>NZ_JBFNXN010000002.1:0-39034 GCF_040813665.1 Pseudomonas sp. TE50-2 | reverse complement strand
GCGGCTTTTGGGGTAAGGAGGGGGCATGCGAACGGGCGCAACTCGACCGCGCCATAGCGCTGTGACCGGTCACAGCGGGTAATCAGCGGAGCGGTTTTACACGAATCGTGTTCTTATCCACTTTTTGTGTTGACGGCGTTTGCAGTTAGCTCTATCTTTCTCGCTAACGTGGCGTGTGAAGCGTTACCACGGCTACCCAAGAATTCCCTATTGCCCCCGGCCCGCCAAGGTCCGGGGGCTTTTTTATGTCTTTCTCCCGGTGCGGGAGGTGCCCGAGATGCAAAACATGCCAGACAAGCCCGACACCTGGGTGCTGTTGCTTGCCTACGCAAGCCAGCACTCGCAAACCATCATCGCCGGTGCCTTGGCTCTTGGCATGGCTGCGCTGCGGATCATGTACCGGGGCGGAACCCTGAAAGACGTGCTGATCGAGGGGCCTATGTGCGTATTGATCGCGCTTAGCCTTACCTGGGGCCTTGAGTTCATGAGCTGGCCGGCTTACTTGGCCCAGCCGGCCGGCATTTGGATTGGGTTCGTCGGTGTCAAGAAGATTGGCGGCTGGGTTGATCGCATCGCTGATGCGCGCCTGCCTAAGTCGGGTGCCGGTCAGTGAGCCGGCCCTGGGTCAATGTGTTGTTGGTGCTGCTGGCCTTCGGGTTGGCGGCTCATATTGAGGGCGGCGCCGTTGCTGCCGTTACGCGTAACGAGGTGATGCAGTGACCGAGCAGAATAAACCCGAGTTCATCCTTTGGGATCAGCAGCGCCGTTCGGGCTATCGCATGCGTGCGGATAGCATGATTGATGATGGCGACACCTTACGGCTGATCGACGGCGGTATTTCGGTGGCCATCTCGTCGCCCCGTGGAACGGCGGTGAATACTGGCGCGATGGTCGCCAGTTTTCGCGATGTGGTGGCTAAGGCTATTCCGGCGCCGCCGCCTATGCGCTGCTATTCGGCGCCGCCTAGTCGCGGGGCGTGGTTGTTGGTGGGAGTGTTCGCGCTTGGCCTGGTGGTCGGGATTGGTGTGACAGCCCAGTGCCTCGGGGCCTGGTGATCGCGCATGCTGGACCTGAAACTTGATATCGACAGCGTGCCTTTGGCGCGTGAAATCTCGGACATTCAGCGAAAGCAAATCCCGTTCGCCCTGGTGCTCGCGCAGACGCGGTTGGCCAGGGATCGCATCAAGCCTGGCATTGCTGAGGTTGTGGGTAAGCGCCTGGATCGGCCGACGCCCACCACCATGCGCAGCCTGTTCTATCAGTCGGCGACCAAGAGTCGCGGCGCGAAAGTCTGGTTCAAGGACTCTTGGACCACGGGCATTCCGGCTGACACGTACCTACAGCAGGCCGTCCAGGGCGGCGCCCGGCCGCATAAGCGTTTCGAGAAGTCGCTTATTGCTCACGGGCTGATGAAGGCCGGGCAGTACGCCGTGCCCAATGCTGACCTGTTGAACCAATACGGCAACGTCTCGCGTGGCGTGATGACTCGCATCCTGTCGGGCCTTGGCGCTGCTGAGAGTAAGCGAGGGCACAAGGCCAACGCCACGGACAGCAAGCGTAGTAAGCGCAAGGGTAATGCCGAGCGCTATTTCGTCGGCACGATTGGTGACGACACTGGTGTGTGGGAGCGCAAGGCGCGTAAGCAGGTGGCTCCGGTGTTCCTCTACACCGAAGGCGCGCCGCAATACCGCGTCATTCTCCCGTTCTTCAAGATCGGCGAGAACATCGCCAAGGCGCATGGTCAAGCCGAGCTGGCCAACGCCCTGCGCGAGGCGATCCTGACCGCGAAGTGAGGTCGCGCGAGGCGCGGCCAGGCCCCGGCACCCACCCCCTCCCCCCCGTCAACGGGTCCTCCCGGACCCACCGGGGCTAGGGGGTAATTCGGGCCCCGCTCTTTCGCTATGTATGACCCAAATTCGGAGGTTGGTTGTTGTTTAGTCCATGACAAATCCAACGATTACCCGACAGCCGTATTGGCTGAACAAAAAACGCATGGCCGAAAGCCTCGGGATTTCGGTTCAAGCCTTTGACAAATGGGGCGTCGAGCCGGTCCAGAAGATCGGCCGAGAGTCGTTTTACGACGTTCGTTCGGTGGTGGATAACCGCCTGCAGCACCAAGCGGGGAAAGAACAACTTGGCTTTGACGACCTGGACCCGCATGCGGAGCAGAAGCTTTTGCAAGAGCGCCTGCGCCTAACCAGGGAGCAGGCCGACGCCCAGGCGATGCGAAATGAGGTCAAGCGGCGCCACCTGGTGCCGGTCGATTTCATGACCTTTGCCTTTGGGCGCCTGACCAGTTTGATCGGTTCGACCCTCGACACCGTGCATACCAAGGTCAAGCGCAAGCATCCCGATATCGAAACCCGCCACCTTGAGGCGGTGCAGCGCGAGGTGGCCGTTACGCGTAACGAAGCGGCCAGCTTGCACGAGCGTTTGCCGGAGATTCTCGATGAGTTCCTTTCAACCCTGGATGACGACGCTGGCTAACGCGGTGCGCGTGGGCCTGTCGGCTTTGTTCAAAGAGCCGCCCATGACCGTGGTCGAGTGGGCGGACAAGCATTTCTACCTGTCGTCGGAGTCCTCCTATCAGGAAGGGCGTTGGACGACGGCGCCGTTTCAGGTGGCCATCCTCAACGCGATGGGCAATGACCTGATTCGCGAAGTCAACTTCGTGAAGTCGGCACGCCTCGGTTACACCAAGATGCTGATGGCGTTTATCGGCTATCTGATCCAGCACAAGAAACGCAACGTGCTGATGTACTGCCCGACCGAGGGGGACGCCGCCGGTGTCATGAAACGGCATATCGAGGGCATGATTCGCGATGTGCCGGTGGTGCTCGATCTGGCGCCCTGGTACGGCATGAAGCACCGCGACAACACCCTGGAGGCCAAGTGCTTCGCCAACCGCAAGATGCTCTGGTGCCTGGGTGGCAAGGCGGCGCGCAACTACCGGGAGAAAAGCCCGGACACGGTCATTTACGACGAGCTGTCGAAATTTGACGAGGATATCGAGGGCGAGGGCGCACCCACGTTCCTGGGCGACAAGCGCCTGGAGGGGGCCACCTTCAAGAAGTCGATTCGCGGGTCAACGCCGACCGAGGCGGAGAAATGCCAGATCACCCGCGCCGCCATCGAGTCGCCGCACGACCTGCGTTTCAACATCAAAGCGCCCTGCTGCGGCGCTGAGCTGGTGTTGCAGTGGGGCGGCAAGGATGAGCCGTTCGGCGTTAAGTGGCGGCTCAATGAACGCGAGGAAGTCGAGGCCGCCTGGTACTTGTGCCCGCACTGCCAGGGGGGGACGTTCGAGTATCACCAGATGGTCGAGGCGGCCGAGGCCACCGGGCGCTGGGTGTGTGAGCGCTCGGGCATCTGGACCCGCGACAGCATGGAGTGGTTCGACTCCGCCGGCGAGCCGACTGTGACGCCGCGCTCGGTCACGTTCAGCGTCTGGACCGGTTATTCAACGTTCACCACCTGGGCGGATGTCGCGACCGACTTCGTTAAGGTCGGCAAGGACCGGGGCAAGCTGAAAACCTTCGTCAACACCACGTTGGGCGAGGTGTGGGAGGAAGACCAAAGCGAAAAGCTCGATTGGGAGCAGCTGCGCGACCGCCGCGAGACGTTCGGCCAGGTGCCGGCCAGGGCGGTGGCGTTGTTCGGCGGTATCGACACCCAGGACGACCGCTACGAGGGGCGGGTGTGGGCCTACGGTGCCGGCGAAGAGGCCTGGTTGGTTCACCGGTTCATCCTCACGGGCGACCCGGCCAGCATCGAGCTACGGCGCAAGGTCGGCCGCGAGCTGCATCGCCATTTCACGCGCGCCGACGGCACGGTCATGCGCGTGGAGCGTTGGTGCTGGGACTCGGGCGGCCACTACTCGGACGAGGTGCGCGCCGAGAGCCGCAAGCACGGCGTGCAATGGGTGATTCCGATTTTTGGGGCTAGCACCTACGGCAAGCCCATCGCCAACTTCCCGCGCAAGAAGGACAAGCGCAGCAAGGTCTACTTGACCGAGGTCGGTACCGACAACGCCAAGGAGCTGCTGTATGGCCGCCTTAAGCTCCAGCCGGACGGGCCTCGCCCGGTACCTGGCTGCCTGCACCTGCCGGCGGACGACGCGATTTGCGACGACAACGAACTGCAGCAGTTGACCAGCGAACGCAAGAAGTGGGTGGTCATCAAGGGGCGTCGGGTCATGCGCTGGGATGCCGGCGGCCGGCGTAACGAAGCGCTCGACTGCGCCGTGTACGCCCTGGCGGCACTGCGCATCAGTCAGCAGCGGTTCGGCCTGGACCTCGACCTGTTGGCCAGCCAGAACCCCGAAACCGGGGTGTGGGAAGTGGAAGAACACGACGAAGACGACGCCCCCGAGGTTCCGGTGGCGTCGTCACCGGCTGCTGCATCGGCGCCCGAGGCGCTGCCAGCACCGGCACCAGAAACCCAGCCAGCCGCGACCGGCTGGTTTGACTCGGGAGCAAGCGGATGGCTGCGATAAATGCGCAGGAAATGGTGGATATCTACCTGCAGGCCGAGGCCGATCTACTCCAGGGCGGCAAGGATGTGCAGCTGGGCGGCCGTCGGGTGACGATGGCTGAACTGCCGCAGATCCGCGCCGGCCGGCTGGAGTGGGAGCGGCGGGCTTCGGCCGAGGCGCGCGGAGGACGCTCGGGGCATTCCCTGGCGTCGTTCGGGGGATGATTGGCAACCTGTTGGACCGCAGCATTGCGCCGTTCTTCCCAGGCCTGGCGGAAAAGCGCATGCGCGCCCGCTACGCCATCATGGCCTACGAGGCGGCCAGGCCGTCGCGCACGCACAAGGCGGCCAAGGAGACCCGCAGCGCTGACGCGGCCTTGCATCCGTCGCTTAAGTCGCTGCGCGAGCAGTGCCGCGCCCTGGACGAAAACCACGATATCGTCACTGGCGTCTATGACCGCTTGGAGGAACGCGTGGTGGGCGGCCCCGGCATTGCGGTCGAGCCGCTGCCCTTGCGCTACGACGGCACGGTGCATACCGAGTTCGCCGCGCAGATCAAGGCGGGCTGGGCGGAATGGTCGCTCAAGCCCGAGGTGTCCGGCGAGCTGACCCGACCGCAGGTCGAGCGCCTGGTGTGCCGGACCTGGCTGCGTGATGGCGAGGCCCTGGCGCAGCAACTGATGGGGCCGGTGCCTGGGTATGACTACCTGACGGACGTGCCGTATGCCCTGGAGCTGCTGGAGCCGGACTTTCTGCCGGTGGATTACGTCGATTACGACAAGGGCATTGTCCAGGGCGTCGAGCGCAACGCGTGGCGGCGGGTAAAGGCGTATCACCTGCTCAA
This sequence comes from Pseudomonas sp. TE50-2, assembly GCF_040813665.1. Lineage (NCBI taxonomy): Bacteria > Pseudomonadati > Pseudomonadota > Gammaproteobacteria > Pseudomonadales > Pseudomonadaceae > Pseudomonas > Pseudomonas sp. TE50-2. The sequence continues at coordinate 33,717 of NZ_JBFNXN010000002.1, read as the reverse complement.
GGTTCACCCCGGCAGCATGGGCGCGCTCAGTTTTGCGGGCAACACCAAGCGCGTGCCGGCCGAGCAGATGATTCACATTGCCTACCGTAAGCGGATCGGCCAAAACCGGGGGGTGCCACTGCTGCACGCTGTTATCACCCGCTTGGCCGATATCAAGGATTACGAGGAAAGCGAGCGTGTCGCGGCGCGCATCAGTGCGGCGTTGGCCATGTACGTCAAAAAGGGCACCCCCGACGATTACGTGCTGCCCGGCAAGGGTGCGACACAGGCGCAGCGGACCTTTCCGTTTGCGCCGGGGATGGTGTTCGACAACCTGCTACCCGGCGAGGAAATCGGGACCATCGAGAGCAACCGGCCGAACCCGTTCCTTGAGGGCTTCCGCAATGGCCAGCTAAAGGCGGTGGCCGCCGGTGCGCGCAGCACCTATTCCAGCGTGGCCCGCAGCTACGACGGCACCTACTCGTCGCAGCGTCAGGAGCTGGTCGAGGGGCAGCTGGGTTACGACCTGCTGCAGCACGAATTCATCGACTACTGGTGCCGCCCGACGTATCGCGGCTGGTTGCGCGTGGCTGTCATGACGGGGCGCCTCAAGGTGCCGCCCGAGGTCAACCCGCAGACCATCTATGGCGCGTTCTATCAGGGGCCGGTCATGCCCTGGATCAACCCGGTGCATGAGGCGACCGCCTGGGAAATTTTGGTCAAGGCCGGCTATGCCGACGAGGCCGAAGTGGCGCGGTCGCGGCAGCGCAACCCGTCGGAGCTTAAGGCGTCCCGCATTGCAGAGATTGCGGCCAACCGCGAGGCCGGGCTGGTGTTCAGCTCGGATTACTACCACTCAACCTATGGGGCGAGACAACCCAATGAACCTACACCCGACAAGAACAGACCCGCCGATGCTGCTGGTGCCGCAGGGGTCGGTGGCGACGACGAGTAACGGCGCCGACAGCTGGTACACCATCCAGGCCGGCGCCACGCGCGGCACGGCCGACGTGGATATTTTCGGCGATATCGGCAACGGCGGTGTCACCGCGCAGCAGTTCGCCAATGACCTGCGGGCAATCGGTGACGTGTCACAGATCAATTTGCGCATCAACTCGCCAGGCGGGGCCGTGTTCGAAGGCATGGCGATGTACAACCTGCTCAAGCATCACAAGGCCCGCAAGGTCGGCACCGTCATGGGGCTGGCCGCGAGCATGGGCAGCGTGGTGGCGATGGCCTGTGATGAGCTGCGCATGCCGAGCAACGCCATGATGATGGTGCATATGCCCTGGGGCATCCAGGGCGGCAATGCCGAGGCAATGCGCAAGTACGCCGAAGTCCTCGACATGTTCGGCAGCAGCATGCTGGAGGCGTACACAAGCAAGACCGGTAAGAGCACCGAGGAAATCGAGGCGCTGCTGAAAGAAGAAACCTGGATGTTGGGGGCCGAGGCGGTGACCTTGGGCTTCGCTGACGTTCTGCTCGAACCCGTCGAAGCGTTCGGCAAGATCAACTCCAATCGCATGAAGGACTTTACTAAGATGCCGCAAGCCGCGTTCCAGATGTTCACCGCCCCGCAGGGCTCGACCACGGTCGTGCCGCCGCCCGCCGCCCAGCCGCCGGCGCCGGCAACCCTGACCCCCGAGCAGATCGCCGCCCAGACCCTGGCCGCTGATGGTGTGCGCCGCACGGCGATTCATGCCGCTTTCGCGCCGTTCGCCGGCCACGAGTCGCTGCGCGACACCTGCCTGACCGACACCGCCTGCACCGTCGAGCAGGCCAATGCCAAGTTGCTGGCTGCCATCGGCCAGGGCACCACGCCGACCGGCAGTGTGCGCCACCCTGGCCACGTCACCAACGGCAACATCGTCGGCGATTCGGTGCGCGCCTCGCTGTATGCGCGGGTGGGTGTTGCAGAAATGCAGGCCGACAACCGGTTCAACAACATGACCATGCGCGAGCTGGCCCGCGCTTCGCTGCAGGAGCGCGGCATTGGCGTCTCGACCCTGAACATCATGGACATGGTGGGCTTGGCCTTCACGCACAGCTCCAGCGATTTCGGCAACATCCTGATGGACGCCTCGCGCAAGTCGCTGCTGGAGGGCTGGGAAAATGCCGATGAAACCTATCACCTGTGGACCAAAAAAGGACGCCTCAGTGACTTCAAGCCGACTAACCGTGTCGGCCTGGGCTCGTTCTCGTCGTTGCGCGAGGTGCGCCCGGGTGCAGAGTACAAACACATCACCATCGGTGATTCCGGGGCGGTCATTCAGTTGGCCACCTATGGCGAGCTGTTCACCATCGACCGTACCGCGATCATCAACGACGATCTCGATGCACTGACCCGAATCCCCAAACTGATGGGTGAGGCGGCGCGGGCGACCATCGGGGATCTGGTGTATGCCATCCTGACCGACAACCCGAAAATGGCGGACGGCAAGGCCCTGTTCGACGCCACGCGTAACAACCTGTTTACTGCTGGCTCCAAGTTGTCACTGGCTGCGCTGAGCGCTGCCAAGACCGCAATGCGCTTGCAGCCGGCGACCGTGGCCAAGGGGCAGAAGGCGCGACCGCTGAACATTCAGCCGGCGTTCGTGTTGTGCCCGGTGGCCCTGGAGGACATGGCCAATCAGATTATCCGTTCGGCCTCGGCGCCCGGTACCGATACCAACGCCGGTATCGACAACCCTATCCGTAACTTCGCCAAGGTGATTGCCGAGCCGCGGCTGGATGCCAATTCTTCGTCGGCGTACTACCAAGCCGCCAAGCTGGGCTCCGATACCGTGGAAGTGGCCTATTTGGATGGTGTTGAAGAACCGTACTTCGAGACGAAAGAGGGCTTCACCAGCGACGGTATCGCCACCAAGGTGCGTATCGATGCGGGTGTGTCGGCGCTCGATGCGCGCGGCCTGAACAAGTCGACCGGCGCGAATTGATCGCCCGTTGCGTCCCCGAACACCCCGCCTAGAGCGGGGTTTGTTGTTTCTGGATAGGAGAAAACTGGATGAGCACCAATTACGTAAGCTCGGGTAAGACCGTGACCATGCCGGCGCCGACCGGCGGTTCTGTTGCGGGTATCCCGCAGGTGATTGGCGCCCTGGCGGTGATGCCGCTGCAAAGCGGCTCCAAGGGCGCAATCATCACCTACCACACCGACGGCGAGTGGGATGCCCCGGCGGCCGCTGGAATGAAGGCCGGCGCCAAGGTCAGTGTGCTGGACGGCCAGCTGGTGGCGCCTGACACGGCCAACTCCCTGCCCTATGGCAAATTGACCAGCGATGTAGTCAACGGCGCCGCATCTGTGCTGATCGTCCAATGATCATGGGCGGCAGCTTTCGCGAGCGCATGGCCGGCCTGACGAATCGCATCCTGACTCGCGTGGGTGACTGCGCGGATTTGGAGGACGGCAGCGAGGTCAAGGGCACGTTTGAAAACCCGTCCCTCGATCCCCAGGCGCAGGGCGGCAGCGGCAGTAGCAAGCGTCTGGCCTCCGGGATCGATGCGGCCGAGCTGGACGAACCGCGCTTCAACGTGACGCATGAGGTCGCGGCACGGTTGCCCAGGGGCGCGAAGTTGACCATCAAGCTGCCGCCGTCTGACGGTGGCGGCCGCTATCGCGTGGTGCGTCAGGCAGCCGCCGGTGACGGCATGGTCGCCCTGGTACTGGAGTTGGACCATGAACGAACAGCCGACATCCTCTGAGGCGCCCCAGGTGGTGCCCAGTGAGTTGCGGGTGCTGCATGACGCGATCACCGCCACCCTGCAGGCCGGGCTACCGCAGTTCGAGCATATCGAGGCATACCCGAAGCTGATCAGGGAGGGCATTGAGCTGCCGGCGCTGCTGTATGCCGCAACAGGCTTTGCCCCCGGCACTAAGCCGGGGGATGGCCGCTTGTGCGTTACGGTAACGTTTGAAGCCCTGATACTGCTGGAGTCGGCCCGTGCCATGGCGCCGCTGCAGGCGGCGATTCTGGCGGGCAAGCTGATGCAGGTGCTAGATGAACAGTATTGGGACGTGGATTTTGTCGACCACGCCAAGGACGTGCAGGCCATGCCGTCGGAGTTCGTGCCGGAGTTGGCCCGTTGCGTGGGCTGGTCGGTTCTGTGGCGGCAGGACGTGTACCTGGGCGACACGGCATGGCCCTGGGCCGACGAGCCGCCCGGCTCGCTGGTGTTCGCTGTCGGCCCTGATGCTGAGCGGGTCGAGCCGGAGGGTCTGCAATGAGTTACGCAACAGCCGAACACGACCGCATGTTGGCCGGCCTGGCGATTCCGTGCGTGGTGGTGGCGGTCGACCTGGCCGCCGCCCGCGTGCGGGTGTCCGATGGCGCCGGCTGGACAAGCGCCTGGGTCCGCTGGCACGCCCTGGCCGCTGGCAAGGCCCGCCACTGGCGTTCGCCGAGCCTGGGCGAACAGGGGGTGTTGGTCAGCCCGAGCGGCAACCCCGCCCTGGGCACCTTCGTGCCAGGCCTGTACGGCAACGCCGGGCCGGCGCCGGACAACCGCGACCATGTGGAGGTCTGGCGCTTCGATGATGGCGGCTCGCTGGTCTACGACTGGCAGGCCAAGAGCTACACCATCACCCTGCCCAGCGGCACGGCCACGGTCAAGGTGGGCGGCACCGAGGCGGTATTGACCGACGACGCGATCACCGCCAAGACGGTCAATGCCACGGTGCAGGCCAGCAGCGTGACGGTGACGGCCGCCACTATCACGCTGGCGGGCCAGGTGCAAATCGACGGCCCGTTACGCGTAACGGGCGATATCAACGGCGGCGGCCGGATCATCGATACCGCCGGCAACACCGCCAACCACAAACACTGACAGCCCGCCCCGAGCGGGCTTTTTCTTGCCTGGAGGATTCTATGGCGACCAAAAAAGCCGAGGGCGCGGACGCCGCGCCGGTGACAGTTACATACCTCGACAAGTGCTACAGCCGGCGCACCGTGCATACCGACAGCATGCGCACGCTGCAGGTGGTGGGTGCCCGTGTGGAGGTCAAGAGCGATGACGAGGAGGCGCTGGCGTGCCTCGACCAGCACCCCGAGTTCGAGCGCCTGGAGTAACCCCATGATCGGAATGGATCGCCGCACGGGGCTGCCGATATCCGGCGTGACGCATTTGCGGCAGTCCATCGAGGACATTCTGACGACCCCAGTAGGCAGTCGCCGCATGCGGCCGGAGTACGGCAGCAACCTGCGCCGTTACGTCGACCTGCCCATCAATGAGGGCTGGAAAAGCGCGGTGCAGGCCGAGGTGGCCCGCGCCCTGGGACGTTGGGAGCCGCGCCTACGGCTTGAGCTGGTGCGGGTGATGGCGGTGCTCGACGGCCAAGTCACCTTGGCGTTGAGCGGGGCTTACCTGGGCGATGACGTGGTGCTGGAGGTGAGTGCATGAGCACTGTCGATTTAGCGTCCTTGCCGGCGCCCCAGGTGCTGGAAGACCTGGACTTTGAAGAGTTGTACCAAGACGACCTGACGAAGTTTCGCGATTCGATGGGCGACAACTGGTCGGCGCCGCTGGAAAGCGACCCTGTAACCAAGCTGCTGGAGCTGGGCGCCTATCGGCGCTTGGCCTACCGGGCGCGGGTCAATGACGCAGCCAAGGCGCTGTTGCTGGCCTATGCCGTCGGCGCCGACCTTGACCAGTTGGCGGCCAACGTGGCGTTGCAGCGCCTGGTGATCCAGGCCGAAGACCGGCAAGCGGTGCCGCCGGTGCCGGCGGTGCTGGAGTCCGACGACGCCCTGCGCGAGCGGGTGCAGCTGGTCTATGAAGGGCTGACCACGGCCGGCCCGCGTAACAGCTACATCCTGCACGCGCGTAACGCCTCTGGCCTGGTGGCCGACGCGACGGCCGAAAGCCCGTCGCCGGCGGTGGTCGACGTGACCGTGCTGTCCCTGGAGGGTGACGGCGCAGCTGGGCCGGCGCTGCTGGCCGAGGTGGCCGTCTACCTCAACGACGACGACCGCCGGCCGGTGGCGGATCGGGTGAACGTGCGCAGCGCCGAGGTGTTGAACTACCGAATCGACGCGGTGTTGCACATGTCCGGTACCGGGCCGGAGAGCGAGGCGGTGCTGGCCGAGTGCGAGCGCCGCCTAAAGGCTTGGATCAACCCGCGTCGGCGCCTCGGTGTCGAGGTGGCGCGGTCGGCGATTGACGCGCAGTTGCATATCGGGGGCGTCAGTCGCGTCGAGGTGCCGGGGTGGCAGGACGTGCGCCCGAGCAAGGCCCAGGCGGCTTGGTGTACGGGCGTTACCGTAACGCGGGGTTCCTGACATGACGACCTTGTTGCCGCTCAACAGCACCCCGCTTGAGCGCGCCATGGAGGCGGCAACCGCGGAGGGCACCGCCGTACTGCTGCGCACCCTCTACAACCCGGACACCTGCCCTGTGCGCCTGCTGCCGTATCTGGCCTGGGCGTGGTCGGTGGATCGCTGGGACGGCAGTTGGTCCGAGGCGGTCAAGCGTTCGGTCATCCGCTCGGCGTTCTACATCCATGCCCACAAGGGAACCATCGGCGCGCTGCGCCGCGTGGTGGAGCCGTTCGGCTACCTGATCGAGGTGGTGGAGTGGTGGAAGATGCAGCCCGAGGGCGTGCCCGGCACCTTCGCCCTCAAGGTGGGGGTATCCGACAGCGGCATCAGCGATGAGGTGTACCGCGAGCTGAGTGCCCTGCTCGATGACGCCAAGCCGGTCAGTCGGACCATGGTCGGCCTGGAAATCAGCCTGGAAACGCGGGGCAACGTGTATGTCGGCGCGTCGATCAGCGACGGCGACGTGCTCGACGTGTACCCACCGATGCAGCGCGACATTGTGGTGACGGGCGCGGTAGGGCGCGGTGGCCGCGAACACACAATTGATACCTTGGACATTGCACATGGTTGATCAGAATTCACAGTTTTACGCCATCCTCACGAACGTGGGGGCGGCGAAGCAGGCCAATGCGGATGCCCTGGGTATCCCGTGGAAAATCACCCAGATGGGCGTGGGCGATGCCAACGGCACCGACCCGACCCCCAATGCCACCCAAACCAGCCTGGTCAACGAGTGGCGCCGGGCGCCGCTGAATCAGTTGAAGGTGGACGACAAAGACGCCTCGATCATCGTTGCCGAGCAGGTCATTCCGGCCGACGTGGGCGGCCGCTGGATTCGCGAAATCGGCTTGTACGACGCCGACGGCGACCTGATCGCGGTGGCCAACTGCGCGCCGACCTACAAGCCGCTGCTGTCCCAGGGCTCGGGCCGTACCCAGGTAGTGCGCATGAATCTGGTGGTGAGCAGTGCCAGTAGCGTGCAACTCAAGATCGACCCTAGCGTTGTGTTGGCTACTCGAGAGTGGGTGAGCGAGGAACTGGCCCGCCAGGACTTCAAGCATTCGGTCGTCGTCGCGACCACTGGCCCCATCACCCTGAGCGGCCTGCAGACGGTTGACGGCGTGGTGTTGGACGCCGGTGCGCGGGTGCTGGTCAGGAGCCAGGCCGCCGCCAAGGACAACGGGCTGTATGTCGCGGCCGTGGGCGCATGGGCCCGCTGCAGCGATGCGGACACCAGTGCCAAGGTTACGCCGGGGCTGCTGGTGCATGTGGAGCGCGGTACGGCCAACGGCGATAGCGGGTGGCAGCTGGTCACGGATGGGCCGATTACCCTGGGCGTCACCGCGCTGGCCTTCGAAATGGCCTGGGGCCGCACCGGCGTCACGGCGGGAACTTACCGTAGCGTCACGGTCGACCGTTACGGCCGAGTGCTCGCGGCGACGAACCCGACCACGGTCGACGGCTACGGCCTGACCGACGTGTACACCAAGACCCAGGTCGATCAGGCGTTGGCGAGCAAGGCGCCGCTGGCCAGCCCAGTCTTTACCGACGTTCCGAAGGCGCCCACCGCGCCGGCTGGGACCGATTCCACCCAGCTGGCCACCACGGCCTTTGTGGGGGCGGCGGTCCGGGCGCTGATCGCCAGTGCGCCCGGCGCCCTGGACACGCTCAACGAGCTGGCGGCGGCGCTGGGTAACGATCCGAACTTTGCCACCACCATGACCAATGCCCTTGCCGGAAAGGCGGCGAAAGCCACAACGCTGGCCGGCTACGGCATCACAGACGCCCAACCTTGGGCGAAGCTGCTGAGCGACTTTGTGGCCAATGTGGGGTGGGGGCTGGGCCAGACCTCGCCGGCGTTGGTGATGAACGCCAACAGCGCGGTTACGACGGGCTTCTACAGCGCCGGCGGCGCGGGCGCGATTAACTTCGCCGACCTGTATTCGCCGCTGTTGGTGTTCTGTCGAGGCGGGTCCGCTGTCGGCCAGATTCAGCACAACGTGCGCGACAACTACCTGACCTGGCGCGGCAGTAATGACGGCGGGGCAACGTGGACGCTCTGGAGCACGGGCCTGCGGTTCGGTGACTACGGGATCGGCGGCCAGCACGTCTCGACGGAAACCGACTTGAACAAGTACCTGCTCGGCGGCAAGTACATCACGCCGGGCTCTGGTCTTGTAGGGCTGCCCAGTGGCTGGGCGCAAGGACGGCATTCGGTCGACGTGACGGGCGGTGCGAGCTACTGCACCCAGGTCATTACCGGCCTTGGGGCTAATCGAGGGCGTATCGCTATCCGTACCTTCGACGGCACAAGCTGGCAGGAGCAAGAGCTGGTGACCCCCTCGAATCAGTCATCGCTAGGGGTGGGGCAGACCTGGCAGGACCTCACCGGCAGCCGGACCTGGGCCACCAACTACACCAACAGCTCTGGCAAGCCGATCATGCTGGCAGTCGGCGTTCGCGATACGGCGGGCGGCGCGGGCAACCTGTCGGCGCGTTTGTATGTGGGCGGGGTGCTGGTCGGCAACGCTTACATGAGCGGCGGCAGCCAGACCACGCTGTATGGCATCGTGCCGCCGGGCGGGCTGTATCAGCTCACTCGGGACGACACCAACGACGCAATTACCACATGGGCTGAACTGCGATGATGAAGTATTACACCAGTAAAACTACCGGCGCTGTTTACAGCTTTGCGGCCGATGGCTCGGACGACGGGTTTATCACCGAAGACCTTGAGCCGATGAATGACGCGCAGCTCTATGCGCACCTCAATCCACCGCTGACGCCGCGCACCCGCGCGCAGGTGGAAGCGCTGCGCCTGGCAGCGTATGCCAACCCGTTGACCGGCTCGGACCGCTTCTTTGCCGAAGCGCAGCGCGAGGGCCTGCTGGGTCGTGCCGAGGTGGCCGAGGCGGCCAAGCTGGCCGGCCTGCAGCGCTTTGCAGAGATCCAGGCCAGTTATCCGTGGCCGGCTGAATAGCCCCACCCGCGCCCCGCCTTGCCGGGGCTTTTCTTTGCCCGTCCCTGGCCTCGCATCTGCGGGGCCTTCTTGTTTCTGGAGAACCTAATGAGCGGTTTCTTTCACGGCGTTACCGTAACGAACGTCGACACCGGCGCGCGCACCATCGCGCTGCCGTCGTCCTCGATCATCGGCCTGGTCGACACCTTCACCCCCGGCCCTGACGCCACGGCCAAGGCGAATGATCTGGTGATGATCACCAGCGAGCGCGAGGCGGTCGCCGCGTTCGGCCCCAATGCGGCCATCACCAAGGCCTGCCGCGCCATCTACATGCGCGCCAAGGCGGTCATCGTCGCTTGTGGCGTGGCCAAGCTGGAAACGCTCCCCGAGCAAACCTCGGCGATCATCGGCGGCACCCTGGCCGACGGCAAGCGCACCGGCCTGCAAGCGCTGTTGGACGGCAAAAGCCGGTTCAACGCCCAGCCGCGCCTGCTGATCGCGCCCAAGCACAGCGCGACCCAGGCCGTCGGCACCGCCCTGGTGGCGCTGGCCGACAAGCTGCGCGGTATCGCCATCCTCGACGGCCCCAACACCACCGACGAGGCGGCGCTGGCGTATGCCGGCGAGTTCGGCGCGAAGCGCGCCTACATGGTTGACCCTGGGGTGCGCTATTGGGACACCGAGGCGAGCGCCACGGTCGATGCGCCGGGCTCGCCCTGGGTGGCCGGCCTGTTCGCCTGGACCGACAGCGAGTATGGATTCTGGGCCTCGCCGTCCAACAAGGAGTTCGTCGGCATCACCGGCACCTCGCGCCCGGTGGAGTTCTTGGACGGTGACGAGACGTGTCGGGCAAACCAGCTCAATAACGCCAATATCACCACCATCATTCGCGACGACGGCTATCGCCTGTGGGGCAACCGCACGCTGTCGAGCGATCCGAAATGGGCCTTCGTCACCCGCGTGCGCACGATGGATATCGTCATGGACGCGATCCTCTACGGCCACAAGTGGGCGGTCGACCGCTCGATCACCGCGACCTACGTCAAGGACGTGACCGAAGGCCTGCAGGCGTTCATGCGCGACCTCAAGGCCCAGGGCGCAATCATCAATTTCGAGGTCTACGCCGATCCTGAGCTGAACACGGCGAGCCAGCTGGAGCAGGGCAAGGTGTATTGGAACATCCGGTTTACCGACGTGCCCCCGGCCGAAAACCCCAACTTCCGCGTCGAAGTCACCAACCAGTGGTTGACCGAAGTCCTCGACGCCAACGCCGTATAAGGAGCGCACCCCATGGCAATGATTCCCGAAACCCTGGCCAACCTGAACCTGTTCGTGGATGGCGTCAGTTTCCAGGGCGATGTGCCCAGCCTGACCCTGCCCAAGCTCACGCTCAAGATGGAAGAACACCGCGCCGGCGGCATGGACCTGGCGGTGGAGCTGGACCAGGGCATGGAAAAGCAGGAAGCCGCCTTCACCACCACCGGCGTGCGCCGCGAGTCGCTGAAGTTTTTCGGCCTGGCCGACGGAACCGCGTTCAACGGCACGTTCCGGGGCGCCTTCAAGGGCCTCAAGGGCAAGATCAACCCGGTGATCGTCACCCTGCGCGGCTCGCTGAAAGAGGTTGATATGGGCGACTGGAAGGCCGGCGACAAGGCCGAAATCAAGCACTCCGTTTCCCTGACCTATTACAAGCTCGAAGTCGACGGCCGCCTGGTCTACGAAATCGACGCCCTGGGCATGCGCCGCGTCATCAATGGCGTTGACCAGCTGATCGAGCAGCGCCGCGCCCTGGGCCTGTAACCCCTCTTACCTGTCTACACACAAGGACACCGAAGCATGAGCACCCAAAAAATCCCCGCTTGGCTGACCATCACCGCCGACAGCGTTACCGTAACGCTGAGCAAGCCGGCCGAGTTCAACGGCGTGCAGGCCAACCGCGTCACCCTGCGCGCGCCGACAGTGCGCGACATTCGCGCCGCCCAGCAGACCGCCGCCGGCGCTGACGACGAACAGCGCGAGCTGAACCTGTTCGCCTCGCTCGCCGAAGTCGGCGTCAAGGACTTGGAGGGCATGGCCCTCAAGGACTATTCCCGCCTGCAAACCGCCTATTTTCGCCTGGTGCAGGACGACGAAATTTAACCCCCAGCTGCAGAAAGTCGTGGCCAAGCGCCTGGCGCGCGAGCTGGGCTTTTCGGCGGCCGAAATCTCGGTCATGCCGTGGGCGGATATGAGGTGGTGGCTCACGGACTGAGCCGTTGAGGGGGTAGCGCATGGCAAGCAAACTGGCGTTATCGCTGGTGATCGGGGGCGCCGTCGCATCGTCGGTCGGCGCCGCTTTCAAATCGGTCGAAAGCGGCATCCAAAAGCTGGAGAGCAAGGGCAACAAGGCCAGGGTGCTCAAGAGCACCATCGGCGACACCATCAAGCTGCGCGAGGAGTGGCAAAAGGCGCACGCCAGTGGCGCGGCCGGCGCCGACAAGCTGCTGGCCAAGTTGAACGGCAATCTCGACGCCTTGAGGAAACAGGGCGTTGAAGTCGGGCGCCTGGGGCGCGAGTATCAGCGCCTGGCCAGGGAGGCGAAATCGGCCGATTTGCAGATGAAGGGTCATCAGCAGATCGCGGCGGGCAAAGCCTCGCTCAAGTCGAACATCGGCGCGGCGGTGGTTGGCACTGGCTTGGCCGCGATCCCGACTAAGATCAGCGCCGACTATCAGGCGGTGATACGTGATATCGCGATCAAGTCCGATATCGTCAACAAGCCGCAGGAAGCCCAGCTTAGCCGGACGGTGATCGACACGGCCCGAGATACCGGCATGTCGCGCAACGACGTGGCGGATCTGGTCAACCAGTTGGTCGGTGCCGGCATGGAGGTCGATAAGGCGCTGGCCTACGCGCCGACGGCCGCCAAGTTTGCCGTCGGCCAAGGCGCCTCTGGTGTCGACACGGCGTCGATGATCATGGCGCTGCAGCAGAACGCCAAAATCACCGACCCCAAGGTCATGCAGCAGGCCCTGGAGGCCATCGCGTATCAGGGGCAGGCGGGCAGCTTCGAAGCGTCCGACATGGCCAAGTGGTTCCCGCAGCTGCTGGCCGGCATGGAGAAGAACGGCGTCACCGGGCTGGATGCGGTCACGTCGCTGGGCTCTATGCTGCAGGTGCAGATGAAGACCGCCGGCAGCGCCGACGAGGCGGCGAACAACTTCAAGAACTGGATGGAGAAAATCGGCGCCGGCGATATCCAGAAGAACTATGAAAAGGCCGGGATCGACTATCAAAAATCGCTGAACACTGGTCTGCAAAAGGGCATGAACGTCATTGAGGCGTCCATGGCTTTGGCCATGCAGTACGTCGAGAAGACCGACCCGAAAAAGGCCCAGGCGATGAAGGACGCCCAGGCCAAGATCGACAAAGAGGTTGACCCGGAGAAGGCCAAGGCGGCGCTTGAAGCGCTGGAAAAGACCCTGCGCACCGGTGATATTTTCGCCGACATGCAGGTCAAGGCGGCGCTCACGGCCTACGGGCAGAACCGGGGCCTGTACAACGAGCTGAAAGCCGATTCGCAGAAGGCTAGCGGCATCCTCGACAAGAACCTGGCCGAGCGCCGGGAAACGTCCAAGCAGCGCTGGGCGGAGCTGGGACAGGCGGTCGATGACTCGATGCGCAGCATCGGCGATGCGATCCGCCCGGCCACCGACCTGGCGGCCCAGGGGCTGACGAAAGTCGCCCAGGGCATCACCACGCTGTCGGACAAGTTCCCGGCCCTGGCCATGGGCGTGACCGGGGCGGCAGCGGCGGTGGTGGCGTTCCTCACGGCGCGCAGCGCGCTCAAGGTCGGGCGCGGGGTGTTCAACGTCGCGCGCGGCCGCGCCATGGGCCGAGGCCTGGGCGGTGGTGGGGCGGAGGCTCCCGCGCTGCCCAAAACCGGCAACAAGGCGCTGGACGCCGGCCTGGGCGTGCTGGGCAAGGTGTTTGGCGGGACGGCCAGCAACGATGCCGCCGGCGGGGCCAGCAACGATCCGCAGCGCGTGTTCGTGGTCAACGCCAACGCCATCGGCGGGCTAGGCGCTGGCGGCGTTGCTGGAGGCCCTGCAGGGGCTTCCCGGAAGGGGCGGCGTGGGCGCCGTAATCGGGGGGCTGGTCGAGCACCGCGGTTGTCGGCGCCGGCCGCCCCGCCGGTGGGTGTGGCGGCCTCGCTGGCCGGTACCGCTGATGTGGGGCGCCTGGGGCGGGCGGCCGGCGCCCTTAGCAAGATGACCCACGGCGTCAAGCGCATGCCCGGCGGCAATCTGCTCGATGCCGGCGCGTCGATGATGGACGTGGCGCTGAACGCCAAGACCCAGGACGAGAAGGCCGAGGGCTACGGCACGGCGGCCGGTGGTTTCGCCGGGGCGCTGGCCGGTGGTGCAGCCGGCGCCGCGATTGGTTCGGTGGTGCCGATCATCGGCACGGCCATCGGCGGCGCCATCGGTGCGGCCATCGGCGGCATGGGCGGCGAGTCCCTGGGCGGCTGGTTGGGCCTGAAAATGTTCGGCGAGGACAAGCCCCAGGCGCCGGGCGATGTGGCCAAGTCCCTGGCGGAGGCGGCCCCGGCCGCGCCGGCTGTGGCCAAGGCCTTGGAGACGCCGGCCAAGACCGAGCCGCCGAAGATCGACCAAGCGTTTTCAATGGCGCCGACGATCCCTATCACGATTCAGGGCGACGTGCTCGACCCGGCGGCCAAGGTGCGGGAAATGGAAGGGCCGCTGCGGGCGCTGTTCGAATCGGTGATGCGCGACACCCTGGCGCGTCAGGCGTCCACTCAACTCTACGACGCCCCCATGGTGGGGTAAGGATCTGTCATGGCTTACATGGAATCGCTCAAGTCGGGGCTGTCGTCCCTGATCGCGGCGGGGGAGGCTGGCCGTACCAGTCTCGACGGCATGCTGGGGCCACTGGACGGGGCCATCAGCGACATGACCGGCGCGGCGTCCGATCTGGAGGGCGTGCCCTTTATCGGCCCGGCCGTGGGCGCCAAACTGCAGCGGACCATGCGCGCCATCAGCGCGGCGCAGTCCTCGGTCGGGCAGGTGGCGTCGACCTATAGCCGCGTGGTCAGCGGCGCCGCCCAAGTGCAGGACCGCTTGGGTTCGCTGGGGGAGCAGGTCAGCAAGGCCGGCGCGGCGATCAACCGTATTGCCGGCAGTGCCAGCCCGAGCTTGGCCAACATCCTGCCGACCGGGGCGTTTTCGCCGCAGGTGACGCCGGCGGCCGAGGCGGTGAAGCCGTTCCCGCACCTGCTCATCCTGCAGCCCCTGGAGGCGAATGCGCAGCCGTATTACTTCAACCTCGACACGGCGGCGTTTGACGAACTGAGCCGCAAGACCGGCTTTCGCTGGGCGGGGCAGGAGCGGTTGACCCGCGATATCGCCCAGCAGGCCGTCGGCCAGGGCGAGGACACGCTGTCCATCAAGGGCGCGGTGTTCCCCGGTTTCCGGGGCGGGCTCAAGCAGCTGGACGTGTTGCGTTCCATCGGCCGCCGGCTGCGCCCGCTCAACTTGACCACCGGTTACGGTAACGTGCTCGGCGCCTGGTGCTTGACCAGCGTCAGCGAGGACCAAAGTTCCTTGCTCGCCGGCGGCATCCCCCGCAAGCAGGCCTTTTCCCTGGAGTTTGTGAAGTATGGCGACGACCTGCAGAACGTCTAGCGGGGATCTGCTCGACACCCTGTGTCAGCACTACTACGGCCGTCTCAATGGCACGGTCGAGGCGGTGCTGGCGGCCAATCCTGGGCTGGCTGATGAGCCGCAACCGTTTCGCGCGGGGCTGCTGATCCGTCTGCCCGACCTGGCGGCCCCGGCCGTCGAGTCGGTGCAGCTGTGGGACTGATGGCCGGTTGCCCTTATCCAGGGCGGCCGATACCATCGCGCCACTACGCAAGGAGCCGAGGGCGCTATGGCAGCAACAGCATTGAGGAAGGTTAAGCGGGGCTGGTGGGGTGAGACGATGTATCGCCTGAACTGGCTGGTTTTCGGTGGTCTGTTGGCGGTGCTGCTGGCCCTGATACCGATCATCGGTTGGGCCATGGGGGCAGGCCTGGCCGTGGTGGTCCTGTGGAAAGCGTTTGGCTTTCGCGAAGTGCAGACCGTGGGCGACTGCCCGGCCTGCACGGGCGCCCTGCGCATCGATCCGAAGAAAGACGACGTGTTTTCCTGCCCGACCTGCCACAACGTGATCAAGGTTCACCCCGACCACCTGGCGCTGGTGGACCTCAACCGATAGCTGTTCCCGCCCCGCCTTCGCGGGGCTTTCTTTTGGCGCCGGCACTCGCCCGGCGTTACGCGTAACGGACCCGCCTTGAGCGGGTTTTTTCGTTTCTGGAGTATGCGCATGAAGCCCATGTATCAGGTCGTGGCCAACGGCCGCGATATCACCGCCAAGATCAATGACCGGGTTTTGCTGCTGCGCACCGTGGACAAGCCGGGCATGGACTCGGACGAGTTCGAGTTGCGCCTGGATGACCGCGATGGCGCGGTGGCGGTGCCGCCCAGGGGCGCCAAGATCGAGATTTCCCTGGGCTATGAAGGGCGGGGTCTGGTGCGCCTGGGTAGCTACACCGTGGACGAGGTGGAGGTGTCCGGGCCGTCCGACACCCTGGTCATTCGCGGCAAGGCCAGTGACATGCGCGGCAGCGGCAAGACCACCCGCAGCGGCAGTTGGGAGGGCGTGCCGCTGTCGCAGATCGTCAGCGACGTGGCGGCGCGCAACGGCTGGACCCCGGTCTGTCCGGTGCAGACCAAGGTGGAGCGCGTCGACCAGCGCGGCGAATCCGACTTCAACTTTATTACCCGCCTGGCCAGGCAGTACGACTGCACCGCCAAGGTGGCCGACGGCAAGCTGCTGGTGCTGCCGCGCGAGGCCGGGCAGAGCGCGAGCGGGAAGGGCTTCGCCACCGTCACCATCAGCCGCGCGGACGTGTCGCGCTGGACGTTCCGCCAGGGCGACCGCAGCGCACAGAAGGCGGTCAAGACCCAGCACCAAGACCCCAAGGACGGCAAGTTGAAGGTCGTCGAGCTGGAGAACGAAGACGCCCCCGACGGCCTGCCGGCAGTGCATACCGACCGCCATATCTACCCGAACAAGACCGCCGCCGAGTCGGCCGCGAAGGCGCGCCTGGCGGCCTTCAATCGCAGCACCGGGACCATGCGCCTGGAAATGGTCGGCCGTACCGACCTGTTCGCTGAACGCAAGATCAACGCCCAGGGCTTCAAGGCGGGCTTTGATGGCGAGTACCTGGTGGAGAGCGTGGAACAGGTGTTCACCCAAGGCGGCTGGTCGACCACGGTGGAAACCAGTGGCGGCAAAAAGGGCAAGGCCAAGAGCAAGAAGAAAGGCAAGAAAGCCACCGGCCCCTTGAGGGTTGTGGACGTGAACAAGGCCTGAGCGGCCATCATCGGAGAGCACCATGCAAATAACTGCGCAGCAGCTGCAAATCATCTACCCGCACGCCGGCCCGAAAGCCGGCGTTTTTGTGTCCGCGCTCAACGCGGCCATGGTCAATCGGGAGATCAACAACCCCCGGCGCATGGCGGCGTTCCTCGCCCAGGTCGGCCACGAATCCGGCCAACTGCGCTACGTCAAGGAGCTGGGCGGCGATGCCTACCTGAGCAAGTACGACACCGGCAAGCTTGCCGCCGCCCTGGGCAATACCCCCGAGGCCGACGGCGACGGGCAGAAGTATCGCGGCCGGGGCCTGATCCAGATCACCGGCCGGGCCAACTATCAGGCGTGCAGCCGGGCACTGTTCGGCGACGACCGTCTACTGACCCAGCCCGAGCTGCTGGAGCAGCCGCAGTGGGCGTGTGAGTCGGCGGCCTGGTTCTGGCAGTCGCGCGACCTCAACCCCCTGGCCGATCAAGGCGAGTTCAACCGCATTACCCGGCGCATCAATGGCGGCCTCAACGGCCTGGACGAGCGCCTGGTGTTGTGGGCGCGGGCGCGCGAGGTGCTGGGCGTATGACCGGCCTCGACTGGCGCCTGGCCGCCCTGGCGCTGCTGCTGGGCCTGGCGGTGGGTGGTCGTGGCGCCTGGCTGGCCCAGGATTGGCGCTATGGCAAGCAGCTGGCCGCCCTGGACCTGGCGCACGCCCAGGAGCGCGAGGCGGCCGCCACCAAGGTCATCGAGCAGATGGATGGGCAGCAGACCGCCCGCGAGGCCCTGGAGCAGCGCCTGGCCGTTCAGAGTCAAACCCACTACAAGGAAATGGAAGATGCGAAAAGTGATCGTCAGCGCCTGCGCGATCAGCTGGCTACTGCTGGCGTCAGGCTGTCAGTCCTCATCGCCAACGGCGCCGCCGAGGGTGGTCAGTGTGGGGTGCCAGCCGCCGCCGGCACCGGACGCGTGGTTCATGGCCCCGCGCGCGCCGAACTTGACCCAGCGCATGCTCAACGAATTGTCGGCATCACCGGTGACGGTGACGACGGACTGAGGGCGCTGGCGGCCTGTCAGGGCTACGTGCGGGCGCTGAGCAAAAAAAACATGGCGCCAAGTGGATAACCAAAACTCGGTCGTTATCCTCCCAAGGAGGCGAACCCACATCACCGCCAGTTTAGTCAACGCCTTGCCGCCAGGTGCTGCTGCGCATTCTGGCGGTAAGGAGCGTGCGAAAAGTCGGCATCAGCAGGAGGAAACCCCCGTGTCGCAGCCTGAAAATGCAAATCCTTTGATCCATGCGGACCAAGCGTCTACTATCGACGCGATATGCAACCATCTGGAATGGATGGTTATTCAAAAGGGCTTGGACGCCGAGGCGCATCCGGGCGAGGTGTACCAGCTGCGAACCGTGCTGGCAGCAGCGCGTGCAGCAAGACGTGTTGATTTACACAAATAGTGGACTTTGCGTCTAAGGGCGCGTTATCCTGAGCGCCGCCGAACAGCTCCAATCAAGAGGGCTAGGCGGTGATAACGGCAAGATACATAACGGAATTTAGGCAAGCCTAAAAAGAAAAACCCCCCGGATGTGGCGTCCGAGGGGTTCGATGATCAGAGCAAACCGCATTGGCTACTCGACCTGGCAAGGGAGAGTCTATGCGCTGACCATGTTTTAGGCAAGCCCCGCAAGGGGAAGACATGATGTTAGGCAAGGCCTCTATGGCCGGCCGCGCTGCACGTTTGTGCCGGTGCGCCCGGTCCAGGCTCGGCAGCAGCCGAGCGAGCGTTACGTGTAACGCACAACTGCGTCGGGTGAGCGTATGAAGCTCGCCCCCGTGCGGCCCGTGCTTGCCACCTCGGTGCGCGGCGCCCAGTTCAATGGCCTGGCCAACATCCCGCCGCGCTCGGTCAAGCGCCGTAAGCCCGTCGGCACCGTCGACCGCTCGCAGCAGCCGCGCCGCCTACGCGGCCTTTCCGATAAGCAGAAGTTCGTTTTCGACGGCCTGCTGGGCAAGGCCGAGGAACGCATTCAGGAAGAGGCCAAGTGCCGGCAAACGCGCTGGCTGCGCCGCTTTGACTGTCTCAGCCGTTACGGATACCGCACCTACCAGCAGAAATGGGACACCCTGGCGCGCATCGCCGGGCCGTTGCTGGCCCGCCTGGACCTGTCGACCATGGTGCTTGGCTACTATCAGGACGGCGAGTACCGGCTGAACCGCCAGCGCGGCCTGTCCGAAGACTCCGGCGTCAATGAGTGGACCGTATCGCGCCTGCTCACCGATCTGGAGGCGGCGAAGTACATCCGCCGCAAGCAGCGCCGAATCTTCCACAACGGCAAGCAGTGGATCACCCGGACCACCATCAACGTGCGCGCCCAGTTCTTTATCGACTTGGGCCTGGGGCATCTGTTGGCCGAGGCGCGTAGCGCACAGAAAACCAAGCTCAAGACCGCTGTCACCAAACACGCCGCCACCGTCAAGGCTGAGGCGTTGGCGGATCAGGCTGACGCCCGAGAGCGCAAGAACTCCCATAACGAGGCCCAGCGCGCCCGCCGCGCCCAGGAGCAGGCCGCCAAGGCCGCCGCCGATCAGGCCTACAAGGTCGACTATAACCACGCCTGGAACGAGTTCCTTGTGTCGACGGGCCTACGCGGCAATGCCGCTGCCGTCGAGTTCGTCAGGCGTTACCCGCACTTCAAGACGAACCCCATACACCGCTGACCGCCCTTCACCCAGCACCGCCACCGGCGGGGCTTCCGCACGCCTGCAGCACGACCAGCCCGCGCAACACCTCCCTGCCCCCCTCGAAATCCCCTTCGACACCACGATTCACCCCTGCACATGCCATCGTTGCAACCGCCGAGCGCGCCAATCAGGCGCCAAGGCGAGACCTGCCGCCGGCGGGGTTTAAACAAATGCAAAACATGCTGTGGAGTGGTACCGAAGGAGCTAAGAAAGAGCCCTTAAAGCGCATAGACCGTGCCATGTGTATAACTCACCCCCCCCTACCCAAATGATGCCTGAGCCACTTCGCGCCTGGAGGCGCGGGCTCAGAGGTCCGCGCAGTGCCGCCGCCGTTCCTCCTGTAAGGCGCCTTCCAGTCGCTATGGGCCGGCGCACGGCCAATCCCGACGCTACGGCGAGCAACGGCCCTTCGCTCCTTCACGCGCCGGCCCTTGGCCTGGTCAGGGCGCTAGCGCGCCCGGTACTCAGCGTGTGGGGGTGGGCCTGGCTCATTCGGTGCCCCTGTCAGCTCCTGCGCCGGCCTTGGCGGCCCTTTCGCCGCCCGCCAGGCCGTGGGTAGGGTTGGCGTGGCGCGTGCCGTGGCGACTTGCTGGCCGTTGCGCGGCGCGGGGTGAGCGGCCGGCGGTCGCGTTCTTTGTAGAAATGTAGATATGTAGATTTGTTGACGCCGTGAGACGACCCCGGTAGAGTCGGCGGCAAGGTCGGGCATTCGCCCTGGACCGCTACCACCGGAGTTAAGCCGATGAGCAAGCAAGCCCCTCACGTGGCCGCCTTGAAACGGGCGTTCCATGAAAAATTCAACCTTCGCGCCAATGTCAGGAACGCCGCCGGCAATCTACGGCCGTGCCTGTTTTTCACGGTGCCGGCGTTTGCCAGCCAGGAGCACCCAGACCGGCCGCTCTTGGTAGCCATTGGCGCCTGGCTGGAGGGTAGTGGGTTTTATCAGTGCCATGACTATCACTGCCAGGGGCTGCTATCCCTGCCGTCCGGCTGGACCTGCTGGAAGGGTGGCGCCGAAGTGCTGGTGCAGTACCATCCCAACTTGGTCCAGGGCGGGGGTAAATTGACGGTGCCGTGACGGCGTTTTAATGTCACCCCCTGCGGGGCCTCTCTAGAATGGCCCTTTCCACGCATAGCGCGCCCAAGGGCGCGCTTTGCCATTTCTGGCCGGACGCCGGCCGCACAGCATTGGAGGCTTTGCATGTTCGTATTGGTGATGCGCGACGGTTCGCGGTCGGAGTTGGTCGACCTGGGGCTGGAGGATGCCATGCGGACATTGGTGCGAAAGCAGGGGGCGTTTCTGGAAATAGCGGCCGATCCGCCGCGACAGTTGCCCTACTCCTTGGCGCTGCAGGAACTGAGCTTGGGCCGTCCTGGGTTGTTCGAGCGCTACAGCGACGACTGGCAGCCGCCGAGTCCTGGCGAGTTTCGCGAGCTGCTGCGCCTGGCGGACCTTGGGCGGTCCGGGGCGGGGCGGCTGGTCGGCGTGTCTCCGGGAAAAATCGGCAAGTGGGTCGGTGGCCAGGGCGAGGTGCCGTATGCGGTGTGGCGCTTGCTGACTGTCTATGTCGGGCTAGTGCCGGCGGATGTGGTCAATCCGGCAGAACTCCCGAAATTGTAGATATCAACAATTGTAGATATCTACAGATCAACATATAATCCCCCCAGGACAACCTGGGAGAATGCTCGCATGCCTCGCAAGACCACCCGTAGCCCGAGGGCGATCCAGCAACAGCGTAAGTACGCCGAGTCGCCGCATGAAATGGGCGACTTCCGCAACGCCTTGGCGCTGCTGCCCGAGGGAGAAGAGGCGTTGCTGTCGCATGCGTCCTATCGGCTGGAGCAGTTCAATGACGCCATGTTGTGCGCCGATGCTCAGGCGATTGAGGCGGCTGGGCTGTTCTATTGGGCAGCTGTGTGGCGCCTGAATGGCGATACCGCGTGGGCCTGCAAGCTCGATGGTGGCGGGCTCGACAGGGTGCAGAAGCATCTAGCCCCGGCTGCCGGTGTGCCGACCCGCTGGGGCGAGTGTGGCGAGTGGCTGCTGGAAGTGGGCGACATGCGTATGTGGGTGCGAGTTGGCTGCAGCAGTCTCGGCGGTGCTCACGGCGTGATGCTGCACGCAGTAGACGCCGACTCGCGGTTCTTGAATGAGCACGGCGAGCACCAGTTGCAGCTATGGCCTGATGCGTTCCTTGGGTTGGACTTCGCTCGCGCGCTGCGCCAGGAAGTCAAGCGCCTGCTGGCGACCGAATGCCAGTCGGTGGTGCTGCGCGAATCGGCCCGCGCCGGCCTCAAGCGTCCCGCGTGGATGGCTGTTGCACTCGGCAGCGTTACGCATAACGGTCAGCAAACCTTGGCCCTGTCGGCGCTGGATGCGCCGGCGGACGAAGCGCAGGCCGCGCCGGGGCAGAAAGGCCCAATGAGTAATGCCGAGCGGCAGCGTTTGTTTCGCCAGCGGAGTAATGAGCGCAAGGCGAAGGCCGAGGCCGAGGGGCTATTGACCGTGGTGCTTAGTGCGCGCGACCGCCTCTACCTGAGCAGCGCCCTGGACTATTACGACTTCCAGTGTCCGCTCGCGGGCGAGTTCATGAAAGGTAATCTACTGGAGCTGTACCGCCGCCTGCAGTCGGGCGATGGCGCCCCCGTGAATTGGCCTGCCGACGAGGATCGCGAAGCGTGGTATTCACGGCAGCTGTGGCATGTGATCTGTGACGACCTCAAGCGCAAGCAGGCCACGGCCCAGGCCGAGCTGGTAGCGGCCCGCGCGGAAATCGACCGCCTGCACGCGCTGCTCAGGCAGATCGGTGGGGAGTTTGGCAGTCAGTCGATTTCTACAAATCAACAAATCAACAAATCAACAGATACGCCGACCAGCGCCGGGCCGGAGGCGTTCAGCCTGCAGCTGCTGCGCAGGCACAAGTGGAAGCACAGCCGCGAGGAAGACGTGGCGTTGGTGGCTGTGCAGGTGGTGCCACATGAAGGGCAGTGGATGTGGTCGGCCTGCCTGTCCTCGCAGAACGGAAATGGCAGTAGTTATGCGCCACTGCCGAAGTGGGGCAAGTTCGCCGCCTCGCCCGGCGCGGCCTTGCAGCAGGGCCTGGCTGAGGTGCGTGCGTTCCGCGAGCGCATCACCCAGGCCGAGCGTAAGCGGCTGGACGTCTGGCTGGCTGGGGAGGCCGCCGAGCGGTTAGCGGAGCTGGGCGTAGCGGGCGATGAAGAAAACAATAAATCTACAAATCAACAAATGTTGATGATTTGAGCCGAGTAGGGCACACTCCGACCAAGAGCGTGCCACCCCTGACGAAGGCCCTATAAATGAAGGATCACGACGACTACCTGGCTTTGCAGCTGTATGGCCTGGAGTGCCGCATGCAGCGCGGCGAGCACTTGCAGGAGGGTGGTCAGCAGTTGGTGCGCGAGTATCGCAAGCTCAAGGCCGCCCAGGGTAGGGGGCTGCGCAAGCCTAAGAAAGATCACTCGGCCGTGGATCAGGCAATGGTCGAGCAGCTGGCTTCTTGTGCTTGTGGTGCTTGTGGCGGAAGCCTTAAGCAGTCTCGCTCGGGCTCGCTGCGCGCGGTGTGCCAGGCCTGTGGCGAGCGCTGGGATTTCCAGGCGGCCGAGGTATTTACCGAGGTTGCCGGGGGCGTCACGGGTGAATGCCGCGAATGCCTTGCTTACTTCACTCCTGGCAACCCTGATTCAGGGTGCGGCATTTGCGCGCGCTGCATGGGCGACCTGCAGTCGGAGCTGTTTGCAGGTGAGAGCCTGGAGAGCTACCGGCGAAAAAGGGCGCTCACTCGGCTGGTGGGTAAAGAGAGGTTCAATGCTTGGCTAGAACTTAAAGGGCTTCCGGTTGATCCCGTGGAGCCCGAGCAGCATGCCTACCTGGCGCCTGTGCTGGAGCGCGGGCGCGACTGGGTGGCCTGCGCGGTTGATCTGCCGAGCGAGGACCGTTTTGGCCTGCTGACCTATATGGTTTATGCCCCTGGCTACAGTGGTGAGCTGTTCGCCTGCCACTTCGCGGCGGGGCAGTGGGAGTTGGCTAGTGGCGGCTATATCGGCAGTGTGACCCACTGGCGCCTGGCGCGGCCTGGCGAGCAGTCGCGCAGCGCCGGCCCTGATGAGCTGCCCGTTACGCGTAACGATTGAAAACCGCCCCGCCACTGACAAGGAGTACCGCCCATGCTTCACGTTTCCCCGCAGATCGCTGCCCAAGCCGGCCAGGCCCTGGCCTTGGAGGAAGTGCTACAGCAGATCCTCCCGCGCCGCCCGGACCTGCAGCGCGAGGTGTTGCGCGCGGCCCTGGTCGCGCAGGCCCAGGCTACCCCGTACAGCCTGCAGGTGTGGGCTGAGCACTGTCTGGAGCGCGTGCGCCGGGGTGAGCCGTTGCCCTGGGAGTCGGGCGAGCCGGCCCAGGATCCCCGATGGGATCACCCCCGCCGCGAGTTCTGAGCGCTGTTGTAACGAACCGAACCCAAACCCACCAGATCGAGGCGACCCGATGAGCGACGATCCCAAGCAACCCGCACCGACCGTGGCCGAGTGGTGTGTGCAGCACGCCAGGCCGGAGCCGGTGAAGCTTGCGCGTTTCGGCGCGGATCCAACGCCGTACAACCTGGAGCTGGTCGAGCAGGTGGCCAGCCCCGAGGGTGTGCGGCTGAAAGTTCGCTATATCCCGCCGTGGGTTCTGCGCGGCCTGTGACCCGTCACACGTTACCGTAACGAACCGAGCCCCACCCCTATAAGATCGAGGATCGCCCCATGAGCACAACCGACAGCAGCCGCGAGGCGTTGCTGGCTGAACAGGCGCCTGCGCTGCAGCACATCACCGCGTGCATTGGCCGGGCGCAGGAGCAATTGCCAAAGGCCGGCCTGTCGCCCGCCGAGGCCGAACTGATTCGCGGGTTTCTGGTGGAGGCCCGTCAGCGTGCGCAGGAGCTGCAGGCCGCCGGCGAACAGCTGGCCCAGCTGCGCAATCTCGTGAACCGTCACGCCTGAACCCCACCCCGCACTCCCAAGGAGCCCCGCCCATGACCGCAACCCCTGCCCCGGCACTGCAAGCCGCTTTCCGCGATGCCAGCTGGTTTCGTCGGCCGGATGTGCGTAGCGTCAAGATGGCCCATGTACTGCGCGCCGACGGCACGCCGGCCTGCGGCCTGGTGGCGATGATGTGCGACCCCGAGCCGGCCGCCGGCGTGCATGTGGCGCTGCGCTGCCGGCGGCCGGGCTGCGCGGGCCGCTGGCCGGACAATGATCCGACCGACGAACACGCGTTCGGCCGTAACTGAACCCCACCCCACCCCATCCCCGCAAGGAGCCCCACCCATGACCACCACCAAACCTCATCCAGCCCCGGCGCCGCTGCTGATTGATCTGGCCGACCTGGCTGCCGACCTGGCGGGCATCGAGCAGGCGTTGGTGCGCTGGAAGGCGCTCGACGCCAAGGCGCAGCAGGCGGGGCGCTTGTCGGTTGATGACGAGGCCGAGCGCAGCCGCGTGTCGGGCATCTACATGCTGCAGGGTCAGCACCTGCTGAACCTCATCGCCGAGCGCGTGCGCCTGGCCCGGCCTGTGGCCGAGTAAGCGAACCCCCACCCTTCAAGATCGAGGCCGCCCGCCTGGCGGGTGGCGTACACTGGCGACCCGCCACTATTCACAAGGAGCGCAACATGGAACTGAGCAAGGTGCATTACATCCTCGAGGCGGAAAGCGCCAAGGAAGCCGAAGTGTTGATCGAACGCGGTTGGAGGCTGATCAACATCGTGGCCACCACCCGCCCCAATGGCCAGGTGCTGCCGTGCTACATCCTTGGCCGGGGGCTGAGTCAGTCGGAGGTGCTGCAGCGCTCTGGCCTGTGATGGCGAAGTGCCCACGCCCTGCGCGTAAGTAGAGATATGTTAAACCCAGGCCCCCAGTCGACCGACGACCGGGGGCCTTTTTTTGTGTCCAGAATTACCACTTTGCTATAAAGTGGGCGACCAGAAATAGGTAAAGTGGTTTTAGCGCAGTACACCCCCTCACTCGAAAAGGAGTTTCACCATGGCCACCCCCGCACCGCTGCCCCTCAGCGCCCTTAACCTGCCCGAGCGGCTGCACGATTACCTCGACATGTGCCTGCGGGTCATCACCCACACCCAAGGCGCCTTGCGTGACCGTAACGAGCAACGCGCCATCGGCGTGGTCGAGGCGCTGCAGTACCTCAAGACGATCAACCGCGCCGAGGGCGACGTGCTGCGCGGCATGATCGAAGGCACCGCCCAGGTCGCGCGCCAGGCCGTGGAGGTGCGGGCATGAGCGGCGAACTGATCCTGATCGGCCCGGTGCCCGTCGAACGCGACCAAGACGGCTGGTGGGAGCACCCTGGTCTACCGGACTTTGACGAAGACGACCACGCGGCCTTTCGGGCGTGGATCACTGAGCAGCGCCTGGAGTTGCGGCAGCGGCTCATGGAGAGCGACCTGAATAGCGATGAGCACCACTATTGGACTGAGGAGTCGTGCAGCTGCGAGGGCTGGAATCCTGAGTCACCGGGGCCTGAGTGGTTCCTGTTGGGGATCTTCGACACCGAAGACGGTCCGTGTGTGAGCTGGGCGCGCCGCGTGGCGGCCGGGGAGGGTGTCGTATGAGTGGGAAGGCGTTCTTTGCTCAGCGGGTCAGGGACGGCCAGGGCGATCCGCGCATCTGGCCGCCGGGCGAGCAGGTGGTGCTGGCCAGCGAGTACGACGCCCTGCGCGCCGAGGTCGAGGCCTGGCGCGCCGATGCCGAGCGCTACCGCTACCTGCGCGACACCGTGGGTATGCGCTACAAGCGCCCCGGTGTCGACATTGCGCGCACCGCCGAGGCCACTGACCAGCTGATTGATGCTGACCGTCTGCACGGGGTGCCAGCATGAAAGAGCGGCCGATACTGTTCAGCGGCGCCATGGTGCGCGCCATTTTGGAAGGCCGAAAGACTGTCACCCGGCGCGTGGTCAAGCCCCAGTACCTTGAGGGGCCGTGGTCGGTGAGGCCTGCTACGGCGCCGAGGCATGCGCGGCACAGTCACGACTGGTGGCTGCCGACCGGTAGTCAGCCCTATGCGGCCCTGCCGCCTTGCCCGTTCGGGCAGGTCGGCGACCGGCTGTGGGTGCGCGAGAGCTGGCAGGACGTGCATCCGGTGCAGGTCGGCGAGGGGCGTTATGCGCAGCCCGGCCGCGCCGGCATCCCTGGGCCTCCCGGTGTGACCTATCAGACGATCTACCGCGCCGACGGGCCTTATCCGCTGGTGTACCACTGTCACGGCCACCCGTACCGCTGCCTGCAGCCCGATCCTGCGCACCTGGCTACGCCGGCGGAGGGCGGTTACACCGGCTGGACGCCGAGCATCCATATGCCGCGCTGGGCCAGCCGTATCCTGCTGGAAGTCACCGCCGTGCGCGTCGAGCGCCTGCAGGCGATCAGTCGGGCGGACATTCGTGCCGAAGGCCTGGTGTGCCCGCCCGAGCTGGCTAGCGACGATGTGTCGCCGAATTACCGCGACTGGTACCCGGCGGCCTTTCGGCGGCTGTGGGAGTCCACTGGCGGCGACTGGGCGGGCAATCCGTGGGTGTGGGTGGTCGAGTTCAGGCGGGTGACGCCATGAGCTGGCCGGTGATGAGTGCCGATGAGCGCGCCTATCGGCGGCTGCTGGTCGACCTGTTCGTGGCCGAGCCGCTGCGGGTGGTCGCGCATGAGGCCTATGCGCGCCTGGCCAAGGCTCGGAGCAAGGTGGCCATTGATGAGGTGGTGCAGGTGGCGCGCGGTCAGCTGCTGCACGCGGGAGAGGTGTACGAGCTGCACGCGCTCGACGGCGAGGCGGTGGCCCAGGTGATCGAGGCGCAGGCGCAGCGCCGCGAGGGCGAGGTGTGGCCACGATGACCCCTTTGCAGCGCAACACGGTGCAGCAGTTGCTGAGCCAGGGCTTTCGCGTGGTCGAGGAAGCCGGCGGGGTCGTGCGCGTTACGCGTAACGGCGATAATCGCGTGGTCCAGGGTGACGGCACGCAAAAGCGCGGCCATCATAGCGTCCCGGTCACTGACGGCCGCAGTCCATCGCAAAGGGGTAGGGTTTGACGCGTTCGGCGTTTACAGAACAGGAATTGGCCCTGTTGGTCGAGAGCCAGGCCGCGCGCGAGTTCATGGTGCAGCGCACCGAGGACGGCGCGCGCTGGGTGCTGCTGGTACGCCGCCGCATGCACTGGGTGCCGGTGCGTTCCAAGCGCGAGAATCCGCGCACCTGGGCCAGCCTTGACACCCTGGAGCGGTTTACCCAAGGGCTCGGCATTGCAGGGTTTCAGGTCGAATCGTGACCGGTCACAGAGCCATAAAAAAGCCCCGCCAATGCGGGGCTTTTGTTTGCCTGCTGGATCAGCCGCGCCGTTTCTCTTGGTAGGCCGTCCACATTTCGCCAATCAGCTTGGTCATGCTGATTCCGCGCTGCACGGACTCCATGTGGATGGCGGTTTTCAGGTCGGCGGGCAGGTTCACGTTTAGGGCGATCTTGGTTTTGGCTGTCGCGGGCTCAAGAGGTTTGAGCGCGGCTGGCGAACCTTTTGCCGAGGGTTTCGGCTTCTTTTGGCTGAGGTTGGTGGGTACGTCGATAGTCATGGGGGGGAATCCTTAGTTGGCCAGGGCGCTGATGGTGTTGATGGCGGATTGAATCATTCTTTCAGCTTTCTGCCGGGGCACGGGGCTGCGCGCTTCGATCACCGACAGGCCGAGGTCATGGGCCATGCTGTAAATGGTCATTTGAGGGACGTAGCCGTCTAGTGTCGCATAGGGCGTTTGCCCTAGGTACTCGCGTGCGGCGGCCAGCTCGCTGTCGCTGTCGCCGGCCGGGTGCAGGGCAAAGGCGATGCGCTGAGGGTCGACGCCGCGTTGCACAAGGCCATTGGCCAGGTCCACGGAGGGCTCCAAGTCATCCAGGCCCAGGGCTGTTGGCAAGATCACGCAATGGGCCTGGGCGGCGGCTTCCACCATTATCTCCGAGGCGAACGCGCCCGGATCAAAAATCACCACGTCATACTCGTCCGCCTCGCGCAGGCACTGCGCCACGCTGGCATAGGGTTTGACCGCAATCGCTGGCAGGTCGGGAAAGCGTGATTGGCGGCGCAGGTTCCACTTGGTGCAAGTGGTCTGCTTGGGGTCGAAGTCGGCAATCAATACGCGCATGCCGGCACCGGCAAAGGCGGTGCCCAGGGCGCGCGCGGTGGCGGATTTCTTCACGCCGCCTTTCTGGCCGGCCATAGCGATGCGAATAGACATGGTTGAACTCCATTCAATAGCGCCATGTTGAAAGCTACATATGTAGAAATCAACATTTCAGCGGATGGGCGCAGTATAGCTACGCGCCCTTATGGGTTCAACAAATATAGAAATGTAGATATGTTGATTCGGCGTTAACCGTAGAGAGGTGCGCGGCCAGCGCCGGCCTGCGGTGTGGTGCGGGTGATGCGGACGGTTTCGAAGTTTGAGCGGGAGCGGCGTTGCGTACGCGGGCGGAGCATGTCGTGGTCGATTTCCAGCGCGGCCGATAGGCAAAGCAGCATGCACAGCGCGCGGGGCACTAACACGCCCAGGGTGAAGCCGCGTGTGACCATATGTAGGCGGTTCTTGGCGCCCAGCTTCTGCTGAATGCCGCGTTCAATCTGGCTGATGGCGAAGTCATCCAGCTGGAGCTGCTTGGCCAAGACTGGGGTCGGGGTGCCGTCGGCCAGGCCAACCAGCGTCAGCAGTTCAGTGCTGGACAGGGTTTGGCCTGGCAGGCCTATAACGTCCTCGCCAGTTACTTCCATGACGGCTTGCATTGTGGCGCATCCTTGCGGCGGGATCAGTTGGAGAGGGTAATTCCGAGGTGTTCGAGCTGGCGGCACATTTGCCGGGCTAGGAGGGCGATTTGTTCGACGTGATCCAGGGACACATAGCCCTCATTGCAGCAGTTGTTGGCGATGGCATAGATGCCGTGTCCAATGCTGCCGGTTTCGCGCACCGACACTAACAGGGCGGCTTGCTTCTGCTGGGCCAATTCGTGGCCTGGAGGTGGGGTGGTGAGTGCTGGGGAAGTGGTGTCGCTGCCGTGCATGGGAGAAAGTCCGTTCTGCCGTTCCTAAGATTCGTGGAAATATACACAATAAGTGTAATGTGAGCCATCAAAAAAGCCCCACTTGGGGGCTTGTTATTCGGACGGCAGATCGGCGGTCAGCGGTCGTGAGCGATCCGAGCGACGCGACCAACGATGGTCAGGCGCTCGAATGCGTCGCGGTCAAGCACTTGCTCGGGATAGCGCTCGGCGTTCTCGGCCGACAATTTATAGCTGCCGTCCAGCTGGGCCGATATCCAGCGCACCCAAATAGCGCTGCTCGGCGCGACGATGGCGTACAGGTCCTGGCCGTCCACGTCGGTGCGCGTTTGGTCGATCAGCACTTCGTCGCCCTCCTCGATCAAGCCGGCCATGCTGGCGTCGACCTGGCGAATGGCGAGCAGGCGGTTTCGATCCAAGCCGCGCTGCTTCAAATAGTCAAGATTGTAGGCGGTGGCGTCAGAGGCTTGTTTGACAGGTACCACGCCTTGCTTGGTCGACAGTTGCGGGCTGTTGGCGGTGATGTAATCCGACAGCGTCATATTGGCGCTGGAGTGCGGGGTGAAACCTTGCAGCCAGCCCGGCGCAACGCCAAACAGTTCACCCAGCTTGATCATCATGTCGGGTGGCGGCATGCGCAGGCCGGTTTCCCAGTTCGAGTAGCGCGACGGGATTACGCGCTCGCCGGTGCGCTCGGTTAGGCGGTTGGCAGTCTCCTCAATGGTCAGTCCTTGGTCTGAACGGCACTGTTTCAGTCGAAGGCCAACGCCGATTTTCAGGTCTGTCATGCTCATTCTCTCTGGCGGCCTGGGGGAATCCCAGGGCCGGGTCACTTGCTGCAATAGTAATAGGTCGACGCTGTAGAGTACACATTTAGTGTATTTCTTACACTTAAGAGCTTGAAAGTGGGAGTTAGTTCGCCATAAGATTCCACGATAAGTGTATCTGAGCACATATCGTGGAATTTAACGCGTGGATCGACAAGATGGGCAAGGGCAAGCCAGGGGTGCGGCGGGCGGCCCAGTTGCTGGGTGAAAACCCCCGCACCGTGTACGCCTGGTATCGAGGTGAGCGCTATCCGGGCTTCATTGCGGCCCGCAATATCGTGCGCGTCTCCTGTGGCCGGGTGGACTACAACGGCATTTTCCGACCGCTCGAACAGGTGGCCCCATGACTAGGCCCGCGCTATTGATCGGCCTGGCCGGCGGCACCGCCGAGGCGCGCAACGCCATCGTGCGCAGCCTGGTGCGCCTGGACCTCGGCTTGGTCGACCTACTGCCGAGCGTGTCGAATCACTGTAGACCGCATATGGAGAGCGTGCGCGCGCGGGCGTTATCGGCTGCCCTGGCCGAATCGCCCCGGCGCCGCGACCCCGGCCTGATCTATGCCCATATCCTCGGTGAGGGTGAGGCCGAGGCGCTGCGGGCGGCAGGCGGCTTCGTCTGGCACCTGTGCCGGCCGTTCTCGCGCACTGTGGCGATTCGGCACGGCGAACTGCTGGTGACCGACCGTTTCGGCGGCCAGGGCGATCACCTCGACCCCGAGGAAGCATTGTCCGAAGTGCTGTTGAAGCGCCGGGCGAGCTGATGGCCAGGCGCGCCTATGACCGCGTCGACCGCCTGTGTGATTCCTGGGCACGCTGGCTGAGCGATGGGCGGACCGCCGAAAGTGGCGGCGCTGACTCGCTGCTGGCCCGGCTGATCGACAGCAAGGGTGAACTCAACTTCGGCGGGGGTGGTGGGGGCTCGCGTGAGCCGCGCGACACGCTGGAGGAGCGGGTGGAAATTCTAGTGTACGAGCTGCGCAAGACCGCGCCGATGTGCGCGGATGCGTTGCGCCTGGAGTACGCCGCGGGCTGTCAGCGTGTGGCCGTGGCGCGGGGTTGGAAGCACTACCAGCCCGGTCTAGATCAATTATCCCATGCCCTGTTACTGGGGGTGTCGCTGCGCACCTACCGGACCCGTCTCGCCGAGGCGCGGGGAAAAATCGCAGTCGAATTCGGATACCACGAATGCTTACCCAAACAGAGCTCGACGACCTGAAAGACCGCTTCGGCCCCGGCGACGTGCTGGCTTCCAAGCTGCTCGGGCAGTACCTGGAACAGCGCACGTTCCTGCTCCAGCTGGTCGACCACTTCGACCGTCCAGGGCCGAGCCCGGAAAAGACTGCCGAGCATTACCAACTGGTCGCCAAGGCGCGCCAGTTGCGCCTCACCTTCAATCCGTAACCCGCAATGACTCACTGCGTAGCCGCTTCGCCTTCGATGCCTGGGTGCTGGGGTAGGGGTGTGCTGCGCCTTCGCCGCGACCCGGCTGTGTAGTCCTGGGCCTGGTCGCCTCAACAAGGAGCCAGGCCATGCCAGACCCTTCCCCGAAAGAAGACCCGCGCACATTGCGGGTACTCGTCTCCGACGCCGCGATCAAGCGGCATTCCCCAATGACCCATGTCCGCCAGCTGGCCGACACGCGCCGGCCGGTGCTATTGCGTTACGGTAACGGCCGTGAGCGTGGCAGCTGGTACGTGCTGAGTTACGCCGGCAATCCGAAAAACCCCTATCACAAGGTCGGTAACTGGCCGGCGCTGAGCGCGGGTGCGTTGTTCGACGCCTTGCCCGGCATCCTGGCGCGCCTGGCGGTCGATCCGGCCACGTCCACCACGCTCGATGGCTGGCAGACCGTGGGTCAGCTGCTCGACTGGTACGGCGACCGCATGCAGCGCGACAGTGGCAAATCCTCGTCACGCAAGCAGGCCGTGGCGACCATCATCAAGAAGCACCTGAAACCCATGCTCGGCAAGCATACCCTGGTGGGCATGAGTCGGGGCGTGGTCGATGCCGAATTGATCTGGCCGCTGCAGGAGCGCTTTTCCCTGGCCTATGTCCGGCAAATCTTTGGCGTGCTGATCGCTGCGTTTCGCTTGGCGTCCCGACTCAAACTGATTGCCAGCAACCCGGTGGCCGGCTTCGAGTTTCCCGATTTCATTCCCGAGGCCATTCCTATTAAAGAAGGGCGGGTGCGCCCTGATCAGATTGCCGCGCTGCTCGCGCACCTGCTGGAGCGGTCCGCCGCTGAGCCGGTGGGGGTGGTGCTGGCATACCTGATGTTGTGCCACGGCACGCGCATTGGCGAGACGCGTATGGCCCGCTGGCAGCAGTTCAACCTGGCGGGCGGTGAGTGGTTCATTCCGGCGCGCCATACCAAGACCGGCGAGGCCCTGGTGCTGCCGCTGACCACGCAAGTCTGCTCGCTGTTGGAGCGCTACCGCAGTTGGCAGCAGTCCCGTGGTTATGGCGGGGTGTTCCTGTTCCCTGGGGTGAAAGGGCGGTGCATGGCGGCGCGGCAAGCCTCCGAATGCTACCAGCGCTTGGGTAATGGCGAGTGGACCGGGCACGACCTGCGCAAGGCGGCGCGCACCGGCTGGGCTGACTTGGATGTGAATTTCTTGGTGGCCGAGGCGCTGCTGAACCATGCCCTCAAGGGGGTGACCGCTGACTACATCCACACCGAGCTGCGCGCCTTGAAACGCACCGCCCTGGAGCGCTGGCACGCCTGGCTCGACGGCCGGGGCCTGGCTGAGCTGCGCGCCGCCGATGTTTTTTTTGCCTCCGAGACAGGGCCGAGATCGAGCGAAACCGGCATTGCCCACAAAGTCACGTCGCGCGCGGGCTGGCTGGGCGTTTGAGCCATCATTAGAAGGGAGAAGGTTAGACCATGAAAAACAGACCCGATAAGCTGGCCCAGCTCGCCGCGCTGGTGGCGAATGACGGTTGGGCGATGACGTTCCAGTCGCTCGGCCAGTACCGGGCGGCCCTCTTGAAAGAGATTGCACGCCTCAATCAGCAGTCCGAGCGGTTGTTGAATGCCCCCGAAAGTTGTTGTTCAGGTTGTTGTATGGCGCGGCAGGTCACGCCGGCCGCTGGGGGTGTGCTGTGACCGGTCACAAGGTCGAGAGGTCGCCCGAGGCGATCCGTAAGGAGGAGTCCAGGGCGCGCCAGGCTGAGGCTGGTTGCGGTCGAATCGAAGTCACCCTTGGGCCGCTGGAGGCGAAGATGCTCGAAGAGTTGCGCGAGCAGCGCGGCGGCGCCGCTGGGGCCTACAGCATCAAGGAGTATTTCGCGACGACGGTTCGCCGTGACCATGCCTTGTTGCAGCAGGAGTTGGGCTGCGTCCAGGGGCGAGTCTGCGAGAACTGCCGCAAGCCTCTGCCGCAAGGCTGTG
>NZ_JBFNXN010000001.1:4955000-5889098 GCF_040813665.1 Pseudomonas sp. TE50-2 | reverse complement strand
TCCCACAGGGATAGCGCTTGGCTTGAGTGCGGCGCGGTCGGGGTGGGAGCCGGCTTGCCGGCGATGGGCTGCGCAGCAGCCCCAGTCGCAAAGGAGCCGCCAATGAGCGCCAATACTGAATTCAACACCCGTCCCGACTACGATCAGGTCCTGCAGACCCTCGCCGACTATGTGCTCGGCTACCGCGTCAAATCCTTCGAGGCGCTGAACACCGCCCGTCACTGCCTGATGGACACCCTGGGCTGCGGCCTGCTGGCCCTGCGCTTCCCGGAATGTACCAAGCATCTTGGCCCGTTGGTCGAAGGCACGATCGTCCCCCATGGCGCCCGCGTGCCGGGCACCAGCTACCGCCTTGACCCGGTCAAGGCGGCCTGGGACATCGGCTGCATCGTCCGCTGGCTGGACTACAACGACACCTGGCTGGCGGCAGAGTGGGGCCATCCCTCGGACAACCTCGGTGGCATCCTGGCGGTCACCGATCACCTGTCGCAAAAGCGCGTGGCCAATGGCGAGGCGCCCCTGGCCATGCGCGAGGTGCTCGATGCCATGGTCATGGCCCACGAGATCCAGGGCGTGCTGGCGCTGGAAAACTCCTTCAACCGGGTTGGCCTGGACCATGTGCTGTTGGTCAAGGTCGCCTCGACAGCAGTGTGTGCCAAGCTCATGGGCGCCAGCCGCGAACAATTGTTGTCAGCACTCTCTCACGCGTTCGTCGATGGCCAGGCCCTGCGTACCTACCGTCATGCGCCCAATGCCGGGTCGCGCAAGTCGTGGGCGGCGGGGGATGCCTCCAGTCGTGGCGTGCGCCTGGCCGATATCGCGCTGCGAGGCGAGATGGGTGTGCCCGGTGCGCTGACCGCCAGGCAGTGGGGGTTCTATGACGTGTCGTTCAGCCACACCAACAAGGACCTGGCGCTCAAGCCCGAGGCGCAGCGCGAACTGCGCCTGCCGCAGCCGCTGGGCAGCTATGTGATGGAAAACGTGCTGTTCAAGATCAGCTTCCCCGCCGAATTTCATGCCCAGACGGCCTGCGAAGCTGCGGTGATCCTGCACCCGCAGGTGCGCAACCGCCTGCACGAGATAGACCGCATCGTCATCACCACCCACGAATCGGCGATTCGCATCATTTCCAAGGAAGGGCCGCTGGCCAACGCCGCGGACCGCGACCACTGCCTGCAATACATGACGGCGGTGCCGTTGATATTCGGTGACCTGGTGGCCGAGCACTACGAAGATGCCTTCCATGCCGCGCACCCGAGCATCGACCGCCTGCGCGAGAAGATGGTGATCGTCGAGGAGCCGCGCTTCAGCCGCGAGTATCTGGAGGCCGACAAGCGTTCCATTGCCAATGGCGTGCAGGTGTTCTTCAAGGATGGCTCGCACACGCCGCAGGTGGTGGTGGAGTACCCGATCGGGCATCGGCGCCGGCGGGAGGAGGGGATGCCTTTGCTGGAGGCGAAGTTCAGGGAGAACCTGGCGACGCGATTTGCGCGGCAGCGCTGTGAGGAGATCGTGGCGTTGTGCAAGGACCAGGCGAGGCTGGAGGGCATGCCGGTGTACAGGTTTGTCGATCTGTTCGTGATTTGATGTTGTCTGTTGCGGCCTCATCGCTGGCAAGCCAGCTCCCACAGGTTTGGCGCAGACCTTGAGCACTGCGCGATCCAGTGGGAGCTGGCTTGCCAGCGATGAGGCCGGCGGCTCAAACAAAAAAGCCCCGGTATCTCTACCGGGGCTTCTTCTTACCGCTTGCAACTTACCACTTGCAGCTGTTTACGCCTGAACCACCGGGATCTTGGCGTTGGCCGCGGCTTCGCGGAACTCGGCGATCTGGTCGAAGCTCAGGTAGCGGTAGACGTCGGCAGCCATGCTGTCGATGTCCTTGGCGTACTGCATGTACTCTTCGACGGTCGGCAGCTTGCCGATGATCGAAGCGACAGCAGCCAGCTCGGCCGAGGCCAGGTATACGTTGGTGGCGTCGCCCAGACGGTTCGGGAAGTTACGGGTCGAGGTGGAGACCACGGTCGAACCGGTCTGCACACGTGCCTGGTTACCCATGCACAGCGAGCAGCCTGGCATTTCCATGCGCGCGCCGGCCTTGCCGTAGATGCCGTAGTAGCCTTCTTCGGTCAGCTGGTGGGCGTCCATCTTGGTTGGCGGGGCCAGCCACAGACGGGTCGGGATACCGCCCTTGACCTTGTCCAGCAGCTTGCCGGCGGCGCGGAAGTGACCAATGTTGGTCATGCACGAACCGATGAACACTTCGTCGATCTTCTCGCCCTGTACCGAGGACAGCAGGCGGGCGTCGTCCGGGTCGTTCGGCGCGCAGAGCACAGGCTCCTTGACGTCGGCCAGGTCGATTTCGATGATTTCGGCGTATTCGGCATCGGCGTCGGCCGACAGCAGCTCAGGCTTGGCCAGCCAGGCTTCCATGGCCTGGGCGCGGCGCTCCAGGGTGCGGGCATCGCCGTAGCCTTCGCCGATCATCCAGCGCAGCAGGGTGATGTTGGACTGCAGGTACTCGGCGATGGCCTTTTCCGGCAGCTTGATGGTGCAACCGGCGGCGGAGCGTTCGGCCGAGGCGTCGGACAGCTCGAAGGCTTGCTCGACGGTCAGGTCGTTGAGGCCTTCGATCTCCAGGATGCGGCCGGAGAAGGCGTTCTTCTTGCCTTTCTTCTCGACGGTCAGCAGGCCTTTCTGGATAGCGTAGTAAGGGATGGCATGGACCAGGTCACGCAGGGTGATGCCAGGCTGCAGCTTGCCCTTGAAGCGCACCAGGATCGACTCTGGCATGTCCAGCGGCATGACGCCGGTGGCGGCGGCGAAGGCCACCAGGCCCGAGCCTGCCGGGAACGAGATGCCGATCGGGAAGCGGGTGTGCGAGTCGCCACCGGTGCCGACGGTGTCAGGCATCAGCATGCGGTTCAGCCAGCTGTGGATGATGCCGTCGCCCGGGCGCAGCGACACGCCGCCACGGGTGCGGATGAAGTCTGGCAGGGTGTGGTGGGTGGTGACGTCGATCGGTTTCGGATAGGCCGCGGTGTGGCAGAACGACTGCATTACCAGGTCGGCGGAGAAGCCCAGGCACGCCAGGTCTTTCAGCTCGTCGCGGGTCATCGGGCCAGTGGTGTCCTGGGAGCCGACGGTGGTCATCTTCGGCTCGCAGTAGGCACCTGGGCGCACGCCCTGGCCTTCCGGCAGACCGCAGGCGCGGCCGACCATCTTCTGCGCCAGGGTGAAGCCCTTGGTCGAAGCGGCAGGTTGCTCTGGCTTCTTGAACAGGTCCGATGGGGCCAGGCCCAGCTCGGCACGGGCTTTCTCGGTCAGGCCACGGCCGACGATCAGCGGGATACGACCGCCAGCGCGGACTTCGTCGAGCAACACTTCGGTCTTCAGCTCGAAGCTGGTGACCAGTTCGTCGCTGTCGTGGCGGCGCACTTCACCTTTGAACGGGTAGACGTCGATGACGTCGCCCATGCCCAGGTTGGTGCAGTCGAACTCGATCGGCAGGGCGCCGGCGTCTTCCATGGTGTTGTAGAAGATCGGGGCGATCTTGGTGCCGAAGCAGAAACCACCGGCGCGCTTGTTCGGTACATACGGGATGTCGTCGCCGAAGAACCACAGCACCGAGTTGGTGGCCGATTTACGCGAGGAACCGGTACCGACCACGTCACCGACGTAGGCGACCGGGAAGCCCTTGGCCTTGACCGCTTCGATCTGCGCCAGCGGGCCGACCGAACCAGGCTGCGAAGGCTCGATGCCGTCGCGGGCCATCTTCAGCATGGCCAGGGCGTGCAACGGGATGTCAGGGCGCGACCAGGCGTCCGGGGCAGGGGACAGGTCGTCGGTGTTGGTTTCGCCAGGCACCTTGAACACGGTCAGGGTGTACTTGTCGGCGATCGCCGGGCGCGAGGTGAACCACTCGCCGGCAGCCCAGGATTCCAGCACGGCCTTGGCGTGGGCATTGCCAGCCTTGGCTTTTTCGGCCACGTCGTGGAAGGCATCGAACATCAGCAGGGTGTGCTTGAGCTGTTCGGCCGCGACGGCGCCCAGTTCGGCGTCGTCCAGCAGCGCGACCAGCGTTTCGATGTTGTAGCCGCCCTGCATGGTACCCAGCAGCTCGGTGGCGTGCTTGCGGTCGATCAGCGGCGACTTGGCTTCACCCTTGGCGACAGCGGAGAGGAAAGCGGCCTTGACGTAGGCGGCTTCGTCCACTCCTGGCGGAACGCGGTTGGTGATCAGGTCTACGAGGAAGGCTTCTTCGCCGGCCGGCGGGTTTTTCAGCAGCTCGACCAGGCCTGCAGTTTGTTCGGCGTTCAGCGGCTGGGGCACGATACCCAGAGCGGCACGCTCTTCGATATGTTTGCGGTAGGCTTCAAGCACAGTTATTACCCTCATCAGTGGTCCCTAAAGGGAGTCCGGGACGCTCATCCAGCATTCTTCTGCACCCATGCGCTGAAGACGGCTTTTTGAGCCGGCAAGCCAGGGTCGCAGAGAATCCTTACAGAAGCTGTTTTCAAAGTTTTACGCCTGTAGAACGGAAGGCTGATGAGGGGTTGGCCGTGGCCATGCGCTCGCATGGACAGGGCCAACGCCGTTCTACCGGATGAACTGTGCTCGTGACGCTTTGAAAACAGCTTCCAACGGACATGGTTGCCTTGAAAAGGCGGAGTGATTCTACGGCAAAAATTAGCCGAAAGTAAGGCGGCGAAGAAGACTTTAACGGGTGACCCTGGTTAGACAAAGGGCTAACATGGGGCCGTGTTCCACCGCCAAGCCGTTGTTTTTACATGTCCAACCAATCCATCAAGACGCCTTGCGTCGGCCTCTGCTCCACAGTGTATGGAGACCTGGTGTGCCGCGGCTGCAAGCGCTTTCACCACGAAGTGATCCACTGGAACGGCTACGACGACGAGCAGAAGCGCGCCGTGTGGCTGCGCCTGGAGCAACTGCTGGTGCAGGTGATGATGGCCAAGCTGGAAGTGTTCGACAAAGCGCGCTTGCGCGAGCAGCTCGAACAGCGTTCGATCCGCTATGTGGCACAGCAGTCGGAATATTGCTGGGCCTACCAGCTGATCGCCCGCGGGGCGCGGATGATTCGCGACCTGGAGGCCTATGGGATGGCCTTGCTGCCGGAGTTCCGCGACTGGGAGCTGCCACAACTGCGCGACGCCATCGATCGGGAATTCTTTTTGCTTTCCGAGGCGCATTACCAGCGCTATATCGCCCCGAGCTTCTTGCGTGATGCTTTGGCGGCAGATCAGAAATAAGCGTTGCCCTCATCGCTGGCAAGCCAGCTCCCACAGGTTCCGCGCTGTCTTAAGAACGTGCGCAAGACCTGCGGGAGCTGGCTTGCAAGCGATAGGGCCCATGCAGATGCTCGATCAGTCGCCGGTGTACTCGCACCCGCTGGTGCAGGTCTCGTGGATGCGCACCTTCGACAGTTCCGGCAGCAGCGGCTTGACCTGGTCCCAGATCCACTTGGCGATCACTTCGCTGGTGGGGTTTTCCAGCCCGGGAATATCGTTCAGGTAGTTGTGGTCCAGCTGCTCGTAGATCGGCTTGAAGATCGCCTTGATCTCGGAGAAGTCGCGGATCCAGCCGGTGTGCGGATCGAGCGGGCCGGTCAGGTGCAGGGCGACCTTGAACGAATGGCCATGCAGGCGGCCGCACTTGTGGCCGGCAGGGACGTTGGGCAGGCGGTGGGCCGATTCGAATGTGAACTCTTTGAAAATTTCCACGCTGGCATAACTCTGTGTGAATCAACGATGCGCGCAGTCTACCAGCATGCCCGCTACAAGGCTTGCAACCGATCCTGTAACCGCCCGGTGGCGATCAGCTCCAGCAGTTCGTCGCCCAGGCGCCGGCTTTCGGCGATGGCCTTGTACCAGTAACGCTTGCGGCTCGGCGCATCGCCCATGAAACGCTTGAAGTCGTTGCGATCCGGCAACTTGCCGTAGGGCAGGGTGGCCAGGTACTGCGGCGACGGGGTCATCAGCAATACGTTCTGCAGGCGCGTGGCATCGCCCTTGCGCCAGGGCAGGGCCTTGTCGAACCAGCCGGGCACCACCTTGTCGGTGAAGTGCGGGTAGAGCACCAGGTCGTCGCCGCGGTAGGGCAGGTCCAGATGGTAGTCGAGCAAGCCGCCGTCGCGGTAGGTGCCGGCACCCGCGCCGGGGATGTCGCGTACACCCTCCATGACCATCGGGATCGAGCCCGAGGCGAGCAGGGCGTGGCGCAGGTTGGCCAGGTCCAGCGGCAGGTTGCGCGAGGGGAAATCGGTGAGTGCCTCCAGCGGTGGCGCGGCACGTTCATCGTGCAGGATCACCCGCTCGAAGTGCCGGGCCAGGCGCGAGCGGCCCAGCAGGTTGCTGGCGATCACCGAGCCCAGCCCCACGCCCAGGCGGCCACGGTGGTCGTGGGCGAGCTGGCCGTGGCTCTTCACCACCAGGATGTTCAGGCGATAGTGCGGGTTGGCGAGGATCTGCCCATCGCGGCCCTGCAGCAGGTCGTCGAGCATGCGTTGGCAGCTCTGGCTGATTTCCCTGGGGGTCACGCCCTTGGCGAAATCCTGCTCGGTATACAGCTCGCCCAGGCGGCGGATGCCGGCCACCGGGTCGTCGAGGCAGGCACTGGCGAAACGCCAGGAGCCGATCGAGGCGCCGATCAATGCCCGTTGCCGTGGTGCCGTCGGCAGCCATTCACCGAACAGCGCCAGGTCCAGCCCCTGGATTCCCAAGGGCTTGGGGCCACCGGCGGCGCCCGGCAGCACGCCGACATCGGCGGCCAGCAGGCCGCGCTCGCGAATCTGCCGCAAGGCGCGCTGGCCGGCCTTGAAGGTCAGGGCGGGGTACTTGATGTGGATGGCGCTCATGGCGGGGTCTCGGGCAGGGCAGGCGGGCAGTATAGGGCTTTATTGCGAGGCGGCGATGCCATCACCGCCCCACGTGGCCGCGACAAGGCCGCAAGCTGCGCTATCATGCGGCCAGCTGTTTTCAGGTTGAGTTAAGGACCGGTGGTTAATCTTAACCCCGTAGACAAATTGCACATCTCGCTGGAGAGAACCTCATGAAAACTTTGACTGCCCTGTTCACCGCCGCCGCCCTCGCTTTCGGTGCCAATGCCGCCTTCGCCAAGGATGTGCAGCCCGATGAAGTGGTCAAGCTGGTGAACGCCAAGACCATCAAGTCGCTGGACGAGCTGAAGGCCGCCGCCGTGGCCAAGCACCCCGGCGCCACCGTGACCGACTCGGAGCTCGAGGACGAGTACGGCCGTTACATCTACAAGGTCGACCTGCGTGATGCCCAGAACGTCGAATGGGACGTGGCCCTGGATGCCAAGACCGGTGAAGTCCTGAAGGACGAGCGAGACAACTGATGCCTGCACTACCGCGAACGGCACGCTACCTGGCCTTGGCCCTGTTGACCGTCTGTTCGCTGGCCGCCGCGCGCGACCTGGACCAGGATGAAGCCCTGGAGCTTCGGCAAAAGGGCATCATCCTGCCGCTGGAGCAATTGCTCGAAGCCGCCCTGGGGCGTTACCCCGGGGCACGGCTGCTGGAGGCGGAACTGGAAGAGAAGCACGAGCGCTACGAGTACGAGGTCGAACTGCTGACCCCGGCGGGGGTGGTGCGCGAGATCAAGCTCGACGCCCGCACCGGCGCGCTGCTCAAAGACGAGGAAGACGACTGAATGCGCCTGCTGCTTGTCGAGGACAATGTCCCACTGGCCGATGAACTGACCGCCACCCTGCAGCGCCAGGGTTATGCCGTGGACTGGCTGGCCGATGGCCGCGATGCGGTGTACCAGGGCCAGAGCGAACCCTACGACCTGATCATCCTCGACCTGGGCCTGCCCGGGCTGCCGGGGCTCGAAGTGCTGGGGCAATGGCGCGCGAGCGGCCTGGCCACCCCGGTGCTGATCCTCACCGCCCGTGGCTCCTGGGCCGAGCGTATCGAAGGTCTCAAGGCCGGGGCCGACGACTATCTGAGCAAGCCCTTCCACCCCGAGGAGCTGCAACTGCGCATCCAGGCCCTGTTGCGCCGGGCCAAGGGGCTGGCCAACCAGCCGAAACTGGAAGCGGCCGGCCTGCACCTGGACGAGTCCCGCCAGTGCGTGAGCCGTGAGGGTGTCGATGTCCAGCTCACCGCCGCCGAGTTCCGCCTGTTGCGCTATTTCATGCTGCATCCGGGGCAGGTGCTGTCCAAGAGCCACCTGGCCGAGCACCTTTACGACGGGGAAACCGAGCGTGATTCCAATGTGCTGGAAGTGCACGTCAACCACCTGCGGCGCAAACTGGGGCGCAGCGTGATCGAGACCCGCCGCGGTCAGGGCTACGTGTATGCCGGGAGCGCCGCGTGAAGTCGATCCAGGCGCGCCTGAGCCTGGGCCTGGTGGCGGTACTGGTAGTAGTTGGGCTGGCCCTGGCGCAGTTGACCTTGTGGCTGTTCGAGGCGGGCCTGCAGCGTTACCTGGAAGCTGGCCTGCGCAAGGAGAGCGAAAACCTGCTGGTGGCGCTGGTGCGTGGCCCGTCCGGCCTGCAGTTGGACGAGCGACGGCTGTCGGCAGCCTACCAGCAGCCGTTCTCGGGCTACTACTTCCGCATTGATTTCGACCAGGGTACCTGGCGCTCCCGTTCGTTATGGGACATGGACATGCCCAAGCCCGGCAAGCCCGGCCTGGACGACGGTCACGAACTGGGCCCCGAGGGCCAGCAACTGCTGGCCTATCGTGGGGACTACCGGCGGCTCGGCCAGGACATCTCGATCAGCGTGGCCCAGGACTATTCGCCGGTGCGCGAGGGCTTTCGGCGCATGCAACAGATCGGCCTGGGCCTGGGGCTGGTGGCGTTGATATTGGTCCTGGTGCTGCAGCGCCTCACCGTCACCCGCTCGTTGCGCCCGCTGGAGCGGGCGCGCCAGCAGATCGCCCAGTTGCAGCAGGGTCAGCGCTCGCAACTGGACGCCGAAGTGCCCAGCGAACTGCAACCGCTGGTGGACCAGATCAACCACCTGCTGACCCATACCGAAGACAGCCTGCGCCGTTCGCGCAATGCCCTGGGCAACCTCGGTCACGCCTTGAAGACGCCGCTGGCGGTGCTTGTCAGCCTGGCTGCCAGCGAACGCCTGCAGGCGTTGCCCGAGGTGCGCGCGCAGATGCGCGAGCAACTGGAGCAGATCCAGCAACGCCTGGCCCGCGAACTCAACCGCGCGCGCCTGGCCGGCGATGCCTTGCCCGGCGCGCAGTTCGATTGCGATGGCGAACTGCCCGGGCTGCTGGCGACGCTGGGGATGATTCATGGCGAAGGCCTGCTGCTCGAGCGCGACGTGCCTCCGGGCTTGTTGCTGCCCTGGGACCGTGAGGATCTGCTGGAGCTGCTCGGCAACCTGCTGGACAACGCCTGCAAATGGGCCGACAGCGAGGTGCGCCTGGGCATCGCCCCAAGCGCCGAGGGTTACCAGCTGTGGGTCGATGACGATGGCCCGGGCATCCCTGAGGCGCAGCGCCTGCAGGTGCTCGAACGCGGCTCGCGGCTGGACGAGCAGGTCGATGGCCATGGCCTGGGGCTGGGCATCGTGCGCGACATCGTCGAGGCCTGGGGTGGACGCATCGCACTGCTGGAAAGCCCGCTGGGCGGGTTGCGAGTGAGTATCGAGCTGCCGCGCAAGGTCCGCTGAGCCAAGCCGCTTCTGCTGGGGACCAGATCAAGCCTGCAAAAAAATTGCAGTACAGCCGCAGTTTTTTGAATTGGCCCAGCGCCACCTGCGCCCGGCACAATGCCGGCCACGAAACCTTGCGGTTTCCATCTCTCCAAGGACGGAGCCCCCTTGCGCCACTGCATTGCGCAACACAGGGCCCAGGCCGGTCGCGCTGGGCTTTCTTTTTACCATCAGAAGAACACGATCAAGTCACCTCGATGTCTGCCTCGCGTCCCGAATCCCGCTTGCAGCGCTTGCTCCCGGCGCCGCTGAACATCCCTCCCCGAGAATGGTTGCGTGCAGGTCTTGGCGCGCTGCTCGGCCTGTTTCTCGCCGGCTATCTTTGCAGCCTGGCCTATGGGCCATCGATTGCCCTGCATCTGCTGGGCCCGCTCGCAGCCTCGGCGGTGCTGGTGTTCGCCGTGCACTCCGGTCCGTTGGCCCAACC
This sequence comes from Pseudomonas sp. TE50-2, assembly GCF_040813665.1. Lineage (NCBI taxonomy): Bacteria > Pseudomonadati > Pseudomonadota > Gammaproteobacteria > Pseudomonadales > Pseudomonadaceae > Pseudomonas > Pseudomonas sp. TE50-2. Next base: position 5,878,956 of record NZ_JBFNXN010000001.1, on the reverse strand, counting down.
CTGGCCCGTGCTGGGCAGCTACGCGCTGGCGGCTGTCGTAGGCCTGGCCATGCGCCACGCCTTCGGCGATGGGCTGTGGGTCGCGGCGGCGGCGTTGGGCATCGCCATCCTGGCAATGTGCCTGCTGCGCTGCCTGCACCCGCCCGGTGGCGGCGTGGCGGCCAGCGCGGTGCTGGCCGATCCGGGGTTGGTGGCCATGGGTGACCACCTGCTCGAGCCGGTAATGCTGAATGCGCTGATCCTGGTCGGCGTGGCCGTGCTCTACAACCGTCTGACCGGCGTGCGCTACCCCAAGGGCGCGATCCCGCGGCGCGACTTGCACCACACCCACGACCCGCTGCCGGGCGAGCGGGTCGGCATCAGTGCCGGGGACCTGGACCAGGCCCTGGAGGAGATCGGCGAGTTCGTCGATGTCACCCGTGACGAGCTGGAGCGGATCATCCTGGCCACCGAGCAGCACGCCCTGCACCGCAGCCTGGGCGGCATCACCGCCAGCTCGGTGATGTCCCGCGACGTGCAGTGGGCAACGCCGCGCACCACCCTCGAACAGGCCTGGAAGCTGTTGTCCGGCCATCACCTCAAGACCCTGCCGGTGCTGGAAGAGGGACGCCTGGTGGGGATCGTCAGCCTCAGCGACCTGGTCGGCCCGGCCATGGCCCGTGGGCGTTTCAGCTGGCGGGGCCTGTTCCGGCGCAAGGTGGTGCGCCTGGAGCAGGTGATGAGCCGGCGGGTGGTCAGTGTCGGCAGCCAGCATCCGCTGGAGCGCCTGTTGCCGTTGCTCAGTGAACAGGGGCTGCACTGCCTGCCGGTGCTCGACGACGAAAAGCTGGTGGGGGTGATCACCCAGACCGACCTGATCGCCGGCCTCAAGCGGCACCTGCTCACTGCCGCGGCGCAGGGCTCAGATCACCGGGTCCCAGCGCTGTGACCAGTCGCTTTCGCCAGCGGCCACCAGCCGGCGCAACACGCTGAAGGCCTGCTGCAATGCCTCGCTGTCGCGTTCGCGGGCATGCACCAGGAAGGTCGGGTAGGTGAACTCCGGCGCCTGGGGCACGCGCTCGAACACCCCGCTTTGCAGGTAGGCCTGGACCACCCGGGTGCGGAAATAGCCGCTGCCGCCGTGCTCGAGAATAAACTGCAGGGCCAGGGGCCCGAGGTTGAAGCTCAGGGCCGGGCGCGACAGGTCGGGCAGGGCGGCATCATGCTGGCGGCGGAACGCTTCGCCCCAGTCGATGTAGATGTAGGGATCGGGCGCATCGACCCGGCGCACGCGGATCAGCTTCTCTTCCATCAACTGTTCGACCTGCAGGCCGGGGCCATAGGTCGGCTGGTAGACCAGCGCGGCGTCGAGCAAGCCCATCTCCACCTTGCGCAGCAGCGCTTCGCCATCGCTGACCTCGCTGCGGATGGCATGGCTGGGCAGTTCCTGGTGCAGGGCGCTGACCCAATCGAGCAGCATCGGGTTGCCCAGGCTCACCTCGGCGCCCACATGCAGCACCTGCTGGCAGCCCTGGGGCAGCGGCAGGTCACGGCGCGCCGCTTCCCAGGTCTGCACCAGCTGGTTGGCATAGCTGACGAACGCCTCGCCATCGGCGGTCAGGCTGGCGCCGTTGCGGCTGCGCACGAACAGCTGGCAACCCAGTTGCTGCTCCAAGCGCTGCACGCGGGCGCTGATCGCCGTCTGCGAGACGAACAGGCGTTCGGCGGCGGCGACCAGGCTGCCGCAGCGGACGATTTCCAGGAAGGTGCGGGCCTGATCGATGTCCATGGTGCTGCTTCTGTGACGGGGAGGCAGCCTATTCTAGAGGCATTGCACCTGTTTGGGGCGCTGGTTCAGCCACGTGCCTGTTCAGCCAAGTGTGCCGTGGCCTCTTCGCTCTTGAGCACCAGCACATCGCCTTCCAGCGCATCCAGGACCACTTCCGCCGTGTTGCCGATCAACGCCCCGGAGATACCGGTGCGGGCCACGGTACCGACGATGGTCACCACCGCGTCGAGTTTCTTCTCGGTATAGGGGATCAGTACGTCGGCCGGCCCTTCGGCGATATGCAGCCTGTCATCGGTAATATCGAATTCCGCCTGGAACGCCGAGCACGCTTCGCGATAACGCTTTTCGATGGTTTCCGTGAGCTGGTAGACCGGGTCGGAAGCCGACAGCATCGGCGATGGATGGGCGCTGATCACGTGCAGTTGGCCTTTGGCCAGGCTGGCGATGTCATAGCCGTGATCGATGATGCTGGCATGCAACAGGCGATGGGCCTCGTCCTGGTTGCCCACATCCACCGCCGCCAGGATCACGCCGCCGGTCCAGGGGCGTTCGCTCTTGACCATCAGTACCGCGCAGGGGCACTCGCGCAGCAGCTTCCAGTCACTGGGGGTCAGCAGTGCCTTGCGCAAGGGATTGTCCGGGCGGTGCTCCTTGATCACCAGTTCACAGCCTTCCGCTTGCTGCACATGGATGATCGACTGGTGCAGGCTGTCCTTCCACTTCTGTTCATGGGTGACATTGTCGTAGCCATCGTCATGCAACTGGCTGCTTAGCAGGCTCAACAGCGCGCTGTGGTCCTGCTTCTTGTCGCACATCAGCAGGTGCAGGCGCGCACCGGTCACCCCGGCAATCAGTTTGGCCCGGGTCAGGGCCCGGCTATGGGCGTGCTCGGGGTCGAGGACGACGAGGATGCTGCGCACGGCTTGCATGGGCGTGAACTCCTTTCGCGGATGGCGACCAATGCCTGACTATAGACGGCGCGGCGGCTGCCGCCGGTTGACCTGCATCAAGCATAGTCACTGGCGCTCGCCAGCGCCGCCGGTATAATCGCCGGTCCCGCCGATGTCCCCTGCGATTGTGAGTACCATGTCCCTGATTCCTGAAATCGATGCCTTCCTGGGTTGCCGCACCCCTGACGCCTGGATCGAGGCGGCACTGGCCGACCAGGAAACCCTGCTGATCGATCACAAGAATTGCGAGAAAAGGGCGGCAATGCAACCACGAAATCGGAGAAACCATCATGCTGCCTGAAATTCACGATTTCCTGGCCTGCCGAACGCCTGATGCATGGGTTCAGGTTGCCCTTGAGCAGCAGGAGGTGATGCTGATTGACCATAAGAACTGCGAGTTCAAGGCTGCCAGCACTGCCTTGAGCTTGATCGCCAAGTACAACACCCACATCGATCTCATTAACATGATGTCGAGGTTGGCCCGCGAAGAGCTTGTGCATCATGAACAGGTGCTGCGCTTGATGAAGCGGCGTGGCATTCCACTCCGTCCCGTTTCGGCGGGACGCTATGCCTCGGGACTTCGAAGGGTGGTGCGTGCCCACGAGCCTGCCAAACTGGTGGACACGCTAGTCGTAGGGGCTTTCATTGAGGCCCGCAGTTGCGAACGTTTCGAGTCGTTGGTACCACATCTCGATGAAGAGCTTGGCCGGTTCTATCACGGCCTTCTGAAAAGCGAAGCACGGCATTTTCAAGGCTACCTGAAGCTAGCCTACCTTTACGGGGATGCGGCTGATGTAGATGCGGTGATAGAGAAGGTAAGGGCGGTGGAGCGTGAGCTGATTGAAGGCTCAGATGAGGAGTTTCGTTTCCACAGTGGTATACCAATCTAGGCTCTGGACGAAAAGCCTTGATACTCGGTGGTGCTGCGTTGAAAAGCCTCGGAATGCTCATTTGCAACCCGTAAACCGCTTCCTCGGCTGTTTTCGCCTTGCCTGACCTTCGTCCCAAGGTTTTTCATACAGACCCAAGCGCATTTTAAGGCCCTTCTTAGACTCATTCTGGCCCGGCCACTTCGCGCCCTTGCCATCGGCTCATCCTGCCTCAAAGCAGTCGTCAACACCTTGAAAACCCCTTTCCTGCGCCTCATATCGTATGATGGCCATTCTATGGCCTGACTAAAACTTGTCTAATAAGGCTAAAAATGGCGCAATATTATTACACTACCAACCTGCACCAGGGCGAATCCACCCGATTCGCCTCCCTTCACAACATCGGTTCGAAACCCAGCTATCCTGGCATCTACAAGTGCCAGACCTGCGGATTTGAAGATGTGATTAACCGGGAATGTGAGAAATTCCCGCCCTGCTCGAATTGCTCTGGTAAGAAAGGTGCCAACACCTGGAAACTTTTGGTGCAAGCCACCGATGATTGATGTTTAAACGATGGTGGACCTCTCAGTCCACCATCCTCCGGGTAGGCTGAACAAGTCCAGCCTAGGTCAAACCCATGATTTTTCGCTGCCACGCAGGGAAATTACCATGAACCAACGAACTGTGCGTGGTCTATGGATGTGGCTAATTCGCCCACCGCATATCTAGGCCATCGTGTTCGTTCATATATCATTGATTGATCGAGTGCTAACGATTGAATCGTCCCCCCTTACGTCTAGGAGACTATATGAAACAAGGTGAAGCGAGGACGTTAACCCTCGTTGTCGAGGCGGAATCTGACGTACATCTGCACAAGCTGCTGGAGATGGCGTTATTCGAGTTGAGGGAGTCACAAAAGGATGCTAAGGACTTTTTGGAGGAGCTTGGTTCAACCAAGCGATTTGAGACCGAAGGAACAATGGGCGGTTACAAGCTGGATTATACGTATGGCGGTGCAGAGCTTGTCGCGGTGAGGAATAAGCTAATCAGTGACGGGTATGAGTTAACTCATCGGGCGGGCGTATTTAACAAGGATGCTGTCTATACCCATCAGGACGGAAAATCGGTAAAGTTGTTGAACGTAAACACTTTGGAGATTAAGGATCATGACCCAGAAAAATCGTTGCCATTCTAGACCCTATGCCCAATTAAGGTATGTTTTCAGCAATCGATTTGTATATACCCAGGGGTGCGAGTACTCATTCCGCTAGTTGCCATGTAGGTACCATCAAAAAACCTACCCCTGCCGGGGGTAGGGGTATACTTCTCTATTGCTCGATGTAGGTTTAGTGCGCCAGTATCAAACGGTTTACTCATAGATATGCACAAGGGGTGCCAAGGATTGCTTTTTATACCGCTAAAGTCGTTTTAAATTGTCGGCTTCAAAATAGCTGCGAACAAATTTAACGATTTCATCTGCGATGGGTTTAAGATGATTGAAAGCCTGCATGTATTTTCCATGAAGTTCACGTGACCATACCTTGTGATCTATTGGGAGAGCTGGGAATTTAGCAGGTAGGCTCTTTGATTCTTGGTCAAGTAGCGCTATGAGTAGGTATTGATTTTTTGCAGCCTGGGTCAAGTATTCGGATAACAGTTCAACCAGCTTTATTGGAAGTAAAGGGTTTTCCAAGAGTCTTGTGATTTTCTGATTCATTTCACAGTATTGCTTATTAATAAATAGCCGATCCATTTTGTAGTCACCCCAATGGCCTACCCAAACCTGGGAGTAGGAAACCTCTTCTTGTGATCCGGTAGAGTCTTTGAGCTTTGATGAATTGTTCCCTGGATCCATTGTGAGAATTTTCATTGGACAGTTGGTTGGGCTGTATGGTCTTTGGTCTGGATCAAATTTCATGTCGAATATGCTTGCTACGTATGAGTCCATAAGGTAGCAGGCGTTGGCATCAAACAGCGTAGAGAAACTAAAGTCGTCTCTAAGTGGGAGTTCACTTTTGCCGACAAAGAGAGACATAGTCTCGCTCATGACTTTCAATTGTTCCTTGAAAACCTCTGTGCGGATAGGCTGTAGTACTGTACGTCGAGCTTGGCGATAGGTAAGGATGGCTAATGCTCCTGCTAAAAGCCAAAAGGCAATCTGGGCGATATCTTTTGTGATTGTTAGATAGATTATATCCACGTGATCTTCCTCGGTTCTAGAATACGATAAATCCAATCAGAAACGAGCGTGCCATGGATCTAGGTCGAGTTAACACTTAATTCCAGAGGCGTTTGACTGTTGACAATGAAACGTCCAGTAGTCGCACGACTTCGCTTTGTGATTTGCCATCAGCCTTGAGCCGCCTCACTTGTTCTGCACCTGCCTTCGGTGGTCGACCAAGCGTCTTTCCTTCATTTTTAGCACGTGACAAACCTGCTTGAGTGCGCTCAATGAGCAGATCTCTTTCGAATTGTGCCACAGCGGCAAGAACCCCCATCGTCATTTTTCCGGCTGCACTGGTTAGGTCTACGCCACCCAAGGCGAGGCAGTGAACCCGGATACCTCTGCGTTCCAGCATCTCAACTGTCGATTGCACATCAATGGCGTTACGACCAAGTCGATCTAGCTTTGTGACGACTAGAACGTCACCTGATTCCATACGATCAAGCAAAAGGTTGAAGCCCTTGCGCTCATTGGTGCTAGTGCTTCCAGAAATGGTTTCTTCAATGACCCGCTGGGATTGCAGATCGAAGCCAGCAGTCTTGATTTCCTGCACTTGGTTTTCAGTCGTCTGGCCGGTAGTTGAAACGCGGCAGTAGGCAAATGTTCGGGACATGGTAACGGTATCTCATTAGGTGTCATAAACGTGGGTTCATTTTATGGGTTGGTGTCAAAAAGTAAATACCTATATTTTGACACCTGCAATTTATGCATCGATTGGTGGTGTCAAAAATGGTCGTTTTAGACACCAGACCTGAAGGTGTTGAATATAGGCTCTCGTTTCCTAGTCATTACTGAGCGAGGAACACGTATGGCGCTTTACAAAAAACGGCGGGCTGCTTGTCTACTCAACCCATGGAGCCTTTGATTCGACCCATAGGCCAGGCACGGCAGCTCCTCACCTGGGTATCTACCGTTGCACGGCGTGTGGTGATGACATCGCGATAGATGGGGGATATAGATTGCCCCGCAGAGTAACCGTCCACAGCCACAATGCTGGACGAGCCGCCTTGTAGCTACTGGTGTGCCCAGTGCAGGCGTAGCTTCCTGTGAAGGATTAAGAATTTGGGTGGATGTTGTCCATGATCACCTCCACCTCACCTATCAATTGGGAGGGGGAGCAGTTTAAGGCGGCTGCAAGCTTGAATAGGACCGCAATCGTAGGCTGGTGGATGCCGCGCTCGATCAGGCTGACGTAGTTGCGTTGGATGTCGGCTTCGTAGGATAGCTGCTCCTGCGTCAGACCGGCTTCCTTTCGTTTCTGCCGCAACACCTTCCCGAAAGCTTCCCCGATCTCCACGTTCCTGACTCCGGCCTAAAAGCCAGTCAATGTCCGGGATGGTCGTAGGAACGTCTTCACAGTATACTGGTAATTTCTCCTTCTCTTGATGAGGTCGTGCTTTGAAAACCTACGTTGCTCTGTTCCTGGCAGCCATCAGCCTACCAACTGCGGCGGTCGCTGGGGTTTGCGCTTTCGAGTTCGGGCTTGTCTGGTCTATCAGGCAGGCTACTGGTGTTGGTGTCCTGGTCTGCTCTGCGATTCTTCTACTCGCCTTGATCATGTTCCTATGGGGTGTGCCTGCGATGAGCAAGCGGCTTCGTTTGCAAACGATTGAGCCACGTATGTAATTGGACTTAAGGACGAGTCATGAAATTCAAAATGGCTGCTGTACTGGCGTTTGTTTCCGTAGCCGCAAATGCGCAAGGTTTCACGTCCGGCGATGGTTCGGTTTTCAATGACCGTCTACAAGAAATGCTTACCTCCACAGGGTGGAATTTTAAAGCAGCAACCAATGCTGGGCTGGTTGCTGATGAGTGGCGACTCAACCAAGCTGCTGCCCGGCTCAAGTACGGGGCACCAAAGATCTACTACGGTCGCGTAGATAAGGTTTTGGTAGACAACATGGGAACATACTTCGTAGTTGGGGCTGGGACACCGCGTGCAGTCACTGTAGTTCTGGAACGCTTTCAGGCTGGGCCATGGGAACAGAAGAACGATCAGTACGTGATGACTGGCATGCAAAGCAGTTTGGAGTTTGCTTCGCAGGTGAAGCCTGGGGCGAATATGTACTTTCAGTGCAGACGTGCTGAGTTTGGACTAGGCGCGTATCTGGTTAACTGCCTAGCTTTTTCCCCGCATGTTGCGATGAAAGGGGTTGTACCCCAGATATCCCGTGGTGTTGATGTCGCCAGCCATTTCGATGAATTGATCAAGGCACGAGCAGCAGAAGGCTGGGCACGTCCGCCGTCTGCTCGACTCGGTCTTTCCGTGAAACTACGAATTTCTATGTTGCCAGACGGCACAATTCGAACGGTGGCTGTAGAGAAGGCCAGTGGCGATCATGCCTACGATCAGTCCGTCGTCAATGCAGTAAAGAACATCGGAGCTCTTCCAGAAGTGCAAGAAATGTCACCTGGTGAGTATTCCAACCATAGCAGTTTCAGTATTGTGCTTACGCCACAGGACTTGACGTTTTAAACGGCTCTGTAGGCGCCCTGGTGGTGTTCTGGAGCGGGGTGCCATGGGTAGCCCTATAAAGTCGCTCAAATCGCACGCGGTGCTGCTTGCTGGGCTATTTTCATTGGTGGGTGGATTAAGTTTCGGCTTTCCATCCGCCCGCCATTGAGATAATGAAGATGTAACTGACCGGCTTCCACTCCACATTTGGTGTCTACACAATTTGGACCTGGTCTTGGCAATGTAGCTCATCCATTCGAAGTAGCGATCTTGTTCGTGCCGCGTGATTAGACAGTTACCATGCCGGTCGTGGGTTGGCGGGATTATCGAGTAATCCGCCAGCCTGCCCGATTTTTTTAGTTCAGCGTGAAGGTGGTGCAAACTGTAAATTCTATCCTTGCTGTCATCTATCACCAATGCATGGTGATGGTGCACGCCCGTGTTGTCAGTTTCGCATACAGTAATTCGTGGTGGGTTGTAGCTAGACTTTTGTACGAAGAAGTTTCGAATGTGTGCGCTGTACTCCGATAAATTCATCGAGTCAGTGAAACGAGTTCGGATATGGAAACCCCTGGGTTTTTTTAGATTGCCTGGGTTCATATACGTAAGAGCGTACAGTGCTTCTAGAATGTTTTCGTATGTTGGGTGTGCTGGATCGCACTTGATCTTGGAATCTTTGAATCGATCTTGGATGATGGTCTTTCGTCTTTTGAATGTCATTTCTTTTAACTTATTCTTGTCTCTGTATTCGTTTCTTGATTAGGTTGTCCCTCTTCAGAAAGAGAATTAAAGATCATGGGATTGGACAGGCCTGCAAGCCTCAGTCTGTAGGCGTTTGGGTTTGATCTGGTACTTTGTAAGTCATGTTCCAGAACAGTCGTGGTTTCTTTTGTTTCTGCCTTGGGGTCGATTTATAAAAATCAGTGGTTTTCACATTCTGTGCTGAGCTGGCCTTCCTGTTTCCCTAGTTTAACTGGCCTCCGTTCTTCAAGCATCTTACGGAGGGTGGTGGTTCGTCCGAGTGCGATGGTTCCCTGCTTGTTGATAATGTGTTTTATCGTGTCGCCAACTAGCACCTTATATGCTTGCTTTTTCCGGTCGTATCCGGTGTACCTTGATGAACTGAATTCGTTCCCAGTGGTGTTGGCTTTGATTCGTCCATCGTTAAAGCAGGTTAGGTTGTAGTTTGCACTCTGTAGTAATGCGTTTAGACGCATCGGGTTATCTTCGATTAGTTCGTATTGGTAGTCCCATGCCTCTTCGTACCTGCAATGGTTTTCTTCGAGTTCAATGTTTAATGCTAGCTTTTGAATTTCGAGTGCCCTGCGGCTTTCGATAGCGTTCGTGAGTTGTTGATTGAGTTCAGGTACAACGCCGTGGAGTGCTTGTAGGTGCGTCAAGTTTTCAATGATTTTTGTTATTTCTCGAAGTTTTCCATCAATTACTATAATTTCTTTTCTTTGAACGGTCAGTTGGGTTCTTTGCATGGCTGTTTCGACTGCTGATGTCGCGGTGTCTTGGCAGATGTGCATAAGAACTGGCACTGGAAATGATTTCCCGTTTGGGCATCGAGCGTCACCGAATTTGCATCGGGTGCTACAGTGCATCGAGAACGGACTGTGTTTGTTTACTTTTATTTGCATGTTTGCACCGCACTCACCGCACTTAATGAGCCCTGATAGGAAATAGGTGCGTGGGGCTGTGGCCGGTTTGTATTCATCCTCGAACCGTTGTTGCACCTGATAGAACAGCTCTTCAGAAACAACGGCTGGGTAGATTTTGTGTTCTTTCCAGTATCCAATTGCTGTCTTGTTTGTGAGCCATCGCCTGATGGTGCTGGGGTTTATACGTTCAAATGCCGAATGTTTGCCTTTCAGGTTTCTAAGAATTCTTCTTTCGCCGAGCCCTGCCAAGGCGTCTTCAAATGCATCCTTCATTGCGGCAGCTATACCGTCTTTGAGCTTGCCGTCAGATGTTAACCATATGGGGGTTCTGCGCCTGGGAATGATTCCGTTTTTGGCGATTTCTTCACGTCTTCGATAACTTGCACTGATACGCTTAGATAATGACTGGCTGTAATGGAAAGCCTGCTGGACTTTCCCGAGAAGGGTCCATATTTGATCTGTCTTGATGTCAGGGCCGTATGTTACTCCATCTTCTAGTGTTACGATCTTTACCTTTGACTTGATAATGTCGTTGATCAGGGAGAACATTTGCAGTTCGGGTAGCCTGCCGATCCTATCGATTGCTTCAACGAGGATGACGTCTCCTTCTCCTATTTCTTTCTGCTCAATAGCTTGCAGCAACTTACCGAATCCATGTTTCAGGTGATCACCCTTTGAAGCTGATCGGCCCAGATCTTGGAAGGTTTTCGGGTATATTTGGTATTCTGTGTTGTTGCTTATCCATTCTGCAATCAATTCTTGTTGACGGGCCAGACTTGTACCTTTGCCTTGTTTGATACTAGAAAAGCGCGCATAGCCAACTGCGTAGGGCATCAATTGTCCTTCGTTGTAAAGTTCTTTGGTTGGGTTCGGGCTAGTGCCCGTTATGTCTAAAGTAAACCACGGAAATGGTTGTTTCTAAACATTCAAGAATTTTAATTTCCGCCTGTTCCCACGGTTGGTAGGTACACCGCAGACAATAGCGAGTTCAAGGCCGCCAGCACGGCGCTGAGCCTGATCGCCAAGTACAACACCCACCTCGACCTGATCAACATGATGTCGCGCCTGGCCCGCGAGGAGCTGGTGCACCACGAGCAGGTGCTGCGCCTGATGAAGCGTCGCGGCGTGCCGCTACGGCCGGTGTCGGCCGGGCGCTATGCCTCGGGCCTGCGGCGGCTGGTGCGGGCGCATGAGCCGGTGAAGCTGGTGGACACCCTGGTGGTGGGGGCCTTTATCGAGGCGCGCAGCTGCGAGCGTTTCGCCGCCCTGGTGCCGCACCTGGACGAAGAGCTGGGCACCTTCTACCACGGCCTGCTCAAGAGCGAGGCGCGGCACTATCAAGGCTATTTGAAACTGGCCCACCAGTACGGCGATGAAGCGGACATTGCCCGGGTGGTGGAGCAGGTACGCGAAGCGGAGGTCGGGCTGATCACCTCGCCCGACCAGGAACTGCGCTTCCACAGCGGTATTCCCCAGGCTCAGGCCGCCTGAGCTATTGCCGGCGACCGAGCAGCAGCCCGACTACCAGGCCGAAGCCTGCAGAGACCGCCACGGTCTGCCAGGGGTGGCCACCGATGTATTCCTGGGTCGCCTCGACCACCGGCTGCGCCTTCTGGCCCAGGCGGCTGGTGGCATCGCGCGCCTGGCGCAACTTGAGCCCCAACTGCGCGCGCATGCCTTCGGCTTCCTCGCCGACCAGCGACGCGCTGTCGCTGAGCAGCTTCTCGGATTCCTCGATCAATGCCTGCAGTTCGCTGAACACCTGATCCTTGATCTGGTCGTTGTTGCCTTGCGCAGCGGTTTTCCTGGCCATGTACACATCCTCGTGAAGGGTTGGGCGTTGAACAATGGATGCCACGCTGCCGGGAAAGTTGCAGCGGCGTACCGGTGGTGCGTCGACGCAGTGTAAGATAGCGCCCATTTTCCAGCGGCAGGTAATACCCGATGAGTTTCAATCTGGCCAACATGAGCTTCCAGGAACGGGCGCAGATCGAGGCAGAAAAGGCCCGCTTGTTCGACTACTGGCAGAACAACCTGGGCAAGGCCAAGGGCGAGGCGGCGCGCCTGATCGCAGAGAAGCCACGGCGCAAGGGCAAGTGGGCCGAGTGGGTGCGTGCCGAACTCGACGGCATGTCGCCGCCGGAGTTCAACCAGCTGGTGCGCAGCGAAGTGAACAAGATGATGGCCGCCGCCAGCGCCAACCGCTGAGCCAGGCGAACACCCCGAACGCCTGCGCTGGAGAATCCAACAGACCTTCCTGACTGGAGTTCCCTCGATGCCCAAGTCCATCGTCGCCGCCCTGCAGATCGGTTCGCTGCCTGGCGGCAAGGCCGCCACCCTGGCGCAGATCCTCGACTACGAGCAGGCCATCTGCGACGCCGGTGCCAACCTGGTGGTGATGCCCGAGGCCTTGCTCGGTGGCTATCCGAAAGGCGAAGGGTTCGGCACCCAGCTCGGCTATCGCCTGCCTGAGGGGCGTGAAGCCTTCGCCCGCTATTTTGCCAATGCCATTGATGTACCGGGGCCCGAGACCGACACCTTGGCCGGCTTGTCGGCGCGTACCGGAGCGAGCCTGGTGATCGGCGTGATCGAGCGCAGCGGCAATACCCTGTATTGCACGGTGCTGTTCTTCGAACCGCACGCCGGCCTGGTGGCCAAGCACCGCAAGCTGATGCCCACCGGCACCGAGCGGCTGATCTGGGGCAAGGGCGACGGCTCCACACTGCCGGTAATCGAAAGCCGTGCCGGGCGCATCGGCGCGGCAGTGTGCTGGGAGAACTACATGCCGCTGCTGCGTACCGCGATGTACGCCAAGGGTGTGCAACTGTGGTGCGCGCCGACAGTGGACGAGCGCGAGTTGTGGCAGGTGAGCATGCGCCACATCGCCGTCGAGGGGCGCTGCTTTGTCATCAGCGCCTGCCAGGTACAGGACTCGCCCGCCGCGCTGGGCCTGGAGGTGGCCAACTGGCCGGCCGAGCGGCCACTGATCAACGGCGGCAGCGTGATCGTCGGCCCACTTGGGGAGGTGCTGGCCGGGCCGCTGGTGGGTGAGCGTGGCCTGCTCTGCGCCGAGGTCGATACCGATGAGCTGGTGCGTGCGCGCTACGACTTCGATGTGGTCGGCCACTATGCGCGGCCGGATGTATTCGAACTCAGCGTGGACGAGCGTCCGCGGCCCGGAGTCCGTTTCGTAGGTTCATCCAGCGCAGGCGAGTGATCTGCCAGTCTGCCGGTAAAGCTGGTTACCAGGCGGGGCCTGCGGCCGTTGGCAGGTCGAGCTTGCCTTTGTCGGTAAAGCGCACGGTGCCCAGCGGCCCTCCCGCCAGCTTGCCGCGCAACACATAGGGCAGGCCCTGCAGCGAGTCCACCCGGCTCAGGCCGTAGGCGTGGCGCAGGAAGGCGAAGGCGGTGACGCTCACCGGCACCACCAGCACCGCTTCGTCGTAGCGGCCGATGTGCCCGCGCTGGTCGCTCACCCCGGCCGCCAGGGGCTGGTCGTTGACTTCCAGGTTGAGGGCGATGCCGTTGAAATCCACCGGGGTTTCATTGGGGTTCTGCACGCGGATCTTCACCGCCATGCGCAGTTCCAGATCCTGGCCAGGCAACGGATCGATGCCGATCACGCTGATGTTCAGCGGATCGCGACTCTGGAACAGGGCGCAGGCGTTCAGGCCAAGGGTCAGCAGCAGGATCAGGCAGATGCGGGCATACATGGGGATCTGGCCTTGTGGCACGGGCGAGTCGGCAGTGTCGCAAATGCGTGGCGGCGATGAAAGCGGGGCCTGCCGACGTTGCGGGCCTAACGCGAGCCGAATGTCATGCGCAGGTCATCCATGAAGGCTTGCTGCGCCTCACCGGGTGTTTGCCCGCGATGCCTGGCCAGGGTGAACGGCACCACGAAATCCAGCGCGGTATCCAGCGCCCGCAGCAGGCCCTGGGCTTCCCAGGGCGCGGCGCAGTGACACGGCAGAAAGCCGATGTGTCGTCCTGACAGGATGAATGTCAGCGCGCTGTCGATCTGCTCTGCCACCGCCATGCTGTGGCGGCTCTGGAACGGCTCGCCCTGTTTGAGAAAACGATAGGGGTGGCTGACCTGGTCGGCCTCGAGCAACTGCTCGCGGGTTATCTGGGCCTGGCTGAACAACACGTGCCCCTTGCCGCAGTAAAGCCTCTGGCGCTCCTCGAACAGCGGCAGGTAGTCGAACGCCGCCTGGTTGCCGGAGAAGTAGCTGATGGCGCAGTCCAGGCGCTGCTCCAGCAGCAAGCGTTCGAGTTCGGCCGGTGGCGCGCTGGTCAGTTCCAGTCGCACGCTCTCGTCACGCTGGCGAAACCGCGCGATGGCCTGGGCCAGGCGCAGGCTGATATCACGGTCCTGGTTCTCGGCCAGGCCGATGCGCACGCTGCCCAGCAAACGCCCGGCAACACCGTTGGCCTGTTGGCGGAACTGCTCGATCTGCAGCAGCAGGCCGCGAGTCGCTTGCAGCAGCAACTCGCCTTTCTCGGTCAGCCGAAAGCCGCCCTTGCCCCGGCTGCACAGGCGATAACCCAGGCGGGTCTCCAGTTTCGCCATCTGCTGGCTGATGCTGGGCTGGCTGAGCCCGAGCACACCCTGGGCGGCGCTGAAGCCGCCGGCCTCGACTACAGTGACGAACAGCCGCAGCAGGTGCAGGTCCGGGTCGTGCAATTGTCCGAGCATCACATTGCTCCTGGTGAATGTCAGCTTCGCAAAGTTGCCATTTTTGCAATGTAACCCGGCAGGCATGCTGGCGGCATCCACCCCTACGCCGAGGTGTCCGCCATGCGTTCGACGTTGTGCCTGCTTTCATTGCTGATCGCCCTGCCGCTGCAGGCCGAAGAGAAGGTCGTCAACCTGTACAGCTGGGCCGACTATGTCGCCCCGCAGACCCTGGAGCGTTTCGAGAAGGAGACCGGCTACAAGGTCCGCTACGACACCTTCGACACCACCGAGGTGCTGGAAACCAAGCTGCTTACCGGTGGCAGCGGCTACGACGTGGTGGTGCCGTCGGCCACGGTGCTGGCCCGAGCCCTCAAGGCCGGCGCCCTGCAGCCGCTGGAGGCGCAGGCGATGCCCGGCTATGCCAACCTCGACCCGGACCTGTTGGCCAAGCTGGCCGAGGCCGACCCCGGCAACCGCCATGCCGTGCCTTACACCTGGGGTACGCTGGGACTGGGGGTGAACGTCGAGGCCGTACGCCAGCGCCTGGGCGATGTGCCCCTGGACAGCCTCGACCTGCTGTTCAAGCCTGAGTACGCCAGCCGCCTGAAGGACTGCGGCATCGCCATGCCGGACTCACCCCAGGAGGTGATCGGCGTGACCCTCAACTACCTGGGCAAGGACCCGTACAGCCAGGACAAGGCCGACCTGGACGCGGCGCAGGCGCTGTTGCAGCAACTGCAACCGTCGATCAGCTACGTGGCCAATGGCCGCCAGATCAACGACCTGGCCAACGGCAGCGTGTGCCTGGCGCTCACCTACAACGGCGATGCCGCCATGGCCGCCGATCAGGCGCGCCGCGCCGGCAAGCCCTTCGAGCTGATCTACCGCATCCCCCGCGAGGGCACGCTGGTGTGGCAGGACAACCTGGTGATCCCCAAGGACGCACCGCATCCCGAGGCGGCCCGAGCTTTCATCACCTTCATGCTGCGCCCCGACTCGGTGGCGGCACTGACCAACACCCTGTTCTTCGCCAACGCCAACCAGGCCGCCACCCCGCTGGTGGACGCGGCGATCCGCAACGATCCGGACATCTATCCGTCGGCCGAGGTGCGCCAGCGCCTGTTCGCCGACCGCAGCATGGCGCTGGCCGACCTGCGCCAGCGCAACCGCCTGTGGACCGCCTTCCGCAGCCGCCAGTGAACGACAACGACAGGAGATACACCGTGGACCTCGCCCAGGACAATGACCAGGCCATCACCCGTGACAGCCTCTATGGCACCGCTGCCGAAAGTACCTACGCCGGCATCACCAGCTTTTCACGGCGCCGCTACAGCCGCGACCTGCGAGGTGTCGACGTGGTGGTCAGCGGCGTGCCGTTCGACACCGCCACCAGCAATCGCCCCGGCGCGCGCTTCGGTCCGCGGGCGATCCGCGCCGCCTCGGTGCAACAGGCCTGGGCCCGGCACTGGCCCTGGGCGTTCGATCCGTTCGACCACCTGGCGGTGATCGACTACGGCGACTGTGCGTTCGATAGCGGTACGCCGCAGTCGGTGCCACAGAGCATCGAGGCGCATGCCGAGCACATTCTCGAGGCCGGCTGCGCCATGCTCACCTTGGGCGGAGACCATTTCATCAGCTATCCGCTGCTCAAGGCCCATGCCCGTCGCCATGGCCCGCTGGCGCTGGTGCACTTCGACGCACACAGCGACACCTGGCCGGACGAGGAGGGCCAGCGCATCGACCATGGCACGATGTTCTGGCACGCGGCGCGGGAAGGGCTGGTGGACCCGGCGCGCTCGGTGCAGATCGGCCTGCGCACCACCAACGACGACAGCCAGGGCTTCGCCATTCTCGACGCCCGCCAGGTGCATCGCCAGGGCACCGAGGCGATCGTTGCTGCCATCCGCCAGCGGGTGGGCGACCGGCCGGTGTACCTGACCTTCGATATCGACTGCCTGGACCCGGCCTTCGCCCCCGGCACCGGCACGCCGGTATGCGGCGGCCTGAGCACGGTGCAGGCGCTGGAGATCCTCGGCGGGTTGCGCGGGATCAACCTGGTGGGGATGGACCTGGTGGAAGTGGCGCCGGCCTATGACCATGCCGATATCACCGCGCTGGCCGGCGCGACCCTGGCGATGGAGATGCTGTGTCTGTATGCGGCGCGGCACAAGGTAGATCGCGCCGGGTGACGCCAGGGCTGCATGGCAGCCCCTGGGGGCGCATACTGAAACATCAGGACCCAAATTCATCCTTTTGCGTCGAACCCTGCGCGCCGTAGGCTATCCAACCTTCGAGCGCGCCTTTTCGTACCGGAGGTGAAGCATGAATCCCACACTGCCAATCCTGGGCCTCGGCCTGGTGCTGGCGTTGCCACTGCAGGCCGCGCCCTTGGCGCCGCCACTGCTTGCCGCCAACGACAGCAACAACCCCTACAACAGCCCGATCATGCGCGCCAACCCCAACAGCCGGCAGGGCAGCGTGCCGGCAAGCCCGCCCGTGCGCGGTCCGTCCACGCAACCCAATCCGCGCCCCCCAACCCTCGACAACCGCGGTATCGGCAACGGTGAAAACCTGCGCCGCGAGCAGCAGACCCCGAACCTGGAACCCACCCGGCCACCACGCGACTCCCTACGTGTGCCGTGAGCCCTTGCAAAGGAAGCGAGCATGACCCCACGCACCTGGTTGACCACTCTGGCCGCGGCCAGCCTGTTGCCCTTGCTGGCGCAGGCCGCCGCCGAGCAGCAGTACCCCAGCGAGGAGGGCCGGCTGACCGTCAGCACTGTTGCCGACGGCCTGCGCAATCCCTGGGCGCTGGCCTTCCTGCCCGGCGGCAAGGACATGCTGGTCACCGAACGCCCCGGCAACCTGCGCATCGTCAACGCCGAGGGCAAGGTCGGGCCGCCGCTCTCCGGCGTGCCCAAGGTCTGGGCCGAAGGGCAGGGTGGCCTGCTCGACGTGGTGCTCTCGCCTGAGTTCGCCAAGGACCGAACCGTATACCTGTCCTATGCCGAAGAGGGCAGCGATGGCAAGGCCGGTACTGCCGTCGGTCGTGGCCAGCTGACCCAGGACCAGTCGCGCCTGGAGAACTTCACGGTGATCTTCCGCCAGCAGCCCAAATTGTCCGAAGGCAACCACTTCGGCTCGCGGCTGGTGTTCGACCGTGACGGCTACCTGTTCATCGCCCTGGGCGAGAACAACCAGCGTGCCACATCGCAGGACCTGGACAAGCTGCAGGGCAAGATCGTGCGCATCCTGCCCGACGGCGAGGTACCCAAGGACAACCCCTTCGTCGGCCGCGACAACGTACGCCCGGAGATCTGGTCGTTCGGCCACCGCAACCAGCAGGGTGCGGCGCTGAACCCCTGGACCGGCAAGCTGTGGACCCACGAGCACGGCCCGCGTGGCGGCGACGAGATCAACATCCCCAAGGCGGGCAAGAACTATGGCTGGCCGATCGCCACCCACGGCATCAATTACTCGTTGCTGCCGATCCCAGAGGCCAAGGGCAAGCACGTGGATGGCATGATCGATCCGCACCACGTGTGGGAAAAGTCGCCGGGCATCAGTGGCATGGCGTTCTACGACAGTTCCACGTTCAAGGCCTGGGACCACAACCTGTTCATCGGTGCGCTGGCTACACAGGAGTTGATCCGGCTGAAGCTCGATGGCGACAAGGTCGTGCATGAAGAACGGCTGTTGGGTGACCTGAAAGCCAGGATTCGTGACGTGCGGGTAGGGCCGGATGGCTATCTGTACGTGTTGACCGATGCCAAGGATGGCGCCTTGCTGAAGGTGGGGCTGACAGAAGGATGATCGTCCCGGCCTAAGCCCTGGGGCAATGTTGTGGGAGCGGGCTTGCCCCGCGATGGCGTACCATGCGCGGCATGACTCCCGAATCCCTTTATCACAAGGCGCTGGCCGAGCGCGGCTACGTTCCCGATCCCGCCCAGGCGGCCGCTGTGGCGGCCTTGCAGGCCTGCTTCGATGCCGTTCTTCAGGGCCAGCCGACGCAAGGCCTGTACCTCTGGGGCCCGGTCGGTCGGGGCAAGACCTGGTTGATGGACCTGTTCCATCGCAGCCTGCAACTGCCGGCCCGGCGCCAGCATTTCCACCATTTCATGGCCTGGGTGCATCAGCGCCTGTTCCAGCTCAATGGCACCGCCGATCCGCTCGCGGCCCTGGCCCGGGCGCTGGCCGAAGAGATACGGGTGTTGTGTTTCGACGAGCTGTTCGTCAGCGATATCGGCGATGCGATCATCCTCGGCCGTCTGTTCCAGGTGTTGTTCGATCACGGTGTAGTGATCGTCGCCACCTCCAACCAGCCGCCCGACCAGCTGTACCGCGATGGCTTCAACCGCGAGCGGTTCCTGCCGGCCATCGCCGCCATCGAGCAGCACATGCGCGTGCTGGCGGTGGCGGGGGAGCAGGACCACCGCCTGCATCCCGGCCTGCAACAGCAACGCTACTGGGTCAGCGAGGCAGGGCAACCGAGCGCGCTCGCCGAGGTGTTTTGCCAGTTGAGCCCGTCCGATCCAGGCAGTGAGCAGCCGCTGCAGCTCGGCTCCCGGCGTATCGGCGTGCTGCGCCGCAGCACGCAGGCCCTCTGGTGCCACTTCAGCGCTTTGTGCGAGCAGCCCCTGGCCGCCATGGACTTCATGGCCTTGTGCGACCGCTTTCCGGCGATTCTGGTCAGCGGCATTCCGGCCCTGGGTGGCGTCCAGCAGGCCGGGCGCATTGCCCGCGGTACCGAGGACGGGGCCGCCCGCGTCGAGGCCGGGGATCGCCAGTTGCCGACGCTGGCGCCGAAGGATGACAGTGTGCGGCGCTTCATTGCCCTGGTGGACGAATGCTACGACCGTCGGGTGTTGTTGTACCTGGAGGCCGAGGTGCCGCTGGAAGCGCTCTACACTCAAGGGTATCTGGCGTTCCCGTACCAACGGACCCTGAGCCGGCTACGGGAGATGCAACTGCAACGCTTCGCCTGAAGGAGCCGACCATGGAGCCGCTGTCGCATCATCTGCTGACCCAGGCCTACAACAATGGCTGGGCCAACCACCGCCTGTACAAGGCGTGCCTGCAACTGACCCAGGACGAGTTCGTCGCCCCCCGCTGCAGTTTCTTCCCGTCGATCAAGGCTACTCTCAACCACCTGTTGACGGTGGACTGGTTCTACCTTGACGCGCTGGAGTGCGAGCAGCGCGGCGAAACGCCGGATCCGGACGGCGAGCGCTTCTTCCAACCCGAGCAGCCTTTCGCCACCTGCACCGACCTGCAGGCCCAGCAGGCCCAGGCCGACCAGCGCCTGATCGCCTATTGCCGGCAATTGCGCGACGACCAGTTGCGGCGCTATGTGAGCATCGTGCGACCGGACCGGGTGCAACAGGAGCAACGTTTGCGCTTGCTGTCACACCTGTTCGAGCACCAGATCCACCATCGTGGCCAGGTGCACGCGATGCTCAGCGACACGGCGATCAGGCCACCGCAGTTGGACGAATTCTTCTGCGAAGAGGAGGCCTCACTGCGATCCGCGGATTTTGCCGCGCTGGGTTGGAGTGAGGCGCAGGTCTGGGGGCCGCGCTGAGCGGCGTTCAGGCTGTTTCGTCACCTGCCAGATCGTGGGCGGCCTGCACCAGTTGCTCGAGCTGGTGATGCACCATGGCGCGGTCCAGCTGCACCAGGGGCTGGCGATTCCATAGTATTTGCATGCCGGTGAGCGGGTCGACACCGATCACAGGCTTGCAGGTATCCTGGCAGAACAGGTTCTGTTCACCCCAGCGTATGTCGTCGATTGCGGGGAGTTCGATGAACATCAGCAAGTGGTCCGCCGGGTGCTCGGTAACGTTGCACACAAAAGACCCCACGCGCAGGCTGATCACCGGCTCGAAGGTCAAGGGGGGCTCCAGCTTCAGGGCAGCGTACAGCTGGGTCAATGCATAGTCATAGTTCGTGCATGACATGGCGAGCTCTCGATCAAAGGGCTTGCCACGGTAGTCAGTGCATAACGTGCAAGATAGCGGGTGTAGTCGCCATTTTTTAGTTGCTGGGCTTCCTGCTGTTCGGCAACGGCGTGCTTCGTATTGCCTTACAGGCCTGATGAAATTCTTACAAGTTATGGCGAATAGCCCCCTTCTTGGTTAGGACAATCCCTGCGTTCATTCGTGGGAAGGCGCCGTAGTCTGTGCCCCCTGTCTGCATCGCGGAAGCAAGGGCTGCACGGTCATTCGAATCTTGCACGATCTGCTGCCCGACGATGCGTAAAGGGTCCTACGGGAAGCAGGGCCTCACGTGATAGGGATTTCTCCAGTTGAGGGCTGGTGTGTGCAAGGTCGGCAGTTGGATGTTGTCGGGGCGGGGTTCGCGTCCCAGGGGCACGAAGGCTTCTACGCAGTGATGGCGGGTGAGCTGGCGCTTCGCGAAAAGGACGACATCATTCACCTAAAGGCAGGCGAGCTGCTGTTCGTCAAGCGTGGCACCTACCTGGTGGCGACCCAGTGGCAGGCCTGCGAAGTGCTGTGGCTGCCGCTGGACGTGAATTTCGTGCAGGCGTTCGTTCAGCGTCATGGCAAAGACCTTGCGCACCTCGAACGCCGTGACGAGGAAGGTTTGAATACCCTCCGGCTTCGACCCTGCGCGATGGCACAGGAGTGCGTGACTCGCCTGTCGGCGCTCGGTGGCGAAGGCACTTCGTCGATGCTGGCGATGCTGCGCCTGGAGGAGCTGTTGCTGCTGCTCATCTTCGGGCCGCAGGGGCGGAGCTTGCTGGCAGCATTGCGGCAACAGGGCAATCGCAATGTCGATCGCCTGCACGCATTCATGGAACAGCACTATCTGCGCGAGTGGCACCTGGACCAGTACGCCCAGGCCTTCGGCTTGGGCCTGACGGCGTTCAAGAGTTTGTTCAACACCCTCTACAACTGCTCGCCACGGGCCTGGATCACCGAGCGCAGGATCGTCCACGCGCACCATCTGCTGCTTAACACGCGCATGAGCATTGTCGACATCGCCATGGAAAGCGGCTTTTCCAGCCAGTCGTATTTCAGCCAGAGCTACCGCCGACGGTTCGGCCGTACCCCCAGCGATGCCCGCCGTGGCTGACAACCTTTGTGCCCCTCAAGCTGCATGGACGATGCCCGTATGAACACACTTTTGAACCGATTGGCCCGACAACTGGGCATGCCGCCCTGGCTGGCCAATGAGCGCGGTGACTACCACCTGTGCATCGAGGGGCACACCCTGTACCTCGAGCTACAAGGCTCACAACTGTTGATTCGCAGTTCGCTGTCGTCGCTGGCCGGCCAAGGCGACAAACTCGACCTGCATGTCTTGCGCCGCCTGATGAGCATGCTGACGGGGTGGGCGCAGCATTGTCCGCAGAGGCTGGTGCTGACACCTGCGCGAGAGCCGCTGCTTGAGGCACAGGTAGACCTGCCCCAGGCCAATCTTGACATCCTGGATCACGTGCTGGGTGCTCAGGTCGGCCTGCTCGCCCTCCTGTGCGAGCAACAGGCTGATCCAGTGCCTGTGACCCACGGAGGAGCTCGCGTATGGCTGCCTTGAGGTCGCTTGCCGTCGGCTTGACGGCGCTGCTGGCCAGCCTTGCGGCCCAGGGCGAGCCACTGGATTGGCCCCAGGAGCCATTCCACTACGTTGCCCAGGGCGAGAGCCTGCGTGACGTGCTGGGCAACTTCGCCGCCAACTACCAGGGGGCGGTGGTGGTCAGTGACAAGGTCAGGGACCAGGTGAGCGCCACGTTCGAGCAGCCGGACCCCGAGGCGTTTCTCGAACAGGTCGCCGTGCTGTTCAACCTGGCTTGGTACTACGACGGCGCGGTGCTTCATGTCGACAAGTCCAGCGAACTGCAGACCCGGCTTGTCCACCTGGACAAAGTGCGCGAGCCACAATTGCGCGCCGCCCTGCAGGAGGGTGGCGGTTGGACTTCGCGCTTCGCCTGGCGCGCCGCGGCGGGTGGGCGGCTGGTGTATGTCTCGGGCCCGCCGCGTTATCTCGACCGCGTCGAGCAGACCGCCAAGGCCATGGAGCAGCAGGCCGTGTTGCAGGACGAACGCGGTGGCAGCCTGAGCGTCGAAGTGATCGCGCTCAGGCATGCGGTCGCCGAGGATCGTGCAATCGACTACCGCGACCAGAAGGTGGCGGTACCCGGTGTGGCCACGCTCCTCTCTCGGGTGCTGACGAACGCCGATGTGCGGGCGGTCGAAGGCCAGGCTGTGGCGCAGGGGGCGCCAGCACGCTCCGGTCAGGCCGTTGTCCAGGCCGAAGCGTCGCTCAATGCCATCATCGTGCGTGACCACGCCGAGCGCATGCCCATGTACCGGCGCCTGGTGGCGGCGCTGGACCGGCCGGCAGCACGCATCGAGGTTGGGCTGACGATCCTGGACATCAACGCCGAGCATCTGGCTGAGCTGGGGGTGGAGTGGCAGGTCGGCATTGGCACTGGCAAGCACCAGCTGATCGACATCCGCACCAGCGCAGGCCAGGCGCAAGGGACGCTGGCCGGCAGCCTGGTCGACAGCCGGGGTGTGGACCGGCTGCTGGCCAAGGTGATGCTCATGCAGGGAGAAGGGCGCGCCCAGGTGGTGTCGCGGCCGACCTTGCTGACCCAGGAAAACACCCTGGCGGTGCTGGACCACAGCGAAACCTATTATGTCCGGGTGCTGGGCGAACGCGTCGCCGAGCTCAAGGCGATCACCTACGGCACCCTGTTGAAGATGACCCCACGCCTGATCCGCAGTGCGGAGCGGCCGGAAATCAGCCTGAGCCTGCATATCGAGGACGGCAGCCAGAAGCCAAACAGCACGGGCCCCGATGGCATACCCACGATCAGTCGCACGGTTATCGACACGCTGGCCCGGGTCGACCTGGGGCAAAGCCTGGTGATCGGCGGCATCCACCGCGACGAGACAAGTGAAAGCCTGCGCAAGGTGCCGCTGCTGGGGGACATTCCGTTCCTGGGGGCGTTGTTTCGCTATCAGTCCAGCAGCACACGCCGATCGGTTCGGCTGTTTTTGATCGAACCGAAGCTGATCGATTCTGGGCTTGCAAGTGTCGGCAATGGTTTGAAGGCAGGCCCTGCCCGTGATGAGCGCTCTTGAGATGAGTTGCAAGCTGCGGGTCTACAGTGGCCTGAATGCGGGGGCCGAAGTGTCCCTGGCGCCCGGCCGGCTAGTCATCGGCGCCGACCCGGCGCAAGCCGATCTGGTGCTGGTGGACGCGGGGATCGCCGCCATTCACCTGGTGCTGATGGTAGAGCCTGGCGGAGTACGCCTGCTGGAATGGGGGGCCACCGAACCGCCTACGCAGGCCGGGGTGACGGTAACGGCGGATGTCGAGTTGCAGGCACTGGCCATCCAGCGTTGTGGTCCGTTGTGCTGGGCATTCTGCACAGAGGGCGGGGTATTTGCCGAGCGGCTTCCCGAGTCGGTCCCCCGGCCCGGATTGCGGGCTGGCTGGTTCATGATCCCGGGCGGCGGTGTGCTGCTGTTGCTGGCGCTGCTCTGGCGACTGCTGATTCCAGAGGCTGAAGCCCAGGGCAAAGCGGACACAGCCGCTCCCCAGGTCGTGCCACACAGCCTGCCCGTTCCACAGGCCCGGACGCGCCTGGCCCAACTGCTGCGCGAATGGCGCCTGGAAGATGCCCTGACCCTGGAGGACCGCGGTGACACCCTGGTACTGCGTGGGGCACTGCATGACCGCCAGCATCAGGACTTCCTCAACCTGCAACGCCAGTTCCGCCAGGCATTCGGCGAGCATCCGCTGTTGAAGCTGGTCGATGAGGGCAGGGCCGCTGTGCCCGGGAAACTCGATTTCCCGCTGCGTGCGGTGTCACTGGGGCGCGTGCCCTACGTGACGCTGACGGACAACCGCCGTTATCCGGTAGGCGCGCTGATGCCTTCCGGTATCCGCATCCTGGAGATCGATGGTCAGGCGATCACTTTGCGCAAGGGTGGGCAGGACTACTCGATCAATCTCAAGGAGCGCCCCATCAATGATGGATGAGCTGTTGCAGGAAACACGTGACCCACAAGCACGCGCCTGGATGCACAGGGTGCTGGAGCAAGCGCGGCAAGCTCGCGCCGAGCAGATGTCGCGCCCCTTGCCGCCCACGGCATTCCAGGCGTTGCACGACGAGCGAACGGCCCTTGAAGCGGCCTTGAACATCCTGGAAAAACTGAAGGAACATTGAAATGACAGGCATCAGCAGCGGATTCCACGACGGCACCAGCAACACCATGGCCATGGTCCACGAAGGCATGGTCAAGCAGGCGCGAGAGGCCAACAAGGCCGTCCTCGAGTCGCTCAGCAAACTCAACGAGAAAAGCGACGACCCCGCGTTGCTGGCCGACATGCGCCACCGTTCGAACATCTGGTCCAACGTGTTCCAGGTCGATGCGACCTTGGGCCAGACCTTCAAGAACACCATCAGCAGCATCCTGCAGAAGTTCTGAGCATGGAGTACTCGCTGAACAATCTGATGGCGCGCCTGGGCTTGCTGGGTGTCGAGCACCATCACCATGACGAAGCAATGGCGATTGCGCGTTGGCTTGCCCGGCAGCCGCAAACCATGGAAGCCGCCTGTGCGATACGTATCGCCGGCCTGATGGGGGCGGGACGCTGCGAGGAGGCCCTGGCAGAAGGCAACCAGGCGCCCTGGCCATCCCTCGACCCGTGGCTGGCGCTGTGCGAACGCCAGCTTGGCTACATGGCGGCGCTGGAACGGCGGCTTGAGCGCATGGCGCAGAGCGAGGATGGCGATCTGATCCGGTTTGCCGAGGGCATGCGTGCCCAGGTGGTGGCATGAACGGGTTGACCCTGTCGCTGTCGACGAGTGCGCAAACAGCTTCGATCCCGCAGCCCGTTCCTGCGGATCGGGACGCTGCTGCATTTCAGGCCTGCCTGATCGAGCAGGCACCAGGCGCCCCGGAGCAGAGGCGGGGCCCGGCATTGGCAGAGCAACAGCGTCTGCAAGTGCTCGCCATGGCGATGGACCTGCTCAACGATTCCTTCACAGTGGAGAGCGACACATGAGCGGCATTGCCGAGGTGACCCGTGTGGTCATCGACCTGCAGTCCCTGGCGGCACCGGACGTCGACTCCCGCCAGGTGGCCGAGTTCGAGCAGGCGCTATCCAGTAGTGCCGGCAGCTCCGAGGAGGGGTTGTTGCACAAAGTCGCACAGCTCGGCCAGCAACATGCCGAAGCCAGACAGGGCGCGCATGCCAGCCTGGTCTCGGGCGTGGGTGATCCGGTGGCGTTGATGGATGCCCATTGGGCACTGATACGCACCAACCTGCAGGTCGAGCTGATTGCCAAGGGCGTGGGACGCACCACGCAGAACATCGAAACCCTGATGAAAGCCCAGTAGGTGCCCTGTGAAGAATCCATGGCAGTGCTTGCTGCTTGTGACGGTACTGCTGCTGGGCGGGTGCAAGGTCGAGCTGTACCTGGGCCTCGGCCAGCGCGAAGCCAACGAAATGCTCGCGGTGCTGGATGCCGAGGGCATCGATGCGGTGAAGGCGCAGGACAAGGACGGCAAGGTGAAGATCCTGATCGGCGAGGCCGACATCGGCCACGCGGTAGCCGCGCTCAAGCGCCAGGGCTACCCCCGGGAGATGTTCTCCACGGTCAGTGATGTGTTTCCCCGGGACAGCCTGATCTCGTCGCCGCTGGAGGAGCACGCGCGGTTGGCCTATGTGAAGTCCCAGGAGTTGTCGCGCACCCTGTCGGAAATCGATGGCGTGCTGGTGGCGCGGGTGCATGTGGTGTTGCCGGAGCCCCGCGACAGCCTGCGCGCAACGGCCCGTGCGGCCTCGGCGTCGATCTTCATCAAGCATGCGGCGGACGCGGCGCTGGACCTGTACATCGGGCAGATGAAACAGCTGTTGAGCAACAGCATCGAAGGCCTCGACTACGACCGCATCAGTGTGGTGCTGGTGCCTTCAACGCAGGCTCGCCAGCTGTGGCCCGGGGAGCGTCATGCGACGCTGTTGTCGATTCACGTGATGGAAGGGTCGCGCCTGCGTCTTCTTGCGCTGATTGGGACATTGTTGGGGGTGCTGGTACTGAGCAATCTCGCGCAGTACCTGTGGTGGCGCCAGCGGGCATGAGCATGACCCCGTTTCAGCTTCGCTACTGCCCGGCGCGGTACCTGCACCAGGCTCATTGCCCTGAACCGTTGCGGCAGGTGGCCCAGGCCTTGCCACACTGGCGTCGGGACAGCTCGATCAATGGTTGGTTGCTGTCGGTGCTGGACCTGGCCGAACCCTTTGAAATACCGGAGCGGCTGGGTGGGCTGGCCCTTTATCCGCAGCCAGCATTCGAACGTGTTCTGGCCACTGTTGGCAGCTTGTTGCATGGCCAGGCCATTGTGCGACTGCTCGACCGAGCCGACCAGACGCGTTTGCGCCACGCTATCGGCGATCAGGGCCTGCGCTATTGCCTGGAGAAATGGCGGCTGCTCATCGGTCCATGGCCGCCAGGTTGGCAGCAGGCGCTGCCAAGCGGCGCGCTGGAGGTGGAGCTGCCCGTGCAGGGGCTGTCGTTCTGGCTCCAGGCCTGCGGTTGTACCGATCCCGGTTTTGCCCGGCGCCTGGCCCTGCGACTGCCTGGCACCGGGGCATTGCCGACCTGGCCGATGAGCGACGATCAGCGCGCCCTGGCGCGCATCCTTTGCCTGAAAGTGGCCCGAGACAGGAGCCCGGAATGTTGCCATTTATTGAACTGAACGATTGCCGGCCGATGGTCGAACCAGGCTGTACCGTGTTGCGCGGCGCCGACTACCAGCGCTTTCTCGAGGCCGGCGCATTGACCGAAAGCGCCCGCCAGCGTGCCAGCGACATCGATGCCCAGGCCGATGCGGTGCTCGAGGCGCAGCATCGGCTTGGGCGGGAGGTCGGGCTGGAAATGGCCGCGGTCGAGCAGGCTGCGCTGGTGCACACTGTGCGATTGCGCTGTGACGAGTTCTATCGCCGGGCAGACCGGCAGCTGAGTGAGGTGGTGTACCAGGCGGTGGGCAAGGTGCTGGGGACCTACCCGGACATTGAGCTGACGCTGGCCGCCACGCGCCAGGCGTTGGCGCAGGTCCAGCCTCGGGAGGCATTGGTTCTGCACGTGCGCCCTGACCAGGTGCCCGAGGTCCGCCTGCGTATCGACGCAATTCTCGAGCAGTTTCCCGACACGGGCCCCCTGGAAATCTGCGGTGATGCTCGACTTGCTCGCGGCGGTTGCAGGTTGGAAACCGAAGGCTGCGTCATCGACGCCAGCATCGAGGGGCAGTTGAGCGCTTTGCAGCGGGCGTTGTTGCAAGGAGTTTCCAATAATGAGGCTGGATCCGCATGACCCCGCTCGAACATGGCCATGAAACGGTGCTGGCCGCCGCTGCGCGGGCTATCCGCGATGACCAGGAGCGCGATGCGCAGCTCCTGGTCTTCTGGGCGCAGCTTCGTCAGGCTGCTCGACCATCTGTGCGGGAGGACATTTTGCCCGTGCGCCGGCCATTGCCGCAGCGTGGGATCTTGGTATAGCACCTGGCCCCAAGTCCTGCAGAAACGGTCAAAACCTGTTTAGACCGGCGGCGTCTTCTCTTGCGCCTGCAACCAGCGGATCACCTCGGCGACCGGCTGGATCAGCTCCCCAGGGATGTATTGCTCCTCCAGGCTGTCGGCGAACAGCGCCCGTGCCAGGGGGATGCGTTCCAGCACCGGCACGCCTTCTTCCTCGGCGATTCGGCGCACCCGCAGGGCTTGCTCGTCGGTGTACTTCAGGGTGACCAGCGGCAACGGGGTTTCCCCGGCCTCGTAGCGCAGGCCCACGGCGATGTGGGTCGGGTTGGTGACGATGACCGACGAACGCCTGACGTCCGCCCGCAACGTCCCTTGCTGCAGCTCACGGTGGCGTTTGCGCCGCTCGCGCTTGAGCTCCGGCGCGCCTTCCTGCTCCTTGTGCTCACGCTTGACCTCATCCTTGCTCATGCGCAACTGCCGATGATGCTGCCTGCGCTCCAGGCCGTAGTCGGCCGCTGAAATCGCCATGAAACCAACGGCACAGACGCCGATCAGTTGGCCCAGCAGGTTGCCCAGCACAGGCAGGATGCAGCCGATGCCGCACAGCGGGACTCGCAGCAACGCGTGCAGGTTGTCGCTGAGCAGGCCGAGCACCAGTGCGCCGAGCAACAGCACCTTGAGCAAGGATTTGAAAAAGTCGAGCAGGTTCCTGACCGAGAAGATTCGCTTCATCCCCTCCACCGGGCTGATCTTCTTCAGGTCGGGTGAGAGCGATTGCGTGCTGAACACCACGCCGGTCTGCAGCAGGTTGCCCGCGCTGGCGGCAATCAACGTGGTCAGCAGGAACGGCAGGGTGAGCCACAGCAGTTCGTGCAGCAACTGCTGCAGTATCAGCTCCAGTGCCTGGCGAAACGGCAGGTGGAGCAGGGGCTCGGGTAGCAGCATCAGCGCTCGCAGGTGGCTGAGGAAATAGTCGGGAAAGCTCAGGGGCAACACGGCCAGGCTCAGGATCAGCACGCTGGATACCAGTTCCTTGCTCTTGACCACCTGGCCGTTACGTCGTGCATCGCGCAATTTGGCCCGAGTGGGATGCTCGGTCTTCTCCGTGCTCATGGCTGCTCCAGCAAGGGGCCGAGCAGGCGCACCGCATGCAGCGCGCTGAATACCTGATCCTGGGCCTGCGCCATCAGCAGGTACAGGTAGGGCACCAGCAACGCGCTGCAGACCAGGCTCTTGATCGGCATGGACAGGATGAACACGTTCAGCGTCGGCGCGAAACGGCTGATGAGTGCCAGGCCGAATTCGGCGAGGAACATGGCGATCAGCAGGGGGGCGGCGAACAGTATGCACAGGGTCATCAGGTAGTCGAACTGGGCCAGGAAGAACGCGTTCCACTGGTCGCCGAGCTGTGGGTAGTAGCTTGCCACCGGCCAGCTGGCGTAGCTGCCCAGCAATGCGCCGAGCAGTCCCAGGAAGGCGCCACCGGTGAAGAACAGGGTGACCAGGGTCTGCAGCAGCAGCGCTCCGGTGGGGCTGGTCTGGCTGCCCAGCAACGGGTTGAGTGTGGACGCCAGGGTCGCGCCGCGTTGGTTGTCGATGAGAAAGCCGCAGGCCTCCAGCGCCCAGAACGGGATGCACACGATGAAGCCGAGCAGCAAGCCGAGCAGCACTTCCTTGCCAATGAGCAGCCCCAGTTGCAGACCATCCAGGCCTGGCGGCAGCGTGCCTGCCACGCTGGGGTAGATGAACAGCGCCAGCGAGCAGGCCACGCCATTGCGTACCAATGCGCCGCCCAGTACCTGCTTGCCGAGGATCGGCAGCACAATGAAGCAGCTGAACAGCCTGGGCAGGATCAGGCTGAAGTTCAGCAGGGCCTGTTCCAGTGCCTGGACAGTCATCGCACCCACAAGATCCGCTCGAGCACCAGATCGGTGTAGCGGTAGAGCTCGCTACCCATCCAGTCGGCCGTGACGAACAGGGTAACGACCACCGCGACCAGCTTGGCGACGAAGCCCAAGGTCTGTTCCTGCACCTGGGTCAGGGCCTGGACCAGCGACACCAGGGTGCCCACCAGCGCGGCCATCAGCACCGTCGGCAGTGACAGGATCAATATCAGCCACAACGCCTGGCTGGCGAAGTGCAGGACTTCGGTACTGCTCATCTCAGCCCCCGTAGCTCAGCACCAGGCCATGGGAGAGGCGCCCCCAGCCATCGAGCAGGACGAACAGCAACAGCTTGAACGGCAGCGAGATGGTCACTGGCGACACCATCATCATCCCCATGGCCAGCAGGATGTTGGAAATGATCAGATCGATGGCGATGAACGGCAGGTAGATCAGGAAACCGATCTCGAAGGCCCGGGTCAGTTCGCTGATGGTGAACGCGGGCAGCAGGACGAGCAGGCTGTCGCCGTCGACCTGTTCGGCGTAGTGGTTGGGCCACAACTGACGAGTGCTGTCGAGGAAGAAGGCGCGCTCGCGTTCGTTGACATGTTTGTCGAGGAACGTGCGAAACGGCCCCAGGCCTTCGTCGAGAAAACGTTCGACCGAGTGGGCATCACCGAGGGCCGTCTGATGGGCGTTCAGGTAGTCGTAGGTGGCCATGCCCACCGGCGCCATGACGTAGATACTGAGGATGATCGCCAGGCCATACAGGGCCATGTTGGGTGGGATCTGCTGCACACCCAAGGCATTGCGCAGCAACGAGAAGACCACGGTCATCTTCAGGAACGAGGTGGCCATGACCGCGATGAAGGGGACCAGCGACAGCAGCGCCAGGCCGAGGATCAGGCTCAGTTCGTCCGGCAACTGGATCATGTCGGGTCGTTTTCCAGCAGCCGGGTCACGCGCACCCCGAGGCGGCCGTCGATGCGCACCAGCAGGCCGCTGCCGATACAGCGCTGGTTGGCGAGAATGCGCACCTCGGCTGCCAGCGGGCTGTGCAGCTCGATCAGGGCGCCTGGCTGCAGGGTCGACAGCGTGTGCAGGTCGAGGGTCTGGCGACCGACCTCGAAACTGACCGCAATCGGCAATTGCTCCAGTTCCCCCAGTGCGGTATCAGGCAGCGGTAACGAATCGTGCATGCGGACTAGCTCCAGATGTGTGTCGTCGAGCAGCAGTTCTGCCCAAGGGTGGCCGTCGAGCACGCCGAGCAACCGGGGTGGCATTGGCGCGGCGACGGGCAGCAGCAGGATGTCGCCCATGCCGAGGCCACGCAGCTCGTGCAGCGACAGTTCGAGGGGGCGCCATTGCAGCGAGAGGTCCAGCGCGATGTTCAGGCGTTCGCGCAACGGGCGCCGCGGCAATGTGGCCAGCAGGCGCTCGTAATCGCCTATCACCCAACAGGTCAGGGCGCTTGCGGCATGCTTCAGCGATACTTGCAGGCAGGGCCTGCCCTGATAGCCGCCTGCCGGTTCGATGCCCAGGCATTGCAGGCCAGGAAGCCAAGGGCTGTCCCGTTGCAGCAACGCCAGTTGCAATGGCGCCGGCAGGCTGGCGAAGTCGGCGTCCTGCAATTGCGGCGCCAGCCATTGCGCCAGTTGCTGCCGACGGCACAGCAGGCGCGCCGACACGCCTTGCCAATCAACCAGCACGGCCAGATCGGGATCGTCCTCGCAAGCGGCGATGCCTAGCAAGGCTTGGCGCTCTGCGTCGACATAGCTGCGCTGGCGATGACTCAGCAGCCGCTGCAGGTGCAGCTCCTGTTGGGAAGCTGATGGGAAACTCGCTGGGTTCATGGTTCGGGCCACCACTCGTCGAGCACGTGGCGCCGGTTGCGTGAACCTTGCTCGCCGCCGCCGTTGGCGGCAAAACCGAGGTTGACCTGCTGCGCAGGATCAAGCCGTTGCAGGCGATCGAGCAGGTCCGCGCAAGCCACCTGCAGTTGCCGCAGACTCGCTGGCGCGGCCTGGATCTCCACCTGCAAGCCTGCGCCGACATGGCGCATGTGCACCTCGACAGGTCCCAGCTGCGGCAACCGAGCACGCAGCAGGGTCAGTTCACGGTTGTCGGCCTTGCAACCGAGCACTTGCAGTTGCAGGCGATCTACCAGTGTCTGCAGGTCTTCGGTGAGTGTGATGCCTGGGGAGGACATTACCCTGTCTACCACTGCACGTTCACAGGTCACGGCATGAACCGGGGCTGGTACGGCGCTTTCATGTGATTGCAGGCGACCTGGCAGGTTGTCGGCGTGCTCGCGAATGTCTCGAGGCATGGCCTCGGGCACGCTCTGGACCGTCGGCCCGGGCGCCTCGATTTCTTCGGGTGTCGTCGGGGCGAGCGGATGGCTGCCAACATCCTCGTTCAGCGCGGGGGGGCCAGGCACAGGTGGATAGTGGTCCGCCCGGGGCGTAGTAGGCAGCAACGGGTAGCCAAGGCCCAGATGGCCAGATTCCCGAGGCATGCCCTGCCTTTCTGGTGGTGCTAGCAGCAGCTGTTCGAACAACAGCCGCTGGCTGTTGCGCACAGGCGAGCGAGGCGTGTCAGTCGAGGGGGTCGACAATGCAGGCACAGGCAAGGTCTTCATGGTTGCAGGCCACCGTGTAAACAGTGCTCCTCCAACTCCTGCTCCTGCCTGTATTCCACCAGCCACGTGGCGCGTTGGTGCGCCTCGTCCCGCAGTTGGACGAAGCTGTCTCTTTTTTGCCGAGTCTGGGCGAGCTGCGCTTGGGCCTGCTGGTGTGCCGTGTGCCGGCGCGCCAGTGCCTCCTCGCAGGCAACGACTTGCCCGTGCAGGCTCGCTTCGCGCTCACCGAGCAGAGCGACCTGCTGGCGCCAGTGCTCCAAGGCGCGACAGTCGATCAACTGGCCGACATGCGTGGCGAACAGGCGCTGTTGTTCTTCGCGGGACCCGCGTTGAAACGCCAGGTGTGCGTCGACGGCCTTTGCCTCGGCTTGCTCTGCCGCCTGTAGAAGGGCCAGTTGGCTTCGCGCTTCACGCTCGGCCCGCTGGAGTCTGCGTTGCTTGATTTTCGCAAGGGCGATCAGGGGCATCGGGTGATCTCCAGCAGTTGCTCGCGGCTGTGTCGCAGCGAGACGTTCTCGTCGGAAGGCTGGCACAGCCAGGCGCGGATGGCTTCGCGTTTGCCGATGGCCTGGTCCGCGAGCGGATCCTGGCCCTGCGTGTATTCACCGATCCTGAGCAGCAGTTCGACTTCCTCATACCGGGCCATCCATTCGCGCAGTTGCCCGGCGGCGGTACGGTGTTCGGGGCTGACCACCTGGTGCATGACCCGGCTGACCGAGCGCAGCACGTCGATGGCCGGGTAGTGGTTGGCGGCTGCCAAGGCCTGGGACAGGACGATATGGCCATCGAGGATCGAGCGGGTTTCCTCTGCGATCGGTTCGTTCAGGTCGTCGCCTTCCACCAGCACCGTGTAAAGCGCGGTGATCGAGCCCTTGGCCGATTGCCCTGCGCGCTCCAGCAGGCGCGGCAGCTGGGCGAACACCGAAGGCGGGAAGCCGCGCCGAGTCGGCGGTTCGCCCGCGGCCAGGCCGATCTCCCGCTGGGCCCGGGCGAAGCGGGTCAGGGAATCCATCAGCAGCAGGACCTTGCCGCCCTGGTCGCGGAAATATTCGGCGACGCTGGTGGCGACGAAGGCCGCCCGGGCGCGTTCCATGGCCGGACGGTCAGAGGTCGCGACCACCAGCACCGCACGGCGCAGGCCGTGTTCGCCGAGTTCGTGATGAATGAATTCACGTACCTCGCGGCCGCGCTCGCCGATCAGGGCGAGCACGATCACGTCCGCCTCGGCGTTGCGCAGCAGCGTGGCCAGCAGGGTGCTCTTGCCGCCACCGGCGGGGGCGAAGATGCCTGTGCGCTGCCCTTCGGCGCAGGTGAGCAGGCCATCGATACAGCGCACGCCCAGGCTCAAGGGGGTATCGACCAGTTTGCGGCTCAGTGGCGATGGCGCGTCCCGATGCACGGGGTACCAGGCTTCTGGTGTAGCCGGCGGGCTGCCGTCGAGTGGGTTGCCCAGGCCATCCAGCACCGTCCCCAGCAAGTGCTCGCCCACCCCTATGCGGTGCATGCCGCCGGTGGGGCAGACCTCGGTGCGCGTGCAAAGCCCCTGCATGTCGCCCAGCGGGGCGAGCAACGCCTGGTCCTGCTGCAGGCCGATGACTTCGGTCAGCAGTTCAGGCTGCCCACCCGGCCTGCGCAGCCGGCACAGCTCGCCGACCTGCACACCGGGCGCCAAGGCGCGGATCAGGGTGCCGGTGACCTGGGTGACCTTGCCGTTGACCTGCACCAAGGTGGCGTTGTTCACGGCGGCCAGCAGGGCCTGGGGAGTCTGGAGCAGCGATGGCGGCATGGGCAAGGTTGCGGCGCGAATGATGGGCGCCATTCTAGGTAGCCTGCTGCGCAGCGGATTTCACTGTGAGGCGCATGTTTTTAGTTCTCGGTCGGCCACTGTCGCGCCTGGCGACAGGCTAAAAAGAAGCGGCCAGCGACAACAGTGGGGCGCTGAGCTTGCCTCTAGCATGGCGCTCATTCTTTGATGCGACGACGAGGTGGGGATGAGCGAAGGCGTCGGCTTTTTACGCAGTGAACCGGTGCTGGCCATGCTGCCCGGTTGGGAGGCGCAGGGGCAGCCGGCCCTGCAAGCGCGGCAGGTGGCACCGATGGCGCAGCAGGCCAGCATGGCGGAGGAGGTCTCCATGGCGTTCTCGTCACTGGCCAACGCGCGGCTCAGTACCCGCAGTCGCGTGACCGATGCGCGCCAGCTGGGGTTGCGCGCCGGCCAGGAAGCCGAGGCCATACTGGCCAAGGTGCCGGATGTGCAGCGTCGGTCACTGGATGAACTGGTGACCTGGCTGCGTCAGCACCCCCAGTTGACCCCGGGCGAGCTGGACGCCCGCCTGGATGGATTTTCCGCTGAAGCCTGTCATCGCTACCTGGCGCTGGCCTATGCCCGCGATGCGCTGGGCACGTCGGCCGATGCGCATGGTGTGGTCGACAAACTGGACCAGGCCATGGCAAGCATGACGCAGCGTCACGGCCAGGCGATCGAGCTGGGCATCGAGATCGGTCCTTTGGCCCAGGCGACGCAGGCGCAGGGGGTGGCCGAAGTGGCGGCGCTGCGCGGCGTGTACTGCGATTTCCTGTGCGACTATCGCGGGCTCAGGCATGCCTGGGATGAGCTGCGGGCGCGCTTTGGCGATGCCGCCATCGGCGATATCGCGCAGTTCATGCTCAACGGCCTGGCCAGCCATATCAATGGGCCGTCCTCGAGCCTGGACAACAACCGGCTGCAACAGGTCGTCAGCGACATGAAGCTGGTGCAGGCGCTCAAGAAACTGGAAGGCGACACTGTCGCACTGTTCCGCCAGCTTGCCGGAGAGTCCAGTGGCGTACGGACCTTCTGACCTGGTCGGCGACCTGCTGGCGTTGATCGATAAACGCTGGGCGACGGTGCAGGACATCCAGCGCCTGCTCGCGGCGTTGCCGCTTGGCCCGCAGGTGCAGCGTATCCAGTGCCTGCGGGAGTTGCAGCGGATCTTCCGTCTGCTGCCTGTGCAAGTCTTCAGCGACGAGGCGCAACGCGAACACCTGTTGGCGATCTGGCAGTTGGCCATGGACCAGGCCGTCGACGATGAGGAGGCGTTGCTGTGCGGCGCGCGGGAGGCATGAACATGGACTTTTGCACGGCAGCCGTTGCCCGGTTCTGTCGCGACCTGGGTGTGGCGCCCGCACACCCGCAGGAACCGTTGCTGCGCCTGGAGCTGCCAGGTGTCGACGTTCTGCAGCTCGAACGGCGAGCGGGGCAGTTGACGCTGTGGCTGGAATTTTCCGTGCACGGGGCGATGTTTGAGCGCGCCATGCAGTGTGCGCTCAGGCAGGTGTACGAACACCAGGCCTGCGGTTGCCTGCTGCGCTGTGGGCTGCTTGCCGACGATCGTCTGGTGCTGCTGGCAGGCCTTGACGAACACGGGGTGAGCGAGCAGGCCTTGCATCGGGCCTATCGCTTGCTGACGCGGGTACGCACCGAGGTGTTGGCGGCATGAGCGTCATCGAGCCGGCCGGGCAGGTGCATGATTTCTGGCTGCCGTGGGCGCCAGCCGACGCGGCGCTTGCCCCGCCGGGATGCGAGGCTTTACCTGGGCCGGGGCAGCCGATGCAGGCGCACTTGCGTGAGCTGTACCCGCAGCATCAGGCGGCACGCCTGCGGCTGGCGTACGCCAGGCCCGAGCATGAACTGCGCAGCCTGTATGACCCGCAAAGCTTCACCCATGCGCTGGGCTCGTTGATGGAACAGCTGCTTGCGTCGCAGATTCCCGGGGACCCAGAGGCGGCGGTACTGGTGCAAGCGCTGCTGGCCGACCGGCGCACGCTGGAGTGCTGCGTTAACTTCCTGCTCAAGGTGTGAACACATGAAATTGTCGAACGAACAGCAGGATGTCGTGCAGCTGTTGGCCTGGTTGCATCTGCAATGTGGTAAGCCCGAGCGGGCGCGGGTGTTGCTGGAGGTGCTGTTGCGCGCCGATCCCGAGCATCGCGGCGGGTGTCGGGCCGCCGTGGTGGTGGCGCTGGAGCTGGGCGATTGGGCCAGGGCCGAGCGGCAGTGCCTGGCGCTGCGTGAAGCGGGCGAGTTGCGGCCGCTCTTGTGGCTGTGCCTGAGCCAGGCGCAGCAAATGGCCGGCCGACTGGAGCAGGCCCAGGCCACCTATGCCGAGTACCAGCGTCGCAAGGCACGCCCATGAAGCAGCTGACCCGGATACTCGGCCAGATCGGCGCGCGCAAGGACCTGATGCTGGCCGTGATGTTGCTGGCGGTAGTGTTCATGATGATCCTGCCGCTGCCGCCCCTGCTGTTGGACCTGCTGATCGCCCTGAACATCACCATCGCCGTGGTGCTGCTGATGATGTCGGTGTACGTGGTCTCGCCGCTGCATTTCTCGGTGTTCCCCTCGGTGCTGCTGGTCACCACGCTGTTTCGCCTGGCGCTGTCGATCAGTACCACGCGGATGATCCTGCTGGAGGCCGATGCCGGGCAGATCGTGCAGACCTTCGGCGACTTCGTGGTGGGCGGTAACCTGGTGGTGGGCTGCATCCTGTTCCTGATCATCACCATCGTGCAGTTCCTGGTCATCACCAAGGGCGCCGAGCGGGTGGCGGAAGTCAGCGCGCGGTTTTCCCTCGACGCCATGCCGGGCAAGCAGATGAGCATCGACGGCGACCTGCGCGCCGGGGTCATCGACGTCAACGAGGCCCGTGAACGCCGTGGCGAGGTGGAGAAGGCCAGCCAGATGTTCGGTGCCATGGATGGCGCGATGAAGTTCGTCAAGGGTGATGCCATCGCCGGGTTGGTGATCATCATCGTCAACCTGCTGGCAGGGCTGGCCATCGGCGTGATGCAGAAGGGCATGAGCGCGGGAGATGCGCTGCAGCTCTACGCGGTGCTCACCGTCGGCGACGGCATGGTCAGCCAGGTGCCGGCGTTGTTGATCGCCATCACCGCGGGAATCATCGTCACCCGCGACGGTCAAGGCGCCCATGACCTGGGGGCGAATATCGGCAGCCAGGTCATGGCGCAGCCCAAGGCGCTGCTGATCGGTGGTGGCCTGCTGGGGTTGTTCGGGCTCATCCCGGGCTTCCCGACAGTCACGTTCTTCATTCTCGCGTTGCTGGTCGGCGGCGGAGGTTGGTGGGCGATCCGCCAGCGGCGCGTCGAAGAGGCAGGCCAGCAGAACAGCGGCGGCCTGCCGGCGTTGCTGGCCAATGGCGCCGGCGCGCCCGCGCTGAAGCCCGCTGGCAAGGCGAAGGCGGGCGCCGATCCGCAGGCCTTTGCCCTGACGGTGCCCTTGCTCATCGATGTCGACAGCGGGTTGCAAGCCGCCCTGGAGGCCGCCTCGTTGAACGATGAACTGACGCGGGTCCGCCAGGCGCTCTACCTGGACCATGGCGTGCCGTTCCCTGGTATCCGCCTGCGCTTCAACAGCGCGCTCGGCCCTGGGGAGTACCGCATCCTGTTGCAGGAAGTGCCGGTGGCGCGAGGCAAGCTGATGCCTGGATGTCTTCTGGTTCAGGAGAAGCTCAGCCAGTTGGAGCTTGTCGGCGTGCCCTACGTAGAAGGCGAAGCGCTCTTGCCTGGGCGTGCGAGCCTTTGGGTGGAGCAGGACCTGCGTGATCGCCTGGAGCGTGCCGGCTGTGCCTTCCTGGCGGTCGACCAGGTGCTCGCCTGGCACCTGTCCCATGTCTTGTGCGAATACGCCGGGGATTTCGTCGGCATCCAGGAGACCCGCTACCTGCTGGAGCAGATGGAGCAGGGCTATGCCGAGCTGGTCAAGGAGGTACAGCGGATCCTGCCGTTGCAGCGAATCACCGAGGTCTTTCAGCGGCTGGTGAGCGAGGGCATCTCGATCCGCAACATGCGCTCGATCCTCGAGGCCCTGGTCGAATGGGGGCAGAAGGAAAAGGACGTGGTGCAGCTGGCCGAATATGTGCGCAGCAGCCTCAAACGCTACATCTGCTACAAGTACGCCAGTGGCCAAAACCTGCTGCCTGCTTACCTCCTGGACCCGGCGGTCGAGGAGATGATCCGCAACGGCATCCGCCAGACCAGCGCCGGCAGCTACCTGGCCCTGGAACCTGCTCAGAGCGATGCCTTTCTTGCCCAGGTCAAGGCTGCGCTGGGCAACCTGCATGAAGCCCAGACAAGACCCGTGCTGGTAGTGTCCATGGACATCCGGCGCTATGTGCGCAAGCTGGTCGAAGGTGTTTATTCCGACCTGCCTGTGCTGTCCTTTCAGGAACTCACCACGCAGATCAACATCCAGCCACTGGGACGCATAGGCTGACGCCATTCTGGCGTCAGAAACCGTACCCCTGAACTACAAAATCGCGGCCGAGCCTGACGGAACGGCCGTCATCTTCTCCATAGACTTCATCTGTCGGTACCTCAGCCTGGTCATGGCCAGCCTCACCTCGAGACGGGGTACCCAGCCAACTGGAAACAGATGATGAACAGCTCTATCGACGCATTCAATCGCCCAGCCCCCTTGCCATCTGTCGATCGCGTGGCACCCCCGCAGATCTGGGTCGACATCCAGAGGGTGGAGTGGTTTCTCGACCAGAAAGCGATCACGGCTGCGGATGATCAAGGCCTGCCTTTGAGCCGCGAGCACCGGCGACAGGTCATCGAGACCTTGCTGGGCCCCGAGGGGCAGGCGCGATTGGCGCAGAGCCGATCCTACTTCGACAGCCTGCTGCCGCATCCGCTGTCCGACCAGCCTGTCGATGCGCTGATCCAGTTGCTGGAAGCCTACGCGGCATGGTTGCCGGGCGCACCCGTGCAGTTTGTGAACCTGGGCGAACGGCTACGCATGGACGAGCTGGTGATGGCGGCGATGGGTTTGCGCATGCGCAAGCAGAAAACCGAGCGTTCCGAGCTGAGCGAGCAACTGAAGTGCCTCACCGCGGAGCTGAAGATCTTCAGCGTGATCCAGTCCAAGGTCAATGTGGTGATGGCGGACAAGGGCACCTTCGATCTTGAAGACTCGCGCTTCAACCTCTTGGACCCGAAGCTGTACGACCTGGATGCGTCTTCCTGGGAAACCAGCCCCGAACGCCGATTACTTGCTTCGTACGGCAATGCAGCCGTGACGGTTCGACAGTTCCTGGCAGGCACGCCCACCGGCATTTCGCCCGATGGCAGTGAGCGCCTTCTGCACAAGGTCAGCGGACCGATGAGTGACCTGAAATCGCAATACGCCTGGAACAAGGACAACAACCCGTTGGCCAACTTCTCCCAGGCATTGAGCGATCGCACCCGTATCGTCAACGACAAGGTGACCGAGCAGACCACCCTGCTCAATGACGTGGGGTCGCGGTACACCACCTCCACCGAGGTGATGATGAAGTTCGTCGAGACGTGGTTCTCGATGCTGTCGAAGATTATGCAGAACTGAGGTGATTGATGACTGCAGCACTACAGACAGGCGCCGATGCCATCGAGGTCGAGGCGATTGAAAGCTTCTTCGCCGAGGGCGGCACGTTCGCCATGTTGCGCGGGGTTGGCGCGGCACAGCTTGAAACGCTCTATGCCCAGGCATTCGGCTTCTACCAGGCGGGGCGGTTGGAGGATGCCTTGACCATGTTCAAGGGGCTGGTGGCGCTCGACCACTACGACGCCCGGGCATTTCTCGGGGTGGCAGCCAGCTACCAGGGGTTGGAGCGTTATCAGGAGGCGTTGCCGGCCTACGCATACGGCGCAATGCTCGCGCCGCAGGACCCACGCTTCTGCTTGCATGCCGCTGAATGCCAGCAGCATCTGGGTGACCTGGTTTCGGCGCGCAGCGGCTACGAACAGGCGCAGGCCCTGGCAGAGAGCGGTGAACATGGCGGCCTGGCGAAAAGGGCGCAGGCGCTGCTTGAGGCATTGCGACAGATGGAGGTTACGCGCCATGCGAACTGAACATTTCGCCGCTGAACCACGGGTGATCGCGGCTGCAAGCGAGATTGAAACGCCAGTGGCGGGCACTGCCGTCCGCTTGCCAGGCGATACTGGTATGGCCTCGGTAGATACGCCATCGCGGCCTGATCGTAGTGTCAGGTTGGACCCTCCGCTGATTCAGGAATCCTTGGCAACAGGACGGCACCTTCACGGCCTGCTCGATAGAAGTGTTGACCCCGGGCGCCTCATGCAGCCGGTATTGGCCACGGTACCCGATGTCGGGGCATTGATACTCGGGCAGCTCGCCGGAGAGATCTCCGATGCCGAACTGGATATCCGCCTCACTGAACTGCTGAGCCGGTTGGGCACCCGCCAGACCGAGCTCAACCTGCAGCAGGTTCGGCAGATGACCGAACAGAACCGCCAGCAGATGGCGCTCAACGCGCAGAAAATGGCAGAGGTGACCCAGCGCCATCAGGACGCCGGCACGGCGAGCGTTTTTGCCAAGGTCTTTGGCTGGGCGGCGGCCATCGTGTCCATCGTAGTCGGCACGGTGATGGTCGCGACAGGCCTCGGCGCCGTGGCGGGCGCGCTGATGATCGCTGGTGGCGTCATGGGGGTAGTGTCCATGTCGTTGAACCAGGCGGCCGAGGACGGGCACATCTGCAAAGAGGTGATGAAGTACCTCGGGCCTGCGCTGATGGCGGTGGAAGTCGCCCTGGCGCTTGCCTCGGTGGTGCTGACCTGTGGCGGCAGCCTTGCAGTGGTCGCGGCCAAACTGGCCGGCAAGGTGAGTGGCAAGGCTGCACAGGTTGCCCTTTCGCTGGGCCAGAAAATCCAGAGCGTGGCCTCCAGCGGGAGCTCTTCGGTTGCCAGCGCGGGCACCCAGGCCAAGCTGCAGATGACCTTGACCGGTGCCAGCATGACGACCGCCACGCTGTCGGGCGCGGGTGAGGCGGCCAGTTCGGTCATGCAAGGGCTGGCGCTGCGCAGCGAGGCGCAACTGGCCGAAATGCGCCTGGTGCTGGAGCAGGGCCACGGCTATCTCGAGCAACTGGCCAAGGAACTTGAACAATTACTCGCAAAGAAGCAGCAACGCTTCGAGCAACTGTTGGAAATGCTGAGCGCACGCCACAAAGCCTGCGTGGATATCGCATGTCGAAACGTCATCGCTTGATCAAGGAGCAATCATGAGCCTGTCTATTACCAACATCGATCATTTGCCCGCCCTGGACTCCCCGTCATCGCTCATCGAGGGGCGGAGTGCCGCGAAGCCCTTGTGGGCGATGCTGGCCATGCCCAGTCCGGCAGCGCAAGCGATGACCGGCGAACGGCCAGGGCAGGTCGGCCTGGATGCGCCACAGGCGACGCCCTGCAGCCAGGATCTTCAGAGCCTGCTGGCCATTCTCCGCGCTGCCATGCAGGTGCGCGACGGTAACGCGCAAGGGCGCAGAACCCAGGCGGAGGTCAGCGTGCAGGCCAGCAAGGAGCAGATCGGCTGGATGAGAACCGCCAGCAATGCGCTG
The DNA here is from genome assembly GCF_040813665.1 of Pseudomonas sp. TE50-2. Classification (NCBI taxonomy): domain Bacteria; kingdom Pseudomonadati; phylum Pseudomonadota; class Gammaproteobacteria; order Pseudomonadales; family Pseudomonadaceae; genus Pseudomonas; species Pseudomonas sp. TE50-2. Next base: position 5,836,917 of record NZ_JBFNXN010000001.1, on the reverse strand, counting down.
TTCGCCTCGGCAGCCGTCAGTGGTGCGTTGGGCATGTTCACATTGGCCAGTGGCACCACTGGCATGCTCCGGAACCTGGGAGACGCGCGCACGATCAAGGGCCTGGAACAGGCCAGCCATGCCGCCAGGCATGGTCAGCCTGGCGAGTTGACTGCGGCTGCGAAAAAGCAGATCGACTTGAATCGTATCGAGGTCAAGCATCTGCAGAATGGCATCGATACCCGCAACACCACCCTGCACACGCTCAATGGTGTGGCGCAAAGTGGGGCTGCGTTCGGGACTGGCATCGCCCATGCCATCAAGTCGCTGCAGGACGTGTGGGCCAAGGAGCAGGAGCTTGAGGCGACGGTTGCCGGCAACCAGAAGGAACTGTTCCAGCGCTACACCGATGACCTAGCGAAAGTGATCGACCAGGTGCGCCAGCTCATCCAGGAGATCCTGCGTAACGACAACCAGGGGTTCAGGGCTGCGGGCGTGATGGCTTGAGCACGTCGAGAAGCATGCATATCGACTGCGGACGCGGTCCTTTTTACCAGTACTTTGATAGAGGTTTGCAGAGTGATTGAATCGGTTTCCACAGGTTGGGTATTTGGTGCCAGCCTGAACCCACTCAACGAGTGCAGTGATTGCGCACAGGTCAAGACCACGGAGTCCGCGCAGCGCCTGGCCCGTCACGAGGAACCGCAGAAACATGGCATCCTGATGCGGCTGTTCATTGCCATTGCCGAATTTCTTGGCTTTCGCACAAGTATGGCGACGGTTGCCAAACAGGCTACGACGTCGGCGCCGGGTGTGATGAGTTCGTTGAACGAGGGGATGGCCAAGGGGCTGCCTGAGGTCATGAGGTCGCAAGCCAGTGGAATAACGGCCAAGCTGGAAAAGCTCTCGCTTGAACAGTTCATGGCCACTTACACAGAGCAGCTGACTGGCAGCAATATCATGCGCAACACCAGTTGCCTGTTCGCGAATGTCGCCATGCTTGGGCAACTCGTCGCCGAGTTGCGGGTAGACACAGGCATCAACAAGCTCGATATCAGCAACGGCTTTTCGTTCATCGAATCGCAGTCCCCGGCCAATATCGAACTGATGCGCAATGATCGACAGGCCGCTGGCAAGGTCCTCGAGGCAGTAGGGTTCCTTGCCGCGCGATTTGCCGAGTTCCCTGACCCTGATCAGGTGGGGGCCGCCGCAGTGGTCACCTTCGTCAAGGATGTCGAAACACAGTTCATCGAGCGGTTTGCGCAACGGCCTGCGCCGCCAGCGGCAAGCACGATCGAAGAGGAAAGCGGCGCAGCGCAGGCCACGGGGCCGGCACTGGTCGCCAGTGGCCAGGGCGATGCGGTCCAGGCGCAGGCCATCGAGCGCGTTGCGCCAACCGAGGTACCGGCCGATGGTGGTATTGATCCGGCCAAGGTATTGAAGGAGGTGAAGTTCGGTTTCGGCGCTGTCGGCAATCTACCGAAGCTCGATGACTTCCACGCGGCGATGAAGTCGCTGCAGGATCCTGTGGGCCCGCTGTCTCGACTGTTCGGGCATTTCGAGTTGCTGGCCGGGCAGGGCAGTGTGCCCGAGCAGAAGATCGCCGCGATGGTGCTGAAGCACACCGCGCTGGGGCAGACCCATACCTTCGGCGATCTTTTCGGACATCTGAAGCAGGAACCCACGCCGCTTGCAGGTTTCCGGGCAATCGCAATGACGGATACGCTGGAGAGGAGGTGCAGCTCCGCCGTTCGCCAACTCGAGGCGCTGCCTGTGGCTCTCGGGGCCTAGTCGGGGGGGGCACAACTGACTGGTGGTATTTGCAAAACACCACACTAGCGTCAGCACTGGCCTGGGGCCTCAGCGCCCCAGCCAGTCGATCAGCGCCTTGTGGAACCGTCCGGGTTCCTCGATCTGCGGGGCATGCCCGAGCCCTTCGAATGTCACCAGTTCACCTTTGGGAATCAACCCGGCCACCTGCGGTCCCAGGGTCTTGTACCTGCCCAGCAGGGCCTTCACCTCGGGCGGGGCGATATCGCTACCGATGGCCGTGGTGTCCTGGTCACCGATCAGCAACAGCGTCGGCATCTTCAGGTCCTTGAACTCGTGCACCACCGGCTGGGTGAAGATCATGTCGTAGATCAGCGCCGAGTTCCATGCCACCGTCTCGTGCCCCGGGCCCTTGTTCAGCCCCACCAGCATCTGCACCCAGCGCTCGTACTCGGGCTTCCAGCGCCCGGCATAGTAGGTAGCGCGCTCATAATTGCGCACGCCCTCGGCGTCGAGCTTCAGCTCCCGGGCGTACCATTGATCCACGGTGCGATAGGGTACCCCCAGGGCTTTCCAGTCTTCCAGGCCGATGGGATTGACCATGGCCAGGCGTTCCACCTGTTGTGGGTACATCAGGGCGTAGCGGGTGGCGAGCATGCCGCCGGTGGAGTGGCCGAGTACGATGGCCTTGTCCACCCCCAGGCTGGCCAGCAACGCATGGGTGTTGTCGGCCAGTTGCTGGAAGCTGTATTGGTAATGTGCGGGTTTGCTCGAGGTGCAGAAGCCGATCTGGTCCACGGCGATGACCCGATAGCCGGCCTGGCTCAGTGCATCGAGGGTGGTTTCCCAGGTGGCGGCGCAGAAGTTCTTGCCGTGCATCAGCACCACGTTGTGGCCGTTGGCCTTGCCCTTGGCGGGCACGTCCATGTATCCCATCTGCAAGGCCTGGCCCTGGGACTGGAAGTCGAAGTGCTGCAACGGGTACGGGTAGGCGAAGCCTTCGAGTTGCTTGCCGTAGGTTGGCGGCTCGGCGGCGATGGCCGCGCCGGTGATGAGACAGGCTAGGGCCAGGGCAGTTGCGCGCAGCATGGCAGCACTCCGTCCAGTTGGGAAAAGAGCGACTGTAGCAGCCGCTGGCGGTTAGCCGTCGTGAAAGGTGTTACCCGGTATGAAACCAGCCCAGGGTGATCATCGCCACGACGATGTAGCGCCCACCCTTGGCCAAGGTGACCAGCAGCACGAAGCGCCAGAAGGGTTCGCGCATGATCCCGGCGATCAGCGTCAGCGGGTCGCCGATCACCGGCATCCAGCTCAGCAGCAACGACCATTGCCCCCAGCGCTGGTAGCGCTGCTGGGCGCGCTCCAGCTGGCGGGCGCTGAACGGGAACCAGCGCTTGTCGCGCAGGTGCTCGATGGCCCGGCCCAACAGCCAGTTGACGATGGACCCCAGCACATTGCCGAGCGTGGCGACCAGCAGCAGGGTGGCCCAGGCTTGCGGGTCGCGCAGCAGCAGCCCTACCAGCACCGCCTCCGATTGCAGTGGCAGCAGGGTCGCGGCGCCGAAGGCGCTGAGGAACAGCGCCCAGAGGCTGAGCATCAGTAGTTGGCGACCACGGTGTCCCGGTCGTCCTGGGTCACGCCGATGACCTGGTAGGCGTCCTTGTGGTCACCCATCTCCATGCCTGGCGAGCCCATGGGCATGCCGGGCACGGCCAGGCCCTTGAGGTCGGCGCGGTTGGCCAGCAGGCGCACCTGCTCGGCCGGCACATGGCCTTCGACGAACTTGCCGTTGATTACCCCGGTGTGGCACGAGGCCAGGCGAGGCGCCACGCCCAGGCGCTGCTTGACCGCGCTCATGTTCGGCTCGACATGATCGTTGACGGTGAAGCCATTGTCGCTCAGGTGCTTGATCCATTCCTTGCAGCAGCCGCAGTTGGGGTCGCGGTAGACGTCGATGGTCTCGGCGGCCTGGGCCAGGCCGGTGATGGCCAGCAGGCCGAGAGTGAGCAGGTGTTTGCGCAGCATGGTGGAGCTCCTGTGAAACAGCATGATTCATTGACCGGGTGGCTAGAAGCGCAGGCGGACCCCGGCCACCAATCGGGTCTGGCCGCTGTCCTCGTCATTCTCTCGGGCCTGCTCGGCGCGGTTGCCGTGCAGGCGGTTGAAGCTGACCCCGACATAGGGCGCGAATGCCCGGGTGATCTCGTAGCGCAGGCGCAGGCCCACCTCGCTTTCGGCCAGCCCCGCGCCTTGTTCGCGCCCGGCGTCGTTGCGCCCGAAGAAGTTGGCTTCGACGGTCGGCTCGAGGATCCAGCGATTGGTCAGCAGCATAGCGTAACCGGCCTCCAGGCGCAGCGCGGTCTGCTGCCGCTCGCCGGCGTAGGCGGTGGCTTCCAGCTCCAGGCCGTAGAGCGGCGTGCCCTGGATGCCGAAGGCTGCCCAGGCCTGGCCGCTGGCGGGCTTGAAGTCCTGGCGCACACCGCCGACCAGCTCCCACCAGGGGCTGATGGCATGGCCCCAGAGGGCCTGCAGCTCGGCCTTGTGGGTCTTGCCCTGTTCGCGTTCACCCTCGCTGCGCAGCCACAGGCGGTCGATATCGCCGCCGACCCAGGCGGTGGCGTTCCAGTTAAGGGCGCTACTGTTTTCGAAGTTCTGGTACTCCAGCTGGTCGACGATCACTGCCCAGTTGGTTGCTCGGTCGTGCACCTGATGCCCCGGCAGGGGCGGGAAGGCGGCGCGGCGGTCGGCGTCGGTGATCACCGGCAGGGGTGTGCGTGGTTGGTCGGGGGGCGTCGCCGCGTGGTTCATCAGGCTGTGGTCCATGGGCATGCTGCCATGGTTCATCTGGCCGTGGTCCATTGGCATGGCGCCATGGTTCATGTGGTCCATGCCTGCGGCCAGGGCCCGTTCACTGGCCAGCAAGGCCAGCAGCGCGACACTGGTGACGATGCTGCGGTTGCGGTTCTCATTCATCGACCCGTACCTCGCGGAACATGCCGGTCTCCATGTGGTAGAGCAGGTGGCAGTGGTAGGCCCAGCGGCCCAGGGCGTCGGCGGTCACACGGTAGCTGCGCCGGCTGCCGGGAGGGATGTCGAGGGTGTGCTTGCGTACCAGGAAGCGCCCTTGTTCATCTTCCAGGTCGCTCCACATGCCATGCAGGTGGATGGGGTGGGTCATCATGGTGTCGTTGACCAGGGTGATGCGCACCCGCTCGCCATACTTCAGGCGCAGCGGCTCGGCATCGCTGAACTTGATGCCGTCGAACGACCAGGCGAAGCGTTCCATGTGCCCGGTCAGGTGCAGTTCGATGTCCCGTGACGGCTCACGCCCGTCCGGGTCGGGGTAGGGGCTGCGCAGGTCGGCGTAGGTCAGCACCCGGCGGCTATTGCCGCGCAGGCCGATGCCGGGATCGGCGAGGTTGGCGCGGGGGGCCATGGTCTGCATGTCCACCAGCGGGTTGTCGGTCTCGCTGGTGGGGTGGCTTTGCATCATGGTCATGCCGGCCATGGCCGAGTGGTCCATGCCCGCCATGCTGCCGTGGTCCATCGCCGGCATGTTCGAATGGTCCATCTCGCCCATGCCGCCATGCCCCATGTCGTCCATGCTCAGCACCGGGCGTGGATCCGGCTCGGGTACCGGAGCTTGCAATCCAGCGGTGCGGGCCAGGGTGCCACGGGCGAAGCCGGTGCGGTCCATGCTCTGGGCGAACAGGGTGTAGGCGGGCAGGTCGCCCACGGTGACCAGCACATCATAGGTTTCGGCCACGGCGATGCGTAGTTCGTCCACGGTCACCGGGGTCACCGGCAGGCCGTCGGCGGCGATCACTGTGAGTTTCAGGCCAGGAATGCGGAAGTCGAAATAGGTCATCGCCGAGGCGTTGATCAGGCGCAGGCGCACGGTCTCGCCGGGCTGGAACAGGCAGGTGAAGTTGCCGTCCGGTGGCTGGCCATTGAGCAGGTAGGTGTAGCCGGCGGCGCTGATGTCGGCGAGGTCGGTGGGGCTCATGCGCATCTTCGCCCAGGCCCAGCGGTTGTCGAGGGTGTTGCGCCAGCCGCTTTCGGCGACATCGTTTATGAAGTCACCCACCGTGCGCTTGTGGTAGTTGAAGGCGTCGGACTGTTTCTTCAGCGTGGCCATCAACGCTTCCGGCGCCTGGTCCGACCAGTCGCTGAACAGCAGCACATGGTCGCGCTGGTACCTGTGCGGCTCAGGTTCGCGGGGCTCGATGACGATGGCGCCGTACACGCCGGCCTGCTCCTGCAAGCCGGAGTGGCTGTGGTACCAGTAGGTGCCGCTCTGGCGCAGGGTGAACTGGTAGAGGTAGTCGCCGCCCGGTTCGATGCCGGCGAAGCTAAGGCCCGGCACGCCGTCCATGTTGGCCGGCAGGATGATGCCGTGCCAGTGGATCGAGGTGGGCTGGTCCAGGCGGTTGCGCACGCGCAGGGTGACGGTGTCGCCCTCGCGCCAGCGCAGCTGCGGGCCGGGCAGGCTGGCGTTGATGGTCTGCGCGGTGCGCGGGCGACCGGTGATGTTGACCGGGGTCTGGCCGATGAACAGTTCGAACTGCTGGCCACTCAGGTCGTGCAGCGGCAAGCGCCCCTCTGCTGCCTGGGCCAGCGGGCGCCACAGGCCAAGGCCGGCCAGGGCGGTGGCGGCGCCCAGGCCCTTGACGAAGGTGCGGCGGGTTGGAGTCGGTGGCATGGCGTGCTCTCGCTACAAAATTGCCACCATCCTTGCCGCCAGCGCCTGTCAGCCACCTGAGGCGCGGATTACAGATTTGTCAGGCAGCGGCCTCGGCGCCTTCCAGGTCGCGCATCAGCAGGCCGAACTCCAGGGACACCTGCTCGGGGATCGGCAGGTAGACCACATGGCCATCGCCCGGCGCCACCTCGATGGCCTGCTGCTGACGGTCGCACAGGCGGTGCAGGTCGAAGTGGTAGTTGCCGCGCGGGGTCATCAGTTCCAGATGGTCGCCCACGGCGAAACGGTTCTTCACCTTCACTTCGGCCAGGCCGTCCACGCGCACCCCGGTCAGCTCGCCGACGAACTGCTGGCGCTCGGACACCGAGTTGCCGCGCTGGTAGTTCTGGTACTCGTCGTGCACGTGGCGGCGCAGGAAACCTTCGGTGTAGCCACGCTGGGCGAGGGATTCGAGGTTGACCATCAAACCGCGGTCGAATGGCCGCCCGGCCGCCGCGTCGTCGATGGCCTGGCGGTAGGACTGCACGGCGCGGGCGCAGTAGAAGTGCGATTTGGTACGGCCTTCGATCTTCAGCGAATGCACGCCCATCTGTGCCAGGCGCTCGACGTGCTGGATGGCGCGCAGGTCCTTGGCGTTCATGATGTAGGTGCCGTGCTCGTCCTCGAATGCCGGCATTTCTTCGCCCGGGCGGTTGGACTCCTGCAACAGGAACACCTGGTCGGTGGGCGTGCCGATGCCCAGTGTGGGTTCGAATTCGCGGACGATGTCGCCGGTGGCGTTCTCGGTGGCTGGAGACGCCTCATACTTCCAGCGGCAGGCATTGGTGCAGGTGCCCTGGTTGGCATCGCGCTTGTTCAGGTAGCCCGACAGCAGGCAGCGCCCGGAGTAAGCCATGCACAGCGCGCCATGCACGAACACCTCCAGCTCCATCTCCGGCACTTGCTGGCGGATCTCCCCGATCTCTTCCAGCGACAGCTCCCGCGACAGGATCACCCGGGTCAGGCCCATGCCCTGCCAGAACTTCACGCTGGCCCAGTTGACCGTGTTGGCCTGCACCGAGAGGTGGATGGGCATCTGCGGGAAGTGCTGGCGAACCAGCATGATCAGCCCAGGGTCGGACATGATCAGCGCATCCGGGCCCATCTCGATCACTGGCGCCAGGTCCTTGAGGAAGGTCTTGAGCTTGGCGTTGTGCGGGGCGATGTTGACCACTACGTAGAAGCGCTTGCCCTGGGCCTGGGCTTCCTGGATGCCGAGGGCCAGGTTGGCGTGATCGAACTCGTTGTTGCGCACCCGCAGGCTGTAGCGCGGCTGGCCGGCGTAGACCGCGTCGGCACCATAGGCGAAGGCGTAGCGCATGGTCTTGAGGGTGCCGGCGGGGGCGAGCAGTTCGGGCGTGGCGAGAGAGGTCATGGTGCGCACCGGGCAAAAGGTGCGGATGCTAAGGCGGCGGCGCCGTGCAGGTATTGATCTGGATCAACGGCACTTTTACCGATGCGCAGTGCACTAAATGGTTGAGCCCTCGAGGAACGCCGATGAACGAAACCGTACTGCAGAACAAAGCCCTGACCGTGTTGTTGGCCCTGGTGACTATCGCTTTCATCTGGATCATGCTGCCGTATTCCGGCGCGATCTTCTGGGCGGTGATCCTCGGTATCCTCTTCGCACCGCTGCAACGCCACCTGTTGCTGCGCTGTGGCGGGCGACGCAACCTGGCCACGGCGGTGGCCCTGGCCACCTGCCTGCTGGTGGCGGTGCTGCCGGTGATCATCATCAGCGCCCTGCTGGTGCAGGAGGGGGCGGCGTTGTACCAGCGCATCGAGAGCGGCCAGCTGGATATCGCCGGCTACATCGAACGGGGCAAGGACATGTTGCCGGCCTATGCCCAGCATTTCCTCGACCGCATGGGCATGGGCAACCTCGATGGCCTGCGCGACAAGATCACCAAGTGGGCGACCCAAGGCAGCCAGTTCCTCGCCGGCCAGGCGTTCAGCTTCGGCCAGGGCACCTTCGAGTTCCTGGTGAGCTTCGGCATCATGCTGTACCTGCTGTTCTTCTTCCTGCGCGAGGGGGCGGAGCTGGCGCGCAAGGTGCGCCAGGCGGTGCCACTGCCCGAGCAGCAGAAACGCCGCCTGCAGCTGAAGTTCAAGCGCGTGGTGCGGGCCACGGTCAAGGGCAACCTGCTGGTGGCGATCACCCAGGGCGCGCTGGGTGGCTTGATCTTCTGGATACTGGATATCCCCAGCGCGCTGGTGTGGGCGGTGCTGATGGCGTTCCTGTCTTTGCTGCCGGCGGTGGGCGCGGGGATCGTCTGGGCGCCGGTGGCGGTGTACTTCCTGCTGGTCGGGGCGCTGTGGAAGGGGATCGTGCTGACGGCGTTCGGGGTGCTGGTGATCGGCCTGGTGGACAACCTGTTGCGGCCGATCCTGGTGGGCAAGGACACGCGCATGCCGGATTACCTGGTATTGGTTTCGACCCTGGGCGGATTGGCGGTGTTCGGGCTCAACGGGTTTGTGATCGGGCCGTTGATCGCGGCGCTGTTCATTTCCAGCTGGGCGATCTTCGCCTCGACCAAGCCGCAGGTGCAGTTGCCGTCTTGAATGGGGCGCAAGGCGCCCCCCGGGGTCAACGGAAGCTGTAGGAAACCCCGGTATAAACCCCGAACCCTTCCCCCGGCGTCGAGCGGGCGATGTCCTGCCCGGCATCGTTGTACCCCGGCGTCACCGTCGCCGCGTAACGCTTGTTGGTCAGGTTGCGCAGGTCGAGCCAGGTCTGCCAGTCGCGCTTGGGCGAATCCCAGCCCAGGCGTGCGCCGAGCAGTGCGTAGGCGTCGGCATGGTAGCTGTTGGCGTAGTCCACCTGCACCCTGGACGCCATCTGCGTGTTGACTCCGGCGTAGAAACCACTCGGCCAGTCGTAGCGCAGTTCGGCCTGGTAATAATGCATGGGAATGCCGGGCAGGCGGTTGTCGCCGAACTTGTCGTCGTCGCGGTAGTGGAAATCGCTGAAGGTGTAGGCCTGGCGCAGGCTGAGCTTGCCGGTGCCGGGGTGTTCCCAGAGGAGGCTGTCCAGGCCGGCTTCGATGCCTTGGTGCACGGTGGGGCTGGCGTTGAACTCCTTGAACGGCAAGCCTTGCACGACTTCCACGTTCAGCAGCTCATGACGTACCTGGGCGTAGTACCAGGCCAGGTCCCAGCGCCCCAGCGCCGAATCACCGCGGGCACCCAGTTCCAGGGTGGTGGCGGTCTGGTTCTGCATCTTCATCGGCTGGTTGTTTACCGGTGCGCTCCAGACCAGCGACCACGGGTGCGGCGGCTCCACCGAGCGGCTGAGGTTGCCGTAGACCTGCAGGTCCGGGCGGATGTCGTAGCGCAAGCCCACCCGGGGCGCATAGTCCCAGTCGTGCTGGCTGACCTTGCCGCCCGTGGCCGGGTAGGTCACGTCGCTCTCGCGCCGGGTGTAGATCATCGCCAGGCCCGTGGTCAGCCACAGGTTTGGAATCAGCTCCAGATCGTTGCCTGCATGCAACACAGTGTCCGAGCCCTGGTAGCTGAAGTCGCGGGTGCGGGCCCCGAAATTGTCGCCGCCGGGGCGGGCGAACTGCGAGGCGCCGCTGTTGGGCAGGTGCTTGGTGGTGCGCCAGCCCAGGGTGGTCTTGCTCTCATGGCCGAACAGGGTGTCACGCCGCAAGTAGTTCAGCGTGCCGCTGACATCGGTGTAGGCGACCTTCAGGCGCATCGGGCCTTCGCGCAGGTCCATCGGGTAGTCGTGATAGACCAGCCCCGCCTCCAGGCGCGAGTCGTCATCCAGGAAGAAGGTGGTCTTGTTGCCGACCCAGGTGCTGCCCGGTTGCGGGCGGCTGTCATCGCGGGCCAGGTAGGCCGGGTTTGCCGCGCGTGGATCGTGCTTGATCTGGTCCTTGGTCAGGCGCCCGGCCAGGTCGTTCTCGGTCTCGCGGTAGCGCAGGTAGAAGCGCGTCTCCAGGTTCGGGTTGAAGCGGTAACCGACGTTGGCGGCGATGCCCTTGGCGCTGCCGCTGCTGTGCCGCTGGAAGCCGTCGTACTCGGCGTCGGTAAGCGCTACGTAATAGTCGAGGTTGCCCAGCACCTGCCCGGAGCTGATGTGCCGGCGCTGGTAGCCACGGCTGCCGACTTCGTAGCGCACCTGCAAGGGCGCGGCATCGTAGCCGGTGTGGGTCACGTAGTTGATCGCGCCGCCCAGCGCCAGCGAGCCTTGGTCGAAGCCGTTGGCACCGCGCAGCACTTCGGCGCGGCTCAGCCACAGCGGTTCGAACAGCTCATAGGGCGTGCCGCCGGGACCTGTCAGCGGCAGGCCGTCGAACATCGTGTAGACCCCCGAACCGTGGGCACCCGGCGCGCGGTTGATGCCCGAACCACGGATCGACAGCTTGATGCCGTCGTTGCCCGCCGACTGGGCGAACACTCCCGGCTGGTAGGCCAGCACATCCTGATTGGTCGCCACCCGGCCCTGGCCCACCTTGTCCATGTCCACCAGGTTGCTGGCGCCGGGGATTTCACGCAGGTGATCGGCGGCGGCTTCAAGCTCGGACTGTTGATGGTCCTGGATCAGCACCTGGTCGAGTTCGACGCGGTTGGCGGCCTGGGCGGTGCCGGCGACGAACAGGGCCAGCAGGGAGTAGGGCAGGGAGGGGCGCATGGGGACGGGGTTCCAGATCGGGTGCGGGAGTCTGACGCTGCAAAGGGCAGACGAAGCACAGTGGTCGATCTGTAATAGCCATGGGGCTGCAACGCAGCCCCAAAAAAGAACACCCCGCCGAGGCGGGGTGTCTTGTGTTGCTGTCAGCCGATCAACCGATCAGTTGCAATCCAGCCTGCTGCACCATCTCCAGCAGCGGCTGCGGGTACACGCCCAGCACGAAGGCAAGGATCGCGATGGCCAGCAGCATCACGCCGCCGGTGCGCTGTTCCCACTTCAGCGGGGCGTCGTGGCGACGCAGGTTCGGCTCGACCAGGTACAGGGTGACCATGACACGCAGGTAGTAGTACACGCCGATGGCGCTGCCGATCACCAGGGCGCCGACCAGCCACCACAGGTGCGACTCGACGCCGGTGGCGATGATGTAGAACTTGCCGATGAAGCCTGCGGTCAGCGGGATACCGGCCAGCGACAGCATCATCACGGTGAGTACAGCGGTCAGGTACGGACGGCGCCAGAACAGGCCGCGGTACTCGTACAGGGCATCGGCGTCACGGCCGGCGTACGGCGAGGACATCAGGGTGATCACGCCGAAGGCGCCGAGGCTGGTGATCACGTAGGTGACCAGGTACACGCCCATGGCTTCCAGGGCCAGGCCCTTGCTGGCGACCAGGGCGATGACCAGGTAGCCGAAGTGGGCGATGGACGAGTAACCCAGCAGGCGCTTGAGGTTGCTCTGGGTCAGCGCCAGCAGGTTGCCGATGATGATCGACGCCACGGCGATGACTGCCAGCACGGTGCTCAGCACGCCGCTGCTGGCGGCAGGGGAGAGCATGAACAGGCGCACGACCACGGCGAATACCGCGACCTTGCTGGCGGTGGCCAGGAACGCGGCCACCGGCGCCGGGGCGCCTTCGTACACGTCCGGGGTCCACAGGTGGAACGGTACCAGCGACAGCTTGAAGGCCAGGCCCACCAGCATCATGCCCAGGCCCAGCTGCGCCAGCAGGCTCGGCATGCTGGTGGCGGCCAGGGCTTTGCCCAGCTGGTCGAAGGTCAGGGCGCCGGCGTCGGCATACAGCAGCGCCATGCCGAACAGCAGGAAGGCGGAACCGGCGGCCGACAGCACCATGTACTTGATGCCGGCTTCCAGCGAGCGCTTGTTGAAGAACGCATACGCCACCAGGCCGTAGACCGGCACCGACAGCAGCTCCAGGCCGATGAACAGGCCGGCCAGGTGGTTGGCGCTGACCAGCACCAGGCCACCCAGTGCCGACATCAGCAGCAGCAGGTACAGCTCTTCACGGTTGCCCGGGAAGCCTTTGGAGCCTTCGCCGAGGTAGGCGTGGGCGAGGGTGACGCAGGCCAGGGTGGCCACCAGGATGATCGCCATGTACAGGCAGGCGAACTTGTCGATGGTCACAAGCGAAGTGACCGCCAGCGGTGCAACCTTGAGTGCCGGCAGGATCGACAGCAAGGCCAGGTTCAGGCCCACGGTGGACAGTAGGAAGGTCTGCGAGTGGTTGCGCTTCCAGGCGATCGCCAGCATCACCACCACCGTGGTGATGGTGGTGATCAGCATCGGCGCCAATGCGATGAAGTGTTGAGTGGTGAATTCCATAGCGCTCTTACCGGGCCGAAGCGAGTTGAGTGAAAGCGGAACCGAGCCACTGCTGCACACCGCTCATGGTGGCGGCAGAGGTGTCGAGGAACGGCTGCGGATACACGCCCAGCAGGATCAAGAGGCCAGCCAGGCCCAGCACCATGATCAGCTCGCGACTGTCCATGCCGGCCAGCACGGTGTCGGCCTTGGCCGGGCCGAAGTAGGCGCGGTGGATCATGATCAGCGAGTACACCGAGCCGAACACCAGGCCGGTGGTGGCGATCACGGTGATCCATGGGACGTGGGCGAAGCTGCCGATCAGGATCAGGAACTCGCCGACGAAGTTGCCGGTACCCGGCAGGCCCAGCGAGGCGGCGGCGAAGAACAGGCTGATGGCTGGCAGATACGCGATGCGGTGCCACAGGCCACCCATCTGGCGCATGTCACGGGTGTGCAGGCGCTCGTACAGCTGGCCGGACAGGATGAACAGCGCGGCGGCCGACAGGCCGTGGGCCAGCATCTGGATCACCGCGCCTTGCAGGGCTTGCTGGCTGCCGGAGTAGATGCCGATCAGCACGAAGCCCATGTGCGAGACGCTGGAGAAGGCGATCAGGCGCTTGATGTCGGTTTGCGCGAAGGCCAGGAAGGCACCGTAGAAGATACCGATCAGGCCCAGGGTCATGGCGATCGGCGCGAACTCGGCCGAGGCGTTCGGGAACAGCGGCAGGGCGAAGCGCAGCAGGCCGTAGGCCGCGGTCTTCAGCAGGATACCGGCCAGGTCCACGGAACCGGCGGTCGGCGCCTGGGCGTGGGCGTCAGGCAGCCAGGAGTGGAACGGCACCACCGGCAGCTTCACCGCGAAGGCGATGAAGAAGCCCAGCATCAGGATGTACTCGATGCCAGCCGGCAGCTCGGCCTTGAGCAGGTCGCTGTAGTTGAAGGTGATCACCCCGGTGCTGTTGTAGTTGACCAGCACCAGGCCGAGGATCGCCACCAGCATGATCAGGCCGCTGGCCTGGGTGAAGATGAAGAACTTGGTCGCCGCGTAGATCCGCGTCTTCTTGCCATCGGCCGAGCTGTGACCCCAGAGCGCGATGAGGAAGTACATCGGCACCAGCATCATTTCCCAGAAGAAGAAGAACAGGAACAGGTCGAGCGCCAGGAACACACCGACCACGCCGCCGAGGATCCACATCAGGTTGAGGTGGAAGAAGCCGACGTGGCGCTGGATCTCTTTCCACGAGCACAGCACCGACAGCACGCCGAGCAGGCCGGTAAGCAGGATCATCAGCAGCGACAGGCCGTCGAGGGCCAGGTGGATGCTGATGCCGAAGCGCTTGATCCACTCGACCTTGTATTCGAGGGCCCAGGCCGGTTCGGCGCCCGGCGCCGGGGCCAGGGTGTAGTTGCCGTTCGCCCACAGCCACAGGCCGATGCCGAGCAGCAGGGACATGGTCAGCAGCGCGATCCAGCGCGGCAGGGTGGAGCCGAAGCGCTCACCCAGCCAGCACAGGAAGCCGCCGATGAAGGGGATCAGGATCAGCCAAGGCAAAATCATGACGGGTTGGTTTCCTTTGGCAAAGTCGCAAGATTCATGGTCATACCGCGGCCACTACCACGGCACCGAGTACCAGTACGGCACCGACGGCGATCGAAGCGGTGTACCAGCGCAGCTGGCCGGTCTCGGTCTTGCTCATGGCGACGTGACCGCCGCGAGCCAGGCGAGGAATGAGACCGATGCTGCGGTCAACCGGATCCTTGCGCAGGATGTGGCTGATCAGCAGGTAAGGTTTGACGAAGAGCTTGTCGTAGATCCAGTCGAAGCCCCAGGCGGCGAACCACCAGGCCGACAGGACGCGACCGATACCACTGTTGGCGATCGCGGTAACCAGGCGACGCTTGCCCAGGAACAGCAGGGCCGACAGCAGGATACCGGCGATGGCGATGGCGCCCGAGGCGATTTCCAGCGAGTGCTTGGCTTCGCCTCCGGCGTGGCCGGCGCTTTCAGGCAGCACGCCTGCCAGTGGCGGGTGGATCCAGGCGCCGACGAAGGTCGACAGCACGATCAGCACGCCCAGCGGCAGCCAGTGGCTGATGCCGTGGCCAGCATGGGCTTCGGTCTTGGCTTCGCCGTGGAAGGCGATGAAGATCAGGCGGAAGGTGTACAGCGAGGTCATGAACGCGCCGACCAGGCCGGCGTACAGCAGGCCGCTGTTGCCGCTGGCGAAGGCTTCCCAGAGGATCTCGTCCTTGGAGTAGAAGCCCACGGTCAGGATCGGCAGGGCGGCCAGGGCGGCGCCACCGACCACGAAGCTGGCATAGGCCAGCGGCAGCTTCTTCCACAGGCCGCCCATCTTGAAGATGTTCTGCTCATGGTGGCAGGCAACGATCACCGCACCCGAGGCAAGGAACAGCAGGGCCTTGAAGAAGGCGTGGGTCATCAGGTGGAAGATCGCCGCGTCCCAGGCGCCGACGCCCAGGGCCAGGAACATGTAGCCGATCTGACTCATGGTCGAGTAGGCGAGGATACGCTTGATGTCGGTCTGCACCAGGGCGGCGAAACCGGCCAGGACCAGGGTCACGCCGCCCACGACGCCAACCAGGTGCAGCACATCCGGCGCCAGCAGGAACAGGCCGTTGGTACGGGCGATCAGGTACACGCCCGCGGTCACCATGGTGGCGGCGTGGATCAGTGCCGAAACCGGGGTCGGGCCTGCCATCGCGTCGGCCAGCCAGGTCTGCAGCGGCAGCTGGGCCGATTTACCGACCGCGCCACCCAGCAGCATCAGGGTGGCCAGGACCATCCAGGTGTCACCGGCCTGGAACTTCTGCGGTGCCAGCACCAGCAGTTCCTGCACGTTCAGGGTACCCAGCTGGACGAACAGGATGAACAGGCCGATGGCCATGAACACGTCGCCGATACGGGTGACGATGAACGCCTTGAGTGCCGCGTTGCCGTTGTTGCGGTTGCTGTAGTAGAAACCGATCAACAGGTACGAGCACAGGCCCACGCCTTCCCAGCCGAAGTAGATGAACAGCAGGTTGTCGCCCAGCACCAGGAACAGCATGCTGGCGATGAACAGGTTGGTGTACGAGAAGAAGCGCGAGTAGCCGGCTTCGCCACGCATGTACCAGGAAGCGAACAGATGGATCAGGAAGCCCACGCCGGTGACCACGCCCAGCATGGTGACCGACAGGCCATCCACGTACAGGGTGAAGTTCGGCGCGAAGCCGTCCACCGACATCCACTGCCACAGCAGCTGGCTGTACGCGCCGCCCTCAGGCGGGGCGACGTTGAACTGCCAGATCACGTAGGCGGCGGTGGCCGCCGACAGACCGACCGAGCCGACGCCGATCAGCGCCGACAGGTTCTCCGAGAACCGCCCACGCGAGAACGACAGCAGCAGGAAGCCGATCAGGGGGAATACGAACGTCAGGAAGATAAGGTTCATCCGCGCATCTCACTGGCAGCATCGATGTCGAGAGTGTGGAAGCGGCGATACAGCTGCAGCAGGATCGCCAGGCCAATGCTGGCCTCGGCGGCTGCCAGGCTGATCACCAGAATGAACATCACCTGGCCGTCGGGCTGGACCCAACGGGCACCGGCGACGATGAACGCCAGGGCAGCGGCGTTCATCATGACTTCCAGGCTCATGAGCACGAAGAGAATGTTGCGGCGGACCATCAGGCCAACCAGACCTAAGCAGAACAGGATGCCGGCGACCGCCAGACCATGCTCGAGAGGGATAGCACCCATGATTTACTCCTTCGCCTCGTTGCGGCCCAGGTGGAAGGCGGTGACGGCTGCCGCGAGCAGCAGCATCGAGGCCAGTTCGACCACCAGCAGGTAAGGGCCGAACAGGCTGATGCCGACCTCTTTGGCGCTGACGGTGGTACCGCTGATGGCGGCGCCCGACGGGGTGACGAACAGCACGTAGAGCAGCTCCAGCAGCAGCAGGGCGGCGAGGATCACCGGCCCCGCCCAGATACCCGGCTTGAGCCAGCCACGCTCCTGGGCGACCGAGGCCGGCCCGAGGTTGAGCATCATCACCACGAAGACGAACAGCACCATGATGGCACCGGCGTAGGCGATCACTTCCAGGGCACCGGCGAAGGGTGCACCGAGGGAGAAGAAGATCATCGCCACGGAGATCAGCGAAATGATCAGGTAGAGCAGGGCGTGCACCGGGTTGGTGCCGGTCACCACGCGCAGCGTGGAGACAACGGCGACACCGGATGCGAAGTAGAAAGCGAATTCCATCTTTCTGTCCTTATGGGAGCAAGCTCTTCACGTTGATCGGCTCGGCTTCGTTCTGTGCAGAGCCCTTCGGCTTGCCAGCGATCGCCATACCCGCAACACGGTAGAAGTTGTAGTCAGGGTTCTTGCCGGGGCCGGAGATCAGCAGATCTTCTTTCTCGTACACCAGGTCCTGACGCTTGAACTCGGCCATTTCGAAATCCGGAGTCAGCTGGATCGCGGTGGTCGGGCACGCCTCTTCGCACAGGCCGCAGAAGATGCAGCGCGAGAAGTTGATGCGGAAGAACTCGGGGTACCAACGGCCGTCCTCGGTCTCGGCCTTCTGCAGCGAGATGCAGCCGACCGGGCAGGCCACCGCGCAGAGGTTGCACGCCACGCAGCGCTCCTCGCCGTCGGGGTCGCGGGTGAGGACGATGCGGCCACGGTAGCGCGGCGGCAGGTACACGGGTTCTTCGGGGTACTGCAGGGTGTCGCGCTTGCGGAACCCGTGGGAGAACACCATTGCCAGGCTGCGCAGCTGGGTGCCGGTGCCCTTAACGATGTCGCCGATATACTTGAACATGGGTCAAATCCTCACTGGGCCGCGACGGCTGGCGTGTTGTAGAGCACGATCGCAGCGGTCACCAGCAAATTGATCAGGGTCAGCGGCAGGCAGAACTTCCAGCTGAAGTCCATCACCTGGTCATAGCGTGGGCGCGGGATCGAGGCGCGCAGCAGGATGAACAGCATGATGAAGAACGCGGTCTTCAGCGCGAACCACAGGAACGGTACTTGCGGCAGGATGCCGAACGGGCCGTGCCAGCCACCGAAGAACAGGGTCACCAGCAGCGCCGAGATGAGGATGATGCCGATGTACTCACCGACGAAGAACATGCCCCATTTCATGCCGGCGTATTCGATGTGGTAGCCGTCGGCCAGTTCCTGTTCCGCTTCCGGCTGGTCGAACGGGTGACGGTGGGTCACGGCGACGCCAGCGATGAAGAAGGTGCAGAAGCCGAAGAACTGCGGAATGATGAACCACAGGTTCTGGGCCTGATAGTCAACGATGTCGCGCATGTTGAACGAACCCACCTGCACCACCACGCCCATCAGCGCCAGGCCCAGGAACACTTCGTACGACACGGTCTGCGCCGAAGCGCGCAGGCTGCCGAGCAGGGCGTACTTGTTGTTCGACGACCAGCCGGCGAACAGCACGGCGTAGACCGACAGGCCGGCCATGGCGAAGAAGAACAGCAGGCCGATGTTCAGGTCGGCTACGCCCCAGCCCGGGGTGATCGGGATGATCGAGAAGGCGATCAGCAGCGCACTCATGGCCACCACAGGCGCCAGGGTGAAGATCATCTTGTCGACGAAGGGCGGGTTCCAGTCTTCCTTGAAGAACATCTTCAGCATGTCGGCGGCGATCTGGAACATGCCGAACGGGCCGACGCGGTTCGGGCCGTAGCGGTCCTGCCACCAGCCCAGCAGGCGACGCTCGACGAAGCTGAGCAGCGCGCCGCAGACCACCACGGCCAGCAGCACCACGATGGCCTTGACGACCTGAATGATCACGTCGATCACTTCGGGGGTGAACCAGCTCATTGTGCTGCCTCCTGCAGGCCTTCGACGGCTGCACCGAAGATGGCGGGCGGAATGCCGGCCAGGCCTTTGGGCAACGCAACCAGGCCAGCGCCCAGTTCTTCATTGATACGCAGCGGCAGGCGCAGCGACACGCCGGCCACGTTCAGGCTCAGCATCGCGCCGTCGTTGACGCCCAGGCGGTCGGCTTCGGACTTGGCCAGGCCGACGTAGGCGGCCGGAATGCGCTCCTGCACCGGGGCGGCGCGGGAGGAGGACTCTTCGCTGCCGAACAGGTGGAAGAACGGTACCGCGGTCCAGGTGCCGCGAGCCGGGTTGAACGCGCCCGGGATGGCGCTGAACCAGCTCAGGCGATCCCCTTGCGACTCGATCAGGCGTACGCCCGGGTCACCGGCACGCAGGTGGCCACCGACTTCGTCCTGGAACTTGTTCCAGGCTTGCGGCGAGTTCCAGCCCGGCGACCAGGCGAACGGCACCTGCTGACGCGGTTCGGCCGAACCCGAGTAGCCTTCCATGGAGAAGGCGAACGCGGTGTCCTTGTCCTGCGGGGTACGTGGCTCGTGCACGCTGATGTTGGCGCGCATGGCGGTACGGCCGGAGTAGCGCAGCGGCTCACGGGCCAGCTTCATGCCCTTGATGCGGAACGCGGCGCTTGGCGCTGCGTTGACGATGCCGGCCAGTTGCGGGGCGGCTTCGGCGCAGGCGCTGGTGACGTGGTCCAGCTGGGTCCAGTCCACCGGCTTGTTGAGCAGAGTCGCACGCAGGGCGTGCATCCAGCGCCAGCCTTCGTGGATCTGGATGCTGCTGTCCAGGTATTGTGGGTCGAACACCTGGAAGAAGCGCTGGGCACGGCCTTCCTGGCTGACCAGGGTGCCGTCGCCTTCGGCGAACGAGGCGGCCGGCAGCACCAGGTGGGCGCGGTCGACCGTCGGGGTCTTGGAGTGATCGGCGACGATCACCACCTTGGCCGCGGCCAGGGCTGCATCGACCTTGGCGGCCGGTACGCGGGCGTACAGGTCGTTTTCCAGCACGACGATGGCGTCGGCCTTGCCGCTGATCACGGCGTCCAGCGCCGCGTCGACGGACTCACCGCCCATCATCGCCAGACCGAGGCTGTTGGCCTCAGGCACGACCAGGCTCAGCGAACCGTTCTTCTCGCGCAGCTTGAGGGCCTTGGCGATGTTGGCGGCGGCTTCGATCAGCGCAGGATCCGCCAGCGAGGTACCTGCGACGACCAGTGGGCGCTGGGCAGCGACCAGGGCGTCGGCGATGCGCTGGGCCAGGGCCTTGGCTTCGTCGTCCAGGCCGGCAACGGCAGGCGCGCTCGGGTCGATGGCGTGGGCCACGGCGAAACCGATGCGGGCGAGGTCGGCGGGAGCGGCGTGTACACACTCTTCGGCCACGTCATCCAGCTTGGTTTCAGCCAGCGAAGCGATGAACAACGGGTACAGCGCGTGCTGGCCGATGTTCTTCACTGCGGCGTCCAGCCAAGGCTGTACGCGCATGGCGTCGGCCATGGCCTCGGCCTTGCCCTTGGTGGCCTGGCGCACGGCCAGGGCGACACGGGCAGCGGTCTGCGTCAGGTCTTCGCCGAGCACGAACACGGCGTCGTGGTCTTCGATGTCGCGCAGGGTCGGGACCGGCAGCGGGCTGTCGTTCAGCACGTTCAGGGCCAGGCGTACGCGGGCCAGCTCACCGGCTTCCATGCCCGAGTAGAAGTACTCGGCACCGACCAGTTCGCGAAGGCCGTAGTTGCTCTCGAGGCTGGCGCGTGGCGAGCCGATACCGACGATGGTGCGGCCGCGCAGCAGGTCGGCGGCCTTGTCCAGGGCGGCGTCGAGGGACAGCTTGGTGCCATCGGCCAGGTGTGGCTGGCGCGGACGATCCTTGCGGTTGACGTAGCCATAGCCGAAGCGGCCACGGTCGCACAGGAAGTACTGGTTCACCGAGCCGTTGAAACGGTTCTCGATGCGGCGCAGTTCGCCGTAGCGCTCGCCGGGGCTGATGTTGCAACCGCTGGAGCAGCCATGGCAGATGCTCGGGGCGAACTGCATGTCCCACTTGCGGTTGTAGCGCTCGGAGTGGGTCTTGTCGGTGAACACACCGGTCGGGCAGACCTCGGTGAGGTTGCCGGAGAACTCGCTTTCCAGCACGCCGTCTTCGACGCGACCGAAGTACACGTTGTCGTGGGCGCCGTATACGCCCAGGTCGGTGCCGCCGGCGTAGTCCTTGTAGTAGCGCACGCAGCGGTAGCAGGCGATGCAGCGGTTCATCTCATGGGCGATGAACGGGCCGAGGTCCTGGTTCTGGTGGGTACGCTTGGTGAAACGGTAGCGGCGCTCGTTGTGGCCGGTCATTACCGTCATGTCCTGCAGGTGGCAGTGACCGCCTTCCTCGCACACCGGGCAGTCGTGCGGGTGGTTGGTCATCAGCCATTCGACGACGCTGGCGCGGAACGCCTTGGACTCTTCGTCTTCGATGGAGATCCAGGTGCCGTCGGAGGCAGGGGTCATGCAGGACATGACGATACGACCACGGGTGTCGTTCTCGTCGGTGTACTGCTTGACCGCGCACTGCCGGCAGGCGCCGACGCTACCAAGCGCCGGGTGCCAGCAGAAATAAGGGATGTCGAGGCCGAGTGACAGACACGCCTGTAACAGGTTGTCTGCACCGTTGACTTCGAGCGCTTTGCCGTCTACGTGGATAGTGGCCATTGTTCAAAGTTCTTCGTTGGCCCGCGTGAGCGGGCGTGGCTAATGGAAATCGGTGAGCTTGCGGCCGGCCTCGATTCGTTCGGGCCGGCCAGCAGGCTGGCGGATGGCACGGACCATCCGCTGTTTCATCTTGTTATGCGCCGACCACGATCGGCTTGGCCAGGTTCGGGCGCAGGGTGTCGGCCGCGCTAGCGGGTGCGACACCGGCCTCGAATTCGGACCGGAAGTATTTGATGGCACTGCCCAACGGCTCGACGGCACCTGGTGCGTGAGCACAGAAGGTACGGCCTGGGCCGAGGAAGTTGACCAGTCCCAACAGCGTCTCGATGTCTTCGGCGCGGCCCTGGCCGTTTTCCAGTGCGCGCAGCATCTTCACGCTCCACGGCAGGCCGTCACGGCAAGGGGTGCACCAGCCGCACGATTCGCGGGCGAAGAACTCTTCCATGTTGCGCAGCAAGGACACCATGTTGACGCTGTCGTCGACCGCCATGGCCAAGCCGGTACCCATACGGGTGCCGACCTTGGCGATGCCACCGGCATACATTTGTGCGTCGAGGTGCTCGGGCAGCAGGAAACCGGTACCGGCGCCGCCTGGCTGCCAGCACTTGAGCTTGAAGCCGTCGCGCATGCCGCCGGCGTAGTCTTCGAACAGCTCGCGGGCGGTGACGCCGAACGGCAGCTCCCACAGGCCGGGGTTCTTCACCTTGCCGGAGAAGCCCATCAGCTTGGTGCCGTGGTCCTCGCTGCCTTCGCGGGCCAGCGACTTGTACCAGTCGTTGCCGTTGGCGACGATGGCCGGCACGTTGCACAGGGTCTCGACGTTGTTCACGCAAGTCGGCTTGCCCCACACGCCGACGGCGGCAGGGAAGGGCGGCTTGGAGCGCGGGTTGGCGCGACGGCCTTCGAGGGAGTTGATCAACGCGGTTTCTTCACCGCAGATGTAACGCCCGGCACCGGTGTGCACGAACAGCTCGAAGTCGAAACCGGAACCGAGGATGTTCTTGCCCAGCAGGCCGGCGGCCTTGGCTTCATCGATGGCGCGGTTGAGGTTCTTCGCCGCGGTGGTGTATTCGCCACGCAGGAAGATGTAGCCACGGTAGGCCTTCAGGGCGCGGGCGCTGATCAGCATGCCCTCGACCAGCAGATGGGGCTGTTGCTCCATCAGCATGCGGTCCTTCCAGGTGTTCGGCTCCATTTCATCCGCGTTGCACAGCAGGTAGCGGATGTTCATGGATTCGTCTTTGGGCATCAGGCCCCACTTCACGCCAGTGGGGAAGCCCGCGCCGCCACGGCCCTTGAGGCCGGAGTCCTTGACGCTCTGCACGATGTCGTCGGCGGACATGTCGGCCAGCGCCTTGCGCGCGGCGGCATAGCCGTTCTTGGACTCATACTCGGTCAGCCAGACCGGCTCGCCGTCGTCACGCAGGCGCCAGGTCAGCGGGTGGGTTTCGGCGCTGCGTGCAATGCGGTTGGCCGGGCCGAAGGAAGTGATGGTCATACGTAACCCTCCAGCAGCTTGGAGACGCCGGCAGGTTGCACGTCGCCAAAGGTGTCGTCGTCGATCATCAGCGCCGGGGCCTTGTCGCAGTTGCCCAGGCAGCACACCGGCAGCAGGGTGAAGCGCCCGTCCGCGGTGGTCTGGCCGAGGCCGATGCCCAGCTCGCTCTGGATCTGGCTGACCACCGATTCATGGCCGCCGATGTAGCAGACCATGCTGTCGCATACGCGGATGATGTGGCGGCCGACCGGCTGGCGGAAGATCTGGCTATAGAAGGTGGCCACGCCCTCGACGTCGCTGGCGGGGATGCCCAGCACTTCGCCGATGGCGTAGATGGCGCCGTCCGGCACCCAGCCGCGCTCTTTCTGCACGATCTTCAGGGCTTCGATGGACGCCGCGCGTGGGTCCTCGTAGTGGTGCATCTCGTGCTCGATGGCCGAGCGCTCGGTTTCGCTCAGGGCGAAACGGTCGGTTTGGATAAGCGTGCTGTTCATGCTTAGCGGTCCACGTCAGCCATAACGAAGTCGATACTGCCCAGGTACGCGATCAGGTCCGCGACCATGCTGCCTTTGATCACCGAAGGGATCTGCTGCAGGTGCGGGTAGCTCGGGGTACGGATCCGGGTGCGGTAGCTCATGGTGCCGCCATCGCTCGTCAGGTAGTAACTGTTGATGCCCTTGGTCGCCTCGATCATCTGGAACGACTCGTTGGCCGGCATGACCGGGCCCCACGAGACTTGCAGGAAGTGGGTGATCAAGGTCTCGATGTGCTGCAGGGTGCGCTCTTTCGGCGGCGGCGTGGTCAGCGGGTGGTCCGCCTTGTACGGGCCTTCCGGCATGTTGCGCAGGCACTGGTCGATGATGCGGATACTCTGGCGCATCTCCTCGACACGGACCATGCAGCGATCGTAGGCATCGCCGTTGTGGGCCAGCGGTACTTCGAATTCGAAGTTCTCGTAGCCGGAATAAGGGCGGGCTTTACGCAGGTCGAAGTCGCAACCGGTGGAACGCAGGCCGGCACCGGTGGTGCCCCATTCCAGGGCCTCTTTGGTGTTGTACGCGGCAACGCCGATGGTACGGCCCTTGAGGATGCTGTTCTGCAGGGCGGCCTTGGTGTATTCGTCGAGGCGCTTGGGCAGCCATTCGACGAAGTCCTTGACCAGCTTGTCCCAGCCGCGCGGCAGGTCGTGGGCGACGCCACCGATGCGGTACCAGGCCGGGTGCAGGCGGAAACCGGTGATCGCCTCGATCACGGTGTAGGCGCGCTGGCGGTCGGTGAAGGTGAAGAACACCGGGGTCATGGCGCCGACGTCCTGGATATAGGTACCCAGGAACAGCAGGTGGCTGGTGATGCGGAAGAATTCGGCGAGCATGATGCGAATCACGTCGACCTTCTGCGGCACCTGGATGCCGGCCAGCTTCTCTACCGCCAGTACGTACGGCAGGTTGTTCATCACCCCGCCGAGGTAGTCGATACGGTCGGTGTAGGGGATGAAGCTGTGCCACGACTGACGCTCGGCCATCTTCTCGGCGCCACGGTGGTGGTAGCCGATATCCGGGACGCAGTCGACGATTTCTTCGCCGTCCAGCTGCAGGACGATACGGAAGGCGCCGTGGGCCGAAGGGTGGTTGGGGCCGAGGTTGAGGAACATGTAGTCCTCGTTGGCGCCCGAACGCTTCATGCCCCAGGCTTCCGGGTTGAAACGTGCCGATTCCTCTTCAAGCTGCTGCTTGGCCAGGGTCAGGCTGTAGGGGTCGAATTCGGTGGCGCGGGCCGGGTAGTCCTTGCGCAGCGGGTGACCTTCCCAGGTCGGCGGCATCATGATGCGGCTCAGGTGCGGGTGGCCGGCGAAGTCGATGCCGAACATGTCCCAGACTTCACGCTCGTACCAGTTGGCGTTGGGCCAGATACCGGTGACGGTCGGCAGGTTCAGGTCGCCTTCGCTCAGCGACACCTTGATCATCACGTCGCTGTTACGCTCGACCGACAGCAGGTGGTAGAACACGCTGAAGTCGGCGGCCGGCAGGCCGCGGCGTTGGGTGCGCAGGCGCTCGTCGACGCCGTGCAGGTCGTACAGCATGCTGTACGGCTTGGCGACGTTGCGCAGGAAGGTGAGGATTTCCTTGAGCTGGGCACGCTTTACCCACAGTACCGGCATGCCGGTGCGGGTTTCCTGGGCGACGAAAGCGTCGGCGCCGAATCGGTTGTGCAGTTCGACGACCACATCCTGGTCGTCAGCCTTGTAAGGCGGAATGTAAATAGCGTTGTCCGCTGTCATGGTCTCGGTCGCTTTGGGTCAACGTTAAGAATGAAGCCAGGCCGCCGGCTCCTGGGGGAGCGGGCGGCAGGTCGCTGGATCAGACTTCGTCGGGGCTGCGCAGGTTGGTTACCGCGATACGCTGTTCGCGACGCAGGTCTTTCTGGGCGGGCATCTCGGCACGGTAGATGCCTTGATCGCCAACAACCCAGGAAAGCGGGCGTCGCTCCTGGCCGATCGACTCCTGCAGCAGCATCAAGCCTTGCAGGAACGCCTCGGGGCGCGGCGGGCAGCCAGGCACGTACACGTCCACGGGGAGGAACTTGTCGACCCCCTGAACGACCGAGTAGATGTCGTACATGCCGCCGGAGTTGGCGCACGAACCCATGGAGATGACCCACTTGGGCTCGAGCATCTGCTCGTACAGGCGCTGGATGATCGGCGCCATCTTCACGAAGCAGGTACCGGCGATGACCATGAAGTCGGCCTGACGCGGCGAGGCCCGGATGACTTCGGCGCCGAAGCGGGCGATGTCGTGGGGTGCCGTGAAGGCCGTGGTCATTTCCACGTAGCAGCAGGACAGGCCGAAGTTGTACGGCCAGAGGGAGTTCTTGCGACCCCAGTTGACCGCGCCACGCAGCACATCCTCGAGTTTCCCCATGTAGATGTTCTTGTGGACCTGGTCTTCCAGCAGTTGATCGGTGACGGTTTCCCGTTCACCGACCGGATACTGCTCGTTAGGTGCGTCCGGATCGATTCTGGTGAGATTGTATTGCATGCCAAAGCCTCATTGTTTCAGCTTCGCTTGCCGCTTGCGGCGACCTTCGGGAGCCCAATCGAGCGCCCCGACGCGCCATAGGTAGACAAGACCTGCCAACAGAATTGCTATGAAAACGAGTGCTTCGACGAATCCGGTCCAGCCGCTTTCGCGGACGGACACAGACCATGCATACAGGAAGAGGGCTTCGATATCGAAGATCACGAACAGCATCGCGACCAGATAGAATTTGGCGGACAGGCGCAGGCGGGCGCTGCCGACGGGCAGCATGCCGGATTCGAAGGGTTCGTTCTTGGCGCGACCCCAGGCCTTGCTACCGAGCAGGCTGGACAGGCCGAGCATGAAGGCACACAGGCCGACGACACCCAGGAGGAAGATGGCAAAGCCCCAGTTGTGGGCGATGAGTCCTGCCGAATCGGACATGCTAGAAATCCTTATACAGAGACCCAGCTCTGCAGTCTGAAATAAGTAGAGCGGCGACGTGGTGTCGCAGACGCAGTGACCAAATGTCGCAGCTGAATCAATCACGCTGATTTTATGGGTAAACCCAGTGCAAGTAAAATTTCCGTTGCAAATTTATTCGTAGTTTTAAGAACAAAAATCTTTCGTAACTGGCTGAAAGCCTTGAGTTTCGGGCATTGCACGCGGATTTGTTAATTATGTTTCTTACCCCGCGTAATGACTGGCTAATTGCGTAATGATAATTAATATCATTTAACCTGGGCTGTATTGTTTTAGCTGTTCTGCGCCTTGCAAAGTTCATCTGCCGATCTGCCCACTTGCAAATGCGAAAAACTCTCGTTCTAGCAGCTTCCGGCGCTGCGCGTACCGCTCTGGATCAATACTTTGTGGTTTGCGCTGCGGCTGACCGACGCGGCAATGAGCCACTGGCCGAGCCAGTAGGACAGGATGATCAGGTACTTGGCAGCGGCGAACGGGCTGACGAAGCGGTCGATGCCGATCAGGCTGTCGGAGAAGACGAAGGCGCAGGCACCCAGTGCGGCGACACCGCCACAGGCCAGGGCGCGCCAGAGCATGCAGCCGATCGCCAGGGCATACAGCGCCACCGGGATCAGTAGTGGGCCCAGGCCGTGGCTGGCGAGCAGGCCGAACAGCGAGGCGCCCACCAGCAGCGCGAGGGCCAGTGAGGGGTAGGCCGGGCGTTGGTTCAGGCTGCAGTAACCGCGAAGGTACGCCAGGTGGGCGCAAAGGAACGCGGCCAGGCCGAACACGAACAGATCGCGGGGGATGGCCAGGAGGATGTCGCCGAGCACCGAGAAGGCTAGGCCGATCATGATCCAGCGACGGTAGGGCGTGGTGGGCGTACTGCCCAGCCAGGCGATCAGGGCCAGTACCGGAATGGGTTTGACCAGCAGGCCAAGCAGGGCGTTGTCGCTCGCCAGCGCATATAGATAGCAGGTGGCGGCTGCGACGGCGATGGTGAGCAGGTGGCCAGGGCGGGGCATGGGCAATCCTTGCTATGGGGTAGCCACAAGCTTAGACCTGATCTGCAACTTTGCTGATGCGACGTGATTGCTGTAGGAGCGGCTTGAAGCGCGATCACCCGCGAAGCGGGTGCCAGATACCGCGTTGCCTGCATCGCGGCTAAAGCCGCTCCTACAAAAGGAGGAAAGCCCAGGAACCTTGCGGAACCTGGGCGTCCTGTTCAGTTCATCAGACTCAGTGGAACTGTTCTTCCTCGGTCGAACCAGTCAGTGCGGTAACCGACGAAGCGCCACCCTGGATCACGGTGGTCATGTCGTCGAAGTAGCCGGTGCCGACTTCCTGCTGGTGCGCCACGAAGGTGTAGCCTTTGCTGGCGTCAGCGAATTCCTGCTCTTGCAGCTTCACGTAGGCGGTCATGTCGTTGCGGGCGTAGTCGTGCGCCAGGTTGAACATGCCGTGCCACATGTTGTGGATGCCGGCCAGGGTGATGAACTGGTGCTTGTAGCCCATGGCCGACAGTTCGCGCTGGAACTTGGCGATGGTGGCGTCGTCCAGGTTCTTCTTCCAGTTGAAGGAAGGCGAGCAGTTGTACGACAGCAGTTGGTCCGGGTATTCCTTCTTGATCGCTTCGGCGAAGCGACGGGCTTCGTCCAGGTCCGGCTTGGCGGTTTCGCACCAGATCAGGTCGGCATACGGCGCGTAGGCCAGGCCGCGGGAGATCGCCTGGTCGAGGCCGGCGCGGACTTTGTAGAAGCCTTCACGGGTACGGTCGCCGATCACGAACGGCTGGTCGTACGGGTCGCAGTCGCTGGTCAGCAGGTCGGCGGCGTTGGCGTCGGTACGGGCCAGGATGATGGTCGGTACACCGGCAACGTCGGCGGCCAGACGGGCAGCCACCAGCTTCTGTACGGCTTCCTGGGTCGGTACCAGTACCTTGCCGCCCATGTGGCCGCATTTTTTCACCGAGGCCAGCTGGTCTTCGAAGTGCACGCCGGCGGCGCCCGCTTCGATCATGTTCTTCATCAGTTCGTAGGCGTTCAGCACGCCGCCGAAACCGGCTTCGGCGTCAGCCACGATCGGGGCGAAGTAGTCGATGT
The DNA here is from genome assembly GCF_040813665.1 of Pseudomonas sp. TE50-2. Lineage (NCBI taxonomy): Bacteria > Pseudomonadati > Pseudomonadota > Gammaproteobacteria > Pseudomonadales > Pseudomonadaceae > Pseudomonas > Pseudomonas sp. TE50-2. Next base: position 5,808,559 of record NZ_JBFNXN010000001.1, on the reverse strand, counting down.
AGCCATCGTCACCCGGGTTCTTGCCAGCTTTCCACTGGATCTGGTCGGCGCGGCGGAACGAGTTGTTGATGCGCTTGACCACGGTCGGTACCGAATCGACTGGGTACAGCGACTGGTCGGGGTACATCGACTCGGCCGAGTTGTTGTCGGCGGCAACCTGCCAGCCGGACAGGTAGATGGCCTGGATGCCGGCCTTGACCTGTTGCACTGCCTGGCCGCCGGTCAGGGCGCCCATGCAGTTGACGAAATCTTTTTCTGGGCGGAAGGACGGGTGGGCACCTTGGGTGACCAGCTTCCACAGTTTTTCCGCGCCCTGGCGAGCCAGGGTGTGCTCCGGTTGCAGCGAGCCACGCAGGCGAACGACATCGGCGGCGGTGTAGGTACGGGTCACGCCTTTCCAGCGCGGGTTTTCGGCCCAGTCTTTCTCGAGGGCTGCAATTTGCTGTTCGCGTGTCAGTGCCATGGAAATAAACCTCGTCGCATCGATCTTGAGTGTAATTGTGCTGATGCTCGGATACGCGGGTCAGAGGGCCAGGCTGTGCTGTCCGGGGGAGTGCGGCGGCGAACGGGGAAGTGCGAAGGGGAAGGGTGGGCAGGCCAGGCGAAGGTGTGCCCTGCAGGTTGGCTCGTGGATGCCTTGCTGCGGTGCGACGCGATTGCCAGAACTGCGGTGATGCGCTTCCGTCCCTCGGGACAACTTCTTCGTTGCAGTCGCAATCCCGTCGAACCGCCTTGTGGGCCGTATGGACACGAGGTGCCTCCACGGTGGGAGGAGCGCACCTCGAAGACCCTTGCCAGGGCCTCTGATTAGCGGGAGCGAGGCCATCATGCCCTTGGCGAAAAGAGCCTGTCAAACATTTTGTAGTGCCTTTTTCGGCTTACTACATCTTTGGTCTAATGCGACTTGGCGGTCAGTTTCAAGGCCCTTGGTCGAGGCCTTGAATTGCCTGGGGTCAGTCGAGAAGGTCGACTTTGACCCGCAAAGTCATGTTTTCACCGCGCTGGGTGCTGTAACTGAGGCTTGACGCGCTGCGCTCGGACTGGCTCTGCTGGTTGAACCCGGCCAGGGTGATCCACTCGCCGAGCTTGCCGGTGACGGTCGTGTCGGTGCTCTGCACTTTCACTACATCGGCACGTTCCTGGCTCATTCGATCATTATTGGTGCTGATTTGCAGGCGAACCGTGTCGCCACTAAGGCGTGGCGTGACGTAGAAACCCTGGGTCACGTTGCGGTATTCGGTGTTGCTCTGGATGCGCCCGTAGCCGTCGGTAGAGCTACTGGTGACGGGGATGCTCTGGCCCACCTGGATCAGCGCCGGCTGGCCGTCGCTGGCCTGCACCTGCTGCATGCCGCCTTCGCGGTTGGCGGTGCCGTAGTGGATCACGCGGGCGTTGCCGCGGTTGTCCTGGAAGTTGCTGTCGTTGTTGTCGACGCTGATCAGCAGGCGTTTGGGCGCGGTATCGAGCTGTTGCAGCAGGGCGCGCAGGTCGTCGATGCGTTCCTGGCTGGCGTTGACGATCAGCTTGTCCTCGAAGGTGCTGACGCTGCCGTCCTTGCCGAGGAAGGACTGGGCAGCGGGCAGCAGTTCGGCGCTGTTGCGGTGTTGCAGGGGAATGACCTCGGTGGCGGCCTGGGCGGTAAGGCTGGCGGCCAGCAGCAGCGAGGCGAGGAGGGGGCGTAGCGGCATGTCCATGATCTCCGCGGGTGGAATGGACATGATGGCAAATTTGTCGGCATCTTGCTGGTCGTGGATCACAGCGGCATGCACAGGTCGGCTTTTCAGTGGTTGCAGTCAGGCAAATTCCGTAACATCGCGGCCCTCGATTTCAAGCTCATTCCCTCGGCATTACGCTCCCACGCAGCGTAATGCCGGGGCTGCTTACAGGACCTCCATGAAACCCGCACGCCTACGCGCCGACCTGCTCGCCGGCCTGACCACTTCGTTCGCCCTGGTACCGGAGTGCATCGCTTTCGCCCTGGTGGCCCACCTCAACCCGCTGATGGGCCTGTACGGCGCCTTCATCATCTGCACCCTGACCGCGCTGTTCGGCGGCCGCCCGGGGATGATCTCCGGCGCCGCCGGTTCGATGGCGGTGGTCATCGTCGCCCTGGTGGTGCAGCACGGCGTCCAGTACCTGCTGGCCACGGTGCTGCTGGGCGGGGTGGTGATGATCCTGTTCGGCGCGCTGCGCCTGGGCAAGCTGGTGCGCCTGGTGCCGTACCCGGTGATGCTCGGCTTCGTCAACGGCCTGGCTATCGTCATCGCCCTGGCCCAGCTGGAGCACTTCAAGGAAGGCGAGCACTGGCTCAGCGGCGCGCCGCTGTACCTGATGATCGGCCTGGTGGCGTTGACCATGCTGGTGGTCTATGTGCTTCCCAGGCTGACCCGCGCCGTGCCGCCGGCGCTGGTGGCGATCCTCGGCGTCGGTCTGCTGGTCTATCTGCTGGGGCTGCCAACCCGCACCCTCGGCGATATGGCGCACATCGCCGGTGGCCTGCCGACCCTGGCGCTGCCGGACATCCCCTGGAACCTCGAGACCTTGAAGATCATCGCGCCCTACGCGGTGCTGATGGCCATGGTCGGCCTGCTGGAAACCCTGCTGACCCTCAACCTCACCGACGAGGTCACCGAAAGCCGCGGTTACCCGGACCGCGAATGCGTGGCCCTGGGCGCGGCCAACATGGTCTCGGGCCTGTGCGGCGGCATGGGCGGCTGCGCGATGATCGGCCAGACCGTGATCAACCTCAGCTCCAATGGCCGTGGCCGACTGTCGGGCGTGGTGGCCGGGGTGATGATCCTGCTGTTCGTGCTGTTCCTGTCGCCGTTGATCGAGCGTATTCCGCTGGCGGCGCTGGTCGGGGTGATGTTCGTGGTGGCCCAGCAGACCTTCGCCTGGGCGTCGCTGCGGGTGCTGCACAAGGTGCCGGTGAGCGATGTGCTGGCAATTATCGCCGTGACCGTGGTCACGGTGTTCACCGACCTGGCCACGGCGGTGCTGTTCGGTATCGTCATCGCGGCCATCAATTTTGCCTGGCAGCACGCCCGTGAGCTGTATGCCGACAGTCATCAGGACGCCGAGGGGAGCAAGCATTACCAGGTGCACGGCACGCTGTTCTTCGCCTCGACCACACCGTTTCTCAACCAGTTCGACCCGGCCAACGACCCGGCCAAGGTCACGTTGGATTGCCAGCACCTGAGCTTTGTCGATTATTCGGCGGTAGCGGCGCTGAAGACCCTGCGTGAGCGCTATGCCAAGGCGGGCAAGCAGTTGCGGGTGGTGCATCTTTCCGAGCGCTGCAAGAAGCTGTTGAAGCGGGCAGGGGAGCAGCATTGAACGCAATGGTTGCCTGCACCGGCCCTATCGCCGGCAAGCCGGCTCCCACAGGATTGTCACTGCACTCAAGAACTGTGCAGTACCTGTGGGAGCCGGCTTGCCGGCGATAGGGCCGTTATAGGAGAAAGGTTTACTCCCCGCGGTTTTTCTTGACGATGCCATCGGCAATGCTAGCCGGCGCCTCGGCGTAGCGGGTGAACTCCATCGAGAAACTCGCCCGGCCCTGGGTCATCGAGCGCATCGAGGTGGCGTAGCCGAACATCTCGCCCAGCGGCACCTCGGCACGGATCACCTTGCCGGCCGGGGTCTCGTCGCCATCCTGGATCATGCCCCGGCGCCGGCTCAGGTCGCCGAGGATATCGCCCTGGTACTCTTCGGGCGTCACCACCTCGACCTTCATCACCGGTTCCAGCAGCACCGCGCCGCCTTTCTGCGACAGCTGCTTGGTGGCCATGGAGGCGGCAATCTTGTAGGCCATCTCGTTGGAGTCGACGTCGTGGTACGAGCCGTCGAATACCGCCGCCTTGAGGTTGATCAGCGGGTAGCCGGCGAGCACGCCGTTCTTCATCTGCTCCTCGATGCCTTTCTGGATCGCCGGGATGTACTCGCGCGGCACCACGCCGCCGACGATCTCGTTGACGAACTCCAGGCCTTCCTTGCCTTCGTCGCCCGGGGCGAAGCGGATCCAGCAATGGCCATACTGGCCGCGCCCGCCCGATTGGCGCACGAAACGCCCTTCGATCTCGCAGGTGTTGCGGATCTTCTCGCGGTAGGCCACCTGCGGCTTGCCGATATTGGCTTCGACGTTGAACTCGCGGCGCATGCGGTCGACGATGATGTCCAGGTGCAGCTCGCCCATGCCGGAGATGATGGTCTGGCCGGTCTCTTCATCGGTGCGCACACGGAATGAAGGGTCTTCCTGGGCCAGCTTGCCCAGGGCGATGCCCATTTTTTCCTGGTCGGCCTTGGTTTTCGGCTCCACTGCCACGGATATCACTGGGTCGGGGAAGTCCATGCGTTCGAGGATTATCGGCTTGTCCGTGTCGCACAGGGTGTCGCCTGTGGTCACGTCCTTCATGCCGATCAGTGCGGCGATATCGCCGGCGCACACGTCCTTGATCTCGGCGCGCTGGTTGGCGTGCATCTGCACCATGCGGCCGATGCGCTCCTTCTTGCGCTTGACCGAGTTGAGCACCGCATTGCCCGAGCTGAGCACTCCCGAATATACCCGGGCGAAGGTCAGGGTGCCGACGAACGGGTCGGTGGCGATCTTGAAGGCCAGCGCCGAGAACGGCTCCTTGTCGTCGGCGTGGCGTTCCAGGTGCTTCTCTTCATCGTCCGGGTCGGTGCCCTTGATCGCCGGGATTTCGGACGGGGCGGGCAGGTAGTCGATCACCGCGTCGAGCATCAGCGGCACGCCCTTGTTCTTGAATGACGAGCCGAGGATGGTCGGGACGATTTCGTTGGCGATGGTGCGTTGGCGCAGGGCGGCCTTGATCTCGTCGATGGTCAGCTCCTCACCTTCGAGGAATTTCACGGTCAGTTCGTCATTGGCCTCGGCGGCGGCTTCGATCATGTGCGCGCGCCATTCGTCCGCCAGTGCCTGCAGTTCGGCGGGAATCTCTTCTTCGCGGTAACTGGTGCCGTTGTCTGCGTCGTTCCAGTAGATGGCTTTCATCTTCACCAGGTCGATCTGGCCGATGAAGTTTTCCTCGCTGCCGATGGCCAGCTGGATCGGTACCGGGTGGTGGCCCAGGCGTTGGTCGATCTGCTTCACAACGCGTAGGAAGTCCGCGCCCTGGCGGTCCATCTTGTTGATATAGGCCAGGCGCGGCACATGATACTTGTTGGCCTGGCGCCACACCGTCTCGGATTGCGGCTCGACCCCGTCGGCGCCGCTGAATACCACTACCGCGCCGTCGAGCACGCGCAGCGAGCGCTCCACCTCGATGGTGAAATCGACGTGGCCGGGGGTGTCGATGATATTGAAGCGGTACTTGTGCTCGAACTGCTTGGTCGAGCCCTGCCAGAAGGCCGTGGTGGCCGCCGAGGTGATGGTGATGCCGCGCTCCTGCTCCTGAGCCATCCAGTCCATGGTCGCGGCGCCGTCGTGCACCTCGCCCATCTTGTGGTTGACCCCGGTGTAGAACAGGATCCGTTCGGTGGTGGTGGTCTTGCCGGCATCCACGTGAGCGACAATGCCGATATTGCGGTACAGCTCGATGGGAGTCGTGCGGGCCATGGCGGGTCACCTGCGGGTGAGGATTCTCCCAAGGTAGCAGAGCGGGAGAATCCTGCCGGGGCGACCGTCAGTCGGCGAGCACCTGCAGCTGCCATTGGCCCTCGGCTTCACGCGCCAGGCCGCTGGCCGGCAACAGGGCCAGCAGGCGTTCGTGCAGGGCTGCGTCGGTGAAGGCCTTGAGGGTAGCCATGTCCAGCGCGCCGACGGTGATCAGTTCGGCCTTGGTGTAGGACAGCCAGGCCTTCTTCAGCACCATCAACACGTCGCTGCCGGCGGTGCTGGCAAAGCGTCGGTGCAGGGTGCGGCCTTCCAGTTCGAAGCTGTGGCGGTGGCTGTAGCTGCTCTCGTCGCCATTGCCCTCGACGCAGCGGTGGCAGCGGCAGGGGCCGTCGCCGAAGGCGTTGCGCAGGTAGGCGTTGAAGTCCACGACGGGCTTGAGGGTCAGGCGTTTGTCGACCTCGAACAGGTCGGCGATCAGGGGTTGTTCGGCGCTCACTCGGTATCCTCGCGTGGTGTGGCGTGCATCGGCGGGCACCCTAACAGATCGGCGCCCGCGAGGCCATGTCAGCCAGGTCGCAGGGCCTCCCGTGGGAGCGGGCCTGCCCCGCGATGAGCCGGTAGAGACAACCCCGAGCGTCTGCCGTACTCTTGTCACCCATTTCCAGCCCCATACCCCGAGGTAACCCCGCTTGAGCAGCAAATACCCCTACATCGCCACCGTGACCGTCAGCGCCGAAGACCGTGGGGGCGACACCGAGGCTTCGGAGAACAGCAACATGCGCGTGGGCCTCGAGGCGGTAACCGAAGTGCTGAAGAAGGTGCATTTCGTCGGAACGCTCGCGGCACCGGAAAAAGGCGCCACGCACATCTGCGTCACGTTGGAAAATGGCCTTACTTACTACGGCCTGATCGTCAACGGCCATGCCGAACTCGAAGGCGGCTGGATCGCCTTCGAATGCGACATGCCCACCCCCGAAGAGCTGGGCCTGTAAGCCTTACCCCAGTTCAGCCAGGCACTGCTCGAGGATGTCCAGCCCTTCCTCGAGCACCTCGGCCTCGATGGTCAGCGGCGCCAGCAGGCGGATGATATGTCGCGCCTTGCCACTGGGCATCAGCAGCAACCCCTTGGCACGCGCCGTTTCCAGCACCTTGGCCAGTTGCGCCGGTGCCGGGCTGCCATCGCCGTTGACAAACTCCAGCCCGCGCATGGCGCCGACCCCGGTCAGGCGGCCGAGCGAGCTGCACAATCCTGCAGCTTTCCAGCGCGCATGGCGTGCGACGATGGCCTGTTCCTGGCGTTCGCCCCAGGTGGCGAGGTTGTCGTCGGTCATCTGCGCAAGGCTCGCCAAGGCCGCCGCACAGGCGATCGGATTGCCCGAGTAGGTGCCGCCCAGGCCGCCCTTGGGCAGCGAGTCCATGATCTCCCGGCGGCCGACCACCGCGCCCAGGGGCATGCCACCGGCGATGCTCTTGGCCAGCAGCAGCAGGTCCGGCTCGATACCCAGTCGGGGAAAGGCGAAACGCTGCCCGGTGCGGCCGAAACCGGACTGGATCTCGTCGACGATGATCAGTATCCCGTGGCTGTCGCAGAAGCGGCGCAGGGCCTGGGCGAAGCTCGGATCAAGGGCGAGGAAACCACCTTCACCCTGCACCGGCTCGACGATGAACGCCGCCACGTCCTCCACCGCCAACTCCACGCTGAACAGGCGTTCCATGGCCTTGAGCGCCTGTTCGCAGCTCACTCCGGTGTCCGGGCTGGGGTACGGCAGGTGATAGACCGGGCCAGGCAGTTCCCCGACGCGTTGCTTGTAGGGGGCAACCTTGCCATTGAGGTTGAGGGTGGCCAGGGTGCGGCCATGGAACCCGCCGTCGAAGGCGACGACGGCACGCTTGCCGGTGGCGCCGCGGGCGACCTTCAGCGCGTTTTCCGCCGCTTCCGCGCCGCTGTTGGTGAGCATGCCGGCCAACGGGTAGCTGACCGGGACGAATTCACGCAGGCGCTCCATGAGCTCCAGGTAGGGGCCGTGGGGCGCCGCGTTGAAGGCGTAGTGGGTCAGGCGCGTGGCCTGCTGCTGGATCGCTTCGACTACCGCCGGATTGCAGTGGCCCAGGTTGAGCACGCCGATGCCGCCGACGAAGTCGATGTAGCGCTTGCCGGTGATATCCCAGACTTCGGCATTGCGACCATGGGAAAGCGTGATTGGGTGAACGATGGCAATGGACTGGCTGATGCTTGGCTGATTCATGTGCGCGGCGCCTGTGATTCGATGGCGTGAATATCGAAGCGTGCAGGGGGTATCCGCAAACGATTTATTGGATTGCCGTCATTCCTTTGATTCATGAATTTCTGCAGAGCGTCGCCTAGCGCTGAAATCGCGCCAAAACAAAAGGCGGCTGTCCCTTAGGGGCAGCCGCCTTTTGTTGTTTCGCTTCGAGCCTTCGAGCGTTTGGATCAGTGGCGACGCTTGTGCTTGCGGTTGTTGTCGCCCATGTGGTTGCCGATGGCGCCACCGGCCGCGCCGCCCAGGCCGGCACCGATGGTCGAACCGTTGGAGCCGCCGAGCTTGCCGCCGATCAGCGAACCGCCCGCCGAGCCCAGGCCGCCGCCGATGGCCGCTTCGGTACGGTTGCCCTTGCGCGCGCCCACCGCGCTGCCGGCCGCGCCACCGAGGCCGGCGCCGATGGCCGCACCGGTGCTGCCGCCGATCTGTTTGCCCACGACGTTGCCAAGGGCGCCACCCAGGCCGCCGCCGATGGCCGCGGTGCCGTCACCGGCGAAAGCGCCCTGGCAGAGCAGCAGGCCGAGGGCGAGGGAAGGCAGAGTCAGACGCATGTTATGAACCTCAGGGGAGTCATCAGGGGTAGATTGCCGCATGCTCGCGGCGAGTCAGGGTTGCAAGGACGCTTCAGCGGTAGTAACGGTCACGGTACTGGCGGTCGTCATCGTCGCGGTCATGGCGATGGTGGTGACGGTGGCCGCGGTCACGGTCGCGCCAGCCATCGTCATCATCGTGGTAATGGTTGCTGTAGCAGCCGCCGAGCAGCAGCAGGGTGGCGACCATGGAAAGGCTTGCAAGGCGTTTCATCACGTTATAGGTCCTTGATCCGCAAGGGTTTACGCGGTACCTCCTGAGACACGAGGCGATCGATTTGGTTCTTTGTCGCGCAAGATTTTATTGCGGCGGCGATGAACGGCGACGGCGATTCACCTGGTGCCTGGGCAATGCTAGAGTCACCTTCTTTTTTTGTCCCGAGGATGGAACATGCGAGCAATTCTGCCGATCACCGTGGCGCTGCTGCTGGCGGGCTGTGCATCGTCGACCATGGAGGCGGCGCGCGGCGGCGCACCCACCGCGCAGCTGGATTCGCACAAGACGCCGGATCTGGTGGCCCAGTGCATTCAGTTCAGCTGGCAGGAAGAGAACACCTTCGGGGTCGACGCCAGCGGCTACCTGGAGGCCCGCAAGCAAGGTGGCTTCACCGTGTACACCCGCGAGGCCGAGTCGTTCGTCGACGTCTACGCCCAGGCCGGCGGCACGCGAGTGGACTACTACGCGCAGAAAAACGACGGCATGGCCCTGCGCCGGCGCGCGGCAGCCGCCACCTGCCTGTAGGCCGTACTCGGCCAGCGGCGCAGGGTCACATCGGCAGCAGCCGGTCCTGAATCACTTCCTTCATCACCAGCGTCGAACTCAGGCGCTTCACATTGGGAATGCTGGTCAGTTGCTCGTCATACAGCTTCTGGAAGGCCGGCAGGTCCCTGGCCACCACGTGCAGCAGGTAGTCGGGGTCGCCGAACAGGCGCTGGGCCTCGACGATCTGCGGGATCTCCGCCAGCGCCGCCTCGAAGTCCGCCACCGGCTGGCGGGTCACCTCGCGCAGGGTCACGAACACCAGCGCGGCGAAATTCAAACCCAGGGCCGCCGGGGCCAGGCGGGCGTGATAACCGAGAATGGCGCCTGTGTCCTCCAGCGCCTTGAGACGCCGGTGGCAGGGCGACAGGCTCAAGCCCACGCGCTCGGCCAGTTCGGTCACCGACAGGCGGCCGTCTTTTTGCAGCTCGGCAAGGATCTTGCGATCAGTTCGATCCATGGGGAAGATTCTTCCATTGTTCGGCTTGTTCCGGGGAATATACGAAAGAAAATCCCTGAGCGATATCCGTAGTCTTTCTTTCACCGAAACCTGTGTGAAAGGAAGGCTCGAAATGGCCATGAGTGTACTGACGGCGTTCTGGGCCGTTTCCCTGCTGTTCGTGATTACCCCCGGTGCCGACTGGGCCTACGCCATCTCGGCCGGCATGCGCGGGCGTTGGGTCGTGCCGGCGGTGGCGGGCATGTTGTCCGGGCATCTGCTCGTCACCCTGGTGGTCGCTGCCGGGGTCGGCAGCCTGATCGCCGGTCACCCGCTGGCGTTGACCTTGCTGACCCTGGCAGGGTGCGTGTACCTGTTGTGGCTGGGCGGCAACCTGCTGCTGAGCCCGGCGGTGCCCGAGGCGGGCGCGGGTGGTGGGCAGGACTCGGGGCCGCGCTGGGCATTCAAGGGCCTGTGCGTCAGCGGCCTCAACCCCAAGGTATTCCTGCTGTTCCTGGCCTTGCTGCCGCAGTTCACCGACCCGCAGTCGAGCTGGCCGTTGCCGCTGCAGATCCTGCTGCTGGGGTTGGTGCACCTGGGCAGTTCGCTGGTGATCTACCTGATGGTCGGCTACGGTGCCAAGGCCGTGCTGCGCACCCGACCTGCCGCGGCGCAGGCCGTGGGCCGGTTGTCCGGTGGGGTGATGATCCTGATTGCCGTGGGGCTGATTGCCGGGCAGTTGCGTTGAGCCTGTCAAGCACGGCGGGTTGGGCTATGCTGACGGCCCTCACTATTCGGACCGGACCCTCATGAAATACGCCGCCGCACTTCTGCTCAGCCTGCTGGCGCTCGTGGCCCACGCCGCGCAACCTGGCGAAACCCTCGCGCCCTGGACTTTGCTCGACCAGTACGACCAGCCATACAGCCTGGGGGCCGACACCCAGGTCCTGCTGGTCGCCCGCGACATGGACGGTGCCAAGCTGGTCAAGGCGGCCCTGGCCGAACAGCCCAAAGGCTACCTGGAGGCGCGGCATGCCGTGTTCGTCGCGGATATCCAGCGCATGCCGGCGCTGATCAGCAAGCTGTTCGCCATCCCGGCCATGCGCGACTACAGCTACCGGGTACTGCTCGACCGCGACGGCCGGGTCGCCAGCCGCTATGCCGGGGACGAAGGCAAGGTGCTGTGGCTGGCGCTGGATAACGGCGTGGTGGCAGCGCGCAACAGCTACGCCGATGCCGATGCCCTGAAGGCTGCGTTGGAACAGGCTGGCCGCTGAACCGGTCTGCCCGGTAGCTCAGGCGAAGGCCTGACGCAGCAGTTGCGGCAGCACCTCACCCGCCTTGCCGGGCAACATGAACGCCCGCGGATGTTCGCAGGGCACAGGCTGCGGATTGACATGCACCACCGTCGCCCCCGCCGCCAGTGCCATGCCAGGTATCGAGGCCGCCGGCTGTACCAGGCCTGAGGTGCCTACCGACAGCAGTACATCGCACTGCCGCGCGGCGGCGAAGGCCTGCTCCAGCACCGCCTCGGGCAACATCTCGCCAAACCACACCACACCGGGGCGCAGCGGCCCGGCGCAGCAAGCGCAGCGCGGTGGTTCCATGCGGCAGCCCTGAGCGGCCGTCTCGGGCAGTGCCACGGGCTCATCCGCCGGGCGTGCGCAGTCCAGGCAGCGAAAGGCATCCAGCCGGCCATGCAGGTGCAGCACGGCACGGCTGCCGGCGCGTTCGTGCAGGTCGTCGACGTTCTGCGTTATCAGGGTCAGCTGCGGCACCTGCGCGGCCAGCGCGGCGATGGCCAGGTGACCCGCATTGGGCTCGGCCTTGGCGATCCCGGCGCGGCGCATCTGGTACCAGCCCCAGACCAGCGCCGGGTCGGCGCGAAAACCCTCGGCGCTGGCCAGCTGCGCCGGATCGAAGCGTGCCCACAGGCCGGTCAGCTTGTCGCGAAACGTGGCGATGTCACTTTCCGCGGACACTCCGGCGCCGGTGAACACCACCACGTGGCGGGCCTGGGCAAGCAGCGTCGGATCGAATGGCATTAGGGCTCCCATGGTGCGGTGCAGGGCGGTCGGTGGTCACTGTGCCAGTGGGCCGCGGGGCGGACAAGATCCGAGTGAACCCTCGGCGCGCGCGACAACCCAAGCCAGTACAGCCAATAGGAGAAGACTCATGGAAATCGGAACAATCTGGTTCGTTGTCGCGCTCGTCGTCATCCTCCTGGAAATCTGGGCCATCTGGCACATCATCGGCAGTGACCGGCGCGCCGAGCGCAAGATGTTGTGGGTGGTTTTCGTCGTCTATGCACCGTTCCCGGGCCTGTTGTTCTGGGCCTGGCGTGGGCCGCGCGCGGTGAAGGGCAGGGCGGTGCTGCAGGAAAAATAGGCGCCGACCAAGGTGCGGCAGGCGGGGCTTGACCTCGACTTAACCTGAGGTTTGATACTCGGCCGCTCTTTCCATCGATGGAGCGATACCATGACCCAGCCAGCCGCCTTTGCCCTGAGCAACCCCGAAGGCCTCTACGACCCCAGTGGCAATGCCTATTCCCACGTCGCCGAGGTACGCGCCGGCAGCCGCCTGCTGTATATCGCCGGCCAGGGCGGCGAGGACCTGCAGGGCAAGTTGTCGGCACGTTTCGACGAGCAGGCGCGCCAGGCCCTGGTGAACCTGAAGATCGCCTTGGCTTCCCGTGGGGCAACGCTCGAGCACGTGTGCAAGCTCACCCTGCTGGTGGTTGACCATTCCGAGGCACGGCTGCGCCAGTGGGTGGCCGAGGCCGAGCGTGCCTGGGGCGGCCGGATGACCCCGACCTGCACCTTGATCCCGGTGCCGCGCCTGGCGCTGGACGGCATGCTGGTGGAAGTGGACGCGGTGGCGGCCCTGCCGCAGGCGTGACCAAGCTCGCATCCATCGTCGTGGCGACCCGCCGCGAGGATGGATGCACCGCCGCCCCGCTGCAAACGCCTGAGCGCCCAGGTAGACTCGCGCTCCCGTATTCATCGAGCCCGTTCCATGACCCTCCCAGTCGAACTGCTCCAGACCGGCCCCGAGCATGCCGACCTGGTGCGCAACCTCTACCAGTTCTACGCCTACGAGTCCTCTGACTGGGAGCAGGAAGATGTCGAGGCGGATGGGCGCTTCTACCTCCACGAGCCGCACTTCACCCGCTACTGGCAAACCCCGGGCTGGAGCGCCAGCCTGATACTGGTGGACGGTTTCATCGCCGGCTTCCTGCTCATCGAGCGCAGTGAACTGCCCGGCATCGACGCCTGGGAGCTGGCCGACCTGTTCGTGCTCAAGAAATATCGCCGCCAGGGCGTCGGCCTGGCGGTAGCGCGGCGCACGCTGTGCGAGGGTCAAGGCGACTGGTTGGTGCGCTGCTACGGCGAGGATGCCCCGGCCCTGGCGTTCTGTCAGGCGGTACTGGCCGACCTGCCACGGCCGGTGCGGGAGATTGTCCTGGATGACGAGCCGTCGTTGCGCAACTTCCTGGTGACCCAGCGATTGCACTGACGGGGCGAGCACCAGCATGGTTTGCGCCCTCGCTGGCAGCGAAGGGATGTGGGAAAGTGGCCGATCAGCGAACAGAATGTACTGATTGGACCACAATGCTTTGTCCACCCTCTGGCTTCTCTTCTAGAATCCGCCCATGCCCGGGCGCCATGCCGGGGCAATCGCCCGAGAGCCCCATGAGTTCCAGTACACCGTTGTCCGGAGTCAACCAGCCGTTGCGCGGTATCACCCTGGTGGTGGTGGCCACCTTCCTGTTCGCCAGCCACGACGGCTTGTCGAAATTCCTCGGCGGGATCTACCCGGTCATCATGGTGGTGTGGGTCCGTTACCTGGTGCACACCTTGCTGATGGCCGGGATTTTCCTGCCCAAGGCTGGCCTGGCGGTACTGCGCACTCGCCGGCCATTGCTGCAGACCTTGCGTGCGCTGAGCCTGCTCAGCACCAGCCTGCTGTTCACCGCCGGGCTGCAGTACCTGCCGCTGGCGGAGGCGACCTCGGTCAACTTTCTCGCCCCGGTGCTGGTCACCGCATTGTCGGTGCCGCTGCTCGGGGAGCGGGTGACCCCGGGACAGTGGCTGGCGGTGGTCATGGGCTTCGTCGGGGTGCTGGTGGTGGTGCACCCGGGCGGCGCGATGTTCACCCCGGCAATCCTGTTTCCCTTCGGTTCGGCCCTGGGTTTTTGCTTCTATCAGTTGCTGACGCGCAAGCTGGCGGCCCATGACAGCCCGACCACCAGCAACTTCTACGCGGGCGTGTGCAACACCCTGATCATGACGGCGCTGGTGCCGTTCTTCTGGCAGACGCCGCAGTGGCCGCATGTACCGCTGATGCTGGCGTTGGGCGGCTGCGGGATGACCGCGCACCTGCTGCTGACCCAGGCGTTCCGCCATGCCGCGCCAGCGTTGCTGGCGCCGTTCAGCTATTGCCAGATCGTGTTCGCCGGGTTGCTGGGGTCGGTGGTGTTCGCACAGGTGCCGGACAATACCAGCCTGGTCGGTATCGCGGTGATCTGCCTCAGCGGGCTTGGGGCTGCCTGGATGCAGCGGCGACGTTGAACGGCCCTTATCCCGCGCGTCCTTCGTGCTGCTTGCGGTACGCCCCCGGCTGCACCCCGACGGCCTTGGCGAAGGCCCGGGTGAATGCCGCCACCGACTGATACCCGGCCTGCGCGCCTACCTGCTCGACGGTATTGCCGGCCTTGAGCAACTGGCAGGCATGACGCATGCGCAGGGCCAGCAGCACCTGCCCGGGGGATTGCCCGGCCAGTTCGTTGAAGCGCTTGAAGAACGCCGAGCGCGACAGCCCCGCGCAGGCCGCCATGGCCTCCAGCGTCCAGGCCTGGCCTGGTGCATCGATCAAGCGCTCCAGCAACCCGGCGAAGGCCGGCTGGCGGGCGAGGGCGACCAGCCCGCCCAGCGCTTGGCCGTCGTGTGCCTGCTGGCGCAGCACATAGAGGAACAACAGGTGGGTCAGGCGTTCGAGCAGCGTCTGGGACGGCTGCGGGCGCCGGCATTCCTCGAGGATCAGCCCGAACAGCGCCCGCGCCGCGCTGCCAGCGGGGTCGCTGGCGCGCAGCAGGATCCAGTCCGCCAGCCCGTCGACGATCAGCGACGACAACCCTGATCGGAAGTGGAAGAAACCGCACACCAGCCCGACGCCGTCCCCGGCTTCCAGGTCCAGCGCCTGCATGCTCCGGCGCGGCTGGGCACAGGCGTCGGAAGCATCCTCGTCGCTGGACAATCGATAGGCCAGGTCACGCAAGAGGAACACCGCATCGCCGCTCTCCAGGCGCAGCGGCTGCGCCTGGCCGTCGATGTGCAGCCAGCAATGACCCTGCACCACCAGGTGGAAACTGGCCCGGCCCAGGCCCTGGGTGCTGGCATGCCAGCCGCCGCAGTAGCGGCCCACATGGAACAGGCTGGCATCGAGCTCCAGGCTCTCTAATAACCAATCGACGAGGGGGCTGGAAGAAATCATCTAATGCAAGGACTCTGGAGCAAGGAAAGGCGACTGATGAATATGGATGCTACTTCTTATAACCAACAGACTGTAGCGACCTACATCAAAGGAGACCACTCCATGTCCGCGCGCATTACTCTACACAGCCTGCAGACCGCTCCGGAAGCCGCCCGCCCGTTCCTCGAGAACGCGCAGAAGAACTCCGGCTTCATCCCCAACCTGCTGGGCATCCTGGCCAACGCCCCGGCGGCGCTGGAAACCTACGTCACCGTCTCGGCGCTCAACGGCAAGTCCGAGCTGACCCTGGCCGAGCGCGAAGTGGTGCAGCTGATCGCCGCCACCCAGCACGGCTGCGACTTCTGCGTCGCCGGCCACACCGCCGTGGCGCTGAACAAGGCCAAGCTGCCCCAGGAAGTGGTCGATGCCCTGCGTGCCCGCGGCGAGCTGCCCGACGCCCGCTACGAGACCCTGGCCGCGTTCGCCCGTGAAGTGATCGCCACCCGCGGCAACGTCGGCGACGCCACCTACCAGGCCTTCCGTGAAGCCGGTTTCAGCGAAGGCAACGCGCTGGAAGTGATTCTCGGTGTGAGCCTCGCAACCCTGTGCAACTTTGCTAATGTGTTCGCCCAGACGCCGCTCAACGACGAGCTTGGCAAATACCGCTGGCAGCCTTCGGCCTGACCGAGGCCTGATGCCGGCGCGCCCGGCGTTTCACAAGGAGTTAGGGACATGCTTGACCATGCATTTGGACAATGGCTGGATGCCAATGCCGAGGCCATTGACCAGGGCCAGTGCGATCCGCACCTGGTGCTGGCGCAGATCGCCGAGTCGCAGTTGCTGCGCATCGGCGTCGATCCGGCCCTGGGTGGCACGGGCGGCGACGTCAGCGAGGCGGTCGAGGCCATCGCCGCCATCGCCAGCCGTTCGCTGGCCGCGGCCTTCGTCTGCTGGGGCCAGCGCGCCTTCATCGAATACTTGCTGCAAAGCCCCAACCGGGAGCTGTGCAAACGGCTGATGCCCGACCTGCTCAAGGGCGAACTCGCCGGGGCCACCGGCCTGTCCAATGCCATGAAGTTTCTCTCCGGCATCGAGGCCTTACAGGTGCGTGGCCGCCTCGCGGCCGATGGCTGGAACCTCGAAGGCCGGCTGCATTGGGTGACCAACCTGCGCAAGCGCGGTTTCGTGGTGGCGGCGGCCATCGAGGATGACGCCGGCGGCGCACCGTTCGTGGTTGCCATTCCCTCCAACGCGCCGGGCCTGGAGCGCTCCGACGATCTGCAACTGATGGGCCTGCAGTCGAGCAACACCGCGGCGCTGGCGTTCCACCAGGTGCCACTGGCCCGCGACTGGCTGCTGCATGACAACGCCCGCGAGTTCCTGCCCAAGGTGCGCCCGGCGTTCCTGGCGCTGCAGTGCGGCATGGCCATGGGCCTGGCCCGGCGAGCGCTGGATGAAGTGCAGGAGCACCTGCAGGGCCGTGGCTCGTTCCTCGAAGAGGCCCGCCAGGTGCTCAAGGAGCGCCTGGAGAATACCGTCGGCGAGCTCAAGCAGGGCCTGCTCGACGGGCGCTTCCAGGGCCAACCGGCTGCCTTGTTCAAGTTGCGCATCACCCTCGCCGAATGCGCCGCCGACGCCGTGCAGCTGGAGCTTCAGGCCAGCGGTGGCAAGGCCTACCTGACGGCCTATGGCGAAGGCTTCGCCCGGCGTTGGCGCGAATCGGCGTTCGTGCCGATCGTCACCCCGAGCCTGGTGCAACTGCGCGCCGAACTGCAACGCCAGGCGGCCAGCGCATGACCGAAGTGCTGCTCGAAGCCCGTGACATCAGCCTGGGCTACCCGCGCGACGGTGGCTGGCAGGCGGTGCTGGAGCAGTTCGACCTGGCGCTGACGCCGGGCGAGGTGGTGACCATCCTTGGCCCCAGTGGGGTCGGCAAGTCCAGCCTGTTGCGGGTGCTGGCCGGGCTGCAGCAGGCCCGTGGCGGCAGCGTGCAGCTGCGTGGCGAGCCGCTGCAGGGGCCGCACCCGCGCCTGGCGGTGGCGTTCCAGGACCCGAGCCTGCTGCCGTGGCTGAGCCTGGAGAAGAACGTCGCCTTCGGCCTCGACTTCGCCCGCCAGCCCAAGCTGCCGGCGGCCGAGCGGCGCGCGCGTATTGACCACGCCATCGAAGCGGTGGGCCTGGCCCACGCCCGTGGCCAGTACCCGGCGCAGTTGTCCGGCGGCATGGCCCAGCGTACTGCGCTGGCCCGCTGCCTGGCGCGCCAGCCCGAGGTGCTGTTGCTGGACGAGCCGTTCGGCGCGCTTGACGAGGTGACCCGCGCCGACATGCAGCAACTGCTGCTGCAACTGATTGCCACCCACAATACCGCCGCCGTGCTGATCACCCACGATATCGACGAAGCCCTGCTGCTGTCCGATCGCGTGCTGCTACTGGGCAACCACCCGGCGCGCACCCTCGGCCAGTGGCACATCGACCTGCCGCAGCCCCGCGCGCAACGGGTCGAGGAGCTGGGCGCGCTGCGTATCGAAATCCTCAAGACCCTTCGGCGGGCAAGCCGCACAGCCGAACCCACCCCATCCCCCTTGCCCTCGGAGGCTGTCCATGTGCATGGATGACTGCTGTTCCACCACGTCCCGTCGCGATTTTCTCAAGCTCAGCGCCATGCTCACCGCCGCCGGCGCCGTGCCGTTGCTGGCGAGCCTGCAGGCCCGCGCCGCCGCCGAGCCGGACGCGCCGGTGCGCATCGGCTACCTGCCGATCACCGATGCCACGCCACTGCTGGTGGCGCACAACAACGGCCTGTTCGAGGCCGAGGGCATCAAGGCCGAGCGCCCGGTGCTGCTGCGCAGCTGGGCCCAGGTGATCGAGGCATTCATCTCCGGGCAGGTCAACGTCATCCACCTGCTGTCGCCGATGACCGTGTGGGCGCGCTACGGCAGCAAGGTGCCGGCCAAGGTCGTGGCCTGGAACCACGTCGGCGGCTCGGGCCTGACCGTGGCCCCGGACATCACCGACATGAAGCAGCTCGGCGGCAAGACTGTGGCCATTCCGTTCTGGTACTCGATCCACAACGTGGTGCTGCAGCAGATGCTCACCGACAACGGCCTGAAGCCTGTGTCCAAGCCCGCCACCGCGCAGTTGGCGGACAACGAAGTCAACCTGCTGGTGCTGCCGCCTTCGGACATGCCGCCGGCCCTGGCCAGCAAGCGCATCGCCGGCTATATCGTTGCCGAACCGTTCAACGCCCTAGCCGAGAACCTCAAGGTCGGCCGCGTGCAGCGCTTCACCGGCGACGTCTGGCGCAACCACGCCTGCTGTGTGGTGTTCATGCACGAGCATGACCTGAACAGTCGCCCGGAGTGGTCGCAGAAGGTGGTCAACGCCATCGTCAAGGCCCAGCACTGGACCCGCGAGCACCGCGCCGAGGCCGCGGCGTTGTTGTCCAAGGCCGGCCCCAACAAGTACACCCCGCACGAACCTGCGGTGCTGACCAAGGTGCTGGCACCATCGGCCGATGACCGTGCCGGCTACATCGCCAGCGGCGCGATCCAGCACCAGCAGTGGGACGAGAAACGCATCGACTTCCAGCCTTACCCGTTCCCCAGCTACACCGAGGAGCTGGTCAAGCGCCTGAAGAACACCCTGATCGTCGGCGAGAGCGATTTCCTTGCCGCCCTCGACCCGGCCCAGACCGCCCGCGACCTGGTGGACGATCGCTTCGTGCGCAACGCCATTGCCGCGGTGGGTGGCCCGGCGGCGTTCGGCATTGCCGAGAACTTCCAGCGTAGCGAGGAGTTCGCGGTCTGATGCGCAGGCATTTCGTGCATGGCACCCTGGGCCTGGCGGGCCTGGCGGCGCTGCTGTTGCTGTGGTGGGCGGGGGTGCGCCTGTTCGGCGCCGCCGATGGCCTGTCGGCGCGCTTCGCGCCCCAGGCCACGTTGCAAAGCCTGATCGAGCTGCTGGGGCAGGGCGAGGTCTACGGGCATATCTGGGTGAGCCTCGAGCGCATCCTCGTCGGCCTGCTGCTGGCGCTGCTGATCGGCGTGCCGCTGGGCCTGCTGGTGGGCAGTTATCGCCACCTGGAGGCGGCGACCACGCCGGCGTTCCAGTTCCTGCGCATGATCTCGCCGCTGTCGTGGATGCCGGTGGTGGTGATGCTGATGGGCGTGGGCGACCAGCCGATCTACTTCCTGCTGGCCTTCGCCGCGCTGTGGCCGATCCTGCTCAACACCGCCGCCGGGGTGCGCCAGCTCGACCCGCGCTGGCTGCAGTTGAGCCGCAGCCTGAGCGCCACGCGCTGGGAGACGTTGTGTAAGGTGATCATCCCCGGGGTGATCGGCCATGTGCTGACCGGCGTGCGCCTGGCCATCGGCATCCTGTGGATCGTGCTGGTGCCGTGCGAAATGCTCGGGGTGAGTGCCGGGCTTGGCTATTTCATCCTCGACACCCGTGACCGGCTGGCCTATTCGGAACTGATGGCGATGGTGCTGCTGATCGGCGCACTGGGGTTCATGCTCGATGCCTTGGCGCGGGCGCTGCATCGACGCTGGGTGCATGCCTGAAGAAAGAGAGCGCGGGCCTGGATTTGTGGGGGCGGCGTAACGCAGCACCCACAACATCCGCGTTCAACCAGGATTTCAGGCGCATCCCTGCGCCTGAGCAGGTCAGAAGCTGTACTTGGCGGTCAGCATCAGGTTGCGCGGATCGCCAAAGGTGTCACCCCCGTAGTTCACCGAGCTGGAAATCGACGAGTAGTACTTCCTGTCGAACACGTTGTTGGCATTGAGCTGCAGGTCCAGGTGCTGGTTGACCGCGTAGCCGGCCATCAGGTCGGTCACTGCATAGGCGCCTTGCTCGAGGCGGTAGCGGCTGCCGTCGGCCACGCTGAAATCGTTGTACATGCGGCTCTGCCAGGTGACGCCGCCACCAACACGCAGTTTTTCCAGCGGGCCCTGGAAGCGGTAGGTGGTGAACAGCTTGAGCTGGTGCTCGGGGGTGTCGGAGGACAGCGGCTTGTTGACGTTGGCGGGGTTCTTGGCGTCCTTGGTGGTGTGCACGCGGGCGTAGGTGTAGCCGGCGCCGATCTGCCATTGCTCGGTCAGCGCGCCTTGCACCTCGAAGTCGATACCCTGGCTGCGCACCTCGCCGGAGGCTTCGTAGCAGGTGAACTGGCCCGCTCGGCAGACGCTCTTGTCGTCCACCTCGACCGCGCGGTTTTCCTGGTCGATACGGAACACGGCAAGGCTGGCATTGAGCGCGCCATCGAAGTATTCACCCTTGATGCCTACCTCGTAGTTCTTGCCTTCGATCGGCCGCACCGGCGTGCCGCTGCTGTCCTGGCTGTCCTGTGGCTGGAAGATATCGGTATAGCTGGCGTAGACCGAGTGATGTTCGTCCAGCTCGTAGATCAGGCCAGCATAGCGGGTGACGTTGCGGGTCACCTTGTAGTCGCCGTCGTTGCTGCCGCGCTTGTCGTAGTCGTACCAGTCCAGGCGCCCGCCGAGGATCAGCTTGAGCGGGTCGGCCAGGCTCAGGCGGGTGGTGGTGTACACGCCTTCCTGGTTGATCAGGTAGCGGCTGCTGCTGGTGTGCAGGAAGTCGGGCTTGCCGCCGTCGATGGGGTAGTCCATGTCGTAGGGGCTGTAGTTGCGCTCGCTCATGTCGTAGATGCGCTTGCTGGCGCCGACCACCAGCTCGTGGGTGCGCCCGAATGCCTCGAACGGGCCGCTGGCGAAGGTGTCCAGGCCCAGCTGGTTCTCGTCGTGGGCCGACTGGTAGACCGTGCGGCTCAGCGGCTTGGCCAGGTCCCAGCGCGACTGGTAGGAGCCGCGGAACAGCGCGTTCTGCTCGCTGTAGGTGGCGTTGACCTGCAGCTTCCAGTCATTGGCCAGGCGCTGGCGCACCTCGGCGAACAGGGTATTGATCTCCTGGTCCTTGACCTCCCAGTCGGTGGCCGGGTTGTAGGAGCGCGGCAGGTCCAGGTGATGGCCGTCGAGGGCGGTGGGGATCGCGCCCCAGAACACGTTGGTCTTGTCCTTCTGGTGGGAGAGGCCGAGGGTGAGGGTGGTGTCTTCGCCCAGGTCGGCCTCGGTGATCGCGTAGAACAGCCCGTGGTCCTCCTGCTGGCCGTCACGGAAGCCGTTGGCGTCCTGGTACGAGGCCACCACGCGGCCGCGCAGGGTGCCACTGTCGTTGAGCGGGCTGGAGGCGTCCAGTTCGCCGCGGTAGTTGTCCCAGCTGCCGGCGGCGCCGGTGAGGGTGACTTTCTGCTCCGCCAGCGGGCGCTTGCGCACCAGGTTGATCGCCGCCGAGGGCGTGCCGGAACCGGTGACCAGGCCGGTGGCGCCGCGCACCACTTCCACCCGGTCGAACATCGCCAGGTTCGGCTGGGCGCCGACCACCCAGCCGGTGTAGGCGCTGGGGATGCCGTCGTACATGATGTTGTCGACGTCGAAGCCACGGGCCTTGTAGGTCTGCCGGCCCGGGCCGTTGGACTGGTTGAGGAACAGGCCCGGGGTGTACCTGGCGACGTCGTTGATGCTGGTCATGCCCTGGTCGTCCATGCGCTGGCGGGTGATTACCGTCACCGCCTGAGGCGTTTCGCGCATGGTCAGCGGTAGTTTGGTGGCGGTGGACATGGCGCCAGTGGTGTACGACTTCGACCCCTCGGTGGTGCTGCCCAGGCTGCTGTCGTCGATGGCCGTGGCGCCCAGTTCGATCACGGCGGGGGCCTGTTCGGCTGCCAGCGCGGGGGGGAGGGTCGCCATGCAGATGGCCATGGCCAGCAGGTTGCGGGTGGGCGCGAAACGGTGGGTCGAGGGGAGCGATGACATGCCGAGCTTTATCCTTATTACTAGTGCTTATGAGAACGATTAGCAATAAGTATGTCGGGATTACCCGATCAAGAACAGGGCGTATGAATTGAAAATGATGAAATTTTCACATTTTTCCATTCGAATGGATTGGTTTGCCCACAGCCACACCTATCGATCGGTGCCACCTGCGCCAATCCGTTTACCTTGTTGCCTGCCTATTTCCAGCGCCTGGCCGTCGCGTTGCTTGCCGTGCCGTGCCTGGCCCACCAGCTCGGGGATCAGCGGTCCCTCGGGCAGATGACGCCAGAAGCGCCCGGGCAGATGCTGGCGCAACGCGCCGGGGTTGAGCCGGGCGGGGTTGAAGGTGTGTCGGTAGTAGGCCAGCCACAGTTCGGCCCCGGGGTCGTCGGCGTTGCGCGCCCATTGCCGCCAGTCTTGCGGGCACTGGCGGCGGTAGTCTAGTTGCGCGCCGTCGTAGCGGATGCCGTCGTGGGGCGTGGCGATCAGCCAGCGCTGGCGGCCCAGGCGTTCGGCGAAGTGCGCGCTGGCGCTGTCGAGGATGTCATGCGCGGGCTCGTGGTAGGCCACCAGGTCCAGTTGCAACTGCTCGGCCAGCGCCTCGGGCAGTGGCACGAAGCGCACGAAGGCATGCAGGTGATGAGCCTCGCGGCCGACCTGACGAATGCGCCGTTGCAGCTCGCTGCCCAGGCGGTCGCCGGCCAGCATCGCGGTGCGATCGCCATGGGCGACGCGCCACAGCACCTCGTACAACAGGTTCCAGCGTTGCTCGCCGCGGTAGCGCCCGGCCTGTTCCAGCTGGGTCAGCAGCGCCGCCGGCACGCGGGCGTGGAACGGGCCGGGGCCTGCGGGCAGGGGCGTGGGCACGGCCAGCAAGTCATCCATCCAGGTCTGGCTCCAGGTCACCGTGGCCGGGTCGATGCCGTGGCCGAGCAGCTGGCGGGCCTGGTCGCGCCAGATGGTGAAATCATCGCCGCAATCCAGCGCGATCATCCCCACAGCCCCATCTGCACAGGCGCCTGGGGTTCACGCAGGCGGGCCCTCAGCAGGCCGCTGCGCAGCTCGGCCTGGGCCGGGCGGTAGTCGCTGGTGACGATGAACGGGCGGGCCTTCTCCAGCACGCAGCGCAACTGGATCAGGTCGTCGTAGCGGATGCGCCGCTCCCGGCGCAGGGCGACCAGGCGCTGCACGCTGTGCAGGCCGATACCGGGGATGCGTGCCAGCAACGCCGGCTCGGCGCGGTTGACGTCGAGCGGGAAGACCTCGCGGTTGGCCAGCGCCCAGGCCAGCTTGGGGTCGATGTCCAAAGCCAGGTTGCCGGCCTCGCCCAGCAGTTCACCGGCCTTGTAGCCGTAGCCGCGCAAGAGGAAGTCGGCCTGGTACAGGCGGTGTTCGCGCAGCAGCGGTGGTGCGGCCAGGGGCACGCTGGAGGGGCTGTCGGGGATCGGGCTGAAGGCGGAGTAGTAGACCCGTTTGAGCCCATAGCCCTGATACAGCGACTCGGCGTTGCGCAACAAGGTGCTGTCGTCGGTGGCGTCGGCGCCGACGATCACCTGGGTGCTCTGCCCGGCGGGGGTGAAGCGTGGCGCGCGCGGCTCGCCGGCGACGGCCTGCTGGCCGTGGTGGATCACACCCATGGCCTGGCGGATGGTGCTGGCGCGCTTTTCCGGGGCCAGGCGCTGAAGGCTGGCGTCGGTGGGCAGTTCGATGTTCACGCTCAGCCGGTCGGCCAAACGCCCGGCTTCCTCGATCAGCAGCGGGTCGGCGTCGGGAATGGTCTTGAGGTGGATATAGCCACGAAAGGCGTGTTCTTCGCGCAGCAGGCGCGCCACCCGGATCAGTTGCTCCATGGTGTAGTCGGCGGAGCGGATGATGCCTGAACTGAGGAACAGGCCGCTGATGCAGTTGCGCCGGTAGAAGTCCAGGGTCAGGCGCACCACCTCCTCGGGGCTGAAGCGTGCCCTGGGCACGTTGCTTGAGCGGCGGTTGACGCAGTATTGGCAGTCGTACAGGCAGAAGTTGGTCAGCAGCACCTTGAGCAGCGACACGCAGCGGCCATCGGGGGTGTAGCTGTGGCAGATGCCCATGCCATCGGTGGCGCCGAGGCCGTCGCGGCCGCGCGAGCTGCGCTTGGGCGCGCCGCTGCTGGCGCAGGACGCGTCGTACTTGGCGGCGTCGGCGAGGATGCCGAGTTTGGCGATGAGTTGCATGGGGTGGTCCGCTGAATACTGAGTATTCATACAGTATTTCGGGATTGGTCTGATGGCAAGGGCTTCTGATCCGCCAGGCGCTGCCAAGTCCCCCGTGGAACGCCCGAGCGCTCGATTACAGAATTGTAATCTTCACGCCACCCCCCAGATAACCAAGGCTCCCTAAAGTCCCTCGCCAAAGCATTCCGCCGCTTGTCGACGAGGACTTCCGCCGTGCCCATCCCCCGCAAGATCGCCTTGCTCTGCCTGTTGCTGGCCGGCCCTGCCGGCGCCGAGGGCCTGAGCCTGGACCAGGCGCTCGACGCCGCCTTTGCCCAGAACCCGGACTTCGCCGCCATCGGCCGCGAGATCGGCATCGCCGAAGGCGAGCGCCGTCAGGCCGGGCTGATTCCCAACCCCGAGCTGTCGTGGGAGGTCGAGGACACCCGCCGTGACACCAGTACGACCACCGTGACCCTCAGCCAGGCCCTGGAGCTGGGCGGCAAGCGCGGTGCGCGGATCGAGGTCGCCGATGCCGGCCAGGCGGTCGCCCGTCTGGAGCTCGAGCGCCAGCGCAACAGCCTGCGCGCCGATGTGATCCAGGCTTTCCATGCCGCCTTGCGGGCGCAGACCGCGCTGGAGTTGGCGCAGCAATCGCAGGCGCTGACCGGACGCGGCCTGCGGGTGGTGGAGGGGCGGGTGCGCGCGGGGCAGTCCTCGCCAGTGGAGGCCACCCGCGCCCAGGTGCAGTTGGCCCAAGCCGAGGCGGCGGTGCGCCGGGCGCGAACCGAACGCACGGTGGCCAATCAAGCCCTGGCGCGGCTGACCGGCAGCGCCGAGGCCCGCTTCGACCGACTCGACGCCAGCTCGCTCTCGCCAGGCCCGGCGCCCAAGGCCGAACGCCTGCTGGCCACGGTCGAGCAGACCGCCGAATGGCGCCTGGCCGCGGCGCAGATCGAGCGTGGCGATGCCAGCCTGGGCTCCGAGAAGGCACAGCGCATCCCCAACCTGACCGTGAGCCTGGGCAGCCAGTACAGCCGTGAGGAGCGTGAGCGGGTCAATGTGGTGGGGTTGTCCATGCCGCTGCCGCTGTTCGACCGCAACCAGGGCAACGTACTGGCCGCCGCGCGCCGCGCCGACCAGGCCCGCGATCTGCGCAATGCCGTCGAACTGCGCCTGCGCAGCGAAACCCGCAGTGCCTTGGAGCAGTGGGGCACGGCCATGGGCGAGGTGCAGGCCTATGACCGCACCATCCTGCCCGCCGCCCAGCAGGCAGTGGACACCGCCACCCGAGGTTTCGAGATGGGCAAGTTCGCCTTCCTCGATGTGCTCGATGCCCAGCGCACGCTGATCGAGGCGCGCGGGCTTTACCTTGACGCGCTGGCCCAGGCGACCGATGCCCGGGCGCAGGTGGAGCGGATCTACGGCGAGCTTCCGACAGGACTGTGAACGGGGGCTGCTGCGCAGCCCTATCGCCGGCAAGCCGGCTCCCACAGAAATCCGCGTCAACCCTTGTGGGAGCCGGCTTGCCGGCGATCTGACAGACGACATTTCAAGCAGGAGCAACAATGACCAACCCACGCAAGCTCGCCATCCTCGCCGCCGCCCTGGCCGTTATCGGCCTCGGTGGCGCGGCCTGGACCGGCACCCTCGGCAAGGCCGGCAGCGGTCAGGCCCAGCACGACGACCACGGTGAAGCCGGCCACGGCCATGACGAAGAGAAGGACGACGGACACGACCACGGCGAGTCCGCAGGCGAGGGGCATGGCGAGGAGGAGGGCCAACTGCACCTGACTGCCGAGCAGATCCGCGCCGCCGGCGTGCAGCTGGCCACCGCCGGTCCGCGCACCTTGGGCACTGCCATCAGCTTCCCCGGCGAAATCCGTTTCGACGAAGACCGCACCGCCCATGTGGTGCCACGGGTTCCTGGCGTGGTCGAGTCGGTGCAGGCCGAGCTGGGCCAGGCGGTCAAGCGCGGCCAGGTGCTGGCGGTGATCGCCAGCCAGCAGATCTCCGAGCTGCGCAGCGAGCAGCAGGCCGCGCAACGGCGCCTGGAGCTGGCCCGGCTGACCTTCACGCGTGAAAAACAGCTGTGGCAGGAGCGCATCAGTGCCGAGCAGGACTACCTGCTGGCCCGCCAGGCGCTGCAGGAGGCCGAGATCGCCGCCGCCAACGCCGGGCAGAAGGTCGCCGCGGTGGCGCCGGCCGGCAAGGGCAACCGCTACGAGCTGCGCGCACCGTTCGACGCAGTGGTGGTGGAAAAGCACCTGACCGTGGGCGAGGTGGTGGACGAGACCAGCAATGCCTTCACGCTATCCGACCTGAGCCGGGTCTGGGCCACCTTCGCCGTGGCCCCGCGTGACCTGGACAAGGTGGTCAGTGGCCGTGGCG
Source organism: Pseudomonas sp. TE50-2 (assembly GCF_040813665.1). Lineage (NCBI taxonomy): Bacteria > Pseudomonadati > Pseudomonadota > Gammaproteobacteria > Pseudomonadales > Pseudomonadaceae > Pseudomonas > Pseudomonas sp. TE50-2. The sequence continues at coordinate 5,782,025 of NZ_JBFNXN010000001.1, read as the reverse complement.
TCACCGTCAGCGCGCCGGACCTCGGCGCCCAGGTGGAGGGCAAGGTCAACTACGTCGGCAGCCTGCTCGGCGAGCAGAACCGCGCCGCCACCGTGCGCGCCACCCTGGCCAACCCTAATGGCGCCTGGCGCCCCGGGTTGTTCGTCAATATCGCGGTCACCGTCGAGCGCTTCGACGCCGCGGTGGTGGTGCCGGAAAGTGCCCTGCAGACCTGGGAAGAGCAGACCGTGGTGTTCGCCCGCACCGATGAAGGGTTCGCGGCCCGCCCGGTCAAGCCCGGCCGGCGTGATGCCGGCCAGGTGGAGATCCGTGAAGGCCTGGCCGCCGGTACCGAAGTGGCCGCCGCCGGTAGCTTCGTCCTCAAGTCCGAGCTGGGCAAAGGCTCGGCCGAACACAGCCACTGACCGGGGACGCCTTCCATGTTCGAACGCCTGATCCAATTCGCCATCGAGCAGCGCCTGGTAGTGATGCTCGCCGTGGTGCTGATGGCCGCCGTGGGCATCCACAGCTACCAGAAGCTGCCCATCGACGCCGTGCCCGACATCACCAACGTGCAGGTGCAGATCAACACCGCCGCGCCGGGCTATTCACCCCTGGAGACCGAGCAGCGCATCACCTTCGCCATCGAGACCGCCATGGCCGGGTTGCCGGGCCTGAAGCAGACCCGCTCGCTGTCGCGCTCGGGCTTGTCGCAGGTGACGGTGATCTTCGATGACGGCACCGATATCTTCTTCGCCCGGCAACTGGTCAACGAGCGCCTGCAGGTGGCGCGCGAGCAGTTGCCCGAGGGCATCGAGGCGGCCATGGGGCCGATCTCCACCGGCCTTGGCGAGATCTTCCTGTGGACGGTCGAGGCCACGGAAGGCGCGCTGAAGGACGACGGCACACCCTATACCGCCACCGACCTGCGGGTGATCCAGGACTGGATCATCAAGCCGCAGCTGCGCAATGTGCCTGGCGTGGCCGAGGTCAACAGCATCGGCGGCCACGCCAAGCAGTACCTGATCGCCCCGGAGCCCAAGCGCCTGGCTGCCTACAAGCTGACCCTCAACGACCTGATCGCCGCCCTGGAGCGCAACAACGCCAACGTCGGCGCCGGTTATATCGAACGCAACGGCGAGCAATTGCTGATCCGCGCCCCAGGCCAGGTGGCTTCGGCCGAGGACATCGCCAGCATCGTCATCTCCAGCGTCGACGGCACGCCGATCCGCGTCAGCCACGTGGCCCAGGTCGGCCTGGGCCAGGAGCTGCGCTCCGGCGCCGCCACCGAGAACGGCCGGGAAGTGGTGCTGGGCACGGTGTTCATGCTGATCGGCGAGAACAGCCGCACGGTGTCCCAGGCGGTGGCGGCCAAGCTCGAGGAGATCAACCGCAGCCTGCCCAAGGGCGTGGTGGCGATCACCGTGTACGACCGCACCAACCTGGTGGAAAAGGCCATCGCCACGGTGAAGAAGAACCTCATCGAAGGCGCGATCCTGGTCATCGCGGTGCTGTTCCTGTTCCTGGGCAACATCCGCGCCGCGCTGATCACCGCCATGGTCATCCCGTTGTCGATGCTGTTCACCTTTACCGGCATGTTCAGCAACAAGGTCAGCGCCAACCTGATGAGCCTGGGTGCGCTGGACTTCGGCATCATCGTCGACGGCGCGGTGGTGATCGTCGAGAACGCCATTCGCCGCCTGGCCCATGCCCAGCAGCATCATGGCCGCATGCTGACCCGTTCCGAGCGCTTCCACGAAGTGTTTGCCGCCGCCCGCGAGGCGCGCCGGCCGCTGATCTACGGGCAATTGATCATCATGGTGGTGTACCTGCCGATCTTTGCCCTGACCGGGGTCGAGGGCAAGATGTTCCACCCCATGGCCTTCACCGTGGTGATGGCGCTGCTGGGGGCGATGATCCTCTCGGTGACCTTCGTCCCCGCGGCCCTCGCGCTGTTCGTCACCGGCAAGGTGAAGGAAGAAGAGGGCGTGGTCATGCGCACCGCCCGCCGTCGTTATGCCCCGGTGCTGGAGTGGGTGCTGGGCCGGCGCAACCTGGCCTTTGCCGGCGCAGCCACCCTGGTGCTGCTGTCCGGTGTGCTGGCCAGCCGCATGGGCAGCGAGTTCATCCCCAGCCTCAGCGAGGGTGACTTCGCCCTGCAGGCCCTGCGCGTGCCGGGCACCAGCCTGTCGCAGTCGGTGGACATGCAGCAGCGCCTGGAGAAGACCATCATCGAGCGGGTGCCGGAAGTCGAGCGAGTGTTCGCCCGCACCGGCACCGCCGAGATCGCCTCCGATCCGATGCCGCCGAACATTTCCGACGCCTACGTGATGCTCAAGCCGCGCGAGCAGTGGCCGGACCAGGGCAAGTCGCGGGACGCGCTGATTGCCGAGGTGCAGCAGGCGGCGGCCAGCGTGCCGGGCAGCAACTACGAGCTGTCGCAGCCGATCCAGTTGCGCTTCAACGAGCTGATTTCCGGGGTGCGCAGCGATGTGGCGGTGAAGGTGTTCGGTGATGACATGGAGGTGCTCAACCGCACCGCCGCGCAGATCGCCGCCAGCTTGCAGCAAGTGACGGGGGCGTCCGAGGTGAAGGTCGAGCAGACCACCGGCTTGCCGGTGCTGACCATCGATATCGACCGCGACAAGGCCGCCCGCCACGGCTTGAACGTGGGCGATGTGCAGGATGCCATTGCCATCGCCGTGGGGGGCCGTACCGCCGGTACCCTGTACGAAGGCGACCGTCGCTTCGACATGGTGGTACGCCTCTCCGAGGCGCTGCGCACCGATGTCGACGGGCTGTCGAGCCTGCTGATCCCGGTGCCGGCCAGTGCCGCCGCGGGGGCCGCGCAGATCGGCTTCATCCCGTTGTCCCAGGTGGCCACGCTGAACCTGCAGCTGGGTCCTAACCAGGTCAGCCGCGAAGACGGCAAACGCGTGGTGGTGGTCAGTGCCAACGTGCGTGGACGTGACCTGGGCTCGTTCGTCGAGGAGGCGTCGCAGACCTTGATCGACCAGGTGCAGATCCCACCGGGCTACTGGACCCGCTGGGGCGGCCAGTTCGAGCAGTTGCAATCGGCGGCCGAGCGCCTGCGCGTGGTGGTACCGGTGTCGTTGCTGCTGGTCATGGCCTTGTTGCTGATGATGTTCAACAACCTCAAGGACGGTCTGCTGGTGTTCACCGGGATTCCTTTCGCCCTCACCGGTGGCGTGCTGGCGCTGTGGCTGCGCGACATTCCGCTGTCGATCTCGGCGGGCGTGGGCTTTATCGCGCTTTCCGGGGTGGCGGTGCTCAACGGCCTGGTGATGATCGCCTTCATCCGCAACCTGCGTGAGGAAGGGCGCGGCCTGCGTGCCGCAGTCGAGGAGGGCGCCTTGACCCGCTTGCGGCCAGTGCTGATGACCGCGCTGGTGGCATCGCTCGGGTTCATCCCGATGGCCCTGGCCACTGGCACCGGTGCCGAGGTGCAGCGACCGCTGGCGACGGTGGTGATCGGCGGGATCCTGTCGTCGACGGCGCTGACCTTGCTGGTGCTGCCGGCGTTGTACCAGTGGGCGCACCGGCGCGATGAGGCCGAGACTGCGTGAACCTCTATCGCGGGGCAAGCCCGCTCCCACGCAAGCATCACTGTGGGAGCGGGCTTGCCCCGCGATGCTTCAACGCCGACGCCACAGCCAGTGGTCCAGGCTCAACCTTCCAGAGCCTTTCAACAGCAGTGGCAACAACGCCACCAGGTAGATCAGCGGCAGCTTGAAGTTGCCAAACCCCTGGTCGCTGATCGCATACCCCCGCCCCAGTTCCGCCAGGCTCGACCACTGGCTTGGCCAGTGCACTGCCGCTATCGCCACTACTGTCACCACCATCAACACTGCCGACGCCAGGCGGGTGCCGAGGCCGAGTAGCAGGAGCAGCGGGCAGAGCAGCTCGGCCCACATCGACAGTTGCCAGTTCAGGCCCGCCGGCAGCAGGTCGAACGGGAACGGAAAACTGCCTTGCAGGTCGGCGAACCAGTTGGCGCCATTGAACTTCTCCAGGCCCGATTCGAAGAATTCCCAGGCCAGGAACAGGCGCAGCGGCAGGTCGGCGCTCCAGCTGCCGGCCCGGTCGAGGGCTATGAACGGGCGAGTCAGGGTGTTTGTCAGCATGGTGATCTCCTTGTGTCAGTGCGACAGGGCAGTGGCGGCCCGGCGTGAGCGTTGGGCCTGCTTGGCGATGAGCTTGAGGGTGATGGCGGCGAACATCAGGGCGAACGCCAGCGGGTACCAACCGCCCATGGGGGTGCGCTTGTAGAACGACAGGCAGAACACCGCCGCCAGCACCCAGGTGCCGGTGCTGTGCAGGCCTTTCCACAGGCGTGGGCCGAGCAGGCGCATCGGTGCCTTGAACGAGGTCAGGGCCAGCAACAGGATGAACACGTAACCCACCGCGCCCGGGATGTTCGCCACGGCGCTGCGCCCGGCCCAGAACAACTCCGGGTAGCGTTGCGCATACAGGTAGATCAGCACGCCATGGACCGTATGCGAGAAGGCGAAGGCCAGGCCCAGGTAGCGCCGTTCACGGAGCAACTGGAGGCTGGCCTGGCCGGGGAGCAGGGTGACCAGCGTCGAGGCCAGGAAGGTCAGCAGGAACAGTGCGAAAGAGCTGCGTGCCGTGGCGCGAATGGCGCTGCGCAGGCCGTCGGCCCCCAGCGGATGGGTGACGAGCACCACAGCGGTCATCAGCAGGGTCAGGGCCGCGAGGGCGTGGAACAGCTTCCAGCCAGAGGGCAGTGGTAACGCTTTCATGGGCAGGGTTTCCGGCGTGCTCGGCGACGGCGGGTTGCCGTCGCGCTGTGCTGGCCGGAAGTCTGTGCTGGCGGGGTATCGACAGTGTGTCGAGGAGGGCGGTGTTATGTATCGCTGTGTAGTGGCGCTCAGCGGGTACTGGTCAGACGCTGCTGCGCTGCCGCGCAACCATTGATCTCCACCGCCTTCTGCAGAAAGGTCTGATGCTGGCGCGGATCGAGTTCACCCAGCAGCCGGTAGATCTCGGCCTGGTAGTCGCGCTGGCGTCCCCACTGCAGCTGCAGGCCCTGCGGCCGGCTGCGATTGCAGGCCAGGCGGGTGGCCGGCTGCGGATAGTAGGCGGCATACAGGGTGGCCATGCTCGGGACTGCCTCCAGGGCCTCGCGGTAGGCCGGGCTGGCATTGTAGGGCGTGCACCAGTGGGCGATGGCCAGCGCCGGTGGGGCAAAACCTTGCTTGAGACTGGCCTCGAGCAAGGGGCAGGCGGCCTCGGCGATCTGGTTGGCCGGCAAATAGGTGGTGTAGTACAGCGCCAGGCGATACTGGGCCACCGGGTGGCCGAGGGCGACGGATTTTTTCAGCAGCGCCACGGCCGTGGGCAGTGTGTGCGCCATGGCCTGGCCCTGGCGGCTGAGCTCGGGGTCGCCAATGGCGGTGCGCAGCGGGCTGGCGCTGTCGTCCTGGTTGTCGGCCTGTTCCAGCAGGGGCAATGCCTGGCGGTAGAGCAGGTCGGCATGGGGGTCGATGTTCACTTCCAGGGCCTGAGCGCCGACGGCGGCCAGCAGCAACGGCATCGCCACGGTAAGGCCGGCGCGATGGCTGCGACCCTGACGGTGGGCTGGAAACGAAGGGACGGCTGGGATGATCATGGCAGTTACGCGGTTGCCTCGGGCAAATCAGGAGCGACGACAGCGTATTCTATCCATCCGCGCCCCTTCGCCGAAAGCCCGGCGTACGGCCATCAGACCAGCTTGATCGGCGCAACCTTGCGCAGGGCCTGTCTTTCCTGGGCCAGCCCCAGCTTGGCGGTGATCACCTTGGCCAGCGCGTTGTTGCCCAGGTCGTTGAAGTGCAGGCGGTCGACGAACAGGTGTTCGCTGAAGACCGGCGAGCTGCTGAGCATGCTGTTCATGTCATAGCACGGCACCGGCTCGGCCTGGTTCTTGATACGGCGAAAGAAAGCCATGTGCAGTTGGCTGTCGAAGGTGTCGCCGAGCAGGCGATCGAAATTCGACGGCTGGCGCTCGAGCTCGCCGAGCATGGCCTGTTCGGCGCTGGGCACGACCTCGCGGCACCAGGGTAGCAGTGGCTGGAGGATGAAGGTGAGGGTGGTGTGGCCGTCGGCCAGCAGGCGATCCCATTGACGCAGGGTCCGGCCGACGCAATCGGCGGCGCGGATCAGACGCTTGTCGGGGCTGGACAGCGGCTCGATGTCCGGCCAGCGCGGTTGTCGCGCAGGCGCCAGGACCTGGCCCAGGCGCTGCCAGAGCGATTCGCGGCGTGCCTCGCCGGTGGCTTGCACCCCTTCGTTGAAGCGATTGAGAAAGTCCTGGTAGGCCTGTGCCCGATGCGGGTCCTGCGCGCCGGCCAATACCTCGGCCAGGGCCTCCTGTGCCAGCGAGTTGAGGCCGCTGAGCACCACCACATGGCCGATCTGGCCGAAGCGGTGCTGGTGGGTGAGGAACATCAGCAGTTCCTGCGTGGCATTGAGCCCGCAACCGGTCAGGTTCAGCCAGATCTCACCGGTCAGCATCGACAGGTACGAGGCCACGGTGTGCTCGTCGGAGCTGGCGCCGATGCCCATGGCGGTGGAGCCGCCCACCAGCAGGTTGACCCGCGCCGCGCCGCCGCGCTCGGCCACCGAGAAGCGCTTGCCGGCGCAATGGCTGTAGCGCATGCCCAGCGCGTCGGTGTTGATGGTGCCGGAACGGTAGCCGCGCTCATGCACGTACAGCGTGTGCGGCGCCCGGCGGCTGCCCAGTTGCAGGAAGCGCTGGTAATCCTCTGCCAGGGGGTCGGGCGTGCCCATGCTGCCGGGGGTGGCGCTGTCGGTCGGTGTCATGGGCGCTCCTTGGTGTGAGGGCAGGCTCAGGCGGCCAGTTCCCTGATGTTGTAGGCCAGGCCGACCGCGGCGATCAGCAGCAGGGCGACGCCCGAGGCCAGGCTGATCAGGCGGTTGCTGCGCGGCGAGGCGATCTTGCCGATGGCGAAGATGTACAGGCTGAGCACGGCGAAATCGATGGCGATCCACAGCAGCGACAGCACCACCATGCTCTTGCCGAACGACTCGGTGATCTGGATGAACTGCGGGAAGAAGGCGATGAAGAAGATGATGTCCTTGGGGTTGGAGATGCCGACCATGAAGCCCTGCAGCAGGCCGCCACGGCCCGGCTGCACGCCGGTTGCGGCCTGGGTGGCGCCCTCGGCCGGGGCTTGCAGCGCTTCGCGCAGGGTACCCAGGGCGATGTAGCCGATGAACAGGCAGCCCAGCAGGCTCATGCCGCTGAGCCAGGCCTTGTCGATGGCCGCGCTGGTCAGGATGATCCAGGCGGCCGCGCCGATCAGCACCAGTGAGGCCCAGTTGGTGCCGACCGCGGTGAACAGGGCCTTGCGCGAGCCCGAGGCGGCGGCGGTGTTGACGATCAGGGCCACCACCGGGCCGGGCGTGGCGATCAGCAGCAGGACGGTGAGGGCATAGGTGGCGGTCAGTGCGGTATTCACGTTCAGTTCTCGGTAAGGGGTTCAGCTGTTGCGTGGGTATGGAACGGGCAGCGTGCCGGGCTTGGCGAGCCGGGCTCCTGCAACTGGTACTGCTTCCATTCGAAGTTGTCGTCCTGGCCGAAGAAGCCAAGGGTCTGGGGCATGACGCCGTCGTTGTAGTGGCGCACCCGCTCGCGAATCCGCGCCCGGATGCGCTGGCCGCTCTCGGTACCGGCGCTGGCAACCTCGTCGAAGCTCTCCCGCGGGTTGATGACGAAGGCGATGTGCGGGCCCAGGTTGCGGCTTTTCATCAGGCGATGGGCGGGGAAGCTCATGTTGATGAACAGCGGCATGCCGGCGAAGCAGAATGACCAGCGTGTGTCATGCGGGTCCTGCGGGATCTCCTCGGGCCATGGCAGCGTGTCACGGGCGTGGACCTCGCGCAGCACATCCCAGGCCAGCGCCTGCTGCGCCTCGAGCGAGGAGTCGGCGGCCGTTTCGAGAAACACCAGCAACGGGTTGCCGATACGCTGCTTGAGCGGGATCGGCGTGATGGTGGCGATGTAGTCGGCCAGGCCCCCGGCGATATCCTCGGCCAGCCGTGCGGCGCGGGCGAAGACGATATGGCAGGTGCGCGCCGTGACTGCCTTGCGCCCGAACAGGCAGGGAAAGTCAGGGTTGGCCAGGGTTTCCTTGAAGTGTTCTATGGTCTTGTGTGTCCAGTGGTGGCGGTTCTGGACATGTTCGTCGGCTAGCTCTAGCGCATCCAGGCGGTAGCAGATTCCATAACCCGTAAACATGATTTCCCCAGGTAGATCCGAATGCAGCGTTAATAGAACTTTTTCGTCATATCCGTGCAGGTTGGTTATATATAATTGTTATTTACCGGCATTTTCGGAGATGGGTCCTGCGTTGTAAAACGCCTGGATCTATGACCTACTATTAGCTTCACTCATGCTCTGGAAGGCGCCATGTCGGAACGGATTCAAGCCTTGCACGCCTTGCGCGCCTTCGAAGTGGCTTCGCGCTATGGTTCGTTCACCCGCGCGGCCCAGGAACTGGCCCTTACCCAGGGCGCGGTCAGCCACCACATCAAGACCCTCGAAGCCCTGTTCGGCTGCGACCTGTTCGAGCGCCGCGGCCCCAAGCTGCGCCTGACCGAGCCTGGCCGCCTGCTGGCCCAGGAACTCAAGGTCGGCTTCAAGATCATCGAGAATGCCTGCGCGCTGTTGCGCCAGGATCGCTACGGCGTGCGGCTCAAGGCGCCGTCCACGCTCACCGTGCGCTGGCTGCTGCGGGCCCTGGACGGTTTCAAGAAGGTCGACAACAGCTGTTCGGTGCAGCTGTCCAGCGTGTGGATGGACATCGATGCGGTGGACTTCTATTCCGAACCCTATGACTGCGCCATCCTGCTGGGCAACGGGCGCTTCGCGGCGGATGTGGAGAGCCTCAAGCTGTTCGATGAATGGCTGATCCCGGTGTGTCACCCAAGTTATCTCGAGCAGGCGCGGCCGGAACTGTCGGTGCTCTCCGGTTGCGAATTCCTCCACCCCTCGCCGGACCGTCGCGACTGGCGACGCTGGCTGGCGCGCATGGACGCGCTGGACATCAGCATCGACCAGGGCCAGGTGTTCGACACCCTCGACCAGGGGATTTCAGCCGCCCAGCAGGGGCTGGGCATCTCGGTGGTCGACCTGGTGCTGGCCAGCGGCGACCTTGCCGCCGGCAACCTGGTCACGCCGTTCCCCCACGCCGTGGCCACCGGTGACGGTTATTACATGACCTGGCTCAAGTCCAGCCCCAAGGCCCACCAGATGCACAAGCTGCGCGACTACCTGGTGGCGCAGGTGCCGCCGCTGTCGCACAAGGACATCAGCTACCTGTACGGCTGAGGTCGGTGGCCGGCAGCACCCGCTCGAGCATGAAGTCGATGAACACCCGCAACTTGGGCGGCATCTGCCGCCCCGAGGGCCACAGCAGGTAGAAGCTGCCGCGCCGCTCCATGAAGGGGTCGAGCACGCTGACCAGGCTGCCGGCCGCCAGCTCCCGGCGCACGCTGAAGTCCGGCAGGCAGGTGATGCCACGGTGGTTGAGGGCGAAGCAGATGCGCGTCTCGACATGGTTGCAGACCATCGAGATGGGAATGGCGTAGTCCTGTTCGGGGTGTTCCCGGCGCAGTGGCCAGGTTTCCAGCTTGCCGCTGCTGGGGAAGCGATAGTGCAGGCAGCTGTGCCCGCCGAGCTCGCGGGGGTGCTGTGGCGTGCCGCGTTCGCGCAGGTACTCGGGGGACGCCACCAGGCGATGCTGGAAGTGCCCGAGGAACTTGGCGTTCAGCCTTGAATCCAGCGGCTGGCCGCCGCGCATCACCACGTCGAAACCCTCGCCGACGATATCCACCATGCGGTCGCTGAAGTCCAGGTCCAGTTCGATCTCCGGGTAGCGCGCCATGAACTCGGCCAGCGCCGGCATCACCAGCCCGGTCACCTGCGGCAGGCTCACCCGCAGGCGCCCGCGTGGCGCGCCGCTGGCCTGGGAAAGTGCCTGCTCGGTGGCCTCGATCTCGGCCAGGATGCGCCGGCTGCGCTCGAGGAACAGCGTGCCCTCGGCGGTCAGGGTGATGCTGCGCGTGCTGCGGTGGAACAGGCGCACTCCCAGTTTCTCTTCCAGCCGGGCCACGCGTTTGCCCACGGCTGACGCGCTGATCCCCAGCGATTGGCCGGCGGCGACGAAGCTGCGGGCTTCGGCGACCCGAATGAAGACCATGAAGCCACTGAGGCTGTCCATGCTGTGCTCCGATTGCGGACGTTGGTGTCCTGACTGAGCGGAATTGTACCCGGCTTTTTCCGCAATACCCCAGCGGCGCAAGATGCCTGCCTGTTCGACAAACCGGAGACCATCATGCATTCACCTTCCCCGGCGGCCTGCGCCGGCGCATCCCCCGCCAGTGCCACGCGCCTGCCCCTGAGCGGCTTGCTGGCGCTGGCCCTGACCGGCTTCATCGCCATCCTCAGCGAGACCCTGCCGGCCGGTCTGCTCGACCAGATCGCCGACGGCATGCAGATCAGCCAGGCCATGGCCGGGCAATGGGTCACCGCCTACGCCTTGGGGTCGTTGCTCACGGCCATCCCGCTGGTGACCCTGACCCAAGGCTGGTGGCGCCGCCGGGCACTGCTGCTGGCCATTGGCGGCTTCATCCTTTTCAACGGGCTGACTGCGGTGTCCTCGGACAACACGCTCACCTTGCTCCTGCGTTTTTGCACCGGTGCCGCCGCCGGCCTGGCCTGGGGCCTGATCGCCGGTCATGCGCGGCGCATGGTGGCACCGGTACAGCAGGGCAAGGCCATGGCAGTGGCGATGCTGGGGCAGCCCATCGCCTTGTCGCTGGGCTTGCCCATCGGTACCTGGCTGGGGGCATTGATGGGATGGCGGGCCACCTTCGTGATGGTGACCCTGGCCGCATTGCTGCTGGCCGCCTGGGTGGTGCGGGCAGTACCGGACTTTCCCGGCCAGGCTGCGGGCAAGCGCCCCGCGGCCCTGGCGGTGTTGCGCACCCCGGGTGTGGCGCGGGTGCTGCTGGTGATCCTGGCGTGGATACTTGGCCATAACATTCTCTACACCTACATCGTGCCGCTGCTGGCCGCGGCGGGCATGGCCGACGCGGTGGGCCAGGTGCTGATGACCTTCGGCCTGGCCTCGCTGGCCGGCATCGCCCTGGTCGGCCTGGGGGTCGATCGGCATCTGCGCGGGTTGGTGTTGCTGTGCCTGGCCGGCTTCGCCCTGGCGACCCTGGTGCTGGGGCAGGTGCAAGGCGCACCCTGGTTGGTGCATGTCAGCGTGGCGCTGTGGGGGCTGACCTACGGCGGCGCGCCGACGCTGCTGCAAACGGCCTGCGCCGATGCGGCGGGCGAGGGCGGCGACGTGGCGCAGTCGATGCTGGTGACCGTGTGGAACAGCGCCATCGCCCTGGGTGGCATCATCGGTGGGCTGTTGCTGGTGGGCGCCGGGGTCGGGGCGTTTGGCGCGGTGGTGCTGGCACTGGTGGGGTTGGCATGGTTGCTGGTGCTGGGCGGACGCCGAGCCGGGTTCGCCGCCGGCGCCCGCTAGCCCGACGTCCGTATCCGCGAGGCAGCATTTCTGACGACAGGACAGTTACAATCAGCAGGTGCGAACAAAGCAGCGATCCGAGGTCCCCCGCAGTGCAATTGCAACAAGGCTTCGTCCTGACCCGCCACTGGCATGACACGCCCGAAGGCACCTGCGTGGAGTTCTGGCTGGCCACCGACCAGGGGCCACGGCGCGTGCGCCTGGCCCCGCAGCCCTCGGTGGCTTTCCTGCCCGCCGCCCAGGCCGAACATGCCCGCTTGCTGCTGGCCGATGAACAGGGCGTCGAACTCAAGCCGCTGCAACTGCGCGACTTCGACCTGCGCCCGGTCATGGGCCTGTACTGCCGCCAGCACCGCCAGCTGATCGCCCTGGAAAAACGCTTGCGCGGCGCGGGCATCGAGGTGTTCGAAGCCGATATCCGCCCGCCGGAGCGCTACCTGATGGAGCGCTTCATCACCGCGCCGGTGCGTTTCGATGGCCGCGCCGACGACCAGGGCACCTTGCTCGATGCCCAGCTCAAGCCCGACCCCGACTATCGCCCAACCTTGCGCCTGGTGTCGCTGGATATCGAGACCAGCGAGCGTGGCGAGCTGTACAGCATTGCCCTGGAAGGCTGCGGCCAGCGTCAGGTCTATATGCTCGGGCCGGCCAACGGCGAGGCCGGCGAGATAGACTTCGACCTGCATTACTGCGGCGACCGCGCCGAACTGATCACTTGCCTCAACCAGTGGCTGGCCCGCCACGACCCCGATGCGATCATCGGCTGGAACCTGGTGCAATTCGACCTGCGCCTGCTGCACGAGCATGCCCAGCGCCTGCAGGTGCCGCTGTGCCTGGGTCGCGACGGCGCGCCGCTGCACCTGCGCGAGCATGGCAGCCGCAGCCATTTCTTCGCCGAGGCGCCGGGCCGGTTGTTGATCGACGGTATCGAGGCCCTGCGCTCGGCGACCTGGAGCTTCCCCTCGTTCAGCCTGGAAAGCGTCGCGCAACAGTTGCTCGGCGAGGGCAAGGCCATCGACACGCCCTACCAGCGCATGGACGAGATCAACCGTCGGTTCGCCGAGGACAAGCCGGCCCTGGCCCGCTACAACCTCAAGGATTGCGAACTGGTCACGCGGATCTTCGCCCATACCCGGCTGCTGGAGTTCCTGCTCGAACGTTCATCGGTCACCGGCCTTGCCGTGGACCGCAGCGGCGGTTCGGTGGCCGCGTTCTGCCACCTGTATATCCCGCACATGCACCGCCTGGGTTATGTCGCGCCCAACCTGGGCAGTGTTGAGGGCGAGGCCAGCCCAGGCGGCTTCGTCATGGATTCGCGGCCCGGCCTGTACGATTCGGTGCTGGTGCTCGACTACAAGAGCCTGTATCCCTCGATCATCCGCACCTTCCTGATCGACCCGGTGGGCCTGGTCGAGGGCCTGCGCCAGCCGGACGACACACATTCGGTGGAGGGCTTTCGTGGCGGGCGTTTCTCGCGCAGCCAGCATTGCCTGCCGGCGATTGTCGAACGGGTGTGGCAGGGCCGCGAGGCGGCCAAGCGTGATGGCAACGCGCCGCTGTCGCAGGCGCTGAAGATCATCATGAACGCCTTCTACGGCGTGCTTGGCTCCAGCGGCTGCCGCTTCTTCGACCCGCGCCTGGCGTCGTCGATCACCATGCGCGGGCACCAGATCATGCGCCAGACCCGGGCACTGATCGAAGCGCGGGGCTTTGATGTGATCTACGGCGATACCGACTCCACCTTCGTCTGGCTCAAGAGCGCCCACGATGAAGAGGGCGCTGCGCGCATCGGCCGCGAGCTGGTGGCCGAGGTCAACCAGTGGTGGCGCCGCCACCTGGCCGAGACCCTGGGTCTGGACTGCGCCCTGGAGCTGCAATACGAAACCCACTACCGGCGTTTTCTCATGCCGACTATCCGTGGCGCCGACGAAGGCAGCAAGAAACGCTATGCCGGCCTGGTACGACGTGGCGACGGCAGCGAGGAGATGGTCTACAAGGGCCTGGAGTCTGTACGCACCGACTGGTCGCCCCTGGCCCGACAGTTCCAGCAGGAGCTCTATGGCCGGGTATTTCGGGGCCAGCTGTATCGCGACTATGTGCGCGGCTATACCGAGCGCACCCTGGCCGGTGAACAGGATGAATTGCTGGTCTATCGCAAGCGCCTGCGCCGGCCGCTGGCCGACTACCAGCGCAACGTGCCGCCGCATGTGCGCGCGGCGCGGCTCGCGGACGAGTACAACGCCCGCCTCGGGCGCCCGTTGCAGTACCAGCGTGGCGGCTGGATCAGCTATGTCATCACCACGGCCGGCCCGGAGCCCTTGGAGAACCGCCAGGCGCCCTTGGACTACGACCACTACCTGACCCGCCAGCTGCAACCGGTGGCCGATGCCATCCTGCCCTTTGTCGCCGATGACTTCGCGGCGCTGATCGATCGTCAACTGGCGCTGTTCTGAGTGCGGTGGTAGCCGGCTAGTGCGAGGCGCAAGGCAGCAGTCCCTAAGCTGTGGCCTCCAGCACAAGGAGACCACGCATGCCCACCGACAGCGATTCAGGGGTTGCGCAAAGCGACGATACGCTCAGGCTCGAACAGGCATTCCAGGATGGCCTGATCGCCAAGCGGCTGCCTGAGTGGTTGCACGGGCTTGGCGATGCCCCTCTGGCGGAATTGAGCGCCGCGCTCAAGACCAGCCTTGACTGCCGGCAACGGCTGCAGGCGCGCTGGGGGCGTGTGCAGGGGATCGAAGCGTTTGTCGGTGCGGCCCTGCAGGATGCCTTCGACAAACGATTCGCCACAGGGGTCGATGTCGGCACCCTGTGGTTTCGCCAAGGGTATCCGGTGCCGTTGCGCGGTCAGTACTTCACCACCCGGGTTCCGGTTTCGGGTACTGACTATGCGCAGGTACCGCTGCTGGAAGCCACACTGCGCAATTTCGTCGCCAGCGAGTCCATGCCTACCGGTCAACCGCGTGGCAACGGCCTGTTCGACGGGACCGGGGGGCGTCTTGACCAACCCAGCGCGATCGGGTTTGCCCGGTTATGCCGCGAACTGGATGCTGGCGCACGCTACCAGCGCCACCTGGACGCAGTCCTTGACCCGCCCGGTGAGCAAAGCATGCGCGAGTTGCTGGCGCGGTTGCTGTATTCCACGTTTGTCGTCGATGTGTACAAGGCCAATGCCGACGGCATCCTCAGTGCCGCCGAGCTCGACCTGCTTCTGCGCGTGTGCCGCAATGGCGAGCCGCAGGCCCTGGACGGGGCGCCGGTGGTTGTCAAGCAACTGCGCGTGCTGGAGTGCGCGCTGGAGCAGATCATCGTGTTCGACGTCGTTGATCAAGGCTGGTTGCGCAATACCAGCAAGCGCATCCTCTGCTACATCCCGGGCGACCCACACGGCCCCTGGAGTGCCCATCCCGACCTGGAGCACCTTAGCCGCAAGCGGCTGGGGCGCCACTTGCGCGATGGCGCCTACCTGAAGTTCTTCAGCCGTTTTCTGAGGCGCCGCGACAGCCAGCGCTTCTTTTCGACCGTCATCGAGTTGTACCGGGATGTGGCGATCTGGGCTACCCGCGACCTCCAGGTACACATGCGCCCCATGGCACAGCCGCTGTTCGACCAACTGGCGGCGGCGCGCATCGCGCAGATCAAGGATGATGCCGCAATGATTGCGCCCCCCGTTGCGCAGATCGACCGGGAGGTGCAGCGGGCCCATGACCGGCGCCTTGCCGCTGAGGGATGGATGCTTGTCGCTCTGGCGGGGTTCTTCGTCCCTGTGGTTGGCGCCGCGCTGCTTGCGGTCTTTGCCTGGGATCTGCTCACCGAGGTTTTCCATGGTGTGGAAGATTGGCATGAAGGCGACACGTCTGCGGCCCTCGATCATTTGACGCATGTACTGCGGGATATCGCCGTGATGGCGGCGACCGGTGCGGGCGTGTCGATAGCGCGTCAGGCATGGGCGCGTTCGGTGCTGGTGGACAGTCTGGTGCCAGCGCCGCTTGAGGATGGTGGAGTGAAATTGTGGAATCAGGATCCGACTTCCTATTGCAGTGAGGCACCTCCGCTGGCCGCCAGTAGGGATACCAATGGCGTCTTCAGGCACGCCGGGCAAGCCTGGGTGGAAATGGACGGTCAGCATTTTCCAGTGCAGCCACATGGCCTGGACGGGACGTGGCAGTTGCGACCCCGGGCGGGTTTCGGCCCCGCGTTGTGCGGCAATGGAGCCGGTGCTTGGCGGTTGGCCAGTAGCCAACCCTCACTGTGGGTGGATGCGCGCTCGATGTTTCGTCGATTGGGCTGGCCATTTCACGAACTGGACGATGCCAGGATTGATGCGGTGCTGAAAATCAATGGTATTGATGCAGAGAATCTGCGCGCTCTGCACATGGCCGATCAGGCGCCAGACCCTTGGCTCTGCGACAGCGTCCTGCGCCTGCGACTAGACGCTCGGATCCAGCGGTTGATCGATGCTCTGCAAACCGGCCAGGCCAGCGAAGACCGCTATCTGCTGCAGCACGTTCGGCTGCTGACGGGGGCGACCGGGCTTGAGGGCGCGGCGCTGGCGGAGCAGGTCGGGTCACTCAGGCGGTTGTTGTTGCAGCGCATGTACGACAGTGCACAACAGTCCGATACAACCGTCACCGCCACGCTGCGACGAGTGTTTCCGGGCTTGCATCGGGGAGCGGCGCAGGCATTGCTTGAGTCCGCCGATGCCGGCGATTACCGGCGCCTGCTCGAGACCGGTCGGATACCTTTGCGGCTTGCCGAGCGCGCGAGGGCCAGCGTCGCGCGGATCCGTACGGTGCGGGTACTGGAGGCCTTGCATTACGCCATGCCGCAATCGGCGGATCTCGCACGCGTGGCGATCGGGTTGCTCGATGGACTGTCGGGTGCGTCCACTGACGTACGCTGGCGCTTGT
Source organism: Pseudomonas sp. TE50-2 (assembly GCF_040813665.1). NCBI lineage: Bacteria > Pseudomonadati > Pseudomonadota > Gammaproteobacteria > Pseudomonadales > Pseudomonadaceae > Pseudomonas > Pseudomonas sp. TE50-2. The sequence goes on along the minus strand of NZ_JBFNXN010000001.1, from coordinate 5,765,545 downwards.
TCGACGAGCATGTCGGTGGGCCGGTGGCAATCGGTCAGGATGAGCTTGCCACGACGACCAGGCTTCTCCACCTCAACGGCCGGTTTCTGCGTCTGGATCAGCAGGGCGGTGCTCTGGGGGAACCCGGCGAGTTGTTCGAGGTGATGACCAGTGCCTATGACGATGCCCAGCTTGCGGCAATGGGGCTTTCCCGCCCCTTCGCGGCAGGCCTGCGGCAGGTGGTGCTGCGGCGCGCTCTGGCTGATCGCCAGGCTGTCGAGCGCCTGTTGTCGCCTGCGAAACCGGGAGTACGCATGCCGTCGCGCCTGGAGGACGGCCGCTACGGATATCTGTTGAGCGGCCGTATGCCGGGAAGGGGATGGCGGCGAGGCAGGCCTCAGGCGTTGGTCGACAGGGTGCATAGGCTGTTTCCCGCTCTGGACCAGGTAGAGATTGGCCTTTGGATCCAGGCGGTTCAAGCCTCGGGTCGGCACGTCGAGGAGGTCCTGGACGCGACGCGTGTGCAGTCGGAACTGCTGAGCCAGCACATGGAACGTTGGGTCAGGAGTACTCCACGTGGGGAGGTTCGCGAACAGCGACGTTTTTTCCGTGACGCGCTCATCAGGTGCTGGCGGCGCAGCACGTTCGAAGAGCCCGTTCAGCGACTCCCGCCGATTGAGCTGTGGTGGAGCCAGATGGGCGCCAGGCCGGGTGTCTTGCCAGAGTTGCCGGAGCAAATCCGTTTTGAACGTGTCGCCATCCTGTCATTGCGCGGCATGGAACTGGAGGCTGTGCCCGACAGTTTTCTCCAGGCATTTGCCAACCTGCGGGTGCTGGAACTTCCGGGCAATAGATTGACCCGTCTGCCAACGCAGTTGCAGCACATGCGTTATCTGGAATGCCTGGACCTCTACAATAACCAGATCGTGCTCGACCCTGGCCAAAGCACGGTGCTCGCCGGTTGCGAAGCGCTCACCTATTTGAATCTCTCCCACAATCCACTCGGACGTACGTTCTCGGTGGGTGCAATGGCGCGGCTGAGTGAATTGCGCCTGAGTTACTGCAGGCTGAACTCGTTGCCTCACGGCACACTGGAGTGCCCTCGGCTGGTTACGCTCGATCTGCGCAACAACATCGTCACCGAATTGCCCGAAACCTTCTACCAGGCCCGGCCATGGACTCGCGGGCGGGTATGGCTACAGGGCAACCCTTTCTCCGCCGACCAGCTACAACGGTTGCGGGCCGCCATGGCCAGTGCCGGATCGTCGGCGACAGTGGCCGAAGCTGAAACATTGCCGCGAATGCGCTGGCTCGATGCGATCGATGATGCGTACCGCGACGAACTGGGGTCGGCCTGGGCGATGGTGGAGGGTAGCGAAAGCGGCGATGCATTCTTCCAGTTGCTCGACGGGCTGTCGGCGACGGCGGACTTCGACAGCCCTGCCGGCGCCCGCGATCTTGCCTTCAGGGTATTGGATATGCTCAACGCCATGGGTACAGATACCGAGTTGCGCGAAACACTTTTCAGCGATGCCCGGGATGTCACCTGCCAGGACAGTGCCACCTTGCGCTTCAGTGATCTGGAAGTGCGTCTGCTGGTATGGAGAGCGAGTCAGGATAGTGTGGTGGGCAATCGCGAACGCGCCTTGTTGCATCTTGGACGTCAGCTGTGGCGGTTGGACGCGGTCGACCGTATCGCCCTGGAGGACGTTCAGGCGCGGCGGGCGGCGGGGGCGGAGCCGGATGAGATCGAGGTGCTGTTGGCCTATCGACTGGCGCTGCGTGACAGTCTCGACTTACCCCTGCGCATCAACCGGATGCTGTTTCGCAACCTGGCGGGTATCGGCGCCCCACAGGTCGGCAGGGCGCGTGACCGCGTGCTGGCGGCAGAAGACAGCGAAACACTTGCGCTGTCGCTGGTTGACAGGGACTTTTGGCAACAGCAACTGCGTCATGTCTATCCTGAACGTTTCGAGGCTATTGACACACCCTATCGCGCACGTGTGGAGGCCTTGATCAAGGAGGATGAAATGTCGGAGGCGGAGCGCATCAAGCAGTTCGAAACGTTACAGGAGGCGCGTATGCAGGCCCAGCATACGCTGATGCTTGATCTCACCCACCATGCCCTGGAGATGGCCGTGGAGCAGGAAATCTTCGTACGCTGAGATGTCCTGGGCCTTGATGGCTTTGGACTATGCTCAAGGTCGGGAGTGGTGATTCCGTAAAGGGTGTCAGCAAGATCTGCGAGGGTTGCGGAAACCGCTGGTTACCTTTGACCCAAGCACATGGATGAACACTTGGTTTAGGCTCCCGGCCCGGATCTTTCTCCCTGATCTGCAGTCTTTGGTTTATCGAGAGAATAAGGAGATGCGCATGCTCGTTCGGTCACTGACCCTCGCCACCTTGCTCGCTGTAGCCGGCCCTTTGCACGCCGCCGACAGCGATGCCCCGCTGGCCAAGGAACTGGGCAAGGCCAGGCCGTTGGTGGTCATTGCCCCGAGTTCGGCCGACCCGACCCTGCGTGGCCTGGAACAGGCACTGAACGATCCCGCTACACAGGCCGGATTCAAGGAGCGTGGCCTGGTGCTGTACAGCGTCGCCAGCATGATGGGCAAGCGCGAGGACAAGAACCTCGAGCAGCAGACCACCATGGCGTTGATTCGCGAGCTCAAACTTGGCGCCAGCAAGGGCACCAAGGTAATCCTGGTGGGCAAGGACGGCGAACGCCATGTGCTCAAGGACGATGACAGCGGCGAGAAGCTCGACCCGCAGGTGATCTTCAAGGCGGTCGATGCGCTGCCGGCCAGTGAGCAGGCAGTGACAGCGCCGGAGCCGGTAGCCGCTGCGCCAGCCGAACCAAAGGCCAAGGACAGCAAGGCCAAACCGAGCAAACCCGCCAAACCTGCCGCGCCGCCCAAGCCACTGGAAGACTGACGCCTCTGTCACGGCCTTCTGCGCCAGCAGAAGGCCGTTCTTGTATCCCTGTGTATCTGCGCCTCGCCTCGACCCACTGCCATACAAAACCACGCCCGCTTCGATACATCGACGACACACCGCTGCGGCTCAATGGCTCCACTTTCCAACCACAGTGGAGCGACACCATGAAAACGACCCGTCAAACCCTCGGCCTGCTTGGCGCCACCCTGCTCGGCGGCATGGTCCTTGGCAACAGCGCCTTCGCGGTAGAACCGTTGGCCCAGGGCTACCAGCTGGCCGCTGCCAAGACCCCTGGCGAAGGCAAGTGCGGCGAGGGCAAGTGCGGTGCCGGCGGCAAGGCCACGCAAAGCGAAGGCAAATGTGGCGAGGGCAAGTGTGGCGCCAGCGCCAAGGCCGGTGCCGAGGGCAAGTGCGGTGAGGGCAAGTGCGGCGACGCCTCGTTCGCCCGCACCGACAGCAACCATGATGGCAAGGTCTCGCGCGAGGAGTTCCTGGCAGTGGCCAAGGACCGGGCGGCCGACTTCGACAAGATCGACCGCAACCACGATGGCTTCATTTCCGAGCAGGAGGCCCACGATCACCTGGCGGCGATCTACAAGGCCAATGGCAAGGCGATGCCCGACGGGCTGTTCAGCCACCTGACCGGCAAATCCTGAAGCCTGTCGCGGGGCCAGCCTGCTCCCACCGGGATCTGCCCTGTGGGGGCGGGCTGGCCCCGCGATGCCGATCCCTGCCATACGGAACCCTCCGATCATGCCCCAACACACCTTGCACACCGGTCTCGGCCTGCGCCGCGGCCTGCTGCCCGACCTGCTGGCCATGGAGGCGGGCGCGGTGGACTTCCTCGAGTGCGCCCCGGAGAACTGGATCGGTGTCGGCGGCGCCTTCGGCCAGGGCCTGGCGCGCCTGGCCGAACGCTTTGCCATCGCCTGTCATGGCCTGTCGTTGTCATTGGGTGGTACCGCGCCGCTGGACCTCGGCTTCCTCCAGCGCACCCGACAGTTCCTCGACCGCCACCAGGTGCGGATGTATAGCGAGCATCTGAGCTATTGCAGCGACGACGGTCACCTCTATGACCTGATGCCGATTCCGTTCACCGACGAGGCCGTCCACCATGTGGCCGCCCGCATCCGCCAGGCCCAGGACATCCTTGGCCGGCGCATCGCCGTGGAGAACATCAGCTACTACGCCGCGCCGTACCAGGCGATGGCCGAGTTGGATTTCGTCCGCGCCGTGCTCGACGAAGCCGACTGCGACCTGCTGCTGGACGTCAACAACGTCTTCGTCAACGCCTGCAACCACCGTTACGACGCCCGGGCCTTCCTCGCCGGTCTTCCCCGCGAGCGGGTGGTGGGCATGCACGTGGCCGGTCACTATGACGAGGCGCCGGACCTGAAGGTCGACACCCACGGCGCGCCGGTCAAGGAGGATGTCTGGGCCTTGTTCGCCGACGCCTGCCAGCGCTTCGGCGCGCAACCCACCGTGCTCGAGCGCGACTTCAACTACCCGCCGCTGGCCGAGTTGCTGGCCGAGACGGCGCGCATTCGCGATGTGCAACGTGCCCATGGAGCGTAAGACCATGACCGAAACCCTGCGCCACCAGCAGTTCACCCTGGCCCGCCACCTGCGCGATCCGGTCGGCAACCCGCCGCCGCCCGGTATCGAGGCGCGGCGCCTGAAGGTCTACCGCGAACTGTTCTACGGCGCCATCGAAGGGCTGTTGGCCGGCAGTTTTCCGGTGATGCGCCGGACCCTTGGCGATCAGCGCTGGCATGCCCGGGTGCGTGACTTCTACGCCCATTACCGTAGCCAGACGCCACTGTTCACCGAAGTAGCCGAAGCCTTCATCGACTACCTGCAGGGCATCGCGCCGGACGCTCCCTGGCAGCTGGAGCTGGCGCACTACGAATGGATCGAAGCGCAGTTGTACCTGAGCGACGCCGAGGATCCGCCGCACGAACCGCACGGCGACCTGCTGGCCGGCGAGCCGCTGCTGTCGTGCGTGGCCCGGGTTCTGGCCTACCGCTGGCCGGTGGAGCGCATCGGTCCCGAGTATCAACCCGACGAGGCGCCGGAGCAGCCCACCTTGTTGCTGGTGTACCGCGACGCCGACCTGCAGGTGCGTTTCGCCCGGTTGGCGCCTTTGGCCTGGCAGCTGTTGGTGGGCTTGCCCGGCACCGGGCGCGAGCGCTTGCGGGCGCTGGGGAATCAGCACCTGCAGCAAGGGCTGCAGATGCTGAGACAGTTGCGTGAGCAGGGCATCATCGTCGGTACTCGAGATGCCCTGTAGGCGCGCGCAGATGTTCCGTCAGGCCACCGGGATCAATGGATCGGCCGCCGCCAGCGCTGCCGCGCGGTCGGCCGCCGGCGGATAGATCCACACCGAATTGATCTGCTGCTTGAGCTGCTTGGCCTCGGCCTTGTCCGTCGGCGGCGAGACGGTGCGCTCCCAGCCTTCGGTGTACACCGCGCCCCAGGCGCCCAGGTCCAGGCAGGTGACGTACTTGGGCTGGCTGTAGGTCATCGGCGCCACGCCGATCAGCTCGGCGGCGGCATTGTTGCCGGCGTAGCGGCCCAGCGGAATGGCATGCTGGCAGGACATCACCGCGTAGTTGCCGGCCTCGTCGCAGGCAGCGTAGGCGACATCGCCCGCGGCGTACACCGCCGGGTTGCCGATGACCTTGAGGTCGCCATCCACATGCAGGCGGCCCTGGCGGTCGCGTTCGCCGCTGATCTGCTCGGTCAGTGGGTTGGCCTTGAAGCCCACGGTCCAGACAACGGTGTTGGCGGCGATGCGTTCACCGTTGTCCAGCAGCACGCCGCCGCCATCCACCGAGGCCACCGTGGCGCCGCAGATCCACTCGATCCCCAGCGCCGCCGATGCCTGTTCGATGGCCGGGCGGATGCCGTCGCCGAGGGCGGCGCCGATCTTCGCGCCGCGGTCGACCACGACGATGCGCGGCTTGACCTTGTCGCCCAGGATCGCCCGCAGCCGGCTAGGCAGCTCGGTGGCGGTCTCGATGCCGGTGAAGCCGCCACCGGCCACCACCACGGTATTGCGTGCGGGGCTGTCGGGGCGGGCGGCCAGGGACTTGAGGTGTTCTTCCAGGCGGGTGGCCGAGTCGATCTTGTCGACATCGAAGGCGTGCTGGTCGAAGCCTTCCAGCGCCGGGCGGTTGAGCAGGCTGCCGCAGGCCATGATAAGGCGGTCGTAACCCAGCTTGGCCTCGATACCACCCGCTTGACGATAGGCCACCTGCTGGCTGGCCTGGTCGATGTGGTAGGCCGTGCCTTTGACGAAGCGCACGTTGACCGCGTCGAACACCGCCTGCAAGGGAGCGGCCATGGTGTGTACGTCGGGTTCGTAGAAGCGTGGGCGGATGTGCAGCTCCGCCTGGGGCGCGAGCACGGTGATCAGCACGTCGTCGCGTTTGTGCAGGTCGAGCAGGCGGGCGGCGCCGAGGGCGCTCCACAGCCCGGCGAAGCCTGCGCCAATGATCAGGATCTGTTTCATGAGGGGCTCCTGGATGCCGCGATTATCGATGTTGTCGCTGCGGCAGTGGAAAAAGGGTACGCCTAGTGAGTGAGCCTGGATTACGGCCCGACAGGCGTGCTGCAGATGCTAAGCGCCCCCTCGGTTTGCCCCTAGGCCAAAGAACCCTGGATTTCGGCCAGCGGCACGCTGCGGGCGAAGCGCGCCCGATAGTCCCGCGGGGTCACCGCCAGGTGACGCTGGAACGCCAGACGCATGCGCTCCTCGCTGCCGAACCCGCACTGGCGGGCGACCTGCTCGATATGCTGGTCGGAGTTTTCCAGCAAGCGGCGCGCCGCCTCCAGGCGGAACACCTCGATGGCCTTGGCCGGGGTGCGGCCGGTCTTGTGCTTGTACACCCGGGTGAAGTTGCGCAGGCTCATGCGCGCCTGCTCGGCCAGCCGCTCGACCGTCAGCCGCGGGTCGCCCAGGTGCTCGCTGAGCCATAGGTGCAGGGTCTCGAAGGCGTCGCTGTCCTCGCCCTGGGCCTTGAGCAGTTCGCTGAACTGCGCCTGGCCGCCGGGGCGCTTGAGGAACACCACCAATTCGCGGGCCACCTGCATGGCCACCTCGCGGCCGCAGTCGGCCTCGACCAGGGCCAGCGCCAGGTCGATGCCGGCGCTGACGCCGGCCGAAGTCCACACCTGATCCTGCTGCACGAAGATCGATTCGGCATCCACTTCGATGGCCGGGAAGCGTCGGTGCAGGGCATCGCACATCGCCCAGTGGGTGGCGGCCCGGCGGCCATCGAGCAGGCCGGCGGCGGCCAGCAGGAAGGTGCCGCTGCACACCGAGGCGGTACGTCGGGCGCGTCGAGCGGCCTGGGCCAGCCAGGCGACCAGTTCGGTGTGGTCGGGGAGGGTGCGGACGATCTCCGGGGCACCGGGCACGACCAGCGTGTCGAAGGGCTCGTGCAGCCAGGGCGCCAGTGGCTCGGTGGCGACGGCCAGGCCCTCGGCGGTGGCCACCAGGCCCCCTTCGAGGCTGGCGGTGACCACCCGGTAGCCGGGCAGGCCGCGCGCGGCGCGGGCCTTGGTCGCGGCCCAGAACACCGTCTGCGCGCCGCTGAGGTCGAGCAGGCCCATCTGCGGGTAGGCGAGGAACAGCAAGGTGCGCGGCTGGTCAAGCGCGTGCACGGGCGCTGCGGGAATCTGCGGGATGTCGGTCATGGCGCGCTGCTTGTGGACGGGGCGTAGGCCCTAGTCGAGCAGTTGGCGCGATGATGTTCAAGCACGACGCGATGGTCGTCAGGCCTAGGTTCTTGTGGAGCGGGCTTGCCCCGCGATTGCAGCATCAGCCGCATCGCGGGGCAAGCCCGCTCCGACGCTGTTACCTGGCCGACCTAGAAGCTGTAGTCCACCGTGGCGAAATACGAGCGCGGCGCGCCCAGCAGCCACTGTTCGCCGCTGTAGCTCGACTGGGCGTACTCGCGATCGAACAGGTTGTTCACCTGCAGGCCCAGGCGCACGTCGGGTAGCACCTGCCAGCCGATGTTGGCATCGACCACGGTGTAGCCCGGCACGCGTTGGTCATTGGCGGCGCTGGTATAGCGGGCGTCTACGTAGCGCAGGCCGATGCCGGTGTCGACGCTTTGCCCGAAGCCTTTGCTCAGCCACAGGTTGGCGGTACGACGTGGGACGTCCTGCGGATGGTTGCCAGACCGGTCGTAGGAAACGCCTCGGCTGAGTTGAGTGAAATCATCGTACTTGGCGCGCACCAAGGCTGCGTTGCCCGACAGTTGCCATTGATTGCCCAGAGCCAGCTCCAGGCTTGCCTCCAGGCCATCGGAGGTCTGCTGGCCTGCCTGCTGGCTGCGCTTGGAGACCACGTCGTACACCGGCAGCTTCTTCTTGACGATGTGGTAGGCCGCCAACGTCCACTCGCCGCGTCCGTCCCAGAACCGTTGCTTGAGGCCGAATTCGGTCTGCCTGGCTTCGGTCAGTTCAAGGCGTTGCTCCGGGCGCAGGGTCAGCAGGTCACCGACACCATCCTCGCTGGTGGAGTACTGGCCGTACACGGACAGATCGTCAGTCAGCGCGTACACCAGGCCGGCGCGCCAGTTGCCGCCACGCAGGCTCTGGTCTTCACGAGTGTCCTTCACCAGGTCGTTGCGGTCGATGTGGTTCTGGTCGCGGCGTATGCCGGTGACCAGCGACAGGCGCTCGGTCAGTTGCGTGCGGTTTTCGGCGAACAGCGAGAAGGTGCTGGTTTTCGACAGCGTCTGCGGGCGCGTCGGATCGGCACTGTGGAACCCGCCGGGCGCCGGCCGCCAAGGGTCGAGCGGGTCGGTGTAGCCATCATCGTAGGGCGAGTTGCTGTCGATGTTGAAGCGGATCTTGTTGTACTCGGCGCCCACCACGGTCTTGCTGGCCAGGCCGAACAGCGAGTGATCGAAGGTGAAGCTCTGGCGGTCGCCGATCTGCTCCTGGTTGTGCTTGATCTCCAGGAAACTGCCGCGCTGGATCACTCCGGCATCCCAGGCGTATTCCTCGGCATTGCGCCAGTGGCGACGGCTCTTGATGTAGTACAGCTGGTTGCTGGCGCTGATGCTGTCGCTGATGTTCCAGTCGCTGGTCAGCCGTGTCCACTCATCGTGGTAGCGCTGCTGGTCATTGCTGACGTTGTAGTTCTTGTTGCGCACACTGCTGCGCAGATGGCCGTCGATCAGCGGCGTGCCGTAGTAGTTGGCAGGTTGTGCGTCGCCGCGTTCGTGGGACAAGGTGAAACTCAGGTCGTCACTGGCATCGAAGCGCAGCGCGCCGGAAAACGCCAGGCTGCGCGAATCGGTGCGGTCGACCCAGCCGTTGCCCGCCTGCTGGTTCAGGGTGGCGCGGTAGCTCAGGCGCTCGCTCAGGCTGCCGCCGCTGTCCAGCCCCAGTTGCTGGCGGTCCCAGGAGCCGTAGCCCAAGCGCAGGTGGTTGCGGATATCACCGCTGAAGGGCTTTTTCGGAATCACGTTGACCGTTGCCCCGGTGGCGCCTTCGCCATACAGCACCGAGGCAGGCCCACGGATCACATCGATACGCTCGACCATCCAGGGATCGACCGGGTAGGTGAGGGTGCCGGCGCCGGCGTACAGGCGCGACCCGTCGAACAGGGTCATCACCGAACTCTGGCCCGTGAAACCGCGCGCCGACAAGCCGGTGCCGCCATCGCCAGGGGTACCGATGAAGGTGATGCCCGGCGAGCGGGTCACGGCATCCTGCACCGTGGTGTTGTTGCGCTGCTGGATCTGCGCGGCGGTGATGCTGCTGGTGCTCGCCGGGGTTTCCAGGGCACTGAGGTTCAGGCGTGAACCGGCCTGGGTGGGGGTGGCCAGGTCGACGGTCTGCGGGTCGCGGCTGTCGGTGATCGCCGTGGAGGGCAGGGTGAGCGCAGGGCTGGGCTGCTCGTCGGCCAGAGCCGGCAGGGACACGGCCAGGCAGGCCGCCAGGGTGTGAAGCTTGTTGATACGGGACATGTCGTTCCACTGCTGCAGGAAAGAATGGATCCCGGTGGAAAACACGCAACGGCGAAGCGCGCGCAGGCGCGCACGCGAATACCGGCCTGCGCCCGCCCACCGCGGGTTGCCAAGTGAAGCCTCAGGCCGGTCTCCGGGCTTGCGAGGGTCGTGAAGCCTTCACCTTCCCATGCGTGTGCACAGTGGTCTGTCGAAGGGTTCGCTCGCTTACCGTTGCGGGGGCAGCGCCGGACTTGTCGTGGTATCGACTCACCGGCTTCCCGTTTCACCTTGCGCGCGGCGGCGCAGGGCACCTGAAACTGGCGCGCATCTGACCACCGAACGGGCAGGGAGTCAATCGTCTGGATGGGCGGGCCGAGTGTGGCTGAATCGCGGTTCAGAGCGGTTGTCGTCAGGCCAGCGTTGTCTGCGGACAGGCCGCGTGGATTGGCGCAGGCCGCGCAGGGCGCTACCATCGGTAGCCAGCCTCCTTATCCAACACCAACAAGCCAAGGACGCGTATGACCGAGCAAGCCATGTCCCTGCAACAACTCGCCGCCCCCGAAGGCATCTGTTACGGCTGCGGCTGTTCCCACCCCAGCGGCCTGCATGTGCAGAGCCACTGGGACGCCGACGGCATCCACCTGTCGTGCCGGCATACCCCCGACCCGACCTTCACCGGCTGGCCCGGCCTGGTCTACGGTGGCCTGCTGGCTATGCTGGTCGATTGCCATTCCAACTGGACCGCCATGGCCTGTCACTACCGTGCCGAAGGCCGCGAACCTGGCAGCCTGCCGCGTATCGACTGTGTCACCGGCCAGCTTGGCCTGACCTACCTCAAGCCCACGCCCATGGGCGTCGAACTGCTGCTCAAGGCCCGGGTCGAGGGCGAGCTGGGGCGCAAGACCCGGGTGATCTGCGAGGTCTGGGCCGGGGATGTACTGACGGTCACCGCCGATTCGGTGTTCGTGCGGGTCGATACCGAGAAGCTCAAGCGCCAGGCCCATGGCGACGCCTGAACTTGCACCGATGGGGTGGGGCTGGCATTGTCGAACGTGACCCGGCTGCCCGACAGGATGTTGCCATGCCCTACCAGATTCGCCCGGCCTGTGACGAAGATTGCGTGGCCCTGAGCCTCGTCGGCCAAGCGACCTTCGCCCTGGCCAGCCCGCCCGATAGCGCGGTCAGCGCCCAGCAGCACTACATCGCCCACCATCTCCAGCCCGAACATTTCCAGGCGCACCTGGAGCACCCGCACAAGCGGTTGCTGGTGGTCGAACGGGATGGCCAGGTGCTGGGCTACAGCATGCTCGACCTGGCGCCCGGCAAGCTGGGTATTGCCGAAGCCGATCAACTGGCGGAAATCTCCCGCTGCTATGTACTACCCTGCGCCCATGGCACCGGCGCCGCGCAATTGTTGCTCGCCACCACCCTGGCCCAGGTCGATGGCCAGGCGCGCCTGACAGTCAATGAGCTGAACGCCCGGGCGATCGGTTTCTATCAGCGCAACGGCTTTCGCAAGGTGGGAGAGGCGATCTTCCCTTGTGGCGACGAGCGGCACCGCGACTGGGTGATGGTCAGGATGGCCGAAGATCATCTAGATTGAACGCTCCCAACGCGAAGGCACCCCCATGACCGAACTTTCCGCATTCCCCATCACCGGCAAATGGCCGGCGCGACACCCCGAGCGTCTGCAACTGTACTCGCTGGCCACGCCCAACGGGGTCAAGGTCTCGATCATGCTCGAGGAAATCGGCCTGCCCTACGAGGTGCACAAGGTCAGCTTCGAAACCGAAGACCAGTTGAGCCCCGCGTTCATCTCCCTGAGCGCCAACAACAAGATCCCGGCGATCCTCGACCCCAACGGGCCGGGGGGCCAACCGTTGCCATTGTTCGAGTCGGGGGCGATCCTGCAGTACCTGGCCGAGAAGAGCGGCCAGTTGCTGAGCCAGGACCCGGCCCAGCGCTACCAGACCCTGCAGTGGCTGATGTTCCAGATGGGGGGCATCGGGCCGATGTTCGGCCAGGTGGGATTCTTCCATTTCTTCGCGGGCAAGGAGTACGAGGACAAGCGTCCGCGAGACCGTTACGTCAATGAGTCCAAGCGACTGCTGGCGGTGCTTGACCGCCACCTGCAAGGGCGGGAGTGGATGGTCGATGCATACAGCATCGCCGATATCGCCATCTTCCCCTGGGTGCGTAACCTGGTGGAGCGCTACAACGCGCGGGAGTTGGTGGAATTCGACACGTTCAAGGAAGTGCAGCGGGTGCTGGCGCGGTTCCTCGAGCGCCCGGCCGTGCAGCGAGGCCTGAAGATCCCGGCATGACCTCGTGGGGGGCTGCGCGGCAGCCCCCGTCGCACATCCTCAGAGGACCTGGTTCAACAGCCAGTACAAGCAACCCGCCAGCACCATCGCCGCCGGCAATGTCAGCACCCAGGCCATCAGCAGGTTGACCAGCGTCTTGCGTTGAATCCCCGAGCCGTTGGCCACCATGGTCCCGGCCACCCCCGAGCTCAGCACATGGGTGGTCGATACCGGCAGGCCGAACATATCCGCCGCGCCGATGGTGCACATCGCCACTACCTCGGCCGAGGCGCCCTGGGCATAGCTCAGGTGGGTCTTGCCGATCTTCTCGCCCACCGTCACCACGATGCGCCGCCAGCCGACCATGGTGCCCAGGCCCAGGGCGATGGCCACCGCCACTTTGACCCACAGCGGGATATAGCGGGTGGCGTCGTCCAGTTGGCGCTTGAACAACTGCACATGGCGGGCGGTATCGGCGTCGTAGCGGGCCAGCTGGTGCTTGTCGATCTGGCGGATGGCTTCGCTGGCCAGGTACATGTCGTTGCGCACGTTGGCCATGGCCTCGGCCGGCACGCGCTTGAGCGAGCCATAGCCCTTGACCTCCTCGCCGATCATGCCAGTCAGCGCGGCCAGCGCCGGCAGCAGCTCGGGGCTGGCTTTCGGGGTGGCGACGAACGCGGTCAGCACCTGGCGTGGATCGGCCGGGGCGGGCGCGGGGGCGGCCCGTACCAGGGCCTGGCGGGTGACCTCGGCGACGGCCGAGAACTGCAGGGCCTGCTCGTTGGGCATGGTCTTGTTCAGGGCATAGGCCATCGGCAGGGTGCCGACCAGGATCAGCATGATCAGGCCCATGCCTTTCTGCCCGTCGTTGGAGCCGTGGGCGAAGGACACGCCGGTACAGGTGAGGATCAGCACGCCGCGGATCCACCAGGGCGGCGGCGTCTGGCCTTCTGGTGCCTGGTACAGCTCGCGGCGCTTGACCAGCGCGCGCAGGGCGAGCAGCAACAGGGCGGCGCAGGCGAAGCCGATCAACGGCGAGAACAACAGGGCATAGCCGACCTTGCTGGCCTGGGCCCAATCCACGCCGCTGGTGCCGTCACGCCCGTGCATCAATGCATTGGCCACGCCCACGCCGATGATCGAGCCGATCAGGGTATGCGAGGACGAGGCCGGCAGCCCCAGCCACCAGGTGCCGAGGTTCCAGATGATCGCCGCCAGCAGCAGGGCGAAGACCATGGCGAAACCGGCCGACGAGCCGACCTGCAGGATCAGCTCCACCGGCAGCAGGGCGATGATGCCGAAGGCCACCGCGCCGCTGGACAGCAGCACTCCGAGGAAATTGCACAACCCCGACCACACCACCGCCACCGAAGCTGGCAGTGAATGGGTGTAGATCACCGTGGCCACGGCGTTGGCGGTGTCGTGGAAGCCATTGACGAACTCGAAGCCCAGGGCGATCAGCAGGGCCAGGCCCAGCAACAGGAAAGGGGTGACGGTGGTGACGACGGTGCCGCTGGCGCTGACGTCCTGCTTGAGGCTCCAGAAGGTGTAGGCCAGGCCCGCCAGCAGCAGGCCGAAGAACAAGGTGAGGGTGGCGCGTCCGGGTTTGTGGGCAAGGGGTGGGCCTGGGGTGCGCAGGCTCAGGTCGGGCTGGCTGGCCAGTGACGGGGTTGCCATGAGGGCTCCGGTTGGCGTCGGGCGGTGGTGCCGAAGGTATACAGCATAGAAACAATTCGTTACTGGGCCGTGACCTCGATCAATGAAGGCCCTAGGCTTGTAGGGGAACGATGTCGCAGGAGTACCTGATGATTCGCTGCAAACGCGTCTACGAGAGCGTCGAGGTGCAGGATGGCCAGCGCGTGCTGGTCGATCGCCTGTGGCCCCGCAACAAGCGCAAGGAAGACTTGCATGGGCAGTGGTTGCGCGAAGTCGCGCCCTCCGATGCACTGCGCAAGGCATTTCACGCCGGTGAATTGGACTTTGCAGCCTTTGTCCAGCGCTATCAGCAGGAACTGGCCGCCCACCCCGAGCACTGGTATCCGTTACTGGACCTGGCCGGTAAAGGCGATTTGACCTTGCTCTACGCTGGCAAGGATACCGAGCACAACAATGCCCAGGTCCTGGCCCGGTGGCTGGAGGATGAGCTGGAGCGCCGTGGCCCGGCCAGTTCACCGGTGTGCTATGCCCCTTGAACTGATTCCCGCCAGCAATGACTACCTGACGTTTGCCCGCGACCTTACCCGCCGCGCCATGTTGCCGTACTACCGCGAGTTCGACCTGCTGTGGATCGAGGAAGCCTTCGACGAGGCCTGGGGCTGGCGCGAGCAGTGGCTGGTGGTCGAGGACGAACAGGTACTGGGGTTCTGCAGCCTCAGCCAGGATCGCCAGGCGTTGTTCATTCGCGAGTTGCACCTGTTGCCCGAATATCGTGGCCGCGGCGTGGGCGGCTGGGTGCTGGAAGAACTGGCCGCCTGGGCGGCGCAACGCCGGCTGCCATGGCTGCGGCTGATGGTGTTCGCCAGCAACCCGGCGCGGCGTCTGTACCAGCGCCGGGGCTTCGTTGAAGTGGGCATGGACGAGTGTTTCGTGCGGATGCAGCGCCCGGTCGCCTGAGCTACTACTGACGCAGCCGCACCATCCGCCCCTGGACCAGCGTCGCCTCCAGCACTTGCCCCTGCAGCGCCAGCAGGTCACCGGCCAGCAGGTTCTGCAGCAGTGCCTTGCCGTCGAAGGCATTGTTCCCCAACTCGACCTCCCGCAGTCCCTCGACCCGCACCACCGCCTTGCCCACCTGTCCCAGGCGATTGCCGCTGAGCAGCAGCGGGCCCGGCAGGGGCGTGGCATTGCGCAGGCTGACGGCGTACTCCGGGGTGTTGCCGATGCGATTGCCGACCAGGGCCAGGGCCGCCACCTCGCTGGCGTCCACCGCGCTGCCCTGGCTGCTGGCCAGCAGGTTGTCGTCGATCAGCAGCGGCGCCTCGGGCGTGGGCGCCAGGTTGCGCAGCTGGATGCCGTTGCCCCGGCTGTCGCCGATACGGTTGCCCGCCAGCCACACGGCGCCGCGCTGGTCGCTGATTTCGATGGCGGCCTTGGCGGCGCCAAGGATCAGGTTATTTTCGACCAGCGCCCGGGTCTGGCCGCGCAGGCGCACGCCGCTGTTGTTGTCGATGCCCCGCACCTGGTTGTCATGCAGGTGCAACTGGCTGTCGCGGGCATCGATGGCGTATTGCTGCGAGCCTTCGAAGCGGCTGCCGGCGATGGTCGCCTGGCTGTGTTGCAGCTCCACCGCGCTGGACAATTCGCTGAACTGACTGCTTTCGATCAGCAGCGTGGCGGGGCGCGCACCAGCGGGTTGCTGGGTACTCAGCGCGGTGCTCAGGCCCCGGGACAGGTTGGCGTTGTAGCCCAGGCGTCGGAGCGTCGAGCCGATCACCTGGGTGTGGCTGCCGGCCCAGGCCACCACGAAGGGGCGCCAGGCGCGATCGGTGTTGCCCGGTTTGTC
The DNA here is from genome assembly GCF_040813665.1 of Pseudomonas sp. TE50-2. NCBI lineage: Bacteria > Pseudomonadati > Pseudomonadota > Gammaproteobacteria > Pseudomonadales > Pseudomonadaceae > Pseudomonas > Pseudomonas sp. TE50-2. Next base: position 5,749,850 of record NZ_JBFNXN010000001.1, on the reverse strand, counting down.
GCCGGCCACGCTTTCCAGTGTCGAACGCTCCAGCCCCAACCAGCCCTGGTTGATCAGCGCGGTGCCGGAAAAACTGTACAGGTAGAGATGGGCGCCCTCGAGCAGCAGCCCGGCATCTGCGCCGATCATCAGCGGGTAGCTGAGCAGGTAGCCATCCTTGTAGGGCCTGAGTACCCGCGGATCGCGCAGCGCGTCATGCAGTTGCGCCAGGGTGATGCTGCCACCACGCAGTACCACGGCCTGCGGGTGGTGTGCCTGGTAACCGGCGATGGCGCGGAACAGGCCATTGTTGACGAACGGCTCGAACGGCCAGCTGCCGGCCTGGGACGAGAACATCGGTTGCAGGCTCACGCTGGCGCGGCCTGCGGGAGGCGCTCGACGGGCCTGTTCGAAGCTTACGGCCTGGCGGACCTGGCGACGCAGCTGGTCCAGCTGTTGCTGGTGCTGCGCCTGGGGCAGGGTGTCCATCACCGGCGCGGCCTGGGCGGTCGTCGCTAGCAGCAGGGCGGCCAGGCAGGAGAGGGAAAAGCGGCTGAACGGTGCCATGGGAACGTCCTTGATCAAGGCAGGGTGGGGTAGGCCGGCTTGAGCAGGCCACCGATCTGGCTGTAGTTGTCCACCTCGCCGTCCTCGCTGTCGTACAGCTGGCGGGCGAGGGCGTGCCCGGGCCGGCGGGCGAGGAACGGGATCAGCCAGGCCAGCTTGTACGGCGCGACTTCAGCCTGGCGCTGCCCCTTGAGCTCGGGCAGGGTGTCCGGGGCGAGCACGCTGCGGGCGGCGAAACTGGCCAGTTGGTCGAGGATGCGCTGGTCGTCGTCGCTCCAGGCCAGGCCATTGGCGCGCGCCGATTCGCTCAACAGCACCAGCGGCACCAGGGCGTACTGGCTGTAGTTGGCAGCCAGCCTGCTGCGCGCCACCTCCAGCGGCAGGTAGGCCTGGTCGCCCCTGCGCACGGCCTGGGCCAGGCCCCGGCGCAGGTTGCCGTCGGCCCAGCGGATGAAATCGTCGCGGCCCACCAGCATGCCGGCGGCGGCCACCGCCCAGGCGGCCCAGTAGTCGTGGTTGTTGAAGTACACGGTGGTGGACTGGCGGCGCGGGTCGTACTCGCGGATCACCTGTTCGCCAAGCTGGCTGAACCAATGGTGTTGCACGGGGGTGAGGCGGACCTTGCCGTCGGCGGCCGCCTGGGTCAGCAGCACCGCGCCGGCCATGGCCGCCAGCGCCCACTTGCGCGCCGCCATGCCGGTGTTGCTGGCATCCGGATCGAGCAGGGCACCGGCTTGCGCCCAATGCTCCAGCCACTGCTCCTGGCAGGCCAGGGCCATGTTGGCCTCCTGGGGCTTCTTCGCCTTCTGGAAGCGCTTGCCGGCCTGGATCACGCCTGCGATGAACTGTTTGACCTGCCGGGCAATGCGCTCGCTGTCGGCGTCGGGCGCGGCGCGCAAGGTCGACTTGCTGGCGTCGCGTTGATCGTACTTGCTCTGCAGGTGCAGGCTGCCGGTATAGGGTGGTGGCGGTTGCTTGCTGCAGGTCAGGCTCTGGTAGTCGGCGATCAGGGCCGACTGCGCGGTGGCGCGAGCGGGCCAGATGGTTTGCGCGGCGTGGGTGGGGAGGGGCAGCAGGGCGATTGCAAGTAGCAGGAGCAACCCTGGGGCCGCTTTGCGGCCCATCGCCGGCAAGCCGGCTCCCACAAGTGTCGCGCATTCCCCTGTGGGAGCCGGCTTGCCGGCGATGGGCTGCGCAGCAGCCCCTATTATCGATTTCACAGACACAGGCGCGTCTCCACATCAGTGGCGGCGGTGCCGGCCTTGGTTGGCTCGAGGAATACCGAGAGCAGGTTGGCGCCGGCGAACTCGGGCGCCCGGCTCAGCTCCAGGTAGTACTGGCCGCCACCAACCGCCGCCTCGCGACGGAACCACACCTTGTCGCGGGCGCCGTTGTCGTAATAGACGATGATGTAGAAGTCCTTGACGTTCCTGTCGCTCAGGCGGATGTCGAGAAAGCCCTTGGACACCGCCTGCCGGGCACTGCCGGCATTGCTCAGCAGTTCGATGCGCTCGCCGACCTGCAGTGCCGGCCGCTGCAGTTTCGTGCCCAGTAGCTCCCTGGAAGCCTTGCAGCCGCCGTGTATCGCCGGCACCAACTGGCGATACATCAACGGCGAGTCCAGGCGGTAGTTGGCCGGCAGTTCCCAGACGATCAGCTTGGGCGGCGCCTCGGGCTTGTAGTCGGCGGACAGCAGATATTCCAGGAGCGAGCCGTCCTCGCCCACGCCGGGCAGTGCGTAGTTGAGCACATCCGCCTGCAGGTACTGTTTCAGGTAGCCGTCGAAGTTGAACTGCTTGCTCTCGTCCTCGCGGGCCGCGGCATTGCTGTCGCCGACCAGGATTACCTCGGGGTCGGGCGCTTCGTCGAACAGCGCATCGCTGCTATCGGCCACTGGCACGGTCTGGTAGCCGCGTACGTACTGGAACCCGTAGTTGTTGCCGCAGATGTAGCTCAGGGCCAGGTTCAGCGTGCCGTCCTTGGGTACCATCACGCCGGGCTCGGTGCTGTAGCGTTTCTTGCTCAAGCCACTGTAGAACGGCTGGCGGCGGATCTCCTCGGCCATCAACCTGGCCGTGGCCTCGGCGCCGGCCGGGGTCCAGTGGTGGTCGCGGCGGAAGAAGTATTCGCCCTGAGGTGGCTGGCGCACCAGTTGCATCATCGGCGCCACCACCGCGCCGCCCTGGCGCAGCTGCCCCAGGTAGGTGTCGAGGTTGCGGCTGGCGCGTTCGAAGTCGAAGCCATGCAACTGGTCGGCGTAGAGCTTGTCGCGGTGCATCAGGCCGCGGGTCGGCTGGACCGCCATGGCCACCTGGATACCCTGGCGGTGGAACGCGTCCATCAGCCGGGCGAACTCCGGGCGCATGGGCGCGGGAATGCCGAAGTCGTTGGTCAGGTCGACCATCGAGCGGAACAGCCAGCGCTCCTTGCCGGGGACGATCTGGCGCATCAGCTTCATGCGCCCTTCGGCATAGTGCTGCGGTTCGGCCAGGGCCGGGCAGACCATGCACTGCAGGTTCTCGCAGCCGGGCCGGGCGGGCTCGGCGGCCTGGCCGGGCAGGGCCATCAGCGCCAGGGTGGCCGCCAGGCCAAGGGGGAGGAAGGTGTTCATGGGCCAGTCATCCTTGCGGCGGTGTGTCACTCGGTCGGGTCGATGCTGTTGGCCAGGCTCAGGCTGCGATTGCCTGGCAGCAGCACGTAGCTGTAGGAGCGGCCTTTCTTGAGAAACAACTCGTCGAAGCTGGCCACTTCCTGACCGCCGACATAGGCGGCGAAGTCGATCTTGATTTCGTTGACCATGCGCGCGCCGGTCTGGCCCTTGGTCAGGGCCTTGACCACCTCGTGCTTGCCGTCGGCGGTGCGCAGCGTGGCCTGGGCCGGGGTCAGGTTGTAGAAGGCCACCTGGGCCTTCTTCGGCTCATTGACGTACTGGTCGGCGATCACTTGCAGCTGCTTGCCGTCGTACACCACGGTGCTGGCAGCGTTGGCCGCCAGGGTCGGCTCGATGGCCGTGGCGCCGATGCCGATCCGGTGTACCCCGGCCGGCACGAAGCGGTAGCCGCTGAGCTGCCCCGGGGCGACCTTCTGCGCATTGAGCTTGCCGCTGAGGGCCACATCGATGCTGCTGTCGGACAGGTTGAGCACGCGCACGAAGGCCGAGTCGGCCGGGGCCACGGCGTCGTACAGGTCGGCATTGCCTTCGGCGGCCAGGGCGGTGTGGCTGGCGGCGGTCAGGGCCAGGGCGGTGAACAGGGGCGAAAGCTTCATCAGGTTCTCCTTGGGGCGTCAGAAATGCGCGGGCTGGGCGTCACGGGCAAGCGCGCCGGGGCGATGGGCAAGCAGGGTGCGCAGGGGAAACTCCCAGATCACGGTGTCGATCTGCGGGTTGTGCAACTGGTCGCTGGCGAGGAACTGGTTCATCGCCTCGAACGGCCCACGGGCCTCTACGGCGACGGACAACAGGTCACGGTTGAGCGCTTCCTTGAGGAAACCGACGAAGTTCCAATCGTCGATCTTGCTGTAGCTGGTGCCCACCAGCAGCAGGCTCTGCGTCTGCTCGGCGAACAGCTCGTCACTGCTCTGGGCGGCCTTGAGGGTTTCGTACAGTTCGATCGGATTGGCGCCGAACTGTGGCGCCAGGCGGGCATGGTCGAACTGCAGGTAGTTCATCAGGTCGCCCTTGACCGTCTTGTCGCCGGCCTTGTGCGAGACATACACCTGGTCACCGAGCAGGCGCGGGCGCTGGCGTGCCAGTTCATAGGCCGACAGCCGCGCGCCGTCCGGGCTCCAGTGGGTGTCGGACTTGAGGAACAGGCGCGGACCTGCCAGGTTGCGCAGGTAGGCGTCGCGCAGCGGCACCACATCCAGGCGGCGCAGTTGCAGGTCGGCGACGAAGCGGTCATAGAGGCTGGCCACCCGTGGGTCGAAGGCGCGCTCGGCATGGGTGGCATAGATATCCAGCTTCATCGGCAAGGGCAGCAGCACCAGGTGCTTGCCATGCTCGGCCAGTTGCTGCCCGACCTTGGCGATCTGCGCCAGCTGGCTCGCCAGGTTGGCGTCCAGGTCGTTGGGCACGCGGTATTCCTGGCTGGTGTAGAGCCAGCCGTCCTTGCCCAGCACCACGCCCTGTGTGCCCTCGCCGAACAGCTGGAAGCGTGCGTCGGCCCACAGTTGAACGGAGGGTTCGCGCAGGAAGAAGCGCTTGTCGTAGACCTGCTCGAACTTGCGCAACAGCTTGCCGTCGACGAACAGGTTCCAGCTGTCGGTCTGGGCGCGGGCGAAGCTCAGCACTGGCGGCAGCGAGTAGACGAACATCGCCGCCAACGCCAGGGCGAAGATCACACCGTTGGCCTTGCTGGCCGTCTTCATCACCGGGTACACGGCACTCTCCTAGAACTGGAAATACAGGAACGGCGAAAACGAACTGGCCGCCAGGCTGCTCAGCGCCAGCAGGAAGCCCGCCCACAGCAGCAGGCTGTGCAGCACCCCGACATGACGCATGAAGTAGCCGTCCTGGTTGCCGGCGTAGAAGCGCACGTTGTTGATCCCGGCCAGGATCAGCCAGGCGACTGCCACCAGGGCGAAGGCCATGGCCATCTTCGAGGCGCCGAGCACGTACAGCTCCAGCGAGCCGAAGCCGTTCAGGCCCAGCAGCGCCCGGTAGATGTCGAGGCTGTGGCGCAGGTCCATGGTGAAGAACAGCGGCATGCTCAGGATGATCAGCAGCGCGGTGCGCAGGTTGCGGCCCAGGCGGTACGGCGTGCTGACCTTGGTGGCCAGGCCGAACTTGCGCTCCAGCACCATGCCGATGCCGAAGAACAGCCCCCAGCAGATGAAGGCGAAGCTCGCCCCGTGCCACAGGCCCGACAGCAGCATGGTCCACACCAGCGCCGGCAGGGCGCCGGCCACGCGCTTGCGCACCAGGGGCATGTAGACGTAGTCGCGCAGGAAATGCGCCAGGGTCATGTGCCAGCGCGACCAGAACTCGGTGATGCTTTGCGACACATAAGGCTGGTTGAAGTTTTCCGGGAAGCGAAAGCCCATCATCAGCGCCAGGCCCAGGGCCATGTGGCTGTAGCCGGCGAAGTCGAAGTACAGCTGCAGGGTCGACACCACCAGGCCGAACCAGGCATCGCTGAACTGCAGGCTGCCTTCGCCGATGAACAGCACGTTGATCGGCGCCAGGCGGTCGGCAATCAGCACCTTCATGATGAAACCGAGCATGAACCGGCACACGCCCAGCGAGAACAGCTCCAGCGAGTGGCTGCGCTGGCGCAACTGCGGGGCCAGCTGGCTGTAGCGCAGGATCGGCCCCGCCACCAGGTGCGGGAACAGCGCGACGAAGGCGGCGAAGTCGATGAAGCTGCGCGTGGGCGTCGCGTCCTTGCGGTAGATGTCGACGATGTAGCTCAGCGCATGGAACACATAGAACGAGATGCCCAGCGGCAGGAAGATGTTCTCCAAGGTCCAGGTGTCGATGCCCAGCGGCGCCAGCAGCAGGGCCAGCATCTCGGCGCCGAAGTTGGCGTACTTGAAGTAGCCCAGCGTCGCCAGGTTGCCGGCCACGCCCAACCACAGCAGGCGCAGGGCCCAAGGTTTGTCCGCGGCGTCCAGGCGTGCCTTGATGCCCAGGCCGAACGCGTAGTTCCAGGCGGTGATGGCGACGAACAGCAGCAGGAAGTCCGGGCGCCACCAGGCGTAGAACACGTAGCTGGCGGCAACGATCACCAGCGAGCGCCACCGCGGCCGGGCCAGGTAGTAGATAGCCAGGAACAGCGGCAGGTAGAGGAACAGGAATACGTTGGAGGCGAAGATCATGCTGGCCCGTCCTTAGTAGCTGATCACCACGCCGACACTCAGCTGGTAGTCGTCACCGCTGTCCAGCGCGCTGCCTGCGTTGAGGTAGCTGGCGCTGACCAGGGTGTTGACGTCCAGGCGCTTGCCGTCGAGGGCTACCGGGAACATCTTCCAGTAGTAGTTGAGGTCGATCATCTGCCCGACGTTGTCGCCCTTGCCGTGCAGCCCGGCGTTCAGTTCGCTCTGGCGTCGGGCGCGGGCATCGGCGGCCATGCGGATCGGCAGTGCGCCGCCCTCGTCGCGCAGGTTGAGCTGGGTCACCCGCAGGTCCAGGGCGCTGCGCGCGGTGGGGCGGGTCTCCAGGGCGAAGCCGTAGTAACTCAGGTTGCGCAGGTCGAGGGCGACGAACGCACTGGTCAGGCGCGTGCTGTACGAGCCCTGGCGGGTGATGCGGTCGGACTGGATCGGGTTGAGCCGGAAGCCGTCGTTGTCGTCGTCCGGCTTGTCGGTCAGGCCGCCGCGCAACGCCAGGCGCGGGGTCCAGGGCAGCGTCTCGAAGCGCTTGCCGACCTCGCCCAGCGCCGCCCAGCCTTTGCTGGCGTGGCCGGTGCTGGTGACGCCGTTGCCGGCGGTGTTGTCCATCTTGCCGTCCAGGGCCGCCAGTTCCAGGTGGTAGTCGGTGGCCAGGGGCAGGTTGTCGCCCTTGAAGAACAGTCCGTAGCGCCAGCCCTTGAAGTCGTAGCGATCCTCGACATCGTGGTCGCTGCGGTCGTTCTCCTGCATCAGGCGCACGCCGACCTGGTTGTTCGGGCTCCAGCGATAGGCGTACTGGCCCATCAGGTACAGCGTGCGCTCTTCGCTCGCGGCCAGCGAATTGACGTCGGTGTTGTAGTTGTGGAATTTCTGCCCGAGCGCGATGAAAGCGTCGGAGAAGGTGTCCTGATAGTCGAAGCGCACAGACTCCAGGCTGTCGTCCCACCAGATGCCGTAGTCGTCGGCGAAACGTTGGCGGCCGAACGACAGTGAGAAGCGCGGGTCGTCGCCGATCAGGTTGCGCTTGACGTACAGCTCGCGCAGTTCGGCGTACCAGCCCTCGGGTTGTTCGCGGGCATTGTTGTTGGTCGACTCGTTGGCCAGGTTGCTCGACTGGCTGGAGTCGTAGTTCAGCCACAAGCGGCCATAGACCATCCACCTGGCCCAGCGTTTTTCCGGCGAGTACCAGGCGAACGACGGCTCGTAGCGCAGGCTGTAGAAACTCTCGCGGTCGCGGCCGACCTGGGAGTCCTGCGGCCCGTAGCCGGTCTGCAGGGTGAGCTTGTTGAAGAACTCCGAGGTGATCACCGGCTCGCTGCCGTCAACGGTCGCGACGCGTATCGGCGCGCTGCTGTCGGCCTCGGGGCCGGTGACTTCCTCGGCTGCCAGCACCGTCAGCGGCGCCAGGGCGAGCAGGGCGCCGAGCAGGGGTGGGTGCGCTTTCACAGGGTGGGCTCCTTCAACAGATCGTTGCGCACGGCCAGGGCGCGCTCGATGTCATCCTTGGGCAAGGTCTTGTCCAGCCGTTTGATCAGGCCACGGGCGCGGGTCTCGCCGAGGTCGAGGGCGATGCGGGCGTAGGTATAGGCCTTGACCGGGTCGTGGCAGATGGCCCGGCCGCGCAGGTGCACGGTGGCCATGCGGTACCAGGCGGCGGTCGAGCCTTGCTCGGCCTGTTGCCGCCAGATGGCCAGGGCACGCTCCTGGTCGGGCTGGTCGAGGCCGCCTTTGCTGTACAGGTCACCCAGCAGCAGGCGGGCGTCCGGGTAGTGGGCGGCGATCAGCTCGTCGATCAGTGCATGGGCCTTGTACGGGTCCAGGGTCAGCCAGTTATTGACCATGTAGAACTGGGCATCCAATGCCTTGGCGCGGGTCGGGTCCTTGGCCCTTACCTGGGTGATCAGTGCCTGGGCCTGCTCGGCGTTGTGCTCGGTGGGATTGGAGATCATGAAGTTGGCCTTGGCCACCAGCGCCGGCAGGTAGCCACGGGCGACGGCGTTGTCCAGCCAGCGCTGGGCTTCGGCGATGCCGTCGACGCGCAACTGGTCGTCGGCCTTGTCGCGGGCCAGTTGCTCGGCCGTCGGCACGACCTTGGCGCCCATGGCGCGGCTCTGGCGCTGCTCGCGTTCGGCGTCCAGTTCGGCGCGGGTGGTGCCATGGATGCTGTCCAGCAGCGCGCCGATGCGCTGCACGACCTCCACCGGCAGGCTGGCCATCTCCGGCTCCAGGCTGCGGGCGAAGGCGAGGAAGGCCGGGTCCTGGCGCTCGCCGAGGAAGCGGTAGTAGCGCTCGATGCCGCGTGGGTCGATGCGTGCCGCCTGCTGGTACCAGCGCTCGGCTGCGGCGCGGTCGCCCTGGCGCTCGGCGACCACGGCGCGATACAGCTCAGGGCGGCAGTTGAGCAGGCAGCTCTGTTCGTACAGCGCCAGCAGTTCGGCGGCGCGCTCGCCGGGGAACAGCTGCGGATAGACCAGGAACACCTCCAGGCTGGTGCTGGTGCTGCGCGGGTCACGGTCGTTGGGGTAGCGCGCCAGGGCCTGGCGCACCCATGCTTCGTGACTGCGCTGCAGGCGCGGCGTGCGGTCGAGCAGGCGCGCCAGCGAGGCCAGCGCCGGGATCTGGCCGTGGCCGTCGGCGAAGGCCTCCTGGTACAGGCTCACGATGTCCTGGCGGTTGGCACTGTCGCTGTTGGCCAGCACATCGCCAAGCAATTGCTTGGAGGCCAGGTCGCCACGCTCGGCGAGGGCGCGCAGGTCGCTCGTGACGTCGGCGCCCGGGTCCTTGTACAGCGCGTAGCGGATCTGCTCCAGGCTCTGCCCGGCCCAGCCGCTGCCGGCGCAGACCAGGCCGAAGCCGGCCAGCAACAGGCGCGGGGCGTTCTTGGCGTTCATGAGCTGCCCTCAGTTGCCGCTGCCGAACGGCAGGCCCAGGTACAGGTCGACCGCCACGGCCTTCTGGTAGGCCGCTGCTGGCAGCGGGCTGTCCGGCTGGATGGTCAGCGCCAGGTTGTGGTTCAGCTCGTCGGAGCGGGCGTCCACCACCTTGCCGCTGAAGTGCTGGTCGAGACCGAACACTTGCATGTCCACCGAGCGCACGCGGCTGACATCGGCGAGCTTGTCGAACGGCACGTTGGCGCGCACGAACATGGCCTCGCCCTTGGGCAGCAGGTGCATCATCGGCGCGGCCTTGTAGCCGTAGCCGTCCAGCGGTTGCGACGGGTACCAGACCTGGCAGTCGCACGGGCTGTTGATCACCGTCTCGACGCTGGCGCGGCCCAATAATGCCTGCAGGTCGCCCGGGGCAAGGTCGGCCAGGGCCTTCATGTCCGCCGGGCTGGTGAAACTGGTGGCCAGCTGGGTGGAGATGTTCGCCAGTGGTTGGCCGGCACGCACCTCGGTGGCGTCGGCCGGCAGCAGGTACTTCACGTAGCCGTTGTCCGGCATGCTGATGACCTGGGCGTTGCTCGCCACCGTGGCCTGCAGTGCCGGGATGCGGAAGAACAGCAGGTAGCCCTTGTAGCCGACGAAACCCAGCGCGGCCAGGCCGGCAGCGGTGTACAGCGCGGTGCCGGCGATGGCCTTGAGGCGCTCGCCCGGCGTGCGCGCGTGGGCTTGCTGGTGCTTGCGCGCCTTGATGTAGTTTTCCCGCTGCATCACGTTGAACAGGCCGTTGATGTCGGCAACCTCGCCCGACAGGTAGGCGCCGATCAGGTAGCGCAGGATGTCGCGCTTCTGCGCGTCGAGGTCGACGAACTGCGCGCCGACCTCCTTGCCGCGCTGGGAGACGATGCGCACCTTGCCTTCGATCGCCAGGTCGACCTGGTTCAGGCGCAGCTGGATCGAGGCGTCGTACAGCGCGCCGATGGTCAACGGCGCTTCGTGCAGCAGGCCGATGCCGCCCAGCGAGATGTCGGCCAGGTCCGCCTCGAGCGGCTCGCGCCCGGCGCCGGTCAGGCGTACCCGGGCGTTCATGCGGGTGCGCACGTACTGACGCTCGTCGATGGCTTCGTGGACGATGTTGGCCGGGGCCGCGGGGGTATTGGAAGTACTCATGTGCAGGCGCCTTTCCTTAACGTTGCGTGAGTTCTAGAAGCACGGTGATGACCCCGAAGAAGATGGCGATCGAGGAGCACAGCATCGCCTTCGAGGACCAGCGGTTGAGGCTGGCATCGAAGTCGACGCTGCCGGTGGCCAGGGTGGTCTTCTGCCGCGTCCAGCGTTGCTGGTCCATGTGGAACATCGCGTAGACCTTCATCAGCGAGCCGACGATCTGGTTGTAATAGAGAACGAAGGGGTACATCGGGCTGACCGGGTGCCCGGCGAAGATGAACAGCACGGTCACCAGGCTGCGCGAGATCAGCACCCAGAACAGGTACACCAGCAAGTACTGGATGCCGAACACCAGGCCGGCCACCACCGAAGCGGTCAGGCCCATCAGGCAGGTCCACATCGACACCCGCTGGTCGAGCAGCACGTACAGGGTGAACAGCCCCAGGCGCGCGCGGCCGAGCAGGGCGGTGGCGCGGAAGTTCTGCCGCAGCGAGTTGCCGTACCAGCGGAACATCAGCTGGCGGGTGGCGACCCAGAAGCTGTCGCTGGGTGGGTGCTCGACGGTCAGGGTGTGGCTGTCGGGCACGTAGAAGGTGTCCCAGCCGGCGCGCATCAGGCTCAGCCAGCTGGACTTGTCGTCGCCGGTGAGGAACTGGAAGCGGCCCAGGCGCCAGTGCTCGAGGAAGTCCGCCTCGACGTCGCGGATGAACGCCGGGTCGGTCATCACCCCGGCGCGGAAGAACGACAGCCGCCCGGTCAGGGTCAGCACCCGATGCGACAGGGCCATCGAGCACATGTTGATGTGCCGCTGGACGAAACGCATCGAGTGCCATTGGCGCATCCAGCGGCTGCCCTCGACCTCGCAGAACTCGTTGGTGGTCAGGCCTCCGACGTCGGGCAGCACGGCGAACAGCTTGACTGCCCGCTCGACGCAGCCGGGCAGCATCATGGTGTCGCCGTCGACCACGCCGACCACCGCATCTTCCAGCGGCATCTGCCGCGACAGGGCACGGAAGGCGTGGGCCAGGCCATCGCGCTTGCCGGTGCCGCGGGCGCGGATGATGACCAGGCGAATATCGTCGCGGCCCTGCACCTCGTCACGCATGATGTCCTTGATGAACTGCTCGTCACCTTTCTCGACGATCGAGGCGATCACCGTGCACGGCACCTTGAGTCGTTGCACCTCCTGGAATACCGACTGGTACACCTTGAAGGTGGTGTGGGTGGGGATGCGAAAGCTGGTCACCACCATGAACATGTGCGCTGGCAATGCCGCGTCGCCCAGGCGCTCGACCTGTCGGCGCAGGCGTGGGAAGCGCCAGTGCAGGAAGTACATGCCGCGCAGGTAGTGGACGATGGCATTGCCGTAGCGCCACATGCCCAGGGTGCCGATGATGAAGATGAACTGGTGATGGCCTGGGTCCAGGTACTGTGGCGCGACCATCTGCGCGGCCAGCGCGATGAGCCCGGCGAGCATTGCCCAGGCACAGAAGGTGGCCGCTGCGCGCAGATAGCCCGGGGCCGCGAGAGGCCGCTGTCGTTGTCGTTCCATGGCGCTGTAGCTCCTTGGGTCGGGGCCCGCCGCAGGGGCGGGCATCGGCGTGCCTTACCAGCAGATGCCGTGGTGTTGGGCGTTGCTGCCGCCGGCCATGAAGCCGACCAGGTCGATCACCTGCTTGCCGGCGTCGAGCGCCTGCACGAAGCGTTCGTCGTTGTTGCCCACCACGATCACCTCTGCTTCATCGATCACCTGTTGCAGGTCGCTGCGCAGCAGGGCGCTGACATGAGGGATCTGTTGCTCGATGTACTGGCGGTTGGCGCCGAACTGCCGTGCATGCTCGACGTTGGCGTCGAAGATACGCAGCTCGTAACCTTTCCCGATCAACTGCTCGGCCAGGGTCACCAACGGGCTCTCGCGCAGGTCGTCGCTGTTGGCCTTGAAGGCCAGGCCCAGCAGGGCGATGCGGCGCTTGCCGGCCTGGGTCACCAGGTCGAAGGCGGTCTGCACCTGGCTGCGGTTGCTGGCCATGATCGAGCCGAGCAGCGGATGCGCCACGTCCAACTGGCTGGCGCGGTAGGTGAGGGCGCGCACGTCCTTGGGCAGGCATGAACCGCCAAAGGCGAAGCCTGGGCGCAGGTAGTAGCGCGACAGGTTGAGCTTGTAGTCCTGGCAGACCACGTCCATCACTTCGCGGCCATCGACCCCCGAGGCCTTGGCGATGTTGCCGATCTCGTTGGCGAAGCTGACCTTGGTGGCGTGCCAGACGTTGCAGGTGTACTTGATCAGTTCGGCGACCTCGATCGACTTGCGGATCACCGGCGCGTCCAGGCCCTGGTACAGCGAGGCGAGCAGGTCGCCGGAACGACTGTCGAGTTCGCCGATCACGGTCATGGCCGGGAAGTCGTAGTCCTGGATCGCCGTGCTCTCGCGCAGGAACTCCGGGTTGACCGCCACGCCAAAGTCGCGCCCGGCCTGCTTGCCCGAGGCCTGCTCGAGCAGCGGGATGACCACGTTCTTCACCGTGCCCGGCAGTACCGTGCTGCGCACCACCACGGTGTGACGGCTGGCCTTGTCGCGCAGGGCCGCGCCGATCTCGCGGCACACCGCCTCCATGTACACCAGGTCGAGGTCGCCATTGGCCTTGCTCGGGGTGCCGACGCACAGCAGCGACAGCTCGGTGGCGAGGATCGCCGCCTGCACATCGGTGGTGCCGCGCAGGCGCCCCTGACGCACGCCGTCGAGCAGCAGTTGCTCCAGGCCCGGCTCGACGATGGGCGAGCGGCCCTGGTTGATCATGTCGATCTTCGCCTGGGCGACGTCCACCCCCAGCACCTGATGCCCACGCGCCGACAGGCAACCGGCGCAGACCGCCCCCACATAGCCAAGTCCGAAGATACTGATGTTCATAGATCCCTCTCCCCAGGCGCGGCGCAAGGCCGGCCGAGATACTCAGTTCAAGAAGTTATGCAAATGCCAGACGCGCAGGATCAAGCCGCGCTAGATAGGTAGCGGTGCAGGCTGTTTCGTGGTGGTCTTTTTACATCCTAAGGAGTTTTCTGATAGTGCGGCAAGCGTTGTTGGTTAGTTTGTTTGGAATTTTCTTAAAGTTTGTTTTGTTAGTTAAAAAATCCTTTAAAAACAATGAGTTAAAGTTTGATGTAAGTTGGGCGTCAAAAAAATGATTATCTAATTGGTGTCGACATAATGGCGTCAAAACGGTGGTTTTCCGTGATTCTTGCAGTGGCGTGTCCCGCACGTTTTTCTGCTGGCCGATTAATGTCATTCAGGTTCTTTCGTGTTGTCCGCCATCGCCGGCAAACCCTTGCGCGGGCGATGCAAAGCCTGCAGACGGCAGTGCTGAACCCACTGTGGTGGCATGTCTTCTGTCCCCCCTGATCCAGGGCGTGGCGCAATGATGGCTTGCAACGATTGGATCCAATTGGCATAGTGCCGGACGATTGTGCAGACATTCACTCGGGTGCGGGATGCACCCGTCTTCCATTCATGCAAAGGAGGCAAGCAGATGAACGGATTTGGTCCGCGACTCAGAGAAGAGCGCGAACGCCTGGGCCTGACCCAGCGCATTTTTGGCGATATCGGCGGTGTCGAGCCCAACGCCCAGGGCAAATACGAGAGCGGCGAACGCACGCCGCGCATGGACTATCTCGCGGCGGTCGCAAGCCGCGGCGTGGATGCGCTGTATGTGCTCAGTGGCGTGCACACCCCAGCGCCCCTGGACAGCCTGACCTCGGATGAGAACCGCCTGCTAGGCGCCTTTCGCCGCCTGCCGTCGGCCGACCAGGCTGCGGTGTGGCACCTGCTCAACCGCCTCGCGGGTGAAGAAGGTGGCCATGAAGGGTTGCGCATGCGCCGGCCTGACCGGCAGGCATATTTCCATGACGCTTTGCGCTAGGTTCGTTGTGAAAAATTTTGTTAAGGTGGCGGGATCCAATCGCCCCACTGACGAGGTGTCTGCTTGATTAGGGTCCTGGTGGTCGACGATCACGATCTGGTGCGTACCGGCATCACACGCATGCTGGCCGACATCGACGGGCTGCAGGTGGTGGGGGAGGCGGACTCTGGCGAGTCCGCCCTCAAACTGGCCCGCGAGCTCAAGCCGGACGTGGTGCTGATGGATGTGAAGATGCCAGGGATCGGCGGCCTGGAGGCCACGCGCAAACTGTTGCGCAGTCACCCGGACACCAAGGTGGTCGCGGTGACCGTGTGCGAGGAAGATCCGTTTCCCACCCGCCTGTTGCAGGCGGGGGCCGCAGGCTACCTGACCAAGGGCGCCGGGCTCGATGAGATGGTCCAGGCCATCCGCCTGGCCTTCGCCGGCCAGCGCTACATCAGCCCGCAGATCGCCCAGCAGTTGGCGCTCAAGTCGTTCCAGCCCCAGGGGTCGCCGTTCGATGCGCTGTCCGAGCGGGAAATCCAGATTGCGCTGATGATCGTCGGCTGCCAGAAGGTGCAGATCATCTCTGACAAGTTGTGTCTGTCGCCCAAGACCGTCAATACTTACCGTTATCGAATCTTCGAAAAACTCTCGGTCACCAGCGACGTCGAACTGACCTTGCTGGCCGTCCGTCACGGTATGGTCGACGCAAGTCTTTAAGCACACCTCATGTCCCAACCTTTTGATGCAAGTGCGTTCCTGGCGACCTGCAGCGGTCGCCCGGGCGTTTACCGGATGTTCGACGGCGAGGCCCGCCTGCTGTACGTGGGCAAGGCCAAGAACCTCAAGAAGCGCCTGGCCAGCTATTTTCGCAAGACCGGTCTTGCGCCGAAGACGGCTGCCCTGGTGGGGCGTATCGCCCAGGTCGAGACCACCATCACCGCCAACGAAACCGAGGCGCTGCTGCTCGAGCAGACGCTGATCAAGGAATGGCGCCCGCCCTACAACATCCTGCTGCGTGACGATAAGTCCTACCCGTACGTATTCCTGTCTGACGGGGAATTCCCACGTCTGGGTATCCATCGCGGCGCGAAGAAAGCCAAGGGCCGCTACTTTGGCCCGTACCCCAGCGCAGGTGCCATCCGCGAGAGCCTGAGCTTGCTGCAAAAGGCGTTCTCGGTGCGCCAGTGCGAAGACAGCTACTACGCCAACCGCACCCGCCCGTGCCTGCAGTACCAGATCAAACGCTGCAAGGGGCCGTGCGTGGGCCTGGTGACGCCCGAGGAATACGCCGAGGACGTGCGTCACTCGGTGATGTTCCTCGAGGGTCGCAGCCAGCAGTTGGGCAACGAGCTCAACGCCGAGATGGAAAAGGCCGCCATGGCCCTGAATTTCGAGAAGGCCGCCGAGCTGCGCGACCAGATCGCCCTGTTGCGCCGCGTCCAGGACCAGCAGTATATGGAAGGCGGCTCCGGTGATGTCGACGTGGTGGCGGCTTTCGTCAACCCGGGCGGCGCCTGCGTGCACCTGATCAGCGTGCGTGGCGGCCGGGTGCTGGGCAGCAAGAACTTCTTTCCCCAGGTGGGCATCGAGGAGGAGGTGGCCGAGGTCATGGCCGCGTTCCTTTCCCAGTACTACCTCGGCAACGCCGAGCGCGAGCTGCCGGGCGAGCTGATCGTCAACGTGGTGCATGACGACTTCGCCGCCATCAGCGAGGCGGTGCAGACCCTGCGCGGCCGCGAGCTGAGCATCAGCCACCGTGTGCGCGGCACGCGGGCGCGCTGGCAGCAACTGGCGGTGACCAACGCCGAGCAGGCCCTCAACGCCCGCCTGGCCAACCGCCAGCACATGGCCGCCCGCTTCGAGGCGCTGGCCCAGGTACTGGGCCTGGACGAAGTGCCGCAGCGCCTGGAGTGCTACGACATCAGCCACTCCAGCGGTGAGGCCACCGTGGCCAGCTGCGTGGTGTTCGGCCCGGAAGGCCCGCTCAAATCCGACTACCGCCGCTTCAACATCGAAGGCGTGACTGCCGGCGATGACTACGCCGCCATGCACCAGGCGCTGATGCGCCGTTACGGGCGGATCAAGGACGGCGAGGGCAAGCTGCCCGACGTGCTGCTGGTGGACGGCGGCAAGGGCCAGCTGAACATGGCCCGCGAGGTGATGCAGGAGCTCGGCCTTACCGATCTCACCCTGCTCGGCGTGGCCAAGGGCGTGACCCGCAAGGCCGGTTTCGAGACCCTCTACCTGAACGACGTGGCCCACGAGTTCACCCTCAAGGGCGACTCGCCGGCCCTGCACCTGATCCAGCAGATCCGCGACGAAGCCCACCGCTTCGCCATCACCGGCCACCGCGCCCGGCGCGGCAAGGCCAGGCGCACCTCGAGCCTGGAGGACGTCGCCGGGGTCGGGCCCAAGCGCCGTCGCGACTTGCTGAAACATTTCGGCGGCCTGCAGGAGCTCAACCGCGCCAGTGTCGACGAGATCGCCAAGGCCCCCGGCATCAGTAAAAAGCTTGCCGAGTCGATTTATGCCAGCCTGCATAGCGAGTAGAATGCCGGGTTCAACTCGCAGCCAGTCGTACCGATGAATATTCCAAACCTGCTCACCGTTCTACGCGTCCTGCTCATCCCGATCTTCATCCTGCTGTTCTATGTGCCCTATCACTGGAGCTACATGGCCGCCAGCACGGTGTTCGCCATCGCCGCCGCCACCGACTGGCTCGACGGCTACCTGGCGCGTCGGCTGCAGCAGAGCACCCCGTTCGGCGCCTTCCTCGACCCGGTGGCCGACAAGCTGATGGTCGCCGTGGCCCTGGTGCTGCTGGTGCAGGTGCATGCCAACTTCTGGCTGACGCTGCCGGCGGCGGTGATCATCGGTCGCGAGATCGTGGTCTCGGCGCTGCGCGAGTGGATGGCCGAACTCGGCGCTCGCGCCCATGTGGCAGTGTCGAACCTGGGCAAGTGGAAGACCGCCGCGCAGATGCTGGCGCTGGTGATCCTGCTGGCCAACCCGCCGCTGCTGACCTTCTGGGTGGTGCTGGGCTACGGCTTGCTGCTGGTGGCGGCGGGGCTGACCCTGGTGTCGATGGTGCACTACCTGGTGGCCGCCTGGCCGCACCTGCGCGAAGGTTCGGAGCAGAAGTAAAAGTTTTTTTGAATCAAGGGGTTGACGCCGTTCTGTAAATCGCTAGAATGGCACCCATCACGACGCGGGAATAGCTCAGTTGGTAGAGCACGACCTTGCCAAGGTCGGGGTCGCGAGTTCGAGTCTCGTTTCCCGCTCCAAATATTGGCTCAAAGAATTCTATAAAATTCTTTGAGCTCTCGAAAAAAGACGCCTCGGCGTCTTTTTTCGTTCTTGTCAAAGCCATCTGCCGGCTTTGCTGTCAATCAATCAGCCAACCCGGGTCACCCTCGACCAAGGTTCCGCCATGGCTGGTGGTGTCTCCCTCCCTTGCCGCCGGTTGTCCCTCGATGATCGTGCTGCCAGCACCGGTTTCGATGATAGCGCCACAACTGATTCGGTCGCCGACGCGTGCTATTGCCCTGCCATCCACGAATGCTGCGCTTGCGCCTGTTTCTACGGTGCCTTCGCCATGGATAGGGCAACTATGACGATGGCCTACGAGTACGATGGGTTTCATTTGCGGTTTCCTTTTTTTGGTTGAACAGGGGCTTGCTCGAAGGCTTCTGGCGGAGGCGGTGCTGCCCGGACATTGAACAGGCGACACACGGCGTACCAGCCGATGGCAAGGCCGAGGTTGTAGGGGAACAACACAGCCCAGAACGGCAGTTGCCAGTTTTTCTTGCCCTGCATTTCTCCGGGCTCGCCGGTTCGCCAGGGAGCGTAATGGCGCCAGGCTTCCGCCGGGGTCAGGCAGATGGCATGAAGCGGCCGGTGCCACCAGTTGGGTTCGCCGGGAGGAGGGAGTTTGGCCGGGCCGTGGTTCATGAACTGGCGAAGGTATTCCCAGACTTCGGCGACGTGCTTGATGCCGGATTCTGTGGGTTCGTTGCTGTCGACCCATAGGCAATCTTTTTGGTGCAGGCTGCCATCCTCCCGAGGTGGGGCGAAGGCGAGTGCATAACTGGTGCTGAAGGATGAGCCGCCGAATTCAGTGCGTTCGAATACGCCTCCGTATAAGTTCTTCCAATTAAAAGTTATGAGTTTTTTGCCGCGCTGATAGTAAATTTTATTGGTTGAGCAGTTGAAGTAGAATCCAGAGAGGTTCCTTATAAAATAGATTCGGTAAAGCAGAAAGGGGAGAAAAATTAAGGGTGAAATTGTCATCATGGCTATGAAGGCAAGATCGGAAGTGTCGATGTTTAATAACTTAATTGATAGTAGCTCTGGGTAGACAACAATCATTCCTCCGAGGATTAGTGCAGTATAGATTTTCCCCATAAATACGGAGTCTGTTACCCAGGGGTTCCGTAAGCATAATGTGTTATTGTGTAAATTTACTAGTTGCCCAGTAATTGCGGCTTCATTTCCGGATTTTGAGTTTATGCTAAATATCCATCTAACTGCCATGATCAACGCTCGAGACGAAAAATTGAATTAACCTCATTTCCTTCATTCAAACCTTGATTGGAGCTATAGGCTAAATGCAGTGAGGCATGATTTTGATTGTTTATCGTGTTCTTGAAATTCAGAATTAAGCCGGCACCTATGACGTAGCAAACAGCAGCAAGTGGAAAGACGACCATTTCTCCGTCTTCTCGAAGGCTGCTCAAGCTAGCTGACCATTCGCTTGTGCCTACGATGAAACCCGGTAGAAATACTGTGAATTCCACGGTGGGTTGTGTGGTGGTGACTTCGTTATAGGTGATAGCGGTCCAGTTCGCTGGTGCCCAATAATTATTTTCATGCCAGCCACTGTCGACCCCGGTCATGCCAAAGGATCGCGCTTCTTCTGCGGATATTAGCCTTGGTCCGTAATGCACATCATGCCAGGCTTTAAGTTCGTCTTGCAGAGAAGGGAATGTAGGAAGTTTTTTTTCATGATCCAGAACGATTTCGGTATGCACCTCTCCATCGTTTTTACGATTGCCGAAAATGCTCCTTGCTGCCCAGAACTCAATAGGGGGCAGGATGGGTACGCGTGAGCTGCAGGACGGGCCGAAGGTGGCGCTGTTGGCAGAGCCGTCGGTCATTTACGCTGCCTTTTGGTTGAGCGTACTGGGGCTTGCTCGAAGGCCTCTGGTGGAGGCGGTGCAGCCCGGACATTGAAGAGGCGGCATACGCCGTACCAGCAGAGGGCAAGGCCGAGGTTGTAGGGGAACAACACGGCCCAGAACGGCAGTTGCCAGTTCTTCTTGCCCTGCATTTCTCCGGGCTCGCCGGTTCGCCAGGGGGCGTAGTGGCGCCAGGCTTCTGCCGGGGTCAGGCAGATGGCATGAAGCGGTCGGTACCACCAGTTGGGTTCGCCGGGAGGTGGGAGTTTGGCCGGGCCGTGGTTCATGAACTGGCGGAGGTACTCCCAGACTTCGGCGACGTGCTTGATGCCGGATTCGGTGGGTTCGTTGCTGTCTACCCAGAGGCAATCTTTTTGATGGAGGCTGCCGTCTTTTCGACGGGGTGCGAATGCGAGTGCATAGGAGGTGGTGAAAGATGATCCACCAAACTCTGTGCGCCTGAAAAGACCACCTCCAGTATTGTGCCACTCGAAGACGAATACCTTCTTAAAACGTTGGTAGTAGATTTTTTTTGTTGAGCGGTTGAAGCAAACGCTTGATAAGCCTTTGATGAACCATATTCGGTAAAATAGAAATGGTAGGAAGGTGAAAGGCATAAGCACCATTCCAGTCATTAGTATGGGCTCAAGTAAAAAATCCTTCCAGCTGACGCTAGAAAATAGAAATGGGTAGAAGCCGATCATTAATCCAATAATCATTGCGCAGTAAAGTTTTCCCATGAATACAGAGTCTGTTACCCATGGGTTGCGTAGGCATAAAGAGTTTTTGGATACGTTTAATAGCTGTCCACCAATGGCGGGTTCGTACCCTGAGCATGAGGTTGAGTTAAATAGCCATATAGTTGCCATGATCAGCGCTCGAGACGGAAGTTCGAATGAATCTCAGTGCCTTCGTCCAGCCCTTGATTGGCGCTGTAGGCGAGATGCAGTGAGACGTGGTTTTGGTGGGGCAGCGTGTGCTTGAAATGCAGAATCAAGCCGGCGCCCACAACGTAGGCGGCGGGAGTGATCGGAAATACGTCCATTCCTCCATCGTTACGAAGGCTGCTCGAACTTCCTGACCACTCGCTTGTTCCTATTGCGAAGCCCGGTAAAAGAACTGTGAACTCAGCGCTTGGTTGAGGCGTGACTACTTCGTTATGCGTGATAGCGGTCCAGTTTGGCGGTGCCCAATGGTTGTTATGATGCCACTTGGTGTCCACATTGGTTACACCAAATGATAGGGCCTGCTCGGCTGATATGAGCTTTGGTCCGTAGTGCTCGTTGTGCCAAGCTTTGATTTCTGCGTGCAGTGAGGAGAATCTCGGAAGTTTCTTTTCATGGTCCAGGATAATTTCAGAACGGGCCTCTCCATCGTTGATGCGATTGCCAAAGATGCTGCGTGCTGCCCATGCGGCCGTAGCTCAAGAGGCATTGCAGCGACTGCAACAGCAGCAAGCCGTTGCTCAGTTGGATGGTGCCTTTCTGAATGATGTAGATCGACTGCTGCGCAAGCAGGCGGAGCAGGCGAGCGGTGCTGGCGAGCCTGCTGCGGCGAAGTCGTCGGCGGCAGCCAGGTCTGCACCGCTGGCCGAGGTCATTGCCACCCCAATGCCTCGTGTGTCGTTAGGCAACGAGCGCGAATCACGACGGGCCGTGCTGGCCATGGCCGAGATGATCAATCAACAAGACCCCTACGACCCGACGGGCTACCAGCTACGTCGATTCGGCCTGTGGGCCCATATCCAGGCAGCGCCTCAAATCAAGCAAGGCAATCGCACGGAACTGATGGCGGTGCCGCTGGATATCGCCAGCGACTATGAAGAGGCGATTGCTGGCACCGCGATCGACGCGGCGTTGCTTCAGCGGATCGAAAAGAGCGTGACGGCTTGCCCCTTTTGGGTGCGCGGCAGTTTCCTCGCGGCCAGTGCGGCGACACGGCTGGCGATGGGGGAGGTAGCTGAGGCAATCCGCGCAGCGACTGCCCGATTCGTCCAACGCATGCCCGCGCTCCAGCAGTTGTGTTTCAGCGACGGCAGGTCGTTCGTGGACGATCAAAGCATGGTTTGGCTCAGAGGCGCAGCTGGGCAAATGCAAGCCAAATCTGCCCACGAGTTCGCAGGCCTGCGCGAAGAGTTGGCCGGTCAGTTGGACGCAGGTGGGGTAGAGCCGGTTTTGCTCAAGTTGCAGGCCTTGCAGGCGGACCTTCGTGCTCCGCGTGAGCGCTGCCATACCACCGTCATTGCGGCCGATTTCTTGGCAGCGCGAGGCGTGTCCTGGCTGGCTCAGGACCTTTGCGCCAGCGTCGCACGGACCATGCAGCACACCACGGCCGCCGTTTGGGAGCCAGAGGTGTTTCAACGACTGCAACAGTATGCCTCTGCTCATGTGTTGGCTGATCAGAACAAGGACTAGGCCCCCATGAATCAACTATGGAAGCTATTGAAACGTTGGGGCTTGCCCCTGATGACTCGGATCGGCGTGGCCATGCCGCTGCTGCTTGTGCTGGGTACCGTGCTGATGCTGGTCGCCATCTGGTGGCTCGGACCGCAGTGGACGTGGCGTGAACAGCACCCGCTGGCCAGCATGGCGCATCGCAGCTTGGCCAGCCTGGTGCTCGTGCTGGTGCCGATGTTGTGTTGGCTAGTAGTGCTGCGCAGGCGATACGTTCGTCTGCAGACTGAGCGCAAGCAGGCGGTGGCCGCTGAGCTGGACAGCGTATTGCCGCTGGTTCAGGCGCAAGAGAAAGCCTTGGACCAAGGACTTTCGCGATTTCTCGATGGTGCAGGCGGGCGACGTGCGTTGTATCGATTGCCCTGGTACTTGGTGATAGGCGACCAGCATGCGGGCAAGACCAGCTTCATCGATCGCACAGAACAATGCTTTTCCCTGACCCGCATCGACAAGGCACAGGCTCGGGGCAGGCAGGTCCAAGCGCTGGCCTTTCCGATAGGTTGGTGGGTCAGCAATGATGCGGTGATCATCGACCCGCCAGGGGCATTCATCAGGCAGGAGTCGCTGGCAGGCTCGCCCGTCGACGAATCAGCCACACAGCAAGTGCCGCCCGCAACCTCGGCCAGGCTGTGGCAGCACCTGCTGGACTGGTTGTTGCGCAGCCGCAGCCAGAGAGCCCTAAATGGCATATTGCTGGTAGTCGACTTACCCGCGTTATTGCATGGCACACCCGAGCAGCGCATTGCCTTGGCGCATGTGTTGCGCACCCGTCTGTACGAGGTCAGTAGTCAATTGGGTTCGCGGCTGCCGCTGTATGTGGTGCTGACCAAGTTCGACCTGTTGGACGGGTTCGACCAGCTCTATGCCGGGCTCTCCGTCTCCATGCGGGAAAAAATGCTCGGTTTCACGTTCAAGCTGGACGCGATCGGCACGTTCGACGCTTGGCTGGAGGAGTATGGCGATCACTATGAACAGTTGATCGGCCAGCTGTTCGAGCAGGTGGTGGATCGGCTCGATGCGCTGGACAGTGCTCCGCAGCGCGCGCGCCTGTTCTCATTGCATGCCCAACTGATCGGCTTGCGCCCAATACTGCTGGAGTTCCTGAAGGAAGCGCTGGCCAGTGATCGCTACACCACGCCAGCCTTGGTACGCGGAGTGTACTGGTCCTCGGTCATCCAGCAAGGTGACATGTTCAATGCGTTCGTGCGCGAGGCCGCGCAGCCCTACAAAACGAAGCTCCCTCTGCTCGAGGGCAAGGCGCAAACCAAGGCGCTGCCGTACTTCATCCAGCATGCGTTCGGGCGCGTCATCTATAAGGAAGCCGGACTTGCTGGGGATAACATCAAGGTGGCACGCAGCAAGCGCCAACTCCTGTGGGTGGGCTCAGGGATCGGCATGCTGGCTTTTTGTGTCGCCATCGCCGGCTGGCAGCGCTTTTTCGACATCAATGGCGACAAAGCCGCCAACGTGCTTGCCAAAAGCAGGGAGTACAGCCATCACGAGGTGGACCAGCGTCTGGATCCTACCGGACGCAATCTGCTGGAGCCGTTGGACCAGATTCGCGATGCGGTATCGATTTTTGGCGACTACCGCGCTGCATGGCCGGGTGTTTCCGATTTTGGCCTGTATCAGGGGCGCGCTATAGGCCCGCGTGTCGATGAGGCATATCTCAGCTTGCTCTCCAAGCGGTTCCTGCCGGCCTTGGCCAGTGGTGTGATCGATGCCATGGATGCGGCGCCGCCAGGCAGTGAGCAGCAAATGGCTGCCCTCAGGGTTTACCGCATGCTGGAAGACCGTCAGAACCGCCGCACTGAATGGGTTGAGGAGTGGATGGCCCGACAATGGCAGCAGAAATTCCCTGGCCAGGGGCAACTGCAGCGCGACCTCATGCGGCACCTTAAGTACGCCTTGGCCTACGCCGATACCGACCTGCCGCAGTACAGCCAACGGGTCGCCGTGGCGCAGGCAGCGCTGCGCAAGGTGCCGCTACCCGAGCG
The DNA here is from genome assembly GCF_040813665.1 of Pseudomonas sp. TE50-2. Taxonomy (NCBI): domain Bacteria; kingdom Pseudomonadati; phylum Pseudomonadota; class Gammaproteobacteria; order Pseudomonadales; family Pseudomonadaceae; genus Pseudomonas; species Pseudomonas sp. TE50-2. The sequence goes on along the minus strand of NZ_JBFNXN010000001.1, from coordinate 5,725,900 downwards.
GGTTTATGCCGGCCTGAAACAACAGGCCGGGGAGCAGTTGCACGCCGGGCTGGACTTGCGTCATCAGGTTGGGCCTGCCTTCGACGTGGTGTATCAGCCGTCCATGGGCGCCAGGAAGGGTAATTATGTGCTGTTAGCACCGATGCTCACTGCCAAAGGTTTCAAGGAGTACTTCGAGCCACGCAGTCAGCGCTTCGCCGATTTGGCGATGATTGACCAATGGGCGCTGGGCGAGCGTAGCCAGCTCGATTATTCGGATGCCGACAGGGAGGCGCTGAGCGAACGGCTGCGCAACTTATACAGCGCCGATTACATTGACAGTTGGCGCCGTGCCCTCAACGCTTTCAGCGTGGCTGATTTCCGTGACCTGGACCATGGTGTCGCGATCCTGCAGCAGTTGACGGGGCCTGCTGCGCCGTTGCATCGATTGCTCGATACGGTAAGGGACAACACGTCGCTCTCATCGACTGGCGTTGTTGAGCTGGCAGATGAAGCCAAGACAGTGCCACTGACAAGTATCAAGCCTGAACATCAGCAGGCGTGGACTATTCAAAGGGCCTTTTCCGGGCTGAGCGCGATGCTGCAGGTAACGGCAGAAAAGCCTAGCTACTACGATGAAACCCTGGCTGCTATCGCAGCCGTGCACGACTACGCCAAGGTGGTGCAGGATAGCCCGGACCGAGGCAAGGCTGCACTGCAGGCCGTGCATAAGCGTTTCTCGATGACCGGGCATGACCCCATCGGTACCTTGCAACGGGTATCCACCAGCTTGCCTGAGCCGATCAACCACCAGGTCCGAAAGTTGGCTGATCAAACGGCGCAGGTATTGAACGTTGAAGCCCTGCGCGAGTTGGAACGGCGCTGGGACGCCGAGGTGTACAGCTTCTTCCAGCAGCGCCTGGCAGGTCGATACCCCTTCGTGGCCAGGGCGCCCGACGCGTCCCTGGATGACTTCGAGGCGTTCTTCGGGCCGAAAGGCCGGCTGAAGCAGTTCAATGAGCAGTATCTGAAGGTGTTCCTGAAGGACAACCTCGAAGCCCTGCAAACCGGCCAGCAGGGGCAGTCCCTGATCCGCAGCGATGTGATCGAGCAGTTGGAAGTGGCAGACCGCATTCGCGAAACGTTCTTCGATCAGCGCGGCAACTTGAGTGTGCAGTTCAGTATCGAGCCGTTAGGGCTGAGTGCGAACCAGCGCACCAGCCTGCTGGATCTGGACGGTCAGTTGATTTCCTACACCCATGGCACGAGCCAGATCACCGGCATCATCTGGCCCAATACGCTTGGGCAACATGTGCGTAGCAACCTGACGCTGCTCAGGCATAACGGCAACAGTAGCAGCCTGGAGTACCGAGGGCCATGGTCCATGTTTCGCCTGCTTAGTCGCGGTTCGCTCAATGGGCGGACGGCGACCAGTGTGGATCTGAGTTTCAGGACTGGTGATGGTGTAATGCGCTACCGGCTCAGCGCAGAGAAGGCCTTCAACCCAATTACTCAACGACCGTTCAAAGGCTTCCGCTTGCCGCGCGGGTTGCTGCAACAGCCATCCAGGGAGGCTTTGGTCGGACAGACGGTCGCACCTGTCATGTAAGGAGTGGGCGATACAAAAGAAAGAGCGAGTACAAGTCTTGCATTACTGTACCCCGGCCATCTCGCGGCAGTTCGTCGCGAGGTGTCGGTAGTGGTGCCGCAGATGTCTGGGCATGGGTTCGATGACTGCACGTAAGCTTGCGGAGGCGCCTCGCCCTTGACCAGTGCTCCCCCTGACTCGTCGAATCTTCATCTTGCTGTCGGCTGACCACAGTCCGCAAGAAACGGAGAGCATCCCCCCGTACCGCACCCGATAGTACCCGCGCACCCTGCAAATCACCTTCAGGACGAGGTACAGATCATGCAACTGGCAGGCAAAGTGGCAATCATCACCGGTGCCAGCTCCGGCATCGGCCGTGCGGCGGCGAAACTGTTCGCCCGGCACGGCGCCAATCTGGTGCTCACAGCGCGGCGCCAGGCCGAGCTCGAGCAGTTGGCGGCGGACATCACGGCAGCCGGACACGGCCGGGTCTTTACGGTGGCCGGTGACATCACCGATGCGGCGCTGGCCAGGGAACTGGTGGACACGGCGGTGTCGCGCTTCGGTGGCCTGGACATCGCCTTCAACAATGCAGGCACCCTCGGTGAGTTGGCTGCCGTTCCCGAGCTGACGCTGGACGCCTGGCAACACACCTTGCATACCAACCTGACCAGCGCTTTCCTCTGCGCGCAGGCGCAGATTCCGGCACTGCTGGCCCGTGGCGGTGGCTCGCTGATCTTCACCTCGACCTTCGTCGGCCACACGGTGGGCATGCCGGGCATGGCTGCTTATGCGGCCAGCAAGGCGGGCCTGGTCGGCCTGGTCCAGGTCATCGCGGCGGAGCAGGGCGCCCGGGGTATACGCGCCAATGCGTTGCTGCCGGGCGGTACCGACACGCCGATGGGCCGCAGTGTGATGAGCAGCCCCGAGGCCCAGGCCCATGTCGAAGGGTTGCACGCCCTCAAACGCCTGGCCAGGCCGGAGGAAATCGCCGAGGCGGCACTGTTCCTGGCCTCGGACGCATCAAGCTTCATGACCGGGTCGGCGATGGTGGTGGATGGCGGGGTATCGGTGGTGCGCGGCTGAGGCGTGCGATAGCACGCCATGCCTGGGGCATCACGTCACCGCAGCGATCAGGTCGATTTCCACGGGGGCATTCTTCGGCAGCCTGAGCACGCCGACCGAAGTTCGTGTATGAGCGCCGGCTTCGCCAAACACACTGTACAAGACCTGCGAAGCACCGTTGGCCACCTCGCTCTGCCGGGTGAACGCTTCGGCCGACTGCACGAACACGGTCATGCGCAGTATGGCGCGGATGTTATCCAGCGAGCCAACCTGTTCACGCACCAATGCCAGGCAGCGCAGGGCGCTGACCATGGCCGCGGTGCGTGCATCCTTCAGGCTGACTTCGCTCCCCACCCGGCCGGGGTGGATCACCTCTTCGTCAATGCGCGGGATCTGCCCGCTGACGTACACAACGCCTTCATGGCGCACGGTGGCGGCGTAGTCACCACCGAGTTTCAACCCTGCTTCGAAGGAGTAACCCAGCTGATCAAGTATCGCGGCAAACTGTGCTTCACGGGACATAGGGCGCTTCTCGGTCTCTTCATGGCCTCGGGGCGGTATGCGCTAGGCGCAAGCCGGATGCCGATGCATAGTAGAAAGGCGCTGGCCGCAGGGGCAGGGCAACTTCGGATGGAAACCTCTGAACTTTACTGCCGGGACGACCAGTACAATGCAGCGACAGCGCGCGGTGATCGCCGCCATCGAACTCCAGCCGGGACAACCGCTGGTGCAGCAGATTGCCGAGGGTTTTAGCAAAGCCATCGGGCATGGGGCTTTGGCCCCGGGGGTGCGGTTGCCGCCCATTCGCGAGTTGACCGAGCTGTTGGGGGTGAGCAAGTCCACGGTGGTGGAAGCCCTGGACCGACTGCGCGCCACCGGGCTGGTGGTATCGCGCCAGGGCGCTGGCCACTATGTGGCACGCGATGCCCAGGTCATGGGCACGGAGGCTGTGCGCAATCTGCTGCCCCAGGACCCGGTGAGCGTGCTCCGTCACGCACTGCTGACGGACAACGGCATGTTGCGCCCCGGCTGCGGCTTCCTGCCGCCCTCATGGATGCCCGTGGATACCCTGCTCAAGGCCATGCGCGGGTGCCTGCGGGCCAGCGAGTTGCGCATGGGAGAGTATGGCTCGGCGGCAGGCTACCTGCCGCTGCGTCAATGGCTGCGCCTCAAGCTCGGCACCTTGGGCATCGATGTCCCGGTCGAGCAGATCGTCACCACCGCCAACACCATGCAAGGCGTGGACATGCTGTTGCGCCTGATCCTGCGCAGGGGGGACAGCGTTCTGGTCGACGACCCGTGCTATTTCAACTTCCGCGCCAACCTGCATTACCACGGCGCCCGCCCGGTTTGCGTGGCGCGATCGGTGGAAGGCATCGATTTCGTGGCTTTCGAGCAACTGCTGATTGCCCATCGCCCGCGGGTCTACCTGACCAACAGTGCCTTGCACAATCCGACTGGGCATTCCTTTTCGGCATTGCAGGTCCACCGCCTGCTGGAGCTGTGCCAGCGCTATGGGGTGCACGTCATCGAGGATGATCTGTACTGCGATATCCAGCATAAACGCACGCCCCGCCTGGCAGGGGTGGGTGGCCTGGACAATGTCAGCTATGTCTGCGGCTACTCGAAGACCCTCACTGCCAATTGTCGCGTCAGTTACCTGGCCGTGGGCGCCGAACTGGCGGGGCAACTGACGCTGCTCAAGATGAAGTGCGGCGGTGTGACGTCCGAGCTGACCGAACAGGTGATTCATCGCCTGCTGACCGAGGGGAGCTATGAGCGGCATACGCGCAGGGTCGTCGACCGGCTGCATGAGGCCAGTGGGCGGGTAGCTGGCTGGTTGCGCGAGGCAGGGTGCGAGGTGGCGTCGTGCCAAGGGGAGGGGCTGTTCCTGTGGACCCGGCTACCCGCCTGTGTCGATGGCGAGGCCATCGCCATGAGCGGCTTGCAGCATGGTCTGGTGCTGTCACCTGGCACCTTGCTGAGCGCCCAGGCCGATGCCCGGGCATTCATGCGTTTCAATGTCGGTCACAGTGACAATGTGAAGGTCCGCGACACCTTTCTGTGCCTGCTCGACAGCCACTGAGCTGTCGAGCAGGCGCGGGCCGTGGGGCTACTTCAAGCGGCCTGCTTGGGCGCAAATCGCAGGATCAGGCAGGCAATGATTGCCGACAGCAACGAGCCCAACAAGATGCCGATCTTGGCCGCATCGATCTTCTCCGCCTGGCCCGGGAAGGCGAGTTCGCCGATGAACAGGCTCATGGTGAAGCCGATACCGCAGAGCATTGCCACGCCGTAGATCTGCAGCCAGCTGGCGCCTTGGGGTTTGCTGGCCAGGCCGGTCTTGACCGCCAGCAGCACGCCACCGAACACGCCGAGCTGCTTGCCCAGCAGCAGGCCCAGGGCAATGGCCAGCGGCAGCGGGGCAAAGATGTCGTCAAGGCCCAGGTCGCCGAACGAGACGCCAGCGTTGGCAAAGCCGAAAGCAGGCACGATGAGGAAACCGACCCACGGCGCCAGGCCATGCTCCAGCTTGAGCAGCGGGCTGGCCTCGCGGGCCTCGCTGCTGCCTGTGCTGTACGGGATCAACAGGGCGCCGACCACACCGGCGATGGTGGCGTGCACGCCTGACAGCAGGGTCACGTACCACAGCGCGGCCACGCCGATCAGGTAGGGCCACAGGCTGACCACGCGCAGGCGGTTGCAGGCCAGCAGGATGGCGATGATGCCGGCGGCAGCGGCCAGTGCCAGCAGGTTCAGCGACGAGGTGTAGAACACCGCGATGATCGCCACCGCGCCCATGTCGTCGATGATCGCCACCGACACCAGCATCACCTTGAGCGACAGCGGCGCATGTCGCCCGAGCAGGGCCAGGGCGCCGACGGCGAAGGCGATGTCGGTGGCGGCGGGGATCGCCCAGCCGTTGGACAGCCCGGGTTCACCGCCAGCCACCGCCAGGTAGATGAGCGCCGGCACGGCCATGCCCATCAGTGCCGGCAGTGCCGGCAGGCGGCGTTGCTCCCAGCTGGCCAGGCGGCCGTCGACCAGCTCGCGCTTGATCTCCAGGCCCACCAGCAGGAAGAAGATCGCCATCAGACCATCGTTGATCCACATGTGCACGGTCATCGGGCCGAGTTTGTCGGTCAGTACCGGGCCGACGGGCAGGTGCAGCAGGTGCTGGTAGGCATTGGCCCAGGGGCTGTTGGCGATGACGATGGCCAGCGCGGCGGTGAACATCAGCAATACGCCGCCGGCCGCTTCGGTGGCCAGCAGGTGACGCAGCATCGAGCGCGGCTTGAGGGTTGGAAGGGGTGCAGTCATGTAACGGTCCTCGTTCATGGCATCACCCTCGCAATGGCAGTGGCGCGGCGGGCAACGGACACGGCGAGACGCTGGCTCCGGACTGGACGGGCCACTGCGGCGAAGGGCGAGAAGAAGGATGGGGAATGCGGCGCAGCAACCCACGCCGTGAAGACACGGGGCAGGAAGGGCCATGGGGAATGGGGGCATGCGTGCAACATGGACGGATCTCACGGAAAACAAATGAATGTTCTCCGTATTCGGGAAGGCTCCCGGGCGCACGCAGCACACGCCAGGCGGCCATTCTAGCGATGCGGGCGAAGATATGCGCCAACATTTTGCGTCCAAATGTTGCCAGGTGAAGGTGCGGCACTGCGGCCTTCCGACGACTGTACCATTGCGCCTGCGAGCAGCATGAACAGGGTGATGAAGGCAGCGAGCAGTACGGCCATGGGGCGGTTTCCTTGCTGAGGGCCTGCAGTTCCGACTGCTGCGCAGGGCGCTTCGTTAGCCGTCAGGGGTAGGGCCCTGCCTTGAGGTCCACGCCACGGCGCACAGTGCCATGCCTGCCACGTTCAGCGAGACCGGGTTGAAGGCGTCCACCAGCATCGACGGCTGCATCACCGCCACATCCACCAGCAGCCCAAGCAGCACGCCCGCGGCGACCAGCAACGGCCAGGCCAGGCTCGGCATCAGCAGCAGTGCGGCGAGTACCAGTTCAGCTACGCCGGCAATTTGTGACAGCCAGGCTGCATGCCCGAGTCCGTGAGCCTGCAACAACAACTGCTCATCGGGGCTGAGAAACAGCAGCTTGGGCACCAGCCCGTGGTAGGCGAAGATGAACGCCAGGCTGGCGCGCGCCAGCCAGTGCACCTGGCGCAGGCGGTTCATGGCTGGTCCTCGAGAAAGCGTCGCTGGTGGTCTGGGCTCGGTAGCAGGCATTGGTCGTGCTTGCCGAACAGGCGATAGCGATTGAATGCCACGCGATCGTACAGCCAGTCCCGTAGCCCCTGCGGGCATATACGCAGTACCCGCAGCAGCGGCCAGGCGCCGGGCAGTTGCCGGACGATTTCGAAAAACGCCGCGGAGCGTACCCAGCAGTTCTGGTCACGGATCACCGCCATGGTGTCGAACGCCGTTATCGGCAGGCCCGCCCAGGCGAGCAGCGCCTGGCCTTGCGCTGACTGCACCGTGGCCAGGCGGATGCGTTGATGGCGATCATGGCGGATCACGAATTTCGCCCAGCCGTTGCACAGCTTGCATACACCGTCGAACAGCAAGACGGTTTCTCCTGGCGCAAGCAGTGGCGCAGGGGTAGGGCGTTTCAGGGCAGCGGGCATGGCTTGATTCCGTTCAGGCGGTGGGGCGGTATTGTATAGCGGTCAGGTAGGCGAAGGCGCATGCACCCTGTGGACCGAAGCCAGTATGATGCGCCCCCAAAAGTGGAGTGTGCCATGGCCAAAGACATCGACAACCCTTGCGTTTCGCTATGCCAACTCAACAGCGAGCTGTGCGTCAGCTGTGGCCGGACCCGGGACGAGATCCGCAAATGGCGCGGCATGAAGCGCCCGGAAAAGATGGCGACCGTGCAGCGCGCGGCGGTGCGGATGAAGGCCATCGTCAAGAAGAACGCCAAGCGCCAGGTCATGGCGTCGTGAACGGGTAGTCCGAGGGTTCGAAGCGTTGCTGCGTGTCCATTTGGACGCCACGCAGATGCGCGGTTTCCTGAAACACGGCATACAGCGGGTCGGCGGCATAACCGATCAGCAGTGCGCGGCGCGGTGCACCGCTGGCGTTCAGGCTGCCGGCATGTACCAGGTCGACATCGAACACCAGGGCGTCGCCCGCTCGCCCGGCAAGCTGGACGCTGCGTGATTCGTCACTGAAGTCGAAAGGTGGCGCGTCCGGGGCGGGGCGATGGCTGCCGGGGACGATACGGGTGGCTCCGTTGTCCGGGCCGTAATCGTCCAGGTAGACCATCACCCCCACCGTGTCGCCCGGGCGCTGCGCCGACAGGTCACGGTGCAGGCGCTGATGGCCACCCCCGGCAACGGGGGCGCGCCCCTCGACCTGGTAGAGGAAGAACCGTTCGCCGATCAACGCGCCAACCGCTGCCAGCACATGCGGCAAGCGGCAAACGGCGTGGACCGCTGCTGCGCCATCCAGTTGCGCATGGCGCCAGTCCCGGGCGCGGGGCACTGGCCAGTGTTCCGAGGGTTTCACCCCGGCCTCGAACACCCGACGCAGCTCGTCCAGCCATTGTGCCGGGATCGCCTGGCGGAGCAGGGCGTAGCCCGCCTGGTGGAGCTGTTGGTGATGGGGCATGGCACTCCCGTTATCCCTGTCAGTCGTGTGTTGGCCAAGGGTAGTGAGCCTGGTCGGCTTTTGCGAGCGCCATGGGTAGCGTGCACTTGGCCAATCACTTCTAGGGTCTGTACGAAATGTGTCTGCGCGAAGGCCAGACAAGGCGAAACGGGGGGAGGAACGGCCGGGGTCGCGCCCGACTGTACTGGAGTACATGAGCATTCCGAGCCCCGTTTCAACGCAGTATGGGCGAGTGCAGATACATTTCGTACAGAGCCTAGACTTGCGTACATCACCTGTATCCGTAGGAGAGGCCCATGCGCAGACTCTGGCAAAAGTACCTGGCACTGCTCGACGCCGACCTCAGCGCCAAGGTGTTCGACAACTTGAAGAACCTGCTGGTGTGCGCGCTGCTGTTCGCCGCAGGCACCGAGGCGATTCACGGTGACCAGCAGATCCTGCTGGGCTTGTGGGTGTCCAGTTTTACTGGCTGGGGGCTGATCCTGGTATCGGCGCTGTTGTTGCTGCTGAATGTCAGCGATACCTTGCACCGGCTGGCCAAACTGCCTTATCACACGGCGCTGCAGGTGATCCTGTGTTTGCTTTACCTGGTGCTGGCTTCGCGGGTGGTCGAGATCGTCTGGAGCTTTCGGGCGGAGTAGCGGCTGGCGAAGCCATGAAAGATGCCCGCGCGACCCGTTGCGGCTCGTCCGGCGGTATGCCAAGACATTCGCCGGCGAATCCCGGATAATACCCGCCATTTTCCGCCCCGCTTCCTGGTACCCCCTCGCATGGAAATCAAGGTCAATTTTCTCGACAACCTCCGTCTCGAAGCCAAGTTCGACGACTTCACGGTGATCGCCGACCAGCCGATCCGCTACAAGGGCGACGGCTCGGCCCCGGGGCCGTTCGACTACTTCCTGGCCTCGTCGGCCCTGTGCGCGGCGTACTTCGTCAAGCTGTACTGCCAGACCCGCGACATTCCGACCGAGAATATCCGCCTGTCGCAGAACAACATCGTCGACCCCGAGAACCGCTACAACCAGATCTTCAAGATCCAGGTCGAGCTGCCCGAGGACATTTCCGAGAAGGACCGCCAGGGCATCCTGCGCTCCATCGACCGTTGCACCGTGAAGAAAGTGGTGCAGACCGGCCCCGAGTTCATCATCGAGGAGGTCGACAACCTCGACGCCGATGCCCAGGCATTGCTGATGCCGGTGTCGGACACCACCACCTACATCCCCGGCAAGGACCTGCCGCTGGAGCAGACCATCGCCAACATGTCTGCCCTGCTGGCTGAGCTGGGGATGAAGATCGAGATCGCCTCGTGGCGCAACATCGTGCCCAACGTCTGGTCGCTGCACGTGCGCGACGCGCAGTCGCCGATGTGCTTCACCAACGGCAAGGGCGCGACCAAGGAAGCGGCGCTGGCCTCGGCGCTGGGTGAGTTCATCGAGCGCTTGAACTGCAACTTCTTCTACAACGATCAGTTCTGGGGCGAGGACATCGCCAACGCCGCGTTCGTGCACTACCCCAACGAGCAGTGGTTCAAGCCTGGGCCCAAGGACGCGCTGCCGGCCGAGATCCTCGATGATTACTGCCTGGAGATCTTCAACCCCGACGGCGAGCTGCGCGGTTCACACCTGTACGACACCAACTCGGGCAACAAGGAGCGCGGTATCTGCTCGCTGCCGTTCGTGCGCCAGTCGGACGGCGAGACGGTGTACTTCCCGTCCAACCTGATCGAGAACCTGTACCTGAGCAACGGCATGAGCGCCGGCAACACCCTGGCCGAGGCCCAGGTGCAGTGCCTGTCGGAGATCTTCGAGCGGGCGGTCAAGCGCGAGATCCTCGAAGGCGAGCTGTGCCTGCCGGACGTGCCGCAGGAGGTACTGGCCAAGTACCCGGGCATCGTCGCCGGCATCCAGGGGCTCGAGGAGCAGGGCTTCCCGGTGCTGGTCAAGGACGCGTCGCTGAGAGGTGAGTTCCCGGTGATGTGCGTGACCCTGATGAACCCGCGCACCGGCGGCGTGTTCGCTTCGTTCGGTGCCCATCCGAGCTTCGAGGTGGCGCTGGAACGCAGCCTCACCGAACTGCTTCAGGGCCGCAGCTTCGAGGGCCTGAACGATCTGCCGCAGCCGACCTTCGACAGCCTTGCGCTGACCGAGCCGAACAACTTCGTCGAGCACTTCATCGACTCCAGCGGCGTGGTGTCGTGGCGCTTCTTCAGCGCCAAGGCCGACTTCGAGTTCGTCGAGTGGGACTTCTCGGGCCACGGCGAGGACTCCAACCAGCAGGAGGCGCAGACGCTGTTCGGCATCCTCGAGGACCTGGGCAAGGAGGTGTACATGGCCGTGTACGACGACCTTGGCGCCACCGCCTGCCGCATCCTGGTGCCGGGTTATTCGGAGATCTACCCGGTCGAGGACCTGATCTGGGACAACACCAACCGGGCGCTGGGTTTCCGTTCCGACATCCTCAATCTGCACAAGCTGGACAACCGCTCGCTGAAGCTGCTGCTCAAGCGTCTGGACAATGCCGAGGTCGACGACTACACCACCATCACCACGCTGATCGGCGTCGAGTTCGACGACAACACGGTGTGGGGCCAGCTGACCATCCTCGAGTTGAAACTGCTGATTCACCTGGTGCTGCAGCGCTTCGAGGACGCCAAGGAGCTGGTCGAGATGTTCCTGCAGTTCAACGACAACACCGTCGAGCGCGGGCTGTTCTACCAGGCGCTGAACGTGGTGCTGGAGGTGGTGCTGGACGATGAGCTGGAGATGGCCGACTACGAGGCCAACTTGCGCCGCATGTTCGGCAACGAGCGGATGGACGCGGTGCTGGGCTCGGTGGACGGCAGCGTGCGTTTCCATGGCTTGACCCCCACCAGCATGAAGCTCGAGGGGCTGGACCGCCACCTGCGCCTGGTCGAGAGCTACAAGAAGCTGCACGCCGCACGGGCGAGGGCGGCCGGGTTAAACAGCTGATCACGTCTTGAATGCCAAGGGCCGCGTAAAGCGGCCCTTTTCATTTGCAACGGAGTTCTCTGTAGGCGCGCATTGTCTTTGTCGTTTCCCGTCGCATGATACGTCGCAATCAGACAAGCACCTGTCTGCGCCAATCTGCTTGCGTGGCTCTTGGATCTGAATAATTGATCCATCGGTCAACCCCGCGCCAAGGGCTGGCTGGCGCAACAGATTCGAGTAAGCAGCCTCGCCTCACAATTCCAACGCTGCGGCGCCCCACAACTACAGCCCCAAAAACCCATGACGCACACGCGGCCGGCCACGGCAGCGACGTGCGCGTTTGTGAGACTTGACTGCCATGATCGCTACTTCCGTTTCCGCCGCCGATACATCGGGCGGCCATCGCAATGCATTGCTTGTCGCCCATCTCGCGGCGATCCTGTTCGGCCTGACCGGCATCCTCGGCGCGCTGATCCAGGCCGATGCCAGCCTGATCACCGTTGGCCGCGCCACCTTCGCCTTCATTGCCCTGGGCTTTGTCGCCGGGCTCAAGGGTACCCGCCTGCTCGATGCGTTGAAGCGGCGCAATCTGACGGTACTGGTGCTGACTGGCGCATTGCTGGCGGCGCACTGGCTGACCTTCTTCGTGGCCGTCAAGGCCGGGGGTGTGGCGGTGGCCACCCTGGGCTTTGCCAGTTTCCCGGCCTTTATCGCACTGATCGATGTGCTGGTGTTCCGTGAACGCATTGGTGCCGTCGAGACGCTGTTGCTGCTGATGGTCACGGCAGGTCTGGTACTCGTGGTGCCGTCGTTCGATCTGCTCGACAGTGGCACCCAGGGTTTGCTGTGGGGCCTGGCCTCGGGGCTGTCGTTCGCCTTGCTGGCGGTGGCCAACCGCCGTCGCCCGGCTGGCATGAACGCGATGCAGGTGGCGTTCTGGCAGAACCTGGTGGTGGCACTGCTGGTGGCGCCGCTTGCGTTCAACCACCTGGAAGGAGCCCGCCTGGATGGCGCCGACTGGGTCAACCTCGCCTTGCTGGGCGTGTTCTGCACCGGGCTTGCGCAGTTCCTGTTCGTCAAGAGCCTCGACGGCCTGGAGGCACGCACGGCGGGCATGATCCTGGCCCTGGAGCCGGTGTATGCCATCGCCGGTGCCTGGTGGTTGTTCGCTGAACAGCCATCACCACGCATGGCCGCGGGGGCGGCATTGATCGTGCTGGCGACCGTGTGCTGCGCCTGGCGCAAGGCGCCGACGCACTGAGCCGTGGCCCTGGTGCGACGATGAACCACAGTGGCGCAATGAGCGGGGCTGGTCTTAGCTGTTGCGGGCCCGGCGAGCGGTTGTCGCCCGTTGGGGAAGGATCGTCAGGGATAGGCCCAAGGAGGGTTGGATGAACAGGAAAATGCTGGCTGGCGCGATACTGCTGTGGATGTGCTCGATGACGGCGCAGGCCGATTGCGCGGTACTGGGACCCTGGGAGGACCCTTGTGCCGGCCCGGTGCTGGGCCCGACGACCTGCGTGTGCGAGCGCTGATCACAGCGAAAGTGCAGGGAAGCATCAATCATTGACCAGGAGGTTACCCATGAAGAAAGTCATGTTGGCTGTACTGCTGCTGTGGGGCTTTTCCGTGACGGCCCAGGCGTCATGCCCGGTGTTCGGCCCGGGCAAAGACCCTTGCGCGGGGCCTGTGTTCGGGCCTTCCACCTGCGAGTGCCCTTGACTCCATGGCCGCCTGAGACGTCAGGCGCGAGCTTGCGCTGCGGATAACGGGCGAAGCCAGGCCGGGCTGGCTGCACAACGATCACTGCGTATTCGAGGGGCTTGGAACATCTCGCTGATCGTGCAGCCCGGCCAGCACCTCGGCGGCGGTGGTGACATGACCGAAATGGTGTTTCCACAGGTCGATGCCCAACTGCCCGGAGCGGTCCAGCGAGGAACCCATGGTCAGGTCGGTGACCAGTGTCGGGGTGAGCCCCGCATCGAACAGGGCGAAGCCTGCGGCCAGCACGCAGGTCTCGGTCTGCAGCCCGCAGACCAGCACGCGTTCAACGCCGAGGCTTTTGATGTAGTCGAGCGTCTCGGCGGTCTGGCCATAGCCATGCTTGACGAACACCTTGTCCGCCTCGACCAGGGCCACGTCCTCGCTGGCCGGGTGCCAACCGAGCTGGCGCTGGAACGGCGTGACCTGCTCGTCGTGCAGCTCGACCGAGGCGATCGTGGGGATGTGCGCGGACAACACGCGGATGCCGTCCACCAGTTTCTCGGAAGGGCTGAAGGTGGATTGCACATCGACGATGAGCAGGACTTGCTGCATAACGGTTTCCCGGGCGAGGTTCGAAAGCTGGCGAGTATACCGCCGCACGCCGGGTTATTGCGGCAAGGGCCTCTCTATGAACGTGTCGCGTTCACCGGACAATCCGCTTCAGGGCCTCGCCTGCAATTTCGCGGGTCAGTGCCTCTGCACCCATAGGCCTTCCCAGGCGCAATGCCTGCCCGGACCACAGGTTGCTGAAATCACTGTTGCCTTGCGGGTCGGTGATCGCGCGCAGCGGCATCAGCGCGCCGCCGGCCAACGGGAAGCGCGGGGCGAGGGCGCTCATCGGGCCCAGCTCGCGCATGAGGCGGTTGTTGATGCCGCGGGCCGGGCGGCCGGTGAACAGGTTGGTCAGCGCGGTATCGCTGGCGGGGGCGTTGTCCAGGGCGCGGCGGTGCGCAGGTGACACCTTGGCTTCGGGGCAGAACAGGTAGGCGGTGCCGATCTGCACGGCCGAGGCGCCCAGGGCCAGGGCGGCGAGCAGGCCGCGGTGATCGGCCACGCCGCCTGCCGCGATCACCGGCAGGCTCACCGCGTCGACGATCTGCGGCACCAGGGCGAAGGTGCCGATCTGGCTGGTGATGTCGTTGCTGAGGAACATGCCGCGATGGCCGCCGGCTTCATAACCCATGGCGATGATCGCGTCGCAGCCGTACTGTTCCAGCCAGATCGCTTCCTCCACCGTGGTGGCGCTGGACAGCACCTTGGCGCCTGCCGCCTTGACCCGCTGCAGCAACGCCGGCGCTGGCAGGCCGAAGTGGAAGCTGACCACTTCCGGGCGCAGTTCCTCCACCAGCTTGCAGCTTTGTTCGTCAAAGGGCGCGCGATTGGACACCGGCGTCGGCGCCTCGAAGTCCGCGCCGACTTCCTCGTAGAAGGGCTTTAGCGCCTGTTTCCAGCGAGCGTCTTGCTCAGGGTCTGGCGTCGGCGGTTGATGGCAGAAGAAGTTCAGGTTGAGCGGACCCTGGCAGGCGGCGCGGAAGGCGCCGATTTCGCCACGCAGCTGCTCGCTGGAGAGCATGGCGCAGGGCAGGGCGCCCAGGCCCCCGGCTTTACCGACGGCAATGGCCATGGCTGAGCCGGTGGCGCCGGCCATGGGCGCCTGGAGAATGGGTAGCTCGATACCAAGCAGATCGAGGATGCGGCGGTCTTGCCAGGTGCTCATGGGCGACTCCTTGAGTGCGGTGGGCCAGAGTAGCTACAGGGCCTTGCTGACCTGGATGTCGCTGATCTTGTCGGCGTCGTCGCCATGGATCTTGCGCAGGGCTTCCTGCGCCTGCTCCAGGGAGGCGTCGGGCATCAGGGCGAAATCCCAGCGGCGTTCGCCGTCGAGCTTGTACTTGATCACGTACTTGATGGTCTGGGTCATGCTGGCCTCATCCGAGTTTCGACGACGAGCGACGAATGATCTTGATCTTGTGGGTCAGGGTTGGCTTGCGCGTCACGGAGATCGGGCGGGTGGTCACGGTGTCGATGGTGATGTTCCAGAAACCGGTGCTGGGAACGGTGATCTTCGCCGGGAATTTCTCGAAGTGGCCGCCGTGGTAGGTATGCCGGCCGCCATTCTTGAAGCTGCGGAAGTTGGCGTCGTTCATCAGGCGGATGTTGCAGCGCTGGGAACACTCGATGACGACGATATCGTCCTCGTTCAGGTGTTCGCGCTGGTGTACGAATTTCATGGGGCGCTCCGCAAGGATTGTTTCTGCAAACGCGAAAGATATCACGATGTGAGGTTACACTTGCGCCCGGGCTGACCAAGCCAAGGAGATTTCCGCCAGACGTGGGAGCAAAAACGCCTGGACGTGGTCAGAGGATGACTTTGAAGTTGGAGAGTGTGTGCATGAAATGGGTAATAGCGGCAGCGGTGCTGGCATTGGGAGGCTGTGTCAGCGTGACGGAACTCGAGCAGTCCCACGCCACCTTGGACGTGATCTCTGGCAAGACGCCACGTGAATACGCTGACTGCGTGAAGCGCAAGCTGGCTGAAACGCGCGATCCGTTGCAAGAGGAGGTGCGCGGGGAAAACCTGCGCCTGACCGTGCCGCAGAAGCTGTCGGCTGGCGTGGGCCCGGCGGCGTTGCTCGATATCGACAAGCGCGGCAGCGGCAGCGCGATCAAGGTCTATGAGCGGTTGAACAACTTCCCGCTGCGCCTGGGCGATGTGCGCACTGCCGCAACCCAATGCATCTCCGGTTCTTGATCCAGCTCAGTTAATCGGTAATTAGCTGGCGTATTGCCATTTTCCTTCCCGGCGGCACGTTGTCGCAGGCCGGGGAATAGGCCTAGTATTTCTGGGCTTATATCGTTTGAGCCTAAGCTTATAACAAGGAAATGGAGCCTCCGTGATGAAACCCCTGAGCCATGTCGTGATCGGCAGCCTGCTGATCTTGGCCTGGCCCTCGGCGCACGCTGCCGACGGCCAGAAAATCTTCAATCAGGGCGGGCAGAATCCCGCCGCCATGGCTTGCCTCGGCTGTCATGGCCCGGACGGCAAAGGCATCGCCGCCGCCGGCTTTCCCCGCTTGGCCGGCTTGCCTGCCGGTTATCTGAGCAAGCAATTGCAGGACTTTCGCAGTGGCAGCCGCAAGCAGGCGGTGATGGAGCCCCTGGCCAAGGCCCTGGACGATGCGGAAATCGAAGCGATCAGCGCCTACCTCGCCAAGCTGCCGGCCGATACCGCACCTGACACGCGCCGCCAGCAGATTGCCACTGATCCGGTGGCCCGCCTGGCCATCTATGGCGACTGGAGCCGCAAGATTCCCGGTTGCGTGCAGTGCCATGGCCCGGGTGGCAGCGGTGTCGGCGAGCACTTCCCACCGTTGGCCGGGCAGCCGGCCGGCTACCTGGTGGCACAGCTCAACGCCTGGCGCGATGGCAGCCGCAGCAACGACCCCAACCAGCTGATGGTGGATGTCGCCAAAGCGATGACCGATGCCGAGGTCAAGGCGGTTGCCGACTACTTCGCACAGCCGGCAAGCCAGGAGGCCAAGCCATGAAAACCCTTATGCCAAGCCTGTTGCTGCTGGCCATGGGCGCTGCCCAGGCCACCCCTATCGCCATGGAAGACCAGTCCCAGCTCAAGGTGCCGGGCGTGCAGGCGGCTCCGCAATTCGTACCGCCCGCGGAAAGCGCCATTCCGGACAACGCTTTCGGCAAGATGGTCCGTGAAGGGCATGCGCTGTTCGTCGATACCCGCAGGCTGATGCCCGAAGCCGTTGGCAATGGCTTGAACTGCAGCAACTGCCATCTCGACCAGGGCCGCCTGTTCCATTCCGCGCCGCTTTGGGGCGCCTATCCGATGTACCCGGCGTATCGCAAGAAAAACGACAAGGTCAACACCTTCGCCGAACGCATCCAGGGCTGTTTCAGCTTCAGCATGAATGGCAAGCCGCCGGCGGCCGATAGCCCGCAGATGACTGCGCTGAGCGTCTATGCCTACTGGTTGTCGACCCAGGCGCCGACGGGGGTGGAGATCGCCGGTCGCGGCTACCCGGAAGTGCCGAAGCCCAAGGATGGCTACGACTTCAAGCGCGGCAAGCAGGTGTATGACGAACAATGCGCGATCTGCCACGGCGGCAACGGCGAAGGGCAGAAGGTGGCCGGGGAGTACGTGATGCCGCCGCTGTGGGGCAAGGACTCGTACAACTGGGGGGCCGGCATGCACCGGATCAACACGGCGGCGTCGTTCATCAAGTACAACATGCCATTGGGCAAGCCCGGCAGCCTGAGCGACCAGCAGGCCTGGGACGTGGCAGCCTGGATCAATCGCCATGAGCGGCCGCAGGATCCGCGCCTGGTCGAGGGCTCGATCGAGAAGACCCGGCTGAAGTTCCATGCCAACGATGGGGTCAACCTGTATGGGCAGAAAGTCGATGGCGTGTTGATCGGGCAGGGCGTTGGTGGCTGAGCCGATCCGATGAAAGGCCAAGCCCGCAGCCATGGTCGTTTCACGGGTGCGGGCCGGCTCTGTGGCAAGCCGTCGGGCGCTTAATATCCATGCCCTTGCGGAACTAACTACACTGGAATGTCTCTATGATGGCATCGGCCGCTGCGGGGGGGCATTGTAAGGTGACCGCCGCCTGATTAGACTGCGCCGAATTTCGTACGCAAAGCCCTTGTTAAGGACGTATATGATCAAGAAATGCTTGTTCCCGGCAGCCGGTTACGGCACTCGTTTCCTGCCCGCTACCAAAGCCATGCCCAAGGAAATGCTGCCGGTGGTCAACAAGCCACTGATCCAGTATGGCGTTGAAGAAGCACTGGACGCCGGCCTGAATGAAATTTCCATCGTCACCGGCCGTGGCAAGCGTGCCCTGGAAGACCACTTCGACATCAGCTACGAGCTGGAAAACCAGATCAAGGGCACCGACAAGGAAAAATACCTGGTCGGCATCCGTCGTCTGCTGGACGAGTGCTCGTTCTCCTACACCCGCCAGACCGAAATGAAAGGCCTGGGCCACGCTATCCTCACCGGCCGCCCGCTGATCGGTGACGAGCCGTTCGCCGTGGTACTGGCTGACGACCTGTGCGTCAACCTCGAAGGTGATGGCGTGCTCGCGCAAATGGTCGCGCTGTACAAGAAGTACCGCTGCTCGATCGTTGCCATCCAGGAAGTCGACCCGCAGGAAACCAACAAGTACGGCGTTATCGCCGGTGAAGAGATCAAGGACGGCATCTTCCGCGTGGATTCCATGGTCGAGAAGCCGAAGCCGGAAGACGCACCGTCGAACCTGGCCATCATCGGCCGTTACATCCTGACCCCGGATATCTTCGAGAAAATCGAACAGACCGAACCAGGCAAGGGCGGCGAGATCCAGATCACCGACGCGCTGATGAAACAGGCCGCCGAAGGCAACGTGATCGCCTACAAGTTCAAGGGCAAGCGTTTCGACTGCGGTGGCGCCGAAGGCTACATCGAGGCGACCAACTTCTGCTTCGAGAACTTCTACAAGACCGGCAAGGCGTACTGAGTTCGCCCGGCAGGTCCAGAAGCCACCCCTCGGGGTAATACTTGTTAGTTAGCGTCACTGGGGCTGCTTTGCAGCCCATCGCCGGCAAGCCGGCTCCCACAGGGACCGCGCAATTCTTGAGTCCTGCGCAGCAATTGTGGGAGCCGGCTTGCCGGCGATGGGCCGCAAAGCGGCCCCTAACGCTTAACTGACTGGCATTGCCCCTCGGGGTGGCTTTTTTGTCTGTGGCAGGCAACGGCGCTATGCTGGGCGCCTGCCTAGGAGACTGAATGCATGGCCTACGATTTTGATCTGTTCGTGATTGGTGCCGGTTCCGGCGGTGTGCGCGCGGCGCGATTCGCCGCGGGCTTCGGTGCCAGGGTGGCGGTGGCCGAGAGCCGTTACCTGGGGGGCACCTGCGTCAACGTCGGCTGCGTGCCGAAGAAACTGCTGGTGTACGGCGCCCATGTGGCCGACGAGCTGGAACAGGCCGCGGGCTTCGGTTGGACCCTCGAGGAGGGGCATTTCGACTGGGGTACGCTGATCGCCAACAAGAACCGCGAGATCGAGCGCCTCAACGGCATCTATCGCAACTTGCTGGTCAACAGTGGCGTCACCCTGCTGCAGGGGCATGCCCGGATCACCGGCGCCAATGAAGTGGAGGTCGAGGGCCAGCGCTACACGGCGGCCACCATCCTGATCGCCACCGGTGGCTGGCCACAGGTGCCCGATATCCCCGGCAAGGAACTGGCGATCACCTCCAATGAAGCCTTCTACCTCAAGGCATTGCCACGTCGCGTGCTGGTAGTGGGTGGCGGCTATATCGCCGTGGAGTTCGCCGGCATCTTCCAGGGCCTGGGCGCCGCTACCACGCTGCTGTATCGCGGCGACCTGTTCCTGCGCGGCTTCGACGGCTCGGTGCGCACGCACCTGAAGGAAGAACTGGAAAAGCGCGGCATGGACCTTCAGTTCAACGCCGATATCCAGCGCATCGACAAACTCGATGACGGCAGCCTCAAGGCCACCCTCAAGGATGGTCGCGAGCTGGTGGCCGATTGCATCTTCTACGCCACCGGCCGGCGGCCGATGCTGGACAACCTGGGCCTGGAAAACACCGGGGTGGAGCTGGATCCGCGTGGTTTTATCCGAGTCGATGAGCAGTTCCAGACCACCGAGCCTTCGATACTGGCCATCGGCGATGTGATCGGCCGGGTGCAACTGACGCCGGTGGCCCTGGCCGAAGGCATGGCCGTGGCCCGACGTCTGTTCAAGCCTGAGCAGTACCGTCCTGTCGATTACCAGAACATCCCGACAGCGGTGTTCAGTCAGCCGCCGATCGGCACCGTGGGCCTGACCGAGGAGCAGGCGCTGGCCGCCGGGCACAAGGTGCAGATCTTCGAGAGCCGCTTCCGGGCGATGAAGCTGACCCTCACCGACATCCAGGAGAAGACCCTGATGAAGCTGGTGGTCGACGCCGAGACCGACAAGGTCCTGGGTTGCCACATGGTCGGCCCGGATGCCGGCGAAATCATCCAGGGGCTGGGTATCGCCCTGAAGGCCGGGGCGACCAAGCAGCAGTTCGACGAAACCATCGGCGTGCACCCGACCGCGGCCGAAGAATTCGTGACCATGCGTACCGTCACTCGCTGATACGCCTTGTCGCGGGGCAAGCCCGCTCCCACGCCAGGTATCGCCGGGCGTGGGAGCGGGCTTGCCCCGCGATGCTTTTGACCCCGCGCAATCCTTTGCTCAGCCCAATCCCTTCTATTAATAATCCCGCCTTATAGCCAAAACCAATCGCGAGCATGAGCTTTGCCAATGAGCCTTTAACGGGACCAGCGGTTAGGATTCTCTCCGTCAACTGATTTCAACCCATTGAAATTCAATCCATGAAGGAGCGTCTCTCATGCCTATCATCAACAGCCAGGTCAAACCGTTCAACGCCACCGCCTACCACAACGGCGAGTTCGTCCAGGTCAGCGAAGCCGACCTGAAAGGCAAGTGGTCGGTCGTATTCTTCTACCCGGCCGACTTCACTTTCGTCTGCCCGACCGAGCTGGGCGACCTGGCCGACAACTACGCCGAGTTCCAGAAACTGGGCGTGGAAATCTACGGCGTGTCCACCGACACCCACTTCACCCACAAAGCCTGGCACGACACCTCGGACACCATCGGCAAGATCAAGTACCCACTGATCGGTGATCCGACCCACGTCATCTCGCGCAACTTCGACGTGCTGATCGAGGAAGCCGGCCTGGCCGATCGCGGTACCTTCGTGATCAACCCGGAAGGCCAGATCAAGATCGTCGAACTGAACGACGGTGGTGTAGGCCGCGATGCTGCCGAGCTGCTGCGTAAAGTCAAAGCTGCCCAGTACGTTGCCGCTCACCCAGGCGAAGTCTGCCCGGCCAAGTGGAAAGAAGGCGAAGCCACTCTGGCACCGTCGCTCGACCTGGTCGGCAAGATCTAATTTTCGCCCGATAAGCGCCTGCGCGACGACCATGCTGCGTTGAAAACAGGCTCGGAATGCTCATTGACAACCTGTCAACTCCGCTTCCTCGCCTGTTTTCGCCTTGCCTGATCGCCGCGCAGGCACTTCTCGAACGAAAATCCGACCATGCGCCAATCGCGGGCGGTAGACAGCCGCCAAAGCTGAAGCAGTTACCGCCCCGTAAAAACGCCCGGGCGACCTCGCCTGGGCGTTTTTGTATCCGAGTTTTGAAAAAGGAATCGCCCGTATGTTGGACGCCACGCTTAAATCGCAACTGAAAACCTACCTGGAGCGGGTCACCCAGCCGATCGAGATCGTTGCCTCCCTCGACGACGGCGCGAAGTCCCGCGAATTGCACGACCTGCTGGTGGAAATCGCCGGCCTGTCGAACCTGATTACCTTCAGCGCGGACGGCGCCGACACCCGTCGCCCTTCGTTCTCGCTGAACCGCCCAGGGTCTGATATCAGCCTGCGCTTCGCCGGTATCCCCATGGGCCACGAATTCACCTCCCTGGTGCTGGCGCTGCTGCAAGTCGGTGGCCATCCCTCCAAGGCCAGTGCCGAAGTGATCGAGCAGATCCAGGCGCTGGAAGGCGAGTTCACCTTCGAGACCTACTTCTCGCTGTCGTGCCAGAACTGCCCGGACGTGGTCCAGGCGCTGAACCTGATGGCGGTGCTCAACCCCAATGTCCGCCACGTCGCCATCGACGGCGCGTTGTTCCAGGATGAAGTCGAAGCCCGCAAGGTCATGGCCGTGCCGAGCATCTACCTGAACGGCGAAGTGTTCGGCCAGGGCCGCATGGGGCTGGAAGAGATTCTTGGCAAGATCGACACCAATGCCGGCTCCCGCCAGGCCGAGAAGATCAACGCCAAGGACGCCTTCGACGTACTGGTGGTCGGCGGTGGCCCGGCCGGTGCTGCCGCAGCGATCTACGCCGCGCGCAAAGGCATCCGTACCGGTGTTGCGGCCGAGCGTTTCGGCGGCCAGGTGCTCGACACCTTGGCCATCGAGAACTTCATCTCGGTGCAGGAAACCGAAGGGCCGAAGCTGGCCACGGCGCTGGAAGAGCACGTCAAGCAATACGACGTCGACATCATGAACCTGCAGCGCGGCGAAGCGTTGATCCCGGCCAGCGACGGCGGCCTGCACGAAGTGCGCCTGGCCGGCGGCGCCTCGCTCAAGGCCAAGACCGTGATCCTGGCCACTGGTGCCCGCTGGCGTGAAATGAACGTGCCAGGCGAGCAGCAGTACCGCGCTCGCGGCGTGGCCTACTGCCCACACTGCGACGGCCCGCTGTTCAAGGGCAAGCGCGTGGCGGTGATCGGTGGCGGCAACTCCGGCGTGGAAGCGGCCATCGACCTGGCCGGTGTCGTTGCCCAGGTGACCCTGATCGAGTTCGACAGCCAGCTGCGTGCCGACGCCGTGTTGCAGCGCAAGCTGCACAGCCTGCCGAACGTCAAGGTGATCACCAGCGCGCTGACCACCGAAGTGGTCGGCGACGGTGAAAAGGTCACCGGCCTGCGCTACAAGGACCGCAGCACCGAGGCGCTGCATGACCTGGCGCTGGAAGGCATCTTCGTGCAGATCGGCTTGCTGCCCAACACCGATTGGCTCAAGGGCACCGTGGAGCTGTCGCCGCGCGGCGAGATCATCGTCGACGCCAAGGGCCAGACCAGCATCCCGGGTGTGTTCGCCGCCGGTGACGTGACCACGGTGCCATACAAGCAGATCGTCATTGCCGTGGGCGAGGGCGCCAAGGCTTCGCTGGCCGCCTTCGATCACTTGATCCGCACTTCGGCCCCGGCCTGACCGCCTGCGGTTGCAACGCTAGAACGCCGCCATCCCTTGGGGATGGCGGCGTTCTAGTTTGTTTCGGCTGTCTCAGGCCGGCTTGCCCAAGGCCTCGTCGGTGGCCTTGCCACGCCCGCCCAGCCACACCAGCAGCAACCCGGCCGCCGCCAGCAGGCCACCGGCCATCGGCACCGCCGCGTAACCCAGGTCCAGTCTGATCACCGCGCCACCCAGAGCCGCGCCCACGGCATTGCCCAGGTTGAACGCGCCGACGTTGATCGACGACGCCAGCCCCGGCGCTTCGGCCGCGGCGATCATCACCCGCATCTGCAGCGGCGGAACCACGGCGAAGGTGAATACCCCCCAGACCAGCAGCGCGAGCGCCGCGCCGACATGGCTACCCAGTACCAGCGGCATCAGCAGCATGATCGCCGCCAGTGCGCCGAGGAAGATCCGTGCGGCACCGTCCAGCGACCAGTCGGCCAGCTTGCCACCCAGGCTGTTGCCCAAGGTGAAGCCGACGCCAATCAGCACCAGGCCAAGGGTGACGAAACTGGCGGAGGCGCCGGTCAGCTCGGCGAGCACCGGTGCGACATAGGTGTACAGGGTGAACATGGCGCCTGCGCCGAGCACGGTGGTGGCCATGGCCAGCAGCACGTTGGGGCGGGCGATTACCGCCAGCTCCTTGCGGACATGGGGCACGTTGCCGCGCTCACCCTTGGGCAGCGCATACCACAGGGCGGCGATGGCCATCAGGCCCAGCACCGCGGTGCCGGCAAAGGCCATGCGCCAGCCGACCTGCTGGCCGAGCCAGGTGGCGGCCGGCACGCCGCCGATGTTGGCGATGGTCAGGCCCATGAACATGGTGGCCACGGCGCTGGCCTGCTTGTCCCGGGGCACCACGCTGGCGGCCACCACCGCGCCCAGGCCGAAGAAGGCGCCATGGTTGAGGCTGGTGATCAGACGCGAGACAAGCAGGGTGTAGTAGTCCGGCGACAGCGCCGACAGCAGGTTGCCGAGGGTGAAGATGCCCATCAGCATCATCAGCGCGGCACGCTTGCCGAAGCGGCTGAACAGCAAGGTCATGATCGGCGCGCCGACCATGACGCCGATGGCATAGGCGGTGATCAGCATGCCGGCGCTGGGAATGCTGGCGCCGACGCCGTCGGCGATCACCGGCAGCAGGCCCATGGGGGTGAACTCGGTGGTGCCGATGCCGAAGGCGCCGATGGCCAGGGCGAACAGTACCCGTCCGGGGGAAAGCGTGCTCATTGGGAGCTCCGAAAAAGCGGTTGAAATCAGGGAGGTGGGCCTCCATGCCCGAAGGATATCAGTCCCAGGCCGGTGCCAGGCCGTCCGGGCTGACTTCACGGCCGTCGCGCTCCAGGGTGGCGATGCGCGTCATGTCGTCGGCGTCCAGGCGCAGGCTCTGGGCGAGCAGGTTGCTGGCCAGGTTCTCGCGCTTGGTCGATGAAGGGATCACCGCGTAGCCCAGTTGCAATGCCCAGGCCAAGGCCACCTGGGCCACTGTCGCCTTGTGCTTGGCGGCGATTTGCGCCAGCAGCGGATCCTTCAGGACCTTGCCATAGGCCAGGGTCATGTAGGAGGTTGTGGTGATGCCTTGTTCCGCGAGGAAGGCGGTGAGCTTGCGGTTTTGCAGATACGGGCTGAGCTCGATCTGGTTGGTGGCGATCTCGCCCTGGCCGACCACGGCGATGGCCTGGCGGGTCAGTTCGATGTTGAAGTTGGAGATGCCGATCTGGCGGGTCAGGCCCTGGCGCTTGGCCTCGGCCAGGGCCTGCATGTATTCGGGCAGCTCGACGCCATTGCCAGGGGCCGGCCAGTGGATCAGCAGCAGGTCGACATGCTCGGTGCGCAGCTTGGCCAGGCTCTCGCTCAAGCTGGGGATCAGTTTGTCGGCGGCGTAGTTGTCGACCCAGATCTTGGTGGTGATGAACAATTCGTCGCGCGGCACGCCGCTCTCGGCGATGGCCTGGCCGACCTCGGCTTCGTTCTTGTAGATCTGCGCGGTGTCGATGGCGCGGTAGCCCAGCTCCAGCGCAGCACTGACCGAGTCGATGACGGCCTGGCCGGTGAGGCGGAAGGTACCCAGGCCAAAGGATGGAATGCTCATGGATGTGCTCCTGTCGAGTGAATGCGTGCAGTGTGCGCGGTTCGGCGGGATTGATTAAGGCCTCGGCAAAACAAGGTCCTTTGAGCTGGAGTCATGAATGCGAGGTTGGGTTGTGATCAGAGCGTGACAATAATGGCGTACACGCGTGCGGCAGATACGCTGGATAGCACCGGCTTTGCTAGTGATCGCGGCCAGGCCAGGACTACCTGAGAATGTTGTGATTGAGCAAGTCCGGCTAGGCGGGGTCATGGCAGGATCGACGAAGCTGTGGCCTGCCGTATTTCCAGGAGCAACCTGATTTGTCAGTCAATGCCCTTTACCAGCAGCGGTTCGAGACCGTGCTTGCCTATATCGAGGACAACCTCGAAGGTGACCTGTCGGTGGAGACCTTGAGCGCCGTGGCACATTTTTCGGCGTTTCATTTTCATCGTCAGTTCAGTGCCTATGTGGGCGTCCCGGTTGCCCGTTATGTGCAACTGATGCGCCTGCGCCGTGCCGCGCATCGGTTGCTCGGCCAGCCCGAACACTCGGTGCTGGACGCGGCCCTGGCGGCTGGGTTCGAAAGCCCCGAGGCATTCAGCAGGGCGTTCAGG
This sequence comes from Pseudomonas sp. TE50-2, assembly GCF_040813665.1. NCBI lineage: Bacteria > Pseudomonadati > Pseudomonadota > Gammaproteobacteria > Pseudomonadales > Pseudomonadaceae > Pseudomonas > Pseudomonas sp. TE50-2. The sequence goes on along the minus strand of NZ_JBFNXN010000001.1, from coordinate 5,700,420 downwards.
CGGGCCTTCGGGCATGCGCCCAGCGCGTTTCGCCGCCGGCCGGACTGGCAGGTATGGAATACGGTGTTTGCCATTCCTCATTTTTCCAGGAGCATCACCATGCAGGTACGAATCGTCGATTTCGCCGCCGTGCGCCTTGCCGCGCTCGAACATCGGGGGCCGCCGAGCCAGGTCAGCGAATCCGTGCGCCGGTTCATCGACTGGCGCATGAGCAGCGGGCAATCGCCCGTGGCCAGCAGTCGCAGCTTCGGCATCCCCTACAACAATCCGGACACTACCGCGCCGGAAGACTTCCGCTTTGCCATCTGCGGGGAAATCCATGAGGCCGTGGCGCCGAACGCTCAAGGCGTCTGCGAGTCGAGCCTGCCCGCTGGGCGCTGCGCAGTGGTGCGCCATGTCGGCTCTCCGGACCACATCGGCGAGACGATCTACCCGATCTACCGCGACTGGCTGCCGGGAAGTGGTGAGGAACTGCGCGATCACCCGTTGTTCTTCCATTACCTGAGCATCTACCCGCAGACGCCGCTGGAGCAGTGGCAGACGGATATCTATGTGCCGTTGCGCTAGCGCGCAGCCGATCCGCAAATGAAACGGCCCGCCATAAGGCGGGCCGTTCAATGCGGCAGGCGACGATCAGCGGCGGCGGAACAGCGGCAGCGGTTCGTCGGTGGCGCCCTGGTAGGTCACCGAGAAGTCCTTCAGACTCTGCAGCGCGTCTTCCGGGTCCTTGTCGGGACGGATGGCGAACGCGTCGAAACCGCAGCGGGCCATGTAGAACAGCTGGTCGCGCAGCACGTCGCCAATGGCGCGCAGCTCGCCCTTGAACTTGTAGCGGTCACGCAGCAGGCGCGCATTGGAGTAGCTGCGCCCGTCGGTGAAGGCCGGGAAGTTCAGGGCGATCACCTGGAAGTGCTCGACGTGCTCGCCGATTTCCTCGGCTTCTTCGTCGCTGTCCAGCCAGATGCCCAGGCCGCCGTCGCGGGCCTTGAGCAGGCTCGGATGGTCGCGCCACAGCTGCAGCGGCACAATGTAGTCGTCGCAGTTGGTCAGTTCGTCGATCGAGACGTCCTTGGGCAGCAGGTGCCAGGTTTCGTCGACGATCTGGTTGTTCTTAATGATTCGCTGCATAGACGCGTTCCTTGAAGGGGTCGATGCCGATCCGCTGGTAGGTGTCGATGAAGCGCTCGTCTTCGGTGCGCCGCTCGACGTACACATTGATCAGCTTCTCGATCACGTCGGCCATGTCGTCCTGGGCGAAGGAGGGGCCGAGGATCTTGCCCAGGCTGGCGTCGCGCGCGGCATTGCCGCCCAGCGAGACCTGGTAGAACTCCTCACCCTTCTTGTCCACGCCAAGGATGCCGATGTGGCCGACGTGGTGGTGGCCGCAGGCGTTCATGCAGCCGGAGATGTTCAGGTCGAGCTCGCCGATGTCGAACAGGTAGTCCAGGTCGTCGAAGCGGCGCTGGATGGATTCGGCGATCGGGATCGACTTGGCGTTGGCCAGCGAGCAGAAGTCACCGCCCGGGCAGCAGATGATGTCGGTCAGCAGGCCGATGTTCGGGGTGGCGAAGCCTTGCTCGCGCAGTTCCAGCCACAGCGCGTGCAGCTGACGCTGCTCGACGTCGGCGAGGATGATGTTCTGCTCGTGGGAGGTGCGCAGGTAGCCGAAGCTGTAGCGCTCGGCCAGGTCGGCTACCGCGTCCAGCTGCTTGTCGGTCAGGTCGCCCGGGGCGACGCCGGTGGGCTTGAGCGACAGGGTCACGGCAACATAGCCCGGCTTCTTGTGCGCGCGGGTGTTGCGCGAGCGCCAGCGGGCAAAGCCCGGGTGCTCGGCGTCCAGCGCGCTGAAGTCGGTGTTGTCCAGGGCCAGGTACTCGGGGTCGACGAAGTGGCGGGCGACGCGCTGTACTTCGGCCTCGGTCAGGGTGGTGTTGCCGCCACGCAGGTGGACCATCTCGGCCTCGACCTTCTCGGCGAACACTTCCGGGGTGAGGGCCTTGACCAGGATCTTGATCCGCGCCTTGTACTTGTTGTCACGACGACCGTAACGGTTGTACACGCGCAGGATGGCGTCCAGGTAGCTGAGCAGGTCCTGCCAGGGCAGGAACTCGTTGATGAACGCGCCGATCACCGGGGTACGGCCCAGGCCGCCACCGACCAATACGCGGAAGCCCAGTTCGCCTGCGGCGTTGCGCACCGGCTCCAGGCCGATGTCGTGCACCTCGATGGCGGCGCGGTCGTCGCTCGAACCGTTGACGGCGATCTTGAACTTGCGTGGCAGGTAGGCGAATTCCGGGTGGAAGGTGGTCCACTGGCGGACGATCTCGCACCACGGGCGCGGGTCGACCAACTCGTCGGCGGCGACACCGGCGAACTGGTCGGTGGTGACGTTGCGCAGGCAGTTGCCGCTGGTCTGGATCGCGTGCATCTGCACGGTGGCCAGCTCGGCGAGGATCTCGGGGATGTCTTCGAGCGCCGGCCAGTTGTACTGCACGTTCTGGCGCGTACTGATGTGCGCGTAGCCCTTGTCGTAGTCGCGGGCGATCTTCGCCAGCATGCGGGTCTGACGTGCGTTCAGCTGGCCATAGGGCACGGCGACTCGCAACATCGGCGCGAAACGTTGGATATACAGGCCGTTCTGCAGGCGCAGAGGGCGGAATTCTTCTTCGCTCAGCTCACCGGCCAGGTAGCGGCGGGTCTGATCACGGAACTGCTTGACGCGGTCCTCGATGATCCGCTGATCGTACTCGTCGTATACGTACATATAAGTCCTGTCTCAGGCTGCATGCAGCTAATCGCGCGCACGGCCGCGCACTCCGGGGCGGAGCGGAGGAACGATAGCAGAGTGGGTTTATGCGCTAAAGTGATGTTTTTGCATATGAAAAGAACCATTTGGACTAAGTGAGACTGACTGGCATTTGTCCGCTGCGGTACATCGCAGGGCTATAATCCGGGGTTTGCTTCGCAGGGATGTAACAGCATGCTCAAGGCCTTGTGCCAGAGCCTGTGCCTGAGCCTGCCACTGGCAGCGAGCGCGCAGGCCGCTTCGGTGGTATTTCTCAACCCGGGCTATTCCGATGAAACGTTCTGGGTCGACTATTCACGCTTCATGCAGGCCGCCGCCAGCGACCTGGGCATGACCTTGCGCGTGCAGTACAGCGAGCGTCGCGCCGACCTTGCGCTGAACCAGGCTCGGGAGGCGCTGCAAGGACCGCAGCGTCCAGACTACCTGGTGCTGGTCAACGAACTGTATATCGCCCCCGAGATCATCCGCCTGTCGCGGGGGACCGGGGTCAAGCTGTTCCTGGTCAACAACGGCCTCACCGACAGCCAGGCACACAGCGTCCAGGCGCAGCCGGACAAGTATCCTGAAGTGCTCGGCACATTGGTCAGCAACGACGAGGAGGCGGGTTACCAGATGCTCAAGGCGCTGGCGGCGCAATTGCCCGCCGCAGCCGGGCCGGTCGACCTGCTGGCCTTCGCCGGGGTCAAGACCACGCCGGCCTCGCAGTTGCGCGTGCAGGGCATGCGCCGGGCACTGGCCGAGTTCCCCCAGGTGCGCCTGCGCCAGGTGGTGTACGGCGGCTGGAGCCGCCAGCGTGCCTTCGAACAGGCGCAGATGCTGCTCGAGCGCTACCCCGACACCCGCCTGGTGTGGTCGGCCAACGACCAGATGGCGTTCGGTGCCATGCAGGCGTTCGAGGCGTTGGGCAAGGTGCCGGGGCGCGATGCCCTGTTCAGCGCGGTCAACAGCTCGCCCGAGGCCCTGCGCGCGCGAATCGACGGGCGTTTGAGCGTGCTCATGGGTGGGCATTTCACCTTGGGTGGCTGGGCCATGGTCATGCTGCATGACGATGCCCAGGGGCTGGCGGTGGACCGCGACGGCCAGCGCGAGCACAGCGCGCCCGCGCTGCAACTGATCGACCCGGCCAAGGCCAGGCGCTGGCTCAAGCTGCTGGAGCAGGATGGCCACGGTATCGACTTCCACCGTTTCAGTGCCGAAGGGCGGCCGGCGGATTTCCGCTACCCGTTTCTCACGTCACCCGTCGAGTATTGAAAGACCCTGCTTGAGCGAAGGGCATTGCTGGACTTAACTGCTGCTTGTGAAGTGCATTCCCATAACCACTACAAGAGGCAATGCAATGGGAAACTCTACCAAGGTCCGCAAAGCTGACAGCAGTGTCGATGCCTGGGCGATCCTGTGTCTGATCGTGCTGGTGGTGGTCACCGCGGTGTACTGGGTCAGCCATCAATAGCGGATAACTGCTCAAGACCGTGAGAAACACCTGAACCGCCCGCGGAAGGGATATCCGCGGGCGGATTGCGTTTTGGCAAGCAGTATTGGCGGATTTACCCTGCGATCAGCGCGCCGTCAGGTGCATCGCCAACTGCACCAGGCCGATCAGCACGAAGATGAAGATCAGCGTGAACACTGTTCCCATCACGATGAAATGGCTGGCCTTGCCGTAGGTGAAGTCGCGGGCGCGGTTCTTGCCGCTTTGCACGCCAAACGCCGCGGCAAGGATGCTCTGCAGCATCTGCCAGAAGGTCGGTGGCTTGCCGTGTTGGCTGTCGTCCATGAGTGGCTCCTGGGTTCAGAGGCAATCACCGACAGTGTAGGCGACTCAGGCCGATGCGATTGCCGGGCTTGCCTGCTCCTGGCCGTCCTGGGCCACCACCCGCTCGCACAATTCGATGATCTGCTCGCGCATCCAGCGGTTGGCTGGGTCCTGGTCGGTGCTTTCGTGCCAATAGAGGTGGGTCTCCAGCGCCGGTACCTCCACCGGCAGCGGTTGGTGGCGCAACTGGTGGCGGCGGGCGAAACGCTCGGGCACGGTCATGACCATGTCGGTCTGCTGCAGTACCTGGGAGGCCATCAGGTAGTGCTGCGAACGCAGGGCGACACGGCGCTGCACGCCCATCTTGCCCAGGGCCAGGTCCACATAGCCCAGGCCGTTGCGGCGGCTGGAGATATGGATGTGGGTCATGGCCAGGTAGTTGTCCAGGGTCAGCTTGCTGTCGGCCTGGGGGTGGCCGGGGCGCATGGCGCAGACGTAGCGGTCCTGCATGAGCTTGACGTGACGCACCTGCGGGTCGGTGTTCAGCGGCGCGTCGACGGCGAAGTCCAGGCGTCCGGCGGCCAGTTCCTTGGTAGTTTCGCGGCGCTTGCACAGGAAACTCTCGATCACTAGCGCCGGGGCGAGCCGCCGCAGGCGCTGGAACAGCGGCGGCAGGATCACCGCCTCGGTGAGGTCGGTCATGCTGATGCGGAAGGTTTTGCTCGCCTGCAGCGGGGTGAAGATGCGGCTTTCCTGTACCGAGGTGCGCAGCAGCGACAGCGCGTTGCGTACCGGGCCGATGATGTTCTGGGCCATGGGCGTGGGCACCATGCCCTGGGCGGTGCGCACGAACAGCGGGTCGTTGAACGTCTCGCGCAGGCGTGACAGGGCATTGGACACCGCCGGCTGGGTGATGCCGACGATCTGCCCGGCGCGGGTCAGGTTGGCTTCGGTGTAGATCGCGTCGAAGACGATGAACAGGTTGAGGTCGACCTTGCTGAGGTTCATGGGCGCCGCTCTTTGTTGGAGTTATGGATCGATCATATATTGGTTATGAATGTTTATACACGAAGAAAATAGACTAGGTGGATGAAGGGTGGCTGTTCTAGGCTCAGGTCCATGTTCTTCATTGACGGAAGGTAGCCCCGATGGATTTCGCCTATTCGCCCAAGGTCCAGGCACTGCGCGAGCGCGTCAGCGCATTCATGGATGCATACGTCTACCCGGCCGAGCCGGTGTTCGAGCGCCAGGTTGCCGAGGGCGACCGCTGGCAGCCTACCGCGATCATGGAGGAGCTCAAGGCCAAGGCCCGCGAGGAAGGGCTGTGGAACCTGTTCCTGCCCGAATCCGAATATGGCGCAGGGCTGAGCAACCTTGAGTACGCGCCGTTGGCCGAGATCATGGGCCGTTCGCTGCTGGGGCCCGAGCCGTTCAACTGCTCGGCGCCGGACACCGGCAACATGGAAGTGCTGGTGCGCTACGGCAGCGAGGCGCAGAAGCGCCAGTGGCTCGAGCCGCTGCTGCGTGGCGAGATCCGCTCGGCGTTCGCCATGACCGAGCCCGACGTGGCCTCTTCGGATGCCACCAACATGGCCGCCACCGCCGTGCGCGACGGTGACGAGTGGGTGATCAACGGCCGCAAGTGGTGGACCTCCGGCGCCTGCGACCCGCGCTGCAAGGTGATGATCTTCATGGGCCTGTCCAACCCCGACGGCCAGCGTCATCAACAGCACTCGATGATCCTGGTGCCCACCGACGCGGCCGGCGTGAAGATCGTCCGCCCACTGCCGGTGTTCGGTTACGACGACGCGCCACACGGCCATGCCGAAGTGTTGTTCGAGAACGTGCGGGTGCCTTACGAAAACGTGCTCCTTGGCGAAGGCCGTGGCTTCGAGATCGCCCAGGGCCGCCTCGGGCCTGGGCGCATCCACCATTGCATGCGTTCGATCGGCATGGCCGAACGCGCCCTGGAACTGATGTGCAAACGCTCGGTCGAGCGCACCGCGTTCGGCCGGCCGCTGGCGCGGCTGGGTGGCAACGTCGACAAGATCGCCGACTCGCGGATGGAGATCGACATGGCCCGGCTGCTGACCCTGAAGGCCGCCTACATGATGGACACTGTCGGTAACAAGGTGGCCCGCAGCGAAATCGCCCAGATCAAGGTGGTGGCGCCGAACGTGGCACTGAAGGTGATCGACCGGGCCATCCAGATCCATGGCGGGGCAGGGGTGAGCGGTGATTTTCCGCTGGCCTACATGTACGCGATGCAGCGCACCCTGCGCCTGGCCGACGGGCCGGATGAGGTGCACCGGGCGGCGATCGGCAAGTATGAAATTGGCAAGTATGTGCCGAAGGAAATGTTGCGTAGCGGGCACTGAAGGGCATTGTGACCAGCCCGCTCAGGTTAGGCTGCACGCCTGAACAGGCTGGTTACAGGGTTGGTTTTAAGACTTTTCTCTAGTCAAAGTAGGAAATGTCTCTTTCACTTTTTCTCGGGTAACAGGGCGAACTTCATTTGTTAGGTTCTTGAGCTTTCAGCGCAAAAGGAACCTGCTCATGTATCGCGTCAGTCTTGACGGGAAAGGCCAGGCAGTAGATGGCGATGTCACCACCACGGGTGCAATCTGCATTGCCAGCGGTGAGGGTTACATCTGTGATGGGCGAAAGGTCCTGCGGGTCGGGGACTCGACTACCGAATGTCCGCTCTGCTGCCAACCTGGCGTCGTTGTAGAGGGTTACCTCGGGTGGATTTCCGACGGTCAGCCACTGGCGATGGATGGTTCACTGGTTGCCTGTGGCTGCCCGAACGGCAGTAACAGGGTGGTTGCTCCTTTGGGTGGAATGGCGCCATGCCGTCATCTCATGCATGGCAGGCAGACAAACGCGGCGACGGTCCCCGGCGCCCGCACTCTCCATGCCCAAGCCAACGCACAGATGCCTGGCGCCATCGCGTCTGCGCAAGTCGGGTTGGAACCCGGTTTTCATATCGTTCCCCGCAGCATGTCCGGCCCTCAGGTACTGGCGCAGTTGTTGGCGCAGGACAGCACACTGCCTATTGCACGCATCCAGCGCCTGAACCCTACCTTCGACCAAGGTTTCAAGGCTGGTGAAATCTTTGTCCTAGGTGACCCCGACAACCACCACGCCTGCACCCGCGAGGAAGCTGACCTGATGGCTGCGGCGCAGCGGGCGCGGGAAGCACTGGCCGAGCTCGACGAGCAGGAGGCCAACTTCATGATGCAGCACATTGGCGAGATCGCTGGAGTGCTCAATGGTGCGAGTCAATCCATGGGCGTGGGCAAGGACATGCTGTCACGTGGGCTGGGGCAGGTGGGAGATACGCTCAAAGGGCTGGAAAGCCTGCATCAGCGCGAGTTCACCTTGCATGGTCATCTCAATAGCCCGCAATTCTTCGAATCACGTCGAGCGCTCTATCAGCAATTGAATGCTCAGCTACGTAGTGCATTTCTAGGCAAATACTTGAACCTCGGTGGTCATGAAAGCCTGCGTAAGAGCTTGAATATCTCTACTAAAAGCCTCGTCCATCACTGGTCCAAGGCTGGCACGCCGGGAGCGATACCGGGGTATGCGACGCATTTGGATGAAGTGGCGAAGATGTCGAAATATTTGAAGTATGGGGGGCATGTGGCAGTGGGCTTGGGGGCGACGTCCTCTTACATGAAGATTTACGAAGCTTGCCGTGCGGGAGAAACTGAAGAGTGTAAACGTGTCCGGTTTACCGAAACAGGCAGCTTTTTAGGAGGAGTCGCGGGAGGTATGGTCGGCGGAACTGTTGGAAAACTTGCCATTAAAGCAGTCTGTGGTTTTGGACCTTGGGGGCGGGCCACCTGTGGCATTGCAGTAATCGGTGCTTCTTCTCTTGGTGCAGGGAAGTTTGGGGAATTTCTAGGAGAAGGGGCAGGCGAGTTATTATACGAAGTTGATTATGATTGACTTGAGTTGGTGGCCTGTAGAACTGAGGATAGCGTTGCTACTCACTCCATTCGTTATTGGGCTGGCCGGGCTTGCAATTGAGTTGCATATCGCAGGCTCGCGCCATTTCCGGGTGATGTGCGAAGCTTTGCAGCGAAGTGAAGGTCTTCGCGAGGAACTGAGAAATGGTGGCGCGCTGACGTTAAAGTTTCGACTGATGACAGTGAGTGCCATGACGGCCGGGATGTTTTGGCCCGCGTTAGGCATTCGTCAGGGTTGGCTGGACCCGGAGGATAGTCGTGATTTTCCGGTCTACCTGAAAAGGCGCATGAAGCTGGGTATGTATTGCCTCCTTACCGCTTTTATCTGGATGGCTTTCGTTGCTCTCCTGGTGCAGTTCAAGCACGCCTGATTGTCTCCTTGTACTAGCCGTGTTGTGCGAACGTTGCCCATCGTAGATGCTCATGTCGGTCCGACAAGCGCGCCCAGCATTGGTAGAGTTCCAGGTACCAATGCGGGGCGTGTTTACTCAAGGCGTCTTGAGATCGAGCACCAGATCCTTCGCCGCCTTGGTCGCGAGCACGCTCATCAGTTTGCTCATCTCGTCCTGGCGACCGAGGCCCGCGTCGGATCCTCCCATCATCACGCTGGGCACCGGCGCCTGGGCTGCTGCGTTGGCCCAGGCGCGGTTGATTTGCACAAGGGCGTCGAGCTTGGTCTGCAGGGCACCGTCGGCCTTGAGCGAGGCCTCGCGTGCGTGGGCTTCCGCGTCGGCGGTAATCTTGGTGGCTTCGGCATTCACCTTGGCCTTGTCACGGAGCAACTCGGCCGTTTGCTTGTCGATCTCGGCCCGGCGTTTTTCACGCTCGGCATTGATCAGCGTGAGCTGCTTCTCGGTCTCGGCTTCGGTGGTGCGTTCGATCTGCTGGCGCAGGCTCTCCTGGCGCTTGGCCTCGACGTCTTTAGCGCCGCGGGCGGAGACCAGTTCCTTCTCTTCCTCTTCCTTGAGCCGGTTCTGTCGGGCCACGGCCAGCTCCGCCAGCGCCTGCTGCACCCTCACCATGCGTTCCTGGTACTGGGGGTTGGGGTCGATGTGGGTCACCCGGGCATCGACGACCTCGACGCCGAACAGGCGGAACTGCTGTTGCTTGCGCAGTTCCTGGCCGTCCTTGTCGAGTTTTTTCTCGATGACGAAGCGGGTCGCGGAGTTGTCGCCGAAGCTGCCCTGGTCGGTGCCCGACTGGAGTATGGCGGTCTGTGCCGGCAGGTTGTCGCGTTGCACGCGTATCTCCTTGCGGCTGGTCAGGTACAGGCCGTTGCGCAGCTGATTCTCGAATTCGGCGCCGAAATGGCTGCGGTTGCCGGCGTAGTAGTCGTCGGCGCTCATCAGCGAGGCCGTGGCTTGCAGGGTTTCCTTGACGGCGGGCAGCAGGGCGCGTTGCAGAAAGTTGTCGGGGGTGCGGTATTCCTGGGCAATCTTCAGGAAGGCATCGCCCGACGGCAGGCGGAACTGGGTGCTGAATTCGGCCTTGGCATCGACATTGCCGAGAAACACAATCGGCAGGTTCTCCAGGATCACCGAGGGTTGCCCGCTGCGGCTGTCCTCCTGGTTGTCCACCCGCAGGGCGGATTGGACGCCGATGGTACGGCGCCAGACCGTGCTGCGGCCGAACCACTTGGTCGCGTAGCCAACGTCTTCGACCACCTTTTCCTCGCCGAAGATCGTGCGTACGTGGGTCATCTGGCCTGCTTCGTTGTAGAAGAACACTTCATTGAACAGCGCGGCGAGGGTACCGAGGGTTAGTACCGGAATGGCGATAGCGGCGATCAGCTTGCGGTTCTTGCGCAGGATCGTGAAATCAGGGGCAGACATTTTTTGCATGGGACACTCCTTGTGTGGGAAGTGCGTATGCTCGCCAAGGGGTTTTGCCTCGAGTAGTCAGCTGAGTCCGCTTGCCATGTAGGATGATTCTTGGTGGTTGGTGGGTATGCCTGAAAATGGCAAAAGACCCGCCGCAGCGGGTCCTCTTGTCAATTGTCAGCCCGGCGGTTTCAGATGCCCGCCGCCAGCTTCGCACCCACCTGCCGACGACGATATGCGCTATCGCGACTGGCCAGCCACCAGTACAGCGGCGAGGTGATCGCCAGCCCCACCAGCCACGACAGGTCGGCGCCGTTGATGTGTGCGGACACCGGCCCGACATACAGCGGCGTGTTCATGAACGGGATCTGCACCACGATACCCACCGCATAGGCGATCAGCGCCTGGGGGTTGTAGCGACCGTAGATGCCACCGTCGACCTTGAAGATCGAGTCGATGTCGTAGTCGCCCTTGTGGATGACATAGAAGTCGATCAGGTTGATCGCCGTCCACGGCACCAGCACCACCAGCAACACCAGCACCATGTCGACGAAGTGGCCGATGAAGTCCGCCGAGGCGAACACCGCCACCACGCAGCAGGCCGCCAGGACGAGCAGCGACAGCACGGCGCGGCTCTTGGCAGTGGGGATCCAGCGGTAGGCGAAGGTCTGTACCAGGGTGATGATCGACAGCACCGCGCCGTACAGGTTGAGGGCGTTGTGGCTGATCACGCTGAGCAGGAACAGCACCAGCATCAGTGGGCCGAGGGTGCCGGTGGCAAGCTTGACCGCGTCCATGGTGTCCATCCCGGCAGGGATCGCCAGCACCGCCACCGCGCCGAAGATGAACGACAGGCTCGAGCCCAGGGCCGAGCCCAGGTAGGTGGTCCAGAAGGTCGAGGAAACCTTCACGTCGGCCGGCAGGTAGCGCGAGTAGTCCGATACGTAGGGCGCGAAGGCGATCTGCCACAGCGCCGCCAGGGACACGGTGGCCAGCCAGCCGGCCAGGTTGAAGCCGCCACGGGTGAGGAAATCGTCGCTCTGCACGTGGCTGAAGATGTAACCGAAGCCGACCACGATACCGATGCCCAGCACCCAGGTGCCGATGCGGTTGAGCACGTGGATGAAGCGGTAGCCGATGATACCGATGATGCCCGAGCCCAATGCACCGATGACGATGCCCACGGACACCGGCACCGTCTCGACCACGCCATGCAGCGACTTGCCGGCCAGGACGATGTTGGAGGCGAAGAAGCCGATGTACATCACCCCGGCGATCACCACCACCAGCAGGGCGCCGAGCGAGCCGAACTGGGCGCGGCTCTGGATCATCTGCGGGATGCCCATCTGCGGGCCCTGCGCCGAATGCAGGGCCATGAGCACGCCGCCGAGCAGATGGCCGACCAGGATGGCGACGATGCCCCATACCAGATTGAGGTGGAACAACTGCACGCCCAGCGCGCCCGTGACGATGGGCAGCGGCGCGATGTTGCCGCCGAACCACAGTGTGAACAGATCCCTTACCTTTCCATGGCGGTCTTGCGGCGGCACGTAGCCGATCGTGTGTTTCTCGATGAGGGGTGCCGAATTGGCTGCACTGGTCATGACTGACTCCAAGGCAAGGTGGGGCATCGGGGGAGGCCCGGGTGCGTGCCGGCAAGGGGCGACGCGTTCTTGTTGGAGCGATGATGCGGGGTGGGCGGGTATCGAGAAATTAGTAAATTTGTGCTCATGAGCCTTAAAAAACCTAAGGCTGGCAAAAGCTTTGGCGGGGGGCGCAAGCTCGCCGGCATGACGCGCTGGCGCTGGGTGAACACGCCCGTGGCGCAACGGCTATGCTGTCTAGTGCGCGGGTTGAGTGGGGGAGCGCCTCATGGCGACGCTGGAGCGGGCCATCGCGATGGCCATCAAGGCACACGAAGGGCAGTTCGACAAAGGCGGGGCGGCTTACATCCTTCACCCGCTGCGGGTGATGGGGCGGGTGATCACCCCCGAGCAGCGCATCGTCGCGGTGTTGCACGATGTGCTGGAAGACACGCCGCTGACCCTGGCCGACCTCGCCCGTGAAGGCTTCCCGCTGAAGATCCTCGCCGCGCTGCTGGCGCTGAGCCGGCGCGAGGGCGAGAGCTACGAGGCGTTCGTCATTCGCCTGGGTGTGGACCCCTTGGCGCGCCAGGTGAAGCTGGCGGACCTGGCCGACAACAGCGACCTTTCGCGCATCCCTTGCCCAGGCCCGGCCGATGTGGCCCGGCTGTGCCGGTACCAGCAGGCCAGCGCCTACCTGCAGACGCTGGCCTGAGCGCCTTCAGCCGCAGGCCTTGAGGTTGACCGGGCCGACGAAGGCGTTGCCGCGCCCCATCACGCATGCCACCTGCTGGTTGCGCTGCAGCTCCCAGGCCTGCGGCGGGTAGGTCTTGTTCCAGGCCTCGAACAACTGGCGGTCCTGTTTGGACAGGCGCAGGTCGTACTGCTTGCTCATGTAGAAATAGGTGCGCGCGATCATCCCGCGGATCGACGGGCGTGGCATGACCTTCTTGGCCTTGAAGTCGACCTGGGTCAGGCAACTGCCGTACTGGCCATGCTGCTCGGGCAACCAGCCGAAGCTGAAGTTGCTGCGGTCACCGTTGACCTCGCCGATGCTCGGCACCAGGTTGTGCAGGTCGGCTTCGGCCCGCTGGTAGACCTTGTCGTTGCGCGAGCAGTTCTTGCGTCCGCCATCCTGCCAGCATTGGCGCTGATGGCCAATCTGCCAGGCCGGGACAATGTGCTCCCACTCGATGCGCGAGGCACGGTTGAGGTTCTTGCGCGGCGCATAGCCGCAGGACGCCAGGTCGACCTTGTTGCCCTGATACTTGCAGCCGCAATAAAACTCGGTGGACTGCGGCGCGTACAGCTTCCAGGCGACCTTCTTGGCCTCCTGGAAGGTGCGCGGGGCGTCGGCGTGGGCGAGGGGGGTGAGCAGCAGCAGGCAGGCAGCGAAAAGCGAAACTCTCATGTGCAATCAGTCTTCCTTCGGCACGGTCCAGAACACCTGCACGCCGCCATCGTCGCGGTGGGCGAGGGTGACGTTGTCGTTCTCGGCGATTTCCTCGAGCAGCGTGGCCCAGTCGTCGGGCGATTCGTGCTCCAGGCGGAAGATCAGGGCGGCGCGGCTGCGCTGGGCGGTGGGGCTGTTGATGATCTTCTGGATGCGCTGACCCAGTAGTTCATAACTGCTTGGCGACGCTGGGGCGGGTTTGGCCACGGGGCTGTTCCTTGTTTTGCTGTATGTACATACAGTATTTCACTGTAAGCCATTTCGCAACAGCAGGTAGGATGAAAGCCGTATAAGACCGTGGTAGAGGGATTGGTTCCATCGAAGGCATCGCCGGGCCAGCCCGCTCCCACAAGTTTGCGGCGACTTTGTGGGAGCGGGCTGGCCCCGCGAGGGGCCGGTATGTTCAACACACCAGCCCGAGGTGCATGCCGATCAGTATTCCCAGAAGATCCGCTGCAGCTCTTTGCTGTCCTGGGTTTTGGTCATTGCGACCATTGCCAGGATCCGCGCCTTCTGCGGGTTCAGGTCATGCGCCACGACCCAGTCGTTCTTGTCGTCAGGCTGTTCGGCATTGCGCAGCACGAAGCCGCCCTGGTTGACGTGGGACGAACGGATGATCTGCACGCCTTCCTTGCGCAGCTCCTGCAGCGCCGGCACCACGCGCGACGATACCGAGCCATTGCCGGTGCCGGCGTGGATGATCGCCTTGGCGCCACCCTGGGCCAGCGCCTTGTAGGCGGTGTCGGTCACGTTGCCGTAGCCGTAGGCGATATCCACGGCTGGCAGCTTGCTGATGGTCTTGATGTCGAACTCGGAGTTGACGGTGTGGCGCTTGGCCGGCAGGCGGAAGAAGTACGACTTGCCCTCGACCACCATGCCCAGCGGGCCCCACTGGCTCTTGAAGGCTTCGGTCTTGATATTGACCGCCTTGCTCACGTCACGGCCGGACTGGATCTCGTCGTTCATGGTTACCAGCACGCCCTTGCCGCGGGCTTCCTTGCTGCTGGCCACGGCCACGGCGTTGTACAGGTTGAGCATGCCGTCGGCGGACATCGCGGTGCCCGGGCGCATCGAGCCGACCACGATGATCGGCTTGTCGGTCTTCTCCACCAGGTTGAGGAAGTAGGCGGTTTCTTCGAGGGTGTCGGTGCCGTGGGTGATGACGATGCCATCGACGTCCTTGCTGTCGGCCAGTTCGGCGACGCGCTTGCCCAGCTTGAGCAGGTCGTCGTTGCCGATGCTTTCCGAGGCGACCTGCATCACCTGCTCACCGCGCACGTTGGCCAGGTCCTTCAGCTCTGGCACGCCGGCGATCAGCTTGTCGATGCCTACCTTGGCGGCCTGGTAGGTGGCGCTGTTGGCGGCGCTGGCGCCAGCGCCGGCGATGGTGCCGCCGGTGGCGAGGATGACCACGTTGGCGAGTTTCTGTTGTTGCGCGGCTTCCTTGGCGGAAACGCCGGTCGGCAGTACCAACAGCAGCGCCAGGGCGCTCGGTGCGAAGGTCTTGATAGCGGATTTCATCATTACTGCTTCTCTCTTCCTGGGTGAGATGTGCGTTATGTCGCACTGGGGTAAAGGCAGATTTCGTACCAGCAACTACCGTTCGTCGAATTTCATCTGGAAACCCCTGTTGCGACTGGGGGTACTCGAAGCGACCATGGGGTCAAGCTGATCCCGTGGTGTTCGGCTGACCGAACAAGCGAAGGAAATGTGTTCGGTTTTTCGGACAAATTGCGGATAATCCGACCGGCGTAGCCGTGGCTGCCTACGCAATGGATTTGACAAAAGCGGGGCCTGTTTACATAGTTAGTCACCGCAAACGTTTGCGATCCGATAAAAACCACAAGATTCGGAGTCATTTCCATGAAGCTGCCGTTTTCCGGCCGTCCGCTGGCCCTCGCCGTTCTGTCGTCGCTGATGTTCTCCCTGCCTGCCGCCCACGCCGAGGAGGCGCCCAAGGTCGCCCTGGTGATGAAATCCCTGGCCAACGAGTTCTTCCGCACCATGGAAGACGGCGCCAAGGATTATCAGAAAACCCATGCCAGCGAATTCGAGCTGGTCGCCAACGGCATCAAGAACGAGACCGATACCGGCGAGCAGATCCGTATCGTCGAGCAGATGGTCAACTCGGGCGCCAAGGCGCTGGTCATCGCCCCGGCCGACTCCAAGGCGCTGGTATCGGCGGTGAAGAAGGCCATGGACAAGGGCGTGATCGTGATCAACATCGATAATCGCCTCGATCCCGAAACCCTCAAGAGCAAGGGCATCAGCGTGCCGTTCGTAGGCCCGGACAACCGCAAGGGCGCACGTATGGTCGGCGACTACCTGGCCCAGCAAAAGCTCAAGGCCGGTGACCAGGTCGGCATCATCGAAGGCGTGCCGACCACCACCAATGCCCAGCAGCGCACCGCCGGTTTCAAGGACGCCATGGAAGCCGCGCAGATGAAGATCGTCTCGGTGCAATCCGGCAACTGGGAGATCGACAAGGGCAACGCCGTTGCCGCCTCGATGCTCAACGAATACCCCGATCTGAAGGCGCTGCTGGCCGGCAACGACAGCATGGCCCTGGGCGCCGTCTCGGCCGTGCGCGCAGCCGGCAAGACCGGCCAGGTGCAGGTGGTCGGTTACGACAACATCAAGGCCATCGAGCCGATGCTCAAGGACGGGCGCGTGCTCGCCACCCTCGACCAGGCGGCCAGCGAGCAGGCGGTGTTCGGCATCCAGGCGGCGCTGAAGATGCTCAAGGGCGAGCAGCCCGGCGTGGATGCCGACAATGTCATCCAGACCCCGGTCAAGCTGATTACCAAGTGACAAAGTGGTCTCTGTAGGAGCGGCTTCAGCCGCGATGCAGGCACTGCGGTGCCTGGCACCCGCTTCGCGGGTGATCGCGGCTGAAGCCGCTCCTACAGGGGGGTATGTCTATCTAGGAGAATGGCCATGTCAGTACCGGCCAATGAAACCGTGCTAGCCGTCAGCGGCCTGGGCAAGACCTACGCCCAGCCCGTGCTCGGCGATGTCACCCTCGAGCTGCGCGGCGGCGAGGTGCTGGCCCTGACCGGCGAGAACGGCGCGGGCAAGTCGACCCTGTCCAAGCTGATCAGCGGCCTGGAGATCCCCACCACCGGGCAGATGCTCTACCGCGGCCAGCCCTACGCCCCCGGCAGCCGCGCCGAGGCCGAGCGTCTCGGCGTGCGCATGGTGATGCAGGAACTCAACCTGCTGCCGACGCTGACCGTGGCCGAGAACCTGTTCCTCGACAACCTGCCCAGCCGCCTCGGCTGGATCAGCCAGAAGCGCCTGCGCCAGCTGGCCACCGCGGCCATGGCCCAGGTCGGCCTGGATGCCATCGACCCGGACACCCCCGTCGGCGAGCTGGGCATCGGCCACCAGCAGATGGTCGAGATCGCCCGCAACCTGATCGGCGACTGCCATGTACTGATCTTCGACGAACCCACGGCCATGCTCACCGCCCGCGAGGTGGAACTGCTGTTCACCCAGATCGAGCGCCTGCGCCAGCGCGGCGTGGCCATCGTGTATATCTCCCACCGCCTCGAAGAACTGCAGCAGGTGGCCCAGCGCATCGCCGTGCTGCGCGACGGCAAGCTGGTGTGCGCCGAGCCGATCCAGCGCTACAACAGCGAGCAACTGGTCAACCTGATGGTCGGCCGCGAGCTGGGCGAGCATATCGACCTGGGCCAGCGCACGATCGGTGCGCCGCTGCTCAAGATCGACAGGCTCAGCCGTGGCGACAAGGTCCGCGAGGTGTCGCTCGAGGTCAGGGCAGGGGAGATCTTCGGTATCTCAGGCCTGATCGGTGCCGGGCGCACCGAGCTGCTGCGCCTGATCTACGGCGCCGACCGCGCCGACAGCGGCCAGGTCGCCCTCGGCCAGCCGCCGGTACCGGTGACCATCGATTCGCCCAAGGCGGCGGTCAAGGCTGGCATTGCGCTGATTACCGAGGACCGCAAGGGCGAAGGCCTGCTGCTGAGCCAGTCGATCAGCGCCAATATTGCCCTGGGCAACCTCGGCGCCGTGTCCCGTGCCGGCGTGCTCGACGCCGACGCCGAGCGTGAGCTGGCCGAGCGCCAGATCGGCGCCATGCGCATCCGCAGCGCCAGCCCCGCCCAGGCCGTGGGCGAGCTGTCCGGCGGCAACCAGCAGAAGGTGGTGATCGGCCGCTGGCTGGAGCGCGACTGCCAGGTACTGTTGTTCGACGAGCCGACCCGCGGCATCGACGTCGGTGCCAAGTTCGACATCTACGGCCTGCTCGCCGAGCTCGCCCGCCAGGGCAAGGCCCTGGTGGTGGTGTCCAGCGACCTGCGCGAGCTAATGCTGATCTGCGACCGTATCGCCGTGCTCAGCGCCGGCCGCCTGATCGACACCTTCGAGCGCGATCATTGGACCCAGGACCAACTGCTTGCCGCCGCCTTCGCCGGCTACCAGAAACGTGATGCCCTGCTGCACGACGCAGCCCCCAGGATGGACGCATGAAAACCACAACAAATACCTCGGGCGCCGCGCCAGTGCGCCGCAGCGGCACCTATTTCGGCCTGGGCACCTACCTGGGCCTGGCCGGCGCCTTGCTGGCGATGATCGTGCTGTTCTCGTTGCTGAGCAGCCATTTCCTGTCCTATGCCACCTTCAGCACCCTGGCCAACCAGATCCCCGACCTGATGGTGCTGGCGGTGGGCATGACCTTCGTGCTGATCATCGGCGGCATCGACCTGTCGGTCGGCTCGGTACTGGCCCTGGCGGCCTCGGCCGTCAGCGTGGCGATCCTCGGCTGGGGCTGGGGCGTGCTGCCCGCCGCCTTGCTCGGCATGGCCGTGGCGGCCTTGGCCGGCACCGTCACCGGCAGCATCACCGTGGCCTGGCGCATCCCGTCGTTCATCGTCTCGCTGGGCGTGCTGGAGATGGCCCGTGGCCTGGCGTATCAGTTCACCGATTCGCGCACCGCGTACATCGGCGATGCCTTCGCCTGGTTCTCCAACCCGATCGCCTTCGGTATTTCCCCGGCCTTCATCATCGCCTTGCTGGTGATCGTGCTGGCCCAACTGGTGCTGACCCGTACCGTGTTCGGCCGCTACCTGATCGGTATCGGCACCAACGAAGAGGCCGTGCGCCTGGCCGGCATCGACCCACGCCCCTACAAGATCCTGGTGTTCGCCCTGATGGGCGTGCTCGCCGGTCTTGCCGCGCTGTTCCAGATTTCGCGCCTGGAGGCCGCCGACCCCAATGCCGGCTCGGGCATGGAGCTGCAGGTGATCGCTGCCGTGGTGATCGGCGGCACCAGCCTGATGGGCGGGCGCGGCTCGGTCATCAGCACCTTCTTCGGCGTGCTGATCATTTCGGTGCTGGCCGCCGGCCTGGCCCAGATCGGCGCCTCTGAGCCGACCAAACGCATCATCACCGGGGCGGTCATCGTCATCGCCGTGGTACTCGACACTTATCGCAGCCGGCGTGCGAACCGGCGGAACTGAAACCATGGCAACCATCAAAGACGTCGCGGCACTTGCGGGTATTTCCTACACCACCGTGTCCCATGTACTGAACAAGACTCGCCCGGTCAGCGAGCACGTGCGGCTGAAGGTCGAGGCGGCGATTGCCGAGCTCGACTACGTGCCCAGCGCCGTGGCCCGTTCGCTGAAGGCCCGCAGCACCGCCACCATCGGCCTGCTGGTGCCCAACAGCGTCAACCCGTATTTCGCCGAGCTGGCCCGGGGTATCGAGGACGCCTGCGAGCGCAACGGCTACTGCGTGATCCTGTGCAACTCCGATGACAACCCGCAGAAGCAGCGCAGCTACCTGCGCGTGCTGCTGGAAAAGCGCATCGACGGCCTGATCGTCGCCTCGGTGGGCGAGGACCAGGACCTGCTCGACAGCCTCAGCGGCGTGCGCACGCCGATGGTCATCGTCGACCGTGCCCTGGAAGGCGTCGAGGCCGACCTGGTGCGGATCGACCACGAGCAGGGCGCCTACTTGGCCACCCGCCACCTGCTCGAGCTCGGGCATCGCGAGATCGCCACCATCGGCGGCCCGGTGGACACCGGGGTCAGCCAGCTGCGCCTCGCCGGGTTCCGCCGGGCGATGGCCGAGGGCGGCGTGCGCGTTGCCCCGGGCCATGTGCTGCACAGCGACTTCACCAGCCTCGGCGGGCATGCCGCCGCGGCGCGCCTGCTCGATGGCGAGCGGCCCACGGCGATCTTCGCCGGCAACGACATGATCGGTTTCGGCGTGCTGCGTGCCGCCGCCGAACGCAATATTGACGTGCCCGGCGAGCTGTCGGTGATCGGTTTCGACGACATCGAACTGAGCCGCTACGTGTACCCGGCGCTGACCACGGTCGGCCAGTCGATCCGCGAGCTGGGCGAGAGCGCCGCCGGGCTGTTGCTGTCGCGCATCGTCACGCCGCGCCGCGACGGCGCCGCCGAACAGCGCATCGTCGCCCCGCGCATCGTGTTGCGTGAATCCACCGGGCCACGCCCGGACCTGTTCAACGATTACCGTTAAGGAATGCCCATGGATGCCAAGGTGGTAGTGGTCGGCAGCCTCAACATGGACCTGGTGGCCCGCGCCCAGCGCCTGCCCCGGGGAGGCGAGACCCTGACCGGCGACAGTTTCTTCACCGCGCCCGGCGGCAAGGGCGCCAACCAGGCGGTGGCCGTGGCCCGACTGGGCGCCAGCGTGGCGATGGTCGGCAACGTCGGCGACGACGCCTACGGTCAGCAACTGCGCCAGGCGCTGCTCACCGAGGGCATCGATTGCCAGGGTGTGAGCGTGTGCCCGGGTGTGTCCAGCGGCGTGGCGCTGATCGTGGTGGATGCCGCCAGCCAGAACGCCATTGTCGTGATCCCCGGCGGCAACGGCCTGCTCAGCCCCGAGTCGGTGAGCCGTTTCGATGCACTGCTGCAGCGCGCCGAAGTGATCATCTGCCAGCTGGAGGTGCCGAGCACCACCGTGGCCTGGACCCTGGCCCGCGGCCGCGAGCTGGGCCGCACGGTGATCCTCAACCCGGCGCCGGCCAGCGGGCCGCTGCCAGCGGAGTGGTATGCCTACATCGATTACCTGATCCCCAACGAGAGCGAAGCCGAGGCCCTGGCCGGGGTGCGGGTCAACGACCAGGAAAGTGCCCGTCGCGCGGCCGAGCGGCTACGCCAACTGGGGGCGGGGAAGGTGATCGTCACCCTTGGCGGCGATGGCGCCTTGCTGGTCGACGCCAGCGGCAGCCGGCACTTCCCGGCCCCACGGGTGCAGCCGGTGGACACCACGGCGGCCGGCGATACCTTTGTCGGCGGCTTTGCTGCCGGCCTGGCGCGGGGCTTGTCGGAAGACGAGGCGATCAGCTTCGGCCAGCGCGCCGCCGCATTGTCGGTGACCCGGGTCGGCGCGCAGCCGTCCATTCCCCTGTTGAAGGAGCTGGCGCCATGAAGAAGACGCCGCTGCTGAATATCGCCCTGTCGCGGACCATTGCCGGGCTCGGCCATGGCGACATCCTGGTGATCGGCGACGCCGGCCTGCCGGTGCCGCCAGGCGTCGAGCTGATCGACCTGGCGCTGACGCCGGGTATCCCGGATTTTGCCAGCGTGTTGCGCGTGGTACTGAGCGAGATGCAGGTCGAACGGCATGTGCTGGCCGATGAAGTGTTCCAGGCCCTGCCGCCCGGGTTGGCCGAGGTCGAGCGTTTGCACGCGGGCGGTGAGCTGGGCCAGCGCCAGGTGCTGAGCCATGCCGACTTCAAGACCCTGTGTCGCCAGGCCCGGGCCGTGGTGCGCACCGGGGAGTGCAAGCCATACAGCAATATTGCCCTGGTGGCTGGCGTCACTTTCTAGACCGAATGCGAGGGCTTGCGCCCTCGATCGCCGGCAAGCCGGCTCCCACAGGTCGGGCGCAACCTCGGGCTGCCGCTGTGGGAGCCGGCTTGCCGGCGAAAGGGCCGCGAAGCGGCCCCTTGTGAATCCATCCCCCTAGCAACAAGGAGTGCTGAATGTCCCTCAAGAACCTGCTCCAAGGAGCCGTCCTCATGTCCGCGCTGGCCGCGACTTCCCTCATGGCCGCGCCCCGCGACCTGATCATCGACACCGACCCCGGCGCCGACGACGTCGTCGCCCTGCTGCTGGCCATGGCCTCGCCCGAGGAACTGAAGATCCGCGCCATCACCACCGTGGCCGGCAACGTGCGCCTGGAGAAGACCTCGCGCAACGCCCGCCTGGCCCGTGAGTGGGCTGGCCGCGAAGAGATCCCGGTGTACGCCGGGGCAGGGCGGCCGATGGTGCGCACGCCGATCTACGCCGCCAACGTGCACGGCGAGGAAGGCCTAACCGGCGTCCAGGTCCACGAGCCGAAAAAACCGCTGGCCCAGGGCAACGCCGTGCAGTACCTGATCGACACCCTGAGCGCCGCCGAGCCTCACAGCATCACCGTCGCCATGCTCGGCCCGCAGACCAACCTGGCCCTGGCATTGATCCAGAAGCCGGAGATCGTCAACGGCATCAAGGAAGTGGTGGTGATGGGCGGCGCCCACTTCAACGGCGGCAACATCACCCCGGCGGCGGAATTCAACCTGTTTGCCGACCCGCATGCCGCCGAGGTGGTGCTGGCCAGTGGTGTGAAACTCACCTACCTGCCGCTGGACGTCACCCACAAGGTGCTCACCAGCGACGCGCGCCTCAAGCAGCTCGCCGCGGTCAACAACAATGCCAGCAAGCTGGTGGTGGACATCCTCAACGCCTACATCAAGTTCGACATGGACAACTACGGCATGCCCGGCGGCCCGGTGCACGACGCCAGCGTCATCGCCTACCTGCTCAAGCCCGAGCTGTTCAAGGGCCGCCAGGTGCACATGGTGGTCGACAGCCGTGAAGGCCCGACCTTCGGCCAGACCATCGCCGACTGGTACGGCGTGCTCAAGCAGCCGGCCAATGTGATGTGGATCGAGGAGGGCGATGCCCAGGGCTTCTTCGACCTGCTCAGCGCCCGCCTGGCCCGATTGAAATAGTGTCGTGGTGCGCGTAGCGCTCGAACACCTGGTCGATGAAGCTACGCGCCGCCTCGCTGCCACGATCACGTACCAGCAGGTCGATGGCGATCAGCAATAGCTCCTCGGGGGTTCCCGGGCTGTAGGCGCTCTGGCCTTCGTCCCACTTGACCTTGATATCGGCGTCGATGCTGTGGCTGCTCATGGGGCGGTTCTCGCTTGGGCCTGGGTGATAGGTCGAATACCGCGTCCTGGCGTTCGAAGGGGAGGTGTTTCATGCTCCACTTCTTGCAGTAAATCATGCCTTTGCGCAACCGGATCTGCGACTTAGGCATAAGCCCTGCGTTTGGCCGAACCAGCGGTTCGGTGCAAAATCCGGTGACGATTGCGTTTCGCATCCCCTGGCCGAGTCAGGCAGAATCTCTGGTTTTGCAACAAAACGTTGGTGAAACTGTCGCATAAGGCAGTTCCCGGATCGATTTAGGAGGATTCATGTTCCGTACCCGCGCTTCCCTGGCGACCCTGCTGGTGGCTACCGTCCTGGCAGGTTGCAGCACTGGTGGCTCTTCGGGCGCCAGCGCCCCTGCCGCCCCGGCCGGCAATGACGGCCGCTGCGAAGCCAGTGGCGCCGATTTCACCGTCGGCAAGCCGGCCAGCGCCGAGCTGTTGGAGCAGGCGCGCAAGGCCAGCGGCTCGCAGATGGCACGCATCCTCAAGCCGCACGATGTGATCACCCTGGAATACCGCTCCGAGCGATTGAACCTGAATGTCGATGACAAGGGTGTGGTGACCCGCGTCAACTGCGGCTGATTGCCCGCACGCTGTCACCTGGCGCGGGCTGGCCCGCGCCTTCCCGCCCTCATTCCACGCTTGCCGGTTCGCGCCGTTCCTCGCGAGTGAACAACCCTTCTCCCAAAGCGTGTGCGGCTCGCAGATGCCGGGCCGGATCCTGTCCTTCGCTGTCGTCCAGCAACGTCGAACTCAACACTTGAGCGCCGCAGTAATCGAAGATGCCGTGCTCGATCTGCACGCGCATGGCCTCGCCGTAGCCGTGGCGCTCGAAGGTGCCGGCATCGGCCCCGGCAACGCCGATCAGGTGCGCGGTCAAACCGTGCAGGCGCTTTGTGGTACTACCGTCCGCGGCCTGGTAGAAGGCCCAGCCATTGCTGAACACACGCTCGACCCAGCCCTTGAGCAGGGCCGGGAGCGACCACCAGTAGATGGGATAGACCAGCACCACGGTGTCGGCGCGTTCGATGCGCGCCTGCTCGGCCAGCACATCGGCCGGCGGCGGCCCCAGGCGGCGGTGCACGGCGTGGTCGGCCAGGCTGAAACGGGGGTCGAAACCTTCACGGGCCAGGTCGGCGAACTCGCTGGTGTGACCGGCCGCGCGCAACCCTTCGGCAACCTGTTGGGCAAGGGCATGGGTGAGGGAGTCGGTGTCGTGGTGACCGATGACGATCAGGGCATGCATGGCAGAATCTCCAGAATCAGGATGCGAGGGCCTCGGGAGCGTTATATACTCCCAGTAAGTTACGTTTAGTAAGTTACTTTTGGTAGGTAATCGATGTCAAGCGAGGAAAAGAGCGCGCCGCGCAAACGCCTGTCCCGCGAGGAGCGTCGCCGACAGCTGCTGGATGTGGCCTGGCAGCTGGTGCGCGAAGAAGGCACCGATGCCCTGAGCCTGGGGCGTCTGGCCGAGCAGGCCGGGGTGACCAAGCCGGTGGTGTATGACCACTTCGAAACCCGCAACGGATTGCTGTTGGCGCTGTACCAGGAGTACGACGCACGCCAGACGGCGATGCTCGACAGGGCCCTGGCCGGTTGTCCGGCGGACCTGCCGGGGCGGGCCTGGGTAATCGCCGAGGCCTATGTGGATTGCGTGGCGACCCAAGGGCGCGAGATCCCCGGTGTCAGTGCGGCATTGGCCGGCTCGCCGGAGCTCGAGGCGCTCAAGCGCGGCTATGAAGGGCCGTTCATGGACAAATGCCGGGAAGCCTTGGCGCCGTTCGCACCGGGTGGCGATATCGGCGTGGCCGGCCTGTGGGTGCTGGTGGGGGCGGCGGAGGCGCTGTCCCTGGCGGCGGCGGCCGGCGAATTGGCCGCCGAGGCCGCCAAGCGCGAATTGCAGGCGACCATCGAGGCGATGGTCCTGCGTCAGTAACTGCCGGCGCGGCGCAGGCCAGCAATCAAGCCGGCAGGCTCTGGTACGTCTGCTCCTCGCCAGGGCTGCGGGCAAACTGGCGCTTGTACTCGCGGCTGAACTGCGAGGTGCTCTGGTAGCCGACCCGATGCGCCACCTGGGCCACGCCCAGGCCTTCGCCGATCAGCATCTGTTGCGCCTTGAGCAGGCGCAGGCGCTTGAGGTACTGCATCGGCGCCAGGTCGGTGCAGCGCTTGAAGTGCTCATGGAAGGTCGACACGCTCATGTTCGCCCGGCCGGCCAGTTCATCCACCCCCAGCGGCTCGGCGTAGTGCTCGCGCAGGTAGGCCAGGGCCGAGGCGATCCGGGCAAAATGTCCCTGTTGTTCGACCAGTGCCCGCAGCACCCCGGCCTGGGGGCCGCGCAGCGCGGTGTAGAGCACCTCGCGCACTCGCGCCGGCCCCAGCACCCTGGCGTCCAGCGGGTCCTGCAGGCACCGCAGCAGGCGCTCGACACTCTCGCGCATGGCCGCGTCCAGCGCCGCCGAGGTCATCGACTGCGGGGTCTGTACCTGAACCGCGGCATCCGGCCCCAGGTTCATCGCTTGCACCAGCTCGCCGAGCATGGCGCGATCGATGTCCACCGCCACGCCCAGCAGCGGCGCCTGGGGTGTGGCGAAGGTTTCGCAGAGAAAGGGCACCGACAGCGCCTGCACCAGGTAATGCCCGGCGCCGTACTCCAGGGTGCGCGGGCCCAGGCGCGCCAGCTTGCTGCCCTGGGCGACGATGATCAGGCTGGGTTCGTAGATCTGCGGGCTGCTGGCCACGTAGTGGTCCCAGGTCAGGACCTGGACCTGGGGCAGGGCAGTGGGCACGAACCCGGGGCGCGTGGCGAGGCTGCGGATCAGTGAGCAGAGCTTGGCATTGGCATCCACGTGGCAAGTCAGGTGCATGGCGAAACCGGGCAGAGAATCGGACACTGGCATCTTCGCAGATTAGCTGGCTGGCGCCAGAGGGGAGCGGGCAGGTCAGGAGAATCAGGCATGCATGCCGGAGAATCGGCCGTGGCCGGGGCGGGCCAGGCTGCGCAAAATGCGCCGCCTGAACCGTTTCACCTGAGAGAGGTCCGCATGTACACCGCCATCGGCTACGCCGCCCAGTCCCCCACCAGCCCCCTGGCCCCCATGAGCTTCCAGCGTCGCAGCCCGCGGGCCGACGATGTCGCCATCGAGATCCTCTACTGTGGCGTGTGTCACTCCGATATCCATCAGGCCCGCAACGAGTGGGGCATCGCCGTCTATCCGCTGATGCCGGGTCACGAGATCGTCGGTCGGGTCACTGCGATTGGCGCGCAGGTCAGCCGCTACCAGGTGGGCGATCTGGTCGGTGTCGGCTGCATGGTCGATGCCTGCCGTCACTGCGAAGC
This sequence comes from Pseudomonas sp. TE50-2, assembly GCF_040813665.1. Lineage (NCBI taxonomy): Bacteria > Pseudomonadati > Pseudomonadota > Gammaproteobacteria > Pseudomonadales > Pseudomonadaceae > Pseudomonas > Pseudomonas sp. TE50-2. Next base: position 5,674,489 of record NZ_JBFNXN010000001.1, on the reverse strand, counting down.
CTGCCGCCAGGGCGTCGAGCAATACTGCCTGGAAGGCCCGACCATGACCTACGCCACCCCCGACCGGGTCGATGGCAGCAATACCATGGGCGGCTACTCGAGCAGCATCGTGGTCAGCGAGGATTTCGTCCTGCGCATTCCCCAAGGCCTCGACCTGGCCAGCGCGGCGCCGATCCTCTGCGCCGGCATCACTACCTACTCGCCGCTCAAGCACCATGGCGTTGGCCCGGGGCACAAGGTCGGCGTGCTGGGCATGGGCGGGCTGGGCCACATGGGCATCAAGTTCGCCAAGGCCCTGGGGGCGCATGTCACGCTGTTCACCCGTTCCGCGGCCAAGGCCGAGGAGGCCAGGCGCCAGGGTGCCGATGAAGTGATCGTGTCCACCGACGCCGAACAGATGCGCGCCGCGGCCGGCCGTTTCGACTTCCTGCTCGACACCATCCCGGTCCAGCACGACCTCAACCCCTACCTCGAGACGTTGAGGTTCGACGGTGTGCATATCCTGGTCGGCTTGATCGAGCCGCTCGACCCGCCGCTGCATGCGGCCAACCTGGTGATGAAGCGCCGGGTCCTGGCAGGCTCGCTGATCGGCGGCATCGCCGAAACCCAGGAGGTGCTCGACTTCTGTGCCGAGCACGGGATCAGCTGCGATATCGAGATGCTCGACATCCGCAACATCAACCAGGCCTACGAGCGGATGATCGCGGGCGATGTGAAATACCGTTTCGTCATCGACATGGCCACGTTGAAGGCCTGAGTCGACGCGGCACGTTATCTGAGGGGCGCCGCATATGCCTGGCGCAGGTCGACGCCCCAACCATCGAGCACGGCCTTGACGTTGTCGGCCGTCATCACCTGGCGGTCGTTCTCAAGCGGCACGCCAGTGCCTGCGAGCATCGCTTCGCCCACTACTCGCCCGCTGGTGCCGGCTTCGAACGACAGTTCGGTGGCGATCTCGCTGTCCCGGTCACGCATCCCCGCGGCGCTGCTCACCCCCGCCGCGACCAGGGTGATCGGCAGCCATTCGTAGAACCGCAGGCTTTGTGCATCGGCGCTGATGCGGGTGATGGCTGGCCTGATCACCAGCGTGTTCGGGCCGGGGGCATCCACCACCTTCATCACCTTGCCTATTTCCTTGCGCAGTACCGCGTCGTAGTAGTGGCTGATCGAGGCGAGGGTGGCCTGGGGAATACGCGGGCTCGGTTCGGGTGTCGGGTAGAAGCTGCTGGGCGCCAGGTAGACCTCGATATAGCGCCCCCGTGGCCACTTGGGGTCGGCCCAGCTCAGTACGGTACCGCCAGACGGCGCCTGGTGCGGGGTGAGCAGGCCGTAGTCCTTGAGAAAACCGGCCGGTGCCGGCTTGTTGCTGCTGCATGCCGAGAGGCTCAGGGTGCTGGTCAGCATGACGGTCAGCAGATACCGCCGACTCATGGGCGGCGCTCCTCTTGCGCGGCGGCTTGCCAGGCTTGGGTCGGGGGCGCGTCCTGCGAGGCCTGGATCCGCAACTTGCCATGCGCCATCAGCCAGTGGATCAGCTCACGGATGGGCACGGTATGGCTGTATTCGACCCATTCGCCACAGCCCGGATCGTAATGCTCGAAGTAGCGCCGCAGGGTGATGTAGCCCAGGTCGTCCGCCAGGCCCAGGCTCTCCTGCTGCACGATCAGTGAGCCCGTCTGGCCGCGGCTGGTGTGGCGCTGGCTGAGGATCAGGGGGGCGGAACCTTCTTGAACATCAGTGTTGTTGCGGCTGTCGGCTATCTTCATGGGGAGCCCTCGGCGAATGGAAGGCCCGCAGGGTGCAGGGTAATGTTTGCCAGGTGATGTCCGAATCGTGTCACTCGTGACGAAATGTTGCCCGATTGAAATAAATGACCCGGGCGGCGCAATGGTTTTAGATACGCCTTTTTTCCGGACCTGAACCACCGTGAGTAGACTGCTGATCGTCGATGACGATGTGGAAATCCTTGCCCTGCTGAAAAAGTTCTTCGTCCAGCAGGGCTACGAGGTGGACCTGGCCGCCGAAGGCCAGGCGATGTGGGCGGCCATCGAGCGCCAGCGCCCGGACGCGATCATCCTTGACCTGATGCTGCCGGGCGAGGGCGGCCTGAGCCTGTGCCAGAAGCTGCGTGCGCAGGTCGGGGTGCCGATCATCATGCTCACCGCCATGGCCGAGCTGAGCGACCGCATCATCGGCCTGGAGCTGGGTGCCGACGACTACCTGACCAAGCCTTTCGACCCGCGCGAACTGCTGGCCCGCCTGCGCGCCGTGCAGCGCCGTGCCGGCGAGCAGGCCCCGCGCGGCGAGGCGGCCAGGCCGGTGATCGGTTTCGCCGGCTGGCACCTGGACGTCACCTGCCGCGAGCTGCGCTCGCCCGAGCAGGTGATGATCCCGCTGTCCGGCGCGGAGTTCGACCTGCTGGTGGTGTTCCTCGAACATCCCCAGCGCATCCTTACCCGCGAGCAGTTGATCGACCTGACCCGTGGCCACGGCCATGACGCCTACGACCGCAGCATCGATGTGCAGGTCAGCCGGCTGCGGCGCAAGATCGAGCCCGACAGCAAGCGCCCGGAGCTGATCCGCACCGTGCGCAATGGCGGCTACCTGTTCACTGCCAAGGTTACCCGCTCGTGATCCGTCGTCTGCTGGGCCGCGATACCTTGCGCAAACGGATCGCCCTGACCATCTTCGTCGCGTTGCTGGCCTCGCTGGCGTTCAACGCCTTGTTCGTCCAGCTTGCCGGCAGCTGGGCGCGTCCGCCCATCGAGCGCACCGGCCTGCTCGATCAGCTCGCCGTGACCGCCCATATGATCGAGACCGCGCCGCCAGCGTTGCGTGGGCAACTGGCCGAGGCGGCGAGCACGCCGACGTTGCGGGTAAGGTGGAGCACACGACGGGCAGACTTCGGCTTGCCCGGTCCGGGCGTGCCGCTAAATTCCGGGCAGGTGCCGGCGATGGCGCAACTGCTGGGCCCTGCACGCCCGATCGAAGTGTACAACCCGGGCGACTGGCCTGCTGGCAGCGCCGATGCGCACTATGTGGCGCTGGTCGGGCTGGATGATGACAGTTGGCTGCTGTTCGTGCCGCCGGAGCGCAGTTGGGGCATGGGCGCTCCGGCGCGGCTGGCGGTGGTCATCGGGCTGGGGCTGGTGGCGACCCTGCTGGTGGCCTGGCTTGCCACCCGGCAGCTGGCCGCGCCGCTGCAACGCTTCGCGAATGCGGCGCGGCGCTTCGGCGGCGATCTGCAGGCGCCGCCTATCGCCATCGAAGGCCCCGAGGAGATCCGTCAGGCGATCATCGCCTTCAACACCATGCAGGCGCAGATCCAGCACTTCATTCGCGAGCGTACCCACATGTTGGCGGCCATCTCCCACGACCTGCGCGCCCCGCTGACACGCATGCGCCTGCGCAGCGAGTTCATGGAAGACCTGGACCACAAGCACAAGCTGATCCGCGATGTCGAAGAAATGCAGAGCATGATCAACGAAGCCCTGGCGTTCTTCCGCGAAGGCACGCAGCTGGAGCAGCGCACGGCCTACGACCTGTCGGAGCTGTTGCAGACCCTGGTCGACGACTACCGCGACCAGCAGCTCGCCGTCACCTTCACGGGCCCGGCGCACCTGGTGCATGACGGCCGTCCGCTGGCGACCAAGCGGGTTATCGTCAACCTGCTGGAAAACGCCATGAAGTATGCCCGTGATCCGCAGGTTACGCTGCGCCGCGCGGCCCACCTGATCGTCATCGAGGTGCGCGACAGTGGTCCGGGCATTCCCGAGGAGGCCCTACAGCAGGTGTTCGAGCCGTTCTACCGACTGGAGGGCTCGCGCAACCGCGACACCGGCGGCGTCGGCCTCGGCCTATCGGCCGCCCGTGCCAGCGTGCGCGAGCAGGGCGGCGAGCTGACCCTGCGCAATCGCGTGGGCGGCGGGCTGGTGGCCCGGGTCGAACTGCCCGATGGGCGCTGAGCGGGTCAGTACACCCACACCTCGACGCGGCGATTGCGCAGGCGCCCCTGTTGCAGATCGTTGTCGGCTACCGGCAGTTCGTCGCCCATGCCTGTCACGTCCCTGGCCTGGACCCCGGCCCGGGCCAATTCGCGACGTACCGCCATGGCCCGCAGCCGCGACAGCAGGGCGGCGCGGCCGGGTGTCTCCTTGGGGTCGCCGAAGCCCACCAGCACCACCTTGCCCTGCAGCTTGCCGGCCTGGCGCAGGTAGTCGCCGACCCGTTGCACATCGCGCAGGGCCTTGTTGTCGAGGCTGGCGCTGCCTTCCTGGAAACGGAAGTTGACGCTCAGGCGTTGCGCTTCGCTGGCCAGTGCCCGGTAGCGCGGCGGCATGTCGGCCTGGGCCGGTACCGGCTGTGGCTTGATCTGCTGGGAGACGAACCCCTGGTCGGCGACGATCGCCTGTCCGGCGGGGCTCTGGGCGAACTCCGCCAGGGCCCTGGCCTGGGGCGTGGCGTGGGCGGGCAGGTAGAAGAACAGGCGACGCGACAGCGGGTAGTCTTCGCTGGCCACCAAGGCGCGGCTGGGGAGCAGGGCAGGCGCGTCACCCTCGGCCACCGCCAGCACCTTGGCCTGGTGGACCGTGCCCAGGCCGCTGAAGCCGATGGCCTGGCGGTCGGCCATGACCTGGGCGGCCAGCACATCGGCGGATTCGAAGCGGCGTGCCTGGGGGGCCAGCGCCTGGTTGTGCGGGGCAAGCACCAGGGCCTTGAAGGTCTCGAAGGTGCCGGAGCGGTCGTCGCGGGCATACAGGTGGATCGCCCCACCGGGCACGCCCAGCTGTTCCCAGCGCTGCAACTGCCCGGAAAACACCTGTGCCAATTGCGCGGTGGTCAGTTGCGCGAGGGGGTTGTCCGGATGGGTGATCACCGCCACGCCATCCAGGGCGATGACCTGCTCAGAGCCCGCGCCGCGCAGGTTGCCCAGGGCCTGCAACTGTTGCACCTCGCTGTCACTGATCGGTCGCGAGGCCGCGGCCAGGTCCGCTTCGCCCCGGGCCAACGCGGCGAAGCCGGTGCTGGTGCCGTGGGCGGCGATGTCGATGCGCAAGGGCAGGCCGTTGCGATCGACAGCGTGAAGCGTGGTCTCGTTGGCGGAGACACCAGGCTGGCGCTCGATGGCGCTCGCGCCCTGCGCTTGCAACAGGCCCCGCACCAAGGCTGGGCCAAGCGCGGCGCCGATGGTGTTGGAGCCCTGGATACGCAGTTGCGCCGGCTCGGCGCAAGCCAGGCTTGCAAGCAGGCACAGCAGTAGGGGAAGCAGGCGAGGCATGCCGGAGACCTGTGGCACAGAGTTGCACCGCAGATTACGACAGAGATCTGACTGAAAGATGACAGCGCTGTTTTGGCCAGATGCAGCCTGGGAGCGGCGCTGCGCCACTCCCAGGCTTGAGGGCGTTCAGCTCAATGGGTCTGCGGCACGATGATGCTTGCCGGTGCCTGGGCCGCCCGACGGCGCGCCACGCAGTAGTACAGCACGCTGGGTACCACCAAACCGATCAGCCACGACACGTCCACGCCGCCCAGGTGCGCGACCATGGGCCCGGTGTACAGCTTGGTGTCGATGAACGGCATCTGCACCAGCACGCCGAAGGTGTACACGCCGATGCCTGGCCAGTTCCAGCGCCCGTAGCGGCCATCCGGGTCGGCCAGTGCCGGAATGTCATAGCGTTCCTTGGTGATGAAGTAGTAGTCCACCAGGTTCACCGCGCTCCAGGGCACGAAGAAGGTCAGCAGGAACAGGATGAACGACTTGAATGCGCTGAGGAACGAGTGCTGTCCGAGCAGCGCGACCAGGGTCGCCGCGCCGACGATGCCGAGCACGAACACCAGGCGCTGCACGCGGCTGATCTGCAGGTGGCCACGGAAGCCGCTGATGATCGTGGCGATGCACATGAAGCTGCCGTAGCTGTTGAGGGTCGAGATGGTCACCTTGCCGAAGGCGATGCAGAAGTACAGCAGCGCCGCCGTGGTACCGGCACCGCCCAGGCCGACGATATAGGCCACCTCGCGGCCGGAGAACTGGCCACCGGCGATGGCCGCGGCGAACACGCCGAGGATCATCGAGGCCTGGGCGCCGAGCACCGAGCCCAGGCCGGCGGCGAGGAAGGTCTTGAGCGGCGAGGTGTGGCTGGGCAGGTAGCGCGAGTAGTCGGCCACGTAAGGGCCGAAGGCGATCTGCCAGGAGGCTGCCAGCGACACCGCGAGCAGGAAGCTGGCCCAGCTGAAGTGGCGGTTGTCGAGGAGCTGGCCGATATCGGCCAGCATCAGGATGCGGCTGAACAGGTAGACGAAGGCGATGATCCCCAGCACGCTGGCCACCCGGCCGATCCAGTGGATCACCCGGTAGCCGGCCAGGGTTGCCAGCACGATCACCCCGGCGAAGATGAGGATGCCGGCGCTGTCGCTGATGCTCAGCAACTGGCCGATGGCCTGGCCGGACAGCACCGTGCCGGTGGCGGTAAAGCCCAGGTACATCAGGCACACCAGGGCCATGGGGATGGCCGCGCCGTACACGCCGAACTGCACGCGGCTGGAAATCATCTGTGGCAGCCCCAGGCGCGGACCCTGAGCGGCATGCAGGGCCATCACCGCGCCGCCGACCAGTTGCCCGAGCAACAGGCCGATCAACGACCAGAACACGTCGCCGCCCAGCACCACGGCCAGGGCGCCGGTGACGATCGCGGTAATCTGCAGGTTGGCTCCCAGCCACAGGGTGAATTGGCTGTAGACGCGTCCATGGCGCTCAGACTCGGGGATGTAGTCGATCGAGCGGCGCTCGATCACGGGTTTGCTGGACATCGGGAGGCTCCGCTTCGTTGTTTTTGTGAAAGGCGGCGGCTATCGGCGGGACGCAGGGCGGATGGCCGAAGCCCGATATGAGCATGTATATACAAGTCTGGTCAAGTGAAGCTTGCGCAGGGTGATCGCGGGCTTTCGCCGGCCATCACAGCCGACTGTTACACAAGGCTGGTACGCAACTGTGCTGGTCCGCGGCGACGTGATGCCCGTATGCTGTAACCAAATATGTCTATAACAAGCCTGAAGAAGGAATGCCTGCAATGCCACTCAAGGACCTGCTGATCGCCCTGGTGGTGATCATCGCCTGGGGCGTCAACTTCGTGGTCATCAAGGTGGGGCTCGACGGCCTGCCGCCGATGCTGCTCGGGGCCCTGCGTTTCCTGCTGGTGGCCTTCCCGGCGGTGTTCCTGATCAAGCGCCCGAACCTGCCGTGGCGCTGGCTGATCGCCTATGGCGCAACCATTTCCCTGGGCCAGTTCGCCTTCCTCTTCCAGGCCATGGCCAGTGGCATGCCGCCTGGGCTGGCCTCGCTGGTGCTGCAGTCCCAGGCGTTCTTCACCCTGGGCTTCGCCGCCATGTTTCTCGGCGAGCGGCTGCGCCTGGCCAGCGTGCTCGGCCTGCTGGTGGCCGCCAGCGGCCTGGCGGTGATCGGTAGCGAGGACAGCGGCCACGTGCCGCTGGTCGCGCTGCTGCTGACCCTGTGCGGCGGCGCCATGTGGGGCATGGGCAACATCATCACCCGGCGTTTCGGCCAAGTGGACCTGGTCGCCCTGGTGATCTGGGGCGGACTGATTCCGCCGCTGCCGTTCCTGGTGCTGTCGTGGTGGCTGGAAGGCCCCGAGCGCATTGGCCATGCCCTGGCCAACATCGGCTGGAGTTCGGTGCTGGCCCTGGCGTACCTGGCGTTCGTCGCCACCATGGTCGGCTACAGCCTGTGGAGCAAACTGTTGTCGCGCCACCCGGCGGGCAAGGTGGCGCCGTTCTCGCTGCTGGTGCCGGTGGTGGGCCTGAGCTCCGCGGCGCTGCTGCTGGGCGAGCGCCTGAGCGAGGCACAAGGCTGGGGCGCGCTGCTGGTGATGCTGGGCCTGTTGATCAACGTGTTCGGCCCGCGCCTGGGGATGCGCCTGCGCACCGCCAGCGCCGGGCGCACCTGAGCGGCGTTCATGCCAGCAAGGCCGACCAGGCCGACACCAGCAGCAACCCTGCCAGACCCTGGTTGAACAGGCGCAAGGCCCGCGACGAGCGCAACCAGCGTGCGCTGCCGATGCCCATCAATGCCCAGGCGGTCATGCTGGGCAGGGCGACCAGCAGGAACACCAGGGCCAGCCAGCCCATCGGCAGTGCCGGGGTGGCGAACAGGCCGACCATCGCCACCGCCGTCACCCAAACCTTGGGGTTGACCACCTGCAGGGTCGCCGCGCTCAGTGGGCCAAGGCCACCGTCGCTGCCCGCCAGCAAGGGGGCGCTGGCGCTGCGCAGCATCTTCCAGGCCAGCCAGCTGAGCCACAGGGCGCTGGCCCAGCTCATGGCCAACTGCGCCAGGGGATAGCGCAGCAGCAACGCGCCCAGCCCCATTCCCACCAGCCACACCACCGCCGCCGCCGCGCAGCAGGCCGCCACGATCGGTGCCAGGCTGGCGCGCAAGCCGCGCCGGGCACCGTGGGCGAGGATCAACAGGTTGGTCGGCCCGGGGCTGATGCTGGCGGCCAGGGCAAACAGGATGAAGGGCAACAGCGAGTGCGACATGGTCATGGCTCCGTGTGATCGAAGCACCATGGTCGCGGCCAGCGCGGCTTCAGTCTGGAAGGTTTGAGCAGCGCTTGCGGTAGTCCGCCGGGGTCAGCCGGTAGGCGCGGCGGAACCAGCGGCCCAGGTGGCTCTGGTCGGCAAAGCCTAGGGCGGTGGCGACGCTGGCCGGCGTTTCGCCCAGGGCCAGCAGCCGCCGCGCGCGGGCCAGGCGCAGCTGGATCAGGTAGGCATGCGGCGCCAGGCCGAAGGCTGCCTTGAACGCCCGGGTCAGGCGGAAGCGGTCGACGCCGCACACCTGTGCCAGCTCGGCCAGGCCGATGTCCTGGTCCAGGTGCGCATGCAGATAGTCGCGGGCGACCTGGGCGCACAGCGGCAGGCGTGGATCGGGGTCCAGGCGTTTGCGCCAGTGCAGGTGCCCGGTGAGACAGCTCAGCAGATCGTCCAGGGCGGTCTGGCGGACGATGCGCAGGTCGCTGTAGTGCACCGTCTCGAAGGCCCGGGCGGTCGCGCCGGCCAGGCGCGGATCCTGGTGCAGCAGGGTGCCGAAGCTGGGCAGGGCGCCTGAGGGGGCCTGCTCGAACAGGGCGCGCAGTTCGGTTTCCAGCCAGTTGGCGTCCAGGTACAGGGTCGAATAGGTGAAGCCTTCCACGGTCGGCGCATGGCCGTCGTGCAGGTCGCCAGGCTCGAGCACGAACACCTGGCCGGGCGTGCTGTAGTGGCGCTCGCGGCGGCAGTTGAACTGCTGCACGCCCTGTTCGGTCACCCCGACCAGGAAGCTGTCGTGCCAGTGCGGGTCGTAGGCGTGGCCGGTGAAATGGGCGCGGACCGACTCGATGCCGGTGTCGGCGTCCTGTCTGAGGTCGATCCAGTTGCTCATGGAGGCGGGCCGTGTGGGTGGTCGATGGATGACCTTAACGCACAAACGGCCCGGGCGTTTAGAACGATTGTGCAGCCATCAGCGCTGCGCCAGTGCCAGGTTGAGGCCAAGCCCGGCAAATGAGGCGGCGAAGCCGCGGCGCAACCAGGCCTGCATCTTCGGCGAGTCGATCACGGCGCGGCGGAACAGGTGGGCGAGCAGGCCATAGAGGACGAAGACGACGAACGTCATGGCCATGAACACCGCGCTGAGGCTGAGCATCTGCACGGTAGCGGAGCCGGCCTGCGGGACGATGAACTGCGGCAGGAAGGCGAGGAAGAACAGCGTCAGCTTGGGGTTGAGGATATTCAGCAGGCAGGCTTTGATCACCAGTTGGCTGGCGGCGGCGGGGGTGGCGTGCGCGTCCACGGCGAAGGCCGCACGGTCGCGCCAGGTGGCATAGGCCAGGTACAGCAGGTAGGCGACGCCGGCGAACTTGAGGCCCTGGAAGGCCAGGGCGCTGGTGTGCAGCAGCGCCGAGAGCCCCAGCACCGAGGCCAGCAAGTGCGGGACGATGCCCAGGGTGCAGCCGGTGGCGGTCCACAGGCAGGCGCGTCGCCCGGCCACCAGGGCGCTCGATACGGTGAGGATGACCCCGCTGCCGGGGATCAGCACGATGATCAGCGCGGTGACGAGAAATTCCAGGCTCGGCATGAATGACAGCTCCTTGCGGTCGGGGGTGGATGCACTATACGCCCGGCGACAACGGCTGCAACATGTCGTCCGGGCGCAGCGCGGCGAAACGCTCGCGCAGCCACAGGTGCAACTGGGCCACGGCGGGGGTGAGCTGCTTGCGGTGCGGGCACACCAGGGTCACCGGGGTCAGTTCGCCGGGGTATTCGGGCAGCAGCAGCTCCAGCTCGCCGGCGGCGACATCGGCGCTGACATCCAGCCACGACTTGTAGACGATGCCTTCGCCTTCCAGCGCCCAGCGCCGCACCACGTCGGCATCGTCACTGAACAGCGGCCCGCGCACCTGCACGGTGCGGTTGCCCAGGCGCCATTTGTCGTACACCCGGCTTTGCTGCAGGTACAGCAGGCAGTCGTGTTGCTGCAGGTCCTCGGGGGTCAGCGGGCGGCCATGGCGTGCCAGGTAGTCCGGCGAGGCCGCCAGCACCCGGCGGTTCCACGGCGCCAGGGGCAGGGCGATGTAGTTGGCGTCCTCGTTCTGGCCGTAGCGGATGGCGACATCCACCGGGTCGCGGTACAGGTCGGCCAACTGGTCGGAGAGGAAGAAGCGCAGGCCCAACCCCGGGTGCTCGCGGCGAAATGCACTGAGCCAGGGCCGCAGCAGGTTGCGGCCCATGTCCGAGGGCGCCGCCACCTGCAACACGCCGCGCAGGCAGCTGTGGCTGCCATGCAGGTCTTCGCGGCCCTGGCGCAGGGCATCGATCACGCGCTGGGCGGTGGGTAGGTACAACTCGCCTTCGGCGGTCAGGCGCAGGCTGCGGGTGGTGCGGGCGAACAGGCGCACATCGAGCTCGCGTTCCAGGCGCTTGATCGCCGCGGCCACCTGGCCGGGCAGCAGGTCGGCCTCGTGGGCTGCGGCGGTGAAGCTGCCGAGGGCGCTGGCACGGGCGAACAGTTCGAGGTCGTTGATGCGCAGCATTTTCACTCCAGGGATGAAAGTGTTGCTGCATTGTGCTGGTTTTTCTTTGCGGTCGGGAAGATAAGATGCCATTCATTCACGAACCCTTGAGGAATTGCCCTAGATGGACACCGTTGCCCTCGCCAAACGCCGTTACACCACCAAGGCCTACGACGCCAGCCGCAAAATTCCCCAGGCCACCATCGACGCGTTGCTCGAGCAGCTGCGCCACAGCCCGTCCTCGGTCAATTCGCAGCCCTGGCACTTCGTCGTGGCCGACAGCGCCGAAGGCAAGGCGCGCCTGGCCAAGGCCACCGATGCGCGATTCGCCTACAACAGCCCGAAGCTGCGCGATGCCTCCCATGTGATCGTGTTCGCGGCCCGTACCAACATGACCGAAGCCCACTTGCAGGCGGTGCTGGGGCAGGAAGCCGCCGATGGCCGCTTCCGCAACGAGCAGGCCCGCGAAGTCCAGGACCAGACCCGCCGCGGTTATGTTGACCTGCACCGCCATGACTTCAAGGACCTGCAGCACTGGATGGAGAAGCAGGTCTACCTGGCCCTGGGCACCGCGCTGCTGGGCGCCGCCGCCCACGGTTTGGACGCCACGCCGATCGAAGGCTTCGACGCCAAGGCCCTGGACGCCGAACTGGGCCTGCGCGAGCAGGGCTACACCAGCGTGGTGCTGCTCAGCCTGGGCTATCGCAGCGAGGAGGATTTCAATGCCGGGCTGAGCAAGTCGCGGTTGGCGGCGGGGCAGGTATTTACCTTCCTGTGAGTATCGGCAGTGGCGCTTGACCTGGGTCAGCCCTGAATCAGCGGCCCCAGACGCTCGGCCAGGGCCTGGACCATCGCGCTCACCTTGGGCAGGTGTCCGCGGTTGCGGCGCCAGGCCAGATTGATCGGCAATCCCTCCATCGCATACGCCGGCAGTACCTGCTGCAGCGTCCCTTCATCGAGCTGACGCTGCACCAGCCAGGTCGGCAGCTGGGCGATGCCGTGCCCGGCGCTGACAGCTAGCGCCTGGCCTTCGGCATCGCCGATGGCCAGGTGCCCGGGCATGCCGCGCAGCTGCGTCAGGCCCGGGCGGGCGCCGGCAAAGTGCAGGGCCGGCGTGCTGCCGTCTGCGCAGGCATAAAGCACGCAGCCCTGGGCCTGCAGTTGCTGCAGGTCGTGGGGCGTGCCGTGGCGGGCCAGGTAGGCGGGGGCGGCGCAGAACACCAGGCGTTGGCTGCCCAGGTAACGGTGCTCGATGCCTGGCTGCCAGGTCTGTGGTCCGCCGATGCGCACGACGATGTCGATGGCGTCCTCGACCAGGTCGACGAAGCGATCGGAGAGGGTAATGTGCGGTTGCAGCCGTGGATGCCGCGCAGCGAAGTCCAGTACCGCGGGGAGCCCGTGCAGACGGCCGAAGGTGGCCGGCAGGTCGATACGCAGCTTGCCGCAGGGCGTCTGGTGTTCGTCGTTGAGGGCCAGCTCGGCTTCCTCGATGTCCGCCAGCACGCGGGTGCACGCGCGGTAGTAGTCGGCGCCGCTGTCGGTCAGAGCCAGGCGCCGGGTGGTGCGTTCGAACAGGCGCACCTGCAGGCGTTTCTCCAGGCGCGCGACGCCCTTGCTCACGGCGGAACTGGTGAGGTTCATGCGTTCGGCGGCGGCGATGAAGCTGCCAGCGTTGGCCACGCTGACGAAGAAGTCGATGTCCTTGAGGCGTTCCGAGGCAGACATGGCGAGGCCTTTTATTAATGAATCTGATTCACTTGATAAAGGAATAACTACCAGTAATAGGAACATATTTCCAGATTAAGCTGGCCTGCCATTCAACCAGGATCGCAGCCGATGTCCACTTCCAGCCTGACCCACGCCACCCTCACGCGCCCAGCGCCGCGTACGGGGTTGTCCATCGGCCTGTTCGCCATCGGCGGCTTCGCGGTACTGACCACCGAATTTCTGATTCTCGGCCTGCTGCCGGCGCTGGCCCGCGACCTTGGCCTGTCGGTCGCGGGCGCGGGCCAGTTGGTCACGCTGTTCGCCGTGACCGTGATGCTGTTCGGGCCGCCGCTGACCGCCTGGCTGTCGGCAATGCCGCGCAAGGGGCTGTTCATCGCCATCCTGCTGGTGTTCGCCGCGTCCAACGCGCTGTCGGCGCTGGCGCCGAACATCTGGGTGCTGGCATTGGCACGCTTTATCGCCGCGCTGGCCTTGCCGGTGTATTGGGGCACCGCCAGCGAAAGCGCCGGGCAATTGGCCGGGGCGGGGCGCGAGGGCTGGGCGGTGTCACGGGTGTACCTGGGCATCACTGCGGCATTTGTCTTCGGCATTCCATTGGGCACGCTGGCCGCCGGGCTGGTCGGCTGGCGTGGCAGTTTCGCCTTGCTCGCCGGGCTGTGCCTGCTGGTGGCGCTGTTGATGTGGGCGTGGCTGCCGACTGTGCCGGCGGCACCCGCCCGTGCGCCGGGGGAGCGGCAGACGGTAATCCTCAAGGACCGCCGTTTCATCGCCCATGTGCTGCTCTCGGCGCTGGTGTTCACCGCCATGTTCACTGCCTACACCTACCTGGCCGAGACGCTTGAACAGCTGGCCGCCGTGCCGGCCGGCGAAGTGGGCTGGTGGCTGATGGGCTTCGGCGTGGTCGGCATGCTCGGCAACGGCCTGGCCGGGCGCATCGTCGATCGCAGCCCGTTGCGGGCGACCCTGCTGCTGTTGGCGATGCTGGCGCTGGGCATGGGCGCGGTCACCCCGTTGCTCGGTACGGCATGGCTGCTGGGAGGCGCGCTGGTGCTGTGGGGCATCGCCTACACGGCGCTGTTCCCGGTCTGTCAGGTGCGGGTGATGCAGGCTGGCGCCAAGGCCCAGGCCCTGGCCGGGACCTTGAACGTGTCGGCGGCCAATGCCGGTATCGCCGCCGGTGCGGCGTTGGGCGGCGCGGCGATCCAGGTCCTGGGCCTGGGCGCCCTGGGCTACGTGGCGTGTGGGTTCGCCGTGCTGGCGATGATCGCCACCCTGGCCATGCTGGTGAGCGAGTGAGGCCTACACCGCCCGGGTGTTGAGCAGACGCACGCCCAGGCCAATGAACAGCGCGCCGCTGGCGCGCTTGAACCAGGCCGCCAGGGGCGAAGCCTTCAGGCGCAGGCCAAAGCGCCAGGCGGTGAAGCAGTAGAAGGAATGCACCAGGCAGACGATCAGCGAGCCGCTCAGGTACATGGCCGCGAACTGCCCGAAGATCGGCCGCCCGGGCTCTAGGAACTGCGGCAGGAAGGCGCAGAAAAATACCAGGGTCTTGGGGTTGCTCGCCGAGACCAGGAAGGCTTCCACGGCGATCCGCCATTGCGTCTGGGGCGGCGTCGCGGCCACCTGCGCCGTCGACGCGGTAGGAGCGCTTTTACCCAGCAACTGGCGCAGGCCGAGGTAGATCAGGTAAGCGGCGCCGGCCAGCTTCAGCAGCAGGAACGCCGTGGGCAACGAGATCAGCAGGGCGCCCACGCCCATGGCCACGGCGGTGATCGTCAGCAGTTGCGCGGTGAGGTTGCCGAACAGGGTCATGCCCATGCCGGACGGGCCATAGCGCAAGGCATTGCGCACGGTGAGCAGGACATTCGGGCCGGGGAGCAGCGAGGTGAGCAGGTAGGCGAAGGAGAAGGTCAACCAGAGGTGCAGGGCCATGGAGCGCGTCCTTTGCGCTGGGAAAGGCACACAATGCCAGTAATCGGCGCGGACCGCCATTGGGCACCGCTGAGGGAGCGGCTTGCCCGCTCCCAGAGAAGTTGCCGAGGCCAGTTCAGCGCGCCAGGCGCCCGCTGACGAAGTGGGCGACATCGTTGAAGCCCGGGGTCGAGGCATGGCCGGGCGTCACCAGCGAATCGATGAAGGCCTCGTCCTCCGCCGTGACCTTGACCTCCAACGCACCGGCATAGGTGTCCCACTGCGCCTCGGTGCGCGGCCCGACGATGGCCGAGCTGACCAGGCGGTTGTTGAGCACCCAGGCGATGGCGAACTCGACGATGCCCACGCCCTTGGCCTCGGTATAGGCATGGATCTTCTGGGCGATGGCCAGCGATTCCTGGCGCCATTCCACTTCCATGATGCGCTTGTCCTGGCGCCCGGCACGGCTGCCTTCGTCGGGAGTGGAGCCTGGCGCGTACTTGCCGCTGAGCACGCCACGGGCCAGCGGGCTGAACGGCACCACGCCAAGGCCATGGTAGGCGGCGGCGGTGAGTTGTTCGGGCTCGGCCTGGCGGTTGACGATGTTGTACAGCGGCTGGCTGACCACCGGCTTGGCCACGCCGAGCCTTTGCGCCACGTTGCAGATCTCGGCGATGCGCCAGCCGCGGAAGTTGGATACGCCCCAGTAGCGGATCTTGCCTTGCGCCAGCAGGTCGCCGATGGCGCGCACGGTTTCTTCCAGCGGTACCGAATGGTCCTCGCGGTGCAGGTAGTAGATGTCCAGGTAGTCGGTGCCCATGCGCGTGAGGGTGGCCTCGATGGCATTGAACAGGTGTTTGCGCGACAGGCCGCTGCGGTTCGGCAGGCCATCGACCGGGCCATAGCCGGCCTTGGAGGCGATGATCCACTCGTGACGGTTGCGCGCCACCGCCTCGCCGACGATCTCCTCGGAGCGACCGCCATTGTAGACATCGGCGGTGTCGACGAAGTTGATGCCCTGGTCCCAGGCCTTGTCGATGATGCGCAGCGAGTCTTCGGTGCTGGTCTGTTCACCGAACATCATGCTGCCGAGCGTCAGGGCCGAGACTTGCAGGCCGGAGTGGCCAAGGGGGCGGTAGATCATTGCAGATAATCCTTTTCTGACATCCTGAGAGGGGTTCCCCTCTTTTACACAGTTCCGTCCTGCTTTGAAAGCGCGGGCCAGGCGCCGTTTCCAGGCCCTGGCGAATGGCTCATCCCTCTGGCCAGGCATCGATCAGCTCACGCGCCTCGCGGCTCGACAGCGGCCGCTTCATGCGCTGCGACAGCACGGCCATGGCCCGTGAACAGCCCTTGGCGATCACCGCCTCGACCTGGTCGTCCAGGCACTGCAGGGCGATGAAGTCGCCGTGTTCCGGTGAGCCGACGTACTCGATACGGTTCCAGCCGCCGGCATGCCCGAGCACTTCGTAGGTGCGCCCGTGCTGGTAGGTCCAGAAGAACGGCACGTCGTCGTAGCGGCGCCGCTCGCCGAGCATGTTGGCGGCGGCGATCACGCCGTGCTGCTGGGCCAGGCGCCAATGCTCGATGCGCACCGGGCGGCCGGCCAGGGGGAAGGTGGCGATATCGCCGGCCGCCCACAGGCCGTCGGCGGCCTGCAGGTGCGCGTCCACCGTGAGCGAATGGTCTTCGGCCAGGGGCAGGCCCTGGACGAAACGGGTGGCCGGGGTGACGCCGGTGCCCAGCAGCACCAGCGCGGTCTCCAGGCGCTCGCCATTGGCCAGCAGCACGGCCTCGACGCGCTCGTGGCCGTCGAAGCCGATCACCTCGGTCGGCCCGTGGAACTGCACACCCTTGCGCTCATGCAGCTCGCGCAGGGTCTGGCCGATGCGCTCGCCCAACTGCCGGGCCAGGGGGATGGCGTGGCGCGTGACCACATGCACCTGCAGGCCGTACTTGCGCAGGGCGCTGGCGGCCTCCAGGCCGATGAAACCGTCGCCGACGATCACCACCGGCTGGCCCGGCTCGGCCAGGTCGAGCAACTGCGCGGCATCGGTGCACGAGCGCAGTACGCAGATACCGGGCAGTTGCACGCCGGGGAGCTGGGGGCGGTTGGGCTTGCCGCCGGTGGCCAGCAGGGCGGCGTCGTACTTCAACTGCTGGCCGTCGGCCAGGCTGATCACGCGCTTGCCGGCATCCAGCGCACGCACCTTGCCGTGAATGCGCTGCAGCTGGCCTCGGTGCAGGTCGACTGGCGCGAGCAGTGAGGCTACTTCGTCCACCGGCATCTGCCCGGCGATGACGAATTTGCTCAGGGCGGTGCGATCGTAGGCGTTCGGCTGTTCCTGGTCGACCCACAACAGGCGGCCGGCAAAGCCATGGTCGAGCAAGGTGGCGATGGCGGCCGCCCCGGCGGCGCCGGCGCCCACCACGACGAAGGTGCGCGCGTCGCTGTGGCGGGGCGCTTCAGCCTCGGGCAGTGGCTGCTCGTCCACCCATATCTGGCCGTCCCTGACCTGCACGGCATGCCGGCGCAGACCGGCCAGCGCCGGCGGCTCGCACACCATGCCGTCGTCCACGGCGAAGGCGGCCTTGTGCCAGGGGCAGATCAGCAACCCACCACAGACCGCGCCTTGCTCCAGTGGCGCGCCCTCATGCGGGCAGTTGGCCTGGTAGGCACGCACCCGCTCGCCCTGGCGTACCAGAACGATGTCCTCGGTGCCGGCCTGGACGCGCATGGGCCGGTGTTCATCAAGCTGGTCGAGGCTGGCCACGGCATGGAAGGTCATGGGGATCTCCTCAGCTGGTTGTGTTCATTTGACGCCTGCCATGGGGCCAGGCTGCGCTCAGCCGACGACCGGAAGGGTGATTACAATATTTCACAAAAACTTCAAATGAGACTAAATTGACTCAAATCGAATGTATAAGTACCATTCGCGCCAATTTTAGTTAACGGCTCGGGTGAGTTCATGAGCAATTTGCGTGCAATAGGGATGGTCAGCTGGCTGGCAGTGGCGGTAGCACTGGCCGGCTGCGGAGCGGCTGAAGAACAGCAGGCCGCGACTGAAACGGCATTCCCGGTGGAGACCGTGACGCTGGCCAGCGAACAGCTGGCCCTGGCCTCGACCCTGCCGGGCCGGGTCGAACCGATGCGGGTGGCCGAGGTGCGTGCCCGGGTGGCCGGCATTGTCCTGCACAAACGTTTCGAGGAAGGCGCCGACGTCAAGGCTGGGGATGTGCTGTTCCAGATCGACCCGGCACCGTTCAAGGCCGCCCTGGCGCGTGTCGAGGCCGACCTTGCGCGGGCCCAGGCGGTGCAGCAGGAGGCCCAGGCACGGGTCAAGCGCTATGAGCCGCTGGTCAAGATCGAGGCGGTCAGCCAGCAGGACTTCGACACCGCCAGCGCCGAGCTGCGCAGCGCCCAGGCGGCCGTGCGCTCGGCCCAGGCCGACGTGCAGACCGCGCGCCTGAACCTGGGCTATGCCACGGTCACCGCGCCGATCTCCGGCCGCATCGGCCGCGCCCTGGCCACCGAAGGCGCCCTGGTCGGGCAGGGCGACGCCACCTTGATGGCGCGCATCCAGCAGCTCGATCCGATCTACGTCGACTTCACCCAGTCCGCCGCCGAAGCCCTGCGTCTGCGTCAGGCCCTCAAGGACGGCGCGCTCGGCGCTGGCGACGACAAGGCGCTGACCGCCCAGGTGGAAGGCACCGACTACCAGCGCCAGGGCGCGCTGATGTTCACCGACGTGGCGGTCGACCGTGGCACCGGCCAGGTCACCTTGCGCGGTCGCTTCGACAATGCCGACGGCATCCTGCTGCCGGGCATGTACGTGCGCGTGCGCACCCCGCAGGGCACCGACCAGCAGGCCATCCTGGTGCCGCAGCGCGCGGTGCAGCGCGGCAGCGATGGCGAAGCGCGGGTACTGGTGGTCGGCACCGGCAACCTGGCCGAGGCGCGCAGCGTGCGCACCGGCGGGATGCACGGCTCGCGCTGGCAGATTACCGAGGGCCTGCGCGCCGGTGACCAGGTCATCGTCGGCGGCCCGGCCGGCCTTGCCCCGGGCATGCCGGTGCAGCCGGCCCAGGCGCAACAGGCCGCGGCACACTAAGGCGAGGGTAGCGAGATGTCCAAGTTCTTCATCAATCGGCCGAACTTCGCCTGGGTCGTGGCGCTGTTCATATCCCTGGCCGGGTTGCTGGTGATCCCGGCGTTGCCGGTGGCCCAGTATCCCAGCGTGGCGCCGCCACAGATTTCCATCAATGCCGTCTACCCGGGCGCGTCCGCCAAGGTGATGGTCGAGTCGGTGACCAGCATCATCGAGGAGTCGCTCAACGGCGCCAAGGGCCTGCTGTACTACGAGTCCACCAACAACTCCAACGGCGTGGCCGAAGTGATGGTGACGTTCCAGCCCGGTACTGACCCGGACATGGCCCAGGTCGACGTGCAGAACCGCCTGAAGAAGGCCGAGGCACGCATGCCCCAGGCGGTGCTGACCCAAGGCCTGAAGGTCGAGCAGGCCAGTTCCGGCTTCCTGCTGATGTACGCCCTGACCAGTGCCACCGGTGGCCGTGACGACGTCACCAGCCTGGCCGACTATGCCGCGCGCAACATCAACAACGAGCTGCTGCGCGTCACCGGCGTGGGCAAGCTGCAGTTCTTCGCCTCCGAGGCGGCGATGCGGGTCTGGGTCGATCCGCAGAAGCTGGTGGGCTACGGCCTGTCCATCGACGACATCGGCAACGCCATTCGTGGCCAGAACGTCCAGGTACCCGCCGGCAGTTTCGGCAGCACGCCTGGTGCCAGCGAGCAGGAACTGACCGCGACCCTGGCCGTGCAGGGCACCCTGGAAACCCCCGAGGCCTTCGCCGGCATCGTCCTGCGCGCCAACCCGGACGGCTCCAGCGTGCGCCTTGGCGATGTCGCGCGCCTGGCCATCGGCAGCGAGAACTACAACCTCTCGGCACGCCTGGACGGCAAGCCCGCAGTCGTCGCCGCAGTGCAGCTGGCACCGGGCGCCAACGCCATTGAAACCGCGACCCTGGTCAAGGAGCGCCTGGCCGAGCTGTCGCAGTTCTTCCCGGAGGGCGTCGAATACTCGGTGCCCTACGACACCTCGCGCTTTGTCGACGTGGCCATCGAGAAGGTGATCCACACCCTGATCGAAGCCATGGTGCTGGTGTTCCTGGTGATGTTCCTGTTCCTGCAGAACGTGCGCTACACCCTGATCCCGTCGATCGTGGTGCCGGTGTGCCTGCTGGGCACGCTGATGGTCATGAAGCTGCTGGGTTTCTCGGTGAACATGATGACCATGTTCGGCATGGTGCTGGCCATCGGTATCCTGGTGGACGACGCCATCGTCGTGGTGGAGAACGTCGAGCGCTTGATGGCCGAGGAAGGGCTGTCGCCGGCGGAAGCGACCATCAAGGCGATGGGGCAGGTTTCCGGGGCGATCATTGGTATCACCATGGTGCTGGCGGCGGTGTTCCTGCCGTTGGCGTTCATGTCCGGTTCGGTGGGGGTGATCTACCAGCAGTTCTCGGTGTCGCTGGCGGTGTCGATCCTGTTCTCCGGCTTCCTGGCCCTGACCTTCACCCCGGCGTTGTGCGCCACGCTGCTCAAACCCGTGGCCCATGGGCACCACGAGAAAGGCGGTTTCTTCGGTGCCTTCAACCGCGGCTTCGCCCGTGTGACCGAGCGCTATTCGCTGATGAACAGTGCACTGGTGGCCCGTGCCGGGCGCTGGATGCTCGCCTATGTCGGCATCCTGGTGGTGCTGGGTTATTCCTACCTGCGCGTCCCGGAGGCCTTCGTGCCCGCCGAGGACCTCGGCTACGGCATCGTCGACGTGCAACTGCCGCCTGGCGCCAGCCGGGTGCGCACTGACCATACCGCCGAAGCGCTCGAGCAGTTCCTGATGTCTCGCGAGGCAGTGGCCAACTCGATCGTGGTGACCGGTTTCAGTTTCTCGGGCCAGGGAGAGAATGCCGCGCTGGCCTTCCCGACCTACAAGGACTGGTCGCAACGTGGTAAGGGCCAATCGGCGGCAGACGAAATCGTCGCGACCAACGAGCGCTTCGCGGCCAACGGCGACGGTGCCATCACCGCGGTCATGCCGCCGCCGATCGACGGCCTGGGCAACTCAGGCGGTTTCGCCCTGCGCTTGATGGACCGTGGTGGCCTGGGGCGTGAAGCGTTGCTGGCGGCCCGTGACCAGTTGCTGGCCCGCGCCAACGGCAACCCGGTGTTCCTGTACGCGATGATGGAAGGCCTGGCAGAAGCACCACAGTTGCGCGTCAAGATCGACCGCGACAAGGCCCGCGCCCTGGGGGTGAACTTCGAGTCGATCAACAGCACCCTGGCCACCGCCTTCGGTTCGGCGGTGATCAACGACTTCACCAATGCCGGGCGCCAGCAGCGCGTGGTGGTGCAGGCCGAGCAGGGCGAGCGCATGACCCCGGAAAGCGTGCTGCGCCTGTATGCACCTAACGCCCGCGGCGAGCAAGTGCCGTTCAGTGCCTTCGCCACTACTCAGTGGGAGGAAGGGCCGGTGCAACTGGTGCGCTACAACGGCTACCCGTCGATTCGTATCGCCGGCGACGCCGCCCCCGGCTACAGCACTGGCCAGGCGATGGCAGAGATGGAGCGCCTGGTCGGCGAGCTGCAACCCGGCATCGGCTATGCCTGGACTGGCCTGTCCTACCAGGAGAAGGTCTCCAGCGGCCAGGCCGCCGGCCTGTTCGCCCTGGCCATCCTGGTGGTGTTCCTGCTGCTGGTGGCGCTGTACGAGAGCTGGGCGATCCCGCTGACGGTGATGCTGATCGTGCCGATCGGCGCCTTGGGCGCGGTCTGGGCGGTATTGCTCACCGGCATGCCCAACGATGTGTACTTCAAGGTCGGCCTGATCACCATCATTGGCCTGGCGGCGAAGAACGCCATCCTGATCGTCGAGTTCGCCAAGGAACTGTGGGAGAAGGGCTACAGCTTGAGCGACGCCGCCATTGAGGCCGCACGCCTGCGCTTCCGCCCGATCGTGATGACCTCCATGGCCTTCATCCTCGGCGTGGTGCCACTGGCCATCGCCACTGGCGCCGGCGCGGCCAGCCAGCGCGCCATCGGTACCGGGGTGATTGGCGGCATGCTCAGCGCCACCCTGCTGGGTGTGGTGTTCGTGCCGATCTGTTTCGTCTGGGTGCTGAAGCTGCTCAAGCGCAAGCCGGCGCCTGTGCAACACGCTGTCGAGGTGACGAAGTGATGGTCATGGCTAAATGTGCACTCCCGTTCGCGCTGGCCGTTACCCTGGTCGGCTGCTCCCTGGCACCGACCTACCAGCGCCCGGAGGCGCCGGTGGCGGCTGCCTGGGGCGATGCCGCCGGCCATCATGGCAAGTCGGTGGAGCAGCTGGACTGGCAGGCGTTCATCGTCGATCCGGCCTTGCGCCAACTGGTCACCACGGCACTGGACAACAACCGCTCCCTGCGTCAGACCCTGCTCGACATCGAGCAGGCCCGAGCGCAGTACCGTATCCAGCGGGCCGATCGGGTACCAGGCCTGAACGCCGGTGCCTCCGGTAACCGCCAGCACCTGCCGGCGGACCTGTCGAACAGCGGCAGGGAAGGGGTCAGCAGCAGTTACCAGGTGGGTCTGTCGCTGCCAGAGTACGAAGTGGACCTGTTCGGTCGGGTCAAGAGCCTGAGCGATGCGGCGCTGGAGCAGTACCTGGCCACCGAGGAAGTCGGCCGTGCCGCGCGCATCGCGCTGATCGCTGATGTCAGCCAGGCCTACCTGACCCTGGACGGTGCCGAACGGCGCCTGACGCTGACTCGCCAAACCCTGGCCAGCCGCGAGGACTCGCTGGCCCTGGTCGGCCAGCGACGAGGCGCCGGCACGGCCACGGCGCTGGACCACCAGGAAGCGTTGGGGCTGGTCGAGCAGTCACGGGCCGAGCTGGAAGGCATCGTGCGCGAGCAGCGCCAGGCCTACAACGCCCTGGTACTGCTGCTGGGCAGTGCCGAGGCGGCCAAGTCGATTCCCGCCGAGCGGGCGCAGGCGCCGATGGTCCTGCAGGACATCGCCCCAGGCGCGCCGTCGGCGCTGATCGAGCGCCGCCCGGACATCCTCGCCGCCGAGCACCGGCTGCGGGCGCGCAATGCCGATATCGGCGCGGCGCGGGCGGCGTTCTTCCCGCGGATCAGCCTGACCGGCAGTTTCGGCACCTCCAGCGCGCAGATGTCCGGGTTGTTCGACGGCGGCTCGCGTAGCTGGACGTTCATGCCGCAACTGTCGCTGCCGCTGTTCGACGCGGGGCGCAACAAGGCCGGCCTGAGCCTGGCCGAGGCGCGCAAGGATTCGGCGGTGGCCGCTTACGAAGGCACGATCCAGGGCGCCTTCCGCGAAGTGGCCGACGCCCTGGCCGCCACCGATACCTTGCGTCGCGAGGAAGCCGCGCGGCGTGCCCTGGCCGACACCAGCCGGGCGACCGTGGCGCTGGCCAAGGCGCGCTATGAGGGCGGGGTGGACAACCACCTGCGCTACCTGGACGCGCAGCGCAACGGCTATGTCAACGAAGCGGCGTTCATCCAGGCCAGCACCCAGCGCCAGCTGGCACTGGTCGATCTGTTCCGTGCCTTGGGCGGTGGCTGGCCGGCCCAAGGTTGAAATGCCTCCTTTGGTTGGGAAATCCAACCGCTTGGCCCCAGGTGTCCCTGCCTTGGGGCCTTTTTTTGCCCCGGGGAAGGGCCCGAACAGGCGAGCGTTAATCGCGCAACAGGTCCGGACTGTTGAAGTTGCTCAACCGCGCATCGTCCTCGGCACACGCCAACCCCTGCACATTCGCCTGCAGCAAGGCCTTCTGCAAACTCCGCTCACCTGCCTGCCAGGCTTGCTCCAGCAATGACAGCACGCGCCGGGGCAACACACTGAACATCGGCTGCCAATACCCACCCTGGCGCACCATGGCCGCGCTGTCATGCGCCACGGCCAGGCGCAGCAGGTCCTCGACCAGCGCCCGGTCGATGCGCGGCGCATCGCAGGCCAGCACTACCATCCACTCGTGCCGGGCTGCCCTGAGCCCGCTGATCACGCCGGCCAGCGGGCCGGGAAAGTCGGCTTCGGTGTCGGTGACGAGCTGGTCGGCGTAGATCGCGTAGGCCGTCTGGTTGCGGTTGCAGGAGATCACCAGGTCATCGCTCAATGCCCGCACGGCGCGTTGCACATGCGCCACCAACGGCTCGCCGCGCCAGGGCACCAGCCCCTTGTCGCGTCCGCCCATGCGCTGGCCACGGCCGCCGGCAAGAATGAGGATGGAGCAGGGGGGAAGAACGTCGGGCATGAAAAAGGGTTCCGGGCAGTCAATGCCGGGAACCCTCCCATTTACCGCAGGGCTTGTCCAGTCAGGCCTGGTGGCTGGCCACCTGCGCCGTCTTGGTCTTGCCGCGCCCGGCCAGGCGCATCACCACGACGAAGAACACCGGCACGAACACCACGGCGAAGGTGGCGCTGAGCATGCCGCCGATCACCCCGGTGCCGATGGCTTGCTGGCTGGCCGAGCTGGCGCCGCTGGCGATGGCCAGCGGCACCACGCCGAGGATGAACGCCAGCGAAGTCATCACGATCGGGCGCAGGCGCAGACGCGCGGCCTGGATCGCCGCGTCCGCCGCATCGACGCCCTGGTCCACCAGGTCCTTGGCGAACTCGATGATCAGGATGGCGTTCTTCGCCGACAGGCCGATCAGGGTGATCAGGCCGACCTTGAAGAACACGTCGTTGGGCAGGCCGCGCAGGGTCACCGCGAGCACCGCGCCGAGCACGCCCAGTGGTACCACCAGCAGCACCGCGGTGGGGATCGACCAGCTTTCGTACAGCGCGGCCAGGCACAGGAACACCACCAGCAGCGACAGTGCCATCAGCAGTGGCGCCTGGCTGCCGGACAGGCGTTCCTGCAGCGACAGGCCGGTCCACTCCAGGCCGGCACCTGCCGGCAGCTGCGCCACCAGGCGCTCGATCTCGGCCATGGCCTCGCCCGAGCTATAGCCGGCCGCCGGCTCGCCGGAAATCGACACCGCCGGGTAGCCGTTGTAGCGGGTCAGCTGCACCGGGCCGGACTGCCAGCGGGCACTGACGAAGGCGCCCAGGGGCACCATCTTGCCGCTGCTGTTGCGCACGTGGATCTTCAGCAGGTCCTCGACCTGGCTGCGCCGGTCGCCTTCGGCCTGCACCACCACCCGCTGCATGCGGCCCTGGTTGGGGAAGTCGTTGACGTAGTTCGAGCCCACCGCGGTGTCGAGCACCGCGCCGATATCAGCAAACGACACGCCCAGGGCGTTGGCCTGGCGGCGGTCCACTTCCAGCTCGACCTGAGGGCTTTCCGCCAGCGAGGCTTCGCGCACGTTGACCAGCACCTTGCTCTTGCGCGCCGCGTCCAGCAGTTGGTCGCGGGCTTCCATCAGCCCCGCGTGCCCCATGCCGCCGCGGTCTTGCAGGCGGAACTCGAAACCGGTCGACTCGCCCAGGCCGTCCACCGGCGGCGGCAACACCGCATAGGCGATGGCGTCCTTGAGCTGGGTGAAGGCCATGGTGGCGCGCTCGGCGATCGACTGCGCGCTGTCGTCGCCACCGCGCTCGGACCAGTCCTTGAGCGTGGTGAAGGCCAGCGCCGCGTTCTGCCCGCTGCCGGAGAAGCTGAAGCCGAGGATCAGCGTGGTGTTGGCCACGCCGGGCTCTTCGGCGTTGTGCGCCTCGATCTGCTGCCCGACCTCGATGGTGCGTGCCTGGCTGGCGCCCGGCGGCAGCTGGATGTCGGTGATGGTGTAGCCCTGGTCCTCGGTGGGCAGGAAGGCGGTGGGCAGCTGGCTGAAGCCGTACACCAGCACGCCGACCAGCGCGGCGTACACCAGCAGGTAGCGACCGCTGCGGGCCAGGGCGTGGGTCACCCAGCGCTGGTAGCCGTTGCTCATGCCTTCGAAGCGGCGGTTGAACCAGCCGAAGAAGCCCTTGCGCTCATGATGCTCGCCTTTCTCCAGCGGCTTGAGCAGGGTGGCGCACAGGGCCGGGGTCAGGCTCAGGGCGAGGAACGCCGAGAACAGGATCGACACCGCCATCGACACCGAGAACTGCTGGTAGATCACCCCCACCGAACCTTGCATGAAGGCCATCGGCAGGAATACCGCCACCAGCACCAGGGTGATGCCGACGATGGCGCCGCTGATCTGGCCCATGGCCTTGCGCGTGGCTTCCTTGGGCGGCAGGCCTTCCTCGGCCATGATCCGCTCGACGTTTTCCACCACGACGATGGCGTCGTCCACCAGGATACCGATGGCCAGAACCATGCCGAACAGGGTCAGTACGTTAACCGAGAAGCCCAGCACGTTCATTACCGCGAAGGTGCCCATCAGCGCCACCGGCACCACCAGGGTCGGAATCAGCGTGTAACGGAAGTTCTGCAGGAACAGGAACATCACCGCGAACACCAGCACCATGGCCTCGAGCAGGGTGTTGATCACCTGCTTGATCGAGACCTTGACGAAGGGCGAGGTGTCGTAGGGGATGTCGTACTTCACCCCGGCCGGGAAGTAGCGCGCCAGCTCGTCGAGCTTCTGCTTGACCAGGGTCGCGGTTTCCATGGCGTTGGCGCCGGGCGACAGCTTGACGCTGAAGGCGCTGGTGGCCTTGCCATTGAGGCGGGTGCCGTACTGGTATTCCTGGGCCCCGATCTCGACCCGCGCCACGTCACCGACAGTGACCGTGGAGCCGTCGGTGTTGGCGCGCAGGACGATGGCGGCGAACTCCTCGGGGGTGCTCAGCTGGCCCTTGACCACCACGTTGGCGGTGATCTCCTGGGTCGGTCGGCTCGGCAGGTCGCCGATGCTGCCGGGGGCGACCTGGGCGTTCTGCGCGGCGATGGCCTCGGCCACGTCGTTGGGCGTGAGGTTGAAGCCAACCAGCTTGGCCGGGTCGATCCAGATGCGCATGGCCCGTTCGGAGCCATACAGCTGCGCCTTGCCGACACCCTTGAGGCGACGGATCTCGTTCATCACGTTGCGCGCGAGGATGTCCGACAGGGCGATCTCGTCGAGGCTGCCGTCCTCGGAGGTGAGGGTGGCCAGCAACAGGAAACCGGTGGACACCTTCTCGACCTGCAGGCCTTGCTGGGTGACCGGGCGCGGCAGGCGCGACTCGATCACCTTGAGGCGGTTCTGCACGTCCACCTGGGCCATGTCCGGGTTGGTGCCGGGCTGGAAGCTGGCGGTGATGGTGGCGCTGCCCAGGCTGCTCTGGGATTCGAAATAGAGCAGGTTGTCGGCACCGTTGAGCTCCTGCTCGATGATGCTGACCACGCTCTCGTCCATGGTCGCCGCCGAAGCGCCGGGGTAGACGGCGTAGATTTCCACCTGCGGCGGGGCCACGTCGGGATACTGGGCCACCGGCAACTGCGGGATGGCCAGGGCGCCGACCAGGAGGATGAACAAGGCCACCACCCAGGCGAACACCGGGCGGTCGATGAAGAACTGCGGCATGGATCAGGCCCTCATTGGCCGTTGTGTTGGGCGACTGCGGTGGCGCCTGGTTGTTCGTCGACTTGCACCTGGTCGCCGGCCTTCACGTGTTGCAGGCCCTCGACCACCACGCGGTCACCCGGGGCCAGGCCCTCGCTGACGATCCAGCGGTCGCCCTGGGCACTGCCCAGGGTCACCTGGCGTTCGCTTATGCGGTCCTGCTGGTCGACCAGCAGCACCTTGGGCACACCGGCGCTGTCGCGCAGGATGGCGCGTTGCGGCACGCTGATGCCCTGGGGCTGCACGGCCTGGTCCAGGCGCACGCGCACATAGCTGCCGGGCAGCAGGTCGAGGTCCGGGTTGGGGAACTCGCTGCGCAGGGTGATCTGGTTGGTGCTCGGGTCGACGCTGATATCGGAGAACAACAGCTTGCCGGCCAGCGGGTAGGCGCTGCCATCGTCCTGGATCAGCGTGGCCTTGACCTGGTCGCGGCCCACCTGCTGCAGCTCGCCGGCACGCAGCGAGCGGCGCAGGGCGTTGAGTTCGCGGGTCGACTGGGTGACGTCGGCGTGGATCGGGTTCAACTGCTGGATGGTGGCCAGCGGCGTGGTCTCGCTCTGGCCGACCAGCGCGCCCTCGGTCACCAGGGCGCGGCCGATGCGCCCGGAGATCGGTGCGGTGACGGTGGCGTAGCCCAGGTTCAGGCGCGCGCGTTCCAGCGCCGCCTTGGCTTCGCCGACCGCGGCATCGGCCTGGAGGAAGGCGGCCCGGGCGTTGTCGTACTCCTGGCGGCTGACGGCCTTGTCGTCGACCAGTTCGCGGTAGCGTTGCTCCTGCAGGCGCGCCTGGTACAGCGTCGCCTCGGCCTTGGCCAGGGTGGCGCGGGCGCTGTCGAAGTCGGCCTTGAACGGCGCCGGATCGATCAGGAACAGCACATCGCCCTGTTTGACGTCGCTGCCTTCGCGGTACACCCGCTTGAGCACCACCCCGGCCACCCGGGCGCGCACCTCGGCGGTGCGTGGGGCAAGGATGCGGCCGCTGAGTTCGGTGCTGATGGCCAGTGGCTGCACGGCAAGGGTTTCGACCCGGACCTGGGAGGGCGGGGCCTTTTCTTCCTGCTCGGCGGCGTCGTTGCAAGCGGCCAGGGAAAGGGTCATCAGCGCCAGCAGCGCCAGAGGGCGCAGGCGCAAAGCACGGAGCGTGGACATACGGATCTTCCAGGTTTGATCCAGCGTATGCTAAAGCAGCCGTTCGGGTGGCGGCTGTTAAGCTGTGTTGGGCGTGTGTGAAAAAGTGTGAACAATCGGCGGTGGCCCGCCCGGGATTCTATATCCTGCCTTACTTCAATCTTTCGTCAAATCCCCTTATGCCGAACATTCTCCTGGTCGAAGACGACAGCGCGTTGTCCGAACTGATCGCCAGCTACCTGCAACGCAATGATTTCCATGTCCGGGTGATTGCCCGCGGCGACCATGTGCTGGACGAATTCCGCCGGCAGAAACCGGACCTGGTGATCCTCGACCTGATGCTGCCGGGCCTGGACGGCCTGCAGGTATGCCGCCTGCTGCGCCAGGAGACGCAGAGCCTGCCGATCCTCATGCTGACCGCCCGCGACGACAGCCACGACCAGGTGCTGGGGCTGGAGATGGGCGCCGACGACTACGTTACCAAGCCGTGCGAACCCCGCGTACTGCTGGCCAGGGTGCGCACGTTGCTGCGCCGCAGCAGCGTCAACGAGCCGCGCCTGGATTGCGACCTGATCCAGATCGGCGGCCTGTGCATCGACCTGGCCGAGCGCACGGTCAACTGGCGCGGCGAAGAAGTGGAGCTGTCCAGCGGCGAGTACAACCTGCTGGTGGTGCTGGCGCGCAACGCCGGCGAGGTGATGAGCCGTGACCGCATACTCCAGCAATTGCGCGGTATCGAGTTCAACGGCACCGACCGTTCGGTGGACGTGGCCATCTCCAAGCTGCGCCGACGTTTCGACGACAGCGCCGGCGAGGCGCGCAAGATCAAGACCGTATGGGGCAAGGGCTACCTGTTCAGCCGCGTCGAGTGGGAGTACTGATACGCCATGCTGAAGATCCTGGTGCGGTTGTACCTGGTGATCATCGTCGCCTATGCCGGTGCTTTGCTGCTGATCCCGGACGCCATCGTCGGGCTGTTCCACGATCGCTTCATGGCCTACAACCTCGACCAGGCCAAGGGCGTGCAGACCCTGATCGTGCGTCAGTTCCGGCAGGCCCCGCGGGAGCAATGGCCGACGGTGGAAAAGGAACTGGCCGCGGCGTTCAAGCCGTTGGAGGTGCGCTTGCTGCGCATGGACGACGCCGAGCTGAGCAGCGAGGAAAAGGCCCGGCTCGAACATGGCCTGTATGTGGTGCGCATGGCCGATTGGGGCTACTACGAAACGGCGCTGGCGCCGCTGGACCAGGACTGGCTGGTGCGCCTGCACTCGCCGGACGACCCGCTGGACATCAACGTGCTGTCCTGGGGCGTGACCGTGCTGATCGGCGCGGCCATGCTTGGCTGCCTGCTGCTGTGGGTATGGCCGCACTGGCGCGACCTCGAGCGCCTGAAGGACACCGCCCGGCGCCTGGGGCGCGGCGAGATGTCCGAGCGCACGCATATCTCGCCGCGCTCGAACATTGGTGAGCTGGCCGGAGTATTCGACACCATGGCCAGCGACCTGGAGCGCCACGTCAACCAGCAGCGTGAACTGCTCAACGCGGTGTCCCACGAGCTGCGCACACCGCTGACCCGCCTGGACTTCGGCCTGGTGCTGCTGTTCGACGAGGTGCCACCTGCCAGCCGCAAACGCCTGCTGGGGCTGGTGGGCCATGTGCGCGAGCTGGACGAGCTGGTGCTTGAGCTGCTGTCCTACAGCCGCCTGGAAAGCGCCGACCAGGCCCGCGAGCGGGTCGAGGTGTCGTTGCTCGAGCTGGTGGACAGCGTGCTCGGTGGTTTCGCCGAAGAACTCGACGATCGCGGCATCCAGTGGGAGGTGCAATGCGACGCCGACCTGCCACGCTTCGTCCTCGATCCGCGACTGACTGCCCGCGCGGTACAGAACCTGGTGCGCAACGCCATGCGCTACTGCGACGAAAGCCTGCTGCTGCGCCTGCGCCTGGAAGAGGATGGCGCCTGCCTGGTGACGGTCGAGGACGACGGCATCGGCATTCCGGTCGAGGAGCGTGAGCGGATCTTCCAGCCGTTCTACCGCCTGGACCGCAGCCGCGATCGCAACACGGGTGGTTTCGGCTTGGGCTTGGCGATCAGCCGGCGGGCCATCGAAGGGCAGGGCGGCACGCTGACGGTGGCGCAATCGGCGTTGGGCGGGGCGCAGTTCAGGATTCGCTTGCCAGCCGGGTAGTCCACCGGACGACGCGGTCCTTGCCCGTATGCTTGGCTTCGTACAGTGCCTGGTCCGCCCGGATCAGCGCCGTGCTCAGGGTATCGCCGCTATCGATCCGGGCCAGGCCGATACTGATGGTCACCGGGTGTGCCCCGAGGTCCTCGCGCACCCGCTGGCACAGCCTCGCAACTTGCTGCTCGGCGCCTGTTTCATCCAGCCCCTGGAAGAAGATCGCGAATTCCTCGCCGCCCAGCCGGGCGATCTCGTAGCCGATCATCGCTGCCTTGATGTGCGCTGCCACGCGCTTGAGCACCTCGTCACCGATGTCATGGCCGAAGCGGTCGTTGACCTGCTTGAAATTGTCGATGTCGATCATCGCCAGGTACTGTTCGCCGGCCTGTTGCAGCTGCTTTTCGGCCTTGGCCATGAACGAGCGACGGTTGGGGATGTCGGTCAACGCGTCGATATAGGCCTGCTCCAGCAGTACCTTGGTCAGGTAGAAGTTGTGCAGTTTGGCCTGGCGGATACGCAGGTAGCTGTAGATCACCAGGCCGCTTAGGCATACCGCGTAGCTGATCAGCATCGCGCCTTCGAGCTCCAGGGCTTCGATGCGGGTGTGGAAGAAGGGGTTGAGCATGATCCAGGTGATGCCCATGGCGCAGAAGAACGACCAGCGCCGCACCGGCAGCACCGACACGGTGTACAGCACGGTGGAGACCCCGAGCACCAGCCATACCGGGCGCAGGGCGATGGGGATGCCCTCGATCACCAGGCGCATGGCCAGGGTGATCACCGCCACGAACAGCAGGTTGAGCACGTCGAAATGCTGGCTCCTGCGGGTGAAACCCAGGACCACGGTGAGGCTGCACAGCAGGGCGATGAATACTCCGGACAGCCAGGTGAAGCCCTGGCCGCCGAGGTAGCTGACGATCAGGTCGAAGACCAGCCAGATGGTGATGCCGATACAGAAGATCAGCAGGCAGAAACGGCGCATGGCCTCGAATTCGTGCTGGCGGAACTCGGCGCGCAGGGCGGCGGGGGCGACCTGTTGGCGGATGTGGGCTTCGAGGGTCTTGTACATGCTGGAGGATGCCCTCGGCTATTGTGCTGTTCTTGCCGGCCTCGCGAAGAGATCCGTTCAGGCGGCTGGTTTCAATCCCTGGAAAGCGTCCCTCTGGCCCAGGGCCGATAGCGCAGGGCGAACACGGCTTCGGCGTGGCAGCCTCCGCTCAGCGCCGGCTGCGCAGGTTCGGCGCGGAACGGTTGGCCAGGCTTGCTGACCTGGTGAAACGCCTCGCGCACGATGCCCACCCGGCAGGGCAGGGCCTGTTCGTAGCCTTGGCGTACCAGCGGCGCCAGGCGGCCTGTGCCGGCGCCGTCCTGCCACCAGACGTTCAGGCCAAGGCTGGCCAACTGCTCCAGCCACGCGCCATTGACCCGTGGCGACAGCTGACCGGCACTGAACGCGCTGATATGCAGGGGCTTGTCCAGTTGCCGGTTGAAAGCCTGCAATTGCTTGTGCAGCGCATCGCGCCTGGCCGGGTCGCGAAAGTGCAGGTCGTCCAGTTCCATGGGCAGGTACCAGCCGGCCACCGGCAGCGCCCATTCGGCCTTGAGCTGCTGGTACTGGGTGAGCGAGCGTCCCAGCTGCGCCTTGAAGTAACTGTTCAGGCCTTCGCCGTCGAGCTGTTCGAGGCGCTGGTAGTAGGCAGGATCCATGTACAGGCCCAGCACCAGCTCGAGGCCTTGGGCCCGCGCTTCGCGCAGACTCCCGGCCAGCCAGCCCTCGGAGCCTCCAAAGTCGCTGTCGCCGTAGGCGCTCCACTGCACGATCAGGGTCTTGCCGCCCTGGGCCACGGTGGCTCGCCACAGGTTTTGCCACTGCGCCGGGGTAACGTTCGCGTCACGGTTGAGCGGCTGGTAGAACAGGCGCTGGTCGGCCTGGGCGGGTAGCCACAGGATCAGCAGGCAGAGAGCCAGGAAGCTACGCATCAGAAGTTCATCTCCACACCCAGCAGCACGCCGTTGCCGCGTTCGTAGAGGTTGCCGCCCAGTGCCTGCTGGTACTCGGCGCGTACTTTCAGCGAGCCGCGATAGGCGTTGTAGCGGTCGTCGTCGAACCACCACTGCCAGCGCACGCCGACCCCGGCGCGGGCGTCCTGGCGCCAGTCGTTGCTCGGGTCCTGGCTGGAAAACTCGAGGAAGCCGTAGGGCATGATCGTCTGCGGCGACTGGCTGGGCAGTTTCCACGCATGGCCCTGCTGGAAGCGCGACAGCCAGGCATGGTCGCCGGCACGGGTCCACCAGGCGGCGTCGAGGTAGAGGAAGCGCTCGTCCCAGTCGTCCTCGTCGATACGCCAGTCGTTGCGGTACTTGCCCTGGTCCAGGAACGAAGCCGTGGCGCGCAGCAGCAGGTCGTTGCTCGATTCGGCGTTGTGACGCAGGTCGCCCCAGTTGCCGCCGACCTTGGCCGGGCTGAGCAGTTCGCCCAGGCTCAGGCCGCTGTAGTGCGTGCTGTCGATCTGGCGCTGGTGATAAAGCTCAGCGTACAGGTTGAGGTTGGCCTGGCCGAGCGGCTTGTAGCGCAGGCCAACACCGGTGCCCATGCTCTGCGCGTAGTCGGTGCGGCTCTGGCCACCGAACAGCACGCGGCCGTAGACCGACAGGGTGCTGCCATTGCGGCTGGGCTCCTCGCCCAGGGCGTGGTCCCACATCGCCAGCTGCACGTTCTGCGAGCGGGCCCGGCGCGAGGTGCCGCTGCGTTCGCCGCTGTCGAGGAACTTGTCGTTGGTCGAAGTGCCGGCGGGCGACCAGGTGCTGGCCAGGGTGATGCTGTCGCGGCGCGACAGGGCTTCATGGGCGCGGCGCTGGCGGTACTTGCGCGCCTCCAGGCTGCCGTACTCATCGTCGCCGTCGACCAGGTTGCGCTCCACGTCCAGTACCCGGCGCAGCTCGCGGCGGGCCGAGGCACTGTCCTCGACCTCGTCATAGCGCAGGGCCAGGGTCTCGCCCAGGCGGTAGTCCTCGGGGAAGTCGCGGGTGGCACGCTCCAGGTAGGGTATGGACTGGCGGCGTTGCTGCTTGTCCGCCGAGCCCGCCAGGCGCATGCCGTAGTCGGCGCGGTAACGCGGCTGGTCCGGCGCCAGGCGCACGGCCTCGGCCAGCCAGGCGCTGCTCTGGGCGCTGTCGCCGGCCTGCTGGGCGGTGCCGGCGGCGGCGTAGTAGTGATCGGCGCGCGGGGCATGACGCAGCGCTTCGCGCTGGAAGGCCAGTGCCTGCTGCGGGTCGCCCTGGCGCTGGGCAATGGCGGCGCCCAGCGCCCAGTCGTCGGCACTCTGGTGCGCCGCCGCATCCCAGTGGCGGCGGGCGGCGTCGGCGTCACCGGCGTTCAGCGCGCCACGGGCGGCGGTCAGGCGCGCATTGTCGGTCCAGGCGCTGGCCGGCAGGCTGTTCCAGATCGGCAGCGCCGCGTGGGAGTCGCCGGAGGCTTCCAGGGCGTAGGCCAGGGGCAGGCGACTGCCGCTATCGCCCAGGCGTTCGGCGGCCTGGTAGTAGACCACCGCTTCGCCTGGCTGATCAGGCATGGCGCAGCGCCCCAGGGCGCGATACTGCCCGGCTTCGACCGGGGTGGCCGGGATGGCCTTGCGCACGGCGTCGCACTGGCCGGCTTCGGCCAGGCGGCCCAGTAACTGGCCACGGGTGACGGCATCGACCCGTGGCACCAGGGCAAGCATGCGTGGACCGTCCAGCGGGCCGTCGTTGCGCGCATAGAGATTGCCCAGGCGTTGCAGCAGCGAGGGCGTCAGCCTGCCTTGGCGACGCGCGTAGGCGTTGTCGAGCAGCTGCCGGGCGCGCTCGCTCTGGCCGCTTTCGAGCAGCATGAAGCTGGCTTGCTCCAAGGCGGCGAGATCGCCGGTCTGTCGGTAGCGTTGCTCCCACTGCGCCGCGGTGCGCGGTTGCGCAGGCTGCGTGGGGTCGCCATACAGGCGTTGCCTGAGGATGGCATAGCTGCGCGGATTGTCGCGGGCCTGGCATTGGCCGAGTTGCTCGCGGGCCAGCTTCAGGTCCTTGTGGGACAGCCAGTCGACGGTCTCCAGGCACGGGCGTTGCAGTTCATTGCTCAGCTGCCGCACCAGCGGTGCATCATCGCCTTCACGGGCCAGCTCCCACAGCTGCTGGCGCTGCTCAGGGTGTTGCAGTTGCTCGGCGGGCAGGCTCTGCAGCCAGCGCTCGGCCTGCTGGTTGTGGCCCATGGCGATGGCGCGGTTGGCCATGGCCAGGCGGGCGCGGGTCGCCGCGTCCTGGGAAGGTGCGCTGGCCAGGAGTGTGTTCAGGCCCTTTTCATCGACCTGCTGGATATACGCATTGGCCAGGCGCTGCCAGTCCTGCGGGGGCAGTTGGCCCTGGTCGGCCAGCGGCTGCAACTGATCGATGGTCTCTCCCCAGTTGCGCAACTGCTCGGCGAAGTTGGCCCGGGTCATGCGCAACACCATGCCATCGTCGCGTACCGGCAGATGGTTCAGCCACTCCAGGGCCTTGGCCGCGCCGCCGAACTTGGCCAGGCTGACGCTGTAGGCCTGCCACAGGCGCACGCGCTGCTGGCCCTGGCTGTCGGCGAGCCAGGCCTCCACCTGGCTCGCGGCCGGAGGGTCCTGTTCGATCCAGGTCAGGCGCAGCTCCAGCAGGGCATCGGCGTGTTCGGGGTTGTCGTCGAGGTCTTCGGCAATGGCCTGGGCTTCCTTGTACCGCCGTTGATGGGCCAGGGCTTCGGCCAGCAGGGCGCGGGCCTCGTTGTTGTTCGGCACGCGCCCCAGTACGTGGCGGGTCAGGCGCTCGACCTCGGCCCAGTTGTCTTTCTGCGCCTCCCGGTAGCCACGCTCCATGAACGGGTAGCTGGTGAAGCGCTGGAAGTCGGTCATCGGCTTGGTCGGCGCGGCCAGGGCGGAGGAACACAGCAGCAGGCTGGCGATGGTCAGGGAAAGACGGGGCGTCATGCCACCTCCCGGGTCAGGTCGTAGGCGGCCTGCTGTTCGCTGGCCTGCTCGGCGAGGGCTTGCTGCAGCACCTCCTCGGTGATGATGCCGCGGGCGATCAGGTGTTCGCCCAGGCTCTGCTGCTCAGGGTTGAAGTCGATCAGGGCCTGGTTGAACAGGGTCACCGGCACCATGCCGCGCACCTGCAGCAGCGAACCGAGCATCACCTGGTGGGTACCGACCCTCTCCAGCAGCGCGGCATCGTCCTGATGGCGTTCGAGTACCTCAAGCATTTCCCGGGTCTCGGGTTTCTGCCAAGGGCTCGGGTAGTGATAGCGCAGGCCCAGGGTCACGCGCCCCTGCGGTGCCAGGCGGGCACGCACCGGGCGCTTGAGCTGGCGGCTGATGACCCCCAGCGAGACCTGGCTGACCGGGCTTTCGCTGGCCAGCACCAGGGTGTCGCCGTCTTCGTCCACCGGCAGCACGCCGTAGTGGGTGGCGAGCTTGCGCGGCAGCTTGGCGATCAGCGCCGGGGCGATCTTGAACGGATTGAGCGGTGCCCAGGGCAGGTCCAGTTGCTCGGCCAGGGTCTCGACCAGCTGTTCGCTGGTGAGCCAGCCGCGCAGCAGCAGCTCGCGGCCGAGGCGCCGGCGTACCGGGCTGGTGATGGCCTGCTCCAGCTGTTCTTCGCTGATCAGGCCTTTCTCCACCAGGCGATGGCCCAGCGGGGTGCGTGCCGGCGCGGCGAGGGCAGGGAACTCGTGGGTGGTCTTGTCCCAGGCCACCCGCCGCGAATCGCCCATCTCCATCACCTGGCGCAGGGCGCGCAGGTTGGCGAAGAAGTTGACGAAGTTGCTCCACATCATCCGTGGTGCCGAGAGCAGGCCTTCGAAGACGCCGTAGTAGCGGGTGACGAACCAGAACCGCTGGAACAGGCGGTTGAACAGCAGCAGGCCGTTGAGCCACAGCAAGGTGCTGAGCAGCGTGCTGTCGCTGAGAATCGACATGAACCGCCACGACTCCGGCGCGATCACCGTGACCAGCCACATGGCCAGCAGCACCAGCAGCAACAGGTTGACCAGGAAGCTCAGCAGGTAGGCGAACAGCCCGCGGCGGTCGCGCCAGAGGAAGTAGTTGAGCGCGCCCTTGCGGCTCCAGCCGAGGTTGCTGGTGCCCTGGAACACGATGCCGACGATCCACCGCGATTTCTGGCGGATAGCGTGCTGCCAGTCACGGGGGAAATGCTCGCGTACGCAGATCACCTGGGCGAACTCGCGGCTCATGCCGGGGCGCCACTCCTGCTTGAGGGCCAGCGCCGGGTCGGTGATGGAATAGCGGGCGAAGATGCACTTCATGCCTTTCTGCTTGAGGCGGAAGCCGATGTCGTAGTCTTCGGTGAGGCTCTGCACATCGAAGGCGATGCCGTCACCGTCCTCCAGCAGCGCGCTGATCGCCCGGCGGCTGAAGCAGGTGCCGACCCCGGCGCTGGGTACCTGGCCGGTGAGCGCCTCGCGCACGATGACGTCCTTGCCGTGGTTCTCGGCGAACTCGTCGACGTAGTGGCCGGCGGTGAAGCCCTTCCATTCCGGGGCGTAGGGGTACACCGGGATCTGGATCATGTCCTTGTTCGGCAGCAGGTAGTTGAACAGGCGCAGTTCCATGGGCGAGATGACGTCCTCGGCGTCATGCAGGATGAACCCGGCGAACTCGATGCGCGCGTCCTGCTGGAAACGCAGGATGGCGTCGATGATGTTGTTCAGGCAGTCGGCCTTGCTGGTGGGGCCGGGGCGGGCGCAGACCACCTTGTGCACGTTGGGGTAGTGCAGGCACACGGCGTCGACGTCGGCCTGGGTCTGTGGGTCGTTGGGGTAGGTGCCGACGAATATCTGGTAGTTCTCGTAGTCGATGGTCGAGGCCGCCAGGCGCGCCATCTCGCCGACCACGCCGACCTCGTTCCAGGCCGGCACCATGATCGCCAGGGGCTTTTCCGGCACTTCGAACAGGCGCTTTTCGTCGGCCTTGTCGAACTTGTCGTAGATGCGGAAACGTCGGATCAGCTTGCGGCCCCAGTAGCACAGGTCGATGAACAGATCGTCCAGGCCCAGCAGGAACATCAGTGTCGCCAGGATGATGGCAAGGATCTTCAGGCCGAACAGGACGTAGGTGAGGAAATCGATGAAGGCCAGGCTCATGCGTTGTCCCGTGCGGCGGATTGCTCGGCGAACCAGCGGCTCAGGCGTTCGGCGATGCGCTCGCTGGCGTGGCCGTCGCCGAACGGGGTGTAGACCTGGGCCATGCGCTCATAGGCAACCGGGTCGTCGAGCAACTGGCTGGTCTCCTGGACGATGCGCTCGGTGAGCGTGCCGACCAGCTTGACCGTGCCGCCCTTGAGCACCGCGGGGCGCTCGGTGACCTTGCGCAGCACCAGCACCGGCTTGCCCAGCGCGGGGGCCTCTTCCTGCACGCCGCCGGAGTCGGTGAGGATGATGTGCGCGCGGTTCATCAGCCAGACGAAGTGCGGGTAGTCCTGGGGCGCGACCAGATGGATGTTGTCGCGGCCCGAGAGCACGCTGTACACCGCGTGCTGCACCTGCGGGTTGAGGTGCACCGGGTAGAGGAACTGCACGTCCGGGTAGCGCAGGGCCAGTTCGGCCAGGGCCAGGCAGATGCGTTCGAAGCCGCTGCCGAAGTTCTCTCGGCGATGGCCGGTGATCAGCACCATGCGCTGG
This sequence comes from Pseudomonas sp. TE50-2, assembly GCF_040813665.1. Lineage (NCBI taxonomy): Bacteria > Pseudomonadati > Pseudomonadota > Gammaproteobacteria > Pseudomonadales > Pseudomonadaceae > Pseudomonas > Pseudomonas sp. TE50-2. Next base: position 5,636,238 of record NZ_JBFNXN010000001.1, on the reverse strand, counting down.
TCGTCACGCAGCACATTGAGCGGGGAGTCGTCGGCGGGGCGCCAGTTGTCCTTGTTCAGCTTGTCGCGCATCCACAGCAGGGCGTCGATCACCGTGTTGCCGGTGACCGCGATGTGCTCGGGCGGCACCCCTTCGCGGATCAGGTTGGCGTCGGAGTCGCGGGTGGGGGTGAAGTGCAGGTCGGCGAGCACGCCGGTCAAGCGTCGGTTGGCTTCCTCGGGCCAGGGTTGCTGCAGGTTGCCGGTGCGCAGGCCAGCCTCGACATGACCGATGGGAATGTGACGGTGGAAGGCGGCCAGCGAGGCGATGAAGCTGGTGGTGGTGTCGCCGTGGACCAGGACGATATCGGGCTTGACCTGTTCATAGGCCTGGTCGAGCTTGTCCAGCAGGTCGCGGGCCAGGCCGTTGAGGGTCTGGTTCTGGGTCATAACCTGCAGGTCCTGGTCGACCTCGAGGCCAAAGGCGGTGAGGACCTGTTCGAGCATTTCGCGGTGCTGGCCGGTGGAGCAGATCTGCAGGTCGACCTCGGGCCAGTCGCGCAGGACGCGGGCCAGCGGGGCCATCTTGATCGCTTCGGGGCGGGTACCGAATACCATCATCACGGTGTAAGCCATCGTGTAGTTCCTCGTTCGATTCCCTGGACGAAGTTGTACGACGTGTCGCCGCTTGCAGTCATAGATACAAGCAGCCGATCGCGGGGTTGTCCAATACGCGGCGTGCCCCGGACAGTGCGGTGCAGGCCATTGCTGAAGTGTCACGCAGAGGGGGTCGTAGCGGCGAGAAGGTGCTTGCCGAGCGCCAGGGATAGGTGTTGCGGAAACGTTTATGCTAGTTTTTTTTGATTGAACGGTCAGTTAATAAAGTATTTCTGACTTTTTCTTGCGGCGTTCTTCTTGTAGTTTTGCAGGTCTTTTCTTCAGGGAGCTGAACATGCAAGGCAAGGCGCGCAAGGTCGTCCAGGCCATCCTTTACGAGGCCATCGCCGTGGCCTGTGTGGCGCCGGTACTGGAGCTGGCATTCGGCGCGGGCATGGCGCAGTCGACGGTATTGTCGATCCTCATGTCGGGCATCGCGATGAGCTGGAACATGGCCTACAACTGGGCCTTCGAGCGCTGGGAGGCGCGCCAGCACCAGCGCAGCCGCACCTTGCTGCGGCGCCTGCTGCATGCCTTGGGTTTCGAGGGCGGGCTGGTGCTGATCCTGCTGCCGCTGGTGGCGTACTGGCTGGATATCGGCCTGTGGGCGGCGCTGGTGACCAACCTGGCGTTGTTCGTGTTCTTCTTCGTCTATGCGTTCGTGTTCCAGTGGGGTTTCGACAAGGTTTTCGATGTGCCGGTTTCGGCGCAGGAAGTGGCGAAGGGCTGCTGATATCGGGGGCTTTTCGCACAAGCCCCTGGGATTCCCCTTTGTATCGCCCATCGCCAATAATCCTCCATCCACCCTTGCCAGGCTCGCATCAATGCCGCGCCCGATCATCCTGCCGCTCGCCGAGAACTATCGCCATGGCGAGCACATCGCCCCGCACTGCCATGACCGCGCCCAGCTGATCCATGCCATCAGCGGCGTGGTCACGGTCAGTGCCCGCGAGGGCAACTGGGTGGTCCCCCCCGGGCGCGGTGTGTGGGTGCCGGCGGCCGTCGAACACGAACTGCGCATGGCCGGCGTGGTGCGCATGCGCACCCTGTTCGTCGACCCGGGCGCGCGCCCGGACCTGCCGCGTCAATGCCAGGTGATCGAGATCTCGCCGTTGCTGCGCGAGCTGATCATCCGTGCCATGGACATCGCCCCCGATCATCCGGCGCAAGGCCGCGAGGCGCGGATCATGCAACTTATCCTCGACGAGATCCGCGTGCTGCCGGTGTTCGCCCTGCATGTGCCAAGCCCGCATTCGGCGCACCTGCAAAGGTTGTGCGAGGCGCTGCGCCAGGCGCCGTCCGAGGACTGGGGCCTGGCCCGCGCCGCGGCCCACAGCGGCCTGAACCCGCGTACCCTGACCCGCGCCTTCCAGCGCGAGACCGGCCTGAGCCTGGTGCAGTGGCTGCGGCGCATGCGCCTGTTGGCCAGCCTGGATGCCCTGGCGGCCGGGCAGTCGGTGCTGGAGGTGGCGCTGGACCTGGGCTACGACAGCCCAAGCGCGTTCAGCGCGATGTTCCGCCGTACCCTCGGGGTGTCGCCATCGGTCTACTTCGGCAGGACCGCCGAGCGCTGGTAGGCCAGCCCCGGTGCTTCGTCCCAGCCGCCGCCCAGCGCGGTAAACAGGTTGACCTCGGCCAGCAACTGCGCCAGGCGATCACTGATCAGGCCTTGCTGGGCGCTGAACAGCGAGCGCTGCGCATCGAGGAACGTCAGGCTGCTGTCGATGCCGGTGCGGTAGCGGTTCTCGGCCAGGTCGTGGTAGCGCTGGCTGGCCTCGACCAGGTCGCGCTGGGCCTGTAGTTGCTGCTGGTAGGTGGTGCGCGCCGCCAGGCCGTCGGCCACCTCCTGGAAGGCGGTCTGGATCGATTTTTCGTAGCGCGCCACCTGCATGTCCTTTTGCAGCTTGGCGTAGTCGAGGCTGGCGCGCAGGCTGCCGGCATTGAACAGCGGCAGGTTCACTTGCGGCTGGAACAGCCAGCTGCCGGTGCCGGCATCGAACAGGTCAGCCAGCTCGCGGCTGCTGCTGCCGGCGTTGGCGGTCAGGCTGATGCTTGGGAAGAACGCCGCCCGTGCCGCGCCGATGTTGGCGTTGGCGGCCTGCAACTGATATTCGGCCTGGCGGATATCGGGCCGGCGTTGCAGCAGGTCGGCGGGCAGGCCGGCCGGCACCCGGGCGATCTGCTCGTCGGCCAGGGGCAGGGGCGGCAAGTGCTCATCGACCTGCGCGCCGACCAGGCGCTGCAACTGGTTGAGATCCTGGGCGGCCAGGCGGGTATAGCGCGCCACGGCGGCGCGGGTGCTGTCGACGCGGGTGGTGGCCTGGATCTGGTCGAGCGCCGACAGCGTGCCGGTGCGGCGCTGGCGTTGGGTCAGGCGCAGGCTTTTCTCGTCGGCCTGCAAGGTCTGGCGCGACAGGGCCAGCAACTCCTGGTCGGCGCGCCAGGTCAGGTAGGCGCCAGCAACGCTGCTGATCAGGCTGAGCTCGGCGCCGCGCCGGGCTTCGTCGGTGGCCAGGTAGGTCAGCAGGGCCTGGTCGCTGAGGCTGCGCAGGCGGCCGAACAGGTCCAGCTCGTAGGCGCTGATGCCGACGGTGGCCGATTGCTGGGTGCTGATCACGCCCTCGCCACCGGTACGTCGCCGGGGCAGATACTGGCGCGTGCCCTGGGCATTGGCGGCGATCTTCGGCAGCAGTTCGGCGCGCTGGATGCGGTACTGGGCGCGGTACGCTTCGGTATTGAGCAGGGCCACGCGCAGGTCGCGGTTGTTGGTCAGCGCGGTGTCCAGCAGCTGGCGCAGCACCGGGTCGCGGAACACCCCCTGCCAGTCGCGGGGCAGCGCCGTGGTGGACGGTCCGCCTCTGTAGGCGGGGCCGCTTGGGTATTGCTCGGCGCTGGGCGAGGGGGGGCGCTGGTAGTCGGGGGCCAGGCTGCAGCCGGACAGTACAAGAGCAAGCAAGGGCAGGGTGATTCGCGGCATGGCAGGGTCTCTGGGTTCAGGTGCCGGCCATCCAGCGGGCCAGGCCGTGGCGTCCGCTGACGCCGAGTTTGGCGGTGGCGCGTTTGAGGTAGGTCTCGATCGAGCTGCTCTTCACGTTCAGGCGCTGGGCCATCTGCGGCACGGTGCCGCCGGTGAGCAGGCCGATGCATACCTCCTGCTCGCGGCTGGACAGGCGGATTGCGTCTTGCTCCAGGCGCTCGGTGAACACCTGGCGCAGCGACCCGGCCTCATCGGGCAGCAGGCCGCCCGGGCGGCGACTGGCCGCCTGCAGGAACAGCTGGGCGTGATGCTCGACCAACGGCAGCAGTGTGTCGGACAGGCGCTTGAGCAGCGACAGCTCGGCCAAAGAGAACATTCCCTCGCTGCGTAGCCGTTGGCAGCAGATGACCCAGCGTCGGTTGCCGCTGCGCGATACCAGGTTGCACTGGTGCACGGGGGCGTTTATCTGGATCAGCAGCGGGTCTTCCATGCGCATGATGCTTTGCAGCAGGGGGTGGCGCAGAGGCTCCTGAACCGGTGTTTCCTCGGGGCGGCCGGCACTGCCCAGTACCTTGACCTGGCGGATGCTGGCCTGGTCGCTGTCGAGGGTCCACTCGCTGAGGTCGAGCCGATGGATCGGCACCTGGTCGCCGATCAGCTGGAGCATCTGTTCGGCGAAGGTGCCATCGCCGGTGCTGGCAACCAGTGCCCCCAGTTGCAGGTACAAGTGCGGGTCGTGGCAGTGTTCGAGGCTGTCGATCAGCTTCATGTGCTTGTCTTCCTTGATCCGGTAACGCGGCGGGTCTCGCGGTCGAGTCCTCTCTGTGCTGGGGCTTGGCGCTATTGAATAGCAGGCTCCGAGCCTGCGTCTGTAGCGGAAAGCGGGGACAGGAAATGCCAATTAATCCGACAAGAAAAGTCGGTGTTTTTCCCGTTGTGTGCCTTGCGGCTCGCAGGATTGTCGGACAATTGGTGTCAGTAAGCGGCCAGATCGGCGGCGTTTGCCACGCTCGCTCACAGGGGTAGGTCGCTGCCGGTTGCCCGCTGGCGTCAATGTCCTACAAAAAATTCCGCAGGTTCAGGCTGAGCAAAATGGCCCCTGCCATTGTCCGGGTTTGGGGGGCCATACAGGGGCCGGGGTGGGTGCTTGAATCCGCGGACGACCCCGTTTCAAGGAAGATTCACGCCATGTCCGCCGCCGACACCTTTCCCCTGACCTGCGCCCAGCGCGATATCTGGCTTGACCAGATCAGCCATGGCGATTCGCCGCTCTACAATGTCGGCGGTTATGTCGAGCTCGATGGCCGTGTGGACAGCGGGCTGTTGAGCCAGGCGCTTGACCATCTGGTCCGCGTGCACGACGGGCTGCGCACGGTGCTGGTGCGCCAGGCCGGTGGCGATGGCCTGGCGCGCCAGCGCTTCGCCCGCGATGTGCGGGTCGCGCTGGACGAGCACGACCTGCGCGACCAAGATTCGCCGTTCGAGGCGGCGCAGGGTCTGATCAAGACGTTGCTGCAACAGCGCTTCGCCCTCGAGCGCGGGCCACTGGTGCGCGTGGCGCTGCTCCACCTGAGCGAACGCCGCAGCCTGTTGGTCCTGCAAGGTCACCACCTGATCTTCGACGGTTGGGGCCTGGAGCAGTTCGTCCACCAGCTGGGGCAGTACTACGGTTGGCTTGAACAGGGCCTGGCGTTGCCGGACTCGGCGCCGTCCTACCAGGCCTTCATCGAGGACGACCTGGCGTATCAGGGGTCGGCACGCCAGCAGCGTGACCTTGCCTACTGGCTGGACAAGTACCGGACGCTGCCCGATGCGTTGCTCAGGCTACGCGAGCAGGGGCTGCCCGCCAGCGCCACGCCGAGCAATGCGCTGGAGCGCAGCTTCGACACCGGACTGCTGACGCGCATGCACCAGCTGGCCGCCGAGTTGCAGGGGTCGGCCCTGCATGTGTTGTTGGCGGCGCTGCATGTCTGCTGCGCCCGGGCCTGGCAGCGTGACGACTGGGTGATCGGCTTGCCGGTGCGCAACCGCGGCAATGCCCGGGCCAAGGCGACGCAGGGAATGTTCGCCCAGGTCAATGCGTTGCGCATGGACTACGGCAGGACCTTGAGTTTTGCCGAGCTGGTGCGGCGCATTGGCGACACGCTGAAGCGCGACCTGCGCCACCAGCGCTTGCCGCTGAGTGAGCTCAACCGTGCGCTGGGCTTGTCCCGCGAGGCGCGCGGGCAGTTGTTCGAGATCACCGTGTCCTACGAGGAAGAGGGCCACGACTTGCGTTACGGCAGCCTCGGCGCGCACAGCGTCAAGGTGTGCAACGACCACGAACCCACGCCGTTGTCGCTCTACCTGCGCAGTAACCCGCACAATGGCAAAGCCTGGCTGCACCTGGTGTACAACCAGGCCTGGCTGGCACCCGAGGACGTCGAGGTGTTCAGCACGCGCCTGCTTCATGTGCTGGCCCAAGGGCTCGAGCAACCTCAGGCGGGCATCGACAGCTACGACCTCTTGCTTGCCGAGGAACACCAGCGCCTGCGCCAGTGGAACGCCACCGCCCAAGACCCGGAGGGCCCGGCCTTGATTCACCGCCGTATCGAGGCCCAGGCCGCAACACGCGCCGAGGCGACGGCCGCCGTGCATCAGGGGCGCAGCCTGAGCTATGGCGAGCTGAACGACCGCGCCAACCAGCTGGCCGCGCAACTGCTGGCCATGGGCGTGCTGCCAGAGCAGAGGGTGGCGGTGCTCGCCCGGCGCGGCCTGGACACCCTGGTCGGCTTGCTCGCGGTGCTCAAGGCCGGCGCGGCCTATGTGCCGGTGGACCCGGCGCACCCGAGCGAGCGCCTGCAGTACCTGATCGACGACTGCGCACCGAAGGTGGTGCTGACCCTCTCGGGCCTGCGTGACCGCCTGCCGGCCACTGACGTGCCGGTGATCGAGCTGGACCGCCTGCCATCGGCCACGGCTGGGCAGGCCAACCCCCAGGTAGAGCGGCTGTCCGGCGCCAACCTGGTCTACGTGATCTACACCTCCGGTTCCACCGGCCAACCCAAGGGCGTGATGGTCGAGCACCGCATGCTGGCCAACCTGGTCGACTGGCATTGCGCCGCCTTCGATCTGCGCCCCGGCAGCCATACCTCCAGCCTGGCCGGTTTCGGCTTCGATGCCATGGCCTGGGAAGTCTGGCCAGCCCTGTGCGCCGGCGCGACGCTGCACCTGGCGCCGGTGGGTGAGGGGGGCGAGGATATCGATGCGCTGCTGCGCTGGTGGCGCGCCCAGCCGCTGCAGGTCAGCTTCCTGCCCACGCCCGTGGCCGAACACGCCTTCGCCCAGGGCGAGCCACACCCGACCTTGCAGACCTTGCTGGTCGGCGGCGACCGCCTGCGGCGCCTGGCGCGGGAGCGAGGTTGCCGGATCATCAACAACTACGGCCCGACCGAGGCCACGGTGGTCGCCAGTGCTGGCGAGGTGCACTCCGGGCAGGTGCTGCATATCGGCGCGCCGGTGGCCAATGCGTGCCTGTACGTGCTGGACGCCCAGGGCCGGCAACTGCCGGTGGGCGCCGTGGGCGAGTTGTACATTGGTGGCGCGGGGGTCGCCCGTGGCTACCTGAACCGTCCCGAACTCACCGCCGAACGCTTCCTCGACGACCCGTTCACCCAGCAGCCTGGCGCGCGGATGTACCGCACAGGAGACCTGGTGCGCTGGTTGCCCGAGGGCACCCTGGAATACCTCGGCCGCAGCGACGACCAGGTGAAGATCCGCGGTGTGCGGGTGGAGCTGGGCGAGATCGAGAGCGCGCTGGCCAGCCATGCGGCCGTGCGCGAGGCCGTGGTACTGCTACGCGATGGGCAACTGGTGGCCTGGTATGTCGCCGGGCAGGTGCTGACCCCGCTGGACCTGCACAAGCACCTGCGCGACCGCCTGCCCGCGGCGTTGCTGCCATCGGCCTATGTGGCGATGGCGGCCTGGCCGCTGACCGCCAATGGCAAGCTCGACCGCCGCGCCCTGCCGGCGCCGGGCAGCGAAGCCTCGGTGCGGCGCACCCACGAACCGCCGCAGGGCGAGCTCGAGCAGCGCCTGGCCGCGCTATGGGCCGAGCTGCTGGAGGTGGAGCAGATCGGGCGGCATGATCATTTCTTCGAACTGGGGGGCCATTCGCTGCTGGCGGTACGCCTGATCGAGCGCATGCGCCAGGCAGGGCTGCACGCCGATGCCCAGGTGCTGTTCGGCCAGCCGACCCTGGCCAGCCTCGCCGCGTCGCTGGGCAGCGCCCCCGCGCAAGCGGTACCGGCCAATCGCGTGGCGCCGGGTTGCCAGCGCATCACCCCCGAGATGCTGGCCTTGACCCACCTCGACCAGGCCAGCATCGACCACATCGTCGGCACGGTTCCGGGCGGCGCGGCCAATGTGCAGGAGATCTACCCCCTGGCGCCGTTGCAGGAGGGGCTGCTGTACCACCATCTCACCGACGAGCGCGATCCCTATCTGCAACAGGCGCTGTTCGCCTTCGACAACAGGGCGGCGCTGGAGGCGTTCAACCAGGCGATGGCCCGGGTCATCGAACGTCACGATATCCTGCGCACCAGCCTGGCCTGGGACGGCCTGGCACAGCCCCAGCAGGTGGTGTGGCGCCAGGCCTGGTTGCCATTGAGCGTGCTCGGGCCCGGCCCGGGCGACGCGGCCACGCGGCTGCGCGAGCAGGGGCTGCGCCTGGACCTGCGCCAGGCGCCGATGATGGCCCTGGCCTGTGTCGAGGACAGCGCCCAGGCGCGTTGGCTGGGCCTGCTGCATTTCCACCACCTGGTCAACGACGCGGTGTCGGTGCAGGTGCTGCTCGCCGAGCTGGCGACGCTGATGGCAGGCGAAGGCCACGCACTGCCTGTTCCGGTGGCTTACCGCAACTATGTCGCGCTGAGCCGCGATGAGGGCCGGCAGGCGGGTCATGAACGCTACCTGCGCGAGGCCCTGGCCGGGGTGGAGGCGCCGCCCCGGCTGGCCGGCATGGCTGAGGGGCCGCAAGGGGTGGCACAGGTCGAGACCTGCGCCGTCTCCGTGCCCGAGGGCCTGGCCGCCACCCTGCGCCAGCGCGCGCGCCAGCACGACGTTGGCCTGGGCAGCCTGATGCACCTGGCCTGGGCGCAGGTGCTGGGGGCTCTGGGCGGCCGTGACGAGGTGGTCTTCGGCAGCGTGCTGCTGGGCCGGGTGATGGCCGGCGAGGGCGCCGACCGGGCACTGGGCATGTTCATCAACAGCCTGCCGCTGCGGGTGTCGCTGGCCGGGCGTGACGTGGCCCAGGCCCTGGCCGCTACCCACAGCCAACTGGCGGCGCTGCTCGGGCACGAGGACGCGCCATTGGTCCTGGCCCAGCGTTGCAGCGGCCTGCCGGCCGGCGTGGCACTGTTCGACAGCCTGCTCAATTATCGGCATGGCACGGCGCAGACCGTATCGTTGCCGGGCGTGACGCTGCTCGAGGCCAGCGAGGTGCACAGCCATGCCCTGGTGCTGACCGTGGACGAGCAGGGCGATACCTTGCACCTGAGCGTGCGCGCACCCCGTGAGCTGGGCGCCGAGCGCGTGCTCGGGCATGTGTCGTGCGCGCTGCGGGCCTTGGCCGAGGCACTGGCCAGCGAAGCCCCGGTGGCGCTGGAATCGCTGTCGACCTTGCCGGAGGACGAGCGCCGCTACCTGCTGGAGACCGTCAACGCCACCGAGCTGGCGCTGGACCCTGGGTACCCGCATCTGCCTGCCCTGTTCGCCGCCCAGGTGAGGCGCGCGCCGGATGCCGTGGCGCTGCAGACCGAACAGACGCAACTGACCTACCGCGAGCTCGACGCCCAGGCCAATCGCCTCGCGCACCACTTGATCGGCCTCGGCGTGCGGCCCGACACCCGGGTCGCCGTATGCCTCGAACGCGGCGTGGCGCTGATCGTCGGCCTGCTGGGCGTGCTCAAGGCCGGTGGCGCCTATGTGGCGCTGGACCCCGACCACCCCGACGAGCGCCTGCACTACCTGCTCGCCGACAGCGCCCCGCTGGCACTGCTGGTGCAGGGCGCCACCCGCGGCCTGTTCGATGGCCAGCCAACACCGCTGGTGGACCTGGACCAGGGCGCCTGGCAGGCGCACAGCGACCAGGCGCCCGAGCTGGCGGAGCTTGGCGGCGGGCACCTCGCCTATGTCATGTATACCTCGGGCACCACCGGCACGCCGAAGGGCGTGATGGTCGAGCACCGCGGGCTGTGCAACCTGATGCGCTGGGGCAGCGACCTGTGCCCGTCGCAGGCCGATGACGCGTTGCTGCAACGGGCGCCGTTCAGTTTCGACGGTTCGGTGTGGGAGCTGTTCTGGCCGTTGTGTGCAGGGCTGCGCCTGGTGCTGGCGCGCCCCGACGGTCACCGTGACCCGGCCTACCTGGCGCAACTGATCCAGTCCCGCAGGGTGACCATCGTGAAGTTCGTGCCGGCCTTGTTGCATGCATTCCTCGACACCCCGGGCGTGGAGCGCTGCACCAGCCTGCGCGATCTGTTCTGCGGTGGCGGCGAACTGACCCTGGCACTGGCGCAGCGCGTGCGCGAGCGACTGCCCCAGGTGCGCCTGCACAATGTCTATGGCCCCACCGAGGCCACCGTCGACAGCACCGCCTGGACCTTGGAACCGCAGCAACCACTGCCCGTCGTCGCCCCGCCGATCGGGCGGCCAATCGGCAACACCCGCCTGTATGTGCTCGACGCCCATGACCGTCCGGTGCCCATGGGGTGCGCCGGCGAACTGCACATTGGCGGCATCGGCGTGGCCCGTGGCTACCTGAACTTGCCGGCGCTGCAGGCCGAGCGCTTCATCGCCAGCCCGTTCGTGGCCGGTGACCGGCTGTATCGCACCGGCGACCTGGTGCGCTACCGCGCCGATGGCGAGCTGGAGTTCCTGGGCCGTAACGATTTCCAGGTCAAGCTCAATGGCCTGCGTATCGAGCCAGGCGAGATCGAGGCCCTGCTGGCGAGCCATCCGGCCCTGGGCCAGGCCGTGGTGCTGGTGCGCGATGATCGCCTGGTGGCCTATGCCAGCTGCCGCGATGGCCACGCCGCGCCCGCGCTGGAAGCGTTGCGTGCCTACCTGCTGGCGCGCCTGCCGACCTACATGGTGCCGTCGGCCTACGTGCTGCTGGCCGAGCTGCCGCTGAGCGCCAATGGCAAGGTCGATCGCAACGCCTTGCCGCTGCCGGGCGCTGCGGCGGTGATCAACCGGGCCTACCAGGCACCGCGCGATGAGCTGGAGCAGGCCTTGGCGCAGATCTGGACCGAAGTGCTGAAGATCGAGCAGGTCGGTCGCGACGACAACTTCTTCGAGCTGGGCGGGCATTCGCTGCTGGCGGTCAGCCTGGTGGCACGCATGCGCCAGGCCGGCCTGCACGCCGATGCACGGTTGCTGTTCAGCCAGCCGACGCTGGCGGAACTTGCTGCCAATACCCGGCGCGATCAGGTGCAGGTGGAGATTGCCCAGACCACCGTCCCGGTGCTGAAGGGCAGGCGGCGGATCTGATAGCGTCGCGTGACGAGCACTGCGTGGGGGGCTACTTCGGCGAGATGCGATAGACGCAGCGCCGGTCCCCCGAGATCAGGTGCTCGCAGCGCTCCACCAGCCCTTGCTCGCCGATCGCCGCCTGGAACACCTGCAGCTCGCTGCGACAGAACCCCTGGCAACGGGTGGCGGCGATACAGATCGGGCAGTGGTTCTCGACGATCAGCCAGTTGTCGCCTTCGGCCTGGATCTCGGCCATGTAGCCTGCGCGTTCACGCAGTTGCACAAGGATACGCACCTTGTCTTCCAGGCTTTCGGCACCTGCGCAGGCTTGCTGGTACTCGCGGCTGTTGCTGTCTTCCATGCGGCTGATCAGGCGGTCGACGCCGTCGCTGCCGAACACCTGCTCGACGCTCTCGATCAGTTGCAGGGTCAGCACGCTGTGGGAATCGGGGAAGCGGCGCTGGGCGGCGGCGGTCAACGCCCATTTCTGCGAGGGCCGACCGGCGCCCTTGGCCGGCACGCTGATGCCGCTGATCAGCTCGGCCGCCTGCAGTTTCTGCACCTGCTGGCGGGTGGCTTCGAAGGTGATGGCGAGCAATTGGGCAAGGTCGGCGGTCTTGAGCGGCCCGCGGGTCTTGAGCAGGAACAGGATGCGGTCGGCGGTGCAGTTCGAATCTACGGTGGTCGAGGTCATGGAGCGCTGGAAACCGGGCGTGAATGAGCGGATCGGGCACTCTCCTGGGCCATCCTTTGCGCAGGCAAGTGGGCGAAGGATAGCCCGGATTCGCGGTGATTTGTGCAAGGGGAACGATTATCGATGAGAAAATTTATATGCGATAAAAATATAAAAGGTATTAGTTGTATTTATTTGATCCGCGTCTAGGCTGATCTGCGGAGCCTGTGCTTGCCGGTCCCAGGGAGGGGTGCGTGCAAGTATGTCGACACCTTGCTGGCAAATGCCGGGCATGGGCCCATCAACAACAACTCGACAGGGATGTGAGTGCATGAATGCCCAGAAACCCGTGACCATCTATGAACACGCCGATGAAGTGAGCAGCCTGCAAAGCGTGGTCGACCTGGTGAAGCTCTCCGACCAGTACCGCCAGTCCGCCATCCTGCATTCGGCGCTGGCCCAGCGCGTGTTCGACCACACCCGCCAGCCAGCCGGTGCCGAGGCTTTGAGCGATGCGCTGGGTTGGGTGCCGAACAAGGGCCGTATCTTCCTCAACGCGCTGGTCGCCATGGGCCTGCTCAAGCGCACCGCCCAAGGCTTCGAGAACCTGCCGCTGAGCCAGCGTTTCCTGGTCAGCGACAGCGCCGAGTTCATCGGCCCTATCATCGACCACCAGCGCCTGCAGTGGCACAACTGGCCACGCCTGGACGAAGTCCTGCGCAGCCGCGCCTCGCTGGACTTCCAGCAGGAGAACCGCTTCAAGCACGACCTCGCGGCCCGCGATGCCTTCAACGACGCCATGGTCCGCTTCAGCCAGCCCATGGTGGATGTGCTGCGTGACCTGCCGCTGTTCGACAAGGCCCGTCGGGTGATCGACCTCGCCGGCGGCCACGGCACCTACCTGGCCGAGATCGCCAGCCGCCATCCGCAGGTCAAAGGCGAGGTCTGGGACCTGGAACCCACCCGCGAGGCGGCCGCGGCCACCTTCGCCAAGTACCGGCTCGACGACCGTCTTGGCTTCCATGCCCGCAACCTGTTGGACCTGGCCCAGTACCAGGGCGAGCGCGCCGATGTGGTGATGCTCAACGACTGCCTGCACTATTTCACCCGTGAGCAGGTGCGCACCCTGATCGCCGGTGCCGCCGGCATGGTCGAGGGTGACGGCGCGCTGCTGGTGCTGAGCATGGCTCTGGAAGACGATGAGATTCATCCGGCCTTGTCGGCTGACTTCTCCCTGCACATGATGCTCAACACGGTCAACGGCGAACTGCACCCCAGCCGCTACCTGATCGACAGCATGGCCGCGGCGGGGCTCACGGTGGAGCAGGAGCCGATCGGCCGCTATACCCTGCTGATCGGGCGGAGGGCTGCCTGATGTTGCGTCTATTGGCATTGCACGCCGCGCCGCTCGGTGACGCGGCTGCCCAGGCCCTGGACAGCCTGGGCAGCGCCGCGGCGGCAGCGGGTTTCAGCCTGCAGGTCAGCCAGAAGCCGGCCGGCCAGGGGCCGGTGGACGCGGTCTGCCTGCTGCTCGACAGTGCCACGCCCCCCGCGGCGCTGAACACCCTGCTCAGCGAGGCTGCCGGGCTGTGCCGCAATACCGCGCTGGTGCTGGTGCGGGTGCAAGGCACGCTGGCGCAGCTGCCGTCCGCCACGGGGGTGATCGCCCAGTGGCAGCAGGCCAGCCAGGGCTTCCTTTACCCGTACCCGCTGGATATCGCCAGCGGGCAGGTGCCTGGGGTGGCGATCAAGGACTGGCTGGCGGGCTTCGCCAAGTTCGCCGCGGCAACCAAGCTGTGGCGCTCCCTCGACGGCCTGGGGCTGGACGAGGCGGCGCGGGCCAGGCAGCGCCCGGAAATGAACCACGTGAACATCCTGACCCGCGACCTGGAGGCATCCAAGGCCTTCTACAGCGACATACTCGGCGCCAACTACTGCTACAACCTCGGCCCGCGCAAGGCAGTCATGGAGCTTAACGGCTTCGACTTCTTCATCGAGCAGAGCGAGTCGTTCAGCTACCCGGCCGGCTACCACATCGGCATACGGGCACTGCCCGAGGATGTAAGGCGCATTGCCGACCAGGTCACCGCCGCCGGCACCATCAAGCTGGTCAAGGGCAACGGCCCGGCACCGGGTTATCACCATGGGCCGGACAACGTGCGCAGCGCCGTGTACTTCGAAGACCCTGATGGGCTGGTGGTCGAGGTGTACAGCGCCGAAGTGGAGATGATCGAAAGCAACCCGCGGTTGCTCCTCGACCGTCTCTGATCCCACGTCGTCACACGCCTGCCGCGCCTTTGCGCGTGCCGGCGTGTGCCCAGGCAGGTATTCGCATGAACAGCTACAAACAGTGGCATTGGCCACGGCTGCCCAGCCCGCTGCCCAAGGATGTCAGCGACCGGGCATTGATGGGCTATCCCGAGCAGTACCAGGAGCATCCCCTGCAGGCCAAGGTCGGCGAGGCGTTCGCCGATCTGCTCCAGGCTCCGCTGGATGTCCTGCTCGCCATCCTGGAACAGCCGCGCCAGCCTTTGGCGCGTCGCATCGGCGCCGGCGAGGTGCTGGCGCTGCGCGGTGATCCACGTATCGACACCTTCGCCCCGGACATGATCGACATTCCCGCGGCGCGGGTGCACATCGGCCTGGACCCAGGCGCGGTGACGCAGGTGATGGACCAGTTCGACGGGCTGGGCCTGGACCGCAGCTGGATCGACAAGGAGACCCCGCGCCACGCGGTCGAGCTGGCGGCGTTCCGCATCGCCCGCTTCCCGGTCACGCACCAGGAGTATCGCCAGTTCCTGCTCGACAGCGGTCATACCGGCATCCCCGACGGCTGGGCCTTCGGCCGCTACCCACGGCACCATGCCAACCACCCGGTGTACAGCGTCTCGGCCAGTGATGCCGATGCCTATGCCCGCTGGCTCAGCGAGCGTACCGGCCGGCGCTTTGCCCTGCCCACCGAGGCGCAGTGGGAGTATGCCGCCGCCGGCCCCGAAGGGCGCCAGTTCCCCTGGGGTGACGCCTACCAGGTCGAGCATGCCAACACCGCCGAGCTGGGCTACCTGGACAGCACGCCGGTGGGCGTGTTCATCGACGCCGCCTCGCCGTTCGGGGTGCTGGACATGGCCGGCAACGTCGAGGAGTACGTTGCCGAGGACTACCAGCCTTACCCCGGTGGCCCGCGCATCGAGGACGACCTGGTGCTCGATGTCGGCCCCCACCGCGTGGCCCGCGGTGGCAGCTTCACCCGTTTCCGCGACCTGGCGCGTACCGCGCGCCGCCACGGGCGTTACCCGCGACCGATCTACGTCATGGGTTTGCGCCTGGTTGAAAACCACAACTGAGTTTTTCCGTCTTCCGTGCAAGAGGTCTGATTCCATGAACAAGGATGTTTCGCTTCACACCATCGTGCCGATTTCCATCCTCGGCGGCGATGTCGATGCTCATTTCTTCGGCTTCAACGGCTTCGCGCGCGACCAGGAGCATTTCGCCGTGGGCATCGGGCGCGATCAGTGCGACGTGCCGCTGGTACGGGTGCATTCCGAGTGCATCACCGGCGATGTGTTCGGCTCGCAGCGCTGCGATTGCGGCCCGCAACTGCAGGAGGCCCTGCGTACCCTCAAGGAGGTCGGCGGCTACCTGATCTACCTGCGCCAGGAAGGGCGCGGCATCGGCCTGTATTCCAAGTTCGAGGCCTACCTGCTGCAGGACTCGGGCCTGGACACCTACGAGGCCAACCTGCGCCTCAACCACCTGGCCGACTCGCGCTCCTTCGACCCTGCCGTGCAGATCCTGCGCGCCCTGGGCGTGGACCAGTGCCGCCTGCTGACCAACAACCCGGAGAAGGTCGCCCAACTGCGCGCCGGCGGCATCGATGTGATCGAGCAGGTACCCACCGGGGTATTCCTGACCAACCACAACCGCAACTACCTGCAGGCGAAGGCCGTCAAGTCCGCCCATTCGATCAAGCTCTGACCTCCAGCGAAAAAGGATCTTTCGATGAAACACATTGGCCCTATCAGCGGTATCGCCGCCCATGCCGCGCATTTCGTCGCCACCGCCGGCTACGACAACCAGGTGATCCTGTGGAACGCCACCACCGGCGAGCCGATCCACCGTGTGCACCATGACCACCTGGCCAACCAGTGCGCCTTCAGCAGCGACGGCAAGCACCTGGTCAGCGCCAGCAGCGACTACACCGCGCGTATCTGGGAAGTGCCGAGCATGCGCCTGAAGGCCGTGCTGCAGGGGCACAACGACGACGTCGAGATGGCGGTGTTCTCGCCCGACAGTCAGCGCGTGGCGACCTGCTCGCGTGACCACGTGCTGCGCATCTTCGACCTCGATGGCGTGCAACTGCAGGCATTCCATGGCCACCAGGCCGACGTGATCTCGGTGGTCTGGTCGCCGGATGGCCAGCGCCTGATCTCCAGCAGCGACGACGGCACCGTGCGTCAGTGGGACACCCGCAGCGGCCAGCAATGCGATGAGGTGGACATCGGCGGCGTGGAAACCGACACCATCGCCATCACCCGTGAAGGCGTGGTGTTCGCCGGCGATGACGAGGGGCGCATCTCGATCATCACCGACGGCCAGGTGCAGACCGTGCCGGCCCATGCCGCAGGGATCAAGCGCATTGTCTGGAACGACGACAAACGCCTGCTGGTGAGCCTGAGCTATGACCGCTCGGCGATCCTCTGGACCTTCGATGCCGGGCGCAACCTGGTCAAGCGTCGCAGCACCGCGCTGCCGAGCATCGTCTGGCCACGCAGCTGCGCCTTCGTCGGCGACGAGCAGCTGGTGTTCGCCACCTTCGGCTCGCGCTACGCCACCTGGAACTACGAGCAGGACCAGTGGCAGGTGTCGGGCATCGAGCCGGCGGTGAGCATCAATGCCGTGGTGCGCAGCGAAGAGCGCCAGTACAGCATCGGCGACGCGGGCATCCTGCACCGTGACGACCAGCCGGTGACCTGCGTCGGCAGCCTGTGCAACTTCCTCCTGCCGTTCGGCCCGCTGCTGCTGACCGGTGGCCAGATGGGCCAGGTGTTCGATGGCCTGTCCGGGCGCATGCTCTACCAGCACCGTTCGCCGCTCAACTGTGGCGCCACTTTCGTCAAGCAGGGCGAGGACCTGGCGCTGATCGGCACCTACACCGGCGAAGGCCTGGTGTTCGGCCATGACGGCAAGGGCGGCCTGCGCCTGGTGGCGTCGATCCCCATGCACGACAACGCGATCAAGGGCGTGGCCGCCGACGAGCGTCACCTGTTCAGCGTCTGCGCTTCGGCCGACGCCGCGTTGCACAGCATCGCCGACTTCAGCTGCGTGCGGCACATCGAGGCGGCGCATACGCGCATTTCCAACGGCTGCTGCCCGATCACCGGCGGTTTCGCCAGTATCGGCCGCGACCTCAAGTTGCGCCTGTGGCTGGAGACCGGCGACGAAGTGTTCGATTCGCCGCACCAGCATTCGATCAAGTGCATCGCCGCCTCCAGCGATGGCCGGGTGATCGCCACCGCCGCCTACAACGGCACCGTGGCGCTGTTCGACCTGGCCTCGAGGCGCTGGCTGCCGGTGCAGCGGCCCACCGCCAGCGGTATTTCCTGCCTGACCCATGACGCGGCCAGCGATGCGTTCCTGGCCAGTTCCTATGATGGGCGCATCTACGGCATCGACGCCCGCCTGGCATCCTGAAGGAGCAGCACGATGAGCAAGCAAGTAAGCGACTTCATGCCCCAGGGCGACTACCGCAAGGCCCTCGACACCTCGTTCGTGCACCGCTACAGCCACGGCGAGGACGAGTGGTCGTGGGATGTCGGCATGATCCAGGCGGCCCAGGCTTTCCTGGAACGGCTCGACCCGCAGGGTGACCAGCATGTGCTGGATATCGGCGTGGGTCGTGGCCGCGATGCCTCCACCTTTATCCTCGCCGGGCACCGCGTCACCGGGCTGGATATCGTCGAGAACTCCAGCTGGCCACTGCTGCGCAAGCGCTGGGGTGATCGCCTCGACCTGGTGAACAAGGCCATGCAGGACTGGCAGCCGGCGTCGGGAACGGTGTTTGACGCGGCCCTGGACAACGGCTGCTTCCACCATCAGCACCCGGACGAGTGGGGCCCTTACCTGGCCCATGTGCGCCGCCTGCTGCGCCCCGGCGCGCTGGTCGGGCTGAACGTGTTCGGGGTCGATGATGCCCACCCCGAGGCGGGGTGGCGGGAAATGGACAACCAGCGCCAGGGCTATTTCTTCACCGACGCTGGCATCCGCCAGACGCTGGAGGCCCATGGCTTCACCTGGCAGGACCTGGAGGTGATCGAGCGTCAGCATGGCGAGGCCCGCTATCTGCTGGCGCTGGTCCGCACGTGAGTGCGCTCGACCGCCATTACCTGGACATGGCCCTGGCGCTCGCCAGCCAGGGCCTGTACAGCACCATGCCCAACCCGCGGGTCGGCTGCGTGATCGTCAACGATGGCCAGGTGGTGGGGCGCGGCTGGCACCAGCGCGCCGGCCACGCCCATGCCGAGGTGCACGCCTTGCAGGAGGCAGGCCCTGCGGCGCGCGGGGCCACCGCCTATGTGACGCTCGAGCCTTGTGGTCACCATGGGCGCACCCCGCCGTGCGCCGATGCCCTGGTGGCCGCCGGGGTGCGTCGGGTGGTCACGGCCAGTGCCGATGCGTCGCAGAGCATCGGTGCGCTTCGGCTGCGCGAAGCGGGCATCGCGGTCGAGGCGATGCCCTGTCCCACGGCGCGAGCACTCAATCGCGGGTTTTTCTCGCGCATCGAGCGCCAGCGCCCCTGGGTGCGGGTATTGCGGCCGGCGGCGCTGGCCATTGGCGCGATGGGTGAGGGCGCGATGCTCAGCCATTGCGACGAGCAGGCGCCGCTGGAGCACTGGCGGGGCAGGGCCTCGGCGTTGTTGACCACCTGTGACTGGGTCAAGGCCTGCGACCCGTCGCTGCTGGCGCAGGTTCCGGCACAGCGAGTCGAGCCGGTGACACCCTTGCGGGTGCTGGTTGATCAGGGGCTCGATTGCCCGGCCTCGGCCAAGGTGCTGGATGGCCTTGCTCCGACGCTGGTGCTGCATACGGCGCAGGCGATGCGTGACGGGCGCTATGCCCGGGCGCGCTGCCAGGTGATCGAGGAGGTTGATGCTCAGCGGGTGTTGCAGGCGTTGTACGCGCTCGACTGCAATGAAGTCCAGGTCGAGGCGCAGCCTGCGTGGTGCGAGGCTCTGGCGCGCCAAGGGCTGGTGGATGAGTGGCTGGTGCAGGTGTGAGCGGGG
The DNA here is from genome assembly GCF_040813665.1 of Pseudomonas sp. TE50-2. Classification (NCBI taxonomy): domain Bacteria; kingdom Pseudomonadati; phylum Pseudomonadota; class Gammaproteobacteria; order Pseudomonadales; family Pseudomonadaceae; genus Pseudomonas; species Pseudomonas sp. TE50-2. The sequence goes on along the minus strand of NZ_JBFNXN010000001.1, from coordinate 5,617,161 downwards.
ACGCCTTGTGCGTCCCATCGCTGGCAAGCCGGTTCCTACGGGATGGCGCATGGCTTGAGGTTGGACGCGATCGGTGTGGGAGCCGGCTTGCCGGCGATGCGCCGCGTAAGCGGCGCCAGCGATCTCAGCGGCTGCAGATCAACCCGACTTGCAGGCTGTTCTGTTCGAACAGGTCCCAATACCCCGGCGGATGCGCCTTCTTGCGGATGCCGCTGATCAGCGGGGCGATCCAGCGCACATTGCGCAGGCCCACGTCATGGGCGGCCTGCTCGTAGACCGCCTTGTGCCAGCGGTAGTAGGTGAAGTCCGCCGGCGGCGTGCTCATGAACTGTCCCTGGCAGCGGAATCCGCCTTCGACCGGCTGTTCGTCCAGGACGCGGATGCCGTACTCGGTGAAGTTGCCACGGGCCAGGTCGAAGGCCGGGTTGGCGGTGTAGGCAATCAATCGACCGGACGGCTTGAGGTTGAGGGCGACGCTTTCGAACATGCGCCGCAGCTCCTCGACGCTGCCGGCGTAGTTGAACAACCATGCCGCAGTGACTTTGTCGAACTGGCCGATCTGGCCCATCTGCGCCACGTCGCGCACTTCGTAGGCAATGCCGTCATTGGCCTGGCGCGCCTGGTAGATCATGCTCGGCGAGATGTCCACGCCATGCACCCGCGCCGCGCCCCAGTCCTTCAGGCGGCGGCTGAAGAAACCATGGCCGCAGGCCAGGTCGAGGATCTCCTCGCCGATCACTTCGCCGGCCATGTAGCGAAAGGTGTCGACCTCGACCCCGCGCTGGCTGGCGTGGCTGGTGAAGTCCTCGAACTGCTCGCTGATGCGCTCGTAGACTTCCTTGGATTCCTTCATGGGCACTCCTTGCGTTCAGAGGTGAGGCGCAGCGCCAATGGCAGGGCCAGCAGCGGTGCGCAGGCGAATACGGCGAACAGCCACAGCGCCGCACTGCGTGCGCCTTCCACGCCACCGGGCTCGACCAGCCCGGCGCTGTTGGCCACCAGGCCGGCCAGGGCCGCAGCCAGCGCGGTGGCATACAGCTGCACGGTGGTGATCGAGGCTGAAGCGAGGTTCTCCTCGCCGGGGCGCGCCGCCTGCAGCACGCGGGTAAGCAAGTGTGGCCAGCCCAGGCCGATGCCCAGGCCGACGCCGGCCAGGGCCAGGGCAAACAGGGCCAGGCCCGGCGCGCTGGCGACCCACGCCAAGGCGGGTGTCAGCAGTGCCAGGGCCAGCAACGCCAGGGCCACCAGCAGCGGGCCGCAGCGAATCTGCCAGGCACCGCCATCGCGATCACGCCCGGCGCTGGCCAGGGCGCCGACCGTCCAGCCGGCGGCCATCACGGCCGTCAGGTAGCCCGCGGCCAGGGGGCCGAAGCCATGGATGCGCTGCAGGAAGTAGGGCACATAGATCTCGGTGGTGATGGCCGCGACCAGCAGGCACATCATGGCGAACAGTGCGCCCATCGGTTGCCTGAGGCTGTAGGCGCCGGTGGGTAGCAGGTGGTGGCGGGCGCGGGGATCGAGGCGGGCGATCAGCGCGGCGATGGCCAGGCCGGCGACGATCCCGCCCAGGTTGACCCACAGTGAGTCGGCCAGGCTGGCCGCGCAGATCGCCAGCACCGAGGCCACCAGGCAGGCGATCAGGCCATAGGCCGGGCGGGTGCCATTGTCGTCCAGCGCCTGGCGCGCCGGCAGGCGCAGGCAGACGATCAGCGCCAGGGCGGCGGCCACCGGCAGCAGCGACCAGAATGCCCAGCGCCAGTGCCCGCCCTCGGCGAACACGCCGCCCACGGCCGGGCCGCACAGCGTGGCCACCCCCCACATCGCCGAGACCAGGGCCATGGCGCGGGGCCACAGGCGACTCTCGAACACCAGGTGGATCAGCGCATAGCTCAAGGCGAACAGGATGCCGCCGCCCAGGCCCTGCACGCTGCGCCCGACCAGCAGCAGCGGCATGCTGGTGGCCATTGCGCACACTGCCGAACCGAGGGTGAACACCAGCAGTGCCAGCAGGTAGGCGACCCGTGGCCCACCGCGGGCCAGCAGGCGGGTGGAAAGGGTGGAGCCGATGATCGAGGCCACCACGAACAAGGTGGTGTTCCAGGCATAGAAGGCCAACCCGCCGATTTCGTCGATCACCGTGGGCAGCAGCGTGGTGACGATATAGACATTGACAGCGTGCAGGGCGACACCGCCGGCCAGGGCGATCGAGCGCAGCGCATTGCCACCGCTGAGCAATTCGCTCCAGCGTGCGGGGGGCTGTTCGGGGATGGCGGTCATGAAGGCTCCTTGCGTGATCCTGCGCTGGGAGTCTAGGAGCCGGAAAATCATTATTCAAGAAGTTGCTTGTGTAATTTGGCCGCAGTGGATTTGTTAGGATCGTGCTCTTTTGTCTTGTTCCAGGAGCTTCACCCATGATCATCAGCACCACCAGCCAGCTCGAAGGCCGCCCCGTTGCCGAATACCTCGGTGTGGTCAGCGCCGAATCGGTGCAGGGGATCAACTTCGTGCGCGATTTCTTCGCACGCTTTCGCGACTTCTTCGGTGGCCGTTCGCAGACCCTGGAGAGCGCGCTGAAGCTGGCCCGTGAGCAGGCCACCGAGGAGCTTGTGGCGCGGGCACGGCAGTTGCAAGCCGATGCAGTGGTGGGCGTGGACTTCGAGATCAGCATGCCGTCGGTGCAGGGCGGGATGGTCGTGGTGTTCGCCACCGGTACGGCGGTGCGCTTGAAGTAAGGCCAGTTGCCACTGGTCGGGCAAGGAGGTTTTGTCCGGCTGGTCTGCAAATGACCGGCTAGTCTCACTTCTAACGGGCCGCTGCTTCACTAGGCAGGTGCATTGCCTGCCGGCACGGTCGCCATTGGAGGGAGTCAGGGCATGAGCGAATCTTTTTTTGAAGACCTGAACGATGCGTTTCCGATCAACAGCCAGGTGCGCTGCGGGCAAGCGGCTTTGCGCCTGGGCTTTGCCAACATGACCCTGGATGAATCGGAGCAACTGCAGCCGGCGCACCTGCAACGGGCCAAGAAGGGGCGGTTCACGCCGCGTGTACCGTCGAAAAAGTGAAACAGCACATTAGCGGGGCAAGCCCGCCCCCACAGACCTTGCTAGAAATCTGTGGGGGCGGGCTTGCCCCGCGATCATGGTTGTCCGAACACTGCAAAACCGCCCAACGGCATGCATTTCCCGTCATTTCTTGATCCCGCTCATGGTATCGGCGCGTCCCGCTCGCCGCCGGCTCGAGGCTGTGCTTTTCTTGCGCGGCATTTCAGACACGGAGTATCGACTTCAATGCGAATCAGGGAAGAGACCTACTGGCAATGGGCCGATGCACAGTTGCACAGCCGCAGCCATGACGAGGAGTTGAGCGACGGTACCAGCTTTGATGTGCAGGTGCGCCTGTCCCGGGTTGGCGCCACGCAGCTGTTTCTCGGGCTGTACGCCCGCGACGGCAAGGCATTGCTGGAGGAGTACTACCCCTCGCGCCCGGGCGAAACCATGACCCGCGCCCTGGTGTGGGGCGTTGACCGCGCTCGCGCCCTGGCCACGGGCGCCTTGCCGCTGCCCGAAGCCATGCCGCGCAGGCGCCAGGCATGAAAAAGCCCGGCCTTTGTCGGGCCGGGCTCAAGAAACGGTGGAAAGCCGCAGGATCAGTTCAACGCGTCGATCACCTTGATTGCCTGCCGCTCACGGGCGGTCGGCCATTCTTGTTGCAGGGTCTCGAGCACACGACCGACGAAAGAGGTGTCGGCGGCGGCCTTCTTGCCGACGTAGCCCTGGCCACGGCGGTAGACCTTGAAACGGGCGCGCATGCTCGGCATGTGCGATTCGAACTCGTCTTCGACCGTGTTCGGCGGCAGGCGATCCAGGCGGACCTCGCCGGACTGGCTGACCCACAGCAGGTGGTCGTCGAGGCTGTCCTTGCGCGCGGCGAACAGCTGGGCCAGTTGGTCGATGGTTGGATTGTTGTTCAAGTTCATCATAAAGCCCCCATTACTCACATTCGTTGGTGAAGTTCGTCTGAAGTTCACATTGGCGCCACACCATGTAGCGCGCTAACCAAGGCTGCTACAGCAGCTTCGCAACAGGGGCTTTCTCACGCTGCCTTCTGGGCAGTTTCCCTCTCCACGGACGGCCTGCGTTACCGCGCAGGCCGTCTGGAACACCCTTGCCACCGCTCCCGATCAGGGAGACGGCCTCATCATGCCCAAGACCCGGGAAGGGCGTCAACAGCTTTGTAGTGAAAATTTTCATGCACTACATCTTGTCTGACAATCCACCTCCGATGTTCATGGCAAGCCGTTGTCGCCGTGCTCGAGGAAGCCCGGGCGCTGTCGCAGGCGTGCATGATAGGCGGCAAGCGCTGGCAGCGGCGGGTGCTCCAGTGGGGTGCGTAGCCAGCGGTTCAGTGACAGGCCGATGGCCACGTCGGCCAGGCTGAAGGCGTTACCGGCGACGAAGGCGCCGGTCGCTTCAAGGCGCTGTTCGAGCAGGCGCATCTTCGCCATCCATTGGGCGCTGGTGCTGGCCAGTTGCGCCGGTTCCTGATGGGCCGGGGACTGGCGCACCAGCGACAGGAACGGGTAGCGCCAGGCGTCTTTGAGGTCGGTAGCCTGCCAGTCCAGCCACTGGTCCACCGCGGCGCGAGCCCGGGGAGCGCCAGGGTAGAGGTGGGCGCCGCCATGCTGGTTGGCGAGGTAGCGCAGGATGGTGTTGGATTCCCACAGGACGAAATCTCCATCGACGATCACCGGCACCATGGCATTGGGATTGAGCCTGAGGAACTCGGGCGAGTCGGTGGACTGGAAGCCGCTACCCCAGTCCTCGCGTACGAACGGCAGGTTCAGTTCGACGCAGGTCCACAGCACCTTGCGTACATTGATCGACGAGGCCTTGCCAAGGACTCTGAGCATGTCAGTGCTCCAGGCTGGAGAAGATGCGCTGTGCGGCGCGTACCCGCTCCTCGTTGGGATAGTTGCGGTTGGCCAGCAGCACGATGCCCATCTGTTTCGACGGCACGAACGCCACGTAGGCGCCAAAACCGGTGGTTGCGCCGGTCTTGTTGTACCAGGCGGCGGGTTCGGCGGGCAGTGCCGGGGTCAGTGCGCGGGTGGCGTTGGGCTCGCGGACCAGCCTGGCACCGTTGTAGTCCAGCAGGGTGTCGAGGGCGACTGGATAGGGGTAGCGCTCCCAGCCCAGGCCCTGGGTCATGGCGCCGACCTGGAAGTAACCGGACTGGGTGATGGCGATGGCTTGGCGCAGGGCGGGGTCGAGTGCGGCCGGTTGCAGTTGCAACTGGACATAGCGCAACAGGTCGCTGGCGCTGGTCTTGATGCCGTAGGCCTGCTCGGCGTAAGGGCCCGGGCTGACCCGCACAGGCTTGTCCTTGGCGTCGTAGCCCTGGGCATAGAGGCCACGGGCGTTGGCCGGTACTTCCAGGTAGGTGTGCTCGAGGCCCAGCCGGGGCAACAGCCCCTGGGTCATCAGCTCGGCGAATGGCCGCTTCTGCGCGCGGGCTGCCAGGTCACCGAACAGGCCCAGGCTGGGGTTCGAGTAGCAGCGCTGGGTGCCGGGTTCGGCGCGGCGTTGCCAGTGCTGGAACCAGGCCAGGGTCTGCTCCTTCGTCTGCACCTCGTCGGGGAACTGCAGCGGCAGGCAGTCGCCGCTGTAGGCGCCCAGCTCAAGCACCGTGGCGCTGCCGATCGGCGCCTTGGCCAGGGCGGGCTGGTAGCGGCTGGCGGGCGCCGCGAGGTCGAGCTTGCCTTCGGCGCTGGCCAGGGCGGCGAGGGTGGCGGTGTAGGTCTTGCTCACCGAGCCGACCTCGAACAGGGTGTCGCGGGTCACTGCCTGGCCGCTGGCCTTGTCGGCCAGGCCATAGTTGAAATAGTGCGCTTGGCCATTGGCATACACTGCCACGGCCATGCCGGCGATGCCGTGCTCGCGCATCAGCGGCTGGATGACGCCATCGACGCTGTGCTGCAGGTCGTCTGCCAACAGCGGTGGCGCGGCCAGTGTCAGGGCAGTGGCCAGCAGCAGGTGTGGGGGACGTTTCATGGACCAAGGTTCCTTTTCGTGATTCAGCCGCCAGGTTGTCCGTTGGGCGACACTGGCGGGGGTTCCGGCGTTAGCGGCATAAAGGCCGAGACCTTATCGTCCAGGCTTGCACAAAGACAAGACGGAACCTGTGATGAGATATTTGCGCATGCTGTTCGACAACTTCACCCTGGCCCTGCTCGGGGTGGTGTTCATCGCCACCGTGCTGCCGTGCGCAGGCGACGGCGCGGTGCTGTTCGGCTGGCTGACCAACCTGGCCATCGGCCTGCTGTTCTTCCTGCACGGCGCCAAGCTGTCGCGCGAGGCGATCATCGCTGGTGCCGGCCACTGGCGCCTGCACCTGCTGGTGTTCTCCTGCACCTTCGTGCTGTTCCCGCTGCTGGGGCTGGCGTTCAAGCCGCTGTTCGTGCCGCTGGTGGGCAACGAGCTGTACCTGGGCGTGCTCTACCTGTGCGCCTTGCCGGCCACGGTGCAGTCGGCCATCGCCTTTACCTCGCTGGCCCGTGGCAACGTACCGGCGGCGATCTGCAGCGCGGCGGCCTCGAGCCTGCTGGGGATCTTCCTCACGCCGCTGCTGGTGGTGATGCTCTTGGGCGCCTCGGGCGACACCGGCTCCGGGCTGGACGCGGTGCTGAAGATCACCTTGCAGTTGCTGGTGCCCTTCGTCGCCGGGCAGATCGCCCGCCGCTGGATCGGTGCCTGGGTCAAGCGCAATGCGCGCTGGCTGAAACTGGTGGACCAGGGCTCGATCCTGCTGGTGGTGTACACCGCCTTCAGCGAGGCGGTGGTGACAGGGTTGTGGCATACGGTGTCGCCGCAGCACCTGGCGGGCCTGTTCGCCGTGTGCGGGATCCTGCTGGCGGTGGTGCTGCTCGGCACGCGGCTGCTCGGGCGGCTGCTGGGCTTCAATGTCGAGGACCGCATCACCATCCTTTTCGCGGGTTCCAAGAAGAGCCTGGCGACCGGCGTGCCCATGGCCCAGGTGTTGTTCGTCGGCGGTGGCATCGGCGCGATGATCCTGCCGTTGATGCTGTTCCATCAGATCCAGCTGATGGTCTGCGCGGTGCTGGCCCAGCGTTATGCGGCGCGGGTCGAGGAGGGCGGGCAGGCGACGGCGGCTTCCTGAGACGCATGCCTTGCCGCAGGCCCGCGCCAGCGACCTACCAGGCCAGCGGCCGGTCGAAGCCTTTCCAGCACAACCAGCGGCGCACCTCGCCATGCGCCCCCGTGCCGATCTGCCACTGCGGTCGGCCACGGTCCAGGGCGATCTGCGAAATGAACCCGGCATGGCTGGCCACCACCAGGGTGCGGCCGTCGGCGCTGATGTCCATGGCGCTGATGGTCGAACCAAGATAGTGCTGCCAGTGCTCATGGCCGTCCTCGCCGAAGGCGCGCAGGTAGCCATGGGCGTCACCGACGATGTATTCGCCGTCACGGGCCACCCCGGCGTAGACCCTCGCGCCGCCCTGCAGCAGTGGCGTGCGTGGGTCCTTGCTGTAGAAACCGGTATCCAGCCCCGGCAGGTCGGCCACCCGCACGCCGAGTGTGCCGCCCTGATAGAAGTGGCAGGCATTCAGGATCAACTGGTCGCCCCGGCGGTTGAACAGCGCGAAGTGCGGGTATTCGCTGGCCGGGCCGATCTCTGCGATGCGCCTGAACTGCTCGTCGAGCACCAGGTGACGGCCGCATTGTTCGCCCAGGGCAACCAGCCTGCCGTCCGGTGACAGCGCGGCATGTGCCATGGTCAGGCCCAGGGCGATGTCGTCCGGGTCGGTGCCCTGGCGCAGTTCCGCGAGAATGTCGTCCTCGCGTGGCAGCAGACGTGTGGCGCCGGCGGCGGAAAGCACGAAGATGCCGTCGCTGCTGACCAGCAGCACCCGCTGGCCATCGGGGAAGGGCAGCAGCGCGGTGGGCGTCGGCGGCAGGTCGAAGGGGTCGAACGGGTAGCCCGCCGGCAAACCTTCCAGGCCATGGGGCCAGGCCAGCCGGGCCACCTGCGGGCCGCCCCAGCCATCGGTCACGCGTACCCCCTCGGCGTTGGCCAGGGCGTAGTAGCGCCGCCCTGGGCAGCGCCCGAAATGCTCGACACCGATCACCGGCGTGACGCCCTGGCCATCGAGGCGCAGCACCTGGCCGCGCTCGAACGGCATGCCGATGCGCACCAGCAGGCTGCCGTCGTCGAGCAGCAGCAGGTTGCCGATGCCCTGGGCCTGTTCGTCGAGCAATGGCAGCAGCGGCAGGTGAGCCGGGGGCCAGGCTTCGCGGAACAGCTGGCGTTGCTGCTCGTCGGTGCCCGGGCGGTTGATGGCCAGTAGCGCCGCCTGCCAGGCCTCGAGCAGGTGCTCGGTGGCCGGTGCCTGTGGTTCCTCCAGATTGTCCCAGCCTTGCGCGTGGCCCTGCGCGACATAGCGGTTGATGGCCTCGGCATAGGCGATGACCGCCTCGCGCCATTGCTGCTGGGGGTGTTGCTTGTCCATGGGCGGATCGAACTCCTTGTTCCGCAGGGTAGGTGATGTGCGACAAAAAGGTGCACGCAGGCGCGCATGGTACTCCGTCCGCACCTGCGGTTGTGAGGCCCCGCCTTGATGCGTACCATGCCGGACATCCTTTCAATAAAAAACGTGCATCACCGGCCTGGCATCTGGGCAGGCGATGCGCGTCCTGTTGCCTTGTCCGCGGAGAAAAACGTTTTCACATGAATGGTCCCGTCCCCACCTCCATGCCTCCCACCGCCGGCAGCGGCAGTTGGCTGAGCGTCATCGCCCTGGCGCTGGCGGCGTTCATCTTCAATACCACCGAGTTCGTCCCGGTGGCGCTGCTCAGCGATATCGGCCGCAGCTTCGAGATGAGCACCGCACAGGTCGGCCTGATGCTGACCATCTACGCCTGGGTGGTGGCGCTGGCCTCGCTGCCGATGATGCTGGTGACCCGCAACATCGAGCGCCGCCGCCTGCTGCTGCTGGTGTTCCTGGTGTTCATCGTCAGCCACCTGATGTCGTGGCTGTCGCAGAGCTTCGCCATGCTGCTGGTCAGCCGCATCGGCATCGCCCTGGCCCATGCGGTGTTCTGGGCCATTACCGCGTCGCTGGCGGTGCGTGTGGCGCCGCCCGGCCAGCAGGCCAAGGCGCTGGGCCTGCTGGCCACCGGCACTACCCTGGCGATGGTCATGGGCATCCCGCTGGGGCGCGTGGTGGGTGAGGCGCTGGGCTGGCGCATCACCTTCCTGTGTATCGCCGGGGTTGCGCTGGCGACCATGCTCTGCCTGATGAAGTCGCTGCCGCTGCTGCCGAGCCAGAACTCCGGCTCGCTGCGCAGCCTGCCGGTGCTGTTCAAGCGTCCGGCGCTGGTGATCACCTACATGCTGGTAACCCTGGTGATCACCGCGCAGTTCACCGCCTACAGCTACATCGAACCCTTCGCCCTGCACGTGGCGCGGATCAGTGGCGAACACACCACGTTGCTGCTGTTGCTGTACGGCGGTGCCGGGGTGTTCGGCTCGGTGCTGTTCAGCCGCTACAGCGAGCGTTTCCCCCATGGCTTCCTGGTGGGTGCCATCGGCGCCCTGGCCGCGTGCCTGCTGTTGATGTTGCCGCTGTCGGGTAATTTCCAGGTGTTCGCCGCCCTGAGCATGGTCTGGGGCGTGGCGATCCTGAGCTTTAGCCTGGCCTTGCAGTCCAAGACCCTCAAGCTTGCCTCGGACGCCACCGACGTGGCCATGGCGTTGTTCTCCGGCATCTACAACATCGGTATCGGCGGCGGTGCGTTGCTTGGCAGCATTGTCAGCAGCCAGGTGGGCGTGGCGCATATCGGCCTGGTGGGGGGCGGCGTGGCGGTTGTCGGCCTGGTGCTGGCGCTGGCCAGTACCCAGCGCTTTCGCGAAGCCCTGACCCGAGTGCCTGGGCAGGCGTGAGCTTGTCTAGCGCTGCGCTGTCACATTACCTGCCCCGGGTAACGCCGGGGCACTGACCCGCATCAACGCTCCCTCGATCATGCGCCCCTGTAATAGGGGCGCTTGTGTATCGGCAAGGCTGCCTCTAATATCCAAGCGTTTTCTTGTGTAATTGCCTGGCGTCCCGCCCAGGCCATCAATACGGACGTTGATATGGATTTGCACACCTCCCTGTGGCTGTTCCAGGCCATCCAGGCCGTGGGCCTGGCGTTGTGGCTGAGCATCGCGGTATTGAACAACCTGCAGGCTTTCGCCAGCTCCGTCGGCGCCATTGGCGCCACCTTGGCCATGGCGCCCCTGCGCCAGCCGCCGGCCATCGAATTCCCCTTGCTGCGCAGGGCCTGTCATTCGGCGGGCCTGGCCCGCGTCGCGCTGCTGGTGATCCTGCTGCTGCAGATCGTCGCCAGCCTGGCGGCCTGGGTCGGCACCTATGGGCTGATCGTCGTGCAGGACCCGCTCATGGCCCGCACCTGGTTGAACCTGGCGCTTGGCGCCTTCCTTGCCTTCACCTTCGCCATGCTGCTCGGGGGCCTGTGGTTCGGCTACTGGATACGCCAGGAAGGCCTGCAGCTCACCCACCTGGTGCTGGTGCTGTGGGCGACACTGGCGTTCTTCCTGTTCAACCTGGATTGGGCCTGAGGCGAGGACGCGCAATGAATAGCAAGGCAATACTTGGCAGTGCCCTGGTGCTGGCGCTGGTTACCGCCGGTGGCCTGGCCTGGCGCCACACCGGGCAGGCCCAGGCCACGGCAGCCGCGCCGCGGCACCTGGTCAAGGTGGCCCTGGCCACGGTACAGAAAGCACCGCAGAAACGCGCCTTCGCCGGCGTCGGCGAGCTGGAGGCGGTGCACCAGGTGCTGGTGTCGGCCGAGATCGGCGGGCGGGTGACGGCGATCAACTTCAGCTCCGGCCAGCAGGTGCGCAAGGGTGATGTGCTGGTCACCCTCAACGATGCCCCGGAGCAGGCCGAGCGCCTGCGCCTGAAGGCCCAGCTGGACAATGCGCGGACCAACTACCGGCGGGTCAAGGACCTGCTGCGCGAGAACGCCGCCACCCAGGAACAGCTGGACAACGCCCTGGCGGCCCGCGACATGGCCCAGGGCGAGCTGGCCCGTACCGAGGCGGTGATCGCCCAGAAGGCGGTGCGCGCCCCCTTCGACGGGCGCCTGGGCATCCGCCGGGTGAACCAGGGCCAGTACCTCAATGTCGGCGACCCGGTGGTCAGCCTGATCGACACCCGCAGCCTGTACGTCAACTTCTCCCTCGAGGAGCAGCTCAGCGCCCAGCTGCGTACCGGCCAGGCGGTCGAGGTGCGCTTGGATGCCTTCCCCGATACGGCCTTCACCGCGCATATCACCGCCATCGACCCCCTGATCGGCCGTTCGCGCACGGTGCAGGTGCAGGCCACCCTGGCCAAGCCCGATGCGCGCCTGTCGGCCGGCATGTATGCCAGCGTGCAGGTAGCCAGCCCCGATGACGGCCAGGTGCTGACCGTGCCGGAAACCGCCGTGGCCTACACCGCTTACGGTGACACGGTGTTCGTCGCCCGCCACGATGCCGCCGCCGATGCCCTGGTGGTACAGCGCGTGGCAGTGCGTACCGGTGAGCGCCAGGCCGGCCGTGTGGTGATCGAGCAGGGCTTGCGCGAGGACGACCAGGTAGTGGTGTCCGGGCAGTTGCGCCTGAGCGACGGCGCCGCCGTGCAAGCCACCGAAGACACCCTGCAGGCCCCGGCCAGCGGCGCCTGACCCCAGCGAGAACACGCCATGACATTTACCGACCTGTTCGTGCGCCGGCCTGTGCTGGCGCTGGTGGTCAGCACCTTGATCCTGCTGCTGGGGCTGCTGTCGCTGCTGCAGTTGCCGATCCGCCAGTACCCCTTGCTGGAAAGCTCGACCATCACCGTGACCACCGAATACCCCGGCGCCCCCGCCGAGCTGATGCAGGGTTTCGTTACCCAGCCGATCGCCCAGGCGGTGTCGTCGGTGGAGGGCATTGACTACCTGTCGTCCTCGTCGGTGCAGGGCCGTAGCCTGGTGACCGTGCGCATGGAGCTGAACCGCGACTCGACCCAGGCCCTCACCGAGGTGATGGCCAAGGTCAACCAGGTACGCTTCCGCCTGCCGGAGCGGGCCTACGATCCGGTGATCGAGCGCTCGGCGGGCGAGTCCACGGCGGTGGCCTACATCGGTTTCGCCAGCGCGAGCCTGCCGATCCCGGCCATGACCGACTACCTCACCCGGGTGGTCGAGCCGCTGCTCAGCACCATCGAGGGCGTGGCCAAGGTCCAGGTGTTCGGCGGCCAGACCCTGTCCATGCGCCTGTGGATCGACCCGGCGCGCCTTGCCGCCCGGGGCCTGACCGCGGCCGACGTGGCCGAGGCGGTGCGCCGCAACAACTACCAGGCGGCGCCGGGCAAGGTGAAAGGGCAGTATGTGATCGCCAACATCCGCGTCGACACCGACCTGACCTCGGTCGGCGATTTCCGCGAGCTGGTGATCCGCAACGATGGCAACGGCCTGGTGCGCATCCGCGACATCGGCACCGTCGAGCTGGGCGCGGCTTCGGCCGAGACCAGCGCCAGCATGGACGGCGTAGCGGCGGTGCACCTGGGGCTGTTCGCCACCCCGGGCGGCAACCCGCTGGTTATCGTCGACGGCATCCGCCAATTGCTGCCGCAGATTCGCCAGACCCTGCCGCCGGACGTCAAGGCCGAGCTTGCCTTCGAGACGGCGCGGTTCATCCAGGCCTCCATCGACGAGGTCACCAAGACCTTGCTCGAGGCCCTGGCAATCGTCGTGGTGGTGATCTACCTGTGCCTGGGCTCGCTGCGCACGGTGCTGATCCCGGTGGTGACCATCCCGTTGTCGATGCTCGGCGCCGCGGCGCTGATGCTGGCGTTCGGCTTCAGCGTCAACTTGCTCACCCTGTTGGCCATGGTGTTGGCGGTGGGGCTGGTGGTGGACGACGCCATCGTCGTGGTGGAGAACGTCCACCGCCATATCGAGGAAGGGCGCACCCCAGTGGCGGCGGCGTTGATCGGCGCCCGCGAGGTGGCCGGGCCAGTGATCGCCATGACCATCACCCTGGCGGCGGTGTACGCGCCGATCGGCATGATGGGCGGCTTGACCGGCGCGTTGTTCCGCGAGTTCGCCCTGACCCTGGCCGGGGCGGTGGTGGTCTCCGGCGTGGTGGCCCTGACCCTGTCGCCGGTGATGAGCTCGTTCCTGCTCGACGCCCGCCAGTCCGAGGGGCGCATGGCCCATGCGGCCAACCGTTTCTTCGACTGGCTGGCCGAGCGCTACGCCCATGTACTGGGCTTCTCGCTGAAACACCGCTGGATCAGCGTCGGTTTCGCCTTGCTGGTGCTGGTCAGCCTGCCGCTGCTGTACGCCTTGCCGCAGCGCGAGCTGGCGCCGACCGAGGACCAGGCCGGGCTGCTCACTGCGATCAAGGCGCCACAGCACGCCAACCTGGCCTATGTGGAGCGCTTCGCCGACAAGCTCGACGCGGTCTACCGGACCCTGCCAGAGACTGTCAGCACCTGGATCATCAACGGCAGCGACGGCATCGCCTCAGGTATTGGCGGCATCAACCTGCAACCGTGGAGCGAGCGCGAACGCAATGCCTCGCAGATCCAGCTCGACCTGCAGGCGGCGGTGAACGATGTCGAGGGCACCAGCATCTTCGCCTTCCAGCTGCCCGCGCTGCCGGGCTCCACCGGCGGCCTGCCGGTGCAGATGGTGCTGCGCAGCTCCCAGGACTACCGGGTGCTGTTCGACACCATGGAGCAGGTCAAGGCCAAGGCGCGACAGAGCGGCCTGTTCGCCGTGGTCGACAGCGACCTGGACTACAACAACCCAGTGGTGCAGGTGCGCGTCGACCGGGCCAAGGCCAACAGCATGGGTATCCGCATGCAGGACATCGGCGAGTCGCTGGCGGTGCTGGTGGGCGAGAACTACCTCAACCGTTTCGCCCTGGATGGCCGCTCCTATGATGTGATCGCGCAGAGCCCGCGTGACCAGCGCCTGACCCCTCAGGCCCTGACCCGGCAGTACGTGCGTAGCGAGGAGGGCCGGCTGGTGCCGCTGTCCACGGTGGTGCAGGTCAGCGAGCAGGTCGAGCCCAACCGCCTGACCCAGTTCAACCAGCAGAACGCCGCGACCTTCCAGGGTATTCCGGCGGCCGGCGTCACCCTGGGCGACACCGTGGCCTTCCTCGAGCAGGTCGCCGCCGAACTGCCGGCGGGCTTCAGCATCGACTGGCAGTCCGACGCACGCCAGTACCAGCAGGAAGGCAATGCCCTGATGCTGGCCTTCCTCGCCGCCGTGGTGGTGATCTACCTGGTGCTGGCGGCGCAGTACGAGAGCCTGGTCGATCCGCTGATCATCCTGATCACCGTGCCGCTGTCGATCAGTGGCGCGCTGCTGCCACTGGCGCTGGGGGTGGCCACGGTGAACATCTACACGCAGATCGGCCTGGTGACGCTGATCGGTCTGATCAGCAAGCACGGCATCCTCATGGTCGAGTTCGCCAACACCTTGCAGGCCGAGCAGCACCTGGACCGGCGCACGGCCATCGGCAAGGCGGCGCAGATCCGCCTGCGGCCGATCCTGATGACCACGGCGGCCATGGTGGTGGGGCTGATCCCGCTGTTGTTCGCCTCTGGTGCCGGCGCCGCCAGCCGCTTCGGGCTCGGCGTGGTGATCGTCACCGGGATGCTGGTCGGCACCTTGTTCACCTTGTTCGTGCTGCCGACCATCTACAGCCTGCTGGCCCGTGACCATGCCAGCACGGCGCGTTCGGCGCGGGCCCGCTCGTTGGCCGAAACCCTGGAGAGCCAGCCATGAAGCCGGTATTCGTCGTATCCCTGGTGGCCCTGGCCTTGTCGGCCTGCAGCGTCGGCCCCGACTACCGCAAGCCCGAGGCACCTGCCAGTGGCCTGCACAGCCCGCAGCGCGCCGCCTTCGCCGCACGTGGCGAGATGCCGGAGCAGTGGTGGCGGTTCTTCGACGATCCGCAACTGGTGCGCCTGGTCGACCAGGCCCTGGCCAACAACCACGATATCCGCCAGGCCCATGCCAACCTGCTGGCGGCGCGGGCGCTATTCGACGACCGCAGCCTAGACCGCTACCCCTGGGTCACTGCCCGCGCCGGCTACAACCAGAGCCTGGAGCAGCAGCAACCGGCCGATGGCAGCGACCCGCGACGCATGCGCACCGAGCAGTACCGCGCCGGGTTCGACGTGCAGTGGGAGATCGACCTGTTTGGGCGCCTGCAACGCCTGACCGACGCCGCCGAGGCGCGTGCCGACGCGGCGGCGGCGGACCTGCGCCAGGTGCGCCTGAGCATCGCCGCCGAAGTAGCGCGCAACTACTACCTCAAGCTCGGCCTCAAGCGCAGCCTCGTCGTGGCCGAGGACCAGGTCGAGGCCTGGCGCGAGACCCTGCAACTGACCAGCGCCCAGGTGCGCGCCGGCAGTGGTCAGTACGAGGATCAGCAGAACGCCCATGCCAACCTGCTGCTCAGTGAGGCGGCGGTGCCGCCGCTGCAGGCGGCCATCGAGCAGGCCAGCTATCGCCTCGATGTGTTGACCGGGCAGGTGCCGGGCAGCCTGGAGCAGGGCGCCGCGCCGTTCCTGCCGCCGTTGGCGCGGCAGTTGCCGCTGGGCGACGTCGATGCGCTGATTGGCCAGCGACCTGATGTGGTCAGTGCCGAGCGTGAGCTGGCGGCCAGCACCGAGGATGTCGGCGCGGCCACCGCCGAGCTGTACCCACGGTTGGACCTGGGCGGTTTCATTGGTTTCTTCGCCTTGCGCAGCGGCGACCTGGGCAGCGCGGCCCGCGCTTATGAGCTGGCACCGATGGTTACCTGGCCGGCCTTGCGCCTGGGCAATGCCCGCGCGCGCCTGCGGGTGCGCGAGGCGCTGGCCGAGGGCAGCCAGGCGCGCTACCAGCAGGCGGTGCTGCTGGCCCGCGAGGAAGTGGAGAACGCCGTCACGCAACTGGTGCGCAACCAGGCGCGGCTGCAAAGCCTGGTGGCCTCTGCCGGGCACGGCAGCGAAGCCATCGACATCGCCAACAAGCGCTATCGGCGCGGGGCCGGCACCTACCTGGCGGTGCTCGAGAACCAGCGTGCGCTGTTCTCGATCAAGCGCGAGGTGGCGGAGGCGGAGACGGCCTCGTACCTGGATGCGATTGCGCTGTACAAGGCCTTGGGCTGGGGGAGTGAGTCCCAGTAGCACCAGACGATATCCTGTCGTGCAAACAAGGCTGGCAAACGCAGGAGCGGATTCATCCGCGATGCGCCGCGCGGGCGGCGCTCGATCTTGAGCGCGCCGCAATGCTATCGTCGAGCGCCCCTAATTTTCCCCGCGCTCTTTTCGTTTTCATGGAAGCCGCCCTGCGCCCGGCGCGTTCGGCCCTCATCATTCAAGGAGACAGGCAATGACTTCCGTTTTCGACCGCGACGATATCCAGTTCCAGGTAGTGGTCAACCACGAAGAGCAGTATTCCATCTGGCCCGACTACAAGGCGATCCCCAATGGCTGGCGCGCGGTGGGCAAGAGCGGCCTGAAGAAGGACTGCCTGGCCTACATCGACGAAGTCTGGACCGACATGCGCCCGCTGAGCCTGCGCCAGAAGATGGCCGAAGTCGCGGCGCAATAAGGCGGTGTCGACCCTGAACCTGCTGTGCCTGCCGTATTCCGGTGCCAGTGCGATGGTCTACAGCCGCTGGCGGCGCAAGCTGCCGGCCTGGCTGCAGGTGCGCCCGGTGGAGCTGCCCGGGCGCGGTGCGCGCATGGCTGACCCGCTGCATACCGACCTGCGGGCCCTGGCCCGGCAGTTGGCCCATGAGCAGCGCGCCGTCACCCATGCGCCTTACGCCGTGCTCGGGCACAGCCTGGGGGCGCTGGTCGCCTTCGAGCTGGCCCATGAACTGCGTGCACTCGGCTGCCCGCCGCCAGTGGCCTTGTTCGCCTGCGGCACTGCGGCGCCGACCCGGCGCGAGGATTACGCCGGTGGCAAATGGACCGAGCCGCGTGGCGATGCCGAATTGATCGCCGAGCTGCGCAAGCTGGGTGGTACCTCCGAGGAAGTGCTGGCCAACGAAGAGCTCATGAGCCTGACCTTGCCCATTGTGCAGGCAGATTTCCTGCTTTGTGGCCGCTATGCGTACGAGCAGCGCCTGCCGTTGCAATGTCCCTTGCATGTATTCGCCGGCGAGAACGATCGCGCCAATGACGAACAGTTGCAGGCCTGGGGGCGGGAGACGGTTGGCGAGTATTCGCTGGCTAAGTTTCCGGGAGGGCATTTCTTTATTCATGAGCATGAAGATCGTGTGCTTGATGTGCTTTGCAGGACGTTGGAGCCATTGCGGCTTTGTGCGTGATAGGCGGGGTGGTTTTTAGAATTCGTCTTGTAGTTTGATAATTCTGCAGTGGCCTCATGCCTGGTTGTCGGCGAGAGGCCTGACTGCATATAAGAACTTCAAACTCCCAATCCAGAACTTATTTTCTTGCTCTTGCTCTTGCTCTTGCTCTTGCTCTTGCTCTTGCTCTTGCTCTTGCTCTTGCTCTTGCTCTTGCTCTGCTTTTGCTTCTAAGTGCGCAATAGTTCAGGCGACACAAATTGCGACTTCAGGAGGCCGAACGGAGGTCTTGCGAAGGGAGGTGACGGGCATGGATGCCCGTCAAGCGCTGCGCCCCAGGATGGGGCGTTCAGCGCGGTCCTCCCGGGAGCAAGGCCGGAGTGAGGGGACCCCGGAGCGAAGCGTAGGGGCCGGATGAATGGAGCGAGGATTTTTTGGTTCCTTTTTGATCCTTCAAAAAGGGACCCGCCGTAAGGGCGGAAAGGTGATTATGCGTCACCATCGCAAATGAATGCGCATATAACTTTCGAGACGCACGCTGTGTAAGTCAAAGTCAAAGTCAAAGTCAAATGCGATTGGCGTGGGTTTTTACAGTTGTAAGCGCATTCATTTGCTATACTGACGCATATTCACCCTTTCGCCACCCGGCGAGTCACTTTTTGTCAAACGCGACAAAAAGTAACCAAAAAACGCTGCGCTCCATTCATCCGGCCCTCCGCTTCGCTCCGGGTCCCCTCACTCCGGCCTTGCTCCCGGGAGGACCGCGCTGAACGCCCCATCCTGGGGCGCAGCGCTTGACGGGCATCCATGCCCGTCACCTCCCTCCGCAAGACCTGCGTTCGGCCTCCTGAAGTCGCGAAGTTACGGGCGGCGCCTGCACTGGCGCAGCTGTCGCTAGCGGGCTTCGGGGGTAGACTCCTGATCGGCAACGGCAACGGCAACGGCAACGGCAACGGCAACGGCAACGGCAACGGCAACTTGCCCAGGTGCTGCTTTGATTGACGTCATCCCGCGCCTGGGTAAGGCTAGCCTTTTCCCCAGGCATGAGGCTGACAATGCTGATCGATCCTCGCAAGGCCACGCTGTTGGTCGTCGATATCCAGGAAAAGCTCATCGGCGCGATGAGTGACCCCGAGGGCACTGCGGCCCGCGCCCGCTGGCTGCTGGCGGCAACCGCTGAACTCGAACTGCCCACCGTGATCTCCGAGCAATACCCCAAGGGCCTGGGCCACACCTTGGCCACCCTCAAGGCCGCGACGCCAGCCGCTGAGATTGTCGAGAAAATGCACTTCTCCTGTGTTGCCGCCGAATGCCTGCCGCACAGCCTGCTGGCGCGCGAGCAGGTCATCGTCTGTGGCATGGAAACCCATGTCTGCGTGCTGCAGACCGTGCTCGGCCTGCTGGCCCTGGGCAAGCAGGTGTTTGTGGTCGAGGATGCCTGCGACAGCCGCACCCCGGCCAGCAAGGCGGCGGGCCTGGCGCGCATGCGCGATGCCGGGGCGCAGGTGGTCACCCGCGAGATGGTGCTGTTCGAATTGCTGGGCAGCTCCAGCCATCCGCTGTTCCGCCAGATCAGCAAGACCTACCTGGTGGGGGAGCAACCCTGAACGGGCGTCTGTTGGCCTTCGGGCTGCTGGCTCTCGGTCTGCTGCAGGGCTGCGCCGGGCGCCGCGAAGAGGCGGCGGAGGCCGATCCGGCCAAGGTCCACGCCCAGCTCATGCGCCTGCTACCGGCCCAGGTCAAGGACCGTCAGGGCTGGGCCGAGGATATCCAGGTGGCGTTCCAGGCCCAGGGCATCAGCCCGAGCAAGAGCAACCTGTGCGCCGTACTGGCAGTGACCGAGCAGGAGTCCACCTTCAATGCCGACCCTCAAGTGCCAAACCTGGGGCGCATCGCCCGGGAGGAGATCGACCGCCGGGCGGCGCGGCTGCATGTGCCCCAGCTGCTGGTCGATGGCGCCCTGAGCACGCCTTCGGCCAACGGCAAGACCTACCAGCAACGCCTGCTCGCCGTTCGCAGTGAAAAACAACTGAGCGCCCTGTACGACGAGGTGATTGGTGGCCTGCCGCTGGGGCGTTCGTTGCTGGGCGGGCTGAACCCTGTGCGTACCGGCGGGCCGATGCAGGTTAGTGTGGATTTTGCCGAACAGCACGCCAAGGGCTATCCCTACGACCATCCGGGTAGCATTCGCCAGGAGGTGTTCAGCCGCCGTGGC
Organism: Pseudomonas sp. TE50-2; assembly: GCF_040813665.1. Classification (NCBI taxonomy): domain Bacteria; kingdom Pseudomonadati; phylum Pseudomonadota; class Gammaproteobacteria; order Pseudomonadales; family Pseudomonadaceae; genus Pseudomonas; species Pseudomonas sp. TE50-2. The sequence continues at coordinate 5,597,576 of NZ_JBFNXN010000001.1, read as the reverse complement.
GGGATGTACTTCGGTATTGCCCATCTGCTGGGTTATCCGACCCATTACCAACGCCAGCTGTACCGCTTCGCCGACTTCAACGCCGGCTGGTACGCCAGCCGCAACGCCGCGTTCCAGGCGGCGCTGAGCCGCGCCAGTGGGGTAACGCTGGCGCTCGACGGCGACCTGATCGCCCCCGGCGCGATCATGCCCGGCACCACCGAGCAGGCGGCGCGCAAGCTGGGGGCGAAGTTGGGGCTGCGTAATCCGCAGATCAGGGCGCAGCTGGAGAAAGAGAATGACCTGGCGCTGGAGGAGACCGAGCTGTACCGCAAGGTCTTCGCCCTGGCCGAAGCCAAGGCCGGCAAGCCCTTGCCAAGGGCGGTGCTGCCGGGGATCGAGCTGAAAAGTCCGAAGATCACTCGCAAGCTGACCACGGCGTGGTTTGCCGGAAGGGTGGATGAGCGTTATCAGCGTTGCATGAAGCGTTGACGTGGTTCATGCAGGAGCGGCACCGCCGCTCCTGCAAAAGCTTCAACTGTTGCCGAGCGCCTTGACCACCTGCTCGACACTGGCCTTGAGCCCGGCCACGGTATCCTCCGCATCGCTCTCTACCACCAGCAGCTTCGCCCCGGCGGCGGCGATCACTTCGGCTACCTTGGCATCTGGCTGGCGATGGTGCAGCACCAACGCCACGTCCTGCGCCTTGAGGTTGTCTCCAAGCGCCTTGAGCGCCGCTTCGTCCCACTTGTCGTCGGCCGGCAGCGCCTGCTCGACCACGTCCAGGTTCAGCCCGCTGGCCAGGTAGCCCAGGCGTTCGGACAGGCTGACCACGGTCAGGTTGTCGACCTCGGCCAGGCGCGTCTGGCTGTTGGCGGTCAGCTCCAGCATCTGCCGCTTGATGCCGGCCAGGTTGGCCTGGATCTTCGCTTTGTCCGCTGGCGAGAGGCGCTCCAGGTCATTGGCCACCACGTCGGCCATGCGCCCCAGGTTGGTCGGGTTGAGCCAGGGGTAGGCGGCGAAGGCTTCGTCACCCTTGACCGCGATACCGGGCAGGGCGCCGTCCACCGGGCGCGCGGCGTCGATCTCGACGATGCGGATGTTGCTGCGCCGGGCCATGGGGTAGAGCGGGTCGTCGCGCCAGATCGAGCGCACGCCGATCACCGCGTCGGCCTGTTGCGCCACCTTGTGCAGGCTGGCGCCGCCACGGCCGCTGAAGTACGAGGGCTGGCGGCTGGCCGGCAGGTTGGCCGGCGCGGCGCGCTTGAGCTGCACCGAGGTGCCGTCGAGCAAGGCGCTGGCCAGGCTGTGGGTCACCGGCAGGGTGGTCAGTACTTCGGTGGCGCCCGCCAGCAGCGGCAGGCCGCTCAGGGCCAGGGCCAGGGTGAGTTTCTTCAGGGTCATGCCGGGTTTCCTTGCAGGCGTGGGACGAGGGCGCGGGCCAGGGCGCAGAGGGCGAAGCAGATCCCGGCGACCAGGATGATCGCCGCGCCCGAGGGCACCGGCAGGTCGAAGACGATCGGCAGCAGGATGCCGAGCAACGTGCTCAGGGTGGCGATGATCACCGAGACGAAGAAGAAGCCCTTGAGCGACTGGCTGACCAGCCGTGCCGCCGCCGCCGGGATCACCAGCAGGGCGCCGACCAGGATCGCGCCGATCACCTTGACCGAGGCCACCGTGACCAGGGTCACCAGCACCACGAACAGGTAGTCGAGGGTCTTCACCGCCACCCCGCGCACCGCCGCCAGCTGCGGGTTGAAACTGGCCAGCATGATGCGGTTGTACAACGGCAGGGCCAGGGCCAGCACCAGCACCGCGACGATGCCCAGCACCAGCAGGTCGTGGGCGCTGACGGTGAGTACCGAGCCGAACAGCACGTTTTCGAGGATGTGCACGTTGATCTTGCCGGCCAGCATCAGCAACAGGCTCGCGCCCAGGGCCAGCGACACCGAGAGGAACACGCCGATCAGGGTGTCGGGCGACAGACCGGTGCGGTTGCGCAGGAAGTTGAGCAGGATGCCGAACAGCAGGCAGTAGCCGAACAGGCTGCCGTACGGGCCGGTGTAGGGCTCGCCGAGCAGGATGCCGATGGCCACCCCGGTAAGCGCCGCGTGGCCGACCGCCTCGGAGAAGAAGGCAAAGCGCTTGACCACCACCAGGGTGCCCAGGCCGCCGAGGACCGGGCCGATCATCAGGCCCGCCAGCAGGGCGTTGACCACGAAGCCGTAGGCCAGTGCCTCGGGCAGATAGCCAGCCGTGGCCCAGTCCTGGACCAGTTGGCGCAAGGTTTCGAAACTCATCAGGCAAGGCTCTCGCTGCGCGGGTGAACGGAGAACAGTCCGAGCAGGCGCTCGGGAGTCAAGGCCTGGGCCGGCGGGGCGTCGAACAGCACCTGGCGGCTCAGCCCGGTGACGCGGTCGGCCAGGCGCAGCACCGCTTCGAGGTCGTGCTCGATCCACAGCACGGTGGTGCCGGCCTGGCGCCAGCCGTGCAGCAGTTGCTCGAACACCTGGATACCGGCCTCGTCGAGGGCCGACATCGGCTCGTCCAGCACCAGCAGCTGCGGCTCGGGGATCAGCCCCTGGGCCAGCAGCACGCGCTGGCGCTCGCCGCCGGAGAGGGCGCCCATGCGCCGCTTGCGCTTGTCGAGCATGCCCACCCGTTGCAGCGCCGCGTCGATTTGCGGGCGCACGCGCCGCGACAGGCCGAGGAACGCCGGGCGGCGCTGGCACATGGCGGCCATGAAGTCATCCACGGTCATCGGCAGGCCGCGGTCGAACTCCAGGGCCTGGGGCACGTAGCCGATCACCTCGCGCTCGCCGGGCCAGTGCAGGGTCAACTGGCCCTGGTGCGGCATCTGCCCGAGCAAGGTCTTGATCAGCGAGCTCTTGCCGCCGCCGTTGGGGCCGACAATGGCGTGCACGCTGCCCGGGGCGACACTGAAACGCACGTTCTCGAGGATGCGCGTGCGGCCGAGGGTGAGGTCGATGCCGTCGAACTCGATGCGCGGTCCGCAGGCGCTGGTGAGGTTGGCGGCGGCGGTCATGTGCGGTTTTCCTGGATGGCCTGGACCACGGTGTCGAGGTTGCGCTTCATCTCGACCTCGTATTTTTCCTTGGTGTAGTCGCCGTAGGAAATGTGGGTGAGGGGGTAGATGCGCACGCCGGACTCGCGGTGGATGGTGTCGACATAGGCCGAGGGGAAGTCCATCTCCGAGAAGATCACCTTCACGTCCAGCGCCTTGAGCTGGTCGATGGTCTTCTTCAACTGCGCCGGGCTCGGCTCGATGCCATGGGCAGGCTCCACTACGGCGGTGACTTCCAGGCCGAAGTCACGCACCAGGTAGTCGTAGGCGGCGTGGATGGTGGCCACGCGGAAGGTCGCGTCCGGCGCCTGGGTGACCTTGGCCAGGGCCTCGGCACGCAAGCCACGCAGGCGCTTGGCGTAGGCACGGGCGTTCTGCGTATAGAAGTTGGCGTTGTCGGGGTCGAGCTTGCCCAGTTCGCGGGCGATGTTGTTGACCTGGGCGATGGTGGCGCTGATCGACAGGAAGGTGTGCGGGTTGACCACCTTGCCAGCGCCGCGGGCGGCGATGCCGGTGGCCGCCAGCAGCGGCACGTTGGCGTTGGACTCGATGGTCCTGATGTCGGGCTTTTCGCTGGCGGCGATCATGCGGTCGGCGAAGTCGTCGTGGCCGACGCCGTTGAGCACGATCACGTCGAGGCTGCCGATGCGCTTGATGTCCTCGGCGCGCGGCTCGTAGGCATGCGGGTTGAAGCCGGCCGGGATCAGCGGCACCACTTCGGCCTTGTCGCCGACAATGTTGCTCACGTAGCTGTAGTAGGGGTGCAGGGTGATGCCGATGCGCAGGGGCTTGCCGTTGTCGGCGAGGGCCAGGGCGGGCAGGGCGCAGGCCAGGAGCAGCGCCAGGGTGCGGCGGGCGAAGCGGAGCATGGGCAGGTCCTTAGTGACGGTGTTGGCGGGTGACCCCGGCGTCGTAGTGGGTGACGATCTGCTGCCAGCCGGCGGCGATCAGCGCATCGCTGTCCAGCGCGTCCGGGGGCAGGGCGGTGCTGTCGCGGCGCAGCCAGACATCAGGCTGGGCATCGCTGGCGGCGGGCAGGATCACCAGGAAGCTGCCGGCCACCTGGGCCTCCTGGCTGCGTCCCAGGTAGGCACCGTTGGCCAGCAACGACCACTGGTGGCTGCCGCGGCTCTGGCTGCTGGCGTCGCTGACGAAGGGTGGCAGCCCCTCGTCGGCCAGGGCCTGGGCGTCCGGGGCGACGCCATTGTCCTCGCGCAGTGCGCGGATCTCCTCGACGGCCACCCACAGGTCGGTGTGGATGCCCTGTTCGGCGGCATTGAGGTCGCGGCGGGCGTCGAGCTGGTGGGCGGCGATGGCCTGTTCATCCTCGCGCTCGCCGCGCACGGCCACCACGCTTGCGGCCAGCACCACGATCAGCACGGCGGCCAGCAGCACGTAGAGGGTCTCGTGCCCGGCGCCAGCCGGGCGCACCACCTGGGCGCGGCTCATGGCGCACCGATGTCGGCGTGGTCGACTTCCACCACGTGGCCGGGGCCGGCGTCGAACAGCACGTAGAACTCGCCGTCGGGGCGCTTGAAGGTCAGGGTCGAGTCGTCGCCGAGCTTGCTCGCCACCAGCACCTGTTCGTCGTAGCCGATCACGTCCAAGGTCACCCCCGGTGCGCCGCTGCCGTCGGAGAAACCGCCCTTGCAGGTGATCTGCTCGCCGTGCTCGGTGCACTCGCACATGGGGTTGTGCGCCAGCGCCGGGGTGGCGGCCAGGGCCAAGAGGGGCAGGACCAGCCTGCGCATCAGCTGTTTCATTTGTTGCCTCCTTGTTTTTCAAGCCAGGCCGCGGTGGCGGGGGATGCCTTGGCCAGCGGCACCGAGGCCTGGTACATCTTGCCGTCCCAGCCTTCGATGGTGATCCAGATGTCGGCGTCGGGACGGGTGCGTGGCGGGATTGGCAGCGAGGTGCCCATGCGCGCCGGCGCGCCGAAGAAGATCGTGCCGGCTGCGCGCAGGCTGCGCGGCTTGCCCACCCGCAGGTAAATGGCCTTGGCGCCGTCGTTGCAGTTGCCGCAGGCGGCGTTGAAAGCCTTGAAGTAGCCGGCCGGGCCTTCGGCGCGCGGGGCTTCGTCGCGCAGCTCGGCCAGGTCCAGGGTCCAGCGTCCGACCTGGACGTCCTGGATGATGTTGGCGCCCAGGCCGCTGTCGCCGCGGAACAGGCTGGCGTCGGCGAAGTACTTGGGCATGAAGCCCAGCGGTACGAGGATCAGCAGGATGTTCAGGTGGAAGCGCCATTTCAGCCACAGCTGCTTCAGGCCGCTGGGCGGCAGGGTGTCGGTCTGGCTCAAGAGTGGGCCTCCAGGGTGATTGGGCGCGCCGGGCGTTCGCCGCGCTTGAGGGCGGCGCGGGTGGCCTGGGTGGTGCGTTTGGTCCAGATCAGCAGGCCGCTGAACACCATCAGGGTCAGCACCAGGCCGAAGAAGAACCAGATCAGCTTGATTGCCAGGCCACCGAAGTCACCGGTGTGCAGCGGGCGCATGGATTCGGTGACGAACTCCAGGGCCGAGCGGTCGCCGAGCAGGAACTGGGCGTCGACGTTGCGCGTGTAGGGGTTGACCTCGGCGGTCTGGAACATCAGCGGGTACCAGCCACGGCCGCCCATGCTGTAGTGGCTGTAGGCGGTGGCGGGCAGCGAGATGAAACTGACGTCCAAGCCCGGGACGGCCTGGGTGGCGATGCGCGCCGCTTCGTCCAGGTCGATACGTGGCGCCGGGCTGCCATCGGGGGTTTGCGGGACCTGCTGGCGGGCGATCACCGGAGTGACGGGCTCGCTGGAAATGGTCACGTGGTTGTCGCCGAGGATCGCCTGGATCAGGAACCAGGTGCCGGTGATGGAGATCACCGCGATGAACCAGATCGACCACACGCCGGCCAGGCGGTGCAGGTCGCCCCAGAAGATCCGCCGGCCATGGCCGGTGCGCACGGGCTTGAAGAAGCCGCGCCAGAATTTCTTGTACACCACCAGCCCGGTGACCAGCGAGGCGAGCATCGGCAGCCCGAGCAGCGACACCAGGTACCAGCCCCAGCTGTAGCCGTTGGTGAAGGGCACCAGCCACCAGCCGTGCAGGGCGCGGGTGAAGGCCTCGAAGTCGAAGTCCGGGCGCTGGCCCTGGATCGCCCCGCTGTACGGGTTGACGTAGAGCAGCGCATTGGTGCCGTCGGCGCGGGTAACCGAGGCCTGCAGGGCGAAGTGCGAACCGTCCGGCTGGCTGAAGAAACGCACCGCCAGGTCCGGTTCGGCCTTGTGCATGGCGTCGAGCACCTGCTGGTAGCTCAGGCGCTGGCTGTCGTCGTCGGGCTTGCTGGCGCGCACGTCGGCATTGGCCAGCCAGACGATTTCCTGGCTGACCACCGCGAGCATGCCGGTGAAGCAGACGATCAGGACGAAGAACCAGATCGGCAGGGCAAGCCAGCTGTGCACCAGAAACCACAGCTTGGAATTGGATTTCTTTCTCGATTGTCGGGCCATCGGTCGGTCTTCTGCATAAAAAAATACGGTCGAGTCTGTGCTCAACCTGGAGGGCTGCATAAGTAAGGACGAATGAGAATCAGAAAGCTGCCAAAGCAAATGAAAGAAAATGTTTCAAGAACTCGACGTGACCTCCGTTGCAACCGGCTGCTTGGCCGTGCGCGCCTGCTTTTGGCTGCGCTTGAGCGCGTTGGCGGTGGCCAGGGCGGTACGTTTGCTCCAGATCAGCAAGCCGCTGAGCACCATCATGCTAAGCAGCAGGCCGAAGAAGAACCAGATCAGCTTGGTGGTCAGGCCGGCGAACTCGCCGGTGTGCAACGGGCGCATGGACTCGGTGACGATTTCAACCGCCTTGCGATCGCCCAGCAGGCGGCTGGCTTCCATCTTGCCGGTATAGGGGTTGATCTCGGCTTTCTGGTAAACCAGTGGATACCAGCTCATGCCGCCGATGCTCAGATGGGCATAGGCGTTGCTGGGGAAGCCGACGTAGTCGACGGTGAAGCCCGGGATTTCGCGCTGGGTGATCCTGACGGCCTCGTCCGGGCTGATCATTGGCGTCGGACTGCCGTCGGCGGTCAGCGGTACGGTCTCCCGTGCCACCACCGGCACGATGGGCTGGCTGGAGATGGCGATATGGTTGTCGGCGAGCAGGGCCTTGACCAGGAACCAGGTGCCGGTGATGGAAATCACTGCGATGAACCAGATCGACCAGATGCCGCTCAGGCGGTGGAAATCGCCCCAGAAGATCCGCGCGCCCTGGTTGAAGCGCAGGGTCGGCTTGAAGAAACCTTTCCAGAAACGTTTGTAGATCACCAGGCCGGTGACCAGCGAAGCCAGCATCGGCAGCCCGAGCAGTGACACCAGGTACCAGCCCCAGCTGTAGCCATTGGTGTGCGGCACCAGCCACCAGCCGTGCAGGGCGCGGGTGAATTCCTCGAAGTTGAACTGCGGGGGAACGCCCTGGATGTGCCCGGTGTAGGGGTTGACGTAGACCCTCAGCGTGCGGCCGTCAGGGTAGGTGACATCCGACAGCATGGCGAAGTGCGACTCGCTCAGGGTCATCAGGCTGGCCACGGCGATGCCGGGCTCGTCGCGCTGCATGGCCACCAGCAGCTCGTCATAGGACAACCGCCGGGCGTCATCCGAAGGCGGATTGGCGCGGGTTTCCGGGTTGGCTAGCCAGACGATTTCCTTGCTGATCACCGCCAGGGTGCCGGTGACGCAGACGATGAGCACGAAGAACCAGATGGGCAGCGCCAGCCAGCTGTGCACGAGGAACCAGATTTTCGAGCGGGACTTTTTCGACATGGGTACACAGTGTCAATGGCGAATGAAGGGGCGGATTGCCCGGCCGTATCAGAAAGAGACGCATGAGCAGGGCAAAACCTGATGGGGTAATTGCAAGCAAGTGTTTCCAGGTTGCCCTGCCTGTTGCTGCGGGTTCCTGCGCCGGGACTAATTTGCCTGCTTCCCGAAACGTCCCCCTATCACCGGATGCGAGCGTGCCCCTGGGCCGTCGCTCCCTTTTCCTTAGGTGTGTACAGGAGGCCCGTCATGGGTGTTGCTGTGGGATTTACAGTGCGTCCGCTATTGCCGGAGCAGGGACGTTTGCCATTGCTGGTGGAGGCCGGTGACGACGACACCAGCCTGCTGGACGTGTTCGATGAGCTCAAGGCGCTGGTGGACGAGCACCTGTTGCACGATGGCGGCATCCTGTTCCGCGGTTTCCGCCTGGAGGGTGCCGAACAGTTCCGTCAGTTCGCCGCCAGTTTCGGCCATCCGCTGCTCAACTATGAGTTCGGCTCCACGCCGCGCACCAACGTCACCCAGGGGGTCTACACCTCTACCGAGTATCCGGCGCACCAGCACATTCCGTTGCACAACGAGCAGGCCTACTCCCGCGACTGGCCGATGAAAATCTGGTTCTACAGCATGATCGCGGCGAAGTCCGGCGGCCAGACGCCGATTGCCGACAGTCGCGAGGTTTACCGCAAGGTGCCGGCGCACATTCGCGAGCGCTTCGTCAGCAAGGGCCTGATGTACGTGCGCAACTTCGGCAATGGCCTGGATGTGTCCTGGGAGGATGTGTTCAATACCGAGGATCCGCAGGAGGTCGAAGCCTACTGCAAGGCCCATGGCATCACCTGTGAATGGAAGGACGACGGTGAGCTGCGCACGCGCCAGGTATGCCAGGCGGTGGCCGAGCACCCGGTCACCGGCGACAAGGTCTGGTTCAACCAGGCGCACCTGTTCCATATTTCCAACCTGCCGCCCGAGGTGCGGGAAAGCCTGCTGGACATCGTCGACGAGGAAGACCTGCCGCGTAACGTCTACTACGGTGACGGTTCGCCCATCGAGGATGAAGTGCTCGACGAGATCCGTGCGGTGCTCGAGGACTGCAAGATCAGCTTCCTCTGGCAGGAAGGCGACGTGATGATGCTCGACAACATGCTCGCTGCCCATGCCCGCGCGCCGTTCGAAGGCCCGCGCAAGGTGATCGTGGCGATGGCCGAGGGGCACTCGCTGGACCAGGCCTGACCTGTCGACGCTGGGGCTGCCGCGCAGCCCCAGGCTTTTCAGGCTCGATACCCGCTAAATCATCCCCCCGCCCATTCGTTCTTGTTGATGCGCCCGGACCTTCCGGTCGCGCCGCCGATCAGCAAGGACCCCACACATGAATGCCGCAGACGCCCAGAAACTTTCCCGCCGTTTCATCGAGTTGCCCCTGGACAAGCGTCGCTTGTTCCTCGAAGGGATGCGACGCGAGGGTATCGATTTCGCGCAGTTGCCCATGTCGTCCTGTATCGGCCTGAGCGAGCGCGACGGCCTGTCCTACGCCCAGCAGCGCATGTGGTTCCTCTGGCAGCTGGAGCCCCACAGTGCCGCCTACAACCTGCCGATGGCCGTGCGCCTGGAAGGCGAGCTGCAGGTGCAGGCGCTGGAGCGGGCCTTCACCTTGCTGGTCGGCCGCCACGAATGCCTGCGCACCACCTTCGCCCAGGACGGCGAGCGCGCCGTGCAGCGGGTGGCCGAGCCAACGCAGGTAGGCATCCAGCTGTTCGACCTGGCTGATCTGCCCGAAGCCACGCGCTGGGAGCGCGCCCACCAGCAGATGGCGGCCCAGGCCACCCAGGCCTTCGACCTCGAGCGCGGCCCGCTGTTCGGCATCGCCCTGCTGCGCCTGGCGCCCCAGGAGCATGTGCTGCTGCTGACCCTGCATCACATCATCGCCGACGGCTGGTCGATGAACGTCCTGATCGACGAATTCATGCGCAGCTACGACGCCCTGGTGGCGGGGCGCGAGCCTGCGCTGGCGGAAATCAAGGTGCATTACCGCGACTACGCACTGTGGCAGCGCAGCTGGCTGGAGGCCGGTGAGCGCGAGCGCCAGCTGGACTACTGGCGCGAGCAACTGGGCGACGAGCACCCGTTGCTGGAGCTGCCGACCGACCGGCCTTATCCGGCCCAGCCCAGCCACCTGGGCGAGCGCCTGGAGCTGGTGCTCGACGCTGGCCTGCGCGAAGATCTCAAACAACTGGCCCAGCAGCACGGCGTGACTCTGTCCACGGTGCTGCTGGCGGTGTTCAAGACCCTGCTGCACCGCTACAGCGGGCAGGCCGACATCCGCGTCGGCGGCCTGATCGCCAACCGCAACCGTAGCGAAACCGAGGGGCTGGTCGGTTTCTTCGTCAACACCCAGGTGCTGCGCAGCCAGTTCAGCGCGCAGACGCCATTCAGCGACCTGCTGCGCAGCCTGCACCAGGCTTCGGTCGGCGCCCAGGCGCATCAGGACCTGCCGTTCGACGCGCTGATCGAAGCCTTGCAGCCCCAGCGCAGCCAGAGCCACACGCCGCTGTTCCAGGTGATGTTCAACCACCAGCCACTGGTCACCGACCTCAAGGACGTGCGCCTGGACTGCGGCCTGCGTGTCGGCTACCTGAGCGCCGAGCAACTGGCCGGCAGCCGCCGCCAGCATGCGGCCACCAGCGACCTGATGCTCGATACCCGGGAGGAGGGCGAGCAGGTGTTCGCCGCCTTCACCTATGCCACCGATATCTTCGATGAAGCCACCATCAGTGCCCTGGCCGGGCACTGGCGCAACCTGCTGCGCGCGGTGTGCAACGATCCGCGCCAGCGCCTGGGCGAGCTGCCGATGCTGGCCGAGGCCGAGCGCCAGGCGTTGCTGTGCCCGATGGCCGATGTGGCGCCGTGGGAGCCGGTGCAGCGCCTGTTCGAAACCCAGGCCGCACGCAGCGGCGAGGCGCTGGCGCTGATCCTGGCCAATGGCGCCGAGGCGCCGTCGATGCGCTATGCCGAGCTCAACGCCCGAAGCAATCGCCTGGCCCATTACCTGCGCCGCCAGGGCGTTGGCCCCGACAGCCTGGTCGGCGTGGCCCTGGATCGCTCGCTGGACCTGGCCGTGGCCCTGCTGGCCGTGCTCAAGGCCGGTGGCGCCTATGTGCCGCTGGACCTGCAGGCCCCATCCGAGCGCCTCGGCCATGTGCTCGAGGACAGCGGCCTGCAATGGCTGCTGACCACTTCCGCGCAGTTGCCCGGCCTGCCGGCGCGGGAGGCAGTGCGCTGCCTGTGCCTGGACCAGCTGAAACTGGAGGACGAGCCGGTCGCTGACCTGCCGCTGACCGTCGTGCCTGACAACCTGGCCTATGTGATCTACACCTCCGGCTCCACCGGCCGACCCAAGGGCGTGGCGATCAGCCACGGCGCCCTGAGCGAGTTCATCGCCCGCGCCATCGACTACAGCGACCTGCGCGAAGGCGACCGGGTGCTGCAGTTCGCCACCAGCAGCTTCGATGGTTTCGTCGAGCAGTTCTTCCCGCCGCTGTGCCATGGCGCCTGCGTGGTGCTGCGCGATACCCGCCTGTGGGACAGCGCCGCCCTGCACGAAGTGCTGATCGAGCACGGCGTGACCCTCGCCGACCTGCCGGCTGCCTACTGGTACTGGCTGGTGCAGGACTTCGCCGCGCGTCCGCCGGCCAGCTACGGCGCGCTGCGCCAGATCCACGTCGGTGGCGAGGCGATGGCGGTGGACGGGCTGCGCCTGTGGCAACTGGCCGGGCTCGGCCATGTGCGCCTGCTCAATACCTATGGCCCGACCGAGGCCACGGTGGTCTCGACCATTCACGACTGCACCGGGCTTGGCCATGAGGCAGTGTCCTGGCGTGGCATCCCCATTGGCCAGGGCCTGGCGCAGCGTCGCCTGTACATCCTCGGCGATGACCTCGAACTGCTGCCCCAGGGCGCGGTGGGCGAGCTGTACATCGGCGGCCCGGGCCTGGCCCGTGGCTACCATGGCCAGCCATCACTGACTGCGCAGCGCTTCGTCGCCGATCCGTTCGCCCAGGGCGAGCGCCTGTACCGCACCGGCGACCGCGCGCGCCTGGGCGCCGATGGCGCCATCGAATACATCGGCCGCGTCGATCACCAGGTCAAGGTGCGCGGTTTCCGCATCGAGCTCGGCGAGATCGAGGCGCGCCTGCAACAGTGCCCGGGGGTTCGCGAAGCGGTGGTGCTGGCCCTGCCGATGACCGGCGGCCTGCAACTGGTGGCCTATGTGGTGCCTGACGCCGCCGAGCAGGATGCCGCCGAGCAGGCGCGCTTGCGCCAGCAGATACGCAGCCTGCTCAAGGCCCGCCTGCCCGAGTACATGGTGCCCGGCCACCTGCTGCTGTTGCCGCGCCTGCCCCTCACGCCCAGCGGCAAGCTCGACCGCAAGGCCCTGCCAGCACCGGACCCGAGTGCGTTGCAGGCCGAGTACCGGGCGCCGCAGAGCGCCGTCGAGCAACAACTGGCGCAGATCTGGATGGACGTGCTGAACGTGCCGAAGGTCGGCCTGGACGATCACTTCTTCGAACTCGGCGGGCACTCGTTGCTGGCTGCCCAGGTGCTGGCGCGGATCAAGGATCAGCTGGGCCTGGTGCTGCCATTGCGCAGCCTGTTCGAACAACCGGCGCTGGGTGACCTGGCCGCCGAGCTGGCCCGGCTGCAGGGCGGCGATACGGATGACAACTGGTCGGATATGGACGCGTTCCTGGGTTCCTTGGAAGGGGTTGAGGCATGAGTGGCAACATGGCGGTACGCATTGCGAAACGGTTCGTCAGCCTGCCCCTGGAGCAGCGCCGGCAGTTCCTCGCCAAGCTGCGTGAGGACGGCAAGGACTTCAGCCTGTTGCCGGTGGTCGAGTCACGGCACGACTTCGCCAGCATCCCCTTGTCCTTCGCCCAGCAGCGGCTGCTGTTCCTCTGGCAGCTGGAGCCGCACAGCGCGGCGTACAACATGGCTGCTGGCCTGCGCCTGAACGGTCGGCTCGACGTATCGGCGCTGCAGCGCTCATTCGACTTCCTGGCCACGCGCCACGAGGCGCTGCGCACGGTGTTCCAGGTCGAAGGCGAACAGCCGCGCCAGGTGATCCTCGATCATCTGGCCGTGCCCCTGGAACAGGTCGACCTCACCGCCATCGCCACTGACCTGCGTGAGGCCGAGCTGGCCACGCGGGTGCGCGAGGCCAGTCACCAGCCGTTCGACCTGCTGCACGGCCCGCTGCTGCGTGCCACCCTGTACCGGCTGGCGGCCGAGGACTATGTGCTGCTGGTGTGCATGCACCACATCGTCTCCGACGGCTGGTCGATGGATGTGATGGTCAAGGAGTTCGTGCACAGCTACCAGGCGTTCACCCAGGGCCAGGCGCCGCAGTTGCCGGCGCTGGCGGTGCAGTACGCCGACTACGCCATCTGGCAGCGCAGCTGGCTGGAGGCCGGCGAGGGCGCGCGCCAGCTCGACTACTGGCGCCAGCAGTTGGGCGATGAGCAACCGCTGCTGGAGGTCGCCGCAGACTACCCGCGTCCACTGACCCAGAGCTTCGACGGCCAGACCCTGGGCTTCGACTTCGGCGTCGAGCTGTCCCGACGCCTGGGCGGCTACGCCCGCGCCCAGGGCATGACCCTGTTCATGCTGGTGCTGACCGGCTTCTCGCTGTTCCTGTCACGCCAGGCCGGGCAGCGCGATATCCGCATCGGCGTGCCCAACGCCAACCGCGGCCGTGCCGAGGTCGAGGGGCTGATCGGCTTCTTCGTCAACACCCAGGTGCTGCGCTGCCAGGTGGACGAGCGCCTGAGCTTCGATGACCTGCTGGCCCAGGTGCGCGAAGCGGTGCTCGGCGCCCAGGCGCACCAGGAGCTGCCGTTCGAGCAACTGGTGGACGCGCTGGTGCCGGAGCGCAACCTCGGCCACAACCCGCTGTTCCAGGTCAAGTTCAACCAGAACGTCGGCATGCAGCGCCAGCGCTCGCTGGCCTTGCCGGGCCTGAGTGTCGCCGAGTACCCGCTGGACAAGGTCGGCACCCACTTCGACCTGGCGCTGGATATCACCGACGACGGCCAGCTGATCCATGGCGAAATGACTTTCGCCAGCGACCTCTACCAGCGTTCGACCGTCGAAGCCTTCATTCCGGCCTTCATCGAGTTGCTGGGCCAGCTGCTCGACGCCCCGCAGCTGCCGTTGCACCGCCTGGCCGCGCCGCTGCGCAGCGAGCAGGCGCCGCAGCGTGAAGTGCCGGCGCTGGTGCTGGAACAGTGGCAGCAGCAGGTGCACCGGCAGCCCGAGGCGCTTGCCGCTTGCAGCCTGGAGCACAGCCTGAGCTTCGCCGCTCTGGACCAGGCCGCCAACCGCCTGGCCCATCATCTGCAACAGCAGGGTGTGGTCAGCGGCCAACCGGTCGCGGTGCTGATGGAACGTTCGCTGGACTGGCTGACCTGCATGCTCGGTATCCTCAAGGCTGGCGCCGTGTACATGCCGCTGGATACCAAAGCGCCTGAAGCGCGCCTGCGGCAGATGCTCGACGCCGCGCAAGCCAAGGTGCTGCTGTGCGCCGCCGCCGATGCGCGACTGACCAGCCTGGCCGCCGCCGATCGCCTGACCTTGGCCTATGTCCCCGAACAATGGCAGGACCTGCCGGCCAACGCGCCGGCGCTCACGCTGTGGGCTGAATCGCCGGCCTACGTGATCCACACCTCCGGCTCCACCGGCCAGCCGAAGGGCGTGCTGGTCAGCCATGGCGCCCTGGCCAGCTACGTCGCTGGCCTGCTCGAACGCCTGGCGCCTGCGCCGGGGGCGAGCATGGCGCTGGTCTCGACCATCGCCGCCGACCTGGGCCACACCGTGCTGTTCGGTGCCCTGTGTTCCGGGCGCCTGCTGCATGTACTGCCCGAGGCGCTGGGCTTCGATCCGGACGCCTTCGCCCGCTACATGGCCGAACACCAGGTCGGCGTGCTGAAGATCGTCCCCGGACACCTGGCGGCGTTGCTGCAAGCCGGCAACCCCGCCGATGTGCTGCCCCAGCATGCGCTGATCGTCGGTGGCGAGGCCTGCACGCCAGCCCTGGTGGAGCAGGTACGCCGGCTCAAGCCGGGCTGCCGCCTGATCAACCACTATGGCCCGAGCGAGACCACGGTCGGCGTGCTGACCCATGAAGTGGCCAGCCTTGCCGAGGGCGCCCGCGCCGTGCCGGTGGGCGAGCCCTTGCCGGGCGCCCATGTGCTGCTGCTCGACGATGTGCTCAACCCGGTGGCCGACCAGGTCGCCGGTGAGCTGTACATCGGTGGCGCCAGCGTGGCCCAGGGCTACCTGGGCCAGCCGGGCCTGACCGCCGAACGCTTCCTGCCGGACCCGACGCGGCCTGGCCAGCGCCTGTACCGCAGTGGTGATCGGGTGCGGCGCAATCGTTCGGGCCAAGTGGAATTCATCGGCCGCGCCGACGACCAGGTCAAGGTGCGCGGTTATCGCGTCGAGCCGGCCGAGGTGGCGCGGGTGCTGCGGGGGCTGGACGGGGTCGCCGAAGCGGTGGTCCTGGCGCAGCCGGTGGAAGGCGATGAAAGCCGCCTGCAACTGGTGGGCTGGTGCGTGGGGCAGGGCCTGCAGGGTGAAGCCTTGCGCCAGCAACTGCAGGATCGGCTGCCGGACTACATGGTACCGGCGCAGGTCCTGGTCCTTGACCGCCTGCCGCTGACCGCCAACGGCAAGCTGGACAAGCGCGCCTTGCCGACGCCGGGTGTTGCCCGGCGTCAGTACACGGCGCCGGTCGGCGAGATCGAAGATGCCCTGGCCGCGATCTGGGCCGAGGTGCTCAAGCTCGACCAGGTCGGTAGCACCGACAACTTCTTCGAGCTGGGCGGCGACTCGATTCTCAGCCTGCAGATCATCGCCCGGGCCAAGCGCCAGGGCATCAAGCTCAGCCCCAAGCAACTGTTCGAGAAACAGACCATCGGCCAGCTGGCGGCCGTGGCCAAGCGCATCGAGAAAAAGGCCGTGGCGGCCGAGCAGGTTAGTGGTTCCATGCCATTGCTGCCGATCCAGGCGCGCTTCTTCGAAACCGCTATCCCCGAGCGTCAACACTGGAACCAGGCCCTGCTGCTCAAGCCGACCCAGGCCCTTGGCGCTGACCACCTGCAAGGCGCATTGCAGGCGCTGGTCGCTCAGCACGACGCCTTGCGCCTGCGCTTCACCCAGGGCGAGGCCTGGCAGGCCGCATTCCAGCCCGCCAAGGCCGACGATATCCTCTGGGTTCGTCAACTGAGTGACCTGGCCGAGCTACCGGCCTTGGCCGAGCAGGCCCAGCGCAGCCTCGACCTGGCCCAGGGGCCACTGCTGCGGGCGCTGCTGGTAGAACTTCCCGAAGGTCAGCAGCGCTTGCTGCTGGTGATCCACCACCTGGTGGTCGATGGCGTGTCCTGGCGGGTACTGCTGGAAGACCTGCAACTGGCCTACACGGCCCTGGCCGCCGGCAAGGCCGTGACACTGGCAGCCAAGAGCAGCTCGCTCAAGGCCTGGGCCGAGCGCCTTGGCGCCTATGCCCGCAGCCCGGAACTGCTGGCCGAGGCCGACCACTGGCTGCAAGGCCTTGAAGCCGCTGGTGGCGAGTTGCCCCGCGATAACCCGGCGGGCGCCCAGACCAATCGTCACGTCGCCCATGCCTCGTCACGCCTGGACGCCACGCTGACCCGCAAACTACTGCAAGTGGCGCCCGCCGCGTACCGAACCCAGGTCAACGACCTGCTGCTGGCGGCCCTGTCACGGGTACTGTGCGACTGGACCCGAGAGGATTCGGTACTGATCCAGCTCGAAGGCCATGGCCGCGAGGACCTGTTCCCGGAGCTGGACCTCAGTCGCACCCTCGGCTGGTTCAGCAGCCTGTTCCCGGTACGCCTGACACCGGCCCAAGGGCTTGGCGAGGGGCTGTGCGCGATCAAGGAACAACTGCGTGCGGTGCCGAACAAAGGCATCGGCTATGGTGTGCTGCGCTACCTTGGCGAGCCCGACATGCGTGAGCGCTTGCAGGCGCTGCCGCAGCCACGGGTGACCTTCAACTATCTCGGCCAGTTCGACGGCAGCTTCGCCCAGGCCGAGGGTGCCCTGTACACCCCAGCCAGCGAGGGCAGTGGCGCCACCCAGGACCTGGACAGCCCGCTGGGCAACTGGCTCGGTATCAACGGCCAGGTCTACCAGGGCGAGCTGGAGCTGGACTGGAGCTTCAGCCGCGAAGTCTTCCATCCAGAGACCATCGAGGCCCTGGCGCGCCGCTACGAGCAGGTGCTGGCCGAGCTGGTCGAGCATTGCGCCCAGGCGCCGCACCAGGGCGTCACGCCATCGGACTTCCCGCTGGCCGAGCTGACCCAGGCGCAATTGGACAGCTTGCCGCTGGCTGCGGGGGACATCGAAGACCTCTACCCGCTGTCGCCGATGCAGCAGGGCATGCTGTTCCATAGCCTCTACGAGCAGGACGCGGGCAACTACATCAACCAGCTGCGCGTGAGCGTGCAGGGGCTGGATGTGGCGCGCTTCCGCGCGGCCTGGCAGGCGGTGGTGGACAATCACGAAGTGCTGCGCAGCTGCTTCCCGCAGGACCTGCCGTTGCCCGTGCAAGTAGTGCGTCGCCAGGTGCAGGTGCCGTTCGTCGAACTCGATCAGGCCCAGGATCCGGACGCCGTGGCCCAGGCCGAGCGCCAGGCCGGCTTCGATCTGGCCAGCGGCCCGCTGCTGCGCCTGACACTGATCCGCACGGCTGACGGCGGCCATCACCTGATCTACACCAGCCACCATATCCTGATGGACGGCTGGAGCAGCTCGCGCCTGCTCGGCGAGGTGCTGCAGCGTTACAGCGGCGTCGCCCCGAGCGCCAGGACCAGCCGCTACCGCGACTATATCCAGTGGCTGCAAGGCCAGGACCAGCAGGCCAGCGAAACCTTCTGGCGCGCCCAGGTGGCCGAGCTGGACGAGCCAACGCGACTGGTACAGGCGTTCAAGTCCTCGGCCCAAGGGCGAGGCCATGGCAGCCTGGCGCTGCGCTTCGAGCCGCAGCAGACCCAGCAGTTGGCGGATTTCGCCCGGGAACAGCGGGTCACCCTCAACACCCTGGTCCAGGCCGCGTGGCTGTTGCTGTTGCAACGCTACACCGGCCAGGCCAGCGTGACCTTCGGCGCCACTGTGGCCGGCCGCCCGGCGGAGCTCGCGGGCGTCGAGGAGCAGCTGGGGCTGTTCATCAACACCTTGCCGGTGGTCGCCAGCCCACGCCCGGAACAGACCGTGGGCGACTGGGTGCAGCAGGTGCAGGCGCTGAACCTGGCCCTGCGCGAGCACGAGCACACGCCGTTGTACGAGATCCAGCGCTGGGCCGGCTGGAGCGGCGAAGCGCTGTTCGACAACATTCTGGTATTCGAGAACTACCCGGTCGCCGAGGCGCTGCAACAGGGCGCGCCGCAAGGCCTGCAGTTCGGCGAGGTGCAGAACCAGGAGCAGACCAACTACCCGTTGACCCTGGTGGTGCAGGTGGGCGAGCGCCTGGAGGCGAGCTTCAGTTTCGATCGCCAGTGCTTCAGCGAGCTGGCCATCGACCAGCTGGCGGGGCACTTCCAGCACCTGCTCGCGCAGTTGGCGGCTGATGGTCAGCGTGCCCTGGGGGCGCTCAGCCTGCCGGTGGAAGACCAGCAGGTGGTTGCCAGCTATCCAAGCACGGCTTGCACCCAGGAGCTGATCGAAGCGCAGGCGGCGCGCACACCGGAAGCGATCGCCGTGACCTTCGCCGGGCAGGCGCTGAGCTACGACCAGCTCAACCGCCGTGCCAACCGCCTGGCGCACAAGCTGCGCGAGCAGGGTGTGGGGCCGGATGTGCTGGTGGGCATCGCCGTGGAGCGTGGTTTCGAGATGATCGTCGGCTTGCTGGCGATCCTCAAGGCCGGGGGCGCCTATGTGCCGCTGGACCCGGAATACCCGCAGGACCGCCTGAGCTACATGATGGAAGACAGCGGCATCGCACTGCTGCTGACTCAAGACCATTTGCTGGCCGGGCTGCCGGTGCCGGCGCACGTGCGCAGCCTGTCTCTCGAAGATGACCTGACCGGCTACAGCGACGCGAATCCGGAGCACCTGACCCAGCCAGACAACCTAGCCTATGTAATCTACACCTCGGGCTCGACCGGCAAACCGAAAGGCACGCTGCTGCCGCACCACAACCTGCTGCGCCTGTTCAAGGCCACCGATGCCTGGTTCGGCTTCGGCCCGCAGGATGTGTGGACGCTGTTCCACTCGTACGCCTTCGACTTCTCGGTGTGGGAGATCTTCGGTGCGCTGCTGCATGGCGGTCGTCTGGTGATCGTCCCGCGTGAAGTGACCCGTTCGCCGGAAGACTTCCACCAGTTGCTGGTGGAGCAGGGCGTGACCGTGCTCAACCAGACCCCGTCGGCGTTTAAACCGCTGATGCGTGTGGCCTGTGACAGTGCATCCGATCTTTCGCTGCGCTACGTGATCTTCGGCGGCGAAGCGCTGGACGTAGCTGCACTGCAGCCATGGTTCGAGCGCTTCGGTGAAGACTGCGACAACCTGATCAACATGTACGGCATCACCGAGACCACCGTGCACGTGACCTACCGGCCGATCCGTTTTGCTGACACGCAACAAGCGGGCAGCCCGATCGGTGCGGCGATCCCGGACTTGTCGATGTACGTGCTGGACGCCGATTTCAATCCGGTGGCCAAGGGCTGCACGGGCGAGCTACATGTCGGCCACGCCGGCCTGGCGCGGGGTTACCACAACCGTGCCTCGCTGACCGCCGAACGCTTCGTGCCGGATCCATTCTCCAGCGAAGGCGGGCGCCTGTACCGCACCGGTGACCTGGCGCGTTACCGCGAGCAGGGCGTGATCGAGTACGTGGGCCGGATCGACCACCAGGTGAAGATCCGTGGCTTCCGTATCGAGCTGGGCGAGATCGAGGCACGCCTGCAAGAACATGCGGCGGTGCGTGAAGTGCTGGTGCTGGATATCGACGGGGCAGGGGGCAAGCAACTGGCGGCTTACCTGATCGCCCAGGACGCGAATGCAGATCACGCAACCCTGCGCGACACGCTGAAACAGCACCTCAAAGCCAACCTGCCGGATTACATGGTGCCGACGCACTTCCTGGTGCTGGAGCAGTGGCCACTGACCGCCAACGGCAAGCTGGACCGCAAGGCCCTGCCCAAGCCGGATGCCAGCCAGCTGCAGCAAGGCTACGTGGCCCCACGCACGGCGCTGGAGCAGCAACTGGCGGCGATCTGGGCTGAGGTGCTGAAGGTCGAGCAAGTCGGCTTGCACGACAACTTCTTCGAGCTCGGCGGCCACTCGTTGCTGGCTACCCAGGTCACCTCGCGGATCCGCCAGCGCCTGAATGTGGAAGTGTCGCTGCGCAGCCTGTTCGAATCCGCCGACCTGCAAGCCTTCGCCCAGGCCGCCGGCCAAGGTGCGGTCAGCCAGGCGCCGGCGTTCAGCGTCGTGGACCGCAACCAGCCGTTGGCCTTGTCCTACGCCCAGCAACGCCAGTGGTTCCTCTGGCAGCTGGAACCGGCCAGCGCTGCCTACAACATCCCTTCGGCCCTGCGCCTGCAAGGCGAGCTGGATATCGATGCACTGCGCAGCAGCTTCGCCGCGCTGATCGCCCGTCACGAAACCCTGCGCACCACCTTCCGCCAGCAGGGCGACAGTGCCGAGCAGGTAGTGCATGCGCGGCTGGAAACGCCGCTGGACATCACCACGGCAGCCTTTGACGAAGCCGGCGTGCAGGCCTGGGTCGAGACCCAGGTGCGCCAGCCGTTCGACCTGCAACACGGCCCGCTGCTGCGCGCCCGCCTGCTGCGCCTGGCCGCCGACGAGCATGTGCTGGTACTGGTCCTGCACCATATCGTTGCCGATGGCTGGTCGATGCCGATCCTGGTCGACGAACTGGTGCGCGGCTATGAAAGCCATCTGCACGGTCAGGCCCCGCAACTGCCGGCGCTGGCCTTCCAGTACGCCGACTACGCGGCCTGGCAGCGCCAGTGGATGGAAGCCGGCGAGCAACAGCGCCAGCTCGACTACTGGCAGGCACGCCTGGGCAGCACCCAGCCGATCCTCGAACTGGCCACCGATCGCCCGCGCCCTGTGGTGCAGCAGTATGAGGGTGCGCGCCTGCCGGTGGACCTCGAGCCAAGCCTGGTTGCACAGCTCAAGACGCTGGCCGGGCAGCATGACGTGACCCTGTTCATGCTCCTGCTGGCCTCGTTCCAGGCCTTGCTGCATCGCCACAGCGGCCAGTCGGACATCCGCGTCGGCGTGCCGGTGGCCAACCGCACCCGGGCCGAGACCGAAGGCCTGATCGGCTTCTTCGTCAACACCCAGGTGCTGGATGCGCGCTTCCAGCCGCAGATTCGTTTCGACGAGCTGCTGCAACAGGTCAAGCACACCGCCCTGGGCGCCCAGGCGCACCAGGAGCTGCCGTTCGAGCAACTGGTCGAAGCCCTGCAGCCCGAGCGCAGCCTGAGCCACAGCCCGCTGTTCCAGGTGATGTTCAACCACCAGACCCAGGTGCTGGGTGAATCCCGCGTACTCGCAGGCCTCAGCCTGCAGGGTCTGGTATCGGACAAGCAGACCGCACAGTTCGACCTGACCCTGGACACCGCCGAACACGAAGGCGGCCTGAGCGCGACCCTGACCTACGCCACCAGCCTGTTCGAGCCGGCGACCGTGGCGCGCATGGCCGAGCACTGGCGCAACCTGTTGCAGGGCGTCTGCCAGGACGCCGGGCAGCGGGTCGCCGAACTGCCGTTGCTGAGCCGCGAGGAGCGCGAGCGCACCCTGTACGCCTGGAACGACAGTGCCGCCGACTACCCGCGCGGGCAGACCGTCCAACAACTGATCGAGGCACAGGCTGCCCGCACGCCGCAGGCCGTCGCCGCAGTCCTGGGCGAGCAGTCGCTGAGCTACGCGCAACTGAACCAGCGCGCCAACGCCCTGGCCCACCACCTGCGCAGCCTGGGCGTCGGCCCCGATGTGCTGGTGGGGATCGCGGTGGAGCGCAGCCTGGACATGCTCGTCGGCCTGCTGGCGGTGCTCAAGGCCGGCGGCGCCTACGTGCCGCTGGATCCGCAGTTCCCCGAGGATCGCCTGGCCTACATGATGGAAGACAGCGGCATCGCGCTGCTGCTGACCCAGTCCAGCCTGGTGCAACGCCTGCCGATCCCGCCGCAGGTGCGCAGCTTGTGCCTGGACCAGGCGCTGCCGGGCGAATACGGCGAGGACAATCCGTGCCAGCTGGCACAGCCGGAAAACCTTGCCTATGTGATCTACACCTCGGGCTCCACCGGCAAGCCCAAGGGCGTGACCATCCGCCACGACGCGCTGGTCAACTTCCTCTGCAGCATGGCGCGCCAGCCAGGTATCGATGCTCATGACAAGGTGCTGTCGCTGACCTCGCTGTCGTTCGATATCGCTGGGCTTGAGCTGTACCTGCCGTTGCTGCGCGGTGCCTGCGTGGTGCTGCTGGGCGAGCAGGTGAACAAGGACCCGCAGGCGTTGCTGGCGGTGATCCGGGCCCAGGCGGTCAGCGTTGTCCAGGCCACCCCGTCGACCTGGCGCATGCTGCTGGACGCCGCGGCGCCCGGAGCCTTCGCCGGCAAGAAGGTGCTGTGCGGCGGCGAGGCGCTGAGCGCCGAGCTGGCCCAGCGCCTGATCGCCCAGGCCGGGCATGTGTGGAACGTCTACGGCCCGACCGAGACCACGATCTGGTCGGCCTGCCATTACCTGACCGACAGCGACGACGTGTGGCTGGGGCGGCCGTTGGCCAACACCCGCCTGCACGTGGTCAGCGACGAGCTCGACGTGCTGCCGCAAGGCGCGCGTGGCGAGTTGCTGATCGGCGGCGACGGCCTGGCGCGGGGCTACCACAACCGCCCGGGCCTGACCGCCGAGCGTTTCGTGCCGGACCCGTTCGCCAGCGAGCCGGGCGCGCGCCTGTACCGCACCGGCGACCTGACCCGCTACCGCGAGGACGGGGTGATCGAGTACGTCGGGCGCCTGGACCACCAGGTGAAGATCCGTGGCTTCCGTATCGAACTGGGCGAAATCGAGGAACGCCTGCTGTTGCATCCGGCGATCCGCGAGGCCGCGGTGATCGATATCGATGGCCCGGTCGGCAAGCAGCTGGCCGCCTACCTGGTGCTGCACGATGCGCAGCAAAGCGTGGAAGCACTGCGCGGCGAGCTGCGTGCGCACTTGAAGGCCGGCCTGCCGGACTACATGGTGCCGAGCCATCTGGTCGGCCTGGCGCGCATGCCGCAGACCCCCAACGGCAAGCTCGACCGCAAGGCCCTGCCGCTGCCGGACGCCAGCCAGTTGCAGGCAGCCCACGTGGCGCCGGTCACGGAGCTGGAGCGCAAGCTGGCGTCGATCTGGGCCGAGGTGCTGCAGGTCGAGCGGGTGGGCCTGCAGGACAACTTCTTCGACCTCGGCGGGCATTCGCTGCTGATCGTCCAGGTGATCGGCCGGGTGCGCGAACAACTGGGCGTCGACCTGAGTCTCAACGAGCTGTTCGAGCAGGCCACGCTGGCCGACTTCAGCCAGGTGGTGGAGCGCAAGTCGGGGCAGGTCGCCAACGCCCATGACGAGCTGACTAAATCCTTGGAGGCCTTGAAACGTCTTACTGCACAGGAAATAGATAATCTGATCGCTTAGCGGGAGACATTCAAAGTGCAAGAGCTGCTCGACTCCGTAAAGTCGCTGTCCACCAGGGAGCGCAAGGCATTGGCAGCCTTGCTCAAGCGCCAGGGTGTCAACCTCTACGGGGTCACCCCGATCTTCAGAAGGGACTCGGCGGACGGGGCAGCGCTTTCCTATGCACAGCAGCGCCAGTGGTTCCTCTGGCAGCTCGACCCGCACAGCGCCGCCTACAACATCCCGGCGGCGCTGCGGCTCAAGGGCGCGCTGGATGTCGAGGCGTTGCAGCGCAGCTTCGACAGCCTGGTGGCGCGCCACGAAACCCTGCGCACCACCTTCCGCCAGGAAGGTGACGGGGCGGTGCAGATCGTCCATCCGCCAATGCCCTTGGCGCTGGCGGTGGAGCCCTTCGTGTCTGCGGATTCGACGGATCTGCAGGCAGCCATCCGCGCGCGGGTAGAGGCCGAGGTGCAGCAGCCGTTCGACCTGGAGCATGGTCCGTTGTTGCGGGTCAGGCTGCTGGTGCTGGGGCCTGAAGAGCATGTGCTGATCCTGACTGTGCACCATATCGTTTCCGATGGCTGGTCCACGCCGATCCTGGTGGACGAGCTGATCCGCCTGTACGAGGGCTTGCGCCTGGGCGCGCCGGTGACCCTGGCCGAGCTGCCGATCCAGTACGCTGACTACGCCCTGTGGCAGCGCGACTGGATGGAGGCGGGCGAGCAGGAGCGCCAGCTCGGTTACTGGCGCGAGCAACTGGCGGGCGAGCAGCCGTTGCTGGAACTGCCTGTCGACCGCCCGCGGCCGTCGGTGCAGAACTTCCAGGGCGCACGCCTGGGCATCGATATCGATGCCTCCCTGGCGCAGGGGCTCAAGGCCCTGGCGCGCCAGCAGGGGGTGACCCTGTTCATGCTGTTGCTGGCTTCGTTGCAGGCACTGCTGCACCGCTACAGCGGGCAGGCCGACATCCGTGTCGGCGTGCCGGTGGCCAACCGTACCCGCGCCGAAACCCAGGGGCTGATCGGCTTCTTCGTCAACACCCAGGTGCTCAAGGCCGAGTTCGCGCCGCAGACCACCTTCGCCACGTTGCTGCAGCAGGTGCGTGAAACCTCGCTGCAGGCCCAGGCGCACCAGGACCTGCCGTTCGAGCAACTGGTCGAGGCGCTGCAGCCCGAGCGCAGCATGAGCCACAACCCGTTGTTCCAGGTGCTGTTCAACCACCAGGCCGAAAGCCCGGGCATGGTCCGTGAGCTGGGCGGGTTGCAGGTCGAGGGCTTGAGCTGGGAAGGGCAGACCACCCAGTTCGACCTGATCCTCAACACGGCCGAGCACGAGGGTGGGCTGATTGCGGCATTCACCTATGCCACCTCGCTGTTCGATGCGGCCACGGTCGAGCGCATCGGCCGGCATTGGCGCAACCTGTTGCAGGGCATCTGCGCCGATCACGCCCAGCGCGTGGCGCAGTTGCCGTTGCTCGATGCGGCAGAGCTGGGGGCGTGGACGGCTGATGTGCAGCGCTACCCGAGCACCGAGTGCGCTCACGCGCTGATCGAGCAGCAGGCGGCGCGCACGCCTGAAGCGATTGCCGTGACCTTCGCCGGGCAGGCGCTGAGCTACGACCAGCTCAATCGCCGTGCCAACCGCCTGGCGCACAAACTGCGTGCGCAGGGCGTGGGGCCGGATGTGCTGGTGGGCATCGCGGTGGAGCGTGGTTTCGAGATGATTGTCGGCCTGCTGGCGATCCTCAAGGCCGGTGGCGCTTATGTGCCGCTGGACCCGGAGTATCCGCAGGATCGCCTGAGCTACATGATGGAAGACAGCGGCATTCAGTTGCTGCTGACTCAAGGCCATTTGCTGGCCGGCCTGCCGGTGCCGGCGCACGTACGCAGCCTGTCTCTCGAAGATGATCTGGCTGGCTACAGCGACGAAAACCCCGAGCACCTGACCCAGCCGGACAACCTGGCCTATGTGATCTACACCTCGGGCTCCACCGGCAAGCCGAAAGGCACGCTGCTGCCGCACCACAACCTGCTGCGCCTGTTCAAGGCGACGGACGCCTGGTTTGGCTTTGGTGCGCAGGACGTGTGGACGCTGTTCCACTCGTACGCCTTCGACTTCTCGGTGTGGGAGATCTTCGGTGCGCTGCTGCATGGCGGTCGTTTGGTGATCGTGCCGCGTGAAACCACGCGTTCGCCGGAAGACTTCCACCAGTTGCTGGTGGAGCAGGGCGTGACCGTGCTGAACCAGACCCCGTCGGCGTTCAAACCGCTGATGCGCGTGGCCTGTGACAGCACTGCCGATCTGGCGCTGCGCTACGTGATCTTCGGCGGCGAAGCCCTGGATGTGGCCGCGTTGCAGCCATGGTTCGAGCGCTTCGGCGAGGACTGCGACAACCTGATCAACATGTACGGCATCACCGAGACCACGGTCCACGTGACCTACCGGCCGATCCATTTTGCTGACACGCAACAGGCGGGCAGCCCGATCGGTGCAGCGATTCCAGACCTGTCGATGTATGTGCTGGATGCCGACTTCAATCCGGTGGCCAAGGGCTGCACCGGCGAGCTGCATGTCGGCCACGCCGGTCTGGCGCGGGGTTACCACAACCGCGCCTCGCTGACCGCCGAGCGCTTCGTGCCGGACCCGTTCTCCAGCGAAGGCGGGCGCCTGTACCGCACCGGCGACCTGGCGCGTTACCGCGAGCAGGGCGTGATCGAGTACGTGGGCCGTATCGACCACCAGGTGAAGATCCGCGGTTTCCGTATCGAACTGGGCGAGATCGAAGCGCGCCTGCAAGAACATGCGGCGGTGCGCGAAGTGCTGGTGCTGGATATCGACGGGGCAGGGGGCAAGCAACTGGCTGCCTATCTGATCGCCCAAGACGCAAGTGCAGACCACGCGGCGCTACGCGACACGCTGAAACAGCACCTGAAAGCCAACCTGCCGGACTACATGGTGCCGACGCACTTCCTGGTCTTGGCGCAGTGGCCACTGACCGCAAACGGCAAGCTGGACCGCAAGGCCTTGCCCAAACCGGATGCCAGCCAGCTGCAGCAGGGCTACGTGGCCCCGCGCACGGCGCTGGAGCAGCAACTGGCGGCGATCTGGGCCGAGGTGCTCAAGGTCGAGCAAGTCGGCCTGCACGACAACTTCTTCGAACTCGGCGGCCACTCGTTGCTGGCCACCCAGGTCACCTCGCGCATCCGCCAGCGCCTGGACCTGGAAGTCCCGCTGCGCAGCCTGTTCGAATCCGCCGACCTGCAAGCCTTCGCCCAGGCCGCCGGCCAAGGCGCGGCCAGCCAGGCGCCAGCGTTCACCGTCGTTGACCGCAACCAGCCGTTGGCCTTGTCCTACGCCCAGCAGCGCCAGTGGTTCCTCTGGCAGCTGGAACCGGCCAGCGCCGCCTACAACATCCCTTCGGCCCTGCGCCTGAAGGGCGAGCTGGACATTGAGGCACTGCGCAGCAGCTTCGCCGCGCTGATCGCCCGCCATGAGACCCTGCGTACTACCTTCCATCAGGAAGGTGAACAGGCCTGGCAACGCATCCATGCCGCAGGTGACTTCGACCTGCCGGTCGAGACGGTGGCAAGCGAGGCGCTGCAGGCGCGAGTTGCGCAGGAGACCGCGCAGCCGTTCGACCTGGAGCACGGCCCGTTGCTGCGCGCCCGCCTGCTGCGCCTGGCCGCCGACGAGCATGTGCTGGTACTGACCCTGCACCATATCGTCGCCGATGGTTGGTCGATGCCGATCATGGTCGATGAAGTGGTGCGTCTGTATGCCGGGTACCGTCAGGGCGCCGAGGCGCAACTGCCGGCCCTGGCGTTCCAGTACGCCGATTATGCCGCCTGGCAGCGCCAGTGGATGGCGGCGGGCGAGCAGGCGCGCCAGCTCGACTACTGGCGTCAGCAACTGGGCGACGAGCAACCGGTGCTGGAGTTGCCTGCCGACCGCCCACGCCCGTTGCAGCTGAGTCATGCCGGGGCACGCCTGGATATCCACCTGGAGCCGGAACTCGCCGAGGCGCTGAAAGCCACCGCACGGCAACAGGGCGTGACCCTGTTCATGCTGTTGCTGGCCTCGTTCCAGGTGCTGCTGCACCGCCTCAGTGGTCAATCGCAGGTGCGCGTCGGCGTGCCGGTCGCCAACCGCAACCGGGCCGAGACCGAGGGCCTGATCGGCTTCTTCGTCAACACCCAGGTGCTCAAGGCTGAGTTCGCGCCGCAAACCACCTTCGCCGGGTTGCTGCAACAAGTCCGGCACACCGCCGTGCAGGCCCAGGCGCATCAGGACCTGCCGTTCGAGCAACTGGTCGAGGCGCTGCAGCCCGAGCGCAGCCTGAGCCACAGCCCGCTGTTCCAGGTGCTGTTCAACCACAAGGCGGAAAACCCCGGCATGGCCCAGGAACTGGCCGGGCTGCGGATCGAGGGGCTGGGTTGGGAAGACCGCAGCACCCAGTTCGACCTGGTTCTGAACACGGTCGAGCACGACGCGGGGTTGAGCGCCATCCTGACCTACGCCACTGCATTGTTCGATCCGGCCACTGCCGAGCGTCTGGGCAGGTACTGGCGCAATCTGCTGCAGGGCATCTGCCAGGACAGCGCCCAACGCGTGGCGCAGTTGCCGTTGCTCGATGCGCTCGAGTTGGATGAGTGGCAAGCGCATGTACAACGTTACCCAAGCTCCGAGTGCGCTCACGCGCTGATCGAGCAGCAGGCGGCGCGCACGCCTGAGGCGATCGCCGTGTCCTTCGCCGGGCAGGCGCTGAGCTATGACCAGCTCAACCGCCGCGCCAACCGCCTGGCGCACAAGCTGCGTGCGCAGGGCGTGGGGCCGGATGTGCTGGTGGGCATCGCGGTGGAGCGTGGTTTCGAGATGATTGTCGGCCTGCTGGCGATCCTCAAGGCCGGTGGTGCCTATGTGCCGCTGGATCCGGAGTACCCGCAGGACCGCCTGAGCTACATGATGGAGGACAGCGGCATTCAGTTGCTGCTGACTCAAGGCCATTTGCTGGCCGATCTGCCGGTACCGGCGCACGTGCGCAGCCTGTCTCTCGAAGATGATCTGGCTGGCTACAGCGACGAAAACCCCGAGCACCTGAC
The DNA here is from genome assembly GCF_040813665.1 of Pseudomonas sp. TE50-2. Classification (NCBI taxonomy): domain Bacteria; kingdom Pseudomonadati; phylum Pseudomonadota; class Gammaproteobacteria; order Pseudomonadales; family Pseudomonadaceae; genus Pseudomonas; species Pseudomonas sp. TE50-2. The sequence goes on along the minus strand of NZ_JBFNXN010000001.1, from coordinate 5,568,926 downwards.
CCAGCCGGACAACCTGGCCTATGTGATCTACACCTCGGGCTCCACCGGCAAGCCGAAAGGCACGCTGCTGCCGCACCACAACCTGCTGCGCCTGTTCAAGGCGACGGACGCCTGGTTTGGCTTTGGTGCGCAGGACGTGTGGACGCTGTTCCACTCGTACGCCTTCGACTTCTCGGTGTGGGAGATCTTCGGTGCGCTGCTGCACGGCGGTCGCCTGGTGATCGTGCCGCGTGAAGTGACCCGTTCGCCGGAAGACTTCCACCAGTTGCTGGTGGAGCAGGGCGTGACCGTGCTGAACCAGACCCCATCGGCGTTCAAGCCGCTGATGCGTGTGGCCTGTGACAGCACTGCCGATCTGGCGCTGCGCTACGTGATCTTCGGCGGCGAAGCCCTGGATGTGGCCGCTTTGCAGCCGTGGTTCGAGCGCTTCGGCGAAGAGTGCGACAACCTGATCAACATGTACGGCATCACCGAGACCACGGTGCATGTGACCTACCGGCCGATCCGTTTTGCTGACACGCAACAGTTGGGCAGCCCGATCGGTGCGGCAATTCCGGACTTGTCGATGTACGTGCTGGACGCCGACTTCAATCCGGTGGCCAAGGGCTGCACCGGCGAGCTGCATGTCGGCCACGCTGGCCTGGCACGCGGTTACCACAACCGTGCCTCGCTGACCGCCGAACGCTTCGTGCCGGACCCGTTCTCCAGTGAAGGCGGGCGCCTGTACCGCACCGGCGACCTGGCGCGTTACCGCGAACAGGGCGTGATCGAGTACGTGGGGCGGATCGACCATCAGGTGAAGATCCGTGGCTTCCGTATCGAACTGGGCGAGATTGAAGCGCGCCTGCAAGAGCATGCGGCGGTGCGCGAAGTGCTGGTGCTGGATATCGATGGGGCAGGGGGCAAGCAACTGGCCGCCTACCTGATTGCCCAGGACGTGAATGCAGATCACGCAACCCTGCGTGACACGCTGAAACAGCACCTCAAAGCCAACCTGCCGGACTACATGGTGCCGACGCACTTCCTGATCTTGGACCAGTGGCCGCTGACCGCCAACGGCAAGCTGGACCGCAAGGCCCTGCCCAAGCCGGATGCCAGCCAACTGCAACAGGGCTACGTAGCTCCACGTACGGAACTGGAACAGCAACTGGCGGCGATCTGGGCCGAGGTGCTGAAGGTCGAGCAGGTCGGCTTGCACGACAACTTCTTCGAGCTTGGCGGCCACTCGTTGCTGGCCACCCAGGTCACCTCGCGCATCCGCCAGCGCCTGAATGTGGAAGTGTCGCTGCGCAGCCTGTTCGAGTCCGCCGACCTGCGGGCCTTCGCCCAGGCCGCAGGCGAGGGTGCGGCCAGCCAGGCCCCCGCCATTACCGTGGCGGACCGCAACCAGCCGCTGGTGCTGTCGTACGCCCAGCAGCGCCAGTGGTTCCTCTGGCAACTGGAGCCGGATAGCGCCGCCTACCACATCCCTGCAGCCTTGCAACTGAAGGGGCGGCTGAACCCCGAGGCGTTGCGTCAGGCCTTCGAGACCCTGATCGCTCGCCATGAGAGCCTGCGCACCACCTTCGATCAGCAAGGTGGCGAGGCGCAGCAGCGTATCCACGCGCCCGCGACGTTCACCCTGGTCATGGAATCCCTGCAGGACACCTCGACCGAGGCGGTCCGCGAGCGCGTGGCTCGGGAGATCCAGCGCCCGTTCGACCTGACCCAGGGGCCGCTGCTGCGGGTGCGCCTGCTGCGCCTGGCCGAGGACGATCACGTGCTGGTGCTGACCCTGCATCACATCGTCGCCGATGGCTGGTCGATGCCGATCATGGTCGATGAAGTGGTCGACGCCTACCTGGCCTTGAGCCAGGGCCGGCAACCCGAACAGCCGGCCTTGCCGGTGCAGTACGCCGACTATGCCGTCTGGCAGCGCCAGTGGATGGAGGCCGGCGAGCAGGCCCGCCAGCTGGACTACTGGCTGGCGCAGCTGGGCGGCGAGCACTATGTGCTGCAACTGCCCACCGATCATCCACGGCCCACTGTGCAAAGCCACGCCGGTCGCAGCCTCGCCATCGAGGTGCCGGCGCCGCTGGTCCAGGCGTTGAAGGCGCAGGCGCGCCAGCAAGGGGTGACGCTGTTCATGCTGCTGCTGGCTTCGTTCCAGAGCTTGCTGCACCGCCAGACCGGGCAGGCCGACATCCGTGTCGGCGTGCCGATCGCCAACCGCACCCGGGCCGAGACCGAAGGCTTGATCGGCTTCTTCGTCAACACCCAGGTGCTCAAGGCGCAGTTCGAGCTGCACACGACCTTCAGCGCGTTGCTGCAACAGGTCAAGCACGCCGCCTTGCAGGCCCAGGCGCACCAGGACCTGCCGTTCGAGCAACTGGTCGAAGCGCTGCAGCCGGAGCGCAGCCTGAGCCACAACCCGCTGTTCCAGGTGATGTTCAACCACCAGGCCCAACGCTCGGACCAGGGGCGCGAACTGCCTGGGCTGAGCATCGAAGGCCTGAGCTGGGGCAACCCCACGGCGCACCTCGACCTGGCCCTGGATACTTTCGAAAGCGAGGACGGCCTCGGCGCGACCCTGACCTACGTCAGCGACCTGTTCGAGCATGCCACCATCGAGCGCATGGCCGCGCACTGGCTCAACCTGTTGCAGGCAGTCAGCACCCAGCCTGCCCAGCGGATCGTCGAGTTGCCGCTGCTCGATGAGGCGCAGCGCCAGGTCATCCTCGGGCAGTGGAGCCGCCACGAGGCGGTCTACCCTGACCAGCGCACCGTACAGCAGCTGATCGCCGACCAGGCCGCGCTTACCCCGCACGCCACGGCGCTGATCTGCGAAGGGCAGCAGCTCACCTACCAGGCCCTGGACCAGCGTGCCAACCAGCTGGCCCATCGCCTGCGCGAGGCGGGCATCGGCCCGGACGTGCGCGTGGGCATCGCCCTGCCGCGCAGTCTGGACATGGTGGTCGGCCTGCTGGGCGTGCTCAAGGCCGGCGGCGCCTATGTGCCGCTGGACCCCGACTACCCGCACGAGCGCCTGGCCTACATGATGGAGGACAGCGGCATCGCCCTGTTGATCGGCCACAGCGCCCAGCTGCAAGCCCTGGCCGTGGCACCGCAGGTGCGCAGCCTGTGCCTGGACAGCGAGCCGCTCGATGCCTGGCCGAGCCATGCGCTGCCGGCGCTGGGCGACCCCGACAACCTGGCGTACATCATGTACACCTCCGGCTCCACCGGGCGCCCCAAGGGCGTCGGCATCAGCGCCGCGGCGCTGAGCCGGCATGCCCATGTCGCCCAGGGTTTCTGCGGCCTGTCGGCGGCCGACCGGGTGCTGCAGTTCTCCACCTTCAACTTCGACGCCTTCGTCGAGCAGCTCTACCCGGCGCTGATCTGCGGCGCCAGCGTGGTGCTGCGCGGCCCGACGCTGTGGGACAGCGAGACCTTCTACCGTGAAGTGGTGACCCAGGGCATCACCTTCGCCGACCTGCCGACCGCCTACTGGTATCTGCTGGCTAAGGACTTCGCGGCCAAGGGGCCGCGCGACTATGGTTCGCTGCGGCGCATCCACATGGGGGGCGAGGCCATGGCCGCCGATGGCGTGCTGGCCTGGCAACAGGCCGGGCTAGGCCATGTGCGGTTGCTCAACACCTACGGACCGACCGAGGCCACCGTCAGCGTCATGAGCCACGACTGCAGCGCCTATGTCACCGGCGAGCAACCCCTGCCGGTGCTGATCCCGATCGGCAAGGCCCTGGGCGGTCGTTCGATCCACTTGGTGGACGCCGATGCCGACCTGGCCCTGCCGGGCGCCATCGGTGAACTGCTGGTCGGTGGCGAGCTGCTCGCCCGCGGCTATCACAATCGTCCGGGGCTGACCGCCGAGCGCTTCATCCCCGACCCGTTCGCGACGACGCCGGGCGGGCGCCTGTACCGCACCGGCGACCTGGCACGCTATCGCGAGCACGGCGTGGTGGAGTACGCCGGGCGTATCGACCATCAGGTGAAGATCCGCGGCTTCCGTATCGAGCTGGGCGAAATCGAGGCGCGCCTGCGCGAGCACCCGGCGGTGCGCGAGGTACTGGTGGTCGATATCGATGGCCCCGGCGGCAAGCAACTGGCGGCCTACCTGGTGCCCAACACCATGCCCGAGGCCGAGGACGGCCTGCGCGCCGAGCTGAAGGCGCACCTGGGCGCCAGCCTGCCGGACTACATGGTGCCGATGTACCTGGTGCTGCTCGAACGCATGCCGTTGCTGCCCAACGGCAAGCTCGACCGCAAGGCGCTGCCAACCCCCGATACCCGCCAGTCGCAGCCGGCCTACGTGGCCCCGGTCAGTGAACTGGAGCAGCAGTTGGCGGCGCTCTGGGCCGAGGTGCTGCAGGTCGAGCGGGTGGGCCTGGGCGATGACTTCTTCGAGCTGGGCGGGCACTCGCTGCTGGCGGCCCAGCTGATTTCCAAGATCAACTCGGGCCTGGGCATCGACATCCCCCTGCGCCTGCTATTCGAGAAACCGCAATTGAATGATTTTGCCCAGGCCTGTGCCAGCACCGGCTTGTCGTTGAGCGAGGACGGCTTGTCCGATATCGAAAGAATGATGAATGAAATGGCGGGCGTCTGAGATGGACAAGAGCACAGCAGAACGTATCGCCAAGCGCTTTGTCGGCCTTGCCCTGGAGCAGCGTCGGCAGATCCTCGACAAGATGCGCGAGACCGGGCAGAGCTTCCGCTTGCTGCCCATCGCCGTGACCCGCCACGACAGCCAGCGCATCCCGCTGTCCTATGCCCAGCAGCGCATGCTGTTCCTCTGGCAGCTGGAGCCGCACAGCAGCTTCTACAACGTGCCGATGGCAGTGCGCCTGAGCGGTTCACTGAACCAGCAGGCTCTGGCCCAGGCTCTGGACGCGCTGGTGCAGCGTCATGAGAGCCTGCGCACGCGCTTTGTCTCCGAGCAGGGCGAGTTCCACCAGCAGGTCCTCGAGCAGCCGGGCGTTGGCCTGGAGGTGCGCGAGGTGCAGGCCGGGCCGGGCGAGGATATCGAGCAGTGCCTGCGTACTGCGGTGCGCGAGGCGCTGGATGCGCCGTTCGACCTGCTCGAAGGCCCGCTGCTGCGGGTCCGGCTGTTGCGCCTGGCACCGACCGAGCACGTGCTGACGGTGTGCATGCACCATATCGTCTCCGACGGCTGGTCGGGCGAGCTGATGGTGCAGGAGTTCGTGCACCTGTACGAGGCGCTGTCGCAAGGCCGTGACGCCAACCTGCCGGCGCTGGAGGTGCAATACGCCGACTACGCGATCTGGCAACGCGCCTGGCTGGAGGCCGGCGAGGGCGAGCGCCAGTTGCAGTACTGGAAGCAGCAGCTGGGCGATGAACACCCGGTACTGGACCTGCCACTGGACCACGAGCGTCCGGCGCACCCCAGCTACCGTGGCGCGACGCTGCGCAGCGATGTGCCGGCGGCGCTGTCGGCGCAGCTCAAGGCCCAGGCGCGCAGCCAGGGCCAGACCGTGTTCATGCTGACCCTGGCGGCGCTGGCGGTGACCCTGTCGCGCTACAGCGGCCAGGCCGACATCCGCATCGGCGCGCCCAACGCCGGGCGCAACCGCAAGGAAGTCGAAGGCCTGATCGGCTTCTTCATCAACACCCAGGTGCTGCGGGTGCAGGTGGACGAGCGCCAGAGCGGCGCGGCGCTGCTGGAGCAGGTGAAGCAGGTGGTCAGTGGCGCGCAGTCGCACCAGGAACTGCCGTTCGAGCACCTGGTCGACGCCCTGGCGCCGGAGCGCAACCTGGGCCACAACCCGCTGTTCCAGGTGAAGATCAACCAGAACATGGCCGATACCGAGGCCGGCGCCCAGGCCCGGCAGACGCTGGGTGAGCTGAGTGTCAGCGGTTTTTCGGTCGAGGGCAGCGATGCGCGCTTCGACCTGGCCTACGACTTCACCGAGACCCCCGAGGGCTTGCAGGGCTACTTCACCTACAGCACCGACCTGTTCGAAGCCGCGACCATCGAGCGTATGGCCGCTTCGTTCCAGGCCGTGTTGCGTACGCTTGTCGAGCATCCCGACGCAGCGTTGCTCGATTACCCGGATGCCCAGGCCGCGCAGGTTCAAACCGCTGCCCAAGACTGGCCGCAGCAGGACTTCCTCGCCCTGTGGCGTCAGGGCCTGCAAGCCGGGGGTGGGCAGCCGGCATTGCGGGCGGGCGATCGCACGCTCACCTACGCCGAGCTGGAGCAGCAGGCCAACCGTTTCGCGCATTACCTCAAGGCGCAGGGTATCGCCCCGGGCATGACCGTGGCGCTGTGCCAGGAGCGCTCCATCGAGTGGGTGACCAGCCTGCTGGCGGTGCTCAAGCTGGGCGCGGTGTACCTGCCGCTGGACAGCCGCCAGCCGGCCGAGCGCCTGCAGCAGTTGCTGCAGGCCAGCGCCGCGCAGCTTCTGGTGCATGCCCAGGGCAACGCCCAGGCGGCGGGGCTGGGCGTGTGCCGCGCCGTGGCCTATGACGCTTCACTGTATGGCGACTACGACGAGCAGCCACCGGCGGTGCGTGTCTTGCCGCAGCAGGCGGCCTACATCATCTACACCTCGGGCTCCACCGGGCAGCCCAAGGGCGTGGTGGTCAGCCACGGGGCGCTGGCCAACTACCTGCAGGGCGTGCTGCAACGCCTGGACTTGCAGCCCGGCGCCAGCCTGGCGATGGTTTCCACCGTGGCCGCCGACCTTGGCCATACCGTGCTGTTCGGCGCGCTGGCCTCGGGCCGGCTGCTGCACCTGCTGGGCCACGACCAGGGTTTCGATCCGGATGCCTTCGCCAGCTACATGGCCGAGCACCGCGTCGATGTGCTGAAGATCGTGCCGAGCCACCTGCAGGGCCTGTTGCAGGCCGCGCAGCCGGAGCGGGTGCTGCCCGAGCAACTGCTGATTCTTGGTGGCGAGGCCAGTTCCTGGGCGCTGATCGAGCAGGTCCGCCGCCTGAAGCCCGGCTGCCGGATCATCAACCACTACGGCCCGACCGAGACCACCGTGGGCATCCTCACCCACGAAGTCGACGCGCGCCTGCCCGGCTGGCGCAGCGTGCCGGTCGGCCGGCCGCTGGACAACGGCCAGGCGCGGGTGCTGGACGCCTACCTCAATCCGCTGCCCGAGCGCGTGGCCGGCGAGCTGTACCTGGGCGGCCAGGGCCTGGCCCAGGGTTATGTCGGCCAGCCGGGCCTGACCGCCGAGCGCTTCGTCCCCGATCCGTTCGGTGACAACGGCGAGCGGCTGTACCGTGCCGGTGACCGCGCACGCCTGGACCAGGGCGTGCTGGAATACCTGGGCCGTGGCGATGACCAGGTGAAGATCCGCGGCTACCGGGTCGAGCCGGGCGAGGTCGGCCAAGTGCTGCAAGGCCTGCCCGGCGTGGCCGAGGCCGTGGTGCTGGCACTGCCCCTGGACAGCGACCCCACGCGCCTGCAACTGGTGGCCTGGGCCGTACCGGCGGCGGGTGTCGAGCTGCAGGCCGAGGCCCTGCGCCAGGCCCTGCTGGCGCGCCTGCCAGAGTACCTGGTGCCGGCGCAGGTGTTGCTGCTCGAACGCCTGCCGCTGACCGCCAACGGCAAGCTGGACAAGCGTGCCCTGCCCAGACCCGGGGTGGTGGCCAAGCAGCGCTTTGTCGCGCCGGTGGGTGAAATCGAAGAGAAACTCGCGGCGATCTGGTGCGAGGTGCTCAAGCGTGAGCAAGTGGGCAGCACCGACAACTTCTTCGAGCTGGGTGGCGACTCGATCCTCAGCCTGCAGATCATTGCCCGCGCCAAGCGCCAGGGCATCAAGCTCAGCCCCAAGCAGTTGTTCGAGAAACAGACCATCGGCCAACTGGCGGCGGTGGCCAAGCTGATCGAGAAGAAGCCGGCGGTCGAGGTGGTCGAGCAGGTCAGCGGCAGCCTGCCGCTGCTACCGATCCAGGCGCGGTTCTTCGACAGCGCGATTCCCCAGCGCCACCACTGGAACCAGGCGGTGCTGCTGACCCCGCGCCAGCCGTTGACGGTGGCCTTGCTGCAACCTGCGCTCAAGCTGCTGCTGGAACAGCACGACGCCCTGCGCCTGCGTTTCAGCGAGGACCAGGGCCAGTGGCAAGGCCAGTTCGCGCCGCTCGATATGCAGGAACTCCTGTGGGTACATCAGCTAGACGATGCCGCGCGCCTGCCGGAGCTGGCCGATGAGGCCCAGCGCAGCCTGGACCTGAAGAATGGCCCGCTGCTGCGCGTGGTGCTGATCGACCTGCCCGAGGGGCAACAGCGCCTGCTGGTGGTGATCCACCACCTGGTGGTCGATGGCGTGTCCTGGCGCGTCCTGCTCGAAGACCTGCAGCTGGCCTGCCAGGCACTGCTGGCCGGCAAGGCGCCGGTGCTGCCGGCCAAGAGCAGTTCGCTCAAGGCCTGGGCCGAGCACCTGCGCGAGCACGCCCGCAGCCCCGCGATGGTGGCCGAACTGGCCTACTGGCAAGCGCAGTTGCAGGGTGTGAGCGACGTCCTGCCTGGGGCGAACCCGCAGGGTGGCCAGCAGCGCAAGCATGAAATCTCGGTGCGCACCCACCTGAACGCCGAACTGACCCGGCAACTGCTGCAGGAGGCGCCGGCCGCCTACCGCACTCAGGTCAATGATCTGCTACTGACGGCGCTGGCGCGGGTCATCCGTCGCTGGACCGGCGAGGCGCACGCGCTGATTCGCCTGGAAGGCCATGGCCGCGAAGACCTGTTCGATGACCTCGACATCACCCGCACGGTCGGCTGGTTCAGCAGCCTGTACCCATTGAAGCTGACCCCCGCCGATGACCTGGGCGCGTCGCTCATGGGGGTCAAGGAGCAACTGCGCGCCGTGCCGGCCAAGGGCATCGGCTACGGTGTACTGCGTTACCTGGGCGACGCGCAGGCCCGCGAAACCCTCGGCGCCCTGGCCCAGGGCAGTATCGTATTCAACTACCTGGGGCAGTTCGACGGCAGCTTCGACAGCGAGCAAGGGCTGTTTACCCCGGCGCCGGAAGGCGCGGGGCAGGGGCAAAGCCCGGAGGCGCCGCTGGGCAGCCTGCTCAGCATCGATGGCCAGGTCTACTCCGGTGAACTGGCGCTGGACTGGAGCTTCAGCAGCGCCGTGTTCGAACGTGCGCAGATCCAGCGCCTGGCCGACGAGTACGCCGAGGAGCTGCGCCTGTTGATCGCCCACTGCACCAGCCCGGGCGTGGCGGGCGTGACGCCTTCGGACTTCCCTCTGGCCAGCCTCGACCAGCGTCAGCTGGCGGCGCTGCCGGTGGCGGCGGACAACATCGAAGACATCTACCCGCTGTCGCCGATGCAGCAGGGCATGCTGTTCCACAGCCTGTACCAGCAGGAGGCGGGCAACTACATCAACCAGACTCGCGTCGAAGTGCAGGGTCTGGACGTACCGCGCTTCATCGCGGCCTTGCAGGCCACCGTGGACAACCACGAAGTGCTGCGCAGCAGTTTCTTCAGTGGCTACGACCAATCCCTGCAAGTGGTGCAGCGCCAGGCGCGGCTGCCGCTGGTCGAGCTCGACTGGCGTGACCAGGCCGATCTGCCCAGGGCGTTGCAGGAATGGGCCGAGGCCGACCTGCGTGCCGGTTTCGACCTGGCCAGCGGTCCGCTGCTGCGCCTGGCGGTGATCCGCAGCGCCGAACAGCAGTACCAGCTGGTGCTGACCAACCACCATATCCTGCTCGATGGCTGGAGCAGCTCGCGCCTGTTCGGCGAGGTGCTGCAGCGTTACGCCGGTGTCACCCCGGCAGGCAAGAACAGCCGTTACCGCGACTATATCCAATGGCTGCAGCGCCAGGACCAGGCCGCCAGCGAGCGCTTCTGGCGCGAGCGTACGGCGGAACTGGACGAGCCTACGCGGCTGGCCCAGGCCTTCAGGTCCGAAGCCCAGGGGCACGGGCAGGCCGAGCATCAGATCAGCCTGGATGCACAGCGTACCCAGCGCCTGGGCGAGTTTGCCCGGGACCAGCGGATCACCCTCAACACCCTGGTCCAGGCCGCGTGGCTGTTGCTGTTGCAGCGCTACACCGGGCAGGCCTGCGTGACCTTCGGCGCCACCGTGGCCGGCCGCCCGGCCGAGCTTGCAGGCGTCGAAGAGCAGCTGGGGCTGTTCATCAACACCTTGCCGGTGGTCGCCAGCCCACGCCCGGAGCAGACCGTGGGCGACTGGGTACAGCACGTGCAAGGGCTGAACCTGGCCCTGCGCGAGCACGAGCACACGCCACTGTACGAGATCCAGCGCTGGGCCGGCTGGAGCGGCGAGGCGCTGTTCGACAATATCCTGGTGTTCGAGAACTACCCGGTGTCGGAGGCGCTGCAGCAAGGCGCTCCCCAGGGGCTGTTGTTCGGCGAGGTGGCCAGCCAGGAACAGACCAACTATCCGCTGACGCTGGTGGCCCAGGTGGGCGAAAAACTGTCGGCCAGCTTCAAGTTCGACCGCGCCAGCTATGCCGGATCGGCTGTCGGGCAGATCGCGGCACATTTCGTCGAACTGCTGGAAGGGTTGGCGGACTCGTCGCAGCGGGCTTTGGGTGAGCTGGTGCTGAGCACAGCGCCGCTACAGGTCATTGACAGCTATCCGAGTTCGGCCTGCGCCCATGCGCTGATCGAGCAGCAGGCGGCGCGCACGCCTGAAGCGATCGCTGTGTCCTTCGCCGGGCAGGCGCTGAGTTACGACCAGCTCAACCGCCGCGCCAACCGCCTGGCGCACAAACTGCGCGAGCAGGGCGTGGGGCCGGACGTGCTGGTGGGCATCGCCGTGGAGCGTGGTTTCGAGATGATCGTCGGCCTGCTGGCGATCCTCAAGGCCGGGGGCGCCTATGTGCCGCTGGACCCGGAGTATCCGCAGGATCGCCTGAGCTACATGATGGAAGACAGCGGCATCGCACTTCTGCTGACTCAAGGTCATCTGCTGGCCGATCTGCCGGTACCGGCGCATGTGCGCAGCCTGTCTCTCGAAGGTGATCTGGCTGGCTACAGTGACGAGAATCCGGAGCACCTGACCCAGCCGGATAACCTGGCCTATGTGATCTACACCTCGGGCTCCACCGGCAAGCCGAAAGGCACCTTGCTGCCGCACCACAATCTGCTGCGCCTGTTCAAGGCGACCGATGCCTGGTTCGGCTTCGGCCCGCAGGATGTGTGGACGCTGTTCCACTCGTACGCCTTCGATTTCTCGGTGTGGGAGATCTTCGGTGCGCTGCTGCACGGCGGTCGTTTGGTGATCGTGCCGCGTGAAACCACGCGTTCGCCGGAAGACTTCCACCAGTTGCTGGTGGAGCAGGGCGTGACCGTGCTGAACCAGACCCCGTCGGCGTTCAAACCGCTGATGCGCGTGGCTTGTGACAGCACTGCCGATCTTTCGCTGCGCTACGTGATCTTCGGCGGCGAAGCGCTGGACGTGGCTGCGTTGCAACCGTGGTTCGAGCGCTTCGGCGAGGACTGCGACAACCTGATCAACATGTACGGCATCACCGAGACCACGGTCCACGTGACCTACCGGCCGATCCGCTTTGCCGACACGCAACAAGCGGGCAGCCCGATCGGTGCAGCGATTCCGGACCTGTCGATGTACGTGCTGGACGCCGACTTCAACCCGGTGGCCAAGGGCTGCACCGGCGAGCTGCATGTCGGCCACGCCGGCCTGGCACGCGGTTATCACAACCGTGCCTCGCTGACTGCCGAACGCTTTGTGCCGGACCCGTTCTCCAGCGAAGGCGGACGCCTGTACCGCACCGGCGACCTGGCGCGTTACCGCGAACAGGGCGTGATCGAGTACGTGGGGCGGATCGACCATCAGGTGAAGATCCGTGGTTTCCGTATCGAACTGGGCGAGATCGAAGCGCGACTGCAAGAGCATGCGGCGGTGCGTGAAGTGCTGGTGCTGGATATCGATGGTGCAGGGGGCAAGCAACTGGCCGCCTACCTGATCGCGAATGATCCATCAGCCGACCATGCAACCCTGCGCGACACGCTGAAACAGCACCTCAAAGCCAACCTGCCGGACTACATGGTGCCGACGCACTTCCTGGTCTTGGCGCAGTGGCCATTGACTGCCAATGGCAAGCTGGACCGCAAGGCCCTGCCCAAGCCGGATGCCAGCCAACTGCAACAGGGCTACGTAGCTCCACGTACGGAACTGGAACAGCAACTGGCGGCGATCTGGGCCGAGGTGCTGAAGGTCGAGCAAGTCGGCCTGCACGACAACTTCTTCGAACTCGGCGGCCACTCGTTGCTGGTGATCACCCTGGTGAACAAGGTGCGCGAAGCCTTCGCCATCAATATCAGCCTGCATGAGTTCATGCTGATGGCCAGCTTCGAGGAACTCGCCAACTTCATCGGTGGCGGCAAGGATCGCCTGAAATCGCCGGTGATCAACCTCAACGGCTGCCAGCGCCAGCGCCCGGCGCTGTTCTGCCTGCCGCCGGGTGGCGGCGGTGCCTACGCCTACTACCCGCTGGCCAGCCGCCTGGCGGACGAGCGCCCGGTGTATGGCCTGGTCAACCGTTGCTATGCCGAGCCGGGCTGGGTGGACGAATCCTGGGCGGCGATGGTCGGCTACTACGTCGAGCAGATCCGCCGTACCCAGGCCAGCGGCCCGTACCATCTGCTGGGTTGGTCCATGGGTGGCGCGCTGGCGCTGGAGGTGGCTCACGCCCTGGAGCAGGCCGGCCAGGAGGTCGGTTTCGTCGGCCTGGTCGACACCCAGCTGCCGCAGGAGGTATCCGGCCTCGACGCCGAGCCCGTCGAGGTGGTGCAGGTCGCGCGGGCGGACGAGAGCCTGCTGCGTGGCCTGCTGGCCTTTGCGCCGGGCGTCGGCGAGGCGCGGATCGCTGGCTTCATCGACGAGGCCGGGCGTCTGCCGGCCGAGGTCGACAGGACCGAGTGGGTCATCGAACAGGTGGCCGCCGCGGGTAATGTCAGCGCCGAACGCCTGCGCAGCATCCACGAGGATGTGCACTTGCAGCGGGAGATCGTCGACGGCTTCGCCGTGCTCGACCGCAACGCCGAACTGAGCCAGGCATTCCGCCTGCGCCCGCTGGCGGTTCAGGTGGACTGCTGGTGGGCCAGTGAAAGCCGCAGCGCCGAGCGGGTACGCCTGGGCGAGGCGGGGCTGCTGGCCCAGGCTTCGGTCAACGGGCTGGCCAGTTCGACGGTGATCGCCGATGGGCATGAGGGTGTGATCAACGCCGTCGCCTTCACCGACGGGCTGTTGCAGCGGCTTGCCGACAAGGCGTAAGGGTTGCTGTCGCAGCGAGCCGGGACCGCACTGTGGTCCCGGCATTGCTGCCCATCAAACCGTGCGCAAGCGCGCCTTCTCCACCTGTTGCATCTCCACTCCATCGAGCAATGCCTCGACCACCGCCTTGGCCGCATCCAGCCCATGATCATTGCCCAGCAACAGGTCATGGCAGGTGCCGGTCGCCAGTTCCATTGCCTTGAGGTTGGTGGCGAACGCGCCCTTGAGCAGAGTGGACAGGTGCACCAATGCATCTTCGAAGTCCACGCCTTCGCGCACGGCGAACAGGGAAGGGTGGCTGCATTCGCAGTTGCCGAAGCTGGAGTGCGCCGTGGTGGCGCGGGAAGGGGGATCGGGTAAGCCTTTTGTCATTGTGTCGCTCCTTGATTCAATGGAGCCGCCACTCGACGTGACCAAACGAATGGGTGGCGACTGTACGCGGGTTGGTCAACCGGGAATCAAGGAAACCGGCGCGCACGAAGGCGCCCCACGCACAGCCGCCATAGAACGAGACAGCCAGGCACAAAAAAGCGCCAACTGAATCGCAATGCGGCGCTAGTGCGCCTTGATGTTCGCGGGTGACCAAACCCGGCTGCTGGACTTACAGCAGCGCGCAAAGGTTACCGGCGGGCGTCGAGCGATTCAAGGATCAAGATGTAAGCGATTAAAGCAAACGGGAAATTCGGCAACTGCTGGCTAGTTTCTAGAGGCTCTCAGGCTGTCCAACTCGTTGCTCAAATGGTCGATGAGTACTTGGCGTCCTCGTACGTAGGCCTCCAAATGAAGTTCATATTGCTCCAGATGTTGATGCAATGGCTGTCTGATCAGCTGTTGGGCTACTTGCACGAGTTTTTTGCCTTCATCTGCGATTTCTGTGATCAAGTCCTTGCTGCTGGTCAGGATTCCTAGATCGGAGATGGGCGTGATCGACATGGTGTGAGGTGGTTCGATAGTGGCATCAGGCAGTTGAAGAGCGAGGTTCAGTGCATTGGCAGCGGTGATTTCCTTTATTACTCCTCTGTAACGTGGGTTGGTGTTTACAAGGCGCTCCATCTCATTGTGGGATGTGTCTCTTACAAGCGCTTTGATTTTTGCGGGGGAGTGAAACTCCAGGTTGATATTGCGCGGGCCGCGACTGCGTCCACGAGGATCGATGTAGTTAACGGGGTCTGCCTCACAATACGCATAGGCATTGAGGCCACCCGTAGAGAAGGGGCTCAAGCTGTCCGCCGAGTAGAATCTCATCAGCACCGAGCTGTATCCACGATGCCCGTTGCCCAGCAGATAAAGCCCTGTCCATCGATCCCGAATCACGCCATTGAATCCCGGTTGTGAACCAGTCGCGTCGCGAGTTGGATCGTATCCATAGGCCGAATAGGCAAACACACGGCTTGACCCTCGTAACACCGAGCGTGCCAGGTCGCTCGCCAACAAAGCAGTCGAGGATTTGCTCATGGGGGTGCGTACTGTTCAGACATGATCGTTCCACGTTAACGTGCGCCCCTGGCCAGGTGAAACTGGCAAAAATGCCAGATATGGCGCTACCCACAAAAGGACTTGATATGCCCGAACCCTCCAACCTGTTGGCCTTCGCCCTGATCAGCCTGGGCATGGTGCTGACCCCCGGCCCCAACATGATCTACCTGATCTCCCGCTCCATCTGCCAGGGGCGCGGCGCCGGGCTGATCTCCCTGGCCGGAGTGGCCATGGGCTTTGTCTTCTACATGCTCTGCGCAGCGCTCGGGATCACCGCGCTGGTCATGGCCGTGCCGTTCGCCTACGACGCCCTGCGCATCGGCGGTGCGCTGTACCTGCTGTACCTGGCCTGGCAGGCGCTGCGCCCGGGCGGGCGCTCGCCGTTCCAGGTGCGCGAGCTGCCGGCGGACAGCCCCAGGCGGCTGTTCATGATGGGCTTTGTGACCAACCTGCTGAATCCCAAGATCGCAGTCATGTACCTGTCGCTGATGCCGCAGTTCATCGAGCCGGGCCATGGCAGCGTGTTGCTGCAGTCGCTGGTACTGGGCGGCACGCAGATCGCCATCAGCGTCACGGTCAACGCGCTGATCGCGGTCATGGCGGGGTCGATCGCCGTGTTCCTGGCTGGTCGGCCGGTGTGGCAGCAGGTGCAGCGCTGGCTGATGGGCACGGTGCTGGCCGCCCTGGCCGTGCGCATGCTGGCCGAAGGACGCCGTTGATCGCCCGCAACGATCCGATGGAACGTTTTGCCACCGGGCGATTTCTTACCCTCAGAGGAAAGACAACGTGCCCGGGATTACCGCGACATGAAAGCCCGCCAGGAGAGCAAGTCGGTCAACCTGCAACCATTGCCCGGTTTCATGCGCGGCGGTGGCGAAGTCAGCTGCCTGTTGCAGGCAATGGACTGGGGGCATTCGCCATTGGGCCCGCCGGACACTTGGTCCGCTGCGTTGCAGGGCGTGGTGGCGATGCTTCTGAGCGCCCAGGCGCAGATCGTGCTGTTCTGGGGGCCGCAGTACGCCGCGCTGTACAACGACGCTTACTGGCCGACCATCGGTGACAAGCACCCGGGGGCGTTGGGCCAGCCCGCCCAGGCCCATTGGCGCGAACTGTGGGACGACCTGGAACCTTTGTTGCGTGGGGTGCGCGAGACCGGCGTGACCTTTTCCGCCAAGGACCGTCCGTTCTACATCGAACGCCACGGGCCGGGTGAAACGGCGTACTTCGACGTCTCCTATTCCGCCGTGCGCGAGGCCGATGGCGCGGTAGGCGGCGTGCTGTGCATCGTCACCGAGACGTCCGAACGCGTGCATTTCCAGCATCGTCAGGCGTTTCTCCAGGAGCTGCGCCAGGCCTTGCCCAGCCTGGGCCAGGCCGAACGCATCGAAGCTCATGCGGTAAGGCGCCTGGCCAAGGAGCTGGGCGCGGCGCGGGTGTGTTTTGGTGAAGACCTGGGTGATGGACGGTATCGGGTCGGGCAGGAATGGGCCGCGCACGTACCGTCGATCACCGGCCTCAACCAGTACGCTTCCTTGGACCCGGCACTGCGCGAGGCGTTGCTCACAGGCCAGGTGGTGCAGCGCAACTATGCAGCGAACAACAAGGCACCCGCCGGCTTCAAGGGCCTGTGCGCCACGCTGCATGCCCCGGTGCTGCGCGCCGAGCGTCTGGAAGCGATGCTCGCGGTGCATTTCCACACGCCCCATGCGTGGACCAGCAGCGAATGCCTGCTGGTCGAGGAGGCCGCCAGCCAAGTGTGGGCGGCGATCACTCATGCTCGTTCCGAGCGCGCCTTGCATGTGCTCAACGAAAACCTCGAGGAGCGGGTGGCGAACATGCTCACCCAACGCGAGGCTTCGTTGGTGCAACTGCACGAGGCGCGCAAGATGGAGATGATCGGCCAGCTCACCGGCGGCATCGCCCATGACCTTAACAACATGCTCACGCCGATCATCGCCTCCCTGGAACTGCTGCGCCGGCACCCCTCGCCGGAGCGCGCCGAACGCTTGATTGATGGCGGCCTGCAAGGGGCGGAGCGGGCGCGCAACCTGGTCGGGCGGTTGCTCAGCTTCGCCAGGCGCCAGACCCTCAAGCCCGTCAGCGTGTCGTTGGCGGTGCTGGTCGAGGACATGCACGAACTGATGGCGCGCTCCCTGGGGCCGACCATTGTGCTGAAGGTCAATATCGACACGGCACTGCCAGGGGTTCTGGTGGATCCGCACCAGTTGGAGCTGGCCCTGCTGAACCTGGTGGTCAACGCCCGTGACGCAATGGGCGAGGGTGGCCAGCTGACCATCCGCGCTGGTGCCGAGGAAGCCGGCATGCCCAGACCGCCCGGGTTGCAGGGCGGGCACCAGCTGTGGCTGCAGGTGAGTGACACCGGGTGCGGCATGAGCGAGGAGGTGCTGGCGCATTGCGTCGAGCCGTTCTACTCGACCAAAGGGGTGGGCCGGGGCACTGGTCTGGGTCTGTCGATGGTGCAGGGGCTGGCACTGCAGTCCGGCGGTGGTTTCGGTATTCATTCCCGGCCGGGCCAGGGGACCGAGGCGACCTTGTGGCTGCCGGCCAGCGAGAGCAGCGTGGCGGCGCACATGGCCGACCCCGTCGAGGTGCTCCGAGCGCAACGGCCGACCCGGGTGCTGCTGGTGGATGACGAACCCCTGGTGCGCCAGGCTACGCTGATGCAGTTGCAGGCTCTGGGGTACGAGGTGACCGAGGCAGACGGGCCTGTCCAGGCCCTGGCGTTGCTGGGAAAGGGCCTGGTACCCGATGTGCTGCTGACCGACCATGTCATGGCCGAGATGACCGGCGTGCGCTTCGCCCAGCAGGTGCGCGAGCAGTTGGCTGAGTTGCCGGTGCTGATCATCACCGGCTACACCAACCTTGCACCGCGTGAACTGCATGGATTCGGCGTGCTGCGCAAGCCGTTCCGCCAGGATGAGCTGGGGCGCAGCCTGGCACGGTTGCTAGAGGCGCGGGGGTGATTCGAGCGAGCAGGGCGTGTGTGCAAAGCGCTTGACGCGCCGCTCACTGCCCCAGCACGTCCCCCAGCATCCGGCACACCTGCTCGGCCGAATAGGGCTTGGCCAGGAAGGCGAAGCCTTGATGGCCACCTTCGGCAATCGCTTCGCTATATCCGGAGGTGAGGATCACCGGCAGCTGCGGCTGGCTGAGCCGCAGCTCTCTGGCCAGGGCCAGGCCGCCCATGCCCGGCATCACCACGTCGGAGAACACCGCGTCGAACCCGCCCGCCGAAGCGATCTGTGTCAGTGCATCCTCCGCCGAGATCGCCCAACTGACCCGATAGCCATGGTCGCGCAGGATCTGCGCGGTGAAACTGCCGACATCCGGGTTGTCCTCGACCACCAGGATATGCCGGCGCTCGCCATTGGGCGCGAGCGCCGGCAGGGCGGTGCTTTCCTCGACCGCAGCCGGGGCCACCTGGGGCAGATACAAGGTGAAGGTAGTGCCCTGGCCTTCGATGCTGCTGACCCGGACATCGCCGCCCGACTGCTTGACGAAGCCGAACACCTGCGACAAGCCGAGCCCGGTGCCTTGGCCAGCGGCCTTGGTGGTGAAGAATGGGTCGAAGATGCGTTCCAGCAGGTGCGGGGCAATGCCTACGCCGCTGTCGACCACCGAGATGGCCGCGAAAGGCCCGGCCTGGGGTGCCTGGCCACGCGGCGCCGGCAGGTGCTGGTTGGCCTCCAGGCGCAGGTGCAGGATGCCCGCGCCGGCCATGGCATCGCGACCGTTGATCATCAGGTTGATCACCGCGGTTTCCAGTTGGCCGAGGTCGGCGTGCACATGGCAGGGCGTCTCGGGCAGTTCCAGGCTCACCTGGATGCGCGCACCGGTGGCGGTGTCGAGCATCTCGGCCATCGCCTCGAGCCTCGGGCCTGCGTCGAACACTTGTGGGCTGAGCGCCTGGCGGCGGGCGAAGGCGAGCAGTTGCCCGGTCAGCTTGGCGCCGCGGTCGACGGTGTCGGACACGGTCTTGAAATAGCGGCTGCGCCGTTTTTCGTCGAGGTCCGGCCGCTGCAGGAAATGGATGGAGGAGCGGATGATGGTCAGCAGGTTGTTGAAGTCGTGGGCTACGCCCCCGGTCAACTGGCCGATGGCCTCGAGCTTCTGGGTCTGGCGCAGGACCGCTTCGGTGTGCAGCAACTGGCAGGTACGTTCTTCGACGCGCTGCTCGAGGGTGGCATTGAGCGCTTCCAGCGTCGTCATCGCCTCGCGCACCTCGGCGTTGGCCTGGACCCGCTGGATATGCGCCCAGCAGCGTTCGGTCACTTCGCCAAGCAGGGTCTGTTCGTAGCGGGTCCAGGCCCTGGGCCGCTTGTCGTGGATGGCCATCAGCGCCGTCAGGCGGCCCTCCTTGATCAGCGGCATGCAGATGGTCGCGGTGATGCCGATGGCCTGAAAGGTCGCCGACTCGCGGGCCGGCAACTGGCTGAGGTTGTCATCGATCACCAGCGCCTGGCCTGCGCGCAGGCGGCTGACGGCCAGTTCGCCGAAGGCGGCCAGGCGGTACTGGCCGACCAACCGTGGCGAGCCCGGTGCAACCCAGTCGCCACAAATGGTGAAACCGTCCTCGTCGGGCGCCATCACGGCATAGGCGCAACTGGACAATTGCAGGTGCTCGCCCAGCAGGCGGGTGGTGGTGGCCATGATCCGTTCGGGATTGGTGGCGTGGGCGGTGGCCCGGCCGAGGCTGTCGAGGAAGTTCAGGCGGCGGTTGGCGACCACGCTTGCGGTGGTCTCGGTGACCGTGTCGAGCATGCCCACCACGTTGCCGTCATGGTCGCGCACGGGGCTGTAGCAGAAGGTGAAATAGGCGCGCTCCGGGCTGCCGTGGCGCTCGATCACCAGCGGGAAGTCTTCGATGTACACCGCCTCGCCGTCGAGGGCGCGCCGGGCCATGCGGCCGATGTCGCTCCAGGCTTCCTGCCACACTTCGCTGAAGGGGCGCCCGAGGGCCGTGGGCTTGTTGCCGAGGATTTCGCTGAAGGCGTCGTTGTGCAGGGTCAGCAGCGCATCGCCCCAGAGCACGGCCTGGGGGAAGCGCGAGGCCAGGCACAGGGCGACGCTGGTCTTGAGCACGTCGGGCCAGCCGTCCAGTGGCCCCAGGGGCGTGGCCGCCCAGTCGTGGTTGCGGATGCGCGCGGCCATCAGCCCGCCGCCGTCTAGCCATTTCGCCATGAACGTTTGCCGGTCCTTTTGCGTGGGACCATCAGGGTGCACCGAGACGCGACGCTTGGCGAGGGATTTGTATGCGCTATCGCCTCAGCGGATGAAATGCACCTTGCCGGTATCGTCGTTGCCCATGTAGATGCCGTACACCCCGGCCTGGCGCTCGAGGATGTAGCGTTCGAGGATCTGCCGGATCGCCGGGTAGTAGATTTCGTCCCAGGGGATCTGGTCTGGCTCGAAGAAGCGGTAGTCCAGGGTCTCGGGCCCGTACTGGCCGGTCTCCTCGGTGACCACGGCGCGGAAGATGATGTACACCTCGCTGATCTGCGGCACGCTGAAGATCGAGTAGGGCGAGACGATGTCGGCGCGCACGCCGCTCTCTTCCCACACCTCGCGCAGCGCCGCCTGTTCGGTGGTCTCGCCGGCCTCCATGAAACCGGCCGGCAGGGTCCAGGTCCCGGGGCGCGGCGGAATGGCGCGCTGGCACAGCAGGTACTTGCCGTCGCGCTCGATGATGCAGCCGGCGATGATCTTCGGGTTGATGTAGTGGATGTAGCCGCAACCGGCGCAGTGAAGACGTTCGTGGGTGTCGCCGTTGGGGACGCCCCGGGCCAGTTCCGTGGTGCAGTGCGGGCAGTAGCGCGGGGCGGTGGGCATGGTCAGCGGCCTATGCGAGGGTCCTTGAGGGGCAGGGGGGCGACGATATCGCGGACCTTGGCGTTGTCGTCCTGCTTCTGGCGCAGGTAGTCGAGGGCGACCTTGGCGGCGGCACGCACGTGGTCGACCGAGGCCTGGTGGGCGGCCTGGGGGTCGCCACCCTTGATCGCCTCTACGATCTTTTCCATTTCGCGGTTGCTCGCGCCGCGGCGGTTCTCCTGCGACACCGAGGTGGCGCGCAGGTAGCTGATGCGCGCCTGCAGCTGGCGCAGCTGCTGGGCGGCGACCTGGTTGCCCGAGCCTTCGAGCAGCACGTCGTAGAAGCCTTGCACCGAGTCGAGCACCTGTTGCAGCTCGCCGTCCTCCAGGGCCTCGCGGTTGACCTCCAGGGCGCGCTCCAGGGCGCGGATGTCCTTGGCCTTGGCGTTGAGGGTGAACAGTTGCACGATCAGGCCTTCGAGCACGCAGCGCAGCTCGTAGATATCACGGGCGTCTTCCAGGGTGATGATCGCCACCCGAGGCCCCTTGGCGTCGGCGAACTCCACCAGGCCTTCGGACTCCAGGTGGCGCAGGGCCTCGCGCACCGAGGTGCGGCTGACGCCCAGGCGCTCGCAGAGGTCGCGCTCGACCAGGCGGTCACCCGGCAGCAGGTGGAAGTTCATGATCGCGCCGCGCAGCTTGTCGAGCACGATTTCACGAAGGGTGACGGGGTTGCGGTTGACCTTGAAGCTGTCGTCGAGGGGCTGGCGTTTCATCAGGGGCGCTCTTCTATGCGGCTGTTGCGCCAACATCGCGGAATGCCTTGAACCGGGGCATTCCTTGCAGTGGTTCACACAGCCCGCTGTTAACGGGTGGATTGCGCATCGGCTTCGGCGAACGCTTCGCGGGCCAGGCGGAAACTGTCCACCGCCGCGGGCACGCCGCAGTAAATGCCGACTTGAAGCAGGATCTCGCGAATCTGTTCGCGGCTCAGGCCATTACGCAGCGCGCCGCGGATGTGCAGCTTGAGCTCGTGGGGCCGGTTGAGCGCGGAAATCATCGCCAAGTTTATCATGCTGCGCTCTTTGAGCGACAAGCCATCGCGGCCCCAGACGTGGCCCCAGCAGTACTCGGTGACCAGCTCCTGGAGTGGCTGGGTGAACTCGTCGGCGTTCTGGATCGATCGGTTGACGTAGTCTTCGCCGAGCACCTGGGTGCGGATGGCGAGGCCTTTTTCGTATTTGTCGTTGCTCATGGGCCGGGTTCCTGCGTCAGGCGAATAAAAACGGGGGCCGCAACCGAAGGTGAGGGGGTATGCGCGGCCCCCGGAAACTGTTGGGGCTGCTACGCAGCCCTTTCGCCGGCAAGCCGGCTCCCACAGAAAAAACGCCGTCCTGTGGGAGCTGCGGTTCGCCGCTGCGACTTGCCAGCGATTGGGGCGCAAAGCGCCCCTGGGGGTGTCAGCCCAGCGGCGGCAGCGCGCCGAGCTTGCCCTTGTGATAGACCATCGGGGTGACCGGCTGCTCGGGCAGCACCAGGTTCTTCACCTGGCCGACGATGATCGCGTGGTCGCCGCCATCGTATTCGCGCCACAATTCGCACTCGATGATCGCCGTGGCCTTGGTCAGCAGCGGGTTGCCCAGCTCGCTCAATTGCCAGTCGATGCCCTTGGCCTTGTCCTTGCCCTTGCCGGCGAAGGCATAGGCCTCGGCGGTCTGGTCGGCGGACAGCAGGTGGATGGCGAACTGCTTGCTGTCACGCAGGATCGGATAGGTGTCGGAGGCGTAGTTGGGGCAGAACAGCACCAGCGCCGGCTCGATCGACAGCGCGCTGAACGCGCTGGCGGTGATGCCGACGATGCCGCCGTCGGCGTCCAGGGTGGTGACCACGGTGACGCCGGACGGGAACGAGCCCATCACGTCTTTGTAGATGCCAGGTTCGATCATGGTGGCGTTCTCCTAGCGCATCACGAAGGGGTCGGGCATGGGCGCGGTGGACAGGTTGATCCACACCGTCTTCAGCTCGGTATAGGCCAGCACCGAGTCGATGCCGCTCTCGCGGCCGTAACCGCTGTTCTTGAAGCCGCCGATGGGGGCCATGGCCGATACGGCGCGGTAGGTATTGACCCAGATGATCCCCGAGCGCACGTCACGGGCCAGGCGGTGGGCGCGGCCCAGGTCGCGGGTCCAGATACCGGCGGCCAGGCCGAACTGCGAGTCGTTGGCCATGGCCAGGGCCTGTTCCTCGGTCTTGAAGCGGATCACCGCGGCGACCGGGCCGAACACTTCTTCCTGCATGATGGTCATCGAGTTGCTGTCGCACTCGAACAGGGTCGGCTCGTAGAACCAGCCATCGCCTTCGACCTCGGCGCGTTTGCCACCCATGCGCAGGGTGGCGCCCTCGGCCTTGGCCGCGGCCACCAGGCCTTCGATCACCGCCAGTTGCTGGGCGGTGGCGATCGGGCCCATCTCGCTGTTGTCGTCCTGCGGGTTGCCGATGCGGATGCTTTTGGCGCGGGCGATCAGGCGTTCGACGAACTCGTCGAAGATCTCCTCCTGCACCAGCAGGCGCGAACCGGCCACGCAGCTTTGCCCGGAGGCGGCATAGATGCCGGCCACGGCGCCGTTGATGGCGCTGTCCAGGTCGGCGTCGGCGAAGATGATGTTCGGCGACTTGCCGCCCAGCTCCAGCGACAGCTTGGCGAAGTTCTCGGCGCTGCTGCGCACCACGTGGCGTGCGGTGGCGGCGCCGCCGGTGAAGGCGATCTTGCGCACCAGCGGGTGGCGGGTCAGTGCCGCGCCGGTGCTTGGGCCGTAGCCTGTGACCACGTTGACAACGCCAGCCGGGAAGCCGGCTTCCAGGGCCAGGCGGGCCAGCTCGAGGAGGGTGGCGGAGGCGTGTTCCGAGGGTTTGAGCACGATGGTGTTGCCGGCGGCCAGGGCCGGGGCCAGCTTGATCGCGGTGAGGTACAGCGGGCTGTTCCACGGGATGATCCCGGCCACCACGCCGATCGGCTCGTGCACCGTGTAGGCGAACAGGTCCGGCTTGTCCAGCGGCAGGGTGCCGCCTTCGAGCTTGTCGGCCAGGCCAGCGGTGTAGTGGAAGAACTCCGGCAGGTAGCCGACCTGGCCGCGGGTTTCGCGGATCAGCTTGCCGTTGTCACGGCTTTCCAGCTGGGCCAGGTGTTCCTTGTTCTCGGCAATCAGGTCGCCGAGACGGCGCAGCAGCTTGCCCCGGGCGGTGGCAGTGAGGCCGCGCCAGGCCTTGCCTTCGAAGGCGCGCTGGGCGGCTTGTACGGCAAGCTCGACATCGGCTTCGCCGGCATCGGGCAGTTGCGCCCAGGCCTTGGCGGTGGCCGGGTCGAGGCTGTCGAAGGTCTTGCCGCTCTGGGCATCGCGCCATTGGCCGTCGATGCACATCTGGAAACGAACGAGGGTCATGCGACTATCCCCTTGGCGGATTCGGTGAGGGTGCGGGCCTGCCTGAGGAAGTCCAGCAGCATCTTGTTGACTTCGCGCGGTGCTTCCACCGGCATCATATGCCGTTGCTCGGCCAGGACCACGCTCTGCGCGCCGGGAATCCGCGCGGCGAGTTGGCGGGTCATCGCCGGAGTGGAACCGCTGTCGAGCTCGCCGGTGGCGATCAGCGTCGGTACCTGGATGTTGCCCAGGTCGGCTTCGCGGTACATGTCCTGGGTGGCGAACAGCGAGTAGGTGGTGTGGTAGCCCTGCGGGTCGTTGCTTGCCAGGATCTGGCGGATGGCGGCGACCTGGGCCGGGTTGGCGGCCTTGTACTCGCGGCTGAACCAGCGCTCGAGGGCGGCATCGACGTTGGCGTCGGGGCCTTGTTCGAAGGCTTGCGCGGCGCGTGCAATCACCCCGGCGCTCTGCTCGGGGGTACGGTTGAACACGCTGTTGAGTACCACCAGCGCGGCCAGGCGTTGCGGGTAGTTGAGGGCGAAGGCGCGGGCCACCAGGCCGCCCATGGAAAAGCCGATCACGCTGGCCTGGGCGATCTGCAGGTGGTCGAGCAGTTCGGCGAGCTGCTCGGCATAGCCCTCCAGCGGCGTATCGGCGCTGGGCACGCGGCTCTGGCCATGGCCGAGCATGTCGTAGGCGATGACGCGGTAGTCGTTGGCCAGGCCGACGATCTGCCCACCCCACATTTCCTTGTTCAGGCCCACGCCGTGGATCAGTACCACGGGCTGGCCCTGGCCCAGGTCCAGGTAACTGGTCCCGGCCGGTGTACGTTCAGCGACAGGCTGAATCATGGAGGGCGCTCCTTGAAGGTCGGGCGCGGCGGGTATGCACGCCACGCCCAGGCCCGTCTTGGTTGTTGTTATTGAGCGTTGGCCTTTTCGGCAGCCAGTTCTTCCAGGTCGATGTAGCGGTTGCCGATGCGTGGGTGCAGGCGGCCACCGTCGGCGGCGCCCAGCACCACGACGATCTCGTCGGCACGCGGGGCGTCTTCGATCTGCATTTCCAGGGTGATGTAGTGCGAGCGCAGGCCTTCGTCGTCCTTCTGCATCATCGGGATCTGGATCGAGGTGCCGGGGCCGCCGCGCTTGTTGGTGAAGCTCAGGTAGCTCTTGGCCTGCACCGCTTCGCGGTAGTGGTTGCCGAAGCGCAAGGTGTGGATCACCGCCGAGGCGTGCTCGATCTCGCCGTCGGCGCCGACCACGGCGGCCTTGCCGTAGGCCTCGATCTTGTCGGCTCCGCCGATGGCGGCGGTCAGGCGCTCGACCATCAGCGCGCCCAGTGCGGAGCAGTTGGCGCGGATCTCCGGCTTGAGGTCTTCGACGAAACCGCGACCGGCCCATGGGTTCTTGATCACCACGGCCAGGCCGACCATGGTCACCGGCTTGTCGGTGGCCTTGCCGCCTTCGATGCGGGTCTCTTCGGAGTAGGTGACGATCTTGCGGATTTCGAAACTCATGGGGGGCTCCTGGTTAGGGTTATCAGCTCTTGTTGTCTGATGGTATACCATAATATTTGATGTGCAAGAGCCACTCGAAAATTTGTTTCGTCGGGTGACTAAAGGTCGGCTGCTGCGCGGAATTTTGTGGCGTCTGTATTGGCTTGGTCGCGGAATAAAAAAAGCCCGCCCACGTCGGCCACTGGGGCCAACGCGAGCGGGCTGCTTCCCGCAATCGATCAGGCAAAGGGAATTCAGGCGAAGGCCGGCACCACTTCCTTGATGAACAGCTCCAGCGACTTGCGTTTCTCGGCATGGGGCAGGCTGTTGTCGCACCAGAAGCTGAACTCGTCGACACCGAGCTCCTGGTAGTACTTGATGCGCGCAATGATTTCTTCTGGGGTGCCGATCATGGTGTTCTTGCGGATATTCTCCAGCGCGAAGGCTGGCACCTCGGCGAACTTCGATTCCGGGCTTGGCTCGAGGAAGCCGTTGACCGGCACGGTCTTGTTGCCGAACCAGGCATCGAAGGTGCGGTAGAAGCGTGAAATTGCCTGGGCGCCGACCTTCCAGCCGTCCGGCTCGGCCGGGCTGTGCACGTGGGTGTGGCGCAGCACCATCAGTTGTGGGCGCGGCACGTCCGGGTTGTTGTCCAGCGCGGCCTGGAACTTGTTCTTCAGGTCCAGCACCTCTTCGTCGCCCTTCATCAGCGGGGTGACCATGACGTTGCAGCCGTTGGCCACGGCGAAGTTGTGCGAGTCCGGGTCGCGGGCGGCGATCCACATCGGCGGCATGCCCTGCTGTACCGGCTTGGGCACGCTGGTGGAGATGGGAAAGTTGTAGATCTCGCCTTCATGGGCATAGTCGCCTTGCCACAGCTGGCGCACCGCCGGGACCATCTCGCGCAGGGCCTTGCCGCCATCGGTGGCCGGCATGCCGCCGGCCATGCGGTCGAACTCGAACTGGTAGGCGCCACGGGCCAGGCCCACTTCCATGCGGCCATTGCTGATCACGTCGAGCAGGGCGCATTCGCCCGCCACGCGGATCGGGTTCCAGAAGGGCGCGATGATGGTGCCGGCGCCCAGACGGATCTTCTCGGTGCGCGCTGCGAGGTAGGCCAGCAGCGGCATCGGGCTCGGCGAGATGGTGTATTCCATGGCGTGGTGTTCGCCGATCCACACGGTGCTGAAACCGCCGTCTTCGGCCATCAGGGTCAGTTCGGTGAGGTTTTCGAACAGCTGGCGGTGGCTGACCTGCTCATCCCAACGTTCCATGTGCACGAACAGCGAAAATTTCATGGGGCTTTTCCTCGGAGCTTTGTTGTTGTCGCCCGCCGGGGCAGGCGCTCTAAGTGGAATCGGTCGTCAGGGTTCAGGCGAAGGCCGGGAGGCTGGCCATCTTGCCGCGGCAATAGACCATCGGGCGCGGCGCCTCCTGCGGGACGATCAGGTTGTGTACCTTGCCGACCATGATGGCGTGGTCGCCGCCTTCGTATTCACGCCACAGTTCGCATTCGATCACGGCGGTGGCGCCGGCCAGGATCGGGTTGCCCAGTTCGCTGAGGGTCCACTCGATGCCGACGGCCTTGTCCTTGCCTTTTTTCGCGAACGCATACGCCTCGGCCTGCTGTTCACCGGAGAGCAGGTGAATGGCGAAGCGCTTGTTCTTCATCAGTACAGGGTAGGAGTCGGAGCTGTAGTTGGGGCAGAACAGCACCAGCGGCGGGTCCATCGACAGGGAGGAGAAGGCGCTGGCGGTGAGGCCGACGATCGAGCCGTCGTCGTCCAGGGTGGTGATGACGGTCACGCCGGAGGGGAAGGAGCCCAGGACGTGCTTGTAGACGGTTGCGTCGATCATCTCGTGTACCTCTGAAAAGGCTGCGGTGGTCCGCGGTTTTTATCGTTGATGTGTCTGATGGTATACCGTAATACCTATATTGCAAGCGGAATTTTCCGTGCGCTGGAGTTCGCGATAAACGGTGCAAGCCCCGTAATCACTGGTCTTGGTGTAAATATTCGTGTGGCGTGACGGTGCATGGAGCGGATCAGTTGCGCTGAAAATGAGCAGTGCAGTGTTGTCAAACTGTTGGAATACCATAATATGGTCTTCAGCTGAGAGGCCGCCCCGAGCGGTTTCCATACAACGATAAAAACGACCTTTCGAGCTGAATCCTATGTCCCAACCGTCGTCGCAACACCATCTCGTCGAGCAACACACGGTCGATTACGTGCCACCGTCCGAGCGCCATGGGAAGGCGCGCGACCTTTTCACCCTGTGGTTCAGCACCAACATCGCGCCGCTGCCGATCGTCACTGGTGCCATGGTGGTCCAGGTGTTCCATCTGAACTTGCTGTGGGGGCTGCTGGCCATCGTGCTGGGGCATCTGCTGGGCGGGGTGGTGATCGCCCTGGCCTCGGCGCAGGGGCCGCAGCTGGGCATTCCGCAGATGGTGCAGAGCCGCGGCCAGTTCGGCCGCTATGGCGCGCTGCTGATCGTGTTCTTCACCGCATTGATCTACGTCGGTTTCTTCATTTCCAACATCGTCCTGGCCGGCAAGTCGATCCACGGCATCGCCCCCGGCGTGCCGATGCCCGGCGCCATCGTCATCGGCGCCCTGAGCGCCACCGCCATCGGGGTGATCGGCTACCGCTTCATCCATACGTTGAACCGCGTCGGCACCTGGGTGATGGGCTCGGCGCTGCTGGCCGGTTTCATCATGATGTTCGCCCAGGAGCTGCCGGGCGACTTCTTCAGCCGCGGCGCGTTCAACCTGTCCGGCTTCGTCGCCACGGTGTCGCTGGGCATCATCTGGCAGATCAGCTTCTCGCCCTACACCTCGGACTACTCGCGCTACCTGCCCCGTGAAGTCGGCATCGCCAAGCCGTTCTGGGCCACCTATCTCGGTGCCACCCTGGGCACCATCCTGTGCTTCAGTTTCGGTGCGGTGGCGGTGCTGTGCGTGCCGGAAGGCACTGATGCCATGGTGGCGGTCAAACAGGCCACCGGTTGGCTGGGCCCGGTGCTGATGGTGCTGTTCCTGCTCAACATCATCAGCCACAACGCCCTCAACCTCTACGGCGCGGTGCTGTCGATCGTTACCGCGATCCAGACCTTTGCCGCCCACTGGACGCCGAGCATCCGGCTGCGCGTGGTGTTGGCGGGAGTGATCCTGGGGGGCTGCGCCCTGGTGGCGCTGAACGCTTCGGCGGACTTCATCGGCCAGTTCATCGGGCTGATCCTGGCGCTGTTGCTTGTGCTGGTGCCGTGGGCGTCGATCAACCTGGTGGACTTCTACCTGATCAAGCGCGGCGAGTACGACATCGCCTCGATCTTCCGCGCCGATGGCGGCATCTACGGGCGTTTCAACCATCACGCGATCATCGCCTACGCCTGCGGCATCCTGGTGCAATTGCCGTTCGCCAATACGTCGCTGTATGTCGGGCCGTACTCGAACATCGTCGAAGGGGCGGATCTGTCGTGGCTGTTCGGGCTGTTGGTGACAGTGCCGCTGTATTACTGCCTGGCGACGCGGGCGCAGCCGGAAAAGGCGCAGCGGGTGGTCGGCGTCAAATCCTGATATTCGTGCCAACCTCATCGCTGGGCCTGCCCGATCCTGCACAGCCCTTGCAGGAGCAGGCGTGCCCCGCGATGTTCGTCAGGCCGTTCAGACCTTGAACTGCGCGACCAGCCCATTGAGCTCCAGCGCCAGCTGCGACAGGTCCTGGGCCGATGCGCTGGTCTGGTTGGCCCCGGTGGTCGTCTGCATCGCCAGCTCGCGGATATTCACCAGGTTGCGGTCCACTTCCCGGGCCACTTGTGCCTGCTCCTCGGTGGCGCTGGCGATCACCAGGTTGCGCTTGTTGATCGAGGTGATGGTCCGCGAGATCAGCTCCAGAGCCTGACCGGCCGACTGAGCCACCTCCAGGGTACCGCTGGCGCGGCCCTGGCTGCTGTGCATGGCGCTGACCGCCCGTTCTGTGCCGATCTGGATGCCGCCGATCATCTGCTCGATCTCCGCGGTGGACTGCTGGGTACGGTGGGCCAGGGCGCGCACTTCGTCGGCGACCACGGCAAAGCCACGGCCTGCCTCGCCGGCGCGGGCAGCCTCGATGGCGGCATTGAGCGCCAGCAGGTTGGTCTGGCCGGCGATGGCGCCGATCACATCCAGCACGCGGGTAATGTCGTTGGCGCTGTTGGCCAACTGCTCGATCTCTGCGGCGGTGCCGGTGACGTCATCGACCAGGTGCTGGATCGAGGCGAGTGCCTGGTTGACCTGGTCTCGGCCGTCACGGGTGGTCTGGTCCGCGCCTTGGGAAGCTTCGGCCGTGCTCACGGCGTTGCTGGCCACCTCCTCGACGGCGCTGGTCATCTGATTGACCGCAGTGGCGGCCTGGTCGATCTCGGTGCTCTGCTGCAGCAAGCCACGGCTGGTGTCCTCGGTGACGCTGTGCAGCTCCTCCGAGGCCGAGGCCAGGCGGTTGGAGGACGCGGCGATCTTGCCGATGGTGTCGCGCAGGCTTTGTTGCATGCGGCGCAGGGCGTGCAGCAGCAATGCCGGTTCGTCCTGGCCGACGACCACGATCTCGTGGGTAAGGTCACCGGTGGCGACACGTTCGGCCACCCTGACAGCCTCGGTCAGCGGCGCGACGATGCTGCGGGTGAACAGGATGGCGATGGCGATCAACACCAGGATGATCAGAACCATTGAACCGATGATCACGGTGAGCGCCTGATCACTGACCGCGTCGCTACGCTGCGAGGCGGCTTGCGCTCCCTTGTAGTTGTAGGCCACCAGCGTCGCCAGGGTTTCCATCATGCGGTCGGCGCGTTGGATCAATGGGCCATTGATCAGGCGCAGGGCTTCTGTCATCTGGCCGGCACTGAGGTTGCGTAGCACTTCGTGCTGCTGCTGGGTGTAATGTTGGCGTGCCGTGATGAAAGCACTGAACAGGCTGCGGTCCTCGGCGTCGGCAATGGTCTTTTCATAGTCCTTCAGGTCCTGCTGCACCGCTTCCTCGGTGCTATTCAGCAATTTGACGCTGGCATTGTTGTCACCGTCCTGCTCCAGGGCCGCACGCAGTGTCGCTGCGCGTTCCTGGGCGAGGGTACCGGTGATTTCGTTGAGGGCGATTACCGCTGGCAGCCAATTGCCGCGTATTTCGTCGGTGGCATCGTTCATCTGCCGGGTCTCGTACAGCGCCACCAGCCCCATGGCCAGGACCAGGGTTGCCAGCAGGGTGAACAGGCTGGTCGCCCGCTTGCCGATCTTCATGTTTCTCAACAGCATGGGTGTTCCTTGACGTGTGAATGCAAACGTCAAGAGCTTGGGCTGGGGGATGAGCAGGGGGTAGTCGCCAGGTCTTACGCGCTATAGCGTTTTTTCCTATTCGCCAGGGTTGGAATGCGATCGCGGGGCAAGCCTGTCCCTACAGCAACCTTGCAGTTGATCTGTAGGAGGGGCTTGCCCCGCGAGGGTGCTCCCGGCACCTCAGACCTTGAACTGCGCCACCATCCCATTCAGCTCCACCGCCAGGCGTGACAGGTCCTGGGCCGCCGCGCTGGTCTGGTTGGCGCCTGCCGAAGTCTGCATCGCCAGGTCGCGGATGTTCACCAGGTTGCGGTCCACTTCCCGCGCCACCTGGGCCTGCTGCTCAGAGGCCGTGGCGATCACCAGGTTGCGCTGGTTGATCGTGGCGATCGCCTCGGCGATCAGCTCCAGGGCCTGGCCGGCCGATTGCGCCACTTCCAGGGTGCCGCCGGCGCGGCCTTGGCTGCTGTGCATGGCGTTGACCGCGCGCTCGGTGCCGGTCTGGATGCCGCCGATCATCTGCTCGATTTCCGCCGTGGACTGTTGGGTGCGGTGGGCCAAGGCGCGTACCTCGTCGGCGACCACGGCAAAACCACGGCCCGCCTCGCCGGCCCGGGCGGCCTCGATGGCGGCGTTGAGGGCCAGCAGGTTGGTCTGGCCGGCGATCGAACCGATCACGTCAAGCACCTGGCTGATCTGGTTGGCGTGGCTGGCCAGTTGCTCGATTTCCTCGGCGGTGCCGGTCACGTCATTGACCAGGTGCTGGATCGAGGCCAGTGCCTGGTTGACCTGGTCGCGGCCATCGCGCGTTGTGCGGTCGGCGCCCTGGGAGGCATCGGCGGTGCTCACGGCATTGCTGGCCACTTCTTCGACGGCGGCGGTCATCTGGTTGACCGCGGTGGCGGCCTGGTCGATCTCGGCGCTTTGCTGGTGCAGGCCACGGCTGGTGTCTTCGGTAACGGTGTGCAACTCCTCGGAGGCCGAGGCCAGCTGGTCGGAGGAGGCGGCGATCCGCCGCAAGGTGTCGCGCAGGCTGTGCTGCATGCGGCTCAGGGCGCGCAGCAGCAAGGCCGGCTCGTCGCGGCCGAGCACGGTGATCTCGCGGGTCAGGTCGCCGGTGGCGACGCGCTCGGCCACGGCGACGGCGTCGGCCAGCGGGACGATGATGCTGCGGGTGAGGAAGGTGGCGATGCCGACCAGCGCGAGCAGGATCACGGCAATGGCGCCGATGATCAGGGCAAAGGCTTCGTCGGACGCCGCGCTGCTGCGCTGCGAAGCCTGCTCGGCGCCCTGGGTGTTGTAGACGATCAGTTCGCCCAGAGCCCTCATCATGCTGTCGGCGTACTCGGCCAGCGGGCCGTTGACCAGGCGGCGGGCTTCGTCGAGCTGATCGTTGCCGGCGGCGCTGCGAATGGTTTTTTGCAGGCCGTGGTAACGCTCGCTAAGACCGATGAAGGCATCGAACAGGGCGCGGTCGTCGGCTTCGATGATGGTGCGCTCGTAGGCCTTGAGGTCGCTTTCGAGCTGCTGGTTGACCTGGACGATCTTGTCCAGGGTGGCGTGGCGCACGCTGCTGCTGTCCTCCAGGAC
Source organism: Pseudomonas sp. TE50-2 (assembly GCF_040813665.1). Lineage (NCBI taxonomy): Bacteria > Pseudomonadati > Pseudomonadota > Gammaproteobacteria > Pseudomonadales > Pseudomonadaceae > Pseudomonas > Pseudomonas sp. TE50-2. The sequence goes on along the minus strand of NZ_JBFNXN010000001.1, from coordinate 5,536,556 downwards.
ACTGCGCAAGGTGAGGGCACGGGCTCGGCCCAGGTTGCTGCTGACCTCGCCCAGGGCGAGTACCGCGGGCATCCACGTGATGCGGATTTCGTCGGTGGCGCTGTCCATCCTGCGGGTCTCGTAGAGGGCGACCAGGCCCATGGCCAGGACCAGTACCCCGAGCAGGGTGAACATTCCTGCTGCCCGAATGCCGATCTTAACGTTCCGTAACTGCATGCGACGCTCCTTGACGGTGGCTGCAGGCGTCAAGAGCGCGGACGGACCGGGCTCGGCTGGTAGGGCTCTCGATGCACTGCGAAAGGGGTTATATCCTCACGGTTCATGTTGTTTTTTCAGAATGATGACACAGTGCCACTATTTTTGACCAGTCGTTCAATGAACGCTCGGTCCCCCGGGTGTGTCGTCACTTGCTGACTACCAGCCTTCATTCCGTCGCAAAAAGGGCCGCATAGCGGCCCTTTTTGATCATGCAACGATCGGAATCAATGGGTCGGCAGCCGCCAGCGCCTGGGCGCGATCCGCTGCCGGGGGATAGATCCACACCGTGTTGATCTGGCGCTTGAGTTGCTTGCCGTCCTGGCCCTGCAGGTGCAGTTCGCGTTCCCAGCCTTCGCTGTAGGCCGCGCCCCATTCGCCCAGGTCCAGGCAGGTGACGTACTTGGGCTGGCGATAGATCACCGGCTCCACGCCCAGCAGGTCGGCCATGGCGTTGTTGCCCGAATGGCGGCCCATGGGAATGGCGTGCTGGCAGGTCATCAGCGCGTGGTTGCCCAGGTCGTCGACCGCGGCGCGGGCGACATCGCCGGTGGCGTAGATGTAGTCCTGGCCAACGACTTTCAGGTGACCGTCGACTTTCAGGCGGCCCAGGCCGTCACGCTCGCCTGCGACCTGGGCGGTCAACGGGCTGGCCTTGACCCCCACGGTCCAGATCACGGTCTTGCTGGCGATGTATTCGCCGTTATCCAGGGTCACGCCCCCCGCATCCACCGCCACCACCGAGGTGCCGGTCAGCCATTGCACGCCGGCCTGCTCGCTGGCGCTGACGATGGCCGGGGTGATCCCGGCGCCGAGCGCGGCGCCGATGCTGGCACCTCGGTCGATCAGCACCACACGGGCCTGGCCTTCGCCGAGGATGGCGCGCAGCCGGGATGGCAGCTCGGTGGCCGTTTCGATACCGGTGAAGCCACCGCCGCACACCACCACGGTGTTGCGCGCCGGGGAGGCGGGCAGGCTGGCCAGGCTGTGCAGGTGCTGTTCCAGGCGAGTGGCCGACTCCATCTGGTCGACATCGAAGGTGTGCTCGGCCAGGCCCGGGACGGCGGGGCGGGCCACCTGGCTGCCGGCGGCGAGGATCAGGCGATCGTAGCCGAGCTGGTGCTGGTGGCCGTCGGCATCACGATAGCCGACCAGGCGGGCGTCGCTGTCGATGGTGTCGGCGGTGCCGTGGATGAACTCCACGCCCACCACGTCGAACAGCGCTTCCAATGGCGCCTGCAAGCTGTGCACGTCGGCTTCGTAGAAGCGTGGGCGGATCCGCAGTTGCGGCTGCGGGGCCAGCACACTGATGCGCACGTCGCCGCGCTGGGCCTGGTCGAGCAGGCGGGCGGCGCTCAGTGCGCTCCAGACACCGGCAAAGCCGGCACCGATGATCAGGATACGAGAGGTCATGAAGGTGCTCCGCAAGGTAGGAAAGGGCTTCGACGAAGCATGTGCTGCTTGTCGAGCAACTACGACTGTATTGGTCGTAGTTTAATTCGGCAAGTGTTTTTTGCGCATCGGGTTGTTCGCCAACCGCCCAGAGACGCCTGGATGCCTTGTGTTGTATGGCGTTAAGCGGGGTCTCGATCGGCCTGCCCGGCGACGGGCGGCTACGCCCGGCTTTGCTTGCCAGCGCTGAAGGGCGTACTATTTGCGACAAAGTCAGTCGGAGATTTGTATGTCCCTCTACAGTGCAGGCGTCGAGTACGGCATCCACTGCCTGCTGTTCCTGGTGGACGAGCGTGGCGACAGCCGCGAGTCCAGCGTGCGCGACCTGGCCGAACTGCAGGGGGTGCCCCAGGAATACCTGGCCAAGGTCTTCACCAAGCTCGCCCGGGCCGGGCTGGTCGCCGCGACCGAAGGCGTGCGCGGCGGGTTTCGCCTGGCGCGGCCTTCCGACGAAATCACCGTGCTGGATATCGTCACGGCCATCGATGGGCCGAAGAAGCTCTTCGATTGCCGCGAGATCCGCGAGCGCTGCGCGGTGTTCGAAGGTTCGGCGCCAGGCTGGGCGACCGAGGGCACCTGTGCGATCCACGCGGTGATGCTGGGGGCGCAGAAGCGCATGGAGGAGGCGCTGGCCCAACAGACCATCCTCGACCTGGCGCGGCGGTTCGGGCGCAAGGCGCCGGCCGAGTTCGGGCAGAAGGTCAATGACTGGATGAGCGAGCGACGCGACGGCAAAGGCAGCGCTGGCGATATTCCGTTGCAGGCGGTCTGACCGCCTGGATCACCACGGAAAATGCTGCTCAACCCCCAGGTAAATCCTTGCCTGGGTGATCCGCCCGCGCGCCTCAAGGCGCGGTAAGCTGACAGGAAAATCCCGCGCGCCGCACACGGCGCCAGAGAGGTCAGCGTGGCTTCCTACACCTTGCGCCAACTGAAGTACTTCGTCACCACCGTGGAGGCCGGCAGCGTCGCCGAAGCCTCGCGCCAGTTGTACATCGCCCAGCCGTCGATCTCCACGGCGATCAAGAGCCTGGAAGAGAGCTTCGGCGTGCAGCTGTTCATTCGCCATCACGCCCAGGGCGTGTCGCTGACGCCCAGCGGCAAGCGCTTCTACGCCAAGACCCGGTCCCTGTTGCAGATGGCCCACGAGTTCGAGCAGAACGCCCTGGCCGACAACGACACGGTGGCCGGGCAGATCGACATCGGCTGTTTCGAGACCGTGGCGCCGCTGTATCTGCCGCGGCTGATCGCCGGCTTCCGCGAGCGCTACCCAGGGGTGGACATCCGCCTGCGCGACGGCGAGCAACAGGACCTGATCCAGGGGCTGACGGCCGGTACCTTCGACCTGGCGTTCCTCTACGACCATGACCTGGACGGCACCATCGAGACCGAGCCGCTGATGCCGCCACAGAAACCCTATGTGCTGCTACCGGAAAAGCACCGTTTCGCAGGCCAAGCCCAGGTGTCGCTGCGTGACCTGTGCCCCGAGCCGATGATCCTGCTCGACGTGGCCCCCAGCCGCACCTATTTCGTCAGCCTGTTCAACGAACTGGGGCTGACGCCGAATATCGTCTTTAGCTCCCCGTCGATCGAGATGGTCCGGGGCATGGTGGGGCAGGGCTTCGGTTTCTCGCTGCTGGTCACCCGGCCGCACTCGGAATTCACCTACGACGGGCAGCGTCTGGTGACGCTGACGATTGCCGAGCCAGTGACGCTGTCGGGGTTGGCGGCGGCGCACCTCAAGCGTGTGCAACTGACCAAACCGGCGCAGTTGTTCGTGGAATTCTGCCGTGAGGAACTGGCACGGATGTAGTCGCTGACCGCCCGTCGCCTGCGGTGTGAAGACGACCGAACGTTGCCCTGCCAGCGGTTTCTTCCACTAAGGTGCTAGAGGCATTGAGCCGTTGTCATCGCTGGGGCGAATGGACCTGCGCCCCCTCATGGGCAATCTCAATTGGCATCATGCCCGTCGAGGGCGTACCACACCCAACAGGCCATCCAGTACAAGAGAGGGTCGTACCATGTCGTTGATTGGCGTTTCGATGCTTGAGATGCGGCAGATGATCGAACAGGCCTGCCTGCCCGACCGCTGCGAGGTGAGCTGTGCGGACGGCGAGCACCTCACCATTCGTCTGGGCCAGGGCTCGAGCCTGGACGATTGCCTTACCGTGACGGGCGTGCCGATTGCCAGCCTCAATACCTGCCATGACCTGCTGGGCCTTGTGAGTCGGGTCAAGGCACAACGTGATGCCCCGCCGGGCGCCCACAAAGCGATTGCTTGAGGTCATTGCAACTCGAGCAGCAGGTTGATGCCGCCGTCGCCGCATTTGACGTGTTCACGGACCACGCCCCGATAGTTGCGCCCTTCCCAGGCGAAGGCGACGCTGTGCGCCTTCTCCACCTTGCCGGGTAACGGCGGTTCGATATGCAGGCGCAGCGCGGGACGGCCCTGCAGGCTGAGGGCGGCCAACTGGACCTGGCACATGGCGCGCTGGGCCACCGGGCCGAACAGGGTATCGCGGACGAAATCCAGTTCCAGGCAAGCGCAAGGGGCACGACAGGGCATCTTCATGGTGGCTTTCCGACGAGAGAGGCATACCTCGAAGGTTTGAAGCCTAAAGGCGCGAGACGTTCAAATTATTTCAGTTGGCCTCTGGCATGGGCACGGTCCCTATGGAGCCGGCTTGCCGGCGATGGGCCGCAAGCCTTCAGGGTTCACGGTGCGAGAAGAATCTCCTGCACTTTTTCGCGTAACTGGTCGATGCTGAATGGCTTGCCGATCAGGTGCATGCCTGGGGGCACGTTGAAGCTCTCGGCGTAGCCACTGGCGAACAGCACCGGCAGGTTCGGCCGGCTTTCCCGGGCCTTGGCCGCCAATTCCTCGCCGCGCAGGTCGGGCAGCCCCACGTCGGTCATCAACAGCGCCAGCGGTTGCGTAGGATCCTCGATGATCTTGAGGGCCGCGGCAGCGCTGTCGGCCTCGATGGCGGCATAGCCCAGTTCGTCGAGCACTTCGACTATCAGCATGCGAACGATGTCGTCGTCTTCGACTACCAGAAGGTGCATTGTGTGGATCCTGTTTCGATGGATTGTCTCTACTCTGTGCGCGGGGCCATGGCAGAAGTTCCCAAGCTTAACGGCATGGGCAAATAGATGGAACGATTGCTGCAGACAGGCTTCAAATACTGGCTAAATGCCCTGCCAGTTCCGCGAAAGCTGGTTAGACTCGCTGTATTCGCGGTCGGTCTGGCGCAGGGCAACACTTACACGACGTAGACGCCGGTCTGTTCAATGGACTTATTTCGCTCGGGCACTTTCACATGATTCAAGCAGCCTCGATGGACCAACGCAGTTTTCGCAAACTGCTGAGCCGCAACGTCGGCCTGCCCCTGGGAGTGGGGCTACTGGGCGCCGTGGCCTTTGTCGCGGTGATCTACTACCTGCTTTCGGCCATGCAGTGGGTCGAGCACACCGATCGGGTGATCGGCAATGCCAACGAGACGATCAAGCTGTCGATCGACATGGAAACCGGCATGCGCGGCTATCTGCTGACCGGCGAAGAGCGTTTCCTCGACCCCTACGAGGTGGCCAAGCCGCGCATCTTCGGCAGCCTGGACAGCCTGCGGGGAATGGTGGCCGACAACCCCCAGCAAGTCGACCGCATCGACCGCATCGCGGCCTTGCAGCGCGAGTGGAACACCTTCGGCAACGAAGTCATCAGCCAGCGGCGCAGTCAGCAGGGTGATGTGGTGTCGTCGATTGGCCGTGGCCGCGGCAAGCGCCTGACCGACGAGATCCGCAAGGAATTCGACACCTTCATCAACACTGAGCAGCAACTGCGCACGGCGCGTAACGAGACGGTCAGCACGGTCACCACGACCGCGATCTCGGCGTTCGTGTTGTTCATCGTTGCCCTGAGCGCGTTGCTCGCCTACCTGGGACGGCGCGACCTGCTGGCCTTGTCCTCGAGCTATGTCGAGAACCTCGAGGCCCAGCAACGTGCGGCCGAGCGCCTGGAGCAACAGGCCTGGCTACGCGCCGGGCAGACCCAGTTGGCCGAGCAGGTGCTCGGCCAGCTGACGCTGCCAATGCTCGGCGACAATATCCTGCGCTTTTTCGCCGGTTACCTGGGCAGCGTGGTCGGTGCGCTGTATGTGCGCGATGAGCATGGCCAGCTGGTGCGGGTCGCCGCCTATGGGCTGGATGCCGAACAGCAGGCCAGCGAACCGCGCGTGGGCGATCATGCCGGCCTGCTGGGCGAGGCGGTGGCCCAGGGGCGGCTGTTGCGCCTGGATGAGCTGCCGGAAGACTACTATCGCCTGAGCTCGGGCCTGGGTCGTGGCCTGCCGCGCAGCGGCGTGCTGGTGCCGGCGCAGGACGATGGACGGGTCAACGGCGTGCTGGAGCTGGGCTTCCTGCGTCCGCTGCAGGAGCGTGACGTGGAACTGCTGCAGCGAGTCGCCGAAAACCTGGGCATCTCCATCGAAAGTGCCCGCTACCGTCAGCGTCTGCAGGAAGTGCTGGCCGAGACCCAGCAGCTCAACGAGGAACTGCAGGTGCAGCAGGAGGAGCTCAAGACCGCCAACGAAGAGCTCGAGGAACAGTCGCGGGTGCTCAAGGAATCCCAGGCCCACCTGGAGACCCAGCAGGCGGAGCTGGAGCAGACCAACGAGCAACTGGCCGAGCGCACCGAGGCCCTGGACCGCAAGAACAGCGAGCTGAACCAGGCCCAGGTCGAGTTGCAGGCCCGCGCCGATGACCTGCAGCGCTCGAGCAAGTACAAGTCCGAGTTCCTCGCCAACATGTCCCATGAGCTGCGCACGCCGCTCAACAGCTCGCTGATCCTGGCCAAGCTGCTGGCCGAGAACGCCGACGGCAATCTCAGCGAGGAGCAGGTGAAATTCGCCGAGTCGATCTACTCGGCCGGCAACGACTTGCTCAACCTGATCAACGATATTCTCGATATCGCCAAGGTCGAGGCCGGCAAGCTGGAAGTGCGCGCCGAAAGCACACCGTTGGAGCGTCTGGTCGAAGGCCTGCAGGGCATGTTCCGGCCGTTGGCGCAGGACAAGGGCCTGTCCTTCGCCGTGCAGCTGGAGCAGCCGCTGCCGGCGGCCCTGTTCACCGACCGCCAACGCCTGGAGCAGATTCTCAAGAACCTGCTGTCCAACGCCATCAAGTTCACCGAGCGCGGCCAGGTCAGCCTGCGCATCAGCCACCAGACAGGCCTGGGCATCGTCTTCGCGGTGCGCGACACCGGTATCGGCATTGCCGCCGACCAGCAGCAGGCGATCTTTGGCGCCTTCCACCAGGTCGATGGCACCAGCAACCGCCGCTATGGCGGCACCGGTCTGGGGCTGTCCATCTCCCGCGACCTGGCGCATCTGCTGGGCGGGCAGATCAATGTCGACAGCAGCCCGGGGCAGGGCAGCGTGTTCAGCCTGATCCTGCCCGAGCACTTCGAACCCTCGGCGCAGCAGGTCGAGGTGCACAGCCTGCGCCCGGCGGTCGACGAACTGCCGCCGGCCCCGCCGGTGCCTGCGCCCGTTCGCAGCGAGCGCCCGACCCCGGCCTTCGCCGATGACCGCGAGCGGGCGCCGTTCGGCAACCGCTGCATCCTGGTGATCGAGGACGAGCCGAATTTCGCCCGCATCCTCTTCGACCTGGCCCACGAATTGGGTTACAGCTGCCTGGTCGCTCATGCCGCCGACGAGGGCTTCGAACTGGCCGCCCAGTACCTGCCCGACGCCATCCTGCTGGACATGCGCCTGCCTGACCATTCCGGGCTCACCGTGCTGCAGCGCCTGAAGGAACAGGCCGGCACCCGGCACATTCCGGTGCATATCATTTCGGTGGAGGACCGGGTCGAGGCGGCCATGCACATGGGCGCGGTGGGCTACGCGGTCAAGCCCACCAGCCGCGAGGAACTCAAGGCCGTGTTCGGTCGCCTGGAGGCCAAGCTCACGCAGAAGCTCAAGCACATCCTGCTGGTGGAGGACGACGACCTGCAGCGCGAGAGCATCGCCCGCCTGATCGGCGACGACGATATCGAGATAACCGCCGTGGCCATGGCCCAGGATGCCCTGGCGCTGCTGCGCGAGAACATCTACGACTGCATGATCATCGACCTCAAGCTCCCCGACATGCTCGGCAACGAGCTGCTCAAGCGCATGACCGCCGAGGACATCCGGAGCTTCCCGCCGGTGATCGTCTACACCGGGCGCAACCTCACCCGCGAGGAGGAGGCCGACCTGCTCAAGTACTCGCGCTCGATCATCATCAAGGGCGCGCGCTCGCCCGAGCGCCTGCTCGACGAGGTGACGCTGTTCCTGCACAAGGTCGAGTCGCAGCTGTCCAACGAACGCCAGCGCATGCTCAAGACCGCCCGCAGCCGCGACAAGGTGTTCGAGGGGCGCAAGATCCTGCTGGTGGACGATGACGTGCGCAATATCTTCGCCCTGACCAGCGCCCTGGAACACAAGGGCGCCATCGTCGAGATCGGCCGCAACGGGCGCGAGGCCATAGAATGCCTGGAAGCCAACGACGACATCGACCTGGTGCTGATGGACGTGATGATGCCGGAAATGGACGGCTACGAGGCGACCCGGTTGATCCGCCAGCAACCGCGCTGGCGCAAGCTGCCGATCATCGCCGTGACCGCCAAGGCAATGAAGGACGACCAGCAGCGTTGCCTGCAGGCCGGGGCCAACGACTACCTGGCCAAACCGATCGAACTGGACCGCCTGTTCTCGCTGATCCGGGTCTGGCTGCCGCAATTGGAGCGAATCTGAAATCTTGACCAGTGAACGCAATACCGATATCGAGATCCGGCTGCTGATCGAGGCGATCTACCTCAAGTACAGCTATGACTTTCGCGATTACTCCGGCGCCTCGATCAAGCGCCGGATCCTTCACGCCGTGCGCCAGTTCGACTGCCGCACGGTGTCGGCGCTGCAGGAGCGGGTGCTGCATGACCCGGGCATGTTCCTCGAGCTGCTGCAGTACCTGACGATCCCGGTCAGCGAGATGTTCCGCGACCCCGGGCACTTCCTGGCACTGCGCAACGAAGTGGTGCCGCTGCTGCGCACCTGGCCGTCGCTGAAGATCTGGATCGCTGGCTGCAGCACTGGCGAGGAGGTGTATTCCATGGCCATCCTGCTGCGCGAGGAAGGCCTGCTGGAACGCACCATCCTCTATGCCACCGACATCAATCCGCATTCGCTGGAGCGGGCCAAGCAGGGCATCTACTCGATGCAGAGCATGCGCGAGTACGAAGAGAACTACCGCAAGGCCGGTGGTCGGCGAGACTTTTCCGAGTACTACACCAGCGCCTACGGCAACGCCATCATGGACGCCAGCCTGCGCGACAACGTGACCTTCGCCGACCACAGCCTGGCCACCGACAGCGTGTTCTCCGAGACGCAACTGGTGTCGTGCCGCAATGTGCTGATCTACTTCAACAAGGGCTTGCAGGACCGTGCCCTGGGGCTGTTCCACGAGTCGCTGTGCCACCGCGGTTTCCTGGTGCTGGGCAGCAAGGAGTCGGTGGACTTCTCGGCCTACGGCGAGCGTTTCGAGCCGCTGGTGCGGCCCGAGCGGATCTACCGCAAGACATGAACAGCGTGCGCGCGATTGTCATTGGCGCCTCGGCGGGTGGCGTATCGGCACTGTTCAGCGTGCTTGGCGCGCTGCCCGACGATTTCGCCATCCCGGTGCTGTGCGTGCTGCACCTGCCCGACGATCGCCACAGCCAGCTGGCCGAGGTGCTGCAGCGCCGCCTGCGCCGCCCGGTTCGCGAGGCCCTCGACAAGGCGCGGATAGAACCGGGGCTGATCTATGTGGCGGGGCCGGGCTATCACCTGTCGGTGGAGCGGGATTTCACCCTGTCGCTGAGCCAGGAGGAGCCGGTGCATTTCTCGCGACCGGCAATCGATTTTCTCTTCGAGTCGGCCGCCGACGCCTATGGCCCGGAGCTGCTCGGCGTATTGCTCACCGGAGCCAATGAAGACGGTGCCCGCGGGCTTTTGCGGATCAGACAAAGCGGTGGCCGGACGGTCGTCCAGGACCCCCGCGAAGCACAGGTCGCGTTGATGCCGGAGGCCGCCCTGGCCCTGCACGACCCGCACCATATTCTTTCCCTGAGTGGTATCGGGCAGTTGCTCGCTACCCTGGAACCCAGCGCATGCTAAGCCACATCACCGCGAAACTGCTGATCGTCGACGACCTGCCGGAAAACCTGCTGGCCCTGGACGCCCTGATCCAGGGCGATGACCGCGAGGTGTACCAGGCACAGTCGGCCGACGAGGCACTGTCGCTCCTGCTCGAACACGAGTTCGCCCTGGCCATCCTTGATGTGCAGATGCCGGGCATGAACGGCTTCGAGCTGGCCGAGCTGATGCGCGGCATGGAGAAGACTCGCAACATCCCCATCGTCTTCGTCAGCGCCGCCGGGCGCGAGATGAACTATGCCTTCAAGGGGTACGAGAGCGGGGCGGTGGATTTTCTGCACAAACCCCTGGAAACCTTGGCGGTGAAGAGCAAGGTGTCGGTGTTCGTCGACCTGTTCCGCCAGCGCAAGGCCCTGGACCGCCAGTTGCAGGCCCTGGAACAGGGCCGCCAGGAGCAGGAACTGCTGCTCAACCAGTTGCAGCTGGCCCGTGGAGAGCTGGAGCGGGCGGTACGCATGCGCGACGATTTCATGTCGATCGTTTCCCATGAGGTGCGTACGCCACTCAACGGACTGATCCTGGAAACACAGTTGCGCCGCATGCACCTGTCCCGCGGCAATCTGGCGGCATTCAGCGAGGACAAGCTCAAGGCCATGGTCGAGCGCGACGAGCGCCAGATCAACAGCCTGATCCGCCTGGTCGAGGACATGCTCGACGTGTCGCGGATTCGCACCGGCAAGCTGTCGATCCGGCCGCGCACCTTCGATCTTGGCCAGTTGGTACGGGGCCTAGTGGAGAACTTTACCGCCCAGGCCAGCGCGGTGGATACCGTGATCGAACTGCAGCGTTGCGATGCCTTGCAGGGCGAGTGGGACGAATTCCGGATTGAACAGGTCGTGGCTAACCTGTTGTCCAATGCCTTGCGCTACGGCAATCGCAAGCCTGTGCAGGTGCGGGTATTCGAAGAGGACACCATGGCCTGCGTGCAGGTGCAGGACCAGGGTATCGGCATCGATGCGCAGAACCAGCAGCGGATCTTTCAGCAGTTCGAGCGCGTTGCCGCGCAGCAGGCCAGTGGCGGCCTGGGCCTGGGGCTGTACATTTCCGAGCAGATCATCCTGGCCCACGGCGGGCGGATCCAGGTCCACAGCCAGGTTGGAGCAGGGTCGACGTTCACTGTCCAGTTGCCGCTATCGGTGTTGCCGCACGCCTGTGACCAGACCCGGGCAACCTCTGCGTAAAGCTGCGGTCTGATAGCCAACCTATTGAATTCGAAGGCGTTGTCATGAGTGAAGATGCACAAGACGTGGTACTGGTGGTCGAAGACGAGCCGGCGATCCGCATGATCCTGCGTGATTACCTGGCGGGTGAGGGCTACCACGTGCTGGTGGCCGAGGATGGCGAGCAGGCGTTCGCGATCCTGGCCAGCAAGCCGCACCTGGACCTGATGGTCACCGATTTCCGCCTGCCGGGCGGGATTTCCGGGGTGGAGATCGCCGAGCCTGCAGTGAAGCTGCGGCCTGACCTGAAGGTGATCTTCATCAGCGGCTACCCGGCGGAGATTCTCGAGTCGGGCAGCCCGATCGCGCGCAAGGCGCCGATCCTGGCCAAGCCGTTCGACCTGGATACCCTGCACGAGCAGATCCAGGCGTTGCTGCGCTAGCTACGAGCACGTGGCCGGTTAACGTGAGAGCGGGCTTGCCCCGCGATGGCGCGCATGCAGGATGGCACCGGCGAGGCCGGTGGTCGCGGGGCAAGCCCGCTCCCACGCAGCCCCTGTGGAGCCTGCGACGAGGCTTACCCGATCTGTGTACGCAGCAATGCCATGGCCCGGTCGATCTGCTGTTCGTCGTTGAGCAGACTTGGCGCAAAGCGGATCACCGGCCCTGCGTCGCGGTCCACGGCATCGACCATGACCTTGTTGGCGTTCAGGTAGGCGGCCACGGCATCGGGATCGCGATCCTTGATGCGGAAGAAGGTGAAGCCTGCGGAGAACTCGCGGCTGACCGGCGTCACCAGCTCCACGGCGCGGTGCTCGGCCAGGCGCGCCTTGAGGTAGTCGTTGAGCTGGTGGATACGCGCCTGGACATCGGCCTTGCCCAGCTCCAGGTGCAGCTTGAAGGCCTCGCCCAGCGCCCAGCGGTGCTCGAAGGCGTGGTACCCGCCCGGGGTCATGATGGTGCCGAAGTCCTCGTTGCGTGAAAAGGTGGCGAAGGTCGGTGTCAGGTGCTGCATCTGCTCGGACGCCGCGCAGATGATCCCGGTGCCGCGTGGGCCGAACATCCACTTGTGGGTGCCGGCGATGAAGTAGTCGCAGTTGAAGTCGGCGAAGCGGGCGTTTTCCACGCCGAAGCCATGCACGCCATCGACAACGTAGACAATGCGCTCGGCCTCGTCGCGGTTGCGGTTGTGCTGGCGCACCAGCTCGCCGATGGCGCCCACCGGCAGCTTCACGCCGCTGCCCGAGTGCACCCAGGTCATGCCCAGCACACGGGTTTCAGGGCGGATGCTGCGGTCGATCACGCTCAATACACGGTCGGCAGACACGTCGCCCGGTTTGTCGAACAGGCGCAGCTTGCGCACCTGGGTGCCATGCTGGCGCTGACGGAAGGCCAGGCAGTTGTGGGTCGAGTAGTGCTCGTGCTCGGTGGTCAGGATCTCCTGGTGCGACGCCACGTGCAGGCCGCCGTAGATCATGCCCAGGCCTTCGGTGGTGCTGCCGGTGAGGGCGACCTGGCGGGGGCGCACGTCCAGATAGCGGCCAGCCCACTCGCGGACCTCATCCTCGCGCTGCCATTCGTACTGGCTCTCCCAGTCCATGCACACTGCAGGGTTGTGGTCGAGGGTGGCGCGGTGGCGGTCGATCGCATCCTGTACCGGGCGCGGGTGGGCGGTGATCAGGAAGTTGGCGAAGTGCGCGACATCCGGCGCCAGGGGGAACAGCTGGCGCAACTGACGCCATTTGTCCGGGCCCTGCAATGACGCCGGGGTGGCGGTGGCGGCCAGGGCGCTTGGCAGCAACGGCAGGCTGGCCGCCAGGGCGGCGGCCTGCTTGAGGAAGGCGCGCCGATCAGTCATGGCGGGTTTCCTGGGCGGTATTGGCGAGTTGGGCCACTGGGTTGGCGGCTTTCTGCACCTGCCCCCAGACGCGCAGGAAGTTGCCTGCCCAGAGCTTGGCGATATCGGTTTCGGAATAGCCGCGGGTCAGCAGTTCGGCGGTCACGTTGCGGATTTCGCCGACATTCATGAAACCGGTGACGCCGCCACCATCGTTGAAGTCGGAGCTGATGCCGACATGATCGATGCCCATCTTCTTCACGGCGTAGTCGATGGCGTCGACGTACTCCTTGAGGCCGGCGCGGGGCTCTTCGTCGACGATGGCATACAAGCTGCTGGCGTATTCGCCGAAGCGCGCCTCTGGCCAGATGGCGATGATCGGGTCGCCCGGCATCAGTGCGTTGGTCAGGCCTTGCAACGGTTGCAGGTCGAAGCGTGCGCGCAGGGCTTCGAGCTTCTCCAGGGTCGGCTTGCTCAGGGGCTTGAGGTAAGTGGTGAAGGCCACCACCTGAAGCACGCCGCCGCTGTCCTTGATCAGTTGCATCTCTTTGTCGGACAGGTTGCGCGGAATGTCCACCAGCGCCCGTGGCGCCGAATGCGAGGCCACGAACGGCGCGCGGCTCAGGCGGGCGACGTCTTCCAGGGCCAGGGTGGACATCTGCGAGACATCGATGATCACGCCCAGGTCGTTGAGTCGCTTGACCGCCTGCTCGCCCAGGGGCGACAGGCCGCCGAAGGCGTCGGGGGTGTCGTTGAAGAATGGCAGTGGCCGCGAGGAATCGGCCCAGGCGTTGTTGCCGGTGTAGCTGAAGCCGAACATGCGCATGCCGCGCTTGGTCCACAAGTCGAGCTGCGACAGGTCGCTGCCCAGTGGGTAGGCGTTGAGCATGCTGATGAAGATGGCGAACTTGCCTTCGCCGTTCAGGCGCCGGAAGTCGTCCGGTGTGTAGGCGATGCCGACCTGGTTGGGGAAGTCGCGCACGATGCCGCTGATGATCTTGTAGCGCACTTCCTGCTGGTTGCGGGCCTCGTCGATGAAGCCAGGGGTAGGGCGGTGCGGCGCGTTCGGGCCGTTCCACAGCTCCGGCCAGCCGAAGACTGTCAGCGCCGCGCCGGACAGCCGGCCCTTGGCCGCCTTGGCCAGGTCGAACTGGCCACGGCCGTCCTTGTCTGCTTCGTAACCGGTGCTGCCGTAGCCCAACGGCACGGTGACATGGCTGTCGAAGGAGAGCATGTGCTCATGCAGGTCGTTGGCCTGCTGCACGATCGCACGGGGGTAGCCGCCGTCCTGTTTCCAGAAGTAATAGCCGGCGGCTCCACCCAGGGCGGCCACCAGGGCCAGGGGCAGGCCGATGTACAAGGCTTTGCGGGAGCGGGTCTTGGTCATTGCCATCTCGTTGCGGGGCTGATCGGGTCGGCCTGCCGGCTGGGCAGGGCCTGGGTATCAGGTGGACGAACGAAAGGTGGGCAAATTTACCCGTGCAGGCGAGGCTGAATGCCGGACACACAACGCATACGGCAAGGGCTGACCTGACCCGCGAGGGTGCCGGCACGGCGCAGGCCCGTTTACATCGATTGATTACTCAAGAACGGGGAGGGCTGGCCGATAACTGCCATGTAAGAATCCACCTCAAGGAAGGTAAGAAATGGTTGGAATAACCGCAGCCAATCTCAACATCCCAAGCGTTGCCGGCGCCACGCCTGCGAACGCATCGGCCAACTCGAATGCCTCGCCCGGCACGCCCTCGGTCGACGAGCGGGGCGGCCTGGTGTTCAAGGGTGACGCGTTCAAGAGCGACACCAAGGCCGAACAGATCGAAAGCAGTATCGAAGGTGACGAGGAGCCGAGCATCAAGGAGCAGCGCGAGCAGATCAAGCGCCTGCAGAAGCAGTTGGCCGAAGAGCAGAAGCAACTGGCCCAGTTGATGGAGCAAGCCAAGGGCGACCCGTCCAAGATGGCGGCGGTCACGGCCAAGCAGGCCAGTATCGCCACCCTCACCGGCCTGATCCTGGCCGCTACCGCGCAACTGCTCGCAGCGTTGCAGCAGGCCGGTGGCAGCAGTGCCGGCGGCTCGGTGAATACCCGCGCCTGAGGCCTGCCGGTCAACGCAACATGGGGCTGCGCTGCAGCCCCATGGTCAGGCCATCAGTCCACCGCCACGCGGGCGCGGTTCTGCCGCTCGCTCTTGTACTGCATGGCCACCGCCGGTGCCGGCTTCGCCGCGCCGGTTTCCAGCCATTGGCGCATGCGGCTGGCGTCGGCGAAGTGGGTGTACTTGCCGAAGGCGTCGAGGATCACCATGGCCACCGGACGGTTGTCCATTTTGGTCAGCAGCACCAGGCAATGCCCCGCCTCGTTGGTGAAGCCGGTCTTGGTCAGCTTGATGTCCCAGTTGCTCTTGTTGACCAGGTGGTCGGTGTTACGGAAACCCAGGGTGTAATTGGGCTTGCGGAACGCCACGGTCTTTTCGCGGGTGACCGACAGCTCGCTGAGCATCGGGTACTTGCGCGAGGCCATCAGCAGCTTGGCCAGGTCCTGGGCGGTGGAGACGTTCAAGGTCGAAAGGCCGGTCGGCTCGACGTAGCGGGTGTGGCTCATGCCCAGGCTGCGGGCCTTGGCGTTCATCGCCTTGATGAACGCGCCATAGCCACCGGGGTAGTGGTTGGCCAGGGAGTTGGCCGCACGGTTTTCCGACGACATCAGGGTGATCAGCAACGTCTCGCGACGGTTCAGCTCGCTGCCCAGCCGCACCCGGGAATACACGCCTTTCATTTCCGGGTTGTTGGCGATGGTCATGGTGAGCATCTCGTCCATGGGCAGCTTGGCGTCGAGCACGACCATCGCGGTCATCAATTTGGTGACCGAGGCGATGGGGCGCACGCGATCGGCGTGGCTGGAATACAGCTCCTTGTTGGTGTTGAGGTCGATCAACAGGGCGCTGCCGGACGCCAGGTGCAGTTTGCTCGGGTCACGCTGGACCTGGGCCGGGGGTTGTGCAGCAGCGGTCGACGGTAGGGTCGCGGTTCCTGTGAGCAACAGCAGCAGGCTGAGGATGGACAGGGAAGTTTTCACGTTGAGGCTCACTAAATGTTGGTATGTCGTTGGCTGTGCAAGGGTTTCCCCCCAAAAAACCGTTGCATTCTGGAGTATGGTTGAACGGCTGTCGAATGCCTTATATCCAAAGGGCGTAACGTGAACGAAATTTAATCCTGTACCAATTCTGTACCAATGACTGCCGATTCCAGCTTGGCAAGCTCGGACCAGTCACTCGCTGAATTCAGCCACTTCGCGTCGGTGGTGAGCAACACCTGAATAGAGTGGGCTTGGGGCCTTCCAGCCAAGCACGCATCTGTCACCAGGCCCGCTGCAGAAGCTTGTCGCACGATTCGCCCATCTTGTCATGCCTGCGGGTGTTGAGGAGTGATTCGCAAACCCGGGCATTGTGTCGGGTTTTCGCTGCTGGTTTTCGTGTGTAGGCCCTTTGATTTATCATGGCGACCTCAACAAAGGAGTGCCCCATGGGGATAGTACTAGGAAAGATCATTAGCTGGCTTTTGGTCGCATTGGCATGTCTAACAGCCTTTGCATGTTTCTCTGATAGTGTCATTGGCGGCTCACTCGCGATAGCCGCAGCAGTGTTTTTCTGCCCTCTATCGTGGAAGATGCTCCGAAGGTTCGCAGCGCAGGAAGTACCCACCGGTGCATTTATCATTCTGGCCTTAGTTACGTACTTCGCCGGCACCGGAATGGCGATAAGCAACTTTGACGACAAGAAGCAGGCAGTGCAGCAGGGTTTTGCGAACTTGGAGGACTATCAGGCGGCCAACAAGCTGGGGTTAGATGCTGCCTCCTACGCAAAGCACCTTGATGGCCTCGCTGCGGTGGAGCGACAGAAGGCCGAGGAGGCCAAAGCTACCCAGGCCAAAGTCGCTAGCGCATGCAGACAAGACCTACAGTGCTGGGCTGATGAAAACCAGTTTGATGCAATCATGGCCTGCAAGCCCGCCGTCCAAAAGCTTGCAAAGTATGACTATGAATGGACCGACGGTATCACTTCGCCGATTTTTTCTAGGCTTGCTTGGAGTGAAAAAAAGAGCGGGATGATTATCTATTTTGGTGATGAAATAAAATTTCAGAACGGTCTAGGTAATTTCGTGAGGCATACGTATGCATGCACGTTTGATCCAGTTAGCAAGCTTGCCGTGAACGTTTCAGCCGAGTCAGGAAGACTTTAAATAGCTCCAAAGAGCCCAGCCACCGAGCTGGGCTCTTTGATTCCGCTGGCGCACCGGTGTTTCACAAATAACGACCGTAACTCGGCGGTAGATGCGTGGGGGCATTGCTGCAGCCAGCCAAGGCAGACAGCAGAGGAATGGCGATATGTTGACGCATGTGATTTTCAGTCGTGTGAATTTTGCGGCGCTTCGGGTTATCGGTGAACATCTCGAAGATTGTTTCATTTCCAAAGGGCGTAACGTGAAGTAAATTTGATTCGGCGCGCTTCGCGCCGCCTTCTTCCATGGTCAACCGGACGACCTGCCATGACCCTCGGTATCGATTTCACCGACCAGGCGACCAGCCTGCATCACGATGCAATTCTGAAACCCTTGCGTGCCTTCAACGATGGCGTGATCGGCTCGCCCGGCGCGGCTACCGTCGCCTGGACGCTGCGCGACCCCGACAGTGATGAAATCGTCGGTGGCCTCTACGCCAGGCTCGGCGGGGGCTGGATGTTCGTCGAGCTGCTGGTGGTGCCCGAGCAGCTGCGCGGGCAGGGCAGCGGGCGCGAGCTGATGGCCAGGGCCGAGGCGTTGGCGAGGCAGAAGGGCTGTGGCGGGATCTGGCTCGACACCTTCAGCTTCCAGGCGCCGGACTTCTACCGCAAGCTGGGGTTCGAAATCTTTGGCGAGATTGTCGATTTCCCGCCTGGGCATACCCGCTATTTTCTGCACAAACGCTTGGCGTAGTGTGGTGACTCAACCAACCCGCAACCAGATCGCCGAGGCGTCGTCGCTCATCTTGAAGCGCGGATAGCGCAGGCATGCCGCATCGTCGTGCTCGATGCCACGCAACGTGCGCGCCAGGTCATCGAGGCCGCGAGCCAGCAGGCGCTCGATGAAACCGGCCGGGTCGTAGGCCCGGTAGGTGTCGAACAGCGCCGCGAAACCATCGCTCATCAGCAGGACATCGTCACCCACGGCCACCGGTGCTCGGCTGTAGAGGGTGCCCTCGCGGGACAGCTCGGCATCGACGCCGAGTACGGCCCGGGGACGCTCGCGAGCGACACGGCGGTCGGTCAGCACCGCCGGGGTGCGTACGCCGTGGGCGCCGGTGCCGGGACCCAGCGCCGCGGCTTCTGCGCGTTCGGCTTCGCGATCGGGCTCCGGGGTGAGGAAGTGGATGCCGCGCGCGCTGCGGTGCAGCACCACGCAGTCGGCCAGGTGCGCGCAGACCAGCTCATCGCCTTCCAACGCCACTGCGGCAAAGGCGGCGCGTGGTAACTCCCAGGTGGCCACGGGCTCGCGCTGACGGTCTTGCAGATAGGCTTGGGCGATCGAGTCGAAGACGGACTCGCAGACCTTGCACAGCGGCCCCGACGCCATGGCGAAGGCACGCTGGGCCGTGGCCGAGAGCCAGGCCGCGCCGCCGCGCTCACCCAGCAGGCCGGGGGCGCCGAGGTCGGTGGCGCCGTCGATCACCCAGGCATGGCGGTCGGCACTGCCGACGCGATCGTCATTGGGCACATCGGTCTTGCCGGCCAGGCTCAGTGACTGGATCAGGTCGAAATGCATGTAGAACTCCGGATCGATGGGGTTCGACAACCTTGAACGCACGACCACCGTGCGTCAAATATCACGGCGTGAGTGGGCGGTCCCAGCAGTCGCTGTCCAGGGCGCAGACGCCGTACTGCCGGTCCATCAGTGCCATGCGCTGCAGGTGGGCGTCGATCATGTCGCGGCTGACCTCGCTATCGATGATGTAGCGGCTGTAGCGCTCGATCAGACGTTGTTTCCAAGCATCGCTGTCGGCCGCATCCAGGCTGTCGGGCGCGGTGGCGAGGCGCAGCAGGGTGGGGTCGTCGACGCGCTTGAGTTGGTCTGTGAAGGTGGCAATGTAGCGGGCACGCTCGGCCTCCTTGTGACGCGCAGTATCGGCATCGAAGGCATCCAGGTTGTGTTGCCACTGCGCCCAGTAGGCATCCGGCAACGGGATGTTGCGCTTTTGGCGCAGTTTGGCGACGACCTCGGCGTTGCTCTGCCGGGGTGGTGGTTGTCGGTCCTGACTGGCCAGCGGGTCCTGGGCAAGGATCTGCGTGATCCAGGCCGTGCGTGCTGCGCTATCCGGGAGTATCGGGCCAAGTTGCGGAGCGTCGGTGGCGCTTGAGCGTGGCAGGCCATTGCAGCCGGTGAGTGACAGGAACAGTGACAGTACCAGCAGGGCCGGTAGGTTGTGACGCGACATGAATCTTCCTTGAGTAACCGCACAATCGTGCATCCGGGGTAGATGCACGAGGGGTATCGGCGCTTGCGCGGCTGACTTGAGCTCAGCCGAGTTGCTTGGCCATTTCCGCAGTCGCCGCCCAGCCCAGCCCGGCGTAGACCGGGCGGCCCACCTCGGTGGCATGCAAAACGGCAAAGCCCAGGCCGCGCCGGGTGAACTCGGCCTCGGCCAGGCGCATCAGTTTCGAAGCCAGTCCTTGACGGCGATGGGAAGGCTCCACGTAGACATTGAGCACATAGCCGCGCTGGTCGTGACAGGGATGCGCCGGGTGTGGCGGCCAGTCGATCGACATCAGGCCGATGGCCGCCACCGGCTGCTCGTCATCCAACAGCACGAAACCGTAGTAGCGACCATCGGCCAGGCGCGGTTGCAGCCAGTGTCGGAAGTGTTCGGTCATGGTTTGCAGGCTCAGAGGGTCGCCACCGGCCTCCAGGAACATGGCCTCGCGATGGGCGCAGACCATGGCCTGGTCGCCCGGCAGCAAGCGGCGCAGGACCAGCCCGGGAAAGTCGCTGGTGGTTGGCAGATCGTTCATGGCAGCTCCTTGGTTACAGGCTTCGATCCTAGGCATGGCGGACAATTGCCGTTAGACACAGATGGCGAGCAAACCCGGCATACAGCACCTTCGTTGCTGTCTGTGTTTATTTCAAAGTGTTCGCCACGAAGGCTTCTGCGCCTATGAAATCGAGCGCCGCCCGCGCGGCGCATCGCTGGCAAGCCAGCTCCCACATCTGTTTCGGGCCAGTCTGTCCTGTGAAGTTGTCGCTGTTCGCCTTGGTGCATGTCTTGAGACAGGTGGGACGCCAGTGGTGCACACACAGAAACCGCGTCGTATCCACAAGGCGTACAGCCGCGGCGGCGCAGGAATAACTGGCCCGAAATAAATGTGGGAGCTGGCTTGCCAGCGATGCGCCGCGCGGGCGGCGCTCGATCTCATAAGCACTGCAAGGGGTGCGGCG
The DNA here is from genome assembly GCF_040813665.1 of Pseudomonas sp. TE50-2. NCBI lineage: Bacteria > Pseudomonadati > Pseudomonadota > Gammaproteobacteria > Pseudomonadales > Pseudomonadaceae > Pseudomonas > Pseudomonas sp. TE50-2. The sequence goes on along the minus strand of NZ_JBFNXN010000001.1, from coordinate 5,516,163 downwards.
GACACCTGGAGGCCCTTGAGAAGGCCTGCATTTACGGCGATGATCCCCGGCAACGCGAACACCCGACGAAGAGGCCCGCATGCCTGTTACCCCGCTTTTGCGTTGCTCCGACCTCGAAGCTACCCGCCGTCACTATCGTGACGTGCTGCAGTTCACGGTCACCGACACCGCGCAGTCGACCCTCACCGTGCAGTTGCACGACTGCAGCCTGCTTTTCACCGAACAGGACCTGTGGCGGCAAGCGCCAGGTTGCGCCGGCACCTTCTACCTGGTGATCGAGGACGTCGAGGGTTACTACGCCAAAGTCCGTGAGCAGGCGGACATCGCCTGGCCATTGCAGGACACGGCCTATGGCTCGCGTGAATTCGGCGTGCGCGATTGCAACGGCTACTACCTGGCGTTCAGCCAGCGCCACGCTGAGGCCGTGCAAGCCGAACGTATCGCCTCCTGAGCCAGGGGAGCTGACTGGCCAGCCGTTGATCGCGCTTGCCCGGGGTGGGTGGACCCTGGGGCTAGACTCGTGGGCAGTGAGACCCGCCCAGGAGAGCGCCCATGACCGCCAAGAACACTGTTTGCCTGTGGTACGACAACGACGCCGAGGACGCGGCAAATTTCTATGCCAGCACCTTTCCCGACAGCCGAGTGACCGCGGTGCACAAAGCGCCCGCCGACTACCCCTCGGGCAAGGCGGGCGACGTGATCACCGTCGAGTTCACTGTGATGGGCGTGCCCTGCATCGGCCTGAACGGCGGCAAGGCGTTCAGTCACAGCGAGGCGTTCTCGTTCCAGGTGGCGACCGACAGCCAGGAAGAGACCGACCGCTACTGGAACGCCATCGTCGGCAATGGCGGCAGTGAAAGTGTCTGTGGCTGGTGCAAGGACAAATGGGGCCTGTCCTGGCAGATCAGTCCACGGATACTCACCGAGGCCGTTGCCGGCGCTGACCGCGCCGTGGCTGGGCGTGCGTTCGAGGCCATGCTGCAGATGACAAAGATCGACATTGCCACGATCGAGAAAGCCATCAAGGGGTAAGCGACCGCTGGTCAGGAGCTGCTGGTCCGGCTAATAAAAACATATTTTGATGCTTAAATTATTCTTGTTGGACCATCCATATCGAGGGTGCCGTCATGAATATCAAGTTTGCAGCGTTGCTGTTGCTCGCCCTGTGCGCGCAGCCGGCATGGAGCCAAGCCACTTCCACGCCCCCGTCATCGGCCTCGGCGCCTGCGGCATTGAGCACGCGCCTGGCGCTGCGCGACCTGTGGGTCGAGCATGTGTTCTGGGTGCGCAACTATGCAGTGGCCAATCAGGCGGGCAATGCGCGGCAGGCAGAGACCGCCGCCACGCAGGTGCTGAGCAATGCCACTGCCATCGCCAACAGCATTGCGCCGCTCTATGGCCAGCCGGCGGCTGACCAGTTGCTCAAGCTCTTGGGCGGCCATTGGGGGGCCGTCAAACACTACAGTGACGCCAGCGTCGCCAAGGACAAGGCGGGCCAGCAGGCTGCGGTCAATGAGCTCACAGGCAATGCCAAGTCAATCGCGGCCTTTCTGGCCAAGGCCAACCCTTACCTGCCGGAACAGACTCTGCTGGCCCTGCTCAGCGCCCACGGCGGGCACCATGTGGCACAGATCGACCAGTTGGCGGCGCGCGACTATGCGGGCGAGGCACAGACCTGGCAGATGATGCGCGAGCATATCCTGGGCCTGGCCGATGCCATGGCGGCGGCATTGGTCAAGCAGTTCCCCGACAAGTACTGAACACAGCGAGGCGTACCATGCTGGAAGGATTGGGCCGTACCCAGCGCGATCTGCTCCATGTCTTGCTGCATCGGCCAGCGGGCATGAGCATCGACGAACTGGCGCAGGCGCTGGCGATCACCCGTACCGCCGTGCGCCAGCACTTGGCGGCGCTGGAGCGCGACGGACTGGTGCGGCGCGGGGCGACGCGCCCGACCGGGCGCCGGCCGGAGCAACTGCATCAGCTCAGCGACAAGGCCCGGGAGTTGTTCCCGCGTCAGTATTCGCTGTTGGCCAACTTGTTGATCGACCAGGTTGCCGGCCTGCTGGGGGCTGATGCGTTGCAAGAGCTGATGCGCGGGTTGGGGCGCAAGCTTGCGGCAGATCTGGAAACCCAGGTGGTCGATGAGGCGCGGATCGTCCAGCACATGAATCAGGCAGGTTATGAGGCGGCGGTGTTCTTTCGCTCATCGGGTGAAACGCAGATCGTCGCGCACAACTGCGTGTTCCATCACTTGGCCAAGGCGCACCCGGTGGTGTGCGAACTGGACCTGGCCTTGATCGGTGCGTTGGGCGGCGGTGAAGCGCAGCACCTGGAATGCATGCTGCGCGGTGGCCAGGTGTGCCGGTTCGTGCTCAATGCACGGACCGACGCTCCCTGACACACGCCCGCGACTGTTCGGCCAGCAGGTCCAACCTGGCGTCGCGCAGCCGTTCGGCCTCGACCATCGCCGCTTCGCCCTGCTGCTTGAGCAGGTAGGCATGGATCTGCCGCACCTCGACGGTCTGGTAGATCGGCGCGATGTCCAGTCGCCCGATCAGTGCCTCGCTGGCCTTGCCGGTACTGCTCATCAATACCTGCGGCCCGGCGCTGGCGACCACTTGCAGGCCCATGTTCTCGAACCATGGCACTTGCTGGGCGAAGGCGCTCAGCTCGACACAGGCATAGCGGCCACGCACGGCATCCAGCAGGCCACGGGCGATGCCTTGGCGCCGGTGGCTGGCGTCCACGGCGAGGTAGGCGAGGGCGCAGGCTTGCGGGTTGTCCTGGGCTGGCAATACCAGGGCAAAGCCGAGCAACCGGTCCGGCGCGTCGGCATCCAGGGCGAGGGTCAGTTCGACCCGCAGGCCGCGGGTGCCGTCCAGGGCCATCAGGTACTGGTGCACCTCCAGGCCGACACCGTACTGGTACAACGGGTACAGCGGGTTGTCCGGGGTGATGGCGACGCTGCTGAGCTGGCCAACATGGTCGATCACCAGTTGGCGGATCTGGTTCTGGAAGGATTCGGGCGGCACGCCGTCAAGGCGGCGGAGGATGAACATCGCGGGTGGAACTCCGGCAAGGTGTGAAACACCCGCCCCGGACGAGGCGGGCGTCCATTCTAACCTAGCGCAGTCCAGCCAGCATCAGATCGAGGTTCTGCACGGCGGCGCCCGACGCGCCCTTGCCCAGGTTGTCGAACACCGCAGTGAGCAGCACCTGGCCGTGCTCGGGGTTGGCGTACAGGGCCAGGCGCAGGTCATTGCTATCGTTCAGCGCCTGCGGGTCGAGCGCCGCGGCCGCGCCGTGCTGGTGCAGGGGCATGACCTGCACGTGCCGGGCACCCTGGTAGTGCTGCTCCAGGCAGGCCTGCAGCTGCTCGGCGCTGCCCCCGGGCAGCAGGCGCAGCTGCAGGGGGATGCTCAGCACGATGCCCTGGCGATAGTCGCCATAGCCCGGGACGAACACCGGCCTTGCGCTGAGCCCGGCGTGTCGCTGGATCTCCGGTACATGCTTGTGGGCCAGTTCCAGGCCGTACAGCTGCAGCGTCGGCAAGTAATCATCGCTGCGCCGTTCATGGCGCTCGACCGCTGCACGGCCACCGCCGGAGTAGCCGGATATGGCATGGATGCTCAGCGGGTAGTCGGCGGGCAGCAGGCCGGCCTTGACCAGCGGATGCAGCAGGGCGATGGCGCCGGTAGGGTAGCAGCCGGGGTTGCTGACCCGGGTGGCCGTGGCGATGCGCTCGGACTGCTCGGCGTTCAGCTCCGGCAGGCCGTAGACCCAACCCGGCGCGGTACGGTGCGCTGAGCTTGCGTCGATGACTCGCACCGCCGGGTTGCGCAGGGTGGCCACGGCCTCGCGGGCGGCTTCGTCGGGCAGGCAGAGCAGGGCAATGTCGGCGCTGTTGATAGCCTCGCTGCGGCGGGCCGGGTCCTTGCGCTCGGCCTCGGGCAGGGTTAGCAGACGCAGGTCGTCGCGGCCGTGCAGGCGGGCGTGGATCTGCAGGCCAGTGGTGCCTTGGTCGCCATCGATGAAGACGAGGGGTTGGTGCATGTCGATTGTCCGGTGACGAGAGTGATGGCTAATCCTCGCTGCTCACTGGACGAAAGAAAATTTGAATATCATGATGGCCACGTTCAGTAATCCTGAATTGATAGCCGCTCTTGCGAGACCCCATGCGAGAAATCAGCCTCGACCGCTTGCGCACCCTGGTGGTGATCGCCGACTGCGCGTCCTTCGCGCAGGCCGCCCGCCAGCTCAACCTGGCGCCTCCGACCATCAGCCTGCATGTGGCCGAACTGGAGGCGCGCATCGGTGCCCCATTGCTCACCCGCACGCGCGGCCAGGTTCGCCCCACGACCATCGGCGCGACGCTGCTGGCCCGCGCCCGGCGCCTGCTGGCCGATGCCGACCAGGCGCTGGACGAGGTGCGCCGCCAGGTCGAGGGCCTGACCGGCCGGGTGCGCCTCGGTGCCTCGACCGGCGCCATCGCCCACCTGTTGCCCCAGGCCCTGGAAACCCTGCGGGTGGATCATCCGGGGATCGACGTGCAGGTGCAGGTGCTCACCTCCCAGGCCTCCCTGGCGCGTCTGCGCGAAGGTACCCTGGACATCGGCCTGGTGGCGCTGCCGCAGGTGGCGGGCAAGGGCTTGAGGATCACGCCGTGGCGGCGCGATCCGATCATGGCCTATGTGCCCGCCGACTGGCAGCCTCCGGCGCGAGTCACCCCGGCCTGGCTGGCCGGCAGGGCGCTGATCCTCAACGACAGCACCACCCAGTTGTCGCGGGTGACTTCGGAGTGGTTTGCCACGGCGGGGCTGTACCCCGAACCGCGGATCGAGCTGAACTACAACGATGCGATCAAGAGCCTGGTGGCCGCCGGGTATGGCGCCACCTTGCTGCCGCAGGAAGGTGAGGTGCGCCAGCCGCAGGCGCGCATCGCCCAACGGCCATTGCGACCTGGCTTGTGGCGCCAGCTGGGCATTGCCTGCCGTGAAGGTGAGGTGGAGCGGGCGACCGGGCATGTGCTGGAGGCCCTGGGGCGGTTGCGCCAGTGACAGGCTCAAGGGTCCTGCGGATCGTGCCCCAGCGATTGCAGAAACAATGAGAACAGCTCCGGTTGCGACGAGATGTCCAGCTTGGCGTACAGATGCCGACGGTGCACCTTTATGGTCTCCGGTGAAATGGCCAGCCGCTCGGCCATGGCCTTCGATGAATAACCGCGCAGGATAAGCCGGGCGATCTCCAGCTCGCGCTCCGACAGCACCTTGGCGCCGAACAGGCTCATGGCGTCGCGCACCTGGTGGGCCATGCCCGCCACTGGCGCCGGGCGCAAGCTGTGCTGCTGCCAGTGCTGGGTCATCAGTGCGACCACCCACGGACACACCAGCGCCAGCAGGCCGTGGCTGGCGCTGTCGAACCGTTCGCGCCGGCCCAGCGACAGGGACAGGGCGCCGCTGTCGCCGAGCTGGACGATGAACTGCACCTCGTCCTCCAGGACATGGTCGTGAAAGTACTTGAGGTAGTACTCGCTCTGGCGGAACTGGTCCGGCGCCACTTCCTCCAGACGATGCAGGCCATCGCCGATGCGCTCCTGGCAGGCCTGGTAGAACGGGTCGAGCTGATACAGGCCACTCAGGTACAGGGCCATGGCCTCGGGGTTGCCTTCACCCCGCGCGTCGAAAATTTCCAGTGCCCGGGGCAGCCCGGTACGGGGGTAGACCATCGCCAGGGCGTTGTCGAACGCCAGCCATTGCTGCAGCAGCAGGATCAACTGGCGCCAGAAGCGCGGCTGGCCGATCTGCTCGACGGTGCGGGCCAGGCCGGCGTGGGCGCTGGCTTCGGTGAATAGATGGTGCATGAGGCCCGCCGCGGCTGGTGGTAGGCCCGCAGTGTTCAGAGCTTTGCACCGCCCCGTCAAGGGGCGTACCCCCTAAGGGTAATTGGCCAAAGGCTTGCCCAGGCCTACAGTCCGGCCCAGGTCCAGCGGCCGCGCGACCGGTTTTCCCCTCACAACCAATAACAATCAGAGGAAAAACGCCATGAGCTCCAGCGAAGAGCCCGCAAGCGCGCTCAAACAGCGCCTGGGTGTGTTCGACGTGGTCGCCATCACCGTTTCCGCGGTGACCCCGGCCAGCTCCGTGTTCGTCATTGCCCCGTTCGCTATCCAGCAGGCCGGCAGTGGTGCTTTCCTGTCGTTCATCATGGCCGGTGCGCTGGCGTTGATGTTCGCCTGGTGCTACGCCGAACTGGGGCGCGCCCACAGCTCCGCCGGTGGCGAGTATGTGTACGCCAAGCGTGTGTTCGGCGGGCTGGCGGGCTATGCCACTTTCCTCACGGTGCTGGCCTCGATGCTGTTCATTCCGCCGGTGCTCGCAGGTGGCGCCGCCACCTACCTGAACAATGCCCTGGGCACGCGTTTCGATACCCAGACCGTGGCCTTGGTGATCGTGGTGTCGAGCTATGCCCTGGGTATCCTCAATATCCGCCTGAATGCCTGGATCACCGGAGTTTTCCTGTTCTGCGAGGTCGCCGCGCTGCTGGTGATCGTGATCCTGGGGTTCGGCAATGCCAGCCAGCCGGCGGCAAGCCTGTTGCAGCCGCAGATGCTCGAGCAAGGGGCGCTGACGGCGGCGCCCTGGGCACTGGTGCTGGGCGCGGTGGGCATGGCGCTGTTCGCCTTCAATGGTTATGGTGGCGCGGTGCTGCTGGCTGAAGACATGAAGGACCGTGGGCGCACCGTGCACCGGGCGGTGCTGTGGTCGCTGGCGGTGGTGGTGGCCATCGAGGTGATCCCGTTGGCCGCGCTGTTGATCGGCGCGCCGTCGCTGCAGGCGATGCTGGCCAGCGGCGATCCGATCGGCTACCTGCTGACCGCCCATGGCAACGAGACCCTGGCGCGGCTGGTCAGCGCGGGGATCTTCCTCTCGGTGTTCAATGCCATCGTGGCCATCGTCATCCAGGTCGGCCGGGTGGTGTACAGCAGCGGGCGCGACGCGATCTGGACGCCCACGCTCAACCGCGCCTTCACCCTGATCCATCCGCGCTGGGAGTCGCCGTGGCTGGCCACGCTGTTCCTCGCCGTGCCGTCGGCCTTGCTGAGCCTGTCCGGCAGCCTGGAGGAGCTGACCTCGTTCACCGTGCTGCTGTTGCTGCTGATCTACCTGGTGGTGGCCGCATGCGCGTTGTGCAGCCGGGTATTGCGCCGTGACCGCGAGCATCCGTACCGCATGCCGCTGTGGCCGTTGCCGGCGCTGCTGGCGGTCAGCGGTGCCGGCTGGCTGCTGGTGACCCTGCTGCGCGAGGCGTCCCTGCGCGACCTGTTGATCATCCTCGGGCTGCTGGCCGTGTCGGTCACGCTGTACAGCACCCACGGCCGGCTGAGCCCGACCTTCCAGAAATTGTGAGTATCCAAGGAGTACACATGCGTGCGCGTCAACTGGGCATCTCCCTCGGCCACGGCACCCCGGGCCCGTTCAATGCCATCACCGACGTACCAGGGGTGCGGGTCGGCCACAGCACCCTGATCGACGATCAACGCGCGGTGCCGATCCGCACCGGAGTGACGCTGATCGAGCCCCGCGCAGGCGCGGCCCGCCAGCAACCCTGTTTCGCCGGCTGTCACGTGCTCAACGGCAACGGCGACGCCACGGGCCTGGAGTGGATCCGCGAGGCCGGCTTGCTGACCACGCCGATCGCCATTACCAACACCCATAGCGTCGGCGTGGTGCGCGATGCGCTGATCGCCGCCGATCGCGAGCGCCTGCCGGACGAGGCGGTGTACTGGTGCATGCCGGTGGTCATGGAAACCTACGATGGCTTGCTCAATGACATCTGGGGCCAGCACGTGACCCCCGCGCAGGTACGCCAGGCACAGGAGGCGGCCATCTCGGGGCCGGTGCAGGAAGGGCCGGTGGGCGGTGGCACGGGGATGATCTGCCACGAGTTCAAGGGCGGCATCGGCACTGCCTCGCGGCGCCTGGAGGACGGGCAGGGCGGCTGGACCGTCGGCGCGCTGGTCCAGGCCAACCATGGCCAGCGGCGCGAGTTGCGGGTGGACGGCTACCCGGTGGGGCGCCAGCTGGGGCATTTGCCGTCGCCTTTCGCCGAACCGGTGACCGGCACCCCGGGCATGGGTTCGATCGTGGTGGTGATCGCCACCGATGCGCCGCTGCTGCCACACCAGTGCCAGCGCCTGGCCCAGCGCGCGTCGATCGGCATCGCCCGCACTGGTGGCGGCACCGAGGACTCCAGCGGCGATATCTTCCTGGCGTTCTCCACCGGTAACCAGAATCTGCCGCCGGCGGACTATGCACGCAAAGGGCTGGAACAATGCACCGAGCTGCGCATGCTCAACAACGACCATATTTCGGCGTTGTTCATGGCGGCGGCGGAAGTGGTGGAGGAGGCGATCGTCAATGCCTTGCTGGCGGGGCGCACGATGCAGGGCAAGGGGGACGTGGTGGTGCCGGCGCTGGATGGGGATACCTTGCTGACGGCATTGCATGAAGCTGGTTGGAAACCTCGCGACTAGCGTGGTGGCCATCGCGGGGCAAGCCCGCGATGGCCTCGTTGACACTTACTGGCGAGCGCCTGCCAGGGCGCTGCTGGTGCTGCGCGAAACGCGCAAGGCCACCAGGCTACCGACCACGATCAACCCTGCCAGCGCATACAGCGCCGCATCGGTCGAGCCGGTCTGGTCCTTGATGAAACCCACCAGGTAGGGGCTGAGGAAGCCGGCCATCTGCCCCACCGAGTTGATGATCGCCAGGCCCGCCACGGCGGTGCCGGCGGTGAGCAGCGCGGTCGGCATCGGCCAGAACATCGGCAGGCCGGTCAGCGCACCCATGGTGGCGATGGACAGGCCGAGGATGGCGATGGTCGGGTGGGCGGCGAAGTTCACCGCGATCAGCAGGCCCAGCGCCCCCATCAGCATCGGTACCACGAGGTGCCAGCGGCGTTCGTTGCGCAGGTCCGCCGAGCGGCCGACGACAATCATGAACACACCGGCCAGCAGGTACGGGATGGCGCTCAGCCAGCCGATCAGCAGGGGGCTGTCGAAGCCCATGTTCTTGATGATCGACGGTAGCCAGAAGTTGATGGCATAGACACCGCTCTGGATGCAGAAGTAGACGAAACCGAAGGTCCAGATCAGCGGGTTGCCCAGCACCGACAGCACGCTGTCGCCGCGAGTGGCCGGCTTGCCGGCGGCGTCGGCTTTCAGGTCCGCCTCGATCAGTTGGCGTTCGGCCGGGCTCAGCCAGCGGGCGCTCTGGTAGCCGTCGCTGAGCAGCACGATGGCCAGCGCTCCCAGCGCCACGGTGGGCAAGCCCTGGATCAGGAACATCCACTGCCAGCCGGCCAGGCCGTGCTGGCCGGCGGCGAAGTGGTCGAGGATCCAGCCGGAGAACGGCCCGCCCAGCAGCCCGGACACCGGGATCGCCGACATGAACAGGGCCATGATGCGGCCGCGACGGTCCGCCGGGAACCAGCGCGAGAGGTAAAGCACCACGCCTGGGAAGAAGCCCGCCTCGGCGGCGCCAGTGAGCAGGCGCAGGGTGTAGAACTCGGTGGGGGTGGTGACGAACAGCAGGCAGGTGGACAGGCTGCCCCAGGCGATCATCATCAGCGCGATCCAGCGCCGCGGCCCGAAGCGGTTGAGCGCCAGGTTGCTGGGCAGGCCGCAGAGCACGTAGCCGATGAAGAAGATGCCGGCGCCGAGGCCGTACACGGTTTCGCTGAATTTCAGTGCATCGAGCATCTGCAGCTTGGCGAAGCCGACGTTGACGCGGTCGAGGTAGTTGAACAGGTAGCAGATGAAAATGAACGGGATGAGCCGCAGGGTGATGCGCCGGTAGAGCGCATTGCGGGTGATCTCGTTGCCTTGGTCAGGGGCGGGGCTGTGTGCCATGATCGGGTTCTCTGTTGTTATGGTTGTCACCGCGTCGCCTGTGCCGGCGCTCGCCTGGAAAAGTCTCGGGCAGTGTAGCGCGGCTGTCTTTGTGCTTTTGCACAGCGTCAGGCGCGGGCTGCTGTGCCGCCGACCAAAGCCTAGGTGAGGACCGTTACATGTTTGAGCTGGACCACGACCTGGCCCAGGACATCGTCGACCGGGCGATGGCCATCCTGCCGTGCAACGTCAACGTGATGGACAGCCAGGGGCTGATCCTGGGCAGTGGCGAGGCCGAGCGTATCAATACCCGCCACGAAGGCGCGCAGCTGGTGCTGGCCAATGGGCGCATCGTCGAGCTGGACGTGGAGGCGGCCAAGTGCCTCAAGGGCGTGCAGCCCGGCGTCAACCTGCCATTGATGCTCGATGGTCGGCTGATCGGTGTGCTCGGCCTCACCGGCGATCCTCAGCAACTGCGCACCTACGGCGAGCTGGTGCGCATGACCGCCGAGATGCTCCTGGCCCAACGCCACCTGCAGGTGGAGCAGCAGTGGCGCCGCCAGCGTTGCGACGACCTGCTGGCGCTGTTGCTGGGCGGCAGCGGCGACTCGCCGCGGCTGGTCGATGAAGCCCGGCAGCTGGGGCTCAAACCGAACCTGCCACGTATTGCCTGCCTGTTCGAGTTGCGTGGCGGCCCGACTGCCGAGGCGCTTTCGGCCTGGCTGATGAGCCGCTATCCCGACAGCTGGTGTGTCAGCCCTGCGCGGCAGTCGCTGCTATGGTGCCGGCCAGCTGGCGTGCCGCTGGACGAGCCGCGTCTGCTCGAACGCTTGCAGCGCCACGGCTGGGACGTGGAGCGCCTGGCCTTGGGCAGCCCGGCGCAGAGCTTGGAGCAACTGCGCCGCAGTTACCGGCGGGTGCGCGACCTGTTGGCCTACGGTCGTGAGGTGCTGCCCGACGAGCGCCTGCTGAGCCTGGCCCGCTATCGCCTGCCGGCGCTGCTGTGGCGGCATCGCAACGACGATGCACTGGACGAGCTGCTCGAACCCTTGCAGCGTATTCGCGCCAAGGATGCCAGCGGGCAATTGCTGCTCACCCTGCGCGCCTGGTGCGCCCATGACGGGCAGAGCCAGGCCTGCGCCGAGGCGCTGGGGATCCACCGCAACAGTTTGCGCTACCGGCTGGAGCGCATTGCCGAGGTGGGGGAGGTGGACCCGTTGCGCATGGAGGGGATGCTGAGCTTGTACCTGGGGTTGCAGCTGTTGCCGGTGGAGTGACGGCTGGCAAAGGCATTCGCCCAAACAACCGCCCCTGGGTTTTGTGCATCCGACCGAGGCCAGTGCGCCGCGCACCTGTCAGCATGCGCGGAACAGGACAGGAGAATCCCCATGAAAATCGTCATCGCCCCCGATTCGTTCAAGGATAGCCTCGACGCCGCTGGTGTCGCCCGCGCCATCGCCAGCGGTCTGGCCGAAGTGTGGCCGGCCAGCGAGCGCATCGAATGCCCGATGGCCGATGGCGGTGAAGGCACCATGGAGGCAATTGTCGCCGCCAGCCGGGGCGAGCTGCGCCGTCAGGTGGTGCGCGGCCCGCTGGGCGAGCCCGCCGAGGCTGCTTGGGGCTGGCTGGCCGAGAGTCGCACGGCAGTGATCGAGATGGCCCAGGCCAGTGGCATCCAGTTGGTGCCCAGCGGGCAGCGCGATGCTTGTCGCAGCAGCACCTGGGGCACCGGCGAGCTGATCGCCGCGGCGCTGGCGGCCGGCGCCTCGCGCATTGTCCTGGCCATCGGCGGCAGCGCCACCAACGACGGCGGCAGCGGCATGCTGCGCGCGTTGGGCCTGCGCCTGCTGGACGCCCGAGGCGAGCCGCTGGCCGAAGGCGGGCTGGCCCTGGCGCAGTTGGCGCGCATTGACGCCAGCGGCCTGGACCCGCGCCTGGCGCAGGTGCGAGTGGACGTTGCCGCCGATGTCGATAATCCGCTGTGCGGCGCCAATGGCGCCTCGGCGATCTTCGGCCCGCAGAAGGGTGCCAACCCCGAGCAGGTGCAGGCCCTGGACCAGGCCCTGGCGCACTTCGCCGATCAGTGCGCGGGTGTACTGGGCAAGGATGTGCGTGACGAGCCAGGCAGCGGTGCGGCCGGAGGGATGGGGTTTGCGGCCAAGGCGTTCATGGGCGCGCAGTTCCGCCCGGGGGTCGAGGTGGTCGCCGAGCTGGCCGGGCTCGATGCCCTGGTGCAGGGCGCGGATCTGGTGATTACCGGCGAAGGGCGCTTCGATGCCCAGACCCTGCGCGGCAAGACACCCCTCGGTGTGGCGCGGGTGGCCAAGCGCCACGGCGTGCCGGTGGTGGTGCTGGCGGGCACGCTTGGTGCGGGCTACGAGCAACTGTACGAGCAGGGCATCGATGCGGCCTTCGCCCTGGCCAGCGGGCCGATGAGTCTGGAGCAGGCCTGTGCCGAGGCGGGGGCGTTGCTCAAGGCGCGGGCCGCGGATGTGGCGCGGTTGTGGCAGGTGGCGCGCCAACACTGACGACGTCACAAGACAACCAGGCTCCATGAGGCTGACCCCCTGTAGGCGTAACTGTCTTGTGATACTTGCAAGGGCCTCATCGCTGGCAAGCCAGCTCCCACAGGGACGGTGCTTGCCCGCCAAGCGGGTGCCACCCATCGCGCTGCGCTGCCTCAGGTGGCGCTGCTTGCCTGTTCTCACGCAGCAAAGCGCTGACGCTTTCAGCCCCTCCCAATGAATATTTATTTAGCCTCCTAATCAAAGCTTTGACATTCACTGCCTAAGCAGTAATATTTTCACACAATTACCCGAGCAGGCCGCCGATGTCCCATTTCACCCCGGAAAACTTCCAGACCTGCGCCATCGGCATGCTGCTCGGCCGCGCCGCGCTGCTCAAAGACCGCATCCTCGACTGGCACCTCGAAGCCGACGGCGTCACGGCCGCCCAGTTCAAGGTGCTGATCATCGTCACCCAGTACCAGGTTGATACCCCGGCCGAACTGTGCCGCTACCTGGGCCTGGACAGCGGTTCGATGACCCGCATGCTCGACCGCCTCGAGCAGAAGGGCCTGATCCTGCGCAACCGTTGCCCCGACGACCGCCGCCAGGTGCGCCTGGCCCTGACCGCAGACGGTCAGCGCCTGGCCGACCGTCTGCCCCAGGTCGGCGCGGCGGCAATGAACGAACTGGTCGGCGTGCTGCAGCCCGAGGAGCTCAAGACCCTCGAGCAACTGCTCGCCAAAGTCCTGCTCGGCGCCGGCGACCCTCTGACGATCCGCCGTTTCGGCGACCGTTGATCCCAGTCACGCATTTTCCAAGGTATTGACATGGCCACTCCCGTTGACACCTCCACTCCGGCCCCTGAGCCTGACAACTCGGGCAAGCGCAAGGCCTGGCTGCTCGCTTTGTTGTTGATCCTGATCCTCGCAGGAGTCGGCACCTGGGCCTGGTACAGCCTGGTCGGGCGCTGGCACGAAAGCACTGACGATGCCTACGTCAATGGCAACGTCGTGGAAATCACTCCGCTGGTGGGCGGCACCGTCACCAGCATCGGCGCCGACGACGGCGACCTGGTGCATGCCGGCCAGGTGCTGCTGCGCTTCGATCCGGCCGATAGCGAGGTTGCCCTGCAGGCCGCCGAGGCCAAGCTGGCGCGCACCGTGCGCCAGGTGCGCGGGCTGTACAGCAATGTCGACTCGCTCAAGGCGCAACTGCAGACCCGCCAGGCCGAGCTGCAAAAGGCCCAGCAGGACTACAACCGACGTAAGGTGCTGGCCGACAGCGGTGCCATCGCCGCCGAGGAAGTCGCCCACTCCCGCGATGACCTGACCGTGGCCCAGGCCGCCGTCAACAGTGCCCGCCAGCAACTCAACACCAGCACCGCGCTGGTCGATGACACGGTGGTCTCGTCGCACCCGGAAGTGATGGCCGCCGCCGCCGACCTGCGCCAGGCCTACCTGGACCATGCCCGCACCACGCTGGTGGCGCCGGTCACCGGCTATGTCGCCAAGCGCACCGTGCAACTGGGCCAGCGCCTGCAGCCGGGCACCGCGACCATGGCGGTGATCCCGCTGGACGAGGTGTGGGTCGACGCCAACTTCAAGGAAACCCAACTGCGCGACATGCGCATCGGCCAGCCGGTGGAAATCACCGCCGACCTGTACGGCAGCGAAGTGACCTACTCCGGTACCGTCGACAGCCTCGGCGCCGGCACCGGCAGCGCCTTTGCCCTGTTGCCGGCGCAGAACGCCACCGGCAACTGGATCAAGATCGTCCAGCGGGTACCGGTACGCATCCATCTGGCTCCTGAGCAGCTGAAAAGCCACCCGCTGCGCATCGGCCTGTCCACCGTCGCCGAAGTCGACCTGCACGACCAGAGTGGTCCGGCCCTGGCCCAGCAACCGCCGCAGCAGGCCAGCTATACCACCGAGGTGTACGACCGTCAGTTGGTCGAGGCCGATGACCTGATCGCCCGGCTGATCCACGAGAACAGCGCCACCGGCAAGACGGCCCAGCGATGAGCCAGGCGGCCCCCGCGCAGTTCACCCCGCCGAGCCTGCTGCTGACCACGATCGGGCTGTCCCTGGCGACGTTCATGCAGGTGCTCGACACCACCATCGCCAACGTGGCGTTGCCGACCATTTCCGGCAACCTCGGGGTGAGCTCGGAGCAGGGCACCTGGGTGATCACCTCGTTCGCGGTGAGCAACGCCATTGCCCTGCCACTGACCGGCTGGCTGAGCCGGCGCTTCGGCGAAGTGAAGTTGTTCATCTGGGCCACGCTGCTGTTCGTGCTGGCGTCGTTCCTCTGCGGTATCGCCCAGTCGATGCCCGAGCTGGTGTTCTTCCGGGTGCTCCAGGGCGTGGTGGCCGGCCCGCTGTACCCGATGACCCAGACTCTGCTGATTGCCGTGTACCCACCGGCAAAACGGGGGATGGCCCTGGCGTTGCTGGCGATGGTCACGGTGGTCGCGCCGATTGCCGGGCCGATCCTCGGCGGCTGGATCACCGACAGCTACAGCTGGCCGTGGATCTTCTTCATCAACGTGCCGATCGGCCTGTTCGCCGCCGCCGTGGTGCGCCAGCAGATGCGCACGCGCCCGGTGGTCACCAGCCGCCAGCCCATGGACTACATCGGCCTGCTGACCCTGATTGTCGGTGTCGGTGCCTTGCAGGTGGTGCTGGACAAGGGCAACGACCTGGACTGGTTCGAGTCGTCGTTCATCGTCATCGGCACGCTGATCTCGGTGGTGTTCCTGGCGGTGTTCGTCATCTGGGAGCTGACCGACCGCCACCCGGTGGTCAACCTGCGCCTGTTCGTGCACCGCAACTTCCGCATCGGCACCCTGGTGCTGGTGGGCGGCTACGCGGGGTTCTTCGGCATCAACCTGATCCTGCCGCAATGGCTGCAGACCCAGATGGGCTACACCGCCACCTGGGCGGGCCTGGCGGTGGCGCCGATCGGCCTGTTGCCGGTGCTGATGTCGCCGTTCGTGGGCAAGTACGCGCACCGTTTCGACCTGCGCCTGCTGGCCGGTATCGCCTTCCTGGCGATCGGCACCAGTTGCTACATGCGCGCCGGCTTCACCAATGAGGTGGACTTCCTGCACATCGCCCTGGTGCAGTTGTTCATGGGCATCGGCGTGGCGCTGTTCTTCATGCCGACCTTGAGCATCCTGCTGTCGGACCTGCCGCCGCACCAGATCGCTGACGGTTCGGGGCTGGCGACGTTCCTGCGCACCCTGGGTGGCAGTTTCGCCGCGTCGCTGACCACCTGGATCTGGATTCGCCGGGCCGACCAGCACCATGCCTACCTCAGCGAGCACATCAGCACCTTCGAGCCGGCCACCCGCCAGACCCTGGAACAACTGGGCGGGGCCAGCCCGCAGAACTACGCGAAGCTTGAGCAGATCCTCAACAGCCAGGCGTACATGATGTCGACGGTGGACTACTTCACCTTGCTGACCTGGGTGTTCGCCGGGTTGATCCTGCTGGTGTGGCTGGCCAAGCCACCGTTCACGGCCAAGGCCGCGCCGGCGTCGGCAGGGCATTGAGTCCAAGCTGTGGAGAGATCCGATAAGCCTGCCGTTTTCAAATGATGGCATTTCCCCTAATCTTGTAGGTCTTTTCCGAACTACTTGGCAGGCTCATGGACAAGGTCATCGTCATCACCGGCGCCAGCCGGGGCATCGGCGCCGCCACCGCGTTGCTGGCGGCGCAACAGGGTTACCGCATCTGCATCAACTACCACGCCGATGACCAGGCCGCCGAGGCGATGCTGGCGCAGGTCCGCGCGCTGGGCGCAGAGGCCATCGCCGTGCGCGCCGACGCCAGCGTCGAGGACGAAGTAGTGCGCCTGTTCCAGTGCGTCGACCAGGAGCTCGGGCCGGTCACCGCGCTGGTCAACAACGCCGGCACCATCGGCCAGCAGAGCCGGGTCGAGGAGATGTCCGAGTTTCGCCTGCTCAAGGTGATGAAGACCAATGTGGTCGGTCCGATGCTGTGCGCCAAGCATGCCTTGCTGCGCATGGCCCGGCGCCATGGCGGGCAGGGCGGGGCGATCGTCAATGTGTCGTCGGTGGCCGCGCGCCTCGGCTCGCCCAACGAGTACGTCGACTACGCCGCGTCCAAGGGCGCGCTGGATACCTTCACCCTCGGCCTGTCCAAGGAAGTGGCGGGCGAGGGCGTGCGCGTCAACGGTGTGCGACCAGGGTACATCCACACCGGCTTCCATGCCTTGAGTGGCGATCCGGACCGGGTCGGCAAGCTTGAACCCGGCCTGCCGATGGGCCGGGGCGGCAAGCCCGAGGAAGTGGCCGAGGCAATTATGTGGCTGCTGTCGGACAAGGCTTCCTATTCGACCGGAAGCTTCATCGACCTGGGCGGCGGGCGCTGACCGGGGTCATCCGGTGCTCAACAAATGGGCCACCGCGTCGGTAATGGCCATCAGCTCGAACGGTTTGCGCAGTACCCGCGTACGTGGGGGCAGTTGCCCATCGGCGAGCGCCGCGCTTTCGTCATAACCGGTGATGAACAGTACCGGCAACCCCGGATGCAAGGCACGGCTCGCCTCAGCGACCTGGCGACCATTGAGGCCGCCGGGCAATCCGATATCGCTGATCAACAATTGTGGAACCAGCCCGCCCTCGAGCATAGTCAGCGCCGTGGCACCGTCGCCTGCGCCGTGGACTTCATGCCCGAGTTCCTCCAGCAGCTCACCGATTACCAGGCGTAGCGCGGCCTGGTCCTCGACCAGCAGGATGCGTGCCTGCCCGAGGTGCGCAAGCGGTGTGGCCTGCGGCAGCGCCTGCGGTGGCGCTGGCGCCTCGTGGTGGTGCGGCAGGTAGAGTTCGACCCGCGTACCTTCGCCCATGGCCGAGCGGATCCGCAACTGGCCGCCGGACTGGCGTACGAAGCCGAAAGCCATCGATAGCCCCAGCCCGGTCCCTTGGCCGAGCGGCTTGGTGGTGAAGAACGGGTCGATTGCCCGCTCGATCACCTCCGGCGTCATGCCGCGACCATTGTCCTCGACGTTGAGTTGCAGGTAATCGCCTGCCGGGAGGTCGAGCGCTGCGGCGCTCGTTTCGTCCAGATGGCAGTTCTCGCAGCTGATCTCGATTCGTCCTCCATTGGGCAAGGCGTCGCGGGCATTGATGCACAGATTGAGCAGGGCGCTTTCCAGTTGCGGGGGATCGATGAAGGTTGGCCAGAGCTGTGGTGCGCAAACGACACTGAGATCAATGGCCGGTCCCACGCTACGACGGATCAGCTCCTCCATGTCGAGGACCAGCGCGCCAACTGCGGTGGCCTGTGGCAACAAGGTCTGGCGCCGCGAGAACGCCAGCAGGCGATGCACCAGTGCCGCAGCCCGTCGTGCCGAATCGCTGGCGGTATCGAGCAAGGCAGGAATCTCTTCGTGGCGTGCCTGGCCCAGGCGTTGGCGCATCAGCTCCTGGGCGCCGAGGATGCCACCGAGCAAGTTGTTGAAGTCATGGGCGATGCCGCCGGTAAGCTGGCCGACGGCTTCCATCTTCTGCGCCTGACGCAAGGCCTCCTCGGCTTCGAGCAGGCGCTTTTGCTCGCTGGCCTGACGGCTGATGTCGTAGACGAACAGGTAGGCGCCGACAACACCGCCGTCGGCGTTGCGCAGGGGGTTGAAGCGCAGTTCGAAATGCCGCAGCTGGTTGCCGCGCCCATATTCGATCACTTCGATGAAGCTTTCGCCCGCCAGCGCCCGGTGCCAGAACGCTACCGAACGCTGGTACTCATCGGGGAAACCGTCCAGGCAATCGGCCAGGCGATCACCTGCCTTGATCGTGCGCCCGAAAAGAAACTGGAAATCCTTGACTGCACGGGCATTGACAGCAAGAAAACGTAGCGAGGTGTCCACCACCTGGACGCGCGCCACGCTGTGCTCGACCAGTTCGGCGAACAGGCTACGTTCGGCCAGGGCGTCGGCCACGCGTTGTTCGAGATGGTCGTTGAGCTGTTGCAATGCGGTTTCCGCCCGACGTCGCTCGGTGACGTCCTGGAACAGCACCGCCACCTGATTGCGCTCGGCGGGCTCGACACGGAAGGTGGTCACCGCCAGGATCCTGCCTGTGGCCACCAGCTCCTGTTCGAACTGCAATGGTTGGCCGGTGCGCAATACCTGGCCGTAGCGGGCCACCCAGTCGTCGGCCTCGTCGGGCACCATTTCCCGCAGCTTCTGTCCGACTACATTGGGTATGCCAGCATGGCGGGCGTAGGCGGCGTTGGCGACGACATGAATGTAATCGCTCAGCGGCCCATGGGGGCCGTCGAAGAACTCGATGACGCAGAAGCCCTCGTCCATGGTGTCGAACAGGAAGCGATAAAGGCTGTTGTCGATGTCTTTGCGTTGGGCGAGCTGGCGTTCGAGTTCGGCATTGCGCTGGCGCAATGCGTGGATTTCACGTTCGGGCATGCAGGAGTCCGGAGTCCGGCGTTGGGCGTGAGCCAACTGTATCCTGCATGTCCATCGACGGCTAGAACGAACGCACGATCCGCCCGAGGGTCTCCATGGCCTGCTCTGCGCCGTCACCCCAAGGGCTGCCATAGTTCAGGCGGATACAGTTGCCGAAGCGCCGAGTCGGCGAGAAGATCGGCCCCGGCGCGATGCTGATACCCTGGGCCAGCGCCATGTGGAACAGCTTCAACGCGTCCATCTGCTCGGGCAGTTCCAGCCACAGGAAGTAGCCACCGGAAGGCTGGCTGACCCGGGTCTGCGCCGGAAAGTGACGGGCGATGGCGGCGAGCATGTTGGCCTGCTGGCCCTCCAGCGCGTAGCGCAGCTTGCGCAGGTGGCGATCGTAGCCGCCGTGCTGCAGGTAGTCGGCGATCGCTGCCTGGGCCGGCATTGAGGCGCACAGCGAGGTCATCAGCTTGAGCCGCTCGATCTTCTGCGCAAAGCGCCCCGCCGCGACCCAGCCGATGCGATAACCGGGGGCCAGGCTCTTGGCGAACGAGCCGCAATGCATCACCAGCCCTTCGGTGTCGAAGGCCTTGGCCGGCTTCGGCGCCTGCTGTGAGTAGTACAGCTCGGCGTAGACGTCATCCTCGATCAGCGGCACCTGGTGGCGGCGCAGCAGCTCGACCAGCTCCTGTTTCTTGGCCTCCGGCATGCTCGCGCCCACCGGGTTCTGGAAGTTGGTCATGCACCACACGGCCTTGACCGGGTGTTTTTCCAGGGTCTGGGCCAGCACGTTGAGGTCCATGCCCTCGCGCGGGTGCACCGGGATTTCCACCGCCTTGAGCTTGAGGCGCTCGAGCACCTGCAGGCAGGCATAGAAGGCCGGCGCCTCGATGGCCACCAGGTCGCCGGGCTGGGTCACCGCCTGCAGGCACAGGTTCAACGCTTCCAGCGCGCCGTTGGTGATCAGCAGTTCTTCCATGGGCAGCATCAGCCCGCCGACCATGTAGCGCAGGGCGATCTGCCGGCGCAGTTGCGGGTTGCCGGGTGACAGGTCGGTGACCACCATACGCGGGTCCATGGCCCGGCTGGCGCTGGCCAGCGAACGGGACAGGCGCTGCAGCGGGAACAGGTTCGGGCTGGGGAAGGCCGAGCCGAACGGGACGGTGTGCGGGTCCTTGATCGAGTCGAGGATCGAGAACACCAGGCCGCTCACATCGACATCGGTGGACTCGCTGGCCGGCGCCTGGGGCTGCGGCTCGCAGAACGGCCGCGGCGCGTGGGCGTTGACGAAGTAACCCGAACGCGGCCGCGCGCGGATCAGGCCGCGACGCTCCAGCAGGTAGTAGGCCTGGAACACGGTGGACGGGCTGACCCCGTGGGTCTGGCTGGCGTAACGCACCGAAGGCACCCGCTGGCCGGGGCCTAGCACCCCGGAGCGGATCAGTTCGGCAATGTCGTCGGCAAATCGTTCGTAGCGTTTCATTATGGTTTTGGCAGGCAAGGTAAGGGTCAGTGTAAGGGATCAGCGATTCATCGGCGCGACGAAACGGCTGTGCGCGGTGCTGCGGATACCCGGCTGGTCGCTGTCCTGGATCTCGAAGGTCAGTTCCTGGGAGCTGCTGGTCGGGCGATCGGCAAGCATCGCTACCGACACCGGCAGCTCGCTCATCTCGCCGGAGGCCAGGGTGAACTCGGTACGGCCATGCAGCTCGAAGCCGTCGGCGTCCACCAGGCGCAGGCGATAGTGCTGCGGTTCCTGGGTCTTGTTGATGATCTTGAGCAGGTAGATGTTCTCGATCTGGCCCAGGGCGTTCTCGCGGAACAGGCCACGGTCCTTGATCACGTCCATCGACACCATCGGGCGCATCTGCAGGGCCAGCACCAGGGCGCCGATCATCACCGTCAGCGCGGCGGCGTAGCCGAGCAGGCGAGGGCGCAGCCAGTGGGTCTTGCCACCTTGCAGGTTGTGTTCGGACTTGTAGCCGATCAGGCCACGGGCATAGCCCATCTTGTCCATCACCCCGTCGCAGGCGTCGATGCAGGCGGCGCAGCCGATGCAGGCCATCTGCAGGCCTTCGCGGATATCGATGCCGGTGGGGCACACCTGCACGCACAGGGTGCAGTCGATGCAGTCGCCCAGGCCCTGGCTGCGCGCGTCGCTGCCTTTCTTGCGCGGGCCACGGGCTTCACCGCGGCTGGGGTCGTAGGCCACCGCCAGGGTGTCCTTGTCGAACATCACGCTCTGGAACCGCGCATAGGGGCACATGTGCATGCACACCGCCTCGCGCAGCCAGCCGGCGTTGAGGTAGGTGGCGGCAGTGAAGAACAGCACCCAGAACAAGGCCACGCCACCCAGCTCGAAGGTGAACAGTTCGGCGGCCAGCGGGCGGATCGGCGTGAAGTAGCCGACGAAGGTCAGCCCGGTGAGCACGCCTATGGCCAACCACAGGCCGTGCTTGAGGCCGCGGCGGGCGATCTTCTCCACGCCCCAGGGCGCGGCGGCCAGCTTGATGCGCTGGTTACGGTCGCCCTCGGCGATCTTCTCGCACCACATGAACAGCCAGGTCCAGGTGCTCTGCGGGCAGCTGTAGCCGCACCACACGCGCCCGGCAAACACGGTGATGGCGAACAGGCCGAAGGCGCAGATGATCAGCAGCGCCGACAGCAGGATGAAGTCCTGCGGCCAGAAGGTCGCGCCGAAGATATGGAACTTGCTGTCGGCCAGGTCCCAGAGCACGGCCTGGCGGTCGCCCCATTGCAACCAGGCGGTGCCGAAGAACAGCACGAACAGCAAGCCGGCGAAGGCGATCCGCAGGTTGCGGTAGAAGCCGGTGAAACTGCGTGTATGGATGCCACCGGCCACCTGGCTTTTGCTCTTGTGGGTGGTGGGGGCAACCTCGATGACTCGGAAGGGGATTCTGTCGCTCATGGTTCGTCGCTCATCAGGCCTCGATCAGGCCAGGGCACTATGGCCCGCTATCTGTTTTCAGCACAGGCCCAGGTATCGAGATAAAAACCATATCAGATGACGGGCTTGTTTGTTGAGGCCTTGTATTTCGGGGCATGGCGTACTGGATGGCAGATGCCTGCGGCTATCCACCGCACCTTTGTGGATACGGCTTTGGATGTGGGGGCGAGCCCGCCGCGTGTTGCGCAGTGTTCTCGATGGGGATGGATGAGGGAAGTGTCGAGGCGCTGGTCGTTCGGGAGATACGTAAAGTACTTTAGTGAGACTTCCTGGAGTTTGTTACGACTTTGATGGATATCACTTGTTGCCTGATGCAATGTCCGGTTTGGGTCGAAAACGGAGCGTCGTGGATGGCCGCTTTCGATCCAAAGCAGCCATTTACGGAGAGCTACTTACAACGTGTCGACCCATTCAGCCAGGACGGTTACGCTGGCGCCAAATGCATGGAGTCGTCAATGACAAAGACATACCGAGGAAGCTGCTTGTGCTCAGCAGTCAGTTTCGAGCTAGGCACTCCGCCAAAGGCAGTGAGTCATTGCCATTGCAGCCAGTGCCGCAAAGGTCACGGAGCTGCATTTGCATCCTATGGAAGCGTTCCGCGTAGCAAGCTGCGAGTACTTCGCGGCGCCGATAGCATCAAGATCTATGCATCTTCACCGACGGTACTGCGCGAGTTCTGTATGGAGTGCGGCTCGACTTTGTTCTGGTCACGCTCCGAAGGTGAATACGCCGACTGGATATCCATAGCGCTTGGCACGCTTGATACCCCGTTCGTGCCGAGGCAGCAGAGACATGTGCATGTCGACTCCGCTGCACCCTGGCACATGTCGTCCAGCTTTCGCACTCGGATCGGCTGACCGCCATGGGTCGATACCAGTCATCAACGACCAACCGCTAGCGACCTACGACGGACGCTCAACGCATGCATGCGCTTGCAGTTGACCGAACCCGCCGTTGCCGTACAATCGCGCCCCCAAAAATCAGCAGGCATGGCGAGAGGGCGCTTCAATGCAACGGGTGATGATCGTTGGTCAGCCAGGGTCTGGGAAAAGTACCCTGGCGCGCAAGCTTGGCGAGCGCACGGGCTTGCCGGTCGTGCATATCGACACGATTCACTGGCAGCCAGGGTGGGTTGAGCGCAGCCGTGACGAGAAGACGCGTCTTTGCCATGAGGTCGAGGCCCGTGAGCGTTGGATCTTCGAAGGCGGGCACTCGACGACATGGCAAAACCGGCTGGCCCGCGCTGACACGGTGATATGGATCGATCGCTCGGCGCCGCTTCGATTCTGGCGTGTGTTCTTCAGAACGATGCTGAGCCGCGGTCGATCTCGGCCTGACTTGCCGGACGACTGTCCGGAACTGCTGGCCAACCTGCCGGAGTTTTTCAGGTTCATGTGGCGGACGAAAAACTCGTCCCGGGAGGCGATGAAGCGATTCGTGGCGACCGCCCCGTTGGGTTGTCGCGTGGTCTGCCTGCGGTCCAATCGAGATACCGAAGTTTTTCTCGCGAGCCTGGGAGCATTGCCTGATCAGATGGTGCGAGGTCATTAGAGGCCGTTCTCGTTTGATTGTTGGCAGACGCCTGCCTTGAAGACGCATCACAACGTTTCAACCTGCCTAAGGATGGCCCATGGCGCTGACCAGCAAGATCACGATCTACAACCCTGAATGGCCGCAGCGGTACGAGGCGGACAAAGTGCTGCTCGCTTCGGCATTCGGTGATGAGCTTCTCGCCCTGCACCATGTCGGCAGCACGGCTGTCCCGCAACTTGCAGCCAAGCCAGAGATCGATGTGCTGATCGAGGTTTCAGAGCATCGCAATGAGGCAGCGCGGGACCAGGTGTTGCTGAAACTGGGGTATGTACGTGGCACTGACCTGTCGGAAGGACACCATTTCTACCGCCGCAATGTTGGCGAGGTGCGCACCCACAAGATCCATATTTGCAGGTGTGGTCACGATTCAGTCATCCAGATGCTGACGTTCAGGGATCTGCTCAGAAACGACGCCTCCCTCCGGCAGCGATATCATGACCTCAAGCTCGAGCTGGAGGCCTCCAATACCGGCGGTATGGCTGAGTATCTGGCGAGGAAGGGGCCGTTCATCATCACCGCGCTGTGTGAGGTCGGCATCAGACCTGGTGATTATTATCTATAAGGCGACTCAGTCGCTCGTGTCCGGCTGTTTCCGAACCAAAGCAGTGTTTTCAGAGCGGGCAAATCCTTATGGTCGGGGCGGAGATCATCTTTCTGAGCGTACCTGTCAAGGAGTTAAATTTTGAGAAGCATAGGGATATTGTTGTTGCTCTATTGCGTGAATATTTTCGCCACAGAGTCATCGCTCGAGAGTTATGCCGAAGCTAATCGCTTCCGTGCGGTTGGCATCACTCAACTAGATAGCTCGACAATCCTTGCCGAGGAGACTCGGCTCGCACCGTTGGCCAGTGACCTGTTGCTCAAGGTCAAGCCGATGATCCGCGAGGGCGGCAGCGGTGCGGCGATTCAACGCTACGTATTGACGCAGTTCGAACGCTACGGCTGGCTACCAATGCTAGTGGGCTACAAAGGCTATACGGCAGCCGTGCCGGTGTCGGTGAATAGCCAAGTGGGTAACGCACCGCCTACTAATACCCCATTCCCGAACGCAGCCTTGGTTAAAGTTGAGTTGGTTGCGGCTTCGGCCCAGGCCCATGTCGCCCAGGTTTGGACATTTGCCACCGCCAACGCCACCGAACAGCAGCGACAGTTGTTGGCAACAGCCCGCAGCGCGTTGCGCAGTGGCATTGATCAGGTTCGTGGTGGCGAGCCGCTGTTCAATGTGGGCCAGGCCATTCAAGAGGTGCTTGACGCCAACCAGGCGGTTGCGATTCATGAACTCGCGGGCTACGCCATGGGGCAGTCGCGGGTACAGGAACCTCAGGTGCTGGGTTACAAGGGCTACACAAACGATAACACCCTCATGCAACCAGGGCAGGTGCTGAATGTTTATGTGATCGCGAAGGCAGGCGCATTCGGGGTGCGCTTCCAGCCGCCTGATTTTTGGACTGTCCACACACAGGATGGTGCAGACAGCGTCATGCTGTCGGCGATGGTGGAGGTTACAGTTGACGGGCACCGGCTGCTGAGCAGATTGGTGGACTAATTGCTGTTGGCCAGTCCATCACTCGGATAGGCTTTCGCTGCTTTCAGCGCCGTGCGGAAAGTTGCTGCGGCGCCAGGAATGCGTCGTGGAAGTAATTGTGGAACGCGTGCATCGCCGGGCTGAATTCCCGCTCGCGATGCCAGGCCAGGCCGACGCTCATGGGGGTGACCTTGTCGGTGATGGTCACGGTTTCGATGCGTTTACCCTCCAGCGACCAGGGGCGGTGTACCAGGTCGGAGAGGATCGCCACGCCGCTGCCGTTGGCCACCATGCTGCGCACTGCTTCCACGGAGCTGGTGCGGATCCGCACGTTGGGCTGCTGTCGGGCATGTTCCCAGTAGCGCATGGCGCTTTGTTCGGCTTCGTCGACGGTAAGCAGGATGAAGGGCTCGTGTGTGACGTCGGCAAGGCTCACGGCCGAGTGTTCGCACAGCGGGTGATGGCTGGGCAGCCACAGCCGGCGCTCGGAATTGAACAGGGTTTTCGAGACGATGTCCGGGTGGGTCAGGTTCGAGGTCAGCACCACCGCCATGTCGAATTCGCCTTCCAGCAGGCCTTGCTCGATGGCCTGGCGCTCCCGTTCGTGCACTTCGATGGCCACGTCCGGGTGCCAGTGTTCCAGGCGTTGCAGATGGTGCGGCAGGAAGTAGCCGATCACCGTGTAACTGGCCGCTATCCGCAACAGGCCGGTGGCGCGAACGTCCGGCAGTGGGCTGTTAAGGGCGTCGTCGACGCTGCGCAAGATCACGTAGGCCCGATTGAGAAAGTGCCGTCCGGCATCGGTCAGGCTCATGCCCTGGGCCGAGCGCTGGAACAGCAGCGTGCCGAGCATGCCCTCCAGCTCCTTGATCGCCGTGGTCACCGCCGACTGGGAAATATTCAAATGAATCGCAGCCTGGGAGATTTGCCCGATCTCGGCCGTGGCGACGAAATAGCGAACCTGGCGCAGGGTCAGTGACATGAACAATCCGCTGGATGAGGTATCTGATTTTCAGAAGATATCCCCTCTGATAATAGATCTTCCCAAGGGGTTGGCTGGAATTTAACGTGCTCTGCATGAAGTCACAAGGGTCAGGAGCAAGTGTCATGCAGGCAGTAGATTTCAATTCGGACATGGGCGAAGGCTTCGGTCCGTGGACTATCGGCGACGGAGTCGACAACGAACTGATGGGCTTCATCAGCTCGGCCAACATCGCCACCGGCTTCCATGCCGGCGATCCCGGCACCATGCGTCGCACTGTCGAGCAGGCCAAGCGCCTGGGCGTGGCCGTCGGTGCCCATCCGGGCTTTCGCGACCTGGTCGGTTTCGGCCGCCGTCACATCAATGCACCGGCCCAGGAGCTGGTGGACGACATGCTCTATCAGCTGGGCGCCCTGCGTGAACTCGCCCGGGTTCAAGGCGTAGCCCTGCAACACATCAAACCCCACGGCGCGCTGTACATGCACCTGGCCCGGGACGAGGAAGCGGCGCGTTTGCTGGTGGAAAACCTGCAGCGCCTGGAGCCCGAGCTGCTGCTGTATTGCATGCCCGACTCGGCGATCTGGCGTATCGCCACGGAGCTCGGCCAACCGGTGATCCGCGAGTTCTACGCCGACCGCGAATACGACCTCAGCGGCTCCATCGTCTTCACCCGCAATGTGCGTGCCTACGACCCGACGCAAGTAGCGGCGCGGGTACTGCGTGCCTGTCAGGAAGGCGTGGTGCGCACGGTGGAGGGTGAAGACCTGGCGATCGAATTCGACTCCATTTGCTTGCACAGCGATACACCCGGTGCCCTGGCACTGGTCGAGGCTACCCGTAATGCGCTCGATGGCGCGGGGATCAAGGTGCGCGCACCGCGATAACGCAACCGAAGACACCTGGCACGCAGACGCCAGGACTTACTCGACACACAGATTTCTTGCCTGCCTTTCTACAAATATTCCAAGAGGAACAGACATGGCGCAGCACACAGTCATCACCCCGTTGCCGGGGACTTTCTACCGCAAGGCCACCCCGGAATCGCCGAACTACGTCGAGGCCGGTGCCAACGTCAGCGCCGACACGGTGATCGGCCTGATCGAGGTCATGAAGCAGTTTTCCGAACTGACCGCGGGTACGGCAGGGCGTCTGGACGCGTTTCTGGTCGAAGACGGTGATCCGGTTGAGCCGGGTCAGGTCATCGCCACACTCGAAGACGCGTGAGGGCACAACCATGACTCAAGGCATTCGTAAGTTGCTGATCGCCAACCGCGGCGAGATTGCCGTGCGGATCATCCGCGCCGCGCAAGCGCTGGGGATTCCCACTGTGGCGGCGTGCAGCGAAGCAGACGTCGATTCCCAGGCCGCACGCATGGCCGACGAAGTGCACATCCTTGGCCCGGCCCGCGCCGACAAGAGCTACCTCAATGTTGAAGCGCTGCTCGGTGCCCTGAAGGCCACCGGCGCCAACGCGGTGCACCCAGGCTACGGCTTTCTCTCGGAGAACGCCGAATTTGCCGAAGCGGTGCAAGCCGCCGGGGCGATTTTCGTCGGCCCAAGCCCCGAGACCATCCGGCGCATGGGCGACAAGGCCGAAGCCCGGCGCACTGCGCAAGCCGCGGGTGTGCCGGTGGTGCCCGGCTCCCCGGATGAACTGTTCGATGTGGAGTCGGCGCTCAAAGCCGCCGAATCCGTCGGCTTCCCGCTGCTGATCAAGGCCTCGGCCGGTGGCGGCGGGCGTGGCATTCGCCTGGCGGAAAACCCGCAGCAACTGAGCGAAGAATTCCCCCGTTCCCAGCGCGAAGCCCAGGCCGCCTTCGGCAACGGCGCGGTGTATCTGGAGCGCTTCATCGGCAAGGCCCGGCACATCGAAGTGCAGGTGCTGGGCGACGGCAAGCATGCGGTGCATCTGTTCGAACGCGAGTGTTCGCTGCAACGCCGCCGGCAGAAGATCTTCGAAGAAGCGCCGTCGCCGGTCCTCGACGCGCAGCAGCGCGAGACCCTCTGCGCGAGTGCCGTGCGCCTGACCGAGGCCCTGGGCTATCAGGGCGCGGGCACCCTTGAGTATCTGTACGACGACGCCACCGGAGAGTTTTTCTTCATCGAGATGAACACGCGGATCCAGGTGGAACACCCGGTCAGCGAGCTGATCACCGGCATCGATCTGGTTCAGGCCATGTTGCGCATCGCCGGCGGCGAACCGCTGGGCCTCAAGCAAAGCGATATCCGGCTCAACGGCGCGGCCCTGCAAATGCGCCTGAACGCCGAAGACCCGGCGCGGGATTTCTTCCCAAGTCCAGGGCTTGTGCAAACGCTGAACTGGCCGGAAGGCGAGGGCGTGCGCGTCGACAGCCATCTGTATGAAGGCTACCGAGTACCGCCATACTATGACTCGCTGCTGGCCAAGCTGATCGTCCATGGCAGCGATCGCACCGAGGCCCTGGCCCGCGCGCGACTGGCCGTGGAGCAGACCACGCTCACGGGCATGGCCAGCACCTTGTCTCTGCACGGCGAGTTGCTGGAGCAACCCTGGCTGCACACCGCCGATTTCCACACCGGCACTTTGGAAACCTGGCTGGCCGAGCGCCGCAGCGGAGGTGCAGCATGAGCAGTCCGATTCGCTACAGCTTTGGCGCCGACGAACATCTGTTTGCCGAAGTCAGCGACAGCATGTCCCTTGAAGCCTTCTTCAAGGGCATGGCCGTCACCCGTGCGGTGGAGCGCTTGGCCCTCGATGGCGTGCTCGACGTGTGCCTGGCCAACGCCTCGTTCCAGATCCGTTTCGATCCGGACCGCATCGCCCCGGCTGATCTGCTCGAAGCGGTGAAGGGCGCCGAAGCCGAGGCTGTGGCCGAGCGCACCCTGCATACCCGGATCATCGAGATCCCGGTGCTCTACAACGATCCGTGGACCCACGAAACCCTGATGCGCTTCCGCGACCGCCACCAGGACCCGAACGCCACGGACCTGGAGTACGCCGCGCGCATCAACGGCCTGGCCGACGTCGAGGCGTTCATCGCCGCCCACAGTGGCGCGCCGTGGTTCGTTTCGATGGTGGGCTTCGTGGCGGGCCTGCCGTTCATGTTCCAGATGGTCGAGCGCGAACGGCAGTTGCAGGTGCCCAAGTACCTGCGACCCCGTACCGACACGCCGAAATTGACCCTGGGCCATGGCGGCTGCTTCGGTTGCATCTACTCGGTGCGTGGCGCCGGTGGATATCAGATGTTTGGCGTCACTCCGGCACCGATCTACGACCCGCAGCAAAGCCTGGGGTACCTCAAGGAACACATGGTGTTCTTCCGTCCCGGCGACATCGTGCAGTTCAAGTCGATGGACCGCGATGCCTATGACCACGCCGTGGCCGAGGTCGAAGCCGGGCGCTTCGATCTGCGCATCCGTCCAGTGGAGTTCTCGCTCGATGCGTTCCTCGCCGACCCGATCGGCTATCCCAAGTCGCTGCAGGAGGTGCTGGCATGATCAAGGTACTCAAACCAGGCCTGGCCACCTCAGTGCAGGACCTCGGCCGCGAGGGCTATTACCATCTGGGGATACCACCTTCCGGGGCACTGGACCAGTACGCCCTGAGCGCGGCCAATCAGTTGGTGGGCAATCCGGCCAATTCGGCGGCGCTGGAGTGCACCTTGCTGGGGCCGGAGCTGGAGTTTCAGCAGGACGCCCTGGTGGCGGTATGTGGTGCGCAGATGACGCCGAAAGTCGATGGCGTGGACATGCATCTGGACACTGCCTTCGAAGTGAAGGCCGGACAAGTGCTGCGTTTCGATTTTCCCAAGGCTGGCGCGCGGGCTTATCTGGCGGTGGCCGGCGGTATCGATGTACCGGTGGTGCTCGGCAGTCGCTCCACCTACGCGCTGGGGGCGCTGGGTGGTTTTCAGGGGCGCAGGCTGGTGATTGGCGATGAACTGCCGGTAGGCGCCGCCAGCGGCAAGGGGCGCGTCGGGGCGAGTCTGCCCATGGCGTTACGACAGTCGCTGGGAGGGGAGGTCACCCTGCGGGTGGTGCCGGGGCTGTACTACGATCGCTTGACCCTGGCGGCGGCGGACAGCTTTTTCGCCGAAGCCTGGACCGTCGGCTCGGAGGCAGATCGCATCGGCTATCGCTTCAAGGGTGGCAGCCCGCTGAGCTTTCAGCCTCGCGAGCAGCCGTTCGGCGCCGGCTCCGATCCTTCGAACATCGTCGACAGCTGCTACCCGATCGGCTCTATCCAGGTGCCGGCAGGGCTCGAGCCCATCATTCTGCACCGCGATGCAGTGTCCGGTGGCGGCTACGCGATGATCGGCACGGTGATCAGCGCCGACCTCGATCTGGTTGGCCAGATGCAACCCAACCAGAAGGCCCGCTTCGTCGCGGTGACTCTGGAAGAGGCGCTGCAAGCCCGACATTCCTACAAGAAAAAACTCAGCTGTCTGAGCAAGCTGTTCCCTTCCTGATCTGCCCGCCGTACTGCGCGGGTAAAGCCAAAAAAGGCTAGCCAACGCCGCCCCTCGGTGCGGGGGCGGCTGCCCGCGCTTCAACCTCTGACTGGCTCTGGAGTTCACGCATATGGCTGCTTTATCGCAATCGAGTCAAACCGGAAAGGACCCGGCCAATCACCCCGTTCCGACCGACGCGCGCATGGGGCGACTGTCGTTGACCATGGCCTGGTGGGCGGTGTGCAGTGCAATGTTCTATATCGTGGTCGGCGCTTCCCTGGCGCTGTCCTACGGCGCGCGCAATGCGTTGATCGGCATGCTGTTGTCGGTGATCAGCTATGGCCTGGTCAACAGCGTGCTCAGTCGCTTCGCTATGCGCAGCGGCTTGTCGGTGGCCCTGTTTTCGCGGCTGCTGTTCGGTAGCACCGGTGCGTGCCTGGCGACGCTGATCTTCTTTTCCACGGCCATTTACTACGCGGTTTTCGAGGGTTCGGTGATCGCCGTGGCGCTCAATCACCTGTATCCACAGTTGGCGTAGGCTTAGTAACTGTGGAGGTCTGCTTATGGCCGATTGCTACCCGTTGCCACCGTCCGCTATGGGTCGAAAGCTGCAGTTCATGAATGACTGCTTCCGACCCATAGTTGGCCTCCGCCGCACTGTCAGAAAACGGGCAAAAGCAGAAATTCGGAGTGCCTGGTCCAGGAACGGCCTTGCACCTGTTTCAGCCAATCACCGGCGCATGCTCTGCCATCAATTCGGTTATCCAGTCGATAAACACTCGCACCTTGGCGCTGACATGGCGATTCGGCGGGAAGGCCAGGTACATCGGCATCGGCGACATGTGCCAGTCTTCGAACAGCGGCAGCAGTTCGCCGCTGATCAGGTGCGGTTTGGCCATATACTGCGGTAGCCAGAGCATCCCGAGGCCAGCCAGGCCGGCGGCAAGGTATGCATTGCCGTCATCGACTGTCAGTTGCGGGCGCGCCTGGACCTCCAAGCGTTCATCACCTCGGTGCATCGCATAGGGCAAGGTTTTGCCTGTGCGAAACCAGAGAAAACCGACGGTTCTGTGCTGGCCTTCCTCCAGCTCAAGGGGGTGAACCGGCGTCCCGAAGCGCTGCAGATAGCCGGGCGTGGCATAGATGCCAAGTTTCAGATCGCCCACATGCCTTGCCACCAAGGACTGGTCGGTGATCTCGCCGCCACGCACCACGCAGTCAATGTTTTCACCGATGATGTCGACGATGCGATCGCTCACGCCCACCGTCAGCTGGATTTCCGGATAACGTGCAAAGAACCCCGGCAAGGCAGGTATGAGCAGCATTCGCGCCAGCGGGCTGGGTACATCCACCCGCAGCCGGCCGCGTGGTGCCATCGACGCGCTGGACAAGCTGGTCTCGGCGTCGTCCATGTCTGCCAGTAACCGGACGACGCGTTCGTAGTAGGCCGCGCCATCGGCGGTGACGTTGACCTTGCGTGTGGTGCGGTTGAGCAGGCGCACGCGCAGCCTTGCTTCCAGCTGCTGAATGAGCTGCGTCACGGTGGTCTTGCTCATGTGCAGGGTAGCGGCCGCCTTGGTGAAACTGCCGGTTTCCACCACCCGGGCAAACGCCTGCATTGCATCGAATCGGTCCATTCCACGCCTCGTTCGCACCTGGATTGTTTGGAGTATACAAACAGTCCTGGCCAGAGCTGCCCGTTTATCCAGGCAAGTGGCCTTTTTATAGTGGCCTCACCGTAAACACCGGGCCGCTAGGGCCCAGAACGAGGTAGGCCATGTCCAGCAAACGTGATGTCGTTTTCCCGCCAGATCGCCATGCTTTGTACGAGTTGCACCGCTACTCGCCGGCGATTCGCTCCAATGGTTTTCTGTTCGTATCCGGTCAGGTCGGCAGTCGTAAGGATGGTTCGGCCGAGCCTGACCTCGCGGCTCAGGTTCGTTTGGCCTTTGCCAACCTCAACGCGATCCTGGCCGAGGCGGGCGGTAGTTTCGAGGATGTGGTTGATACGACCATCTTCATGGTCGACCCCGACTCGACATTCGAAACCATCTGGGAGGTGGCAGCCGAGTATTGGGGCGAAGCGCCTTATCCCACGGTGACTGCTATCGGCGTGACCTGGCTGTCCGGCTTCGATTTCGAGATCAAGGTGATCGCGAAACTGCCGCAATAGTAATGGGGTAGGGGAGCATGTTCATAGCGCGTCCTACAGGCATGAATAAGATTTTCCCTAGTTCGAGTAGTCTGGTTCCGAAGCATGCTTTGACCACTGTTGCGCCCCCGAAGTGGCGGCTAGTCTCGCTGGGTCGTATCAACGGCCGGGTCTGCAAGCCTGCGCGGTATTACGATGGTGCTCACCATGAGCCTCGGCGTTGAGTCGTGGGTCTCGCTTTATGGTGGCTGCGTGCGGGTGACCTTTTGGTCAGCCGGGTTTTCGCCTCGTAATGCCCCGGTCTTGCAGGCCTGCACGTAGCTGCCATCTTTCACTGTCCGCCGAATTCCCTCTCCTTAAAGACGCCCCGCACCTGCCTGGAAGGCGCCACCAAAGGTACGCGGCTGTTCCGCGTAGAGCCTGGCAACTGTGCGACCACGCCACGGAGCAGGCCTCCGTGCTGCTCGACAGCGCCCGCCGGGCTTCCTTCATCGGTGTGATGGACAACGAACCGGTGCTGGTCTGGGCATCGCACTACCTGAGCGATATGGCCAAGGCATTGATGGATGATGCGCATATGGGGATTTTGAAGAAGGTGTGACACAGACAGGGGAGGCGCGCGCAGGGCCGCCCCGACTTGCTCCCGTCAGAAACGCCCCCTGAGTAAAAGGGGGCGGATTTTTCCTCGCCAGAGTTTGGAATGGCTATCAGTCCATATCCGAGAATCGCCGCCGCGTCAGGAACAGCACCACGCCTAGCGGCACAGCCAGTAGCGCCAGCAGCTCCAGGTCAAAGCCCAGCACCTGTTGCTGGTCGACTTTGAAGATGCCGACCAAGCCTGCGGCTAACAGCGCCACGCCCAGCCACTTGCGTAAGGGGGATGGTCTCAGAAACTGAACGAGGAGTGCGCCCAGTACCAGAAGGATGACAGCTTGCATGATGTAAGGCATGTGCCGTTCCTCAGACCTTGATGACCAACGTCACGCCAGAACGTTGCGGGCCAATCCCGCCATGAACCTCTCCCTCGATGCACTTTCCATAAGGGTAATTTGCGAGAGATTGAAGACGATCCCTTCATCGGTTCTGCACTGCGTGGTCCTCTCGAATTTCATGCGCGTGTCCATTCGTGCAAAAGAGGCGATGTTCTACTAGCGATGGGGTAGATGCAAACTGTCTCTCGGATAGCTGGGTAACGGGGTAGGGAGCAAGTTCGTATCGCGTCCTACAGGCATGAATAAGATTTTCCCTATTTCGAGTAGTCCGTTTCCGAAGCATGCTTTGGCCACTGTTGCGCCCTCGAAGTGGCGGCTAGTCTCGCTGGGTTGTTGCCAAATCAACGGACGGGCCTGCAAGCCCGTCTGAACATCGAACTGTACTCACCCTCGAGTCGCTGGCGTTTTCCAGTGGTTGTGCTCAATGGTGGCTACGTGTGGTTGGCCCTCGGGCCGGCCGGGTTATCGCTCGATGTTCCCCGGACTTGCAGAGCCGCACGTAGCCGCCACCCATCCTCCTGCAGGTCAATGGGTGTCTGGTTGATCATTCATGAACGTCGAGTATGAAGTCGTGTTGAAGATCATCCCGGATCCACCTCCGTGCTCCGAATCTCCCCAGCTCCTTCAAGACACTTTGGTCCAGGCCACCGAGTACGTCATGTGTGCGTTCGCCGTCGCCTATCAGTCGTTTTGACGGATGATGCACATATGGGAATGTAGTAAAGGCCTCCAGATGTCCGCCGCAAATCTTGCAGCGCCAATGAGATCGAGCGCCGCCCGCGCGGCGCATCGCTGGCAAGCCAGCTCCCACATTTGTTTCGGGCCAGTTATGCCTGCGCCGCCGCGGCTGTACGCCTTGTGGGTACGACGCGGTTTCAGTGTGTGCACCACTGGCGTCCCACCTGTCTCAATACATGCACCAAGGCGGACAGCGACAACTTCACAGGACAGACTGGCCCGAAACAGATGTGGGAGCTGGCTTGCCAGCGATGCGCCGCGCGGGCGGCGCTCGATCTCATGGGCGCAGAAGCCTTTGCGGCGAACACATGGAAAGGCCTGGCGCTTACGTCAGAAACTCCCCTTGAGCGTCACCATGAAGTTGCGCGGCTCACCGTAGTAGTTGCCCCAACCAGTGGCCCCCACAGTCGAGTAATAGCGCTTGTCCAGCAGGTTGTTGCCGTTCAGCGCCAGGCTCCAGTGTTCGTCCAGGCGATACTGCACGCGACCGCTCCACAGCGTGTAGCCCGCTTGCTCGATGCTCAGGTTGCCCTGGCGGCGGAAGTTCTCGCTCTGGCTGGATACCCCGGCCCCCACGGTCCAGCGGTCAAGCGCGCCGGCGAGCTGGTAGTCGCCCCAGACCTTGAGCATGTGTCGCGGGATGAAGCTGGACGTGAAGTTGAGCTCGGTCGGCTCGGTCTGGTTGATGGTGTTCAGGTACTTGGTCTGGGTGTAGGTGTAGCCCGCCAGCAGTTGCAGGCGCTCGATGGGCGAGCCGCTGACCTCGGCTTCGAAGCCCTGGGCGCGCACCTTGCCGCTGTCGGTGTAGCAGTACTGGTCGCCCGAGCCCTTGCAGGTGTCGACGAAGTCGGTTTCGGCGCGGTGCTCCTCGATGGTGCGGAACAGGTTGAAGGCAGTGTTGAGCGCGCCGCCGAACAGTTCACCCTTGATGCCAAGCTCGTAGTTGGCGCCGGTCTTCGGTTGCAGGGCCTGGCCCTGGGCGTTCACCAGGTTGCTCTGCGGCTGGAAGATATCGGCGTAGCTGGCGTAGGCGGTCCATTCATCGTTGAGGTCATAGAGCACTGCGGCGAAGGGCGTGACCTGGCCGTTCTCCTGGCTGCGGTTATGCACCCAGTAGTCCCAGGCCTGGGTGTAGGAATCGCTTTTGTTGCGGTACCAGCTTACTCGTGAGGCCGTGGTAGCAGGGCGAGGCATCGACGTCTTCATAGGCCAGGCCGACGCCCAGGGTGGTGTCCGGCGTCACGTCCCAGTCCAGGGCGCCGTACAGCACCTGGTCCTGGCGCTTGGCGTTGTCGTAGAAGTACTGGCGATCCTGCAGGGTGGCCACGGCGCGGCCGCGCACGGTACCCGATTCGTTCAGCGGGCCGCCCACGTCCACCTGGCCGCGGTAGTTGTCCCAGGTGCCGGCGGACAGGGTCAGTGTGGTCTGGGCCTTGTCCTGGCCACGTTTGCGCACGAAGTTGACGCCACCTGCCGATGAACCGGAACCTTTCATCATGCCGCCCACGTCCAGCGGCACGCCGTCGTACTGGTACTGGCCGTCGAGGTTGAAACCGCGCGAGTAGAAGTACTTGCCGCCCATGGGCGAGTCGTAGACGGTGATGCCGGGGGTCTTGTCCAGCACCTGTTCCAGGGTGTTGAGGTTCTGGTCGTCGAGCATCTTGCGGGTCATCACCGTGACCGACTGCGGTGTCTCCTTGAGCGTATGCACGCCTTTGCCGATGGTCACCGCCCGCGCTGCATAGGACTGGGTACCCTCGCTGGTGGCGTCGAGGCGGTTGGCGTCGATGGTCAACGGCCCCAGCTCCATCGCGGGGCCATTGTCAGCCGGGATCAGCACATAGCCGCCATTGCCCTGGCGCTGGGCTTGCAGCCCGCTGCTGCCGAGCAGGCGCAGCAGGCCTTCCTCGACGCTGTAGCTGCCGTCGAGCCCGGGGGTGGAGAGATGGCGGGTCTGCTCGGTGTCGAACGAAATGGTCACCCCCGCCTGCACGCCGAACTGGGTGATGGCGTTGCCCAGGGGGCCGGCTGCGATGTGGTAGGCGGTCTGGCTGACGGCCAGGGCGTCGACCGGCGCGAACATCAACGCAGGCGCGGTGGCGAGGGACAGGCCGAGGGTGAACCGGTGGATGGCGTGGCGCAGGCGGGTGCTGGGCTGAAGAAGCGGCATTGGGTGATCCTTGCGTGTCATGGCGGGAAGTCGCTGTCGTCGCGGCTTGTGTCATGGACGGACGAGAATCGAAATCAGCAAGATTGCGAAAAACTTTTTTTTGCACCGGGCTCAGGCAGGTTCGACGTTGACCCAGTAACGGCTCAGGTAGCGCACCCGCACGGGCAGGGATTTCGGCAGGTTCGCCAGGGCGATATCGGTGTCATCGATGGCGAACGAGCCGGAAATACGCATGCCTTGAACGGACGGCGCGCAACGCAGCACGCCGGGGCGGTAGCGGCCCAGTTCGGCGATGAAATCGCCCAGGCGCCAGTCGTTCACGCTGAGCATGCCCTGGACCCAGGCCGCGGAATCGGCCGGCAGGGCCTGGGCGCGGCCGATCGCGTCGCGGTCAAAGCCGGCCTGTTGGCCGGCGTCCAGGCGCAACACCTGGTCGAGGTGGCGTTGCGGGCGTATCTCGACGGCGGACTGCAACACGCCGACCTGTGTCTGCTGCGCTGTGTGGCGCACGCTGAACTGCGTGCCCAGCGCACGCACGTTGCCGTTGTCGGTGTGCACGATGAACGGGCGGCGGGCGGCGTCGCTGGCGGTGATGATCAGGATCTCGCCGCGATACAACTGGATCGCCCGCACCTGGGCGTCGAAGCGCACGTCGAGTGCGGTGTCGACGTTCAGCTCCAGCTGCGAACCGTCGTCCAGGCGCAGCGAGCGCCGTTCACCGCTGCCGGTGCGCTGCTGGGCGAGCAGGGCGCGATAGGGCACCTGCTCGCTGGCCAACCAGGTACCGCCACCGACCGCCAGTAGCAGGCCCAGCACCTTGAGCACCTCGCGGCGCTGCGCCTGGGCCGCGCCCAGGCCTGACAGCGCAGCCTGGCGCGGCACCGTTGACCACTGGTGTTGGAGTTTCTCCACCTGGGCCCAGGCTTCGGCATGCGCGGGGCTTGCTGCCAGCCAATCGCGCCAGGCCTGGGTCCGTGCTGTGTCGGCATCACCGTCATTGAGTTGCACGTACCAGGTCGCGGCGGCCTCGAGGGTTTTCAGGTCCACTGGCCGGCCCTCAATTGTCGACCACCAGCAGGCAGCGGGTCATGGCCCGGATCAGGTGGTTCTTGACTGTGGTGATCGATACATCGAAGCGTTCGGCAACTGCCGCGTAGGTCAGCCCTTCCAGTTGCACCGCGAGGAAGATGTCACGGGTCCTGGGGCCCAGTTCGTCGAGCAGTGCATCGACCGCTACCAGCATTTCGATGATCGACAGGCGCGTCTCCGGCGACACTTCGACCGGCTCCGGGCGCAGGGCCAGGGCCTGCAGGTAGGCCTGCTCGATGGCGCGCCGCCTGACTTTGTCGATCAACAGCGCTCGGGCAATGGCGCTGAGGTAGCTGCGCGCCTCGCGAATGGGGCCTTGGTTGCGGGCAGTCATCACCCGCAGGAAGGTGTCGTGGGCCAGGTCGGACGCATCGGCGGCATTGCCCAGGCGTGCGCGCAGCCAGCTTTTCAGCCAGCCGTTGTTTTCGCAGTACAGCTGGTGAAGCGCCGAGCGGTCGAGCGTCGACATAGAGCGGGATCCACGATGTAAATGGTAATTGTTCGCATTGTCTCGGGGTGGCGGGGGGATTGCAAGACTCGGCTGATTACTCTCTCCGGACCAAGTCGTGCACCCGGCTTGGTTTCTGCGGACCAGGCAATTGGTCGCCTTGCTCGAGTTCATGGCGTCATGGCGACCGCTTGTTCAGACGTTCAGGGTCAGCGACCAGCTGTGCTGCAGAACCTGCGACAGATCGCGGGTCAGCTCATCAAGGGCCTCCTCGGCGACATGTCCTTTCAGCATCAGCCTGAACTGGTCATTCAGAATCTTGCCCTGGCTACTGAGCTTCTCCTTGGAGTGATCTACGAGGCCGAAGCGGTAAGGCGTCCAGCCATGAGACATCCGGCTCAGATTGTTCGCTGTTCGCTTGACCAGGTTTTCTTTTGTGACTGCCATGCCGGGTGAGTATCGATATAGCTGCGTACCCTCCTTGATGGTCGCGGCTTCAACAACCCGCCCTATGATTGCCAGGATAAAATCGTTGGCGCCGTCTTGCAGCTTTTCATCCTCCGCCAGCATGGACGAGATGATGTTGTTCAGGTCCTTTTCGTTTTGATGCATTTCTATCTTCCGGGATGATCTGGGGCTATTGCACTGTAAAGGGAGCCTGTGGCCCCGGCCAGGGCGGATACGCGCATTTGACTGACAATGCGATTCTACCGTTGCGGTCAGCGCCTGCGCTGTCAGCTAATGAAAATGATCCTGGACACCAGCTCCGCACTGTTCTTCGCCTGCAACTTCTTCATCAACCGCGCCCGATGCACTTCCACCGTCCGATGCGATATCCCCAGCTGCCGCGCCACTTCCTTGCAGGTCAGGCCGTTGACGATATGCGACGAAATCTGCCGCTCACGCGGCGTCAGTTGCACCGCGGGCGCCGGCTGCCGGTCGAGCCGTTCGAAATGCCAGATCATCAGCTTGAACGGATCCTCCGCCGTCAGCGTGAAACCCTGGGCACGGGCCCAGAACACCTCGCCGCTGCGGTGCTGCATGAAACGCTCGTCCGAATAGAACGCGCCCAGACCGTTGCGCAGCCAGTGCTCGCTGCGCTCGCCAATGCTCTGGTAGTCGGCCTGGGAAGGGTAGAGCAGCAGGGTCAGGTGCCCGCGTAGCTCCTCGCGGGTGTAGCCGAACAGCCGGGCGAAGGCCTCGTTGCAGTCGAGCATGCGCCGATGCCCGGTGATCAGTTGCGGCGCGGGTGACACCTGGAACGCCAGGCGCTCGAGGTCCGGGGAGGCGTGGGTGGGTACGGTCATCAGGCTTCCTGCCTCGGTGCTTATGGTCATGCCCCGTAAGGCTCACTACTTACTCGTGTACGTAGTTGCCCCAACTAGCGTGGGATTCGGGTGCTGACACATTGTATGCAATACCCGCTTCAAGGACAGAAGAAAACACCATGTTCCACGATTCCGTCGCCATCGTCGCCGCCGCGCACAGCCCTTTCGGTCGTTTGGATGGCCTGAACCTCGAAGACCTGATCGTCCAGGTCACCCGCGATGCCTTGCAGGATGCAGGCATCGACGCCGCCGAGATCGACGCGCTGTTTCTCGGCCACTTCAACTCGGGCCTGGTGGCCGACGGCTTCCCCGCCTCGCTGATGCTGCAGGCCGACCCGCAACTGCGCTTCAAACCCGCCACCCGCTGCGAAAACGCCTGTGCCTCGGGCTCGGCGGCGATCCAGGCCGGGATCAACGCGATCCGCAGCGGCGCCGCCGAGCTGGTGCTGGTGGTCGGCGCGGAGAAGATGACCGGCAACAGCACGGTCGAGGTCACCCGGGCGCTGGCCGGCGCCGGTTACCAGAACGCCTTGCAGGAGGCCGGCCTGAGTTTTGCCCAGCTGTTCGGCCAGGTCGCCCAGCAATACACCGAGCGCTACCACAGCCCACTGGCATCGATGGCGGCGATCGCGGTGAAGAACCACGCCAATGCCATGGCCAACCCGCTGGCGCAGATGCACCGGGTGATGGACTTCGAGCACTGCAACCAGGTGTCGCCGAGCAACCCGCTGATCGCGGCGCCCCTGCGCCTGACCGACTGCTCGCTGATCAGCGACGGCGCGGCGGCGATCATCCTGGCTTCACCCGCCCGCGCCCGCTCGATGCGGCGCCAGGTAGCGATCCGCTCGATGGTTCAGGTCAATGATTTCCTGCCGCTGTCGCGCCGCGACATGCTGGCCTTCGAGGGGCCGCAGCGGGCGATTCACGGGGCGCTGCGCGAGGCGGGGGTGACCCTCAACGACCTGAGTTTCGCCGAGGTGCACGACTGCTTCACTATCGCCGAACTGCTGATCTACGAAGCCATGGGCCTGGCGCCGCGTGGCGAGGGGCACCGCGCCCTGGACGACGGCATCGTGCGCCAAGGTGGGCGCTTGCCGGTGAACCTGTCCGGCGGGCTCAAGGCCAAGGGGCATCCGGTGGGGGCAACCGGGGTGTCGATGCATGCCCTGGGCTTCGCCCAGCTGACCGGCAAGCCCATCGGCCTGGGCGTGCCCAATGCCGAGTTTGGCCTGCTGTTCAACATGGGCGGCATGGCGGTGGCCAACTACGCCAGCGTGCTGCAAGCCGTCAGGGTCTGAGCCATGAACATCGCCCATTGGTTGCAGGATGCGGCCCAGCGTTGGCCTGGGCGGCCGGCGTTGTTCGAGGGGATGCGGCAGATCGCCGACTACCGGATGTTTGCCACCCAGGTGCGGGCACGGGCGCTGGAGCTGCGTCACGTGCACGGCATCAAGCCGGGTGAGCGGGTGGCGCTGTTGATGAAGAACAGCTGCGACTACCTGCAACTGCTCTATGCGATCTGGTGGTGCGGGGCGGTGGCGGTGCCGATCAACCATAAACTACACGCCCTGGAAGCCGCGTGGATCGCCGGCAATGCCGGGGCGCGGCTGATCTTCACCGACGAGGGCCAGCTGTTCGCCGACCTGGCATTGCCGAACGGCTGTCGCGAGCTGGCTACGCCTTTCCAGCGCATGCCGGGGTTGCCGGCCAGCGATGAGCTGCAGGCGCCGCACCCACGCCTGGACAGCGACCTGGCCTGGTTGTTCTACACCTCCGGCACCACCGGGCGTTCCAAGGGGGTGATGCTGTCCCATGGCAACCTGATCGCCATGTCGCTGTGCTATCCGCTGGACGTCGACCCGGTAGTTGCCGAAGACGCCGTGGTCTATGCCGCGCCGATGTCCCACGGCGCGGGGCTGTACAACTTCATCCACGTGCGCTGCGGCGCCCGGCACGTGGTGCCCCTGTCCCGGGGCTTCCAGGCGGCGGAGCTGTTCACCCTGGCGCGATCGCTGGGGCAGGTCAGCCTGTTCGCGGCGCCGACCATGGTCAAGCGCATGGTCGAGCAGGCGCGCCAGCAAGGCTATGCCGGCGAAGGCATCAAGACCATCGTCTATGGCGGCGGCCCGATGTACCTGGCGGACCTGGTGGATGCCCTGGATACCTTCGGCCCGCGCCTGGTGCAGATCTACGGCCAGGGCGAATGCCCGATGACCATCAGTGCGTTGTCCCGCGAGGCCATCGCCGACCGTGGCAACCCAGGCTGGCCGGCCATCGCCGCTTCCGTTGGTCGGGCCCAGGCCTGCGTGGAGGTGCGCGTGGTCGATGGCGCGGGCCGCGTGACCGCGGCTGGCGAGGCAGGGGAGATCGTCGTGCGCGGCCCGGTGGTGATGCAGGGTTACTGGGACAATCCCCAGGCGACCGCGGCGGCCCTGGTGGACGGCTGGCTGCACACCGGCGATATCGGCTTTCTCGACGGCCAGGGCTACCTGTCGCTGACCGACCGCAGCAAGGACGTGATCATTTCCGGGGGCAGCAACATCTACCCCCGTGAGGTCGAGGAAGTGCTGATCCAGCACCCCGAAGTCTTCGAAGCCTGCGTGGTGGGCGAAGCCGACGCCGAGTGGGGCGAGTCGGTGGTGGCCTTCGTCGTGCCGCGCACGGCAGGCAGCCTCGACTCCCAGGTACTCAATCAGTGGTTCCTGGCGCGCATGGCCTCGTTCAAGAAACCGAAGAAGTACCTGTTCTGCGCCGAGCTGCCGAAAAACAGCTATGGCAAGATTCTCAAGACCCAGTTGCGCCAATGGCTGCAGGACCCGGACGGGTCGCTCGGCAGCGCTTGAGCCGCGACATTTCATGGAAAGCGACACGACAGGAGTTACCCGCATGGGCATGTCACCCGCCAACACCCAGCGCCAGCGGCGCCGGGCTTTCATCGGCGCCACCACCGGCCACCTGATCGAGTGGTACGACTACGGCGTCTACGGCTTCCTGGCCTTGTATATCGGCAAGGCCTTCTTCGTTTCCGACGACCCCACCAGCAGCCTGCTGGCGAGCTTCGCGGCCTTTGCCCTGAGCTTCTTCATCCGCCCGCTGGGCGGGTTGTTCTTCGGCCCGCTGGCGGACAAGATCGGCCGCCGTCGCACGCTGATCACGGTGCTGGTGCTGATGGCAGGCTCCACCTTCCTGCTCGGCCTGCTGCCGACCTACGCCAGCATCGGCATCGCCGCGCCGGTGCTGCTGGTGCTGATCCGCTGTGTGCAGGGCTTCTCCGCCGGGGGCGAGATCGGCACCATCACCAGCTTCATCTCCGAATACGCCGGCCCCGGCCGTCGGGGCTTCGCCACCTGTTGGTTGATGGTCACGGCGGTGCTCGGGTTGCTGTTGGGTGGCGCGGTGGCCAATGGCATGACCTGGGCCTTGGGCGCCGAGCTGATGCAGGACTGGGGCTGGCGGATTCCGTTCCTGATTGCCGGCCCTCTGGGCTTCATCTCGCTGTACATTCGCCTCAAGCTCGAGGACAGCCCGGAGTTCCTCGCCCTGGTGGAAGCCGGGCAGACCTCCAAGGCGCCGCTGCGCGAGGTGTGGCAGTGGAAGCGCTCGATTGCCCTGGTGTTCTTCATCATCACCTTGCACAGCTCGATCTTCTACCTGGTGCTGACTTTCGCCTCGACCTACATGTCCAACACGCTGAAGTTCGACAGCGGCACCACCTTGCTCTATGTGTTCGTCGCCAGCCTGTCGGCGGCGCTGGTGATGCCGTTTGGCGGCGCCTTCACCGATCGCTACGGGCGCAAGCCGTTCCTGATGGTGATCGGCACGTTGGCGACCCTGGCCATGTACTGGTTCTTCAAGACCGCGCCGGGCGCCACACCGGCGACCCTGTTCTGGCCGCTGATGGCGGTGGCGATCCTGTTCGGGCTGTATGCGTCGTCGACCTACGCGCTGATGAGCGAGCTGCTGCCGACGCGCATCCGCTCCACCGGCATCGCCATGGCCTACAACATCCCGGTGGCGGTATTCGGCGGCAGCGCGCCGCTGATCTCCACCTGGCTGATCAAGGTGACCGGTGATATCACCGCGCCGTGGTACTTCTACGTGGGCACCGGCGTGGCGTCGCTGGTGGCGCTGGTGGTGCTGCGCCAGGAGGATTTCGTGGCTTGCAACCGTGCACCGACGCAAGAACGGCCGGTGGGGACGGTACTGGCGGATTCTCAGGCTTGATATAGCACGGGGAAATCAGGCGCAGCGCCAATTCCGGAGCGGGGCGGCATTCTGTTACAGTCGCCGCCTCATGTAATCGGCCCGAGGATGTACAAGGATGTCGCTGCACGATTGGTTCGGATTTGTCGTTGTCTCGATGGTGGTGACCTTGTCGCCAGGCCCGGGTGTCATCATGGCGTTGTCCAACTCGCTGTCGCACGGGCCGAAGCGGGCGATGCTCGGCTCGCTGGGCAACGCGCTCGGGCTGCTGGTGGTGTCCACCGCCACCAGTGCGGGCCTCGGGGTA
Source organism: Pseudomonas sp. TE50-2 (assembly GCF_040813665.1). Classification (NCBI taxonomy): domain Bacteria; kingdom Pseudomonadati; phylum Pseudomonadota; class Gammaproteobacteria; order Pseudomonadales; family Pseudomonadaceae; genus Pseudomonas; species Pseudomonas sp. TE50-2. Next base: position 5,472,407 of record NZ_JBFNXN010000001.1, on the reverse strand, counting down.
TTGCTGCAGACTTCGGCCAGCGCTTTCCTGCTGCTCAAGGTGGTGGGCGCGAGCTACCTGATCTACCTCGGCGTCAAGCAGTGGAAAAGCCGCAGCAGTGCCTTTGACCAGCTAGAGCAACCGGTCAAGGCCCTGGTCAGCAACCGCCGGCTGATGCTCAACGGCGTGACGGTGGCGTTGACCAACCCGAAAGCCATTCTGTTCTTCGCCGCCTTCCTGCCGCAGTTCATGGGCTCGGGCAACGGCGCCGATAGTCAGCTCGGGCTGCTGGTCGGCACCTTCGCCCTGTGCTCGATCCTGGCCCATGCTTTCTATGTCCTCCTGGCCCAGGCGTTGAAGCGCAAGCTGGCGGCACCAAGCCGCGCTCGCTTGATGAATCGCCTGTTCGGCGTGTCGTTCATGACGCTGGGGGCCAGCCTGTTCACCGTTCAGGCCAAGACCGCCTGAGCGCAACGTTTTCCGATAGGTAGATTCCCATGGCACAAGCCACCGACCAGGCCTTCTACGACCGCGCCGATGCGCATGTGGAGCTGGCCAACCAGCAGATCGAAAAACTCGAGGACCTCGGCAAGGTCAGCGCTTCGATGACCTTCGCCGCCAGCCGCTTCAATGCCTGGATGGCGGCGCGCAGTTTCAAGTCCGCGGCGGAGATGGCCGCGGCGCGCGAGGAGTTGCTGAAGTACTTCAGCGAACAGTACCGGATGATGCTCGAAGACAACCTTGACGAGCATATCCAGCACTTCGACCGCTATGTGCTGGGCAAGGACAGCTGAGTTCGCACGCAACCAGGACATCGACGAAAAACACCCCACCGCTTCGGTGGGGTGGCGTCAGTGCAATGCGCCTTGTTCCTGCGCAGGCACGCCGAACGACACGTAATAGGCCAGGCCGACAAAGATCGCCCCACCCACGGCGTTGCCCAGGAACACCGCCACCAGGTTCTCCGCCAGTTGCCCCCAGCTCAGGTAGCCGGCGAAGATCGCCGCCGGGATCAGGAACATGTTGGCCACCACGTGCTGGAAGCCGATGGCGACGAAGGCCATGATCGGGAACCAGATGCCGAGGATCTTGCCGCTCATCTCGCGGCTGGCGTAGGACAGCCACACCGCCAGGCATACCAGCCAGTTGCAGCCGATGCCGGAGACGAACGCGTGCAGGAAGTCGGCGCTGACCTTGCTGGTAGCGCCAGCCAGGGTCTTGCCCAGGTACGCGCCCTCGGTCAGCCCCAGCAGATGGCCGAAGCAGTACGCGACGAACAGCGCGCCCAGCAGGTTGGCGAGGGTCACCAGGGTCCAGTTGCGCGCCACTGCCCGCAGGCGGATACGCCCGGCGAACATCGCCAGGGGCAGGCTCATCATGTTGCCGGTGAGCAGCTCGCCTCCGGCCAGGATCACCAGGATCAGGCCGATGGGAAACACCGCGGCGCCGAGCAGCGTGCCGAACGAAGCCCACTGCGGGGGAATCATGGTGCTGACGTGGATCGCCAGCAGAAAGCCCAGGGAAATGAACGCGCCGGCCAGGAAGCCGAGAATCAAGGTGGCGCGGGTGGGCAGGTGGGCTTTGCGGGTACCGGCTTCGATGACCAGCTCGGTGATCCGGGAGGGGGTATTCACAGACATTTCAACAACTCGAACGCAAGGATAACGGCGGTACCATTGGGCGGATCTGGTAACGATGGGACGAGGCCAGCGCGGTTCGGCTCGTGGTGGAGGGAACAGGCAACTTCGAAGCGGGCGGCACGTTATCTGAGGCAATTTGACGCGGTCAAATCGATAGGCTGGATGAGTTGATAGAGCGCATCTATGAGGTGCGGTTGTTCAGCCGCGCTGTGCTATACCACAAGCGATCAAACCCTGCGTGAGAGGAAGCCTTGGTGAATACAGTCGAGATCGAGCCGCAGGCTGTCGACAGCCCGATCACCCGTAGTGCGATGTTTCTGGTGGCCACGCTCAATCCGGGCGAGCAATCCGTGGCCGCTGTGCGGGCGCTGTGCGCCGACCTTGGCGGCCTGGTGCGTTCGGTGGGCAAGCGGGTGCCGGCCGGTAACTTGTCTTGCGTCATCGGCTTCGGCGCGGTGGCCTGGGTGGGTTTGTTCGGTGCGCCGCAACCGGCCGGCCTGCATTCCTTCCGCGAGTTCGGCAGCGGTACGCGCAAGGCGCTTGCCACAGCGGGCGACATACTTCTGCATATCCGCGCCGAGCACATGGACCTGTGCTTCGAGCTGGCGGCATTGCTGGTCAAGCGCCTGGCCGGGGCGGTGACGGTGGTCGATGAAGTACAGGGGTTCCGCTATTTCGACATGCGCAGCATCATCGGCTTCGTCGATGGCACCGAGAACCCCGGTCCGCGGGACGTGGCGCGCTTCACCCTGGTCGGCGACGAGGACCCGGCGTTCGCCGGCGGCAGCTATGTGCTGGTGCAGAAGTACCTGCATGACATGGCCGGCTGGGAGGCGCTGTCGACACAGGAGCAGGAGCGCATCATCGGGCGCACCAAGCTGGCCGACATCGAGCTGGATGCCGCGAGCAAGCCCAGTTGCTCGCACAGTTCGCTGACCACCCTGGAAGAGGGCGGGCAAGAGATCAAGATCCTGCGCGACAACATGCCCTTCGGCCGCCCCGGGGCCGGGGAGTTCGGTACCTACTTCATTGGTTACGCCCGGTCGCCCGCGCCGATCGAGCAGATGCTCGAGAACATGTTCGTCGGCAAGCCGCCGGGCAACTACGATCGTTTGCTGGACTACAGCCGCGCCGTTACCGGCGGGTTGTTCTTCGTGCCGCCGGTGGATTTCCTCGAACAGGCCGCTGAATGAGATTTCACCCGCAGGCTTGAATCGAGGGGCAGGGCCGTGCAGTATTGCGCCGAATTACATGGTACATGCCATGGTACGAATAGGTGGAATGAGTAATGGCCCGCAATGGCATAGACAAGGCTTCCGTGCAGCAGGCGCGGCAGGCGCTGATGGCCCGGGGTGAACACCCCAGTATCGATGCGGTACGTATCGAGTTGGGCAACACCGGCTCGAAGACCACTATCCACCGCTACCTCAAGGAACTGGACCGGCAGCCGCTGGAGCTGCTGGGTAGCCAGGGGGCCTTGAGCGAACCGTTGGCGCGATTGGTCGAACAACTGGCCGCCCAGCTGCAGGAGGAAGGGCAGGCCCGGATCGCCGCCGCCGAGCAGGCGGCGCAGGTGCGTTGTGCGGCGATGCAGGCCGAGCTGCAACTGACCCAGCGCGACCTGGCCGGCGCATTGCGCCAGGTCGAGGCCCTGACCGCTGCGCTGCACGCCGAGACCCAACGCCTCACGACCGCCCAGGCAAGCCTGCAGGCCGAGCAGTTGCGCAGCGCCAGCCTCAGCCAGTCACAGGGTGAGTTGCAGTCGCGCCTGGCCGACAAGGACGGGCAACTGCGCGCCAGCCTCGAGCAGCGCCAACAGGATCAACGCCGCAACGAGACCCAGGTGCGCCTGCTGCAAGGCCAGTTGCAGACCTTGCAGCAGGGCGCGCTGGCGCGTCAGGACGAGCTGACGCGCCTGCACCGCGACAATGAGCGCCTGCTCGCCGAACATCGCCAGGCCACCGCCAAGGGCACGCTGCTGGACGAGCAACTGCAGCAGCGTGACGCGCAAGTGCAGGGGCTGCGCGCCATCCTCGCCCAGGCCCAGGGCGCCAACGATGAGATGCGTAGACAGCTGGCAGCCCGAGCCGCGGACACTTCGACCCTGTAGAGCATCGCTGCGACAGATGCGCCGTTCGTTCAATCGCCGAGGTCAGGCACCAGGCAACACTGGCGGCTCCAACCATGACTGGAGCCATCCATGCGTATCCTCTATGCCCCGTGTTTCTTCTTCGGTTTCATTGCCACCGCGGTGTGGCTGATCGATCTTGGCGCCGACATCCTCTGGCTGCTACCCCTACTTGGCGTTGCGATCCTGCTGTCGTTCACCTGCGAAGCGCTGTACCCCTACAAATCTGCCTGGAGCGAGGCAACAGGCGAGGGCGGGCGCGATGCACTACACGCACTGGTCAACGAAACCCTCAATATCGCCAGCATCGCCGCCATCCCGCTGCTCGCCGGCTGGCTGCCAGCCACAAGCCTGTGGCCCAGCCACTGGCCTGTGCTTGGGCAACTGTTGCTGGCGCTGCCCTTGGCCGACCTTGGCATCACCCTGGTGCATTACGCCAGCCATCGCAGCGCGCTGCTCTGGCGCCTGCACGCGGTGCATCACAGCGTGACCCGGCTGTACGGCTTCAATGGCTTGATGAAGCACCCGCTGCACCAGATGGCCGAGGGGCTGGGCGGCGTGCTGCCATTATTGCTGCTGGGTTTGCCGCAGGACGTGGCGGCGTTGCTGGCGTTCTGCATCGCGGTCCAGCTGCTGTTGCAGCACAGCAATGTCGACATGCGCATCGGCGCTCTGCGCCATCTTTTCGCCTGGGCTCCCGTGCACCGGCTGCACCACCTGAAGTACGGCACCCTGGGCGACGTCAACTTCGCGCTGTTCTTCCCGGTCTGGGATCGCTTGCTCGGTACTGCACTGCACCTGCCGGGCTATGGGTTGGCCGATGACGACATGGGCATCGGCGACCGTCCGGACTATCCCAAAACGTACCTTGCGCAACTGCGTGAGCCGTTCCGCCCAGCGGCCACGGCGCAGCCGCCGGCAGCCGTGCCGAAAAGCCTGCGTCAGGCGCTAGGCTCTGTATGAAAAGCCTTGATACTCGGTGATGCTGCGTTGAAAACAGCCTCGGAATGCTCATTTACAACCTGTAAACTCCGCTTCCTCGGCTGTTTTCGCCTTGCCTGACCTTCGTCTCAAGACTTTTCATACAGACCCTAGAGCACGTCTGAGCGCAGGTGGCGCAGGGCTTCGCTGGCGCGGATGCCGAATTGCTGGCGCAGGCTGCGGCTCAGGTGCGCCGAATCGGCGAAGCCGGCGGCCATGGCCGCCTCGGTCAAGTTGGCACCGGATAGCGCCTCGCCCAGGGCCACGCGCAGGCGTTGCCACAGCACCATGCGCCGCACCGACAGGCCCAGGCGGCCACTGAACAGACGCTCGAGCTGGCTGACCGACAGCGCCGCTGCCTGTGCCAGCTCCGTGGCCGGCAGGCGCTGCTCGTCTAGCGCGCGAATCCGTGCCAGGGCCCGCGCCAGGCGCGGATCCAACGAGCGACGCGGTGTCTGGCGCAACGCCTGGGCGAGGCTGGAGATATCGCGGGGGGCTTGCCGGCAGACGTCGAGCAAGGTGTCCAGGGAAAACGCCAGGGGTTCGGCGAACAAGGTGATGCAGGTGGTGCCCGGCGCGAGAATGGCGTGGGGCTGCAACGAGGCGATGGCCAGCATGTCGCCGCGGTGCTGTTCGCCATTGACCTGCAGGCAGGCTTGGCCCTCGAGGGCGAGCACTACCTGGTGGGCATAGTGGGCATGGACACCGGTGTGGCCCGCCGTGCCGAGCAGCAGGCCGTGATCATCGGCCAGCCAGAGCCGACCTCGCCAGGCGCCGTGCTGTGCTTCGCTCATTGCGTGTTCCCTATCCGTTTCGGTGCTCGATCAGCCAGGCGAGTGGCTATCGTGCAAAGGCCGATTATGCTTGAAGTGACTTGCCGCGATTCGAGGCCGTGCCTCGTCGTGCTTCGCGCAGCCTGCAATGCCTTTGGGCCTGGGTGCGTGCTTTGGCTACCTGATGGAGCACTCCGGTCTACCACAACCAGACGGAGGCGACCCATGGCGGTCCTTGACAGCGCATCCACGGGCAGTAGCGCGCCCCAACGTGGCATTTCCCGGGAGGAGCGCAAGGTCATCTTCGCCTCTTCGCTGGGCACCGTGTTCGAATGGTACGACTTCTACCTGTACGGCTCGCTGGCGGCAATCATCGCCAAGCACTTTTTCGCCGGGGTCAACGAAACCACTTCGTTCATCTTTGCCTTGCTGGCTTTCGCCGCCGGCTTTGCCGTGCGACCGTTCGGGGCCATCGTGTTCGGTCGCCTGGGCGACATGATCGGGCGCAAGCACACCTTCCTCATCACCATCGTGATCATGGGCGTGTCCACCGCGGTGGTCGGGTTGCTGCCCAGCTATGCGACGATCGGCGTGGCCGCGCCGGTGATCCTCATCACCCTGCGGTTGCTGCAGGGGCTGGCATTGGGTGGGGAGTACGGCGGCGCTGCCACCTATGTGGCCGAGCATGCGCCCAAGGGCAAGCGCGGGTTCTTCACCGCGTGGATCCAGACCACCGCCACCCTCGGGCTGTTCCTGTCGCTGCTGGTGATCCTGGCTTGCCGTACGGCCATGGGCACCGAGGCGTTCGAGGATTGGGGCTGGCGGATACCGTTCCTGCTGTCGATCCTGCTGCTGGCGATTTCGGTGTACATCCGCCTGCAGCTCAACGAGTCGCCGGTGTTCATGAAGATGAAGGCCGAGGGCAAGGCGTCGAAGGCGCCGCTGACCGAATCGTTCGCCCGTTGGGACAACCTCAAGGTGGTGATCATGGCACTGCTCGGCGGCACCGCCGGCCAGGCGGTGGTGTGGTACACCGGGCAGTTCTACGCGCTGTTCTTCCTGCTGCAGACACTGAAGATCGACCCGCAGACCGCCAACCTGCTGATCGCCGGTTCCCTGCTGATCGGCACACCGTTCTTCATCGTCTTCGGTAGCCTGTCCGACCGCATCGGGCGCAAGAAGATCATCATGGCCGGCTGCATCATTGCCGCGTTGACCTACTTCCCGATCTTCAAGGCGCTGACCGAGTACGGCAACCCGGATGTGTTCGTTGCCCAGGAGCAGAACCCGGTCGTGGTGGTGGCTGACCCCGGGCAGTGCGCCTTCCAGTTCGACCCGGTGGGCAAGGCCCGCTTCACCAGTTCCTGCGACATCGCCAAGAGCCTGCTGGCCAAGCGGGCGATCCCGTACGAGAACGAAAAGGCCGAGCCCGGCAGCGTGGCGCAGATCCGTATCGGCGAGCGGGTGATCCCGAGTTTCGAGGGGACAGGCCTGGCCGCGGCTGAACTGAAGACGCAGGCCGACGCTTTCACCGCCACCCTGACCGGTGCCCTGAAAGAGGCCGGTTATCCCGAGAAGGCCGACCCTGCGAAGATCCATTACCCGATGGTGTTGCTGCTGCTGACCATCCTGGTGATCTACGTCACCATGGTCTACGGGCCAATCGCCGCCTGGCTGGTGGAGCTGTTCCCGGCGCGGATCCGCTACACCTCCATGTCGCTGCCGTACCACATTGGCAACGGCTGGTTCGGTGGCTTCCTGCCGACAGTGGCCTTCGCCATGGTGGCGGCGACCGGGGATATCTATTACGGGCTGTGGTATCCGATCGTCATTGCGGTGATGACTGCGGTGTTGGGCATCTTCTTCCTGCCTGAGACCAAGGATCGGGATATCAATCACACCTGAAGGATGAAGGTCCGCTCCTGCAGCAATGGCGCGGTTCACGCCATCACTGCAGGAGCGGCCCCGGTCAGTCGAAGTAACCGCGCAAGGTGTACCGGTAGCCGACATCCACCTCCGAGGCCTGTGGGCGCGCATAGGCCTTTTTCATGACGAATTCGAACGCCGGTTCGTACAAACCGTCGCGCACCACGGCGCCCGCGAGCACTTCCACCGAATACCAACCGTTGTCCAGCTCGATGATCGGCCGCCCCGGCTCCTGGTAGCGCGCCAGCAGATCGCCCAGGGTCTTGTTGGTGAAGTGCTGCAGGATGCGCCAGGTGAAGAGCATCACGGCGCCGTGTTCGACCCTTAGCACATGGCCCGGGCGACGGTGCTTGAGGCGGCTGCTGGGTTCGAGCAGTGCCGGGGTGCGTTCGTCGAGGGTGAACAGGATGCGGTAAGGCAGGTTGTCGACGCCGGCCAGCGGCAGGATCACCCCTTGTTGCACCGCCAGGTCGCCGCTGTCGCTGCTGGTGAACGCGCGCGCCAGATCGTCGGGCAGGTCTTGATCTTCCTTGAACTGTTCGAGCAGCTGGATATCGCCCAGCAGGAAATAGTCGACCAGGTCGTTGAGCACTTCGCTGAATTCGTAGCGCATGGGGTGTCCTTGTTCTGGCTGCGCTGGAGGAAGTCAGCAATGTAGCAGCCCGCGAGGAAAACCTCGCGGGCTGCACGAGGGCGGCTAATGGCGCTGGGCGATCTGGATCAGGTTGCCGCAGGTGTCGTCGAACACCGCTACGGTGACCGGGCCCACGGCGGTAGGTGGCTGGGTGAAGTGCACGCCCGCCTTGCACAGCCTTTCATATTCAGCCTGGATGTCGCGCACGCCGAACGAAGTGGCGGGGATGCCGTCCTGCTTGAGCGCGGCCTTGTAGGTCTTCGCCGCTGGATGGGCATCGGGCTCGAGCAGCAACTCGACGCCATTGGGATCATTGGGGGAGGTGAGGGTGAGCCAGCGGTACTTGCCCATGGGGATGTCGTGCCTGGGCTCGAAGCCCAGGACATGGTGGTAGAAGGCATGGGCCTTGGCCTGGTCGTCGACGAGGATGCTGGTGACTACGATCTTCATGGGTATCCCTCTTGCGGGGCATCGTGCACCTTGTAGCTGTGGAGTATAGGAGAGGTGCCTGTGTCATGTGGCATGGGTTGCGGCTCTTTCGCGCAAGGGGACGGTGCTTGCTCAAGGGACCTTTGCAGCATGACCGGACAGACGGCACAAATGCCTAATGCGAAAGTGATATCAGATCGCTTGCATGCCTTCGGCGCCGATCTATGCTCAGGACATTCCGTGAGCACAGGAGGCCCGGTCCATGTTCGAGTACCATCGCAAGTCCGACTTGATCGAGATACAGCGCAGCCGGCAGGCCTTGGCGGGCATGGAGGCGAAGCTGGCAGCGATCAGCCGTTCCATGGCGATGATCGAGTTCGCGCCGGATGGCACGATCCTCGAGGCGAACGAGAACTTCTGCAAGACCATGGGCTACAGCGCCGACGAGATCCGCGGCAAGCATCACCGGCTGTTCTGCGATCCGGCCTACGCCAAGAGCGCCGAGTACCAGCAGCTCTGGCGCGAACTTGGCGAAGGCAAGGCCATCAGCGGTACATTCGAGCGCCTGGACAAGGCAGGCCGCGAGGTGTGGCTGGAGGCCAGCTACATGCCGGTGATCGATGAGCGCCAGCAGGTGACCAGCGTGATCAAGGTGGCCTCCGACATCACCCGCCACGTGATCGAGGAGCACGAAAGCGAAAGCCTGCTCAAGGCCATCGGCCGTTCGATGGCGGTGATCGAGTTCACCCCGGCCGGGCGGGTGATCAAGGCCAACCAGAACTTCCTCGACACCATGGGCTATCGCCTGGAGGAAGTGGTGGGGCGTCATCATGGACTGTTCTGCCTGCCGCACGAGCGCGAGTCGGCGCAATACCGCGACTTTTGGGCCTCGCTCAACCGCGGCGAGTACCACTCCCATCGCTTCGAACGCGTCAACAAGCAAGGCCAGACCGTGTACCTCGAGGCGTCCTACAACCCGATCTTCGACAACAAGGGCCGCCTGTACAAGGTGGTCAAGTTCGCCAGCGACATCACCCACCAGGTCAGCACCCAGCAGACCGCCGCTGACGCTGCCCATGCCAGCTCGATGCAGACCGATGCCTGCGCGCGCAAGGGTACCCAGGTGGTGCAGCAGGCGGTCGAGGTGATCGAGCAGATCTCATGCGAGCTCAACGACGCCGCCCGCACCATCGACGCGGTGAGCAAGCAGTCCGAAGTGATCGGCCAGATCGTCCTGACCATCCGCGGCATCGCTGATCAGACCAACCTGCTGGCGCTCAATGCCGCCATCGAGGCGGCCCGGGCCGGCGAACATGGCCGTGGCTTCGCCGTGGTCGCCGACGAGGTGCGCAACCTGGCGGCGCGGACCAGCAAGGCGACCCTGGAGATCGTCGAAGTGGTGCGGCAGAACCATGACCTGTCGTTGACCGCGGTGGCCAGCATGCAGTCGAGCCTGACCCGTACCGGCCTGGGCGTGGAACTGGCCAACGAGGCCGGTACGGTGATCATGGAGATCCAGCAGGGTTCGCGGCACGTGGTGGACGCCATCAGCCAGATCAATTCGACCCTTCAATTGCACTGAGGCTCTGGCGCAGTTCGAGCTCCAGGGTGTGCAGGCTCGCCCGTAGCTGGGCGAGCCGCTTCTCCACCGGCTGCCCTTGGGCGATGGCCTGTTCCAGGGCCTCGCAGTCCTGCTTCACGCCCCTGACCTTGAGCATCCGCGCACCGCCCTTGACACGGTGGACCACCGGGGCGAGGGCTTCGGCTGGCGGATTCGCACCGAGCGCGTGCAGCGCCTGCAGGTCTTCGGCGCTGCTTTGCGCCAGTTGCTCCAGCAGGCGCTTGACCAGCCGATCGTCGTCCTGGGTGAGGTGGCGCAATTGCGCCAGGTCGAAGCCGCTGGGACGTGGCGCCTCCGCGGCCAGCGGCAGGCAGGCTTTGAGCGCCTGCAGGCCGATCGGCTTGAACAGGCATTCATCCATGCCGTTGTCCAGGCAGCGCTGGCGTTCCTCGGCCTGGGCATTGGCCGTCACGCCGATGATTCGAACTGCGGGCAGATTTTCTTCGCGCTCCCGTGCACGAATCTGGCGGGCCAACTCATGGCCGTCCATCACCGGCATGCTGCAGTCGGTGATGACCACATCGAAATGGCCGTCCAGCCAGAGCGACAGCGCGGCCATACCCTGGTCGGCGAGGGTCACCTGGTGACCCAGCGAGCGCAGTTGCTTGTCGAGCAGCAACAGGTTGGCGGGGTAGTCATCCACGACCAGGACTTGCAGCGGGCCAGCACCGGCTTCGATCAAGGCCTTGCCGGCAGGCTCGGTGGCAGGAGGCTCGGCGCCTGGCAGGCGCAGATGCACTTCGACCTGGGTGCCCAGGCCCTCGATGCTGTTCAGGTGCAGCTCGCCCCCCATCAGCTCGCACAGCTCGCGGCTGATCACCAGGCCCAGGCCTGCCCCCTGGCGTGCCTGACGGCCATCGACCTGGGAAAAACTGGTGAACAGACGTGCCTGATCGCTGCTGCTGATCCCCACGCCGCTGTCCTTGATTTGCAGCCTGACCTCAAGCAGGTCGGCATCGATCGGGGCGACAGCCAGCGACACGTCGATCCGGCCCTGGTCAGTGAACTTGATCGCGTTGCTCAGCAGGTTTGACAGCACCTGCTTGAAACGCAGCGGATCGACCAGCAGCCACGCGGGCGAGGCGGGCAGCAGCGCATCCAGCGCGAGCCCTTTGAGACGTGCGCTGCCTTCGAAGACCCGCAGGGTCGCACGGATCAGTTCGAGCAGATCGCAAGCCACCGGTTGCAGTGTCATGTGGCCGGACTCGATGCGCGATATGTCGAGCACATCGCCAATCAGGTCGAGCAGGCCGATCGCCGATCCATGGGCCGCCTCCAGCGCCTGGCTGTCACTATGGCCGTGCCGGCTGTCCTCCAGGGCCATCTCGAGCAGACCGATGACCGCGTTCATCGGTGTACGGATCTCATGGCTCATGACTGCCAGGAAGGTGCTTTTCGCCCGACTGGCCTGTTCGGCATCGTCCTTGGCCTGGCGCAACTGTTCGAGCAGGCCGCGGCTGAGCGCCAGTTGTTCCTGCAGCGCGCGCTGGGCTTCGCTGCGCTGATGGATGAGCTTGCGCAGGTAGCTGTTCCAGAACGCCACACCGGCCAGCAGCAGGGCGGCCAGCACCAGTACCTGCAGCGCCAGCGTGCGGTAGTTGCGCCAGGGGCTGTCGCTGACCGCGGTGTTGGTCCGCCACTGGTTGACCAGCTGTTCCAGCTCGTCGGGTGGAATGCTCAGCAGGGCCTTGTCGAGGATCGCCTGCAACTGCGGCTGCGCGGGGCCTACGGCGAAGGTTGCCAGGGCCGGCTCGTCACCGTGCAGGCCGGCAATGCGCAGACGGTCCTTGAACACCTGGTTGATGAAATAGCTGGCATTGATGTGCGAGCCGAGGGCGACATCGGCATTACCGTTGGCCACGGCTTCCATCAGTTGTAGAGGGTTCTCCACTTCCACGATTCGCAGTTCGCCATACTGCCGTTCGAGGCCTTCGCGCAGCGGCGAACCCCGTAGCAGCGCAACCCGCAGTCCTGTCAGTGGCTGCTCCGGGTCGAGGGGTGCAGCATCCCGCCGTGTGACCAATACCCGCGGGCTGATCATATAGGGGCGGGTGTAGCGCAGGCGTTGGGCACGGTGCTCGCCGTAACCGATGGCGCCGATCATGTCCGCCTTGCCCTGGGCGACTTGCTCGACCATGTTCTCGAACGAATCCGACTCGACCAGCTTGAAGCGCAAGCCGGTACGCAGGCCGATACGCTCCAGTAGATTCAGGGCGATGCCCCGTGGCTGCTGCTGGGCGTCGGTGAAGCTCAGGGGCGCCAGGGTGGTGTTGATCATCACGCTGACCTGCCGGTGTTGCGCTATCCAGTCGCGCTCCTCCTGGGTCAGGGCATCGAGGCGGCGGTCCAGCAGCAGGCTGGTGCCGCCGCCGGTCCAGCGGCGCAGGATGTTCAGCCGTTCGCTGTCGGCGATACGGCCCAGGGCCAGGTCGACCAGTTGCAGCAGGCGGTGGTTGTCCTGGGTCAGGGCAAAGGCAAAGCTGCTGGCCGGAGCCTTGACGAAGTGATCGACCTTGACCGCGTCCTGGAAACCCTTGGCGATCGCATAGTCAGTACTGATGGCGTCACCCAGATAGGCGTCGGCCTGCCCCAGGGCAACCGCGGCGACCCCGGCGAGGGTCGAGCGATAGAGATCCAGTTGAGCGTGAGGATAGAGGCGTCGCACCGCCTGCATGGGCAGGTAATGATCCACCATCGCCAGGCGCAGGCCAGCGAGGTCGTCACCGTCGCGCAAGGCCTGGTCCTTGCGCGATACGATGACCGGCAGGTCGTCGGCATAGGGCAGGCTGAGGGCCAGTTGCGCGTCATTGGCCTCGAAGGCGTTGGAGCTGCCCAGCAGATCGATCTCGCCAGCGCGCAGCGCGTCAAGAGCCCGCTCGCGGCTCGGATAGCGGCGCACCTCGACCGGAACACCCAACTGCTCGCCGATCAGTCCGGCGTAGTCCGCGCTCAGGCCTTCGTAGTCGGACTGGCTGTTGTTGATGTCGAAGGGAGGGTAGTCGGGGCGCGAGCTGCCCAGCACGAGTCGCCCGCGACTGGCCAGCCACTGACGGTCGGATGCGGCCAGCGTCAGAGGAGGCGCCGCGCTCAGGGCGCGGGCCAGGAGATGGCGGGATTCGCTGTGCGCTTCGCTGTGAGCGGGCAATGCTGGCAGCATGGCCAGCAGCAGGCACAGCAGGGTGCCCTTGATCATGATTCAGGCCACGTTGTTGCGTTTGGCCAGGTCAACCATTTCCACCAGCGACTCGACCTTGAGCTTCTCCATGATCCGGCCGCGGTAGGTGCTGATGGTCTTGGCGCTGAGGTTCATCTGCTCGCCAATCAACTTGTTGCTCTGGCCGGCGCTGAGTCGGCGCAGCACTTCCATTTCGCGGTTGGACAGCAGTGCCAGGCGCTCGGTCTCGCTTTCCAGGGTGTTGCTGTTGACCGCCATCTGCGGAAAGGTCGAGTAGCCTTTGACCAAGGCCTTGAGGGCGAACACCAGGGCATCGAGGTCTTCATCCTTGTTGACGAAGGCCGAGATGCCGGCGTCCATGCAGCGGCGCACGTAGAGGTCGGCGGGCTGGCCGGTCAGGGCCATGATCCGTGGGGGCGGGTCGATCAGCTTGAGGCGCTTGATCACTTCCATGCCGTCGAGGTCCGGCAGGCCGATGTCGAGGATGACCACGTCTGCCTTGGTCTGCTCGGCCAGGCGGGCGGCCTCTTTGCCTTTGCCGGTTTCACCCACGACGGTGAAGCGTTCGCGTTCAAGCAGCATGCGTACGGCGAGTCGCACAATGTGGTGGTCATCGACCAACAGCACGGATGTCATTCAGGTCACTCCTGTCAAAGTGCAGCCCGCTTCCTGCGTTGAATTTCAGGCGCGGGCTGCGGACTTGCTGGGCAGCGCGCACCTTACGGACATTCAGGACCCTTGGTAATAGGCGAGTATAGGTGTGTTGAAAATCCCGCACCAACCTGTAGAAAAGTCCTACAAGAAAGGTTCGGCACAAGGGTTCAGGCGCAGGGAACCTGGGGCTTTAGTACACGGTGTGTGGAGGCGGGGTTGTTGGTCAGCGCCTTGCCGACGCGCGTGGGGCGCGCCACCAGTTGGCCGCCGCAGTTCGGGCAGCGGTCGTGGAAGTGCCGCTCGTTACAGGCGCGGCAGAAGGTGCACTCGAACGAGCAGATCAGCGCATCCGGGCTTTCGGGTGGCAGGTCGGTGTCGCAGCATTCGCAGTTGGGGCGCAGGTCGAGCATGGTCGGGGCTTCCATCCAGTTGGAAAGCCCAGTGTGCTCCGCCCTTGCCCGCTCGGCAATCGCTTCACGAGCCGGGGCGATAGAGGTGGGCATGGCCGGCGCGATACAGGGCCGAGTCGGCAAAGGGGGCGTCGCCCAGGACATGACCGACCAGGATCAGCGCAGTACGCCGGAAGCCCTTGGCGGCCACACGCTCGGTGATGTCCGCCAGGCTGCCTTTGACCCAGTCCTGGTCTGGCCAGGTGGCGCGATGGACCACGGCGATGGGGCAGGCGGCGCCATAGTGTGGCAGCAGCTGCTCGACGATACGTTCCAGGTGGCGCACACCCAGGTGGATGGCCAGGGTGCTGCCATGGCGGGCCAGGTCGGCCAGCTGTTCACCAGCCGGCATTGGCGAGCTATCACCGTAGCGGGTGAGAATCACTGTCTGCGCCACGTCGGGCAGTGTCAGCTCGCAGCCCAGCAACGCGGCGCTGGCGGCGGTGGCGGTGACGCCGGGGATGATCTGGTAGTCGATGCCCAGCTCACGCAGGTGGCGGATCTGTTCGCCGATGGCGCCGTACAGGCTGGGGTCCCCACTGTGCACGCGGGCTACATCCTGCCCGTTGGCATGGGCCTGGCGCATGGCCTCGATGATCTGCTCCAGGTGCAGTTCGGCGCTGTTGAGCACGGTGTGCGCCTGATGCCCCTCGAGCACTGCAGCCGGTACCAGGGAGCCTGCGTAGATGATCACGGGGCACTTGCGGATCAGGCGCTGGCCCTTGACCGTGATCAGCTCGGGATCGCCGGGGCCGGCGCCGATGAAATAGACCGTCATGGGGGTTCCTTGCAGGTAAAAGGGGCGGATTATCCACCGATGGCCAGGGCCAGGGTAGCGCCGCCGAGCCCTTGCCTTGGCACATGCAGGCGCGGCACGGCGCCTGTGCGCCCGGCCAGGGCCAGGGCTGCGCTTTCGGCGACGCCCCAGCAGCCGGTCTGGGCATACACCGTTGTCGAGCGCTGACTGAGCAGCGCTTCGAAGGTCGACAAGTGGCTGCTGTCGAAGCAGATGAACGGCAACCCGAGCCGCTCGGCCAGTGCCAGCAGGCCGGGCTCGCGCGCCTTGGGTTCGATGCTGGCGATTGCCTTCAGCGCCGACATCGGCAGGGCGTGGTTGGTCAGGGTCTGGCGCAGCAGCACCGCGAGCGTTTCGACCGGGCAGCCACGGCGGCAACCAAAGCCGGCATACAACGCCGGCTGGGGAACAAGGTCGCGCATCAGTGCTGGCTGGAGCGGCGGAACAACCAGGCGCTGAGCAGGCCCAGGGCCACCCAGAACGCGGCGTTGGTCAGCCACGAAGCGATCTTGAACTGGGTCTCCAGCGCCTCGGGGGCCAGGCTTTCATGAACCGCAGGCTGTGGCGCGCCGATCAGGTGCGGGATCACCAGCAGGGCGACTCCGAGCACCTTGAACAGCCAGTGCTGGGCGAACACCAGTAGCGCCAGGCCGGCGGCGGTGGCGGCGGCGGTGCCGATCCACCAGGTCTGGCGCTGGCCAAGGTCGGCGGCTGCGGTGCCAGGCAGTTCCGGTGGCAGGCCCAGGGTCGGCGCCAGGCAGAACACGGCGAAGCCCGCCAGGCCCCAAAGCGCACCAGTGGCCACCCGGCCTGGGGCGCGCAGGCTGTACAGGGCGGCGAGGATCAGGGCGAAGCCGACGGCGACCACCAGGTTGCCGCCTGTGGTGGACAGGATACGCTGCCAGCCATCTTCGGGTGCCCAGGCCTCGGCGCTGTGCTCATGAGGCGCGGCGGCCTCGCCATGTTCATGATGTTCAGCGGCGGGGGCGGCGGTTTCATAGGTTTCCGCCTGGAGAATCAACGGGGCGACCCAGAAGCTTTGCAGCAGGGTCAGCAGGAGGGCGGCGAGCAGGCCGCTGAAACCCGCGGTACGGGCGATGCGCGTGATCATGCGGGCGTACTCAGTGGCAAGGGAAGGCGGCGCTGTGGCGGGTGTCGTGGGCGGCGTTGTGCACTGCCTCGATGTGCGAGAAACCGGCGAAGTACACCAGGCACAGGCCCAGCAGGCTGGCGCCGACCGCGACGATCAGGCGCTGACTGAGGCTGACGGGGGTGGCGATACTGGGTTTGGCGTGGGTGATGGGCATGACGCGTTCCTCTGCTGCTTTTGTTGTGGCAACGGGCAGGCGCGACGCCCCCGGACACGGCTGGCCCGGGTGATACGACAGCGCCCGCCCACCGCGGGGTGTTCTGCAAGCATGTCAGGCCGGTCTCCGGGCTGGCGAGGTGGAGCGGGCTCCATCGACTACGTCACCTTCCCATGCCGCATGATGGGCACAGTGGTCTGGACGCTTCTCTCGCTTACCGTTGCGGGGGCAGCACCGGCCTTGTCGGCCCTCTTACAAAGGAGGCGCGACGCACCGGTTTCCCGTTTCACCCCCGTTGGGGGCACCTGAACGCAATGCGCTAGCAAATCACGGGGCCGGGCCTGCGTCAATCGCCGCGGCGGTTGACCGCCAGGCAGGCACTGCGTAGCCTTGCCGGTTCGAGGTTCCCGGGCGTTGGCCCGGGCTAAGACGGGAACGCGGTACAAGCCGCGGCTGCCCCCGCAACTGTAGGCACTGAAGGGTTCGGCACAGCCACTGCGCACGCGCGGGAAGGCGCCATCCCACCGGCTTTGATGGCCGGCGGTGCAAGCCAGGAGACCTGCCTCGCAACGTTTTCGACTTTCAACCGGGCGGGGTGATCCGGTGGCGAAACAGCCAGGCCGACACGGGCCGTGGCTGTCGTCCTGCATGCCCGCGCCATTGCTGCCAAGGGCATCGCGACATGAAAACACTGGCCAAGCTCCCCGTCACCATCGTTACCGGCTTCCTCGGCTCGGGCAAGACCACCTTGCTGCGCCATATGCTCGACAACGCCCAGGGCCGCCGCATCGCGGTGATCGTCAACGAGTTCGGCGAGCTGGGCATCGATGGCGAGATCCTCAAGCAATGCAGCATCGGCTGCTCCGAGGAAGAGGCCAATGGCCGCGTCTACGAGTTGGCCAACGGCTGCCTGTGCTGCACCGTGCAGGAAGAATTCTTCCCGGTGATGCGCGAACTGGTGACGCGCCGCGGCGATCTCGACCATATCCTCATCGAAACCAGCGGCCTGGCCCTGCCAAAACCGCTGGTGCAGGCCTTCCAGTGGCCGGAGATCCGCAACGCCTGCACGGTCGATGCGGTGATCACCGTGGTCGACAGCCCGGCCGTGGCCGCCGGCACCTTTGCCGCCTACCCGGACCAGGTCGACGCCCAGCGCAAGCTTGATCCCAACCTCGATCACGAGTCGCCGCTGCACGAACTGTTCGCCGACCAGCTGGCCAGCGCCGACCTGGTGGTGCTGAACAAGGCCGACCTGATCGATGCCGAGGGCCTGGCCAAGGTCCGTGCCGAAGTGGCCGAGGAACTGCCGCCGGCGGTCAAGGTGATCGAGGCCAGCAGTGGTCGCCTGCCGCTGGAGGTGCTGCTGGGCGTGGGCGCCGAGTCCGAGGCGCATATCGATGGTCGCCGTACCCACCACGACAGCCATCACGACGGCGATGACCATGACGACCATGACCACGACGCCTTCGACTCGATCTCCATCGACCTGCCCGAGGCTGATGAAAGCCTGCTGCTCGATGCCTTGACGCAACTGGTTACCGAGTTCGGCATCCTGCGCGCCAAGGGCTTCGCCGCCATTCCCGGCAAGCCGATGCGCCTGCTGATCCAGGGTGTGGGTACCCGCTTCGACAAGCATTTCGACCGTGCATGGCGCAGCGAGGAGCCCCGGATCACCCGCCTGGTGCTGATCGGCCAGGACCTGGACGCGACCCAGCTGGAAGCGCGCCTGCGCCAGGCCCTGGGCGCCTGACCCATGCACCTGCTGCGGACCCAGCCCGGCGGCTTTGTGCCGGACGACAGCATCGCCGACCTCGGGCAGACCCCCGCCGAACTGGTGATTCTCTGCAGCGGTGACTCACACCTGGCGCTGCTTGCCGAAACCGCCGAGCAGTTGCCGGCGGATTTCCCCAGCGTGCGCCTGGCCAACCCGATGCAGGTGCAGAACCACGCCTCGGTCGACCTGTATGTCGACCAGGTGCTGCGCCATGCCAAGGTGATCCTGGTGTCGCTGCATGGCGGCGTCGGTTATTGGCGCTACGGTGTCGAACAACTGGTCGAGTTGGCGGCACGGGGCGTGCAGCTGATCCTGGTACCGGGCGACGACCGCCCCGACCCGGAGCTGACGGGCCTGGGCACGGTACGCGGCGAACAGGCCGAGCGCCTCTGGCATTACCTGCGCCAGGGCGGCAAGGCCAATGCACTGAACCTGTTCAACTGCCTGGCCAGCCAGTGGCTGGGGCGCGCCTACCCCTGGGACGAGCCGCAGCCATTGCCGCGCACGGTGGTCTACCACCCGGCCAAGGCCAGCGCACGGCTCGAGGACTGGTACGCCGAATGGCACCCGGAGTACCCGGTGGCGCCGCTGCTGTTTTATCGCTCCCACCTGCAGGCAGCCAACACCGCCTTCATCGATGTGTTCTGCCAGCGCCTGCAGGCTTGCGGCTTGAATCCCTTACCGATCGCCGTGGCCAGCCTCAAGGAACGCGCGTGCCTGGACCAGGTCGAGGCCTGGCTCGACGAAGTGCAGGCCGAGGTGGTGATCAACACCACAGGTTTTGCCCTGTCCAGCCCCGAACAGCCCAATCTGCGCCCGCTGCGTCGCGACGTGCCGGTGTTGCAGGCGATCTGCGCCCAGGACAACCAGCCCGGCTGGGAGCAAAGCGAGCAGGGCCTCGGCGCCCGCGACCTGGCGATGCACATCGCCTTGCCCGAGCTGGACGGGCGCATCATCACCCGGCCGGTGAGCTTCAAGGACCTGGCCTGGCGCAGCGAGCGCAGCCAGTCCGACGTGGTCTGCTACCGCGCTCACCCCGAACGCATGGATTTCGTCGCTGAACTGGCGCGGCGCTGGGTGACACTGGCGCGCCTGGACAACCAGGAGAAGCGCGTGGCCCTGGTGCTGGCCAACTACCCGACCCGCGACGGGCGCATCGGCAATGGTGTCGGCCTCGACACCCCAGGCGCGGCGTTGAATATCCTCAAGGCCCTGCAGGCGCAGGGTTACCCGGTAGCTGGCCTGCCCGACAGCGGCACCGAGTTGATCCATCAGTTGCTTGGCGGTGTCACCAACGACCTCGATCACCTTGACCAGCGCCCTTGCGCCCAGAGCCTGGCCCTGGCCGACTACCACAGCGCCTTCGCCGCGTTGCCCGAGGCCAACCAGCGCGCCGTGCTGGAGCGCTGGGGGCCGCCCGAGCAGGATCCGATGTTCCGCAGCGGGCGCATGATGGTCGCTGGCCTGCGCTACGGCCTGACCTTCGTCGGCATCCAGCCGGCGCGGGGCTACCAGGTGGACCACAGCGCCGTGTACCACGACCCGGACCTGGTGCCGCCGCACGGCTACCTGGCGTTTCACTTCTGGTTGCGCAACGGCTACGCCGCCGATGCGTTGATCCATGTCGGCAAGCACGGCAACCTGGAATGGCTGCCGGGCAAGGGCGTGGGGCTGTCCGCCGAATGCTGGCCGGACGCGTTGCTCGGGCCGCTGCCCAACATCTATCCATTTATCGTCAACGATCCGGGCGAGGGCGCCCAGGCCAAGCGACGCACCCAGGCGGTGATCATCGACCACCTGATGCCGCCATTGACCCGCGCCGAGACCTACGGCCCGCTGCGCCACCTGGAACAGCTGGCCGACGAGTACTACGAAGCGCAGCTGCTCGATCCACGTCGCGCCAACGAGTTGCAGCGCGACATCCTCGCACTGGTCAAGGCCAACCACATCGACCGCGAACTGCAGCTTGAAGGGCAGCTGGAGGATGCTGCGGTGTGGTTGCCGCGCCTGGATACCTACCTGTGCGACCTCAAGGAGTCGCAGATCCGCGATGGCCTGCATGTGTTCGGCCAGTCGCCCCAGGGGCGCCTGCGCAGCGACACGCTGCTGGCCCTGGTGCGGGTGGCGCGGGGGGATGGCAAGGGCGGCAATGCCAGCCTGATTCGCGTGCTGGCCAAGGCCTTGGCGTTGGGTTTCGATCCGTTGGACTGCGACCTGGGGCAGGCCTGGGACGGGCCGCGCCCGGGCCTGCTGCTGCAACTCGACAACAGCGCATGGCGCACCTGTGGTGATACCCGTGAGCGTCTGGAGTGCCTCGCGCTGACATTGATCGAGCAGGCACTGCAAGGGGCTGCGGCGTTGCCGGATGAAGACGGCTGGGCACCGGTGCGCGAGGTCTTGCAGGCGCTGATCGAACGGATCGCGCCGGACCTGGACGCCTGTGGCGCCGCCGAGATCGACGGCCTGCTGGCCGCACTGGCTGGGCGTTTCGTCCCGGCAGGGCCCAGTGGCGCGCCCAGCCGTGGACGCCTGGATGTGCTGCCCACCGGGCGCAACTTCTACACCGTCGATGTGCGCAACCTGCCGACCACCACGGCGTGGCGCCTGGGGTTTGCCTCGGCCAACCTGATCCTCGAGCGCCACCTGCAGGATCACGGCGACCACTTGCGTCAGCTGGGCCTGTCGGTGTGGGGCACGGCGACCATGCGCACCGGCGGCGACGACATCGCCCAGGCCCTGGCGTTGATGGGCGTGCGCCCGGTCTGGGCCACCGGCAGCCAGCGGGTCGACGACTTCGAGATCCTGCCATTGAGCCTGCTCGACCGGCCGCGGGTGGATGTGACGCTGCGAGTGTCGGGTTTCTTCCGCGACGCCTTCGGCAACCTGATCCGCCTGTTCGACGCCGCCGTGCAGGCGGTGGCCGCGCTGGACGAGCCGGACGACCTGAACCCCCTGGCCGCCCGGGTGCGCGCCGAGCGTGAAGTGTTGCTCGGCGCCGGCATGGAGCTGGAGCAGGCGGCGCGGCAGGCCGGCTGGCGGGTATTCGGAGCCAAGCCGGGGGCGTATGGCGCCGGCGTGCAGAACGCCATCGACGGGCGCCTGTGGCACAGCCGCGACGACCTGGCCGAGGTCTACCTCAACCATGGTGGCTACGCCTACGGCGCCAGCGACGAGGGCACACCGGCCCGCGCCGCGTTCGCCCAGCGCCTGGCGCAGGTGCAGGCCGTGCTGCAGAACCAGGACAACCACGAGCACGACCTGCTCGACTCCAACGACTACTACCAATTCCAGGGCGGCATGCTGGCAGCGGCCGAAACCCTGGCCGGTACCGCACGAGCCAGCTACCACGGCGATCACAGCCAGGCCGACCGGCCGCGGGTGCGGACCCTGAAGGAAGAACTCAACCGAGTGATCCGTGCCCGCGCGCTCAATCCGAAATGGATCGACGGCGCCAAGCGTCATGGCTATAAAGGTGCGTTCGAGCTGGCGGCGACGGTCGACAACCTGTTTGCTTTCGATGCCACCACCCACCTGATCGACGACCATCATTACCAGGGCCTGGCCGACGCCTATGTGCTCGACCCGGCCACCCGAGATTTCATGCGCGAGCACAACCCCGAAGCCCTGCGCGACCTTACCGAGCGTTTGCTGGAAGCCCAGCAGCGCGGTTTGTGGCAGGAGCCGGGCGACTATCGCGAGAGCCTCGAGCAGCAGTTGCTCGCCGGCGAGGAAGACAGCTGAACATGAGCGAACCCGTACAATTCCCCCTGGCCGCCGTGGTCGGCGCCGATGACCTCAAGCTGGCCCTGTGCCTGACGGCGATAGACCCGAAGATCGGTGGCGTGCTGATCGAAGGCCCCCGGGGCATGGCCAAGAGCACCCTGGCAAGGGGGCTGGCCGATTTGCTGGGCGACGGCCCGTTCGTGACCCTGCCACTGGGGGCGACCGAAGAACGGCTGGTCGGCACCCTCGACCTCGATGCCGCTTTGAGCCAGGGCCAGGCGCGGTTCTCGCCGGGTGTGCTGGCCCATGCCGACGGTGGCGTACTGTACGTCGACGAAGTCAACCTGCTGCCCGACCCCTTGGTGGACCTGCTGCTGGACGTGGCAGCCAGCGGTACCAACCGCATCGAGCGCGATGGCATCTCCCATCGGCACGCCGCCCGGTTCGTGCTGATCGGCACGATGAACCCGGAGGAGGGCGAGCTGCGGCCGCAACTGCTCGACCGGTTTGGCCTGAACCTGGCCCTGGAGGGCCTGCCCGCGCCTGAAGCACGGCAGCAGATCATTCGCCGTCGGCTGGCTTTTGACAGCGACCCGCAGGCGTTCTGTGCCCAGTGGGCGCCCCAGCAGAGCGCGCTGCGCCAGCGTTGCCAGGCCGCGCGCGAGCAATTGGCGTCGATCGCCCTGGACGACCAGGCCCTGGCCTGGATCACCGAGCGCTGCTTTGCCGCCGGGGTGGACGGCATGCGCGCCGACCTGGTCTGGCTGCGTGCGGCACGGGCCCACGCCGCCTGGCGTGGCAATACAGTGATCGAGGAAGTGGATGTGGAGGCGGTTGCCGAGTTTGCCTTGCGCCATCGCCGTCGCGCCCACGCACCGCAAGCGCAGGCCGCCACGGCGGGCGAGCCACCTCGGCCGCAGCAAGCGCAAGGGGGGCAGGGCGACTGGGGCGCCTTGCCGCCCCAGCCGGTGGCGACGGGCGCACGCCGCGAGGTACCGAACTGGGCAAAAAAGCCCTGAGCATCCGCTCGCGCCCTGCCCAGGCGGCGGATGCCAAGCCCCGTGTCGGCAATTTGACAGGTAGCGCCCGGGGCCGCTCGCGTACGGCCGAGACCGGCCGTATTGCCTGGCTGGCGACCCTGCTCAAGGGGCGCCCGCGCCTGCGTCGCGACCTGTGCTGGCAACAGCGCCAGGCCCAGGCGCCGGAGCTCTGGCTGGTGATCGTCGATGCATCGGCTTCCACCCGCCGCAACCAGGCACTGACCCAGGCCAAAGGCCTGCTGGCTGGATTGTTCGATGAGGCCTATCGGCAGCGTGCACGCCTGGCCTTGCTCACAGCCAGTGGCGACAAACCGCAATGGCAACGGCATGGCCTGAAGGCCTCGGCTGCCTTGCAGCCCTGGTTGCAGGCGCTGGGGGCTGGCGGCGGCACGCCGTTGCCGGCGGCGCTGGAAGAGGCGCGCCGCTGGTTGTTGGCGCGGAGCAAGCGCCTGCCCCTGGAGACCCAGCGTTGCCTGGTGCTGACCGATGGTCGCCTGCAGCAGGAAGCACAGTTGCAGCCGTTACCGTGCAGCACGTTGCTGGTGGATATGGAAATGGCGGCGGTACGTGTGGGCCGCGCACGACAACTTGCCGAACAACTGCATGCCGAATATCGGCATATCGAGCAGTTCAGCGTGGTCAATTAAGCAGGTGGCTGCGACAGGATGTCGCAATTGAAAAAGTTATCCCCGTATTCGGGGAAAGTTGCCAAAGTGCGTGGCGGCCACGCACTTTGTAACAGGCAATCTTGTTACTTTGGCATCGACCAGGGTTGCAGGTCGTAACCTTTGCCGGACAGTTCGGCGCGCACTTCCTCGATCAAACTGGCCCACTGCGCAGGGTCGGAATAGACGCGCGAGGACACTTGTTTGCTGCCGATACGGGTGCTGGTCCGGTCGATCACTGCCAGGCTCAGCTCACCGGTACCGTTGGGTGCATCCCAGGCTACGCACTGGAAGGGTTCGAAGGCGTGGTCGGCGATCAGCAGTGCTTCGTTGACACGGAGCGGGGCATTCATGGTTCGGTCTCTCTCATGGTCCCAAACAGCGAAATATTGTTCCGCGGTGTTATTCCTGAACACTCTACAGCGCGGGGTTATTTGTACTGATGCTCCAGGTCAGGGTTCAAGTCACAAGGTTTTGAAATTTTTTATTGACGATTGATTCGCCCGTGCTTGTCGCTCCCGCCTCAGACGCGCAAGGATTGAGATAATTCCCGAGTGTGCCGGGCACACGGCTGACGGGCTGACCAACGGTAGTGGGGAGCGTCAAGTTCATTGCTACTGTTAATTCGGGCGTCGCAACTGTCTGTTTATAGGTAAAAAACCAATAACTGGCGCCAAGGAAAGGTCATGCTTGAACCTGCATCCCACCGCCGCCTGCTGATCGTCGACCCCTGCGACGATTGCCACCGTCTGTTGCCGGGCTTGCGCAGTGTCGGCTGGGATGTCCGAAGTTGCACGCTCGAGGCGGCGCTGGAGCAACCCTGCGATGTTGGCCTGGTGCGCTTGCAAGCCTCGCACCTGCTGCACCCCGAAGCGCTCAAGGACCTGATCAAGCGCAGCAATACCGAGTGGATCGCCGTGCTCAGCGCCGAGGAACTGCGCCTGCAGAATGTCGGCGATTTCGTCTGCGAGTGGTTTTTTGACTTCCATACGCTGCCGTTCGATGTCTCCCGGGTGCAGGTCACCCTGGGCCGTGCCTTTGGCATGGCACGCCTGCGCGGTAAGGGCGCGGTGCGGGTCGATGAGCCTGAACACGAGCTGCTGGGCGAAAGCCGGCCGATCCGCGAGTTGCGCAAGCTGCTCGGCAAGCTGGCACCGACCGAGTCGCCGGTGCTGATCCGTGGCGAAAGCGGAACCGGCAAGGAACTGGTGGCACGCACCCTGCACCGGCAATCACAACGTCGGGACAAACCTTTCATTGCCATCAATTGCGGGGCCATCCCGGAACACCTGATCCAGTCCGAGCTGTTCGGCCATGAAAAGGGCGCCTTCACCGGGGCCCACCAGCGCAAGGTAGGGCGCATCGAAGCGGCCAATGGCGGCACCCTGTTTCTCGACGAGATCGGTGACCTGCCCTTGGAGTTGCAGGCCAATCTGCTGCGCTTTCTTCAGGAAAAGCACATCGAACGGGTGGGCGGCAATCAGCCCATCGCGGTCGACGTCAGGGTTCTGGCGGCCACCCATGTGGACCTGGAGAAAGCCATTGCATTGGCGCGATTTCGCGAAGACCTGTACTACCGACTGAATGTTTTGCAAGTGGTGACCGCGCCGCTGCGTGACCGGCATGGCGACCTGTCGATGCTGGCCAGCCATTTTTCGCAGTTCTACAGTGCCGAGACGGGCAGGCGGCCACGTTCATTCAGCGACGGTGCCCTGGCGGCCATGGGCCGGCACGAGTGGCCCGGCAATGTACGCGAGTTGGCCAACCGGGTGCGGCGTGGCCTGGTGCTGGCCGAGGGACGGCAGATCGAGGCCCAGGACCTGGGATTGCAGGACCTGCAGGAGCAGGACCAGCCGCTGGGCACGCTGGAAGACTACAAGCACCGCGCCGAGCGGCAGGCGTTGTGCGATGTGCTGAACCGGCACAGTGACAACCTGAGTATCGCGGCCAAGGTGCTGGGTGTGTCGCGGCCGACGTTCTACCGGTTGTTGCACAAGCACCAGATTCGTTGAGCAACCACACTGCCGATCGGGGGGCCTCAGCTTGACTGGGCAAGATGGCCGTCCGCCAGTTCCTCCACCGTCTCCGGCTCATCGGGCAGCGCGGTGATCACGCTGAAGTCGCTGACCTCCACTTCGCCGCCACCATACCCCAACAGGTGGAAGGAAAACGCCTTGCGCACGGTGGGGTTGTCGAAGTCGAACTGCATTTCCAGCGGCTCATCGGCCGTTACCCGAATCTCTTCGGGCAAGCCAAGCTGCACGTCCTGCTCAAGCTCCTTGGCCTTGAGCCGGATGTAGGCGGCGTGGCGCGGGTCCAGCGCTCGTACCTTGAGACGTACCCGGGTGCGGGTGCCTTCGGGCATCTCCAGGTATTGTGCGCCGATCAGGTTGTCGGCCCAGTCATCCTTGATGCGCTCAGCCAGGGCGATGGGGGAGGGACCGCCGAACTGGTAGCGCAGGTTGAGCGGAGTCTGCAGCAATGACTGGTCGAGGCCGGTGGCCAGCAGGCCGATCTGCGCCCCCAGGCTGTCGTCCCCGCGACCGACGAATCTTGCCTGATCGGCAATGAAACCGGGGCTGGCATAGCGTCGGCAGCGTTGCTGGAAATCGCACTCGCTGAGGGTGCCCTGGCCGTCGTGGTAGCGCAGCATGCCATTGGTATAGGAAATCATCTCGCGGCCACTGTCGTAGTCGCGGTATAGCGAGCGGCCGGCCAAGGCCGCCGGGATCGGTAGGGCAAAGTAGTCGAGCAGCGAGGTGCTCAGGTCGACGTGGCCGTAGGTGCCCTGCTTGAGCCTGGGCAGTTGGGCCTGCTCCGGTGCGAGCGTGAGGTTGAAGCCCCACGCCGAAGCCAGGCGCACGCCATCGATGCCGTGGGATTCGTCGGAGGTGACGATCACCAGGGTGTCTTGCAGCACGCCCTGGCGCTCGAGACCGTCGAGAAAGCTGCCAAGGGCATCGTCGAGGTAGGCCACCGCAGCCTGTTTGGGCGTATCGAAGCGTTGCAGATAGGCCTCCGGCGCCGAATAGGGCTGGTGGGTGCCGACCGTGAGCAAGGTGAGCATCCAGGGTTTTGGTTGCTTGCGCAGCTCACCGACATAGTCGAGCGCACCTTCGAAGAACGCGCGGTCGTCCTTGCCCCAGGGGAATTCCAGGTAGTTGTCGTTGGCGAACCACTCCAGCCCATGCACCGTGTCGAAGCCGATGTGCGGCATGATCCGGTCCTTGGCCATGAAACGCAGCCCGGCGCCTTGCAGGTAATGGGTGGTGAAGCCGGCCTCGCGCAGCTGGGCCGGCAGGCAGGCTTGGTTGCGTTGCTGCTGGGTCAGCAGCTCGACTCCCTTGGGCGTGCCGTTGGCCAGCTTGTCGTAGTCGCCGCAGAGCATCGCGTACAGGCCGCGAATGGTCTGGTGCGTGTGCAAGACATAGTCGGGGGTGTTCATGCCGCGCTCGGCCCACTGGCTGAGACGGGGCATCAGGTCCTGCTGGTAGTGGCTGCCCAGTGCCTCGCGGTTGGGACGCAGGTAAGCGCCGGGGATGCCCTCGACGGTGATGATCAGCAGGTTGCGTGCCTTGCCCGGGGCGTCGAGCAGCTTGACGCCATTGAGGTCGGACTGGGTCAGGCCGGCGCTGGACAGCGCCGTGACTGCTGGCACCCGGCCCATACGGCTCAAGGCCTGATGCTGGACCTTGCCCACCGCCGTCGACAGCGCCTGGTGGGTGAGGCCGTATTGGCGCCATTGGTCAGCGTCCGAGGGCGCCAGCTGCTGGCCGCCCCAGTGCAGGCCGAACAGCGCCAGGGGCACGGCCCAGAGTCGCCGTGGCAATGGCTTGTTGGCGGGCGATCGCCATACGCTCGCCAGCCAGGCGCCAAGGCCGGCGACCAGCAGGGCGGGGAGCCAGGCGTGGGCCAGTCCGCCGCCGGTTGAGTTCTCCATGAACTGCGGGTCGATCAGGTAGGTCAGGTCGTCGACCGTGGGCAGCCTGCCGACGGCGCTGACCAGCTCGGCGGATGCCACCCACAGGCCGCCCCAGGCCAACAGCAGCGGCAGGGCCAGCCACCAGGGGCGCCGCTGCAGGAGCAGGACCAACAGGCTGCCGATGGCGAGGTCGGACAGGTAGCCGAAGGGGTTGGACCAGCCCAGCAGGGCGCGCGCGGTCAGGGGTATCACCAGCACCAGGATTGCCAGGCTGGCAAGACGGGCGCGAGGGTGACCGAGCAGGTTGTTCACGAAACTTTCCTTAATGCCATTAAACCGTCACAAAAGTGTGCCGGATGATAACAGGCTGGTGCCGGGAAAGTCGGGCGCTACAAAACCGGTAACCAAATGCCGGGCCCTTGCACGGGCCCGGTGCGGTCAGAAGTAGTAGGGGAATTTCAGGCTGAACGAGAAGTCTGGCGCGTCTTCGGTGAGACCGATGGACAGGTTGGGCACGATGGTCAGGTTGTCGGTGGCGGCGAAGGTCAGGCCGACGTTGAAGTTGGCGGCGTTGTAGTCGCTGTTGGTGATCGACTGCCAGTCGCCGCCGTCGGGCTTGATCTTGCTTTTGCTGGCGAACTGGTCGGTGACCGAGAACGACATGCTCATCCGCTCGTTCAGGGCGAAGGCGATGCCGCCGCCGATCTGCCAGGAGTCGCCCAGCTTGACGTCCCCTTTGACCTTGGAGTTGACCTGTGGGCTGATGTCGCTGAACGAGTCCTGCATGTTGTAGGTGTAGGACAGGCTGGCGAACAGCACGGCAGGGTCGAACGTCTTGACCAGCGAGATGCCCGGCGTGATCGCCCAGACACCGTTGCCGGTGGGGAGACTCTCGGGTACCGAAAGGTTGTTGTTCGTCGGGTCCTCGACCAGCTTGATGCCGTACGGATCCTTGCCGGTGGGTGCTTTCACCCGCAGGGTGAGCACGGCGTCGGGAAGGTTTTCCGATTCGTCGAGGAATTTGTAGGCGATCCCGACGTTGACATCGCCGATGGCAGGGTCACGTGTAACGGTGGCGTCGGAGGTGACCGGCCCGGCACCGCCCGCACCACCGGAAGAATAGGTTGATTCGCGATAAACGATTGGCACGTTTATATCGAACTGCCAACGTTGGTCCATGTTGTAACGGGCGGTCAGGTCCAAGGTCCAGTTGTCCGCCTTGATACGGTCCAGGTTGATATTGCCGAGGAAGATCGAATCGAGCGCGAGGAAGCCGTTTAGGGTCAGCGCACGGGTATCGTAGTGCGTATACGTGAGGCCGGTTTCGACACTGAACTTGCCGCCACCGAAGAAGCCGCTGGCTTCGTCATACAGGTTGGAAACGCTTTGCGCCGGCTCCGAATCGTCCTTGAGCGACTGGCCGTAGGAGCTGCCGCTGCTGCCCGGGGCGCCGGAAGCCACGGTCTGGGCGCCCTTGGCCGGTGTCGAAGGTGACTTGGTCAGCCGTTTGGGGGGCGGCGCGGCAGGGGTTTCCTCGACTTGACGCACGCGCTGCTCGAGCACCATCAAGGCGTTCTGCTGGGCTTCATAGCGTTGTTTCAGCTCCCGCAGCTCCTGCTTCAGCGCCTCGACCTGAGGGTCTGGAGCTGCATACAGCATTGTGGCCGGGGTCAAGGTACTCAGACAGACTATAGCTTTGAACGTCAACGATCGTTGCATGAGTTAGCCGTCCCTTCAGACTACATACGATGAGAGTCAGCGTAGATCAGTATCCGAGCGCGCGAAGACCTTTGAGCTGGTCAAGATTGCCGTTAAGGGCCGCAGCAGGCACGTTGTCGCGCAGCACGACGTTGAGGGAGGTCAGGTTGCTGACCTGGTTGCCGTTGCCCAGCAAGGTGGCGTTCTGCATCAGCCCGCCCTGGGCGATCTGCTGCAGGGTACTGCCCTGGTTGTTGTTGGCCATGACATTGAGTTGCACGCCCGTACCATTCGCGGAAACGCTCATGGACCCCGCGGCGTTGCTGCCGACCAGTGTCGAGCCTGTGGCGAGCGCCTGGCCCTGCTGCGGTACGTCGGGCGCCTGGTTGGCCTTGGTGACGTTGATGTCGACGTTGTTGTAGGCCGTGTTGTTGTCGCCTGCGGCACGCACGACCTGAGTTACGCCGACAGTGCTGTCCAGGCCACCACCACCGGTAACGGTGCCCGTCCCACCTTTGGCGCCGCTCGAGCCCGTGCCTTTCTCGTCGATCATGGAGACATAGAACTGCGGCTTGATGGTCGACTGCTGGACCTGCATCGACGTCTTGGCCCCGATCACATCGCCGTTGGCGTTTTGCCAGGTGCTGGTCATGACCACGCCGAAACTGATGATCCGCCCCGGCAGCACATAGCGGCCGCGCAAGTTCGCCAACTCCTGGTCCTTCAGTTCAATGGGTTTGAACGTCTCTGCCTGGGCCGGCAGTGCGGCGGCGAGGCAGATCAGGGTGAGCCAAGCTGGGGTCTTCATGGGATGCTCCCGGAGCGTCTTGCTCAATTGTCATTAGAAGAAGTCGCTGCGGATGAAACCGAAGTCCATCAGTTCGGCGTCTTTGACCGGGGTGAAATTGTTGATGCGGCCCTTGGCGCTCAGCGGCAGAGGTGGGTCGAGCAAGGCATTGTTCTTGTCGTAACCCTGGCCGATCACGGCGAAGATGATGCCGTTCCAGCCTTTGAGAAAATCTTCGACCTTGTAGCGTTTGTGGCCGAGCACTGGATCGCCGATGTACACCCAGCCCTTGTCGACGCGCTGCATGACCACGAAGTGCTTGTAGCCACGGATGTCCATCAGTACCACCACGGGAATGCGCACGCTGGTGAGGGTGTCGGCCGCGACCCGGTAGCCGCGGGCACGCATGCCCAGGCTTTCCACGTAGCGTTTCATGTCGAGCATGGAGAAGCCCTGCACCCGCACCAGGTCCTGGTCGGCGTGAGCCAGCATGCCTTCGATGATGTGTTGTTCGTCCACATCCAGCCAGTAGGCCTGGCGCAGGATGGTTGCCAGCGCCGCGGCGCCGCAACTGAAATCGGTCTTCTGTTGCACCAGGTCGGCGAACTTGCGCTCACGGATGCTCTGGATGGGCTTGTAGATCACCGCACCCCCCGGCAAAACCGAAAGCGGCATCTGCGCCGCTTCGCTGTAACTGGCCATGCACAGCAAAAACGCCAAGGCGATCATCCGCATGGTCTTGCCCCCTGGTCCTGTTGAAGAAAGGCCCCCCGAAGGGGGCCTTACGGTTACAGCGCTCAGAACGAGGTGTTGGAGATGGCCAGCGAGTTGCTCTGCTGGTTGCCCACACCGGCGGCGACGTTGACGCCGAGGTTGCCGCTGCCACCGTTCACCGAGCCACTGAGGGTTGCGGTGTTGGTCACAGGGTTAGCCCAACCGGTAGGGGTCAGCACCTGGAACGACACGGTGTTGCTCAGGTCGTACGAGCTGGACTCGCTGTAGCTCTTCGAGCCGGACTTCGACGATTCGTTGGAGGCGCTGCCCGACTTCTCATAGGAGGAGTCGTAGGCTTTCTCGAACGCAGAGTCGCGTGCTTTCTCGTACGAGGAGCTGGAAGACTTCTCGTGCGATTTGTCATACGACGCGTCGATCGAGGCGGTCAGCGATGCATCGAACGAGTCGGTGCGGCTGCGCTCGTGGCGGCCGAAGTCCTGGGTGTGGGTCACGCTGCCGCTTGCCGAGGCATCCAGCGAAGCGTTCAGAGAACCGCTTGCCGAGGAGCTCGAATCATGGCTACGCGAACCACTGGCGCTGGAGCTGTTGGAGCCACTGGCGTTCCAGCTGTTGGAGCCGGCGGCGTCCCAGCTCGACGAGGCGCTGCTGTCCTTGCTGTAGCTGGAGTCCTTGTCGTACGAAGCACTGCCACTTTTCGTGGTAGTGAAGGTCAGCGTATCGACACGGTAGGTGCGGTCGGCGCTGTTGTTCACTACCAGGCCTGGGCCATTCTGGTCGGCAGAGGCGGTGGCGGTTGCATTGCCCAGTGGCGCATTGGAGTTGGCAATGGCCATGGTGTTTTTCTGTTGGTTCAGGTCGCCACCGGCAATGTTGATGCCCATGTTGCCGCTGCCGTTGTTGCCCGAGCCGCTCATGATGCCGGAGTTGGTGGTGCCGTAGTTGTTGACCTTGTTGTTGTTGCTGTACTGACGTACGTCGGCGGTGGCCGAGGCGGAGCCGAACACGAAGCTGTTGTCCAGGCTCGAATCGGCGCCGGCGTTGGCGATGGCGGCGGCGTTGTCCTGTTGGTTGCCGGCGCCGGCCGCGACGTTGACACCGACGTTGCCGCTGGTGCCGGAGGCCGAGCTGCTCATTTCGGCTTCGTTCACCGTGCCTTCATTGTTGATGCGGTTGTTGGTGCTGCTTTGCTTGTCCCAGGCATTGGCGGTTGCATATACCGGGATCTTGGTAGGAGGAGGGGTGTGATGACCGTTGTTGTGGCCGTTGTTATGGCCATTGTTGTGGCCGCCACGTGGATCATTCTGCCCAGCTTGTACAGCCACAGCCATGATCGCAGCAATTGCGAAAACCAGAGGCTTGAGTGCCATCGAGGGTTTCATGGTGGTTCTCCGTACTTTGTTTTAGGTTAAGTGTTGTTGTTACCTGTTTGGGTCAGTTCGCGACCCGGATGCTCAGGGTGTTGGCCGTGCGGTTTCCCACCCCTGCACTCTGATTCAACTGAACCACGCCACGGCTACCGGTGAATGCCTGGTCGCTGGTGCTGACCTGGCGATGGCCGGGTGTCTGGGCAGTTGAATCCGAGTTGTTGACCAGCGCCACGTTCTGTTGCAGAAGGACGCTGTCGTCGATGCTTTGCGGTTGCGCACTGACACTGATGCGCAGTGCGTTGGCTTGCTGGTTGCTGGCGCCGGCGCTCTGGTTGACCCCCAGGATGCCGTTGCCGTGGCTGAAGGCTGTGCCCTGGATGTTGGCCTGGGCATCGATCGCCGGGTCGGATCCGGTGCGCAGCCGCTGGTGGATCTGGGTGCTGGCGTTGGCGTCATGGCCGATGGCGATGGCGCGGGCATTGACCTGTTGCTGTTGATCGCCGGCCGCCTGGTTGACGCCCAGGTTGCCCTGGTATTGCGCACCCGAGCTGTCAATGGTGGCGTTGTTGATCACGGGGGATTGGGCGAAGGTCGGCGCACTGCACAACGTGGCCAGGAGCAGCAGCGTATGCCTCATGTCACTGACCTCCACTGAGGATCTTCAGCGCGCCCAGGCCTTGCTGGACGTTTGAGTTGACCATGTTGGCGATGCCGTTGCCGCCCGAACCCGAGCCACGGCCACCTGCGATATTGGGCAACTGTGTCTGGTTGCCGATATTGCTGCCGATGGTGTTGGTCTGCTGGGTAATCAGCGAGTTGATACCGGCGCCGCTGGTGATGTTGGCGAAGTCACCATCGCTAAGCTCACTGGTCTGCCTGAGGATGTGGGCGGACGGGTTGGTATTGACGGTGACCGGACTAGGATCAGGGATGATCGGCGCTCGTATGGCGCTGCGGGTTTGCACGTCGCGGGTGATGACGACGATGCCGTTGTCAGCCCAGGTGGGCAGGCTGAAGCTGGAACCCAGTGCACATCCGATCAGCAGGAGACGACAGACGTTGCCTTTATCAAGTTTCCCCACGATGGCAATTCCTTCTTCGGCGTGTTGGGCCTGGGCCGCGTTGCCAGAAGGAGAGCAGAAGCTGTGCCGGTTTTTGTTATTGCTTTCGAATCAGTGAGTTGTGGAGCTGGAGCTGGCGCGTCAAAGGATTGGTGTATCAGTGCTGAGACAGAGAGACGACCCAGGAGCTGCCGGGCCCATTGAAGTCGGGCGCTGACGGGTTTTCGTCGAGGGTGTTTCACGGGTGTGACACTACCCCCGGATCTGGCGCAATACGCGCAAATCCGGGGGCCATGGCCCCGCAGGGTGTATCAGTGGCTTAACATTCGGTGGGGCAGGTTGGGGATTTGCCGTCCAGCAGGCGCTGTACAACGCTCAACACCTTGGCGCTGCGTTGCGACCAGTCGCCATCGATCACCTGCACGTTCTGTCGGTGGCGTTGCAACCAGGCCAGGCTGTCGTCGAAGAACACCTGGCGCTCTTCCAGCCGTGGCTGGCAGCGCAGCCCGTCCCCGACCCATTCGACGCCCTCGGGGCGCAGCAACAGGTGCAGGTCGTAATGGCGCGCCTGGATGGCCTGTTCCAGCCACTCAGGGCAATCGCCGAACAGGGCCCGGCTCCACAGGATATTGCTCAGCAGGTGGGTGTCGAGGATTAGCAATTCCGGTGCCTGCGCCCGGCCCTGATCTTCCCAGGCGAGTTGGCCACGGGCAATGGTAGGGATATCGGCGTAGCAGGTATCGCGCTGCTCGCGCTCCATGAAGTGGCGGACGTACTCACCGACCAGCACGCCACCGAAATGCGCCTGGATCTCGCCGCTGAGCCAGCTCTTGCCACTGGACTCCGGGCCGCACAGCACCAGGACCTTCATGCGCTGGCCAGCGCCGGGTCGCGGCGCCACTCCAGCCAGCCGCGCACGGCAATCAGGGTGAACAGGGCATACAACGCGGCGGTGAGGTAGAGGCCTTTGTAGAGGAACAGCCCGACGAAGACCACATCCACCACCACCCACAGCGCCCAGCACTGCAGGCGCTTCTGGGCCATCCACAGCTGGGCCACCAGGCTGAAGCCGGTAAGCGCGGCGTCGAGCCAGGGCTGGGCGGCGTCGGTCCAGTGGGCCATAGCGGCGCCCAGCAGCAGGCTGGCCAGCAGGCCGATCGCCAGGCCCTTGAGCATCGTCACGGGTGCCAGGCTGGTCACCTGGCGGGCGTCCTCCACGCGGTCCGGGCGGGTCCACTGCCACCAGCCATAAAGCTGCAGCACGGCGTAGACCAGTTGCAGGAGCATGTCCGAGTACAGCTTCACCTCGTAGAAGATCCAGCTGTACAGCACCACCATCACCAGCCCGATCGGCCAGCACCAGGGGTTCTGCTTGACGGTGAGCCAGACGGCGATGACGCCGAGCGCGGCGGCGAACAGTTCGAGGCCGGACATCGGCGATCCTTGGACGGGGAAAGGGCGCGATGCTAACCGCTTCGAGCGACCTGCTTCAAGCGGCGGGCAGCATCCGAGCTACCCGCCGCCTGGCCCTGCTAGACCCTGAACTGGCGCAGCAACTGTTCCAGTTCATCGCTCAAGCGGGCAAGCGCCACCCCAGCGTCGCTGGACTGGCGGGCGGCCTCGGCGGTCTGTTGCGACAGGTCGGCGGTTTCGGTGACGTTGCGGTTGATTTCCTCGACCACATGCGACTGCTGCAAGGTGGCGCTGGCGATCGAGGCATTCAGCGCGCCCAGGTTGCCCAGTGCCTGGTTGATGGCGTCCAGGCTGCTACCGGCCTCGCGGGCCTGCTCGACGGTCTGGCGCGAGGCTTCGCTGCTGGTATCGATGGCCCGCACCGCGGCTTCGGACTGGCCCTGCAGGTGCTCGATCATGGTCTGGATCTCGGCAGTCGACTGCGCCGAGCGCTGGGCCAGCAGGCGTACTTCGTCGGCGACCACGGCGAAGCCGCGCCCCTGCTCACCGGCGCGGGCGGCCTCGATGGCGGCATTGAGGGCAAGCAGGTTGGTCTGCTCGGCGATCGAGCGGATCACCTCAAGCACGCCGCCGATCTTCGTACTGTGGCTGGCCAGTTCGCGGATCACCTGTACTGCCTGGTCGATGGTCGCCGAGAGCCGGTCGATCTGTTGCAGGCTGCCGTGGATCGCCTGTTGGCCGTGGCCAACCTGCGTCTGGGCGTTGCGCATTTCGCTGGAGGCCTGCTCGGCGTGCTTGGCCACGTCGTGCACCGCGTAGGAAACCTCGTTGATGGCGGTGGCCACCTGATCCATCTGCAGCGATTGCTGGGCGCTGCGGGCCTGGGCGGAGCCTGCGTTGTCACCCACATGGCCGGCCGACTCGGCCAGGGCATGGGCCGCCCCCTGCAATTGGCCGATCACGCCCTGCAACTTGCCGTTGAAGCGGTTGAAGTGTTCACCCAGCTGGGTGATCTCGTCGCGGCCGTGGGTGTCCAGGCGCCGGGTCAGGTCGCTTTCGCCACTGGCGATGTTACCCATGGCCTGCACGGCCTCCTGCAGTGGCCGGGCGATGCTGCGGGCGATCAGCATCACCAGCAGGGCCATCAGCAGGGCAATGCCCAGGCCCAGCAGCGAGGCATCGCGCAACTGCCTGGCGAACTCGGCCTGCACGTCGTCGATGTAGACGCCCGAGCCGATGATCCAGCCCCAGGGCTTGAACAGCTGGATATACGAGGTTTTCGCCACCGGCTCGCTGGCGCCGGGCTTGGGCCAGCGATAGTCGACGGGCCCCGCGCCCTGGCTGCGGGCCAGGGTGACCATCTCGTTGAAGACGGCGAAGCCGTCGGGGTCACGGATGGCGGAGAGGTCCTGGCCATCGAGCTTGGGGTTGGCCGGGTGCATGACCATCTTCGGTTGCAGATCGTTGATCCAGAAATAGTCGTTCTGGTCGTAGCGCAGCCCGCGCACCACTTGCAGGGCCTGCTGCTGTGCGGCCTCGCGGGTCAGCGTGCCGGCGGCCTCCAGGCCTTGGTAATGGGCCAGCACGCCGGCGGCGGTCTGTACCACGTGGCGGGTCTTCTCGGCCTTGGCCTGGTACAGGCCGTCATGGATCTGGCGCAGCATCAGCAGGCCCAGCACCAGCAGCATGGCCACGGCCACCAGCAGGATCAGCCACAGGCGGCGGCTGATCGACATCGACCTCAGGGTCTTCATGATGCGTTACTCCAGTCTTGTTCTTTTTATCCAGGGCATCCAAGCATGCTTTGTCGCGGGCCCCCACTCGACCAACGGCTAATGCGTCGTTCTTGACATCCTCAGTTGCAGGTAACGCAAGCCTTGAAACATAGGCTCTGCTAGGATTTCGGCCGCGTCAGATGAAACCTTTAGGCGGCTGGACTTTTCAGCTGGCTTTGGGGGGCCTGTCGCTGTAAAAAGCACGCGCCGCGTGCGGTATCAATTGTGTCAATCAAAACAAGCGGCCTGCCACGCGCAGCGTCGCACTTGGGGGAAAGATGGATTTGTGGAGTGCCTTGCAGGCGATCATCCTGGGCGTGATCGAGGGGCTGACGGAGTTCCTGCCCATTTCGAGCACCGGGCACCAGATCATCGTCGCCGACCTGATCAACTTCGGCGGCGAACGCGCCATGGCGTTCAACATCATCATCCAGCTGGGTGCCATCCTGGCGGTGGTGTGGGAGTTCCGGCGCAAGATCTTCGACGTGGTACTGGGCTTGCCCACGCAGGTACCGGCACGGCGCTTCACCGCCAACCTGCTGATTGCCTTCATTCCCGCGGTGATCCTGGGTGTGCTGTTCGCCGACCTGATCCATGAGTACCTGTTCAACCCCATTACCGTTGCCGCCGCGCTGGTGGTGGGTGGGGTGATCATGCTGTGGGCCGAGCGTCGCCAGCACCGGGTGGAGGTCGACCATGTCGACGACATGCGCTGGACTCATGCGCTGAAGATCGGCCTGGTGCAGTGCCTGGCGATGATTCCGGGCACCTCGCGCTCGGGTTCGACCATTATCGGTGGCTTGCTGTTCGGCCTCTCGCGCAAGGCGGCGACCGAGTTTTCGTTCTTCCTGGCCATGCCCACCATGGTCGGTGCGGCGGTGTACTCGGGGTACAAGTACCGTGATCTGTTCCAGCCGGGCGATTTGCCGGTGTTCGCCATCGGTTTCGTGGTGTCGTTCATCTTTGCCATGATTGCCGTACGCGGGCTGCTCAAGTTCATCGCCAACCACAGCTATGCGGTGTTTGCCTGGTATCGCATCGCCTTTGGCCTGCTGATCCTGGCGACCTGGGAGTTTGGCTGGGTCGATTGGTCGACGGCGCATGGTTGAGAGGGCCAGTACGCAGCGTGCGCCCCGGCGCGAGGAGGGCGTGCGCAATGCACGCCTGAAGGGGCTGGTACTTGTGGTGCTGTGCCTGTTGCCGGTATTCGGCGGCCTGCGGATGGGGTTGAGTGGCGGGAGCTGGTTGCCGTTGGCGATGTATCCGGTGGTGAGTCTGGTCAGCCTGTTGTTGTACTGGCAGGACAAGCAGCAGGCGCGGACTCAGGCTTGGCGTACGCCGGAAAAGGTGCTGCATGCCAGTGAGCTGCTGGGGGGGTGGCCGGGGGCTTTGCTGGCGCAGCAGGTGTTTCGGCACAAGACTCGGAAGGTTTCCTATCAGGTTGTGTGTTGGGGGATTGTTCTGGTGCATCAGGTGTTCTGGGTTGATTATTTGTTTTTGGCGGGGCGGTGGGGGGCTTTGATCCAGGGGTTGTAGTTTTGGTTTTGGTTTTGGTTTTGGTTTTGGTTTTGGTTTTGGTTTTGGTTTTGAAAGTTGTATGCGCATTCATTTCTGATGTCGACGCTTATTCACCTTTCCGCCCTTACGGCGGCTTACTTTGGTCGTGGCCAAAGTAAGCAAAGCCGTGGCGCTCCATTCATCCGGCCCTCCGCTTCGCTCCGGGTTCCCTCACTCCGGCCTTGCTCCCGGGAGGACCGCGCTGAACGCCCCATCCTGGGGCGCAGCGCTTGACGGGCATCCATGCCCGTCACCTCCCTCCGCAAGACCTCCGTTCGGCCTCCTGAAGTCGCGAAGTTACGGGCGGCGCCTGCACTAACGCAGCTAGTCGCTAGTTGCCATCGTGGGAACTCTAGATCAACATCGCGGGGCAAGCCCGCTCCCACCATAGTTTGACCATTTGATTCAACGTGGGAGCGGGCTGAAGAACAACATAACAGCCACTAACAAAACCAACATATCTGCTCTTGATCTGTTCTTGATCTGTTCTTGATCTTGCTTCTAAGTGCGCGATAGTTCAGGCGACACAAATTGCGACTTCAGGAGGCCGAGTGGAGTTCTTGCGTAGTGGGGCGACGGCCATGGATGGCCGTCGAGCGCTGCGCCCCAGGATGGGGCGTACAGCGCGGTACCCACGGGAGCAAGAACGGAGCGAGGGAACCCCGTAGCGAAGCGTAGGGGCCGTATGAACGGAGCCGAACGGTTTTGCCTACTTTTGTCAAGACAAAAGTAGGTCGCCGTAAAGGCGAAATGGTGACTAAATGTCGACACCTTCTACGAATGTGTCTACAAAAAACAAAACAATCGCCCCCGAACCCGAACCCGAACCCGAACCCGAACCCGAACCCGAACCCAACCCAAAGAAAAAAAGGAACCGCAGCGCCAGGGGAGAACCAACGCCACGGTCCAAGGGGAAACCCCCGTCACTGCTGGGTAACAGTCGCCATATTGGCATTCCCAAACTGCGTAATGGTGGCCGTCTGACTAGCCCCACTCTGGTCGACAAACGCCTGGTTCCCATTCCCCCCCTGGGTCACGTAGGCGAGGTTGACCCCATCGGTCTGCTTGATGGTCGCCTCGTTGCCACTGCCATACAGCTGATAGGTGTAGCTCTGGTTGCCACTGCCCGACTGCTCGAGGGTGATGCTGCCACCATTGCCCGCAGCCAGGCCCTCGGCGTAGTTGGCGGTGCCGCGCTGGTCGGCGATGAGCAGGTTGTCGCTGCCGTTCTGCTCGAAGTACAGCTCGTTGTTGCTGTCGGCCTGGCGGGTCTCCATTTGGTTGCGGTTGCCATCCTGGTTCAGCCGGGCGATCTGGCTGTTGCCCTCCTGGGTGAGGTTGACCCCGTTGCCATTGCCCGCCTGGTTGATCTGCGCCTGCTGACCGACACCGAACTGCCCGCCGGACTTCTCGCCCTTCCAGTTGCTGGCCATGATCTTGTTGGCGTTGCCCACCGTGCTGATGGTCAGGCTGTGGTTGTCACCGGTCTGGTAGGTGAAGTGCAGGTTGTTGTTGCCCACCTGGGAAATACTGGTCACCGCCTGGTTGGTCTCGAACTGGTCCGACCAGCTGGCGTTGCCACGGCCGGTCTGGCTGAGGCCCGCGCTGTTGGACTGGCCGAAACTCTGGTCGATGTAGCCTTCGTTGCTCTGGCCGTTCTGGTAGACACTGGCCTGGCTCGCGGCCTGGTTGTCCTGCCACACCTCCACCGAGTTGCCGGTGCCGTACTGGTTGATGCCGATGGTGCCGCCCAGGCCGTCGCGCTGGTCGCCGTAGGCCCAGTTCTGCCGGCCTTCCTGGTAGATGGCGATATCGCCGTCCTGGTGGGTCATGTGCTCGGCGGCGGCCTGGTTGTCGCTGCCACCTTGCATGATCACGCTCTTGTTGTTGCTGCCGCCGAACAGCTGCTCGACCGTGGCGTCGTTGCCATGGCCGGACTGCAAGGTGGTGGCCTGGCTGCCGTACTGGGTGTCCTGCCAGATGACCGAACGGTTGCCGCTGCCTTGCTGGACCTGCAGGGCTTCGTTGTTCTCGCCCACCGACTGGCTGGCGAAGGCGTCGTTGAGGCTGCCGCCGGACTGCTGGGTGATCTGGCTGCCGTTTTCGAACAACTGCTCGGCGTAGCCGGCGTTGAACGAGCCGGTGGCGCTCTGCTGGATATGGCTGGTGCTGCTGTCCTGCAGCGCCATGTGGTTGTGGTCGTGGCCGGCCTGGTTCTGCGTGGCCGAGGCGAACGACGCCTGGGTCTGCTTGACCTCGGCGATGTTCTGGTTGCCCTGTTGGGACTGGGTCGAAGTGCTGTCGTCGGCCATGGCCTGGCCGGCAAGGGCCAGGACGATGGCGGCGCTCAGGGGGGCGAGCTTGTGCATGGTGTTGCCTCCAGATCTGTCGATGAGTGCCTAGCGGTACTGGGTGATGTGGACCTGCTGGCCGTTGCCGGCCTGGGTCACGGCGCTGTTGAGCCCCGTGCCGCGCTGGTCGATGGTGGCGCTGTTGTGGTTGCCGATCTGCTCGATGGCGGCGCTGTTGCCGCTGCCGCTCTGGCGGATCGTCGCGTCGTTGCCCTGGCCCTGCTGGCTGATAACGGCCGTCAGGTCGCTGCCTTCCTGCAGGATGTAAGCCTCCTGCGCGCCCCCGGCCTGGACGATCCGGCCCAGCAGGGCCTGGCCGTTCTGGTCGAGGGCGGCGCGGTTGCCGCTGCCCAGTTGCTCGATCACCGCGACCTGGCCGGCGCCGGTTGGCAGCAGGCGCAGCACCAGTGGCTCGCCCAGGTCGCTGCCGGCGGCGAGGTCGGCGTTGTCCATCAGGTCGTCGGCCCAGGCCTGGCCCCCGAGGGCCAGGCACAGCAGCAGTGGAAACAGGGCGTTCATGGCATCCTCCCGGCGCTACTGCACGACCACGTTGGTGGTGCGAGTGGTGCCCTGGCTGCTGGTCACGGTCGCGGTTGGCGCGGCGGTCGGGATCAGCGTGGTGCTGTTGCTCACCGTCAGGCGCCAGCGGCCGGTGACCGGCACGGTGGTGGTGCCCAGGGTCTGCACGCCGCTGGTGGTGGTCACCCGCACCGTGATGGTGTTGCCGGTGGTCACCGAGGACGTGCCGCTGATGTCCCAGTTGAAGCGGTTGTTGGAGCGCGCCGTGACTGTCGCCGCGGTGACCGCGAAGGTCTCCTGGGCCGGTCGTGGCGATACCTGCACCGTGACCGTACCAGGCGTCGAGGTGGCGCCGATCGCGTCACGGGCGACGTAGGTGAAGCTGGTGGTGAACGCCGCGGTGACCGTCGCCGGTGGCGAGTAGGTGATCACGTTGCCGTCGGTGCTCACCGTGCCGCGCCCGGCCGGGGTCGGCTGGGTGACGCTGGCGATGGTCAGTGGCAGGTTGCCTTCCGGGTCGGTGTCGTTGGCCAGGGCGTTGATGGTCACTGGCACGCCGAGGGTGGCGGCGCTATCGGCCACTGCGGTCGGTGGACGGTTCGGCGCGACGTTGACGGTCACGGTGGTGACCGGCGACTTCAGGCCCTTGGCGTCTTGCGCGCGGTAGCTGAAGGTCGCCACCAGCGGCGAGGTGGCCCCGGCCGGTGGGGTGTAGGTCACTGCCGTGGTGCCGTTCATTACCACGCCGCCCAGGCCGGTGCCCGGTTGGGTGAGGTCGGTGATGCTCAGCGGCACGTTGCCGTCCGGGTCGCTGTCGTTGGCCAGCAGGTTGAGGGTGATCGGTATGCCGACACTGGTACTGCCGCTGTCGGCCTGGGCCACGGGGGCTTGGTTCTCGGCCTGCACCGGGGCACTGCCGACCACCACCACCGGTTCCACGTCGAAACCGCCATGTGCCGACTTGACCGTGATGCTGGCAGGCGGCTGGGCCAGGTCGTTGACCGTGAGGCTTTGCTGGACACCGGCCTTGGACATCCGTCCGAAGCCCTGGACCAGCAAATCTGGCACCACGACTTCGTCGCTGGAACGGGCCTCGATCAGCAACCGCTTGGCGCTCCAGTCATAGCGTGCCGTGCCCACCTTGACCACATCGCTGAGCTTGCTCGACAGCGATGTCGGGCGCGTGGTGCCGGCCGGGCTGCTGGCGGTGACCACAATCACCGACGGTGGCACTGCCTGGCTCAGTTGCTGGTTGAAGAACAGCCCGTTGTTGTCGGCGAGCATGCTGAACTGGCAGGGCGAAGGCGGCGAGCCGACCAGCGCCAGGCCGTTGCGCAGGCACAGGCTGGCGCTGTTCGGCGCCTTGGCGAAGACTTCGACGCGGGTGCCCGCGGCGTTGCGCTGGTAGGTGGCGCGTTCCAGTGTCGCCGGGGTTTGCTGGCGTTGGTCGAGGACCTTGCCGGAGACGGTGAAGACGTTGGTCTGGATGGTGCCCGCCGGGCCCTGGATACGCACGAAGTTGGTGTTGTTCGGGCTGCCGGTCACCGCCTCGGTGATGTTAGGGTCGCCGACGAAGGTCTCGGTGGCGCCGGTGTCCGGGTTGACCTCGGTGTAGGGGCCGCCGACACCGCGCAGGAACGGGCCGAGGTTGCCGTTCAGCGCACCGCTGAAGTTGCCGGGGGCACCGATGCCGATGTCACGGGTGATGTTGATCGCCCGCCGGCCCGCCGTGGTCACGTTGACCGTCTCGACCCCGTAGGGGTGGGTGATGGTGTAGGTGCCGGTGCGCGGCACCGAGGCGCGGATGCGGATGCGGGCGAAGCTCTGCTGGTCGCCATTGACCGGATTCTCGGCAGCGAAGGCCGCCTCAAGGCCGGCAACGTAGACCTCCAGCTCGTAGCCACTATTGCCTACCTGGGGGATCTCGGTCTCGGCCAGGAACCAGAACATCTCCGGTGGCCAGTTGTCCGGGAACACCAGCGGCAGGGCATCGTCATAGACCCCGGGCTCGGGCAGCAGGGTGCACATATAGGCCGGAGCGCCCGGGCCGCCCGGTGACCGGGTGCTGGTGGCACGCGACTGGCACAGCTCCAGGGCGAGGTTGTTGGCGTCCTTGTACCACATGGGGTAGCCCCCGGTGGCGAAGGTGTAGGGGCCGGGGTCGACCTCCGACAGCGCGGCCCAGGCCGCGCTGCTGAGGGTGAGGGTGAAACCGGCGGCGCAGAGCGCGCGACGCGACCAAGTATTCATGCTGCCTCCTTGAAGGCGTGTCCTGTTCATGGCACCAGCACCACGTCTTCGCTGTCGCTGCCGCCATGGGCGCTGGTGA
Source organism: Pseudomonas sp. TE50-2 (assembly GCF_040813665.1). Taxonomy (NCBI): domain Bacteria; kingdom Pseudomonadati; phylum Pseudomonadota; class Gammaproteobacteria; order Pseudomonadales; family Pseudomonadaceae; genus Pseudomonas; species Pseudomonas sp. TE50-2. Next base: position 5,429,199 of record NZ_JBFNXN010000001.1, on the reverse strand, counting down.
CCTGCACCGTCGCTGGCGGGATCGGCGAGAGCCCGGTGGTCAGGGTCTTGACCGCACCGTTGCCGCTCAGGCCGCCGATCAACGCACCGTTGCCGGTGCGGGCGGTGAGGGCCGGCGGGCTGGTCTCGTCGCTGCTGCTGGCCACCAGGGTCAGCTGGCCGCTGCCCAGGCTGTATTCGGCGCGGCTGATGGTTACCAGGTCGGTCAGCGGCATCGGTGCGCTGGTCGGGGTGCTGGTGACGATGGCCAGGCTGTTGTCGGCGGTCACCTGCAAGGTCAGCGGCAGGGTCGGGTTGAGCGGCGACTGGGCGTACCAGGCACCGGTGCCGTTGGCCTCGCCGAGGGGCAGGGTGGGGGTCTGGCTGGTCAGGGTGACCGTGGCGGGCGCCGGCGGGGCCATCACGAACACATCCTGCTGGGCGCGCAGGTCGCCATTCACGGTGTGCCGCGAATAGGTGCTGCGCAGCGGGATCAGCGGCGTCGGGCGGTTGACCGTGGACAGCTTGCCGGAGATGGCGAACAGCTCGGTACGCAGGTCGATGCCATTGGGCCCTTCGATGCGCACGAAGTTGGTGTTGAACGGGCTGCCGGTGACCGGCTCCTCCAGGTTCGGGTCGCCGATGAAGCGTTCGCTGGCACCGGTACCTGGGTTGGTTTCGGTATAGGGGCCGTTGACGCTGCGCAGGAACGGCCCGACGTCGCCCCTGAGCGCGCCGCTGTAGTCGCCTGGCGAGCCGATGCCGATGTCGCGGGTCATGTTGATCGCCCGGCGTCCGCCGGCCGCCACCTCGAACACATCGACACCGTAAGGGTGGGTGATGGTATAGGTACCGGCCACTGGCACATCGACGCGGATGCGCACCCGGGCGAAGCTGACCTGGTCGCCATCCACCGGTTCCTCGGCACTGAACGCGGCTTCGATCGCCGAACCGTAGCTCAGGTCGATACCGCGGGCAGCATCGACGATGGCGGCGTCGGCGGTGAACCAGAACGCTTCGTCGGGGAAGTTGCTGGGGAAGACGACTGGCTGGGTGTCATCGAACACGCCGGGCGTCGGCAGCAGCGTGCACATGTACGAGGGCGCGCCAGGAGCACCGGCGACCCTGGAGCTCACCGCCTTGGACAGGCACAGGTCGAGCACCCGGCCGTGGCTGTCCTGGTACCAGGCAGGGAACTTACCGGTGGGCAGGGTATAGGGGCCGGTGTCGACCGCATACAGCGCAGCCTGGGCCGGGAGCTGGAGCAGGCCGGCGAAGATCGCCACGGCCAGCGGGTGGGGTGTCGGTCGGTGCATGAGTTGCTTCCTCCTGCAAACGGGCCCATGGGTTGGGGCGTCTGATGAGGGATCGGCAACTGTTGTGCCAAGTTTTGCAGAGGGGCGTCCAGGGCCTTTGCGACGAGGGTTTCAGCGTCCCGGCAACGGTCTGGCGAGGTCGCCATGGTGGGCGGGTGGCCCCAGCATTGGGGAATGGGGTGAGGCTCGGTGTCTGTCGTGGCTGATGACTGCCAGTCAATTCTGAAGCACACTGCCGAAAAATCCGATGCCCGTTGCCCCGCCTGAGCGAGGCACACCAGGAGCACGCAATGGCGCGACAACTTCCAACAACAACCGCCAATGACCCCTTGCAGCAATCTCGCCTGGTCCGCCTCAAGCTTGCCAGCGAAGGCGAACTGCCCTGCGGCATGCTGCGCGACGAGATCGACGCCTCCTGGCGGCGCAGCCTTGGCCATGGCCTGGACTGCCTGCAGGGCGAGCAGGTCGGCCTGGGTATTCGCCACGGCCTGGACCTGAACACGCTGCTGGAACACAACCGCCTGCTGATCAACGCAGCTACCCCCGAACTGGACTACCTGATCAAGCGCCAGGGCAAGAGCGGCATCGTCATCCTCGGTGACGCCCAGGCCAACGTGCTGACGATCGACGGCCAGAAACACGTGCTCGAGCGCGAGGGCCTGCGCGACCTGCACCCCGGCAGTTGCTGGAGCGAGGCCCTGCGCGGCACCAATGCCATCGGCACGGCAGTGGTCGAGGGCCAGCCGACCCTGATCAACTGCGGCGAGCATTACCTGGACCGGCTCAGCCCGTTCTCCTGCACCTCGGTGCCGCTGCGTGATCCGCGTGGCGAAGTGATCGGCGTGCTCGACGTGACCCGTGAAGGGGTCATGGCCCAGCCCCAGGACAGCCTGTCCACGTTGCTGCTCGCCGCCGGCAATATCGAAGGCCGGTTGTTCGGACTCTACCATCCCGAGCATCTGGTGCTGGCCTTCCACAGCCGCCCGCAATACCTGGCCAGCGCCTGGCAGGGCCTGCTGGCGCTGAGCCTGGAGGGCGAGGTGCTGGCAGCCAACGACAATGCCTGCCAACTGTTGCAGATGCCACGCCAGGCGCTGCTCGGGCGGCGCAGCAGCGACCTGTTGGGCGAGCGCTCGCCAGCGTTCATCGCGCGCCTGTGGCAGGGCGGTGTCAGCAGCGTGCAGACGGCCGCGGGCGAGTTCTTTTTCCGGGCGCTGCAACTGCCACGGCATTCGCGCATCAGTGGCCCGTCCCCGGCCGCCAAACCAGCACCGCCGAAGGCCCAGGCACTGGAAGCGCTGGCCGGTGGCGATGCGCGTCTGGCGCGTGCCTTGCGCATGGCCCGCCAGGGCCTGGCGAACGGGCTGCCGGTGCTGCTGCTGGGCGAAACCGGCACCGGCAAGGAGGTGGTTGCCCGTGCCCTGCACCAGGCCGGACCGCGTGCCGACAAGCCATTCGTGGCGGTCAACTGCGCGGCGATTCCCGAGGGGCTGATCGAGTCCGAGCTGTTCGGCTACCGCGACGGCGCCTTCACCGGCTCGCGCCGGGGCGGCATGGTCGGGCGGCTGATGCAGGCCCATGGCGGCACGCTGTTCCTCGACGAGATCGGCGACATGCCGCTGGCCCTGCAGGCGCGCCTGCTGCGTGTGCTGCAGGAGCGCCGCGTGGCGCCCCTTGGCGCCGGCGACGAGCAGGACATCGACGTGGCGCTGATCTGCGCCACCCACCGCGACCTCAAGCGCCGAGTCGCCGACCAGCACTTCCGCGAAGACCTCTACTACCGGGTCAATGGCGTGTCCCTGCGCCTGCCGGCACTGCGCGAGCGCGACGACCTGGCAACGATCATCCAGGGCCTGCTGGACAAGGCCGGGGCCCGCGCTGTCAGCCTTGACCCGGCACTGGTTGCGCTGCTGGAGAACTTCGACTGGCCGGGCAACATCCGCCAGCTGGAAATGGTGGTGCGCACCGCCCTGGCGATGCGCGAGGAGGGCGAGCAAGTGCTGACCCTCGACCACCTCACCGACTGCCTGCTCGATGAACTGGCCAGCGGCGCCGCGCCGTCCGGCAGCCTGCGCGACAACGAACTGGAACTGATCCGCGCTGCGCTGGCCCGGCACCAGGGCAATGTCTCGGCCGCGGCCGAGGCCCTGGGCATCAGCCGGGCGACGCTATACCGCAAGCTCAAGCAGTTGCGTGGTTGAGCCATGGGCGGAGTGTTTTCCCGATTGATCGAATCCAGCGACCCGCAGTTGATGCGCCAGGCCCTGGCCTGGCTCTACGGTTTCGTGCGCCCGCAGCGTGGCGCCATCGGCGTGCTCCTGGGCTTGTCCCTGAGCGCCTCGCTGCTGGCCCTGGCGCAACCCTGGCTGGTCAAGACACTGATCGACGAGGGCCTGCTGGCCAAGGATTATCAGACCCTCTGGCACATGGCGGCGATCATGATCGTCGCCGGCCTGCTCGGCACGCTGCTGGCTGGGGTCAACCGCTACCTGCACACGCGCCTGTCCGGGCGCATCCTGTTCGCCCTGCGCGACGACTTGTACCGTCATCTGCAACAACTTTCGCCGACCTTCTACGGGCGGCGGCGCACCGGTGACATCCTGTCGCGGCTCGATGGCGATGTCGCCGAGATCCAGCGCTTTGCCGTGGACTCGCTGTTCTCGGCGGTGTCGGCGCTGATCGGCCTGGTCGGCGCGGTGGCCTTGATGCTGATGCTGTCCTGGCAGTTGTCGCTGCTGCTGGCGTTGCTGATTCCGCTCGAAGTGCTGTGGCTGCGCTGGATGCGACGCAAGGTCGAGCGCGAGGTGCGCAGCCTGCGCGAACGCTCGGCGGACGTGTCGTCGTTCCTGGTCGAGACGCTGCCGGCGATGAAGTTCATCCAGGCCGCCGGCCAGCAGCGGCGTGAGGCCGAGCGCCTCGATCAGTTGGGGCAGGGCTACATGGGGCAGCTGCTCAGGGTGCAGGTCACCGAGTTCTTTACCCAGGCGGTGCCCGGCACGCTGACTTCCTGGTGCCGGGCCTGCGCATTCCTGGTCGGCGGCTGGTGGGTGATCCAGGGCACCTGGCAACTGGGCGCGCTGATCGCCTTTTCCACCTACATGGGCATGGCCGTCGGTCCGGTGCAGAGCCTGCTGGGCCTGTACGTCGCGGTGCAGCGGATGGCCGTGAGCCTGAGGCGAGTAATGGAGCTCAAGCGGGAGGCGCTCGCGGTGCGCGAGGCGGACGATCCCCGGCCCATGCCACAAGGGGCCGGGGAGCTCCGGCTGGACGGCGTGTCTTTCGCCCACGATGGGCGCCAGGGAATGGTGCTGGACCAGGTGCAGGCCTGTCTGCCCGGCGGCGCCAAGATCGCCATCAGTGGCGCTTCCGGCGTCGGCAAGTCGACCCTGATCGACCTGCTGCAACGCTTTTACGACCCGGATGGCGGGCGCATCCTGCTCGACGGCGTCGACCTGCGCGAGCTCGACCTGCATGCCCTGCGGCGGCGCATTGCCGTCGTCAGCCAGGACATCGTGCTGTTTCGCGGCACCCTGGCGCAGAACCTGGCGTATAGCACGCCCCAGGCCAGCCGTGAGGAGATCGAGCAGGTGGTGCGCCTGACCCGCCTGGACAGCCTGGTGCAGAGCCTGCCGCTGGGGCTCGATGGTCTGCTGGGCGAACGCGGCCAGCAGTTGTCCGGTGGCCAGAAGCAACGTATCGCCATCGCCCGGGCGCTGCTGCAGCAACCGGCGATCCTGGTGCTCGATGAGGCCACCTCGGCGGTGGACGAAGCCACCGAGCGTGAAGTGATTGCCGCCATCGACCAGCTGTTTGCCGGGCGTACACGGATCCTGATCAGCCATCGTGCCTCGACTCTCGCCGATGCCGACTTGCACCTGGAACTGCGTGACGGGCAATTGCGCAGCAAGGAGCCCGCCGACCATGGCCGCTGACCTGTGCATTGGCGTGATCGACAGTGGCTGCTCGGCGCAGCAGGCGGATAGCCTGCGCGGAGCGCGACGCTTCTGGCTTGAGGATGGCGTGCTGTGCGAGGGCGAGCCGCTGCCGGATGCCCTGGGCCACGGCAGCGCGGTGCTGGCGCGGCTGCGGGCCGAGTCCGGCGGCCAGCCGGAGCTGCTGGCCCAGGTGTTCGCCGGGCAGGGCAGCACCAGCGCCTTGCAGGTGGCCGCTGGTCTGTTGTGGCTGGTGGAAGCAGGCGCGACCGTGGTCAACCTGAGCCTGGGCCTGCGCCAGGATCGCCCGGTGCTGCGCCTGGCCTGCGCCGAGGCTGTGGCCGCTGGCGTGCTGCTGTGCGCTTCCAGCCCGGCGCGGGGCGAGCCGGTGTATCCGGCCAGTTATCCCGGGGTTATTCGCGTCACTGGCGATGCCCGCTGCGCCGCTGGACAATGGTCGTGGCTGGACACTCCTCAGGCCGACTTCGGCGCGGCGGTTGGCGCCGCCGGGGTGGCCGGCGCCAGTCTGGCCTGTGCCGCGTTCACCGGGCGGGTGGCGGCCCTGCTGCGCGAGGAGCCCGGCATGACGCGGCAGGCACTGTTGCACTGGCTGGAGCAGCATGCGGCGTTCGTCGGCCCTGAGCGCAAGGAGTCGACCGATGCCTGAACCGAGCATCCTGGTACTCGGTGCCGGACCTGCGGGAGCGACTACTGCCCTGGGGCTGCGGCGGATGGGCTACCCCGTCACCGTGGTGTCCGACTGGCGCCGTTTCGCCACGGTGGAAGGTGTCTCGCAACGTGTGCTGGAGGGCTTGCGCCATGCGGGCCTGGGCGCTGCCCTGGCCGAGACGACCACGCCAGCCACGCGGCAGGTGCACTGGAACGGTGAGCGGCTGCAACCGAACCAGGAGTGGCTGCTGGATCGCCAGCGCTTCGACCAGGCACTGCGTGATGACTTGAATGGTGCCGGTGTCGAGCTCGTCGAAGGGCGTGTGCGCGAGGTGGAGCAGGGGCAGGGGTACCGGGTCCAGTTGGACGACGGGCGTACCTTGCACGGCGATTTCCTGGTCGAGGCCCGTGGTCGTCAGGCCCCGTTGAGCGAAGGTCGCCTGCGCGGGCCGGAGACGGTCAGCCTGCTTAACCTCTGGCAGGCCGAGCCCGGCACGCCGGCCTCGGCAGTGGAGAGCCTGGACGACGGTTGGGCCTGGATGGCGCGGCTGGCCGATGGCCGCTGCTACTGGCAGGTGACGCTGGACGTGATGGCGGCGCGGCTGCCGGGCAAGACGGCGTTGCCCGAATACTGTGCCGGGCGCCGCCGTGGTTCGGCGCTGGTGGCGCAACTGTTCGGCGAGCAGGCCTTCGCACCTGCCCAGGTGCATGCACGCAGCAGCACAGCGATTCTTGTCGGCAACTGCGCGGGCCGTGATTGGCTGCGGGTTGGCGATGCGGCGATGGCGGTTGATCCGCTGTCGGGCAATGGCATCTTCCAGTCCTTGTCCTCGGCGCTGCAGGCGCCCGTGGTGATCAATACCCTGCTGCAACGGCCCGGGCAGGCGGACCTGGCGCAGCGTTTCCATCAAACGCGGATCGAACAGTTGTTCCTGCGTTTCGCCCGGATCGGGCGCGACTTCTACGCCCAGGAAGCGCAACGTGGCACGCAGCCGTTCTGGGCTCGCCGCCGAGGCTGGCCGGATGCGCAGCCGTTGCACGCGGCGGCGGACTGGCAGGCGGTGCGGGTGGAGCACCGGCCGGTGCTGCGCGATGGTTGGGTGGAGGAGGCCGAGGTGGTGGTGACGGCGGACCAGCCGCTGGGGGTGTGGCACCTGCAGGGTGTCGAGCTGGCGCCGGTGGTGCGCGGGGTGCAGGCCGGCATCGGCCTGGAGCGCCTGGTGACTCAGACGCACCAGCCGATGGTCGAGCGCTGGTTACGCGAACAGGGCTTTTGATTTAGAAGAATGTCCCCACCACCAGTTGCAGGTAGGCCCCGCTATCCCGGCCACCCAACTGCACGCCGCCATCCTGCGCGCTGCGCTGCGGGGTGTAGAACCCCACCAGCGGGCTGATCAGCCAATGCTCGTTGACCATCCACTCCACATACAGGTCCACCTCGCGCCCACCCAGGTTGCCCTGGTCGGTGCTGAGCGGGTCGAAGTCGAAGTACAGCGCGCCCAGGGTCAGCCCCTCCCGTGGCGTGGCCTTGAGCGCCACATGGTGCACCTGGGTATTGCTGTTGAATGGCCCGGCGTAGTTGGCCGCCACCTCGCCCTGGAACCAGGTGCCATAGCCCCGGCTCAGGCCATAGAACAGCGGGTCGAAGTGCTCCGAGAAGCGGCTGTAGCGGTAGGTGGCGGTGGGCGACCAGGGCAGTGCGGAGAAGGTCCAGTTGCCCTCCAGGTACCAGGCGTTCTCGCGCCCGTCGGTGCGGTCCTGGGTGACATACTCGGCGGCCAGTTCGAGGTCTTTCACTCCCAGGTTGCCACGCCCGCGCAGGCTCACCGTGTCCATGCCGTCGCGGTGTTCCAGGCCAAGGATCTCGGCGTAGCGGCGGTCGACATCCAGGCCGCGGATCCAGCTCAGGCCCAGGGTGCCCGCGTCGGCGACATGCTCGAGGTTGGCCACCGCCATGGAGGTGTCGGCCTGGAACGGGTTGTCGGACTTGAGCCACATCAGGTCGCCGCGCCAACCCTGCTTGCCGCCCAGACGCAACACGGCGGTGCGGTCGAACGCCTTGCGCGCCGCCAGGTAGTAGGCGCCGCCACGGTCGAAATCGGCGCCCAGGTCGACGTTGCCGGCATTGACCGGGTCGCCCTGGATCAGGAAACCGTCGCCGAGGGTGATGACCTGGCGTCCGCCGGAGAGATCGATGCCGTCTTCGCCAAGCACCGGAAACAGGGTGCCCGAGCGCCATCCAAGGTAAGCGTCCTCGACGCCGGTGCGACGTTCGTCACCGAGCGTGAAACCCGCGGCGTCGCCATCGCCCCAGGTGGCCGAACTGAGCAGGCTGAAGGCGCCGTAAAGCGTGCCGTTGCCGGTCAGCGCCTGGCTGGCGCTCAGGCCGTACTTGACGTAGCCCTCGCGCCAGTTGCTGCTGCCGGCCTGGCGGTTGCCGAACTGGTCGAAGCTTTCGTCGCTGTGGAACACGCCGAACAGCGCTTCGAGGTTGGCGTCCAGGGTGGTGCCGGCGTGGTTGTAGAGTTCGTGGGCCTGGGTGAGGGGAGAGGCCAGCAGCAGGGCCAACGTGCAGGCGAGCTTGTGCGTCATGGTGTGCTCCATGTTTTTGTTGTTTTCTGGTTTTTTCATTGCCTGGCCGGGCCACATCGCCGGCCAGACGATGAGGCCGGCACAGGTGAAATCAGAGCTTGATCAGCACCGACTTCAGTTCGGTGTAGTGCTCGATTGCCGCCGCGCCCATCTCGCGGCCGACGCCGGAGAGCTTGTAGCCGCCGAACGGCAGCGCCGGGTCCAGCGCGCTGTGACAGTTCACCCACACCGACCCGGACTTGATCCGCGGGATCATCCGGTGCACCGCGGCCAGGTCGTTGGACCAGATGCTCGCGCCCAGCCCGTAGGGGTTGTCGTTGGCCAGGCCCACCACCTCGTCGAGGTCGTCGAATGGCATGGCCACCAGCACCGGGCCGAAGATTTCCTCCTGCACCAGGCGGTGGCGCTGGTCGACATCGACGATCACCGTCGGCTTGACGAAGTAGCCCGGGCCGAAGCCTTCGCCGCCGCAGGCGATGGTCGCGCCCAACTCGCGACCCAGGTCGATGTAGCCGGTGACCCGCTCCTGCTGCCTGGCCGAGATCAGCGGGCCCATCTGTACGCTAGGGTCCAGGCCGTTGCCCAGTTTCATGGCATTGGCGATGCCGGCGATATCGGCCACCACGTTGTCGAAGTGCTTGCGGTGCACATACAGTCGGGAGCCGGCGCAGCACACCTGGCCCTGGTTGAAGAAGATCGCCGTGGCGGCCCCGGCGGCGGCCTCCTGCAGGTTGGCGTCGGGCAGGACGATGGTCGGCGACTTGCCGCCCAGTTCGAGGGTGACGCGGGTCATGTTGTCCATGGCCGCCTTGCCGATCAGCTTGCCGACTTCGGTGGAGCCGGTGAAGGTCAGCTTGTCCACGCCCGGGTGGCGGCTCAGCGCGGCACCGGCGTTCAGCCCGGTGCCGGTGATCACGTTGAACACGCCGTCCGGATAGCCGGCCTTGCTTACCAGTTCGGCGAGCTTGAGCGCGGTCAGCGGGGTTTCATCGGCAGGCTTGAGCACCACCGTGCAGCCGGTGGCCAGGGCCGGGCCGAGCTTCCAGCAGGCCAGCAGCAGCGGGAAATTCCAGGCGACGATGGCGCCGACCACGCCCACCGCCTCGCGGCGCACGAACGCGTGGAAGTCCTCATTGGGCATCAGCGGCAGCGACGGCTCGACCGTGCTGCCTTCGAGCTTGGTCGCCCACCCGGCCATGTAGCGCAGGAAGTCGATGGCCAGTTGCACGTCCATCACTTGGGCCACGGCGGCACTCTTGCCGTTGTTCAGGCATTCCAGCTCGGCCAGCTCCTGGGCATCGCGCTGCATCAGGTCGGCCAGGCGCCACAGCAGGTTCTGTCGCTCGCGCGGACGCATCCGGCTCCAGGCCGAGTGTTCGAACGCCTGGCGGGCGGCCTGCACGGCGCGGTCCACATCCTGTGCCTCGGCCGCGGGCACCTCGGCGAGGACCTCGCCACTGGCCGGGTTGCGCAAGGTCATGGTGCGGCCGCTGGCGGCGTCCTGCCAGTCGGCGCCAATGCGCATCTTCAGCTGGCGTGCGAGGAAGGCACGGGTGGCGGGCAGGATCGGCAGTTCGGAATGCATGGGACGGTGCCTCTTGTCATGGTTGTGACCAGGGCAGGGCAATGGGCGTGCCAAGCCGGTCAACGCGTTCACAGCCCTTGATACATGTGGTTTTCGCATTACATGGCATGCAGTCAGGGAGGCTTGAGCTGTTGCACATTGAGACTGGGTGAGACGCAGATGAAACGGACCGCTGTGCGGGCCAATCGCCGGCAAGTCGGCTCCCACAGGGACGGCGTTGCTCTCGAAGGTGGCTAGATCCCTGTGGGAGCTGGCTTGCCAGCGATGGCCTGCGCAGCAGGCCCCGTGTCTCAAGGTGAAACACCTCGTCGCGAAATGGCACGTTCGGCCACAACCTGCGCTGCTGGGATTTGCCCCTGCTCTGCGCTCAAATCGTTGATGCAAAACATATTTGCCGCAATTGGCACACTTCCTGTATCGCCACTGTCAGATGCACACCGCAGCGTGCGAATAACGATAAGAACGATACCGTGGAGGTCTGACCTTGAAGACGACTCGACTCCGGCGGCAGGCGGGCACACTGGCGCTGGTCGCCACCGCACTGCTGTCCGCCCAGGCCATGGCGGCTGAGCAGGGCCCGAGCCTGTTGCAGAACAAGTGCATGGGGTGCCATATCCCCGAAGGCAACGACAGCTACAGCCGCATCAGCCACCAGCGCAAGACCCCCGAGGGCTGGCTGATGAGCATCGCCCGCATGCAGGTGATGCACGGCTTGCAGATCAGCGACGACGACCGTCGCACCCTGGTCAAGTACCTGGCCGACAAGCAGGGCCTGGCGCCCAGCGAGACCGACGGTGTGCGCTACGCCATGGAGCGCCGGCTCAATACCGTCGAACACTTCGACGATCAGCTCAGCCAGATGTGCGGCCGCTGCCACTCCGGCGCCCGGGTCGCGCTGCAACGGCGCCCGGCCAAGGAGTGGGAGCACCTGGTCAACTTCCACCTCGGCCAATGGCCGTCCCTCGAATACCAGGCCCAGGCCCGCGACCGAGACTGGCTGGACATCGCCCTCAAGCAGATGGTGCCCGACCTGGCCAAGCGCTTCCCCCTCGACAACCCGGCCTGGGCCGAGTGGCTCAAGGCCCGGCCCGAGTCCAAGGTACTGACCGGGCAATGGGTGTTCAGCGGCCATATGCTGGCCAAGGGTGACGTGCGTGGAGTGATGACGGTCAGCGCCGAGCAGGGCGACACCTTCAAGGTCGAGGTCAAGGGCGCCTACGCCGACGGCACGCCGTTCAACGGTAGCGGTTCGGCGATCCTCTACAACGGCTACGAATGGCGCGGCAACGTCAAGGTCGGCGAGACCAACCTGCGCCAGGTGTTCGCCGCCATCGACGGGCAGATGAAGGGCCGCATGTTCGAGGCCGAGCACGACGAGCGCGGCCTGGACTTCAGTGCGGCGAAGGCCGGGCAGGGGCGCCTGCTGGCGGTGCAGCCAGCCTTCATCAAGACCGGCAGCGACAGCGAGATCACCCTGGTGGGCAGCGACCTGTCCGGCAAGCCAGACCTGGGCGCGGGCGTGCAGGTGACCGAAGTGCTGGAGTCGACGCCGACGCTGATCCGGGTCAAGGCTCGGGCCGCCAAGGATGCCGCCGCGGGCCCCCGCGAGGTGGCGGTGGGCGCGCTCAAGGGCGTGCAACTGGCGGTGTACGACAAGGTCGATGAGGTCAAGGTGGTGCCCGCGTTCTCCATCGCCCGCATCGGCGAGAACGGCGCCTCGGTGCCCAAGGTGCAAGGTCGCTTCGAGGCTGAAGCCTGGGGCAAGGACGCCAGTGGCCAGCCGCTGCGCATCGGCTACCTGCCGGCTACCTGGAAAGTCGAGCCGTTCAACGAACGGGCGGTCGAGGACGAGGACGTCAGGTTCGCCGGGCAGATGCAGGCCGACGGCGTGTTCGTGCCGGGCGGGGCAGGGCCCAACCCAGAGCGCAAGATGATGACCAACAACGCCGGCAACCTGAAGGTGATCGCCACCCTCGCCGACGGTGGCCAGCAGGGCGAGGGCCACATGATCGTCACCGTGCAGCGCTGGAACAATCCGCCGCTGCCATAGGCATCAACCTGACCAATTGCTTATCGGGAGGTCGCCATGGGCGCACTACTGAACCTGGTCGAACGCAACCTGCACGAAGTGCAGGTCGATGCCGACCGCATGCTGTTCCATATCCCCAGCAGTTCGCTGTTCGCCACCGACGCGGTGACCGGCGGCATCATCGACACCCTGCGCCGCCAGGGCTGCTCCGCCGAGGAACTGCTGCAGCAGCTCGGCCAGCAGTTCGACGGGCAGGACATCGAGGAAACCCTGCGCGAGCTGATCGCCCTGGAAGTGGTCAGCGACGGCTCGCCGCTGACCCCGGAAATCGCCCTGAAACAGGTCGAGCGCACCGCGCTGAACACCGTGGTGCTCAACGTCAACACCGGCTGCAACCTCAGCTGCACGTACTGCTACAAGGAGGACCTCGACAAGCCCTCCGCCGGCAAGAAGATGAACAGCGCCACCGCCGAAGCCTCGGTGGAGATGCTGCTCAAGGAGTCGCCGAACGAGGAGCGCTACAGCGTGGTGTTCTTCGGCGGCGAGCCGCTGTCCAACCGGGCGTTGATCGAGCACATGGTGGCGTACTGCGAGCGGCGCTTCGCCGAGGCAGGCAAGCAGGTCGAGTTCATCATGACCACCAATGCCACGCTGCTCACTGAAGAGATCGTCGACTGGCTCGATGCCCACCGCTTCGGCCTGTCGATCAGCATCGACGGGCCCAAGACCGTGCACGACCGCAACCGCATTACCGTGGGCGGGCAGGGCACCTACGACGTGGTGCGGCGCAAGGCCGACATGCTGCTGTCGCGCTACCGCAGCCGGCCGGTGGGGGCGCGGGTGACGCTGACCCGTGGCATCACCGATGTCGAGACCATCTGGAACCACCTGTTCAACGAGATGGGCTTCGCCGAGGTGGGGTTCGCCCCGGTGACCTCCGGTGACATGGCCAACTTCAACCTCACCGGCGACGAGCTGGTGCAGGTGTTCGCCAACATGAAGGCCCTCGGCCGGCGTTACCTCGAGGCGGCGCTGGAGCACCGCAACATCGGCTTCTCCAACCTGCACCAGCTGATCACCGACATTCACGAAGGCCACAAGAAGGCCCTGCCATGCGGTGCCGGGCTGAAGATGCTGGCGGTGGACCACGAGGGCGAGCTGAACCTGTGCCACCGCTTCACCGGCTCCAGCCTGCCGACCTTCGGCAATGTGCACCAGGGCGTGAAGCAGGCGCAGCTCAACGATTTTCTCTCGCAGCGCCTGGACCGCAGCGGCACCGGCTGCGACAGCTGCCGCATCCGCAACCTGTGTTCCGGCGGTTGCTACCACGAAAGCTACGCCCGCTACGGCGACCCGCAGCATCCGACCTACCACTATTGCGAGCTGATGCGCGACTGGGTCGACTTCGGCATCGAGGTCTACAGCCGCATCATGGCCGTCAATCCGGCCTTCATCGATCGCTACATCACTCCCCGGAAGGCGCACTGACATGAAGCACCTCAAACCGCTGAACAACAAGGCGCGCATCCTCGAGCAGGCGGCCGCCGAAGACCGCGTCGAGGAAGTGCTGGCGATGAGCGCCGTGGCCGGCTGCACCGCCACCACCGACCCGGGCTGGGAAGTGGACGCCTTCGGTGGCGTCAGCTCGCTGTGCCAGCCGATGGAGGCCGACCTGTACGGTTGCTCCGACCCTTGCTGGTGGCCAGCCCAGGTGCCGGACATGATGAGCACCTACCAGGACTGGAACGCCCAGGCGACCAACTCCGCCGAAGACTGGCGCAACCTCGGCACCGTATTCCCGAAAGACAAATAGAACGACAAGGGGAAACCGCATGAAACCTGGATTCTGCGCGCAACTCGCGCTCACCGTCGCCGCCACGGCCTGCGCCTGGGCGGCCCAGGCCGACGACGCAGGCAAGGCCCTGAAGGCCGGCCATGAATACCTGATCGCCACCAACTACCCGAACAACCTGCACGTGGTCGAGGTGGCCAGCGACACGCTGTACAAGACCTGCCGCATGCCCGATTCGTTCGGCCCCGGCACGGCGATGATGGCGCCGGACAACCGCACCGCCTACGTGCTCAACAATCATTTCGCCGATATCTATGGCATCGATCTGGACAGCTGCAAGACCACCTTCCACGCCAATCTGTCCAGCGTGCCGGGCGAGGTCGGCAAGGCCATGTACTCCTTCGCCATCAGCCCCGACGGCAAGGAGGTGTACGCCACGGTCAACCCCAGCCAGCGCCTGAACGACCACTATGTGGTCAAACCGCCGCGCCTGGAAGTGTTCCGCACCGGCGACGGCCTGGATGCCAAGCCCGTGCGCAGCTTCCCGATGCCGCGCCAGGTGTACCTGATGCGCGCCGCCGACGACGGCAGTCTCTATGTGGCCGGGCCGGACATCTACAAGCTGGATGTCAACACCGGCAAATACTCCGTCGCACTGCCGCTGCGCAGCTGGAACCGCCCGGGCTACAGCGCACCGGACGTGCTGTACTTCTGGCCGCACCAGAGTTCGTTGCACGAGTTCTCGATGCTCTACACCATCGCCAGGTTCAAGGACGCCAAGCAGGACCCGGCCACCGCCGAGCCGCTTTATGGCTACCTGAGCATCGACCTGAAAACCGGCAAGGCCCATACCCAGGAGTTCGCCGAGCTGACCGAGCTGTACTTCACCGGCCTGCGCTCACCGAAGGACCCGAACCAGATGTACGGCGTGCTCAATCGCCTGGCCCGCTACGACATCGCGCAGAAGAAGCTGGTCAAGGCCGCCAACCTGGACCATACCTACTACTGCGTGACCTTCGACAAGGCTGGCGACAAGCTCTACCTGGGCGGGACATTCAACGACCTGGCGGTGTTCGACCCCAATACGCTGGAGAAGGTGGGGAACATCAAACTGCCCGGTGGCGACATGTCGACCACCACGCCGCAGGTGTTCATTCGGTAGAGCGGTGTTGGCCCTATCGCCGGCTTGCCGGCGATAGGGCCGGATCAATTCCACAAGAACAACAAGAGACACCCCATGACCCAGCCCAGCCACACCGTAGGCAGCAACGTCATTCCCTTGCTCAACTTGTGCATCGGCGACGCCTTCGACGCCACCGTCGCCCGCTTCCCCGACCGCGAGGCCCTGATCGTCCGCCATCAGCAGTTGCGCTACACCTGGCGGCAGCTGGCCGATGCGGTCAACCAGCACGCCCGCGCGCTGATGGCCCTGGGCGTGCAGGTCGGCGACCGCTTAGGGATCTGGGCGCCCAACTGCGCCGAATGGTGCATCACCCAGTTCGCCAGCGCCAAGATCGGCGCGATCCTGGTCAACATCAACCCGGCCTACCGCAGCAGCGAACTGGAATACGCCCTGGGCCAGTCGGCCTGCCAGTGGGTGATCTGCGCCGACGCCTTCAAGACCTCCGACTACCACGCCATGCTGCTGGACCTGGTGCCCGAACTTCGCGCCTGCCGAGCGGGCGAGCTGCAAAGCGCGCGCCTGCCCGCGTTGCGCGGGGTCATCAGCCTGGCGGCGACGCCACCTGGTGGCTTTCTACCCTGGTCGGCGTTGCAGGCCCGTGCCGATGAAACCGCCCCCGGGCAACTCGCCACGCGCCAGGCCAGCCTGCACCGGCATGCGCCGATCAACATCCAGTACACCTCCGGCACTACCGGGTTTCCCAAGGGCGCGACCCTCAGCCACCACAACATCCTCAACAACGGCTACATGGTCGGTGAAAGCCTCGGATTGACCGAGCATGACCGGCTGGTGGTGCCGGTGCCGCTGTACCACTGCTTCGGCATGGTCATGGCCAACCTCGGCTGCATGACCCACGGCAGCACCCTGATCTACCCCAATGACGCCTTCGATCCGCTGCTCACCCTGCAGGCCGTGGCCGAAGAGCGCGCCACCGCCCTGTACGGCGTGCCGACCATGTTCATCGCCGAACTCGACCACCCGCGTCGCCATGAATTCGACCTGTCCAGCCTGCGCACCGGGATCATGGCTGGCGCCACCTGCCCGATCGAGGTGATGCGCCGGGTGATCGACGAAATGCACATGGGCGAGGTGCAGATCGCCTACGGCATGACCGAGACCAGCCCGGTGTCGTTGCAGACCGGCGCCGCCGACGACCTGGAGCGCCGGGTGACCAGCGTCGGCCGCACCCAGCCGTGGCTGCAGAGCAAGGTGATCGACAGCGCAGGCACTACCCTGGCACGCGGCGAGATCGGCGAGCTGTGCACCCGCGGCTACAGCGTGATGCTCGGCTACTGGGACAACCCCAAGGCCACCGCCGAGAGCATCGACGCCGAGGGATGGATGCGCACCGGCGACCTGGCGGTGATGGACGAACAGGGCTACGTGCGCATCGTCGGGCGCAGCAAGGACATGATCATCCGCGGCGGCGAGAACATCTATCCGCGGGAGCTGGAGGAGTTCTTCTTCACCCACCCGGCGGTGGCCGACGTGCAGGTGGTCGGCATCCCCTGCAGCCGCTATGGCGAGGAGATCGTCGCCTGGATTCGCCTGCACCCGGGGCAGACCCTGGGCGAGGAAGAACTGCGTGAATGGGCGCGGGCGCGCATCGCGCATTTCAAGGTGCCGCGCCATTTCCGCTTCGTCGATGAATTCCCGATGACGGTGACCGGCAAGGTGCAGAAGTTCAGGATGCGCGAGATCAGCATCGAGGCGCTGGCGGGCGGGCAGGGGCGGTAGCCGCCCTCAGCCTCAGGCCTGGGCCCGCGCGCCATTGAGGAACAACTGTTCCACGGTCTGCGCGGTGTTGGCGCTGGCGGCGCGGCCCCGGCGCTCGGCATCGACCATGCCGTAGATCATGGTCATGAACATTTCGGTGAACACCGCCGCGCTGATGTCGATGCGCAGCACGCCCAGTTGCTGGGCGCGCAGGAAGAACGCGTCCATGGACTGGGTGTAGGCCTGCCAGCGCATATCCTCAGCGTTGTTGAGCAGAGTGTCGGGGCGGTACTGGAACATCAGGAACACCAGCATTTCGCGGTGCTTGAGGTGTTCGGCGATCAGGTGGCGAATGCCGACCAAGGGTTCGGTACGTTCCAGGTCGGCTTCCTGGATGACCTGGTTGAGTACGTGCTCGCCGTGGTCCTCGAGCAGGTTCACCAGATTTTCGCGGGTGCCGCAGAAGCGGTGCAGGGTGGCCTTGCTGACCCCGGCGGTTTCCGCCAGCTCTTTCAAGGTGGCGCGGGGATGGACGACAATGGCATGGGCCAGCGCCTTGAGCAGGCGTTCTTCTTGGAGGGATCTGCGCATGTGGGACCTCGAGTCGGGGTTCGGCTGTCGGGCAGGCGAAAAGAGACGAAAGATCCATCACTGTATCATATGAGACGAATAAATCTCATTGATTGAACAATTCATCGCGGGTCAAGGCTGCTCCACCGTGGGAGCGGGCTTGACCCGCGATGGGTACGTCAGATCGGATAATGCTTCAGCTCACGGGCGATCAGCATGCGCTGGATCTCGCTGGAGCCCTCGTAGATCTGGGTGATCCGCGCATCCCGATAGTACTTCTCCACCGGGTAGTCTTCCAGGTAGCCGTAGCCGCCATGCACCTGAATCGCCATCGAGCAGACCCGCTCGGCCATCTCGGAGGCAAACAGCTTGGCCTGGGAGGCCTCCGACAGGCAAGGCTTGCCCGCGCTGCGCAGACGCGCGGCGTGCAGGATCAGCAGGCGGCTGGCGTTGATCTGCACCTGCATGTCGGCCAGCAGGTTGGCGATGCTCTGGTGCTCGTTGATCGGCTTGCCGAACTGGATGCGCTCGCGGGAGTAGGTCAGTGCCGCCTCGAAGGCCGCGCGGGCGATGCCCAGGGCCTGGGCGGCGATGCCGATGCGCCCGCCTTCGAGGTTGGACAGTGCGATGGCCAGGCCCTTGCCGCGTTCGCCGAGCAGGTTGGCGGCCGGGATGCGGCAGTTGTCCAGGGTCACCGCGCAGGTGTCGGAGGCGCGGATGCCCATCTTGTGTTCGCTGCGGTCGACCTTGAACCCAGGGTTGTCGGTGGGCACCAGGAACGCCGAGAGGCCTTTCTTGCCCAGCTCCGGGTCGGTCACGGCGAAGACGATGGCCAGCTTGGCGCGGCGGGCATTGCTGACGAACTGCTTGGCGCCATTGATCACCCACTGGCCATCGACCAGTTCGGCGCGGGTGCGCAGGTTGTGGGCCTCGGAGCCGGCCTGGGGCTCGGTCAGGCAGAAGCAGCCGATCACCTCGCCGCTGGCAAGTGGCGGCAGCCAGGCCTGCTGTTGTTCAGGCGTGCCGTAGGCCAGCAACGGGCCACAGCCCACCGAGTTGTGGATGCTCATCAGCGCCCCGATGGCGCCGTCGCCGGCGGCGATCTCCTCGACCGCCAGGGCATAGGCGACGTAGTCGGTGTAGCTGCCGCCGAAGTCCTCCG
The DNA here is from genome assembly GCF_040813665.1 of Pseudomonas sp. TE50-2. NCBI lineage: Bacteria > Pseudomonadati > Pseudomonadota > Gammaproteobacteria > Pseudomonadales > Pseudomonadaceae > Pseudomonas > Pseudomonas sp. TE50-2. Next base: position 5,410,675 of record NZ_JBFNXN010000001.1, on the reverse strand, counting down.
GCACCACCATGCCGAGCAGGCCCAGCTCGCCCATCTTGCGTACCACGTCGTCATCGATCCAGGCGGCCTTCTCCCAGGCCTGGGCATGGGGGGCGATCTCGCCGCGGGCGAAGTCGCGCGCCATGTCGCGGATCATGATCTGTTCTTCGCTCAGTTCCAGGTCTTGCATCTGTGTACTCCCGGGCTCACAGGCCTTCGAAGAATTGGTCGACGCGCTGCGCGGTGAGTTCGCCCAGGGTCGGCGGGTTCCAGCGCGGCTGCTTGTCCTTGTCGATGATCAGGGCGCGCACGCCCTCGATGATGTCGCCGTACTCGAACCACTGGCGGTCGATGTGCAGTTCCATGGCGAAACAGTCTTCCAGGCTCAGGTGGCGGCCACGGCGCAGCAGCTCCAGGGTCACGGCCATGGCCAGCGGCGAGCGGGTTTCCAGCAGGGCGGCAGTCTCCAGCGCCCACGGGTGGCTGTCGCCGATGGTCACGGCGCGCAGCTGTTCGATGATGCTGGGCAGGTCGGGCAGGGCGAAGAAGTGGTCGATCACCGGGCGCAGGCGCGCCAGCGGGGCGTCTTCGAGCACCTGGGTGCCGAGCTTGGCCAGCAGGCCCTGCAGGTCCTTGAGCGGATGCTCGCCGAACACCAGGCGGTCCAGGCCTTCATCCAGTGCGGCCAGCCTGGCGCTGTCCAGGTACCAGTCGGCGAGGCCGCAGTACAGGGCGTCGGCGGCCTTGACCTGGGTGCCGCTGACACCCAGGTAGATGCCCAGCTCGCCGGGCACGCGGGACAGGAAGTAGCTGCCGCCGACGTCCGGGAAGTAGCCGATACCCACCTCGGGCATCCCTAGGCGGCTGCGCTCGGTGACGATGCGCAGGTCGCAGCCCTGGGCCAGGCCCATGCCGCCGCCGAGGGTGAAGCCGTCCATCAATACCAGCACCGGCTTGCGGTAGCGGTGCAGGCACAGGTCCAGGGCATATTCCTCGACGAAGAAATCCTCGTGCAGCTTTTCACCGGCCTTGAAGCTGTCGTGCAGCGAGCGGATGTCGCCGCCGGCGCAGAAGCCCTTGGGGCCCTCGCCACGCAGCATCACGGCCTGCACCTGCGGATCCTGCGCCCATTGGTCGAGGTGGTGCTGCAGGCTGCGCACCATGTCCAGGGTCAGGGCGTTGAGGCCGGCGGGGCGGTTGAGGGTGAGGTGGCCAATGTGGTTGCGGACCTCGGCCAGTACCTGATCCGTTGCCGAGGGTTGAGCGTGCGCGGTCATCGCGGTCTCCCTGCTTTGTTATTGATTTTCCAAGTGAAGTCCTGGAGTGCGCGAGCGGATCGGTCGATCCTGTCATGCAAAATTACCTTGCACAATTGGCAAATCTGCAGGGCTGCCCTGCATTTTTGTCGTCACGCGCGCTCTTGGCCGAGGCAGCCACTGTAGCAACTACCGGTTACCTGTAGGAGCGGAGCTTGCCACGCGATGGCGTCGCTACAGGTTGAACGACGGTCGCCTCTCACCCCGAAGGGTGATAGCCGCCCCGTCCCCCCCATGAAACAATCCCGGCCAGCACTCACCCTGGCGGGGAAGACAATAATGAGCAATGCCCAGCTGAATTCGCCCGACTGGTATGCGCAGATGGCCCGCGTGGTCGACGCCATCGGCACCCCAGGCTTCGTCGAGGCACTGTTCGCCGCGCTCAACCAGCTGGCAGCGTGCCAGGCCATCACCGTGTTCCTGTATCCGCGCAAGGGCCTGCCGTCGGCGCTGTTCGCCAAGGACGACGAGGGGCCCTGGCTGCCCGAGGGCAACGTGCAGAAGTACCTCGAAGGCTACTACCTGCTGTGCCCGTTCTACCGCGCCTGCATGGACGGCGTGCCCGCCGGTTGCTATCGCCTGAGCGACGTCGCCCCCGACCACTTCAAGCGCAGCGAGTACTACACCTCGTTCTACCAGCACGCGCATCTGGAGGACGAACTCAACTACCTGGTGCCGCTGGACGCCCAGCTGACCATCGCCGTGGCCCTGGGCAGCACCCGGCGCCTGGGCAGCCGCCAGGTGGCCGAGCTCAAGTGCGTCGCCGCCTGGGTGGTGGCGGTGGTGCGCCGCCACTGGGGGCAGCTGGATGCCGAGGCCCTGGGTGGGCGCTTCGAAAGCGCGCTGGGGCGGCAGATCAACGCCGCGCTGAACAACTTCGGCTCGTCCTTGCTCACCGAGCGTGAGTGCCATATTGCCCAGTACCTGCTGCGCGGCCATTCCACGCGTTCGCTGGCCGAGCGCCTGGGCATCAGTGAAGACACGGTCAAGACCCACCGCAAGAACCTCTACGCCAAGCTCGATATCGCCACCCAGGCCGAGCTGTTCTCGCTGTTCATCGCCTCGCTGGCCCAGGCCCAGGAAGGCCTGAGCAAGGACCCGCTGGAAAGCTACCTGCGACGGCGCTGACCCACCGCTTCACCTCATCCAGACAACGACAATCACCGGCCCGAGTGTGGCCGGAGGGGAGACCTGCGTGCATACGAAAAGCGATTGGCTGCAGCGCGCCGCGCGGCAAAGCTTCATCACCACCGCGTTGATCGACGGACGCCCGGTGGCGGCCCGCGACGGCGCCACCTTCGCCGCCATCAACCCGGCGACCGAGCAGTGCCTGGCCCAGGTCGCCGCCTGCGCCGACAGCGAGATCGACCAGGCGGTGCGCGCCGCCCGCCGTGCCTTCGAGCATGGACCCTGGGCGCGCATGGCGCCGGCCGAGCGCAAGCGCGTGCTGCTGCGCCTGGCCGAGTTGATGCTGGCCCACCGCGAGGAGCTGGCGCTGCTCGACTCGCTGAACATGGGCAAGCCGGTGATGGATGCCTACAGCATCGATGTGCCCGGCGCGGCCCAGGTGTTCGCCTGGTATGGCGAGGCGCTGGACAAGCTCTATGACCAGGTCGCGCCGACCGCCGCCAGCGCGGTGGCGATGATCAGCCGCGAGGCGTTGGGCGTGGTCGGCGCGGTGGTGCCGTGGAACTTCCCCCTGGACATGGCCGCCTGGAAGGTCGCCCCGGCGCTCGCCGCAGGCAACAGCGTGGTGCTCAAGCCCGCCGAGCAGTCGCCGTTCTCGGCCCTGCGCCTGGCCGAGCTGGCCCTGGAGGCCGGGCTGCCGGAAGGGGTGCTCAACGTGGTGCCGGGCCTGGGCGAAACCGCCGGCCGGGCTTTGGGCCTGCACCCGGACGTGGACTGCCTGGTGTTCACCGGCTCCACCCAGGTGGGCAAGTACTTCATGCAGTATTCGGCGCAGTCGAACCTCAAGCAGGTGTGGCTGGAATGCGGCGGCAAGAGCCCGAACCTGGTGTTCGACGACTGCCGCGACCTCGACCTGGCGGCGCAGAAGGCCGCGTTCGGCATCTTCTTCAATCAGGGCGAGGTGTGCTCGGCCAATTCGCGGCTGTATGTGCAGCGCTCGATCCACGACGAATTCGTCGAGCGTCTGCTGCGCCAGGCACGCGAATGGCTGCCGGGCGACCCGCTGGACCCCGCCAGCCGTGCCGGCGCCATCGTCGATGCCACGCAGACCGCGCGAATCGAGGCCGCCATCGGCCAGGCCCGGGAGCAGGGCGCGCGTCTGCGCTGCGGCGGTGAGCGCCTGAGCGTGAACGGCTCACGCAACTTCATCACGCCGACGATCTTCACCGACGTACGCCAGGACATGGTCCTGGCCCGCGACGAAATCTTCGGCCCGGTGCTGGCGGTCAGCGCCTTCGATGACGAGGAGCAGGCCATCACCCTGGCCAACGACAGCGTCTATGGCCTGGCCGCGTCGGTGTGGAGCGACGATCTCAACCGCGCCCACCGCGTGGCCAGGCGGCTCAGGGCCGGCACGGTGTCGGTCAACACCGTCGATGCCCTGGACGTGACCGTGCCGTTTGGCGGCGGGTGCCAGTCAGGCTTCGGCCGCGACCTCTCGCTTCATTCGTTCGACAAGTACACCCAGCTCAAGACCACCTGGATCCAGCTGCGCTGACATTCACCCGAGGAGAACAACAATGAACGCACCCATCACCCCGGCGACCGGCAAACGCGATACCCGCGACTACCAGGCTGGCGACGCCGCCCACCACATCCACGCCTTCCTCGACCAGAAGGCGCTCAACGCCGAGGGACCGCGGGTCATCACCCGCGGCGAGGGCCTGTACCTGTGGGACAACGACGGCCGCCGCTACCTGGACGGCATGTCCGGCCTGTGGTGCACCCAGCTCGGCTATGGCCGCAAGGACCTGACCGCCGCCGCCGCCGCGCAGATGGACCAGTTGCCGTACTACAACATGTTCTTCCACACCACCCACCCGGCGGTGATCGAGTTGTCCGAGCTGCTGTTCAGCCTGCTGCCCGGCCACTACAGCCACGCCATCTATACCAACTCCGGCTCCGAGGCCAACGAGGTGCTGATCCGCACCGTGCGCCGTTACTGGCAGGTGGTCGGCCAGCCGCGCAAGAAGATCATGATCGGCCGCTGGAACGGCTACCACGGCTCGACCCTGGCGGCCACGGCGCTGGGCGGCATGAAGTTCATGCACGAGATGGGCGGGTTGATCCCGGATGTGGCGCATATCGACGAACCTTACTGGTTCGCCGCCGGTGGCGAGCTGACCCCGGCGGAATTCGGCCGCCGTTGCGCCCTGCAACTGGAGGAGAAGATCCTCGAACTGGGCGCCGAGAATGTCGCAGGCTTCATCGCCGAGCCGTTCCAGGGCGCCGGCGGAATGATCTTCCCGCCCGAGAGCTACTGGCCCGAGATTCAGCGCATCTGCCGCCAGTACGACGTGCTGCTGTGCGCCGACGAGGTGATCGGTGGTTTCGGCCGCACCGGCGAATGGTTTGCCCACCAGCACTTCGGCTTCGAGCCGGATACCCTGTCCATCGCCAAGGGCCTGACCAGCGGCTACGTGCCCATGGGCGGCCTGGTGCTGAGCAAGCGTATCGCCGAGGCTTTGGTGGAGCGGGGCGGGGTGTTCGCCCACGGCCTGACCTATTCCGGCCACCCGGTGGCGGCGGCGGTAGCTATCGCCAACCTCAAGGCCTTGCGCGACGAGGGTATCGTGCGCCGGGTCAAGGACGACACCGGCCCGTACCTGCTGCGCATCCTGCGCGAGGTGTTCGCCGATCACCCGTTGATCGGTGAAGTACAGGGCACCGGCCTGGTTGCAGCCTTGCAGTTCGCCGAGGACAAGGCCACGCGCAAGCGCTTCGCCAACGAGAACGACCTGGCCTGGCAGTGCCGCACCTTTGGTTTCGAGGAAGGGGTGATCATCCGCTCGACGCTGGGGCGGATGATCATGGCGCCGGCCCTGGTGGCCAGCCGTGGCGAGCTGGACGAACTGGTGGAAAAGACGCGTATCGCGGTGGACCGTGTGGCGCGGTCGGTGGGCCGAGGCTGAAACCCGGGGCGCGCAGGCGCCCCATCGCCGGCAAGCCGGCTCCCACAGGTACAGCGCAGAACTCACGAATCGCGCGGTCCCTGTGGGAGCCGGCTTGCCGGCGATGGGCTGCGTAGCAGCCCCAGTGACGCGAACTGACAGACGTTACCCTTTCGCCCGTGACGGGGTCAGCGACCTTCGCGCTGGCGCAGCGCCGTCACCGTCTCGCCAGCGACCCCCCAGTTGTCGGTGGGCACCTCCTCGATGACCACGAAGGTGCTCGCCGGTGGCTTGTTCAGCACCTGTTCCAGCAACCGCGTGGTGCCTTCGATCAGCTGGCGTTTGTGTTCGGCGGTGACGCCTTCTTCGGTGACGCGGATATGGACATAAGGCATGTGCGTGGCTCCCGTTTCAGTGCCAGGTGCCGGCGGTGCTGCCACCGTCGACGGGCAGGACGGCGCCGCTGACAAAGCGCGCGTCGGTCAGGTACAGCACGGCGTTCACCACGTCCTCGGGCTGGCCGGTGCGTCCGCTCGGCGACAGTGCGCCGAGGCCTTCGGTATTGCCGCTATGCAGCGGGGTGTCGATGATCCCCGGGGCCACGGCGTTGACCTGCACGCCGCTGGCGGCCAGTTCCAGGGCCAGGCCCTTGACCGCCTGGTTCAGCCCGCCCTTGACCAGCACCGGCAACAGTGCCGGCACACGGGTGTCCGGTTGCAGCGCCACCGAAGCGGTGATGGCGACGATATGCCCGTGCCCTTGCGCCTTCATCACCCGGGCGGCGGCCTGGGCGGGGTAGAAGAAGCCCTTGAGGTTGGTGCCGACCAGTGCGTCGACATCGGCTTCGGTGTAGTCGGTCACCGGTTTCGGGATGAAGATGCCGGCGTTGTTGACCAGGATATCGACCCGGCCAAAAGCTTCCTGGGCGGCGGCGAACAGCCGCTCGGCGGTGGCTTTCTCGGCGATGTCGCCGGCCACGCCGATAAAGCCAGGCGGGTTGCCCAGGCGAGCGGCGGCCTGGTCCAGGCGAGCCTGGGTGCGGGCGTTGCCGACCACGTTGTCGCCACGCTCGAGGAAGGCCTGGGTCAGGGCAAAGCCCAGGCCGCTGGAGGCGCCGGTGATGATGACGGTTCTTGCGGTGCTCATGGGGAAAGTCTCCGGTGGTTCGAGCCAGTGCTCGGGTGTGCAGCCACTCTAGGCTGCAACGCCCACTTGAAAAATGAGGCGCGGGGCATTTCAATCGATACATCATGTAATCAATCGAGCCACCCATGACCCGCCACTTCGATGATCTGCAACTGGGCAGCCTGGAGCTGTTCTGCCTTGCCGCCGATGCCGGCAGCTTTACCGAGGCCGCGACCCTCGCCAGTGTCACCCCCGCTGCGGTGAGCCGCTCGGTGGCGCGCCTGGAGGAACGCCTGGGCGTGCGCCTGTTCGTGCGTACCACCCGGCAGATGCGCTTGAGCGAGGCGGGCCAGGCCTACTACCAGCATTGCCGCCAGGCATTGGGTCAATTGGTCGAGGCCGAGCGCCAGGTCACCGGTGGCCAGCTCGAGCCCGCAGGCTGCCTGCGCATAAGTGCGCCGACGCCTTACGCCCATCACCGCCTGTTGCCACTGCTGCCGCGCTTTCGCCAACGCTATCCGCGGGTGCAGGTGGACGTGCATGTGAGCAACCGCAACGTCGATTTCGCCGAAGAGCATTTCGACCTGGCGATTCGCGGCCGCGCACCGGCCGACTCGCGGCTGGTGGCCCGGCGCCTGGAGGATGCCGAGTTGGTGGTGGTCGCCACCCCGGACTACCTGGCCCGGGCCGGTGTGCCACAGACCCTCGAGGACCTGGCCGGGCACGAATGCATCCAGTTCGAACTGCCCAGCAATGGCCGGCGTCCCGCCTGGAGTTTTCGTCGCGAGGACCAATGGGTCGAGCTGGAAACCCAGGGCGCGTTCACCTGCCTGGGCGACTTTCTCGCCACCACCACCCTGGTGCGTCATGGCGGCGGCCTGATGCAGGCCTACCGGTTCACCGTGCAGGACGCCCTGGACAGCGGCGAGCTGGTGGAGGTGCTGGCCGGATATGGCGGCACGTCGCGGCCGTTCATGCTGGTGTATCCCCAGGCCCGGCACATGCCGCTGAAGGTCCGCGTGTTCATCGACTTCCTGGTGGCCGAGGTGGGTCTACCGTTGGGCTGAAGCCCTGTGGCGCCGATCTTGGCGGACTATCCTCTGTGCTGCGTCGGCCAACTGGCCGGCGGATATTCCGGCAGTCAGGTTGTTTCCCAGGAGAACACTCCATGAAATCCATGACACTGCTAGTGATCACTTGCGTACTGAGCTTCGCCGCCCATGCCGAGGATGGCCCGGCGACCAACTGCGATGCCAAGATCAAGGACCTGGAATACATCAGCAAGAGCGATGGCCAGGCCTTGCATGGCGGCATGGCCGCCGATTACCACAAGCTGCTCGAGCAGGCCAAGGCCGCCCAGGCCAAAGGCGACATGACCACTTGCCAGGCCTCGGCGGACCGTGCCAAGACGATCTACAACAAGGCGCGGGGCAAGTAGGCACCGTTCGAAACCTCTCGGGGGCAAGCCCGCTCCTGCAGGAACGGGCTTGGAGGCAGCTCCGGCAAGCGGTTGGTTGGGCCTCTCGCGGGCTCTGGTGTAAGCTCTCCCGGTCCTTCCCACGAGATCCGCCGCATGACCTCGCCCAGCCCGCGCCTGGACAGCCTGCTCACCGGCAGCGCCCGGCCATTCACCCGCCCCGGTTCCCTCAGCGCCATCGACAAGCAACCCCGCCAAGGCCCTTTGCGGGTGACCTTGCTCGGTATCGTCGGTGACGAACAGGGCGATCTGCGCGTGCACGGCGGCGTTGAGAAGGCCATCCACCATTATCCCCGCGATCACTACCCCGACTGGGTCGCTGAGCTTGGCGAACACCCCTTGCTGACCCGGCCCGGTGCCTTCGGCGAAAACTTCAGCAGCAGCGGCTGGCGCGAGGCCGATGTGTGTCTGGGCGACCGTATCCGCGTCGGCACGGCGTTGCTGGAGATCTCCCAGGGGCGCATGCCGTGCTGGAAGCTCAACGACCGTTTCGACGTGGCGCAGATGGCGCTGCGGGTGCAGCAGAGCGGGCGCACCGGCTGGTACTACCGGGTGCTGGAGGAGGGCGAGGTACAGGCGGGCGATGCCCTGCAACTGGTCGAGCGCCCCTATGGCCAGTGGTCGGTGGCGCGGCTTTCGGCGGTGTTGTTCGACAAGCAGCTGGAGCCCGGCCTGTTGCGTGAATGCCTGGAACTGCCGCTGGTGCCGAACTGGCGTCGCACCCTGGAAAAACGCCTGGAGCAACGCCAGGTCGAGGACTGGACTTCGCGCCTGCAAGGTCGCAGCGAAAGCTGAACGGCATCGCGCACAACATTTACCCACACAAGGAATGCCCCATGGCCTTCGAACTGGATGATCGCCTGGTCATCGGTGTCGCTTCCAGCGCCGTGTTCGACCTGAGCGAGTCGGACGCCGTGTTCCGCCGCGACGGTGAAGCGCAATACCGCAAGTACCAGGAGCAGCACCTGGACGTGCCACTGGGCAAGGGCATTGCCTACCCCTTCATCAAGCGCCTGCTGGCGCTCAATGACCTGCGCGGCGATCCAGAGGACCCGCTGGTAGAGGTGGTGTTGCTGTCGCAGAACGACCCGGACACCGGCATGCGGGTGATGAAGACCATCGGTCACTACGGCTTGAACATGACCCGGGCCATTTTCACCCAAGGCCGCTCGCCGTATGAGTACATCCCGGCGTTGAACATCGCGCTGTTCCTGTCCGCCGACAAGCAGCACGTGGACGCCGCGATCAAGGCCGGCTACCCGGCGGGGCAGGTGCTGGATTCGAAGTTCGACGACGATGAAAGCGACGATAACCTGCGCATCGCCTTCGACTTCGATGGCGTGCTGGCCGGCGATGAGTCCGAAGCAGTGATGCAGTCGGGCGGCCTTGGCAGCTTCCACGCCCATGAAGTGATCAATGTCACCCAGCCGCACAATCCCGGTCCGCTCAAGGAGTTCTTCGTGCGCATTGCCCGCATCCAGGCGGCCGAGGAACAGCACAAGCTGGCCAATCCCAGTTACGAGAACCGCCTGCGGGTGTCGATCGTCACGGCGCGCAACGCGCCTTCACACGAGCGTGCGCTCAATACCCTGAAAAGCTGGGGGGTGATGGCCAACGACGCGTTCTTCCTGGGTGGGATCGAGAAGCGCAGGGTATTGCAGGTACTAAAGCCGCACATCTTCTTCGATGACCAGTCCGGGCACCTTAAGAGCACCAGCACGGTGGTGCCGTCGGTGCATATCCCGTTCGGCGTGAGCAACCGCCCGGGCTAACCGGCGCCGCGCAAGCGGCGCCAGGTCGCCCTCGTCCGTCAGTGATCCGCCAACCTGTCATCCTGCGACAGCAGCGCCTGGGCCAGCTCTTCGTCACTGGCCTGCAGCCCCGGATTGGCCTGGCGCACCTCGGCCAGCGCCGCTTCCAGATAGGCCCCGCGAATGGCACCGCCGCTGGCGACAAAGGCCGACAGCTCGTCACGGGCCGGGATGATCCGTTTGTCATCCTTGAAGGTCGAGTACAGCGAGGCGGAGACCCCCGCCGAGGTGGCGACGTCCCCGGCATCGACGCGGGCCAGGGCGGCACCGGCAGGGAGCAGGAGCAGCAGCGAGGGAACGAGCAGTAAGTGGCGCATGGCGAGTCCTCCGGAAAGGTGATGCCCAAGGGTGTTACTGCATGCAGTTAAGAGCACTTGAGGTATCAGGGAGTTCCGCTATGTTTGCGAACGTAATGCGTCAGGGGCTAGTCATGCGTGGTTCTGACAGTCTCCGTCGAGGTTGAAGGCTCATGCATCGTGGGAGGCCTTGGTTGCTCCTGAAAACCGAATGAGCTCAAGTCATCCCGTGGATTCATGTTGTTGCGGGCGCTGTAGTTAGGGTTAGTGAGTGTGTTTGCGACTTGTTCAAAGTAGCTTTGTTGAACCGGGTGGATGTTTTGTTTTTGAGTGGGGTTGTCGGGTGTTGGTGAACTGTAAAACGGCTGTGGTTCAAATTTTTTGCTGGCGAAACCGCTTTTACTCGCTTCTACGCTGGCTTTCACATGATGAGGCAGTGGCGTGGGCCGCCGGCTTGGTGCAGGAGAGTTCGGCGGCGTCGAGTCGGTGGAGGTCGTTGAAGATGAGCGCCTCATCATATGCCCGGATGGATCAACATTGTTGACTGGATCATTCTGGCAGTAGGCATAGGCATTGGCGTCACCCTCACCAAATGGACTCAAGTCATCGGTCGAGAGAAACCGCATCAGCACAGGGCTGTAGGCACGGTATCCGTTGCCGAGCAGGTAACACCCGGTAAGCTCTCGCACCTGTGCTGTGAAGCGCAGTAGCGATGACCTGCGATCCGAGGCCGGGTCGTGGCCGAATACGCTGTAGCTGATGGTCTCGGGGTGCTGGCTGCACGGATACCACAGCGTCGAGCCTTGGGCGTCAGCGGCCGATATCACGACCCACTGCTTACCTGTTTTGTGCTGGGCCATGGTATTTCCTGGCTAGGGGACCCTTTTACTTTGGCGTTGTCAGTGGCGCTCGACAACTGACAGATTTGTCAGGTACGCGCCAGCAATTGCCAGCCATGGCGACATTGACCCATAACCCTTGCTCATGATCTGCTCGCAGTCCTGCAGCCTGCCAATCAAAGGAACCGGATGCCATGGCCGAATATACGCTCCACTGCTTTGCCGAGTCGGGAAATGCCTACAAGGCCGCGCTGATGCTGGAACTCACCGGCCAGGACTGGGCGCCGGTGTTCGTCGACTTCTTCCATGGCCAGACCCGTGGGCAAGACTGGCGTGACTCTGTCAACGAGCAAGGGGAGGTGCCGGTGCTGGAACATGCCGGCGAGAAGCTTACCCAATCGGCGCTGATCCTCGATTACCTGGCCGAGCGCAGCGGCCAGTTCGGCCCGCGTGACGATCACGAAAAGCGCGAGATCTGGCGCTGGATGCTGTTCGACAACCACAAGTTCACCAGCTACTACGCCGCGTTGCGCTTCATCTACTGCCTCAAGCAGATGGGCGAGTCGGATGTCACCCGCTTCCTGCGCGAGCGGGCCAGGGCGGCCTACCAGATCGTCGATGCGCACCTGGCGAAGACGCCGTTCATGGTGGGCGGGCGGCTGACCATCGCCGACCTTTCGCTGGCGGGCTATGTGTATATGCCCGAGGACACTGGCCTGGCGGTTGGCGAGTTCCGTCATATCGAGGCCTGGAAACAGCGAATCCAGGACATTCCAGGGTGGAAACATCCCTACGACTTGATGCCGAGAGCCGCTGGCTGAGGCAACGCCAGACCTGCCGGTACAGGCTTGCCTTGCGATAGCGCGCCCGGTATGCAGGTTGGCAGGCCTGGCATTTTTGTCAGTTGCGGGCTAATGGAGTTGCTTGCACAGTCACGCAGACAGGAACTTTGTCCAGGAGTCTGCATGTCAGTATCAACTGTTAGCTCGAAAATGGCCCTGCTGGCCACCGACCGGCACGGTTCGATACTGCGTCATCATGCGTCGCAGGCCAGCCTTACGGTTCCCTACACCGCGTTTGGGTATCGGCCATTTGCCAGTGGGTTGCCCCTGATGCTGGGTTTCAATGGCCAGTTGCAGGAACTGCAGGTTGGGGGCTACCTGCTTGGCAATGGCTATCGGGCATACAGCCCGGTGCTGATGCGCTTCCTGTCACCCGACAGTTTCAGCCCCTTTGGAGACGGTGGCCCAAATGCCTATGTTTACTGCAGCGAAGATCCTGTGAACGCAGTCGACCCGTCAGGACACAAGCCTAAATACAAGATAAAAATCGAGATATACCACCCTAAAGGACCCGTTCCTGGTGGTGATCCTACCCCGACCCGACAACAGATCTGGAACCAGCCTGGAAATACCGCAAACCTCAAGCTTGAAGCGAAACCCAATGCGTTTACGTCGCACGTGGAGAACCTGTATGTATTCGAGTCAGGGGACGGTAAACCCATGTATGTTCTTGGGTTCCATGTAAAGGAAATGCAGGAGATAGCCAGTCGCAGGGAAGCGATATCCAAGGGGCCAGTTGATAGTGAAGGCGTATTGGCTTCCCTGACCAGCCGGGCCAAGGAAATATCCAAGATGGGCACCAACCTCTATAACCAGGCAGCCGATCGCGAAAATAGAAATGTGAATTTTGTGCAGGACAAGACCCCCGGAATCCGGGAAAACTCATGACTAAAATTCAGTGAAGGCGCTCATCGGTGGAAGTGTGTGGACCGCGCTCAGTCCCGACGCTTCCAATCACTCCCAGCCCAGCTCACAAGCCTAGACGCAGGCACGGGCCTATGAATGTGGCACGGCCTTGGCCAACCCAGCATATTGCGCCTTCAAATGCCCCTGCTCATCCAGCAGATACGCATCCATCACCTCGCGCACCACCGGCCCCGCCACCCGGCCACCGGCTTCACCATTCTCGATCATCACCGCCACCACCAGCGCCGGGTGATCGGCCGGGGCAAAACCGACGAACAGGGCATTGTCGCGGTGGCGCTCGAGGGTCTTGTTGCGGTTGTAGCGCTCACCCTGCTTGATCGCCACCACCTGCGCGGTGCCGCTCTTGCCGGCGATGCGGTACTGGGCGCCGGCGGCGGATGCGCGGGCGATGCCGCGCGGGTCGTGCATGACCATCTGCATGCCCTGGCTGACCTGGTCCCAGGCATGCTTGTCGTGCAGCACGATATCCGCCATCGGGTGCGGGTCGACCGGCGCCTGGCCACCGATGGTCAGGGCCAGGTGCGGGCGGTGCCACACGCCCTTGCTGGCCAGCAGGCTGGTGGCCTGGGCCAGCTGCAGCGGGGTCACCTGCATGTAGCCCTGGCCAATGCCGAGAATCAGCGTTTCGCCGGGGAACCAGGCCTGGCGCCGGGTGGCGCGCTTCCACGCCTGGGACGGCATCAGCCCCGGCGCTTCCTCGAACATGTCCAGCGAGACCTTCTGGCCGAGGCCGAACTCGGCCATGTAGTCGTGCAGGCGGTCGATGCCCAGCTTGTGCGCCAGGTCGTAGAAGTAGGTGTCGTTGGAGCGCATGATCGCGCTGTACAGGTCGACCCAGCCATCGCCCGTGCGGTTCCAGTTGCGGTACTTGTGCTCGTAGTTGGGCAGCTCGTAGTAGCCAGGGTCGAACACCCGGCTGCCGGGGGTGATCACGCCGCTGTCGAGGCCGGCGATAGCCACCTCGGGCTTGACCGTCGAGCCTGGGGCGTACAGCCCGCGCAGCACGCGGTTGAACAGTGGCCGGTCGATGGAGTCGCGCAGGGCGGCGTACTGCTTGAAGCTGATGCCCTTGACGAACAGGTTGGGGTCGAATGCCGGGTTGCTGACCATCGCCAGCACGTCGCCGTTGCCCGGGTCGAGCACCACCACCGCGCCGCGCCGATCGCCCAGGGCTTTCTCGGCGGCTTGCTGCAGGTGGGCGTCGAGGCTCAGCACGATGTCCTTGCCCGGCACCGGGTCGTGATGATTGAGCACGCGCATCACCCGGCCCTGGGCGTTGGTCTCGACTTCCTCGTAGCCTACCTGGCCGTGCAGCTGGTCCTCGTAGAAACGCTCGATGCCGGTCTTGCCGATGGACTGGGTGCCACGGTAGGCGGTGCTGTCGAGGCTCTTGGCTTCCTTCTCGTTGATGCGTCCGACGTAGCCGACCGAATGGGCGAAGTGTTCGGCCAAGGGGTACTCGCGAATGAATTGCGGCTCCACCTCCAGCCCCGGCAGGCGGAACTGGTTGACCGCGATCAGGGCGATCTGCTCCTCGCTCAGACCGACCAGCAGAGTCACCGGCTCGAACGGCTTGCGGCCGCGGCGCAGGTCCTTGTCGAACTGCTGGCGGTCGTCCTCGGACAGTCCCAGGACTTGCGCCAGGTTGTCGAGCACCTTCTTCGAATCGCCGGCCCGCTCGCGGGTCATGGTCAGGTTGAAGCTGGGCTTGTTGTCGGCCAATACCACGCCATTGCGATCGTAGATCAGGCCGCGTTCGGGCGGGATCGGCAGCACGTGCACGCGGTTGTTTTCCGACACCGCCGACTGCTGGTCGTGCTGCAACACCTGGAGCACGTAGAGCCGGCCTACCAGTACCGCCACCAGGCCGAGCACCAGCAGGGCGCAGGCCAGCAGCCGGCGGTTGACCAGGTGCTTTTCCTTTTCGTGGTCCTTGAGGGGGATGGGTTGCGGCATGAGCACAGGGGAGCGGCGGGTGGGGCGGCGATGCTACGCGGGCAGGCGGTGAGGCTCAAGGCGCAGCGCCCCGCGCCAAACTGGCCAGGTATTGCTCTGGCCCGCAGGCAAGGGCTCTGCGGCAATCATGAAGCTTCTTTCATGTGGGCACAGGCCTAGGCAATGAACTCCGATTCTCTTGCCGGCTGAGCAACCGCATCCTGGCGAATGCTGAGCACCACGGCGCCTGCGCACAAGCCCAGCAGCCCGACACTGGCCACCACGATATCCCCCATCCCCGTGCCGGCGAGCATTAGCACCAGGCTGATACGAAACACTGCGGTCATGGCGATCTCCAGGGCAGGGCGAGCGAAGTCCGAAGTATCACCATACCGTTCCGAACGCCGGGGTACAGGGCAGGAGGGAGGGTTTGGCAGTGTATGCGCCTGCTTTGGCACAAAGCCCGCCACTTGACGGCATGGGCCATCCCTGATTTCATTGAAACCGGTTTCATCAACCCTGCACAAACACCTACAAGAAGGGCTCAGGGGTGGATAAAGACGCAGTTCCCGTCCGAGGACGGGTCACTATCAGCGAGGTCGCCAAGGCGGCCGGCGTCTCCAAGGCAACCGTCTCGCGCTATATGGGCGAGGATCGGCAACTGCTCGCCGAGGCGACCGCGCAGCGCATCGAAGCCGTCGTCGAGCGCCTGGGCTATCGCCCCAACCGCATGGCCAGTGCCCTCAAGCGCGGCCGCACCGGGCTGATCGGCATGCTCCTGGCGGATATCCGCAACCCCTATTCCGTGGCGGTGATGCACGCTGTCGAGACGGCCTGTCGCCAGCACGGCTACAGCCTGGTGGTGTGCAACACCGACTGTGACGACGCCCAGGAGCGCAGCCAGCTGCAGGCCCTGCAGGCGTACAACGTCGACGGCCTGATCGTGAACACCCTGGGCCACCGCGCCGGAGAGCTGGCCAGCCTGGCCCGCGACCTGCCCATGGTGCTGGTCGACCGGCAACTGGCGGGCCTGCCGGTCGATCTGGTGGGCCTGGACAACAGCGACGCCGTCGAGCAGGCGCTGGATCACCTTGAACACAACGGTTATCGCGACATCCTCGCCGTCACCGAGCCACTCGATGGCACCAGCTCGCGGCAGGAGCGCGTGGATGCCTTCCAGGCCTCCATCGCCCGGCGTCGTGGGTTGCGCGGGCAGGTGCTGGAGGTAGGCCCGGGCCTCGCCGAGCAGTTGGGCGCGTTCATCGCCGGGGCAGGGCACGGCCCGCAGGCGCTGTTCAGTTGCAATGGTGTCGCCACCCTGGAGCTGGTGAGGGTGCTGCACGCCAGGGGCGGGCCGCTGTTCCAGGACCTGGGCCTGCTGGCGCTGGACGACCTGGACTGGTACCCGCTGGTGGGCGACGGCATCAGCGCATTGGCGCAACCCACCGGGCGCATCGGCGCGGCGGCGTTCCAGTGCCTGCTGGAGCGCCTGCAAGGCAGCCCTCTGCCGGCCCGGCGCCTGGATTTGCGCGCGCAGCTCATTGCGCGAGGCTCTACCCGATCAAAACACTGACGGCGTCGCGGGCGCCGTTGTTGTCGGGGAAAAATGAAACCGGTTTCATTCACAAGAACAAGGACTACCACGATGCGTACGCACACTGTTTCCATCAGCTTGTCGAGTTTCGGTGCCGACGCCGTGAGGCGGTTGGGCCAGGCCAGCTACCTGCCGTTGCTCGCTGCGGCGGGGGCGCGGCGGGTGGAGTGGCGCGAGGAGCTGTTCAACGCCGCGCCTGATGCCGCTACCCTGGCCAACCTGGCCGCCGAGCATGGCCTGCAGAGTCTCTACTCCACGCCACTGGAACTGTGGCGCGAGGATGGCAGCCTGGAGCCCGCGATTGCCCAGCGCCTGCAGCTGGCGAGTGAGATCGGCGCAGTGGCGCTCAAGGTGTCGCTGGGTCATTACCAGGATGGCTGCGATTTGCCGGCGCTGGCGCCACTGTTGCAACACAAGACGGCGCTGTACGTGGAAAACGACCAGACGCCCTACGGCGGGCGCCTGCAGACCTTGGTGAAGTTCTTTCGCGAGGCCCAGGCGCAAGGCGTGGCGCCGGGCATGACCTTCGACATCGGCAACTGGTACTGGCACGACGAGTCGCCGCTGCTGGCCGCGCAATTGCTGGGGCGTTGGGTGCGCTACGTGCACTGCAAGGCGGTGGCGCGCCGCGCCGACGGGCGCCTGGTGGCCGTGGTGCCCGAGGACCTCGACCTGGCCCAGTGGCGCGAATTGATGACGCATTTCGCCCCGGGCCTGCCGCGTGCCATCGAGTACCCCCTGGCCGGCGAGGACCTGCTGGCACTGACGGCGCACCAGGTCGCGCAGTTGGCCGAGCTGGAAGGGCAGGTGTGCCATGGCTGAGCATGACGTGCTGTGCTTCGGTGAAACCATGGCCATGTTCGTGGCGGCGCAGCCGGGCGACCTGGCCCAGGTCGAGGGCTTCGGCAAACGCATCGCCGGTGCCGACAGCAATGTGGCCATCGGCCTGTCACGCCTGGGCCTGCGGGTGCAATGGCTGAGCCGGGTCGGTGACGACTCGCTCGGTGCCTTCGTGCTCGACAGACTGCGCCGCGAAGGCCTGGACTGTTCCAGTGTCGAGATCGATGCCGGGCACCCAACGGGGTTCCAGCTCAAGGAGCGCTGCGACGATGGCAGCGATCCGAAAGTCGAGTATTTCCGCCGCGGCTCGGCGGCCAGCCGGCTGTCGCCCGCGCTGGTGCGGCCGGCGTTGTTGCAGGCCCGGCACCTGCATGCCACGGGCATTCCGGCGGCGCTTTCAGGCAGTTGCCGCGAACTGTGTCACCAGTTGCTGGACGGCATGCGCGCCAATGGTCGCAGCATTTCCTTCGACCCCAACCTGCGTCCCTCGCTGTGGCCCGACCGCCAGACCATGGTGCGCGAGGTCAACGCCCTGGCGGCCAAGGCCGACTGGGTGCTGCCAGGGCTGGAGGAGGGGCGCCTGCTCACCGGCCGGCAGTCGCCGCAGGCCATCGCCGAGTTCTACCTTGAGCAGGGCGCGCAATACGTGGCGATCAAGCTGGGGGCCGAAGGCGCCTACTGGCGCGATGCCCAGGGCGCCCATGGCGTGGTGCCCGGCCAGCCGGTCGTCCGGGTAGTGGACACCGTGGGCGCGGGCGATGCCTTCGCCGTCGGGGTGATCAGCGCCTTGCTCGAAGGCTTGCCGCTGCGCCGCGCCGTGGCCCGCGGCAACTGGTGCGGCAGCCGCGCGGTGCAGAGCCGCGGCGACATGGAAGGCCTGCCGCAACGTCATGAACTGGACCACCACGAAAACCCTGCGCGCGAAGCACGCTGAAGCGCCGACCTGTGCGCAACCTGATGTGACAAGAACAACAAGACCAGGAGAACACCCATGCAGATCGATCGACTCGCACCCAGACGCTGGTGGTACATCATGCCCATCGTCTTCATCACCTACAGCCTGGCCTACCTCGACCGGGCCAACTATGGCTTCGCCGCGGCCTCGGGCATGGCCGACGACCTGAAGATCACCCCGGCGCTGTCGTCGCTGCTCGGCGCGCTGTTCTTCCTTGGCTACTTCTTCTTCCAGGTGCCCGGCGCCCTGTACGCGCAGAAGCGCAGTGTGAAGAAGCTGATCTTCGCCAGCCTGATCCTCTGGGGCGGGCTGGCCACGCTGACCGGGATCGTCCACGACGTCTATTGGCTGATCGCCATCCGCTTTCTCCTGGGCGTGGTCGAGGCGGCGGTGATGCCGGCCATGCTCATCTACCTGTGTCACTGGTTCACCCGCGCCGAGCGCTCGCGGGCCAATACCTTCCTGATCCTCGGCAACCCGGTGACCATCCTGTGGATGTCGGTGGTCTCGGGTTACCTGGTGCAGCAGTTCGACTGGCGCTGGATGTTCATCATCGAAGGCGCGCCGGCCATTCTCTGGGCGTTCATCTGGTGGCGCCTGGTCGATGACCGACCGGAGCAGGCCAAGTGGCTTGATGCCCGGGAGAAGGCCGCGCTGCGCGAAGCGCTGGACGCCGAGCAGCAGGGCATCAAGCCGGTGAAGAACTATGCCGAGGCATTCCGCTCGCCCACGGTGATCATCCTGTCGTTGCAGTACTTCTGCTGGAGCATCGGCGTGTATGGCTTCGTCCTCTGGCTACCGTCGATCCTCAAGCAGGCCGCCGCGCTGGACATCGTCACCGCCGGCTGGCTGTCGGCGGTGCCGTACCTGGGGGCGGTGCTGGCCATGCTCGGGGTGTCGTGGGCCTCGGACCGCCTGCAGAAGCGCAAGCGCTTCGTCTGGCCGCCGCTACTGATCGCCGCGCTGGCGTTCTACGGCTCCTATGCCCTGGGCACCGAGCACTTCTGGTGGTCGTACGCCTTGCTGGTGATCGCCGGCGCCTGCATGTACGCGCCCTACGGGCCGTTTTTCGCGATCGTTCCCGAACTGTTGCCGGCCAACGTCGCCGGGGGCGCCATGGCGCTGATCAACAGCATGGGCGCGTTGGGCTCGTTCTCGGGCTCGTACCTGGTCGGCTACCTCAATGGTGTCACCGGCGGCCCCGGCGCCTCGTACCTGTTCATGTGCGGTGCACTGCTGCTGGCCGTGGCCCTGACCGCCGTCCTCAACCCCTTGCAACAGG
Source organism: Pseudomonas sp. TE50-2 (assembly GCF_040813665.1). Lineage (NCBI taxonomy): Bacteria > Pseudomonadati > Pseudomonadota > Gammaproteobacteria > Pseudomonadales > Pseudomonadaceae > Pseudomonas > Pseudomonas sp. TE50-2. The sequence continues at coordinate 5,391,378 of NZ_JBFNXN010000001.1, read as the reverse complement.
CGCGCCGGCACAGCCTAGCGCCGAGCCGATAGGAGCCTCAGCATGAAAAAGCGCATCGTCGCCTACAAACGCCTGTCCGATGAACTGATGGCGCGCCTGCACGCGCAGGCCGAGGTGACCCTGGTGGAAGCGCCGGCCGCCGATGGCCTGGCGCGCTTGCGCGCGGCGCTGCCGGGCGCCCATGGCCTGCTCGGCGCCAGCCTGCGCCTGGACCGCGCGCTGCTCGACCTGGCGCCGCAGTTGGAGGTGATCTCCAGCGTGTCGGTGGGTGTGGACAACTACGATATCGAGGCGCTGGATCAGCGCGGGGTGCTGCTGACCAACACCCCCGACGTGCTCACTGAAACCACCGCCGACACCGGTTTCGCGCTGATCCTGGCCTGTGCCCGGCGCGTGGTCGAGCTTGACGGCTGGATTCGCGCCGGCCACTGGCGGGCCGGGATCGGGCCGGCGCAGTTCGGCTGCGACGTGCAGGGCAAGACCCTGGGCATCGTCGGCATGGGCCGTATCGGCGAGGCCCTGGCCCGACGCGCACATGCCGGTTTCGGCATGCGCGTGCTGTACCACACCCGTCAGCCGCGGCCCGAAGTGGAGGCGCGGTTCGACGCCGGCCATCGCAGCCTTGATGCGTTGCTGGCCGAGTCCGATTTCGTCTGCCTGTGCCTGCCGCTGACCGCCGCGACCGAGAACCTGATCGGCGCGCCACAGTTGGCGCTGATGAAGCCATCGGCGATCCTGGTGAACATCTCCCGTGGCCGAGTGCTGGACGAGGCGGCTTTGCTCCAGGCCCTGGCCGAGCGGCGCATTCGTGGCGCCGGGCTGGACGTGTTCGTGCAGGAGCCGCTGGCGGCCGATTCGCCGCTGCTGCAACTGGACAACCTGGTGGTCACCCCGCATATCGGCTCGGCCACGCTGGAGACCCGCGAAGCCATGGCCCGCTGCGCAGTGGACAACCTGCTGGCCGCGCTGGCCGGCGAGCGGCCGGCGAACCTGGTCAACCCTGTGGCCTGGGAGCGGCGAAACAACTGAGCCTGGTGAGCGTCGCGCTTGCCTCATGTCTACCAAAACAACAGCCTTTGTCTGGTTCGAGATCCCGGGGTCGCTCTGCGACCCCTTGGCAATTCAAGGCCGGCCGCGCAAGACAGCGCTGTCTTGGGCGGCCGGCGCCGGGATCTCGATTGGCGAAAAGGGCGACGATTCCCGTATGACCTGATCAACAGAGAGACATCCTCATGTCCAAGGACCAACCCGCCTCCGTGCAACCGGCGCGCCGGGCGTTCCTGCGCCAATCCCTGACCCTGATCCCGGTGGCGACCCTCGCCAGCACGGGGCTGGGCGGTGCAGTGCTCGCCGACAGCGCCACCCCGGCAGCCGCCGAACCGGCCCGGCCGGTTACCGCGCGCGCCTACCAGCCGACCTTCTTCACCCAGGAGGAGTGGGCCTTCGTCAGCGCCGCCGTGGCCGTGCTCATCCCCACTGATGCCCTGGGCGCGGGCGCGGCCGATGCCGGCGTGCCCGAGTTCATCGACCGCCAGCTCAACACCCGCTACGGCAGTGGCGGGCTGTGGTACATGCAGGGGCCATTCCACCCCGACGCCCCCAGCGAGCTGGGCTACCAGCTCAAGCTCAACCCCCAGGAGATCTACCGGCTGGGCATCGCCGAGACCGACGCCTGGTGCAAGGCGCAGTTCGGCAAGGCGTTCGCCCAGCTCGGTCTTGCGCGCCAGCAGCAGGTACTGCAGGCCCTGGACGGCGGTACGGCGACGTTTGCCTCGTTGCCGGCGGCCACCTTCTTCAACATGCTCTGGCTCAACACCCGCGAAGGCTTTTTCAGTGATCCGCTGCACGGCGGCAACCAGGGGTTGGTCGGCTGGAAACTGGTGGGCTTCCCAGGCGCCCGCGCCGATTTCATGGACTGGGTGGAGCGCGACGAGCGTTATCCGTTCCCGCCGGTCTCCATCAGCGGCGAGCGGGGTTGAAGCATGAGCCAGATGAAAAAAGTCGATGTAGTCATCGTCGGGTTCGGCTGGGCCGGGGCGATCATGGCCAAGGAGCTGACAGAGGCCGGCCTGCAGGTGCTCGCCCTGGAGCGTGGCCCGGCCCGGGACACCTACCCGGATGGCGTCTACCCGCAGACCATGGACGAGCTGACCTACAACTCGCGCAAGAAGCTGTTCATGGACATCTCCCGCGAGACCGTGACCCTGCGCCACAGCGTCAACGACGTGGCCGTGCCGTATCGCCAGTTCGGCGCCTTCCTGCCCGGCACCGGCACGGGTGGGGCGGGGCTGCACTGGTCCGGCGTGCATTTTCGCGTCGACCCGGTGGAGCTGCGCCTGCGCAGCCACTACGAGGAGCGCTACGGCAAGGCCTTCATCCCCGAAGGCATGACCATCCAGGACTTCGGCGTGAGCTACGAAGAGCTGGAGCCGTACTTCGATTTCGCCGAGAAAGTGTTCGGCACCTCCGGCACGGCCTGGTCGATCAAGGGCCAGGTGGTGGGCCGCGACAAGGGCGGCAACCCGTTCGCCGCCGACCGCTCCAGCGACTTCCCGCTGGTGGCGCAGAAGAACACCGTGTCGGCGCAACTGTTCGAGAAGGCCGCCCGTGAAGTCGGCTATCACCCCTACAACCTGCCGTCGGCCAACACCTCCGGGCCTTACACCAACCCGTACGGCGCGCAGATGGGGCCGTGCAACTTCTGTGGTTACTGCAGCGGCTATGCCTGCTACATGTACTCCAAGGCCTCGCCCAACGTGAACATCCTGCCGGCCCTGCGCCAGGTGCCGAACTTCGAGTTGCGCAACAATGCCCATGTGCTGCGGGTCAACCTGACCGAGGACAAACGCCTGGCCACCGGCGTGACCTATGTCGACAGCCAGGGGCGTGAGGTCGAGCAACCGGCCGACCTGGTGATCCTCGGCGCCTTCCAGTACAACAACGTGCGCCTGATGCTGCTCTCGGGCATTGGCAAACCCTACGATCCGGTCAGCAACCAAGGCGTGGTGGGGCGCAACTTCGCCTACCAGAACATCTCCACCGTGACCGCGTTCTTCGACCGCGACAGCCACCATACCAACCCCTTCATCGGTGCCGGCGGCAACGGTGTGGCGGTGGACGATTTCAACGCCGACAACTTCGACCATGGCCCCCACGGTTTCGTCGGCGGCTCGCCGTTCTGGGTCAACCAGGCGGGCGCCAAGCCGATCTCCGGCACCAAGGTGCCGCCGGGCACGCCGAAATGGGGCAGTGGCTGGAAGGCCGCGGTGGCCGACAGCTACCGGCACATGCTGTCGATGGACGCCCACGGCGCTCACCAGTCCTACCGCGACAACTACCTCGACCTGGACCCGGTGTACAAGGACGCCTACGGCCAGCCGTTGCTGCGCATGACCTTCGACTGGAAGGACAACGACGTGAAGATGAACCGCTTCATGGTCGAGCGCATGGGCAAGATCGCCGAAGCCATGGGGCCCAAGGCGATCAGCGCGGGGAAAAAGGCCTTCGGCCAGCACTTCGATGCCTCCACCTACCAGACCACCCACCTCAATGGCGGCGCCATCATGGGCACCGACCCGAAGACCAGCGCGCTCAACCGCTACCTGCAATGCTGGGACGTGCACAACGTGTTCGTGCCCGGCGCCTCGGCCTTCCCCCAGGGCCTGGGCTACAACCCCACCGGGCTGGTGGCGGCGTTGACCTACTGGTCGGCGCGGGCGATCCGCGAACGCTACCTGAAGAACCCCGGCCCACTGGTGCAGGCATGAGGAGGCCGGTCATGAAACTCAAGACACTGTTCATCGCCATGCTCGGCCTGGGTGCGAGCACCTTGCTGCACGCCGCCGACGGCGTCGATCCAGCCTTGGTCAAGCAGGGCGAGTACCTGGCCCGTGCCGGCGACTGCGTGGCCTGCCACACCGCCAAGGGCGGCAAGCCCTTCGCCGGCGGGCTGCCGATGGAGACGCCGATCGGCACCCTGTATTCGACCAATATCACCCCGCACGCCAGCGGCATCGGCCAGTACCGCTACGAAGACTTCGAGCGCGCCGTGCGCCAGGGCATCGGCAAGGATGGCAGTACGCTGTATCCGGCCATGCCATACCCGTCCTATGCCCGGGTCAGCGATCAGGACATGCAGGCGCTGTATGCCTACTTCATGCACGGCGTGCAGCCGGTGGCGCAGCAGAACAAGGCCAGCGACATCCCTTGGCCATTGAGCATGCGCTGGCCGCTGGCGTTCTGGCGTGGGTTGTTCGCGCCCGAGGTCAAGCCGTTCGAAGCCGCAGGGCGTGATCCGGTGGTGGCGCGGGGTGCCTACCTGGTCGAAGGGCTGGGCCATTGCGGGGCCTGTCATACGCCACGGGCGATCACCATGCAGGAAAAGGCATTGGATACCACCGATGGCGACGCTTTCCTGGCCGGCAGTGCACCGCTCGAGGGCTGGATCGCCAAGAGCCTGCGCGGCGACCACAAGGACGGCCTGGGCAGTTGGAACGAGGCGCAGATCGTCGCCTTCCTCAAGACCGGCCGCAATGAACGCACCGCGGTGTTCGGCGGCATGAGCGACGTGGTCGAGCACAGCATGCAGTACATGAGCGATGCCGACCTGACGGCCATTGCCCGCTACCTGAAGACCTTGCCGCCGAGCAACCCGGATGACCAGCCGTTCCAGGCGGACCCCAGCGTGGCCCAGGCGCTGTGGCAAGGCAATGACGGCAAGACGGGCGCGGCGTTGTACGTGGACAACTGCGGGGCTTGCCACCGTACCGACGGCCAGGGCTATGCCCGGGTGTTCCCGGCGCTGGCAGGCAATCCGGTGGTGCAGGGGCAGGATGCCACCTCGCTGATCCACATCGTGCTGGAAGGCGCGACCCTGCCGGCCACGGCGAGCGCGCCGTCGACGTTCAGCATGCCCGGCTTCGGCTGGCGGCTGTCGGACCAGCAGGTGGCCGATGTGGTCAACTTCATTCGCAGCAGCTGGGGCAACCAGGCCGCGGCGGTGACTGCGGGGCAGGTGGCGGCGCTGCGCAAGGCGGCACCGGTGCCGCTCAAGGCGCAGACGCTGATCGGCGATACCACAGGGATTGCTGAGCCTTGATCGGCAGGCTCGATTGACAGGGAGGTGTTGTGGGAGGGGCTTGCCCCGCGATGGCCGCTTGGCCAGATCGCGGGGCAAGCCCCCTCTCACCGGTCGCCGATTACGCCGCCGAACACCTCGAAACCACTTCAAAATATGCTAATAAATTACTTTTCATATAGTTCATAACTAGTTGAATTATATGTATTATTTTTTAGCAACTGCATGCTGGGCACATTGCTCGTAATACGTCTGCTTGATCGCCGCAGGCTTCAGCCGCGAGCGACTGTTATACGTCTGCTCGGTGATCCCGAACGCCGTCATGCGCATCCATGGCTTGGCGAACTTGCGTGCCTGCAGCTTCTTGCGCGTGGCATACAGGGTCACCCCGGAAAGCTTGGCCTGTTGCGCCTCGGCGGCGATCTGCGCGCCCCAGCCGCACACCTGGCGATCGTTCTGGCTCAGGGCCCGGGCCTGGGCGCCGAAGGCGGTTGTGGCCAGCAGGCAGCCAGCCACGGTTGCTAGAATTACGCGCATGTTGCTGTCCTAAGCATCTGAAGGAAAACGAAGTTTGCCCGCGCTTTCGACGCCTGGGGGCCAGCAGTTTGCCGTCAGGCGATGGCCATTTGCAGGCCATCGCGGGAACGCCAGCGCAACGATTGCAGGGCCAGGGCGGCAACCCACAACACGCTGATGCCGTAGTTGAGGCGCTGGTACAGGCCGAACAGTTCACCGCCTTGCGCGGCTTTGGCCATCAGCACTACGGTGATTATCGCCAGCACCGAGCACAGCAGCGACCACCTTCCCAGCCACGGGGAGCCTGCCACGCGTTTGCCCAGCCAGATCCACAACACGCTGGCCAGGGTCAGCGAGAGGAACATCAGCAGGCCGCTGAGGTTATGCATCTGTTGCGAGAATGACGGCTCCAGCGGCGCGCAGCCCTGGTCGCAGGGGAACCAGCCGGTACCCAGGCTGCCGACAGCGTGCAACAGCACCAGCCCCGCGCTCAACCGAGCCAGCCCCGAGTAGCGCCAGCGCCGCGCCAGGCCCCAGGCGAACAGGCCGAAGAGCAACGCCAGGGGGAAATTGTTGACCCAGGGCGAGAAGCCATGGGTCGGCGCGCCGACCGCGCCGAGCTGGCTCATGGCCTGCTGCAGATGGTCGTAGCCGGGATAGGCCAGGGCGGTCAGGCCAACGCCCGACAGCAGCCAGAGCGGGATGAGCAGGCCAGTGGCGAGCAGTAGGCGATCGAACGTCTTCATGCGGTTTCCTTCCTTGGAGAGAGCAGGTCGCAGCCTACAGCGCGGGCATGACCGATGGCCAGGCTCAATCGCCAACGAGCAGCATCACCAACAGTACGCAGGCGAGCAGCGCCAGGTAGGCCCGGGCATGCACGTGGTCGGGGATGCGCCCCAGCAAGGGCACGGCCAGGTGCATGCCCAGCCAGGCACCGACCGTCATCACCAGCGCGGCGCGCAGGTCGATCAGCCCGAGCACGCCGGAGCCCAGGTCAGTCTGACTGCTCGGCACCAGGGCATAGACCAGCGTGGCCGCCAGGGCCATGGGCAGCGACAGCGGATTGGCCATGGCGGTGGCGGTGCGCATGCTGGCGCCGCGACGGCGCATCAGCGGCACGGTCATCACGCTGCCACCGACGCCAAGCAGCGCCGCCAGCGCGCCGATGGGCAGGCCGGCCAGGGTTGCGCCGGTACGGCTCATTTCAGCCAGGGCCTGCCCGCCTGTGCGGACGAAGCCCGGACGCAGCCAGGCATCGAGCAGGCTGAGCAGGAGATAGCCGATGAACAACCCGCGCAGCCAGGCGCTGGTCACGTACAGGGCGGCCCAGGCGCCGAGCAGGGCGCCGACGGCAATGGCCGGCGCCAGGGGCCGCACCAGGTCCCAGCGCAGGCTGCCGGCGCGGTGGTGGCGCCAGGTGGCCAGGGCGCTGCTGAAGATCATCACCGTGGCCGAGGTGGCCACGGCGATCTGCATGGCATGCTCCGCCACGGCCGTGCCGGCGCCGTGGCTGGTCAGCAGCAGGGCATAGAGCAGCGGCACGGCGAAGAACCCGCCGCCGAAGCCGAACAGCAAGGTGGTGACGCCGGCACACAAGCCGAACAAGCCAAGCAGGGGGTAGAGCATGGGAACAGCCTCAGGGCCAGGACAGGGGCTCTCAGCGTAGGCCCCTGCCTCTTGGCCGGCCTGCGCCAATTGGCCAATAATCATCTCATCACGGCCAGAGCCTGTTGTCATGCGCAATGTTCCCCTGTCCCAGATCGATGCGACCCCCCGTGCGGTACTGGCCATCGCCACCGATTACCCGCCCGACACCCTGTTGCCCAGGCATGTCCATCGCCGGGCGCAATTTCTGTATGGGATGAGCGGGCTGATGGAGGTGCTGACCGACGATGGCGCCTGGGTCATTCCACCCGGCAGCGGCGTGTGGATTCCTCCCGGCAAGCCACACCAGGTGCGCATGCGCGGCGTGAGTACCCGCAGCCTGTACATCGAGCCGACAGCGCTGCCTCGCCCGGGCCCGCTATGCGAGGCATTGCGTGTTGAACCGCTGCTGCACCAGCTGTTGCTGGCCAGCGCCGAAGTGCCGGCCCTGCATGACGAGGCGGGGCGCGACGGCCTGCTGCTGGGGCTGCTGCTGCACGAGCTGGGCCAGGCCGAGCGCCTGCCGTTGTTCGCGCCGATGCCGACGGAGCCACGTTTGGCGGCCCTGTGCCAGGCGTTTCTGGCGCAGCCGTTGATCCATGCCCGCGCCGAGGCGTGGGCGGGTCAACTCAACTGCAGCCCGCGCACCTTCAGCCGGCGTTTTCGCGAGCAGACCGGGCTGTCGTTCGGCCAATGGCGCCAGCAGGCCTGCCTGATGGCGGCGGTGACACGCCTGGCGGCGGGCGAGGCGGTGACGGCCATTGCCCTGGACCTGGGCTACGAGAGCCCCAGCGCGTTCTCCAGCCTGTACCGCAAGGTCATGGGCCACTCGCCCTCGGCGGCGCGCCAGGGCGCATGAAAACCCGCCCGGACGTATGTGATCGTACAACTGCTTGCGCTATCATCGCGCCTGTCTTCCACAACCAGACAGACAGGGCATGACAGAGCAGCAGGTACAGGCACGGACCCGGCGCAAGCCACGCAGTCTGGCCCAGGAACTGGTCACGGTGCTGACCGAGCGCATTCGCAGCGGCCAGCTCAAGCGCGGCGACAAGCTGCCCACCGAATCGCAGATCATGGCCGAGGAAGGGGTCAGCCGCACCGTGGTGCGTGAGGCCATCTCGCGGCTGCAGGCCGCAGGTCAGGTCGAGACCCGCCACGGTATCGGCACCTTCGTGCTGGACACCCCAAGTACCGGGGGTTTTCGTATCGACCCGGCGACCATCGTCACCCTGCGCGAGGTGCTGGCGGTGCTGGAGTTGCGCATTGCCCTGGAGATCGAGTCGGCGGGCCTCGCGGCCGAGCGTCGCAGCGACGAGCAACTGGCCGGCATGCGCGCCGCGCTGGACGAGCTCAACGAGGGCGCGGCCCATGCCTCGGATGCGGTGTCGGCGGACTTCCAGTTCCACCTGCGCATCGCCCAGGCCAGCGGCAATCACTACTTCGCCGACATCATCAATCACCTGGGCACCAGCATCATCCCGCGTACCCGGCTCAACTCGGCGCGCCTGGCCCATGACGACCAGGCGCATTACATGAGCCGGTTGATGCACGAGCACGAGACGATCTACGAGGCGATCGCCCGACGCGACAGCGAAGGCGCCAAGATGGCCATGCGCATGCACCTGAGCAACAGCCGCGAACGCCTGCGCCATGCTCATGAAGAGGCCGAGGCGCAGCGGGGCTGACGCCCGAGGTGGTCAAAAGCGTGGGAGCCCGGTATCAGGTCTGCTCCCACGTCGTTTCCAATCGCGTTTCCAGGTAGTCAGACTGCCCCTTCGCTCCACTGTCCATTCACCAGTCGCCGCAGCCCCAACGGGTTGCCATCGCGCAACGCTTCCGGCAGCAAAGCCTGCGGGTAGTTCTGGTAGCACACCGGCCGCAGGAAGCGATCGATCGCCAGCGTTCCCACCGAAGTACCACGGGCATCCGAGGTCGCCGGGTAAGGCCCGCCATGGACCATGGCGTCGCACACCTCGACCCCGGTCGGGTAGCCATTGACCAGGATGCGCCCGACCTTCTCTTCGAGCAGCGGCACCAGCCAGGCAAAGGCCTCGAAGTCGTCCGGCTCGCCGATCAGCGTGGCGGTGAGCTGGCCGCGCAGGCCGAGCAGGGCGGCGCGCAACTGCGCCTCGTCGGCGACCTCCACGGCCACCGTGGCCGGGCCGAACACCTCCTCCTGCAGCAGCGGGTCGGCCTCTGCCAGCAGGCGGGCATCGGCCTTGAACAGCTGGGCGCGGGCCTGATCGCCTTGCTGCGGCTGCCCCGCCAGATGCTGGATGCCGGCGTGGGCCTGCAGATGCTCCAGGCCGCCGACATAACTGCGCAGGCCACCGGCATTGAGCAACGTCTGCCCGGCCTGCTGATCCAGGTGCTGGCCCAACTCGCCCAGCAGTTGGCTGAAGCCTGGGGACTGCAAGCCGATCACCATCCCGGGATTGGTGCAGAACTGGCCGGCGCCCAGGCACACCGAGCCTGCCAGTTCGCGGGCGATGGCCTCGCCGCGCTTGGCCAGGGCGCCGGGCAGGACGATCACCGGGTTGATGCTGGACATTTCGGCGAACACCGGAATCGGTTGCGGCCGCTCGGCGGCCATGCGGCACAGCGCGTCGCCGCCTTTCAGCGAGCCGGTGAAACCGACGGCCTGGATGGCCGGGTGCTTGACCAGCCATTCGCCGACACCACCGCCGAACACCATGTTGAACACGCCCTTGGGCATGCCGGTGCGGTCGGCGGCGCGCAGGATGGCGCAGGCCACCAGGTCGGCGGTGGCCATATGGCCGCTGTGGGCCTTGAACACCACCGGGCAGCCGGCGGCCAGGGCCGCGGCGGTGTCGCCACCGGCGGTGGAGAAGGCCAGCGGGAAGTTGCTGGCACCGAACACCGCCACCGGGCCGACCCCGATGCGCATCTGGCGGATGTCCACCCGTGGCAGCGGCTGACGCTCGGGCAGCGCCAGGTCGATGCGCGCGCCGAGGTAGTCGCCACGACGCAGCACCTGGGCGAACAGGCGCATCTGGCCGCTGGTGCGGCCGCGCTCGCCCTGGATGCGCGCGGCGGGCAGGGCGGTTTCACGGCAGACGATGGCGACGAAGTGGTCGTCGAGTTCGTCCAGTTCGGCGGCGATGGCTTCGAGGAACTCGGCGCGGCGGGCCGGGGGCAGTTGGCGGAACGCGCTGAAGGCGTCGGCGGCGGCGCGGGCGGCACGGTCGACTTCGCCCTCGGTGGCCTGGGCGAAGCTGTAGGGCAGGGCTTCGCCGCTGGTGGCGTCGAGGCTGTGCAGGCGTTGCGGGCCAAGGGCGCTGCGCTGGCCGGCGATGAAGTTGTGGCCGAGGATTTCGGGCATGGAATGCTCCTGTAAATGAATGGCTGGGTTCAGGGCCTGGGCGAGTGCTACGCACTCGTTTCGCCGGCAAGCCGGCTCCCACAGGGGGCGTGTTGTCGGCGAAGGACCCAGGCGCGCTTCGTCAGGTGATGGGGGCTGGGTTGAACAGGGTGATGTCGTTGTGCAGCCGGTGCTGTTCGGCCCAGGTCTGCCTGCGGCCGCTGGCCACGTCCAGGTAGTAATGGAACAGCTCCCAGCCCAGCTCCTCGATGCTTGCCCGGCCGCTGGCGATGCGCCCGGCGTCGATGTCGATGAGGTCCGGCCAGCGCTGGGCCAGCTCGCTGCGGGTGCACACCTTGACCACTGGCGCCATGGCCAGGCCATAGGGCGTGCCGCGACCAGTGGTGAACACATGCAGGTTCATCCCGGCCGCCAGCTGCAAGGTGCCGCAGACGAAGTCGCTGGCCGGGGTGGCGCAGAAGATCAGGCCCTTGCGCGTTACTCGCTCGCCGGGCCCGAGCACGCCCTGGATCGCGCCGCTGCCGGACTTGACGATCGAGCCCAGGGCTTTTTCGACGATGTTGGACAAGCCGCCTTTCTTGTTGCCCGGCGTGGTGTTGGCGCTGCGATCAGCGGCGCCCTGCTGCAGGTAGCGGTCGTACCAGTCCATTTCGCGCACCAATGCTTCGGCGACCTCCGGCGTTTCGGCGCGGGAGGTGAGCATGTAGATGGCGTCGCGCACCTCGGTAACTTCCGAGAACAGCACCGTCGCGCCGGCGCGCACCAGCAGGTCGGCGGCATAGCCCAGCGCCGGGTTGGCGGTGATGCCGGAGAAGGCGTCGCTGCCGCCGCACTGCATGCCGAGGATCAGCTCGCTGGCCGGCACGCTCTCGCGGCGGCGCTGGTCGAGCTTTTTCAGGCGGGTCTCGGCCAGGGCCATGATCTGCTCGATCATCTCGCCGAAGCCCAGCGTCGCATCCTGCAGGCGGTACAGCCACGGCTCGCTGAGGTCCACGGACGGATCGCCGTCGTGCATCACCTGGCCGGCCTGGAGCTTTTCGCAGCCCAGGCTGATGACCAGCGCCTCGCCGCCAAGATTGGGGTTGCGCGCCAGGTTGCGCACGGTGCGGATCGGGATGTAGGCGTCGCGGGCGTTGATCGCCACGCCGCAGCCGTAGCTGTGGGTGAGGGCGACCACATCGTCGACATTGGGGTAGCGGGGCAGCAGTTCGGCGCGGATACGCTTGACCGCGTGGTCGAGCACGCCGGTCACGCACTGCACGGTGGTGGTGATGCCGAGGATGTTGCGGGTGCCGACGCTGCCGTCGGCGTTGCGGTAGCCCTCGAAGGTGAAGCCGTCGAGTGGCGGCAGGGCGGCGGGCACGGCGTCGCAGCGTGGCAGGCTGGCAAGCTCGGGCGCGGCCGGCATCGCCAGTTGATCTTCCTTGACCCAACTGCCCTGGCGCAGGTCTGCCAGGGCATGGCCGATGACCTGGCCATAGCGGCGCACCGCCTCGCCCTTGCGGATGTCCACGGTGGCGACCTTGTGGCTCTGCGGCACGCCCTCGACCAGGGTCAGGCCATCGGCAAAGCGCGCGCCTTCGCCCAGGCCGCCGTCGTTGACCACCACCACGACGTTGTCGTCGGGGTGCAGGCGTACGTAGCGGGGCGACTCGGAATGTTCGATCAACTGCATGGTCAGGCCCTTCTTGTCTTGTCTCTCAGGCGTGGTGCTGTCGCCGGCGCCGTTGGGCGCCGACGTGTCCGGCTTACTGGCGGGCCAGTTCGGCGTCGGGCGCAGGTTCGCGCTTGGGCGGCTCATTGAGCTCGATGCGCTTGATCGGGCCGACGATCACCAGGTAGCTGAACACCGCCACCAAGGCGTTGGCGCCCACATACACCAGGGCCCATTTGAACGAACCGGTGGCGCTGATGATGTAGCCGATGACGATCGGCGTGGTGATCGAGGCGATGTTGCCGAAGGTGTTGAACAGCCCGCCCGACAGGCCGGCGATCTGCTTGGGCGAGGTGTCGGCGACCACCGCCCAGCCCAGGGCGCCGATGCCCTTGCCGAAGAACGCCAGGGTCATGAAACCGACCACCATCCACTCGGCCTCGACGTAGTTGCAGAACACCATGGTGGTCGACAGCAGCAGGCCGCAGACGATTGGCAGCTTGCGCGAGAAGGTCAGCGAGTTGCCGCGACGCAGCAACCAGTCCGACAGCACCCCGCCGAGCACCCCGCCGATGAAGCCGCATACCGCCGGCAGTGAAGCGATGAAGCCGGCCTTGAGGATGGTCATGCCGCGCTCCTGCACCAGGTAAACCGGGAACCAGGTGAGGAAGAAGTAGGTGATGGCGTTGATGCAGTACTGGCCGAGGTAGACGCCCAGCAGCATGCGACTGGTCAGCAGCTGCTTGATGTAGCCCCATTTCGGGCCCTCGCCGCCGCGTTTCTGGTCCATGTCCACCAGGCCGCCGTTCTGCTCGATATGGTCGAGTTCGGCCTGGCCTATGCGTGGGTGCTGGCGCGGGTTGTAGATGGTCTTCATCCACACCGCCGAGAACACGATACCCAGTACGCCCATGACCACGAACACATGTTCCCAGCCGAAGGTGAAGACGATCCAGCCCATGATCGGGGCGAACAGCGCGGTGGCGAAGTACTGCGCCGAATTGAAGATCGCCGAGGCGGTGCCGCGCTCCTGGGTGGGGAACCAGGCCGCGACGATCCGCGCGTTGCCGGGGAACGACGGCGCTTCGGCGAAGCCCACCAGGAAGCGCAGGGTGAACAGCGTGACCACCGCCCAGGCCACCGGCAGCCCGCCGACGAAGCCCTGCAGCAGGGTGAACAGCGACCAGGTGAAGATGCTGAAGGCGTAGACGTTCTTCGAGCCGAAGCGGTCGAGCAGCCAGCCGCCGGGGATCTGCCCGGCCACGTAGGCCCAGCCGAAGGCGGAGAAGATGTAGCCGAGGGTGACCGCGTCGATGCCCAGGTCTTTCTGCAGGCTGGAGCCGGCGATGGCGATGGTGGCGCGGTCGGCGTAGTTGATGGTGGTCACCAGGAACAGCATCAACAGGATCAGGTAGCGTACATGCGTCTTTTGCGTCGCTTGCATGCTGGTTACTCCCACTCGTTATTTTTATACGGGGATTGGTTGTAGGCCGGAGCGGGGCGTCCCTGCTCCGGCGGCGGCTTTGGCAGGCCGCGGGGTGCTCGCTTATTGCGGGCCCATCTTGTCCATCAGCGCGGCGAGCATCTCGTACTCCTGCGCGGTGAGGTCGGTCAGCGGCGTGCGCACGGGGCCCGCGTCATAACCGGCGAGCTTCGCCCCGGCCTTGACGATGCTCACGGCGTAACCGGCCTTGCGGTTGCGGATGTCCAGGTACGGCAGGAAGAAGTCGTCGATCAGCTTGGCCACGGTGGCGTGATCGTCGCGGGCGATGGCGTGGTAGAAGTCCATCGCGGTCTTGGGCACGAAGTTGAACACCGCCGACGAATACACCGGCACTCCGAGCGCCTTGTACGCCGCAGCATACACCTCGGCGGTGGGCAGGCCACCCAGGTAGCTGAAACGATCGCCCAGGCGGCGACGAATCGACACCATCAGCTCGATGTCGCCCAGGCCGTCCTTGTAGCCGATCAGGTTCGGGCAGCGCTCGGCCAGGCGTTCCAGCAGGTCGGCGTTCAGCCGGCAGACGTTGCGGTTGTAGACCACCACGCCGATGTTCACCGCCTTGCACACCGCCTCGACATGGGCGGCGACGCCGTCCTGGCTGGCTTCGGTGAGGTAGTGGGGCAGCAGCAGCAGGCCCTTGGCGCCCAGGCGTTCAGCCTCTTTGGCGTATTCGATGGCCTGGCGGGTCGAGCCGCCGACGCCGGCGAGGATCGGTACCGAGGTGGCGCAGGTGTCGACGGCGGTCTTGATCACCTGGCTGTACTCGCTGGCGGCCAGGGAGAAGAACTCGCCGGTGCCACCGGCGGCGAACAGCGCGCTGGCGCCATACGGGGCGAGCCATTCCAGGCGTTTGACATAGCCTGCGGGGTTGAAGTCGCCGGCCGCGTCGAAGTCGGTGACGGGGAACGACAGCAGGCCGTGGGAGAGGATGGATTGCAGTTCTTGTGGATTCATTGTTGTAGGCATCCTGTGGCGCTTGGAAGGAGGAGGTACCAAGGTGAGAGGTAAGTTATCGTACAACTTGTTCTGTGGCTAGCCCTGTTCATGGATTTTCTGCGGGGTAGTGATCAGATCTGGCCTCAGCGCGTGGCCAGCCCGCGCCTATAGTCATGACGTGACAGCTCTGCCGGGCTGCGGGAGCGGGCTTGCGCTGCGATAGGGGCGGCAAGACGACACGAGACCTTATGAGTCATCGTATCTCTATGAGGGGGAGAGGAAAAAAGATCGCGGAGACAGGCACAAGCCCGCCGCCCGCTTCCACGGGAGGTGTTCTGGGACCAGCAGAGGGTGACCGTGGGAAACGGGGGCGACCTTGCGCCGCCCCGCGATCAAAGCTAACGAAGCTTCAGAGGGTCAGGCGGCCTGGTTGCGCTTGACCTGGGACTTGCGGACCTGGGCGCGGCAGGCGTCGCCGAAGGCCTGGAACATCTTGATCGAGTCGGGGTTCTTCGCCGCCTGCCACTCCGGGTGCCACTGCACCGCGAACAGGAAGGGCGAGATGCTCGGGGCGTGGATCGCCTCGACCAGGCCATCCTCGGCATGGGCGATCGGCTCGATGCCGGCGCCCAGGTTGCGCAGGCCCTGGCCGTGCAGCGAGTTGACGCGAATTTCGTCGCTGCCGAGGGTGTCGCGCAGCCAGCTGCCCGGCTTGATCTTCACGCCGTGCACCTGGGCGTACTGGACCTCGACCGGATCTTCCGGGTTTTCCCGGTGATCGTTGAAGCCTGGCTCGGCGTAGACCTTCTGGTAGATGTCGCCACCGAGGGCCACGTTGATTTCCTGCATGCCGCGGCAGATGCCGAAGATCGGCAGGCCACGCTTGATCGCCGCCTTGACCAGCGGGATGTCGAACAGGTCGCGGTCCTTGTCCTGGCCCTTGCCGGGCGTCTGGTTGTCCTGGCCGTAGAGGGCCGGGTCGATGTTGCTGCCGGCGCCGGTCAGGTACACGCCGTCGGCCATGTCCAGGTAGGTCTCGAGGTCTTCGACGCCGCAGCAGGTGGGCACCAGGACCGGGACACAACCGGAGAACTCGACCAGCGGGGAGATGTATTTGTGGGTCATGACCTGATAGTCATGGCCTTTGCGCTCTTGGCTGCCCATGGTCATCAGGACGACGGGTTTGCGCAGGGAAGGTTGCTTGTTGCCAATGTTGCTGTTGGACATATGTCACCTTGAGACAGGTCATGCCTGTCGTTGTTGTGCAGGCGCACGGCCGGGGCCTTGAGTGCTGCCTGAAGCCCCGAGCACTGCCGGCTCGCCCTGCAGGCGATGTCGGTCGGGGCCTGACTCATAGCTTGCCAGAGCCGTTCGATATGTCAAACGAGTGACGAAGCCCCAAGCCGCCATTTTACGGGGGCTGTAGGCCGTCGGAGCCTTGAGCGACAAGGGTTTGGCGCAAGCTAGGTCAATAATATTTAACGACGCAGTCGGCTCTTTGCACCAATGCAATGTCATGCAGGCATGACCTCGGAAGTTCATCATGTCCATGTTGACGGTCTCCGAAGAAAAAACACCCTGCGAAAGCGTACGCCTCGCGGGGTGCAGGGGTGACCATCTCGTTAAGGAGGTCGCCGTAAAGGCGAAAAGGTGAGTATGCGTCGACATGGCGAATGAATGCGCATATAACTTTTAAAACACACGCTGTGTAACTCAAACTCAAACTCAAAGTCAAAGTCAAAGTCAAAGTCAAAGTCAAAGTCAAAGTCAAAGTCAAAGTCAAAGTCAAAGTCAAAGTCAAAGTCAAAGTCAAAGTCAAAGTCAAAGTCAAATGCGATCGGCGTGGGTTTTCACAGTTTTAAGCGCATTCATTTGCTATAATGACGCATAGTCACCTTTTCGCCCTTACGTGAACTGACCCCCGAAAGTTGGACACCTTATCCCCAACCGGAGGGTGTTCCATGACGAAATACAACCTGGCACTCAAGCAGGCACTCATCGAAGAGTGCCTTTCTGCCCGCAGTGTTCATGAGGTGGCGCTCAAGCATGACCTGAGTCCATCGCTGTTACGCCGCTGGGTAAAGGGCTACGAGCAACACGGTGCAGCCGGTTTGATTGCCAAGTACAGCCACTACGACGCGCAGTTCAAATTGAAGGTTTTGCAGTGCATTGAGCAAGACGGACTGTCCGCCCAGCAAGCTTGCGTGCAGTTTGATATCCGCGGCCCGAGTAGCATCAGGCAATGGAAAAGGTTGTACGATAAAGGCGGAGTAGAAGCCCTTCACCCGCGCCGTACCCGAGAGTTCAGCATGCCCCGCAAGCCATCAAAACAGTCCAGCACAAGCCCGCCCACCCCAGCGGACAGCGAGCTGACACCAAAGCAAATGCTCGAAGAGCTGGAATACCTGCGCGCGGAGAATGCTTATCTAAAAAAGCTCGATGCCTTGATCCAAGCGGACCCTCGAACTGCGCAGGCAAGAAAACGCAGGCTATCCAAGGATTGAGGCGCGGGCATCGACTTGCTCTGCTGCTACGTGCTGCAGGGCTGGCACGCAGTACCTTTTATTACCAAAGCAAAGTGCTGGTGGCTGACAAGCATGCTGCTCTCAAAGAGCGCATCAACAGCCTCTATCACGGACATAAGGGGCGGTACGGCTATCGTCGTATCACTGCGGTCCTCGGGCACAATGGCGAGGTGGTCAACCACAAGAAGGTGCAGCGACTGATGCAGTTGATGGACCTCAAATCTCTGGTCAAAGTTAAGAAATATCGCTCGTACCGAGGCTCCGAGGGGGTTGTTGCATCTGATCTACTCAAACGCAAATTCAAGGCAGAAGCCCCCAATCAGAAATGGGCAACCGACGTGACAGAGTTCAAGGTAAAGGGGCAGAAGCTGTTTCTCTCGCCTGTGATGGACCTGTACAACGGCGAGATCCTTGCTTATCAGATCAACCGGCGTCCTGAGTTCAAGATGGTTTCGACAATGCTGGAGCAAGCCTTCGAGCGGCTGAATCCAGGTGACAAACCGATACTGCATTCCGATCAAGGCTGGCAATATCAACAGCCAACTTACCGGCATATGCTGGCTGGGAAGAATATCGAGCAGAGCATGTCACGTAAGGGCAATTGCCTGGACAACGCCGCCATGGAAAGCTTTTTCGGCACGCTCAAGAGCGAGTTTTTTTACCTGGAATCGTTTGAAAGTGTTGAGCAACTGGCATCAGGGCTAGAGGATTACATCGCCTACTACAACCAAGAACGCATCAGTCTCAGACTGAATGGCTTGAGTCCGGTAGAATTCCGAACCCAAGCGCTGGCCGCATAGCGCTACCTGTCCAACTTTCGGGGGTCAGTTCACGTAAGGGCGAAAAGGTGACTAAATGTCGACATCTTCTACGAATGCGCAAACAAAAATCAAAACAATCACTTCCGACTCCGACTCCGACTCCGACTCCGACTCCGACTCCGACTCCGACTCCGACTCCGACTCCGACTCCGACTCCGACTCCGACTCCGACTCCGACTCCGCCCCCCCTCGAAAACCACCCCCTCTGATGAACCTTTCATGACAAAACTTCGGTAGCAATCCGCCACCCCCGTCAAAGCCAAGGACACCAACAAGGCACCTGGCCATCAGGCCAATCAAGCCTTGAGAACCGGCCTGGGAGCGGGGCAATGGGCACTATGGAACGCTACACGAAAGTGGGAATGCAGGAGCTCGACCAGCGTCTGGCCAAGATCGTCGAGGCCGCCCGCAAGCAGCCCGTCTCGGTCTACCGCTACGGCGCTCCCTGGGTATGGATCGTCTCCCAGGACGACTGGCAGGGCGCCCTGCGCGAGGTGGCTAGCTGCGTGCCGCCCGGCCATTCGCTGGCACTGCTCAAGCCGCGCATAGAGGCATTGCTGGACGCGCACCAGCCCGCGCTGGCGCTGCTGGCCGAGCAGCAGGGCATGATCATCGCCCCGCGCACGCTGATGCATGTGCTGCTCCTGCAACTGCTGTATTCGGTGCCCAGCGAGAAGCAGCTCTACGAGCAGCTCAACTACAACCTGCTGTTCCGCTGGTTCACCGGCCTGGAGCTGAAATCGCGGGTGTGGAACTTCAGCCTGTTCAGCCATGACCTCGGCGTGCTGCTGGGCAGTGCCATGGCCGTTTCCCTGCTGCAGCGCATGGTCGACGAAGTGCTCGGCGCGAGCCTGCAGGCCATGCCCGAGTTCAGCCTCAACCTGGCCCTGTTGCACAGCTGGCTGGCCCGCCACCAAGGCCAGCCCGCAACCAGCGACAACCACTAGCAAACCAACGAATTCCTGGCGCTCAAGGGGGCGGAGTGGAGCATTTTTTCTTCAAGCGATGCGGCATGGGCGCAGGGGCGCTGCTGTGCCTGCTGGCGGTCGACGTGGCCGCGGACGAGGCGCAGCGCCGGGTCGAGATCAACGAGTACGTGGTGCGCGGCAACACCGTGCTCGACGCCCAGGCCATCGAAGAGGCGGTCTATCCCTACCTGGGGCCGGACAAGACCCTGGCCGACCTCGAAGGCGCCCGCGAGGCGTTGCAGAAAAGCTACCAGGCCCGGGGCTACCAGTCGGTGTTCGTCGAGCTGCCCGAGCAGAAGGTCGAAGGCGGCGTGGTCTACCTGCAGGTGAGCGAAACCAAGGTCGGCCGCGTGCGGGTGGTGGGCGCCAAGCATTACTCGCCGCTGGAGATCCGTGAACAGGTGCCGGCGTTGGAGGAGGGCAAGGTCCCCGATTTCGCCCAGGTACAGAACGAGCTGGCCACGCTCAACCGTGCCCCGGGGCGGCAGGTCATGCCGCTGGTGCGCGAAGGCCAGCGCCCGGGCACCATGGACGTCGACCTGCAGGTCGAGGACAAGCAGCCCTGGAGCCTGAGCCTGGGCCTGAACAACGACCACAGCGCCGACACCGAGAAGCTGCGCAGTGTCGTCAGCCTGGGCTACAACAACCTCTGGCAGGCCGGCCACAGCGTCTCGCTGACCTGGTTCACCGCGCCCCAGGACCGTGACAACGCCGAGGTCTGGTCCGGGTCCTACGCCGCGCCGCTGAGCGAGCGCTGGACCGTGCAGTTCTCCGGCTACCACTCCGACAGCAATGTCGCCACGGTGGGCGGCACCAATGTGCTGGGCAAGGGCCATTCCTACGGCGTTTCGGCGATCTACAACCTGCCGGGCGTCGGCGCCTGGGCCAACGCCCTGTCGATCGGCGTGGACTTCAAGGACTTCGACGAACAGGTCGGCCTGGGCGGCAGCAGCGACAAGGTCCCGCTCAAGTACGCCCCGATCACCCTGGGCTATACCGGCTACCGCTTCACCGAACAGGACCAGCTGAGCCTCGGCCTGAGCCTGGTGGCCGGGACGCGCAGCCTGCTGGGCTATGGCAGCGACGATACCGAGTTCGATTACAAGCGCTACCGCGCCGACTCCAGTTTCGCCGCGCTCAAGGGTGACGGCAGCTACACCTTCGACTTCGCCGGCGCCTGGCAGAGCGCTTCCAAGTTGGCGTTCCAGCTGGCCTCGGGGCCGCTGGTGTCGAACGAGCAGTTCGCCGCCGGTGGCGCCACCTCGGTGCGCGGCTATCTCGCCGCCGAACGTACCGGGGACGACGGCCTGCTGTTCTCCCAGGAACTGCGCACCCCATCCATTGGCCGCTACGTCGGCAGCTACATCAGCGACTGGCGCTTCTACCTGTTCGCCGAGGGCGCCCAGTTGCGCCTGCAGGACGCACTGCCCGAACAGGATGACAGCTACAGCCTGGCCAGCGTCGGCGTCGGCACCCGCGCCACGCTCAACGACTGGTTGTCCGGCAGCCTCGACTGGGCCGTGCCGCTCAAGGACGGCCCCAACACCGACAAGAACGCTTCCCGCGTGCACTTCAGCGTGCAGGCGACTTTCTGAACGATTGACCTACTGACCGGCATCGGCCTGGAGACCTCTCATGCAACGCCTGATATTGACCTTGCTGCTGTGCCTGGGCTTCGCCCTGCCGGGCAGCGCCAGCGCCTGGTGGCAGGACGACTGGATGTACCGCAAGCAGATCGCCGTGGACACCACGCCCCAGGGCGCCGGCCTGACCCAGGCGCTGGGCCGCACCGCGCTGCTGGTGCGTCTGCACACCGGCAACGTCAGCTTCGACGGCGTCAGCGAAACCGGCGCGGACCTCCGCTTCGTCGCTGCCGACGACAAGACCGTGCTCAACCACCATGTCGAGCAGTTCGATCCGCTGATGGGCATGGCGCTGATCTGGGTCGACGTACCCCGTATAGACGCGGGCCAGCGCCAGGACCTGTGGATGTACTACGGCAACCCCAAGGCCCAGGCACCTGCCGGGCAGCCGAGCTTCGACGCCGACTACACCGCGCTCTACCACTTCGACGGTGCCACCGCCCGTGACGCCAGCCCTTATGGCAACCAGCTGCAAGGGCCGACGGTCAGCGTCGATGGTGTGATCGGCCGGGCCATCCAGCTCGGTGGCCAAGCCTTGCAACTGCCCGCCAGCGCCTCGCTGCAGCTGCCGGCGGGCGCGGCATTCAGCTTCAGCACCTGGCTGCGCCAGGACCAGGCGGTGGGTGAGCAACTGCTGTTGGCGCGCCGCGAGGCCGGCCACAGCCTGCTGCTCGGCCTGGCCGAAGGCGTGCCCTTCATCGAGGTGGACGGCCAGCGCGCCGCCGCCAATCAGGCGCTGGGCGCCGGCCAATGGCAGCACCTGGCGCTGGTGGGCGAGGGCGGCAACCTCACGCTGCTGGTCGAAGGCCAGCCGGTCGCGCGACTGGCCGCGAGCCTGGCGGCCTTCAGCGGCGCCATCGGCATCGGTGGCGACCTGCCAGCGGCTGAGGGCGAGGCCGCCGGCCACTACGCGACCTTTGTCGGCGCTCTGGACGAGCTGCGTGTTTCCCGCGTCGCCCGCAGCCAGGCCAGCCTGCAGGCCGACGTGCTGGCCCAGGGTGCCGAGTCGCGCCTGGTGGTCTATGGCGTCGACGAGGAACAATCCGGTTTCGGCTTCGGTGGCCTGGGCTTCCTGCTCAAGGCGGTGCCGGTGGACGCCTGGGTAATCATCGCTGTCCTGGTGCTGATGATGGTGCAGTCGTGGGTGATCATGCTGCGCAAGCAGCGCACGCTCAATCGCGTCACCGCCGCCAATACGCGCTTCCGCGAGCGTTTCGCCACGGTCGGCACGCGCCTCGAGCAGTTCGCCGACGATCGCGAACTGCATGACCGGCTGACCGACTCCTCGCTGTGGCGCCTGTACCTGGTGGCGGTGCAGGAAATCCGCACCCGCCGCGCCCAGGGCGCCGACACCAGTGAAGTGTCCGCGGCCACCATCGAAGCCATCCGCTGCTCCATGGACGGCGTGCGCACCCGCGAGAACCAGGCGCTGTCGTCGAAACTGTCGACCCTGTCCAACGCCATCGCCGGCGGCCCCTACATCGGCCTGCTGGGCACGGTGCTGGGGATCATGGTGGTGTTCCTCGGCACCGCCATGGCCGGCGACGTCAACATCAACGCCATCGCCCCGGGCATGGCCGCGGCGCTGCTGGCCACCGCCATGGGTCTGTTCGTCGCCATCCCCGCGCTGTTCGGCTACAACCGCCTGACCACGCGCAACCGCGAAGTCAGCGCCGACATGCGGGTGTTCGTCGACGAGTTCATCACCCGCCTGGCCGAGCTGCACGGCGAGGGCCAGGCCGGTGAAGCGGCGCTGCGTCCGGCCGGGCGCAGCGTCAACCCGTCGATCCCGGCGTGAGGAGGCAGGCATGGCATCCGTGAACAACGCCCAAGACGACGACGCTGACGCCGCGGTCGACAGCATCAACATCACCCCGCTGGTGGATGTGCTGATGGTGGTGCTGGTGATGTTCATCCTCACCGCCACCGCGCAGGTCTCCGGGATCCAGGTGCAACTGCCCAAGGCCAGCGCCACGGTGTCGCTGGCCCAGCCCAAGACCAAGGCAATCTCGATCAACGATGCCGGCCAGGTGTTCCTCGATGCCTACCCGGTGACGCTGCAGGAGCTGGAGGACCGCCTGCGCAGCGAAAAGGCGCGCAGCCCGGATTTCCCGTTGATCGTGCGCGGTGACGCGGGCGTGCAGTACCAGAAGGTGGTCGAAGTGCTCGACCTGCTGCGCCGTCTCGAACTGGCCCAGGTCGGGCTGGTCACCGGCAAGCCGAACCAGGGGTGAGGGCAGGCATGGAACCTAAAGCCAACTTCCGCCGCCTGCTGACCTGGGCCGTGCTCGCCGTCGCTGGCGCGGGCCTGGCCTGGCTGCTGTGGCAGTGGGCCAACGACATGGCCGGGGTGCGCCGCGAGGCGCCCAAGGTGCCGGCGATCATCCCGCTGCCGCCGCCTCCACCGCCGCCTCCGCCCGAGCCGCCCAAGGAGCCCGAACCGCCGGTCGAGGAAAAGATCGTCGAGCCGCAGCCGGTGCCCGAGGCCGAGGAGGTCAAGCCCGCCGAGGACGCGCCGGACCCAGCCCAGGACCTGGCCGACCCCATGCAGATGGACGGCGACGCCCAGGCGGGCGGCGACAGCTTCAACGTCGGGGCCGGCAAGGGCGGCGGCATGGCCGGTGGCGGCGGTGGCGGCCTGGGCAGCGGCACCTACAGCCAGTACCTGGCCTATGCCTTCCAGCGCCTGCTGCGCGACAACCCCGAGCTGCGCAACCTGGTGTTCAACCTGCAGGCCGAAATCTGGCTCAGCGCCGCCGGCGAGATCACCCGTGTCGAGCTGCTGCGCGGCAGCGGCGAGCCGGAGGTGGACGCCCAGGTGCTCGCCGCCCTGCGCGGCGCCCGCGCCCTCGACCAGCGCCCGCCGGCCAACCTGACCTTGCCGGTGAAGATCGCCCTGCAGGGGCGCCGGCCATGAACAACGAAGCACGACTGACCCACAGGAGCTGCAAACCCATGAAGTGCCCAGTCAACCGATTGACCCTGGCGCTCGGCCTGCTGGCCGCCGCCACCGCGGTCGGTCCGACCGTCGCCCACGCCGCGCCGTCGGAGAACGCGACCGTCAACCTGATCCGCCTGCTGGTGGAACAGGGCGTGCTCAAGCAGGACAAGGCCGACGCGCTGATCGCCCAGGCCGAGCGCGAGGCCCAGCAGGCGCGGGCTGTCAGCGCCGCGCCGATCGTCGCCCAGGCCCCCGCGGCCAACGGCGAAGTGCGCGTGCAGTATGTGCCGGCCATCGTCCGCCAGCAGATCCGCGACGAGATCAAGGCCGAGGTGATGAACACCGCCAAGCAGGAAAACTGGGCCGCGCCCAACACCTTCCCCGACTGGGCCTCGCGCATCAGCTTCGACGGTGACCTGCGCCTGCGCTACGAATCGCGCGGCTATGCCGACGGCAACAGCAACGAGATCGTCGACTTCGCCAAGCTCAACGACAAGGGCCCGTACGACGTCAACGCCAACAGCGGCTCGAACCTGCCGCCGCTGCTCAATACCCGCGAGGACCGCGACAGCCTCCTGCGCCTGCGCGCGCGCTTCGGCCTCAAGGCCCAGCTGGCGGACAACTGGGTGGCCGGCATCCGCGTCGCCACCGGCTCCAACAACAACCCGGTGTCGACCACCCAGAACCTCGGCGGCGGCTTCGGCAAGAAGGACATCTGGCTCGACCAGGGCTATGTCACCTGGACGCCCAGCGAGCGACTGACGTTGACCGGCGGGCGCATCGCCAATCCGTTCATGTCCACCGATATCCTCTATTCCCACGACCTCAACTTCGATGGCGTGGCGGCGATCTTCGACCAGCCGCTGAACCGCGACCTCAGCCTGTTCGGCACCGTCGGCGCGTTCCCTGTGCAGTACAGCGACGACAGCGCCAGCAGCAACGGCCTGGACAAGGAGGACAGCGACAACAAGTGGCTGTACGGCGCGCAGCTGGGCGCGAAATGGGCGCTCAACGACCATCACCGCCTCAAGGGCGCGATGGCCTACTACCGCTTCGACGACATCGCCGGCGAGCGCTCCAGCCCCTGCGCGCCCTGGGATGGCCAGCCGGCCTGTGACAGCGACGAAACCCGGCCGACCTTCATGCAGAAGGGCAACACGGTGTTCCTGCTGCGCGATATCACGCCCAATCCGGCCAACCCGGCGGCCACGCCGCAGCCGCAGTTCGTCGGCATCGCCTCGGAGTTCGAACTGCTCGACCTGAACCTGGTGTGGGACGCCGACTTGCCCCATGACTTCAAGCTGCGCAGCCAGGCCAACTACATCCACAACCTGGCCTACGACGAGGGCGACATGCGCAAGCGTTCGGCCGGCCAGCTGGCCAACAACATCGACGAGAACGGCAACATCAAGAGCGGCGGCGACGCCTGGATGTTGCAGTTCACCCTGGGCAACGCCCTGGACATGCGCAAGGCCGGCGACTGGAACCTGTTCGCCGGCTACAAGCGCATCGAGCCTGACGCGCTGCCGGACGGGTTCAACGACTCGAGCTTCCACCTTGGCGGCACCAACGCCAAGGGCTATTTCCTCGGTGGCAACTACGGCCTGGCCGACAACGTCTACGCTACAGCCCGTTGGTTGAGCAGCGAGGCAGTCTACGGCGCGCCGTTTGACATCGATGTGCTACAACTTGAAGTCAACACGCGGTTCTAGGGAAGGAGCACGGGCATGAACAAGGGAGTCTATCGCCATCGTTGCGCCTGGTTGATGCTGGCGCTGGGCGCAAGCCTGGCCGCCTCGGCGTCGGCCGAAACCCTCGAAGAGCGCCTGCGCACCCAGCTGCGCAGCACCACGCAACAGCTGCAGGCCCTGCAGAGCGAGCAGGCCCAGGCCAGCGCCGCCCGCCAGGCGGCGGAACAGCAACGCGACGCGGCCCTGGGCCAGGTGCGCGAGCTGACCGCGCAACTGGCCAGGGCGCGCGGCCAGAGCGAACAGCTCGCCGGCCAGCAGCTGGCCGTGCACAGCCAGGCCCAGGCGCTGGTGGCCAGCAGCAACGAACAACTGCACAAGTACAAGCAGGCCTATGACGAACTGCTGGGCATGGCACGCGCCAAGGAAAGCGAGCGTGCCGGCCTGCAGGCACAACTGGCCGAGCGCGATGGCCAGGTGCAGCAGTGCCAGGCGCGCAACCAGCAGATGTACGGGGTGGCCAAGGAGATGCTGGCCGCCTATGAAAAGGTCGATATCGCCGATGTGATGAAGATGCGCCAGCCCTTTGCCGGCTCGGCCCGGGTCCGCTTCGAGGAGCTGGCCCAGGCCTATGGCGACAGACTCTACGAAAGCCAGTTCGACGCCCCCACGGGCGTGACCCAGTGACGTTTTCTCAACGCAAGGAAGTAAGCACATGACCGAAGTCACCCTGATCGAAACCGTTAGCGCCGACTCCCTGACCAAGCTGCTGCAGGATGCCGGCTGCCGGGTCAATCGCACCGAGCAGAATGCCGTGGTGCAGTTGCTCAGCGCCAGCCAGGGCGTGGGTTACGCCGTACGTTTCGGCAACCGGGCGCTGAACCAGGAAGGCGAGTTCCTCGATTTCACCTTCAGTTGCGCGCTGCGTATCCAGGGCGAGCTGCCCGCGGGCCTGGCCGAGCGCTGGAACGCCACGCGCCGTTTCGCCCGCCTGTCGGTGCAGGGCGAGTTCCTGGTGATGGAGAAGGACGTGGTGGTTGCCGACGGCGTCAGCGAGAAACACCTGCTTGGCAGCCTGTTGCTGTGGGATCGCCTGCTGCAGGAGTTCATCGTCTACCTGCGCGACTACAGCCGCAATGTCGCCGAAACGGCGCCCGAGCAGGTGGCCGGCGATGCGGTGAGCGCTTCGTGACGGCGCGAACCCTGTGGGCCGGCGCTGGCGCGCTGGCCGTTGTCGCAGTGGCGGTCGCCCTGGCCTTGCGCCCGGGCGACGAGCCGGTGGCGGCGGCGCGCCCGGCTTCGCCCGCCACCCTGGTGGCCACCGACAACGGCCCGGTGCTGGCGCGCCTTGGCGAGCAACAGGTGGGCAGCGGCGAACTCAAGGCGCTGTTCGCCCAGTTGCCCGAAGAGTCCCGCGCCAGCCTGCGCGGCGACCGGCCAGCACTGGAGGCCTGGATCCGCGCCCGCTTGGCGGAAAAGGCCCTGTACCAGCAGGCCGAGGCCCAAGGCTGGCTGCAGCGTCCGGAGATCCAGGTGCAGACCCGCGCGGCCACCGAGCAGATCGTCTTGCGCGACTACCTCGACTCGGTGAGCAAGGTACCCGACGACTACCCCACTGAAGCCGAGCTCAAGCAGGCCTACGAGGCAGGCAAGGCTGGTTTGCAACTGCCGGCACGCTATCGCCTGAGCCAGATCTTCCTGCGGGTGGAGAACCCCAAGGATGACGAGGCCGTGCGCAAGCAGGCCGTGGCCCTGGCCAAGCAGGCCCAGGCCGCGGATGCGGACTTTGGCGCATTGGCCCGCGAGCATTCGCAGGATGCCGGCACCGCCGCCAACGGCGGCGATACCGGCCTGCAGGCCTTGGCGCAACTGTTGCCGGAGGTGCGCGGGGTGGTGCCGAAACTCAAGGTGGGCAGCGTCAGCGAGCCGGTGCAGAGCGCGGCGGGCTATCACATCATCAAGCTGGTGGAACAGCAGCCGGCCCGGGCGGCGACCTTCGACGAGGTGGCCCCGCGCCTGCGCCAGGTGCTGCGTGCCCAGCGCCAGGAGCAGGTGGCCAAGGCCTATGTCGAGGGCATGTTCGACACTGCCACCCTCAGCATCGACGGCGCGGCGCTCAACCAGGTGCTGGAAAGCAGCCGCTAGTCGCCTACAACCATGGAAGAAGCGGGCCTGCCAAGGCGGGCCCGCGGGAGGCGAGGGATGCCTATCGATCTGTCCCGGGGGCGAGCCCCGGATACCAGCGTGCCCGTCGTTCGCCCCCAGGTGCCGCTGGCCCTGGACGAACAGACCCTGAACTGTTTTCTGGTCACCGCGCGCTGCGGTTGTTTCATGCAGGCGGCGCGGCGGCTCAACCTCAAACCGGTGGCCCTGCGCAAGCGCCTGGCGGCGCTGGAGGCACGCCTGGGCTACAGCCTGTTCGTCAACCGCAACAACAACCCGGTGCTCAGCCAGCAGGGCGAGCGCCTGCAGCAGGTGCTCCAGGCCCGCGAACCGGTGGTGCCACCGCCGCGGGAAGCCAGCGCCAGTGTGCGCCTGGCCGTGGCCGAACCACTGCTGCAGGACCTGCTGGGCCGCAACCTGATCAACTTCGTGCGCCAGCATGCCGGCATGCGCCTGGAGGTGGCCACGCTCGATGGTCGTCAGGTACCCGAGCAGGCCGTGGATGTGGCGCTATGGCTGGGCGACCTTGACCAGGGCGCCCGCAGCGGCTGTTTTGCCGACAGCACCGCCGAAGCCCTGGCCACCCTCGAGTACCTGCCGCATATCGCCAAGCGTTATGCCCGCGAGGCCAACCGCCCGACCAGCCTGGCGCACCTGCAGGACTACATGCTGGTGCAATGGCAAGGCGAGGTCGGCGTGCAGGCGTTGACGCCCTGGCAGGCGCTGTTGAGCACCCGCTCGGCCGGCGTGACGCAGATCCAGGACTACGAGATGTACTGCCAGCTGATCAAGTGCAGCGCCAGTGTCGGTTTGCTGCCGCACTACGCGGCACATCTGGATCGTGGCCTGCTGGCCTTGCCGGGGTTGTTCCGCGAGCCGATGCGCCGGCGCGTGTGGCTGGCGGTCGATGAGCGCACCGAAGCCGACCCGTTGGTGCAGGTGATGGTCGGGGCGATCAGGGCCGCGTTCGAGGAACGCCGGGAATGGTTTGCCGGCCGTTAGGGGCAGCCTAGGATCAGCCGGCCTTGCGCAGCGTCAGATTGATCCGCCGTTCGCCCATGCGCGGATGCACGCCAGGCTTGATCGGCAGCACGCCATGAAAGCGCAGGCGGTCCTCGCCGCCCCACACCAGCACGTCGCCGTGGTTCAGCGGGATGCGCCGGGTACGGTCCGAGCGTTGCAGCCCGCCGAACAGGAACACTGCGGGCAGGCCCAGCGAGATCGAGACGATCGGCTGGGCGTAGTCCTGCTCGTCGCGGTCCTGATGCAGGCTCAGGCGGGTACCCGGCAGGTAGTGGTTGATCAGGCAGGCATCCGCCACGAAGCCGTCGAAACCGGCCTGGGCGGCGGCGCGCGAAGCCAGCTCGACCAGCACCCGGGGCAGGGCAGGCCAGGGCTTGCCACTGACCGGGTCGGTGGCGGAGTAACGATAGCCGCTTGCGTCGCTGACCCAACCCAGCGCGCCGCAATTGCTCAGTGCCACGGCCATGCGCAGGCCGCCGGGGGTCTGCATGTGGCGAAACGGCGCCGCGCGCAGCACCGGGCGCAAGGCATCGAGCAGGGGCTCGAGCTCCGCCAGGGCGAAACCTGGCAGCAGCGTGGTGTGCGCGGCCAGCTGCTGGGGGTGTGCGTCGAACAGATCGAGATCGGACTGGATCATGCCAGGGGCTGCTTGGGTGGTGTCCGCACAGTGTATCGCGATGCCCCGGTGCGTGGGGCATCGCGAGCCACTGCGCCGGCCTCAGAGGCTGAGCGTCAGGCTGACACTGACATTGCGCGGCTCGCCCGGCAACACCCATGAACTGTTGTATGAGCGCTCGTAGTACTTGCGATCGAACAGGTTGTTGAGGTTCAGGCCCACGGTGACCTGCTCGCTCGCCTTGTAGTGCGCCAGCAGGTCGACCGTGCTGTACGAGGGCAGGGTGAAAGCGCTGCCGGCCTGACCGGAGCGCTCGCCGACATAGTTGAACGCCGCGCCCAGGTCCGAACCGCGCAGGGCGCCATTCTGGAACTCATACACGCCCATCACGCTGCCGCTGTTACGGGCAATGCCCAGCAGGTCGCTGCCCTTGGGCAGGCTGGCATCGCCCTTGGTGACCTCGGCATCGATGTAGGCATAGGCGCCGATCACCCGCACCGCCTCGCTGAGCTGGCCGCTGAACTGCAGGTCCAGGCCCTGGCTGCGCGCCTTGCCGGCCGCGATGCTCTCGCCCAGGGCATCGGTGGTGATGACGTTCTCCTTGTCGATATGGAACAGCGCCACCGTGGCGCCCAGGCGGCTGTCGAACAGGTCGAGCTTCAGGCCGGTCTCGTAGCCGATGCCTTTCTCGGGCTTGTACACCTGCCCCTGGGTGCCGATGGTGTTGGGCTTGAACGAGGTCGAGGCGTTGGCGAACACGCCGACCTGTGGCGTCAGCTGGTACAGCAGGCCGACGCGGGGCGTGGCGACATCCTTGGCCTGGCTGTTGCTGATGCCGCTGCTGCGGTTCTGCGAGGTCTGCTCGATGCGCTCCAGGCGTACCCCGAGCAGGCCGCGCAGGCGTTCGCTGAAGGCGATCTGGTCCTGCAGGTTGAGGGAATGGCTTTCGGTGCGTTCGAAGAAGTCATTGGCGCGGGTGAGGGCCGGCTTGGGCTTGCCGTGTACCGGGTTGCGGATGTCCAGGCCGTAGCTGGCCAGGGTCGCGCTCTGCGGGTACTTCTGGCTGTTGCGGTAGTTCTCGTATTCCAGGCCGATCAGGCTCTGGTGCTGCCAGCCGAGCAGCTCGAACTGGCCGTGCAGTTCGGCTTGGGTGATGTTGTCGTTCCACTCGAAGTCGCGCTCGCGATAGAAGCGTGTGAGGGTGTTGCCGACCAGGGCCTGGGGCTCGGAGCTGTTGCCCTTCAGTGTGCCCTGGGTGTAGTGGTTGGCCAGGCGCAGCTTCCAGTTGTCGTCAAGGAAGTGCTCCAGGGCCAGGTCGACGGTCTGGTTGTCGTTGCGGATCTTGCCGTCGTTGGGCTCGCCCATGAACGCCGAACGCGGCACCGAGCCCATCTGGCCATTGACCGCCGGGATGCCGCGGTCGAACACCGATTCGGTGCGGGAGAACTCGGTGTCCAGCAGCAGGCGGGTGTCGGGCGACAGCTGCCAGCTCAGCGACGGGCTGACGATCCGCCGCTCGCTGTTGACGTGATCGCGGAAGCTGCCGTTGTCCTCCACCGCCAGGTTGACCCGGCCCAGCAGGTTGCCTTGGCTGTCCAGCGGCGCGTTGGCGTCCAGCGTGCCGCGGTAGCGGTCCCAGCTGCCGGCGCTCAGGTTCACGGTGCTGAATGTCTCGGCCTGGGGGCGCTTGCTGACGATGTTGACCAGCCCGCCGGGATCGCCCCGCCCATAGAGGCTCGCGGCCGGGCCCTTGAGCACCTCGATGCGCTCGATGCTGGAGGTGTCGGGCGCGCTGTAGCTGCCGCGGTTGACGGCGAAGCCGTTCTTGTACAGCTCCCCCGTGGTGAAGCCGCGCACGCTGTAGTTGAGAAAGGTCAGGCCGCCGAAGTTGTTCTGCCGCGACACGCCGCCGGCAAAGTCCAGGGCGCGGTCGATGCGGGTGCTGTTGAGGTCCTTGAGTACCTGGGCCGGCACCACTTCGATGCTCTGCGGGGTGTCGCGGATATCGGTGTCGGTGCGCGTGGCGGTGGCCGAGCGGGTGGCCCGATAACCCTGGACCGGGCCGTCGGCGCGCTCTTCGAGGTAGGCGTCGGTGATCGAGGTTTCGTCCAGCACCAGGGGTTGGGCCGCAGCGAGCGGTTGACCGAACAGGCCCAGGGTCAGGCCGGCCAGAAGGGGAGCGCGAGGGTTCAAGGGGGATCTCCGTTAAATATGTAATAACATTACATTATCGCTTCAATCATCGCCAGAAGAAGGTGTGACAGGGCGGTTGCGCGATGAGAATGATTTGCGTTAATGTTATGTTATTACGTATCCGGAGGTTCTCATGCAAGTACTGTCCTCACTCAAGCAGGCCAAGCGCCGTCATCGTGACTGCCAGGTGGTCAAGCGCCGTGGTCGGATCTATGTGATCTGCAAGTCCAATCCCCGGTTCAAGGCCAGGCAGGGCGGGGTGAAGAAAAAGCGCGGGTAGCCGTCAATGGCTGTCAGTCAGGCGAAAGGGGCTGCACAGCAGCCCCAATGACGCTAGCGAAGAGTCCTGCGCAGGCGTCGCCAGCCCAGTACCACACCACTGAGGGCTATCACCAGGCCGCCGCTACTCAGGCCGATGATCAACCCTTCGCGCAACAGCGGCCGCGCCAGCAGCGGTTGCCAATCCCAACTGTGCAACAGGTTGAACAACCAGCGCCCGGCACGTTGCGCCCGGTCGTGGCTGGCCACCAGCGTGCCGCTGGCAGGGTCCAGGTAGGCCCAGGTGCCCGCCGCGTCGGCGAAGCGCAGGCGCAGCACGGGCAGTGGGCGCGCTTGGGATCCGTACATGCTCTGTGGCTCGCGGGCGAAGTAGTGGAAGTCATAGGTGCTCTGCCAGTCATCCTCCACCGTCACCCCTGGAGCCATCGCTTGCGCGGCCGCCAGCAGCCTTTCCCGGCTGAAGGTACGCGCCGGCGGGGCGTGTGCTTCAAGGATGCGGCTGTTGCCGTCGGCGCTGCGGGCCACGGCATAGGTGACGCCGGCCAGGCGTTGCCACTGCAGCTCCACTGCATCGAACCCTGTTTCGTCGCGCAAGCGGGCCAGGGCCGTGGCAATCGGCAACTGCAGGTCGGCGGCGCGCAGCGGCGCTTGCTGCAAGGCGATCTGCGAGCGGCTGTCGGTCACGCCCCAGGGGCGCATCGACATCAACCCGCTGAACACCCACAGCGCCAGCACCCCACCGAACAGCAGCCCGCCGATGTGGTGCCAGCGCAGCCAGCCGCCGGGGTAGGGGCTGCACGATCCGCTACGGTAAGGCTTGCGCAAGCGCAGGCGCAGGATGCCCACCGCGATGCCCATGAGCGCCATCAGCGTGCCGAGCAGTGACAGGCCGATCACCAGGGTGCGCCAGCCATTGTCGAAGCCCAGGCCACCGCGCAACGGATAGAGCCAGTGCAACCAGGCGCCGACCCAGTTCCAGGCGCGCTCACGGCCGCTCGCATCGCGCACCACCTCGCCGGTGCGCCCGGACAGATACAGCCAGGTGCCGGCCGCATCGTCCACTTGCACCCGGTGCAAGGGACGATCGCTGTCCAGGGCCCGGGAGTGGGTCCACATGTCCTCGTCCAGCGTGCCCTGGTAAGCCAATGCCGCGCTACCGGCGTACTGCCGGGCATTGGCCAGGGCCCAGGCCGCGTCGGCGTTGGCCAGGGGCGCGCCGTTGGCTGCATCGAGGGTGACGCGGCGACCGTCCACCAGCTCCAGCAAATAGTACGGTTGCCCGCCCAGACTGGTCAGGCGCAGCGCCTTCAACGGCTGCTCAGCCCATTGCGCCGGCAACTCGGCGCAGCATCCCGCCGGCAAGGCCGGCAGGTGAGCCAGGCGCTCGGCCGTGGTCAGCTTGGGGTAGCCGACATACAGCATGACCACCCCGGAGACGAACCACAGCGCCATGAACAGGCAGGCGACGATGCCCAGCCAGCGATGCCACAGGTACAGCTGGCGTTTCAGGCCCATCAGTAGCGCCACTGCACAGCGACTTCCAGGCTGCGCGGCTCACCCAGGTAGTACTGGGTGTTGGTCTGGTGGATGAAGCGGGCGTAGACTTCGTCGGTGAGGTTGCGCAGGCGGGCGCTGAGTTGCACGTGCTGGTCCAGGTCGTGGGTCATCGACAGCCCGTAGACGGTGTACGAAGGCACCCACTGGGTGTTGGCGGTGTTGGCGTAGACCGCCGAGACGTAGCGGGCGTCGGCGCCGACCTGCCAGCCCGGCGCCAGGTCGTAGGTCAGCCAGAGGTTGGCCACCCGGTCCGGGATGTTCACCGGGTTCTTGCCCTTGCGCGAGTACACCACGCCGCCGATGGTCTCGTTGAACTCGTCGTATTCGGCGTTGACCCAGCTGAAGTTGCCTGCCGCCAGCAGTTTGGGCGTGACCTTGAACGACGCCGCCAGCTCGATGCCGGTGGAGGTCTGCTGGCCGGCCTGCTCGGTGGTGTTGGGCACGGTCGAGGAGGGCACCGAGATGTTCTTGCGCACGATGCGGTAGGCCGCCGCGGTGGCCGAGCCGCGCCCGTCGAGGAAGTCGAACTTGCTGCCCACTTCCACCTGCCTGCCGGTGCTCAGGTCGAAGTCGCCGACCTGGCTGATCGACGCGCCGGTGAGCGAGCCCCCTGGCGGTTCGGCCGAGGTGCTGTACTGGGTGTACAGGCTGATATTGGAGGTCAGGTCGTAGACCAGCCCCAGGCGCCCGGTGAAGGCATCCCAGCGCCGATTCAGCTTGGCCCGGGTCACGTGGTCGACCACGTCGAAGTCGATATGGTCGTAGCGCAGCGCGGTGACCAGCGACAGCTGGTCGGTCAGGCGGGTACGGTTCTCGACGAAGCCCGCAGTGGTGTCGGTCGTGGTGCTGCGCCCCTTGGCGCGTGGCGCGTCCATGCCAGGGATGTCGAGGAAGTGGCCGGGCTGGAAACCGTTGGGATCGATGCTGTCGAACGCGCCCTTGGACAACGGATAGGCGGTCTGCTGGTTGCGGTTGTAGTCCACGCCGAACGCCCAGTCGCTGGCCAGGCCGAACAGCTGGCC
Source organism: Pseudomonas sp. TE50-2 (assembly GCF_040813665.1). NCBI lineage: Bacteria > Pseudomonadati > Pseudomonadota > Gammaproteobacteria > Pseudomonadales > Pseudomonadaceae > Pseudomonas > Pseudomonas sp. TE50-2. The sequence goes on along the minus strand of NZ_JBFNXN010000001.1, from coordinate 5,357,262 downwards.
CTGGTGGGTCAGCTCGACGCGGTTGCCGTTGACCTCCTGGTCGTGGCGCTGGCGGTAGCCGCCGGAGCGGGCGATGGCGGTGTTGCCGGGGTTGTAGCGGTACACCTCGAGGTTGCGGTAATCGCGCTGGCCGTTGTAGTGGTAGAAGGTGTTGCGCAACTGGTTGCTGTCGTCGATGCGGTAGTCGGTGATCGAGCGCAGCCAGCGGGTGCGCTGCTCGTAGCGGCCGTCCTCGACGTTGTAGTTGTCGAAACGGTGGTGCTTGTCGATATGCAGGGTGCCGCTGGCCGGTTGCAGCACCGGCGCGCCCCAGTAGGGGCTGTCTTCCTTCTCTTCGAGATACTCGATGGCCAGGGTGTGCGACAGCTGGTCGTTGATGTCGCTGAGCAGCGAGAAGGCCAGGTTGCCGGCCCCGTTCTCCTGGCGGTCGATATAGCCATTGGTGCTGGTGCGGCTGTAGTCGAGCCGCGCGTAGTGGCGCGGGCCGTCACCGCTGTTGAGCGCCTTGTTGAAGCCGACCGAGGTTTCCATCGTGTCGTAGCGCCCATAGCTGACGCGGCCCTCGAAGGTGTCCTCGTCGCGGTTGGCCAGTTTGGTGATCATGTTCAGGCTGCCGCCGACGGCGCCGCTGCCGTTGAGGAACGACGACGGCCCGCCGAGCAGTTCGACACGGTCGTAGATCCATGCCCCGACCGGGCGGCCGGCGGCGCCGTACTGCAGGTTGATGCCGTTGAACAGCTGGCTGACCTGGGCGCCGTTGAAGCCGCGATACGACACGTAGCCGCCCCAGCCGGGCGGTGCCGAGGCGTTGACTCCGGGCAGCGCATTGGCGGCGTCCTGGAAGTTGCGCGCGCCGATGCGCTGCATGGTCTTGCGGTCGGCGACGCTGACCGAGGCGGGGTTCTCGCGGGCGCTGAGGTTCAGGCGTGAGCCGCTTTCGATGGGGCGGTCGAGGTCGAGGCTGGTCGCTTCCTTGGCTTGGTCGGCCGTGGCCGTGACGTTGCTGGCGGGCAGGGTGAGGGTGTCGTCCTGCGCCCAGGCGCAGGTTGCGCTGCCAACGAGCAGCGCCAGAGTGGTCATGCGGAACATGCAAGGCTTCCTGGCTGAAATCAATGAGCGCACGCCCGCTGCCGATCAGGCAGTTCGAGGACGTGGCGATGTCAGAACGCGAGAAGCGAAGCGGGGGAGGCGCGGGGGTTGACCAGTGGCCAGCGCTGCTTGGGCAGCCGTGGCGCGGGTTGTCTGGGTAAGGGTTTGCTCGACTCCCCGGCGAGCAGCGCCAGCAAGCCGAAGAATACCGCCAGCAGGATTGCGCTGAACAGGCTGGCGATCACGCAGTCGCCGCCGGCGGGCAGCACCGGGTCGGTGATGTCCTGGTCGCCCTTGAACACGCCGCTGCTGTCGGCCGCGCACCAGGCGGCGTCGTCGAGGCCGGCCAGGCGCAGCCCGGCCATCTGCCCATGGCCCATGGCGCACAGCAACGAGCCGAACAGGATGCTGAAATACAGCACCCAGGCGACTTGCGATCGTGTGTGGCGGGCCAGCTTCATCGGTAAAGCTCGAAGGGAATGGGTTAGGCGTGCGGATTCTACAACTTTTGACACATCTGCCTAGAGTGAACGGCCGATAAAAAACATTCGAAACGATTCACCCGCCTCGCTTGACGCCTCTCGGCGCCAGGTGTTCTGATGCCGACCGATTTCAGGTGTCCCATGCCGCCGCGCATGGGGTGAAACGGGAAACCGGTACGCGCTTCGCGCCAGTCCGGTGCTGCCCCCGCAACGGTATGCAAGTGATGCCTTCGACAGACCACTGTGGCCCCCGCGTCATGGGAAGGTGAAGACATCTTGTCTTGCGAGCCCGGAGACCGGCCTGGAATGTAGTAGGCAAACTCCTGCGGTGGGCGGGCATGGGCCGGTATTGGCGTGTGCGCGATCCGTGCTCCTGCGTGCTTCTGCGAAAGTCACTTTCGAGAAGAGCATGATTGCTGTGATTCACTCCCGACGTCGCTTCCCCAAGGCCCGGACCTTGTTCCTGGGCTGCCTGGCCAGCCCCCTGGCACTGGCCGAAAACACCCCCCTGATCCTCGACCAGCAGATCGTCGCCGCGCCGTCCTTGGAGTCGACCACGGTCGACGCCGATGCCTACCGCTACCTGGACGGCGCCCGCCAGCACCGGCTGAGCCTGCTGGTGGAGAACCTGTTTGACCGCGACTATGTCACCAGTCGGGCGAGCAACGTCGACAACCTCGGGCGGCCGTTCACCAGCGAACTGCGCTACACCTACACCTTCTGAGGGCGTGAGCATGGACTACCAGCGCGTGTTGTTCGTCGGCCCCGGCCTGGGTGGCGGCTCGGCGGCCGAAGCTTTCGGCGCCGAGATTCGCGACCTGCGTGGCCAAGAGGCGGGCCGGGATATCGTCGACACCCTGGAGGGTTTCGACGGGCTCTGGGCGGTGATCCGCGAGGCCCTCGACCAGGGCGTGGAACGCCTGCTGGTGGTGGACCTGGAACCCACCTCGGACAGCGCCTACCTTGACTGGCTGCGCGATGAGCTGGGGCGCCTGGCGCAAGCTCGGGCCGGCGTCTGGGTCACGGCCCAGGCCCTGGGGCGGCGCGGCCTGGATGCGCGAGTGGCCTGTGCCAGCATCGGAGAACCTGCCCGTCACCTGGCGTGCGACCAGGTCAACGCGGTGGCCAGCGACCCGGACTGGTCGCGGGTGCCCGAGCATGCCCGTCAGGTGTTCCTCTGCACCGGCCCCCGCTGCGTGCGGCGCGGCGCCTTGCCGTTGTGGAAACGCCTGCGCCGGCTGCTGCTGGAGCGTGACCTGATTGAGACCCCGGGCGGCGTGCTGCTGACCCGCACCGGTTGCCAGTTTCCCTGCAACCTGGGGCCCGTGTTGACGGTGCACCCGGACGGCTGCTGGTATCGGGTACGTGATGATCGGGAGGTGGAGGAATTGGTGGAAACGCATCTAGAGGGCGCAAGGATCGCCGAAGGACTGTTGATCAAGGGAGGGGCGTGCGATGCGTAAAGCCTGGCTGCTGTCGCTGGCCGTGTGCTGTGGCACACCGGCCCTGGCCGACAGCTATCGCAACTGCGGGCAGGACTGGCAACGGCTCGCTGCGGCGCCTGCGCGTATCGTCGCCCTCAACCAGCACGCGGCCGACCTGCTGCTCGCTCTTGGCGCGGGGCCGTCGATGGTCGGGGTGGCCTACCTGGACGACAACGGCGCCGCCTACAAGCAGGGCCGCTACCAGGGTGTGCCGGTGATCGCCCGGGAGTATCCGGCCAGCGAAGTGTTGTACGCGCAAAGGCCGGACCTGGTGGTCGGTGGATTCGCCACGGCCTTTGGCGATGGGATCACCTCGCGCAGCAGATTGGCCGGCAACGGGATTGCCACCTACCTGCTCGAGTCGGCCTGTAACGGTCACTCGCTGGACTACTACGGCCATGTCCGGCGTGACCTGACTGTGCTTGGCGAGCTGTTGGGCAGACAGGCGAGGGCGCAGGCATTGATCGAGGCGATGGAGACCGACCTGGCGCAGGCCAGGGCGATCGCACCCAGCGGCAAGCCACTGTCGGTGTTCTACCTCGACAGCGAGGTGCGGGGGCTGGACAGCGAGGGCGGACGTGGGTTCGTCACGCCGCTGCTGGCCGCCGCCGGGGCGCGCAATGTGCTTGCCGGGATCGACCAGTACCGCGTGACGATCAACCGCGAGGCGCTGCTGAGCAGCGACCCCGACGTGATCCTGCTGGCCGACGCCCTGTGGTCGCCGGCCAGCCGCAAGCGTCAGCTGCTGACCCGCGACCCGGTGCTTTCGAGCCTGCGGGCGGTGCGCGAGAAGCGCATGATCGATATCCCGTTCACCCAACTGATGCCCACGCCGGCCAGCGGGCGGGTGGCCCTGGAACTGGCGCAGCGGCTCAGGGGGATGGCTGTTCCATAGCCGGCCTACTCGCCGATGACCAACTGACGCGCCAACTGGTTATGACGCTCCAGCACCCTTGGCAGGTCGACGGTAGTGATGCGCCCGTCCTGAACCACCACACGTCCGTTGATCACACTGGTGTCGACGTGGGTCGGGGTGCAGAACACCAGCGCCGCCAGTGGGTCGTGCAGGGCGCCGGCATAAGCCACATGGCCGAGGTCGAAGGCCACGAAGTCGGCGACCATGCCCGGTGCCAGGGCACCGATATCGTCACGGTTGAGTACCTTGGCACCACCCAGGGTGGCGATTTCCAGCGCTTCGCGGGCGGTCATCGCATCCGGGCCGAAGCCGACCCGTTGCAGCAGCAAGGCCTGGCGTACCTCGCCGATCATGCTGGCGCCGTCGTTGGATGCCGAACCATCGACCCCCAGCCCCACCGGCACGCCGTGGTCGCGCATCTTGCGGATCGGCGCGATGCCTGAGGCCAGGCGCATGTTCGAGCACGGGCAGTGGGCGACCCCGGTGCCGGTGCGGGCGAACAGCTCGATGCCGTGCTGGTCGAGTTGCACGCAGTGGGCATGCCACACATCGTGGCCGACCCAGCCCAGGTCCTCGGCGTATTCGGCCGGAGTCATGCCGAACTTCTCGCGGCTGTAGGCGATGTCGTTGACGTTCTCGGCCAGGTGGGTGTGCAGCGACACGCCGTACTCGCGGGCCAGCACCGCTGCTTCGCGCATCAGGTCGCGGCTCACCGAGAACGGCGAGCAGGGCGCCACCACCACGCGCCGCATCGAGCCATGGCTGGCGTCGTGGTAGTCCTCGATCAGGCGCTGGGATTCCTTGAGGATGTCGCTTTCCTTTTCCACCACCGAGTCCGGCGGCAGGCCACCCTGGCTGCGGCCGACGCTCATGCTGCCGCGAGCGGCATGGAAGCGCATGCCGATTTCCTCGGCGGCGTGGATGCTGTCGTCGAGCTTGCAGCCGTTGGGGTAGATGTACAGGTGGTCGCTGGAGGTGGTGCAGCCCGAGAGGATCAGTTCGGCCATGGCCGTCTGGGTCGAGACCGCGATCATCTCCGGGGTCAGCCGCGCCCAGATCGGATAGAGGTTGGTCAGCCAGTTGAACAGCTCGCCGTCCTGGGCTGCCGGCACCACACGGGTAAGGCTCTGGTACATGTGGTGGTGGGTGTTGACCAGGCCGGGGATGACCACCTTGCCGGTCATGTCGAGGATCACGTCGGCGTTTTGCGGCAGTGTTTCACTGGGGCCGACCTGGCGGATCACGTTGTCTTCGATGTACAGGCCGCCGCGTTTGATTTCACGGCGTTCGCCGTCCATGGTCACCAGCAGTTCGGCGTTCTTGACCAGTAGGGTCTTAGGCATGTGTGTCCCCTCCCGTTTGGGATGTGTTTTCTGATTGTAGAGAGGCGCCTGGTGCATGGGCCGGGCGCACCAGGGCCGTCAGGCGCGGCGGCGTGGCCGGGCGTCGATGACAGGGGCGAACGGTTCACCGCGCACGTGCCAAGGCTGCGCCATGGCGGGCGCATCGGGCAGGTGGGCAGACGGTGACAGGGCGAATGCGGCAAGCGGCATTCGGGAAGGATGCCCGGTGAAGGCGGGCGGCAGTGGATGTCGCATGGCTTGAGCCTGTCGCAATACGCAACGGCGATGACCGTTGTCGTAGGCGCGAGGCAGTGTAAACAGAATTCGCTTGTTTTGTATACGATGGATTGTTTCGACAAACCACGGCCTGCAATCGCTTCGAAAAAGTGCATGCAGTCATATATGGCGTCGTGCCACTATCGGGCTGTCTCGCTGCCAGCGGATATCTCGGGCCGGCACGTTCGCATGGGCTGATTACACTGTGGAAATCGCCACACGGGGAGTACCTGGGATGGGCTGCGTGTTGATAGGGCAGGCTGGACGGGCGTCCGCTCGAGGTAGACGGCCATGAACAACCGTGGCCGGAGCATTTCCCTGCAGTGGCTGGTGGCATTGGCGATCATGCTGGGCATGCTGGCGCTGGGCGCGGCCCTCGCCTGGCAAGGCTACCTGGGCGTGCGCCAGGCCCTGGTGGCCGCCGCCGGCGATGCCGCCCAGCAGGTCGGCCGAACCATCGACGAGCGCGCCCGGCGCCTGGTCGACCCGGTGCAGAGCAGCATTCGCCTGCTGGCCTTCAGCCCGGCGTCAAGCACGTTGGCCGAGCGTCTCGAGCAACTGCCGCAACTGGTCGAGAGCCTGCGTGCCAACCGCATGCTCAGCGCCGCCTACGTCGGTTATCCAAACGGTGAATTCCTGCTGGTCCGGCGCTTGCGCGACCCGCAACTGTTGCAGCGCTTCGCGGCACCGGCGGACACGGCGTTCCTGGTGCAGACCGTCACCCAGGGCGCCGATGGCGCGATGCAGGGCGAGTGGCGCTTCTATGACCCGGCCCTGACTCTGTTGCAGCGCCAGGGCAAGCCCGACTACCAATACGATCCACGCCAACGCCCCTGGTTCATCGAAGCCAGCGCGCAGCCCGAGACCGTACTCACTCGCCCCTACGTGTTCTTTACCACCCGCGAGATCGGCCTGACCATGGCCCAGCGCAGCGCCGAGGGCACCGCGGTGATCGGCATGGATGTCTCGGTCAACGACCTGGCCAGCGAGAGCCGTGACCTGCGCATCACCGCCGGCACCGAGATCGCCGTGGTCGACGACCAGGGCAACGTGGTGGCCTATCCCGACCTGCAACGGGTGGTCGTGCGCGAGGGTGAGAGCGTGCGCCTGTCGCGCATTGGCGAGCTGGGCATCGGCAGCCTTGCGCATATCTACGCCGACATGCCCCAGGGCGCGAGCCCGCAGCCGTACCAGGTCGAGGGGCAGACCTGGTACGGCATGCGCGTGCCGCTTACCTCCATGGCCGGACAGCACCTGCAGGTGTTGATCGCCGTGCCGGCCCACGAACTGCTGGCCGGCGCGCGCAAGGTGCTGTTCGAGCAGTTGCTCTGGGCAGTGGCACTGGCCGCCGTGTTGCTGTTGCTCGGCGGGCTGCTGGGCCGGCGCATCGGCCGTCCGTTGCGCCGGCTGACCGAGCAGGTGCAGGGCCTGGCCAGTTTCGATTTCAGCCGTGAGGTGGGCGTTGTCTCGCGGGTCTCCGAAGTGCGTGAGCTGAGCCGGGTGCTGAGCCGCATGTCCGGCACCATCCGCAACTTCCAGGCGATCACCCTCACGCTCAGCCGCGAGACCCAACTCGAAGGCATGCTCGACGGCGTGCTCAATCACCTGGTGGCGGCAGCGGGCGTCAGCGCCGGTGCGGTGTATCTGTACGACGACAACACCCGGTTGCGCCTGGCCGCCGCCAGTCGCGGCCATGACTACCCCGAGGAACTGGCGGTGCCTGAAGGCGAGCGGCAAGACCTGGCCAGCGCGGTGACCCAGGCCCTCGCATGGCAAGGGCGCAGCCTGGCGGTGGTGCTCAACGACCGCGGCCAGGCGCTGCTCGGCATCCTGGTACTGCAACTCGCCGATGCGAACGCGGCCGTGGGCCAACCGTTCCAGCGCTTCGTCGAGGAACTGTCCGGAGCCGCCGCCGTGGCCATCGAGACCCGCCAGCTGGTCGAGGCCCAGCAGCGCCTGCTGGACGCCATGATCAAGTTGCTGGCCGACGCCATTGACGCCAAGAGCCCCTATACCGGCGGCCATTGCGAACGGGTGCCGCAGCTGGCGCAGATGCTCCTGGACCAGGCCGTGCAGGCTGACAGCGGCCCCTATGCCGATTTCAGCATGAGCGAGGCCGAGCGCTACGAATTCCGCGTGGCCGCCTGGCTGCACGACTGCGGCAAGATCACCAGCCCCGAATACGTGGTGGACAAGGCGACCAAGCTCGAGACCTTGTACAACCGCATCCACGAGGTGCGCATGCGCTTCGAGGTGCTCTGGCGCGATGCCGAGGTCGCCTACTGGCAAGGCGTGGCCAACGGCGATGATGAGCCGGCGCTGCGGCGCACGCTGGAGGCATGCCGGGCAACCTTGCAGGAGGAGTTCGCCTTCGTCGCCAACGCCAACATCGGTGGCGAGTTCATGCAGGAGGCCGATATCGACCGCCTGCGCACTATCGGCCAGCGCCGCTGGCGGCGGCACTTCGACAACCGCCTGGGCATCTCCCGCGATGAGGCGGAGCGGTTCACCGACACCTCGGCGGCAACCTTGCCAGTGGACGAGCCCCTGCTTGCCGACCGCGATGAGCACCGGGTGCCCTGGGGCGATCGTACGCCGCCGGTGGCCAAGGACGACCCGCGCAACCACTGGGGTTTCGACATGCGCCTGCCGGCCCATGCCAGCAACCACGGCGAGCTGTACAACCTGTCGATCCGCCGCGGCACGCTCAACGATGAAGAGCGCTTCAAGATCAACGAGCACATCGTGCAGACCATCATCATGCTCAGCGCACTGCCGTTCCCGCGCCAACTCAGGCGCGTGCCGTCAATCGCCGGCAACCATCACGAGAAGATGGACGGCAGCGGCTACCCGCGCAGGCTCGGCCAGGAGGCGTTGAGCATCCCCGAGCGGGTGATGGCGATCGCCGACATCTTCGAGGCGCTGACCGCGGCGGACCGGCCCTACAAGGCACCGAAGACCTTGTCCGAGTCGGTGAAGATCCTGGTGTTCATGGCGCGGGACAAGCATGTCGACGGGCAGTTGCTGCGCTTGTTCCTGAGTAGCGGGGTGTACCGGCAATATGCCGAGCGCTTCCTGCGCCCCGAGCAGATCGACGAACTGGACGTGGCGTACTGGTTGGAGCAGTTGCAGGGTTTCACGCCAGAGCAATCCACCTACACTCCTTGAGACCTGTTCGGCGGGATCTCTGGAGGCATCCGATGGAAGCATTCTGGCAAGCCTTTCTGGCGGCGTTGCAGACCGAATTCGCCGATGTTGCCGACGCGCGCGAGGTCTCCCGGATCCTCATCCGCCTGCTGATGGCGGCCTTGCTGGGGGCGGTGCTGGGTTTCGAGCGCGAGAGCAAGGGCAAGTCGGCCGGCGTGCGCACCCACATGCTGGTGTCCATGGGCGCGGCCTTGTTCGTCCTGGCGCCGAGCATGGCCGGGGCGGATGCGCAGGCGTTGAGCCGGGTGATCCAGGGCATCGTCGCCGGGATTGGCTTTCTTGGCGCGGGCACGATCCTCAAGGGCAATGGCCGCGACACCAGTCACGTCAAGGGCCTGACCACCGCGGCCGGGTTATGGATGACCGCCGCCATCGGCACGGCCGCCGGCATGGGGCGCGAGGCCACGGCACTGGTCAGCACGGTGCTGGCGCTGCTGGTGCTGGCGAGCATGCCGTTGCTGGTGGAAAAGGTCGAAGGTGAGCATGAGGACAAGCGCGAGGAGGAGGAGGGCAGGAAGCACTGAGGGGAGCCGAAGCTCCCCTCATAAGCGTTGTTGCCTGCTCTTTTCTTATTATTGGAGACTGGCCTGTTGTTGTTTTTGTCGGCTGTCGTCTCTGCACTGCGGGGCCCCCAACCGGGGCCAAGAGCAAACGTATTTTTTTGAGCGCTGACCTGCGTTCATCCAACGTGATCCAACCTTGACTGCCGCTACCTCGGAGGTAGTTTTATTGTTCTTGCCAGGTTGCGGGGCCGTAACCCCTGGAATGCACGTCGACTCCAAAAAAATCTGCTTGCTACGCCTCTGCCGTGTTGTTCTTGTTATGTCAGAGCCGTTTACTGTTGTTTTTATTGGGTATCGCGTTTTTTGTTCTTGTTATGCCTAAAGATATAGCAGGTGGCGTGCCAACTTTTACAAACCCTTTAAAATCAATGGCTTGGTGATTTTGCAGAGTGGATTGGCACGTGAAAATTTGTCGAATTGTTTCCCTGTTACCCGATTTTCTTCTGCACAGCGTGTAGGCGGTAACACTCCACCCACACCTGTGTGACAAGCGTGTGACTCAGCGAACGCCGCGGGCCTTCGCCACCCGCGAACCGGTGGCGCGCCCGAGCACTTCGCTGATACGCAGGCCCGCGGCGATCAGCCGGTCCAGGTCAATGCCGGTTTCGATGCCCAGCCCTTGCAGCAGGTACACCACATCCTCGCTGGCGACGTTACCGGTGGCGCCCTTGGCGTAGGGGCAGCCGCCCAGGCCGGCCACCGAGCTGTCGAACACGCTGATGCCTTCGAGCAGGCTGGCATAGACATTGGCCAGCGCCTGGCCGTAGGTGTCGTGGAAGTGCCCGGCCAGCTGCGCGCGGGGCACCTGGGCCGAGACCACCTCGAACAGGCGGCGGGTGTCACCGGCGGTGCCGGTGCCGATGGTGTCGCCCAGCGATACTTCATAGCAGCCCATGTCATGCAGGGCCTTGGCCACCGGTGCCACCTGCTCGGCGCTGATGCGTCCCTCGTAGGGGCAGCCGAGCACGCAGGAGACATAGCCGCGCACCCGCACACCCTGGCTGCGGGCAGACTCCATGATCGGCTCGAAACGCTTGAGGCTGTCACTGATCGAGCAATTGATGTTGCGCTGGGAGAACGCTTCGGACGCCGCCGCGAACACCGCCACTTCCTTCACCCCGGCGGCCAGGGCATCCTCGAAACCGCGCAGGTTGGGCGCCAACGCCGCATAGGTGACGCCCTCGCGCTGACGGATACCGGCGAACACTTCGCCGGAGCCGGCCATCTGCGGGACCCATTTGGGCGAGACGAAGCTGCCCACTTCTATGTAGGAGAGCCCGGCGTCGGTGAGGTCGTCCACCAGGCGCACCTTGTCGGCGACGCTGATGGGCTGGGCTTCGTTCTGCAGGCCGTCGCGCGGGCCGACTTCGACCAGGCGGACATTCTTGGGCAATGACATGGCGGGCTTCCTGTGGCGGATCAACGGTGGGTGTGCGGCGGGTTCAGGGTGGCGGCCAGGGCCTGCTCGCAACGCTCCTGGGCGGTGTCCAGCTCCAGGTGCATCTGCTGGATGTCGAGCATCTGCTGTTCGAGCTGGGCGCGGCGTTCGGCGATCTTCGCCAGCATGCTGGTGAGCTGTTTCTGGTTGCCGCCGGAGGGGTCGTAGAGTTCGATCAGTTCACGGCATTCGGCCAGCGAGAAACCGATGCGCTTGCCGCGCAGGATCAGTTTGAGCGTGACCTTGTCGCGGGCCGAGTAGATGCGTTCCAGGCCGCGTCGTTCAGGGCTGAGCAGACCCTGCTCCTCATAGAAGCGGATGGCGCGGGTGGTGATGTCCAGTTCGCGGGACAGGTCGGAGATGCTGTAGGTCTGGCTGCTCATGCTTGCGCTCGGGGGAGGGAATGCGAGTAACCTAATGCCAGGTTGACGTATACGTCAAGCAAGGGCTGTGCTCGCAGCCCCGCTCAGGCATTCACGGACTTGCGATAGGCCTTGGGCGTCTGCCCGTCGAGCCGTTTGAAGAATCGTGCAAAGTAGGTCGGGTCGCTGAACCCCAGGCTGTCGGACAACTGGCCGATGCTCATGCGCGTGTAGGCAAGATTGCGCCGTGCTTCGAGCAGCAGGCGCTGGTGGATCACCTGCAACGCCGATTGCCCGGCCAGCGCCCGGCACAGCTGGTTCAACAGCAGGCTGGTGATGCCCAGGCGCGCGGCGAAATCGTCCACGGCAAGGTGCTCGCGGTAATGCGCCTCGACCAGGCGCAGGTAACGGCCGAGCAACTGCTGGTCCCGTTCGTCCTGGCTGCGCGCTGGCAAGGCGGCTTGCTGGCGGTTGATCCACACCATCAGCGCAGTGACCAGTGCCTGCAGCATGGGGCCGCGGGCCGGGGCGCTGCCCTGGTACTCCTGCTGCAGCGTGTCGATCAGGCCGTGCAGGCGCACGCGGTCCTTGCCCAGCGGGTAGCACCGCGCCGCCGCCAGCACGCTCAGGGGGGCGCCCAGGCGCTTTTCCAGATCGACCACCAAGGCCGTGCCGAACGTCAGCACATGCCCCTGGATATCGGCACTGAAGCGAAAACCATGGACAGTCAGCGGCGGCACCACCTGGATCGCCGCCTCGCGAATCACCCGGCGTTCGCCCTCGATCTCCACCTGTGCCTCGCCGCGCTGCACATAGAGCAGCTGGAACAGTTCGGCGTGCCGGTGCGGTTTGATCTCCCAGTGGTGCAGACGGCTGCGCGCCGGGATCGACTCGCAGTGCAGCAGGTCGGTATCCGGCCAGGCACGGTGCTCGCCATACAGCTGGAACAACGGGATGCCGGGAAGGGGGCTGTGCATGGGGCTGTGCATGGGGTGGGGCCTGTCCGTTAATCGAACGAATTTCAAGAAAGTGCAGTTTTCAAAGCGGATTTAGCACGTTCTGCGCATTTTTCATCAGTAAAAATACAGGTGCAAACCCTAACAGCAGATGCGCGGCCATTGCCAGTGCAAAGCCGGCATCGTCATCGCGAGACAACAACAATGAAGACTCAGGTTGCAATCATCGGCGCCGGCCCGTCCGGCCTGCTGCTCGGCCAGTTGCTGCACAATGCCGGCATCGACACGCTGATCGTCGAGCGCCAGACCCCGGACTATGTGCTGGGGCGCATCCGTGCCGGCGTGCTCGAACAGGGCACGGTCGAGTTGCTGCGCGAAGCCGGCGTGGCCCAGCGCATGGGTCGCGAAGGGTTGGTTCATGAAGGGGTCGAGTTGCTGGTCGGTGGCCATCGCCAGCGTCTTGACCTCAAGGCACTGACCGGTGGCAAGACGGTGATGGTCTACGGCCAGACCGAGGTCACCCGCGACCTGATGCAGGCTCGCGAGCAGAGTGGGGCGCCGATCATCTATGCGGCGAACAATGTCCAGCCCCATGACATCGAGGGGCCGCGGCCCTACCTGACGTTCGACAAGGACGGTCGCCAGCAGCGGGTCGAGTGCGATTATATCGCCGGCTGCGATGGCTTCCATGGCGTGGCCAGGCAGAGCATCCCGGCCAGCGTGCTGAAGGTGTACGAGCGGGTCTATCCGTTCGGCTGGCTGGGACTGCTGGCCGATACCCCGCCGGTCAACCATGAGCTGATCTACGCCCATCACGAACGCGGTTTCGTGCTGTGCAGCCAGCGCTCGCAGACGCGCAGCCGCTACTACCTGCAGGTGCCGCTGCAAGAGCGGGTCGAGGACTGGTCCGACGAGCGCTTCTGGACCGAGCTCAAGGCGCGCCTGCCACAGGCGGTGGCCGAGCAACTGGTGACCGGGCCTGCGCTGGAGAAAAGCATCGCGCCGCTGCGCAGCCTGGTGGTCGAGCCGATGCAGCATGGCCGCCTGTTCCTGGTCGGCGACGCCGCGCACATCGTGCCGCCCACCGGCGCCAAGGGCCTGAACCTGGCAGCCTCGGACGTCAACTACCTGTACCGGATCCTGGTCAAGGTCTACCGCGAGGGGCGCACCGACCTGCTGGCGCAGTATTCGCCCATGGCATTGCGGCGGGTATGGAAGGGCGAGCGCTTCAGTTGGTTCATGACCCAGCTGCTGCACGACTTCGGCGAGCACCAGGATGATTGGGACCGCAAGATGCAGGCGGCCGATCGCGAGTACTACCTGGGGTCGGCGGCGGGGCTGGCGAATATCGCCGAGAACTATGTGGGGCTGCCGTTCGAGGCTGTGGAATAACCGGCGCGTCAGCGGCGGCTGGGGCTTTCCAGCAAGGCGACCATCTCGCGATAACCGCGTTGGCGCGCATGCTCCAGCGCGGTCACGCCGTCCTTGTCGGCAATTAGCGGGTCCGCCCCGGCCGCCAGCAACTGGCGCACGATTTCCACATGCCGCGGGCCGCCATCGCCGAGGATCACCGCCTCGAGAAGCGCGGTCCAGTGCAGGCGGTTGAGGTGGTTCACATCGACACCGGCCGCGATCAGCAACTGCACGGTGCTCACATGCCCGCGTTCGGCGGCCGGGATCAGCGCGGTACCACCGTAGCGGTTGGTGCTCTTCAGGTCGGCGCCATGGGCCAGGGTCAGGCGCAGGATGTCGTCCAGCCCCCGTGCGCCCGCGTACAGGTAGGGGCTGTCGCTGATGTTGTCCTTGGCGTTGACGTCGGCGCCGGCCTCGATCAGCACCTTGGCGGCTTCTACTTCATTGGCGTGGGTGGCCACCAGCAACGCGGTCTGGCCCTGGTCGTTGCGGGTATCGGCCTGCGCGCCCTGGTTGAGCAGTTGGCGCACGGCGGGGGTATCGCCGCGGTGGGCGGCATCGAGCAACGCAGTGTTCATGGCGGGGGTCTCGGCGTGGCAGGCAAGGCTGGTGAACAAGGTCAGCAGCAAGGCGGTGAACGGCAGGCGCATGGTGGTCGGCTCCTGATAGGACGAGGGCCCATGCTAGGGGGCCTGTGTTTGTAGCAGAAGTGAATAATCTGGATGGATCCCAGTGTATTTGCGCATGTTGCCGGGTATCGGTACCCGTGGTAGAAGTCAGGCTTGTCATTCAGAAGTCGAATATCAAGATGTCTGCCAGCGCAAAACCGAATAGGGCCCTGTTCGACCTCGACCTGCTGCGCGCCATCGTCGTGGTGGCTGACTGCGGCAGTTTCACCACCGCCGCGGCGCGCCTGCATTCCACGCAGTCGACCATCAGCCAGAAGGTCCGCCGCCTCGAGGACATGGTCGGTCACCGCCTGCTGGTGCGGGGCAACCGCGATGTGCTGCCCACCGATGCCGGGCAGACCCTGCTTGGTTATGCCCGACACATGCTGGCCCTCAACGACCAGATGCTCGAGGCGTTGGCCGGGGCCATGGTCGGGGTAACCGTGCGCCTGGGTGTGCCGGAGGATTTCGTCGGCGGGCGTACCACCAATGCGCTGTCCGCGTTCAGCCGGCAGCACCCCCAGGTCAAGCTGGAAGTCACCAGCGGGTTATGCCGCGATCTCAGCCAGGCCTATGACAACGGCGAGCTCGACCTGGTGCTGCTCAAGCAGCGGCGCAACAGCCGCGAGGGCGTGGCCTGCTGGCCGGAGCGCCTGCAATGGATCGACAGCGCGCGCATACCGTCCTTCGATCTCGACCCGATTCCCTTGGTGACCTTTCCGCCACGCGGGCTGTACCGCGATGACATGATCAGCGCGATCGAAGGCATGGGCCGGCGCTGGCGCATCAGCTTCACCAGCTCGAGCCTCAGCGGTATCCAGGCGGCGGTGGCCGACGGCATGGGCATCAGCCTGCTGCCGCCGCGGGCGGCGCTGCCCGAGCACCGGGTACTGGGCATCGAGCAGGGGCTGCCGGAGGTGGACAGCTACGAGATCGTCATCGTGCACCGGCCCACGGCGGATGTGATGGTCAAGGCACTGGCCGAGGTCTTGACGGAGTTGCTGGCGGTGCAGGCGATCTGATCCGCCGGAAACTCACTCCTTGCAGCAATGCGGCTTGTCACTCGGATTTTCATAGCGATCATGATGCCGCACCCAGTCCATCGTCCCGTCCTCGTTGCGCCCGAGGGGCGCCAGGTCGAGGAAGTTGTACGCGTTGACCAGGATGTCCAGCCCCCGGGCATAGGTGGAGTAGGTGTGGTACAGGCTGCCGTCGCTATCACGGTAGAACGCGCTGAGCCCGGGCAGCTCCGTTTCGTCGCCGGTGTAGGGTTCGTAGTTGTACTGGGCGCTGCCATCGGTGGCGACAGTGACGCCGAAATCCTGGTTGAAGCGGCTGCCGTGCGATGAAAACCATGGGAAGTGCCAGCCCATGCGCCGGCGGAACGCCTGGAACTCGGCATAGGGCGCCCGCGAAACCGCCACCAGGGAAACATCGTGGTGGGCCAGGTGCAGGTTGGCGCCGTCGAAGTGGTCGGCCAGGAACGAGCAGCCCGGGCAGCCTTCGTGCCAGCCGTCGGCGAACATGAAGTGATAGACCAGCAACTGACTGCGTCCGGCGAACAGCTCGCCCAGGCTTAGATCGCCGTCCGGGCCCTGGAAACGGTAGTCCTGTTCCACCGCTACCCAGGGCAGGGCGCGGCGGGCGGCGGCAAGCTCGTCGCGTTGATGGGTGAAGGCTTTCTCGTGCAGCCAGAGCTGGTGGCGGGCGGCGAGCCATTGGCTGCGGGTTGCCACGGTGTGTTTGGGAGTGGGATGGCTCATGGCGTGACTCCACGCTTGGGGGTTCATCCCGTAGTCGGGTGGCCTTTGGGTAATTCGACAGGTTTTATCCGTTATCGACGAATGGTTGCTCCGGAGCCGGGAGTTTGCATTTACCGTCGATCACGAGCAGCTTGTTTTTGCTCTGTTTTTGCTCTTTTTTTGCTCTGTTTTTGCTTCTAAGCGCGCGATAGTTCAGGCGACACAAATTGCGACTTCAGGAGGCCGAACGGAGGTCTTGCGGAGGGAGGTGACGGGCATGGATGCCCGTCAAGCGCTGCGCCCCAGGATGGGGCGTTCAGCGCGGTCCTCCCGGGAGCAAGGCCGGAGTGAGGGGACCCGGAGCGAAGCGGAGGGCCGGATGAATGGAGCGAGCGGTTTTTGCCTTCTTTTGCCCGCGTGCAAAAGAAGGTCGCCGTAAAGGCGAAAAGGTGAGTATGCGTCGACATCGCAAATGAATGCACTTACAACTATAAAAACCGATGCCGATTGACTCTGATTTTGATTTTCACAGCGTATGTTTTGAAAGTTATATCCGCATTCATTAACCATGTCGATGTACAGTCACCTTTTCGCCTTTACGGCGACCTCCTTTTCTCTTGGGAAAAGGAGGCAAAACCGTTCGGCTCCGTTCATCCGGCCCCTACGCTTCGCTCCGGGGTCCCCTCACTCCGGGCTTGCTCCGGGAGGACGCGCCGACGGGCCATCCATGGCCTGATCGGCGCTTGACGGGCATCCATGCCCGTCACCTCCCTGCGCAAGCCCTCCGTTCGGCCTCCTGAAGTCGCAATTTGTGTCGCCTGAACTATCGCGCACTTAGAAGCAAAAGCAGAGCAAGAACCGATCAAGATCAAGATTAAATCTTCATATATTGCATCGCTGTTTTGCGGGAGGCGGACTGGGTCGCGTATATCTGCGCAGGACCACGAACCACTAATGCAGAATCTGCTTCAAAAACGCCTGTGCCCGCGCCGTCCTGGGCTGCCCGAAGAACACTTCCGGTGAAGAGTCCTCAATGATCTGCCCACCTTCGAGAAACAACACCCGCTCTGCCACCTGTCGGGCAAAGCCCATCTCGTGGGTCACGCAGAGCATGGTCATGCCGGTGCCGGCCAGTTGCACCAGCACATCCAGTACCTCGGCCACCATCTCCGGGTCGAGCGCCGAGGTCGGCTCGTCGAACAGCATGATCCTCGGCTTCATGCACAACGCCCGGGCGATCGCCACCCGCTGCTGCTGGCCGCCGGAGAGCTGGCTGGGGTACTTGTGCGCCTGGCTTTCGATACCGACCTTGCTCAGGTACGAGCGCGCCCGTTCCTCGGCGTCCCGCCGCGACAGGCCGCGCACGCTCATCGGTGCCAGCAGGCAATTGTCGAGCACGCTCATGTGCGGGAACAGGTTGAAGTGCTGGAACACCATGCCGATCTCGCTGCGCACCTTGGCGGCCTCTCGGCCAGTGCTGGCAAGGTCGGTGCCGGCCACGCGGATGCTGCCCTGCTGGGCGATCTCCAGGCGGTTGATGCAGCGGATCAGCGTCGACTTGCCCGAGCCCGAGGGGCCGCAGAGCACGATGCGTTCGCCCTCGCGCACCGACAGGTCGATATCGTGCAGCACATGGAACGCGCCGTAATGCTTGTTCAGGCCCTCGATACGGATCAGCTCCGGGCGCGGGTCGGGGGCAGGGTGCAGGCAGGCAAGGCTCAAGGGTGCGGTCATCTTGTTGTTCTCCCGCTCAAGGTTCAGGCGAAGCGTGCGGCGCTGTAGGGCGCAGGGTCGGTGAAGGGGCGCTCGCCGGTCATCAGTTCCGCCAGCAGGCGGCCGCTGACCGGGCCCAGCGTCAGGCCATGATGGGCATGGCCGAAGTTGAACCACAGGTGCTTGTGCAGCGGCGCCGGGCCGATCACCGGGCGCATGTCCGGCAGGCAGGGGCGACGGCCCAGCCAGGGCTTGTCGTCCAGGCGCTCGCCCAGGGCCGGGAACAGCTTGCGCGCCAGGGCCTCGCAGCGGCGCAGCTGGATCTCGTTGGCCGGGGCATCGCTGGCGGCGAACTCGATGCCGGTGGTCAGGCGCACGCCCCGGGCCATCGGCGCCAGGACATAGCCGCCCTGGGTGTCGCAGATCGAGTGGCCCAGTTCGGCGCCGTCGCGGGTCGCGTAGTGCATGTGGTAGCCGCGCTTGATCCCCAGCGGAAAGCGGTAGCCCAGCCGTTCATAGAGGTCGGCCGACTGCGGGCCGAGGCAGGCCACCACCTCGTCGGCGGTCAGCGTGCCGCGGCGGCTGTCCACCTGCCAGCCGCCCTCGACCTGGCGCAGGCTGCGCGCATCGCCGTGGAGGAACTGGCCGCCACGCTGGACGAACAGCGCGGCATAACCACGGGTCAAGCCGCCGGGGTTGCTCACGGTCTTCGGGTCGAGCCAGTGGATGCCACCGATCACCCCACCGTCCAGTTGCTGCTCGCGAGCCTGCAGTTGCTCGCGTTCGAGGATCTCGTAGCGCAGGCCGTAGCGGGCCAGGCCTTGAAGGTCGCGCTTGGCCTGGGCGAACAGCGCGGCGTCGCGGTACACCTCGATCCAGCCCTTGGCCTGCACCAGCCCTTGCAGGCCGGCGGCTTCGATCAGCGCATCGTGTTCCTCGACGCTGCGCTGCACCAGCGGCAGCATGTCGGCGGCGGCCTTGGCCAGGCGTCCGGGGGTGGACTGGCGCCAGTAGCTGAGCAGCCATGGCGCGGCCTTGGGCAGGTGGGCGAGGCTGTAGCGCACGTCGGGCTGGCGGTTCAGGCCATAGCGCAGCAGGGCGCTGTACTGGCGCGGGAAGGCATAGGGGATCACGCTGGAACGCTCGATCAGCCCGGCGTTGCCATGGCTGGTGCCGCTGCCTGGCTCGTCGCGGTCGATGAGGATCACCTGGCGTCCGCGGGCCTGCAGGTGCAGGGCGGTGCTGACGCCGACGATGCCGGCGCCCAGGACGATGGTCTGGCAATGCATGGAAGATTTCCTTCAGTCAGTTCAGGTGGCGGCCCAGGCGGGCTTCCAGGTGTTTCAAGGTGCGCCGGACCACCTCGACGATCAGCAGGTAGAGCACTGCCGCCCACAGGTAGATCTGGAAGTCGAAGCTGCGCGAGAAGGCCAGCTTGGTCACCCCCATCAAATCGTAGATCGTCACCAGCGAGGCAATCGCGCTGGCCTTGATCATCATGATCAGCTCGTTGCCCAGCGGGCCGATGGCCACCAGCAGCGACTGCGGCAGGACCACCTTGAAGAAGGTGGTCGAGCGCTTGAGGTTGAGTGCCTTGGCCGCCTCGTACTGGCCCGGCGCGACCGCCATCAGGCTGGCACGGAAGATCTCGGCCTGGTAGGCCGCCGTGTTGAGGGTGAAGGCGAGCAGGGCGCAATACCAGGCCTCGCGGAAGAACCACCAGAGGCCCATCTCCTGCCAGAAACCCTTGAGCGAACCCAGCCCGTAGTACAGCAGGAACAGCTGGGCCAGCAGCGGTGAACCGCGGAAGAAATATACGTAGCCAGCCGCCAGGCGCCGCAGCACGCGGCTGGGTGACATGCGCGCCAGCGCCAGGAGCATGCCCAGCAGCGCGCCGAGGGTGAACGAGATCGCCACCAGCTTGGCGGTGACCAGCAGGCCATCGACGAAACGCACGCCGTAACGGTCCAGCAAGTCCGGGTCGAGCACGTAGGCCAGCAGTTGCTCCAGGCTCATGGGCGGGCTCCTTGCAGGTGGCGGTTGCTGCGCCGCTCGAGCAGGGCGAAGACCCTGCCCGACAGCGCCGAGAACAGCAGGTAGACCAGGCAGGCCACCCCGTAGAACAGCATCGGCTCCTTGGTCACGCTGACCGCGAGGTTGGTCTGGCGCATCAGGTCGATCAGCGAGATGGTCGAGACCAGCGAAGTGTCCTTGAGCAGGCTCAGCCAGTTGTTCGACAGGCCCGGCAAGGCGATGCGCGTCAGTTGCGGCAGCACCACCTTGAAGAACCCGGTGCGCTTGCCCAGGCCCAGGGCCGCGCAGGCCTCCAGCTGGCCCTTGGGCAGGGTCTTGAAGGCCATCAGCCAGATCTCGCTGGAGAACGCGGCGAACACCAGGCTGAAGGCGGCCATGGCGGCGAGGAAGGTGTTGATCAGCACCTCGCCCTCATAGCCCAAGGCGGCGAGGAGCTTCTGCGCGGCGATCTGACAACCGTAGTAGATGATCAGCAGGGTGAGCAGTTCGGGCAGGCCGCGAAACACCGTGGAGAAGAGGGTGGCCCAGGCCCGCGGCAGGCGTTTGCGCGAGCGCGCGGCGAGCGCCACCAGCAGGCCCAGTGGCAGGCCGATGGGCAGGCAGGCCAGGGCCAGCGACACGGTCACCAGCGCGCCGGCCAGCAACGCCTGGCCCCAGCCGCCGCTGGCGAAGGAAAGCAGGGAGAGTTGATCGAGCATGGCTAACCCCCAGGAAACAGGTGCCCTGGTGGGAGCGGGCTTGCCCCGCGATGGCGTGGTTCACTGATCAGGCGCCATCGCGCGGCAGGCCGGCCTCCACGAGATTACTGGTAGATGTCGAAGGCGAAGTACTTGCTCGCGATCTTCTGGTAGGTGCCATTGGCCACGATCGCCGCCAGCGCCTCGTTCAGCCGGGTGCGCAGGGCCTGGTCGTCCTTGCGCACGGCAATCGCCGCGTCGGCCTTGGTGCCGTCGACATCGCCGAGGATCTTGCAGCAGTCCTTGCCATTCTTGTTCAGCCATTCGTGCAGCGGGAACTTGTCGGCGATCACCCCGTCCAGGCGCCCGGCGGCAAGGTCTGCGTTGGCTTCGTCAAGGGTCGGGTACAGCTTCACGTCCGCGCCGGCCTT
Source organism: Pseudomonas sp. TE50-2 (assembly GCF_040813665.1). Classification (NCBI taxonomy): domain Bacteria; kingdom Pseudomonadati; phylum Pseudomonadota; class Gammaproteobacteria; order Pseudomonadales; family Pseudomonadaceae; genus Pseudomonas; species Pseudomonas sp. TE50-2. The sequence continues at coordinate 5,336,468 of NZ_JBFNXN010000001.1, read as the reverse complement.
GCCGTATACGTCCTCGGCGTAGATCGCCTGGGTCGAGGCGGATTGCGCGCCGACCGTGTAGCCCTTGAAGTCGGTCTGCGCGTCGCTGATCGGGCTGTCCTTGGCGACGGCCACGGTCAGTGGGGTGCGGTAGTAGTGGTCGGTGAAGGCGATCTTCCGGCGCCGTTCCTCGGTGTCGATCATCGAGGCCACCACCGCGTCGTACTTGCGCGCCATCAACGCCGGAATGATGCCTTCCCAGTCCTGGGCCACCAGGGTGCACTCGACCTTCATCTGTTCGCACAGGGCATGGGTGATGTCGATGTCGAAGCCGTGCAGCTTGTTGTCGGCGTCGACGTAGTTGAAGGGGGGATATGCGCCTTCAGTGGCAAAGCGCAGGGTCTCGGCACTGGCGTGGCCCGCCAGCAGCAGGGCGCACGCACCCACCACAGCCATGGTTCCTTTCATCTCGCACCTCGGTCATCGCACTCTTGCTATTGTTGTTTGCCCGCCGGCCACGAGGTGTAGCCGACGAACTCGTTATGTAGAGCGGCAGTTGCTTCCAAGCGTTTTTCAACATCCGGTCCGAGCTGCTTGCAGACCTCGTTGACCATCAGGTGCACCCACGACAGCATGGTCGCGGTGGATTCCCAGAACAGGTTGAATTCGGTGGGGATGCGGAACACCTCGTCGGCTTCGGCATCGGCCCAGTCACAGAAAGTGTCGGTGACCAGGGTCACCGGGATGCCCAGCGCACGGGCCTTGTGGCACAGCTGCCGGGCGTGGCGCGAATAGCGGCGTGCTTCGAACACCACCAGCGTGCAGTCCTGCGGGCGCCCCAGCAGTACCTCGCCGAAATGCCCGGCGCTGCCATCGACCAGTTGCACGCCGTCGCGCAGGTACTGCAGCAGGTGGCTCATGCACATGGCCACGCCACGCTCGGTCTGAAAGCCGGCGACGAATACCCGGGGTTTGTCGGCCAGGCGCCGGGCGACCTGTTGCCAGGTCTCGCTGCGGCTGTACTCGTGCACGCGCACCAGCGCGGCCATTTCCAGCTCCAGGCTGCCTGAGCGCTGGTCGTCCTCGGGTTGCTGGCGAAACGCCTGCAGGCGGTCGCCGGCCAGCCACGGGCCGTCGCCCAGGTCGTTCTGCAGGTCCTGCTTGAGGGCCTTGAGGTGGGCATAGCCCAGGGCGCGGCAGAAGCGGCCGACGCTCGATTCGCTCACGCCCAGCTTGGCGGCGATGCTGGCCGAGGTCTGGAAGGGCAGTTCGTGGAGGTTGGCGAGCATGTAGCTGGCGATCTGGCGGCCCGAGGCGGCAGCGGTGTGCAGGCTGCTTTCCAGGCGTTGCTTGATCGATTGGCTCATGGTCGGTTCCGGTTGATTTCTGGCGTGGAAGCCAAAATGGCTGTTTTCTGTCATCAAGTCAATATTTGACAGATAGCTGTCATTGGCGGGAAAGTCTGTGCAGTTGCGCTGTAGCGATTCCAATTCCAAGAAAGGAGCTCCAGATGTCTTCACCTTCCACCGGCCCTGTCGTGCGCGTGCCTTTTACCGAACTGCAGGCATTGCTCCAGGCTATCTTCGCGCGGCATGGCTGCAGCGCGGCAGTGGCCGCCGTGCTCGCCGACAACTGCGCCAGCGCCCAGCGTGACGGTGCCCACAGCCACGGGGTGTTCCGTATTCCCGGTTATGTCTCGACCCTGGCCAGCGGTTGGGTCGATGGCCGCGCCGAGCCGCAGGTAACCGACCTGGCACCGGCTTATGTGCAAGTCGATGCCAAGGGCGGTTTTGCCCAGCCGGCCCTGGCCGCGGCACGCGCGCTGTTGGTGGCGAAGGCGCGCACGGCCGGCATCGCGGTGCTGGCGATCCACAATTCGCACCATTTCGCCGCGTTGTGGCCGGATGTCGAGCCATTCGCCGATGAAGGCCTGGTGGCCCTGAGCGTGGTCAACAGCATGACCTGCGTGGTGCCCCACGGTGCGCGCAAACCGCTGTTCGGCACCAACCCCATCGCCTTCGCCGCGCCTTGCGCGGGGCACGACCCGATCGTCTTCGACATGGCCACCAGTGCCATGGCCCATGGCGACGTGCAGATCGCCGCCCGGGCTGGCGAACAGCTGCCGCCGGGCATGGGCGTGGATGCCGCCGGCCAGCCGACTACTGACCCCAAGGCGATTCTCGAAGGCGGCGCCTTGCTGCCGTTCGGCGGCCACAAAGGCTCGGCGCTGTCGATGATGGTCGAACTGCTGGCGGCAGCGCTGACGGGGGGCCATTTTTCCTGGGAGTTCGACTGGTCCGGGCATCCGGGGGCAAAGACCCCATGGACCGGGCAGTTGCTGATCGTGATCGATCCGGCCAAGGCGCAAGGCGAGCGTTTTGCCCAGCGCAGCCGTGAACTGGTGGAGCAGATGCAGGAAGCGGGGCTGACGCGCATGCCGGGGGAACGGCGCTACCGTGAGCGTGAAGTGGCACTGCGCGAAGGCGTGGGATTGTCCGAACGGGAGCTGGCCGAGTTGCAAACACTCGCTGGCTGAACCCAAGTTCCATTGTTCAGGGTACCGGTGCGGACCTGCTTCGCACCGGTGTCCGGCCTTCCACCGCACTCTGCTCACACCGTGAGCGCTGCGCCTCCCTGGTGTTGAACCCCGCTGCTCCTGCCGTTGTCCCCCCTTCCCATGTCAGCCCGCCCCCCCGCGATCCATTAGCGTTCCGAGCATTTCCGACTGGCTAAAGCAGGATGCTTACCAATGCTCTTCAGCGAACTCATGGCAGCGCTTTCCACCCGTGCGATCCGACTCCAGCGCGAGGAGGCCGACCTGATCGTCGAGGGCGATGACGACACCCTCGATGACGCGCTGTGGGACGCATTGGCGGCGCACAAGCCAGCGCTGCTGGAGATGCTCGCGGGCCTGGAGGATGGCTGGCTGAGCCCGGCGCTGCGCATCACCCCCGACATGCTGCCCCTGGCCGGGCTCGACCAGGCCGCCATCGACCGCATCGTCGCCACGCTGCCCGGGGGCGCGGCGAATCTGCAGGACATCTACCCGCTGGCGCCGCTGCAGGAGGGCATGCTCTACCACCACCTCACGGCCGCCGAGGGCGACCCCTATGTGCTGCAGGCCCAGCTGCGCTTCGCCAGCCCGGCGCACCTGCAGGCGTTCGCCGAGGCGCTCGACTGGGTGATCCAGCGCCATGACATCCTGCGCACGGCACTGGCCTGGGAATACCTGGACCAGCCGCTGCAGGTGGTGTGGCGCAAGGCGCCGCTGGCGTGCGAGGCAGTCGGGAGCCTGGACGGTGACGAGCCGCTGGAGCAACTGCGCGCCCGTTTCGACTCGCGTCATTACCGCATGGACCTGGCCCAGGCCCCCTTGCTGCGCCTGGTACATGGCCAGGATCGCGATGGCCGGGTGCTGGGCCTGCTGCTGTTCCACCACACGGTCATGGACCACACCGGCCTGGACATCGTGCGCCGCGAGATCCAAGCCTATCTCGCAGGCGATGGCGAGCGGCTGCCAGCCCCGGTGCCGTTCCGTGACCTGCTGGCCAGGAGCCGACAGGCCCAGGACGAACAGGCCCATGAAGCATTCTTCGACGCCATGCTGGCCGATATCGACGCACCGACCCTGGCTTTCGGCGTCCAGGAGGTGGCCGGCCAAGCCATGGAGGAAGCCCGGGTAACCCTGGCGCCCGACCTCAGCCAACGTCTGCGCGCCCAGGCCCGGTCGCTCGGGGTCAGCCCGGCCAGCATCATGCACCTGGGGCTGGCGCGCCTGCTGGGCGCGTGGTCCGGGCGCGAGTCGGTGGTGTTCGGGAGCGTGCTGCTGGGGCGCATGGCGGTGGGCGAGGGCGGCGAACACGCCCTCGGGATGTTCATCAATACCTTGCCGCTGCGGGTCGACCTGCAGGGGCAGGGTGTGCGGGATGCACTGTTGCTGACCCACCGCCAGTTGACCGCGCTGCTCGGCCACGAACAGGCGCCACTGGCCCTGGCCCAGCGTTGCAGCGGTGTGGTGGCGCCGATGCCGTTGTTCAACAGCATGCTCAACTATCGCCATAGCGCGGCGGGTGACGCCGCCGCGGTGATCGCGGTGGCGCCGGGCATCGATGTGGTCGGCACCGAGGAGCGTACCAACTACCCCCTGAACCTGGCGGTCGACGATCTGGGTGACGATCTGCGCCTGACGGTCCAGGCCCTTGCCGAATGGGGCGCCGAGCGGCTGTGCGGACAACTGCGACAGGTGTTCGAGGGGCTGGTGGAGGCGCTCGAGCGCGCCCCCGACCTGCCCGTGCTGGCGCTGCCGGTGCTGACGCCCGAGGAGCGCCATCAACTGCTGACTGGCTGCAACACCACGGCCGCCGAACACGACCTCGACCAGCCGCTGCACGCGTTGTTCGAGCGCCAGGCGCTGCTGCATCCACAAGCGGTGGCCATCGAGGCGGAAGGTGAACAGCTGACCTATCGGCAGCTCAACGAACAGGCCAACCGCCTGGCCCACCACCTGATCGCCCTGGGTGTGCGCCCCGACGACCGGGTGGCGATCTGCGTCGAGCGTGGCCCGTCGATGGTGGTCGGCCTGCTGGCCATCCTCAAGGCCGGTGGCGCCTATGTGCCAGTGGACCCGAGCTACCCGGCCGAGCGCATCCGCCACATGCTCGTCGACAGCGCGCCACTGGCAGTGCTGGTGCATGCCGCCACCCGCGAGGTGCCGGGCGCGCTGGACGTGCCGCAGATAGACCTCGACCAGGCGGGCTGGGAAAGCCTGCCGGCGACCGACCCACGGGTGGCCGGGTTGACCTCGCGCCACCTCGCCTATGTGATCTACACCTCCGGCTCCACCGGGCTGCCCAAGGGCGTGATGGTCGAGCACCGCAGCGTGGTCAACCTGGTGCACTGGAGCGCCGGGCTGTGCCCCGCGAAGGTGGACGGCGCGGTGCTGCACAAGACCCCGATCAGTTTCGACGCCTCGGTGTGGGAGCTGTTCTGGCCGCTGGGCAGCGGCCTGCGCCTGGTGCTGGCGCGGCCGGACGGCCAGCGTGACGCGGACTATGTGGCGCGGCGGATCATCGAGTCCAGGGTCAGCGTGGTGCAGTTCGTGCCGGCGCTGTTGCAGCAGTTCCTCGAACAGGCGCGCAGCGCGCAGTGCGGCAGCCTCACCGACATCGTCTGCGGCGGTGGCGAGCTGACCGAAGCCCTGGTGCGCCAGGTGCGCGAGCGCCTGCCGCAAGTGCGCCTGCACAACGTCTACGGTCCCACCGAAACCACGGTCGATTGCAGCGTCTGCACCCTGGAGCCCGATCAGCCCGTGCCGGACGGCGCGCTGCCGATCGGCCGGCCAATCGACAACACCCGCCTGTACGTACTGGACGGCGCGGACCAGCCGCTGCCGTGGGGCGTGGCCGGGCACCTGCACATCGGTGGCGTGGGGGTAGCGCGTGGCTACCTGGGCTTGGCCGGGCAACAGGCCGAACGCTTCATCGACAGCCCGTTCGTGCGCGGCGAGCGCCTGTACCGCAGCGGTGACCTGGTGCGCCAGCGCGCTGACGGTTCGTTGCAGTTCCTCGGCCGCAACGATCACCAGGTCAAGCTGCGCGGCCTGCGTATCGAACCGGGTGAGATCGAAGCCTGCCTGAACCGCGTGGACGGCGTGCGCGAGGCGCTGGTGCTGGTCCACGAACACCCGCACAGCGGCCAGCGCCTGGTGGCCTACCACACTGGCCAGGATCACGCCGCGCAGTACCTGCGCGAGCGTCTGCTGGAGCAATTGCCGGAGTACATGGTGCCGGCACTGTTCATCCACCTCGATGGCATGCCGCTGACGCCCAACGGCAAGGTCGACCGCAAGGCCCTGCCGACCCCCGAAGCGCCAGTGCGCCAGTACCAGGCGCCCCAGGGCCCGATCGAGACCGCCCTGGCGGCGATCTGGGCGGACCTGCTGGGCGTCGAGGCGGTGGGGCGTGAGGACAACTTCTTCGAGCTGGGCGGCCATTCGCTGCTGGCGGTGCGCCTGCTCGAGCGCATGCGCAAGGCCGGACTGGATGCCGACGTGTGTGTGCTGTTTGCTCAGCCGACCCTGGCCGCGCTGGCGGCGGCGGTGGGTTCCGGGCGTGAAGTCGAGGTGCCAGCCAATCGTGTCCCAAGCGATGCGATGCATATCACGCCAGACATGCTCAGCCTGATCGAACTGGACCAGGCCAGTATTGATCGTATCGTCGCCAGCGTGCCGGGTGGCGCCGCCAACGTGCAGGAAATCTACCCGCTGGCGCCGTTGCAGCAAGGCATCCTGTACCACTACCTGAGTGCCGAACAGGGCGATCCGTACCTGATGCAGTCGGGGCTGGCCTTCGACAGCCTCGAGCGCCTGCAGAGCTGGATCGAGGTCCTGCAGCAGGTCATCGACCGCCACGACATCCTGCGCACCTCGGTGGTGTGGGAGGGGCTGGACGAGCCGGTGCAGGTCGTGTGGCGCCAGGCGCGTCTGACGGTCAGCGAAGTCACCGGCCTGGACCAGGACGCGGTGACCGAGCGACTTCTGGCCCGGTTCGATGCCCGTCAGCAGCGCCTGGACCTGACCCAGGCGCCCTTGCTACGCCTGGTCTATGCCGAGGATCCCCGCCATGGCGAGTGGGTGGCCTTGCTGCAGTTCCACCATCTGACCCTCGACCACGCCGCCATGGCCGTGGTCGGTGAGGAAATGCAGGCGTTGCTGGAAGGGCGTGGCGCCACGTTGCCGGCCGCGGTGCCTTATCGCAACTATGTCGCCCAGGTCTGCCTCGGTGACGATCAGGCCCGCCACGAGGCGTTCTTCCGCGCGCAACTGGGTGATGTCGACGAGCCGACCCTGCCGTATGGCCTGGTCGATGTGCAGGGCGACGGTGGACGGGTCGAGCATGCCGAGCTGATGCTGCCACGCGCCCTGGCCCATGGCCTGCGTGAGCAGGCCCGGCAGCGCGGGGTCAGTGCCGCGAGCCTGATGCACCTGGCCTGGGCCCGTGTGGTTGGCGTGCTGGCCGGTCGTCACGACGTGGTGTTCGGCACCGTGCTGATGGGCCGCCTGCAGGGCGGCGAGGGCGCCGACCGAGCGCTGGGCATGTTCATCAACACCCTGCCTTTACGGGTGGACACTGCGTTGCCAGTGGACCAGGCGCTGCGTGTCACCCATCAACGCCTGTCGGCCTTGCTCGGCCACGAGCACGCGCCCCTGGCCCTGGCCCAGCGTTGCAGCGGGGTGGCGGCCTCGGCGCCGTTGTTCAGCGCCTTGCTCAACTACCGCCCCAGCACCAAAGGTTTCGTCCATGAGGGCCAGGGCATCTGGGAGGGTGTGCGCCTGTTCGGTGGCAAGGAAAGCAGCAGCTACCCGCTGACCTTGAGCGTCGACGACCTGGGCGAGGACTTTGCCTTGAGCGTACTGACCGCCGAGGGGGTGCCGGCGGTGCAGGTCGGCGGCTGGATGGTCAATACCCTGGAGCAACTGGTGCGGGCGCTGGAGCAGTCCCCCGGGCAACTGCTGCAAGGTCTGCCGATGCTGGACGACGAGGCCTCGCGGCAGGTGTTGGTGAACTTCAACGCCACAGCTGTGACCTATCCGCAAGGTCAGACCGTGCACGCGCTGGTCGAGGCCCAGGCGCCCGAGGCGCTGGCCGTGGTGCAAGGCGAGGAGAGCCTGAGCCATGGCGAGCTGAACCAGCGCGCCAATCGCCTGGCCCATTACCTGATCAAGCGTGGCGTGGTGCTGGGCGACCGTGTCGCGCTGTGCCTGCCGCGCGGTCCGCAGCGGCTGGTGGCGATGCTGGCCGTGCTCAAGGCCGGTGCGGCCTATGTGCCGGTCGATCCGGGTTATCCGGCGGAGCGCATTGCCTATCTGCTCAGTGACAGTGCGCCGGCGTTGGTGCTGGTCGAATCGGCTACCGAAGCGTTGGTGGATGATGTAACCAAGGTCAGGGTGGATGGCGATGACTGGCTCGACCACCAAGCCAGTAATCCCGTCGTCGCCGGGCTGGACGCCAATCAGCTGGCCTATGTGATCTATACCTCCGGGTCCACCGGTCAGCCCAAAGGGGTGATGGTCGAGCACCGCACCCTGGCCAACCTGGTCCACTGGCATTGCCAGGCTTTCGAGTTGGGCGAGGGCAGTCACACCTCCAGCGTCGCCGGTTTCGGCTTCGACGCCATGGCCTGGGAGGCCTGGCCGGCGCTGTGCGCCGGGGCGGTGCTGCACCTGCCGCCGGTGCAGATCGGCGGCGAGCACGTGGACGAACTGCTCGACTGGTGGCTGGAGCAGCCACTGCAGGTCAGCTTCCTGCCAACGCCGGTCGCCGAGCAGGCACTGCGCCGCGAACGCCAGCACCCGACCCTGCGCACGTTGCTGGTCGGTGGCGATCGCCTGCGCCAGTTCGAGCGTGATCCGGGCTTCGCACTGGTCAACAACTATGGCCCGACCGAGACCACCGTGGTGGCGACATCCGGTCAGTTGCAACCGGGCGGCGCGCTGCATATCGGCAAGCCGACCGCCAATACCCGTGTCTATGTGCTGGATGAGCAGCGCCAGCCGGTACCGGTCGGCGTGACCGGCGAGCTGTACATCGGTGGCGCACAGGTGGCACGCGGTTACTTCAACCGCCCCGACCTCACCGCCGAGCGCTTCCTCGACGATCCGTTCAACGGTGGGCGGATGTACCGCACAGGCGACCTGGTGCGCTGGAACGCCGACGGCACCCTGGACTACCAGGGGCGCAACGACGACCAGGTGAAGATCCGTGGCGTGCGGGTCGAGCTGGGCGAGATCGAGGCCGCGCTCAAGGCCCAGCCGGGCATCGCCGATGCCGTGGTGCTGGTACGTAACGAGCGTCTGCTGGCCTGGTTCATCGAAGCCGCCGAGGTCGATCTCGACACCTTGCGCCAAGGGTTGCAAGCCAGCCTTCCGGGGCACTTGGTACCGCAGGCCTTCGTCCGCCTGGTCGAGCTGCCGCTGACCAGCCACGGCAAGCTGGACCGCAAGGCCTTGCCGGAACCAGCCATGCTCCCCGGTCAGGCCTATGCCATGCCGGAAGGCCCGGTGGAAACCACCATCGCCGCACTCTGGGCCGAGGTACTGGGCGTTGCGCAGGTTGGTCGCCACGACAACTTCTTCGAGCTCGGCGGTCACTCGCTGCTGGCCGTTAGCCTCACCGCGCGCCTGCGCCAGGCCGGCCTGCAGACCGACGTGCGCACCCTGTTCGGCCAGCCGACGGTAGCGGCGCTGGCGGCGACCCTGGGCCAGGGCCGGCAGGTCGAGGTTCCGGCCAACCGGATCCCGGCCGGCTGCACCCAGATCACCCCGGACATGCTGCCACTGGTGGATCTTGAACCGGCTGCCATCGAGCGCATCGTCGCCACGGTGCCGGGTGGCGCGGCCAACGTGCAGGATATCTACCCGTTGGCGCCGTTGCAGGAGGGCATCCTCTACCACCACCTCAGCTCGCCGGAGCACGACCCTTATGTGCTGCAGTCGCGCATGGCCTTCGACAGCCTGTCGCGACTCGAAGCCTTCGCCGGTGCGCTGCGCCAAGCCATTGCACGCCACGACGTGCTGCGTACCGCCGTGCTCTGGGAGGGCCTGGCGCAACCGCTGCAGGTGGTCTGGCGCGAGGCGCCGCTGCTGGTTGCGCCGCTTGAAGGGCAGAACCTGCAACGCCTGGACCTGAGCCAGGCACCGCTGATCCGCCTGCTGTACAGCGCCGATGCCGACAGCCAGCGGGTCGAGGCATTGTTGCAGTTCCACCATATCGTCCTCGACCACACCGCACTGGAGATCATCGGCGCGGAACTGCTGGGCTACCTGCAGGGTAGCGCAGCGCCGGTGCAGGCTCCGGTGCCGTACCGCAACTACGTGGCCCAGGCGCGACTGGGCGTCAGCCAGGCCGAGCACGAGGCGTTCTTCCGCGAGCAACTGGGTGATATCGACGAGCCGACGCTGCCCTATGGCCTGAACGATGTGCTGGGCGACGGCCAGGCCATCGAGGAAGCCCAACTATGGCTGGACCAGACCCTGGCCGCGCGCCTGCGGCAACAGGCGCGGCAGTTGGGCACCAGCCCGGCCAGCCTGTTCCATCTGGCCTTCGCCCGCCTGCTGGCTGCCGTCAGCGGCACCGACCGGGTGGTGTTCGGTACGGTGCTGCTCGGTCGCCTGGAGGGCGGTGAGGGAGCTGACCAGGCCCTGGGCATGTTCATCAACACCTTGCCGCTGCGCCTGGATCTTGCCGACATCGACCTGCACGAGGCGGTGCGCCAGACCCAGCAGCGCCTGAACGCCTTGCTCGCCCACGAGCATGCCTCGCTGGCGTTGGCCCAGCGTTGCAGTGGCGTGCCGGCCCCGGCGCCGCTGTTCAGCGCCATGCTCAACTACCGCCACGGCCAGGCGGCGAGCGAAGCCCGGCGCCTGGAGTGGCAGGGCATCGAGTTCCTCGATGGCCAGGAACGCAGCAACTACCCGCTGAGCCTGAGCGTGGACGACATGGGCGAAGGCTTCCGTCTGGTGGCAATGACCCCGGCGAGCGTCGGCGCACAACGGGTCTGTGGGCAATTGCGGCATGTGTTGCAGGCCATGGTCGAAGGCCTCGAGGCACAGCCACGACTGGCGCTGCTGGAGGTGCCAGTATTGCCGGCCGAGGAGCGTGAGCATCTGTTGCAGGCCTGCAACGCGACAGCCCAGGCCAACGATCGCGAACAGCCTATCCAGTCGTTGTTCGAGCGGCAGGTGGCGCAGGATCCCGAGGCGATTGCCGTGCAGGCGGACGACGGACAACTGAGCTATCGCCAGCTCAATGCCGAGGCCAACCGCCTGGCCCATCACCTGATCGCGCTGGGCGTGCAGCCCGACGACCGGGTGGCGATCTGTGTCGAGCGCGGCCTGTCGCTGGTGGTCGGCCTGCTGGCCATTCTCAAGGCCGGTGGCGCCTATGTGCCGCTCGACCCGGACTACCCGGCCGAGCGTATCGGCCACATGCTCGCCGACAGCCAGCCACGGGCATTGCTGGTACAACAGGCCACCCGTGCGTTGGTCGGCGAGGCGGTGTTGCCGCAGGTCGACCTCGACCAGCCGTGCTGGAGCGACCAGCCGGCCAGCGACCCACGGGTCCCTGGCCTGGGCGGCGCGCACCTGGCCTATGTGATCTACACCTCCGGCTCTACTAGCGTGCCCAAGGGCGTGATGGTCGAGCACCGCAACGTGGTCAACCTGGTGCACTGGAGCGCTGGGCTGTTCCCAAGCGAAGGCGCGGTGCTGCACAAGACCCCGGTGAGCTTCGACGCCTCGGTGTGGGAGCTGTTCTGGCCGCTGTGCAGCGGACTGCGCCTGGTGCTGGCGCGCCCGGATGGTCAGCGCGACCCGCAGTACCTGGCCGAGCTGATTGAGCGGCAACAAGTCGGCGTCGTGCAGTTCGTGCCGGCCTTGCTGCAGCAGTTCCTCGACGAGGACGCCAGCGCCGCCTGCGCCAGCCTCACCGATATCGTCAGCGGTGGCGGTGAGCTGACCGAGGCCCTGGCCCGCCAGGTGCGCGAGCGCCTGCCACAGGTACGGTTGCACAACGTCTACGGCCCCACCGAAACCACGGTCGACTGCAGCGTCTTCACGCTGGAACCCGGACAACCGATTCCGCCTGGCGCCTTGCCGATTGGTCGACCCATCGACAACACCCGCCTGTACGTGCTCGATGCCCACGACCAGCCGGTACCCTGGGGCGTCGCCGGCCAGCTGCATATCGGTGGCGCCGGAGTGACGCGCGGCTACCTGGGGTTACCGGAGCAACAGGCCGAACGCTTCATCACCAGCCCGTTCGTCGAAGGCGAGCGCCTGTACCGCAGCGGCGATCGGGTGCGCCAGGCCGCCGACGGCAGCCTGACGTTCCTTGGCCGTACCGACCATCAGATCAAACTGCGCGGCCTGCGCATCGAGCCGGGTGAGATCGAGGCCTGCCTTAATTGCGTGGCTGGCGTGCGCGAGGCTCTGGTGCTGGTCAACCGGCATCCCCACGGCGGCGATCGCCTGGTCGCTTACCACCGCGGCGAGCCGCAGCCGGCCGATGTGTTGCGTCAAGCGCTGCTGACGCGGTTGCCCGAGTACATGGTGCCGGCGCTGTTCATTCATCTCGACAACTGGCCGCTGACCCCCAACGGCAAGCTCGATCGCCAGGCGTTGCCGCTGCCGGATATGCAGGCGCGCCAGTACGAGGCGCCCGAAGGCGAGACCGAAGCGCTGCTGGCCGAAATTTGGTCGCAGTTGTTGGGTGTGGAGCGGGTAGGGCGGCACGACAACTTCTTCGAGCTGGGCGGTCATTCGCTGCTGGCCGTGACCCTGACTGCACGCCTGCGCCAGGCAGGGCTGCAAGTGGATGTGCGCACCTTGTTCGGCCAGCCGAGCGTGGCCGCGCTGGCCGCCACCTTGGGCCAGGGCGGCGCGGTGGTGGTGCCGGCCAACCGGATCCCGGCGGGCTGCACCCATATCACCCCGGACATGCTGCCGTTGCTAGAGCTGGAACCGGCCGCCATCGAGCGCATCGTCGCCACGGTGCCGGGCGGCGCGGCCAATGTGCAGGACATCTACCCCCTGGCACCGCTGCAGGAGGGCATCCTCTATCTGCACCTCAGCGCCGTGGACGCCGACCCCTACGCCCTGCGGACCCGGCTGCGCTTCGACAGCCCGGCGCGCCTGCGGGTGTTCGCCCAGGCCCTGCAACAGGTCATCGCCCGCCATGACATCCTGCGCACCGCGGTGCTCTGGGACGGCCTGCCGCAGCCGGTGCAGGTGGTCTGGCGCCAGGCGCCGCTGCAATTGGCGCCTCTCGATGACGCCCACCTGGCACGCCTGGACCTTGGCCAGGCGCCGCTGATCCGCCTGCTGCACCGTAGCGAGCCGGGCAGTCAGCGAGTCGAGGCGGTGCTGCAGTTCCACCATATCGTGCTCGATCATATCGCCATGCAGGTGGTGCATGCGGAGCTGCGTGGCTACCTGCTGGGCCAGACCGAGCCGCTGCCGGCCTCGGTGCCGTACCGCAATTACGTGGCGCAGGCGCGCCTGGGTGTCAGCGAGGCTGAGCACGAGGCGTTCTTCCGCGCCCGGCTGGGCGACATCGACGAACCGAGCCTGCCGTTCGGCCTGCGCGAGGTGCAGGGCGAAGGCCAGCCTCTCGACGAGGCCGAGGTGGAGTTCGACGGCGCCCGCTATGGCCGCCTGCGCGACCAGGCCCGCCAGCTGGGGGTGAGCACCGCGAGCCTGGTACACCTGGCCTGGGCGCGCCTGCTGGCGGTGGCCTGCGGCAAGGACCGCGTGGTGTTCGGCACCGTGCTGCTGGGCCGCCTGCAGGGCGGCGAGGGCAGCGAGCGGGCGCTGGGCATGTTCATCAACACCCTGCCGCTGCGGGTCGAGCTGGATGGGCTGGGCGTGCGCGACGGCGTGCTGGCCACCCACCGCGAGCTGTCGGCGCTGCTGGTTCACGAGCACGCCTCGCTGGCCCTGGCCCAGCGCTGCAGCCAGGTGGCCGCGCCGCTGCCGCTGTTCAGCGCGATGCTCAACTACCGGCAGAGCAGCCGCGCCGCTCTGCAACAACAGGCCTGGGAGGGGATCGAGACCCTGGGTAACGAAGGGCGCAGCAACTATCCGCTGAACCTGAACGTCGATGATTTCGGTGATGGCCTGCGCCTGGGCGTGCAGGTGTCGGCCCAGGTGGGTGCGCAGCGGATCTGCGCGCAGATGCTGCAGGTGCTTGATGGCCTGCTGCTGGCGCTCGAACAGCATCCGCAGCAGCCACTGAACCGCTTGCCGGTGCTTTCGGTCGAAGAACGCCACCAGCTGTTGCACGACTTCAACCGTACGGCGCAGCCCCACGATCTGACCCAGACCCTCCAGGAGCTGTTCGAGGCTCAAGTCCTGCGTGCGCCTGAGGCGGTTGCGCTCAGTGCCGAGCAAGGTGAACTCAGCTATGAGCAGCTCAATGCCGAGGCCAACCGCCTGGCCCATCACCTGATTGCGCTGGGGGTAAGACCGGACGATCGGGTGGCGATCTGTGTCGAGCGCGGCCTGCCACTGGTGGTCGGCCTGCTGGCGATCCTCAAGGCTGGTGGCGCCTATGTGCCGCTCGACCCGGATTATCCGGCCGAGCGGATCCGCCACATGCTGGTCGACAGCCAGCCACGGGCGCTGCTGGTGCAACAAAGCACCCGGACGCTGGTTGGCGAGGCGGCGGTGCCGCTGGTCAACCTCGACCAGGCGGATTGGACCCGTCAGCCAAGCCACAACCCGAAAGTACTGGGCCTGACCGCCGCCAACCTGGCCTATGTGATCTACACCTCCGGCTCCACCGGCCTGCCCAAGGGGGTGATGGTCGAGCATGGCAACGTGGTCAACCTGGTGCACTGGAGCGCCGGGCTGTTCCCGAGCGAAGGCGCGGTGCTGCACAAGACCCCGGTGAGCTTCGACGCCTCGGTGTGGGAGCTGTTCTGGCCGCTGTGCAGCGGACTGCGCCTGGTGCTGGCCAAGCCGGACGGTCAGCGCGACCCGCAATACCTGGCCGAGCTGATCGAGCGGCAACAGGTCGGCGTGGTGCAGTTCGTGCCGGCCTTGTTGCAGCAGTTCCTCGAGCACGCCGGCAGTGCCGCCTGCGCCAGCCTCACCGATATCGTCTGCGGTGGCGGTGAGCTGACCGAGGCCCTGGTCCGTCAGGTCCGCGAGCGCCTGCCACGGGTACGGTTGCACAACGTCTACGGTCCTACTGAAACCACGGTCGATTGCAGCGTCTGCACCTTGCACCCGCAGGATCCGTTGACGCCGGGCGCACTACCGATTGGTCGACCCATCGACAACACCCACCTGTACGTGCTGGACGGCCACGACCAGCCCGTGCCATTGGGAGTCGCCGGCCAACTGCATATCGGCGGCGCCGGGGTGACCCGTGGCTATCTGGGCCTGCCGGAACAACAGGCCGAGCGTTTCATTGCCAGCCCGTTCGTTGACGGTGAGCGTCTGTACCGCAGTGGCGACTTGGTGCGCCAGCGCCCTGACGGCAGCCTCGAGTTCCTCGGGCGCACCGACCACCAGATCAAGCTGCGTGGCCTGCGTATCGAACCGGGCGAGATCGAGGCTTGCCTTACCCGGGTTGCCGGGGTACGCGAAGCCGTGGTGCTGGTGCACGACACCCAGCCGGCCGGCCCGCGCCTGGTGGCCTACGTCACCGGCGATGCGCCGCCTGCCGAGGCCCTACGCGAGGCGCTGCTGGGGCAATTGCCCGAGTACATGGTGCCGGCGCTGTTCATGGCGCTCGATGCCTTGCCGCTGACCCCCAACGGCAAGCTGGACCGCAAGGCGCTGCCGCAGCCGGATGTGCAGGCGCGCCAATACGAGGCGCCCGAAGGCGAAACCGAGCTGCTGCTGGCCGAGATCTGGTCTCAGCTGCTGGGCGTGGAGCGGGTAGGGCGGCACGACAACTTCTTCGAGCTGGGCGGCCACTCGCTGCTGGCCGTGACCCTGACTGCGCGCCTGCGCCAGGCGGGCCTCGCGGCGGATGTGCGGGTGCTGTTCGGCCAGCCGAGCCTGGCCGCGCTGGCGGCGGCGGTGGGCGGTGAAGTGACGCCGGAGGTACCGGTAAACCGTATCCCGGCGGGCTGCACGCGCATCACCACCGACATGCTGCCGCTGGCAAGGCTGGAACAGGCCGCGCTCGACAGCCTGGTGCAGCGGATCCCTGGCGGCGCGGCCAATATCCAGGACCTGTACGCCCTCGCACCGTTGCAGCAGGGCATTCTCTACCATCACCTGGCCAGCGCCGAGGTCGATCCTTATGTGCTGCAACTGGGCTTCGCCTTCGCCGGCCAGGCCGAGCTGGATGCCTTCGTCGTGGCGCTGAACCAGGTCATCGCCCGCCACGACATCCTGCGCACCAGCGTGCACTGGCAGGGGCTCGACGAAGCGGTGCAGGTGGTCTGGCGTGAAGCGCGCCTGGACATCCAGCCGGCGCTGGACAACGTGCGCCTGGACCTGGGCCGCGCTCCGCTGATGCACCTGAGCAGTCACGTGGAGCAAGGGCGCTTGCAGGCGACCCTGCTGCTGCACCATATCCTCCTCGACCACGCCGCCATGGAACTGCTGGTGGCCGAAGTCGGCGATGTGCTGCTGGGGCGCATGCCCGAGGGCGACAGCGTGCCGTACCGCAACTATGTGGCCCAGGCGTGGCTGCGCGGCAATCCACAGGCCGACGAGGCGATGTTCCGCGATCTGCTCGGCGATATCGACGAGCCAACCGAAGTGTTCGGCCTGCGCGAGGCGTTGGGTGACGGCAGCCACGTGCTTGACCACCGTACACGCTTGGACGAAGCGTTGGCCTTGCGCCTGCGTCAGCAGGCACGGGCGCTGGGGATCAGCGTCGCCAGCCTGGTGCACCAGGCCTGGGGCCAGGTGCTGGCACAGTTGACCGGGCGCGAGGAGGTGGTATTCGGCACCGTGCTGCTCGGTCGCCTGCAGGGCGGCGAAGGTGCCGAACGGGCGCTGGGCATGTTCATCAACACCCTGCCGTTGCGGGTCAGCGTGGGCGACATGGATGTGGTCGAAGGCGTGCGCCTGACCCATCAGCGTCTGGCGCGGCTGCTGGCTCACGAGCAGGCGTCCCTGGCCCTGGCCCAGCGCTGCAGTGGCGTACCGGCTTCCCAGGCGCTGTTCACCAGCCTGTTGAACTACCGCCACAGTGCAGCCACCGGCGCCGAGCGGGCGCAGGCCTGGCAGGGCATCGAATTGCTGGTCGCCCATGAGCGCAGCAACTACCCGCTGGTGGTCAGCGTCGACGATCTGGGTGACGGTTTCGCCCTGACCGTCCAGGCGGTGCCGCAAGTGGATGGGGTATTGGTCTGTCAGTTGCTGCAGACGGCCCTGGCACGGTTGGCCGATACGCTGGCGGACACGCCGACGGCGCCGTTGAACCGTATCAACGCCTTGCCAGACGCGGAACGCAAGCGCGTGTTGCTGCAGTTCAACGCTACCCAGCGCAACTATCCCCGTGACCTGCCGGTGCATGCACTGTTCGAAGCGCAGGCCAAGGCCAGCCCGGATGCGCTGGCGGTGACCCATGGTACGCGGCGCTGGAGTTACCAGTCCCTCGACCGGCAGGCCAATCGGCTGGCCGGGTATCTGCTGGAACTGGGCGTGCGCGCCGGTGATCGCGTGGCCTTGCTGCTGCCACGCTCCTTTGACCTGCTGGCGGCCCAACTGGCGGTGAACAAGTGCGCGGCAGTGTTCGTGCCGCTCGACGGCAATGCCCCGGTCGAGCGCCAGGGGTTCATGGTCGGCGACAGCGGGGCGGCGCTGCTGCTGACCCACAGCGACCAGCCAGAAGTCGCGGGGGCGCGCCGGGTCGAACTCGACCGGCTCGACCTGAGCGACTATGCCGATGCGCCGCTAGGGCTGGCGGTGGACGCCGCCAGTGCGGCGTACATCATGTACACCTCTGGCTCCACCGGTACGCCGAAGGGCGTGCAGGTGCCGCACCGGGCCATCGTGCGCCTGGTGATCAACAACGGTTTTGCCGACTTCAATAGCCAGGACCGCGTGGCGTTCGCTTCCAACCCGGCGTTCGACGCCAGCACCCTTGAAGTCTGGGCGCCGCTGCTCAACGGTGGCGCGGTAGTTGTGATCGAGCAGAACACGGTCCTGTCGCGTCAGGGGCTGCGCGAAGTGCTGCTGGAACAGGGCGTCACCGTGCTGTGGCTGACTGCCGGCCTTTTCCACCAGTTCGCCGACGACCTGCTGCCAGCGTTCCGTGGCCTGCGTTACCTGATGGTCGGTGGCGACGTGCTGGACCCGGCAGTGATCGCCCGGGTGCTGCGCGATGGCGCGCCGCAACACCTGCTCAATGGCTACGGCCCGACCGAGGCCACCACCTTCAGCACCACCCACGAAATCACTGCGGTGGGCGAGGGCAGCATCCCGATCGGCAAACCGATCGGCAACAGCCGCTGCTACGTGCTCGATGCCCGTCAGCAACTGCTGCCGGTGGGGGCGGTGGGCGAGTTGTACATCGCCGGCGACGGCGTGGCCCTGGGTTACCTGGGCCAGCCGGAGCTGACGGCCGAGCGCTTCCTGCCGGATCCGTTCAACGGCGGTTCAATGTACCGCAGCGGCGACCTGGTCAGCTGGCAGGCCGACGGTTCCCTGCGTTACCTGGGCCGCGCGGACCAGCAAATCAAGCTGCGTGGCTTCCGTATCGAACTGGGCGAGATCGAGGCGCGCCTGGGCGAATGCCCGGGTGTGCGTGACGCCGCCGTGATCGTGCGTGAGGACGTGCCGGGGGACAAACGCCTGGTGGCTTACTTCACCGGTGACGTTGCGGCCATCGGCGAACTGCACGAGCGCCTGCAAGGCGTGCTGCCGGACTACATGCTGCCGTCGGCTTATGTGCGACTTGAAGCCTTGCCATTGACCGCCAACGGCAAACTCGACCGCCGTGCGCTGCCGCAGCCGGGCAGCGAGGCCGTGGTCAGCCGCGTCTTCGAGGCGCCGGAGGGCGAGGTGGAGACGGCACTGGCCGCGATCTGGGCCGATGTGCTCAAGGTTGAGCAGGTCGGTCGCCACGACCACTTCTTCGAACTGGGCGGCCACTCGCTGCTGGCGGTGAGCCTGGTCGAGCGCATGCGCAAGGCCGGCCTGGCTGCCGATGTGCGCGTGCTGTTCGCCCAGCCGACTCTGGCCGCGCTGGCGGCGGCGGTGGGCTCTGGACGAGAGGTGGCCGTACCCGAGAACCGTGTCCCACACGATGCGACCCGGATCACGCCAGAGATGCTCAGCCTGATTGATCTCGACCAGGCCAGCATCGACCGCATCGTCGCCAGCGTGCCGGGTGGCGCCGCCAACGTGCAGGAGATCTACCCGTTGGCGCCATTGCAGGAAGGCATTCTCTACCATCACCTCAGTGCCGAGCAGGGTGACCCGTACCTGCTGCAGACCCGCCTGGCCTTTGACAGCCTGGATCGGTTGCAGGCCTGTGCCGAGGCCCTGCAACAGGTCATCGACCGCCACGACATCCTGCGTACCTCGGTGGTCTGGGAGGGACTGGGAGAGCCAGTGCAAGTGGTCTGGCGCCAGGCGCGCCTGGCCGTCAGCGAAGTCACCGGCCTGGGTGAAGAGGCAGTGATCGAGCGGTTGCACGCGCACTTCGATGCCCGCCTGCAACGCCTGGACCTGACCCAGGCGCCGTTGCTGCGCCTGACCTACGCCATGGACCCTGACAATCGAAGGGTGGTGGCTATCCTGCACTTCCATCACTTGGCCCTGGACCACACGGCGATGGAGGTGATCGTCCATGAACTGCAGGCGATCCTGTCCGGTCGCCAGCACCTGTTGAGCGCACCCGTGCCGTACCGCACCTACGTGGCCCAGGTGCGCCTGGGCGCCGCCGAGGCGGGGCACGAGGCATTCTTCCGTGACATGCTCGGCGATGTCGAGGAGCCGACCCTGCCCATGGGCCTGGCCGATGTGCAGGGTGACGGGCGTGATATCGAGGAGGCGCGCCTGCCGCTGGATCTGGTCTTGTCGCGGAGGGTGCGCGAGCAGGCGCGGACGCTCGGGGTCAGCGCCGCGAGCCTGATGCACCTGGCCTGGGCCCGCGTGGTCGGCGTGCTGGCGGGGCGTCACGACGTGGTGTTCGGCACCGTGCTGATGGGCCGCCTGCAAGGCGGCGAGGGCGCCGACCGGGCGTTGGGGGTGTTCATCAACACCTTGCCGTTGCGTATCGACACCGCCAGGGGCACCCGCGATGCGGTGCAGGCCACCCACCAACGGCTGTCGGCGCTGCTTGGCCACGAGCATGCGTCGCTGGCGTTGGCTCAACGTTGCAGCGGCGTGGCGGCCTCGGCGCCGCTGTTCAGCGCCTTGCTCAACTACCGCCATAGCCCGACGGACAGGGACGATGTGGATGCCGCCAGCTTCCAGGGCATGCATCAGCTGGGCGGTGAAGAGCGCAGCAACTACCCGCTGACCCTGAGCGTGGACGACCACGGCGAAGGCTTCAGCCTGAGCGTGCTGGCTCAGCTGGGGATCGGTGCCGAACGGGTCGCAGGTTGGATGACCTCTGCCGTTAGCCAGCTGATCCAGGCATTGGAGCAAGGTGGCGCGGCGCAGGTTGACATGCTGCCCATCCTCGTCGGTACTCAGCGACGCGAGGTGCTCGAAAGTTTCAATGCCACGGCCGTGAGCTACCCGCAAGGGCACACCATGCACGCGCTGGTCGAAGCCCAGACGCCTGAAGCACTGGCCGTTGTACAGGGCGAGGAAGGCCTGAGCTATGGCGAGTTGAACCAGCGCGCCAATCGCCTGGCTCATTACCTGATCGAGCGTGGCGTGATGCTGGGCGACCGCGTGGCGTTGTGCCTGGAGCGGGGCTCGCAACGGCTGGTGGCGATGCTGGCGGTGCTCAAGGCCGGCGCGGCCTATGTGCCGGTCGATCCGGGCTATCCGGCGGAGCGGATTGCCTACCTGCTCGGTGACAGTGCGCCGACGTTGGTGCTGGTCGAATCGGCTACCGAAGCGTTGGTGGGTGATGTAACCAAGGTCATGGTGGATGGCGATGACTGGCTCGACCACCAAGCCAGTAATCCCGTCGTCGCCGGGCTGGACCAGAATCAACTGGCTTATGTTATCTACACCTCCGGCTCCACCGGCCAGCCCAAGGGGGTAATGGTCGAGCACCGCACCCTGGCCAACCTGGTCCACTGGCATTGCCAGGCCTTCGACCTGGGCGCCGGGAGCCACACCTCCAGCGTCGCCGGCTTCGGCTTCGACGCCATGGCCTGGGAGGCCTGGCCGGCGCTGTGCGCCGGGGCGGTGCTGCACCTGCCGCCGGCGCAGATTGGCGGCGAGCACGTGGACGAACTGCTCGACTGGTGGCTGGAGCAGCCGCTGCAGGTCAGCTTCCTGCCGACGCCGGTCGCCGAGCAGGCGCTGCGCCGCGAACGCCAGCACCCGACCCTGCGCACGCTGCTGGTGGGTGGCGATCGCCTGCGCCAGTTCGAGCGTGATCCGGGCTTCGTGCTGGTCAACAACTACGGCCCGACCGAGACCACCGTGGTGGCGACGTCGGGGCAACTGCAACCGGGCGGCGCGCTGCATATCGGCAAGCCGACCGCCAACACCCATGTCTATGTGCTGGATGAGCAGCGCCAGCCGGTACCGGTCGGCGTGACCGGCGAGCTGTACATCGGTGGCGCCCAGGTCGCCCGTGGCTACTTCAACCGCCCCGACCTCACCGCCGAGCGCTTCCTCGACGATCCGTTCAGCGGCGGCCGGATGTACCGCACCGGTGACCTGGTGCGCTGGAACGCCGATGGCACGCTGGACTACCAGGGCCGCAACGACGACCAGGTGAAGATCCGTGGCGTACGGGTCGAATTGGGTGAGATCGAAGCCGCGCTGAAGGCCCAGCCGGGTATTTCGGATGCCGTGGTGCTGGTACGTAACGAACGTCTGCTGGCGTGGTTCACCGAAACCGCCGAGGTCGATCTCGACGCCTTGCGCCAAGGGTTGCAAGCCAGCCTTCCGGGGCACTTGGTACCGCAGGCCTTCGTCCGCCTGGACGAGCTGCCGCTGACCAGCCACGGCAAGCTGGACCGCAAGGCACTGCCGGACCCTGATCCCTCGGCCCTGGCACGCCAGGTCTATGTCGCGCCAAGCGGCGCGACAGAGGAGGCGATGGCCGCGATCTGGGCCGAAGTGCTGGGTATCGAGCAGGTTGGTCGTCACGACAACTTCTTCGAACTCGGCGGCCACTCGTTGCTGGCGGTGAGCTTGACCGCGCGCCTGCGCCAAGCCGGCCTGCAGGCCGACGTACGCACGCTGTTCGGCCAGCCGACGGTGGCGGCGCTGGCGGCGACTCTGGGCCATGGCCGTCAGGTCGAGGTCCCGGCCAACCGGATCCCGGCCGGCTGCACCCGGATCACCCCGGACATGCTGCCACTGGTGGATCTGGACCCGGCCGCCATCGAGCGCATCGTCGCCACGGTGCCGGGCGGCGCGCCCAACGTGCAGGATATCTACCCGCTGGCGCCGTTGCAGGAGGGTATCCTCTACCACCACCTCAGCTCGCCGGAGCACGACCCCTACGTGCTGGCTTCGCGCATGGCGTTCGCCAGCCAAGAACGCCTGCACGCCTTCGTCGATGCCCTGGGCAAGGTGATCGTCCGCCACGACGTGCTGCGCACCTCGGTGCTGTGGGACGGCCTGCCGCAGGCTGTGCAGGTGGTCTGGCGCCAGGCCGCTCTGGCGGTGTTCGAGGTGGCGGATGAAGCGGCGGTGCCTCACGCCCTGGCCCTGGACCAGGCGCCGCTGGTGCGCCTGTACCACTGGCCGGACCCGCAAGGTCCGGGTTTGCTGGCCGCGTTGCAATTCCACCATATCGTCCTCGACCATACCGCCCTGGATGTGCTCGGTCGGGAACTGGTCGGTTACCTGCAGGGCGCAGCGATGCCCGCCGGGCAGGGCGCGCCGTACCGCAACTACGTGGCCCAGGCGCGCCTGGGCGTCAGCCAGGCCGAGCACGAAACGTTCTTCCGCGAGCAACTGGGTGATATCGACGAGCCGACCTTGCCCTACGGGCTGGGCGACGTGCAGGTCGATGGCCAGGGTATCGAGGAGGCCCAGCTGTGGCTGGACGAGACCCTGTGCGCAGACCTGCGGCAACAGGCCCGGCAGTTGGGCGTCAGCGTCGCCAGCCTGTTCCACCTGGCCTACGCCCGTCTATTGGCCGCCACCAGCGGCCGCGACAGCGTGGTGTTCGGCACCGTGCTGCTGGGCCGGCTGGAAGCTGGCGAGGGCGCCGAACAGGCCTTGGGCATGTTCATCAACACCCTGCCGCTGCGCCTGGACCTGCAGGCCGCGACCCTGCAGGAGGCGGTGCATCAGACCCAGCAGCGCCTCAGCGCCTTGCTCGCCCACGAGCATGCCTCGCTGGCACTGGCCCAGCGCTGCAGCGGCGTACCGGCGCCGGCGCCGCTGTTCAGCGCCATGCTCAACTACCGCCACGGCGGCCAGGTCGACGAGGCCCAGCGCCTGGCGCTGCAGGGTATCGAGACCCTGCAGAGCAACGAGCGCAGCAACTATCCGCTGAGCCTGAGCGTGGATGACGTCGGTGCAAGCTTCCGTCTGGTGGCCCTGGCACCGGCGGCGGTCGGTGCCGCACGGGTCTGCGGGCAACTGCGGCAGGTGCTGCAAGTCATGGCCGAAGCGCTGGCGCGCGAGCCACGCCAGGCGTTGCTGCAACTGCCGGTGCTTTCGGTCGAGGAACGCCGTCAGCTGGTGCACGACTGCAACCGTACGGCGCAGCCCCACGACCTGACCCAGACCCTCCAGGCGCTGTTCGAGGCCCAGGCCCTGCGTACGCCCGAGGCCGTGGCCATCTGCGCGGAGCAGGGTGAGCTGAGTTATGCCCAGCTCAATGCCGAGGCCAACCACCTGGCCCATCACCTGATCGCGCTGGGCGTGCAGCCCGACGATCGGGTGGCGATCTGTGTCGAGCGCGGTCTGCCGCTGGTGGTCGGTTTGCTGGCCATTCTCAAGGCCGGTGGCGCCTATGTACCGCTCGACCCGGACTATCCGGCCGAGCGCCTCGGCCACATGCTCGCCGACAGCCAGCCGCGGGCGTTGCTGGTGCAACAGGCCACTCGGGCCCTGGTGGGGTCGTCGGCGACGTTGGTCGACCTCGATCAGCCGACTTGGGGCGACCTGCCGGACAGCAATCCGCAGGTGCCTGGCCTGACCTCGGAGCACCTGGCCTATGTGATCTACACCTCCGGCTCCACCGGCCTGCCCAAGGGGGTGATGGTCGAGCACCGCAACGTGGTCAACCTGGTGCACTGGAGCGCTGGGCTGTTCCCGAGCGAAGGCGCGGTGCTGCACAAGACCCCGGTGAGCTTCGACGCCTCGGTGTGGGAGCTTTTCTGGCCCCTGTGCAGCGGGTTGCGCCTGGTGCTGGCGCGCCCGGATGGCCAGCGCGATCCGCAATACCTGGCCGAGCTGATCGAGCGGCAACAGGTCGGCATAGTGCAGTTCGTGCCGGCCTTGCTGCAGCAGTTCCTCGACGAGGACACCAGCGCCGCCTGCGCCAGCCTTACCGACATCGTCTGCGGCGGTGGTGAGCTCACCGAAGCCCTGGCCCGCCAGGTACGCGAGCGCTTGCCGCAGGTGCGCCTGCACAACGTCTATGGCCCCACCGAGACCACGGTCGACTGCAGCGTCTGGACCCTGGAAGCGGGGGATTCGCTGCCGGCGGGCTCATTGCCGATCGGACGGCCGATCGACAACACCCGCCTGTACGTCCTCGACGCCCATGACCAGCCCGTGCCGTTCGGCGTTGCCGGGCAGTTGCACATCGGCGGGGCCGGGGTGACCCGGGGCTACCTGGGCTTGCCGGAACAACAGGCCGAGCGTTTCATCGCCAGCTCGTTCGTTGACGGTGAGCGCCTGTACCGCAGTGGCGACTTGGTGCGCCAGCGTCCTGACGGCAGCCTCGAGTTCCTTGGCCGCACCGACCACCAGATCAAGCTGCGCGGCCTGCGTATCGAGCCGGGCGAGATCGAGGCTTGCCTCACCCGGGTTACCGGGATACGCGAAGCCGTGGTGCTGGTGCACGACGCCCAGCCGACCGGCCCGCGCCTGGTGGCCTACGTCACTGGCGATGCGCCGCCTGCCGAGGCCCTGCGCGAGGCGCTGCTGGGGCAATTGCCCGAGTACATGGTGCCGGCGTTGTTCATGGCGCTCGACAACTGGCCGCTGACCCCCAACGGCAAGCTGGACCGCAAGGCGCTGCCGCAGCCGGATGTGCAGGCACGCCACTATGAGGCGCCGCAGGGCGACACCGAACAGCTGCTGGCCGAGATCTGGTCGCAGTTGTTGGGCGTGGAGCGGGTAGGGCGGCACGACAACTTCTTCGAGCTGGGCGGCCACTCGCTGCTGGCCGTGACCCTGACTGCGCGCCTGCGCCAGGCAGGCCTGCAAGTGGATGTGCGCACCCTGTTCGGCCAGCCGAGCGTGGCCGCGCTGGCGGCCACCTTGGGCCAGGGCGGCGCGGTGGCGGTGCCGGCCAACCGGATCCCGGCGGGCTGCACCCATATCACCCCGGACATGCTGCCGTTGCTAGAGCTGGAACCGGCCGCCATCGAGCGCATCGTCGCCATGGTGCCGGGCGGCGCGGCCAATGTGCAGGACATCTACCCCCTGGCGCCGCTGCAGGAGGGCATCCTCTATCTGCACCTCAGCGCCGTGGACGCCGACCCCTACGCCCTGCGGACCCGGCTGCGCTTCGACAGCCCGGCGCGCCTGCGGGTGTTCGCCCAGGCCCTGCAACAGGTCATCGCCCGCCATGACATCCTGCGCACCGCGGTGCTCTGGGACGGCCTGCCGCAGCCGGTGCAGGTGGTCTGGCGCCAGGCGCCGCTGCAATTGGCGCCTCTCGATGACGCCCACCTGGCACGCCTGGACCTTGGCCAGGCGCCGCTGATCCGCCTGCTGCACCGTAGCGAGCCGGGCAGTCAGCGAGTCGAGGCGGTGCTGCAGTTCCACCATATCGTGCTCGATCATATCGCCATGCAGGTGGTGCATGCGGAGCTGCGTGGCTACCTGCTGGGCCAGACCGAGCCGCTGCCGGCCTCGGTGCCGTACCGCAATTACGTGGCGCAGGCGCGCCTGGGTGTCAGCGAGGCTGAGCACGAGGCGTTCTTCCGCGCCCGGCTGGGCGACATCGACGAACCGAGCCTGCCGTTCGGCCTGCGCGAGGTGCAGGGCGAAGGCCAGCCTCTCGACGAGGCCGAGGTGGAGTTCGACGGCGCCCGCTATGGCCGCCTGCGCGACCAGGCCCGCCAGCTGGGGGTGAGCACCGCGAGCCTGGTACACCTGGCCTGGGCGCGCCTGCTGGCGGTGGCCTGCGGCAAGGACCGCGTGGTGTTCGGCACCGTGCTGCTGGGCCGCCTGCAGGGCGGCGAGGGCAGCGAGCGGGCACTGGGCATGTTCATCAACACCCTGCCGCTGCGGGTCGAGCTGGACGGGCTGGGCGTGCGCGACGGCGTGTTGGCCACCCACCGCGAGCTGTCGGCGCTACTGGTTCACGAGCACGCCTCGCTGGCCCTGGCCCAGCGCTGCAGCCAGGTGGCCGCGCCGCTACCGCTGTTCAGCGCGATGCTCAACTATCGGCAGAGCAGCCGTACTGCGCCGCAGTCACAGGCCTGGGAGGGGATCGAGACCCTGGGCGGCGAAGGGCGCAGCAACTATCCGCTGAGCCTGAACGTCGATGATTTCGGCGATGGCCTGCGCCTGGGCGTGCAGGTGTCGGCCCAGGTGGGGGCGCAGCGGATCTGCGCGCAGATGTTGCAGGTGCTCGACGGCCTGCTGCTGGCGCTAGAACAGCATCCGCAGCAGCCGTTGAATCGCTTGCCGGTGCTGAGTGCCGAGGAGCGGCGCCAAGTGCTGGTCGAATTCAACGAAACACAAGTGGACTACGACCTTGAGCAGACCCTGCACGGGCTGATCGAGGCCCAGGTACGACGCACTCCGGACGCCATGGCCGTAAGGGCCGAGGAAGGCGAGTTGACCTATCGTCAACTCGACGAGCAGGCCAACCGCCTGGCCCATCACCTGATCGCGCTGGGCGTGCGGCCCGACGACCGTGTCGCGATCTGCGTCGAGCGCGGCCTGTCGATGGTGGTCGGCCTGCTGGCGACTCTCAAGGCCGGTGGCGCCTATGTACCGTTGGACCCGGAGTACCCGGCCGAGCGCATCCGCCACATGCTCGATGACAGCGCGCCGCTGGCGGTGCTGGTGCACGGCGCCACCCGTGACTTGCCGCAGTTGGCCGAGGCGCCGCTGGTGGATCTTGACCGACCGACCTGGCAGGCGCAGCCGGCGCAGGCCCCACAGGTATCCGGGCTGACCCCGCGGCACCTGGCCTATGTGATCTACACCTCCGGCTCCACCGGCCTGCCCAAGGGCGTGATGAACGAGCACGCCGGGGTGGTCAATCGCCTGCTGTGGATGCAGGACGCCTATGGGTTGGGCGCAGACGACGTGGTACTGCAGAAAACCCCGTTCAGCTTCGACGTGTCGGTGTGGGAGTTCCTCTGGCCGCTGCAGACCGGAGCGCGCCTGGTGATGGCGCGTCCAGGCGGGCATCGCGATCCCGAGTACCTGCGCGAGATCATCCGTGACGAGCAAGTCAGTACCTTGCACTTCGTGCCGTCGATGCTCGATGTGTTTCTCGCCCATGGTGAAGCCCTGCCGCATCAGCTCAAACGTGTGCTGTGCAGCGGCGAAGCCTTGCCCGGCAGCCTGGTGCGGCGTTTCCACGCACAGTTGCCGACGGTCGAGTTGCACAACCTGTACGGACCGACCGAGGCGGCGGTGGATGTCAGTGCCTGGCACTGCATAACGGCACCGGACAACACTCCGATCGGCAAGCCGATCACCAATACCGCGCTGTACGTGCTGGACGCCCAGGGTCAGCCGGTGCCGGTAGGCGTGGCCGGCGAGCTGTACATCGGTGGCGTGCAGGTGGCGCGCGGCTATCTCAACCGCGAGCAACTGACCGCCGAACGCTTCCTTGATGATCCGTTCGCGCTTGGAGCCGGCGGGCGGATGTACCGCACCGGCGACCTGGCCCGCTACCTGGCCGACGGCAACCTGGAGTACCTGGGTCGCAACGACGACCAGGTGAAGATCCGCGGCCTGCGTATCGAACTGGGTGAGATCCAGGCTTGCCTGACCCGTGTCGAAGGGGTCAAGGAGGCGGTGGTGCTGGCCCGCGAGCAGCGTCTGGTGGCGTACTACACCGGCGCCCTGCAGGCGTCGGACAGCTTGCGCTCGGCGCTGCTGGGCCAGTTGCCGGAGTTCATGGTGCCGGCCTCGTTCACCCACCTCGAGGCGCTGCCGCTTAGCCCCAACGGCAAGCTCGACCGCAAGGCGTTGCCGCAACCGGATGTGCAGGCGCGCCAATACGAGGCGCCCGAAGGCGAAACCGAGCTGCTGCTGGCCGAGATCTGGTCTCAGCTGCTGGGCGTGGAGCGGGTAGGGCGCCACGACAACTTCTTCGAACTGGGCGGCCACTCGCTGCTGGCCGTGACCCTGACTGCGCGCCTGCGCCAGGCGGGCCTGGCGGCGGATGTGCGGGTGCTGTTCGGCCAGCCGAGCCTGGCCGCGCTGGCGGCGGCGGTGGGCGGTGAAGTGACGCCGGAGGTACCGGTAAACCGTATCCCGGCGGGCTGCACGCGCATCACCACCGACATGCTGCCGCTGGCAAGGCTGGAACAGACTGCACTCGACAGTCTGGTGCAGCGGATCCCTGGCGGCGCGGCCAATATCCAGGACTTGTACGCTCTGGCGCCGTTGCAGCAGGGCATTCTCTACCATCACCTGGCCAGCACCGAGGTCGACCCCTATGTGCTGCAACTGGGCTTCGCCTTCGCCGGCCAGGCCGAGCTGGATGCCTTCGTCGCGGCGCTGAACCAGGTCATCGCCCGCCACGACATCTTGCGCACCAGCGTGCACTGGCAGGGGCTCGACGAAGCGGTGCAGGTGGTCTGGCGTGAAGCGCGCCTGGAGATCCAGCCGGCCCTGGACAACGTGCGCCTGGACCTGGGCCGCGCTCCGCTGATGCACCTGAGCAGTCACGTGGAGCAAGGGCGCTTGCAGGCGACCCTGCTGCTGCACCATATCCTCCTCGACCACGCCGCCATGGAGCTGCTGGTGGCCGAGGTCGGCGATGTGTTGCTGGGGCGCATGCCCGAGAGCGACAGCGTGCCGTACCGCAACTATGTGGCCCATGCGCGACTGCGCGACGACAGTCAGGCGCAGGAGGCGATGTTCCGCCAGCTGCTGGGCGATATCGATGCGCCGACCGAGGTGTTCGGCCTGCGTGACGCGCTGAGCGATGGCAGCCATGTGCTTGACCATCGTCAGTACCTGGACGACAGCCTGGCGCAACGCTTGCGCGGTCAGGCACGGGCGCTGGGGATCAGCGTCGCCAGCCTGGTGCACCAGGCCTGGGGGCAGGTGCTGGCGCAGTTGTCCGGCCGCGACGAGGTGGTATTCGGTACCGTGCTGCTCGGTCGCCTGCAGGGCGGCGAAGGCGCCGAGCGGGCGCTGGGCATGTTCATCAACACCTTGCCGCTGCGGGTCAGCGTGGGCGACATGGACGTGGTCGAAGGCGTGCGCCTGACTCACCAGCGCCTGGCGCGGCTGCTGGCTCACGAGCAGGCGTCCCTGGCCCTGGCCCAGCGCTGCAGTGGCGTGCCGGCTTCCCAGGCGCTGTTCACCAGCCTGCTCAACTACCGCCACAGCGCAGCCACCGGCGCCGAGCGGGCGCAGGCCTGGCAGGGCATCGAATTGCTGGTCGCCCATGAGCGCAGCAACTACCCGCTGGTGGTCAGCGTCGACGATCTGGGTGACGGTTTCGCCCTGACCGTCCAGGCGGTGCCGCAAGTGGATGGGGCATTGGTCTGTCAGTTGCTGCAGACGGCCCTGGCACGGTTGGCCGATACGCTGGCGGACACGCCGACGGCGCCGTTGAACCGTATCAACGCCTTGCCGGACGCCGAACGTGAGCGTGTGGCACGGCAGTTCAACGCCACGGCGCGGGACTACCCCCGTGACCTGGCCGTGCACCGGTTGTTCGAGGCCCGGGCCGCGAATTCGCCGGATGCGTTGGCAGCGGTCCATGGTCAGTGTCGGTATACCTTCGCCCAACTCGAGGCCCAGGCCAATCGCCTGGCTTGTTACTTGCTCGAACAGGGCGTGCGAGCCGGTGATCGCGTGGCCTTGCTGTTGCCTCGTTCGTTCGATCTGCTGGCAGCTCAGCTTGCAGTGTGCAAGTGCGCGGCGGTGTTCGTGCCGCTGGACGGCAACGCGCCGGCCGAGCGTCAGGCGTTCATGGTGGCCGACAGTCAGGCGGTGCTGGTGCTGACTCACAGTGACCAACCGCTGGTTTCGGGGGCTCGCCGGGTCGAACTCGATTGCATTGACCTGAGCGGCTACGCGGATGCGCCACTGGGCCTGGCGGTGGACGCCGGCAGTGCGGCGTACGTCATGTACACCTCGGGCTCCACCGGTACGCCGAAGGGCGTGCAGGTGCCGCACCGGGCCATCGTGCGCCTGGTGATCAACAATGGATTCGCCGACTTCAATAGTCAGGATCGGGTGGCCTTCGCTTCCAACCCGGCGTTCGACGCCAGCACCCTGGAAGTCTGGGCGCCGCTGCTCAACGGCGGCGCGGTGGTGGTGATCGACCAGGACCAGGTGCTGTCGCGCCAGGGCCTGCGCGAAACACTGCTGGAGCAGGGCGTGACGGTGCTGTGGCTGACTGCGGGCCTGTTCCATCAGTTCGCCGACGACCTGCTGCCGGCGTTGCGCAAACTGCGCTACCTGATGGTCGGTGGCGACGTGCTGGACCCGGCAGTGATCGCCCGGGTGCTGCGCGATGGCGCGCCGCAACACCTGCTCAATGGCTACGGCCCGACCGAGGCCACCACCTTCAGCACCACCCACGAAATCACTGCGGTGGGCGAGGGCAGCATCCCGATCGGCAAACCGATCGGCAACAGCCGCTGCTACGTGCTCGATGCCCGTCAGCAACTGCTGCCGGTGGGGGCGGTGGGCGAGTTGTACATCGCCGGCGACGGCGTGGCCCTGGGTTACCTGGGCCAGCCGGAGCTGACGGCCGAGCGCTTCCTGCCGGATCCGTTCAACGGCGGTTCAATGTACCGCAGCGGCGACCTGGTCAGCTGGCAGGCCGACGGTTCCCTGCGTTACCTGGGCCGCGCGGACCAGCAAATCAAGCTGCGTGGCTTCCGTATCGAACTGGGCGAGATCGAGGCGCGCCTGGGCGAATGCCCGGGTGTGCGTGACGCCGCCGTGATCGTGCGTGAGGACGTGCCGGGGGACAAACGCCTGGTGGCTTACTTCACCGGTGACGTTGCGGCCATCGGCGAACTGCACGAGCGCCTGCAAGGCGTGCTGCCGGACTACATGCTGCCGTCGGCTTATGTGCGACTTGAAGCCTTGCCATTGACCGCCAACGGCAAACTCGACCGCCGTGCGCTGCCGCAGCCGGGCAGCGAGGCCGTGGTCAGCCGCGTCTTCGAGGCGCCGGAGGGCGAGGTGGAGACGGCACTGGCCGCGATCTGGGCCGATGTGCTCAAGGTTGAGCAGGTCGGTCGCCACGACCACTTCTTCGAACTGGGCGGCCACTCGCTGCTGGCGGTGAGCCTGGTCGAGCGCATGCGCAAGGCCGGCCTGGCTGCCGATGTGCGCGTGCTGTTCGCCCAGCCGACTCTGGCCGCGCTGGCGGCGGCGGTGGGCTCTGGACGAGAGGTGGCCGTACCCGAGAACCGTGTCCCACACGATGCGACCCGGATCACGCCAGAGATGCTCAGCCTGATTGATCTCGACCAGGCCAGCATCGATCGCATTGTCGCCAGAGTGCCGGGTGGCGCCGCCAATGTGCAGGAGATCTACCCGCTGGCGCCATTGCAGGAAGGCATCCTCTATCACCACCTGAGCGCGGAGCAGGGTGACCCCTATCTGCTGCAGACCCGCCTGGCCTTCGACAGCCTGGAACGGCTGCAAGCCTGTGCCGGTGCCTTGCAGCAGGTCATCGACCGCCACGACATCCTGCGCACTTCGGTGGTCTGGGAAGGTTTGGCGGAGCCGGTGCAAGTGGTCTGGCGCCAAGCCCGCCTGGACGTGCACGAAGTCACTGGGCTGGGCGAGGAGGCGGTGATCGAGCGCCTGCACGATCATTTCGACGCACGCTCGCAGCGCCTGGACCTGACCCAGGCGCCACTGCTGCGCCTGACCTACGCCATGGACCCGGCCGGGCAGCGCGTGGTCGCGGTGCTGCACTTCCATCACCTGGCCCTGGACCACACGGCGATGGAGGTCATTGTCCATGAAATGCAGGCGTTGCTGTCCGGGCGCCAGCACCTGCTGAGCGCACCCGTGCCGTACCGCACCTATGTGGCCCAGGTACGCCTGGGCGCCGCCGAGGCGGGGCACGAGGCGTTCTTCCGCGACATGCTCGGCGATGTCGACGAGCCGACCCTGCCCATGGGCCTGGCCGATGTGCAGGGTGACGGGCGTGATATCGAGGAAGCCCGCCTGCCACTGGATCCCGCCTTATCGCGCCGGGTGCGCGAACAGGCGCGGGCGCAGGGTGTCAGCGCCGCGAGCCTGATGCACCTGGCCTGGGCCCGCGTGGTCGGCGTGCTGGCGGGGCGTCACGACGTGGTGTTCGGCACCGTGCTGATGGGCCGCCTGCAAGGCGGCGAGGGCGCCGACCGTGCGTTGGGCGTGTTCATCAATACCTTGCCGTTGCGCATCGACACGGCCAAGGGGGCCAGTG
The DNA here is from genome assembly GCF_040813665.1 of Pseudomonas sp. TE50-2. Classification (NCBI taxonomy): domain Bacteria; kingdom Pseudomonadati; phylum Pseudomonadota; class Gammaproteobacteria; order Pseudomonadales; family Pseudomonadaceae; genus Pseudomonas; species Pseudomonas sp. TE50-2. The sequence goes on along the minus strand of NZ_JBFNXN010000001.1, from coordinate 5,304,099 downwards.
ACGCGGTACGGCTCACCCACCAGCGGCTGTCGGCGCTGCTTGGCCATGAGCATGCATCGCTGGCGCTGGCCCAGCGTTGCAGTGGGGTGGCGGCCTCGTCGCCACTGTTCAGCGCCTTGCTCAACTACCGTCACAGTCCGGTTGATGTCGCCGCAGCAGCTGGCGACAGCTTCCAAGGTATGCACCAGTTGGGCGGCGAGGAACGCAGCAACTACCCGCTGACCCTGAGCGTGGACGACCACGGCGAAGGCTTCACCCTGAGCGTGCTGGCCCTGTTGGGGATCGGCGCCGAGCGGGTCGCGGGCTGGATGAACGCGGCTGTGGCCGGGCTGATCCTGGCGTTGGAGCAAGGTGGCGCGGTGCAGGTCGACACATTGCCCATCCTCGATCACACAGCGCTGGGCCAAGTGCTCGAAGGCTTCAATGCCACGGCTGCAAGCTACCCGCAAGGGCACACCGTGCATGCGCTGGTCGAGGCCCAGGCACCCGAGGCGTTGGCCGTGGTGCAGGGCGAGCAGCGCCTGGGCTATGGCGAACTGAACCAGCGCGCCAACCGCCTGGCTCATCACCTGATCGAGCGTGGCGTGATGCTGGGCGACCGCGTGGCACTGTGCCTGGAGCGTGGCCCGCAACGGCTGGTGGCGATGCTGGCCGTGCTCAAGGCCGGCGCGGCCTATGTGCCGGTCGATCCGGGTTATCCGGCGGAGCGCATTGCCTATCTGCTCAGTGACAGTGCGCCGACGCTGGTGCTGGTCGAATCGAGCACTGAGTCGCTGGTGGGCGAGGTGGCCAAGGTCGCACTGGACAGCGATGAGTGGCTGGACCAAGCCGATGACAATCCGGTTGTTCAGGGCCTGGACGAGCATCAACTGGCCTATGTGATCTACACCTCCGGTTCCACCGGGCAGCCCAAAGGGGTGATGGTCGAGCACCGTACCCTGGCCAACCTGGTCCACTGGCATTGCCAGGCCTTCGACCTGGGCGCCGGTAGCCACACCTCCAGCGTCGCCGGCTTCGGCTTCGACGCCATGGCCTGGGAGGCCTGGCCGGCGCTGTGCGCCGGGGCGGTGCTGCACCTGCCGCCGGCGCAGATTGGCGGCGAGCACGTGGACGAACTGCTCGACTGGTGGCTGGAGCAGCCGCTGCAGGTCAGCTTCCTGCCGACGCCGGTCGCCGAGCAGGCGCTGCGCCGCGAACGCCAGCACCCGACCCTGCGCACGCTGCTGGTGGGTGGCGATCGCCTGCGCCAGTTCGAGCGTGATCCGGGCTTCGTGCTGGTCAACAACTACGGCCCGACCGAGACCACCGTGGTGGCGACGTCGGGGCAACTGCAACCGGGCGGCGCGCTGCATATCGGCAAGCCGACCGCCAACACCCATGTCTATGTGCTGGATGAGCAGCGCCAGCCGGTACCGGTCGGCGTGACCGGCGAGCTGTACATCGGTGGCGCCCAGGTCGCCCGTGGCTACTTCAACCGCCCCGACCTCACCGCCGAGCGCTTCCTCGACGATCCGTTCAGCGGCGGCCGGATGTACCGCACCGGTGACCTGGTGCGCTGGAACGCCGATGGCACGCTGGACTACCAGGGCCGCAACGACGACCAGGTGAAGATCCGTGGCGTACGGGTCGAATTGGGTGAGATCGAAGCCGCGCTGAAGGCCCAGCCGGGTATTTCGGATGCCGTGGTGCTGGTACGTAACGAGCGTCTGCTGGCCTGGTTCACCGAAACCGCCGAGGTCGATCTCGACACCTTGCGCCAAGGGTTGCAAGCCAGCCTTCCGGGGCACTTGGTACCGCAGGCCTTCGTCCGCCTGGTCGAGCTGCCGCTGACCAGCCACGGCAAGCTGGACCGCAAGGCCTTGCCGGAACCAGCCATGCTCCCCGGTCAGGCCTATGCCATGCCGGAAGGCCCGGTGGAAACCACCATCGCCGCACTCTGGGCCGAGGTACTGGGCGTTGCGCAGGTTGGTCGCCACGACAACTTCTTCGAGCTCGGCGGTCACTCGCTGCTGGCCGTTAGCCTCACCGCGCGCCTGCGCCAGGCCGGCCTGCAGACCGACGTGCGCACCCTGTTCGGCCAGCCGACGGTAGCGGCGCTGGCGGCGACCCTGGGCCAGGGCCGTCAGGTCGAGGTCCCGGCCAACCGGATCCCGGCCGGCTGCACCCAGATCACCCCGGACATGCTGCCACTGGTGGATCTTGAACCGGCTGCCATCGAGCGCATCGTCGCCACGGTGCCGGGCGGGGCGGCCAACGTGCAGGATATCTACCCGTTGGCGCCGTTGCAGGAGGGCATCCTCTACCACCACCTCAGTTCGCCGGAGCACGATCCCTACGTGCTGGCCTCGCGCATGGCGTTCGCCAGCCAAGAACGCCTGCATGCCTTCGTCGATGCCTTGGGCAAGGTCATCGCCCGCCACGACGTACTACGTACTTCGGTACTGTGGGACGGCCTGCCGCAGGCAGTGCAGGTGGTGTGGCGCCAGGCCGCTCTGGCGGTGTTCGAGGTGGCTGACGAGACTGCGGTGCCCCATGCCCTGGCCCTGGAGCAGGCGCCACTGGTGCGCCTGTACCACTGGCCGGACCCGCAAGGTCCAGGGTTGCTGGCAGCGTTGCAGTTCCACCATATTGTCCTCGATCATACCGCGCTGGATGTGCTCGGCCGGGAGCTGGTCGGCTACCTGCACGGCGCGTCGGTGCCCGCCGAACAGGGCGTGCCGTACCGCAACTACGTGGCCCAGGCGCGCCTGGGCGTCAGCCAGGCCGAGCACGAGGCGTTCTTCCGCGAGCAGTTGGGTGATATCGACGAGCCGACCCTACCGTTCGGCCTGGGCGATGTGCAGGTCGACGGCCTCGGCATCGAAGAGGCCCAGCTGTGGCTGGACGAAACCCTGGCCAGCGGTCTGCGTCAGCAGGCCCGGCAACTGGGTATCAGCGTCGCCAGCCTGTTCCACCTGGCCTATGCTCGCCTGCTGGCCGCCGCCAGTGGCCGCGACAGCGTGGTGTTCGGCACCGTGCTGCTCGGTCGTCTGGAAGGCGGGGAGGGAGCTGACCAGGCGCTGGGCATGTTCATCAACACCTTGCCGCTGCGCCTGGACCTGGCCGGTATCGACCTGCGCGATGCGGTGCAGCAGACCCAGCAGCGCCTCAGTGCCTTGCTTGCCCATGAGCATGCCTCGCTGGCCCTGGCCCAGCGTTGCAGTGGCGTGCCGGCCCCGGCGCCGCTGTTCAGCGCCATGCTCAACTACCGCCACGGCGGCCAGGCAGACGACGATCGGCGCCTGGCTCTGCAGGGCATCGAGACCCTGGACAGCATCGAGCGCAGCAACTATCCGCTGAGCCTGAGCGTGGACGATATCGGTGAAGGCTTCCGCCTGGTCGCGCTGGCTCCGGCGGCGGTTGGTGCTACGCGTATCTGCACGCAGATGCGGCGTGTGCTGGAAGTCATGGCCGAAGCCTTGGCACAGCAGCCACGGCAAGGGCTGCTGCAACTGCCGGTGCTTTCGGTCGAGGAACGCCACCAGCTGTTGCACGACTTCAACCGTACGGCGCAGCCCCACGACCTGACCCTGACTCTCCAGGAGCTTTTCGAGGCTCAAGCCCTGAGTGCGCCTAAAGCGGTTGCGCTCAGCGCCGAGCAGGGTGAACTCAGCTATGAACAGCTCAACGCCGAGGCCAACCGCCTGGCCCATCACCTGATCGCGCTGGGCGTGCAGCCCGACGACCGGGTGGCGATCTGTGTCGAGCGCGGTTTGCCGCTGGTGGTCGGTTTGCTGGCGATCCTCAAGGCCGGTGGCGCCTATGTGCCGCTCGACCCGGACTATCCGGCCGAGCGCCTCGGCCACATGCTTGCCGACAGCCAGCCGCGGGCGTTGCTGGTGCAACAGGCCACCCGGGCCCTGGTGGGTTCGTCGGCGACGTTGGTCGACCTCGATCAGCCGACTTGGGGCGACCTGCCGGACAGCAATCCGCAGGTGCCTGGCCTGACCTCGCAGCACCTGGCCTATGTGATCTACACCTCCGGCTCTACTGGCCTGCCCAAGGGGGTGATGGTCGAGCACGGCAACGTGGTCAACCTGGTGCACTGGAGCGCCGGGCTGTTCCCGAGCGAAGGCGCGGTGCTGCACAAGACCCCGGTGAGCTTCGACGCCTCGGTGTGGGAGCTGTTCTGGCCACTGTGCAGCGGGCTGCGCCTGGTGCTGGCCAAGCCGGACGGTCAGCGCGACCCGCAATACCTGGCCGAGCTGATCGAGCGGCAACAGGTCGGCGTAGTGCAGTTCGTGCCGGCCTTGCTGCAGCAGTTCCTCGAGCACGCCGGCAGTGCCGCCTGCGCCAGCCTCACCGATATCGTCTGCGGTGGCGGCGAGCTGACCGAGGCCCTGGTCCGTCAGGTCCGCGAGCGCTTGCCGCAGGTACGGTTGCACAACGTCTACGGACCGACCGAAACCACGGTCGATTGCAGCGTCTGCACCTTGCACCCGCAGGATCCGTTGACGCCGGGCGCACTACCGATTGGTCGGCCGATCGACAACACCCGTCTGTACGTCCTCGACGCCCACGACCAGCCGGTGCCGTTCGGCGTTGCCGGTCAGTTGCATATCGGCGGGGCCGGAGTGACGCGGGGCTACCTGGGCCTGCCGGAGCAACAGGCCGAGCGTTTCATTGCCAGCCCGTTCGTCGACGGCGAGCGCCTGTACCGCAGCGGCGACCTGGTGCGCCAGCGCCCTGACGGCAGCCTCGAGTTCCTCGGCCGCACCGACCACCAGATCAAGCTGCGCGGCCTGCGCATCGAGCCGGGCGAGATCGAGGCTTGCCTCACCCGGGTTGCCGGGATACGCGAAGCCGTGGTGCTGGTGCACGACGCCCAGCCGGCCGGCCCGCGCCTGGTGGCCTACGTCACCGGCGATGCGCCGCCTGCCGAGGCCCTGCGCGAGGCACTGCTGGGGCAATTGCCCGAGTACATGGTGCCGGCGTTGTTCATGGCGCTCGACAACTGGCCGCTGACCCCCAACGGCAAGCTGGACCGCAAGGCGCTGCCGCAGCCGGATGTGCAGGCACGCCACTATGAGGCGCCGCAGGGCGACACCGAACAGCTGCTGGCGCGCATCTGGGGCGAGCTGCTGGGCGTGGAGCAGGTAGGGCGCCACGACAACTTCTTCGAGCTGGGCGGCCACTCGCTGCTGGCCGTGACCCTCACCTCGCGCCTGCGCGAGGCGGGTCTGGAGGCCGACGTGCGCAGCCTGTTCGAATACCCGACGCTGGCAGACTATGCCGCCATCACAGACAGAATGGAGATCGTCCTGTGAGCATCAACGAACTACTGGCGACCCTGGCCGCCAACAATGTCCAGCTGGCTCTCAAGGATGGCCAGCTGGTGGTCCAGGGCAATCGCCAGGCCCTGAGCGACGCCGCGCTGGTGGCCCGACTGCGCGAGCACAAGCCTGCGCTGCTGGGGATGCTCGAGCGGGGCGAGTATGTGGCGGTGCGCCACGGCAGCGTCGAGGTACCGGAAAACCGCATCCCGGTCGACTGCGCGCGAATCACCCCGGCCATGCTCAGCCTGGTCGAGCTCGACCAGGCCAGCATCGACCAGCTGGTAGAAGGTGTGCCCGGCGGCGCGGCCAACGTGCAGGACATCTACCCGCTGGTACCGTTGCAGCAAGGCATGCTGTTCCACCACGCCAGCGCCGGCGACCACGATCCCTACATGATGCAGGCGCGCTTCGTGTTCGCCAGCAGCGCCCGGGTCGAGGCCTTTGCCCAGGCCTTGCAAGGGGTGATCGACCGCCACGACATCCTGCGCACCTCGGTGCACTGGAAAACGCTCGAAACGCCGGTGCAGATGGTCTGGCGCAAGGCCCGGCTGCGGGTCACCCAGCTTGCCGAGGGCCAGTTGCCGGACAGCGGCTTCGACCTGACCCAGGCACCGTTGATCCGCCTGCAATGCCAGGCGGCGGAGGTGGACGGGCGGGTCCACGCGACCTTGCAGTTCCACCATGTGGCCATGGACCACAGCGCCCTCGACGTGGTGCGTCACGAGATGCTCGCCTTCCTGCTCGGCGAAAGCGGCCAGTTGGGCCGCCCGGTACCGTTCCGCAACCATGTGGCCCAGGCCCTGCTGGGCGTCAGCCAGGCCGAGCACGAGGCGTTTTTCCGCGAGATGCTTGGCGGCGTGGATGCGCCAACCCTGGCCTATGGCTTGGCCGACGTGCAGGGTGACGGCGCGGCGTTGAGCGAACACGTGCTGAACCTCGACCTGACGCTGTGCCACGAACTGCGCGCCCAGGCCCGCAGCCAGGGCGTGAGCGTCGCCAGCCTGTTCCACCTGGCTTGGGCACGGGTGCTGGGCGGCCTGACCGGACGCGATCAGGTGGTGTTCGGCACCGTGCTGATGGGCCGCCTGCAAGGCGCCGAAGGCACTGATCGGGCGCTGGGTATCTTCATCAACACGCTGCCGCTGCGGGTGGATCTGGACGGTGCCGACCTGGCCTGCGCGATCAAGGCCACCCACCAGCGGCTGAGCACGCTGATGCGCCACGAGCACGCGCCCCTGGCCCTGGCCCAGCGCTGCAGCGGTGTGGCGGCGCCGACGCCGCTGTTCAACGCCTTGCTCAACTACCGCCACAGCGCGGTCTCGGGGTCTGAAGCGGTGCTGCGCGCCGGCTGGGCCGGGATCGAGATCATGCATGCGGCCGAGGCCACCAACTACCCGCTGGTGGTCAGCGTCGATGACCTGGGCAGCGGTTTTTCCCTGACCCTGCAGACTGTGGCACCCGTGGACGGAGGTCTGGTCTGCCAGCTGTTCCAGGGTGTCCTGGCAGAGTTGGCCCAGGCGCTGGAGAGCGCTCCAGGCACTCCTCTGCAACAGCTGTTTGCGCTGCCTGCGCAGGAGCGCGAGCGGGTGGTACGTCAGTTCAACGCCACGGCGCGGGACTATCCGCGTGACCTGGCCGTGCACCGGTTGTTCGAGGCCCGGGCCGCGAATTCGCCGGACGCGTTGGCAGTGGTCCATGGTCCGCGTCGGTGGAGCTTTGCCCAGCTCGAGGCCCAGGCCAATCGCCTGGCTTGTTACTTGCTCGAACAGGGCGTGCGCGCCGGTGATCGCGTGGCCTTGCTGCTGCCTCGTTCGTTCGATCTGCTGGCAGCTCAACTGGCCGTAAGCAAATGCGCGGCGATATACGTGCCGCTGGACGGCAATGCCCCGGTCGAGAGGCAGGCGTTCATGGTGCACGACAGCCAGGCGCGGCTGGTGCTGACCCACAGTGAGCAGCCTCAAGTGGAAGGCGCACGCCGGGTCGAACTTGATCGGCTCGACTTGAGCGACTATGCCGATGCGCCGCTGGGCCTGGCGGTGGATGCCGGCAGTGCGGCGTACATCATGTACACCTCTGGCTCCACCGGTACGCCGAAGGGCGTGCAGGTGCCGCACCGGGCCATCGTGCGCCTGGTGATCAACAACGGTTTTGCCGACTTCAATAGCCAGGACCGCGTGGCGTTCGCTTCCAACCCGGCGTTCGACGCCAGCACCCTGGAGGTCTGGGCGCCGCTGCTCAACGGCGGTGCGGTGGTGGTGATCGAGCAGAACACGGTCCTGTCGCGTCAGGGGCTGCGCGAAGTGCTGCTGGAACAGGGCGTCACCGTGCTGTGGTTGACCGCCGGCCTGTTCCACCAGTTCGCCGACGACCTGCTGCCGGCATTGCGCAAACTGCGCTACCTGATGGTCGGTGGCGACGTGCTGGACCCGGCAGTGATCGCCCGGGTGCTGCGCGATGGCGCGCCGCAACACCTGCTCAACGGCTACGGCCCGACCGAGGCCACCACCTTCAGCACCACCCACGAAATTATCGAGGTGGGCGAGGGCAGCATCCCGATTGGCAAACCGATCGGCAACAGCCGCTGCTACGTGCTCGATGCCCGGCAGCAGTTGCTGCCGGTGGGGGTGGTGGGCGAGTTGTACATCGCCGGTGACGGTGTCGCCCTGGGGTATCTGGGTCAGCCGGAGCTAACGGCTGAGCGCTTCCTGCCGGATCCGTTCAACGGCGGCACGATGTACCGCAGTGGTGACCTGGTCAGCTGGCAGGCCGACGGCACCCTGCGTTACCTGGGCCGTGCCGACCAGCAGATCAAGCTGCGTGGCTTCCGTATCGAACTGGGCGAGATCGAGGCGCGTCTGGGCGAATGCCCGGGTGTGCGTGACGCCGCCGTGATCGTGCGTGAGGACGTGCCGGGCGACAAGCGGCTGGTGGCCTATTTCACGGGGCATCAGGCGATCGCCGACCTGCACCGACAACTGCAAGGCCAACTGCCGGACTATATGCTGCCGTCGGCCTACGTGTGTCTGGATGCGCTGCCACTGACCGCTAACGGCAAGCTCGACCGCCGCGCCTTGCCGCAGCCGGGCAGCGAGGCTGTGGTCAGTCGCGCCTTCGAGGCACCGCAGGGCGAGATAGAAAGCGCTCTGGCGGCAATCTGGGCTGAGCTGCTCAAGATCGAGCGGGTCGGCCGCCACGACCACTTCTTTGAATTGGGTGGCCATTCCCTGCTGGCCATGCGACTGGTGTCCCAGGTACGCCTGCGCCTGGGAGTGGAACTGCACTTGGCGGATCTGTTCGCCAATTCCGAACTGGCTACGTTGGCGCAGGTGTTGGCCAATGCGGGTCACACTGAGCTGCCGGCGATTGTCGCGGTTGACCGCGAGCAGCCGTTGCCGTTGTCGTTCGCCCAGCAGCGCCTGTGGTTCCTGGCCCAGCTGGAGGGCGGCAACCAGGCCTACAACGTGCCGCTGGCCCTGGGCCTGCGCGGGGTACTGGATGGCGACGCGCTGGAGCGCGCCCTGCTGTGCATCGTTGCCCGTCATGAAGGCCTGCGCAGCCGCTTCGTGCCCACAGGCGACAGCGCCGAAGTGCACGTCGCCGCCACGCCGCAACCCGGTTGGTTGCGACGCCTGAGCCTGGCGCCCGATGATCTGGCCGGGCACCTGCAAGCCGAGGCCGTAGTACCTTTCGACCTGGTCGAGGGGCCATTGCTACGCGCCAGCCTGTTGCGCCTGGGGGATGAGCACCATGTGCTGCTGCTGACCCTGCACCATATCGTCGCCGACGGCTGGTCCCTCGGCGTGCTGACCCGTGAGCTGGGCGCGCTGTACCCGGCCATGTGCCAGGGCCTGGCCGATCCGTTGCCGGCCCTGGCTATCCAGTACGGCGACTATGCCGTGTGGCAGCGGCGCTGGCTGGCCGGTGAGCAACTGCAACGCCAGGCCGACTACTGGCGCCAGGCGCTGGACGGCGCGCCGAGCTTGCTGAGTCTGCCAAGCGATCGGCCACGGCCGCCACGCCAGGACTTCAGCGGCGCCAGCCTGGCGCTGCAGTTGGATGCGCGCCTGGGGGCAGCCCTGAGGGCCCTGGCCCAACGGCAGCAGACGACTCTGTACATGGTGCTGCTCAGTGCCTGGGCCGCGACCCTGGCACGGCTGTCCGGCCAGAGTGAGGTGGTGGTGGGCTGCCCGGTGGCCGGGCGCGGCCATGCCGAGCTGGAGCCGCTGGTGGGATTGTTCGTCAACACCCTGGCGCTGCGTATCGACACGTCGGGCGCGCCAAGCAGCGAACGCCTGCTGGCCCAGGTGAAGGCACGCCTGCTCGATGCCCAGGCGCACCAGGACCTGCCGTTCGAGCAGGTGGTGGAGATCGTCCGCCCGGCGCGCAGCCTCGGCCATACGCCGTTGTTCCAGACCACCCTCAACTGGCTGGCCACCGAGGGCGCCGCAGCGAGCCTGGCGGGGTTGCGCCTGGAGGGTGTGGCCCAGGCCAACCAGGTGGCCAAGTTCGACCTGTCGCTGAGCATGGGCGAGCAGGGCGAGGCACTGGTCGGCAGCCTCGAGTACGCCACGGCGCTGTTCGATGAAAGCACCGTGCGCCGTTTCGCCGGATACTTCGAGACCCTGCTGCGGGCAATGGCTGCCAACGACCAGGCCCCGCTGGCCGAGGTCGAACTGGTTGGCGCCGCCGAGCGCCGGCGCCTGCTGCATACCTTCAACAACAGTGCCCGGGTGTTCCCAAGCGGCCAGCCGTTGCAGGCGCTGATCGAGGCCCAGGTGGCCCGAGCGCCGCAGGCGCTGGCTGCTGTGTCCGGCGATGCACGCCTGAGCTACGGCGAGTTGAACCAGCGCGCCAACGCCCTGGCCCATCACCTGATCGAACGGGGCGTGGGGCCCGACGAGCGGGTCGCGGTGGTCGCCCGGCGCGGCGTGGATACCCTGGTCGCGCTGCTGGCGGTGCTCAAGGCCGGTGGCGCCTATGTACCGGTGGACCCGGCGCATCCGGACGAGCGCCTGCGCTACCTGCTCGAGGACAGCGCCCCGGTGGTGATCCTGGCCCAGCAGGTGCTGCTGGCGCGCCTGGATGGGCTGACCGTGCCCGTGCTGGCGCTGGACCGGCCGGACTGGCCGGCGCGCATGGACAACCCTCAGCTGCCTGGCCTGCTGGCCAGCCACCTGGCCTACGTGATCTACACCTCCGGCTCCACCGGCCAGCCCAAGGGCGTGATGGTCGAGCACCGTACCCTGGGCAATCTGGTGCAATGGCACTGCAAGGCCTTCGAGCTGGACGCCGGCGAGCACACCGCCAGCGTCGCCGGCTTCGGTTTCGACGCGATGGCCTGGGAGGTCTGGCCGGCCCTGTGCGCCGGCGCGGTGCTGCATCTGCCGCCGGCCGAGCTGGGCAACGAGCAGCTCGACGGGCTGTTGGCCTGGTGGCTGGAGCAACCGTTGAAAGTGGCGTTCCTGCCGACGCCGGTCGCCGAATATGCCTTTACCCAGGGGCTGCGCCATCCGACCCTGCGCACACTGCTGATCGGTGGCGACCGTCTGCGCCAGTTCAGCGGCGACCCGGGCTGCGTGGTGGTCAACAACTATGGCCCCACCGAGTCGACGGTGGTCGCCACCTCCGGCCTGGTGCTGCCGGGCGGGGCCCTGGACATCGGCCGGCCAATCGCCAACGCCCGTGTCTACCTGCTGGACGAGGCACGGCAACTGGTACCGTGCGGGGTGACCGGCGAGCTCTACGTGGGCGGTGCCGGGGTGGCGCGTGGCTACCTGAACCGCGCGCAACTGACGGCTGAGCGCTTCCTCGACGATCCGTTCAGCGAGCAGCCTGGCGCACGCATGTACCGCACTGGGGACCTGGCCCGCTGGAACGCCGACGGCACTCTGGAGTACCTGGGGCGCAACGACGATCAGGTGAAGGTGCGCGGCCTGCGCATCGAACTGGGCGAGATCGAGGCGCAGTTGCTGGCCTTGCCTGGTGTCGCCGAAGCACTGGTGCTGGCCCGCGAGGACCAGCCCGGCCAGCCGCGCCTGGTGGCCTATTACATCGCTGGCACCGAGGCGCAGCCGGTCGGCGCCCTGCGCGCCGCCCTGCAACAGCGTCTGCCGGCCTACATGGTGCCTGCGGCCCTGGTGCGCCTGGACGCCTGGCCGCTGACCGCCAACGGCAAGGTCGACCGTCGGGCGCTGCCGTTGCCCGAGCGCGAAGCGTCGGCCAGCCAGGCCCACGAGGCCGCTGAAGGCGCCCTGGAAACGGCGCTGGCCGAGCTGTGGTGCGAACTGCTGCAGTTGGAACGGGTAGGCCGTCAGGACCGTTTCTTCGAACTGGGCGGCCATTCGCTGCTGGCCATGCGCATGGTCGGCCAGGTGCGCACACGGCTGGGCCTGGAGCTGTCGCTGGGCGAGCTGTTCGCCGACGACCGCCTGCTGGCGGTGGCGGCGACCCTGGCCGAGGAGCGCCATGACGTACTGCCGGCCATCGAGCCGGCGCCGCGCGGCCAGTCCCTGCCGCTGTCGTTCGCCCAGCAACGGCTGTGGTTCCTGGCACAGATGGACGATGCCAGCGCCGCCTACCATATTCCCCTGGGCCTGGTCATGCACGGTCCGCTGGACCGTGCCGCCCTGGAGCGGGCGCTGGAGCGCATCGTCGAGCGCCACGAGAGCCTGCGCAGCCACTTCACCCAGGCAGGCGCCGAGGCGCGGGTGCGGGTGGCGCCCGGACGGGGCGGCTTCGCCCTGGCCTGGCACGACCTGCGTGGCGCGGCGCAGCAGTTGCCCGAGCTGATGCAGGCCGAGGCGTTGCTGCCATTCGACCTGGCGCACCAGCTGCCGGTGCGCGGCCGCCTGCTGTGCCTGGCGGCGGAGCATCATGTGCTGCTGCTGACCTTGCACCATATCGTTGCCGACGGCTGGTCGATGGGGGTGTTCACCCAGGAGCTGGCGGCGTTGTACCAGGCCTTCAGCGAAGGCCGCGACGACCCGTTGCCGGCGCTGGCGATCCAGTACGGCGACTACGCCCTGTGGCAGCGGCGCTGGCTGGCCGGCGACGCGCTGCAGCGCCAGGGCGAATACTGGCAACAGGCCCTGGCCGGCGCGCCGGTGCTGCTGACCCTGCCCACCGACCGGCCGCGGCCGGCCCGCCAGGATTACCACGGTGACCGGGTCGAGATATGTTTGGACCGGCGTCTGAGCGAAGACCTCAAGGCGTTGTGCCTGCGCCACGGGGTCACCCCGTTCATGCTGTTCGGCGCCGCCTGGGCGGTGCTGTTGGCGCGCCTGTCCGGTCAGGCCGAGGTGGTGGTCGGCACGCCGGTGGCCAACCGTCGGCAGGCCGAGGTCGAAGGGCTGATCGGGCTGTTCGTCAACTCCCTGGCCCTGCGCATCGATACCGCCGGACTGCCCGATGTCGGCGCGCTGCTGGCCCGGGTCAAGGCCTGCGTCAGCCAGGCCCAGGACCATCAGGACCTGCCCTTCGAACAGGTGGTGGAGCTGCTGCACCCGCCGCGCAGCCTGGCCCATACCCCGTTGTACCAAGTATCGCTGGCCTGGAACGGCGTCCCGGGCGAGGCCTTGCGGCTGAGCGGTCTGCAACTGCAGGCGCTGGGCAGCGCGCAGGTGTTCGCCAAGTTCGACCTGACCCTGAGCCTGGGCGAGACCGCCGACGGCTACGGCGGCGCTCTGGAGTTCGCCACGGCGTTGTTCGACCGGGCGACCATCGAGCGCCATGTCGGCTACCTGGAACAGTTGCTATGGGCGATGGCCGGCAGCGACCAGGCGGTTCTGGCGAAGGTCGAGCTGCTGGGCGCCGCCGAGCGCCGCCAGGAACTGGTGACCTGCAATGCGAGTGAACTGGTCGGTGGTCTGCAGCAACCGCTGCAGGCGTTGTTCGAGGCGCAGGTGGCGCGTACGCCGCAGGCCATCGCCGTACAGGCCGAAGATGGCCAGCTCAGCTACCTGCAACTGAACGAGGCGGCCAACCGCCTGGCCCATCAACTGATCGCACAGGGCGTGGTCGCCGACAGCCGCGTCGCGGTGTGCCTGGCCCGTGGCCCGCAACTGCTGGTCGGGCTGCTGGCGGTGCTCAAGGCCGGCGGTGCCTACGTGCCGCTGGATCCGGGCTACCCCGACGAGCGCTTGGCCTACATGCTCGCCGACAGCGTACCCGTGGCGTTGCTGGTGGACACTGGCAGCCGCGGGCGTTTCGTCGACAGCGCGGTACCGCGCCTGGACCTCGACCAGCCGAGCTGGGCCGGGCAGTCGCCGGACAATCCACAGGTCCCGGGCCTGGGGGCCCGTCATCTGGCCTATGTAATCTACACCTCCGGCTCCACCGGCACGCCGAAAGGGGTGATGGTCGAGCACCGCAGCCTGTGCAACCTGGTGCACTGGAGTTCGCGGCTGATTGCCCCGACAGTCGAGGGCGCGCTGCTGCACAAGACCCCGGTGAGTTTCGACGCCTCGGTGTGGGAATTGTTCTGGCCGCTGTGCGCCGGGCTGCGCCTGGTGCTGGCACGCCCGGATGGCCAGCGCGATCCGGACTACCTGGCGGCGCTGATCCAGCGCCAACGGGTCAGCGTGGTGCAGTTCGTGCCGGCGCTGCTGCAGCAGTTCCTGGCTGTGGAGGCCAGCGCGGCCTGTGACAGCCTCTCCGATATCGTCTGTGGCGGCGGCGAGCTGACCACGGCGTTGCTGCAACAGGTGCGCGAGCGCCTGCCGCAGGTACGCCTGCACAACGTCTATGGTCCGACCGAAGCCACCGTCGATTGCAGTGTCTGGACCCTGGAACCCGGGCAAGCACTGCCTGAAAACGCGCCACCGATCGGCCGGCCGATCGCCAACACTCGGTTGTACGTGCTCGACCGCAACGGCCTGCCGGTACCCCGTGGCGTGGTGGGCGAGTTGCACATTGGCGGTGTCGGCGTGGCCCGAGGCTACCTCGGCCTGCCGGAGCTGGACGCCGAGCGTTTCGGTGACAGCCCGTTCGTGGTCGGTGAGCGCCTGTACCGCAGCGGTGACCTGGTACGCCGCCGCGCCGACGGCGAGCTGGAATTCCTCGGCCGTGACGACTTCCAGGTCAAGCTGCACGGCCTGCGCATCGAACTGGGCGAGATCGAGGCCTGCCTGGCCAGCCATCCGGCTATTCGTGAAGTGGCGGTGCTGCTGCGTGGCGAGCGGCTGGTCGCCTGGTTCACCGCCCACGATGCCGCGCCAGGGATCGAGGCACTGCGCCGGCACATCCTGGCGCAGCTGCCGGACTACATGGTGCCGTCGGCCTATGTGGCGCTGCCGACCATGCCACTGACCGCCAACGGCAAGCTCGACCGCCAGGCGCTGCCCGAGCCCGGCGCCGAGTCCGTGCTCAGCCGTGCCTACGAGGCGCCGCAAGGGGAGGCCGAAACCCATCTGGCGGCACTCTGGGCCGAATTGCTGAACGTGCCGAGAGTAGGGCGCCAGGACCACTTCTTCGAACTGGGTGGCCACTCGCTGCTGGCGGTGACCTTGATCGCCCGCCTGCGTGCCGAGGGCCTGGAAGCAGACATTCGCGTGCTGTTCGCCGAGCCAACCCTGGCTGCGCTGGCTGCGACCCTGGGCCAGCATGGTGGGCCCAGGGTACCGGTCAACCGTATTTGCGCCGACTGTCGGCGCATCACCCCGGACCTGCTGCCGTTGGTGGCGCTGGAGCAAGCGGCCATCGAGCGAATCGTTGCCCAGGTGCCGGGCGGCGCCGCCAACGTGCAGGACATCTACCCGCTGGGGCCGTTGCAGGCGGGGATTCTCTATCACCACCTGGCCAGCGAGGGTGACGACCCGTACCTGTTGCAGGCGCGTTTCGCCGTGGCCGACCGCGCGCGGCTGGAGGCGCTGCAGCGGGCCTTGGACCAGGTCATCGCCCGTCACGACATCCTGCGCTCCTCGCTGTACTGGGACGGTCTGGCGCAGCCGGTGCAGGTGGTGTGGCGCCAGGCATCGCTGCCGGTGCAGGAGATGGCACCGCAGGCACCGCTGACCTTGCGCCTTGATCTGACCCGCGCACCGCTGATGCGCCTTCTGCACAGTGAGGACCCGGCCAGCGGGCGCATCACCGCGACCTTGCTGTTCCACCACCTGGTCATGGACCATGTGGCCCAGGATGTACTGCGCGCCGAACTGCAGGCCTGCCTGCTCGGCGAGCAGTGCCAGTTGCCCGCGCCGGTGCCTTACCGCAACTACATCGCCCAGGTGCTGCAGGGCGCGGGCGAGGCCGAGCACGAGGCGTTCTTCCGCGAACAGCTGGGCGACATCGACGAGCCGACCTTGCCCTATGGCCCGCATCCGTTGGTCCACCTGGGTGCTGAGGCCGAAGCCCGAATATTGCTGGACGACGGGCTGGCGCGGCGGCTGCGCGAGCAGGCGCGGATGCTGGGTGTCGGTGCCGCCAGCCTGATGCACCTGGCCTGGGGCCTGGTGCTGGGGCAGTTGTCGGGGCGCGACAGCGTGGTGTTCGGCACTGTGCTGCTCGGTCGTCTGCAGGGTGGCGAAGGTGTGGAGCGCGCCCTGGGCGTGTTCATCAACACCTTGCCACTGCGCCTTGAGGTCGGCCGCCTGCCGGTGCGCGAGGCACTGCTCGACACCCACCGCCGGCTCACCGGGTTGCTGGTGCACGAGCATGCGCAATTGGCCCTGGCCCAGCGTTGCAGCGCGTTGCCACCTGGCGCGCCGCTGTTCAGCGCCTTGCTCAACTACCGCCACAGCGCCACGGCGATGGTCCGCGACAGCGCGGCCGGGCGCGCCTGGGAAGGCATCGAGCTGCTGCATGCCGAGGAACGCAGCAATTACCCGTTGGCCCTGAGTATCGACGACTTGGGCGAAGGCTTCGGGCTGACTGCACAGTGTGCGCCGGGCCTGGATGCGCGGCGCCTGTGCGGTTATCTGCAGCAGGCCCTGGAAAACCTGGTCGAGGCCTTGGCGCAGGATCCCGAGCGAGGCCTGGAGCGGCTGGATATCGTGCCGGCCGGGGAACGCCAGCGGTTGCTGGTGGGCTTTAACGCCACGCAACGCGATTACCCGCGAGAGTTGCCCGTGCAGCGTCTGTTCGAGCAGCAGGTGGCGCGGCACCCGCTGGCACTGGCGGCGCGCCATGATGAACGCCAGCTCACCTACGGCGAGCTGAACGAGCAGGCCAATCGCCTTGCCCACTGGCTGATCGGCGAGGGCGTGGCGGCAGGCGACCCGGTGGCGATCCTGCTGCCGCGCTCGTTGCCCCTGCTGGTAGCGCAGTTGGCCGTGCTCAAGTGCGCGGCCATCTATGTGCCGCTGGACATCAACGCCCCGGCCGAACGCCAGGCGTTCATGATCCAGGACTGCCAGGCCGTGGCGCTGTTGACTCTCGGTAGTCTGGCGACGGAGTGCGAGGTGCGGCGCATCGATCTGGACTGCCTGGCGCTCGACGATCAGCCGACGCACAACCCGAACCTCGCGCAGGACGCCGACGCGGTGGCCTACGTGATGTACACCTCGGGCTCCACCGGCACGCCGAAGGGGGTGCGCGTGACCCACCGCGGCATCACCCGGCTGGTGCTGAACAACGGTTATGCCGACTTCGACGCCAGCGACTGTTTCGCCTTCGTCTCCAACCCGGCGTTCGACGCCGCCACCCTGGATGTATGGGGTGGCCTGCTCAACGGTGGCCAGGTACTGGTGATCGACCACCAGACCCTGGTCGAGCCGACGCAGTTCGCCACTGCGTTGCGCCAGGGCGGCGCCAGCGTGATGTTCGTCACCACGGCGCTGTTCAACCAGTATGTGCAGCTGATCCCCGAAGCCCTGGCCGGGCTGCGCATCCTGCTGTGCGGCGGCGAGCGCGGCGAGCCCGCCAGCTTCCGGGCGTTGCTGGCGCGGGCGCCGAACCTGCGCCTGGTGCACTGCTACGGGCCCACCGAGACCACCACCTTCGCCACCGCCTGCACCGTGCGGGCCGTGGACGACGGCGCTGAGCATGTGCCGATCGGCGGCCCGATCGGCAACACCACGGCCTATGTCCTGGACGCGTATGGGCGCCTGCTGCCCCAAGGCGTGACCGGTGAGCTGTACATTGGCGGCGATGGCGTCGCGCTAGGCTACCTGAATCGCCCGCAGCTGACGGCCGAGCGCTTCCTTGACGGCCCGTTCGGCACCGGGCCCGGCGCCAGGCTGTACCGCACCGGCGACCTGGCCCGTTGGCGCGAGGATGGCCAGCTGGAGTGCCTGGGACGCAGCGACGACCAGGTGAAGATCCGTGGTTTCCGCATCGAGCTGGGCGAGATCGAGCAGCACCTGGCCCAGTGCCCGGGCGTGGATGAAGTCGTGGTCATGGCCTTGCGCCTGGAGCAGGGCCCGCTGCGCCTGGTGGCCTGGTACACCCGCACCGACGCGGCCCTCGACGGCGTGGCGCTGCGCGGCTTCCTGCGCGAACGGCTGCCGGAGTACATGCTGCCGGCGGCGTTCGTTGTGCTCGAGGCGTTGCCGTTGACCAACAATGGCAAGGTCGACCGGCGGGCGCTGCCGCTGCCGGGCGCGCAGGACCTGGCCGTGGCAGTGTTCGAGGCCGCTGCAACACCGGCGGAACAGGCGTTGGCCGCGCTGTGGGCGCAGGTGCTGGAGGTCGAGCGGGTGGGGCGGCACGACAGCTTCTTCGAACTGGGCGGGCATTCGCTGTCGGCGATCCGCCTGGTGGGCGAGATGCGCCAGGCTGGCCTGCACACGACCCTGGCCGAGCTGTTCCAGCACCCGACCATCGCCACCCTGGCTCCGCGCCTGGGCGAGGGTGCGGACGAGGACGAAGGCCTGGTCACGGTGCGCGCCACAGGCAGCCAGCCTGCACTGTTCCTGATCCACGAGTTCAGTGGCCTGGACCTGTACTTCCCGGTCCTGGGGCGACACATCGAAGGGGACTTCCCCATCTACGGCCTGGCTGGCGTTGCCTTTGGCGAGGCGCAACTGAACACCATGGAGTGCCTGGCCGCGCGCCTGGTGCGGCAGATTCGCGCCGTGCAGCCACACGGGCCGTATCGGCTGGCGGGCTGGTCGTTCGGCGGTGTGCTGGCCTACGAGGTGGCCGCGCAGTTGCTGGGCGCGGACGAGCCGGTGGCCTTCATCGGCCTGATCGACACCTACGTGCCAAGCTTGAGTGACCAGGGCAAGGCGCGCTGGCAAGGGCCGCACCTGTTGCAAGGGCAGCTGTTGCTGCATTGCCGGGTGCACTGGCAGGCGCAGGGCGAGGCGGGGGCCGCGCAACTGGCCGAGATCGAGGCCTTGCAGCCCGGGGCGCTGGCGTTCGACGCGCTGCTCACCCACTGCCGTGAGCGGCAACTGCTGGTGCCCAGCCTGGTCCAGGCCAGCGATGGGCAATTGCGCCACTTCTTCGAGCGTCACCTGGCCCATGGGCATGCCCTGGCCCACTACCGTCTGGCACCGTTGCCGGTGCCGCTGCACCTGTTCGTGGCCGAGCAGCGCAGCGCCGGTATCGTCACCGACAGCCCGACCCTGGGCTGGGCCGAGACCTTGCCGGGGCAGGCGCTGCAGTGCCTGAGCGTGCCGGGTGATCACCAGAGCATGGTGCAGGACCCGCAGGCGGCGGTGCTGGGCCAGGCTATGGCGCAGGCGTTGCAGGCCGCCCCTGGCCTTGTGCCGCCGGCGCACCAGCCGCTGCTGGCAATCCAGAGCGGCACGCCGTCCCATGTTCCGGTGTTCTGCGTGCCGGGGGCCGGCGACAGCGTGACCAGCTTCATCGGCCTGGCCGAGGCGCTGGGCCCGGACTGGCCGGTGCATGGCCTGCAGGCCCGGGGCCTGGCCGCAGGCGAGATGCCGCACAGCACCGTGGAGGCGGCTGCCGACTGCCATGTCCAGGCCATCGAGGCGTTGTACCCCGAAGGCCCGCTGAATCTGATCGGGCATTCGTTCGGAGGCTGGGTGGCCCATGCCATGGCGGCACGCTTGCAGGCCAAGGGGCGCGAAGTGCGTTCCCTGACCCTGATCGACAGCGAAGCGCCGGGCGCGGGGGGTAGTTGCGGCAAGCCGTACACCTTTACCGAGGCCTTGCAGCGGCTTATCGAGTCGTTGCAACTGTCCACCGGCAAGACGTTGGGCATCGAACCTGTGGCCTTCGCCGAAGCTGATGATCAGGAACAGCTGCGCCAGTTACATGCGGCGATGGTACGGGTCGGCCTGATGCCGTCGCGCTCTTCGCCGCAGGCGCTCGAAGGCGTGGTGCGCACCTTCGCCACGGCGCTGCGCACGGTGTATCGCCCCGAGGGGGGATTCAACGGTTTGGTGCGGCTGGTGCTGGTGGCCGATCCGAGCCTGGACGCCGTCGGCAACCAGGGCGAGCAACAGACCATGGAAGACGGCTGGCGTGAATGGCTGCCGCAGCTGGAGGTGTGGCAGGGGCCAGGCAACCATTTCAGCATCCTCAAGGTGCCGGATGTGTTCAGCCTGGCGGCGTGGTGGCATGACGGGCAGGCCCTGTATCACAGCAGGGTGAAGCAGTAACACCGTCGTGAGAGCGGGCTTGCAAAGCAATGGCGTCACCTTGGAGTGGCGTTATCGCGGGGCAAGCCCGCTCCCACGGGACCTCATCAGCTTCAGGAAGAACGGGTTTTATGGAAAAGACGAAGTTTCGCAAGATCACCCTCGGCGTCGCCGTGGCCCTGGTCGCCGGCATCGTGCTCTACGCGGTACAGGCCCCAGCCAAGCCGCCGCAGTACATCACCGCCACGGTCGAGCGTGGCGATATCGAAAACGCGGTGCTGGCCACCGGCACCCTGGAAGGTATCCGCCAGGTCGACGTCGGCGCCCAGGTTTCGGGGCAGCTCAAGTCGCTCAAGGTCAAGCTTGGCGACAAGGTCGCCGAAGGCCAGTGGCTGGCCGAAATCGACCCGCTGGTGCCGCGCAACTCGCTGCGTCAGGCCGAGGTCGACGCCGAGAAACTGCAGGCCGAGCGGCGCTCGGTGCAGGCCAAGCTCAAGCAGGCCAAGCGGGTCTACGAACGCTACGACGTGCTCCAGGCCGACGAGTCGATCTCGCGCCAGGACTTCGAGAACGCCGAGTCCGAGTTCGAGGTGCAGCAGGCCAACCTGCGCTCGCTGGACGCGCAGATCAAGAGCGCCCAGGTGCAGATCGACACGGCCCGGGTCAACCTCGGCTACACCCGTATCGTCGCGCCGATCGATGGCCATGTGGTGGGTATCGTCACCCAGGAAGGGCAGACGGTGATCTCCAACCAGCTGGCGCCGGTAATCCTCAAGCTCGCCGACCTCGACACCATGACCATCAAGGCCCAGGTGTCCGAAGCCGACGTGATTCATATCAGCCCCGGCCAGCAGGTGTACTTCACCATCCTCGGTGACGACAAACGTTACTACGCCAAGCTGCGCGGCACCGAGCCCGCACCGCAGAACTACCTGGAAAGCAGCGACAAGAGCGGCGCCGCCGCCAAGCAGGCCAGCGCGGTGTTCTACAACGCGCTGTTCGAGGTGCCCAACCCCGAGCACCGCCTGCGCATTTCGATGACCGCCCAGGTGCGTATCGTCCTCGACACCGCCCTGGGCGTGCTCACCGTGCCGGTGGCGGCGCTGGGGCCGCGCGACGCCGACGGCAGCTTCCCGGTGCGGGTGATCGACGGCAAGGGCTTCGCCCAGGTGCGCAAGGTCCAGGCGGGGATCAACAACAACGTCAAGGTGCAGGTCAAGGACGGCCTGGCCGAAGGCGACCGCGTGGTGATCGGCGAGCCGGTGTCGGGCGAGGCGGGGGCGTGAGCATGAACATGAACGTGGAACTGTCGCCGGCACGGGCGGTGTCGGCGCTCGAGGACCAGCCGCTGCTGCGCCTGGACGGGGTCAGCCGCAGCTTCATGGCCGGGGACCGCGAGTTCCTGGCGCTCAAGGGCATCGATCTGGAGATCCATGCCGGCGAGCTGGTGGCGATCATGGGCGCCTCGGGTTCGGGCAAGTCGACGCTGATGAACATCCTCGGTTGCCTGGACCATGCCAGCGCCGGCAGCTACCAGGTCAGCGGCCAGGAAACCCGCGATCTCGACGACGACGCCCTGGCCGCGCTGCGGCGGGACCACTTCGGTTTCATCTTCCAGCGCTACCACCTGTTGCCGCACCTGGATGCCCTGCGCAATGTCGAGATCCCGGCGGTGTACGCCGGCGTGGCGCAGGCCGGGCGGCATGCCCGGGCGCGGGAGCTGTTGGGCCGCCTGGGCCTGGGCGGACACCTGGCGCACCGGCCCAACCAGCTGTCGGGGGGGCAGCAGCAGCGGGTCAGTATCTGTCGGGCGCTGATGAACGGCGGCGAGGTGATCCTTGCCGACGAGCCCACCGGAGCCCTCGATACCGCCAGCGGCAAGGAAGTGATGAACATCCTGCTGGAACTGCACGGCGCCGGGCACACGGTGATCCTGGTGACCCACGACCCCAAGGTTGCCGCCCATGCCGAGCGGATCATCGAGGTCAGCGACGGGCAGATCGTCAGTGACCGGCGCACCCGCGCCGAGCCTCTCGCGCCGTCCGCCGACGCCGCACCGGTCCGCGAGCAGGCGCCGCGACGGCTGGTGGCCAGCCTCGGGTTGTTCCGCGAGGCCTTCAAGATGGCCTGGATCGCCCTGGTCTCGCACCGCATGCGCACCCTGCTGACCATGCTCGGGATCATCATCGGCATCACTTCCGTGGTGTCGATCTCGGCCATCGGCGAGGGCGCCAAGGGCTACGTGCTCAAGGATATCCAGGCGATCGGCAGCAACACCATCGACATCTACTCCGGCAGCAGTTTCGGCGACAGTCGGGCCAAGGCCATCGAGACCCTGGTGCCGGCCGACGTGACCGCGCTCAACGAGCTCTATTACGTCGACAGCGCCACCCCGGTGATCGGCCAGAGTTCGCTGGTGCGTTACCGCAACATCGACGCCGACGTGCAGCTCAACGGCGTCAGCGAGCAGTACTTCCAGGTGCGCAACATCCCCCTGGCCGCGGGGATCGTGTTCAGCGCCGATGATGCCCGGCGCCAGGCCCAGGTGGTGGTGATCGACCACAATACGCGCAAGCGCCTGTTCGGCGACGGCGTCAACCCGCTGGGGCAGGTGATCCTGGTCGGCAAGCTGCCGTGCACGGTAATCGGCGTGACCGCCGAGAACAAGAACCTGTTCGTCGCCGGCAACACGTTGAACGTGTGGATGCCCTACGAGACTGCCGCCGGGCGCGTGCTCGGCCAGCGCCACCTGGACAGCATCAGCGTGCGGATCAAGGACGGCTTGCCGAGCAAGCGAGTGGAGGAGGAGGTCAACAAACTGATGCTGCAGCGCCACGGAACCAAGGATTTCTTCACCAACAACCTCGACAGCATCATGCAGACCGTGCAGAAGACCAGCCGGTCGCTGACCTTGCTGCTGTCGCTGATCGCAGTGATTTCGTTGGTGGTGGGGGGGATCGGGGTGATGAACATCATGCTGGTGTCGGTCACCGAGCGCACCCGCGAGATCGGCATCCGCATGGCGGTGGGGGCACGGCAGTCGGATATCCGCCAGCAGTTCCTGGTGGAGGCGGTGATGGTCTGCCTGATCGGCGGCGTAATCGGGATCGGGTTGTCGTACGGGATCGGCTATCTGTTCGCGCTTTTCGTCAAGCAGTGGGAGATGGTGTTTTCACTGGGGTCGGTGGTCACGGCGTTCGTCTGCTCGACCTTGATCGGCATCGTGTTCGGCTTCGTGCCGGCGCGCAACGCGGCGCGGCTGGACCCTATCGAGGCATTGGCGCGGGATTAGGCCTGAAAGCGAGCGCTATATGCATGGCGCTCGCTCCCAGGTGTCCTGCAGGGGACTAGATTTCGGCATACATCCAGCGCATCAGCGAGTGGCGTCCGCTGATGCCCAGCTTGATCGCCGCCCGGCGCAGGTAACTTTCCACCGTATTGACCTTGAGCCGCAGATGCTCGGCCTGCTGCGGCGCGGTGCGCCCGGCCAGCAAGCCTTCGCACACCTGCATTTCGCGTTCGGACAGGCGGATGCCGGTCTGACGCAGGCGCTCGAGAAAGCGCTGTTCGAGGCTGTCGGGGTCCGCGGGTACCGGCGCGGCAGGCTGCAGGGCATTGATGTGTTTTTCCAGCATGGGCAGCAGCAAGGGCGAAATGTCCTCCAGCCGGCTGCGATCGGTAGCTGAGAAGCCAACGCGGGTGTCGGCCCGCAATACCGTGATTTCGTAGCGGAAACCATCCTTGCGCCGGGCCAGGTGCAGGCGCGCCGGGTCGTCGAAGCCGTCGCCCGTATCGCCGGCGCTGAATACCGTCTCGCTGACCAAGGTCGCGTCTGGCTGGCTGGCGCAAGACGGGTTGATGCGCAGTTGGCGGATATGCGTGGCATCGATGGTCAGGTGGGTCTGGATCAGGTCGTGCAGGTGCCGGGGGAAATGGCGGCTGCCGGTACTGGCTATGACTTTGCCGATCTGCGGAAAGAGCAGGTGCGAATTCATCGTGTCATCCATGATAGGCGGTGGAACGGAGGCCCTTGCGCCAGCAACCAGCATCCTTGACTGTCGGCCGGGCCATTGGGCTGCTAGCTATCCTAGTACAACGAATCAGTGACGGTTAAATGAAGCGGTAATAATGGCATAACAATATCATCGTTGACGCCAGAGGTATGTCCAGGCACGACTCGGGTATGATGCGCATCCCATCCAACAACGAGACCGCCCATGTCCCTGAGCGCTGAACAGATCGGCGAATTCCGCTCTTTCTCCGAGCAACTGGCCGATGCCGCCGCGGCGGCGATCCAGCCGTACTTTCGTGCCAGCCTGGATGTCGAGGACAAGGGGGGGCGCCTGTACGACCCGGTGACCATCGCCGACAAGGCCGCCGAAGAGGCGATGCGCGCGCTGATCCAGGCCCGCTATCCCACCCACGGCATACTGGGTGAAGAGCAGGGCGCGGCACTGGGCAGCAGCCCGCTGACCTGGGTGCTCGACCCGATCGATGGCACCCGCGCCTTCATCACCGGCCTGCCGCTGTGGGGCACGCTGATCGCCCTCAACGACGGCACTCGCCCGGTGCTCGGGGTGATGAACCAGCCGTTCACCGGCGAACGCTTCATCGGCACCCCGCACGGCGCCTGGCGCAATGACACACCGCTGAAGACCCGCGCCTGCGCCGACCTGGCGTCGGCCACGCTGATGTGCACCACCCCTGACATGTTCGACACCCCGGCGCGCAAGGCGGCGTTCGAGGCGGTCGCCGGCAAGGCCCGGCTGATGCGCTATGGCGGTGATTGCTATGCCTACTGCATGCTGGCGTCCGGATTCGTCGATGTGATCGTCGAGGCCAGCCTGCAGCCCTACGATGTGCAGGCGTTGATGCCGATCATCGAAGGCGCGGGTGGAGTCATTACGTCCTGGGATGGCGGCTCGGCCCAGGACGGGGGCTGCGTGGTGGCTTGTGGCGATCCGGCGTTGCATGCGCAGGTACTGGCGATGTTGCGTCACGCCATCTGATAGACCCTGCACGAGACGTTTGCCGTGGACTCAATCACCCAAGCCGTGCTCGGCGCGGCACTGCAAGGCACCGTCCTGGGCCGTATCCAGGGCCGCCGTTCGCTGATCTATGGCGCCGCCCTGGGGACACTGCCCGACTTGGATGTGGTGATCCGCTATGCCGATCCGGTGTCGCAGATGACCTTCCACCGTGGCTTTTCCCATTCGATCTTCGTCCTGACCGGCCTGGCCCTGTTGCTGGCCTGGCTGGTCGCCTGGCGGTGGCCTGGCCGAGGCTATACCCCTGGCAGGCTGTTCCTCGCCTTCTGGCTGGCGCTGGTCACCCACCCGGTGCTCGACGCCTTCACCGTCTATGGCACCCAGCTGTTCTGGCCTTTGCACCTGACGCCGGAGAGCTGGGCGGCGGTGTTCATCATCGACCCGGTGTATACCGTGCCGTTGCTGCTGGCGGTGGGCTATGCGGCGATCAGGGGCCTGAAGGGCAGGGCGACCGCGATGCTGTGCCTGGCACTGGGGTTCAGCACGCTGTATCTGGGTTTTGGCCTGGCCGGGCGCATGGCCGCCGAGCAACGTTTCCACCTGGCCTTGCAGGCGCAGGGAGTCGAGCCCAGTGAGGTCCGCGCGGTGCCCATCGCCTTCAACAGCCTGATCTGGCGGGTGCTGGCGAAAACCCCGGACGGCGACTACTACGAGGGCGTGAGCAGCGGGTTCGATCGCGAACCTCCGGAGATGCTGAAGCAGTCGCGCAATCTGCAGGCAGCCAAGGTGCTTGCGGGTGCACCGCTGTACGAGCGTCTGCGCTGGTTCACCGATGACTGGCTGCGCTACGACGTCATTGGCGACTCGCTGGTGGTCACCGACCTGCGCATGGGCATGCCGGGCAACTACAGTTTCCGTTTCGAGATGGCCCGACGTGACGCCGCGGGGCAATGGGCGGTGATCCAGCCCAGGGGCTGGGTTGGTGGCGGTGCCGCCTCCCTGTTCGATGGCGAGCGACTGGGCTTGATCTGGCGTCGTATCCTCGACCAGCAACCGCCACTGCCACTTGCCGTGTGGGCGGGGCACTTGTAGGCGGCTGGTCGGCGAGCAAAAAAAAGCCCGCCGGGTGGCGGGCTACAAGGGCTTAGGGAGCAACACACAACAAATTCGGGGTCAGGCGACCAAGGTCTGGTCGAGCAAGCGGCCGGCCAGGGTCTCGGCGCAGCGGCGGCTGGTCAACGGGCCACTGATGGCTTCACCGTCGCGCAGCAGGTACCAGCAGGCCAAAAGACCTTGTTGGCGCAGGCTGCTGGGGACTGCGCTGCCGACAACGGACATGATCTGGATCGGGGCCATGGTGGATCTCCTCTCGAACATGGCCCTACCTTACCCAGGCGCCTTCGGGGTTTGAAATCAATGTCCTCGATAGTGGTCATTGCTTTTATCAACTATGCCGCTTACCAGCGCGGCGGGCCGTAGTACACCGGCGGCGGGCCGTAATAGCGGCGGTAGACCGGGGGCGGGGCGGGCACATAGCGCTCGACCACGTAGGGCTGGTAATACACCGGCGGTGGCGGCGCCTGTACATAGACCGGTGGCGGTGGATAGTAGGCCGGCTGGCGTTCGACGTAGACAGTGCGGTCGTGGCCGCCCGATACGGCCGCCCCGACCACCGCGCCCACCACGGCCGCGCCGATCACCGGCCCCGGGCCGTACCAGCCGCCACCATGGGCCGAGGCTTGGCCGCTGATGGCCAGCGCGCCGACCAACAGGGCGATTCCGGGGATGAAACGCTTCATGGTGACACCTCGCAAGACAACCCCACGTTCGGGGTCTGTCTACTATGACCGCAGCCTCGGTCAACTGCGCACTGGCAAAGGGTAAAGGTTGTGTAAGGGGCGACCGGCGGCGGGGTCTGGTACGCTGGCGCAATCGATTCAGCCATGACAGAGGAACCGCGATGAGCCATTCACCGAGCAGGGACACCGTGTTGTGCATTTCCCTGGCCGGGCGCCCCGGTACGTTCGGCGTGCGCTTTCACAACCATCTGTATCAGCAGTTGGGCCTGGACTATTACTACAAGGCCATGACCACCCAGGATCTGCCGGCCGCCGTGGCCGGCATCCGCGCCTTGGGTATTCGCGGTTGTGGCGTATCGATGCCCTACAAGGAAGCCTGCCTGGCCCTGGTGGACGAGGTCGACCCCTCGGCGGCGGCCATCGACTCGGTGAACACCCTGGTCAATACCGCAGGCCATCTGAAGGCCTACAACACCGACTACCTGGCGGTACGGCAACTGCTGGCCGAGCGGCGGGTCGATCCGGCGACCGGCTTCGCCCTGCGCGGCAGCGGTGGCATGGCCAAGGCGGTGGCCAGCGCGCTGCGCGACGCAGGCTTTGACGACGGCATCATCGTCGCCCGCAACGAGCAGGCCGGGCGGCAATTGGCGGATGTCTGCGGCTATCGCTGGCTGCCTGAACTGCAGGACCGTTGCCCGCCGATGCTGATCAACGTCACGCCGATCGGCATGGCCGGGGGTCCGGATGCCGACCAGCTGGCCTTCAGCGAAACCGCAATCGCGGCGGCCGAGCGGGTATTCGATGTGGTTGCCCTGCCGGCACGCACACCGCTGATCCGCGCTGCCGAGGCGCTGGGCAAGCCGGTGATCACCGGCCTCGATGTCATCGCGCTTCAGGCGCTGGAGCAGTTCGTGTTGTACACCGGGGTTCGACCGACAGCCGAGCAGGTGGCGGCGGCCGTGGCTTATGCCCGTGAAGGTTGATTGTCTGTAGTAGGGCGCCGCTGCGCGCCGCATCGCCGGCAAGCCGGCTCCCACACTGATCGCGTCGAAGCGCAATCTCTGTGAGCGCTGGCTGCTGGCGTGGGGTTATCAGAACACCCGCTGATCCTTGTCATCCAGCTGCTGGTCAACCAGCGCCCGGCCATGGGCCAGGGACACGTGCTGGGCATTCTCCAGGTCGGCGAAGAACTTCATCGGCATCGATAGTCGCCTGCTGCTGTGGCCGGCAGGGTCGGTGATCACGCAGCCTGCAGCATAGGGCAGGGGAGAGTCGGGGTGGGGCATCACGCTGGCGGTGATGGTGTGGTCGCGGTATTCACAGTGAAGGGTTTGCATCGTCCTTACCTCGCTGTGGCTTGGAACAGGAGTTACTTCCATATACCACAGCGAGGGGCCGGGAGTTCCCGGCCCGACGAGCGCGACCGGTGGCTATCAGCCCTTGAGGTCGGTCGGCTGGATGACTTCGACCCAGTAGCCGTCCGGGTCCTTGACGAAGGCCAGGTGGTTCATGCGGCCATCCTGCAGGCGCTTCTGGAACGGGACGTCCAGCGCCTCGAAGCGGGCGCAGGCAACACGTACGTCCGGTACCGAAATGCAGATGTGGCCGAAACCGCGTGGGTCGGTGTTGCCATTGTGGTAGGCGAACTCGGGGTCGTTCTCGGTGCCGTGGTTGTGGGTCAGCTCGAGTACGCCGGGGATCGATTTCATCCACTGATGGCGCTCGGCATCATCGGCAGGAATCTGCGCCGGGTCGACCAGGGCCAGGAAATACAGGCTGAAAGCCGCTTCCGGGAAGTCGCGCTTGTCCACCAGGCGGAAGCCCAGGACGCGGGTGTAGAAGTCCAGGGACTTCTCGATGTCCTTGACCCGCAGCATGGTGTGGTTGAAGACGAATTGGGCGGTGGCGGTGTCTGGTTGGGCGGTAACGCCGGGGAGGGTTTGCAGATCGTGCAGGCTCATGGGTACTCCGGAATCAGGGCCTTGAATAGGTTTGCCATGATACGGAAGTCAACCAGCAGCGCAAATGAAAGCGCCCCGCACGAGTGCGGGGCGCCGGAATTAGAGGCCCGCATGTGCGGGCGCGTGATGGGGTCGCTAGTCCTTTAGCTGGTTCGATACTGAGCCTGCGGGTGTGAAAAAAGTGTGAAGCGGGTGTCGAGGTTTCATCAGCGCACCCAACTTTCCACCGTCTGCGCCCCGTACTGTTCCTTCCAGGCTTTCAGCCCGCGGTGGTTGCCGCCCTTGGTCTCGATCCGCTCGCCGGTATGCGGGTTCGCGTAAACCTTCACCACCCGCGGGCGGCGTTGCTGCTTGACCGCGGCCGGGGCGCGGGTCACGGCTTTCGGGTCGAGAATGGCGATGATATCGCGCAGGCTCTTGTCATAGCTTTTCATCAGGCCGACTAGTTTCTGCTCGAATTCGATTTCGCGTTTAAGGCCGGCATCCTTTTTCAGCGCTTCCAGTTGTGCCATCTGTTCCTTGAGCGCTTTTTCGGCAGCACGAAACTCTGCAAGTCTGGACACTGTCTTCACTCCTGTAAGTCTGCCGTGGCGGGACGTGACGAACATGAAACCAGACTGAACGCCGGCCACGTGGATGGGTAAAGCTGTTCGCTAAGCGAGAGTGTAGTAGTCGCTTGCGAGTGGGTAAACAGCAAACTTTCTATCAATTAGCCGGGAACTTTGCCGATTTTTTACGCGTTATTCGAAAAGACCCAGCCAAGCACCTTAGACCATGGTCCCATGGCTTAGGCTAGAGCCCTTGGCGGAAAATTATGGATGATGGTCGAAGTGTATTCGTTCATCGCGTAGTGCCGGTGCAGATGACTGCCCGGATGGTTTTTCGTCTTTCTTCTGGATGTTCCTTCGCATGTTTGCCCCTTTCCCCCTCGCCCCCGGGCGCCGAGTTGCCGGCTTGTTCTTCCTGTGTGCCGGTGTCAACGCCCAGGCTGCCGGTTTTCTTGAAGACAGCAGTGCCAAGGTCGAAGCACGCAATGTCTATTTCAACCGGGACTTCCGTGACGGCCACACCAGTTCCAAGCAAGGCGCGTCGAAGCGCGAAGAGTGGGCGCAGGGCTTTATTCTCAATGTTCAGTCCGGTTATACCCAGGGACCGGTCGGGTTCGGCGTGGATGCGCTGGGGATGGTTGGTTTCAAGCTCGACTCCAGCCCCGCCGACAGCAATAGCGGCCTGTTGCCGTCGTCCGGGCATGACCCTCGTCACTCCGCCGACCAGTACGCCAAGATGGGCGTCGCCGGCAAGGTGAAGGTGTCCAGGACGGTATTCAAGTACGGCTCGATGATGCCGGACGTGCCGCTGCTCAAGTACAACGACGGGCGCCTGCTGCCGACCATGTTCCATGGCGCCTGGTTGACCTCCGAGGAAGTGCGCGACCTCAAGTTCACCCTGGCGCGCCTGAACCAGTACACCGCGCGGGACTCCACCGACCGCCAGGACATCCGCGTGCATTGCAAGAACAAGCGCTATGCCTGCGATATCGAGGCCGATCATTTCGACCTGGCTGGCGTCGACTACCGCTTCAACGACCGCGTCAGCGCGCAGTACCAGGTGTCCAAGCTGGAAAACATCTACCGCCAGCACTTCCTCGGGCTGGTCGCCAGCCAGCCACTGGAAGTCGGCACGCTGTCGGCAGACCTGCGGGTGATCAAGAGCGACGACATCGGCAATGCCCGTGCCGGGCGCATCGACCACCGCGCCTTCAGCGGCATGCTTGGCTACAGCCTGGGTGGGCACAAGCTCAGCGCCGGCTGGCAGCGCATGTACGGCGACAGCGCCATGCCGTACCTCGACGGCACCAACCCCTACCTGGTCAACTATGCCCAGGTCAACGACTTCGCCGCCGCCCAGGAGCGCTCCTGGCAGGTGCGCTACGACTATGATTTCAAGGCGCTGGGCGTGCCCGGCCTGACCTTCTTCACCCGCTACATCAATGGCGACAATGTGAAGGTTCCTGGCAGCAACGCCGAAGGCAAGGAATGGGAACGCGACAGCGAGCTGAAGTACCAGGTGCAGAGCGGCACCTTCAAGGATGTCAGCGTGCGCCTGCGCAACTCCACCTACCGCAGCAACTACGAGAAGTGGGCGCGTGACATGGACGAAACCCGGGTCATTGTCAGCTACAACTTCTCGATCTTCTGACCCGCTTTGCCAAACGGCCGGTGGTCGGTCGACAATGACCACCGGCAACCAGGCAGGGCAGGCGATGAAACAGCTTCTACTGATCGGCATCGGACCGGGCGATCCTCGCCAGGTCACCTACGAGGCGGTGGAGGCGCTGCGGCGCGCCACGGTGTTCTTCGTCCTCGACAAGGGCAGCGACAAGGACGAACTGGTGCGCCTGCGCCGGGCCATCCTCGAGCGTTACCTGCCCGAGGGCGGTTACCGCCTGGTGCAGGTCGAGGACCCGCGCCGGGACGGCCAGGCGCCGGATTATGTCGGCGCCGTGCAGGACTGGCACGCCCAGCGCGCCGCATTGTACGCCCGGCTGATCGAGGATGAGCTGGGCAGCGATGATGTCGGCGCGTTCCTGCTCTGGGGCGAGCCGGCGCTGTACGACAGCACCCTGCGAATTCTCGACCTGGTCCGCGAACGCGGCCTGGCGCTGGCCTTGCAGGTGATTCCCGGTATCAGCAGCATCCAGGTGCTGGCCGCCCGTCACCAGATCCCGCTCAACCGTATCGGCGAGCCGCTGACCGTGCTGCCGGGCCGACGCCTGGGCGAACAGTCGCGGATCGACAATGTGCTGGTGATGCTCGACGGCCAGTGCGCGTTCGCCGCCCTGGATGATCCGCAACTGGTGATCTACTGGGGCGCCTACCTGGGCACGCCGGACGAGCTGCTGGTGAGCGGGCCGTTGCAGGCGGTGAAGGCGCGCATCCTTCAGTTGCGCGATGAGGCGCGGCGGCGCAAGGGGTGGATCATGGATACCTATCTGCTGCGTCGTGAAGAGTAACCCTGGGCAGGTGATTTGAAACGCCTGTCAGGCACTTCAAGGCCGCTGTGGCACCACCGAACTGCCAAAGCTGTTGCCCATGCGCGTCGAGGTCGCTGCCGGTGTCGCCAAACCCATCTGGTTTGGTGCCCTGCGCTGCATCTGCCTGACCGGATCGAGCTGATCGCGCAGGCCCTTGGCGGCGCGCGGATCGGCCCCTTGCAGCTGTCGGGTCAGACAGTCGTAGGCCAGCGCCCGCGACTGCCCGACCTGCACGTCGATGCAGCCCTTGGGCGGTTCGGCCAGCGCCGGCAGGGCGCAGGCCAGCAGCAGTGGCAAAGTGATCAGCGACAGTCGGGCCATGATGCTTCTCCGTGCAGTCATTCCTTGCGCCAGTCTATCCGCTGCCGGCATGGGACGGGGTGAAGCTTTGATTGCCGCGGCCTGTCACCACAGCGTCATACACAGGCCCCAGGATGACGTTTCCCCGGCGACGGCGGCCAGCAAGGAGGCCTGATCTCCCGTGCGTGCATTGCTTGTGGTCGGCGCGCTGATACTGTCCTGGTTGGCGGCGGCGCCAGGGGCGCGTGGCCAGCCGTTACTGACCTTCGACATACCGGCGCAGGCGCTGGATCGGGCGCTGGACAGCTTCGGCCGGCAGAGTGGCCTGGCGGTGCTGGTCGACCAGGCGTTGCTCGCCGGCCAGCGCTCCAGCCCGCTGCGCGGCCGCTACACGGCGCGCGAGGGTTTGCAGCGCTTGTTGCAAGGAACCGGCCTGCAGGCGCGTCACGGCAGCGGTGGATTCACCCTGCAACCGTTGCGCCTGCGCACATCGCCCGGGCGTCGACGAAGTGAAGGCCCGGCGTCGGGCAGTTATGCGGTGGCATTGCAACACGCGGTGGAGCGCGCCCTGTGCGCTTGGCCGTCGACCCGCCCGGGCAGCTACCGGGCGGCCGTGCAGGTCTGGATCGATGCCAGCGGGCAGTTGGTGCAGAGCCGGCTGCTGGCCTCCACCGGCGACTTCACCCGTGATGCCGCGCTGGTCGAGCGCTTGCGGTCGGTACGCCTGGAGCAGGCGCCGCCGACTTCACTGGCACAGCCGCTGACCCTGTTGCTGCGCCCGGAACCTATGGATTGCCCTCTTTCGCAAGGAGCTGCGGCGGCATGAACAAACCTCGGGACAGTGCGCTGGTCAAGCTGTTTCTGACCTCCTACGACACCTTCAGGGTCCGCCTGAGGCGCCGGCTTGGCTCGGATGACCTGGCCAACGACGTGCTGCAGGAAACCTACCTGCGGGTGGATCGAATGGACGCCGCGCACGACCTGCACAAACCCGGTGCCTACCTGTACCGCATGGCCTTGAACGTTGCCGCCGACCGCCGCGAGGCCGATGCCCGGCTGCTCACTGGCGCCGAGATCGAAACGCTGCTACAGGTGGCCGAAGACCAGGACCCGGCTCGCATCGTCGGCGGCCAGCGCGAGATCCAGAGCCTGCTGGGCGCGCTCTACGAGCTGCCGGCCCGGCGCCGGCGGATCTTCATCGCCGCGCGGCTGGAGGAGGCCTCGCACCAGGAAATTTCCCAGCGTTTCGGCATTTCCACACGCACCGTGGAAAAGGAACTCAAGGCGGCACTGGGGCATTGCGCGATGCGTCTGGACAGAAAAGTGTTTCAGCGCTTCGGTCCTGGCGCGGGAAAACCGTCTTGAACGATAGTCGACCTCTTCATGTGAGCACCATGCCCCAGATTCCGCCCGATCCCGACTTGCAGCGCCAGGCCCAGGGCTGGCTGTTGCGGCTGACCTCCGGCCAGGCCACCCAGGCCGATGCCCGGGCCCTGCACCAGTGGTGCGCGCGCAGCCCCGCGCACGCCGAGGCGTTCGCCCAGGCGCGTCAGCTCTGGTGTTTGCTCGGGCCTGCGGCGCAGCAGGCCAGCCAGGCGCCATCGGCGCCGCTGCTCGGGCGTCGGGCGCTGCTGGGCGGGGCGCTGGCCGCGTCGCTGGCGGTGGTTGCCTGGCGTGGCGGCTGGCTGGACGAGGCCATGGCGCCGCCTGCGACGTTCGCCACCCAGGTGGATGAGCAGCAACGGGTGGAGCTGGCGCCAGGGATCAAGCTGGAACTGAACGTGCGCACGCGCGTCAGCCGCGAGGCACAGGGTATCGCCCTGCTGGCGGGCGAGATCGAAGTGCAGGCCCGCCAGCCCATGCAGGTGCGGGCGCAGGAGGGGGTGATCAGTACTGACCACGCCCGATTCAATGTGCGCGAGGACGACGATGGCGTCTGCGTCACCTGCCTGAGTGGCGAGCTGCGCATCTTTGCCCAGGGCCGGCTCGAGGCGCTGCCGGCCGGCCGCCAGTTACGTTATGGCGCGCAAGGCGTCGGCGTGCCCGAGGCCTTCGACATTGGCCAGGTGACGGCCTGGCGCGAGCGCATGCTGGTGTTCCGTGATGCGCCATTGGCCCAGGTAATCGACGAGATCAACCGTTACCGCCCCGGGCGCCTGGTACTGCTCAATCCGTCACTGGGGCGCCGCCGGGTGCAGGCGCGGTTCAGTTTCGATCAGTTGCGCCAGGCCGCCGAACTGATCCGCGTCGCCTATGGCGCGCGCTGCCTGGAACTGCCCGGCGGAGTGGTGCTGGTCAGTTGAATGGCCCCAGCACCTGGCGGTAGTGTTCCTCGCCCTGGGGACCGCGCCGGTTCAGGCGCACCTCGAGCCCGACGGGGTTGTCGTCGGCCTCGCTGGCCGGGGAGCGCCAGCCGCCCTTGGCCTGCCAGGTGCGCAGGCTGAATGCGCTGACGTTGTCCAGCACCGCCACTGCGGCTTTCGGCGCGGGCAATGGGAAGCCTTCGCGCAGTGGCGCGGCTGCGCGGTACAAGGTGCTGCCGCGCACATACCAACGCACCCGCTGCAGGCCGCTGCCAGACACGGCACCGGCGCGCACCAGCTCCAGGCGCTCGGCGCGGGCACGCATGGCGGGTAGCAAGGGCTTGCCCGGCGGCTCGTGGCCGGGCAACACCGGCTCGACCAGTTCCACCGTGGCACGCAAGGCCAGGTCGCGCTCCAGCTGCTGCAGCACACGCATCACCGCCTGATGCTCATCGCTGGCCTGGCGCAGGTGCTGGTCGGCGCGGCTGACGCTGTCCAGGCCACGCCAGGCGATCAGGCTGACCACCGCCATCAGCAGGATGGCGATCATCACTTCGATCAAGGTAAAACCGCGTTGGCGGGTCATGGCTGGCTCACCCGTACCTGCCCGGCGGCGTTGCGCGCCAGTTCCAGGCGCAGCGTGCCGCTGTGCAGGCGCAGGGTCAGGGGCGCGCCGATCCATTCGCCATTGAGCCACACCGCGCCACGGGGCTCGGCCTGCACCTTCACCGTCTCGGCCTGCCAGCGACGCGGCTTGAGCGGTCCCTCGGCCAGCACCTGGCCATCGGCGCGCACGAAGCGGTAGCCGTCGCGGTCGCTCTGCCAGCGCAGCGGCTGACCGTCGGCCTGGGCTTCGCTTTGCGCCAACTCCAGCAAGCGCGCCAGGCGTTCGCCGTCTGCGCGCAACTGCTTGCCCGGATCGGGGCGGATGTTCAGGCTGATGGCGGCGCTGGCGATGCCGACGATCACCAGCACCACCATCAGTTCTATCAGGGTGAAACCACGTTGTCCTTTCACGGGGTGCTCCTTGTCCTGGCAAGGCAGCTTGCCCGAGCAAGATGATCGGCGTGTGAAACAAAACCGTGAGAATCAACCGGTATGCTTGGGCGCAGGCACACAAGGAGCGCGTGACCATGCGTATCGTTCGTCCAAACTTGTCACTCGGGCTGTTGTTGCAGGCGCTGGGGCTGCTGGTCGCCACGGCCGGGCTGGCGACCTGGGTCCAGCTGTTGTGGCCGCCAGCAGCGGGGCAGGCCACGGCCCGGGCTGCCGACGCCCCGGTAGTGGCCGAAACAGCGGCCGGGCGATGGTTTGCCGATATTCCCCTGCAGGTGCAGATCCAGGTCAGCGGGGTGATGGCCGGCAGCCAAGGCGCCGTGGCCATCGTCAGCCTCGACGGCGGCCCGGCACGCGCCGTGCGCAGTGGCGAGGAACTGGCCCGCGGAGTGCGCCTGGTGGCCATCGAGGGGCGCGGCCTGGTGATCGAGCGCGGCGGCCAGCGCAGCCGCGTCGAGGTGCCGGTACTGGCCCAGGCGTCGTTCTGGGGCGAGGCGCCTCAGCCTTCGGCGAACTGACGCAGGCGCTCGCCGTCGAGACGATAGCGGATCCACTCGTCCTGCGGCTCGGCGCCCAACGACTGGTAGAAACCGATGGCCGGCTCGTTCCAGTCCAGCACGCTCCACTCCATTCGCCCACAGCCGTTTTCGACAGCTTCGCGGGCAATATGCCGCAGCAGCTTGCGCCCCGCGCCGTCACCGCGCTGCTGCGGGGTGACGTAGAGATCCTCGAGGTAGATACCGTTGCGCCCCAGCCAGGTGGAGTAGCTGTAGAAATACACGGCGAACCCGATGGCCTGGCCGTCGCGCTCGCAAATCAGGCTACGCACCGTGCTGCCTGCGTCGAACAGGCTGTGCTCGATGTCGGCGAGGGTTGCCACCACTTCGTGGCGAGCGCGTTCGTAGTCGGCCAGCTCGGTGATGAAGGCCAGGATCTGGGCGGCGTCGGCCAGGGCTGCGGGGCGGATGGTCACGGGCATGATGGGGCTTCCTTGTGCGGGATAGGGTGCGAAGGCTTCAGTAGTGTCAGGTAGGACGAGGGGAGGCCGCCAGGTGTCTGGCGGAAGATTTGCCGCGCTTTGCTGCGACGATGGCGTGGAGGCACGCAATTGAGTGAAACAGAAATGTGTATTCATTCAATTTCGCGTAACTGTACCGGTCATTTCCTACAAGCCTCCGCTACCGTGGCATTTCGATAATCAGAAAAGCCGGAAACTGCCGCCATGCTTGCCTCGCTCGATCTGCTCAGCGCGTTCGTCCTGTTCGCCTTTGTCTCTTCCATCACCCCCGGTCCGAACAACACCATGCTGCTGGCCTCGGGGGTCAACTTCGGCGTGCGCCGCACGATTCCCCACGCGCTGGGGATCAGCGTCGGCTTCATGGTTATGGTGCTGGCGGTTGGCCTGGGGCTCGGTGAGGTGTTCAAGGCCTGGCCACCGTTGTACAGCATCCTGCGCTACGCGGGCGCGGCCTACCTGTTGTACCTGGCCTGGAAGATCGCCACCTCCGGGCCGATGTCCGGCGACACCAATGGCAGCCGCAAGCCGCTCGGGTTCTGGGGGGCCGCGGCGTTCCAGTGGGTCAACCCGAAGGCCTGGGTGATGGCGATCGGGGCGATCACCACCTACACCCCGGCCCAGGGCTACGTGTTCAACGTGATCGTCATCGCAGCAGTGTTCGCCCTGGTGAACCTGCCCAGCGTCGGCATCTGGGTGATGTTCGGCAGTGCCTTGCGCAACCTGTTGCGCAATCCGCGCGCGGTGGTGCTGTTCAATGTCCTGATGGCCGTGCTGCTGGTGATTTCACTGTATCCGCTGCTGTTTGTAGAATCGGCGTTTTCCTAGAGCCGATGAGTGCAGTCGATGGAGTTGATTCCCTGGTCCCATGAATGCGCCGAAGGCTTCACCCTGCGCGGATGGCGAACCCCCGCCAGCGGTAGGCCGCTGTTGCATTTTCTGCATGGCAACGGCTTCTGCAGCCTGGCCTACCAGCCCATGCTGATGCGCCTGGGTGAACAGTTCGACCTGTGGCTGAGCGATGTCCAGGGCCACGGCGACAGCGACCATGGTGGCGTGTTCCTTGGCTGGAACCGCACCGCAGCACTGGCGGTGGAGGCCTTCGAGGCCGGGCGTGGCGAATACGGCGACGTGCCGCGCTTTGCCTTGGGCCACAGTTTCGGCGGCGTGCTCACCGGCTTGATCCTGGCTGCCGAGCCGCAGCTGTTCCAGCGTGCGGTGTTGCTCGATCCGGTCCTGTTCAGCCGGCGCATGATCGGGGTGATGGGCGCCGCCGCCATGGTCGGCCTGCACCGCCGCCATGCCCTGGCGCGCAAGGCGGCCACCCGCCGCAGTCATTGGCCAGACCGTGAGGCGGCCCAGGCCTCGCTGCAGGGGCGCGGTATCTTCAAGGGCTGGACCGATGCGGCCTTGCAGGCCTATGTGGAGCATGCCATCGGCGATTGCGGGGAGGGGGTGGTGCTCAAGTGCCGGCCCAGCCGCGAGGTGGAAATCTTCAGCTCGTTCCCTGAACGCATGTGGCAGCAACTGAGCCGTATCCAGACGCCGACGCGGAT
This sequence comes from Pseudomonas sp. TE50-2, assembly GCF_040813665.1. Classification (NCBI taxonomy): domain Bacteria; kingdom Pseudomonadati; phylum Pseudomonadota; class Gammaproteobacteria; order Pseudomonadales; family Pseudomonadaceae; genus Pseudomonas; species Pseudomonas sp. TE50-2. The sequence goes on along the minus strand of NZ_JBFNXN010000001.1, from coordinate 5,266,283 downwards.
CTTGTACGGCGAGCAGACCTATCCGTTCGTGCCGCACTCGGTGCAGCGCCTGGTGGCGCTCAATGGCCAGGTGAGCGCGCAGCAGGTAGCGGGTGGGCACTGCTTCATGCAGGAAGATCCGATAACGGCCACAGAGCAGGTGGTGGCTTTCCTGCAGCATTGAAAGTGGTCCGCTCGCAAGACTGATCTGCTGTCCATTTTGCGACGATTGAAGGCCTGTTCGCGAGCGAACGACAATCTCAGATTCCGTAATCTGGCGCTCCCCCCCACCGGATGGAGCCCAGCATGAACCAGGCGGTCAGCCCAGATCCCCAGCAAACCCTTGAGCAAATCCGCGCCCGGCGCCGCCAGCGCCTGCTGCGCTTCGGCCTGGCCGGGGGCCTGGGTTTGCTGGTGGCGGCCTATGGCGCCTACTGGTGGCTCGACGGGCGTTTCCTGGAACAGACCGACGACGCCTACGTGCGTGCCGACTGGGCGCCGATCAGTGCCCGGGTCAGTGGCTACGTGGCCGAGGTTGCAGTGGCTGACAACGCCACGGTCAAGGCCGGCGACCTGCTGGTGCGCCTGGACGCGCGCGATTTCCGCGACCGCCTGCGCAAGGCCGAGGCGCACCTGGCGGTCAGCGAGGCGGCGTTGCAGGTGCAGCGTATGCGCCTGCACGCCTTCGTCGCCGAGCAAGACGAGCAGACCCACGCCATTGCCCGCGCCGATGCCGAACGCGGCGGTAGCCGAGGCGAGGCGCAGCGGGCCGAGGCCGACTGGCAGCGTTACCAGCACCTGGCGCAATGGCAGGCGGTCAGTGTGCAGCGGATGGAGCAGGCCCGCGCCACCCGCATCCAGTCTCAGGCGCTGCAGCGCGCCGCCGATGCCGAACTGGCCCGCCAGCACGCACGCAAGGCGATGCTGGAGCAGCAGGGCAAGCAGCTGGAAGCCGAGTTGCTGCAGCGCCAGGCCGACCTCGACCAGGCTGCTGCCGAGGCCGATCTGGCCCGCAGCGCCCTGGCCGACACCGAAATCCGCGCGCCCTTCGATGGTGTGGTCGGCCAGCGCAAGGTACGCCAGCAGCAGTACGTCACCCCCGGCCTGCCGCTGCTGGCAGTGGTGCCGGTGGAGCAGGCGTACGTGGTCGCCAACTTCAAGGAAACCCAGCTGGCGCATATGCATCCCGGCCAGGCGGTGACACTGGAAGTGGACACCTTCGGCCAACACTGGCGCGGCACCGTGGACAGCGTCTCGCCAGGCTCCGGCGCCGTGTTCGCCTTGCTGCCGCCGGACAACGCCACCGGCAACTTCACCAAGATCGTCCAGCGCTTCCCCGTGCGTATCCACCTCGACCCAGAGGGCGATGACAGCCCACGGTTGCTGCCCGGCATGTCGGTGATCGCTACCGTCGACACCCGGCAGGCCCGCCATGAGCGCTGAGGACAAAGTCTCCCTGCGGGCCTGGGTGGCGGTGATCGGCGGCTTGTTCGGCTGCTTCATGGCTGGCATGAACGTGCATGTCACCAGCGCTGCCTTGCCCGAGATCGAGGGCGCGCTGGGGGCCAGCTTCGAGGAAGGGTCCTGGATTTCCACCGCCTACCTGGTGGCCGAGATCAGCATGATTCCGCTGACCGCCTGGCTGGTGCAGGTGTTCTCGCTGCGCCGGGTGATGCTGGTGGGCTCGGCGGTGTTCCTGGTCAGCTCGGTGAGCTGCGCCATGGCCGGCAGCCTGGAAGCGATGATCGCCTTGCGGGTGATCCAGGGCGCTTCGGGCGCGGTGCTGATCCCGTTGTCGATGCAACTGATCATCACCGAGCTGCCGGCCAGCCGCCTGGCGCTGGGGATGGCGCTGTTCAGCCTGTCCAACAGCGTGGCCCAGGCCGCCGGCCCGTCGATCGGTGGCTGGCTCACCGACATGTATTCCTGGCGCTGGATCTTCCTGCTGCAGTTGCCGCCGGGGGTGGCGCTACTGGCGGCGGTGGCCTGGTCGATCAAGGGCCAGGCCGGTGACCGCGGCGCCCTGCGCCGGGCCGATTGGCTGGGCATTGCGGCCATGGCGCTGGGGCTGGGGGCATTACAGGTGGTGCTGGAGGAAGGGGGGCGCAAGGATTGGTTCGAATCGCGCTTCATCGTCGCTTTCAGCATCGTTGCAGTGATCGCCTTGGCCCTGTTCATCCAGCGCCAGTTGTGGGGGGAGCGGCCGTTCATCAACCTGCGGCTGCTGGGCAGCTACAACTTCGGCGTGTCCAGCCTGGCCATGGCGGTGTTCGGCGCGGCCACCTTCGGCCTGGTGTTCCTGGTGCCCAACTACCTGTCGCTGGTGCAGGGCTACAGCGCCAGCGAGATCGGCAAGAGCCTGATCGCCTACGGCATGGTCCAGCTACTGCTGGCGCCGCTGCTGCCCCGGCTGATGCGCTGGCTCAACGCCAAGCTGCTGGTGGCCAGCGGCTTCGCCATCATGGCCCTGGGCTGTTGGCTGGGATCGACGCTGACAGTGGACTCGGGCAGCAACGTGATCATCCCCTCGACCGTGGTGCGTGGCATCGGCCAGCCGTTGATCATGGTGGCGCTGTCGGTGCTGGCGGTGAAGGGCCTGGACAAGGCCCAGGCCGGCTCGGCCTCGGCGCTGATCTCGATGCTGCGCAACCTCGGCGGCGCGCTGGGCACGGCGTTGCTGACGCAACTGGTGTCGCAGCGCGAGCGTTTTCATTCGGTGCGGGTCGGCGAAGGGCTGACGCTGTTCGACGGCGCGCTGCAACAGCGCCTGCCGGGTGGCATGGTCGACCCGCAGTCGCCGCAGGTCATGCAGACACTGGCGTTGATCGACCAGAGCGTGCGTGAGCAGGCGTACCTGATGGCCTATTCGGATGCGTTCTACCTGTCGTGCGTGGCGCTGCTGGCCTGCGCCGCGGCGTCGCTGCTGCTGCGTAGCCGCTGAGTTTCACGGTTGACGTTCGGCCACGGCGCGCAAGGTGCGCAGGGTGACCATCGGTGCATCCACCACGAAGCGGTTGGCCAGCCAACCCGGCACATCACCGGCCGGGTCGGCACGCAGCTGGTAGGTAACCTCGGTCTCGCGCTCGCCCAAAGGGCGCATGATCCATTCGCCGCTGAGCCGGCGCACGCGGATCAGCCCTGGCTCGGTAGGCACCCGCCCGGGCTCGGCGCTCAGGTGGCGCACCAGGGAGTCGTCGTCCAGGCGCTCGGTACGCACCTTGAGCACCATGTCCCTGGGCTTGGCCGGCCAGGGCAGGGCGGTGGTCAGGTAGACCCAGGTGGTATCGCCGTCCACTTCCAGCAGGCGCATGTCGGCGCAGGCGTACAGCCATTTGCAGGCCACGCGCAGGTTTTCCTGCAGGTCGCTCAGGGTACGGACGCTGGCCTTGATCCGGGTGACGCCGCGAAATTGCTGGTACGCCGAACCGTCGACGCTGGCCAGGTAAACATCGATGCCGTCTTCCTGGTGCGCGAGTTGCCAGTCGTCTGCCCACGGCAACGCGCCCGGCAGCAGGAGCAACAGGGCAAGTAGAAGGCGATGGAAAGTCATGGCGGGAGGCCGGGAAGGGGCTGTCCGCTCAGTATGGCTCAAGACTGCAGGAGCGGCGGGTTGCCGCTCCTGCAAGGTCATCAACGCTGCGGGTTGAGCGTCAGGTGCACGTGACGGTTGACGTCCTTGTACAGCAGGTAGCTGAACGGGCCCGGGCCGCCGGAGTAGCAAGCTTGTGGGCAGAAGGCGCGCAGCCACATGAAGTCACCGGCCTCGACCTCGACCCAGTCCTGGTTCAGGCGGTACACCGCCTTGCCTTCCAGGACGTACAGGCCGTGTTCCATGACGTGGGTCTCGGCGAACGGGATCACGCCGCCGGGCTGGAAGGTCACGATGTTCACGTGCATGTCGTGGCGCATGTCGGCCATGTCGACGAAACGGGTGGTCTTCCAGGCGCCATCGGTGCCCGGCATCTCGATGACGGTGGCGTTATCGCGATGGGTGACGAACGACTCGGGAACCGGCAGGCCCTCGACCTTCTGGTAGTGCTTGCGCAGCCAGTGGAAGGTGACGTTGGCCTTGCTGTTGTTGCGCAGGCTCCAGTCGGCGCCGGGGGCGAGGAAGGCATAGCCGCCCGGCACGAGGGTGTGGTGCTTGCCTTCGACGGTGACGTCGATCTCGCCTTCGACCACGAACAGCACCGCTTCGGCGTTCGGGTCCAGTTCAGGACGCTCGCTGCCGCCCTCGGGAGCGACTTCGACGATGTACTGCGAGAAGGTCTCGGCGAAACCGGTCAGCGGGCGGGCGATGACCCACATGCGCATCTTGTCCCAGAACGGCAGGTGGCTGGTGACGATGTCACGCATCACGCCCTTGGGGATTACGGCATAGGCTTCGGTGAACATGGCACGGTCAGTCAGCAGCTCGGTCTGAGCCGGGTGCCCACCGTGGGGGGCGAAGTAGGAAGATTTCGACATGAACGGTCTCGACTTTGTTGTTCTCTCCCCATGCCTTGGACCACACCGGCCGGTGCGTGCAGGGGATGCCGGGACAGCATAGGGGGCGGGCGCTGTCATCCACAAATTAAATGTTGAAATACTCGGTATCCATTTACTGAATGATGTGTGTAGGAAAACGCCTGGAAATCGTGGCGTCGACATTTTTTTCACATCACCTTGCTAGCATCGCCCGCACTTTCCAGGAGCCGACTTGATGATCCATGTGCTACGCAAACGCGGTGTCCGCCTCGCCCTGGCGGCCACCACGGGCCTGGCGGCCTGTACCTTGGGCTTTTTTGCCTGGCAGAGCTTCTACCCGGTGCAGGCCGCCGAGGGTTGGAGCGTGCAGGTGCTGCACAACTCGGTGACCCGGGCCGCTTCGCTGCTGCCTCAGGCCGACGGCAGCCTGCTGGTCAGTCGCGAGCTCAACGGTGGCAAAGGCAGCATCCTGCGTATTACCGCGCAAGGGGACCGGGTGGTGGTGCTCGAAGGCCTGTCCAAGCCGGACGGCATGGTCGCCGTCGACGGTGGCTGGGCGTTCAGCCAGGAGGTCGGCGGGGCGCCGGTCAGCGTGTCGCGCGATGGCCAGGTCAGTCAGCTGTTCGACGGCAACAACGTGCAGGGGTTGTACAACGATGGCCAGCACCTTTACGCCATCGAGGACCGCAAGGGGGATGGCCGGTTGATGCGATATGACTGGCAGAGCGGCGAGCTCGACGTGTTGCGCTCGGGGCTTACCGAAACCGAGGGCCTGACCCGTTGTGCCGACGGGCGCCTGCTGTATACCGAAAAGGCCACCGGCAAGATTCGTGCGCTGAGCGAAGGCGGGAATGACCCGGTGGTGATCGAAGGTCTGCGCAACCCGACCTTTCTGCTCTGCGACCAGCGTGGGCTGTGGATCAGCGAGGATTCGACCCACCGTGCGCGGTTGTTGCGTATCGATGGCGATGGCACGCGCCACACGGTTCTCAGCTACCTGAAGGCACCGCAGGCCATCGTCCCGGATGGCAAAGGCGGATACCTGCTCGCCGAGGGCGGCCGCGACCGGGTGCTGCGCCTGACGCCACCGGCCAAGGCCAGAACTGCGCAGGCCGAAGCCTTGCCACAGGGGCCTGAAGCCTGAGTCAAACCCCTTACAGCTTTTGTAATAGTTTTGCGCTATCGGAAACTTCTGCTTCGATTGTAGGATCGTCGTCCCTAATTGTTATCAAGGTCCCTATGAGCGCCTTCGCGGAGCCCCCCAGTCCCTGGCCATCCCGGCCTTCCTTCCCCCGTCCTCGTGACGCATCCCCTGTGAGTACCCGCTAATGGAATGGCTAGCCGACCCCACGGCCTGGCTGGGCCTGTTGACGCTTATCGTCCTCGAGCTGGTACTGGGTATCGACAACCTGGTGTTCATCGCCATCCTTGCCGACAAGCTGCCGCCGCACCAGCGCGACCGCGCCCGGGTAATCGGCCTGTCGCTGGCGCTGATCATGCGCCTTGGCCTGCTGGCCAGCATCTCGTGGATGGTGACCCTCACCGCGCCGCTGATCGAGGTGTTCGGCAAGACCTTCTCCGGTCGTGACCTGATCATGCTGTTCGGTGGTGTGTTCCTTTTGTTCAAGGCGACCATGGAACTGCACGAACGCCTCGAGGGCCATGTTGCCCAGAGCGGCGGCGTGACCCGCCATGCCGCGTTCTGGCCGATCGTGGCGCAGATCGTCGTGCTGGATGCGGTGTTCTCGCTGGATGCGGTGATCACCGCCGTGGGCATGGTCGAGCATCTGTCGGTGATGATGATCGCGGTGATCTTCTCCATCGGCATCATGATCGTCGCCAGCAAGCCCTTGACCCGTTTCGTCAACGCCCACCCGACAGTGATCATGCTGTGCCTGGGCTTCCTGATGATGATCGGCTTCAGCCTCACCGCCGAAGGCCTGGGCTTCCATATCCCCAAAGGCTACCTGTACGCGGCCATCGGCTTCTCGTTGCTGATCGAGCTGTTCAACCAGCTGGCCCGTGCCCGCCGCAAGCGCAGTGTGCAGCAGCACCGGCCGCTGCGTGAGCGTACCGCCCATGCCGTGCTGCGCCTGATGGGCGGGCGCCGGGTGGAGGCTGACGAGGTGGGCGAGGAAATCGCCGACCTGGTCGAGGGTGGCGAAGAACAGGTGGTGTTCGACCGCCGTGAGCGGGTGATGATCAGTGGTGTGCTGAACCTGGCCGAACGGCCGATCCGCACGGTGATGACGGCGCGGGCCAAGGTCGATGCCATCGACCTGTCGCAGCCGGCCGAAACCATCACCCAGGCGCTGGTCAACTCGCCGTACTCGCGCCTGCCGCTGATCCGTGACGGTCGTATCGAGGAACCGCTGGGCTTCGTGCACAAGAAGGAACTGCTCAAGGAACTGCTGTCCGGCAGCCAGCCCGACCTGGAAGCCCTGGCCCGTGCGCCGCTGAATCTGCTGGAGAGCTTCAGCATCCTCAACGCCCTGGAGCAGATGCGCGGGCAGTCGACGCACATCGCCTTCGTGGTCAACGAGTTCGGTGACTTCACCGGTGTGTTGACCATGACCGACATTCTCGAGTCGATTGCCGGCGAGCTGCCGGACGCAAGCGAGGTGGAGGGGCCTGGCGTGGTCGAGGAGGCGGGTGGTTTCGTCGTCAGCGGTGCCTTGAACCTGGCCCAGGTCCAGGCGCGCACCGGTTTTGCCGCCCGTGCCACCGAGGATTACCAGACCCTGGCAGGCCTGGTGATGAGCCTGCTGGACCGCTTGCCGGTAGTGGGCGATCACCTGGCCTGGAATGGCTGGACCATGACCGTGGTGGCGGTGGAGGAGCGCCGGGTCCGCCAGGTACGCCTTACACCGAACGCCGACGCTGGCGCAGCAGGTGCTTGAAGCCTTCGAGCACCAGCACCAGCACGGCGGCCCAGATCGGCAGGTAGGTGAGCCACTGGTCGGGGCCGATGGTCTCGCCCAGTAGCAGGGCCACGCCCACCAGCAACACCGGCTCGACGTAGCTGAGCAGGCCGAACAGGCTGAACGGCAGCAGGCGGCTGGCCAGCACGTAGGCGATCAGGGCGCAGGCGCTGATCGCCCCGAGCAACGGGATCAGGCCGTACAAGCCTGGATGCTCGGCCAGGTCGGTTGCCGACAGCGGGCCCTGGATGACGAAGTACAGTGCCCAGGGCAGCAACAGGCACATGTCGCACCACAGGCCGCCCAGGTGGTCGGTGCGACAACGCCGGCGCAGGACGAAGTAGATCGGGTAGCCGATCATCACCACCACGGTTTCCCAGGCAAAGCTGCCGTGCTGGTACAGTTCGTGGCCAACCCCCAGCGCGGCAAAGCTCACCGCGACCTTCTGCAGGCGCGACAGGCGCTCGCCATAGACCACGCGCCCGGTCAGCACCATGGCCAGCGGCAACAGGAAGTAGCCCATCGATACCTCCAGGCTGCGCCCGTGCAGCGGCGCCCAGAGGAACAGCCACAACTGCACGCCCATCAACCACGAGGTGCCGACCATGCCGAGCAACAGCAGCGGCGTGCGGCGCACCCGCCCGAGCAGCTCGCCGACCCGCTTCCAGTCCCTGGATGCCAGCATGAACAGCGTCAGGCAGGGCAGGGTCAGCAGGGTCCGCCAGCCGAAGATTTCCTCGCCGTCCAGGGGCTTGAGGAAGGAGGTATAGAAGTACATCACAGCGAACAGACAGGACGCCATGACCGACGAAACAATGCCTTTTGACACGAATGCCTCGGAAAACGGGAAGTGAGCGGGTGGATCAGCCGCGCATGATCTCAGGGGCACCGCCTTGCGGCAACTGCGGGCTGCCCGGGCGGACGGCCAGGGCCAGCAGCAGCTCGCTGGCGGGCATGGGGCGGGCGAACAGGTAACCCTGCTGGAAGTCCACGCCATGGCGCGCCAGGTAGTCGCGCTGCACCTCGGTTTCCACGCCTTCGGCGACAATGCCCAGGGCCAGCTTGGCCGACAGTTCGATGATGGTGTCGAGAATGTGCTGCGACAGGGCGTCACCGCCGATCATGGCGACGAAGCTCTGGTCGATCTTGAGGTAGTCGACGTTGAACTGGCGCAGGTAGTTGAGGCTGGATTGGCCGGTGCCGAAGTCGTCCAGGGCGATCATCACGCCCATGGCGTGCAATTTCTCGAACAGGTCGAGAGTTACCGGGGTGGGCTCGATCAGCTTGCGCTCGGTCAGCTCCAATGTCAGCACCACCCGCCCGGGCGGGAAGTGCTGGAGGAAGGTCTGGCAGTCATCGAGCAGGCCCAGGTCGCGGCAGTGGTCGGCAGTGATGTTGATGCCGATGTGAAAACCGTCCTCGAGCAACGCCGCGTGTGGCGCCAGGGCTTGGGCCGTGCGCAGCATCAAGCCGCGGGTCATGGCGACGATCTGGCCGCTGTGCTCGGCGTAGGGGATGAACAGGTCGGGGCGCACCAGGCCTTCGCGGGGGTGCTGCCAGCGCATCAGTACTTCGACCCCGGCCCAGCGGTAATCGCCCTTGCGCACCACCGGCTGGAAGTACGGCAGGAACTCGCCGGCCTCCAATGCCCTGGCCAGTTCGGCGCGGGGCGAGCTGGCACGGCGGATCTGCCAGCGACAGGCGCCCCCGGCTACCGCCCCAAGCACCAGCAACAGGCTCAACAGCGCAGGGTAGCGTGAGCGCATCAGCTCGCCGGGCTTGTCGGGACCAAAGCCGCCGTGCACGCTGAACGGGTAGTGCGTGGAAGAGAACGTCACCGGCGCGCTGGCCGCAACTGGCGGCGTGCCGGCCCGCACCCGGCCGTCGGCGCCCATCCAGTGGTTGCCGACCTGCACTTGCAACTGGCCGTCCTTACCGATCAGGCGCAGGGCCGTGAGCAGGTGGCGGCCATCGACCGTGGCGATCGCCCCCTTGTCGCCCTGGCTGGCGCGGTAGGCCAGCAGTGGTTGGCCTGGTGTGACGGAGTTGCCGTCCATCAGCCACAACTGACCGTCGGTATAATTGCTGGCGTCGACCGGCTCGTCGAAATCACCAAACAACGAGGTGCAATACAGGGAGTCACGATCGAACAGGTTGGTGGAACGCACGAAGGCATTGCGCGTGACTTCTATGCGCAACGCCAATTGCGCCTGTTCGCAGGGCTGGCCGGCCTTGGGCAGCAGGTGGTGGGCCGTGCTGGACAGGCTGTCGAGTACCGCTTCTATATGGACCACCACTTCGCGAGCCGTGACTCGACTGTCGGCGTCCAGCTCCTGGTCGATCTGCCAGCGCATCACCACCAGCCCGCACAGCAGCGGCAAGACACCGATCAGCCAGGGCAGCAGCGCGCGCCAGCTCCAGCGGGCAGGGCGTTTGGTGTTCAAGGGCATGCGCGGGTGGACCTTCTGCGAGGCGGTAGGTGATGCAGAGAATAGCCGTTTGTCGGAACAACCTGCGAACTAAAGCGCGACAAACAAATTTACGCACTGTAGAATCGGGTTACGAATACAACAATAAGGTTCTCCGCCTCCCGGGGAATCAAGCCCGCCGAGAATGGGTCCATATGACATACCATGGGTTCAAGCTGATCATTGGTGACTTCCTGGCCCGCAGCGTGCGCGGGATCCCGTGTTCACCACCACGCCATCTCCACATCGAAAGCCTGTAATCAACCGTTTTTCGCTGCAGATGAGGAAAAGAACATGGCAGATATCTTCGAAAACCCGATGGGCCTGGAAGGCTTCGAATTCATCGAGCTCGCCTCGCCGACCCCCGGCGTGCTGGAGCCGGTATTCCAGATTCTCGGTTTCACCAAGGTGGCTACCCACCGCTCCAAGAATGTGCACCTGTATCGCCAGGGTGGCATCAACCTGATCCTGAACAACGAACCCAAGAGCGCCGCCTCTTACTTCGCCGCCGAGCATGGTCCTTCGGTGTGCGGCATGGCCTTCCGCGTGCGCAACGCCCATGAAGCCTATGCCCGAGCCCTGGAACTGGGTGCCCAGCCGGTGGAAATCGAGACCGGCCCGATGGAGCTGCGCCTGCCGGCGATCAAGGGTATCGGTGGCGCGCCGCTGTACCTGATCGACCGTTATGAAGAAGGCAGCTCGATCTACGACATCGACTTCAAGTTCATCGAAGGCGTGGACCGCAATCCGGTCGGCGCGGGCCTGAAGATCATCGACCACCTCACCCACAACGTCTATCGCGGGCGCATGGCCTACTGGGCCGGCTTCTACGAGAAGCTGTTCAACTTCCGCGAGATTCGTTACTTCGACATCAAGGGCGAGTACACCGGCCTGACCTCCAAGGCCATGACCGCGCCAGACGGCATGATCCGCATCCCGCTCAACGAGGAGTCGTCCAAAGGGGCGGGGCAGATCGAAGAGTTCCTGATGCAGTTCAACGGCGAGGGCATCCAGCACGTGGCCTTCCTCACCGACGACCTGCTCAAGACCTGGGACGCGCTCAAGGGCTTCGGCATGCGCTTCATGACCGCGCCGCCGCAAACCTACTACGAGATGCTCGAGGAGCGCCTGCCAGGGCATGGCGAGCCGGTCGACCAGCTGCAGGCCCGCGGCATCCTGCTGGACGGTGCCTCTGAGGCTGGCGACAAACGCCTGCTGCTGCAGATCTTTTCGGAGACCCTGTTGGGCCCGGTGTTCTTCGAGTTCATCCAGCGCAAGGGTGACGACGGCTTCGGCGAAGGCAACTTCAAGGCGCTGTTCGAGTCGATCGAGCGTGACCAGGTGCGTCGTGGCGTGTTGAGCACCGAGTAATCGGTCGAGCACACACTCGCGGGGCAAGCCCGCTCCCACGCCGGAAGGTCGCGGGAGCGGGCTTGCCCCGCGCTGCGTTGTGGCGAACCCTTACTGCTGCCTGCGCAGGTAGCCGATCACTGCTTCGGCGACCTTGGCGCTGGAGGCCGGATTCTGTCCGGTGATCAAACTGCCGTCCTCCACCACATAAGCCGCCCACGGGTCGTCCGCCTTGCTGTACTCCCCACCGCGAGCGCCCAGTTCGTTCTCGGTGAGGAACGGCACCACCTTGTCCAGCTCAACCAGCTTTTCCTCGGTATTGGAAAAGCCGGTGACCCTGCGCCCCTTGAGCAGCAAGCTGTTGTCGCTGAGCTTGATATTGAGCAGGCCCACCACCCCATGGCACACCGCGGCGACCGCGCCGCCGCGCTCATGGATGCGCCGTGCCAGTTCCTGCAATGGCTGGTTGTCGGGAAAGTCCCACATCACGCCGTGGCCACCGGTGTAGTAGATCGCGCTGTACTGGTCGGCCTTGACCTGGCCGGGGCTCAAGGTGGCGCCAAGGCGGTTCATGAACGCCTTGTCGTTGTACCATTGCCAGTCCAGGTCTGGCGCCATCTGCAGGCTGTGGGGGTCGATCGGTACATAGCCGCCCGCCGGGCTGACATAGTCGACGGTAAAACCCGCTTTTTGCACTGCGTCGACAAAGTGCACGGCCTCGCCCAGCCACAATCCTGTGGCGCGCTTGATATCGGGATACTTGGCGGTATTGGTCAGCACGACCAGGAGCTTCTTGTTCATGTGCGCATGCCCGTCGAATCCATGGGAAAACGTTTGGCCAGCAAGATCAAAAGCCTTTTGAGCATAGCCCCCGCCACGCAATGCGCCATGGGCACGGGCGCTGTGCTAGGCTGCTGCAAAAGTCGACGCGCTACCGGGAGACGCCATGGACCAGGACACTTCCAGATTTATGCAGGCCGCTATCGACGAGGCCCGCAAGGGGCTCGAGGAAGGCGGCATTCCGATCGGCTCGGTGCTGGTGCACAAGGGCGAGATCATCGGCCGTGGCCACAATCGCCGTGTGCAACGGCACAGCGCCATCCTGCATGGCGAGATGGATGCCCTGGAGAATGCAGGCCGGCAACCGGCCCAGGTGTACCGCGAGTCCACCCTCTATACCACCTTGTCGCCCTGCGCCATGTGCAGTGGCGCAATCCTGCTGTATGGCATCCAGCACGTGATCATCGGCGAGAACGTCACCTTCATGGGCGAAGAGCAGTTGCTCGGCGACCGCGGCGTGCGTCTTGAAGTGCATGACGATGAGACCTGCAAGGCGCTGATGCGTCAGTTCATCGAAGCCAACCCAGAGCTGTGGAACGAAGATATTGGCCACTGACCTGGACACACGGGGGGCAGAGATCCAGGTCATTCATCTGGCACCGCCGTCATCTTCTCTGGCCGAGGTGGGCATGCCCATCGCTGGCTTCGACTGGAGCGCAACGCCGTTGGGGGCGTTGACCTCCTGGCCGCCCACCCTGCGCATCGCCGTCGACATGGTCTTGATGTCACCGTTTCCCTGTGCGTTGGTCTGGGGGGCGGCCCTGACGGTCATACACAACGACGCCTACCAGGCCCTGCTGGGCGGTTCTGTCGACCACCAGGGGTGTACTTTCGACGCGCTCTGGGAGCAATCCTGGGAGAGCATGGGGCCAACCGTATTCAAGGTGTTGCAGGGGCAGGGTAGCCTGATCGAGGATGCCCCATTACCGGTGCATCGAGAGGGTATCGCGGCGACGGCGTGGGTCACTGGCTGCTTCTCGCCCATTCGCGACGACCAGGGTGCGATTGCCGGGTTCCTCCACGCGCTGATCGAGACCACTGCCAGTGTCGGGGCCAGTCACGAATGGCGCGAGCTGGCGCAGTCCTTCGAAACGCGCCTGACGCAGTACCTGGCCGATCCAGACCATACCTGGCAGTTGTCGCCCGATGTGATGCTGATGCTTGAGGCCGATCTAAGCGTACGTACAGCCAACCCTGCCTGGCATCGGCTTCTGGGCTGGGGTGAGGCAACGCAGTTGCAAGTGGCCCTGCCCGAGCTGTTCCATCCCGCGGACCGTACCGAAGCGCAGCTGGCGCTGATGGCGCTTGTACAGGGCCACGCCGCGCCGCCCTTCGAGGGGCGGGTTCGCCATAGCGACGGCCATTACTGCTGGTTCCGCTGGACCGGCAGCGCCAACCAGGCATTGCCGACGTTGGTGGGGAGGGACATCACCGAGGACCGCAATGCGGTCCAGCGCCTGGCCGAGGCGGCGGTGCGCGACAGCCAGCGCATGGAGGGCGCTGTAAAGGTGGCGGGTGGGCTGGCGCACGAAATGAACAACGTACTGTCCGGCGTCGGCAGCAGCCTGGAATTGCTCGAACGACGCCTCGCCCAAGGGCGGATGGAGCGCGTGGAAGAGTATGTGCGGATGGCCCGGGAATGCGCTCAGCGAGCCATCGGCCTGACCCAGAACCTGTTGGCCTTTGCCCGTAGCCAACCCTTGTCGCCCAACCCACTGAACATCAACTACCTGCTGCAGGACGCGGAGCCGATGCTGCGTCAGACCCTGGGCGCCGAGATAAGCCTGAACATGCAGCTGGATGTGGCGCCCTGGCCATTGCAGGTCGACCCGGATACGTTGCGCAACGCCCTTTTGCATCTGTGCAGCAACGCCCGCGATGCCTGCCTGGGCAAGGGCATGTTGACGATCCGCACCGCCAACGAACGGCTGGCGCAGCCGAGCGAGGGCGCGGCAGCCTTGCCGCCGGGGGACTATGTCACGCTGCAGGTCGAGGACGATGGCCATGGCATGAGTCGCGAGGACCTGGCTCGGGTATTTGAACCGTTCTTCACCACCAAGCCGCTGGGGCAGGGGGCGGGCCTGGGGCTGCCCATGGTGCATGGCTTCGTGCAGCAGTCGGGCGGCCAGATATGGATCGAGTCGACGATCGACCAAGGCACACGGGTCGTGATGATGTTTCCGCGCTACCAGGGGACGTTGCCGGAGAGCCCCGCTCCGGATGTCCTGCCGCGGCAGATCCAGGGTGAACGGTTGCTGCTGGTCGATGATGAAGAAAACCTGCGCGGCCTGATGAAGGAGGCGCTGCTCGATTGCGGATTCGAGGTGTGTGATGTGCCCGATGCCAACAGCGCGTTGGGGCAGTTCCGGCATGCAGGGCCGTTTGATCTGGTGATCACCGATATTGGCCTGCCGGGAGGCTTCAGCGGCCGCCAGGTGGCCAAGGCGCTGCGCATGATCGAGCCCGAGCAGAAGATCCTGTTCATCACCGGCTTCACCACCGATCCGGTGGAGCAGGCCCTGCTCGACGAGCCCGGCACGGCCTTGATGTTCAAGCCGTTCTCGCTGCAGATGCTGGTGGTGCAGATACAGCGCATGCTGCAGGCCTGAGGCCGGGCTTCACAGCCCTTGCTGCAGGAATGGGTCGTCCGGGTTCTGCCGTTCCAGCTCGGCGAGCAGGACCTGGACATTCTGCAATTGGCCGGTTTCCTTCCAGTACTCGATCAGCAGAACCCGCACCCGGCGATTGGCCGGCTGGCGGTTGAGCACGGTCTCCAACTGCTTTTGCGCGGCATCGAGCTGTTCCAGCTGGTGCAGGGTGATGGCCAGGGTGTAGCGATAATCGTTGTTTTCCGGTTCCAGCTCGACAGCCCGCGAGAGGGCGAGCAGGGCGTATTCCTGCTGCTCATGGCGGGTCAGCCACAGGCCCAGTTCGTATTGCAGGAACGCGGAGTCCGGGCGTAGCGCCAGGGCTTTCGCGAGCACCTCGCGGGAGGCGTCGTGCTGGCCCTGTTGCTCCAGCAGGCGGACCTGGGTGGCCAACGCGTCCAGACCTTCAGGGGCCACGGCCAGGCTGCGGCGCAGGGCCCTGGAGGCTGCGTCGTAGGCTTGTTCATGCATGTATAGTCGGGCCAGGTGCAGCTGGGCGGCGGCGTCGTCGGGCTGTTGTTCCAGGGTCTGCTCGTACTGCTCCAGGGCATCCTGCAAGGGGCCGAAGTACAGGCCGATGGCGTCGGGGTCGAGACCCAGCAGAGCGTCCACCGCGGCGAAGCGCACGCTTTGCTCGTCATCTTCCAGCAATGGGCCCAGCACCAGGCTGCGCTGGGCGGCCGGCAGCAGCCGGCGGATGCTGGTGATGGCGGCGCGGCGTACCAATGGGTCGGCGTGCTCGAGGTCCTGGCTGGCCAGTTTCAACGCCTGTGGCGAGGGGTAATTGGGTAGTTCGGCATGTAGCGCGGCGCGGCGGATGGGCGGTAGGTCGTCACGCTGCAACTGCTGGTACAGCACCCGCGCGGCGCCCGGCAGGCCATCGTGTGCCTGGCGCAAGGCCTTGGCGTAGCTGTGGGGCGGCAGGCTGGGCGGTGCGGGCTGGCGGTCACGCCACAGGTAACCGATCGACGCGGGCAGCACGAGTAGCAGCAACAGGGCGATCAGGAGAGGGCGACGTCTGGGCATCTCGTGGTCCGGGGTGGCGGTACGGCAGAGCTTGGGGCAGGCAGGTGGCAATTGCAACGATCAGGGTGCGGTCCAGGGTTGGTATCGAGCCGTCGGGCGGCGGCGCTTGGCAAAATCCGTGGGCTGCGGGTTCGGTCTTGCAAACCTGCAGGGTTTCCTTGCACATCGGTGATGTTCCTTGTGGCGCTCTGCGGGTATCCTCGGCTGAGCCTTTCCTGAACTGTCCTGATTTCCAAGGAGCTGCACGCTGTGTTCAAACATGTCGATGCCTATGCCGGCGACCCGATCCTCTCGTTGATGGAAACCTTCAAGGCTGACCCGCGGGCTGCCAAGGTCAACCTGAGTATCGGCCTGTACTACGACGAAGCCGGCGTGGTGCCGCAACTGGCGGCGGTGGCCGAGGTGGAGAAACGCCTGGCCGGCCAGCCCCATGAAGCCTCGCTGTACCTGCCGATGGAAGGCCTGGCCGCCTACCGCCAGGCGATCCAGGCGCTGCTGTTCGGCGCCGACCACCCGGCAGTGAGCGATGGCCGCGTGGCCACCGTACAGACCGTCGGTGGCTCGGGCGCGCTGAAAGTCGGTGCCGACTTCCTCAAGCGTTACTTCCCAGGCTCCGAGGTGTGGGTGAGCAACCCGACCTGGGACAATCACCGGGCGATCTTCGAAGGCGCGGGCTTCAAGGTGCACACCTACCCGTACTTCGACCCGGACACCCGCGGCGTCGACTTCGCCGGCATGCTGGCCAGCCTGCAGGCCTTGCCGCAGAACAGCGTGGTCCTGCTGCATCCCTGCTGCCACAACCCCACCGGCGTCGACCTGGACCAGCAGCAGTGGCAACAGGTGGTCGAAGTGGTCAAGGCGCGCCAGTTGATCCCGTTCCTCGATATCGCCTACCAGGGCTTCGGTGAAGGCCTGGTCGAAGACGCCTATGCGATCCGCGAAATGGCCCGTGCCGGCGTGCCTTGCCTGGTCAGCAACTCGTTCTCGAAGATCTTCTCGCTGTACGGCGAGCGGGTAGGGGGCTTGTCGGTGGTCTGCGACGATGCCGCCACCGCTTCCAGCGTGCTTGGCCAGCTCAAGGCCACCGTGCGCCGCAACTACTCCAGCCCGCCCGCTTTCGGCGCCCAGCTGGTGGCCGGCGTGCTGGGTGACGCTGCGCTCAACGCGCAATGGGCCGCGGAAGTGGAGGTAATGCGCAAGCGCA
This sequence comes from Pseudomonas sp. TE50-2, assembly GCF_040813665.1. NCBI lineage: Bacteria > Pseudomonadati > Pseudomonadota > Gammaproteobacteria > Pseudomonadales > Pseudomonadaceae > Pseudomonas > Pseudomonas sp. TE50-2. Next base: position 5,249,380 of record NZ_JBFNXN010000001.1, on the reverse strand, counting down.
TCCTCGACATGCGCCAGGGCCTGGTCGACCTGCTCGGCGAGCTGCTGCCAGGCCAGGACTTCCAGTTCTTCCTGCGCCAGCGCGGCATGTTCAGCTATACCGGCTTCAGCGTAGAACAGGTGCGCCGTCTGCGTGACGAGTTCGGTGTGTACCTGATCGACAGTGGTCGGGTGTGCATGTCCGGGCTGCGTCCGGCCAACCTGCGCCAGGTGGCCGAGGCATTTGCCGCCGTGCAGAAGGGCTGACATCGGCGCTGGCCGAACTGGCTTTGGCGCGGGGCAAGTCGCATCGGTGCGCCGATGCGACTTGCCCCGCGATAGTTTTAGCAACCCGAAAACCCGCTTTCTTGTACAGACAAGTGCAACCGTCCCTCGGGCGGGGCTTCCCCAAGTGCAACCTTTGCATGCACAATCGCGCCCCTCTTCCCCGGTTGAGTTGGGCGAATCGTCTATTTCGCCATTCTCAGCCTGTTGCAGTCTTGCGAGTGGAGCGTCACCCGGAATGAATGAGCAGGCCCCAAGCGTTGAACAACGCTTTGTAGAATCGACCCCCGCCACCCTCGGCAGCTGGTCGCGTCAAGACACCACCTGGATGCTGGGCCTGTTCGGCACGGCCATCGGCGCCGGAACCCTGTTCCTGCCCATCAACGCCGGCCTTGGCGGTTTCTGGCCGCTGCTGGTCCTGGCCTTGCTGGCCTTCCCCATGACCTACTTCGCCCACCGCGGGCTGACCCGTTTCGTACTCTCGGGCAGCAAGGGCGGCGATATCACCGACGTGGTCGAGGAGCATTTCGGCATCACCGCCGGCGCGCTGATCACCGTCCTGTACTTCTTCGCCATCTTCCCGATCCTGCTGATCTACAGCGTGGCGCTGACCAACACCGTCAGCAGCTTCATGGAGCACCAGCTGCATATCGCGCCGCCGCCGCGGGCGATCCTGTCGTTCGTGCTGATCCTCGGCCTGCTGGCCATCGTGCGCTGCGGCGAACAGGCCACGGTCAAGGTCATGAGCCTGCTGGTGTATCCGTTCATCGTCGCCCTGGCGTTGCTGGCCCTGTACCTGGTGCCACACTGGACCGGCGGCATCCTCGACACCGCTACCCAGGTGCCGTCCGGCTCGGCCTTCCTGCACACCGTGTGGCTGGCCATTCCGGTGATGGTGTTCTCGTTCAACCACTCGCCGATCATCTCGGCCTTTGCCGTTGATCAGAAGCGCCGCTACGCCGAGCACGCCGATGAGCGCAGCGGCCAGATCCTGCGCCGTGCCCATCTGCTGATGGTGCTGATGGTGCTGTTCTTCGTGTTCAGCTGCGTGCTGACCCTGAGCAGCGCCCAGCTGGCTGAAGCAAAGGCGCAGAACCTGTCGATCCTGTCCTACCTGGCCAACCACTTCGAGCAGCCGGCCATCGCCTTCGCCGCGCCGCTGATCGCCTTCATCGCCATCGCCAAGTCGTTCCTGGGCCACTACATCGGTGCCAGCGAAGGCCTCAAGGGCATGATCGTCAAGACCGGCATGCGTCCGGGCGCCAAGGCCCTGGACCGCATCGTTGCCGCGCTGATGCTGGTGGTGTGCTGGATCGTCGCCACCCTCAACCCGAGCATCCTGGGCATGATCGAATCCCTCGGCGGCCCGATCATCGCGGTCCTGCTGTTCCTGATGCCGATGTACGCCATCCGCCGCGTGCCGTCGATGCGCAAGTACAGTGGTGCGCTGTCCAACGTGTTCGTGGTGGTGGTCGGCCTGGTGGCCTTGACCTCGGTGGTGTACGGCCTGTTGGCCTGATGCGTCGCTGAAAGCAGTGTGCCCGGATGGCTTGTCGCGATCCGGGCATTTTTTTGTCCACAAGAATTGTCTGGCAATGCAACAATTTCATGTTTGGTTATAGGCACTTGCGCGGCTTCATGCTTAACTCGAGGTCTTTTTCCAAACCTGCATAAGGATTTCCGCCATGGCTCAAGTGACTCTCAAAGGCAACCCGGTTCAAGTCAGCGGTGAACTGCCGAAGCAAGGCGCCGCGGCACCTGCCTTCTCCCTGGTTGCTGGCGATCTGTCGAACAAGTCGCTTGCCGACTTCGCCGGCAAGCGCAAGGTGCTGAACATCTTCCCAAGCGTCGACACCCCGACCTGCGCCACCTCGGTGCGCAAGTTCAACGCCCAGGCCAATGACGTGGCCAACACCGTGGTGCTGTGCATCTCCGCCGACCTGCCGTTCGCTCAGGCGCGCTTCTGCGGCGCTGAAGGCCTGGAGAACGTGAAGAACCTGTCGACCCTGCGTGGCCGCGAGTTCCTGGAAAACTACGGCGTGGCCATCGCCGATGGCCCGCTGGCCGGCCTGGCCGCCCGCGCCGTGGTGGTGCTGGACGAAAACGACAAGGTGCTGCACAGCGAGCTGGTTGGCGAAATCGCCGACGAGCCGAACTACGAGGCGGCGCTGGCTGTCTTGAAGTAAGTGTTCGCCGGCTTGCCGGCGAGCCAGGTAACACCCGGTAACGGCCTGGACCCTGTTCCAGGCCGTTTTCATTTAAAGTTCACGCCTTTGCCAACGTCAGCCGAAGGTAAAGCACTGGTAAAGCCCCTTTGCTAAAACGATGCCAGTGCTTATCGTTCACGCTCTCCACGCCGTCATTCTCTGAACAAGGTTCGTTCGACCCATGCAAGCCTCCAATTCCCGTTCCCCTCGTCGCTGGCTGTTCGGCCTGCTGATCCTGCTGCTGGTGGCCCTGCTGGCCTGGTGGCTGTGGCCCGCAACGACCGCCCATAATGAGGGTGGCGGGCATCGCCCGGGCAAAGGCATGGGCGGGCGGCCGGGTTTCGGCGCCTCCACCGAAGCGGTGCCGGTGCGCGTCGAGCCTGCGCGGGTGGGTGACTTCCCGCTGTACTACAAGGCCCTTGGCACCGTGACCGCGACCAACACGGTCAACGTGCGCAGCCGGGTGGCCGGCGAGCTGGTCAAGATCCACTTCAAGGAAGGCCAGCAGGTCAAGGCCGGCGACCTGCTCGCCGAGATCGACCCGCGCAGCTACCGCATCGCCCTGCAGCAGGCCGAGGGCACCCTGGCGCAGAACCAGGCGCAACTGAAGAACGCCCAGGTCGACCTGGCCCGTTATAAAGGCCTGTATGCCGAAGACAGCATCGCCAAGCAGACCCTGGACACCGCCGAGGCACAGGTCGGGCAATTCCAGGGGCTGGTCAAGACCAACCAGGCGCAGGTCAACGATGCCCGCCTGAACCTGGAGTTCACCCAGATCCGTGCGCCGATCAGCGGTCGCCTGGGCCTGCGCCAGCTGGACCTGGGCAACCTGGTCGCCGCCAACGACACCACGGCGCTGGTGATCATCACCCAGACCGAGCCGATCAGCGTCGCCTTCACCTTGCCGGAAACCCAGCTCGACACCGTGCTCGCCCGCTACCGCAGCGGCGCCAGCCTGCCGGTCGAGGCCTGGGACCGTGGCGATCAGAAGCTGCAGTCCACTGGCGTGCTTGGCAGCCTCGACAACCAGATCGACACCGCCACCGGCACCCTGAAGTTCAAGGGCACCTTCCAGAACACCGACCATGCGCTGTTCCCCAACCAGTTCGTCAATGTGCGCCTGCTGGCCGACACTCTGAAGCAGGTGGTACTGGCCCCGGCCGCGGCCATCCAGTTCGGCAATGACGGCACCTTCGCCTATGTGGTCAACGCCGAGAGCACGATCAACATCCGCCCGCTCAAGGTCGGAGCCAGCGATGGCGAGAACAGCGTGATCCTCAAGGGCCTGGCCGCCGGTGACCGCCTGGTGCTGGAAGGCACCGACCGCCTGCGCGAAGGCTCCAAGGTCGAGGTGGTCGAAGACAGCTCGCAAGTGCCGACCACCCCAGGCCAGCACCTGCAGGGGCAGGGCGCCAAGGGCTCGGCGCAGACCGGTGAACCAGGCTCCAAGGCGGGCGCATGAACCTCTCGCGCCTGTTCATCCTGCGGCCGGTCGCCACCACGCTGAGCATGCTGGCCATCGTCCTGGCCGGCCTGATCGCCTACAAGCTGCTGCCGGTGGCGGCCTTGCCCCAGGTCGATTACCCGACCATTCGCGTCATGACCCTGTACCCCGGCGCCAGCCCCCAGGTGATGACCAGCGCCGTCACCGCGCCACTGGAACGCCAGTTCGGCCAGATGCCGGGCCTCGAGCAGATGGCCTCGACCAGCTCCGGCGGCGCCTCGGTGCTGACCCTGCGCTTCAACCTCGACATGAACATGGATGTCGCCGAGCAGCAGGTACAGGCCGCGATCAACGCCGCCAGCAACCTGCTGCCCAGCGACCTGCCGGCGCCACCGGTGTACAACAAGGTCAACCCGGCCGACACGCCGGTGCTGACCCTGGCCATCTCGTCCAAGACCATGCCGCTGCCCAAGCTCAACGACCTGGTCGACACGCGCGTGGCGCAGAAGATCGCCCAGATCAGCGGCGTCGGCATGGTCAGCATCGCCGGCGGCCAGCGCCAGGCGGTGCGGATCAAGGTCAACGTCGATGCCCTGGCGGCCAACGGCCTCAATCTGGACGACGTGCGCACCCTGATCGGCGCCTCCAACGTCAACCAGCCCAAGGGCAACTTCGATGGCCCGACCCGGGTGTCGATGCTCGACGCCAACGATCAGCTGCGCTCGCCGGCCGAGTACGCCAACCTCATCCTCAAGTACAACAATGGCGCGCCGCTGCGCCTGAAGGACGTCGCCGAAATCGTCGACGGCGCCGAGAACGAGCGCCTGGCCGCCTGGGCCAACCAGAATGAGGCGGTGCTCCTGAATATCCAGCGCCAGCCCGGCGCCAACGTCATCGAGGTGGTCGACCGGATCAAGGAGCTGCTGCCGTCGATCACCGACAACCTGCCGGCGGGCCTGGATGTCAGCGTCCTCACCGACCGCACCCAGACCATCCGCGCCGCCGTGCGCGACGTGCAGCACGAGTTGCTGTTCGCCATTGCTCTGGTGGTGATGGTGACCTTCCTGTTCCTGCGCCGGGTCTCGGCCACGATCATCCCGTCGATCGCCGTGCCGCTGTCGCTGATCGGCACCTTCGGGGTGATGTACCTGGCCGGCTTCTCGGTCAACAACCTCACGCTGATGGCCCTGACCATCGCCACCGGCTTCGTGGTGGACGATGCCATCGTCATGCTGGAGAACATCTCCCGGCATATAGAAGAGGGCGAGACACCGCTGCAGGCCGCGCTCAAGGGCGCGAAACAGATCGGTTTCACCCTGATCTCGCTGACCTTCTCGCTGATCGCGGTATTGATCCCGCTGCTGTTCATGGCCGACGTGGTCGGGCGGCTGTTCCGCGAGTTCGCCATCACCCTGGCGGTGGCCATCCTGATTTCCCTGGTGGTGTCGCTGACCTTGACGCCGATGATGTGCGCCCGGCTGCTCAAGCGCGAGCCCAAGGAGGAGGAGCAGGGCCGCTTCTACCGTGCCAGCGGCGCCTGGATCGACTGGCTGATCAAGCACTACGCCAGTGCCCTGACCTGGGTGCTCAAGCGCCAGCCGTTGACGCTGCTGGTGGCCGTGGCCACCCTGGCGCTGACTGTGGTGCTCTACCTGATGGTGCCCAAGGGCTTCTTCCCGGCCCAGGACACCGGGGTGATCCAGGGTATTTCCGAGGCACCGCAGTCGACCTCGTTCGCCGCCATGAGTCAACGCCAGCAGGCCCTGACCGAGGTGATTCTGCAGGACCCGGCGGTGCAGAGCCTGTCTTCGTATATTGGCGTGGATGGTGACAACGCCACTCTCAACAGCGGCCGCCTGCTGATCAACCTCAAGCCCCATGGTGAGCGCGACGTGACGGCAGCCGAGGTGATCAGCCGGTTGCAGCCGCAGCTCGACAAGCTGGTCGGCATCCGCCTGTTCATGCAGCCGGTGCAGGACCTGAGCATCGAGGATCGGGTCAGCCGCACCCAGTACCAGTTCAGCCTCAGCTCGCCGGATGCCGACATGCTTGCCGAGTGGAGCGGCAAGCTGGTGCAGGCACTGAAGGACCGTCCGGAGCTGCAGGACGTAGCCAGCGACCTGCAGGACAAGGGCCTGCAGGTGTACCTGGTGATCGACCGCGACATGGCCAGCCGCCTCGGCATCACCGTGGCGCAGATCACCAACGCCCTGTACGACGCCTTCGGCCAGCGGCAGATCTCGACCATCTACACCCAGGCCAGCCAGTACCGCGTGGTGCTGCAGTCGCAGACCGCGGCCAGCCTCGGCCCGCAGGCCCTGGAGGCGGTCCACGTCAAGGCCGCCGACGGTGGCCAGGTGCGCCTGTCGGCCCTGGCGCGCATCGAGCAGCGCCAGGCCCAGCTGGCCATCTCGCACATTGGCCAGTTCCCGGCGGTGATGATGTCGTTCAACCTGGCCCATGGCGCGTCCCTGGGCGAGGCGGTCAAGGTGATCGAGCAAGTGCAGCAGGAGATCGGCATGCCGATCGGCGTGCAGACCCGCTTCCAGGGCGCCGCCGAGGCGTTCCAGGCTTCGCTGTCGAGTACCTTGCTGCTGATCCTTGCCGCCGTGGTGACCATGTACATCGTGCTCGGCGTGCTCTACGAGAGCTACGTCCACCCGGTAACCATCCTCTCGACGTTGCCTTCGGCGGCGGTGGGGGCGTTGCTGGCGTTGCTGCTGAGCGGCAACGACCTGGGCATGATCGCCATTATCGGCATCATCCTGCTGATCGGCATCGTCAAGAAGAACGCGATCATGATGATCGACTTCGCCCTCGAGGCCGAGCGTCATCAGGGCATGAGCCCGAGTGATGCGATCTACCAGGCTGCGCTGCTGCGCTTCCGGCCGATCCTGATGACCACCCTGGCTGCGCTGTTCGGCGCGGTGCCGCTGATGCTCGCCACCGGTTCCGGCGCCGAGCTGCGCCAGCCGCTGGGCCTGGTGATGGTCGGCGGCCTGCTGGTGAGCCAGGTACTGACGCTGTTCACCACGCCGGTCATCTACCTGTACTTCGACCGCCTGGCACGTCGCTGGCGCCCGCTTGACGATGCGCGGCAGGCCGAAGCATGAACCTGTCCGGACCGTTCATTCGCCGGCCGGTGGCTACCATGCTGCTGAGCCTGGCGATCATGCTGCTGGGTGGGGTGAGTTTCGGCCTGCTGCCGGTGTCGCCGCTGCCGCAGATGGATTTCCCGGTGATCGTGGTGCAGGCCAGCCTGCCCGGGGCCAGCCCCGAGGTCATGGCGTCCACCGTGGCCACGCCGCTGGAGCGCAAGCTCGGCGCCATTGCCGGCGTTACCACCCTGACCAGCAGTTCCAACCAGGGCTCGACCCGGGTCATCATCGGCTTCGAGCTAGGCCGCGACATCGATGGCGCGGCACGCGAGGTGCAGGCGGCCATCAACGCCACCCGCAACCTGCTGCCCAGCGGCATGCGCAGCATGCCCACCTACAAGAAGATCAACCCGTCCCAGGCGCCGATCATGGTGCTGTCGCTGACCTCCCAGGTGCTGTCCAAGGGCAAGCTGTATGACCTGGCCGACACCATTCTGTCCCAGAGCCTGTCGCAGGTCAGCGGGGTAGGGGAAGTGCAGATCGGTGGCAGTTCGCTGCCGGCGGTGCGTATCGAGCTCGAGCCGCAGTTGCTCAACCAGTACGGCCTGTCCCTGGACGACGTGCGCACTGCGGTGGCCAACGCCAACCAGCGCCGGCCGATGGGCTTCGTCGAGGACAGCGAACGCAACTGGCAGGTGCGCGCCAACGACCAGCTGGAAAAGGCCGAGGACTACAAGCCCATCGTCATCCGCCAGCAGAACGGCTCGATCCTGCGCCTGTCGGACGTGGCCAAGGTCAGCGATGGCGTCGAGAACCGCTACAACAGCGGCTTCTTCAATGACGAGAGCGCGGTGCTGCTGGTGGTCAACCGCCAGACCAACGCCAACATCATCCAGACCGTCGAGCAGATCAAGGCCGAGCTGCCGGCGTTGCAGTCACTGCTGCCGGCCAGCGTCAAGCTCAACGTGGCCATGGACCGCTCGCCGGTGATCAAGGCCACCCTGAAGGAGGCCGAGCACACCTTGCTGATCGCCGTGGTGCTGGTGATCCTGGTGGTGTACCTGTTCCTCGGCAATTTCCGCGCCTCGCTGATCCCCAGCCTGGCGGTGCCGGTGTCGCTGGTGGGCACCTTTGCGGTGATGTACCTGTGCGGGTTCTCGCTGAACAACCTGTCGCTGATGGCGCTGATCCTCGCCACCGGCCTGGTGGTGGACGATGCCATCGTGGTGCTGGAGAACATCTCCCGGCATATCGAGAAGGGCGAGAGCCCGATGCGGGCCGCTTACAAGGGCGCGCAGGAGGTCGGTTTCACCCTGCTGTCGATGAACGTCTCGCTGGTGGCGGTGTTCGTCTCCATCCTGTTCATGGGCGGTATAGTGCGCGGGTTGTTCAAGGAGTTCTCGATCACCCTGGCGGCGGCGATCATCGTCTCGCTGGTGGTATCGCTGACCCTGACGCCGATGCTTTGCTCGCGCTGGCTCAAGGTCCATGGCCCGCAGCAGCAGACCCGCCTGCAACGCTGGAGCGACCGCATCCACCAGCGCATGGTCGCCGGCTACGACAAGAGCCTGGGCTGGGCGCTGCGCCACAGGCGCCTGACCCTGCTCAGCCTGCTGGCCACCATCGTGCTCAACATCGCGTTGTACGTGGTGGTGCCCAAGACCCTGATGCCGCAACAGGACACCGGCCAGCTGCAAGGCTTCATCCGTGGCGACGACGGCCTGTCGTTCACGGTGATGCAGCCGAAGATGGAGATCTACCGCCGCGCCCTGCTCGCGGACCCGGCGGTGGAAAGTGTTGCCGGCTTCATCGGCGGCAACAGCGGTACCAACAACGCCTTCGTGCTGGTGCGCCTGAAGCCGATCGCCGAGCGCAAGGAAAACGCGCAGAAGGTCATCGACCGCCTACGCAAGGACCTGCCGAAAATCCCCGGCGGGCGCCTGTACCTGATGGCCGACCAGGACCTGCAACTCGGTGGCGGCGGCCGCGACCAGACCACCTCGCAGTACCTCTACACCCTGCAGAGCGGCGACCTGGCTGCTTTGCGCGAGTGGTTCCCGAAGGTCACCGCAGAGCTGCGCAAGTTGCCCGAGTTGACCGCCATCGACGCCCACGACGGCGCCGGCACCCAGCAAGTGACCCTGGTGGTCGACCGTGACCAGGCCAAGCGCCTGGGTATCGACATGGACATGGTCACCGCGGTGCTCAACAACGCCTACAGCCAGCGGCAGATCTCGACCATCTACGACAGCCTCAACCAGTACCAGGTGGTGCTGGAGATCAACCCGAAATACGCTTGGGACCCAAGTACCCTGGAGCAGGTGCAGGTGATCACCGCCGACGGCGCCCGGGTGCCGTTGTCCACCTTCGCCCGCTACGAGAACAGCCTGGCCAACGACCGCGTCAGCCACGAAGGGCAGTTCGCCTCCGAGGACATCTCGTTCGATGTCGCCGAAGGCTACAGCCCCGACCAGGCCCTGGCCGCGCTGGAGCGGGCGGTGGCCAAGCTTGGCCTGCCCGAATCGGTGATCGCCAAGCTCGGTGGCGATGCCGACGCCTTCACCAAGACCGCCGAAGGCCAGCCGTTCATGATCCTCGGCGCCCTGGTGCTGGTGTACCTGGTGCTGGGCATCCTCTACGAGAGCTACATCCACCCGCTGACGATCCTCTCCACATTGCCTTCGGCCGGGGTCGGCGCCTTGCTGGCGCTGTACCTGACCGGTGGCGAATTCAGCCTGATCTCGTTGCTCGGGCTGTTCCTGCTGATCGGCGTGGTGAAGAAGAACGCCATCCTGATGATCGACCTGGCCCTGCAGTTGGAGCGCCATGAAGGCCTGTCGCCGGAGGAGTCGATCCGCCGTGCCTGCCTGCTGCGCCTGCGGCCGATCCTGATGACCACCCTGGCCGCGATCCTCGGCGCGCTGCCGCTGCTGCTCAGCCGCGCCGAGGGCGCCGAGATGCGCCAGCCGCTGGGCCTGACCATCATCGGCGGCCTGGTCTTCAGCCAGATCCTCACCCTCTACACCACGCCTGTGGTCTACCTGTACCTCGATCGCCTGCGCCACCGGTTCAACCGCTGGCGCGGCGTGCGCACCGACGCTGCCCTGGATACCCCGCTATGAACTTTGCCCACACCCGAATCCATCGTGCCCTCAGGCTGCTGACCCAAGGGCGCGGCTCGCGCCTGGTCAGCGCCGGGTTGTGCGTGGCCATGCTCAGCGCCTGTACCTTGAGCCCGGACTATCACCGCCCGGAGATCAGCACCCCGGCGCAGTTCAAGCAGGCCGAGGGCTGGACCCAGGCCAACCCGTCCGATGCCATCGCCCGCGGGGCATGGTGGGAGCTGTATGGCGACAAGCAGCTCGACGCCCTGGTGGAAGAGCTCAACCGCAGCAACCAGACGGTGGCGCAGTACGAGGCGCAGTACCGCCAGGCCCAGGCGCTGGTGCGCAGCAGCCGCGCCGCGCTGTTCCCCTCGTTGAACCTCACCGCTGGCAAGAACCGTTCGGCCCAGGGCACCGGGAGCTCCAGCTCGAGCCTGTCGAACAACAGCAGCGGCATCCGCAACACCTACAACGCGCAACTCGGTGTGAGCTGGGAGATCGACCTGTGGGGCAAGCTGCGTGAAGCCATGAACGCCAACGAGGCCAGTGCCGAGGCGAGCCTCGCCGATATGGCGGCCATTCGCCTGAGCCAGCAGTCGGAGCTGGTGCAGAACTACCTGCAACTGCGGGTGATCGACGCGCAGAAGCGCCTGCTCGAGGCCACGGTAGCGGCCTACGAGCGCTCGTTGCAGATGAACGAGAACCAGTACCGCGCCGGGGTTGCCGGGCCGGATGCCGTAGCCCAGGCGCGTACCCAGCTCAAGAGTACCCAGGCCGACCTGATCGACCTGGCGTGGCAACGCGCGCAGTACGAGAACGCCATTGCCGTGCTGATGGGCAAGGCGCCGGCCGACTTCGCCTTGGCCGCGAGCCGCGACATTCCGGCGTTGCCGCCGGTGCCGGTGTCGCTGCCTTCGCAGTTGCTCGAGCGCAGGCCCGATATCGCCTCGGCCGAGCGCAAGGTCATGGCGGCCAACTCCAATATCGGCGTCTCCCGGGCGGCGTATTTCCCCGACCTGTCCCTGAGCATGAATGGCGGGTATTCCAGCAGCAGCTTCAACAACTGGATCGAGCTGCCCAACCGCTATTGGTCCGTCGGCCCGCAGTTGGCGTTGACGCTGTTCGATGCCGGCAAGCGCAGCGCCGAGGTCGACCGCACCGTGGCGGTGTACGACCAGACCGTGGCGCAGTACCGGCAGACGGTGCTCGATGGGTTCAAGGAGGTGGAGAACTACCTGGTGCAGCTCAAGGTGTACGGCGACGAAGCCGTTGTCCGGCAGGAAGCGCTCGAGGCGGCGCGGGAGTCGTTGCGCTTGACCGAGAACCAGTACAAGGCCGGGTTGATCGGTTACCTGGACGTGGTGAACGTGCAGACCACGGCGCTTAGCAGCGAACGCAGCGTGTTGACGCTATTGCAGGGGCGGCTGGTGGCGAGCGTGCAGTTGATCGCGGCACTTGGCGGTGGCTGGGACGCTCGCACGGAGTTGGCCGAGCAGTGACCTGCTGTTGGCGTCTTTGCCCGTGACGCTGCACCGCATCACAGATCGCCACATGGCACGTGGCGTTCGGCCATTTCTCGTGCAAACTGTGTAAGGCCACGTTATCGGTGGCGTAATCCATTGCACGAGGAACGCCATGAGCGGACGTTGTCTGGGCCTGTCTGTGTGGTTGTCGTGCCTGCTGGCCGTGGTTCCGCTGCACGGTTCTGCCGCGGACAACTGCCAGCACCTCACCGCCACCGGCAACCCGGAATACCCACCTTATCTCTGGCGCGACCCGCATAACCCCGCGCAACTGATCGGCGCCAATGCCGACCTGCTGAAGCAGGTGGCCAAGGACCTCGGCCTGGTGGTGGATGTGGTGTATGTCGGGCCGTGGTCCAGGGCGCAGGAGGAAGTGAGCAGCGGGCGCATCGACATGCTCGCCGGCTACTTTCGCACCCAGGCGCGCGAACTGCTGACCGACTTCATCAGCCCGCCCTTCCTGTTCAATTCCAGCGTGGTCTGGGTGCGCAAGGGTGAAGGCTTCGCCTACAGCGACTGGTCCGACCTGAAAGGGCGACGTGGCGGGACGCTGGTCAACAACAGCCATGGCCAGGCGTTCGATGACTACGCCCGGGCGCAGCTCGACCTCGAAGCGGTGCCCAGCGTTACCCAGGCCTTCCAGAAGCTGCTGCTCAAGCGCAGCGACTACGTAATCTTCGAGCAGTATCCCGGTATGGCCCTGGCGCGCACGCTGGGCAAGGAAAATGAGCTCGAAGTACTTGAACCGCCGGTCTCCAGCGAAGGGCTGTACCTGGCGCTGTCGCACAAGTCGGGTTGCAACCAGCCGGCACTGCGCGAACAACTGGCGCGCAAGATGCGGGAGCTGGTGGCAGGGCCCTTGCCCGAACAACTGGTGGCCGAAAACCTGGAGCGCTGGCAGCGTCAGCAGGCCGGCAAGTGAATCGTTCGCGGCATTAGCCCGCGCCTCGCCCGATCCCTTTGATCTAAGGCCGCATCTACCTGCACCTATGCTGTTGGGGCGAAACCACACCCTTGTTTTCTCGCGAAGGTATTCTCATGAGCAAGCCTACTGTCGTGCTTGTACACGGTTTTTGGGGCGGGGCCGCCCACTGGGGAAAGGTGATTGTCGAACTGGCGCGCAAGGGCATCAAAGACGTGCGCGCCGTGGAGCTGCCACTGACCTCCTTGGCTGACGATGCCGAGCGCACCCGCAAGATGGTGGCGCAGGTGCCAGGCGAGGTGCTGCTGGTAGGACACTCTTACGGTGGGGCGGTAATCACCGAGGCCGGCAACGCCGCGAACGTGAAGGGGCTGGTCTTTATCGCGGCCTTTGCCCCCGACGCGGGCGAAAGCCCAGGTGGGCTGACGCAGCAGCATCCGCCTGTCGCGGCAGCGAACCTTGCCCCGGACAGCGATGGTTATCTATGGATCAAGGCCGACAAGTTCCACGAAAGCTTTTGCCAGGATCTGTCGGCGGATGAGGCATGGGTCATGGCGGTGACGCAGAAGGCGCCGCTGGCGAGCACCTTTGGCGACACCATCAGCGACCCGGCCTGGAAGCACAAGCCCGCCTGGTACCAGATTTCCAGCCAGGACCACATGATCGCCCCGGCCAACCAGCAGATGATGTCGGCGCGCTTGCAGGCGCGCAAGGTCATCACCCTGGATGCCAGCCATGCGTCGCTGGCTTCGCGGGCACGGGAGGTTGCTGCGTTGATCGAGGAGGCACTGGGCTAGTTCAGCTTCAGCTCTTGCACTTGGCCACGACGACCTGGCAGGTCCGCGGCGTGCCCCCGGACCTGCCGGCGTAGCGCATGCAACTGTCCAGCGACTTCCTGCTCGCCATGGCCAGTGTCGGACCGAATGCCAGGCCGCCTTCGCCGCTGCTGGGCAGCGCCTTGGCATAGCAGTTGGAGCCTTGGGCGGCGTAGCGGGTGCTGGCGTGCTTGTTCGAACAACCGGTCGAGAAGGACAGAGTGATGGCGAGCAGGGCGAGCGGCACTGCATGCCGGGGCAGGGTGGCCATTGCAGGCTCCGAGAACGGCGTGGTGGTGTGTTGAGCTTAGCCGGAGTCGCTTCGCTTGGCTTGGTGTTTCTCATGGTCAGGGATGCCTGATCGAGGGGTTTGCCCGTGATCAACGCCATGAGCAGAAGCAAACGACAAGTGGCATTATGCCTTCAGCTACTCGCGCAAAGGCTCTAACCCCTTCACTGCGGGGCTTGCGAGCAGCTTTTGGATCCATCGAGAAGCGCGAAAACCCCGTGCGTTTCAGCAAAGCTTGAGTACAATCATCGGCTTTTCCCGGGCCTCCCCGGTTCGTTCCTGGAAGTGCGAATGCTGATCGGTAGCTACTCCTCCTCGCTGGTGTTGATCTCGCTGTGCGTGGCCATCCTTGCCTCTTACACGGCCCTGGACTTGACCGGGCGCATCGCCACGGCCAAGGGCCGGGCGGTGTACCTGTGGATGGGCGGCGGGGCATTGGCCATGGGCATCGGCATCTGGTCGATGCACTTCATCGGCATGCTGGCGTTCAGCCTGCCCATCGAGCTGGGTTACGACACTGCGCTGACCGGCCTGTCGCTGCTGATCGCGGTGGCTTCGTCGGGTTTCGCCCTGTGGCTGGTGAGCCAGCCGAAGCTACCTTGGCTGCAATTGGCCTTCGGTGCCTTGATCATGGGCACCGGCATCGCCTGCATGCACTACATGGGCATGGCCGCGCTGCGCATGCAACCGGGCATCGACTACGACCCGACGCTGTTCGGCGCCTCCCTGGCCATTGCGGTGGGGGCTTCGGCGGCGGCGCTATGGATAGCCTTCCGCCTGCGCCAGCACACGCCCTATGTACGGCAGATCCGTGGCGTGGCGGCGGTGGTGATGGGGATCGCCATCGTCGGCATGCACTACACCGGCATGGCGGCGGCCAACTTCCCGGCGGGCAGCTTCTGCGGCGCACTGGCCACGGGGCTCGCGGGCGACGGCCTGGATTACCTGGTGCTGATCACCACCCTGGCGGTGCTGGCGGTGGCTTTGCTCACTTCGGTGCTCGACGCCCGGCTGGAGGCGCGCACGGCGGAATTGGCGCGCTCGCTGACCCTGGCCAACCAGGAACTGACCCAGCTGGCCCTGCACGACACCCTGACCGGGCTGCCCAACCGCACGCTGCTGGCCGACCGTATCGACCAGGCCGTCGGCCGCGTGGCGGAGCAGGGCGGCTGCTTCGCGCTGATGTTCATCGACCTGGACGGCTTCAAGCCCGTCAACGATGCCTTCGGCCACCATGTCGGCGACCTGTTGCTCAAGGCAGTGGCGGCGCGCCTACGCGGTCACCTGCACAGCCAGGACACCCTGGCGCGCATCGGCGGCGACGAATTCGTGCTGCTGGTGGAGCTGGACGAGCCGGACGACGCCATGAACGTCGCGGCCAAGCAGGTCAACCTGATGGCCAAGCCGTTCCGTGTGGCCGAGCACGACCTGCAGCTGTCGGCGAGCCTGGGCATCGTGCTGTATCCCGGCAATGGCCTGGACCAGCACGAACTGCTGCGCAACGCCGATGCCGCCATGTACCACGCCAAGAGCGCCGGCAAGAACGGCTACAGCTTCTTCGATGCGTCGATGAACAGTAACGCGCGCCAGCAGCTGCAACTGTTGCAGGACCTGCGTACGGCCCTGGAGCACGGCCAGTTCCGCTTGCACTATCAGCCCAAGTTCGACGCCGTGCAGCGCCTGCCCATCGGTGCCGAGGCTTTGCTGCGCTGGGAGCACCCGCAACATGGGCTGATGCTGCCGGACCGTTTTATCGGCCTTGCGGAAAAGACCGGGCTGATCATCCCGATCGGCGAGTGGGTGCTGGGTGAGGCCTGCCGGCAGATGCGCCAGTGGCTGGACCAGGGCAATGAAGAGTGGCGGATCGCGGTCAACCTGTCGGCCATCCAGTTTTGCCATACCGGGCTGGTCGACAGCGTGGCCCGCGCACTGGATGAGAACAGCCTGCCGCCCAATCGCCTGACCCTGGAAATCACCGAAACCACCGCCATGCGCGATGCCGACGCCAGCCTGCACGTGCTGCAGCGCCTGTCCGACATGGGCGTGGACCTGTCCATCGACGATTTCGGCACTGGCTACTCCAGCCTGATGTACCTCAAGCGCCTGCCGGCCAACGAGCTGAAGATCGACCGCGGCTTCGTGCGTGACCTGGAGCAGGACAGCGATGACGCGGCGATCGTCTCGGCCATCGTCGCCCTGGGGCAGGCACTGGGCTTGCGCATTGTCGCCGAAGGCGTGGAAACCAACGGCCAGCAGGACTTTCTCACCCGCCTGGGTTGCGATTCGCTGCAGGGTTATCTGCTCGGCCAGCCGGTGCCGCCCGAGCAGTTCATGAAAGGATTGCAGGCGCTCAAGGCGCGTCAGGCCCAGGAAGGTTAGTTAGACAGCGTTGCGCAACGGGCTGGCCATTAGGTCGAAGGTTTCCATCTCGGCTTCCACGGCCTCGATGATCCGCTCGACATCGGCGGCGTGCATGATGGTTGCGCAGGGAATGCCGGCAATGGCCAGCAGGGTTTCGCCGGTGGCCCGGTCGAACAGCCGGGCGACCATGCTGCGCGGCGCATCCATGCTGGCTTCGAAACCCAACGGATGAAAATGCCAACGCATCACCTGGCAGGCGTTGGGGAACGTCATCTTGTTCATGCCAGCCTCCTTGTTCGTGAACGTGGTGATTGCAAAGCGGTAACTGCCTAGGCCGTCCTGGCCGTCAGGACTCTAACCTTAGCACCTGCCATGGCAGTATTCGCTGGAAAATATGGCAGATGTACTAATGCATGACGGCGGTCACAGTCCTGTCACGATGAACGGTGGGCGCGCAGGGGGCAGGCAAACGTTTTCCCCGTGGGCCAGCGCCTGGCAGCCAGCAGCGCTCTGCTATGTTTACCGTCAGCGCTTTTCGGACCAGCGGTGCAGGCCGGCAGACAGGGAGACAGTCATGCGGTATTCCACGCTCACCCAACGCATCGCCGGTCACGCAGTCGCGGCCTGGGACATCCACTATCAGGCCCTCGAGCAGCGCCGCCTGGGGCGCGAGATCTTCCTGCTGTCGGTGGGCGATCCGGACTTCGACACACCAGCCCCGGTGGTCGAGGCCGCCATTGCCAGCCTGCGCCAGGGCGAAACCCATTACAGCGATGTACGCGGCAGCCTCGCCCTGCGCCAGGCCGTTGCGCGCCACAGCCAGCAGGCCGTCGACGCCGAGCGGGTGGTGGTGACCGCCGGGGCACAGTGCGGGCTGTTCGCAACCTTCCAGTGTCTATTCGAGGCCGATGATGAGGTAATCGTCGCCGAGCCCATGTACGTCACCTATCACACGGTATTCGGTGCCTGCGGCGCGCGCGCCGTGCAGGTGCCGGTGCGGCCGGAGCAGGGGTTCCGCCTGGACCCAGCGGCTGTGGCCCGGGCGATAACCCCTCGCACTCGCGGGCTGCTGATCAATAGCCCGCACAACCCCACGGGTGCGACAATCGGCCAGGCCGATCTGAAGTGTCTGGCGCGGTTGTGCCAGGAATACGACCTGTGGCTGATCTGCGACGATGTCTACCAGTCACTGCTGTACGACGGCGAGGCACCGAATCCGCTGGGCCTGCCGGGTATGGCCGAGCGCTGTGTGTCGATCGGTAGCCTGTCCAAGTCCCACGCCATGAGTGGCTGGCGCGTCGGCTGGGTGATCGGGCCGCCGGAGTTCGCCCGACACCTCGGCACCCTGGTCATGAGCATGCTGTTCGGCCTGCCGGAGTTCGTCATGCAGGCGGCCTGCGTGGCTCTGGATCAGGCTGAAGATGAGGTACGGCGGATGCGTGAGGTGTACCGGGCGCGCCGCGACCGGGTGTGCGCCTCGCTTGAGGACTGCCCCGGCATCCATGCACATCAGCCAGCCGGGGGCATGTTCGTGATGCTCGATATACGTGGCACCGGGCTCAGCGCCCAGGCGTTCGCCCAGCGTCTGTTGAACGAAGAGGGCGTGGCACTGTTGCCGGGTGATGGTTTCGGGCCCAGCGCAGCGGGGCATGTGCGGCTGGGATTGGTGCTCGAGGCGCAGGTGCTGGCACAGGTATGCCAGCGCATCCGCAACTGTGCCTCACGCGCCCTGGCCGAGCAGCCCGGCCGCGATATTGATGGTGAAACCCAGGATCGCCGTATTGAACACGAAGCCTACCAGTGAGTGGGCCAGCACCACCCGACGCATGGCCCGCCCGCCGACGCCGATGTCGGAGGTCTGCACGGCGACATTGATGGTGAACGAGAAGTAGTGAAAGTCCCAGTAGTCCGGGTTGCGCTCGCCATCGGCAAAGCGCAGCGGGGGCTCATGGCGGTCACCGGTGTAGAACAGTCGGGCGTAGTGCAGGCTGAAGATGCAGCCTATCAGCAACCAGGAGCCAGCCACCGTCAGCCCGGTGTACAGGTAGTGCAAGGCCAGCGCACTGCCTTCCAGGCCGCGGCTGGACACCAGTTGCAGGGTGACCGCCGCCAGGCTGGCGATGGCCGAGACGCAAACGGTGATCAGCACCAGGCCGGCGTTTTCATCTTCGATGCGGGCGACCTTGCGCACCCGCTCGGCATTGGCCCGCAGGCTCAGCCACAGGACCATGGCCAGGTAAAGCCAGACGCCGATGTTCCAGCCGACGAGGATGTGCTGCACGGTATCGCCGGCGGGGATCAGCCAGCCGCCGAGCAGGCCGGCCAGGGTGGCGATACTCAGGCGTGGGTGAGTGCGGGTGAGGTGGTGGAAGGCCATGCGGTCCCTTGGCGGTTGAACGTGGCTTCAACTGTAGACCAGATGCGGCCCTGTCGCGGGGCAAGCCCGCTAGCCCGGCATGCCGTCCACCCGCGCACGCAGCAGGATAGGCAGGTAGTGCCAGAGGAACAGCAGCAGCGCCGCGCTGCCGAACAATACCGACAACCCCAGCCCCAGCGGCGTGAACGGCGCCACGATCACGCGGGCCAGTGCCGCCAGCTGGATCAGCGCGAATGCCCAGCTCATGCTGCGGGGTACCTGAAGAGGGCGTCCGGTATGTCCCAGGCTGACCCGCGCCATCATCGCCACGATCAGCCCGGTCATGGCGCCGACCGTCAGCGCATGGGCGGCCAGGCTAGGGTTGATCGGCACCCCGGCATGCCACAGCGCCAGCCCCAGGCAGGCGGGAATCAGCCAGGCATAGGCCAGGTGCAGCGACCACAGCAGCGGCACATGCCACAGACCACGGTCGTGCCACAGCACCAGGCGCATGCCATGCAGCACCGCCAGGGCGGCGAACAGCACGGCCATCAGGGGGTGTGATGCATCGTTGAGCCCCAGCACATAGGTCAGCGGCAGCGCCACGCTGCCCAGCAGGCAGGCGCGGTCCAGCCAGGGCCGGGCCAGTGCCGGGCTCATGTTGCCCAGGCCGCGGCGAGTGAAGAACGGGATGACCCGGCCGCCGATCACGCTCATCATCGCCGCCACCAGCCACAGCCCGGCCAGCACGCCTCGCCGTTGCCACAGCGGGTCGTCGCGCAGCCAGCCTATAAGGGTCAGCCACTGGCAAGCCGCGATGAGCAATACCAGGCCGATGATGGGGTAGTTGTTGCGCAGCCGACGCTGGATGATCGGCCGCGCCAGGGCCAGCGCCACCAGGGGCAGGAACGCGCCCTCAATCAGCACCAGTAGCCAGGCGGGCAAGGGCAGGAACCAGCTTGCCCGACCCAGCAGCCAGAGCAGGAACAGCCCCTGCAGTGGTCGGCCACTGAGACCCGGGATGCCACTCCAGTTCTGCACCGCCGTGAGCAGGAAGCCGGCAACGATAGCCACAGCGAAGCCAAACAGCATTTCGTGACGGTGCCAGGCGAGCATCCCGCCGGCCGGTTCGAGCGTGTATACGCCGACCAGCACGCCGGCCCACAGCAGCAGGGCAACCAGGGCGAACAGGCTGCCGCCGAGGAAGAAGGGTCGAAAACCCAGGGCCCAGAGGGCCTGGCGGGGGCGGGCGGTGATCGGCTGGACGAGCATGGCGAGGACCTTGGTTCGATCGAAACGGTTGAATGGGGTACCATCACGAACCATGCCAGCGTTCAAAAGCCTTGAATATCAAGGTGATGGCACTGCTTTGTGTCATTATGACTTTATTTGTTTCTGGTCATTTTGACCTTGATCATGGTTTAAATGACTCGTTTTGCGCCGCTTTGCCTCTATACGCCAGGGCGGCTTTGCTACAGGATCCCCGTTGTGATCGACCTCCTGCGCAATCCGCTGCTGCAGTACCTCGCCCGCCTGGCCCCGTCCAGCCAGCTGACCATGCGCTACATCCTGCAGGACGCCGCCGACCGCCTGGGGTTTGCCGACTGTGATATCGCCGAGGTGCCCTGGCACCGCCTCGAGCCCGGCCATGTGATCGCCCTGGTCGCGGCGCTGCGTGCCGATGGTTATGCGCCCAACACATCGTCGTTGTACGTCAATGCCGTGCGTGGGGTGATGAACGAGGCCTGGCGCCAGGGTTTGATCGAGCACGAACAGTTGTTGATGATCCGCGAGGTCAAGCCAGCCGCCGGTAGCCGCCTGCCACCGGGACGCAACCTGCGGCGCAGCCTGATCCGCGAGCTGATGGACGTGTGCGCCGCCGACCCGCGCCCACAGGGTGTGCGAGACGCAGCCATCCTGGCGTTGCTCTACGGCACCGGGATGCGCAAATCGGAATCGGTCGATGTGAACCTTGACCAGGTGGATTTCCAGGAGCGCAGCGTGCAAGTGCTGGCCAAGGGCAACCGGCAGTTGGTCAAGTATGCCCCAGCCTGGGCCTTCGACAAGCTGCAGGCCTGGCTCGACCTGCGTCGCCAGCACCTGCCGGCCGGCGAGCGTGACGACAGCTTCCTGTTCAACCGCATCCGCCGTGGCAGCCACATCACCCGCGCGCGCATCACCAAGCACGCCATCTACTACATCGCCCGCCAGCGCGGGGCACAGGTGGGCGCCAAGATCATGCCCCATGATTTCCGCAGGGCATTCATCACCCGGGTGATCGAAGAGCACGACCTGTCGATCGCGCAGAAGCTGGCGCACCACGCCAATATCCAGACCACGGCCGGGTATGACCGACGGGACGACAACGAGCGGCGCAGGGCGGTGGAGCGATTCGACTACTGATCACTGCATTTGCCTGCGAGCATCAGTGAATGCTTGATGCCAGCTCGAAGATCGGCATGTACATCAGGATCACGATCAGCCCGATCAGCAGGCCGATAAAGGTCATCAACAACGGCTCGAACAATTTCACGAACCACTCTACCCAGCGACCGATCTCCTGGTCGTGGAAGTCGGCGCAGCGCTCGAGCATCTCACCCAGGTTGCCCGATTGTTCGCCGGCACGCAGCAGACGCAGCGAGACGGGGGTCACCAGTTGGCCGGCCTGCAACGCATCGGACAACGGCAGGCCCTCGGCGACCCGTTGACTGGCCTGCTCCAGGCCCTCGGCCGCAGTACTGCCTAGCAGGCCGCGGGCCATGCCCAGCGCGGTGAGGATGGGGATGCCCCCTTGCAGCAGAATCCCCAACGACCGGTAGAAGCGCGCCAGCTCATACATCATCAGGCGCTGGTGCAGCGCGGGCAGTCGGCGCAGCAGGCGACCGGCGCCACGGCGCACGGCCGGGTGGCGGCGCAGGGCGACCAGGGTGCCCACGCCGACAAACGTGCCCATCCCCAGGGGTAGTTGCTGGGCATGCAGGAACAGGCCGATCTGCATCAGCACCCGCGACAGCCACGGCAGTTCGGTGCCCATGCCCTCGAACACCAGGCTGAAGCGGGGCACCACGTACCCCAGCAGGAACAGCACCACGCCGCCGCCCATCAGCAACAGCAGCAGCGGGTAGACCGAGGCACCGACCAGCTTCTGGCGGACCAGATCCAGCCGCTGGCGATAGCTGATGTAGCGGGTGAGGGCGTCGCCCAATGCGCCGGTGCGTTCGCTGGACTGCACCAGGGCCACGTACAGGGTGGGGAACACCCGCGGCTGCAGGGCCAGGGCCTGGGACAGCGAGCGCCCCTCATAGAGTTGGCGCACCAGTTGCTCCAAGGTTTTGCGCGTGGCGCCGCCCGGGGCTTTCTCGGCCAGGCTCTCGAGGGCGTCGATCAGCGGCAGGCCGGCGCCGAGCAAGGTGGTCAGCTCCTGGCTGAACAGCATCAGATCGAACGCCGCTACGCGTCGTCGCAGGGCCAGGCCCTGGCTGCGCACGCTGAGCACGCGCAGCCCCTGGTCCTCGGCCTGGCGCCGGGCCTGGTCGCTGTCCTCGGCCTCCACCTGCAATTGCACCACGCCCTGGCTGCCCAGGGCCTTGAGCTGATAGCGCATGGCCGGGTTCCTCATTGCCAACTGGTGATTTCGGCGTTTTCGCCGTCACCACCGGGTTGGCCATCCTTGCCCATCGACAGCAGGTCGTACTCGCCGCCGTTCTCGCCGGGCTGCTTGTAGATGTAGGGGCGGCCCCAAGGGTCCTGTGGCACGGCCTTCTGCAGATAGGGGCCCGACCAGCGTGCTTCGCCACCTGGCGCGACTACCAGGGCCTGCAGGCCCTGCTCGCTGCTGGGGTAGTGGCCGACCTCCAGGCGATAGAGGTCCAGGGCCTTGCCCAGCCCCTCGATCTGCGCCCGGGCCACCTTGGCCTCGGAGCGGCCCAGCTGGCTGAAGTACTTGGGCGCGACGATGCCGGCCAACAGGCCCAGCACCACCAGCACCACCAACAGTTCGAGCAGGGTGAAGCCGCGTTGGGTACGGATGCTGCGTTGCATGGTGAAACCCTCCGGTGCATTTACCCCTGCCATGCAACAGCCGTGCACGTCTGCTCCGGGTCCTTGCGCCATGGGCCGCAGCAGGCGGCACGCGGCTTGCGTCGTAGTCGCAAAGCCCGGGTTAACGGGGCATCTCCCCCACATCGGGGGTCACGCTTGGGTTATTTGCGGCGGGAGGCGAACGACATGCGAGGACTGATCCTGGGGCTGGTGGCGGGGCTGATGGCATTCGCCGCCCAGGCCGACATCTATGTCTCGAGCGATGGCAAGGGCGGCTTCGTGCTGTCCAACGTGCACCGGCCGGGCCGGCATTACGACCGGGTCATCAGCGAACGCCCGACGGCGGGCGGGCCGGTCAATGCGCAACTGATCACCGGGCGACCCTACGCCGACCTGGTGGCGGCCGCCGCGCTGGCCCACGGTGTGCCGCAGGCGTTGCTGCACGCGCTGATCAAGGCCGAGTCCGGCTACAACCCCAAGGCTCGCTCGGCCAAGGGCGCGGCGGGGCTGATGCAACTGATGCCGGACACGGCGAAGGAAATGGGCGTCAAGGATGTACTCGATCCACAGGCCAACGTGCAGGGCGGGGCGCGCTACCTCAAGCGCATGCTCACGCTGTTCGACAACGACATCACGTTGGCCGTGGCAGCCTACAACGCGGGGCCTGAGGCGGTTCTCAGCCGTGGGCGGGTGGTGCCGCCGTTCGCCGAGACCCAGCGCTACGTGCCGAATGTGTTGCGTGACTATCGCCTGCTGCGCGGGCTGGCTGGGGATGCGCCGCTTTGAGGGGGCAAGGTGTTCGCCGCAAGTGTTGCAGCGCCAACCACCTGATGACCCATGCTTTCCCCAACTTTGGGCTATAACCTCTAGAGGTGCCCAGCCGCGGAGCCCGCCATGGACCTCGCCCCCCGTCACGACACACTGCTGCCGACCGAAGCCGTCCCGGCGCGCAAGCCGTTCGACCTGCTGCGTTGGTACGCCTGGGTCAGCCTGGCGATCATCCTGTCGGTAGGGGTTGGCCTGGGCCTGATCTCCAGCCGCTTCATCATCGACGAGAGCGTCGAGCGCGATGCCTTGCTCACCGCCCAGTTCATCACCTCCATCGCCGACGCCGAAGTGCGCCATGTAGCTATTCCCAACGTGCGCACCATGGGCGAGCTGCTCGACCCGCGCACCGATCATGCCTTGCCCGATGTCGATCCCGAGGCCCGGCGCCGGGCCCGTGGCGAGTTCCTCGACCATATTGCGCACCTGCCGGACATGCTCCTGGCCAATATCTACGCCCCCGACCGCACGGTGATCTGGTCGAGCAACCCGGCGCTGATCGGCAAACTCATCGAATCGGATGACGACCTCGACCGGGCCTTCGAGTACAAGATGCGCGTATCGGCCAGCTACCACGACTTCGAGCAGGCGCGCAGCGAGCAGAAGTTCGTCACCCCGCCCGAGCAACTGTTCATCGAGAACTACATCCCCTTGTTCGACGCCGACGGCGAAAACGTCACGGCGATGGTCGAGATCTACAAGGAACCCCACGACCTGATCGTGCGTATCGAGCACGGCCTGCTGCTGATCTGGCTGGCCATCGCCGTGGGTGCGGGCCTTGTGTATGTCGGCCTGTACGGCATCATGCGCCGCGCCGCCCGGCTGATGGCGGTGCAGCAGAAGCGGCTGATCGGTAACGAAACCTTCGTGGCCCTGGGCGAGGTGTCGTCGGCGGTGGCCCACAGCCTGCGCAACCCGCTGGCCAGCATCCGCTCCAGCGCCGAGCTGGCCCAGGCATTCGACGATGGCCCGGCGCAGAAGAACATCAGCGACATCATCAGCCAGGTCGACCGCATGTCGCAGTGGGTGCGCGAGCTGCTGCAATCGCTGCGCCCGCTTGGCGATGAAGCTGTGGCGGTAGATGTAGCCCAGAGCCTGCGCGACAGCTTGCAGGCGTTTGCCCAGGCGCTGGAGCGCGGTGGCGTGCGGTTGCTGCTGCCTGAGCTGCCAAGCGTGCGGGTGCTGGGCCAGCCGGCGCTGCTCGGGCAGATCTTCAGCAGTCTGATCGCCAACGCCCTTGAATCGATGGAGGCCGGTGGCGAGCTGCGTGTTGAGGTGGTGCGCAATGATCGGCGCAATCTGAGCCTGCGGCTCTCGGATACTGGCAAGGGCATGAACGAGCAACAGCAGCGCATGGCCTTCCGGCCATTCTTCACTACCAAGCAAGGCGGCGTGGGCGTGGGGCTGATGCTGGTGAAGAGGATCATGGAGCGCTTCGGCGGCTCGGTGCGGTTGAGCAGCCGTGAGGGGTCAGGGACCCGGGTACTGCTGAATTTTCGGGTGGCATCAACTTAACCTTAAGGTATAGGTTTTGAGCCTAATGCGCTGATATATAAGGAAATTATCTGAACTGGGTAACCGTTACCCAAAAGTGGGGATTTATCCAACAAACAAGATTAATAAAGATAAGCAACATAATGATTTATAAAGAAAAATTATAAATTTGTATTGCTGGCTGGCTTTTTGCTAGACCTCTCGCAAGCCTGCGCTGACACCTTCAGCAAAGGTTCGGTGGAATCACTTTGCTACCACCGGTAGCAGAGCCGCATGCCGGTGAACCTCATCGGCCTCCAGGTGGGAACGATGCGATGCAGACGCTCGAAAACGGTGCCCCCGACAAGGCCGCGCCTCCCGCCAGCGGGTTGGCCACGCCGCTGCACGAGTTCAACCTGCTGCGCTGGTTCTCGCTGGTCAGCCTGCTGATCATCGCCTCGGTGGCCGGTGGATTGGGCTATGTGTCGACGCGTTTCGTGGTGCAGGACAGCGTCGAGCGAGACGCCATGCTCACCGCCCAGTTCATCCAGGCCATGGCCCAGGCCGAGGTGCGGCACTCGCAGCTGCCCCCGGGCATCACCATGGGCGAGCTGCTCGATCCGCGCCTCGACCAGCAGCACCTGCAGTTCACTCCTCAGCTGGCCGAGTCGACCCGAGTGGAGTTCCTCGACCACGTCGAACACTTGCCCGACACCTTGCTGGCCAATGTCTATGCCCGCGACCGCACAGTGGTGTGGTCGACCAACCCGCACCTGATCGGCAAGCGCATCGATGAAGATGACGACCTGGAACACGCCTTTCGTTCGCGCAAGTCGGTGTCGGCCAGCTATCACAAGGCCGACGAGGACCGCGAAGAACAGAAGTTCCAGCGCGAGCCCCGGCACCTGTTCATCGAAAACTACATCCCGCTGTTCGACAGCCAGGGCGAGCAGGTGCTGGCGATGGTCGAGATCTACAAGGAGCCGCATGACCTGGTGCGGCGCATCCATCGCGGTTATGTGCTGATCTGGGCTTCCACCCTGGTCGGAGGGGCGCTGATCTACTTCGGGCTGTTCTGGATCGTGCGCCGCGCCGCGAGCCTGCTGCATCACCAGCAAGACCGCCTGGTCGCCAGCGAGACCTATGTGGCCCTGGGCGAGATGTCCTCGGCGGTGGCCCACAGCCTGCGCAACCCGCTGGCCAATATCCGCTCCAGCGCAGAACTGGCCCAGGACATCGCCAGCCCGGCGGCGCAGAAGAATATCGGCGACATCATCACCCAGGTCGACCGCATGTCGCGCTGGGTTCGCGACCTGCTGGTGTCGCTGCGCCCGACCAGCGACGAAGCCGAGTCGGTCGACCTGGTGGCGGCCGTCGAGGATGCGCGGCAGGCCTTCGCCCCGCAGATCGAGCGCAACAACGTGCGCTTCGCCTTCGACGGGCCAGCGACGCAATGGGTGGCCAGCCAGCCGTTGCAACTGACGCAGATCCTCAACAGCCTGTTTGCCAACGCCCTGGAGGCCATGCCCCAGGGTGGCGAGCTGCGCGCCGAGGTGCGCCAGCTGGAGGGGCAGCAGGCGCAACTGCAGCTCAGCGATACCGGCAAGGGCATGAGCGAGCAGCAGCGGCGCATGGTGTTCAAGCCGTTCTTCACCACCAAGCAAGGCGGCCTGGGTGTTGGCCTGGCCCTGGTCAAAAGGATCATGGAACGCTTTGGCGGCGCGGTCGAACTGACCAGCCGCGAAGAGGAAGGAACCCGCGTCAGCCTGACTTTCAATATTGCAGCGGGAGGGGACCATGGAGCACAGCATCCTGGTGGTCGAGGATGATGAAATCCTTGCCGACAACATTCGCACCTACCTGAACCTCAAAGGGTTCGAGGTCACCGTGTGCCACAGCGCGGAACTGGCGCTGGAGCAGATCAAGCGCGCCCGGCCCGACGCCGTGCTGACCGACAATTCGCTGCCTGGCATGAGCGGCCACGAGCTGTTGCGCACGCTGGTGGCGCAGGCGCCGGAGCTCAAGGTGATCATGATGACCGGCTACGGCAACGTCGAGGACGCCGTGTTGGCCATGAAGGAGGGCGCGTTCCACTATCTCACCAAGCCGGTGGTGCTGGCCGAGCTCAAGCTGATGCTGGACAAGGCCCTGGCCGCCGAGCGCATGGAGCGCACGCTGTCTTTCTACCAGGAGCGCGAGGCGCAGAAGTCCGGATTGCAGGCATTGATCGGCGAGTCGCCGGCCATGCTTGACCTCAAGCACACCTTGCAGCAGCTGCTCGATGCCGAGCGGCGCATGGCCAGCGGCGATCTGCCGCCGGTGCTGGTCGAAGGCGAGACCGGTACCGGCAAGGAGCTGGTGGCGCGCGCCCTGCATTTCGACGGCAGCCGGGCCAAGGGGCCGTTCATCGAGTTCAACTGCGCCTCTATTCCCGCCAACCTGTTGGAGGCCGAGCTGTTCGGCCACGAGAAAGGCGCCTTCACCGATGCCAAGGAGCGTCGCGTGGGCCTGGTCGAGGCGGCCGACGGCGGCACCCTGTTCCTCGACGAGATCGGCGAGATGGACCTGGTGCTGCAGGCCAAGTTGCTCAAGCTACTGGAGGACCGCACCATTCGCCGTATCGGCGCGGTCAAGGAGCGCAAGGTCGACCTGCGGGTGATCAGCGCCACCAACTGCAACCTGGAGCAGATGGTCCAGCAGGGCAAGTTCCGCCGCGACCTGTTCTTCCGTCTGCGCATCATCGCCCTCAAGGTGCCGCGCCTGTTTGCCCGTGGCCAGGACATCCTGCGCCTGGCCCGGCACTTCCTGGCCCACCACGGGCGGCGCTACGGCAAGCCCAACCTGCGCTTCTCGGCCGAGGCCGAGGCGCTGATGCTGGGTTACAGCTGGCCGGGCAACGTGCGCGAATTGCGCAACATGCTCGAGCAGACAGTGTTGCTGGCGCCCAGCGAGGTGATCGGCGCCCACCAGTTGAACCTGTGCATGACCCTGGTCGACGAGCCGCTGGCGCAGCCGGCGCAGGTGCTGGCATTCGAGGCGCCACGCCATGAATCACCGGCAGCCGCCAGCCTGCCGGACATGGAGCGCGACATGGTCTGCCGCACCCTCGACCGCACCGACTGGAACGTCACCAAGTCGGCGCGGCTGTTGGGGCTGTCGAGGGACATGCTGCGCTACAAGATCGAGAAGCTTGGGCTGACCCGGCCGGACAAGCGCCAGTGGTGAGCCGGGCCGCAGACCGGCATTTGCTGCTGCGGTGACAAGGAGGGCGTGGGAGCGGCGCATCACCGCCGCTCCCGCAAAGCTTATGGCTTGCCGCCGTTGCCTGAGCCTCCGCCTTCACGCCCCATCCCCTCCGAGCCGCTGTCCCCCATCCCCGGCAGGTCACGATCATTGTTCTGCTCGGCCGGCGGGCTGTCCGGGTCATTGCCCTTGATCCGCGGGTCGGTATCCCGTGGCATGGGCTTTTCGATCGGGTTGAGTGTGCTGTCAACGCCGGGCTTGGGCGCCGGGTTGTGCGGGTCGTCAGGGTAGGTGGCGCCGGTACCGGCGGCGAAGGCCAGGGGCGAGGCGAGCAGGGCGGCAAGCAGGAAGGAACGTTTCATGCGGGCAAGCTCCTTTGCGATGACAAGAAGTCGGCCCTGCCTGCGCAGGGCCTCGTTCTCATATGGGCCATGACCCCATCAGCAAGGTGCCATCACGGCGACCAACGGTCACACCACCATCGACAGCAGCATGATGAAGATGATGCCGACCACCGAGAGGATGGTCTCCATCATGCTCCAGGTCTTGAAGGTCTCGGCCACGGTCATGTTGAAGTACTGCTTGACCAGCCAGAAACCGGCGTCGTTGACATGGGACAGGATCAGCGAGCCGGCGCCGGTGGCCAGCACCAGCAGTTCGCGGTTGACCCCCGGCACCAGGTCGATCACCGGGGCGACGATGCCGGCGCCAGTGATGGTGGCCACCGTGGCCGAGCCGGTGGCGATGCGGATCACCGCCGCCACCAGCCAGGCCAGCATGATCGGCGAGATCTCGGCCTGCACCGCCATCTGCCCGATCACGTTGCCCACGCCGGTGTCCACCAGCATCTGCTTGAAGCCGCCGCCGGCGCCGACGATCAGCACGATGGCGGCGGTGGGGGCCAGGCTCTGGTCGAGCATCTTCATGATCTGCTGGCGGTTGAAGCCACGGGCCGAACCGAAGGTGTAGAAGGCCAGCAGCAGGGCGGCGAGCAGGGCGGTGATCGGGTGGCCGATCAGGTCCATCCACTGGCGCACGATGTGTTCGGCCGGCAGTACCACGTCGGCGAAGGTCTTGAGCAGCATCAGCACCACCGGCAGCAGCACGGTGATCAGGGTCACGCTGAAGCTGGGCAGGTTCTGCTGGTTCGACTCGCGGGCGATCTGGTCCATCAGCTCCTGGGACGGGTTGCCCGGGATGTAGCGCGAGATGAAATTACCGAACAGCGGGCCGGCAATCACCGCCGTGGGCAGGGCCACCAGCAGGCCATAGAAGATGGTCTTGCCGATGTCGGCGTGGAAGATGCCGATCGCCAGCAACGGCCCCGGGTGTGGCGGCACCAGGCCGTGCACCACCGACAGGCCCGCCAGCAGCGGGATGCCGATCTTCACCAGCGACACGCCGGAGCGGCGGGCGACGATGAATACCAGCGGGATCAGCAGTACGAAGCCGATCTCGAAGAACAGCGGGATGCCCACCAGGAAGGCGGCGAACATCATTGCCCAGTGCACCTTCTGCTTGCCGAAGGCGCGGATCAGGGTCTGGGCGATCTGGTCGGCGCCGCCGGAGTCGGCCATCAGCTTGCCGAGCATGGTGCCCAGGGCCAGGACGATTCCGACGAAGCCGAGCACGCCGCCGAAGCCGTCCTGGAACGACTTCATCACCTTGGCCACCGGCATGCCGGAGGTCAGGCCGAGAAAGCCCGCGGCTATGGTAAGGGCGACGAAGGGGTGGACCTTGAAATGGGTGATCAGCAGGATGAGCCCGACGATGGTGACCAGCGCGTCGAGCAGCAGGAAGGTATCGGTAGCCAGTCCGAACATGGTTCGTGAACCTCGGTCTTTTCGTTGTTGTTTTGGTATCGCGTGTCTTGCGTCATTGCGCCTGCGAAGGCATGGAGACAGCGCTGTCTTTGGTGAGCCGGAAAAACCGCCGGGTCAGGCAGTCCGCGCCAGCGCCTGCTCACCGCAAGGCTTTAGCCACTGGTGCACGTCCTCGGCCAGCGTGGGCAGCGGGCGGGTGGCGTCCAGTGCCAGGGTCAGGGGCTCTGCGTGCGGCGGCTCCAGCGCTGCGAACTGGCTGTCGATCAGGCTGGCCGGCATGAAGTGACCGGGGCGCGCCAGGACGCGCTTCTCGGCTTCCTGCGGGGTCAGCTCGAGAAACACGAAGCACAGTTCGGGCACGGCCAGGCGCAGGGTGTCCCGATAGCGGCGCTTGAGGGCCGAGCAGGTGAGGATCGGGCGTTCACCCGCAGCGAGGGTGGCCTGCAGCTCCTCGCCCAGGCGCACCAGCCAACCGGCACGGTCGTCGTCGTTCAGGGGAATGCCGGCGCTCATCTTGGCGATGTTGGCGGCGGGGTGGAAGGCATCGCCTTCGATCAGGCGGCCGCCGCTGCGGGTGGCAATGGCGGCGCCGACGCTGCTTTTACCGCAGCCGGCCACGCCCATGACCACGATCGCGGACAGGGAAGGGTTCATCTGTACCTCCTGCTGGGTGAGATAGCGCTGTCTCGGTCGGGACGAGCCGAAACCATGCGCCACCCTCCCGGGTGTTATTGATCTTGTCTTTGGCAGTATGGACGCTGAACGCATGCCTGCTACCAAGATTGCATTGCCTGCATCCAGAGACAGCGCTACCTTAGTGACCGTTCCCCATTCCTGCAAGCAGTAAAATTACGATACTCATGTCCCGTACTGGCTCGCGTACCACTGGTCGTCCCACCCTGGCGGAAGTCGCCAGGCTTTCCGGGGTTTCCCCCATCACCGCTTCCCGCGCCCTGCGTGGCGTCAGCACCGTGGCACCGGAGCTGGCGCAGAAGGTCATGGCCGCGGCGGCGAGCCTTGGCTATGTCGCCAACCCGGCCGCCCGTGCCCTGGCGTCGGCGCGCAGCCAGTCGGTGGTGGTGTTGATCCCCTCATTGTCTAACCAGCTGTTCATCGACACCCTCGAGGCCATTCACGAGGTGATGCGCCCCCGTGGCCTGGAAGTGCTGATCGGCAACTATCACTACGATGTCGCCGAGGAAGAGAACCTGATCCGCAACTACCTGGCCTACCAGCCGTGCGGCGTGCTGCTCACCGGCTTCGAGCGCAGCGAGGCCTCGCGGCAGATGCTGGCCGCGAGCCAGGTACCGTGCGTGCACATGATGGAGCTGGGCGGCGAGGGCGATGCCTTGTCGGTAGGGTTCTCCCAGCACGCGGCCGGGCGTGCCGCGGCGCGGCACCTGATCGAGCGTGGCCGCCGACGCCTGGGGTTCATCGCCGCGCAGCTCGACCCTCGGGTGATGCAGCGCGCCGAAGGCTTCCGTCAGGCCCTCGCCGAGGCCGGTCTGCAAGCCCCCGAGCTTGAAGTGCTCGACCCGCAACCCTCGTCAATCGGCCTGGGCGGCACGCTGTTCAGCCGCCTGCTGGCCCAGGCGCCGGATGTCGACGGCATCTTCTTCTGCAACGACGACCTGGCCCAGGGCGCGGTGTTGCAGGCCCTGCGCGAAGGCATCGAAGTGCCGCGCCGGGTGGCGATGGTCGGTTTCAACGACCTGCCGGCCTCGGCGCACATGGTCCCGCGCCTGACCTCGATCCGCACCCCGCGCGCGGCGGTCGGGCGCGGCGCGGCGCAGGCGCTGCTGGCGTTGCTCGATGGCAAGCGGGTGGCAACCGGGCAGCAGGACCTGGGCTTCGAGCTGATGGTGCGGGAGAGTTCCTGAACGGCCACAGGCGCTCTGCCTGCACAAGACGGATGCGGACATCCCCACCCATGGACCTGACCCGGCCTGAACAATAACGATCGAGGCTCTGGCCATGTCCCTGGGATCCGACTATCTCACGATGGCTGCTCTGCCACGTTCTCCAGTGCTTGCCCGCGGCTGACCCACCAGCCGAACCCCGCCGCGGTGAAGAACATGATCAGGCTGTAGATCGCCGCCGGCACCGCCATGGTCGCGTTGTTCAGCAGCGACGGGCTCAGGGCCAGCGCGATGGCCAGGGTGCCGTTGTGGATGCCGATCTCCATGCCGATGGCGATCGCCTGGCGTTTCGGGATGTTCAACAGGCGTGGCACCCAGTAACCCACGCCAAGGCTGAGCAGGTTGAACAGCAACGCGGCGCCACCGACGATCGGCGCGTACTCGACC
This sequence comes from Pseudomonas sp. TE50-2, assembly GCF_040813665.1. Lineage (NCBI taxonomy): Bacteria > Pseudomonadati > Pseudomonadota > Gammaproteobacteria > Pseudomonadales > Pseudomonadaceae > Pseudomonas > Pseudomonas sp. TE50-2. The sequence goes on along the minus strand of NZ_JBFNXN010000001.1, from coordinate 5,217,287 downwards.
ACGGTCTGCCAGTCCTTGGCCAGGGCCAGGACGATGGTGAAGGCCAGGAACAGCGCCGCGACGATCTTCATCGGCTTCTGCATGCGCGCGGCGAAACGCGGCGCCCAGTGACGGATCAGCATGCCCAGGGCCACTGGCAGCAGGACGATGGCGAACACCTGCATGACCTTGGCGAATTGCAGGGGGATGGCCTGGTCCGATGCCATGAACCACATCAGCGACAGGTTCACCAGCAGCGGCATGGTGAGGATGGCGATCAGCGAGTTGACCGCGGTGAGGGTGATGTTCAGCGCCACGTCGCCGTGGGCCAGGTGGCTGAACAGGTTGGCCGTGGTGCCGCCGGGCGAGGCGGCCAGCAGCATCAGGCCCACTGCCAGTGCCGACTCCAGGCCGAAACCGTTGGCGATCAGGAAGCACACCAGTGGCAGCAGCAGGATCTGGCAGGCCAGGCCGATCACCACCGGCTTGGGGTACTTCACCACCCGGGCGAAGTCGGCGAGGGTCAGCGACAGGCCCAGGCCGAGCATGATGATGCCCAAGGCCAGCGGCAGGAGGGCGGTGAGCAAGGGGGAGGCGGTCATGGGCGGTCTCTCGGGCGAAGGATCCCGAGGAGTGTAGGTGGGTGCGCAATGATAGCTAATCGTGTCTGGACGATCTTGGTAACCGTTTGTTACTGGCCTGATGACGCCATGTCGCGTTGCGATGCCGGGCCTGTGCCAGTAGCATTCGCGCTTTTGCCGAGGATTAGCCCGTCATGCCGTTCCAGCAAGGTCTGCTTGCCACCCCGGTGCCGGCCCACGCCCGTCACCTGTTCTTTGCCCTCGATTCCCTGGAGGCGCTGCCCGCCGTACTGGACCAGTTGTTGCCGCAAGTCGATGGCCACAGCCTGATCCTGGCCATCGGCGCGCCGCTGGCCAAGGCCCTGGGCCGTGAGGTGCCGGGCCTGCGCAGTTTCCCGCAACTGGACGCGGTGGTGGAGAACCCGGCGACCCAGCACGCTCTGTGGTTGTGGCTGCGCGGTGCCGAGCGCGGCGAACTGTTCCTGCGCGCCCAGGCCTTGCAGCAGGCGCTGGCGCCGGCCCTGCGCCTGGTCGACAGCGTCGACGGCTTCCTGCACCGCGGCGGCCATGACCTGACCGGCTACGAAGATGGTACCGAGAACCCAGTGGACGCAGACGCCGTTGCCGCCGCCATCGTGCCGGGCGACATCCCCGGCCTGTCGGGTTCGAGCTTCGCCGCCTTCCAGCTGTGGAAGCACGACCTGGGCTACTTCAAGTCGCTGCCCCAGGCCGAGCAGGACAATATCATCGGTCGCCGCCTGAGCGACAACGAAGAGCTCGACGACGCGCCCGAGTCGGCCCACGTCAAGCGCACTGCCCAGGAGAGCTTCGCGCCCGAGGCGTTCGTGGTGCGGCGCTCGGTGGCGTGGACCGATGAGCGCGGCGCGGGCCTGGCGTTCGTCGCCCTGGGCTTCTCGCTGGACGCCTTCGAGGTGCAGCTGCGGCGCATGAGCGGGCTGGAGGATGGCGTGGTCGATGGCCTGTACCGCTTCAGCCGGCCGTTGAGCGGCGGCTATTACTGGTGCCCGCCGCTGGGTGAGCAGGGCGCAGACCTGAGCCTGTTGCTGGGCTGACAGGTCCTCATCGCGGGGCAAGCCTGCTTCCACGTCTCGGGCCTGATGCCCATCGGCGTGGGCTTGCCCCGCGATGACTCAGAACGGCACCGCCACCGTCAGCTGGCTGTAGACGTTGGTCCCGCTGCCCACCTGGTTGCCGCCATTGCTTTCATCCTTGCGCGGCTTGAACAGCCCCAGCAGCGGGGTGACGATCAGGTGCTCGTTGACCGCCCATTCCACATACAGGTCCAGCTCCTGCGCATCAAGGTTCAAGGTGTCGCGGCTACGCACCGTGTCGAAGTCGAAGAACAGCGCGCCGAGGGTCAGATTGTCCCGTGGCGTGGCCTTCAGGCCGACATGGTGGATGCCGCTGTTGGTGTTGAACGGCCCGGCGTAGTTGCCGGCGACCTCGCCCTGGATCCAGGTGCCATAGCCGCTGGAAAGCCCTGTGAACAGCAGGTCCCAGCCTGCGGAGTAGCGGGTGTAGCGGTAGGTCAGCTGCGGCGCCCAAGGGGTGTCGGCGAAGGTGTAGGCCGCTTCGCCGTACCAGGCCGTCTCATGCCCGCCGCGCTTGTCCTGCCAGGCATATTCGAAGGCCAGCCGGGTGTTCGCCAGGCCCGCACTGCCTTCACCCCGCACGCTGTATACATCCATGCCTTCGCGGGCCTTCTGGAACTCGCTGGCCCATTGGTCGGTCACGTCGATGCCGTGGATATAGGTCAGGCCCAGGGTACCCAGGCCATGGGTGTAGTCCAGGGTGCCGGCCGCCAGCTCGGTTTCGGCCTGGGCGCGGTTGTCGGACTTGAGCCACAGCACACTGCCATGCAGCCCCTCCTGGCCGCCCAGGCGCAGCACCGCAGTGCGGTCGAAGGCGTGGCGCGCGCCCAGATAGAAGCCGCCACCACGGTTGAGCTGGCCGTCGGCCGGGCCCTTGCCCAGGTTGGGCCCGTCGTCGTTGATCAGGAAGCCGCTGCCCAGGCGGATCACCTGGCGGCCGCCGGACAGGTCCACGCCATCCTTGCCCAGCAACGGGAACAGGTCGCCCGAGCGCCAGCCCAGATAGGCATCCTCGATCTTGGTGGTGCGTTCGGAGCCGTCCTGGTTGCCGCCTGCGTCGCCGTCGCCCCAGGCGCCTGAGCTGACCCAGTTGAGGGCGCCATACAGGCTGCCGTTGCCGGCCAGGCCCTGGTCGCCGCTGAGGCCGTACTTGATGAAACCTTCGCGCCAGGTCGAGCCACCGGGGGTGCCGTCGTAGTTGTGGCGGCTGTTGAACATGCCCCAGACCGCGAGCAGATCGGCGTTCAGGTGGCTGTCGTCGTCGGCGTACAGCTCGTAGGCCGGGCTGGCCTGGCCATGGACCAGCAGGGTCAGTGCCGTGGCCATTGCGGTGCGACGTGGAGTGAGACGCATGGATCGATCCTCGTTTTTTGTGTGCGGTCTTGAGTGCCGCGTTGTTGTGGAGGCAGTGTCGAAAGGTGACGGGCTATTAGCGCGTGGAACGCTGGCGGTGGTCTTGCCCGTGGCTGCCAGCGCTCTTGCATGTCGCCGCCATCACAGGCGCGCGGCGGTCTCCGGCAGCGTGGCGCCGCCGTCGACCACAAGGGTCTGGCCGGTGATGTAGCGGGCGGCGTCGGAGGCCAGGAACAGCATCGCGGCAGCGATATCGGCGGGTTCCCCCAGTCGCCCCAAGGGCACGCCCGCGGCGATCCGGGCGTTCAGCCCGGTATCGCCGAGGTTGCCCATGGCCGGGGTGCGCACCATTCCCGGTTCCACGCCGTTGACCCGTACATTGAACTGCGCCAGTTCCAGTGCGGCGTTGCGGATGAAACCGTTGACCGCGGCCTTGGACGCGGCGTAATGGCTCAGGCCTGGATAGGCCACCCGCGGGCCGGTCACCGAGGAGGTAGCCAGCACGCAGCCGCCACCTTGGCGGCGGAACAGCGGCAAGGCGCCTTGGGTGAGCCAGAACAACGCCCCTAGGTTCACCGCCAGGGTCCGTTGCAGCAGCGCCGGGTCGATCTCGGCGAACGCAGTGAGCGGGAAGTACGCGGCGTTGTGCACCAGCACATCCAGACGTTCCAGCTTGGCTAGCAAGGTGTCGATCGCAACGGGGTCGGCCAGGTCCAGCGTTTCCCCCCGCACGTCGTGACCCAGGACCCGTTGTGCCTCCATCAGGCGCTCAAGTGCTGGCGAATCGAGATCCACGGCCAGCACCTGGGCACCGCCCCGGGCGAAACCCTCGACGATGGCCTGACCGATCCCGCCCGCCGCACCGGTGACCAGCACGGTGCGACCTTCGAAGTCGTAGCACGCGTTCATGCCGACGGCTCCAGGTGGGTGAAGGCCAGGGTCGGCACGTCGACCACGGTCGAGCCGCCGTCGGCGGCGATCACCGCGCCGGTGACGATGCTGGCCTCGGCGCCGACCAGGAACTGGCACACGGCGGCTATTTCATCACTGCTGGCCGGGCGGCGCAGCGGTACGTCGGCGGTGACCCGGCGATAGGCGGCATCAAGGTCCTCCTGGTGGTGGTCCATCAACGCCTGCATCTCCTTATCCGCCATGGGCGTGCGCACCCAACCCGGGCAGACGCAGTTGACCCGTACGCCGAATGGTCCGTAGTCGCGGGCCAGCGAGCGGGTCAGGCCGACCAGGGCATGCTTGGCGGTGGTGTAGCCGCACACCTCGGGCCCGGCCGCCAGCGCGGCGATGGAGCCCAGCAGCACCAGGCTGCCACGCCGCTCGCGCAGCAACGGCAGGCATGCCCGGGCAGTGTGGAAGGCGCTGTCGAGGTTGCTACGCATAGCCTCGCGCCAGGCGCTGTCGCTGGTCTGCTCGGCTGCGCCCAGGCCGTGGCCGCCGGCGCAGGCTATCACCGCATCGAGGCCGCCGAAGCGCGTGCCTACCTGCTCGATGAACCCCACCCAGTTGACACTGTCCGCGGCATCGCCGGCCAGCACCAGGCCATCGCACTGCTGCGCGACGCGCTCCAGTGCCTCACGGCGGCGGCCCACCAGTGCCACCTGCCAGCCCTGGCGGGCCAGGCGCAGGGCGCAGGCTTCTCCGATGCCGCTGCCGGCCCCGGTGACCAGCACGCTGCGGCTCACTGCGCATGCTCCGTGCGGTTGAGCACCCGGCAGTGGGACGACACCGGGAAGTTGGCCAGCGCATCGAAGCCGCCGCCCTGATAGCCGAAGATCTTGCCGTCGCTGCGGTGCCGCGCCAGGTCGATCATCACCAGGCCCAGGGTGGGCACGATCTTCTCGCACCAGACGAACAGGTACAGCTGCTCGGCGATTTTGTAGTAGTACGCCCGGTCGGTGTCGCACAGCCCCTGTTCGACACCCTTGAGGCACTGCCAGCTGTAGTAGTTGGCGTTGAGGTAGATGTGCTCGTACTCCTCGGTGGGGCTGTAGCGGTAGTGGTTACGCAGGCCAACCAGCTCGGTGGTCGGCGCGTGGGGACAGGCGCCGGCCTGCCAGGGGCGGTCGAGGCTGCCGTGCAGGAAGCTGGCTTCGACGCCGGTCAGTGCTTCGCCGGCCAGGGCCAGGGCGTACAGGCCGCGCTGGGTACGGGCTTGGTCGGGTAGGCGGCCGAGCACGGCGGTGAAGGCCTGCGCCAAGGTGTCGAGCACCAGCGACACCGACCAGGCCTGGCCGGCCTCGTGCTTGATGAAGTCGACCAGGTAGATACCGGGGCGCACGGAGGTGGCCCGATACCCCGCGTTGCCGCTGCTGTGGCCGTCCGCCGCGTGCCAGTGCAGGCGCTCGCTGTCGAAGCGGTGCTCGATGATCCAGCCATTGGCGAAGTGCAGGGTGAGCGAGCGCCCGGACAGATCGGCCAGTTGCGGCAGGATGAAGGCCTCAGGTGCGAAGCCTTCGGCAAGGGCGCCCACGGTGATCCAGTCGGTTTGCTTCGGCATGTCGTTGACTCCTGTGTTGGGATGCTGCCCGGCATTTACGCGGTAGAACGCCGCCAGCGACGCCGGTACCTGCTGGCTGAAGGCCTGCAGGCAGTAGTGGCCCAGGTCGTGGTTGGCGCTGGTCATGGTCAGTAGCGGATCATCACCGACTTCAGTTCGGTGAAGTCGTCGATGAAGGCCGAGCCGAACTCGCGGCCGGTGCCGGACGCCTTGATGCCGCCGAACGGCACCGCCGGGTCGAGCAGGGTGTGCATGTTGACCCACAGGGTGCCGGCCTGGATTTCCGGGATCAGGCGCATGGCCTTGCCCAGGTCGTTGGTCCACAGGCTTGCGCTCAGGCCGTAGGGCGAGGCGTTCATCAGGTGGATCAGTTCGTCCTCGTGGTCATAGGGCAGGAAGGTCGCCACCGGGCCGAAGGTTTCCTGGTTGAGCAGGGTGTCGCCCGCGCTGTTGGCGAGAATGACAGTGGGCTCGACGAAGCAGCCCGGGCCTTCGCCGAGGCGGCCGCCATGGACGATGCGGTTACCTTCGGCGCGGGCGGTGGCGAACAGCTCGCCGAGCTTCTGCTGGTGCGGTTTGTTGGCGACAGGGCCGAACTGGGTGGTTTCGTCCAGGGGCGAGCCGATCTTCAGCTGGCTCAGGCGTTGGGACAGCGCGTCGAGCAACGGCTCAAGGCGTGACCGATGCACGTAGAAGCGCTCGCCGGCGGCGCAGATCTGCCCGGAATGCAGGAAACCGGCCTCGATGATGCCGTCCACCGCCTTGTCGACGGCGACATCGGGCAGGAACGCCACGGCGTTCTTGCCGCCCAGTTCCAGGGTCGCCCGGGTCAGCCTGGCGCCCATGGCCGCTTGGCCGACGGCGATGCCAGTGGGCACGGAGCCGGTGAACGACACCTTGTCGGTGCCGGGGTGCTCGACCAGCGCCTTGCCCACCTGGCCGCCACCGGTCAGCACGTTGAGGGCGCCCGGAGGCAGGCCGGCCTCGCTGGCCAGTTCAGCGATACGCAACAGGGTTAGCGGGGTGAACTCGCTGGGCTTGAGCACGATGCTGCAGCCGGTGGTCAGTGCCGAAGCCAGCTTCCACAGGGCGATCATGGTGGCGAAGTTCCACGGCACGATGCCCACCACCACGCCCACCGGCTCGCGCAGGGTAAAGGCGCTGTAGCGCTCGCCGGCGAAGGAGGGCAGCGACGGGGTGATGGTCTGGCCGGTGATCTTGGTGGCCCAGCCGGCGTAATAGCGCAGGAAGTGCGCGGCTTGCTCCACCTCGAAGGCGCGGGCGATGCCGATCAGCTTGCCCGATTGCAGGGTTTCCAGCTGGGCCAGCTCCTCGCGGTAGGCCTCGAGCAGGTCGGCCAGGCGCAACAGCACCGCGGCGCGCGCGGCAGGGCTGGTGCGCGACCAGCTGGCAAATCCCTGACGGGACGATGCGACGGCGCGCTCGACATCGGCCAGGTTGGCGTCGGCGACCTGGGCGATGGCTTCGCCGTTGGCCGGGTTGTGCACGGTGATGCGGGCGCTGGATTGGCTGGGCACCGTTGCGCCGTGGATGTACAGGCCGTGGTCACGGGCGAGGAAGGCGCTGACGCTGGGGAGGAGGGGGATATCGCTCATGACAGGGCTCCGGATGGGCCGCAGCGGCCCGATTTGCGCAGGTTAGAGCGCGGCAAACCGGCGTTCTTGTCTGCCTATGCCAGCCACCATGACCCAGCCTGCCAGGCCCATGAAAAGTGCAATCCGAGGTGCGGAAGTTGCATTTTCCGGCCTGCCCACGGCTCCCATACTGACCCGGCATTCATCAGCGAACGTCCGCTTCCAGGCACCGTTCGCCAGGGTCCAATAACAATGAGCCAGACCATGAAAAAGCCAAACTCCCTGCTCGAAGACCTCAAGCCCCTGTTGCCGGCCATTGCCGCCCGCGCCGACCAGGCCGAGCGCGAGCGCAGCGTGCCCGCCGAAAACATCGCCGCGCTCAAGGCCATCGGCCTGCACAAGGCATTCCTGCCCAAACATTACGGCGGCCTGGAAATCAGCCTGCCGCAGTTCGCCGAATGCATCGCCGCGCTGGCCGGCGCCTGTGCCAGCACCGCCTGGGCGATGAGCCTGCTGTGCACCCACAGCCACCAGCTGGCGATGTTCCCGGCACGCCTGCAGGACGAGATCTGGGGCAACGACCCGGACGCCACCGCCAGTAGCAGCATCGCCCCGTTCGGTCGTATCGAAGAAGTCGAGGGCGGCGTGCTGTTCAGTGGCGAGATGGGCTGGAGCAGCGGCTGCGACCACGCCGAGTGGGCGATCATGGGCTTTCGCCGGAGCAGCCCTGAAGGCGGCCAGGACTACTGCTTCGCCGTGCTGCCGCGCAGCGACTACCAGATCCGCGACGACTGGTTCGCCGCCGGCATGCGCGCCAGTGGCAGCCGCACGCTGATCGTCGAGCGCGCCTTCGTGCCCGAACACCGCATCCAGAAGGCCCGGGACATGATGGAGGGCCAGTCGGCGGGCTTCGGGCTGTACCCGGACAGTGCGATCTACTTCAACCCGTACCGACCCTACTTCGCCAGCGGCTTCTCCACGGTCAGCCTGGGCATCGCCGAGCGCATGCTCGAGGTCTTCAGGGACAAGACCCGCAACCGCGTACGCGCCTATACCGGCGCCGCCGTCGGTGCGGCCACCCCGGCGCTGATGCGCCTGGCCGAGTCCACCCACCAGGTGGCTGCGGCGCGGGCGCTGCTGGAAAAAAGCTGGGAGCAGATCGCCGAGTGCAGCGCCCGCCGTCAGTACCCGACGCGCACGGAGCTGGCCTACTGGCGCACCAACCAGGGCTACGCGGTCAAGCTGTGCATCCAGGCCGTGGATCGGCTGATGGAGGCGGCCGGCGGTGGCGCCTGGTTTGAGGGTAACGAGCTGCAGCGGCTGTTCCGCGATGCGCACATGACCGGGGCGCATGCCTACACCGACTATGACGTCTGCGCGCAGATCCTTGGCCGCGAGCTGATGGGGCTGGAGCCGGATCCGGCGATGACCTGAGCTTCAACCGATGAACATCGCTGGAGCACTGTGGGTGTGACCCAGCCCAACAACCATGATGGAGCCTTGCATGTCCATTCCCTTCGATAGCCGCGCCTTCCGCCGCGCCCTGGGCAACTTCGCCACCGGCGTAACCGTGATCACCGCCAGCGACCCCTCGGGGCGCAAGGTCGGGGTCACCGCCAACAGCTTCAACTCGGTGTCTCTCGAGCCTCCGCTGGTGCTCTGGAGCATCGACAAGCGCTCCAGCAGTCATGCGGTGTTCGAGGCTGCCGGGCACTTTGCCGTGAATGTGCTGGCGGCCGACCAGGTCGACCTGTCCAACACCTTCGCCCGCCCCAGCGAAGACCGCTTTGCCGGCATAGAACACGAGACCGGCGAGGGTGGCGCACCCTTGTTGCCAGGCTGCTCGGCGCGTTTTCGCTGCGAAAAGTTCCAGCAGATCGATGGCGGTGATCACTGGATTCTCATTGGCCGGGTGCTAGCCTTCGACGACCTCGGGGGGGCGCCGCTGCTCTATCACCAAGGCGCCTATTCCAGGGTCCTGCCGCATGAGCTGACGGATCGCTGCGTGCAAGGGTAACTGCGTCGAGGTGTTCGACGCCAGTGTTGCAGTGCCTGTGAAATCGAGCGCCGCCCGCGCGGCGCATCGCTGGCAAGCCAGCTCCCACATTTGTTTCGGGCCAATCAATCCTGTGAGGTCATCGCTGTCCGCCCGGGTGCATGCCTTGAGACCTGCGGGGCGGCAGTCGTGCCCACGCTGAAACCGCGTCGGACCAACAAGGCGTACAGCCGCGGCGGCGCAGGCATAACTGGCCAGAAACAGATGTGGGAGCTGGCTTGCCAGCGATGCGCCGCGCGGGCGGCGCTCGATCTCAAGAGCGCTGCAAGGCTATCGCCTGGCACCTGGCAACACGGATCAAGGTCGGCGGCAGGCAGTGGCAAGACCTGCCTGGGTGAAGGCCGCAAAGTGACGGGGAAGACCCGGCGCACGCCAGCACTTGCGGCGCGCCGGGCAAGCGGTCATCTTTCTCTCGTCCACCCAGGGCCCACCCATGACAACCAATAATAAGCTCACCGAGCACTTGAACCGCGGCAGCGTCGGCTTCCCCACCGCGCTGGCCAGCACCGTCGGCCTGATCATGGCCAGCCCGGTGATCCTCACCGCGACCATGGGCTTCGGCATCGGCGGCAGCGCCTTCGCCGTGGCCATGCTGATCGCCGCAGTGATGATGCTGGCGCAATCGACCACCTTCGCCGAGGCGGCGGCGATCCTGCCCACCACCGGCTCTGTCTACGACTACATCAACTGCGGCCTGGGCCGCTTCTTCGCCATCACTGGCACTCTGTCGGCCTACCTGATCGTGCATGTGTTCGCCGGCACCGCCGAGACCATCCTTTCCGGGGTCATGGCCCTGGTGAACTTCGAACACCTCAACACCCTGGCCGAATCGGCCGGCGGCTCCTGGCTGCTGGGGGTGGGCTTCGTGCTGGTGTTCGGCGTGCTCAACGCCTTTGGCGTAAGTGCCTTCGGCCGCGCCGAGGTGGTACTGACCTTCGGCATGTGGACCACGCTGATGGTGTTCGGCGTGCTCGGCCTGATCGCAGCGCCCGCCGTCGAGCTGGAAGGGCCATTCGGCGTGTCGCTGGTCGGCACCGACCTGATGACCATCCTGTCGCTGGTAGGCATGGCCATGTTCATGTTCGTCGGCTGCGAGTTCGTCACCCCCTTGGCCCCGGAATTGCGCCGTTCGGCCTGGGTGATGCCCAAGGCCATGGCGCTGGGGTTGTTCGGTGTGGCCAGTTGCATGTTCATCTACGGCGCGGCGATGAAGCGGCAGGTGGAAAACGTGGTGCTCGATGCCGCCAGCGGCGTGCACCTGCTGGACACCCCCATGGCCATCCCGCGTTTCGCCGAGCAGGTGATGGGCGATATCGGCCCGGTGTGGCTGGGCATCGGCTTCCTCTTCGCCGGCGCCGCCACCATCAACACGCTGATGGCCGGGGTGCCGCGGATTCTCTACGGCATGGCGGTGGATGGGGCATTGCCCAAGGTGTTTACCTATCTGCACCCGCGCTTCAAGACCCCGCTGCTGTGCATCCTGGTGGTGGCGCTGATCCCCTGCCTGCATGCCTGGTACCTGGGTGGCAACACCGACAACATCCTGCACCTGGTGCTGGCGGCGGTATGTGCATGGAGCACCGCGTACCTGCTGGTGACCCTGTCGGTGGTGATCCTGCGCATCCGTCGCCAGGACCTGCCGCGGGCCTATCGCTCGCCGCTGTTCCCGCTGCCGCAGATCGTCTCCAGCATCGGCATCCTGCTGGGCATGTGGTTCATCACCCCGCCGGGCATGAACCCGGCCGATGTGTATGTGCCGTTCGCCGTGATGCTTGGCGCCACCGCCGTCTACGCGCTGTTCTGGACGTTGTGCGTGCAGAAGGTCAACCCGTTCCGGCCGGCCAGGGTCGAGGATGTGCTGGAGAAGGAGTTCGCCGCCGAGCCCGGCCAACCTCATAGCGAGCAGGTGCGCCATGTCGGCAAGCTGGCTTGAGCGCCTGACCGGGCCACGCGCTCCGGCCGGGTATCGGCCCGGGGCGACCCTGGCCTGTCTGGGGCGCAACCTCGGATTGGCGGATTTGCAATCCGCAGCTTCCTTTACCTACCGCGAGGATGGTCCGCGTATCGAGGTGCGTGAGCGCACCGAAAGCCACCTGCTGATGCATCTGGTGATGTGCGAGTTCATCCTGCGCGTGCCAGCCAGTGGCCAGGGCACGCTGCGCGCCGAACTGCACCACACCGGCATGCTGCGGCGCAGCGGGCTGGGATGCCGCCTGCGCGGCGGTGACCCGCTATTGTTCGAGGCGCTCAAAGCTCGCCTGGCTGCAGTGCAGGCCGCCCTGATGCCCTTGGACTTCAAGCGCCTGGCCATCGACTGCAGTAACGGTCAGTGGCAGGTGACCCTGGAGCACATGGGCGCCAGCGAGGTGGTCAACCGGATGCCGACGTTGCGTCGCTACATTCCCCTCACAACCGAACAGCGCCACCATCTCTGGCTGGCGTTCGACGGGTTGGCGTGCACCCTGCGCGACCTCTGACTCTCCGCGAACCTTTGGCAGCGGCTTGGAAAGATGACAGTTGTACCTTCATTGATAACATGTTAACAATTGTCCCCATAACAACAACCGTTGCTGTGGAGGTCGCCATGCCCATGCCCCAGCCCGCTTCAGTGCACAGCGCAAGTCCGGCCCAGGACGGCCTGGAGCGCTGGACGACGGCCATGCAAAAAGTCTGCGGCCAGTTCCAGACCGAACTTGCCTTCAACCGCTCGCTGTTCATCGGCGAGATATCGACCTACAACCGCGCCGGCCTGGCCCTGGCCAATCTGCGCACCAATGCCGGCAATATCCGCCGCCTGGGCGACAACCCTGACCGTGACGACGACCAGCATTGCTTCCTGGTCAGCCAGCGCATGGGCTATTCACAGATCACCCAGGAGGGCGTGAGCATCCAACTGTCGCCGGGCGAGCTGCTGCTGATGGACTCGGTGGGGCCGTGCGAGATCACCCCGTTCGGCCTGATCGAGCATGTTTCGCTGTCACTGTCCCGCGAGCAGGTGCGCAAACATCTTGCGAAGCAGGGCACGACCTTCGGCAAGATCTCCTCGACCAACGCCTGCGGGCGCATGCTGCATCTGCTTATGGATCAGCTGTGCCGTGAAGGCGACGAGGCCGGGGCAACCCAGGGCGAGGCGCTGCAGGCGGCTTTCATCGCCCTGCTGGAGCCGGGCTTCGAGCACGCTGATGACAATCCCGGCTCGCTGGTCGGGCTCGGCGGTGTCAGCCTGCGCGGCTATGTGCAGAAGGTCATCGACGAGTCGCTGGGGCAGCCCGGGTTGACCCCGGCGAACCTGGCCGAGCGCCTGAGCATTTCGGTGCGCCACCTGTACCGGTTGTTCGAGGAGGAGGGCGACAGCGTGTGCCGTTACATCCAGCGCTCACGGCTCAAGCGCAGCGCCGATGATCTGTCCAACCCGTTCCTTAAGCGCGAGTCGATCACCTCGATCGCCTACAAGTGGGGCTTCACCGACTCGGCGCATTTCAGCCGGGCGTTCAAGAAGCAGTTCGAGCAGTCGCCAAAGGATTTCAGGGCCATGGCGTTGACGGCAGGGCGCTAAAAGCATCGCCGGCAAGCCGGCTCTCACAGGTTATGCGTCCCCTGTGGAAGCCAGCTTGCCGGCGAAGCGGTCGCGAGGATGTAATCAGGCTAGCGCAAGGTAATGCTTCACAAAGGTCTCGCTCAACACCTCCCACAGCACCGGCGTGCCCTTGGTCACGAACCAGGCATCACCCGCTTTGTAGCGCGTCACCTGCCCGGTGGATTCATCGGTCAGTTGAATCTCGCCGGTCACGATCACCGCTTGCTCGCTGAACGGATAGACCATGCGGAACTTGCCCTGGGTGGTGCCGAAATAGGCGCTGCTGACCGGGTCGGTCGGGGCGCCGTGGGTCATCTTGCCGTAGCACTTGACCTCGCCTTCGAGGATGGTCGAGCCAAGGTCGGCAACGGTGCCCCAGGCGTCGAGTTCGGACAGCTGCACACCCTGGCGGACGGCGGTGAGGGTCATGGTGGTTCTCCTGGTCTTGTTCAAAAAGAATCAACGGCGGCCGTTGAAGAAGCCCGACAGCTGATGCACGGTCTTGCCGGCGGTCAGCAGCAGTGGGCGGATATGGTCCTTGCCGAGGATGCGCGCGTGCTTGACCGAACTGATCAGGTCGTAGCGGGCCGAGCCTTCGCTCATGCCTTCGGCGAGGATCTTGCAGATGATGTGGCTGGGGGTGACGCCAAAGCCCGAGTAGCCCTGCACGTAGAAGGCGTTGGGGCGGTTGCTGAGGGTGCCGATCTGCGGGAACAGGTTGGCGCTGGTGGCCATCGGTCCACCCCAGGCCAGGTCGATGCGCACGTCCTTGAGGTAGGGGAAGATCTTCAGCATCAGGTTGCGGTTCCAGGCCTTGAGGTCCTTGGGGATGTGCTCCACGAACGGTGTGGCGGCACCGAACAGCAGGCGGTTCTCGCGGGTGACGCGGTAGTAGTCGATCACCGGGCGGATATCGCTGTAGGCGCCGCGGATCGGGCTGATGCGCTGGATGAGCTCGTCCGATAGTGGCTCGGTCATCAACTGGAAGGCATAGGTGTTGACGGTGCGCGCATGCAGTTCGGGTTCGAGCTTGTTGAGGAAGCTATCGCAGGCCCACAGCAGCTTGCTTGCCTTGACCGAGCCGCGCCCGGTGCGCACGGTGATGCGCTCGCCGTAGTGCACTTCCAGGGCCGGGCTGTGCTCGAAGATCCGCGCACCGTGGCCGACCAGGGCCTGGGCCTCGCCAAGCAGCAGGTTCAGCGAATGCACGTGGCCGCCGCCCATGTGCAGCAGGGCGCTGCTGTAGGCGTCGGAGCCGATGATCTGCCTGACCTCCGAGCCGCCGAGGAAGCGGATCTCGTCCTTGCCGTTGATGGCCTTGAAGTCCTTCTCCCAGGCGCGCAGGGTCTTTTCCTGGCGGGCGTTGAAGCCCATGTAGCCGTAGCCGTGGCAGAAGTCGGCGTCGATCTGGTAGCGGGCGATGCGCGCCTTGATGATGCCGGCGCCCAGCTCGCTGATCTCGAAGATCTCGCGCAGGCCTTGATCGCCCACGCTGCTCTTGATCTTCTCCAGGTCGTGGCCGATGCCGGCCATGATCTGCCCGCCGTTGCGCCCGGTGCCGCCGAAGCCCAGGTAGCGAGCCTCGAGCACGACGACATTGGTGATGCCTTGCTCGGCCAGTTCCAGGGCGGTGTTGATGCCCGAGAAACCGCCGCCGATCACCACGACATCGGCTTCGATGTCGCTTTCCAGGGTGGGGAAGCTGAGGTTGTACTTCTTGGTGGCGGTGTAGTACGTCGGCGTTTCGATGTTGATCATGGCGCAGCCTGGACAGTTGGAATTGTTGGACAGCACGGCTTGCACAAGCGCTGGCGGTTGCAGGTATTGAGCACCTAACGAAAGGTAGGTGTCTTGCCTGGGACTGCCAGGGTTTTGCTTCAGGCTGCCAAGTTGTCCATCGCGTCCAACACCGTAGGCATACGGCGGCAGCATGACCTCCACGGGAGAAGTGGTGATCATGCGCCTCATGAATATGTTAAGTAAATCACCCTCTTTGGCTAATGCCAGTCAGGCCCACTTTGCGGCCCATCGCCGGCAAGCCGGCTCCCACAGATACAGCGCAGGCCTCACTAATTGCGCGGTCCCTGTGGGAGCCGGCTTGCCGGCGATGGGCTGCGTAGCAGCCCCAGTGACGCTTATTACTTGAAATCCCACTGCATCTGCGTGGCGATGCTCACACCGCTGGACGACCTGACACAGACGTCCAGGTAGTCGGTGAAGCGTGGCGGCACGGCAATGCCTTCTTCCAGCAGCCGACTGTTGTCGAACAGGTAGTTGAGGTCGGCGAAGCCGCTGTACAGGCGCAGTGCGCGCAGCACCAGCCGTGGGTTGGCCGGGCCGATGCGGGTTTCGAAATGGCTGGCGAGCGATTTGAGGTCGTCCGCCTCGACCTTGCGATAGCGCTCGCCCACCGGCTCCGCGCCATTGGCCAAGGCGAAGGCCTGGTCGATCTCGGCGAAGGTGCAGGCCGAATGATGGCCGGCGGAGATATGGTAGAGGTCATGACCCAGGCGGGGCTTGAGCGCCAGGCCGATCAGCGCCTCGGCGCAGTAGTCCACCGGGATCACGTCGATCTGCTCGTCCAGGCCGCAGGTGAAGCTTTCCAGGGCGAAGCCCATGCGGAACACCCAGAAGATGCTGCCCGAGGCCTGGCAGCCGAGGCTGCGGTGGCCGACCACGATGGATGGCCGCGCCACCACCAGCGGCAGGCTGGGCAGTTCTTCACGCATGCGCCGTTCGATCTCCGCCTTCGAGGCGGTGTAGTCCACCAGTTGCTGCGCGGCCTCGGGGAACTCCCACGATTCGCTGATCGGTGACTCGCGCTGCGGGCCGCAGCACATGGCGGTGCCGACGTGGAGAAAACGCTTGAGACGGCTTGAGCGGCTCAGCACCTGGGCAAAGGCGTAGGTGCCCTCGACGTTTACCGGCCAGATATTGGGGTTCTTCGAGAACGAGGCCACGGCGGCGCAGTTGATCACCCGGTCGACCTGCATCAGGCGCGGGGTCTCGCGAGCCAGCCAAGCGGTGTCGAGGAAGTCGCCGCAGAGGATCTGCGCTTCGCTCAGGGCCTGGCTCTGGCTGTCGTCGACACCATGCTGGCGCAGGTTGTCGCGCAGGCGTTGCAGGCCCTGCGCCGGGTTATCGGCGCGAACGAGGAAGCACAGGGCCTCGGCATGCCCTTCGGCGATCATCTGGGCGGCGACGGCGCCACCGAGAAAACCTGTGGCACCGGTCAGCAGAATACGCTCCTGGGCTGGACACGGGAGGGTGGGCGTATGAATGGCGGGGGTGTTCATAGGTTTCCTCGGCAAGTAGTTTGCCAGTGCTTCATTCTTTGGAATGGGTGTGAAAGTTACGTGAAAAGTTTGCTCGTGCGACTAATTCAAGTCCGGAGCTATTGGGTTTTTGATAAACATGGCGCGAGCCGATATCACGTCGGCAAGCGCGTTGTATGGAATTCATGGCCCTGAACCCCGCAGGCAGATAGCGGCGAAGAGCGGGGCGGCGAGTCATTGTCTGGCGGGGCGATGGTTATTTCAATTAACTGTTGGCGCAGTTATGCAGGTTTTTGGTGAAACAATTTTAATGGGCTATGAGCAGGTGTAAGCAGCTGTATCGAATGTGTAAATATATTTAAATTTGCACGCGGTTAATTGTTCGTGTCACTTCAATTGTCCGGGCACTTCCCAGATCCCTCCATCACCAATGACATAGACCCGCTGACCCGTTCCCGGCTGCAGCGTCATCGCGCCGGTGAAGCTGCCGAACGACGGCAACAAGGTCAGGTGCTCGCCGACCAGGAAACAGGGCAGGCGCACCTGTTGGCGGCCACGGCCGCGCAGGCGGTATGCCGGATGCACATGGCCCGCCAGTACATGCCGCTGCGGATGCGAGCAGGGCTCGTGGTGCAGGGCGAACGGGCCGAGCGGCAGCGGCTCGGCCACCACCTCGATGCCCAGCCCGGCCGGCGGATCACCGGCGTGCCGGTCATGGTTGCCACGCACCAGGGTGATGGGCAGCGTCGCATGGCGGGCGCGCCACTCGGCAAGCGCTGCCAGGGTTTGCGGGGTTCTGCCTTTGGCGCTGTGCAGGAAGTCGCCGAGAAATGCCAGGTGCTGGCAGGCAAAGCGCTGCAGCAGGGCATCCAGGCGTTGCAGGTTGCAGGCGGTGGTGCCACTGGGCACCGGCTGGCCCAGTGCCCGGAAGCCGGCGGCCTTGCCCAGATGCAGGTCGGCGATCAGCAGGGTCTGCCGCTCTGGCCACCATAGGGCCTTTTCCGCCAGCAGGCAGAGTTCGGTGCCGGCCACCTTTACGCTGATGTGCGAGGGAGGGGTGCTGGCCATGGCCTCAGGACCGCTGCCTGGCCGGGCGTGGCCGGCCGTCCTTGCTGCGCCTGGCCTTGCGCGCGCGGCCAGGTTCACGGGTGTCATCCTCGACCATCAGCGTGGTCAGCGCCGCAGGCTCCTGTGCCCCGGCACCTGCGGCCTGCTCCAGGTCGCTGACCATGCGCCGGATCCGGTCGGCGAGTTTTTCCGAGCTGAGGCTCTCGCGAAAGCGCTCGACCATCAGCGGAAAGGCGAACGGTGTGGCGCGCCTGATGGTCCGCAGTTGCAGCGGTAGAGGCTGCAAGCGCTGCAGGGTCTGGTGCAGGCGTTGCACATCCAGTTCCTGGCTCAGCACCTCCTGGCGGGCCTGGGTCAGCAGCAGGTTGTCCGGGTCGTGCTGCCTGAACACATCGAAGTACAGCCCGCTGGAAGCCTGCAACTGGCGCGTGCTCTTCGGCGCACCGGGGTAGCCGGTAAACACCAGTCCGGCGATCCGGGCGATCTCGCGAAAGCGCCGGCGCGCCAGTTCACCGGCATTGAGGCTGGCTAGCACCTCGGGCAACAGGTCTTGGCTGTCGAACAGCGCCGGGGTCAGGGCACCGGCGTAGTCGATGGCGCTGGCGCACAGCAGTTCCAGGCCGTAGTCGTTGACCGCGATGGAGAAACTCAGCGGCGTATCCCGCGCCAGGCGCCAGGCCAGCAAGCTGGCCAGGCCCAGGTGCACCGAGCGCCCGGCGAAGGGATAGAGAAACAGGTGCCAGCCCTCGCGGGACTTCAGGGTCTCGGCCAGCAGGACGTTTTTGCCAGGCAGCGCCGACCAGGCTTTCTGCACCTCCAGCAACGGGCGCAGCAGGCGCATTTCCGGGCCTTGGTACATCCCCTGGTCCGCCGCGTCCAGCTCGGCCAGCAGCGCTTCGGCCAGTTCGCCCGAGAGCGGCATGCGCCCGCCGTTCCAGCGCGGAATGGCGGCCTTGCGGTCGCTGGCGCGGCGCACGTAGACGGTCATGTCGCGCACTTCCACCAGCTCAAGCGTGCGGCCAGCGAACAGGAAGTGGTCGCCCGGGCGCAGGCGGGCGATGAAGCCTTCCTCGACGCTGCCCAGCGATCCGCTGCCGCCGCGGGCCCAGAACTTCACGGTCAGGCTGGCATCGCTGACCAGGGTGCCGATGCTCATGCGGTGACGGCGTGCCAGGCGTGCGTCGGGCACCCGCCAGCGGCCTTCGGCGTCCGGCTCGGCGCGGCGGAAATCGGGGTAGGCCGTGAGCGAGAGACCGCCGTGGCGGATGAACGCCAGGGCCCATGCCCATTGCGTCTCGCTCAGGTCGCGGTACGACCAGGCGCTGCGCACTTCGGCGAGCATGTCCTGGGCATCAAAGCCATCGCCGAGGGCCATGCTCACCAGGTGCTGGACCAGCACATCCAGTGGCCGTTCGGGGGCCTGGCGCGCCTCGACCTTGCCTTGCGCCACCGCCCTGCGTGCTGCCGCCGCCTCCAGCAGCTCAAGGCTGTGGGTAGGTACCAGCGTGGCACGCGAGGGCCGGCCCGGGGCGTGGCCGGAGCGCCCGGCGCGCTGCATCAGGCGCGCCACCCCCTTGGCCGAACCGACCTGCAGCACGCGTTCCACGGGCAGGAAGTCCACGCCAAGGTCCAGGCTTGAAGTGCACACCACCGCCTTCAGCTGGCCTTTCTTCAAGGCCAGCTCCACCCAGTCGCGCACCTCCCGTGACAGCGAGCCATGGTGCAGTGCCAGCAGCCCGGCCCAGTCGGGCCGCGCCTGCAGCAGTGCCTGGTACCAGGTCTCCGCCTGCGAGCGGGTGTTGGTGAACACCAGCGTGGTGGCGCTGACCTCCAGTTGTTCGACGACTTGCCCGAGCATGCGCAGGCCCAGGTGCCCGGCCCAGGGGAAGCGTTCGATGGCGGCCGGCAGCAAGGTGTCGATGCGCAGGTCCTTGGCGTCATGCCCCTGCACCAGGCGGCCCGCCGGCATCAGCACTTGCCGGGCATGCTCCAGGTTGCCCAGCGTGGCCGAAAGCGCCCAGACCATAAGCGACGGCTGCCAGCAGCGCAGGCGGGCGAGGGCCAGTTGCAACTGCACGCCCCGTTTGTTGCCGAGCAACTCGTGCCATTCGTCCACCACCAGCATGCGCAGGCCGGCGAACGCCTCGCGTGCATTGGCCTGGGTCAGCAGCAGGGTCAGGCTTTCCGGTGTGGTGACCAGGGCGCTGGGCAGGCGCCGTGCCTGGCGGGCGCGTTCGGCGCTGCCGGTGTCACCGGTGCGCAGGCCGATGCTCCAGGCGATCCCCAGGTCATCCAGAGGGGCCTGCAGCGCCCTGGCCGTGTCGGTGGCCAGGGCGCGCATGGGGGTGATCCACAGCACGGTCAGCGGCGCCATGGCAGGCTTGCCGCGACCTGCTGACGTGGGCAGGGAGGCACACTGCCCGGCGAAACGATCCAGCGCGGCGAACCACACCGCATAGGTCTTGCCGGCGCCGGTGGCGGCGTGCAGCAGCCCCGATTCGCCGTCGGCCACGGCTTGCCAGACGGCCTTCTGGAAGGTGAACGGCTTCCAGCCGCGCTCGGCGAACCAGCGGCTGGAAGGCTGGCGGCGCTTGACCGTCACAGCAGCCCCTGCAAGGTGGCCAGCGTGTCGGCCTGCTCGATGGTCTTGTCGGTGCGCCAGCGCAGCATGCGTGGGAAACGCACCGCGATGCCGCTCTTGTGGCGCTTGGACAGGGCGATACCTTCGAAGCCCAGTTCGAACACCAGGGTCGGGGTGACGCTGCGTACCGGGCCGAACTTGTCCACCGTGGTCCTGCGCACGATGGCGTCGACCTTGCGCATCTCTTCGTCGGTGAGGCCGGAGTAGGCCTTGGCGAAGGGCACCAGCACCCGCTCGCCCGGGGCACTGTCGTCCCATACCGCGAAGGTGTAGTCGCTGTACAGGCTGGCACGCCGGCCATGGCCGCGCTGGGCATAGATCAACACCGCATCGATGCTGAACGGGTCGATCTTCCATTTCCACCACAGGCCCAGGTCACGGGTACGGCCCACGCCGTACAGCGAGTCACGGCGCTTGAGCATCATGCCCTCGACACCCAGCTGGCGCGAGGCCTCGCGCTGGCGGGCGAGCGCCTGCCAGTCGTCGCCGGTCACGCGCGGCGACAGGCGCAGGCGGGCATCGCCGATGCTATCGACCAGCGTCTCGAGCTGTGCCCGACGCTGGTCCTGGCTGCGGCTGCGCCAGTCTTCGCCTTGCCATTCCAGCAGGTCGTAGGCCAGCAGCGCCGCCGGCAACTCGTCCAGCAGCTTCTTGCCCAAGGTCTTGCGGCCGATGCGTTGCTGCAGCAGGGCGAAGGGCTGGACGCCGAATCTCTGTTCGCCGCTGTCGGATGGCTCCTTCCAGATCACCAGCTCGCCATCGAGTACGGTGCCGTCGGGCAGAGCGGCGGCGAGTTGCGCAATCTCGGGAAAACGCTCGGTGATCAGCTCCTCGCCCCGCGACCACAGCCAGGCACGCCCATCGCGTTTCACCAGCTGGGCGCGGATGCCGTCCCACTTCCATTCCACCAGCCACTCCTGGGGCGGGCCGAGCACCGCGTCGAAACGCTCGGGCGGCTCCTGTAGCGGATGCGCCAGGAAGAACGGGTAGGGCTGGCCGCCACGCTGGGCATGTTCCTCGGCCGACTCCTGGGCGACCAACGCCAGATAGCGCTGAGGCGTCGGCTGGTGCGCAAGGTCGGTGTAGCCGACCATGCGCTGCGCCACGCGCTTGGCGTCGACCCCGGCCAACGCGGCCAGGGCGCGGGTCACCAGCAGCTTCGAGACGCCGACCCGAAAACCACCAGTGAGCAGCTTGAGGCTGACCATCAGGCTTTGCCGGTCGAGCCGCGTCCACAGTGCCTGCAGGCGCGGCGCCAGTTCTTCGGGGGGCAGGCCGCGCAGCGGCAGCAGCTGCTCCAGCCACCACTGCAAGCTTTCATCCGCGACATGGGTCGACTCTGGCAGCAACAGCGAAAGGGTTTCGGCGAAATCGCCGACGGCCTGGTAGCTCTCCTCGAACAACCACTCGGGCAGGCCGCACAGGCAGATCGCCAGGTCGCGCAGCACACGGGTCGGCACCACCTGGCGGGGGCGTCCGCCGGCGAGGAAGTACACCGCCCAGGCGGCATCGGCAGGTGGTGCGGTGGCCAGATACTCTTGCAGCGCGGCGAGCTTGGCATTGCTCGAGGTGGTGGCATCGAGCCGGGCGTAGAGTTCGGCGAAGGCTCTCATCAGTTGGTCGGCTCCAGGCTGTCGTCTTCCTCGCCGTACTCGGTCTGGAAGGCTCGGGCATCCAGACCGCGTTCGGTCAGGTAGCGAACCAGCACATTGACCTGGCCGTGAGTGACCATCACCCGCTCGGCACCGCTCTGCTCGATGGCCCAGAGCAGGCCAGGCCAGTCGGCGTGGTCGGAGAGCACGAAGCCGCGATCGACGCCGCGCCGACGCCGCGCCCCGCGCAGCAGCATCCAGCCGCTGGCGAAGGCGTCACTGTAGTCGCCGAAGCGGCGCATCCAGGTGCTGCCCCCCGCCGAGGGCGGGGCGAGGACCAGCGCCTGGCGCAGCAATGGGTCGCCCTTGCTGGTCGCGGTGGCGGGCAGGGTTTCCGGCAGGCGCACACCGGCGGCGCGGTAGACCTGGTTCAGCGGTTCCACCGCGCCGTGCACCAGCACCGGGCCGATGCTGGCGTCGATGCCGTGGAGAATCCGCTGGGCCTTGCCGAAGGCGTAGGCGAACAGCACGCTCGGACGCCCGGCGGCGGCATTGGCGCGCCACCAGGCGTCGATGTCGGCGAAGATGCAGGCCTGGGCTTGCCAACGGTAGATCGGCAGGCCGAAGGTCGATTCGCTGATGAAGGTGTGGCAGCGCACCGGTTCGAAGGCTTCGCAGGTGCCGTCCGGCTCGACCTTGTAGTCGCCGGAGGCGACCCACACCTCGCCGCGGTATGCCAAGCGTACCTGGGCCGAGCCGAGCACATGGCCGGCGGGGTGAAAGCTCAGGGTCACGCCGTGGTGCTCCAGCGGCGTGCCATAGGGCAGGGTCTGCAGGTCGATATCCTCGCCCAGGCGGGCGCGCAGTATCCCGGCGCCGGGCGCCGCGGCGAGGTAGTGGCGATTGCCGCGCCGGGCATGGTCGCCGTGGGCGTGGGTGATCACTGCCCGGTCGACCGGCCGCCAGGGGTCGATGTAGAAATCACCGGGTGGGCAATAAAGCCCTTCGGGGCGCGCGACGATCAGCTCCATGGCTCACCTTGGCCTGGGGGTTATCAGCTCAGAGCGTCGGCAGGCGCGCCAGGTTCATTGTTCCTGTCAGTGGGGTAATGGGCCGGCGCCAAATGTGACGCCGACCAGGGGTCACCCTTTATCAGCTACGAAAAAACGCCAGCAGGTCCTGGTTGATCACGTCGGCGTGGGTGGTGGGCATGCCATGGGGGTAGCCCTTGTAGGTCTTCAGCGTGCCATTGGGCAGCAACTTGGCCGACAGTGGCCCCGAATTGTCGTAAGGCACGATCTGGTCGTCGTCGCCATGCATGACCAGCACCGGCACCGTCACCTTTTTCAGCGACTCGGTGAAGTCGGTCTGGGAGAACGCGACGATGCCGTCGTAATGTGCTTGGGCGCCGCCCATCATGCCCTGACGCCACCAGTTGAGGATCACGCCCTGATCTGCCTTGGCGCCGGGACGGTTGTAGCCGTAGAACGGCCCCGACGGGATATCTTGGTAGAACTGCGCGCGGTTGGCCTTGAGCTGGGCCTGGAGGTCGTCGAACACCGACTTGGGCAGCCCACCCGGGTTGCTGGCGGTCTGGACCATCAGCGGCGGCACGGCGGCGATGATGGCGGCCTTGGGCACCTTGTCCCCGGGATGGCGGGCCATGTAGTGGATCACTTCGCCACCGCCGGTGGAGTGCCCGACATGGATCGCCCCCTCGACCCGCAGGTGTTTGACCACCGCCGCCACGTCGTCGGCGTAATGGTCCATGTCGTGGCCGTCCCAGACCTGGCTCGAACGGCCATGGCCACGACGGTCATGGGCGACCACGCGGTAGCCTTCGGCGACGAAGAACAGCAGTTGCGCGTCCCAGTCGTCGGCGCTGAGCGGCCAGCCGTGATGGAAGAAGATCACCTGGGCGTCCCGGGGGCCCCAGTCCTTGTAGAAGATCTCGAGTCCTTCCGGGGTTGTGACGTATGCCATTTCGCGTCTCCTGATTCTTGGGTGAGGAGCTAGTGAAGGCGGGCCATTGAGGGTTCACTGGCCACCGGACAACTCTAGGATTAAAGTGCACTTCAAGGTCAATGCAATTGCAAAGGTGCTGCATGAGAATAGGAGAGCTGGCCAAGCTTACGGGCCTGGCCCCGTCGCGTATCCGCTTCTACGAGGCCAGCGGGCTGATCAGCTCGGTCGAGCGCAAGGCCAATGGCTACCGCGACTACGACGCCGATGCCGTGTGGGTGCTGGAGATGATCACCAACGCCCAGGCTGCCGGGTTTTCGCTGGAGGAGATTCGCCGGTTGCTGCCGGCCAAGGCCAAGGGCTGGCAGCACGATGAACTGCTGGGCGGGCTCAGGCGCAAGGTCGAGGAGATCGAGCGCCTGCAGGAACGCCTGGCACGCAACAAGGCGCAGCTGCTGCTGGTGATCGAGGGCATCGAGAGCAAGCCCGAAGGCATGCAGTGCGTGGACAATTCGCAGCGGGTGCTGGAGCGGCTGCGTGAGGAAATGGCCCAGCAATCCAAGTTGTAGCGCTCACGCAGTCCGCGTTACATCAAGCAATCGCGTTTCGCCTCAGTTACCCGCAGCCAGCGCTGCCAGCGGCCTGGGCGCGTACAAGGCACTCTGGAACTCGGGCACGTACTCGTACTTGACCATCCGTCCCAACTGCAACTCTCGGATATAGCGCGACAGCTCGCCATCACCCAGCACCAGTTCCGCTGAATCAGCCTGCATGCTCGAGGCATGGCTGACCTGCCGCGAGGTGGCGTAGCCGAAGGCCAGGCGGCCCTGATGATCGAGGTTGGTGAAGCTGTTGGTGACAAGGCCTGGCTCGTGGGACAATCCGTCGAGCTTCCTGGCCCTGAACACCACGTCCACCTTGCCGGACCGCGCATCGACGATATCGTAGGTCACCGCCTGGGCGTCCTCGCGCCGGTCGATCCCGGTCAGCCACTTGGGCAGGTTGTAGCCCACCACGCCGCGCACCCGTGCCAGCTCGGTGTTGACCGGCAGCTTGAGCACATAGCCCCAGAAATCCTTGGCCATCGACTGCCCGACCAGCGAGAAGGGCCCGAGGTTCGCCTTGCCGGGTTTGTTGGTAATGATCGACACGGCAACCTCGTTGTAGCTGTCGTTGTCGCAGTAGTCGTAGGTGTAGGCGGTGAACGCCACCAGGCCGCGCCCAGGCCAGACCTGCAGTGGCTGCACCTGCTCCAGCACGGCGGCGGGGATCAGTGCCCGCAGGCGTTCGAGATCGGCGGTGTAGACGGCGGTGACACGGCTGTTGCGGTAGTAGAAGTTCGGTGAGTACGACTCGAAACCCATGTCGACCCGGCTCTTCTCCAGGCCCTTGAACCAGCTCAGGTCGATATCCGGCGCCTCGGCCTGGATCACCGCCAGCGGCGGGTTGGAGCGGTAACGGTCGTACAGCCCGCCCTTGAGCACGGGCACCGGGTGCCCGGCGATGTCGATCTGCGTGGTAGCGGCATGCTCAGGGAGGCCGTTGGCGGCGTGGGTGACGGGCATCAGCAGGGCGCCGGCCAAGGCGGTGACGGTTCCGAGTTTCACGGTGCTGTATCTCCAGGGGGGATGATGTCGGGGCTGCGTAATCACCCTAACGTTCAACCCAACTTGAGAGTCAATGCCGAATTTTCGGCCGGTTCAGGGCTTGACCTTAAAGTTGACTTTAAAGCTAACGTCTGCGGCACGAACTTTGTTGAGGTAACGCCGATGGACGTGTTCTCCCCCCTGACCCTGCCCAATGGCGCGGTCATCCCCAACCGTATCGCCAAGGCTGCCATGGAAGAAAACATGGCCGATGCCGACCATGCGCCCTCCGACCGGCTGATGCGCTTGTACAAGGCTTGGGCGCAGGGTGGCGCCGGCTTGCTCATCAGCGGCAACGTCATGGTCGACAACCGCGCCATGACCGGCCCCGGCGGCGTGGTGCTGGAGGATGATCGACACCTGGAGCGTTTTCGCCAGTGGGCCGCCATCGGCCGCTCGAAGGGCGCGCAGTTCTGGTTGCAGATCAACCACCCCGGCCGGCAGATGCCCGCGAGCCTGGGGCAGGAAACCTGGGGCCCGTCGGCCGTGGCGCTGGAGCTGGGCAGCATGTCCAGGCATTTCTCCACCCCGCGGGCGATGACCCACGATGTGATCGAGGATGTGATCCGCCGCTTTGCCAACACCGCGCGGCTGGGGGAGCAGGCGGGCTTCAGTGGGGTGGAAATCCACGCGGCCCATGGCTACCTGCTCAGCCAGTTCCTTTCGCCCCTGAGCAACCAGCGCACCGACCAGTGGGGCGGCACCTTGGAAAATCGTGCGCGACTGCTGCTGGAGGTGGTCAAGGCGGTGCGTGCAGTGGTGTCGCCCGGCTTCGCCGTGGCCGTCAAGCTCAACTCGGCGGACTTCCAGCGTGGCGGCTTCAGCGCAGACGATGCGCGGCAGGTGGTGGTCCTGCTCAATGAGCTGGCGGTCGACCTGGTGGAGCTGTCCGGTGGCAGCTACGAAGCCCCGGCGATGCAGGGCCAGGCCAGAGATGGCCGCACGCTGGCGCGGGAGGCGTACTTCCTTGAATTCGCCCGGGACATCCGCACGGTGGCGAAGATGCCGGTAATGGTCACTGGCGGCATCCGCCGCCGACCAGTTGCCGAGCAGGTAGTGCACAGCGGCGTCGAGATGGTCGGTATCGGTACCGCGCTGGCCATCGCGCCGGCCTTGCCCCGTGACTGGCAGGCGGGGGAGGAGGCGGTGCCGGAACTGCGCCCGATCACCTGGAAGAACAAGGCGCTGGCCTCGCTGGGCAACATGGCCATGGTCAAGTTCCAGCTGCGCAGGCTGAGCGAAGCCAAGGCGCCCGATCCCCAGGTGGCGCCCTGGTGGGCGCTGCTGCGCCAGCAACTGAGCGACGCGGCCCGTGCCAGGCAATACCGGCGGCACATGGCGCGGCAGTGAATGCAAGGAGATGTGATAATGGTCGGGCTATCACAAGAGAGACACCATGCTGACCATCTCCAACAACGTTCATCTGTCGGATGCCGAGATCGAGCTGAGCTATATTCGCGCGCAGGGCGCCGGTGGCCAGAACGTCAACAAGGTCTCCAGCGCCGTGCACCTGCGCTTTGACATCCAGGCATCTTCACTGCCGGCATTCTACAAGGAGCGGCTGCTGGCATTGCGTGACAGCCGCATCACCGCTGACGGCGTGCTGATCATCAAGGCCCAGCAGTACCGCACCCAGGAACAGAACCGCGCGGACGCCCTGGCGCGTCTGGCCGAGCTGATCATCGGTGCCGTCAAGGTCGAGAAGAAGCGCCGGCCGACCAAGCCGACCCTGGGTTCGAAGACCCGGCGCCTCGACACGAAATCCAGGCGCGGCTCGATCAAGGCGGGGCGCGGCAAGGTGGACTTCTAGGCGACTACGGTTTCAGCGTCTTGCCGCCTGGCACATGCAGATACGACATCACGCTTTCGGTCAGCTCCGTGGCCAGTTTCACCGCCTCCTTGTTGCGTGCCATGACCCCGGCCACCAGCCCCTCGATCAACGCGAGCACCGCCATGTTGGAGCTGGTCAGCACCGGATGATCGGCGGGCGCGTACAACACATGGTGGGCCATGGGCGCCAGCGGCGAGGCGGGTGAGTCGGTAATCGCCAGTACCGTGGCGTTGCGTTCCTGGGCGAACCGCGAAAGCTGCAGGGTGTCCTGCGAATAGCGTGGCAGGGCGATGGCCAGCAGCACGTCCTGCTCGGTGATCGCCGCCAGGCGGTAGGCGGCATTCTCGTTGCCACCTTCCATGCTGATGGCACAGGTGTCCCTGCAGAACGGCACCAGGGTCGAGGCGGCCAAGCCGGCCAGGTAGACGCTGTTGCCGAAGCCCAGCACATACACCTTGCGCGCCTCGAGCAGACAGCCGACGAACGCCTCGAAGGTGTCGGCCTGGTTGTTGCTGGCGGTGGTCGCCAGGTTGCTGCTGGCGCACTGGATCTGTTCGTGCAGGCCAAAGTCGCCGGCTGGGCGCAGGGCAAGTTCGTTACGCAGCTTGTCCACCGGCGAGACCATCTGTTGCAGGGTGCTCACCAGCTCGGCCTTCATGCCGCTGTAACCGCCCAGGTCCAGGGCCTTGGCCAGGCGATTGACCGCCGCCGGCGAGGTCGCGGTGGCCTGGGCCATGTCCTCGATGGTCAGGGTCGCGGCCTTCAGCGGGTGGCGCAGGATGTACTCGGCGACCTTGCGCAACGACGGTGGCAGTTCGGCCAGGCTCTCCGACAGCTTGCGCATGACCGGCGCGGCGTAGACGGTGGTGTTCTTGGTATGGCTCGACATCCGGCGCGAAGCTCCCTGTGAATTGCCGGTAGTGTATCCGAAGGCGCTCCGCGGAGCGCCTCGGGGTTACTTCAGGCTGCCAGCGAGGAACTGGCGCAGGCGCTCGGACTGCGGCCGCGCCAGCACCTCGCGCGGGTCGCCGCGTTCCTCGGCCAGGCCCTGATGGAGGAACAGCAGCTGGTTGGACACCTCGCGGGCAAAGCCCATCTCGTGAGTGACCACGACCATGGTCCGGCCCTCCTGGGCAAGGTCCTGCATGACCTTGAGCACATCGCCGACCAGTTCCGGATCGAGCGCCGAAGTCGGTTCGTCGAACAGCATCACCTCGGGCTCCATGGCCAGGGCCCGGGCAATGGCCACGCGCTGCTGCTCGCCTCCGGACATGTGCGCCGGGTAGGCGTCGCGGCGGTGGCTGACGCCGACCTTGGCCAGGTAGTGCTCGGCCTTCTCGCGGGCCTCCTTGCGGTTCATGCCGAGCACGTGCACCGGGGCTTCCATGACGTTGTCCAGGGCGCTCATGTGCGCCCACAGGTTGAAGTGCTGGAAGACCATGCTCAGCCGCGCCCGCAGGCGCTGCAACTGGCGTGGGTCCGCCGCCCGCAGCCCGCCGCGGGGACACTCGCGCAGCTTGAGCTGTTCGCCGTTGACCAGGATCTGCCCGGCGTTGGGTTGCTCGAGCAGGTTGATGCAGCGCAGGAAGGTGCTCTTGCCCGACCCGCTGGAGCCAATGATGCTGATCACGTCGCCGGCATCGGCCTGCAACGAAACGCCCTTGAGTACCTGGTGGTTGCCGTAGCTTTTGTGCAACTCGTGGATATGCAGTTTGTTCATCAGACGGTACTCGCAGGGTTCAGTCGCTGAGCAGGCGACCTTGGCGGATGGAGGTGTTGCCGGCGACCTTGGCCAGCCACAGGCCGGGCTGGGCGAAGCGCAGGCGTTCACGGGCGTAGAGGATGCCGTCGGTGGTGGCCCTGACCACGCTGTGGCGGTCGCTGAGCGGGTCGAGCACTTCGAACAGCGGATCGCCCACGCGCACCTGCGCGCCCAGTGGCTGCAGGTAGCTGACCACGCCCGGGTGCTCGGCGTAGGCGTATTGCGCGCCGGCGAAGGGCGTGGGTTGGCAGCAGTTTTCCGGAGCGGCCGGCCACGGGCCGCGGATCATGCCCTGGTCGGCGAGGTAGCCGAGGATCTGCTCGGCGCTGGCCTGGCATTGCTCGCGTTCGGTGTCGGCCATGCCGCGCAACTCGATGGTGGTCGCCACGCAGGCCAGGGGGATCTCGGCCTCGGGGAAGTACTCGCGCAGGTGCAGCCAGGGCGCGGCGCAGGCTTCGTCGAAGGCATCGCCACCGGCGCCTTCGGCCAGCAGCGCCGCTTGCGCGCCAAGGCGAGCCGCCAGCGGACGCAGCTGCGCCCAGTGCTGCGGCATGGCATACAGCAGCATCACCGATTCGAAATCGCAGTGCAGGTCCAGCACCAGGTCGGCGTCGCAGGCGTGGCGCAGCAGCAGGCGGCGCAGGCCATCGAGCTCCGAGTGTGGCGCGGGCAGTTCGTCGAGGAGTTCGAGCATGGCCTGGCGGATGGTCGCGACATTGGCCTGGCCATCGCCGCCCAGGCGGCCTTCCAGGTGCGCGGCCAGCGCTTCGGTCAGCGCCGGAAAATCGCGATTGAAATTCTTGCCGCTGTTGAACTCGAAGCGGCCCTGGTGGGTGGCCTGGAACATCTGGCCGATACCGATCGGGTTGGCCAGGGGCACCAGTTCGATCACCGCGTCCAGGCGGCCCTGCGCCTCGAGCTCCAGCAACCTGCGCTTGAGTTCGATGGCCACGCGCATCCCGGGCAGTTCATCGGCGTGCAGCGAAGCCTGGATATAGGCCTTGCGCGGGCCGCTGCCAAAGCGCAGCACGCGCAGCGAGCGCTCGGTGCCGCAGGCGCTCCAGGGCAGGGTATGGTCAATGTGCTGCATGAAAGCTCCTTAGTGCTTGCGCGGGGCCAGGTAGGCCAGCCAGTGGCGCTCGGCCAGCTTGAACAGGCGTACCAGCATGAACGTCAGGGCCAGGTAGATCAGCCCGGCGGTGATGAAGGCCTCGAAAGGCAGGTAGTAGCGTGCGTTGAAGGTCTTCGCCGCGCCGGTGATGTCCACCAGGGTGACGATCGACGCCAGGCTGGTGGTCTGCAGCATCATCAGTACCTCGTTGCTGTACTGCGGCAGGGCGCGGCGTAAGGCCGAAGGCAGCAGGATGCGCCGGTACAGCGTCAGGCGTGACATGCCCATGGCTCGGGCGGCCTCGACCTCGCCCCGGGGCGTCGAGCGCAGGCTTCCTGCCAGCAGCTCGGCGCTGTAGGCGCTGGTGTTGATGGCGAAGGCAAGGCAGGTGCAGAACGTCGCGCTGGACAGGTACGGCCACAGCGGGCTCTGGCGCACGGCCTCGAACTGGGCCAGGCCGTAGTACACCAGGAACAGCTGCACCAGCATCGGCGTGCCGCGGATCACGTAGGTGTAGAGCCAGGCGGGGTAGCGCAGCAGGCACGTGCGCGAGACGCGCATCAGCGCCAGGGGGATCGCCAACGCCAGGCCGCAGGCCAGCGAAATCAGCAGCACCTTGAGGGTCAGGCCAACGCCGTTCAGGTACAGCGGCAGGTTCTGCCAGATCAATTGATAGTCGAGCGTCATCGGGCAGCTCCCCTAGAGTTCGGCGGCTTTGAAGCCGACCGAGTAACGTTGTTCCACGCCGCGCAACAGCAGCAGCGACACGCTGGTCAGCAGCAGGTACAGCGCGGCCACGGCGAGGAAGAAGGTGAACGGCTGGTGGGTGGCGTCGGCGGCGTTCTTGGCCTTGAACATCATGTCCTGCAGACCGATCACCGAGATCAGCGCGGTGGACTTGGTCAGCACCAGCCAGTTGTTGGTGAAGCCCGGCAACGCCAGGCGCACCATCTGCGGCAGGCTGATCCGCCAGAACACTTGCAGTCCGCTCATGCCGTAGGCGGCGCCAGCCTCGGCCTGGCCCTTGGGGATCGCCAGGAAGGCGCCGCGAAAGGTCTCCGAGAGGTAGGCGCCGAAGATGAAGCCCATGGTGCATACCCCGGCAACGAACGGGTTGATGTCGATGTACTGTTGGTAGCCCAGCGCCAGGGCCAGGCGATTGACCAGGTCCTGGCCGCCATAGAACACCAGCAGGATCAGCACCAGGTCGGGGATGCCGCGTACCACCGTGGCGTAGACCTCGCCCAGTGCCGCCAGCCATCGCAACGGTGACAAGCGGCAGGCCGCACCGAACAGGCCCAGGCCGATGGCCAATGCCATCGCCAGCAGTGCCAGGCTGACGCTCAGCCAGGCGCCATCGAGAATGCTCGATCCATAGCCATGAAGCATGATGAAAACCCTCGTCGGCCGGCGTTACTGACCGTAGATGTCGAACGGGAAGTACTTGCGCTGCACCTGCTGATAGGTGCCGTTGGCGCGGATCGCGGCGATGGCAGCGTTGAGCCGCGCGAGGTTGGCGCTGTCGCCCTTGCGCACGGCAATCCCGGCGCCGCGGCCAAAATAGTGCGGGTCGCTGATGTCCGGGCCGACCAGAGCGAAGCCTTGGCCCGCCGGGGTCTTGATGAAGCTCTCCTCGGTGTTGACGATATCGGCGAGGGTGGCGTCCAGGCGCCCGGAAACCAGGTCGAGGAAGGCTTCGTTCTGCGAGGCGTAGCGCACGATCTCGACGCCCGCCGGTTCCAGTTGTTCGGTGGCGAAGCGGTCGTAGGTCGAGGCGCGCTGCACGCCCACTTTGCGGCCCTTGAGGTCCACCGCAGGGGTGTCCAGGCGGCTGCCGGCCTTCATCGCGAACTTGCCGGGGGTGTGGTAGTACTTGTCGGTGAAATCGACCGATTTCAAGCGATCCTCGGTGATCGACATCGACGACAGCACGGCGTCTATCTTGCGTACCTTCAGCGACGGGATCATGCCGTCGAACTCCTGGATCACCCACTGGCACTTGACCTGCATCTGCGCGCACAGCGCGTTGCCGATGTCGTAGTCAAAGCCGGCGAGCTCACCTTCTGGGGTGCGGTAGGAGAAGGGCGGGTAGGCGGCCTCGATGCCGATGCGCAGGCTGGCGTCGTCGGCCTGGGCCAGCAGGCTGCAGGCACAGAGCGTCAGTGCGCCGAGAAGTCCGGTTTTATTCATGTTGTTGACTCCGGTGGGGGGACGTTACCGACCATGGCTTGAAAGGAACCATGGCTTGGGTACGGCCTGAAAATGACATGAATCATTTCACAAATCAACATAGTGAAAATAATTGTGTCAGATCGGAGCCGGAGGAGTCCTGCTCGATGACCCAGTCGGGCGTTCAGGCGACCTGGAGAGAAGGATTGCAGTGATGCAAGGGAGGGCCAGCCTCCCAGGACAAGGCGAGGCTGGCCGGTGCCGCGAGTGAGTCAGCTTATGCCGACTTCAGTGCCTGGAGCAGTTTGTCGAAACGTTGCGCGAGGTTTTTGGTACGGGCCAACTCGATCTTGCGTCCCACCACAAAGGCGGTTTGCCGCATGTGCAGTTCGGCGATCGCCTTGAGGTCGCCATCCTTCTTCCTGAGTTGCTCGATCTTGCGGATTACATCCAGCGTTCTGGCCTCCAGCCTGTCGGCGGTCTCCAGGTACTGCTCGAGATCGATGCTGCCGCTGGAGAACTTGTCGTCGTTCTGCAGGGACGCCTTGTTCAGAGCGTTGAGCGTGCGTTCGTATTGTGCGACCAGGGTGCGTTCGGCCTGCTCGTGGAATTCATCCAGCGAGTACGGCACGAAGTAGACATAACGGTAGGTGCAGAGAATCTTGTTGCTGAAGAACGAGCGCTGTTGGCTGACGTTGGTGGCGACAGAGGCAAACACCCTTAGCCCCTGGCCGATTGGTATGGTGCTGGAAGCGGTGTTGATCTGGACCTTGCTGATGCTGCCGAATGAGTTGACGATGCCCGACAGCAAGTTGAAGCAGTTGGTGGCCACCAGCAGCCGAGTGTCGGCGGTCAGGTCACCGGACTTGTTGATCTTCTCAGCATCGGGCGCCACGGTGGTGCCCTCTGGCACATTGGTGATCTGCCCGGTCACGGTGCCGACCACGGCGGAGGAGATCTTGTCGATGATTTTCGACAGGTTCTCCAGCGACCAACTGTCCTCCAGCTGGAAGTCGGACTGTTTACCGGAAATGTATTCGCTGTACTTCCAGTTTCTACCGTCGTTCTGATAAAAGTTTTTAGCTTCCTTTCGAAGTGCTTCGTCAGCGCCTTTCAATTGCACATCAAGTTCAGCGGATATTTCATCGAGACGTTCTTTGTTGCGTTTGTCCTCGGCCAGCATTTTCTCCAGGCTTTTGCTGCGTCCCATGATTGTCTTCCTTGTTGTGTGAGTGATGGCTGCCACGGTAGCCGGTGGCTCGGCAGGAGAAGGGTAGCCAGCTGTAAGTCGCCAAGTATATTGATTTGGCATAATCGCGATTGTTGAGTGTGCAACTACTCAAAAATAAAACTTTGCGACTATTCAAGTGTGAGAATTCATTTGGCGTTGCAGGTAACCCATCTCTGTAACTAATGCGTCGGATTTATATATTTCGCACAATCAGTAATTTGACTGGGTGCTGTCGCGCGAGGTTCGTTCGCTATAAGCACACCGGGTAGGGCGCGATACCTATTGGAATGGCAGCGGAATACTCTCAAAAATACTATGTAGTACGTATCATGACTTCCAGAGGCAGCCTGTGTCAGTCGAATAGCGCGAGCTGAATACGTACTGTTCGTGTACTAAACGATAGGCTCGCGCGCAACGCCACACCGAGTGTGGGAATGGGCAAGTACGGCGCCGGATCAGGCAAATGAGCAGAAGCCTCACCTTCCTATACTGGCTGCCACGAGGGGCGATCTGCTCACCCTTCAGGTCATTTCTCGCCGCGTACACGGCAATAGGGAAGGAACACATGAGCGATATCACGATCAAGCACATCAATTACCGCAACCTGGGTTGGGACACTGCCGCCAACCTGTACTTGCCCGCCGGTTTCGATCCTGCCGGGCAATACCCGGCCATCGTCAGCACCCACCCCATCGGCAGTTGCAAGGAGCAGACGTCGGGCAATGTCTATGGCGCAGGCCTGGCCAGGGAGGGCTTCGTGGTGCTGGCCTTCGATGCCAGCTTCCAGGGCGCGAGCGGTGGCGAGCCGCGCTTCATGGAAGACCCATCGATCCGCGTTTCGGATATCCGCTTCGCCATCGATTACCTGGCGACACTGCCCTATGTCGATCCGGCGCGCATCGGTGCCATCGGCATCTGCGGTGGTGGCGCCTACACCGTGCATGCGGCCATCACCGACCATCGGATCAAGGCGCTGGTGTCGATCACCGGGGTCAACTTCGGACGTCTGGTTCGCGAAGGCTTCAGCCAGTTCGATCCGCTCTCTGCCCTGCAGGCCATGGCCGCCCAACGCACCGCCGAAGCACGGGGTGGCGCCCGGCAGGTGATCAATTACCTGCCAGCATCGGTCGAGGAGGGGCGCAAGGCAGGCATCACCGATATCGATGTGCTGGAAGCGACCGAGTACTACAGGACGCCGCGCGGCCAGCAGCCCAACGGTGCCACCAGCGGCCTGTTCTCCTTCAACAGCGCGGCGTTCGGCTGGGACGCGTTCCTGCATGCCGAGGTGCTGCTGACCCAACCGCTGCTGGTGGTCATGGGCGACAAGCCGGGCGGTTTCGGTGCCTACCGCGATGGCTGGGAAATCTATGGTCGGGCGGCCTCGACCGACAAGCAGATGTTCGTGGCCGAAGGCTGGTCGCACTACGACCTGTACGACAAGCCCGAGCCCGTCGCCCAGGCGATGGCGCAGATGGTGCCATTCCTGCGCAAGCATCTTTCGTAAAGTGCAGGCTTGGCAGCCCCCGGTATTGGGGCCTCCTCCCCATTGTTCTCGGGTTGTTTTGGCAACCTGTTGATTTAAAGGAATTTGTTTAATGGCATAACGCTTGCTTCCACCCTCCACAGAACCCGTGAGTCCTGTGGAGGTGCAGCATGATCATTCCCCTCGAAGGCGCTACCCCATGCGTGCCGGCATGAACCGCAAGCTTCGCCCTGCCTACCTGGGCTTGCTGCTGGGCACCGCGCTGATCGGCCTCGGCGTGGCCTACGAAAAGCTCTGGTGCGACCCCCGCGAACTGCTGCAGGAGGCCGCCGACCCCCAGGCCCTGCACACCCTCAGCCGCGACGGCGTCACCGTGGAGTTCGAGGCGCGGCCCCTGGCCGGCGGCGAACTGCGCGAGGGCGACTTTGCCAATATCCGCTTCAAGGTCAGCGACCAGAGCAGTGGCCAGCCGCTGTCGGGCATGGCCCCGGGCGCCTGGCTCGACCCCGCGCAGTCGGCGCCGGTCGGCGATCGCGACAGCAGCTGCAAGGCGCGTGTGGCGCTGTTTCTCAAGAGCAGCATCGGCGCTCGCCCTTTGCTCGACCTGAACAGCTACTTCCTGCTGGTGCTGAACAAGGATGCCAGCCTGACGGTGATCGACCCGACCGTGTCGGTGGGTGGGGTCACCAGCACGCTGGCGCGCATCGACCTTCCGGGGCGGCCCATGGACTGGGTGGCCACCGGCGATGACAAGCAGGTGTTCGTGTCCATGCCCGAGCGTAACCAGGTGGCATTGATCGACACCGAGACGTTTACTCGCGTGGCCACCCTCGAGGCCGGCGAGCAGCCGCTGCGGGTGGCGCTGCAACCGGACCAGCGCCTGCTGTGGGTGGGCAACAACAGCCATGACCCGGCCAAGGGTGGGGTGACGGTGATCGATGTGCCCAGCCGCACCACGCTCAAGTCGTTCGCCACCGGCTCCGGCCACCACGAGATCGCCTTCAGCGCCGACTCGCGTTTCGCCTTCGTCAGCAACCGCGATGGCGGCACCCTGAGCGTCATCGACACCGCGCAGATGCGCCTGGTGAAGACCCTCGAGGTTGGCCCGCACCCGTTGTCGGTGGCCTATTCGCCGCTGTCGCAAGCGGTGTACGTGGTCGATGGTCAGGAGGGCACGGTGCGGGTGATCGACGCCCGCAGCCACACCCTGCGCCACACGGTCAAGGCCGAGCAGGGCCTGGGGCCGATGCGCTTCAGCCAGGATGGTCGTTACGGCGTGGTGCTCAACACCCTGGAGAACCAGGCACTGGTGATCGATGCCAGTACCGACCAGTTGCTCCATCGCATCCCGGTGGCCGCCGAGCCGTACCAGCTGACCTTCACCAAGGCCTACGCCTACGTGCGTGGGCTGGCTTCGCCGAAGGTGAGCATGATCAACCTGGCAAGCCTCGGGCAGGGGCGCGAGCCGATCGTCCAGGGCTTCGAGGCTGGCCCGGCGGCGCCGCGCCAGGCCGGCGACCTGCCGTTGGCCCAGGGGGTGAGCATTTCCCGCGACGACAATGCGGTGTTCGTGGTCAACCCGGTCGACAACACCACCTACTTCTATGCCGAGGGCATGAACGCGCCGATGTCGGGCTACAACAACCGCGGCCACCAGGCCCGCGCCGCGCTGGTCATCGACCGCAGCCTGCGCGAGCTGGCGCCCGGCGTGTATGGCTCGACGGTGAAGCTGCCGGCCGCCGGCACCTTCGACGTGGCGTTCCTGCTCAACCAGCCGCAGATCATCCACTGCTTCAGCACCGAGGTCGCGGCGTTGCCGCAGTCGGGGGTGCTCAAGCGGGCCCACGCCGAGTTCATCGGCACCGACCAGCCGCTGCTGCAGCACACCCCCTACCTGGCCCGGGTGCGCATTGTCGGCGAGGACGGCAAGCCGCGCCTGGGGCTTGGCGACCTGAGCCTGCGCTACTTCCTGGCGCCTTCGTCGCTGCCGCGCAACGTCGCGCTGGTCGAAGTGGGCGAGGGGCTCTACCAGGCGCCGCTGGAGCTGGCCGAGGCCGGGGCCTGGTACCTGCACGTGCAGTCGCCGAGCCTCGGGCGGGCCTTCACCGAAGAAAACTACACCAGCCTGCGCGTCCTGCCGGCCGCAGCAAAGCCCACCGCTTCCCAAGGGGAACCCAGGAGTGTGCGATGAACCGTCTGCATGGTGGAAAACTGCTGGGCCTGAGCCTGCTGCTGGCCAGCAACCTGGCGCTGGCCCACGCCGGCCACGATCACGGCGGCGCTCCCGAGCAACCGCCGGCCGCTCACCAGGAGAAAGCCAGCGTGCGCTTCGCCGATGTGGCGCTGCTCGACCAGGACGGCATGCCAGTGCGCCTGGAAAAGGATCTGGTGGGCGATCACCTGGTGGTCATGGGTTTCATCTACACCAGCTGCACCACGGTGTGCCCGGTGGTGTCGTCGATCATGAGCAAGGTCCAGCAGCAGCTGGGTGGGCGGGTGGGCGAGGAGATCCGCCTGGTGTCGATCAGCGTCGATCCGCAGCGTGACGACTCCAGGCGCCTGGCCGGCTACGCCCGGGCATTCCAGCACGGGCCGGGGTGGAGCTGGCTGACCGGTTCGCCCTATGCCATCAGCGAAACGCTCAAGGGGCTCGGCAGCTTCAGCGCCAACCTCAGCGAACACCCGCCGTTGATCCTGGTGGGTGACGGGCGCAGCGGGCACTGGACGCGTTTCTATGGCTTCACCGACCCCAATGTGCTGATCGGCGAGGTCAACCGCCTGAGCGCGCGCCGGGTGCATGCCAAGAGCACGGCCATCGCCGGCCAGGAGGTACAACCATGAGCGTCCACACCTCCCGCCATGCCAGCATGCGCAGTCTCGACTGGCTGGTGCTCGGCGCCTGCCTGTGGATCCTCGCCTCGGTGGCGTTCGCCCACGAGGGCCACGCGCCTACGCCACAACCGGCGCCGCAGACCATGACCAGTGGCGGCGGCACCCGCGATGCGCAGACCTGGTTCACCGACACCGTGCTCAAGGACCAGGACGGCCGCGAGCTGCGTTTCTACAGCGATGTGCTCAAGGACAAGGTGGTGATGCTCAACGTGATCTTCACCCACTGCAACGATGCCTGCCCACTGATCACCCGCAAATTGCGCGAGGTGCGCGAGGCCATGGGGCCGGCACTGGCGGCGCAGGTGACGTTCGTGTCGTTGAGCAGCGACCCTCTGAACGACACGCCAGAGGTGCTCAAGGCGTTTGCGCAGAAGCAGGGAGTGGATGGGCCGAACTGGCTGTTCCTGACCGGCGACAAGGCCAGTGTCGACCTGGTGCTGGGGCGGTTGGGTCAGTTCCTGCCCAGCCCCGAGCAGCACTCGACGCAGTTGATTGCCGGTGACGTGGCGGGCAAGCGCTGGAGCAAGATTCGCCCGGACGCGCCGCCTGCGGCGATCGCCCAGCGCATGCAACTGCTGGCACAGCCGTTGGCGGGGCGCTGACATCATGAGCGCCGCTCTCAAGTTGGTCCTGCTCATGTTGTGGTGGTGCCTGTGCGGGGCGGTGCAACTGAGCGAACAGGAACTCGCCGGCAAACGCCTCTACCGTGAAGGCGTCTCCAGCAGCGACGCCCAGTTGCTGGCCCGGGTCGGCCCCGGCGACATGAGTGTGCCGGCTAGCGTGCTGCCCTGCGCCGGTTGCCATGGCAACGACGGGCGCGGCCGCAGCGAAGGCGGAGTGCGCCCGCCGAGCCTGGACTGGCAGCGCCTGGCCCTTGGCCCTGGCAACCGCGAGGCCAACAACCGGCGCTACCCGGCCTACACCGATGCCAGCCTGGCGCGGGTCATCCGCAGCGGCACCGACCCCGCCGGCAATCGCCTCGACCCGGCAATGCCACGCTTCGACCTGAGCCTGGCCGACCAACGCAATCTCACCGCCTACCTCAAGCGCCTGGGTGAGGACCGCGACCCCGGCGTGGAGGAGGGCACCTTGCGCCTGGGCACCTTGCTGCCCGAGCAGGGCCCGCTGGCCGAGGCCGGGCGGACGGTGCGGGCAGTGCTGGAGGATGGCGTCGCGCAGTTGAACCAGCAGGGGGGTATCCATGGGCGACGCCTCCAGCTGGTCGCGCTGGACCCAGGGCAGGACCCGGCCAGCACCGCACAGGCACTGGACACGCTGATGCAACGAGAACGGGTGTTCGCCCTGGTCGCGCCCCTGGCGCCACTGCTCGACAGCCGCCAGCTGGAGCAAGCCGGCCTGCCGCTGATCGGTGCCACGCCACGTAGCGGTGGCAACGCGCAGGTGTTCGATCCCTTGCCGGGCGTGCCCGGGCAATTGCTCAGCGTGGCGCTGCATGCCCGTGATGCCCTTGGC
Source organism: Pseudomonas sp. TE50-2 (assembly GCF_040813665.1). Classification (NCBI taxonomy): domain Bacteria; kingdom Pseudomonadati; phylum Pseudomonadota; class Gammaproteobacteria; order Pseudomonadales; family Pseudomonadaceae; genus Pseudomonas; species Pseudomonas sp. TE50-2. The sequence goes on along the minus strand of NZ_JBFNXN010000001.1, from coordinate 5,178,386 downwards.
CTGGCGCCCGCGGCCTTGCGGGTGGTGTATGCCGGCGCAGAGCAGGCCGATGCGGCGCAGGTGCTGCAGCAGCGTTTGCGTCAACTGGGGTTCGCTACCACGCCGCCCCTGGCGTTCATGGGCCAGGCCCCGGACGGCGAGGGCATTCTTTTCCTCGGCCACGCCCAGGCATTCACCGCGCTGGCGTCGAGCCTGCAGGCAAGCGGGCGCAACCCCTACCTGTTCGCCGCCTCGGGCCAGGTGGCCGGCGCCGTGCCGGGATTGCCACCATCATGGTCGCGGCGGGTGCTGCTGGCCTATCCCTTCGTACCCGGCGACTGGACCGCGCAAGGCCGGGCGACCCTTGCCGGGGTGCAGTTGCGCCAGGGGCTGGAGCCGCGCCAGGCGTCGTTGCAGGTCAGTACCCTGTGCGCCTGGCAATTGTTGGTCGAAGCTTTGAAGCAGATCGGGCGCGACGCCAGCCGTGAGCAGCTGTTGGTCGCCCTGGAGCAGTTGCATGACATCGATACCGGCCTCACGCCGTTGCTGGGTTTCGGCCCCGGACGCCGCCAGGGCATGACAGGTGCCCATGTGGTGGAGGTAAGCCTGCCGGGCCCTGGTTTCATTGAAGTGGCACCGTACCGAGCGGTGCCGGATAGCCCTTGAGATTCAGGAGAAGATCACCATGCGCACCCTGATTGCCTGCCTGTTGTCGCTGCTCGCCCTGGTCAGCCACGCCGACACCCCGGCGGCGCGGGTCAATGGCGTGGAGATCGGGGTGCTGCGCCTGGAACGCTACTTCAGCGAATACCTTCAGGCCCAGGGGCGGGCGGTGGCGAGCATCCGCAACCCCAACCTTTACCAGCGCCTGCGCGCGCAGGCCCTGGATGAACTGATCGACAAGGAACTGCTCTGGCAGGAGGCCCAGCGCCAGGGCATAGACATCAGCGATGCGCAGGTGACGGCGCGGGTCGGCGAGGTCGAGGCGGCCTTCGGCAGCCCTGCGGTGTTCGAGCAGCGCCTGGCGCAAGCCGGCTTCGATCGGGCAGGCTTCGCTGACTACACTCGACATGAGATGGCCGCCCAGCAGGTTTTCGCCCGGCTGAGCGCGGTCGAAGAACCCAGCAGCGCCGAAGTTGCAGCCTTCCATCAGGCCAACTGGCAAAGACTGCAAGGAATGCAGAACCAAAGTGATAATACTTCTGTCCTACCAGAACACGGCCTGCGCCTGGCCAGGGATGCGCTCGTCGCGCAACTCCAGGGCCAGGCCCGGCAAGCCGTACGCCAACGTTTGCGTGATTCCGCTACAGTGGAGCGCGCCGACTGAAGGGCGGGCAGGGCGTTCCCCCCATAGTTGGGGAAACGCTTCAGGGCAATGTGCCATCATCTTCCCCGGATATGGGGAACGACCCGCCCGCAAGCTCTGAGGTGACAGACAAGCTTCAACGATATCAACGACTTGAAAGCGGTAAGCACTGATTTTTCATGCCTGGCACGAAGCCTGCTCAAGCCTCTACAAGGCCGCACTTCGCAGACCGGGAAACCGGGCAGTTCATGGGAGTGGACCTTGGTGAACAGAGTATTGGTAGTCGATGACGAACAGACCCTTGCGCAGAACCTGCAAGCTTATCTGCAAGCGCAAGGCCTGGAGGTCCATCTCGCCCACGACGGTGCCACGGGTATCGAAGAGGCCGAGAGACAGGCACCGGACGTGATCGTGCTGGATTACCGCTTGCCCGACATGGAGGGGTTTCAGGTCCTGGAGACCGTGCGCAGGAACAGGCAATGCCATTTCGTGCTGATCACTGCCCACCCGACCGCCGAGGTCCGTGAGCGGGCCGCCGAACTGGGCGTGACCCATGTCCTGTTCAAGCCGTTCCCGCTGATGGAACTGGCCCGCGCCGTCTTCGACCTGATGGGCATCGAGCGCCAGCGCAGGAGCACCGACCAGCCGGCCGAAGGGTACGTCGAACGACGCCAGAACAGGAACGAGTCGTTCCCCTTGCAGTTGTACGATGGCAGCTGGGTCCTGGCCGACCGCCGACGCAATGGCGGCAAGCCCACCGAACCTGACGACGAACAACTGCTCACCGGGGAATAGCGGCGCCCAAGGCCCCCAAGCCCGCGGCGCCGCCCCTGAGCGGAGTCGCAGGCCATGTCCCAGGCATTCGATGCAAGCAGTAAAGGCCTCGTCGCCGGCAATCCGGAGCAGGCACCCCTTTATCCTCCATACCCCCGCGACCTCCTGGCCCAGGCCCGCCAGCAAGCCGGCCAAGAGCGCCTGCTGGCCTGCCTGGAACACCTGTCCAGCGACACCCCGGCCACTTTCACCCAGCGCCTGGCCACCACCCTGCATTACCCGGTGCTCGCCACCCAGGCCCTGTTCGCCTGCGCCCCGGCCTTCGACCGGGTCAGCCTGGCGCAGTGCCTGAAACACGAATTCGCCCTGGTCGAACACGACGGCGAGCGGGTCGGTGTGTTCGCCGACCCCTTCGACAGCGCCCGCCTGGCCTGGATCGACGACTGCCTGCAGGGCGCGCCGCTGTACCTGGCCCACGCCGCCGACCTCGCCGCATTCCTGGCCCGCCACGAGGAAAGCTTCCACGCCGTCGATGCCCTCGGCCACGAGGCTGAACCCGGCAACGAGGCCGACCCGCTGCAGCGCCTGTCGCTGACCAGCATCAGCGAAGACCAGAGCCGCGTGGTCAAGCTGGTCAACTCCACCCTGTACGACGCCCTCAAGCTGCACGCCAGCGACATCCACCTAGGCATGACCGGCCAGGGCCTGACCATCAAGTACCGCATCGACGGCGTGCTCAACGGTGCCGGCAAGGCCAGCGGCAGCGCCTTCGCCGAACAGGTGATCTCGCGGATCAAGGTGATGGCCGAGCTGGACATCGGCGAGAAACGCGTGCCCCAGGACGGTCGTTTCAAGGTGGCCATCGGCGAGCGGCAGATCGATTTCCGCGTCTCGATCATGCCGAGCATCTTCGGCGAGGACGCGGTGCTGCGGGTACTGGACAAGCAGGACCTGTCCGACCAGGTCAGCGGCGTGCAGCTGCAGGCCCTGGGCTTCGAGGCGCACACCTTGCAGGCCCTGCGCCGGCTGGCCGCCGAGCCCTACGGCATGATCCTGGTCACCGGCCCCACCGGCAGCGGCAAGACCACCACCCTCTACGCCATGCTCAGCGAGATCAACCACGGCATGGACAAGATCATCACCATCGAGGATCCGGTCGAGTACCAACTGCCCGGCGTGCTGCAGATCCCGGTCAACGAGAAGAAGGGCCTGACCTTCGCCCGTGGCCTGCGCTCGATCCTGCGCCACGACCCGGACAAGATCCTCGTCGGCGAGATCCGCGACCCGGACACCGCGCAGATCGCCGTGCAGTCGGCGCTTACCGGGCACCTGGTGTTCACCACCATCCACGCCAACAACGTATTCGACGTGATCGGCCGCTTCAGCCAGATGCAGGTCGACCCCTACAGCTTCGTCTCGGCGCTCAATGCCGTGCTGGCCCAGCGCCTGGTGCGCCTGGCCTGCCCGCACTGCGCGCAGGCCTGCGAGCCGGATGACGACTTGCTGGCCGCCTCGGGCCTGGCCCGTGACGCGGTGGCCGGCTGGCGCTTCGTGCGTGCCCAGGGCTGCGGCCAGTGCCGTGGCAGCGGCTACCGCGGGCGCAGCGCGATTGCCGAACTGCTGCACCTGGACGACGACCTGCGGCAGATGATCGTCGAACGTCGCCCGCTCTCGCAGATCAAGCAGCTGGCCTGCCAACGCGGCCTGCGCCTGTTGCGCGCCTCGGCCGTGGACCTGGTCCGCGATGGCCGTACCACACTCGAGGAGATCAACCGTGTCACATTTATCGCCTGATCGGTATTGCGCGGTGCTGGGCGCCGAGGGTGTCGGCCTGGGCCATTGGCACGGCCGGCAGCATCAATGGCTGGGCAGCCGCGCGTTTGCCTGCGACGCCGCCCAGCCGGCCTGGGCCCCGGCACTGCAGGCCCTGGCGGGGCTGCTGGGTGAGCATCCGGCACGCGGCGCGCAGTTGCGCGTGCTGCTCTCGGCCCGCTACAGCCGCTTCTGCCTGGTGCCCTGGAGCGATGCCATCGGTACCCCGCGCGAACTCGACGCCTACGCCCGGGCCTGCTTCGAGAACCTCTACGGGCAGCCTCTGGACGACTGGCGCATCGTGCTTTCGCCGGAGCCGGCCGGCGCCGCGCGCATCGCCACGGCGCTGCCCGAGGCACTGCTCCAGGGCCTGCAGGCCCTGGGACGGGAAAGCCGTCTGAGCCTGCGCTCGGTGCAGCCGTACCTGATGGCCGCCTACAACCGCTGCTCGGCGCAACTGACCCAAGGCGACTTCCTCTTCGTGCTGGCCGAGCCGCGCCGCAGCGTGCTGCTGCTGGCTTCAGGCGGTGCCTGGCAACAGGTGCTGGCCCAGGGCTGCGCCGATAACGACCAGGCGCTGCAGGCGCTGATCGAGCGTACCTGCGAACTGTATGGCGAGCAGCTGCCTCGGGTGTACCTGCACGCTCCGGGGCGCACGGCAGCCTCGCAGCTGGCCGCGGTGCAACTGTGCGCCGCCAGCGCCGAATCCGATCCGTTGTGCGCCATGTGGCGAGCGGTGGCCTGACATGCGCCGCCTCGACCTGGAATTCCAACCCCGCCACAGCAGCCCCCTGGCCTGGTCGTTGCTCGCCCTCGGCGGCGCCGTGCTGGCCGTGCTGGTGCTGGCCCAGCAGCAACTGGTGAGCGAGCAGGTGCACCTGGAAGGCCGCGTGCACCAACTCGAACTCAAGCTTGGCCGGCGCCCGGCCACCGCCGCAGTGCAGAGCAGCGCGGTGATCCGCGAGCAGGCCGAGCGCCTGGCGCAGATGCGCAGCGTCTCGCAGCAGTTGCAGCGGCCATGGCAGCAGCTGTTCGCCATGCTCGAGGCGATGCCACAGGAAGACGTGGCGCTGCTCAGCCTGACCCCCGATGCCCGCAAGGGCCAGGTACGCATCAGTGCCGAGGCGCGCAACCTCGAGGCCATGCTGCAGTACCACCAGCGCCTGGAGCGCAGCGCCGAGCTGTCGGACGTGTCGCTGCTCAACCACGAGGTGGTGGCCGGGCAGGTCGAGCATCCGGTGCGCTTCAACCTCACCGCCACCTGGGAGACCGGCCATGCGCGTCCGTAGCCTGATCGTCCATGAAGCGCTGCGCCGCCTGGGCCGGGCAGGGCTGGCCGCGGTGCTGGTCGGCGGCCTGGCCCTGGCGGTCGCCCTGGGCGGGGTGCTGCCCCAGTGGCAGGCGGTGCGCGAACTGCGTGCCAGCGAGGCCGATGCCAGTGCCCAGGTGCAGCGCCTGGCGCGTGGTGAGCTCAAGGTGCAGGCCAAGCCCGAGCAGCAGGCGCTGGACGACCTGCGTCAGCAGCTGCCCGGCCAGCCCCAGGCCAGCGAGCTGATCGAGCGCCTGTACCACCTGGCCAGTGCCGAGCGCATCAGCCTGGCCCGTGGCGAGTACGCCCTGGGCGTGGACCCGAAGACCCAGCTGGCGCGCTACCAGATCGTCCTGCCGGTGCGCGGTAGCTACCCGCAGATCCGTGGCTTCCTCAAGGCGCTGCTCGGCCAGTTGCCGACGCTGGTGCTGGAAGACCTGGAACTGCAACGCAAGCGGATCGGTGACCGGGAACTGACCGGTCGTGTACGCATGACCCTTTACCTGTCGAGGTCGTGATGAACACTCAGCGTGCGGTGATATGGGCCGGGTTCCTGGGGTTGAGCGCGGCGCTGGCGTGGGCGCCGGGGCATTGGTTTGGTGTTGAGGACGAGGCGGCCCCGATCGCCGGCAAGCCGGCTCCCACAGCGCCGGAAGCGTCCAGCAACCCAGTGGCAGCCGACTCACCGTCGATCGGGGCGGCGCCGCCCTCGAGAGATCTGTTCCCGGTCCAGCAATGGACCCCACCCCAGGCCCTGGCCACCGTCACCGAACAACCCGTGGTCACTACCCCGGAGCCCGCGGCACCTACCGCCCCGACGCTGCCGTTTCGTTTCATCGGTCGCATGGGTGAGCGCGACGACCTGCAGATCTTCCTGCAGAGCGGCGAAAAGCTCTACGTCGTGCGCCAGGGTGATGTGATCGACGACACCTACCGTCTGGACCGCGTCTCGGCCACCGAGCTGAGCCTGGTCTACCTGCCACTGCATCAGCCACAGACCCTGTCTGTCGGGAGCGCACCATGAAACCGTCGAAGTTGTGCAAGCCTGCGCCGTTCGTGCTCCTGGCCCTGTGCGTGGCCATCGCCGGATGCGGCTCGAGCGCCGCGCGCAAGGACAGCCAGGAACTGATCAAGGAAGGCCAGTACGAGGCCGGCATCGCTCGCCTGGAGGAAGCCCTGCGCGAAGATCCGCGCGACACCGAACTGAACATCGCCCTGGCCCACGGCCGCCAGGCCGCGGTCGAGGCGCTGCTGACCCAGGCCGACAGCGACCGCGTGCGCCATGACTTCGCCGGCGCGCGCATGGGCTACGGCCGGGTGCTGACCATCGAGGCGAACAACCGCCGCGCCCAGGAGGGCATCCGCCAGCTGGAGCTGATCCGCACCCTCGACGACCGTGTCGCCCTTGGCCAGGCTGCATTGCGCCAGGGCGACCTGTTCGGCGCCGAGCGCTACATGCGCGAGGTGCTGCGCCTCGACCCGCAGAACCAGAAGGGCCAGATGCTGCGCAGCGACATCGAGAACGTCCAGGCCCGTACCGCCACGCCGTACCCGCAACTGCGCAGCAAGCTGGAGCGCCCGGTCACCCTGGAGTTTCGCGATGCCGACCTGAAGACCATCTTCGAGGTGCTGGCCCAGGTCGCCGGGATCAACTTCATCTTCGACAAGGACCTGCGCCCGGACATGAAGGCCACCATCTTCGTGCGCGAGGTGCGCATCGAGGACGCCGTGGCCCTGCTGCTGGAGCAGAACCAGCTGCGCCAGAAGATCGTCAACGACAACACCTTGCTGCTCTACCCGGACTCGCCGCAGAAGACCAAGGACTACCAGGAACTGGTCATGCGCACCTTCTACCTGACCAGCATCGACGCCAACACCGCGTTGAACATGGTCAAGACCATGCTCAAGACCCGCGACGTGTTCGTCGACGAACGCCTCAACACCCTGACCATGCGCGACACCCCCGACGCCGTGCGCATGGCCGAGAAGCTGCTGCAGTCCCAGGACCAGTCCAACCCCGAGGTGGTGCTGGAAGTGGAGGTGATGGAAGTGGCCACCTCGCGCATCCTCGACCTCGGCCTGCAATGGCCCAACACCTTCGGCGTGCTGACCAGCGACGGCAAGTCGGTCAGCGTGCTCGACCAGCTGCGCGGCATCGACTCCAGCCGCATCAGCATCTCGCCGGCGCCGCAGGCCAAGATCAATGCCCAGGACAAGGACATCAACACCCTGGCAAGCCCCGTGATCCGGGTCAGCAACCGCGAGCAGGCGCGCATCCACATCGGCCAGCGGGTGCCGATCATCAGCGCCACCTCGGTGCCCTCGACCCAAGGCCCGGTGATCACCGAAAGCGTCACCTACCTGGATGTCGGCCTCAAGCTGGAAGTGCAGCCCACTGTGCACCTGAACAACGAGGTGGCGATCAAGGTGGCCCTGGAAGTGAGCAACGCAACGCCCCTGGAGGCCACCCGCCAGGGCACCATTCCGGTCCAGGTCGATACCCGCAACGCCCAGACCAGCCTGCGCCTGCACGATGGCGAGACCCAGGTGCTGGCCGGCCTGGTGCGCAACGATCACAACGCCAGCGGCAACAAGATCCCGGGGCTGGGCGACATTCCCGGCCTGGGCCGGCTGTTCGGCAGCAACAAGGACGACATGAGCAAGTCCGAGCTGGTGCTGGCGATCACCCCGCGCATCGTGCGCAACCTGCCGTACCAGAGCCCGTCGGACATGGAGTTCGCCACCGGGACCGAATCGGCCCTGCAGGTGCGTCAGCTGGCGCAACCGGCGCCGGCCAGCGCGCTGCCCGCCGACGCCCCGGCTGACGAGCCGGCCGCGGCGCCGCTGGTCGAGGGGCAGATGGCCGTGGTGCCTGCCGCCGCGAGGCCACGGCCATGACACGCCGCCAGCAGGGTTTCAGCCTGATCGAGGTGGTGCTGACCCTGGCGCTGCTCGGCTTGCTCGCCAGCATGGCCGCGCCCCTGACCGAGACCGTGGTGCGCCGGGGCAAGGAGCAGCAGTTGCGCGAGGCGCTGTACCAGATCCGCGACGCCATCGACGCCTACAAGCGCGCCTTCGACGCCGGCTACATCGAGAAGCGCCTGAACGCCAGCGGTTATCCGCCGAGCCTGCAGGTGCTGGTGGACGGCGTGCGCGATGTGCGCAGCGCCAAGGGCGCGAAGTTCTACTTCCTGCGCCGCATCCCCCACGACCCGCTGCGCGCCGCCAAGGACGACGACCAGGGTGGCTGGGGCCTGCGTGCCTACGACAGCGCGGCCGACAGCCCACGCGAAGGCGAGGATGTGTTCGACGTGTATTCCAAGGCCAGCGGCAAGGGCCTGAACAACGTGCCCTACGGGCAATGGTGACGGCGATGAAAGCGAGCAGAGGCTTCACCCTCATCGAACTGCTGGTGGTAATGGCGATCATCGCCACCCTGATGACCATCGCCATGCCGCGCTACTTCAACAGCCTGGAGGCCTCCCGCGAGGCCACCTTGCGCCAGAGCCTGGCGGTTTTGCGCGAGGCCCTGGACCACTACTACGGCGACACCGGGCACTACCCCGATTCGATCGATCAGCTGGTGGAGCAGCGCTACCTGCGCAACACCCCGGTCGATCCGATCACCGAGCGGCGCGATGCCTGGCAACTGGTGCCGCCGCCCGAGGGCGTAGCCGGCGCGGTGGCCGACATCAAGAGCGGAGCAACCGGGAGGGCGCGCGATGGCAGCCTCTATGCCGAATGGTGAAGCCGGCTTCACCTACCTGGGCGTGCTGCTGCTGATCGCCGTCAGCAGCGTGGCCCTGGCGGCCACCGGCACCCTGTGGGCCACCAGCCTGCAGCGCGAGCACGAGCGCCAGTTGCTGTGGGTGGGCGGCCAGTACGCCCAGGCGCTGCGCAGCTACTACCGCGCCTCGCCGGGCCTGGCCCAGTACCCGCAGGACCTTGCGGAGCTGGTGGAAGACAACCGTTTCCCGTCGCCGCAGCGCCACTTGCGCCGGCTCTACCCGGACCCTGTCGGCGGCGGCGAGGAATGGGGCCTGCTGCGCGCGGTTGATGGCCGCATCACCGGGGTGTACAGCCGCTCCGACGCCGCGCCGCTCAAGCGCAGCGGTTTCGACGCCCAGTGGAGTGCCTTCGAGGGGCTGGAGCACTACAGCGACTGGCAGTTCGTCGCCGAACAGGCCTTCGCCGAAAGCGCCGCTGGCGCTCGTCCACATGCCGGCCTGGGGGAGGCGCCATGAAACGCCTGGCCGCGTGGGTGTGCCTGTGCCTGGCCCTGTTGCATGGTCAGGCGCAGGCAGGAGCCGAGGACGAGATGATGGGCTTCATCGTCGACAACACCATCTCGCACATCGGCCACGACTTCTATCACGCCTTCAGCGACCGGCTGCGCGCCACCAGCCGGCTGGATTTCAACCTGGTGGTGCGCGAACGCCCGGATGCCCGCTGGGGCAGCCTGGTGACGGTGGAGTACGAACGCGAGGTGCTGTACCGGCGCTTCCTGCCGCCCAACACCACGCAACTCAACGACGAGGCCATCGCGGCCGCCGACCTGGTCCGCCAGCAGATCATCCAGCGCAAATTGCAACGGCTGCTGCAGGACACAACCGATCTGGAGAGGGACGAGCTATGAGCAACCACCTTGCACGACGCATCGCCGCCTGCCTGCTGGCCGCCGGCCTTGGTGGCCAGGCCCTGGCCACGGAGCTGGTGTACACCCCGGTCAACCCGTCCTTCGGCGGCAACCCGATCAATGGCGCCTGGCTGCTGAACAACGCCCAGGCGCAGAACGACTACGACGACCCCGACCTCAAGGACCGCAGTTCGGCATTCGCCGGCACCTCGGCCCTGGAGCGCTTCAGCAACCAGCTCGAGTCGCGCCTGCTCGGGCAGTTGCTGGACAACATCAGCAACGGCAACACCGGCAGCATGTCCACCGACGCCTTCCTGATCGACGTGATCGACGATTCCGGGGCGCTGAGCATCAAGGTCACCGACCGGGCCACCGGGGAAGTCTCGATCATCGAGGTCAGCGGCCTGAACCCCTGAGAGGGACGGGTCTTTTATTGGGGAGAGAACGCCATGAAACGCCTGCTGAGCACACTGCTGATCCTCACCGCCCTGGCTGGCCTGCAAGGCTGCGGCCTGCGCGAGCCGATGCCCGCCGAACAAGACCCCGAGACCCCGACGCTGACGCCGCGGGCCTCGACCTACTACGACCTGGTCAACATGCCGCGGCCACGCGGTCGGCTGATGGCGGTGGTGTACGGCTTCCGCGACCAGACCGGGCAGTACAAGCCGACCCCGGCCAGCTCGTTCTCCACCAGCGTCACCCAGGGGGCGGCGAGCATGCTGATGGACGCCCTCAACGCCAGCGGCTGGTTCGTGGTGCTGGAGCGTGAAGGCCTGCAGAACCTGCTGACCGAGCGCAAGATCATCCGCGCCTCGCAGAAGAAGCCTGACGTTGCCGAGAACATCCAGGGCGAACTGCCGCCGTTGCAAGCGGCCAACCTGATGCTCGAGGGTGGCATCATCGCCTACGACACCAACGTGCGCAGCGGCGGCGAGGGCGCCCGCTACCTGGGCATCGGCCTGTCCCGCGAGTACCGGGTCGACCAGGTCACGGTCAACCTGCGGGCGGTGGACGTACGCACCGGGCAGGTGCTGGCCAACGTGATGACCAGCAAGACCATCTACTCGGTCGGGCAGAACGCCGGGGTGTTCAAGTTCATCGAGTTCAAGAAGCTGCTCGAGGCCGAGGTCGGCTACACCACCAACGAACCGGCGCAACTGTGCGTGCTGTCGGCCATCGAAGCCGCGGTTGGCCACCTGCTGGCCCAGGGCATCGAGCGGCGGCTGTGGCAGGTGGCCGGTGAAGGGACGGGGGACAAGGCGGTGTTGGACAAGTACCTGAGTCAGTACCAGCAGCAGTAGCGATCTGCGGGGCCATGTGGTCCGCCGATGCCCCCGAGGGATGTCGAAAAAGAGGGCTGAATCATTCGCCGCACTGGTCGTACAGCTGGCGCGCCAGAAGAATCGCCGGCATGTTCGACTCCGCCCACTGCGCCAAACGCTCCACAGTGCCGCCCAGTGTCGCGCCCAGCTCGGTGAGGGCGTATTCGACGGTGGGCGGCACGGTCGGATACACCTGGCGCTCCACCAGGCCGTCGCGTTCGAGCCGCTTCAGGGTTTGCGACAGCACCTTCTGCGAGACGCCGGCGATATCCCGGCGCAGCTGGTTGAAACGCACCCGCTCGCCGGCGCTGAGGCGGTCGATGAGCAGCAGCACCCATTTGTCGGCGAGGCGGTCGAGCACCAGGCGGGCCGGGCAGTTTGGGGCGAATACGTCGTAGGCGGGGCATTCGCGGTAATGGGCCATGGGTTACTCCAAGGTAATCAGGTGAGTGAAAAGTGCCTTCTTGAGCGCCTGGGCGGGACTGGTTAGGCTTTTATCCATGGTTCGCGGCCGCGCCATACCCACCCGTTGAATGCACTGAAGGAAACTGAGATGAACACCGAACCCAAGGCTTCGGCGCTGCGTGCTGGCCGCTGGATCACCCTCCTGTTGTTGAGCGCGGCGGCCAATCCGGGCAATGCCGGCGAGCTGGTGACTCCGGCTACCCTGGTCGTGGACCAGAGCCTGCCCAAGGCCCAGCTGGAGCAGCAGATCCTCGCCGCCCGCCGCTACGACACCTTCTGGAACACCGGCGACGAGGCCATGGCCCGCGCCGCGTTGGCCAGCGACTTTCGCGACAACACACTGCCACCGGGACGGCCACAGGGCGTGGAAGGGCCATTGAGCGCTTCCAGGGCATTCCGCGCAGCGGTGCCGGACCTGCGCTGCGAGGTACTGCAGATGATCGTCGCGGGCGATCGGGTCACCGCGGCGCTGCGTTTCACCGGGCACTTCAGCGGCAAGCTGGGCGAGCACCAGGGGCAGGGCCAAGCCATCGATTTCATCGCCATGGATATCTACCGTGTCGCCGAGGGCCGGATCGCCGAGGACTGGCATCTGGAGGACAACCTCGCGTTCATGCGCCAGGCGGGGTTGGTGGGGCGCTGAACACACGGGCTGGCCTTGATCCAGGGTTACCAGGGCTGGCCTCATCGCCGGCAAGCCGGCTCCCACAGGTACAGTGCATGGCGTGACATTTGCGCGTTCGGTGTGGGAGCCGGCTTGCCGGCGAAAGGGCGCGAAGCGCCCCCGGTCGGTCAGTCGAACACACGTGGCGGATTGACCGGCGTATCGGCCTGGGCCAGGGCCCAACGGGCAATCTCGTCCTTGCGCATGAACGCCACGCCGGCATGGCCGCGGGCATAGGCGAAGAACTGATCCAGCGCATGCACCACGGTAGGCGTGCCGCCGATGCGGTCATGCGCCGACAGCGACATCAGCCGACGCCGTTGGCGGCCTTCGGCGTAGAGCACGTCGAACTCGTCCTTGAGCTCCTGCAACAGCGCGGCGCCGGTCATCGCCGAGGAACCAGCGATGCGGCCGATGTCGTTGTTGCGCAGGGTGTAGGGCACCACGGCGAACGGCTTGCCGCGCACCGGGGTGATCGAGGGTTCGTCGCGGGCCAGATCGTCGATGTGGTAGAGAAAGCCGAGGTCCTGGAGGATGTTCAGGGTCTCGCGGGAGTGACGCATCCAGAATGCGTTGAAACCCACCGGGCGTTGGCCGGTGACGCGCTCGATGATGGCGCTGGCCTGCTCGTACTGACGACGCTCCTCTGCCGGCGTCAGGCTGTACTGCGGCGCCCAGTGCAGGCCGTGGCCGGCGGCTTCGTGGCCGCGCCTGACCACCTCGGCCGCCAGCTCCGGGTAAGCCTCCACAGCCTTGCCGACCATGTGCGAGGTGACCTTGATGCCGTGCCGGTCGAACAGCGCGAGCAGGCGCGGCACGCCTTCCAGCGGGCCATAGCGGTACCAGCTGGGGGCGATGGTGTCGGGGTAGCGTGAATCCAGGGGCGGGAAGGGGCTTTCGGCGTGTTCCGGCTGGCCTCCGGATTCGAATTGCAACGACACGGAAATCACCAGTTGCGCGCCATTGGGCCAGAACCCTTTGCCATCGCCGCTATCGGGCGGCGTCCCGGTGCTGCTGCCCGGCTCTTTCGCCAGTACCGCGCCCGCCGCGACGGCGATGCCGCCGGCGAGGGTGCCTTTCATGAAATCTCTTCTGCTGGTCATCGGGTTGCTCCTGTGCGGGTGTCGATGCCGGGCAGTGTAATTAGCGAGGAAATCGCGAATAATCAGGCGAAAGCCAAAATCATATTTCGGAAAAGTCGAAAAGCATGCTGGATAACCTGGCGTTGTTCCTGACCATCATCGAAAAAGGCAGCCTGTCGGCGGCGGGCCGCGAGCGCGGGCTGTCACCGGCCACGGTATCCGAGCGCCTGTCGGCGCTGGAGGCGCATTACGGGGTGACGCTGCTGACCCGCAGCACCCGCTCGCTGAGCCTCACCGACGCCGGCCGGCAACTCGCCGAGGGCGCACGGCGCCTGCTGGCCGAGGCCGACGAGCTGGAAAGCCGTCTCAGAGACGGCCAGCAGAAGATCTCCGGACTGGTGCGCCTGAGCGCGCCGGTAGACCTCGGCCAGCACTGTATCGTGCCGCTGCTCGACCGCTTCCTCGCCGAACATCCGCAAGTCTCGATCGACCTGGACCTGACCGATGGCTACGTCGACCTGGTGGGGCAGGGCATCGATTTCGCCATTCGCTACGGCACCTTGGCCGACAGTTCCCTGCGCGCACGGCCCCTGGGCGACAACCGTCGGGTGCTGTGCGCCGCGCCCGACTATCTGCGCCGCCACGGCACGCCACTGCACCCGGACGACCTGGCGCGTCACGATTGCATCGTCATGCGCTTCGGCATCCACGCCGAACGGGTCTGGCCATTTCGCCTGGATGGCGTGGCCTACCCGGTGAGCGTGCGCGGGCGGCGGATCGCCAACAACGGCGAGCAGGTGCGGCGCTGGGCGCTGGACGGGCACGGGTTGTGTTTGAAATCGCTTCGCGATGTGCGCGACGACCTCGACAACGGCCGGTTGGTCGAAGTGCTGGCAGACTTCAGCGCCGGCCAGGTGGCCCTGCAGATCGTCTACCCGCCGACGCGAGTGCAGCCACGACGAGTGCGGGCGTTGATGGAGGCGATCATCGAAGGCCTGCGCTAGCGCGCCCCGTGGCAGCTGGCCGAGCCATTGCCACAGGGCGGACCGACATCAGCCTTCGGCTTGTCTGGCGGCCTCGACACCGGCGGACGACAGCTTGATCGGGTAGTTGACGCTGAGCGTGTGGCCGGCTTCGACATTCACGCTGCCATCGTGGATCAAGCCTTGCTCCTGCAGGGTCTTGAGCATGCCGGCCACGGCTTTCTCGCCGCGGTAGTTGTCCAGCACTTCCTTGCCCAACCCTTGCGGGTGGGCGTGCAGCAGACGGGTCAGGACTTCCGAACGCAGTGCATCATTGCTCATGGGAGCCTCGTTTTGTCAGTGGGGCGGGTTACTGGCCGTGCTTGGCCTGCAGTTCCTTGGCATGCTTCAGGTGCTCTTCGAGCTTGGGCAAGGTCTCGCCGGCGAAGGCCTTGAGTTCGGCCTTGTCGGACGAGGCGGCCTCTTTCCTGAACAGTTCCACGGCTTTCTCGTGGGCCTCGACCTGGTTGTTGACGTAGGAGCGGTCGAACGACTCGTCGCGCCATTCCAGGATCATCTTCTTGACCTTGTCGGTCAGCGCCGCTTCATCGGGCACGCTGATGTCCAGTTTGCGGGCGATGTCGCCGAGCTTCTGGTTGGCCTGGGTGTGGTCGGTGACCATCTGCTGGGCGAATGTCTTGATTTGCGGGTCCTTGCTCTTGTCCAGCGCCAGCTTGCCGGTCACCACTTCGGCGATGCCGGCCTCGGTGGCGGCGTCGACGAAGTCATCCGACGAGGCGGCCATGGCCTGTAGCGACGCCATGCCCAGCACCATGGAAAACCCGACCCGCTTGAGGAACAGATTGCACATGTGTGACTCCTTATCCGTTGGCGCGACGTCAGTGTCGCGTACGGTTGAGGGCCGGCGGCGGGCAAAGGTTTAATTTTTCTACTGAAGGACGCCTGGGTACGCAACGAGGCCCACGCCAGCGACCATGCGCCGGTGTGGATCAGCCTCGGCACACGCAAGCGGCGCTGAACTATAGTCATTGGCGGCCAAGGGTCGATGACAAGGGACTTCAATGCGCGCAGTCAGGAAACAGACCGAGGACGGCCTCTTCCCGGTGACGGGCGAGGGCCGCGCCGTGTCGCTGTTCCGCCTGATGCTCAGTTTCATGGCGGTGGTGATGCTGGCTTTCGTGCTGGTCGAAGGCTGGCGGATCTGGCGCGACTACCGACAAGTGTTCAGCAATGCCGAGAACGCGGTCAGCAACCTGGCGCGGGCCACCGCCCAGCATGCCGAGGATGCCATCCGCCAGGTGGACGCCATCACCGCAGCCCTGGCCGAGCGCCTGGAAGGCGATGGTTTCGATCATGTCGACCGCCCGCGCCTGCATGCGTTGCTCAAGCAGCAGGCGCAGATCATGCCGCAGTTGCACGGGCTGTTCGTCTATGGCCCGGACGGCGGCTGGATCGTCACCGACAAGGATGATGTGCCAGCGGGCGCCAACAATGCCGACCGCGACTATTTCATCTATCACCGCACCCATCCCGACCGCCAGGTGCGCATCGGCTCGGTGGTGCGCAGCCGCTACACGGGCGACCTGATCATCCCCATTTCGCGGCGCCTGGAAAATGCCGACGGCAGCTTTGCCGGGGTGTTGCTGGGCACCATCAAGGTCGACTGGTTCGTGCGCTACTACGGCGACTTCAAGATCGACGAGCGTGGCGCCCTGGTGCTGGCCAAGCGCGACGGCACCATCCTCGTGCGCCGGCCATTCGTCGAGCAGGTGATCGGCCGCAGCCTGGCGGCCAGCGACATCTTCCGCAAGTACCTGCCCCATGTCAGCGAAGGAGTGGCCGAAGCGGTGGCGGTGGTCGACGGCACACCTCGCCTGTACGGGTTTCGCTCGCTGAGCAGCTACCCGCTGGTGGTGGAGGCGGGCTTGTCGCGCGAGTCGATCATCGCGCCGTGGCGCCACGACATGCTCAAGTCGGTGGCGGTGCTGGTCCTGGTACTGATCGGCCTGGCTGGCTTCGGCTGGATCGTCCTGCGCCAGTTGCGCGAGCGCATCGCCATCGAGCGTGCCCTGCACCAGGCCCACCAGACCCTCAAGGCGCTGGCCCTGACCGACAGCCTGACCGGGCTGGGCAACCGCCGGCGGCTGGATGCGGTGCTGGAACCGGAGATACGCCGGGCGCGGCGACAGGGCTATGCCCTGGCCCTGGTGATGCTCGATCTGGACTGTTTCAAGGCCTACAACGACCGCTACGGGCATCCGGCCGGCGACCAGTGCCTGCGCCGCTTCGGCGAACTGTTGCGCCAGGCGCTGAAACGCCCGGGCGACCTGGCGGTGCGTTATGGTGGCGAAGAGTTTACCTTGCTGCTGCCCGATACCGATGCCGCGGGGGCCAGCCAGATCGTGCAGGAGATCCTGCAGTTGCTGCGTCGGCAGGCCATCGAGCACGGTGGCAGTCCGTTCGGCCATGTCACGGCCAGCGCCGGGATCGCGGTGGGTGCGCCGACGTTGGAGACGGTGACCCCGGAAAACCTGATGGCAGCGGCGGACGGAGCGCTCTACCAGGCCAAGCGGCAGGGGCGCGATCGCTACTGCCTGGCGGCCAGTGTGGAGCAGCATCCGGCGCATTGATCGAGGGCTGTCATGGCAGCAAGGTGGGGCGTTACTCCACCTCGACCAGCACCCCGTCACGGCCAATCCGATAGCGCGCCAGGTCCCGGGCCAGGGTCAGGTGCCCTTTGTAGTGCGCCAGCGCCTCTTCGCGTACCTCCTCAATGGAACCGCCGCGCCCACCGCCTGACTGGTAGCGGGCGCTGAAGTGCGTCAGCACCAGGTTCTTCACCGCCGCCATCTCGGCGAAGCGCGCCACCGCAGCCGCGGTGCTGTGACCGAAGCTGGCCTGGGTGCGTTCGACCACCGGTTGGGTGAAGGTGGCTTCGTGGACCAGCACGTCGACGTTGGCGGCCAGTTCGCTCAACAGCTCAGGGCGGTCGTTGTCGCCGCAGACGATGATGCGTTGCGCCGGACGCGTCGGTTGCAGGTAGGCCAGCGGGTCGATCTGGCGACCTTCGTGCTCGACTGTCTGACCACGGGCGATCTGCCCCCACAGCGGCCCGGCCGGGATGCCGTCGGCGCGCAGGCGCTCGGTGTCCAGGTGAGGTTGCGGGTCGCGCTCCTCGAACACGAAGCCGTAGGAGGGTACCCGGTGCGACAGCTCGACCACGCCGACCTGGATATTGCCGTGGTTCAAGCCTGTGAAGGTCTCCAGCGCCTGCATCTGCAACTCGAAGGGCAGGTAGGTGTCGCTGACCGCCAGGCTCTGCCGGACCCATGGGTGCAGGTCTGCCGGCAGGACCAGCACCAGCGGCTCCTTGCGCCCGGACATGCCGGCGCTGGCCAGCAGCCCCGGCAGGCCGAAGCAGTGATCGCCGTGCACATGGGTGATGAAGATGGCGCGCAGGTCGCGCACCGACAGCGGGCTGCGCAGCAACTGGTGCTGGGTGCCTTCGCCGCAATCGACCAGGTACCACCCGTTACCCGTGGCTTCTATGACCGCTGTTGCGCTGACGTTGCGGGCCTTGGTGGGCACCCCGGAAGAGGTGCCCAGAAACTGCAGGTCCATTGCCTGACTCCTTGATTCGACGTTGTCGCGACCCCGCAGGGCGGGGCGCGCGGAGGCTAGCATGGTGCTGCCGGGCGGGCCAGTAGTGCTTTCTGTCATCACCGGATCGCCCCAACATCGAGCTTACGCGCTACAAGGCCAGGCTAGTAGACACCGCCCTGGGCAATGGCGGCGGTCCCTGCCTTGAACATGCCCGCCAGCCCCTGCAAGCCGCGCATCAGCACCGTGGTGTCGACGCCGACCGCGACGAACGTCGCGCCCAGTTCGATATAGCGTCGCGCCAGCGTTGTGTCGGCGCTGAGGATGCCCGCCGCCTTGCCGGCGCGAGTGATGCGCACGATGGCGTCCTCGATGGCCGCCTGCACCTCGGGATGCCCCGGATTGCCCCGCTGGCCCATGGCGGCGCTGAGGTCGGCGGGGCCGATGAACACGCCATCGACGCCTTCGATGGCGCATATTGCATCGAGGTTGGCCAGGCCTTCGCGGTTCTCCACCTGCACCAGCAGGCACATCTGGTCGTCGGCCTGGTCCAGGTAGCCGGGGATGCTGTTCCAACGCGAGGCCCGCGCCAAAGCGCTGCCGACTCCGCGCACGCCGTGGGGCGGGTAGCGCATCGCCCGTACCAGCTGGCGCGCCTGCTCGGCGCTTTCGACCATGGGTACCAGCAGGGTCTGTGCGCCGATATCGAGCAACTGTTTGATCTGCGCGGTATCACCGATCACCGGGCGCACGATGGGCTGGGCCGGGTAGGGGGCCACGGCCTGCAACTGGCCGAGCAGGCTGCGCAGGTCGTTGGGCGCGTGCTCGCCGTCGAGCAGCAGCCAGTCGAAGCCGGCGTTGGCCGCCAGCTCCGCGCAATACGGGTCGGCCAGGCCAAGCCACAGGCCGATCTGCGCCTGGCCGCTGCGCAGGCGTTGCTTGAAGGTGTTGATGGGCATGTCCATGGGCGCTCCTCAGACGAAACGGCAGGCGATCGAGCCGAGCTGGTCGTAGTCGACGTGGAAGGTGTCGCCGCGACGGGCTGCCACCGGACGGGTGAACGAGCCGCCGAGAATGACCTGACCGGCTTCGAGGCCCACGTCGTGCGCCGCCAGCTTGTTGGCCAGCCAGGCCACGCCTTTGGCCGGGTGATTGAGCACCGCTGCCGACACCCCGGACTCCTCGATCACGCCGTTGCGGTACAGCACCGCAGGGACCTTGCGCAGGTCGATATCGCCCGGGCGCACGGCGCGCCCGCCCATCACCACGCCAGCGTTGGCGGCGTTGTCGGAGATGGTGTCGAACACCTTGCGGGTGGCGCCGCTGAGCGGGTCGACCTGCTGGATGCGCGCATCGATGATTTCCAGCGCCGGGATCACCCACTCGGTGGCGTCGAGCACGTCGAACAGGGTCACGTTCGGCCCCTTGAGCGGCTTGCCGAGGATGAACGCCAGTTCCACCTCGACCCGCGGCACGATGAAACGCTCGAAGGGTATGTCGCTGCCTTCGTCGAACAGCATGTCGTCGAGCAGCGCGCCGTAGTCCGGCTCGGTGATGTTCGACGAGACCTGCATGGCCCGGGAGGTCAGGCCGATCTTGTGGCCGACCAGCTTGCGGCCGTCCTCGATCTTCTGTGCCACCCAGGCACGCTGGATGGCGTAGGCGTCCTCGATGCCGATCGAGGGGTGTTCCAGGGAAAACTGGCCGACCTGTTCGCGGGTGCGTTCGGCCTGGTCGAGGCGGGCGGCGGCTTGCTGGATGATGCGGGCGTCGAGCATGGAGACCTCAGGGCTGGCGGGTGAACAGAGGGTGCAGGCTGCTGTGCTTGGCGTCGTACACCTGGGCCTGGCTTTCGTCGATTTGCAGGGTCACGCCGACCGGGCGACGTTCCAGCAGCGTATCCAGGTGCCGGCGCAACACCGCCAGCAGCGCGTCGCCGACCTGCTGGTGCACTGCGGCGCTGCGTCCGCCGCCCATGCGCAGGTTGGCGTAGACGAAACCGTAGGCGCCGCGGCCATCGGCGATTGCCGCATGGGCGGCGGGGTAGGCCAGCACACGGGTGCCGCCGGTGGGGAACACCTGGCGATGGTGTTCGTCGCGCTGGGCGAGCATGCAGTCGGCCAGGGCGCGGCATAGGCCGGGCATATCGGCGTCGGCTTCGATATCCGGGCTGTAGAGCAGGACCAGATGGGGCATGGTGGTGCTCCTTACAGGCGGCTTGTGGAGGTGACCCCGGCCGGGTTCGAGGCCTGGGCGGCGGGGATCGCGCTGCCGTCCTGCGGGGTGACCGGGAAGATCGCGTTGATCTGGCCGGTGCCGGAGGAGCCGAAGTACGGCGTCACCACCTCGGCCTTGCCGTCGTACTGCGACCAGCCCAGGGCGCCGAGCAACATGGCGGTGTCGTGCATGAAGCCTTCGCCATGGCCCTTAACCGCGTACTCGGGCAGCATCGCGCAGAAATCGGCCCAGTCGCCGTCCTGCCACATGCGCACCACGCGGTGGTCGAGGGTTTCCAGGAACGGGCTCCAGACCTTGGTGGCGAAGTCCGGGGCCTGGCCGTTCTGGGCGAAACGGTGGGACAGCGAACCGCTGGCCAGGAACGCCACGCTGCCGTCGTAGTGCTCCTCGACCGCCTTGCGCATGGCCCAGCCCAGGCGGGCGCTGTCGTTGAGGTAGTGCGAGGTGCATAGCGCCGAGACCGAGATCACCTTGAAGTGCTGGTCGGTGTTCATGTAGCGCATCGGCACCAGGGTGCCGTATTCAGGCGCCAGCGTGGTGGCGTCGTGGGCCATGGTTTCCACGCCCAGGCGATTGCATTCTTGCGCGAGGATGCGTCCCAGCTCGGGGTTGCCGGGGAAGCCGTAGTTCATGTTGGCGATGAAGTGCGGCAGTTCGTTGCTGGTGTACAAGCCTTCGAAGTGCGCGGCGCAGTTGATGTGGTAGTTGGCGTTGACCAGCCAGTGGGTGTCGAACACGACGAGGGTGTCGACGCCCAGTTCGCGGCAGCGCCGGCCGATCTCGAGGTGGCCGTCGATGGCCGCCTGGCGAAAGCCCTGGCGCGGGCCGGGCAGTTCGGACAGGTACATCGACGGCACGTGGGTGATCTTGGCGGCGAGAGCGAGTGTGCCCATGGGAATCTCCGGTAACGGGTTGTTGTTATGTATCCATGGCGAGGGCTTCGCCCTCGTTTCGCCGGCAAGCCGGCTCCCACAGTGTGCGGTGATCCCTGTGGGAGCCGGCTTGCCGGCGATGGGCTGCCCAGCAGCCCCGCGTTACACCCCCCAGCGCGGAATGTGATGGCTACCCATGGATATACACACGTTCTTGATCTCGGCGAAGACCTCGAAGCTGTATTGCCCGCCTTCGCGGCCGGTGCCCGAGCCCTTGACGCCGCCGAACGGTTGGCGCAGGTCGCGCACGTTCTGGCTGTTGATGAACACCATCCCGGCCTCGATGCCACGGGCCAGGCGATGGGCCTTGCCGATGTCCTGGGTCCAGATGTACGAAGCCAGGCCGTACTCGGTGTCGTTGGCCAGTTGCAGCGCCTCGGCCTCGTCCTTGAACGGGATCAGGCACACCACCGGGCCGAAGATCTCTTCCTGGGCGATGCGCATCTTGTTGTTCACATCGGCGAACACCGTCGGCTGGATGAACTGCCCCTTGGCCAGGTGCGGCGGCAATCCCGTCGGGCGCTCAAGGCCACCGGCCAGCAGGCGCGCGCCTTCTTCCAGGCCGATGCGGATGTAGCCGGTGACCTTGTCGTAGTGCTGCTGGGTGATCATCGAGCCGACCTGGGTCTTCGGGTCGGTGGGGTCACCGACGATCAGGCGCTTGGCGCGGGCGGCGAACTCGGCGACGAACTGCGGGTACACGCTTTCCTGGATGAAGATGCGGCTGCCGGCGGTGCAGCGCTCGCCGTTGAGCGAGAAGATGGTGAACAAGGCGGCATCCAGCGCACGCTCGAGGTCGGCGTCCTCGAAGATCAGTACCGGCGACTTGCCGCCCAGTTCCATGGAGTACTTCTTCAGGCCGGCCGTCTGCATGATCTTGCGGCCGGTGGCGGTGCCGCCGGTGAAGGAGATGGCGCGCACGTCCGGGTGACGCACCAGGGCATCGCCGGCTGTGGCGCCGTAGCCCTGGATGACGTTGAGTACGCCATTGGGGATACCGGCCTCGACCGCCAGGCGCCCCAGCTCATTGGCGGTCAGCGGCGACAGCTCGCTCATCTTCAGCACCGCGGTATTGCCCAGGGCCAGGCATGGCGCGGTCTTCCAGGTGGCGGTCATGAACGGCACGTTCCACGGCGACACCAGCGCGCACACGCCCACCGGCTGATAGAGCGTGTAGTTGAGCATCTGGTCGTCCACCGGGTAGCTGTGGCCGTCCATGCGCGTGCACACCTCGGCGAAGAAGTCGAAATTGTGCGAGGCGCGGGGAATCAGCACGTTGCGCGTCTGGTGGATCGGCAGGCCGGTGTCCAGGGTTTCCAGCTCGGCCAGCTGCGGCACGTTCTGCTCGATCAGCTCACCCAGGCGGCGCATCAGGCGCGCGCGCTCCTTGGCCGGTGTATTGGCCCATTTCGGGAAGGCTTGCTTGGCCGCGGCCACGGCCAGGGCGACTTCCTCGGCGCCGCCGCTGGCGACTTCGCCGATGGCCTCGCCGGTGGCCGGGTTGTAGTTGACGAAGGTGTCGCGGCTCTCGACTTCGCGGCCATCGATCCAGTGCTTGATCATGCTGTTGCCTCTTGTGCGTTGCGGGCGAAGAACTCGGCTTCGCTGACGATCCGGTTGACCAGGCGGCCGACGCCTTCCACTTCCACTACCACTTCGTCGCCCGGGACCACGTCGGCCAGGCCTTCCGGGGTGCCGGTGGCGATCATGTCGCCGGGTTGCAGGGTCATGAAGCTGGAGAAGTATTCGATCAGGTAGGGGATGTCGAAGATCATGTCGGCCGTGGTGCCTTGCTGTTTCAGCTCGCCGTTGATCCAGGTGCGCAGGGTCAGGTTCGACGGATCCGGCACATCGGCGGTGTCGACTATCCAAGGGCCCACCGGGGTAGTGGCGTCACGGTTCTTCACCCGCAGGTTGGGGCGGTAGTAGTTCTCCAGGTAGTCGCGGATGGCGTAGTCGTTGCAAACCGTGTAGCCGGCCAGGTAGTCGAGGGCGTCCTCGCGCTTGACGTTGCGCGCCGGCTTGCCGATCACCGCCACCAGTTCGCACTCGTAGTGCATGTACTTGACGTTGTCCGGGCGCCAGCTGACCTGGTTGTGCCCGGTGTAGGTGCCGGGCGACTTGACGAAGGCCAGCGGCTCGGTGGGCGGGGTGAAGGCCAGCTCGGCGGCATGGTCGGCGTAGTTCAGGCCCAGGGCGAACATGCTGCCGGTAGCCGGTGGCAGCCAGGTGACCTGGTCGGCGTCGACCACACGGCCATCGGCCAGGCGCAGTCGCTGGTCGTTTTCGACGGTGACCGCGTGGACCTGGCCGTCGAACTGGATACGGGCGTGCTTCATGAGACAAGTCCTTGTTCGGCGACGATGGGGTTGGTCAGTTGGCCGAGGCCGTCGATCTCGACCGTCACCTGGTCGCCGGGCAGTACATCGACACGGCCTTCCGGGGTGCCGGTGATCAGCACGTCGCCGGCATGCAGGGTCATGAACTCGCTGATCTCGGCGATCAGCCGGGCCACGCCGCGCACGCAGTTGGCGGTATTGTTCTGTTGGCGCAGCTCACCGTTGACCCACAGACGAATGCCCAGCGCGTCGGGGTTGCCGACCTGCGCAGCCGGCACCAGCTGCGGGCCGAGCGGGCAGAAGCCGTCGCGGCACTTGGCCTTGACCGCCGGGCGGTAGTAGCTGTCTTCGGGCAGGCTGAACTCGTTGACGATGGTGTAGCCCGCCACATGCTCCAGCGCGTGTTCCAGGCCGACGCGGCTGGCGTCCTTGCCGATGACCACGCCCAGGGCAGGGCCCGCTTGCAGGCGTTCGACTGCCGAGGGGTAGGTCACCGGCCGGGCGTGCCCGTTGCGGGTATTGGGCGTCTTGATGAACAGCACCGGTTTGACCGGCGGCTGCTGGTACGGCGCTTCGTGGAAGGACGCCAGATGCTGTTGCAGCAGGCCCTGGTAGTTCAGGGCGACGCCGAACAGGCTGCCGCTGGCGACCTCGTGCAAGGCACGGCTCATGCATTTCTCCTGCGGTGGGCGAAGCGACCGGGGGCGCTTCGTGGTGTTTTTGTTAATGTGTTAACGTTATATTTAATATGTTAACGATCGTCAAGGCATTCGCCGCTGGCCGGTGGTGCTAGGATGATTTCCCCCGGCGCGTTTCACCGCTGCGAGAACAACAATGAAAGAACGACAGCCGATCCCCAACATCAACATCGGTCAGGTCTACGACCAGCGCTACAGCGACAGCGAGGTGCATTACGACCGCCTGGGCAACCTGGCCGGTTTCTTCGGCCGCAACATGCCGGTGCACCGCCACGACCGCTTCTTCCAGGTGCATTACGTGAAGACCGGCAGCGTGCGGGTGTATCTGGACGAGCAGCGTTACCACGAGTCGGGGCCGATGTTCTTCCTGACCCCGCCGACCATTCCCCATGCCTTCGTCACCGAGCCCGATGCCGACGGCCATGTGCTGACCGTGCGCCAGCAACTGGTCTGGCAACTGCTGCAGGCCGAGCCTGCACTGGCGCTCGCGCCGCGTCTGCAGCCTGCGTGTGTCGCGCTCGGTCATCTGCAGGGGGCGGCGGCCGAAGAGGTGCGGCGCCTGGAGCAGCTGTTCGACCTGCTGGGCGGCGAATTGGGCCATGGCCAGGCCGGGCAGGGCACCGCGGTGCAGGATCTGGCGCGCCTGGTGATGATCAGCCTGCTGCGCCTGTGCGCCAATTCGCTGGAGGCCACGCCCGCGCGGCACGAGGACCTGCAGCTGTTTCACCGTTTCAACGAACTGATCGAGCGCCACTACCTCGACCACTGGACCTTGCCGGCCTACGCGGCGGCCCTGGGCGTGACCGAGGCGCGGCTGAACGACGTATGCCGGCGCATGGCCGACCTGCCGTCCAAGCGCCTGGTGTTCGAGCGGCTGATGCAGGAGGCGCGGCGCTTGCTGCTGTACACCGGCGGCTCGGCCAACGAGATCTGCTACCGCCTGGGGTTCAAGGACCCGGCGTACTTCAGCCGCTTCTTCCAGCGCCATGCGCAGATGACGCCGGGTGAGTATCGCCAGCGCCAGGCGGGTTTGCGTTGACATGTGGCGACGGGCTCCGGGCGGCTGGCTGTCGGCAGATCGTGCTATGGGGAAGGCAGCGCGGGAATGGGTGATTGCCAGGAGCACTGGTACTTTTCACAGGGCTGGACAGCCCGGGTGAAAATGTATTTCACTTTATTAATATCTTAATAAAACAGCCCTTGACCCTGATGACCCAACCAAGACCCTCCCTGACCTTGACCCTGCTGCAGGCCCGCGAAGCGACCATGGCGTTCTTCCGCCCGGCCCTGAATGCCCACGACCTGACCGAGCAGCAATGGCGGGTGATCCGTATCCTGCGCCAGCAGGGCGAGCTGGAAAGCCACCAGTTGGCCGACCAGGCCTGCATCCTCAAACCGAGCATGAGCGGCGTGCTCAAGCGCCTGGAGCGCGACGGCCTGGTGGCGCGGCGCAAGTCGCCGGAAGACCAGCGGCGCATCTTCATCAGCCTGACCGTGCGCGGGCAGCAGGCGTTCCTGGCGATGAGCGAGGAGATGGAGCGCAACTACCAGGAAATCCAGCGCCAGTTCGGCGCGGACAAGCTGGAGCAGTTGATGGGGTTGTTGAACGAGCTGAAGAAGGTCAGGCCCTGAAATCAATGGGGCCGCACAGCGGCCCCAGGGTCTACTGCCCGGCCAACTGCAGCGAATCATCGAGAATCTTCAGCAACGACGCTGCCCGCCGCGCATACACCGCCGGGGGCGCGTACAGCAGCTCCACATGCAGGCTGTCGATGATCCCCAGGTAGGCATCGCCATACAGCTCCAGCTTGTTGCCATCACTGCGGGCCCAGGCATGCCGGTCGCGCAGGGCCTGGCAGAAGCCCAGGCGGATTCGCTCCAGGTACGCCTCGAAGCCGCTGGTGACATTCGAGCGGACCGGCGCCGGCGGCAGAAATGCACTGCGCAGTACGAAGCGCAGGTTGGCCGAGGCCGCGTAGCGCTCGGCCAGGTGCAGCGGATGCCAGTGCCCCGGCGCCTCGCGGCCCGCCGCTTCATGGCCGAAGCCTGCCTCGACGTAGGTGGTCTCATCGGCCAGGGCCCGTTCGAAGGCGCAGACGAACAACGCGTCCTTGTTGGCGAAGTGGGCGTACAGCGAGGCCTTGCGCATGCCCGCCAGGGCGGCGATCTCGCTCAGCGACGAGCCGTCGTAGCCGTGCTCGGCGAAATGCTCCACGGCATGCTCGCAGATGCGCGCGGCGGATGGGGTCAGGGCTTTCAAGGCGGTCACTCCGGGTTGACGCTGCAGGACGAGGCGCTGATTGTCTTTGCCATGGCGGCGCGGGTCAAACCGACGATGACCACGGCCGACGCCGCCAGCAACCAGGCCCAGGCCAGCGGGCCCAGGGTAGCCAGGTGCCCGGCCAGGGGCGTGGCGCTGGACGAGATCACCAGTTGCAGCGCGCCGAGCAGGGCCGCCGTCGAGCCGACATCGCGTTGCTGCGATGACATCGCCAGGGCCATCAAGGTGGCCTCGCAAACCCCCAGGCCGAACAGCGCCAGTACCACGCCCGCCAGCAGCAGCGGCAGGCCTGCGCCAGACAGGCCGGCAATCACCGCCAGTGCTGCGCCGGCCCCCATGCACAGCGCCCCCCACCAGGCTACCTGGGCCACGCCGTGCCGGCTGACGCAATAGCCGGACAGCGCCGCGCCGAGCAGGATGGCAACGCCGCAGCCGCCGAACAGCAGGCCGAAGTGCGTGCTGGAGAGGCCGAAGTGCTGCTGGTACACATAAGCCGAGCCGGCGATGTAGGCGAACAGGAAGAAGAACACCGCCGACAGGGCCAGGGCCGGGCGCAGGAACGCGCCGTCGGCGGCGATGCGGCCGTAGGTACGCCATACCGTGGCCGGTGCCAGGCGCACCCGATGCGCCGGCGGCAAGGTTTCATCGAGGGTCATGGCCGAATTGACCAGGGTCAGCAGGCCGAGGCCGGCCAGCACCAGCATGATCGCCCGCCAGCCATAGGCCGCGTCGATCACCCCGCCCAGGGCCGGGGCGAGGATCGGCGCCAGGCCCTCGATGGTCATCAGCAGGGCGAAGATCTGCGCCGCCCGTGCGCCATCGGCGCTGTCGCGGACCATGCTCATGATCACCACCAGCGTCAGCGCGCTGGCCAGGCCCTGCACCAGGCGCGCCAGCAGCAGCGTGTCCAGCGACGGTGCGCCCGCAGCGGCCAGGGAGGCGATGCAGAACACCAGCAGGCCGGCGAGCAGCGGGCGACGCCGACCCAAGGCATCCACCAGTGGCCCGAACAGCAGTTGCCCGGCGCCCATGGCCAGCAGGAACACGGTCAGCGTCAGCTGAACCTGGGTATAGCCGGTGGCGAAGTCGCGGGCCATCTCCGGCAGGCTGGCCAGGTACATGTCGATGGCAGACGGGCCAAGGGCGCCGATCAGGGCGAGGGAGGCGGCGAAGCGCAAATGTGAAGCGGGCATGAGCGAAAGTCCGTGCAAGCAAAATAGCAACCTACCGACCGGTAGGTCGGCGAAGTATGCCAGATCTCCGCCTGGGGTCAACGCAAAGTCTGCCCACCAGGCAACCGCTTGCGCCCCAAATACACCGTCGCCGCTTGTTTAGCGCCACCGGTCCGATCCGCTCGGAATAATCCGAATCCCTCTTTATCGCCGTACTCCCAATCCATGTACGGCACCTCGCCGTGCAACCCTTAGCCACACGAGGTTTTTGCAACCATGGCCAACAAAAACAGCAACATGACCGGTCGCCAGGACACCACCAAGCAGGACGCCAACAAGACCGGCAGCCAGGGTGGAACGAAGAACCCAGGCAATTTCGCCAATGACCGCGAAAAAGCGTCCGAAGCCGGTCGTAAGGGCGGGCAGAGCTCCGGCGGCGGCAATCGCCAGAGCGAGTCCGGCCACAAGGGCGGCCGCTCGTAAGTGAGGGCACGCGGTGCCGGGTTCGCCTGGCACCGCGCACACCCCACCAGGAGGTTCCCATGCGTACCGAGTGCGCGCTGTTTTACGCGCTGCTGGCCAGCCAGGAGTCGAGCTACATCACCGCCGAGATTTTCGGCGTCACCGGGGGCAATCCGCTGCCGTAGGGCAAAGCCGAATAAACCTTCCGCGCGCCGCGCAGTCAGTCCTTGTAAGCGCCCCGTCGATGTGGGCCAGGGAGGTGGCTGATGAAACTTGTCTGCCTGCTGCGTGGCTGCCAATGGCGCAGCCAGTTGATCCGTGAAGTTGCCGGACTGCAATGCCAGTGCTGCGAACGCTGTGGCGCGTTGCGCTACAGCCAGCCCGGCCTGTCCTCGAATGCATAGGAGCCAGCCATGGCCAGGGCTATCTGGAAAGGCGCGATCAGTTTTGGTCTGGTGCACATCCCCGTGTCCCTCAACACCGCCGTACGCAGCGAGCGGGTGGATTTCGACTGGCTGGACAAGCGCAGCATGGAGCCGGTCGGCTACAAGCGGGTGAACAAGGTCACCGGCAAGGAAATCGACAAGGAAAACATCGTCAAGGGCGTGGAGTACGAGAAGGGCCGCTACGTGGTGATCAGCGAGGAGGAAATCCGCAAGGCCCGGCCCGAGGCGACCCAGACCATCGATATCTTTTCGTTCGTCGAAGCCGGGGAAATCCCCCTGCAACAGTTCGACACGCCGTATTACCTGAGCCCGGACCGCCGGGGCGGCAAGGTCTACGCCTTGCTGCGCGAGACCCTGGCCAGCACCGGCAAGGTGGCCCTGGCCACGGTGGTGTTGCATACCCGCCAGCACCTCGCGCTGCTGCGCCCGCTCAATGAAGCGCTGGTGATGATCACCCTGCGCTGGCCGGAGGAAGTGCGTGGGCTGGAGACCTTGGAGCTGGACAAGAGCGTGACCGACAGCAAGGTCGACAAGCGCGAGCTGGACATGGCCAAGCGCCTGGTCGAGGACATGAGCGGGCCGTGGAAGCCTGATGACTACCACGACGCATTCCGCCAGACCATCCTCGACCTGGTCGAGGAGAAGGCCAGCAAGGGCAAGATCGAGACCGTGGAAAAAGGCGAGGGCGCCACGGCGGAGAAGGGCGCGGACATCATCGACCTTACCGAGCTGCTCAAGCGCAGCCTGGGTGGCAAGAGCAAGGCGAAGAAGCCTGCGGCCAAGCGCCCACGCAAGGCGTCGTGATCCGAGCGCCGGTCTACAGGATCTGGCCTTCCAATCCCCTGAGGTAATCGCCGAATCCCTGCCGCGCCCGGCTGTCCCGACGGCTGCTGGTGGCCACGCTGTGCCTGGCGGTCCAGACGATCTGCGCGCCGATGGCCTCCAACGCCAGCACCAGTTGCACATCCTCGTGGGCCGGCAGCGGCTGGAAACCGCCGACCTTGGCATAGGCCTTGGCGCAGACCCCAAGGTTGGCGCCGTGGATATGCCGGTGGCCTTCCGTTGCCTGGTAGCGGCTGTGGTACAGCTGACGCAAGGCCACACCCTGCCAGGGTTGCCAGCGCTCGATATGTACCGTGCCGCACACCGCGTCGGCATGCCATTGCAGCTGCGACAGCAGCCAGTGGCCAGGCACGCGGCTGTCGGCGTCGGTAAATGCCAGCCATTGGGCGCCGCGCTCGATCATCCAGGCCGCCCCCAGGCGGCGGGCAATGCCGACATTGCCGGCCTCCAGCGCCAGCGTGTGCACGCCATGGCGCCTGGCGATGCGCGCGCTGGCATCGGTACAGCGATCGAGCACCACCAGCACCTCAACCTCCAGGCCCGCGGCTTCGGCCCGCGCAGCTGTCACCCGCACGGCCTTCAGGCAGTGTCCGAGGCGCCGGGCCTCGTTATGGGCGGGAATGATCACCGCGATCATGGGCAGGTCTCGTCCAGGTCGACCACCCGGGGCTGGCACGACCAGTACTCGAGCAGGAAGTCCGCCTCTTCATGGCGCAACTGGGGATACAGTGGCAGGTGCCTGGCCAGCAGGGCGTGCACTTGGCCGCCGTCCTGCGGGCAGCCGGCAATCGGATGGCGCCAGTGGCAGGCCAGCAATCCGCCGTCGCCGGCCAGGCAGGCCACGGACTGTTCGATCACCTGCAACCAGTCGGTGGGATCGAGGTAGTAGCCGATCTCGCTGAGCACGATCAGGTCGAACTGCCCGCCCGGCCAATCGCCCGGCAGGTGCCCCTGTTCGACGCGGGCATGGTCGACCCCCGCCAGGCGTTGCCGGGCCAGCCTCACGGCAGTGGCGTCGATGTCCTGGCACAGCAGGCTGGCGCAGCGCTCGGCCAGCTGCACGCTCAGCTCGCCGTTGGCGCAGGCCGGCTCGAACACCCGGCCGTAGCACTGGCTGGGCAGGCTGGCCAGCGCCAGGTCGCGCTTGCGGCGTTCGTACCAGCGGGTGCGAAAGGCCCATGGATCGTCGTTGCCGGCATACAGGTCGGCGAAATACTGCGCGTCGAGGCTCATGGCGACTCCATTACAGGAAGACCAGTTCGAAAGGCTGTAACAGGCAGGTCTGCAGGGCGACGGGCAGCACCGGAGGATGCTCGCCGTCTGGCTGCAACTGGCTGGCGTGGGCGGCCAGTGCCTGGCGTTTGCGCGCCAGGCGGGTGTCGTCGAGCTGTAGCCGATGGGCCTGGGGCCAGGGCAGGCGCGGGTCATCGGGCATCGCCCAATGCCACGCCCACACCGGCGCCTCGGCCAGTTGCACCCGGCGCGCCTGGGCCGCCTGGGCAGCGGCGCGGCCGGCCGCTTCGTGGTCGCAGTGGCCGTCGCCGCGCCAGGTAGTCAGCAGTAGGTCGTCCGGTTCGAGCAGTTGCTCCAGGTAGTTGGCCAAAAACGCTTCGTCGCGGGGCAGGGCGCCGTCCTTGAGGTTCAGGCGCCGCCAGTCCAGGCGGTTGAGGTCCAGATCCAGCTGTTGCAGGGCGTGCCGGCTTTCCTGGGGGCGCTGGTGGCGCAGACGGTGCTCGGTCCAGTGGGCGGAATGGGGATGGCTGCCTTCGCCGTTGGTGGCGGAAATCAGCACCAGATCCTGCTCGCGTCCGTGGAAACCGGCCAGCAGTCCGCCGGCCATGAGGATTTCATCGTCCGGGTGGGGGGCCAGCAATACCAGGCGCCGGCCGGGGGGACAGAGCTGTTCGGGCTTGAGCCACTTGGCGCGGGCCAGGTGCGCGGATTGCTGCCAGTCGCGCCAAGGGGTGCCGGCAGCCGCCTGGATACGGTTCTCGCTCATAGCTGCCAGGCTCCCGCCGGCATGCCGGTCACCTGCCTGCCGAGTTCGGCCAGGTCGCGTTCGGCATGGCTCTGGCGCAGGTAGACCGGCAGGTCGGCGCTGAGCCGGGCGAAATGGCTGCTGCGGCAGAAGGGTGTGGCACCCAGCGCCCTGCCGACATGGCGGATCACCTGCTCGACGGCCTGTTCGACCTGGGCGCGGGCACGGCGCACTTCGAAGCTGGCGTCGGCATGGGGCTGCAGGTCGATCCAGGCGGCGCATTCGCGAAGGGCGGCGCGGGCGCCGTACAAGGCGGCATCCACCGCCCCCAGATGGGCATCGGCGTGCGGATCGGGACGAGGCATGCGGCAATGCTCGCGCAGGTAGTCGGCCAGGGCCTCGGCCGCGCCGTACCAGCACGCGGCGATGCCAGCGCCCCCGTGCCAGAACCCAGGACGTGCCAGATACTGGCCGGGCAGGCCGATGGCCAGCCCGGGCGTGTCGTCGAACTCGATGCTGACGCTGGTGGTGGTGGCCATGCCCACCGCCTGCCACTGGTCGGCCTGGATGCGCTGGCTGGGGTGCGACAGCTCGATGGCCACCAGTTGCGGCTGGTCATTCTCCCAGGCGGTGATCAGTGCCCGGTCGATCTGCAGCGCGCCCGAGCACCAGGCCTTGCGCCCCTGCAGGCGTACCTGCCCGTCGTGCCGCTCGACGATACGGGCACGGGCGTCCGGCGGCTCGGCGGCCCACACCCCCCAGATCCCGTCCTGGGCATGATGGGCGGCGCCGCACTCGGCGAGGATCGCCAAGGCATCGGTATGGCCTTCATAGAGCTTGGCCAGGGTCAGGTCGCAACCGGCGACCCGCGCGAGCGTCTGCCAGCGCTTGAGGGTCTGGCCCTGGCCGGGCAGGGGCAACAGGTCGAGGTGGTCGGCCTGCATGGCCTGCAGCAGCTCCGGCAGCAAGGTGTCGAGGTCGATGGCCTGCGGGCGGGCGCCGAAGCGGCGCAGCAGGCGGTCGAGGTTGGTCAGGTCGAAGTCCTGTACGATGCTCATGAATACGGTCCCCCCTTTGGCCTCAGTTCAGTCGATGCCCAGCTGTTTGCGCATGCGCACGGTGATGGACTGCCGGGTCTTGGCCATGTCCGCCCATGGGTCGTCCACCTCGGCCAGCCGCGCCTGCAAGTTACCGATGTGCCACTGGTTGGCGCCCTTGAGCTGGGTCAGCTCTTCACGCCAGATCGGCACCGACACCGGCAGCCCCTCGCGGGCACGCAGCGAATACGCCGCGACCGTGGTGGCGCCCTTGCCGTTGCGCAGGTAGTCGATGAAGATCCGTCCGATCCGGTTGCGGGGCCCGGAGACGGCGCTGAGCCGCTCCGGGAACAGGCCCGCCATATGCTCGACGAGGGCATGGCTGAAGTCCTTCACTTTGTCCCAACCGGCGCGGCGGGTCAGCGGCACCACCAGGTGCATGCCCTTGCCACCGCTGGTCTTGAGGAACACCTTCAGGCCCAGCTCATCGAGCAGAGAGAGGGTCAGTTGGGTCGCTTCGAGCATGGCTTTCCAGGGCAGTGCCGGATCGGGGTCGAGGTCGAGGACGAAGCGGTCGGGCTTGTCGAAATCCTTGTCGGTGGCATTCCAGGTGTGCAGTTCGAGCATGTTCATCTGCACCGCGCCCAACAGGCTGTCGGCGCGGTTGAGCACCATCGCCGCCTGGCCGGCCTGCGCCTTGCTGTAGCTGCGCACCGCGGGGATGTGCAACTGGCCGGCGTTCTTCTGGAAGAACAGTTCGCCACCCAGTCCGTCCGGTGCGCGCACCAGTGCCACGGGGCGGTCCTTGAGCTGCGGCAGCAACCAGTCGGCGACCTGGGCGTAGTACTCGGCGACCTGGCGCTTGGTGGTGCCGGTGCTGGCGTCGACCACGCGGTCGGGGTGTGTCAGGCGCAGGCTGCCGAGGTGCTCGGCGGGCGGCTGCGCGGCGCGCTTGGCGGGCATGGCACGCTCCAGGTCGATGGCGGTGGCGGGTTTGTCGTCGCGCAGGCCGTGGAACACCGAGTGGCGCACGATGCCTTCGCGGGTCATCTGGGCGTAGGCGACTTCGGCCAGCAGTTGCGGCTTGAGCCAGTGCACGCCACGGGCTTCGGCGCCGCGGGGCGGCTTGGGCAAGGCCGGCTTGTCGACTTCCAGGGGCTTGAGGCGCGCATGCAGGCTGTCCAGCGTGGTGGCGCTGAAACCGGTGCCGACCTTGCCGGCATAGCGCAGCTGGCCGCTGTCGGTGTCGTGCAGGGCCAGCAGCAGAGCGCCGAAGGCGTTGCGGCTGCCTTTGGGGTCGGTGTAACCGACGATTACGAACTCCTGGCGCTGCTTGCACTTGAGCTTGATCCAGTCACTGCTGCGCCGGCCCACGTAGGGGCTGTCGGCGCGCTTGCCGATCAGTCCTTCGAGCTTGAGGCGGCAGGCGCTGTCGAGCAGCGAGTCGACCGGTTCGGTGAAGTCGGCGGAGAACTTGAGGAGGTCCGAGGGCGTGTTTTCCAGCAGCCGGGCCAGCGTGCCCCGTCGCGCCTGCAGCGGTAGCTGGCGAAGGTCCTCGCCGCCCAGGTAGGGCAGGTCGAACAGGTAATAGGTGATGCATTCGTCGTGCTCGGTGTCGAAGGCGTTCTGCAAGGCCTGGAAGTCGGCCACACCCTGGTCGTCGACCACCACCATCTCGCCGTCGAGCCACGCCGAATCGAGCCCCAGCGCTTTCAAGGCCTCGACCTGACGCGGCATCTTCGCAGTCCAGTCGTGGCCATTACGGGTGAACAGGCGCACATCCGCGCCTTCGATGCGGGCGAGGATGCGGTAGCCGTCGAACTTGACCTCGTAGTGCCAGTCACCGCTGGGCGGCGAATCGACCAGGGTGGCGAGTTGCGGCTGGAGCCTGTCCGGCAGGGCGACGGGGCTGGCCTTGGCCTTGCGTTGGTTGGCAGTGGCTGTTTTCGCCGGCTGGCGCGGCAGCAGGGTACGGTCGCTAAGCACGCTGTCCGGCAAGGCTTCGACGATGCTGTAGTCGGTTTCGCTGCGGGCCTGGCCGTCGTGGGACTTGACCAGCATCCACTGCTCCTTCTTGCCGGCCAGGTGGGTGCGGAACAGGTTCCAGACACCTGACAGCTTCTCGCCCTGCAGGCGAAAGCGCAGCTTGCCCTTGGCGTAGGCCTGGCGCGGGTCGCCCTCGGGCTCCCAGATACCACGATCCCAGACAATCACGTCACCGGCGCCGTAGTGGCCTTCGGGGATATTGCCTTCGAAATCGGCGTAGTCCAGCGGGTGATCCTCAACATGCACGGCCAGGCGGCGGACCTTGGGGTCGAGCGAGGGGCCCTTGGGAATGGCCCAGCTTTTCAAGGTGCCATCGAGCTCCAGGCGAAAGTCGTAGTGCAAGTGGCTGGCGTCGTGTTTCTGAATGCAGAACTGCAAGGCATGTGCCTTGCGCGTGCGGCCGCGTTTGCCGGCAGGTTCGGGCGTGGCGTTGAAGTCGCGCTTGCGCTGGTACTCCTGCAGGGGCTTGGCCATCACGGGCTCCGAAACGGTTCACGAGGTCTCTAGGTTGGGAGGCGAGGGTGCTGGGCGGAGTTCAAAAAAAGCGTCGGCAGGTGCTGTCTGCAGAAACTCTGAATCATTGGCTGGCCGGGGCAGTCGACCGGATGAGCCCACAAATCGGAGAGCGATCATGCCCATCCCCGAAGACCCCAAGCCGACGGTCGAGATCGACGACACGCAAGACCGCATGGGCAGTGTCCATGAGCTGGATTTCAGCGAACGCCGCGATGAGCGCCGGGGTCGTATTGGCGACGAGCGACCGGCGCGGGAGGTGGAGGAGGAGTATCCACCGAGACGCGTTGCCGAAAGTGGCATGACCGGTGGCGAGGCGCTGAGTGACAGCCTGCACGAGGACAATGTCACCCTCGATGACCTGAGCCCTGACACGCTGCTGGACGAAACCGGTGCCCGCGATCCGGATGAGCCGGGCATGGCGGGCGGTCCGGCGGACCAGACCCTGCGTCATGTCGAGGCCCACGAGATTGGTGGCGGCATCGGCCTGGACGAGGCCGAACTGGCCCGCTCGGCGCCGTTGGACGGCGAGCCATGGACCGACGAGGTCACCCCTGAAGACGAGCGGAGAGAACGCTGATGAACGAGCAACGTTGTTCCTGCAACCACTGTTCCTGCACCGTGGATGCCAATGCCGTGGTCCAGGATGGCAAGGCTTACTGCTGCGAAGCGTGTGCGACGGGGCACCGTAATGGTGAGCCTTGTCGCATGGGGGATTGCAAATGTGGGGAGGTGAGTCAGGCGAAAGAGAGTAATGTCGATAACGCGTTGGATGAGACTTTTCCGGCGAGTGATCCTATTTCGCCTTGATATTTTTTTATACAGCAGCCCTGTCGCCAATTAACTCGACGATAGGGCTGCTGCCCACTAAAATTACATACCTTCACCCACACTAAAACGTTCTGCTCTTGCTCTGCTTTTGCTTCTAAGTGCGCGATAGTTCAGGCGACACAAATTGCGACTTCAGGAGGCCGAACGGAGGTCTTGCGGAGGGAGGTGACGGGCATGGATGCCCGTCAAGCGCTGCGCCCCAGGATGGGGCGTTCAGCGCGGTCCTCCCGGGAGCAAGGCCGGAGTGAGGGGACCCCGGAGCGAAGCGTAGGGGCCGGATGAATGGAGCGAGGATTTTTTGGTTCCTTTTTGATCCTTCAAAAAGGGACCCGCCGTAAGGGCGGAAAGGTGATTATGCGTCACCATCGCAACTGAATGCGCATATAACTTTCAAAACACACACTGTGTAAGTCAAAGTCAAAGTCAAAGTCAAAGTCAAAGTCAAAGTCAAAGTCAAATGCGGTTGGTGTGGGTTTTTACAGTTGTAAGCGCATTCATTGGCTATACTGACGCATAGTCACCTTTTCGCCCTTACGTGAACTGACCCCCGAAAGTTGGACACCTTATCCCCAACCGGAGGGTGTTCCATGACGAAATACAACCTGGCACTCAAGCAGGCACTCATCGAAGAGTGCCTTTCTGCCCGCAGTGTTCATGAGGTGGCGCTCAAGCATGACCTGAGTCCATCGCTGTTACGCCGCTGGGTAAAGGGCTACGAGCAACACGGTGCAGCCGGTTTGATTGCCAAGTACAGCCACTACGACGCGCAGTTCAAATTGAAGGTTTTGCAGTGCATTGAGCAAGACGGACTGTCCGCCCAGCAAGCTTGCGTGCAGTTTGATATCCGCGGCCCGAGTAGCATCAGGCAATGGAAAAGGTTGTACGATAAAGGCGGAGTAGAAGCCCTTCACCCGCGCCGTACCCGAGAGTTCAGCATGCCCCGCAAGCCATCAAAACAGTCCAGCACAAGCCCGCCCACCCCAGCGGACAGCGAGCTGACACCAAAGCAAATGCTCGAAGAGCTGGAATACCTGCGCGCGGAGAATGCTTATCTAAAAAAGCTCGATGCCTTGATCCAAGCGGACCCTCGAACTGCGCAGGCAAGAAAACGCAGGCTATCCAAGGATTGAGGCGCGGGCATCGACTTGCTCTGCTGCTACGTGCTGCAGGGCTGGCACGCAGTACCTTTTATTACCAAAGCAAAGTGCTGGTGGCTGACAAGCATGCTGCTCTCAAAGAGCGCATCAACAGCCTCTATCACGGACATAAGGGGCGGTACGGCTATCGTCGTATCACTGCGGTCCTCGGGCACAATGGCGAGGTGGTCAACCACAAGAAGGTGCAGCGACTGATGCAGTTGATGGACCTCAAATCTCTGGTCAAAGTTAAGAAATATCGCTCGTACCGAGGCTCCGAGGGGGTTGTTGCATCTGATCTACTCAAACGCAAATTCAAGGCAGAAGCCCCCAATCAGAAATGGGCAACCGACGTGACAGAGTTCAAGGTAAAGGGGCAGAAGCTGTTTCTCTCGCCTGTGATGGACCTGTACAACGGCGAGATCCTTGCTTATCAGATCAACCGGCGTCCTGAGTTCAAGATGGTTTCGACAATGCTGGAGCAAGCCTTCGAGCGGCTGAATCCAGGTGACAAACCGATACTGCATTCCGATCAAGGCTGGCAATATCAACAGCCAACTTACCGGCATATGCTGGCTGGGAAGAATATCGAGCAGAGCATGTCACGTAAGGGCAATTGCCTGGACAACGCCGCCATGGAAAGCTTTTTCGGCACGCTCAAGAGCGAGTTTTTTTACCTGGAATCGTTTGAAAGTGTTGAGCAACTGGCATCAGGGCTAGAGGATTACATCGCCTACTACAACCAAGAACGCATCAGTCTCAGACTGAATGGCTTGAGTCCGGTAGAATTCCGAACCCAAGCGCTGGCCGCATAGCGCTACCTGTCCAACTTTCGGGGGTCAGTTCAACGGCGAGTCACTTTTTGTCAAACGCGACAAAAAGTAACCAAAAAACGCTGCGGGTATGACTCACCCACATGGGTTACAAATCAGTTCACGCACATAGGTAACAGTCTTTAACTGGCAGGGTCGGTTTTCGAGGATCTGACCATGCCTTGGCGAGAGCTGAAACCTATGGACCTTAAAATGCTTTTCATCGCGGATTACCTGCAGGGGCCGCCCAGCTTCAGCGCCCTGTGCCAGGCCTACGAGATCAGCCGAAAGACCGGCTACAAATGGGTCGAGCGATATGAGAAAGAGGGGCCTTCGGGGCTGGAAGAACGCAGCCGCCGCCGGTTGAACCAGGATTGGGTCGTACCCGCCGCAGTTCGCGAAGCCATCATCGAATTGCGCAGTCGAGGCGAAACGGAACCGGGGCCGAAAAAGATCCAGGCTGCGCTGCAGGAGCGTTTCCCTGATCAGGCGCCGCCCTCGAAGACAGCGATCTACAACATCCTCAAGAAAGCCGAATTGGTCAAACCACGCCGCTTACGTCAGCGTGTAGCGGTCTATCCCAAGCCCCTGGAGAAGGCCGAGTCGCCTAACCAGCTGTTCAGTGCGGACTACAAAGGTCAATTCCTGACAGGTGCAGGCGTCTGGTGCTATCCGCTGACGATCATGGATCACGCCAGTCGTTTCCTGCTCGCCTGTCACAGCATGCCCAATACCAACCTGCTGGAAACCCAGGCCGTTTTCACCCAAGTGTTCCGAGAGAATGGCTTGCCTGAGCGGATTCGTACCGATAACGGTGTGCCGTTTGCCAGTAAGGGGCGTGCGGGACTTTCTCAGCTGTCGATCTGGTGGCTGCGTCTAGGCATCATTCCCGAGCGTATTGCGCCTGGTCGGCCTGAACAAAATGGCCGCCACGAGCGCATGCATCGAACGCTCAAAAGCACGCTCCCATCGCCGCCGGCAGTGGCCTGGGAGGCTCAACAACGGCACTTTGATCGCTTTCGGCAGCACTACAATCATGAGCGCTTGCATGAAGCGCTGAAGCAGAAAACACCGGCGTCTTGCTACCAGCCATCTCCACGCCCATTCCCTGAAAAGCTCCCCGAAATGACCTATCCCAGTCATATCGAGAGCTTGCCGGCTGATAGCTCCGGCATCATCAATCGCCGGGGCTTGAGGATCTACGTAGGTTATGTGCTCAAGCACCAGACCATTGGACTGGAGCAGGTTGGGGATGGCATCTGGGATGTTATTTTCGGCCCCATCATCCTTGGCAGGGTCGATGTGCGGGATGCCACTGATGGTTATGTAACACTCAAGGTGTTGTCACCTATGTGAGTGAACTTTTGTGTAACCCATGTGGGTGATCCGTACATGCGCTCCATTCATCCGGCCCTCCGCTTCGCTCCGGGTCCCCTCACTCCGGCCTTGCTCCCGGGAGGACCGCGCTGAACGCCCCATCCTGGGGCGCAGCGCTTGACGGGCATCCATGCCCGTCACCTCCCTCCGCAAGACCTGCGTTCGGCCTCCTGAAGTCGCGAAGTTACGGGCGGCGCCTGGGATGACGCAGCTGTCGCTAGCTGGGTAGGGCGCTAGACTCCTGATCGGCAACGGCAACGGCAACGGCAACGGCAACGGCAACGGCAACGGCAACGGCATCGACCCCACGCGTTCGCGTCAATGCGTCTGCCAGATCCCATTGTTGCGTTCGCAATCACTGCGCGCCTGCCCCAGGCTCGGGGTGTCGTAGTAGTAGGTGATGATCCGCGCATCCTTGGGCACAGCCGGCCGGGTCGAGGGCTCGCCGCGCCCTGCGGCATCAGGATTGGCCAGGGTCTCCTGGGTCAGCGGGGCGATGCAACTGCCCACGCTGCCATCGGCACAACGCTCGACCTTGCGTTTCTGGCTGTTGAGCATTTCCTTGCTCTCGTTGCTGCACGACCAGGCAATCGCTTCGGCAGGCATGTTGCCGTAGCTGTAGCAGGTATGCTGCTGCACCGGCTTGACCGCCTCGCTGGACGAGCGGGTGACCACGTCGCAACCCTCGGCCAGCACTTGCCCGCTGAGCAGGCTGCCCAGCAATGCCACACACAGAATGAACCGCATGACGAACCTCCCGGGCCGGTGGGGCCCTCAGCGCTTGTCCAGGGCTGGCCCGGCCTGTCGGCGCAGGGCCTTGGCGCGCTTCTCCAGAATCAGGTAGGTGATCACCGCCAGCAACAGCGGGATCAGGTAGTACAACGTCCGATACCCCAGCAATGCGGCCACCAGCGTGCCCTGGCCCAGTTGCCCGTGCAGCAGGGCAAGGAACACCGCCTCCAGCACCCCCAGCCCGGCAGGAATATGCGCCACCACTCCCGCCACGCAGCTGATCAGCAAGACCCCCAGTACCGACGGATAGAACAGCTCCGGCGGCAGCAGCAGGTGGATCAGCGCCGCCATCAACGCCCAGTTGCTCGCGCCCAGCGCCACCTGGCACAACGCCAGGCGCAGGCTCGGCAGGGTCACTTCATGCCCGCGCAGGTGCCAGGTACGTCGCTTGGCGAAGGCACAGGCGAGCAAGTAGCCGGCCGCGACCGCCACCATCAGCACGCCGATCAGGCGCAGGCCGCCAGCGCCCACCGCCCAGCTTGCCGGCAGCTTGACCAGGCCCAGGGCAAACACCGTGCCGGCCAGCAGCAGATAGCCCATCCAGTTGGTCAACAGCCCCAGGGTGAGGATGCGGGTGATGGTCGCGGTGTCCAGCCCCAGCCGGCTGTACAGGCGGTAGCGCAGGGCCACGCCGCCAACCCAGGTGGTGAAGTTGAGGTTGAACGCATAGCAGACGAACGCCACCGGCAGCACCTGGCGGGCCGGCAAGCGGTGCCCTGTGTAGGCGCGGGCGAGCAGGTCGTAGCTGGCGAACACCAGGTAACTGCACAGGGCCAGCAACAGCCCCAGGGCCAAGGTCGAGGGCCGGTAGGCCAGCAACGACTGGCGCACTTCGTTCCAGTCCAGGTTGCGTGCCAGGGTGAACAGCAGCACCGGGATCAATACCAGGAACAGCAGGGTGAGCAGGCGCATGCCCCAGGTCTTCCAGCGTGGCTTGGCCATCAGGTCTTGCCCCCGTTGAAGTCCGCCGGCGCTTCGTTGTCCCCCTGCAGCGACTGCAGGCGCTGCCGGTGCGCGGGGAACCAGCCGGCGATGCGCGGGAAGTAGCGGGTGATGTGGAAGCCCAGGAAGATCAACGGCGCGCGCCACCAGTAACCACGCACCATGCGTTCCAGGGTCACGCGCTTGCAGTGCGCGGTGGTCAGTTCGCTCAGGTGGCGGTACAGGCCATCGTTGAAGGCGCGGTCGCGGATCATCAGGTTGGCTTCGAGGTTGAACGACAGGCTCAGCGGGTCGAGGTTGCTCGAGCCCACGGTGGACCATTCGTCGTCCACCAGTGCCACCTTGCCGTGCAACGGGCGCTGGCAGTACTCATGGATCTGCACATTGTCGCGCAACAGGTAGTTGTAGAGCAGGCGCGACAACGCGCGTACCCAGCGCATGTCCGGTTGCCCCTGGAGGATCAGGGTCACCGCCACGCCACGCCGGGCAGCGTTGCGCAGCTCGCGCAGCAAGCGGTAGCCGGGGAAGAAATAGGCGTTGGCGACGACGATGCGTTGCCGGGCTTCACGGAAGACTTGCAGGTAGCACGCCTCGATGTCGGTGCGATGGCGACGGTTGTCGCGTTCCACCAGCACGGCGCTGGCCGAACCTGCGGCGTCACCGCCCGGCACTACCGCGCTTGGGCCGTCCAGCACGGGGGCGAGCATGCGGCAGCTGGAGGCGTGCACCTGGGCCAGCACTGGGCCTGTGACTTCCACGGCATAGTCCTGCTTGGCCTGCGGGCCGAAGTCGCCGAGATGGTCGGCACTGTAGTTGATACCGCCAATGAACGCGCGCTGGCCGTCGATCACCAGGATCTTGCGGTGCAGGCGCCGGAACAGGTTGGTGCGCATGCCAGCCAGGCGCGGTTGCGGGTCGAATGCATGAAAGCGCACCCCGGCCTCGGTCATCGAGGCAATGAACTCGTCAGGCAGGTCGGCGGTGCCGTAGCCGTCAACCGCCACCTCCACCCGCACGCCACGCCGCGCCGCGTCGATAAGCGCCAGGCGCAGCGGCTGGCCAACCTTGTCGTCGTAGATGATGAAGGTTTCCAGGAGGATCTCCTGCCGTGCCTGGGCTATCGCCTCGAACACGCGCGGGTAGTACTGCTCGCCATTGATCAGCAGTTCGACGTGGTTGCCGTCGCTCCAGGCCTGCTTCATAGCGTCACCTGCGCTACCAGTGGAGCATGGTCGGAGAGGTGCGACCATGGATACCTGGACAACACCCGTGCCTCGCTCGCCTGGGCATTGCGCAGGTAGATACGGTCCAGGCGCAGCAGCGGCAGGCGCGCGGGGAAACTGCGCGCCGGCGTGCCGAAGGCTTCGCTCAGTGATACCGACAGCCGCGCATCGGCCTTCAGGCGCCAGTCGTTGAAGTCGCCAGCGACGATGACCGGCTCCTCCGGCGGCAGGCGTTCGAGCAAGGCCAGCAACAGATCGACCTGACGCTGGCGGTGCTCCTCGCGCAGGCCCAGGTGCACACAGATCGCATGCACCTGCTCATGACCGGGCACTTCGAGCTGGCAGTGCAACAGGCCGCGCTCCTCGTTGCCATGGATCGACACATCGAGGTTGTCGTAGGCGCGGATGGGGAACTTGGACAGCAACGCGTTGCCATGGTCGCCATGGGGATAGACCGCATTGCGTCCGTAGGCGAACTGCGGCCACATGCTGTCGGCGAGGAACTCGTACTGCGGAGTCTGCGGCCAGGTCGGATGGCGCTCGGCATGGCGCTGATGGCTGCCGTGCACCTCTTGCAGGAACACCAGGTCGGCGCCGGTGGCACGCACCGCCTCGCGCAGTTCCGGCAGGATGAAACGGCGGTTGAACAGGGTGAAGCCCTTGTGCACGTTAAGGGTTAGCACCGTCAGACGGTGTACGGCGGTCGCCTTGGCGATGATGCAGTCTGGGGCGGGCAGGGTGCCGTTCATAGTGGCTCCCGGGGCTCGACGCCGGGTTCGGTCACCAGCTCATCGTCCTTGCGCCATGGGCCATGGCGCCAACCGGAAATACCAATGCGGATCTCGCTCACGAGGGCTCCCTTTCGTTCGTGCACTCTTGACTAGCGACCGGCATCGCGGTGTCAGGGTTCAGCAGGAATGACGAGTGGCCAGTGGCGCAAAACCTGGAACTTTGCCTGCCCTGCGGCCCTCCACCACAGAGGGAAGCAGCCAATGGAGGCAACGCCGATGAACAGCGAGACAGAACCGCGAGAAGTGCAGCCGCCAGCACCGACCGAGGCAGACGACGAAGAACCCGAGGTGCTCCCGGACGACCCTGACATCGAGGGCCTGCCCGGAGAAACCCGGCAGCCGGCCTGAGGGAGCGCTAGCCATGAAATTCGATCGTTTCGCCCAATGGCTGGCCAACCGCAGCGGACGTCCACTGACTTTCGCCGTGGCATTGCTGCTGATCATCGTATGGGGCGTGAGCGGACCGCTGTTCGATTTCAACGATACCTGGCAGCTGGTGATCAACACCTCGACCACCATCATCACCTTCCTCATGGTGTTCCTGATCCAGAACACCCAGAACCGCGACAACGACGAACTGCACATCAAGATCGACGAACTGCTGCGCACCACCCAGCGAGCGCACAAGGCCCTGCTCGACCTCGAGGACATGGGGCCGGCCGAACTGCATGCGCTGCGCAAGCAGTACCAGCAACTGGGCGAGCACGACCAAGCGGCGCCGGGCAAAGATGCACCGGCCAAGGACACCCCTGACTGACCCTGGAGGACGGCATGGCCAGACACATCATCCACTACACCGGCCCGATCAATTCCGCGACTTGCGGCAACCTCATCAACACCTGTTCCAAGGCGTTGCAACAGGGCGCCGAGGTGCTGCAGATCAACATCGCCACCATGGGCGGCGAATGCAGCTACGGTTTCACCCTGTATAACTTCTTGCGCTCACTGCCGGTGCCGGTGCACACCCACAACCTGGGCACGGTCGAATCGATGGGCAACATCCTGTTCCTGGCCGGCAGCCACCGTACCGCCTGCGCCTACAGCAAGTTCCTGTTCCACCCGTTCCACTGGACCCTGCACGGGTCGGTGGACCATGCACGGATGGCCGAGTACGCCATGAGCCTGGACTATGACCTGCGCCTGTATGCGCAGATTGTCGCCGAGCGCACCGAGGGTGCCAGCGAGCGGCTCGATGTGACGCGCTATCTGATGGCCTATCCGCGGATCCTGGGGCCCCAAGAAGCGCTCGACAGCGGGATGATCCATGCCGTGGACGAACTGCCGATCGAGGCCGATGCCGTGCAGTGGAGCGTCCATGCCTGAGGCGTGGCGGCGCCCCGGCCATAGCCAGGCCGGGGCGGGTAGGGCGTCAGTAGGGTAGCGAGCCGCTCAGACCCTCGATCGCCTCGATCAGCTCGTCGTAGCCCACCGGCTTGTTCAGGTGCCGGTCGAAGCCCGATTGGCGCGAGCGGTACTGGTCGGCGCTGGCCCCGTAGCCGGTCAGGGCGATGGCCGGGGTGTAGCGCAGGTGCTCCAGGCCCCGCAGGGCCTTGATCAGGGCGTGGCCGTCCATGACCGGCATGCCGATATCGGAGAGGATGATGTCATAGCGGCCCTGGGCGGCCGCCTCGAGTGCGGCCTGCGGGTCGCTGTAGGCCTCGACTTCGGCGCTTTCCATCTCCAGCAGTTGCTGCATTACCTCGAGGATTTCCACCGAGTCGTCCACCAGCAACACCCTGACGCCGTTCAAGCGGCCCTCGATGTTGTCGTCGCTGGTATCCGGCTGGGCCTG
This sequence comes from Pseudomonas sp. TE50-2, assembly GCF_040813665.1. Classification (NCBI taxonomy): domain Bacteria; kingdom Pseudomonadati; phylum Pseudomonadota; class Gammaproteobacteria; order Pseudomonadales; family Pseudomonadaceae; genus Pseudomonas; species Pseudomonas sp. TE50-2. The sequence continues at coordinate 5,133,773 of NZ_JBFNXN010000001.1, read as the reverse complement.
CTGGCCGGGGTCGGACAACGGCAGGCATACCGTGAAGGTGGCGCCGCAACCCAGGCCGGCGGACGTCGCGCTGACCGTGCCGCCATGCGCTTCCACCAGCTGGCGCACCAGCGACAGGCCGATACCGAGCCCGTCGCGGTGGTTGCCGGAGGCCTGTGGCGCGGCTTGGGAAAACAAGTCGAAGATGCTTTCCAGGCTTTCGTCGGTCAGGCCGATACCCTGGTCGATCACCTCCAGGCGCGCCTGGTTGCCGTGGCGGGCCAGCGCCAGGCGGATCTCGCTGCCGGCAGGGCTGAATTTCAGCGCATTGTTGAGCAGGTTCCAGACGATCTGCTCGAGCCGGGTGCTGTCGGCCTCGACATACACCGGGGCGCCGTCGGCGGGCAGCGCCAGGCGCACCTCGCAGGCGTGCTGCTCGTTGGCCAGCACGGCCTGGATGGCCTGCAGCACCGCGCACAGGTCGAGCACCTGGGTCTTGAGCTTGAGCTTGCCGGTGCGGATACGCGCTACATCGAGCAGGTCATCGATGATCCGCGCCTGGCTGGAGACTGCGTCGCAGATGGTGCCGACTGCCTTGCTGGCGACACCGTTGCTCTTCACCGACGGGGAGCGACGGAGGATTTCGGCATTCAGCTGGATCAGGTTCAGCGGGTGCTTGAGCTCATGGGACATGACCGCGAAGAACTCGTCCTTCATGTGGCTGGTGTTCTGCGATTCGGCCAGCTGCTTGCTTTGCTCGTCGTGCAGGCGCTTGTGCCCGGTGAGGTCGCGGGCGATCTTGACGTAGCCGCGCAGGCTGCTGCCCTTGAGCCGTGACACTTCGCCGCTGCAGTAGAAGCGACTGCCGTCCTTGCGCACATGCCAGCGCTCGTCCTGGCCGCGACCGTGCAGGCGGGCGCTGCGCAGCTCGCGCTCTGGCACGCCGCTCGCCTGGTCCTGCTCGGTGAAGATCAGCTGGTAATGGTGGCCGAGCACTTCGTCCTTGCCATAGCCGAAGATCAGCGCGGCGCCGGTGTTCCAGTCGGTGATCAGGCCCTGCTCGTCGAGCAGGATGATGGCGAAGTCGTGGGTGCTCTCGGCGACCAGGCGCATGCGCTCCTCGCCCTGACGCAGGCGTTCCTCGGCGGCGCGGCTCTGGCTGATGTCGATGAAGGTCAGCACGGTGCCGTCGACGTTGCGCTCGCTGGCCCGATACGGCAGCAGGCGGGCCAGGTACCAGTGCTGGTTGTGGCCGACCACTTCGCGCTCGATGGTGGTCTCGCGCTCGACCACGGCCCGGGCGTCATCGGCCAGGCCCGGATAATCGAGGCGGTGGGTGATGTCGAGCAGCGAGCGCCCGGTGTCCACCGGCAGCATGCTGAAGATATCGGTGGCGCGCGGGGTGAACCAGCGGATGCACAGGTTGCGGTCGACGAACACCGTGGCGATGTCGGTGGAGGCGATGAGGTTGCTCAGGTAGTCGTTGACCTTGTCGGTTTCCTCGACCTTGGTCTTGAGTTCGTAGTTGACCGTCAGCAGTTCTTCGTTGATCGACTGCAGCTCTTCCTTGCTGGTTTCCAGCTCTTCGCTGGCCGAGCGCAGCTCCTCGTTGATCGCCTGCATCTCTTCGTTGGAGGCGGTCAGCTCCTGGCTGGAAAACTCCGACTGCTCGATGGTTTCCTGCAACTGCAGGCGCGTGCGGTGCAGTTCGCGCTCCAGGTTGCCCAACAGCATCCCTTCGGTCTGTTCGACGGCGGGTGCCCGGGTGATCGCGCTGTCGGCTTCGCCGCTCTGGAAGACCACCAGCAGGCACTCGCTGCCACTGGGTTCGTCCTGGTGCGGCTGGACCAGGATGCGTACCCCTTCGGTATGCTCGTCGAGGTCGAGGGCAACTGTGCGCGACGTTACAGCCTGGCCGCTGCCCTGGGCCTGCAGCAAGGTGCTGCGCAGGGCCGGACGCAGCGGCGTGAGGACCAGGTTGAGCAGGTTGTGGCTGAGCTCGCCGCCGGCATGGCGCAGATAGCGCCCCACGCCCTCGCTCATGTGCAGGATATTGCCCTCGGTATCGACCACCAGGCTCGGCGGCGTGCAGCGGGCGAGGGCGCGGTGATGGATTTCGGCATAGGACAGTTTGCGGGCGGCGCGTGCCCGGGCCGGCGCCGGGGCGAGCGCAGGCTCGGGGGCTTGCAGGCGCGCCGGATGACGCACGGCCGCCACTTCACGGGCACGGAAGATACGGTTGCGCTTGTCCACGGCGACGAACAGATCGGCCGCCAGGTCGGCGGACTCGGAGCTGCCCAGGAACAGATAGCCGCCTGGGCGCAGCGCGAAGTGGAACAGGCGCAGGATGTCGCGCTGCACATCCCGGTCGAGGTAGATCAGCAGGTTGCGGCAGACGATCAGGTCCAGTTGCGAGAACGGCGGGTCGGACAGCAGGTTGTGGCGGGCGAACAGGACTTTTTCGCGGATCTCCTTGCGCACCCGGTAATGCTGGTCCTCCTTGAGGAAGAACTGGCGCAGCCGGGCCGGCGACACATCGGTGGCGATGGCGTCCGGATACTGCCCGCCGCGACCGATGCCGATGGCGCGGTCGTCAAGGTCGGTGGCGAAGATCTGCACCTGGGCACTGCGTCGTTCGATCGCCAGCTGTTCGCTCACCAGCATGGCCAGGCTGTAGGCCTCCTCGCCGGTCGAACAGCCAGCCGACCACACGCGTACCTCGCGGGCCGGCTCTTCGTTGCCTTCGCGGTTCACCAGGCCTGGCATCACATGGCGCTGCAGAGCCTCGAAGGCCTCGCGATCGCGGAAGAAATTGGTCACGCCGATGAGCATGTCGGCCAGCAGCGCCCGGGACTCTTCCGGGTGGCATTGCAGGTAGTCGCGGTAGCCGGCCAGGTCGGTCTGGCCGGTGACGTGCAGGCGCCGCTCCAGGCGGCGCAGCACGGTGGCGCGCTTGTAATGGCTGAAGTCGTGGCCGGTGTTGTCCTGCAGCGACAACAGGATTTCGTCAAGCAGCGGGTCGCACGCCGCCGGGTCGCCCTCGCGCTCGCCCAGCGCGGGCGGCAGGCTGTCGTCGTCGATGCGCGGCAACGTCACCTGGCGGGCGGTGCGCCACAGCTCGACCAGGCGGGCGGGCATCTCGGCCACCGGCAGCACCAGGTCGACCATGCCGGTGGCCAGCGCCGCCCGCGGCATCTCGGGGTATTCGGCGTCCTCGGGGGCTTGTACCAGGGTCACGCCGCCCTGTTCCTTGATCCGCGACAGGCCCACGGCGCCGTCGCTGCCGGTGCCCGACAGCACCACGCAGAACGCATGGTCCTTGTGCACATCGGCCAGGTCACGGAAGAACAGGTCGATGGCAACATGGTCGCCACGGCTGCGCTTGGCCGGGCTGACGCGCAGGTAACCGTCGTTGGTCGACAGGCGATTGGCCGGCGAAATCACATAGACATGGTTGCGTTCGATCGGTACCGGTTCGCTGACCTGGCGCACCGGCATGCCGGTCACCGCCTGGATGATCCGGTCGGCCTGGCTCTGGTGATCCGGCGACAGGTGCAGCACCACCACGAACGCCATGTCGCAGTCCTGCGGGGTGTGGCGGAAGAAGGTGCGGATTGCTTCCAGGCCGCCGGCCGAGGCGCCGATGCCGACCACGGGGAAATCCAGGTGGCTCGGGCTGAGTGCCGGATTGTGCGGCGAGGCAAGGGACGTTTTGCTGGAGGACTTCATGGCATCAGCCTTGTACGGACCTGGAAATGGCCCGCTTGGTCGGGCACTGGGCGCAGATTATAGGCTGCTGTTCATCCCGGCGACGAGCGGTTGGCGCCGAGCAAGGGCCGGTATACGAGGCTAAGCGGTCGGCAAGCAAGGTGCATGGGGGCGTCTCCTTCGTCCACCGTCAGTAGTCAGAGCTGTGACCCTTGGCCAGGCGGATAAGTGCCGTCGGTCAGAACCTCGGTACAACAAATGAGCCGTTGGCCTGCGCCCCTGTTCGTAATTAAGTGCACGGCATCTTCGCGCGGCACGTCCAACCCAGCGTAAAGGAGAAACGTCATGGCTCGTGACCAGGATCAGACCGGACAACGCGGCGGCACCAAGGAAACCAACCCCGGCAACTTCGCCAACGACCGTGAAAGGGCCTCGCGGGCGGGCCAGAAGGGTGGCCGCAACTCTGGCGGCAACTTCGCCAATGACCGCGCCCGCGCCTCCGAGGCCGGCCGCAAGGGTGGCCGCAACAGCCACGGGAGCGCCAGCGGTTCGTGACCTTACGGGCCCTCCCTTGCTGTTGCCGGACATTTTTTGAATTTTCATGGAACGACGTGATCTGTCAGAAAGTCATCCATGGAGAAGAGGAGGGCCTGCGTCAATGCCAAGTCCCCAGCTGTTTACCATCGAATACCTGCTGCACGGTCAGCCACGGCGTTTCATCATCCGCCAGGAACACATGGACAATGCCGAGGCCTGGCATTGGGCGAGTTGCGACGCGGGTTTGGGGATCATTCCGAAGTTCGGACGCGAGCGCATCAAGAAAGTCAGCCGGCCCATGGCCGAACGGCATGGGATAACCGATGTGCGCTGGCGGGTCTGAAGCGGCGTGGATCTGGGCAGGCAATAGACTTCAGTGAAAGAGCGGGCCTGGCCCGCTCTTTCACTGCCATGCACACTCAGGCGCCTGACTCCGGGTCGCTGGCCGGAACCGCGGGGCGGTTCTCTTCCTCGGTCAGGTTCGGGTCGGCATCCGGGTCGTCGGCCTGATCGTTGCGGCGGTCTGGCTCGAGTTCCGGCCAGTCGCTCTGCACATCGCCACCGCCCATCCAGTGTTTCGTGCTCATGTCGTCATCCTCTCCTCAGAGTGAAAAAACGGCCCACGCTCGGGCAGGCCGAACACAGGAGTGAACATCGCCACCCTCATGGATTGGGAGGTTGCAAAGCACTTGAAGGGTCGATTGCATGCCACGGTGCGCCGACCAGCGGTCGCTCAGTTTCCGGAATATTTCACCGCAGCGGCCGTGCGGGTCGGCACATTGAGGGTCTTGAGCAGCGACGACACATGGATGCGCACGGTGAATGGCGAGATGTCCAGTGCCCGGGCGATCTCCTTGTTGGTCTTGCCCTGGGCGATCAGGCGCAGCACGTCCTGCTGGCGGTGGGTGAGCTGTTCCAGCTCGCTGGGGGCATCCAGCTGTGGCAGCAACCCGCTGGGCGCGTAGTCGACCACCACTTCGCCGTCGCGAATGGCGAGGATGGCCGCGCCGATGGCTTCGGGGCTGACGCTCTTGCCGATGAAACCATCGACGCCGGCGGCCATGACTTCGCAGATCACCTCCGGGTCGTCGACCATCGACACGACGATCAGCGTGGTGCGCTGCAATTGGCGGCGCAGTTCGGCGAGGCGGCCGATGCAGGTGAGGCCGGGGAAGCGCAGGTCGAGGATCAGGGTGTCGGGCGTCTCGCCCATGCTGGCCAGCCTGAGCACATCGGCCAGGCTGCCGGCTTCCTCCAGGCGCGCCTCGGGCAGGATGCGCCGCACGGTGTTGACCATGGCCTCCCTGAACAGCGGATGGTCATCCGCCACGATGATGCGGCAACTCACGTCGTGGAACTCCCTGTCAGCCGACACATGCTAATTTAGCAGTCACCTGCGGTTTTTTCCCACGCAGCGTGCCGCAAATGCCGACTGGCGCACAAGGACGTTACCCATGAAGTTCGAGAAGAACAACGAGCTGGACCAGGCCAACCTGCGCATCATCGTCGCCTCCTGTGCGATAACCTACGTGGCGTTGCTGGGTTTCCTGCCGGGCCGCTCGCCTGCCACCTACCTGCCGGTACTGCTCTACTACGCGGGGTTCGTGGTGGTGTCGATCGGCATGCGCCAGGCCATCAAGCGTTGGCCCGGGCACTACCCGGCGCGACGCATCTTCGGCATGCTGGGCGATTACACCGGCACCAGTTTCGGCCTGGTGGTCGGCGGTGAAACCGCGCTGCCGCTGTATGCGGTGATGGTCTGGATCAACCTGGGCAACGGCATGCGCTTCGGCTCGCGCTACCTGGCCATCGCCACCGTGCTGGCCCTGGCCGCGCTGGTTGTGGTGTGGCAACTGACCCCCTATTGGCAGGAACAGCCGTTCCTGCTGCCGATGCTGCTGACCACCAGCACCCTGATTCCGTTCTATGCCCACCTGCTGCTGGAGCGCACGCGCAAGGCCACGGCCCTGGCCGAGGCGGCGACCCGCGAGAAGTCGCGCTTCCTGGCCCAGGCCAGCCACGACCTGCGCCAGCCGATCCACTCCATCGGCCTGTTCACCGCCTGCCTGCGCGAAGCGCGGCTGGGCGAGGAGGAGCGGCGCCTGGTGGACAGCATCGACCGCTCCCTGCTCAACGTCTCGCAGTTGTTCCGCTCGATCCTCGACCTGTACACCCTGGACAACGGCCGGGTGCAGCCGAAGTGGGAAACCTTCGCCGTGGACGGTTTCCTGCGCGAGTTGTTGCGCCAGAACAGCGAGGCGGCGCGCTGGGCTGGGGTCGAGATACGCCTGGTGCCCAGCCGCCACTGGACACGCGCCGACCCGGGGATGCTCGCGACCATGGTGCAGAACGTGCTGTCCAACAGCTTCAAGTACGCCGCCGGGCGCCCGTTGCTGATCGGCGTGCGGCCACGCGGCGAGGGGCTGGCCATCGTCGTCTGCGACCAGGGTCGGGGCATTGCCGAGGAGCACCAGGGTCACGTGTTCGAAGAGTTCTACCGGGTGCGCGAGGCACGTGACAAGGACGTCGAGGGCGTCGGCCTGGGGCTGGCCATCGTCAAGCGACTGGGGCAACTGATGGGTTTGACGGTCAGCCTGCGCTCGCGCCAGGGGCATGGCACCACGCTGACCTTGCAAGGGTTGCCCAAGGTGCCGGCACAGGTGCCACGGGCCGTTGCCGACCAGGCCGTGCAGGCCGGCATGCTCACCGGTTTGCGGGTGTGCCTGGTGGAGGATGACCATAACGTCCTGCAGGCCACCAGTGCCTTGCTGCAACGCTGGGGCTGCGAGGTTCAGGCCGAGAGCTCGCCCTTTGGCCTGGCCAGTGACTGCGATGTGATCGTTGCCGACTACGACCTGGGCCCACAGGCCACCGGCATCGACTGCATCGACCAGTTGCGCGCGCAACGCGGCGCCGAAGTGCCGGCGCTGATCATGACCGGCCATGATATCGACAGGCTGCAGGGCGCCCTGCAGGCACGGGGTATCGCGGTATTGGCCAAGCCGGTGCGACCGGCGGAGCTGCGCGCGGCGCTGCGGGGTTTGCGTGAGAGCGTGGCGGCGCCGGTCGTCTAGGCCGGCGCCGTCGACCATCACTGGAATACCGGCGCCTGGCCTTCTTTCCAACAGGTGGGGGATGGCGTGTAGATACCCATGCCGGCCACGGCCACCAGGCCGCCGCTGGGCACCTGGCAGTCGTACTGGCCCTTGCTGGTGCTGGCGGTGAAGTAGGTGGTGTTGGAGTCGCTGCGCAGGTTGCTGACCTTGCTCACGGGCACGCCCAGGGTGACCTCGGTGCGTTGCTTGAGGGTGTCGGCGCTGGGGCTGGCGGTCTGGCAGCCAGCCACGGCGGCAAGGCCGGCGAGCAGGACGAGGGACTTGAAGGAGAAGGACTTGAGGATCATCGCGTTGCTTCCTTGGCATTGTTCTCGGTACCGCGCCCGCGCCGCCAGGAAGGGGGCTGGCGGTGGGACGCTGGGCCGACTATAGCGCCAGGGAAACGTTGCGCGATGTAGGGCGGATGTGCGAGGTGGCATTTTGCCTTGATCGGGTTGCGGGATGCCTGCCATCTGACTGCATGCAGGCATCTCGCCGCCCATTCGCAGTCAGCGCTTGAGCACCAAGGTCAGAATGTCATAACTGGCCACCAGCTCACCCAGCTGGTTGGTCACCTCTACATCCCAGGCCACCACCCCTTGCGCCTGCCCCAACGGGCTGGTCTTGCCCTGGTCGATCTTGCGCTTGCAGGTCAGGCGCGCCTGGATGGTGTCGCCGATGCCCACCGGGGTGATGAAGCGCAGCGTGTCCAGCCCGTAGTTGGCCAGCACCGGCCCTTCGCCGGGGCTGACGAACAACCCGGCGGCCGCCGACAGCACAAAGTAGCCATGAGCGATGCGCCTGCCGAACTGCGACTGTCTGGCGGCGATCTCGTCGAAGTGCATGTAGAAGTGATCGCCCGACAGGCAGCCGAAGTTGACCAGGTCGGCCTCGGTCACCGTGCGGCGGTGGGTCAGCAGCGACTCGCCGATGCGCAGGTCGTCGAAATGGCGGCGGAACGGGTGTACTTCGGTTTCGATCACCTCGGCGCCGCGCACGTACTCGCCGGTCACTGCCATCAGCATGCTCGGCGAACCTTGCACCGCGGCGCGCTGCAGGTAGTGCTTGACCGCGCGCAGGCCGCCCAGCTCCTCGCCGCCGCCGGCACGACCGGGGCCGCCGTGCTTGAGCTGCGGCAATGGCGAACCATGCCCGGTGGACTCCTTGGCCGCCTCGCTGTCGAGTACCAGCAACCGCCCGTGCCAGGCCGCCGCCACCGGGATGGCCTTGGCCGCCACGGCGCAGTCGGCGGTGACCAGGCTCGCCACCAGGCTGCCCTTGCCGCGGGCGGCCAAGGCCAAGGCCTCGTCGAGGTCGTCGTAGGCCATCAGCGTGCTGACCGGGCCGAACGCCTCGATATCATGGGCACCGCCCTCGGCATGCGGGTCGCGGGCCAGCAGCAGGGTCGGGGCAAAGAACGCGCCCTCGGCCACGCCATCGCCGACCGGGGTGAAACCGTCACTGGCGCCCAGCAGCTGCTCGCAGGTGGCCAGCAACTGGTGCACGCGCTCGGCGACATCACGCTGCTGGTCATGGGAGGCCAGCGCCCCCATGCGCACGCCTTCCACCGAAGGATCGCCCACCACCACCTTGCGCAGGCGTTCGCGCAGGCGGGTGGCCACCGCGTCGATGTGCCTGGCCGGGACGATGGCGCGGCGGATCGCGGTGCATTTCTGCCCGGCCTTGGTGGTCATTTCCCGCGCCACTTCCTTGATGTACAGCTCGAACTCCTCGCTGTCAGGGCTCACGTCCGGACCTAGGATGGCGCAATTCAGCGAGTCGGCCTCGGCGTTGAACGGCACCGAGTTGCGGATCAGGTTCGGGGTGACGCGCAGCTTGGCTGCGGTATCGGCGGAGCCGGTGAAAGTCACCACGTCCTGCCCCTGCAGGCGCTCGAGCAGGTCGCCGGTGCTGCCGATCACCAGTTGCAGGCTGCCGGCCGGCAACAGGCCCGATTCGTTCATCAGCCGTACCACGGCCTCGGTCAGGTAGCTGGTGGACGTGGCAGGCTTGACGATGCACGGCATGCCGGCCAGGAAGGTCGGGGCGAATTTCTCCAGCATCCCCCAGATCGGGAAGTTGAAGGCGTTGATATGCACGGCCACGCCCGCACGCGGCACCAGGATATGGCTGCCGGCGAAATGGCCTTGCTTGCCCAGGGGGATCGCCGGGCCTTCATGCACCAGGTTGCCCGACGGCAGCTCGCGGCGGCCCATGCTCGAATAGGCGAACAGCGTGGCGTTGCCGCCTTCGATGTCGATCCAGCTGTCGGCGCGGGTGGCACCGCTGTGATGGGACAGGGCGTAGAGCTGCTCCTTGCGCTCGGCCAGGTACAGCGCCAGGGCCTTGAGCCGGGCGGCGCGCTGCTGGAAATCCATGGCCAGCAGCTGCTTCAGGCCCTGGACGCGGGCAAAGTCCACGGCCTCGGCGAAATCCGGGCGCTCTTCGTGGCTGTAGGCCAGGACGTGGCCATCAAGGGCGCTGCGCAGGGCCTGGGCGCCGTGCTGGCCGATCCAGCGGCCGGCGATGAAGCTTTGCAGGGTAGGGGCGGCGGACATGCTGTTCTCCTTTGAAGGGGCGCGCTTACCAGAGCGCCAGGGTGTAGCCGATGATCAGGCGGTTTTCGTCCACGGCGTTGGTCAGGCCATTGCCGGAACGGAAGGTGACGTTGCGCCAGCGCAGGCTGACGTCCTTGAACGGGCCGCTCTGGATCACGTAGGTGATGTCAGTGTCGCGTTCGCGCTCGCGGCCATTGCTGAGCGTGGCGGTTTCGGCATGGCGGCCGTCGGTGTAGCGGGTCATGAAGCTCAGCCCGGGGATGCCCATGGCCACGAAGTCGTAGTCGTAGCGCAGCTGCCAGGAGTCGAGCCCGGCGCGGGTGAAGGTGTTGTAGGTAACCAGGTTGACGGTGTACGGATCGCCGCCGTTGAGGAACGGGAAGGCGCTGTCGCCGGACATCTGCTGCCAGGTGGCGGTGAACTTGTGGGCCTTCACGCCCAGGGTGAACATGGCGTTGAAGTTGCGGTTGTCGATGTTGCCCGCGCGCTCGGCGCCGTCGCCGCGGCTGTCGAAGTAGCGCAGGTCGCTGCGCAGGCTGACGCCCTCGGCCAAAGGCTGGGTATGCAGAAAACCGACGTATTGCTGGCGGTAGATGTCCTCGAGCTTGGCGTAGTAGTAGCTGACGCTGGCCTGCGGGGTGATGGCGTAGCTGCCACCGCCGAAGTCGAAGTGGTCGCTGCTGGCGGCGCCGTAGCCGATATCATCGCGCCCGGACGAGTCGCGCAGGTTGGCCTTGGTCAGGCGCCCGCCGTTGAAGGTCAGGCCGTCCAGCTCCTGGCTGGTCAGCAGGCCGCCCTGGAAGGTCGAGGCCAGCAGGCGGGTGTCGTTGTACACCACCACCGGCAGGATCGGCTGCAACGTGCCCAGGCGCAGGGTGCTCTTGGAGACCCGCAGCTTGGCGGTCAGACCCAGCTCGCTGTAGTCGTCCACTGGCTCCAGACTGTTTGGCCCGTAGGGCAGCAGGCCGGTGTTGCGTCGGTCGCGGCTGGAGTCGAGCTTGATGCCCAGTTGGCCCATGGCGTCCACCCCGACACCAACCGGCCCCTCGGTGAAACCCGACTCGAAGCGGGCGGTGAAGCCCTGGCCCCATTCCTCGGCCTTGCTCTGCGGGGCGTTGTTCTGGCGGAAGTCGCGGTTGATGTAGTGGTTGCGCAGTTCGAGGCGGGCGTGACTGTCAGCGATAAAGTCCGCCATGGCCGGCAAGGGCAGGGCGAGGGTGGCCAGCCAGGCGGCTGACTTGAGGTGGGTGCGGTTCATTGTTGTTGTACCCGACATTGTTATTGTTCTTGAGGTCAGTGCTTGCTGGCACCGGCGGCGCCGATACCAGTCATGGAGCGGATGAACTGGGCCAGGTAGCGCCCACGCTCTTCATGCGCCCGCTGCGAGCCGTCGGTGACCGAGAAGGCCCAGGCCGCGAGGAAGGCCAGCGACATGGAGAACAGCGCCGGGTTGCTGTAGGGGAACAGCGCCCGTTCGTTGTGCAGCACGTTGACCCACACCGCCGGGCCCAGCACCACCAGCACGATCGCCGAGACCAGCCCGGCCAGGCTGCCGCCCACCGCGCCACGGGTGGTCAGGCCTTTCCAGAACATCGAGAGCAGCAGCACCGGGAAGTTGACCGAGGCGGCCACCGCCAGCACCAGGCCGGAGAGGAAGGCGATGTTCTGCGACTCGAACAGCAGCCCCAGCAGCACCGCGAACAGGCCGATCCCCAGGGTGGCCAGGCGCGATACGCGCATTTCTTCCTGCTCGCTGGCCTGGCCCTTGCGCACCACGCAGGCGTACAGGTCGTGGGATACCGCTGAGGCGCCGGACAGCGCAAGGCCTGCGACCACGGCGAGGATGGTGGCGAAGGCCACCGCCGAGATGAAGCCGAGGAACAGGTTGCCGCCCACCGCCTGGGCCAGGTGCACCGCGACCATATTGCCGCCGCCGATGATCGCCCCGCTGGCGTCGCGATAGGATGGCTCGGTACCGACCATGACGATGGCGCCGAAGCCGATGACGATCAGCAGCAGATAGAAGTAGCCGATGAAACCGGTGGCGTAGAACACGCTCTTGCGCGCTTCCTTGGCGTCGCTGACGGTGAAGAAGCGCATGAGGATATGTGGCAGGCCTGCAGTGCCGAACATCATGCCCAGGCCCAGGGAGATGGCATCCACCGGGTTGGACAGCAGCGCGCCCGGCGCCATGATCGCCTGGCCCTTGGCGTGCACGGCCACGGCGCTGGCGAACATCGCCTCGGTGCTGAAACCGAAATGCCTGAGCACCATGAATGCCATGAAGGTGGTGCCGGAGAGCAGCATCACCGCCTTGATGATCTGCACCCAGGTGGTGGCGAGCATGCCGCCGAAGGTGACGTACAGCACCATCAGCGCACCCACCAGCATCACCGCGTACAGGTAGTTGATGCCGAACAGCAGCTCGATCAGCTTGCCGGCGCCGACCATCTGCGCCACCAGGTACATCAGCGCCACGGCCAGGGTGCCGAAGGCCGAGGTCAGGCGCACCGGAGCCTGGGCCAGGCGGTAGGAGACCACGTCGGCGAAAGTGTACTTGCCCAGGTTGCGCAGGCGCTCGGCGATCAGGAACAGGATGATCGGCCAGCCGGCCAGCACGCCCAGGGCATACAGCAGGCCGTCGTAGCCGTTCATGAACATCATTGCCGAAATGCCCAGGAAGGACGCGGCGCTGATCATGTCGCCGGCGATCGCCAGGCCGTTCTGCATGCCGGTGAGGCCGCCGCCGGCGGTGTAGAAGTCGCTGGCCGAGCGGGTGCGCAGGGCGGCCCAGCGGGTGACCAGCAAGGTGAAGCAGACGAACACCAGGAACATCGAGATGGCGGTCCAGTTCATCGCGCGCACTCCTGCTTGACCACTTCGTTGAGCGGGTCGATGACGCGGTTGGCGCGGTGCATGTAGATGCCGGTAAGGGCGAAGGACAGCAGCACCATCAGCACGCCCACCAGCATGCCGACGCTGGTCACGCCGCCGCTGAGGGACTGGCCGAGCACGCCCGGGGCGAAGGCCACCAGCAGGACGAAGCCGTAATAGGCGACAAACATGGTCAGCGTCAGGCTGCCGTTGAGGCGGCGCTTGCGCTTGATCAGTTGCACGAAGGCGGGGTGGTTGCTGATGGTTTCGATGTGTTCGGGTGTCATGGGAGCGTTCTCTCTGGCTGTTGTAATTGTTTTTCAGGTCACGCGGGTGTTACCGAAGGCTTCATCGCTGGCAAGCCAGCGCTTGTGGGAGCTGGCTTGCCAGCGATGAAGGCAATGCGGTCTCAAAGCTGATCGAAGTCGAGCACCACCTTGTCGCTCAGCGGGTAGGTCTGGCACGACAGCACATACCCGGCGGCCACTTCGTAGTCTTCCAGGGCATGGTTGCTGTCCATCTCCACCTCGCCCTCGACCACCTTGCACTTGCAGGTCGAGCACACCCCGGCCTTGCACGAGTACGGCAGCTCGGCACCGATGGCATTGCCGGCGTCGAGCACGCTGCGGGTGTTGCGCGGCAGGTCGAAGGCCAGGGCGCGGCCATCGCTGATCACGGTCACCTGGCTGACCGCCGAATCCAGCTCGCGGGCCGCTTCACGGGCCTCGCGGCGGGCTTCGCTGCCGGTGGCGGCGAACAGTTCATAGTGGATGCGCTGCTTGTCCATGCCGTTGGCCTGCAGGCTGTCGCGCACGGTTTCGGTCATGGCCTGGGGGCCGCAGATGAAGGCGGCATCGAGTGAGGTCACGTCGAGCCAGCGGGAGAACAGCTGGCCGCACTTGTCGGCGTCGATGCGGCCGTTGTACAGGTCGACGTCCTGTTGCTCGCGGCTGAACACGAAGATCAGGTTGAGGCGCTCGAGGTACTGGTTCTTCAGGTCCTCGAGGCGGTCGCGGAACAGCGCGCTGTTGCTGGCACGGTTGCCGTACAGCAAGGTGAAGCGGCTGTCTGGTTCAGTGGCCAGCGTGGTGGCGACCAGCGACAGGAGCGGGGTGATGCCGCTGCCGGCGGCCACGCCCAGGTAGTTGCCCCGGCGCGTCGGCTCCAGCGGCACGAAGAAGTTGCCCGAGGGCGGCATCACTTCGAGCTGCTGGCCGGCCTTGAGCACTTCGTTGGCGAAGGCCGAGAAGCGCCCGCCGGGCACGCGCTTGACCGCCACGCGCAGCTCGCCATCCTGCACTGCACTGCAGATCGAATAGGAGCGGCGCACTTCCTCGTCATCGAGCTGGGTGCGCATGACCAGGTACTGGCCCTGGGTGAAACGGAACTCATCGCGCAGGTGCGCGGGCACGTCGAAGGCGATGGACACCGCGTCGCGGGTCTCCTGGCGCACTTGCTTGATGGTCAGGCTGTGAAACTGACTCATGGCATTCTCCACGGCTCAAAGGCATTTGAAATAGTCGAACGGTTCCAGGCAGGCGCGGCAGCGGTACAGGGCCTTGCAGGCGGTTGAGCCGAACTGGCTGAGCAGTTCGGTATCGGCGCTGCCGCACTGCGGGCAACACACGCTGGGTGCCGCACCGCGCAGGTTGGCGCTGCCCTCGGGTGGGGCGATGCCGTAGGCGCGCAGCCGCTCACGGCCTTGCGCACTGATCCAGTCGGTGCTCCATGCCGGGGTGAGACGACGCTCCAGCGCAGGCTCGGCGAAACCGGCCTGTTCCAGGGCCTGGCGAATGTCACTCTCGATCACCTCGGTGGCCGGGCAGCCGGAGTAGGTCGGGGTGACCACCAGGTGCAGGTGGCCGGAGCGCCAGTCGAGGTCGCGCACGACACCCAAGTCGACCACGCTGACTACCGGTACTTCCGGGTCCATCACCTCGGCCAGCACCGCCCAGGCCCGGCTCAGGTCGCCATCGCGCAAGGCCCTGGCGCCGCGGTCGCCGGCGATCAGCTCACCAGGTCGCATCGGGGTAGGCTCGCGGCAGGAACTGCATTTCAGCCAGCAGCAGGCCGAGGTGTTCGCTGTGCAGGCCCTTGCGCCCGTCCAGGTAGAAGTGGCTGGCGACCTTGGGCAGGGGCAGGTCGACCGAGGCGAAGATGGCCGTGACGGTATTCAGCCAGTGCTGGGCGATCCGCGCCGGGTCGGCGCCGATACCGGCATTGGCCAGCTGGACTTCGCCGTCGTTGGCCACGCTCAATTCGACCGTGAAGCGCCACAGTGTCGGGATGGCTTCGAGCATGCGCCGACGGCTTTCTTCAGTGCCGCCGCCCAGGCGCTGCACCCACTCGCCGGAGCGGCGCAGGTGGTAGGTGACTTCTTTCAGGGCCTTGGCGGCGATGCCGGCGATGCGTTCATCGCTGGAGGCCGTGAGCCCTTCGAGCGTGGCGTGGTGCCAGGCGTCGTAGAGGAACTGCTTGAGCATGGTGACGGCGTAGTCGCCGTTGGGTTGCTCGACCAGCAGCAGGTTGCGGTAGGCGCGTTCGTCGCGGCGGAACGCCAGGGCATCGGCGTCGCGGCCGTCCTCCAACAGTTCGGCGGCATAGTCCAGCCAGTTGCGCGCCTGGCCCACCAGGTCGAGGCCGACGTTCATCAGCGCCAGTTCTTCTTCCAGCGCCGGCGCCTTGCCGCACCACTCGCACAGGCGCTGGCCCTGGACCAGGGCGCTGTCGCCGAGCAGCAGCAGGTATTGGATGAGTGCTTGCTTGTGCATGGCGGGCCTCACATGTGTCCGACTTCGGCGGGCAGCTCGTAGAAGCTGGCATGGCGGTAGATCTTGTCGTCCGCCGGGGCGAACAGCGGGTCCTTCTCGTCGGGCGAAGAGGCGGTGATCAGCGCCGAGGGCACCACCCACAGGCTCACGCCCTCGCTGCGGCGGGTGTACAGCTCGCGGGCGTTCTCGATGGCCATGGCGGCGTCGGCGGCATGCACGCTGCCGACGTGCTTGTGGTTCAGGCCGTGCTTGCTGCGCACGAATACTTCGTAGAGGGTCCAGTCAGACATGCTCGATCTCCGCATCGATGGCCGCTTCAGGCGGCGTTCTTGTTGTGTTGCTTGCGCGCATAGGCCACGGCGGCCTCGCGTACCCAGGCGCCGTCTTCGATGGCCTTGCGGCGGGTGGTGACGCGCTCCTGGTTGCATGGGCCGTTGCCCTTGAGCACCTCGTAGAACTCTTCCCACTGGATCTGGCCGAAGTCGTAATGGCCGCGTTCGGCGTTCCACCTGAGCTCAGGGTCGGGAGCGGTGCAGCCGAGCAGTTCCAGCTGTGGCACGGTCTGGTCGATGAAGCGCTGGCGCAGTTCATCGTTGCTCTGGCGCTTGATCTTCCAGGCCATGGACTGGGCGCTGTTGGGCGAATGTTCGTCGCTGGGGCCGAACATCATCAGCGCCGGCCACCACAGGCGGTCGATGGCGTCCTGGACCATGTCCTTCTGCGCCTGGGTACCGTGGCGCATCATGGTCAGCAGCAGTTCGTAGCCCTGGCGCTGGTGGAAGCTTTCTTCCTTGCAGATGCGGATCATGGCGCGGGAGTAGGGGCCGTAGGAGGTGCGCTGCAACACCACCTGGTTGACGATCGCCGCGCCGTCCACCAGCCAGCCCACCGCACCCATGTCGGCCCAGCTCAGGGTCGGGTAGTTGAAGATGCTCGAGTACTTGGCCTTGCCGCTGTGCAGCTTGGCGATCTCTTCGTCGCGGTCGGCGCCAAGGGTTTCCATGGCGCTGTACAGGTACAGGCCGTGGCCGGCCTCGTCCTGGATCTTGGCCATCAACTGCAGCTTGCGCTTGAGCGAGGGGGCACGAGTGACCCAGTTGCCTTCCGGGAGCATGCCAACGATCTCGGAATGGGCGTGCTGGGAAATCTGGCGGATGAGCGTCTGGCGGTAGGCCTCGGGCATCCAGTTCTTGGCTTCGATCTTGATCTCGGCGTCGATCTTCTCCTGGAAGGCGCGCTCTTCGGGCGACATCTCTTCCAGGGTCTTCAGGCGTTTGACGCCGGTTTCTACGAGCTGTGCGTACATAGTCGGGCTCCCGCTGATGGGCTGCTTGGGGCGTGGGTCATTTATAAGCGATACAAAACACAACATCAAACAGTATTTGATGTATCAAATAAGATTTGTGTATCGCTTTCGCATGAAGTTGGCCGGGCGTGGCAGCGGGCTTGCGCCGCCATAACGTTCGGCCAGGCGAAAAAAAGCCCCGGAACTTGGCCGGGGCTTTCCAGGAAGCGCTATCGGTCAGCTGGCCAGGCGCTTGTCATACACATGACAGGCCTTGCCCTCTGAACGTTTCAGCGTGCCGCACGGCTGCAACTGGATCTGCGTGCTGATGCCGATGTAGGTCTTGATCTGCTTCGCCAGTTCACCCACCACCTGCTTGCGCTGCCCCTCGTCGAGGTACTGGCTGTCGCTGCGCAGTTCAACATGCACCTCGACGCTGTCGAGATTCCCGTTACGATACAGATGAATCTCATAAAGTTCTGAAAGCTGTTTTATCTTGAGCACCTGCTCCTCGATCTGCGTCGGGAACACATTGACCCCGCGGATGATCAGCATGTCGTCGCTGCGCCCGGTGATCTTGCCGATGCGCCGCATCGGCCGCGCCGTGCCTGGCAGCAGACGGGTGAGGTCGCGGGTGCGGTAGCGCACCATCGGCAACGCCTCCTTGCTCAGCGAGGTGAACACCAGCTCGCCGAGCTGGCCGTCCGGCAGCACCTGGCCTGTGACCGGGTCAATGATCTCGGGGTAGAAATGGTCTTCCCAGATGGTCGGGCCGTCCTTGGTCTCGATGCACTCCATGGCCACGCCCGGACCCATGATTTCCGACAGCCCGTAGATATCCAGGGCGTCTATGCCCAGGCGCTGCTCGATGGCGCGGCGCAGTTCGTCGGTCCAGGGTTCGGCGCCGAAGATGCCCAGGCGCAGCTTGAGGTCGTGCGGGTCGATGCCCTGGCGCTCGATCTCATCGGCGAGGTTGAGCATGTACGAGGGGGTGACCATGATGATGTCCGGCTGGAAGTCGCGGATCAGCTGCACCTGCTTCTCGGTCTGGCCGCCGGACATGGGGATCACCGTGCAGCCCAGGCGCTCGGCGCCGTAGTGCGCGCCCAGGCCGCCGGTGAACAGGCCGTAGCCGTAGGAGACATGCACCTTGTCGCCGCGGCGCCCGCCGGCGGCGCGAATCGAGCGCGCCACCACGTTGGCCCAGGTGTCGATATCGTTCTGGGTGTAGCCGACCACCGTCGGCTTGCCGGTGGTGCCGCTGGAGGCGTGCAGGCGCACCACCTGGTCCTGGGGCACGGCAAACATGCCGTAGGGGTAGTTGTCGCGCAGGTCGTTCTTGCCGGTGAAGGGGAAGCGGGCCAGGTCCTCCAGCGATTTCAGGTCGTCGGGATGGGCGCCGCAGGCGTCGAAGCGCTGGCGGTACAGCGGCACATTGGCGTAGGCGTGGTTCAGGCTCCAGCGCAGGTGCTCCAGCTGGTGCTGGCGCAGTGCGTCTAGGCTGGCGGTTTCCATCGGGTCGAGCAGGGCGCGGTCGGCATCGTGGTAGAGATTCATGGTTTCACTCGAGTTGTTCTTGTCGTGGGCCGGGGCCCTGAGTGTCATGGCAGGCAGCATACTGCCCGCGTCGCGTGGCGTCTCTGGCGGCTGATCAGAGGCGTTCGATCACCAGGGCGATGCCCTGGCCGACGCCAATGCACATGGTGCACAGGGCGTAACGGCCGCCGGTCTGCTCCAGTTGGTGCAGGGCGGTGGTGACCAGGCGTGCGCCGCTCATGCCCAGCGGGTGGCCCAGGGCAATGGCGCCACCGTTGGGGTTGACCCGCGGATCGTCGTCGGCCAGGCCCAGCTCGCGCAGCACGGCCAGGCCCTGGGCGGCAAAGGCTTCGTTGAGCTCGATCACGTCCATGTCGGCCAGCGCCAGGCCAGTCAGCTCCAGTACCTTGTGGGTCGCCGGCACCGGGCCGATGCCCATTAGGCGTGGTTCGACGCCCGCCACCGCCAGGCCGAGCACCCGGCCACGGGCCTTGAGGCCGTGGCGTTGCGCGGCCCGTGGGCTGGCCAGCAGCAGGGCGCAGGCGCCGTCATTGACCCCCGAGGCATTGCCGGCGGTGACGCTGCCGCCCTCACGGAACGGCGTGCCCAGGCGCGCCAGTTGTTCCAGGGTGGTGTCGCCTCGTGGATGTTCATCGTGCTCGACGCGTTTGGCCGGGCCTTTGCGCTGCGGGATCTCCACCGTGACGATCTCCTGGGCCAGACGACCATTGGCCTGGGCGGCGGCGGCCTTGAGCTGGCTGCGCAGGGCGAAGGCATCCTGGTCTTCGCGGGAGATGTCGAAGCGCTCGGCGACGTTCTCGGCGGTTTCGGGCATCGAATCGATGCCGTATTGCGCCTGCATCGACGGGTTGACGAAGCGCCAGCCGATGGTGGTGTCGAACAGTTGCGCGCTGCGGCCAAAGGCCTGTTCCGACTTGCCCATGACGAAGGGTGCCCGCGACATCGACTCGACGCCGCCGGCCAGCATCAGCCCGGCTTCGCCGCAGCGCAGGGCGCGGGCGGCGTTGCCGATGGCGTCCAGGCCCGAGCCGCACAGGCGGTTGATCGTGGTGCCGGGCACCTCGATCGGCAGCCCGGCCAGCAGGCCGGCCATGCGCGCGACGTTGCGGTTGTCTTCGCCGGCCTGGTTGGCGCAGCCGAGGATCACATCGTCCAGCGCCGCCCAGTCCAGCCCGGGATGGCGCGCCATCAGCGCCTTGATCGGCACCGCGGCAAGGTCGTCGGGGCGCACGCTCGACAGGGCGCCGCCGTAGCGGCCGATGGGGGTGCGCACGGCATCGATGATCAGCGCGTGGGGCAGGCTGGCGTCAGTCATTTGAAGTCTCCGGCGACAGCACGGTGCCGCGCACTTTGTAGGATTTGCCGTGGAACAGGGCGATCAGCTCGCCCTGCTGGTTCTCGATGCGCACGTCGTAGTTGCCGGTGCGGCCTTTGCGGCTTTGTTCGCTGGCGCTGGCCTGCAGGCGGTCGCCGAGCCGCGCCGGGGCCACATAGTCGATGCTGCAACCCAAGGCCACGGCCGCTTCATCGTAGCTGTTGCAGGCGAAGGCGAAGGCCGAATCGGCCAGGGCGAACAGGTAGCCGCCATGGCAGGTGCCGTGGCCCTGGATCATGTCGGCGCGCACGGTCATGCCCAGGCGGGCGCTGCCGGGGCCGGCTTCGAGCAGTTCGATGCCCAGGCCCTGGCTGGCGGCGTCACGGCCGAACATGGCCTCGGCGCAGGCGCGGGCCAAAGCGTGTGCGGATTGATCAGCCATGCAGGCGGCCTCCTTCGGCGTGGGTGCGTCGCAGCAACAGGGACGGGCGGTAACGTGCCTCGCCGTAGCTGCGTTGCAGGTTGTCGAGCACGTTCAGGGTGTAGCCGATGCCCAGGTGGTCGGCCCAGGCCAGCGGGCCGCGCGGGTAGTTGACCCCGGCGCGCATCGCCAGGTCGATGTCGCCGGGGGTGGCGACGCCTTGCAGCACGGCGTCGGCGGCTTCGTTGGCGAGCATGGCCACGGTGCGCAGCACCACCAGGCCGGGCAGGTCGGCCACCGGGCAGGCGCTCAGGCCGGCCCGGGCAAGCAGGGCGACGGCCTGGTCCAGGGCCACGGCGCTGCATTCGGCGCCGTGGCTGATGGCCAGGCGCGGGGCGCTGGCGTAGTCCAGGGCCAGGTCCAGCAGCACCAGGTTGCGCAAGCCGTCCTCGCGGGCGCGTTGGCTGGCCAGGCGGCCATCGGACAACGCCAGGGTGGCATCTCCCACACGGAGCAGGCCCGCGCCGGCGCGTTCTGTGACGTCGATACCGTTGGCGCGCAGGCGCTCGACCAGGGGCTGCAGGGCACCCAGGTCACCTTCCACCGTGCAGCGCTCGACAGACGTCTGGCTGGTCAATGTCGCGGGCTGTAGCCTTTCGGCACCCTCGGCGTAGTCATAAAAGCCCTGGCCGGTCTTGCGCCCGAGGCGCCCGGCATCGACCAGCTCTTTCTGCACCAGCGACGGCTGGAAGCGGAAATCGCCATAGAAGGCTTCGAACACCGAGCAGGTCACCGCGTAGTTGACGTCGTGGCCGATCAAGTCGGTCAGCTCGAATGCGCCCATGCGAAAGCCTCCGGCATCGCGCAGCAGGGCATCGAGGGTGGCGCAGTCGGCGGCGCCTTCCTGCAGCAGGCGCAGGCTTTCGGCATAGAAGGGTCGGGCCACGCGGTTGACGATAAAGCCCGGCGTCGAGCGGGCATGCACCGGTTGCTTGCCCCAGGCCCGGGCGGTGTCGTAAAGCGTGGCCGCCAGGCTCGGCGCAGTGGCCAGCCCGGAGACGACCTCCACCAGCGCCATCAAGGGCGCCGGGTTGAAGAAGTGCATGCCAATGACCCGTTCCGGGTGCTTGAGCCCGGCAGCGAGGCTGGTGATCGACAGCGAGGAAGTGTTGCTGGCCAGGATGCAGTCCGTGGCGCACAGGGCTTCAAGCCGACGCAGCAGGTCCTGTTTGACTGGCAGTTGTTCGACGATGGCTTCGATCACCAGATGGGCCTCGGCCAGGGCGTCGAGGCTGTCCACCGGTTGCAGCCGGTCGCGGATCGCGCTGCGGCTGTCAGGCGCAAGCTTGCCTTTTTCCACCTGCCGGCCGAGCAGGCGATCGATGCCTTCGATCGCCTGCTCGGCGGCGCCGGGGCGCGTATCGTAGAGGCGCACGGGATGGCCGGCCTGGGCCGCTACCTGGGCGATGCCGGCCCCCATGGCGCCTGCGCCGATCACTGCCACCAGGGCGTCGTTGTCGAGTGCGGCCATGGTCAGCGCCCCTTGAACACAGGTGTGCGTTTGTTCATGAAGGCGCTGACGCCCTCGCGGTAGTCCTCGCTGCGCCCGGCCAGGCGCTGGAGGTCGCGCTCCAGCTCCAGCTGTTCATCGAAGCGGTTGTCGAAACTCTGGTTGAGGGCACGCTTGATCAAGGCCAGGCCGTAGGTGGGCTGGGCCGCCAGGTGACGGGCCAGGCCGAGTGCTTCGTCGCGCAGCGCGGCATCGTCCACCACCCGGTGGATCAGCCCCCATTGCTCGGCCTGCTCGGCGCTCAGGCGCTCGCCCAGCATGGCCAGTGCCTTGGCCCGGGCCATGCCGACCAGTCTGGGCAGCAACCAGGTGCCGCCGGAGTCCGGCACCAGGCCAATCTTGCAGAACGCCTGGATGAAGCTCGCCGAGCGTGCCGCCAGCACCAGGTCGCAGGCCAGTGGCAGGTTGGCCCCGGCACCGGCGGCCACGCCGTTGACCGCGCAGATCACCGGCAGCGGCATGTCGCGCAGGCTGCGCACCAGCGGGTTGTAGAACTGCTCGATGGACTGGCCAAGGTCGGGCAGCTCTGCGCCGGGCGCGACATTGCGGTCGGCCAGGTCCTGGCCTGCGCAGAAGCCACGGCCTTCGCCGGTCAGCAGCAGTACCCGGGCGTGTTCGCTGTGGCGTACCTGCTTCAAGGCCTCGCGCACCTCCAGGTGCATCGCGGTATTGAAGCTGTTGAGCTGCTCGGGCCGGTTGAGCGAGAGGAGGGCAACGCCGTCGTCGCCGATGGAAAACAGGATGTGCTGGAAAGACATGACTGGCTCGCTCCGTCAGTCGGTGGAAGGCTTACAGCCCTTGGAATCGGGCCGGGCGTTTTTCCTGGAAGGCGCGGATGCCTTCGTTGCGGTCGGCGGTGCCGGCCAGCAGGGTGAAGGCGTGGCGCTCGAAGCGCAGGCCGCTCGCCAGGTCCATGTCCTGGGCCTTGAGCAGCGCCTCCTTGGCCAGGCGCACCGCCAGCGGCGCCTTGGCGGCGATCGCTACGGCCACCTGCAGGGCGCGCTCGACGGTGAGTTCGGGTTCGGTGACTTCACTGACCAGGCGGGCCTGCAGGGCATGGCGGGCGCCGATGGCCTCGCCGCCGAGGACCATCTGCATGGCCAGCGGCTTGCCCACGGCGCGCAGCAGGCGCTGGGTGCCGCCGGCGCCGGGGAGGATGCCGAGGTTGATTTCCGGCTGGCCGAAACGGGCGTCGCTGCCGGCGATGACGATATCGGCGCACATCACCAGTTCGCAGCCGCCGCCGAGGGCGAAGCCGTTGACGGCGGCGATCAGGGGTTTGCCGAAACCGGCGATGCGTTGCCAGTGGGCCACGCGTGGGTCGTCGAGGATGCCGACCAGGTCGCGCTGGGCCATTTCGTTGATATCGGCGCCGGCGGCGAAGGCCTTGCGACTGCCGGTGATGACCACGGCTCGGATCTGCGGATCCTGGTCGGCGGCATGCAGTTCTGCGGCCAGCTCTTCCAGCAGCGCTGTGTTCAGGGCGTTCAGGGCTTGCGGGCGGTGCAAGGTGATCAGACGGACACCGTCCGCCGGGGCCTGCACGATGAGGTTGCTTGGCATGGGGTACCTCGGGCTGCACGTTCGGCGCCGGCTGGGGCCGGCTTTTCTTGGAATTGTTCGTGGTGCTGGGGCAAGTATATGTTCAATACGATACATAAAATCAACATAGAAATTGTAATTACGTATCTATATTTGAAGCGCGTGACGCTAACGCGGGGCAAGCCTGCTCTCACGCTGCCTCGCTTTTATAGCTAATACTGGGGGCTGGCTTGCCGCACGATGAGGTCTTCACTGACCTGAAGCTTGTGAACAAAGCGATACACCAGCAAGGCATTGACTAAGCGATTTGATCTGATACAGGATCGACAAATCTTCTGAATCATATCGAGAGCCAGACCCATGCCCTGCTACCGCCTCGACGGCCTGACCCCCGTGGTGCATCCCAGCGCCTATGTACACCCCAGCGCCGTGCTGATCGGCGACGTGCTGGTCGGCGCAAACTGCTACATCGGCCCCTTGGCCTCGCTGCGCGGCGATTTCGGGCGAATCATCCTGGAAGAGGGCGCCAACCTGCAGGACACCTGCGTGATGCACGGTTTTCCCGGCGGCGACACGGTGGTCGAGCGCAACGGCCATATCGGCCATGGCGCCGTTCTGCACGGCTGCCGGATCGGCGAGGATGCCCTGGTCGGCATGAACGCGGTGGTCATGGACGCCGCGCATATCGCCCCGCGTTGCATCGTCGCCGCCACGGCCTTCGTCAAGGCCGGCTTCGAATGCCCGCAGCAACACCTGGTGGTCGGCGCGCCGGCCGTGGCCAAGCGCCCGCTCAGCGACCAGGAACTGGCCTGGAAACAGCGCGGTACCGCCGAATACCACAGCCTCGCCCGGCGTTGCCTGAGCGCGCTGGTGGAATGCCCGCCATTGACCGCGCCGGAGCAGGACCGCCCGCGCATGGGCGACTCCGGCTTCAGGCCCAAGGCCGAGGGCGCTGCATGAGCCTTGCGCGGTCGCGGCAGGCAGGTATAGTCGAGGCTTTAGCCGCGCCTCGTTCCCCCATGAGCAGCCTTGCCCCCCTGAATCACCTGATCACCCGTTTCCAGGAGCAGACGCCGATCCGCGCCAGCTCCCTGATCATCACCCTCTACGGCGATGCCATCGAACCCCATGGCGGCACGGTCTGGCTGGGCAGCCTGATCAACCTGCTGGAGCCGATGGGCATCAACGAGCGGCTGATCCGCACCTCGATCTTCCGCCTGACCAAGGAAGGCTGGCTGACCGCCGAAAAGGTCGGCCGGCGCAGCTATTACAGCCTCACCGGCACCGGCCGGCGGCGCTTCGAAAAAGCCTTCAAGCGCGTCTACAGCGCCAGCCTGCCGGCCTGGAACGGCGCCTGGACCCTGGTGCTTCTGGCCCAGCTCGACGCCACCAAGCGCAAGGCGGTGCGTGAAGAGCTCGAGTGGCAAGGCTTCGGCGTCATGGGCGCGAACCTGCTGGGCTGCCCGCGCACCGACCGTGCCGACCTGGCCGCCACCCTGCGCGAGCAGGATGCCGAGGACGACTGTATCGTCTTCGAGACCCACGCCCAGGAAGTGCTGGCCTCCAAGGCCCTGCGCGCCCAGGTGCGGGAAAGCTGGAACATCGAGGAACTGGGCCAGCACTACAGCGAGTTCATCCGCCTGTTCCGCCCGTTGTGGCAGGCGATGAAGGACCTGGACGCGCCAAGCCCGCAGGACTGCTTCCTGGCGCGCACGCTGCTGATCCACGAGTACCGCCGCCTGCTGCTGCGTGATCCGCAGTTGCCGGACGAGCTGTTGCCGGGGGATTGGGAAGGGCGCGCGGCGCGGCAGCTGTGCCGCAACCTGTACCGGCTGGTGCAGGGCAGGGCGGAGGAATATCTGGCCAGCGCGCTGGAGACGGCGGATGGGCCGTTGCCGGATGCCAACGAGAGTTACTATCGACGCTTTGGCGGGCTTGCTTGAAAAGCGGTGCCCTGTAGGAGCGGCCTCGCCCGCGCCTACAGGGACGGTGACGCTTTCAACCCCGCTGATCGAAGAAATGCCCCATCAGCTGCAACAACGGCCGGCGTCGGTTCTTCACCGCGAACTCCCATTCATGGGTCTGCGACGGCGCATGGCCGAGCTCATGCTCGCCCAGCAGCTTCTGCACCTTGGCCAGGCGGTACCAGGGCACCGAGGGGAAGGCATGGTGGACGATGTGCAGGTTGAAGTTGAGGATCACGAAACGCGACCACAGCGGCAGGCTCTTGCAGTCGTGGGACACGCCGTCCTGCTCCCAGAACTGCAGGCGATCGGCATCGCGGGCGAGCAGCGGGGCCTCGGCGTGGTGCGGCAGATTGAGCAGCTCGACCATGAAGAACAGGAACACCCAGGTGATCAGGTAGAACAGCACCAGGTCCAGCAGGTGCCCCAGGCTCCAGGCCAGCACGGCCGCCGCCAGGTAGCCGGCCAGGTACAGGCGGGCGAAGCGGATCTCCTTGAGGATCCGTGGCGAACTGTCGCCCTTGGCCTTGGCGATGAATGGCGCGCGCCAGTTGAGCAGGAAGTGGTTGGCGGCGATCATCGGGATCCAGTGCTTCCAGACGAACTCCAGGGTGCGCTCCTGCTTCTTGGTCATCACCGAGAAGCGCTCGATCATGCCGCGGTTCTCCGGGTCGTTCAGCGGGTGCGCGGTCCAGGTGTGGTGGGCCATGTGGAAACGCCGGCGGACCAGGAACGGCAGGGCGATCAGCCAGCCGTTGCAGTGGCCGATGAAGTCGTTGAACCGGCGGTTGGCCGAGGCGGCGCCGTGGGTCGCCTCATGCATGATCAGGTAGAGCTGCACGGTGGCCAGACCTGCCAGCGCCAGGCCCAGCAACTGCAGGGCGGTGGAGTCGGCGAGCCAGAGGTTCCAGGCCACCGCCAGCAGCAGCAGGTCGGCGACCCACAACATCACGGTCCAGGGTTCCCGGGCGCCGTCGGGGATCTGTTTTCTTACACTAAGCCATTGGTCCTTGGTCACTTGCTGAAACTCCGATCGGTTAGCTGGCGGCCCGGGAAGCCGGGGCCGCGGGAAGGCTGCAGAGGTTGTTGGCCAGGTGCGCGTAGGCCAGGTCGAAGCGGGCGATGTCGTCATCGAAACCGTGGCTGCGCGGCGCCACGGCGAAGTCCTGGAACACCAGCTGGATGCAGTCGTAGCGGCTGCCGTTCTCCAGGTGCCAGGCCGGCAGATAGGCGGTGATCGCAAAGCCCAGGCGGCGCAGGCTGGCCAGCAGCTCCAGCTTGTCGGCCAGGATCACCAGGCCGACGTACTCGGCCTGGGAATACTGACGCAGCAGCGCGCCCAGCTCGGTCAGCACGGCATGGGTCGAGACGTAACGGCCGCATTGGCCCGACAGCATCAGCGCGGCGGCCTGCGGGTCGTGGCTGTAGCTGAGCTGGCCATGGCGTTCGGCGCCGGTCGGGCCGCTGAGGTAGGTGTCCGGGTAGCTGCCGGGGGCAACGGCAAGCTGCAGGGCGGGGTAGAGCAGCCTGCGGATATAGTCGGCGGCGCGGGTGGTCACGTACCAGGGGGCGACGTGCGCGAAGCCGGCCTGGGGTACGGGGTGGATGGCGGTCAGGTGATACTCGCGCAGGCCATCGACCTTGTCCGGGCCGCCGTCATGGCCCACCAGCACGGCGGGGCGGATCTTCTTCATGACACCGTGGCTGGCGATGTTGCGGGTAATGTAGAAGCCCAGTTCCATGGACGCTGGTCGATGCGTCTCGAAACCGAGGCGGACCAGGCTGGAGATGGCGCCGGTCCTGCGCGCGTCAGGGTGAATCACACCATGGCACACCTCCCACGACTGGTTCCACGGGCGGCGGGCGATGCAGCAGCAACCGGCCAGGTTGCCCTCGGCCTCGGCGACGAACCACTGCTGTTGCCCGCTGCTCATCGAGTAGCGGATGTAGGAGGAGCTCTGGCAGGGATGGGTGGTCTGCCCATAGACCTGCTGGAACAGCGCGGCGAGGGCTTCGATATCTGTGGGGCTGGCTGGGCGATAGCGCAGTGTTTCGGTTTCCGGCAACGGCGCAACGGCCGTTTGCGGCGAACGGGTCGCAGTCATGACGCACCTTTTGTCTTTATTGAAGGCGAACGAAGGCAGTGACCGCCCAGGGCAGGTCACGGGCACGTGTGGGTTTTGGCGCTGCGGTCAGTGGCGGGGATGTCGTCGGTTGACGGCGAAGCAGGCGGGGGCGAGCAAAAGGCAAGGCAGGGCGGGTTTGAACGGAGCGTCATCCGTGAGCATGGCCATTACGCAACTCCTGTACATGGCGGGGTTCTTGTCCGAGGCAAACAGAAATCCTTCCCGTTGCCAGGAAACGGACTATAGAGCCACGCCATGGGCTGTCAAACGCACACGGAGGGTCGCCTGCGCGGTGGCCTGTGCGGGGCGGCCAAGGGGCGGATCAGCCCGCCCCCGGTTTTTCGGCACGCCAGCTTCCAGGGGCGCGCGTTGTAGGCACAGGCTTACATGCAAACGCCCGTAATGACGACTCGGCGTTCAGCTATCGCTGCCCTTGGGATGGGCGATGATGCGTTGCGGTTCGGCTTTTCTCAGGCCCGGCGCAGGCACCCGCCGAGGCTGGCTGGCAGTGCTGTAGACCTGGGTGCGAGTGGCCAGCCCATCTACCAGAGCGCCTTGCAATGGTTGCCTGGTCGGTGGCTTGCCACGGGCCTTGAGATCGGCGATCACCTCGTCGACCAAGGCATCGATCTGCGTGCTGTCCCGATGGTGGGCGGTGGTGATCAGGTGCGCGGTGTCGCCCGAAGTGGCCAGGCAATGGCGTTTCCATACGTTGGCCGAGGGGCAGGGGAACACCACGGTGATCGAGTTGGGATTGCGCCAGGCGTCGATCCCCGCCGCCCGCAGTCGGTCCACCGCATGCTGGGCCAGGTCCAGGCAGCGCTGGATACGTTCACGCCAGTCGTCCATGGAGCGGCTGCGCAGGGCGGCCCACATCATCAGTGGCGTGTGGCCGTTGCGCGAGCCGCTGATGGTCTGGTCGCGGGCGCTGATGTAGTCGACCTCCACCGAGATGCGTTCGACGTTGGCGCGACGGGCCACGACGATGCCGCAGGGCATCGGCGAGCCGATCATCTTGTGCCCCGAGACGCAGATCGAGTCGATGCCGTCGGCGAACGAGTAGGGTTCGGGAGCCTCGACGAAGGGCAGGATCATGCCGCTGAGTGCCGCATCGGCATGCAGGTAGTAGTCCTCCCGGCGGATGCCGGCCTGGGCCAGGCGCTGCTGGATGACGGCGATGTTGTCAGTGGCGCCGCGCAGGGTGGTGCCGATGTTGGCGAAGATGATCGGGTGGCGCTCGCCGTCGGCCGCGATCCGTGCGACCAGGTCGTCGTAGTCCATCTCGCCGTTGGCCTGGGACGCCACCACCTGGGCCTTGATGCGCAGCAGGCGGACGATCTTGGCCACCGAGTAGTGGGTGTCCTGGGAGTAGTAGAGCGTGGCGTCGGGGAACAGCTCGCGGGCCAGGTAGCAGCCGAACATGTTGCCTTCGGTGCCGCCGTTGGTGACGTAGCCCCAGCTGTCCTCGAAGGGGATGTGGAACAGTTCGGCGAAGAAGCGCATCACCTCGCGCTCGAAGTCGAAGGAATTGAGCAGGTAGTTGCTGTACTCGTTCCAGTCGCCGCAGTTGTTGATGGAAAAGCGCATGAAACGGTGCAGCAGGCTGTAGTCGAAGTCGGCGGATTCGGGGTAGCCGACATTGAAGTACTGGTGGGTGAGGCAGTAGCGCCAGAACGCCTCGAGACGTGTGTGGTCGGCAGGTGAGAATGTCATGTCCAGCTCCATGGAGCGCGCCCGGCCGACCAGGGCCGGGCGCGTTGCGGGTGAAAGTCCTTGTCGGTGGCCGTGTCGGGCTCAGGCGGCCAGGGTGGCGCCGCCGTCGACCACGATGTCCTGCAGGGTCACGTGGCCGGCCTGCTCGGAGGCGAGGAACAGCACCACATGAGCGATGTCGTCGGGCGTGGCGATCTTGCCCAGGGGCACGCCGAGCTTGAACTGCTGTGGCAGGCCGTCGATCAACTGCCGTTCTGCCGCCGGATCGCCCAGCATGCCGGCCAGCATCGGCGTGCGCGTCGAGCCCGGCGAGACCACGTTGCAGCGCACGCCATAGGGCGCAAGCTCCAGGCCCACGCAGTGGCTGAGGCTGACCAGCGCGGCCTTGGAGGCGCAGTAGGCGGCCATGTTCAGGCGCGGCACATGGGCGGCGTTGGAAGCGACGTTGACGATGGCGCCGCGGCGCTGGCGGCGGAACACCGGGGTCCACTGGCGCATCAGATAGAACGGCGCGCTGGCGTTGACGTCGAGGCAACGCTGCCAGTCATCGAAGGACACCTCGTCGCTGAGCCCGAGCCGCAGCACGCCGGCGACATTGACCAGCACATCGAGATACTGCGCCTGTTCCTTGAGCCGGTCGCAGACCCGTTGCACGTCGGCCGGGTCGGTCAGGTCGACATGCAGCAGCGGGAACGGCACGTCGGCTTCCTCGCAATCCAGGCCGATGACCTCGGCGCCTTCCTCGACAAAGCGCTGCGCCACGCAGCGGCCGATGCCGCTGGCGGCACCGGTGACCAGCACGCGCCGGCCAGTGAAGCGGGCCATGGCCATCAGGCGGCCCCCCGCGCTTGCACCAGCGACCACCAGCCATCCAGCGTCGGCGCGTTGGCCAGCTCCTCGAAGCTGACGGCGATGCCGCGCTGCTTGAGCTCGGCGGCCAGTTTCATCACCTGCAGCGAGTCGAGGCCGTAGAAGATCAGGCTTTCCTGGGGATCGAGCTCGCTGTCGTCCTCGATCATCTGCCGCACCCGGCCGTGCAGCCAGTCACGGGTGGTCACGCCCGCCGGCTGGGTCAGCAGGGTGGCGGTGTCGGTGACATGGCCGCAGCGGGTGGCGACGTACTTCAGGGCCAGGCGGTGCTCTTCCTCGGAGAAATCAGCCACCGCGTCACCCACCAGGAAGGCCTGGATATCGTTCATGAAGGCGTCGGCGGCGGTGATCATGCAGCCGATATGGGCGTACACGCCGCCGATCAGCAGTTGGTCCCGCTGCCAGCCGCGCATGCGTTCGAGCAGGTCGGAGCGCTGGAAGGCGCTGTAGCGCCACTTGGTCAGCACGGTATCGCCCGGCTGCGGTGAAAGCGCGTCGATGATCGGTTGCTGTTCGGGGCTGGCCGCGGGCAGCCCCGGGCCCCACATGGCGTTGAGCAGGGCGCGATCCTCGGGCGGCTGTTCATGGGGCTGGGCGGTGTAGACCACCGGGATGCCTTGCGCGCGAGCCCACTGGATCAGCCGCGACAGGTTGTCCACCAGCGCGGTGAGCAGGGCGCCGTCCGGCTGGTAGAAGCGCAGGAAGTAGCGCTGCATGTCGTGGATCAGCAGCACGGCGCGGGCCGGGTCGGGTTGCCAGGTGGTCTTGTTGGCCGGGTAGCTGGCCGGTTGCGGCATGGGATAGTCGTGGATGGTTGGAATGGTCATGTCGAGTCCTTGGACGGTCAGGCGGTCGGGGCGACGGCGAGCAGCGCGCGCAGTTGCTTCTTGTCGATCTTGCCCACCGCGGTCAGCGGCATGGCGTCGATCAGCCGGATCCGGTCCGGGAGCTTGTATTCGGCGATGCCCAGGCCCATCAGGTGGCGGCGCAGGGCAATCGGCTTGAGTTGCGGGTTGCGCGAGACGATGAAGGCGCAGCTCTTCTCGCCGAGCAGTTCGTCGGGCAGCGCCACCAGGGCGGCGTGGGTCACGTCGGGGTGCATGACGATCAGGTTCTCGATCTCCTCCGAGGCGACCTTCTCGCCGCCGCGGTTGATCTGGTCCTTGACCCGCCCGACGACCCGCAGGTTGCCGTCGGCGCTGCGCTGGACGATGTCGCCGGAGTGGTAGAAACCGTCCTGGTCGAACACCTGGGCGTTGTGCTCGGGGCTCTTGTAGTAGCCGCAGAAGGTATAGGGGCCACGGGTGGCGAGCATGCCCGGCTCGCCGTCGGCGACCGGCTGGCCCTGCTCGTCGAGGATGCGCACCTCGTCCAGCTCGCTGATCGGCCGGCCCTGGGTGGTGAATACCTGCTCGTCGCTGTCATCCAGGCGGGTGTAGTTGACCAGGCCCTCGGCCATGCCGAATACCTGCTGCAGCTTGCAGCCCAGCACCTCGGGAACCTGGCGCGCCAAGGCCTCGGCGAAACTGGCGCCACCGACCTGCAGCAGGCGCAGGCTGCGCAGCTTGGCGGCGTGCCCGGGGGCGGCCTGCAGCCACAGGGCCACGGCGCTGGGCACTAGGGCGGCCATGGTCACGGCGTGGCGCTCGATCAGGGCGAAGCAGTGCAACGGCTCCGGGTTGGCCGCCATGACGATGCAGCCGCCGGCGTGCAGCACGCCCAGGCCACCGGGGGAACTGAGGGTGTAGTTGTGCGCCGCCGGCAGCGCGCAGAGGAAGCGCGTGTCGCTGTCGAGGGCGCAGATCTGCGCGCTGGCCCGCACGCTGTAGGCGTAGTCGTTGTGGGTGCGCGGAATCAGTTTGGGGGTGCCGGTGCTGCCGCCGGACAGCTGGAACAACGCCACCTCGCCGGACGGGCTGGGCGCGTAGTGGGTGCCGCGCACATCGGCGCTGGCGCTCCAGTCGTCGAGGGCATCGAGCATCAGCGTCAGCTTCGGGCGCAGGCCTTCCTTGGCCAGGTCGTCGAGGAACGCGTCATTGCGGAATACCTCATGCTCCGCCGAAGCGATCAGCAGGGCCGGCTGGATCTGCCGGGCAAAGGCGCCCAGCTCGTGCTGGCGGTGGCTGTACAGCGCATTGACCGGGGCGATGCCGGCCTTGAGCAGGGCGAACAGCACGATGTAGAACTCGGCGACGTTGGGCAACTGCACCAGCGCAGTGTCGCCCTGGCCCAGGCCGTGGGCGGCCAGGCGCGATGCCAGGTTGGAGGCACGGCGGTCCAGTTCGCCGTAGCTGATGCGGCGTTCGCCGCAGAGGATCGCCGGGGCTTGCGGCTGCACGGCGGCGCGGGCGATCAGCAACTGGCTGAGCGTCTGGTCGTTCCAGTAGCCGGCGGCGCGATAGCGCTGCGCCCGGTCCGCGGGCCAGGGGGTGAATTCGATGGTCATGGGCATCTCGGAAAGCGGGTTTGAGGTCAATGGTCCAGGCCACAGGCACGCAGCATGGTGCCGAGCTTGGTCTGTACTTCGTTCCATTCGCTGTCGGGGCTGGAGGCCTCGACGATGCCGGCGCCGGCGAACAGGCGCACGCGCTGGCCGTTGAAGGTGCCGCAGCGGATGGTCACCACCCACTCGCCGTTGCCCTGGGCGTCGCACCAACCGACCATGCCGGTGAACAGGCCACGCTCGAAGGGCTCGACGAAGCGGATCAACTGCCGGGCGCGCTCGGTGGGGTAACCGCAGACCGCGGGGGTCGGGTGCAGGCGGCAGGCCAGTTGCAGGGCGTCGATATCGGCCGAGGCCAGTTCGCCCTCGATGCGCGTGGACAGGTGCCACAACGCGGCGGTGCTGATCAGCGAGGGCCGCTCGGGGACCTGCAGGCGGCTGCACAGCTCGCCGACGCGCTGGGCGATGTCCTCGGTGACCAGGCGGTGCTCGTAGTGGTCCTTCTCCGACGCCGCCAGCCATTGCGCATTGGCGCGGTCGGCCTCGGGGTCGGCCATGCGTCGCACGGAGCCGGCCAGAGGATTGCTGACGAAGGCGCTGCCTTGCTTGTGCACCAGCAGTTCCGGGCTCACCCCCAGCAGGGTGGAACCGTCGGCCAGGGGCACGCGGAAGTGATAGCCCTCGCGGTTCAGTGCCTTGAGGTTGGCCTGCACCTGGGCCGTGTCCACGGGCGCGGCAAAGTGCAGTTCGCGCTGCACCGAGAGCACGGCCTTGCGCACATCGCTGTGTTGGAAGTTGACGATGGCGTGACGCACGGCGCGCTTGAAACCGTGTTCGTCGGGGATGTTGGCCTGGCTGAGCAGAGCAGGCAGCGAGCCGGGCTGTACAGGAGCCGCGGCGCACGCCTGCCAGGTATAGGCCTCGGGCACGTACAGGCTGGAAGCCTGGGTGGTGTCGAAGGGGATCGCACCGACCACGATGGGATTTTCCTGCCCGGCCTGGCGGGCGCGTTCGAAGGCCTGGTCGATGCTGCGCCGCAGTGCGCCACCGGCCAAATGGCTGCCGTGGGCCGCGATGTCGATGCGTTCGCGCAGGCCGCTGACGCTCAGCTCGCGCTCGCCGGATGTGAATGAAAAGCTCGAATCCTCTTGGTTGAGCGGCATGGTGTCCCTGTCTTGCAAACGCAGGGTGCCTGTCTTCATGGGTTGCCTCCTTGGCGATGGGTGAGAAAGAAAACCTTGAAATATAATCATTCTCGTTAGTAAATATGAGGACGCGAAACACATGGATTTGTCAACTACGCGGGTAAGCGATGAGAGAGTTAACTTCGATGCAGGCCGCCTGTTGGATCGGGCGGGATGCACATGCGGCACTGGGTGGCGTCAGCGCGCACCTGTACGCCGAGTTCGATGGCCGGGCCATCGATGTGGCGCGCCTTGCCGGCGCACTTGAGGGGCTGTACCGGGCGCATCCGATGCTCAGCCTGCGCATCGACGGGCAGGGGCTGCAGGCCATCGACGAAGCACAGCGCGCCCATCTGGAGCTGGAGGATTTCAGCGATCTGGATGGTCCAGCCGTGGAGCGGCGCCTGCTGGAGAAACGTCGCCAGTGGAGCCACCAGCGCCTGGACCTGGGTGTAGGCCAGGGTGCGCGTTTCGGCCTGAGCCTGCTGCCGAGCAATGCGAGCCGGCTGCACGTGGACACCGACATGATCGCGGTGGACCCGTCGAGCTTCCGGGTGCTGATGGAAGACCTGGCCCGGCTGTACGATTCGCCTGAAAGCGTTCTGCCGACCACGCCAAACTACTTCGATTGGCTGGATCAGGTGCGTGCCGATGCCGACCTGCGTGCCGCCCGCAGCCGCGATCGCGCCTGGTGGCGAGCACGCCTGGCGCAGATCGCCCCGGCGCCCTCGTTGCCCTTGCTCCCTGCGGGGCCGGCACGCAGCGAGCGCTTTGCCGCTCGCCTTGAACCTGCGCAGTATCGTGCCTTGCAGCACGCGGCGCGCGCACAGCGGATCACCTCGTCGGCGTTGATGCTCGGGCTGTTCGCCACCGCCCTGGGTGAGCACACCGGCGATCGGCGCTTGCGCCTGAACGTCCCGGTGTTCTGGCGCGAACCGCTGCTGGAGCCTGTGCAACGCATCGTTGGCGAGTTCGCCAACCTGGTGCTGGTGGACGTCGACTTCACCGGTGTCGCCAGCCTTGCCGCGCTGTGCCGGGATCTGCATCGGCAACTGGTGGAGCGCCTGGCGCACAGCGCCTATCCGGGAGTGGACCTGATGCGCGACCTGTCGCGCCATCACGGTACGCCGCAACTGGCACCGGTGGTGTTCACCGCAGGGCTGGACCTGCCTGGCGGCGAGCTGTTCTCCGAGCGGGTGAACCGGGTGTTCGGGCCGATGGACTGGGTGATCTCCCAGGGCCCGCAGGTGGCCCTGGACGCACAGGTGGCGCGGGCCGACGGTGGCCTGCTGATCAATTGGGACGTGCGCCTGGACGCATTGCCCGCTGACTGGGTCCAGGCACTGTTCGAGCGCTTCATCGCCCTGGCTGTGGCGGTGGCTGCCGACACGGGCGCGCTGCACCAGCCATTGTCGATCGCGGCGAGCCGGGATCGACCACTGAACGCTCTGCAACAGGCTTACCTGCTGGGGCGTGGCGAGCATCTGCCGCTGGGCGGCGTGGCCATGCAGGAGTTCCGCGAGTATCGCGGGCGCATGGACCTGGCGCTGCTGCGCAGCCGCCTCACGGACATGGTGCGCCGCCACGACAGCCTGCGCACCCGTATCGATGCCCAGGCATTGACCCAGTCGATAAGTGATCAGGTGCAGGTCAACCTGGACGTGATCGACCTGCACGGGTTGACGGCCGAGCAGGCTCAGGCGCAGCTCGAAGTCCGTCGCGAGGATTATGCCCATGCGCTGTTCGACCTGGTCGGGCCGCCCTGGAGTGTCACCGCCTTCCAGTTGCCACAAGGCGAGTTGGTGGTGTTCGTGCGCTTCGATGCGCTGATTCTTGATGGACGCTCCATCGCGACCTTGATGGTCGAGTTGTTCGACGGCCACTGCCAGCCGCTGACGGCCAGCGAGCCGTCGAGGGCTGGCATCGACCAGAGCGAGGTTCGCAAGGCCGATGCCGAGTATTGGAAGGCAAAGCTGGCCGAGGTCGACGGTGCGCCAAGGCTGCCGTGGCGCCAAGCCTTGGACAAGGTCGGCGTGGCCCGATACGCCCGCCAGCGCCAGGTAATCTCCGCCCAAGCGTTTAAGGCATTGAGCCGCGCCGGTGCGCGTGAGGGGCTGTTCAAGAACTCGACGATCATGGCCGTGGTGCTGGAAGTGCTCGGCCACTGGCTCGACGAAGGCAGCCTGTGCGTGGCGGTGCCGGTGGCGCCGCCGCAGGACGGCGCATTTGCCAACCGCTCCAGCTTCATCGCCATCGATTGGCAGCGCGGCCTGCCCAGCCTGGCCGAGCGCGCCAAGCGCCTGCAGGCCGATGTGCTGGAAGGCTTGCAGCACCTGGCGTTCTCCGGCGTGGACCTGGCCCGCCTGCTGTACGACAGCAACGGCCCGGGCCCAGCGCTACCGGTGGTGCTGACCAACGGCCTGTCCTGGCCGGTGGGCGCGGTCGATGGCCCGATGTCCCTGAGCGCGGGCCTGACCCAGACGCCGCAGGTGGCCATGGACATCCGTTTCTGCAACACCGCCGAGGGCGGGCTGGCGTTCGAGATCGACTATGCCCGCGAAGCAGTCGATGGCCGCTGGGTCGGGCAGTTGCTCGCGGCCTTGAACCAGGCGGTGGCGCAATTGGCCGGTCAGGCTGCATTCGAAGTCCACGCACGGCAGTTCATCGACCTTGGCCACTACCGCCTGAACAGCAGCGAGGCGCGGGCCGAGCCGGTCGATTTCCTTGGGCGCATCGCCCACAACCTGTTCGGCCCGGACAATGGACGCATCGCCTTGCTGCATGGCGAGCGGCGCATCAGCTATGCCGAACTGGGGGAGGGTGTGAAGCGCATTGCCGGGGCATTCCAGGCCCGCGGGCTGCGCCCCGGCCAGGTGGTCGCCATTTGCCTGCCACGTGGCCCGGAGCACACCATGACGACCCTGGCCTGCGCCCTGAGCGGGCTGGTCTGGGTACCGATCGACGCGGCGGCGCCCGAGGAGCGCCTGCGCTATCTGCTGGACAACTGCCAGCCGGCATTGGTGGTCGACGCTGTCGCGCCACTGCTGGCCAGCCCTCCGGCAGGCCTGGACCTGACGGGGCTGGCGGCCTTGTCGGCGAGCACCGCGCGGGCCTACTACCTGTACACCTCCGGCACCACCGGCAAGCCCAAGTGCGTGGTGCTGAACAACCGCGCCACCGCCAATGTCATCGGCAGCACGTTGGCGCAGTGGCAGGTCAGCCGCGACGATGTGTTCATCTCGGTGACCCCGCTGCACCACGACATGTCGCTGTTCGACGTGTTCGGCAGCCTGTGCGCCGGGGCGGCGCTGGTGCTGCCCGAGCCCGGCGAGGAAAAGGATGCGCTGCGTTGGAACCAGTTGGTCAGGCAGCACGGCGTGAGCCTCTGGTGCTCGGTGCCGGCCATCCTCGAAATGCTCCTGGCCTGCCGTCAGGGTGATGGTCTGCGCAGCCTGCGCCTGCTGGCCCAGGGCGGCGACTACATCAAGCCGGCGGTGATCGCCGAACTACGCGAGCAACTGCCCGAGGCGCGGCTGGTGTCCCTGGGTGGCCCGACCGAGACCACCATCTGGAGCATCTGGCACGAAATCGGTGCACAGGACCGCGCCAGGGTGCCCTATGGCCGGCCACTGCCGGGCAACCGCTACTGGCTGCTGGACGAGCACGGCGCGCATTGCCCGCAGGGCGTCGCCGGGCGTATCCACACCAGTGGGGTGGGCTTGGCCTTGGGCTACCTGGAGGACGGCGAGCTGGTGCAGAACGACTTCGTCAACGTGCTCGACGAGCACGGCGCACCAGTGCGTGCCTTCCGTACCGGTGACCGTGGCCGCTACCGCGAGGACGGCGTGCTGCTGTTCGACAGCCGGGTCAATGGCTATGTGAAGGTGCGCGGCGTGCGGGTGTCGCTGCCGGACATCGAGATCGAGCTGATCCGCCATCCGGCGGTGCAGCAGGTGCTGGTGGTGGACTATGGCGACACGCAACAGGGCGAGGCCTGCATCGGCGCGCTGTATGTAAGGCGCCATGCTGCGCCGCCCGGCGCCGTGGCGTTGCGCGAGCATGCCCGGGCCCTGCTGCCGCAGTCCCATGTGCCCACGCGGTTCGTCGAGGTCGACGCCTTGCCGTTGACCGCCAACGGCAAGCCGGACCGCAGGCTCGCCCGCGTCTTGCTTGAAGGTGACACCGGGCAGGCGCCGATACCGGCGGCTGTGCCCAGCGACCCGCAGCGTCATGCCCAGGTGCTGGCGATCTACCAGCAGGTGCTCGGCGCCACCCAGCCTGCCAGGGACTTTCTGGCCATGGGCCTGCGGCCGCAGCACCTCAAACCGTTGGCGGCGCGCCTGGGCGAAGCCTTCGCGGTGCGCCTGTCGCCCGCGCAGTTGCTGCCGTGCCGCACGGTGGAAGAGGTCGAGCGCCTGCTCGTCACCGCCCCCGTGTGAAACCACCGGCCTGAATCAATCGCCCTGGGCCTGGCCCGGGGCGCCAATCATCGTTCTTGGGAAATTATCGAGCATATGGACATCGCACACCTGGATATCGCCGGCATCGGCATCGGACCGTTCAACCTGGGCCTGGCCGCGCTGCTGTCACGCCATCCGCACCTGAGCTGCGCGTTCCTCGAGCGCAAGGCGCAGTTCCGCTGGCACGAGGGCCTGCTGCTGCCCGGCACCACCTTGCAGGTGCCGTTCCTGGCCGACCTGGTGACCCTGGCCGACCCGTGTCACCCGCTGAGCTACCTCAATTACCTGCACCAGCACGACCGCCTGTTCCAGTTCTACTACTACGACCACTTCCAGGTGCCCCGGCGCGAGTACGACCACTATTGCCGCTGGGCGGCGGGCCAACTGCCGGACTGCCATTTCGGCGAGGAGGTCACGGGCGTGCGCTACGACAATGCCAGCGAGCGTTTCGTCATCGACAGCGTGTCGGTGTCGGGCCTGGAGCGGCGCTACAGCAGTCGCGACCTGGCCATCGGCCTCGGTACCCGGCCATGGTTGCCGGCCTGGGCGCAAACCCGCACCCAGGCGCCGTTGCTGCACTCGGCGGAGTTCGGCAAGCGTCAGGGCGAGCTGGAGCAGTGCCGGCGCGTGGTGGTGGTCGGCTCCGGACAGAGCGCCGCGGAGTGCGTGCTGGCGCTGTTCAACGCACTGACCCCGGAGCAGGTGGAGGCGGGGGCGTCGATCCACTGGATCACCCGCTCGGGAGGCTTCCACCCCATGGAGTACTCCAAGCTCGGCCAGGAGTGTTTCACCCCGGCGTACATGAACTACTTCCACACCCTGGCGCGGGACAAACGCCGGGAGATCGTCGCCCAGCAGGGCCTGTTGTACAAAGGCATCAGCTTCTCGACCATCGGCGCGATCTACGACCTGATCTACGAACGCTCCATCGGCGGGCGCGAGCCTGGGCTGACGCTGCTGTCCAGCTGTGACGTGGAGACGGTCGAGGACCTGGGCTCGGCGGGGCTGCGCATGACCTTCCGGCATAGCCAGCTGGAGCAACGGGCAACGCTGGAAGCCGACGCGATCGTCGCGGCGACCGGCTATGCCCATGCCTGGCCGCAGTGGTTCGAGCAGCTCAAGGGTTCGGTGCTGGCCACCGACGCGCACGGCGACTGCATCGTCGGCGAGGGCTTCACCGCGCAGCGTTGCGATGGCGGCAGTGGCCGCGTGTTCGTGCAGAACGCCGAGATCTTCCAGCATGGCGTCGGCTCGCCAGACCTGGGGCTGGGGCCGGTGCGCAATGCGGTGATCGTCAACCAGTTGCTGGGCCGGGCGCAGTACCGGGTGCCGCAGCGCTCGTCGTTCCAGCGCTATGGGTTGCCGGAGGGGTGATTGGCGTTTGGGCTGCGAGGTGTTCGCCGGGAGGGATGTTGCGCCTATGAAATCGAGCGCCGCCCGCGCGGCGCATCGCTGGCAAGCCAGCTCCCACATCTATTTCGGGCCAGTCTGTCCTGTGAAGTTGTCGCTGTCCGCCTTGGTGCATGTCTTGAGACAAGTGGGACGCCAGTGATGCCCACGCTGAGACCGTGTCGTACCCACAAGGCGTACAGCCGCGGCGGCGCAGGCATAACTGGCCCGAAATAGATGTGGGAGCTGGCTTGCCAGCGATGCGCCGCGCGGGCGGCGCTCGATCTTGAGGGCGCTGAACTTCTTTCGCCGAACACATAGCAGGCGACGCTCAGTCCCAGAAGCGCCGCCCACCTTGAACTACAAAACCACCGCAGCCAAAGCCCTCCGGCCGCCATCCGCCTCGGCCAACACACCGAACGCCGTCGAAATCATCGCGCACAGGCGCTCGACCTGAGCACTGCTGTAGCGATCGCTGCGGTAGGTGATCACCAGGCGCAGCGAGCGCTGGCCATCGAACACATCTTCCATGATCTCGAACTGCAGGCCAAACATCGACTCGCTCTTGTCCGGGTCGATCTGCTTGTAGCGGATAGCCCGGCCATCGGGTGCCTGCAACGTGCCATTGAGGGCGTTGTTGGCGTGGATCTGCACATACACATCGAACATCAGGCCCTCGGCGGGGGTCATGCCCAGCGCCTGCTGGATGGTCTCCATGGGCACGTCGGCATAGGCCATCGAGTCGTTGATCATCCGCGTCACCTCGCCCAGCAACCCGGCCAGCGACTGTTCGGGGGCGAACTGCACGCGGTGGGCGACCATGGTGGTGAAGTAGCCGACGGTGTCGAAATACGCAGGGTCGGTGCGCCCGGACGCCGAGGTGCCGATCACCAGGTCCGAGAGGTTGCCGAGCTTGTGCAGCGACAGGGCGATGGCGGTGTAGATCACGCTGAACAGTGACGACTGGTGTTGCCGGGCACTGGCGCCCAGTTGTTCCAGCATGCCGGGTTCGGGACGCAGCTCCAGCCAGCGCGCACGTGTGGTCGCCTGGTCGGCGGGCAGCAGCGTGGCGTCATCGCAGGCGGGCAGGGCGAGACCGCGGGTGGCGTCGTGCAGCAGCTCGGTCCAGTACGCCAGGTGGCGTGGATTCGGGCCCTGGGCACTCTGGGTCAGGGCGAATTCGTGGAAGGTGCGCGCCGCCGCGGGCCATTGCGGCGCCCGGTCCTGGGCGCGGGCCAGGTAGGCCTCGGCCAGTTCGGCCATGATCACGTTCAGCGACCACTCGTCGATGGCCATGTGGTGGACCAGGAACGACAGCACCTGGTGGCCACTGTGCGGGTCACGCAGGATGCGTAGCCTGAGTGGCAGTTCGCGGGCCAGGTCGAAGCGGTGCTTCGCCTCGCTGGCCAGGCTCGCGCCAGCGCATTCGGCGCTGTTCCAGAACCACTTGAAACGGCCCAGCTCGGCCAGCGGCACGATGCGCTGGCAGGCGTCGTCGCCCTCGCCATGGTAAGTGGTGCGCAGGCTGGCATGGCGCTCCAGCAGGTCGGTGAAGGCCTGCTGCAGCAGCGCTTCGTCCACCGGGTCGTGGAAGTCCAGGGCAAAGGGCAGGTTGAAGATGGTGCCGTAGTCGAAGGCCGCGCAGGCGCGCCACAACGACGCCTGGGCCAGGGCCATCGGCGCTTGCTGGATATCCCTGGCCTGATCGCTGGCCTGGCTGGCTTGCCCTTGGCTCAGCTTGGCGCGGCTGGCCAGCGCCGATGCGCTGGGCGAGGCGAAGAAGTCGCTGAAGCGCAGTTCGATGCCATGCTCGCCCTGCAAGCGCCCGATGATCCGGGTGGCCAGCAGCGAGTGGCCGCCCATGTCGAAAAAGTCATCGTCCAGTGTCATGCCAGGCTCCGCCAATGCCTGGCGGAACGCGTCGAGGATGCGTTGCGCGATGTCCGTCGAGGGCGCCTGCGACAACGGTTCGAGCACCAGTGGCTGGTCGCCGGCCTTAGCGTCATAGGCGGCTCGGATGCGTTCGAGCAGGGCTTGCGGCGACTGACGCAGCACCGCATGGCAGAGCAGACCGAGCGCAGCCTGGTGATCGCCGGCCAGCAGCAGGGCCTCGAATGGCGGTTGCGTGGTGGAATCCCAGGGCGCCGCCTGGCGCGCCCGCAGCAGGGCGTCCAGACCCTCGGCCGCGCTCCGTTCGATACGCAGGCACGGGTACCAGCCGGGTTCCTGGGTCTTGTACAGGTCGCCGTCGTCGCTGAAGTGGTAGCGGCTGTTCAGGCCCGGCGTGGCTTCGACCACCGCCTGCACGGCCAGGGCCAGCAGCGACAGGTCGGCCGTGGGCCCAAGGCGCCAGGCGCCCAGTTGCCGGTGCAGCTGCTCGGGTTGCTGTTGCTGGGCGAACCAGGCGAGTTCTTCGTGTTCATCCAGCGCCTGGGGCGAGGGTAGGGTGGTGTTGCGTTCCAACATGGTTAGCTTCCTGCTGTTCGATCGATCAAGGCCCGCGTCGGCCTTCACTGCCATCCGTGGATCGCGGTGAGTGGCCGCGCAGAGGGTTCGCACCACCGGGGTGCATTGCGTGAATCCCGAGGATTCGTTATGGTGAGAAAGATGCAAATAATTATCATCTAGATTGGCGCACGTCAAAGGAAGCCGTCTGGAATGCACCACGCTCAGGGAGAGGTACCGTGGACAACGGAACGTTCGCGCTTCGTCAACAGCTGCAACAGCTGTATCAGGATCATCACGGCTGGTTGTGCGAGCTGCTGCGCCGCAAGCTGGGCAACGCGGTGGACGCGGCGGACCTGGCCCACGATATCTACCTGCACCTGATGAACAAGGGCCAGGTGCCGACGGCGGAACAATCGCGCTGCCACCTGACGCAGATCGCCAACGGCAAGGTCATCGACCTGTACCGCCGCCGCCAACGTGAAACCCGCTACCTTGAGGACCATGGCCTGCAGCCCGAGCCGCGGGTGCCGTCGGAAGAGGCGCGGGCGCTGGTGGTCGAGGCCCTGGGCGCGATCGACAGCGCCCTGCAACGGCATTCGCCCAAGGCCCGCCAGGCCCTGCTGCTGTGCCGGCTCGACGGCATGGCCCATCGCGCCATCGCCGCCGAGTTGCGGGTGTCGGTGTCCTCGGTCGAGAAGTACATCGCCGCCGGCGTGCGCACCTGCAGGCGCTACCGCATCGGCAGTGGCGCCTGAGTGTGGGCATTGTTTTTTACGGGTTTGCCCGCCTCGTGCGGAATACAGGTTGAGAAGGACTGGCGGGCTGGGCGCCCAAGTGGCTGCCCGGCCTGCTCTTCGTGCTGAAAAGGAGCATTCATGAGTGTTGAACAAGGGGTGGCGGTGCAGCAGCCCGCCAAGGGGCCGGTCGCCGCAGTGCTGGCACCGATTCGTGGGCGCTTGATCGTCGCCGGGTTGTTCGCCGCGCTGGGCGCCATGCTCAGCCTGGCGCCCCTGGCCGCGATCGCCGAGGTCGCCCGGCTGGCGTTCGCCGAAGGGCAGGGCGTCGCGCAGGCCTGGCCGGTGATCGTGCTGGGGCTGGGCTGCCTGTTCGTCGGCATGGCCCTGATTTCGCTGGGCGACCTGGTGGCCCACCTGGCTGACAACCACATCACCGGCACCCTGCGCCTGGCAATCATCCGCCGCCTGGCACGGGTACCGCTGGGCTGGTTCACCAGCCGCGCCTCCGGCGAGGTGAAGCAGGCCATGCAGGACGATATCGGCATCCTGCACAGCCTCACCGCGCACTTCTACACCACCCTCGGACGCAGCGCCGGGGCGGTGCTGGCGTCGATCGTCTACCTGTTCGCCATGGACTGGCGCATGGCGCTGGTGTCGATGCTGCCGTTCCCGCTGTTCTTCCTGTTCTTCGCCCGTGCCCACCAGGCCAGCGCCCGCAACATGCAGGCCTTCGGCGCCGGCATGGGGC
Organism: Pseudomonas sp. TE50-2; assembly: GCF_040813665.1. Classification (NCBI taxonomy): domain Bacteria; kingdom Pseudomonadati; phylum Pseudomonadota; class Gammaproteobacteria; order Pseudomonadales; family Pseudomonadaceae; genus Pseudomonas; species Pseudomonas sp. TE50-2. Next base: position 5,090,479 of record NZ_JBFNXN010000001.1, on the reverse strand, counting down.
GGATCAACCAGGCGGTGGTCGAGTTCGTCAACGGCATCCCGGTGGTCAAGGCCTTCGGCGGGCAGCGCAAGGCCCATGGCAGCTACCGCGAGGCGGTGGACGCCTTCGCCGCGGCCTTCACCGACTTCACCCGGCCGCTGGTCAGCGCCATGGCCAACGCCAATGCGATGATCGCGCCGGTATCGGTACTGGGCGTGGTGCTGGCGTTCGGCACGCTGTTCGTCGGCCTGGGCTGGATCACCCCGGTGCAGGTGCTGCCGTTCGCCCTGGTGGCGCCGGGCATCTGTGCGCCGCTGCTGTTGCTGGCCTATATCACCCACGACCTGAACAACGCCACCGGTGCCGCCCAGCGCGTGCAGGCGCTGCTGAACACGGCGGTGCTGGAGACCGACGGCCAGGGCGCCGGCAAACTGCCGACCGATGCGCGCATCGAGGTGCAGGGCCTGGGCTATCACTACGACCCGCGCAATCCGGTGCTGAGCGAGGTGTCGTTCACCCTAGAACCGGGCACGGTAACAGCGGTGGTCGGCGCCTCGGGCGCCGGCAAGTCGACCCTGGCGCGCCTGCTGCTGCGCTTCTTCGACCCCAGTGCCGGGCGTATCACCCTGGGCGGCGTCGACCTGCGACAGATCGACAGCGCGCAACTGTACCGGCGCATCGGCTTTGTCCTGCAGGACGTGCGCCTGATCCATGCCAGTGTGCGCGAGAACATTGCCCTGGGCCGGCCTTCGGCGAGCCAGGAGCAGATCGAGGCGGCGGCGCGGATTGCCAATATCCACGAGCGCATCCTCGCCCAGCCGCGCGGCTACGACGCGGTGATCGGCGAGGACGTGCAGTTCTCCGGCGGCGAGCTGCAACGGCTGAGCATTGCCCGCGCGGTGCTGCTCGACCCGCCGGTGCTGGTGCTCGACGAGGCCACCGCGGCGGCCGACGCCGAGAACGAAGTCAAGCTGCAACAGGCGCTGTCGCGCTTCGCCCGGGGGCGCACGCTGCTGGTGATCGCCCATCGCCTGGACACGGTGATGCACGCCGACCAGATCCTGGTGCTGGACCAGGGCACCGTCGCCGAGCGCGGCAATCACGACGAACTGCTGGCCCGTCGCGGGCTGTATGCCCGCTTGTGGGCCGCCGGCGGCTATGCGAAGACGCGGGCGACCGCGCAGGTGGAGGAGCACTGATCATGTTGGGGACTTTCGTTCGACTGCTCGGCGACGACGCCGTGTTCCTGCGCCGCTACATCCGCCTGGCGCTGGTGTATGGCGTGCTGTGCGGGCTGACCATCGTCACCCTGGTGCCGATCCTGCGCCACCTGCTGGGCAATCAGCTGGAGGCCGCCGGCCAGTGGCTGGCGCTGCTGGCCTTGGGCGTAGTGGTGTGCTGGTACCTGCGGCGCCGGGTGGAGAAGGCCGGCATCGCCGTGGGCATTGCCGTGCTGCGCGGTGGCCGCCAGCGCCTGGGCGAGCATGTCGGCACGCTGCCGGTGGGCTGGTTCAATGCCGCCAACACCGCGCGCCTGAGCCATGTCACCACCCAGGGCATGATGGAGATCGCGCAACTGCCGGCCCATGTGTTCACGCCGCTGTTCACCGGGGTGGTGACGCCGCTGGTGATCCTCGTTGCGCTGTTGCTGGTCGACCTGCGCCTGGGCCTGGTGGCCCTGGTCAGCCTGCCGCTGCTGGCCCTGGTGATGCTGGCGACAATGCGCCTTGGCCAGCGCGCCGACCAGCGCTACCAGCGCGACACCGCGCAGACCAGCCAGCGCATGGTCGAGTTCGCCCAGGCGCAGTCGGTGCTGCGTGCCTTCAATGGCGAACAGGGCGGAACGCGCTTCCTGGAGCAGGCCGTGGCCCAGCAACAACAGGCGGCGCGCAAGCTGATCCAGCTGTCGGCGCTGTCGTCGGTGCTCAACGTCTGGGCGGTGCAGGCCAGCTTCGCCGCGTTGCTGGTGGTCGCCACGCTGTGGCTCGGCGAGCAGGCCGGCGCGGGCTTCGACAACGCAACGCTGATCGCCACCCTGGTCGCGCTGGTGCTGGCGACCCGTTTCATCGACCCGCTGCTGGATGTGGCCGGCTACAGCGAGGTGCTGCGCGGCACCCGCGGCCAGTTGCAGGCGGTGGCCGAGCTGCTGGCCGTCGAGCCGCTGCCCGAGCCCGCCGCACCGCAGGCGCCGGCCGACGGCTCGGTGCAGCTGGAGCAGGTCGGATTCCGCTACGGCGACGACCAGCCAGAGGTGCTGCGCGAGGTCAGCCTGGACATCGCGCCCGGCAGCATGACGGCGCTGGTCGGTGCATCGGGTTCGGGCAAGACTACCCTGGTGCGCCTGATCGCCCGTTTCTTCGACGTCACCCAGGGCCGGGTCAAGGTCGGCGGGGTGGATGTGCGGCAGATGTCCGCCGAACAGCTGGCCGGGCAGATCAGTCAGATCTTCCAGGACGCCTACCTGTTCCAGGGCAGCATCGCCGACAACATTCGCCTGGGCAAACCCGACACCAGCGAGGCCGAAGTGCTCGAGGCGGCGCGGCTGGCCGGGGTGCAGGAGATCCTCGAACGTCTGCCCGAAGGCTTGCACACGCCGGTGGGCGAGGGCGGTGCGCGTCTGTCCGGCGGCGAACGCCAGCGCATCTCGATTGCCCGCGCGCTGATCAAGGACGCGCCAATCCTGCTGATCGACGAGGCCACCGCGGCGCTGGACGCCGAGAACCAGGCGGCCATCGCCGAAGCGCTGGCGCGGTTGCGCGGCAAGCGCACGCTGATCGTCATTGCCCACCAGCTGTCGACGGTGGCCATGGCCGACCAGATCGTGGTGCTGGACGAAGGGCGTATCCGCGAACAGGGCGCCCATGCCCAGCTGGCTGCCGAAGGTGGCTTGTACGCGCACTTCCTCGAGCAACGCAGGGCCGCCAAGGGCTGGCGCATCGGTGAGGCCGCAGGCGATGGAGTGACCGCTTGAGTCGGGTGTTGCTGCCAACACTGTTGTTGCTGCTGTGTGGCGTTTCACTGATGGTCGGGGCCAGCCAGATGTCCTGGTCGGCCTTGCTGTCGGCCTCCGACGATGCCTGGCTGACCCTCACCGCCAGCCGCCTGCCACGCCTGGCGGCACTGGTGCTGACGGGTGTCGGCCTGTCGATCTGCGGGGTGATCCTGCAGCAGATCGTGCGCAACCGCTTTGTCGAGCCGGCCACCTGCGGCGGACTCGACGCGGCCAAGCTGGGCATCCTGGTGGCCCTGACCGTGCTGCCGGGTGCCGGGGCCACCGGGCGCATGCTGTTTGCCCTGGTGTTCTGCCTGCTGGCGAGCCTGGCGTATGTGGCGATCATTCGCCGCATACGCTTCACCAACCTGGTGCTGGTGCCGGTGATCGGCCTGATGTACGGCAGCGTGCTCAGCGCCATCGCCGAGTTCTATGCCTATCGCCACAACATCCTGCAGAGCATGCAGGGCTGGCTGCTGGGCGACTTCTCGCGGGTGATCGAGGGCAACTACGAGATCATCTACCTGATCCTGCCGATCGTCGTGCTCACCTATCTATATGCGCAGCGCTTCACAGTGCTGGGCATGGGCGAGGGCATGGCTACCAGCCTCGGCCTGAACTACGCGGCCACCGCGATCCTCGGCCTGGTGCTGGTGGCGGTAACGGTGTCGGCCACGGTAATCACCGTGGGCGCGATCCCCTTCGTCGGCCTGGTGGTGCCGAACCTGGTGGCGTTGCGCTACGGCGAGAACCTCAAGCGCACCTTGCCCATCGTCGCCATGTGCGGCGCGGCGCTGCTGCTGGCCTGCGACATCCTCGGCCGGCTGCTGATCCACCCCTACGAAGTGCCCATCGGCCTGACCGCCGGCAGTGTCGGCGGGGTGCTGTTCCTGGTCCTGATCCTGTGGAAGTGCAAATGATGCGCCGCGCCGCCTGGTTGTTGCTGCCGGCCCTGGTGCTGGCGTTCCTGTTGCTGGGCTCGGGCCTGGACTTCAGCTACGTGATCCCCAAGCGCCTGGTGCGCCTGGGCGCGATCGTGGTGGCCGGGGTGTGCATCGCCTTGTCCTCGGTGATCTTCCAGACCCTGGCTGGCAACCGTGTGCTGACCCCGGCGATCATGGGCTACGAAGGCATCTACCTGCTGTTCCAGGCGGTGCTGGTGCTGTGGCTGGGCACCGGCAGCGTGGCGCTGCTCGGCGCGCAGGGCAACGCGCTGCTGTCAATCGCGTTGATGCTCGGGTACTCGTGGCTGCTGCAGCGTTGGCTGTTGCGCGAGGGGCGCGGGGATGTCTACCGCCTGTTGCTGCTGGGGTTGGTGCTGACCATGGTGCTGGGTACCTTCACCCAGTTCATCCAGCTCAAGACCAGCCCGGGGGAATTCTCCATCCTGCAAGGCTTGGGTTATACCTCGTTCAACCGCGCCCAGCCGGCCCAAGTGCTGTACTCGGGCCTGCTGGTGGCGGCAGTGGCAGTGCTGGTGGCGCGCGGCACGCGGGTGCTCGACGTGCTGGCGCTGGGCCGCGACCAAGCCATTGCCCTGGGCCTGGACCATGGCCGCTGCCTGCGTCTGCAGATGGCGCTGATCGCCGTGCTGGTGGCGGTGTCCACCAGCCTGGTGGGGCCGACCGCGTTCATGGGGGTGTTCGTCGCCAACATCGCCTACGCCCTGGCACGCAGCGCCCGGCACCAGGTGACCCTGCCACTGGCCTGCGCCGTGGCCATCGGCATGTTCCTGCTCGCCCAACTGCTGGTCGAGCATCTGTTCAACTACCGGACCAGCGTGAGCATCCTCGTCAACCTGGTGTGCGGCGCGTACTTCCTCGCGCTGATGGTCCGTACCCGAGGCACCCCATGATCACCCTCGAACACCTGCACAAGGCCTATGGCGACAAGACCGTGCTCGAAGACGTGAGCCTGAAGTTCCCGGCCGGTCGGGTTACCTCGCTGATCGGCCCCAACGGCGCCGGCAAGAGCACCTTGCTCATGTGCATGGCCCGGCTGCTGCCGGCCAGCCGCGGGCGCATCCTGCTCGACGGCCAGGACATCGGCCGCATCGCCATCGCCGACTACGCCCGCCGCGTGGCCACCCTGCGCCAGGTCCTGGACTTCAACCTGCGCCTGACCGTCGAGGAACTGGTCGCCTTCGGCCGCTTCCCCTACAGCCGCGGGCTGCTGACCGCCGACGACCACCTGGTAATCGACGAATCCCTGGATTTTCTGGGGCTGCAGCCGCTGCGCCGCGCCTACCTCGACGAACTCAGCGGCGGCCAGCGGCAAATGGCCTTCCTGGCCATGACCATCGCCCAGCGCACCGACCTTTTGCTGCTCGACGAGCCGCTGAACAACCTCGACATGAAACACGCGGTGCAGATCATGCAGGCGATCCGCAGGCTCTGCGACGAGCAGGGGCGCACGGTGATCCTGGTGGTGCACGACATCAACTTTGCCGCCAACTATTCCGACCACATCGTCGCCATGAAGCAGGGCGCAGTGCACAGCCAAGGGCCGGTCGCCGAGGTGGTCACAGAGGCCAACCTGCGCGCGCTGTTCGGCCTGGCGTTCGAGATCCTGCCCAGCGCGCAGGGTTTCGTCTGCAACTACTTCAACCCATCACTATCGAGAGAGCTGGTATGAACGGAATCTGCAAGATACTCCTGGCCGCCGCCGTGGCGGCCGCGTTGCCGGGCTGCGACCAGGCCCCGCAGGAGCAGGCGCGCGCGGCCAGCGCCGACTACGCCCCGGTGAAGATCGAGCACGCCCTGGGCACCACGCTGGTCGAGCACCAGCCGCAACGCGTGGTGGCCTTCGACATGAGCGAGCTGGACACCCTCGACCAGCTCGGCGCGCCGGTGGTCGGCATCGCCAAGGACTATGTGGCGGGCTTCCTGGTCAAGTACCGCGACGACCCCAAGGTGGCGGACGTTGGCACCACCATCCAGCCCAACCTCGAACGCCTGCATGCGCTCAAGCCCGACCTGATCCTGATCTCGCCGCTGCAGGCGCAGAGCTACCAGGAGCTGAGCCAGATCGCGCCGACGGTGCACTACGACATCGACATGGACAACCGCCAGGGCAATGTCATCGACACCGCCAAGCAGCACCTGCTGACCGTCGGGCAAATTCTCGGCAAGCAAGACTTGGCCCGGGAAACCGCTGCGCGCATCGATGCCAAGGTGGCCCAGGTGCGCAAGGTGACCGACGGGCGCCCGGAAAAGGCGCTGGTGGTGCTGCACAACAACGGCGCGTTCACCGCCTACGGTGTGCGTTCGCGCTACGGCTTCATCTTCGACACCCTCGGGGTCAAGCCGGCCAGCGACGACATGCAGGCTGGCCTGCATGGCCAGCCGATCTCCAACGAGTTCATCCACCAGGCCGACCCGGACATCCTCTACGTGATCGACCGCACCGCGGTGATGGAGCGCCGCGCCGCGCTGGACCGCGAGACCCTGGACAACCCGCTGCTGCGCCAGACCAAGGCGTGGAAGAACGGCCATGTGGTGTTCGTCGATCCGCAGACCTGGTACCTGTGCACCGCCAGCGTGACCTGCCTGGAGCGGGTAGCGGACGAGGTGGTGAAGGGATATCAGGGCTGACTTCCTGAAAGGGGGCTGCTACGCAGTCCATTCGCCGGCAAGCCGGCTCCCACAGAAACTGCAGCCGGGCGCGATTCCTGTGGAGCCGGCTTGCCGGCGATGAGGCCGGTACAGATGTGAAACCGATAGTGGCCAAGTGACTGTAATTTCTGTTGAGGGATTCGCCGATTCGTACGGAATGACTAATGAGAAACATTACCATTCTGTCCCGAAAGGAATCCCTCATGCCTCCACTGCAACATCCCCAGGCACCGAAACTGCCCCGCAGGGCCTTGCGCATGGCCGTGCTGCTGGGCATGGCCGCCATCGCCGGCAACGCCTTCGCGCAACCGCCACGCAGCACCACCTCGGCGCAGCAGCAGACCCCCGACGTGAAGGAAGAGGGCCTGACCCTGCCGGAAACCCTGGTGCAGGACACCCGTGACGCCCTCGGTGCCCCGCCACCGGAATATGCCGGGGGCCAGGTCGGCTCGGGCAGCCGGGTAGGGCTGATGGGCAACAAGGACTTCAGCGAAACCCCGTTCAACGCCATCAGCTACACCAAGGAATACATCGAGAACCGCCAGGCCCAGGACATCGGCTCGGTGATCGGTGCCACCGATCCGTCGGTCTACGTGCCGAGCAAGCGCGGTATCTTCGAGACTTTCTTTATCCGCGGCCTGTACAGCACCGGCAACGACATCACCTTCAACGGCCTGCCGAGCATGGCGCCGAACATGCGCGGGTCCACCGAGCTTGCCGAGCGCATCGAAGTGCTCAAGGGCCCGTCGGCGCTGCTCAATGGCATGCCGCCAGACGGCAGCGTCGGCGGCAGCATCAATATCGTGCCCAAGCGTGCCGGCGACGAGCCCCTGGCCCGGCTGACCGCCTCCTACGAGTCCGATGGCCTGGCGGGTATGCATGCCGATATCGGCCGCCGCTTCGGCGACCAGAAGCAGTTCGGCGTGCGCTTCAATGGCGTCTACCGCGACGGCGACACCCCGGTGGACGACCAGCAGCACCGCATGCAGCTGTCGTCCCTGGCCCTGGACTGGCGCGGCGAGCGGGCGAGGGCGTCGCTGGACTACTACCACCAGCGCGAACGCATGGACGGGGTCAACTATTTCGGCATTGCCTCGATCAGCCCCGGCGTGACCCACCTGCCCAAGGCCAAGAAGGGCGATCACTCGCTGGCCCCGGAGTGGGGCTACACCGTCAACGACACCGATACCGTGGTGCTGCGCGGTGAGTACGACCTCAACGACTCGCTCACCGCATTCGCCGGCTGGGGCCATAGGGAAGGGGGCTACAACGCGCTGATGACCAGCGGTATGCTGCTCAATGATGCCGGCGACATCTCCGCCACACCGATCCGCTCGGCTCGAGATGGCGAGCAGAAGTCCGGCGAAGTCGGCCTGCGCGGGCGCTTCGCCACTGGCCCGGTCGACCACGCCTGGTCGCTGGCGGCAACCCGCTACGACTCCGAGAACAGCTTCAAGGACAAGCGCCTGCCGACTCGCATCCTCACCAACTACTACAACCTGGACTATGGCCCGCGCCCGGAGATCGGCGAGTACGGCAACGTCACCTCGCGAATGCGCGCCCGACTGAGCAGCGAAGCCTTGCTCGACACGATGTCGTTCCTCGATGACAAGGTGCAGTGGACCGTCGGTGCACGCCACCAGAACGTGCGCGCGTCGAACTACAACGGCAACCACCAGCGTACTTCCAAGGCCTACGATGAAAGCCGGGTTTCGCCGGCCACGGCCTTGCTGGTCAAGGTCACCGACGAACTGTCGCTGTACGGCAACTACATCGAAGGCCTGAGCCAGGGTGGCATCGCCCCGGACAACGCGCGCAACGCCGGCGCGATCATGGCGCCGTACCAGACCAAACAGTACGAACTGGGCGCCAAGCTCGACCTGGGCACCTTCGCGCACACGGTCAGTGTCTACCAGGTGAAGAAACCCAGCGCCTATACCGATCCGCTCACGCAGATCTACGGCGTGTACGGCGAACAGCGCAACCGTGGCCTGGAATGGTCGTTCTTCGGCGAGCTCGAGCCGGGCCTGCGCCTGCTGGGCGGTGCGTCCTACACCAAGGCCGAGCTGACCAAATCGATACGCAAGGAAAACGAAGGCAACCAAGCCACCGGCGTGCCCAAGGTGCTGGCCAAGCTCGGCGTCGAGTACGACCTGCGCGAGATGCCCGGGCTGACCCTGACCGGCAACGCCAACTATGCCGGCCGGCGCTACGCCACCGATGCCAACAACCTGTCGCTGCCGTCCTACACGATTTTCGATCTCGGGGCCCGGTATACCCTGAAGGTCTCGGACAAGCCGGTCACCTTGCGTGCCACCGTGCAGAACGTGACCAACAAGGCCTACTGGATCGGCTCGTGGAACGGCGGCGACGGCAGCGGCCTGTCTGGCGGACTGGGCACGCCGCGGTCGTTGTTGTTCTCCACCTCGGTGGATTTCTAGCGAACGCCGTGTGGGAGCGGAGGTGCGCCGATCCCCCGCGACCACCGGCGTAGCCGGTGCAAGGCTACGCAGCCCGTTGACGCAGAATGACCATTCACTGTTTTTGCATCAAACTGCTGGGAGACCCTGCAGCACAGAGCACCACTGGAGGCACTGATGAGCGGAGGTTAGTTTCAGTTCGAACACTGAGGAGATCCGATAATGGCGAATACCATCAAAACCAGCTCTATCTTGGCCCATGAAGAAGAAAGGGTGCGGTTGACATCGGAAGCCCTGGCGGATGTTGACGCTGGCTGCGTGATTGACCACCAAGCCGTTAAAGCTTGGGTTGATAGCCTCGGCACGGACACGCCATTACCAGCACCGCAATGTGTCGTATAACTGCTTGAGCAGGGAATGTAGTTTTCAAGTATCACCCGCATGGGAGGGCTTCTGCGCGACCACCAGCGCATCCGGATACTCCTCCCGCAGGCTGCTCCCCAGCCAATCCATGAACCACAACGCATCGGCACTCGGCGGCTGGGGTGGCGTCAGCAACTGATAGCTCTCCAGCGCCACGGCCTGTTCCACGCAACGCACCAGGCTGCCTTCGCGCAGTTCACGTCCGACCAGCACCTCAGTGGCCAGGGCGATGCCGTGGCCGCGCTGGGCCAGGTTCAGGACGATATCGTTGCTGATATGCGAAGTATCGGCCTTGACCCGCACCCTCAGGCCATTGGCGGCGAACCAGCTGTTCCACCAGGTGCCGTCATCGACATGGATCAGCCGCAAGGCGGTCAGGTCGGCAGCGCTCAGCCCTGCGGGCAACTGCGCCAGGTAGCTCGGCGCGCAGACCGCGAACACCTTCGGACGGATCAACACCTCACGTACACCGCTCAGCTCACCCGGCAGACCGAAGGCGATGCCCAGGTCTGCCTGGCGCGCATCCACGCTGGTGAACGTGGCATTGGGCTCGATGGCGATCCTCAGGTCCGGGCGCAGGCTGCGCAAGGTGTCGATGCGCGGTGTCAGCCAGCGTGAGGCGAACGCCGGCACACAGAGGATGCGCAGCCAGCGCTCGTCACCACGTTGCCCCAGGCGCGCACCGGCGTCGGCGAGGATCTGCAGCGCCTGCGCTGCGGCCTTGTAGTAATGGGCGCCGGGCAGGGTAAGGGTCACCCCGCGCGGGGAGCGTTCGAGCAAGCGTACACCCAGCCAGTCCTCGAGGTTCTTCACATGCCGGCCGATCGCCGGCTGGGTCACGTGCAGCGCCTGGGATGCCGCGACATAGCTGCCCAGGCGGGCAGCGGCCTCGAACGCACGCACGGCGTTGAGTGGGGGCAGGCGGTCTTCGGCCATGGGCATTCCTTGGTTGTTAGTTTTTGTAATAGTGAAGGCAAATTTATTGTGCTTTTCCCGCTGGCTCAAGTTGCAGACACTCGGGGCAGCGTATTTCCGCGCTTTTCGAGGAGCCCTCCGATGCGGCCAATAACAATAAAGAAGTCGTTCAACGCTCTTTCCATCCTGGCACTGGCACTCGCCGCACTGGCCGGTGCGGCGCAGGCGGCCGACAGCCAGGGGGCCTGCGGCGTGCCGGGGCTTGAGCCTTGCCCGCAGCCTTTCGACAAGGTGCTGCCGGCGGCCAAGGACATGCTCACCTGGGACCAGGACACCCGGGTCGTGGGCTTTCGCAACACTTATCGCCTGTACGGCGGCGATGTCTTCGCCCCGCGCGGCGCCACGCCATACCCCTTGCCGCAGGCCAGCCACAAACTGAGCGACGTGCACTATCAGTTGGCCGGCAAGACCCACAACCTGGCGGACTACCTGGCCAACCAGAGCGTGACCGGCCTGCTAGTGCTCAAGGATGGCAAGATCGCTTATGAGCACTACGGCAAGGGCAACACTGCGCAGACCTTGTGGACATCGCGCTCGGTGGCCAAGTCGGTGGTCAGCGTGCTGGTGGGCATCGCCGTCAAGGAAGGCAAGATCCATTCGCTGGATGACAGGATCAGCCGCTATGTCCCGGAGCTGGAAGGTTCCGAGTGGCAGGACGTGACCCTGCAGCAGCTGTTGCAGCACACCTCGGGCGTCGTCTGGGACGAGAACTACGCCTCGAAGGATTCGGACTTCTCGCACATGACCCAGTGCGAGGCCACCGCCGATCCCTATCACTGCGTGCTCGACCTGGTGCGCTCGGTCAAGCGCAAGCCCGGGGTCAAGCCGGGCGAGGTCTGGTCGTACAACACCGGCGGCGCCTGGCTGGTGGGCCGGGTGCTGGAAAACGCCACCGGCATGACCATCGCCGAGTACCTGCAGAGCCGCGTGTGGAGCCGCTACGGCATGCAGCAGGCCGGGGTCTGGCATGCGCTGGTGCCCGGCAAGGTGGACATGGGCGGCCACGGTTTCAATGCCACGTTGCGTGACTGGGGGCGGTTCGGCCAGTTCGTGCTGAGTGGCGGACAATTGCCGCAGGGTGAAAAGCTTCTCCCGGACGACTGGATCGCGCGCTCCACCCACTGGACCCAAGCCAAGGGCTCAGTGACGGCCGCCGCGCCCAAGGGTCAATACGGCTACCAGTGGTGGTACAACGCCCCGGCCCCGGACAGCGATGCCGAACCCAAACGCACTGCCACCAGTGACCAGACGTTCTGGGCCCTGGGCATCTTCGGCCAGAGCATCGCCATCAACCCGGCGGAGCGCCTGGTGGTGGTGCAGTGGTCGACCTGGAAGAACGCCGAGAGCCCCGGTTCGCTGTATGACGAGCAGGCGGTGTTCGTCAACGCGGTGGCCAAGGCGCTGAGCCAGTAACGCCGGGCGAGGGCAGGGCGCCGGCAAGCGCCTGCCCAGTCACACGCGAAACCGCGACACGCTCGCCTGCATGCACTGAGCAATCTCGCCCAGGCGCTGCGCCGCCGAGGCCAGCTGCCGCGTGGTGTCGGTACTGTCCCGCGACATGCGGGCGATCAACTCGACCTGATGGGCGACATCCTGGCTGGCCCGGGTCTGCTCGCCGATGGTCTGCGAGATTTCTTCGACCACCGACGCGGCGCGGCGGGCGCCTTCACGAATCTGCTGGATCGAGTCGCCGGCCCGGGTGGCCAGTTCCACGCCGGCGCGGACCCGGGTGACGCCGGTCTGCATGCTGTCGACAGCGTTGCCCGTGCTTTGCCGGATGCGTTCAATCATGCCGGTGATCTCCCGGGTCGACTGCGCCGTGCGCCCGGCCAGGCCACGTACTTCGTCGGCGACCACGGCAAAACCGCGCCCGGCCTCGCCGGCACGGGCGGCTTCGATGGCCGCGTTCAAGGCCAGCAGGTTGGTCTGCTCGGCGATGGTGTTGATCACCTGGATGATCGAATGGATTTCTTCCGAGCTTTGTCCCAGCACGGTGATGGTTTCAGAGGAGCGGTTGACCGCTTCGTCGATCCCCTGCATACCGCCGACCACGTTGAGGATGACCTCGCCGCCGTCGCTGGCCAGGCGCTCGGACTGCCCGGAGATGGCCTGCGCATCGCGGGCGTGGTCGGCGATCCGCTCCAGGTTGGCAATCATCTGCTCGGTGGCCGAGGCCATGCTCACGGCGCTGTCGGACTGCTGGCTGGTGCGTTGCACCAGGCTGCTGGAAGCCTGGCCCAGTTCATCGGCCACCTCGCGCAGCAGCAGGTTCTCTTCATGGATGGCCTTGATCATGTTGCCCAGGCTGTCACGCATGTCCGCCAGGGAACGCAACAGATGCCCGGTTTCGTCACGGTCGTGGACCTCGATCGCGGTGGTGAGGTCGCCCTGGGCGATCCGCTCGGCAACGGCCATGGTCTGGCTCAACGGCCGCAGGATGGAGCGCAGCAGCAGGAAGGTGCACAGCGCCAACGCCAGGGTCGCCAGGATCATCCCGCCCACCAGCACGCTGATACCCTGGTGCAGGGTGGCGGTGCTCTGTTCGCGGCTTTTGTCGGCATTGCCGGCGATCAGGTCGCTCAGGGTGCTGTTGCGTTGCTCCAGCTCCTTGAAGGCGGCAACGAAGGCCGGCAGCTGCACCTGGGCCTGTTCAGGCGACTGTAACGCCAGCTGGATGATCGACGTAGCGCTGGCGATGTAGTGGTCGAGGAGGGGGCCCAGCTCGCTGATGGCCTTGTGCAGGTCGGCGTCCAGGGGCAGTTCCAGGTTGCTTTGCACGACGCTGCGGAACCACTTGGCGTGCTCGTCGAGGTCGGCTATCACCTGGTTGGCGGTGTCAGTATCGCCCGGCTTGACCAGCAGGGCGGCCAGCACATCGGCGCGCAGCGCATCGTGCATCATGTCGCCTTCCATGTGGTTGCGCAGGGCGGCCATGCTGGCCTCGCTGCGCTGCAACGCCTGGTTCTGGTCATGCTCGGCGAGCAGGCCGCTGCCACCGAGCAACAGGGCGGCGAGGATGCTGACAAGACCGAACCCGATGGTTTTCTGGCGAATGTCCATTTTCGAACAGGCTCCGTGGGGTGGGTTTGGTGAGCATAGATGGCTGTGTGTTTTTCGCCGCCTCTATAAAGGTGTCGATCATACGCAGTACCTGCGCATTGGGCAGAGCCGCAGCGCAGGCACCGTCTTACCCTCAGGTTTCAGTAGTCCAGCCATTCCAACGGACTGATCAGCTGTTTGTTGGTGATACGTGTCAACACGAAGCTGATCACGTCAATGTTGTTGTCGAAGGAGCCATGGGTCGCCTGCATTTGCTGATTGTCTTTGCTCACGCGAACCTTGCGGTCTGTGCAGACACGCTTGCGGTCGGGCTTGCTGGGCCAGTTTGCCTGCCACACGCGGATCGCTGCCAGGGTACTGGCATCCCATTTGTCGATGTCATTGGCATACTTCGGGTCCAATGCGGTGGCCATGCCGAGCAGGGGCTGCTTACGTACCGACTCGAGGGCCCGGGACACCAGGTAGAGCAGCGACTTGCCGTAGGCTGGCAAGCTCGGTGTGGGCAGGCCGTCAGCCTTCTCATTTTCATCACTGAGCACATCGAGCCAGATCTGCTCACGCTCAAGTACGCCATTGACATGCGCTCCGAGGTAATGTTCGACCGCGAACTCCATGGAGCATGCGGGCGCGAACAATTGACAGCTTTTCACCATGACGCGGTTCGCCGGGTTCTTGCCGAGCAAGTCGAGTAAATGGCCAAGAAGGATGGCGCCTGCGGAATGACCGACAAAATGCAGTTCAAGCGTGCAACCCTGGGCCTGCAACGTAGCGGACAGCTTGGTCAGCGCCTGGGCCAGCAGGTCCAGGCCATGTCCGGGCTGGACGCTGTTTTTCGCGTTGCTGCGCATTTTTGACCAGATACCTGTACCTAGCAGGTTGGCCAGGTTCTCGAATGCAAGGTCCCTTTGTTCGGCGAGGTCGTCAAACCACCCGGTCGCGAGCTTGTCCTGACCTGCGAACAACCGCCGCAGCCAATCTTGCGCCATGTCGGCGATCGTCTCGCCTGGCCCGGTTTTCCAGGTCATGAACAGCGGATAGACCCCGTTGGCCAGGAAACAGGGGGCCAGGACGCGAATACGCTGCATAGACTCGCTCTGACTGTTCAGGCCGCCATGGGCATACAGGGCCAGGCGAAGGGTTTTCTGCTTCGAATGGGTGCCCAGCCAGGCGAGGGGGCGGTCATGCACGATCTCGTTAACCAGACCCACGCGATCCGATGGGCTGCGGGTGAAGTCCGTGGCGACAATCTCACCATCGTTGCCTGTCACCAGTGTGTATGTCTGCGCCTGCGAGGTCCTGATAGGTTGGTACGCCGGTTGCTCGAACTGATGGTCGAACGGCCACGGATCGTCGGCCGGGTTTCCCGGTGCCCGCGTGGATCGATCAAGGCTGACCAGAGACCGCCCTGGCCCGACGCGGAACGACGATGCGACCTGGGCCTCCAGTACCGTCAACTGAGTATTCATCAACTTTTGCGGCACCCCCAGTGCACACGCCCAGGCGTCGGTGCCATGCACCACCCAGTCCTCGTAGGGCAATACTGCGAACCCAGAGCTTCCCCACCGTGTGCCCCAGGAATTCTGGACGATGAAACCACGCTCGTCGTAGCCGACCAATGCGAAAGCATGGCCGCCCAGCACACCGGGGGCTTTGGGCACAGGGATGACCGGCAGGCTTTGCAGGTCCTTGGGGACTGGTGTGGCACGTTTGCGCATCAAGGTATCCCAGCCATCATGAACCCGGGCTGATACATAGATGGCACCAATGTTCAGGAGCGCAGCTTGCAGGCTCACCACCGAACTACGATCGATGCGGTAGTAGACACCCAATGGCCTACTGGGGGCATTGGTGTCCCAGCCAGGCAATGGCCTGACGAATCCGCTGGTCGAAAACGGCCAGAGGTTTTCACTGCAGACACCGTGCTTGTGCCACCCCTTGAGCGCGCCACGACAGCTCGACCCGTCATAATCTTCGCCTTGCCATTCGTCATAGCGCTTGGCCAATTCATAGAGCATGCGCGGACTTACGCACTGGAACGCGGCGCTTGCCTCTTGTTCCAGGTATTGGACCCAGAGTAGATAGTTGATCACCCCGGCCAATCCGAAACCTGTGCAGGCGCCATCGCTGCCCTGGTCCAGCACCAGGCCTTGCTTGACATAGCCCTTAAAGTAATTCGTCACATCAGCTGCTTTGGGGTAGCTGGGAGGCAGGGAGCATAGTGGTGGGATGTAGGCCAGATCACGAAAGTCCAGACGGTCGGGGCGGGCGTCGAACAGGCGGCCGGTGATTGGTGTGCGCCTGGCAGGTGGAGCGGCCAGGAGAGGGGGAGACCTGAGTGCGGATCCAGCCTTCTGAGAGGCGGGTTTACTGTTAGCGCTGGTGACGGTCTTGTTCTTTTTCGTGGCCATGCCTGCTGCTCCTTGATGTGACTTGGCGAGGTGCGCGATGGGAACCTTATGGATGGTCCGTCCAATGAGGCTCCAGTCTTTCAATCAATTTGCGGGCCCTGTCGCGGATACGCGGGCCCTTTTCCCCTTCGGCTCTCGAGGCGAAGGCCCTGATTGACTCGAGATCCACGCCACGCAGGCTGCGGTAGTTCAGATGACTGAAGACAACCAGGGCGTTGTAAATCCCGTTGTCGTTTTCGAAGTGGTCGTTCGCGTACTGCAATAGAGCGGGAATCAACTCCTCGCGCTTGCCGTACTGTGAGATCAGTTCCTGGTAGGCCTTGACGCGGCCCTTGGCTTCACGCGAGAAAAGACCGCCGATCAATTCGGCGAGGGCGGCAGTCGGGGTAGCTCCCTGAGCAGGTACAACGGCTGCGGCCGAATCGGCCCCAGCGTTACCAATGGAGCTGTCCAATTGAGCGAGGCGTTTGAGCAAGGCGTTTTTCTTGGCTCCCTCGGGCAGAGCAATGATGTCGCTTGCCAGGCCTTTGAGGTCATTGAACACATCCCTCATCGAACGGTTGAGCTGTTCGAACTCTCCCTTTTTCAAGCGCAATTGGACGTCGCCGTTCGCCAGCAGCGTTTTCTGCTTCTCTATGTCGTCGTTTTGGCTCTTGGTGAGGGCTGAAAGTTGTTCGTTGGTGTATTTCAAGTCGCGTTGCTTGTCTTCTGCTTCCTTGGTCCCATAGATAAACCCGATCGCGCCAAGAGCGATTCCGGCCAAGGCGCTGATGGCGATTGCCGACGGTTTCAGGTAATCACCGATGATTTTGAGCTTCATCTTCAGCCCGGTAGGGGCCAGCACGTCGAGTTCGGCTCGAGCACGTTTAAGTTGCAATCGGAGCAACTCATCGGTGTAGGCTTGTCGATCTTGTGGGCTGAGAGCTTGAGGGGGGGAGGAGGGGAAGTCCATTCTTGCCTCTCGGAGGTGTCAATATGACAGCATTGAGGCTAGCCCAGGACGGTTGCTGAGGGATGAGGGCCGACGATTGGAAGAAAGAGACAGTCGATCACAACTCGGAAAACCAGCGAGCGGCTCGCGGAGCCATACTGTATATAACTCAACTAAATGAATATTTAGTTTAGTTATTCCTTTAGGTCATATTATAAGGGCAGGGTAGCTCATCTGGTGAGCTAGGGGTAGCTCATGCGTGATCGCTAACGCTCACGTTTGCACTCTATCGTTCAAGAATGAGCTACCTTCGGCGGCGGTCACCACCAAGGAGCACCATTCAATGACTCACTTTCCAGGCTGGATGCTTGAAAGCGCCCATAACTACCTCAAGGCCGCTGAGCTTCTAGACGCCCAAAACCTCCCGCATGTCGCCATGGTCAATGCAGCGATCGGTATGGAAATCCTGCTGAAAAGCTTTATTTCTGTGCCAGATCAGCATCAAGGTACGTCCAGCGAAACCTACAAGCTCGACGTCGAAGCACTCAAGACGGCCCACCAGCACCTGCAGTCAATCGGCAAGATTCCACCCAAACAAAAGCGTGATGCTCACGACCTGCTGACGCTGTTTCACGCGATGCCTGCAGTGATTCGCGAGAGCTTGGCCCTGAACAGCCAGGAACAGTCATTCGAGCGGTATCGCGATGTGTTCACCAACAGCCGGTATCAGTACGAGTCGGACAGCTGGAAATTTTCCGATCCAGTGCTTATGAGGTTGCTGCGGTGGACGTTGGCCAACGTGGTTGGCTACTACAAGGAACGAGGCTCGCAGGATCCGTTCGTGCTGAGTTACATCGCTGAGGTCCAAGCTCGATCTGCGGCGCAGTGATCGAGGCCAGGGGCCTGGCTTCAAATCTGCTCACCCACGGCGCCGGTAGCTTCATATGAATGTGCGCATAATGTATATTATGTTAAATTGCGTATTATGGGAGGTGACCTCCTGAGTCGATTGCCTGTGATTTGTGCCTGCCATCACGCTCGAGCTGCCGGCGCCATCTCGACAACTGCACAGCGTCCCTTCGTGCGTACCTTCTGCACCAGTCGCGCTCTGTTGATGAACACATCGATCTGACAGCTGCCTGAGTGCTGCACGTCTTCCCAGTATTCCGTATGCACAATCTGTCCGTTTTGCGGCCCCGTGTAAGTGCCCGCGGCTTCACGCGTGACATAGCTGCTGTCGCGCACATACCTGAGCACGACCAGATCCTCCTCCGGCACCACCATGACCTGCCGGGGCACGCCGAAGAAATCGATCAGCTCGCCCACCGGGCGATCTTTCCAGGCGCTGCTGGCTTCCAGCGATGCGCAGCCACTGAGCAATGTGGCCAACAGGCCCAATGCGAACAATCTGTTCATAAGGTCTTCTCCCTGGAGGCCGCTTTACTTGGCAGACATCTGTGCGAACCCTTCGTCGATCTTCTGCATGATGGCTGCCTTGGCGGCCTCGCGGTTCAATATCTGGAACAGCTGCGGCCCTGCCTTGGCTATTTGCGATGCAGGCATCACACCCAGGCGCTCCATTTTCCGGGCTTGGCGGTCAGCCGGTTTGCACAGGAAGTCGCGGCTTTGCGCCAACCAGGCGTCAGGTTTGCTCTGCCATTGGCTGGAATACTTGGCGTTGCGCAATTCATTGAAAACGCTGCGAAAATCCTGCGCACCCGTGATGCGCACGCGGTTCTTGGCGCAGTCGATTTCGACATCGTACGCAGTGAATGTGGGTTTGCCGGGCTCTTCGTAGAACTGATAGACGCCCAATGATTTCGCGCCGTCTGGGCGATTGAAGATGTTGTTGGGGTCGCCGTCCGCGACAAACACCTGGTTCTTGCCCAAGCCACCTTGGTAATGGACTACCCAAAAGTCACCCATCTGTACATCGCTAGCCTGGGCGGCGAGGACATTGCAAAGAATGGCGACAGGCAGGAGCTGCTTTTTGAAAGCGATCATGGGGACAGTCCTTTGCCTATTCTTCGAGGCGATAGTTTCTCGCCTGAACATAAGGCAAAGGGCTATCTAGTACATCCGTTCTATATATAGCTGATAACGCATTTGGAGTACGGCGCGCTCGGTGTGGGAGCCGGCTCGCCGGCGATGGGCCGCAAAGCGGCCCCGGGGTCTAACAGACTGGCACCAGCCAGAGCAGCCACCGTATTCCTACTCAGCTCTCCGCCCCACCATCAACCCATGATTCACATCCTGAGCCAATGCCTTGGCCATGCCACTGAGGTAGTGCACGGCAGTCAGCAACGTCGGCAAATGATCCGCCTCCGTCATCGCCAGATCGCTGATCTTGTGTACAGCGCACATCAGCACAGTTGCCTGCTCAACCGCATGGTCCATCGAATGGCCCGCAACAACACGGAACAGTGGGTCTTGACCGCCCTCCTCTCCAGCCTCGCCGAAATGCCCGACGCCGGTGGTGGTGAGTTTCCTGGTGCGCGGGGTTTGTAATTCCTTATCCATACCACTCCTCCTGCAGCCCCGCGAACGGCGCGGGGCCTGATCGGTGAACATCAAGTACGAGCCTCGGCTCGCCAGGTCAGTGCCGGGATTGCAGACGGCTCAGCGCCACTTCCACCAAGGTGCGGGCGCTGTCGATTTCATGCATGGCGGCGAGGGTCAGGACCTGGCCTGGGGGTTTGGCATGGAGCAGGACGGTCTGCTGGCTGACGGTCAGGGCGCAGACAAGGTATTCGGAGATCTGGACCAAAAGGTCTTCGAGGGTGTGGGTGGCGTATTTGTCATGTTGCGGTGGATCGGGGACGATCTTTAGCATGGTTGCACTCCTTCATCGGGGGAAACCGCCAAGATCCTGCTGTCAAACAGAATGGTGGCAGCGGTACGTGGGTTGACAGACCGAGGATGAAGGAACCCGGCGCACACAAGGTGCCCCACGTACAGCCGCCATAAGCGACAACGTGCAATCCTTCTATCAGCAACGGCCTGTCAAAGCCGTGTCGCGGGTTTGGTAGCGACTTGGCGAGACTAGATGGCTGATAGGGCTGCTGCAATGGGCTGTAAGGCGGTGGGAGTATGTTTCGGAAATGGACTACAGGGAAGAGGGAAATTCCGATTCAGAACACACAAAAAAGACTCCGTCCAACCCTATTTGGGCCTTAGTTGTTCAGCGCCTCCAGTATTTGCCTGCTCCGGCAGAGGCTCGGGTGGCTCTCACGGCGGTTGAGTAGATGCACCAGATCTTCAAGTCAATCCTGAGGGTGGTGGCCTCCACCTAGGTGCTATCGTTGGCGATGTGAAAGTCCTCAATCTGCAGCCTGAGATACTTAGCATCACATGACCTGCTCGAATGTGAAAAATAGTGTGTCGGAAACTATAAAAACATTACCTCTGGAGGTGGGCCTTTAAGTCGGAAGACACACTAATCATAAATTATGATGCTATCCCAGATGCCTTTCGACCAAGCAGGGCCTTTGCAGCAGTAATAATGCCGAAGCACTGCAAAGGCCCATTGAAAATTAAAGAACCTCTAAGTCAGAACTAAATAAGGTGTGAATGCCCTTAATACGAGATTCCATTTGACTACAAATGAAATGATTCAACTTGTTTGCAACAGTTGAATGAAGGGCGATCTTGCCAATGCACAATGCTACGATAAATTCGAGTGCTGCCTCTCCGCGCGAGAATCCGTAGCCTCGAACTATCCGCTTGATTATATCAGCCATGGCCAAACTGTAGTCCTCGTGTTCCCTGTAATCCAATTCTGCTGGATGAGCTGCTCGAAGAAATGCAGCTTGGATTACGCCGTCATCGTAGCGTGAGAATACTTCTGGAGAAAGCAAAACTTGCTGCAGCTCAATAGAAGCAAGCTTTTTACCTTCTCCAACTTTCACGGACTGCCTGGCATTCTGCAGCACCCAGTTGATCGTCAAGAATATCTCTACACTGGAACTAGATCTGACATCGGTTTTATCGTTTACAAATGCGAAGCCTTTAGTGATCGTCATCGGTTTGTCCGTTTGACTGGAGCGCCAGAATGCAGACTCAATGAGACCAGAATCGCCCGTGACCTTCAGCTCTTTGGTTCGTGCGAGCACAAATGCCGGCGGCCGAGAGCTTTGGCTGATGATCCTCGACAGGAGATTAGCTTCGTCCTCCCAATGACGGTTACAAATGGGATTGGAGACTGGGAACTCGAAGTAACTTTTTACGGTGTAACGCTTCGCACCGCTAGGTGGCTGGGTCAGGTTGGAGGAAAGTTCTGCCATCTGATCATAGGATCGACCTAGGAGTGCCCCGACAAGATACACTCGCGTTCCACTCTCTTGATTGCTTCTCAGCCGACGGCTTACGCTCAGCAGGCGAGATCCTCTCTCTGCAGCAGCGGTCAATATCAGGGCGCCGCCAACAAAATTCTCCAAGTCTTCTAACTCATCAAAACTTAGGAAATGCTTAATTGTGAGACCGTACCCTTCCAACAACGATTTTGCGAGCGTTGCCATTGCCAAACTAGCAGGATCATCGTCATAGATAATTGTATTCGTCGACAACGATACTTCTTCAATGACACAATCGCTGAGCCATTTCTGAAACTCATCGTCCGCTGCCAGTTTTGGTCTGTCAATCCATATTGTTCTCCGATTGCCTGTTGCCCCTTGGCCATAGCATCCAAAAAAACCTTTTCCGACGAACTTCTCAAATCGCTCTTGCAGTTTCTCGTGAGCATGTTTGACAGAGATGTTAAGGAGTTGAGTCTCAGAATGCTGAGCAACGAAACGTTCGCCCTGTATCCTAATCAGTGGCCTGGAGTCCGAACCGTCGCTGGTGCTGAAATCGTGGGGTCTGTCCAGAGGCAGAACAATCGAGCAGTAAGGTGACTTCTTTAGAAATGACAGGATAGTGATGATTTTGGAGGCATCAAAGCCGTTTTCCTCGTACCACTTCTCGGCAAGACCGCAGTTGGTTGACGCCGAAATCAGGCAAAGCGCGACATTCCCTGACGGAGCGCAGCCTGAGATGCCCTCATAGGATTTGAAAGACCGAATGGATATCGGGCCATTTTTCCCAAAGGTGTTCAGAAATAGTTTTATCGACAAGGCGACTGGAAGAAACGAAATCGTGTCTAGGTATATCACTTTTGGTGCCGCAGAAAGTTCTGCAGGCGCTACATACTTAAGGCATGCGAGTGCGATGAAGTGGGAATTGGCAGCCTCTGCCAGCAGGGACTCTGCTCTTATAAAATAATTAGCTGCGCGAGACGAAGGTTTTGAAAATAAAAAACCGGATGGTGCTCTTTCCAATACATTTGTTTTTGCCGCTAACTGCTTAAGGCCAGCACTTAGAATTTCATCAAAAGAATCGACTATTCGCTTGCTTAGTTCTTTCTCGGCGCCGTCATAAACTTCATGACCCGAAAGCTTTCCATCGTAACTAAAAAAGCCAAAACCATAACTAATATTGGAGGATCGTCCCTTTCGCTGCAAGGCAATTGAGATGTCCGACCTTTCTTTTTTTAAGTCCTCCTTGATCTGCGGTCGGAATATTTCAGGAGTGAGAAATAGCACGTGATCAGGGAGTATGTATTCTTTCAGGCGGACTTGCAGCGCATGAGTAATTTGCTCAGCCGTGATTTGGTCGGGCCCACTGAAAAACACTACAATATTTACCGCTGACGGCAAACCTTCATTAAGGCAAACCTCAAAGTCGAGAAGATCTGTCATTTAGTTCACCGGGATGCATATAGTGAAGACAGTACCTTCCACCGCTGACAGCGTTCCATCCGCTTTCCACGGTTTTGGGGCGAATTTTGCAGTCTGCGTCTTTCCACTGAAAGTCTGCTGGAGGGACAATCTCCCTGTGCGGAGTCTTACGAATGCTTTGAGATCGTTCATGGCCTTCGTGGCTCGGTGAAGCCCCATGCCGGAAACCTCATCATCTTTTGACGTCACATGCTTCTCAAAGCATTCCATAGTTGCCGCCAATTCTTCTTCGATAGTTATGGTGGCCAAATCGTTGATGATTCGTCCGTGTTTGTGCGATAACCATCTACGCGCCATGCCGGGGCCGCTGTCGATTACTGAAACTTCCAATAGCTCGAGCGTATCGCCTTGGGTCATATTGTTAGCCAGAAATCGTTCAAATGTTGCGGCCGACCCAGTGAATTTATCCTTGAGTTGGTTTCTCTGGACCTTTGTCGACTTGATAGTTAGCCCGCGCAGTCCTTTTTTATATTTTTCACCATCGAGCCCCATAGTGGCATGCTGATCAGCGTTTAATATGAGTTCGAAAATTAAATCGCCTAATGAGGTCAGGCCGTGCTTCATCAGTGCACGTCTATCCGCCTTGGTTTGCATCAGAATAGATGCCTTGTCAATTATCCCAGCAAACGCGTCACTAGGGTGTACTTTTGGCCCGGCACTCCCAGCGTAAAAGGGCTTAATATACTCTCGTCGTGCGTTGCTGATGCTAAATAGGTTGATTACCGTAGGGCGTGCGCCTCTTGCGCTGCTAGTTTCTTTTAATGCTCCGTCATACATCGCTTGTATCATTGGTAGCAGTATCAACAAGGCATCGCTTTTCTCAATTTCTACATGACTCTTCGTATCAACCTTCGTGCACATCACCAAACCAGCGAGGCCAGCACTGGATCGACCTAGCGCGCCAACATGGGATGCCCAGTCATCTTCATCACAGTGCAGGTGTAAAACCTTTTCACCCTCTCCTTTCGCCCAGGTAATTATGAGCTGTGTCAAGGCAGCTTCAATACCGAATATTCCGCCATAGCTAGTGTTAAGCGGAATACGTACAGAGTCATGCATTGACTCACTGGTCAGCAGTTCTTCAATGCTATCTATGGTTACAGATTTTTGAATTATCACTTCGCGTCCTTGTGCAAAGACTTGATACGGTGACTAGGTTGGCGGTGTTCGATTAAACTGGTAGCCATGCCCCTCTGCTCAGCCTGCCACGATGACTGCAGCTCCGAGATAGAAGCTCTTCTATGCGGGGCGGCAGCCTCTTCACAATAATGCCAAATCGCTACCGGATGATCCATCGCGCTCTGACAGGGGCTTAGAAGCTATAGGTGAAACCGGTTTGAACGGTGCGACGCGCAGTCGGATAGCGTCCATACAGCGGAGCATTTGGCTTCAAGCCAGGCCATATGTTCCAGCCCAGCGAACTGGGTAGCTTGAGGGCCCGTGTCTGCCCAGCCGCTACGATTTGGGTACTCAGTACATGATGCTCAGCCGCAGCAGGAAGGTCACGGCGACTGCGATTTTCGTAAGCAGAGGCCGGTTATCTGTTTTTTTGAAATCTGAGCTGAGAAGTGAGAAAGTCGACCAGATCGCGATCACCAGCGCCGTACTCAAGGTTGATTTAGGTTTTATGATCGTGTCCTTGGAAGTGGTGTAACTGAACCAGCCGAAGGCCCCTCGCGGGCAAATTAGGATGGTCGGTGATGGCAGAACTGGCCGACAGTACCAACGCCGCCGCTAAGGTATTCTCCCAACAGGCACCGCACCAACACCGTGCTCAGCTACTGCCAACGCTGTGTGCCCTGCTGCGCATTGCCAGCCCAAGGTCAATTTTCCGCCTCAGGCGCCCGAAACGCTTTGCTGTAATAGCCCGACGAGTCGAAACAGCAAACCGCCTTTTTACCGGTCGCAAGCATCTCGCAGGCATCCCCAATTCGCTTTTCACGCGTCTTGAGTTGCTTCGCTGAAGTAATCCAGTGGATCCAGTCCACCCGCGCGAGGGTCGTCGTAGTGTTCCAAACCCTTTGAGCCTCAGGTGTGGCTGCCAGGGCTTCCTCGAAATCCGCTGGGATATCAGGCTCGGGCTCCTTCTCCACCGGGATCAGTTCGAGGGTAACGATATCTCCAACAGCCACCCCCGCCGCATCGAGCAACTCGCCACCGACCTTCAACCAATGGCTCAGCTGCCCATCTGGCTCAAGGGTTGCCCGAAAAGGACGCCCATTGATCGTCCCGTCAACAGTCGCCCTTCCCCGCCTCGGAAGCCGTTCACTCGCGTCCCTCGGAAGCACTACGAACGCCCACAACCTGCCATCACCGGGCTTTGCCGGACGCAGAAGCTTGGCTTCGAATCGCGACCTCGCATCCTCTGTTGTCATGGCAGGTTCTCCAACCGTGCGCTTACTTAACCATCACCTCGTCCAGCGCCTGCTCAAGGGTGCTGACCGTGCGCTCGAGATTGTGCAGCTTTTCGAGCCCGAACAGGCCGATGCGGAAGGTCTGGAAGTCGGCCGGCTCGTCGCATTGCAACGGCACGCCGGCGGCAATCTGCAGGCCGTGGCTGGCAAACTTCTTGCCACTCTTGATATCGGCATCATCGGTATAGCTCACCACCACACCAGGGGCCTGGAAGCCTGCTGCGGCCACGCTCTTGATGCCTTTGCGGGTCATCATTGCGCGTACCCGATCACCCAAGGCCTGTTGTTCGTCGCAGACCTTGTCGAAACCGTAGGCCTGTGTCTCTTTCATCACTTCGTTGAATCGCGCCAGGGCGTCGCTGGGCATGGTCGCATGGTAGGCATGGCCGCCCTGTTCATAGGCCTGCATGATCTGAAGCCACTTCTTCAAGTCGCAGGCGAAGCTGGTGCTTTGCGTCGACTCGATGCGCTCGAGGGCCAACGCGCTGAGCATCACCAGGGCGCAGCAAGGTGAGGCGCTCCAGCCTTTCTGCGGTGCGCTGATCAGCAGGTCGACAGCGCATTTGTCCATATCAACCCAGATCGCGCCTGAGGCGATGCAGTCCAGCACGAACAGGCCACCCACCGCATGCACGGCGTCGCCCACGGCCCGCAGGTATTCATCGGGCAGGATGATCCCTGATGACGTTTCAACGTGGGGGGCGAAGACAATCTGCGGCTTCTGCGACTCAATGGCCGCCAACACTTCTTTCAGAGGGGCCGGGGCGTAGGCCGCCTGGCGCCCCGCTTCAACCGGGCGGGCTTTGAGCACCGTTGTGGCCGCCGGGATATTGCCCATCTCAAGGATCTGGCTCCAGCGATAACTGAACCAGCCGTTACGTAGCACCAGGCATTGCTGGCCGGTGGCAATCTGCCGGGCTACCGCTTCCATGCCGAACGTGCCACTGCCCGGGATCACCGCAACCGCCTGGGCGTTGTAGACCTGTTTCAGGGTGGTTGAAATGTTCTTCATCACGCCTTGAAACGACTGGGACATGTGATTGAGCGAGCGGTCCGTGTAGACCACCGAATACTCGACCAGCCCCTCGGGATCGATACCGGGATATATCTTCGACATGGTGTGGCTCCTTTGGCAGAGTTGTCCTTGGCATCGACCCTGCCCTAAGCCATTGCAAATGACAAGATGCATTGAGGGTCCGGCGATAAGGCCCTCAATTACACACCAGCCTTATGACCTTGGCCTGCCGCCGCTCCTGCTGCCTGCATCGCTCATAGCAGTTCGGGGAAGGCCACGCCAAGCAGGCCGGGATCTTTCAGGATCGATGCACTGCTGGCGATATCCGGCGCCAGCCAACGGTCCTGGGCATAGGCCGGGACCCGCTCGCGCAACAACCGCCAGGCAATGCTGGTACCGGCGCCAAAGCGCTGCTCCTTGAGGAACTCGAAGGCCTGGGCCGCCAACAGGTACTCGATGGCGAGGATCTGCGTGCAGTTCTCCAGGGCACGGTGCAGCTTCAACCCGGCATTGGTGCCCATGCTCAGGTGATCCTCCTGCAGGCCGGAGGTGACGTAGTTGTCGATGACGGCCGGTTGTGCCAGCTGACGGTTTTCGGCACACAGTGAAGCGGCCACGTACTGGACGATCATCATCCCCGAGTTCACACCCGGCTGACTGACCAGGAAGGCCGGCAAACCGCTGACCAACGGGTTGATCAGGCGATCGAGACGACGCTCGGCAATCGCGCCGATCTCGGCCACCGCAATCGCCAGCAGGTCGGCCGCCATGGCCACGGACTGGCCGTGGGGATTGGCCTGGGAAACCACCCGATACGACTCGGGTGTACCCAGCAACATCGGGTTGTCGGTGGTGGAGTTGAGTTCGGTCTCGATCTGCCGCGCCGCGTGTTCCAGTTGATCGCGCGCGGCGCCATGCACCTGCGGGATCGAGCGAATGCTCAAGGCGTCCTGGGTGCGGATGCCATGGCTGCTGGCAATGATTTCGCTGCCCTCGAGCAGGCGCCGCAAGTTGCTGCCCACGCGCTGCATGCCAGGGTGCGGTTTCAGCGCGATGATTTCAGGGTCGAAAGCATCGAGCTGGCCGCGCAGGGCCTCGAAGCTCATGGCGCCGATCACATCCGCCCATTGGCTCAGCCGAGTGGCATCGTCCAAAGACAGGCAGCTCAGGCCGGTCATGCAAGGGGTACCGTTGACCAGGCACAGGCCATCCTTGGCCCCCAGTTTGATCGGCGCCAGGCCGACCTCGGCCAAGGCTTGCTGCGCCGGTACGATCTGGCCGCGATAGCTGACCTGGCCGACGCCCAGCAAGCTGATGCTGATATGGGCCATGTGGGTCAGGTACCCCACCGACCCCTGTTTCGGCACCTGCGGGGTGATGTGCTGGTTGAGCAAGGTCAGCAGCGCCTCGACCACCTTGCGCTGAAGGCCGGAACGGCCCTGGCAGAAGTTGATGATCGCCGCGCACATGATCGCCCGGGTCTGCTCGTCCGACAGCGCGGTACCCACGCCGCAGGCATGGCTGAGCAAGGTGTTGTGCGACAGCTGGCTGAGCTGTTCGTCCTGCAACGAGACATTGCACAAGGCGCCAAGGCCGGTGTTGACGCCATAGGCGCGGTCACCGCTGGAAACGATGCGCTGGACAATCGCCTGGGCGTTCTCGATCCGCGCCCAGGCCGATGGGGCCAGCTCAAGCTTCGCGCCATGCCGGGCCACAGCCACCACGTCCTGCCAGCGAACGGGCGTGTCGGCGATGATGATCTTTTCGGCAAACGACATACACGCGGGTCCTTATAGCGAAGCTACGCGACGCTGCACGAAACGATCGACGTATTCGTCCGCAGGCTGGTAGAGGATTTCTTTCGGCGTGCCTACCTGGATCAGGCGGCCGTCCTTGAGAATGGCAATGCGGTTGCCGATGCGCACCGCTTCGTCCAGGTCGTGGGTGATGAAGACGATGGTCTTGTGCAGGGTCTTTTGCAGTTCCAGCAACTGGTCCTGCATTTCGGCGCGGATCAGCGGGTCGAGCGCACTGAAGGCTTCGTCCATCAGGATGATGTCGGTGTCGGCAGCCAACGCACGCGCCAGCCCCACACGTTGGCGCATGCCGCCCGACAACTGGTGCGGGTACGATTTTTCGTAACCCTTCAGGCCCACGGTGTTGATCCAGTGCAGGGCTCGCTCCGTGCACAGGGCTTTGCTCTCGCCACGTACTTTCAGGCCGTAGGCGACGTTGTCCAGCACGGTGCGGTGCGGCAGCAGGCCGAAGCTCTGGAACACCATGCTGATCTTGCGCCTGCGGAATTCGCGCAGGGCCTGCATGTCGTACTGCAGAATGTCCTCGCCATCGACCAGGATCTGGCCGCTGGTGGGGTCGATCAGGCGGTTGAAGTGACGCACCAGGGTCGACTTGCCCGAGCCCGACAACCCCATGATCACGAAGATCTCGCCGCTGCCGATGGACAACGACAGATCGTTTACCCCCACCACACAACCGGTTTCGGCCAGGACCTGCTCTTTGCTTTTGCTCTGGCGGATCAGTTTCAGGGCATCTTCGGCACGCGCACCGAAGATCTTGAAGACGTTTTTGACTTCGATCTTGTTCATCGTCTGTTTGGCGCTCATTTGCCCACCCCATGCCGTGGCCGGCCATAGGCCTGGGTAATGCGGTCGATCACAACCGCCAGAATCACAATGGCCAGGCCCGCTTCGAGGCCGCGGCCCACGTTCAGGGTCTGGATGCCGACCAGGACGTCTTCACCCAGGCCACGGGCACCGATCATCGAGGCGATGACCACCATCGACAGGGCCATCATGGTGGTCTGGTTGATACCGGCCATGATGCTCGGCAACGCCAGTGGCAACTGCACGCCGAACAGTTGTTGCAGGCGATTGGCCCCGAACGCATTGATCGCCTCCATGACCTCGCCATCCACCTGGCGAATGCCCAGGTCGGTCAGGCGAATCAGCGGCGGCGCGGCATAGATGACGGTGGCAAAGATCGCCGGCACCTTGCCCAGGCCGAACAGCATCAGTACCGGGATCAGGTACACGAAGCTGGGCATGGTCTGCATGATGTCGAGCAGCGGCATCAACACCGCCCGCAGGCGATCGTTGCGCGCCGACAGGATACCCAGCGGGATGCCGACCAGGACCGAGATCAGCGTGGCCACCAGCATCAGCGCCAGGGTCTGCATCAGCTTGTCCCAAAGCCCCACCGCACCGACCAGGAACAGCAAGCCGACGATTACCGCGGTGGGTACGATTCTGCGGGTGGCGTGCCAGGCAATACCGCCGACGATGGCCAGCATCAGCCACCAGGGTGTAGCGCGCAGTAAACCTTCGAGATTGACGATGGCCCACAGCAGGGTGTCGGAAATGTGCCGGAACACGTCACCGTAGTTGGTGACCAGCGCATCGACCCAACCATTGACCCAGTCGGCAATGGAAAACGTGAAGTCTTTGGGAAACATGGAGTTCTCTCGAGCAAGTGCGTGAAGCGGACTGCTGTGTGGCATGCCCGGCAGGCGCCGGACCGGCCCACACCCTTCAGAGTGCCGCGTCTACCTTTTTGGCTGCGTCTTCGCTGACCCAGCTGTGCCAGACTTCGGGGTGCTCCTTGAGGAACGCCTTCGCCAGGTCCGCCGACTCGATGCGGTCCCTGGTCATGCGCGCCAGGTTCTGGTTCAGCAGATCGATCGGCAGGTTGACCTTTTCCAGCACCGCCACCAGTTCCGGCGCCTGCTCGTGGAAGGTCTTCGACACGCCCACCTTGATGGTCACGGATTTATCCACGCCTGGCTTCTCGTCCAGCTTGACCAGGTCGGCCTGGCCCATCAGCGGGGTTGGCGACCAGTAGTAGAAGAGGATCGGCTCGCCACGCTTGTAGCTCGAGAGCACGGCGGCATCCAGTGCCGGGCCGGTGCCCGGGCGGAAGTTGGTGTAGGTGTTTTCCAGGCCATAGCTCTTGAGCATCTGGCTGTTGTCCAGCTCGCAGGTCCAGCCGGCCGGGCAGTTGTAGAAGCGCCCCTTGTCCGGTTCTTCCGGGTCCTTGAATACCTGGGCGTATTGCCCCAGGTCGGCAATGCTCTTGAGGTTCGGTGCCTTGGCTTCGAGTTTGCGCTTGGCATCGCCTTCGATCACATAACGCGGCACGTACCAGCCTTCGACCGCGCCAACCACCGGCGAGCCGACACCGACGACCTTGCCGGCGGCCTGCGCCTTGTTCCAGACCTCGCTGCGCCCTACCCACTCCTCGGCGAACACCTGGATATCGTTGCTGCTCAGGGCGTTCTCCATGGAGATGGAGTTACCCGGCAGGCTGTCGGTGTCACAGCCGTAGCCATTTTTCAGCACGAACTGCATCACCTCAGTGAGCAGCATCCCGCTTTCCCAATTCAGACCGGCGAATTTCACCGGCTTGCCAGACTCGCACCAGCCGGCGGCCTGGCTGGCGCCAGCGCACGCCAAGAGCCCTATGGAAAATGTCGTGGACAGCAGAGCTTTTGTAATTGTCATTGTGACGCTCCCAAACAAGATGATCACTGCGCAGGAGAAATATTTCACAACGATAAAAAAGGATAAAATAATAAGTCCTGATGCATCACCACGGAAAAAACTATGAAGTTCACGCTCAGGCAGCTTCGCTACGCGCTCGCAGCAGCCAAGCACGGAAACCTGACCACTGCCGCCATGGAGCTTCATGTATCACAGCCTTCCATCTCGGCGGCCATCACCGAACTGGAGGAAGTGCTGGGCCAGGCAATCTTCATACGCCAGCGTGGCCTCGGCATATCGCTGACCCCCTTCGGTCGTACCGTCATGGTGCAAGCGCGTCGCGTGCTGGCAGAGGCCCAGACCTTTGCCGAGATCAATGCCGATGCAGGAGAGTGTGTCGGGGAACTGGTGGTGGGCTGTTTTGAAGATCTGGCGCCCTATTGCCTGCCTCAGATCGTGCGACGGATGCAGCAGTCCTGCCCAAGGGTCACGGTCGATATGCGCGATGGCAGCTTCGATTATGTGGGCAAGCGGCTCAGCGAGGGCGCGATAGAGCTGGCCATCACCTATGACCTGGGTTTACCGCCAAACACTCAATGCACCCAGCTGTGTCAGCTGACCGCCCAGGTGCTGCTGTCGGCCGATCACCCGTTGGCCAAGGCGCCGCGCGTCAGCCTAAAAGCGCTGGCCGAATACACCCTGGTCGTCACCGATCAGGTCCACAGTTGGCAGCATGTGCTGGATCTGTTCAGCTTCTACGACATTTCACCCGCTGTTGTGCACCGTGTGCGCACTTTTGAGTTGCAGCGCAGCCTCGTCGCCAATGGCTTTGGCGTGGCGCTGATTTATACCCGGCCATTTGGTGACCATAGTTACGATGGCCAAGCGCTGGTGTGTCGGCCGACTCAGGAGAAACTGCCAACCCATAGCATCGTACTGGCGCATGACCAGCGCTACCCGCTGACGCCTTCGGCCGAGGCGTTCAAGGAGCTGGCGGTGGCATGGTTCGCCGAGCGACCGTCGTTTGCATCCGAGTGAACAACAGCTGGGGCGCATGTCACAGGAGGACGGCTGATACTCAGCTGAGGAGTGTCTTCATTGGGTCGGAAGCTGCCATTCAGTGCAGACGAAAAAGCTTCAAGATCAAGCCTGACGCCTTCTCACCGTCTGCTTCGTATAGGTTACACAATGCAGCCTGATCGGCGAGTTTGTGCAGGTTAAAGTGGTTGTAGAACGCTTGGCCTAGTCGCTGATGCTCGCATTCAGGTTCACAAAGCGTTCTCGCTAGCTGAATGAGACTCCAGGTGAAGACGGTTTTCGGCCCCCCGAATGGCTTTGGCGATTCGCCAGAAGTAAATTAAGCCAATCAAAAGTTCGAACACCGAACCAATAACCCAGCAGGTTATTAGCGACGACGGGGCGTCACGATTGCTCATGGCGACGCAATAGATCAACGGAATGCTCATGCACCACATCAGCGTCAGGCGCACGACCAGTGAAAATCGGGCCATGCCAATACTCTCCAGGACGGCGGCCCCGGTCATCGAGAAGACAAAAGCGGTGGAGAATGTCCACAGCACGCGTTGTGTATCGATAGCCAGGGCCATGGTCTGCGCGTTTTGTCCCAGATCACCAAACGCCCTGAGCAAGACTTGCGGCACAGTGATTTGAACGGTGGAAACCAGCAGGACGTAGAGCAGTTCAATGATCACCGTGACCCGCAGGATCATTGCCAACTCGGTGTAGCGCCCCTTGCCCACTGCAGTGGCACACAGAATGCTGCAACCAATGCCTAAACCAATGATTGGGATGATGCCTAGGTAATTCACGGTTAGGTTGACGTTGTTTGCCGCTAGTGCACTGGCGCCCAGTACCGCCACAATCCAGATGAACGCAGTGTTTCCAAGCTGATCCACTCCGGCGGATAGGCCACCGGGAACACCTCTACGCAACCGGAAAAACAGCTGCGGCACTAGGTGCTCGCTGCGGGCAATGAAGATGTTCATCACCTCAAGCCAGACTTCTCGAGGCAGCATTACGGCATAGCATGCCAGCATGGACAGCGTGCCGATCAATGTACCGACAGCGGCCCCAGTCATGCCCATTTCGGGCAGCCCGAACTTGCCGAAGACCAGGCCGACAGTGAAGATCGAGTCGACTACTTGACCGATGATTCCCACTATAAGTGTTTCGCGGGTGCGACCAACACCGTTGAAAAACGAGGACAGCGCCGTGTCGATCGTCATTACGCCACCGAAGAGCGCCGCCCAGAGCATGTACCGCGACTCCAGGTTGACAATCTGCGCTGGTCGAGAGCTGAGCTGTGGAATCATCGCGATCAGCGGGGCTGCGATGAACAGCAGGGCACCACAGGCCATACCAAGGAGCAGCCCCAGTGCAGCTTCACGCGAGGCTGCACTGAGCCCTGATCGACCATGCGCCTGCGCAATAAAGGAACGTGCCACCCCCACGGTGCTACAGAAAAACGCGATGATCGCCATGCTTGTGAATACCGCTGGACCAGACGCGGCCAGCGTATCTTGGGAGTAGTGCACCAGGCATAGTCTGTCGACCAGCATCATCAGTAAATTGCCGACCATCGTTCCCATCAACGGAAACGAGACAGTGAAGATTCTTTTCGCCACTCCTGAGTCAAACCAGTGCCGCATATTCACATTCCTTTGTTTAGCAACTACCGCGAGGGCACTTAGTCAGCGCTACGCCAGTGTTAAATAATACCTGACCGATATACCCCGCCTGTGGCGGTTTTCCCACTAGAGCGGACAAGCTGCCAACTGATCGCTTTTCGCCGTTAAGACAACTCCGAACAAGCCCGTCAGATCGAAAAGGCGCACTAAAGTCAGAAGAGTGAGAAACTTGTCAATATTCTTCTGATCGATGCTCACCCCGTCACCACCTCATACCTCACCCGATGCGCCTCAGTCGGCAGCGGTACCTCCCACTTGAACATCATCCGCCGTATATCGTCATTGCGCAGCGACGTATCGCGGCGCTGGTTACGCCGCATGATCTCGTCCTCCGGCCGCTCCAGATAGACGATCTCCACCTGCGCCCCATAGCCGTACAGCAAGTCCAGCGTCCGGCTGCGCATCTGCGCCGACAGGTGCGTCGAGTTCCATACGAAGGGCCTGCGCTCGCGCAACAGCGCCTTGGCCCGGTCGATGGCGTAGTGCGCGGCCGCGCCTTCGTTCTGGCCGTGGCGCAGGCCCAGGGCCTGGCGTGCGTCGTCGAACGACACCACCGGCAGGTCTGGGTGGTGTCGGGCGGTCCAGGTGTCCTTGCCGCTGGCCGGCAGGCCGGAGAGCATCACCACCTGGGAGCCCTGGGGTTCGTGCAGCGCATAGTCCGGATGCACGCGGGTGCCACGCAGGTACTGAATACGCGTGTAGTCGTCGGCGAACGGCCGTGGGCCGTACAAACACCCCTCCTCTGCGGCCAGTTCGCGCCACAGTTCGATGGCGGTCAGCACATCGGCCTTGCCGGCATAGTGGCGGCCCTGCATGTCGGCCTCAGCCACCGCGCAGAGCATCCACACCGGCAGTTCCCAGGACAGCTTGTGCAGCAGAAACTCCGCGCTGCGTCCGCTGCGGTCGCCCTGCAAGGCGAAGAACGGCAATTGATGCACAGTGATGATCCGGCAGATCTGTTCGCGCAGCGCGAACGGCACGCCGGCGCGCCACAGCAGCAGGCGCGCATCCACCGCGCCTCGGCGCGAGTGGCCGGGTTGGCCGATGCGCCCGGTCTGCGGGTCGATTACCGTGGTGTCGGGCTTGGCAATGTCATGCAGCAGGGCTGCAAAGAACAGCACGAAGCGCTGCTCGGCGCTGGCGTCGCGGTAGGCGCTCTGCGCCAGCAACGCCTCGACCACCAGGCGGGTATGGACCCACACATCGCCCTCGGCGTGATAGGTCGGATCCTGCGGGGTGTCGGCCAGGCGTGCCAGGGCCGGGATGGCCGCCAGGCAGGCGGCGCTGTCCATGTCGTGCCCGGGGTCGGGCACCAGTTGTTGCAGTTGGCGAATATCCATTTCGGGAAGCTCCTTCAGTAGCCGCGGCGATCGCCGTGCCAGTCCAGGGACAAGCGCGGTGCGTAGAGATCGACGCCTGCGGCCAGTTGATTGGGTATGAACGGTTGGTTGGCATGGTGCTGGTCGGCGTCGAGGATGGCCTGGACGAAGTCCTGGCGCACCCACTTGAGCCGGCCCAGGGTCTGGCGCTCGTCTTCGAGCTTCAGGTACAGCCCCTCCATGCGGCTCGAGCGGTCGCATTGGCGCCAGGCGCGGGCCAGGTCGAGGCCTTCGCGGCGTACCACCTGCTCGAACACTTCGCGCCAACGCACGGTCTTGGCCAGCGAGTCCCCGAGCAACGCCATCAGCTCGGCGTAGCGGCGCGGTGCCGGGCCTTCGTACAGCACCGGTACCGACAGCACCGGGCCGTCCGCGAGCAGCTGTCGGCGCGCCGCGGTGGACAGGAACTGGCCTGTGGCGCGGTCCCACACGTCGAACTCGCAGAAGTAGTGCGGCAGATGGTCGTAGAACACCGAGTGCTTCTTGTGCAGCCACTCGCCATACAGCACGAAGCGGTCTTCAAGACGCTCGAGCAACCAGTGTTCGTGGGCCACGGCCCACTGCTTGAACAGGTTGAACTGGCGCTCGCGGCCGCCGCCGCTGAGGTAATGGCCACGCGATTGCAGGCGTAGCTCGCCACCGTTGGTAAAGCTGATGCCGGCGTTGGCGCCGTCAAGTTTCTCTTCCACTACCAGCCATTGGCCGACCAGCGAGCCATAGGCCACCTGGCCGGCATCGCTGTCGCCGTCCTGCAGGCGCGAGCCTTGCAGATGCGCTGTGCGGGGGTATTTGAGCAGTTCGAGGGAATGTGCGTCGGCACGAAAATCCATGTTCATGGGTTTCTCCTTGGAAATAGGGAAAAACCGACGACAGGATCAGGCAGGTACGAGGATGAAGCGCCGCCGCGCACAAGCACGGGCAGCCATCAGGCACGATGGACCGTCGTCGGTATCAGGCGTGTTTGATGGCGCAGGGCACTGGCTTCACCACTTTGGCAAAAGGTTGCGGGGATTCGAGGGCGCATATTCAACAGCAGGTATCGGTCGCGGGTCAAGCCCTCGATAGCAGCAATGTGATAGCATCTGCGCGCCCCTGGAGGGGCAATCTTTTGATATCCCGCAAGGAATACGCTTCGTGAAAGACTTCGTCATCAGCGTCAACAACATCGTCCTCTACGTCTCCCTGGCCGTTATCTGGCTGTTCGCCCTCATCACCCTGTTCACCGGCGGATTCCTGCCAGCCCTGGGTGTGTTCGTGGTCGGCAGCCTCGGCTGGTGCATCGTTTCCGGCTTCTGGTTCGTCCAGTCGGCCACCTACGAAGAGCTGCGCAAGCTCAACGCCAGCAAGGACTGACGCATCCGGGCGGCTCGGCACCTCGCCTCGCAGCCGCCCTACCCTCGCCCCGCACAAGCCTCGGCCGATACCTCGCCCTGCGCCGAGACAGGCACATCGAACACGCGGTCGAACGCCCACTGAAACACCAGCGCATAAAAGAAGAAGAACACGAACAGCCCCAGGTCGGTCACCAGCGCCGCCCACCAGGAAATCTGCAGCCACCAGGCCACCAGTGGCACCAGCAACAGCACCAACCCACCTTCGAACCCCGCCGAGTGCAGCAAGCGCCTGCCGAGGGTGCGGGCACGCTTCGGCTGACGGCGCTCCCAAAACTCGAACAGATAGTTGTACACCACGTTCCAGGCCAGCGCGCTGGCGGACAGCATCAACGACAGCGCGCCGGCATGCGCCAAACCGTTGTCGTAGACCAGGGCGATGGCCGGTGACAGCACAGCGACGGCGATCGCCTCGTAAAGAACGGCCTGGACGATCTTGCGGGCGGGACCTTGCATGACAGTGCACCTGTGGGCGGTGAAAGCGGATGCCGCCACGTTAGCGCTCGGTGAACGCCACGAAAAATGAGATAAATTGAGCCGGCATCAATCCAATTCATCCCACGAGGTGGTCGGTGTTCTCTTCGCTTCCGCTCAACGCGCTGCGCAGCTTCGAGGCCGCGGCGCGCCTCACCAGCTTCAAGGCCGCGGCCGAGGAGCTCTCGGTCACGCCGGCGGCCATTTCCCACCAGGTGAAGGTGCTGGAGACCCGGCTTGGCACTTTGCTGTTCGAGCGCAGCGCGCAGGGCGTGAGACTCACCGAGCAAGGCGAGCGGCTCTATCGCCAGGTCCATGGCGCACTCCTGGATATCAGTCGTAGCCTGGAGCACTTCCTGCCCGGCACTGCATCACAGTCCCTGACCCTGTCCACTACGCCCGGGCTGGCCGCCGCCTGGCTGATTCCGAGGTTGGGCGATTTCTACCGTGCTTTCGAGGCGTTCAACCTGCGCATCGACACCGGCAACGAACTGGTCGACCTGCTGCGCGATTCCAGCATCGACCTGGCGATTCGAGCCGTCAGCCACACCGACCCGAAGCTGTTCAACCTGCCGCTGATGGAGGAGCGTTTCGCGGTCTATGCCGCGCCTGCGGTGCTCGCCGCCATGGCGGTTGAACAGCTCCAGTTGATCGACCTGCGCTGGCAGGTCCCGCAAGGCTGTTCGATTAGCTGGCAGCTTTGGTGTGAGGCGGCGGGCTGCCAAGACTGGCTGGAGCGTGCACGCATGCGCGAATTCGATGACGAGCATTTTGCCTTGAGTGCCGCCGTCGCCGGCCAGGGCTTGGTGCTCGCGAGCAATGTACTGGTGGCCGATAGCGTGCAACGTGGCGAACTGGCGGCCTTCCGGCCCGACGTCAGCCTGCCGGGGCCGCGCTACATGGCGGTCTGCGTACCGGGCCGGGAACGGCAGCCACACATGAAGGCGCTGCTGGCCTGGCTGGCCGAAGTGGCCGCAGCGACGATAACGGATGCGCGTTGAGTGACGCCGGTGGATCAGGCATGGCTGCCCTTCTCCAAGCCCGGAACCGTCACTGGCCGGTAAGCGCCGCATCAGCCTTTCCTGCGCAACGCCTCGACCAGTTGCGCCTTGGTCATGCGCGAACGCCCCTTGATATCCTTGCTGCGCGCCTCTTTCATCAGGCTTTCCTTGGTCTGCGTCTCCAGTGACGCACCTGACTCACGCGCATGGCCCTGACGTGTTTTCGCCGCCCGCTTGGCCGAGTCGGAGCGTGCGGTCTTCTTTTCGCTCGACGAAGTCTTGCTGCCCGACCCACCGGCCTTGTCGCCGCCGCCGGACTGTTTGTTGACGGTGGCCCAGGCGCGGGACTCGGCCTCGTCCTTGGACAGGCCCTTGTGCTCGTAGCTTTGCTCGATGTGTTCGGCCTTGCGCTTCTGTTTCTCGGTGTACTTGTCTTTGTCTCCACGGGGCATGTCGCTCACTCCTGAATGGGTTTGGCTGAACGGTTGAAGCCACTGCCGCTAGCGAAGTGCGATTGACAGGACGAGTGGTCGGTCACCGCAAGGCAATGCCACTGGTGATCTGCGCCTGAACTTTCGCGCGCTCCCTGGCTTCCCCTGCATAGACCCGTCACCACAGCGTGCAGGAGATCCAACCCATGAGCGCTTTGATCGATCCCGCCACCGGTATGAAGCCGGGAGAACGCTATGCCGTGGAAAACCTCGAGCGGGTGCATCCGTTCACCGGCTTCTTCCTCGACGGCAAGTACTATCTGGGGCCGGAAATGCTGACCGCCGTGGGGTGGCTGGAGGGTCGGCGATTCATCTATGACAACCTCGATGCCACGGGCGAGCCCGTGTTCGCGGATCGCTTCGCCGGCGAGATCAAGGACCTGGTGTTGACCTTGGTCGATGGCACTCCCCTGCAAGTGGCGCGCCTTGAACATTGGCCTCCCGGCGAGGATGCCGGTGAGGTTGAGCCGTACGGGCAGCGGCCATCGACACCTGAACCTCCAGCCTTCGCAGTGGCGCAGGGGCGGCGTTTGGTGGCTGGGGTCGAGCGCCTGCAACGCCACCCCGCAGCCATCCTGGCAAGCGCCCTGGCCTTGGGATTTCTGGCGGGGTGGGTGCTGGCGGCACTTGAACGCAGGCGTCGGTAAGCGCACCAGGCGCAAGTGCGCCCTACCCCGGTCTGCGCCTGTCGCTGACAGCCATCTCAGGTTTGAAGATCAGCGTAAAGCTGCCGGTCAGGCGCGCTCGCAATTCCTTGGGCATGGTGTATCCGAAATGGATCAGCCATGCGCCGTCACCCAGCAGAAAGGTATCGCCCCGATACCGCTTGACCTCGGTTTCGCTGATGCCGATTTCCATTGCCACTTCCAGATCGGTAGGGGTGGTCACCATTTTACAAAGGCCTCGGGCAAAATTTTTATTGGAAGGTAAACAGCGCGTGTTCGACTTGAATAAGGGCGCTTTACCCCCCGGGCGTTCAGGCCAAGTCGCAAGTGTCGGACGAATGGCAGCTGCTGTAACGCGGTGGAGCGCTGGCAGGGTCAAGACGTTCCATAAACCCGGCCGTGAAAATCCGATCGACCTCTGGCCGCACCTCGACGTCCCATGAAAGGACGCTGCACATCAACGAGGGCAACCAGGAGGCGAGCCACTCATGAATGACCGCATCATTGAACTGTTCACCGATACCACGCTGTTCGGTATCTCCATCCTCAACCTGCTGCTGGCGTTGGGCGTCGCCACCCTGACTTTTGTCGCGGCACGGGCGGCGATCAGCTTCGTGCAACGTCGGGTACGGCGCTGGTCGGAACACGACGGCGCGTTCAGCCAGGTGCTGGCCAAGGTGCTCGACGGCACCAGCAATGCCTTGCTGCTGCTGGCCTCGCTGCTGGTGGGCCTGGGCATGCTCGATTTGCCCGAGCGCTGGCTGGCGCGGGTAGGCAGCCTGTGGTTCGTGGTGGCAGCGCTGCAGATCGGCCTGTGGGCCAACCGCGCCATCGCCCTGGGCCTGCGCCGCTATTTCGCCCGGCACGGCGGCGACGGGCTGAACCAGGGCAGCGCGCTGGCCACGCTGTCCGCCTGGGGCGCGCGGGTGCTGCTGTGGTCGGTGGTGGTGCTGGCCATGCTGTCCAACCTGGGGGTGAACATCACCGCCTTCGTCGCCAGCCTCGGGGTGGGTGGCATCGCCGTGGCGCTGGCGGTGCAGAACATCCTCGGCGACCTGTTCGCCTCGCTGTCGATCGCCGTGGACAAACCCTTCGAGGTGGGCGACTTCATCGTCGTCGGCCCCCTGGCCGGCACCGTGGAGCATGTCGGGCTGAAGACCACGCGCATCCGCAGCCTGGGCGGCGAACAGATCGTCATGGCCAATGCCAGCATGATCAGCAGCACCATCCAGAACTACAAGCGCCTGCAGGAGCGACGCATCGTGTTCGAGTTCGGCTTGTCCTATGACACCCCCACCGATGCCGTGAAAAAGGCGCCCGGCATCATCGAGGAGGCGATCAAGGCACAGGGCCAGGCGCGCTTCGACCGCGCCCACCTGCGTGGCTTCGGCAAGGAGGCGCTGGAGTTCGAGTGCGTGTATATCGTCAAGGACCCCGGCTACAACCTGTACATGGATATCCAGCAGGCCATCAATTTCCACCTGCTTGAGCGGTTCTCCAGGATCGGCGCCAAGTTTGCCGTGCCAGTGCGTGCGATCAAGGTTACCGCGTTACCCCAGGAAGACATGCTGCGCTTCAAAGAGGCCTGAATGCGGTTGGCTGGTGATCAGCGCCATAGCGTCATCAGGGCGCCTCGTGCGCCGGTCACCGAATCCTGCCCAAGCTTCTACATGGCGTCGTACGTCTCCTGCGCAAACGCCAAGCTGCCAGCAATACTCAGCCCCCAGGAACACAACCCTTTGAGACAACCAGATGCACAGAGCTCCGCCTTTACTTACAATTGTGGTCATACCTCCGACCACCCAGAAACCAGATAAACAGAACTGATAATGGAATATACGTTCGCGGCGCTCTCCGAGCATTTTCGTCAAGATGATCCAGATATGTTGCTCGCCCCGCTGGCAAATCTGTCAGATGCTGATGCGAAAACCCTTATAGAAGAATTGGTTCGCCAAGACCGGGGGCTCGAGAACCAGTGCCTAGGCATCCTGAGCTATTTAAGGCCGAAGCTGCATTGCCTGATTGATATCTGGACCGGGGGAAACTACTCGGACATTCGTGAGGGGCAGGACAACGATACTCTGGACGAAGAAACTCGACGGATCATCAGTGATTTCTTTACGCATTGGGATCTTCTACCTCTGCCAGATCGAGACTTTATCCATTATTCCAAAGACGATATCTGGAACCGGCTCGAGATCGGCGACAGCATGGCGCTAACGAGTTTCATGAGCTGCTCCCCTCATGACTGGTCACATCTTAGCAATGGCCCAGCTCGGCTCCGTTTTCGACCAACTTCACGAGCACGGTATCTTGGAACACTCACCAATGAGAGCGGAGAGCGGGAGGTGCTGATTCGGCCAGGTTCAGAATTTGTAGTAGAAGCCATCCATCAAGAGATAGTCCACCTGCGCGAGGCCTGACCGGTCTCTCCAGGCGTGCAGCGTATGATGGTTCAGGTTTTTCGAAGCGAAAGGCACTCATGACATCGCACCGCTAGGGCATCTGGGTAACTGATCCATGTAAAACACGGTTGCAAGCCAGCGCGCTGCTTGAAGGCAGCGCTCCTTTGACTTGCACGCAAAACTCCTTGTCCCCTTCACCACTGTTTCCCTTTCCCAGCGCCACCCACAATCCGCCCCTGACACCATTCCCCGTTCAGGAGCCCACAAATTGCGCTATCTCAACCCCCTACTACTCAGCTTGGCCTTGGCCACCATCACCCAAACCACCCTGGCCGCCGATTGGCAATCCTCCCCCTACGGCCCAAACGACGAAATCGGCGCCGCCAACCTCCTCACTCCCGAGGTGGTCAAGCAAGCCATCAGCCTGGTGAAAACCGGCAAGACCTACCCCCTCGCCGTCCCCGTCAGCAAGGATCTGCCCGCCTTCCGCCACCGCAGCTTCCACCTCTACAACATCCAGCCCGGTGAACAGGCCGGCCAGACCCTGGGCAAGAACAAGTTCAGCTTCAACGATGAACTGGTCAACGGCTGGACCGGCGTCGGTACCCAGCTCAACGGCATCGGCCATATCGGTATCGACAACGTCTACTACAACGGCAACAAGGCCGCCGACTTCGTCACCGTCGAAGGCGTGACCAAGCTTGGTGTAGAGAAAGTGCCGCCGATGGTCACCCGTGGCGTGGTGCTGGACATGACCGCGTACTACGGCAAGGCCGTCGTGCCGGGCGGTACGTCGTTCACCATCAACGACATCAAGACGGTGTTGAAGCGACAAGGCATCACCCTGCGCAAGGGCGACGTGGTGCTGTTCAACACCGGCTGGCTGGAACTGATCGGCAAGGACAACCAGCAGTTCCTCGCCACCGAACCGGGCATTGACCTGCCGGCGGCCGAGTGGCTGGCCGACCAGGGCATCGTCGCCTTCGGCGGTGACACCTGGGCCTCGGAGGTCTACCCGAACCCCACCGGCGAAGAGTTTCCGGTCAACCAATACATGCTGGCCAAACGCGGCATCTACAACCTGGAACTGATCGATACCCGGGCGCTGGTGCGCGACAAGGCCTTCGAGTTCCTGTTCGTACTAGGCCAGCCGCTGTACAAGGGGTCGACCCAGGTCAATATCAACCCGGTGGCCATCCACTGAGTGCGAGCCGTCGCACGTATCGAGGCCAAGAACAGCGCAGTCGAACGGGAGCTGGCGCAATGGCGGGAACTGTCACTGTCCACTGACTTCGCTTCGTAAGTTGTGGTGGTCGCGCTGGACCTGAACCGGATACTTCGCTTCAGGTCCACTGGCATGACGCGCAAGCAGAACCTTGATGCACACCAGCAAAGGCGCCGCGACAGCGAACAGCAGTACCACGGCAGTGAACGCCACATCGAAGGCGATTACCGCCGACTGCCCGGACACGGCGCGCCCCAGCAGCGCCAGCGAAGCCCGGCCGGCCGCGAGGGTATCCAGCCCCCTGCCCTGCAGCATGGCAACCGTGCTGCCGAGCCGCTCGATGACCGTGGCGGCGCCGGCCGTGACGTGGGCGCTCAGCACTGCCGCATTGTGCGCCAACTGCTGGTCGATGAGCGTCTGCAAGCCGGCGACGCCCATCAGCCCGCCCAGTTGGCGCCCGACGTTGAACAGACCGATCCCGCTGGCGAGGTTTTCAGGCGTCAGCTTGCCGAAGGCGATCAGGGTGATGGAAAGGAACAGAAAACCCAGGCCCAGCCCGCGCAACAGCACGCCGGCCATCATGTCCGGCGCGCCACTTTCACTGGTCGAACCCGAGAGCATCCACATCGCCCCCATGATCATCAGGATGCCGAAGGGCACCGTGGCGAACGGCGCCACGCCACGGGCCTGGATGAGATAGGCCGCCAACAGCAGCGCGCTGATGAAACACACGCCACTGGGCAACAGCAGCAAGCCGGCGTCGGTGGGCGTGAAGGCCAGCACTGACAGGGCAAATGCCGGGATCAGGTAGGCACTGCCGAACAACGCCGCCCCTGCGACGAAACTGACGATGAACGCAAAGGTGAAGTCGCGGCAGCGGAACAGGCTGAAGTCGAGCAGGCCCTGGCGGTTGCTCAACAACTGATGACCGAGCAACAGCAGCAATGCCGCGACTCCGACTGCCGTGGCCCCGAGGATGTGCGGTTCTGCGAACCAGTCCCAGCGGCTGCCCTGGCTCAGCACGTAGGTAAGGCAGCCGAGGCTGGAGAACGCCAACAGCATGCCCACGGCGTCGGACCTTGGGGCGGCCGGCAGCGCGACGTTCGGCACGCCCGCTACCAGGAGCACGCCTGTCGCGGCCAGGGCCAAGGGCAAGACGCTGAAGAAAATCCAGGTCCATGACTGGCTGTCGATCAGCCAACCTTGCAAGGCTGGCGTCAGGGTGGCGGGCGCAACCACCGCGCCCATGGCGAAAAGCGCCTGAAGTACAGGCTGCTGGCCACGTGAGCAGACGAGAAAGATCAAGGCCTGCCCGCCCACCAGTAGCACGCCGCCGGCAAGCCCCTGGAGCACGCGAAGCACGGTAAGCAGGTCAAGGCTGGCGGTGAAGGCCGACACACCGCACGCCAGCCCCATGACCAAGGTCGCGACGATGATCACGTTGCGTGGCTGGATACG
This sequence comes from Pseudomonas sp. TE50-2, assembly GCF_040813665.1. Taxonomy (NCBI): domain Bacteria; kingdom Pseudomonadati; phylum Pseudomonadota; class Gammaproteobacteria; order Pseudomonadales; family Pseudomonadaceae; genus Pseudomonas; species Pseudomonas sp. TE50-2. Next base: position 5,046,781 of record NZ_JBFNXN010000001.1, on the reverse strand, counting down.
CGCCAGAAACCAGGCCGCACTCATGAAGCCGATGAGCTTGCAGGCGGTGTAGCCGGCATCCAGCCAGGCGAATTCGTCCGGCGTGGCATGGGTATCGCCCAGCATGTCGTTGCGGCCAAGTGCCAGGACGCTGCTGGCGACGGCCTCGGTCAGCGCGGCCAGGACGATCCCGATGATCAGCAGCAGCCCCTGCAGCGATCGGCCTTCGATCGATGCGGCGTTCTGGACGCCAGGGCCGCGAGCGCTCACGAGCCGCCTCCGGTTTCAACCTCGACCCGCGCCGACAGCCCCGGCACGATGCGCCCCGGCAGCGGGTTGTGCAGCAGGCGGATTTTCACCGGTACGCGCTGCACTACCCGGACGAAATTGCCCGTTGCGTTGTCCGCTGGCAGCAGGCTGAACGCTGCGCCGCTGCCTGGCGCGAAGCTGTCGACCACGCCTTCGAGCGCGCCGTCCGGATAACCGTCAATCGTCACCAGCGCCCGCTGCCCCGGTTGAATCTGCGCAACCTGGGTTTCCTTGAAGTTCGCCACCACCCACACATCCTCTACGGGGACAAGGTCAAGCAGTGCCCCGCCCGGGGTAACGAAACGCCCGACGCGCACCTGGCGGTTGCCGACGACACCCGATACCGGCGCGCGCACCACCGTGTGTTCCAGTTCGAGCCTGGCCAGGTCGCGTGCGGCCTGGGCCTGGGCGATCGTCGCCAGGGCCGACTCACGCTGGGCCATCAGCACGGCAATGCGTTGCTGCTGGGCCTCGAGCGTGGCCGACGCGGCCGCTACCGTTGCCTGGGCGCTGCTGCGTGCAGCAGCGGTCTGGTCGACCACCGACTGGCTGACCGCGCTGAACACGATCAGCTTGCGGCTGCGTTCGTGGGTCTTGTTGGCCAGGCCACGCTGCGCGAGCGCCGACTGCACGCTGGCCTCTGCCTCGCGGATCTGCGCGCGTTGCAGCTGGGTCTGGGCCTCGACATTGGTCAGGCTCGCCTCGGCCGCCTTGAGGTTGGCCTCGGCCTGCGCGAGCTGCGCCCGATAGTCGCGGTCGTCAATCCGAAACAGTACCTCCCCCGCCTGCACGCGTTGATTGTCCTCGACCTCGACCGCCACGACATAACCCGCCACCTTGGCGGCCAGCGAGGTGACATCGCCGCGCACATAGGCATTGTCGGTGTACGTCGCACTGCTCGAGCGGGCAATGGCCCACCCTGCGGCCAGCACCGCCAGGGCGACGATGCACAGGACGATGCCAATGCGCTTTCTATTGTCGGGCCTGGTGCTGTCGCCCGTGGCGACAGGCTCCTCGAGGGTGTTCATTATCCGGATTCCTGTGCGGTGCCCCGGCAGCGAGCCAGCCACCGGGGCCATCGGTCGTGACGTCGGTTACTTGGCGCTGGGGGTCACCAGCACGGTCTCGGTGGTGTCCAGCACGAACACCGCCATCAACCGGGCAGGCTTGGTGTCACTGGCATTGGCACTGACGGCGTGGAACGCGCCGGGTGCCTCGTACCAGTTCTCGCCTACCTTATAGGTTCTTTCCGGCTCGCCGTTGACGCTGCTGCGTATCTCTCCTTCGAGCACGGTTGCGTAGATGAAGGCGGACTTCGGATGCCGGTGGGAGGGTGATGACGCCCCTGGGGCGTAGTCGACGATCACGCCGCGCATGCTCTTGCCGGGGACATTCGGCAATGGCTTGTCGAACACGACAGTGACCTTGCTGGCCGGGCGCTCGTCGGCCAACGCCGGGTTGATGGCTGCAGCGGTAAGTGACAGTGCCGCGACTACCACGGCGCCGAGGATTCGACTGGACATGATGAACTCCTGGTGAAGGTTGTTTGAGGTGGAAACAGCTGTCTTTCAGGAACGCGCTAGCCAGTCCTCGAAGCGGGTCTTGCCCAGGCGCGCCGCGCTACCCGGTGTCAGCGACTGGTCATCGAGCTCGGCGCCGAAATAGCGGGCATGCACGTCAGCGACGACTGTGCGCGCATCGCCGGTCAGGCGCAGGAAGCGTCGGACCAGCTCGTCAAGGGGCATGGCCTCTGGGCCGGCCACCTCGACGGTGTCGTTGGCCGGCGCCGCCAGTACCACCTCGAGCAGCGCCGCCGCCACGTCAGCCGAGGCCATCGGCTGGATCAGTGCCGGCGACAGGCGCACCTCGTCAGCCACCGTGGCCGCCTGGGCGATGCCGCCGACGAACTCGAAGAACTGCGTGGCCCGTACCAGGGTGTAGGGGATGCTTGAGGCCTTGATAATCGCCTCCTGGGCGACCTTGGCGCGGAAGTAGCCGTTTTCCGGCAGGCGCTCGCAACCGACGATCGACAACGCGACATGGTGGCGAACCCCGGCCGCCGCCTCGGCGGCCAGCAGGTTGCGGGTCGATGTCTGGAAGAACTCCAGCACGGCCTGGTCTTCCCAGGACGGCGCGTTGGCGACATCGACGACCACCTCCGCACCGTCCATGGCCGCGGCGAGCCCTTCGCGGGTAATGCTGTCGACGCCTGTGCTGGGCGCCGCCGCCACGGCTTCATGGCCGCGCTCACTCAGGCTTTTGACGAGTTTCGAGCCGATAAGGCCGGTGCCTCCGATGACAACGATCTTCATGGGGTCTCTCCTGTTCTCGACCGCAACCATTGCCGTCGATGCAGGATCAAGATGCGCTCCGGGCCCTTGGGGAGTCTTTGCAGTGAGGCTGTATTTACCTTCAAGAAAGCTTGGTTTTGCGTCCAAGCCCGTGCGGACAGTGCAGGCCGTTTCGCGCTGCCGTATCATCGACGGCGACACTTATGAAGCAATCGCCTCGGACACGATGCCTAAGGCGCTCGGCCAGGGGACAAGACGTTGCAATTCGTGTTTGAAGACTACGTGCTCGATCAACAGCGCCGGGAGCTGGCCCTGCGCGGCCAGGTGGTGACCATCGGCCCGCAGGTCTTCGATCTGTTGTTGCTGCTGGTGAGCCAGCGTGACCGGGTGATCAGTAAGGACGAGTTGCTGCAGAAGGTCTGGAGCGGACGGGTAGTCTCCGAGTCGACGGTCACCAGCCATATCAATGCCGTGCGCAAGGCCATCGGCGACTCTGGCGAGGCCCAGCGCCTGCTGCGCACGGTCGCCCGCAAGGGCTATCGCTTCGTCGGTGAAGCCCGGGAAGTACCTGGCCTCGAACAACCCGCCACTGAGCCCGCCGAGCAGACAGCCGAGCAAAACCTCAGCCTGCCGGACAAACCGTCCATCACCGTCCTGCCCTTCCACAACCTGAGTGGCGACCCCGAGCAGGACTACTTTGCCGATGGCATCGTCGAAGACATCATCGTTGCCCTGTCGCGCATCCGTTGGCTGTTCGTCATCGCCCGCAACTCCAGTTTTACCTTCAAGCACCGCCCAGTCGACATCATTGAGGTGGGGCGCACCCTGGGAGTGCGCTATGTGCTCGAAGGCAGCGTGCGCAAAGTGGCGAACAGAGTCCGTATCACCGGCCAGTTGATCGACGCCACCAGCGGTACGCATATCTGGGCGGAACGCTTCGAAGGCCTGCTCGACGATATCTTCGAACTCCAGGACCAGGTTGCCGAAAGCGTGGTCGGGGCGATCGCGCCACAGCTCGAGCGCGCCGAGATAGAGCGGGCCAAGCGCAAGCCCACCGACAGCCTGTGCGCCTATGACTACTACCTGCGCGGCACCGCGAAGCTGCACATCGGCACGCGCGAGGCTGTGGAGCAGGCATTGGCGCTGTTCTACACCGCCATCGAGCTGGACCCGGACTTCGCCTCGGCCTACGGCATGGCTGCCTGGTGTCATTTCTGGCGCAAGCTCAACGGCTGGATGGCCGATCGCCCGCGTGAGATTGCCGAAGGCGCGCGGCTGGCCAGGCTGGCAGTCGAGCTCGGCCGCGACGACGCCGTTGCCCTGACTCGCGGCGGCCATGCGCTGGGCCACCTGGCCAGGGACCTCGATCAAGGTATCGCCCTGCTCGACCGCGCCCGTCTGCTCAACCCCAACCTGGCACCGGCCTGGTTCCTTGGCGGGATCCTGCGCGCGCTGCGCGGCGAGGCCGAGGTGGCCATCGCCAACCTGGAGCACGCGGCACGCCTGAGCCCCCTGGATCCGGAAATGTTCCGGATGCACGTGGGCATGGCCCTGGCCCACTTTTTTGCCGGGCGCTTCGACTGCGCCTTGGGCTGGGCTGAAAAGGCCTTGGGCAATCTGTCCAGCCTGCTCGCCGCTACCGTGCTGGTCGCGGCCAGCCAGGCGCACCTGGGGCGGGAGGACGAGGCCAGACAGGCCATGACCAGGCTGCGTGAGCTGGACCCGAATCTGCGGGTCTCGCAACTCAGGGACTGGCTGCCGATCTATCGGGATGAAGATCTTGCCCTGCTGGCTGAGGGACTGCGTCGGGCAGGGTTGCCGGAGTAGGTGCCGATACCGGATCAAGCGCTTGCCGGGCCACCGTCTGATGACTGTCGTTAGCGTCACTGGGGCTGCTACGCAGCCCATCGCCGGCAAGCCGGCTCCCACAAGTACAGCGCAGGCCTCACTGATTGCGCGGTCCCTGTGGGAGCCGGCTTGCCGGCGATGGGCCGCAAAGCGGCCCCGTTCAACGAATGCCGAGCACTACTGATGCCTTTAGAAGCTATCACCGGGCACGCGCACCCAGCCCTCCATCAGCACCCGAGCGCTTCGGCTCATGATTGCCTTGGTCACGGTCCATTGCCCGTCCACCTGACGCGCCTCGGCTCCGACCCGCAGTGTCCCGGACGGATGGCCGAAACGCACGGCACTGCGTTCTCCGCCACCGGCAGCCAGGTTGACCAGCGTCCCGGGAATCGCCGCGGCGGTACCGATGGCCACCGCTGCGGTGCCCATCATCGCGTGGTGCAGCTTGCCCATCGACAGTGCACGCACCAGCAAGTCGATCTCTTCGGCAGGCACCGCTTTGCCACTGGAGGCAGTGTAGGTGCTCGGCGCCGCGACGAACGCCACTTTCGGCGTGTGCTGGCGCCCGGCGGCCTGGTCGATATGTTCGATCAGCCCCATGCGCACGGCGCCATGGGCACGGATGGTCTCGAAACGCTGCAATGCGGCGGCATCGCCGTTGATGGCGTCCTGCAACTCGCTACCGGTATAGCCGATATCGGCGGCATTGACGAAGATGGTCGGGATACCGGCATTGATCAGGGTCGCCTTGAAGGTACCGACGCCCGGCACCTCGAGGTCGTCGACCAGGTTGCCGGTGGGGAACATCGCCCCGCCCCCGCCATCCTCGTCGGCGGCCGGGTCGAGGAACTCCAACTGCACCTCGGCGGCCGGGAAGGTCACGCCATCGAGTTCGAAATCGCCGGTTTCCTGCACCTCGCCCTCGGTGACCGGCACATGGGCGATGATGGTCTTGCCAATGTTGGCCTGCCAGATCCGCACGGTAGCGATGCCATTGCGTGGAATGCGACTCGCATCGACCAGCCCGCCGCTGATGGCGAACGAGCCGACCGCGGCGGACAGGTTGCCGCAGTTGCCGCTCCAGTCGACGAAGGCCTTGTCGATCGAGACCTGGCCGAACAGGTAGTCGACGTCGTGGTCGGCCTTGAGGCTTTTCGACAGGATCACCGTCTTGCTGGTACTGGAGGTGGCGCCACCCATGCCGTCGATCTGCTTGCCGTACGGATCGGGGCTGCCGATCACCCGCAGCAGCAGGGCGTCGCGGGCCGGGCCTGGGACCTGCGCGCGCTCGGGCAAGTCTTGCAGGCGAAAGAACACGCCTTTGCTGGTACCGCCACGGATGTAGGTGGCGGGGATTTTTACCTGTGGTGCATGTGCCATTGCCGTGCTTCCTGATTTTTTCATTGCTACGCAAAGACTGGGGCTGCTGCGCAGCCCATTCGCCGCGGTTCGTCGTCACGACAAGCCGGCTCCCACATGAGCATGCCGCACCTACTGTGGGAGCCGGCTTGCCGGCGAAAGGGCCGCTCAGCGGCCCCGCTTATTCAGGCCGTGCCTTCCAGGAAGTCCTGGGCAAAGCGCTGCAACACCCCACCCGCCTCATAGATCGACACCTCTTCGGCGGTATCCAGGCGGCAGGTGACCGGCACCTCGACGCGCTCGCCGTTGCGCCGCGTGACCACCAGGGTCAGCGTCGCCCGCGGCTTGCGCTCGCCCAGCACGTCATAGGTCTCGCCGCCGTCCAGGCCCAGGGTGTTGCGGTCGGTGCCCGCCTTGAACTCCAGCGGCAGCACGCCCATGCCTACCAGGTTGGTACGGTGGATGCGCTCGAAGCCTTCGGCGACGATCGCCTCGACGCCAGCCAGACGCACGCCCTTGGCCGCCCAGTCACGGGACGACCCCTGGCCGTAGTCGGCACCGGCGACGATGATCAGCGGCTGCTTGCGCTGCATGTAGGTCTCGATGGCCTCCCACATGCGGGTCACCTTGCCTTCCGGCTCGATGCGCGCCAGCGAACCCTGCTTCACGCTGCCATCGTCCTTGCGCACCATCTCGTTGAACAGCTTGGGGTTGGCGAAGGTGGCGCGCTGCGCGGTCAGGTGGTCGCCACGGTGGGTGGCGTAGGAGTTGAAGTCTTCCTCCGGCAGGCCCATCTTCGCCAGGTATTCACCGGCGGCGCTATCGAGCAGGATGGCGTTGGACGGCGACAGGTGGTCGGTGGTGATGTTGTCCGGCAGCACCGCCAGCGGGCGCATGCCGCGCAGGGTACGCTCACCGGCCAGGGCGCCTTCCCAGTACGGCGGGCGGCGGATGTAGGTGCTCATCGGACGCCAGTCGTACAGCGGCGCGACCTTCGGCCCTTTGTCTTCCTCGATGGCGAACATCGGGATGTACACCTGGCGGAACTGCTCGGGCTTGACCGAGGCACGCACCACGGCGTCGATCTCTTCATCGCTCGGCCAGATGTCCTTGAGGCGGATTTCCTTGCCGTCGACCACGCCCAGCACGTCCTTCTCGATGTCGAAACGGATGGTACCGGCAATGGCGTAGGCCACCACCAGCGGCGGCGACGCGAGGAACGCCTGCTTGGCGTAGGGGTGGATACGCCCGTCGAAGTTGCGGTTGCCCGACAGCACGGCGGTGGCGTACAGGTCGCGATCGATGATCTCCTGCTGGATCACCGGGTCGAGCGCGCCGGACATGCCGTTGCAGGTGGTGCAGGCGAAGGCGACGATGCCGAAGCCCAATTGCTCCAGCTCCTGTTCCAGGCCTGCTTCCTTAAGGTACAGCTGCACGGCCTTGGAGCCCGGCGCCAGCGACGACTTGACCCACGGCTTGCGCACCAGGCCAAGCTTGTTGGCGTTGCGGGCGATAAGGCCAGCGGCGATCACGTTGCGCGGGTTGCTGGTGTTGGTGCAGCTGGTGATGGCGGCGATGATCACCGCGCCGTCCGGCATCTGCCCCGGTACTTCTTGCCATTGCCCGGCAATGCCCTTGGCCGCCAGGTCGCTGGTGGCCACGCGCGCGTGCGGGTTGGACGGGCCTGCCATGTTACGCACCACGCTCGACAGGTCGAAGCTCAGGGTGCGCTCATACTCGGCCTTGGCCAGGCTGTCGGCCCACAGGCCGGCGACCTTGGCGTAGGTTTCCACCAACTGCACCTGCTGGTCATCGCGGCCGGTCAGCTTGAGGTAGTCGATGGTCTGTTGGTCGATGGCGAACATCGCCGCGGTCGCGCCGTACTCCGGGGCCATGTTGGAGATGGTGGCACGGTCGCCCAGGGTCAGCGCGCTGGCGCCGGCACCGTGGAATTCGAGGTAGGCGCCGACCACTTTCTGCTTGCGCAGGAACTCGGTCAGGGCCAGCACCAGGTCGGTAGCGGTGATGTTTGGCGCCAGGCGGCCGGTCAGCTCGACGCCGACGATCTCCGGCAGGCGCATCCACGAGGCGCGGCCGAGCATGACGTTTTCGGCCTCCAGGCCACCGACACCGATGGCGATCACGCCCAGGGCGTCGACATGCGGCGTATGGCTGTCGGTGCCGACGCAAGTGTCGGGGTAGGCCAGGCCGCGGTCGTTGTGGATCACCGGCGACATCTTCTCCAGGTTGATCTGGTGCATGATGCCGTTGCCCGGCTGGATCACGTCGACGTTCTTGAACGCCTGTTTGGTCCAGTTGATGAAGTGGAAACGGTCTTCGTTGCGGCGGTCTTCGATGGCGCGGTTCTTGTCGAACGCCTGCGGGTCGAAGCCGCCGCATTCCACGGCCAGCGAATGGTCGACGATCAGTTGCACCGGCACCACCGGATTGACCGCGGCCGGGTCGCCGCCTTTGTCGGCGATGGCGTCACGCAGCCCGGCGAGGTCGACCAGGGCGGTCTGGCCAAGGATGTCGTGGCACACCACGCGGGCCGGGAACCAGGGGAAGTCGAGGTCGCGCTTGCGCTCGATCAGTTGCTCGAGCGATGCGTCGAGGGTGGCCGGATCGCAGCGACGCACCAGGTTTTCGGCCAGTACGCGGGAGGTATACGGTAGGCCGTCGTAAGCGCCGGTCTTGATCGCCTCGACCGCGGCACGGGCGTCGAAGTAGTCCAGGGCGGTGCCTGGCAGGTTCTTGCGGAATGCGGTGTTCATATCGTTATCGGGCTCACGGTATTCGGTTTGCAGGTCAGGCCTTGGGGGTGCTGCGCACCCCATCGCCGGCAAGCCGGCTCCCACAGCAACGCATGGACATTGTGGGAGCCGGCTTGCCGGCGAAAGGGCTGCATGGCAGCCCTAGCGGTCGTTGCCTCAGCGCTGTTCGATCGGCACGAACTGGCGCTGCTCGACGCCGACGTACTCGGCGCTCGGGCGGATGATGCGGTTGTTGGCGCGCTGCTCGAACACGTGCGCGGCCCAGCCGGTCAGGCGCGAGCAGACGAAGATCGGGGTGAACAGCTTGGTCGGGATGCCCATGAAGTGGTACGCCGAGGCGTGGTAGAAGTCGGCGTTGGGGAACAGGCGCTTCTGCTCCCACATGGTCTTGTCGATGGCTTCGGAGACCGGGTACAGGACCTTGTCGCCCACTTCGTCGGCCAACTGCTTGGCCCAGCCCTTGATCACCTCGTTGCGCGGGTCGGACTCTTTGTAGATGGCATGACCGAAGCCCATGATCTTGTCCTTGCGCTCGAGCATGCGCAGCAGCTCGGCAGTGGCTTCCTGCGGGCTCTGGAAGCGCTCGATCAGCTCCATGGCCGCCTCATTGGCACCACCGTGCAGCGGGCCGCGCAGCGAACCGATGGCGGCGGTCACGCAGGAGTACAAATCGGACAGGGTCGAGGCGCAGACCCGGGCGGTGAAGGTCGAGGCGTTGAATTCGTGCTCGGCGTAAAGGATCAGCGAGACGTTCATCACCTTGACGTGCAGCTCGCTCGGCTTCTTGCCGTGCAGCAGGTGCAGGAAGTGGCCGCCGAGGGTGTCTTCGTCGCTGCTGCAGTCGATGCGCACGCCGTGGTGGGTGTAGCGGTACCAGTAGCACATCACCGCCGGGAACAGCGCCAGCAGGCGGTCGGTCTTGTCGCGCTGGGCGTCGAAGGTCAGCTCCGGCTCCAGGGTGCCGAGCACCGAGCACCCGGTACGCATCACGTCCATCGGGTGTGCATCGCGCGGGATGCGCTCGAGCACTTCCTTCAGCGCTTGCGGCAGGTCGCGCAGGCCCTTGAGCTTGCGCTTGTAATCGGCAAGCTCGGCCTTGCTCGGCAGCTCGCCGTAGAGCAGCAGGTAGGCCACTTCCTCGAACTCGGCGCCTGCGGCCAGGTCGCGCACGTCATAGCCGCGGTAGGTCAGGCCGGCGCCGGCCTGGCCGACGGTCGACAGCGCGGTCTGGCCGGCCACCTGGCCACGCAGGCCCGCGCCACTGAGTACTTTTGCTTCGGCCATGGTGTTTCTCCTTTCTTGAATTTGTTATCGAAGTCTTGCTGGCTAATCCTGGTGATTCGTACCGGCCCTGTCGCAGGGCCGGTACAGGCATTCGCTTACCCTTTCTTCTGCGCGAACAATGCATCGAGGCTCTGCTCGAAGGCGTGATAGCCGATGGCATCGTAGAGCTCCATGCGGGTCTGCATGGTGTCGATCACGTTCTTCTGGGTGCCGTCGCGGCGCAGCGCGGTGTAGACGTTCTCGGCCGCCTTGTTCATGGCGCGGAAGGCCGACAGCGGGTAGAGCACCAGCGACACGTCGACCGAGGCCAGTTCCTCGGTGGTGTACAGCGGCGTGGCGCCGAATTCGGTGATATTGGCCAGGATCGGCGCCTTCACCCGGTCGGCGAAGGTCTTGTACATGTGCAACTCGGTGATCGCTTCAGGGAAGATCATGTCGGCGCCAGCCTCGATGCAGGCGGCGGCGCGGTCCAGGGCGGCGTTCAGGCCTTCCACCGCCAGGGCGTCGGTGCGCGCCATGATCACGAAGCTGTCGTCACTGCGGGCATCCACGGCCGCCTTGATGCGGTCGACCATCTCCTGCTGCGAAACGATCTCCTTGTTCGGGCGGTGGCCGCAGCGCTTGGCGCCGACCTGGTCCTCGATATGAATGGCGGCGGCGCCGAACTTGCTCATCGACTTGACGGTGCGGGCGACGTTGAAGGCCGAGGCGCCAAAGCCGGTGTCGACATCCACCAGCAGCGGCAGGTCGCACACATCGGTGATGCGGCGCACATCGGTGAGCACGTCGTCCAGGCCGCTGATGCCCAGGTCCGGCAGGCCCAGGGAGCCGGCGGCAACACCGCCACCGGAGAGGTAGATGGCCTTGAAACCGGCGCGCTTGGCCAGCAGGGCGTGGTTGGCGTTGATGGTCCCGACCACCTGCAGCGGATGTTCGGCGGCGACCGCGTCACGGAAACGCTGGCCGGGCGTGCTCTTCACTGTCATGACTCACCTCGTGGGCTATTGTTGTCGGCACCTTGGTAATGGCGCTCGATATTGCGTTTGGACGCGCCGATGTGGCGGCGCATCAGGAGTTCTGCAAGCTCACCGTCGCGGGCTTCGATGGCATCGAGGATACGGTGGTGCTCGGCGAAGGCCTGGCGCGGCCGGTTGGGCGTGGAGGAAAACTGGATGCGGTACATGCGCACCAGCTGGTACAGCTCGCCGCAGAGCATCTTGTACAGGGTCTGGTTGCCGCTGCCCTGGATGATCCGGTAGTGGAAGTCGTAGTCGCCTTCCTGCTGGTAGTAGCCCTGCCCGGCCTGGAACGCGGCATCGCGCTCATGGGTATCGAGCACATGGCGCAGTTCGTCGATGGCGGCCTGGCTCATGCGCTCGGCGGCCAGGCGGCAGGCCATGCCTTCGAGCGACTCACGGATTTCATACAGCTCGATCAGCTCGGCGTGGCTCAGCGATACCACCCGGGCGCCGACATGCGGCACGCGCACCAGCAGGCGCTGGCCTTCGAGACGGTGGATGGCCTCGCGCAGCGGGCCGCGGCTGATGCCGTAGGTACGCGCAAGCTCAGGCTCGGAAATCTTGCTGCCGGGGGCGATCTCGCCCTTGACGATGGCGGCCTGGATACGCCGGAAGACATGCTCCGAGAGGGTCTCGGTCTCGTCCTGCGGCACTGCCACGGCCTGGGATACATCCAGCATGATTGTCGACACCTTGCAAATCGATGACGGCAAAACTAGCTAAATAGACAGCCACAGTCAAAGACAAAAAGAACATTGTCGACAATCGTCTAATAACGAACTAACCAAGCCTAGCCGCGGTCAGATCGCGGGCGCGCTGGCGTCAAGGCACCGGCGTGATAGAATGCCGCGCTCCTTCGGGAGCATGGATAGTGTGTCTGTCATCATTTCATGCCCATGACAGATCAATGAGGACGCTTGGCCAGTCGCCTTGCCCTGAACTTTGCACAGCACCGCGCCAGGATTATGAGACTCAAACCCGCTTCATTGCTGCTCTGCCTGACCCTGCTGCCGGCACTCGCGCCCGCGGCCGAAAAGACCGTGTACGGTCTCAACGAATACGCCCGCCTGGGCGACCTTGACCTGGAAGTGGCAGCCAAGCTCGACACCGGCGCCAAGACCGCCTCGCTCAGCGCCCGCGACATCAAGCGCTTCAAGCGCAACGGCGAGAGCTGGGTGCGCTTCTACCTGGCCATCGACGCCGCGCACAAGCACCCCATCGAACGCCCCCTGGCCCGCGTCAGCAAGATCAAGCGCCGCGCCGGGGACTATGACGCCGACTCGGGCAAGGCCTACACTGCCCGTCCAGTCATCGAACTCGACATCTGCATGGGCCAGACGCGACGCACCATCGAGGTCAACCTCACCGACCGCAGCGCCTTCCAGTTCCCGCTGCTGATCGGCTCCGAGGCCCTCAAGCACTTCGGTGCGCTGGTCGACCCAAGCCTTAAATACGCGGCCGGCAAACCTGCCTGTGCCACCGAAGCTCCCAAAGCAGAGTAATTCCGATGCGCTCTCTTACCCTCCACCTGAAAGTCCTGATCACCGTCCTGGTGGTGCTGGGCATCGCGATCACGGCCTACCAGATCTTCGCCCTCGGCATCCCGGTGACCGAGGACGAGACCGATGATCTGTGGAACATCGACGCCAAGGTCGAGTTCGTCGCCAGCGCCAAGGACCCGGTCAAGGTGCAGATGTTCGTGCCCCCGCTGAACCGTGACTACGTGAGCCTCAACGAGAGCTTCATCTCCAACAACTATGGTGTCAGCGTCAACCGCGCCGACGGCAACCGCAAGGTGACCTGGTCGGCCCGTCGCGCCAGCGGCAACCAGACCCTCTACTACCGTCTGGTGCTGACCAAGCGCTACAGCACCGAGAAAGCCAAGATCAAGGGCCCGACCTTCCGCGACAGCCTGGCCGTCGAAGGCCCGGAGAAGATCGCCGCCGAAGCACTGATGGCACCGATCCGCCAGCACTCGGCCGACGTCGAAACCTTCGTCAGCGAGACCATCAAACGGGTCAACAACGCCAACGACGACAACGCCAAGCTGCTGCTGGCCGGCGACAACTCGCCGCTGAAGAAAGCCCAGGTCATCGACCTGCTGCTGTCCATCGCCCACGTCCCGCTGGAGAAGGTCCACACCATCCGTCTGGTGGCCGACACCCCGCAGAGCCCTGAACTGTGGCTGCGCAGCTTCAACGGCAACGACTGGCTGTACTTCAACCCGGAGACCGGCGAGCAAGGCCTGCCTAGCGACCGCCTGCTGTGGTGGACCGGCGACGACAACCTGATTACCGTCGATGGCGGCAAGAAGGCCACCGTCACCTTCAGCATGAACAACAGCGAGATGAACGCCATCCGCCTGGCCAAGCTGACCGACGAGAACACCGACGCCGACTTCCTCGAATACTCGCTGTACGGCCTGCCGCTGCAGACCCAGCAGACCTTCATGATCATGGTGATGATCCCGATCGGCGTGCTGGTGATCCTGGTGCTGCGCAACCTGATCGGCATCCAGACCCTCGGCACCTTCACCCCGGTGCTGATCGCCCTGGCCTTCCGCGAGACGCAACTGGGCTTCGGCATCATCCTGTTCACGGTGATCACCGCCCTTGGCCTGTCGCTGCGCTCGTACCTGGAACACCTCAAGCTGCAGATGCTGCCGCGCCTGTCGGTGGTGCTGACCTTCGTCGTGGTGCTGATCGCCGCCATCAGCCTGTTCAGCCACAAGCTGGGCCTGGAGCGCGGGCTGTCTGTGGCACTGTTCCCGATGGTGATCCTGACCATGACCATCGAACGCCTGTCGATCACCTGGGAAGAACGTGGCGGCGGCCATGCCATGAAAGTGGCCGTCGGCACCCTGTTCGCCGCCTCCATCGCGCACCTGCTGATGACCGTGCCGGAAGCCGTGTACTTCGTCTTCACCTTCCCGGCGGTGCTGCTGATCCTGGTGGGCTTCATGCTGGCGATGGGTCGCTACCGCGGCTACCGCCTGACCGAGCTCGTGCGCTTCAAGGCATTCCTGAAGAAGGCTGACGCCTGATGTTCGGCCTGATCAAGACCTGGAAAGCCCTGGAGGCTCGGGGCATCATGGGTATCAACCGGCGCAACGCGGACTACGTGTTGAAGTACAACAAGCGCCACCTGTACCCGATCGTCGACGACAAGATCATCACCAAGGAGCGCGCCCTGGCGGCCGGCATCCATGTGCCGGAGATGTACGGCATCATCGAGACCGAGAAACAGATCGAGAAGCTCGACGAGATCATCGGCGGGCGCAGCGACTTCGTCATCAAACCGGCCCAGGGCGCCGGCGGTGACGGCATCCTGGTGATCGCCGACCGCTTCGAGGACCGCTACCGCACGGTTTCGGGCAAGATCATCAGCCACGAGGAGATCGAGCACCAGATCTCCAGCATCCTTACCGGCCTGTATTCGCTGGGCGGGCACCGCGACCGCGCGCTGATCGAGTACCGGGTCACTCCGGACCAGATCTTCAAGAGCATCAGCTACGAGGGCGTGCCCGACATCCGCATCATCGTGCTGATGGGCTACCCGGTGATGGCCATGCTGCGCTTGCCGACCCGCCAGTCCGGCGGCAAGGCCAACCTGCACCAGGGCGCCATCGGCGTCGGCGTGGACCTGGCCACCGGCCTGACACTGCGCGGCACCTGGCTGAACAAGATCATCAGCAAGCACCCCGACACCACCAACGCGGTGGACGGCGTGCAGTTGCCGAACTGGGACGGCTTCATGAAGCTTGCCGCCAGCTGCTACGAGCTGTGCGGCCTGGGCTACATCGGTGTGGACATGGTGCTGGACCAGGACAAGGGCCCGCTGATCCTCGAGCTCAACGCCCGCCCCGGCCTGAACATCCAGATCGCCAACGACTGCGGGCTCACGCAACGCACCCACGCCATCGAGGCGCACCTGGAGATGCTGGCCAAGGAAGGTCGCAGCGAGGATGCCGAGCAGCGCGTGAAGGTCTCGCAAGGCCTGTTCGGGCACGTTCATCCGCAGTGATGCTCGGGGGCTGCTCTGCAGCCCCTTGCGGTTCGTCGCCACGACAAGCCAGCTCCCACAAGGATTGCACACCACCTGTGGGAGCCGGCTTGCCGTGACGACGAACCGCGGCGAAAGGGTCGCATAGCGACCCCGAGGCGAGACACAACATGCGAATGTCGCTGCCGGCGCTAGGCGCATCCCCCCCACAGGTCTACAATCGCCCTCCTCGCTTTTTCATCGCCGTCCACTCTGATGCCGACCTGTACGCTGCACCCCCTGCCCTACCAGCCCGACCCCGCCTTCTACTTCGAACGCCTGCGCCGCGCGCCCGGCGCGATCCTGCTCGACAGCGCCCGTCCGGGTGCCGAACGCGGTCGCTACGATCTGCTCAGCGCCTGGCCCCTGCAACAGCTGCAGGCACGCAGCGATGAGGACGGTCAGGCTTACCTGCAGCGCCTGCGCCAGGCACTGGCGGAACTTGGGGAAGCGCAACTGCCCGAGGGCATCGAACTGCCCTTCGCCGGCGGCCTGATCGGCTACCTGAGCTACGACTTTGGCCGGCGCCTGGAGCAATTGCCGACGCACGCGGTCGACGACCTCGGCCTGCCCGACGCCCGGCTGGGGCTGTATGCCTGGGCACTGGTGTCCGATCATCGGCTGTGCAGCAGCCAGCTGGTGTTCCACCCGCGGCTGCCCGAGGACGAACGGCAACGGCTCATCGCGCTGTTCGAGGCCAGCACCCCGGGCGATAGCGGTGACTTCCACCTGCTGGCACCCATGACCGGCGATCTTCGCCCCGAGCAGTACCGGGCGGCGTTCGACCAGGTGCAGCGCTACATCCAGGCCGGCGACTGCTACCAGATCAACCTCACCCAGCGCTTTCGCGCCCCCTGCCAGGGCGACCCATGGCGCGCCTACCAGGCCCTTCGCGCCGCCTGCCCGACGCCGTTCTCCGGCTACCAGCAGCTGGATGAAGGCACGGCGCTGCTGAGCTTCTCGCCCGAGCGTTTCATCCGTGTCAGCCAGGGCGAAGTCGAGACCCGCCCGATCAAGGGCACCCGCCCACGCGCCGCCGACCCGACCGAGGACGCCCGCAACGCCGCCGAGCTGCTGGCCAGCCCCAAGGACCGCTCGGAAAACCTGATGATCGTCGACCTGCTGCGCAACGATATCGGCCGCACCTGCCAGACCGGTTCGGTGAAGGTGCCGGAACTGTTCAGCCTGGAGAGCTACCCCAACGTCCATCACCTGGTCAGCAGCGTGGTCGGCCAGCTGGCCGCCGGCAAGGACGCCCTGGACCTGATCGCCGGCAGCTTCCCCGGCGGCTCGATCACCGGCGCGCCGAAGATCCGCGCCATGCAGATCATCGACGAGCTGGAGCCGACGCGCCGGGCGCTGTACTGCGGCTCGCTGCTGTACCTCGACGTGCGCGGCGAGATGGACAGCTCGATCGCCATCCGCAGCCTGCTGGTCAAGGACGGCCAGGTCAGTTGCTGGGGCGGTGGCGCGGTGGTGGCCGATTCGGATTGGCAGGCCGAATACGAAGAGTCGATCGCCAAGGTGCGCGTGCTGATGGAAACGCTGCAAGCCTTGTAGAACTCCGTGGGAGCGGGCTTGCCCCGCGATCGCCAGGCGTCTGCCCCGCCATTTTTTGTTACCATCTGATCACTACGAGCGCACAGCGCCACTCACCCGATGGAAACCGCCTGATGAGCCAACCCTTCGACGTCGCCGCCCTGGCCGCGACCTACGCCAGCAAGTCCCCGCAGGAGATCCTCAAGCTCGCCTTCGAACACTTCGGCGACGACCTGTGGATCTCCTTCAGTGGCGCCGAGGATGTGGTGCTGGTGGACATGGCCTGGAAACTGAACAAGCAGGTCAAGGTGTTCAGCCTCGATACCGGTCGCCTGCACCCGGAAACCTACCGTTTCATCGACCAGGTGCGCGAGCAGTACAACCTGCCGATCGAAATCCTCAGCCCGGACCGCGACAAGCTCGACCCGTTCGTCAAGGAAAAGGGCCTGTTCAGCTTCTACAAGGACGGCCATGGCGAGTGCTGCGGTATCCGCAAGATCGAGCCGCTGCGCCGCAAGCTGGCCACCGTGAGCGCCTGGGCCACCGGCCAGCGTCGCGACCAGAGCCCCGGCACCCGCAGCCAGGTAGCGGCCCTGGAGATCGACAGCGCCTTCTCCACCCCGGAGCGCACCCTGTACAAGTTCAACCCCCTGGCGCAGATGACCAGCGAGGAAGTCTGGGGCTACATCCGCATGCTCGAACTGCCGTACAACAGCCTGCACGAGCGCGGTTTCATCAGCATTGGTTGCGAGCCGTGCACCCGCCCAGTGCTGCCGAACCAGCATGAGCGCGAAGGACGTTGGTGGTGGGAGGAGTCGACCCAGAAGGAATGCGGGTTGCACGCCGGCAACCTGATCAGCAAGGCATAAACGACTGGGGCCGCAAAGCGGCCCCAGTTATTTCAGGTCAGTGCACCGGCAGCTCGACACCCTCGAACAGCTCTTCGAGCTCCTGCTTGTTGTGGCACTGGATCGCCTTGGCCATCACCTCGCGAGTCAGGTGCGGCGCGAACTTCTCGATGAAGTCGCACATGAAACCACGCAGGAAGGTGCCGCGACGGAAGCCGATCTTGGTGATGCTGGCCTCGAACAACTCGCTGGCATCCAGGCACACCAGGTCGCTGTCGAGCTTCGGGTCCACCGCCATCTTGGCAACGATACCCACGCCCAGGCCCAGGCGTACATAAGTCTTGATCACGTCGGCGTCGGCCGCGGTGAACACCACTTTCGGCGTCAGGCCACGGTGGTTGAACGCCTCGTCGAGCTTGGAACGACCAGTGAAGCCGAATACATAGGTGACGATCGGATACTCGGCCACTGCCTCCAGGGTCAACTTCGGCAGCTTGGTCAGTGGGTGTCCCTGAGGCACTACCACACAACGGTTCCATTTGTAGCACGGCATCATGATCAGGTCGCCGAACAGCTCCAGCGCCTCGGTGGCGATGGCGAAATCGACGGTGCCGTCAGCCGCCATCTCGGCGATCTGCATGGGCGAGCCCTGGTGCATGTGCAGGGCGACTTCCGGGTATTGCTTGATGAAATTGCTGATCACTGGCGGCAGCGCATAGCGCGCCTGGGTGTGGGTGGTGGCGATCGACAGGGTGCCCTTTTTCTCGTTGGAGAATTCCTGGGCAATCTGCTTGATGCTCTCGACCTTGCGCAGGATCTCGCCGGCAGTATTTATGATGCGCTCGCCCGCCGGGGTGACACGGGTCAGGTGCTTGCCGCTGCGGGCGAAGACCTCGACGCCCAGCTCGTCTTCGAGCAGGCGGATCTGCTTGCTGATCCCGGGCTGGGAGGTGTACAGGCTCTGCGCCGTCGCGGAAACGTTGAGGTCATGGTGCGCCACTTCCCAGATGTAGCGCAGTTGCTGAAGCTTCATAGATATCCCTCAAAGGCGGTAGGTCACCGGCGCGCCGGCAGCGACGAGTTATAACTATATTAGTGGCTAGAGAAATAAATCTAGAACTATTTTGTTACGTTCGCAGGAAAAAACCCTACCGCTAGGTTCACACTTTCCTACGCCCAAGATGCTGGGCCAACGGCACCATGTACACCGGCACCGGCGACAGTTGCAGCAGCCGCACCGCCGTGCGACCGATCGGCACATCCACCCCCGCCCCTGCACTGTGGCTGCCGAAAATCAGCAGGTCGACCGCCAGGCGCTGGGCCTGCTCGAGGATCACCTGCGCCGGGTCGCCTTGACGCACCCGCACCGCGCGGATCAGCGCCAGGTCGGCGACCTCGCCCAGTTCCTCGCGAAAGTTCTCCAGCACCCGCTGCTCGATATTGGCCATGACCGTCGTCACGCCTTCACTGTGCAATGCATCGAGGGTCTGCTCGTCGAGGTAGCTCTGCAGCAAGGACTCGGCAAACTGGCCCATGGGCTCCACGGCATGAATCACATACAGCTCCGCGTTGAAGGTCCGCGCCAGGGCCAAGGCGTGCTGCATGACGAAGGGCGCGTAAACACCGAGGTCTGTAGCGAACAGCATGGAACGGATCATTCGACCTCCTCGACTGCCGCTTCGGCAGAGCAAGCTTGAGCTTAGCAGCGCCATGGGCCGTCGCCTGGCCGTCCGGCGCACAGCCGCCGCGGCTTTCAGGCCTGCCGGTTACGCCGGTCGAGAAACGCCAGTGCCTGGTACAACGCCTCCATGCGCGGCAACTCACACCCCGCCGCGCGTGCGCGGGCCAAGGGTTCGGCGTAGATCGCCTGCAGCTCCAGTGGCCGCTGCAAGGCATGGTCGTGGTACATGCTCGGCCAGTAGTCCGGCATCTTCTCGGTGACGCGGAACAGGTGCTCGGCGTAGCCCGTCGGCAGCTCACGGCCACAGGCCCTGGCGCCCGCCACCACTTCGGCCATCAGCGCCTGGATCAGCGCACGGCTGTCGGCATCGCCCATCAAGGGTGTGGTGCTTGCCTGCAGCAGCACCGAAAGGCCGTTGTAGGGCACGTTCCACACCAGCTTCTGCCAACGCGCCTGGTCGAGGTCGGCCATGGCCTGGGAGTCGATGCCCGCAGCCCGGAACAGCGCCGCGCCCTCCTCCACCACGACCGCTGCATCAGCTTGTGCGGGCCCACTGTGATAGCCAAGGTTCACCGCGCCCAACGACTGGTGACGAATCACCCCGGGGCGCTCGCGGTTGACACAGATGAAGCACAACCCGCCCAGCAGGTGCATGTCCGGGCGCAAGGCCGGGCGCAGCTGCTCCTCGACCCCAAGGCCGTTCTGCAGCAATACCACCCTGGCCTGCGGTGCTGCGGCTTGCACGATCAAGGGCGCCAGCTCGGCATTGCTGGTGGCCTTGGCCCCCACCAGCAGCCAGTCGCAAGGCGGCATGTCGGCGGCAGAGGCGTAGGCCTGCACAGGCATGCGCACCTGGCCATGCACGGCGCTGTCGAGCTGCAGCCCGTGCTCATGCACGGCCTGGTATTCACTGCGCAGCAGAAAGTGCACGTCGAAACCGGCGCGGGCCAGCATCAGGCCATAGAAACCACCGATTGCGCCGCTGCCGATGATGCCGATGCGGGGCTTGCCAACCTGAGGGTCGAGGGATGCCATGCCGTGCTCCTGGTCAAGAGTCATTGTTGTTGGTCAGCCACTATACCCAGGTGTCGCTGCCACGGTGAAATAGTCCCGCCAGGCAGCGAGCTCGCGCCCAAATGCCGCTTGGCGGGCAAAAACCCCGTATCGACGGGGCCCAGCCCATTGTCGCGACCCCGCTAACGCGCTAAGGTTCGGCCTCCCCGCTGCGAACAATCTGCTGCTGGGCCGCACGGGGATCGCTGGCGGCCGGCACCCGTGACCTGACGAGTAACACGATGGCTGATTTACCGATCGATGACCTTAACGTTGCCTCCAACGAGACCTTGATCACCCCTGATCAGCTCAAGAAGGAAATCCCCCTCAGCGCCAAGGCCCTGCAGACCGTGACTGCCGGCCGTGAAGTGGTGCGCAATATCCTCGACGGCAAGGACCATCGCCTGTTCGTGGTGGTCGGCCCGTGCTCGATCCACGACATCAAGGCCGCCCACGAGTATGCCGAGCGCCTGAAGGTACTGGCCGAGGAAGTTTCCGACACCCTGTACCTGGTCATGCGCGTGTATTTCGAGAAGCCGCGCACCACCGTCGGCTGGAAAGGCCTGATCAACGACCCGTACCTGGATGACTCGTTCAAGATCCAGGACGGCCTGCACATCGGCCGCCAACTGCTGCTGGACCTGGCCGAAAAAGGCCTGCCCACCGCCACCGAAGCGCTTGACCCTATCTCCCCGCAGTATCTGCAGGACCTGATCAGCTGGTCGGCCATCGGCGCGCGCACCACCGAATCCCAGACCCACCGCGAGATGGCCTCTGGCCTGTCCTCGGCGGTCGGCTTCAAGAACGGTACCGATGGCGGCCTGACCGTGGCGATCAACGCCCTGCAGTCGGTGTCCAAGCCGCACCGCTTCCTGGGCATCAACCAGGAAGGTGGCGTGTCCATCGTCACCACCAAGGGCAACGCCTACGGCCACGTGGTACTGCGCGGCGGCAACGGCAAGCCCAACTATGACTCGGTGAGCGTCGCCCTGTGCGAACAGGACCTGACCAAAGCGAAGATCAAGCCGAACATCATGGTCGACTGCAGCCACGCCAACTCCAACAAGGATCCGGCCCTGCAGCCGCTGGTCATGGAGAACGTGGCCAACCAGATCCTCGAAGGCAACCAGTCGATCATCGGCCTGATGGTCGAGAGCCACCTGAACTGGGGCTGCCAGGCCATTCCGAAGAACCTCGACGAGCTGCAGTACGGCGTGTCGGTCACCGACGCCTGCATCGACTGGGCCGCCACCGAGAAGACCCTGCGCAGCATGCACGCCAAGCTCAAGGATGTGCTGCCCAAGCGTCAGCGCGGCTGAGAAATCGCGCAAACGAAAACGCCGGGCAATGCCCGGCGTTTTCATGTGTGCGTGCTGCCAGGTCAGGCCTTGCTCGAGTGCCGCTGCTGGCGCTCCATGTAGCGCTCGACATAGGAGCACGACGGGATGACCGTGTAGCCCATCTGCTCGGCGTACTCCAGCGCCTTTTCGGTCAGCGCGGCGGCGATCCCGCGCCCGCGCAGGGCGTTGGGAACGAAGGTGCGATAGATGTCCAGCGTCTGCTTGCCCAGGTCCATGTACGTCAGGTAAGCCCGGTGACCGTCCACGGTGGTCTCGAACTGATGACCGGCCTGGTCATGGTGGATGGTCAGCGTTTCGCTCATCACTACTCCTCGCAGGTCTTGTCGGCAGACCCTTACCTTACCGATGTGGTTTATCCGGCGGAGGAACCTCCACGCCACCTGTTGCCCCTTGGACAGCAGCGCGACCTGGATCGTTCTGCGCCGATGGCACCCTCAAATAGTAGGCGGCACCAGCAAGAATGCTCAAGCTGCCCTGAATGAAAATGCTGACAGCAACGTCTGCACCGCCTGGCAACAGCAACCGGATGTTGTAGGGCTAAGACGCTGACCGACAGTTAAAGTCACCCTTAGTTCAACAAAAAAGTTCCTGTACTACAATCGCTTGCGAACGCTGCCCGTGGTTTTCACAGTTTGTTTACAAACCCCGTCGCCGGAGGCCTCGGCAGCATTTTTTTTGCAGTTCTTGCGCTCAGTCAGTTTACTTACTACAAGTAATGGGTACTATGTACGCCGGCCAGTTTCTCTTTTCCGAGAGATGGCTATTTAATAGAAAGTCCTTGAAGGGGAACACGATGAACAACGTTCTGAAATTCTCTGCTCTGGCTCTGGCCGCAGTTCTGGCTACCGGTTGCAGCAGCGTATCCAAAGAAACCGAAGCTCGCCTGACTGCTACCGAAGACGCAGCAGCTCGCGCCCAGGCTCGTGCAGACGAAGCCTACCGCAAAGCTGACGACGCTCTGGCAGCTGCTCAGAAGGCTCAGCAGACCGCTGACGAAGCCAACGAGCGCGCTCTGCGTATGCTGGACAAAGCCAGCCGCAAGTAATAATCCTCACGGATTGTTATGGAGCCGACCCACTTGTGGGTCGGCTTTTTTATTGCCTGGAAGAAAACCTGTTGATGCAAGGCCAAACAACAGGGGCCGCTTTGCGCCCCATCGCGGGACTAGCCCCCCCCTACAGCGCAACACGCGCATACCTGTAGGGGGGGCTTGTCCCGCGATGAGCCGCAAGGCGGCCCCTAGCTCTGTACAAAAAGTGCCCTGCTAGTTAGTTACCCGTAGGCAATCGCTTACTGCAACTCCGGTGGAATGCTCGACACCATCGGCGCGCTTGCACCATTGGTGGGCACGGCGATCTCGACCGGCATGCCATCTTCGGCAGCGACCACATCGCGAACCATGTCCCAGTTCATGCGCAAGTTGTTGGCCAGGTCTTCACGCTTGAGCAGCGCGTTGATGACGGCGGTGTGCTTGTCGACCACCGACGGATTGCCGTGATCGTCCAGCGGCGTGTGGGCTTCCAGATAGACTTTGCCGGCACTGATACCGAACTTGTACGGCTCGTTGATGATGCGTACCGGCGTACCCACCGGGACCATCTTCGACAGCGTCAGCACATTGTTGTTGAGCATGCGGAAGCAGCCGTGGCTGGTGCGCATGCCAATACCGAACTTCTTGTTCGAGCCATGGATCAGGTAGCCCGGCACCCCAAGGGTGAACTTGAACGGACCCAGCGGGTTGTCCGGCCCGGCCGGCACGACGGTCGGCAGGATGTCGCCATCGGCGGCGTGCTCGGCACGGATCGAGGCCGGCGGGGTCCAGGTCGGATTAGGCGTCTTGGCGGTGATCTTGGTGTTCGCGATCGGCGACCCCCAGCCCTCGCGGCCAATACCCAGCGGGAAGGTATGCACCACGTTCTGCCCTTTCGGGTAGTAGTAGAGACGGTACTCGGCCAGGTTGATGACGATGCCTTCGCGCGGCCCCGGCGGCAGGATGTAGCGGGTCGGCAGGATGATCTCGGTACCGGCGCCCGGCAGCCACGGGTCGACGCCGGGGTTGGCGGCGATCATCTCCAGGTAGCCCAGGTCGTTGGCGGTGCCGATGTCGGCGAAGGTGTCTTCGTACTTGGCCTGGATGGTGTGGACCTGGCCGACGACGTCCTCACCGGGGGGTGGCAACGGCAGTTCCAGCGCAACAGCGGGGCCTGTCGCCAGCAAGGCGGCCAGGGTCAGGCTACGGGTGACGGCGGGAAAGCGCGGCAACATCCGGGAAATCCTTCGAAAGGTCAGTCAAGGGAATCGATTGTACACCCGCGTCGAAACAAGCGGGAGGCGCAAGCATTTCAGATGATGAAAGGCGCTCAGAGTTCCGGCCACACCGGGCGCATGCCACGCCGCTGGGCATCGAGGATTGCCTTGCACAACTCACACAGGCGCTCGTCACGGTAGATGGCCCGCTCGACGCCCGACCAGCGCGGCTGCGCGGGCAGCAGGCCACCGCACAAGGTACGGTCGACAGGCACGCCGAGCTCGAGCTGGCGGGCGGCGAGGTGGATGCGCACTTCCTGGCAGGCAAACAGGTCGAGCTGCTCGTCGGGCTCGATCAGTTGGTAGGCGTACAGGGACCAGGCAGGGCGCGGCATCGGGGGCACTCGAAACGGGGGGCGCAACATTAGCCGAAAGCGGCCCCCGATAAAAGCGTCACAGCAAGGGTTTTATCGCCGGCCAGGCATTTTCCAGCAAGCGCTGCTGGGCGGCGGCGGCTGGGTGGATGCCATCGGCCTGCATCAGCTCCGGCACCCCGCCCACGCCGTCGAGGAAAAACGGCACCAGCGGTACCTTTTTCTCCGTGGCCAGTTGCTCGTAGACCTGGGCGAACGCCGTAGTGTAGCGCACACCGTAGTTGGGGGGCAGGCGCATGCCCAGCAACACGACCTTGGCCCCCGCGTCGCGGGACTGGTCGATCATTGCCGCAAGATTCTGTTGCAATTGCTGCGGAGGCTGCCCGCGCAGGCCATCGTTGCCACCCAACTCCAGCACCACCAGGTCCGGCTTGTGCGCTGCAAGCAGCGCCGGCAGCCGCGCCTGGCCGCCCGCGCTGGTGTCGCCACTGATGGAGGCATTGACCACCTGGTCGTCAAAACCCTCCTTGCGCAGTTGCTGTTGCAGCAGGTTGACCCAACCCTGGCGGGTATCCAGGCCAAAACCGGCGCTGATACTATCGCCCACGACCAGCAATGTTCCCGCCGCCGCGCCCTGGGCCAGGCAACACAGGGCCAGACCGGCACTCAACCACCACATTCGCATCGGATTCTCCATGGGCCCCAGCATTCTCGTTGCGCAGAACCTTAGCAAAGTGGTCCCCAGCGCGGAAGGCGACCTGACCATCCTCCACGCCCTCTCCCTCGACCTCGCCCAGGGCGACAGCCTGGCCATCGTCGGTGCCTCCGGTTCCGGCAAGTCCACGCTGTTGGGCCTGCTCGCCGGGCTCGACCGCCCCAGCGCCGGCAAGGTGATCCTCGCCGGCCACGATCTCGGCCCCCTCGACGAGGACCAGCGCGCCCGGGTGCGCGCCGAGCACGTCGGCTTCGTGTTCCAGTCATTCCAGTTGCTCGACAGCCTCAACGCCCTGGAGAACGTCATGCTGCCGCTGGAGCTCGACGGTCGCCGCGATGCCCGCGAGCACGCCCGCGGCCTGCTCGAGCGGGTCGGCCTGGGCAAACGCCTGAGCCACACCCCGCGCCAGCTCTCCGGCGGCGAGCAGCAGCGGGTGGCGATCGCCCGCGCCTTCGCCGCGCAACCGGCCGTGCTGTTTGCCGACGAGCCCACCGGCAACCTCGACAGCCACACCGGCGAGCGCATCAGCGACCTTTTGTTCGAACTGAACCAGGAGCGCGGCACCACCCTGGTGCTGGTGACCCACGACGAACGCCTGGCCAAGCGCTGCCGCCGCCTGATCCGCCTGGATGCCGGACGCCTGGTGGCGCCCCTGGAGCCCTGATGACCCGCCTATCGTTCCCACGCCTGTGCACCCTTGCGCTGCGCCAGTTGCTGCGTGACGCGCGCGCCAGCGAAGTACGCGTGCTGTTCTTCGCCCTGCTGGTGGCGGTGGCGGCCAGTACCGCCATCGGCTACTTCGGCGCGCGGCTCAACGGCGCCATGCAATTGCGCGCCAGCGAGTTCCTCGGCGCCGACCTGGTCCTGCAGGGCAGTGCTGCGCCCAGCGCACAGCAGATCACCGATGGCACGGCGCTGGGCCTGAGCCATGCGCGGGTGGTGGAATTCACCAGCGTGGTGGGTGGCGACAGCGGCATCCAGCTTTCCAGCATCAAGGCGGCCGACCCCGCCTACCCGCTGCGCGGGCAATTGCGCAGCGCCCCGGCACCCTACGCCGAGGAAGTGCCCGGCGGCGGCCCGGCGCCGGGAGAGGCCTGGGTCGAACCGCGCCTGCTCGCGGCGCTCGGCCTGGCCATCGGCGACAGCATCGACGTGGGCATGAAGACCCTGCGCATGAGCCGCGTGCTGACCTACGAGCCCGACCGCGCCGGCAACTTCTACAGCCTTACGCCGCGAGTGCTGATGAACCTCGCCGACCTGGACGCCACCGGCGTGATCCAGCCCGGCAGCCGGGTCAGCTACCGCGACCTGTGGCGCGGTGATATCGACGCCTTGCAAAAGTATCGGCAGACGGCGGAAAGAAGCCTGGCCGCCAACCAGCGCCTGCTCGACACCCGCGATGGTAACCGGCAGATCGGCGGCGCACTGGGCAAGGCCGAGCGTTACCTGAACATGGCGAGCCTGGTGGCGGTGCTGCTGGCCGGCGTCGCCGTGGCCTTGTCGGCCAGCCGCTACGCCGCGCGACGCCTGGATGCCAGTGCCCTGCTGCGCTGCCTGGGCCTGTCCCGGCACCAGGCCCTTGGCCTTTATAGCCTGCAACTGGCAATGCTCGGTGTCGCCGCCGCAGTCATCGGCGCGCTGCTCGGCTGGCTCGCTCAGTTGGGGTTGTTCCGCCTGCTCGAAGGCCTGCTGCCCAGCCAGGTGCCGCCCGGTGGCCTCACCCCGGCGCTGGCCGGCATCGGCACCGGATTGGTAGCCCTGGCCGGCTTCGCCTTGCCGCCACTGGCAGCCCTGGGTCGCGTGCCGCCGCTGCGAGTGCTGCGCCGCGACCTGCTGCCACTGCCACCGAGCAGCTGGTTGGTGTACGGCGCCGCACTGCTCGCCCTGGGCCTGATCATGTGGCGCCTGAGCCTGGACTTGCTGCTGACCTTCGCCCTGCTCGGCGGGGGGCTGATCGCCGCCTTGCTGCTGGGTGGATTACTGTTGCTCGGCCTGCGCAGCCTGCGCCGCTTGCTGGCCGGCGCGCCGCTGGCCTGGCGGCTGGGGCTCGGGCAGTTGCTGCGTCACCCGCTGGCCGCCGCCGGCCAAGCCCTGGCCTTCGGCCTGATCCTCCTGGCAATGGGCCTGGTCGCCCTGCTGCGGGCGGAACTGCTCGACACCTGGCAGGCGCAGTTGCCCAAGGACGCACCCAATCATTTCGCCCTGAACATCCTGCCCGACGAGCGCCAGCCGTTTGCCGAGCGCCTGGCCCAGATCAACGCCACCGCCGCGCCGCTGTACCCGGTAATTCCCGGCCGCCTGACCCATATCAACGAGCAGCCGGTGCGCCAGCTGGTCAGCAAGGAGTCCACCGGCGAACGTGCCATCCAGCGTGACCTCAGCCTGACCTGGGCCGCCGAGCTGCCCCAGGGCAACGCCCTGAGCGCCGGCCAATGGTGGCAGCAGGCACCCGCCAACGATGAAACCCCCGGGGTTTCCGTGGAAGCGGAGCTGGCGCAGAGCCTGCACCTGCAACTGGGCGACCTGCTGACCTTCGACATCGGCGGCCAGCAACGCCAGGCCCGGGTCAGCAGCCTGCGCAGCGTGCACTGGGACAGTTTCCAGCCCAACTTCTACATGATCTTCCAGCCGGGCACCTTGCAAGGCCTGCCCACCACCTACCTCACCAGCTTCTACCTGGCGCCGGGCCACGACCAGGAAATCGTCGCGCTGTCCCGGGCCTTCCCGGCGGTGACCGTGCTGCAGGTCGATGCACTGCTCGCCCAGCTGCGCAGCATCCTTGCCCAGGTCACCCTGGCAGTGGAGTACGTGCTGTTGTTCGTGCTGGCCGCGGGGCTGGCGGTACTGTTTGCCGGCCTGCAGGCGACCCTCGACGAACGCATCCGCCAAGGTGCCCTGCTGCGGGCGCTGGGAGCGGCACGCCCGCTGCTGGTAAAGGCAAGACGCATCGAGTTCGGCCTGCTCGGCGCCGCCAGCGGCCTGCTCGCGGCACTGGGCTGCGAGCTGATCACCTTCGGCCTGTACCGTCATGCCTTCGACCTGGCCTGGGCGCCGCACCCGGCGCTGCTCCTGCTGCCGCTGCTGGGCGCGCTGCTGATCGGCGCCGCCGGTGGCTATGGCACCCGGCGGGCACTGAACAGCAGCCCGCTGAGCGTGCTGCGCGAGGGCTGAACCGTGGATTCAGGGCTGGCTGGCCTGCAGACGACCACGCAGGCGCAGCCGCCCCACCACCCCCGCCATGAGCACTACCGGGGCAGCGACGGCGATCGCCAGGTGGTTCAGGTCCAGCGGCGGGATGCAACTGAGGAACAGTGAGTACAGGGCGCCGGCCATCATCTGCAGAAAGAAGAACTGCCCCGACGACATGCCGACGTCCTGGCTGACGCAACGCAACAACCCTGCCTGCGTGATCGGGATGACCATGCCGGTACAGACCAGCAGCGCGATCATCGGCAGCAGGAACACCAGCGTCCCCGGCCCCACCAGCAGCAGCCCCAGGGACAGGCCTATGCAACCTCCCAAGCCGATCATCGCGGCGAGCGCCAGCAGCGCGTCCAGGTCGTGGGTCTGGCTCAGGCGCCGCGCGGTGGTGCTGCCCACCACATAGCCACAGGCACAGGCGCCGATCAGCGCGCCATACTCCAGCTCACTGAAGCCCAGCACCTGCTGGAAGGCATGGGACGAAGACGACAGCAGCGCGAAGTAGCTCATCCACACCAGGCTGATGCAGGCCGCATTGCGCCGATAGTCAGGGTTGCCCATGTTGCGCCGGTACACGCGCCAGATGGCGCCAACCGAGCCGATCGGCTGCCCGCCGCCTGCCGTGGGCCGGGTAAAGCCGACGAACACCAGCAACACCAGCAGGTTGAATGCGCCGGCACACAGCAGCACCCCGCGCCACCCCAGTTCAGGCAGCACAGCACCGGCCAGCAATGGCACCACGCAAGGCGTGACGGCAATGGCCGAGGCCAGGGTGCTCAGAACCGGCAAGCGCTGCGCTTCGGGGTACACCTCCCTTACGACCAGGCGTGTGGTCACGGTACTGACGCAGCCGCCCAGCGATTGCAGCAAACGGCCGAGGATGAACAGCGTGAAGCCCTCAGCGCTGGCCGCCAGCAAGGCGCCGACCAGCGCCAGCGCCAGACCGCCCAACTGCACGGCCCTGGGGCCGAACCGATCGGAAAGCAGCCCGGCCATGATCACCGATACGGCGTAGCCGACCATGTACACCACAAGCGTGTTCTGCACGCTCGCCACCCCCACATGGAGGTCCTGGGCCAACCGCGCCGATGCCGGCACCATCACGCCCAGCCCCACCTGCGGCACCACGACGGCGCTCAACAGCGCCAGGGTCAACCAGGGTCTCGCGCTCGGCGCACTCATGCCAGCATTACCTGTTCGTAGTGCGGGGCCAGCAACGCAGGCAGAAGGCGCTCGATCTGCCGGCTGATCATCGGCAGCGAACTGGTGTAGTAGTGATTGCCCGATGCCAGCTGACCCAGTGCGAAAAGCTGGCTGCTCGGCCGGCCGTAGCGATCGATGACCCGGTGTGAGCCGAACTCCACCTTTATGCCACCGAACGGGTGCAACTGGGCCACGCCGTTGTCGACCATAGCCCCAACCAGCGCCTCGCCGACCTTGCCGATCCCCCCGGTCTCGGAGCGGGTGGCGTTGATCACCCAGTCGACCTGGTCCGTGCCGCCACCGTGCACCAGCATGAAGCTGCGTTCATCAACCGGCTGTACCGTTTCGAGGCCACCCCGGATGGAAAGCTGGCCGGATTCGAGCAACTGCAACAACTTGCCAGCGGTCTGCGGCGGCATCGGGTTGCACAGACTCATGAATACGCAATGGTGATTGCTCAGATAGACGCGTCGGTCGCCATCGCTGAGGCTGTCCCAGGCCTGCTCGATGTAGTCCTTGCTGATGTCCACCAGTATCGGCAGCCACTTCGCGCACGCCTGCGCCGCCGCCAGGTGCCGGACCAGGCGCGCCCTGGCGCACTGCGCGGGCGCCAGTTCCTCACTCAAGCCGTCCATGTTCACGCCCTGGGCACACAACTCGTCCGCGACGATCTGCAACCAGTGCTGCCAGGCTATGTTTCCGGCCGTATCGCGCTTGCCGGCCAACAGCTCGGGGGTCAGGATCTGGTACTGGAAATCGTGGTGCGGCATCCGCACGGCGGGCAGCAAGCCATTTCTCGACAGCATGCTGATCGGGCCCTGATGGCCTTGCGCGGCGAGGGCCAGCACGGCATCCACCGCCGACAGGCTGGTGCCGATGATCGCCACGTGATCATGACTGCCGATGCCGGCAAAGCGGGTCCACATTGGGTAGGGATTGCCTATGTAGCGAGGCATGCAACCAAGGCCGAACAGATCATGGGGTTCTGCGGTACCGATGCACACCGCGACGCGGTCGAAGCTGCGCGCCGGACCGCCAGCAGTGCCCACCAGTACGCCCTCGGCGGTCACCGACAAGCTCGTTGCCCTGGCCGCGACCACCTGGATCGGCCGCCCCCGCCGGCGTGCACTGCCTAGCTGCTGGGCGAAGCACTCCGACAGGTACTGACCAAAGTAGCGTCGCGGCAGGAACTCCTGACTGGCCAGTTCTTCGCCATGGTGCGCCTTGAGCCAGTCGACGAAATGCCCGGGATCCTGGCGCTTGATCGACATGAAACACGCCTGCCGATTGAGCAGGCCGTAATCGCCATCGTGTTGGTAGGCCCTGCCTGGACCGATACGTGGATCGGCCTCGTACACAGTGATCTCCACGTCCAGGCCATCCTGCTGCGCGCGCAGTTCGATGGCGTCTATCAGCGTGATCGCCGTCGCCCCCCCGCCGATGATCGCGACCCGCAGCGACGCGTGGCCGCGCTGCGACGCCGATGGGACAGGCAACAACTGCAGAACCGTCATGACTCGTTGACTCCTTCAAAGAATGAATACCGGCTCCGTCAACGCCCGAAACGCGCGCGCAGCAGAACCGGGCGCGCTTCTCTGCGCACCGCAACAAATTGTTACGTGGATTGAGCTTAGGGACTGCGCTGGATACCATGAAGGTCCATTAAGCCTTCCTGCATGTGGACCACTTATGGCCAGAGGCAAACAACCCCTTGCCCTTGACCTTGCCCTGCCGTTCGAGCTGTCCGCCAAACCTTCGGCCCGCAAGCACCAACTGCTCTATGCCTTCCTGCAAGATCTGCTCGCCTGTGGCCATCTGGCGCCCGGCACACGTCTGCCCTCCACCCGCACCCTCGCCCAGCGGTGGGGTGTGGCGCGGGGCACTGTCGAGCTGGTTTTCGAACAACTCGCCCTGGAAGGTTGCATCCTGCGCCGACAAGGCGCGGGCTCAGTGGTCGCACCGCTGCGTCCCGACGCGCTGATCGCGGCCAACGACCAGTCCCTGGCCACTCTCGCTTGCCCCCGCGAGCCCGCGCCCTGCCTCAGCCCTGCTGCCCTGCCAGAAGCCAGGCTGCAGACAGGCGTGCCCTTCGTCGCCCGGCTGGCAGACCCGACGCTGCTTGAACAGCGTCATCTGCAACTGGCCGCCGATGCCCTTGCGACAATCACCGAGAGCGTTCCGCACGCAGGTGACATGTTGCTGCGCAAGGCTATCGCGGCGCACATCCGCCTCTATCGGGGCATCGAGTGCGACGTCGAGGATATCGTCGTGACCCAGGGCATTCGCCACAGCCTGCACTTCATCAGCCAATGGCTGGAACAGGACGACGCCATCGCCCTGGAGGATCCGGGCTACTCCTGGGCCGCACGCATGTTCGAACAGACCGGCAGGCGGGTGATCTGCGTCGCCGTGGACCAGGCAGGCCTGGACGTCGAACAACTGGCCAGGCACGACAACGTCCGCGCGGTGCACACCACGCCAGCGCACCAGGCTCCGCTGGGCATCTGCATGAGCGTCCAGCGACGGCAGGCGCTGCTGGACTGGGCACAGACCCGCGATGGCTACATCGTCGAGGATGACTACGACAGCGAATACAACTATGCCTGCGCGCCACTGCCGGCGATCAAGGCGCTCGACCAGCATGACCGGGTGCTGTTCTGCGGCAGTTTCAACAAGACCTTGTTCAGCGGGCTGAGGCTGGGCTTCGCGGTTGTACCGCGAACCTTGCGCGCACGGTTCATCGACTGGCTGGCGGCAACGGGGCAGACGCCGGGGATCATCGCCCAGCGGACGGTGCGCCAGTATCTGCTGCGCGGTCACTATGAACGGCACCTGCGCATCGCAAGGCAGACCTACCAACGCCGCCGCGACCTGCTGCTCGAGCGTCTCGCGGCAGAGTTAGGCATGACCGTCAGCGGCGAGCAATCCGGCCTGCACTTCGTCCTCTGGTTGCCCGATGGCGTCAGTGAGCAGGCGTTCTGCGAGCGGGCCCGGCAACGCGGGCTGGTGTTGCAGCCGATCGGCCTGTTCTGCCGCCGGCACACCTGGCCCGCCGGCGTGCTGATCGGTTATGCAGCGCTCACCGACGAGCAGATCGCAGCAGCGGCAAAGGTGCTGGTAGAGGTCTATCGGGCATCGCTGCCCGGGTAGCTGATTCGGTTGACGTACCAGGTCGCCTCACCCGTGGGGGTATGCACCACCACCTCGTCGCCCTCCTCCTTCTTGAGCAACGCCCGGGCCATGGGCGAGTCGATGGAGATATAGTCGTTGCGCCCGTGGATCTCGTCATAGCCGACGATGCGAAAGCGCAACTGCTCGCCGTCATCGTTCTCGATGTCCACCCAGGCGCCGAAGAACACCTTGCCCTCCTGCTGGGGCGAGTACTCGACCACCCTGACGTCTTCCAGGCGCTTGCGCAGGTAACGCACGCGGCGGTCGATCTCGCGCAGCAGCTTCTTGTTGTACTGGTAGTCGGCGTTCTCGCTGCGGTCGCCCAGCGAGGCAGCCCAGGTAACCTTCTGGGTGATTTCCGGGCGATAGACCCGCCACAGATGATCGAGCTCCTTTTTCAGGGCCGCGTGACCTTCGGTGGTAATGATGTTGGTGCTCAACGACTGTCTCCTCAGCGCATCCACAGCAGGCGCAAGGCGCCCACCGAGAGACCGAGCTTAACGAAAAACGCCTGGCCGCGACACGCCGCTCAACGGCGGGTGATCAGCCCCTGGCGGGCGATGCGGGTGAGCTGGCCGATGACCTCGTCGGCATCCTGCGCCGCGGGGGCCTGGATCACGGCCAGGTCGAAGCGGTCGTTGCCGTACTGATCGAGCTGGTCACAGCTGTCGGAGAACTGGATGAGGAAGGCACAGGCCTGGCCCTTACGCCGGGAGAAGCCATCGAGATTGCGCAAAAGCGTGGGTTGATGCTGGCCGCCGAGCAGGATGCGCGGGGTACGGGAAGCCTGGTTCTTGGCCAGGGGGGTCAAACAGACACTGGTACGTGGGCAACTCATGGAGTCTCTCTCCGCCTCGCTGATCCCGCTGGGCAGCGGTGGGAGGCGTCACCGAACCAGCGCTTTAGCGGTATTTCGGAAGACCCGTCGGGGGCCCTTCCTGCGCCCCGCAAGTAGCTGTTTAAATCGGCGCAATCGGTATGCTAGAGGGACACGCCGCAAGTTACAAGCTGCAAGTCGATCGCTTTGACCACTTGCAGCTTGAGGCTTGAAGCTTGCAGCTTTGTTTCAGCGTGCGATCACACGGTCCAGCGACAGGCGGCCCGCGCCTTCGATCAGCACAGCCACGGTGCCGGCCAGCAGCGCCAGGGCGAACTCATAACCGTTGTTGGACATGAACAGCCCGTTGCCGATATGCACCGAGAAGATCGCCACTACCAGGGTCACGCTTAGCGCCAGCGCAGCCGGGCGGGCCAAAAGGCCGAGCACCAGCGCCAGGCCGCCAAAGAACTCGGCGCTGCCGGACAGCAGGGCCATGAGGTAGCCCGGAGCCAGGCCGATGCTTTCCATCCACTGGCCGGTGCCTTCCAGGCCGTAGCCACCGAACAGGCCGAAGAGTTTCTGCGCGCCGTGGGCCATGAAGATGACACCGACCAGGATGCGCACGACGCTCAGGCCGTAGCCGGCGCGGGTGGTGAAAAGGGCTTTCAGGGAATTGTTCATGAGGTGCTTCCTTGTTTGAGCAGGTGTGTGTGTTGGATGGGCGCCATCATAATCAAATCATCGAATAAGAAAATCGCAATAATCGCGTAAATCATATCGAATAATTAGATTTAATTAGCGTTTGGCCACCCGCTCCAGGGAGGCGCGCTCGCGGTTGAACGCAAGGTAGTACTTGTTGACGCTGTTGACGAAGTTCACCGGCCCCATGCCCACCTGCTCCATGGCGATGCGCTCGGTCTGGAAGAACCACTGGTTGCCGTTGAGCCCCCGTCGCCGGGCTTCGGCGCGCATGGCCTGGACCCGCTCCGGCCCGAGGTTGTAGGCGGCCAGGATGAACGCCATGCGCTCGCGCTCGTTGAGCTGGGGGCTGGCGAAGAACTTGCGGCGGATCAGCGCCAGGTAGCGGGCGCTGGCCTGGACGTTGCCATCCACCGTGGCGGTGTTGCTCACGCCTACCCGCTGGGCCGCCGACGGCGTGATCTGCATCAGCCCGTGGGCACCGCCGGTGCCGCGCGCCTTGGGATCGAGGGTGGACTCCTTGAACGCCAGGGCGGCCAGGTTGAGCCAGTCGAACTGCTGGTCGCCGCCATGTTTCTGCAGCACCGGGCGCAACGCGGCCAGGCGCTGGCGGTCCTGGCGGGCCAATGGATTGTGCACCCGGTACTGGCGCCGGTAGATACGCTCGAACGCCGCGTCCTGGTTGTCGGGCGCGCGGTAGGTGGCCAGGAAGCGGTCCACCGCCGTGCGCAACATCGGCGCATCCTTGCGCAGATACCAGCGCATGGCCTGGGGCGGAGCCAGCTGCAGCTTGCTGTCGACCCGCAGGCGCGGCATCACCCGCGCCCAGCGCTGGGCGATGGGACGCTCCACCACGGTAAGCGGGTAGATGCCCGCCTGGACCATCTCCAGCACATCCTCCACCGCCAGCGTCGGGTCGACCCACTCCACCTTGATCGGTGCCCGCTTGCGCAGCGCCAACTGCTGGTTGATCGCCTCGATCGCCGGCCCCGCGGCACTGGCGGTGGTCAGGGCGATGGTGCGCCCGGACAGCTGTTCGGCACGGTTGTAGCCGCGCTCGCCCTTGCGCCCGACCAGTTGCAGGGGAACCTGGTCGAGCACCGGGGCGCTGGCCTCGA
Organism: Pseudomonas sp. TE50-2; assembly: GCF_040813665.1. Lineage (NCBI taxonomy): Bacteria > Pseudomonadati > Pseudomonadota > Gammaproteobacteria > Pseudomonadales > Pseudomonadaceae > Pseudomonas > Pseudomonas sp. TE50-2. The sequence goes on along the minus strand of NZ_JBFNXN010000001.1, from coordinate 5,011,847 downwards.
CGCCGCGCACCAGGCCGGGGTCAAGCAGTTCACCGGGCGCGGCAAGATCGCCCTCGCCGCGCTGCAGCGCACCGAGTAACTGCTCCTTGGCGCGGGGGATTATCTTCAGGGTGATTTCCTGGCCGTCGGCGACCCGGGCATTGAGGGCGTGCTCCAGGCCACGCAGGCGGTAGTACTCGATCCCGACCGGTTCACCCTTAACCTCGCCGGAACTGTTGCGGCTCTGGTTGACCAGCACCCGCAGCACCTTGCTCGAGCGGATCTGCGCCAGGTCACGGGCCTGGCTGGCTGGCACATGCTGCTGCGGCCCCGCTTCGCCGGCAGCGACCGGCCCGGCGGCCAGCAACCCGGACAGCAACAGGCTGGTGAAAAAGGTTCGCACCATGGCGGTAAGGGTCCGAGGGCGGTTGGCAGGCACCATGCGCTGTGATCGATCCGTGATAAATGACCGCAACAGACCACGGCAAACGTTTGAAGTTCTTGGTTTTTTCGCGATATCGCGGTTTTTGCTATGCTGGCCGCCCTGCGGCAAGAGGTAGCACCATGCAACTGATCGATATCGGCGTCAACCTGACCAACAGCAGTTTCCGCGACCAGCAGACCGCTATCGTCGAGCGTGCCGTGGAAGCCGGCGTGGCACAGATGGTCCTCACCGGCACCAGTCTGGATGTCAGCGCCGAAGCGCTGGAACTGTGCCAACGCCTGGACGAACCCGGCCAGCGTCTGTTCAGTACTGCCGGCGTGCACCCCCACGATGCCAGCCACTGGAGCGCTAACAGCGAACGTCAGCTGCGCGAACTGCTCGCCCAACCGCGGGTCGTGGCCGTGGGCGAATGCGGCCTGGATTTCAACCGCGACTTCTCCCCACGCCCCGCCCAGGAAAAGGCCCTGGAGGCGCAGCTGGCGCTGGCGGTCGAGTTGCGCCTGCCGGTGTTCCTTCACGAGCGCGAGGCCAGCGAACGCCTGCTGGCGATCCTCAGGAGCTACCGCGACCACCTGAGCGCGGCAGTGGTGCACTGCTTCACCGGTGAGCGCCAGGCACTGTTCGCCTACCTCGACATGGACCTGCACATCGGCATCACCGGCTGGATCTGCGACGAGCGCCGTGGCACCCACCTGCACCCGCTGGTCGGCAACATCCCGGAAGGCCGCCTGATGCTGGAAAGCGACGCGCCCTACCTGCTGCCACGAAGCCTCAGGCCCAAGCCGAAGAACGGCCGCAACGAGCCCGCGTTCCTGCCCGAAGTGCTCCGCGAGGTGGCGCTGCACCGCGGCGAAACGATGGAACACACCGCCGCCCACACCAGCGCCTGCGCCCGCGCGTTCTTCGGCCTGCCTGAGGTTTCTTGACGCATATCAACGAGGTCCCTGGCCTTGGCGGGCACAATGATGGCACCTTGCCAATAATGTTTCCGCCAACTCAGAGAAGACCTACCATGGGTGCCTGGCTTAGCAACGTTTCCCTCAAATACAAGTTCTGGGCCGTCAACGCAGTGGCCTTCGTCACCACGCTGATGCTGGTGCTCTATGCCGTGCACCTGGAGCAGCAGGCCCGCGCCAGCGGCGCCCAGGCGCAAGCGCAGGCCCAGGCCGAACTGCTCGCGGCCTGGCCCGCCGGGCAGGCGCTACCCACGCAGGCCAACCTGATCACCTGGCGCAACGGCCAGACACCGCAGTTTGCCGGCGAACCGCTCGAGGCCCTGCGCGATGCCCAGGGCTGGGTCGAACTGCCCAGTGCCTGGATCCTCGGCGACAACCCCCTGCGCGGCGCCCAGGTACTGCGCCGGGACGAGCAGCACATCGCCGTGCTTGCCCAGTCCCCCAGCCTGCGCCAGGTCTATTTCGACCGCTTCAGCAACTATGCCGTGTGCGTGCTGATCCTGATGCTGGCGATGCTGTGCGCCTCGCAGCTGCTGATCCGCTTCCTGCTCAGCCAGCTCAACACCCTCAAGGACGTGATGCTGCACGTAGAAAAAACCGGCGACCTCTCGGCCCGGGTACCGCTGGCCTGCGGCGACGAAGTCGGCCAGATGGCCGGTGCGTTCAACGCCATGCAGACCACTTACCACCGCGTGGTCAGCACCGTGGCGCGCACCGCCGCGCAGCTCGACTCGGGCGCCGCGCGCCTGGCCGGCAGCATGGACGAGGTGCGCCACGGCATGATCGGCCAGCAGAGCGAGACCGACCAGGCGGCCACCGCGATCAACGAGATGACCGCCACGGTGCACCATATCGCCCAGCACGCCGGCGCCACCCGCGACCTGTCGCAGACCGCCGACACCCTGGCCGGCAGCGGCCAGGCCGTGGTCAGCCGCGTGCAGGACTCGATTGCCGGGCTGTCCAGCGGTGTGCAGCAGACTGCCGAAATGATCCGCCAGCTGGCTGACGACAGCCAGAAGATCAATGGCGTGGTGGGGGTCATCCACAGCATTGCCGAACAGACCAATCTGCTTGCCCTCAACGCCGCCATCGAGGCCGCCCGGGCCGGCGACCTGGGCCGGGGCTTCGCCGTGGTCGCCGACGAAGTGCGCAACCTGGCCAAACGTGTGCAGACCTCCACCGACGAGATCACCACCATGGTCGCCGACCTGCAGGCCGGCACCCGCGATGCGGTGGATTTCATGCAGGAAAGCTCGTACAAGGCCGACGATTGCGTCAAGCAGGCGCGCGAGGCCGGCGAGGCCCTGGCCGAGATCACCAGCGCCGTGGCGCAGATGCGCGAAAGCAACACCCAGATCGCCGTGGCCGCCGAGCAGCAGAGCCAGGTGGCCGAGGAGATGAACCGCGCCGTCGTCAGTATCCGCGACGTGACCGAAGAGACCGTGCAGCAGACCGTGGGCTCGGCCACCACCAGCAGCGAACTGGCGACCCTCGCCGGCGAACTGAACAAGGCCATCGGCCAGCTCAAGCTCTGACCCTCACTGGCTATGGTCACCATAGCCAGCCTCGATTGGCCCACATGCGGGGGCCGCACTAAGCTTTGCACAGGCCCCCGAGGATCTGTCCATGAGCAAACGACTGCCCAACCTGCCCGCCTGGCAATGGCGCGGCTACCACCACAATCACCGCCACCCCACCAACCTGGTGCTGCATCTGATCGCCGTGCCGCTGTTCATCCTGGGCGCGCTGCTGGTGTTGTCGGGGCTGTTCGGGCTGGACCTGTCGCAGATCGCCGTGGGCGTCATCGCCTTGGTGGCCGGGCTCGGCCTGCAACGCCAGGGGCATCGCCTGGAAGCCGAGCAGCCCGAGCCTTTCGCCAATCGCCAGGATGCCGTGCAGCGGCTGCTCACCGAGCAGTTCATCACCTTCCCGCGCTTCGTGCTGAGCGGCGCCTGGTGGCGGGCCTGGCGCGAGCGGCACAAGCATCGCCACTGACTGAAAACATCGCGGGGCAAGCCCGCTCCCACAAGCGCCATTGAACGCCGTGGCAGCGGGCTTGCCCCGCGATTGACTTGATGAAGATGGCTCAGGCGAACACGGTCACCGTCTGCCGGCTCAACGCCAGCAACTCCCCTTCCGCCGTCCACAACGCAGCGGCCGCATGCCCATAGCCATCCCGGGCATACTCGGTCTCGACCACATAGCGGCACCAGTCGAGGGTCGACAGCTGCGGCGTGGGCTGCACGAACTCGATGGTCCAGGTCAGCGTGCTACCGGCGGCGGGCTGCTTGAGATATGGCAGCAGGCTGGGCGGCCAGGCATCGACCAGCGCTAGCAGGTGCGCCACCCCGACCGGCTCCTCGGCGACATCACGCAGGCGTACCCAACCGCCCATATGCCGTGAGTCGTTGCCACTGAACGGCAGGCCGCCCAGCGCCCAGCGAAACGCCACGTGCTGCATGAACTCCGGTGTAATGCCCTTGATGAAGGGCAGCTCCGATGCCGCCTCCTGCAGCGGCTTCATCGGCATCGCGGCTGGCGCGTCGACCGCCACCACGGAAGAACGACCGGCACCGAAACTGCCCTGCACCAGGGTCACCACCTGGCCATCCTGCACGGCGCGTCCGAGCAAGGTGCTGACCGCCTTGCCCTCGCGCAGCACTTCCACCTCCAGGCTGATCGGTACATCCGGCGCCGCCGGGCCGACGAAGGTGATGGCCAGCGAACGCACCGGGCGGTTGTCGCCGAGCTTCTGGCGCATCGCTTCGTGCACCATCGCCGCCATCAGGCCGCCGAACACCGCCCGCCCCTGGGCCCAGCCAGCCGGCACGCTAACCGCCTCGGGGTGAGCGCGCGCGGCTGTCAGCAATTCTGTGAAGTTCATGTGCCAGGGCTCCTGCGCGAAAAGAACCGATAGTAACCAGCGATCACGCCAGCCACAGCCCGCATTTCGGTCATTTGCCGGGACTAACGGCGCGCCAGGGCTTTTTGCAATGCCTCGAGGGTCAGATCCGAGCGCCCCTCGGCAGCATGCAGCTCATGCTCCCAGGCCACCTTGCAACCCGCCAGGTCGCTGTGCTCACGCACCTGCAGCAACCACTGCACGCGGTCATGCCAGTCGCCAAGATCGCCTTGCGCCTTTTTCAACAGACGCTGCAGCTTCTTGCCGGCATGCTCGAGTTGGGGGTAGGCCTCATCCCCATAGCGAACGCGCTTGATCAGCAGGCGCAGACGATGCCGATCATGGGCCGGATCATCCAGCGCCCTGGCCAGCTTGCGCCATTGCTTCTCCAGGCGCTTGTCGATGCGCCTACGCATGCCTTGCGTCAAGCCTTCGCGGTCGGCAGCGCGCAAGAACAGCGGGAAGGCGTCGAGAATCGCCAGTACCCGAGTAAGCTGGGCACTGGTCGCGACGCCGGCAAAGGTCCTCGCCCTTCCCTCCTGGCGGCGCTCGCCGGCCTGCATATGACCGCGCCCGACCAGTTGCGCAGCCAGCACTTCGCGGTCACGCAACGGTGTGGTGAGCGTGCCCAGTGCCCCCGCCGCTTCCTCCAACTGCTCGACACCCGGCAAGCCACGCAGGGGCCGCAACAGGCTACGCAGCCGGCGCAGGGTGGTGCGCAGGTCGTGCAGCGCCTCGCTGTCGGTATCGGCGGCGAGACGCTCGCGGCAGGCCAGCATCCCCACCTGCAGGGCCAGGACCCTGGAAACCACATGGTCGATCATGCTCGGCATGTGACGCTCCTCACTCAACGCCCGGCGCGGGACTCACGAATGTAGAAACGCGCCTTCTCGGCCTTGCGGGTGCAACCTTCAAAGCCTTCGAACTGCTGCTGGGTCTTGGCACCAGTCAGCAGCGACAGCGCCTTGGAATAACTCACGGTGCCGGCAAAGCCTTCGGCCTTGGCCAGATCCAGTTCCTTCCAGGCGGCATCAAGCTGGGTCGCGCAACTGTCGCGATAGGCCGTCTTGCCCGCGCAGCCGGCCAGGGCCAGGGCAATCAGAGGAAGGGTGATCCAGGCTTTCATCGGTAATACCTCGAGGGTGAAAAACTAAGGTGGCCGTTCGACGGCACAACAAACGAAAAGTGCCCTGCTCAGCGTAGTTCAGCGCGGGCTACATTGAAGCACAGGTGGCATTAGGTGCATTGTTGGACCATGGTTGCACAGTTGCAGGGGGAATAGTCATGGGCAAACGCGTGGCATTGGTACTGGGCTCCGGTGGCGCCCGAGGGTATGCGCACATCGGTGTGATCGAGGAAATCGAACGGCGCGGCTACGAGATCGCCTGCATCGCCGGTTGCTCCATGGGCGCGGTGATCGGCGGCATCTACGCCGCCGGCAAGCTCGACGAGTACCGCAGCTGGATCGAGAGCCTGGACTACCTCGACGTGCTGCGCCTGGTCGATGTCAGCTTTCGCCTGGGCGCCATTCGTGGCGACAAGGTGTTCGGGCAGATCCGCAAGATCGTCGGCGAGATCAACATCGAACAGTTGCGCATTCCCTACACGGCAGTCGCCACCGACCTGACCAACCAGCAGGAAATATGGTTCCAGGAGGGCTGCCTGCACCAGGCCATGCGCGCCTCGGCGGCCATCCCCAGCCTGTTCACCCCGGTGGTGCAAGGCAATCGCATGCTGGTCGATGGCGGCATTCTCAATCCGCTGCCGATCGTCCCGGTGGTGTCCAGCCACTGCGACCTGATCATCGCCGTCAACCTCAACGCCACCAACCAGATGCAGTATCAGTTACCGGTGATCGAGCGTCCGGCGGCGTTCAAGATGCGTTTCGACGCCTTGATCAGCTCGCTGGGGTCGCGCCTGCCGTTCCGGCGCAAGCCGGCCGAACAGCTGATCCGTCTGGAGCAGGAGATCGTCGCCGAAGGGCTCGCCGCAGCCAACCCCTGGCTGGGCGAGAGCGCCGAACCGCAAGGCCAGCAGCCGGCGGCGGCGCCGCAGAGCGAAGGCGCGCCCAAGTCGGCCACCGGCTCGTTCATCGTCGACAACGTCGGCCCGGCGTCCTTGCTGGACCTGATCAACCAGAGTTTCGAAGTGATGCAGACGTCGTTGGCGCAGTACAAGATCGCCGGGTATCCGCCGGATGTGCTGATCAACGTTCCCAAGCGGGTATGCCGCTTCTTCGAGTTCTACAAAGCACCGGAACTGATCGCCCTGGGGCGGGAGATTGCCCGGGACACGCTGGACAATCATGAAGGGGTCCGGCGCTCCTGAGGCCATCACGATGGTGCCATCAAGCACACAAACGAAACAGGCCGCATTAAGCGGCCTGTTTCGCGATCAGCACACGACTCAGTAGCGGGTGATGTCGGCACTGCCTTCCAGCAGCTTGCGATAGGCCGCGAAGTCCTGCGAACCGGCACGCGATGCGAGGTAGCGACGGATCTGCGCTTTCTCTTCATCGGTGGCGGCGGCACCTTCGTTGACGCCCTTCAACTGCAGGACCACCAGGCTGCCATCGCCCAGCACCACGCTGCCGTAGACCGGCTTGTCCTTGGCCGCTGGCTTGCCGAGGCGGAATACCGCCTGCAGCTCGGCCGGATCGATGCCGTCCTGGCCACGGGTGACCGCTTCATGAAGCTTCCAGCCCTGACCTTCGGCCTTGACCGAGCCATCGCGCAGGCCAGCGATCAGTTTGTCGGCCTTGGCCTTGAGTTCGGCAATCGCCTTCTCCTTCGCCAGGTGCTCGCTGATGTTCTTGGCCACGGCCTCCAACGGCAGCTGCTCGGGCTTGCGGTGCTCCTTGACGCGCACGACCACCACGGTTTCCGGATCGAGTTCGATGGCGTTGCTGTTGGCGCCCTCTTCCAGCACCTGCTCGCTGAACGCGGCCTGGATCACCGCACGGTTGGCAGTGATGCCTTCGCCGCCCTCGCGACCGAATGCTGCGGAAGTGTGTACCTTCAGGCCCAGGTCCTGGGCCGGCTGGGCCAGGTCGGAAGCTTCGAAGGCGGTGTCTTCGAGCTGCTTGGTGGCCTCGACGAAGCGCTGCTCCACTTGCTGGGTCTTCAGCTCGTGGGTCAGTTTGTCCTTCAGGCTGGCGAAGCTCGGTACGTCCGGCGCCTGCACGCCCAGCAGCTTGATCAGGTGGTAGCCGAACTCGGTGCGCACCGGTGCCGATACCTGGTCCTTGTTCAGCTTGTACAGCGCGTCCTCGAAGGCCGGGTCGTACACGCCAGGGCCGGCGAAGCCGAGGTCACCACCGGTGTTGGCCGAACCCGGATCCTGGGAGAATTCCTTGGCCAGTTTGGCGAAGTCCTCACCCTTGTCCAGGCGCTGCTGGATCTCTTCGATGCGGGCCTTGGCGTTGGCATCGTCAGTCTTGTCGTTGACCTCGATCAGGATGTGCGCGGCATGGCGCTGCTCGCCCAGATTGGCGATTTCCTTCTCGTACAGGGCCTTGAGCTCGCCGTCGTCGACCTTGACCTGGTCGAAGAAGGCCGACTTCTTCAGCTCGAGGTAATCGATGACCACTTGATCCGGGGTCATGAATTCCTTGGCGTGCTGGTCGTAGTGCGCCTTGACCTCGTCATCGCTCACCTTGACCGCGGCCGGATCGGCCTTGAAGGTCTGCGAAGCGAAATCACGGGTCTGCTTCTCGAGGCGGGCGAAGGCCTCGACCTGCTTGTCGGTGACGAAGCTGCTGCCGGCAAGGCCGGTGCGCAGTTGGCCGATGAGCATTTCCTGGGCGAGCATCTCGCGGAACTGCATGCGGCCGTAGCCCATCTGGCGGATGACCGAATCGAAGCGCTCGGCGCTGAACTTGCCATCGACCTGGAATTCAGGCGTCTGCAGGATCAGCTGATCCAGCGCGGCCTCGGAAAAAGCGAACTTGGCGTCTTCGGCACCCTGCAACAGCAGCTTGCGATCGATCAGCCCCTTGAGCGCGGCTTCGCGCAGCATCTTCTCGTCCAGCAGCGCAGGGTCGAAATCCTTGCCCAACTGTTGCATCAGCTGGCGGCGCTGCATGTCCACGGCCTGGCTCAGCTCGTTCTGGCTGATGGTCTGGCCGTTCACCTTGGCGGCGTCCTGGCTATGGCTGGCGGCCTGGAAAATGGCCTCGAAACCGGTCAATGCCATCAGTACGACGATGAGGCCGATGATGGTCTTGGCAATCCAACCTTGTGAATTGTCCCTGATATTCTGCAGCATGCGTCCCCCAGAAACGGCTGTACCACTGCGTCGACAACCGCGGAGCGTGGGTAGAATCCTGATAGAAGAAAGGCGCATCCAGTGGATGCGCCTTTTCGAAGCGAGCGTGCCAGCGGGAACGTTTGCGACCCGCCGTCACGCGGTCGGCCCTGGCGACGCCCGGGCCGGCTGAAAGACGACTTAGTTGACGGCGTCTTTCAGGCCCTTGCCAGCTTTGAAGCCAGGAACCTTGGCGGCAGCGATCTTGATCGCCTTGCCGGTTTGCGGGTTACGGCCGGTGCGCTCAGCGCGCTCCTTGACCGAGAAGGTGCCGAAGCCAACCAGGACAACATCGTCACCGGCTTTCAGGGCGCCTTGAACGGATTCGATCACTGCGTCCAGCGCACGGCCGGCTACAGCTTTCGGGATGTCAGCGGATGCGGCGATAGCGTCAATCAGTTCCGACTTGTTCACTCTAAGTCCCCTTATTTCTCTATTGAGTTTGTTTCTAAGTATGTAATGAAAAGCTTATGAAACGAGCGCTGGGTGGCCTGTTGACACTGGCGTGCCGCTTTATAGCAAGGGGCCGAAAATGCTGTCAACCAAAGCCCCCCAGCGAAATACGTACTAGTGCGTGCTGATTCTTTCCTTAGCATCGCCGTCGCGCTTCTCATCTTTCGCGACAATCTCCGGAGCCACATCTGGCAAGGGCTCCGGGGCGTATTGCAGCGCAATTTGGAGGACTTCGTCAATCCATTTGACCGGTTTGATCTGAAGATCCTGTTTGATGTTTTCCGGAATCTCCTTCAAGTCGCGAACATTCTCTTCCGGAATGATCACCGTCTTGATCCCGCCACGGTGTGCCGCCAGGAGTTTTTCCTTGAGCCCGCCAATGGCCAGAACCTGGCCACGCAAGGTGATCTCACCGGTCATCGCCACATCGGCGCGAACCGGGATCTGGGTCAGGGCCGACACCAGCGCGGTGCACATGCCGATACCGGCGCTCGGGCCATCCTTGGGCGTGGCACCTTCGGGCATGTGGATGTGAACGTCGCGCTTCTCGTGGAAGTCTGCAGCGATCCCCAGGCTTTGAGCGCGGCTGCGCACCACCGTCTGCGCGGCAGTGATCGACTCGACCATGACGTCGCCGAGCGAACCGGTCTTGATCAATTGCCCCTTGCCGGGAATGACCACAGCCTCGATGGTCAGCAATTCGCCACCCACCTGGGTCCATGCAAGGCCCGTGACCTGGCCGATCTGATCCTGCTGCTCGGCCAGGCCGTAGCGGAACTTGCGCACGCCCAGCAACTGCTCGAGCTGCTCGCCGGTCACCTTGACCTTCACCTGCTTGGCGCCGGTGTGCTCCTTGACCACTTTGCGGCAGACCTTGGCGATCTGGCGCTCCAGGCCACGCACGCCGGCCTCGCGGGTGTAGTAGCGAATGATGTCGCGGATGGCCGAGACGTCGACCTCCAGCTCATCCTTCTTCAAACCATTGGCCTTGACCTGCTTGGGCACCAGGTACTTGACCGCGATGTTGATCTTCTCGTCCTCGGTGTAGCCCGGCAGGCGGATGACTTCCATGCGGTCAAGCAGCGCCGGCGGGATGTTCATCGAGTTCGAGGTGCACAGGAACATCACGTCCGAGAGGTCGTAGTCGACCTCCAGATAGTGGTCGTTGAAGTTGTGGTTCTGCTCGGGGTCGAGCACCTCCAGCAACGCCGAGGCCGGGTCACCACGCATGTCGCTGCCCATCTTGTCGATCTCGTCGAGCAGGAACAGCGGATTGCGTACACCGACCTTGGTCATTTTCTGAATCAGACGACCGGGCATCGAACCGATGTAGGTACGACGGTGGCCACGGATCTCGGCTTCGTCACGCACGCCCCCCAGGGCCATGCGCACGAACTTGCGGTTGGTGGCGGCGGCGATCGACTCGGCCAGCGAGGTCTTGCCCACGCCAGGTGGACCGACCAGGCACAGCACCGGGCCGCGGATCTTCTTCACCCGCTTCTGCACGGCGAGATACTCGAGGATGCGTTCCTTGACCTCTTCCAGGCCGTAGTGGTCCGCGTCGAGGATCTCCTCGGCCTTGGTCAGGTCCAGGCGCACCTTGCTCTGGGCCTTCCACGGCACCTGCACCAGCCAGTCGAGGTACGAGCGCACCACGGTGGCTTCAGCCGACATCGGCGACATCTGCTTGAGCTTGTTCAGCTCGGCCTGGGCCTTGGCCAGGGCGTCCTTGGGCAGGCCTGCGGCGTCGATGCGCTTTTTCAGCTCCTCGACTTCGTTGTGACCTTCGTCGCCATCGCCGAGCTCCTTCTGAATGGCCTTCATCTGCTCATTCAGGTAGTACTCGCGCTGGCTGCGCTCCATCTGCTTCTTCACGCGACCGCGAATGCGTTTCTCGACCTGCAGCAAGTCGATCTCGGCATCGAGCAGCGCCAGTACGTGCTCGACACGCGCCTGCAGCTCGACGATCTCGAGGATCTCCTGCTTCTGCTCGATCTTCAACGCCATGTGCGCGGCCATGGTATCGACCAGGCGCCCAGGTTCTTCGATGCTGTTGAGCGAGGACAACACTTCGGCCGGGACTTTCTTGCCCAGTTGCACGTATTGCTCGAACTGCGACAGCAAGGTGCGCACGAAGACCTCGGACTCGCGCTCGGCGGTCTCGACTTCATCGATCAGGCTGACTTCGGCACGGATATGGCCATCGACTTCGTTGAAGCGCTCGACAGCGCCACGCTGCTCACCCTCGACCAGCACCTTGACGGTGCCATCGGGCAGCTTGAGCAGTTGCAGCACGGTGGCGACGGTGCCCACGCGATACAGGGCGTCTTCGCCTGGATCGTCGTCGGCAGGATTCTTCTGGGCCAGCAGGAGGATCTGCTTCTCGCCCGTCATCGCGGCCTCGAGGGCCTCGATGGACTTCTCACGCCCCACGAACAGTGGGATGACCATGTGCGGATAGACGACAACGTCGCGCAATGGCAAAAGAGGCAAGTCGAGGGTGGTCTTCATGATTTCGCCTCTACAGCGGCCATGTGGCCGGAAACCGTTGGAAATGGTGCTTGGGGCTAATGTGGGGGCAGCCCTGGGAAATTACAAGCGCCCAGGCCATGAAATGCAAAAAGGGGCCAAAAAGGCCCCTTCCTGTTGCTACCCCGTTCCCGATCAGGCGTCGGGAGCGGCCTTGGCTTGCGGCTCGCTGTTCTCGTAGATCAGCAGCGGCTGCGAAGAGCCTTCGATGACGCTTTCGTCGATCACCACCTTGCTGACATCCTTCTGCGAAGGGATCTCGTACATGGTGTCGAGCAGCACGCCCTCGAGGATCGAACGCAGGCCACGGGCGCCGGTCTTGCGCTCCAGAGCCTTGCGCGCGACGGCCTTGAGCGCATCGCTGCGGAACTCGAGGTCGACGCTTTCCATCTCGAACAGCTTGGCGTATTGCTTGGTCAGCGCGTTCTTCGGCTCGGTGAGGATCTGCATCAGCGCAGCCTCGTCCAGCTCGTCCAGCGTCGCCAGAACCGGCAGACGGCCGACGAACTCCGGAATCAGGCCGAACTTGACCAGATCGTCCGGCTCGACCTCACGCAGCGACTCGCCGACCTTCTTGCCCTCTTCCTTGCTGCGCACTTCGGCACTGAAGCCGATGCCGCCCTTGGTGGAGCGGTTCTGGATGACCTTTTCCAGGCCAGAGAACGCGCCACCGCAGATGAACAGGATGTTGCGGGTATCGACCTGCAGGAACTCCTGTTGCGGGTGCTTGCGACCGCCTTGCGGCGGTACCGAGGCAACAGTGCCCTCGATCAGCTTCAACAGCGCCTGCTGCACGCCCTCGCCCGAGACGTCACGGGTGATGGACGGGTTGTCCGACTTGCGCGAGATCTTGTCGATCTCGTCGATGTAGACAATGCCCATCTGGGCCTTTTCCACGTCGTAGTCGCACTTCTGCAGCAGTTTCTGAATGATGTTCTCGACGTCCTCACCAACATAACCGGCTTCGGTCAGGGTGGTGGCATCGGCAATGGTGAACGGTACGTTCAGCAGGCGCGCGAGTGTCTCGGCCAGCAGCGTCTTGCCCGAGCCGGTCGGCCCGATCAGCAGGATGTTGCTCTTGCCCAGTTCGACTTCGTCGCCCTTCTTGTCACGCTGATTCAGGCGCTTGTAGTGGTTGTACACCGCTACCGCCAGCACCTTTTTCGCGCGTTCCTGACCAATGACATACTGGTCCAGGATACCGCTGATTTCTTTCGGCGAGGGTAGCTTGTGCGCGTTGCTCTCGGCCTGGGCTTCCTGCACCTCCTCACGGATGATGTCGTTGCACAGGTCGACGCACTCGTCGCAGATAAATACCGAGGGGCCGGCAATCAACTTGCGCACTTCGTGCTGGCTTTTGCCGCAGAAGGAGCAATAGAGCAATTTGCCGTTGTCCTCGCCGTTACGGGTGTCAGTCATTCGATCGATCCAATCCGGTAGGCTTGAAACACAAGATGAAGGCAATCGCTGGCTTTTTCAAGTCCGCGGGTAGGCGCAATCTGCACCCACCCGCTCTGGCGCATTGCTTCAGGATGCCAGTTGCCGCTTGTCGTAGACCGAGTCGATCAGGCCGTACTCGGCCGCGCGCGCAGCGCTCATGAAGTTGTCACGCTCGGTGTCGCGCTTGATGGTTTCCAGCGGCTGGCCGGTGTGATGGGCCAGCAGCTCGTTCAGGCGCGCCTTGATGTTGAGGATTTCCTGGGCGTGGATCTCGATATCGGTCGCCTGACCCTGGAAACCGCCCAGCGGCTGGTGAATCATCACCCGCGAGTTGGGCAGGCAGTGGCGCTTGCCGGCGGCACCAGCCGCGAGCAGGAAGGCGCCCATGCTGCAGGCCTGGCCGATGCAGATGGTCGAGACGTCCGGCTTGATGAACTGCATGGTGTCGTAGATCGACATGCCAGCCGTCACGGAGCCGCCTGGGGAGTTGATGTAAAGATGGATATCCTTGTCCGGGTTTTCCGCCTCAAGGAACAGCAGTTGCGCCACTACCAGGTTGGCCATGTAGTCCTCTACAGGGCCGACCAGGAAGATCACGCGCTCCTTCAGGAGGCGCGAATAGATGTCGTAGGCGCGTTCGCCACGGGCGGACTGCTCGATAACCATCGGGACCAGGCCGCCCGCGGCCTGGATGTCAGAGCTCTGCTGAATATAAGAATTGCGGGACATGTCCTGCACTCACTCCCAAATAGTCATGGCTTGAATACGCACAAGCCAGCGCGAAGGCTGGCTTGTGGGGGTTTCCTACGAGAGTAGCCTGTTACTCAGCGTCGGCAGCTGCCTGGGCTGGTTTCACGGCTTCTTCGTACGAGACCGATTTGTCGGTCACAGTCGCTTTCTGCAGGACAGTATCTACAACTTGTTCTTCCAGTACAACCGAACGCACTTCGTTCAGTTGCTGGTCGTTCTTGTAGTACCAGGCGATGACCTGCTCAGGCTCCTGGTAGGCCGAGGCCATCTCTTCGATGACTTCGCGAACCTTGGCTTCGTCCGGCTTCAGGTCGAACTGCTTGACCACTTCGGCAACGATCAGACCCAGGACCACGCGACGCTTGGCCTGCTCTTCGAACATCTCGACTGGCAGCTGCTCAGGCTTGATGTTGCCACCGAACTGCTGAACGGCCTGCACGCGCAGACGGTTGACTTCGTTTTCCAGCAGGGCTTTTGGCACCTCGACCGGGTTGGCGGCCAGCAGACCGTCCATGACCTGGTTCTTGACCTTGGCCTTGGTGGCCTGGCGCAGTTCACGCTCCATGTTCTTGCGAACTTCGGCGCGGAAGCCTTCCAGGGTCGATTCCTTGATGCCGAACTGGGCGAAGAAGGCTTCGTTCAGTTCTGGCAGCACAGGGGCCGAAACGCTGTTGACGGTAATGGTGAACTCGGCGGCCTTGCCTGCCAGGTCCAGGTTCTGGTAGTCCTCAGGGAAGGTCACGTTGACCACGCGCTCTTCGCCAGCCTTGGCGCCAACCAGACCTTCTTCGAAGCCCGGGATCATGCGGCCGGAACCCAGCACCAGCTGGGTGCCCTTGGCCGAACCGCCGGCGAAGGCTTCGCCGTCGATCTTGCCGACGAAGTCGATGTTGACCTGGTCGTCGTTCTGCGCGGCGCGCTCGACGGCCTCGAAACGGGTGTTCTGCTTGCGCAGGACTTCCAGCATGTTGTCCAGGTCGGCGTCAGCCACTTCGGCGCTCAGGCGCTCGACGGCGATCGAGTCGAAACCGGCAACGGTGAACTCAGGGAAGACTTCGAAGATGGCGACGAACTCGAGGTCCTTGCCTTTTTCGAACGATTTTGGCTCGACGGCAGGAGCGCCGGCCGGGTTCAGCTTCTGCTCGACGATGGCTTCGTAGAAGGAAGCCTGGACCAGGTCACCGAAGGCTTCCTGACGGGCATCGGCCTCGAAACGCTGGCGGATCACGCTCATCGGCACCTTGCCCGGGCGGAAGCCCGCGATCTTGGCGCGCTTGGCAGTCTGCTGCAGACGCTTGTTGACTTCGTTCTCGACGCGCTCGGCCGGAACGGCGATGGTCATGCGGCGCTCGAGAGCGGAAGTGTTTTCAACAGAAACTTGCATGGATATTCCTCGTTGCACAGACGTTAGCCGGCGATAACCCGACTCCAGAATCAAGGGCAAACATTCTAGTGACTCGCGCACCAGAAGTCACCCCACCCGGATTGTCGGCGAAACACGCCGGTCGATTTCCCTGGAAGGCCCGCACGACGGGGCGTCGAGCCTATTCATATAACGACCGCGCGCCACCTCGAATGCCGCGCAGTTGTAAAACCTTGTCAAACAAACAACAGCCTGGGCGATCGCCAGTTTTACTGCGGCTCGATCTCGTTGAACTGGCAGTATTCTTCCCAAGCCAGGCCCAGCGCCTCGGCCACCTCGCGGTGCACTTCCAGGCGCATGGCCTGCAACTGCTCCGGCGACTCGGCGATCAGCTGCAACGCGTACTCCCAGGGCTGGACACCCTGCTCCTGGGCTGCATCCTCGAACGCCCATTCGATCTGCTGGGCCTGCTCGCGGGCATCCAGCTCACGGACTTCTTCGAGCAACTGCGGATTGGCCTCGGCAAAACGCTGCAGCGCCAGGGCTTGGCGCGCCTCTTTTGCAATCATATGCGCTACTCCTCTGGCAGCCTGTTCGGCCAGGCATTCAACCGGCTGAAATCTAACAGCTTTTATTGCCTGACCACCAGTAGCCACAGGCACCGGATGGCAGAAACAAAAAAGGCGCCCGATCATTCGATCCGGGCGCCTTCTGAAAATATGGGGTGGACGATGGGAATCGAACCCACGACAACCGGAATCACAATCCGGCGCTCTACCAACTGAGCTACGCCCACCATAATGCAGTGTTGCGGTACAGCCTTACAGAAACATGGTGCGGACGAAGAGACTCGAACTCTTACAGCTTGCGCCGCTGGAACCTAAATCCAGTGTGTCTACCAATTTCACCACGTCCGCATGAAACGCTTAGAACAAGGGCGCCGGATCATTCAATCGAGGCGCCCCTGAAAAATCTGGGGTGGACGATGGGAATCGAACCCACGACAACCGGAATCACAATCCGGCGCTCTACCAACTGAGCTACGCCCACCAAAACGCGTTACTGCTTACTTGCCCGAGCCTAATGGCGCACCCGGCAGGACTCGAACCTGCGACCATCCGCTTAGAAGGCGGATGCTCTATCCAGCTGAGCTACGGGCGCTTAAGCTTCCAGCCAAACCGAACAAGCGAATCACTCATTCTGCCCGGCTTTGCCAACCCGTGCCAGGCAGTGCCCGACAAGTGCGGCGAATCTTATAGGCGACCCTGAGAGGCGTCAACACCTTTCGCAAAAAAATTTAAATTATTGAAGGGGTTAGGGGATTTGCCCGACCACCCGCCTTTGCCCTTGGGCCATGTCGTGCGAGAATGTGCGCTTCTTATATATGTTCCCTTCTCGATGGTTAATCACGCGTCTATGACTGCACACCTTATCGATGGCAAGGCGATCGCCGCCAACCTGCGCCAGCAGATCGCCCAACGTGTCGCCGAGCGCCGCCAGCAGGGCCTGCGCACGCCAGGCCTGGCGGTGATCCTGGTCGGCAGCGACCCGGCCTCCCAAGTCTATGTCTCGCACAAGCGCAAGGACTGTGAAGAGGTCGGCTTCATTTCCCAGGCGTTCGACCTGCCCAGCGATACCACGCAGCAAGCCCTGGCCGATCTGATCGACCGGCTCAACGACGACCCGGCAGTCGACGGCATTCTCCTGCAACTGCCGCTGCCGGAGCACCTGGACGCCTCGCTGCTGCTCGAGCGCATCCGCCCGGACAAGGACGTGGACGGTTTCCACCCCTACAACATCGGCCGCCTGGCCCAGCGCATCCCGCTGCTGCGCCCGTGCACCCCGAAAGGCATCATGACCCTGCTGCACAGCACCGGCCAGGACCTGTACGGCATGAACGCGGTGATCGTCGGCGCATCCAACATCGTCGGCCGGCCAATGGCCATGGAGCTGCTGCTGGCCGGCTGCACCGTCACCGTCTGCCACCGTTTCACCAAGGACCTGCCCGGCCATGTCGGCCGTGCCGACCTGGTGGTGGTCGCTGCCGGCAAGCCGGGGCTGGTCAAGGGTGAGTGGGTCAAGGAAGACGCCATCGTCATCGACGTCGGCATCAACCGCCAGGAAGACGGCAAGCTGGTTGGCGACGTGGTCTACGAGACCGCCCTGCCCCGCGCCGGCTGGATCACCCCGGTGCCGGGCGGCGTGGGCCCGATGACCCGTGCATGCCTGCTGGAGAACACCCTGTATGCGGCTGAAGAGCTGCACAAGTAATACGGTGTTCCGGCAATAACGAAAACGGCGCCCTTCGAGGCGCCGTTTCTCTTTGACTCCCCCACCAAAGCCGCATACAGCCGATTCGGCTGCCATCCCATCCACTTCAGCTGTTTCTGGCTGCTCCCCACTCACGCTTCAGCCGGGATCTCTTCCCGATCCCCCCGACAATGGTCACACAGCCCACCTGTGGATGCGTGCCCAATGCAAACAACAAATACCGTCCTCATGATTCGCCCGGCGCGGTTCGCCTTCAACCCCGACACCGCCGCCAACAACCGCTTCCAGCAAGCGCCGCTGGACCCTGAGACCGCCAGCGCGAAGGCCCTGGAAGAGTTCGACGGCTACGTCGACAGCCTGCGCCAGCACGGTGTCGACGTACTGGTGGTGCAGGACACCCCGGAGCCCCATACCCCTGACTCGATCTTCCCCAACAACTGCTGGAGCAGCCATGCCGACGGCAGCCTGGTGCTCTACCCGATGGAGGGCAAGAACCGCCGCCTGGAACGCAGCAAGGGCGTACTGGGCGTGCTGAGCGAGCGCTTCGCCATCCAGCGCACCGTCGACCTGAGCCCGCTGGAACAGCAGAATCTGTTCCTCGAAGGCACCGGCAGCATGGTCCTGGACCGTGAGCACCGCATCAGCTACGCCTGTCACTCCGGGCGCACCCACGAACGCGCCCTGCGCCAGTTCGCCGAGCACCTGGACTACCGCCTGTGCCTGTTCCACGCCGTGGACCGCCAGCAGGCGCCGATCTACCACAGCAACGTGATGATGAATGTCGGCCGCCAGCTCGCCGTGGCCTGCCTCGATGCCCTCCCCCAGCCAGACGAACGCCGTGCACTGGAACATTCGCTGCGCGACACCGACAAGCAGGTGCTGGCGCTGAACTTCGATCAGCTGGAGAACTTCGCCGGCAACATGCTCGAGGTCCACGACCGCGACGGCCGCTCGCTGCTGGTGATGTCGCGCAGCGCCTGGCGCTCGCTCGATGCGCAGCAGCGCCGCCAGGTCGAACGCCACAGCCATCCGCTGGTGGTGAACATCGACCATATCGAACGTATAGGCGGCGGCAGCGCCCGCTGCATGCTCGCCGAAATCCACCTGCCCTCGCGCCACTGACCCGTCAAGGAGAACCATCATGACCCGCTACATCGACGTAAATGACCTCGCCCGCCTGGTCAACCGCAAGGGCCTGCCCACCTGCCTGACCGAGATGGCCGAGTACATCCGCCAGGACTACCTGCGCTGGCACGACTTCGAGAAATGCGCGCGCCTGGCCAACCACTCGCCGGACGGCGTGATCGAACTGATGCCTGTGTCCGACGCCAACCTGTACGCCTTCAAATACGTCAACGGCCACCCGAAGAACACCCACAACGGCCTGCTCACCGTGATGGCTTTTGGCGCCCTGGGCGATGTCGATACCGGCGCGCCGGTGCTGCTCAGCGAGATGACCCTGACCACCGCCATCCGTACCGCCGCCACCTCGGCCCTGGCCGCCCGCTACCTGGCGCGCCCGGACAGCAAGCGCATGGCGCTGATCGGCAACGGCTCGCAAAGCGAGTTCCAGGCCATCGCCTTCCACACCCTGCTGGGCATCGAGGAAATCCGCCTGTTCGACATCGACCGCAAGGCTTCGGAGAAACTGGCGGCCAACCTGGCCGGCTACCCGCAACTGAAGCTGACCATTGCCGGCAGCGTGGCCGAGGCAGTGCGCGGCGCCGACATCGTCACCACGGTTACCGCCGACAAGGCCTACGCCACCATCCTCACCCCGGAGCTGATCGAACCGGGCATGCACCTCAATGCCGTGGGCGGCGACTGCCCGGGCAAGACCGAACTGCACCGCGACATCGTCGAGCGCGCCCGGGTGATCGTCGAGTACGAACCGCAGAGCCGGATCGAAGGCGAGATCCAGCAGATGCCCGCCGACTCGCCGACCACCGAGTTCTGGCAGGTGGTCGAGGGCAGCGCCGCAGGCCGCGAGAACGCCGGGCAAGTCACGTTGTTCGACTCGGTCGGCTTCGCCCTGGAGGACTACTCGGCGCTGCGCTATCTGCTGGACGTGGCCCGCGCTCTGGACATCGGGCATGACATTGCGCTTGTGCCTGAACTCGAGAACCCTAAGGACCTGTTTGCCTTGCTGCAGCCAAAAGGGTGTGAGCGCAAGGCCAGTGCTGCCTGACCGAACACGCGGGGCCGCTTGGCGGCCCCAATGACCGAAACGGCTGTCGCACATCCATAAATCTTTGTCGGAACAGCCGTTTCGGCTGCAAGTGGCCCACTAACAGCCGAATCCGGCCTCCCACGCGCTGGCAAACGACACAAAAAACCTGTCTATCTCGCGCATTCTGAGCGCGACCCATGAGTCACTGACGGACCTACACGCATCAACCGCCCTACTACCAATAACAACACCCAGGGACCCAAGACCATGCTCTCCATGCGAAAACGCCTCGGCGTGCTGCTGTTCTCGTTGTGTGCCACCAGCGTTGCCCAGGCCAAGGAGTGGACCGAGATCCGCTTCGGCGTCTTCCCCGAATACCCACCTTTCGAGTCCGTCGCCGCCGATGGCAGCCTGCAAGGCTTCGACATCGACCTGGGCAATGCCATCTGCGCCAAGCTGCAGGTCAAGTGCACCTGGGTGCACAACGAGTTCGACGGCATGATCCCGGCCCTGCGCGCCCGCAAGTTCGACGCCATCATGTCTTCCATGGCCGTCACCCCGGCACGCCTGAAGCAGATCGACTTCACCAGCCGCCTGTTCCTCAGCCCCACCTCGGTGATCGTGCGCAAGTCGGCCGACTTCGGCGACACCACCGAATCGCTCAAGGGCAAGCAGGTCGGCGTGCTCCAGGGCTCGTTGCAGGAAGCCTACGCCCGCGCCGTGCTGGCGCCGCAGGGCGCGCAGGTCAAGGCCTACCAGAGCCAGGACCAGAACTACGCCGACCTGATCAATGGCCGCCTCGACGCCACCGTCACCGACAAGCTCGAAGCCCAGCTCAACTTCCTCTCCAAGCCCGAAGGCGCCGACTTCAAGAGCGGCCCGGCGATCAAGGACCCAACCTTGCCGCTGGACATCGCCATGGGCCTGCGCAAGAGCGATCCCGAACTCAAGGCCCTGCTCGACAAGGGCATCGCCATGATCCATGCCGACGGCACCTACGCCGAAATCCAGAAGAAGTACGTCGGCGACGTGGATATCTACAACGAGTGACCTACAGCGCCGATCGCGGGGCAAATCGGGTCGCCGCATCGCCGCTCCCACGGGCTCAACACCGCGTGGGAGCGGCGATGCGGCGACCCGACTTGCCCCGCGATGGCCTCCCCGCGAGATCCTGTCATGAACGACTTCCTCTCTCACGGCCTGCAAGGCTTCGGCCCGCTGCTGGCCCAGGGCACCTGGATGACCCTCAAGCTGGCCCTGCTGTCACTGGCGCTCAGCCTCGCACTGGGTCTGATCGGCGCCAGCGCCAAGCTGTCGCGATCCAGGCTGCTGCGCCTCCCGGCCACCCTCTACACCACGCTGATCCGCAGCGTTCCCGACCTGGTGCTGATCCTGCTGATCTTCTACAGCATGCAGATCTGGCTCAACGACCTGACCGAGATGCTGGGCTGGGACTATGTCGAAATCGACCCGTTCAGCGCCGGGGTAGTCACCCTGGGCTTCATCTATGGCGCCTACTTCACTGAGAACTTCCGCGGCGCCATCCTCAGCGTACCCGTCGGGCAGCTGGAGGCCGCCACCGCCTATGGCCTGAGCCGGGCACAGCGGTTTCGGCTGGTGCTGTTCCCGCAACTGATGCGCTTCGCCCTGCCGGGGCTGGGCAACAACTGGCTGGTGTTGCTCAAGTCCACCGCGCTGGTGTCGATCATCGGTCTGGCCGACCTGGTCAAGGCCGCGCAGAACGCCGGCAAGACCACCAATGACATGCTGTTCTTCCTGTGCCTGGCGGGCCTGGTCTACCTGGTCATCACCACCTTGTCCAATCGCCTGCTCAAGCACCTCGAGCGGCGCTACAACATCGGCATCAAGGAGCTGGCGCGATGATCGAACTCCTTCAGGAATATGGCCTGGCCTATCTCTACAACGATGGCACCGGCCTCTCGGGCCTGGCCATGACCCTCTGGCTGTTCCTGGCCAGCATGGTGCTGGGCTTCGCCTTGTCGCTGCCCCTGGCCTTGGCGCGTACTTCGCGTCATGCCTGGCTGCGCCTGCCGGTGCAACTGTACACCTTCGTGTTCCGCGGCACGCCGCTCTATATCCAATTGCTGATCTGCTACACCGGGCTCTACAGCCTGCAGCTAGTGCGCGACCACGCCCTGCTCGACCAGTTTTTCCGCAACGCGCTCAACTGCACCTTATTGGCGTTCGTGCTCAACACCAGCGCCTACACCGTGGAAATCTTCGCCGGGGCCATCCGCAACCTGCCCGCTGGCGAGCTGGAGGCGGCCCAGGCCTATGGCTTGCGCGGCTGGAAGCTCAACCTGTTCCTGGTGCTGCCCGCCGCCCTGCGCCGCTCACTGCCGGCCTACAGCAACGAACTGATCCTGATGCTGCATGCCACCTCGCTGGCCTTCACCGCCACCGTCGCCGACATCCTCAAGGTCGCCCGCGACGCCAACGCCGCAACCTTCCTGACCTTCCAGGCCTTCGGCGTGGCTGCCCTGCTGTACATGCTGCTGTCCTTCGCCCTGGTCGGCCTGTTCCGCGTGGCCGAACGGCGCTGGATGCGCTTCCTTGACCCTGTACGAGGCTGAACCCATGAACGCTACCGCACTGCCACTCACCACCTTCGAACAGGCACCGACAGCCCGTGCCCATGCCGGCGCGATCAAGCTCAGCGTCGAGGGCCTGCACAAGCATTACGGCGAGCATCAGGTGCTCAAGGGTGTCTCGCTGCAGGCACGCAAGGGCGACGTGATCAGCCTGATCGGCGCCAGCGGCTCGGGCAAGAGCACCTTCCTGCGCTGCATCAACTTCCTCGAGCAGCCCAATGCCGGCAGCATCACCCTCGACGGCCAGACCCTGGAGATCCACCCCGGCACCCGCACCCCGCCACCGGCCCAGCTGCAGAACCTGCGCACGCGTCTGGCCATGGTGTTCCAGCACTTCAACCTGTGGAGCCACCTGACGGTGCTGGAGAACATCTGCCTGGCGCCACGCAAGGTGCTGGGGATCAGCGCCAGCGAAGCCGAGGCGCGGGCGCGCAAGTACCTCGACAAGGTCGGCCTGCCGGCACGCGCCGCCGAGCAGTATCCGGCGTTTCTCTCCGGCGGCCAGCAACAGCGCGTGGCCATCGCCCGGGCGCTGGCCATGGAGCCGGAAATCATCCTGTTCGACGAGCCCACCTCGGCACTCGACCCGGAGCTGGTCGGCGAAGTGCTCAAGGTGATACAGACGCTCGCCGAGGAAGGACGTACCATGCTCATGGTCACCCATGAAATGGGCTTTGCCCGCCAGGTATCGAGCCAGGTGCTGTTCCTGCACCAGGGCCTGGTCGAGGAAAGCGGCAGCGCCGAGATCCTCGACCGGCCACAGAGCGAGCGCCTGCGGCAGTTCCTCTCCAACCGCCTCAAGTGAAGTCAAGCCGTATATGGATAGCAAGGCCATCAGCTCCACCTCGGCACCGCTGGATCGCATCGACGAAGCGATCATCGACGTGCTGCGCCACCACGGAAGGATCACCTACGAAAAGCTCTCCACCCTCGTGCACCTGACGCCCAGGCCCTGCCTGGAACGGGTGCGCAAGCTGGAGCGGCGCGGGGTGATCCGCGGTTACGGGGCGATCATCGACCTGCAGCAGGTTTCCCCCGGGTTGTCATTGCTGGTGCTGGTGGCCTTGTCCAACCAGAGCGGGCGCTCGGCGCAGCGCGCCTTCGAGGCCACCGTGCGCGCCTGCCCGCAGGTCTACGAGTGCCAGCTGATCAGCGGCCACTTCGACTACAGCCTGCGCATGCGTTGCCGCGACATGGAGCATTACCGGGTGCTGACCGAGACCTGGATGAACAACGACGAGCTGCATATCGACAAGCTGGTGGCGCATCCGGAGCTGGCGGCGGTGAAGAGCACGGCGCCGCAGCCCTGAACCAGCGGTGCTAGCCGCATACCGCTTCTGCGACAAAACCGCGGCACAGACTCCGGGCTTTCCTTTCGGAGAGCCATTGCAGTGATCTCGCCTTTACCCCCTCTCAGTGCATTCGTCGACGCCCGCCTGCCGGCCTGGTTACGCCAGGCCGACCGGGGACGTCGATCAATGCTCGAAACACGCATCCGCGCCAGCCACCGCGCCACCCGCCAGGTACGCGAACACCTCGACAAGATCGCGCCACTTCAGACCTTTGCCGCGCGGAAGCTGGAACCCGCCCTTCGCCAGTGGTACCCGAACCAGTCTCTACCGCCCTCCTCGCAAGGTCGACTCTGGAACGTCGACATTCGACGCGAAATGACCTGGCTGGAAGCGGCCATGCTGAATTTCACCAAAGGCAGCCGGGTGCGCCTGGCAAGCTCACGCCAGGGCGACTACCTGTCACTGGACAACCAACGTTTCGTCGATGGCGTACGCACACTCGACCTCGGGGGGCAGTACCAACAATTGCTGCGCAGCAGCATCGACAATGCCCAATTCCGCACCTTGCTGGCCAAGCAGGATCGCAACACCTTTGCCGCCGAGCTGGTCATTGCCGAGCTGCGGGGGTTGCTCGATCCAAGCCGCGTCGCGCTGGGCGAGGCGCTCGTCGAAGGCCGGGACGCGGTCGATCCCGCAACCGGCAAGGCGTGCGCCGTGCAATGCAGTGCGTTGCGCATTTTCGATACGGCCATCCATGGCCCCATGCTGGTGCGGCTGACACCTCAAGGCCGGGAGCGAAACTGTTTTCTCTATCTGCCTGGTGACGATACACCGTTGCTGGGCTACCCATCCTTCCGCCATGCCGCCCAGGCACTGACCCGCCGCTTGCGCGATGCCAGTTTTCGCGCGCGCTTCAGCCGCTACATCGCCGATATCGACAAACCACACTTCTTCAGCCGGTTGCAGAAGACATTGTTCCCACGGTACCCCTACACCGACCTGCGTGAGCCTATGCCGGAACTGAAAGAGGGCGAACGCTTCAGCTGGATCAACCAGTGGTTTCCTCCGGTCGGCGCCATCTGGCAAGAAACCCTGGATCACAACGCGCGCCTGCCGATGGCGTTCGAGTCTTGGCCCGACAACTGTTTCGACACCCGGGCACGCTCGACGTTACAACGCTTGCTCGCGGATGCCCGGGCCCTGGCGGTGCCGACAGCCCAACGCGATGCCGAACAGCTGGAGCAACGGCTTGAACAATGGCTGTCAATCGGCATGACCGTGCTCAACCTGGCGAGCCTGCCGCTGGAGGTCTTGCAACTGCCGATGCTCATGGTGGGGGGAGCACAGCTGGTGGGTACATTCCTCGATGGCATCCATGCGGCCAATGCAGGGGATGCCGACGCGGCGATCCATCACCTGTTCGACGTCATCGGCAACCTTGCACAGTTCGCCGTGCTCGGCATCGCTGCCCGCGGTTTTACCGAGCCGCAAGGCGTGCTGCATGACTGGCTACCCGCGCACGGCGAATCGGGCACCCGCCTGTGGAGCGGCAATTTGATGGCCTTCTCCAGGGAAGCGCCCTGGCCCGTCGACACCCCATTACTGGCTACCGGCCTGCAACGCTGGAATGACAAGCACTGGCTGTTCCTGGAGGAACGGGCGTTCGAGCTGGAGCAAGGCACCGCTGAACAATGGCAGCTCCAGGCTGCCCGCGGCTTGCACCATCAACCCGTCCTGCGTGGCGGCAACGGCCAAGGCGCCTGGCTGCTGGGCCACGAACGCCCGGCAAGCTGGGAGACGAGGCAATTGCTGCGCCGGCTTGGTCCCCCCACCCGAGGGTTGGACGATACTCTGGCGCGACGTGCCTTGCAGGCCAGCAGCTACGATGCGAATGCACTGCGCAAGGTGATCGTGGAGCGCGAACCAGCTCCCGCCCTGCTGCTCGACAGCCTGCAGGCACTCGGGGCAGAACCTGTCCCGCTCCCGGTACCTGGGGCAGGCGATGGAACCTTGGCACGCGACTTTCCTTCGCTCAGCCCTCGGGTACGGGCGCAAGTGCTGGACGAAGCGAGGCGCGAAGATCTGCACATGCTGCGCGAGCACAAGCGTGTGCCATTGGCCATCGCGGAGTCGGCCCGACTCTATCAGCGCGAAGCAAGGATCAACCGCGCCCTGCAAGGCTTTTACCAGGGGCAGGCGGGCCATGCGGACCGCGATGAGGTCGCCTTTGCCATGCTTTCGCACATGCCTGGCCGAGATAACGCACTGCGTATCGAGCTTCGCCAGGACACCCCCGACGGCAAACTGTTGCTTGCCGTCGGAGCACCAGACTTACCCGCGATCACACTGACCCGCGACACCCTCGGCTACCGTTACTGGCAAGCCGGCGCCATGCCGGCCGACCGCGTCGATCTGTTCCACGCCTTGTTCGAAGCCCTGCCGGCCGTGCAACGCCGGGCGCTGGAACTGCCGGAGCAAACAGCGCAGGGCCTGCGCGATGCACTGTTCCTGCGCGCCCACTCCCGGCGCGACCAGGTTGCGACGGCCCTGCACATGCCGCCGCTGCGCAAGCTCTTCAGGCTGCCTGGGCGACTCGCAGATGGCCGGCTCGGCTATTCCTTGAGCGGTCGGGGACAAGGCTGGCTGACAGAAGACGAACTGTTCGACCAGCTCTACCCTGAAGATCCTTTGAACAACCGGGAGCAGTTGCGCCAGCGCCTGCGTGAAGAGGCAGGCAGCAGCCCAGGCGCTTTTGGACGCCTGCTCGAAGCCCAACGCGCCGACTTCAATACCCTCGATAATGGCTTGCAGCGGTGGATCGACCTGACCGACCCGGACCCTGTCGATACTTTCCACATGCGCCGTAATGCCCGCAGCTCTGCCGCTCTCAGCATTCGCCGCGCCTGGCGGCGACAGGGCACGCCCGATAGCGAATCCACCCTGGATCACGTTGTCCTGCAACTGGATGCGGAACATCTGGCTGAACTGCCCGGCATGGAAACACGCCTGCCCCATATCCGCCACCTGGCGCTGAGCAATCTCCAGGATTTGTACAACTCCAATATCGATCCGTTCCTGCGTGCTTTCCCGAACCTGCGCTACCTCGACCTGACTCAATGTCGCCTCAATGAACTTCCCGAGGCCTTGGGCGAGCTGACTCAACTGCGCTCGCTGGACCTGAGCGGCAATCGTCTGGACATCGACAGCGAAGCGAGCCTTGGGCTGCTCACTCGGCTACCCAGGCTGGAGCGCCTGCTGCTGACTGGCGCGGTCGAGAACATCAGTGCTGCGAGCCTGCAGCGCCTGTCGTCGCTGCAACATCTATCGCTGCTGGTGGCGGACGAGAACTACCTGGCCTGGGAGGCCGAGCACTTCCAGGCCCTGCAGCAGTGGCCTGCACTGACCCACTTGAGCTTGTCACAGAACGACATCACGCTCACCGAACAAAGCCGCTCCGCGCTCAACGGGCTGAACCGGCTGCAAACAATCTACCTCGGTGACAACCCACTGGACATGGCACCTGACCTGACGGGGTGGCAGCGCCTGCAACGCCTGGACCTGGAGGACAGCGCCCTGTCGCAATGGCCCATCGGCATCGAGCAACGGTTGAACCAGCGCCCCTTGCAGCTTCGCGAACTGGACCTGAGCAGCAACCTGCTGGAGGATGCCCCACATCTGCGTGATAGCGCATTCGCCCAAGCCCTGCGGGCCGGCGAGGACGTTTCATACAACTTGAACGGCAATCCGTTTTCCGACCGGGCACTACTGCGCCTGGTGGATGCCGGGCTCACGCCCGTGCCAGGGTCGGCGGAGGCACAATTGTGGCGCAGCGACTGGCCGGAGGATCTGCAACTGCATGTGACCACTACCGCGCAGGCCCCGCAATGGCGTCCTTTGTATGCGCTTTTCGAACGACTCCCTCAGACCCCCGACTTCCAGCGCAGCCCCACGACCATGAGCCGCCGCATGCAGGACATACTGATCACTCTCGCCGACCTGGAGCCCGCCACTCACGATGTTCCGGGCTGGGGACGCGCCGAATTGCAGCAGCAGATCAATGACCTGCTCAGGGACGCAGGTCAGGAATGTGTCGACCAGGCCGAACTGCTGTTCCAGCAGGTCGAAACTCAGGTCAACGTCTGGCGTACCGTAGCACGGGCGCCGGCCAATGCCAGCGATACCCAGGTCGCGATCGCCACCGCTACCGCACTGCTGCGCCAACAACGCCTGGACGAACGCATTGGCGCATTGTTCAATGCCCGGACCACCAGGCGTCGGGTGCTGGCCCAGGCGCCGGACCAGGCCGCCCCGGCGCTTGACCCAGACGACGACCTCCCCGACGAACAACTGACTGACCCCAATTACCCGCTCGATGAGGTAGAGATGGCGCTGCACGCGCGCATGCAACTGCAAACGCGTTTGAACCTGCCACCGCAACCCCAGGTGATCCGCTTCGACTATCTGGCACGATTGTCCGGGCCAACGCTGCAGCGGCTGGCAGCCGATGTCGAGCAGTACAGCAACCTCGCCCGACTGGCCGAGTGGGCTACAACCCAAGGGTTCTGGCAGGGGTGGATGAGGCGCTTGCATCAGGCGCGCTTTACCGCTCTGGCGAACGAATGGGCAGGCGCTTCCGAGTACTTCGACGCCCTGAGCGAAGCCGGGCCGGCCGATACCGTCTACACCGGGCCGACGGTGCCACAAGCGTTCATCGATGTGCTGGTACGTGACTACCCGACGATTCAGTGGCAACGCGACGGCTGGTTGCTACGTGTCGATCTGGTCTCTGGACGCTATGTCGATGAAGGAACGCTCTATCTGGGCATATCCTCTGTGTTATTGAGCACGCGACAACAGGCAGAGACCTCACTCATGAGCAGCCTGACACGAGAAACGCTGGGGCTGCGCCCAGCTTGAGCGCTATACATATTCAGCACTGCCAGTCCGCCGGCTGTTGATAGCCCGCGACCCAGCCGGCGACCTCGGTAGCCGGCATCGGCCTGGCAATGCCATACCCCTGGGCCAGCTCGCAGCCCAACGCCATGAGCGCCTTGCCGTGCTCGATGCTTTCCACTCCCTCGGCCACCACCTCACGCCCGAATGCACGCGCGAGCCCGATCACCGCACCGGCCAGGGCCAGGTCGTCATGGTCATGCAGGATGTCGCGCACGAAGGACTTGTCGATCTTGATGGTCTGTGCCGGCAGGCGCTTGAGGTAGCTCAGCGAGGAGTAGCCCGTGCCGAAGTCATCCAGGGAGAAACGCACGCCCAGCGCACGGCAGGCATCCAGGCAGCGGCCGACCCGCGGCAGGTTGTCGATTGCCACCGACTCGACGATCTCCAGGTCCAGGTGCCCTGGCGACACCCCGGGATGGCGCGTCAGCAAGCGCTCCAGGCGCTGGGCGAAGTCGCCGCGCTGCAACTGGCGGGCGGCGATGTTGACGCTCAGTGACCAGTCGCGCCCGGACAGCTGCCACTGCTGCAGCTGGGTCAAGGCCTGGTCGATGACCCATTCGCCCAGTTCGACGATCAGGTCGGTCTGCTCCACGAAGGGCAGGAACTCCCCCGGCGGCACCGGCCCCTTGGAGGGATGCATCCAGCGCAGCAAGGCCTCGAAACCGATCACCTGGCCGCTGCGCATGTTCACCTTCGGCTGGTAGTACAGGCACAGCTCGCCCTGGCGCAGGGCCTGGCGTACCCGCGCCACGGTCTGGTGGGTGGCCTTGAGCTCAAGCTCCTGGGACACGTCGAACAGGTGGTAGCGGTTGCGCCCTTGCTGTTTGGCCACGTACATGGCCTGGTCGGCGTGGCGCACCAGGGTGTCGGCATCCTCGTCGTCCTGCGGGAACAGGGTGACACCGATGCTCGCGCTCAGGCTCAACGGGTGCTCGCGTACCGTGTAGGGCGCGGCCAGCGCCTGGAGGATGCGGCGTAACGCGGCGTCGAGCTGCTGCGGCCCTTCGATATGCCGCAGGATCAGCACGAACTCATCCCCTGACAGCCGCGCCACCGCATCACCGCCACGCAGGATGTCCTGCAGGCGTTGGGCGACCTCCACCAGCAGCAGGTCGCCAGTGGCATGGCCGTAGCCATCGTTGACCGCCTTGAAGCCATCGAGGTCGAGCATGCAGACAGCCAGGGGAATGCTTTCGCGCCGGGAGAACGCCAAGGCCTGGTTGAGCAGGTCGGACAGGTAGGCGCGGTTGGGCAGGCCGGTCAGCACATCGTGCCCCACGCGCCACTGCAGGGTGTGCAGCAACTGGCGCTTCTCGGTGACGTCGAAGCGGATCGACACATACTTGCGCACCTTGCCGGTGTGCGGGTCGATCAGCGGCACCATGGTGCTGTCCACCCAGTACAGCGAGCCATCCTTGGCCCGGTTGCAGATCTCGCCCTTCCATACCCGGCCAGCGGCCAGGGCGCGCCACATCTCGAGGAAGAAGCTCGGTTCGTGCAGCCCGGAATTGAGGATGCGATGGTTGGCCCCCAGCAGCTCCTCGCGGCTGTAGCCGGAGATGCTGCAGAACTGCTGGTTGACGTAGGTAATGCAACCGCGCAGGTCGGTTTCGGAAAAGATCGCGGCCGCATCGACGGCCGCGCGGTAATTGTCGTCCATAAGCATCGCAACCTAGCGGTTGAAGCGTTCCACCAGGGCGCGCAGCCCGGCGCACACCTGCTCGAGCTCCGCGCCGCGCACGGCGGCGGCATTGGCGCGACGCGCGCTCTGCTGGACCGTGCCCGCCACTCCGTTGATCTGCCGCGAGACATCCTCGGCGACACTGGATTGTTCATGCGAGGCCGCGGCCATCTGCTGGCTCATGTCGCTGATGCGTTGCACCGCGTGGCGGATACCCTGCAAGGCCTCCTGGGTCAGGGCGACCTGAGTCACGCCCTGTTGCGCACCCTCGATGCCCTGGCTGGCAATGCTCACCGCCTGCTCGGCGCCACCGCGCAAACTGTCGATGATCGCCTGGATATGCAGGGTGGATTGGCGGGTCTTGTCGGCCAGGGCACGTACTTCATCGGCGACCACTGCAAAACCGCGGCCCTGCTCGCCAGCCCGGGCGGCTTCGATGGCAGCATTGAGCGCCAGCAGGTTGGTCTGCTCGGCGATGGCACGAATCATCCCGGCCGCCTCGGCGATGGCACCGGTCTGACCGGCCAGGTCGTTGACCGCCTGGTTGATCTGCCCGACCGTGCCGGCCAGGCTCTGGATCGCCGCCCCCGTGGCGTCGGCCACCTGGCTGCCCTGCCCGGCCAGCAAGTGCGCGGTCTGCGCCTGCTCGGCGGTGAGTTGCACGTGGCCGGCAACCTCGCCGATCGAGGCCGCCATCTCGGTCATGGCGGTGGCGGTCAGATCGGTCTCGGCGCGCTGTTCGAGCAACGCCGACTCGGTGCTGCGCGACAGCCGCCCGGCATCCTGGGCGGCACCGGCCATCTGTGCGGCAAGGTCGCTCAGGCGGGTCAGCGCAGTCTTCAGGCGCGCCTCCTCGCTGATCAGGATCAGCTCCAGCTGCCCGGCGGTGCCGGGCAAGTCACTGTAGGTCAAGGCCGCGACCGGGTCGCTGAAGGTGTTGTCCGCCACCTGGACGATACGCCGCAAGTGGCGCCTCATGCGGCTTTGCGCCCACAGGCCGACACCCGCGAACAGCGCCAGGGTCAGGCCTTGGGCAGGCAGCTCGGGCAACAGCTGGTTGCCGGCAATGGCCACGGTTCCCGCCAGCAGCGGCAGCGCCATGGCCCGGCCGAGCAATGCCAGGCGCCGGGCCGGCGACAGCGCCGCCCTGCCCTCGCGCAACCGGGCATACAACGCTTCGGCACGGGCCACCTGCTCGCGGGTCGGGCGCACGCGCACTGATTCGTAGCCGATCACCTGGCCATTCTCGAGCATCGGCGTAACGTAGGCGTTGACCCAATAGAAGTTGCCGTTGCGGCAGCGGTTCTTGACGATGCCCATCCAGCTGCGGCCGGCCTTGAGGTACTGCCACATCAGCTCGAACACCGCCTCGGGCATGTCCGGATGGCGCACCAGGTTATGCGGGCTGCCGATCAGCTCGTCCTGGCTGAAGCCGCTGATGGCGGCGAACTCGGCGTTGCAATAGGTGATCAGGCTGGCCGTGTCGGTGGCCGAAATGAGCCGCTGGTGCTCGGGAAAGCTTTGCTCGACCGGATTGACCGGCAGGTTCTGACGCACGATGAGACTCCATTCATACACGGCCCGACACGCGGCCTGACAGGAGGCCAGGGGTGTCGGAACCGTTCATCCTGGATCAGTTCCAATGTCCGACAACGCTTGCACACGGGCCGGTGGATGACCGGATCGCCCTGGACGACTACTTGAATGACTGATCAATCAAAGCGGCAAATTCTACGAATTCCATCACATTTTGCAAATAAAGGTGATGAATCATGGCGTTGCGCTATATCGACATATATCGTTAAGTGCTTGATTCTAAATGGGAATTAAGCGATGACGAGAACAGGTCTAGGTCCTGCCCTGCGCCGCTACCGCAAACTGGCAGGCTTCACTCAGGCACAACTGGGCGAGCGAACCGGCTTCGACCCCAAGACCATCAGCCGCTTCGAAACCGGCACCTACACCCCCAGCATCGAGTCGTTGGTGAGCTTTGCCGAGGCGCTGGGGGTCAAGCCAAAAGCGTTTTTCACCGACCCCGATGACGTGGAAGAACAACGCGCCTACCTCTTCGGCGTCATCCATAACGCCCCTCCCAAGGACCTCGGCAAGCTGATCGCCGCCGTTGATCAGGTGCTCGCCAAACCGTGACATCCCCCGCGCACCACGCTAGAGCAGACTGCCCGTCAGTGCACCACAACTGGTCAGACCGGTAAGGCCAAAAACCCTTGCATTGTCGGAAAAATCGGCGTTTTATAGCCCTCGCAGTGAACAAACCGGTAAGACCACAATAATTAAGTCCTGCACTCTTTCGCTCCGTGTGGCTTGGGGGGCAAGGACACCGACCAGAGACTCCTCCCATGCTCAAATGGTGTTCGCGTTCGATTTTCCTCCAGGTGGTACTCGGCCTCGCCCTCGGCGTGATCTGCGGCCTGAGCTTCCCCGACCTGTCCCTGCAACTCAAACCCCTGGGTGACGGCTTCATCAAGCTGATCAAGATGCTCATCGGCCTGATCGTGTTCTGCGTGGTGGTCAGCGGCATTTCCGGCGCCGGCGACCTGAAGAAGGTCGGGCGCATCGGCCTGAAGTCGGTGATCTACTTCGAGGTGCTGACCACCCTGGCGCTGGTCATCGGCCTGGTGTTCGCCTTCTCCACCGGCATCGGCAGCGGCGCCAACATCCACCTCGACCAGCTGTCCAGCGCCGATGCCGGCGCCCTGGCCGACCGTGGCGCACACATCCACGGCACCACCGCCTTCCTCATGGACCTGATCCCCACTTCGGTGGTGGGCGCCTTCGCCGACAACAACATTCTCCAGGTACTGCTGTTCTCGGTGCTGTTCGGCAGCGCGCTGAACCTGGTCGGTGAGTCGGCCTCGGGCATTTCGCGGCTGATCAACGAGCTCAGCCACGTGATCTTCCGCATCATGGGCATGATCGTGCGCCTGGCCCCCATCGGCGTATTCGGCGCCATCGCCTTCACCACCAGCAAGTACGGCCTGAGCTCGCTGCAGCACCTGGGCGGCCTGGTGGCGCTGTTCTACCTGACCTGCGCCGGCTTCGTGCTGATCATCCTCGGCACGGTGATGCGCCTGTCCGGGCTCAAGTTGCTGCCGTTCATCAAGTACCTGCGCGAAGAACTGTCCATCGTCCTCGGCACCGCCTCCTCCGACGCCGTGCTGCCGCAGGTGATGCGCAAGCTCGAGCACCTGGGCATCGGCAGCTCCACCGTCGGCCTGGTGATCCCCACCGGCTACTCGTTCAACCTCGATGGCTTCTCGATCTACCTGACCCTGGCCATCGTGTTCATCGCCAACGCCACCGGCACGCCGCTGGCCATGACCGACCTGCTGACCATTCTTCTGGTGTCGTTGGTGACTTCCAAGGGCGCCCACGGCATCCCAGGCTCGGCCCTGGTGATTCTCGCCGCCACCCTGACCGCAGTCCCGGCGATCCCGGTGGTCGGCCTGGTACTGGTGCTGGCCGTGGACTGGTTCATGGGCATCGGCCGGGCGCTGACCAACCTGATCGGCAACTGCGTCGCCACCGTGGCCATCGCCCGCTGGGAGAAGGACATCGACCTGGAACGCGCCAACAATGTGCTGGCCAACAAACCCGGTTTCGCCCCGGCCACCCGCAAGCAGGGCCAACCCCATCAACAGGAATTCTAAGCCCAAGGCCGCCGGCGCCCCGCGCCGGCCCGGCAAGGGCAAAGATGCAGCTTCAACCAAGGAGCGAACCGTGATCAGCTCTTCGACCGTAGTCAATTCAGTGGTGGAGAAACTCCGCCAGGCCCTGGCCCGTGGCCAGTGGCGCAGCGGCGACATGCTGCCCGGCCAGCGCGAGCTGGCCGAACAGCTGGGCATCAGCCGGCCCAGCCTGCGCGAGGCGGTGATCGTGCTGGAGACCCTGGGCCTGGTGCGCTCGATGCCGGGCAAGGGCGTACTGGTGCTCGATGCCGACGCCAGCCAGGCGCAAGAACCGGACACCATCGCCGAGGCCAGCCTGGCCGACGTGCTCGAACTGCGCTACACCCTCGAGCCCTTCATTGCCGGCTTGGTGGCGCAATCGGCCGGCAGCCAGGACATCGGCCAGTTGCGCCTGACCCTGATGGACATGCGCGAAGCCCTCGACGCCGGCGACAGCGAGGCCGGCATCAATGCCTATATCGCCTTCCACGAGGCGCTGTTCGCGCTGACCACCAATCCGATCTTCCAGAGTGTCGTGCAGCAGACCGGCAATGCCCTCAAGCAGAGTGCCGACATGCTGCGCAATTCGCCCGAGCACCTGGCCGCGCGCCTCAGCGAAAACGAGGCGGTGGTGCGTGCCATCCGTGAGCGCAACAGCGCCAAGGCCAGCCAGCAGATGCGCCAGCACATCCTCGCCGAGGGCCAGCGCATGGGCATCGCCCTGAATATCCCGGACGACCAACCAGGCAACTGAACAAAGAAGGAGAGCGACCATGACCGCCTGCGCCCAAGCCGCCCCCCGCCTGCCTGCCCTGCTCGGTGCCGGCGAGACCCGCCTGTCGGCGGAACAGATCTACCCCCGGCTGTTCGATGCCATCCTCGAACAGCGCCTGCCACCGGGCAGCGCCCTGCCCGAGCAGGCGCTGGGCAACGCCTTCGGCGTCAGCCGCACCGTGATCCGCCGGGTGCTCGGGCGCCTGTCCGACCAGCAGGTGGTGGTGCAGCGCCCCAGCCATACCGCGCACTTGGCGGCCCCCGACCCTGAACAGGCGCGCCAGGTGCTCAGCGCCCGGCGCCTGGCCGAAACCACGCTGATCGGCCTGGCCACCCAACGCGCCCGCCCGGCGCAGATCCGGCAGTTGCGCCAGCTGGTAGAGCGCGAGCGCCAGCACCATGAACGCGGCGAACGCTGCACGGCAATCCGCCTGGGCGGCGAGTTCCACATGAAGCTGGCGCAGATGGCCGCCAACGCGCCGCTGGCGCGCTTTCTCAATGGCCTGGTACCGATGACCTCGCTGATCATCGCCCGCTACGAAGCGCCCTGCTGCGAGCACTGCGCCTGGCAGGAGCATGCGGCGATCATCGATGCGGTGGAAAACGGCGACGGCCAGGCAGCGCTGGGGCTTATGCATGAACATCTGGACCGCCTGGAAGCCAAGCTCGACCTGGATCAGACCGGCCGAGCATAGCGCTTGCGGTATTCGGCGGGGGTCACCCCGACATGCCGCATGAAGGCCCGGCGCAGCGTGTCGGCATTGGCGAAGCCGCACAGCGCCGCCACTTGCTTGGGCGGCTCCAGCCCGCCTTCCAGGCGTTCGCGCGCCGCATTGACCCGTGCCAGTTCCACCCAGGCCGCCGGGGTCATGCCTACGTCGGCCTGGAACAGCCGGGCGAAATGCCGCGGGCTGAGGCCGACCCGCGCCGCCAGCCGGGCGACACCATGATCCTCGGCCGGATTGGCCGCCACGTAGCGCTGCAACCCCTGCAACGCCGAACGCCCCGCCGTCGACGTGGCGCCCTGGCGGCTGAACTGCAGCTGCCCGCCGGGGCGTTTGAAGTACATCACCAGCTGGCTTGCGACCTGCTTGGCGACCTCGCGGCCCAGGTCTTCCTCCACCAACGCCAGGGCCAGGTCGAGCCCTGCGGTGACGCCCGCGGCGGTGCGCACCTTGCCGTCGTGCACCTGGATCGCGTCGGCCTCCACCGTGACCTGCGGATAACGCTGTGCCAGCGCCTCGGCCACCGCCCAGTGGGTGGTGATGCGCCGCTCATCGAGCAGGCCGGCGGCGGCCAGGGCGAAGGCGCCGGTACAGACCGAACCGTAGCGCCGGCTGCTGGCGGCATGCTCGCGCAACCAATCGAGGATGCCGCTGCGCAGGTGCTGCCCGGCGGCCAGGGGCGTGCCGGCAATCAGCAACGTGTCGAAGGGGCCAATGGCATCGCCGATCCAGCCGTCGGGCAACAGCCTGGCACCCGACGAACTGACCAGCGGCCCGGGCTCGCACGCCAGCAGCGATAGGCGATAGGCCTCCCGCCCGGTCTGGCGGTTGGCCTCGGCAAAGACGTCAAGGGGGCCGCAGGCGTCGAGCAGTTGCACGCCGGGCATGGCGAGGATGGCAAGGGTGATGGGCACACAAACTCCTGCGCACGGTGCGCTCAAGGCACGTCTGAAGACAACCGACAATGGCAGAATTTGACGCTTTACGCCAATAGAGGACATTCGCATAGCGCGGCAAGCTGGTCACCTCACCCACGAAGGAGCCATCACCATGTCTATCGCCGGCATCCACATCCCCGACACCGCCATGACCCGCGAGATCACCGAGCTGGTCCGCGACACCGCTTCGCCGCTGCTGTTCCACCATTCCAGCCGCGTCTACTATTTCGCCGCCCTCGCCGGCCGGCGCCTGGGCCTGGAATACGACGCCGAACTGCTGTACTGCGGCTGCATGTTCCACGACATGGGCCTGACCCACACCCACAGCAGCGACTGCTGCCGCTTCGAGGTCGATGGCGCCAACGCCGCCCGCGACTTCCTGCAGCAGCACCGTATCGACGAGCGCGATATCGAACGGGTCTGGACGGCCATTGCCTTGCACACCACGCCGGGCATCCCCGAGCACATGCACCCACTGATCGCGCTGGTCACCGCTGGCGTGGAAACCGATGTGCTCGGCCTGCACCACGAAGGCCTCGCCGCAGGCGAGCGCGACGCCGTGGTGGCGGCGCATCCGCGCGGCGAGCGCTTCAAGGAAGCAATCATCCAGGCTTTCTACGACGGTATCCGCGACAAGCCGCAGACCACGTTCGGCAACGTCAAGGCAGACGTCATCGCCGACAAGGAGCCGGCATTCCGCGCGGGCAATTTCTGCAGCATCATCCGCCAGTCGTGCTGGCCAAGCTGAACGCCACGGCCTCGACACCCGGCAGGATCTGCACCTCGTCCCCCAGCGACCACTCCGCCGCCCGGGCCGCCAGGGCGGCGGGCACTCCCGGCGAACCGCCAGGGCCGGGTGGCACGTCGTAGGTGGCGTGGGCATCGTGGGGCAACAGCACCTCGAAGCCTCTTCGCAGCGCGGCTCGGGCGGTGGCCGCCAGGCACATCTCCGAGAGCAGGCCGCCCAGGGCCAGGTGGCGGACCCCGAGTTCATCGAGCAAGGTTTGCAACCCGGTTTCGAGGAAGCCATCGTCCTCGGTCTTGAACAGCACGTGCTCGCCCCGCGCAGGCGGAAAATACAGTTGCCAACCGGCACTGTGCGGGGCATCCGGGCTGCCCGGCGCACCGTCGTTCTGCAGGAAGATCACCGCCACCCCGGCGTGGCGAGCGCGGCCGAGCAAGCGGGCGATGCTCTGCTGCAGGGCCAGGTGGCCAGGCACCGCATCGGGGCCCTCCATGAAAGCGCACTGCACATCCACCAGCAGCAAGGCATCGGCCTTGGCAACATTCATCAGCGGCTCTCCTGTTCGCGGACGCAATGCCGAGCATAGCGCAATGCCGTACCCTGTCGCCGATTACCAAAATGCCTTGGAGGGCTTATGAACTTCACTATCGCGCCAGTCGGCGCGCAGCACTACGATCGTCTGGCCGATCTGTGGGAAGTCTCGGTGCGGGCGACCCACGACTTCCTGCCCGCAGGCTACATCGAGCGCCTGCGCCCGCTGGTGCGCGAGCAGTACCTGGGTTTTGTCCAGCTGCGTGCCTGGTCGGACGGCGCCGGCCACATACACGGGTTTGCCGGGGTACATGATGGCAAGCTGGAAATGCTCTTCGTCGACCCGGCCTGCCGTGGCCAGGGCATCGGCAAAGCCTTGCTGGCCCATGTGATCGATGAGCTGGGCGTACGAGAAGTCGATGTCAACGAACAGAACCCACAGGCCGTGGGGTTCTACCTCAAGCAGGGCTTTGTCCAGGTCGGGCGCAGCGAGGTGGATGGACAAGGCGATCCGTTCCCGTTGCTGCACCTGAAACGGGTGGGCTGACGCGCTCGCCGTGGGAGCGGGCTTGCACCGCGATGAGGCCCTCAAGACAAACCTATACTTCGGTTAATCACCCAGCCTCTGGCCAAGGGGGCAATCCGCGTGAAATCGATCCTCGCGATGGTTCCGCTCTGCCTGCTGCTGGCCCTCGCCGGCTGCGCCGGCAAACGCCCACCCGCCCCGCCCCCGCCGCAGAACCTGCCACCGGCCGTCTGGCAGCGTATCGACCAGGACATCATCGAGGCCTCGGTCGCCGCCGCGGGATCGGCCAACGACTATGCCCGACGCTCCATGCGCGTGTGGAAGGAGCAAGTGCAGCAACGCACCGAAAACGACTTCATCCCCTGGTTCACCGGTTACTGGACCCAGCAGTGGCTCACACTCAAGGTCGCCTGGTACAAGATGAACAGCGGCAATGGCCAGGAGCCAGCGGAAAAGCGCCTGGGCCTGTATCTGCAGGAACAGTACCGCGAACGGGTCATCGACCCGGTGGCCGAACAGATCAACCCCGAGGGTATCCGCGACCGCGCCAGCGAGCTGTACCTGCAACTGCTCGGCCAGCAAATGCCGACCATCATCCAGCGCTACAACGCCCCACCCGAACAGTTCAGCCAGCGCCTCAACCGCATCCCGATCATCGCCCTGGGCCCGCCGGATGCACGCAATGCCTCGCTTTACCAACTGCTGCGGGCCAAGTCGCTGGACCAACAGCTGGCCTGGCAGTCCCTGCGCCAGCACCTGCACCAACAGGCCGCCAAGGCCCCCGGGCAGACCGAGGCAGGGTTGTCGTCGGTGGCCACCCAGGCCAGCGAGAAACTCGGCGCCACACTGGCGCCACGCGGTGCCGCCAGCGCCATCGCGGCGGCCGTGGGCAAGGCGGCAGGGGCATTGATCTCAGTGGCGGCAACCGGCTACGGCATCATCACCCACGACCGTGAACAGCCGCAGATGGTCGAGCAACTGCGGGTGATCCTCAATGTGGCGCTGAACCAGGAATGGCAGGAGCTGATGGAAAATCGCCAGAGCGGCGCCATGGCCGGGGTGTATTACCTGTCGGGGCAGGTGGAGGACAGCTTGCTCGGAAGCCGGTCGCAGGAACCGTTGCTGATTCGCCTGCCGCCATGACCCCGCGCAGGCAGCACGTTCAGGCAGTCGCCAGCGCCGAAGTCGGCAGCCCGAAGATGCGGTCGAACGCCCAGTTGTAGACGAAGGTGTAGCACGGCACCAGGATGATGAACGCCAGATCCACCATCAACGCCTCCAGAAGGGTCATGTCCAGCCACCAGGCGATCAGCGGGATCAGATACACCACCAGGGTCAGCTGGAAGCCGATGGCATGCGCTACCCGCCGCCCGAGGCTGCGACCGCGGGTGGCCTGGCGGCTCTCCCAGCACTCGAACAGGCTGTTGTAGATGAGGTTCCAGGCCATGGCGATGGTGGTGATCATCACTGCCAGGGGGCCGGTGTGCGAAGCCTGGGTGTCGGACAGGTAGGCCAGACCCAGGGTCGACATGCACAGGCCGATCAGTTCATAGAAGGTCACGTAGACCAGTTTGCGTTTGAGTCCTTGCACGGGATTACCTTGTTGCGGATATGACGAAGGCGCGCAGAATGCATCAACAGGCTTGACAGAAAAAGTCGGCAGCTTTCAGATTTACTGAAAGGAGACTGCCATGAACTTTTCCAGCGATACCATCCTGCTGTTTCTCGCCGTGCTCGACCGCGGCTCGTTCTCGGCTGCCGCGCGGGCGCTCGGGCGCGTACCCTCGGCGGTGAGCATGGCCATCGGCAACCTCGAGGCGGAGCTTGGCTACCCGCTGTTCGAGCGCGGGTCGCGGGAGGCACGCCCAACCGCCCAGGCCCAGGCCCTGGAACCCCATGCCCGGTTGATCGCCGAACAGCTGGGGCTGTTGGAGGTGCATGCGCTGGAGCTGTCGCGAGGGCTGGAAAGCAGCCTGGCCATCGCCGTGGTGCCGGATATCGACCAGCGCCCGTTGCTCGGGGCCATCACCCGCCTGGGCGAGCGCTACCCGCTGCTGGATATCGAACTGCTCGCCGCCCCGCAGGAAGAGGCCCTGCAACTGCTCGACAGTGGCCGGGTACGCCTGTGCCTGGCCTTCGCCGGGCTGCAGGTGGACCCGCGACGCAGCTTCCAGCACATCGCCCTGGAGTCGCTGGTGGCCACCCTGTCGCCACACCACCCCGCGCTGCGCGAAGGCCGCATCCGCAACCTTGAGGACCTGGTCAACCTGCGCCAGATCCTGGTGTGCAGCCGCGACCTGCCATTGAGCGATCCCCGCTCGCTGATCGGCACCTCGCACTGGCGCACCGACAGCCTGGACCTGGCCCTGCAGATGGTCGAGGCCGGCCTGGGCTGGGGCGACCTGCCGCTGGCGCGGGTAGCGCCGCTCCTTGCGGACGGACGTCTGGTGCGCCTGCAGTTTCAGAACACCCGCAACGAACTGCAACTACCAGTGAACGCCTTCTGGCTCAAACAGCAACCCCTCGGCCAAGCGGCCAGGACGTTGGTGAGCCTGTTGGCTTCGAAATGATTTGTCACCCTGCCAGGACGATTCGGCCAAGTACTGCGACATTTAGTCTTTCAACATTTTTCAGAATCGGCCGATAGAGTTGCAACAGGCTCCGCCATTCGTGCCACAAGCACGCGGCGCCCTCCTTTCACTGGCTCAAGGTCTCGAAACATGAACCTGAAATTCCGCCACAAGATCCTGCTCAGTGCCTGCGCCGTCGTGGTACTGGCCTTCGCCCTGTTCACCCTCTACAACGACTACCTGCAACGCAACACCATCCGCCAGAACATCGAGTCGTCGGTGCGCCAGGCCGGCGCGCAGACCGCCAGCAGCGTGCAGAACTGGATGAGCGGACGCATCCTGGTCCTGGAAAACCTGGCCCAGGACATCGCCCAGCAAGGCGCCGGCAGCAACGTGCCGGGCCTGGTCGACCAGCCGTCGTACACTAGTAACTTCCAGTTCACCTATTTCGGCCAGAACACCGGCCTGTTCACCCAGCGCCCCGATGCCAAGATGCCTGACGGCTACGACCCGCGTCAGCGCCCCTGGTACACCCAGGCCGTGGCCGCCAACCAGACGATGCTGACCCCGCCCTACATGGCCGCAGTGGGTGGCCTGGTGGTGACCATCGCCATGCCGGTCAAAGCCAAGTCCAGCGGCGAGCTGATCGGCGTGGTCGGCGGCGACCTGAGCCTGAACACCCTGGTCGACATCATCAACGCCGTCGACTTCGGCGGCCTTGGCCACGCCTTCCTGGTCGACCGCAATGGCCAGGTGATCGTCAGCCCGGACAAGGACCGGGTGATGAAGAACCTCAAGGACATCTACCCCGGCTCCCCGCTGCGTGTCGAATCCGGCATCCAGGAAGTCAGCCTCGATGGCAAGGACCGCATCATCTCCTTCGCCCCGGTGGACGGCCTGCCGTCGGCGCAGTGGTACATCGGCCTGTCGATCGATAAAGAAAAAGCCTACACCCCGCTGAGCCAGTTCCGTACCTCGGCCATCATCGCCATGCTCATTGCCGTGGCCGTCATCGCTGGCCTGCTCGGCCTGCTGATCCCGGTACTGATGCGCCCGCTGACCACCATGGGCCGCGCCATGCAGGACATCGCCGAAGGCGAAGGCGACCTGACCCGTCGCCTGACCGTCGAGCAGAAGGACGAGTTCGGCGAGCTGGCCACCTCGTTCAACCGTTTCGTCGAGCGTATCCACGCCTCGATCAGCGAAGTGTCCTCGGCTACCCGCCTGGTGCATGACCTGTCGGAAAAGGTCGTGGTCGCCTCCAATGCCTCGCTCACCGGTTCCGAAGAGCAGAGCATGCGCACCAACAGCGTCGCCGCGGCGATCAACGAGCTGGGCGCCGCCACCCAGGAAATCGCCCGCAACGCCGCCGACGCCTCGCAGCACGCCAGCGGCGCCAGCGAACAGGCCAACGGTGGCCGCCAGGTGGTCGAAGAGGCGATCAGCGCCATGACCGCCCTGTCCGAGCGCATCAGCGAGTCTTGCGAGCAAATCGAGACCCTCAACGCCAGCACCGACGAAATCGGCAAGATCCTCGACGTGATCAAGGGCATCTCCCAGCAGACCAACCTGCTGGCGCTCAACGCCGCCATCGAGGCCGCCCGTGCCGGTGAAGCCGGGCGTGGTTTCGCCGTGGTTGCCGACGAAGTGCGCAACCTGGCCCACCGCACCCAGGAATCGGCCGAAGAGATCCACCGCATGATCACCAGCCTGCAGGTCGGCTCGCGTGAGGCGGTGCACACCATGAACACCAGCCAGGTCTCCAGCGAAGAGACCGTGCAGGTGGCCAACGAGGCCGGTGAGCGCCTGGCCAGTGTCACCCAGCGTATCGGCGAGATCGACGGCATGAACCAGTCGGTGGCCACCGCCACCGAAGAGCAGACCGCCGTGGTCGAGAGCCTGAATCTGGACATCACCCAGATCAACGCGCTGAACCAGCAAGGGGTGGAGAACCTCAACGACACCCTGCGCCACTGCGACGCCCTGAGCCAGCAGGCCGGGCGCCTGAAGC
Organism: Pseudomonas sp. TE50-2; assembly: GCF_040813665.1. Lineage (NCBI taxonomy): Bacteria > Pseudomonadati > Pseudomonadota > Gammaproteobacteria > Pseudomonadales > Pseudomonadaceae > Pseudomonas > Pseudomonas sp. TE50-2. Next base: position 4,969,237 of record NZ_JBFNXN010000001.1, on the reverse strand, counting down.
AACTGGTGGGCAGCTTCCGCATCTGACCTGCCGCCCGCTCCTGCACCTGTTGCAGGAGCGGGCTCCCTCCGCGATCACGCCTTCGATCCCATCGGCGAATGCGCAGGCATTCTTCAGCTACTCCTTACTCGCCGACGAACGCCTGCACCTCGATCTCCACATCGACCCCCAATGCCAGCGCCGATGCCACCGTCGAACGCACCGGTAGCGCTGCGCCAAAGAACTCTTTGTAGACCTCGTTGAAGCCGGCGAAATGGCTCATGTCCGATAGCCAGACCGTGCATTTCACCACCTGGTCGAAACGCGCCCCACACACTGCCAGGCTCTCGGCGATACGTTCGCAGGCCGCTCGGGTCTGTGTCTGGATATCACCGCGTACCACCTCGCCACTGGCGCTCATCGGCACCTGGCCGGACAGGAACAGGAAGCCCCCGGCCTTCACTGCTCGGGAAAAAGGAAACGGCAGGCTGCTGGGAAAACGCTGGATGTCATTGCTCATGGAACGCTCCTTTCATGGTTGGCTGAATCGTGCCCGGGACAGTCGAGCGGGCCAGCTCCCGGTAAACCCACTCTGGTTAACCGTGGATTTTCAGGAGCGTACCGCCACAGCGTGGTTATAACCTAATAACGAACAAGTCTATTTGGCTATAAAAAAATCTATATGCTGGCACTCATCCGATCACGGGCAAGCTGGGCGTCGAGTAGCGTATGGATGTAGGTTCTTTCGGTTTCACCCTTGCGGGCCTGATCGTAGGCTTCATCGTCGGCATGACCGGCGTCGGCGGCGGTTCGCTGATGACCCCGATCCTGCTGTGGTTCGGCATCAACCCGGCCACCGCCGTGGGCACCGACCTGCTCTATGCCGCCATCACCAAAGCCAGCGGCGTCTGGGTGCATGGCCGCAACAAGAACATCGACTGGAAGATCACCGGCTGGCTGAGCCTGGGCAGCGTCCCGGCCGCCGCGCTGACCCTGTGGTTCCTCAGCACCCTGCACGCCGACACCTCGGCGCTCAACGCCATCATCAAGCAGGGCCTGGCGGTGGTGCTGATCCTCACCGCCCTGGCGATACTGTTCAAGTCGCGCCTGCAGGCCTTCGCCAGCAAGCACGCCGGCGACCACTACCACCTCAGCGACCGTACCCTGAACATCCTCACCGTGATCACCGGCGTGGTGCTGGGCGTGATGGTCACCCTCACCTCCATCGGCGCTGGCGCGCTGGGCACCGTGGCGCTGTTCCTGCTCTACCCGTTCCTGGTCACCCGCCGCCTGGTCGGCACCGAGATCGCCCACGCCGTGCCGCTGACCCTGGTGGCCGGCCTGGGTCATGCCGGCATGGGCAACATGGACTGGTCGCTGCTGGGCTACCTGCTGCTGGGATCGCTGCCGGGGATCTACCTGGGCAGCCACCTGACCGGGCGCATCTCCGACCGCGTGCTGCGACCTTGCCTGGCGACCATGCTGCTATTGATCGGCTACAAGCTGGCGTTCTGAGCCACACCTCACTGATAGAGGGCGCTACGCGCCCATCGCCGGCAAGCCGGCTCCCACAGGTACTGCGCATGATTTGCAGCCAAGGCTGAACTGTGGGAGCCGGCTTGCCGGCGATGCGGCGCGTCAGCGGCGCCTATGGGCACTCGGCTCGCCTCGACCTACTCCTGCACACGCCATAGCACCGGCCAGAACTGCGGTTTCACATACCCGCAGCGATCAAGCCGCGCCACGCGCTCGAGGCGCATGCGCTCACCGTCGTAACGCCACTGCTGGATCACCCCGCAACCACGCTCTACCTGGCTTTTGTCAGCGGCAAACAATTGACCGCTCTGTGCATCGAACGCTACATAGCCACTCAGACGCGGCGCCAGCAACGGCGTCGGCGCCTCGAAGGCCATTTCGCTGATCTGGTAGGGCGCGGCGCGGGATACCCGATACAGGTAATTGGCGCAGAACTCCCCACTGCACCCCACGTTGAGAATGACCAGGACATTGGCAGCGTCCAGCGGGTGCACCTCGTAATGGCTGTTACTCATCCCCGGCACATCGCCTTCGACATTCGCCTGGCGTTTTACCGTCCTGCCGATTTCATGGGCCTGCTCGTCGTTCATGCGCGGCGCGGCGACGAACTGTGGCAGCACCACGGTATCGGGAGCGCCAGGCACATCGGCAGCGGGCGCATCCCCCACTCTGACCAGGGCATCGGCATGCCCGACCCGGCCCTGCACGGCATCGATGGCCAACAGCGCGCCACTGAGCCCCTGCAAGGACGCGACCAGCTCGCCATCCTCGGTCAACGAACTCAGGCGTGCACCGTTGCGCAACCGACGTATAAGCGCCAGCGCCTCATCGTCCTTCAGCAGCAGGTCGAAGTCATATTCAAGCTGGATGCGCTGCCAGTTGGCCGACAGTGCCTGCCCATCGAGCAGCACCTGTTCCGCAAACGCCGGGCCCACGCGCAGGGTCAGTTCGAGCGCGCCCTGTGGCCCCGCCTCGCGCCTTATGATGGTCTGCAGCCCGGCCATCAGGTCGTCGTCGATCGCCATTACCGCGGCGCAGGCACGGGTGTTGTCGCAGCCAACCGCCCAGTCCTTGATCTGCCGGTACATCGGTACCGCCTCGAGCGGTGCCTGGGCGTTCTCCGCCTGCACGACCGATGGCGTCATGAGCGTCAGCAGCAATGCCGCACGCGGGTGTTTCATCCATTGCATGGCGTTATCCCTGAAGTCCGTTTCACACGCTCAGCCTTCACTGCGCCAGAGTACCGGCCAACTGTCGGTGCCCACTTCGGCACAGCGGTCCATCCGTGACAGCCTGAGCAAGCGCATGCGCATGCCATCGTAGCGCCAGCTTTCCTCCACCCCACAACTGCCGGGGTAGTCGTCCTTGGCATAGCTGTGAAGCTCGCCTTTGCCAGGGTAGAAGTCGATGGCGTCGCGCATCCGGCTGATCACCACCGGGCTCGATGGCGCCTCGAACTCCAGCGGCCCAAGAGTGTAAGGCGCTTCACGCGACACCTTGTACAACGCGTAGAGACAGTGGAAGTCATTGCAGTTGTAGCTGAGCAATGCCAGCGCATGCTGGTCGTCCAGGGCATGCAGCTCGAGCTTGGGAGCGACATCGTATTCGTTGATCAACTGGTTCTCGGCGGCCGCCTTGGTCATCACCACCTGGGTGATGCCCGCTTGCTCCTGCGCGCCAAGGGCCGTAGCTGCCACAAAGGCCGGCACCTGTGGCTTGGCCGGAGTTGGCAACTGCGCATCGGCAACGCTGTCGCCGGGGCGTATCAGCGCACTGTAGTGGCCGACCCGGCCCTGCACCGCATCCATCAACAGCAAGGCGGCGCTCAGCCCCTGCAGCGAACTCACCCGTTCCCCTGGCCGGGTGTCGTCCACCAGGCGCTGGCCATTGCGCAATTGCCGCAACACGGCATAGGCATCGGCGCCCTCCAGTTCCAGGGTGGTCTCGACACCGCGGGTCATGCGCCAGGGGGCGACCAGCAGCTGGCCGTCGAGCATGGGCTCGCCCGACCAGTCGGTGCTCCCCACCAGGGTCAGGTGCAGGTTGCCCCAGGCGCCCGCCTCACGTTGTACCAGCATGCCCACTCGCATCCGCTCCGGGTGATCGGCCAGGACCGCGGTGCAGAAGCGCGTGTTGTCGCAGCCTACAATCCAGTCCTTGATCTCCCGGTATACCGGTACCGGCTCTGGTTCCGCCGCGGCGGCCAGGCCCGGCAGCAACGCCAGCCCCAGGGCCAGCCAGTTCCATGTTGTTGCGCGCATCGTGCTGCATTCCTGTCTTGGCTGTGAAAGCCTCGTTCCAGAGGCGGCGCAATGATTCCACAGTTCAACGGCCAGGTGCGCAAAATCGGCAGTGGTGATTGCGCCGCCTGATCTGGCAGTATCGAATGCCCTAACGCCAGAGCCGCCGTCATGTCCGCTACCGTCAGCCCGTTGCTGCTTGCCCTGCGCGAAGGTACCCGCGCCTGCCACCAGAGGCTGGAAGCGCGGCTGCCTTTCTTCAGCGAGGGCTTCGACCGCGCGGCCTACGCCGACCTGCTCGGGGCCTACCACGGCTTTCATGCCCCACTGGATTTACTGCTGGGCGCCTACCAGAGCGCCGAACGGCACAAGACACCCACCCTGTCACGCGACCTGGGCGCCCTGGCCATCGATATCGAAGCGCTGCCCCGGTGCCACGCCCTGCCTCGCATCGATGATGAAGCCAGCGCGCTTGGGGTGATGTATGTACTGGAAGGCTCCACGCTCGGTGGGCAGGTGCTCAAGCGGGCCATGGCCGAACGCCTGGGTATCGACGCCGACAACGGTGGCGCGTTCCTCGACGTCTACGGCCCGCTGACCGGCGCACGCTGGCGCAGCTTCCTCGAGCGGCTGGCTGGCGCCACCCCGGAGCCGACCGCCCAGGCCCGGACGGTAGAAGCCGCTGTAGACACATTCATCTGCTTCGAACAGTGGCTCGAAGAACGACGGGTACTGGCCTGCTGAACTCCTTCACCGACGGCACTGGTGCAACAGCGACGTTACCAGTGGCGTCATCGCGATGGCCACCGCGCACAAGCCACCGCACAACAGCGCAAAGCCCAGCGCCCGCAACGGGTGCAAGGTATTGAAGAACGCCAGTACCAGCAGCACCAGCACCAGCGCCAGCCAGTAGCGAACTGCCGCCCTTGGAATGGCCACCATCAGCAGGTTGAAGAGCACGAAGGCGTAGAACACCAACATCGTCGCCAAGCCGACGCTGACACCTCGCGCCATCGGCGGGCCGACATGCTGCCGGTACAGATCGAAGCCAAGGCTCAAGATAAAGGGAAAAGCCACACACACCAGTGCGTGCAGCAGGAAGCGGGAAAGCAACGGCAACATTCGTCCTTGATCCTGGAGTCGGCCAAGGGTTGTGTATGGCCGTAAATGAAGGAGAAGAACTTAAGGGGGCAGACATTCTGGCACAAGCCTGGGAGAACCGGGCCGCACCTGCGGCCCTTCTACCAGAGCGCTAGTCTGGCTCTTCGTAAGTGACCCGGCCCAATGACCAGGGCTCTACGATTTCACTCACAATGTTGCGCAGCAATGACCCCCATCCTTTCCGATTGTGTGCACCGGGCCCCATCAGCCTCAACATCAAGTACTCGTCCAGATACTCGTCATAGGCATAAATAAGCCAATAGTCGTTTTCGGGATCATCGACGCAATGTGTTCGACGAAATGGCTCGTCGATTGACGCCCAACGCAACATAACCGGTTGCGACGTGGCCAGATGGATATGGTGAAGCTGGAATTTATCCTCGAGTAGTTCGTCCCTACCAAACGTCTTTGGCTGAATTCCACCTACTTTGTAGGCATGGAAATCGACATAGAGATCGTACCAATCTTCAAATCCCAGCTTGAACAGCTCAGAGACTTTGACAGACGGCACGGCCCCCTCACTTGGTTACAGGCAGCTTTCCATGCTTTTCGACATAATCAAGCAGCGCCTCGCTTGACCGGGCACCTTGGCGAAGGACCTCTTCGTCACTTTTGCCACTTCGCTTTTGCTTGGGAACAAAGGTATTGTCCTGCTTTGCTGGCGCGTATCGAGCCATGACTACCTCCAGTACGCTGATGAATTGATGCTACGTGCTCCGGCCGCCGGCCTCAAATGTCTTGCGACTATCGGAGGCCCCTGCACTCGCCACAATCGAAAGCGTAGTTCGCCACTCCAGTCACTGGCCGTGGGATTTGCAACAGATCCTTTCATCACGCCCTGCACCATACTGTCGAACACCACCCTTCTGCGAGCCCCGACATGAACGTCATTGCCTGTGATCTGCACCACCTGGACACCGCCGCGGATCTCTTCAACCAGTACCGGATGTTCTACCAGGAGGCAGATGACCTCCCCACTTCCCGTGCATTCCTCAAGGCCAACCTCGAAACCGGCAACTCGCGGATCTACCTGCTGCTGGACGACGAGGGTCAGGCCATCGCCTTTGCCCAACTGTACCCGGCCACCTGCTCGCTGGCGATGAAGCGCTTCTACTGGCTGTATGACCTGTTCGTCGTCCCCCACGCCCGCAGGGGCGGTCATGCCCGTTACCTGATGCAGCAACTGATCGGGATCTTCCAGGCCGAGGGCGCGCAGCGGTTGAGCCTGGATACCGCCAGGAGCAACCTTGCCGCCCAGGCGCTGTATGAATCGTTGGGGTATGAGGCCGAGCAGGAATTCGTGACCTATCACAAGGTGCTCGATTGCTGAAGCTAGCCATGGGAGCTTCGATATCCGCTTTCGCTCAGCGCGAGGGAGGCAGCCATACGCGGGTGTGCAAGACCGTGGAGTAGGAACCCGGCTGGCCCGAAGGCCTCCCACGTATAGCCGCCATTGAGCGACCTGGACCACATCCTCGGGCTTGCACACCCGGTCGTTGAATTGGCAACGACAGGTCGAGACTAAGGAATGCGGCTGGCCAGAACAACAGCTGAAAGGCCGCAAAAGCATGCTTGGGAAACGTCCTACATGAAATTGGGAAAGTCTTAGTAATCCGCTTGAAACAACAGTTCTCACCTCATCGCGGGCAAGCCCGCTCCCACGCCCCAAACTGCTCTCTGCCCCGCAAGTCAGGACAATTTCTGAATTCCCTGTACACGAAATATCTACTAAAGGTTTATATTCCGCCCGCCGAAACAGAAAAGGTAGCAAGTGGCCAGCACCCTAGTGAAGCGGCCATGTACACCCTTCACAATCACGGATGGGCGTCACAATGAAAATAAAAAACAAACTGATCCTGGCCTTCGTACTGGTGGCCTTCATCCCGGTCGCCCTGGTTGGCGGCATCTCGGTGCTGAACATCCGCAGCGAGGCGGTCGATCAGTTCCTCGACGGCAGCACCCGGGAAATTCGCCAGATCGACGGCAACATGCGCCAGTTCTTTGATGGCACGCTGCAGAACGTCGATCAGATGGCCAAGGATCCTGTATACACCTCGGTCACCTCGCTCAAGGACTACACCGGCGCCGATGCAGCCCGCCAGCCGATGCCCGAGGCTGCACAACAGGTCATCGACACCTTCGCCCGCTACGGCACCACTCACCCGGCAGCGGCGATCCTTTCAATCGGCCTGGAAGACGGCAGCTACGCCAAATGGCCGGATGACCCACAGTTGGCCAAGTACGACCCGCGCACCCGCCCCTGGTACAAGGCCGCCATGGCCAGCCCGGACAAGACGGTGCGCACCGCCGCGTACTACTACGACAAGGACGACGTGGCCCTGGTCGGCACCGCCCGCGCGCTGCTCGACGCGGCCGGCAAGGCCAAGGGCGTGTTCGTGGTCAGCGTGTCGCTGAAGAACCTCACCGAGCTGGTCAAGAGCATCAAGCTGGGCGACAGCGGCTACGTGATGCTGATCGAGGACGGCACCGTGCTGGTCGACCCGCGCAACGCCGGGCACAGTTTCAAGCAGCTCAAGGATCTCGGCGCGCCGTATACGGCGTTGGCCGCCACCGAGCAAGGCGCCACCGAGGTGGTGATCGATGGCGTGCGCTACATGGCCAATGTGTGGACCTCCCCAGGCCTGGGCTGGCGCTTCGTCGGGCTGATCGAGTACGACGAGGTCATGGCCGCGGCCACACGCATGACCTATGTCACGGCAGTGATCGTGGTGCTGCTGGCGCTGATCTTCGCCGGGGTGGCGGCAGCGTTCTCGCGGGTGATCGTCAAGCCCATCGGCCAGGTGAGCACCGGCCTGCAGTCGATCGCCGAGGGTGAAGGCGACCTGCGCCGCGACCTGCAGGTTCAGGGCAAGGACGAAACCGCCGAGCTGGCCGGCTGGTTCAACAAGTTCCTCGCCGCCATCCGCCAGCTGATCCAGCGCATCGGCGCGGCCTCGACCAACCTGCACGAAGCCTCGCGCAGCAACAGCGAAATGGCCGGTAACATGAACGAGGCCGCCGGTCGCCAGCGCGAGGCGGTGGAGCTGGTGTCCACCGCCTTCAACGAGATGGTCGCCACCGCCAACGAAGTGGCGCGTTCGTGCAGCAGCGCCGCAGATGCCGCCGAACAGGGTCACCGCCGCGTGGCCGAGGGCAAGCAGCAGATCGAAGCGACCACCGACAACGTCAACCGCCTGGGCCGACGCCTGAGCGAGTCGTCCCAGGCCATGGTCGAACTGGAAGAAGGCAGCCGCAGCATCAACCAGATCCTCGGCACCATCCGCGCCATCGCCGAGCAGACCAACCTGCTGGCGCTCAACGCCGCCATCGAGGCCGCCCGGGCTGGCGACCAGGGCCGTGGTTTTGCCGTGGTGGCCGACGAGGTACGGGCGCTGGCCAAACGCACCGCCGACTCTACCGGCGAGATCGACCAGTTGCTCAATACCCTCGGCGGCAAGACCCATGAAGTTTCGCAGAAGATGGAAAGCTGCCTGGACCTGTCGCGGGCTAGCGTTTCATCGATCGAGAATGCCCGTGACAGCTTCGAAGGCATCCAGCTCTCGGTGAACGAGATCCGCGACCAGAACCTGCAGATTTCAGCGGCCGCCGAGGAGCAGCACAGCGTGGCCGAGGAGATCAATCGGCATATCCAGCAGATCTACGACGAGGCACGGCTGGTAGAGGGGCTGGCCAGCTCTGCACAGGCCGACTCTGGCAGGCTGGCACAGCTGTCGGATGAGCTGAACGGGTTGGTGGGGCGCTTCAAGTCGTAAGACATCCAGCAGTTGGGGCCGCCAGGCGGCCCTTTTGCCGCGGTTCGTCGCCCGCGATGGCGTCAGCCCGCCCTGGGCAAATCGGCCAACACCCCTTCGATCTCCCCTAGCACCGCCGGATCATCCAGCGTCGATGGCGCCGTGTAGTCCTGGCCATCGGCGATCTTGCGCAGCACCGCCCGCAGGATCTTGCCAGAGCGGGTCTTGGGCAGGCGCTTGACCAGGCGCACGCGGTTGAAGCAGGCCAGTGCGCCGATCTGTTCGCGCACATCCGCCACCAACTCGCCCTGCAGTTGCGCCTCGCCAATGCCCTGCCCGTCCTTGAGTACCACCAGCGCCAATGGCACCTGGCCTTTGATCTCGTCGTGCACACCAATCACCGCGCACTCGGCCACCGCCGGATGACGCGCCACCAGGTCCTCCATTTCCCCGGTCGACAAGCGATGCCCCGAGACATTGATCACGTCATCGGTGCGCCCCATGATGTAGACGAAGCCGTCTTCATCCAGGTAGCCGCCGTCGCCGGTGTGGTAGTAACCGGGGTAGCCCTGCAGGTAGGCCTGCAGGTAGCGCTGGTGATCGCCCCAGAGCGTCTGGCTGCAACCCGGCGGCAATGGCAGGGCGATCACGATGGCGCCCTGCTGATTGGGCCCCAACGGCTTGCCTTCGTCATCCAGCACCTGCACGTGGTACCCCGGCACCGCCCGATTGCTCGAGCCCGGCCGCGCCGCGCTGCCTTCGAGCCCGACACAGGGCGCAGTCACCGGCCAGCCGGTCTCGGTCTGCCACCAATGGTCGTGCACCGGCTTGCCGCTGACCCGCTCGAGCCATTCATGGGTACTGGAGTCGAGTTTCTCCCCGGCCAGGAACAGCTGGCGCAACGAATCGAGATTGTGACGGCGGATCAGCGCGCCTTCCGGGTCTTCCTTGCGGATGGCGCGCATGGCGGTGGGCGCGCAGAACAAGCCATTGACCTGGTATTGTTCCACCACCCGCCAGTAGGCCGAGGCGTCCGGCGTGCGGATCGGCTTGCCCTCGTAGAACACCGTGGTGCACCCGTTCATCAGTGGCCCGTACACGATCAGCGAATGGCCCACCACCCAGCCGACGTCCGAGATCCCCCACCATACATCCCCAGCCTGCATGCCGTAGACATGACGCATGGCATAACACAACGCCACTGCGTTGCCGCCATTTTCGCGGACGATACCCTTGGGTTTGCCGGTGGTGCCGGAGGTGTACATGATGTACAGCGGATCGCCGGCGTCCAGTTCAACGGGGGCGACCGGCTCGGCCCCGAGCAAGGCCTGCTGCCAGTCCAGATCACGCCTGGGCTGCAGTTCGGCGCTCGCCTGCGGGCGCTGCAACACCAGCACATGCCGCGGTTGGTGGCGAGCCAGCTGCAGGGCGCGATCGACCAGCGGCTTGTACTCGATCACGCGGTCGAACTCCAGGCCGCAGGAAGCCGTCAGTAGCAGGGCCGGCCGTGCATCGTCGATGCGCAGGGCCAGCTCGTTCGCGGCGAAGCCGCCGAACACTACGGAATGCACCGCACCAATGCGGGCGCAGGCGAGCATCGCCATGGCGGCCTGGGGCACCATCGGCATGTAGATGATCACGCCATCGCCCTTGCGCACCCCCAACGAACGCAACAGCCCCGCCAAGCGGGCCACTTCATCACGCAGCTGGTGATAGGTGAACGTCTGTTGCACGCCAGTCACTGGCGAGTCGTAGATCAGCGCCAGTTGTTCACCGCGCCCCTGCTCGATCTGATGGTCAAGGGCCAGGTAGCAACTGTTGAGGCGGCCATCGGCGAACCAGCGGTGGGTACCATCGGCGTTCTGCTGCAAGGTGACGGTCGGCTTGCGCTGCCAGGCGAGCTGTTCGGCCTGGGCCTGCCAGAAGCTGGCGGGTTCGGAAATGGAATGGGCGTAGCTGTGCTGATAGGTCATTGGTTCGCAACCCGGTACTTGTTGTTATAGAAGGGCGAATCTTGAGTATGGACCGGGGCCGGCCAGCCGCCATCGGACTTAAGTCGCAACCCATATGCAGATTTGCCGCACCCAAGCGCCTACAATGGCCGGTCACGTCAAGCGAACAATCCCATGCATACCCTCGAAGACCTGCGCGCCGGTCGCCTGCACGGCATCACGCGACTGAATCTCTGCCAGCACCTGACCCATTTTCCCCAGGAGATCTTCGCACTTGGCGACAGCCTCGAAGTGCTCGACCTGAGCGGCAACAGGCTGAGCGAACTGCCCGAGGACCTGCACCGCCTGAACCGGCTCAAGGTGCTGTTCTGCTCCAACAATCAGTTCACCCACCTGCCCCACGCCATCGACAGCTGCCAGGCCCTGGAAACCGTAGGTTTCAAAAGCAACCGTATCAGCCGGGTCGATGCCCAGGCCCTGCCACACTCCACTGAAGCAACTGGCTGAACGCTGCCAGCAGGCCGACGTATTGGCCCGTCCTGCCTCAATGAATTGGTGGCGCTGTGGGAGATCGTCACTGACAAGGCGATGAAGCCTGGCCTGAACATTCGTGGGAGCGGCGTTCCAACTAGCCCGCTCCCACAACAGAGGAGGTTGACTTGCCAAACGCGCAAAAGACAAAACCCCTACCTGCTCGCGCAGATAGGGGTTTTGCGAAATGAATCTTGACGATGACCTACTCTCACATGGGGAAACCCCACACTACCATCGGCGATGCATCGTTTCACTGCTGAGTTCGGGATGGGATCAGGTGGTTCCAATGCTCTATGGTCGTCAAGAAATTCGGTTGCCAGTACGTCTTTGCAGACATGCCAGCCAATTCGGATATGCGATATTTGTGGTTCGTCGCGAACTTTCGGTTCGTTTCGTCTTCACCACCGCAATTTGGCCTCAGCGCAAATTGCTTGGGTGTTATATGGTCAAGCCTCACGGGCAATTAGTATTGGTTAGCTCAACGCCTCACAGCGCTTACACACCCAACCTATCAACGTCGTAGTCTTCGACGGCCCTTCAGGGAGCTCAAGGCTCCAGTGAGATCTCATCTTGAGGCAAGTTTCCCGCTTAGATGCTTTCAGCGGTTATCTCTTCCGAACATAGCTACCCGGCAATGCCACTGGCGTGACAACCGGAACACCAGAGGTTCGTCCACTCCGGTCCTCTCGTACTAGGAGCAGCCCCTCTCAAATCTCAAACGTCCACGGCAGATAGGGACCGAACTGTCTCACGACGTTCTAAACCCAGCTCGCGTACCACTTTAAATGGCGAACAGCCATACCCTTGGGACCGGCTTCAGCCCCAGGATGTGATGAGCCGACATCGAGGTGCCAAACACCGCCGTCGATATGAACTCTTGGGCGGTATCAGCCTGTTATCCCCGGAGTACCTTTTATCCGTTGAGCGATGGCCCTTCCATACAGAACCACCGGATCACTAAGACCTACTTTCGTACCTGCTCGACGTGTGTGTCTCGCAGTCAAGCGCGCTTTTGCCTTTATACTCTACGACCGATTTCCGACCGGTCTGAGCGCACCTTCGTACTCCTCCGTTACTCTTTGGGAGGAGACCGCCCCAGTCAAACTACCCACCATACACTGTCCTCGATCCGGATAACGGACCTGAGTTAGAACCTCAAGGTTGCCAGGGTGGTATTTCAAGGATGGCTCCATGAGAACTGGCGTCCCCACTTCAAAGCCTCCCACCTATCCTACACAAGCAAGCTCAAAGTCCAGTGCAAAGCTATAGTAAAGGTTCACGGGGTCTTTCCGTCTAGCCGCGGATACACTGCATCTTCACAGCGATTTCAATTTCACTGAGTCTCGGGTGGAGACAGCGCCGCCATCGTTACGCCATTCGTGCAGGTCGGAACTTACCCGACAAGGAATTTCGCTACCTTAGGACCGTTATAGTTACGGCCGCCGTTTACCGGGGCTTCGATCAAGAGCTTCGCTTGCGCTAACCCCATCAATTAACCTTCCGGCACCGGGCAGGCGTCACACCCTATACGTCCACTTTCGTGTTTGCAGAGTGCTGTGTTTTTAATAAACAGTCGCAGCGGCCTGGTATCTTCGACCGGCGTGGGCTTACGCAGCAAGTGCTTCACCCTCACCGGCGCACCTTCTCCCGAAGTTACGGTGCCATTTTGCCTAGTTCCTTCACCCGAGTTCTCTCAAGCGCCTTGGTATTCTCTACCTAACCACCTGTGTCGGTTTGGGGTACGGTTCCCAGTTATCTGAAGCTTAGGAGCTTTTCTTGGAAGCATGGCATCAACCACTTCGCGCTCTAGTGAGCACTCGTCATCAGCTCTCGGCCTTAAGATCCCGGATTTGCCTAAGATCTCAGCCTACCACCTTAAACTTGGACAACCAACGCCAAGCTGGCCTAGCCTTCTCCGTCCCTCCATCGCAATAACTGGAAGTACAGGAATATTAACCTGTTTTCCATCGACTACGCTTTTCAGCCTCGCCTTAGGGACCGACTAACCCTGCGTCGATTAACGTTGCGCAGGAAACCTTGGTCTTTCGGCGTGCGAGTTTTTCACTCGCATTGTCGTTACTCATGTCAGCATTCGCACTTCTGATACCTCCAGCAAGCTTCTCAACTCACCTTCACAGGCTTACAGAACGCTCCTCTACCGCATCATCATAAGATGATACCCGTAGCTTCGGTGCATGGTTTGAGCCCCGTTACATCTTCCGCGCAGGCCGACTCGACTAGTGAGCTATTACGCTTTCTTTAAAGGGTGGCTGCTTCTAAGCCAACCTCCTAGCTGTCTAAGCCTTCCCACATCGTTTCCCACTTAACCATGACTTTGGGACCTTAGCTGACGGTCTGGGTTGTTTCCCTTTTCACGACGGACGTTAGCACCCGCCGTGTGTCTCCCATGCTCGGCACTTGTAGGTATTCGGAGTTTGCATCGGTTTGGTAAGTCGGGATGACCCCCTAGCCGAAACAGTGCTCTACCCCCTACAGTGATACATGAGGCGCTACCTAAATAGCTTTCGAGGAGAACCAGCTATCTCCGAGCTTGATTAGCCTTTCACTCCGATCCACAGGTCATCCGCTAACTTTTCAACGGTAGTCGGTTCGGTCCTCCAGTCAGTGTTACCTAACCTTCAACCTGCCCATGGATAGATCGCCCGGTTTCGGGTCTATACCCAGCGACTAAAGCGCCCTATTAAGACTCGCTTTCGCTACGCCTCCCCTATTCGGTTAAGCTCGCCACTGAATATAAGTCGCTGACCCATTATACAAAAGGTACGCAGTCACCTAACAAAGTAGGCTCCCACTGCTTGTACGCATACGGTTTCAGGTTCTATTTCACTCCCCTCTCCGGGGTTCTTTTCGCCTTTCCCTCACGGTACTGGTTCACTATCGGTCAGTCAGTAGTATTTAGCCTTGGAGGATGGTCCCCCCATGTTCAGACAAAGTTTCTCGTGCTCCGTCCTACTCGATTTCACTGGCAAGAGATTTTCGTGTACGGGGCTATCACCCACTATGGCCGCACTTTCCAGAGCGTTCCACTAATCTCAAACCAGCTTAAGGGCTGGTCCCCGTTC
>NZ_JBFNXN010000001.1:3897500-4952500 GCF_040813665.1 Pseudomonas sp. TE50-2 | reverse complement strand
TACGCTTCCCTCATTTGCTGTCAAGCGTTTATTTCGAAGTATTTTGCGAGAAACCCGTTCAACTTCAAACACTTGACTCGCTGCGATCTCTCGTAGCGGGAGGCGAATCATACAGCGTTACAACCTGCTGTCAACTGCCTTTTTCACCGCTGCCGACCTGACGATCGAAGCACCTCCGCAACCCTCTTGTTTGATCAACTCTTTGATATTCAAGGAGTTTTTCGTTCCGATGTCGCTGGAAGTGGGGCGCATTATAAGGGGATCTGAAACCCCGTCAACCTTTTATTTCAGGAATATGACGCGGGAGCGCATGACAGCTGCCATGCGTTCCATAATCTAAGCCGCGCTCACCGAAACAACACTCGACCTTGCCAATACACATCCCGCTGCGCACTATATTGCGCACCCTTGCGCTTACAACAACGGAACCCAACATGAATTCCCCCCAACGCAGCCTGGCCACCACGCTGTTCCCCATCGGCCTGCTGCTGATCGCCATGGCTTCCATCCAGTCCGGAGCCTCGCTGGCCAAGAGCATGTTCCCTGTTGTTGGCGCCCAAGGCACCACAGCGCTGCGCCTCATCTTCGCCAGCATCATCATGCTGCTTATATTGAGGCCCTGGCGCGCGCGCCTGGACGCCAGCACCCTGCGCAGCGTGATCATCTATGGCATGGCCCTGGGCGGCATGAACTTCCTCTTCTATATGTCCCTGCGCAGCGTGCCTCTTGGTATCGCCGTGGCGCTCGAATTCACCGGGCCGCTAGCGGTGGCACTGTGGGCCTCGCGACGAGCGCTGGATTTCCTGTGGATCGCCCTGGCAGTCGTCGGGCTGTTGCTGCTGATCCCCGTAGGCCAGACCGGCGCCAGCCTCGACCCGATCGGCGCCGCCTACGCCCTGGGCGCCGGCGTGTGCTGGGCGCTGTATATCCTCTACGGGCAGAAAGCCGGTGCCGAGAATGGCATCCAGACTGCCGCCCTGGGCGTAGTGATCGCCGCGCTGTTCGTTGCCCCCATCGGTATCGCACATGCCGGCGCCGCATTGCTCACCCCCGCCCTGCTGCCGGTGGCCCTTGGCGTGGCGATCTTGTCTACAGCGCTACCCTATAGCCTGGAAATGGTCGCCCTGACCCGCATGCCCGCACGCACCTTCGGCACACTGATGAGCATCGAACCGGCCTTTGGCGCATTGTCCGGGCTGCTGTTCCTGGGCGAGCAGCTCACACTCTGGCAGTGGCTGGCGATTCTCGCCATCATCACCGCCTCGGTGGGCGCTACCCTTTCCATGAAACGGGAAGCGGCGCCACCCGTGGCTGCCGATTGATTTGAGAAATATTTTCATTTAGGCATCCTGCAGCCTTGTACCACCCGGCGTGGCTGATTAAGCTGTCACCAGATCATAATCTTGACGCTATCTACTGAGCGGCACATGGACGCCAGAGACCATCAAGGAAGAGGCAAAGCGCAAACGTCAGGTCCGTTAATGTAGTCGGGCCGTATAAGGACAGGAATGAAACGTATTTTGCTCATCCTGGGCATCCTGGCCATCGCTGGATGTGCCGCGACAGCCAATACCGAGGTGAAACGAGGGAAGAAAGGCCTGCATATCAATTGCTCGGGACTCTCCTCGTCGTGGGAGAAGTGCTACAGCAAGGCCGCCAGCTCCTGTAGCAGCAAGGGTTACAAGGTCATCGCCCGCTCCGGTGACACCGACGAAGAGCCTGGCGATTACGTGTTCGGCATAAACCCTGCCGGCTACACCAGCCGCAGCATGATCGTGATTTGCAAGTAACAGATGCATGAAGGGCAGCCAATGGCTGCCCTTTTCACTTTCAGAGAGGTGCGGTCCGCCGCTCCAGCCACACCAGCGCTTCACCTTCCAGCAAAGGGGCAAGCCGCTCCCGCACTGTCTGGTGATAGCCATTCAACCAGGCGATATCCTCGCTGCCCAGCGCCTCGACCAACAGGCAGCGCGTGTCGATCGGGCACAGGGTCAAGGTCTCGAACGCCAGGAACTCGCCAAACTCGCTGGTACCGACCTCGCGATTGACCACCAGGTTTTCGATACGCACCCCCCACTGCCCCGGCCGGTAGGTCCCAGGCTCGATCGAGCTGATCATCCCCGGCTGCATGGCTGTCTGCGGCGTGGCGGCCGCCTGGTAGGCGATCACCTGCGGGCCTTCGTGCACGTTCATGAAGTAGCCGACACCGTGGCCGGTGCCATGCCCGTAATCGACCTGGTCAGCCCAGATCGGCGCGCGGGCGATGGCATCGAGCAGCGGCGAGAGGATCCCACGCGGGAACCTGGCCCTGGACAGCGCGATCATGCCCTTGAGCACCCGCGAGCAATCCGCCTTCTGTTCGCGGCTCGGCTCACCGATCGGCACCATTCGCGTGATATCAGTTGTCCCGCCCAGGTACTGGCCACCCGAATCGATCAACAGCAAGCCATTGCCCTCGATCACGGCATGTGACTGCTCGGTGGCGCGGTAGTGCGGCATGGCGCCATTGCCGTTATAGGCCGCGATGGTGGAAAAACTCAGCGACACGAAACCCGGACGGCGGGCACGGGCCGCGCTGAGCTGATCGTCGATGGTCAGCTCGGTAATGCGTTGCGTCCCCAGGTTCGTTTCAAGCCAGGTGAAGAACTCGCACAGCGCCGCACCGTCCTGCTCCATGGCCTGACGGATATGGGCGAGATCCCCTTCACCCTTGCGCGACTTGCTCAAGGTCGTCGGGTTGATGCTCTCGACCAGCCGCACCTGCTCATGCAAGTTGTCCAGCAGCCCACGGGTGACCCGTGCCGGATCCACCAGCAGGCTGGCCGTGGCCGGAATTGCCGCCAGCGCGTCGCCGACCGCTACGTAGTCACGAACCTCGATACCATCGGCCGCCAATACCTGGCGCAGGTGCGTATCGACCTTGTCGCGCCCGACGAACAGGTACGCCTTGTCCTGGCTGACCAACGCGAAAGAGACGAACACGGGATTATAGGAAACGTCGCTGCCACGCAGGTTGAACAGCCAAGCGATATCGTCGAGCGTGGCAATGAAATGCCAGTCGGCGCCTTTTTCCTGCAGGGTGCCCCGCAGCTCGGCAAGCTTTTGCGCACGATTAACGGTCGCATGGGGCGGCAGGTGCTGGTAGACCGGATTGCCCGGCAACGATGGCCGGTCGCTCCAGACCTCGGTCAGCAGATCGATATCCGTACGCAGCTTTGCGCCCCGCGCCTGCAGACGCTCGCTTAACTGGCGCGCAGCAGCCACTGCCATGACCGCACCATCCACCGCCACGGTACCTTCGACCTCCGTACCCAACCACTCCAACGCGCCTGGCTGCCCGGGCCGCAGCTTCATGAGTTCGATGCCACTGCCGGCCAGCTCCTTGTTCGCTTGTTCCCAATAGCGACTGTCAGCCCAGAGCCCAGCGAAATCCGCCGTGACCACCAGCGTGCCCACCGACCCCTCGAAACCGGACAACCATTGCCGCCCCTGCCAATAGCCAGGCAGGTACTCGGACAGATGCGGGTCGGCCGAGGGCACCAGCAGGGCAGCAACGCCCTCCCGGGCCATGGCCTCGCGCACGCGGGCAAGGCGCGCCGGTACGGATTCGTGAAGCGGGGACTGACTGTTCATGCGCACTCCTGCGGATAGGTGTCGACGGGTCCAGGCCGTCGATAATGAAACAGCTGGCGGGCGCCCGCAATCACCACGACCGTAACAAGGCATGCATTGCCCCAAGTGCCCTGCCGACCGTCGATCCTTCCTCCTGAACTAAACAGCCTGCGCGCCTTCACACCCCTTACACCCCCTGCGAACGCGAGGCTGGCCATGCCCCACTCCCGCGAACCGAAAAGCGCTGTCGTACTGCTCGATACCCGCGAGCACACACCCGAACACGAGCGGGCGACCCAACTGAGGATCGCCGAGTACCTCGCACGCCTGTTGGGCATCGAGCGCGTCGAGCCAACGCCTCTACCCGACGCCGAAGCATGCTGTTACTACGTGCCGAACGAAACCCTGGTCGATCCGGCGCGTCAGGCGATGCTCGGCATCCAGGACGAGAACGACCTTTTTGGCGGTGCCGTCAGTCATCCGCACCTCGCTACCAAAGCCATCTCCCACCCAGTGCCTGCCGACGCCAGCTTCCCGCCCGGCTGGACCGATGCGTTTGCCCAGCAATCCTGCGATGCCCTGCTCCGTGGCTATACGGTGTTTTCCAAGGGCGACGCCCGCCGGGCGGCCGAGCTGCTGCTGCGCGAGGGGCCGGTACGCATCAAGCCGGTGCTGGCGTGCGCCGGTCGGGGCCAGCAGGTCATCACCGACGCCCAGGCCCTGGAGCCGTTGCTGGAGGGCATGGACGAACAGGCGTTGGCACTGTGGGGCCTGGTGCTGGAAGAAGACCTCGACGACGTCGAGACCTTCAGCGTCGGCCAGGTCCGCGTGGCAGGGCTGACCCTCAGCTACCACGGCATCCAGCACCTGACCCGCGACCACGCTGGCACCGAGGTGTACGGTGGCTCCGATCTGGTCCTCGTGCGTGGCGACTACCAGAAATTGCTGCAATTACCGCTTGCGGATCACCTGCGCCTGGCCATCACCCAGGCCATGGCCTACGAACAGGCCGCCGAACGTTACTTCCCCGGATTTATCGCTTCACGCCGTAACTATGACATCGCCCGCGGTCGCGACAGCCACGGCCATCTGCGCAGTGGCGTGCTCGAACAATCCTGGCGCCTCGGTGGCGCCAGTCCGGCCGAGGTCCTGGCATTGACGGCCTTCGCCGAGGATCCGGCGCTGCAGCGGCTATGCGCATCGACCCACGAGGTGTTCGGCCGGGCGCGACTGCCCGCCGACGCCACACTGTTCTATCAGGGGCACGACAGTGAACTCGGACAACTCAGCAAATATGCACGGATACGCGACCATGACCATCGAGAGTGAAACCGTGGAACTGCACGTCGAAGGGGAAAGCATCGCCGGCACCCTGGTCAGCCCCGGCAGCCGCATGCCAGGGATTCTTTTCGTCCATGGCTGGGGCGGCAGCCAACAGCGCGACCTGGCCCGCGCCCGGCAGATCACCGGGTTAGGCTGCGTGTGCATGACCTTCGACCTGCGCGGTCACGAAAAGACCGAGAGCCAGCGCCTGACCGTCACCCGCGAACAGAACCTGGCCGACCTGCTCGCCGCCTACGACCGGCTGGCGAGCCACCCGTCAGTCGATCCCGGCGCCATTGCCGTGATCGGCAGCAGCTACGGCGGTTACCTGGCCACTCTGCTCACCCCGCACCGCCCCGTGAAGTGGCTGGCGTTGAGGGTACCGGCCCTGTACTGGGACGATGAATGGGACGCGCCCAAGCAGGCCCTGGATCGCCAGCGCCTGAACGCCTACCGCCTGCGCCCCCTCGGCCCGGCCGACAACCGCGCCCTGGCGGCCTGCGCCGAGTTTGCCGGCGATGTGCTGCTGGTGGAGTCCGAACAGGATGACTACGTCCCCCACAGCACGCTGATGAGCTACCGCTCGGCGTTCGTCAGCGCACACTCGATGACCCATCGCCTGGTCGACGGCGCCGACCATGCGTTGTCCAGCGAGGAAAGCCAGAAGGCCTACAGCGCGATGCTCACGGCCTGGATCAGCGAGATGGTCATCGGTGCCCGCCTCGACCGCTACCCTCACTACGCGCCCTGGTACGCCTGAGTACTGCCCAGCTGGCAGTGCAGGCCACCATCGGTGCCGCGCACCAGGCTTCGCAGGGTCTGGTAGGCGGCGAAATTCACCCCGCGCGCCTGGTGTTCGCCCAGCAGGTCGAGGAACGGTTCCTCGATGAAGCTTCCCGCGGCCGCCGCCCAGGCCTGGCGTGATTGCCAGCGCAGGAGCTGAAGCACCCGGCGACCGTCGTCACTGACCTGGATGCTGACGCTCAGCAAGCCGTCGCAGCGTTGCGCCAGGTGTTCGCTGCGCACCACCAGCGCCTCGGCCAGGGCATCCTGGCGCAGCGGTGGCACGTCGTACTCGATCATCTGGGTGAACCACAGGGAATGGGTGTTGGCCGCCATGTTGCTTCTCCTCGTTTGGGCTCTTGCAGCAGATGGTCGTGGAGGGTAAAACCTCTAGCTAACTCAAGGTCAAGGATTTTATTGCCGATGAAGCCTCCATCCTCCCAGGAACGCCTGCTCAGCGTCGGCCAGCTGGCCGCCCGTAGCGGCGTGGCCGTGACCGCCCTGCACTTCTACGAGACCAAGGGCCTGATCCACAGCACCCGCAATGCCGGCAACCAGCGGCGTTACCCGCGGGCGGTGCTACGCCGGGTGGCGGTAATCAAGATGGCCCAGCGCCTGGGCATTCCCCTGGCCGACATCGCCGGCGCCCTGGATACCCTGCCCTGTGACCACACGCCTACCGCCGACGACTGGCAGCGCCTTTCGGCGCGCTGGCGCGACGACCTGAGCCGGCGTATCGACGAGCTGGTGATGTTGCGCGACCAGCTCGATGGCTGCATCGGCTGTGGCTGCATGTCGCTGAAGGAGTGCCCGTTGCGCAACCATCACGACCGGCTGGCCGATGAAGGGCCAGGCCCTCACCCACCCAGCCAGGATTGAGCCTCAGATCACCACATTGCGCACGAAACGCACCGCCTCCTCGCCATCATTGCGATAGGCGTAGCGGCAATCGCTGGGGAAGACGAAGAACTCGCCCTTGCCCAACTGCTGCTCGCCGCCTTCGATGACCAGCGTCAGGCGGCCTTCGGTCACATAGATCTGCTCGCTCCAGCCGGCGGCATCTGCCTCGCTGGCGTAGCACTCGCCAGGGGCGAGAGTCCACTCCCACAGCTCGACCTCGCGCCGGGCCGGGCTACTGCCCAGCAGCACGGCGCGGCTGGCAGGGTGCACACCGGCCCAGGCCAGCTCGTCGATACGGCTGGGGTCGCGGCGATCGGGCGCCTGTATCAGGGTGCTGAACGCTACCCCGAGCGCTTCGGCGATCAGGTCCAGGGTGGTGAGGCTGACATTCTTCTCGCCGGCCTCGATGGCCACCAGCATGCGCCGGCTGACCCCGGAGCGTTCGGCCAGGGCGGCCTGGCTCAGGCCGGCGTCACCGCGCAGGCGGCGAACATTCTGGCTGACATGCTGCAGCACCGAAGCCCGGTGCTCGGAATCTTTGTGCACTATATTGCTCACTGGTAGGGGGTGCGCAGTATACTGCCCACTTTGCGGCGAATTGTGCGCCGCCCCTTCCGAGTGCGCAAGACCATGAGCCAGGCCTCCCCCAGCAAGCCCGCCGTCACCTTCCGCCTGAGCAAGGCCGAACTGGTGCTGGTGTTCATCACCATGCTCTGGGGCGGCACCTTCCTTATCGTGCACAACGTCATGACCGTCAGTGGCCCGATGTTCTTCGTCGGCCTGCGCTTCGCTGCCGCCGCGCTGTTCGTCGGCCTGGTGTCGGCGCGCTCGCTGGCAGGGCTGACCGCCACCGAACTCAAGGCAGGCGTGCTGATCGGCGTGTCGATCATGCTCGGCTACGGCTTGCAGACCATGGGCCTGCAGACCATCAGCAGCAGCCAGTCGGCATTCATCACCGCGCTCTATGTGCCCTTCGTGCCCTTGCTGCAATGGCTGGTGCTGGGCCGCCGCCCGGGCCTGATGCCGAGCCTGGGCATCGGCCTGGCCTTCGCCGGGCTGATGCTGCTGGCCGGCCCCGAGGGCGGCGCGCTGCACTTCAGCGAAGGCGAGCTGGTGACGCTGGTCAGCGCCGTGGCAATCGCCGGCGAGATCATCCTGATCAGCCGCTACGCGGGCAAGGTGGATGTGCGTCGGGTCACCGTGGTGCAGTTGGCCACCGCCTCGGCGCTGTCGTTCCTGATGATCGTGCCGACCCAGGAGCAGCTCCCCGACTTCTCCTGGCTGCTGCTGGCCAGCGCGGTGGGCCTGGGCGCCATGAGCGCGGTGATCCAGGTGGCGATGAACTGGGCGCAGAAGTCGGTCTCGCCGACCCGCGCCACGCTGATCTATGCCGGCGAGCCGGTGTGGGCAGGTATTGTCGGGCGGATTGCCGGCGAGCGTTTGCCTGGCGTGGCGTTGATCGGCGGGGTGCTGATCGTGCTGGCGGTGGTGGTGAGCGAGCTGAAGATTCGTCGCCAGGATGAGGCAGAGGCGTTGCCGGACGATGACGCGCGTCAGCGCGAGACGGGATTGTAGTCCTCCTGCACATCCTCGGGGCTGCAACGCAGCCCCACGGCTACGCGCTCACCCGCTATGCTTTGTAAAAAACTGTTATAAAAAAACAGCTTGTCACAGCACATTTGTACGATCCTGCAACTGCTTGCGTGTTGGTGATCATCCCCCCGGCACGTATGATCCTTGGCAAACTTCTCAGAACAGAACGCTATGTCATTGATTGTGCTATTGCTTCTGCCCTTCGTGGGCAGTTGCCTGGCGGCTGTCCTGCCGCACAACGCACGCAACGCCGAGTCCATTCTCGCCGGGCTCGTGGCCCTGGTCGGCACCGTCCAGGTGGCGTTGCTGTACCCTCAGGTGGCCGATGGCGGGGTGATTCGCGAGGAATTCCTGTGGCTGCCCAGCCTGGGCCTGAACCTGGTCCTGCGCATGGACGGATTCGCCTGGCTGTTCAGCCTGCTGGTGCTGGGTATCGGCAGCCTGGTGGCGTTGTATGCGCGCTACTACATGTCGCCGCAGGACCCGGTGCCGCGCTTCTTCGCCTTCTTCCTGGCGTTCATGGGCGCCATGCTCGGCCTGGTGATCTCCGGCAACCTGCTCCAGCTGGTGTTCTTCTGGGAGTTGACCAGCCTGTTCTCGTTCCTGCTGATCGGCTACTGGCACCACCGCGCCGACGCCCGCCGCGGCGCCTACATGGCGTTGATGGTGACGGGGGCCGGTGGCTTGTGCCTGCTGGTCGGGGCCCTATTGCTCGGCCATGTGGTCGGCAGCTATGACCTGGACAAGGTCCTGGCTGCCGGCGACATCATCCGCCAGCATGCGCTGTACCCGGTGCTGCTACCCCTCATCCTGATCGGCGCCCTGACCAAGAGCGCGCAATTCCCCTTCCAGTTCTGGCTGCCCCATGCCATGGCGGCGCCCACTCCCGTATCGGCTTATCTGCACTCGGCGACCATGGTCAAGGCCGGGGTGTTCCTGCTCGCCCGGCTATGGCCCGTATTGTCGGGCAGTGAGGAGTGGTTCTGGATCGTCGGCGGCGCCGGTGCCGCCACCCTGTTGCTCGGCGCCTTCGCCGCGATGTTCCAGAACGACCTCAAGGGCCTGCTGGCCTACTCGACCATCAGCCACCTGGGCCTGATCACCCTGCTGCTGGGCCTGAACAGCCCCCTGGCAGCGGTCGCCGCGGTGTTCCACATCCTCAACCACGCCACCTTCAAGGCCTCACTGTTCATGGCCGCGGGGATCATCGACCACGAGAGCGGTACCCGCGACATCCGCCGCCTCAGCGGCCTGTTCCGCCTGGTGCCGTTCACCGCCACCCTGGCCATGGTCGCCAGCGCCTCGATGGCCGGGGTGCCGCTGATGAACGGCTTCCTGTCCAAGGAGATGTTCTTCGCCGAAACCGTGTTCATCACCTCCACCGCCTGGGTCGAAGCCGCTTTGCCGGTGATCGCCACCCTCGCCGGGACCTTCAGCGTGGCCTATGCGCTGCGCTTCACCGTCGACGTGTTCTTCGGGCCCACGGCCGAAGACTTGCCGCATACGCCCCACGAGCCACCCCGCTGGATGCGCGCGCCGGTCGAACTGCTGGTGCTCACCTGCCTGGTGGTCGGCATCTTCCCGGCACAATCGGTCGGCCCGCTGCTGGCCGCCGCCGCCCTGCCGGTGGTAGGCGGCACTCTGCCGGAGTACAGCCTGGCCATCTGGCACGGCTGGAATGCGCCATTGATCATGAGCCTGATCGCCATGAGCGGCGGCATCGTCCTCTACCTGCTGCTGCGCAAACAGCTGCAGCGCGGTCGCTTCCCTCACCCGCCGCTGATCGAGCGCTTCAATGGCAAGCGCCTGTTCGAGCATGGCCTGGTCCGCTTGATGCTGCTGGCGCGGCATCTCGAGCGCCTGTTGACTACCCGCCGCCTGCAGACGCAGTTGTTCATGCTGGTGCTGGCGGCCTTCATCGCCGGCCTGACGCCACTGCTGTACAGCGGCCTGAGCTGGGGCGAGCGGCCGAAAATTCCCGGCTCCGGGGTGTTCGTCGCGCTGTGGCTGATCGCCATCGCCTGCGCCATCGGCGCCGCCTACCAGGCCAAGTACCACCGTCTCGCGGCGCTGATCATGGTCGGCGTCTGCGGCCTGATGACCTGCATCACCTTCGTCTGGTTCTCCGCGCCCGACCTGGCCTTGACCCAGCTGGCAGTCGAAGTGGTGACCACCGTGCTGATCCTTCTCGGCCTGCGCTGGCTGCCACGGCGTATCGAAGGCGTCTCGCCGCTGCCCGGCAGCCAGGACCGCGCCCGCCTGCGTCGCTTGCGCGACCTGCTGCTGGCGGTGCTGGTCGGCGGCGGCATGGCCCTGCTGTCCTACGCCATGCTCACCCGCCCCACGCCCAACGATATTTCCTCGTTCTTCCTCAGCCGCGCCCTGCCGGAGGGTGGGGGCACCAACGTGGTCAATGTGATGCTGGTCGACTTCCGTGGCTTCGATACCCTCGGTGAGGTCACCGTGTTGGTGGCCGTGGCGCTGACCGTGTTCGCCCTGCTGCGCCGCTTCCGCCCGCCCAAGGAGAGCATGCAGCTGCCGGCACAGCAGCGCCAGCTGGCACCGGACGTGGTCACCGACCTGGTCAACCCGCGCCATGCCACCGACACCGCGCTAGGCTTCATGATGGTGCCGGCCGCCCTGGTGCGCCTGCTGCTGCCGATCGCCCTGCTGGTGTCGATGTACCTGTTCATGCGCGGCCACAACCAGCCCGGCGGCGGTTTCGTCGCGGGCCTGGTGATGTCGGTGGCGTTCATCCTGCAGTACATGGTCGCCGGCACCCAGTGGGTCGAGGCGCAGATGAGTCTGCGCCCACTGCGCTGGATGGGCACCGGCCTGCTCTGCGCCACCCTTACCGGTGCCGGGGCGATGCTGCTCGGCTACCCGTTCCTCACCACCCACACCGCCCACCTGCACCTGCCGCTGCTGGGTGACGTGCATGTGGCCAGCGCGCTGTTCTTCGACATCGGCGTGTACACCGTGGTGGTCGGCTCGACCCTGCTGATCCTCACCGCGTTGGCCCACCAGTCGGTGCGTGCCTACCGCCCCGCCAAGTCCAGCCAAGCAGGAGCCGCCTGATGGAAGAAGTCATTGCAGTCGCCATCGGTGTGCTCGCCGCCTCGGGGGTCTGGCTGATCCTGCGCCCGCGTACCTACCAGGTGATCATGGGCCTGTGCCTGCTGTCCTACGGCGTCAACCTGTTCATCTTCAGCATGGGCAGCCTGTTCATCGGCAAGGAGCCGATCATCAAGGACGGCGTGCCCCACGATTTGCTGCACTACACCGATCCGCTGCCCCAGGCGCTGGTGCTGACCGCCATTGTCATCAGCTTCGCCATGACCGCGTTGTTCCTGGTGGTGCTGCTGGCTTCGCGCGGCCTGACCGGCACCGACCATGTCGATGGCCGGGAGCGTGACGAATGAGTGGGATGAACCAACTGATCATTGCGCCGATCCTGCTGCCGCTGCTCACCGCGGCGCTGATGCTGCTGATCGGCGAGAAGCACCGCTGGCTGAAGGCGCGCCTGAACCTGCTGTCCACCGCCATCGGCCTGGGCATCGCCGTGACCCTGCTGATGTGGGTGCGCACCCAGGGCCAGGCCGAATCCATCGGTGTCTACCTGCCAGGTAACTGGCCGGCGCCGTTCGGCATTGCCCTAGTGGTCGACCACCTGTCGGCGCTGCTGCTGACGCTGACCGGCATCATTGGCCTGAGTGCCCTGCTGTTTGCCCGGGCCCGCTGGGACGGTGCCGGCGCCAGCTTCCACGCGCTGTTCCAGATCCAGCTGATGGGCCTGTACGGCGCCTTCCTCACGGCCGACCTGTTCAACCTGTTCGTGTTCTTCGAGGTGCTGCTGGCGGCCTCCTACGGCCTGCTGCTGCATGGTTCGGGGCGGGCACGGGTCAAGGCCGGGTTGCACTACATCGCCATCAACCTGTTCGCCTCGTCGCTGTTCCTAGTGGGCGCGGCCATGCTCTACGGCGTGACCGGCACCCTGAACATGGCCGACCTGGCACTGAAAGTGCCGCTGGTACCGGAAGCCGATCGTGGCCTGCTGCATGCCGGCGCGGCGATCCTGGCGGTCGCCTTCCTGGCCAAGGCTGGGGTCTGGCCGCTGAACTTCTGGCTGGTACCGGCCTATTCGTCGGCCAGCGCGCCGGTGGCCGCGCTGTTCGCGATCATGACCAAGGTCGGGCTGTACGCCATCCTGCGCCTGTGGACGCTGCTGTTTTCCGGTCAGGCCGGCGCCTCGGCGTTCTTTGGCGGGGAATGGCTGGTCTATGGCGGCCTGGCGACCCTGGCCGTGGCGGCCATGTCGATCCTCGCGGCGCAGCGTCTGGAGCGCCTGGCGGCCCTCAGCATCCTGGTATCCGCCGGCACGCTGCTGGCCGCCGTCGGTTTCGGCCAGCCGATCCTCACCGGCGCCGCGCTGTTCTACCTGGCCAGTTCCACCTTGGCCCTGTGCGCGCTGTTCCTGCTGGCCGAGCTGGTGGAGCGTTCGCGCTCGGCCAACGAGGCGCCGCTGGAAGATGAAGAAGGCGCAATGCCTTCGCCGCTGGAGTCGCTGCACCCACCCAAAGGCATCAACCTGGACGACGAGCAGCAGGTGGTGATCGGCCAGATCATTCCCTGGACCATGGCCTTCCTCGGCCTGAGTTTCATCGCCTGCGCCCTGCTGATCATCGGCATGCCTCCCCTGTCGGGCTTCATCGGCAAGCTCAACCTGATCAGCGCGTTGTTCAACCCGCAAGGCATGGGCGTCAGCCCGGAGCAGCCGCTGGGCGTCGCGGGCTGGACCCTGGTCACCCTGTTGGTGCTGTCCGGCATGGCCTCGCTGATCGCCTTCGGCCGGGTGGGCATCCAGCGTTTCTGGAAGCCCGAGGAGCGCCCCTCGCCGGTGCTGCGTCGCTATGAATGCGTGCCTATCGTCATTCTCCTGGGCCTGTGCATCTTCCTCAGCCTCAAGGCTGAGCCGCTGCTGCGCTATACCCAGGACACCGCCGCGAGCCTGAGCACGCCTGAGGCCTACGTCAAGGCGGTGATGGCCACCCGGCCACTGCCCGGCCCGACCACCCTCAGCGCGGAGGCGCAGCCATGAGCCGACTGTTCCCTGCGCCGCTGCTGTCCGTCGCACTGTTCGTACTGTGGCTGCTGCTCAACCTCTCGATCAGCCCGGGCAACCTGCTGCTGGGTGCCGCGCTGGGCATCCTCGCGCCAATCCTGATGGCCCCGCTGCGCCCGCAACACGCCCACGTGCGCCGCCCCTGGGCAATCGCCAAGCTGATTGGCCGGGTAGGCCTCGACGTGATCCATTCCAACCTGCTGGTGGCCCGTGGCGTCCTGCGCGCAGGCAGTACTCCACCGCGCTCGGCGTTCGTGCACATCCCGCTGGATCTGCGCGATGCCCATGGCCTGGCAGCATTGTCGATGATCACTACGGTGGTGCCCGGCACCGTCTGGTCTGAACTGGCCCTGGATCGCAGCGTACTGCTGCTGCACGTGTTCGACCTTGAAGACGAAACGGCCTTCATCGAGCACTTCAAGCACACCTATGAACGCCCGCTGATGGAGATCTTCGAATGAGCGGCCTGCTCGCCTATGCCGTCCTCACCAGCCTGTTCATCTTCGCCATCGCCATGGGCCTGGCACTGATCCGGGTGTTCCGCGGCCCATCCGCCCAGGACCGCGTGCTGGCACTGGACTACCTGTACATCCTGGGCATGCTGATGATGCTGGTGCTGGGTATTCGCTACGCCAGTGACACCTACTTCGAGGGCGCGCTGCTGATCGCCCTGTTCGGCTTCGTCGGCTCGTTCGCCCTGGCCAAATTCCTGCTGCGTGGCGAGGTGATCGAATGAACGAAGCTATCGAACTGCCGTTCTGGCTGGAACTGTTGGTATCCACGTTGCTGCTGCTGGGCAGCCTGTTCGCGCTGATCGGCGCCATCGGGCTGGTGCGTCTGAAAGACTTCTTCCAGCGCATGCACCCGCCCGCGCTGGCTTCGACCATCGGTGCGTGGTGCGTGGCGGCGGCGTCGATCCTGTACTTCTCGGTGCTCAAGCAGAGCCCGGTACTGCATGCGTGGCTGATCCCGATCCTGCTGTCGATCACCGTGCCGGTGACCACGCTGCTGCTGGCCAGAGCCGCGCTGTTTCGCAAACGCACCTCGGGTGAAAACGTACCTGAGGAAGTCAGCAGCGGGCGCGACCGCGGCAACTGAGGCTCATGCCTGGCTCATGCGCTGCAACTCGCGGCGTACCATGGCGGCAAACGGCGGCGGGCTCATCCGATAGAGCTCGCCGGCTACCCAGGCCAACCAGGCGCCTTGCAGCTCCTCCCGGCGCGCCAGCAGGCGCGTGGCCTGCTCCACCGCACGGGCCTGGTTCTCGCGGTGAAAGTCTGCCCGCGAGCCCGAGCTGGGCTCGTCGCTCATTCGCTGGCCTTGAAGGTGATCAGCTCGCCCTTACGCCATTTGGCGACCTTGCCGGTCACCGCCTTGAGCAGTTTGCCCAGGCCTTCCTGCACCTGTTGCTGGGCAGCGAACACCAGCATCACGCCATGCCCGTCGCGGAACACGATACCGTCGCCTTCCGGTACCGAGACGAAGGCGTAGTCGCCCTGGCCATAGACGTTCAGTTTGATCTCGCGAAAACGCAACTCCAGCTTGCCACCCTCACGGCTGGGCAACACCGCGGCACGGAAGTGGTCACCCACCTTCAATTCGAGGCGCTGCTTGTCGTCAACCACCATGGCGTCTTCGGTGTCGATTTCGGCCATGTACAGGCCTTCCGGATTCTGCTCGGTGACATAGATGAAACGTCCGTGGAACAGTTTGACCAGTTGGGCGCGCAAGTCGCCCAAGGCGAACAACGCATGGGTATCCAGTGTACTGACTGCCAATGAAAGGCTCCTCACATCGATTGCAACGGCCACGCCACGGACACCGGTTGCGTCAGGTGGCAGGCACTTTTTAGTCAAGGTCCGCAGGACCGTGGAAACAAGCAACAAAGCGTCCACGCGCAACGGCGCAAGGGCAACCAGGAAGCAGTTCACCCAGCCACCGCCCGGCGATGCGAAGTAAGCTTCGGCTTGATTCCGCAAAGGGAAACGTAATGTCCGACAGCAAAAATGCCGGAAAGGATGCGACAAACAGCGCCAGTTCTTTCGCCAGAAAGAAATGCTGGCCTTCAGTCGCTCATTACAGGAGAGCGAATATGCACGAAAACACCGAAACCCGTCGAGAGGCACGTAACATTTCCGGCCAGGATATGCCGCGCTACATCGTCATTCCCGCCGGTATCGCCTTCTACCACATCGCCGAACGCGATACGGGCCGGGTCAGGGGTTTTCGCCAATGCCACGAGCAAGCTTGCGCACTGGCGCGACAGTTCGAGCGCTGAACGCCTCAGGCCACGTTACAGCTGCCCAGCAGGGCCAGCCAGGCATCCCGGCACTCCAATGCTTCGGCGCGGCTGGCGAACGCTGTGCCACGACGCTCGCCGTCGACCAGCACCACCCAACACACACGGTTGCCCAGGTCCTGCATTGAGCGCGGCACGCCAGTCCCGATCATGACGGCTACATCGACTTGGCTATTCATCATTCCCTCCGGAATTTAATTAGCAACCTAACGATGCGCGCATGATACGACCTGCCCTGCCTGGGAAAAAGCGCCGCCAGGTACAGCTGTATTGCAGTTACGGCAACAAATCAGCTCAATCCAGCCCGGGTTCAGGCCGGTAGCCCAGGCGCAGCCCACCCCAGTGCCGGCCCTGGACGAAGATCGGCACCGACAGGTCATGCATCAACTCGCCGGTGTCACGGGTGTAGGTCTGCAACAGCACCCGCTGCTGGTGATTGCCACAGCGGCTGCCGGTACGGTCGTCGAAGATGCGTTTGCTGCGATTGTGCGCGGTGTCGTGGGCCGGATCGCCGGTCAGCGGCTGATTGAAGGCACTGTTATGGGTTGGCACATACCCTTGCTGGGTGCAGGCGATGGCATACACCAGCCCGTCGTGCTGCACCAGCGGTTCCTGGATCTGCGGCAGCACGGTGTCGGTGTAAGGGTCGAAGCGCGTGCTGAAGCGCGGTGGCTGCATACCGGCGATCGGTCGGTACTGGCGATCGAACAGGTCGTCCAGGCTGATCCGCCCCTGCCCGATATCCGCCTCGAAACGCTCGCCGATCTGCCGGGCGCCGGCCTGGGCCAGTTCAAACACCCGCTGGTGATAGGCATCCAGCCCCACCTCGGCCAGACGCTCGCTGAGGTTCTCGACCTGCCCCTCCATCTGCACCGCTGCTTCGGCCAGGCGCCGGGTCTGCTGGTCGCTGACCTGCAAGTCTCCACGCACCTGGGCCACGGCCTGGAACAGGGTATCGAGCTGGGCCTGGTTGGTCTGCGTCCCCTCGGCGATCTCGCTGACCTGGCCTTCGACACTGGCCGCCAACTCGGCGATCTGCGCCAGTTGCCCACCGGTCTGCTCGACTTGCTCGACCCCGGCGCCCAGTTCATCGGCGAGCCCCCGGATCTGCGCCACCACCTGGGCGGTGCGTGCCTGGATGTCGGCCACCATCTGCCCGACCTCCTCGGTGGCGCTGGCGGTGCGCCCGGCCAGGCCACGTACCTCATCGGCGACCACCGCGAAGCCACGGCCGTGCTCGCCGGCCCGCGCCGCCTCGATGGCGGCATTGAGCGCCAGCAGGTTGGTCTGGCTGGCGATCGCCTGGATCACCAGGGTGACCCGGGCGATATCCTCGCTACGCTGGTGCAACGCCTCGATCAGCTCGCGGCTGGCGCTGGCCCGCTCGCTCAGGTCACGCATGCGCTGTATCGACTCGCCCAGCACGGCGCTGCTCGCGACGCTGCTGTCATGGGCCGAACGCGCGGCGGTCAAGGCCTGCTGGCTGAGCTGGGCGGTGGCCTGCTCGGTAGTGATCATGATCTCGGCGCTGCCGACGATCTCCTGGGCCGCGCCCAGTTGCGACTGTACCCGCGCCGCCAGTTGCTGCACCGAATGGGCCACGGCGGCGGCCGACAGGGCGTTGTGGCTGGTGCCGCGCGCGAGCTCTTGCAGCAGGCCATCGTCCTGCGCGGTGGGCGCAACCACAGGCACTTGCGCACGCCGTCCACGCGGCAGCCACAGCACCAGCAGCGCCAAGGGCACGGCCAGGTACAACGCCAACCCGGCATAGGCCATGGCGGCCAGCAGTGCGCACAGGGCAACACCCTGCAACAGGGCAACGCCAGCACCCGTTCGGCAAGGCCCAGGCCGAGGCGTTTCAACGGCCGACAGAGATCCTTCTCGCATCATCTTCGTGGTCCATCCGCATGTCGTTATTGTGACGTCATTAAACGCCACTATAACGCCATTATCCATGCCTCCAGAGGGGCAAGACGGTCGCACTTGATGCAAGGCAAGAAAGCAAGAAGGCCCCAGGGATCGCTCCGTGGGGCCTTGCGCAGGGCGTTGAATCAGATCTGCCGCTGGTGGCGGTCGAGCTGTTCGTGGCGCTCCTGGGCTTCGATGCAGTACTTGGTGGTCGGACTGATCAGCAGGCGCTTCAGGCCGATCGGCTCGCCGCTGTCATCGCACCAGCCAAAGCTTTCCTCGGTGATGCGGTCCAGGGCCATCTCCAGCTGCGGCAGCAGGCGCTGGTCGCGATCAATGGCGTTGACCAGCCAAGTGCGCTCTTCCTCTACCGATGCCACGTCAGCAGGATCCGACGGGGTATCCAGGCTTTCGATAGCGGTGCGGCTGAGTTCGATGCGCTCGTGGGTTTCGACTTTCATCGCCTGCAGCAGCGCGGTGAAGTACGCGAGCTGCTCGGCGTTCATGTAGTCATCGGCCGACATGGCCAGCAACTGTTCCTTGGTCATCGATTTCTCTATGAAAAATGTGCATATGGGCGATTCGGGTGCCGCCGACGCTGCTGCGTCGGCCGCGGAATTCTTCGAGCGCCAACCGGCACTCTTTTACAGGGGGCGGAAGTCTAAGGTGCCAGGCGGCGGCGGGCAACTGAAATGAGGGGGGATTTGGCCGAATCACCCAGGAATCCGCCCATTGGTTTCGTATTTTTCTGATGCTCCGCGCCTGAAAGGCGCTGGCAGGCAATATGCCGCAACAAAAAACCGCGGGGATACGTGGTACCCCATTAATGCAGGGCGACCCCTGAAAACGTGTCTTATCGGGCCCCCTATCTCGCTAGAGGCTCGAACAATGACCAACACCGCGTACCCACGGCTGCCCCGTGCGAGCAATCTCGACTGTGAAATCGCCAAGCGCTTCAGCAACCGCCCTGCGCTGCTCGACGCGGCCGACCGGATATTGCAAGAACGATGGAAGGTGCATTTCCCTGACGAAGAACATGATCCCCTTGCCCTGTTCCTGGCCAGTCAACATCCGCGCAGTGGCGACACCTGGGTCCGGCCACTTTCGCAAGTGATCGTGGAGCGCTACTGCCAACGCCAGACGCTCAATCTCACCCCTGGTGACGATTACCTGAGCCCTCGCTTGAAGGCAGATCCGAATGGACGGCTGGACATCGACCTCCATTCAGTCGAGATATTGATCGATGAGGCCGCGCCACGGCTGCTGGAAGTCTACCGGCAGTCGCTGGTCGTCTACTGGAGCAGCTTCGACGCCATCGGCAATACTCCCTGGCGCTGGTTTGCGGACTATTTGCGGGGGCAGCTGAAAAGCGCCATCGAAGTTGCAAGGGGCACGACCACATGGCCGGGGTTCGCCCTGGCGACCGCCAGCCTCGTGCATGACTACCCAGATCCGACGACACTGGGTGGGTGGAAGAACACGACCGGACTCAAGGTCGCGCAGCTTATGGTGGACTTCTCGGAAGATGGCGGGCTGGATACCGATTTGGCCAGCGCACTGCTCATCGAGCATGCCGACGGCGACCCTACGCGCGATCTCACCCTGCTCTTTACCCTGACTGGCAAGCTGCACCGATTCAATTCACGCCAACATCTGCTTGAGAGCATTGGAAGTTACTGGCCCGCCGGCGACCGACTCGCACCGTACGAAGTGATCATCACCACACTTTCCCAGCCCGTCTTCGAATGCCAGGCCCTAGGCCTGCTGGACCAGCAGCTGCGGGTAATCACACAACTGGCAAGCCGCTACCGCAGCAAGCTGGATGCCCTGTACATGAGCCAGGACCTGGATCGGCTGACCGCCATGCTCGACTTCTGCAATGGCGCCGAAGCCATGGAGCGCAGGGCCTTGTCCGAGCAACTGCCGGAGTGGCTCCGTGACGCCCAAAGCGGGCCGCTGATGCGCTACAGCAGCCTGCTACTCGATGTCGCACAAGGCGTTCAAAACGCCAAGGGCGAGTCCTGGCTCCATGGCATCGACAACGCCGAGACATTCGCTAACCGCCAGCTCACCGAGCGCTTTGCCGCGGACCATCCCGGTGACGCGCCGCCCCCGGAACAGGTCAGGATCATCAATTACCAGACCACTGCAACCGCCGCGGCGACCCAAGGCACCATCGTCGCCTCGGGCGAAGTCACGCCCGTCACGCTCACCCTCGCCCAGTTGGCCATTTGTAACCTCGGCCTACTCAGACCCGGCCGGGTGGAGCTGAGTTCCACGACGAGCGAGCCGTTACCTGGATGGTTGGATGAAACCTACCTGCGTACTGTGATCAGCGAACTGGACATCGGCAGCCGTTATCCCGCCATGTTGCGCGCGAAGCTGCTGGATGATCCAGTCCAGCGCCTCGCGCGCCAGAGCCTTCTGAGCAACCAGCTACGCAGCCAATTGCCTGCATTTGCCCAGGAGCTGTACCTGCGCGGCAAGCTGCCGGACCAACAGGCCACCGGGCACATAGCCGAGGTGTTCCGGGCCATCGACGATGATTCGCCACGTTGGGTGATGCGTCCCCTGGGCTTCATCAAGGCACCGGGATCGACCGTGGACCATCCGCGCAACACTTGGCTGATCGAGCCGTCGGTGCCCAACGGCGATACCTGCCTGCTGTACCGTCCACTGCATGAAGACACCCTGCTGCAATTCCCCGACCGCCTGGCGTTGTTCGTCGCAATCAGCACCCCCGGCAAGCTCCAGGACGACCTCTTGCAGCGCTTGCCGGCGGACGTCAGACGCTTCTATGCCCATGGCGGGTTCCTTGAACCCCATCTGTTCGTGGTGCTGGAGGACACCAGCGCGATTCCCCTCGCCCCCCCCGCGCCCGTAAAACTGGCGCTGGAAAACCCTGTTGACACCCCAGGAGAAGCGCTCTACCTGGCTTGCGTGAACGAATCGATCCAGCACTTCGCCGACCTGGCCTCGAGCACCGCGCAAACCCGCTGGGCCCGCTGGGAGGAACTGGGGTGGTTGCTTTTCAATACCCTGCTGCCCTTGGCAGGCGGCGCACTGGGCAGGGTCGCCTGGCTGACGCAGATGGAAGTGGCCCTGGCCGAGTATGTCGACGCTGATGCCAGCACCACCGCTGAGGGGCATTGGCTGTCGCTGGTCAACCTGCTGGTCAACATTGCCACCCTGCTGTTTTCCCACTCGATGTTCCGGTTGCACCTGGAGCAAGGTGAAACGGCGGCGTTCCCCGGACCGGTACCCTCCCCTGAAGCATCGGTGCTGCCGGCGCCCGTCACTCCCGCGGTGACCGATACCGCCATCGACCTCGACTTCAGCTGGTCACGCCCCGATCGACGCCTGAGTGCCAGCCAGCGTGTAGCGCTGCAGGCATTGCGAGCCGATGTCGCTGTCGAGGCGCTCGGTCCTGCGATTCCCAGCGGTACACTGCGGGGCCTGTATCTGCTTCACGACAGGTTTTATGCCCAGGTGGACGGCAATCTGTACCGGGCAGAACTCGTCATGCCGCGCAACCAGTTGCGCATCGTTGGGCCGGATCTCAGCCCAGGGCCGTGGCTGCGCCATGACGAAGCCGGTCGCTGGCAACTGGACCTGGGCCTGGCCCTGAAGGGTGGCATGCCGCTTTCGGGACAGCTACGCCGGCTGCAGCTGGAAAAGGAAAGCGCCCTGCGCAGCGCCAATGACCTGATCAAGGCGGACAAAGAGGCGATTTCCGCGAAAATCAAGGAGCAGACCACCATAGAAAGCCTGGTGGCCGCCACCCATGATGACACGACCCTGCAAAACTGCCAGGACAAGGTCCAGGCCCTCTCCACCTTCTGGACCACGCACCTCGAACGCCTGCACACCCGCAACGGCCTGCAGCCGATCAAGGACTTCAAGAAAGTCCAGGCCTATGCCCTCTACCAGGACAGTTTCTGCCAACGTCTGCTGCGCAAGATCCTGCAATCGCGTTACCAACCGGACCGAGAACAGCTGTTGCAGCTTGCCAGGCAGCAGCGGCCGGACCAGGATCTCTCCCCGGACGACGCGCGTATTGCCGCCGGGCGCCTGGACCGACTAGGGCCACTGATCGAGCAAATGATCAACAACAATACGCACCTGCGCCAATGCCAAGAGGCATTGAACAAGCTGGCGAGCCCGCAGCAACCCGAGATACTGCAGTGGCGCAACCTGGCCGCCGTCATGCCCGCCACGGCGGAGCGCGACCTGATCCTGCGATTCCTGCGCCTCGAAGGCCTGCTCAATCGCCTGACCCTGGTTCATGGACTATCCGGCGAAGCACCGTATTGGCGCGATCGCTTCTGGCGCACCGTCGAACTGGGCATAGCCCAGCGGGCCAAGCTACTCAAGCTCGGCGATGCCGACCAGGAAGTCACTGCCAGGCTGCTGCGCAGCATCGCCGAACAGTTCCAGGTTGCCGCACGTCAACTGGACCACTTCGTCGAGCAGATCGAAGGCGACGCCGCACGGCAGACTGCTCGTCAACTGCAAGAGGCGCTGGAATGGATACGCTCGCGCATTCGCCAGGACCTGGCCGAACTGCCGGACTACCCGCCCGTCAGTAGCCTCCGGCAGTTGCGCAGGAAAGTACCGGGGTTGATCGAGACGGCCGACCACGGGCTGCTGCTGGCAGAGCCCCATGATGAGGATGCGGATAC
Organism: Pseudomonas sp. TE50-2; assembly: GCF_040813665.1. Lineage (NCBI taxonomy): Bacteria > Pseudomonadati > Pseudomonadota > Gammaproteobacteria > Pseudomonadales > Pseudomonadaceae > Pseudomonas > Pseudomonas sp. TE50-2. The sequence continues at coordinate 4,930,278 of NZ_JBFNXN010000001.1, read as the reverse complement.
CGTCGATGTCGCCGGCCCCGACAACAAGACACCCGCGCGCACCTACAAGCTGCGGCAAGGGGAATGGATCGAGCTCAAACCTGCCAGCGCCACGCCCAGACCTGCGGGAGCCAGCCTCAAACGCCTGCTCAAGGGCAGCGACCGATTGATGCAGGAAACACGCGATGAATGCGCAAGGCTTCAGAGGGCGTCGAACCGCTACCTGCCGGCCGAGCTCGAAGAGTCCGTACACCATCAACGTGAACGGCTGCTTGCCCAGGTGGAAGCCATCGAATCCCGCCTGACCGACGACAACGAAACGGATGAGGCCCAGGGAGGCAAGGACGCCGAGCTGGTCTCGCACGCCTTACGCGCGCTGGCCGACGAGTTGCTGGGCAAAGCCGCCGAACTGCGCGTGTCGGCGGCTCTCGCGCAACCGCCGCGCATGGGCGAAGTCATGTTCCTGGTTGACGCGCATCAGGTGCGCATCAACGCGCAGGGCACCCGCACCCGCCTGGCCAAGGTCAAGGGCAGGCCCGCTGACTTTCTCGACGAGTACAGCATCAGCCACCAAGGGCAGGTACTGTGGTACGCGCACTTCCATTATCCAGCGCTTGGTACGGCAAAGGCCGACTTCACCGCCGGCCATCTCAAGACCGCCGCGCAACGCCATATGGCAGGGCAACGCCATACCGACGGCAGCGGCAACGTGGTCGAAGTGTATCGCGGGCCGATCACCGAGACCGCCGCCGCGCGCTACTTCTTCAACCTTTGAACCAGCGGGCGCGGCGAATGCCGCGCCCCTGCGCGTCAGCAATCCTTGAACTGCGCCTCGCGCTTGGCGATGAAGGCGGCCATGCCTTCCTTCTGGTCCTCGGTGGCGAAGGCAGCATGGAACACCCGACGCTCGAAGCGCACGCCTTCGCTCAGGGTGACCTCGAAGGCGCGGTTGACGCTTTCCTTGACCATCATGCTCACCGGGATGGACTTGGCGGCAATGGTCGCAGCCACCTTCAGTGCTTCTTCCACCAGCTCGGCCTGCGGCACGATGCGTGCCACCAGGCCGGCACGCTCGGCTTCCTCGGCGCCCATCAGGCGGCCGGTCAGGCACAGCTCCATGGCCTTGGCCTTGCCCACCGCCCGGGTCAGGCGCTGGGTGCCGCCCATGCCCGGCAGCACGCCCAGGTTGATTTCCGGTTGGCCGAACTTGGCGTTGTCGGCGGCGAGGATGAAGTCGCACATCATCGCCAGCTCACAGCCACCACCCAGGGCGAAGCCGGAAACTGCGGCGATGATAGGCTTGCGCCGGTTGGCGATGCGGTCGGCGTCGCTGAACAGGTCTTCGACGTAGATCTGCGGGTACTTCAGCTCCGCCATTTCCTTGATGTCAGCGCCCGCGGCAAAAGCCTTGGCCGAGCCCGTCAACACCACGCAGCCAATGTTCGGGTCTTTCTCCAACTGGTCCAGGGCCTGGTTGATCTCGCCGACGATCTGCGCATTCAGTGCGTTGAGCGCCTGCGGGCGATTGAGGGTGATCAGGCCGACCTTGCCATGGATATCCAACAGGATGGTTTCGAATGCCATGCAGACTGCTCCTTCAAAGATTGCGCGCAATGACCATGCGCTGAATGTCGCTGGTGCCTTCGTAGATCTGGCAGACCCGCACGTCGCGGTAGATGCGCTCCAGCGGGAAGTCGCTCAGATAGCCATAACCACCCAAGGTCTGCAAGGCGTCCGAACAGACCTTTTCGGCCATTTCCGAGGCGAAAAGCTTCGCCATCGAAGCCTCCACCAGCGCCGGGCGCCCCGCATCGCGCAAAGCGGCGGCGTGCAGCACCATCTGCCGCGCCACGGCGATCTTCGTTGCCATGTCGGCCAGGCGGAAGGCCACAGCCTGATGTTCGATCAGCGGTTTGCCGAAGGTCTGGCGTTCGTTGGCATAGTCACGGGCCACTTCGAAGGCGGCACGGGCCATGCCCACCGACTGCGAGGCGATGCCGATCCGTCCACCTTCGAGGTTGGCCAGGGCGATCTTGTAGCCCTGTCCTTCCTCACCGAGGCGGTTGGCCACAGGTATGCGCACATTGTCGAAGACGATCTGGCAGGTGTCGGAGGCATGCTGGCCGAGCTTATCCTCGACCCGCGCCACCTGGTACCCCGGAGAATCGGTGGGCACGATGAAGGCCGTGATGCCGCGCTTGCCGGCGTCCGGGTCGGTGACGGCGAAGACGATCACCACCCCGGCGTTCTGCCCGGAGGTGATGAACTGCTTGCTGCCGTTGAGTACATAGTGGTCGCCGTCCAGGCGGGCGCGGGTCTTCAGGCTGCTGGCGTCGGAGCCGGCCTGGGGCTCGGTCAGGGCGAACGCACCGAGCATCGCGCCGCTGGCCAATGGCGCGAGGAACTGCTGCTTCTGCGCCTCGGTGCCGAACTTGAGGATCGGCACGCAACCCACAGAATTGTGCACGCTCATGATGGTCGAGCAGGCGCCGTCACCGGCGGCGATCTCCTCCAGGGCCATGGCATAGGCCACGTAGCCGGTGTCGCTACCGCCGTACTGCTCCGGCACCAGCATGCCGAACAGGCCCAGCCCGGCCATCTCCTCGATGGCCTCCTTGGGGAAGCGATGCTCCTTGTCCCACTGCTCGGCAAACGGTTTCAGCCGCTCCTGGGCGAAATCCCGCACCGCGTCGGCGATCTGTTGTTGCTCGTCAGTTACCAGCATGGTTCACCTCAGTACAGGCATTCGACGGCCATGGCCGTGGCCTCGCCACCGCCAATGCAGATGGCCGCCACGCCACGGCGCAGGTTGTTCTGGCGCAGGGCCGACAGCAGGGTCACCAGGATCCGAGCGCCCGAGGCGCCGATCGGGTGGCCCAGGGCGCAGGCGCCGCCATGGATGTTGACCTTGTCATGGGGCAGGTCGAGGTGCTTCATGGCCGCCAGGGTGACCACGGCGAATGCTTCGTTGATCTCGAACAGGTCAACGTCGGCCAGGTTCCAGCCGGTGCGTTTGAGCAGCTTGTCGATGGCACCGATTGGGGCTGTCGGGAACAGCGCCGGGGTGTCGGCGAAAGCAGCATGACCATGGATCACCGCCAGGGGTTTAAGGCCACGCTTCTCGGCCTCGGAGCGGCGCATCAGCACCAGCGCCGCAGCGCCGTCGGAGATGGAGCTGGAGTTGGCAGCGGTGACGGTACCGCCTTCGCGGAAGGCCGGCTTGAGCTGCGGGATCTTGTCCAGGCGCGCTTTCGGCGGCTGTTCGTCATCCTTGATAACGCGCTTTTCCTTACCCTCGGTGACTTCCACCGGGACGATCTCGGCAGCGAAACGGCCGCTCTTGATCGCATCCTGCGCGCGGGTCAGCGAGGCGATAGCAAAGGCATCCTGGGCTTCGCGGCTGAAATCGCCTTTCTGCGCGCAGTCTTCGGCGAACGTCCCCATCAGCCGCCCTTTGTCGTAGGCGTCCTCGAGGCCGTCCATGAACATGTGATCGATGATCTTGCCGTGGCCCATGCGGTAGCCACCACGGGCTTTATCCAGCAGATACGGGGCGTTGGTCATGCTCTCCATGCCACCGGCGACGATCACGTCGGCACTGCCGGCGAGCAACTGGTCATGGGCCAGGATCGCCGCCTGCATGCCCGAGCCGCACATCTTGTTCAGCGTGGTGCAGGTGGTGTGCTTGTCCAGCCCGGCGCCGAGTGCCGCCTGGCGTGCCGGAGCCTGGCCCTGGCCAGCCGGCAGCACGCAGCCGAACAATACTTCCTGGACGCTGGCGGCATCGATACCGGCGCGCTCGACGGCGGCACGGATCGCCGCGCTGCCCAGCTGCGCGGCGGTCAGGCTCTTGAGGTCGCCCTGCAGGCCGCCCATGGGCGTGCGCACGGCGCTGACGATAACGATCGGATCATTGGCGAGGGTCATGTTCGTTGCTCCTTACTTGGCAGCCATGCGCAGCGCGCCGTCGAGGCGAATCACCTCGCCGTTGAGCATGCTGTTCTCGATGATGTGGCGGGCCAGTGCCGCATATTCCTGCGGACGGCCCAGGCGTGGCGGGAACGGCACCCCGGCAGCCAGCGAGGCACGTACTTCCTCGGTCATGCCGGCCATCATGGGGGTTTCGAATATGCCGGGGGCGATGGTCATCACCCGGATGCCGAAACGCGCCAGCTCACGGGCGGCCGGCAGGGTGAGGCTGGCAATGGCCCCCTTGGAAGCGGCATAGGCCGCCTGGCCGATCTGCCCATCGTAGGCGGCGATGGAGGCCGTGTTGATGATCACGCCACGCTCACCGCCCTCCTCCGCCTGCCCCTCGGCCATGGCTGCGGCAGCCAGGCGCAGCAGATTGAAGCTGCCGATCAGGTTGACGTTGATGACCTTGGCAAAGCTGCCCAGGGCGTGCGGGCCGTTCTTGCCCAGGACCTTCTCGGCACCGACGATGCCGGCGCAGTTGACCAGACCCTGCAGGCTACCGAAGGCGCTGACGGCGGCATCGACGGCCGCCTTGGCCGCCTGTTCGTCGCTGATGTCGGCCACCGCGAATCGGGCATTTGTGCCCAGCTCGGCGGCCTTGGCCTCAACTGCCGCGGCGTTCAGGTCGACCAGCATGACCTTGGCGCCGGCCTCGATGAGCATCTGCGCGGTGGCGGCGCCCAGGCCCGAGGCCGCGCCGCTGACGATGAAGTGTCTGTTCTGGATGTGCATGGTGATTTTCCTTCAGGCGCCCGCAGCGATCGGCTGCGCGGCTTGTTGTCGGGCGATTTCCTGATTGCGCAGGATGAAGCGTTGCAGCTTGCCGCTCGGGGTCTTGGGCAGCTCGCCGACGAATTCGATTTCACGCGGGTAGGCGTGGGCGTACAGGCGCTGGCGCACGTGTTGGCGCAGGGCTTCCTCCAGCTCGGCACTCCCTTGGTAGCCCTGGCCGAGCACCACGAAGGCCTTGATCAGTTCGGTGCGCTCCGGGTCAGGCTTGCCGATCACCGCCGCCTCGACCACCGCCGGGTGTTCGATCAACGCGCTCTCCACATCGAACGGACCGACCCGGTAGCCGGAAGTGGTGATCACATCGTCGCTGCGGCCGACGAAGCTGATGCTGCCGTCCGGATTCAGCTCGACGGTGTCGCCGCTAAGGTAGTACTTGCCGACGAAAGCCTTGGTCGGCAGGCCGTGGTAGCCACCGAACCAGCACAGCGGAGACTGCTCGCGGTCCACCGCGAGGATGCCCGGCTGGCCGGCGGGCAGTTCGTTGCCCTGCTCATCCAGCACCACGATGCGGTGGCCGGGGATGGCGAAACCGGCCGAACCCAAGTGCACCGGGTGCTCGAGTTCATGGTGGTTGCACAGCACCATGCCCAGCTCGGTCTGGCCGTAGTGGTCGTGGATGGTCACCCCCAGTTCGCTGGCGAACCAGCGGATCACTTCGGGGTTCAGTGGCTCGCCAGCGCTGCTGACCACCCGCAGGCGACCCTTGATCGGCGCCGAGAAGGTGCTGCCTGCGGCGATCAGCAAGCGGTAGGCCGTGGGTGAACCGGCCAGGTTGGTGATGCCGAGCTTGTCGATGACCCGTGCGCAACTCTCCACGCTGAACGGCCCATCGTAGAAAGTGGTGGCATGGCCCAGTGACAGCGGTCCGGTGACTGCGTAGTACAAGCCGTAGGCCCAGCCCGGGTCGGCCAGGTTCCAGAAGTTGTCCTCGGGACGCAGGCCAATGGCATCGCGCATGTAGCCCTGAAAGGCAACGATGGCCCGCAGCGGCACTTCCAGCGGCTTCGCCGGGCCCGTGGTGCCGGAGGTGAACATCAGCAGGAACGGATCGTCGCCGCGGCGCATCACGGGCTCGCAGACGCTGCTCGCAGCCTCCAGCGCCCGGTGGAAATCCAGCTCGCCATTGCCTGCCCCGACCGTGATGATGAGCGGGCAATCCGCCACGTCATCGAGCTTGGGCCGGTTGTTGCAATCGGTGACCACCACCTTGGCATGCGACTGCTCGAGGCGATGCTCGATGGCCTTGGGCCCAAATGCGGTGAACAGCGGCTGGTAGACCGCGCCCAGGCGCCAGGTGGCGAGAATGGTTACCAGCAACTCGGGCGTGCGCGGCATCAGCCCGGCGACCCGGTCGCCGGCCTGGACCCCTTGGCCTTTGAGCACATTGGCGAAGCGGCTCGCCATACCCTGCAATTGGTCGAAACTGTAGCGCCCACCGTTACCGTCGCGATCTTCCCAGATCAAGGCGGGCTGGTCGTCGCCGGTGTGCCGGTCGCAACATTCGACACAGGCGTTGAGGGCCTCGAGGTTGCCATGCAGCGCCGCATCGGCGGCCCGGGCATGGTCGAACGAGCAGGCGGCCTCGGCATAATCGCGCATCGTCGGACTCCTGGTTTCTTGTTTTTGGAGTTGAACCATCAGTCCGACGATGTTCGCGCCACGCATCAGGGGCGGCAATGGCCAAAGCTGTCAATCGCGATGACCGGTTTGGCCGTGGCCTGGGTCAGCCCCGCCCACGCTCGCGCCCCATGAGGAACTCGCGGGTCAGTTGCAGCATCTGGGCATGTTCGTCCGAGGCCCGGTCGATCTCCAGGCTGTCCAGCAACTGGCTGTATTCCAAAGCCGACAGCTGTGCCTGGCGCCCCTGCAGCACCGTGCGCCGGGAAGCATAGAGTTGATCAAGGGCATCGAACACGTTTCCATGACGCTCACGCAGATAGCGCTGCCAGAACACCCGCTGACTGAGACTTTCGGCCAGGCCCATGGGGGATTCGGCCAAGTGCACCGCCTGAAACGCCGCCTCGATCTGGGCGGCATCGACCGCCGCGGCATCGGCATACAGCATGGAATGGGGCTGCTCCGGCAATGCCAGTCGCTGGCGCAGTTGCACACGGTAATAAAGCCCGGTCGCAATCTGATCGACATCTTCGTTGTCAGCGACACGCGCCACGATGTCCCGGCGGGCGAAACGCTCGACCTCATCCAGGCGGAACAGACCGCGCCCCAATGCCAACAGCTCATCGCCTCGCGCCTGCGCCGTGTTGCGTTGCGCGGTATCGATGGCCAGCTGGACGAGCAATTCGCTGAAACGATCGGCAATGCTGTTTTCGCAGCTCAGCGGCAAGGCTGCCAGGCCATGCACCCTGTTGCGCAGATCGCTGTTCTCCTGCAGTGCGCCTAGCAGTCGCCAGACACGCTGTTCGAGCACCGCCCGGGCATTGCTGTAGTCGGCAGTGTGATGCAGATGGCTGAGCAACGTGAACAGGCCATCACTGCCCGGCAGTGCCCGCAGCGCATCCCATTGCATGCCCCTGGCGTTGCTGACGGCCTCGTCCGTGCTGGCAATCCAGGCTGCGCGTGCCTGCACCAGGTCGACCAAGCGCCGCGCTTGCGGCAGATGGTGATGTTCCTGGATAAGATCCAAAGCATACAGCCCCTGGATTTCGTGCATACGCAATGGATTGCCCCGAATCAGGAACGCACGCCGGAAGACGTTGGGCATCGCCAGAATTTCGTCGGGAACCGTGGCCAGTTGGTTGTCACGCAGGTCCACCCGCTCGAGCCCTTCGCAAAGCTCGATGCCGGACGGCCACTCGACCAGGCGGGTATGGCGCAGATTCAGTTCGAGCAGATGCGATAGCTGGTTATAGCGGAAGTGAAAAGCACCTAAAGGGTTGTAGCTCAAGTCAAGATAGGTCAGGTTGGGCAGCCCGTTGAGCGCATCAAGGGCGGTGCGGTCCAGCCGAATATTGTTATGCGCCAGCCGCAACCGGCGCAATTCGATCAGGTAGGCGAGGCCACGAGGGACTTGCAGAAGCCTGTTGCTGCTCAGATTCAGTTCACGCAAGGCCGTGAAGCAATGCAGGAAATCTTCGCGGACAGCGGTCAGCCCGCCCTCGGCCAACGTCATTACGGTGATCCGAGAAAAATCCACCTGCAGCGGCAACTGCGGCAACGTGGTCACTCGCATGTTGATGAAGCTCAACCGCTGCCCGGCTGGCTGTCCGGCCACGGCCGGCATCGGCTCACCTTGAAGTCGCCAGGCGCGCCGCAACTGCATGGCGAAATGCTCGCGCACCGTCTGCCGGGCGGGATTCAGCTCCGCGTCAACCCATTGGTTGAGGTGGAAATCCAACTGCTCCGCGTCGTCTTCCAGGTTCGCAAAGTTTTGAAACAACGGACCGTCACGACGCAGCAATCGCTCGTATTCCTGTTCGAGCTCCTGCTCATCGAGCCCGGGGTAGATCCCGCGCAATCGATCAAGCATTCGCGGCCGCTGGCTGCTGCCGCTCGCACGCCCACTAAGCAGATAGCCCACGCGGCCATCCGGTAGACGGCGGCCAGGATTGACCCAGCCGGCTGCACGCGGCAACTCTAGCAGTTCGGCCAAGTCCTGACGCGTAAAGGGCAAGTGCTCAAGCAAACGCTGGCGCAGTTGTTCACGAGATGGATTGCCCAGAGCCTGCCGATGAGCCTCCGTCAGAGCGCCCGTGACAGCATCGAAAATGTCGGCGTTCCTGCCCCTGCCCAACTGCATTTGCGCACCCAGCGGGTCGTAGAGTGAGAAACCACCCTCCTGGTGCACCAGCCTGAAGCGTTGCGGCGCAGTGACCTCAGGGAAAACCTGCGCGATGATACGCCCATCGACGGCGCCTTCGCGCAACTCCAGGCCGACGTCATGCGGCCACCCAGGCAGGGTGCGCAATGATGCCAGTAGCAACTGCCCGCTGGAGTCATGGTAGGCCTCCGGCAGGTATAGCCCCTCGACCGCTCTGTTAAGCCTGCTCAAGCGCAGCAGGGCCCGTGCCTGACTGGCCAACTCCAATGGAAGACGTTGGGTGCTGGCTGCGATCGAGCGTTTCGCATCGCCGGCTTCGCTGACAACTTCCCTTGCGTACAGGTCAGGCAACCCCGGAAAGTCCCGCTTCACCAAGACCAGGAGTGGGTCGTCCAATACATCGGCCTGGGTCAGGTACGCCATCATCTGGCTGCGCAACATCGGTGCCTGGCTCAACAACATCGAACGTGATGCAGTCCCCTGGCCCGTCAAACCCGCCCGCGCCTGGCACCATTGCAACAACGTCCCTTCCTCGGGCGACAACGCATCACGCTGCAGGTGCGTGAAGAATGTCTCGATACGCAAATGGGCCTCGAAGCGCTCCAATGTGTCGCGCAGATTGAAAGGCGCCCTTCGCCCTTCCACCAGCACTGCGCGCAACTCATCCTGGTCGACACCGGCACATCGCAGTATCTGCTCTGCCTGGCCGGCATCGAAAGGCGTCGCCGAACTCCAAAGGCAGTTGAGCATGGCGCTGCTGTCATCCCATTGCAGTGGATGCTCCTGACGCAACCTCCAGCTCCGCTCACCGTTGTGCTCGACAACCGGCCCATAGGCGCCCTCCCGCACAGGGTGGCGCAAACGCCAAGGCAGGTATGGGCCCTCTCGATGGACTTGATAGAAGCGTTCGCCATCGCGCATCAAGCGACGCTCGCCGTCGCCATACAGGCCATCGTCCTGCAACGACTCCTCTTCGCGCAGCACGGCATAGACCTCGAGGTCATCGTGCCAAAGTCGATGCTTACCCTGCACACTGACAGGCACAAGCTCATCGACGAAAGCGCTGCGCACCAGGCCTGCACCCACTCCGGCGGTCACGCCGACCGCCACGTTTTCAGCAACGCCGAGCATGTGGTTCAGCGCTTCGTGCTGATGCCCGTGGTGCCAATCCATCGCCCCTTCGTAGACCTCCATCAGGGTCTGCACGACAAACTGGCCAAGCAGTATGGCACCAACTTCCGGGATGAAGAATCCAGCCAGGTTGAACAATCCCAATCCCACGGATTTCCAGGTGTCGAGCCTGCGTTGCGCAGCCAGCTGATTGGCTTGCGCGGTCGGCACCAGGAGCAACCGGGCATCGGCCTTGACCCGTTCGATCTGCTGCTCGACCACCTCGTCGAAGATGTCGCCCGAAGGTGCGTAGCCATCGACCTGCAGGTCTGTTGCATCATCCCCAAGGCGAAGCCCGAGGGTAGACAGGAATACGGCACGCCCTTCGAGACTGACTAGGCGACTGAAATAGTGACGGTAAGATTTCTGACGTAGTTGCCTCACCAGCTCGTCGCTCATTGCCTTGCGCGAAGCAAAGCTGCGCAAGGCACGCTCCGGGTCGCTGGGCAGGTACAGGATGATCCCCACTTCCTGATCGTCGACATCGCGCAAAGCGATGACCACGGCATCGACGATGGTCTGGTCGAGAACCTTGAGTGAACTCGCCTCGCCACGCAGTCTGCTGCCATGTGCCTCTTCGCCCTTGGCCAGGGCCCGCAGGACGATTTGCTCGTGAGGGCTGACCTGCCCTTTCAATGCCGCAATCTCGGTGGCCAACGCCAGGCCGTCACGCTTGTCCTGGACCAGTTCCTGGCGTGCCGCGCCAAGCACCCTGTCCAGCAAAGCCTGATACTGTTGGCCTGCGTCGAGCTGGCGGACAGCGTGAACCAACGTGTCGAGCTGGTCGTAAACCAGTTCGTCGCTCACGGCATCGACCAGCCCCGTACCTGTCCAGAAATCCGCACCTTCATGAAAGTTCTGCATCAGCCTCAGCAAGGCGGGCTGCACGCGTTCACCCAGCTCCATCTGAGGCATCTGCAGATTCGGAAAACGGCTGGTACTGCGCAGTACCACTTCCCGCCACTGCAGTTGATCGATGTTCAGCATCGTCGGCAACAGGGGAGCATTCTTCTCCTTGGCGAACTGCTGCAGCGGTATCAGCTCAAGCGTGGCCTGGCGCAATCGCTCCTGACTTTCCCGGTGCCGGGCAAAGCGGTCTTGCAGCGCCCTGATCTGTCCACCTGAAGCCCTGGCCAGCCAGTCGGGCAAACGGCTTGCAATAAAGTCATCGGTTGGATTTACACCGCTTGCTTGAATCGCCGATGACGGGGTGTGGTGGTGCTGGTTCATCCGTGATGCCTCCTGGGTGATCGGAGGCGCCACGATGGCTCCAGGGCCCTCGCCAAGGCAGAGGGAAAGCGCCCTGGCAAAGTACGCGCAGGCTCAGTAAGAACGCCCCTCACCAGCCGCCAAAGCTTGCTGGGTCAGATGCAGGGCCAGCGCCGCGACCGCCTGTTGGCGCTCACTCGACAGCTGCATGCTCTGCTCCAGATAAGCTCCATCGCCCAACGCCTGCCGCTCGTCATAGAGCTGCTCCTCCCGCGTCCAGAACGGTTGCTCGACCTGCTCGAACTGCTCGGCGTGCGCTTGCCTGAGGTAATCGAGCCAGAAATCGCGCTGGCTCACATACAGTGCCAGCGCGCTACCTCTTTCCTCTTCGAGCACCGCAGCCTGAGCAGCATCGAGGTCGGCCTGGCCGACCTGAGCAAGGCTGGAGAACTGCATGGTCCGCGGCTGCCCAGGTAAATCCAACGCCTGCGCAAGACCAATGCGGTAGGCGAGACTGACCTCGACCTCATCGACCCCGAGTCCCTCGCCGTTCGGAACGTCACGCGCGTATTGCGCGGCGAGCCGCTGCATATGCAGACGCGCCTGATGCTCGACCCGCTCGAGGCGAAACAGCTGACGCGCCAACCCAAGACGTACGCCCTCGCCCTGTGCCGGCGGCAAGCTTTGCAGCCTGCGAAACACCAGGGCCCGGACTTCGAGCGCGCTGAAACACGAGATCACACTGTCGACACAGGTACGCGGATCGGCGGCCAGCTCGAAGACATCCTGGCGCAAGCCACTGTCTTGCCAAAGCGCATCCAGCAGCAGCCTGACACGCCTGCGCAGGTCCTGCGGCACCCGCTGGTAGTCGCGGGTGGCGGTAAGTTCATCGAGCAAGGTGAACAAATCGTTGCTGCCGTTTTCAGCTTGCAGGCTCGCCCATTGCATCCGGTGTCGAGCCAGCGCGCCTTCGTCCACCCCCTCATGCCAGGGCTGCGCGCCTTGCGCTGGCACTACCGCGACGACAGCGGGTTCGCGCGGCTCGGCCAGCCGGGCGAAATCCCTCGCTGCCAGCGGATTGCCATTCAGCGCCAGACGCTGCCGAAAGGCCCAAGGAGAGTCAAGAACGAACTCGGGCAGGCTGGCGATCTGGTTGTCGCGCAGGTCCGCCTGCTCCAGCAACGCACAGTTGTGCAGCCCGCTCGGCCATTCGAGCAAGCCTGCACGACGCAGGTTCAACTCGCGCAGATGCGCAAAGACCTGGAAGTCCAGATTCACCTGACTCAACGGATTGTCGCTCAGGTCCAGCGTGTGCAGGCGAGCAATCGCCCCCAGCACCTGTTCACTGCCCACATCGAGCTGAATACGGTTACGGGGCATGCGTAGTGCCCGCAACCGCGGCATCAGACCAAGCTCCGCGGGGATCCTACTGAGTCGGTTGTGGCTCAAGTTCAACCAACGAACACTGGAGAATGCCCGCAGAAAGCCCTCCGGAATCTCGCGCAGCCGCAGGCCAACGAGAACCAGATCCGTCACAAGGGTGAACGCGACGCCAACTGGCAACGCCGGCAGCCCCCCTGCGTGCAAACCGACCAACGCCAGACGCATCCCGGCAGGGTCGCCATGGATATCCAGCAACCGCTCGCCCTCACGCCGCCAGCACCGACGCAGCTCGCTGGCCACGCCGCGTCGAACCTGAGCAACGTGGGTGTCCGCTTCCTGGGCAACCCAGCTTTCAAGCGAATCGACCAAAGCACGATAGCTGCGGCGTCTTTCAAGCAACAGGGTGAATGGCGAGCCGGGCATGTCGAGCAAGTGCTCCAGATACGCCTGGACAGAGGCATCATCGAAGCTGGGATAAAGGGCACGAATTTCGTCGCGCAACAATTGCTCGGCATCGCCACAGGCTGCACCGCGACCGCTCAACGAATAGCCGATCCGCCCGTCGAGCACCCGTACCATCGGGTTGAAGAACGGCTTGATTTCACGCAGGCCCATGAGCCTCACAAGCGCCTCTCGCCCACTCGGCAGCCAGGTCTGCAAGTCTTCGGTCATCCGCTGTGCACCCTGCGGGCTTTGCCAGCGTTGCCCGAACGTCCACTGCTCGGGCAAACAGGCGACGAGCGCATCACACAGGCCTGCCAGTGCCTGTGGCTGGCGGTCCAGAAGCAGACCTTCCTCGCTGTACAGTTCGAACCCATCCGCCTTGCGCACCAGCACGGTCGCCTCACCAGACGGATAGAGCCTGGACAGCGCAGGCCCGCTATGTGTGCCGCGTCGTAACAGCAGATTCGCTGAGGCCGGCCAATCGGTGTGATGGCGCAGCAAAGCGAACACCAGCTCGACGACTTCATCCCGATAACTGCCAGGCAAATACAAGGCTTCGCGAGTACGTGTGAAACGGGCTGTCTGCAGCAACAGCCGCGCCTGCTCTGCAAGCGCAAGCGGGATACGGCCTGCCTGGGTCATCAGCAAACGCTGCTCATCACTGGCCTGGGCCAACAAATGCAGGGCATAGGCATCGGGCAGGCCGGGAAAATCACGTTGCAGCAAAGGTCGCAGCGAATCTTCGGGCAGGTGCGTTTTCGATAAGCGTTCAAGCAGACCTTCCCTGACTTGCGCGGCGTGCTCGCCGATGGCATCCAGTTGCGCCTGGCCTTCCAATGATTCGATACCCAGCAGGTCGCGGCATGCTTGCAGCAACGCGCCATCTTCATCGAGTGTACCGCCGGCACTGATCCGCGAAAGGAAAGCCTCGATCCGGGCATCAGCTGCGAAGCGCTCAAGCGTGTCTCGCAACTCGACCGGCAACGCCCGGTTTTCCACCAGCAAACGCCGAAGCTGGCTCTCATCCACCCCTGCCACCTTAAGCACCTGTGCAACCCGTTGCGGTGCCATGTCCACCGCTTCGGGCCACAGGTAACCCAGCAGATACTGCGCACCTTGCCACTCCAGCGGGCGCTGGCTGGCCAGCCGCCAGCCCCGTTCGCCGTTGTACAGCAAACGGGGGTGCGAGCCCGACTCCCTGGTTGGGTGCCGCAGATACCATTGCTCACCTGCCTGCCGGACTTCAAACGTGACATGCTGGTCTACCCACCAAAACCGGCCATTGGCCCCCAGCAGACCATTGGCCTGACGGGAAGCGTTCGCCGGCGGGCCGGACCAGTCTCGATAATCGCCCAGCCCCACGGCGCTCAGTTTTCCCTGCCCCTCACTCTCCACCGGCACCATCGTGTCGACCAGCGCGCTGCGCTCGAAGCCCCGTGCCGCCGAGCGCACGGCAACGCCATGCACAGCGACGCCCAATACCGTGGCCACCGCGACCGTTTCCGCTACCCCGAGCAAGTGTTCGAAGGCTTCGTGATCGTGCCCCTTGGCCCAATCATCCACCCCTTCAAACACTTCCCCCAGGACCTGCGCCAGCATTTGCGTCATCAGCAAAGCCCCCACCACGGGCACGAACAACCCCACCAGGTTGAGCGCGGTCAGGCCCACCGCCTCCAGAGCCTGGAAAAGGGCCCTGCCAGCGACATGGTCGGCGTCGGCGGTGGGTACCAGCAGTTGCCGGGCATCAGCTCTGATCCGCGCCTCCAGGTCGCGCGCCATCAGTTCGAACACACCAGCGGACATCATACGGCCAGCCGCCTGTGCGTCGGTCTGGGTATCCGCCAGGCGCTTGTTCAGTGTCGCGATGAAGGCGGCACGATCGGCGATCGCCAGGCGCTGGATGAATCGCTGACGATAACCGTCGTCACGCAATGCCCGCCCCAGCCAGACGCTCACGCTTGCCCAGGAGTCGAAGCGCCGGAACGGCACGGGATCGTCTGGCAGGAACAGCAGCACTGCCTGCACCTGCTGACGCCGGGCCGGCAGCGAACCCGGTCGCCATAAGCCGGAAATCTCGAGCGCAAGGCTACCGGTAACCGTGGCGCCAATGGCCGTAAGGGCGCAAACCTGCACCCTCGGTCCATCCTGGTGCTTCAGCGGTTTGTCGGCCAGCAGCAGACGCAACAATGCTTCGTCCTTGGATAGCAGCTGGTTTTTCAGCACAGCGATATCGAGGGCCATCGCCAGCGCGTGACGCTTGTCTTGGGCCAGTTGCTCGCGCACTGTCGACGTGAAGATCGAATCGAGATGCTGCTGGTACTGCTGCCCGATATCGGCCCGGCGGCAGCGCTCGACGATGCGCACGGTGTCGGACAGGACCAGCGTGCCCTGCGCAGAAGCCAAGCCTGTGCCTTCAAAAAAACGGGCATTGGCCTGGAAGTTTCGCATCAAGCGCTGCTGCAAGGGCTCCATGACGTACTGGATGTCGACCCCAGGGAGTTCCAGAGGGGGGTGCGGCCGATGCAACGTGCCATGGCCCTCGCGCCAATACAGCCCGCTCAAGCCCTGGGTCAGTTCCAGAGGCGCTATCACCTCGGCCTGCAGCTTGCGCCTCACGAACTGGTCCAGTGGCTCAAGTTTGCCCAAGGCTTTGCCCAGGTGCGCCTGGGTGAGGCCATGCGCCCGGGCACTGTCGCGCAGCCGGTTGATCGCGCCCGGCACGCCTCCTTTGAGCCACGCCGGTAGTTGTTCGGCAATGAAGTCGTCAGTGGCATGCGCCAGTTTGGCGGCGCGGGCCGTCGCCTTCAAAGCAGTTGCTTGAGTGGTCATGCTGGGTATCCATGTGAGGGTAAGGAAACCCAGACTCTGCGCAAGATGCTCAGGGTTCGGCAGCGGGAACCCCAGCCCCCGAACCCTCCTGCCCCAACGCCACCGAGCGGTATTGGCCAGGGTTGCAGCCGAACCACTTGCGAAACGCCTTGTAGAACGAACTGCTGTCAGCGAAGCCTAGGCGCGCGGCGATATCGCCCAGCCCGACGGCCGGGTCGGCCAGCCAGGCGATGGCCAGTTCGCGGCGAACGCTATCCTTGAGCCCCTGGTAAGTCTGCCCCTCCTCGGCAAGGCGACGGCGCAGGGTCGATACCGACATGCACAGGCCGCTGGCCAGGCCCTCGGCATCCGGCCAGCTGGCCGGGTCCCGCCCACGCAGGTCGCCGCGCAGGCGCCGGGCCAGGCTTGCCGGGTCGCGGTACTTGACCAGGATGTTGCCCGGTGCTTCGGCGAGGAACCGCTGCAACTCCTCCGGGTGGCGGCGCAACGGCAGGTCCAGGCAATCGGCGGCGAGGATCATGCGCGTGCGCGGCCGGTCGAACTGCAGGTTTTCCGAGAACATCACCCGATAGTCGTCGCAGAACGGCGGCTCGGCACAACGCAGCTCGATGGCCAGGATCGGGATGCGGCGCCCGGCGAGCCAGCACGCCACGCCATGCACGATCATCCAGAAGGTGAAGTAGGTGAAGGCCCGGCGTGGCGTATCACGCGGCTCGTTGATGACGATTTCGGCCAGCCCCTGCTGACGTACCAGGCTTGGCTGCAGGTCCTCGAGCATCAGGCCAAGGAACGCCAGCGCGGTCTCGATACCAGCGGCCAGGGTCGGCTGTGCCATGCTCGCCCGACACAAGAATGCCAGGCTGCCACTGCGCAGGCCGCGCGGATCCATGGCGAAGAACTCATCGTTGCAGCGCCGCGCCAGCAGGCGCCAGAGCCGGGCATAGGCCTCGGCGCCGACACGCGCCTCGGGCAGGTCAAGCTGGCCGGCATCGATACCGGCACGTGCCAGCAATGCCGTATCGGCACCCGCCGGGCAGGTCTGCAACAGCGCCTCGCGCACCAGTTGCATGGAGATGGTGTCTTTCTCGCTCATCGACCGTCCTGTCGTCAGATTGCCGGCCATCTTAGGCCGCACCGCTGAAAACAGCCATCACAGGCCCGCCGCCAGGCCCAGGAAGGCCTGGATCAGGCGCAGCTCCCGGCGCCGCTCCAGGCAACCGACCATATGCTGGTTGACCAGACCGGCGCCACTCAACGGCCGCGCCACCACCCGCGGGTCATGCGCCACCTCGGTGGACGACACCACACCGATGCCCAACTCGGCCGCCACGGCTTCGGTCACCGCCTCGCGGCTGTCCAGCTCCAGCAGCACCCGCGGCTGCACCGCGGCATCGGCGCAAGCCTTGTCGAAGGTGCGGCGAGTGGTCGAGCTGGGTTCGCGCAACACCATGATCTGCTTGTCCAGCTCGGCCAGCGGCAAGTCATCGGTGACCGTGGCCCAGGCATGCCCCACCGGCAGCAGGGCGCACAGGCGCGACTGGCAGAGGCTCTGCAGGTGCAGCCCCTTGCGTGGCTCGATTTCGGTCAGCACTGCTACATCGGCATGTTCGGTCAGTAACGCGGCCAAGGTTTCCTGGGCATTGCCCAGGCGCAAGTTGACGGTGATGCCAGGGTAGCGCTCGCGCAGTTGCGCCAGCATGGGCATGACTCGGTGCGGACCATCGGCGGCGACCTCCAGCCGTCCAGTGAGCAACTGCCGGTTGGCCTCGAGCATGGCCTGGGCCTCCTCGGCCAGGCTGAACATCGCCCGGGTGATGGCCGCCAGGCGTGTGCCCTCCTCGGTCAGCTCGACCCGCCGGGCAGTGCGCCGCAGCAGCGTGATCTGGTAGTGCTCCTCCAGCGCCTTCACGTGCCCGGTTACCGCCGGCTGGCTGATGAACAGGCGCTCGGCGGCACGGGTGAAGCTGCCCTCGCGGGCGACGGCATCGAAGGCACGGAGCTGGAACAGGTTCATATCTATCGGCCTTACTTATGGCTGGCATATCTACAAACAATTTGATTGATGGCTCGGCGAATTGCAACCTAGCCCCACTAGTTTCCAGCCCACCGCAAGTGAGGAACCACGGAATGAGCAACGCCCCGATCCTGCTGACCCCCGGTCCTTTGACCACATCGCTGCGCACCCGCCAGGCCATGCTTGTGGACTGGGGCTCCTGGGACCGCGACTTCAACCAGCTGACCGCCAGCGTGTGCGAGCAGTTGCTGGCGATCCTCGACGGCGCCGCCAGCCACCACTGCGTACCACTGCAAGGCAGCGGCACCTTCGCCGTGGAAGCGGCCATCGGCACCCTGGTGCCGCGCGACGGCAAGGTACTGGTGCTGATCAATGGCGCCTACGGCCAGCGCCTGGCGAAGATCTGCAAGGTACTGGGCCGCGCCTACAGCACCTTCGAGACCGCCGAGGACCAGCCGACCACCGCCGCCGACGTCGACCGCCTGCTCGCCGTTGACCCCGCCGTGACCCACGTGGCGTTGATCCACTGCGAGACCAGCACCGGCATCCTCAATCCGCTGGCCGAGATCGCCCAAGTGGTCCAGCGCCACGGCAAACGCCTGATCATCGACGCCATGAGCTCGTTCGGCGCGCTGCCGATCGATGCCCGCCAGGTGCCTTTCGAAGCGCTGATCGCTGCCTCCGGCAAGTGCCTGGAAGGCGTGCCGGGCATGGGCTTCGTCTTCGCCGAAAAAGCCGCCCTGGCCGCCGCCGAAGGCAACGCCCATTCGCTGGCCATGGACCTGCACGACCAGCACGCCTACATGGCCAAGACCGGCCAGTGGCGCTTCACCCCGCCGACCCACGTGGTCGCTGCCTTGCACGAAGCGTTGCAACAGTACAACGAGGAAGGTGGACTGCCTGCTCGCCACCAGCGTTACGCCGACAACTGCAAGACCCTGCTCGATGGCATGGCACGGATTGGCCTGCGCAGCTTCCTCCCGGCCGAGATCCAGGCGCCGATCATCGTCACCTTCCACGCCCCGAACGATGCGCGCTACCAGTTCAAGGACTTCTACGAGCGGGTCAAGGCCAAGGGCTTCATCCTCTACCCCGGCAAGCTGACTCAGGTCGAGACCTTCCGCGTCGGCTGCATCGGCGTGGTCGGCGCCGAGGGCATGCAGGCCGCCGTGAACGCCGTGGCCGAGGTGCTGCGGGAAATGGAAGTACTGGACATCTGACCTTCTGCCTACCCAATTCAAGGAAACAGCGCACATGAACTACAGCAACCCTACCCAGCTGCAAGCCGCCATCCTCGACTGGGCCGGCACCGTGGTCGACTTCGGCTCCTTCGCCCCCACCCAGATCTTCGTCGAGGCTTTCGCCGAGTTCGACGTACAGGTGTCCATCGAGGAGGCCCGTGGGCCGATGGGAATGGGCAAATGGGACCATATCCGTACCCTGTGCGACGTGCCGGAGATCGCCGAGCGCTACCGCAAGGTGTTTGGCCGCACGCCGAGCGATGATGACGTCACCGCCATCTACGAACGCTTCATGCCGCTGCAGATCGAGAAGATCGCCTTGCACTCGGCGCTGATCCCCGGCGCGCTGGACACCCTTACCGGCCTGCGCAAGGGCGGCTTGAAGATCGGCTCCTGCTCGGGCTATCCGAAAGTGGTGATGGACAAGGTGGTGGAGCTGGCGGCACGCAATGGCTACGTCGCCGACCACGTGGTGGCCACCGACGAAACCCCGAACGGCCGCCCATGGCCGGCCCAGGCCCTGGCCAACGTGATCGCCCTGGGGATCGACGATGTGGCGGCCTGCGTGAAGGTCGACGACACCGTGCCGGGCATTCTCGAAGGCCGCCGCGCCGGGATGTGGACCGTGGCGCTGGTGTGCTCGGGCAATGCCCTGGGCCTGACCTGGGAAGGTTATCAGGCCTTGAGCGCGGAAAAGCTGGAGAGCGAGCGCAAGCGTATTCACGCGATGTTTGCAGGGTCGCGCCCGCACTACCTGATCGACACCATCAACGAGCTGCCCGAGGTGATCGCCGATATCAACCGCCGGCTAGCCAAGGGTGAGATGCCGCAGGCTTGCTGATCGCCCGCGTGATGGCCATCGCCGGCAAGCCGGCTCCCCCAGGAGCCGGCTTGCCGGCGATGAGGCTTCAGACCGCCCGGTTCAGCTTCACCCACGAGGCAAACTTGTCGATGAACCCCTGCAGGAACGGCCGGGTCTTGTCATTCAACTTGCCACTGTCATCGAACAGCGTCGCCGCCCCGCCGATATACGCCTCGGGCATCTGCATGCACGGCATGTCAAGGAACACCAGTGACTGACGCACGGCATGATTGGCACCAAATCCGCCGATCGCCCCGGGCGACACACTGGCCACCGCCGCCGGCTTGCCACCCCATACGCTCTGCCCGTAAGGTCGCGACCCCACATCGATGGCATTCTTCAACCCGCCCGGCACCGAACGGTTGTACTCCGGGGTGACGAACAACACCGCGTCGCTGCGGCGGATCTCGTCGCGAAAATGCTTCCACGCCTCAGGAGCGCCCTCGGCCTCGACATCCTCGTTGTACAACGGCAGGTCGCCGATCTCGACGATCCGCAGGGCAAGGCTGGACGGCGCCAGCTCAGACAGCGCGCGGGCCACCTTGCGGTTGTAGGACTCCTTGCGCAAGCTGCCGACGACAACCGCTACCGAATAGACCTGGCTCATGGCGTTTTGCAACCTCTGCTCTGGGAATGGGACCAGTTAGTTATAGATGACCGTTCCTCGGCTTCGCGGTTTTTTTCCATTCGGCTGAAAACTTCCCGGGCGTTTCACTGGTCTATGCCTACAGACATTTCCTACACGATTCAGAGGTTTCCACCTAAATGGCAGCAGTAATGGTCGGCCAGTTCCACGCCCGCGACGCCGAAGGCCGTATCTACCCGGTCCACGAGTTCCAGGAGTCCACCCTCCAGGCCGACGGCAGCACCCTCGGCGCGCCGGTTACCAGCTATCGCCTGGCTATCGGCGACCGCGTCAACCACCTGGGCGACGACCGTTTCGAGCTGGCCCAGACTGGCGTCGAGATCATTCGCATTCCTTGACGCAGTCCACCGTATACAACTGCCCATCCCGCTGCAGGCCGTGCACGTCGGCGACGAAGCCCGGGAAACCCTGGTCGAAGGCCCGGGCGCAGTCCAGGTAGACCAGGATCGAGCGGGTCGCCTCGGTGAAGCGCTCGCCCGGCATGATCAACGGTATCCCTGGTGGATAGGGCACCAGCATCACCGCCGCGACCCGGCCCAGCAGATGCTCGATAGGCACCGCCTCCACCTCCCCGCGCACCATCCGGTCATAGGCCTCGGCCGGAGCCATCGCCACCTCGGGCAAACGGGTGAACAGCTGCTTGAGCTGCCTGGACGTGGCATTGCCACGGTAGAAATCGTGCAGTTGCTGGCACAGGTCGCGCAGCCCCAGCCCCTGGTAGCGTGACGGCTGCTCCACCATCACGCTGGGCAGGCAGTCGGCCAGTGCGGTATTGGCGTCGTAGTGGCGCTTGAACTCCAGCAGCTCGGTGAGCAGCGTGCTCCACTTGCCCTTGGTGATCCCCATCGAGAACAGCACCAGGAAGCTATACAGGCCGGTCTTTTCCACCACCAGCCCGCGCTCCCAGAGAAACTTGCCCACCACTGCCGCGGGAATTCCATGGCCATCCGCTGCGCCAGCGGCGCCCGGCATCACCAAAGTGACCTTGAGCGGGTCGAGCAAGACATAGTCGTCGCCCAGCCCGCCAAAGCCATGCCACTGGGCCCCCGGTTGCAGCAGCCAGTCCGCCGTGTACAGCTCGCCGGCCTGCGCCGTCGGCGGCTGCCAGATGCTGAACCACCAGTCATCTGCAGCGAGGTGCTCGCGCAGGTTGGCCAGCGCCCGGCGAAAGCTCAGGGCCTCATCGAACATCTCCTGCAACAGCGAACGCCCCGCCGGGCCTTCCATCATCGCCGAGGCCACATCCAGCGAGGCGAGGATGCTGTACTGCGGCGAGGTGGAGATATGCATCATGAACGCTTCGTTGAAACGGTCGCGGTCCAACTGGCGGCTGGCACCGTCCTGCACATGGATCATCGAGGCCTGGCTGAAGGCCGCCAGCAGCTTGTGGGTGGAGTGGGTGCTGAACAGCAGCGGCCCATCGTCGCCACGCGGCGTACCCATGGCATAGCGCCCAACGAAGAATTCATGGAAAGCGGCATAGGCAAACCAGGCCTCGTCGAAGTGCAGCACCTCGACGCTGGCACCCAGGGCCTGCTTGATCATCCCGGCGTGGTAGCACAGGCCGTCGTAGGTGGAGTTGGTGACCACGGCCAGCTTGATCTTCGCAGGCTTTCCCTGGGCCAGAGGATGGGCCTGGATCTTCGCCTGGATAGACGCCGGGCTGAACTCGCTGAGCGGGATCGGCCCGATGATGCCCAGCTCGTTGCGCTCCGGGCACAGGTAGATGGGGATGGCACCGGTCATGATGATCGCGTGCACCACCGACTTGTGGCAGTTGCGGTCCACCAGCACCAGGTCCCCGCGCCCGACCATGGCGTGCCAGACGATCTTGTTGGCGGTGGAGGTGCCATTGATGACGAAGAAGGTATGGTCGGCGCCGAAGTTGCGTGCCGCCCGTGCCTCGGCGGCGGCAAGCGGGCCAGTGTGGTCGAGCAGCGAACCCAGCTCCGGCACCGAGACCGACAGGTCCGAGCGCAGGGTGTTTTCACCGAAGAACTGATGGAAGGCCTGCCCCACCGGGCTCTTGCGGTAGGCCACGCCACCGCCGTGGCCCGGTGTGTGCCAGGAATAGTTGGATTGCGCGGTGTGCTGCACCAGGGCCTTGAAGAACGGCGGCAGCAGGCCGTCGAGGTAGTTGTGCGCGGCCCGCGCCACCTGGCGGGCGAGAAACGGCACGGTGTCTTCGAACAGGTAGAGGATGCCGCGCAACTGGTTCAGCTCGCCCATGGCCTCGGCCGGGGCATTTTCCAGGGTGACCTGCTCGCCCAGGGCGAAGATCGGCAGGTTGGGCGCCCGCAGCCGCGCCAGGCGGATCAGCTCGGCCATGTTCTGCAGCAGGCGGCTGTTGTCGCCGACGCCCTCAGCGGCGATCAGCATGCAGGCCAGACCATGATGAGTAGCGGCCACCAGCCGCGCTTCGGCCTGGTCGGCGGCGGCGAGGATGGCGAAGCCGTCACGGGCCAGTTCATCGGCGATGCCACGCACCCGCTCGCCGGCGACGCTGTCGGCCTTGATGGCCCGGTGGACGATGAGGATCGGAAACTGCAGGTCCTTGTACATCGGGCGGCTACCTCTGCGGGTAATTTCCCTCAGGGTAGTCGAGTGTGATGCTGTCATCGCCAGGCCGGCTCACAAGGTGCAGCGCTGGATCCGGTCCCTGTGGGAGCTGGCTTGCCAGCGATGGGCCGGGCCTGCCTTCAAGTCAGCTGGCGGCTGGCTCGGTCAATGCCTGCCACATCGACGGCCCACCCGCCGACTTGGCAATGGCCGCCAAACGCTCGGCATGGGCCTCGAGCTCTTCCTCGTTGGCCATGATCACCCGCCCCGGCGCACGCCCGACGATACGGCGGATTTCGCTGCCGGTGCCGCCCTGCCCATCCTCGTCGCCCGCCCCTTCGCCCGCCAGCGACAGGCTGGTCTGGCCACCGGTCATCGCCAGATAGACGTCGGCCAGCAGTTCCGAGTCGAGCAGTGCGCCGTGCAGCTCACGACCGGAGTTATCGATGCCGTAGCGTTTGCACAGGGCATCGAGGCTGTTGCGCTGCCCCGGGTGGCGCGAGCGCGCCATCATCAGGGTGTCGAGGATCGGGCAATGCTGCGAGATATCGGCACGATCCTGCTGGCCGATCAGGGCGAACTCGTTGTTGATGAAGCCAACGTCGAACGCGGCGTTGTGGATGACCAGGGTAGCGCCCTGGATGAACTCGAAGAACTCCTCGGCCACCTCGCCGAAACGCGGCTTGCCAACCAGGAAGGCGTCGGTGATGCCGTGGACGTTGATCGCGCCCTCGTCACTCTCGCGGTCGGGCTGCAGGTAGACATGGAAGTGCCGCCCGGTCAGGCGCCGGCCCACGACCTCGACGCAACCGATCTCGATGATGCGGTGGCCTTCGGCCACCGGCATGCCGGTGGTCTCGGTGTCGAGGATGACGAACCGTTTGTCTTGCTGCTGCTCCACGCGGGGACTCCAACTGGCGGTGCTTGAATTCGGGGTGGGAGTATAACGAAATCGGGGCCGCTTTGCGGCCCGCCGCAGGGTTCACGCGATCCCTGTGGGAGCCGGCTTGCCGTGGCGACGAACCGCGGCGATGGGCTGCACAGCAGCCCCAATCGGATCAACGCTGAGCGCGAACCTCATCAACCCCACGATTGGCCAGCTGGTCGGCCCGCTCGTTGCCCGGATGGCCGATATGCCCACGGACCCACTTCCAGGTCACCTTGTGCCGGTTGACCTGTTCATCGAGCTGCACCCACAGGTCGGCGTTCTTCACCGGCTCTTTCGCGGCGGTCTTCCACCCGCGTTTCTTCCAGTTGACCATCCACTCGTTGATGCCCTTCATGACGTACTGCGAGTCGGTGGTCAGCAGCACCTCGCACTCGCGCTTGAGCGCCTTGAGGCCCTCGATCGCCGCCATCAGCTCCATGCGATTGTTGGTGGTCTCGCGCTCGCCGCCCCACAGCTCCTTCTCGACGCCCTTGTAGACAATCAGCACGCCCCAGCCGCCCGGGCCAGGGTTGCCCTTGCAGGCACCATCGGTGTAGATCTCGACGCTATCGCTCATGTACCACTCATGTTCAGTGCTTTTCGGATTCGGGATGGGTGGCGCTGCGGTTGACCTTGGCCAGCGGCAGCGGCAGCAGCTTGCCCATCGGCTCGCGGCGCTCCAGGCGCAGCGGCCGCAGGCCCACCACCATCTTGCGCGCCACCAGCAGGTAGACACCGCCGCCGGCAGTCTGCCAGCCGCCGGCCACGCGCTCCCAGCCAGCCAGGCGCTGCTGCCAGGCCGGCGAGGCAAGCGGCGGACGATAACACCCGAAGCGGCGTTTCTCCAGCGCGAAGCCCAGCAGGTTGAGCCAGTCGCCGACCCGCGACGGCGAGATGCAACGGGCCTTGCGCAAGGCCCCGTGGCTGAAGAAATGGCGCACGCCCCAACTGCTCCAGGGGTTGATCCCGATGATCAGCAGGTGGCCACCCGGGCGCACGGAACTGGCGGCCTCGCGCAGCAGCCCGTGGGGGGACAGGCTGAAGTCCAGACCGTGCTGCAGCACCACCACGTCGGCGGCGTGCTCCGACAGCGGCCAGGCCTGCTCTTCGCAGACGATCTCCACCCCCGGCAACGGCGCGCCCAGGCGCACGTTGCGCTGCACCTGCGGGGCGTTGGGCGGGGGTTCGGCGCAGGGGCCGTAGTGCACAAGGTAGCCACCGAAGAAGCGCCGCAGCTCTTCTTCAAGCAACTTTTCCTCCTCCTTGAGCATCAACTGCCCAAGAGGCCCATCGAACCAGTCGCGGGCCAGGCGGATCAGCTCGACCCAGTCGGGGTCGGCCTGGGCGAAGGCTTGGTCGGTCATTGCGTTCTCCCTCGAAGGTTCTCCGCTCGCGCCATCGCGGCTAAGATGCCCTCAATGTCCAGGCTTGGCGATACGGATCCGCACATGATACAGATCGATGCCCTACCCGCTTTCAACGACAACTACATCTGGTTGTTACAGGATACTGCCAATCGCCGCTGCGCAGTGGTCGACCCCGGTGACGCCGAGCCGGTGCGCGCGTGGCTGGAGCAGCACCCGGACTGGGCATTGGAGGCAATCCTTGTCACCCACCACCACCATGACCACGTCGGCGGCGTCGAAGCCTTGAAACAGGCCACCGGCGCCCAGGTGTATGGCCCGGCCAGCGAACATATCCCGGGCCGCGATATCGCCCTGGCAGACGGCGCCCGCATCGAGGTGCTGGGCCTGGCCTTCGAGGTCCTGGCCATGCCCGGCCACACCCTGGGGCACATCGCCTATTACACTGCGCAATCGCCCACACCGCTACTGTTCAGTGGCGACACCCTGTTCGCCGCCGGCTGCGGCCGCCTGTTCGAAGGCACGCCCGAGCAGATGCACCATTCGCTGCAACGCCTGGCGGCGCTGCCCGCCGCGACCGAAGTGTACTGCGCCCACGAATACACCCTGAGCAACCTGCGCTTCGCCCGTGCCGTGGAACCCGACAACGAACACGTTCGCCAACGGTTCGAGGACGTTACCCGGTTGCGCGCCGACAATCGCATCACCTTGCCCTCCAACATTGGCCTGGAGCGCCTGACCAACCCGTTTTTGCGCACCGCTGAAACATTCGTTAAACAAAAAGCAGACGAATGGAAGGGACATTCCAACCCCAGCCAAGCCACTGTTTTTGCTGCCTTGAGGTCTTGGAAGGACGTGTTCTGATAACCCCAAGATATATCGCATCATAGGCCCGATGGTTGACCCGGCGGGGAGCGGTTTCTAGAATCGCCCAACTTTTTCGCCCGGATAACCGTCCCAGCCGATGTCTTCCCGTAGCCGCAGAACCTCTCATTCGGTCGCCCTGACGCGACTGGCCCAGATCAGTGCACTGGCGCTGGCCGCCACCCTGGTCGGCTGCCAGAGCACCCGTCAGCTCGACGAAGCCGACAGCGTTCGCGCGCACAACTACCAGGCGCGGATCAAGCACAAACCGGCGCCGCTGGTGGTCAAGCCCAAGGAGCAGGCACCGCCGCAGGACGTCTGGGAGCGCATGCGCCAGGGCTTCGCCCTGCAGGACGGCATGGACGTCAACCCGCGCATCGAACAGCAGCGCCTGTGGTTCGCCAGCAACCCGTCGTTCCTCGAGAACGCTGGCGAGCGCGGCAGCCTCTACCTGCACTACATCGTCGAGCGCCTCGAAGAACGCGACATGCCGCTGGAGCTGGCCCTGCTGCCGGCCATCGAGAGCGCCTACAACCCGATGGCCTACTCCCGCGCGCACGCCGCCGGCATGTGGCAGTTCATCCCGTCCACCGGGCGCCACTTCAACCTGCGCCAGACCAACTTCTACGATGGCCGTCGCGACGTCACCGCCTCGACCAACGCCGCGCTGGACTACCTGAACCGCCTGCACGACATGTTCAACGGCGACTGGCTGCTGGCCCTGGCGGCCTACAATGCCGGTGAAGGCACGGTCAGCCGCGCCATCGAGCGCAACGAGCGCCTGGGCCTGCCGACCGACTACTGGAACCTGCCGCTGCCGCAGGAAACCCGTGACTACGTGCCCAAGCTGCTGGCCCTGTCGCAGGTGGTCAACACCCCGGCCGCCTACGGGGTCAACCTGAACCCGATCGCCAACGAGCCGTACTTCGAAGCCGTCGCCATCAACGACCGCCTCGACCTGTCCCGCGTGGCCGCTTTCGCCGACATCGACGAAGACGAACTGATCCAGCTCAACCCAGCCTTCAAGAAGCGCATGACCGTGGACGGCCCGCAGCAACTGCTGGTGCCGACCGCCAAGGCGCAACTGCTCAGCGACCGCATGTCCAACCTCAAGCCCGAGGAACTGGTCAGCCTGCAACCGAACAAGGCCGTGTTCCAGGCCGCCCTGGCCGAGGCCAAGGCACCTGCGGCGCGCAGCTACCGGGTCAAGCGTGGCGACAACCTGGGCAGCATCGCCAAGGCCAACCGGGTGTCGGTCAAGCAGCTGCAAAGCTGGAACCGCATCCGTGGCAACAACCTCAAGGTCGGCCAGGTCCTGGCCCTGCGTGGCGGCAGCGCGCCGAGCGCGGCGGCCAACCGCGTGGCCGACTCCAAGCAGCGCTCCACCCAGTACAAGGTGCGCAAGGGCGACTCGTACTACCTGGTAGCCAAGCGTTTCAACGTCGAGATGAAGCACCTCAAGCGCTGGAACCCACGCACCGGGCACGCGCTCAAGCCAGGCCAGACCCTGACCGTCTACCTGGCGCGCTGATACCTCGCTCGCGGGGCCAGCCCTCCTCCCACGCCAGTCGCGATCGGCGTGGGAGCGGGCTGGCCCCGCGATGCTTTGAAGGCTGAAGCAAAGCCCCGCGCCCTACCCTTTTTCCATTCCAGACAAGCTGTTACTGTACCCCGAACCAAGCCCAACGCCCTCTGGATCGGATGCCGACTTGATACGTCCCCTCCTGCTGTCACTCAGCCTGGCCTTGAGCTTCCCCGCCGTCGCGATGGTGAGCGAAAGCCACGGATACGCGCAGTTCGGCACGCTCAAGTACCCGGCCAGCTTCACCCACTTCGACTGGGTCAACCCGCAAGCCCCCAAAGGCGGCACATTGCGGGCCATGGCCTTCGGCACCTTCGACACGCTCAACCCTTACACCTTCAAGGGCTCGAGCCCGGTCACCACGCCCAACTTCCTGCAGTACGGCATCAACGAGCTCAACGAGCCGCTGATGGTCGGCACCGGCATGTACGACCCCTCGGGCGACGAGCCCACCTCCAGCTACGGCCTGATCGCCCGCTCGGTCGAGTACAGCGAGGACCGCAGCTGGGTGGTGTTCAATCTGCGCCCCGAGGCGCGCTTCCACGATGGCGTGCCGATCACCGCACAGGATGTGGCGTTTTCCTACCGCACCCTGCTCAAGGACGGCCACCCGATCTACCGCACCAACCTGCAGGAAGTGGCCCGCGTCGATATCCTCGGCCCGCTGCGCATCCGCTTCGTGTTCAAGCGCGCCGGCAACCCGCTGCTGATCCTGCGCCTGGGCGAGATGCCGGTGCTGCCCAAGCACTACTGGGCCAAACGCGACTTCAAGGCCACCACCTTCGAGCCGCCGCTGGGCAGCGGCCCCTACCGCATCAGCGAAGTGCAACCCGGCCGCCGGCTGGTGTTCGAACGAGTGAAGGACTACTGGGGCAAGGACCTGGCGGTTAACCGCGGCAAGTACAACTTCAAGCGCGTCGAATACGAGTTCTACCGCGACGCCACCGTGGCCTTCGAGGCGTTCAAGGCCGGTGAATTCGACATCTACATCGAGCACCAGGCGAAGAACTGGGCCAACGGCTACAACTTCCCCGCCGTGCGCCGTGGCGAGGTGATCAAGGCGCAGATCCCGCACAAGATCCCCACCCAGACCCAAGGCCTGTTCATGAACAGCCGCCGCGCCGCGTTCAGCGACCCTCGGGTGCGCCAGGCGCTGGGCCTGATGCTCGACTTCGAGTGGACCAACCGCGCCCTGTTCAGCAGCGCCTACCGCCGCTCGACCAGCTATTACCCCAACAGCGACTTCACCGCCAGCGGCCTGCCCACCGGCAAGGAATGGCTGCTGCTCAAGCCATTCCGCGACCAGCTGCCGGACAAGCTGTTCACCGAGCCCTACCAGGTCAGCCACACCGACGGCAGCGGCATCAGCCGCCCGGCCCTGCGCCAGGCCCTGGCGTTGTTCGCCCAGGCCGGCTGGAAGCTCAACGGCCAGCGCCTGGTGGACAGCAAAGGCCAACCGTTCAGGCTGGAGCTGCTGCTGGTGAACCCCAACCTCGAACGCATCCTGCAACCTTATGTCGAAAATCTGGCCAGCATCGGCATCGATGCGCGCTTGCGCACCGTGGACCGCGCCCAGTACAAACAACGGCTCGACCAGTTCGATTTCGACATGATCCTGATGACCCTGAACCAGACCCTGAGCCCGGGCCTCGAGCAGTGGCTGTACTTCCACTCAAGCCAGGCCGCCACCAAGGGCAGCAAGAACTATGCTGGCGTGAAGGACCCGGTGGTCGACCACCTGCTCGACACCTTGCTCGCCGCCCGCAGCCGCGATGACCAGATCGCCGCCGCGCGCGCCCTGGACCGCGTGCTCTCATGGCAGTACTACATGATCCCCAACTGGTACCTCGACAATCACCGCCTGGCCTACCGCAACCGGTTCGCCTTCGTCACCACGCCGCCCTACACCCTCGGGCTGAACAGCTGGTGGATCAAGAAGACTTCGGAGAAAGCCAAATGACGCCGACCCTGCGCCGCCTGGCCGCCAGCCTGCTGCTGGCCTGCCTCACGCTCCCGGCCGTGGCCGCCCCACAGCATGCCCTGACCCTGTACGACGAGGCACCGAAATACCCGGCCAACTTCAAGCACTTCGAATACGTCAACCCCGACGCACCGAAGGGCGGCACCTTCCGCCAGTCCAGCTTCGGCGGCTTCGACAGCCTCAACCCGTTCATCAACAAGGGCGTGCCCGCCGACAACGTCGGCGCCATCTACGACACCCTGATGCGCCAGAGCCTGGACGAACCCTTCACCGAGTACGGCCTGGTGGCCGGCAAGATCGAAAAGGCCCCCGACAACAGCTGGGTGCGCTTCTACCTGCGCCCCGAAGCACGCTTCCACGACGGCCACCCGATGCGCGCCGAGGACGTGTTATTCACCTTCAACGCCCTGATCAAGGACGGCGCGCCGCTGTACCGCCAGTACTACGCCGACGTCGCCGAAGTGGTCGCCGAAGCGCCGCTCAAGGTGCTGTTCAAGTTCAAGCACAACAACAACCGCGAGCTGCCGCTGATCCTCGGCCAGCTGCCGGTGCTGCCCAAGCACTGGTACCAAGGCCGCGACTTCGACCGCGGCAACCTGGAGATCCCGCTCGGCAGCGGCCCGTACAAGGTCGCCGAGGTGAAGGCCGGCCGCTCGATCCGTTACGAGCGGGTCAAGGACTACTGGGGCAAGGACCTGCCGATCAACCGCGGCTTCTACAATTTCGACGTGATGACCTTTGACTCTTACCGCGACAACACCGTCGCCCTCGAAGCGCTCAAGGCCGGCCAGTTCGACTACGGCCTGGAGGTGAGCGCAAAGAACTGGGCCACCGCCTACAACGTGCCCGCCGTGCGCGACGGCCGGCTGATCAAGGAAGAACTGCCCAACGGCACCCCGGTGGGCATGCAGGGCTTCATCTTCAACCTGCGCAAGCCGATGTTCCAGGACATCCGCGTGCGCCACGCCATCAGCCTGCTGCTGGACTTCGAGTGGACCAACAAGCAGCTGTTCAACGGCGCCTACACCCGCACCGGCAGCTACTTCGAGAACTCCGAAATGGCCGCCAGCGGCCTGCCCAGCCCCGCCGAGCTGAAGATCCTCGAGCCGCTGCGCGGCAAGGTGCCGGACGAGGTGTTCAACGGCGCCTTCCACAACCCGGTCACCGACGGCAGCGGCATGATCCGCGACCAGCAGCGCCAGGCGTACAAGCTGCTGCAGGAGGCCGGCTGGAAGGTCGTCGACGACAAGATGGTCGATAAAGACGGCAAGCCGATGACCATCGAGTTCCTCCTGGCCCAGACCCAGTTCGAGCGCGTGCTGCTGCCGTTCAAGCGCAACCTTGCGGACCTTGGCATCAACCTCGAGATCCGCCGCGTGGACGTGTCGCAGTACATCACCCGTCTGCGCTCGCGTGACTACGACATGATCGTCGGTGGCTTCGCGCAATCCAACTCGCCCGGCAACGAGCAGCGCGAGTACTGGAACAGCGCCGCCGCCGACAACCCCGGCAGCCGCAACTTCATCGGCCTGCGCGACCCTGGCATCGACCAGCTGGTGGAGCAGTTGATCAACGCCGACTCCCGGCAGAGCCTGATCGAGCACTGCCGCGCCCTGGACCGCGTGCTGCAATGGGGTTACTACGTGATCCCCAACTGGCATATCAAGACCTGGCGCGTGGCCTACTGGAACCACATCGGCCACCCCGCCGTATCGCCCAAGTACGACATCGGCATCGACACCTGGTGGATCAAGCCCGACGTCACGCCCGCGGTAAGCGAAGCCGCTGCACCGGATGAGGCCAACTGACATGCTGGCCTATATCCTGCGGCGCCTGCTGCTGATCATCCCCACCCTGTTCGGCATCCTCATCATCAACTTCATCATCGTCCAGGCCGCCCCCGGCGGCCCGGTGGAGCAGATGATCGCCAAGCTCGAAGGCTTCGAAGGCGCCACCAGCCGCATCGCCGGCGGCGGCGCCGAAGTCTCGGTGGCCGGCTCCAACTACCGTGGCGCGCAGGGCCTGGACCCGGCGCTGATCGCCGAGATCGAGCGCATGTACGGCTTCGACAAATCCGCGCCCGAGCGGCTGTGGATCATGGTCAAGAACTATGCCCAGCTGGACTTCGGCAACAGCTTCTTCCGCGACGCCAAAGTCATCGACCTGATCGCCGAGAAGATGCCCGTGTCCATTTCGCTGGGGCTGTGGAGCACACTGATCATGTACCTGGTATCGATCCCGCTGGGGATCGCCAAGGCCGTGCGCCACGGCAGCCACTTCGACGTGTGGACCAGCTCGGCGATCATCGTCGGCTACGCCATCCCGGCGTTCCTGTTCGCCATCCTGCTGATCGTGCTGTTCGCCGGGGGCAGCTACTTCGACTGGTTCCCGCTGCGCGGGCTGACCTCCAACAACTTCGACGAGCTGAGCACCACCGGCAAGGTGCTCGACTACTTCTGGCACCTGGTGCTGCCCATCACCGCCCTGGTGATCGGCAACTTCGCCACCATGACCCTGCTGACCAAGAACAGCTTCCTCGACGAGATCAACAAGCAGTACGTGGTCACCGCCAAGGCCAAGGGCCTGAGCCGCACCCGCGTGCTCTACGGCCATGTGTTCCGCAACGCCATGCTGCTGGTGATCGCCGGCTTCCCCTCGGCGTTCATCGGCATCTTCTTCACCGGCTCCCTGCTGATCGAGGTGATCTTCAGCCTCGACGGCCTGGGCCTGATGAGTTTCGAAGCGGCGATCAACCGCGACTACCCGGTGGTGTTCGGCACCTTGTTCATCTTCACCCTGCTCGGTCTGGTGGTGAAGCTGATTGGCGACCTCACCTACACCCTGGTCGATCCGCGCATCGACTTCGCCAGCCGGGAGCACTGACATGGCCCTCTCCCCCCTCAATCGCCGGCGCTTCGAGCGCTTCAAGGCCAACCGCCGCGGCTGGTGGTCGCTGTGGATCTTCCTGGTGCTGTTCGTGCTCAGCCTGGGCGCCGAGTTCATCGCCAACGACAAGCCCATCGCCGTGCGCTACGACGGCGAATGGTACTTCCCGGCCTTCAAGCGCTACCCGGAGACCACCTTCGGCGGCGAGTTCCCGCTGGAGGCCAACTACAAGAGCCCGTACATCCGCGAGTTGCTGGCCAAGAAAGACGCCTTCGTGCTGTGGGCGCCGATCCCCTACAGCTACCAGAGCATCAACTACGACCTGAAGGTGCCCGCCCCCGCGCCGCCCTCCACCGACAACCTGCTGGGCACCGACGACCAGGGCCGCGACGTGCTGGCCCGGGTGATCTACGGCTTCCGCATCTCGGTACTGTTCGCCCTGACGCTGACCATCGCCAGCTCCATCGTCGGCGTGATCGCCGGCGCCCTGCAGGGCTTCTACGGCGGCTGGGTGGACCTGGCCGGCCAGCGCTTCCTGGAGATCTGGTCCGGCCTGCCGGTGCTGTACCTGCTGATCATCCTCGCCAGCTTCGTGCAGCCCAACTTCTGGTGGTTGCTGGGCATCATGCTGCTGTTCTCGTGGATGAGCCTGGTGGACGTGGTGCGCGCCGAGTTCCTGCGCGGGCGAAACCTGGAATACGTGCGCGCCGCCCGCGCCCTGGGCATGCGCAACGGCCCGATCATGTACCGGCATATCCTGCCCAACGCGATGATCTCGACCATGACCTTCATGCCGTTCATCCTCACCGGCGCCATCGGCACCCTCACCGCTCTGGACTTCCTCGGCTTCGGCCTGCCCGCCGGCTCCCCCTCGCTGGGCGAGCTGGTGGCCCAGGGCAAGTCCAACCTGCAAGCCCCGTGGCTGGGCATCAGCGCCTTCGCCGTGCTGGCGGTGATGCTGAGCCTGCTGGTATTCATCGGCGAATCCGCCCGCGACGCCTTCGACCCGAGGAAATGACATGAGCCAAGACACCCTGATCGAAGTCCGCGACCTGGCGGTGGAGTTCGTCACCGGCGAGCAGGTCAACCGCGTGGTCGACGGCATCAGCTTCGACATCCGCAAGGGCGAGACCCTGGCCCTGGTCGGCGAAAGCGGCTCGGGCAAGTCGGTGACCGCCCACTCGATCCTGCGCCTGCTGCCCTACCCCCTGGCGCGGCATCCTTCTGGCACCATCCATTACCAAGGCAAGGACCTGCTGCACCTGGGCGAAAAGCCCATGCAGCGCATTCGCGGCAACCGCATCGCGATGATTTTCCAGGAGCCGATGACCTCGCTGAACCCGCTGCACAGCATCGAGAAGCAGATCAACGAGATCCTCTTGCTGCACAAGGGCCTCACCGGCAAGGCCGCCACGGCGCGGACCCTGGAGCTGCTGGAGCTGGTCGGCATTCCCGAGCCGCACAAGCGCCTGAAAGCCCTGCCCCACGAGCTGTCCGGTGGCCAGCGCCAGCGGGTGATGATCGCCATGGCCCTGGCCAACGAACCCGAACTGCTGATCGCCGACGAGCCCACCACGGCGCTCGACGTGACCGTGCAGTTGAAGATCCTCGACCTGCTCAAGTCGTTGCAGGCGCGCCTCGGCATGGCCCTGCTGCTGATCAGCCACGACCTCAATCTGGTACGCCGCATCGCCCACCGCGTGTGCGTGATGCAGTGCGGCAAGATCGTCGAGCAGGCCGACTGCGCCACGTTGTTCAGCAAGCCGCAGCATCCGTATACGCAGATGCTGATCAATGCCGAGCCCAGCGGCGCACCGGCTGCGAATGCCGAAGGCGCGCCGTTGCTGGAGGTGAAGGACTTGAAGGTGTGGTTCCCGATCAAGAAGGGGCTGCTGCGCCGCACCGTGGACCACGTGAAGGCCGTGGACGGGGTGAACTTCAGCCTACCCCAGGGGCAGACGCTGGGCATCGTTGGCGAGAGTGGCTCGGGCAAGTCCACCTTGGGGCTGGCCATCTTGCGGTTGATCTCCAGTCAGGGCGGGATTCGCTTCCACGGGCAGAATCTGGAAGGGCTGAACCAGAAGGAAGTGCGGCCGCTGCGGCGAGAGATGCAGGTGGTGTTTCAGGATCCCTTTGGCAGCTTGAGCCCGCGCATGTGCGTGGCGGATATCGTTGGCGAGGGGCTACGCATTCACAAGATCGGCACACCGGCTGAGCAGGAAGCGGCGATTATCGCGGCGTTGGAGGAAGTGGGGCTGGATCCGCGGACGCGGCATCGGTATCCCCATGAGTTTTCCGGCGGGCAGCGGCAGCGGATTGCGATTGCTCGGGCGTTGGTGTTGAAGCCGGCGTTGATTCTGCTGGATGAGCCGACCTCGGCGCTGGATCGGACGGTGCAGCGGCAAGTGGTTGAGTTGCTGCGGAATTTGCAGGTTAAGTACAACCTGACTTATCTGTTTATCAGCCATGACCTGGCGGTGGTCAAGGCGTTGAGTCATCAGTTGATGGTGATCAAGCATGGGCAGGTGGTTGAGCAGGGGGATGCGGGGGCCATTTTCCACGAGCCGCAGCATGGGTATACGAGGCAGTTGTTGGAGGCGGCGTTTTTGGGAATAACCTAAGTGTTCTGATGCCGTAAACACAGGCATATTGCCATCTAGAAACAGCCAAGAAAGTAACAACAACCCGCTTGAGTAACGACAACCCAATTCAGCAAAAAATCAACAGATGCTACCTTCATATAGATAGAGAGAAGCATAACTCCGACAAAAAACCCTATAGAAAAACAAAAAATAAACCAAAAAAGCACAACATATCGCAAAACTATTCGAAATACTCCTCTAGGAAATTGGAGCAAAGCATGCCAGAAATAAGGAAATTTATAATACGCGACTTCAAAGGCATTGAGCACATTGAAATCGACGTATCTGAAAGAGCAACATGCCCTGTAATCACCCTCATAGGGCTCAATGAGAGTGGGAAAACAACGATCCTTGAAGCACTATCTCACTTTGTCACTGGTGACAAAACCATGGCAGCATTGTTTGATGGCGCATATTCTATTTCCTCTGGCTACCGGATTATACCAATGCACCGCAAAGCCGCATTCAGCGCTACAGTTGCGGTTCAAGCAGTGATACAGCTAGATAGCAAAGACATAGATGAACTAGTCGAAATAGCAAACTCTCACGAATTAATTCTAGACACCAACTCCTTACGCGAGCCTTTTCTAGTTAGCAGGGATTTTCAATTCGATGATAGCGCCCTCGAAAAGACAACTAATATCTGGTGGATACCTATAAACACCAAAAAGAAAAAACAAGGTAAATTCAATGAATATGAGCGACCAGAAAAAAACCCCAACACAAAAGACCTGTGGCTAGAGTCAGTTAGGCATATACAGAACAAGCTACCACAAATATCTTATTTCCCTACCTTCCTTGTCGACATCCCTTCTCGAATACTTCTCGAAGAGCACGACGGCGAAACAGCAATTAACCGGCACTACAGATTCGTAATCCAGGAAGTTCTAGACAGTCTAGCAGAGGATCTAAACCTCGAAAAGCATGTCTGCCAAAGAATTCGCGACTACCAAGAAAAAGATAAAAGCTCCAACTGGCTGTCAGTATTTTTTGGAAGCCCCGACAAGGGCCCTATAGACTCAGTATTCCAAAAATTATCGAATGCCATTACAAAAGAAGTTCTAGGTAGTTGGCAAAGAATATTCCAAAGACCTATCTCAGCAAATAGGATTGCTGTGGAATGGAACATTGACTCCACAAAAAACAATACTCCTTATGCCACTTTTTTTGTCTCCGATGGTGAGTCACGCTTTACAATAAACGAAAGATCTCTAGGTTTCCGATGGTTTTTCTCATTCCTATTGTTCACCGCATTTAAACGATCCGCACAAAAAAAGGCCATGCTGATATTTGATGAGCCTGCTGCAAACCTACATGCAAAAGCTCAGGCGGAACTATTAACTAGTTTTTCTAGAATAGCCTCCGACGGCAACATGATAGTCTACTCAACCCACAGCCATCACATGATCAACCCAAGATGGCTAGGCTCAGCCTACATAATCGAGAATGATGCACTAGATTTCGATCAAGATAGCTATTTCGGATTAAATGCCAAACCAACAAAGATAAGTGCCACACCATACAGGCAGTTCGTAGCCAACTTTCCTTCAAGATCAAGCTACTTTCAGCCCGTCATCGAGAAACTCGAATACACCCCTCCAGAGCTAATTGGAAAAGGTCCATACTTAATTGTAGAAGGAATCTCCGACTACTACTCCCTCGAATTAGCAAAAAAAATCCTTAAAAAGGAATTAAAATTCAACATAATGCCCGGCGTTGGATCAGGGGCATCGGACCCAATAATTAGTCAACTAATAGGCCAAGCTCAAGAATTCGCAATCCTTCTCGATGATGATCACGAAGGAAAAAAAGCAGCAGCGCGCTATCGGGACGAATGGTTCTTACCAAAAAAAACTGTTTTCACTTTAGGTTGCGTGAATGCAGAATTTGGAGGAATGGCATTAGAAAAACTTCTATGCAATGAAACAATAAAACTTGCAATGCAGCACTTAAAACTTGAAAAATCGCCAAGCAAAAAACAAATCGGATGGTATTTAGCAGAGGCTTGCGCAAACGCCATTGGCGACAAAGCAAAATTAGCGCAAGTTACACTAGAAAGATTAAATCAAGTACTAGAACACGCAGAAAACATTTTCTCACTGACGACAACCAAAGAAAATATCACACGGGAGCATTAGAGCTTACCTTTGCGACAGAATCTAGCTCATAGCATCCTAGGCAGAATTTCGACCCACTTCCTGCCTAGGAGTTCCATAAAATTCACGCATACTTTTCTTTAACCAAAAACACTCACCTCACTCAAAAGCTAGATAGCACCACGCAAGCCCGTCCAACCTTTAGTCAGTAACCATCCGTTAACAATTTATCAAAACTCCTATTCCACTCAAACAAACCTAGCTACATACCTTAACTTTAATCCCAAGACTGCAAAAAATCAGACTTCTCCCCTTCCTTGTAGTCCATTTCCCAAACATACTGTTACGATCACATTTTCGTTGCGCTCGCATTGCCATCACTCTAGTCTCGGCAGGTCGCTGCAAATCAGCGATCGGCTTTGACAGGCCGCGACGCGACACCCGCACTGCTTGCCCTTTATGGCGGCTGTGCATGGGGCACGCTTGCGTGCGCCGGTTTTTGTGTCCGCCGGTCTGTCAACCTATGCATAGCTGCCACCTACCTGTTTGACAGCAGTCCGGTAGCGGCCCCATCAAAGGGCACAAAACCATGCTGAAGATAGTCCCCGATTCACCCCACAACCACCACTCCCTCGAAGACACCATCATCCAGGCCACGGAATACGCCCTGTGCGCGCAGACCGTGGCGCATCAGGCTGTTCTGCTGCATCCCAAGTCGCCCGTGTCGATTCTGGTCCTGGCCGCGATGCATGAAATGGAGGCGCTGCGGGTGCTGCTCGAATCAGCGTTGATTCAGGTGCAGATGCCGCAGGTGGAGCCTCGCACACTGCACTAGGCCGTTAGCCATGGGTTGCCTGGGCTGGCCTCATCGCCGGCAAGCCGGCTCCCACAGGGGATCGGCGTGATTGCGCGGCAGATGCTGTGTAGCTGATAGCGGATCTAACTGCGAGAGCTCGCCCAGGCACCGATCATTTCAGGGAGATTGAGCAATGAGCACAAACGACACCACGCCCCACACCACGGTGGGCAAGACCCGGTTCTACCAGGGTGAAGGGCATACCGACCCGCTGTTCTGCATCGAACCCGGCATCCCTTGCCAGCACGCACGGGAACAGGCTTCGGAGTTGATGGGCTGCGTGTGCGACCTGACCATCACCGGGATCATGGAGGAAAAACCTCAGCTGATCTGGGCATCGTATTACCTGAGCGCGCTGGCCAAGGCGCTGATGGATGATGCGGAACTGGGGATGAAGCATTGACTTGCAGGCACAAGCGGCCCGTGTAAGAGCGGCCCTGTGCCGCGAAAGGGCTGCGTCGCGGCCCTTCGCGGCACAACGCCACTCCTGGAGATTTGTATGAGGTTGGACATGGCAGAAGCGCCACCTCAGTGCTGTTTGGGAAAGTACTGACACATCGAGTCACGCTATCGGACAACTTTACCGTTTGCCTTGACACTACAATCAGTTTTCTTGTTCGGACCGATACAGTACAAACAATGGAACTCACCCATGAAAGGAATCCCCTTAAGCCGATTGATGTACATGGCTATCCTGGTACTCCTCACAGCAGGTGCACTTTTCACTGCACATAGATATCCGGCATTGCATGACACCGACGTCAACACCTTGGGCTTCCTGGGGTTCTGGTTAACACTGTACGGCTTGATTGTTGCCATATGCGAAATTGTACGCAACGGCTCAGTGGCTCATCAAATGGCTCGCGTTGCTGAGGCCTCACACAACAGGCTCAAGCGTCAAATGGAACATCATGAAGTCCAAGCCTGCATTGAAATAATAAATTCCGCACTAAGCGACCTGTACAACAAGAAGGCCGTTCCAGTCATTTTTATCACCCGAATCAAACAAGGTTACATCTCGTCATTCGCAAAAGCCGGGATACCTGATCGTTACCGAGAAAACCTGAGCATTCTGAATAGCTACGAACATCTCGTGCAATCTCGAGCGCTCAAGACCAAAACCAATCCCAATTATGCAGGAAGCCAGTATCCCAAACCCAATCCCGGCACTTCCGACAACCCCTATAGACTGACCATCGATACACTGAAACGAATGCAAGATGACCTGCTGATCCATTCGGCTTCAAAAAATGAATACATAGGTGACCCCGCATGATTCCATCTCACTTCGAACGCTTTATGCAATTCGTCTTGGCCCATACTCAAAATGGCGACTTGCAATGGGGCATTGGCGAGGGCGGTAGCTTCGTTGCGTCTCACGAGGACATCACCTTGATCATCTCCTCTGATTACGACCCAGACCGCGATATCAACACATTCTGGTTCCGCCTGAATGGCAGCACGCGCTCTACGCCATTTTCCGTTTCTGAAAAAGAACAGGGATATGGGCTTATGAAGGGTATTTTTGAAGAAGTTACTGCAAACGCGAACGATGTCAAAAGCGATATGGAAAAGTTCATGGCAGGATTCAGTCGTGGAACTGAGGTATAGCTTGCCATGCCTCGTTTTATTTCGAACTCAGCTGATCGCGAGGCAAGCCCGCTCCCACCAGATACCTGACTTGGGCGCCCTGCGCTTTCAGCTCTCGACCTCAATGAAACCCCGCGTGGAGCTTGCTGAACCCCGCCGTCAGCCACATCAGGTACAACCCACCACACACCAGCCAAGCCAAGCCAGCCAGCCAGCCAGCCAGCCAGCCAGCCAGCCAGAGTGGACACCTCCCTGCTTGATGATTGGCAAGCCCTGATCGAGGGTCGTGCCGATTTCGAGAAATGCCCGCTTTGCGACACTTCCGCAACACAAGGCCGCTCTAACCGGGTTTAGGCTTTAGAGACATCAATCCGGGATACGCTCATGGAACATCAGATCCGTCGCGCTAAGCGCAA
The DNA here is from genome assembly GCF_040813665.1 of Pseudomonas sp. TE50-2. Taxonomy (NCBI): domain Bacteria; kingdom Pseudomonadati; phylum Pseudomonadota; class Gammaproteobacteria; order Pseudomonadales; family Pseudomonadaceae; genus Pseudomonas; species Pseudomonas sp. TE50-2. Next base: position 4,890,192 of record NZ_JBFNXN010000001.1, on the reverse strand, counting down.
TATCACTGACGGTGAACGGGGTATCACATTCTCAGATTTAGGGGCTTTTCAGGGCAATTGTGACAAAGCCAACCTTGCCGCGATGGACGAACTGACGGCTGGGCTTGAATATTGAGACAGGCTGTCACGAGCAATCTTAGTACAGAGTCGGAGGCAAATAATAGCAACATAGCATTTGGACCTACCAAAAATTCGCAAGCGCGACACAGCGATCCATACACAGCATTATGCGCCAAACCAAAAAACCTAGGTCGGAACTTCAAAATTTAGACTATCGATCTCGAAAACATAACTATCCCTGAAGACACTCGTCACAGGAAAATCCGGAGCACTTTGTAGGACAGCCTTGATGATTTTCACTGCTGTCATTCTAGCCCACCGCACCAGTCGAGCATCGTCAAGCATAAAAACCCAAGAAACAGTACTTCTATCGCTACCAATCACGCCAAGTCGTTGAAGCTCCAAAATTTCTTTAGGCAGTTTGTTTACATTCTGCTCTTCATCAAGCTCAAGCTCATCCGATTTTATATGAACAAGACTATTTCGCAACTTCACCAACCGACTGAGATTTTTAAATACCTCATCCTCACCTTCCTTCCACCCGGGCACCAAAGCGATCAGCAGCTTTTCATATTTTGCCTTTAGCCCTTCTTTCTCTAGCCCATCAAGCAATGCCATCAACCACCGTTCATCACGCTGGATGTACTCCATTGTCTCGCCAACTAGAAGCCCACCACCAGAAAATCTGGTTTCCGCAGGTTTGAACAAAGTACGTGGAACTGAATAAGGGCGTAGCTTCGAAACGGACTGATAAAAGCTCTTGAAGTCTTGAAGAAAAGCTTCTACCGCCATCGCACACAACGCAACGTGTACAGCCCCGTCGTCCGTTAAATTTTTCTCAGATTTTTCAAGCAAAATTACGCCATGAAAAGGAAGCGACAGCATATCTATTACCCCAATTAGTAAAGTAAAAAACGGTCCCCATTAATCTTTTCAGCGCTTGCCCAACATCGCCTGGCGCTCCCGCCAGATCTCCTGCACGAACGGATCCGTCACCCCATACAACCCATGCCCGCGGCGGATGATCAGATTGGCCGCCAGCAGGTCGTTGGCCACGGGCTGCACTTCCTCCACCCGCACTTCACGCCCGACGACCGTCGAGTACTGCGCCGCCGCCTCGGCGGAGAACACCCCGCGTGTCTCGCCGTCCACCGAGGCGATGCGGGCGAAGATGGCCTGGGCCAGCACACCCAGCTCCTCGACCTTCATAAGCTCCAGGTCCGCCGCCGCCGAACGCAGCGTGGCAGCGATCACCGGCAACACCACATCCGCTCCGGAAGCCAGGCTGGGCGAATGAATCAACTGGCGCAGGGCGCGGATGAACTCTTCGGGGCGGCTGCCCAGCGTCTGGAACGCCTCGGTCGCCACCGCCAGCGAAGGCAGGTTGTCGAGGCCATCGGCTGCGAGCCGTTCAAGCCAGAACGCCACATAGTCCTCGCCCAGCACCGGATAGGCCACGTTGGTGGCGCCGGCGAAGGCCTGATTACGCCGGGCGGTCAGCTCGTTGACCATCGCCCGGTGCGAGCCGGTGCCGATGAACAGGAAATGCCCAGCCGGGGCTGGGCGTGGGTTGATGGCGTCACGCGCGGCCTTCAGCGCCAGCATCATCTGCTGCCCGTCTTCGGTGGTGATGGCGTGCTGCACTTCGTCGACGATCAGCACCACATTGGCCTTGGCCTGGTCGACCACTTCGCCCAGGGCCTGGGCCAAGGTCACGCCGCCCGCCTCGCCTAGGGTGTCGAGGTTGAAGCCGAACTTGAACCCGGCCAGCTCCACCTCGGCGCCGCGCAGGGCCCTGAGCCGCTGCATGAACGACGAGGCCGGCGTCTGCAGCTCGCGCAGGGCCTTGCGCACAGCAGTGAGTACAAGCTGCACCGGGCTGGTCTGGGTGTCGCTCCACAGGTCGACGTAGATCACCAGCGCGCCCTTGGCCTCCAGCGCCGGGATCAGGTCGTTCCTGAGAAAGGTGGTCTTGCCGGTGCGCCGCAGGCCAGACAGGAACAATCCGGACCGCAGGCCGATATCCAGCGCGGACGGCTCGAGCAGTTGCCGGGCCATGTCGGCCGCCAGTTCAGGTCGCAGGAAGATGTCAGCCATGGGTTTATCCGCAATTATTCCATGGCAATAATTATTGTCCTGGAATAATTCAATGTAAAGACGCAGCCCGCAGGCGAACGTCCGGCTTTCTCGGTAGAATCCGCCGCCCCCAGCTGGCACAACCAGGCTGCGCTTCAAGGAGGAGCCACCCGTTGATACTCAAATTTCCCACCCTGTTTTTCTGCCTCGCGCTGAGTACCGCCGTGCACGCCACCCCCAACATCGCGCATGAGGCCACCGTGCAACAGGCCATACGCAAGGCTGAAGCGGAGCTGCAGTGGATCGACCGCACAGTCGAACAGCAACGACAGGGCCAGCTCGACTGGCCGAGCTGGGTCAAGGCCAGGGCCGAGATCGTGAAGAAAACCGAGGTGATCGCCGACGAGCTGAACGCGGTCAACGACAGTGGCCACCCCGTAGTCAGCTACCTCCTGGCTTTCGTGGAATCGAGCAGGCAAACGCCATGGATCGAGCGACGGCCACGAATCTGCGCGCTATACCAGGCCGCTGCGGAGCAAGGGTTACTGGCCGCGGCGGTGGCGACGCTACGCACATGCCGCGTACAGCCAATCCCCGTCGACCTCGCCGAACCCACGCTGGTACGGTTGCGCATGCAAGCGACCAAAGCGTTGGCGCAGCCCGACCCGTATGCAGCCTTTTACCCCCTGCCAACCCGATCATCGGCTTGCTTCAAAAAATTCGCGGGGCCGTCAGCCGACTTGTCGGATAACTTCACCTCGGCCCAGCTGGACCTGAAGCAGTACCAGGCTGACACCCATTACCTGCTGGCCATCACTGGCGCCCCCGACGCGCCGGAAACGCGCGCTCATTACGAGCAAATGCAGGCCCTGACCTCGACCTGCCTTGCCGACCACAGGCGCACAGCCAATGATCGGCATGGGAATCAGAAAGTTCGCTGAGGCCGCAGCGCCCAAGGGCTTATCCAGAACCGTTGTCGAGCTGGAGTCGAGCTGGGGCGGGGTGCTCGCAAACGCGCCCGTCGCTGCTGAAATTGGCCACTGCCTCGATGACCAAGGCCGCCAACCCGATCAAACAGATTACCCCCAAGGCGTAACTTACTGTCCTCCACGGTTGAATGCTCGCCAGGTAGGTCGCCGTGTGCAGTATCCGTGCGACGGTGAATAGCCCCATCAGCCAGGCGCTCGGGATCGACGGTGTTTCAAGCGCAACTGCCAGCCCAGACAACGAGAGAAACAGCGGAATGTTCTCCAGGTCATTGCGCCAAGCCTGCGCGGCGCGCGTGACCTGCGGCAGTTCAGCGGGACAAGCCGAGCGTCTGAACACCGCCGCATCCTCGCTGTTGGTGAAGGCCAGGAAACGCAGGCGGAAGTAACCCTGGTAGCAGGAAATCGCCAGCATCTTGATGAACAACGCCACCACACAGCAGGCATAAACCAACAGGGCGGTGCTCATTGCCCGTGCCTCGGCATGCCACCCTTGACCACGATGTACAGCAGCGGCCCCATGCAGACGAACACCAGTGTCAGCAGCAGATAGGGCATCACGCCAAGCAAAGAGCCGCCGCGCTTGCGCTGGTCGCTGACCATCCAGACGCAGCCCAGCCCGGCCATCACGTACAGGTCGATAACCACCTGCGCGGTGTCCGGCCGGGACATCAGCTCCAGGCCAAAGGCAATCAGTGATTGCTCCGCAATCATCATGGTCCAGCCGGTGTACAGGGCGAACAGCAGCAACAGCGGCAGCGCGATCCATTCAGCTCTCATAGTCGAATTCCATACCTGTCGATCTGGCGGACGAAGTTGGCCTCACGGTAGTGATACAGTCGCCTGCGCAGCAATGACCTCACAGGTCATGGACGCTTCAGCCAAGGACAGTCAGAGTCGCAGCATGAGCCCTCTTCCCTTCCACACCCCGCACCCGCCCACCGCTACCGACGCGGGCGCGCATCTGCGCCGCCTGCGGCGCCAGGCCGGGCTCAGCCAGCTCGACCTGGCGTTGCTCGCCGGTGTTTCGCAACGCCACCTGAGCTGCGTGGAAACCGGCCGCGCCAAGGCCAGCACAAGTACCCTGCATGCTTTGCTCAGCGCGCTGCAGGTACCGCTCGATCAGTGCAACGAAGTGTTCCTCGCGGCTGGCTATGCACCGCGCTACATGGCCTCTGCAGCGGACGCCCCGGCCATGAAGATGGTGCACGACGCCGTGGAGCACATCCTGCAGGCCAACAACCCCGCACCGGCCATCGTCATCGCCAGCAATTGGGACATCACGGCGGCCAATGCCAGTGCCGGGCTGTTGTTCGCCATGGCCGGCATACCGACCAGCAGCACCTCGGGCCTCAACCTGCTGGACACCCTGCTGCGCCCGGGCGGGCTAGGGGATCATCTGGTCAATGCCGACGAGATACGGGCGATCGCCTGGCAGCGGGCGGCCAGGGAGGCGGTGAGCAATCCTGACCTGGCGAGACTGCTGCAAGACTTGCCCGTGCCACCCGCATGGGCGGCAGATACGCCTGTGTCTCCATTGGTGCTGACCCGGGTGCGCGCTGCCGAGGGTGAGCTGCGCTTCCTGTCCACCTTCACCACCTTCGGCATGCCGCAGGACATCACGGTGGCGTCGCTGCGTATCGAGCACCTGGTGCCCGCCGACAGCGAGACATGGCAAGCCATGACGGCGGCGTATCAACGGGTGATCCGCAACGCCGAGATTTGAGTGACAATCGCGGCGTCAGGACTCGATGAACTTCAATGCCAACCTTCTCGACAAGCAAGTGCTAGCGTCCAGGCCGGTAAGCACGGACTCAAGCCTGTGCCGCCTGCCCCGCCACCGCCCCACCCTCCAGCACCATCCCCTCGCGCATCCGCTGCGCATCCCGGCTGAAACACCGCGAAGCCGCCAGCAGGAACACCATGGTCAGCATCAGCGCCACGGGTATCAGGTACATTGCGTCATGCAGCCCCTGTGCTTTGAACGCCTCGTTCATCAGGCCCTCACCTGCCGCCGTCATGGCCGCCACGGCGAAGTGGTCGGACAGCCCGCCGACCACCACCGGCCCCAGCCCGCCACCCAGCAGGTACAGCCCGGCGAAGAACAGGGCCATGGCCGTGGCCCGCAAGCGCGGTTGCACCACGTCCTGGATAGCGGTGTACACGCAGGTGTAGAAGTTGTACGAGAACAGCCAGCCAATGCCAAAGACCGCCACGAACACGCCCAACTCGATGCGCCCGGCATGCAGCGCCCAAGCGGTGCACAGGCTGGCCACCAGCATGCTCAGCGCGGCAAACACCAGGCGGCCATTGGCAAAGCGCTGGTGCACCTTGTCGGCCACCCAGCCGCCGAGGGTCAGGCCCACCAGGCCGCTGAGGCCGACGATCAGCCCAGTGGCCACTGCGGCGTCGTGCAGCGTTAGCGCGAAGTAACGCTGCAGCATCGGCACCATGAACGAGTTGCAGGCGTAGGTGGAGAAGTTGAAGGTCAGCCCCGCCAGCACCAGCCAGGCGAAGGTGGGCACGCTGAGCACCCGGCGCAGCGGGCGGTCCAGCGGGGTCTGGGCGATGACCACGGTCTCCGCCGCACCGCGCGCGGGTTCGCGGATCATGAAGATGAACAGCGCCAGCAGCACGCCGGGCACGGCGGCGATGAAGAAAGGCGCCCGCCAGGTACCGAAGGCCTCGACCATCGCACCGATTGTGAAGAACGCCAGCAACAGGCCCAACGGTAGGCCGAGCATGAAGATGCCCATCGCCCTTGCCCGCCGCCCGGCGGGAAACAGGTCGCCGATCAGCGAGTTGGCGGCGGGCGCATAGCTGGCCTCGCCGATGCCCACGCCCATGCGCACCAGCAGGAAGCTCCAGAAACTGCCGACCATGCCGTTGACCGCCGTCAGCCCGCTCCAGGCCAGCAGCCCCCAGCCCATGAGCTTGCTGCGTGAACCGGTGTCGGCGATACGTGCCAGCGGCAGGCCGGCGATGGCGTAGACCAGGGTGAAAGCGGTGCCGATGATGCCGATCTGGAAGTCGCTCAGGTGCCACTCCAGGCGGATCGGCTCGATGACGATGGCGGGAATGGTGCGGTCGAAGAAGTTGAACAGGTTGGCCAGGAACAGCAGGAACAGGATGCGCCAGGCGTTGGACGCTTGGGGGGCGGTGGGCATAGTCAGGTCCCTCGTTATTGTTGTTCGGGGCGTCCAGCACGCCACACGCAATCTAGAGAGGGATGGTCGGGTCGTCTGCCAACATTGACTGCATTGATGGCAGGTCATGAACCTGGCCTTTCGACCTACAACGTCGTCGCCACCCCACGTCGGTCGAGCTCGAACACCTTGCTGCGCCGCAGGCACTCGCGCAGCCAGCGCTCGGCCTTGCCCGGGCGCCGCTGGCGGTGCCAGAGCAGATCCACCCCCACCAGCCAGTCGGTGTGCGGATAGGCCTCCAACTGCAACTCCACGAGTTCGCCCTGTTCCAGCTCACGCTGGATCAGTTGCCTGGGCAAGGTCGCCCAGCCAAGCCCGGCACGCACCATCTCCACCAGCGCCAGGTAGCTTTCCGCCTGCCACACCTGTGCGGCGCGCAGGTACTCGCTGCTCGGCAGCTTCTGCGTGTGGGCGTGGAACGCCAGGCGGCGGTGCGCGTGCAGGTCGGCAAAGCTCACCCGTTCCAGGCGCGCCAGCGCGGTGCCGGCCTGGCACACATGGGCCATGATCAACTTGCCCAGCTGCTGGAACTCCAGCGCCTGCGGGTACTGCGGCTGCGCAAACGCCACGCCGACGCTGGCCTCGCCCTTGAGCACCATCTCGCTGACATCGCCATGCACCGGGTGGCGGATCAGCAGATCTACATAGGGGAACGCCACGTCGAACTCACGCAGCACCGGGATCAACGGCCCGTAGGGTACCTCGATGGCCAGGGTCAGCGAGGCCTCGACCTGCTCGGCCAGGCTGTCGGCACTGCCTTCCAGCGCATAGCAGCGCTCCAGCACCGTCTCGGCTTGCAGCAGCAGCTTCTGCCCGGCCGCAGTCAACGTGGGGACACGGGTCGAGCGGTCGAACAACTCCACGCCCAGGTCCGTTTCCAGGTTGGCAATGGCCGCGCTGACGGTCGACTGGGTGCGCCCCAGGCGCCGGGCCGCAGCCGAGAACGAACCAGCCTGCACGGCGGTGGTGAACACCTGCAACTGCTCCAGCGAAAAACGCATTGCGCCCTCCTTGTCCCCTGACTGATCCATCGATCCTAACGATGGTTACTCATTTGTTCCATCGCTCATTCCGTAAGACCATCACGCTCGACATCAGCCAGCTGCCAGACCAGACCTGTGCTGACTGTCACTCCGGGCGCCCGAATAACAACAACAGCCGCACCTTCAGGAGATCCACGACATGAGCCTTACCCGCGTCCACCCGGTGGACGAAGTGCTGCCTCTGCGGCAGCTGTTCACCTTCGGCCTGCAACATGTGCTGGTGATGTACGCCGGCGCCGTGGCGGTGCCGTTGATCCTCGGCAGCGCCCTGGGCCTGACCCAGGCGCAGATCGTCACGCTGATCAACGCCAACCTGCTCACCTCGGGCATCGCCACGCTGATCCAGACACTCGGCTTCTGGCGCTTCGGTGCCCGCCTGCCGATGATCCAGGGCTGCTCGTTCATCGCCCTGGCGCCGATGATCATGATCGGCAAGCAGTTCGGCCTGCAGGAGGTGTTCGGCGCGGTGATCGCCGCCGGGGCCATCACCATCGGCCTGGCACCGGTGTTCAGCCGTATGCTGCGGTTCTTCCCGCCGGTGGTGATCGGCAGCCTGATCACCATCATCGGTATCTCGCTGATGCCCGCCGCGGCCATCTGGCTCGGCGGCGGCAACCCGGACGCGGCGGACTTCGGCAAGCCGGCCAACCTGTTGCTGGGCCTGGCCACGGTGGCCATCACCCTGGTGATCTATGCACGCTTCTCGGGCTTTATCGGCAACCTCAGCGTGCTCATCGGCCTGGTGCTCGGCAGCCTGATCGCGGCGGCCTTCGGCATGACCCACTTCGGCCAGGTGAGCGCCGCCAGCTGGTTCGAGCTGAGCCCGCCGATGGCCTTCGGCACGCCGCAGTTCTCGATCACGCCGATCCTGATCATGGTCCTGGCGATGCTGGTGATCATGGCCGAGACCACCGGTAACTGCCTGGCCATCGGCAAGCTGGTGGGCAAGCCGACCAATCAGCGCACCCTGGGCGACGCGTTTCGCGCCGACGGCCTGTCGACCATGCTCGGCGGCCTGTTCAACAGTTTCCCGTACAACGCCTTCACCCAGAACACCGGGCTGATCGCCCTCTCCAACGTCAAGAGCCGCTTCGTGGTGGCCGCGGCGGGGGCAATCATGGTGCTGATGGGGCTGTTCCCCAAGCTGGGCGCGCTGATCGCCGCGGTGCCGACGCCGGTGCTGGGCGGCTGCGCCATCGTGATGTTCGGCATGACCACCGTGGCCGGCATCCAGGAGTTGTCGCGGGTGAAGTTCGAAGGCACCCGCAACGGCATCATCGTCGCCGTATCGGTCAGCGTCGGCGTGCTGCCGATGTCCTTCCCCGCCCTGTTCGAGCACGCCAGCGGGCCGCTGAAGCTGGTGCTGGAAAGCGGCATCTTCCTCGGCGCGATCACGGCCATTGTGCTCAACGTGCTGCTCAACAACGACAAGCAGGCGCAGAGCCTCGCCGAACAACCAGAAACCACTCATTGAACGGCCCTGTGGGAGCGGGCAAGCCTGCTCCCACAGGGTTTGTGCAAGCGATTCATGTTCATCTGCCAAGGAATCACCATGAACAACATCAGCAAGCTCACCCCCGCCACCCTGTCCGAGCTGGACCTCAACCTGTTGCGTCAATCGATCCGCCTGTCCGAGGAATCCCGCGAACGTGGCCGGCACCCGTTCGCCGCGCTGGTCGCCGACGCCGAGGGCCGGGTGATCGCCAGCGCCGGCAACAACTCGATGCCGCCCGAGGGCGACCCCACCCAGCACGCCGAGCTGGTCGCCGCCGCCCGCGCCGCGACGCTGTTGACCCCCGAACAGCTGGCCAACTGCACCCTCTACACCAGCGCCGAACCCTGCTGCATGTGCGCCGGGGCGATCTACTGGACTGGCATTGGCCGGGTGGTCTACGCGCTGTCCGAGCATGCACTGCTGGGCCTGACCGGCGCGCACCCGGAGAACCCGACCTTCTCCCTGCCGTGCCGTGAAGTGTTCGCCCGTGGCCAGCGGGCGGTCGTGGTGCACGGGCCGTTGCTGGAGGCGGAAGCCGGCGTGGTGCACGAAGGGTTCTGGAAATGAACGGCGGGGTGTCCATCCATGTCGTGGATATCGCCAGCGGGCGCGTAGCCCAGGGGCTCGCGCTGAGCCTCGAGCGCCAGGGCGGTGAATGCCTGCTGGAGGGACGCATCGACGAGCACGGCTTGCTGCCAGGGCTGGACACCCTCGCCGCGCATCTGGCCAGCGGCGTCTACGAGGTGCGGCTGCAGGTGGCTGACTTCTACCGCGCAGCCGGAACCACCTTGCCCGACACGCCGTTCCTCGACGTGCTGGTCTATCGCTTCGGCATCGGCGACGCCAGCCAGCACTACCACCTGCCGTTCAAGCTCACCGCCTGGGGCGTTTCCTGCTTCCGCGGCGGCGCCTGACCCGTAACACCTTTCCCAACAGCGCTTCCCGGCATCACCTTGGGGTGATGCCGCGGACGCTGCTGCCCACAAGAACAACAACGGAGCCCATCATGTCACCACTTCGCATCGGCGCGCTGTCCATCGCCCTCCTCGCCCCCGCCGCCCAGGCCGGGCTGCTCTGGCACGATGAAAGCCTCACCTACCTGTGGGGCGACAACTTCCGGGTCAACCCGGCGACCCAGCAGACCTTCACCCTGGAACACGCCAGCGGCTGGAGCTGGGGCGACCTGTTCCTGTTCGTCGACCAGATCAACTATCAAGGCCGCAAGGACCCTGGCCAAGGCAGCAGTACCTACTATGGCGAGCTGCAGCCACGGCTTTCGTTCGGCAAACTCGGCGGCGCTGACCTGTCGTTCGGCCCGGTCAAGGATGTGCTGCTGGCCACCGCCTTCGAGTTCGGCGAAGGCGACAGTGAAAGCTACCTGATCGGGCCGGGCCTGGACCTGGACATCCCCGGCTTCGATTACTTCCAGGTCAACCTCTACTACCGTAAACCCGACGGCCACCGTGTACCGGCCGGCGCCTGGCAAATCACCCCCGCCTGGTCGTACACCCTGCCGTTGGGGCGGTCGAACCTGCTGATCGACGGCTATATCGACTGGGTCGTGAACAACAAGGACGCCAGCAGCGGCCGCAGCCACCAGAGCGACTACCATGCCAACCTGCACTTCAACCCCCAGATCAAATACGACCTGGGCAAGGCGCTGGGGCATGAGGCCAGGCATCTGTACGTGGGGGTGGAATACGACTACTGGTCGAACAAGTACGGCATCCAGGATTCGAAGGGCTTTCGTACGGACCAGAACACCACCAGTCTTCTGCTGAAGTACCACTTCTGAACCACGCACACCTACCGCAGGGGCGGGCGCGCCAGCGCTCAGGGTGCCAGCACGATACGCCCCGCCTCGCCTTCTTCAGCACCACCGCGCTCCAGCAGATACCGCGCCGGCGGCTTGCCCATCGCCTTGCGAAACATGGTGACGAAGCCACTGGCGCTTTCGTACCCCAGGTCCAGCGCTACCGCCTGCACACGCTCGCCCCTGGCCAACCGTTGCAACGACAGAATCACGTGCAACTGCCGGCGCCAGCGGCCGAAGCTCATGCCAACTTCCTGCTGCAGCAGCCGGCTCATGCTGCGCTCGCTCATGCCGCTGCGCCGGGCCCATTCGCCGCTCGGCACCTTGCTTGCGGGGTCGGCCAGCAGCCATTGCGCCAGTTGCCTCAGCCTGGGGTCGCTGGGCATTGGCAGGTACAGGTCTTCCACCGGGGCGGCACACAACTCATCCAGCAGTGTTGCGATCAACCGGGCCTGCGGCCCCTGCTGGGGGTATGGCATCTTGAAGCCGCTGGCCTTGAGCAACAGCTCGCGCAGCAAGGGCGGCACTGCCAGCGTGCAGCACACCGCAGGCAAACCCGCCACGGCCTGTGGTTCGACGAACAGGCAGTAGCATTCAGTTTCCCCCGAGCCACGCACCGAATGCAGCAGGTCGCCCGGGATCCACAGCGCGCATTGCGGCGGCACGATCCACACCCCGGTGTCCACCTCGCAGTTGAGGATGCCACGCACCGAGTAGATCAACTGCGCCTTGCGATGGCGGTGCGGCGCATGCTCCCAGTCCCTGCCAACCGAAGAGGCGTTCAGGGCGATGACCTGGCAGGCCATGCGGTCGATATCCCATGAACGCGGGTTGTCTGCTGCGGGAATAGGCTGCACGACGCATGTCCTGGGTGATGGCCGAAATGAAAAACAGAATGACAAGATTGCGTAATGACGTCCAGCGAAGCCAGGGCTATCGTGGCCTTGCGTCATCGACGCCTTGTTTTCTGGAGGGCACATTAGATGCTGTTGAACACCACCTATTTTCCGTTGGTCTGGATGAAGCACGGCAGCGCTGGTATCGATATCGGCGACGAGGGCTTTGCGGCTTTCGAGGCCTTGCTGCTGCGCGAAGAACCCTTCGTGTTGCTGGATGCCGACAGCGCCCAGCACGAGAATCAGCAACACTCCCATGAAGAGCGCAAGCAATTGTCACTGTGGATGAAACGCCACAAGGCCGCGCTGCGTGCCTTTGTCAAAGGGCAGATCAATGTGCAGCCCGACCCTGCCAGGCAAGCGCCGCTGCGCGCGTTCATGCCCATGTTCGAGGCGTTCTGGGGGTATCCGCTGTTCGTCGTGAACACCCAGGAAGAAGCCTTCACGGTCGCAGACCGGCTGCTGGCGAAACAACCGATGGAGTGATGAACCATGGGCCTGGTTGCAATCAATACCGTGGAGATCGACCCCGCCCCCGGCACCACGGCTGCCCTGCAGCTGCGCCTGGACACCCTGCTGGAGACGCTCAACCGCACCTCAGGCTGCGCGGGTTACACCCTCGCCTGCCCTGCAGGTGCACGCGCAACTTGGCTCATCACCGGCTATTGGCAGTGCACCGAACGGATGACGGCGCACTTCGAGCTGCCCTGCCTGGCTGAGCTGTTTGAACTGGCGTCGCAGCGGCTGCTCGTGCGCTTGTGCTTCAGGACATTTCTGCTCGCCACACCCGGCACACCCCCGGGCGACGTGAAGGGTATCGATGCCCGTGCATAGGGGTGCTAGTGTGGTGTTTCACAAATAGACGGAGTGCCACGTGACCTCGCCTTCCCATGCTCGCGCCTGATACCGCCCTGATCATCTGGTCGGTCGCGGCCCTGGCCACCGCCCTGGTCATCGTTCGCCCCGGTCGTGTGCCGGAATACGTCTGGGCGCTGGGCGCCGCCGTGCTGCTGACGGCCTGCGGGCTGATCCCGTGGCGCATGGCATTGTCGGCGGTGGCCAAAGGTGGCGATGTCTACCTGTTCCTGGTCGGCATGATGGTGCTGGCCGAACTGGCGCGCCAGGAGGGATTGTTCGACTGGCTGGCCAGGTACGCGGTGCAGCACGCCAAGGGCTCCGGCCAGCGCCTGTTCGACCTGGTGTTCCTGGTCGGTACATTGGTTACGGTGTTCCTGTCCAACGACGCCACCGCCGTGGTGCTGACGCCGGCCGTGTACGCGGCATGCAAGGCGGCCAAGGCCGAGCCGCTGCCCTACCTGTTCATCTGCGCCTTCATCGCCAATGCCGCCAGCTTCGTGCTGCCCATCTCCAACCCGGCCAACCTGGTGGTCTTCGGCAGCCAGATGCCGCCGCTCCTGGAGTGGCTGCGCCAGTTCAGCCTGCCGTCGCTGGCGGCCATCGCCGCGACCTACCTGATGCTGCGCCTGACCATGCGCAAGCGCATCCGCCAGCCGCTGGCCGTGGCCATCGAGATGCGCCCCTTGTCGGCCGGCGCCCGGCTTTGCGCGCTGGGCCTGATGTTCACCGGCGCCTTGCTGTTGACGGTATCGGCACTGGACGTGCCGCTGGGGCTGCCGACCTTTTGCGCAGGCATGGCCACGGTCGGGCTGATCCACCTGCGCCAGCGGCGCAGCCCGGCGCCGTTGCTGCGCCATGTGGCCTGGGGCGTGCTGCCGCTGGTCGCGGGCTTGTTCGTGCTGGTGGAGGCGGTGGCCCATACCGGCGTGATCGAACGGCTCGCGCATATGCTGGCGACCCTGGCGCAGCAATCGCCGGGCACGGCGAGCTGGGCCGCGGGCGTGATCTCCGCAGTGGCCGGCAACCTGATGAACAACCTGCCCACCGGCCTGATCGCCGGCTCCATCGGCCAGCTGGTCGAGCTGCCCCGGCAGACCACCGCCGCCTTGCTTATCGGCGTCGACCTGGGGCCGAACCTGTCGATCACCGGTTCCCTGGCCACGCTGCTGTGGCTGGTGGCGATCCGCCGCGAGGGCGAGCATGTCGGCGCGCTGAGTTTCTTGCGCCTGGGCGTGCTGGTAATGCCCCCGGCACTGGTGGCGGCGCTGTTGCTGCTGGCGGTCTGAGCCCGGCCTTCAGAACACCACCGAACGCCGCTGCTCGGCTGTTGCCACCACCCTGCCGCGCTTGAGCACCATCAGCCGCGCCGGCAGGTCGAGGATCACGTCGCTGACACGGTGGGTATCCATCAGCACCAGGTCCGCGTCGTTACCCACCGCCAGGCCATGGTTCTGCAACCCCAGGGCCTTGGCCGGGTTGCTGGTGAGCATCGGCAGCACCGTGGCCTGGTCGTCCGCCCCGCCCAGGTGGCAGGCGGGGATGGCCAGCTGCGCGATGTGCAGCAGGTCGCCGGTGCCGTAGGGGGTGAAGGCATTGCGGATGTTGTTGGTGGCCAGGCACACGTTCACCCCGCCATCGCGCAACGCCCGCACCGGGGTCAAGGTGCGCCGCACATTATGGCTGTCGCCACGGGCGCCCAGGTGCAGGTCGGTGGCGGGCAGGCACATCACGCTGATGCCGGCTTCGCGCAGCAGCGCGATGATGCGCGCCTGGCGCTCTGGCTCGACGGCCGCCAGGCTGGTCAGGTGGCCGACGCTGACGCGCCCTTGGTAGCCCGCGGCGAGGGTCCGCCGGGCCACGTATTCGATGGTCATGTGCTCGGCGTCGTCGGCGAAGTCCTGGTGCAGGTCGATGTCCTTGCCGTAGCGCTGGGCCAGGTCGAAGACGAAATCGATGTGCTCCAGGGGCGAGACGTCGTTGTAGGGAATGCCGCCAACCACATCGGCGCCCCTCTCCATGGCCTCGACCATCATCGCTTTCATGCCGGGCAGTTTCAGGATGCCTTCCTGGGGAAACGCCACTACCTGGATATCGATGACATCACGCAAGGTCTCGCGCAGCTCCAGGACCACGTCCAGGCCGGTGAAACCCTGGGCCGGATCGAACTCGGCGTGGGCACGCACATGGGTGGTGCCGGCCTGCACCAGGGCGCGCAACACCTGCACAGAGCGCTCGCGAATGTCGTCACGGGTCAGGGTGGGCTTGAGCGCCGCAGTGACGGCGATCGCTTCCTTCAAGGTGCCGGAGCGGTTGGCCTTGCGCTGCATGACATTGGCTTTTTCCAGGTGCAGGTGGGCTTCGACGAAGCCGGGGACCAGGACATTGCCGTTGCCCTGGATTTCCTGGTTTGCCGTTGCCGTGATCGTCTGGGCGATATCAGTGATCTTGCCGTTGCGCACGGCCACATCCATCAAGGGTCTTGCATCGTCAATGCGGACATTTCTGAAGATCAGGTCCATGCCGTCGCTCCTGTAGGGGATCAATAGCCTGCGTGGAAATGACCCAGGCGTCGTGCGACGCCCGGGCCATTTCCCTAAGGGCGAATCAGAACGGCTTGGTCGGCAGGTACTTGCCATCCAGGGTGATCACCGCGCGGGAGCCACCCTCCGGATCGTCGACCTTCTTGATGTCCAGTTTGAAGTTGATAGCGCTGATGATGCCGTCGCCGAACTTCTCGTGGACCAGTGCCTTGAGGGTGGTGCCGTACACCTGCAGCATCTCGTAGAAGCGGTAGATGGTCGGGTCGGTCGGCACGCCGCCTTGGATGCTGCCGCGCAGTGGCACGGTCTGCAGCAGGGCGATGCCATCGGCGTCCAGGCCAAGCTTGTCGCCCACCACCTGGGCAGCGCTCGCCGGCAGCGGGTGCTGGCCCAGCAGCGCGGCAGTGACGAAGGCTTCGGACAGGCCGGTGCCGTCGGTGATCTGGGCGAACGACAGGTCCTTGCGGGCCTTGGCCAGGAGGATGACTTCGCTCAGGGCAAGGCGGGCGTTCTGGCTGATTTGCGACTGGATCATGGTGTGTCTCCTTGGGTTTGAAAGGGGTTCAGGCAACGTGCCTGGAAGGGTGGGAAACGGCATTGACGTCGGGGTTCTGCGCCAGGGCGACGAACTGGCCGGTACGTCCGTCGAAGGCGTCGATGCGGCCGCTTTCGATGTCGTAGATCCAGCCATGCAGGCGCACGCGGCCCTCTTCCAGGGCCAGGCGCACCGAGGGGTGGGTCTGGATATTGGCCAGCTGGGCGATCACGTTCTCGCGCACCATGGCCTCGACCTTGGCCTGCGGGCTGTGATGCTGGCGCGCCTCGTTGACCACCCGGGCGGAGTCGGCGTAGCGCAGCCAGCCTGCCACGGCGGGCATGTGGTCCAGGCACTTGCAGGTGGCGATGGCGGTCATGGCGCCGCAGTCGGAGTGGCCGCAGATGACAATGTCGGCTACCTGCAGGGCGGCGACGGCATATTCGACCGAGGCCGATACCCCGCCAGGCTCAGGGCCGTAGGACGGCACGATATTGCCTGCGTTGCGGATGACGAACAGGTCGCCCGGCTCGCGCTGGGTGACCAACTCGGGCACCAGGCGGCTGTCGGAGCAGGAGATGAACAGCGCCCGGGGGCTTTGCTGGGTGGCCAGGTCCTTGAACAGCTTGACCCGTTCGGGGAAGGCGTCGCGCTGGAACTTCAGAAAACCGTCGATGATGTCTTTCATGGCTGCTTGCCTCAATGTCGCGGTGTGTTGAGGCAAAGGTTACGTAGCGCATTACATAAGGTAAAAGTCTCATTTATGATGAAGCACATCAGATTATCTTATGGGAACAGTCATGCTTGCCCGGCACCTCCAGTACTTTCTCGCAGTGGCGCAACACCACAGCTTCACCCGCGCCGCAGCGGCGCTGCATGTCTCCCAGCCGGCGCTGTCACAGCAGGTCAGGCAACTGGAAGAAAGCCTCGGCGCGCAGTTGTTCGACCGTTCCGGGCGCAGCACACGGCTGACCGATGCCGGGGAGGTCTACCTGCGCTATGCCAAGCGGGCGGAACAGGAACTGCTGGAGGCCAGGCGCGCCATCCATGACGTGGGCGACCTGAGCCGGGGATCGCTGCGGGTGGCGGTGACGCCGACCTTCACCACCTACCTGATCGGCCCGCTGGTCGAGGCCTTCCATGCGCGTTATCCGAACATCACCCTGAACCTGCGCGAAATCGCCCAGGAGAGCATGGAGGAGCTGTTGCAGGCCGATGAGCTGGATGTCGGCATCGCCTTCGATGAGGTCCACAACCAGGACATCGACAGCCGCCCGCTGCTGGTGGAAACCCTGGCGCTGGTGGTCGGCCGCGCGCATCCGCTGGCCACTGCCCGCAGCATTGGCCCGCAGGCACTCAACGACGAGTCGCTGATCCTGCTCAGCGCCGAGTTCGCCACGCGCGAGCAGATCGAGCGCTATTGCCGCCAGCACGGTATACGCCCACGGGTACGGATGGAGGCCAACGCCATTGGCGCAGTGATCGAAGTGGTGCGCCGCACGACACTGTCGACCTTGCTGCCCGCCAACCTCGCCCTGGCCCATGACGACCTGACCGCCATTGCCCTGGACCCATTGCGCCTGCAGCGCACCGCAGTCTTGATGCAGCGCAGGGGCGCCTACCAGAGCGCGGCAGCGCGGGCTTTCATCGAAGTGGCAACGTCAGTGGCGGCACGCTTGGAAACCGGCGACAGCGCTGCCGATACTCAGCTCAGCTGAGCGATCAACACCGCATTGGTGTAGATCAGGCTGCCATCGCTGGCCCGATGCCCGACCAGGTGGAACTGGCCACGCTCGTCGTCGCTCAGGTAGACGCGCAGGCGGCAGTCCGACAACGGGCCGTAGCCCTCGGGCAGCACCAGGTTCAGGCTGTCCATGTCGACATCCACCATCGCCTCGGGCTCGTGGCTCTGTTGCAGGCGTTCCTCGGCCTGCTCCAACTTGCGGTGGTTCACGCCCTGGATGTCGAAGTGAATATCACCCACCGGGGTGGACCTGCGATCACCCTCACCTTTGAACCAGCCTTCGATCGTCAGCGTACTCATGGCGATTCCTCATGCTGTGGAGCATTTTCGATCACTGCTGATGGGGTTGACCCTGGCGTGGTTCGGAACGTTCCAATCGTTCGCCCAGCCGCTCAGGCGCCTTGCGCCAAGGCCGCCTTCATTGCCCTGGCCTGCTCCCGCAGCGCCTGGCAGAACGGCTCCAGCACTGCTGATGCGGGCCGCAGCTCGGGCCGGATCAGCATTACCTGGTACGGCACCGACAGGTCCAGGCGGCGGATCGCCAGCCCGCCCTGCCCCGCTTCCAGCCCGCTCAGCGGGTTGATGATCGCCACCCCCAACCCCTGGCGGACCATGGCGCACACCGAGGCGGCGCTGGTGGTCTCGATGATCGTGCGGCGGTTCACGCCGGCCTCGCGGAAATGCCGGTCGAGTTGCTGCCGGTAACTGTCCAGGCTGGCCAGGTTGATGAAATCGACCTCGTGGAAGTCCTGCAGCTGGAGTACTGGCTTGGCCAGCAGGGGGTGCTGCGCGGGCAGTACGCAGACCATGTCGGCACTGAACAACAGTTCGCCGACCGCGCCCCGCGGCACCTGCGCGGTTTCGGTCAGGCCGAGGTCGTGCTGCTGGGCGACCAGCGACTCCTCCAGCAACGGCGACTCCTGGGCAGTGATGCTCAGGCTGACCCCGGGATGGTGCTGGTGAAACGCCTTGCAGGCCCTCGGCAGCAGGGTTTGCGAGAACAACGGCAGGCAGGTGATGGCCAGCCGGCCCTGCTCGAAATTGCGGATGGCCTGGGCGAAGCGGTCGATGCGCTCGAGGCCGACGAAGGCACGCTCGACTTCCTCGATCAGCAGCAAGGCCTGGGCGCTGGGCACCAGGCGCCCACCTTCGCGTTCGAACAGGCTCAGGCCGGTGACCTGCTCCATGCGCGCCAGCTCGCGACTGACCGTGGGCTGCGAGGTGAACAGCAGGCGCGCGGCGCCGGTGACACTGCCGGCGGCCATGATGGCGCGGAACACTTCGATATGACGGATGGAAAGTCGCATGGCTGAGGCAAGACCTGGGCGTGAGCAGAAATCTGGAGGGGCTGGTTCATATCAAATATGAATTACCTTCAGAACAATAGCTATTTTTCTGAATCACCATAACTGCCTCACCATCGGCGTATCCAAAACAAGGAACGCCACCATGACCACCACCCTCCTGGCCGACGCCGTCCGCCAGCACGGCTCGCCGCTGTGGGCATACGACGCCCAGACCATCCATCAGCGCATCGACCAGCTCACGCAGCACTTCGACACCGTGCGCTTCGCGCAGAAGGCCAACCCCAACCTGCACGTGCTGCGCCTGATCCGCGAACGCGGCCTGGTGCTCGACGCGGTGTCCCTGGGCGAAATGGAACGCGCCTTCGCCGCCGGGGCCTCGGTGGGCGGCGAACCCGCCGGCGTGGTGCTGACCTGCGACGTGCTGGACCAGCCGACCCTGGCGCGGGTGGTGGAGACCGGTATCGAGGTCAACGCCGGCTCCATCGACATGCTCCGTCAGCTCGGCGAGCGCTCCCCCGGCCACCGGGTTTGGCTGCGCATCAACCCCGGCTTCGGCCATGGCCACAGCCGCAAGACCAATACCGGCGGCGAGAACAGCAAGCACGGCATCTGGCACGAACAACTGCCCGAGGCGCTGGCCTGCGTGAAAGAACACGGCCTGCATCTGGTGGGCGTGCACATGCACATCGGCTCGGGGGTGGACTACCAGCACCTGGAGCAGGTGGCCAGCGCGATGGTCGGGCTGATCGGCCGCCTGGGCATGGACATCGAGGCCTTCTCCATCGGCGGCGGTCTGTCCACGCCCTACCGCGACTGCGACCAGCCGGTTGACCTGCAGCGCTATGCCCGCACCTGGGCGGTGGCGCGTTCGGAGATCGAGGCGATGCTCGGCCACCCCGTGCGCATGGAGATCGAGCCGGGGCGTTTCCTGGTGGCCGAGTGCGGCTACCTGGTAGCCGAGGTGCGCGCCGTCAAGCAGATGGGCGACCGCCACTACATCCTGGTCGATGCCGGCTTCAACGACCTGATGCGCCCGGCGATGTACGGGGCTTATCACCGCATGAGCCTGTTCGATGCCGTGGGGCGCCCAGTCAATCGCCCCCTGCAACCGACCGTGGTGGCCGGGCCGCTGTGCGAGTCCGGTGATGTGTTCACCCAGAACGACGAGGAGCTGACGCCCCAGGACCTGCCCCAGGCCAAAGTGGGCGATCTGCTGGTGATTCACGACGCCGGGGCCTATGGCGCATCGATGTCGTCGAACTACAACAGCCGACCGTTGCTGCCGGAGTTTCTGCTGGAGAACAACGGCCTGAAGATGATCCGTCGTCGTCAGCGTGTGGAAGAGCTGTTGGCGTTGGAGCAGGAGGTGTAGAAACGACGCACGCCAGGCGGCCATGCAGACTTCTCCGCAACCTACCTGTGCGCACTTCCCGATGTCCGGGAGTTCTCAACACAGATTTGCGAGCGTGTCTCAAACGAAGATCAGCCCTGCCTTGTTCTCTCCATTTCCAGGCCAGCGATAGCATCAGTGTGTCTGACAAGCAATGTCAGGCAACAATCAAACCAAGCTTGAAATATGGATAGAGGGAGAATGGACAAACGAGGTAACAACATGCAACGCGCGATTATCATCGATGATCACCCAGTCATCCGCATGGCCGTGAAAACCGTCCTGCAAAACAGCGGCTATACCGTCGTCGGCGAGGCCAGCAATGGCAAGGAAGCCATCCAGTTGACCCGTGAACTGATGCCCGACCTGCTGATTCTCGACATCGGCATCCCCGAAATCGACGGACTTGCCGTCATCCAGCGCCTGAAACTGCAAGGCAGCCTGACCAAGACCTTGGTCTTCACCTCACAGCCGGCTGCGGTGTTTTCCCCACGTTGCATGTGGGCGGGTGCCGCCGGTTTCGTCTGCAAGGCCGGCGACCTGAGCGAGTTCAGCGGTGCCCTGGCAGCCATCAAGGCCGGCTATTCATACTTCCCGAACCTGCCCTTGAGCAGCGTGATCAATACACCCAAGGAAGACAGCGGCATCAACCGCCTGACCGGCCGCGAGATCGAAGTGCTCAGGCAACTGGCAGCGGGCGCGACCAACAAGGAAATTGCCGATGCCATGATGCTCAGCAACAAGACCATCAGCAGCTACAAGCACCGGATCATGGACAAGCTGCAGGTCAATACCTTCGTGGACCTGATCGACATCGCCCGGCGAGACCTGATTGCATGATATCCATGCCCACTCTGCTTCGCGTGCAGGTGGCCCTTGTCGGTTGCCTGGCCATCAGCAGCCTCGCCTTCGGCGAAGCGCAGCCTCTGGCCGTCAAACCCCTGAAGCTGGTCGAGCGCGCCTATACCTCCTCCATGGTGACCCTGAGCGCCGAAGACCGAGCATGGTTGAAGCGTAAGGGCGTCCTGACCATCGGAGTGTCCGCGCCGGACTATCCACCGCTCGATATCAGTATCAATGGCCAGATGTACGACGGTATTACCGCCGAGTACGCAGGCCTCATCGGCAAGATCCTCGATGTAGCCATACAGATTCGCCAGTTCCCCTCACGCACCCGCGCTATCGAAGCGCTCAAGCATGGCGAGATCGACCTGCTGGGCAGCGCGAACAGCTTCGAGGCGGCCGACCCCACGTTGCGACTGAGCTTGCCCTACCTCGACGACCAGCCAGTGCTGCTGACCCGAGTAGGCGAGGAAGGCTTGGTCAACACCCGCCTGGCGGGCAAGCGGATAGCCATGCTCAACCACTACCTCCCGGTGGCGGCAGTGCATGACTTCTACCCGGAAGCTACCGTGCAACTGTTCCCGTCGACGGCCAGCGGTATCGGTGCAGTGGCATTCGGCCAGGCCGACGCCTACCTGGGCGACCTCGTCAGCACCGGGCACTGGGCCGCCAACAGCTCGTTCAGGCAGTTGCGGGCCGCCAATTTCTCGGCCATCCACGTGGCGAACTTCGCCTTTGCCTTGAACAAGACCGACACGACGCTGAAGCGGCTGGTGGATACTGCCCTGCTCTCGGTCTTGCCCAGCGACAGCATGCCCATCATCCGGCGCTGGGACGTCAACGGCAGCTATATCTTCGGGGCGCAGCGCGTCCAGTATTCGCAAACCGAGCTGGAGTGGATAGCGACCCATCCCAAGGTGCGTGTCATGGTCGACGCCGATGACCTGCCCTTGTCCAAGGCGCTCAAGGATGGCCAGGTCGAAGGCATCGTCAACGACCTGCTGAACGTGATCAGCGCCCAGTCGGGCCTTTCCTTTACGATGCTGCCGACCAGAGGGATGACCGAGCAGCAGCTTGTCGACGCCCTGGCACGTCGTGAATACGACATGGTGGGCGCGCTCAACCCTGACTTGGTGCAGAACCCGAAAGTGTCGTTCTCGCGGCCCTACCTGGTCAGTACGCTGGTGCTGGTGGCGCGCAAGGACGATACCAGCATCTCTTCGGCGTCGTCACTGGCCGGCAAGAAGCTGGCGACCATCCATGACAGCAGGGCCAGCGCCCGCATTCTCAAGGACATCCCGAATGTGAGGCTGGTCAAGGTCGACACGATCGGCGAAGCGTTCCAGAGGGTGGAGAGCGGCAAGGCCGACGCCGCCATCGACGTGCTGGTCTCGGCGCAGTACAAGATCCGCAACGGCTTCGACGGGCTGCGCATCGCCTCGGTGGTCGGCGATACCTCCGAAACCGTTTCATTCGCAAGCCTGCACGACAACGACATCCTCGCCTCCATCCTCGACAAGTCGCTGCTGGCCACCCCGGCGCAGAAGATCGACGCGATCAACGATCAATGGACCGATGGGCCCCACGAGGGGCCGTCGTTCTGGGTACGCAACAAGACCATTCTGCTGCAACTGGGATCGATCCTCAGCTTGCTGCTGGCGGTTTCCCTCGGCTGGGGTCTGCATCTGCGGCGCCAGGTCATCAAGCGCAAAGAGGCCGAACGGGCACTCGGCGACCAGCTGGGTTTCATGAGCAGCCTCATCGATGGCACGCCAAATCCCATCTACATCCGGGACAAGGCAGGCATCATGCTGCATTGCAATGCCTCCTACCTCGAAGCCTTGTCACTGCAGCGTCACGAGGTGATCGGTGACAACCTCGACCAGGCACCCTCCGCGACACAGGAGGAGGAAGAGCGCTACCTGCAGGATTACGCACGGGTGCTCAGGGAGGGAGCCCGAATCATTGCAGACCGGCGCATCCGCTTGCGCGATACCGGGGAAACCCGGGACATCTACCACTGGATCCTGCCTTATCGCGACAACCGAGGCGAGATACAGGGCATCGTCGGCGGATGGGTCGACATTACCGCGCGCAAGGTCCTGGAAGTCAGCCTGCTGGCAGCCAAGGAACAGGCCGACATCGCCAACAAGGCCAAGACCACTTTCCTGGCCACTATGAGCCACGAGATCAGGACGCCGCTGAACGCGGTGATCGGCATGCTGGAAATGTCGTTGAAGCAAGCCGACCAGGGCAAGCTGGATCGTTTCGCCATCGAAGTCGCCTACGATTCGGCCAATGGCCTGCTGGAGTTGATCGGCAACATCCTCGATGTGATCAAGGTCGAATCCGGGCACCTGGCCCTGGCCCCTTCGCGCGGCAATCTGGGTGATATCGCCACTTCGGTATTCCGGGTGTTCGAAGGGCTTGCCCGGCAGAAAGGCCTGGCCATCAAGCTGGAGCTGGACCCGGCGATCCAGACTGATGTGCTGATCGACTCGGTGCGCTTCAAACAGATTCTCTCCAACATGGTGGCCAACGCCATCAAGTTCACTGACAAAGGCAATGTGCTGATTCGCCTGCAGGCGATTTCACTACCCGACGCGTCGCACAACCAATTGGCGGTGGCACTGAGTGTCAGTGATACTGGCATCGGCATACGGGCGGCCGATCAGCAACGCATCTTCGCCCCCTTCGTGCAGGTGGCTGATGGCCAGAGCACCCGCAAGCAAGGCACCGGGCTGGGGCTGTCGATCTGCAAGACCCTGACCGAACTGATGGGCGGCAAGCTTACCCTCAGCAGCGAACCCAACCAGGGTACCTGCGTGACCATTTGCCTGGTCTTGCCGACCCTCGATCAGCTTCCACCTATTCCGCAGGTGTCCGAATTGCTCGTCGAGAAGCCCCGGCGGACACTCACCGTGCTGATCGTCGACGACCACCCGGCGAACCTTACCTTGCTCGACCGTCAGCTCAACTACCTGGGCCATCGCGTGCTGCAGGCCAGTACCTGCGCGCAGGCGTTCGCCTTGTGGAATGCGCATCGGGTAGACGCGGTGATCACCGATTGCAACATGCCCGAGATGACTGGCTATGACCTGGCGCGTGCCATCCGCGCGGCGGAAACTGCCCAGCATCGTCCCCGCTGCACCGTATTCGGTTTCACCGCCAACGCCCAGGCCGGTGAGCGCGAGCACTGCCTGGCGGCGGGCATGAACGACTGCCTGTTCAAACCCGCCCGCCTGGTAGACCTGGCGGAGAAACTCGACCCTGTCGAACACAGCATCGCCTGCCCCGAAGCACACGACGCTAGCAGGCAGCCCGCACAGGCGGACTTCATCACCAACGAGCTGCTACACGAGCTGATCCTGGAAAACGAGAAAGACATCTGCGCACTGCACGCCAACCTTGACGGTGACCGCAACGAGCTCAAGGACATCTCGCACAAGATCAAGGGCGGCGCGAAGATTGTCTGCGCCTACGAGATCGAGCGGCACTGCGAGGTGTTCGAGGACGCCTGTCGATCCGGGGCATCGACCGAGCAACTGGAAGCGCTGGCGGCGAACCTCGAGGAAGCGATCATGACCCTGCATGACGCCCTGCTGTTCAAGATCAACAATCATGGCCAGACCGATAGCTGAATCTGCTGGCGTGTCAGGGCGTCACCAACCGATACCCCACCCCTGCCTCGGTGATGATGAACCGCGGCGCGGTGGGGTCATCCCCCAGCTTCTGCCGCAGGTGCCCCACCACGATGCGCAGGTAGTGGGTGTCGTCGACATGGGTCGGCCCCCAGATATCCTTGAGCAGTTGCTGCTGGGTGATCACCCGCCCGGGGTGCCCGGCCAGTTGCGCCAGCAACGCATACTCCTTGCGCGTCAGCGCCACCTCGACGCCCTCCAGGGTCACCTTGCGATAGGCAAAATCCACCACCAACGGCCCAAAGCTCGCCGCCGACGTGGCTGCCCCCACCTGGGGTGCCTGGCGCAGCAACGCCCGCACCCGGGCGAGGAATTCCTGGATACCGAAGGGCTTGGTCACGTAGTCGTTGGCCCCGCCGTCAAGCGCATCGACCTTCTGCACTTCGCTGGCACGCACCGACAGCACCATCACCGGTACCGTGCTCCATTCACGCAGTTCGCGCAGCACCTGCTGGCCGTCCATGTCCGGCAGGCCGAGGTCGAGCACCACCAGGTCGGGCTTGTTCAGGGCGGCCTGGGCCAGGCCCTCGCTACCGGTGCCGGCCTCGATCACCTTGTAGCCCTGGGACGCCAGGCTGATACGCAGGAACTTGCGGATCTGCGGCTCGTCGTCGATGACCAGCAGGGTGGCGGCTTGGCTCATGGGGCTTCACTTTCGGTGTCGGGTTGGGTCGGCAGCGGCAAGCATAGAGTGATGCGGGTGCCGTGGCCATCGATGCCATCGTCGACCAGGATGCGCCCGCCATGGGCACCGATCATGCCCTGGCAGATCGCCAGGCCCAGGCCGGTGCCCTGCCCGCCCCGATCGCCGCGGGCGGCGGTGTAGAACATGTCGAAGATCTTCTCGCGCTCGTCCTGGGGGATGCCGGGGCCCTCGTCGGCGACCGCTAGGCACAGCTGTTCATCCTGCACCGAGACCTGCAGTTGCAGCCGGCCGTTGGCCGGGGAAAAGCGCGCGGCGTTTTCCAGCACGTTGATCAGCGCCTGCTCGATCAGCGCCGCGTGCACGAACAGCAGCGGCAGCTCGGGCGGGACTTCGGTGTGCACGCGCAGGGGCGCCAGCACCACGCGCAAGCGGTTGAGGGCGCTGCCGACGATATCGGCCGGGGCTACCCAGTCGCGGGCCAGCTTGAGCGTGCCGTGGCCCAGGCGGGTCATGTCCAGCAGATTCTGAATGTAGCGATCCAGGCGCTCGGCTTCGTTGCGAGTGCCTTCCAGCAGCTCGCGGCGGTCGTCCGGGGGGATGGCGTCGCCCAGCGCCAGCAGGCTGTCGATACTGCCGCGCATCGACGTCAGCGGCGTGCGCAGGTCATGGGAGACCGAGGCGAGCAAGGCGCTGCGCAGTTGTTCGGTTTCACCATGCAGGCGGGCGGCTTCCAGTTGCTCGCCCAGGCGGGCGCGGGCCAGGGCCTGGGCCAGGGGCTGCGCCAGGGCCATCAACAGTCGGCGACGCGGGTCACTCAGTGGTTCGCCGTCGCGTGGGCGGATGCCGAGCAGGGCCAGGGGTTGTTCCTCCACGGCCAGCGGCCACCACCACCAGCGGCCGTGGGGCAAGGTGTCACTGCCAAAGCCCGCGGCCTGGCCATGTTGCCAGGCCCATTCGGCGGCGGCGCGTTCATTGTCGGTGAAGGCTGGCGAGCCACCACTGGCCACCTGCAGCAGGCCGTCGGCGCTGCGTTCGAGCAGACACACCTGCACGCCCTGCCAGCCATCCATATGCTGGCCGGCAGCGCTGAACACCGCCTGGCGGTCGGTGGCCACGGTCAGGCGGCGCGACAGGTCGAGCAACTGGCGGGTCTCTGCCTGGGTCTCGCGCAACGCCTGCAACTGGCGGCGTTGGCGCGCGGCGAGGTTGCCGGTCAGCGCGGCCATCAGCAGGAAGAACACCAGGGTCAGCACGTCCTCTTCGCGCTGGATGGCAAAGGAGAAGTTCGGCGGTATGAACAGGAAATCGTAGGTGAGGAACGACAGCGCCGCGCACGCCAGCGCCGGCCCCAGGCTGCTGCGCACCGCCACCAGCAGCACGGCGGCGAGGAACACCAGGGAAATGTTGGGCAGCGCCAGCACGCTCGACACGGCCCAGGCCAGGCCTGCGGCCAGCAGCGTGGCGACCAGCGCCAGCACATAATGGCGCCACACCCATACGCGCTTTACCGCCGTGCGCGCCGCTGGCGGCTGGGCATCGCGGTCGAGCACGTTGATCTCCAGGCCGTGGCTCTCACGCAGCAGGCGCGCCGCCACGCCGGCGCCGAACAGGCGCCGGCGCAACAGGTCACGGGACTGGCCCACCAGTACCAGGCTGGCGCGGCGCTCGGCGGCGTGCTGGATCAGCGTGCGCGCCACTTCGCCGGCGCGCAGCAGCACCACTTCGCCGCCAAGGCGCTCGGCCAGTTGCTGGGCGGCCTGCAAGCGATGGCGGGCCGTTTCGTCGCGCAGGCGGCCGTTGTCGACGTGGACCACGCTCCATGGCAGATGGCGACGCTGGGCGACACGGCAGGCATGGCGCACCAGGCGTTCGGCCTGCTCGTCGCCATCGATACCCACCAGCAGCCGGCCGCGCAGGGCCGGGGCTTCCTGGCCGCGCTGGCGGTAGCCGCTGGCCAGGTCCGCGTCCACCTGGGCGGCGGCGGTCTGCATGGCCAGCTCGCGCAGGGCGGTGAGGTTGGTCTGGGAGAAATAGGCCTCGATGGCCGCCCGCGCCTGCTCGGGCACGTAGACCTTGCCCTCGCGCAAGCGCTCGAGCAGCTCGCGCGGCGGCAGGTCGATCAGCACCAGTTCGAAGGCTTCCTGCAGCACCCAGTCGGGCAACGTCTCGCGCACCTGCACACCGGTGATGTCGCGGACCTTGTCGTTGAGGCTTTCCAGGTGCTGGACGTTGACCGTGGTGTAGACGTCGATGCCGGCGGCGAGCAGTTCCTGCACGTCCTGCCAGCGCTTGGCGTGGCGGCTGCCGGGGGCGTTGGTGTGCGCCAGTTCGTCGACCAGCACCAGCGGTGGCGCGGCCTTGAGCAGGCCGTCGAGGTCCATTTCCTCGAGCATCACGCCGCGGTATTCGCTGCGCAGCAGGGGTTGTTGGGTCAACCCGCCGAGCAGGGCTTCGGTCTCGGCGCGACCGTGGGTCTCGACCACCCCCGCCACCACCTGAACGCCCTGGCGTTGCTGGGCGTGGGCGGCCTGGAGCATGGAAAAGGTCTTGCCGACCCCGGGCGCGGCGCCGAGGAACACCTTGAGCCTGCCGCGGCCTTCGCGGGGCAGGCCGGCCAACAGCGCGTCGGCGCGGGTGGGGTTGCTCATGCTTCATCCTTCAAAATGTAACGAATGAGGGCCTGCCGGCGATGGGCCGCAAAGCGGCCCCGGCTTCAGTGGCTCGGCGCAAGGCGTTCAAGCGCCTGGTTCAACGCCAGCACATTCACCACCGGCGGCCCGACCAATGGCCGCAGGGTGGCCCCATTCACCAACGCTTGCAAGCGCTCCTCCGAGACCTGCCGCGCCGCCGCCACGCGCGGCAGCTGGTAGGCGATGGCCTCGGGCGGCAGGTGCGGGTCCAGCCCGCTGCCGGAGGTGGTCAACAGCGCCTGGGGCACTGGCCCCTGCTGCGCCTGGTACTGCTGGGAAGCGTCAGTCCTGACCCGTTCGGCCAGCGCCGGGTTGCTCGGCGCCAGGTTGCTCGCGCCACTGGCCACGGTGGCATAGGCGCCCGCCGAAGGCCGCGACTGGAACCAGCCGTCGCCCTTGAATTCCTGGGCGATCAGCGCCGAGCCGCGCACCTGGCCACGGTCATCGCGCACCAGGCTACCGTTGGCCTGCTCAGGGAAGGCGACCTGGGCGATGCCGGTCACCGCCAGGGGGTACAGCGCGCCGGTGACCACGGTCATCAGCAGGACCAGGCTCAGGGCCGGGCGTACATAAGCGGTCATGTCAGTCTCTCCTCAGACCAGGTGCAGCGCAGTAAGCAGCATGTCGATCAGCTTGATCCCGGCGAACGGCACGACAATGCCGCCCAGGCCGTAGATCAGCAGGTTGCGCCGCAGCAAATGGGCGGCGCTGGCGGCCTGCACCCGTACCCCACGCAGCGCCAGGGGGATCAGCACGATGATGATCAGCGCGTTGAACACGATGGCCGAGAGGATCGCGCTCTGCGGGCTGGCCAGGTGCATCAGGTTGAGCACGCCCAACTGCGGGTAGATGGCGGCGAACAGCGCCGGCAGGATGGCGAAGTACTTGGCCACGTCGTTGGCGATGGAGAAGGTGGTCAGCGCGCCGCGGGTGACCAGCAGCTCCTTGCCCACTTGCACCACGTCCAGCAGCTTGGTCGGGTCGCTGTCCAGATCGACCATGTTGGCCGCCTCGCGGGCCGCCTGGGTGCCGTCGTTCATGGCCATGCCGACATCGGCCTGGGCCAGGGCCGGCGCGTCGTTGGCGCCGTCGCCGCACATGGCCACCAAGCGCCCGTCGTTCTGCTCCTGGCGGATCCGCGCCAGCTTCTTCTCCGGGGTGGCCTCGGCGAGCACGTCATCGACGCCCGCCTCGGCGGCGATGGCGGCGGCGGTCAGCGGGTTGTCGCCGGTGACCATCACGGTGCGGATACCGAGCTTGCGCAGTTCGGCGAAGCGCTCGCGGATACCGGGCTTGACCACGTCCTTGAGGTGGATCACGCCGAGCAGATGCTTGTCGACGCATACCAACAGCGGGGTACCGCCGCTCTGGGCAATGCGCTCCACCTCACGAGCCAGGGCGGTGGGCAGCTCCAGGCGTTGCAGGCCGCAGAAGGCCAGCACCGCGTCGACGGCGCCCTTGCGGTAGCGGCGCTGCTGGAAATCGATGCCCGACAGGCGCGTCTCGGCGCTGAAGGCGATGGCTTCGTACTGGTTGCTCGCAGGTTCCGCGAAATCGTGCAACTGGCGCAGGTACTCGACGATCGACTTGCCTTCGGCAGTGTCATCGGCCAGCGAGGCCAGCAAGGCGCCCTCCCCCAGCTCCTTGGCGGTCACCCCGGAGGCTGCGTGCAGCGCGCTGCACCGACGGTTGCCGAAGGTGATGGTGCCGGTCTTGTCGAGCATCAGCGTGTGCACGTCGCCTGCCGCTTCCACGGCGCGGCCAGAGCGGGCGATCACGTTCAGGCGCACCAGGCGGTCCATGCCGGCGATGCCGATGGCCGACAACAGGCCGCCGATGGTGGTGGGGATCAACGTCACCAGCAGCGCGGCGAGGAAGATCAGCGGCAGCTCGCCGCCGGCGAAGCGGGCGAACGGCTGCAAGGTCACCACCACGATCAGGAAGATCAGGGTCAGGCCGATCAGCAGGATGTCGAGGGCGATCTCGTTGGGGGTCTTCTGCCGCTTGGCGCCCTCGACGAGGGCGATCATGCGGTCCAGGGTCGACTCGCCGGGGTTGCTGGTGATGCGGATCAGCAGCCAGTCGGAGACCAGGCGGGTGTTGCCGGTAACGGCCGAACGGTCACCGCCGGACTCGCGAATCACTGGCGCGGACTCGCCGGTGATGGCCGCCTCGTTGACTGCGGCGATGCCTTCGAGCACCTCGCCGTCGCCTGGGATCAGCTCACCGGCCACCACGCGCACCACGTCGTCCTTGCGCAACTGGGTGGCGGCGACCGTCTCGAACGTACCGTCACTCTTGCGGCGCTTGGCGGCCAGGCCCTGGCTGCCGGCCTTGAGGCTGTCGGCGCGGGCCTTGCCACGGCCTTCGGCGAGGGCTTCGGCGAAGTTGGCGAACAGCACGGTGAACCATAGCCACACGGTGATCTGCACGGCCACTGAAGTGCTCACGCCACTTTCAGGGGCAAAGCAAAGCACGGTGGTCAGCATGGCAGTGAGGGCCACCACCAGCATCACCGGGGCGCGCCTGAGCTGGCGCGGGTCGAGCTTGACGAAGGCCTGCACCAGCGCCGGGCGCCACAGGGCGGCGAAACGGGTCTGGTCCTTGGCGCTATGACGCGCCTTCACTTCGGGAATGGGCATGTTCATGGTGTGTTCCTCAGAAACCCAGGCTCAGGTGTTCGGCGATTGGCCCCAGGGCCAGGGTCGGCAGGAAGGTCAGGCCACCGACCAGCAGGATGGTCACCAGCAGCAGCGTGGTGAACAGCGGGCCGTGGGTGGGGAAGCTGTTCAGGCCTTGCGGCGCGCTCTTCTTGGCCGCCAGGCTGCCGGCCAGGGCCAGCACCGGCAGGATGTAGCCGAAGCGGCCGATCAGCATGGCCAGGCCGATCATCACGTTGTGGAACGGGGTGTTGGCGCCGAAGCCGGCGAAGGCCGAGCCATTGTTGGCGGTACCGGAGGTGTAGGCGTACAGCAGTTGGCTGAAGCCGTGGGCGCCGGGGTTGGTCACCGCACCGGCAGGCCCAGGCAGGCTGGCGGCGATGGCGCCGAGCACCAGCACGCCCACCGGCATCACCAGCAGGGTCGCCACCAGCAGTTGTACTTCACGGGCCTGCAGCTTCTTGCCCAGGTATTCCGGGGTGCGGCCGATCATCAGGCCGGCCAGGAACACGGCGATCAGCACGAACAGCAGCATGCCGTAGAGGCCGGCGCCGACGCCGCCGAAGATCACCTCGCCAAGCATCATGTTGACCATCGCCACCATGCCGGTCAGCGGGTTGAGGCTGTCGTGCATGGCGTTGACCGAACCGTTGGAGGCCGAGGTGGTGGTCACCGTCCACAACACCGAACCGGTGGTGCCAAAGCGGCTTTCCTTGCCTTCCAGCGGCGCGCTCTGCTGCACCTGGGCGCTTTCCAGGGCCGGGTTGGGCTGGTGTTCCGACCACAGCGCGGTACTGCCGCCGATCAGGAACAGCGCCAGCATGCAGGCGATGATCGCGCGGCTCTGGCGCAGGTCCTTCACATAGTGGCCAAAGGTGAATACCAGGGCCACCGGGATCAGGATGATCGAGGCCACTTCGAACAGGTTGCTCCAGGCCGTGGGGTTCTCGAACGGGTGCGCCGAGTTGACGCCGAAGAAGCCACCACCGTTGGTACCCAACTGCTTGATGGCGATCTGGCTGGCGGCCGGGCCCAGCGGGATTGTCTGGTCGGTGCCTTGCAGGGTCAGGGCGTGGACATAGTCGGCAAAGGTCTGCGGCACGCCTTGCCAGACCAGCAGCAGCGCCAGCACCAGGCACAGCGGCAGCAGGCCGTAGAGGGTGGCGCGGGTCAGGTCGACCCAAAAGTTGCCCAGGGTATTGGCCGAGCGACGGGCGATGCCCCGGCACAGGGCGACCAGCACGGCCAGGCCGGTGGCGGCACTGACGAAGTTCTGCACGGTCAGGCCGATCATTTGCGTCAGGTAGCTGACCGAGGCTTCACCGCTGTAGGCCTGCCAGTTGGTGTTGGTCATGAAGCTGACCGCAGTGTTGAACGCCAGCGACCATTCCTGGCCCGGCAGGTGCTGCGGGTTCAGTGGCAGCGAGCCTTGCAGCAGCAGCACGGCGAACAACAGCAGGAAGCCCGCGAGGTTGAAGGCCAGCAGCGCCAGGGTGTACTGCTTCCAGCCCTGCTCTTGTTCGGCGTTCACCCCGGCCAGGCGGTAGCAGCCCCGCTCCACCGGCCCAAGGAGGGGAGACAGCCAGGTACGCTGGCCTTCCATCACCTTGTAGTAGAAGCGTCCGAGCCAGGGCGCCGGCAACAGCACGATGGCGAAGAACGCCAGCAGCAGCAGGTAATCGTAACTGTGCATGGTCGCCCCTTAGCCGCGATCGGCGCGCAGCAGCGCCACCAGCAGGTAAACCGCCAACGCCACCGCCAGAAGCAGTGACAGCCCGTCGAGCATGTACATGTGCAATCTCCCCTAGTTGCGGCGTGAAGGCCGCTTTGGGGAAATTGTCCGAGGGAGGGGCGTAAAGGGGCGAGATGGGGGGTGGGGTCAGGGCATAAAGAAAGCGTAAAGATCGCTGATGTATCGCGGGGCAAGCCCGCGATGGAGATCAGCGCTGCGGCGTGTGCTGCGCGGTATTGCGGCTCCAGTCCAGCAACAGGCTGTAGCCCACCGCCAGCAAGGTCGGCCCGATGAACAGCCCGATGAAGCCGAACGCGATCAGGCCGCCGAACACCCCGAGCAGCACGATGACCAGCGGCAAGTTACCGCCGCGGCTGATCAGGTACGGCTTGAGCACGTTGTCCACGCCACTGATGATGAAGGTGCCCCAGACGCCCAGGAATACCGCCATGCCGTAGTCGCCCTTCCACACCAGCCAGGCGGTGGCCGGTATCCACGCCAGCGGCGGACCCATGGGGATCAGGCTGAGCATGAAGGTCACCAGGCCCAGCACGATGGCCCCCGGCACGCCGGCGATCAGGAAACCGATCAGCGCCAGCAGCGCCTGGGCGGCAGCGGTGCCGATCACGCCGTTGACCACCCGCTGCACAGTGCCGGCGACCAGGTCGACGTAGTACTCGGCGCGCTCGCCCACCAGCCGTTGCAGCAGGCGGTGCACGAACGCCGCCAGGCGTGGCCCGTCGCGGTAGAAGAAGAACACGAACACCAGGCTCAGGGTCAGCTCCAGCACCCCGCCGCCGATCTGCGCGCTGCGGGCCAGCAACCAGTTGCCGACCTGCCCCAGGTACGGCTTGGCCGAGGCCAACAAGGCCGCGCCCTGCTGGTCGAAGGACTCCCACCAGCCAACCAGGCGCTCGCCCACGAATGGGATCCCGGCCACCCAGGCGGGCGCGTCCGGCAGGCCATCGACCTGCACATCGCGAATGAACGCGGTGGCATCACGCACATGATCGGCCAGGTTGAACCCCAGCCACACCAGCGGCATGGCCACCAGCAGGATCCACACCGTGGTCAGCAGGCTCGCGGCGAGGGTTTCGCGGCCGCCCAGCACGCGGGTCAGCAAGCGCATCAGCGGCCAGCTGGCGAAGGCCAGGATGGCGCCCCACAGCAGCGCCGAGATGAACGGCGCCATCACCCACAGCGCGGCGCCCAGCAGGGTCAGCAGCAGGATCTGGATCAACAGGCGGTCATTGTTGGCCATGGTGGCGCTCACTCAACGGATCAGTTCCAGGTGCAGGCCTTCGGTCGGGGCGTCGCCCACCTCGAGCCGGGCACTGCGCACGCCGGCCTTGACCAGTTGCTCGCGCCAGGCTTCGGCGCCCTTGCCACTGAGGCTGGCGCGCAGGGTGCTATCGAGGTTCAGGCTGCGGGCCAGCAGCGTTGCCCAGGCGGCCTGGGGCTCGGCCAGGTCAGGGTAGTCGAGCTTGCCGGTGTCGCGCAGTTCGCGCAGCACCGTGGCGGCGGTGGGCAGCAGCTCGCCCAACGGACTGCCGGCGACGAACTCCTCGACATGCAGGTAGGCGCGGCGGTTGCCGCGGGTCACGCTGTACAGCGCCACCAGGGTGTCGGCTTCTTCGGCGGAGCGGCGCAACAGGATGAATGCCTGTTGCTCGTCACCGCCATTGAGGCGGGCGTTGGCAAACACGTCATTGGCCCACAGGCTGGCTTCGCCGCAGTCGCGGCCCTGGCACCAGAACAACGGGTAGCCACCGTCCTGCTGCAACGCTTCGCGGGCGCTGGTGAAGGCTTCGCGGGCGCTGCGCTCGACCGGCAGTTCGTAGGTCACGGAACTGACCTGGCCACGGCTCTCGACCTTGTCCTCGACCCGCAGCCGGCCGCTGATCTTGCGCAGCGGGCCCATGGGATAGACGCGTTCCTGCTCCACTGCCGGGCGTTGGTCGACCACCTTGGCGTCTGCGGGTACCGGCAGGCTGCCAGCCCAGAGCAGCGGGCTGGCAATGGCGAGGCACGCGGCGATGGCGCCGCGAACGAAAACAGGTGCGCTCATCGACCGCCCTCGCAGGTGGCGGGGCAAGGTGCGTGGATGTCTGGCATGTACATGGTTGTCTCCCTTTCAACCCGCCAAGCCTCGACACTTGTCCGGTGCAAGTCAAGGAATGCCAAAGAAGCGATTGAAACAGTCTGCGACAAGGGCCGCGCCCTCGGCGTCGTTCAGGTGCAGATGGTGCCCGCCCGGCAAGGTCACCTGCTCGAAGGGTAGCTGCTCCAGCAGTTCCGTGTGGCGCGCCAGCATGCCGTCGGCGGCAACCACCAGGCACGCCGGGCAGGCGATGCGCTTGACGAAGGCCATGGCCTGGTCCTGGTTCAGCCGGGTTGGCGAAGGCAAGGTGAGGCGGCTGTCGCTGCGCCAGCTGTAGCCGCCCGGCACCGGCATCAGGCCGCGCTGGGCCAGCAACTCGGCGGCTTCGCGGCTGACCGCGACCATGCCCTTCATGCGCGCCTCGACGCCCTCCTCCAGGGTCGGGTACACCGACTTGCGCTTGCCCTCCAGGCGCAGCTGCGCCTGCAAGGCCAGCCCCAGGCGCTCGGCAGCGTCCTGCTCGCTGAGCGTCGGTGGGATCACCCCGTCGATCAGCGCCAGGTGGCTGACCCGCTCGGGCAAGGCGCCGGCCAGTTGCACCGAGATGATCGCGCCGAGCGAATGACCGAGCAGGCCGAAGCGCTCCCAGCCCAGTTGTTCGGCAACCCGCAACACGTCATGGGCGTAGTCGGCCAGGGCATAGCCGGCACCGACCGGGCGATGCTCGGAATAGCCATGCCCGGCCAGGTCCAGGGCGACGATGCGCAGCCCCTTCAGCTGCGGCGCCAGGCGGGCGAAGCTGTTGGCGTTGTCCAGCCAGCCATGCAGGGCGATCACCGGCAGGCCGTCGGCCGGACCGAACAGGTGCGCGGCCATCTCGATATGGCCCAGCGTCAGGCGGATCTCCTCGACCTGGGCGCTCATACCTGGCTCCAGCGGTCGAACAGGCCCTTGATCAGGCTGGCAGTGTCGGTGGGCCGCTCCAGCGGGAACATGTGCCCGCCCGGCAAGCTGTGGTATTCGCCCTTGGCCATGCCGCGCACGGCCAAGGCGTGGTGTTTGCGGATCACTCGGCTCTGGGCGCCGCGCACCATCGCCAGCGGCACCTGGAGCTGACGTGGCCTGGCCGGGCTGACATGCGGAATGCTGCGGTAGATGCTGATCTCGGTGGCCGGGTCGAAGCGCAGGCGCAGACCGTCCTCGCCCTGCTCCAGGCCATGTTCCAGGTAGGCTTCCAGGCACTCCGGATCGAAGTGGCGGAACAAGGTCTTGCCGGCGAAGTAGCGGCGGGCGCTGTCGCGGTCGGCGAAGGCCTCGCGCCTACCCAGTGTGCGCCCGGCCGGGGTGATGCGGTCGATGAAACCCAGGCGCTTGGCGGCCTGGATCAGCCATTCGTCGGCGCGGGTCAGCACCGGCGAATCGAGCATCACCACCCCACGGTAGAACTCCGGCCGGCGCAGCGCCGCATGCAGGTGCAACACGCCGCCGAGGGAGTGGCCGACACCCCAGACCGGTGCGTCCTGCCGTTCCAGGTGATGCAGCAGTTCGTCCACCAGGTTCTGCCAGTTGTCGTTGACCGGAAAGCGCGGATCATGGGCGTGCTGTTCCAGGTGGTGCACCTGGTAGTCCGGCGCCAGCGCGGCGAACAGCTTGCCGTAGGTGGCCGAAGGGAAGCCATTGGCGTGGGCGAAGAAGATCTGCTGCGACATGGCCGCCTGCTCTGCACGGGGATGGATGGCCCATTGTCGGCAAGCGACCGGCTGGCGGCAACGTCCTGAACGGTCATCGCCAGTGACGATCAGGTCATCACGGGTCGAGCCTGGCCATCGAACGGTGCAGGCAGGCACGCATATAGGCCAGTTGCCATTCGAGGGCTTCGCGGGCCAGCTGGCG
The DNA here is from genome assembly GCF_040813665.1 of Pseudomonas sp. TE50-2. Classification (NCBI taxonomy): domain Bacteria; kingdom Pseudomonadati; phylum Pseudomonadota; class Gammaproteobacteria; order Pseudomonadales; family Pseudomonadaceae; genus Pseudomonas; species Pseudomonas sp. TE50-2. Next base: position 4,853,977 of record NZ_JBFNXN010000001.1, on the reverse strand, counting down.
GTCCTGCTGAGTATCCGCCAGCCGACGCAGCGCCAGGCAGCTGGATTGCAGCAGGTGCGCCATGCGGATGCCGGACTGGCGCAGTTGCTCGAACTCGTACTGGCCTTCGAAGCGGCGCAGCAGCTGGTCGAGCTTGGCGTCGGCACAGTCGCGCAACAGGCAGTACTCGGCAAAGTCCAGCGCAGCGGGGCTGTCCAGCTTGTCGATCACGCTCTGGGGATTGACGGAGCGCACCAGCTCCAGGCGTTGCCTGCTCATCCATGATTCCTTGCGCGGCGTTGTGATCATGCACGCCGCCACGCTAAGGCCCACACGACCCGAACGGCAACTGGCATAAATGCCAGTTGCCAGGGGTCAGCCAGGGTGGTTGAGGCTGCGCAGGGTCATCAGGCCGGCCAGCGGCCAGTCACCCTCCAGCTCGGCCAGGCTGGCCGTGCTCAAAGGTGCCGGTTGCTGGGCATGACCGTGCTCAAGCAGACCAACCAGGTTGCCCACCAGGGGTTGGTGGCTGACCAGCAGGACATGCTCGAGCCCCAGGCGCTCGATCTCTCCGATCGCCTGCTGCACGTCACTCTCTGGCGTCAGCCAGGGCACGGTACGCACCGGCTCGGAAAAACCGAGGGCGCCGTGCACCAGGGCGGCGGTCTGCTGGGCACGCACGTAGGGGCTGGCGATGATTGCCTGCAACGGCTGGCCCAACAGGTGCGCGGCGCTGCGCAGCACCTGCTCGCGACCGTGGGCGGTCAGGCGCCGCTCGGTGTCGCTGTTGGCCCGTGGCTCGGCTTCGCCATGGCGCAGCACCCAAAGCTTCACAGCTTGGGCTCCTCGTCACGCACCGGGTGTGGCGCCGGGGCCACGGCGTGGGGCGCCTCGCCTTCCGGGGTGCGCGGGGTCGGCCAGTCGGCGAACGGCCAGGGTTTTTGGTCGCTGTGGAAGGTGCCGAAACGGCCGATCTGTGCCAGGTACTGGCTCAGGCTGTCGCCGAAGTTCATCAGGCTGGCGCTGGGCGCGCCGTAGATCAGGCGGTAGATCAGCTGCACCAGCACCAGGCCGCCAAGCAGCAGCTCGGCCAGTTGCCAGGCCACCAGGAACACCAGCATCCACAGCACGCGCAGGATGATCGACTCGCGCTGGGCGCGCTCCGGGGTATCGTTCATACGTTTCTCCCTCAGTTGAAACCGCTGGTGGAAATGAAATCGACATCGGTCTTCGGCTCGGCGCGCATCAGGTGCTCGATCACCTGATTGAGCGTGCGGCCCTCGAACAGGATCGCGTGCAGGCCCGCCACCAGCGGCATGTACACGCCCACCTCCTGGGCCTTGGCCTTGAGCACCTTGAGGGTGTTGACGCCTTCGGCGACCTCGCCCAGGCGGCTGACCGCCTGCTCGAGGCTCAGCCCCTGGCCCAGCGCATGACCGACCTGGTAGTTGCGGCTCTTGGGCGAGGAGCAGGTGACGATCAGGTCACCGACCCCGGCCAGCCCGAGGAAGGTCATGGGGTTGGCGCCCTGGCTCACGGCGAAGCGGGTCATCTCGGCCAGGGCCCGGGTAATCAGCATGCTCTTGGTGTTCTCGCCCATCCCCAGGGCCACGGCCATGCCGGCGATGATGGCGTAGACGTTCTTCAACGCACCGCCCAGCTCGACGCCGAAGCGATCGCTGCTGGCGTAGACACGGAACGTGCGGCCATGCAGCACGGCCTGCACCTGCTGGCACAGCGCTTCGTCCTCGCTGGCGACCACGGTGGCGGTCAACGCATGCTCGGCAATCTCGCGGGCCAGGTTGGGGCCTGACAGCACGCCGATGCGTGCCTGGGGGGCGATCTCTTCGAGGATCTGGCTCATCAGCTTGAAGGTGTTCGCCTCGATGCCCTTGGTCAGGCTGACCAGGCCCTTGCCGCGCAGCAGCTCGGCGTGGGGCGCCAGCACACTGCGCAAGGCGCTGGAGGGCAAGGCGACGAAGATCAACGCGCTGCCCTGCAGGGTGGCGAGCAGGTCGTTGACCGGTTCGACACCATCATGCAGGCGGATGCCCTTGAGGTAACGCGGATTCTCGCGGTCGACGCGCATTGCCTCGGCTTGCGCCGGGTCGCGCATCCACTGCCGTACCGGATGGCCGTTCTGTGCCAAGAGGTTCGCCACGGCGGTGCCGAAGCTGCCGCCGCCAAGAACTGCAACAGGTTGCTGTTCAGTCATATCCAATCCGTTAACCAATAAAGTAAGTGGCGACGTGCGCATTATACGGCGCGCATGCGCCAGAGCCAGTGGCAGTACCCACCCATTGGCAGGGCGGGCCTGTCATGGTGTCGCACTGGCAAAAGCCGCACGGTCGGTTAACATGCCTGATTCATTTCTGAAACAAGGCCGTTTCGTGTTCCCTGGCACGCCCCCGTACCCCCGCCTGCTGTTGCTGACTGCCCTGCTGGGCGGCCCGGCCGTGGCCGATGACCTGTTCATCGACAACCAGGACCTGCCGCAGGTTCTGACCGCCACGCGCCTGAAACAATCCCCGGCGGCGGTTCCGGGCAGCATGACCGTGCTCGACAACGAGCTGATCCGTGCCAGCGGTGCCCGCGACATCCCCGAGCTGCTGCGCCTGGTGCCGGGCATGATGATCGGCTACGGCGCCGGCAACCAGCCGACGGTCAACTACCACGGCAGCAACGTCAGCGACGCCCGACGCATGCAGGTGCTGATCGATGGCCGCTCGGTGTACCGCGCGGGGCTGGCCACGGTGGACTGGAGCGACATCCCCGTGGCCATCGAGGATATCGAGCGCATCGAGGTGTTCCGCGGCCCGAACACGGTCAGCTACGGCGCCAACGCGCTGATGGCGGTGGTCAACATCCTCACCCGCAACCCGGCCGACAGCCATGGCACGCGGGTCAAGCTGACCCGCGGCCAGGACGGCATCAACGACTACTACGCAAGCCAGGGCTTCGGCTGGGACAGCGGCGACCTGCGCCTGTCGCTCTCCGGCCAGCAGGACGACGGCTTCGATCAGGACCAGTTCGGCCGCGACTACCGCGACAGCCGCCGCGCCAACCGCATCAACATCAATGCCGTGCATACCCTGGCGCCTGACCAGACCCTGGAATGGCAACTGGCGGCCAAGGAAGGCAGCAACCAGCGCCCCTACACCTACCAGCCGGTGTTCGGCAACTACCGCGCTGGCGACAACGCCGACGTCAACGCCAAGGACTACGCCGGCTCGGTGCGCTGGAACCTCGACCTCAACCCCGAGCACAGCCTGTATGTGCAGGGCTCGGCGCAGCATTTCGACCGCCAGCAGGTGTGGCGCGCCTGCGATGCGGCAATTGCCTTCAGCCCCGAGCTGACACGCCTGTGGCAGCTCGACCCGAACTTCGCCGAGAAGGTCGCGCGCAACCTGTACACCGGCAACCTGCCCAGCACCACCAATCCGGTGCTCGGCTCGCTGATGGGCCAGGTGCAGAACCAGTGGACCAGCGGCGGGCGCAACACGATCTGCGGCGACGTCGACCAGAGCACCCGCGAAACCCGCTATGACCTGGAAATCCAGGACACCCTGAGCCTCACCGACAGCCTGCGCCTGGTCAGCGGCATGAACTACCGCTACGACCGCGCCGACTCGCAGACCTACTTCAACGGCAGCATCGACGACCAGACCTGGCGCCTGTTCGGCCAGCTCGAATGGCGCGCCGACGAGCACTGGATCCTCCAGGGCGGCGCCATGTACGAACACTCGCAGCTGTCGGGCAACTCGCTGACCCCGCGTGTGGCGGTGAACTACCTGATCACCCCTCGCCATGGCTTGCGCGCGGTGTATTCCGAGGCCATCCGCTCGCCGGACATGTTCGAGAACAACGTCAACTGGAGCTACACGGTCAAGAACCTCTCGCCCAACCTGTACGGGCTGCAGAACGGCGAATATTTCGTCAAGACCCGCGGCCCCGGCAACCTCGACCAGGAACGCATGCGTTCGCGAGAACTCGGCTACAACGGCGCCTTCAGCGACATCGACCTGAACATCGACGTGAAACTGTTCTACGACGAGATCACCGGCATGATCAGCGAGCCGTTGAAGAACAACCAGTTCATCGCCAGCAACGCCAACAAGGCCCGTTTCAGCGGCAGCGAGGCGCAGTTCGACTGGCGCGCCACCCAGCGCGACCGCCTGCGCCTGACCTATGCCTATGTCGACGCCTGGGCCAGCAACCCGGCCGATCGCCGCCTGAGTGCGCGCAACAGCGGCTCGGCCGGCTGGCTGCGCGACTGGGGCGAGGGCTGGTCCAGCGCCCTCTTCTATTACGGCGACGATGCCCTCAACCAGTACCGCTACGAGCGGGTCGACCTGCGCGTGGCCAAGCGCTTCAAGATCCACGGCAGCAACCTGGAACTGGCCGCGCTGTGGCAGCAGCGCCTGGATGACGAACCGGTCACCCTCGAGCAGAACCGCTATGACAGCCGCCACCGCCTGAGCGTCAGCGCGGAGCTGGAGTTCTGATGGTGCGCCTGCTGCGCCTGCTGCTGTTGTGCCTGTGGCCCTTGGGATCGCTGTCGGCCAGCGAGATCCTGCTGGTCGGCGGCGAAGACCAGCCCGGCATCCGCAGCTTCGTCGCAGCCCTGGAAAAGCGCAGGCCCCACGACCAGGTGCGGTTCCAGACCGTCGAGCAGTTGCCTGGTCCGGGCAAGCTTAAAGCCGACACCCGCCTGGTGCTGCTCGACATCCCGGCCCTGGAATGGCGGCTGACGGAGGCAACCGGGCCATCGGCCCTTGCGCTACGTATCAGCCGGGTCCAGGCCGAGCAACGCCTGGGGGTGTCGCGCCCCGCCTACCTCACCTTGCTGTGGAGCGATCCGCCCCTGGCCCGGCAACTGCGCCTGACCCGCTACCTGCTACCGCAGGCGCGGCGCATCGGCGTGCTGTATGGCGAACACAGCCGCTTCCTGCTCGACGAGCTGCGCCAGGTCGCCCGCCCGCTGGGCCTGGAGATCGTCGCCCAGGACTGGCCCGACGTGCGCGACAGCCGCCCCTTGCAGCAGTTGCTGAACAACAGTGATGTGCTGCTGGGGCTGGACGACCCCGAGCTGTACAACTCCAAGTCGGCCAAGAACGTGCTGCTCAGCAGCTATGGCCGGCAGATGGCGCTGATCGGCCCGAACGTCGGCTTCGTCCGCGCCGGCGCCCTGGCCAGCACCTACAGCGACCAGGACGATTGGCTGGCGGTGCTCGAGCAGTTGCTCGACCAGCCACCGGCGCGCTGGCCGCGCAGCCTCTACCCTACGCACTTTGGTGTCAGCGGCAACCAGCAGGTGGCCCGTGCTCTGGGCCTGGAAGCGATCGACCCGGACGCCGCCGCCCTGGCCCTTGCCGAAGGAGCCCCCACCCCATGAGCAAGCGCCTGAGCTGGGACATCCACACCCGCACCCAGATCATCAGCCTGGGCCCCGCCCTGTTGCTGACCCTGCTGCTGATCAGCTTCTTTACCTTCGTACGCATCCAGGACTTGCGCCAGGAGCTCAACCACACCGGGCAGCTGATCGCCAACCAGCTGGCGCCGGCCTCCGAGTACGGGGTGATTTCGGGCAACAACGAGGTGCTCGAGAGCCTGATGCGCGCCACCTTGAGCATTCCCCACGTGCGATTCCTCGAGGTGCAGGACAGCCGCAACCATATCCTGGTGTACGTCGAGCAGCCCGATGAAAGCCTCAGTCGCGCCCAGCGGGTCGAGGTGTTCCAGGCGCCGATCCGTTTGCAGCAGATCCGCCTGGACAACGACTTCCTGCAGGGCAAGACCCCGCCGCCGAACATCGGCGACGACTACCTCGGGCGGGTGATCGTCGGCATGTCCGACGATGCCTTCAGCCAGCGCCAGCAGGAGATCGTAATCAAGGCTGCGATCCTCGCGCTGTTCGCCCTGCTGTTCACCTTCCTGCTGGCCCGCCGCCTGGCCACCAGCCTGTCCAGGCCGATCAGCGAGATGGGCCATGCGGTCCGCGCCATCCAGCAGGGCGACTTCAACGCGCCCTTGCCGGTGGTCGACGACAGCGAGCTGGGCCATCTGGCCCGGCACATCAACAACCTGGCCAGCGCCCTCGACCAGGCCGCCCATGAACAACAACAGGCCATGGGCCAACTGATCCAGGCCCGCGAAGAGGCCGAGCAGGCCAACCGCGCAAAATCCGACTTCCTGGCAATGATGAGCCACGAGCTGCGCACGCCCATGAACGGTGTGCTGGGCATGCTGCAGTTGCTCGAAACCACCGAACTGACCGGTGAGCAGGCCGAATACACCGCGGTGGCCAGCGAATCCACCGGGCATCTGCTCAAGGTGATCAACGACATCCTCGATTTCTCGCGGATCGAGCGCACCACCCTCGAGCTTGAGCACATCGATTTCAACCTCGGCGACCTGATCACCAGCAGCGTGCAGTCGTTCCAGCACACCGCCCAGCAGCGCAACCTCGACCTGCGCCTGCAACTGCCCCCCGGTATGCACCAATTGCAGGTGGTGGGCGACCCGACGCGGATCCGTCAGATCCTGCTCAACCTGGTGGGCAACGCGCTGAAATTCACCGAGCGTGGCGAAGTGGCGATCGAGGCGCGCTGGCAAGTGCTCGACCGCCAGCTGATCTGGCTGACCTGCACCGTGCGCGACACCGGCATCGGCATCGACAGCAACCGCCTGGAAATGATGTTCGTGGCCTTCCAGCAGGCCGACAACACCATCTCCCGCCGCTACGGCGGCACCGGCCTGGGCCTGTCGATTGCCCGCACCCTGGCCGAACGCATGGGTGGCCAGTTGCGCGGCGAGAGCCGTGAAGGGCTGGGTTCGACCTTCACCCTGGAAATGCCGCTGGCACTGGCCAGCCCACCCAGCGCCCTGCCCGGTGTCGCAACACAGGACCAGGCGGCGACTGAAGGTGGCGGGCGGATCCTGCTGGTGGAGGACAACCCGGTCAACCAGAGCGTCATCGAGGCCATGCTGCGCAGCCTGGGCTTCGAGGTCAGCCTGGCCATGGATGGCGCCCAGGCAATCGAACTGGTCGGCCAGCAGCGGTTCGCCGCGGTGCTGATGGATTGCCGCCTGCCCCAGGTGGACGGATACGAGGCGACCCGACGCATCCGCCTGCTGCCGCAGGCTGAAGGGTTGCCGATCATCGCCCTGACCGCCAGCGCATTGCAGGGCGATCGCGAACGCTGTCTGGCCGCCGGGATGAACGATTACCTGAGCAAGCCGTTCAAACGTACCGACCTGCAGCGCATCCTGCGCCGCTGGTTGCCCGGTCAGACAGTTGCGACTGGCGATAAATGCTAAAGTGCGGCAGTCTTAAGGACTGGACAGGACCGCCTCAGGGCCGGAAAATAACATTTCAGTGCACACCTGTACTTCTTTTGCCAGGTGCGCTGTGACTTTCACCACAACGCAATAGTCTACCTGTAGGCTGCCGCCTCGGATGCAAAGCGCTTCGGGCCGGCCGGGAAGATTCGTCCCCTGCCACAGGGGGTTATTGAGGAGCTCGCATGACCAAACAAAACGCCTTTACTCGGGAAGACCTGCTGCGCTGCAGTCGCGGTGAGCTGTTCGGCCCCGGTAATGCGCAACTGCCCGCCCCGAACATGCTGATGGTCGATCGCATCACCCACATCAGCGAGGAAGGCGGCAAGTTCGGCAAAGGTGAATTGGTCGCCGAGCTGGATATCAATCCAGACCTGTGGTTCTTCGCCTGCCACTTCGAAGGCGACCCGGTGATGCCAGGCTGCCTGGGCCTCGATGCCATGTGGCAGCTGGTCGGCTTCTTCCTCGGCTGGCAGGGCCTGCCGGGCCGTGGCCGTGCGCTCGGTTCGGGCGAAGTGAAATTCTTCGGCCAGGTACTACCCACCGCCAAGAAAGTCACCTACAACATTCACATCAAGCGCGTCCTCAAGGGCAAGCTGAACATGGCCATCGCCGATGGCTCGGTCAGCGTCGACGGGCGCGAGATCTACACCGCCGAAGGCCTGCGGGTCGGCGTGTTCACCTCCACTGACAATTTCTAAGGGTTATTCGCATGCGCCGCGTCGTTATCACTGGTCTGGGCATTGTTTCGTGCCTGGGCAATGACAAAGAGACCGTCACCGAAAACCTGCGCAAAAGCCGTCCGGGTATCCGTTACAACCCGGAATATAAGGAAATGGGGCTGCGTAGCCAGGTTTCCGGTTCCATCGACCTGAACCTCGAAGAGCTGATCGACCGCAAGGTCTACCGCTTCGTCGGCCATGCCGCGGCCTACGCCTACCTGGCGATGCAGGACGCGATCAAGGATTCCGGCCTGAGCGAAGAGCAGATCTCCAGCCCGCGCACCGGCCTGGTTGCCGGCTCCGGCGGCGCTTCCACCCTGAACCAGATGGAAGCCCTGGACACCCTTCGCGAGAAAGGCGTCAAGCGCGTTGGCCCCTACCGCGTCACCCGCACCATGGGCAGCACCGTGTCGGCGTGCCTGGCCACCCCGTTCAAGATCAAGGGCATCAACTACTCGATCTCGTCGGCCTGCGCCACCTCCGCACACTGCATCGGCACCGCCATGGAGCAGATCCAGTGGGGCAAGCAGGACATCGTCTTCGCCGGCGGCGGTGAAGAAGAGCACTGGAGCCAGTCGTTCCTGTTCGATGCCATGGGCGCCCTGTCGACCAAGCGCAACGAAACCCCCGAGCTGGCCTCGCGCGCCTACGATGCCGACCGTGACGGCTTCGTCATCGCCGGCGGCGGCGGCATGGTGGTGGTCGAAGAACTCGAGCACGCCCTGGCCCGTGGCGCCAAGATCTACGCCGAGATCGTCGGCTACGGCGCGACCTCCGATGGCTACGACATGGTCGCCCCGAGCGGCGAAGGCGCCATCCGCTGCATGCAGCAGGCGCTGTCCACCGTCGACACCCCGATCGACTACCTGAACACCCACGGCACCTCTACCCCGGTCGGCGACGTCGCCGAGATGAAGGGCGTACGTGAAGTGTTCGGCGACAAGGCACCGAAGATCAGCTCGACCAAGAGCCTGTCGGGTCACTCGCTGGGCGCCGCAGGCGTGCACGAGGCGATCTACTGCCTGCTGATGATGGAAAACAACTTCATCGCCGGCTCCGCCAACATCGACGAGCTGGATCCGGAAGTCGCGGACCTGCCGATCGTACGCAAGACCGAAGACGCCAAGCTCACCACCGTGATGAGCAACAGCTTCGGCTTCGGCGGCACCAACGCCACCCTGGTGCTCAAGCGCTGGGAAGGCAAGTGATCGGCTGACACGCTGAACGAGAACGCCCCGACCTAGGTCGGGGCGTTTTTGTTTGTGCCCCGCGAGGGGGCTTACACCGAGAAGCGCTGCACCAGGGTATTGAGGTCCACCGCCAGCCGCGACAGGGCCTGGCTCGCTGCAGATGTCTCCTCGGCCCCCGCCGACGACTGATGCGCCAGGTCGCGGATGGTGGTCAGGTTACGGTCCACCTCCCGCGCCACCTGGGCCTGCTGCTCCGAGGCACTGGCGATCACCAGGTTGCGTTCGTTGATCTGGCCGATGGCCGCGGCGATCGCCTCCAGCGCCTGGCCCGCGGCATGGGCACCGTCGAGGGTCGAACGGGCCTGGGCATCGCTATGCTGCATGCCCTGCACGGCTCGCTCGGCACCGCTGCGGATGGCCACGATCATCTGCTCGATCTCCTGGGTCGAACTCTGCGTACGGTGGGCCAGCGCCCGCACCTCGTCGGCGACCACGGCGAACCCGCGCCCGGCCTCGCCGGCCCGCGCCGCCTCGATGGCCGCGTTGAGCGCCAGCAGGTTGGTCTGCTCGGCGATCGAGCCGATCACATCCAGCACCTTGCTGATGTCGTGTACCTGCTGGGCCAATTGCCCGACCTCCTCGGCATTGCCGGCCACGCCGGTGGCCAACGCCTCGATGGCGGTAACCGTGGCTCGCACCTGCTCGCGCCCGCGCCGGGCGATCTGGTCGGACTCACGGGAGGCCTCGGAGGTGGCCACCGCGTTGCTCGCCACCTCCTCCACCGCCGCCGTCATCTGATTGACCGCCGTGGCGGCCTGCTCGATTTCCATGCTCTGCTGCTGCAGCCCACGGGTGGCGTCTTCGGTGACCGCGCTCAGCTCCTCGGAGGCCGAGGCCAACTGGCTGGCCGAGTCGGAGATCCGCCCGATGGTCTCGCGCAAGCTCAGTTGCATGCTCTTGAGCGCCGCCAGCAGGCGCGCCGGCTCGTCATCACCTTGCACGGTGATCTGCGGGGTCAGGTCGCCGGTGGCGACCGTCTCGGCGACCTTCAGCGACTGGCCGAGCGGCCGCACGATGCTACGGGTCAAGGCCAGGGCGAGCACCACGGTGAGGCTCAGGGCGATCACCAGCAACACGCCGACCCATACCTTCGCGCCGTTGTACACGGCCTCGGCCAGGTCGGTGGCTGAGTTGGCCTGATGATTGTTCAGTTCGATCAGCTCGTTGAGGGTCGCCGTCATCTGGTCGGCCAACTGGTTCATCTCACCGTTGACCAGCGCCGCCGCTGCCTGGACATGCCCATCGGTGGCCTGTTGCACCACCTGCCCCTGCAAGGTCATGTATTGACGCTCGAGGCCCTGGTAGCGGTCGAACAGCGTCCGCTCCTCAGGAAGCACGATCAAGGCATCGTAGTGACTCTGAGCCTTGCTCAGCCCCCCCTTGACCTCGTCGATGCGGGCACGGTTCTGTTGCTGGGCGGCCGGGTCGGTGTTGACCAGCAGGCGCAGCGTCAGGGCGCGGATGCGCAGCATGTCCTGGGTCATGCGGCCCACCGAGATCACGCTCGGCAACCAGTTGTTGTCGACCTGCTCGGACTGCTGGCGCATGTTGGTCATCTGCTGCAGCGCGAAGCCGCCCAGCGCCACTACCAGCAGCGCCATGATGCCAAAGCCGAGGCCGGCGCGCGGCGCGATGTTCAAGCGTCTCAGGCTCATTTCCAGGATCCCTCCCAAGCGTGATATTCCGTTGCTTAAAAAAGGTATCGGGCCATCTGGAAATTGCGTAAGACGAAAAGGCGATATCAAAACGCTATCCGTGCATGAAACTCGCTATTTCACGCTTTTTGGCAGCAGTTCGACAAAATTCCTCCGGCTCACCCGCTCCGCTAACGCTTCGGGCAAGGCATCGAGGAATGGATTGAAAGCGTGCATCTGCTCGCCGATGCTGCCGAAGCGCCCCACCACATCGGACCCGAGCATGAAGCGCTCGGGAAAGCGCACGACCAGGTCGACCCAGGCCTCGCGTGGCACGCCCTGCTCATCCAGCAGGTAGGGCTCGAGCACGCTCCAGGACAAGTCCACGTACAGGTTTGGATAGTCCTCGAGCAATCGGGTGAGCACCGGCAGGAGAAAGTCCATGCGTTCCTGGTGCCGGTGAATCTCCATGCTGCTGCCGGCATGGGCCCAGATGAAGCGAGTATGCGGGTGGTTACGCAACGGCTCTTCGATTTCCGCGAGGTACAGCGGGTTGCGCTCGCGCTTGGAGGTGATGTTCGAATGCAGCAGCACCGGCAGGTCGCGCTCGGCGGCCAGGTGGTAGATGCGGGTCATGGCTTCGTTGTTGGCCCGCGGCGTGTCGCCGCTGGTCAGGGCGGTGAGGTCGTCATGGCGGGTGAACACCTCGCCGATACCCTGCCACAGCCCCGGATAAAGTTCGAGCATGCGCTCGATATGGCTGACGGCATTCTTGTCCACCGGGTTGAAGCCGGTGAGAAACGGATGGAAGCGCCTGCGCTGCTCGGCGGGCAGCTTTTCCAGCGCGGCGGCGACGTACAGGTCGGTGGCGCTGTACCAGTAGGCATCGGCATCGTCGCCGGCGTAGTAGCGCGGGCGCTTGGGTTCGTCCTCGTGCCATTTCTTCGCCACCGGGATGCCGGAGATCATCGACTGCTCCACCCCGGCCTCGTCCATGGCCTTGAGCAAGGCCGACATGCCTTCGGTTTCCTGGAAGAAATCCACGTAGTGCAGATGGGCGTCGCTGTAGCGGTAGTCGCGGGCTTGCGCAGTGTCGAACAGACTTGCGCTCAACAGCAGGCAGGCCAATGTGCGGGCGATCATCTCAGGCTCCTTTGCCGGTACCGCAAGAGTAGACCGGGCAGCGCTCGCGACGGTTCAGCCACGGACGGCAAAACGCTATGCTTGCAGGCATCCCTCAAGGAGTGTCGCCATGAGCAGCCCCCTGGTCATCCGCCCACGCGCCGAATCGGTCGAGGGCCAGCCGATCCTGCGCCCGCTGCCCTCGGCGCAGTGCCGCAGCGTAGGCCCTTTCGTGTTCTTCGACCATATGCTGGAAACCGACTACGCGCCGGGTCATGGCATGGACATTCGCCAGCACCCGCATATTGGCCTGTCCACCCTCACCTACCTGTTCGAGGGTGAAATCCAGCACAAGGACAGCCTCGGCTCGGACCAGCGCGTGCGCCCGGGAGACGTCAGCTGGATGACCGCCGGAGCGGGCGTGGCGCATGTCGAGCGCACGCCGGCCGAGGTGTTCGAGCACGGCTCGCGGCTGCACGGGCTGCAGGTCTGGCTGGCCTCGCCGAAGTCCGATGAGCAGGGCCCGGCAAGCTACAGCCATCACCCGGCAGACAGCCTGCCGGCCAGTGACAGCCTCGGCGTGCGGATCCGCATGATCGCCGGCACAGGCTTCTGCCTGGCCTCACCGGTACCGGTGCTCTCCCCCACGCTCTACGCCCATGTGCACATGCAGGCGGCCACCACCCTGATCGTGCCGACGGAACACGTGCAGCGCGCGCTGTATCTGCTCGAAGGCGAGTTGATGCTGGATGACGACGAAGTCGAGCCATGCAGCCTGATCGTGCTGCCCGAGGGCGAAGAGGTGGTGTTGTATGCCGAGCAAACGTGCCAGCTGGTGCTGATCGGCGGCGCGCCGCTGGATGGGCCGCGGCGGATGAACTGGAACTTCGTCGGCAGTGACCCGGGATTGATAGAAGCGGCACGGGCGCGCTGGGCGGCTGGGGATTGGCCGGTGGTGCCGGGAGAAAGCGGGCGGATCGAACTGCCGCGTTAATAGGGGCCGCTTCGCGCCCCATCGCCGGCAAGCCGGCTCCCACAGGGATTTGCATTGCTTCTGTGGGAGCCGGCTTGCCGGCGATGGGCCTGCGCAGCAGGCCCTTGAGCGCTCAGCCTGCGAACACTTCCTTGAGCAAGTTATACATAGAGCGGAATGCCCGCTCCGAGGTGCGCCGGTCATACTGCATCTTGCCCGGCACATTGGCGTTCGGATCGGTGAACGAGTGCACTGCCCTGCCATAGCTGAGCAACTGCCAGTCAACCTTGGCAGCATTCATCTCTTCTTCGAAGGCTGGCAACTGCTCCCGTGGCACCAGTGGATCGGAGGCGCCATGCAGCACCAGCAGCGAACCCTTGATGCGCTTGGCATCCTCGAGGTTAGGGGTATCCAGGGTGCCGTGGAACGACACCGCCGCCCTCAGATCGGCGCCGGCGCGGGCAAGCTCCAGGGCACAGCAGCCGCCGAAGCAGAAACCGAACGTCGCGACCTTGCCTGGCTCGAGCAGCGCCTTGGACTGCCCCAGCAATTGCGCCAGCGCTTCCTGCATGCGCTTGCGCAGTTCGGCGCGGTCGTTCTTCAGCGGCATCATCGCCGTACCGGCTTCGTCAGCATTGGCCGGCCGCACCGACTGGCCATACAAGTCGGCAATCAGCACCACATAGCCTTGCTCGGCCACCTCCTTGGCGATACGTTCGGCGCCCTCGCCGATACCCATCCAGTTCGGCGCCATCACCAGGCCCGGCTGCGGTAGCGCGCCCGGGGCGTAGACCAGGCGGCTTTCGTAAGCCTTGCCTGACAGGTGATAAACCAACGACTCGACGATGACCTTGCTCATTCAGCTCTCCTTGGGCGTTCACGGGTCAGGACAGGATAGATGTATTCGTGGCAACGGCAGGCATGAAAAAGCCCGCCGAAGCGGGCTTTTCTTGCCTCAGGTCAAGCCGACAGCTCGACCAGCAGCTTGTTGAGACGGCGTACGTAGGCCGCCGGATCCTTCAAGCTGTCACCGGCCGCCAGGGCCGCCTGGTCGAACAGAATGTGCGAAAGCTCGGCGAAGCGGTCTTCGCTCTGCTCGCCATCGAGCTTCTCGATCAGCGGGTGGCTCGGGTTGAACTCGAAGATCGGCTTGGACTCCGGCACCTTCTGCCCGCTGGCCTCGAGGATCTGGCGCATCTGCAGGCCCAGGTCCTGTTCGCCGATGGCGAGGATCGCCGGCGAGTCGGTCAGGCGGTGTGAGACACGCACCTCGGCAACGCTGTCACCCAGCGCGCCCTTGAGACGCTCGACCAGGCCTTCCTTGTCCTTGGCGACTTCTTCCTGGGCCTTCTTGTCCTCTTCGGAGTCCAGCTTGCCCAGGTCCAGGTCGCCGCGGGCGACGTCGACGAAGGCCTTGCCGTCGAACTCGTTGAGGTAGCTCATCAGCCACTCGTCGATGCGGTCGGTCAGCAGCAGCACTTCGATGCCTTTCTTGCGGAAGACTTCCAGGTGCGGGCTGTTCTTGACCTGGGCGTAGGATTCGCCGGTCAGGAAGTAGATCTTGTCCTGGCCTTCCTTGGCGCGGGCCAGGTAGTCGGCCAGGGCGACGCTCTGCTCACCGCTGTCGTCATGGGTGGAGGCGAAGCGCAGCAGGCTGGCGATCTTCTCCTTGTTGGCGAAGTCTTCGGCCGGGCCTTCCTTCAGCACCTGACCGAAGTTCTTCCAGAAGCCCTTGTACTGCTCGGGTTCGTTCTTCGCCAGTTTCTCCAGCATGTCCAGCACACGCTTGGTCAGCGCGGTCTTCATCGAGTCGATGATCGGGTCTTTCTGCAGGATCTCGCGGGAAACGTTCAGCGACAGGTCGTTGGAGTCGACCACGCCCTTGATGAAGCGCAGGTACAGCGGCAGGAACGACTCTGCCTGGTCCATGATGAACACACGCTGCACGTACAGCTTCAGGCCGCGTGGCGCTTCGCGCTGATACAGGTCGAACGGCGCGCGGGCCGGCACGTACAGCAGCGAGTTGTACTCCAGCTTGCCTTCGACCTTGTTGTGGCTCCAGGCCAGCGGGTTCTCGAAGTCATGGCCGATGTGCTTGTAGAACTCCTGGTACTCCTCGTCCTTCACCTCGGTGCGTGAACGGGTCCACAGGGCGCTGGCGCGGTTGACGGTTTCCCATTCCTGCGCCGGCTTTTCCTCGCCTTCGGCGGCCTCGGCCTGCTCCTTGGGCAGCTCGATCGGCAGGGCGATGTGGTCGGAGTACTTCTTGACCACGTTGCGCAGGCGCCAGCCATCGGCGAATTCATCCTCGCCCTTCTTCAGGTGCAGGACGATGCGGGTACCGCGCTGCGGCTTGTCGACGGTGGCGACTTCGAACTCGCCCTCGCCTTTCGACGACCAGTGCACGCCCTCGGCAGCCGGCAGGCCGGCGCGACGGCTGAACACGTCGACCTTGTCAGCAACAATGAACGCGGAGTAGAAGCCCACGCCGAACTGACCGATCAGGTGCGAGTCCTTCTTCTGGTCGCCGGTGAGGTTCTTCATGAAGTCGGCGGTGCCGGACTTGGCGATGGTACCCAGGTGCGCGATCACGTCTTCGCGGCTCATGCCGATGCCGTTGTCCTCGAGGGTCACGGTGTTGGCGGCCTTGTCGAAGCTGACGCGGATCTTCAGGTCGGCGTCGCCTTCGAGCAGCTCAGGCTTGGCCAGGGCCTCGAAGCGCAGCTTGTCGGCGGCG
This sequence comes from Pseudomonas sp. TE50-2, assembly GCF_040813665.1. NCBI lineage: Bacteria > Pseudomonadati > Pseudomonadota > Gammaproteobacteria > Pseudomonadales > Pseudomonadaceae > Pseudomonas > Pseudomonas sp. TE50-2. The sequence goes on along the minus strand of NZ_JBFNXN010000001.1, from coordinate 4,838,219 downwards.
TCGGAGGCGTTGGAGATCAGCTCGCGCAGGAAGATCTCCTTGTTCGAATACAGGGAATGGATCATGAGGTGCAGCAGTTGCTTTACCTCGGTCTGAAAGCCCAGGGTTTCTTTTTGAGTCTCCACACTCATGGTCTTCAAAACTCCAATCTGTTGGTTGGTGACGCCTGGCGGCCAGCGGGCCGTTTTTGATGGCGGATGTCCAGCAGATGGGGGCAGCCCTGACTATTTCAAGGGCTTTTCGGGTTCAATCTTGAAATGCGCGCGCGCCGTGGCGATCGGGGTGTCGCGATCGCCCTGCCAGGCGGTAATGGCGACGTTGGTCACCCGCCGCCCCTGGCGCCACAGCTGGCACTGGGCGTAGGTATCGCGGTAAAGGCCGGCACGCAGGTAATCGATGGAAAAATCGATGATCTTCGGAATGCTCGCGCTTTCGCTGTAGATCAGCAGGTAGAGCGCCGCGGACAGCTCCATGAACCCGGCGATCACGCCGCCATGGATCGCCGGCAGCAACGGGTTGCCGATATTGTCCGGATTGGCCGGCAGACGGAACAGCAGGTCTTCGCCCTGGCGCTCGCATTCGATACCGATCAATCCGGCATAGGGGATCAACGCCAGCAAGGGCTGGTAATCACCCCGGGCGTGGGCCTGGTTCAGCTGCTGGCGGATATCGCTGGGGATCACGTGCGGCGCTCCTTGAGGCTGTTACCGAAGCGGATGCCGCCTTTGACGTCCTGCCCCAGGCGCATGAAGGTGCCGACTACCTGGCAGATCGGTTGCGCGGGATCGTCCTGGTAGGCCGTACCCCGGGTGAAGATGACATCTCGGGTCACCCGGTAGCACTGGGCATGGCCAAAGATATCCTTGCCCGCCTCGGCCGGGTGCATGTAGTCGATGCGCAGGTCCAAGGTCGGGCATACCTCGAAGCTGGGCAGCGCGCAGAGCGTGGCCATGCCGCAGGTGGTGTCCATCAGCGTGGTCAGCACACCACCGTGCACCGCGCCATTCTGCGGATTGCCGACAATGGCCGGCGACCAGGGCAGCACCAAGGTCATGCCATCGGCGTCGGCATGCTGCACCCGCATCTGTAATACCTGGCAATGTTTCAATGCCGACAGAAAGCGCTCGGCCATCGCCATCAATGGAGTCTCGTTCATTGTCCGCCGCCGCATAAAATGGGTAAAAAGTCTATATAGGCCGGGCAGTTATATATCTGTAACCTGCGTTGAACTTATTCGCCGGCAGCGTACTCGAAGGAACATACAAAGTTATTCCACCCAGGAGAAACACCCCATGCGTAAACCTTTTGCTTTTGCTCTGATGCTGGCCGCTGCCATGGGCCTGGCTGCTTGCGATAAAGCGAGCGAAGACAAAGCCCAGGACGCACAGCAACATGCCGAGCAAGCCCAAGAGAAGATGGGCGAAGCTCAGGATAAGATGAACGACGCCGCCAAGGAAAACGCCGAAGCCGCCAAAGATCAGGCCGAAGCGCAGCAGAAGGCCGCCGAGGAAGCCGCGCCTTCCACTCCAGCGCCGGCCACTGCACCTGCCGAGCCTACCAAGCAGTAATCTCGCGACATAAAAAAACCCGACACTGTCGGGTTTTTTTATGTCTGTCATTTAACGCTGAAAGGCTTCAGCCTGCACTTTCGGAAGTGTCCCTGCTCGCCTCTACCGGTGCACTTTCGGTGGGCGTGAACACCATCACTTCCAGCACATGGGAGTGGAACTCACGGCGATACAGGATGAACACCACGCCCACGCTCATGGCCATGAACAGCCAGGGGCTGATGAACCAGCTCAACATGGCCATGCCGAAGTAATACGAGCGCAACCCCAGGTTGAACTGGTTGGCGGCCAGCGACAGCACCCGCGCCGCGCGGGAGGCGAAAGCCTTGCGTTCGAGTTCGTTGACCTGACGTTCGCCTATCATCGGCGCCGAGCCCACCAACACTGCGGCGAAGTTGTATTGACGCATGCACCAGCTGAAAGTGAAGAACGCATAGACGAACACCGTCGCCAGGCACAGCAGCTTGATTTCCGACATGCCTTGGGACGCCTGCTGTACCAGCGGCAGGTCGGCCAGCAGCGACAATGCGCGGTCGGACGCACCGAGCACGGTGAGGATGCCGGCAAGAATGATCAGGGTGCTGGAGGCGAAGAACGATGCATTGCGCTCCAGGTTGCCGATCACGCTGGCATCGGCGATGCGGTTGTCGCGCAGCAGCATGCGGCGCATCCAATCCTCGCGGTACAGGTGCAACACGCTGGCCAGGCACGCGGTATCGCGCCCCTTCCAGGTGGCATAGCGGGTGTAGCCGCCCCAGCAGATGGCGAACCAGCAGACGGCCAGGAGGTTGCCCAGGTTGTTTTGGATGAAGGTCATGCAGGAATCCCTTTAAAGAGAAACAGACCGGTGTTCGACGCCCGGATTCGTTAAAAGACACGCCATCGCGCGATAGCGTCGGTCCAGGCCACAAAAAACCCCGCGCCTTTCGGCAGCGGGGTTTCGATATCCACCTTTGACGGGGGCCCTTCGGCTTTTGGCCAGCGCCCCGTCCATCAGGTTTCAATCCATCAGGCCAGCGCCTCGCGCGGCTTGCCCAGCATGCGGTCGCAGACCACGGCGACAGCCAGAGTGACCACCGAAGGCACCAACCAGGCCATGCCTTCGTTGCTGAACGGCAGGTGCGCCAGGGCGTCAGGCAATACGTGGGCGAAGCTGCTGCCCTTGATGGCGTCGACAACGCCGAACACCAGCGACACCAGCATGACCGGCGCCAGGATGCGGGTTGGCGAGTTCCACAGGTCCTTCACGAAGCTCAGGCCCACGACCACGATGCACGGCGGGTAGATCGCCGTCAGCACGGGAATCGAGAACATGATCAGCTTGGTCAGGCCCAGGTTGGAGATCACCAGCGAGAAACCAGCCAGGATCACCACCAGGGCACGGTAGGACAGCGGCAGGATCTGGCTGAAGTATTCGGCACAGGCGCAGGTCAGACCCACGGCGGTGACCAGGCAGGCCAGCGCGATCAGTACCGCCAGGAAACCACTGCCCAGCGAGCCGAAGGTGTGCTGCACATAGGCATGCAATACCATCGCACCGTTGGTGGCATCGGCTGCGATGTCATGGCTGCCCGCGCCGAGGCGGAACAGGCTGACATACACCAGGACCAGACCCAGGCCGGCAATCAGGCCCGCAATGATGGCATAGCGAGTGATCAGCTTCGGCGACTCGACGCCACGCGAACGGATGGCATTGACGATGACGATACCGAAGACCAGTGCCCCCAGCGTGTCCATGGTCAGGTAACCATCGGAGAAACCTTTGGAGAACGCAGCGGCGGCGTAGGCAGGCTGGGCCTCGCCGATGGTGCCGGCCGGCAATGCGAACGCCGCGATGCCCAGCACAGCCAGGGCGATGATCTTCAACGGCGCGAGGAAACGCCCCACGGTGTCGAGCAGCTTGCCCGGGTACATGGACACGGCCAGGACCACGGCGAAGTACACCACGCTGTAGATGAGCAGAGCCAGCGGGCTTTCACCGGTCAGCGGCGCCACGCCTACTTCGAACGACACGGTCGCGGTGCGCGGGGTGGCGAACAGCGGGCCGACCGAGAGGTAGCACACCGCCGCCAGCAGGCCGCCGAAGAACTTGCCGATCGGGCTGCTCAGGGCGTCCATGCCGCCACCGACCTTGGCCAGGGCGATCACGGTGATGACCGGCAGGCCCACGGCGGTGACCAGGAAGCCGAGTGCGGCCATCCATACGTGCGGGCCAGACTGCAGGCCGACGATGGGTGGGAAGATGATGTTGCCGGCGCCTACGAAAAGCGCAAACGTCATAAAGCCAAGCGCCAGGATATCCTGGCCTTTTAACACTTTCATTTAAGGAAATACCACACTGCTGAAATCGGGAGTCGGAGGGGATTTCCCATAGGATGAAGGGAAATGCTGCCCGGCTTGGTGAGCCAGACCCGTTTAGCGTGTCGTTCCCTTTTGGGGTACGGGCACAGAGTGAACGCGTAGCCTACCTGTTTTGCAGGGCAAACGCACTGGCACAGTGCTGCTTGTCCGATGTGCGTATGTGTTTGTCGTCTTGTTGAACGTGTTCGGCGACAATTTATTGCGTATTCAAACGAATGTCTGGTTGAAAATCCTGATAGCGACCATCGGAATTTCCTCAGGTGTGCAGCCCCAGCTTCCAAGCGATCCCCATCAACGACAAAGGCCACCCGAAGGTGGCCTTTGTGCGCGTGGGGGGGGTATTGCGTGTTACTTACTTCTTGACTTCCCAGCCAGTCAGCTCGGCCAGGGCCTTGCCGATGTCAGCCAGGGAACGCACGGTTTTCACACCAGCGTCCTGCAGGGCGGCGAACTTCTCGTCCGCAGTACCCTTGCCACCGGAAATGATGGCGCCAGCGTGGCCCATGCGCTTGCCCGCAGGTGCGGTAACACCGGCGATGTAGGAAACGACAGGCTTGGTCACGTTGGCCTTGATGTAGGCCGCGGCTTCTTCTTCAGCGGAACCGCCGATCTCACCGATCATGACGATCGCTTCGGTCTTCGGGTCTTCCTGGAACAGCTTCAGGATGTCGATGAAGTTGGAGCCCGGGATCGGGTCACCGCCGATGCCGACGCAGGTCGACTGGCCGAAGCCGGCGTCGGTGGTCTGCTTGACAGCTTCGTAGGTCAGGGTGCCGGAACGCGAAACGATACCGACCTTGCCTGGCAGGTGGATGTGACCTGGCATGATGCCGATCTTGCACTCGCCCGGAGTGATCACGCCTGGGCAGTTCGGGCCGATCAGGGTCACGCCCAGCTCGTCGCACTTGACCTTGGCGTCCAGCATGTCGAGGGTAGGGATACCCTCGGTGATGCAGACGATCAGCTTGATGCCACCGAAGGCGGCTTCCAGGATCGAGTCCTTGCAGAAAGGAGCCGGTACGTAGATGACCGACGCGTCAGCGCCGGTAGCTTCCACGGCTTCTTTCACGGTGTTGAACACCGGCAGGCCCAGGTGGGTGGTGCCGCCCTTGCCCGGGGTGACGCCGCCGACCATCTTGGTGCCGTAGGCGATGGCTTGTTCGGAGTGGAAAGTACCCTGCGAGCCGGTGAAGCCCTGGCAGATGACTTTGGTGTCTTTATTGATCAGGACGCTCATTACTTGCCCTCCGCAGCTTTGACAACTTGTTGAGCAGCGTCGGTCAGGCTGGTTGCCGCAATGATGTTCAAACCGCTTTCTGCCAGTACTTTAGCGCCCAGTTCGGCGTTGTTGCCTTCGAGGCGAACGACGACCGGAACCTTGACGCCGACTTCTTTCACCGCGCCGATGATGCCTTCGGCAATCATGTCGCAGCGAACGATGCCGCCGAAGATGTTGACCAGTACGGCCGCGACATTGCTGTCGGACAGGATGATCTTGAACGCTTCGGTAACGCGCTCTTTGGTAGCGCCGCCGCCAACGTCGAGGAAGTTGGCAGGCTTGCCGCCGTGCAGGTTGACGATGTCCATGGTACCCATGGCCAGGCCGGCACCGTTGACCATGCAGCCGATGTTGCCTTCGAGGGCAACGTAGTTCAGTTCGAACTTGGCGGCGTGGGCTTCACGGGCGTCGTCCTGCGACGGGTCGTGGAAGGTCTTCAGCTTAGGCTGACGGTACATGGCGTTGGCGTCGATGTTGATCTTGGCATCGAGGCAGTGCAGATCGCCATCGGCCTTGATCACCAGCGGGTTCACTTCCAGCAGGGCCAGATCGTGATCCTTGAACAGCTTGGCCAGGCCTACGAAGATCTTGGCGAACTGCTGAACTTGCTTGCCTTCCAGGCCCAGCTGGAACGCCAGCTCGCGACCCTGGAACGGCTGAGCGCCGACCAGCGGATCGATGGTGGCCTTGAGGATCTTCTCAGGAGTGTCGTGAGCGACTTTCTCGATGTCCACGCCACCTTCGGTGGAAGCCATGAACACGATGCGGCGGCTCGAACGATCGACTACAGCGCCCAGGTACAGCTCTTTGGCGATGTCAGTGCAGGATTCGACCAGGATCTTGGAAACTGGCTGACCATTGGCGTCGGTCTGGTAGGTAACCAGGTTCTTGCCAAGCCACTGGGCAGCGAACGCCTTGGCGTCTTCCTTGCTGCGAACCAGCTTGACGCCGCCCGCTTTACCGCGACCACCGGCGTGAACCTGGGCTTTTACAACCCACTCGGAACCGCCGATCTTGTCGCAGGCTTCTGCTGCAGCTTCAGGGGTGTCGACTGCGAAACCCTTGGAAACTGGCAGGCCGTATTCAGCGAACAGCTGCTTACCCTGATACTCGTGAAGATTCATGCTTTTTACCGTCTTCGTTAGGTACTGCGCTTCGGCGCTGCGCCATTACTGGCGCCGCACCACCTGTGACCGTTGACCCCGGGTTTTCCCATGTGATCCGGTCCGGCGGACGTTCCGCGGTGAGTCTTGCACGCAAGACCCACGACGGGCAGACCGCCGTGGTTTCTTATAATTAACGCTTCTTACGGTTGGCGACGTGAATGGCACCGCCATTCACCGCCAGCGCTGCTTCATGCAACGCTTCGGACAGGGTCGGATGGCTGAAGACCATCATGCCCAGATCCTCGGCACTGGTGCCGAATTCCATTGCGATCGCGCCCTGCTGTACCAGTTCGGCAGCCGATGGGCCAATCACGTGAACACCCAGGACGCGGTCGGTCTTGGCGTCGGCGATGACCTTGACGAAACCACCGGTATCGTTGGCTGCCATCGCACGGCCGCTGGCCGCGAACGGGAAGGTGCCTACGTTAACCTCAACACCCTCGGCCTTCAAGGCTTGTTCGGTCTTGCCGACCCACGCGATTTCCGGGTGGGTGTAGATGACCGACGGGATCAGGTCGTAGTTCATCTGGGCCTTGTGACCCTTGATGCGCTCGACGACCATGATGCCCTCTTCCGAGGCTTTGTGCGCCAGCATCATGCCACGCACCACGTCACCGATGGCGAATACGCCCGGAACGCTGGTAGCGCAGTGGTCATCGACGAAGATGTAGCCACGCTCGTCGATGGTCACACCGCTGTCGGCAGCCAGCAGGTCAGTGGTCACCGGACGACGGCCGACCGCGACGATCAGCTTGTCGAAGGTGATCTTCTGCTCGCCTTCGGCGTTGGTGTAGGTGACTTCGACTTCGTTGCCATTGACTTTCGAGCCGGTGACGCGAGCGCCCAGCTTGATGTCCAGGCCTTGCTTGGTCAGGGTCTTCTGGGCTTCTTTCGACACGGCAGTGTCGGCAGCCATCAGGAAGGTGTCCAGGGCTTCCAGGACGGTGACTTCGGCACCCAGGCGAGCCCAGACCGAGCCCAGCTCCAGGCCGATCACGCCGGCACCGATGACGCCCAGGCGCTTCGGTACGGTCTGGAATTCCAGGGCGCCGGTGGAGTCGACGATGACGTTCTGGTCGACCGGAGCCGGTGGAATGTCGATCGGACGCGAGCCGGAAGCCAGGATCACGTTGTCGGCTTCGATGACTTCGGTGGTGCCGTCAGCCTTGGTGACTTCGACTTTCTTGCCGGCCAGCAGCTTGCCGTGGCCCTGGATCGAAGTGACGCCGTTGGCCTTGAACAGGGTGGCAACACCGCCGGTCAGGTTCTTGACGATGCCGGCCTTGCGGCCAACCATCGCGGCGACGTCCATCTTCACTTCACCAGTGGAGATACCGTGGACGTTGAAGCTCTCTTTGGCTTCCTTGTACTTCCAGGAGCTGTCCAGCAGCGCCTTGGAAGGAATGCAACCTACGTTCAGGCAGGTGCCGCCCAGGGCCAGCTTGCCCTCGGCGTCGGTGTACTTCTCGATACAGGCAGTCTTCAGACCGAGTTGGGCAGCCTTGATGGCGGCAACATAGCCGCCAGGACCTGCACCAATCACCACTACGTCGAATTTCTGGGTCATAAAAGATTCCTTATCAGCTACAAGCTACAAGCCGCGTACCGCACGGCCCCGTCTCTTGAAAAACGGGGCCGGCGGCGCGCAGCTAGTTGATTAGATGTCCAGCAGCAGGCGAGACGGATCTTCCAGCAGGTTCTTGATGGTCACCAGGAAGGTTACCGCTTCCTTGCCGTCGATCAGGCGGTGATCGTAGGACAGCGCCAGGTACATCATCGGACGGATCACGACCTGGCCATTGATGGCCATCGGGCGCTGGATGATGTTGTGCATGCCCAGGATGGCAGCCTGCGGCGGGTTGACGATCGGGGTCGACATCATCGAGCCGAAGGTACCACCGTTGGTGATGGTGAAGGTACCGCCGGTCATCTCTTCGATCGACAGCTTGCCGTCACGGGCCTTCTTGCCGAAGGTGGCGATGCCGTTCTCGATTTCGGCCAGCGACATCGACTCGGCGTTGCGCAGGACCGGAACCACCAGGCCGCGATCGCTGGAGACGGCGACGCCGACGTCAGCGAAACCGTGGTAGACGATGTCGTTGCCGTCGATCGAGGCGTTGACCGCCGGGAAGCGCTTCAGCGCCTCGGTGGCAGCCTTGACGAAGAACGACATGAAGCCCAGGCGCACGCCATTGTGGGTCTTCTCGAACAGGTCCTTGTACTTCGAACGCAGGGCCATGACTTCGGTCATGTCGACTTCGTTGAAGGTGGTCAGCATCGCCATGTTCGACTGGGCTTCGACCAGACGCTCGGCGATCTTGGCGCGCAGGCGGGTCATCGGCACGCGCTTCTCGGTGCGGTCGCCGGCGGCAACCACAACCGGGGCAGCGGCAGCAGCGGCAGGCTTGGCAGCCGGAGCGGCGGCAGGCGCGGACTTCTTGTTGGCAACAGCCGCAACCACGTCTTCCTTGGTGATGCGACCGCCTTTGCCGGTGCCGGCAACGGTAGCCAGGTCGATGCCGTTCTCTTCGGCCAGCTTGCGCGCGGCAGGCGCGGCAACCGGGTCGTCCTCGCCAGCGTCGGCGGCAGCAGCGGCAGCCGGAGCAGCAGCGGCCGGAGCGGCAGCTGGTGCAGCGGCAGCAGCGCCGCCTTCAACGATCGAACCCAGCACTTCGTCGGACAGGACGGTGTCGCCCTCGCCCTTGACGATGGCGCCCAGCACGCCATCGGCGGTGGCCAGGACTTCCAGGACGACTTTGTCGGTTTCGATGTCGACGATCAGCTCGTCACGCTTGACGGCGTCGCCCGGCTGCTTGTGCCAGGTGGCAACGGTGCCATCGGCAACCGATTCCGGGAAGGTTGGGGCTTTGATCTCGATAGCCATTATCTGTGTTTCCTTAAATTCGGTTTCAGGTGCGCGAAGGCGTTAGACAGTGAAGGCGTCTTGCAGCAGTTTTTCCTGCTGTTCGGCGTGCTTCGAAGCGTAACCACAGGCTGGCGCGGCGGAAGCGTCGCGGCCGGCGTATTCCAGGACCAGTGCCTTGTTGTGGCGGCCCAGGATACGGCGCATGTGGTGCTGGCTGCTGTACCAGGCGCCCTGGTTCATCGGTTCTTCCTGACACCACACCGCTGCCTTGAGGTTGGTGTAAGGCGCAAGGATCTCGACCAGGTCGTCCTCAGGGAACGGATACAGCTGCTCGATACGCACGATGGCGATGTCTTCGCGGCCTTCGGCACGGCGTTTTTCCAGCAAGTCGTAGTAGACCTTGCCGCTGCACAGGACGATGCGTTCGACCTTGGCCGGATCGAGGGTATCGATTTCCGGGATCACGGTCTGGAACGAGCCTTCGGCCAGGTCTTCCAGGGTCGAGATGGCCAGCTTGTGGCGCAGCAGCGACTTGGGCGTCAGCACGACCAGCGGCTTGCGCAGCGGACGGATGACCTGACGACGCAGCAGGTGGTAGATCTGTGCCGGGGTGGTTGGCACGCACACCTGGATGTTGTGCTCGGCGCACAGCTGCAGGTAACGCTCCAGACGCGCGGAGGAGTGCTCCGGGCCCTGCCCTTCATAGCCGTGTGGCAGCAGCATGGTCAGACCGCACAGGCGGCCCCACTTGTGCTCGCCGCTGGTGATGAACTGGTCGATCACCACTTGCGCGCCGTTGGCGAAGTCGCCGAACTGGGCTTCCCAGATCACCAGCGCGTTCGGCGTGGTGGTCGAGTAGCCGTATTCGAAGGCCAGTACCGCTTCTTCCGAAAGGAAGGAGTCGTACAGGTCGAAACGCGGCTGGCCCGGGAACAGGTTCTGCAGCGGCACGTAGGTGCTGGCGTCCTTCTGGTTGTGCAGCACCGCGTGACGGTGCGAGAAGGTGCCACGGCCGATGTCCTGGCCGGTCATGCGGATCGGGTGACCTTCGAACTGCAGGGTGGCGTAGGCCATGGTCTCCGCGTAACCCCAGTTGATCGGCAAGCCACCGGCCTGCATCTTCTGGCGGTCTTCGTAGATCTTCGACACCTGGCGCTGGACGACGAAGCCTTCCGGCAGCTCGAGCAGCTTGGCCGACAGTTCCTGCAGGGTCTTGAGGTCGAAGCGGGTGTCGTGACGCGCGGTCCAGGCATGGCCCAGGTAGGGGCGCCAGTCGACGAACAGCTCGCGGTTCGGCTCCTTGACCAGGCTCTTGACCACGTGCAGGCCGTTGTCCAGCGCGTTGCGGTAGTCGTCGATCTTGGCCTGGGCGCGCTCGGCATCGATGCGACCGGCCTGGATCAGGGCGTCGGCATACAGCTCACGGGTGGTGCGCTGTTTGCTGATCTGCTGGTACATCAGCGGCTGGGTACCGTTTGGCTCGTCGGCCTCGTTGTGGCCGCGGCGACGGTAGCAGACCAGGTCGATGACCACGTCACGCTTGAACTGCATGCGGTAGTCGATGGCCAGCTGGGTGACGAACAGCACCGCTTCCGGGTCATCGCCGTTCACGTGCAGGATCGGCGCCTGGATCATCTTGGCAACGTCGGTGGCGTACTCGGTGGAACGCGAGTCCAGCGGGTTGCTGATGGTGAAACCAACCTGGTTGTTGATCACGATGTGCACGGTGCCGCCGGTCTTGAAACCGCGGGTCTGCGACATCTGGAAGGTTTCCATGACCACGCCCTGGCCGGCGAACGCTGCGTCGCCGTGGATCGAGATCGGCAGGACCTTGTCGCCAACGGTGTCGTTGCGGCGATCCTGGCGGGCGCGAACCGAACCTTCCACCACTGGCGAGACGATTTCCAGGTGGGAAGGGTTGAACGCCATGGCCAGGTGAACTTCGCCACCGGCGGTCATCACGTTGGAGGAGAAGCCCTGGTGATACTTCACGTCACCGGAGCCCAGCTCGTTCATCTTCTTGCCTTCGAACTCGTCGAACAGCTCGCGCGGGTTCTTGCCGAAGGTGTTGACGAGCACGTTCAGGCGGCCGCGGTGGGCCATGCCGATCACGACTTCCTTGGTGCCGTACGAACCGGAGCGCTGGATCATTTCGTCCAGCATCGGGATCAGGCTTTCGCCGCCCTCGAGGCCGAAGCGCTTGGTGCCCGGGTACTTGGTGCCCAGGTACTTCTCCAGGCCCTCACCGGCCGTGACGCGCTCGAGCAGGTGGGCCTGCACGTCAGCGGAGAATTCCGGACGGCCACGCACGCTTTCCAGACGCTGCTGGAACCAGCTGCGCTGCTCGGAATCGACGATGTGGGTGAACTCGGCGCCAATGGTGCGACAATATGTCTTCTGCAGCGCTTCGGAAATTTCGCGTAGGCTCGCTTCCTCTTTGCCGATGAACAGGTCGCCGGCACGGAAGGTCGTATCAAGATCGGCATTGGTCAAGCCGTAGTGATTGATCGACAGGTCTACGGGCGCAGGACGCTGCCACAACCCCAACGGGTCGAGCTTGGCAGCCTGATGGCCGCGCATACGATAGGCCTGGATCAGTCGCAGCACTTCAACCTGCTTCTTCTCGTGTTCACTGCTCACGCTCCCGGCGGAAACCGGTTGGGCGCGGCGCTGGTTCTTTGCCAGCAGTACGAAATGGTCGCGGATCGTCGAGTGCGATACATCGGTAGCGGTGCTGCCGTCGGCGGGCAACTTCTGGAAGTAGGTGCGCCACTCTTCTGGCACAGCGTTAGGGTCGTGCAGGTAGAGCTCATAAAGCTCTTCCACATATGCAGCGTTACCACCTGAAAGGTGGGCGCTTTCCCACATGCGCTGCATCACGCTTTCTTGCATGCTTGGTCACCCTCGGTTAGGGGACTGATCGGCGAGAGCCACAGCAAACCTGGAAAAGTCCGAACACAGCGACTGAACCACGCCACTTGGATCCTGCTGATTTTCCGGGTACCAGCCCGGAAAGCCCCTGCTGGTCTCATATCTTCATAGGTAATGAGCGCGGGCTTTGTGGGCCCTTGCTCGGGTTTTACCTCAGTGCGGGCTCACCACCCGCACCTCGGCTTACTGCAGGTACAACGCTTTGAATCAGGTGCCGCTTTGCAGCAGCATGTTACGTACGTGGCCGATCGCCTTGGTCGGGTTCAGACCCTTCGGGCAAACGTTCACGCAGTTCATGATCCCGCGGCAGCGGAACACGCTGAACGGGTCATCCAGGGACGCCAGGCGCTCCTGAGTCTTGGTGTCGCGGCTGTCGGCCAGGAAACGGTAGGCCTGCAGCAGGGCGGCGGGGCCCAGGAACTTGTCCGGGTTCCACCAGAACGATGGGCAGGAGGTCGAGCAGCAAGCGCACAGGATGCACTCGTACAGACCGTCCAGCTTGTCGCGGTCTTCCGGCGACTGCAGACGCTCGATGGCCGGAGCCGGCGTGTCGTTCTGCAGGAATGGCTTCACCTTCTCGTACTGCTTGTAGAAGATGCTCATATCGACCACCAGGTCACGAATGACCGGCAGGCCTGGCAGCGGGCGCAGCACCAGCTTGTTGCCCTTGACCACGCCCGACAGCGGGGTGATGCAGGCCAGGCCGTTCTTGCCGTTCATGTTCATGCCATCGGAACCGCACACGCCTTCACGGCAGGAGCGACGGTACGAGAAGCCCTCGTCCTTTTCCTTGATCAGTGCCAGCACGTCCAGAACCATCAGGTCCTTGCCGCCGGTATCGACGTCGAACGACTCCATCTTGGGCGCCGAGTCGGTGTCGGGGTTGTAGCGATAAACTTCGACTTTCAACATAGCAGCCACCCTTAGTAAGTCCGGACTTTTGGTTCGAAGGCAGGAACTGTCTTCGGCGCAAAGTTGACGCCGCGCTTGGCAACGCGCTTCTCACCCGGGTAGTACAGGGTGTGGCACAGCCAGTTCTCGTCGTCACGGTCTTCGAAGTCTTCACGGGCGTGCGCGCCGCGGGACTCTTTACGGGCTTCGGCCGCGATGGCGGTAGCTTCGGCGACTTCCAGCAGGTTCTGCAGCTCCAGCGCTTCGATACGCGCGGTGTTGAAGGCCTGGGACTTGTCGTTGATCTTGACGTTGGCGATGCGGTCACGCAGGCCAGCCAGTTGCTCGATACCCTTCTGCATGTATTCACCGGTACGGAATACACCGAAGTAGTTCTGCATGCAGCTCTGCAGTTCGCGCTTCAGGCTTGCCACGTCTTCGCCGCTGGTACGCTCGTTGAGCTTGTTCAGGCGGTTCAGGGCAACATCGACGTCGGTGTCGCTGGCATCGCGGTACTCGACGCCTTCGGTCAGCGCCTTTTCCAGGTGCAGGCCGGCGGCACGGCCGAACACCACCAGGTCGAGCAGCGAGTTGCCGCCCAGGCGGTTGGCGCCGTGGACCGATACGCAAGCCACTTCACCCACGGCGAACAGACCCGGGATGATGTGGTCCTTGCCTTCGGCGTCCATGGTGATGGCCTGGCCATGAATGTTGGTGGCAACGCCGCCCATCATGTAGTGGCAGGTCGGCACGACCGGTACCGGGGCGACCACTGGGTCGACGTGGGCGAAGGTCTTGGACAGTTCGCAGATACCTGGCAGGCGGCTGTGCAGCACTTCCTCGCCCAGGTGATCCAGCTTCAGCAGCACGTGGTCCTTGTTCGGGCCCACGCCGTTGCCGGCGATGATCTCTTTGACCATGGAACGGGCGACCACGTCGCGGCCGGCCAGGTCTTTCGCGTTCGGCGCGTAACGCTCCATGAAGCGCTCGCCGTGGGCGTTGATCAGGTAGCCACCCTCACCGCGGCAACCTTCGGTGACCAGTACACCGGCGCCGGCGATGCCGGTCGGGTGGAACTGCCACATCTCGATGTCCTGCACCGGCACGCCAGCACGCAGGGCCATGCCGATACCGTCGCCGGTATTGATCAGGGCGTTGGTGGTGGAGGCGTAGATACGGCCGGCACCGCCAGTCGCCAGCACGGTGGCCTTGGACTTGATGTACATGGTTTCGCCGGTTTCGATGCAGATCGCGATCACACCGACGAACGCGCCGTCCTGGTTCTTCACCAGGTCAACGGCGTAGTACTCGTTGAGGAAGGTGGTGCCTGCCTTCAGGTTGCCCTGGTACAGGGTGTGCAGCAGCGCGTGACCGGTACGGTCGGAGGCTGCGCAGGTACGGGCAGCCTGGCCGCCCTTGCCGAAGTCCTTGGACTGGCCACCGAACGGACGCTGGTAGATACGGCCGGTTTCGGTACGCGAGAACGGCAGGCCCATGTGGTCCAGTTCGAAGACCGCGGCCGGGCCTTCCTGACACATGTATTCGATAGCGTCCTGGTCACCGATGTAGTCGGAACCCTTGACGGTATCGTACATGTGCCAGCGCCAGTCGTCGTTCGGGTCGGCCGAAGCGATGGCGCAGGTGATGCCGCCCTGGGCGGAAACGGTATGCGAACGGGTCGGGAACACCTTGGTGACTACGGCGGTCTTGTGGCCGCCTTGAGCCAGTTGCAGTGCTGCGCGCATGCCCGCGCCGCCGCCACCGATGATGATGGCGTCGAAGGAAATGGTTGGAATGTTAGCCATGAATCAGATACCCCAGAGAATCTGCACACCCCAGACGAAGTAAGCGAACATCGCAACGCCGCATACCGCCTGGAACAGGAAACGAATCGCAGTCGCCGACTTGCCGAACGCCATCGGCGTCAGGTAGTCGGTGGCAATAGTCCACATGCCGACCCAGGCGTGGGCGCCCAGGGCAACGAGGGCCAGCAGACTGAAGATGCGCATCGCATTGTTGGTGAACAGAGCGTGCCACTGGGCGTAGTCGATGCCCGGGTGGGCGGCGAGGTAGCCGATCAGGAAAATGAAGTAAGCCGCGAGAACGACCGCCGAGACGCGCTGCGCCATCCAGTCGTAGAGGCCCGAACGCGACAGGTTCGTGACGTTAGTTACCATACCCAAACTCCTGCCAGAACGATCAGCACCACGGAGATGACGATCACGATTTTCGAGCCCAGCTTGCCGCCTTCCAGCGTCTCACCGACACCCATGTCCATGATCAGGTGGCGCACACCTGCCACGAGGTGGTACAGCAGGCCGGACAGCAGGCCCCAGGTCACCAGTTTGGCCAGCGGACTGGTCAGACACGCCTTCACCTCGGCAAAGCCTTCCTCCGAACCCAGCGACTTGCCCAGTGCGTACAGCATGATGGCAAGGCCGAGGAAGAGGATGACGCCGGAAATACGGTGAAGAATGGACGTGTACGCGGTGATCGGGAGTTTGATGGTCCTTAGGTCTAGGTTTACAGGTCGTTGGCTTTTCACGGCTTTTTTCACACTGAAGAGCCCCTAGCTAACAGGGCAAAGTTGTTGGTAAGTGTACTGGTCAGGTACCCACCACCCAGGAGAGCGACGACACCCAGCAGGGCGGGCTTGAAAGCCCCTGGGAGTCGGCTGCCGAGTATAGACAGTTAGGCTGCTTATGACAACGTGAGGGGCTAGCCCAAATAGCGCATTGCCTTTAAGGGACAAAAGGCGTAAACGGGCGAGAATTTCGTGAAAAATCAGGCCTCAGAGGGCGTTTCAACCAGCCTTTAGGCAAATTGACATTCGAATTTATCCCTCTATAGTGGTGCGGGCCCTGCGTGGGGGGTCTGTCTGATGATTTCAAGCATTAATAGGAGGCCACATGGCTGACAAAAAAGCGCAGTTGATCATCGAGGGCGCTGCCCCCGTCGAGCTGCCCATTTTAACCGGCACCGTTGGTCCCGATGTTATCGACGTCCGCGGGTTGGGGGCATCAGGCCACTTCACCTTCGACCCTGGTTTCATGGCGACCGCCTCGTGCGAGTCGAAGATCACCTACATCGATGGCGACAAGGGCGTGCTGCTGCACCGCGGCTACCCGATCGAACAGCTCGCCGAACAGTCGGACTACCTTGAGACCTGCTACCTGCTGCTCAACGGCGAACTGCCGAATGCCGAGCAGAAGGCCCAGTTCGTCAGCACCGTGAAGAACCACACCATGGTTCACGAGCAGCTGAAGTCGTTCTTCAACGGCTTCCGCCGCGACGCCCACCCGATGGCGGTGATGTGCGGCGTGGTCGGCGCCCTGTCGGCGTTCTATCACGACTCGCTGGACATCAATAACCCGCAGCACCGCGAAATCTCCGCGGTACGCCTGGTCGCGAAAATGCCGACCCTGGCCGCGATGGTCTACAAGTACTCCATGGGCCAACCCATGATGTACCCGCGCAACGACCTGTCGTACGCGGAAAACTTCCTGCACATGATGTTCAACACCCCGTGCGAGATCAAACCGATCAGCCCGGTGCTGGCCAAGGCAATGGACCGGATCTTCATCCTCCACGCCGACCACGAGCAGAACGCCTCCACCTCCACCGTGCGCCTGGCGGGCTCCTCGGGCGCCAACCCGTTCGCCTGTATCGCCGCCGGCATCGCCGCACTGTGGGGCCCGGCCCACGGCGGTGCGAACGAAGCCGTACTGACCATGCTCGATGAAATCGGCGATGTCTCGAACATCGACAAGTTCATCGCCAAGGCCAAGGACAAGAACGATCCGTTCAAGCTCATGGGCTTCGGCCATCGCGTGTACAAGAACCGCGACCCGCGCGCCACCGTGATGAAGAAGACCTGCGACGAAGTGCTCAGCGAGCTGGGCATCAAGAACGACCCGCAGCTGGAACTGGCCATGCGCCTGGAAGAGATCGCCCTGACCGATCCGTACTTCGTCGAGCGCTCGCTGTACCCGAACGTCGACTTCTACTCGGGCATCATCCTCAAGGCCATCGGTATTCCGACCAGCATGTTCACCGTGATCTTCGCCCTGGCGCGGACCGTCGGCTGGATCTCGCACTGGAAGGAAATGCTCTCCAGCCCGTACAAGATCGGCCGCCCGCGCCAGCTGTACACCGGCTACGAGCAGCGTGACATCGTCGAGCTGAAAGACCGCAAGTAAGCCTTTTCGGCCGAACGCAAAAAGGCTGCCCTCGGGCAGCCTTTCTTGTTTCTGCGTTACCGGCGCCGATCACTGTTTCTCGGCACGCTCCTTCAACCCCTTCAGGGTATTGAACGGTGCATCCACCACGAACTTGTTGGCCAGCCAGGACGGCACGCTGCCACCTGGCTCGGTGTGCACCTGGTAGGTCACCTCGGTGCTGTCACCCTTGGGCACCAGCTTCCAGTAGCCCTCTACCTGGGCGACGCGCACGAAGCCCTTTTCCTCCGGCAGATACTTCGGCTGCTCCTCAAGCTTGCGGGTGAGGCTGCCATCAGCCTCCTGGACAGTGGTCACATGCAGGACGGAATCGCGTGGCGTCACCGGCCATGGCGTATTGAACTGGGTGTAGGTCCAGCTCTGGTCGCCCTCGCTCTTGAGCAGTTTCTGCGACTTGCACTCGTGGATCCAGGCGCAGGCCCCGGCCACGTCCTCCTGCAACGCCTTGACCTTGGCCAGCGGTGCCTTGATCACGGTCACGCCACGGTAGGCCTTGTACTTGGAACCGGCCACTTCGCTGAGGGATACCTTGATCCCCTCCTCGTCCTTGGCCACCTGCCAGTTCTCGGCCCAGGCCGTCGGTGCCAGCACGACACCCATGCCACACAGCAGTGCAATACGTTTGATCGATCTCATCATCTTGTTCCTTGTTGTCGAGGATCCAACCTGTCACGCCGCCGTCATCTGCTCCAGCCACCCGATGATGCGGATGGCCTCGTCACGATCGTTGCCACAGATGTCCGCTTCCGCCTTGAAGCCGCCACACACCTGCGGTCGCTCGGGCTTGCCGAACAGCGCGCAAAGGTTTTCGACATTGAGGTGCAGGCAGCGTTCGCCGGCCGGCTTGCCCTGCGGCATGCCGGGGATAGGCGAACTGATGGACGGGGCGATGCAGCAGGCACCGCAGCCCTCGCGGCATTTCATGACAACAGGACTCCCAGGAGCAAAACGGGACGAACGTCCCTGGATACTAACCGCTCAAACAAATGTTTGAAATTGCCGAGCGAATGAAAAAAACCGTGACCCGGCAGTCAGTTGCGGAATTCGAAATCGATCGCCGCGCCGTCGACATCACGCCGGCTGTCGTTGCGCAACTGCAGCTGCATTTCGTTGCTGATCAGCCGGCCGTTGAGCTGGAACGGGCTGCTGTCGGACTCCGGCTTGGTAGGGAACATCGACGGCAGCAGCGGCTTGCGCACCACCGGCCCGTCACCCAGGTCCGGCTCGAGATGCCTGACCATCTCACTCGGCAGGCTCAGGTCGATCTTCGGCTTGGGCAGCGGTTTCGCGACAGCCTTGCTGACAGGCTTGGCCTTCACCTTGGGCTTGGCCTTTGGTTTGGCCTTGGGCTTGGCTGCCGGCTTGGCTGCAGCCTTGGCCGCCGACTTGTGCACTCCCTGCGCCTTGGCTGCAGGCTCGGCGGCCTGCACCGCTCCGGCCGGCAGCCAGGGCAACGCGCAACATAGGGCAATGACAAGAGGACGAAACAGGTTCATGGGTACCGGGAGCGTAAGCTGCAAAACGCGTATGCTCCCTGTTCCCCGCTCATCTGACAAGCCTACAGAAGTGAACCTGTCGGCTCGCGGCACAATTGTTGGGCCAGCAGCCCCAGGGTCATCACCGCGCGCTCCGCCTCGCGGTTCCAGGGAATGCCGCAATTAAGCCGGATGCAGTGGTTGAACTGCTCCGTATTACTGAAGATCAGCCCCGGCGCGATACTGATCCCCTGCTCCAACGCCCGCACATGCAGCTCCTGGGTATTGACCCGCCCCGGCAGGCTGACCCAGAGGATGAAGCCGCCAGTGGGCCGGGTCATCTGCGTGCCTTCCGGGAAATGCTGCTGCACTGCCAGCTGGTAGGCACTGAGGTTCTTGCGATATTCCTGGCGAATGTAGCGCAGGTGGCGATCGTAGCCGCCGTTCTCCAGGTAGGCGGCCACCGCCATCTGCGTGACACTGCAGGCCGAGTGCGTGGTGAACGTCTGCAGGCGCTGGATCTCGTCCTGGTAGCGCCCGGCGATCATCCAGCCAACCCGCACCCCTGGCGACAGAGTCTTGGAGAAACTCGAGCAGTAAATCACCCGGTCGAGGCGATCGAACGCCTTGAGCGCCTTGGTGCGCCCCTGCTCGAACATCAGTTCGCCGTAGATATCATCCTCGACGATCTGTATGTCGAAGTCGGAGGCCAGGCGCAGCAACTGCTTCTGCCGCTCCTCGGGGATGGTGCCGCCCAGGGGATTGCTCAAGCGCGCCGTCAACACCAACGCCTTGATCGACCACTGGTTGGCGGCCAGTTGCAGGGCCTCCAGGCTGATACCGGTAGATGGGTCGCTGGGAATCTCGATGACCTTGAGCCCCAGCAGGTCGGCCAACTGCAGCAGGCCATAGTAAGTGGGCGACTCGGCCGCGATCAGGTCGCCCGGCCGGGTCAGCACCCGCAGCGCCATCTGCAGGGCGTCGACACAGCCGTGGGTGACCACCACCTCACGCGGATCGACCAGCACGCCGGCATCACGCATGCGAATGGCGATCTGCCGGCGCAGCGGTTCGAAACCTGGGCTGAACATGTAGCTGAAGGCACGCGGGCTATGGAAGCGCGTCACCTTGGCCAACTGCTGGTGCAGGGCACGCACGGGCAGGTAGTCGACATGCGGCACCGCAGCGCCGAACGGGAAAACCCCATCGCGCCGCGCCTCGACCAGCACTTGCTGGATGATGCTTGCCCGGGTGACCAGGCCCGGGCGTTCGACCCGCGCGATATCCGGGGTCTGCGCCGTCAACGCCGGGGTCTGGTGGACGTAGTAACCGGACTGCGGCCGGGCACGTATCAGGCCCTGGTCCTCGAGATTGGCGTAAGCCTGCAGCACGGTGGCGTGGCTGACATTGAGCTGCGCGCTCATCTTGCGCACCGACGGCACCCGCTCCCCCGGCTGGTAGACACCCCGGCGGATGTCATCGGCCAGTTGCTGGGCAATGCGCTGGTACAGCAGCAGGTTGGTCATGGCGTGTTCTCGAAGCGCTGACGGGTCATTGTTCTTGTGTGGCTCACTGCGGGGCCAGAATACCGTAACAGTTACGAAGTGTACTGGGACAGATCGGAGAATAGCCAACAATACAGTTACGTGACAGAGAAGTGATAGCCGACCACGTCGGCGCGCCGACGAACGCTCAAATTACCTTTGATACTGTGCCGTTGCCGTTGCCGTTGCCGTTGCCGTTGCCGTTGCCGTTGCCGTTGCCGTTGCCGTTGCCGTTGCCGATCAAGAGTCTAGCGCCCTACCCAGCTAGCGACAGCTGCGTCAGCCCAGGCGCCGCCCGTAACTTCGCGACTTCAGGAGGCCGAACGCAGGTCTTGCGGAGGGAGGTGACGGGCATGGATGCCCGTCAAGCGCTGCGCCCCAGGATGGGGCGTTCAGCGCGGTCCTCCCGGGAGCAAGGCCGGAGTGAGGGGACCCGGAGCGAAGCGGAGGGCCGGATGAATGGAGCGCATGTACGGATCACCCACATGGGTTACACAAAAGTTCACTCACATAGGTGACAACACCTTGAGTGTTACATAACCATCAGTGGCATCCCGCACATCGACCCTGCCAAGGATGATGGGGCCGAAAATAACATCCCAGATGCCATCCCCAACCTGCTCCAGTCCAATGGTCTGGTGCTTGAGCACATAACCTACGTAGATCCTCAAGCCCCGGCGATTGATGATGCCGGAGCTATCAGCCGGCAAGCTCTCGATATGACTGGGATAGGTCATTTCGGGGAGCTTTTCAGGGAATGGGCGTGGAGATGGCTGGTAGCAAGACGCCGGTGTTTTCTGCTTCAGCGCTTCATGCAAGCGCTCATGATTGTAGTGCTGCCGAAAGCGATCAAAGTGCCGTTGTTGAGCCTCCCAGGCCACTGCCGGCGGCGATGGGAGCGTGCTTTTGAGCGTTCGATGCATGCGCTCGTGGCGGCCATTTTGTTCAGGCCGACCAGGCGCAATACGCTCGGGAATGATGCCTAGACGCAGCCACCAGATCGACAGCTGAGAAAGTCCCGCACGCCCCTTACTGGCAAACGGCACACCGTTATCGGTACGAATCCGCTCAGGCAAGCCATTCTCTCGGAACACTTGGGTGAAAACGGCCTGGGTTTCCAGCAGGTTGGTATTGGGCATGCTGTGACAGGCGAGCAGGAAACGACTGGCGTGATCCATGATCGTCAGCGGATAGCACCAGACGCCTGCACCTGTCAGGAATTGACCTTTGTAGTCCGCACTGAACAGCTGGTTAGGCGACTCGGCCTTCTCCAGGGGCTTGGGATAGACCGCTACACGCTGACGTAAGCGGCGTGGTTTGACCAATTCGGCTTTCTTGAGGATGTTGTAGATCGCTGTCTTCGAGGGCGGCGCCTGATCAGGGAAACGCTCCTGCAGCGCAGCCTGGATCTTTTTCGGCCCCGGTTCCGTTTCGCCTCGACTGCGCAATTCGATGATGGCTTCGCGAACTGCGGCGGGTACGACCCAATCCTGGTTCAACCGGCGGCGGCTGCGTTCTTCCAGCCCCGAAGGCCCCTCTTTCTCATATCGCTCGACCCATTTGTAGCCGGTCTTTCGGCTGATCTCGTAGGCCTGGCACAGGGCGCTGAAGCTGGGCGGCCCCTGCAGGTAATCCGCGATGAAAAGCATTTTAAGGTCCATAGGTTTCAGCTCTCGCCAAGGCATGGTCAGATCCTCGAAAACCGACCCTGCCAGTTAAAGACTGTTACCTATGTGCGTGAACTGATTTGTAACCCATGTGGGTGAGTCATACCCGCAGCGTTTTTTGGTTACTTTTTGTCGCGTTTGACAAAAAGTGACTCGCCGGTGAACTGACCCCCGAAAGTTGGACAGGTAGCGCTATGCGGCCAGCGCTTGGGTTCGGAATTCTACCGGACTCAAGCCATTCAGTCTGAGACTGATGCGTTCTTGGTTGTAGTAGGCGATGTAATCCTCTAGCCCTGATGCCAGTTGCTCAACACTTTCAAACGATTCCAGGTAAAAAAACTCGCTCTTGAGCGTGCCGAAAAAGCTTTCCATGGCGGCGTTGTCCAGGCAATTGCCCTTACGTGACATGCTCTGCTCGATATTCTTCCCAGCCAGCATATGCCGGTAAGTTGGCTGTTGATATTGCCAGCCTTGATCGGAATGCAGTATCGGTTTGTCACCTGGATTCAGCCGCTCGAAGGCTTGCTCCAGCATTGTCGAAACCATCTTGAACTCAGGACGCCGGTTGATCTGATAAGCAAGGATCTCGCCGTTGTACAGGTCCATCACAGGCGAGAGAAACAGCTTCTGCCCCTTTACCTTGAACTCTGTCACGTCGGTTGCCCATTTCTGATTGGGGGCTTCTGCCTTGAATTTGCGTTTGAGTAGATCAGATGCAACAACCCCCTCGGAGCCTCGGTACGAGCGATATTTCTTAACTTTGACCAGAGATTTGAGGTCCATCAACTGCATCAGTCGCTGCACCTTCTTGTGGTTGACCACCTCGCCATTGTGCCCGAGGACCGCAGTGATACGACGATAGCCGTACCGCCCCTTATGTCCGTGATAGAGGCTGTTGATGCGCTCTTTGAGAGCAGCATGCTTGTCAGCCACCAGCACTTTGCTTTGGTAATAAAAGGTACTGCGTGCCAGCCCTGCAGCACGTAGCAGCAGAGCAAGTCGATGCCCGCGCCTCAATCCTTGGATAGCCTGCGTTTTCTTGCCTGCGCAGTTCGAGGGTCCGCTTGGATCAAGGCATCGAGCTTTTTTAGATAAGCATTCTCCGCGCGCAGGTATTCCAGCTCTTCGAGCATTTGCTTTGGTGTCAGCTCGCTGTCCGCTGGGGTGGGCGGGCTTGTGCTGGACTGTTTTGATGGCTTGCGGGGCATGCTGAACTCTCGGGTACGGCGCGGGTGAAGGGCTTCTACTCCGCCTTTATCGTACAACCTTTTCCATTGCCTGATGCTACTCGGGCCGCGGATATCAAACTGCACGCAAGCTTGCTGGGCGGACAGTCCGTCTTGCTCAATGCACTGCAAAACCTTCAATTTGAACTGCGCGTCGTAGTGGCTGTACTTGGCAATCAAACCGGCTGCACCGTGTTGCTCGTAGCCCTTTACCCAGCGGCGTAACAGCGATGGACTCAGGTCATGCTTGAGCGCCACCTCATGAACACTGCGGGCAGAAAGGCACTCTTCGATGAGTGCCTGCTTGAGTGCCAGGTTGTATTTCGTCATGGAACACCCTCCGGTTGGGGATAAGGTGTCCAACTTTCGGGGGTCAGTTCACGTAAGGGCGAAAAGGTGACTATGCGTCAGTATAGCCAATGAATGCGCTTACAACTGTAAAAACCCACACCAACCGCATTTGACTTTGACTTTGACTTTGACTTTGACTTTGACTTTGACTTTGACTTACACAGTGTGTGTTTTGAAAGTTATATGCGCATTCAGTTGCGATGGTGACGCATAATCACCTTTCCGCCCTTACGGCGGGTCCCTTTTTGAAGGATCAAAAAGGAACCAAAAAATCCTCGCTCCATTCATCCGGCCCCTACGCTTCGCTCCGGGGTCCCCTCACTCCGGCCTTGCTCCCGGGAGGACCGCGCTGAACGCCCCATCCTGGGGCGCAGCGCTTGACGGGCATCCATGCCCGTCACCTCCCTCCGCAAGACCTCCGTTCGGCCTTCTGAAGTCGCAATTTGTGTCGCCTGAACTATCGCGCACTTAGAAGCAAAAACAGAGCAAGAGCAAGAGCAAAACTTGAAGATTAAGCAATTGAAAAGATGACAATGCACCGACGCGACGTAATATAAACTAAATTCGCATACAACTTCAAAACCAACACCAAGTAATATCCACCAATCAACAAGAACATCAAACCCAAGTCAAGACAACAACTCCCCCTCAACCCGATCCCTCCCCCCCTGCTTGGCCACATATACCCCAGCATCCGCCCGCAACAACAATGCATCCGCCCCCTCCCCAGCCCGCCACCCCGCCACCCCGAAACTCGCCGTGACCCGCCCAACGCCCTCCACCGGCACACTGCGCACCCCCTGCCACAACTCCTGCGCCAACATCCGCGCCTGCTCGGCATTGCTCCCGGGGCACAGCACCATGAACTCCTCCCCGCCCAAGCGACAGAACACATCGGTGCGCCGCAGCCGATGCGCGATCCGCTGGCAAAGATTGCGCAACACATGATCCCCAACCGCGTGCCCGAACTGATCGTTGATACGCTTGAAATGGTCGATATCCAGCATGATCACCGCCAGGTCCAAACCTTCGCGCTGCGCCCGATCCAGTTCGTTGCGCAGCCGCTCCTGGAAATAGCGTCGGTTGTAGATGCCGGTCAGGGCGTCGGTCACCGACAATGCGCGTAACTCTTCCTCGACCCGCTTGAGATCCGAGATGTCCGTCAGGTAGCCATGCCACAGCGTGCTGCCGTGCTCGCCGATCTCCGGCGTAGCCTCCCCACGCACCCAGCGCAGCCCCGCTTGCGGCAGGCACACCCGATACTCCTCGCGCCACGGCGCAAGGTGCTCGGCGGAATACCGCACCGAACGTCGTACCCGCTCCAGGTCGTCAGGGTGAATACGCTCGAACACCGCCGTGGCATCCTCGCGCAGTACCGCCAGGTCCACCTCGTAGATGTCGTGCAGCCCTTGGCTGGCGTAGGGAAAACAGGAGTGGCCATCGGCATCCAGGCGGTACTGGTAGATCCCGCCAGGCACCTCGGCGCTGAGTTTCTCCAGCAGCCGGTCGCGGGCCGCCAAGGCCTCGTGGACCCGGCGCCGTTCGGTGACATCGATGCAGATCGCCAGGTAACCCACCCACAAGCCCTGCTCGTCCAGCACCGCCGTCACCAGCATGTTGGCCAGCAGATGACTGCCGTCCTTGCGCACCAGCGTCCAGTCCGCCGGCTGCGCGCCACCCTCCTGCACCGTTTCGGCGAACATCGCCTGGCCGGCGCCGACCTCGCGGCCAAAGCGCACGCTCAAGGCATGGGCACGCTGATGCAGCTCTTCGGGCAAAACCAGGTCCTCCAGCCGCAGCTGGCCCAGCGCTTCCCCGGCCGAATAACCCAGCATGCGTTCGGCGCCGGCATTGAACGTGCCGATCACCCCGCGCAGGCTGGTGGCGATGATCGCGACCTGGGTCGCGGCATCGAGCACGCTGCGCAGCTGGTTGTGGGTCTCGCGCAACGACTGCTCGCTGACCCGCAACTCGGCGGTACGCCGGGCCACCAGGCCCAGGGCACGCTGACGCTGGCTGAACAGGCTGTAGAGCAGCAGCGCCAGCAGTACGCTCAGCAGGCCACCCAGCAATGCCACGACAGGCACCGCAGACGACCGGTTGGCCAACAGAAAGCCCTGACTGGGGCGAATATCGAGCTGGTAGTGATGGTCGGCCAGGTGCAGCAGGTGACTGCTGGCAAGGCCCATGCGCGCAGGCGGCATGCCCGAGTCGAACAGCACCTCGTGGCCGCCCTCGGTGGACAGGTCGAGGATGCGCACCACCAGGTTGTCGTCGGCCACGGTCGGCAGGCTCTCGGCAATCAACTGGTGCAGGCTCAGCAAGGCCATCACATAACCTCGGGGCAACTCGCTCGCCGGCGCATCATCGGCGAACACCGGGGCGACCATCAGCAAGCCGCGGGTGTAGGCCGGCTCGACATTGATCATGTCCAGCGGCGCGGACACCGCCATGCTGCCAGGGCCCGAGGCCCGCGCCAGGGTCGCGGCGCGCAGCGCCTGCCCGCCCAGGTCGAAGCCATAGGGTTGGGCCTGTCGGCTCGCCGCTTGGGTGTACAGCACCGGATAGTAGTGATCGCGCATCGCTGCCGCCTGCCAGCGCCCCTGGGCATCCAGGTCGCGGATCTGGTAAGGCTGCCCCAGCAAGGCGCTGGCGTGCTGTTCGAACGCCGCGCGCTGCCCGGACGCTACCCGCGGCGCCCAGGAATAGGCCTGGGTGCGATGCAGCAATGGACGGGCATAGCCATCGAACTCGTAGGGTGTGATTTCACTGGAGTAGGCGAAGAAGCGGCGCAGGCCGTCCAGGCGCTGCTCCTGCTCCTCGAAACGTTCGGCGATGCGGCTGTAGCGCTCACTGGCCAGCAGCTCGAAGCGCTGGCGCAGTTGCTGCTTGAAGAAGGTCTGCGTGGCAATGGCCAGCGCGGCCGTGAGCAGCGCTCCGGCGACCAGCGCCGCCAGGGCCACGCCCCAGGCCGACAGCTCGTCACCGAACAGGCCAAGCGGCTTCGCAGGTACGCCTGGGTTCGACATAGAGGACTCTCAGCAACGTCAGCGTCCTGCGTATTGTCCCGCCCTGTCCTGCTTTATAGCCGCTGGCCAGTGGCCACGCCATGTACCTCGTCGGCTCAGCGCAAACGCAGCTGCCAGGCGCGATGGATGCGGTTGTTGCGAGCGAAGTCAGGGTCCAGGGTCTGGGCGCTGATTTCCTCCACCGCATACCGCGTCGCCAGGTGCTCGTCGAGCTGGAACTTGCGGAAGTTGTTGGAGAAGTACAGCACACCACCCGGCGCCAGGCGCGCCATGGCCAGGTCGAGCAACTGCACATGGTCGCGCTGCACGTCGAACACCCCTTCCATGCGCTTGGAGTTGGAGAAGGTCGGCGGGTCGATGAAGATCAGGTCGTAGCTGTCCTGGGCGTTCTCAAGCCAAGCCATGACGTCGCCCTGCTCCAGGCGGTTGCGCTCGGAGAAACCGTTGAGCGACAGGTTGCGCCGTGCCCAGTCCAGATAGGTCTTCGACAGGTCGACGCTGGTGGTGCTGCGCGCGCCGCCCTTGGCTGCGTGCACGCTGGCCGTGGCGGTGTAGCAGAACAGGTTGAGGAAGCGCTTGCCCGCCGCCTCGCGCTGGATACGCAGGCGCATCGGGCGATGGTCGAGGAACAGGCCGGTGTCGAGGTAATCGGTGAGGTTGACCAGCAGCTTGACGCCACCTTCGCTGACTTCCTGGAAGCGTCCTTCGGTGGCCTGGCGTTCGTACTGGCGAGTGCCGGTCTGGCGTTCCCGGCGCTTGAGCACCACCCGCTGCGGATCGACGCCCAGGGCTTGGGGAATCGCGCTCAACGCGTCGAGCAGGCGCGCCTGGGCCTTGTCCGGATCGATCGAACGGGGCGCGGCGTATTCCTGCACGTGTACCCAGTCGTGATACAGGTCGACAGCCAAGGCGTACTCGGGCATGTCGGCATCGTACACGCGGTAGCAATCGACCTTCTCGCGACGGGCCCACTTGCCCAGCTGCTTGAAGTTCTTCTGCAGGCGATTGGCGAACATCTGCGCGCCTTCCGACAGGCGCGCCGGCTCGCTGGCCACCGGCGCCTGGCGGCGCGGCTCGTTCTCCCCCGCCTCGGGCTGGGCCTGGCGACGATCGCCGGTGACGAACTGGTCCGGCTGGACCTTGAACAGCAGCAGCTTGCACGGCAATGCGCCGTTCCAGAAAGCGTACTGCTTGTGGCTGCGTATGCCCATGCGCTTGCCCAGCTCCGGCGCACCGGTGAACACCGCCGCGTCCCAGCCCATGCACGCCTGGCGCAGGCGCTCGCCGAGGTTCTGGTAGAGGTACAGCAGGCTGGCTTCATCACCCAGGCGCTCGCCATAGGGCGGGTTGCTGATCACCAGGCCCTTCTGGTTCTGGTCCGGACGCGGTTCGAAGCTCGCCACCTCGCCCTGGTAGATCTTCACCCAGTCGCCCAGGCCTGCGCGCTCGACGTTGTTGCGCCCCGGCTGGATCAGCCGCGGGTCGGCCTCGTAGCCACGAATCCACAGCGGTGGCTTGGCCAGGCCCACCTGGGCACGGGCCTGGGCCTCGTCGTGCAGCTTGCGCCACAGCGCCGGTACGTGCCCGAGCCAGGCCGTGAAGCCCCAGCGCTCGCGCTTGAGGTTGGGGGCGATGTCGGCGGCGATCATCGCCGCCTCGACCAGGAAGGTGCCCACACCGCACATCGGGTCGGCCAGGGCGCCGCCCTCGGCTGCAATGCGTGGCCAGCCCGAGCGGATCAGCACCGCCGCTGCCAGGTTTTCCTTCAATGGCGCCGCGCCCTGCTGCAGGCGATAGCCGCGCTGGTGCAGGCTGTGGCCGGACAGGTCGAGGGACAGGATGGCCTCGCCACGGTCCAGGCGCAGGTGTACGCGCACATCCGGGTCGACCTTCTCCACCGACGGGCGCAGGCCTTCGCGGTTGCGCAGCTTGTCGACGATGGCGTCCTTCACTTTCAGGGCGCCGAAGTGGGTGTTGTCGATACCCGAACCATGGCCGCTGAACTCCACCGCCAGCGTACCGTCGGCCGCCAGGTGATCGGCCCAATCCAGGGCATTCACACCGTCATAGAGGTCATCGGCGTTCTTCATGGAAAAACGCTTGAGCACCAACAGCACCCGGTTGGCCAGGCGCGACCACAGGCACAGGCGATAGGCGGTTTCCATATCGGCGTCGCCGCGAATGGCCGAGGTGTGTTCACGCACCTCGCTCAGGCCCAATTGGCGGGCCTCCTCGGCGAGCAGGCCTTCAAGACCCTTGGGGCAGGTGAGATAAAGTTCGAAACGGTCCGACATGTGCAATCCAGAGCCTTTGGCTAGGTAGATGGCAAGCCGACGCATCGGCTGCCGCTGTTTGCCCGGGCACCTTTCCAGCAGGCGCCCGGGTGGCCTTGCGAAGCGTTCGCAAGACCTGGCCGCCCGGCAGACCAACGCCTCGCGCAGAGGCGAAAAAGGCTTTGATCGTCGGGCAGTGTGAAAATTTCGTGGACCCAGGGTTCAGATGTGACCCTTCGTCGCATTACCAATTATTACTGTCATCAGCGAGCAACGCTGGCCAATTGACGTCAACGTTGACTAAACCCTGATCATAGCGGGCTCAACGGCAAACAAGGTTGAGTCGCATTTATTTACTTATCCCCTCACCCTTGGAAAGGTTACGTCCTTATGACAAATCGATCATTCACACTGTGACTCGCATTCGTTAGAACTGATCTCAGGCCGCACCGCAACGGGGCGGCACTTTCAGCCCGCGACGCCGGCAGCGGGCGCAAACCGGCAGAACGATTCTGCCCGGCCTCGGAGAGGCCGACGGGACATTACAGTCAACAAGTGAGGGCAACACCCTATGAGAAGACTTAAGCGTGATCCGTTGGAAAGAGCATATTCACGTGGCTACCAGTATGGAGTCACCGGCAAATCCCGCGAACTTTGCCCCTTCAATCTACCCTCTGTACGCCAAGCCTGGATCAACGGCTGGCGCGAAGGTCGCGGCGATAACTGGGATGGCATGACCGGCACCGCTGGCATTCATAGACTCAACGAAAATCACGCCGTTGGCTGAACGAGGACACTGAATTCGAGTCACCATGCGCGCCCTATCCGGGCGGCGGGCTGCGGCCCAGGGGGTCCCTTGAGGGACCCCTTTTTTATGCTTCGAATCTTTCAACCATCGCTGCCGGTGCGGGCCTTTACTCAGTCATTGGCGCGGCATCGCCGCAATCGCATCCACTGCTTCACGAATCAACGCCGGGCCTTTATAGATGAAGCCCGAATAGATCTGCACGAGGCTAGCCCCAGCGGCGATCTTCTCAGCCGCGTGACGCCCCTCGGTAATGCCGCCAGCGGCGATGATCGGCAGCTTGCCGCCCAACTCGCCCGCCAGCACCTTCACCGTGTGCGTGCTCTTTTGCAGTACCGGCGCGCCCGACAGGCCGCCCGCCTCGCCACCGAACGGCAGACCTTCGACACCTTCACGGCCCAGGGTGGTATTGGTGGCGATCACCGCATCCATGCCCGACTCGCGCAGCGCCGCGGCCACCAGCGCGGTCTCTTCGTCGCTCATGTCCGGTGCAATCTTGATCGCCAATGGCACGCGCTTGCCGTTGGCCGTGGCCAGTTGTTCGCGGCGCTCGGCCAGGGCATCGAGCAGTTGCTTGAGCGAGTCGCCGAACTGCAGCGAACGCAGGCCCGGGGTATTCGGCGAGCTGACGTTGACGGTGATGTAGCTGGCGTCGTTGTAGACCTTTTCCAGACAGATCAGGTAGTCGTCCTGGGCCCGTTCGACCGGGGTGTCGAAGTTCTTGCCGATGTTGATACCCAGTACCCCGGTGTACTTCGAGGCGCGCACACGTGCCAGCAAGTGGTCGACACCCAGGTTGTTGAAGCCCATGCGGTTGATGATGGCCGTGGCTTCAGGCAGGCGGAACAGCCGTGGCTTGGGGTTGCCCGGCTGCGGGCGTGGCGTCACGGTGCCGATCTCGACGAAGCCGAAGCCCAGCTGGGCGAAACCGTCGATGGCCGCGCCGTTCTTGTCCAGGCCTGCGGCCAGGCCGACCGGGTTGGCGAAGTTCAAGCCCATCACCGTCACCGGCAACGCCGCTGGCTGCTTGCACAGCAGACCATTGAGCCCGAGGCGGCCACCGGCGCCGATCAGGTCCAGCGAGAGGTCGTGGGAGGTTTCCGGGGAGAGCTTGAACAGCAGCTGGCGGGCCAGGTTATACATGGGCGGGCGGACTCGCGGTGTGTGAGGGGGCGATTATAGCCAGCGCGCCGCCAGGGCGACAGGGCCATGGCACATGGGTTGCTATGTCAGTGGTATGCAGCCCTTTGCGAACACCCGAGGAACTCCGTGGACACAGCCCTCCCGACAACGCCCCTGGCCTGGGTCAACGGCAGCGACGCGCCGGAAAAACCCAGCCTGGACATCGGTTTCATGGCCCTCACCGACTGCGCCTCGGTGGTGGTCGCCGCCACCCAGGGCTTCGCCCAGCCATTCGGCCTGACCCTCAACCTGCGCCGGCAGGCCTCCTGGGCCGGGCTGCGCGACAAGCTGGTCAGCGGCGAACTCGACGCTGCCCACTGCCTCTATGGCCTGGTGTACGCGGTGCACCTCGGTATCGGCGGCGTGCCCGCCAGCCCCCTGGCCGTGCTTATGGGCCTGAACCAGAACGCCCAGGCCATCAACCTCTCCCCCACGCTGCAGCGCAAGGGCGTGACCAACCCCGAGGCACTGGCGCGGCTGGTGCACCAGCAAGGCGCACGGCTGACCTTCGCCCAGACTTTTCCCACCGGCACCCATGCCCTGTGGCTGTACTACTGGCTGGCCAGCCAGGGTATCCACCCATTGCGTGACGTCAGCAGCGTGGTGGTGCCCCCGGCGCAAATGGCCGCCCACCTGCAGGCCGGGCGCATCGACGGCTTCTGCGTCGGCGAACCCTGGTCGGCGGACGCGCTCGCCAAGGGCCAGGGCTTCACCCTGGCCACCAGCCAGTCGATCTGGCCCGATCACCCGGAAAAGGTCCTCGCCTGCGCCCGCAGTTTCGTCGAACAGTACCCCAACAGCGCCCGGGCGCTGATCCAGTCGGTACTCGCCGCCGCGCGCTTCATCGAGCAGAGCCAGGAGAACCGCCGCAGCACCGCGCAATTGCTCAGCGGCAGCGCCTACCTTGACACCCCCGTCGACAGCATCGAGCCGCGCCTGCTCGGCGACTATCAGGATGGCCTCGGCCATCGCTGGCACGACCCCCATGGCCTGCGCCTGTTCGACCAGGGCCGGGCCAACCTGCCCTACCTGTCCGACGGCATGTGGTTCATGACCCAGTTCCGCCGCTGGGGCCTGCTGCGTGACGACCCGGACTACCTCGGGGTCGCCCGCCAGGTGCAACAGCTGGCCCTTTACCGCGAGGCCGCCTCTGCACTGGGCGTGCCCTGCGCCGACCTGCCCATGCGCAGCAGCCTGCTGCTCGACGGCCGCCGCTGGGACGGCAGCGACCCCCATGGCTATGCGCGCAGCTTCCCCCTGCACGCCCTGGACGCGGCGCCTGATGCCCGCGCCAGTCACTGAGGGGGCGAACATGCTGCGTATCCTGCTGATCGACGACACCGAAAAGAAAGTCGGTCGTCTCAAGGCGGCCCTGATCGAGGCCGGCTTCGAAGTAATCGAGGCCGGCAACCTGAGCATCGACCTGCCCGCCTGTGTCGAAACGGTGCACCCGGACGTGGTGCTGATCGATACCGAGTCACCTGGCCGCGATGTGATGGAACAGGTGGTGCTGGTCAGCCGTGATCGCCCCCGCCCGATCGTGCTGTTCACCGACGAGCACGACCCCGACGTGATGCGCCAGGCGATCCAGGCTGGAGTCAGCGCCTACATCGTCGAGGGGATCCAGACCACGCGCCTGCAGCCGATCCTCGACGTGGCCATGGCCCGTTTCGAAAGCGACCAGGCGCTGAAGGCGCAATTGCTGGCCCGCGACCAGCAACTGGCCGAGCGCAAGCGCATCGAACAAGCCAAGGGCCTGCTGATGAAAATGAAGGACTGCAACGAGGAAGCGGCCTACACCCTGATGCGCCGCCAGGCCATGAGCCGCCAGCAGAAGCTGATCCAGGTAGCGGAACAGATCATCGCCATGTCGGAGCTGCTGGGCTAGGCAAGACCTTGGCCCGCCTCTTGCTCATGCAACCCCGGGTAGCCAACGGCGGTTGCCCCCCAGACCCCGACAAAGACGTCGCTTCCCCGCCACTCATCCGTGGACCGGGCAGCGGCGTCTTTTCGTTTCCGCCCTGTGTTGTGCGCCCCACGAGGTGTCCGATGAATACGAGCTTCTGGAAATCCGGGCATGTGCCCACCCTGTTCGCCGCCTTCCTGTATTTCGACCTAAGTTTCATGGTCTGGTACCTGCTCGGCCCGATGGCGGTGCAGATTGCCGCCGACCTGCAACTGACCGCACAGCAACGCGGCCTGATGGTGGCCACGCCGATCCTGGCCGGCGCGCTACTGCGCTTTGCCATGGGCGTGCTGGTCGATCGCCTGTCGCCCAAGACCGCCGGGCTGATCGGCCAGGTGGTGGTGATCGTCGCCCTGGCCTGTGCCTGGCAGCTGGGCGTGCGCAGCTACGAACAAGCCTTGCTGCTGGGTGTGTTCCTTGGTTTTGCCGGGGCCTCGTTCGCCGTGTCTCTGCCGCTGGCCTCGCAGTGGTACCCGCCGCAGCACCAGGGCAAGGCCATGGGCATCGCCGGTGCCGGCAACTCCGGCACGGTGTTCGCCGCGCTGCTGGCGCCAGCGCTGGCCGCCGCCTTTGGCTGGAACAATGTGTTCGGCTTTGCCCTGCTGCCGCTGCTGCTGACCCTGGTGCTGTTCGCCTGGCTGGCCCGCAATGCCCCGCAACGGCCCAAGCCCAAGGCCATGGCCGACTACCTCAAGGCCCTCGGCGACCGCGACAGCTGGTGGTTCATGTTCTTCTACAGTGTCACCTTCGGCGGCTTCATCGGCCTGGCCAGCGCCCTGCCCGGCTATTTCAGCGACCAGTACGGCCTGAGCCCGGTGACCGCTGGCTACTACACCGCCGCCTGTGTGTTCGCCGGCAGCCTCATGCGCCCGCTCGGCGGCGCCCTGGCCGATCGCTTCGGTGGCATCCGCACCCTGCTGGCGATGTACAGCGTGGCCGCCGTGTGCATCGCGGCGGTGGGCTTCAACCTGCCCAGCGCGGCGGCGGCCCTGGCGTTGTTCGTCAGCGCCATGCTCGGGCTGGGTGCGGGCAATGGCGCGGTGTTCCAGCTGGTGCCGCAGCGCTTCCGCCAGGAGATCGGCGTGATGACCGGGCTGATCGGCATGGCCGGCGGCATCGGCGGTTTCCTCCTCGCTGCGGGCCTTGGCACCATCAAGCAGCACACCGGCGATTACCAGCTCGGCCTGTGGCTGTTCGCCAGCCTCGGCCTGCTGGCCTGGTTCGGCCTGCATGGCGTCAAGCAGCGCTGGCGCACCACCTGGGGCTCGGCCGCAGTCACCGCGGCGCGGGTCTGAGGCGCCGTCATGAGCCTGCTACTGAGCTTCGCCCAGGCCAGCGCCACAGGCCCGCGCACGGAAAACCAGGATGCCCTGCGCCTGGTCACCCCTGCAGCCGAGCTGGCGGCCAGCAAGGGCTACCTGTGCGCGCTGGCCGACGGCGTCAGCCAGTGTGCCGACGGCGGCCTGGCAGCGCGCGCCAGCTTGCAGGCCCTGGCCCTGGACTACTACGCCACGCCCGCCACCTGGAGCGTGGCCCAGGCCCTGGACCGTCTGCTGGTAGCGCAAAACCGCTGGCTGCGCGCCCAAGGCAATGGCCAGCCGCTGCTCACCACCCTCAGCGCCCTGGTGCTGCGCGGGCGACGCTTCACCCTCGCCCACGTCGGCGACTGCCGGGTATACCGCTGGCAGGACGACCAGTTGCAATGCCTGAGTGAAGACCATGTGTGGGACCAGCCCGGCATGCAGCATGTGCTCAAGCGCGCGCTGGGGCTGGACCAGCAGTTGCTGGTGGACTATCTGGAGGGCGATCTGCATGAAGGCGAGTGCTTCGTGCTGCTCAGCGACGGCGTGTGGGCCAGTCTGGGCGATGCGCATATCCAGTCGATCCTGCGCGAACACCGCGACCTGCAGGAAGCCGCCGATACCCTCGTGGCCAGCGCCCATCACTGCGGCAGCCAGGACAATGCCAGCGCCTTGCTGGTACGAGTCGACCAGCTGGGCGCGAGCAACCTGGGCGACACCCTGGCGCAGCTCAAGCAGTGGCCGCTGCCAGCCGCTTTGCGTGCAGGCCAGATGATCGATGGCTGGCAGATCGACGGTTTGCTGGCCCAGAGCAGGCAAGCGCTGCTCTACCGCACCCGTGATCCGCAAGGCCGGCCCTGGTTGCTCAAGACCCTGCCCCCGGCCCGCGACAACGAGCCCGGGGCCGCCCAGACCTTGCTCATGGAAGAGTGGTTCCTGCGCCGGGTCGCCGGCCGCCACTTCCCTGAGGTGCACCCGGCCAGCCAGCGCCTGCACCTGTACTACCTGATGCGCGAATACCCGGGCACGACCCTCGCCAGCCTGCTCGTGGCGAGCGGCCCGCTGCCCCTGGCGCAATGGCTGGAAATGGCGCGCCAGCTGCTGCAGGCTGTCGGTGCGCTGCACCGGCGCAACCTGCTGCACCGTGACATCAAGCCGGAAAACCTGCACTTGGGCGAGGATGGCCAGTTGCGCCTGCTCGACTTCGGGCTGGCGTACTGCCCGGGGCTTTCCGAAGACCCGCCCCACGCCTTGCCAGGCACGCCTTCGTTCCTTGCCCCGGAAGCCTACGACGGCCTGCCGCCTGCGCCGCGTCAGGACCTCTATGCCGCGGGCGTGACGCTTTACCAGCTGCTTACCGGCCACTACCCCTACGGCGAAGTCGAGGCGTTCCAACGGCCACGCTTCGGTACGCCAGTAAACCCGGCGCGCTACCGCCCGGATGTGCCGGAGTGGCTTCAGCACAACCTGTTGCAGGCGGTGGCGGCAGATCCGGCGCAGCGCTTCGAGACCGCCGAACAGTGGTTGCTGTTGCTGGAACGGGGGGACCTCCAGGAACTGGACGAGCGACCACGGCCACTGCTGGAACGTGAGCCACTGAAGGTATGGCGCACGATTGGCTTGCTGTCGCTACTGTTGAACGTGGTGCTGTTGCTGGTTCTGCTCAAGCACTGAGCACGCGACCATCCACGCCCCATCGCCCCAAAAAATCGCAGACAAAGAAAAACCCGGCCGAGGCCGGGTTTTTCGTGAAGCGTCAAACCAATTACTTGGCCTGGGCTTCTACCTGAGCTTCTACGCGACGGTTGACGGCGCGGCCAGCTTCGGTGGCGTTGTCGGCGACCGGACGGGTCTCACCGTAGCCAACCGAGTCAACACGGCTCGATTCAACACCGTACTGCTGGGTCAGGACCTGCTTGACAGCGCTGGCACGACGCTCGGACAGCTTCTGGTTGTAAGCGTCTGGGCCGACGGAGTCAGTGTGACCTTCCACGGTGGTGGTGGTCTGTGGGTACTGCTTCATGAAGTCAGCCAGGTTCTTGATGTCGCCGTAGCTGTTTGGCTTGACGACCGACTTGTCGAAGTCGAACTTGACGTCCAGCTCAACGCGAACGACTTCGGCAACAGCCGGGCAGCCATCAGCGTCAACGGTAACGTTGGCTGGGGTGTCTGGGCACTTGTCGACGTTGTCGCAGACGCCATCGTTGTCGCTGTCGGAGCAGACTTCGGCAACTGGAGCAGGCGCAGGAGCGGCTTTCTGGCCACCGCTGCCACCGAAGTTCAGACCCAGACCAACGGTCGGACCCCACTCGGTGTTGCCGTTGTCGATGTTGTACATGGCTTCGACGCCGGCACGGGCGAAGAACATGTCGGTGATGTACCACTTGGCGCCAGCGCCAACGTTGGCGAAGGTGGAGTGGTCACGGCCGCTACGAGTGGCCTGGCCCAGGCTCTCGTGAGCGAAACCGGCGGAAACGTACGGACGCAGTGCATCGCCTACGGTACCGAAGTGGTAGGTAGCGTCGAGCTTGGTCTTGGAGCCTTTGATGTCTTTGTTGAAGACTTCACCACGAGCGTTGTGGGTCTCGTTGTAGCCCAGGTCCAGGGAGACGTCGTCGGTCAGGAAGTAACCGAGGCGAACACCTGGATTGGTGCCGGTGTTCTTGAAGTTACGTTCGCTGTCGTAGAACTGCTTGGTAACGTTACCTTCGATTTCGACTGCGCCTTGGCCTTGAGCCAGAGCGCCGAGCGAAGTCACGGCTACGAGCGAGCCAATGGCCAAGCCCAAGGTGTTTTTCAATTTCATCCGTTAAATCCCCATCTGGTGATAGTTAAGCAGTCCCACCAACATCCGGGGGACAACTCGACGGCAAGTCTAGCAGAACTTGCCGGTTGGTTAGAGGTATTTGCAGGCCACTAAGTTTCAGCCACGCCTGCAAATTTCTCTCTAAGCTTGTCGAGCGCACGCTTGTAGCGCATTTTCGTGGCGCTCAGGCCCATGTGCATGATGTCGGCGATCTCCTGGAATTCCAGCTCCGCGACAAATCGCAGCACCAGGATTTCCCGGTCGATCGGGTTCACATGTACCAGCCATTTGTCCAGCCCGCCTTTTTCTTCCGGCTTCGGTGCCTTGTCCTCGGACGCCTCTTCGACAGGGTCCAGGCTCAGCGCATCCATCAGCCGGCGCTTGCGACGCTCCTTGCGGTACTGGGTGATGCATTCGTTGTAGGTGATGCTGTAGAGCCAGGTCTTGAACTTGGACTTGCCCTCGAAGTTCTTCAACCCGTAGAGCACCTTGAGCATCACCTCCTGACAGACATCGTCGGCATCCCGATCGTTCCCCAGGTAGCGCGCACAGACGTTGAACAGCGTGCGCTGGTAGCGCCGCATGAGTTCCTCATAGGCGCGAGTGACATGAAACAGCTCCTCATGCGAACGCGCCACCAACTCCTCGTCGGTGAGCTCGCGGGGGTCATAGCGCATGGGCGGCGAATGAACTTTATTCAAAACGGATCTGGCCGACAGTCAGGTCAATGTCGCCGCTCGGCCCCGTGGGCCGATTTTTGCGGCGGCATACATTAACAGCTTTTGTTCGGTTAGCGGCTATTCACGCGCTGCTCGAGCAGCTCGCGATTAGACAACGACACCAGTTCGCCATCATCGGTCAGCAGGGTCGTCTTGACCGTGCCGATCTCCTCGATGTGCCCTTCGACCTCGCCAATGCGCACGTGCTGGCCGACCTGATAGAGCTCACGCACATAGATGCCGGCCAGGATCTGCCCGGCAATTTCACGGCTGCCCAGGCCCATCGCCAGGGCAATTGCCAGACCAACGGTAATCAGCCCGATGACGATCACGTGGTTGAGCAGGTCGGTCTTGACCTCCAGCTGGCTGATGGCCACCGAAATACTGATGATGATCACCAGCCCCTGGACGATACGCCCGACGCCAGCGGCGTACTCCAGGCCGATGCCCTCGGCGGCGCCGCGCACAAGGCCGTTGGCCAGTTGCGCCAACAGCACGCCGGCCAGCATCACCAGCGCCGCGCCGAATACCTTGGGCAGGTACAGCGCCAGCATGTCCAGGGTCGCCGAGACCCGCTCCAGGCCCAGCGATTCAGCCGCCGAAACCAGGAAGATCAACAGCACGAACCAATAGACGATCTTGCCGATCAGCGTCGAAATCGGTACCTGGATACCAATCCGGGCGAGCATCTTGGTCAGGCCGGTACCACTCATCAGGCGGTCCAGGCCGAACTTGGCCAGCACCTTCGACAGCAAGGTGTCGAGCAGCTTGGCCACGACGAAACCGAGCAGCACCACGACCAGCGCGCCGAACAGGTTGGGGATGAAGTTCGCCACCTTGGTCCAAAGGGCAGTCATGGCGGTGACCAGGCTCTGGGTCCAGAGATCGAGTTCCATATTCAATCGGCCTTATCTGCAGGGCTGCCTGCGGCAGGGTTGCGGGTAGAGTTGCGGCGCACCGGCGCGACATGCGCCGAGCCATTGTTCACGGCGATCAGCAGCGCCTGGCTCCAGCGGCCAAGCAGGCTGAACAGATCGCCCGCGCCGACCTGGCGGTTGGCGGTCTTGAGCACGCGACCCAGGCACGCGGCGTCGTCACGGTCCTGGCCGGACGGCGACGCCTTGAGCAGGTCGCGCAGGGATTCTTCAAACGGATCGTGCATGGGCACCTCGCGCAATGTCAGTCAAAGACGTGGGTGCCAAGCGATGGGTCACACCTGCCACTGGGACGAATGTTTCAAAATGCCTCATTTCAGACCCACCGCAACCGCCGGAACAGCAGCCACTGCCCTACCGCCAACCCCAGCACGATCAGGCTGGCGAACAGGAATCCATAGGGGCTGTCGGAGCCCGGAATACCGCCGACGTTGATGCCCAGCAATCCGGTGATAAAGCTCATGGGCAAGAAGATGCAGGTGATGATGCCAAACCGGTACATGGTCCGGTTCATCCGCTCGCTGCGGCGCCGATCCTCGCTTTCCAGCACCAGGGCGGCTCGCTCGCGGGCCAGTTCCAGCTCCTCGAGGTAGCGGATCAGGCTGTTGTTCAGCTCGTTCCAGTAATCCCCGTCGGCGTCGGCGAACCAGCTGCATTTATTGCGCGAAAGCTGGGCATAGATATCGCGCTGTGGAGCGAGGAAACGGCGCAGGCCGGCGGCACGACGGCGGATCTGCTGCAGGCTGCCCTGGGCTGGAGAATACCGTTCGTCGGATTCTGCCTTTTCCTCTTCCAGATCGACCGCTTCGGACAGGTCGCTGACGAGCGCCTGGACCTTCTCGGTCAGCAGTTCGCCCATCAGCAACAACAGTTCGGAAGCCGTTTTCGGCCCCCTGCCCTCGTCCAGCTGCTGGAGCACCTCGTCGCTGGCGCGCAGCGGCCGCAAACGCAACGAGATGACCCGCCGCGCCTCGGCGAAGATACGTACCGAAACCATGTCCTCGGGTTCGGCACCCGGGTTGAGGTTGACCCCGCGCAGGAACAGCAGCATCTGCTCGCCGGCCATCTGCAACAGGCGCGGGCGGGTGTTCTCCTCAAGCAACAGGTCGCAGGCGAACTCGCTCAGACCGCTGTCGTGCAGCAACCAGGTGCGGGTCTGCGGATGACTGCGGTCCCAGTGCAGCCACAGGCTCTCCTGGGGCTGCAACTGCAGGTCGTCCAGCTCGGTGCGGGCGATCGAACGCGCGCCACCCTTGCCATCGAGCACCAGGGCATGCACCAGGCCCCATTGCGCGTTGTCTTCCTCGAACATCAAAGCTCCATGGGTGTGCGGCGGATCACTCGGGCATCTTCAGCGGGCTTGGCGAGACCAGCACGCCGTTGTTGTCGGCGTATACATATTCGCCCGGGCGGAAGGTCACGCCGGCAAAGGTCACCGCGACGTTGAGGTCGCCAATGCCGCGCTTGTCGGTCTTCATCGGGTGGCTGGCCAGGGCCTGGATACCGACATCGGTCTGCGCCAGCACGTCCACGTCACGCACGCAGCCGTAGATCAGCAGGCCTTCCCAGCCATTCTTCGCGGCCTTTTCGGCAAGCATGTCGCCCAGCAGCGCCCGGCGCAGCGAGCCACCGCCATCGACCACCAGGACCTTGCCCTTGCCATCGAGCTCGACCTGCTCCTTGACCAGGGAGTTGTCTTCGAAGCACTTGATGGTGACGATCTGGCCGCCGAACGAGTCGTGGCCGCCAAAGTTGCTGAACATGGGTTCGAGCACCTGGACCAGGTCCGGATAGGCGTCGCACAGGTCGGGCGTTACGTAATGCTGCATGGGAAACTCCTGTCAGTCACAACGAAAGCGGGTGTCGGCCAAGGCTACACCTTGGAAGGGCCGGCAGTCATCCGGGACCGAGCAGTCAGTTGAACCATCGCCGCACCGGCCGATGTTTCAACTGGCAGCCACAGGCTCCATCACCACCGTCGAGGCATGCACCGCTACCAGGGGGTCGCGCAGCCAGCGCTCCACCAACGGCCACACCTGGGTCTGCGCCGCCTTGCTGACCAGCATGTCGACATGCCCGAAGGCCTCGAAGCCCTCCTCGCGGCCCAGGCGCAGGAACTGCCTGGCATCACCGCCAAACTGCTCGAACAGCTTGCGGCAGGCCCACACCGGATCCTGGAAGTCACCGGCTCCGGCCACCGCCAGCAGCGGCACCTCGACTTCGGCCAGCCCCGACCACCAGTCCTTCTCCTTGTCGCCGAAGCGGCCGAACAGGCCATTCCAGCGCAGGCTCTCCAGGGCCAGGCCGATGGGTTCGTCTTCCGGGCCACGCTTGAGGCGCGAACCGGAAATCTGCGCAAAGCGCTTGAGCAGCATGCGCGCGCCCCACTCCACCGGTGGCACTTTCAACGGCCAGTAGACCCGGCTGACCTGGGTGCCGAACAGCGCCGCACCGGCCACCAGCCCGGCGTCCAGGTAACCGCTGCCCAGCGCCGCCGCCAACGTGGTGCCGCCCAGCGAGTGGCCGATCCAGCGCGGTACCTGCCCGGCTTTTTCATGTACGAAGGCGCCGATCACCGGCAGGTCGTAGCGCGCATAGTCGGCCACGCGGTTCTGCCGCCAGTCGCGGTTACGCGGCGACAGGCCGTGGCCGCGCATCTCCGGGATCCACACATCGAAACCGGCACGTGCCAGGTAGGCGCCCAGGCCGATGCCCTTGGGCGAATACCAGAAGCGCCGGTTGGAGAAGCTGCCGTGCAGGAGAATGACCGGCATGCCCTGGACGCGGTCCTGATCGGCCAGGCCCAGGCGGGTGACGGCCAGCTCTACGCTCGCATCCGGGCTGTTGCCGGCCTTGATCCGGTAGACGTCTTCGCTGAGGTCACCGCGGCGCTCGGCACTGAGCAACGCGACGGGGAATTGGGTGGAGCTGCTTTGCATGGGTTCACAAACAAACAGAGGATATGAACGTGGGAGCGGGCTTGCCCCGCGATTGAACCAGACCTACAGACACTGCTGTCCCATCTGGCGCTATCGCGGGGCAAGCCCGCTCCCACAGTGTGTTGCCTTCAGCGCATCAGGCCGCGCCCTGGCCTTCGGCCAGGAAGAACCAGGTCTCGAGCACCGAGTCCGGGTTCAGCGACACGCTTTCGATGCCCTGCTCCATCAGCCACTTGGCCAGGTCAGGGTGGTCCGACGGGCCCTGGCCGCAGATGCCGATGTACTTGCCGGCCTTGTTGCACGCGGCGATGGCATTGGCCAGCAGTTTCTTCACGGCAGGATTTCGCTCATCGAACAGGTGGGCGATGATGCCGGAATCGCGGTCCAGG
The DNA here is from genome assembly GCF_040813665.1 of Pseudomonas sp. TE50-2. Taxonomy (NCBI): domain Bacteria; kingdom Pseudomonadati; phylum Pseudomonadota; class Gammaproteobacteria; order Pseudomonadales; family Pseudomonadaceae; genus Pseudomonas; species Pseudomonas sp. TE50-2. Next base: position 4,796,312 of record NZ_JBFNXN010000001.1, on the reverse strand, counting down.
CCCAGGGTGAGCTGGGTCAGGTCGTTGGAGCCGATGGAGAAGCCGTCGAAGTACTCGAGGAACTCTTCGGCCAGGATGGCGTTGGACGGCAGCTCGCACATCATGATCACGCGCAGGCCGTTGTCGCCGCGGGCCAGGCCGTTTTCGGCGAGCAGGTCGACGACCTGGCTGGCCTCGCCCAGGGTACGCACGAACGGCACCATGATCTCGACGTTGGTCAGGCCCATCTCGTTGCGCACGCGCTTCAGCGCACGGCACTCGAGCTCGAAGCAGTCACGGAACGACTCGCTGATGTAGCGCGAGGCGCCACGGAAGCCCAACATCGGGTTTTCTTCTTCCGGCTCGTAGAGCTTGCCGCCGATCAGGTTGGCGTATTCGTTGGACTTGAAGTCCGACAGGCGCACGATGACCTTTTTCGGGTAGAAGGCCGCTGCCAGGGTGCTGATGCCCTCGACCAGCTTCTCGACATAGAAGCCGACCGGGTCGTTGTAGCCGGCAATGCGCTTGTCGACGCTCTCTTTCAGCTCCGGCGGCAGGCCGGCGTAGTTGAGCAGCGCCTTGGGGTGCACGCCGATCATGCGGTTGATGATGAACTCCAGGCGCGCCAGGCCGACACCGGCATTGGGCAACTGGGCGAAGTCGAAGGCGCGGTCCGGGTTGCCGACGTTCATCATGATCTTGAACGGCAGCTCCGGCATGGCATCGACCGAGTTCTGCTTGATGTCGAAGCCCAGCTCACCTTCGAAGATGAAGCCGGTGTCGCCTTCGGCGCAGGAAACGGTGACGCCCTGGCCATCTTTCAGGACCTGGGTGGCGTTGCCGCAGCCGACGACGGCCGGGATGCCCAGTTCACGGGCGATGATCGCCGCGTGGCAGGTACGCCCGCCACGGTTGGTGACGATGGCGCTGGCGCGCTTCATCACCGGCTCCCAGTCCGGGTCGGTCATGTCCGAGACCAGCACATCGCCTGGCTGGACCTTGTCCATCTCGGACACGTCGTTGATCACGCGGACCTTGCCGGCGCCGATGCGCTGGCCGATGGCACGGCCCTCGACCAGTACGGTGCCCTTCTCTTTCAGCAGGTAGCGCTCCATGACATTGGCGCTGGCGCGGCTCTTCACGGTCTCGGGACGGGCCTGGACGATGTACAGCTTGCCGTCGTCACCGTCCTTGGCCCACTCGATGTCCATCGGGCGCTGGTAGTGCTGTTCGATGATCATGGCCTGTTTGGCCAGTTCATTGACTTCGTCGTCGCTCAGGCAGAAGCGCGCACGCTCGGCGCGATCAACCTCGACAGTCTTGACCGAACGACCGGCCTTGGCTTCGTCGCCATAGACCATCTTGATCGCCTTGCTGCCCAGGTTGCGGCGCAGGATCGCCGGGCGACCGGCCTGCAAGGTGTTCTTGTGCACGTAGAACTCGTCCGGGTTGACCGCCCCCTGGACCACGGTTTCACCCAGGCCATAGGCACCGGTGATGAACACCACGTCGCGGAAGCCCGATTCGGTGTCCAGGGTGAACATCACGCCCGCGGTACCGGTCTCGGAGCGGACCATGCGCTGCACGCCAGCGGACAGGGCGACCAGCTTGTGGTCGAAGCCCTGGTGCACGCGGTAGGAAATGGCGCGGTCGTTGAACAGCGAGGCGAACACTTCCTTGGCCGCGCGGATCACGTTGTCGACACCACGGATGTTGAGGAAGGTCTCCTGCTGGCCGGCGAAGGAGGCGTCCGGCAGGTCTTCAGCGGTGGCCGAGGAGCGCACGGCCACGGCCATGTTGTCATTCCCCTGGGACATTTCGGCGAAGGCGGTTCGGATTTCCGAATCGAGGCGCGCCGGGAAATCGGCTTCCATCACCCACTGGCGGATCTGCGCGCCGGTCTTGGCCAGGGCGTTGACATCGTCGACATCCAGCGCGTCGAGCGCCGCATGGATGCGGTCGTTGAGGCCACTTTGCTCGAGAAAATCGCGGTACGCCTGAGCCGTAGTGGCAAAGCCGCCCGGCACCGAGACACCGGCACCTGCGAGGTTACTGATCATCTCGCCCAGGGATGCGTTCTTGCCCCCCACATGCTCCACATCATGGACGCCGAGCTTATCGAGGGAAACTACGTACTCTACCAAGGTGATCTCTCCACTAACTGTATTGGAAAAGCTCAAGGGCGCCCGCCTGCCTGAATGACTGGGCCGGACGCTTGTGGCCTGGACCTGGAAAATAAGTGAGAATGCCGTGCAACCGCGTTCGGCAAACCGAACCTATCATATCCAGAAATCTTCGGCAGCTTAAGGCCCCCAGGTGCAAATGAAACGAACCGCGTTCTTCATCTCCGACGGTACCGGCATCACTGCAGAAACGCTGGGCCAGAGCCTGCTCGCACAATTCGAGAGCATTCCGTTCAATAAATTCACGCGCCCCTACATCGACACGCTGGAAAAGGCCCGGGCCATGGTCCAGCAAATCAACGCCGCGGCCGAGCGCGACGGGGTGCGTCCGATCATTTTCGACACCATCGTCAACCAGGACATCCGTGAGGTCATGGCCACGTCCAATGGCTTCATGATCGACATCTTCTCGACGTTTTTATCCCCGCTCGAGCAGGAATTGACCGCCCATTCGTCGTATTCCGTGGGCAAATCCCACTCGATCGGTGGCAATTCCAACTACATGGAGCGTATCGAGGCGGTCAACTTCGCCCTGGACAACGACGACGGCGCGCGCACCCACTACTACGACAAGGCCGACCTGATCCTGGTGGGCGTGTCGCGTTGCGGCAAGACCCCGACCTGCCTGTACATGGCCATGCAGTTCGGCATCCGCGCCGCCAACTACCCGCTGACCGAGGACGACATGGAACGCCTGCAGCTGCCGGCGGTGCTCAAGAAGCACCACAACAAGCTGTTCGGCCTGACCATCGACCCCGACCGCCTGACCGCGATCCGCCACGAACGCAAACCCAACAGCCGCTACGCAAGCTTCGCCCAGTGCGAGTTCGAGGTGCGCGAAGTGGAGAACCTGTTCCGTCGGGAGAACATTCCCAACATCAATTCCACGCATTTCTCGGTGGAGGAGATTTCGGCGAAGATCCTGGTGGAGAAAGGCGTGGAGCGACGGTTCAAGTAGTACACCGTGGAACGGCGGTGCGCCGTTCCCAGGCAAATGACACGCCACAAAATGAAAAGCCCCGGCATCACTGCCGGGGCTTTTTTTCACTTCAGCGCAAGGCTCAGGACGGAATCACCGCCGCCTGACCGCTCATCGCCAGGTCGACCAGCTCGCGGTTGGCCACCGCGTACATCGCATAGTCGGTGCCGGTGGCGTTGCGCAGGTCGTCGAGCATGGCGCGCCAGCGCTCGACCATCACCCGGTGCTGCTCGCACCACAGGGCCACGCGGGCGTCCATGTCTTCCGGCGCGTCGGCCATCTGCAGCACGGAGATGGTGATCGCCCGCTGCTGCAGGTCGATGTCGTCGCGGAACGCCTCGCGGGCCAGGGCCTGCCAGTTGTTCTCCACCGGCAGGTTGCTGATCTCCTGCAGGTACCAGGTCAGGTCCAGCGAGCTGCCCACGGCGAAGAACGCCTTGGCCACCTGCGCCGGATCGTGCCCGGTGACGTCCGAAGCCTCGATGATCGGCAACAGGGTGTACAGGTGGGTGGTACCGGCGACCATGCGCGCCAGCAACTCCGGCACACCGGCGTCGACAAAGCCCTGGTAGCGGTTCATCCAGCGCTCGCGGGTCGGGCCTTCCAGCAGTTCGTCGAGCTTGAGCCCCAACTGCGCGAGCACCGGCCCGAAGTGAGCAACATCGCGACCAGCGTCCTGCTCGTTGCGACGGCTGCGCAGGAACCAGCGGGTGGCCCGACGGCCCAGGCGCATCAGCTCGTCCATCAGGGTCAGCTGGATCTCGGCCGGGACCTGATAGTCCAGGGCCTCGATCTGGCGGAACCAGTGCGGCAGGTGGAAGATGTCGCGCACGATCACATAAGCGCCCGCCACGTTGGCCGGGCTCATGCCGGTGGACTCCTTCAGGCGCTGCACGAAGGTGATGCCCATGTTGTTGACCAGGTCGTTGGCGATCTGGGTGCTGACGATCTCGCGCTTCAGGCGGTGGCGGCGCATGGAGTCGGCGAACTTGCTGACCAGCGACGGCGGGAACGCGGTCTCCATGTCGCGGGTCAGGTAGTCGTCGTCCGGCACCAGCGACTTGAGCAACTGCTCCTTGAGGTCGATCTTGCTGTACGAGATCAGTACCGACAGCTCGGCGCGGGTCAGGCCCTGCCCCGCCGCCAGGCGTTCGGCCAGCTGCTCCTCGCTGGGCAGGAACTCGATGGCGCGGTCCAGCTTGCCACGTGCCTCCAGGTCGGCCATCAGGCGCTTGTACTCGGCGATGCGCTCGCGGGCACGGCGGGCCGCCAGCGACAGCGCTTGCGTCTGCTTGTAGTTGTTGCCCAGCACCAGCCCGGCGACTTCGTCGGTCATGCTGCCCAGCAGCTGGTTGCGCTGCTTCTCGGTCATGTCGCCACCCTGCACCACTTCGTTGAGCAGGATCTTGATGTTGACCTCGTGGTCGGAGCAGTCGACGCCACCGGCGTTGTCGATGAAGTCGGTGTTGGTGGCGCCGCCGTTCAGGCCGAACTCGACACGGCCGAGCTGGGTCATGCCCAGGTTGCCGCCCTCGCCCACCACCTTGCAGCGCAGCTCGTTGCCATTGACGCGCAGGGCGTCGTTGGCCTTGTCGCCGACATCGGCGTGGCTTTCGCTGCTGGCCTTGACGTAGGTGCCGATACCACCGTTCCACAGCAGGTCCACCGGTGCCTGCAGCAGTGCATGCAGCAGTTCGGTCGGGGTCAGACGGTCGGCCTCGATGGCGAAGCGTTCCTTCATCTGCGGGCTGATGGCGATGCTCTTGGCGCTACGCGGGAAGATCCCGCCGCCTTCGGACATGATGCCGGTGTCGTAGTCGCTCCAGGCCGAGCGCGGCAGGTCGAACAGGCGCTTGCGCTCGGCGAAGCTGGTGGCCGGGTCCGGATTCGGGTCGATGAAGATGTGCAGGTGGTTGAACGCCGCCACCAGTTGCAGCTTGTCGGACATCAGCAGGCCGTTGCCGAACACGTCGCCGGCCATGTCGCCGACACCGACCACGGTGATCGGGTCTTCCTGCACGTTGATGCCGCGCTCGCGGAAGTGGCGCTGTACGCCCACCCACGCGCCACGGGCGGTGATGCCCATCTTCTTGTGGTCATAGCCGGCCGAGCCGCCCGAGGCGAACGCATCGCCCAGCCAGAAGCCGTAGTCGATGGCGATGCCGTTGGCGATGTCGGAGAAGGTCGCGGTGCCTTTGTCGGCCGCCACTACCAGGTACGGATCATCGTCATCATGGCGCACCACGTTGGCCGGCGGCACCACGCCACCGTCCTTGAGGTTGTCGGTGATGTCGAGCAGGCCAGAGATGAAGATGCGGTAGCACGCCACGCCCTCGGCGGCGATCTCGTCACGGCTGCCGCCCAGCGGCAGGCGACGCGGCAGGAAGCCGCCCTTGGCGCCGACCGGCACGATCACCGAGTTCTTCACCTGCTGGGCCTTGACCAGGCCGAGCACTTCAGTACGGAAGTCTTCCTCGCGGTCCGACCAGCGCAGGCCGCCGCGGGCGACGTTGCCAAAGCGCAGGTGCACGCCCTCGACCCGAGGCGAATAGACGAATATCTCGAACTTCGGCACCGGCTTGGGCAGCTCGGGGATCAGCTTGGGGTTGAACTTGAAGCTGAAGTACGACTTGTTCTGGCCGTTGGCGTCCGGTTGGTAGAAGTTGGTGCGCAGGGTGGCCTTGATCAGGTCCAGGTAGCGCCGCAGGATGCGGTCCTCGTTGAGCACCTGGACATCGTCCAGGGCGGTGAGGATCGCCTGTTCCAGGCGTTGCTGCTTGTCGTCGAGGTCTTCGTTGGTGAGCTTGCGCGCCAGGTAGAAGCGGGTCTTGAACAACCGGGTCAGCTCGCGGGCGATATCGGTGTGGTTGTTCAGGGTGCTGGCGATGTAGCCCAGGTCGAAGCCCAGGCGGATCTGCTTGAGGTAGCGGGCGTAGGCACGCAGCAGCGCGACGTCGCGCCATGGCAGGCCGGCGGTCAGCACCAGGCGGTTGAACGCATCGTTCTCGGCGTCGCCCTTGACGATATGGACGAAGGCGTCCTGGAAGGTGTCGTTGAGCTGCTGGATGTCGAGGTTGAGGCCTTCGCTGTAGGTGAAGGCGAAGTCGTGGATCCAGAACTCGCGGCCGCTGGCGTGGCGCAGGCGGTAAGGGAACTCACCGAGCACGCGCAGGCCGAGGTTTTCCAGGATCGGCAGCACGTCCGACAGTGCCAGCGGCGTATCGGCGTGGTAGAGCTTGCAGTGCAGCGTGCGCTCACCGAGCTGCGTCAGCGGCTGGTAGAAGCTCATGGCCAGCGGCTTGGCCTCGGACAGGTTGAGCACATGTTGCATGTCGACCACCGCCGAATGCGCGGCGAAGCGCTCGCGGTAGCCGGCCGGGAAGCCTTTCGGGAAGTCGGCGAGGATATTGGTGCCGTGGGCTTCGCCGAAGTTTTCCACCACCAGCGCCGAGAAGTCGTCCTGCCACGAACGGCAGGCCTGGATCACTTCGTTCTCCAGCTGCTGCGGGTCGATCTCGATGCGGTTCTTCGGGTCGACCCTCAGGATCAATTGCACGCGGGCCAGCACCGACTCGGAGAAGAAGGTCCAGAACTCGCAGTCGGTGGCTTTCAGACGCTCCATCAGCACCTGCTGGATCTTCTGCCGCACCTCGGTGGAGTAGATCTCGCGCGGCACGTAGGCCAGGCAGTAGCAGAAGCGGCCGTACGGGTCCTTGCGCAGGAACACGCGGATCTTGTTGCGTTCCTGGATCTGCACAATCGACATGGCGGTGCTGAACAGCTCGTCCACCGGGGTCTGGAACAGGTCGTCGCGGGGCAGCACTTCCAGGACCTGGGCCAGTTCCTTGCCCAGGTGCGCCTTCGGGTCGAAGTGCGAGCGGCGCTCGACTTCGGCAACCTTGCCACGGATGTAGGGGATGGTGTGCACGCTCTCGCCGTACACCGACGAGGTGTACAGGCCCATGAAGCGGCATTCCTTGACCACCTTGCCGTCCTGGTCGATCTGGCGGATCGACACGTAGTCCGGGTAGGCCGGGCGGTGCACGCGGCTTGGCTGCGAGGCCTTGGCGAACGACAGCAGGCGCGGTTCGCGCAGGTAGGCGACGGCGTAGTCCTCGATGCGCAGGTCATCGGCGCCCAGGCCTGCACGCAGCAGGCGGGCCAGGCCCAGGAACGAGGTGTCGTCATAGACCAGGTGACCGCCGTCGGCGTCGGACTCGACGGTGAACTCCTCGTAGCCGAGGAAGGTGAAATGGTTGTCCAGCAGCCACGACAGGAAGCTCTTCACCTCGGCCTTGTCGCTCTGCGCGGGGCCGAAGGCGTTCTGCTCCACCAGGTCCAGCAGCTCGCGGATCTTGGCTTTCATCGGCTCGAAATCAGCGACCACGCCGCGCACCTCGGCCAGCACCTGCTCCAGCTCCATGGCCAGGGTGTTGAGCTCGGCGGTGTTGGAACAGCGGTCGATCTCCAGGTACATCAGCGATTCATGGTTGACGCCCTCGCCCAGGGTGCCTTTGGGCAGCAGCTCGACCAACTCACCCTTGGCGCCACGGCGCACGCTGAGCACGGTGGTCTGCAGGGTGTGGATGCTGTAGCCGCGGCGGTTGAGCTCGGTGCGTACCGAATCGACCAGGAATGGCAGGTCGTGGTGCAGCACCTCGACCACGGTGTGCGTGGACTGCCAGCCGTGGCGTTCGTAATCGGGGTTGTAGACCCGCACCTGCGGGTGCGTGGCGTCGAAGCGCTCGATGATGCGCCAGGCGGACAGCGTGCAGCCGGCCAGGTCCGACAGCCTGCGCTGAGTGAGTTCGTCCAGAGAGATGATGCCGAAGAACTGTTCAGCGAACAGTGCCACTTGTGGCAGGGACTGTTCGTTGATGTGCTGCGCCAGGGCCGCTTGCAGTTGATGCTGGAAGTCGGCTTTGCTGGCTGCGGTGAAGAACGCCATCTGTGGTACTCCGCTTGGGCTTTGTTATAGGTGAAGCGTCGCGTACATGCGCCTTGTACGGATCAACCATAGCCAACCCGTGGCAAGACAGAAGCGTTGGGTGCCTGCAAAAGCGACTGCCAGGTGGCTGTGCCTTTACGGGAACCCATCGACAGGGCAGCTTAACGACTGAACGGTCACTTGGGCTTGCAGCGCTGCGACAATTTCGGTCAATGCGCGGTAACTTTACGTTTATCAGTGTGCGCAAGGCTGTCAGAATTCCTTTTCATATCCATTGATCCGAGTGCGCCATGCAATTGAAAACCGCCCTGCTCTTCGCCACCCCCTGCGACGACGAGGAAGACAACATGGCGACCCTGTGCTGCCACAGCGACAAGGGCCAGATGTTCCTGCTGACCCGCTACCCGGACGAGGACACCGTCGACCTGACCCTGGACGACGAGCCATCGACACTGGACGGGCTGAAGGTGACCTTGAGCGCCACCCGCCTGCTGATCGAAGTGGCGGCCGGGGATCGCGACGCGCTGAAGGGCGACGAGGAACTGGAGATCATCCTGACTACCTCGGGCAGCGACCTGGAAGAAGTCGCGCTGACCTTGCGCAACATCCTCGACGGCACCGGGACCTTCGTGTCCGAGGTCTAGACCGGTCATTCGGGCCTCCTCGCGGGGGCTTGAGTCTTCCGCGATGAAGGCACAACACCATTGACAGCCGAAGGCGCGAGCAGGCATTGTCTGACAACCTGACCAATAGGCACCCGCACGTCCATGCTAGAGCTCCAGCGCCCCGACACCCTCGTTGAACGCGTCGTCAGCGCCATCCGCGCCGAGATCGATGCCGGTCGCCTGGCCGCCGAGTCGCGCCTGCCTACCGAACAGCAACTGGCCGAACAGCTCAATGTCAGCCGCTCGGTGGTGCGCGAGGCGGTGGCGCAGCTCAAGGCCGACGGCGTGCTGATCGCTCGCCGCGGGCTCGGTTCGTACATCTCGCAGACCCCCAATGGCACGGTGTTCCGCTTCCCCGGCAGCAACGGGCGCAAGCCGGACCTGGTGCAGATGTTCGAGATGCGCCTGTGGATCGAGACCCAGGCCGCCGCCATCGCCGCCCGCCGCCGCGACGCCGACGACCTGCAGCGCATGGCCGCGGCCCTAGGCACCATGGAAGACCCGCGCAGCGACTTCGCCACCGCCGCGGCCGCCGACGTGGCCTTTCACCGTGCCATCGCCGACGCTGGCAAGAACGACTATTTCGTCGCCTTCCACGATTTCCTCGGTGGCCAGCTGGCCGCCGCACGCCGCACCGCCTGGGAAAACTCCGCCACGCCAGCGGTAGGCGGCTCGGCTGACGCCCTGCGTGAGCACCGGGCGTTGTACCAGGCCATTGCCGACGGTGACCGCCATGCGGCCGCCGCCTGCGCCGAAGCCCACCTGCGCGCCTCGGCCAAGCGCCTGAAACTCGACCTCCCCGACCTCGACTGACCCCGGAGAACCCTATCGCGACCTGGCGAGTTTTTTACGCGCACTACTTAGTCTGACAACCTGATAAGCAGATTCACCGACAAGAATTCCAAGGTACCCTGCATGACCTACGACTACTGCATCATCGGCGGCGGCATCGTCGGCCTCGCCACCGCGATGGCCCTGCTCACCCGTCGCCCCGGCGCCTCGCTGCTGATCCTGGAAAAGGAAGCCAGCCTCGGCCGCCACCAGACCGGCCACAACAGCGGTGTGATCCATGCCGGTATCTACTATGCCCCCGGCAGCCTCAAGGCCGACCTGTGCAAGCGCGGCGCCCAGGCCACCAAGGACTTCTGCGCCGAGCACGGCATCGCCTTCGAGGTCTGCGGCAAGCTGCTGGTGGCCTCCAACGACCTGGAGGTGCAGCGCATGCAGGCGCTGTACGAGCGTTCGCAACAGAACGGCCTGAAGGTCGAGCGCCTGGACGCCGGCGCCCTGCGTGAACGCGAGCCGAACATCGTCGGCAAGGGCGCGCTGTTCCTCGATGCCACCGGTATCGTCGACTACCAGCAGGTATGCGACGCCATGGCCAAGGTGATTCGCCAGGCCGGGGGCGAAGTGCGCCTGTCCACCGCCGTGCACGCCATCCAGGAGCATGCCGATCATGTCGCGGTCAGCACCGACGGCAACACCTGGCGCGCCCGCCAACTGGTGGCCTGCGCCGGCCTGCAGTCCGACCGCCTGGCGCGCCTGGCCGGGGTGAAGATCGACCACCAGATCATCCCCTTCCGCGGCGAGTACTACCGCTTGCCGGCGAGCAAGAATCAGATCGTCAACCACCTCATCTACCCGATCCCCGATCCGGAGCTGCCGTTCCTTGGCGTGCACCTGACGCGGATGATCGACGGCAGCGTCACCGTCGGCCCCAACGCGGTGCTCGGCTTTGGCCGGGAAAACTACCGCAAGTTCTCGGTGAACTGGCGCGACGTCGCCGAGTACGCACGCTTCCCCGGCTTCTGGAAAACCATCTGGAACAACCTCGGTTCCGGCACCGCCGAGATGAAGAACTCGCTGTTCAAGCGTGGCTACCTGGAGCAGTGCCGCAAGTACTGCCCGTCGCTCCAAGTCGAGGATCTGCTGCCCTATGAGGCCGGCATCCGCGCCCAGGCGGTGATGCGCGACGGCTCCCTGGTGCACGACTTCCTGTTCGCCGAGACGCCGCGCATGGTGCACGTGTGCAACGCACCGTCGCCGGCCGCCACCTCGGCCATCCCCATCGGCCAGATGATCGCCGAAAAGATCCTCGAGGCCCGCTGAAGCACCTGCTGCATCCACAACTACAAAGACAACAAGGAAACCTCAGATGTCGGTATACGAGACGGCCCCGGCCGCGCCGGAAACCCCCGAACAGCAACGCAAGCGCCTGCGCAAGGTGGCGGCAGCGACCATCTTCGGCTCGATGCTGGAGTGGTATGACTTCTACCTCTACGCGACCATGGCCGCGATCGTCTTCTCGAAGATCTTCTTCGACCCGAGCAACCCGGCGGTGGCCTCGCTGCTGGCATTTTCCACCTTCGCCATCGGTTTCATCGCCCGCCCGTTCGGCGGTGTGCTGTTCGGCTACCTGGGTGACCGTTTCGGGCGCAAGCATGTGCTGGTGATCACCTTTTGCATGATGGGCCTGTGCACCATGCTGATCGGCCTGATCCCCGGCTACGCAACCATTGGCATCTGGGCGCCGATCCTGCTGGTGATCATCCGCATCATCCAGGGCCTGGGCGCTGGGGCCGAACTTTCCGGCGCGGCAGTGACCTCCTACGAGCACGCCAGCGAAGGCAAGCGCGGCAGCCAGGGTGCCTGGCCGGCGCTGGGGCTGAACCTGGGCCTGCTGCTGTCGTCGCTGACCGTGTACCTGCTGACCATGAACGGCAACGAATTCCTGCTGGCCGGCGGCTGGCGCATCCCGTTCATCGCCAGTATCGCCCTGGTAGCGGTGGGCCTGTGGGTGCGCAAGAGCATCCCCGAGACCCCGGACTTCAAGGAGCTGGACAAGGCCGATGACAAACCGCAGGTGTCGCCGCTGAAGCTGCTGTTCAGGAACGACCTCAAGGGCCTGGCCGTGGTGTTCTTCGTGGCGGTGGGCTACAACGCCCTGAGCTATATCTTCAAGACCTTCTCGCTGGCCTACCTGACCCAGTTCAAGGGCGTCGAGGCGCATGTCACCTCGCTGTCGGTGACCCTGGCCAGCCTGGTGGCGATCTTCGCCGTGCCGTTCTTCGGCTGGCTGTGCGACAAATGGAGCAGCAAGACCGTGCTGATGCTCGGTGGCGTGCTGTCGGCTCTGTTCGCCTTCCCGTTCCTGCAACTGCTGTCGACTGGCGAGCCGATGATGATCTATTTGGCCATCGCCGTGGGCACCGGGATCCTGGCGCCGATGATGTTCGCCCCGCAGGGGTCGTTCCTCAGCCGGCAGTTCCCCACGCAGACGCGCTCGTCCGGGTTCGGCACCGGGCGAGAGGTCGGTACCGCGGTGGCCGGCGGCCTGGCGCCGTTGGGCGGGCTGGCGCTGGTGGCAGGTTCGGCGACTCATTCAACCGATGGCGTGGCGATGATTCTGGCGGTGGCCGGAGTGCTGGTGGTGGTGTTTGCGTTCTTTGACCAAGGGTGGCGGCATTCGAAGGCGAAGAACTAAACGAAGCCGCGATCCGATCTTGATCTTGATCTTGATCTTGATCTTGATCGCAAGATTAACTGCGTAGTCCCTAGCGACTAGCTGCGTTAGTGCAGGCGCCGCCCGTAACTTCGCGACTTCAGGAGGCCGAACGGAGGTCTTGCGGAGGGAGGTGACGGGCATGGATGCCCGTCAAGCGCTGCGCCCCAGGATGGGGCGTTCAGCGCGGTCCTCCCGGGAGCAAGGCCGGAGTGAGGGAACCCGGAGCGAAGCGGAGGGCCGGATGAATGGAGCGATGTACGGATCACCCACATGGGTTACACAAAAGTTCACTCACATAGGTGACAACACCTTGAGTGTTACATAACCATCAGTGGCATCCCGCACATCGACCCTGCCAAGGATGATGGGGCCGAAAATAACATCCCAGATGCCATCCCCAACCTGCTCCAGTCCAATGGTCTGGTGCTTGAGCACATAACCTACGTAGATCCTCAAGCCCCGGCGATTGATGATGCCGGAGCTATCAGCCGGCAAGCTCTCGATATGACTGGGATAGGTCATTTCGGGGAGCTTTTCAGGGAATGGGCGTGGAGATGGCTGGTAGCAAGACGCCGGTGTTTTCTGCTTCAGCGCTTCATGCAAGCGCTCATGATTGTAGTGCTGCCGAAAGCGATCAAAGTGCCGTTGTTGAGCCTCCCAGGCCACTGCCGGCGGCGATGGGAGCGTGCTTTTGAGCGTTCGATGCATGCGCTCGTGGCGGCCATTTTGTTCAGGCCGACCAGGCGCAATACGCTCGGGAATGATGCCTAGACGCAGCCACCAGATCGACAGCTGAGAAAGTCCCGCACGCCCCTTACTGGCAAACGGCACACCGTTATCGGTACGAATCCGCTCAGGCAAGCCATTCTCTCGGAACACTTGGGTGAAAACGGCCTGGGTTTCCAGCAGGTTGGTATTGGGCATGCTGTGACAGGCGAGCAGGAAACGACTGGCGTGATCCATGATCGTCAGCGGATAGCACCAGACGCCTGCACCTGTCAGGAATTGACCTTTGTAGTCCGCACTGAACAGCTGGTTAGGCGACTCGGCCTTCTCCAGGGGCTTGGGATAGACCGCTACACGCTGACGTAAGCGGCGTGGTTTGACCAATTCGGCTTTCTTGAGGATGTTGTAGATCGCTGTCTTCGAGGGCGGCGCCTGATCAGGGAAACGCTCCTGCAGCGCAGCCTGGATCTTTTTCGGCCCCGGTTCCGTTTCGCCTCGACTGCGCAATTCGATGATGGCTTCGCGAACTGCGGCGGGTACGACCCAATCCTGGTTCAACCGGCGGCGGCTGCGTTCTTCCAGCCCCGAAGGCCCCTCTTTCTCATATCGCTCGACCCATTTGTAGCCGGTCTTTCGGCTGATCTCGTAGGCCTGGCACAGGGCGCTGAAGCTGGGCGGCCCCTGCAGGTAATCCGCGATGAAAAGCATTTTAAGGTCCATAGGTTTCAGCTCTCGCCAAGGCATGGTCAGATCCTCGAAAACCGACCCTGCCAGTTAAAGACTGTTACCTATGTGCGTGAACTGATTTGTAACCCATGTGGGTGAGTCATACCCGCAGCGTTTTTTGGTTACTTTTTGTCGCGTTTGACAAAAAGTGACTCGCCGTTGAACTGACCCCCGAAAGTTGGACAGGTAGCGCTATGCGGCCAGCGCTTGGGTTCGGAATTCTACCGGACTCAAGCCATTCAGTCTGAGACTGATGCGTTCTTGGTTGTAGTAGGCGATGTAATCCTCTAGCCCTGATGCCAGTTGCTCAACACTTTCAAACGATTCCAGGTAAAAAAACTCGCTCTTGAGCGTGCCGAAAAAGCTTTCCATGGCGGCGTTGTCCAGGCAATTGCCCTTACGTGACATGCTCTGCTCGATATTCTTCCCAGCCAGCATATGCCGGTAAGTTGGCTGTTGATATTGCCAGCCTTGATCGGAATGCAGTATCGGTTTGTCACCTGGATTCAGCCGCTCGAAGGCTTGCTCCAGCATTGTCGAAACCATCTTGAACTCAGGACGCCGGTTGATCTGATAAGCAAGGATCTCGCCGTTGTACAGGTCCATCACAGGCGAGAGAAACAGCTTCTGCCCCTTTACCTTGAACTCTGTCACGTCGGTTGCCCATTTCTGATTGGGGGCTTCTGCCTTGAATTTGCGTTTGAGTAGATCAGATGCAACAACCCCCTCGGAGCCTCGGTACGAGCGATATTTCTTAACTTTGACCAGAGATTTGAGGTCCATCAACTGCATCAGTCGCTGCACCTTCTTGTGGTTGACCACCTCGCCATTGTGCCCGAGGACCGCAGTGATACGACGATAGCCGTACCGCCCCTTATGTCCGTGATAGAGGCTGTTGATGCGCTCTTTGAGAGCAGCATGCTTGTCAGCCACCAGCACTTTGCTTTGGTAATAAAAGGTACTGCGTGCCAGCCCTGCAGCACGTAGCAGCAGAGCAAGTCGATGCCCGCGCCTCAATCCTTGGATAGCCTGCGTTTTCTTGCCTGCGCAGTTCGAGGGTCCGCTTGGATCAAGGCATCGAGCTTTTTTAGATAAGCATTCTCCGCGCGCAGGTATTCCAGCTCTTCGAGCATTTGCTTTGGTGTCAGCTCGCTGTCCGCTGGGGTGGGCGGGCTTGTGCTGGACTGTTTTGATGGCTTGCGGGGCATGCTGAACTCTCGGGTACGGCGCGGGTGAAGGGCTTCTACTCCGCCTTTATCGTACAACCTTTTCCATTGCCTGATGCTACTCGGGCCGCGGATATCAAACTGCACGCAAGCTTGCTGGGCGGACAGTCCGTCTTGCTCAATGCACTGCAAAACCTTCAATTTGAACTGCGCGTCGTAGTGGCTGTACTTGGCAATCAAACCGGCTGCACCGTGTTGCTCGTAGCCCTTTACCCAGCGGCGTAACAGCGATGGACTCAGGTCATGCTTGAGCGCCACCTCATGAACACTGCGGGCAGAAAGGCACTCTTCGATGAGTGCCTGCTTGAGTGCCAGGTTGTATTTCGTCATGGAACACCCTCCGGTTGGGGATAAGGTGTCCAACTTTCGGGGGTCAGTTCACGTAAGGGCGAAAAGGTGACTATGCGTCAGTACAGCTAATGAATGCGCTTACAACTGTGAAAACCCGCACCAATCGCATTTGACTTTGACTTTGACTTTGACTTTGACTTACACAGCGTGTGTCTTGAAAGTTATATGCGCATTCATTCGCCATGTCGACGCATAGTCACCTTTCCGCCCTTACGGCGGGTCCCTTTTGAAGGATTGTATGGACTTGAGACATCGCTGACACATGTGCGGGGACATGGTGGACACATTATCGCTTACCGTCGGGGTTGTTGAAGTCGATGGTTCGCAGCTTGTGCTGGCAGAAGTAAACATCAAAATGGTCAGGCCCTTGATCGCTGCGGCGGAGCGCCAACACATAGCCTGCTAGCGCCTTGGCTATCCGAAATGAGCGTTTCTTGAAGCGGAACTGACTGCTGTAGGGTTTCACCAAAATATCATCGGGACCGTATTCAACGGACGGTAGACGGCTTGGGAAAGCCCGCCTGCTCATCTGATAGCGATCTGCCGGTACTTTGTAGCCCAGTTGCTGATGAGGACGCTTGTAGTTGTAAATGCCCCGCCAGAGGTCGAAAGCTTCCTGCGCTTCTCGCAGATCCCGAAAACTGCGCCCGGTTAGTACCTCGGCCTTGAGCGTCCGGTGGAATCGCTCATCCTTACCATTGGTTTGTGGGTGGCCTGGCCTGCTGAAAGTCAGTCGAATTCCCAGGCGAACCAACCAGATACCTAGCGGTGTGAGTTCTCCGGGATTTCTTGGCGCCCCCCAGGGCGAGCCATTATCCGCGTTGATCTGCACGGGCAGCCCATACCGGCTGAACAGATCGGTCAGGTGCTCCATGACCAACCCTGTGCGCTGATGTGCGCAGGCCTGTATCACAAGGTTAAAGCGTGAGTGGTCATCAATCAGCGTCAGCGGATAACAAGGTCCCTGAGCCGTTTGGAAGAAACCTTTAAAATCGATCTGCCACAGATCATTCGGGGCTTCGCGCTCAAAGCGTGTCCATGGTTTAGCAGCCTCGGAAGCCTCCGCGGTGATCAATCCATGCCGATGCAGGACATTGGTTACGGTACTGGCACAGATGCGCTGATCAAGCAGGTGACTAATCTTTCGACCACCCCACGTGGAGTGCTCCTTACGGATGGCAATCACTTCCTCTTCTAGCCCAGGCTGAGTCTTGCGAGGGCTGACGGCCGGCTTTCGAGAGCGCTCCTGCAAGCCGAGCAAGCCGTCCTGTCGAAATCGATTGAGCCATTTGTAACCCGTCTGAGGGCTAATGCCGAACCGACGGCATAGCTCCCTCATGTTGGCGTCCGGGTGATTGGCCAGGCTAACGAACTCTTCTCTTAAGCTCATGGCGTCTCTCGCGTTCCAAGGCATGGTCGTATTCCCGGCAGATTGCTTGCCGAAAAGTGTCAACCATGTCCCCGCACACGTGTCCACCATGTGTCCGGTCCATACAAAGGATCAAAAAGGAACCAAAAAATCCTCGCTCCATCATCCGGCCCCTACGCTTCGCTCCGGGGTCCCCTCACTCCGGGCTTGCTCCGGGAGGACGCGCCGACGGGCCATCCATGGCCTGATCGGCGCTTGACGGGCATCCATGCCCGTCACCTCCCTGCGCAAGCCCTCCGTTCGGCCTCCTGAAGTCGCAATTTGTGTCGCCTGAACTATCGCGCGCTTAGAAGCAAAAGCAAAAGCAAGGGCAACGGCAACGGCAAGAGCGGGATCGGGATCGGGATCGGGATCGGGATCGGGATCGGGATCGGGATCGGGATCGGGATCGGGATCGGGACAGTCTTGCTCCCCCAACCCATCCTTTACACGATTTTTGCAAACCCCCATTGGTCCCCGCCCCCCCGGATGGATTAAAGTATCCCCCCTCGCCCGGCATCCGCTCCCAGCGCGCCAGGGCCCATCCCCAGGAACCGTCAACGATGGAACACCGTGAGGCGCTGATCGCGCTGCGCACCTTTCTCTCTTCCCAGATCCTCGGCCAGGAAAAACTGGTCGAGCGCCTGCTGATCGTGCTCCTGGCCGACGGCCACATGCTGGTCGAGGGGGCCCCGGGCCTGGCCAAGACCAAGGCCATCAAGGAGCTCGCCGAGGGTATCGAGGCCCAGTTCCATCGCATCCAGTTCACCCCCGACCTGCTCCCGGCCGACATCACCGGCACCGAGATCTACCGCCCGGAAACCGGCAGTTTCGTGTTCCAGCAAGGCCCGATCTTCCACAACCTGGTACTGGCCGACGAAATCAACCGCGCACCCGCCAAGGTGCAGTCGGCCCTGCTCGAGGCCATGGCCGAGCGCCAGGTCAGCGTCGGGCGCAGCACCTACGAGCTGTCGCCGCTGTTCCTGGTGATGGCCACGCAGAACCCGATCGAGCAGGAAGGCACCTACCCGCTGCCCGAAGCCCAGCTCGACCGTTTCCTGATGCACGTGAAGATCGGCTTCCCCGATGCCGCCGTCGAGCGGCGCATCCTCCTGCAAGCGCGGGGCGAGGCCCTGGGCGGCGAGGTGAAGCCCGAGCGGCGGGTCAGCCAGCAGGCGATCTTCGCCGCGCGCAAGGAAATCCTCGGCCTGTACATGGCCGATGCGGTAGAGGAATACCTGGTGCAACTGGTGATGGCCACCCGCACCCCAGCCAAGTTCGACAGCGAACTGGCCGACTGGATCGCCTACGGCGCCAGCCCCCGTGGTTCGATCGCCCTCGACCGCTGCGCCCGCGCCCACGCCTGGCTGGCCGGGCGCGACTTCGTCAGCCCCGAGGATATCCAGGCGGTGCTGTTCGACGTGCTGCGCCACCGCATCATCCTGTCGTTCGAGGCCGAGGCGGCGGGGGTCGACCAGGACCGCGTGGTCCAGCGCATCCTCGACGTCGTCGCCGTCGCCTGATCCCATGCCCACCACGCAGCTGGCCGAACCCGGCATCCGCATCGGCCTGGCCGACCTGATCGACATGCGCCATCGCGTGCGCGAGATCCAGCTGTTCTCCCGGCCCGGCCAACGCAGCCCGCTGGTGGGCCTGCACCACTCGAAACTGCGTGGCCGCGGGGTGGACTTCGACCAGGTGCGGGTCTACCAGGCCGGCGACGATGTGCGCAACATCGACTGGCGTGTCACCGCCCGCACCCAGGAGCCGCACACCAAGCTGTTCCATGAAGAGCGCGAACGGCCGATCTTCATCATGGTCGAGCAGAGCCAGCGGCTGTTCTTCGGCTCCGGGCTGATGTTCAAGTCGGTGCTTGCCGCCCAGGCCGCTGCGCTGTTCGGCTGGGCCGCGCTGGGCCATAACGACCGTATCGGCGGGCTGGTGTTCGGCGACAACGAGCACCATGAGGTCAAGCCCAGGCGCAGCAAGCAGAGCCTGCTGCAACTGCTCAACCGCCTGGCCAAGATCAACCAGGCCCTGCACACCGAGGCCCAGCCCCAGGCCGACAGCCTGGGCCTTGCCCTGCGCCGGGCACGGGAGGTATTGCGCCCGGGCAGCCTGGCCATCGTCATCTGCGACGAACGCGCCCTCAGCGCCAGCGTCGAGCAGCACCTGGCCATGCTGTCACGGCACTGCGACGTGCTGCTGATGCCGGTCAGCGACCCGCTCGACCACGCCCTGCCCGCCGCCGGCCTGCTGCGCTTCGCCCAGCGCGGCGCGCAGCTGGAACTCGACACCCTCGACGCCAGCCTGCGCCAGGCCTACCGCCAGCAAGCCGAGGCACGCATCGAGCGCTGGGAGTTGCTGGCGCAGAAACTGCGCGTGGTGCTGATGCCGCTGAGCACCCAGAGCGAGATGATCGAGCAGTTGCGTGAATACCTGAATGCACAGCGCCCTGGAGGCGCGAAATGAACCCGCTGGACCAGCTGCAGCCGCTGATCGCGCCACCCGCCATCGGCCTGTGGCCGCCCGCGCCCGGCTGGTGGTTGCTGCTGGCCATGCTGCCCCTGCTCGGCTGGGGCGCCTGGCGCCTGCGCCACTGGCGCCCGGGCAAGCGCAAGGTGGTACGCGCCGAACTGCCGCTGGACCCGATCCGCGTCGAGGCCCTGGCCGAACTGGCACGCCTGCCGCGTCCCTATGACGGCGCGCCCGCCGGGGCCTGGCTGCAGCAGATCAATGCCCTGCTCAAGCGCCTGTGCCGTAATCACTACCCGGGGGCCAACAGCCATACCCTCAATGGCCGGCAATGGCTGGCGTTTCTCGACAACCGCTGCCCGGCCGCCGGCCTGACCCGCTGGATGGTGCTGGTCGAAGGCGCCTACAAGCCCGAGTGCAAGCTCGATGACAAGGCCATCGCCGGGCTCGCCCAGGCGGTCGAAACCTGGATCCGCAAGCATGTTTGAACTGGCCTGGCCGTGGATCTTCCTGCTGTTGCCGCTGCCCTGGCTGGCGCGCCTGCTGCTGCCGGCCGCGGACAGCGGCGAACCGGTGCTCAAGGTCGGCTTCCTTGACGAACTCGAGGGCCTGGCCGGGCGCCGTGCCCGCCTCAACCTGCCGACCTGGCGCCAGCAGGCGCCGTTCATCCTGATCTGGCTGCTGCTGTTGCTGGCCGCCGCCCGCCCACAGTGGCTGGGCGATCCGCTGCCGGTCTCGGCCAGTGGCCGCGACCTGCTGGTGGCGGTGGACGTGTCGGGCTCCATGGACTTCCCCGACATGCAGTGGAAGGACGACGAGATCAGCCGCCTGGACCTGGTCAAGGCATTGATGGGCGACTTCCTGCAGGACCGCCAGGGCGACCGCGTCGGCCTGATCCTGTTCGGCAGCCAGGCCTACCTGCAGGCCCCGCTGACCTTCGACCGGCGCACCGTGCGCACCTTCCTCGACGAAGCGCAGATCGGCATCGCCGGCAAGAACACCGCCATCGGCGACGCCATTGGCCTGGCCGTCAAACGCCTGC
This sequence comes from Pseudomonas sp. TE50-2, assembly GCF_040813665.1. Lineage (NCBI taxonomy): Bacteria > Pseudomonadati > Pseudomonadota > Gammaproteobacteria > Pseudomonadales > Pseudomonadaceae > Pseudomonas > Pseudomonas sp. TE50-2. Next base: position 4,776,099 of record NZ_JBFNXN010000001.1, on the reverse strand, counting down.
GCCAGCGCCCGGCGCAGAGCCGGGTACTGATCCTGATCACCGACGGCGCCAACAACGGCGGGCAGATCCACCCGCTGACCGCCGCGCGCCTGGCCGCCCAGGAAGGCGTGCGCATCTACACCATCGGCATCGGCGCCAACCCCGAGGCCAGCGGCACGCCGGGGCTGCTGGGCCTGAATCCGAGCCTGGACCTGGACGAGGCCGCGCTCAAGGAGATCGCCGAAATCACCCATGGCAGCTACTTCCGCGCCCACGACGGCGCCGAACTCGACGCCATCGGCGACACCCTCGACCAACTGGAACCGGTGGCCCAGCAGCCGACCCAGGCACGCACCGCCCATGAGCTGTACGCCTGGCCACTGGCACTGGCGCTGTTGCTCAGCGTGCTGCTGGTGGTGGCCGTGCAGTGGCCGGACAACCTGCTGCAACGCCTGCTGCGCAAACCGCGCTTCCTGCAGCCCCACCCGGAATGGCGCCAGCGCCTCAAGCGCCTGCGCCTGAGGAGGCGGCGATGATCGAACTCTGGCCGCAATGGCTACGCCCGCTCTGGCTGCTGGTACTGCCGCTGCTTGGCTGGCTGCTGTTCAAGCTCTGGCACCGACGCAAACGCGCCGGACGCTGGCAGTTGATCCTGCCGCAACCGTTCCACGCGGTACTGCTCGGCGGCGGCAGCGGCAGCACCAGCAAGCTGCCGTGGATCGCCCTGGGCCTGGCCTGGCTGCTGATCGTCCTGGCCCTGCTCGGCCCCAGCTGGCAACGCCTCGAAGAAACCCGTCAGCGCCCGGCCGACCCGCTGGTGATCCTGCTCGAACTGACGCCGCAGATGCTCGCCGAGGACAGCGCGCCGAACCGCCTGGAGCAGGCCCGACGCAAGGTGCTCGACCTGCTCGAGCATCGTCGCGACAGCCAGACCGCACTGATCGTCTACGCTGGCAGCGCCCACACCCTGGTGCCGTTGTCGGATGATCTGGGCACCACGCGCAACCTGCTCGAGGCCGTCGATCCATCGATCATGCCGCAGCCCGGCCAGCGCGCCGACCTGGCCGTGCGCAAGGGCCTGGCGCTGCTGGCGCAGAGCGGCCTGGGCCAGGGCCGCCTGCTGTTGATCGGCTCGTCGCTGAGCGAGCTTGAACGCGAAGGCATACGCCAGGCCCTGGGCCGCCAGGGCCCGAGCCTGCTGATGCTGGGTGTCGGCAGTGCCGAGGGCGCGCCGGTGCGCCAGGCCAATGGCGAATACCTCAAGGACGAACAAGGCGGCATCCTTTTGCCACGCCTGGACAGCGCCTCGCTGAAGACCTTCATCGGCTCGACCGGCGGCCGCTATCGCCATGCCCGCATCGACGACCTCGACCTGCGCGGCCTGGGCCTGTTCGACAACCCGCGCCTGCTGCACAACGATGGCCAGACCCTGCAACTGGACAGCTGGGCTGATGAGGGTTACTGGCTGCTACTGCCCCTGCTGCTGCTCGCCGCCTGCGCCGGCCGGCGTGGCTGGCTGTTCTGCCTCCCCCTGCTGCTGGCCCTGCCGCAGCCGAGCCAGGCCTTCGAGTTCAACGACCTGTGGCTGCGCCCCGACCAGCAAGGCCAGCGCCTGCTGGAACGGCAACGCCCCGCCGAGGCCGCCCGGTACTTCGCCGACAGCCAGTGGCGCGGCATGGCCCTGTACCAGGCCGGCGACTTCGAAGGCGCCGCCGCCGCGTTCGCCCAAGCCGGCACGGCAGCCGCCCACTACAATCGTGGTAACGCCCTGGCCCGCGCCGGCGAACTGGAAGCGGCGCTGGACGCCTACGAACAGGCACTGGAGCGCCAACCCGACCTGAAAGCCGCGCTGGACAACCAGGCGCTGGTCCAGCAACTGTTGCAACAGCGCCAGGCCAAGGCCGAGGAACAGCCGAACAACGCCGATGCCCGGGACACGCCCGGCAACGAGACCGAAGGCAACAGCAGCTCGACCAGCAGCCAGGCCCAGGGCGCTCCGGACAGCGACAACCCGGCACAAGGCCAGCAGAACGGCGACAGCCAGGGCAATTCCCAGGCTCCGTCCGGTACTGCCGGCGGCGATGACGACAGCATCACCCAGCCGCCCCAGCGGCCGCTCTCCACCGCCCTCGACGCCGAGCAGCGCCAGGCCCTGGAACAGTGGCTGCGGGAGATCCCCGACAATCCGGCGGAACTGCTGCGGCGCAAATTCTGGTATGAACAGCAATTGCATCAGGAAACCCCACGATGAGTCGCTTCGGCGTCTTTCTCCTAGGCCTGTTGTGGAGCCTCGCGGCCCAGGCCGAACCGACCCTGCAGGCCAGTGTCGACCGCACGCGCCTCGAGGCCGGCGAAACCCTGGAACTCACCCTCGAGAGCCAGGACGTGACCCAGTTCGGCAAGCCCGACCTGCGCACTCTCGAGCCGGATTTCGAGGTCCGCGGCACGCGCCAGCTCAACAGCCTGCACACCCTCGACGGCGAAACCCGCGCCAGCACCCGCTGGATCATCACCCTGCTGCCCCGACGCAGCGGCAGCCTGCGCATCCCCGAGCTGCAACTGGGTCAGTCGCACAGCCAGGCCATCGAGCTGCAGGTGCAGCAGGCCGACAGCCAGCGCCCGGACGCAGCCTCGCAAGTGTTCGTCGAGGCCACCCTGGACAGCAGCGCAGTCTATGTCCAGGCCCAGGCAGTGCTGACCCTGCGCATCTACCATTCGGTGGCGCTGTACGACGACAGCAACCTCAGCCCGCTGCAACTGGAGAACGCCAAGGTCGACCCGCTGGGCGAGTCGCGCACCTACGAGAAAGAAATCAACGGCGTGCGCCATGGGGTGATCGAGACCCGCTACGCCATCTACCCGCAGCAAAGCGGCAACCTTGACGTGCCGCCGCTGCGCTTCACCGCCACCGCCGCCGGTAATGGCGAGCAACCCGCCGGCACGCCAAGGGTCGGCCGCCAGGTGCAGGTCAGTTCGCTGCCGTTGCGCCTGACCGTCAAGCCGATCCCGGCCGGCTACCCGGCCGACCGCCCCTGGCTGCCGGCACGCAGCCTGACCCTGGAAGAACACTGGAACCCCGACCCGAACAGCCAGCCGACGCAGATCGGCGACTCGCTGACGCGCAACATCAGTGTGCGCGCCGAGGGCCTTTCAAGCACCCAGCTGCCGCCGCTGCCGGCCACCGAGGCCGCCGGCTTGCGCCGTTACCCCGACCAGCCGTTGCTGCGCAACGAGATCGGCGAGCGCGGCATGGTCGCCAACCGTGAGGAGCGCGAGGCGCTGGTGCCGACCCACGCCGGCGAGCTGGCCCTGCCGGCGCTGGAGGTGACCTGGTGGAACACCCGCGAGGACCACCTGGAGCACAGCAGCCTGCCGGCACGCACCCTGAACGTGCAGGACAATCCGGCGCTCAGCGCCGACACCCCGGTCGGCGACAGCAACATGGCCCCCAGCCTGCTCTGGCCCTGGCAGCTGGCTACGCTGGTACTGGCGCTGACCACCCTGCTCGGTTTCACCCTGTGGTGGCGGGCCCGTTCGCAACCGGCGGTACTGCGGGCGGCACAGACTGGCCCGAGCCCGCGCACGCTGCTCGACGACCTCAAGCGCGCCTGCCAGGCCAACGATCCGCAGGCCACTCGCCAGGCGCTGGACGCCTGGGCGCGACAGCAGCCGGAAACCCTGGCCGAGATGGCGGCGCGCTTCGTGCCGTTGTCCGATGCGCTGGATGGGTTGAACGGTGCGTTGTACAGCGAAAGCGGCCAGTACTGGCATGGCGACGAGCTGTGGCGCGCCATCGGCGCCATACCACCGGCCGAGCAGGTGCTGGCGCCGACGGGCGAGGCCAGTAGCCTGCCACCGCTGTATCCCAAGTAGCCTCATCGCGGGCCAAGCCCGCTCCCACAAGTCCGCGATGAGTTACCATACCGCCCAAATCCAAACGCCCCCTGCCGCTCACCCTACGGATCTTCCATGCGTCTGTTTCACACCTCCGACTGGCACCTGGGCCAGAGCCTGCATGGCCAGGAACGCGACTTCGAACACGCCTGCTTCCTCGACTGGCTGCTCGGCCAGCTGCGCCTGCGCCAGCCCGATGCGCTGCTGATCGCCGGCGACATCTTCGACACCGTCAATCCGCCGGTCAAAGCCCAGGAGCGCCTCTACGACTTCATCGTCCAGGCTCACGAGCAACAGCCCAAGCTGGACATCGTGATGATCGCCGGCAACCACGACTCCGGCTCGCGCATCGAGCTGCCGGCGCCATTGATGCGCCGCCTGCGCACCCACGCCCTGGGCCGCGTGCACTGGCTCGACGAGGGCCAGCTGGACGCCGAGCGCCTGCTGATCCCGCTGACCAACGCCCGTGGCAAGGTCGGCGCCTGGTGCCTGGCCCTGCCCTTCCTGCGTCCCGCCGAAGTCACCGGGCCGGCGCTGGGTGACGACTACCTGCAGGGCATCACCCAGGTCCACGAGCAGTTGATCGCGGCGGCACAGAAGAAACGCAAGAAGGACCAGGCGCTGGTCGCCATCAGCCATGCGCACATGGCCGGCGGCAGCATCTCGGAAGACTCCGAACGCAGCCTGATCATCGGCAATGCCGAGGCGCTGCCGGCGCGGCTGTTCGACAAGGCCATCAGCTATGTCGCCCTGGGCCATCTGCACAAGCCGCAGAAGGTCAACCGCGAGGATCGCATCCGCTACAGCGGCGCGCCGATCCCGCTCTCCTTCGCTGAAATCAACTACCCGCACCAGGTGCTGGAAGTGGAGCTGGAGGGCGCCGAACTGGTCAGCGTCGAGCCGCGCCCGGTGCCGCGTGCCGTGGCCCTGCAGCGGGTCGGCCCGGCACCGCTGGGCGAGTTGCTCGAACAACTGGGCCAGTTGCCGGTGATCGACCTGCTCGAAGACCCCAACCGCCAACCCTGGCTGGAGGTGCGGGTGCGCCTGGACGAGCCGCAGCCCGACCTGCGCCAGCAGATCGAGACCGCCCTGCAAGGCAAGGCTGTGCGCCTGGTGCGCATCAGCGCCGAGTATGCCGGCGCCGGGCGCCTGGAGGAGGATGAACAAGCCTTTGTCGAACTGGCGCAGCTGACCCCGCAGGACCTGTTCGGCCGTGCCTGGCAGCAACAGTACGGCAACCCCGCCGACGAGCAGGCCCTGGCCGACTTTGCCGAGCTGCTGCAGGACGTGCTGCAAGAAGAGGAACGACCATGAAGATTCTCGCCATCCGCCTGAAGAACCTGGCCTCCCTTGCCGGCCCCATCGACATCGACTTCACCGCCGAGCCCCTGGCCAGCGCCGGCCTGTTCGCCATCACCGGGCCGACCGGGGCCGGCAAGAGCACACTGCTCGACGCCCTGTGCCTGGCCCTGTTCGGCAGCGTGCCACGCCTGAACGATATCGCCCGGGAAGCCAAGGTGCCGGATGCCGACGGCGAGATCCCCACCTCCGACCCACGCAACCTGCTGCGCCGTGGCACCGGCAGCGGCTTTGCCGAGGTGGATTTCATCGGCATCGATGGCTGCCGCTACCGTGCCCGCTGGGAAGCCAATCGCGCCCGCGAGAAAGCCACCGGCAAGCTGCAGAACAGCCGCCAAAGCCTCTACGACCTGGACAGCGAGCAGTTGCTGGGTAGCGGCAAGAACGAATACAAGCAGCTGGTCGAGGCCCGACTGGGCCTGAATTTCGAGCAGTTCACCCGCGCGGTGATGCTGGCCCAGAGCGAGTTCGGCGCCTTCCTCAAGGCCGACGACCGCGAGCGCAGCGAGTTGCTGGAAAAGCTCACCAACACGGCGATCTACACCCGCCTCGGCCAGCGCGCTTTCAGCAAGGCTCGGGAAACCGGCGAGGTTCACAACGACCTGAAGAAGCAGGCCGAGCACCTGCTGCCAATGGACGCCGAAGCCCGCACTGCCCTCGACCAGGAACTGGAACTGGCCCAGCAACAGTTCAAGGCCGACCAGTCGCGCCAGCGCCTGCTCGAGCAACAGCGCACCTGGTTCGAAGAACAGCAGCGCCTGCAGGCCCAGCACCATGAGGCCGGCACTGCCCTGCAAGCCGCCGAGCAGGCGTGGCAGCAACTGGCCGAGCAGCGCGTCGACCTGCAACGCCTGGACCGCCTGGCGCCCCAGCGCCACCAGTTCCATCGCCAACAGCACCTGGCCGCGCAACTGGCCCCGGTGCAGGCGGATATCGACCAGCAACAACGCCAGCAAAGCGACCTGCAGCAACATATCGACGCACTGCAGCAGTCCCTCGAGGCCGCCCGCCAGCACCTGGGCCAACAGCAAGCCCTGCAAGGCGAAAACGCTCCACGCCTGCGCCAGGCCTTCGCCGCTCAAGGCGACATCGCACGCCTGGACAAGGACCTGGCTGAACAGCGCGAAGCCTGTAACCAGGTCGAGCAGGAGGCCAGCGCGGGCCAGCAGCAGCTGCAACAGCTGGAGGACCATCAGCAGCGCAGCCAACAGCAGCTGTCGCAGATGGATGCCGCCCTGGCCGAAAGCCAGCACCTGGGCGGCCTCGCCGACGCCTGGCAGGCCTATCTGCCGCAACTCAAGCAGGTCATGCTGATCGGCGGCCGCCTGGCCAAGGGCCGCGAAGAGCTGCCCGGGCTGCAGGCCCAGGCCAGCCAGGCCAACGCCCAACTGCAAGCGCAACGCGAGCATTTCGAACTGCTGTTCCGCGAAGCCGGTGCCGAACCCGATGCGTTGGTCGAGCAGGTCGATCTGCTCGGCGCCATGCTTCAGGACAACCGCAAGCAACAGCGCGCCGTCGAAGAGCTGAGCCGCCTGCATGGTCGCGAGCAGGAACTGCGCCAGGTCATCGCCGCCCTGCGTGAACGCCAGCAGCAAGCCATGCAGCGGCGCCAGCAACTGATCGGCGAAGGCACCGCGGCCAAGGCCGAGCTGGAAAGCGCCGAGCAAGCGCTGACCCTCACCCGTCAATTGCTCGAGCGCCAGCGCCTGGCGCGCAACACCAGCGTCGAGGAGCTGCGCGCGCAACTGCGCGATGGCGAGCCCTGCCCGGTCTGCGGTAGCGCCGAACACCCGTTCCACCAGCCCGAAGCGCTGCTGCACAGCCTTGGTCGGCACGACCAGGCCGAGGAAGAGGCGGCGCACAAGCAAGTCGAGCAGCTCAATGGCAAGCTGGTGGAACTGCGCACCGAACTGGGCGTGGTCAATGCCCAGCTCAAGGATTACCAGCAACAACAGCAGCAGCTCGGCGAGCAGTTGCAGCCTGTGACCGAACAGCTCCAGGCCCATGCCCTGTGGCCGGCGCTTGCCCCGCAGGACGACGCGGCCCGCGGCAAGTGGCTCGACGGCCAGTTACGCCGCCTCGGCGAGGAGATCGACCGCGACGAGAAGCGCCAAGGCGCCCTGCTCGCCCTGCAGAAGGATGCCGCTCGCCTTACCCAGCAATTGCAGGCCGCAGGCGAAGCCCAGCAACAGGCGCAGCGTCACCTCGACCAGCAGCACCAGGCCCTGGCCGCCGACGCTCAGCAACTGCAGCAAAGCCTCGACGACCTGGGCAGCGTGCTGCCCCAGGACATTCTCCAGGCCCTGCGCGACGACCCGGCCAACGCCTTCCTCGGCCTCGACCAGCAGATCGCCCAGCGCCGCCAACAACTCGACCTGCGCAAGGACGAGCAGGAAGAGCAACAGGCCCGTCAAGTCCAGCTCGACAAGCTGCGCGACCAGCAACAGGCACGCCTGCAAGGGCAGCAGCAACTGCAACAGAAACTCGCCGCACTCGACGCGCAACACCAGCAGGCCCGCGCCACCCTGGGCGAGCTGCTCGGTGAACAGCCCAGCGCCGAAGCCTGGCAACAGTACATGGACACCCAGCTGGAACAGGCGCGCAGCACCGAGGCCGACTGCGCCCAGAAGCTGCAAGCGCTGCACACCCAAAGCGTGCAGCTGGCCGCCGACCTCAAGGCCAACCAGCAGCGCCAACAGGCCCTGGAACAGGAGCATCAACAGTTGCAGGGCGAGATTGCCCACTGGCGCAGCGCGCACCCTGAGTTGGACGATGCCGGCCTTGACCGCCTGCTGGCCATCGACGATGCCCAGCTCGGTGAATTGCGTCAGCGCCTGCAAAGCGCGGAGAAGGCCATCGAACAGGGCCGCGTGCTGCTTCAGGAACGTGAACAACGCCTGCAGCAACATGCCAGCCTGGCCCACGGCGAATTGCCGGCGGAGGAACTGGAACAAGCACTCAGCGAGCTCCAGCAGCAGCTGGCCGCTCAAGAACAAGGCTGCGCCGAACTACGCGCGCGCCAGGCCGACGACCAGCGCCGCCAGCAGGCCAGCCAGGCCCTGGCCGAGCAGATCGAGCAGGCCTACCAGCAATGGCAGCGCTGGGCGCGCCTGAATGCGCTGATCGGCTCGGCCTCGGGCGATGTGTTCCGCAAGATCGCCCAGGGCTACAACCTCGACCTGCTGCTGCACCACGCCAACAGCCAGCTGCGCCAGTTGGCCAAACGCTACCGCCTCAAGCGCGGCGGCAGCGCGCTGGGCCTGCTGGTGCTGGACACCGAGATGGGCGACGAGCTGCGCTCGGTGCACTCGCTGTCGGGCGGCGAGACCTTCCTAGTCTCCCTGGCGCTGGCCCTGGGCCTGGCGTCGATGGCCTCCAGCACCCTGCGCATCGAATCGCTGTTCATCGACGAAGGCTTTGGCAGCCTCGACCCCGAGTCGCTGCAACTGGCCATGGACGCCCTCGACGGCCTGCAGGCCCAGGGCCGCAAGGTGGCGGTGATCTCCCACGTGCAGGAGATGCACGAACGCATCCCGGTGCAGATCCAGGTGCGCCGTCAGGGCAATGGCCTGAGCGATGTCGAGGTGTGCGGGTGATTCTCTACTCGTTCCGCCGCTGCCCCTGGGCCATGCGCGCACGCCTGGCGCTGCGCTACGCCGGGTGCGACGTGCAGGTGGTAGAGGTAATGATGAAGGAAAAGCCCGCCGAACTGCTGGCACTGTCGCCCAAGGGTACGGTGCCGGTGCTCGATACCGGGAATGGCGTGCTGGAGGAAAGCCTCGACATCATGCGCTGGGCGCTCGACCGGCACGACCCCGAAGACTGGCGCCTGCTGGCCGACCCGGCGGCCGCGCGCCACGCCGACGCGCTGATCGCCCGCAACGACAGCGCGTTCAAGGCGCAGGTGAACCTGTACAAGTATGCCGAACGCTATCCGGAGTATTCCCGGGCCCACTACCGCGCCCAGGCCGAGCCCTGGCTGGCCGAGCTGGAAAGCCTGCTCGAAGGCAGGCCCTGGCTACTCGCCGAGCACCCGAGCCTGGTCGACGCCGCCTTGCTGCCCTTGATGCGCCAGTTTGCCGGGGTCGAACCGCAATGGTTCGCCGAGGCTGCTTATCCGCAGCTGCGGAGCTGGCTTCAGGGCTGGCTGGGGTCATCTCTGTTCAAGGCCGTCATGGCAAAGCCATAGTGCCCCACGCGACACCCTGCAGACCGCAGGAAAAAGCGTCGTTCGTCCTGCGTTTTTTCCTGCGGTCCGCTACTCACAACGCCAGAATCGGCGCGGACATCAGCAACAGCACTACCGCCGTGATACGCCACATCATGCTCTGCCCCTTTGGCGAGTCAAAAATTTAGCGTCAAATTAAATCACATGGCTTTGTGCTATTACCAATGGCTTTACACACTCAATTGGAGTGCTTGCTCAAGGCGGCATGGAAATGCGCGCTCTGTTGCAGGTACTTCTGGGTGTAGCTGTGGGTGCTCGAGGCCTTGGCACCCTGCTCCGCCTGGGCGTGGGCTGGCAGAACGACGGAGGCAGAGATGGCGGAGGCGGCGATGAGTGGGAAGAGATTGAAGTTCATGCTGGCAGACCTCGACTTCGGTGGTTGACGTTGGCCCGTCGTGGGCCTTGGGTCAAAACTTACGCCGATGGGTCCGCCTGTAAAAATTCATTGCGGCAGTAGCCATTATCATGGCCATTGATAATTAAGGCGTGGGGGCAACCACGTGGGAGCGGGCTTGCCCCGCGATCGCAGGGCCGGCCTCATCGCGGGGCAAGCCCGCTCCCACGCCGGAGGTTTCAGCCCCTACCATTATTCGAGGAACTTGAGGTCCGAAGGCGCCTGCTGCGCCAACTTCTGCACGGTGTCCCCCAGCTTGCCGCTGCGCGGATCGCGGCGCATGACCACGATCTGGTTGCTCTTCTGGTTCGCCACCAGCAGGTAGTTGCCACTGGGGTCGAGGGCAAACTCGCGGGGATGGTCGCCCTCGACCGACCGGCGCTGCAGCAGTCTCAGTTGGCCGTCATCCTTGCCTACCGCATACACCACGATCTCGTTGGCGGTGCCGCGATTGCTGACATAGAGGAAGCGGCCATCGGCCGACAGGTGCAACCCGCCCGCGGCCCTGGCCGCTGCATCCTTGGTGTCGGTCAGCGGCACGCGCTGGCGCTCGGTCAGAGCACCGTCCTGCACATCGAATACCACCACCTCGGCGCTCATCTCCAGCGTCAGGTAGGCGTGCCGGCCCTTGGCGTCGAACAGCAGATGACGCGGGCCACTGCCCGGTGGCAACGCCACCGACGGCGGAATCGCCGGGCTCAGCGGATGCTCGGGGCTGGCGCCATCGTAGCGGTAGATGAACACCTTGTCCGCGCCCAGGTCGCTGGCATACAGGTGGCGGCCATCGGGCGACAGCACCAGCGAATGCACATGGGCACCGGCCTGGCGCTCGGGGTTGACCTTGCTTGGCGTGTGCCTAGCCTGCTGCACCACCGGTTTGAGCTTGCCGTCCCTGGCCACCGGGATCACCACCAGGCTGCCACCGGGGTCGGGAGCGACGGCGTAGTTGGCGACGAACAGGTAGCGCTGGTCATGGCTCAGGCTGGCGTGGGTCGGCTCGTCGCCCTGGCTGGGCACCTGGTTCAGCAGCTTGATCTCGCCCTTGCTGCTTAGCGAGAAGCTGCTGACATTGCCCTTGGGCGTTTCATTGACCGCGAACAGCTGGCGCTGGTCGGCAGACAGCACCAGCCACGAGGGACTGACGCTTTTGACCACCTGCCGAGGCTTGGCGTCGATCTGGCCAGTGCGAGCGTTGAAGTCGTAGCGGTAGATCCCTTCGCTGCCGTTGTCGGTGTAGCTGCCCACCAGCAACGTGGCGGCCTGGGCGTTGACTGACAAAGCCATGAGGCTAGCGGTCAGCAGGCGAGTCCATTTCCTGTTCATCGTCTTCTTCATCCGGGGCACGAAAAGCACTCATACAGACTAGACGATGCTCGCCTTCATCAGTGGCCAGGCTCCAGTCGTCGCCCGCGCCATTGGCGGCAGCGATCTGCTCGGGGGTGAAGGTCCAGCGGCGCAGTTGACGGCCGTCCATGCATTCGATGGTGAGGCCGGATTCGTCGAGGGTAAAGTCGAAGGCGTGCAGGCCGTCGATCAGGAGCATGTCGCAGGCTGCGAGGGCAGTGGCGAGGGTGGTCATGGTAATACCATTTCAGACAAAGGCCGCCATTATACGCAATCGCGGGTCAAGTCGCGTCGGCGGTGCGCCGATGCGACTTGACCCGCGATAATGGCGTCACTCAATGGGCGAAGATCGACCCGCCCTCCTTGCCCGCCAATTTCTCTGGCTTGATCAGGAACCGCGCCAGCGCCGGCAGCAGCCACAGGGCGCCGAACATGTTCCACAGCAGCATGAAGGTCAGCATCAGGCCCATGTCGGCCTGGAACTTGATCGCCGAGAAGATCCAGGTGCACACGCCGATGGCCAGGCACAGGCCGGTGAACAGCACCGCCTTGCCGGTGGAGCGCAGGGTCTCGTAATAGGCCTCCTGCAACGGCAGGCCAGCGCGCAGGAAGCTTTCCAGGCGGCTGTAGATGTAGATGCCGTAGTCCACGCCGATGCCCACGCCCAGCGCCACCACCGGCAGCGTGGCGACCTTCACGCCAATGCCCATGAAGGCCATCAGCGCGTTGCCCAGTACCGAGGTCAGCACCAGCGGCAGGACAATGCACAGGGTCGCGGCGAACGAGCGGAAGGTGATCATGCACATCACCGCCACGCAGATGTACACGAGGATCAGGATGGTCAGCTCGGCCGACTTGATCACTTCGTTGGTGGCCGCCTCGATGCCGGCATTACCCGCCGCCAGGAGGAACTGCAGGCCTTCCTTGCTGTGGCTGTCGGCGAAAGCCTTGGCCGCGGCGGTGACCCGCTCCAGGGTCTCGGCCTTGTGGTCGTTGAGGAACACCAGCACTGGCGCCAGCGAACAGTCGGCGTTGTACAGGCCGTCGGCACGGGCGATGGAGTTGTTGAGGATATCCGGGTTGCGCGACAGGGTTTCCCATTTCAGGCTGCCCTCGTTCATGCCCTTGATGACCTGCTTGGACACGGTCACCAGGGAGATGGTCGACTGCACCCCGGGGGTGTTGTCCATGGTCCACATCAGCTCGTCGATCGGCGCCATGGTCGAGTGGATCGAGCAGCTCTCGGCCGGGGTCTTGACCATGATCACCAGCACATCGGAACTGGTCGAGTAGTTGCTGATGATGAAGCTGTTGTCCTGGTTGTAGCGCGAGTCCGGGCGCAACTCCGGGGCGCCCTGGTCAAGGTCGCCGATCTTCAGGTTCTGGCTGTACCAGAGGCCGCCACCGAAGGCCAGCAGCGCCAGCACCACCGATACCGGCGCCACCTTGGGGCTGGCGAAGTTGGACAGCAGGCGCCAGAACGGATGCTCGCGGGTCGCATCCTTCTTGCTGCGGGCGATGGCCTTCTGGCTGATGCCGACGTAGCTGATCGCCACCGGCAGCAGGATCAGGTTGGTGAACACGATCACCGCCACGCCGATCGAGGCGCCGATGGCCAGCTCGCGGATTACGCCGATGTCGATGATCAGCAGGGTGATGAAGCCCACGGCATCGGCGAGGATGGCGATCATCCCCGGCAGGAATAGCTGGCGGAAGGTGCGCCGGGCCGCGGTCAGGGCGTTGTCGGCGTCACTGGATTGCAGGGCGATGCCGTTGATCTTCTGCACCCCGTGGGAAATGCCGATGGCGAAGATCAGGAACGGTACCAGCATCGAGTACGGGTCCAGGCCGAAGCCCACCGCATGCATCAGCCCCAGCTGCCAGACCACCGCCACCAGGGTGGTGATGAGCACGGCGATGGTGCTGCGGATGCACCAGGTGAACCAGTACAGCAGCGCCCAGGTGATCACCAGCGCCACGCCGAAGAACATCGCCACCATCACCAGGCCATCGATCAGGTCACCGACCTTCTTGGCGAAACCGACGATGTGAATCTTCACGTTCGGGTTCTGCGCCTGGAACTTGTCGCGGATCTTCTCTTCCAGCTGGTGGGAGAACTGCTGGTAGTCGAGCTTGACCTGGCGCCCTGGGTCCTGCGGGTCGGGATGGTTCTCCAGCAGCGGGATATCGATGATGCTGGATTTGAAGTTGTTGGCCACCAGGCGCCCCACCTGGCCCGACTTGAGCACGTTGTCGCGCAGGGTGTCGAGGCTGTCCTGGGAGCCATTGTAGGTATTGGGGATCACTTCGCCGCCGGAGAAGCCCTCTTCGGTGACCTCGCTCCAGCGCACGCTCGGGCTCCACAGCGATTTCAGCCCGGCGCGGTCGACGCCGGGGATGTAGAACACCTCGTCATGGATCTGGCGCAGCGTCTCCATGTAGTCCTTGTCGAAGATGTCGCCGTTGACCGCCTCCACCGAGACGCGCACGGTGTTGCCGAGGTTGGCCAGGTCGTTGCGGTGCTCCATCATCTGCTCGATGAACGGATGCTGCAGCGGGATCATCTTCTCGAAGCTGGTGGACGGGCGGATCTGCGTGGCCTGCCAGAACAGGAACACGCTCACCAGCAGGCAGATGCCGATGACCACGGGGCGATTATTGAAGATCAGGCGTTCCAGCAGGGTGGCCTTGTCCTTGTGCTGCATGTCGAAGCTCTCCCGGCTGGTCATGGACGCGCCTCCTGGGTACCGTCGGCCGAGGCCAGGTGCACGCCCCCTTGCCCGACCAGCAACAGGCCGCCACCGCCCAGGCCGCTGACACCCGACAGGGCGATACGGTCGGCGCGGTTGCGCACGCTGAAGGTCTGGCCGTCGTCATGGCTGCGCAGCACGCTGCCGCCATTGCCGACCAGCACCAGGCTGCCGTCCTCGAGAAGCGTAGCGCTTGCCAGGCCGAATTCGAGCGGGCCGCGTTCGGCCTTGAGCTCAATCGGCTGCCAGCTGTCGCCGAAATCGGTGGAGCGGAACAGGTTGCCGCGCAGGCCGTAGGCCAACAGGGTGTTGGGCTGAGCGGTGCCGATTACACCGAACAGTGAGCCCTCGTAGGGGCCTTGCACCGTCGTCCAGCTCTGACCGGCATCGCTGGAGCGGAACATGCTGCCCTGCTCGCCGACGATGAACAGGCCGGCGTCCTTCACCTGGGTGATGGCGTTGAGGTGGAGCTGATCGGGGTTGTCCAGGCGCTCGGCGACGTCCTGCCAGTGCTGGCCGCCATCGGTGGTCTCCAGCAGCGCGCCATAGGCGCCGACGGCAAAGCCATGTTGAGCATCGACGAAACGCACGTCGAGCAAGGGTGCTTCGCGGGACAGGTCTTCGAACTGCTTGCTCCAGGTCGCGCCGCCGTCGTTGCTGGCGAGGATCTGGGCATCATGGCCGACCGCCCAGCCGCGCTTGTCGTCGAGGAAGAACACTGCGGTAAGCAGTTGCCGGGTGGGCACCCGGGCTTGGGTCCAGGTCTTGCCCTGGTCGTCGGAGAACAGGATATGGCCGCGATCGCCGACCACCACCAGGCGCTGGCCGGCGTGGGTGGCGCCGATCAACAGGCTCTGGCTGGCCTTGGCCGACTCCACCGAGTATTCCTCGGCGGCCACCGCCGCCTCGGCATTGCCGGCGCCGATGCCCAGCACCAGTGCCAGCATCGCACCTGCCGCCAGCCTGCGGCGTGGCGTAATCCGCTCTCTCATGACTGCCCCCTGTTGTGTTCTTGTGGTGGGTCAATCTATTGCCAGGCACTGCCGAAACCCCTGGTCCAGAGGCCTGGAATAGCTTCTGGCCATCGTATCGGGCTTGTCCGACAGAAAACAACGAGCGGGACGTTATGTTTTGTTAACCGCCAGCACATTCAGCGAGTCAGCCCGATACCCGCCCTCATCCAAGGAAGTTTCCTACGGCCACATCGGATTTTCCCGGCAATACTTCCTATCTATTCGTATTTACCGTCCTTCTCCGATGTTTAAACGAGCGCCCATGCGTGGTCTCGCGCTCGCTGTAATCTGGACAAGGAGCGGTCAATGCATCACCAAGCAAATCTGCGCTACAGCTTCGAGCCGCTGAGCAGCGACGCCGAATTCGATGTGGTGACGTTCAAACTTACGGAGGCGCTCAGCGCACCGTTCACCCTCGAACTGGAACTTGCCAGCGACGCCGACGATGTCGACTTCGGCAAGCTGCTGGATAAGCCAGCACTGTTCACGCTGTGGGATGGTGATCACGCGGTGCGCCGTGTGCACGGTCTTATCAGCACCCTCACCCAAGGCGACAGCGGTTTTCGTCGAACACGTTACAGCGCCCTGGTGGAGCCGCAGCTGGCCCGCGCCAGGCTGCGCTCGAACTGGCGCATCTTCCAGCACAAAACCGTGCCGCAGATCCTCGAACTGATGCTCAAGCGCCAAGGCATCCTTTACTTCGATGTACACGCCAGCCGCGAACATCAGGTGCGTGAGTTCTGTGTGCAGGCCGGTGAAACCGACTTCGACTTCATGGCCACGGGAGGTCGACTCGGGAAAGTTTGAATTCGGCTCCACTTTCGAAGCGGTGTACCCCGCCGAAATCCTTGCCATCATCAACCTGCGCCGCACGCTGGGGTTAACGACCCCCTTCATCAACCACCCCTTGATGACAACCCCTTATGCCGCGCTAACGCTCCCACCCAATACCCGGCTCGAGCGCGACGAACTGCTGGATAACTTTCTCCAAGCCGCCTGCAAGCTCAACCCCGAGGCAGTACCGGAGGGTTTGTATGAAGCGGTGGTGAAGACTTGGACGGAGTACTGAACATGCCCGGGCATGGAGCCATTCGCCTGGGTGACACGCATTCGGGCGGGGGAGCGATGATAGAAGCCAATGGCGTGATGATCGACGGTCAAGCGCAGTGCGTAATGGGCGACAGGGCGCAGTGCCCGCTGCATGCGGGGATTTATCCGCTGGTCAGCGGCGGCGACCGGAGCGTGCTGTTCGAGGGGCAACCGCTGATCTTCGAGCCAGCAGAACTGGCGTGCGGCTGCCAAGTGTTTTCAACGTGTACGCAGGGTCACGCAAAAACGTGAGTGGCCAGCGTCCTTGTGAAAAACATCGCGGCGTTGCAGCGAGCCCACAGGGACCGCGTGAGGCTCAAGCCTGCGCGATACCTGTGGGAATGGCCCAACTTTCCAATGGCTTACGCCAGGCTCTTGCTCACCACCTCGTACACATCGCTGGACAGCGCACCGGAAGCGAGAATTCGCTCCAGCTCGCCCTTCATCAGCGCCTGACGCTGGTCGTCATACTTGCGCCAGCGGGTCAGCGGGGCGAGTTGACGCGAGGCGATCTGCGGGTTCAGCGCATTGAGCTCGATCACCAGGTCCGCCAGGAAGCGATACCCCGAACCGTCAGCGGCATGGAAGTTGACCAGGTTCTGCCCGGCAAAACCACCGATCAGCGCACGCACCTTGTTCGGGTTCTTCAGGGTGAAGGCCGGGTGCTGCATCAATGCCTTGACCCGCGCCAAGCCGCCCGGCAGGGTGCTGGCCGCCTGCACGCTGAACCACTGGTCCATGACCAGCGGGTTGTCCTTGAAGTGCTCGGCGAAGGCATCCAGGGCCTTGGCGCGCTCGGCCTCGAACGGCGAGTTGACCAGCACCGCCAGGGCGGTGAGACGCTCGGTCATGTTGTCGCAGTGCTCGTACTGCTCCAGGGTCGCCTCGAGCACCTGCGGCTTGCCGCTGAGCATCAGGTACGACAGGGCGATGTTCTGCAGGCTACGGCGGGCGAAGTGCTCGGCCGAGGCCACGTAGGCGGTCTTGCGCGAGACCTCGCGGTTGGCCTGGTAACGCGCCCACAGCGCATTGAACAGCTGCTCGGCGATCTGCCGGCGGGCGAACTCGCGGGCGGCGTGGATGGCATCCACGTCGGCCACCTGGCTGATCTCGGTGAGGTAGGCCTCGCCCGGCAGCGAGAGCATCTCGGCGACCATGGCCGGGTCCAGCGACTCATTGCCAACCACAGCGCCCAGTGCGGTGATCAGGCGCTGGTCGAGGGACAGTGCTTCGCCACGCTGGTGCTGGCCGATCAGCTCCTGGAGCACCTGCACGGCCAACTGCTGCCCCGCTTCCCAGCGGTTGAAGCCGTCGCTGTCGTGTTGCATGAGGAACATCAGCTGGTCGCGGTCGTAGGGGAAGCTCAGCTTGACCGGTGCGCTGAAGCCGCGCAGCAGCGACGGCAGCGGCTGGCTGGCAATACCTTCGAAGGTGAAGGTCTGCTCGGCTTCGGTCACCGACAGCACGCGGCTGGTGCCAGCGGCGGCGCTTTCGCCGGCCAGGCGCAACGGCAGGTCGTTGCCTTGGGCATCCAGCAGGCCCAGCGCCACCGGGATCACGAACGGCAGTTTCTCGACCTGCCCCGGTGTGGGCGGGCAGCTCTGGCGGAAGGTCAGGCTGTAGCGCTGCGCGGCAGCGTCATAGGCCTCGCTGACCTCCAGGCGCGGGGTGCCGGCCTGGGTGTACCAGCGCTTGAACTGGGTCAGGTCGACGCCGTTGGCGTCTTCCATGGCCTTGATGAAATCGTCGGTGGTAACCGCCTGGCCATCATGGCGCTCGAAGTACAGGTCGCTACCCTTGCGGAAGCCCTCGGCCCCCAGCAGGGTGTGGACCATGCCGACCACCTCGGCGCCCTTCTCGTACACCGTCAGGGTGTAGAAGTTGGAGATCTCGATGAAGCTGTCCGGGCGGATCGGGTGGGCCATGGGGCCGGCGTCTTCGGCGAACTGATGGGTGCGCAGGTAGGCGACATCCTCGATGCGCTTGACCGTGCGCGAGTTCATGTCGGCGCTGAACTCGGCGTCGCGGTACACCGTGAAGCCTTCCTTGAGCGACAGCTGGAACCAGTCGCGGCACGTCACGCGGTTGCCCGACCAGTTGTGGAAGTACTCGTGGGCCACCACACCCTCGACCCGCTGGTGGGCGGCGTCGGTGGCGGTCTCGGCGCGGGCCAGCACACAGCTGGAGTTGAAGATGTTCAGGCCCTTGTTTTCCATGGCGCCCATGTTGAAGTCGTTGACCGCGACGATCATGAAGATGTCCAGGTCATATTCACGACCGTAGACTTCCTCGTCCCAGCGCATGGACTTCTTCAGGCTGACCATGGCGTGGTCGCACTTGTCGAGGTTTTCTTCCTCGACATAGATACGCAGGGTCACGTCGCGGCCGGACTGGCGGGTGAACTCGCTCTCGATGCACCACAAGTCACCGGCTACCAGGGCAAACAGGTAGGCCGGCTTCTTGAACGGGTCTTCCCAGGTCGCCCAGTGGCGGCCGTCATCCGCCGGGCCACTGCCCGTGGGGTTGCCGTTGGACAGCAGCACCGGATAGCGGTGCTGCTCGGCGATCACCGTGGTGGTGAAGGTGCTCATCACGTCCGGGCGGTCGAGGTAGTAGGTGATCTTGCGGAAGCCCTCGGCCTCGCACTGGGTGCAGAACATCTTGCCGGACTTGTACAGGCCTTCCAGCGCGGTGTTGCTTTCCGGGTGGATCTTGACGCTGGTATCCAGGGTGAAGCGTTCGGCCTTGGGATGCACGGTGAGGCTGTCGTCATCGAGCTGGTAGTCGCCGGCAGCAAGCGCCTGGTCGTCCAGCTGCACGCTCAGCAGCTCCAGGTGCTGGCCATCGAGCACCAGCGGCGGCAGGCCGGCGCCGCGCTCGGGGTTGCGGCGCATGACCAGCTGCGCATGGACCAGGCTGTGGTCCTCGAACAGTTCGAAGGTCAGGTGGGTCTCGTCGATCAGGTACTCGGGGGCCTGATAGTCCTTGAGGTAGATCACTTGCGGTTGTTCGGTACGCATGGTGACGATCCTTTTACTGGAGCACGGCCAGCTGGTAGGCCGTGTACTTGCGAATGTTGATCACGCCGGTGTCGAAGATCAGGTACTGGCCCTTGATGCCCAGCAGCGTGCCTTCCACGACGGGATCCTTGTCGAGGTTGAAGCTGACGATCTTTTTCGGGTAGGCCTCGACCGGGTAGCGCATCTGCACCACCTCAGCGTCGGGCAGCGGCTGGATGGCCTGCAGGCCGAAGCGCTCCTGCAAGGCGCGGATGCCGTCGGCGCAGGCGTCGAAGATCTGTTCGCGGATGGCCGGCAGGTCGAGCACCTCGGCGTCGCCCTTGAGCAGCGCGCGCCAGTTGGTGCGGTCCGGTACCTGGCTGCGCAGCACGTCTTCGACCAGCCCGGATTGCTGGCGGGTGGCCACGCGCATGATCGGCAGCGCCTGGCTGGCGCCCTGGTCGAGCCAGCGGGTGGGCAGCTGGGTGGCGCGGGTGATGCCGACCTTGATGCCCGACGAGTTGGCCAGGTACACCACGTGGTCGGTCATGCAGAACTGCTCGCCCCATGACGGCTCGCGGCAGGTGCCGGCGTCGTAGTGGCAGCGTTCGGGGGCCATGATGCACACGTCGCACTGGGCCAGCTTGGTCATGCACGGGTAGCAGTAGCCCTGGCTGAAGCTGGTCTTGGTGCGTTTGCCGCAGTGGCTGCAGTGAATCGCGCCGAGGTACTCGAGGCGGATCGACTGGCCGATCAGCGGATTGACCGGCACCTCGGTGTCATCCAGGCGGAAACTGTATTGAACGACCGGTGCGTCCAGGCGCACCGCCATCTTGCTCAGAGAGCCACGAGCGAGTTCGATCAATGTACCGAGTCCGACTTGAACAGGATGTTGGCGATCGGCGCCGACTTCGAGGCGCATTCCTGCGGGCCCATGTAGCCAGTGCGTTGCTCTTCGGGGAGGTTCTTCATCTCCCAGGCGATCACCGCCTGCAGCGACAGCTCTTTCTGTTCGGCGGTCAGTTTGCGGCCATCAGACCATTTGCCGATTTCAACGGCCGTCTTCAGGCTCTCGTAGATCTCGGGGGTGATGTTTTCGATCATTTGCGCGAATGTGGACATGCTGTCTCCTCAGTCAGGCCGTCAGTTTACGCCTCGCCAGCGCGCCACCCAAGAGCCCCGTCAGGCATCCGATGAGCAACCCGCCGACATGGGCGGCGTTGGCGATCTGGCCGAAGCCGAGCTGGCCGACCACGCCGCTCAGGCAGATCACCAGCCAGATCAGCATCATCACCAGCACGCCCTTGGGCAGGTTGAACTGCGGGTTCGGCGCCAGCCACTGGTACAACCAGACATGCCCGAGCAAGCCGTAGAGCACGCCGGACAGCCCGCCGAACAGGCTCGGCCCGCTAGTGAAATGCTGGGCCAGGTTGGATACCAGGCTGAACAGCAGCGTCAGCCCCAGCAACATCCACGGGCCCTGGCGCAGCTCAATGCGCTTGCCCAGCTCCCAATACCACAGGCCGTTCATGGCCAGGTGCAGCACGCCGAAGTGCAGCAGCATCGGCGACACCAGTCGCCACCACTGGCCTTCGGCGAGGCCCTGGAGCAAGGGGGTGAAGTACAGGTAGTCGCCCTGCACCTTGAACGACAGGAAGGTGAACCAGCCGATGGTCGAGAGGTTGTCACCCAGGCCGGTCACCCCGGCGACCACCAGGCTCAGGATCAGTACCGCGGCGGTGACCTTGCAGGCCATGGCCTGCTCCTTCAGCGAAGGCGCCGCCGGAGCGGTCGGCATGCCAGCGTCCACAGGTTCGGGCATCGCTTCTAGGTCGGCATTGCCCTCAGGGAAGCGCCGATAGAGTTCCAGTACGTCCTGGGCCATGGCCGGCGGCGCCCAGAGCACCTGTTCGTCGCCCTCCTCCACTACCCGGTGCGGCACCTGCAGACGGCGCAGCAGGGCGACGAAACCGCTGAGATCGACCGCCAGCGGCAGGCGCAGCACTTCGATCACATTCATTGGCTGGCCTGCGGGCGGTCGACATCGACCCAGACGAACTTGTGCGGATCGATGCGGGTCTCGTCGTCCAGACGGTAGGCCGCGAGCTTGCCGTAGAGCACGGCGCTGTAGTCCAGGCAGGCCAGGTTGTCACGGATCGGCGCCGGTCGGCCACTGCGCCAGTAATGGCCGACGAACAGCAGCGGTTCGTCCTCGGCATAGCGCAGCAGGGCGTTCTTCTGGCTGTGGCTGAGCGGCGTGCGGGCCACTTCGTCGGGCAGTGCGTCAGGCTGGAAGACGATGTCGCCGTAGGTCTGCGGGTCCTCTTCCCAGAACTTGGTGCGGAAGAAGGCGCGGGTCAGACCGTCGCCGCCGGTCAGGGTCAGGCCGTCCGGCAGGCGCATGTCGGTGCCGCGCAGCAGGCGGTTGCACACTGTCGAGGCGAAGCTGCCGGACACTGCCGAGGCCTGCACGAAGTGCTCGTCGATGCAGCCCGTGGGGTACTGCAGGCGCAACGGCTCGATCAGCCGTGGGTCCCAGCAGGCATGCACCAGGCGGAAGCGCCCGGCGTCGATGAACAGCGGCAGTTGGTAGAACCACTGGATGAAATCGTGCCAGTCGCCGGGGTGCTGGGCGAACTGGGTGAGGGTCTCGTCGATCAGCCGGGCATGGCGTGGGGTGTGCTCGCGCACATGGGCCTTGCCACTGCCCGGCAACGCCGGGGTGACCCAGCCCAGGGCGTTGTACTCATGGTTGCCCATGATGCAGAACGCCTGGCCGGCCTCGACCATGTCATGAACGATGTGCAGCGCCTCGCGGATGCGCGGGCCGCGGTCGACGATGTCGCCCAGGAACAACGCCTGGCGCCGCGGGTGCCGCCACACCCCGCCGATGCGCTTGTAGCCGAGGGCGTCGAGCAAGCGTTCGAGGGTGAGCGCGCAACCGTGCACGTCACCGATGATGTCGAAACTGCGCGCCGGATCGAGCATCAGTCGTCCCTGCCGCCCAGGCGGCTGCCCCAGCCGAGCTTGGTGCGGCAGACCTCGTAGTAGTTATGATCCAGCGGATGGATCAGGCGCAGTTTCTGCGGTTTCTTGCTCACCGTGATGGTGTCGCCGGGGGCACAGGTGAAGTGGTTCTGGCCGTCGCAGGAGACCTGCGGGTAAATCTGCAGGTCCTTGGACACGACGATCTTCAGCTCGCTGTTGCCGTCGACCACGATCGGCCGGCCGGACAAGGTATGCGGGTACATCGGCACGATGACGATGGCGTCCAGCTTGGGGTGCATGATCGGGCCGCCGGCGGACAGCGCGTAGGCGGTGGAGCCGGTCGGAGTGGCGACGATCAGGCCGTCGGCCTTCTGGCTGCAGACGAACTGGCCGTCGATGTAGATCTCGAACTCGATCATCCGCGTCGACTTGCCCGGGTGCAGCACCACGTCGTTGAGCGCATCGCCCTGGCCTATGGCCTCGTTGTGACGGCGCACCTCGGCCTGCAGCAGGAAGCGGTTCTCCACCAGGTAATGGCCGTCGAGCACCTCGGCGACCTTCTCCTCCAGCTCGTCAGGGCGGATATCGGTGAGGAAACCCAGGTTGCCGCGGTTGATCCCCAGCACCGGGATGTTGTGGCGGGCCAGGGCGCGGGCAGCGCCAAGCAGGCTGCCGTCACCACCAACCACGATGACCAGGTCGCAGACCTCGCCCAGCAGTTTGCGCGTCGAGGTCTGCAGGCCGTGGCCCGGCAGGACTTCGGCGATGGTGTCCTCGAGGATCACGTGCAGGTGGCGCTCGAGGAGGAATTTTTTCAGTCGGCGAATAGTGTCGAGCACCTGGGAGCTGCCAAGGCGTCCGATGATACCGATATTGCGAAATTGCTCCATGGTGCTCCTGCAAGGCTCTGCGGCGGGGTGACAATGCCGGGATTATGGGCGAAAGGACCGGCCAGCGGCAAACCGGCTATGCTCGCAGGATGACGCCCTTCGCCGACCTCGAACCCCTGCCCCGCCAACTGCGTCACCCTGCGGTGCGCGACCTGGCCTGGGCGCTGCTGTCACCGCCGCTGCTGGAGGACGCCGCCTGCGCCCAGCGCCACCCGCTCAAGGGCAGCGCCTGGGCTGACGATCCGCAGGCCCTGGGCAGCTGGCTCGTCAGCCTCGACCAGGCCCCCGGGTCGCTGCTGGCCTGGCTGGCACGCCTGAACAGCCGACGGCTGGGGCTCTACTACGAAAGCCTGTGGCAGTTCGCCCTGCACCAGGCACCGGGCATCGAACTGCTGGCGGCCAACCTGGCGATCCGTGACGGCGGGCATACTTTGGGCGAGCTGGACATTCTGCTCCGCGACCGCGAGGGCGATCATCATCTGGAGCTGGCCATCAAGCTCTACCTGGGACCGCCTGCCGACGACGGGCAGGACCCGGCAAACTGGCTAGGCCCCGGCTGCCATGACCGCCTCGGGACCAAGCTGGCGCACCTGACCGGGCATCAGTTGACCATCTCCGGCCAGCCTCATAGTCGCACCGCGCTGGCCGGGCTGGGAATCGCCGAAGTCGAGGCCCAGCTGTGGCTCGGCGGCTATCTGTTCTACCCCTGGCCCGGACATGCCGAAGCGCCTGCCGGCGCCCATCCGGCACATTTGCGCGGGCACTGGCTGCATCGTCGGGACTGGGCGGACTACCTCGCGCACTGCCCTCCCGGACGTTGGCAGCCGCTGCCCCGACATGGGTGGCTGGCGCCGGCGCGGGTCGAAGCAGGCAGTTGCTGGGCAGCCGAGCAGTTCGACCGCTGGTTGCAAGCACTGGATGAGGTGGCCCCGGCGCAGTTGCTGGTCAGGCTTGAAGAGGATGAAGACGGCGCCTGGCAGGAAGCCGAGCGGGTGTTTCTGGTGGCAGACAGGTGGCCACATCTTCCGCAGGGGTGACGGAGCAGACCAACCTGCACGAAACATTCTTGCCTGCCCATATCAACACAATTTTTACACCGCCCCCGTACGATGACAGCCAGGCGCCGGCAAGAGCGCCCTTTCCGACCTGATGACGAGGACCCACCATGGTTTCATCCACTCCCGCGACCCATTACGCGCGGCTGTCGATTGCCCTGCACTGGCTGATGCTGGTGCTGCTGGCCGCCGTCTACGCCTGCATCGAACTGCGCGGCCTGTTCCCCAAGGGCAGCGCCGAACGTGACCTGATGAAAGACCTGCACTTCATGCTCGGGCTGACGGTGTTCGTGCTGGTCTGGCTGCGCCTGGCCATGCGCCTGTCGCGCCCCACTCCGCCGATCGTGCCCAGGCCACCGGCCTGGCAGACGGGTCTGTCGCACCTGGTACACCTGCTGCTGTACCTGATGATGATCGGCCTGCCGCTGGCCGGTTGGGCAATACTCAGTGCCGCCGACAAGCCGATCCCGTTCTATGGCCTGGAGCTGCCGGCGATCGTCGCCCCCGACCCGGACCTGAGCAAGTTCATCAAGGGCTGGCATGAACGCATTGGCAGCTGGGGGTACTGGCTGATCGGCCTGCACGCACTGGCCGGGCTCTATCACCACTATGTGCGGCGCGACAACACGCTGCTGCGCATGCTGCCCTACAAGTAACCGCGTCGTCCCTGCAGGCCTCCGGTGTGCAGGAATACCAGGCGGGTGCCGGGGGCAAAACACCCGGCCTCGACCTGGTCGCGCAGGGCCAGCAGGGCCTTGCCGGTATAGAGCGCCTCCAGCGGCATGCCGGTTTGCCGTTCGGTGTCGGCGATAAACGCCAGCAGTGCGTCATCGATACGGGCAAAGCCGCCACGGCTGGCGTCGTGTAGCTGATAGCCGTGCGCACCCGCCAGCGCCGCGACGGTTTCCGGTACACCGTGGTCGAGGGGGACGGCTAGGGCGCCATGGACCACATGCCTGCCTGCCTCCTCCAGTACCAGCCCCGCCAGGGTCGTGCCGGTGCCTGCCGCCAGCCACCAGGCGTCGTAGTCCGTCCAGCCGAGCGTTGCCAATTGCGCTCGGCATTGCGCGACGATCAACCCGCAGCCCTGCGCGCCAGCTTGTCCGCCACCGCCTTCAGGGATGCAGTGCCACCCCGGGTAGCGGGCCTGCCAGGGCTCCCAGAAGCCGGTTTCATGGCGGGCGCGGTAGCCGCCGAAACCGAGCCAGTGCAGTTCCATGCCCAGGGCTCGCAGGTCCTGTACCGTCGGTGTTTCCTGGGGGTGGCCACGCAATAGCCCGGCGGTAGCAAAGCCGAAGCGCTTGCCGGCGGCGGCCAGGGCGTGGAGATGGTTGGAATGGTTGCCACCCAGGCTGATCAGGCCCGGTGCATCGGCCTTGCGGGCCTGGAGCAGGTGATGACGCAGCTTGAACCATTTATTGCCGCTGATCAGCGGGTCGATCAGGTCCAGGCGCAGGACCGCGGCTTCGATTCCCGCGTGGCGTAACCAAGATAGGTCGAGGCGTTGCAGGGGGGCTTGGGGGAGAGAAAAATCAGACATGAAGGCAGTTTATCTGATTGCCCAGATGTGGGCGTGTTGCTCGTTGCCGTTGCCGTTGCCGTTGCCGTTGCCGTTGCCGTTGCCGATCGAGAGTTTATCCCAAATTCCACTAGCGACAGCTGCGTCATCCCAGGCGCCGCCCGTAACTTCGCGACTTCAGGAGGACCTCCGTTCGGCCTCCTGAAGTCGCAATTTGTGTCGCCTGAACTATCGCGCACTTAGAAGCAAAAGCAGAGCAAGAGCAAGAGCAAGAGCAAGAGCAAGATGCATGGAGCATATGAAGACGCAGCGTTTCTAGTTACAACTACTCGCTGACAAACCAACTCCCAAAGGAAAAGTGTATTACCACCTCACCTGTGAAAGTTGGCTCATCACCAGTTCACACAATTACAACTCGGCCGCCAATCTCGACCCTTGGTTAATCGCCCGCTTGGCATCAAGCTCAGCCGCCACATCAGCGCCACCAATCAAGTGCACCGATTGCCCGGCCGCCACAAGGCCATCATGCAACTCGCGCAGCGGCTCCTGCCCCGCGCAGACAACGATGTTGTCCACCGCCAGCACCTGCGGCTCGCCCTCGCCGATGCGCACATGCAGGCCGGCATCGTCCACGCCGAGGTACTCGACGCTGTTGAGCATCTGCACCTGCTTGTTCTTCAGCCCTGTGCGATGAATCCAGCCGGTGGTCTTGCCCAGGCCGTCGCCAACCTTGGTCTTCTTGCGTTGCAACAGGTACACCTGGCGCGCCGGCGCATGAGGCTCTGCCTTCACCCCGGCCACACCACCACGGGCTTCCAACTGCGTATCGATGCCCCACTCCTTCCAGAACGCCTCACGGTCCTGGCTGGTGGCCACGCCCTTGTGCACCAGGTACTCGGACACATCGAAACCGATACCACCAGCACCGATCACCGCCACCCGCTCGCCCACCGGCTTGCGCTCGAGCAGTACGTCCAGGTAGTTCAGCACCTTGGCATTGTCGATGCCGGGAATGGCCGGCGTGCGCGGTGCGATACCGGTGGCCAGGATGACTTCGTCGTATTCGCCGGCCACCAGTGCAGCTACGTCGACACGGGTATTCAGGCGCAGTTCGACCCCCGTGGACTTCACCTTGTTACGGAAGTAGCGCAGGGTCTCGTAGAACTCCTCCTTGCCCGGCACCCGCTTGGCCACATTGAACTGCCCGCCGATCTCGCCGGCAGCATCGAACAGCGTCACTGCATGGCCGCGCTCGGCAGCCACGGTGGCGGCCGCCAGGCCCGCCGGTCCGGCGCCGACCACGGCGATGCGCTTGACCGCCTGCACAGGCAGGTAGTTGAGCTCCGTCTCATGGCAGGCACGCGGGTTGACCAG
Organism: Pseudomonas sp. TE50-2; assembly: GCF_040813665.1. Classification (NCBI taxonomy): domain Bacteria; kingdom Pseudomonadati; phylum Pseudomonadota; class Gammaproteobacteria; order Pseudomonadales; family Pseudomonadaceae; genus Pseudomonas; species Pseudomonas sp. TE50-2. Next base: position 4,749,224 of record NZ_JBFNXN010000001.1, on the reverse strand, counting down.
GCAGCTGGTCAGCTTGCCGCCGAAAGTGTGGTCCAGGCACGCCTGGTTGCAGCCGATGCAGGTGTTGATCTCGTCGCCACGGCCTTCGGCGGCCTTGTTGACGAAATCGGGGTCGGCCAGGAACGGCCGGGCCATGGAGACCATGTCGGCATCACCCTCGGCCAGCACCGCCTCGGCCACTTCCGGGGTATTGATGCGGTTGGTGGTGATCAACGGGATCTTCACCACACCACGCAGCTTGGCGGTGACCTTGCTGAACGCCGCGCGCGGCACCTTGGTGGCGATGGTCGGGATGCGCGCCTCGTGCCAGCCGATGCCAGTGTTGATCAGCGTGGCGCCGGCCTGCTCGATGGCCTTGGCCAGCAGCTCGATCTCGTCCCAGGTGCTGCCGCCCTCGACCAGGTCGAGCATCGACAGGCGGAAGATGATGATGAAGTTCGGCCCCACCGCCTCGCGCACCCGCTGCACGATTTCCACGGCCAGGCGCATGCGGTTCTCATAGCTACCACCCCAGCGGTCGTTGCGGTGGTTGGTGTGGGCGGCGAGGAACTGGTTGATGAAGTAGCCTTCCGAACCCATGATCTCGACGCCGTCGTAGCCGGCGCGCTGGGCCAGGCTTGCGCAGGTGACGAAATCGCGGATCTGCTTCTCGATGCCTTCCTCGTCCAGCTCCTTGGGCTTGAACGGGTTGATCGGTGCCTGGATGGCGCTGGGCGCCACTTGCTTCGGGCTGTAGGCATAGCGCCCGGCGTGGAGGATCTGCAGGCAGATCTTGCCACCGGCGGCATGCACCGCCTCGGTGACGACCCGGTGCTTGGCGGCCTCTTCCTCGGTGCTGAGCTTGGCCGCGCCGGAGTACACGCCGCCTTCATCGTTGGGCGCGATGCCACCGGTGACCATCAGGCCGACGCCTCCACGGGCACGCTCGGCGAAGTACGCGGCCATGCGTTCGAAGCCGCCGGGGCGCTCTTCGAGGCCTGTGTGCATCGAACCCATCAGGGTGCGGTTGCGCAAGGTGGTGAAGCCCAGGTCGAGGGGGGCCAGCAGGTGCGGGTAACGGTCGGTAGCCATGGATGGACTCCACAGTTGGCATGATCACGGAATGCGGGCGCCTCTACCGCTGTCTACACAAGCTCGCGGGGCCCGTCGGTTGTCTGAGGCCGACATTAAACAGGCGTTTGAACTCGCTCAATGATCGAAACTGACAACTTATTGATCCTGCTGCACAGCAGGTCTACCCTAAGGCACCTCTACCGCACAACGCTGGACCGTTCCATGCGCAAACTGCTAGCCGGCGCCTTGGCGCTGGTCACCCTCGCCGCCCTCTGTGGCTACGGCTTCTGGACCCTGCAGCGTCCGGAAGGCCATTACCTGTCCGACCTGCGCATCGAGCTGGCCCTCAACCAGGGCGTGCCAGGCGAGCACGGCAACCTGCTGGGGGTCGAGCCGCTGTTGTATCCGGGCGACTACCAGAACTTGACGCGCCTGCACCGCAAGCTCTCGGCCTACCTGGAGCAGGCCCGTGCCCAGGGGCTGGTCAACTCGCGCACCGTGGTGGTACTGCCCGAGCATATCGGCACCTGGCTGTGGGCCCGTGGCGAAAAGCGCGAGCTGTACCAGGTGACCCAGCGCAGCGAGGCCTGGCAGTGGCTGGAGTTGAGCAACCCGCTGCGCTACGGCCTGGCGATGCTCGCCGCCAGCGGCGACGACCGCCGCTCGGACGCCCACCTGCGCATGAAGGCCGCGCAGATGGCCGCCGACTACCAGCAGCTGTTCGGCAACCTGGCCCGCGAGTTCGGCGTCACCCTGGTGGCGGGCTCCATCGTCCTGCCCGCACCCTACGTCGAGAACGGCGTGCTGCGCACCGGCAACGGCCCGCTTTACAACAGCAGCCTGGTGTTCGCCAGCGACGGCTCGGTGCTCGGCCAGCCTCAGCACCAGCAGTACCCCGACAGCGAAAGCCGGCGCTACATCCAGGGCGGCCAGCAACACCCCCTGCAAGTGCTGGAGACCCCCGCCGGGCGCCTGGGCGTGCTGATCGGCAGCGACAGCTGGTACCCGGCCAACCACCGACAACTGGCCGCGCAGTCGGTGCAGCTGATTGCCAACCCGGTGTTCCTCAGCGGCAAACAGAGCTGGCAGGCGCCCTGGCGCGGCAACCGCCATCAGGCACAGGCCGCCGACCTGCCACTGCAACGCGGCGAGGTCAGCGAGCAGCGTGCCTGGCAGCAACTACCATTGGCCGCCAATGACAGCACCCCGAGCATAAGCGTGTTCATGCGTGGCCAGTTCTGGGAGCTGGGCAGCGACGGCCAGGGCTTTGCCAGCCAAAGCGGCACACTGTGGGTCGGCAACGACAGCCACGGTGCGCGCCTGCTCAACCTGTGGCTGTGACACCATGCCCCGCCCCCGCGTGCGCCTGGGTGATCTGTCGGTAGGTTTCGTCCAGCCTCTGGCCGAAGCACTGAGCATGCTCGGCCACGATCCGCAGCCGCTGCTGCTGCGCTACGGCCTCGACGCCAGGCGCCTGGCCGAGCCAGGCGCGCGCCTGTCGATTCCGCGCTACATGCACCTGGGCCATGCGGCGATCGCCTTGTCCGCCGAACCTGCCCTGGGCCTGCACATGGGGCGCCTGAGCCGCCTGGCCCAGGCCGGGCTGGCCGGGGTGACTGCCGCGCAGGCACCCACCCTCGGCGAAGCCGCCCGCACCCTGCTGCGCTTCGAACCGTTGTATGCCGCCAACTACCGGGGCCGGTCGAGTTTCCACGAAGACACCCAGGGCGCTTGGCTGAGGTTCTATTCCATCAGCCCCTACAACAGCTACAACCACTTCGTGGTCGACTCGATGCTCGCGGGCTGGCTGGCGCAGCTCGGCGCCCTCACCGCCAGGCCGGTGCATGCCGAACGTCTTGAAATCGAATTCGACACTCCCGCCTACGCCGCGCAGTACCAAGGCCTGTGTACGGGCACCGTGCATTTCGGTGGCACGGCCAACCAACTGCGCCTGAGCCGGGCCACCCTGGACCTACCCAACCCGCAGCACTGCCCCAGTACCTGGCAGCACCTGCTGCAGCTATGCGAAGCGGAACTGGCCCAGCGCACCCGTGTGCGCAGCCTGGGCGAGCGCATCACCCATCTGCTGGGCCCACTGCTCAATGGCGGGCACGAACCGGACCTGGAGGAAGTGGCGCGGCACCTGCAACTGCCGACCTGGACGTTGCGCCGCAAGCTGGCCGAGGAAGGCACGCGCTTTCGCAACCTGCTCAACGACACACGGCGCGACCTGGCCGAGACCTATATCCGCGATACGGAACTGGCCTTCGGCGAGATCGCCTATCTGTTGGGATTCGCCTCGGCAGAGGCGTTCCAGCGCGCGTTCAAGCGCTGGACGGGGCTGACCCCGGGGGAATTTCGCCGCCATCAGCGGCAAGTCGGCTAGAGCTCGGTGGCGTCGTCGGCCGGCTCCGGCAGGTCCAGCTCATAGGCCTGGAACTCAAGCAGTTCTTCCTGGTAATCGTCCATCTTCACGCCCCTCATTCGTCGTTCTTCTGTCATTGCGCCAACCTAAGCCAGCGTAATGACAGAATGATTACAGCCCTATGAACGATAAACGTAGCAGGCACCCAGGAAGTTATCGACGAGTCAGAGTGGTGCCGGCGCCTGCTCGGCCGCCGGGGCTTCCTGCTGGATCTGGATCGGCGCTGGCTCGACAGGCGGCGCGATGGGTTGCGAACCCTTGCTGTCATCCACCACCGGCGCGGCCGGGGCCTCGCTGGACGGCACGGGAGGCGCTGGGGCGGCAACCGGTGCAGACGCTGCGGCAGCAACCGGTGTCGTAACCGGGGCCGGTGTCTCTGCCACGCTTTCGGCTACCGGCGTGGCCGACTGCGGTACGGGCGCGAGGGCTGCGGGCGCAGGCTCCGGCAGGCCCAGGTCAGCGGCAGGTTTTTCCACCTTCGGCTCGGCGGCAGGCTCGGACTTCTCCGGCTTCTTCGGTTTCGGCAGGTAGCTCTCCACCAGGGCGAAGTAACGATCGTAGAACTGCGCAGCGGTGACCGTCTCGCTGGCTACCTTGACCATGGAGTCGTCGGTTGAGCCGATCGGCATCGACACCGAGCCCAGCACGCCCACGCCGAGGCTGGCGGAAGTGTTGGACTTTTTCAGGGCATAGCGGTCCTGCAGGGCGTTGGCGAACATGGTCGAGCGATGTTTGTCGCTCATGTCCGAAACGCAGGTGATGTTGAAGCTGATCTGCAGGTGGTTCTCGGCGTTCTGCTGGAAGCTCTTGTTGCCGGCCACCTGGTTGGCATCGCTGCTGGTGATGATGTAGCCCTGGCTGAGCAGCGCACGACGCGCCGCCTCGCAGGAGCCCGCCTCGCTGGTGGCGAAGGTGCGGGAAAAGGTGCCCGAGTCATCGAAGTTCTCATGCTCGTAGACGGCGGCCTTTTTCGAGGAACAGCCGGACACGCCCGCCAGCACGAGGGCCAGCCCGAGCGCGCCATAGACGGTTGATCTAGACATTGCCAATTCCGGGAAGAAACGAATGGGGCGTATTGTGCATCACATCGATCAGCGGCTGAAACCTTTGATCGGTGAAGAGTCTGTCAGCTTTGTTGGAAATTCTTGCCCATGGTCGGGCAAGTTGCTGAAACGAAAAAAGCGACCCTAAGGTCGCTTTTCCGTTGCTTCGAGGTGTTCAAAGGGCCTCGAGGCGAAGATGGCGCAGCGGACGGGACTCGAACCCGCGACCCCCGGCGTGACAGGCCGGTATTCTAACCGACTGAACTACCGCTGCGTATCGTTCGGGCTTGCACCCGATTGAAACTGGGATCTGAGCTTTCAAGCGCTACAGCGCGAAAGCCAGGAACAAAAAAGGCGACTTATAATCGCCTTTTCTGCTTGCCTCGAGCGTTCATGGGGCTCTTGGCGAAAGATGGCGCAGCGGACGGGACTCGAACCCGCGACCCCCGGCGTGACAGGCCGGTATTCTAACCGACTGAACTACCGCTGCGTATCGTTCAGGCTTGCGCCTGATTGAAACTGGGATCTGGCCTTTCGGCCTCAGACCGGTGCAAGCACCCATCTGGAATAAAATGGCGCGGCGGACGGGACTCGAACCCGCGACCCCCGGCGTGACAGGCCGGTATTCTAACCGACTGAACTACCGCCGCGCAGTGCTGGACTTGCGTCCTGTTTCTCTCTGCCAGAGCGCTTCTTGCAAAGCACCTTGGACCAGAAACGTTCTCAGGAAGTGGTGGGTGATGACGGGATCGAACCGCCGACCCTCTGCTTGTAAGGCAGATGCTCTCCCGGCTGAGCTAATCACCCCCGCGATGTTGCTTGTTGCGTTTGCTTCGCTGAGGCCGCGAAATTTACGCAGGTACCGATGCTAAGTCAATACCCCCATTGAAGTTTTTTTCAAAAAGGGCAAAAAAGCAGCTGCAAGCTTGAAGCTGCCCTCACTACTGTATTCGACCCAGATAAAGACAAAGGGGACCTCACGGTCCCCTCTTGCAGCTTGAGGCTTATAGCTTGCCGCTCAGGCGTAGATCATCTTGCGGGTCATCCCGCCATCGACCACGAACTCCTGGCCGGTGACGAACCCCGCCTGGCGCGAAAGCAGCCACGCCACCAGCGCCGCGACGTCCTCCACCGTCCCTACCCGGCCAGCCGGATGCTGGGCATGGTCAGCCTCGCTCAGAGGCTCGGCACGTCGCTGCGAGGGATCACGGGCATCGATCCAGCCCGGGCTCACGGCATTCACGCGGATCTCCGGCGCCAGGCTCATGGCCAAGGCATGGGTCAAGGCGACCAGCCCGCCTTTGCTGGCGGCATAGGCCTCGGTGTCCGGCTCGGATTGCCGGGCACGGGTGGAAGCCAGGTTGACGATCGCCCCACCATGGGCGCGCAGGTAAGGTGCGCAATGCTTGGCCAGCAGCATCGGGCCATTGAGGTTGACCGCCAGCACCCGGTTCCATTGGGCCAGGGACAGGCTCTCCAAGGTCTGGTTGTGCGGGTTGGCGATCGCCGCGTTGCACACCAGCGCGTCCAGCCGGCCAAACTGCCCGAGCACCTCGGACACTCCGGCACTGACCTGGGCCTCGTCGGCCACATCCATGGTGATGAACCAGGCATTGTCACCCAGAGCCTTGGCGACCTTGGCGCCACGCGGGCGGTCCAGGTCGCTGAGCACCACCTGCCAGCCTTCGCAGATCAACCAGGCGGCGATGCCCAGGCCGATGCCGCGGGCGGCACCGGTCACCAGGGCCACCCGACCATTATGGCCGGGCTCGCCACCCTTCCAGTCGATCACAGCGCCGCCAGGCCGCGGGCCAGATCGGCTTGCAGGTCAGCCACATCTTCCAGCCCGACCGCCACGCGCACCAGGCTGTCGCGGATACCCGCCGCTTCACGTTCCTGCGGCGTCAGACGGCCGTGGGAGGTGGTGGCCGGGTGGGCGATGGTGGTCTTGCTGTCACCGAGGTTGGTGGTGATCGAGATCACTCGGGTGGCGTCGATGAAGCGCCAGGCGCCTTCCTTGCCGCCCTTCACCTCGAAACTGACCACCGCGCCGAAGCCGCTCATCTGGCGCTTGGCCAGTTCATGCTGCGGATGGCTCGGCAGGCCGGCGTAGTGGACCTTCTCGATGCCGTCCTGCTGCTCGAGCCACTCGGCCAGCGCCTGGGCGCTCTCGCAGTGGGCGCGCATGCGCAGCTTGAGGGTCTCCAGGCCCTTGGTGAAGACCCAGGCGTTGAACGGGCTGAGGGTCGGGCCGGCGGTGCGCAGGAAGCCCACGACTTCCTTCATCTGCTCGCTGCGACCGGCCACCACGCCGCCCATGCAACGGCCCTGGCCGTCGATGAACTTGGTCGCCGAGTGGAACACGATATCGGCACCGAGCTTGAGCGGTTGCTGCAAGGCCGGGGTGCTGAAGCAGTTGTCCACCACCAGCAGCGCGCCACGGGCGTGGGCGATTTCGGCCAGGGCGCTGATATCGACCAGCTCGGCCAGCGGGTTGGACGGCGACTCGACGACCAGCAGCTTGGTGTTGGCCTTGATGGCCTTTTCCCAGCCGTTCAGGTCGACCAGCGGCACGTAGTCCACCTGCACGCCGAAACGCTTGAAGTACTTCTCGAACAGGCTGATGGTCGAGCCGAACACGCTCTGCGACACCAGCACATGGTCGCCGGCACTGCACAGCGACATGACCACGGCGAGGATCGCCGCCATGCCGGTGGAGGTGGCCACGGCCTGCTCGGCGCCTTCCATGGCCGCCAGGCGCTCCTCGAAGGCACGCACGGTCGGGTTGGTGTAGCGCGAATAGACGTTGCCCGGCGTTTCGCCGGCAAAGCGCGCGGCAGCGTCGGCGGCCGTGCGGAAGACATAGCTGGAGGTCAGGAACAGCGCTTCACTGTGCTCGGCCTCCGGTGTACGGTTCTGACCGGCGCGCACCGCCAGGGTGTCGAAACCGACACCCTCGAGGTCACTGTCCAGTCGACCGGCATCCCATTGTTCGGTCATGCCGTCGCTCCCAAATCAGTTGTTGTACAGGTCGATGATCGCGCTGACAGCCTGGGTCTTCACCTTGGCCAGGTCATTACGGGCCTGCTCGATGCGGTCGAGGTAGGCTTCGTCGATATCGCCGGTGACATACTCACCGTTGAACACCGCGCAATCGAAATGCTCGATCTTGATCTTGCCGCCACCGACCGATTCGATCAGGTCCGGCAGGTCCTGATAGATCAGCCAGTCGGCGCCGATCAACTCGGCCACCTGTTCGGTGGTACGGTTGTGGGCGATCAGTTCGTGAGCGCTCGGCATGTCGATGCCGTAGACGTTGGGGTAGCGTACCGCAGGGGCTGCGGAGCAGAAGTAGACGTTCTTGGCGCCGGCTTCGCGGGCCATCTGGATGATCTGCTTGCAGGTGGTGCCGCGCACGATCGAGTCGTCCACCAGCATCACGTTCTTGCCGCGGAATTCCAGCTCGATGGCGTTGAGCTTCTGGCGCACCGATTTCTTGCGCGCGGCCTGGCCGGGCATGATGAAGGTACGGCCGATGTAGCGGTTCTTGACGAAGCCTTCGCGGAACTTGACGCCCAGGTGGTTGGCCAGTTCCAGCGCTGCGGTGCGGCTGGTGTCGGGGATCGGGATGACCACGTCGATGTCGTGGTCCGGGCGCTCGCGCTGGATCTTCTCGGCCAGCTTCTCGCCCATGCGCAGGCGCGCCTTGTACACCGAGACACCGTCGATGATCGAATCCGGACGAGCCAGGTAGACGTGCTCGAAGATGCACGGCTGGAGTTTCGGGTTTTCGGCACACTGCTTGGTGAACATCTGGCCGCCTTCGGTGATGTACACCGCCTCGCCCGGCGCCAGGTCGCGTATCAGGGTGAAGCCGAGCACGTCCAGGGCCACGCTTTCCGAGGCGATCATGTACTCGACGCCTTCGTCGGTGTGGCGCTGGCCGAACACCACCGGGCGGATGCCGTTGGGGTCACGGAAGCCGACGATGCCGTAGCCGGTGATCATCGCCACCACCGCGTAGCCACCGACGCAGCGGCTGTGCACGTGGGAAACGGCGGCGAACACGTCTTCCTCGGTCGGCTGCAGCTTGCCGCGCACGGCCAGCTCGTGGGCGAACACGTTCAGCAGCACTTCGGAGTCGGAGTTGGTGTTGACGTGGCGCAGGTCGGACTCGTAGATCTCCTTGGCCAACTGTTCGACGTTGGTCAGGTTGCCGTTGTGCGCCAGGGTAATGCCGTACGGCGAGTTGACGTAGAACGGCTGGGCCTCGGCCGAGGTGGAGCTGCCGGCGGTCGGGTAGCGCACATGGCCGATACCGATGCTGCCCACCAGGCGCTGCATGTGGCGCTGCTGGAAGACGTCGCGCACCAGGCCGTTATCCTTGCGCAGGAACAACCGGCCGTCGTGGCTGGTCACGATACCGGCAGCGTCCTGGCCGCGGTGCTGAAGCACGGTTAGCGCGTCATACAGCGCCTGATTGACGTTCGACTTACCGACGATACCGACGATGCCACACATGCGACGCAACCCCTACTTTGATGAAACTTGAGTGAAGCGCGCTCAGGGCTTGGTCGGCCCGAGCAACTGCTCCTTGAACGGAAGGTCAACGGGTGCGCTGACCCCACTGGACATCCACTGGCCGCTGAACCCGAGTATGAGGTTCTTCGACCAATCGGCTACCAATAGAAATTGTGGTATCAGGCGCGATTCCTGCCACCACGGATCCTGTTGCACCGGCCCCAGGCTCAACAGCCCGACCGCCACCACCACCAGCAGGCCCCCGCGCGCGGCGCCGAAGGCCATGCCGAGGAAGCGATCGGTGCCGGACAACCCGGTCACGCGGATCAGCTCGCCGATGAGGAAATTGAGCATCGCCCCGACCAGCAGCGTGGCGACGAAAAGAATGGCGCAGCCGGCAATGACCCGTGCGGACGGCATCTGGATATAGCTTTCAAGATACTGCGCAAGCGAGCCGCCGAACATCCAGGCCACCGCGCCGGCGACAATCCAGATGAGCAGGGACAAGGCTTCCTTGACGAAGCCGCGCTTGAGACTGATCAGTGAGGAAATGGCGATGATCGCGATGATCGCCCAATCAACCCAGGTAAATGCCACGGTGTTGCCTGCCGACGTTTGAGGCGGCGCATTTTACCAGAGCAAGGGGGCTTGAGGTAAGCGGAATGTCAGGTGTTTGAAGGGCTGCAGGCTGACTCTGGGGACAGCTTTACAGGATTGAAACCATCGCGGGGCAAGCCCACCCCACGCGACAGGCGGGAGCCGGTTTGCCCCGCGACGGATGTCAACCACGCTCCGGCTGGAAACGCACGACGATACCTTTCAGGTTCTGCTGGCGATTGATCACGTCACGCAGGCGCTCGGCTTCTGCCCGCTCGATCAACGGCCCGACGAATACCCGGTTCATGCCATCCGCCGAACGGATATAGGCGTTGTAGCCCTGGCTGCGCAGGGTCTTCTGCAGGTTCTCGGCACCGGCCCGGTTGGACAGGCTGGCCAGCTGGATCGACCAGCTCACCGGCAGGCCGTTGACGTCGATCTTCGAAGGCGCAGCAGGCTTGGCCGCAGGAGCGGCAGGCGCCGCGCTCGGTGCAGGCGCCGGACGGGGCTCCACCTTGGAGACCGGCGGCGTCGGCACTGGCGTCTGCGGCTTGGGCTGCGCCACGGTCGTTACCGGCGCGATGGGCTGGCTTGGCGCCGTCACCGGCGACGTGGACTCGTCGACCACCACTACCGGCTGGTCGTTCTGCTCCGGCAGCGGTTGCGGCTCCGGTACCTGCACAGGCTCCACCTGCACCTGGGGCAGATTGGGCATGGCCGGCGCTTCGGGCGCCTCGACACGCACCTGGCGCATCTCGTCCTCGCGAGTGAACAGCATCGGCAGGAAGATCACCGCCAGCGCCACCAGCACCAGCGCACCGACCATGCGCTGCTTCATCCCTTTATCCAGCACTGCCATCTACTCCATCCTCGGAAACCTGCCGCTCAAGCCAGGCCAGGGCCTCGCCGACGCAGAAAAACGAACCGAACAGCAGGATCTGGTCATCCGCCGTCGCCTGGGCGCACTGCCCTTCGAGGGCAGCCGCAACACTGGCGTAAGACTTCACCGTCGCACCGAGGTTCGTCAAGGCATCCGCCAGCTCCGCGGCCGGGCGGCTGCGTGGCGTGTCCAGCGGCGCCACCGCCCAGTCGGCGACCTGACCGCGCAGCGGCGCAAGCACGCCGGCCAGGTCCTTGTCGGCCAACAGGCCGAAGACCGCCAGGCGTCGCCCCTTCACCGGGCGCGCCGCCAGGCGGCGGGCCAGGTACTCGGCGGCGTGCGGATTGTGACCGACGTCCAGCAACAGCTCGACACGCTTACCCTGGAATGACAGCCCACGCCGGTCAAGGCGACCGGTGATACGGGTATCCAGCAAAGCCTGACGAACCTTGCCGGCATCCCACGGCAGCCCCATCAGCAGGAAGGCCTGCAAGGCCAGGGCGGCATTCTCCATGGGCAGGTCGAGCAACGGCAGGTCACGCAGTTCAACGGGCGAACCGTCGAGCTGGCGACCACGCCAATGCCAGTGATCAACGCTGCTATCCAGGTCGAAATCACGTCCACGCAGGAAGAACGGGCAATCCAGCTCGCGCACCTTGTCCAGCAAAGGCTGCGGCGGATCAAGGTCACCGCACAGCGCCGGTTTACCCCGACGGAAGATTCCCGCCTTCTCGAAGGCTACCGACTCGCGGCTATCGCCCAGGTAATCGACGTGGTCGACGCCAATGCTGGTGACCAGCGACACGTCGGCATCCACCAGGTTGACTGCATCCAGCCGACCACCCAGGCCGACCTCAAGCACCACCGCGTCCAACGCGGAGTGCTTGAACAACCAGAACGCCGCCAGGGTGCCCATCTCGAAATAGGTCAGCGAGATGTCGCCACGCGCCGCCTCCACCGCAGCGAACGCTTCACACAGGCGCTCATCGCTGACCTCCTGGCCATCGATCAGCACCCGTTCGTTGTAACGCAGCAGATGCGGCGAACTGTACACCCCGACCCTTAGCCCCTGCGAGCGCAGCAACGCGGCCATGAAGGCGCAGGTCGAGCCCTTGCCGTTGGTGCCGGTCACCGTGACCACACGGGGCGCCAGCGTGCCCAGCCCCAGGCGCGCAAGCACCTGTTGCGAGCGCTCCAGGCCCATGTCGATGGCCGAGGGGTGCAACTGTTCGAGGTAGGCGAGCCAGTCGCCCAGGCTGCGCTGGTTCATCACGCGACCGCGGCGACCTCTTTGGCCGCTTCCGGGGTCGGCTGGCCGGTCATCTGCGCCAGCAGGCGGGCCAGGCGCGGACGCAGCTCGTCACGGGAAATGATCAGGTCGATGGCACCGTGCTCCAGCAGGAACTCGCTGCGCTGGAAGCCTTCCGGCAGCTTCTCGCGCACGGTCTGCTCGATAACCCGCGGGCCGGCAAAGCCGATCAGCGCCTTCGGCTCGCCGACGATCACGTCGCCAAGCATCGCCAGGCTGGCGGAAACGCCGCCGTAGACCGGGTCGGTCAGCACCGAGATGAACGGGATGCCTTCTTCGCGCAGGCGCGCCAGCACGGCGGAGGTCTTGGCCATCTGCATCAGCGAGATCAGCGCTTCCTGCATGCGCGCGCCGCCGGAAGCGGAGAAGCAGACCATCGGGCAGCGGTTTTCCAGGGCGTAGTTGGCAGCGCGCACGAAACGCTCGCCGACGATGGCGCCCATCGAGCCGCCCATGAAGGAGAACTCGAAGGCACTGACCACGATCGGCATGCCCATCAGGGTGCCGCTCATGGAGATCAGCGCGTCCTTCTCGCCGGTCTGCTTCTGCGCGGCGGTCAGGCGGTCCTTGTACTTCTTGCCGTCACGGAACTTCAGGCGGTCGACCGGCTCCAGGTCGGCGCCCAGTTCGGCGCGACCTTCTGGATCGAGGAAGATATCGATGCGCGCGCGGGCGCCGATACGCATGTGGTGGTTGCACTTAGGGCAGACGTCGAGGGTCTTTTCCAGCTCCGGGCGATACAGCACGGCTTCGCAGGACGGGCACTTGTGCCACAGCCCTTCCGGCACCGAGCTCTTCTTCACCTCGGAACGCATGATCGAAGGGATCAGTTTGTCTACCAACCAGTTGCTCATGCTTGCTTTCTCCAGTATTGGCCGGGGAGACCTTCTCGGCCCCGCCCTGCCCTTGAGCTCAAATTCTTCTGTAAAGCGACGATGGGCCGACCTCGGGCCGCCCCACCTCCAATTCTTCCCCGGCATGCCCCGCGCTCTGGCGCGGCCTGGCAGCACCGGGCTGCGAAAGCTATGGACGATGGCGCGCGGCCAGCCGTCACATCCGCGTTCACGCGTGCTTGACCGCCTGCATGAAGGCTTCGATCTTCGCCGCATCCTTGATGCCCTTGGCCTGCTCCACGCCGCCGCTGACATCCACCGCGTACGGGCGCACCTGGCGAATGGCCTCGGCGACGTTGTCGGCCGACAGGCCACCGGCAAGGATGATCGGCTTGCTCAGGCGTTGCGGAATCAGTGACCAGTCGAACGCCTCGCCGGTTCCTCCCGGCACGCCTGGTACATAGGCATCCAGCAGGATGCCGCGAGCGCCAGCGTAGTGCCGGCAGGCGGCCTCCAGGTCATCCCCCGGGCGCACCCGCAGGGCCTTGATCCAGGGGCGGTGGTAGCCCTCGCAATCGGCCGGGGTTTCATCGCCGTGGAACTGTAGCAGGTCCAGGGAAACCACTTCGAGGATCTCGTTGAGCTCGCAGCGCGAGGCGTTGACGAACAGCCCCACGGTGGTCACGAACGGCGGCAGCGCGTCGATGATCGCCCGCGCCTGACGCACATCCACCGCCCGCGGGCTTTTCGCATAGAAGACGAAACCGAGGGCGTCGGCGCCGGCCTCGACCGCGGCCAGGGCATCCTCGATGCGGGTAATCCCGCAGATCTTGCTGCGAACATTGCTCATGGACAGCGAACCTTGAGTGATCGGGAAAGCGCCGATGGTAGCAAATGACCTGTGCTCCGTCAGTCCGCCAGCGCCTCGTAGCCAGTAAGAAAGTGTGGGCCGATGTAACGCTGCGGCAACGCGTATTCTTCCGGGTACTCCACCTGCACCAGGTAAAGACCGTAAGGGTGCGCGGTCACCCCGCCGTCACGGCGGTTGCGCCCCTCCAGCACCTCACGGGCCCACTCCACCGGACGCTCGCCGGCACCGATGGTCATCAGCACGCCGGCAATGTTGCGCACCATGTGGTGCAGGAACGCGGTGGCACGCACATCCAGCACGATCATCCGCCCATGCCGGGTCACACGCAGGTGATGGATGTGCTTGATCGGCGACTTGGCCTGGCACTGGCTGGCGCGGAAGGCGCTGAAGTCATGGGTGCCCAGCAGGTACTGCGCAGCCTCGGCCATGCGCTCGACATCCAGCGGGCGGTGGTTCCAGGTGACTTCCTCGGCCAGGTGCGCCGGGCGGATCGGGTCGTTGTAGATCACGTAGCGGTAGCGCCGCGCGGTGGCCTTGAAGCGGGCATGGAAATGCGCAGGCATGGGCGCCGACCAGACCACACTGATGTCGTGGGGCAGGTTGAAGTTGGTGCCCAGGGTCCAGGCGCGCTCGTCGCGCACGGCGCGGGTGTCGAAATGCACGATCTGCCCGCAGCCATGGACGCCGGCATCGGTGCGCCCGGCGCAGATCACCGAGATAGGTTCGTTGGCCACCGTCGACAGCGCCTGTTCCAGGGCCTGCTGGACACTCGGCACGCCGCTGGCCTGGCGTTGCCAGCCGCGATAGCGCGAGCCCTTGTATTCCACGCCCAAAGCGATGCGGGTGTAGCCTTCGGCAGCCGATTCGGCGGCGGCGGTGTCGATGATGTCCAAGAGCGGCAAACCTGATGATGAAACGAAAGGCGGGAGTATACCGGCAAACCGTGCAGGGGCCGAAATGATCGCGGGGCAAGCCCGCCCCCACGTCTTGCGTGAAGGCAGGCTTGCCCCGCGATGTACAGCTTTGCGTCAGACCAGGCGCGAGAGCATCTCGTTGGCTTCCTGGCGTTGGCTGTCGTCGCCGTCCTTGACCACTTCGTCGAGGATGTCACGGGCGCCCTGATGGTCGCCCATGTCGATGTAGGCACGGGCCAGGTCGAGCTTGGTGGCCACCTCGTCGGCGCCGGAGAAGAAGTCGAAGTCCAGGTCGTCCAGCGGCTCAGGCTCCAGCGCCGCATCCTCGGCGGTGAACGATGGCTGCGCAACCGATGGGGTCTCGAGGTTCTGCGACAGCTTGTCGAGCTCGGCGTTGACGTCGTCCAGCTCCGAGGCGAAGTTCTTCGCCGCCGGCGAGTCGTCGTCCAGCGACAGCGACAGGTCGAAGTCCTCGGGCAGCTCCAGCTCGGAGATCGGATCGAACTCCGGAATCGCCTCGAAGGCCGCCAGCTCGGCCGCCACGTCCACCGGGGCTTCCTCGCTGCCGGTCGGAGCCACCGGGTCTTCGGCGACATCCAGGTCGAATTCGGCCAAGTCGTCGACATTTTGCGGTGTCGCCTGCGCCTGGGCGAGCAATGCCTCGAAGTCGTCGTCGGCATCGGTTTCGGCAACGGCGGGCGCAGCCTCGACCTCGGGCGCCTCGACGACCAGGTCCTCGAGACCGGCCATGTCGAAGTGGTCATCTGCCGGCAGATCATCGCCCAGACTCAGGTCGAAGGCGCTGTCCAGGTCGGCCTCTTCGACCACAGGCTCTGGCTCAGGTTCTGGCTCGGCCGCCACGACCGGCTCCACGACGAGCTCCGGCGCGCTTTCACCCAGCTCCAGCTCCTTGTCCTGCAGCAGGTCCTGGACATACTGCTCATCCAGCTCGGCTGCCAGGGCCGCGGCCCCGGCAGCGCCTGCCGCCACCGCCGCGACACCCAGCATGGCCGGGAAGCGCTCCTTGAGCGCGGCGACCTCGGCCTGGTTCGCGTCGTTGACCGCCAGCTTGCGCTCCTGGCCAGCGAACGCGTCCTGGTCGCCCTGACGTGCGTAGACTTCCATCAGTTTAAGGCGCAGATCGCTGCGCTGCGGCTCGGAGGCCACCGCCGCTTCGAGCAGGTCGGCGGCGTGGTTGAGGCGACCACGGGCCAGGCTTTCATCCACCTCGGCCAGCAAAGCCGCGCGCGGATCAGCCGCCGGGGCGACGACGTCGGCAGGCACCGCAGGCTTCTCCGCCGCAACGGCCGCAGCGGCCGAAGCCGCGACTACCGCAGGCGACAGGGTCACGCTTGGCGCCGACACATCCAGACCTTCAAAACTGCTCGGCGGCAGGTCCAGGTCCGGGCCACGCTCGCCATCCTCGGCCAGGGCACGGGCCATGCGCAGGTGCTTTTCAGCTTCCTGCTGGGCCTTGCGCTTGCGGGCCAGAAGCAGCAACAACAACAGCAGCACCAGGAATGCGGAACCGGCAATCAAGCCCAACAGCAGCGGGTTGCCCAGCAGCTGGTCGAGCATGCCGGGCTCTTCGCTGGCCGGCGCCTCGGCTGCCGCGTCCTGTGGCGCGGTGTCGGCCGCGGCAGGCGCCGGGGCGACCACGGGCTCGGCAGGGGTCAATTGCGCGTTCACCGCAGGTTGCGCCGGAGCCGGCTCGCCCGGCAGCGCCGCTGCCGGTGGCTGTGGGGCCGCGGCGCCCTGGGCCTCCAGACGCGCCAGCTGGTCGTTCTTCAGCTCGATCAGGCGCTGCAGCTTGTCCAGCTGGCTCTGCAGGTCGACCATGCGGCTCTTGAGTTCATCGTTGTCGCGGCGGCTGGTGTCGAGGCTTTCCTGGGCCACGGCCAGCTTGTCGCCCAGCGCCTTGGCCTCGCCGGCCGCGCCCTTGCCGCCCGGCGCCACCAGGCGCAGGTTGTCGCCCTGGGCGATGCGCGCGGGGGCCGCGCCAGCCTCGCCACGGCGGGTGGCATCCAGCTGCCGTGCACGCGGGCCGAGGCGGCGGCCTTCGCGCCAGGCGGCGTACTGCTCGGCGACTTCGCGGTTGGCCTGGGCCTGGGGAATGCTCTGCACCTGCTGCTGATCGGGCAGGCGCAGCACCTGGCCGGTCTTGAGCTGGTTGATGTTGTTGCCGATGAAGGCATCCGGGTTCAGTGCCTGGATGGCCAGCATGGTCTGCTGGATCGAGCCACCATTGGTGTTGCGCGCGGCGATCTGCCAGAGGGTGTCACGGCGCTTGGTGGTGTAGCTGCCCGCACTGACAGCCGGGTTGATGCCAGCCGGGGCCGGTTGGCTACCCTGGGCCTGGGCCTGGTCGAGCAGCACGCTGTAGTCGCGCAGCAGGCGGCCCTGGGGCCACATGACCTGGACCAGGAACTTGACCACCGGCTCCGGCAGCGCCTTGCTGGAAGTAACCCGCAGCACGCTCTTGCCGTTGGGGTTGATCACCGGCGTGAAGGTGAGGTCTTCGAGGTAAGGCGGGAAGGCCACCCCGGCCTTGGCGAACTCTTCCGGCGACGCCAGGCTTGGCGCCATTTCCGCCGCGGAGAGGTCGCGCACGTCGAGCAGTTCGATCTCGGCATCCAGCGGCTGGTTCTGCGCCGACTTGAGGGTCAGCTCACCCAACCCCAGAGCGTTCGCCACCCCGGACGACAGCGCCGAGGCTGCCGCGATGGCCAGAACCAGTTTGCGAATTCGAAGCATGAACTCTTCCCTTGTATGAAACGTCCCGAAAACCCTGGTGCGGTGCAGGACAAAATAGCTCGCAGTATCTTTTACGCCATGTGTTTTATCAACAATTGTGCCGCCTGCACGGCGTTGAGCGCCGCGCCCTTGCGCACATTGTCGGTGGTCAGCCAGAGGTTGAGCTGCTGGTCTTCATCGACACCGTGGCGTACACGTCCAACATAGACCACGTCCTGGCCCACCGCGTCACCTACAGGCGTCGGATAATCACCCGGCTCGACCAGCTCGATGCCGTCGGCAGCCTCCAGCGCGGCGTTGACGGCCATCAGGTCGACCGGATTACGGCTTTGCACGGCGACACTGAAGCTATCGCCGAAAAACACCGGGACTTGAATGCAGGTCACGGAAATCTTCAGTTGCGGCAGGTCCAATACCTGACGCAGTTCATTGACCAGGCGGCGTTCTACATTGGTGTGGCCCTGTTCATCGGGTGTACCGACCTGGGGGAGCAGGTTGAAGGCGACCTGGCGATCGAAGAAGCGCGGCTCCAGGGGGCGTGCGTTGAGCAGTTCGGCGGTCTGCCGGGCAAGCTCGCTGACGGCCTCCCTGCCCTGCTCCGAAACTGCCAGGCAGGCATTGACCTGCACGCGCTCGATATCGAGCAAACCCTTGAGCGGCGCCAGCGCCACGGCCAGGGCCACTGCGCCGGCGCTCGGGCTGGTGATCAGGGCGGGCTGCGACAGTTCGGCAATGCGCTCGCCGTTGGCTTCCGGGACCAGCGCGGTGGTGCCGTCCAGGGCGCCGGACAGGTCGATCACCGCGCAACCGGCGGCGATGGCCTTGGGCGCG
The DNA here is from genome assembly GCF_040813665.1 of Pseudomonas sp. TE50-2. NCBI lineage: Bacteria > Pseudomonadati > Pseudomonadota > Gammaproteobacteria > Pseudomonadales > Pseudomonadaceae > Pseudomonas > Pseudomonas sp. TE50-2. The sequence goes on along the minus strand of NZ_JBFNXN010000001.1, from coordinate 4,731,193 downwards.
AAACTGCGGCTTACGGCGGGGCTGGCGGCGAAGAAGACCAGCCTGACCTGGGAGAAATCGAAACTGTCCACTTCGCGGACCTTCAGTTTCTTGCCCGCGAACATGACGCTGCTGCCGGCGGATTCCATGCTGGCCAGCAGGTGCAGGGTGGAGACCGGGAAGGCCACTTCCTCGAGGATCTGGACGAGGGATTCACCTACTGTGCCGGTGGCGCCGATTACGGCTATGTCCAGGGCGTTGGGGGTCATGAGATCGGTTCCTTTTCCAGGGGTACGGCGGGGGAGCGGCACTTTACTTGGATTGTGGGGTGGGAGGTAGGGGCGGGTTCGGGTTCGGGTTCGGGTTCGGGTTCGGGTTCGGGTTCGGGTTCGGGTTCGGGTTCGGGTTCGGGTTCGGGTTCGGGTTCGGGTTCAAGAGTGTGGGTTTTGATTTATTTATGCGCATTCATTGGCGATGTCGACGCATTATCACCCTTCCGCCCTTACGGCGGCCTACTTTTCTCGTGGTGTATGGACTTGAGACATCGCTGACACATGTGCGGGGACATGGTGGACACATTATCGCTTACCGTCGGGGTTGTTGAAGTCGATGGTTCGCAGCTTGTGCTGGCAGAAGTAAACATCAAAATGGTCAGGCCCTTGATCGCTGCGGCGGAGCGCCAACACATAGCCTGCTAGCGCCTTGGCTATCCGAAATGAGCGTTTCTTGAAGCGGAACTGACTGCTGTAGGGTTTCACCAAAATATCATCGGGACCGTATTCAACGGACGGTAGACGGCTTGGGAAAGCCCGCCTGCTCATCTGATAGCGATCTGCCGGTACTTTGTAGCCCAGTTGCTGATGAGGACGCTTGTAGTTGTAAATGCCCCGCCAGAGGTCGAAAGCTTCCTGCGCTTCTCGCAGATCCCGAAAACTGCGCCCGGTTAGTACCTCGGCCTTGAGCGTCCGGTGGAATCGCTCATCCTTACCATTGGTTTGTGGGTGGCCTGGCCTGCTGAAAGTCAGTCGAATTCCCAGGCGAACCAACCAGATACCTAGCGGTGTGAGTTCTCCGGGATTTCTTGGCGCCCCCCAGGGCGAGCCATTATCCGCGTTGATCTGCACGGGCAGCCCATACCGGCTGAACAGATCGGTCAGGTGCTCCATGACCAACCCTGTGCGCTGATGTGCGCAGGCCTGTATCACAAGGTTAAAGCGTGAGTGGTCATCAATCAGCGTCAGCGGATAACAAGGTCCCTGAGCCGTTTGGAAGAAACCTTTAAAATCGATCTGCCACAGATCATTCGGGGCTTCGCGCTCAAAGCGTGTCCATGGTTTAGCAGCCTCGGAAGCCTCCGCGGTGATCAATCCATGCCGATGCAGGACATTGGTTACGGTACTGGCACAGATGCGCTGATCAAGCAGGTGACTAATCTTTCGACCACCCCACGTGGAGTGCTCCTTACGGATGGCAATCACTTCCTCTTCTAGCCCAGGCTGAGTCTTGCGAGGGCTGACGGCCGGCTTTCGAGAGCGCTCCTGCAAGCCGAGCAAGCCGTCCTGTCGAAATCGATTGAGCCATTTGTAACCCGTCTGAGGGCTAATGCCGAACCGACGGCATAGCTCCCTCATGTTGGCGTCCGGGTGATTGGCCAGGCTAACGAACTCTTCTCTTAAGCTCATGGCATCTCTCGCGTTCCAAGGCATGGTCGTATTCCCGGCAGATTGCTTGCCGAAAAGTGTCAACCATGTCTCCGCACACGTGTCCACCATGTGTCCGGTCCATACACCACGACCAAAGTAAGCCGCCGTAAGGGCGGAAAGGTGACTATGCGTCGACATCGCAAATGAATGCGCATAAAAAAATCAAAACAACCAACAACCAACAACCAACAACCAACAACCAACAACCAACAACCAACAACCAACAACCAACAACCAACAACCAATCTAGCACCAATAAAAAAACCCGCATCACTCTCGCAACACGGGTCCTTCAAAATCCAAACTCAAACCACCCAGATCACCGCTCCAGCAGAATCCGCAACATCCGCCGCAGCGGCTCCGCAGCCCCCCACAGCAACTGGTCACCAACGGTAAAGGCCCCGAGATACTGCGACCCCATGTTCAGCTTGCGCAAACGCCCGACCGGCACGTTCAGGGTCCCGGTCACCTGGGTAGGGCTCAGCTCCTGCATGCTGATCTCACGCTGATTCGGCACCAGCTTCACCCAAGGATTGTGCTGGCTGATCATGCCTTCGATATCCGCCAGCGGCACGTCTTTGTTCAGCTTGATGGTCAGCGCCTGGCTGTGGCAACGCATGGCGCCAATCCGCACGCAGATGCCGTCGACCGGAATCGGGCTCTTGAAGCGACCGAGGATCTTGTTGGTCTCGGCCTGGGCCTTCCACTCTTCGCGGCTCTGGCCGTTCGGCAGCTCCTTGTCGATCCACGGGATCAGGCTGCCGGCGAGCGGCACGCCGAAGTTGTCGGTCGGGAAGCCTTCGCCACGCATGGCCTCGGCCACCTTGCGGTCGATGTCGAGGATGGCGCTGGCCGGGTTGGCCAGGTCGTCGGCGACCGCCGCGTGAATACCGCCCATCTGCTTGATCAGCTCACGCATGTTCTGCGCGCCGGCACCGGAAGCCGCCTGATAGGTCATGGCACTCATCCACTCGACCAGGCCGGCTTCGAACAGGCCGCCCAGCCCCATCAGCATCAGGCTGACGGTGCAGTTGCCGCCGATGTAGTTCTTGGTGCCCGCATCCAGCTGCTGGTCGATGACCTTGCGGTTGACCGGATCAAGGATGATCACCGCGTCGTCCTGCATGCGCAGGGACGAGGCCGCGTCGATCCAGTAGCCCTGCCAGCCGGCTTCGCGCAGCTTGGGGAATACTTCGTTGGTGTAGTCGCCGCCCTGGCAGGTCAGGATGACGTCGAGGGTCTTGAGCTCTTCGATGTTGTAGGCATCCTTGAGCGGCGCAATGTCCTTGCCCACCGCCGGGCCTTGGCCACCGACATTGGAGGTGGTGAAGAACACCGGCTCGATCAGGTCGAAGTCCTGCTCTTCGAGCATCCGCTGCATGAGCACGGAACCGACCATTCCACGCCAACCGATCAGACCTACACGTTTCATCGCAACTACACCTTTGCTAAAAGTGGGCCGCCACCGGGAGTTTTGGGTGGCGGGCCAGAGAGATTACAGATTCCGCAGCGCTGCGACTACTGCGTCGCCCATTTCCTGCGTACCGACCTTGCGGCAACCTTCGGAGAAGATGTCACCGGTGCGCAGGCCCTGGTCAAGCACCAGGCTCACCGCCTGCTCGATCGCCTCGGCAGCGGCCGTCTGGTTGAAGCTGTAGCGCAGCATCATCGACACCGAGAGAATGGTCGCCAGCGGGTTGGCGATACCCTGCCCGGCGATGTCCGGCGCCGAACCGTGGCACGGCTCGTACATGCCCTTGTTGTCGGCATCCAGCGACGCCGACGGCAGCATGCCGATGGAACCGGTGAGCATGGAAGCTTCATCCGACAGGATGTCGCCGAACATGTTGTCGGTCACCACCACGTCGAACTGCTTGGGCGCGCGCACCAGCTGCATGGCGGCGTTGTCGACGTACATGTGGCTCAGCTCGACGTCCGGGTAGTCCTTGGCCACTTCCTCGACCACTTCACGCCACAGCTGGCTGGAGGCCAGGACGTTGGCCTTATCCACCGAGCACAGTTTCTTGCCGCGTACACGGGCCATGTCGAAGCCGACGCGGGCGATGCGGCGCACTTCGCTTTCGCTGTACGGCAGGGTGTCGTACGCCTGGCGCTCGCCGCCTTCCAGCTCACGCTGGCCGCGTGGCGCGCCGAAGTAGATGCCGCCGGTCAGCTCGCGGACGATAAGGATGTCCAGGCCGGCGACGATCTCTGGCTTGAGCGACGAGGCATCGGCCAGTTGCGGATAGAGGATGGCCGGACGCAGGTTGGCGAACAGGCCCAGTTGCGAACGGATCTTCAGCAAGCCGCGCTCCGGGCGGATGTCACGCTCGATCTTGTCCCACTTCGGGCCACCCACGGCGCCCAGCAGCACGGCGTCAGCCTGGCGCGCACGCTCCAGGGTCTCGTCGGCCAGCGGCACGCCGTGCTTGTCGATGGCCGCGCCACCGATCACGTCGTGGGTGAGGCTGAAGCCGAGCTGGAACTTGTCGTTGGCCAGTTCCAGCACCTTGACCGCCTCGGCCATGATTTCCGGACCGATGCCATCACCTGGGAGAATCAGAATCTGCTTGCTCATGCTTTCCTCTATCCAATCAAGCGGCGCGCCCTGTCGGCGCGCCGATAAACTCAGTGTCCAACGGGCCTCATCGCGGGGCAAGCCCGCTTCCACGCGTGGTGATGAGGCCTTCGATCAATCGCGGAACAACCACGGCTGGCTGGCGCGGTGCTTGCCCTCGAACACCTTGATCGCGTCGCTGTCCTGCAGGGTCAGGCCGATATCGTCCAGGCCGTTGAGCAGGCAGTGCTTGCGGAACGCGTCGATCTCGAACTTCAGCACTTTGCCGTCCGGACGGGTCACGGCCTGGGCGTCGAGGTCGATGGTCAACTGGTAGCCCGGGTTGGCCTCGACCTGCTTGAACAGCTCGTCGACCTCGGCGGCGTCGAGAATGATCGGCAACAGGCCATTCTTGAAGCTGTTGTTGAAGAAGATGTCGGCGAAGCTCGGCGCGATCACGCTGCGGAAACCGTACTCGTCGAGTGCCCACGGGGCATGCTCGCGGCTCGAGCCGCAACCGAAGTTCTCCCGCGCCAGCAGCACGCTGGCACCTTGGTAGCGCGCATGGTTGAGCACGAAGTCCTGGTTCAACGGGCGCTTGCTGTTGTCCTGGTAAGGCTGGCCGACGTCCAGGTAGCGCCACTCGTCGAACAGGTTGGGGCCGAAGCCGGTGCGCTTGATCGACTTGAGAAACTGCTTGGGGATGATCTGGTCGGTGTCGACGTTGGCACGATCCAATGGCGCGACGAGGCCGGTGTGCTGGGTAAAGGCTTTCATGCTGCGCTCCCTTGGATCAACTCGCGGACATCGATGAAGTGGCCGGTCACCGCGGCGGCGGCGGCCATGGCCGGGCTGACCAGGTGGGTACGGCCACCGGCGCCTTGGCGACCTTCGAAGTTGCGGTTGGAGGTGGACGCGCAGTGCTCGCCGCTTTCCAGGCGGTCCGGGTTCATCGCCAGGCACATCGAGCAGCCCGGTTCACGCCACTCGAAGCCGGCCTCGAGGAAAATCTTGTCCAGCCCTTCGCGCTCGGCCTGGGCCTTGACCAGGCCCGAGCCCGGCACCACCAGCGCCTGCTTGACGTTGGCGGCGACCTTGCGACCCTTGGCGATCTCGGCGGCGGCGCGCAGGTCTTCGATGCGCGAGTTGGTACACGAGCCGATGAACACGCGGTCGAGCTGGATGTCGGTGATCGCCTGGTTGGCAGCCAGGCCCATGTACTTGAGGGCGCGCTCGATCGAGCCGCGCTTGATCAGGTCGGGCTCGGCTGCCGGGTCCGGCACGCGCTGGTCGACGGCCAGGACCATCTCCGGCGAAGTGCCCCAGCTGACCTGCGGCTTGATCTGCGCGGCGTCGAGCTCGACCACGGTGTCGAACACGGCGTCGGCGTCGGACACCAGGCCTTTCCAGGCCTCGACGGCCTGCGTCCACTGCTCGCCCTTCGGCGCGTACGGACGGCCTTCGACATAGGCGACGGTGGTGCCGTCGACAGCCACCAGCCCCACACGGGCACCGGCTTCGATGGACATGTTGCAGATGGTCATGCGGCCTTCCATCGACAGCTCGCGGATGGCGCTGCCGGCGAACTCCATGGCGTGGCCGTTACCGCCGGCGGTGCCGATCTTGCCGATCACGGCGAGGACGATGTCCTTGGCAGTGACGCCAGCGGGCAATTGGCCTTCGACGCGCACCAGCATGTTCTTCATCTTCTTGGCCACCAGGCACTGGGTGGCGAGCACGTGCTCGACCTCGGAAGTGCCGATGCCATGGGCCAGGGCGCCGAATGCGCCATGGGTGGAGGTGTGCGAGTCGCCGCAGACCACGGTCATGCCGGGCAAGGTCGCGCCCTGCTCCGGGCTGATCACGTGCACGATACCCTGACGCTCGTCATTCATCTTGAATTCGACGATGCCATATTCGTCACAGTTCTCATCGAGGGTCTGCACCTGAAGGCGCGACACCTGGTCGGCGATGGCCTCGATACCGCCCTTGCGCTCCGGCGTGGTCGGTACGTTGTGGTCAGGGGTGGCAATGTTGGCATCGATGCGCCACGGCTTGCGGCTGGCCAGGCGCAGGCCTTCAAAAGCCTGGGGCGAGGTCACTTCGTGGATGATATGGCGGTCGATGTAGATCAAGGACGAGCCGTCATCGCGGCGCTTGACCTCATGAGCTTCCCAGAGTTTGTCGTAGAGCGTTTTGCCAGCCATCAGACTGTTCCTCATCAGCGTCTTTCTATGCCAAAGACCCCTTGGCTTGTACGGACGATGCTATGGCGATAGATTGAATAACTCAAATTCATAATTTTTATACTTTGCATAACCATCAGGAATTCGAACTGAATGGACCTCGCCAATCTCAGCGCCTTCATCGCCATCGCCGAAACCGGCAGTTTTTCCGGGGCCGGCGAACGCCTGCACCTGACCCAGCCGGCCATCAGCAAGCGAATTGCCGGCCTGGAGCAGCAACTGGACGTGCGTCTATTCGACCGTCTGGGCCGGGAGGTCACCCTGACCGAGGCCGGCCGCGCCCTGTTGCCTCGTGCCTACCAGATCCTCAATGTACTGGATGATACCCGCCGCGCGCTGACCAACCTCACCGGGGCGGTGAGCGGTCGTCTGACCCTGGCCACCAGCCATCACATCGGCCTGCACCGCCTGCCGCCGCTGCTGCGCGCCTTCACCCGCCAGTACCCCGCGGTTGCCCTGGATATCCAGTTCCTCGACTCGGAGGCGGCCTACGACGAGGTCCTGCATGGTCGTGCCGAAATCGCCGTGATCACCCTGGCACCCGAACCGCACCACCTGGTGCGGGCGGTGCCGGTGTGGAACGACGCCCTGGACTTCGTCGCCTCGCCCGAGCACCCACTGGCCAGCAACGGCATGGTCAGCCTGGCCGACGTGGCGCGCCACCCGGCGGTGTTCCCCGGCGGCAACACCTTCACCCACCACATCGTCCAGCGCCTGTTCGAAAGCCAGGGCCTGGTGCCGAACATCGCCATGAGCACCAACTACCTGGAAACCATCAAGATGATGGTGTCGATCGGCCTGGCCTGGAGTGTGCTGCCACGTACTATGCTCGATGAGCAGGTTGCGCCCATCGCCCTGCCCGGCATACAGCTGTCACGCCAGCTAGGCTACATATTGCACACGGAGCGCACGCTATCGAATGCGGCCAGGGCCTTCATGGCACTGCTCGACAGCCACGCCGGGGTTGCCTGACCGGTCGCAGGCAAGGCATTTCTCTCCACAAGGACGCGTTTTCCGCCAAAGGTCTGGTATCGATGCCCAAATCAGCAAACCGCTTTCCGCGCCTGCCCCGTATTCCCGCGGCCGACCCCCAGGAGTCGGAACAGGCCTGGCAGAACGCTCCCCAGTTGCTGGCCGCGCTCAATGCCGCGCGCCTGGGCGCCTGGCTGTGGGACATCGAGAGTGGCCGGGTGAGCTGGTCGCGGGGGACCCAGGCGCTGTTCGGCTTCGACCCGCAACGCCCGCTGCCCAACGACGTCGACTACCTCGACCTGCTGCCCGAGGAGGACCGAGCCCGTACGCGCCAGGCGTTCCAGGCCGTGGTCAACGGCGAACCGGTCGAGCAGGCCATGCGCCATCGCATCCGCTGGCCCGATGGCAGCGTGCACTGGCTGGAGATCAACGGCAGCCTGACCCACGACCCCCATGGTCGCCCGCAGATGATCGGGGTGATCCGCGAGATCAGCCGCCAGCGCGAGCGCGAAACCGCGCTGATCAATTCGGAGAAGCGCTTCGCCACCCTGTTCCATCTCAGCCCCAACGCCATTCTCCTGACCCGCCGCCACGACGGCCTGATCATCGAGGTCAACCAGCACTTCGAGCACATGTTCGGCTGGCCGGGCGCCCAGGTGGTCGGCAAGACCAGTGTGGAACTGGGCCTATGGGTAAACCCCGAGCAACGTCACCAGGTGCTGGAGGCCACCCGCGCCGGTAGCGGCCCGTTGACCCTCGAAGTGCAGTTCCGCGCCACCAACGGCAAGATTCACGATGGCATTCTCTGCACCCAGGGCATCGAACTCGAAGGTGTCACCTACCTGATCAGTACCTTCGTCGACACCACCGAGCGCAAACGCGCCGAACAGGCGCTCAAGGACAGCCAGGAGCGGCTCGACCTGGCCCTGGACTCGGCCCAGCTGGGCACCTGGGACTGGCACATCCCCAGCGGCATGCTCTACGGCTCGGCCCGCGCGGCACAACTGCACGGGCTGGACCCGGTGCCCTTCCACGAATCGTTCGAGGCCTTCTTCGAAGGCGTCCCCGAGCACGAACGCAGCGTCATGCGCCAGGCCTATCGCAGCCTGCGCGAAGGGCCGGCCGGCAATTACCAGATCACCTACCGCGTACAGCTCGACAACGGTAGCTCGCGCTATATCGAAAGCCGCGCCCGCCTGTACCGCGACGACCAGGGCAACCCGTTGCGCATGGCCGGCACCCTGCTCGACATCACCGACCAGGTGGAGCGTGAACAGCGCCTGACGGCCTCGGAGGAAAAATTCGCCAGCCTGTTCCAGGTCAGCCCCGACCCGATCTGCGTGACCCGCCAGGACAGTGGCCAGTTCATCGAGATCAACCCGGCCTTCAGCCAGACCTTCGGCTGGGCCCCGGAGCAGATCCTCGGCCACACCGCCGAGGAAATCGGCCTGTGGGCCGAGTCGGCCGAACGCGCCCAGCGCATCGAACGGGTGATCCGCGACCAGGCCCTGAGCAATGTGGCGGTGGTGGTCAATCACCGCAACGGCACGCCGCTGACCTGCGTCATCTCCAGCCGCCTGATCAGCGTCGACAGCCAGCCGTGCAGCGTCACCACCCTGCGCGACATCACCCAGCAGCAGCGCGCCGAGGCGGCGCTCAAGGCCAGCGAGGAGAAGTTCGCCAAGGCATTTCACTCCAGCCCCGACGCCATCACCATCACCGAGCGCCACAGCGGGCGCTATGTGGAGGTCAACGACGGTTTCAGCCGGCTGACCGGCTACAGCCCCGAGGAGGTGGTGGGCCGCACGGTCTACGAAATCGGCATCTGGGCCGACGAGAAGCAGCGCGCCGCCCTGCTCAACGAGCTGCGCGAGCGCGGCCGGGTGCACCACCGGGAGATGCTCGGGCGCAACAAGCGCGGCGACATCCTCACCGTGGAAGTGTCGGTGGAGCCGATCAGCCTCAACGAGACCGATTGCCTGCTGATCAACGCCCGCGACGTCAGCCTGCTGAAGAACGCCCAGGCGCAGATCCGCCACCTGGCTTACCACGACCCGCTGACCAACCTGCCCAACCGCGCCCTGCTGATGGACCGCCTGAGCCAGCAGATCGCCCTGCTCAAGCGCCACAACCTGCGTGGCGCCCTGCTGTTCCTCGACCTCGACCACTTCAAGCACATCAACGACTCCCTCGGCCATCCGGTGGGCGACACGGTGCTGAAGATCATCACCGCCCGTCTCGAGGCCAGCGTGCGTCTGGAAGACACCGTGGCGCGGCTGGGCGGCGACGAATTCGTGGTGCTGCTCAGCGGCCTGGAAGGCAGCCGCGAGCAGGTGGAAAACAAGGTGCGCGAACTGGCTGACACCCTGCGCGAACTGCTGGCCGAACCGATGTCGCTGGACGGCCAGCGCCTGCAGGTCACGCCGAGCATCGGCGTGGCGCTGATCCCCGACCATGGCGCCACCCCCGCCGACCTGCTCAAGCGTGCCGACATCGCCCTGTACCGCGCCAAGGACTCCGGGCGCAATACCACGCAGTTGTTCCACACCACCATGCAGAAGGCCGCCAGCGAGCGCCTGCGCATGGAGAGCGACCTGCGCCTGGCCCTGGCCCGGGGTGAACTGGCCCTGCACTTCCAGCCCCAGGTCGATGCCCGCGACAACCGTATCGTCGGTGCCGAGGTACTGCTGCGCTGGCACCACCCGCAACTGGGCCAGCAGCCTCCGGCGCAGTTCATCCAGGTTCTCGAAGAAAGCGGCTTGATCCTCGAGGTTGGCAGCTGGATCCTTGACGAAGCCTGCGACGCCTGCGCGCGCATGCTCGCCGACGGCCTGATCGACGCCGACGACTTCAGCCTGTGCGTCAACATCAGCCCACGGCAGTTCCGCCAGAACGATTTCGTCGAGCGGGTGCTGCGCAGCCTCGACGACTACCGCCTGCCCCGGCGCATGCTCACGCTGGAGATCACAGAAGGCATCGTCATCCAGAACCTGGAGGACACCATCAGCAAGATGCGCGAACTCAAGCACCATGGCGTGAGCTTCGCCATGGACGACTTTGGCACGGGCTATTCGTCGCTCACCTACCTCAAGCGTCTGCCGGTGGATGCCTTGAAGATCGACCAGACCTTCGTACGCGACGCGCCGGTCGACCCCAACGACGCCGAGATCGTCCGCGCGATCGTCGCCATGGCCCGCAGCCTGGAGCTCGCGGTGATTGCCGAGGGCGTGGAACTGACCGAGCAGCTGGAGTTCCTCGAGCGCCAGGGCTGCCATCTGTACCAGGGCTACCTGCACAGCCGACCACTGCCGCTGCCGGAGTTTCGTCAGATCCTGCTGGAGGCACCGGCGGATTACTGAGGGCTGGATGCGCCGCAGAACGCAAAAAGGGCACCCGAAGGTGCCCTTTCTTCACTGCGCTGAAGTCAGTTCAGCGCCGGCTTGTCGCCGTTGATCGGGATACGCTTGGCCTTGGCTTCTTCCGGCACGATGCGCAGCAGTTCGATGCTGAGCAGGCCGTTGGCCAGGCCCGCGCCCTTGACCTCGATGTGGTCGGCGAGGCGGAACGACAGCTTGAAGGCGCGCTGGGCGATGCCCTGGTGCAGGAAGGTGACGCCTTCGCTGGCATTGTCGCGCTTGCCACCGGTCACGGTGAGGACGCCTTTTTCGACCTGCAGGTCGAGGTCCTGCTCCTGGAAGCCGGCGGCGGCGACCACGATGCGGTAGTGGTCATCGCCATGCTTTTCCACGTTGTAGGGTGGGTAGCTGCTACCCGCCTCATTACGGGCGGCGGCTTCGAACAGGTCGTTGAAGCGGTCGAAACCGACGGAGTTGCGGAAAAGTGGTGCGAGAGAGAAAGCGGTAGTCATGGTCATGAACTCCTGAGATTCAGCAAGTTAAGTCACTACGCGACCCGACTTCGGCATCGCGTACTCAAGAGATATGTCCGGGCGAAATGCTTTCAAGGGCTGGCATGAAAAAATTTGCGCTGCGCTGGGTCTCAGCGCGGGGCCGGCTCAGGCGACACAGGCCTCCACGTCCTGCAACTGCATCCCCAGCAAGCCGCTGATGCGCTGGCAGTCATCCTCCCGACGCAACTCGGCGAACAATGCCACCGCCTCGGGATAACCGCGGGTCAGCATCGCCAGCCACTGCTTCATCCGCCCCGGGGCGTAGCGTGGCGACAGCTTGTCCTGGGCCTGGCGCCAGAACTCGCGCAGCAGCGGCAGCAGCTCCTCCCAGTTCATCGGCTGGTACTCGACGCCATCGCGGGCCGCTGCGATCTGCAGGGCCAGGTCCGGGCGCGACACCAGCCCGCGCCCCAGCATGATGTCTTGCGCACCGCTGACCTCGCGGCAACGCCGCCAGTCGTCGACAGTCCAGATCTCGCCATTGGCGAACACCGGCACCTTGACCACATCCTGCACCCGCGCCACCCATTCCCAGTGGGCCGGCGGCTTGTAGCCCTCGACCTTGGTCCGCGCATGCACCACCAGATGCGCCGAGCCGCCCTCGGCCAGCGCCGTGGCGCAGTCCAGGGCACCATCGGGGCTGTCGTAGCCCAGGCGCATCTTCGCGGTCACCGGGATATGTGCCGGCACCGCCCGGCGCACTTCACGGACGATGGCATGCAACAGCTCCGGCTCCTTGAGCAGCACCGCCCCGCCCCGCGACTTGTTGACGGTCTTGGCCGGGCAACCGAAGTTCAGGTCGATCACCGGCGCGCCCAGCTCGCAGGCCAGCGCCGCGTTTTCAGCCAGGCATACCGGGTCGGAGCCGAGCAATTGCACACGCATCGGCACGCCAGCGGCGGTACGGGCACCCTGGCGCAACTCCGGCGCCAGCTTGTCGAACGAAGAGGCCGGCAGCAGGCGGTCGCAGACGCGGATGAACTCGGTGACGCACCAATCGATACCGCCCACACGGGTCAGGACGTCGCGCAGGATGTTGTCGACCAGCCCCTCCATGGGGGCCAGGGCAATTTGCATTTCAGGGTCTCGCCACGAAAAAGGCGGCAGTCTAGCAAACTTCCGCCAGCCGTCAGCTGCCGGTCAGCGCCGGGCCGTAGCCGTCGATGAATTCCGCCGGCATGCGCCTGGGCTTGCCGCTGGACAGCTCGATGCAGGCAAAGGTGGTCTGTGCCCGCAGCAAGGTCACGCCGTCGCTCGGGCGCTTGAGCTGGAAGCGCCGGGTCATGCGCAGGCGCTGGTCCCAATCGATGATCCAGGTGGCCAGTTGTAGCTCGTCGTCCTCATAGGCGGCGGCGAGGTAGTCGATTTCATGGCGGACCACCGCCATGGCCCGGTCCAGCCGACGATACTCGGCCAGGTCCAGCCCCAGACGCTGGGAATGGCGCCAGGCGCAGCGCTCCAGCCAGGTGACGTAGACGGCGTTGTTGGCGTGGCCGAGGCCGTCGATATCCTCGCTGCCGACGCGAAGGTCGATGATGAATGGTGCCGCCAGATCCCAGCTCATGCCTGCTCCTGGTTTTCAGTGAACGGGCAGAGTGTACCGGATGCTCAGGCGCTTTGCCGCGCCCGCTCGGTGGAGCGTGCGAGCAGCTCGATCACCGCCTGGCCCAGGCGCGGATCGGCCAGCACCCGCTGATGACCGCCCTCCTCCAGCAGCAGCAGGCGGCTGTCGAACCAGGCCTGATGAATCAGCGGTGCCTCGCTGGCAGGCACTACGGGATCGTCCTCGGCATGCACCACCAGGCCCGGCACATCCAGTTGATAGGCACTGACATCCAGGCGCGCTACCTGCACGCCAACATCGCGCTCCACCTGGCGGATGAACGCGGCCCGGGCCCGGGCCGGCAAGCCCAGTCGCCGGGCAAAACCCCGCAGCACGCCGAGCAAACGGGCCGGGGCGGCAATACTCACCGCCGCATCGGTGCGCAGCCCCCACTGCAGCGCCAGCAACAGGCTGGCGCCGCCCATCGAGTGTCCGATCACCGCGCGCAGCGGCGGCAGTTCGGCGGCAGCCTCGAGCAACGCGCGGGCAAACGCCACCACATGCGCCTGCTCGCCGGGCGAGCGCCCGTGTGCTGGCCCTTCCAGCGACACCACGGTAAGGCCGCTGTCCACCAGCCGCTCGATCAGCGCCGCGAACTGGGTGGGGCGCCCTTCCCAGCCATGCATCAGCAATACCGTCGGCCCCTGCCCCCAGCGCAACGCCGACAAACCGAAGCGCAAGGTGATGCGCTCGGCCCTGGCCAGCAGCGGCAGCTCCCACGGTTTGGGCGGCAGGTTGCGCGGGGTCATGAAGGCGCGGCGCATCTTGCCGGCGACATGTTCAGGGGCCAGGTGGCCGAGGGTGCCATTGACGCCACGAATCCAGCTCAGGGTAGTCATCGCCTTGCTCCAGGGTCAGGTTGCTCAGATCACCGCCGACTTGGCGGCACGCAGTATCCGGTCGGACAACTCGCCGTCGCCCAGGGCGCGGGCCACGGCGAGGCCGCCAACCATCAGGGCGAAATCGGCGAGCGCCTTGTCGATGTCCTCGGGACGATCGACCATTTGCGCGGTCATCAGCTCGATGTGTTCGGCCAGCACGTCACGGAAGGCGTCGGGCAAGCGCTGCATTTCGCTCAGCGCATTGGGAATCGGGCAGGCCTGCACCTCGGTATCGCGGTGCTTGCGCGACAGGTAGAAGGCCGCGACCAAGGCCCTACGCTCGGCACCGTCAAGGGCTGGATCGAGCTGGGCGAGCAAGGCACGGCGTTCGGCGAGCAGCTGGCTGAAGGCTTCGAGCATGAGCTCGTCCTTGCTGTCGAAGTGGGCATAGAAGCCGCCGACCGTCAGCCCCGCGGCGCCCATGACCTGGCTTACGCTCGGATCGGCCGGACCCTGCTGGACCAGTGCGCTGCGCGCCGCATCGAGGATGCGTTGGCGGGTCTTGCTCTTCTTGTCGCTCATGGCCCACCTCTAAATATTATGATCGACATATTATGCTCATAATATTTCCTGGCAAGCAGAATCTGTGACCATTGATCGGCACAGCTGGATTTTTTGGAAGGCAGAAAAAACAAAAGGCCCATTCAATAAGCGAATGAGCCTTATAAGTCCTGCAAAACGCAGGTAAAAAATTGGCGTCCCCTAGGGGACTCGAACCCCTGTTACCGCCGTGAAAGGGCGGTGTCCTAGGCCACTAGACGAAGGGGACTTTAACCTTCGTACCGACCCGCTGTTGCGAATCGTGGCGAATTGGTGGAGCTAAGCGGGATCGAACCGCTGACCTCCTGCATGCCATGCAGGCGCTCTCCCAGCTGAGCTATAGCCCCGAGTAAAACAAAAGACTCACCGATCTGGATGATGAGCCTTTCAACTCCCGCAAAACGCGGGTAAAAGTGGCGTCCCCTAGGGGACTCGAACCCCTGTTACCGCCGTGAAAGGGCGGTGTCCTAGGCCACTAGACGAAGGGGACGTAACCTTCGTGCCGACCCGCTTTCGCGAATCGCGGCAAAATTGGTGGAGCTAAGCGGGATCGAACCGCTGACCTCCTGCATGCCATGCAGGCGCTCTCCCAGCTGAGCTATAGCCCCGGATTTCTAGCCTCTCGGCCCAGCGACATCATGCAACATCGCTTGTGCAAAACTGGCGTCCCCTAGGGGACTCGAACCCCTGTTACCGCCGTGAAAGGGCGGTGTCCTAGGCCACTAGACGAAGGGGACGAACCTTCTTACCTTCAAGACCCGTTCGCTGGAACCGGTCTTGCCTGACGGCCTTGGCCATCAAGCGGAATTTGGTGGAGCTAAGCGGGATCGAACCGCTGACCTCCTGCATGCCATGCAGGCGCTCTCCCAGCTGAGCTATAGCCCCACAATGTCGCTTTGAACCGAAGCGCTGGCTGGGTGCCTGGCGTTTCGTTTTCGTTCATCGCTGTGGACGGGGCGCATATTAAGATCGGATTGCAAGGCTGTCAAACGAATTTTCGAAAATATTCAAAAATTTTTTCACAGATAACAATCACTTACCGCCCTGCCCTGCCCCTCTGCGAGGAGTGCGGCCCGTGGGAGCGGGCTTGTCCCGCGATGGCGGTCATGAATCCGACATCGCAATCGCGGGGCAAGCTCGCTCTCACATGGCTGGAAAAGCCTGGATCAGGCGATGTTCGCCAGCAGCTTTTCCCACTCCTTGTTTTCCTTCTTCGACACGCCGCCGAGCAGGTCGATGGCCTGGCGCAGACGGTAGCGGGTCAGGTCGGGGCCGAGGATTTCCATGGCGTCGAGCACCGACACCGAGCTGGCCTGGCCGGTGATGGCAGCGAACATCAGCGGCATGGCGTCGCGCAACTTGAGCTCAAGCGACTCGACCACGGCCTGGATGCAGGCGGTGATGCGGTCCTTTTCCCACTGACGCAGGCTTTCCAGCTTCCACAGGATCAGCTGCATCACCTGGCGCACCTGGTCGGCCGACAGTTTCTTGCTCTCGAACAGTTTGGCGTCGAGCTTCAGCGCGCCTTCGAAGAAGAAGCCACCCAGCGGGGCGACCTGGCTGAAGGTTTCGACCCGGCCCTGGACGTGCGGGGCGATCTTCATCATGTAGTCGCTGTTGAACGCCCACTTCTGCACGCGCGCGGCGAACTCTTGCACCGGCAGTTCACGCAGCCACTGGCCGTTGAGCCACGACAGCTTCTCGATGTCGAAAATCGGCCCGCCCAGGGAGATGCGCGACAGGTCGAAGTGCTCGACCATCTCGGCCAGCGAGAACTTCTCGCGCTCGTCCGGCATCGACCAGCCCATGCGGCCCAGGTAGTTGAGCATGGCTTCGGGCATGAAACCCATGCGCTCGTAGAAGGTCACCGAGGTCGGGTTCTTGCGCTTGGACAGCTTGCTCTTGTCCGGGTTGCGCAGCAGCGGCATGTAGCACAGCTTGGGCTGCTCCCAGCCGAAGTACTCGTACAGCTTGATCAGCTTGGGCGCCGATGGCAGCCACTCTTCACCACGCAGCACATGGGTGATGCCCATCAGGTGGTCGTCGACCACGTTGGCCAGGAAGTACGTCGGCAGGCCGTCGTTCTTCATCAGCACCTGCATGTCCATGCGATCCCATGGAATCTCGACATCGCCACGCAGCATGTCCGGGACCACGCAGATGCCTTCGCTCGGCACCTTCATGCGGATCACGTGGGGCTCGCCAGCGGCCAGGCGGCGCTGCACTTCCTCGTCGCTC
The DNA here is from genome assembly GCF_040813665.1 of Pseudomonas sp. TE50-2. Lineage (NCBI taxonomy): Bacteria > Pseudomonadati > Pseudomonadota > Gammaproteobacteria > Pseudomonadales > Pseudomonadaceae > Pseudomonas > Pseudomonas sp. TE50-2. The sequence goes on along the minus strand of NZ_JBFNXN010000001.1, from coordinate 4,714,564 downwards.
AGCAACAGGGCGCGGCCGTCATAGCGCGGGGTTTCGCCGCGGGCCATCTGCTCGGCACGCATCTGTTCCAGCTCTTCGGCGGTGCAGAAGCAGTAGAAGGCGTGGCCGGCATCAACCAGTTCCTTGGCATATCTGGCGTAGATCTCGCCGCGCTCGCTCTGCCGGTACGGGCCGTGCGGGCCGCCGACGTCCGGGCCCTCGTTCCATTCGATGCCGAGCCAGCGCAGTGCGTCGAAGATCTGCTGCTCCGACTCGCGGGTGGAGCGCAACTGGTCGGTGTCTTCGATACGCAGGATGAACTCACCGCCGTGCTGCTTGGCGAAGCAGTAGTTGAACAGGGCGATGTAGGCGGTGCCGACATGGGGGTCGCCGGTGGGCGATGGCGCAATACGCGTGCGAACGGTGGTCATTGAGAGTCTCGAACGAAGAGAAACAAAGGCGCGATGTTAGCAGGGAGCGGGCATCGGGCTCCAGCAATGGCGCTATCGTCACTTGTGACCTTGCCGTCGGCCGCTGTTAAATTTGCTTACACTTTTGCAACGAATGCCCCCATGCCTAGCCCACTCAAACGTCGCTTGCTGATCTTCATCACCCTGGTGCTGCTGGTCGGCCTCGCCTTCCTGGCCCACTGGTACTTCAAGGGACGCTTCTACGAAAGCACCGACAACGCCTATGTGCAGGGCGAGATCACGCGTATCTCCAGCCAGCTGGGGGCGCGTATCGACGAGGTGCGGGTCGAGGACAACCAGCACGTGAGCAAAGGCGACGTGCTGGTGCGCCTGGAAGCCGCCGACTTCGAGCTGGCCGTCGAACGTGCCCGCGCCGCCCTGGCCAGCCGGGAAGCCGAACTCGCCCAGGCGCGCAGCCGCCTGACCCAGCAAGGCAGCCTGATCGCGGCGGGCCAGGCCCAGGTTGCCGCCAACCAGGCCACTCTCGACCGCTCGCAACTGGACCTGAACCGCGCCCAGGCCCTGCGCAAACCTGGGTTCGTCTCCGAAGAGCGAGTGACAACCCTGTCGGCCGAAAGCCATGTCGCCCGCTCCCAGGTGGACAAGGCCCAGGCCGACCTCAAGGGCCAGCGCCAGCAGGTCGACGCCCTGGCCGCCGAACTCAAGCGCCTCGACGCGCAGATCGCCAATGCCCGCGCCGACCTGGCCCAGGCCGAGCTGAACCTGACCCGCTGCGAGATCCACGCGCCGATCAGCGGCACCATCGGCCAGCGCAACGCACGCAACGGTCAGGTGGTGCAGGCCGGTGCCTACTTTCTGTCGATCGTCCCCGACGAGGACATCTGGGTACAGGCCAACTTCAAGGAAACCCAGATCGGCAGGATGCACCCCGGCCAACGCGCCGAGCTGGTGTTCGACAGCTACCCCGACACCCCGATCGAAGGCCGTGTCGACAGCCTGTTCGCCGCCTCCGGCGCGCAGTTCAGCCTGCTGCCGCCGGACAACGCCACCGGCAACTTCACCAAGGTCGTGCAGCGCCTGCCGGTCAAGCTGACCTTCGCCGCGGACAACCCGCTGCACGGCCGCATCCGCCCAGGCATGTCGGTTACCGTTACCGTCGACCTGCGTGGCGAAGACGACGACCAGCATGGCCGGTGACGCGCTGCTGCGCCCCACCGCCGAGCCGACCCGCCGCGACTGGATCGCGGTGATGAGCGTGATGCTCGGCGCGTTCATGGCGGTGCTGGACATCCAGATCACCAATTCCTCGCTCAAGGACATCCAGGGCGCGCTGTCGGCGACCCTGGAGGAAGGCTCGTGGATCTCCACCTCCTACCTGGTGGCCGAGATCATCATGATCCCGCTGACCGCCTGGCTGGTGCAGTTGCTCTCGGCCCGACGCCTGGCGGTGTGGGTGTCGCTGGGCTTCCTGTTGTCGTCGCTGTTGTGCTCGATGGCCTGGAACCTCGAGAGCATGATCGTGTTCCGCGCCCTGCAGGGTTTCACCGGCGGCGCGCTGATCCCGCTGGCCTTCACCCTGACGCTCATCAAGCTACCCGAGCACCACCGCGCCAAGGGCATGGCCATGTTCGCCATGACCGCCACCTTTGCCCCATCCATCGGCCCGGCTCTGGGCGGCTGGCTGACCGAGAACTGGGGCTGGGAATACATCTTCTACATCAACATCCCGCCGGGGCTGCTGATGATCGCCGGGCTGCTCTACGGGCTGGAGAAGAAGGAAGCGCACTGGGAACTGCTCAAGAGCACCGACTACGCCGGCATCGTCACCCTCGGCCTGGGCCTGGGCTGCCTGCAGGTGTTTCTCGAGGAAGGCCATCGCAAGGACTGGCTGGAGTCGAGCCTGATCGTCAGTCTGGGCACCGTCGCCCTGCTCGCCCTGATCCTGTTCGTGATCCTGCAGTTCTCCCGGCCGCACCCGTTGATCAACCTGCGCATCCTCGGCAACCGTAACTTCGGCCTGTCGAGCATCGCCAGCCTGGGCATGGGCGTCGGCCTGTATGGTTCGATCTACCTGCTGCCGCTCTATCTGGCGCAGGTGCAGGGCTACAACGCCCTGCAGATCGGCAAGGTGATCATGTGGATGGGCGTACCGCAGCTGTTCCTGATCCCGCTGGTGCCGCAGCTGATGAAGGTGATCCCGCCCAAGGTGCTGTGCGCCCTGGGCTTCTGCCTGTTCGGCGCCGCCAGTTTCGGCTCCGGCGTGCTCAACCCGGATTTTGCCGGCCCGCAGTTCAACCAGATCCAGGTAATCCGCGCCCTCGGCCAGCCGATGATCATGGTGACCATCTCGCTGATCGCCACCGCTTATATCCAGCCGCAGGACGCGGGGTCGGCGTCGAGCCTGTTCAATATCCTGCGCAACCTTGGCGGCGCCATCGGCATCGCCCTGCTGGCGACGCTGCTGGATGCGCGGACCAAAGTGTATTTCGACTATTTGCGCGAGGCGGTGGTGCCGAACAATCCGCAGGTCGCCGAACGCCTGGCGCAACTGGCCGAACGCTTGGGCAGCGACAATGCGGCACTGGGCAAGCTGTCGGAGATCACCCACCAGCAGGCCCTGATCATGGCCTACAACGATGCCTTCCACTTCGTCGGCATCGGCCTGGTGGTGAGCATGCTGGCGGTGCTGTTGACGCGCAAGCTGCCGCAGGGGTTGAAGGCCGGCGAAGCACATTGAGGGGGCGCTACCCGCCCCATCGTCGGCAAGCCGGTTCCCACACCGACCGCGTCGATTTCAAGGTATTTACCCAAACTTGCGCAAACCCTGTGGGAGCCGGCTTGCCGGCGAATGGGCTGCGAAGCGGCCCCTGTCTCCCACAGAAGTAACACCCTGATCCATCAACTGGCCAGCAAGCGCTCGCGCAACTGTCCGATCTCGTCGCGCAATTGCGCCGCGGCTTCGAACTCCAGGTCGCGGGCGAACTGGAACATCTTCTCTTCCAGTTGCTTGATGCGCTTGGTGATCTGCGCCGGGGTCTGCAGCTCGACCTCGTAGCGCCCGGCCTCCTCCGCCGCCTTGGCCATGCCCTTGCGCTTCTTGCTGCGGGCTCCAGGCACGGTGGCGCCTTCGAGGATATCGGTGATGTCCTTGACCACGCCCTTGGGCACGATGCCGTTGGCCTGGTTGAAGGCGACCTGCTTCTCGCGGCGCCGCTCGGTCTCGTCGATGGCGCGCTGCATGGAGCCGGTGATGTTGTCGGCGTAGAGAATCGCCCTGCCGTTGAGGTTACGCGCGGCGCGGCCGATGGTCTGGATCAGCGAGCGCTCCGAGCGCAGGAAGCCTTCCTTGTCGGCGTCGAGGATCGCCACCAGCGACACCTCGGGCATGTCCAGGCCCTCGCGCAGCAGGTTGATCCCCACCAGCACGTCGAAGGTACCCAGGCGCAGGTCGCGGATGATCTCCACGCGCTCGACGGTGTCGATGTCCGAGTGCAGGTAGCGCACCCGCACATCGTGGTCGGCCAGGTAGTCGGTGAGGTCCTCGGCCATGCGCTTGGTCAGCGTGGTGGCCAGCACCCGCTCGCCCAGGGCGACGCGCTTGCCGATCTCCGACAGCAGGTCGTCGACCTGGGTCAGTGCCGGGCGCACCTCGACCTGCGGGTCGACCAGGCCGGTCGGCCGCACCACCTGCTCCACCACCCGCCCGGCGTGCTCGGCCTCGTAGGGGCCGGGGGTAGCCGAGACGAAGATGGTCTGCGGGCTGACCGCCTCCCATTCATCGAAACGCATGGGCCGGTTGTCGAGTGCCGACGGCAGGCGGAAGCCGTACTCCACCAGGGTTTCCTTGCGCGAACGGTCGCCCTTGTACATGGCGCCGACCTGCGGAACGCTGACGTGGGATTCGTCGATCACCAGCAGCGCGTCATCCGGCAGGTAGTCGTAGAGCGTGGGCGGCGGCGCGCCGGCCGGACGGCCGGAGAGGTAGCGCGAGTAGTTCTCGATGCCGTTGCAGTAGCCCAGCTCGAGGATCATCTCCAGATCGAAGCGGGTGCGCTGCTCCAGGCGTTGGGCCTCGACCAGCTTGTTGCTCGCGTGCAGGTACTCGAGGCGCTGCTTGAGCTCTTCCTTGATGCCGTCCACTGCCTCGACCAGGGTTTCCCGCGGGGTCACGTAGTGGCTCTTGGGGTAGAAGGTGAAACGCGGCAGCTTGCGGATGACCTCGCCGGTGAGGGGGTCGAAGGCGGCGATGTTCTCCACTTCGTCGTCGAACAGCTCGATGCGGATGGCCTCGAGGTCCGATTCGGCCGGGAAGATGTCGATCACGTCGCCGCGCACACGGAAGGTGGCGCGGGCAAAATCCATCTCGTTGCGGGTGTATTGCAGGTCGGCCAGGCGGCGCAACAGGGCGCGCTGGTCGAGCTTGTCGCCACGATCGACGTGCAGGACCATCTTCAGGTATGTCTCGGGGCTGCCCAGGCCGTAGATGCACGACACGGTGGTGACGATGATCGCGTCGCGCCGTTCCAGCAGCGCCTTGGTCGCCGACAGGCGCATCTGTTCGATATGGTCGTTGATCGAGGCGTCCTTCTCGATGAAGGTGTCCGACGACGGCACGTAGGCTTCCGGCTGGTAGTAGTCGTAATAGGAGACGAAGTATTCGACGGCGTTGTTCGGGAAGAATGCCTTGAACTCGCCGTACAGCTGCGCGGCCAGGGTCTTGTTCGGCGCCAGCACCATGGTCGGGCGCTGCACCTGCTGGATGACGTTGGCGATACTGAAGGTCTTGCCCGAGCCGGTCACCCCGAGCAGGGTCTGGTGCGAAAGGCCGGCGTCGATGCCCTCGACCATCTGGCGGATGGCCTCGGGCTGATCGCCGGCCGGCTGGAAGCGGGTGACGAGCTGGAACTCGGACATGACGGACCTCGTGGATGTCGCGGCAACTGTAAATTTAGCCAGTAGTCTATACCCAAATGCGCCCCCGGGGCGCCAGATTCAAGTGCTACCCTCGCCCCTTCAAGGCAATGGACCGGGCAATTCGACCAATGGTCGAAAAATATTTGCGCAAACAGCCGGAAAAGCTGCGCCAGACTGTCGCAGTGACCGGTGGGTATCACTATACTGACTCCCCGTTTGCGCACCGCTTCAGTGCCTTCGGCTGGAGCGTGGCGACCCTATCACTCTCCTATTCAGAGCCAAGGTAACAATGAGCCTGTTTTCCGCTGTCGAGCTGGCACCCCGCGACCCTATCCTGGGCCTCAACGAAGCATTCAACGCCGACCCACGCACCGACAAGGTGAACCTGGGCGTGGGCGTCTACTGCAATGAGGAAGGCCGCATCCCGCTGCTGCGCGCGGTTATCGAGGCCGAGACCGCCCGTGCCGCCCAGCACGCCTCCCGCGGCTACCTGCCGATCGACGGCATCGCCCAGTACGACCAGGCCGTGCAGAAGCTGATCTTCGGCGCCGAATCGCCGTTGCTGGCCGCAGGCCGCGTGGTCACCGTGCAGGCCGTCGGCGGTACCGGCGCGCTGAAGATCGGCGCTGACTTCCTCAAGCGCCTGCAGCCGGGTGCCGTGGTCGCCATCAGCGACCCGAGCTGGGAAAACCACCGCGCCCTGTTCGAGAGCGCCGGTTTCCCGGTACAGACCTACCGCTACTACGATGCCGCCAGCCAAGACGTCAACCGCGCCGGCATGCTCGAAGACCTGAACAGCCTGCCATCGGGCTCGGTCATCGTGCTGCACGCCTGTTGCCACAACCCGACCGGCGTCGACCTGTCGCTGGACGACTGGAAGAACGTGCTGGAAGTGGTCAAGGCCAAAGGCCACATCCCGTTCCTCGACATGGCCTACCAAGGCTTCGGTGCCGGCATCGACGAAGACGCCTTCGCCGTGCGCCTGTTCGCCGAATCGGGCCTGGAGTTCTTCGTCTCCAGCTCGTTCTCCAAGTCGTTCTCGCTGTACGGCGAGCGTGTCGGCGCGCTGTCGATCGTCACCGCCTCGAAGGACGAAAGCACCCGCGTGCTGTCGCAGGTCAAGCGGGTTATCCGCACCACCTACTCCAACCCGCCGACCCACGGCGCCAGCATCGTTGCCGCGGTGCTCAACAGCCCCGAGCTGCGCCAGATGTGGGAAACCGAGCTGGCCGAGATGCGCGAGCGTATCCACGGCATGCGCAAGCAGATGGTCGAGCTGCTGGCCGAGTACGGCGCCAAGCGTGACTTCAGCTTTGTCGGCCGCCAGTGCGGCATGTTCTCCTACTCGGGCCTGACCGTTGAGCAAGTGGCACGCCTGAAGAACGAGTTCGGCATCTACGCGCTGGACACTGGCCGCATCGCGGTCGCCGCGCTGAACCAGAGCAACATCCACGTGGTCACCAAGGCCATCGTAGAAGTGCTGTAACTGCTTGATTGTCTAGGGGAAGCTTGACTTCCCCGAGACACGCAGTAAGATACGCGCAGATTCCGCGATAGCTCAGTCGGTAGAGCAAATGACTGTTAATCATTGGGTCCCTGGTTCGAGTCCAGGTCGCGGAGCCAAACACTGAAAACCTCCAGATGCGCAAGCAGTGGAGGTTTTTTATTGTCTGCGATTCAGCGCTTGGGCAACGGCTCGGTCACCGGTTTGCCCTCCTCTACCAGGCTCCATACCAGAAGCTTGGCTGGCGCGTTTTTACTGGCATTGCGTGAGACGCTGTGCACCGTCCCCGGGGCCTCGTACCAGAATTCGCCAGCCTTGTAGGTCTTCTCCGGTTCGTCATTGAGCTTGGATGTCACCGCGCCTTCCAGCACATAGGCCATGACCGCACCCGGATGCCAGTGGCCGGGCGATGCCTCGCCAGGGGCATAGCTCACCGTGAGCATCACGGCTTTGTTGCCGGGGGAATTGGTGGGGAGCTGCTCCTGGAGGATCCTGACCTGATCAGGCTTTTCGCCATGGGCCCAGGCCAGCGACAGTGGGGCGAGCAGGCCGAGCGTCAGCAGGGCCGCGGGGAAATGGACAAATCGCATGGGGCTTCTCCTGTAGGGATCTGCCTGCAGGTTAAGCCCGGACTCACCAAGGGCAAACGGCCAATTCGCGGAAAAAGCGGGAGGCCGATTGGCCGCCCGCCAGCGGCACTCAAATAAAAATCACACCCCGCAGATACAGCGCCCCTCGCCCACTGATGATCACTCGCCCATTCCCCGGCACATCACACTGCAACTGCCCCTTGCGCGCCCCACCCTGTTCGCAGCGCAAGCTGTTTTTGCCCAGCCGCTCAGCCCAATAAGGCGCCAGCGAAGTGTGGGCCGACCCGGTCACCGGGTCCTCATTGACGCCCACCCTGGGCCCGAACCACCGCGTGACGAAATCGAACCCCCGTCCCGCCGCCGTCACTGCAATCCCCCGCACATCGAATGACGACAAGGCAACGAAATCCGGCTTGAGCCCTTCGATCAACGAAGCATCGTCGATCACCAGCACATAATCGTCCGTCCGGTACAACGCCCGGGCCTCACTCAACCCCAACGCCTCGAGCAACCCCGGCGCAATCTCGACGGCAACCGGCTGCTTGGCCGGGAAATCCATCGCCAGCAGACCATCGGCATTGCGGCTCACCCGCAACTCCCCGCTGCGGGTATTGAAGCGCAGCACCTCGGCCTGCTCCCCCAGTTGCTCGAACAGCACCCAGGCCGCGGCCAATGTCGCATGCCCACACAGGTCGACTTCCACCGCAGGGGTGAACCAGCGCAGGTCGAACGCTTCGCCATTTCGCACGAAGTAAGCCGTTTCGGACAGGTTGTTCTCTTCGGCGATGCGCTGCAGAACGTCGTCGGCCAGCCACTGTTGCAGGGGAATCACCGCCGCAGGGTTGCCGCCAAAAGGCGTGGACGAAAAGGCATCGACCTGGAAGATCTCTAGTTGCATGCAAAGGCTCCTCAAGCCCGGCGCAGTGCCGGGCGGACTCGAAAAGGATTCAACCGCGAACCGGGGTCAGCACCGGCTCGCCGGCAAAGAACGCCTGCAGGTTGCGCAGCACCAGGGTCACGGTGTCGCGCGCGGCTTCCGGCGACTGCCCGGCCACATGCGGGGTCAGCACCGTGTTGCCCAGCGCCTTCAGCGCAGCGGGCACTGCCGGTTCATCATCGAACACATCCAGCGCGGCCCCCGCGATCACGCGCTGCTCCAACGCCGCGACCAATGCCGGGGTGTCCACGACGCTGGCGCGCGCGATATTCACCAGGTAGCCGTCGGCGCCCAGGGCCGCCAGCACCGGAGCATCGACCAGATGCCGGGTAGCAGCGCCGCCGGGCGTGGCGACCACCAGAATGTCCACGGCAGCGGCCAGGTGCAACGGGCTGTCGTACCAGGTGTACGTTTGGTCACGGCGGGGTGTGCGGCTGTGGTAGCTGACATTCATGTCGAACCCCTGGCTCGCACGGCGGGCGATGGCCTGGCCGACCGCGCCCAAGCCGATGATGCCCAGGCGCTTGCCGCTGACCGAGGGGCTGATCACCCGGTTCCATTCGCCGCGCCGGGTACTGGCATCGGCACGCGGGATATCGCGCAACAGCGCCAGCAGCAGCGCCATGGCGTGGTCGGCGACGGCACCGGCGTTTGCCCCAGCGCCATTGGTAACGGTAATACCGCGCGCTGCGGCGGCCTCGAGATCGACCTGCTCGTAGCCGGCGCCAATCACGCAGATGATCTGGAGTTGGGTCAAAGTGGCAATTTCGTCGGCCGTGAGGCCCAACGGGCCGCGGGTGAGCACGGCGTCGATCTCGCCGGCATGGCGGGCGATGGCGTCGGCGCGCATCTGCGGCGACGGTGCGCGAATCAGGCGGTAGCCCGCCTGCTCCAATAGCGGCAGGTAGTCATCGACGGTTTCCACCAGCACCAGGACTGTCTTGCTCATGCCACCCTCCGGTTGTATGCGAAGGGGGATTATGCCAGCCCGCCAGACAATCGCTACTGCGCGAACGCTCTGCCCAGGCCGCCCGGCACGCCACTGCTGTCGGTTTCCTGCCAAGGCCCGCTAGGGCTGAGCGACCAGCTCCAGCCATTGTTCCAGCGATAATAGGTGCGCTGACGGTAGAAGGTGTTGGGTTGTTTCTCCAGCACATAGACCCCCAGCTTCGGATCCCAATGGCTGGCGCCACCAGGCGGCGGCGCGAAGCTGGCAGAAGTGCGGGGCATGGGCTTGGGAATCGCCGCCGGCTTGTTCGGCTGGGTACCGGGCTGGCCACCTGGCAGTGGCTTGACCACCGGCCCCTGGTGCGGTGGCGGCGTGGTCTCGATCGGCGGCAGCGGTTCACGCTCGCCCGGCTGGTGCACCGTACACGCGGAAAGACCCAGGGCCAGGGTGATCAGGGTCAGGCGGACGGTGCTGTTCATGACGGTTGCTCTCTTACGAATCGGGGCTGTCGATGGTCAGGTGCTGGGTGGCCTGGGTGGTGGTGGCCAGTGGCGCACTCTGGCCCTTCCACTCGCCACGGGTCGGCACGCCGGCGCGCGAGACTCGGGCAACCAGTTGGACTTCGGTGAAGTCCGACAGTTTCATCTGCGGCATCATCGCGTCGGCATCCGACAGCTCCACTTCGATCGGCAACTGCGCCACCGTCACCCGCTTGGCCGCCAGCGGCATGGGCGGGCCATTGCTGGCGCGGGCGAAGATGAACACGGTGTCATCCGGGCGCACCTTGTCCTTGAGCGCCGCGCCCAGCTCGACCCGCACTTTCAGGCGCGCAGCCTCGGCGACCTTGCCGCCGCCGGCCTTGAGCTTGTCGGCGGCACGATCGATGCCACCCTGCAACGCGGCACGGGAGGCATCGCCCTCCGGCAGTTGCGCCAACAGGCGCTGCCAGAAGTCGATGGCTTCCTGGAAGCGTTCGCCCTCGAATGCAGCGATGCCACGCAGGCCAAGGCTGGTGACTTCCCGTGGGTCCGCTTTCAGCGCTTCATCGGTGAGCGCTTGCAGTTGCGCCGACCATTGTTTGTCGGCGGCGAAGTACAGCGCCTGGGCCCATTGCCCGAGCAGCTCGGGTTGGCGCCCGGCAAGGGCCACGGCACGCTCGAAGGCCTTGGCCGCGTCGGCCGGCCGTTGCTCGGCCATATAGGCCCGGCCAAGGAAGTACAGGCCCTCGGCCGAATCCGGCTGGGCCTGCACCGCGCGCTCCAGGCGTGTGGTCATTTCGCTCATCGACTGCGGCGCGCTGGCGAACTCCTGGGTCAACTCGACTTTGTCGGCTGCGCCGAAGTGCAGGTAGAGCCCCAGGGCCATCACCGGTACCAGCACCGCTGCCAGCAGTGGGATGGCCTTGCCCAGCCGGCCCTGGCGCACCGCATCGTCGCGTTCGGTGTCGGCCAGCAGCTCGCGGGCGGCTTCGTCACGGCCCGTGGCCAATTGCCGGTCGTCGAGCACCCCGGCCGCCTGCTGGGCGGCCAGTTCGGCGACGCGCTCCTCGTAGAGCGCCACATTGAGGGCGGTACGGTCTTGTTCGGCCTGCTGGCGGCGGTGGCCACGCAGGATCGGCAGCAGCAGGAAAGCCAGGGCGGCGAGCAGCAGCAGGCCCGCGCTAAGCCAGAATTCAGTCATGGGTACGTTCTTTATCCAGCAGTTTGGCCAGACGCTCGCGTTCGTCGGCGGACAGTTCGGTGTTGCCGGCCACAGCCTGCCCGCGGCGACGGCGGACGATCACCGCCAACACCACGAAACCACCGGCCAGGAGGATCCCCGGGCCGAACCAGAGCAGCCAGGTGCGCCCGCTGAGCGCCGGTTTGTAGCGCACGAAGTCGCCGTAGCGATCGACCATGAAATCGACGATCTGCTGGTTGTTCTTGCCTTCACCCAGCATGCGGAAGATCTCGCGGCGCAGGTCGGCGGCGATCGGTGCGTTGGAATCAGCGATGTCCTGGTTCTGGCACTTGGGGCAGCGCAGTTCCTTGGTCAGTTGCTGGTAGCGTTCGCGCTCGGCGTCGTCGCGGAACTGGTAGGTGTCGATGGCGGCCTTGGCCACCCCGGCCAGGCTCAGGCCAAGCACGGCAGCAGTAAGCCAGCGCTTCATGGCCTGGCCTCGTCGACCAGGCCCTGGTACAGCGGCGCCAGCTGCTCGCGCCACACCGTGGCATCGACCACACCGACATGCTTGTAGCGGATGATGCCCTTGGCGTCGATCAGGAAGGTTTCCGGCGCGCCATACACGCCCAGGTCCAGGCCCAGTGTGCCTTGCTGGTCGGCGATGTTCAGCTGGTAAGGGTTGTGGAACTCGGCCAGCCACTTCAGCGCGGCGGCATTGTCGTCCTTGTAGTTGACCCCGTGGATCACCACGCCCTGCTCGGCCAGCTGGTTCAGGTAGGGGTGCTCGACCTTGCAGGACGGACACCAGGTGCCCCACACGTTGACCAGCGCCGGGTGCCCGAGCAGGTCGGCCTGGGTCAGGGTGCGGTCATTCTGCACCGACGCCAGGGAGAACGCCGGGAATGGCTTGCCAATCATTGCCGAAGGCAGTTCGTCGGGCTTGAGGAACAACCCCTTGTAGAGAAAGACCGCCACCAGCAGGAACACCGCCAGGGGCACCACCATGATCCAACGCTTCATGCAGTTGCTCCAGACACGCCCAGGGCCTCACGCACCCGGGTCTTGACCTTGACGCGGTAGCGCCGGTCGAAGGCCGCCAGCAAGCCGCCCAGGCCGGTCAGCAGACCGCCCAGCCAGATCCAGCGAACATAGGGTTTGATATGCACCCGCACCGCCCAGGCGCCGTTTTCCAGCGGCTCGCCCAAGGCGACATACAGGTCGCGGGTGAAACCGGCGTCGATGCCGGCCTCGGTCATCATCGACTGCTGCACGGTGTACAGGCGTTTTTCCGGGTGCAGCACGGACACTTCGCGGCCGTCGCGCGAAACGCGAATAGTGCCCTTGTCAGAAATGAAGTTCGGGCCTTCGAAGTGCTTGGCGCCCTCGAACAGGAAGTGGTAACCGCCCAGCTCGACGCTCTCGCCCGGCGCCATGCGCAGGTCGCGCTCGGCGCTGTTGTTGCTCGACAGCACCACGCCCAGGGCGCAGACCACCAGCCCCAGGTGCGCCAGGTGCATGCCCCAATAGCTGCGGTTGAGCCCAGCCAGGCCTTTGACCAGCCCCTTGTGACGGGTCTTGTCGAGGATGTCGCGCACGCCAGCCAGCACCACCCAGGCGGCCAGGGCGAACACGCTGAGGGCCGGCCAGTCGAAATCATCGACGATCAGCCCGGCGACCGGCGCCAGCACCGCGCTGCCGATCAGCACCGGGGTCAGCATGCCGGCCAGCCACTTGCCGGGGGTGTCCTTCCAGCGCACCACCACACCGATACCCAGCACCACCATCAGCAGCGCCATCAGCGGCAGGAACAAGGCGTCGAAGTACGGCGGGCCGACCGACAGCTTGGCCCCGGTCAGGGCATCGAGCACCAGCGGGTACAGCGTGCCGAGCAGGATCATCGACGCCGCCACCACCAGCACCAGGTTGTTGGCCAGCAACAGGGTTTCACGGGACCACAGGGCAAAGCCCACCTGGCTCTTGACCACCGGGGCGCGCAGGGCGAACAGGGTCAGCGAGCCGCCGACCACGAACAGCAGGAAGAACAGGATGAAGATGCCGCGCGAAGGGTCGGCGGCGAACGCGTGCACCGAGGTCAGTACACCGGAACGCACCAGGAATGTACCCAGCAGGCTCAGGGAGAACGCGGCGATGGCCAGCAGCACGGTCCAGCTCTTGAACACCCCGCGCTTTTCGGTGACCGCCAGCGAGTGGATCAGCGCCGTACCCACCAGCCAGGGCATGAACGAAGCGTTTTCGACCGGGTCCCAGAACCACCAGCCGCCCCAGCCCAGTTCATAGTAGGCCCACCACGAGCCGAGGGTGATGCCGACGCCGAGGAAGGCCCAGGCGACGATGGTCCAGGGCCGCGACCAGCGCGCCCAGGCCGCGTCAAGACGCCCGCCGAGCAACGCGGCGATGGCGAAGGCGAAAGCCACCGAGAAGCCCACGTAGCCCATGTACAGCATCGGCGGGTGGACGATCAGGCCGAAGTCCTGCAGCAACGGGTTGAGGTCGCGACCGTCGCCCGGCACCTGCGGCAGCAGACGCTGGAACGGGTTGGAGGTGATGATCAGGAAACTCAGGAAGCCCACGCTGATCATGCCCATGACCGCCAGTACCCGGGCCAGCATCACCTGGGGCAACTGGCGCGAGAAGATCGACACGGCGAAGGTCCAGCCGCCGAGGATCAACGCCCACAGCAGCAGCGAGCCTTCGTGGGCGCCCCACACCGCACTGAACTTGTAGTACCAGGGCAAGGCGCTGTTGGAGTTGCTGGCCACATAGGCGACCGAGAAGTTGTCGGTCATGAAGGCGTGGGTGAGACAGGCAAAGGCGAAGGCCAGGAAGGCGAACTGCCCCCAGGCCGCCGGCCGCGCCAGGCCCATCCACAGGCTGTCGCCGCGCCAGGCGCCGAGCAGCGGCACGCTGGCCTGCACGGCGGCGAAGCAGATGGCCAGGATCATCGCCAATTGGCCCAGTTCGGGGATCACCAGGGCCGCGTTCATGGCTTGGCCCCCGCATCGCTGGCGGCCTGGCCGCTTTCCTTCAGGGCTTTGGTGACTTCCGGCGGCATGTATTTCTCATCGTGCTTGGCCAATACCTCATCGGCCACCACCACGCCGTCGGCATTGAGCTTGCCGAGGGCGACAATGCCCTGCCCTTCGCGGAACAGGTCGGGGAGGATGCCGCGATAGGTGATCGGTACCGACTTGCTGTAGTCGGTGACCACGAAGCGCACGTCGAGCGAGTCGGCCGAGCGCTGCACCGAGCCTTTCTCGACCATGCCGCCAGCGCGGATGCGGGTGTCCAGCGGCGCCTCGCCGTTGGCGATCTGCGTCGGGGTGTAGAACAGGTTGATGTTCTGCTGCAGCGCGCTCAGGGCAAAGCCCACGGCGACGCCGACACCGGCAAGCAGGCCGAGGATGATGAACAGGCGTTTCTTGCGCTGCGGATTCACGGTTTGTTCTCCCGGCGCAGACGACGCGCCTCTTCTTGCAGGTAGCGACGGCGGGCCAGCAGGGGCGCGGCGACATTCAGCGCCAGCACCGCCAGGCAGATGCCGTAGGCCGACCAGACGTACAGGCCATGGTGGCCCATGGCGAGGAAATCACTGAAGGAGGCAAAGCTCATCGTGCCGCCTCCCGGCCAAGCTGGCTCAGCACTTCATCCTTGACCCAACTGGCCCGCGCCTCGCGCTTGAGCACTTCCAGACGCATGCGCAGCAGCAGCACAGCGCCGAAGAAACAATAGAAGCCCAACGCGGTGATCAGCAGCGGCGCCCACATTTCCACCGGCATTGCCGGCTTTTCGGTGAGGGTGAAGGTGGCGCCCTGGTGCAGGGTGTTCCACCACTCCACCGAGTACTTGATGATCGGGATGTTGATCACGCCAACGATCGCCAGTACCGCGCAGGCCTTGGCCGCGCTGTCACGGTTGCTGATGGCCTGGCCCAGGGCAATGATGCCGAAGTACAGGAACAGCAGGATAAGCATGGACGTCAGGCGCGCATCCCAGACCCACCAACTGCCCCAGGTGGGCTTGCCCCAGATCGCCCCGGTGACCAGCGCCACCGCGGTCATCCAGGCGCCGATGGGCGCCGCGCACTGCAGCGCGACATCGGCCAGTTTCATCTTCCACACCAGCCCCACCACGCCCGCCACGGCGAGCATCACATAGCACGACTGCGCCAGCATGGCGGTCGGCACATGGATATAGATGATGCGGAAGCTGTTGCCCTGCTGGTAGTCCTGGGGGGCGAAGGCCAGGCCCCAGGTGATGCCGACCAGCAACAGCACGATGGCGCAAACGGTCAGCCACGGCAGCATGCGGCCGCTGATGGCATAGAACCATTTTGGGGAGCCCAGCTTGTGGAACCACGTCCAGCTTATTTTCATCAGGGTACATCCAGGGTGTTGGCCGGGCTGCAATGCCCGGCACTCGTTATTCGCCGACGCTGATCTTCAGCCCGGCCGCGATCGCAAAGGGTGCCAGTGTCACCGCCAGCGCCGTCAGGCTGGCAAGCCAGAGCAGATGGCCAGTGGCGGGCATATTCTGCAACGCCGCCTGCAACGCACCACTGCCCAGGATCAATACAGGGATATACAACGGCAGAATCAGCAACGCCAGCAGCAGGCCACCGCGCTTGAGACCGACCGTCAGCGCCGCCCCCACCGCGCCCAGCAGGCTCAGCACCGGCGTACCCAGCAGCAAGGAGGCGAGCAGCACCGGCAGGCAACTGGGCGGCAGGCCCAGCATCAGCGCCAGCAATGGTGCCAACAATACCAGCGCCAAACCGGAAAAGATCCAGTGCGCCAGCACCTTGGCCAGCACCAGCATGGCCAGCGGATGCGGCGAAAGCACCCACTGCTCGAGCGAGCCATCCTCGAAATCACTGCGGAACAACCCGTCCAGCGACAACAATACCGCCAGCAAGGCCGCGACCCAGACCAGTCCTGGCGACAAGGTTTGCAACAATTGCGTCTCTGGCCCTACTGCCAGCGGGAACAGGGCGACGACGATGGCGAAGAACACCAGCGGGTTGGCGAGCTCCGCCGGGCGGCGGAACAACAGCCGCGCCTCGCGACGCAACAGAAGGAGGAATACGCTCATGCCGCCCATTGCCCCAGGTTCAGCTCGCGATAGCCGGATGGCTTGCGTTCGAGCGTATGGTGGGTGGTCAGCACCACGGTACCACCCTGCTCGCAGTGTGCTGCAAGATGCGCTTCGAGTTGCGCCACGCCCTGCTTGTCGAGGGCGGTGAAAGGCTCGTCGAGGATCCACAGCGGCGGGCTGTCCAGGTACAGCCGGGCCAGGGCCACTCGGCGCTGCTGGCCTGCGGACAGGGTATGGCAGGGCACGTCCTCGAAACCGCGCAGGCCGACAGCCTCCAGCGCCTTCCAGATCGCCTCGCGGTTGGCCGGGCGGTGCAACGCGCAGAGCCAGGCAAGGTTCTCTTCGGCGGTGAGCAGGTCCTTGATCCCGGCGGCATGGCCGATCCACAGCAGGATGCTGGCCAGGGCATGGCGTTGTTCGGCCAACGGCTGGCCCCCCAGCAGGATCTGCCCGGCGGTGGGTTGCATGAGCCCGGCCAGCAGGCGCAGCAGGCTGGTCTTGCCACTACCGTTGGGGCCGGCGATCTGCAGCATGTCACCGGGGTGCAGCTCGAAGTGCAGGTGCTCGAACAGCAGCCGCCAGTCGCGCTCGCAGGCCAGGCCCGCGGCTTGGAGGTGAAGGGTCACGGTATCGCCTTATGCAGTCTGTGTCTCAAGTCGCTCCAACCCCTGCCGTTATACTGGCAATGGCGAGCGAGCGGCATTATTGCACGCGCCACGGCGCTGCCAAGAGGGCTGGTTCGACAGGTTGTATACAATCATGACTGAAATCAATAGTCTCAGCACACAAACCGCGGTAAGCGCCCAAGCGACAAGGGTTGCGATGACCGGCGAGCTGCTGCGCCTGCTGCAGGCCCAGCCCGGTCTGCTGCCGCCTGGAGAAACCGCCGAAGCCGAGGTCGTCACCCTGCGCCAGATCGGCCAGGAATTCCAGATGCTGCTGCGGCTCACCCAGGCCAATGGCAACCAGATCCAGGTATTGACCACCGCCAGCCAGCCGATGCCCCCCGGCAGTTTGATCACCGTCACCCAGCCCGAGAGCAGCCGCCTGGCGGTGATGGTGCAGCAGGCCAGTGCCGGCAACATCGCCACCTTGACTCAACTGGATACCCGGCAGCTCCCGGTCGGCACCCTGCTGCAGGCCAAGGTGCTGACCAGCCAGGCACTGCCGCAAAGCCCTGGCTCAGCCGTCACCTTCCGCTCGCTGGTGAGCCTGCTCAACAGCAGCCAGGCGGGCGCCACCCTGGCCATCGACAGCCCGCGCAGGCTTCCCGTGGGCAGCCTGCTCAGCGCGCTGGTGCAGGGCGAACAGGCGCTGCGCTTCGTGCCCCTGAGCGGCCGTCAGGACCAGTTGGCCGTTACCCAGCACCTGTCGACCCAGCAAAGCCTCCAGGCCTCCTTGCCGGGTGTGCTCAACAGCCTGCAGCAGATCGCCAGCAGCCCCGATGCAGCCCCGGAGCTGCGCGCCAGTGCCGAGCGTCTGCTCGCCAGCCTGCCGGAAGCACGGCAACTAGGCGATGCGAAGAGCCTGGCCCAGGCACTGAACAACAGCGGCACGTTCTTCGAATCCAAGCTGCTGGGCGGGCTGGCCAGCGGCATCGCACCCGACCTCAAGGCACAACTGGTCAAGCTGGTGGCCCAGGCGCTGCCCAGCGTGCCCGGCCATCCACCGCTGGCCACCGCGCTGGCCACCGGCACCCTCGCCCAGGCCCTGCCAGGCCTGGCGCGCAGCGCTCTGGGCATGCTCGGCCAGGTCAGCCCACGACCGCTGCCGAGCGCTTTCCCCCTGCCCTCGCGGCTGCTGCAGAAGCTGGAAAGCGAAGGCGACCTGCAGCAACTGCTGCGCCTGGCCGCCGCGGCGATCTCCCGGCTGCAGAGCCATTCGCTGTCCAGCCTGCAGCAGAGCGGCACACTCGACAACGGTAACCAGCAGACTACCTGGCAGACCGAGATCCCTGTTCGCCATGGCCAGGAGTTCATTCCCCTGCAAGTGAAGCTGCAACGCGAAGAACTCCCTGAACAACAGGCCGACCGTGAACGCGAACAGGATGATCCGATGAAAGCTTTGTGGCGCATCGAGCTGGCTTTCGACCTGTCGCCGCTCGGCCCGCTGCAGGTCCAGGCGCAACTGGCTCAGGGCCGACTGTCCGGCCAGCTGTGGGCACAGCAGGAACAAACCGCGCGCCTGATCGACAGCCAGTTGGGTGCCTTGCGCGAACGCCTGGTGGCCCGCGGCCTCGACGTCGGCGACCTGGAATGCCACCCCGGCACGCCGCCCCAAGGCCCGCGCACGCGCCTGGAACAACGCTGGGTGGACGAGAACGCATGAGCAGCAAGCAACCGCGCCAGGCCATTGCCCTGAGCTACGATGGCCAGCAGGCTCCAACCCTGAGCGCCAAAGGTGACGACGAACTGGCCGAAGCCATCCTCGCCCTGGCCCGCGAGCACGAAGTGCCGATCTACGAGAACGCCGAGCTGGTGCGCCTGCTGGCGCGCCTGGAACTGGGCGAGCAGATCCCCGAAGCGCTGTACCTGACCATCGCCGAAATCATCGCCTTTGCCTGGCAGCTACGTGGCAAGGTACCGGCGGGGTTCAGCGATGAGCCCAGCGCACCACGGGACGTGACACCGGTAGCCGCACTACTGCCACCGGGCGGCAACGGGTAATTAGCTACCGCCCCCAGCCTGCAAAAGCCATTCAGCCTTGCCATTCCCACAAATGAGCAAGGTGAACAACATGTCTACAAGCCGCATCAATACCGCCGGCGTTCAGTACGTCGTCGACCACCTGAGCCACATACCGCGCCCGGATCTCGAAGCCAGCCGGGCAATCCAGCAATGGCTGGCACAACAGGGCCATGACCTGGCCGCTGAGCAGATCGACGTCGTCACCCTGCACTACCGCCCCGATGGACCGAATCGCTATCTTGCCGCGGTTACCCAGCGCATGAGTCTGCCCCAGGCGGTACTGAGCAACTGGCAAGGTGAATCCAACAACAACCTGTTCGGCAGCCTGTTTCGCACCCCCTGGGCCGGCACCATGCCTGATCGCCCGCTACGCCTGGTGGAAACACTGCCAGCCCCCGGCTTCAATCACAACGGTGCCGCCTTCGAGGTGTTCAACGGTTTGTTCCGTCGTACCACGCCACAACGCTATGACAGCTCTACTCTTCTGCCGATAGCCGCAGATGCCTTCCAACGCTTCATAGAAGACCTGGACTTCCATACACCCTTCAAAGCCCAGCTGGACCACTACTGGAGCGAACACCTGCAAGACCACAGACTTGCCTGCAAGCTCAATTTCATAGCGGCCTGTAACAAACAGGTCAGTGAAGGCAGCCTCAGTGAGGCGGCCAGGCGGCTCATCTGGCAAGCCGCCGGGTTGATGCCCTGCGGCAGACAGTTGCACAGGAGTACGCTGAACATCTACGGCTACGCCGCTACCGACCTGTTGTATCTGAACGACCCTGCCAACGACCTGACCGTACTCTATATGCCCGGTAACAGCTCGCCATTGCTGGAGTTCAACAGCAAGACGCTTATGCAGGACTGGGTTGGCCGCCAGTGCCAGGACCCGGCAAAGCGCCGCGACTTGAAACAGTACTTCCGACTGGCCGACCGCCCGCAAGGTGTCGACTTCAGCGGCCTGGAAACAGCCCTCGACGGCCTGGCCGACTACCCGGCCCGCCACCCGCTGCCCCCTGAGCACGGCTACTTCAATGATGACGGTACCTGGCCACCACGAACCTATGTCGACTATCGGCCCGGCGAATACAACCCAAGGCTTGAAGGCGACCTTTTCCAGGCACTGGCCGAGCGTCAGCGCCAACGCAGTTATGACGATGCCGACTTTCTCATCACCCGCGACAGCCAGGTCAGCAAAGCCCGCTGGATCGGCTACCTGACCACCACACTCAACCTGCTGGCACCGCTGTGTCTCGTGGTACCGGGACTTGCCCCCTTGCTGGCCCTGGGCGGCGTCGTACAGCTGGGGCTGGGGCTCGACCAGGCGATCAACGGTCGAACACTTGAAGAAAAGGAAGCCGGAGTCGGAAACATCACCTGGGGTCTGCTCAATGCCGTGCCATTGGCAATCGCTGGCGCCCGTGGAGCCAAGGTGCTGTTCGAGTTCAAAAGCGAGGGTTTCGTACCGCCCACGCGTCTGAATGAACAGATCGGTTACCCATTGAGCCCGAGCACCCCACCCCGCTTTCCGGAACCTGAGGGTGCGCGCTATTTCCACACGCCCGAGTCGATCCATCCCCTACCGGATGGCGACCAGGCCATCGCCGATTCCGTTGTTCGAGTGCCGCTCTACAATGGCGATCCCGACCACCTAGGGGTGAGCATCGCTGGCTACAACGATCATGTCGTTTATGACGTAGAGCGCGATGTGTTTATTCGTGAGGAGGACCTCAACGAAGTAAATCCAGTCGGCTACATAGCCCAGGCTGGAAGAAGGGACCTGGTGCCAGCACCCACCACCCGCCTAGTCACCAACGCCATGCGCACCCGGAGCCTGCGTGCGCTAGGGGTCGATCTTCCATTGCCGGTGGAAGTGCCCACGCAAGCCGCTGACAGCTACCCCATCCCCAAGACGGTCAATTGCCTCTGGGTAGGCGACAAGGTGATCAACCCTGAACTGCTGACCAACCTGGGCAAGAATGCTGCGCGGCTCAAGGACAGCGACTATTCTCTGCGCCTGTTCCTTTCGCGCGCCAACCCCGACGTCTATGCCGAAAACCAGTGGCTGCTCGCTGCGCAGGCACCAGGCCTGCAGGTTCTTCCGCTGGAAGAGCAGGCCTTCTTCAGAGTATTTCGGCAGAGCAGATACTACGCCCAATATGATGCAGCGCTGGATGGCAATGGCGGTGTCGCCAGCAACTACGCCTCGGCATCCGACGTGTTGCGCTACCCTATGCTGCATCACGAAGGGGGCTTGTACATGGATGTGGACGATACCCTGCTGAGCCAAGGGGAACATCCGCAGCTTATTGATGGGCAACCGGCAAATAGTCCCACCGAAGCCATCGACCAGGTTGAACTGAGCACTACATCCGATGGCCTGCTGCTGGCGCCGCCGATGTCCAACGAAAAGATGGGCATGAACTGCCTTTACAACACCAGCCTGATTGGCAGCCACGCCGGCAACCCCACCCTCGAGGCCATTTCCGAAGAAATGCATGCCCGCTTCCAGACCAATCCGGACTTCTACGACAGCAAGCCCAGCCTGGCCGAAGATCCGGCCAACTTCTATCGCTATGCCAACCGCCTCAGCCGCATGACCGGCCCAGCCTTGCTCAGCGATGTGGTCGACCGCCACCTGCCGGCGCTGCGCACCTTGCGCCAGATCATCAACCTGTACGCCATACCGCGGATCAACGCCTACCGATTCCTCGACCTGCAGCGTGGCAAGGACGCCGTGCGCACCCTGCTGCCGCTCAATCGCTTCGCCAAGGTCGGCGGCAATCACTCATGGAGCAAATAAGTAACCCCACCGTGCAGCAATAAACCTTGCGCGGTCATTCAGCGGCCTTGTATCGCGAATGAACCGCGCAAGGTAGTAACCCTATACAGCCTCGAGCGCGATCTACCTCGCTACTTTGACGTCTCATTTGTACAAACAGGTAGAACTCCATGGCTTCCACTTTCGTGAACGAGGCGGGCGAACAGTTCATCCGCGGCCACCTGCAACAAATTCCCCGTCCTGACCGATATGCCTGCGGCGCCATTCGCAAATGGGTCCAACGACAAGGGCATGACCTCGATCCCGACCAGACCGACGTCGTCACCCTGCATTACCGTGGCAATGAGGCAGTCATCGTCCAACGCCTTCCACTCTCCCAGGCGGTACTCTCGAACTGGCAAGGCGAAACCAACAAGAATCTGATCGGCCAGTTGCTCCCCGGGCATTGGGCAGGCACGTTGCCAAATGGCCCGCTGACTATCGTCGAACATCTGCCTGAACCTGGTGTGTTCGACAACAGCGCCCGTTTCTCCGTGTTCAACGGCCTGTTCCGCAGATCTACTCCAGCCCGCTACGACAGCACCACACATCTGCCAATCGATGTCGAGGCCATGCAGCGGTTCATCTGGGGCCTGGACTTCCACACGCGCTTCACCGCCATGCTGGACGATTACTGGAGCAAGGCCCAAGACACTCATTGCCAGTCCCAGCAAATCAGCTACATCGCCGCCTGCAACAAACAGGTCCAGGAAGGCTCGTTGAGCGACACTGGCCGTCAGTTAGCCTGGCAAGCGGCGGGTCTCATGCAGAGAGCTTCCGGCCTGGAAATCAGGCCCTTGAACGTCTATGGCTATGCCGCCACCGATATCATCCAAGTTACTGACCCAGCACATCAGCAAGTACTGCTGTACCTACCGGGCAATTCATCCCCCTTCCATGAGTTCGACGGCATGGAGGCAATGAAGGACTGGTTCGGCGAACAGTGCAGCGACAGCGAAAAACGCCAGCGCCTGCGTCAGTATTTCAAACTGGCCGACACTCCCGACGGCCTGGACTTCAGCGGGCTGGATACCGCGCTGGACGGCCTTGGCACCTACCCGCGCTTCCATACCCGGTCGCCCAATCGACCTGGCTTTACCGTCGATGGTCCCTGGCCGCCCAGGGACTACGTCAACTACAAGGCTCACAAGTACAGCGCGTTGATAGAAGGCGACTTGTTCGAAGCCCTCACCTTGCGCCAGCGCAAACGCAGTTATGCCGACGCCGACTTCCTCATCACCAGCAAGACGCAAGTGACCAAGGCCCGCTGGCGTGACTACCTGGTGACTTCGATCAATCTGCTGGCGCCCTTGGCGCTGGTGGTTCCTGAACTCATACCACTGCTGGCAGTTGGTGGCATCGCGCAGTTTGGCCTGGGGATCGACCAGGCAATCAACGGCAAGACGCTGGAGGACAAGGCCAACGGTGTGGGCAACATCGAGTTCGGCCTGCTAAATGCCGCCCCCCTGCTCCTGCGGGCAGCGATTCGCATGAAAGTCCTGTTCCCTGGCAAAGACCCACGCTTCATCATGCCAACGCGAGTGAACGATCAGTTGGGCTATCCCTTGAGCCCCATGGATCCGCCCAAGCTCCCCGAAGAGGGGGTCGCGCAATTCTTCGCCCCACCCCCAGAGCCAATAGCACTTGCGCAAGATAGCCATCTAGTCAACTGGATCGCCCGATTCATTGATAGCAATGGCGTGAAGCATATGGAGGCAACCCTGGAAGACGCGAGGTTCGAAGTACGCTATGACAGTGAACACGATGCATTCGTCAGGCCGAATAGCAAGGATGCATCGCCAACGTACTATCAGGTTTCCGACCAAAGCAACGGCCTGGAAATCATCGATGTCAGCAACCGCACAGTCACTGACGGCTTGCGCATGAGGACATTGCGTGGGCTTGGCGTCGACCTGCAACTACCCATCGAAATTCCCACGCCCACCAGCGAAATGTTCGAACTTCCCAAGCAGATCCTGAATATCTGGGTCGGTGACAAAGTCATCCCCGACAATCTGCTGAAGACCGTGGAAGCCAACGCCAGGGGTTTGCTGCGCTCCAGAATCCCTTACCGGCTATATCTATCCAATGCCGATTCGGATGTATACCGCACCAACCATGCCGCGCTACTCAAGCATGCTGAAAATCTGCAGATACTGCCGCTGGAAGATCAGGCGTTCTACGATGACTTCCAGAGCAGTCCTTACTTCGAACAATACGAGAAGGCCATCAAAGGTGGAAATTATGCTTCGGCCTGCGACGTACTCCGCTACCAATTACTCAACAGCGAAGGCGGCGTTTACATAGACATCGACGACACCCTACGCACACTGGGTAATCATCCGGATGCCGATGCAATGATCGCGTCGACTCCATTGAAAGCGACGCAAAATGGCCTTGTGCTGGGCGCCCCGATGGACAATTCGCGCCTGGGCATGCATTGCGCCTACTCGAACAGCTTGATTGGCAGCCATGCGGGGAACGATACGCTGGACGCTATCTCCGATGAGATACTCAAACGCTTCGAAGACAACCCGAACTTTTATGACACCAGACCGTTGTATGGCGCCCCCGACCATGAGATCTACGCCAAGAAACTGAACGATATGACCGGACCTGGCGTCCTCAACGACGTGATTGACGATGAAGACTACGAGGATCTATCCAGGCTGCGCATCTTGCGACAAATCACCAAACTGGAGTCAGTTCCTCAGAAAGACTTCACATTCCTCACAAGCCCGGCCCGCGCCGCCATTTCCGAGGCGCTGCGCAGCGACCAGACACTGAGAGACCTTGTAACTGTAGGCAACAACAACTCGTGGGCGAAACCCTGATACAAGCCGGGCGACTTACGTCGCCCGGTTCATCATTCCCCGCGGTGCAGCTTGCTCATCAACTGCGCCTCGGCCTGGGTCAACCCGCAGGTCTGGGTCAGCTCCTCGACGCTGGCGCCCATGCCCACCAGCTTGGCGGCCTGGGCGAAAGTGACGCTGTTGGGGTCGCGCTGCTCGAGTTGCTGGAGCTTCTCGGGCAGCGGCGCCACCACTGCGCGCAGTTCATGGATCGCTTCGCCCATGCGCACGGTGCCGTTCTGGTAGTCATCCAGGCGTTTGGCGAGGTCCTTGATGCGCTGGTCACGCAGCGCATCGCCCTGGGCCTGCTGGGCGGCCAGCTCGCGCTGGCGCTTGCTGTAGTTGAGGAAGAACCACAGGCTCAGCGCCCACAGCAGCGCCAGGAAGATGACAGCAACCTCGAAGATCAACTCAGATGTTCTCCAGCTCGGACCACTCTTCCTCGGTCATCATCTTGTCCAGCTCGACCAGGATCAGCAGCTCGCCGTTCTTGTTGCACACGCCCTGGATGAACTTGGCCGACTCTTCGTTGCCGACGTTCGGCGCGGTCTCGATCTCCGACTGGCGCAGGTACACCACTTCAGCGACGCTGTCGACGAGGATGCCGACCACCTGCTTGTCCGCCTCGATGATGACGATACGGGTGTTGTCGGTGACTTCGCTCGACATCAGGCCGAAGCGCTGGCGGGTGTCGATCACGGTCACCACATTACCGCGCAGGTTGATGATGCCCAGTACATAGCTGGGGGCGCCCGGAACCGGGGCGATCTCGGTGTAGCGCAGGACTTCCTGCACCTGCATGACATTGATGCCGTAGGACTCGTTGTCCAGACGGAAGGTTACCCACTGCAGGATCGGATCTTCGGAACCTTGTGCAGACGACTTTTTCATTCCCCTAGCCCTCAAAATCCGCCATTGGCGGTGTGCTCTGTGTTGCCGCGGCAGTAGCGGCGTTGATTCAGTTGTGTTTGGTGTTCATCTGCTTGACCGCGCCACTGGCGATCAGCTCGGCCAGCTCGGCGACGTCGAGCAGCGCGCACATGTGTTCGATCACCGTGCCGGCCAGCCACGGGCGCTGACCGCGCTGGCTGCGCCACTTGATCTCGCTCGGGTCCAGGCGCAGCGAGCGGCTGACCTGGTGCACGGCCAGCCCCCATTCGTAGCCCTGGACCGAAATGACGTATTGCAGGCCCTGGCGGAAATCGTCCCGGTAGCGGTCGGGCATGACCCAGCGCGCGGTATCCAGCACCTTGAGGTTGCCCGCCTGGCAGGTGAGGATGCCGAGGAACCAGTCCGGCTGGCCGAACAGCGGCGTCAACTCCTGCCCGGCCAGAGTGTAGATCGAGCCCAGGCAAACCAGCGGTACCGCCAGGGTCAGCCCGGCGACATCGAACAGCAGGCATTCGAATGGCTCGGCGGCCCATTCCGGGCGCCCGTCGACCGTCGCCGGAGGTGTCGGCGCGGCAGGCGCCGCCGGCACGTGCAGCTCCACCAGTGGCGTCGCCGGCTCGATGGCCGGAGCTTCGGTCAACAGCGGGATGCTGGCCTCAGCCACCACCTCGCGCTCGACCACCGCCACCACCGGCTCCACGACAGGCGTGGCGGGCGGCAGCACGGTTGGCAGGACCTTGGCCTGCGGCTCGGCGAAAGGCCGGGGCGCAGGCGCGGCTGGCGTGACCTGGCGCTGTGCGTCGCGAACCTGTTCCTCGCGGACAGCCGCCTCGAACTCATCGGCGGGGGCCGGCTCCACGGGTGGCGCGGCCGGCGCGTCCTGCTCCTGCGGCAACTCGAGTGGCTCGGTGGCCTCCTGCAGCAACCCATCAAGGTAGGACTGCAAGGCCATCTGCGGCTTGGTGGTGATATGCGGCGCCTGGTTCATCAGGCCACCTGCAACGCGGAACGGTAGGTCAACAGGTGCTTGAGCAGCGCGCGATAGGCCACCACGCCACGGCTCTTGCCATCGAACTGCGAAGGCGTGACGCCGTTGCGGCTGGCGTCGCGCAGGCGCGTATCCACCGGGATGTAGCCTTGCCAGACTTGATCGCCATAGGTGTCGCGCAGCACTTTCAAGGTGCCCAGCGAAGCCTGCGTGCGGCGGTCGAACAAGGTCGGCACGATCTGGTACGGCAACGCCTGCTTGCGCGAACGGTTGATCATGCCCAGCGTGCCAACCATGCGCTCCAAGCCCTTGACCGCGAGAAACTCGGTCTGCACCGGGATCACCAACTGCTGGCTGGCGGCCAGGGCGTTGACCATCAGCACGCCCAGCAAGGGTGGGCTGTCGATCAGGGCGAAGTCGAAATCCTGCCACAGCTGCGCCAGACTCTTGGCGATCACCAGGCCCAGGCCACTCTGGCCCGGCGACTGACGCTCGAGCACCGCCAAAGCAGTGCTCGACGGCAGCAGCGAGATACGCTCATCACTGGTGGGTAGCAGCAGCTGGCCCGGCAGCCCGTCGGGCACCGTGCCTTTGTGCAGGAACAGGTCGTAGCAGCTGTGCTCCAGCGCATCGGGGTTGTGCCCGAAATAACTGGTCATCGAGCCGTGCGGGTCGAGGTCGACCACGACCACGCGCTTGCCCGCCTCGGCCAGCAGGCCGGCCAGGGCGATGGTGGTGGTGGTCTTGCCGACGCCACCTTTTTGATTGGCTACTGCCCAGACTCTCATCGTGCGTTGCTTCCTCCCGGTATGGCCGCCTGCCCTGCCGGGAACGGTGTGAAGTTCAGTGACGGGGATTTGACGAAATCAGCCCCCGGTCCTCGGTGCTGGCGAGGCTGGTGCACTTTGTGTGCCAGCCCGGCGCATCGCCGCATCCGGGGTGGCGTTGGCGCTGCCGCTGCCGGTCAGGCTGCGACGCACCTCCAGGTTGCGCGAAATCACCAGCACCACTCGGCGGTTGCGCGCACGCCCGTCCGCATTGTCGTTGCTGGCCACCGGCTGGTACTCGCCGTACCCCACCGAGGCCATGCGCGCGGGGTTGACCCCCTCCATGGCCAGCAAGCGGACGATGCTCGCCGCTCGCGCCGACGACAGCTCCCAGTTGGTCGGGTACTGGGCGGTGCGGATCGGCAGGTTATCGGTGAAGCCCTCGACATGCACCGGGTTGGCGAAGGGCCTGAGGATCTTCGCCACCTTCTCGATGATTTCGAAGGCGACATCACTGGGCATGGCATCGGCGCTGGCGAACAGCAGCGAGGAGTTGAGCTCGATCTCCACCCACAGTTCGTTGCCGCGCACGGTCATCTGGTTGGACTTGATCAGGTCGCCGAAAGCGTCACGCACATCGTCGGTGATGGTCTTGAGCGGGTCGACGCTGGTCTGCGCCAGGCCCGCGTCGGTCTGCTCGCTGTCCTTGATCAACGGCTCGGCCGGTTTGACGCTCAGCGGGCGCTCATCGCCGATCGGGATCGGTTTCATGCTGCGCTCGGGGTCGTTGAACACCCCGATCAGCGCCTGGGAAATCTGCTTGTACTTGCCTTCGTTGATCGACGAAATCGAATACATGACCACGAAGAAGGCGAACAGCAGGGTAATGAAGTCAGCATACGAGACCAGCCAGCGTTCGTGGTTCTCGTGCTCTTCGATCTTGCGACGGCGGGCCATGGCTTACTCCATGAAGCCTTGCAGCTTCAGCTCGATCGAGCGTGGGTTCTCGCCTTCGGCGATCGACAGCAGGCCTTCGAGCAGCATCTCGCGGTAACGCGACTGGCGCAGGGTGATGGCCTTGAGCTTGTTGGCGACCGGCAACAGGATCAGGTTGGCACTGGCCACGCCATAGATGGTGGCGACGAAGGCCACGGCGATGCCGTTGCCCAGCTGCGACGGATCAGCGAGGTTGCCCATCACATGGATCAGGCCCATTACCGCGCCGATGATACCGATGGTCGGCGCGTAGCCGCCCATGCTCTCGAACACCTTGGCGGCCTGGATGTCACGGGACTCCTGGGTCAAAAAGTCGACTTCGAGGATGCTGCGGATGGCTTCCGGCTCGGCGCCGTCGACCAGCAACTGCAGGCCTTTGCGCGCATAGGGATCGGGCTCGGCATCGGCCACGCCTTCCAGGCCCAGCAGGCCTTCCTTGCGCGCCGTCAGGCTCCAGTTCACCACACGGTCGATGCCGCCGGCCAGGTCCACCCGTGGCGGGAAGAAAATCCAGCGAATGATCTGCAGGGCACGCTTGAACGACGACAGCGGCGACTGCAGCAATGCCGCCGCCAGGGTACCGCCCAGCACGATCAGCGCCGCCGGGCCGTTGATCAGCGCACCGACGTGGCCGCCCTCCATGAAATTGCCGCCGACGATGGCGACAAAGGCGAGGATCAGGCCGATCAGGCTCAACACATCCATCAGACGCACGCCTCGACCAGGTGCTTGCCGATCTCGTCCAGGCTGTAGACGGCGTCGGCGAGGTTGGCCTTGACGATGGCCATGGGCATGCCATAGATCACGCAGCTGGCTTCATCCTGCGCCCACACGGTGCTGCCACCCTGCTTGAGCAGGCGTGCGCCTTCGCGGCCATCGGCGCCCATGCCGGTGAGAACCACCGAGAGCACCTTGTCGCCGTAGGACTTGGCGGCAGAGCCAAAGGTGATGTCCACGCAGGGCTTGTAGTTCAGGCGTTCATCGCCCGGCAGGATCTTCACCGTGCCACGGCCGTCGACCATCATCTGCTTGCCACCCGGGGCCAACAGGGCCAGGCCCGGGCGCAGCACGTCACCGTCCTCGGCCTCCTTGACGCTGATCTTGCACAGCTTGTCCAGGCGCTCGGCGAAGGCCTTGGTGAAAGCCGCCGGCATGTGCTGGATGAGCACGATCGGCGCCGGGAAACCGGCGGGCAGTTGGGTCAGCACCCGCTGCAGCGCCACCGGACCGCCCGTGGAGGTGCCGATGGCAACCAGCTTGTACGGCTTGCGCTTGGGTGCCGGCGAATGCGTGGCAGCCGGTGCCGCGGCACGGGCCGGGGCGGCAGTGCGCGCAGGCGCGGTACCGGCGAAGCTACTGGCTGGGGCATGGCTGCTGGCCGGTGCCGGCGCTGCGGCCGGTGCCGGGCTGGAATAGGCACTGAAACGGCGGTTGCTGCGCGAGATGGTGTGGACCTTCTCGCACAGCATCTGCTTGACCTTCTCCGGGTTACGCGAGATGTCTTCGAAATTCTTCGGCAGGTAGTCGACCGCACCGGCATCCAGGGCGTCGAGGGTGACGCGGGCGCCTTCGTGGGTCAGCGAGGAGAACATCAATACCGGCGTCGGGCAGCGCTGCATGATGTGACGCACCGCGGTGATGCCATCCATCATGGGCATTTCATAGTCCATGGTGATGACATCGGGCTTGAGCGCCAGCGCCTGGTCGATCGCTTCCTTGCCGTTGGTCGCGGTACCCACGACCTGGATCGTCGGGTCGGACGCGAGAATTTCCGAGACACGGCGGCGGAAGAAACCGGAATCATCCACCACCAGGACCTTGACTGCCATAAACACTCCGTTAGGCGGCGCACCCGCCTGGGCGCGCCACCGAAATCAAATACGCCGGGCGGCGTAACGCTTGAGCATGCTCGGGACGTCGAGGATCAGCGCGATACGGCCGTCACCGGTGATGGTCGCGCCGGACATGCCCGGGGTTCCCTGCAGCATCTTGCCCAGCGGCTTGATCACCACCTCTTCCTGACCGACCAGCTGGTCGACCACGAAACCGATGCGCTGGGTGCCGACCGAGAGGATCACCACATGACCTTCGTGCTGCTCCTCGTGCTCGTGGTCCTGGACCAGCCAGCGCTTGAGGTAGAACAGCGGCAGCGCCTTGTCGCGCACGATCACCACTTCCTGGCCGTCGACCACGTTGGTGCGCGACAGGTCGAGATGGAAGATCTCGTTGACGTTGACCAGCGGGAAGGCGAACGCCTGGTTGGCCAGCATCACCATCAGCGTCGGCATGATCGCCAGGGTCAGCGGCACCTTGATGACGATCTTCGAGCCCTGGCCCTTGGCCGAGAAGATGTTGATCGAGCCGTTGAGCTGGGAAATCTTGGTCTTCACCACGTCCATGCCGACACCGCGGCCGGACACGTCGGAGATCTCGGTCTTGGTCGAGAAGCCCGGGGCGAAGATCAGGTTGTAGCAGTCCGACTCGCTCAGGCGGTCGGCCGCGTCCTTGTCCATCAGGCCCTTCTCCACGGCCTTGGCGCGCAGGATGCTCGGGTCCATGCCCTTGCCGTCGTCAGAAATCGACAGCAGGATGTGGTCACCTTCCTGCTCGGCGGACAGTACCACCCGGCCCATGCGCGACTTGCCGGAGGCCTCGCGCTCGTCGGGCATCTCGACGCCATGGTCGACGGCGTTGCGCACCAAGTGCACCAACGGGTCGGCCAGGGCCTCGACCAGGTTCTTGTCCAGGTCGGTTTCTTCGCCGACCAGCTCCAGGTTGATCTCTTTCTTGAGCTGGCGGGCCAGGTCGCGAACCAGGCGCGGGAAACGCCCGAAGACCTTCTTGATCGGCTGCATGCGCGTCTTCATGACAGCGGTCTGCAGGTCGGCGGTAACCACATCGAGGTTGGACACGGCCTTGGACATGGCCTCGTCACCGCTGTTGAGCCCCAGGCGCACCAGGCGGTTACGCACCAGCACCAGTTCGCCGACCATGTTCATGATCTCGTCCAGGCGCGCGGTGTCGACCCGCACGGTGGTCTCCGCCTCGCTGGCGCCATGCTTGTCGGCGGCCGGCGCCGGCGCCCGGGCCGGAGCGGCAGGCTTGGCAGCGGCAGGCGCGGGAGCAGGCGCTGGCGCTGGCTTGGCAACCGGCTTGGCTTCGGCCTTGGCCGCGACAGGTGCGGCAACAGCGGCTGCTGGCGCTTCGGCAACAACCGCCTCGCCAGAGAACTTGCCCTTGCCGTGCAACTGGTCGAGCAGCGCCTCGAATTCGTGTTCGGTGATGCTCTCGTCAGCCGCCGCTGGTGCCGCGCTGGCTGCAGGAGCAGCGACGCCAGGCAATGCGTCGACAGCGAAGGTGCCCTTGCCGTGCAACTGATCGAGCAGCGACTCGAACTCGTCGTCGGTGATCTCATCACTGGCAGGGGCAACGGCCGCTGGCTCACTGGCAGCGGTATCTGGCGAAAACTGGCCTTTGCCGTGCAGCTGGTCGAGCAACGACTCGAATTCGGCGTCGGTAATCTCGTCACCACCCGCGCTGACCTGTTCACCTTGCAGTTGCTCGTGAACCTGGGCTTCGGCCTTGACTGCATCGAGCGAGTCGAGCAGTTGCTCGAACTCGGTGTCGGTGATGTCGGGCTCGGCAGCCGGCGCCTCGGCGACAGCGGCCACCTCGACCGGGGCCGGCTCGTCGGCACCAGCGGGCTCGGCCAGGCGCGACAGCGCTGCCAGCAGCTCACGGGTGGCCGGCGTGACATCGGTGCGCTCACGTACCTGGCCAAACATGCTGTTGACCGTGTCGAGTGCTTCGAGCACCACGTCCATCAGCTCCGCGTCGACCCGGCGCTCACCTTTGCGCAGGATGTCGAACACGTTCTCGGCAATGTGGCAGCACTCCACCAACTCATTGAGCTGAAGGAAGCCGGCGCCCCCTTTTACAGTGTGGAAACCGCGGAAAATCGCGTTGAGCAGGTCCGCATCATCAGGCCGGCTTTCCAGCTCGACCAATTGCTCGGACAGTTGCTCGAGGATTTCGCCGGCTTCTACCAGGAAATCCTGAAGGATTTCTTCATCGGCGCCGAAGCTCATTAAACGTGCTCCTTAAAAACCCAGGCTGGACAACAGATCGTCGACATCGTCCTGGCTGGACACGACGTCTTCACGCTTATCGGCATGAATCTGCGGACCTTCACCCCGAGTCGGATGTTTTTCTTGATCTTTTTCAGCGCGCAGCTGCTGGTGGTCATGTTCGATACCGGCAAAGCGGTCGACCTGGCTTGCCATCAGCACGAGCTTGAGCAGATTGCTTTCGACTTCGGTGACCAGCGTGGTCACCCGTTTGATCACCTGGCCGGTGAGATCCTGATAATCCTGGGCCAGGACGATATCGTTGATATGGCCCGCAACCTTCTGATTACCTTCGGCGCTGTGCGTCAGGAAACTGTCCACACGCTTGACCAACTCACGGAACTCCGGCGCCGCCACCTCGCGGCGCATGAAGCGCTGCCAGTCGGCGGACAGGCTCTGGGCCTCGGTGGCAAGGTCGTTGAGCACCGGGGTGCACGCCTCCGCCAGGTCCATGGTGCGGTTGGCCGCACCTTCGGTGAGGCGGACCACGTAGGAGAGGCGCTCGGCGGCATCGGTAATCTGCGACACTTCCTCGGCCTGCGGCATGGCCGGGTCGATCTGGAAGTTGACGATTGCACTGTGCAGTTCGCGGGTGAGCTTGCCGACTTCCTGGTACAGCCCGCGGTCGCGGGTCTGGTTCAGTTGGTGGATCAGCTGCACCGCCTCACCGAACCGGCCGCGCTCGAGGCTCTCGACCAGCTCCTGGGCATGCTTCTTCAGGGTTGATTCGAACTCACCCAAAGAGTTGTTGGTTGACTCCATTGCGCCCCCCAGACGTGACTCAGCCGTTGACGCGTTCGAAGATCTTTTCGATCTTTTCTTTCAGCGCCAGGGCGGTGAAAGGCTTGACCACATAGCCGTTCACGCCGGCCTGGGCAGCTTCGATGATCTGCTCGCGCTTGGCTTCCGCGGTGACCATCAGTACCGGCAGGTGCTTGAGGCGCTCGTCGGCGCGAACGGCGCGCAGCAGGTCAATACCGGTCATGCCCGGCATGTTCCAGTCGGTCACCAGGAAATCAAAATGCTCGCTGGTGAGCATCGGCAGTGCCGTATTGCCGTCATCAGCTTCCTTGACGTTGGTGAACCCCAGGTCACGCAACAGGTTCTTGATGATCCGCCGCATCGTCGAAAAGTCGTCAACGATGAGGATTTTCATGTCTTTGTTCAATTAGACCTCCAAGCAGTCTTTAACGCGCTCGGCGCCGAGCGCGCGCTCAATCAATTCGGCACTACAAAAAAACGACTGCACTGAACCCGGGTTCAACGTGCCCGCCACTCCCCAAGGCGGCTGCGCAAACGCGCGGCGCACTGGCTGTGCAACTGGCTGACACGCGATTCGCTGACCCCCAGCACCTCACCGATTTCCTTGAGGTTCAGCTCTTCGTCGTAGTACAGCGCCAGGACCAGGCGCTCTCGCTCCGGCAGGTTGGCGATCGCATCGGCCAGCGCAGCCTGGAAGCGCTCGTCTTCCAGGTCACGCGCCGGCTCCAGCTGGCCGCTGGCTCCGTCCTCGTGCAGCCCTTCATGTTCGCCGTCCTGCAGCAGGTCGTCGAAACTGAACAGGCGGCTGCCCAAGGTGTCATTCAAAATCCCGTAGTAATCATCGAGACTCAATTGGAGTTCGGCAGCAACCTCGTGATCTTTAGCGTCGCGGCCAGTCTTTGCTTCGACACAGCGGATCGCGTCACTGACCATGCGCGTATTGCGGTGCACCGAACGTGGCGCCCAATCGCCCTTGCGCACCTCGTCGAGCATGGCGCCGCGAATACGGATACCAGCGTAGGTTTCGAAACTGGCACCCTTGCTGGCATCGTATTTGTTGGCCACTTCCAGCAAGCCGATCATCCCGGCCTGGATCAGATCCTCGACCTGGACGTTGGCCGGCAGGCGTGCCAGCAGGTGGTAGGCGATACGCTTGACCAGTGGCGCGTAGCGTTCGATCAGCTCGTACTGCGCGTCCTTGGCGGCCTTGCTGTACATCTTGAAACCGCTCGCGTTCATAGCACCGGCCCTGCACTGGTGGGCTGCACCAGGCGCTCGACAAAGAATTCCAGGTGCCCACGCGGGTTGGCAGGCAGCGGCCAGCTGTCGACCTTCTGCGCGATGGCCTTGAACGCCAGCGCACACTTGGACCGAGGGAAGGCCTCATAGACCGCCCGCTGCTTCTGCACGGCTTTGCGCACGCATTCGTCGTAAGGCACGGCACCGACGTATTGTAGGGCGACGTCGAGGAAGCGGTCCGTGACCTTGGTCAACTTGGCGAAAAGGTTGCGGCCTTCCTGTGGGCTCTGGGCCATGTTGGCCAGCACACGGAACCGGTTCATCCCGTAATCGCGGTTGAGCAGCTTGATCAGCGCGTAGGCGTCGGTGATCGAGGTCGGCTCGTCGCACACCACCAGCAACACTTCCTGGGCGGCACGGACGAAACTGACCACCGAGTCACCGATACCCGCAGCCGTGTCGATCACCAGCACATCGAGGTTGTCGCCGATGTCGCTGAAGGCCTGGATCAGGCCGGCGTGTTGCGCGGGCGCCAGGTGCACCATGCTCTGCGTGCCGGAGGCCGCCGGGACGATGCGCACACCACCCGGGCCTTGCAACAGCACATCGCGCAGCTCGCAGCGGCCTTCGATCACGTCGGCGAGGGTGCGCTTGGGCGTGAGCCCCAGCAGAACGTCGACATTGGCCAAGCCCAGGTCGGCGTCCAGCAACATCACCCGGCGGCCGAGCTCGGCCAGCGCCAGGGACAGGTTCACTGAAACGTTAGTCTTGCCGACGCCACCTTTGCCACCGGTCACGGCGATCACCTGTACGGGATGCATGCTACCCATGTCTGTTCTTTACCTTGTCTCGCTTGGACCCAGGCCACATGAGGGGCTGAACATTCAAGGCCACGGTCCGGCCGGGCAACCCCATGATGTAGGTACTTTGCACAGTATTCACCCTCAACCCGCGCGCTTGCCAGGGCTGTGGTACAGATCAGCAAACATGTCGGCCATGGCCTCGTCGCTGGGCTCTTCCTGCAATTGCACACTGACGGCGCGGCTTACCAACTGGTGCTTGCGCGGTAGCTGCAGGTCGTCGGGAATGCGCGGCCCATCGGTCAGATAGGCCACCGGTAATTCATGACTGATGGCCAGGCTCAGCACTTCGCCGAGGCAGGCCGTTTCGTCGAGCTTGGTCAGGATGCACCCGGCCAGGCCGCAGCGCTTGTAGCTGTGGTAGGCGGCGGTGAGCACCTGCTTCTGGCTGGTGGTCGCCAGCACCAGGTAATTCTTTGCGGCGATGCCGCGCCCGGCCAGGGTCTCGAGCTGCATGCGCAGCGCCGGGTCGCTGGCCTGCAGGCCTGCGGTATCGATCAGCACCACACGCTTGCGCAGCAGCGGCTCCAGGGCCTGGGCCAGCGACTCGCCCGGATCGACGTAGGTGACCGGCACATTGAGGATGCGGCCCAGTGTCTTGAGCTGTTCCTGGGCGCCAATGCGGAAGCTGTCCATGCTCACCAGCGCCAGGTTGTTCGCGCCGTACTTGAGCACGTAGCGCGCGGCCAGCTTGGCCAGCGTGGTGGTCTTGCCCATGCCGGCGGGGCCGACCATGGCGATCACCCCGCCCTCCTCGATCGGTTCGATCTCGGGCACGTCGATCATCCGCGCCAGGTGCGCCAGGACCATGCGCCAGGCATGGCGTGGTTCTTCGATCCCAGCGGTGAGGTCGAGCAGCTCGCGGGCCAGGCCACCGGAAAGGCCGAGGCGCTGCAGCCGGCGCCAGAGGTTGGCCTGCTGCGGCTTGCTGCCTTGCAGCTGGCTCCAGGCGAGCGAACCGAGCTGGACTTCAAGCAATTCGCGCAAGCCGGTCAGCTCGAAACGCATGGCATCGAACAGACGTGGATCAACCGGTGCCGACGCCGGCGCGGCAACCGCCGCGGGCTCATCGACATGCTGCTCGATCAGCGGCTCCGAGGCGGTCAGCGGCTGCCCGGCGAACAACTGCCGGTTGCCGCCTTCGACGGCATCGCCACGCCCGGTCAGTTCGGCCTGGGCGGTAACGATGCGCGACTGGGTCTTGCGCAGCTCGTCTTCGAGCTCTGCGTTGGGCACGCGCGGGGCCAGGGCGGACAGCTTGTAGTCCAGCGCAGCCGTCAGCTCGACACCGCCGGCAATGCGCCGGTTGCCGATGATGGCGGCATCGGAGCCGAGCTCATCACGGACCAGCTTCATGGCCTGACGCATATCGGCGGCAAAAAAACGCTTAACTTGCATAACCCACTACCTCAGCCGTTGGGGCCCACGGTGGCAACGATGGTGACTTGCTTGTTGTCAGGTATTTCCTGATACGCCAAAACATGCAAATTCGGTACAGCCAGGCGGCCGAAGCGCGACAGCATGGCGCGGATCGGGCCGGCTACCAGAAGGATGGCCGGCTGGCCCTGCATTTCCTGACGCTGGGCTGCCTCGATCAACGAACGCTGAAGCTTCTCGGCCATGCTCGGCTCAAGAAGAACACCATCTTCCTGACCCTGCCCGGCCCTTTGCAGACTATTGAGCAAGATCTGTTCCAACCTTGGCTCCAAGGTGATCACAGGCAGCTCGGACTCAACGCCGACAATGCTTTGCACGATGGCGCGGGACAATCCGACGCGTACCAGCGCCACCAGCGCGGCGGTATCTTGACTCTTCGTCGGGTTGTTGGCGATGGCTTCGGCAATGCTGCGGATGTCACGCACCGGCACCTGTTCGGCGAGCAGTGCCTGCAGGACCTTGAGCAGGCCCGACAAGGAAATGACACCCGGCACCACCTCTTCGGCCAGTTTCGGCGAGACCTTGGCCAGCACCTGCAGCAGTTGCACCACCTCCTCGTGCCCGATCAGCTCGTGGCAGTGTTTCTGCAGTATCTGGTTGAGGTGGGTGGCGACCACGGTGCTGGCATCGACCACGGTGTAGCCCAGCGATTGCGCCTGAGCGCGCTGCCCGACATCGATCCACACCGCCTCCAGGCCAAACGCCGGATCTCGCGAGGCGATACCGTTGAGCGCACCGAACACCTGGCCCGGGTTGATCGCCAGTTCCCGGTCGGGGTAGATCTCGGCCTCGGCCAGGATCACGCCCATCAGCGTCAGGCGATAGGCGCTGGGCTGCAGGTCGAGGTTGTCGCGAATGTGCACGGTGGGCATGAGGAAGCCCAAGTCCTGGGAAAGCTTCTTGCGCACGCCCTTGATCCGCGCCAGCAACTGGCCGCCCTGGTTGCGGTCAACCAGCGGAATCAGGCGGTAGCCGACTTCCAGGCCGATCATGTCGATGGGGGTGACGTCGTCCCAGCCCAGCTCCTTGGTTTCGATGGCGCGTTGCGGCGATGGCAGCAGGTCCTGCTGACGCTGGGCCTCCTGCTGGGCGACGATCTTGGTCTTCTGCTGTTTCTTCCACACCAGGTAGGCGCCACCGGCGGCCAGGGCGCCGAGGCTCAGGAAGGCGACGTGCGGCATGCCCGGCACCAGCCCCATGACGATCATCAGCCCGGCTGAGACCGCCAGGGCCTTGGGCGAATCGAACATCTGCCGATTGATCAGCTTGCCCATGTCCTCGGAGCCCGAGGCGCGGGTGACCATGATCGCGGCCGCGGTGGACAGCAACAGCGATGGCAATTGCGCCACCAAACCGTCACCGATGGTCAACAGGGCGTAGACCTTGCCAGCGTCGGCGAAGGTCATGTTGTGCTGCAGCATGCCGATGAGCATGCCGCCGATAAGGTTGATGAAGAGGATCAGCAGGCCGGCAATGGCGTCACCGCGGACGAACTTGCTGGCACCGTCCATGGAGCCGTAGAACTCGGCCTCCTGGGCGACCTCGGCACGGCGTGCCTTGGCCTGGACCTGGTCGATCAGGCCGGCGTTGAGGTCGGCATCGATGGCCATCTGCTTGCCGGGCATGGCATCGAGGGTGAAGCGCGCGCTCACCTCGGAAATACGCCCGGCACCCTTGGTGACCACGACGAAGTTGATGATCATGAGGATGGCGAACACCACCGCACCGACAACGTAGTTGCCGCCGATCACCACCTCACCAAAGGCCTGGATCACCTTGCCCGCTGCGCCGTGACCTTCCTGGCCGTGGAGCATGACCACACGGGTGGAGGCAACGTTGAGCGCCAGGCGCAGCAGCGTCGCCACCAGCAGGATGGTCGGGAACGCGGCGAAATCCAGCGGCCGCAGGGCGTAGACGCAGACCAGCAGGACCACGATCGACAGGGCGATATTGAAGGTGAAGAACACGTCGAGCAGGAACGGCGGGATCGGCAACATCATCATTGCCAGCATCACCAGCAGGAGCAGCGGCACGCCGAGGCTGCCCCGGCCGAGACCGGCCAGGTTGTTACGGGCGCTGCTGATTAACTGAGTGCGATCCACCGCGATTCCTCTTCAAGCAAAACTTTGACGCCTGTGTGGCGGCTGGCGCTGCCTTTGCAAGAAGCCTTCCAACTTTTCTGGGGGTGGGGATTTTGAGGGGTTCTCGGGGTCGGGGTCGGGGTCGGGGTCGGGGTCGGGGTCGGGGTCGGGGTCGGGCTTAAGAGTGTGTGTTTTGATTCTTGTATGCGCATTCATTCGCCATGTCGACGCATAATCACCTTTTCGCCTTTACGGCGACCTTCTTTTGCACGCGGGCAAAAGAAGGCAAAAGCCGCTCGCTCCATCATACGGCCCCTACGCTTCGCTCCGGGGTCCCCTCACTCCGGGCTCGCTCCGGGAGGACGCGCCGACGGGCCATCCATGGCCTGATCGGCGCTTGGCGGGCATCCATGCCCGTCACCTCCCTGCGCAAGCCCTCCGTTCGGCCTCCTGAAGTCGCAATTTGTGGCGCCTGAACTATCGCGCACTTAGAAGCAAGATCAAGAGCAGATCAAGAGCAGATCAAGAGCAGATATTTTGGTTTATTAGTGAATGAAGTGTAGTTCTTCATTACGTCATCGCGGGTCAAGCCCGCTCCCACGTTGAATGAAATAGCCAAACTATCGTGGGAGCGGGCTTGCCCCGCGATGTTGATCTAGAGTTCCCACGATGGCAACTAGCGACTAGCTGCGTTAGTGCAGGCGCCGCCCGTAACTTCGCGACTTCAGGAGGCCGGAGTGAGGGAACCCGGAGCGAAGCGGAGGGCCGGATGAATGGAGCGAGCATTTTTTGGTTCCTTTTTGATGCTTCAAAAAGGGACCCGCCGTAAGGGCGGAAAGGTGATTATGCGTCGACATCGCCAATGAATGCGCATAAACCCCACAAAACAATAACCAACATAAGCAACAAACAACAAACAACAAACAACAAACAACAAACAACAAACAACAAACAACAAACTCAACTATCCCGCCGCAGATCCTCAGGAATAGGCAAATCCTTCTTCAACGGCTCCGGCGCCTTCCCCCTGCCCGCCCGATACTGCCGAATCTGGAACACATAAGCCAACACCTGCGCCACCGCCAGGTAAAGCCCCGCCGGAATCTCCTGCTCGATCTCGGTAGAGTAATAGATAGCCCGCGCCAGGGCCGGCGATTCAAGGATCTGCACCTTGTGCTCAACCCCGATCTCACGAATCTTCAAGGCCATGAAGTCCGTACCCTTGGCCAACAGCAACGGCGCCGAGCCCCCCTTCTCGGGGTCATACTGCAACGCCACCGCATAATGGGTCGGGTTGGTGATGATCACATCGGCATCCGGCACCGCCGCCATCATCCGCCGCTGCGACATCTCCCGCTGCAACTGCCTGATACGCTGCTTGACCTCGGGCTTGCCTTCACTGTCCTTGTACTCGTCCTTGACCTCCTGCTTGGTCATCTTCATCTTCTTGTTCGTCTGGAACAGCTGGTACGGCACATCGAGCCCGGCAATCAGCAGCAACCCCGCCGCCATCCACAAGGCGCTCCAGCCCACCACCTGCACCGCATGGATGATCGCCTGTTCCAGTGGCTCGTTGGCGATGGCCAGCAGCGCCTCGCGGTCACTGGCCAGTACCAGCAACGCCACCATGAGGATCATGACGAACTTGGCCATCGCCTTGAGCAGCTCGGTCAGCGCGTTCATCGAGAACATGCGCTTGATCCCCGACAACGGATTCATCCGGCTGAACTTCGGTTGCAGCAGGCTCCCGGAGAACAGGAAGCCGCCCAGGGCGATCGGCGCGACGAAAGAAATCACGAACAGCAGGATCAGGATCGGCTGCACCGACCAGATCGCCATCTTGCCCGAGGCCAGCAGGAACGCACCCATGCTGCGCTCGTCGACGATCACCTCACGCGTCAGGCTGAAGTTCATGCGCATCAGGGTCATCAGCGTTTCCGCCAGATAACCGCCGAATGCCAGCAAGCCACCGGCGCCCGCCAGGGTCACCGCGACGGTGTTCAGCTCCTTGGAGCGGGCAACCTCACCCTTCTCCCGTGAGTCGCGCTTGCGCTTCTCGGTGGGTTCCTCTGTCTTGTCCTGACCGCTTTCGCTCTCTGCCATGCTCAGCGCGCCCGTGCCAGCTCACGCAGCCACTGCAGCGCTTCGCTGGCCAGTGCCTGGTAATGCGGAAGGATGTCGGCCAGGCCGACCCAGAAAATCCCCATGCCCAACACCAGGGTCAGCGGGAAACCGATGGAGAAGATGTTCAACTGCGGTGCGGCGCGGGTCATCACGCCGAAGGCGATGTTGACCACCAGCAACGCGGCGATCGCCGGCAGGATCAACAGCAGCGCGGCGCCCAGCACCCAGCTCAGGCGCCCGGCCATCTCCCAGAAATGATTGACCACCAGGGCGTTGCCCACCGGCAACGTGGTGAAACTCTCGGTCAGCACCTCGAACACCACCAAGTGGCCATTCATCAACAGGAACAGCACACTCACCAGCATGGTCAGGAACTGGCTGATCACCGCCACGTTGACCCCGTTGGCCGGGTCGACCATGGAGGCGAAGGCCATGCCCATCTGCACGGCGACGATCTGCCCGGCAATGACGAACGCCTGGAACAACAGCTGCAAGGAAAACCCGAACAGTGCCCCGACGATGATCTGCTCGGCACACAGCAGCATGCCCCGCAGACTCAAAGGGTCGATCTCGGGAAGCGGCGGCAGGCCCGGCACGATGACCACGGTGATGGCCACGGCAGCGTACAGGCGCACCCGCGCCGGCAGCATCTTGGTGCCGAAGATCGGCATGGTCATCAGTACCGCCGCCACCCGGAACAGCGGCAGGATGAAGGTGGCGACCCAGGTGCCGATCTGCGTGTCGGTCAGCTCCAGCATGGCAGCCTCAACCGATCAGCTGCGGAATGCTGGTGTACAGGCCGATGAAGTACTCCATGAACTTCTGCACCAGCCAGGGCCCGGCGACGATCAAGGTGATCAGCATCACCAGCAGGCGCGGCAGGAAGCTCAGGGTCTGTTCGTTGATCTGCGTGGCCGCCTGGAACATCGCCACCACCAGGCCGATCAGCAGGCTCGGCACCACCAGCACGGCGACCATCAGGGTGGTCAGCCACAAGGCGTCACGGAACAGGTCGACTGCGACTTCAGGTGTCATGCAAGGCTCTCCTTGGCGGCGTCAGACACCGCCGAAACTGCCGGCCAGGGTACCCATGATCAGCGCCCAGCCATCGACCAGCACGAACAACATGATCTTGAACGGCAGCGAGATGATCAACGGCGACAGCATCATCATACCCATGGCCATCAGCACGCTGGCGACCACCATGTCGATGATCAGGAACGGAATGAAGATCATGAAACCGATCTGGAACGCGGTCTTGAGCTCGGACGTGACGAACGCCGGCACCAGGATCGTCAGCGGCACCTGGTCGGGCCCGGCGATGTCGGTGCGCTTGGACAGGCGCATGAACAGGTCGAGGTCACTCTGCCGGGTCTGCGCCAGCATGAAGTCCTTCAAGGGCCCCTGGGCCTTGTCGATGGCCT
Organism: Pseudomonas sp. TE50-2; assembly: GCF_040813665.1. NCBI lineage: Bacteria > Pseudomonadati > Pseudomonadota > Gammaproteobacteria > Pseudomonadales > Pseudomonadaceae > Pseudomonas > Pseudomonas sp. TE50-2. The sequence goes on along the minus strand of NZ_JBFNXN010000001.1, from coordinate 4,672,433 downwards.
GCTGGGCGGTCAGTTGCTCGGCCAGGTACGGCTGCAGCGCGTCCTTGTTCACGCGCTCGAACACCGGCGCCATGATGAACATGGTCAGGAACAGCGCCATGCCGGTAAGCACCTGGTTCGACGGTGTCTGTTGCAGGCCCAGGGCCTGGCGCAGGATGGAGAAGACGATGATGATGCGGGTGAAGCTGGTCATCAGGATGACGAACGCCGGAATGAAGCTCAGCGCCGTCATGATCAGCAGGATCTGCAGGCTGACCGAATACTCCTGCTGCCCGTCCGCCCCACTGGACAGGGTGATGGCCGGGATCGACAGCGGGTCGGCGGCCAGGGCCAGCGGCGCGGCCAGCAGCAGCGCCAAGGTCAACAGAAAGCGCACTGCGCCGCTCATCACGTCTTGTCCTTATGATCCTTGCCCATCAGCTCGAGCAGCCGCTGGGCGAATTCCGGTGCGGCCTGGCGCGCCGTGGCAGGCACGGCCACGGGTTCGGCCAGCACATGCAGCGCTTCGATGCTGCCGGGGGTATGGCCGATGAGGATCTGCTCCTTGCCGACCTGCACCAGCAACAGCCGGTCACGCGGGCCGATGGCCCGGCTGCCGACGATCTCGATGACCTGGGCACCGCGCTGGGCGTTGCCCTGCATGCGCCGCAGCAGCCAGGCCAGGAAGAAGATCAAGCCCACCACCAGCAGCAGGCCGAACACCATCTGTGCCAGCTGCGCCCCCAGCCCGCCCGGCAGCGGCGAGCCTGCTGCCGGCGCGGCGACTGGCTCGGCGGCGGCGATCACCACCTCGCTGGCGAGCAAGGCACCGAGGGCCGTGACGCCCCGCATCATGCGCTTCACTCAGCGCAGCTTCTTGATACGTTCGCTGGGGCTGATCACGTCGGTCAGGCGGATGCCGAACTTCTCGTTGACCACGACCACCTCGCCATGGGCGATCAGGGTGCCGTTGACCAGCACGTCCAGCGGCTCGCCGGCCAGGCGATCCAGTTCGATCACCGAGCCCTGGTTGAGCTGCAGCAGGTTGCGGATGCTGATCTCGGTGCTGCCCACTTCCATGGAGATGCTCACCGGAATGTCCAGGATCACGTCCAGGTTCGGGCCTTCGAGGCTTACGTGCTCGTTAGGCTTGGGCGAACTGGCGAACTCTTCCATCGGCAGGCGGCCGGCGCCGGAGCCCGCGGCATCGGCGGCCAGCAGCGCGTCGATGTCGGACTGGCCGGCATCGCCGGTTTCTTCCAGGGCGGCAGCCCACTCATCGGCCAGGGCCTGTTCCTCTGGAGAGTTGATCTCGTTTTCGTTAGCCATGATTTCCTCGACAGGCATTCAATACGTTGGAGCGACCGGCACGCCTTCAGCGGCGCTCGATCGGGTCGATGATCTGCAGCGACAGGGTGCCTTTGTGCGATCCCAGCCGCGCCTTGAACGACGGCACGCCGTTGGCGCGCAGCACCAGGTGTTCCGGCAGTTCAACCGGAATCACGTCACCGGGCTGCATGTGCAAGATGTCGCGCAGCTTCAGCTGGCGACGGGCAACCGTGGCCGAAACCGGGACATTGACGTCCAGCACGTCCTCGCGCAGGGCCTTGACCCAGCGTTCGTCCTGGTCGTCCAGGTCGGACTGGAAGCCCGCGTCGAGCATCTCGCGCACCGGCTCGATCATCGAGTACGGCATGGTCACGTGCAGGTCGCCGCCGCCACCATCGAGTTCGATGTGGAAGGTCGAGACCACCACCGCCTCGCTGGGGCCGACGATGTTGGCCATGGCCGGGTTGACCTCGGAGTTTATGTACTCGAAGTTGACCGGCATGATCGCCTGCCAGGCCTCCTTGAGGTCGACGAAGCACTGGTCCAGGACCATGCGCACCACGCGCAGCTCGGTCGGGGTGAACTCTCGCCCCTCGATCTTGGCGTGGCGGCCGTCGCCACCGAAGAAGTTGTCCACCAGCTTGAACACCAGCTTGGCGTCGAGGATGAACAGCGCGGTGCCGCGCAACGGCTTGATCTTGACCAGGTTCAGGCTGGTCGGCACGTACAGCGAGTGCACGTACTCGCCGAACTTCATCACCTGCACGCCGCCCACCGCCACGTCGGCGGAGCGACGCAGCAGGTTGAACATGCTGATGCGGGTGTAGCGGGCGAAACGCTCGTTGATCATTTCCAGGGTCGGCATGCGCCCCCGGACGATACGGTCCTGACTGGTCAGGTCGTAGCTCTTGATGCTGCCGGGCTCGCCGGTGCTCTCGGTTTGTACCAGCCCATCGTCCACCCCATGCAGCAGGGCGTCGATCTCATCCTGGGACAGCAGGTCCTGCACGGCCATCTATGTGCTCCTACTGCAATACGAAATTGGTGAACAGCAGCTGGTCGACGACCGGCCTGCCGACTTCCTTCTGCGCCACTTCCTGGACCACCGCGGTGGCCTTCTGGCGCAGCATCTCCTGGCCGACCGAGCTCGCGGCAAGGGTGTCGAAACCCTGCCCGGAGAACATCATCACCAAGTTGTTGCGAATCACCGGCATGTGCACTTTCAGCGCTTCCAGGTCCGCCTGGCTGCGACCCTGCATGGTGATGCTCACCTGCATGTAGCGCTGCCGACCGTTCTGGTTGAAGTTGACCACGAATGCCGGGGCCAGGGGTTCGTAGATCGCCGCCGGCTTGACGTTGCTCTGTGCCGCCTCGGGTGCCGGCTCCGACCCGCTCTTGTGCATGAAGAACCAGGTAGCACCTACCGACAGGCCGACCGCCAGGAGCAGGGCCAGCACCAGCAGCAGGATCAACTTGAGTTTGCCTTTAGCGGCGGGGTCTTTCACTGCGTCACTCTTCGCCATGCCAATAATCCGTCGTCCATCGGGGTTTCAAAGAAGGATGACGTGGCTTGAGCAAGTGTTATGCCAGATTTGCCAGAGTAGCAATGTAGCGGCCTTGAGGTGGGACGCGCCTACTGTCGCAGGCACGTCGGCCAGGCCGGCAACTGTCAGGCGTAGTAGTCGACCATGCTGTCGCCGACCACCGCCTGATGCTCGACGGGACGCCCGGCGTCAACTTCACCACCCTCGCCTGCAGCCTCGGCACGGCGCGCCGCAACCCCGGACAGGCTCGACCCACCCTGCTGCGCCTGCTGTTGCTGCTGGCCACGGGACTGGTCAGCGACGCTGACGTCCGGTTGCGCCAAGCCCTGCTGGGCGAACAACTCGCGCAAGCGATGCAGCTGGCTGTCGAGCGCATCACGCACGCCGGCATGACCGCTGACGAAATGAATCTGTGCGGGCTGGTCCGCCGCAACATTGACGCGAATGTCCAGACGGCCAAGCTCTGCGGGCTCAAGCTGGATATCCGCCGACTTGAGGTTCTGGCTCGACAGGTACATGACCCGGTTCACCAGCCCCTCGGTCCAGGCACCCTGGTTCATGGTCAGGGGTTGCTGCAGCGGGCTTGGAGTCACCGGCACGGCATTGGCAGTCTTGGGCGTCGCCGCCTGGGTGAGGCTGGCCAGGCGATCGGCGAAGTCATCCACGCGCGTATCGCTGCTGGCCCCCTTGATGTCCTTGAGGCCATCGTCGATCAGCCCGGCGAAGGCCTTGTCGCCGCGCTCGGAATGCCCGGCCTCCGATTCGGCCTTCTGCACCACATTCGCCAAGGTATTGACGGCCGTGGCAGCCGGGTCGGCAGGTGCCTGGCTGCTGTCGGAACGGGCGGCCGCATGGGCGGACGTGGTGCCCTTGGCCTGGGCATCCTGCTCCAACGCAAGGCGCAAGGTCGGCATGTTGGCCAGAGGATCGGCCTCGGGATCGAACGCGGCATCCTTGGCGGCCTCATCGACCGCCGCCGGCGGCAACACAGGCTGCGGCACCTGCGCTGCCGCCTGCAACACCGGGGCAACCGCTTCGGCCTGGGCCTGGATCAACTGCGCTCCCGGCTGGGCATCGGTGACCTGCCCTGCTACCAGGCTGGCATCGATAGGCGTGGTATTGCCGCTGTCGGCAGATTCGTCCGCTTCCTCGGCCGGCTTGGGGGCCGTGGCCACTGGCAAGTTCTTGCCGTCATCGGCAACCGTCGGCTTGCTGCTTTCCTCCGGCTTGCCGCCGGCGGCCGGGCCGGCCTCCTCCTTGGGCTTGACCTGGTCGGCGCCCTTGGCAACCTTGTCGTCACGTGCAGGAACGCTGTCGCGCCCCTGCCGGGCCATGACCTGGTCGAAGCCTGTGCCCTGGCTGGCCGGGCCCTGCAGCGATTTGTCCGGCACACTGGCAGCCGGGCGCGACGTCTTGTTGACGAGGCTGGCTTGCAGCAAGGGATTGGATGCGACAGGCATTGAAAGGTCTCCGCGGCAGAACTGGTAAAGTGCGTCTGTGCGAAGAAAAGCAAAACTCGCGCCAGCTTTTACTCCGTGGCTACTCTTTGCCACTCGTCACGGTAAAAGCGCCGGACTTCGATGTACTCCAGATCGATGCGGTTGATCAGATCCTCGATACCGTACAAAGGCTGCTGGCGCACCCGCTCTTCCAGCTCCCGGCACAGCTCGGCCAGGCCAACGGCCCCCATGTTGCTGCTGCTACCTTTGAAGCTGTGTGCGGCCAGGCCAAGCTCATCGGCATCCTTGGCCTCATGGAGCTGGCTCAGGCGTCGCTCGGAGTCTTCCAGGAAGGTTTCCAGCAACTGCAGGTAGCCATCTTCCATGACCTCCCGCAAGTCACTCAACACCTTCTGATCGATATGCATGTCCACCACTTGCTCACTCCCTGATCAAGCCTGATTAAGCCCGAGCCGTGGCCTCCCGACGCCGCCGGCTCACCATTGGAACTCCACACGCGCCAGACGACCACCTTCCAACCACTGGGCATTGCCTGCCAGCCGCCGTACCAGACTTACTCCACGCCCACTGAACCCCTGCGCCGCAGGCTCGCCGGCAAGCATGCCCGCCACATCGAAGCCCGCCCCACTGTCGCGAACCTCTATCGTCAGACGCCCACCCGCCCCCTGCGGTTCCACCCGCAGGGCAATGCCGACAACCCCCTGCACCTGCCGCGCCAGGCGCTCGGCGCGCTGGCGATAGTACTCGGAGAAGCCCTCGGCATCGCGCTTGAGCCCCGAGTCGAGGCCAAGCACGCCGTGCTCCAGCGCGTTGGAATACAGCTCGCTGAGCACGCTGTGCAGCCTGCCGCTGCTGGGGCGCAGCCCATGTATTTCCTGCAACAGCTGTACCAGGTAAGGGACCGGGTTGAAACGCTTCAGGCTCTCGCCACGCAGCTCGAACTGCATCGACCAGTCCAGCGGGCTGGAACGACCGCTGTCGGAATACACCACGGCCTGGGCCATCCCGTGATCAGGCTCCAGCATGCAGATATCACACAGGCTGATGTCGTCACGGGACTGACCACCGAAGCGCGCCAGCGCCTGCATGACCTCATCGAACAGTACCGCCGGGTCTCGGTTGGCGGCCAGTACCTGGCGCAAGCGTTGCACACCGAACAGGCAATCCTGCGCATCTCCGGTATCGACCACGCCATCGGACAGCAGGAACAAGCGCTCCCCCGCCGCGAGCGGCAATACTTCGGTAGTATCGTCGAACTGCTCGGGAGGCAGGATCCCTAGTGGCAGGTGGCGGGAAGGCAGCACTTCGAGCACCTCGCCTGCCGCGGACAATCGATAGCCATCCGGCATGCCGCCGTTCCACACCTCCACCGTTGCTCGCTGGAAGCTGAGCTTGAGCAGCAGCGCACAGCAGAACATGTCCACGGGCAGGATACGCTTGAGCTTGGCGTTCATCTCCCGCAGTGTTTCGACCAGGCCATAACCCTTGGCGGTCATGCCATAGAACACCTCGGCCAACGGCATCGCGCCGACCGCCGCCGGCAGGCCGTGGCCGGTGAAGTCGCCCAGCAGCACATGCATGTCGCCCGAAGGCGTGAACGCCGCCAGCAACAGGTCGCCATTGAACAGCGCGTACGGCGATTGCAGGTAACGTATGTTCGGCGCATTCAGGCAGCCGGCATGGGCAACCTTGTCGAACACCGCCTTGGCCACCCGTTGCTCGTTGAGCAGGTGATGATGATGCCGGGTGATCTGGTCGCGCTGCTCGAGCACCGTCGCCTGCAACCGGCGCAAACGGTCCATGGCGCGGATCTTCGCCGCCAGGATGACGGCGCTGTAAGGCTTGGCCATGAAGTCGTCGCCCCCGGCCTCGAGGCAGCGCACCAAGCCCTCTTCTTCGTTGAGCGATGTCAGGAAGATGATCGGCACAAGGGCCTCGCCGGCCAACGCCTTGATCCGCCGCGCCGCTTCAAAACCGTCCATGACCGGCATCAGGGCATCGAGCAGCACCAGTTGCGGCCGCCGCTCGGCGAACATTGCGACGGCCTGCTCACCGTTTTCGGCGGTGAGCACCTCATGCCCCTGGCGCCGGACGATCTGCGCCAGCAACAGACGATCCGCAGCGCCGTCTTCGGCCACCAGCACGGTCAACGCCTGCTCGGCGGGCATGACGGCACTCAACTGATGTCGAACAGTTTTTCGAAATTGGAGATGGCGAGGATCTTGCGCACATCCGGGCTCGCATGAACCACGCGGATATCCGACTCCTCACCGCCGACATGGTCGCGCAGCAACAGCAACATGCCCAGCGCCGAGCTGTCGAGATAAGTGGCCTCCTTCAGGTCGACCACCACGGAGTCAGGGCGCGGACGCTGCCGCTCGTAGGCATCCCGGAATTCCTGGTGCTTGCCGAAATCGAAACGACCCTTGACCTTGATCGTCAGCTTTTTCCCGTCCTGTGAAAAATCAGTTTCGACTGCCATGCGAGCGATTCCTTCGATGATGGCGAATGCGACTTCTGAAGGTTTAGCAGGCGCTGGCGACAGGCGCCAGTCAGGTCGATCAGGGGTGGCTCTGGCGCGGCAGACGCTGGGACAGCTCGTCGAGCAGCTTCTGCTCGCGCTTGTCCTCGGCCCGGCGCGCTTCGTCCAGATAGCGCTGCACCAGCTTGCGCAAGCCTTCCACCCGGGCATAGGCCTGCTGCCAGGTGTTGCGGGCGTTGTTCAGGTTGTTCTGATGCCAGGCCATGCTCTGGCGCTGCTGGGTCATCGCCGTTTCCAGCTGGCCGAGGAAGCGCTGGTAGTTGACCAGCCAGTTGCCGTCGACACCCTGGCTGCCGCGATTGATCCACTGCTGCTGATAGGCCTCGCGGAAGCTCTCGAGCTCAGCCTGCTTGGCCTGGGCATCGCTGAGCAGCTTCTGGAAATGCCCCAGGCGCTGGGCGGCCTTGCGCTCGGCCTCCTCGGCCATCTCGACCACCGGCACCAGGCGTGCGGCTCGGCTGGGCTGGGCCATGGTCTATCAGCCCGCTGGCGGCGCGAATACCGCCGCCAGTTCTTCGCGGCTCTGCGCCATGCCGACGTTCTCGTCCAGGCGCTGGCGCAGGAAGTCCACCAGCTTGGGCTGCAGGGCAATGGCCAGGTCGGTTTCCGGATCGCCACCAGCCACGTAGGCGCCGACGCTGATCAGGTCACGGCTCTGCGACAGGCGCGACCACAGCTGCTTGAACTTCTGCGCCTGGCGCAAATGGTCGGGGTCGACCACCTGCGGCATGACCCGGCTGATCGAGGCTTCGATATCGATGGCCGGGTAGTGCCCTTCCTCGGCCAGGCGCCGGGACAGCACGAAGTGGCCATCGAGCACGCCCCGCGCCGAGTCGGCGATCGGGTCCTGCTGGTCGTCACCTTCGGAAAGCACCGTATAGAACGCAGTGATCGAGCCACCACCCGGCTCGCCGTTGCCGGCACGCTCCACCAGCTTTGGCAGCTTGGCGAACACCGAGGGTGGGTAGCCACGGGTGGCGGGCGGCTCGCCGATGGCCAGGGCGATCTCGCGCTGGGCCTGGGCGAAACGGGTCAGCGAGTCCATCAGCAGCAGGACGTTCTTGCCCTTGTCGCGGAAGTACTCGGCGATCCGCGTGCAGTACATCGCGGCACGCAAGCGCATCAGCGGCGCGTCGTCCGCAGGCGATGCCACCACCACCGAGCGCTTGAGCCCCTCCTCGCCGAGGATATGTTCGATGAATTCCTTCACCTCCCGGCCCCGCTCGCCGATCAGGCCGACCACGATGATCTCGGCCTCGGTAAAGCGCGTCATCATGCCCAGCAACACCGACTTACCAACACCAGTACCGGCGAACAGCCCCAGGCGCTGGCCGCGGCCGACGGTGAGCAGGCCGTTGATGCTGCGGATACCGACATCCAGCGGCTGGCTGATCGGGTCACGGTTGAGTGGGTTGATGATCGGGCCGTCCATCGGCACCCAATCCTCGGCCTTCATCCCGCCTTTGCCGTCCAGCGCACGACCGGCGCCGTCAAGCACCCGGCCGAGCATGCTCATGCCCATGGGCAGGCGACCGCTGTCATCCAGCGGTACCACGCGAGCACCGGGCGCCAGGCCGACGATGCTGCCGACCGGCATCAGGAACACTTTGCTGCCGGCAAAGCCCATGACTTCAGCCTCCACCTGCACCGGGTGGTAGCTGTCGTCGTTGATCACCAGGCAGCGGCTGCCCACCGCGGCGCGCAGACCCTCGGCTTCAAGGGTGAGGCCGACCATGCGCAGCAGGCGCCCCTCGACGATCGGCTGGTCGGGCAGCTTCACCGCATCGGCGTAGCCCTCCAGGCGCTTGCCGAAACTGGTGCGGTCAAGGCGCATCGGGTTCACCTGCCGGGACGTCCAGCTCAACGGAAATATCCGCCGCCGCCGGGTGCAGGGCCTGGTCGTGGGACTGGTCGAACAGTTGCGCCACCGCCTTCTCGATACGTGTTTCCATGGTGGCATCGATACGGCTATGGGCGGTTTCGATACGGCAGCCACCCGGCAACAGCGACTCGTCCTCGAGCAGCTTCCAGCTTTCCTCGTGTCGCTCGCGCAAGGCCTTGGCCAGCTCGAAATCCTGCGGGTTGAGGTGGATGCGAATGTTGTCGGCGCCCATCGGCAGCAGCTTCAGCGCTTCGCGCAGCACATGGGTGATCTGGCTCGAATCGCTGCGCAATTCGCGACCAATGACCTGGCGGGTCATGTTGGCGACCAGTTGCACCAAGGCCTTTTCGATCTGGGTATCCTGCTCGGCGATCGGCTCGAGCAGATGCCCCATGATCTGTTCGAGGCTGGCCAGCTTGGCCGCCAGTGCCACTTCGGCTTCCTGGCGCACTTTCAGCTGGGTGCTGTGGAAACCTTCGCGTTCGCCGGTGGCGAAGCCTTCGTTGTAGGCCTCCTGGCGAATGGCTTCGAGCTCCTCGAGGGTCAGCGGCTGGACTTCCTCCAGCGGTACTTCCTCGACTTCTTCCTCGATGACTTCAGGCTCAGGTTCCGGCTCGGGTTCCGGCTCCGGGTCGAAGCTGGGCAGCGCCCAGACGTCGACGCCCTCGAGGTCGCGGGCACGGATCAGGTCGCTGGGGTGTTCGGTGGTGGACATGCTGTGAGCTTCTCGAAAACCTTGAAAGGGCCGTGGGAGCGGGCTTGCCCCGCGATGAGCGGACGCCGGACCGACAGCATTGCCGGCCCTGGCCACATCGCGGGACAAGCCCGCTCCCACAGTGTCACCAGTCGCTGGCTTAGATCATTTCCTCGGCGCCCTTGCCGCCAAGCACGATCTCGCCGGCCTCGGCCATGCGGCGGGCGATGGTGAGGATTTCCTTCTGCGCCGTTTCCACGTCGCTGACCCGTACCGGCCCCTTGGCCTCCAGGTCGTCGCGCAGCAGCTCGGACGCACGCTTGGACATGTTCTTGAAGATCTTGTCCTTGACCCGCTCGTCGGCACCCTTGAGCGACACCACCAGCACGTCGGACGACACTTCGCGCAGCAGCGCCTGGATGCCACGGTCGTCGACGTCGGCCAGGTTGTTGAAGACGAACATCAGGTCTTCGATCTGCTCCGACAGGTCGCTGTCGATCTCGCGGATCGAGTCCATCAGCGCGCCTTCCACCGAGCTGTCGAGGAAGTTCATGATATCGGCGGCGCGCTTGATGCCACCCAGGGTGGTGCGCGCGGCATTGGAGTTGCCGGAGAACTGCTTCTCGAGGATCTGGTTGAGCTCCTTGAGCGCCGCCGGCTGCACGGTGTTGAGCGACGACACGCGCAGGACGATGTCCAGGCGCACCTTGTGGTCGAAGTTGCTCAGCACCTCGCCGGCCTGGTCGGGGTCGAGGTAGGCGACCACGATGGCCTGGATCTGCGGGTGCTCGTAGCGGATGACATCGGCCACGGCGCGCGGCTCCATCCACTTGAGGCTGTCCAGGCCGCTGGTGTTGCCACCGAGCAGGATGCGGTCGATCAGGCCGTTGGCCTTGTCCTCGCCGAGGGCCTGGTTGAGCATCTTGCGAATGTAGCCGTCGGAACCGACGCCCAGGCTGGTCTGGTCGCCGACGATCTCGACGAACTCGCTCATCACCTGCTCGACCTGCTCGCGATGGACGTTGCCCATCTGCGCCATGGCCACACCGACCCGCTGCACTTCCTTGGGCCCCATGTGGCGCAAGACTTGCGCGGCATCGGTCTCGCCGAGCGAGAGCAGGAGGATGGCCGCCTTGTCGACGCGGCTCAGCTTGGCGGTAATGGCTCGATTGTCACTCATCGGCGTTGATCCACTCTTTCACGACCTGGGCCACGCGGCCCGGGTCTTCGGCCACCAGGCCCTTGATTGCGTTGAGCTGTGCCTCGTAACCCTCGCTCGGGCTCGGCAACAGAATGCTTGTCGGGCCACCCAGGCTGACGCGGTCGTTGGCCAGTTCGCCATCCAGACCGATCATGCCGCCCAGCTCCATGTCGCTGTCCGTGGCCGCCTGCTTGCCGCCACCTGTAATGTTGTTGAGCACCGGCCGCAGCACGCCGAACACCAGCACCAGGATGAACAGCACGCCCAGCACTTGCTTGACGATGTCCCAGAACCACGGCTGCGAGTAGAACGGAATATCGACCAGCTCGTCGCCACGGTCGGCGGCGAACGGCACGTTGATTACGGTGACGCTGTCGCCACGGCTGGCATCGAAGCCCACGGCGTCCTGTACCAGGCGGGTAAAGCGCGCCAGATCCTCGGCGCCCCACGGAGTACGGGTCGTCTCGCCGGTGGCGGCGTCCAGCTTGACCTGGTCATCCACCACCACGGCCACCGACAGGCGGGTCAGGCGACCTTGCTGCTGGCGGGTGTGGCTGATGGAACGGTCCAGTTCGAAGTTCTTGGTGCTTTGCTGGCGCTTGTCGCTCGGGTACGGCGCGAGCATCGGCTGGCCGGTGGCCGGATCCATGATCTGCTGGCCATTGGCATCCACCAGCGGTTGGCCGGGCTGGATGGCACCGGCTGGCGTGGCGGCGGCCTTGGCGTTCTCGGGCGCGGAGGCACCGGCCGGCGGCTGGTTGCTCAACGCCCCCGGCACACCTTGCGGACCCTGGCTGCTGGCACGTTGTTCGTTGACCGACTGCTCGCTACGCAGAGCAGGCTGATCAGGGTTGAACTGCTCGGAAGTGGACTCGACGGCACTGAAGTCGACATCGGTCGACACTTCGGCCTTGTAGCGGTCGTTGCCCAGCACCGGCTGCAGGATGTTGTGCACACGCTGGGTGAGCATGCCTTCCATGCGGCGGCTGTAGTCGAACTGCTTGCCGGCCATGGTCAGGGCGGTGTCCTGCAACTGATCGGAGAGCAGGTTGCCTTTCTGGTCGACCACGGTCACCTGGGACTTGTCCAGTTCCGGGACACTGGTAGCCACGAGGTTGACGATGGCCATGACCTGCCCAGCCTCAAGCGCACGCCCTGGGTACAGCTCAACCAGTACCGAGGCACTTGGCTTGCGCTCGTCGCGCACGAACACCGAACTCTTCGGAATCGCCAGGTGCACGCGGGCAGCCTTGACGTTGTTCAGGCTCGACACGGTGCGCGCCAGTTCGCCCTCCAGGCCACGGCGGTAGCGGGTGGCTTCCATGAACTGGCTGGTTCCCAGGCCCTGATCCTTGTCGAGCAGTTCGAAGCCGACATTGCCATCGCTTGGCGCCACGCCGGCTGCTGCGAGCTTGAGGCGCGCACGGGAGAGATCGTCGGCCTTGACCAGCAAGGCGCCGGAGTTCGGCTCAACCTTGTAGGGAATGTCGGCTGTGGCCAGCGCATCCACCACCTGTTTGGTGTCCATGCCCGCCAGGCTGCCATACAGGGGCCGATAGTCCGGCTGCTGCGACCAGAGCACCACGGCAAAACCGATGGCCACGCTGGCGGCCAGGCCGACCAGCAGGCCGACCTGACGCAGCATTGGCATCTGCGAGATGTTTTCCAGGAACGCCATGCCGAACAGCGGCGGCTTGGCGACTGGCGGGCCACTCTTGGCGGGGGCGTTATCGACGACTGCTTCGGCCATGACTCACTCTCGCCCTTATACCGGCATCTGCATGATGTCCTGGTACGCCTGTACCAGCTTGTTGCGTACCTGGGTCATGGCCTGGAACGATACCGAGGCCTTTTGCGAGGCGATCATCACGTCAGTCAGGTCGACACCGCTCTTGCCGATCTCGAAGGCGTTGGCCAGCTGGGAGGAAGCCTGTTGCGTTTCATGCACCTTGCCAATGGCCTGGCCAAGCATGTCGGCGAAGCTGCTCTGGCCAGGCGCCAGCTCAGGCGCGGCGGCAACCTTGGGCTGGGACATGGCTTCGGCCTGCATGGCGCGCATGTCCAACATCAGACGATTGAATTCAACACCTTGGGTCATGGACTTCTCTCTCCGGCTGCCGCACTTTTTTTGACACTCGTGCAGCGAATGGGTTGGAGCTAGCAAGAGGAGTGCCAGCCAACCCGAAAATCATTCAAAACGACGTATCAACCGAACAGGCTGGCCTCGACATCCAAGCCCGCGTCACGCATCTGCGCCAGCTTGTAGCGCAAGGTGCGCGGGCTGATGCCCAGGCGTTCGGCAGCCTCCTTGCGACGCCCGCGCTCGGCGCGCAAGGTGTCGATGATCATCTGGAACTCATGACGACGCATGTCGTCACCCAGCCCTCCAGCTTCGGTACCCAACTCGGCGGATAATGGCTCAATAGTGGCCACCTTTGGCAGCGACAACGGAATGGCGCCAGCCAGACAGAAATCCGCCGCTTCGATCACTCCACCCTGCTGCAAAATCAGTGCACGCTGTATCGCGTTGTCCAGTTCGCGCACGTTGCCCGGCCAGGCGTAGGCCTGCAGGCACGCCCGCGCCTCGGCGGACAACCGGACCTGGGCATGACGCATCTTTTGCGCATGCCGTGCCAGCAAGCGCTCGGCCAGCGGCACGATATCGGCTGGGCGCTCGCGCAGCGCCCGCCACGCCATGGGGAATACCGAAAGACGGTAGTACAGGTCTTCCCGGAAACGCCCGGCCGCCACTTCTCCTGCCAGGTCACGGTTTGTCGTGGCGAGAATGCGGATATCCAGGGCGATGGGCTTGCGCCCACCCACACGCTCGACCTCGCGCTCCTGCAGCACGCGCAACAGCTTGGCCTGCAAGCCCAGCGGCATCTCGGAGATCTCGTCGAGCAGCAGGGTGCCACCGTCGGCCTGCTCGAACTTGCCGGCCTGGGCGGCGATCGCCCCGGTGAAGGCGCCCTTCTCATGGCCGAACAGGGTCGCCTCGAGCATGTTGTCCGGGATCGCCGCGCAATTGATCGCCACGAACGGCTGATCCACGCGCCGTGACTGCTGGTGGATATAGCGCGCCAGCACCTCCTTGCCGGTCCCTGACTCGCCGGAGATCAGCACGGTGGAATCGCTTTGCGCGACCTTGGCCGCCAACTCCAGCAATTGTCGGCTCGCAGGCTCGCAGGCCACCGGCCCCTCTTCGCCCGCTGATGCGCCGGACCCGACGGCATGCCGCGTCACCAGGCTGAGCAGCGCCTTGGGCTCGAACGGCTTGACCAGATAGTCGACAGCTCCTTGACGCATAGCTTCGACGGCCCGCTCAACCGCCGCATGAGCGGTCATCAGCAGTACCGGGAGTTGCGGGTGGTTGCGGCGCAATTGGGCCAACAGCTGATGACCATCCATGCCTGGCATGTTCACATCGCTCACCACCAGGCTGAACGACTCTTCGGTCACCGCCAGCAAGGCGTCTTCGGCACTGCCGACGGCACGGTGGCAGAAACCACCGATCTCCAGGGTATCGACCAGCGCCTGACGCAGGATCCGGTCATCCTCCACCAGCAGAACCTTGACGCTCATTGACTCGCCTCCAAACGCCCATCGATCAACGGCAACACGACGCTGACACAGGTGCCACGGCCTAGCTTCGAACGCAGGCTCAGGGTGCCGCGATGCGCCCGCACCACAGCCTGCACTACCGCCAGGCCGAGGCCGGTGCCGGTGGCCTTGGTAGTCAGGAAGGGCTCCCCCAGCCGCGCCAGCAACGCGGCGTCGATGCCGCTGCCAGCATCGCTGACACATACACGCAGGCTGTCCTCGCGACGCGACAGGTGAACCTTGAGCTTCGCCGGCCCGCTACTGGCCTGCAGGGCATTCTCGATCAGGTTGAGCAGTGCGCCGACCAAGGTGTCGCGATTGCACAGCAACTCGCCCAGGTGACTGTCACACTGCCAGCGCACCGCATGCCCCTGGACATGGGCATGGGCCGCCTGCTGCAAGGCCTGGAACAGCGCCTTCGGGCTGATCCGGTCATTGAGTGGCAGCTCGCCACGGGCAAACACCAGCATGTCGCGCACTTGATGCTCGAGTTCGTGCAGGCGCTCCTTGAGATTGCCGGCGAAGCGCTGGCGAGTCTCGTCCGCCAACACCTGCTCCGGGTCGGCCAGATGGCTGGCGTACAGCATCGCCGCCGAGAGCGGCGTACGGATCTGATGGGCCAGGGAGGCGACCATGCGCCCCAGCGACGACAGGCGCTCGTGCCGCGCCAATTGGTCCTGCATGCGACGGGTTTCGGTCAGGTCATTGAGCAACACCAACTGCCCAGGTTCGGCATCCAGCGAACGCGTGGCGATGGACAGGCGCCGCCCGTCGCGCAGCGAGACTTCATGGCCGTCATCCTCCCGCGGAGCGAAACTGCGGGCGATCACCTGGCGCCAGAGCACGCCCACCAACGGCTCGCCGAGCAGCTCGCAGGCCGCCGGATTGGCCTCGCGCACGAAGCCCTCGGCGTCGATCACGATGACTCCGCCCGGCAGCAGGTCCAACAGGTTCTGCAGACGGTTGGCCAGGCGCTCCTTCTCGTCCAGCTCGGCCATGCGCTGCGCGCTGACCACCGCCAGCTCACCCTTGAGCTCGCTGACCCGGGCCTCGAGCATGTTGTAGGACTGGCTCAGTTGGCTGGAGACCTGATCGAACAGGGCAAACGCCTGCTCAAGACCCTGCCGGCTTTCCTGCTCGAGCGGGGTGTGTCCTCGCGGATCGGAGGAATGGGAACGGTGGGCGGCCTGGGGCATCGTGCTCTCTCGCGTGGCTGACCGTCATAAAAACGGTATGTTGCCAGCGGTGTAGCAATAGCCGTGCCGGAGATGAGGACAATGGCAGGTGGACTAGTTGATCGAACTCAATGGCCGGAGCGGTTGCCCACCCCGACCATTTCGACTTGCCGGGCGAGATCAGTCGTCCGCCTGCTCCTCGCCACCCTGGCGGCTCATGCCGTACTTGCGCATCTTCTCCACCAGCGTGGTACGACGGATGCGCAGGCGCTCGGCGGCCCGGGCGACGATGCCATTGGCGTCGTCCAGCGCCTGTTGGATCAGCCCTTGCTCGAGGCTGCCGAGGTAGTCCTTCAGGTCCAGGCCTTCAGGCGGCAGCATGGCGTGGCTGGCGAAACTCGGCGCATGGCCGTTGATAGCCACGCGCTCCTCAAGATCGCTGCGCAGGCTGTCGACCAGTTGCTCGTCCTCGTCATCCACATAGCGGAATTTTTTCGGCAACTCCGCGACACCAATCACCCCGTAGGGATGCATGATCGCCATGCGCTCGACCAGGTTGGCAAGCTCGCGGACGTTGCCCGGCCAGCCATGACGGCACAGCGACATGATCGAGGCGGAGTTGAAGCGGATCGAACCGCGCTTCTCGTGCTCCATGCGCGAGATCAGCTCGTTCATCAGCAGCGGGATGTCTTCTACCCGCTCACGCAATGGCGCCATCTCGATAGGGAAGACGTTGAGGCGGTAGTACAGGTCCTCACGGAAGGTCCCGTCCTCGATCATGGTCTCCAGGTTCTTGTGCGTCGCGGCGATGATGCGCACATCAATGCTCTGGGTCTTGTTACTGCCGACGCGCTCGAAGGTGCGCTCCTGCAGCACGCGCAGCAGCTTGACCTGCATCGGCAACGGCATGTCGCCGATCTCGTCGAGGAACAGGGTACCGCCGTTGGCCAGCTCGAAACGCCCGGCACGGCTGGTGATAGCCCCAGTGAAGGCGCCCTTCTCGTGACCGAACAGCTCGCTCTCCAGCAGCTCCGCCGGGATCGCCCCGCAGTTGACCGGCACGAACGGCGCTTCGCGACGCTTGGAGTGGTAGTGCAGGTTACGCGCCACCACCTCCTTGCCGGTACCGGACTCACCGAGAATCAGCACGCTGGCGTCGGTGTCAGCCACCTGCTGCATCATCTGCCGTACGTGCTGGATGGCACGGCTGGTGCCCACCAGACTGCGGAACAGGTTGGGCTCGCGCTGGCGACCGCGCTCGCGGGCCTGGTCGTACATCTCGCGGTAGACCTGGGCACGGTGCAGGGAGTCGAGCAACTGGCTGTAGCTCGGCGGCATCTCCAGGTTGGAGAGCACGCGACGACGCAGGTCCTCGGGGAACTCCGTGGAAGAAATTTCACCCAACAGCAGCACCGGAAGGAACTCATCCCACCCAGCCACTGTCTTAAGGAGCCCCAGCACACTTGCCGGGGCATTTACTGTGCCGATGAGGACACACAGCACTTCACGGCTGGAAGACAAACCCTCGACCACCTGCTGCCAGTCCTGGCTGGAGCAAGAAAGGTTTTCTTCGCCGAGAAAATTCAGGACCACCGCCAGATCGCGGCGGCGTTCGCTGTCGTCATCGATCAGGAGAATCTTGGTTTCACGCCACATGCAATAGCAACTTCCCTAGTCATATCGGCGCCCGAAGGGCGTGCACGACATCATTCCGACTGAATGGTCAGTGTTCGGACGTCTGAATTTCGAAAACAGCCACTAGTAAAGTCAAAAAGACCGAAGCAGTCAAATTTATGGCGCCTCTTACTCAGTTCGGTGCATCTTAACTGAATAAATGGTAAACCTTCGACGCATTCTTTGCTTGGTTGATCTGGGTCATTTCATCGGCGATGGCCTGGCGCTCACCGGTAGTGACGCTGACCAGCTCGCCATAGACCTGCAGCAACCCTTCCAACCGCTCCCGGATCAGTGCCTCGTCCAATGCCGGAGCACTGAGCATCTCATCGATGCAGGCGCGGCAGGTTTCGTCGAGCCTGCCGATGGCTTCCCAGTCGCGCGCACCCAAGGCT
Source organism: Pseudomonas sp. TE50-2 (assembly GCF_040813665.1). Classification (NCBI taxonomy): domain Bacteria; kingdom Pseudomonadati; phylum Pseudomonadota; class Gammaproteobacteria; order Pseudomonadales; family Pseudomonadaceae; genus Pseudomonas; species Pseudomonas sp. TE50-2. The sequence goes on along the minus strand of NZ_JBFNXN010000001.1, from coordinate 4,654,958 downwards.
TCGAGCAGGGCATCACGGGTGTCGTCGAATCGTTGCAGCTCGCTACTCACCTTGCTCTCCCCTCCCCGCCTCAGGCGGGCTGCTGCGCATCGGCAATCGCATCCCAACCGGTCTTGACGGTGATCAGCAACTGCGCGACCTCGTCGATGATCGCCGGGTCGTTGTCGATATTGGCCTGCATCAGGCGGTTGGTCATGTAGGCGTAGAGGCTCGACAGCTGCTCGATATAGGCAGGATCTTCGCTCTTCTGCGCATCCAAGCCATCGTTCAGGCCGATGATGATATCGATCGCCTTGCCCAGCATCAGGCCTTTCTCGGCGATGTCGCCACGGGCCAGGGCACCTTTGGCCTGGGCCATGCGATCGAGCCCACCCTCCATCAGCATCTGCACCAGGCGATGGGGCGTAGCTTCGGAAATCTGGGCATGGGAATTGACCTTCTGGTACTGCCGAAGGGCTCTCATGGGATTCATCTTGCGACCTCGTGACGGGCAAAAACGGTAGGTTCGATAGTCCCTGTATCGGGCCGGCGGCGAAAAACTTTACCACCCGATGACATGAAGCCGGGCATCATGCCCGGACTTCACGCGACGTTCACGGATTATTTGTCGTTCTTGGCGTTGTTCAGCGCATTGAGCGTGCCTAGCACGTTCTGCTGCTGCTGGCGCAACTGGGAGACCAGGGTATCCATGCTGTTGTACTTGTCCTGCAGGCTGATGCGCAGGGCTTCCATGCGCGTGTCCAGCGTGTCCTGCTCGGTCTTGAGCTTGGTCAGGCTTTCAGACAAGGCCTTGGAACGCTCAGCCAGGGTGCCAGTGCTGGCCTTGGCGTATGGTTCTGTGACCTTCTGCAGGCGCGCCAGCAGGCCATCCTTGCCATTGAAAATGCTGGTCAGGTCAGCTGCGTTCGTGGCTGCGGCCTTGTCCCACTTCTTTTCGTCCAGGCTGAGCGTGCCGCCATCCTGGGATGTGGTGACGCCAAAGGCGGCGAGCGACTTCATCGTGCCGTTGCCGGAAAGCGCGTTCATTTCTTCGCGGATCGATGACATCAGCGCGCGCATGGATGCGTCGCCGGTGAGCGCTGCGGGAGTCACGGTGCCGTCGGCGTTCTTTGTCACCCTGGTCTCGGCGTTGACCACCTTGAGCAACGCGTTGTAGGTGTCGATGAAGCCTTTGAGGCCCGACTTCAGCGCGGAGGTGCTGGTGGTCAGGGACAGCGTGGTCTTGAGGAACTCCTTGGTATCCTTGTCCTGGGGGGAAACACCCACCAGCTTGATATTCAACCCGCTTACCGCATCGCTGATATCGTTGCTTTTGGACTCCATGGAGATGCCATCAAGCGTGTACTTGGCATTCTGGGGTTCATCTACAACGGTCGCCCCAATGTCGAGCCCCGAGTTGCCCGACAACGTGATATCGGAACCCACACCCATCTTGTTGGAAGTGATCACCAGACGCGAACCCGAGGCGTCAGTCAGAACGTTGGCACTCAAGCCTGCGGTACCGAACTGGCTGTTGATCGTCTCGCGCACCTGCTGCAGCGTAGCGCCCGGCGGGATGCTGACGTCGTGGGCCTTGCCATTCTGGGTAATGGTCAGTTTGGTCGAGGTGGTACCCGGGTTGACCACGCTACCCGCGCCGCCAGCGTACACCTTTGTGGACACCTTGGAAGCCGATGCCAGATGGGTCACAACCAGGTTGAAGGAACCATTGGCCGCACCAGCACCAGCGGTGATGGTCGCAACCTTCTCATCCGAGGACTTCAACGCCAGTCCGCCGAAGCTGTTGTCGTTGGTCATGCTGGTCAACGCACCACGGAAGGCATCCAGGGCCGCCTGGATCTTGCCGATCGAGGACAATGTGGTGGTTGCCTTCAGTGTCTGGGTATTGATCTGTGCCTGCTTCGGCGCCTTCTGCGCGTCCACCAGGGACTTCACAATCGCCTGGGTATCGATGCCCGATCCAATACCGCTGATTGTTGAACCTGCCATCATTGCTCTCCTTGTTCGGTAGCTGCCGGATCCTTGACGACTACGCGCCTCAAATGCCCGACAGCAACAAAAATCATGCCAGCCTAAGCCTTGTCGTCGAACAACAGGCTGCCGGCTTCGCTGAGGCTTTGTGCCAGCTTCAGCGCGGTTTCCGACGGAAGTTGGCGGATCACGTCACCGGACTCGGTGGCGATTACCTTGACCACTACCCGGCCGGTGGAATCATCGATTGAAAAATCCAGCTTGCGCTGGCTCGATTGGACGAAATCACGGATATCGCCAACCGCCTTCTCCAGGTCTTCGCGGGTGTGCGGCTTGTCATCGGCAGCCACGGTTTCCGGCACCTTGGCAGGCACCAGCGGATCCTTGGCAGTCGCCACTGCCTGAGGCAGCACCGGAGGATACACCTGGTTCAGCTTGACACTCATGTCCATGCTTCGAACTCCTCATGTCAAAAAAGCGAAAGGGCACGTAAACGCGCCCTTCCACCTCTTACTCAGGCGCCTGAATTACTGGAGCAGTTTCAGGACCGAGGATGGCAGCTGGTTAGCCTGCGACAGGATCGCGGTCGAGGCCTGCTGCAGGGTCTGCTGCTTGGTCAGCTCTGCAGTTTCCGAAGCGAAGTCCACGTCCTGCACGGTCGAACGGGCAGCGGTGGAGTTCTTCTGGATGTTCTGCAGGTTGTCAACGGTGGTGGTCAGACGGTTCTGGGTAGCACCCAGGCCCGAACGGACGCTGTCGATCGAACCGATGGCCTTGTCAATAACGGCCAGGGCGTTCTGAGCCTTGGTGGCGTCGGTGACGTCGGTTTGCGAGATGGCGGTCTTGGCGGAGGTAACGGTCGCAGCACCGAACAGATCAGTAGCGCCGCCCAGCGAGAAGCCCTTGGCCGAGTCCAGGGAGATCTGACCGGTAACCACCATGGCAGCACCACCCAGAGCAGCACCAGCAGCGAAGTTGCCGGAGCCGTCTTTAGCGGCGATCGAGATGTTCGCCTGGGCGTTGGTGTCAGCAGCCGAGAAGTTGATGTTCTCGCCGGTGTCCGACTTGATGCTCAGGGTGCCTTTGGCTTCGTCGTAGTTGACGCTGATGCCCAGTTTGGCGGCGTTGGATTTCAGCTGGTCAGCCAGGCCTTTCTGGTCGGTCACACCAACGAAGTCAACAGTACCGCTGGAACCGACAGACAGCTTGAAGTTGGATGGAGTGGCAGCGAGAACGTCCAGCTTGACTTCAGTGCTAGCAGCTGCGGTCAGACCACCGATCGAACCGTTCAGGTTGCTGGCGATCTGCTTGGCGGAAGCGCCAGCAGCGTAGGCGACAGTGGCGGTCTGGCCGTTACCGGTAACGGACAGGCTGCCAGCGGCAACGCCGGTTGCGCTTGGTGCGATCGCGGTGCTCTTGACCTGCTGGGAACCGATGTTGCTGGCAGCAACGTTTTCCAGGGTCAGGTTGATGGTTTCGTTGGCGTTGGCGCCGACCTGAATGGCCTTGGTGCCGTAGGAGCCGTCCAGCAGCTTCTGGCCACCGAAGGTGGTGGTTTCCGAGATACGGTTCAGTTCGGCGGTCAGAGCCTGGTATTCGTCGTTGTTCGACTTACGGTCGTCAGGGCTCAGGGAGCCAGTGGCCGAGGACAGAGCCAGGGTACGCATTTTTTGCAGGATGTCGGTCGAAGCCTGCATTGCGCCTTCGGCGGTCTGGGCGATCGAGATACCGTCGTTGGCGTTCTTAACTGCCTGGCCCAGGCCGTTGATCTGGCTGGTCAGACGGTTGGCGATTTGCAGGCCGGCAGCGTCGTCTTTGGCGCTGTTGATGCGCAGGCCGGAAGACAGGCGCTGCATCGAAGTGGTCTGGGCGCTGCTGGCCTTGTTCAGGTTAACCTGAGTAGTAACCGAAGCAATGTTGGTGTTTACAGTTAAAGCCATGACGAAATCCTCGTTGGATGGGTACTGCGGCTTCCGGCCCTGGCATCCGCCGGGTATGGCCTAGAGAACCTTCGTAATGGTTATCGTCGTCTGCGTAAGTTGCTTGAGGGCATTTTCGAAAAAAAAATGCCATCACCCCGCCACCCCTATGAAATCAGGGGTTTATCGATTTGGCGGCGGACGATCATGACCTGCCGTCCAGCCCAACGCGACTCAGCCCCACAGTAACCACCCCATCTTCCAAGCATAAAAAAACGCCTGACGGGGGTACGCCAGGCGTTTTTTTGATACCACATCGACTCAGTCGCGATAGAGAATCGCCGAGCCCCACGACAGCCCAACACCGAAACCACTGATGGCCACACGCTGCCAGCTGCTGTCGAACATATGCTTCTGCAGCAGCAGCGGCACGCTGGACGACACGGTGTTGCCGGTTTCGAGCATATCCTTGACGAACTTCTCCGGGTGCTGCTCCTCGAAGCGTCGCGCCACGGCATCGACGATCGCCGCGCTGCCTTGGTGAATGCAGAACGCATCGATATCCGAGGACTGCAGGTTGCTGGCCGCGAGCAATTCATGCAGGTGCGCCGGCACCTTGACCAGCGCGAAGTTGAATACCTGGCGACCGTTCATGAAGAAGGTGCCATCACTGACCTTCAGGTGCTCGGCACCCGAGCCGTCAGTGCCGAAACGCGCCTCGCCCAACTGCCACACAGCATCTTCGCCCATCCAGGTGGCGGTGGCGGCATCGCCGAACAGCATGGTGGTGTTGCGATCTTCCGGATCGACGATCTTCGAATACGGGTCGGCGGTGATCAGCAAGCCGTTCTTCAGCCCGGCCGCCTGCATGAAGCCCTTGATGGCGTACAGGCCGTAGACATAGCCGGAGCAGCCCAGCGACACGTCAAAGGCCGCCACGCGGGTCGACAGGCCCAATTTGTTCTGCACGATCGCCGCCGTGTGCGGCAGCCCTTCTTCGTCACCGTTCTGGGTGACCACGATCAGCACATCGATCGACTGCGGATCCAGCTCCGGGTTGTTGGCGAACAACGCACGGGCCGCCTCCACGCACAGGTCAGAGGTCTCCTGCTCCTCGGCCTTGCGCGGCAGGAAGGAGGCGCCGATCTTGCCGAACATGAACTCTTCGTCCTTGCCGAACTTCGCACCCTGGACGTAGTTGTCCAGGCCAGCGGTGGGCACGTAACTCGCGATGCTTTTGATGCCAATCATTCTGGCTTCCCAATGAAAACAGCCAAAGACCGCCACTCGATGGATTGAGGGCGCCAACTACCGGGACGAGGGCAACAGGCCTTGGCCAGGCCGACATCTGGCCTGCCCTTCTGCGCACCGGTAACAAAATGCTGCAGCAGCTGCCGCATAGAATACAGGGAAGATGCACGATTTGACTCATTAGTCACAGTCAATTCTCGCCAGACACCTTTCAAAGCAGGCGGCCAGACACGAAAAAGCCCCGGCAGCGAAGCGCTGGCCGGGGCTTTTTGGTAGAGCGCAATCAGAGCTTGTTGAACAGACTCAGCTGCGAGATACGCGAGAAGGCCAGCTGCGAAGCTTCGAGCATGGCCTGCTGCAGGGTCAGCATGATCGACGCTTCGGCCATGTCGGTGTTGCCGATGGCGTCCTGGGTGATCTTGTTGGCCGTGGTCAGGCTGGTGTTTTCCTGGCGCTGGATATCGATCGAATTGCCTCGCGCACCAATGGCGCCACGGGTGATATCCACCTGCTCGCGAGCACTGGCGAGGTTGGCGACCGCCGAGGCAACGGCGTTCTTGATCGCGTTGTTGTTGCCGTCATTGCCAGGCGGCGCATCCAGCGCGGAACGCAGCTGGCTGAGGGTTTCCAGCACGCTCTGGTTCTGGTGGTTGTTGGCATTGATGGCGAACTGGTCACCCGCCTGCGGCGCACCGGATACCTGGTAGGTCACCCCTGCCACCGTCAACGCCGGCGCGGTGAAGGTACCGCTGGCCACCGGCTTGCTGTCTGCGGTCAATGGCTGGGCATAGAACTCGTAGGTGTTGGCCCCGGTGAACTTGATCACCGCGCCATTGCTCGGGAAGGTGCTGCTGTAGGCAGCCTGGTCGGTCACGGCGCTGCCGGTCACCTGCGCGCTCGACGGGTTACCGGCGCCACGCACGGTGGTCAGCGAATCGGGACGGGCCTGCACGCTGAACTCACGACCGGCGAAGACGGCATTGGCATCATCGCCTTCTTTCAGCGATGCAGTGACTTCGAATTCGACGCCACGCAAGGCGATGCGGTTACTGCCCTCGGTCTTGCTGTCGAAAGTGCCATTGGTCGCTGTTTCGGCGGTGATGTCGTTGCCCAGGGCATCGGTCACCGTGTACTGGGTGGCGCTGGTGAAAGTGATCTTGTACGGCTGCCCAGCGGTAAAGCTGCTGTTGAACGTGTTGTTCGAGGTCATCAGCCCCGGCGACAGCGCAACCTTGCCATCATCGACCGCCGGCGCCACCAGGGTGGACTCGGTACGGCTCTTGTTCTTGGCCGAATCGAAGATGCTGAAACCGGTGTCGTTGGTCGCCAGGCTCAAGGTGTCGGACACCTGCAGGCTCAGCTGGGTCTGGTCGCCCTGGTAGCTGTAGCTGCCATCGGCATTGCGCACATAGGGTGGCGACGAAGTCTTGGTACCACCGAACATGTAGTCGCCGTTGGCATCGCGCGAATTGAGCAGGCCGAAGATATTGGCCTCGATCTCTTTCAGCTCGCTGCTGATGGACACGCGATCGGCATCACTGACCCCGGCGCCACCGGCGCGGATGGCCAGCTCGCTGGCACGCTGCATGGCATCGTTGATGGTGGACAGCACGCTCTCTTCCTGCAGCAGCGAGTTGTTCACCGTGGTCATGTTGCCGTCGTACTGCTTGAGCAGCGCTTGCTGCTGTTGCAGCAGGAGCAGGCGTGCAGCGCCGACCGGATCGTCAGCGGCGGTCTGGATGCGCACGCCGGTGTCGATCTGTGTCTTGCTCTTCATCAAGTCAGCGAAGTTCTTGGTGTAGCTACTGGCGCTCGACTCATAGAACTGAGCGGTGGAAATACGCACGATGGCTACTCCTTAAAGGGCGTTGATCAGAATGCTGAAAGTTTCCTGCGCCGCCTTGATGATCTGCGACGACGCGGTGTAGTAATGCTGGAACTTGATCAGGTTGGCCGCCTCATCGTCCAGGTTGACACCGGAAACCCCGTTGCGGCTATCCTTGGCCGCATTGAGCACGGCCGTGGTCGCAACGGTATCGATTTTGGCCTGGTTGGCCTTGGCACCGACGCGCTCGACCAGCGAGGCGTAGGAGGATGTGAAGCTGGTACCGCCGCCGGAGTTCATGCCGACCGTGGATTTGGTCTGCAGGCCTAGCAGCGCCTGGGCGTTGCGGTTGTCGGACTTGCCGTCGGCATTGAAGCCGAAGCTGAAACTGTCATTGGCGGCCGGACTGCCGCCCACCGAGGTCTCGACACTGAATTTACGCGGATTGCCGCTACCATCGAGGATTGGCGCACCGGCGGCATCACGCATTGGCACGTTGATGGTCAGCTTGTTGTCCTGGCCGGGCACGATGGTGCCGGTGCCGATGGAGTTGCCTTTGGCATCGAACAGTTCATAAGCCTGCGTACCACCACTGGCCGCCTGGAACACCATGCGCACCGGCATCGAATGCTTGATCGAATCCTGGATCAGCGCAGTGTCGGCGCCACCGTAGATGTTCAGGTTGGCACCGAGATTCGGCGGGGTGATGGTGCCGGAACCTTTATTGCCGCTGCCGACGATGCCATTGATCGGGCCAGCGAACGCCAGCTTGTTGGCATCGGTGAGCACGGTATTGATCGAACCCGCCGCCGTGCGGGTCGGGCTGACCTTGAAGCTGTCGCCAGCCGCCAGAGCGCCCCCCTGGAGTTTGAGGGTGAAGCCGTCGATCACCGGCGGCGGCGTGGTGGTCAGATCGAAGTTACCCATATCGGTGCCGTCGGAACGGCGCACGCTGTACTGATTGGGGCCGGTAAACTTGACTTCGTAATCGTAGGTGGTGAGCGCGCCGCTGTTGGCGATGGTCACATCCAGATTGCCGGAGCCGGCGCTGTTGCCCGCGGCCGCCAGGCTGCGCTGGCTGACCGCCATGGCGCTGTTGATGCTGGAGAACAGCGCGCTGCCGAACTGCCCGTTGGCATCCAGGCCCTGCCCCAACTGGCTGTTGATGCTGTCCGCCACCACCAGGGCCACGCGGCCCAGCTCATTCATCGACGGATTGAGCACGTCCTGGCGATAGCGCAGCAGGCCGCCCATCTGCCCGCCGGTGACCACCGAGGTGACGTCGGAGGAGAAGGTCGGGTAGTTGATCTGCAGGCTGTACTGGCTGTTGTCCGTGGCGCTCGGCACCGCGCTCAGGGTGTTGGCGCGGTTGCCGGTAACCAGCGACTGGCCATTGCCCAGGTACACGTCGTAGTTGCCGTCGCGCTGCTGCACGGTGACGCCGACCAGCTCATTGAGCTGGCGGACCGCTTCGCTGCGCGCATCCAGCAGGTTGTTCGGCGAAGCGCCGGACGCCGACAGCTGGGTGATCTGCTTGTTGAGGTCAGCAATGCTCGAGGTCAGCTTGTTGACCTGGCCCGACAGCGTGTCCAGCTGGCTGTTGATGCTGTCGTTCTGCTTGTTCATCTCGCTGGAGATGGCGTTGAAGCGGTTGCTCAGGGTTTGCGCCTGGGTCAGCAGCAGCTGGCGCGAGGCAACGTCGCTAGGCTTGGCCGAAGCGGTCTGCAGCGCCGAGAAAAATGCAGTCAGCACCGAGCTGATGCCCGTGCTGCTCTCGGCCAGCAGTTTGTCGATACCCGTGATCTGATCCTGGAACGCCGCCGCGTCGGTGTTGAGCGAGGTGGCGGTCTGCAGTTGATTGTCCAGGTAGGCGTTGTAGATGCGGCGCACATCCTGCAACGTAGTGCCGGTACCGACGAAGCCGACGCCGATATTGTGCGAGGCGCCGGTACCCTGGATGACCTGCTGCCGCGAATAGCCGGAGACCGCCGCGTTGGCGATGTTGTTACCGGTGATGGACAGCGCGGTCTGGCTGGCATTCAGGCCGGAAAGCCCGATCGAGATCAGAGACATGCTTCAATCCTTATAGATTCGTGTTAGTGCCGGCCATGGCGTATTCCTGGGTTGGCCGCAGCTGCCGGGCAATGCTGATGATCTTGCGGGCGTAGTCCGGATCGGTCGCATAGCCTGCCTTCTGCAGCTCTCTTGCAAACTGTTCCGGGTTATCGGCGGCACCGACGGCATCTTTATAGCGGTTGTTGTTCTGCAACAGGCTGACCAGGTCGTGGAAGCTGTCTTGGTAGGAGTCGTACGAACGGAAGGCCGCCGTCTCCTTGACGAACTGACCGCCACGGAACTCGCTGGTGATCGCCCGCGCTTCACCACCCTGCCAGTTGCCGGTAGCCTTGATGCCGAACAGGTTGTGGCTGCTGCTGCCGTCGGGGTTGCGCATGACCGACTTACCCCAACCGGTTTCCAGCGCCGCCTGGGCCACCAGGTAGCGCGGATCGATGCCGATGCGCTTGGCCGCCTGCTCCGCCATCGGCAGCATGGTGGCGACGAAGGCATCACCATTGCTGAACGCCTTGTTCGGCGCCAGCGGCGGCTGAGCCACGGCCCGGCCGAAAATACGCATGCCCTCGCGCGGCGCGGCGAAGGTCTGTGCCGGCTGCCAGTCGCCGCGGGCGACGCCGGCGAGCGAAGGGGCATTACGACCGGACACCGCCGTGTCATTGCCATTTGCACCAGCAACGGCGGCGGGCGGCACGATACCGGCCAGCAAACGGTCGGTCAGCTTGCTCGGCAGCGCCAGGCGACGCGAGTTCAGCGCCGCCACATCATTGCGCCCGGTCACAGACTGTTCGACGCGCGCCGGGTTGACCATGCGGCTGCCCCACAACGCCGGGGCAGCAACGTCGGTTCGTGGGAACGGACTGGTGTTGACGCTACCCTTGTTCTTGCTCAACTGGCGCACCAACACATCCTGCAGACCGATACCACCACCCTGGCGGGACATGCTCACCGCCATCTGCTGGTCGTACATGTCACGGTACTGCTTGACCGTGTCGCTGTTCATCGGGCTGTCTTCATCGGCCATCACATCGGTGGCCTTGCGCGACGCCTTGAGCATTTCGCTGACAAACAGCGATTCGAATTCCTGGGCGACCTTGCGGATATTGCCCTCACTGTCGCGATCGCCATGCTTGAGCGAACTCAGGCGATTGAGATCAGTAAAGGCACCGCTGTCGGCGCTACCGGAAATCAGGCTTTTCGGATTCATCCCTGGCGTCCTCAGATCACGATCAGGTCGGCCTGCAACGCGCCGGCCTGCTTCAGGGCTTCAAGGATCGCCATCAGGTCGCTCGGCGCCGCACCCACCTGGTTTACCGCGCGAACGATTTCATCCAGCGTGGTACCCGGGCCGAACTTGAACATCGGCTTGGCTTCCTGCTCGGCGTTGACCCGCGAGCGCGGCACCACGGCGGTCTGGCCATTGGAGAACGGGCCCGGCTGGCTGACGATCGGGTCTTCGGTGATGGTCACGGTCAGGCTGCCGTGGGTAACCGCCGCCGGCGAGACCTTGACGTTCTGGCCGATAACGATGGTGCCGGTGCGCGAGTTGATGATGACCTTGGCCACGGCCTGGCCCGGGTCGATCTCGAGGTTCTCGAGAATGGACAGGTAATCCACGCGCTGGCTCGGGTCCATCGGCGCGGTAACCCGCACCGAGCCGCCATCAATCGCCTGCGCCACGCCTGGCCCCAGCAGTTCGTTGACCTTGTCGACAATGCGCTTGGCAGTGGTGAAGTCCGGGCGATTGAGGTTCAGGGTGAGGCTGTTGCCCTGGTTGAAACCACTCGGCACCGCCCGCTCGACCGAAGCGCCACCTGGAATGCGCCCGGCGGACGGGACGTTGACGGTGATCTTCGAGCCATCGCGGCCTTCAGCGTCGAAGCCGCCAACCACCAGGTTGCCCTGGGCGATGGCGTAGACGTTGCCGTCGATACCCTTGAGCGGCGTCATCAACAGGCTGCCGCCGCGCAGGCTCTTGGAGTTGCCGATCGACGACACGGTGATGTCGACCACCTGGCCGGGCTTGGCGAAGGCCGGCAGGTCGGCATGCACCGACACCGCGGCAACGTTCTTCAACTGCACGTTGCCCGAACCTGGCGGTACCTTGATACCGAACTGCGACAACATGTTGTTGAAGGTCTGCAGGGTGAACGGAGTCTGGGTGGTCTGGTCACCGGTACCGTTCAGGCCCACCACCAGACCGTAGCCGATCAGCTGGTTGGCACGCACGCCGGAAATGCTGGCGATATCCTTCAGGCGCTCGGCGTGGGCGCCGAAGGCACAGGACAGAAGCAGAGTCGCGGCAATCAACCGCCTAGCGTTGAACATGGTCATCCGTACTCAGAAAGGCCAGAGCGGGCTGATGAAGAAACGGTCCAGCCAACCAGGCTGGCTGGCATCGGCGAACGAGCCGGTGCCCGAATAGGTGATGCGCGCGTCGGCCACACGGGTGGACGGCACGGTGTTGTCGGTGGCGATGTCGTCGGCCCGCACCAGACCGGCGATGCGTACCAGCTCCTCGCCGGTATTCAGGGTCATCCACTTCTCGCCACGCACCGCGATGATGCCGTTGGGCAGCACTTCGGCCACGGTGACAGTGATCGAACCGGTCAGGGTATTGCCCTGGGTCGCCTTGCTGTCACCCTTGGTGGAGCGGTCACCGCTGTAACCGGCCTCAAGGGTAAGATCGCCGCTGCCCAGCGGATTGTTGGTGTTGGGCACGGTACCGAACAGCGAAGTCAGGCCGAGGTTGGCCTTGCTGTTCTTCTGGATCTGCGAGCCGGCATTCTTGCTCGCCGAGGTACGCTCGTTGAGGGTGATGGTGATGATGTCGCCAACCCGGAACGCCTTGCGGTCGGTGTACAGGCCCTGCTCGAAACCGGCCTGGTAGATCGAACCGTTGTTGGCCGCCGCCGGCAACGGGGTGCGCGGCAGGACCGGCGCGTAGTACGGATCGTTGGGCTTGGGCGGCGGCGCGACGCAACCGGCCAACGATACCGCCCCCCCCAGGGCGAACACGGACAACAGACGTTTCATGACTCTTACCTCTAGGCAAAACAGGCGCTGCAACAGCGAGCGGATGGTCAGCGGCCCGCACCCGGCGGGCCGCCACGGCTTACAGCTGCTGGGTGACGAACGACAGCATCTTGTCGGCGGCGGAGATGACCTTGGAGTTCATCTCGTAGGCGCGCTGGGTGGTGATCATGTTCACCAGCTCTTCGACGGTGCTGACGTTGGAGGCTTCCAGGGTCTGTTGCTGGGTGGTGCCAAAGCCGTTCAGGCCCGGCGTGCCAATTTGCGGCGCGCCGCTGGCGGCGGTCTCAAGGAACAGGTTGCCGCCGATGGCCTGCAGGCCGGCCGGGTTGATGAAGTCGGCGGTCTGGATGTTGCCGATGACCTGCGCGGCCGGGTTGCCGGCGGTAGTGATCGAGACGGTGCCGTCCCGGCCGACGGTGAAGGTCTGCGCATCTGGCGGCACGACAATGGCCGGCTCCAGGGCGAAGCCGTTGGCGGTGACGATCTGGCCGTCGGAGTTCAGGTGGAAGGTACCGTCACGGGTGTACGAAACGGTGCCGTCAGGTTGCAGGATCTGGAAGAAACCGCGACCGTCGACCGCCATGTCCAGCGGGTTCTCGGTAGTCTGCAGGCTGCCGGCAGTGAAGCTCTTCTGGGTGCCGACGATGCGCACACCAGTACCGACCTGCAGGCCCGAAGGCAGCTCGCTGTCCTGGGTCGACTGCGCACCAGGCTGGCGTTTGATCTGGTACAAAAGATCCTGGAACTCGGCGCGATCACGCTTGAAGCCGGTGGTCGAGACGTTGGCCAGGTTGTTGGAGATGACCGCGAGGTTGGTGTCCTGGGCGGACAGGCCGGTTTTAGCGACCCAAAGAGCCGGAAGCATTTAGTGTTCTCCTCGTGCGCCTGTTTTACGGCACCCGTTCAAATGTAGTTAGCCGATTTGCAAAACCCGAGCCATGGCTTCATCGCCTTCCTTGGCCGCGTTCATCATCTTGATGTGCAGTTCGAACTGACGCGACAGCGCCAGCACCGAGGTCATTTCCTCGACGGCGTTGACGTTGCTCGATTCCAGGAAGCCCGAGACCAGGCGGACGTTGACGTCGGCATCAGCTGGCTGGCCGCTGGCGGTGTGGATCATGCCATCCAGCCCCTTGGTCATACCCTTGATATCCGGATTGACCAGCTTGATCCGGTCGACCTCGGCCATCACTCGCGGATCCTCGCCCATGGCGCGGATGCTGATGGTGCCGTCGTCGCCGACCTCGACCTTCTGCTCGGGCGGAATCGCGATCGGGCCACCATTGCCGATGACCGGCATGCCGTTGCCGGCACGCAGCACGCCCAGGGCGTCAATGTTCAGGCTACCAGTGCGCACATAGGCTTCGCTGCCATCGGGCGCCTGCACGGCGATGAAGCCCTTGCCGGCAACCGCCACGTCCAGTTCGCGACCGGTCTCGACCAGCGCACCTTCACTGAAGTCGGTAGCCGGACGCTCGGTCATGGCAAAGGCACGTGCCGGAAAGCTGTCGCCAAACACCGGCATCGAACGGGCCTGCTCCAGGTCGCGCTGGAAGCCATTGGTGGAAACGTTCGCCAGGTTGTTGGCATGGGCCTTTTGCGCCAGCGCGTTCTGGCTGGCACCGGTCATGGCCACATAAAGCATCTTGTCCACAGCATCTCCTCTACGCGAACCTTGCCGCGCTGTCGTTGGCAAGGGCAAAGCAATTATCGAACCAACATTACAAAGCCCCGTAACACGGGGCTTTCAGGGCATCCTATGGCGGTTGGCGTCAGTTTATCGGCGAATACTTGCCGCAGGCGGCAAACCCACGTCAGTCGTCACGACAGGCGCCGTTACGGTAGGGACCAGAATGACGCTTCCAGCCCTCGCCCGGATCGTTGGCCGAGCACATGTAGCGCCCGGTCGCCAGGCTTTGCCACTGATACCAGGGCGCCGGCGCGGCCCCCAGCGACAGCGCCACCAGCAACGTACCGGCCACGACCACGAACACCGACAACTTCTTCATGACTTCACTCTCCGCACTGCCAGATGTGAAAAAGCCCCTGCGGGCAGGGGCTTTTTCACGCCACGATCATCAGGTCATCTGGATGATGGTCTGCATGATGGTGCTTTCGGTGGAAATGGTCTTGGCATTGGCCTGGTAGTTGCTCTGCGCCTTGATCAGGTTGACCAGCTCACCGGTCAGGTCGACGTTGGAGTCTTCCAGGGAGCTGCCGGCGATACGGCCCAGGGTGCCGGTATCTGGCTCGCCGATGATCGGCACGCCCGAAGCGTAGGACTCTTTCCAGGCAGTGGCGCCGACCGGCGTCAGACCCTGCAGATTGGCGAAGTTGGCGACCACCACCTGACCGATGACCTTGTTCTGGCCGTTGGTGAAGTTGGCAAACATGTTGCCGCTCTGATCCACGGTCAGGCCGGCCAGTTCACCGGTGGCATAACCATCCTGGTCCTTGGCGGTGGTGGCCGAAGCTGCGTTGTACTGAGTGGTGGCCAGCATGTCCAGGGTCACACCACCGGTACGCGCGGTGGCGCCATTGCCGACCCAGGTACCCGCCGCGTTTTTCTCGGCAGGCACCCAGCCGGTCAGCTGGAAGGTCTTGTCCGCGGCGATGGTCAGGCCACCGGTGACCGCACCGGCAGTCATGGCCGCGGTGTCGAGCTTGCCGCCCGAGGTGAACGGCAGCTTGTTGGCCAGCGGCGTGGTCAGCGCCGGGTTGGCAGGGTTGCGACCATCGATGGTGGTGTACATGGTCCAGGAGTTGGTGCCGGCATCCTTGACGAAGTACTGGTTCATCTGGTGTTCGTTACCCTGGCTGTCATAGACCGGGGTGTTGAAGGTGTAGTTGTAGCTTTTGACATTGGTCGGGTCGAACGGCGCAACCGAAGGCGCGGCGTCGCTGGAGTTCAGGTTGACGGTTTCAGAGATACGACCGGTCGGCTTCGGCGACAGGTTCGAGGTATCGATCTTCAGGTTGGTCAGCGAGCCCTGGATGACCTTGCCGTTCTCATCCACCGGATAGCCTTGCAGGTTGGCGCCGTTGGCGTTGACGACATAGCCTTCCTTGTCGCTGTAGAAGGCACCGGAGCGAGTGTAGATACGCGAACCGTTGTCGTTCAGGGCGAAGAAGCCGTTGCCATCGATGGCCATGTCCAGCGCCTGGCCGGTGCCGTTGATGTTGCCCGGATTGAACATCTGCGAGACCGCCATGGTCTTCACGCCGCTGCCCACCTGGGTCTTGCCGCCGGCGGTGCCGCGGATGGACTGCGAATACTGGTCGCCGAACTCGGCGCGCGACGCCTTGAAACCGCTGGTGGCAACGTTGGCAATGTTGTTGCCGGTAACGTTCAGTGCCTTGTTCGCCGCATAGAGACCGCTAAGGCCGATATTGAAAGACATGTACTCGCTCCTTGTGCCGATTCTGCGGCGTTAAATTCCGATGGTGGTTACTTTGGAGATGCCGACTTTGCCGATGCCGGCCAGGTCGACCATCATCTCGCTGCCGTTCTGGAAGCTGACACTGTTGACCTTGGCCGGCAGCAACGTGGCCAGCGTCTTGGCCTTGCCGTCGACCTTGGTCTCGGCGCTGAAGGTGTAGGTACCCGGATCGACCGCCTCGCCCTTTTCGTTTTTGCCATCCCAGATAAAGTCGGCGGTGCCGGCCTTCTGCGCGCCCAGCTCGATGGTCTTGACCACGTTGCCGTCCTTGTCCTTGATGGTGACCTTGCCTTCGGTGATGTTCGACGGCACCACGACCTGGCCATTGAAGCTCTTGGTGGTGTCTACCACCGCCTTGTCGCTCGCCACGATCACCGAACGGCCGACCAGCGAGGTAGCCTGCAATGCCTGGGACGAACCGATGCCGGTAAGGATGCCGTCGACCGACTCCTTCAGCGACTGGATGCCTTCGAGGCTGCTGAACTGCGCCAGCTGCGCGACGAACTCGCCGTTGTCCTGGGGATCGAGCGGGTTCTGGTTCTTCATCTGCGTAACCAGCAACTTCAGGAACGCATCCTTGCCCAATGCGCTGCCGGCCTGGCCGGTGCTGGCATTGTTCTTGGTGGTAGGCTTCTGCAGCGACTCCAGATAGCCGCTGCCGACCTTGTTATCGGTATTGGTGGTAGTCATTTAGGCTCGCTTACTGACCCAGGGTCAGCACTTTCTGCATCATGTTCTTGGCGGTGTTCATCAGTTCGGCGTTGGTCTGGAACGCACGGCTGGCGGAGATCATGTCAGCCATCTCCTCGACCACGTTGACGTTCGGGTAGTAGACGTAGCCGTCCTTGTTCGCCGCCGGGTGGTTCGGCTCGTAGCGCGCCTCGAGGTTGCTCTGGTCCTCGATGATGCCCTTGACCTGTACGCCCTGCCCCGCTTCGCCCTGGTCCTCGAACAGCGACTGGCCAGCGCCACCCTGGGCCTGCTGGAAGGTGGTGGCGAACACCGGATGACGGGCACGGTAGGTCTGGTCGATGCTCGACGAGACGGTCTCGGCGTTGGCGATGTTCGAGGCAACGGTGTTCAGGCGCGTGTTCTGCGCGCTCATGCCGCTACCGGCGATGTTGAAGACACTGGCAAGGGACATGGTCACTCTCCGCGCAGGGCCGATACCAGCCCTTTGAATTTACTGTTGAGCAGGGTGAAGCTGGCCTGGAAGCCAACGGCGTTTTCCGTGTAGTTCGATTGCTCGATCTGCGCATCGACGGTGTTCTGGTCGATCGACGGCTGCATCGGGGTACGGTATTTCAGGGTGTCATCCATCATCGCCAGGCCTTCAGCCTCGATATGGCGATTGTTGGTGCGATCCAGGGCAATGCGGCCGCTCTGCTGCTTGTCGGACTCGGCGGCGAGCACGGAGGAGAAGTCCATGTCGCGCGCCTTGTAGTTCGGCGTGTCGGCGTTGGCAATGTTGTTGGCCAGCACCTCGGCACGCTGGGCGCGGAAGCCCAATGCCTTTTCGTGGATGCCGAGCGCCTTGTCGAAGCTGATGCTCATATCGGGGAAACCTTCAGAGGTTGACCAGAGTTTCGTTGGCTTAGGCTTTAGCAAGGGCTGTGCCAATCCCGGCAACCCCCGAAATCAGTGGAGTTTGCCGGGCATGCGGCAGATGGCAATGCCAGAAAAGCGGCAAAGTGCTTCCGCTTCGAACGCGGCGGGCGGCAATTGCCGGGCGGTAAAAGCGGCAAAACAAAAATTTGACGTCATGCAGGCGCGCCTATTCGCTATCGATGGCTACAGCTGATAGCGCTTTTCACAACGCAAACAAAAAGGCCGATATCGCGAGATACCGGCCTTTTTTGTTGAGCCTCACTTGGCCTGGTAGATGATCCCCGGACTGCACTGGACCATCTGGTAGTGGTCCGGCAGCCCGTTGAGCGCCTCCGACGCACCGAGGAACAGATAACCCCCAGGCTTGAGCGTGCCGTGAATACGCATGAGGATGTCCTTCTTGACCTGGGCCGAGAAGTAGATCAGCACGTTACGGCAGAACACGATGTCGAACTTGCCCAGCGGCGCGTAGCTATCGAGCAGGTTGTAGGAACGGAACTCGACGCGGCTGCGGATCGGCGCCTTGATCGCCCAGCGCCCCGGCCCCTTGGTGTCGAAGTAGCGCTGCAGGCGCTCCTGCGACAAGCCGCGGGCGATGGCCAGGCTGTCGTACTCACCGGTCTTGCAGTTGTTGAGCATGGCGCCCGACAGGTCGGTGGCGACGATCTGCGCACCCACCTTCAACTGGCCAAGGTTGGTCCGCTCGAACTCGTCGATGGCCATCGACAGCGAGTACGGCTCCTGCCCGGAGGAACAGGCCGCCGACCAGATGCGCAGGCGCTGGCCCGGGTTGTTCTTGATGAACTCCGGAATCACCTTGTTCTTGAGCACCTCGAATGGGTAGGTATCGCGGAACCACAGCGTCTCGTTGGTGGTCATGGCATCGACCACCTGCTCGCGCAAGCCACCGCGTGGCTGGGTCTGGATGCGTTGCACCAGCTCGCCCAGCGACTTGATGCCCTGTTGCTCCATCAGCTTGTTGAGACGGCTGGAGACCAGGTACTGCTTATTCTCGCCCAGCAGGATGCCACAGGCTTTCTCCAGGAAGACCCGGAACTGTTCGAAATCCAAATTACCCGTAGACAATGCTGCCGCCTCTTTATCAATCGCTAGCGCCGGGGACGACCCCCGGCCGTTTTCAATGGCTCGCCTTGATCCGATCGACCACGCGCTGGGCGAGATCATCCGGCTTGAACTTGGCCAGGAAGTCATCGGCCCCGACCTTCTTGACCATCGCCTGGTTGAATACCCCGGACAACGAAGTATGCAGGCAGATGTGCAACTTTTGCATGCGTGGATCGCTGCGAATCTCCGCCGTGAGGGTATAGCCGTCCATTTCCGGCATTTCAATATCCGAGATCATCATGAGGAACTCGTCCTCAGGACGCTTGCCCTCGTCCACCAGCTTGCGCAGGTAATCCAGGGCCTGGCGACCATCGTTGAGCGCCACCACCTCGACGCCCACGGTCTGCAGGCAACGGCTTACCTGCTTGCGCGCCACCGACGAGTCATCGACGGTCAATACCCGCAGCATCACCGCCTTGTCCTGAACCTCGGCATCGATCACACCATCCGACACAGACTCGGACGATGGCGCCACCTCGGCCAGCACCTTCTCGACATCGATGATCTCGACCATGCGGTTGTCGACCCGGGTCACGGCGGTCAGGTAGTGATCACGCCCGGTGCCCTTGGGTGGCGGATGGATCTCTTCCCAGTTCATGTTGACGATGCGCTCCACCGAGTGCACCAGGAAACCCTGGGTCTTGGTGTTGTACTCGGTGATGATCACGAAGCTGTTGCGCGTCTCTTCCTTCAGCTGCGGAAGGCCCGTGGCCATCGACAGGTCCAGGATCGGGATGGTCGCCCCCCGAATGTTGGCCACGCCGCGCACCACCGGATGAGACCTGGGCAGCAAGGTCAGGTCCGGGCACTGTAGTACCTCGCGCACCTTGAACACATTGATGCCGTAGAGCTGGTCGCCATTGAGGCGAAACAACAACAACTCCAGGCGGTTCTGCCCCACCAGTTGCGTGCGCTGGTTGACCGAATCCATCACTCCAGCCATGCCGGACTCCTTCAACGATTGCCTGTGTACCAAATCGGCACGGGCTTTGCTTTTTTGAACGCCATGTACACGAAAACGACAAATTTCCGACGACTGACGCGCCTGTTGACCGGCTCACTGGCCGCCCTGTGCCTGCTGGCACCCGGCATACGTACGCTGGCGGACGCTTTTACCTTGCCTGAACAGCTTATCGGTGTCACTCAGGGGTTTCTTGAATTCACCGTAGAGGATTATCTGGCGACCACCCAGACGCCGGGGCGCTACGAGATCCAGGTCAACACCCTGGACCCGCGCCTGCGCATGCCGTTGTGCAGCCAGCAGCTCGATGCCTCGCTGGAAAGTTCGACGCCGCTTGGGCGGGTCACGGTACGGGTGCGCTGCGATGGCGCGGCGCCCTGGACGGTGTTCGTCCCGGCTCAGGTGCGCCTGCTGCGCGACGTGGTGGTGATGACTCGCCCGCTCAAGCGCGAAAGCGTGGTCGGTGAAGGCGATATAGCCATGCGCGAGCGCGATGTAGGCACGCTGGGCCCCGGCTACCTGACTCAACTGGACCAGGCGCTGGGCATGAAGCTGCTGCGCCCCACGGTGCTCGATCAGGTGCTGACGCAACAGCACCTGGAGCAGGCCGAAGTGGTGCGCAAGGGCGACCACGTGGTGATCATCGCCCGCAGCGGCAGCCTCAGCGTGCGCATGCCGGGCGAAGCATTGGACAAGGGCGGCCTGCAGACGCAGATCCGCGTGCGCAACCTGAACTCCAAGCGCGTGGTCAAGGCACGGGTCACAGGGCCCGGCCAGGTCGAGGTGGCCATGTAGCAACACCCCGCGTCGGGATACTGACAGAACGCTGGCGATGTGGAACCGCGCACCCTAAACTGTGTCACACATCGGGTTGCGTACGCGTGCCGAGAGGCGGTGATGCATTCACGCCTAAAGTTTTGCTCGGGTAGGCCGAAAGCAAGGCATGCGTCCTAATTCCCAGGGGTTTTGAACATGGTCATCGACTTCAGTCGTCTAAACAATTCTCCGTCCGTCACGGGCGGCGTTCGCGGCAATGCCGCACCGGGCACCGCCGATAAAGCCGGCGCGGCCAGTGAAGCGCCAAAGCAGGCCAATGCCAGCGGAGAAGCCGTACACCTGAGCCCAGAGGCCCAGCAATTGCAGAAGATCAGCGACAAGCTGCGCGACCAGCCAACCGTCAACAGCGCCCGCGTGGCCGAGTTGAAGCAAGCGATCGCAGATGGCAGCTACAAGGTCGATGCCGACCGTGTCGCCAGCAAACTGCTTGATTTCGAAGCCCAGCGCTGACCCTCAGGCGCGCTGACTTCAAGGACGCAACCGCCAAGAGTTAGCCATGCACGACATCACCTTGCTGCAACTGATCGAAAACGACATCGCGCCAACGCAGGAACTGCTCGAACTCCTGCAAAACGAAGCGATAGCCCTGCACGGCCGGGATATGCTGGCCCTGGAGCACATCCTGGCCCGTAAACAGTCGTTGATCATCTTGCTCGAGCAGCAGGGCAAGCGCCGCAGCCAGCTGCTGCTGGAGCTCGGCCTGAGCGCCGACCGCGCCGGCGCACAGGCGCTGGCCGCGCAGTCGAGCAACGGCGAGGCCATCATGAGCCGCCTCGATGCCCTGGGCGAGCTCATGGACGCCTGCCAGCAGGTCAACGAGACCAACGGCCGCATCATCCAGGTCCAGCAGCAGACCACGGCCAACCAGATCAGAATCCTTCAGGGTGGCGATTCTCCGTCGCTCTACGACAGCCGTGGCGGTACCTCGCCAATGGCCAAGCCCCGCGCAATCAGCCAAGTGTGATTAGTTCTATCTTAGTTATATCAAGGCACGGAACATACTGGCAAAATGCCGTAACTTGCGTGTGCCGTTTTGCCTGGAGATTGATAACCCGTGTTCAATGAATCCGATGCTCCCCAGCCCCCAAAGGTGCTGACCACCCCTTTGGAGATCGCGGCCAACTTGCGCCAGCTGCTGGATAGCCACGACCCGCTGATCATCAGCTTCCATGAGCGCAGCCAGCGGTTCCAGAGCTATGTGGTGCATGTCGACCGGGAAAGCGGTGTCCTGGCACTGGATGAAATGATCCCTCGCGACGGCGAGAAGTACATCGAGAGCGGCGAACCCTTCCGCATCGAAGGCTTCCACGACGGCGTGCGCATCGCCTGGGAAAGCAGCATACCGCTGACCATCACCGAGATCGACGGCCACCGCTGCTACCGTGGCCCGCTGCCCAATGAAGTGACCTATCACCAGCGCCGCAATGCCTTCCGCGCCGCGCTGAAGCTGTCGCAACTGGTCGATGTGACCCTCGATGGCACCCACCTCAAGGGCAACGGCGCGCTGCGCGGCAAACTGCTGGATATCTCGGCCACCGGCTGCAAACTGCGCTTCGACGGCAACGTCGAGGATCGCCTGCAATTGGGCCAGGTCTACGAGCGCTTCAAGGCCGGCAACCCACTGGGGTTGACCGACACCCTGGTCGAACTGCGCCACCTGCACTTCGAAGAGCGCATCAACACCACCTTCGCCGGGGTTCGCTTCCACAACCTCAACGGTCAGGCCCAGCGCAAGATCGAGAGCTTCGTCTACCAGCTGCAGCGTGAAGCGCGGCGGTTCGACAAGGACGACTATTGATCGTCGCCAGCCCATGAAAAACGCCACCCCTCGGGTGGCGTTTTCATTTGGGCCTGGGCAGGCCGTTTAGGAAACCGATTTGCCCACCTCGCCTTGCGCCTGCGCACCGGCATCCTCCTCGGTATCTTCCGCCGCCACCGGCGCCTGCATCACATCCTGCACCGTCTGTTCATCCACCCGTGGGTCGAGGGCCGCCGACAAGGGCGAGCCCGCCGCCGGCATCGCCACGTGCCCCAGTGGCGCATCCTGAACCTGATGCAGCCCGGTGACAGCCTTGGGCCGAATGCGCCAGACCAGCACAAGCGCGAAGAACACGAAAAAGGCGTAGAGCATCTGCGCCCCCAACAGCTTCATCAGCACCCCGGCCGCCAACGGCCCGATACAGGCGCCCACACCATAGGTGACCAGCAGCATGGCGGTCAGCGAGACCCGCCGCTCGCTCTCCACGTGGTCATTGGAGAACGCCACCGCCAAGGGGTACAGGCAGAACTGCAACAGCGATATGACAAAGCCCATGGCGAACAGCAGCTCGAGCGGAACCCCCGGCAGGATCGCCAGCGGCGCGGCAGCCAGGGCCAGGCCGATGGCCACGCTGCGGATCAGCACGGCGCGGTCATAGCGGTCGGAAAGCCAGCCCAGCGGCCACTGCACCAGCAGCCCGGCAAAGATGCAGCAGCCCATGAACAGGCCGATCTGCTCGGTGCTCAGCCCCTGGCTGGACGCATACAGCGGCGCCAGGCCATAGAAGGAGCCGACGATCAGGCCCGAACCGAGCACCGTGGACAGCGATTGCGGCACGCGCTTGATGAAGAACTTCGGCTCCATCGGCGCTGGGCGCAACGGTGCGGGGTGAATGCGCCGGGTCATGGCCACCGGCACCAGGCACAAGGCAAAGCACATCGCCACCAGCATCAGCAGCTCCGGCCCCAGTTGCGGGTGCACCACCAGGATCAGCTGGCCGAGCACCAGCCCCAGGTAGGAGGCGATCATGTAGCCGCTGAACACCGCGCCGCGGTGCTTGGCGTCGGCCTGTTCGTTGAGCCAGCTCTCGATGACCATGTACTGGCACATCATCCCCAGGCCGACGATCATGCGCAGCCCGACCCAAGCCGGCAGCCAGTTGGTCAGCCCATGCCCGAGCACCGCGGCGCCGACAATGCCGGCACAAGTGGCATAGGCACGGATATGTCCGACCCGGCCGATCAGCCGGTGCCCTACCTTGCCCCCCACCGCCAGGCCAAAGTAGTTGGCCGCCATCAACGCACCGATCCACAGGCTGTCGACATGATCGGCGGCCAGGCGCAAGGCCAGGTAGGTACTCAGCAGGCCCGAGCCGATCAGCATCATCAAGGCGGCGAAGTACAGCGACTGAAACGGCTTCCAGATATTTCGCATACGTCCCGTCAAGCTCCTTGACCAGGTGGCGTTGGGTTGCAGGCAAGCATAAAAGCAAATCCATCTTGGCACAGGCCCCCAGGCAGCAAAAAGAGCCGTGGGGGCGCATCCAGTAGCGGTCGTGTCGCGCTCAGGCCTGCGCGGCCAGCACACGGCGCTCCCAGGGGGTGATTTCATCGAAGAAATCGCTGAGCTCCAGGGTCTTGGTGGCGATGTAGCCTTCGATGAACTCCTTGCCGAACAGTTCCCGCGCCAGGCCGCTGCGCTTGAGCCGCTCAAGCGCGGCATGCAGGGTGCAAGGCAGGCTGAGGTGCTCCGGCACCTCGAACTCGCCCTGGATCGCCGGCGTCGGCGCAATCTGCCGTTCGATACCGTGCAGGCCGGCGGCGAGGCTCGCGGCAATGGCCAGGTAGGGGTTGGCATCGGCGCCCGGCAGGCGGTTCTCCACCCGCCGCGCCACAGGTGAGCTGGCCGGGATGCGCAGGCCCGCGGCACGGTTGTCCTCGGACCAGCAGGCGTTGTTCGGTGACGCATAAGGGTGGCACAGACGCTGGTAGGAATTGACGTTCGGCGCGAACAGCACGGTGAAGTCGGCCAGGCAGGCCTGCAGGCCACCGATGAAATGGTGGAAGGTGTCGGTCGCCCTGCCCTGCTCGTCGCTGAACACATTGCGCCCACTGCCGACCTCCACCAGGCTCTGGTGAATGTGCATCGAACTGCCGGGCGTGTGCGCCAGTGGCTTGGCCATGCACACCACGGTCAGGCCATGCTTGAGCGCGACCTCCTTGAGCAGGTGCTTGAACAGGAAGGTCTGGTCGGCCAGCAGCAAAGGATCGCCGTGCAGCAGGTTGATCTCGAACTGGCTGACGCCCATCTCGTGCATGAAGGTGTCGCGTGGCAGGCCCAGCGCCGCCATGCAGCGGTACACCTCGTTGAAGAATGGCCGCAGGCCGTTGTTGGAGCTGACACTGAAGGCCGAGTGGCCCATTTCCCGGCGTCCGTCCTTGCCCAGCGGCGGCTGGAACGGCTGGGTCGGGTCGGCGTTGGCGGCAAAGACGAAGAATTCCAGCTCGGTCGCCACCACCGGTGCCAACCCGCGCTCGGCGTACCGGGCGATCACCGCCTTGAGCTGGCCACGGCTGGACAACCCCGAAGGAGTGCCATCGAGTTCCACCGCATCGCAGATCGCCAATGCCCGAGGCTCGTCGCTCCAGGGCAGGCGGTGGATCTGCGAGGGTTCGGCCACCAGCGCGAGGTCGCCATCGTCGCTGCCATAGTATTTTGCCGCCGGGTAACCGCCCATGATGCACTGCAGCAGCACGCCACGGGCCATCTGCAAGCGACGCCCCTCGAGGAAGCCCTCGGCGGTCATCACCTTGCCGCGGGGCACGCCATTGAGGTCGGGGGTGACGCACTCGATTTCATCGATGCCCTCCAGGAGCACTGCCTGGTTGTGCGGGCCTTCGGTCGTCATGACGCTGTCCTTCTTGTTGTGTTCGCATGCCGGGAATGGCGACGTACACAACATAGGCCGGGGGTGTTTAAAATATCAAGCACCCCAGGCACCGCGCCCGGATCATTGCTCGCGCAACGTCATGCCATTGGCCGGCAGCGGCAACGCGGTCTTGTAACGCACCTGCTTCAAGGCAAAGCTGGAGCGAATGTTCGCCACCCCGGGCAAGCGGGTGAGGTAATCGAGAAAGCGCTCCAGTGCCTGGATGCTTGGCAGCAGCACCCGCAGCAGGTAGTCCGGGTCGCCGGTCATCAGGTAGCACTCCATCACCTCAGGGCGCTCGGCAATTTCTTCCTCGAAGCGATGCAGCGACTGCTCCACCTGCTTTTCCAGGCTGACATGGATGAACACGTTCACATCCAGCCCCAGCGCCTCGGGTGACAACAATGTCACCTGCTGGCGAATCACCCCCAGCTCCTCCATGGCCTTGACCCGGTTGAAGCACGGCGTGGGCGACAGGTTGACCGAGCGCGCCAGCTCCGCGTTGGTGATGCGGGCGTTTTCCTGCAGGCTGTTGAGGATGCCGATATCCGTTCGATCCAATTTACGCATGAGAGAAATTGACCTGGTTTTTGTGTTTGTACGGAATGTTTATCTGCGCCACAGGAGAAAGGCAACGAACTTGAGAGAAAAATTCTCCTGCCGTCCCCCTATGATGTAAAAAGACGCTGACCTGCCAGTCACGAGCCGGCAGTCAGCGGCGGCCGCTTCAAAGCTCACAAAAACAACATTCGAGCGAGCGTAAAAAGCATGAACGAGTACGCCCCCCTGCGTCTGCATGTGCCCGAGCCTACAGGCCGGCCAGGCTGCCAGACCGATTTCTCCTACCTGCGCCTGAACGACGCCGGTCAAGTCCGTAAACCCCCTATCGATGTGGAAGCCGCCGACACCGCGGACCTATCCTACAGCCTCGTGCGCGTGCTCAACGAGCATGGCGACGCCGTTGGCCCGTGGGCCGAGGGCATCGAGCCGCAGGTGCTGCGCCAGGGCATGCACGCCATGCTCAAGACGCGCATCTTCGACAGCCGCATGGTGGTTGCCCAGCGTCAGAAGAAGATGTCCTTCTACATGCAGAGCCTGGGCGAGGAAGCCATCGGCAGCGGCCAGGCCCTGGCCCTGAACCGTACCGACATGTGCTTCCCCACCTATCGCCAGCAGAGCATCCTGATGGCCCGCGACGTGTCGCTGGTCGACATGATCTGCCAGCTGCTGTCCAACACCCGTGACCCGCTCAAGGGCCGCCAGCTGCCGATCATGTATTCGGTGCGCGAGGCCGGCTTCTTCACCATCAGCGGCAACCTGGCCACCCAGTTCGTCCAGGCGGTCGGCTGGGCCATGGCCTCGGCGATCAAGGGCGATACCAAGATCGCCTCGGCATGGATCGGCGACGGCGCCACGGCCGAGTCCGACTTCCACACCGCCCTGACCTTCGCCCACGTGTACCGCGCCCCGGTGATCCTCAACGTGGTCAACAACCAGTGGGCGATCTCGACCTTCCAAGCCATCGCCGGGGGCGAGTCGACCACCTTCGCCGGCCGTGGCGTGGGTTGCGGCATCGCTTCGCTGCGCGTCGACGGCAACGACTTCATCGCGGTCTACGCCGCTTCGCGCTGGGCCGCCGAACGCGCCCGCCGCGGCTTGGGCCCGACGCTGATCGAATGGGTCACCTACCGCGCCGGCCCGCACTCGACTTCGGACGACCCGTCCAAGTACCGCCCGGCCGACGACTGGAGCCACTTCCCGCTGGGCGACCCAATCGCCCGCCTCAAGCAGCACCTGATCAAGCTTGGCCACTGGTCCGAGGAAGAGCACCAGGCGGTCACCGCCGAGCTCGAGGCCGAGGTGATCAAGGCGCAGAAGGACGCCGAGCAGTTCGGCACCCTGAGCAATGGCCATATCCCCAGCGCCGCGTCGATGTTCGAGGACGTGTACAAGGAAATGCCCGACCACTTGCGCCGTCAGCGCCAGGAACTGGGGGTCTGAGATGAACGATCACAACAACAGCATCCATCTGGAAAACGCCATGTCCACCACCACCATGACCATGATCCAGGCCCTGCGCTCGGCCATGGATGTCATGCTCGAGCGCGATGACAACGTGGTGGTCTATGGCCAGGACGTTGGCTACTTCGGCGGCGTGTTCCGCTGCACCGAAGGCCTGCAGACCAAATACGGCAAGTCCCGCGTGTTCGACGCGCCGATCTCCGAAAGCGGCATCGTCGGCACCGCCGTGGGCATGGGCGCCTACGGCCTGCGCCCGGTGGTCGAGATCCAGTTCGCCGACTACTTCTACCCCGCCTCCGACCAGATCGTCTCGGAGATGGCCCGCCTGCGCTATCGCTCGGCCGGCGAGTTCATCTCCCCGCTGACCCTGCGCATGCCTTGCGGTGGCGGCATCTACGGCGGCCAGACCCACAGCCAGAGCCCCGAGGCGATGTTCACCCAGGTCTGCGGCCTGCGCACCGTCATGCCATCGAACCCCTATGACGCCAAGGGCCTGCTGATCGCCTCGATCGAATGCGACGATCCGGTGATCTTCCTCGAGCCCAAGCGCCTGTACAACGGCCCGTTCGACGGCCACCACGACCGTCCGGTGACGCCGTGGTCCAAGCATCCGCACAGCGCCGTGCCGGATGGCTACTACAGCGTGCCGCTGGACAAGGCGGTGATCACCCGCCCGGGCAACGACGTCACCGTGCTGACCTACGGCACCACCGTGTATGTGTCGCAAGTGGCGGCCGAAGAGAGCGGCGTCGACGCCGAGGTCATCGACCTGCGCAGCCTGTGGCCGCTAGACCTGGAGACCATCGTCGAGTCGGTGAAGAAAACCGGCCGTTGCGTGGTCGTGCACGAAGCCACTCGCACCTGCGGCTTCGGCGCGGAACTGGTATCGCTGGTCCAGGAGCACTGCTTCCATCACCTCGAAGCGCCGATCGAGCGCGTCACCGGCTGGGATACCCCCTACCCCCACGCACAGGAATGGGCTTACTTCCCCGGCCCTTCGCGGGTAGGCGCGGCACTGAAACGGGTCATGGAGGTCTGAATGGGCACGCACGTCATCAAGATGCCGGACATTGGCGAAGGCATCGCGCAGGTCGAGTTGGTGGAATGGTTCGTCAAGGTCGGCGATGTGATCGCCGAAGATCAAGTGGTGGCCGATGTCATGACCGACAAGGCCACCGTGGAAATCCCTTCGCCGGTCAGCGGCAAGGTGCTGGCCCTGGGCGGCCAGCCTGGTGAGGTGATGGCGGTCGGCAGCGAGCTGATCCGCATCGAAGTCGAAGGCAGCGGCAATCATGTCGACACGCCCCAGGCCAAGCCGGCCGAGCCGGCACCTGCAGCGGCGCAGGCTGCAGCCCGCCCCGAGCCACGCGTCGAGCCCCAGCCGCAGGTTGCCGCAACCCACGCAGCCGCGCCCATCGTGCCGCGCGAGGCCCATGACAAGCCACTGGCCTCCCCGGCGGTACGCAAGCGTGCCCTGGATGCCGGTATCGAACTGCGCTACGTGCACGGTAGCGGCCCGGCCGGGCGCATCCTGCACGAAGACCTCGATGCCTTCATCAGCAAGCCGCAGAGCAGTGCCGGGCAGGCACCCGGCGGCTACGGTAAACGCACCGACAGCGAGCAGGTACCGGTGATCGGCCTGCGCCGCAAGATCGCCCAGCGCATGCAGGACGCCAAGCGCCGCGTCGCCCACTTCAGCTACGTCGAGGAAATCGACGTCACCGCCCTCGAGGCCCTGCGCCAGCAGCTCAACGCCAAGCATGGCGACAGCCGCGGCAAGCTGACCCTGCTGCCGTTCCTGGTACGCGCCATGGTCGTCGCCCTGCGCGACTTCCCGCAGATCAACGCTACCTACGACGACGAAGCCCAGGTCATCACCCGCCACGGCGCGGTGCACGTCGGCATCGCCACCCAGGGTGACAACGGCCTGATGGTGCCCGTGCTGCGCCATGCCGAAGCCGGCAGCCTGTGGAGCAACGCCAGCGAGATCGCCCGTGTCGCTAACGCGGCGCGCAACAACAAGGCCAGCCGTGAAGAGCTGGCCGGCTCGACCATCACCCTGACCAGCCTCGGCGCCCTCGGCGGCATCGTCAGCACCCCGGTGGTCAACACCCCGGAAGTGGCGATCGTCGGCGTCAACCGGATGGTCGAACGGCCGATGGTGATCGACGGCCAGATCGTCGTGCGCAAGATGATGAACCTGTCCAGCTCGTTCGACCACCGCGTGGTCGATGGCATGGATGCCGCACTGTTCATCCAGGCCGTGCGCGGCCTGCTGGAACAGCCCGCCTGCCTGTTCGTGGAGTGATCATGCAAGAGCTCATCAACACCACCCTGCTGATCATCGGTGGCGGCCCCGGCGGCTATGTGGCCGCCATCCGCGCCGGGCAACTGGGCATCCCCACCGTGCTGGTCGAAGGCCAGGCCCTGGGCGGCACCTGCCTGAACATCGGCTGCATTCCGTCCAAGGCGCTGATCCACGTGGCCGAGCAGTTCCACCAGGCCAGCCGCTACACCGAACCCTCACCGCTGGGCATCAGCGTGTCCTCGCCGCGCCTGGACATCAGCCGCAGCGTCGAGTGGAAGGACGGCATCGTCGACCGCCTCACCAGCGGCGTCGCCGCGCTGCTGAAAAAGCACGGCGTGAAGGTGATCCATGGTTGGGCGAAGATCCTCGATGGCAAGAGCGTCGAAGTCGATGGCCAGCGCATCCAGTGCGAACACCTGCTGCTGGCCACCGGCTCCAGCAGTGTCGAACTGCCGATGCTACCGATTGGCGGGCCGATCATTTCCTCCACCGAGGCCCTGGCGCCCAAGGCCATGCCCGAGCACCTGGTGGTGGTCGGCGGCGGCTACATCGGCCTGGAGCTGGGCATCGCCTACCGCAAGCTCGGCGCCAAGGTCAGCGTGGTGGAAGCCCGCGAACGCATCCTGCCGACGTACGACGCGGAACTCACCGCGCCGGTGGCCGACTCGATCAAGAAACTCGGCATCGCCCTGTACCTGGGCCACAGTGTCGAAGGCTATGCCGACGGCTGCCTGCTGGCCAGCGACGGCCAGGGTGGGCAACTGCGCCTGGAAGCTGACCAGGTGCTGGTGGCCGTGGGCCGCCGTCCACGCAGCAAAGGCTTCGGCCTGGAAAGCCTGGACTTGAAGATGAACGGCGCCGCCATCGCCATTGATGAGCGCTGCCAGACCAGCATGCGCAACGTCTGGGCCATCGGCGACGTGGCCGGCGAGCCGATGCTGGCGCACCGGGCCATGGCCCAGGGCGAGATGGTCGCCGAGATCATCGCCGGCAAGAGCCGACGCTTCGAGCCGAGCGCAATCGCCGCGGTGTGCTTCACCGACCCGGAAGTGGTGGTGGTCGGCAAGACCCCGGAACAGGCCGGCCAGCAAGGTGTGGATTGCATCGTCGCGCAGTTCCCCTTCGCCGCGAATGGCCGGGCCATGAGCCTGGAGTCGAAGAGCGGCTTCGTGCGCGTGGTGGCTCGCCGTGACAACCATCTGATCCTCGGCTGGCAAGCCGTGGGCGTGGCGGTTTCCGAACTGTCCAGTGCCTTCGCCCAGTCCCTGGAAATGGGCGCGCGCCTGGAAGACATCGCCGGGACCATTCATGCCCACCCGACGCTGGGCGAGGCGGTACAGGAAGCGGCGCTGCGCGCCCTGGGGCACGCACTGCACATCTGATTGAAGACACTGAAGCGGCACTAGCCGATTTGGCCCGCTGCGCCCCAGGCGCCGCGGGTCTTTTTTCAGCCATCACTCGGCTACGGTGTTCTTGCCATCCGCCTTGGCCCGATACAGCGCCTGATCCGCCCGTGCCAGCAACCCGCCGACATCGTCACCCTCACGCCACTGCACCACGCCATAGCTCATGGTCAGCCGACACGTGCCGATGGGCTCGATCGCCGCCATCGCCGTGCGGATCGCCGACGCCACCTCACAGGCCTGTTCCAGCGATGTGCGCGGCAACACCACGGCAAACTCATCACCTCCCCAACGTGCCAGCAGTCCCCGACCGCCCAGGCACTGACGGATGCGCTCGGTGACCTCGATCAGCGCGGCATCCCCGCGGGCATGACCGTGCAGGTCGTTGATCGGCTTGAAGTCGTCCAGGTCCATGGCGATCAATGCCAGTGGCTCACGGAAGCGCCGGGCGCGCTCGCACTCCTGCTGAAGCGTTTTCTCCAGGCGATAGCGATTGGCGGTACGGGTCAACGCATCCCGCTCGGCCAGTTCGCGGTTCTCATCCAGTTGCCGCTGCAACTGCTGGTTGACCCATGACAGCTCACGGGTACGCTCGGCCACCTGGCCCTCGAGCGATTGGTTGCGCTGTTCGAGCTCCTCCACCAGGCGCTTGCCTGCATCGATATTGCGATGGGCCCCAAGCATGCGCGCCACCGAGCCATCGGCGTTGCGGGCGATGATATGGCCGCTGTCCTCGACCCACAGGTAACTGCCATCCTGGCAACGGCACCGGTACTCGATGCGGTAGCGCTCGTTGCGCTGGGTGATATAGGCCTCGAAATGCGCCATCACCCGTGGATAGTCCTGCGGGTGTATCACGCTTTCCCAGGTCAGCACGGAGTTGTCCAGCGAGTGGCTGGGGTAACCCAGCATCGCGTACCAGCCCGGGTTGCGGTAGACATAGCCGCTGTTGGCATCCCAGTCCCAGATGCCGTCGCTGATCAGTTCGAACAAGGTGTGCAATTGCTGCTCGGTGAAGCCAGCCGGTATCGGCTTTGCTGCCTGACTCATGGACGCTCTCCCTGTTGCCCAGCAACTGCGCCCCGTAACCGGTGCTGCCGACACTTATTTTTTGCCGCTAGCGGCAATACCGTTCCTCTGCCGGGCAAGCATATTCCGAGCGAGAGGTCGCCGGAATAGCCCTTGCGGCCTATTTTGCCGTTCCACCATCGCTGGCACAGCTTTTGCCCCTTTAGTCGCCTCTCTAACAGTCGTTCATGGAGGAAACATGCTTATCACAGCGAACGGCCTGAACTGGCAGGCCGTGCAAACGCAACGCAGCGCTCTCGAACATCCCGCCGCGCAGATGCCCGCGCTCCAACCGCTGATGGCCAGCGCGAAATCTTCGGCACAGCAGAACAATCAGGACAGCACGTCGCAGCAACACGCCGAAGACAATCGCAAGGAGGCCTTCGCCAAGCTGATGGTCATGCTGCAGAATCCGGACGCGGCCAAACGCGAACAGGCCAGCGTGGGCAAACAGGAAGGATCCAGCGCCCTGCAGGAGTTTCGCGATTACATGGCCAAGTCGCCGGCAGAGAAGATCAAGGAAAAGATGCTTCAGGAGCTGGGCTTGAGTCCGGAGGAGTACGACGCGTTGCCGCCCGAGCAGAAAATGAGGGTCGATCAGCTGATCGCTCGACGTATGCAGGAAGAGATTGAAGCGAAGGTCCAGGCCAAGGTCGAACATCAGGCGCAAAATGCGCAGGTCGCCAGCCAGTCGCATGGCAGGCTGACCTCTGAGGATGACCGGGATATCGAGCAACGCTACAGCGCCCAGCTCTGAGGCAGGCACGCGGACACACTGGACTATGAAAACCAAAAGGGGAAATGGCGTCCCAGGCAGGATTTGAACCTGCAACCTTCCCCTTAGGAGGGGGATGCTCTATCCAATTGAGCTACTGAGACACTGCAGCCAACAGCGGACGCTGTACGGCGGGGACGGCGAGCATGTTAACCAGCATGTACGCATTTGTCATGTATCAATCGGGCATTATGCACGTCGGTCTTTTTCCCTGCGTGTCAGCGATAACGCCTTCGGCGTGCAACAGTGCGATCAAGGCCTCGACCGCACCGGCCAACGGCCCGGAATTGTCCACGACATGCACGCCGGGATCATAGGCCTGCAGCCTGAAGTTGCGGGCCAGGCGCTGCTCGATCTGCTCGGTGCTCTCCCGCCCCCGGGCCAGCAAGCGCTGGCGCAGCACCGGCAGCGAAACGACCAGCCCCACGGCCACGAGGTCGGGATAGCGCTGCCGGGCAATCGGCAGGTACGCCCGCGAACCGTTGACCAGTACCGAGCGCCCCACAGCGAGCCACGCATCCAGCTGCACAGGGATGCCGTAGCGCAGGCCATTGGCCTGCCAGTCCAACGCAAAGGCCCCCGCTTCGCGCATCACCTCGAAACGTTCGGCGCTCACGCCATGCGCGGCTTCTCCCTTGGCTTCGGCAGAGCGCGTGATGACCCGTCGGGCGACTTCGACCCCCTGGGCGGACAATTGCTCACGAGCCGCCTCGAGCAGGGAATCTTTTCCTGAACCAGACGGTCCCATGAGGAATATCAGGCGCCCCCTTGAGGCCGCCCCACCGCTTGCGTCATATTGCATAGCCACTATGCTCAATGTATGGGAAACCAGCGCATTTGATGATTTTCCCTAACCCTTTGCTGTCTTTTACCAGATTTTGACGGCATTTGTCTGACACCTGTGCAATTCGATGAATGTGAAACTTTTCAAACCAGTGCTCATTTCTGATAATTGGTACTGGCAAAAAGCCTTTATCGAGATCACTATTTGTCACAGAATTGACGCCAAGGAAACGGCGACCATGAGGCAAGATGAAGAACCAAAATCACATCACGGTTGAACATTTTGTCGTCGCCGCGGTCGTACTTCCACCGTGCGGCCAATTTGAGAACCGCTCCCCTGAACCAGAACAACCGGTCAATTTATATGCGCCCAATGAAACAGGCTATCTACTCCAGCCGCACCGCTGACAAGTTTGTCGTCCGCCTGCCAGACGGGATGCGTGAGCGCATTGCCGAGGTAGCGCGCAACCATCACCGCAGCATGAACTCCGAGATCATCGCCCGCCTGGAGCAGAGCCTTATCCAGGAAGGCGCTCTGGGTGACGAGCTGAGCATGCGCCTGGACAGCCCAGAGCTCAGCCTTCACGAACGCGAACTGCTGCAACGCTTCCGCCAGCTGTCCCACCGCCAGCAGAATGCGCTGGTCGCCCTCATCGCTCACGATGTGGAAATGGCCGCCGACGCGTCCTGATCCTGCCAAGCGCACACAAAAAAGCCAGCGTAAGCTGGCTTTCTTGTTTCTGGCGTTCCGTCGACCTACATCAGGAACAACGTTGCCAGGCCGAGGAAGATGAAGAACCCACCACTGTCGGTCACGGCAGTGATCATCACGCTCGACCCCATTGCCGGATCTCGGCCCAGGCGCGTCAGCGTCATCGGGATCAGTACACCCATCAGCGCTGCCAGCAGCAGGTTCAAGGTCATCGCGGCGGTCATGACCAGCCCCAGTGACCAGCTACCGTACAGCCAGAACGCCACCACCCCGATCACACCGCCCCAGACCAGGCCATTGATCAACGATACCGCCAGCTCCTTGCGCATCAGGCGGCTGGTGTTGCCTGGAGACACCTGGTCCAGCGCCATGGCGCGAACGATCATGGTAATGGTCTGGTTGCCGGAGTTACCGCCGATGCCGGCAACGATCGGCATCAATGCCGCCAGGGCCACCAGCTTCTCGATGGAGCCTTCGAACAGGCCGATCACCCGCGACGCGACAAACGCAGTGATCAGGTTGATGGCCAGCCAGGCCCAACGGTTGCGCAGCGAGCGCCAGACCGAGGCGAAGATGTCTTCCTCTTCGCGCAGACCGGCCATGTTGAGCACTTCGCTCTCACTTTCCTCACGGATCAGGTCGACCATCTCGTCGATGGTCAGGCGGCCGATCAAGCGCTCTTTCTTGTCCACCACAGGGGCGGAGACCAGGTCGTATCGCTCGAAAGCCTGAGCCGCGTCGTAGGCATCTTCCTCGGGGTGAAAGGTCACCGGGTCATTGGCCATGACCTCCGCGACTTTCTTGTCCGGGTCGTTGACCAACAACCGCTTGATGGGCAGCACGCCCTTGAGAATACCGTCGTAATCGACCACGAACAGCTTGTCGGTGTGCCCTGGCAGCTCTTTGAGCCGGCGCAGGTAGCGCAATACCACTTCGAGGCTGACATCTTCGCGGATGGTGACCATCTCGAAGTCCATCAACGCACCGACCTGCTCCTCGTCGTAGCTCAGGGCCGAGCGCACACGCTCGCGCTGCTGAGCATCGAGGCTCTCCATGAGTTCATGGACGACGTCGCGGGGCAATTCCGGAGCCAGGTCGGCGAGTTCGTCGGCGTCCATCTCCTTGGCGGCCGCCAGCAACTCGTGATCGTCCATGTCGGCGATCAGGGTCTGGCGCACGGCATCGGAGACTTCAAGCAGGATGTCGCCGTCACGGTCGGAGCGCACCAGCTGCCAGACCGTCAGGCGATCGTCCAGTGGCAGGGCTTCAAGGATGTGGGCGATGTCTGCGGGGTGCAGGTCGTCGAGCTTGCGCTGCAACTCGACCAGGTTCTGGCGGTGGACCAGGTTTTCCACCAGGTCATGGTGATGACCTTCCTGACGGTGCGTCAGGTCCTCGACCACCCGCTGGCGCTGCAACAGTTCGATCACCTGGGCCAGGCGATCCTGCAGGCTGTCTTGGGTTTTCTTTACTTCGATTTCGGTCATAGGCGAACTCCACTCCCAGCAGCGGAGCACGCCGGGAGAATCAATCGGTCAGATCTGTCTGTATGAAGCGTGTTAGCGAGTAACTACTGGGTAAGTCCATGGTGGTATTCCACAAGCCCCGGCGGGGCTGACGGGCGCAATCATACACTGTGCAAGCTGTCGGATCGCTTAAATTTTTGGCTAGAACAATCGTTTGCGCGCTAAAGCTGTGACAACGCTCGAAGCCATCAGTGCGACGGTTGCTCTGGCGTTAAAAGCACATTCGTTTTGTGTCGACTCGATCTACAGCTGCAGATCCTTGCAAGGATCACCTACAGCAGTAGCTTAGATGGACATCTGCGACAATTCAGCGCATACGGAAAACAAAAAGCCCGCTCAAATGAGCGGGCTTCTTGATGTATGGCGGACTCAGCAGGATTCGAACCTGCGACCGCTCGGTTCGTAGCCGAGTACTCTATCCAGCTGAGCTATGAGTCCGTGGTGGTAGTTTTAGGCCAGATTACCACTGGCTTGTTGAAGCGTCTTTGCAAGCAGAGCCACTTCAAAAAGTGGCGGACTCAGCAGGATTCGAACCTGCGACCGCTCGGTTCGTAGCCGAGTACTCTATCCAGCTGAGCTATGAGTCCGTGGTTGGTAGTTTTAGGCCAGGTTACCACTGGCTTGTTGAAGTGCCTTTGCAAGCAAAACCACTTCAAAAGTGGCGGACTCAGCAGGATTCGAACCTGCGACCGCTCGGTTCGTAGCCGAGTACTCTATCCAGCTGAGCTATGAGTCCGTGGGGTAGTTTTAGACCAGGTTACCACTGGTTGATTGAAGCAGCCTTGCAGGCAAAGCCACTTCAAAAGTGGCGGACTCAGGAGGATTCGAACCTCCGACCGCTCGGTTCGTAGCCGAGTACTCTATCCAGCTGAGCTATGAGTCCGTGTCTTGCTGTGCCATTCGGATCGCTTGAAGCGCTCCAGGCAAATAATGGCGGTGAAGGGGGGATTCGAACCCCCGATACCCTTATGAGGTATACTCCCTTAGCAGGGGAGCGCCTTCGGCCACTCGGCCACCTCACCGCAACACGAGGCGAATATTAAACACACCCTTCCTCGTTTGCAACCCTTTTTTTGAAAAAAACTTCAAAAGAATTAAAGGCTTGGCTCCTCGTCCTTCTCTTTCTTGATCCGCAGGTAGATTTCCTCGCGGTGAACGGCCACTTCTTTCGGCGCGCTCACGCCGATACGCACCTGGTTGCCTTTGACACCCAGGACCGTCACGGTGATCTCACCGTCACCAATGATCAGGCTCTCGGCGCACCGACGAGTCAGAATCAGCATAGTTTTCTCCTCACATGAATCTTCAGGGACAACAGTCTTTGAAAAGCAGGGCCTGGCCGGGGACGACGGCACTGGCCCGGATCGACCGCCACGGCTGCCTGGACAGGGACAGCCGCCGCGACCAGAAACGCGAAGGGCGCGGCAAGCCGCGCCCCTCCAGGCAGCGTGTCACTCACCCTGTCGGGCAGGAGCATCGAGCTCGAACGCGGTGTGCAGCGCGCGTACGGCCAGCTCCAGGTACTTCTCTTCGATCACCACCGAGACCTTGATCTCGGAGGTGGAGATCATCTGGATGTTGATGCTCTCCTTGGCCAGGGCCTCGAACATGCGGCTGGCAACGCCCGCGTGGGAACGCATGCCGACGCCGACGATCGATACCTTGGCAATTTTGGTGTCGCCGATCACTTCACGCGCGCCGATCTCGCGGGCGGTGTTCTCCAGCACGCTCAGCGCCTTCTCGTACTCGTTGCGGTGCACGGTGAAGGTGAAGTCGGTGGTGTTATCGTGCGAGACGTTCTGCACGATCATGTCGACTTCGATGTTCGCGGCGCTGATCGGGCCGAGGATCTTGAAGGCAACGCCTGGGGTGTCCGGGACGCCACGAATGGTCAGCTTGGCCTCATCACGGTTGAAGGCGATACCGGAAATGATCGGCTGTTCCATGGATTCCTCTTCATCGATGGTAATGAGGGTACCCGGACCCTCCTTGAAGCTGTGCAGCACGCGCAGCGGGACGTTGTACTTGCCGGCGAACTCCACCGAGCGGATCTGCAGCACCTTGGAGCCGAGGCTGGCCATTTCCAGCATTTCCTCGAAGGTGATCTTCTCCAGGCGCTGGGCCTGGGGCACGACACGCGGGTCGGTGGTGTAGACGCCATCGACATCGGTGTAGATCTGGCACTCGTCGGCTTTCAGGGCCGCGGCCAGGGCCACACCGGTGGTGTCGGAGCCGCCACGACCGAGGGTGGTGATGTTGCCGTGCTCGTCGACACCCTGGAAACCGGCAACCACCACGACACGGCCAGCCTTGAGGTCGGCGCGGATCTTCTGGTCGTCGATCTGCAGGATGCGCGCCTTGTTGTGCGCGCTGTCGGTGAGGATGCGCACCTGGTTACCGGTGTAGGACACCGCCGGCACGCCGCGCTTCATCAGGGCCATGGACAACAGGGCGATGGTGACCTGCTCGCCGGTCGAGACGATCACGTCCAGCTCGCGGGGTTCGGGCTTGTCGGTGATCTGCTTCGCCAGGTCGATCAGGCGATTGGTTTCCCCGCTCATCGCCGACAGCACGACCACCAGGTCGGTGCCTTGCTCGCGGAATTTCTTGACCTTGTCGGCAACCTGCTCGATCCGCTCGATGGAACCGACAGAGGTACCGCCAAATTTCTGTACGATCAACGCCATTTCAAAGGTGCCTCAGCCCTAAAGGGCCCCAAAAAACAATCCAACATGAAACGGCCGGCGACTAGACCGCCGGCCGCCTCATCTCAAAGTCCCTGCTCGGCGAACGGCACTGCCAGGGCCAGGGCCTTGTCCAGCGCGGCGACGTCGACGCCACCACCCTGGGCCATGTCAGGGCGACCGCCGCCCTTGCCACCGACCGCCGCAGCGGCTTGTTTCATCAGATCGCCAGCCTTGAGTTGGCTGGAGAGGTCCTTGGTCACGCCAGCCACCAGCACGACCTTGCCCTCATGCTCGCTGCCCAGCAGGATCACTGCATGGCCGAGCTTGTTCTTCAGCTGATCGACGAGCGCCAGCAGGGCCTTGCCATCCTGCCCATCCAGGCGGGCGGCGAGGACCTTGGCACCCTTGACCTCAACGGCCGCGTTGGAGAGATCATCCCCGGCGGCGCTGGCGGCCTTGGCCTGCAGCTGCTCGAGCTGCTTTTCCAGCTGGCGGTTGCGCTCGAGCACAGCCGACAGCTTGTCGATCAGGTTGTCGCGGTTGCCCTTGACCAGCTGCGCGGCTTCCTTGACCTGCTCTTCGGCAGCGTTCAGGTAGGCCAGCGCGGCGGCGCCGGTGACCGCTTCGATACGGCGCACGCCAGAGGCCACGCCGCCCTCGCTGATGATCTTGAACAGGCTGATGTCGCCGGTGCGCTTGGCATGGATGCCGCCACACAGCTCGACAGAGAAGTCACCGCCCATGCTCAGCACACGCACGGTGTCGCCATATTTCTCACCGAACAGCGCCATGGCGCCCTTGGCCTTGGCGGTTTCGATATCGGTCAGTTCGGTCTCGACCGGGGTGTTCCTGCGCACTTCGCGGTTGACGATGTCTTCCAGGGCCTTGATCTGCTCTGGCTTGACCGCCTCGAAGTGGCTGAAGTCGAAACGCAGGCGCTGGCTGTCGACCAGCGAGCCCTTCTGCTGCACGTGATCGCCCAGCACCTGGCGCAACGCTTCGTGCAGCAGGTGAGTGGCCGAGTGGTTCAGCGAGGTGGCGTGTTGCACCTCGGCATCGACCTTGGCCTCGACCGGCGAGCCGATGACCAGCGCACCGCTGGCGACCACGCCGTGGTGCAGGAAGGCACCACCGGTCTTGGTGGTATCGCGCACGTCGAAGCGTGCGGCGCCGGCCTGCAGGTAGCCGCTGTCGCCGACCTGGCCGCCGGACTCGGCGTAGAACGGCGTGCGGTCGAGCACGACCACGCCCTCCTCGCCTTCGCCCAACTGGTCGACCGACTGACCATCCTTGTACAGGGCGACGATCTTGCCTTGCCCTTCGGTAGTGTCGTAGCCGAGGAAATCGGTGGCGGTGTCGACTTTTACCAGGCTGTTGTAGTCCATGCCGAAGGCGCTGGCGGAACGGGCACGCTCGCGCTGGGCTTCCATTTCACGCTCGAAGCCGGCTTCGTCGATGGTCAACTCGCGCTCGCGGGCGATGTCGGCGGTGAGGTCCATGGGGAAGCCGTAGGTGTCGTACAGCTTGAACACCACGTCGCCCGGGACGACCTTGCCCTGCAGTTGCGCCAGGTCCTGCTCGAGGATACGCAGGCCCTGCTCGAGGGTCTTGGCGAACTGCTCTTCCTCGGTCTTGAGCACGCGCTCGATGTGCGCCTGCTGGCTCTTCAGCTCAGCGAAGGCTTCGCCCATCTCGGCCACCAGGGCGGCGACGATCTTGTGGAAGAAGCTGCCCTTGGCGCCCAGCTTGTTGCCGTGGCGGCAGGCGCGGCGAATGATGCGGCGCAGCACGTAGCCACGGCCTTCGTTGGACGGCAGCACGCCGTCGGCAATCAGGAAGCCGCAGGAACGGATATGGTCGGCGAC
Source organism: Pseudomonas sp. TE50-2 (assembly GCF_040813665.1). NCBI lineage: Bacteria > Pseudomonadati > Pseudomonadota > Gammaproteobacteria > Pseudomonadales > Pseudomonadaceae > Pseudomonas > Pseudomonas sp. TE50-2. Next base: position 4,615,075 of record NZ_JBFNXN010000001.1, on the reverse strand, counting down.
CACTTTCAGCGATGGCTGGTCATCGTTGCTGCAGCCGATGGCTTCGGCGGCGGCGGCCAGCAGGCTCTGGAACAGGTCGATCTCGTAGTTCGAGTGCACGTGCTGCATCACCGCACTGATGCGCTCCAGGCCCATGCCGGTGTCCACCGAGGGGGCGGGCAGCGGGTGCAGGACGCCGTCGGCGGTACGGTTGAACTGCATGAAGACGTTGTTCCAGATCTCGATGTAGCGATCGCCGTCTTCTTCCGGCGAGCCGGGTGGGCCGCCCCAGATGTCGGCGCCGTGGTCATAGAAGATCTCGGTGCACGGGCCGCACGGGCCGGTGTCGCCCATGGTCCAGAAGTTGTCGGAGGCGTACGGGGCGCCCTTGTTGTCACCGATGCGCACCATGCGCTCGGCCGGCACGCCGACTTCCTTGGTCCAGATGTCGTAGGCTTCGTCGTCGCTGGCGTAGACGGTGACCCACAGCTTTTCCTTGGGCAGGTTCAGCCACTTGTCCGAGGTCAGGAAGGTCCAGGCGAAGGTGATGGCATCGCGCTTGAAATAGTCGCCGAAGCTGAAGTTGCCCAGCATCTCGAAGAAGGTGTGGTGACGGGCGGTGTAGCCGACGTTTTCCAGGTCGTTGTGCTTGCCACCGGCGCGCACGCACTTCTGGCTGCTCACGGCGCGGGTGTAGGCGCGCTTTTCCTGGCCGAGGAAGCAGTCCTTGAACTGGTTCATGCCGGCGTTGGTGAACAGCAGGGTCGGGTCATTGCCCGGGATCAGGGAGCTGGAGGCAACGCGAGTATGTCCCTGCTCTTCGAAGAAGCGGAGGAAGGCTTCACGGATTTCTGCGCTTTTCATAGGTTCTTCCACGGAAACGGCGGCCACACGTCGAATCGACGAAACGACGGCAAAGGGCCGCATTATATCGGTCCTGCAGTCTCGGTGCAGTGTGTTTATGCGATAGAAACCGTCGATTGGACGGCTTGCAGGGCTAAAGCAATTGAAAACGGCATGACCGCGATGCTATCGCCAGCGTTTCGCTACTGGCAAGCCAATTACGGTCCCGGAGCGGGGAAAATTAACAGGTTGGTGAATTAAAAGAATTTCATCACCGAAGGGATCCAAAATCGCAGGCGCGGGCTTGCCCCGCGCCTACGGGTATCAGGCCAGGCGTTGCCCCGAATCCGGGACGATCAGGATGCCGGCGCGCAGCCCGTTCTTCACCTTGGGGTTGGGGAAGATGATCCGTGCGCCCTCCTCCTCCACCACCCAACGCGTCTCGGCCAGGTCCTCGGCCAGCAGATCGCCCTTTTTCAGCTCGGAAAAGTTTTCGATGTCCGCCGGCAGGTGCAGGCGGAAGCTGTCGCTGTGCTTGATGATCTCGCGGGCGACACTGAATAGCTTGAGGCCATCCAGGGACTGCTCGGTCTGCGGCTCGGCATCTTCGATGAGCTGGATCAGACGCGCTTCGAGCCTGTCGAGGTTGACCTCCTCGTTCTGCCCGAACGGTCGCGCCTTGCCGAGCTCCAGGGTGAAGGCCTCGGCATCGAGCTGCTCATAGGTGAAGGCACTGAAGGTGATCGACGACTTGCTCTGCAGCAGCACCGCCTCCATGCCGGCCGCTGCCAGACGCGCCAGCTCTCGACGGGAGTGCAGGCGCCCCTCCTTGTAGGGGTACAGCGCGAACTGCTCGATCTTCGACCCGCGAATGGCAGTATGCAGGTCGTAGTGCAGGCGGGTGCGTTCGGGCTTGCTGAAGAACACCCGGGCGAACTGTTCGAGTTCGGCGGCGCGCAGCGCCTCGAAGCCACTGGAGAGTTCATGCCGGCCATTGAACAGACGGTTGATGTCCTGCTCGATGAAACGCTCACCCTTGCGGATCGCCGCCGGGTTACCGAACAGGAACAGCACCCGCGCACGTGGCTTGATCTTGCCGTTGGCCACGCCGTGCAGCAGCCTTTCGAGCAACTCGATCGGCGCTGTCTCGTTGCCATGGATACCGGCCGACAGCAGCAGGTCGAGCCCGCAATCCTCACCTTCGGGCGGGCGCACTTCCAGCGCACCCTCCCCCAGCCAGCGCAAACGCACGCCCCGGGTGGTCACTTGGGTCTTCTCGGCCGGTTCGTGATCGGTCAGGGTCAGCTCAAGCAGTTTGCCAAGGGCGAGCATAGGCGCTTCCTTAGTGGTGGTGGCCGCAGTCCGGGCCGTGGACGTGGTCGTCGTCACCGGCGACATCGGCCGGTTCCATTTCCAGTTGCAGGCTGACCAGGTTGGTGGCCATCGGGCGCAGCAGCAGGTTGGCGTACTCGGTGTCGTCTTCCTCGACATCGACGCCGATCAGCAGCTGGCCGCGACCGTCCTGCTGGATCCACACCTCCTTGCCTTGCCAGACCACGGCAAAACGGGTGCACGAGGTTTCAAGCTGGGTGCCGTCTTCATCTTCCAGGATCAGGCGCAGGGCGTCGGACATTGCAATTTCTCTCTTCAAGGTTGGCGTTGGAACGGATAGACCGAACCCAGCTTGAGGATCTGGGTCAGTTCATCCAGTGCCGTGCGGCATTCCACCAGCAACTGCGGGTCGGCCAGGTCCGCCTCGCCGAGGCGATCGCGGTAGTGCTTGTCGACCCATTGCACCAGGGTGTCGTACAGCGGGGCGGTCATGATAACGCCTTGGTTGACCGCCGCCAGTTCGTTTTCCTTCAACGCCACGCGCAGCCGCAGGCAAGCCGGGCCACCGCCGTTCTGCATGCTCTGCTTGAGGTCGAACACCTTGACCTCCTTCACCGGGCCGCCCTGGCTGGTCAGTTGCCCCAGGTACGCCCAGACCCGCTCGTTGTTGCGGCACTCTTCCGGCACCACCAGCAGCATCGAGCCGTCTTCGCGGCTGAGCAACTGGCTATTGAACAGGTAGGAACGCACTGCGTCCTCCACCGTCACCGCCGCACGCGGCACGCAGATGCCCTGGAAGCGGCCACCCTTGCTGGCCAGTTTAGCCTGCAGCTGGCCAAGCACCGCATCGGTCTCGAGGAAGGCGTCCTCGTGGTAGAACAGCACTTCGCCATTGCCTACCGAGATCACGTCGTTGTGGAACACGCCCTGGTCGATCACTGCCGGATTCTGTTGAGCGTAGACCACGCCATCATCGCTCAGCCCATGCAGGCGGGCGACGGCCTGGGAAGCCTCCAGAGTCTGGCGCGCCGGGTACTTCTGCGGCGCGGGGTAGCGGCTGTCGAAGGCGCTGCGGCCATAGACGAAGAACTCCACCCCCGCTTCGCCATAGGCACGGCAGAACCGCGTATGGTTGGCCGCGCCTTCGTCACCGAACTGCGCCACGGCCGGCAAGGCCTGGTGATGAGCGAAGTGCTTGTCATCGCTGAACATGGCGCCCAGCACCCGGCTGGTGGTCGGGTGCTCGATGCTGCGATGGTACTTGCAGTTCAGGTTGGCGGCGGTGAAGTGCACACGACCGTCCGCAGTGTCGGCACTAGGGCTGACAGTGGCGGCGTTGGCCACCCACATGCTCGACGCCGAGCAGCTGGCGACCAGCAGCGGCATGGCTTCCTTGGCGGCACGCTGGATCACTTCGGCATCATTGCCGGTGAAACCCAGGCGGCGCAATGCGGCGACATCCGGGCGCTCCTGCGGGGCCAGCACGCCCTGCTTGAAGCCCATTTCCATCAGCGCCTTCATTTTCGCCAGGCCCTGGCGCGCCGCCTCGCGCGGGTTGGAACCCTGCTGGCTGTTGCTCTGCGAGGCCACGTTGCCGTAGGACAGGCCGCCGTAGTTGTGGGTCGGCCCCACCAGGCCATCAAAATTCACTTCAAAGGATTTCATCGGCAAGGCTCCGAGACCTGTTGTTATAGGGTGACGCCCGGCGTCAGGGTCGCCGGCAGTACGAGGTTCGCGGTCTCCAGCGAAGCCACGGGGTAGGCGCAGTAGTCCGCCGCGTAGTAGGCGCTGGCGCGGTGGTTGCCGCTGGCACCGACGCCACCGAACGGCGCACTGCTGGCGGCGCCGGTCAGTTGCTTGTTCCAGTTGACGATGCCGGCGCGGCTGCGCAGCCAGAAGTGCTGGTAGCGGGCGTTGGAGTCCGACAGCAGGCCGGCGGCCAGGCCGTACTGGGTGTTGTTGGCTTCCTCGATTGCCGCATCGAAATCGGTGTAGCGGATAACCTGCAGCAATGGGCCGAAGAATTCCTCGTCCGGGCGCCCGGTTACCGCAGTGACGTCGATGATGCCGGGGGTAAGCAAGGCGGCGTCAGCCTGCGGTTGGGTCATCTCCAGCAGCGCCACGGCGCCCTTGCCGAGCAGTTCGGCCTGGGCCGCCAGCAATGCGCGTGCCGCCTGCAGCGAAATCACCGAACCCATGAACGGCGCGGGCTGCTGATCAAATGCGCCGACACTGATGCTGCGGCTCACCTCGACCAGGCGCTGGATCAGCCCGTCACCCCAGGCGCCCTGCGGCACCAACAGGCGGCGGGCACAGGTGCAACGCTGGCCGGCGGAGATGAAGGCCGATTGGATGATGGTGTACACCGCGGCATCCAGGTCCTTGACCTCGTCAACCACCAGCGGGTTGTTGCCGCCCATCTCCAGGGCCAGGATCTTGTCCGGGCGGCCGGCGAACTGCTGGTGCAGCAGGTTGCCGGTACGGCTGGAACCGGTGAAGAACAAACCGTCGATACCCGGGTTGGCGGCCAACGCCACGCCGGTCTCACGGGCGCCCTGGACCAGGTTGAGCACACCAGCCGGCAACCCGGCCTCGATCCAGCACTGGACCGTCAGCTCGGCAACCTTGGGGGTCAGCTCGCTGGGCTTGAACACCACGCAATTGCCGGCCAGCAGCGCCGGAACGATATGGCCGTTGGGCAGGTGACCGGGGAAGTTGTACGGGCCGAACACCGCCACCACGCCATGGGGCTTGTGGCGCAGCACCGCAGTGGCGTCGGCCAGCGGACCGCTCTTCTCGCCGGTACGCTCGCGGTAGCTCTGCACCGAGATGGCGACCTTGTTGACCATGCTGGTCACTTCAGTGGCCGATTCCCACAGCGGCTTGCCGGTTTCCTCGCCAATGCAGCGCGACAATGCCTCGGCATTGGCCTTGAGCTTCTCGGCGAAGGCCTCCAGCACGCTGATGCGCGCCTCCAGGCTCAGCGATGCCCAGCCAGGGAACGCCTGGCGGGCAGCCTGCACGGCATTCTCTACCTGCGCGGCATCGGCGCCCTGCCCTTGCCAGATCACCGCCTGGGTGACGGGGTTGAGCGACTGCAGGCCTTCGCCCTGGCCAGCCAGCCATTGGCCGGCAATGTAATGCGTATTCATTTACTGGGCCTCCCGACCGGCAGACAGTGGCACGGCGCGCACGTTGTCGCCTGCGCCCAGGCGCAGGCGCTTGGCGGTCTGCGGATCGACCACCAGGGTGCCTGCGGCCAGGCGCGCCGGCGCGGCCGTGATGCGGCAGTCTTCGCGCTTGCGGTTGTGGATGATGAAAGGGGTGGCGTCGTCGCCTGGTGTACCAACGGCCAGCACCAGGGTCTCGCTGTCGCGCACGGCGCGGATCTTCGAGGTCTCGCACTCGATGGCGGGGCCTGCGTCGAAGATGTCGACGTAGCCCTGGTAGTTGAAACCTTCGCGCTTGAGCATGGCCAGCGCCGGCTCGGTATCGGCGTGCACGCGGCCGATGACGTTGCGCGCCGCTTCCGAAAGGAAGCAGGTGTACAGCGGGAACTTGGGCATCAGCTCGGCGATGAACGACTTGTTGCCCACGCCGGTGAGGTAGTCGGCCTGGCTGAACTCCATCTTGAAGAAGTGCCGGCCCAGGCTTTCCCAGAATGGCGAACGACCTGCCTCGTCGGACATGCCGCGCATCTCGGCGATGATCTTGTTGCCGAACAGCTGCGGGAACTCGGCGATGAACAGCATGCGCGCCTTGGACAGCAGACGCCCGTTGAGCCCGCTGCGGTAATCGCTGCGCAGGAACAGCGAACACAGCTCGGAGTTGCCGGTCAGGTCGTTGGCCAGGAACAGCGTGGGAATCTCGCGATAGATGTTCAGCTCCTGGGAAGCGCTGACGGTCAGGCCAACCCGGTAGTTGTACCAGGGCTCGCGCAGGCCGACAGCGCCGGCGATGGCGCTGATGCCGACCACCAGGCCCTCGTCGTTCTCCAGCACGAACAAGTAGTCGGTGTCGCCGCGCTCGGCTTCGCCACGGAAGCTCTTTTCCGCCCAGCCGACCCGCTGGCCGAGGCGCTCCTCGTTGGCAGGCAGGGTGGTCAGCCCGGTAGTGCCGGTGCTGCGGGCCAACTCGATCAGCGCGGGTAAATCGCTGCTGCGTACAGGACGAACGATCATGCTATCTCCTTGTGCGGCGGTCTGTGCCTGCCGCGAAACTCTCTGTTGCGGCGGTTCAGACCGCGACCAGGCGCACACTGGCGCCCTCGCCGACACCCAGGGCCTCGGCAGCTTCGCCGCTGAGGCTGACCGGCTTGCCCGGCACCCAGTCCAGTTCCAGCAGCACGGCGCGGTAGTCCTGCAACTGGCCATTGCACACCAGGTACGGACGGCCGCCCTTGATCACTGCGTCGTCGAGCTTGACCGGCACCACCCGGCTCTGGGCAATGGAGCGAATGCCTGAAGCGCGGGCATGCAGGGTTGGGCCACCGTCGAAGATGTCGATGTAGTGTTCGGTCTCGAAGCCTTCGCGCATGAGGATGTCGAAGGTGATCTGCGCCCGCGGATGCACCTGGCCCATGGCTTCCTGCGCGGCATCCGGCAGCAGCGGCACGTAGATCGGATAGTGCGGCATCAGTTCGGCGAGGAAAGTACGGCTCTTCAGGCCGCACAGGCGCTCGGCATCGGCATAGTTGAGGTCGAAGAAGTTGCGGCCGATGGCGTCCCAGAACGGTGACTCGCCCTGCTCGTCGCTGTAGCCGACGATCTCGGTGACCACCGACTCGGCGAAGCGCTCCGGGTGCGAGGCCATGAACAGCAGGCGGCCACGCGAGTTGAGTTCGGCAAAGGCGCTGGTCACCAGCTCCGGCACCACGTAGAAGCTGGTCAGCAGGCTATTGCCGGTAAGGTCGTGGCACAGCGACAGGACGTGGATCTTGTTGTGGATCTTCAGCTCGCGAGAGGCGTGCACGAAGGTCTCGTTGCGGAAGCTGTAGAACGGCTCGGAGTAGCCGGCCGAGGCGACGATGGCCGAACAACCGACCAGCTTGCCGGTGGCGCTGTCCTCGAGCACGAAGAAGTAGCTCTCCTCGCCGTTGAAGCTGACCTCGGCGGCGAAAGAGGTTTCCGACGCGGCGATCTTGTCGCCCAGGCGGCCAGCATCGTCCGGCAGCGAGGTGACACCAATGGGGCTGTCGGCAGCCATGCGCTGCACTTCGTTCAGATCAGCCATTTGCGCGGGGCGCATCACCAGCATGGTGTCACTCCTTTCGGGAAAGCGCACCGATCACCTCGGCACGAAAAAACGGCGGGCACGCGCCACTACCTGCAAGCAGGTGCCCGCACTGGAATCAGGTATCGCCGGCCTCGCTCGAGGCCGGCGACAGAACCGCAGGATCAGCCCTGGGTCAGTTTGCGCACAGCGCGCTCGAAGCGCTCCAGGCCTTCATCGATATCGCTGTCCTCGACCACCAGGCTCGGGGCGAAGCGCACGACATCGGGACCTGCCTGAAGGACCATCACGCCTTCCTTCTCGGCGGCGTTGAGGATGTCCTTGGCCTTGCCCTTCCAGGCGTCACTGAGCACGCAGCCGATCAGCAGGCCGACACCGCGCACCAGGGTGAACAGGCCGGTTTCCTGGCCGATCTTCTCCAGGCGGGCCTTGAAGCGCTCATGCTTGGCCTTGATGCCCGCCAGGGTTTCCGGAGTGTTGACCACATCGAGCACGGCGCAGGCGACGGCACAGGCCAGCGGGTTGCCGCCGTAGGTGGTGCCGTGGGTGCCGACGGCCAGGTGCTTGGCCAGGTCGCTGGTGGTCAGCATCGCGCCAATCGGGAAGCCGCCGCCCAGGCTCTTGGCACTGGTCAGGATGTCCGGAGTGACGCCGTAATGCTGGTAGGCATACAGCGAGCCGGTACGGCCGACGCCGGTCTGCACTTCATCGAAGATCAGCAGCGCGTTGTGCTCGTCGCACAGCTTGCGCGCGCCTTCCAGGTAGGCCTTGTCGGCCGGCACCACACCGCTCTCGCCCTGGATCGGTTCGATGACCACGGCGCAGGTCTTGTCGGAGATCTGCGCCTTCAACGCTTCCAGGTCGTTGTACGGCACGTGGCTGATGCCGGTGATCTTCGGCCCGAAGCCATCGGAGTACTTGGGCTGGCCACCGACGCTGACGGTGAACAGGGTGCGACCGTGGAAGCTGTTAACGGTGGCGATGATCTCGTGCTTCTCGGGGCCGAAACGGTCATGGGCGACACGACGGGCCAGCTTGAAGGCGGCCTCGTTGGCCTCGGCGCCGGAGTTGCAGAAGAAGGCGCGCTCGGCAAAGGTCGCGTCCACCAGCTTATGCGCCAGGCGCAGGGCCGGCTCGTTGGTGAACACGTTGGAGACATGCCAGAGGGTATTGGCTTGCTCGGTCAGCGCCTTGACCAGCGCCGGATGGCAGTGGCCGAGTGCGTTGACCGCGATGCCGCCGGCGAAGTCGATCAGCTCGCGCCCGGACTGGTCCCATACTCGGGAGCCCTCGCCTCGCACAGGAATGAAGGCCGCCGGGGAGTAGTTGGGAACCATGACCTGGTCGAAATCGGCACGTTGCACCGGGGCTTGCTCAACGGACATCTGAGTCTCCTGAAGAGGAACGCTGGCCTGGAAGTGGCGAGCGATGAAGGGATTGTAAGGACTGATCGGCGCCTGTCCTTGCTGCCAGGCGACAACTTGTTACAGCGCCAAACCGAGTTTTCACGCGGTTTTCGGCAATGCGACAAACAGTGTCGCAATCGCGCAGTGTAACGGCAGCAGGGGGTGGCGGGGAGATGCTCGGTGAGAATTGGGTGAACGAGTGTTCACATATACAAATCGCATCGCGGGACAAGCCCGCCCCCACCAGCAATACACTGCGCGAGAGCGGGCTTGCCCCACGCTAGCGTCTTCGCTGGCAGGGAGGTCTTCAGCCGCGCTCGGCCGGCGCCGAACTCAGCTCGAACGGGCTGCTGTTACGTCGCTGGTTACGGTCTTCGCGCGGCGTGGCGCCGAAGAAATTGCGGTACGCGCTGGAGAAATGCGGCCCGGAGGAGAACCCGCAGGACAGGCCGATCTGGATGATCGACTTGCTGGTCTGCATCAGCATCTGCCGCGCCTTGTTCAGGCGCAGCTCCAGGTAGTACTGGCTGGGCACGCGATTGAGATACTGCTTGAAGATCCGCTCCAGCTGGCGGCGGGACACGCACACATGCTGGGCGATCTCGTCGGTGGTCAGCGGCTCTTCGATGTTGGCCTCCATCAGCAGCACCGCCTGGGTGAGCTTGGGGTGGCTGGAGCCCAGGCGGTTCTGCAGCGGGATGCGCTGGCGCTCGCCACCTTCGCGAATGCGCTCGACCACCAGCTCTTCCGACACCGCGCCGGCCAGTTCCGCCCCATGGTCCCGGGCCAGCACCGCCAGCAGCAGGTCGGTCACCGCCATGCCGCCGCAGGCAGTCAGGCGATCCCGATCCCAGTCGAACAGATGGCTGGTGGCGATCACCTTGGGGAAGCGCTCGGCAAAATCATCCTGCCAGCGCCAATGCACCGCGGCGCGGTAGCCGTCGAGCAGGCCCAGCGCCGCCAGCGGATAAACCCCGGCCGACAAGCCGCCGATCATGCACCCGCTGCGCGCCAACTGCTTGAGCGCGGCGGACAATGCCGAACCGATCGCCGCCGGCGGCTCATCAGCCAGCAGGAACAGTTTGTGATAGCCCTCCAGGCGTCCGGCCCACGCTTCGCCCGGCAGACGCCAGGCGCCCTCCTGCCCGGCCTCGGCCTGCAGGAAGGACATTGTGTAGACCACGTCCGGATGCACCCGCTGGGCCACCTGCAACACCTCTTCGGCCAACGCCAGGGTCAGCGGCTTGGTGCTGGGCCAGATGAGAAATCCGATTCGCTGGGTGGTCATAGGGCGTGGTCCGAAACCTGAAAAGGAGGGTCGCGCTTGTGGCGCCGGGTCATGCTGCGTGCGTTGCGCAGCATGCCCCATCATGGTGCAAAAGTGCAGCCTTTACTTCAGGCTGCCGGAAAGGAACTGCTTGAGGCGCTCAGACTGTGGATTGACCAGCACTTCACGCGGGCAGCCCCGCTCTTCCACCAGGCCCTTGTGCAGGAACACCAACTGGTTGGAAACCTCGCGGGCAAAGCCCATCTCGTGGGTGACCACCACCATGGTGCGGCCTTCCTGGGCCAGCGATTGCATGACCTTGAGCACATCGCCCACCAGTTCCGGATCCAGCGCCGAAGTCGGTTCGTCGAACAGCATCACCTCCGGCTCCATGGCCAGGGCGCGGGCAATGGCCACACGCTGCTGCTCGCCACCGGACATGTGCCCGGGGAACGCGTCCTTGCGGTGAGATACGCCGACCTTGGCCAGGTAGTGCTCGGCCTTCTCCAGCGCTTCCTTCTTGTTCACGCCCAGCACGTGCACCGGCGCCTCGATGACGTTTTCCAGCGCGGTCATGTGCGACCACAGGTTGAAGTGCTGGAACACCATCGACAGGCGCGAACGCATGCGCTGCAGCTGCTTCGGGTCGGCAGCCTTGAGCGCGCCGTCCTTGCCGGCAACCAGCTTGAGCTCTTCGTTGTTGAGCAGGATCTTGCCCGCGTGCGGTTGCTCGAGCAGGTTGATGCAGCGCAGGAAGGTCGATTTGCCCGAACCGCTGGAGCCGATGATGCTGATCACGTCGCCTGCCTTGGCTTCGAGAGAGACGCCCTTGAGCACCTCATGGCTGCCGTAGCGCTTGTGCAGGTCTTGGATTTGGAGTTTGTACATACTGTCGGATCTCACAGAGCGGTCAGTGCTTGCGCGGCGCCAGGTAACCGAGCCAGCGGCGTTCGGCCATCTTGAACAGGCGCACGAGGATGAAGGTCAGGCACAGGTAGAACACGCCCGCCGTGATGTAGGCCTCGAAAGGCAGGTAGTACTGGGCGTTGACCGTGCGCGCGGCACCGGTGATGTCGATCAGGGTGACGATCGACGCCAGGCTGGTGGTCTGCAGCATCATGATCACTTCGTTGCTGTACTGCGGCAGCGCCCGGCGCAGCGCCGAAGGCAGCAGGATGCGGCGGTACATCTTCATGCGCGACATGCCGATGGCCTTGGCCGCCTCGATCTCGCCATGGGGCGTGGCCTTGAGGCTGCCGGCGATGATCTCGGCGGTGTAGGCGCTGGTGTTGACGGCGAAGGCCAGGCAGGCGCAGAAGGTCGCGCTGGACAGCCACGGCCAGAAGATGCTCTCGCGCACCGCCTCGAACTGGGCCAGGCCGTAGTAGATCAGGAACAGCTGCACCAGCATCGGCGTGCCGCGGATGACGTAGGTGTACAGCCAGGCGCTCATGTTCACCAGCGGCTGTTTCGAGACGCGCATCAGGCCAAGCGGGATGGCCGCCAGCAAGCCGAACAGCAGCGACAGCGCCAGCAGCTTGAGGGTGGTCAGCAGCCCGCCCAGGTACAGCGGCATGGCTTCCCAGATGACGTTGTAGTCGAAGATCATAGTTCAGCCGCCTTGACGCCCACCGAGTAGCGCTTCTCGAGATACTTCAGCGCCAGCAGCGAGACACTGGTCAGCACCAGGTACAACGCCGCCACCGCGAGGAAGAAGGTGAAGGGTTCGCGGGTGGCGTCCGCCGCCTGCTTGGCCTTGAACATCATGTCCTGCAGGCCGACCACCGAAATCAGCGCGGTCGCCTTGGTCAGCACCAGCCAGTTGTTGGTGAAGCCCGGAATCGCCAGACGGATCATCTGCGGCACCATGATGCGGAAGAACACCTGGACACCGCTCATGCCGTAGGCCGCGCCCGCCTCTGCCTGGCCCTTGGGGATGCCGAGGAAGGCACCGCGGAAGGTTTCCGACAGGTACGCGCCAAAGATGAAGCCCAGCGTGCCGATGCCGGCGACCAGGGGATTGAGGTCAATATAGTCGTCATAGCCGAGCAGCGGCGCCACCCGGTTGAGGATGTCCTGGCCGCCATAGAAGATCAGCAGGATCAGGACCAGGTCAGGGATGCCACGGATCACCGTGGAGTACAGATCCCCCAGCCAGGCCAACCAGCGCACCGGCGACAAACGCAGCGCCACGCCGATCAGGCCGAGGACGATGGCCAGGGCCATCGACGACAAGGCGAGCTGCAGCGTCAGCCACGCCCCGTCGAGGATGACTGCCCCATAGCCTTTCAACATGATTCGGATTCCTCAGGGCTTGGGAATGAAAAATGGTGCAAACCTCAGAGATTCTGCTGTTTGCACCATTGCACAGGTGAAACTCGATGGTTACTTCGAGTCTGGACCGTAGATGTCGAAGTTGAAGTACTTCTTCTCGATCTCTTTGTATTTGCCGTTGGCGCGGATCGCGTCGATGGCGGCGTTAATGCGCTCGGCGTTGGCGGTGTCGCCCTTGCGCACGGCGATACCGACGCCATCACCGAAGTACTTGGTGTCGGTGAAGGCCGGACCGACGAAGGCAAAGCCCTTGCCAGCATCGGTCTTCAGGAAGCCGTCCTCGAGCAGGGTGGCGTCAGCCACGGTGCCGTCCAGACGGCCGGCGGCGACGTCCAGGTAGATTTCGTTCTGGGTACCGTAGGGCACCACGGTGGCGCCTTGCGGGGCCAGGACTTCCTTGGCGAAACGGTCGTGGATCGAACCGCGCTGCACGCCGATCTTCTTGCCCTTGAGCTCAGCCAGGCTGTTGCTAACGGTGGTGCCTTCCTTCATCACCAGGCGCGCCGGGGTCAGGTAGTAGCGCTTGGTGAAGTCGACCGACTTCTTGCGGTCGTCGGTGATCGACATGGACGACAGGATGGCGTCGATCTTGCGCACTTTCAGTGCCGGGATCAGGCCGTCGAACTCCTGCTCGACCCAGGTGCACTTGGCTTTCATCTGTTCGCACAGGGCGTTGCCGATGTCGTAGTCGAAGCCGGCGAGGCTGCCATCGGGCTGCTTGAAGGCGAAGGGTGGGTAGGCGGCCTCGATACCGATCTTCAACGGCTTCTCATCGGCCTGCGATACCAGGGAAAACACGGAAAGCGCCAGGGCGCCAAGCAGTGCGAGCTTCTTCATCAGGTAACTCCATCGGTACGGGGCAATACAAGGCAGTTGTAACGGCTGCCCGATATGCGAATGGGTACAGCGCGAGCCGCGCAGGTTTCGACCAAGGTCGCAGACCACGAGCGAGTGAGTGGCATTCTAGCGACAGCCCGGTGGTCGATATTTCTTCAAAGCGACAACTAATTACAGAAGCGCCAGGAACCGCGGCGGGCGATATTGACAGCTCCTGCGAGATATGCAAGAGCAAAAGAGAAATAACCTATACCCAAAGCAATAAGCGGGCCCATTATTGGCAAAGCCTTGTATTCCGGCAAGCGCAGCGTGCGACCCTGCACGAAATGCCCGCAGAATGCACTCATTTGGCACGCAGATGTTTCCGCAAGCCCCGCATTTGGGCGAAATCGGTGACAGCAACGGTTACCGATGAATGTCGGAGTAACAGTTTGTATCAGTAAAGCAAAAACCCCGCCGGGTGCGGCGGGGCTTTGTCATGGTTTCAGGATCACCGGGGCCGCAAGGCAGCCCCGCGACGCTCAGGCCGAAGCCAGGCTCATCGCCTTGTGGGTGTCGATCAAGTGCTGCACCACCCCTGGGTCGGCCAGAGTGGAGATATCGCCCAGCGCGTCGTACTCGCCAGTGGCGATCTTGCGCAGGATGCGGCGCATGATCTTGCCCGAGCGGGTCTTCGGCAGCCCCGGCGCCCACTGGATCACGTCCGGCGAAGCGATCGGGCCGATCTCCTTGCGCACCCAGTTCTTCAGCTCGAGGCGCAACTGCTCGTTCGACTCCTCGCCAGCGTTCAGGGTGACGTAGACATAGATGCCCTGCCCCTTGATGTCGTGCGGCACACCCACCACCGCTGCCTCGGCGACCTTCGGATGCGCCACCATCGCGCTCTCGATCTCGGCGGTGCCCATGCGGTGCCCGGAAACGTTGAGCACGTCATCCACGCGGCCGGTGATCCAGTAGTAGCCATCTTCGTCGCGACGGGCGCCGTCCCCGGTGAAGTACATGCCACGGAAGGTCTTGAAATAGGTGTCGACGAAGCGGTCGTGGTCGCCGTACAGCGAACGCGACTGGCCCGGCCAGGAATCGAGGATCACCAGGTTGCCCTCGGCGGCGCCGTCGATCAGGTTGCCCAGGTTGTCCACCAGCGCCGGCACCACGCCGAAGAACGGACGGGTCGCCGAACCCGGTTTGAGCCCCGTGGCGCCCGGCAGCGGGCTAATGAGGATGCCGCCGGTCTCGGTCTGCCACCAGGTATCGACGATCGGGCAACGTTCCTTGCCGACTGTCTTGTAGTACCAGTTCCAGGCTTCAGGGTTGATCGGCTCGCCCACCGAACCCAGCAGGCGCAGGCTGGAGCCATCGGCGCCGGCAACCGCCGCCTCGCCCTCGGCCATCATGGCGCGGATGGCGGTCGGCGCGGTGTAGAGGATGTTGACCTTGTGCTTGTCGACGATCTTCGACACGCGGGTGATGTCCGGGTAGTTCGGCACGCCCTCGAACAGCAGCGTGGTCGCACCGTTGGCCAGCGGGCCATAGACGATGTAGCTGTGGCCGGTGACCCAACCCACGTCGGCGGTGCACCAGTACACTTCGCCCGGGCGGTAGTCGAACACGCGCTCGTGGGTCAGCGCGGCATACACCAGGTAGCCACCGGTGGTGTGCAGCACACCCTTGGGCTTGCCGGTGGAGCCGGAGGTATAGAGGATGAACAACGCCTCCTCGGCACCCATTTCTTTCGGCGCACAGTGGCTGGAGGCGACCTTCATCAGGTCTTCGTACCAGATATCGCGGTGCTGGTGCCAGGCGATGTCGCCACCGGTGCGCTTGCACACGATGATCTTTTGCACGCTGCTGGTTTCAGGGTTGGTCAAGGCCAGGTCGACGTTGGCCTTGAGCGGGGTACGGCGACCACCACGCAGGCCTTCGTCGGCGGTGATCACCACCTTGGACTTGCAGTCGATGATGCGTCCGGCCAGTGCTTCGGGCGAGAAGCCGCCGAACACCACCGAGTGGATCGCACCAATGCGCGCGCAGGCCAGCATGGCGACCACGGCCTCGGGGATCATCGGCATATAGATGGTGACCACGTCGCCCCGGTGCACGTCCTGGCCACGCAGGGCGTTGGCGAACTTGCAGACCTGCTCGTGGAGCTCACGGTAGGTGATGTTGCGATGCTCGGAAGGGTCGTCGCCTTCCCAGATGATCGCCAGCTGGTCGCCGCGCTCTTCGAGGTGGCGGTCCAGGCAGTTGTAGGAGACGTTCAGAGTGCCGTCGGCAAACCATTTGATATCGACATGGTGGTCGTCGAACGAGGTCTGCTTGACCTTGGTGAAGGGCTTGATCCAGTCCAGACGCTGGGCCTGCTCGCGCCAGAAGCCGTCCGGGTTGATCACCGATTGCTGGTACATGGCCTTGTAGGTGGCCTCGTCGGTCAGGGTACTGGCCGCAACCTCGGGACGAACGGGATACAGTGGAGCCGCACTCATCTGTGTTACCTCGGTGTAATAGTTGTTTTTGTATGGAAGCGTTTGTAACTGTACCAGAGCGACAAAGACCATTCGACGTTGGTAGTAACGCGACGAACCGTCAGTCCTTGAATGTGCAGCAACCGCTCTAGTGCATGGCATCCAGCCATCGCAGGCGGGAAAAGGCAGCGCTTTGCCAGTGATTGTTACAGATTCTGTCAAAAGACTTTATCAAAACCCGCTCTGTTTCAGCCCCGGCCACCCTCCTAGAATTCACCTCGCCAGCAACGGCAACGCGATTAACTTGGAAACAGCCCCCACGAAGGCAACGTTAATCCGCACCTCATCCTGATAGTTGAAACTTAGTTGCACTCGCGGCGCCACAAGCGCCGCGCGCCCCCTCACGACCTTAGACAGGTAAATTGAAAATGAAAGCTTTACTGGTATTGGTACTTGGCGGTTTTTGCGGCGCGGCACTGGCCGGCGAAGCAAAAGATGTCGAGCAGATTCCGGTTGAACAGTACAGTTATTCGCAGCACCTGGACATCGCCCGCGTCATCTCCATGAGCGAAGTGCCGAACGTCTGCGAAGTGGTGCCTGCGCGCATGACCTATGAGGACTCCCAGGGCCAGAAGCACATTCTCGAATACCGCGTGATGGGCAACGGTTGCTCCAACGGCTGAGGCCATAGGCTTATCGCGAGGCAAGCCCCTCCCACCACCTTTGCATTCGTGGGAGCGGGCTTGCCCCGCGATCAATTCAAGCCTCGATAAAATTACAGATTATTCCACCGACTTGTTCAACGAATAATCCCGCAACTTGTTGGCAATGGTCGTATGGGAAACGCCCAATCTTTTTCCCAGCGCCCGACTACTTGGAAATTCACTCATCAAACTTTCCAATACCGCCCTTTCAAACCGCCCGACAATCTGCGAAAGATCGCCATCCAGGGAAAACTCGCCCAACGGTTGACGCGCGCCATAATCGGGCAAGCGGATATGTTCGCTCTTCACTACCCCGCCTTCGCACAGTGACACTGCCTGGAATAACACGTTTTCCAACTGGCGCACATTGCCCGGCCAATGATACTGGCCGAGTTTTTCCATCGCCGGCGGCGCCAGGCGCGGCAGCGGGCAGCCGATCTGCCGGCTGGCCTGGTCGAGGAAGTGCTGCACCAGCCCTTCCAGGCCATCCATGCATTCGCGCAGCGGCGGGATGTGCAGCGACAGCACGTTGAGGCGGTGGTAGAGGTCCTGGCGGAACTCGCCACGGGCGCACAGTTCGGACAGGTCGACCTGGGTCGCGCAGATCACCCGCACATCCAGGTACACCTCTTCGTCGCTGCCGACCCGGCGGAAACAGCCATCCTGCAGGAAGCGCAGCAATTTGACCTGCAAGCGCGGGCTCATCTCCCCCACCCCGTCGAGGAACAACGTGCCGCCGGCCGTCAGCTCCAGCAGCCCCAACTTGCCCTCGGCCCGCGCGCCCTCGAACGCCCCCGGCCCATAGCCGAACAGCTCGGTCTCGGCCATCGACTCAGGCAGGCCGGCGCAGTTGAGCGCCATCAGCGGCGCCTGGCCACGCGGGCTGGCCAGGTGACAGGCCCGCGCCAGCAGCTCCTTGCCGGTCCCGGTCTCGCCCTCGATCAGCAGCGGTGCATCCAACGGCGCCATGCGCCGCGCCTCGCGCACCACGGCGGCCATTACCCGTGAGCTCTGGAAGATGCTGTCGAAACCCCGCAACTCCTGCTTGCGCACGTTGTAGATGCGCTCACCGATACGGTCCGCACGGTGCAAGGTGATTACCGCGCCGGCCAGGGCTTCACTGTCGTCATGCTCGGACTGCAGCGGTGCGATATCGGCCAGGAACACATCGCCCTTGACCTTGATCCGCAGGCCGTTGATCCGCGATTTGTTGGCCCGTATCAGCTCCGGCAGGTCGAAGTCCTCGACATAGCGTGACAGCGGAATGCCCGGCACTTCGTCCACCCGTACGCCGAGCAGCTGCGCCGCGCCGCGGTTGGCGGCGACGATGCTGCCGCCCATGTCGATCGACAGCACCGGGAAGTCCAGCGCCCCCAGCAGCGCATTGAGCTCCATGTGCCGGCGCTCGCTGGGCATCAGGCCGACACGCTTGACCCCGAACACCCCGGCGATCGACTCGAACTTGGGCCGCAGGGCCTGGAACTGCAGGTTGATCAGGTTCGGGCAGTGCAGGTAGATGGCGTTGCCATGATCCCCCCCCACTTCGCCGCGCAACACGTTGATCCCGTACTCCACCAGCAGGTTGAGGATGTCCCGCAAAATGCCGATGCGGTTCTGGCAATGCACTTTGATGCGCATGAAGGCTCTCTAAGCGGCCGAGTTTTTGCTCGCGCCACGGAAAAGTCGTAAAGATAAGCTGACAAAAATAGCCATCTGCCCAGCTCGATGTCCGTGATTTTCCGGGATGACGCTGGTTTTGTAAAATTATCGTTACGCACAGAAGATAAACGGCGCCGCCGGATGGGCCCTCACCCCGGTGCAAAACCTCGTTTGTAGGGATATTCCTAAGGCATGTCCTGTACATAACAAGAACGCCCTCACCAGGAGAGCCACATGAAACAGACGCAATACGTGGCACGCGAGCCCGATGCGCATGGCTTTATCGACTACCCGCAGCAAGAGCATGCGGTGTGGAACACCTTGATCACCCGTCAGCTGAAAGTGATCGAAGGCCGGGCATGCCAGGAATACCTGGACGGCATCGACCAGCTCAAGCTGCCCCATGACCGCATCCCGCAGCTGGGCGAAGTCAACAAGGTGCTCGGCGCCACCACCGGCTGGCAGGTCGCCCGCGTCCCCGCGCTGATTCCCTTCCAGACCTTCTTCGAACTGCTGGCCAGCAAACGCTTCCCGGTCGCCACCTTCATCCGCACCCCGGAAGAGCTGGACTACCTGCAGGAGCCCGACATCTTCCACGAGATCTTCGGCCACTGCCCGCTGCTGACCAACCCGTTCTTCGCCGAATTCACCCACACCTATGGCAAGCTCGGCCTGGCGGCGACCAAGGAACAGCGCGTCTACCTGGCGCGCCTGTACTGGATGACCATCGAGTTCGGCCTGATGGAAACCGCGCAAGGCCGCAAGATCTACGGCGGCGGCATCCTCTCCTCGCCGAAAGAGACGGTCTACAGCCTGTCCAGCGAGCCGGAGCACCAGGCCTTCGACCCGATCGAAGCCATGCGCACGCCCTACCGCATCGATATCCTGCAGCCCCTGTACTTCGTCCTGCCGAACATGAAGCGTCTGTTCGACCTGGCCCACGAAGACATCATGGCCATGGTCCACCAGGCCATGCAGCTGGGCCTGCACGCACCGAAATTTCCACCCAAGGTCGCTGCCTGAGCGCCCCTGTCGATAACAACTCAAACCGGAAAACACCCATGAATGCCTTGAACCAAGCCCACTGCGAAGCCTGCCGCGCCGATGCGCCGAAAGTCACCGATGAGGAACTGGCGGTACTGATCCGCGAGATCCCGGACTGGAACATCGAAGTCCGCGACGGCCACATGGAGCTCGAGCGCGTGTTCCTGTTCAAGAACTTCAAGCACGCCCTGGCCTTCACCAATGCCATCGGCGAAATCGCCGAAGCCGAAGGCCACCACCCAGGCCTGCTGACCGAGTGGGGCAAGGTCACCGTGACCTGGTGGAGCCACTCGATCAAGGGCCTGCACCGCAACGACTTCATCATGTGCGCGCGCACCGACGAGGTCGCCAAAACTGCTGAAGGGCGCAAGTGATGCACTTCGCCGCCATCGCTCGGGTCCCTGGCGACCCGATCCTGGGGCTGATGGAAGCCTACGCCCGCGACGGCAACCCGGCCAAGTTCGACCTGGGTGTCGGCGTGTTCAAGGACGCTGCGGGGCTGACGCCGATTCCGGCTGCGGTCAAGCAGGCCGAGCAGCGCCTGGTCGAGCGGCAGGCCACCAAGAGCTATGTCGGCGGCCATGGTGATGCAGCGTTCACGCGCCTGGTCAGCGAGCTGGTGCTGGGCAGCGATTCCACGCTGCTCAAAAGCCAGCGCGCCGGCGCCACCCAGACCCCTGGCGGCACGGGTGCCCTGCGCCTGGCGGCGGAGTTTATCGCCCACTGCCTGCCGGGCCGCGGTATCTGGCTGAGCGACCCGACCTGGCCGATCCACGAGACGATCTTCGCCGGCGCCGGGCTCAAGGTGTCGCACTACCCCTACGTGGGCGCGGACAACCGCCTGAACGTCGACGCGATGCTCGCCGCACTGGAGCAAGCACCGCAAGGCGACGTGGTGTTGCTGCATGCCTGCTGCCACAACCCCACCGGCTTCGATCTGGGCCAGGACGACTGGCGCGCGGTGCTCGACATCGTCAAGCGGCGCAACCTGCTGCCATTGATCGACTTTGCCTACCAAGGCTTCGGTGACGGCCTGGAGGAGGACGCCTGGGCAGTGCGCCTGTTCGCCGCCGAACTGCCGGAACTGCTGATCACCAGCTCCTGCTCGAAGAACTTCGGCCTGTACCGTGAGCGCACCGGCGCCCTGCTGGTGTGCAGCCACGACGCCGAGAAACTGCAGGATGTGCGCAGCCAGCTGGCGTTCATTGCGCGCAACCTGTGGTCGACGCCGCCAGACCATGGCGCGGCGGTGGTCGCCGAGATTCTCGGTGACCCGGCACTCAAGGCGTTGTGGATCGAGGAAGTGAACGCCATGCGCCAGCGCATCGCCGAGCTTCGCGTCGGCCTGGTGAAAGCGCTGGAGCCCCATGGCCTGGCCGAGCGCTTCGCGCATATCGCCGCGCAACGCGGGATGTTCTCCTACACCGGCCTGAACCCCGAGCAAGTGCGCCTGCTGCGCGAGCGACACAGCGTGTACATGGTCGGTACTGGCCGGGCGAACATCGCCGGAGCGGACGCCAAGCGCCTGGAACAGCTGGCAGCGGCCATCGCCGACGTCTGTCGCTGAAACCTGGCTGATGTGGCCTGGGCTTGCGCCGCGATAGCACTATCGCGGCGCAAGCCTCCCACGCCACTCCTGCATCCCATTGTTCGATAGCCGCCCGCTAAAACCGACCAGCGTCCGGGAAAAATTCCAAACTGTCATCCAGACTGCTGTATCCTGCCCCAGCTTTTCGAAGCCTCACATGCGCCAAGCGCTGCCTTTTCACTCACACTTGCGAGGAACGACGAGATGCATGAAATCCCGAATCTTCCCTTCCCAAGCCTGAACCCCGAAGAGCAATCCGTTGCCGCCCACGCCGAACCGACGCCCGCCGTCGAGCAGGATGGTGACGATCAATCCAGCGCCGACCAGGAATAGCCGCGCATCCCCCTCCGACTGTGTGAAAACGGCTGACCTGCGGGCTATCCCCGTCATCACGTTTTCACACCGTTCAGATACTTCCCACAAGGTGCGGTATCCACGCACCGCTCTGGCCTACCCGAACTCGACAGACTGACGCCTTTCACACAGCAGAGGCCGCCATGTCACGTCGTTCGACCCTCAATTCTGCCGAAAAGGCCAGGATTCGCGCACTTACCCCTGACCAGGTTGTTGTCATCAGTGAGCTTTCCGGCCCACAGGATATCGCCACCTCACTCAGCGACCATTTCGATCAAGCATTCGGTCTGGGCGTACTTTACCCGCCAAACCTGCTGGACCTGGAGCTCGAAAGCGCACTGGATGCGGCCCTGAGCAAGGACAGCGCAAAACAGCACCTCAATCGCTTTCTGGGTCGTGAAGCGTCCCTGCAGGCGAACCTGAACGATTGCGCGCTGTTCTATGGAAGCCTGGCCGCGCAACTCATCAAAGACGCCGACACCCAGAAGTTTCCCGAGCTGGTTCCACGATCACACCTCGACACACCTTATGCAGTCTGCAGCTTTGCCCAGGCACTTTGGCACCATTACCCACGCCTGAGACGTGCGGACGCCTATCTCATTGCAACGCTGCTGCTTCGCGGCCAACTGACGGCGGCATCCAACCGCGACTGGCAACCCACCGTTGAAGTCCACGAGCACCTTGATCTCCCCGTCCTCGCTGGTCACCTGTTCGCGCATACACCCGGCAACAGCCTCTTCGAAAAGCTGCTCGACGAAGCGCAGGCTTCGTTCTACTACCAAGGATTGCGATACAGACATCCCACCGCGCGCGAGCGCAAGGAGGGTGCGCTTGCGAACCAGTACGGACGCATCGCGATGGACGGTTCGGCCCTGAATGTGCCGGCAGGACAGGTAGTCGATGCACTACTTGGCGCCAGGGCCTTCGAGCGCCTGGGACAGCGCCTGGCGGCAGCAGCACAATGGGACTGCTCCGCGGCAAACGCTGCGATGCACCGCGCCCTGGCTGAGCAGGCGCTGACAGACGCACTCTATCCACCGGAAAAGCGCCGACCAGGCCATATTCTCGATTTCGAGATCTTCAATCCCCATAACAAGTACGAACACCTCAGCGAAATTCGCCTTGATCTAGTCAACAGCCTCCACACGCATCTCGGCGGTGTACCCGCCATGGCGGAAATTGCCGCCGAACTGCTGATACGCCACTTTGCCCCAGAACTGCTGATCGACGACGATCCCCATGACTATCTGTACGAGCCCGATGTGCGCTGGGCCAACCTGCGCCACGGAGCCTATCTGCTGCTGACCCAGTGCAAACCGGTGACATTCGACGCCGCAGAGGCTGCCACTGGCCTGCACAATGAGGACACAGCGGTGTTCGAAGGTGCCCTGGCCGCGACTCTTGCCGAGTGGGCACAGTTGCACGGCGTGCTCGCGGAATCACCGCCTTGGTCGAAATCACAATGGCAACAGGCCTATGACCACTATCTCATTGCCTGGGATCGGGAAAGCCTGCGGGACCTGCCTGATCGTTTCGACATGGCCAGGTGGGAGCTGCGCCTGGCAGGAATCGCGCCTGAAGGCAGCAATGTAGACAAGCAGCTACACCTCAACGCCTACCTGGACCACGGCGCGGGCTACCAACACGGCGAACTGCCTGATGCCACGACACTCTACGACCATGAATTCAAGGCATGGCAACTACGCGCCCAGACAATATACGAAGACATGATGCACCGTTTGCTGCGCCATCTGCCGCAAACGGACCAGGAACAACTACGTGACGGTAGGTGGCATTGCCACGCGGTCACCTGGCCCACCTACATAGGCCCTGTCGAAGGCGGCATTCCCAGTCATGGAGACTCGCCGGCTGCTGACTGGAAGGCGGAAACCGGCACCCAAGGGATAGTCGTCTATCTTCCTGGCGGTACGGCAGACACCATTTATGAACTGTTTCCGGAGAGGCTGAAATGGCGTCGCCATCGCATCACCGCACAGCAGCGCGCGTTATGGGCCGCCGCTCTTGATTTCAGCTATCGGGACTACAACGAAGTCGATATTCCCTGGCACACCAGCCCCACGCCAGAAACTGTCGCGCTGATCGCGGCACCGACCGAAGACCGATTGCAGGCACTGGCACGCTGTTATGCCAAATCGGTTGCGCTGGGGAATCGCGATGCGCTGTACAACAGCGGTAAGGGCGCGACGCCACATGAGCACTTCCTCGCCGAGAGACGCAAGGACAGTACGGGACGCTACCTGGTCAGACTCTTCTCCAATCTCGTACCAGGGCTAGGCTGCTTCAGCGTGCGCAATGCTGGGGACGCATTGAGCTGCGGCCTGGACGCACTGGGCGCTCTGGGCAGCGCTTTTACCCTGGGCGGACGGATCATCAAGCCCCTGTCGAGGCTGTATGGCACAGCCGGCAGGAGCGCCAGCGCCATGCGCCTTGGGATGCTGCAAGCCGCCAGGCACTGGAAAGGCCGATCGATACCCGCCAAGCTGTATCGCCATGGCGCAGGCTCCAAAAGCTGGAGAGCCCCCCTTGGTGGGAATGCCCACGCAAAGCTCGGCGAAGCGCTCCCCCAGGAAAAACTGCTGCCGGGGCACAAGCCTGATGTCATCACCCTGCTGCTGGGCGAAGGCGACGATATCACCCGGGCCTGGGACAAAGCGTCCAACCCGGTGGTCTACCCGGTCTTCATCGTTCGCGACGCTGATCATGTAGACGCAATCATCAACGGTGTCGCCTACCGCCACCGGATCGGTCAATCCGCAAGCTTGGCCCAGCGTGTGCGACAGACGCCATTGCTGTGGTCACAGGACCCTGTGCGCCTGCCCACCCCATACCCCGACGCGCCACCACAGGGGATCGCGATACAGCTGGCGCCTGTTGCCAACCAAGCTGGCACGCCAGCGTACGGCCAGCAGGTCAGCCGGGCATTCGAGACCATTCGCATCGAACCGGTACCGATCACCTACCGGGCGAACGGCGCGAACAGCGATAGCGTTGCCCACGTCATGGTCAGGGAGAACCGGCTGGTGCAGTACACCGAGGAAGTGATACCCAACAGGGGCCGGCACAGCCATACCGGACGCATGATTCTCAAAACGCTGAGCGATGAAGAAGCCGATACGATGGGGTTGCTCAACCCTCCCCATTATTACAATGAGGGGGTACTTGGCTACCCGGTGAGCGAACATTGGCTTGGCCTACCCGCTGAAATGACAGCCGACCAGGTCGCGCTGTTCACCGGCCACTGCCCGCCGGTACGACTTGGCAGGCTGAGCCGAGGCCTAGCCGATCGACGCACCTTGCGCGGTGCTCGCGTTCACTACCTCGACCAGGACTGGTTGCTGGTCGAAGCCGATACCGGCGTGTTCTATGGTACCCCTTTCGACTTCGAGGCCTGGCAACGCAGCCAGACAGCAGCCCTGTTAAATGGCACGCTGAGCCCCACCCGCTATCCCGTTCCAGCGGAAAGTACCCGCCTGACATTCACTCGGGTCACTGATCTCGACGCCATCAGCCAATATCTCGATGTCAGTGAAACCTACCGCATGGTGGCCGCCCGACCTAACCTGCAACAGGACATCGACAACCTCGCAGGTTTGTTGCGTGACTGGATGCGCCACCAGCGAAGCACCGTGTCGCCCACCGTACCGACCGCCCTGCAACGCGCGATCGAGCAACTGGAAGAAGCACAGTACCCACTTTTCGCACGCAATATTCTGACATCAGCCCGCGCACAGGATGGCCTGGCCGGCTTTTCACTGAACGACGTGATGGGGCTGAACAAATCCATCATCCCCGACTTCCATAACCTGGCCAGGTTCGACGCCGTGGAGCAATTGCATGTCAACGGTGTGCTCAATCGGTTGCTGCCCGCGTCCGGGACGCGAGCGGGATACACGCCGATGTCGGTTGCCCGGATGCTCAGCGAAAACGGCATGAACCAGTTGAAGCAACACCTGTCGGGCGCCAACTTCGCCTTCGCCACGGTCACCCTCAGGAACGGCAATCGCCGCGTGTACTTCGCACTTTCCGGCGGCAGGGCCAGGCAGGGAATCATGGTCCACCCCCCTGCGCCCGGCCAGAGTCCACCTCTCGACTACATCGACGCCCGCGCACGTATGCAGGGTGTCGACCCGGACCCTCGCTTCACCCACCTTCCCGTACTGCGTCGCGCCAATTGGCTGACCATCAGGAATCATCGACGTCACCTGGACTCCGAGCGCCTGATCGCCTCGACAATCAACCAGGATTTGCTCGACCTGCCTGACGAAGTCACCAGCATCAAGGTCTTCACCCTGATGGACACTTGCCGATCCTGCGGCGGCTATGTAATGCCCCGCTTGCGCCTGGACTATCCGAATGCCGAGTTCAGCGTCAGCTGGTTGCTGCCGTATAACAACTGACGCCTCTATGAGAATCCGACGGTGGCCAAGGCGACCACCGCCCCCAACGATGAAACCTTCATCCACAACCCTCCCCCGCACGACTATGATGTCCCGGCATTCGCTTTATCGTTTCCGGAACCTCTCATGCCCGAGCATCGGCCTTCATCCTTCGCGACCACCACCCAGGTGGTCGCCATCGTCCTGTTCACCTTCATCGGCTACCTGAACATCGGCATCCCCCTGGCCGTGCTGCCTGGCTACGTGCACAACGACCTGGGCTTCAGCGCCGTGGTCGCGGGCCTGGTGATCAGCGTGCAATACCTGGCCACCCTGCTCAGCCGCCCTACCGCCAGCCGTATCATCGACAACCTCGGCAGCAAGAAGGCAGTCATGTACGGCCTGTTCGGCTGCGGACTGAGCGGCGTGTTCATGCTGGCCTGCAGCTTCCTTACTCACCTGCCCTGGCTGAGCCTGATCTGCCTGTTCATCGGCCGCCTGGTGCTGGGCAGCGCCGAGAGCCTGGTGGGCTCGGGCTCGATCGGCTGGGGGATCGGCCGGGTCGGTTCGGAAAATACCGCCAAGGTGATCTCCTGGAACGGCATCGCCAGCTATGGCGCATTGGCCATCGGCGCCCCGCTTGGGGTACTGATGGTCAAGCACCTGGGGCTGTGGAGCATGGGCGCGAGCATCATCCTGCTGGGCGCGATCGGTTTGCTGCTGGCCTGGCCCAAGCGTGCCGCGCCGGTGGTGGCAGGGGTGCGACTGCCGTTCCTGCGGGTGCTGGGCAAGGTCTTCCCGCATGGCTCGGGGCTGGCCCTGGGCTCGATCGGTTTCGGCACCATCGCCACCTTCATCACCTTGTACTACGCCAGCCGCGACTGGCCCGATGCCGCGCTGACCCTGAGCCTGTTCGGTGCCAGCTTCATCTGTGCGCGACTGCTGTTTGGCAACCTGATCAACCGTATCGGCGGTTTTCGCGTGGCTATCGCCTGCCTGTCGGTGGAAACCCTGGGGTTGCTGATGCTCTGGCTGGCGCCGACACCCGGCTTGGCCCTGGCGGGTGCAGCGTTGAGCGGCTTCGGGTTCTCGCTGGTGTTCCCGGCGCTGGGGGTGGAGGCGGTCAACCAGGTATCGGCGGCCAACCGCGGCGCGGCGGTGGGGGCCTACTCGCTGTTCATCGACCTGTCGCTGGGCATCACCGGACCGTTGGTGGGCGCCGTGGCGGCTGGCTTCGGCTTTGCCTCGATTTTCCTGTTCGCGGCAGCGGCAGCGGGATGCGGGCTGGTGTTGAGCTTGTACCTGTATCGCCAGGCGCAGCGGATGCGCCAAAGTGCACATCAATCCTGATTCGGCTGTAGCTTCACCGGCCGCATCGCCGGCAAGCCGGCTCCCACAGGGTTAGCGCATGGCTCGGGCTTATGCGATCAGAGTGGGAGCCGGCTTGCCGGCGATTGGGCCGCATAGCGGCCCCGACAATATCACTAGCGCTGGGCGTACTGCAGCACCACTTCCAGCGGGTGGCGCAGCTGCTTCTCGGTCATGCGCTTGACCTGGCTGCGGCATGAATACCCGGTCGCCAGTGCCTCCCCCGCCTTGTCCAGCTTGGTCGCCCAGGACTGCTCGAAGATGGTTTTCGAGGCCTCCTGGTTACGCGCCTCGTGCCCATAGGTACCAGACATGCCGCAGCAGCCGGTGGCCTCGGTGACCAGCTTCAGCCCCAGGCGGGCGAATACCTGCTCCCACTGCCTGGTGCTGGCCGGCACATTGGTCTTCTCGGTGCAGTGGGCCATCAGGCGGAAGCTGTCGGCCTTGAACGGCGCCTGCTCGGGCAGCACGTTCATCAGCCACTCCTGGGGCAGCAGTACCGACGGGCACTCCACGCCATCGACCTTCTGGTACTCCTGGCGATAGACCAGGGTCATCGCCGGGTCCAACCCCACCAGCGGCACGCCGCAGTCGGCCAAGGCCTTGAGCTGGGTGGCGTTGCGGACCGCCGCCTTGGCGAAGGCACCGAGGAAACCCTGCACATGCAGAGGCTTGCCGTTGGCGCTGTAGGGCGCGAGGAACACCTTGTGCCCCAGGCGATGGGCCAGCTCGATGAACGAGGCCAGCAGTGGCGTCTCGAAATAGCGGGTGAAGGCGTCCTGCACCAGCACGATGCTGCGCTCGCGCTGGGCCGGGGTCAGCTCACGCAGCGCGGGCACGCTGGCGACCTGAACACGGCAACGGGTCAAAGTAGCCTGGAAGTTGAAACGACTGATCAGCGGGCTGTCGACCATGCCGACCTTGTCCGCCAGCAGCCTGCTCACCCACTTCGAGCCCATCACCGCGTTGTACAGGCCCGGCGCATGGGCCAGGTACGGGATGGTGAACTCCAGCGAGCCGATCAGGTAGTCGCGCAGCGGACGCTGGTAGCGGCCGTGGTACAGCTCGAGGAAGCGTGAGCGGAAGTCCGGCACGTTGACCTTGATCGGGCACTGCCCCGCGCAGGACTTGCACGCCAGGCAGCCGGCCATGGCGTCGTAAACCTCGTGGGAGAAGTCGTGCTGCCCCTGCTGTTGCGCACGGCTGTTGCGCAGCCGCGCTGGCAACCCCTTGAGCCAGGAGGCCTTGCGCTGGGCGGCGGCGAGCACATCGATGTTCGCCTCGCCCTGCAGGCGCAGCCACTCACGGATCAGCGAGGCACGGCCCTTGGGCGAGTGCTGGCGTTCGCGGGTGGCCTTCCACGACGGGCACATGGCGTCGTTGGGGTCGTAGTTGTAGCAGGCGCCGTTGCCGTTGCAGTGCACGGCGCTGCCGAAGCTCTGCCACACGCGCTCATCGATGCTGCGGTCCAGGTCGCCGCGCAGGGTCACGCCATCCACCGGGGTCAGGCCTTCGGCGCTGTCAGGCGGGGTGCAGATCTTGCCCGGGTTGAGCTGGTTGTGCGGGTCGAACGCGCCCTTGAGGCGCTGCAGCGCCGGGTACAGCTCGCCGAAGTACTCCGGCACGTACTCCGAGCGCAGGCCCTTGCCGTGCTCGCCCCACAGCAGGCCGCCATAGCTCTTGGTCAGCGCCGCCACGGCATCGGAGATCGGCTTGACCAGCGCGGCCTGGGCCGGGTCTTTCATGTCGAGCGCCGGGCGCACGTGCAGCACACCGGCATCGACATGGCCGAACATGCCGTAGGCCAAGCCATAGCCATCGAGCAATGCACGGAAGTCGGCAATGTAATCGGCCAACTGCTCCGGTGGCACAGCAGTGTCCTCGACGAACGGCTGCGGGCGCACTTCGCCCTCGACGTTGCCCAGCAGCCCCACCGAGCGCTTGCGCATCACATAGACGCGGGTCACCGCTTCGGCGCCTTCGGCCAGGGTGTGGCCCAGGCGCTCGACACCCTTGTCCGCCTGCAGGTGCGCGACGAAGGCCTGGACCCTGGCGTTGACCTCGTCCGGTTCGTCACCGCAGAACTCCACCAGGTTGATGCCCAGGGTCGGGCGCTCGGGGTCGGCCGGGAAGTATTCGGCGACGCTGTGCCAGACGATGTCCTTCATCGCCAGCATCAGCACCTTGGAGTCTACGGTCTCGATCGACAGCGGCTTGTGCGCCATCAGCGCATTGGCGTCGCGCAGGGCGTCCATGAAGCTGGTGTAACGCACGTTGACCAGCACCGCGTACTTGGGGATCGGCAACACATTGAGCTTGGCTTCGACCACATAGCCCAGCGAGCCCTCGGCCCCGCACAGCACGCTGTTGAGGTTGAAGCGGCCCTGATCGTCGCGCAGGTGCGCCAGGTCGTAGCCGGTCAGGCAGCGGTTGAGCTTGGGGAAGGTGCTCTCGATCAGCTCGCCCTGGGTTTCCTGGATCTCGCGGGCCATGCGGTACACCTCGCCGAGCCGGCCTGGGGCGGCGCAGGCCTGCTCCAGCGCCGCATCGTCGATCGGCAGGCTGTGCAGGCGCTCACCGCCGAGCAGCACGCTGTGCAATTCGAGCACGTGGTCGCGGGTCTTGCCGTAGGTGCAGCTGCCCTGGCCACTGGCGTCGGTGTTGATCATGCCGCCGACGGTGGCGCGGTTGGAGGTGGACAGCTCCGGGGCGAAGAACAGCCCGTGGGGCTTGAGCGCGGCATTCAGCTGGTCCTTGACCACACCCGCCTGCACCCGCACCCAACGCTGCTCGACGTTGATTTCAAGGATGCTGTTCATATGCCGCGACAGGTCGACGACGATGCCGTCGGTCAGCGACTGGCCGTTGGTGCCGGTACCACCGCCACGCGGGGTCAGCCTGATGTTACGAAAACGCGGCTCGGCCATCAGCGTGGCGACCCGCGCCACGTCGTCGGCGTCCAGCGGGAACACCGCCGCCTGGGGCAGGCGCTGGTAGATCGAGTTGTCGGTGGCCAGCACGGTGCGGGTGCCGTAGTCGGCGCTGATCTGGCCACGGAAGCCGCTGTTCTTCAGGGCGTCGAGGAATTCGGGGTATTGGGCGGCGGGCGCGCGGGGCGGCAGCTGGGCGATCATCGAAGGATGCCTCTTTGATATCGGCTAATTCACGGAAATCTTGTCGCTCCGGCATGAATGGATCATGGGAGGATTTCGAATGCGTCAATGTTCCTGTAGTTTCGCGCCAGGGGCAAACGGATATTCCTGCCGCTATCGATGAGCTTTATGAATGAATTACCGCCACCTCACCCCTTCGATGTCGCTCTTGCTGGCTTTCGAGGCCGCCGCGCGGCATGAAAGCTATACCCGCGCCGCCGCCGAGCTGTCGCTGACCCAGAGCGCGGTTAGCCGGCAGGTGCAGGCACTGGAGCAACAGCTGGGGCTCACCCTGTTTCGCCGCGAAGGGCGTCAGGTGCAACTGACCGACGTCGGCCGCCTCTACCAGCGCGAACTCAGCGAAGCCCTCGGGCGCATCCGCAGCGCCACCCTGCAGGCCTTGGCCTATCAGTCGGGCGTCGGCACCCTGCGCCTGGCAACGCTGCCGACCTTCGGCTCGAAATGGCTGCTACCGCGCCTGCATGCCTTCTACGGTGCTCACCCCGGCATGCTGGTGCACATACATTCACGTATCGAAGCCATCAACTTCGACACCAGCGAAATCGACGCGGCCATCGGCGTTGCCAGCCATGACCTGCCCGGGCTGATCTGCCATCGCCTGCATGCCGAGGAACTGGTGGTGATCCTGCCACCCGAAGCCAATGCGGATGGCCAATGGAGCCCGCAAAGGATCAGTGAGGAAGTGCTGCTCAACGTCGCCAATAACCCCCATGCCTGGGGTGAGTGGTTTTCCCACCATGCCCTGCCCCACCGGGCGATGCGCCTTGGGCCAAGTTTCGAGCTGACCTCGCATTTGATTCAGGCAGTTCGGGCAGGCATAGGCATTGGCCTGGTGCCCAGGATCCTGGTGCAGGAGGAACTGGCCAGCGGCGAACTGTTCAGCCCGGGCACACCGTTTGCCAGCCAGCGCAGCTACTACCTGATCTATCCGCCCAGGAACGAGGCATTGCCATCGTTGCGAGCGTTCCGTGGCTGGTTGCTCGAACAGATCTGAGGCCGGCACAGGCAACAGAAAACCCGATGCCGGTTACTCGGCATCGGGTTTCTTGTTGGTGCGCCTCAGCGCTTACTTGGCGATGCTGCCGGCAGTGCCATTGGCCTGGGAGCCACGCTTGCTCTTGAGCTGGTAGGCCACATACATCACCACCAGCCACACCGGCATCGCATACACCGACACCTGGATGCCCGGAATCTGCAGCATGATGCCCAGGATCAGCACCACGAACGCCAGCACCAGGTAGTTGCCGTACGGGTACCACAGCGCCTTGAACAGCGGCTTCTGGCCGGTGCGGTCAAGGTGCTGGCGGAACTTCAGGTGCGAGTAGCTGATCATTGCCCAGTTGATCACCAGGGTCGCCACCACCAGCGACATCAGCAGCTCCAGGGCATTCTGCGGCATCAGGTAGTTGAGCAGCACCGCGATCAGGGTCACGGCCGCCGAGACCAGGATCGAACGTACCGGCACGCCGCGGCGGTCGACCTTGGCCAGCGCCGCCGGCGCATCACCTTGCTCGGCCATGCCCAGCAGCATGCGGGCGTTGCAGTAGGTGCCGCTGTTGTACACCGACAGCGCCGCGGTCAGGACCACGAAGTTCAGCAGGTGGGCCGCCACGTCGCTGCCCAGCAACGAGAACACCTGGACGAACGGGCTGCTGCCGTAGCTGCCGCCGGAGGCGTCGATGCTCGCCACCAGGTTGTCCCACGGGGTCAGCGACAGCAGCACCACCAGGGCGCCGACATAGAAGATCAGGATGCGGTAGATAACCTGGTTGATCGCCTTGGGGATCACGGTCTTCGGCTTGTCGGCCTCGGCGGCGGTGAAACCGAGCATCTCCAGGCCACCGAAGGAGAACATGATGAACGCCAACGCCATCACCAGCCCGCTGACACCGTGCGGGAAGAAACCACCATGGGCCCACAGGTTGGTCACCGAGGCTTCAGGACCGCCGCTACCGCTGGTCAGCAGGTAGGCACCCAGGCCGATCATGCTGACGATGGCCACCACCTTGATGATGGCGAACCAGAATTCGGCTTCGCCGAAGAACTTCACGTTCATCAGGTTGATCGCGTTGATCAGCAGGAAGAACGCCGCCGCGGTTACCCAGGTCGGAATCTCCGGCCACCAGTAGTGGACGTACTTGCCCACCGCCGACAGTTCCGACATGCCCACCAGGATGTACAGCACCCAGCAGTTCCAGCCCGACAGGAAGCCGGCGAAACCGCCCCAGTACTTGTGTGCGAAATGGCTGAAGGAGCCGGCCACCGGCTCTTCGACGATCATCTCGCCGAGCTGGCGCATGATCATGAAGGCGATGAAGCCGCAGATCGCATAGCCGAGGATCATCGACGGACCGGCGGACTTCATCACACCGGCCGAGCCCAGGAACAACCCGGTGCCGATGGCGCCGCCCAGGGCGATCAATTGGATATGGCGGTTCTTCAAGCCACGCTTGAGTTCGCCGGACTGTGAGTTATGTCCACTCATGAACGAAGTCACCTGCTTGTTTTTATCTGTGACGGAATCGGACCCACCGCACTCGTGGCGCAGCGGAATGGGCAAGGTGGTTACCTTGGATACTTGTGACGGGAAATCGCTCGTGGCCTTGGTGGCCAGGGGCGGATCAACCGGGTGTCAGCAAGCGTGCGCGGTACGCAAGGGAGTCACAGGTAAAACGCGGCGCATTGTATACCCCTGCAAACGCGCAGGCGTCAACGCGTTGCATCGTTTCCTGTGGAAAAAACGCAGCGTTCCTGGGGTGAAGGCCTGAAAAGGCGGAGTGATCGGCGTGCATGGCGCCTCCATTTTGTTGTTTTAAGTGCCTGGCGATCCTGCCTGGCTCTGCACACGGCAATGGCGCTATCTCAGCGCTTGGGCGGGGGTTTGGGAAGGGGGTGGAGGGGGCCGGGGAGGCTCTGGCGCGCAGGCTTTGGAAAGATTTTGTGACGAAGAACGGAAAAGCACGGGCAAGCCGGGGAAAACGCCAAGAATCGTATAGTTTTCTTTACAAGGTGGTTTGAAAATTTGCCACCGGTCGGGAAATTTTCTGTCCGTTCAGGTACTTGAGCAGCGATGGGCCATTTACCGCAGACACAAAAAAGCCAGCCCGAAGGCTGGCTCTCACGCTACCGGACCGAATCAGCCGCGCGGCTTGCCGCGACCACGGCCTGCCGGCTTGTCGCCTTCAGGACGGGACGGACGCTTGCGCATCTCGCTCGGACGCTCGGCCACCGTGCTGCCACGGTTGCCCTTGCGCGGCGCTGCGTCTTCACGCGGCGCACGTGCCGGACGCTCGGCTTGGCCTTCGGCGGCAGGACGCAGGGTGCGCACGCGCTCGCCACGCCCCAGCGGGCGGGTCGACTTGCGCTGCAGGCGCTCGAGCTTGTCCTTGGCCTTGAGCTTCATTTCCGGCAGTGCCACCGGCTGCAGGCCGACTTCCGCGGCGAGAATGTCGATCTCGCCCTGGCTCATTTCGCGCCAGCGGCCCATCGGCAGGTCGGAGTTGAGGAACACCGGGCCGAAACGCACGCGCTTCAGGCGGCTGACCACCACGCCCTGGGATTCCCACAGACGACGCACCTCACGGTTGCGACCTTCCATCACCACGCAGTGGTACCAGTGGTTGAAGCCTTCGCCACCTGGCGCCTTCTGGATATCGGTGAACTTGGCCGGGCCATCCTCGAGCACCACGCCGGCCTTGAGCCGGTCGACCATATCGTCGTCGACTTCGCCGCGCACACGCACTGCGTACTCGCGGTCCATTTCATAGGACGGGTGCATCAGGCGGTTGGCCAGCTCACCGTCGGTGGTGAACAGCAGCAGGCCGGTGGTGTTGATGTCCAGGCGGCCGATGTTGATCCAGCGGCCCTCTTTCGGCCGCGGCAGACGGTCGAACACGGTCGGGCGGCCTTCCGGGTCGTCACGGGTGCAGATCTCGCCGTCGGGCTTGTTGTACATGATCACGCGGCGGGTCGCCTCGGCGGCCTCGACGCGCTTGATCAGCTTGCCGTCGACGGTAATGGCGTCGTGCAGGTCGACGCGCAGGCCGAGGGTGGCCTCGACGCCGTTGACCTTGATGCGGCCCTGGCCGATCCAGGCCTCGACGTCACGGCGCGAGCCGACGCCGATACGCGCCAGTACCTTCTGCAGCTTTTCGCCGGACGGCGGGGTAGGTTGTTGGTCTTGCAGGTCTTTGTCACTCATCTGGGCACCTCCCGGTGTAGTAGTGAAAGCGGGCGCGCATCATACGCGGTTCAGCAAGGGAACGCACTGGAGGGTAGAAGGTTTTTGCCGATCGCCCAACAGATTCCGCCCAAAGGCGCAAGCCGGCGTCCACAGAGCTGGGCTGTCAGGCCTTTGGTTCGTCCTCGGGCTCGATGGAAGCCTCATCGCGCAAATCATCGAAATCGATCTTGAGCCCTTCCTCCATCGCATCCAGCTCCACCAGCAGCGAGCGGAAGCTGGTCTCCTCCTTCGGCTCGATTTCCTCGCCCTCCTCGCCCAGGCTGGCATCGGCCAGGGCTTGCAGGTGAGCGGGCACCGGCGCCTCGTCCGGATCGACCTCGGGTTCCACCTCCAGCTCGCGCAGCTCGGCCAACGCCGGTAGCTCATCGAGGCTCTTGAGATTGAAATGATCGAGGAATGCCTTGGTGGTGGCGAACATCGCCGGTCGCCCAGGCACCTCGCGGTAGCCGACGATGCGGATCCACTCGCGCTCCATGAGCGTCTTGATGATGTTGCTGTTGACCGCCACGCCCCGCACGTCCTCGATCTCGCCACGGGTGATGGGCTGGCGGTAGGCGATCAGCGCCATGGTTTCCAGCAGCGCGCGGGAATAGCGCTGCGGACGCTCCTCCCAGAGTCGGCCGACCCAGGGCGCGTAGTCCTCGCGGATCTGCAGGCGATAGCCGGTGGCCACTTCCTTGAGTTCGAAGGCGCGGCCAGTGCAGGACTTGCCCAGCACCTCCAGGGCCTTCTTGAAAACGGCGGGGGCCGGGCGCTCGGCCTCCTCGAACAGCTCGTACAGGCGCTCGAGGGATTGCGACTTGCCCGAGGCAAGCAGGAAGGCCTCGATCAACGACGCCAGTTCACGGGGTTCGTTCAGGTTCATCGGTAGTTGTCAGGTCATTCTGCCCGGGCACGGACGTGAATCGGGGCGAAGGGCTCATTCTGCACCAGTTCGATCAAGGATTCCTTCACCAGCTCGAGAATCGCCATGAAGGTCACCACCACGCCGAGCTTGCCCTCCTCGCGGGTGAACAGCTCGACGAAGGGCACGAAGGCACCGCCCTTGAGGCGGTCGAGCACTTCGCTCATGCGTTCGCGGGTCGACAGCACCTCCCGGGTGATCTGGTGGCTCTCGAACAGGTCGTTGCGGCGCATGACCTCGGCCATGGACAGCAGGATCTCTTCCAGCGCCACCTCCGGCAACAACTTGCGCACCTTGGCCTGCGGAGCCTCCAGGCGCGGCACGACGATTTCGCGTCCGACCCTGGGCAACTCGTCGATACCTTCGGCGGCGGCCTTGAACCGCTCGTACTCCTGCAGCCGGCGAATCAGTTCGGCACGCGGGTCCCCCTCCTCCTCCTCGACCTCGCCGGAACGCGGCAGCAGCATGCGCGACTTGATCTCGGCGAGCATGGCGGCCATCACCAGGTATTCGGCCGCAAGCTCCAGGCGCACGCTCTTCATCAGCTCGACATAGCTCATGTACTGGCGAGTGATCTCGGCCACGGGGATGTCGAGAATGTCCACGTTCTGCTTGCGGATCAGGTACAGCAACAGGTCCAGCGGGCCTTCGAAGGCTTCGAGGAAGACTTCCAGGGCGTCCGGCGGGATGTACAGGTCGACCGGCATCTCGGTCAGGGCTTCGCCGTAGACCA
This sequence comes from Pseudomonas sp. TE50-2, assembly GCF_040813665.1. Lineage (NCBI taxonomy): Bacteria > Pseudomonadati > Pseudomonadota > Gammaproteobacteria > Pseudomonadales > Pseudomonadaceae > Pseudomonas > Pseudomonas sp. TE50-2. The sequence continues at coordinate 4,579,216 of NZ_JBFNXN010000001.1, read as the reverse complement.
GGGCCAGTTGCAGCTGGAACGGCGTCTGCGCCTCTGCGGCCGGCGCCTCGGGGGCTTGTACCTGGCTCACGCGTTGACCAGGAACGGCGTCGGATCCCCGCAGCCTTCACGGATAAGCTCGGGCTCGTCACCGGACAGGTCGATGACGGTCGAGGCCTTCAGGTCGCCGAAGCCGCCGTCGATGATCAGGTCGACGTGGTGCTCCAGGCGCTGGCGGATCTCGTAGGGGTCGGTCATCGGCTCCTCGTCGCCTGGCAGAATGAGGCTGACGCTCATCAGCGGTTCGCCCAGCTCCTCGAGCAGGGCCAGGACGATGGGGTTGGACGGCACGCGCAGGCCAATGGTGCGGCGCTTGTCGTGCATCAGCAGGCGCGGCACCTCGCGGGTGGCGTTGAGGATGAAGGTGTACGGGCCCGGAATGTGGGCCTTGAGCAGGCGGAACGTCGCCGTGTCGATCTTGGCGAAGGTGCCCATCTCGGACAGGTCGCAGCACAGCAGGGTGAAGTTGTGGTGCTTGTCCAGCTGGCGCAGGCGGCGCACGCGCTCGATGGCAGCCTTGTCACCGATCTGGCAGCCCATGGCATAGGCCGAGTCGGTCGGATAGACCACCACCCCACCCTTGCGGATGATCTCGACAGCCTGTTTGATCAGGCGCGTCTGCGGGTTCTCCGCATGAATCTGGAAAAATTGGCTCACGAAGTCGTCCTGTTCATACCGCCATAGGCTGTTCATGTCGGAATCGGCGCCACAGGGGTGGCAGGTCCTCAGGCAATGGCCGGTAGGCACCGATCTCGCCCCAGGTGCCAGGGCCGTGGAAGTCGCTGCCGGCGCTTGCCAGCAGGCCGAACTCACGGGTGAGGATCGACATCGTCCCCACCTGCTCGGGCGGCATCATCCCGTTGACCACTTCCAGTGCCTGCCCTCCAGCCTGAATATAGTCGGCAATCAGCCGTCTGCGCTTGCTGCGGGTCAGTTCGTAGTGCATGGGATGGGCCAGGCTCACCCACGCATTGGACTCACGCAGCGTCGCGACAGTTTCCTCAAGCGTCGGCCAGTGCAGCTTGACGTCGCCCAGCTTGCCGGCACCCAGCCACTTGCGGAACGCCTCGCCGCGGTCCTTGACGAAGCCGGCGCGGACCATGAACTCGGCGAAATGCGGGCGCGCCGGGGCGTTGCCGCTGTCGCCCAGTTCCTGCTGCACGGCCCGCGCGCCGTCCAGCGCGCCGGGCATGCCCTTGGCCGCCAGCTTGCGGTCGATTTCCTCGGCGCGCAGCCAACGACCACGGTGCAGGTTGGCGATGGCATCGAGCAACGGCGGCGCGTCGAGAGGGAAGTCGTAGCCCAGCACATGAATGGTGGCGCCGCCCCAGGTGCACGACAGCTCCACGCCGCTGACCCACTGCATGCCGTTGTCCAGGCACGCCTGGCGCGCCTCCGGCAGGCCTTCGAGGGTGTCATGGTCGGTGAGCGAGAGCGTGCGCACCCCGTGCTCATGGGCCCGGGCGACCAGTGCCGTGGGCGACAGGGCGCCGTCGGAGGCCGTGCTGTGACAGTGCAGATCAACATTCATGGAGGAGCGCTTTCGCAGGAATCGATGTTTGTTATTATGCCGTCACATCCCGCTTCTGGCTGCCACTGTGAAACAATTCATCGATTTCATCCCGCTGCTGCTGTTCTTCATCGTCTACAAGCTTGACCCGCGCCCGGTCGAATTCGCCGGCCACGGCTTCGAGTTCGGCGGGATCTACAGCGCCACCGCCATGCTGATCGTCAGCTCCGTGGTGGTCTACGGCGCGCTGTTCCTGCGCCACGGCAAGCTGGAGAAGGGCCAGTTGCTGACCCTGGTCGCCTGCCTGGTGTTCGGTGGCCTGACCCTGGCCTTCCACAGCGAGACCTTCCTCAAGTGGAAGGCGCCGGTGGTCAACTGGCTGTTCGCCCTGGCGTTCGCCGGCAGCCACTTCATCGGTGACCGGGTGCTGATCAAACGCATCATGGGCCATGCCCTGACACTTCCAGAAACAGTGTGGAACCGCCTGAACGTGGCGTGGATCGCCTTCTTCCTGGTGTGCGGCGCCGCCAACCTGTTCGTCGCCTTCACCTTCCAGGACATCTGGGTCGACTTCAAGGTATTCGGCAGCCTGGGCATGACCGTGCTGTTCCTGGTGGCCCAGGGTGTCTACCTGTCGCGCCACCTGCACGATGCCGACCCCTCCACCTCCAAACCCAAGGACTGACATGCTCTACGCCATCATCGCCAGCGACGTCGAAAACTCCCTGGAAAACCGCCTGGCCGCCCGCCCCGCGCATATCGAACGCCTGCAGCAGCTCAAGGCCGAAGGCCGTGTGGTGCTCGCCGGCCCGCACCCGGCCATCGACAGCAACGACCCGGGCGCCGCCGGCTTCAGCGGCAGCCTGATCGTCGCCGAGTTCGACTCCCTGGCCGCCGCCCAGGCCTGGGCCGACGCCGATCCGTACATCGCCGCGGGCGTGTACGCCCAGGTCGTGGTCAAGCCGTTCAAGCAAGTCCTGCCGTAACAGGCTTTACCGGGACGGGCTTCGCAGCGGCAAGCCCGCCCCCACGAAGCCGCTCCCTGCTACACCCCGCGCGGCACTATTCATAAAATCCGACGACTGGCCGACAACCTCCTGAATCGATACGAATCAGGAGTTCCAATGCGTCAAGGTCCGATGTCCCTGCTGCTTTGCCTGTTGCTGCTGTCCCCTTTCGCCGCGGCCGAACAGCCGCTGTCGCTGGAAGCCGGGGCGCGGATCACCGACTTGCAGCAGCGTCTGGAAGAGAGCGAGAAACAGCGCGCGGCGCTGACCCAGCAACTGCAGAACCAGGACAGCGAGCGTGAAAGCGCCCAGCTCGCCCGCCTGCGCCAGGACAACCAGCGCCTGAAGCTGACGATCAAGGAACTGCAGGCAGGCGCCAGCGCCCCGCAAAGCCCGCTGACCGACCAGCAGCAATGGTTCCTGATCGGCTCGGTCGTTGCACTGTTGTCCGCAGTCTGCGGTATCTTAGCCAGCGGCGGACACAGAAGACGCCGGCAATGGTTGAATTGAGTGAGAAATGAGCGAGCTGTTACTGATTGATGATGACCAGGAACTGTGCGAGCTGCTCGGCAGCTGGCTGACCCAGGAAGGGTTTGCGGTGCGCGCCTGCCACGATGGCCAGAGTGCGCGCCAGGCCTTGGCCACCCACGCCCCGGCGGCGGTGGTGCTGGATGTCATGCTGCCCGACGGCAGCGGCCTGGAACTGCTCAAACAGCTGCGCAGCGAACACACCGACCTGCCGGTGCTGATGCTTTCGGCCCGCGGCGAGCCGCTGGATCGCATCCTTGGCCTGGAACTGGGCGCCGACGACTACCTGGCCAAGCCCTGCGACCCGCGCGAGCTCACCGCCCGCCTGCGCGCGGTGTTGCGCCGCAGCCACCCCAGCGCGCCCAGCAGCCAGGTGGAGATCGGCGACCTGATCTTCAGCCCGGTACGCGGCGTGGTCAGCATCGACCAGCGCGAGATGACCCTCACGCTGTCGGAAAGCCGCATCCTCGAAGCCTTGCTGCGCCAACCCGGCGAGCCGCTGGACAAGCAGGAACTGGCGCAGATCGGCCTGGGCCGCAAGCTCACGCTTTATGACCGCAGCCTGGACATGCATGTCAGCAACCTGCGCAAGAAGATCGGGCCGCACCCGGATGGCCGCCCGCGCATCGTCGCCCTGCGCAGCCGCGGCTATTACTACAGTCTGTAGGAAATCCGGGGCCGCTGCGCGGCCCTGTCATCTTTACCCAGCCTTTACCCTCGCCTGACCGCCCTTGACCTTGATCTCCCTAGACTGGGCTCATCCGGTAACCACCGGCCCCTGAAAGGAGAGACACCATGCGCAAGACCCTTATCGCCCTGATGTTCGCCGCCGCCCTGCCGACCGTGGCCATGGCCATGCCCGAAGGCGGCCCGCGCCACGACGGCCCGCATCATCGCGGTGACGCGCCTTTCGCCCAGCTGGACCTGAGCCGCGATCAGCGCCAGCAGATCGGCAAGCTGATGGGCGAGCAGATGAAGCAGCGCCGCGACATCAACGAACGCTACATCGCCAAGCTGCCGGCCGCCGAGCAGAAAGCCCTGAAGGACGAGCTCAAGGCCAGCCACGACAAGACCGAAGGCCAGATCCGCGCCTTGCTCAAGCCCGACCAGCAGAAGAAATTCGACGACCTGCAGAAGGAACGCGCCGCGCGCAAGGCCGAGTGGCAGGAGTTCCAGGCCTGGAAGGCTGAAAAAACCGGCAAGGCCCAGTAAGCTGTCAGCCCGATGCCCGGCCCGCTTCCCAGCGCGCCGGGCTTTCGCCATTTCCTGGAGGTGCTTGTCTTGCGTTCACTGTTCTGGCGCATCCTGGCCAGCTTCTGGCTGGCCATCGCCCTGGTCGCCGGGCTGTCGATCCTGCTCGGGCACATGCTCAACCAGGACACCTGGATCCTCAGCCGCCATCCGGGCCTGAACAACCTGGCCAGCCACTGGGCCCAGCACTACGAACAGGAAGGCCTGGAGTCGTCGCAACGCTTCCTGGAACGGCGCAAGCAGCGCTACAAGATCGACGTGCAGGTGCTCGACGACAGCGGCGATGCCGTGGTACCCGGCACCTTCCCGCGCCGCGCCGCCGCCTTCGAGGCACGCCAGCACAACGACGAACGTCGCCTGCCGTGGCGCCGCCTGACCGAGGAATACACCAGCCCCGGCAGCGGTGAGACCTACCTGCTGATCTACCGTATCCCCCACCCGGAGCTGGCCGCCTGGCACCGCGAAAGCCTGATCTGGCCGCTCAGCGCCCTGGGCATAGCCTTGGTGGTGCTGACCCTGTTCAGCCTGCTGGTAACCCTGTCGATCACCCGCCCGCTCAGCCGTCTGCGCGGCGCCGTGCACGACCTGGGGCAGACCAGCTACCAGCAGAACAGCCTGGCGCGGCTGGCCGTGCGCCGCGACGAGTTCGGCGTGCTGGCCAACGACTTCAACAAGATGGGCGCACGCCTGCAGAGCCTGATCGGCAGCCAGCGTCAGCTGCTGCGCGATGTGTCCCACGAACTGCGTTCGCCACTGGCCCGGCTGCGCATCGCCCTGGCCCTGGCCGAGCGCGCCGAACCGGAACAGCGTCAGGCCCTGTGGCCACGCCTGACCCGCGAATGCGATCGTCTGGAAGACCTGATCAGCGAAATCCTCGTGCTCGCCCGGGTCGATGCCGAGCAGGCGCATGCGGAGCCGGTGGACCTCAATGCCTTGCTGGGCGGCGTGCGCAAGGATGCCCAGTTGTCAGCGCCGGATCAGGAGGTGCGTCTGGAGATGCAGCCGGGCCTGACCCTGCAAGGCTGGCCGACGCTGATCGAGCGGGCGGTGGACAACCTGCTGCGCAATGCGCTGCGCTTCAATCCGGCCGGGCAGCCGATCGAGCTGCGCGCCAGCCGCGAACAGGACCGTATCGTGCTGAGCGTGCGCGACCATGGACCGGGGGTGGCGACGGAATATCTGGAGCAGTTGGGGGAGCCATTCTTCCGGGCACCGGGGCAGGAGGCGCCAGGGCATGGGTTGGGTTTGGCGATTGCGCGCAAGGCGGCGGAGCGGCATGGTGGCAGCCTGAAGCTTGCAAACCATCCGCAGGGTGGGTTCGTGGCTACGCTGGAGCTGCCCAATGAAGTTAGCGCTGGCTGACTGATACAGGGGCCGCCGCGCAGCGGCCCCACTCAATCACTCGCCCCAGGCGCTGACGTACTCGGCAGTTTCCAGGATCGGCGCGGTGCGTGGCTCGGCCATTGGCGTGCCGACATACAGGTAACCGATCAGCTCTTCGTTCTCGGCAAGCCCCAGCCCCTTGTGCACATGGGCGTCGAAGGCCATGTCGCCGGTGCGCCATACCGCGCCGATACCCTGGGCATGGGCGGCGATCAGGATGCCATGGGCGGCGCAGCCGGCGGCCAGGCGCTGCTCGATCTTCGGCACCTTGAAGTGATCCTGCAGCCGGGCGATCACCACGATCAGCAACGGCGCGCGCAGCGGCATCGCCCGGGCCTTGTCCAGCGCCGCCTGGGTGGCTTCGCCCTTGGCCTGCACGGCTTCGGCGAACAGCTCGCCGAGCTTTTCCCGGCCCTGCCCTTCGATGGTCAGGAAACGCCAGGGGCGCAGTTGGCCATGGTCAGGCGCACGCAATGCGGCCTGGAACAGCGCCTCGCGCTGGGCGGCATTGGGCGCCGGGTCAGTCAGGCGTGGCACGGAAACACGGTTGAGCAATGCGTCGAGAGCCTCCATGGGCTACCCTCCTGGCAGATTGAAAGTGCGGCCATTCTGCACCATCGAGGGGGATCGTGGGAGCGGGCTTGCCCCGCGATCCGGCCATCGCGGTGCAAGCCCGCTCCGTTGAGGCCAGCAATCGGCGTTTACAAGACCCGGCCCACAGGTAGAATGGCGCCCTTTCCGTAGCGAGTCAGAGCAGATCACATGGCGTTGCCGACCTTAAGGATCATTGGTTTCATCATCGGCATCTTCCTGATCACCCTGGCGGTGAGCATGGTGGTGCCCATGGCGACCCTGGTGGTCTTCGAGCGCACCAGCGACATGCCGTCGTTCCTCTGGTCGAGCCTGATCACCTTCCTCGCAGGGCTCGGCCTGGTCATCCCCGGCCGCCCCGAGCACGTGCACCTGCGCCCCCGCGACATGTACCTGCTGACCGTCAGCAGCTGGCTGGTGGTCTGCGTGTTCGCCGCCCTGCCCTTCCTGCTGACCCAGCACATCAGCTACACCGATGCCTTCTTCGAAAGCATGTCCGGCATCACCGCCACCGGCGCCACCGTGCTCAGCGGCCTGGACAGCATGTCGCCGGGCATCCTGATGTGGCGCTCGATGCTGCACTGGCTGGGCGGCATCGGCTTCATCGGCATGGCCGTGGCGATCCTGCCGTTGCTGCGCATCGGCGGCATGCGCCTGTTCCAGACCGAGTCCTCCGACCGTTCGGAGAAAGTGATGCCGCGCTCGCACATGGTCGCCAAGTCGATCGTGGCGGTGTACGTCGGCATCACCGTGCTCGGCAGCCTGGCCTTCTGGTGGGCGGGGATGGGCCTGTTCGATGCGATCAACCACGCCATGTCGGCGATCTCCACCGGCGGGTTCTCGACCTCCGACCAGTCCCTGGCCAAATGGGACATCCCTGCGGTGCACTGGGTCGCGGTGGTGGTGATGATCATGGGCAGCGTGCCATTCACCCTGTACGTGGCCACCCTGCGCGGCCACCGCCGGGCGCTGATCAAGGACCAGCAGGTGCAGGGCCTGCTGGCCATGCTGGTGGCCACCTGGCTGGTGCTCGGCACCTGGTACTGGGCCACCACCGAGCTGCACTGGCTCGATGCCCTGCGCCACGTGGCGCTGAACGTCACTTCGGTGGTCACCACCACCGGCTTTGCCCTGGGCGACTACAGCCTGTGGGGCAACTTCTCGCTGATGCTGTTCTTCTACCTGGGCTTCGTCGGCGGCTGCTCCGGCTCGACGGCCGGCGGTATCAAGATCTTCCGCTTCCAGGTCGCCTACATCCTGCTCAAGGCCAACCTCAACCAGCTGATCCATCCGCGCGCGGTGATCAAGCAGAAATACAACGGCCACCGCCTCGACGAAGAGATCGTGCGCTCGATCCTGACCTTCTCGTTCTTCTTCGCCATCACCATCTGCATCATCGCCCTGCTGCTGTCGCTGCTGGGCGTGGACTGGATGACCGCGCTCACCGGTGCCGCCGGGACCGTCTCGGGCGTCGGCCCGGGGCTGGGCGAAGTGATCGGCCCGGCCGGCAACTACGCGACGCTGCCGGATGCCGCCAAATGGATCCTTGCCGGCGGCATGCTGCTGGGCCGCCTGGAGATCATCACGGTGCTGGTGTTGTGCATGCCGGCGTTCTGGCGTCACTGACCGACAGGCGCGTGCGGTACTCGCTCGGCGTGCTGTCGAACCAGCGGCGGAACGCCCGGTAGAAGTTGCTCGGGTCGGCGAAACCCAGCAGGTAGGCGGTTTCCAGCAACGTGGTGCCAGGCTGCGCCAGGTACTGCTCGGCCAGTTCGCGGCGGGTGTCGTCGAGCAGGGTCTGGAAGCTGGTGCCCTCGTCCTGCAGGCGCCGCTGCAAGGTGCGCTGCGAAAGGTGCAGGGCCTGGGCCACGGTTTCGCGCTTGGGCTCGCCCTGGGGCAGGATGCGGCACAGCACCTGGCGCACGCGGTGGGTTACCCGGCTTTCCGAAAAACGCGCCAGGTACTCACCGGCGAAACGGTCGTGCAGCACCGCCATCGCCTCGTTGGCGGTAGGCAACGGCGCCTCCATGTCGGCGCGTGCGAACACCAGCGCGTCATGGGCCGCGCCAAACTGCAGCGGCGCGTGGAACGCCACCTTGTACGGCTCGACATTTTTCGGCAGGGCGCCCTGGATCAGCACGCGCCGCGGCTGGATCGGCCGCCCGCTGAGCCAGGTGCACAACGCCAGGGCGCAGGCCAGCGAGGCTTCGGCGCTGTGCCGGGTCGGCGGCAGGTGGTCGCCATGCACGGTCAGCACCAGGGCATAGCCGTCGGGCTCGTGGCGAAAGCTCAGGTCCGAACTCTCCGCGATGATGCGCTGATAACGCACCAGGCGCTCGAACCCCTCGGCAAGGGTGCGGCTGGACATCAGCGCATAGCCCACCACATGGAACGAGGCCGGGCGCACCACCCGGGCCATGTTAAGGCCGATGGCCTCGTTGCCCGACAGCTCGACCGCCAGTTGCCACAGGCGGGTCATCGAATCCTGGGTGAATCGCGCGTCGGGGTCGTCGAGGGCGGCGAAGTCGAGCCCGAGCTGCTTGAACATGGCCGGACAATCGAGCCCTTCCAGCTCGAGTGCCTTGACGATCCCTGATGCCCAGCTGGCTGACGTGGTTCTCTCACTCATGACAGGCTCTTGTGCTGACCGCTCCTGCGGTGAACTGAAAGGATACTCAATTGGCGCCTATTGTCACTGGCCACGGCACCCAGTGACTCTAGACTCGATTCAGGCTCCACGCCGTGTATCCTGTCAGCAAGACCCGCAGATCCGGAAGCCCGCCATGACCCGCACCGCGCAGTTCCGCAGTTTTGCCGAGTTCTATCCCTATTACCTGGGCGAGCACAGCAACCCCACTTGTCGCCGCCTGCATTTCGTCGGCACCAGCCTGGTGATCGCCCTGCTCGCCTACAGCATCGGCAGCGGCAAGTGGCTGTTGCTGCTGGCCGTGCCGCTGGCCGGCTATGGCTTCGCCTGGGCCGGGCATTTCTTCTTCGAGAAGAACCGCCCGGCCACCTTCAGCCACCCCTGGTACAGCCTGGTCGGCGACTTCGCCATGTTCCGCGACATCCTGCTGGGCCGCCTGAGCCTCTGAATCGGCCCGCAAGGCCAGGTTCACGTCCCGGCCGGCCACTACCAAAGCCCGGATCCTGGCCAACACTGCGGTATGTTCCCCGACACGAGCGGCACGCGGTGATGAGCAAGCAAGCCAGTTTCAGCCACATGCGCGATGGCACCGCTCAGGACTGGGCGATCATCGCCGACGACTTTCGCGCCTACGCCCAGCAGTTGCCCCAACGCATCCTCGCCCACCTGCGCCTGCTCGACGGCGACTTCGGCGGCTTCCCCATCGACCGCCTGAGCCATTCCCTGCAGACCGCCAGCCGCGCCCACCGCGACGGCCGCGATGAAGAGTACGTCGTCTGCGCCCTGCTGCATGACATCGGCGACACCCTGGGCAGCTACAACCACCCGGATATCGCCGCGGCGATCCTCAAGCCGTTCGTCAGCGACGAGAACCTGTGGATGATCGAGAAACACGGGATTTTCCAGGGCTACTACTTCTTCCACCACCTGGGCATGGATCGCCACCTGCGCGAGCAATTCCGCGATCACCCGCATTACCAGCGAACCCTCGAGTTCTGCGCCCGCTACGACGCGGCGGCGTTCGATCCGGACTATGAAAGCCTGCCGCTTGCGTTCTTCGAGCCGATGCTCGAGCGCTTGTTCGCCCAGCCCAGGCAGTCGATCTACAAGGCGGCCCTGCAAGCCACCGCCTGATCTGCCAGTACCGATAGCGGGCTTGCCCCGCGATCACAGGCGCAGCCGACGAGACACTACGCCGGCTCGCCCAGCTCCGCCAAGCGCAGCGCCGCCTCCCGCGCCTGCGCCTCGGCAAACCGATACAGCTCGATCCGCCCGTCCCAGTGTTCGATCAGCGCCGTGCACGACTCCACCCAGTCACCGCAGTTGAGGTACTCCACCTCGCCCACCTGGCGGATCTCGGCATGGTGGATATGCCCACACACCACACCATGGAAGCCACGCCGGGTGCACTCGTGGGCGATGGCATCCTCGAAGTCGCTGATGAAGTTAACCGCGCCCTTGACCTTGTGCTTGAGGTACGCCGACAACGACCAGTAGCCATAGCCGTAACGGGCGCGCCAGTGGTTGAGCCAACGGTTGAGCACCAGGGTGAACTCGTACGCCCGGTCGCCAAGAAAAGCCAGCCAGCGGTGGTAGCGGGTGATCACGTCGAACTGGTCGCCGTGGATCACCAGCAAGCGCCGACCATCGACGGTGAGGTGTTCGGCCTCGTCCACCAGCTGGATGTTGCCCAGGATCAGTTTCGAGTAACGCCGCAGGAATTCGTCATGGTTGCCGGTAACGTAGATCACCTCGGTGCCGCGCTTGCTCAGGGTCAGCAGGCGGCGGATGACATTGGTGTGGGCCTGGGGCCAGTAGATGCCGCTGCGCAGTTTCCAGCCATCGATGATGTCGCCGACCAGGTAGATGCGCTCGGCCTGGTAGCCCTTGAGGAAGTGCGCCAGGTGTTCGGCCTGGCAGTCGCGGGTGCCCAGGTGCACATCGGAAATCCACAGGGTACGGACACGCTGCTTGCGTGAAGGGCGAAGGGGTTCGGCGTGGCTCATGGGCAGGCTCCGGCGCTGTTTGCTGGAGACTGGCAGGCGCAGGTGACAGATTGGTGGCAGGTACATTACCATCCTGCCCGCGCCTGCAGGTGTACAATCTTCGCCTGCCCCGTGAGGACTCACCATGACCGCCGGCCCCTTGCTCTCGTTGCGCCATTACCGCCACGACCTGATCGCCCACAGCCACGACCATCCACAGCTGGTGTTCGGCCTCGGCGGGCGCCTGGATTTCGAGGTGGATGGACGCGGCGGCCGGGTCGCTCGCCAGGACCTGATGGTGGTTCCCGCCGGTGCCCACCACACGTGCGGGAGCCGCGAGGGCAGCGATTGCCTGGTGCTGGACGTACCGGGCGGACACTGGCTCGGCGATCATCTGGGCGAGCACGCCGACGACAGCCGCCGCCTGCTCGACCGCCCCGGCCCCCTGAGCCTGGACAGCCGCCAGCAGCAACTGGTGGACTGGCTGGCAAGCAGCCCCGTGGACGACCCGCTGATTGCCCGCCAGGGCGCGGTGTTGCTGTTGGCCAGCCTCAATCCACAGGCCTGCGCCCCGGTACTGGCCAGCAGGCGCCTGCCCTATGCCGCCTTCGACCGCCATATCGAGCAGCACGCCGCCTACCCGCTGCAGGTCGCCGACCTGGCGCGGCTGGCCGGGCTGTCCAGTGCGCGGCTGCATGCGCGGTTTGCCAGCGAGTGCGGCCTGACGCCGATGGACTACATCCGCCAACGGCGGCTGACGATGGCGCGCCGGCTGTTGCGTGAGACGGTGTTGCCGGTGGGTGAGATTGGCGCGCGCGTGGGGTATGGCTCGCAGAGCGCATTCAGCGCGGCGGTGCTGCGGGCGTTCGGCTGCACGCCGCTGGCGTTGCGGCGCGAGTCTGGCGACAAGGAACGCTAGCTGGGCGACAGAAAGCGCCTGCAGTTTTTTTTACACTGCAGCCACTATTTCTGGCGCTTGTACCGGCCCTTCGCCGGCAAGCCGGCTCCCACAGGATCGCGCGCACCTCTGTGGGAGCCGGCTTGCCGGCGAAGGGCTGGTAAAGGAAACCTCACACTCTAGGGACCACCATGAACCACCGCACCGCCCTCGGCGCCCTGCATATCGGCGCGCTGTTCTTCGGCCTGACCGGCGTCTTCGGCAAACTGGCCGCCAGTGCCAGCCCTTCGATCATCGTCTTTGGCCGTGCCGCGTTCGCCGTGCTGGCCCTGGGCCTGTTCGCCGGCCTGGCGCGCCAGGCCTGGCAACCGCTGCGCGGCCAGGACCTGCGCCGCCTGTTGCTGGGCGGTGTGCTGCTGGCCGGGCACTGGGTGAGCTTCTTCATCGCGGTCAAGGTCGGCGGCGTGGCCATCGCCACCCTCGGCTTCGCCAGCTTTCCGGCATTCACGGTGATTCTTGAAGGCTTGTTGTTCCGTGAACGCATCCGCCGCAACGAGGCTGTGCTGGTGCTGCTGGTAAGCATCGGCCTGGTACTGGTCACCCCCGCCTTCGACCTGGCCAGCGAGGCCACCGGCGGGCTGCTCTGGGCGCTGCTCTCGGGCCTGCTGTTCTCGCTGCTGTCGCTGACCAACCGCGCCGGCTCCGGGCGCCTGCCCGCCGTGCAGGCGGCGCTGTGGCAGAACCTGGTGGTAAGCCTGTGCCTGCTGCCGTTCGCCGCGCCGGGCCTGGCTGCGGTGGCGCCCATGGACTGGCTATGGATCGCCCTGCTCGGCATCTTCTGCACCGGCGTCGCCCACAGCCTGTTCGTCGCTAGCCTGGCGGTGATCAAGGCACGTACCGCCGCGGTGGTGTTCGGCATGGAACCGGTGTATGGCATCGCCGTGGCCTGGGTGGTGTTCGCCGAACAGCCGACCCTGAGCATGCTCGCCGGTGGTGCCTTGATCATCTTCGCCATCATCCTGTCCAGCCGCCTGGCCGCCGAACAACCCACCCGGCAGACCGTGGCCGAAAGCGCCTGATCAGCGATCGTTGTGACCCAGGTCGCGCTGCGGATCGATCTGGTCACGCACCCGCTGCTTGAGCGCCTTGGCCTCGGGGAAGCCGCCGTCGGCCTTGCGCTCCCAGATCTGCACGCCGTCGCAGGTGATGCGGAACACCCCGCCGGTACCAGGTTCCAGGGCGACCTGGCCGAGGTCGTCAGCGAAGGTGCTGAGCAACTCCTGCGCCAGCCAGGCGGCGCGCAGCAGCCATTGGCACTGGGTGCAATAAGTGATGACAATTTGTGGCTTGCTGTCTGCCATGTCGGGGAACTCCGTAGGAAGGGCCGCTTATACTAGCGGTCTTTACCCTCTGGTTTGAGACTCACGATGCGCCGCCTGCTGTTCTGCCTCCTGCTGATGCTCACTTCCATCACCTTGCATGCCGCCGAAACGGCGCGGCCGAAAATCGGCCTGGTGCTGTCGGGCGGTGCCGCCCGCGGCCTGGCCCATATCGGCGTACTCAAGGCCCTGGAAGAACAGGGCGTGCGCATCGATGCCATCGCCGGCACCAGCATGGGCGCGGTGGTCGGCGGGCTGTACGCCTCGGGCTACAGCATCGCCGAACTGGAAAAACTGGCCACCACCCTGGACTGGCAACAGGCATTGTCCGACGCCCCGCCGCGCAAGGACGTGCCGTTCCGACGCAAGCAGGACGACCGCGACTTCCTGGTCAAGCAGAAGCTGAGCTTTCGCGACGACGGCAGCCTGGGCCTGCCACTGGGCGTGATCCAGGGCCAGAACCTCGCCCTGCTGCTGGAAAGCAAGCTGGCCCATGCCGCCGACGTGCGCGACTTCGACAAGCTGCCGATCCCGTTCCGCGCCGTGGCCACCGACATCACCAGTGGCGAGAAGGTGATCTTCCGCCGTGGCCACCTGCCCCAGGTGATCCGCGCCAGCATGTCGATCCCGGCGGTCTTCGCCCCGGTGGAACTGGACGGCCGGCTGCTGGTGGATGGCGGCATGACCGATAACATCCCGGTGGACGTGGTGCGCGAGATGGGTGTGGACCTGGCCATCGTCGTCGACATCGGCACCCCGCTGCGCAACCGCAAGCAACTGGCCACGGTAGTGGATGTACTCAACCAGTCGATCACCCTGATGACCCGGCGCAACTCCGAGGAACAGCTGGCCAGCCTGCGCCGCGAGGACATCCTCGTCCAGCCGCCGCTGTCCGCGTTCGGTGTCACCGACTTCGGCCGCGCCCAGGACATGATCGATGCCGGCTACCGCGCCACCCGCGCCCTCGATCCGCGCCTGGCGGCGCTGCGCCGGCCCGAGGGTGACAGCAACCTGGCAATGGCGCGTTCACCGAAGCAGCGCACGCCGATCATCACCGCCATCAAGGTGGAGAATGACTCCAAGGTCAGCGACGACGTGATCCGCTACTACATCCGCCAACCCATCGGCGAACCGCTGGACCTCGGCCGCCTGCAGACCGACATGGGCACCCTCTACGGGCTGGACTACTTCGACCAGGTGCAATACCGCGTCGCGCACAAGGGCGATGAACATACCCTGGTGATCAACGCCCGCGGGCGGCGTGGCGGTACCGATTACCTGCGCCTGGGCCTGAACCTGTCGGACGACCTGCGCGGCGACAGCGCCTTCAACCTTGGCGCCAGCTACCGGGTCAACGGCATCAACCGGCTCGGCGGCGAATGGCTGACCCGGGCCCAGATCGGCGACGAACAGGAGCTGTACAGCGAGTTCTACCAGCCGCTGGACGTGGGCTCGCGCTACTTCATCGCCCCCTATCTGGCCCTGGGTTCGCAGAATGTCGAGGCCACCCTGGACAACGACCCGGTGGCCGAATACCGCCTCGAACGCTACGGCTTCGGGCTCAATGTCGGGCGGCAGATCGGCACCTACGGCGAGGTTCGCCTGGGCGTGGGCAAGGCCTGGGGCAACGCCGAGGTGCGCATCGGCGACCAGGACCTGCCCAAGGTCAGCTTCAATGAGGGCTTCTACGAGCTCAAGTACTCCTTCGACACCTTCGACAACGTCTACTTCCCGCACAGCGGCGAAGACATCGGCCTGACCGTGCGCAAGTACGACAAGTCGCTGGATTCGGACCAGAACTACCGGCAGTGGCTGTTCAACCTGGACAAGGCCATCAGCAGCGGGCCGAACACCCTGGTGCTGGGCGGGCGCTACGGGCGAACCCTGGACGATGCCGAAGTGGTCACCTCAAGCTTCGTCTTCGGCGGCGCACGGCAGCTATCGGGGTTCCGCCAGGACTCGATCTCCGGGCAGAACATGAGCCTGCTGCGCATGGTCTACTACCGCCGCCTGACGCCACGCGCCTACCTGCCGCTGGACTTCCCGCTGTACCTGGGCGGCTCGCTGGAGCGCGGCCGTGCGTGGAACAACGACAACGAGTTCGACAGCGGCTACATCAATGCGGCGAGCATCTTCCTGGGGCTGGAAACGCCGCTGGGGCCGTTGAACCTGAGCTATGGCGCCAACGATGCACATGAGAAGGCGGTGTACCTGAACCTGGGGCATACCTTCTAGAAATGATCGCGGGGCAAGCCGCCCCCACAAGCCAAGCAAAATCTTGTGGGAGCGGGCTTGCCCCGCGATCCGGGTAAAACTCAGGACTTCTCGAGATTATCGAGAATCTTCGCATGCACGCGCATGCACACTTCCAGGTCGGCCTCGTCGACCCCGGTGAACAACTCGAGCCGCAACGCATTGGCGATGGTCTCGATCTGGTCGATCAGCGGCTTGGCCGGTGGGCACAGCAGGATTTTCTTGGCCCGACGGTCTTCCATCACGGCTTGGCGGCGCACCAGCCCCTGGCTTTCCAGGCTGTCGAGCAGGCGCGCCAGGGTCGGGCCCTCGACGCCCACGCTCTGGGCCAGCTCACGCTGGGTCGGCGCCTCGTCGAACCGGGCCAGGTGCAGCAGCACCAGCCAGCGGGCTTGCGACAGATTGAGCCCGGCCAGGCGGCGGTCCAGCTCGGCGCGCCAGCCTCGGGACATCTGGGCCAGCTGCATGCCGAAGCGGTGTTGGTTGTCGGTCAGGGGCATAAGTAACTCAATGAATAGAACTAATTATTAGCCAGCTAACCATGGCCCGACCGATCAGGCAAGGTTCGACGCCACGGAAATGACTGATAATCATGTAAGGGTATGACAAAGGTCAGCAAATGGCACAAATGCCGGCAATCACACGCCGAACTCCACCGCCAGCGCCGCCCGCACGCAGTGCAGCACACCTTCCGGCACCCGCTGGCCGAACAGCGGCGCCACAGCGGACACCGGCGGCAGCTCGCCCTCGCCATCGAGGAAGGCATCCTGTACTTCCATCATCAGCTCTTCGGGCAGGTCCAGCGCCTGCTCCAGACTCAGTTCTTGGCGGCCGATGGCCTCGGCCAGCAAGCTGTAGACGTTCTTCTCGGTGCAGTTGAGTTGCCCGGCGATCTGCGCCGGCGTCATGCCGGCGCGGGCCAGGCTGACCAGTTCGTGGCGCAGGTCGAGCACCACCTTCGGCGCTTCCTCGGTGCCACCGGCGCCATTGAGCACCTCGAGGAAGGCCTGGCCGTAGCGCTCCAGCTTGCGCGCGCCGACGCCACTGACCTGGGCCATGTCGCTGAGGCTGGTGGGCATGCTGCGCAACATCTCCAGTAAGGTGGAGTCGGGGAAGATGACATAAGGCGGCACGCTGTGCTCTTCGGCCAGCTTGCGCCGCAAGGTGCGCAACGCCTCCCACAGTTCCCGCTCCTCGGCGCGCACCAGCTGGCTGGCCGGGCTGCCGCCACTGCCGCCGGACGCCTTGGCCACGGTCTGCGGCTTGAGGTCGCGGCGCAGTTGCAGGTTCACCTCACCGCGCAGCAGCGGCCGGCAGCTGTCGGACAGGCGCAGGCCGCCGTAACCTTCCAGGTCGATGTCCACCAGCCCGCGCGCCACCAACTGGCGGAACAGCGAGCGCCATTCGGCCTCGGCCAGCGTCTTGCCGACGCCGAACACCGACAGCTTTTCGTGGCCGAAATTGCGCACCTTCTCGGTGTCCTTGCCCAACAGCACATCGACCAGATGGCCGACGCCGTAGCGCTGGCCGGTGCGGAACACCGCCGACAAGGCCTGGCGCGCGGGCTCGGTGGCATCCCAGGTCTGCACGTTGTCGACACAGTTGTCGCAGTGCCCGCAGGGCTGCTCGAGCACCTCGTCGAAATAGGCCAGCAACGACTGGCGGCGGCAACGGGTCTCCTCGCAGAGGGCCAGCATGGCGTCGAGCTTGTGCTGCTCGATGCGCTTGTGGCGCTCGTCGCCCTCGGAGTTCTGCAGCATCTGCTTGAGCATCACCATGTCCTGCAGGCCGTAGGCCATCCAGGCGTCCGACGGCAGGCCGTCACGGCCGGCACGGCCGGTCTCCTGGTAATAGGCCTCGAGCGACTTGGGCAGGTCGAGGTGGGCAACGAAGCGCACGTTGGGCTTGTCGATGCCCATGCCGAAGGCAATCGTGGCGACCATGATCAGTCCTTCCTCGTTGAGGAAGCGGTGCTGGTTGGCGGCGCGGGTTTCCGCAGCCAGGCCGGCGTGGTACGGCAGCGCCGGGAAGCCCTGGTCGCAAAGGAAGGCCGCGGTCTCGTCGACCTTCTTGCGCGACAGGCAATAGACGATGCCGGCGTTGCCGCGCCGCTCGCCGAGGAACGCCATCAACTGCTTGCGCGGCGCCTCCTTGGGCACGATGCGGTAGAAGATGTTCGGCCGGTCGAAGCTCGAGAGGAAACGCTCGGCGCCCTGCAGGTGCAGGCGCTGGACGATCTCCTCGCGGGTGCGCATGTCGGCGGTGGCGGTCAGGGCGATGCGCGGCACATGAGGGAACAGCTCGGCAAGCTGGCCCAGCTGCAGGTACTCGGGGCGGAAGTCGTGACCCCATTGCGAGACGCAGTGGGCCTCGTCGATGGCGAACAGGGAAATGTCCAGGCCACGCAGGAAGTCCAGCATGCGCGGCTGCACCAGGCGCTCGGGGGCCAGGTACAGCATCTTCACCTCGCCGCGGCGCAGGCGCCCGGCCAGGTCGCGCTGCTGCTCGGCGCTGAGGGTGGAGTTCAGCGCCGCGGCTGCCACGCCCAGCTCGTCGAGGGTGGCGACCTGGTCGTCCATCAGCGCGATCAGCGGCGACACCACCACCGTCAAGCCAGGGCGCAGCAAGCCGGGCACCTGGAAGCACAGGGACTTGCCGCCACCGGTGGGCATCAGTACCAGCGCGTCGCCACCGCCCGCCACACATTCGATGATCGCTGCCTGGCGCCCGCGGAAACTGTCGTAACCGAAGACATCCTTGAGGACGCGCTGAGCCTGTTCGAGCATTTGCCACTCCAAAATCGCCGTACCATCCTGGACTCAGGCTGGACGATAAATCCGCCGCGCACACACCGAATGCGTAAGCGGTTTTTGCCGGATGGCCGCAAAACGCCACCTGGCACGAAAAACCGCGGAGTATACCCGACTGCCGCGTACCCCGGCATGCCCCGGTGACAGACGTTCGCTTTGCCCCGCGAGCGCCGCAAGGTGCTAGAATTCAGCATCGTTTATTCCCCAAGGTAGCCCTGTAATGTCCTTCGCCGAGCAACTGACCCGCCTGCAAGCCTTCCTCGACGCCGATGAGCTGCACGAAGAAGCGCTGGACTACGTCGCCGCCCACGGCTACCTGACCGCGCTGTCGATCTGCTCCGAGGAAGTTCCAGAACGCGAATGGATCGACGCGCTGTTCGCCGAAGAGCCCCATTACGCCAGCGATGCCCAGCGCACCGAGATCGAGGCCACCCTGGTCGCGCTCAAGGGCCACATCGCCCGCCAGTTGGCCAGCGACGAGGAATTCGACCTGCCTTGTGAACTAGACCTGACCGAAGAGCCGGACGATTCCGACCTGCGCGGCTGGTGCATCGGCTTCATGGAGGGCGTGTTCCTGCGTGAAGAGGCCTGGTTCGAGAACGCCGAGGAAGAAGTCAGCGAAATGCTCCTGCCGATCATGGTCGGTTCCGGTCTGTTCGACGAACAACCCGAGTTCGCCGACATTGCCGGCAACGCCAACCTGCAGGACGACATGATCGTGCAGATCCCCGAGGCACTGAGCGCACTGTTCCTGCTGCTGCACGCCCCCGAAGAGAAGCCCGCCCTGCTCAAGCCACGCCACCACTGATCGAGGTGGTGCGCTACCTGCTGCTGGCCGCCGGCTGGCTCAGCGTCGCGCTGGGGGTGGCGGGGATCTTCCTGCCGGTATTGCCCACCACCCCGTTCCTGCTGCTGGCGGCAGCCTGCTTCGCCCGCAGCTCGCCACGTTTTCACCACTGGCTGGTGAACCACCCGAAACTCGGGCCGTGGATCCGCGACTACCTCAGCGGTGAGGGGATTCCGCTCAAGGGCAAGGTCTATGCGATCGGGTTGATGTGGGCCAGCATCGGGCTGTCCTGCTACCTGGTGCCATTGTTCTGGGCGCGGGCGTTCATGCTGACCAGCGCGGTGCTGGTCAGCGCCTGGATCCTCAAGCAGAAGACCTTGCACCGGCCACAGTGACGCCATCGCGGGGCGGGCTTGCCCCGCGATGGGCTGCTGGCTTACACCGTGTCCACCTTCAACGAATGGTCATTGAGCATGCCGTTGATGATGGTCGCGGTGTCATGCCCGGCCGCGATCAGCCCGCCCGCCCCGGCCGACACCCCGTAATGCTGCGCCAGGTCCACTCCGGCCAGGTCGATGGTCTGGGTCGGCGCCGCGCCAGCAACGCTGCTGACCTCGATGGTCGACACCACATTGACGCCGCTGCCGCTGACCTTGAAGTGCAGGTAGTCGTCCAGCGAGGCGCTGGTGGCGTTCTCGCCCTGTAGCAGTTGCGACAGATCCAGGCGATCGCTGCCGGGGGTGAAGTCGGTCACGGTGTCATGCCCGGTATCGCCCTTCTGCCAGACAAAGCTGTCGTTGCCACTGCCACCGGTCAGGGTGTCGTTGCCCGGCCCGCCAATCAGGATGTCGTTGCCGGCACCGCCCTTGAGCACATCGTTGCCCGCGCCGCCGTTGAGCAGGTTGTCACCGTCATTGCCGGTCAAGGTGTCGTTGTAGTCCGAGCCGATCAGGTTCTCGATACCGCTGAGGGTGTCCAGCCCGGCGCCGACGGTGTTCTGCTGCCCGACATGGCCAAGGTCCACGATCACGCCGGCGGTGGCCTTGGCGTAGCTGGCAGTGTCATTGCCGGCTCCGCCGTCGAGCAGGTCGTTGCCAGGACCACCGATCAGCAGGTCGTCGCCATCACCACCGTGCAGGCTGTTGTTGCCCGCCCCCGCCACCAGCACATCGTTGCCGGCGCCACCGTTGAGGGTGGTATCGCCGGCCCCGGCCAGCAGTACATCGTCACCGCCGGTGCCGGTAAGGGTGTTGCCGGCCTGGTAAGTGATATCCACCGCTCCGGTGCCGTAGCCGCCATGGTTGTCGCTGACGGTGTAGCTGCCGTGATAGTCCTCGTTGCTGGCATTGCTGTAGTCCACCACCAGGCTCAGCTTGTAGTTCTCGGCAGCCTTGCTGTTGCCGGCGGCGTTCTCGGTATTGATCACATGGATGCTGTACACCCCGTCATGGGTGGCCGTGAAGCTGCCGCCGTCGGCGATGGTCTGGTAGCTGCCACTGGCATCCTTCCATTCCATCAGCAGGTTGCCCGCGGGCCGGTCATGGTCGAGGGTCAGGGTTTCGCCCTTGCGCAGGGTCACCGTCAGGGTGTCCTCGTCGTTGGCATTGGCGGTGCTGATCGAGCCCAGGTAACCAGCCACCACCAGGGCAGCGGTCATGCTGCCGTTGAGGCTGGTGAACTCGCTGCGGGCCAGGTCGCGCAACTGGTTCTCGGCCTTGTTGGCGGTGGCGTCGAACTTGATGGTCTGCGCCTGGGTGCCCGCCGTGAAGCCTGCGCCCTTGTCGGCGAAGTTGGTATTGAAGGTGGTCGGCGCGGCACTCAGGGTGTCGTGGTCCGGGTCGCGGTCATTGGCCAGCAGCGCCTCTGCCGGCACCGTCAGGGTGGCGCCCTTGATATTGGTGATGATGTGGTCGGCACCCGCGACCGGCGCGCCATTGCTGTTGATGTTGATCATCAGGCTGGCACTGCGGGTATCGCCGTCGTTGTCGCTGGCGGTAAAGCCGAACTTCTCCACCTGGCCACTGCCGTTGTCCTTCGGTGGCGTGTAGGTGAACTCGCCGTTGTCCATGTTCACCACCAGGGTGCCGCCCAGGCCGGTCTTGATGCTCAGGCTGTTGCTCACGGTGTCGAAGGTGGCCTTGTCCGCGCCGCCACTGGCCGCATAACCGCCCTGCCCGGCATTGGCCTTCGGATCGTAGGTGTAGGTGGTGCCATCGACCAGCAGCGCCTTGATGAAGCCGCCATCAGCCCCGAAATCGCCGCCGCTCATCAGGCTGCCGGTAATCGGTGCGCCCTGCACCGTGCCGGAGAGCACCGCACTCAGCTGGCTGAGGTCGGTGACCACCACCGAATTGGTATCGGTATGGCTGCTGCCGTCGTAGGCCAGCGGATTGAGGTTGCCCTCGTTGACCCCGCTGCCCATGCCGATGGCGTAGGACTTGATGCCGTTGCTGTCGAGGAAGGATTCCCAGGCGGCTTCCCGTGGCGCGGTCATGGCATGGCCATTGGTGGGCTCACCGTCGGAGAAGAAGTAGCTGATGTTCTGCGCGCCTACCAGCTTGCCGGTGGTGGCGAAGGCTTCCTGGGCCTTGGTCGCCGCCGAATCGTAGTAGGTCGAGCCACCTGGGCTGAGCCCGGCGATCAGGTTCTTGGCCTCGCCGATCGTGACCCACACCGGGGTCTGCACCTGCGCACCGGTGCCGAAGGTGACGATCTGCACCTTGATGTCGCCCATCTCGTCGTACTTGTCGAGCAAGGCATTGATCGCCTGCTTGGCCAGTTCCAGGCGGGTCAGCCCCGGCACGCCGGAGCTTGCCGCCATGCTGCTGGACACATCCACCACCAGCAGGATGTTCGAGTCCACCTGGCCGGGCGTGATGCTGCGTACCGCGCACTGGACCGTCGGCATATCGTCGACGATGTTGATGGCGATGGTGCTGGTGACGCTGTTGCCCAAGGCGTCGGTAGCCTTGTAGGTGAAGTACTCGTTGACGGTGTTGGCGCCGTCGTTGGCACCCCCCGGGGTCTTCGGCGCCGAGGTCAGGGTGTAGGTGTAGGAACCGTCGGCATTGAGCTGGATCTGCCCGTACTGGCCCACGGCATTGCCGACCAGGCTGTAGGTCAGCGCGCCGACGCCGCCCTGGACCGAACCGACCAGGCTGCCGGAGGCCGTCTCGCCAGTGGAGCCCGGATCGCTGCCGGTGACGGTGCCGGCGGCCAGATCATTGCCGTCCTTGTGCAGGTCCAGGGCTTTTTCGTACACGGTGACGTCGCTGTCCTCGCACGCCACCAGCTTGCTGTCCTGCACATTGATGCGAATGGTCGTGGTGCTCTCGTCGCCGTCGGCGTCACGGATGGTGTAGACGAAGCTGTCGGTCGCGCCGGCGGCCGGCACGCTGTCGGGGTTGGCGTGGTAGGTGGCGTTGCCCTGGCTGTCCAGGGTCAGGTAGCCGTACTGGCCGACGATGGTGTCGCCGACATGGCCGATGGCCGAGGTAGAGGTGTCGGAGCCGGCGCGCACACCGACCACGTACTGCCCGTCGGCACGCACATCGGCGCCGACCACGTCGTTGTCCAGCACGTTGCCGCTGACACTGGCGCCCTCCTTGACCGAAGCCACGTCGCAATGGGCCTTGGGCACGTCGTCGACGATGCTGACCACGATGGTGCTGGTGGTGGTGTTGCCGAGCGAATCCTTGACCTGATAGGTGAAGCTCTCGGTGACCACGTTCGGGCCATCGTTGACGTGGTTGGGCGAGTTCGGCGCCGAGGTCAGGGTGTAGGTGTAGGAACCATCGCTGTTCAGCTGGATCTGGCCATACTGGCCGGTGGCATTGCCGACCAGGGTGAAGGTCAAGGCACCGATACCGCCGCTGACCGAGCCTGCCAGCGAACCGCTGGTAGTTTCCGTGGTGGCGTGCGGGTCGCTGCCGGTGACGTTGCCCGCTGCCAGGTCGTTGCCGTCCTTGGTCAGGTCCAGGGCTTTCTCGTAGACCTTGGCAGTCTCGTCCGGGCAGGCCACCAACGAAATGTCGTGCACATCGATGGTGAGGGTGGTGGTGCTTTCATCGCCATCGGCATCGCGGATGGTGTAGACGAACACGTCCGTGGCACCGGCTGGCGCCACCGCATTGGGGTTGGCGTGGTAGGTGGCATTGCCCTGGGCGTCGAGCGTCAGGTAGCCATATTGCCCCGCCACGTTGCTGCCCTGCTGGCCGATGGCCGAGGTCGAGGTATCGCTGCCTGCGCGCACGCCGACCACATACTGCCCATCGGCACGCACATCGGCACCCACCACGTCGTTGACCAGCAGATTGCCGCTGACCGTGCCGCCTTCGTAGACATTGGCGAAATCGCTATGGGCCTTGGGCACGTCGTCGACGATGCTGACCACAATGGTGCTGGTGGTGGTGTTGCCGAGCGAATCCTTGACCTGGTAGGTGAAGCTCTCGGTAACCACGTTCGGGCCATCGTTGACGTGGTTGGGCGAGTTCGGCGCCGAGGTCAGGGTGTAGGTGTAGGAACCATCCGCGTTCAGCTGGATCTGGCCATACTGGCCGGTGGCATTGCCGACCAGGGTGAAGGTCAAGGCACCGATACCGCCGCTGACAGAACCTGCCAGCGAACCACTGGTGGTTTCCGCACTGGACTGCGGATCGCTGCCGGTGACATTGCCCGCTGCCAAGTCGTTGCCGTCCTTGGTCAGGTCCAGCGCCTTCTCGTAGACCTTGGCCGTGTCATCCGGGCAGGCAACCAGGGAGTTGTCGTGCACGTTGATGGTGATCGTGGTGGTGCTTTCGTCGCCATCGGCATCGCGGATGGTGTAGACGAACACGTCCGTGGCACCGGCCGGTGCCACCGAATCGGGATTGGCGTGATAGGTGGCATTGCCCTGGGCGTCGAGCGTCAGGTAGCCATATTGCCCCGCCACGTTGCTGCCCAGCTGGCCGATGGCCGAGGTCGAGGTGTCGCTGCCGGCGCGCACACCCACCACGTATTGCCCGTCGGCCCGCACATCGGCGCCGGTCACATCGTTGACCAGCACATTGCCGCTGACCGTGCCGCCTTCGTAGACATTGGCAAAGTCGCTGTAAGCCTTGGGCACGTCGTCGACGATGCTGATCACGATGGTGCTGGTGGTGGTGTTGCCGAGCGAATCCTTGACCTGGTAGGTGAAGGATTCCGTCAGCACATTCGGGCCGTCGTTAACGTGATTCGGCGAGTTCGGCGCAGAGGTCAAGGTGTAGGTGTAGGTACCATCCGTATTGAGCTGGATCTGGCCATACTGGCCGGTAGCGTTGCCGACCAGGGTGAAGGTCAGCCCCCCCACACCACCGCTGACGGAACTGGCCAACGAACCGCTGGCCGTCTCGCCGGTGGAGCCCGGTTCACTGCCGATAACATTGCCGCCCGCCAGGTCGTTGCCATCCTTGTTCAGGTCAAGCGCTTTCTCGTAGACCGTGACCTCGCTGTCAGGCCCGGCGATCAGCGAGCAATCGCGCACGTCGATGGTAATGGTGGTAGTGCTTTCGTCACCGTCACTGTCACGCACGGTATAGACGAAGACATCCGTGGCGCCCGCCGGAGCGACGGCGTTGGGGTTGGCGTGGTAGGTGGCGTTGCCTTGGGCATCGAGGGTCAGGTAACCGTACTGGCCCTGGACCGGATCGCCCAATTGGCCACTGGCCGATGTCGAGGTATCGGAGCCGGCTCGCACACCCACCACGTAACGACCATCAGCGCGTACGTCCGCGCCGGACGTATCATTGTCCAGCACGTTGCCGCTGACCGTGCCGCCTTCGACGACACTGGCCGCATCGGGATTGGCCTTGGGCAGGTCGTCGATGATGTTCACGTCCAGCGAACCAGTGGCCGTGCTGCCATCGGTGTCCGTGGCGGTGACGGTGAAATGCTCGGACAGGCTGTTGGCGCCGCCGCCACTGGCGTGGCTCTCGTTGTCCAGCAAGGTGTAGCTGTAGCTGATCACACCCGTGGCCGGGTTGTATCCGGTGATGGTCAGGGTATTGCCCAGCGCCGTGGTGATCGACTGCGGGAAACTTGCCGCCACGCCGCCACTGACCACGTTGATGCCGCCGACGCTCAAGGTCTGCAGGCCATCGGGCGCCGCCACCGTGAAGGTGCCGCTCTGCGTCAGCGCACCGGGATTGGGTGCACTGCCGTCGGCCAGGTTCTTCTCGTAGACGGTCAGCTCGCCGCCATTGACGTCCAGGCCGCCAAGGGTCACCGGGTCATTGAGGTTGCTGACGTTGAGGGTCAGGGTCGCGGTGCTGGTGTCGCCGTCGGCGTCTTTCAGGGTGTAGGTAAAGTTCTCCACCCCACTGCCGCCACCGTGCAGGTTCTTGAAGTCCGGATCGTTGGTATTGAGGGTGTAGGTGTAGGAACCATCCGCCGCCAGCACCAGGGTGCCGTAGGTGCCGACGAAGGTACCGGCCACCACCGGGCCGCTGGGGATGCGGTCCGCGCCCTGGATATCGTTGGTCAGCACATTGCCGCTGAGTTCCAGATGCTGTTCGGTGGCGGTGCTGGCATTGCTGTCGTTCACGGCGCGTGGCACATCGTCACGAACGATAACGTCCAGCGTGCCGCTGGCCACATCGCCATCGGTGTCGCTGACCAGCACCGGGAACTGCTCGCCCAGCGTATTGGTCCCGGCACCGTCCGGATGATGTTCCGCGCCGGTCAGGGTGTAGCTGTAGCTCACCACGCCCGTGGCCGGGTTGTAGCCCGTGATGGTCAGCACATTGCCGAGCCCGGTGACGATGGACTGGCCGACGCCGGTCACCACGCCCGCGGTGACCACATTGATGCCTCCGACACTGAGGTTGAACACGCCATCGGCGGCAACCACCGTGAAGCTTCCCGACTGGGTCAAGGCCGCAGGGTTGCTGGCCGAGCCCTGGGGCAGGTTCGCCTCATCCAGGATCAACTCGGCAGGGCTGACATCCAGGCCGGTGAGGCTGACCGGATTGTCTGCGGCTGGCGTGGTGGCCGGCAGGGGTGCGTCGTCATTGCCATCGAGGCCACCGAGTTCGAGATTGGCCAGCAAAGGGAAGCCGTTGAAGCCCGCCGTAGGGAAACCGATGGTGGGATCCACCCGACCGGCCACCTCGCTCAGTATCACGAAACTGTGGCCGCCACCGAGCGCACCCGACACGCCACCAGGGTTGCCGCCCGCCGCGGTGGCTTCGGCTTCCTGCGTGGGGTCGGCGCCTGCGGCAATGGCTTTTTGCAGTTGCTCGACGTCACTGAGCTGGGCGTTGCTGGGCTGCGCGTCCGGCGCTTGTACATGAGGAGCGCGATCTGCCAGCAGGTCGGGGGTCATCTCCAGGCTGCTGCCACGGCCCAGGGTCAGCTCGGCACCGTTTTGCAAGCGCACCGCCACCGCACCCTCGCTTCCGGTCTCCAGTTGCTCGCCGGCGAACAGGCGATCCCCTTCCACCAACAGACGGCGATGACCGTCATCGCCCACCGCGAATACCTGGCCGACTACCTTGCCGACCACACCGACTAATTTAGCCATGAGCGTACGCCTCCCCTGCCGATGGGCTTTTCGCAGATCAAGGCGTGCCGGGTAATGTGCGCAAGGTTCCGAGTGCCATGGTTGTTGGAACCGTTGCTGTCACGTTCGTGAGAAACCACGCTCCTTGTGACGACTGCCGCGATAGTGGACAGGGCGAATGGCCATTATTGAGTGCCATTTTTTTGTCGCCAAATTCCGCTTTCGCCTTCCTCCCCTGTCTCCTTAGCTGCAAAAAATCTGGAACTTTCACCAAGGCCCGAAAATCGCCTGTCTCAGCCAATTCCCGTAACCACCTGAATGAAACAATGTCCCGGATTCCTTAGACCGCATAAGTTTTTTTTCGCATATATCTTATGAAAAAATCTTCTTAGCTAGCCCGGTAAATGTTCTTAGCTCTGTTGTTACAAACCTGAAACGGTTTGATTCTAATTTTTCGTCATTTTTTTGGCGAATAGCAGGACATTATTCAAGACCAGGGAGATGTACCCCATGCGCGCTTTAACCCCCATCACCAGTGCGATTTTGTTGGCCATGGCGTGTGCCAACAGTCAGGCGATGTCGATTACCGAGGCTGTCCAGAACGCCGTGGACCAGCATCCCGAGATCAGTGCCAGCCGCAACAGCAGGCTATCGGCCGACGAGGATGTGAAGTTCGCCCGCGGGGGGTACTACCCAACCGTCGATCTGGTCGCAGGCTACGGCCGGCAACGTTCGGACAACACCAACACCCGCGGCTTCAACCCGGACGGCACGCGTAACCACAACAAGGAAACGCTCAACTACACCCAATCCGAGCTGCGTCTGCGGCAGATGCTGTTCGACGGCTTCAATACCTCCAACGAGGTCGCCCGCACCGAAGCGGTGGCCACCTCGCGCGCCTACTACACCCAGGCCACCGCCGAGAGCATCGCCCTGCGTGCCATCGAGGTCTACCTCGAAGTGCTCAAGCGCCGTGAACTGGTAACCCTGGCCAAGAACAACCTGCAAGCCCACCTGCGGGTCAACGACCAGATCGGCCTGCGCAGCGAACGCGGCGTGGGCAGCACCGCTGACCTCGACCAGTCCCGCGCCCGTCGCGCCCTGGCCGAAAACAACCTGGACACCGCCGAGGTCGACCTGGCCGACGCCGAGGCCAACTTCTACAGCGTAGTCGGGCGCCTGCCAGATGAGCTGGAAACACCCGTCACGATCAAGGGCGAAGTGCCGGGCGACCTGCTCAATGCCCGCCAGGGCATGCTGGAGAACAACCCCTACCTCAAGTCGGCGCAGGCTGACGTGCGCTCCGCCGAGCAGCAGTACGAAGTGGCCAAGTCGCCCTTCTACCCGCGCCTGGATGCAGTGCTGGCCACGGGTGCCAACAACAACATCGGCGGCCAGAAAGGGCATGACAACAATGACTGGCAGGCCGGCGTCGAGCTCAGCTACAACCTGTTCCGCGGCGGCAGCGACAAGGCCCGCCTGCAGTCGGACGCGCACAAGATCAACCAGGCGATGGACATCCGCAACAATGCCCTGCGCGAGCTGAACGAAAACCTCAGCCTGGCCTGGAACGCGATGAACAACGCCCGCAAGCAGACCCCGAGCGCCCGCGAGTACGCCGAGACCACCCAGCGCGTGCGTGCCGCCTACCAGGACCAGTTCGGCCTGGGCCAGCGCACCCTGCTCGACGTGCTCGACAGCGAGAACGAGCTGTACAACGCCAACCGTCGCTACACCGAGGTGCGCTATACCGAAGAGTTCTCCATGTACCGGGTCCTGGCGACCATGGGCGAGCTGCTGAGCAAGCAGCGTATCTCGCTGCCGCCGGAAGCCATCGCCAAGACCGAAGTGCGCAACGAGGCGAAGTTGCCTGACATGCGTTAGGTTCTGACGAGACAAGGGACTTTTCGCCAGCGCCCATTTCCCGTCCACCGCGGCAGGAGTAGGCCATCGTGACCAGTATGCAAAGCGCGCAACCGCGCCTGGATGTTGATGATCCGTTGCTCGATGGCCTGCTGATCCTGTGCAAGCTGCATGGCTGCACGGCCAGCCGTGCCAGCCTGTGCAGTGGCCTGCCACTGGCCGAGCAACGCCTGGCCCTGGGCCTGCTGCCCCGCGCCGCCGCACGCGCCGGGTTGCAGGCTCGCGTGCTGCGGCGAGACCTGGACGCCATTTCCCCACTCAACCTGCCGGTGCTGCTGATCCTCGATGATGGCCGCAGCGCCGTGCTGCAACGCTGGGGCGAAAACGGCCGGGCATTGCTGCTGCCCTGCGAGGCCGAAGGCGGTGAGCAGTGGGTCGAGCGCGAAGCCCTGGCGCAGGCCTACAGCGGCCAGGCCCTGTTCGCCCGCCCCCGGCATACCCTGGAGGACGTGCGCGCACCGCTGATCCCGCGGGTCAACGCCTGGTTCCGCGACACCCTGCGCCACTCCCGCTGGCTGTACAGTGATGCCCTGCTGGCCAGCCTGCTGATCAACCTGCTGGGCCTGATGGTGCCGCTGTTCGTCATGCAGACCTACGACCGCGTGGTCCCCAACCAGGCGCTGTCCACCCTGTGGGTGCTGGTCGCCGGCTTGTTCATCGGCACCGCCTTCGAACTGGTGCTGCGCATGGTCCGTGCCCACCTGCTGGACCAGGCCGGCAAGAAGACCGACCTGATTCTCTCCGCCACCTTGTTCGAACGCATCACCGGCATGAGCATGAAGGCGCGCCCGGCCACCATCGGCGGCTTCGCCCAGAGCATCCATGACTTCCAGGGGCTGCGCGAATTCCTCACCGCCGTCACCCTGACCAGCATCATCGACCTGCCGTTCGTGGCCCTGATGCTGCTGGTGATCGGCCTGCTCGGAGGCTGGCTGGTGGTGATCCCGCTGATTGCCTTCCCGCTGGCGGTAGGCCTGGCGCTGTTCATCCAGGTGCGCCTGCGCGACACCGTGCAAAAAAGCCTGAGCCTCGGCGCGGTGCGCCAGGCGTTGCTGATCGAAACCCTCGGCGGCCTGGAAACCCTCAAGGCCTGCGGCGCCGAAAGCGAACGCCAATACCAGTGGGAACACACCAACGGCGCCATCGCCCGCCTCGACGCCCATGCCCGCAACCTGTCGTCGCTGGCCAGCAACGGCACGCTGTTCATCCAGCAGTTCTGCGGCATGGCGACGATCGTCGCCGGGGTGTACAGCATCATCGCCGGCAACCTCAGCGTCGGCGCGCTGGTGGCCAGCTACATGCTCGGCAGCCGGGTGCTCGCCCCGCTCGGCCAGATCGCCGGGCTGATCACCCGCTACCAGCAGGCCCAGCTGACCATGCGCAGCACCGACGCCCTGATGAGCCTGCCCCAGGAGCGCGAGGCCGAGCACCAGGCGCTGGAGCACACCGCGCTGCAAGGTGGCATCACCATCAACCACGCCACCTTCCGCTATGCCGGGCAAACGGCGCCAGCCCTCAACGATGTGAGCGCCACCCTCAAGCCGGGCGAGCGCATCGGCATCATCGGCCGCAGCGGCTCGGGCAAGAGCACCCTCGCCCGGCTGTTGATGGGTTTCCATCACCCCGACGAAGGCCAGGTACTGCTGGACAACCTCGACCTGCGCCAACTGGATATCAGTGACCTGCGCAGCCAGCTCGGCTACGTGGCACACGACCTGCCGCTGCTGGCCGGCAGCCTGCGCGACAACCTCACCCTCGGCGCACGGCACGTCAGCGATGCGCGCATGCTCGAGGTGGCCGAGCTGACCGGTGTCAGCGAGCTGGCCCGCCAGCACCCGCAAGGCTTCGACCGCCCGGTGGGCGAGCGCGGCCAGCTGCTCTCCGGCGGCCAGCGCCAGGCCGTCCTGCTGGCTCGGGCCCTGCTGCTGGAGCCGCCGATCCTGATACTCGACGAGCCCACCAGCCACATGGACAACAGCAGCGAGGAACAGCTGCGCCAGCGCCTGCTGAACTGGGTGCCCGGCAAGACCCTGCTGCTGGTCACCCACCGCACCTCGATGCTCAGCCTGGTGGATCGGCTGCTGGTACTGGACAACGGCAAGATCGTTGCCGACGGGCCGAAGGATGCGGTCATCGACGCGCTGCGCAAGGGCCGTATCGGCGCGGCGCTGTGAACCAACACTGTTGAACCCCTGTGGGAGCGGGCCCGGCCCGCATCGGAGGTAGAACATGCCCATCAGCCACAGCGTGCGCAGTTACCTCCAGGGCGGCGACAGCCGCGCCGAACGCGACTATATGCCAGAGCTGGCCGGCGCCACCCTGCAGGAGTCGCCCAGCCTGTCGCGCCTGACCGTGTGGCTGGCGGCGATCCTGCTGCTGGTGGCGCTGGTCTGGGCCAACTTCGCGGTGCTCGATGAAGTCACCGTCGGCGAAGGCAAGGCCATCCCGTCGAGCAAGGTGCAGGTAGTGCAGAACCTCGAAGGCGGCATCGTCACCGAGATCTTCGTGCGCGAGGGGCAGATGGTCGACAAGGGCGCCACCCTCCTGCGCCTGGATGACACGCGCTTCAAGTCGAACAAGGGTGAAAGCGAGGCCGACCGTTACGCCCTCAGCGCGCAGGTGGAACGCCTGTCGGCCGAGTCCGAAGGCCGCCCCTTCGTGCTGTCGAGCGAAGTCCGCGCCAAGGCGCCACAGGTGGCCGAGGACGAGGCCGCGCTGTACGAATCGCGCCAGCGCCGCCTGACCAGCGAGAAGCAGACCCTCAACGAACAACTGCGGCAGAAGACCCAGGAGCTGGCCGAGTTCCGTTCCAAGGTCGACCAGTACCGCTCGGCAGTGGGCCTGTTGCAACAGGAACTGGACATGTCCTCGCCGCTGGTGAGCAAGGGCGCCATCTCCCCGGTGGAGATCCTGCGCCTCAAGCAGCGCAGCGTCGAGGCGCGCGGCCAGCTGAACGCGACCAACCTGGCCATACCCCGCGCCGAAGCGGCGATCGCCGAGATCCGCAGCAAGATCCAGGAATCGGACGCAAGCTTTCGCTCCGACGCCGCCAAGGAGCTCAACGACAAGCGCACCGAACTGTCGAAGATTACCGCCACCAGCATCGCCATCGACGACCGGGTCAACCGCACCACCGTGGTGTCGCCGGTGCGCGGCATCGTCAAGCTGCTCAAGGTCAACACCATCGGCGGCGTGGTACAGCCGGGCAGCGACCTCGTGGAGATCGTGCCGATCGAGGACAACCTGCTGATCGAGGCCAAGGTAAGGCCGCAGGACGTGGCGTTCCTGCACCCGGGGCAGACCGCAATGGTCAAGTTCAGCGCCTACGACTACACCATCTATGGCGGGCTCAAGGCCAAGCTGGAACTGATCGGCGCGGACACCGTCACCGACGACAAGGGCAATGCGTTCTACCTGATCCAGGTGCGCACCGACAAGAACCACCTGGGGGGCGACAACAAGCCTCTGCTGATCATCCCGGGGATGGTCGCCACGGTGGACATCATTACCGGGCAGAAGAGCGTGCTGGACTATCTGTTGAAGCCGGTGATGAAGGCCCGGACAGAGGCGTTGCGCGAACGCTGAGCGCGATCTGAATATCAGTGGGAGCGGGCTTGCCCCGCGATAAGGCCGGCACAGCCAACCAGTTGATCACCCCTGGCCGTGATTACGCTCGAAGGTTTCGGCGCCCATGGCTGCGATCTGCCCGTCGATCAAGGCCTCGAACGGGCGCAACAACGCATCGAAGCCAGCAGGCGCTTCCAGCACGTTCAGCGCCTGCACGATCGCCTCGAGGGTGGATACGGCGCCTGGTTCAGGTGCCTTGCGCAACCGGTAGCGCGATGGCAGGACTTCGCCCAGCGTCACCCGTGGCAACGCTTCCAGCTGCGGGTTCAGGTAGAGCATCTTGCGTGCCTTGCGCCAGGTGCCGTCGGGTACGATCAGCAGCAACGGCAGATCATCACCCTGCCCGTATGCCTGCAGGACATCTGCCTCATCACCCGGGAACAACAGGACCGGGCGATAACCCGGTGTCGCCAGCAAGGTCGCCAGGTCATCGAAAACCTCGCCGATCCGCAACTCTGCATTCGCTAACCCAAGGGCCGCCAGGCGAGCCGTGTTCAGGGCGTGGGCGGTTTCACTGGGGTGTTGCAGCACGACCACGCGGGTACGGCTTTCCAGGTGCGGGATCAGTGGGCAGAGGCAGTGGGCGAGCGGGCGCTGGCAGCGCTCGCAGCGAGGTCTGGGCATGGGAGTCTCCGTTGGCGGAGGGATTTTGCCACAGGCTGGAAATTTGGGCCCGCTTTGCGGGCCTTTCGCTGGCAAGCCAGCTCCCACACCGACCGCGCGAACCTCAAGCCTTGCGCTGTCCCTGTGGGAGCCGGCTTGCCGGCGATGAAGGCAACGGGCATCAGCGGTTGAACCGCTCCGCCAGGCTGTGCAGGTACTCCGCCATGCGCTCGAGGTCCTGGCTGATCTCGGCGCCCTGCTTGGCCTGCCCCGCGCTCTCGTCGCACAAATGGGCGATGCGCACGATCTGCTGGTTGATATCCTCGGCCACATGGCTCTGCTGCTCCGACGCCGTGGCCATCTGCTGGCTCATGCCGGTGATGCGGCTGATGGCCTGGGCGATCCCCGCCAACGCCTCCTGCACCGCCTCGACGCTGTGCACGCTGTCGCTGGAGATCTGCTGCCCGCGGCTGGCGCTGGCCACCGCACGGTCGGCACCGGAACGCAGGGTGGAGATGATGTGGTGGATCTCCTCGGTCGAGGCGCGGGTGCGCTGCGCCAGCGACCGCACCTCGTCCGCCACCACGGCGAAGCCCCTGCCCTGCTCGCCGGCCCGCGCCGCCTCGATGGCGGCATTGAGCGCCAGCAGGTTGGTCTGCTCGGCAATCGAGGTGATCACATCCACCACGCTGCCGATGGACTGGGTCTGCTCGGCCAGGGCATTGACTGCCTGACCGATGTCGCTGACCGCCTCGTTCATGCTGCCCATGGCGCGCAGGCTCTGCTGCGCCAGGTCGCTGCCCTGCTGGGCCAGCTGGTCGGCGTCGCTGGCCGCATGGGCGGTGGTCTGCACGTTATGGGTCACCTGCTGGATGGTCGCCGCCATCTGCGCAATGGCGGTGGCCGACTGGTCGGTCTCGCTGCGCTGGCGGTCGAGCATCTGCGCCTGGGCATCGGACAGCCCGGCGGACTGCGCGGCCCGTGACTTGACCCCGACACCGGCATCCACCAGGCGGGTCAGCGCGGTCTGCAGGCGCGCCTCTTCGCTGATGATGGCCAGGTCGAGCTGGCCCTGCAGGCCGGGGTTGTCGCTGTAGGTCAGGGCCACCAGCGGGCTGGTAAAGGCCTTGGGGTGCTCTTCGAGAGTACGGCGGATCGACTGGTTCTGCCGGTGCTCGACCACGTACCAGGCCGCCAGCAGGCTGGCCATCAGCACCCCCAGCGCCGCATAGGGGGGCAACCACAGGTAGGCGGCGGCCGATAGCAGGCCCGCACCGATCAGCGGCCAGCCATGGCCGATGCCATGCCCCAAGCGCGCCGCCAGCGCTACCGGCGAGCGCCCCGCACGCAGACGGGCATACAGCTTCTCCGCCCGGCGAATCTGCTCCCGGCTCGGCACCGAGCGCACCGATTCGTAGCCACTGATGCGGCCGTTCTCGTACACCGCCGTGACGTAGGCGCTGACCCAGTAGAAATCGCCGTTCTTGGCGCGGTTCTTGACCACGCCCATCCACGGCTTGCCTTGCTTGATGGTGTCCCACATATGCCCGAAGACCGCCGGCGGCATGTCGGGATGACGCACCAGATTGTGTGGCTGGCCGACCAGTTCGTCGTAGGTGAAGCCGCTGATGGCCACGAATGCGTCGTTGCAATAGGTAATGCGACTGTTCAGGTCGGTGGTGGAGATCAGCCGCTGGTCTTGGGGAAAGGTTCTTTCGTGCTCGGTGACGGGCAAATTCATGCGCATCGTTGGCGATCCCTTGCTTATCCAGATGAGTGGGAAAATCATCAAAGCAAGTAGATATTTAGCAGAAGGCCAGCATCCCAGCGGTCAAGTTTTGTAGGAAATTCGCCCGCCCTGACGGAATGTTCACAACGCGACAGGCCTCAGCCTACGTTGAGCTGGCTCTTGAGCAGGTCGCGGAAGGTCTGGATCAACGGTTCCCGGCTGCGGCCACGGCGGATGATCAGGGAAAACGGCGCCTGGTAGCCGAACGTGGCCGGCGACAGCACGCGCAGGTCGCCCTTGTCGACCCAGGCCTGGGCGTAGTGCTCGGGCAGGTAGCCGATGTAGGCGCCGGAGAGAATCAGGATCAACTGCGCCTCCATGCTCTCCACGGTGGCCGCGCTGTGCTTGAAACCATGCCTGGCCAGCTCGGCCTGGCTCCAGTAGCCCCGTCCGACCATGCGCTGCTGGGTGATCACCGGCTCAGGAATGCGCCGCTCGCCGAACAGCGCGTGACGACTGCTGCAATACAGCCAGTGCTGCTCGCGGTACAGCGGCTGGTAGACCAGCCCGCTCATGCGCGAGGAGAACGCGCCGATGGCCAGGTCCAGGCGGTTGTCCTGCACCCCCAGTTGCAGTTCGTAGGGGCTCGATACCGACAGGTGCAGGTGCACCGCCGGGTGTTCCTGGCTGTAGGCGCCGATGGCCTCGGCCAGCGGCAGGGCGCTGTCGCCAACGGTGGAGTCGATCACCCCCAGGTTGAGGGTGCCGCGCAGCTCGCCCTTGAGCGCCGCGGCGTACTGTTCGAAACCGTCCAGCTCACCGAGCAGGCGCAAGGTCTCCTGGTGGAACAGTTCACCCTTGCTGGTCAGGCTGAAGCCGCCCCGGCCACGGTGGCAAAGCACGATGCCCAGGGCGCTTTCCAGCTGGCTCATGTAGGTGCTGATCGCCGAGGTCGACAGGTTGAGGTCACGCTGGGCATTGGCGAACCCCTGGTGGCGCACCACGCTGGCGAAGATGCGCAGCAGTTTCAGGTCGGGCAGCGATGAGGCCATGGCGCAGGGTCCGCAGGGTGGAAATCGCCAGAGTCTAACCCGGTTGCCGGCCGATAGTTCAGAGAATCCTGAAGTAAGTATTTGTCGGTAGCGATTCTTCCCGACCACTACCTTGCGCAGACTGCGGCGAAATGTCCCTGCCCGCCAGCATGACCAGATGATCCAGGCGCGCGGCGGCACAGGTTCGAACAAACAGAACAATCGACCGACTGATGAGGCCCACCGTGGACAAGATTCTCCACCAACCACTGGGCGGCAACGAAATGCCGCGTTTCGGCGGCATCGCCACCATGCTTCGCCTGCCCCACCTGCAAAGCGCCGAAGGCCTGGATGCCGCGTTCATCGGCGTGCCGCTGGACATCGGCACCTCGCTGCGTTCCGGCACCCGCTTCGGCCCGCGGCAGATCCGCGCCGAGTCGGTGATGATCCGCCCCTACAACATGGCCACCGGCGCCGCCCCGTTCGACTCGCTGTCGGTGGCCGACATCGGTGACGTGGCGATCAACACCTTCAACCTGCTCGACGCCGTGCGCATCATCGAAGAGGCCTACGACGAGATCGTCGAGCACAATGTCACCCCGCTGACCCTGGGCGGCGACCACACCATCACCCTGCCGATCCTGCGTGCCCTGTACAAGAAGCACGGCAAGATCGGCCTGGTCCACATCGATGCCCACGCCGACGTCAACGACCACATGTTCGGCGAGAAGATCGCCCACGGCACCACCTTCCGCCGCGCCGTGGAAGAAGGCCTGCTCGATTGCGACCGCGTGGTGCAGATCGGCCTGCGCGCCCAGGGCTACACCGCCGACGACTTCAACTGGAGCCGCCGCCAGGGCTTTCGCGTGGTGCAGGCCGAGGAGTGCTGGCACAAGTCGCTGGCGCCGCTGATGGCCGAAGTGCGCGAGAAAGTCGGTGGCGGCCCCGTGTACCTGTCGTTCGACATCGACGGCATCGACCCGGCCTGGGCGCCCGGCACCGGCACCCCGGAGATCGGCGGCTTGACCACCATCCAGGCGATGGAGATCATCCGCGGCTGCCACGGCCTGGACCTGATCGGCTGCGACCTGGTCGAGGTTTCCCCACCCTACGACACCACCGGCAACACCTCGTTGCTGGGTGCCAACCTGCTGTTCGAAATGCTCTGCGTGCTGCCAGGGGTGGTACGCCGCTGATACCTCATCGCTGGCAAGCCGGCTTCCTGTGGGAGCTGGCTTGCCA
Organism: Pseudomonas sp. TE50-2; assembly: GCF_040813665.1. NCBI lineage: Bacteria > Pseudomonadati > Pseudomonadota > Gammaproteobacteria > Pseudomonadales > Pseudomonadaceae > Pseudomonas > Pseudomonas sp. TE50-2. The sequence continues at coordinate 4,542,474 of NZ_JBFNXN010000001.1, read as the reverse complement.
GCGATGAAGACGTCACGACGCCAGCATAGAAACACCCCGGCAGGAGCCATTCGGGAGGGCCATAGAGGCCCGCCAACACAAGACAGAACCGCCGGGCGCCTTGCACCGTCCGGACGGCCGATCTCGCCATAATAAAGATAATCGGGAGACCCCCAATGGCCTTGGACATCATCGTTGTACTGATCTATGCCGCCGGCATGCTCGCGCTTGGCTGGTACGGCATGCGGCGCGCGAAGACCCACGAAGACTACCTGGTGGCCGGGCGCAACCTCGGCCCGACCCTGTACATGGGCACCATGGCCACCACCGTGCTCGGCGGCGCCTCCACCGTCGGCACCGTGCGCCTGGGCTATGTACACGGCATCTCCGGCTTCTGGCTGTGCGCCGCCCTGGGCCTGGGGATCATCGCCCTCAACCTGTTCCTGGCCAAGCCGCTGCTGCGCCTGAAGATCTTCACCGTGACCCAGGTGCTGGAGCGCCGCTACAACCCGATGGCCCGCCAGGCCAGCGCGGCGATCATGCTTGCCTACGCGCTGATGATCGCGGTGACTTCGACCCTGGCCATGGGCACCGTGCTGCAGGTATTGCTCGACGTGCCGTTCTGGATGGCCTTGCTGTTTGGCGGCGGCGTGGTAGTGGTGTACTCGACCATCGGCGGCATGTGGTCGCTGACCCTGACCGACATCGTCCAGTTCGTGATCAAGACCGTGGGCCTGATGTTCATCCTGCTGCCGGTGTGCCTGTACAAGGCCGGCGGCTGGGATGCCCTGGTGGCCAAGCTGCCGGCGGCCAGCTTCAGCTGGACCACCATCGGCTGGGACACCATCATCACCTACTTCCTGATCTACTTCTTCGGCATCCTGATCGGCCAGGACATCTGGCAGCGGGTGTTCACCGCCCGTGACGAGAAGGTCTGCCAGCGCGCCGGCACCACCGCCGGTGTCTACTGCGTGCTGTACGGCCTGGCCTGCGCCCTGATCGGCATGGCCGCCCATGTACTGATGCCCGACCTTGCCAACCCGAACAACGCCTTCGCCGAGATGATCAAGGGCCAGCTGCCCGAGGGCATCCGTGGCCTGCTGATGGCCGCCGCCCTGGCCGCGATGATGTCCACCGCCAGCGCCGGCCTGCTGGCCGCTTCCACCACCCTGACCGAAGACCTGCTGCCGAAGCTGCGTGGCGGCAAGCAGTCGAGCCTGGGCATCAACCGCCTGTTCACCTTGCTCACCGGCCTGGTGGTGCTGGGCATCGCCCTGGCGGTCAACGATGTGATCAGCGCCCTGACCCTGGCCTACAACCTGCTGGTGGGCGGCATGCTGATCCCGCTGATGGGCGCGATCTTCTGGAAGCGCGCGACCACCGCCGGGGCCATCGCCAGCATGACGCTGGGCTTCGCCACCGCGTTGTTCTTCATGTTCAAGGACGGCCTGGACGCCAACTCGCCGATCTACTACAGCCTGGCGATCGGCCTGGCGAGCTTCGTGCTGGTCAGCCTGGCGTCACGCAAGCCAGTGGCAACGGTGAACCTGGCCTGACACGCCAAGCGTCATCGCCGGTAAGGCGGCCCCTTCCACAGGTGCCGCCTTGCCAGCGAAAGGCCCATAACCGACTCCGACGACCATTCACCCTATATAACGGATTGATCTAAAACTCTCACTTCCTGCCCCGGTCACTACCTAAGTGCCCACTTTCGCGGCACACCCTCCCCAACGGCAAAACCGGTAAGGACTTATGTGCGGATTAGCAGGAGAGTTACGTTTTACCCCCATCGACCAAGCACCTCGCCCGGCGGACCTCGCCGCGGTGGAGCGCATCACCCACCACCTGGCGCCCCGCGGCCCCGACGCCTGGGGCTTCCATAGCCAGGGCCCGATCGCCCTCGGCCATCGCCGCCTGAAGATCATGGACTTGTCCGACGGCTCGGCGCAGCCCATGGTCGACAATGATCTGGGCCTGGCCCTGGCCTTCAATGGCGCCATCTACAACTTCCCCGAGCTGCGCCAGGAACTGCAAGACCTGGGCTACCGCTTCTGGTCGGACGGCGACACCGAAGTGCTGCTCAAGGGCTATCACGCCTGGGGCGCGGCACTGCTGCCCAAGCTCAACGGCATGTTCGCCCTGGCCATCTGGGAGCGCGACAACCAGCGCCTGTTCCTGGCCCGCGACCGCCTGGGCGTCAAACCCCTGTACCTGTCACGCAACGGCGAGCGCCTGCGCTTCGCCTCGACTTTGCCGGCGCTGCTCAAGGGCGGCGATATCGACCCGGTGATCGACCCCGTCGCGCTCAACCACTACCTGAACTTCCACGCCGTGGTGCCCGCGCCGCGCACCCTGTTGGCCAATGTGCAGAAGCTCGAACCCGGCACCTGGATGCGCGTCGACCGCCATGGCGAAGTCGAGCGCCAGACCTGGTGGCAGTTGCACTACGGCCCGAACCCGGACGAGCGCGAACTCGACCTGGAGGGCTGGACCAGCCGCGTGCTCGACGCCACCCGCGACGCCGTGGCCATCCGCCAGCGCGCGGCGGTGGATGTCGGCGTGCTGCTGTCCGGCGGTGTCGATTCCAGCCTGCTGGTCGGCCTGTTGCGCGAGGCCGGGGTGGATGACCTGTCGACCTTTTCCATCGGCTTCGAGGACGCCGGCGGCGAACGCGGCGACGAGTTCCAGTACTCCGACCTGATCGCCCGGCACTACGGCACCCGTCACCACCAGTTGCGCATCGCCGAGCACGAGATCATCGAGCAACTGCCGGCGGCATTCCGCGCCATGAGCGAACCGATGGTCAGCCACGACTGCATCGCTTTCTACCTGCTGTCGCGAGAAGTGGCCAAGCATTGCAAGGGCGTACAGAGCGGCCAAGGCGCCGACGAACTGTTCGCCGGCTACCACTGGTACCCGCAGGTCGATGGCGCCGAGGATGCCTTCGCGGCCTATCGCCAGGCCTTCTTCGACCGCAGCCACGCCGAGTACCGCGACACCGTGCAGGCGCCCTGGCGGCTCGACACCGACGCTGCCGGCGACTTCGTGCGCGAACACTTCGCCCGCCCCGGCGCACCGGACGCAGTGGACAAGGCGCTGCGCCTGGACAGCACGGTGATGCTGGTGGACGACCCGGTCAAGCGGGTCGACAACATGACCATGGCCTGGGGCCTGGAGGCGCGCACGCCGTTCCTCGACTACCGCCTGGTGGAGCTGTCGGCGCGCATCCCGGCGCGCTTCAAGCTGCCTGACGGCGGCAAGCAGGTGCTCAAGCAGGCGGCGCGGCGGGTCATCCCCCACGAGGTGATCGACCGCAAGAAGGGCTACTTCCCGGTACCCGGCCTCAAGCACCTGGAAGGCGCCACCCTGGGCTGGGTGCGCGAGCTGCTGACCGACCCGAGCCAGGATCGCGGCCTGTTCCACCCGGCCATGCTCGACCGCCTGCTGAGCAATCCCCACGGCCAGCTCACGCCGTTGCGCGGCTCCAAGCTGTGGCAACTGGCGGCCCTGAACCTGTGGCTCAGCGAACAAGGAATCTGACCGATGAAAGCCCACGAGATCGCCTACGGCCAGCGCTTGCTGCGTGGCCAGGCGCCGTCCTACGAGCGCCTGCAGGCGCGCCTGGCCGGTGATGGCAGCGAGCCTCACGACCGGCCACGGGCGCTGCACTGTGGCTGGGGGCGACTGCTGATCGGGCATACCTACCCCGATCCGCTCAGCCTGGCCGAAGACCTGTTGCAGGAGCAGGCGGGCGAGCGCGACATCGCGCTGTATGTCGCGGCGCCCCAGCAGGTGCTGGCCCAGGCCCCGCAACAATTGTTCCTCGACCCTTCCGACACCTTGCGCCTGTGGTTCACCGACTACCGCCCCGCGCAACGGGTGTTCCGCGGCTTTCGCATCCGCCGGGCGCAGGGCACGGCGGACTGGCAGGCAATCAACACGTTGTACCAGGCCCGTGGCATGCTCCCGGTCGACCCCGAGCTGCTCACCCCGCGCGAGCTCGGCGGGCCGGTGTACTGGCTGGCCGAGGACGAGGACAGCCAGGCGGTGATCGGCAGTGTCATGGGCCTGGACCACAGCAAGGCCTTCGACGACCCCGAGCACGGCTGCAGCCTGTGGTGCCTGGCGGTGGATCCGCAGTGCACGCGGCCCGGCGTCGGCGAAGTGCTGGTACGCCACCTCATCGAGCACTTCATGAGCCGCGGCCTGGCCTGCCTCGACCTGTCGGTGCTGCACGACAACCGCCAGGCCAAGCGGCTGTACAAGAAGCTCGGCTTTCGCAACCTGCCGACCTTCGCCATCAAGCGCAAGAACGGTATCAACCAGCAACTGTTTCTCGGCCCTGGCCCTGAAGCGACGCTCAATCCCTATGCGCGGATCATCGTCGACGAAGCGCTGCGGCGCGGCATCGAGGTGCAGGTCGACGATGCCGCCAGCGGCCTGTTCACCCTCAGCCTGGGCGGGCGGCGGATCCGCTGCCGCGAGTCGTTGAGCGACCTGACCAGCGCCGTGACCATGACCCTGTGCCAGGACAAGCGCCTGACCCGACGCGCCCTGCACAACGCCGGGTTGCAGGTGCCAGCGCAACAGCTGGCGGGCAATGCCGACGACAACCTGGCGTTTCTCGACGAGCACGGCGCGGTGGTGGTCAAGCCGGTCGATGGCGAGCAGGGCCAAGGGGTGGCGGTCAACCTCACGACAATCGATGAAGTCAGCCATGCCGTGGAACAGGCCAGGCGTTTCGACAGCCGTGTGCTGCTGGAGAGCTTCCATGCCGGCTCCGACCTGCGCATCCTGGTGATCGGCTTCGAAGTGGTGGCGGCGGCGATCCGTCACCCGGCGCAGGTGGTCGGCGACGGCAAGCACAGCATCCGTGCGCTGATCGAAGCGCAGAGCCGTCGGCGCCAGGCCGCCACGGGCGGCGAGAGCCGCATTGCGCTGGACGACGAGACCGAACGTACGCTCAAAGGCGCTGGCCTGGGTTACGACGACATCCTCCCCGCCGGGCAACGCCTGGCCGTGCGCCGCACCGCCAACCTGCATACCGGCGGCACCCTGGAGGATGTCACCGAGCGCCTGCACCCGGTACTGGCCGACGCCGCCGTGCGCGCCGCCCGCGCCCTGGAGATCCCGGTGGTCGGCCTGGACTTCATGGTCCGCGATGCCGAGCACCCGGACTACGTGATCATCGAAGCCAATGAGCGCGCCGGGCTGGCCAATCATGAACCGCAACCGACGGCCGAGCGCTTCGTCGACCTGCTGTTTCCCCACAGCCGGCTACCAGCCTGAATTCATCGCGGGGCAAGCCCGTCCCCACGCCTGGTCGCGTGGGGATGGGCGTGGTCCCACGATAGGGCCCATTACTGCGTCAAGGAGAAATCCTCATGCCCGAACGACACCCCGAACCCGATCTCGACTACCTCAAACGCGTCCTGCTGGAAATGCTCGCCATCCCCAGCCCCACCGGTTTCACCGACACCATCGTGCGTTACGTCGCCGAACGCCTGGATGAGCTGGGCATCCCCTTCGAGCTGACCCGCCGCGGCACCATTCGCGCCACCCTCAAGGGCCGCCAGAGCTCGCCCGACCGTGCCGTCTCGGCGCACCTGGACACCATCGGCGCCAGCGTTCGCCAGTTGCAGGACAATGGCCGCCTGGCCCTGGCACCGGTGGGCTGCTGGTCGAGCCGCTTCGCCGAAGGCAGCCGGGTCAGCGTGTTCACCGACACCGGCGTGTACCGCGGCAGCGTACTGCCGCTGATGGCCAGCGGGCACGCCTTCAACACCGCCATCGACCAGATGCCGATCAGCTGGGAGCATGTGGAGGTGCGCCTGGACGCCTACTGCACCACCCGCGCCGATGCCGAAGCACTGGGCATCGCCATCGGCGACTTCGTCGCCTTCGACCCCTTGCCGGAGTTCACCGAAAGCGGCCATATCAGCGCACGCCACCTGGACGACAAGGCCGGTGTCGCTGCGTTGCTGGCGGCGCTCAAGGCCGTGGTCGAAAGTGGCCGGCAACCGCTGATCGACTGCCACCCGCTGTTCACCATCACCGAGGAGACCGGCTCGGGCGCCGCGGCCGCCCTGCCCTGGGACGTCAGCGAGTTCGTCGGCATCGACATCGCACCGGTGGCACCGGGGCAGGCGTCCAGCGAGCACGCGGTGAGCGTGGCCATGCAGGACTCGTCCGGGCCCTACGACTATCACCTGTCGCGCCACCTGCTGAAACTGGCCGGCGACCGCGACCTGCCGGTGCGCCGCGACCTGTTCCGCTACTACTTCAGCGACGCTCACTCGGCGGTGACCGCCGGACACGATATCCGCACCGCCCTGGTAGCCTTTGGCTGCGACGCCACCCATGGGTATGAGCGCACCCATATCGACAGCCTGGCGGCGCTCAGCCGGCTGCTCAGCGCCTACCTGCTCAGCCCGCCGGTGTTCGCCAGCGACTCGCAACCGGCCAGTGCTTCACTGGAGCGCTTCAGCCACCAGCTGGAGCACGATGCGCAGATGGAAAGCGACACCCGGGTGCCGGCGGTGGACAGCCTGGTGGGCAACAAGGGCTGAGAGCAATCCGCACAATCCGCAGGAGTGGCGCTGCACCGCTCCTGCGCAGGCCTCCTGCGCCAATCGACTGCGCATGACAAAAGATTTCACGTAGCATGCGCACATCCCCATCACCACTGCCCAAACCCATGCTGATTCCCCACGACCAACTCGAAAGCGAAACCCTCACCCGTCTGATCGAGGACTTCGTCACCCGCGACGGCACCGACAATGGCGACGACACGCCGCTGGAAACACGGGTGCTGCGGGTACGCCAGGCGCTGGCCAAGGGGCAGGCGTTCATCCTGTTCGATCTGGAAAGCCAGCAATGCCAGTTGCTGGCCCGGCATGAAGTACCGCGGGAACTGCTGGAGTAACGGCTTGTCAGGCCCGCTGCTTCTGCAGTTCCATGGCCTTGATACGTTTGTAGACTTCTACCCGGTGCACCTCCACCTCTCGAGGTGCAGAGATGCCGAAGCGCACCTGGCCGTTCTCCACCGACATCACCTGAATCCTGATGCCCCCCTCAATGACGATGACCTCGCCCACTTCGCGTCCGATAACCAGCATCTCCGTTGCCTCTCGCTCAAGGGAAAATCGGAGACTGCCTCGCCAGCTTTCGCCTACTCAATCCTTCGCCGCAGAAATAGACATTTCCTACTTGTGAAGGTAAAGAAAGCCTACAGAAATTCGCTGATTAGTTAGCTTTACGTGACTTTGCCCGCATCTTGACCGCCATGTCCGCCATTTCGTCGTATAGCCGCTCAGGCGCCTGGCACTTGAGCTTCCAGGCCTGGCGCCCGGCTTCATGGGGAAGGATCAGGAACTCGTCGGCAGCCACCCGTTCATGAATATACTCGGCGATGTCGGCCGCATTGATCGGCGAGCCTTCCAGCAACCTGCCCACTTGTGCCTTCATCGCCGGGTCCGGCCCACGGAAAGAGTCGAGCAGGTTGGTCTGGAAGAACGACGGGCACACCACATGCACCGCCACCTCCACCTGACGCAGCTCCACCAGCAGGCTTTCGGACAGCGCCAGCACACCGGCCTTGGCCACGTTGTAGTTGCTCATGCCCGGCCCCTGCATCAGCGCTGCCATCGAGGCGATATTGATGATCCGCCCACGGCTGCGTTCGAGCTGTGGCAGGAACGCCTTGCAGCCCTTGACCACGCCCATCAGGTTGACCGCGATCTGCCAGTCCCAGTCCTCCAGGGACAACTCGGCGAAGAAGCCGCCCGAGGCCACCCCGGCATTGTTGACGATCACATCGACCCCACCGAGCTTCTCCTCGCAGGCCTGGGCCAGGGCGGTGAGCTGGCTGTAGTCGCGCACGTCGCAGCGCTGGGTGAAGCCGTCGCCTCCGGCCTGGCGCACCAAAGCCAGGGTTTCGCGCAAGCCCGCCTCATTGACGTCTGCCAGGGCCAGCTGCCAGCCCTCGCGGGCCCAGCGCAGGGCAATCTCGCGTCCAAGGCCGGAGCCAGCGCCAGTGATCATCATTCGGTTGTGCATGGTGGAGCGCCTTGAACAGTGGGAATGGCTGGAGTCTAGCCACAACACCCTGGCTGCCGGTACGGCATCAAATTGCTGAATACGCCAGTATCGGGCGGCAGGTATTTCAATCGCCAGGCAGGCGGATTGAATTTTTAGCCAAGGGCACCGGTCGGAACCATTAAGCGGCTACCGCTGCGCTCCAGCCCTTCCATCACGCAAGGACTCCGCCATGACCACGATCCTCATCATCATCCTGATCCTGCTGCTGATCGGTGGCTTACCGGTCTTCCCTCACTCCCGCTCCTGGGGTTACGGCCCGTCCGGCATCATCGGCGTGGTGCTGGTGGTCCTGCTGATATTGTTGCTGCTCGGTCGGATCTGAGGCGGTTTGCCTGACAACGGCGCAGCCCGATCACGAGGCGTTGCACTTCAAGGCTAAGCTTTCGAAGGGCGTTTGCCAGGATAGCGATCGCCGGCTGCGTCGCCAGGCATTGATCCTCGACCACCTGGCAAGCCGCGATGAGTTTTTGCGCATGGACCATGCGCACGCCTCCCCTGATCCGGTGCGCAAGCGCGTGCATGCCTGGCAGGTCAAAGCGTACGGCACACTGTCTGAGCGCGCGCAGATCATCGGTATTCGTATCGATCAACAGTTGCAAAAGCTCGCCCATGACCTCGCCATCACCGGCAGCCAAGCGTTCGAGCTCGGTAATTTCAAGGCCGGGTACACCGAGCCCATACTTGTCATGACTCCATAACAACGTTTGCAATTGGGTCATGGACAACGGCTTTGCCAGACAGTGATCCATGCCGGCGAGCATCCCCCGTTCCCAATTCGCATCGCAATGCCGAGCCGTGATACCAACGATCAAGGGGGGAAAAAGCTTGCGGCGCAGCTCATGCAGTCGCAAGGCGCGAACCCACTGGCAACCCTTCAGGCCGCTTAAGTTCAGGCCGCTGAATATCACGTCGAACGGTGTCGCCAGACACAACCGCAACGCTTGTCGACCATCATCGACAAGAGCGACCGAGTGCCCCAATCGTTTCAACTGCAGCTCGAGCATGAGGCGACTTGCAGGGTGACCGTCCACTACCAGGATTTCGAGGCCTGTCGCACCTGACGGTGAATGATCGTGAAGCCCTGATTGTGACAAAGGTGGCTCAGTGGGTAACACAGGTAGGGTTGCTCTCCATCACCAACCGCACCCTGTTGCTGCTGCCTATGCCAACGCTCCAGTTCAGCATGGATACGTCCGAGTTCGGCACACTGCCTGCTCATCACGTCATACCAGCCCATTGCGCCGGGCTATGTCCGCCATGTCGATGACCGAACCCACCCTCAGTTTCTCGATCAGTCGAGTCTTGTAAGTACTGATGGTCTTGTTGCTGAGCAACATGACTTCGCCAATGGCCTTGTTGCTCAGACCTCGTGCCAGGTGCTGCAGAATGATCAGCTCGCGGTTGGTCAGTGTGCCAAGCAGATACGGCTCGCTCGCCTCCAGCTCGCGTCGGTTGACTGAGCTCAGGGCGACATCCGGAAAGTAGGTATAACCGTCCAGTACCGCCATGATCGCCGTGCTCAGGATCTTCAGATCCTCAGTCTTGGAGACGAACCCTGAAGCGCCGGCCTTCATGCACCGCAGCGAGAAATTTTCGGTCAACTGCGAGGTCAGCACCACCACTTTGGCCGGGCACGTCATCGTCTTTATTCGCGTGATCACCTCCAGACCGTCCAGACCGGGCAGCAACAGGTCAAGGATCACGACATCAGGCTTGCGATCACGCGTCATGGCGACCGCGTCGATGCCATTGTCCGCTTGCCCGACTACCTCCAGGTTGTCCATACGCAACTGCATGCACACACTGGTGCGGATAAAGGGGTGGTCATCCACCACTAACGCTCTCGCTTTGTACACCGGTCCCTCCCACGTTGGTGCCGCCAACTCCATAAGCCAGTCATTGCCCCACCACCACATCCCGGCGCTCAACGCCCTCATGCAGTTCGAACTGGTAAATGCGCCCGTCTGCCACGGCAAATTCACGGGTGCGCCCGGGTAACAAGTGATGCTTGATGGCTGCATCGCATGTTTCGCCGCTGCGATCGCACTGACGAAAATGATCCAGCACTACCGTCGCATTACCGTTGTTGCTGACCACCATGCGGCCGCTTTTGTGCTCCACTGGCGTGTGATAACTGGTCGAGCTTGGCGTGACAAACAACAACGTTCCATATCCCGTCAGCACGTTGACCCCGGCCTTGAAGCTTTCCTTGTAGCGCTGCGTTTCAGCCTCGCTCACGGCAAAACCGTCATTCTGTTCGGGCATCACCGGGATGAAGCGCAAACGGAAATAGCGTTCCCTTACCCGCTCGCCTCGGTACAGCAAACGAACAGCTTGCATGCCTCGTGCCGGTATGATCAGGCGCGCCGGGCTGGCAATCAGTCCGCGGGTTTCCATGGGCAGGGTCTCCTGGTCGACTTCACGGACTGTGCCATCGCTGTCGTAGACCAGCTCGGCCACGCTGACCTTGACGAACGCCGTGCTGTCACCGCTATTGCGCAAACGCTTGAGCAGTGTGCTGCGATCATCGACGAGGTAATCGTAGAGCCCTCCTACATTGAGCGCCGGTGCCGCCTGCAACGGCAGGGACAGCAACAGGCCAAGTAGGCTTAACACGTATGAACGGAGCGTCACGGCAAAGGTCCTCATGCACAAATGTTGAATCGATTGCTTGCAGCAGCGCATTGTTCACCCATGCGCCAGAGAGGAGCGGCTCGCCGCTTCCTAAAAAGGTTGCAGAAATTTCCCAAGTGAATCTTCACCCTCAAAGGTCCGCATCAAACACCACTGTCACTTCACCTTGGTAAGTGGTGCCTGCATGGGCAGCCATTTCCTTGACCGCCGCCCCTCCCACCTGAAAATGCAGTTGCCCAGGTTGGTTGGTCAGCAGATGTTGTGGCAGGAAAACCGGCGCATCGAGCGCGCCGGTGGTCAACGGAATCCGTCGGGCGGCGGCACCCTCATGCTGGACGTTGCTCGGCAGCGACAGGCCGACCTCCAGCGGTACGGCATGATTCGTAACATTTCGAATGCCACAATGCATGCCCATGTCGAGCTCGCAGCGCTTGTAGACCTTGAACGGCCCCGTTGACCAGATCCTGAACGGCAGATCGCGCTCCAGCCTTGGCGGCAGGCCACGCCCGCCCAGGTAAGCCTGCCAGCCGCCCGGCGGCTCCAGCACAGCCCGATCGGATCCTGGAGGAAATCGCAGGTAGAGGTCGTGCCTGACGTCCAGCTCCAGATGGACGGTGAGTATCGAATCGTTGAAATCCACGGCACTGTTGCCAAAGGCAAAGTCGCCGTCGGCCCCCACCGTGAACTCCGTGGTGCCACGGTATGTCCCCTGGGGCATGCCAATTGGCCGGGGCATGATCAGCCTGTAGACCACACCGGCCAACCCGACATCACTCTCCACCTGATCGCCGATGGTTCCGTTTCTCGAGTCGCTGTAACAAGGCTGTGGAACGGAGGGATTGTTGACTGACCAGAGAAAACGTCCATAGGCTCCAAAGCTCCGACTCTCGCTGATCCGCAGCGCACACCCTCCTTCAATGTTGAAGATCGGCACCTCCGGTACGCCCCGCGTGCGCTGCAGCTCCAAGCTTACTTGCAGGAACTCGAGAGTGACCGAAAAGCTCTCGAACGTTGATTGATTGACCACCGTCACGGTTCGACGCGCGGGAAGTCTGACAAAAAAGCGGTCCCGCGGATCCGCCGCGCCTTGGCTGGTGGTCTTGCGAAAATCAATCGGCAAATCCACCGTGTCGACACTGCACATATGTGGCCATCGAGTGCAAAAACCCGCCGGGGGCGTCGTATTCTCGAAGTGCCCTGCCGCGTCGCCCAGATAACGAGCCGACAATGTCACTTGCGCAGCCCAAGCCGATGGCAAGCTGCTGGCGGCCAGGGCGAGCAGAAACACAACAGCATTTTTCATCAACTCTTTTCTCCTTGCGCCATCGGCTGGACTGCTGCCAGCCCTTCTTGCCCACAGGACAGGTCACCCACCAGCAGCACATCACCCTCGCGCTTGTGATCGGCAAGCTCCATCGACAGATTGCAGAGGGTCTGGCCGTCCCGGCGGACTTCCAGGGTTGGCGTTGACTGGCTCAACTGAACGGCGAAGTGCCCTCCAGCCTCACTGACACTGCGGCTCGCATGATTGATCACCATTGCACCAGACAAGGGTTGGCCCTGGTCATCGAGCAACCGCCCCAACACTGTGACCGTGCGCAACACGCGGACCTGCCGGAAGTCCACACCGCCACGGTTAAGGTGGTAATCAAGGCTGGACGGCTGGATGATGGCCGAGGGATCGTGAGCCTGGTCGAAATCGAACTGCACATGGCCGCTGCGGTACGCCGTCACCGGGATGACGTTGCGCCCAGGACGTAGCAAGGTACTCGCCCCCTGGAAATCGTCGGCACGCAGCGTTAGCTCGGGCAGGTCACTGGCGAGCTCGACAATAAGGCCGGCATCCTGCGCCTGCGGCTGCCCCGACATGGCCAGGCCAGCGGCGCTGAACGCCAACAGGCTCTGCAGGTTCAGACCCGCGCTGAGTTCGCCGTTGTAGGAAGACGACTGTACGTATGCATCCCCTTGCAGGTTCTGGTTGAGGAACTGGGCGTGGCCGGCGTAGCCGGTGCCGTAACGGTCCACCGTGAGCGTGCCGCCGACCGACTCCACCCCCTGCCAGTCGACATCCTGCTGATAGGACAGTGCAGCGTTCTGGTCACGGCCACCATCGCGGGCGGTTCGCGTGCCCAAGCTCGCTCCCAACCGACGCCCCGGCCCGCCCAGGCTCATGCTCAGGGTCACGTTGACCCCGCGGTTGCGCTGCTCACCGGAGCTGAGTGAGCCCGGACGATCGAACAGCGAAAATCGCCAGTTGGCCTCCGATCCCAGCAACTTCCCGTAGTACGCCCAGCCCAGATCGACCCCACTGCCACTGTTGGTACCGGTGCTATGGGCCAGACGCAGCGTGGCCGTGCTGCGTGGGCTGATACGGTGGTTGTAGGACAGCGACGTCTGCCGGCTCTCATCCTGCCCACGCAGCGCCTCGCGAACCGAAGCCGACGTATCGACGCGACTGCGGCTGTGGCTCAGCACCAACGAACCCTGATCGTGACGAAGCACGGCCTGCAAGTCATAGCCATCACCTCGCCCTTGGCTCTGATACAAATTGCCATATAGCTTGAGGCGATCCAGCGCGTCCCAATCCAGCGAAGTGCCGTACTGAAAGGCGTCGTCGATGCGTTGCGCGGACAGCCCCAGTACCGCACGAGGATGCAGCAGGTAGTTGGTCATTACCCCGGCGGCCACGCTTTGCTCGCGCCCGTCATCCCAGTTGCTGAGCAATGTCTGCTGCTGCCCGAGGTAGGCGTTGTAACGCCAACGGCTGTCTGTATTACCCCAATTGCTGGGCTTGTAGACGAACGCCTCGCTGCGTGAGCTCTCCTGGCCATCTTCGAGCAGGCGTATCTCGACTTCGTAGATTCCGCCCGGCAGCACCCGGGTATCGAGGGCTTGCAGCCCCGGTTGAACAGGTTGACTGTTGATCAACACACCATTGCGATAGATCTCGACCACTCCCGGACGGTTGGGTGTGACATAGATGGGGGTGCTACTGGGTTGGGCGTTCTCGATCAGCAGGCTGTCGCTGCTGCCCAACATGAGCCCCAAGGCTGTGTCAGGCATGCTGCCAAACAACCGCGGCTGTCGGCTCAGCCCCTGGGCAGACGGCGTGAAGTAACCCAGGCGGTAGAAATGTTCATCGCTTACCCGCTCGGCATAGAGCTGATCAAGGCGATGCCGGGTACCCTGGCGCTCGTCACTGCCGCGGTCGGCCTGGGCGTCGGCCAGCACCGTCCAGTTACCCACGCTGCCCTGCCCCTGCAGGACATAGCGCCCCGTGGTGTCGGCCGCGCTGCTCAGCACGTTGAGCTGGTTTCGCAGCAATAGTCCATAGCTGCCATGCTCAGGTTGCTGGTGATACCTGGCCTGTCCGCCTTGATGTTCGACATCATGGGTCAACAGCGACAGTTGCGAGTTGACCAGGCTGTAATGCACGGCCCGCAGCCCATCGACACAGTCCCGGACACAGGCGCCCAACGGTCGCCCGCTTGCCAGCCGCTCTTGCCAGCGGCGGCGGATGACCGCGGGCTCCCGGCTGTCCTGGACATCGGTGAATTCGAGCAGTTGGACCTGCTGGTCACGCGATAACAACACCATCGCATCACCCAGGTAGCGGCCGTCGAGGTCGACCCGGACCGCCAGGGGCACATCGAAGAAGTGCTCCTCGAATTCCCGTGGCAGGCCTTGGGTCGGTATCACGGTCGCCAGCCGCCCCGTCGCGGTCTCGGCAATGACCGGACGCGCCAGGCAGGCAAGGAACGCCAGCCCGCCATAGAGGCAGGCCCGAGAGAGAGGAAAGTTTGCCATGGAAGCCTGCATGCAGCCCCGACTCGCCCCAGGCAAGCAATGCCTCAGGGCGAAGGGGGCGAGAGAGAAAGTAGCTATTGCCCCAAAAGGGTCAAGGCGCGGCGGTTTCAAAGACCATGCTGACCAACCCTTGGTAGCTGCCAGGCACATAGCTGCCACTGCTGGCCGGCAATGCGGCGATCTGGAAGCCGACCACCGCCCCCGCGTTGGCCTGGGCCTCGCTGATCACTTCGGAGGAGGTGGTGGTAAGGGAGGTACCGGCGACCTTGACATCAAGATCGATCCCATCGGCGCCGCTGGAAATCACGGCGGGCGACAGCAGGTAGGCAGCGATCGGACCGATGGTGCTCTTGACCTGCAGTTGTTTGTCGATGGTAGAGAAGGACTGCTGGTTCGAATTCCACATCAGTTCCTGCGGATCGTTCATCCAGTTGCCACCTACCGGCTCGACAAAGAAGGCGGCAGTGGGAACAGTAGCGATAACCTGAACCTGCTTCTCGACCGGGTCGGCGGCCATGGCCGAACCCGCAACCAAGAGAGCGAGCGGAAGGGCAACAAACAAAGCTTTCACAGATGGATCTCCTATCGATCAATGGCTGAACAAAGCCAGCCAGAAAAACCAAGACGGCGATTTGCCGCTGGTGATAGGGATTATTCGTATCTGTACGGCGCCAGCCTTTAGGACTGATCCGAGCCACGCTAGGAAAATTCCCAGGGACCTGTAGCCTCTCCAAAAACACCAACGCCCCGGCATCGACCGGGGCGTTGGTGTTCAGCGCGAAAGTGTCAGTGCGACACCGCGCCACTGGCCCCCAGGCCGGTCTGCGAACGCACAAACTGCGGGAAGAACAGCGCACGTTCGTTCTCGGCGGCCTTGGACTTGTCGGTGACCGAGAAGAACCAGATGCCGGCGAAGGCGATGATCATCGAGAACAGCGCTGGGTACTCGTACGGGTAGATGGCTTTCTCATGACCGAGGATCTGCACCCAGATGGTCGGGCCGAGGATCATCAGGCCCACCGCGCTGACCAGGCCCATCCAGCCACCGATCATGGCGCCGCGGGTGGTCAGTTTCTTCCAGTACATCGAAAGCAGCAGCACCGGGAAGTTGCAGCTGGCGGCGATGGAGAAGGCCAGGCCGACCATGAAGGCGATGTTCTGCTTCTCGAACAGGATACCCAGGCCGATCGCCAGCACGCCCAGGGCGACGGTGGTGATCTTCGACACGCGGATCTCGTCCTTGTCGTTGGCCTTGCCCTTGCGCCAGACGCTGGCGTACAGGTCATGGGACACCGCCGAGGCACCGGCCAGGGTCAGGCCGGCGACCACCGCGAGGATGGTGGCGAAGGCCACTGCCGAGATGAAGCCGAGGAACACGCTGCCACCTACCGCGTCGGCCAGGTGCACCGCCGCCATGTTGTTGCCGCCGATCAGGGCGCCGGCAGCGTCCTTGAAGTCGGGGTTGGTGCTGACCAGCAGGATCGCGCCGAAACCGATGATGAAGGTCAGGATGTAGAAGTAACCGATAAAGCCGGTGGCGTAGAGCACCGACTTGCGGGCTTCCTTGGCGTCACTGACAGTGAAGAAGCGCATCAGGATGTGCGGCAGGCCGGCGGTGCCGAACATCAGCGCCAGGCCCAGCGAGAACGCCGAGATCGGGTCCTTGACCAGGCCGCCCGGGCTCATGATCGCCTCGCCCTTGGCGTGTACCTTGATCGCCTCGGAGAACAGGGTGTTGAAGTCGAAGCCGACATGCTTCATCACCATCAATGCCATGAAGCTGGCACCGGACAGCAGCAGCACCGCCTTGATGATCTGTACCCAGGTGGTGGCCAGCATGCCGCCGAACAGCACGTACAGGCACATCAGGATACCAACCAGGATCACCGCCACATGGTAGTCCAGGCCGAACAGCAGCTCGATGAGCTTGCCAGCACCCACCATCTGGGCGATCAGGTAGAACGCCACCACCACCAGCGAACCGGAAGCCGACAGGGTGCGGATTTCCTTCTGCCCAAGGCGATACGAGGCCACGTCAGCGAAGGTGTACTTGCCCAGGTTGCGCAGGCGTTCGGCAATCAGGAACAGGATGATCGGCCAGCCGACCAGGAAACCGATGGAGTAGATCAGGCCGTCGTAGCCCGAGGTGAACACCAGCGCGGAAATACCCAGGAACGAGGCCGCCGACATGTAGTCACCGGCGATCGCCAGGCCGTTCTGGAAACCGGTGATCTTGCCGCCGGCGGCATAGTAGTCGGCCGCCGACTTGTTGCGCTTGGAGGCCCAGTAGGTAATACCCAGGGTGAAGGCGACGAAGGCCACGAACATGGCGATGGCAGCGACGTTCAGCGGTTGTTTCTGCACCTCGCCGGTCAGGGCATCGGCGGCCCACACGGCGGGTGCGAAGGCACCGCAGGCCAGGACGGCCAGGGTTTTGGCGTGTCGGATCATTGCTTGGCCTCCTCGAGGATCGCCTTGTTCAACTCGTCGAATTCGCCGTTGGCGCGGCGCACATAGAGCGCGGTGAGCACGAATGCCGAGAGAATCAGCCCGACGCCGAGGGGGATGCCCCAGGTGATCGACGAGCCGGCGCTGAGCTTGGCGCCCAGCACGTGCGGGCCATAGGCGATGAGGAGGATGAAGGCGCAGTAGAGGCCGAGCATGATCGCCGAGAGGATCCAGGCGAAACGCTCGCGCTTGGTGACCAGTTCCTTGAAGCGCGGACTGTTCTGTATCGATTGGTAAATGCTGTCGTTCATTGTTTTTGTCCTAGCAGCACAGATTAGGGAGAACCCGACTCCACTTTATGCTGCCGCTGGACGCCAACCAGACGACCTTAGTCTTAGATGCAACGGTGTTTTGCAGATTTGGTAACAACCCTTGGGGCCGCTGCGGTTCGTCGCCACGACAAGCCAGCTCCCACAAAGGATCTGCGCCGCATCTGTGGGAGCCGGCTTGTCGTGGCGACGAACCGCGGCGAAAGGGCTGCACAGCAGCCCCATTTCAGGCCATCACTTGCCGGTCCACTCCTTGACCCGCTCCGGATGCTTGGCCACCCAGTCCTTGGCCGCAGCCTCGGGCTTGGCGCCTTCCTGGATCGCCAGCATCACCTCGCCGATCTCATCCTTGGACTGCCACTGGAACTTCTTGAGGAACTCGGCCACTTCCGGGGCCTTGCTCGCCAGTTCCTTGCTACCGATGCTGTTGACGGTCTCGGCGGCGCCGTACACGCCTTTCGGATCCTCGAGGAACTTCAGCTTCCATTTGGCGAACATCCAGTGCGGTACCCAGCCGGTTACGGCAACGGACTGTTGCTTGGCATAGGAGCGGCCCAGTTCCGCGGTCATCGCCGCGCCGGAGCTGGCGGTCAGCTTGTAGCCGGTCAAGCCGTAGTCCTTGATCGCCTGATCGGTCTTGAGCATGACCCCGGAGCCGGCATCGATACCGACGATCTTCTGCTTGAAGCTCTGATCGGTCTTGAGATCTTCGATACTGTTGGCCTTGACGTACTCGGGGACGATCAGACCGATCTTGGCGTCCTTGAAGTTGGGGCCGTAGTCGACCACGTTGTCCTTGTTCTTGGTCCAGTACTCACCGTGGGTCACCGGCAGCCAGGCCGAGAGCATGGCGTCGAGCTTGCCGGTGGCCACGCCCTGCCACATGATGCCGGTGGCAACGGCCTGCAGCTTCACGTCATAGCCGAGTTTCTGCCTGATCACTTCGGCGGCCACGTTGGTGGTGGCGACGCTGTCGGACCAGCCATCCACGTAACCGATGCTGACTTCCTTGGCCATTGCCTGCGCAGTACTCATGGCCAAAACCAGGGCGGTGCCCACGCCCAGGAAACGTCGCATTCTTGTAATAGTCGCCATCAAAGCATCCCTCGTCAGGTCTTGGAGATTGCATCATCGACCTGCCTCGCCCTGCGACCTGCTCTGTCAGCGACCTTCAGCGAGCGATCAGCGACAGCACTGTGCCATTAGCGCCATGCAAGCGTGGCGGTCTGCGCGATCCTTGCATGCCAAACGCTTGGCGCCGGGCTACTATCACGGGTCCTCGGGGCTGCGCAGCGGCCCCAGTTCCCGAATACGACGATGGACCGCCCGATGTTGCGCACGCTCTACCTGCTCGCCAGCCTGCTCGCCTTCCTCTGTCTCGCCGCCCTCTGGTATGGGCTCGGCAAGCCGGTGCACCTGCCCGATGTCGCCAGCCCGACGCACAAGCTGCAGTGCGCCTCGTACACCCCCTTCGACAAGGACCAGTCGCCCTTCGACCAGCCGTTCCGCCTGCGCCCGGCGCGCATGGACGCCGACCTGGCATTGCTCAGCGAACGTTTCCAGTGCATCCGCACCTATTCGATGACCGGCCTCGAGGCGATCCCGGCGCTGGCGCGCAAGCACGGACTGAAGGTGATGCTCGGCGCCTGGGTCAACGCCAACCCGGTGGACACCGACAAGGAAGTCGAGTTGCTGATCGCCGCGGCCAACGCCAACCCCGACGTGGTCAGCGCGGTGATCGTCGGCAACGAGGCGCTGTTGCGCAAGGAAGTCACCGGCGAACGCCTGGCCGGCCTGATCGCCAAGGTCAAACGCCAGGTCAGCGTGCCAGTGACCTACGCCGATGTCTGGGAGTTCTGGCTGCAGCATCCGCAGATCGCACAGGCGGTGGATTTCCTGACCATCCACCTGCTGCCCTATTGGGAAGACGAGCCTCGCGGCATCGATGCGGCGCTGGCCCATGTCGCCGAGGTGCGCCAGGTATTCGGCAACCGCTTTGCGCCCAAGGACATCCTGATCGGCGAAACCGGCTGGCCCAGCGAGGGCCGCCAGCGCGAAACCGCCGAGCCGAGCCGGGTCAACGAGGCCCGCTTCATCCGTGGCTTCGTCGCCCTGGCCGAAGCCAACGGCTGGCGCTACAACCTGATCGAAGCCTTCGACCAACCGTGGAAGCGCGCCAGCGAAGGCGCCGTGGGCGGCTACTGGGGGCTGTACGACGCCGACCGCCACGATAAGGGCGTGCTCGAAGGGCCGGTGAGCAACCTGGCACTGTGGCCACAATGGTTGCTGGCCAGCGTGGTCCTGGTGCTGGCGGTCCTGGCCCTGGCCGGGCGCCCGGCCGACCAGCGCGCCACCCTGCTTCTGCCGTTGCTGGCGGCCCTGGGCGCAGGCTGCCTGGGGCTGTGGGGTGAACTCATGCGCACCAACGCGCGCTTTGCCGGCGAATGGCTATGGGCGTTTGCCCTGGCCGGGCTGAACCTGCTGGTGCTGGCCCACGGCGCGCTGGCGCTGGCCCGCCGTGACGGCTGGCGCCAGCGGCTGTTCGCCTGGCTCGAGGCGCACGCAGGTACATGGTTGCTGGTGGCGGGGTTCGCAGCGGCGGTAAGCATGCTGGCGATGGTGTTCGATCCGCGCTATCGCAGTTTCCCCAGCGCGGCATTGCTGCTGCCGGCGCTGGTCTATCTGCTGCGGCCAGTACCGGCGCGACGGGCGGAGGTGGCGCTGCTGGCCTTCATCATAGGTGCCGGGGTGGCGCCGCAGCTGTTCCACGAAGGGCTGCAGAACCCGCAGGCGTGGGGCTGGGCGGTGGTCAGCGTGTTGATGGTCGGGGCGTTGTGGCGCAGCCTGAGGTTGCGCCCGGCGTAAAACCGAGCGCGAGGACTTCGTCCTCGATTCGCCGGCAAGCCGGCTCCCACAGAAAAGCGCGTCAGACCTTGCCGGCGATGGGCCGTCTAAGTGGCCCCGCGTTTACCGCACCAGCCGCAACCCCGCCAGGACCAACGCAAACACCGCGATGCTCGCGGTATACAGCACCAGCGCCGGCACCCCGAACACCAACGCCAGCACCGCCAGCCACCAGCCGCCCCGTCCCGGCCACAGCTGGCAGACCAGCGCCAGGCCCAGCGCCCCCCAGGCCATGACCTGGAAATGAATTCCCAGCCCGAGCAATGATCGCGCCTGGCACTGCCAGATCGCCCCTGGGGCGCTGCACACCCCCACCCACCGGGCATCCTCCATCAACCCATAACGCACGCCATAGCTGGCCGCCAGCCACAGGCCCAGGCACGCCAGCAAGACAAAGAGTGGCCACGTACGAGACATCCGGTTCTCCAACAGCGGTAATGGAAACGCTGCATGATCCCCCAGCGGGGTGATGAAAGGCAAAATCATGGCCAGGCAGCTATGTTGCACAAGACAAACGTTGGCTGGCGCGGCAACATCTGGTGCGACGAACGACAGGGCGACGGGCAACTTTGTCCAGTCGGCCGTGGTCCTAGTGTCCTGTCCTGGAAACAAGACGTTCACTTCTGCCCGCAAAGGTGAAGGTTTTTCCGAGACAGGACACTAGCCTGCGTACTGCACGACCTTGCATTTTCCTTGGGGGACTACATGCTTCGATCTTTGCGCCTTGCCGCCCTGCTCGGTGGCCTGCTCATGGCGGCGGCCGCCTCGGCGCGGGATATCGATGCCGCGAGCTACGGTTACCCGTTGACCAACCCGTTCGAGGCGACCATCGCCACCACGCCGCCGGAGCAGCGCCCGACGCTGCCCAGCGACGATGACATCGACCAGGCCGACTACAGCCTCACCCTGCGCCCGGAGCGCGAGTTCACCCTGCCCGACAATTTCTGGTCGGTGAAGAAACTGCGTTACCGCCTGGCCAGGCAAGACCACGAAGCGCCGCTGATCTTCCTGATCGCCGGCACCGGCGCGCCCTACTCCAGCAGCATCAACGAGTACCTGAAGAAGCTGTTCTACCAGGCCGGCTACCATGTGGTGCAGCTGTCCTCGCCCACCAGTTGGGACTTCATGAGCGCAGCCTCGCGCTTCGCCACCCCCGGGGTGTCGAGCGAGGACGCCAAGGACCTGTACCGGGTCATGCAGGCGGTGCGCGCCCAACAAGCGCGCCTGCCGGTCAGCGAGTACTACCTCACTGGCTACAGCCTGGGCGCACTGGACGCGGCGTTCGTCAGCAAGCTCGACGAAACCCGCCAGAGCTTCAAGTTCAAGCGTGTGCTGCTGCTCAACCCGCCGGTCAACCTGTACACCTCGATCACCAACCTGGACAAGCTGGTGCAGACGCGGGTCAAGGGCATCGATCGCAGCACCACCTTCTATGAACTGATGCTGGAAAAGCTCACCCGCTATTTCCAGGACAAGGGCTACATCGATCTCAACGATGCACTGCTGTACGACTTCCAGAAGTCGCGAGAGCACCTGTCCAACGAGCAGATGGCCATGCTCATCGGCACCTCGTTCCGCTTCTCGGCCGCCGACATCGCCTTTACCTCCGACCTGATCAACCGTCGCGGGCTGATCATTCCGCCGAAGTTCCCGATCACCGAGGGCAGCAGCCTGGAGCCCTTCTTCAAACGGGCCCTGCAGTGCGACTTCGACTGCTACCTGACCGAACAGGTGATCCCCATGTGGCGCGCGCGCACCGACGGCAACAGCCTGCTGCAACTGATCGACCAGGTGAGCCTGTACGCGCTGGAGGACTATCTGCGCGACAACCCGAAGATCGCCGTGATGCACAACGCCGACGATGTGATCCTCGGCCCCGGCGACATCGGCTTCCTGCGCCGGGTCTTCGGCGAACGCCTGACGCTCTACCCCCATGGCGGCCATTGCGGCAACCTCAACTACCGCGTCAACAGCGACGCCATGCTGGAGTTCTTCCGTGGTTAACAGACTGCTGCTCGTCACCGCCCTGCTCGCCAGCGGCTGCGCCCTGGCCGAGGAAGTCGCGCCGCGTGCCAGCGTGGTCGAGGCCGACAAGACCGAAACGCTCACCGTGGAATCCGACGGTTTCGTCGACCCGCTGCGCGAACTGAAATTCAACCCCGGCCTGGACCAGCGCGAGTTCGAACGCTCGACCCTGGCCGCGCTGAACATCTACGACCCGCTGGAGTCGCTGAACCGACGCATCTACCACTTCAACTACCGCTTCGACGAGTGGGTGTTCCTGCCGGTGGTCGACGGCTACCGCTACATCACCCCCGGCTTCGTGCGCACCGGGGTGAGCAACTTCTTCAACAACCTGGGTGATGTGCCCAACCTGTTCAACAGTGTGCTGCAGCTCAAGCCCAAGCGTTCGGCGCAGATCACCGCCCGATTGATGTTCAACACCATCATCGGGGTCGGCGGCTTGTGGGACCCGGCGACCAAGATGGGCCTGCCTCGGCAGAGCGAGGACTTCGGCCAGACCCTGGGCTTCTACGGGGTGCCGGACGGACCGTACCTGATGCTGCCGATCCTCGGCCCGTCGAACCTGCGCGACACCACCGGGCTGGTGGTGGATTACGTGGGGGAGAAGGAAATCAACTACCTGAACGTACCCGACACCGCCAGCGACCACCCGGAGCTCACCGTGCTGCGGGCAGTGGACAAGCGCTACACCACCAACTTCCGCTACGGGCAGACCAACTCACCGTTCGAGTACGAGAAGCTGCGATACGTGTACACCCAGTCGCGCAAGTTGCAGATCGCCGAATAAGCATGGGGCCGCTACGCGGCCCTTTCGCCACGGTTCGTCGCCACGGCTTTCCGGCGAAAGGCCAATACAGGAAACCTCAAATCCCCAGGAACTGGCACAGCTCCCGCTTCTTGGCCAAGGCATCCTTGCGCCCCAACTCGATCAGTTCGCTGCAATAGCTCGCCTCGAACAGCAGGTAGCTCAACACCCCTGCCCCGCTGGTCTTGGTCGCCCCCGGCCCGCGCAGGAACAGCCTCAGCGCCGCCGGCAGCTCGCGGCGGTGACGGGCGGCGATCTCGTCCAGCGGCTGGCTGGGCGCCACCACCAGCACCTCGATCGGCGCCAACCCCAGGCGCCGGGCGTCCAGGTGCGCCGGCAGCAAGTGGCTGAGATGGTTGAGGCGCTGCAGCAGCTCGATATCGTCCTCGAGGCTGTCGATGAAGGTGCTGTTGAGCATATGCCCGCCGATCTGCGCCAGGCTCGGTTGCTGGCCGCTGAACACGCGCTGGGTCGGCAAGGGTGGCGAGGGTCGCTGGGGGTTGCCGCTGACCCCGACCACCAGCACGCGACTGGCGCCCAGGTGCAGCGCCGGGCTGATCGGCGCCGGCTGGCGCACCGCGCCGTCACCGAAGTACTCCTCGCCCAGGCGTACCGGGGCGAACAGCAACGGGATCGCCGAACTGGCCAGCAGGTGGTCGATGGTCAGCGGCGTGGGCATGCCGATGCGGCGGTGGCGCAACCAGGGTTCGATGGTGTCGCGGCCCTGGTAGAAGGTCACCGCCTGGCCGGACTCGTAGCCGAACGCGGTCACGGCGATGGCACGCAACTGATTGGCCGCCAGGGAGTGGGCGATGCCATCCAGGTCCAGATGCTCGTGCAGCAGGCCGCGCAATGGGCGGCTGTCGAGCAGTGCCACCGGCACCTGGCCGCCGAGCCCCAGCAGACTGTGGCCGACGAAGCGACTGGCCTGGCGGATCACGCCTGGCCAGTCGCTGCGTAGCACCAGGTGGCTGCGAAAGTTCTGCCAGAATGCCGTCAGTTGCTGTACCGACTCGGCGAAGCGGGTGGCGCCGCTGGCCAGTTTGACCGCGTTGATCGCGCCAGCCGAGGTGCCGACGATCACCGGGAACGGATTGGCGGCGCCCGGCGGCAGCAGTTCGGCAATGCCGGCCAGCACGCCGACCTGGTAGGCGGCGCGGGCACCGCCGCCGGAGAGGATCAGGCCGGTGGTTGAGGTCATGCATCCTTCCTGGAGTCAGTGGTTGCCAGTACCGGCCTCGTCGTGAGGCAAGCCCGCTCCCTAACGCTTTTTCTTGTCGTACAGCCGTGGTTCGCCTTCTGGCCGCGATTTGAAGCGCCGATGCGCCCACAGGTACTGCTCCGGGCACTCGCGCAGCACACCCTCGACCCACTGGTTGATGCGCAGGCAGTCGGCCTCCTCGGTTTCGCCGGGGAAGTCTTCGAGCGGCGGGTGCACCACCAGGCGATAGCCGCTGCCATCCTCCAGGCGCTTCTGGGTGAACGGAATCACCCGCGCCTTGCCCAGCCGGGCGAACTTGGTGGTGGCGGTGACGGTGGCCGCGGGGATACCGAACAGCGGCACGAAGATACTCTGCTTGATGCCGTAGTCCTGGTCCGGCGCGTACCAGATCGCCCGGCCCTTGCGCAGCAGCTTGAGCATGCCGCGCACGTCGTCGCGCTCCACCGCCAGCGAGTCGGCGTTGTGGCGCTCGCGGCCGCGGCGCTGGATGAAGTCGAACACCGGGTTGCCATGTTCGCGGTACATGCCGTCGATGGTATGTACCTGGCCCAGCAAGGCGGCGCCGATCTCCAGGGTGGTGAAGTGCACGGCCATGAGGATCGCCCCCTCACCTTCACGCTGGGCGGCCTGCAGGTGCTCGATGCCCTCGATGTGGGCCAGGCGCGCCAGCCGGGCCTTTGGCCACCACCAGCTCATGGCCATTTCGAAGAAGGCGATGCCGGTGGAGGCGAAGTTTTCCTTGAGCAGGCGCTGCCGTTCGTCGCCGGACAGCGCCGGGAAGCACAGTTCCAGGTTGCGCGCGGCGATGCGTCGGCGCTCACCCGCCAGCCGGTACATCACCGCGCCCAGGGCGCGCCCCAGCCCCAGCAAGGCCCGGTACGGCAGCTGGGCGACCAGCCACAGCAGGCCCAGGCCCAGCCACAGGCCCCAGAATCGCGGGTGAAGGAAAGAGGATCGAAAACGCGGGCGTTCCATTGAAGCTTCCGGCAAGACATGAGCCCGGCATTCTACATCGGTTGCGGGCAAACGGTCTTATCGCTATAAGTCAGGGCACTTTTTTCGCAACAAGCCGTCTATGCAGACCATGAGCCCCAACCAGACACCCGACAACGCCCCCGTGTTCCAGCTCAAGGGCAGCATGCTTGCCATCACCGTGCTGGAACTGGCGCGCAACGACCTCGAGTCCCTCGACCGCCAGCTGGCGGCGAAGGTCGCGCAGGCGCCGAATTTCTTCAGCAACACGCCGCTGGTGCTGGCCCTGGACAAGCTGCCCCATGACGAAGGCGCCATCGACCTGCCCGGGCTGATGCGCGTGTGCCGTCACCATGGCCTGCGCACCCTGGCGATCCGCGCCAGCCGCATCGAGGACATCGCCGCGGCGATCGCCATCGACCTGCCGGTGCTGCCGCCGTCCGGCGCCCGTGAACGGCCGCTCGAGCCGGAGCCCGAGGTGAAGAAGCCCGAGCCCGCGCCTGCGCCGCCAGCTGCGCCGGCCGAACCCGAAGTTCGCCCGACGCGGATCATCACCTCGACGGTGCGCGGCGGCCAGCAGATCTACGCCCAGGGCGGCGACCTGGTGGTGACCGGTTCGGTCAGCCCCGGCGCGGAACTTCTTGCCGATGGCAACATCCATGTGTACGGCGCCATGCGTGGCCGTGCCCTGGCCGGCATCAAGGGCAATACCAAGGCGCGGATCTTCTGCCTGCAGATGACTGCGGAAATGGTCTCCATCGCCGGCCAGTACAAAGTGTGCGAAGACCTGCGCCGCGACCCGCTGTGGGGTTCGGGCGTACAGGTCAGCCTGTCCGGCGACGTGTTGAACATCACCCGTCTTTAACGGATACTTGCCGGCATTTTTAGCGCAACTTTTTTCCCGTTGCCGTTTTTTGTATTTGCAGGGACGTCTGTCCCGAATTATTTAGGGGTGAAACACCTTGGCCAAGATTCTCGTGGTTACTTCCGGCAAGGGGGGTGTGGGCAAGACCACCACCAGCGCCGCCATCGGTACCGGCCTCGCACTGCGCGGGCACAAGACGGTCATCGTCGACTTCGACGTCGGCCTGCGTAACCTCGACCTGATCATGGGCTGCGAACGCCGCGTGGTGTACGACTTCGTCAACGTGGTCAACGGCGAAGCCAACCTGCAGCAGGCCCTGATCAAGGACAAGCGCCTGGAAAACCTGTTCGTGCTGGCCGCCAGCCAGACCCGCGACAAGGACGCGCTGACCAAGGAAGGCGTCGAAAAGGTACTGATGGAGCTCAAGGACCAGTTCGACTTCGTGGTCTGCGACTCGCCGGCCGGTATCGAGAAAGGTGCGCACCTGGCGATGTACTTCGCCGACGAAGCCATCGTCGTGACCAACCCCGAGGTTTCGTCGGTACGTGACTCCGACCGCATGATCGGCCTGCTGTCGAGCAAGTCGCGCCGTGCCGAACAGGGCGAAGACCCGATCAAGGAACACCTGCTGATCACCCGCTACCACCCCGAGCGCGTCGAAAAGGGCGAAATGCTTGGCGTCGAGGACGTCAAGGAAATCCTCTCGGTCGAACTGCTGGGTGTCATCCCCGAATCCCAAGCCGTGCTCAAGGCCTCCAACCAGGGCATCCCGGTCATCCTCGATGACCAGAGCGATGCAGGCCAGGCGTACAGCGACACCGTCGACCGCCTGCTGGGCAAGCCCAAGCCACTGCGGTTCATCGAAGTGCCGAAGCAAGGATTCTTCGCGCGCCTGTTTGGAGGCAAATAAACCATGAACCTTTTTGACTTCTTTCGTGGCAGACAGAAACAGAGCAGCGCGTCGGTAGCGAAAGAGCGTCTACAGATCATCGTGGCGCACGAGCGTGGCCAGCGCAGCACCCCGGACTACCTGCCTGCCTTGCAGAAGGAGCTGGTCGAGGTGATCCGCAAGTACGTCAACATCGGCAACGACGACGTACAGATCGAACTGGAAAACCAGGGCAGCTGCTCGATTCTGGAACTGAACATCACCCTGCCTGATCGCTGATCGCGCAGCTGGGTGTAATCATTGGGGCTGCTTTGCAGCCCATCGCCGGCAAGCCGGCTCCCACAGACAACGCGGGATCCTGTGGGAGCCGGCGCCGGCGATGGGCCGCAAGGCGGCCCCAGTGCTTTCCGCCATTTCACCGAGACCTAGCAATGCCGCTGTCGAACATCCAGATCCTTCACGAAGACGCCGCCGTCCTGGTGATCAACAAGCCGACCCTGCTGTTGTCGGTGCCGGGCCGCGCCGAGGACAACAAGGACTGCCTGATCACCCGCCTGCAGGAAAACGGCTACCCGGAAGCCCTGATCGTCCACCGCCTGGACTGGGAAACCTCGGGGATCATCCTGCTCGCCCGCGACGCCGACAGCCATCGTGAACTGTCACGCCAGTTCCACGACCGCGAGACCGAAAAGGCCTATACCGCGCTGTGCTGGGGCCAGCCCGCGCTCGACAGCGGCAGCATCGACCTGCCCCTGCGTTACGACCCGCCGACCAAGCCGCGCCACGTGGTCGACCATGAGCAAGGCAAGCATGCCCTGACCTTCTGGCGCATCGTCGAGCGCTGCGGCGATCACTGCCGGGTCGAGCTGACGCCGATCACCGGGCGCTCGCACCAGCTGCGCGTGCACATGCTGTCGATCGGCCACCCGCTGCTCGGCGACCGGCTGTACGCCAACCCCGAAGCGCTGGCGGCCCATGAGCGGCTGTGCCTGCATGCCTCGATGCTGAGCTTTACCCATCCGGTGTCTGGCGAACGCCTGAAATTCGAGTGTCCGGCGCCGTTCTAAGGCCCTGGCCAATCGCGGGGCGCGGCCACGCCTCGCGATGGCTCGACACAAATTTTCGAGCATTTACGCTAAACTCGCGCCACTGCTGTCTGGAGTGACTTATGCGCGATGCCCTGAACGCCGGCCTGATCGAATTCCTCAAGGCCTCCCCGACGCCCTTCCACGCCACCGCCAGCCTCGCGCAACGCCTCGAGGCCGCCGGCTACCAGCGCCTGGACGAACGCGACAGCTGGGCCACCGTGCCTGGCGGCCGCTACTACGTGACCCGTAACGATTCCTCGATCATCGCCATCAAGCTCGGCAAGCATTCGCCGCTGATCGGCGGTATCCGCATGGTCGGCGCCCACACCGACAGCCCATGCCTGCGGGTCAAGCCGCAGCCCGAACTGCAGCGCCAGGGCTTCCTGCAACTGGGCGTCGAAGTCTATGGCGGCGCCCTGCTCGCCCCTTGGTTCGACCGCGACCTGTCGCTGGCCGGCCGGGTCACCTTCCGCCGTGACGGCAAGGTGGAAAGCCAGCTGATCGATTTCAAGCTGCCGATCGCGGTGATCCCCAACCTGGCGATCCACCTCAACCGCACCGCCAACGAAGGCTGGCAGATCAACCCGCAGACCGAACTGCCACCGATCCTGGCGCAGGTCGCCGGCGACGAGCGCGTCGACTTCCGCGCCCTGCTCACCGAGCAGCTGGCCCGCGAACACGACCTCAACGCCGACGTGGTGCTGGATTACGAGCTGAGCTTCTACGACACCCAGGACGCCGCGTTGATCGGCCTGAACGGCGACTTCATCGCCGCCGCCCGCCTGGACAACCTGCTGTCGTGCTACGCCGGCTTGCAGGCGCTGCTGAACGCCGAAGGCGACGAGACCTGCGTACTGGTGTGCAACGACCACGAGGAAGTCGGCTCCTGCTCGGCCTGCGGCGCCGATGGCCCGATGCTCGAACAGACCCTGCAGCGCCTGCTGCCCGATGGCGACGACTATGTGCGCACCATCCAGCGCTCGCTGATGGTCTCGGCCGACAATGCCCACGGCGTGCACCCCAACTACGCCGACAAGCACGACGGCAACCACGGCCCCAAGCTCAACGCAGGCCCGGTTATCAAGGTCAACAACAACCAGCGCTACGCCACCAACAGCGAAACCGCCGGCTTCTTCCGCCACCTGTGCATGGCCGAGGAAGTCCCGGTGCAGAGCTTCGTGGTGCGCAGCGACATGGGCTGCGGCTCGACCATCGGCCCGATCACAGCCAGCCACCTGGGCGTGCGCACGGTGGATATCGGCCTGCCGACCTTCGCCATGCACTCGATCCGCGAGCTGTGCGGCAGCCATGACCTGGCCCACCTGGTGAAGGTGCTCGGCGCCTTCTACCGCAGCCGCGAACTGCCCTGACGGCCAACCCGCTCCCACGCGACCCCGTGGGAGCGGCGGTGCGACTTGCCCACCGCCTGCCCCCGGTCAATCCGCCTCGCTTGCAAAGCGCTATGCTTGATACATGGCCCCCAAAACAGAAGGATGCTGTCCATGTCATCGCCGTTCCTGTCCCTGTTCGTGCCGGTGTTCCTGTTCCTGATGCTGCTGACCATCGGTTTCAGCCTGCGCGAGCGCAATGTCGGCGTGCTGATGATGTGGATCGGCACCCTCGGCATTTTCGGCCTCACCTGCTGGAAGATCCTCGAGAAACTGCCGTCGTAAACCTCTACACTCGGGCAAACGTTTGACCTGAGGTAGATTTCCCGGTGCCAGCCCTCCTGCGTTGCATCACGCTGCTGTTCCTGCTGTTCGTCACGCCAGCGCACGCCGCCGGCCTGCCAGGCCTGCTCGGTTCCAGCACGCCCGCCCAGCCCGAAGCCAGCGAGCCCTTGGGCAAGTCCCTGGACGAGGTGATCAAGAACCTGGAAAACGACCAGCAACGCGCCAAGCTGCTGGCCGACCTGAAGAAGCTGCGCGACGCCACCCGGCAATCGCAACCCACCGTCGAACAGGGCGTGCTCGGCCTGATCGGCGGTGCCCTGCACGACTTCGAGAAACAGTTCAGCGGCGATGCCAGCCCGTTCAAGCGCTGGTCGCTGGAAATCGACCAGGCCCAGGACGAACTGGCCGCACTGGTGGTGCCGGTGCATCAATGGCCGGCGATCCTGTTCGGCTTCGCCGGGGTCATCCTGGTCTGGGGCCTGCTGGCCTATGCCTTCAACTGGATCGGCCACCGCGTGCGCCTGCGTTTCGGCCTGACCGAAGACCTGCCGCAACACCCGCGGACCTGGGACCTGGTGCGCTTTGCCCTGCGCAAGCTCGGCCCATGGCTGGTGGCGCTGGTGTTCACCGTGTACCTGAGCTTCGCCCTGCCCTCCTCGCTGGGCAAGTCGATGGCCATGGTGCTGGCCTACGCGCTGGTGGTCGGCACCCTGTTCTCGGCGATCTGCGTGATTGCCTTCTCGCTGCTCGACGGCCCGCATCGCCACCGCGCCCTGCATATCCTGCGGCACCAGGCGTTCCGCCCGCTGTGGCTGATCGGCAGCTTCGCCGCGTTCGGCGAGGCGATGAGCGACCCACGCCTGACCACCGCGCTGGGCAGCCACCTGGCCCACGCCCTGGCCACCCTGGCCAATGTGATCGCCGCGCTGTGCACCGGGCTGTTCATCCTGCGCTTCCGCCGCCCGATCGCCCACCTGATCCGCAACCAGCCCCTGTCCCGGCGCCTGACCCGGCGCACCCTGAGCGACACCATCGAACTGCTCGGCAGCTTCTGGTACATCCCGGCGCTGATCCTGGTGGCGATCTCGCTGTTCGCCACCTTCGTCTCCGCCGGCGACACCAGTACCGCCCTGCGCCAGTCGCTGATGTGCACCGTGCTGGTGGTGGTGTGCATGGTGCTCAACGGCCTGGTCCGTCGCCACGCGGCAAAGCCCAGGCGCGCCAACAAGCGCCAGGCGCTCTATACCGAACGCCTGCGCAACTTCGGCTATGTCCTGGTGCACCTGTTCATCTGGCTGCTGTTCATCGAACTGGGCCTGCGCGTCTGGGGCCACTCGATGATCAGCTTCGCCGAGGGTGACGGCCATGAAGTCAGCCTGCGCCTGCTGGGCCTGGCCGGCACGCTGATCGTCGCCTGGCTGGTGTGGATCCTCGCCGACACCGCCGTGCACCATGCCCTGGTGCATTCGCGGCGCGGGCTGGCCAACGCCCGCGCGCAGACCATGATGCCGCTGATCCGCAACGTGATGTTCGTGGTGATCGTCATCATCGCGGTGATCGTCGCCCTGGCCAACATGGGCATGAACGTCACCCCGCTGCTGGCCGGTGCCGGTGTCATCGGCCTGGCCATCGGTTTCGGCGCCCAGTCGCTGGTGGCCGACCTGATCACCGGCCTGTTCATCATCATCGAGGACTCGCTGGCCATCGACGACTACGTGGATGTCGGCGGCCACCTGGGCACGGTCGAGGGCCTGACCATCCGCACCGTGCGCCTGCGCGACATCGACGGCATCGTGCACACCATCCCGTTCAGCGAGATCAAGAGCATCAAGAACTACTCGCGCGAGTTCGGCTACGCGATCTTCCGCGTGGCCATCCCGCACAGCATGAACATCGACCAGGCCATCACCCTGATCCGCGAGGTCGGGCAGAAACTGCGCAACGACCCGCTGATGCGCCGCAACATCTGGTCGCCGCTGGAGTTGCAGGGGGTGGAAAGCTTCGAGTCGGGCTCGGCGATCCTGCGGGCGCGGTTCAAGACCGCGCCGATCAAGCAGTGGGAGGTGTCGCGGGCGTTCAACCTGGCGTTGAAGCGCCAGCTCGATGAAGCGGGGTTGGATCTGGCGACGCCACGGCTGTCGGTACAGGTGGTGACGGCTGGGGGTGGTGCCATCCCTGAAGCCGGCGGAGCCGCCAGCTAGGGCCGCTTCGCGCCCCATCGCCGGCAAGCCGGCTCCCACAGGGATCACATGCCAAACCTGTGGGAGCCGGCTTGCCGGCGATGGGCTGCACAGCAGCCCCCTTACCCCGCCTGCGCGCGGATGCGAATCGCATCATGGCGCCAGTACTCCAGGTCGCAGTCGATCAGATGCCCATGCTGGTCGCTGTTGACCCGGGTGATATGCAGCCCGGGGCTGCCAGCCGACACCTTCAGGGCAGCCGCCGCCTCGGCCGGCAACGCCGTCGGCAGGATCTCGAAGCACACCTGCCCATAGTGAATCGCGTACTCCCGCGCATAGATCTCGGTCAGTGACTGGGCCAGGTCCAGTTCGAGGATGCCTGGGAAATAGCGCGGGTTGAGATAGTGCTCGGCATACAGCACCGCCCGCCCGTCGATACGCCGCAACCGGCAGATCCGCACCACGCTGGACAACGCCGGCAGCCGCAGGCGCGCGCAGATCGCCGCCGAAGCCGGCTGCAGCCGCGCCGACAGCAGCTGCGTACGCGGCTCGCGCCCCTGGTCGCGCACCATCGCATGGAAGTGGCTGCGCTCGATCAGGTCGTAGGTCAGACGCTCGGGCGCGACGAACCAGCCGCGCCGCTCCTCGCGGTAGATCAGGCCCATGGCCTCGAGCTGCACCAGCGCCTCGCGCAGCGTGATACGCGTGGTGTCGAACACCTCGCTGAGCCTGCGCTCGGCCGGCAGCTTACCGCCGGGCGCCAGCAAGCCGTGTTCGATCTGCTCCTGCAGCGCGTGGCAGATGGCTGTTACCGCGCGCGGTGGCGTCGCTTGCATCAAAGGTTACCTATCTGGACTAGTCCAGCCCCGAAACAGGGCAGTTGGAGCGTAGTGCAAGCCTAGGCACGGCTGATGAACATCCTGTGACACAGGCGCCGCAGGGCACTTGCCAGATCTGCCAGATCCGCGCCAGCCCACGCGAATCAAGGCTTTCGATCTGGTCTACGCTGTAGTTCCAGGGCCTTGGGCCTGTCACCCGCCCCCGCCCCTTACATCAAACTGTCACGCAACAGGCCTACCTTGGCGCAAGGTTTGCTGACCTAGACCAAGGGGTCGCAAGCACCGCTTCCGTTCATAACAACGAATGCAAGGCACCCACCAAAGGAGCTTCGGATGAAAAAGTTGTTCATGGCGTCACTGCTCGGTTCGGCCATCGCTTTTTGCACCTCGGCCATGGCCCAGGACCTCAAGGCCCTTGAAGACGCCGCCCGCAAGGAAGGCACGGTCAACAGCGTGGGCATGCCCGATGCCTGGGCCAACTGGAAAGGCACCTGGGAAGACCTGGCGAAAAAATACGGCCTCAAGCACAGCGACACCGACATGAGCTCGGCCCAGGAAGTCGCCAAGTTCGATGCCGAGAAGGACAACGCCAGCGCGGATATCGGCGACGTCGGCGCGGCCTTCGGCCCGATCGCGGTCGCCAAGGGCGTGACCCAACCCTACAAGCCAAGCACCTGGGACCAGGTCCCGGCGTGGGCCAAGGACCAGGACGGCCACTGGGCGCTGGCCTACACCGGCACCATCGCCTTCATCATCAACAAGGACCTGGTGAAGGAAGAGGACCGCCCAAGCACCTGGCACGACCTGGAAAAGGGCAAGTACAAGGTCGCCATCGGTGACGTCGGCACCGCCGCCCAGGCCGCCAACGGCGTACTCGCCGCCGCCATTGCCTACAAGGGCAGCGAAAGCAACATCGAGCCGGGCCTGCAGCTGTTCACCAAGCTGGCCCAGCAGAAGCGCCTGTCGCTGGCCAACCCGACCATCCAGACCCTCGAGAAAGGCGAGGTGGAAGTGGGCGTGGTGTGGGACTTCAACGGCCTGAGCTACCGCGAACAGATCGACCCGAAACGCTTCGAGGTGCTGATCCCCTCCGATGGCTCGGTCATCTCCGGCTACACCACCATCATCAACAAATACGCCAAGCACCCGAACGCGGCCAAGCTGACCCGTGAATACATCTTCAGCGATGCCGGCCAGACCAACCTGGCCATCGGCCACGCCCGGCCGATCCGTGCCGAACACCTGAAGCTGCCGGCGGATGTACAGGCCAAGCTGCTGCCCAACGAGCAGTACAAGGCCGCCCAGCCAATCAAAGATGCTGCGGCCTGGGAAGCGACCTCCAAGGCCCTGCCACAGAAGTGGCAGGAGCAGGTGATCATCGAGATGGAGTAAGCGCCACCCACCTCGTGGGAGCATCGGCGCACCGCCACTCCCACGAGGCCCCGTTTCCCCTGGAGCCAACATGTCACACAACGTCATCCTGGTCCTGCTCGACGGCCTCAACCACCAGGTCGCCCATCACGCCATGGGCCACCTGCATGCCTATGTCGAGGCCGACCGCGCCGCGCTGTACCGCGTGGAGTGCGAGCTGCCGTCGCTGTCACGCCCACTTTACGAATGCATTCTCACCGGTGTGCCGCCGATCGACAGCGGCATCGTGCACAACAACATCAACCGCCTGTCCAACCAGCGCAGCGTGTTCCACTACGCCCGCGAGGCCGGCCTGGGCACCGCGGCGGCGGCCTACCACTGGATGAGCGAACTGTATAACCGCTCGCCGTTCGACCCGCTGCGCGACCGCCACACCCACGCGCCGAAGCTGCCGATCCAGCACGGCCTGTTCTACTACGCCGACCACTACCCCGATTCGCACCTGCTGGCCGACGCCGAGTACCTGCGCCGTCGCCATGCGCCGAATTTCCTCCTGGTGCACCCGATGAACATCGACGACGCCGGCCACCGCCATGGCCTGGACAGCAGCCAGTACCGCAATGCCGCGCGCAGCGCCGACATCCTGCTGGCCGACTACCTGCCGCGCTGGCTCGAGGAGGGCTACCAGGTGCTGGTCACCGCCGACCACGGCATGAACAACGACCGCTCGCACAACGGCCTGCTCGCCGAGGAGCGTGAAGTGCCGCTGTTCGTATTCGGCGAGGCATTCAGCCTCGACCCTGCGGCCAAGCCGCTGCAGACCGAGCTGTGCGGCACGATCTGCGAACTGCTCGGCGCCGCCCACGACAAACCGGTCTGCCGGGAGCTGCTCAAGTGAATGCAAGCCATCGCGGCCGCTACCTGGCCCTGCTCTGCCTGCTGCCGTTCGCCGTGTTCTTCATCATTTTCCAGATCGCGCCGCTGGCCTGGGTTGCGATAAACAGCCTGCAAAGCGAGAGTGGCTGGGGCCTGGCCAACTTCAGCAAGATCTTCGCCTCGAAGTTCTACCTGCAGGCGTTGCAACGCAGCCTGGAGATCAGCTTCTGGTCGAGCCTGTTCGGCATCGTCATCGCCACGTTGGGTGCCTATTCGCTGCGCCAGGTCGACTCGAAACTGCGCGACTTCGTCAGCGCCTTCGCCAACATGACCAGCAACTTTTCCGGCGTGCCCCTGGCGTTCGCCTTCATCATCCTGCTCGGCTTCAATGGCGCGCTCACCCTGCTGCTCAAGCAGATGGGGCTGCTCGGCGACTTCAGTATCTACTCCAAGACCGGCCTGATCCTGGTCTACACCTACTTCCAGATCCCCTTGGGCGTATTGCTGCTCTACCCCGCCTTCGACGCCCTGCGCGAAGACTGGCGTGAGTCCGCCGCGCTGCTGGGCGCCAGCCATTGGCAGTTCTGGCGGCACATCGGCCTGCCCGTGCTTACCCCGGCGCTGCTCGGCACCTTCGTCATCCTGCTGGCCAACGCCCTGGGCGCCTATGCCACCGTCTACGCCCTGACCACCGGCAACTTCAACGTGCTGCCGATTCGCATCGCCGGCCTTGTGGCCGGCGACATCAGCCTCGACCCGAACCTGGCCAGCGCGCTGGCGATGGTGCTGGTGGGCCTGATGACCGTGGTCACGGTGGCCCATCAATGGCTGCTCAAGAGGAGCTACCATGCGCGCTGAAAACAAACCCGGCGGGCTCTACCACCGCGCGGTGGTCTACCTGCTGTTCCTCATCCTGCTGCTGCCGCTGGCCGGCACCCTGCTCTATTCGCTGGCCACCAGCTGGTCGGCGACCCTGCTGCCCAGCGGCCTGACCTTCAAGTGGTATGTGGCGCTGTGGAGCGAACCGCGCTTCCTCGCCGCCTTCGGCCAGT
Source organism: Pseudomonas sp. TE50-2 (assembly GCF_040813665.1). NCBI lineage: Bacteria > Pseudomonadati > Pseudomonadota > Gammaproteobacteria > Pseudomonadales > Pseudomonadaceae > Pseudomonas > Pseudomonas sp. TE50-2. Next base: position 4,506,416 of record NZ_JBFNXN010000001.1, on the reverse strand, counting down.
CGCTGCTGGTGTGCGTGGGCGCGCTGGTGCTGTCGGTGGTGCTGATCCTGCCGCTGTTGTTCGTGGTGCACTACCACTTCCCCAAGCTCGACGCCTTGATGAACGTACTCATCCTGCTGCCGTTCGCGGTGCCGCCGGTGGTGTCTGCGGTGGGCTTGCTGCAACTCTATGGCAGCGGGCCGATGGCCATGGTCGGCACGCCGTGGATCCTGATCGGCTGCTATTTCACCATCGCCCTGCCGTTCATGTACCGGGCGATTACCAACAACCTGCAGGCGATCAACCTGCGCGACCTGATGGACGCCGCGCAACTGCTCGGCGCCAGTACCTGGCAGGCGGCGTTCCTGGTGGTGCTGCCGAACCTGCGCAAGGGCCTGATGGTGGCGTTGCTGCTGTCGTTCTCGTTCCTGTTCGGCGAGTTCGTGTTCGCCAACCTGCTGGTGGGCACCCGCTACGAGACCTTGCAGGTGTACCTGAACAACATGCGCAACAGCAGCGGCCACTTCAACAGCGCCCTGGTGATCTCCTACTTCGCCTTCGTGCTGGTGCTGACCTGGGTTGCCAACCGCCTGAACAAGGACAAGACCTGACATGAGCTTCGTCAGCGTACAGAAACTGCAAAAGAGCTACGCCGGCAGCCCGGTGTTCGAGAACATCGACTGCCAGATCGAACGCGGCGAGTTCGTCACCCTGCTCGGCCCCTCCGGCTGCGGCAAGTCCACCCTGCTGCGCTGCATCGCCGGGCTGACCCCGGTGGACAGCGGGCGCATCCTGCTCGACGGCCAGGATATCGTGCCGTTGAGCCCGCAGAAGCGCGGCATCGGCATGGTGTTCCAGAGCTACGCGCTGTTCCCCAACATGACCGTGGAACAGAACGTCGCCTTCGGCCTGCGCATGCAGAAGGTCAAGGCCGACGAAAGCCAGGCACGGGTGCGCGAGGTACTCGACCTGGTCGAGCTCGGCAGCTTCGCCTCGCGCTACCCGCACCAGCTGTCCGGCGGCCAGTGCCAGCGCGTGGCCCTGGCCCGCTCTCTGGTCACCCGCCCGCGCCTGCTGTTGCTCGACGAGCCTCTGTCGGCACTGGATGCGCGTATCCGCAAGCACCTGCGCGAACAGATCCGCGCCATCCAGCGCGAGCTGGGGCTGACCACCATCTTCGTCACCCATGACCAGGAAGAAGCGCTGACCATGTCGGACCGCATCGTCCTGATGAACCAGGGACGCATCGTCCAGAGCGGCGATGCCGAAACCCTCTACACCGCGCCCGTGGACCTGTTCGCCGCCGGCTTCATCGGCAACTACAACCTGCTCGATGCCGACAGCGCCAGCCGCCTGCTGCAACGCCCGGTGGCCGCACGCCTGGCGATCCGGCCAGAGTCGATCACCCTGAGCCTGAACGGCGAGCTGGATGGCGAGATCCGCAGCCACAGCCTGCTGGGCAACGTGATCCGCTACCGCGTCCAGGTACGCGGCGTGGAACTGGTGGTGGACGTACTCAATCGTTGCGCCAGCGATCTGCATGCGGACGGACAACGGGTATCCTTGTCGATCGACCCCACGGCGCTACGGGAAGTGGCCTAAGGAGATTCAACGCATGGCACTGGCAATTTTCGATCTGGACGAAACCCTCATCCACGGCGACTGCGCGTCGTTGTGGAGCGAGCAAATGGCCCGACTGGGCTGGGTCGACGGCAAGAGTTTCCTCAAGCGCGACCATGAACTGATGGAAGCCTACGGCAAAGGCCACCTGCAGATGGAGGACTACATGGCCTTCAGCCTGGAGCCGATTGCCGGGCGCACCCTGGAAGAGGTGGAGCACCTGGTCGAGCCCTGGGTCGAGGATGTGATCGAGCCGATCATCTACGGTGATGCCTGCCGCTGCATCGCCGAGCACCGCCAGCGTGGCGACCGGATCCTGATCATCTCGGCCAGCGGTGCTCACCTGGTCGGCCCGATCGCGGCGCGCCTGGGCGTGGACGAATACCTCGCCATCGAACTGGAAGCGGTCAATGGCGTGTTCACCGGCAAGACCCACGGCGTGCTCACCTACCGCGAGGGCAAGATCACCCGACTGCTGGAGTGGCTCGACCAGGAACAGGAAAACCTCGAGGGCGCGAGCTTCTATTCCGACTCGCGCAACGACCTGCCGCTGTTGCTGAAGGTGGATCACCCCCATGTGGTCAACCCGGACCCGGTGCTGCGCGAGCACGCGCAAACCAACGGCTGGCCCATTCTGAGCTGGTCTTGAGTATGATCGGGGGCACCTGAACAGAACAACAAGGATTGCCCCATGCGTGCCCTCGCCGCCCTCAGCCGCTTCGTCGGCAACACCTTCGCCCTGTGGGTGCTGGTGTTCGCCTGCCTGGCCTTCCTTCAGCCACAGTGGTTCATCGCCCTCAAGGTCGCCATCGTGCCGCTGCTGGGCCTGGTGATGTTCGGCATGGGCCTGACCCTCAAGCTCGACGACTTCGCCGCCGTCGCCCGCCAGCCCTGGCGGGTGGCGCTGGGGGTCGTGGCGCATTTCGTGATCATGCCCGGGGTGGCCTGGCTGCTGTGCCAGCTGTTCCAGCTGCCGCCGGAAATCGCCGTGGGCGTGATCCTGGTCGGCTGCTGCCCGAGCGGCACGGCGTCGAACGTCATGGTGTGGCTGTCCAGGGGCGACCTGGCACTGGCAGTGGCGATCGCCGCGGTGACCACCCTGCTCGCCCCGCTGCTCACCCCGGCGCTGATCTGGTTCCTCGCCTCGGCGTGGCTGCCGGTTTCGTTCATGGACATGTTCTGGTCGATCCTGCAGTTGGTGATGCTGCCGATCGTGCTCGGCGTGCTCGCCCAGCGCCTGCTCGGCGCCCGGGTGCACTTGGCGGTACAGGTGCTGCCGCTGGTATCGGTGGTAAGCATCGTGATGATCGTCTGCGCGGTGGTGGCGGTCAGCCAGGCGAAGATCGCCGAATCGGGGCTGCTGATCATGGCGGTGGTGGTGCTGCACAACAGCTTCGGCTTCCTGCTGGGCTACCTGACCGGCAAGCTGTGCAAGCTGCCGCTGGCCCAGCGCAAGGCGCTGGCACTGGAGGTGGGCATGCAGAACTCCGGGTTGGGCGCGGCCCTGGCGTCAGCGCACTTCTCACCCCTGGCCGCGGTGCCCAGTGCGCTGTTCAGCGTATGGCACAACATCTCCGGGGCTTTGCTGTCGACGTGGTTCCGGCGGATGGAGGAGCCTGAGCCCGAGGTTGAGAACATCGTATCTGCCAGAAATTGATGTTGCCTGCCCCGGCCTCATCGCCGGCAAGCCGGCTCCCACACCGAGCGCATGAAGCCAGCCATGCGCTAACCCTGTGGGAGCCGGCTTGCCGGCGATGAGGCAACCACCGATCCTTGAAACTTGCCCCAGCCTCGGCAAATGGGCACTATAGTGCGCACTGTGAGGACGGCCTCACGACGCTGTGCGTGAACATACCGGGGACGGCCCCATCTTTGATAACGATGGAGACTCACCATGTCCTGGATCATCCTGTTCTTCGCCGGCCTGTTCGAAGTCGGCTGGGCTGTCGGCCTCAAATACACCGACGGCTTCACCCGCCCCCTGCCCACCGTCCTGACGGTCGGCGCCATGGTCATCAGCCTCGGCCTGCTGGGCCTGGCCATGAAGGAGCTGCCGCTGGGCACCGCCTATGCTATCTGGACCGGCGTTGGCGCGGTCGGCACGGTGATCGCCGGGATCATCCTGTTCGGCGAATCCATGGCGCTGATCCGCCTGGCCAGTGTCGCCCTGATCATCACCGGCCTGGTCGGCCTGAAGGTCAGCGCCAGCTGACCTTCCTCCGTTACCCCTAGCGAACGTCGCCGCGCAGCAGGCTCACCTGCTCGCGCAGCGCCTCGGGCTGCGCCGCCTCCACCGGGATGGCGGCGCCGGCCACCAGGGTCACCCGCGACCACAGGCGCTTGAAGAAGCCTTTGTTCGGGTCACGGCTGAAGAAGCTGCCCCACAACCCCTGCAACGCCAACGGTATCACCGGCACCGGCGTCTCCTGCAGGATGCGGTTCACCCCGCCCTTGAACACATCGATCTCACCATCCGCGCTCAGCTTGCCCTCAGGGAAGATGCACACCAGCTCGCCATCGGCCAGGTACCGGGCGATGCGGGCGAAGGCGCGCTCGTAGGTGGCCTCGTCCTCGCCGCGCCCGGCAATGGGGATGGCGCCCGCGGTGCGGAACACGAAGTTGAGCACCGGCAGGTTGTAGATCTTGTAGTACATGACAAACCGGATCGGCCGGCGGATGGCGCCGCCGATCAGCAGCGCATCGACGAACGACACATGGTTGCATACCAGCAACGCCGCGCCTTCGTCGGGAATGCGCTGCAACTCACGGTGCTCGACCCGGTACATCGAGTGGCTGAGCAGCCAGATCAGGAAGCGCATGGTGAATTCCGGCACGATGCGGAAGATGTAGGCATTGACCGCGATGTTGAGCAGCGACACCACCAGGAACAGCTGCGGGATGCTCAGCTTGGCCAGGCTCAACAGGACGATGGTGATGATCGCCGACACCACCATGAACAGCGCGTTGAGGATGTTGTTGGCGGCGATCACCCGGGCCCGCTCGCCCTCCGCGGTGCGCGCCTGGATCAGCGCGTACAGCGGCACGATGTAGAAGCCGCCGAAAATACCCAGGCCGACGATCGACAGCATGATCCACCAGGCCTGGCTCATGCCCAGCAAGGCCAGCCAGTCATGGGGCACGGCACCGACCGGGACATCCCCCGAATGCCACCACCAGAGCAGGCCGAACAGGGTCAGGCCGAACGAGCCGAACGGCACCAGGCCGATCTCCACCTTGCGCCCGCTGAGGCGCTCGCACAGCAGCGAACCGACGGCGATGCCTACCGAGAACAGGGTCAGCACCAGGGTGACCACGGTCTCGTCGCCGTGCAGCCAGTCCTTGGCGTAGGCCGGGATCTGCGTGAGGTAGATCGCGCCGACGAACCAGAACCACGAGTTGCCGACGATCGAGCGCGATACCGCCGGGGTCTGGCCCAGGCCCAGGCGCAGGGTCAGCCAGGACTGCTTGAAGATGTTCCAGTCAAGTTTCATCTGTGGCGCGGCGGCGGCGGCGCGGGGGATCCAGCGGCTGGCCAGGTAGCCCAGCACCGCGGTGCCCACCACCCCGGCGGCGGCCAGTACCGCGTACTGGCTGGAGGACATCAGCATACCGGCGCCGATGGTGCCGGCCAGGATCGCCAGGAAGGTACCCATCTCCACCAGGCCGTTGCCGCCCACCAGTTCCTCCTCACGCAGGGCCTGGGGCAGGATCGAGTACTTCACCGGGCCGAACAGCGCCGAGTGAGTGCCCATGGCGAACAGCGCCACCAGCATCAGTTCCAGATGATGGGTGACGAAACCGGTCGCGCCGATGGCCATGATGACGATCTCGGCCAGCTTGATCGCACGGATCAGGCGGTCCTTGGCGAACTTCTCGCCGAACTGCCCGGCCAGTGCCGAGAACAGGAAGAACGGCAGGATGAACAGCAAGGCACACAGGTTGACCCAGATCGAGCGGTCGCCTTCCAGGCTCAGCTTGTAGAGGATCGCCAGGATCAGCGACTGCTTGAACAGGTTGTCGTTGAAGGCACCCAGCGACTGGGTGATGAAGAACGGCAGGAAGCGCCGCTTGCCGAGCAGGGTGAATTGCGAGGGGTGACTCATCGTCCTTGTACCTGGTTGGGCTTTGTCATTGGAGGCACGCTCAGCGCCCGAAGCCACAAATCTGCACGGGAATGCACGATAAAGGCAAGCCCGTTGCCTAGCCCGGTCGCTGTAGCAGCCAGCTCGCCAGCAATGCGACCAGTGCAATGGAACGGCAACCGCGAAACTGGCAGACTGCCGCCCCTCACCAACACGGAAGATGCGGCCCTCGGGTCGTGATGCACAGGGACGAAGGCCAGCCATTGATTCAACCAAACACCCACAACACGCGGCTCAAGCGCACCCTGCGGGCGGCCAGCCACACCGCACGCACCGCCACAACCAAGCAGGAACTGCTGGCCGCCGTGGACGCCATGGCCGCCTTTTACGGCAACATGCAGTTCGACAACCGGCTACCCTGGCTAATCGCCCTGCTCTGTGGGCCACTGGGTATTGCCAGCATCACCGGCTACCTGCAAGCGTACGAGCCTATGCTGGTGCCGCTGGCCAAGGTGCTGGGTCAGAGCTTGCCGCAGCTCGTTTCCAACCTCACGCTCGGCCTGCTCGGTGCTGCGGTTTTCAGCCTGATTGTCCTTTACCAGCGCAAGAAGCTCATTCCCAACCTTGCCCACGACCTGGCCGAGCGCTCCAGCCTGATCACCGCCGGTCTGCAGGAAATCCCAGTGACCGATGGCCAATTACTCAAAGGCCTGCAAGCCGAGTTTCGCGACTACGTGCGCGGCAATCACAAACGCTTCCTGCGCCGCGCCGTGCAGGGCCACTATCAGGGCCGGCTGCATAGCTTCAACTACCGCTGGTACCACCTGCATTACGTGGACAAACAGAGCCACCAGGAGACCGAGTCCGATGGCAAGGGCGGCACGAACTCAAAAACCGTGACCTCCTATCAGGAATACGATCGCTACAGCCTGGTGATCGACTTCCCCTGGGTGCAGGGCATAGCCCTGGGCGGTGGTAGTGGCGGCCGCTCATCCATGGTCGACCTGGAACACCGTTTCAAGACCGCATCGAACGACTTCGACCGTGCCTTCAGCCTCACCGGCAGCACGGTCATGGCGTGCGCCCGCTTCGCAAAGCCGGTGACGGTACTGCACCTGATCGATATGCATCGCCAGCTTGAGACGCCCAACCTGGAGTTCTCGCAGAACGGGCATCTGTGCCTGAGCTGCAACAACAACCCGCTCGGCTTCAAGCTGACTTGCGAGCTGACCCGCACGAGCGATTTCCGCTTGCTGATCGAGCACGGCGTGCACCTGCCGCAGCTCACCGCATTGCTCGACGCCGTGCACACACTGGCCGAGCAGCACGACGACAATTTCAATCTACCTACCCCGGTACAGATCCAGACGGAGCACTGACATGGACCTTTTCGCCCTTATCCTGCTGGCCGTATTGATCGGCGTACCGCTGATCGTCATCAGCCTGTACAACGGCATCGTCGGTAACCATAACCGCGTCAAACGCGCCTGGGCCGATGTGCTGACTTATGAGCGGCAGAAGACCAAGGTCCTCGATGCGCTGCAGGAGCAGGCTGGTTCCCAGGGTCGCTGGTCAACAGCGTGATGAACAAGCATTCGGCCGTCACCCCGTTCACCGATGACCAAGCCACCAGCGCCTTCGACTACACCCCTAACCTGTGAAGCCGCTCAGCGCTGGGCAATGCACGGCGACACGAACAGCTCGCCGCGCCAGGCCCCGCGCAAGGTTCGGCTGGCCACCAGCGCCCAGAGTATGGCCAGGGCCACCACCAGCACCTGGCCGAATACGCTGAAGAAACTCAACTGCAGCCAGGCCGCCAACTTCAGCGTGGCCAGGCAGTACACCCCAAGCGGGAAGGTGAACCCCCACCAGCCCAGGTTGAACGGCATGCCCTGGCGCATGTAGCGCAGGGTGATCAGCACCGCCGTCAGCAACCACCACAACCCGGCGCCCCACAGTACGATCCCGGCCACCAGCCCCAGCCCACGCGCCACCTCGCCCAGACCGCCCAGGCCATTGGCGGCGAACACCGCTGGCGCATCGCCACCGAGCACCAGCATGCCCAGCGCGCCGGTGCCGATCGGACCGAGCGCCAGCCAGCTGGAGGCGGCCATGTTGGCCGGCGGCAGTTTGTGCAGGGCCATGCGCAACATGAGGATGGTGAGGATGCTGAACGCCACCGGCAGCGAAACCGCCCACATCACATAGCTGGTGATCACCACCAGGAACTGCCGGTGCGCATCCACCAGGTGCGGCGCCAGCAGCCCGCCACTGGCGGCGGCGACCTCCGCAGCCACCACTGGCAGCAGCCACACCGCAGTCATCTGGTCGATGCTGTGCTCCTGGCGGGTGAACATCAGGTAGGGAATCGCCACGCCGCATAGCAGCGCCAGGCCCACGTCCAGCCACCAAAGCATCTCAACCCACGGCACCACGCCCTCGCCCCAGCGCGCCAAGCCGAATACCAGGGCACCGTTGAGGATGGTGGCCAGGCCCATGGGGATTGTGCCGAAGAACATCGACACGGTGGAGTGCGCGAAAATCCGCCGCGCCTCATCGAAGAACATTACCCAGCGGGCGCCGTACAGGACACAGAACAGGGTAAACAGGCCGATGGTCAGCCACCACAGGCCCTCGGCCACGCTGTCCAACCCCGGCACCTGGACCTGATGGAAGGCCAGGGCCAGCACGCCGGTACCCATGGTCGCGGCGAACCAGTTGGGGGTGAACTGGCGGATCACTTCGCGGGGGTGGGCCAACTGGCTGAACGGGCGCCAGGAAGGCGCGCGGGTCTGGGTGCATGGCATAAGGTGTCTCCTGCCCTTGTGTAAGGTAGAGATATCTTATGCCTGCAAAGAATATCTATATAACGGGTAATTTCTCTATCTGTTATCGATTTTAAAGATATAGCAGCCAGACCGGCTCCTGGCATATGCTTGACCGCTGACAATGACAAGGATCAGTCGATGCTCCGCGCCCTGAAAGGCTACCCCGCTGCGGTTCGCCTGCTGTTGTTCACCACCTTCACCTTGACCACGGCCCGGGCCATCACCCTGCCCTATCTGGTGGTGTACCTGTCAACGCACTTGGGCCTGTCGGTTGGCCAGACCGGCCTGTTGGTCGGCGGCGCGATGCTCCTGGCATCCATGCTCAGCCTCTATGGCGGACACCTGGTCGACACCCTGCGCAGCCATACGCTGATCGTCACCTGCACCCTGGTGTTCGCCCTGGCCTTCCTCGGCATCGTGGCCAGCACTTCGGCGACGCTGTTCTTCTGCTTCCTGGTGATGGCCTACCTGGCCCAGACCGTGGTCGACATTGCCGCCAAGGCCGGGTTCTGCGCCCTGCTGCCAGAGAACAGACGCGGCGAAGTGTTCGCCATCAAGTACACCTTCAACAACATCGCCTGGGCCGCGGGGCCGATGCTGGGTGTACTGCTGATCGAGGCGGACGACCACCTGCCGTTCGTGGTTTCCGCCCTGATCGGCCTCGGCCTGAGCCTGGTCTATTACCGCCTTGGCGAGCGCAGCCTGCTGAGCCTGCGCGAGGACAGGCCGGCAGCGGGGTTCGCCCAGGTCGCCCTGGGCATGCTGCGCGACCGGCGCCTGGTGTGCTTCACCCTGGGCGGCGTGCTCAGTGCCGTGGTGTTCGGCCAGTTCACCGCCTACCTTTCGCAGTACCTGGTGGTGACCCTGAACGATCCCGCCGAGGTGGCGCGTCTGGCCGGCTACCTGGTCACCACCAATGCCCTGTCAGTGATCGGCCTGCAATACCTGATCGGCCGACGCATCACCCGGCAGCACCTGATGCCCTGGCTGATGGCTGGCATGGCCATGTTCGCTGCCGGGCTGCTGGGGTTCTCCGTGGCAGCTTCGGCACCGGCGTGGTGCCTGGCCATGCTGGTGTTCACCCTGGGCGAGATCATCGTGATTCCGGCCGAGTTCATGTTCATCGACCTGATCGCGCCGGAGCATCTGCGCGGGGTTTATTATGGCGCGCAGAACCTCTCCAACCTCGGCGCTGGGCTCGGGCCTATCCTGGTAGGCCTGGCGCTGGGGCATGTGGTGCCGGTGACAGTGTTCTACCTGTTGATCGGGTCGGTGATACTGGCGGCGGTGTTCTACTGGTTGGGCACACGCAGGGCCCGCCAGGCTTAGTTGGCAATACTGGCCCATCGCGGGGCCTGCGACGTCCTGCCACTGCGACCATCGTCGGCGCTGACGAACCGCGCCCTGCGTGCCAGACTGATTGATCGGGACCGCGTTGTCTTTTTTGCTCCGGAGTTTGCATGTCGTTGTCCAGCGGGCTGATCGCCGTGGTCGCCCTGGCCTATATGGCCATCATGTTCGCCATCGCCTTCTACGGCGACCGCCGCAGCACGCCGTTGCCGCCGCGCCTGCGCGCCTGGGTGTACAGCCTGTCGCTGGCGGTGTACTGCACCAGCTGGACCTTCTTCGGCGCGGTCGGCCAGGCCGCCGAGCAGCTCTGGGCGTTCCTGCCCATCTACCTGGGCCCGGTGCTGCTGCTCATCTTCGCGCCCTGGGTGCTGCAGAAGATGGTGCTGATCAGCAAGCAGCAGAACATCACCTCCATCGCCGACTTCATCGCTGCCCGCTACGGCAAGTCGCAGAGCCTCGCGGTGGTCGTGGCGCTGATCTGCCTGGTCGGCGTGCTGCCGTACATCGCCCTGCAGCTCAAGGGCATCGTGCTGGGGGTGAACCTGCTGATCGGCGCCAACGCCGACGCCACCGGCAGCCGCGTGCAGGACACCGCGCTGGTGGTGTCGCTGGTGCTGGCGCTGTTCGCCATCGTCTTCGGCACCCGCAGCCTGGACGTCACCGAGCACCACCGCGGCATGGTCCTGGCAATCGCTTTCGAATCGTTGGTCAAGCTGCTGGCCTTCCTTGCCGTGGGCGCCTTCGTGGTGTTCAACCTGTACGACGGCTTCGACGACCTGTTCACCCAGGCCCGACAATCCGTGCACCTGAACGACTACTGGGAAGAGACCATCAACTGGCCGTCGATGGTGGTGCAGACCGCCGTGGCGATGATGGCGATCATCTGCCTGCCCCGGCAGTTCCACGTCACCGTGGTGGAGAACATCGAGCCCCAGGACATGCGCCTGGCGCGCTGGGTGTTCCCGCTGTACCTGGCCCTGGCCGCGCTGTTCGTGGTGCCCATCGCCCTGGCCGGGCAGATGCTGCTGCCGGGCACGGTGATCTCCGACTCCTTCGTGATCAGCCTGCCGCTGGCCGAGGCGCACCCGAGCCTGGCCCTGCTGGCGTTCATCGGCGGCGCCTCGGCGGCCACCGGCATGGTCATCGTCGAGGCCGTGGCGCTGTCGACCATGGTCTCCAACGACATGCTGCTGCCCTGGCTGCTGCGCCGCAACAACGCCGAGCGACCGTTCGAGGTGTTCCGCCACTGGATGCTCTCGGTGCGCCGGGTGACCATCGTGGTGATCCTGCTGCTGGCTTATGTCAGCTACCGCCTGCTCGGCTCCACCGCGAGCCTTGCGACCATCGGCCAGATCGCCTTCGCCGCGGTCACCCAGCTGACCCCGGCCATGCTCGGCGCGCTGTACTGGAAACAGGCCAACCGCCGCGGCGTGTTCGCGGGCCTTGCCGCCGGCATCTTCCTGTGGTTCTACACCCTGGTCCTGCCTATCGCCGCCCACAGCCTGGGCTGGTCGCTGCAACTGTTCCCGGGCCTGGCCTGGCTGCACGGCAACCCGCTCAACCTGCCGATCACCCCGCTGACCCAGGGCGTGGTGCTGTCGCTGGCGGGCAACTTCACCCTGTTTGCCTGGGTCTCGATCCTGTCGCGCACGCGAGTTTCCGAGCACTGGCAGGCCGGGCGCTTCATCGGCCAGCAGACCAGCGCCCGTCCCTCCAGCAAGCCGTTGCTGGCGGTGCAGATCGACGACCTGCTCAAGCTCGCCGCGCGTTTCGTCGGCGAAGAGCGCGCCCGGCAAAGCTTCATCCGCTTCGCCTACCGCCAGGGCAAGGGCTTCAACCCCAACCAGAACGCCGACGGCGACTGGATCGAGCACACCGAGCGGCTGCTGGCCGGCGTGCTCGGCACCTCTTCGACCCGCGCCGTGGTCAAGGCCGCCATCGAAGGCCGCGACATGCAGCTCGAAGACGTGGTGCGCATCGCCGACGAAGCCAGCGAGGTGCTGCAGTTCAACCGTGCGCTGCTGCAGGGGGCCATCGAGAACATCAACCAGGGCATCAGCGTGGTCGACCAGAACCTGCACCTGGTGGCCTGGAACCGCCGCTACCTCGAACTGTTCAACTACCCCGACGGGCTGATCAGCGTCGGCCGGCCGATCGCCGACATCATCCGCTACAACGCCGAACGCGGCCTGTGCGGCCCGGGCGAGGCCCAGGTGCATGTGGCGCGGCGCCTGCACTGGATGCGCCAGGGCCGCGCCCATTCCTCCGAACGGCTGTTCCCCAATGGCCGGGTGATCGAACTGATCGGCAACCCGATGCCCGGCGGCGGCTTCGTCATGAGTTTCACCGACATCACCCCATTCCGCGAAGCCGAGCAGGCCCTGCGCGACTCCAACGAGGGGCTGGAGCAGCGGGTCGCCGAGCGTACCCACGAGCTGTCGCAGCTGAACCAGGCGTTGACCGAGGCCAAGAGCCGCGCCGAGGCGGTCAGCCAGTCCAAGACCCGCTTCCTTGCCGCCGTCAGTCACGACCTGATGCAACCGCTCAATGCCGCCCGGCTGTTCTCCGCCGCCCTGTCGCAACAAGCCGAGGGCATGAACGACGAAGCCCGGCAACTGGTGCGGCACATGGACAGTTCGCTGCGCTCGGCCGAAGAGCTGATCAGCGACCTGCTCGACATCTCGCGCCTGGAGAACGGCAAGGTCACCCCCGACATCAAGCCCTTTGCCCTCAACGAGCTGTTCGATACCCTCGGTACCGAGTTCAAGGTACTGGCCGCCGAAAAAGGCCTGGAGTTCCGCCTGCGCGGCAGCCGCCTGCGCGTCGACAGCGACATGAAGCTGCTGCGCCGGGTGCTGCAGAACTTCCTCACCAACGCCCTGCGCTACGGCAAAGGCCCGATCCTGCTCGGCGCCCGACGCAAGGGTGAAAGCCTGTGGCTGGAAGTATGGGACCGCGGCCCCGGCATCGCCGACGACAAGCTGGCGGTGATCTTCCAGGAGTTCAAGCGCCTGGACAGCCACCAGACCCGCGCCGAGAAAGGCCTGGGGCTGGGCCTGGCGATCGCCGATGGTTTGTGCCGGGTGCTCGGGCACGCGCTGGAGGTACGGTCCTGGCCGGGCAAGGGCAGCGTGTTCCGCGTCAGCGTGCCCATCGCCCGCAGCCCCGCGCCCGCAGCGCCCGCCCCCGTGGAACAGGCCGGCCAGCCGCTGGCCGGGCTGCAGGTGCTGTGCGTGGACAACGAAGACAGCATCCTCATCGGCATGAACAGCCTGCTCAGCCGCTGGGGCTGCCAGGTGTGGACCGCGCGCAACCAGGCCGAATGCGAGGCCCTGCTCGGCAAGGGCTTGCGCCCGCACCTGGCGTTGGTGGACTACCACCTGGATGACGGCGAGACCGGCACCGGGCTGATGGGTTGGCTACGGGCGCGTCTGGGCGAGCCGGTGCCCGGCGTGGTGATCAGCGCCGACGGGCGCAACGAGACCATCGCCTTGGTCCATGCCGCGGGCCTGGACTACCTGGCCAAGCCGGTCAAGCCGGCAGCCCTGCGCGCCCTGCTCAATCGGCATCTGAGCCTGGTTCAGTAAGGACCTCGTCGCTCAGGGCGCGCTCGACCAGCTCGGCCGGCAGGCTCTTGCTGGCCCGTGCGCCGAGCAGCTTGAGCTGCTCGCTGCGGCTGACCAGGTTGCCGCGCCCCTCGCACAGCTTGTTGCGTGCCGCGGCGTAGGCCTTGTCGACCTGGGCCAGGCGGGTGCCGAGCTCGTCCAGGTCCTGGATGAACAGCACGAACTTGTCGTACAGCCAGCCGGCGCGCTCGGCGATCTCGCGGGCGTTCTGCCCCTGGCGTTCCTGTTTCCACAGGCTGTCGATCACCCGCAGGGTGGCCAGCAAGGTGGTCGGGCTGACGATCACGATCTGCCGGTCGAAGGCCTCCTGGAACAGGTTGGGCTCGGCCTGCAGCGCCGCCGAGAAGGCCGCCTCGATGGGCACGAACAACAGCACGAAATCGAGGCTGTGCAGGCCCTCCAGGCGGTTGTAGTCCTTGCTCGACAACCCCTTGACGTGATTGCGCAGCGACTGCACATGCTGCTTCAGCGCAGCCTCGTCGTTGTTGCCGACAAACTGCTGGTAGGCGGTGAGGCTGACCTTGGCATCGACCACCACCTGCTTGTCGCCCGGCAGCATGATCAGCACGTCGGGCTGGAACCGCTCGCCGTCGGCGCTCTTGAGGCTGACCTGGGTCTGGTACTCGCGGCCCTTCTCCAGCCCCGCGTGCTCCAGCACCCGCTCCAGGATCAGTTCGCCCCAGTTGCCCTGGGTCTTCTGGCCCTTGAGTGCCTGGGTAAGGTTGGTGGCTTCGTCGGACAGGCGCAGATTGAGCTGCTGCAGGCGCTCGAGCTCCTTGCCCAGGGAGAACCGCTCACGGGCTTCCTGCTGGTAGCTTTCCTCGACACGCTTTTCGAACGCCTGGATGCGCTCCTTGAGCGGGTCGAGCAATTGGCCCAGGTGCTGCTGGCTGGTCTGGGCGAAGCGTTGTTCGCGCTCATCGAAGATCCTGGTGGCCAGGTCGGCGAACTGGGCGCGCAGGGTGTCGCGGGCTTCCTGCAAGTCTTCCAGGCGTTGCTGGTGGCTTTCCTGCTGCTCGCGCAACTCGGCCTCCAGCCGTGCGGCCTGCGCCTCCAGGCGGCGCAGCTCCGCCTCACGGTTGGCGCGCTCGAGGTGCCAGGCGTGGGCGGCGTCGCGGCTGTTGTCGCGGTCGATCTGCAGCAACTCCAGCTCACGCCCCTGGGCGGCGAGCTGGGTCTGCTTGACGGTGTTGGCCTCGCTGAGGTCGCTGATCTCGTCACGGCTAGCCTCCAGCTGCGCCTGCAGGCTGGCCTGGGCCAACTGCGCGGCGGCAAGGCGCTCTGCAAGCAACGCTTGCTCGGCCTTGCGCGCACCCTGGCCGCGCTGTACCTGCATGACCCAGCCCAGGCAAGGCACGGCACCTGCCACCAAGCCCAGCAGAATGCTGGTCAGATCCACTGTCATGCCTACCCCGATCGAACACTGATTGATGCTGCGCAGCTTATCAGGCTGCTGACGCGGTTGCCTGTGCAGCCCTGTCGCGGGCAAGCCCGCGCCTGTTCAGGCGGGGAACCACTGACGCAACAGCCGCCGCGCCTCCTGCGAACCCTGCCCCGCTGCCAGCTCCAACCAGTAACGTGCCTGTTCAGGCTCCTGGGCCTGGCACAATCGGCCAAACTCCAGCTGGGCCCGACGGTCGCCGGCACGCGCCGCCTGACGCAACAGTTCATGACCGATACGCCGGTCGCGGGCATTGCCGCAATCCCGGCAGAGCATCTGCCCCAGGCGGCTTTGCGCCACCACCACGCCCTGGCGCGCCGGTTGCTTGAGCATGCGCCCGGCCAGGTGCTTGACGCTGGGTTTGTCGCCCAGGCGCGGGCTGTCGAGCAGCCACAGGGCCACTTTCAGGGAAAAGCGCTTGGGGGACGGCAGCGATGGAGAGGCATCAGGACTGGCGAAGTGTTTACCGCGAAGCTTCATGACCAACAGCAAGGGTGACTCGAGAGGCGCGCCACTCTACTCGATTTTTTGCAAACTGGCCCGGGCGACTTTCGGCTGATCGACATTTTTTTCGATGTTTTTTTCTTGACGTTTTCGCGGTGAAAATGCCCATGCCAGACCGCGCCACCAATTGTCGGACAATCGATGAAACAGCTGGCACGCCCGTCCTAGAGCAAGCGCCCGGGACAATCCACAGAACCTGTGGATAACTCGGTGGACAACCCTTGGAGGCAGCCCGCAAACCCCTGTGAAATGGGGCTTTCAGTCAAACTGTCGATTTTTTCACCAGCAAAAATTAGTGTTTTTTTTCATTGACTTAAGCCCCCAGTCAAGTCATTGGCGAGCCTTCCACAGGATGTTGCAAGTGCGTTACAAGTCTCCGGGCGAGTGTGTACAAGTGCACCAACAAACGGCACGACCGCGCCCGAAAACAGCACATCCAGGCGATTGCCGGGGCATTTGCCCCTCTTCACAGCAGGTGCAATAGGCGACATAATGGTCGGCTTCCCGCAAGAAAATAAAAGCTTGCCAACACTTGTATGTTCGCGTAGGGTTGCGCCCTGTTAGTACCCAGCTGAAGTCATTCTGGCCACTTAGTCCCTACAGCCCGGCGCTCAAGACGAGCAGGCGCTGCCCCATCGGGACCGGCCCATTCGATGATTCACTCGGCAAACCCTTGCCCAGCACGAATCACGTTTTCAGATTGATCAGGATCTTCCCCGACGCCCAGAACCTTGGTGTCGGTGTGCTGCCTGCCTTCTGTCGTACCTACCAGTCAGCCCAGCGCCACTTATTGCATGCGCCCCTCTGGCTGCCCTGTTCCAGTCAGGTTCTGCGTCTCCTTAATAAAGACGTCACTGGAACGTTTCTATTGTGCACGGATCAAACACCGTGTCTTACGCAGGAACATCCAACAATATGAGTAACCATCAACAAATCCAGGCTGCCTTTGGCACCCTTTCCCAGGCCTTCGCTCCACTCAAGTGCCTTATCGTTGCCCCACGCAAGGGCAGCTTCAGCTTCACCCTGGTCGACGAATACGGTGTGGCTTGCCACAGCGAGCGCCTCTATCCGGAACAATACAACCGGGCCGAGCCGCTGCAGGCCGTGATCGAGCGTGCGCGCCAGTCGTTGACCGCATGAATGAATGGCAGGTGATTCACCCCATGAATACACCCTGCACGCGCCAGCCTGAAGGTAATTGGCTTAATCGCCAGCGGGCATATGCTCCGCGCCTTCTGGCTGCAATCGATTTAAAAACAGCCCTTTACACCACTGTTATCACACTACACTTCAACTCGAGCGGCACCTGCCGCTTCCGGCGGGCCTGACCACTCACCAGCTGCCAAGCTCCAGCGCCCGTCGGCCCTTTTCGTAAGAGGCCATCATGGGCATCGCTGCGAACGAGTTGAGTCGATACGTGATCCGACCGACCCTGATCTACCTGGGCCGCCACTGCGACAGCGCAGAAGCTTTGTTACTGGGCGTTGCCGCAAGCCAGTCGGGACTGGGCGCTGCCCTGCATGACCGACGCGGCCATGGGCTTTACCGGATCGGTGAGAATCGTCACAGTTCTTTGTGGGACGAATACCTCGCACGCGACCCCGAACTGGCAAGCCTGGTCCGCGGCCTGGCCAGCCAGCACGCCTTTCTCGGTGGCCCGCACCTCGAACTCACCGTCAACCTGCGCTATGCCACCGCCATCGCCTGGATGCTCATAGAAGAGCAGGCCACGCCATTGCCGGCCGCCGACGATCTACTGGGCCTGGCGCGGATCTGGCGGCAGACCTTCCACCCCCAGGGGCGCCTGCGGGATTTCACCCACGCCTGGCACCAATGCATCGAGCCGATGCTGACCCACGCCTCCTGAACAGCCACGTCCTACAACCGGAATAAACGGAATTTTGGTCGGATTGTCCTACAAAACCGCTCTATCTCCTGCGTTCTAGCCTATAGCGCAGAGCGGGATTTATTGGTAGCTTTCCGCCTCGGAGATCCCAAGGAGTTTCTAATAATGAAAAAAGTATTGCTCAAAACCTCTCTCGGTATTGCCGTTGCCTTCGCTTCCAGCCACTTGCTCGCCAGCGGTTTCGCGCTGAACGAACAAAGTGTCAGCGGCATGGGAACAGGTTTTGCGGGGCGTTCTTCTTCTGCCGATGATGCCAGCACGGTTTACGGAAACCCGGCAGGCATGTCACGCCTCAAGCGTCAGGAAGTAACCGTGGGCGGCGCAGCCATTTTCGCCAAGTCCGATATCTCGGGCCGTGGCAGCAACCTCGGGGGAGAGACCGACGGTGACATGGTTCCTACCGTCGGCGTGCCAATGGGCTTCTACGTCAAGCCGATCGATGACCATTGGGCTGTCGGTTTCGGCGTGTATGTGCCCTTCGGTCTGGTGACCGACTACGGCAGCGGCGACGCCGCCCGCTACTGGGGCAAGAAGAGCCACGTCGAAGTGGTGACCTTCCAGCCCACCATCAGCTATGCGTTCAACGACAAGGTGTCGATCGGCTTCGGCCCAACCATCAACAAGATCAAAGGTGAGCTCGGTTCGAACATCATCAACCGCTTCACCCCTGGTCGTAACGATGGCGAAGTGAAGATCAAGGGCGACGACACCGCAGTTGGCTACAACATCGGTATCCTCGTTCAGGCCACCGACCGCACCCGCCTCGGCCTGACCTACCACTCGATGGTGGACTACAAGCTCGAAGGCAACACCAAGGTCAACAGCGCCCTGATCGGCCCATTCAGCGGCAGCAAGTTCGACGCCGAGCTGAAGATCAAGACCCCCGAATCGGTGGACTTCTCGGTCACTCATGAACTCGACGACCAATGGACCCTGTACGCCGGCACCACCTTCACCCGCTGGAGCCGCCTGAAGGACATCACCGTCGACAATGAAGTACCTGCGGCGCTGCGCGCTCAGTTCGGCACCATCACCGAGGAGCAGAACTGGCATGACACCTGGGCTGGCGCCGTTGGTGCGGCCTACAAGGTGAACAAGCAGTGGACCCTGCGCACCGGCTTCTCGGTCGATCAGTCGCCGACCAACAACCAGGATCGTTCGCCACGCATCCCCACTGGCGATCGCAAGATCTTCAGCCTGGGTGCCGGCTGGAGCCCGAACGACGACATGACCATCGACGTGGCCTACTCCTACCTGTGGGAGGAAGACACCAAGGTCAACCTGGCAAGCCCGACCAAGGGTACCTACCAGGCCAAGTATGAAAACAGCGCTCACGGCGTCGGTGCTTCGCTGACCTACCGCTTCTGAGTCACTGTCGCAGCATGAAAAAACCGCCCTCATGGCGGTTTTTTCATGCTGCACAGGCCATTGATCGCTCAAATCCATGAGCATGCACTTCACCTCACACTCCAACGAGCGTGCACTGATGCAGCAAAGTCGTCTCCCGGTCCCCGGCGTTTGGACGAACACTTCGATTTTGAACGTCTCCGAAACGAACTCAATTGCTGCTACGCAATAGCGCACCCTCCTCACTATTTGTCGAAGAACTACCACCGGTATTAAATACCTTCATTTCGAAACTATCGCTCGACTGCCCGCTACTAGCACTTGGCTTAGACCAAGACATGTGAGCGGCAATGCCGCTACTCGCAATTTGCGTACCGACAACAAGACCGGAACCAATCCCGTATGAAAATTGTTCACCCACAGTCATTGGAAGAGGCCCACTTACCCCCGTTGAATATTCCATCCATGCCATTACGGCGCCACCTGCATTAACGCTTGCTGCGATAAAATTAGCCTTAGCTGCCTTGGGGTTATAGAACATCTGTTTAAGTCCAACCAATGTATGACCAACGGCTGCACTTGCCGACCCATATATCCAGGCCTCTGCAAGACCAGGTAGCCACGAGGGATCTACCGTCAAAGTTTCAATAGACGAGTTATAAGCTTGCGTCGAGGTTAGGGCGGTAGAATGATAAGGTGTCATCGACCCATTTCCGCCAAAACCAGGATTACTAGTAATCACTCGAGCTGACCCATTACCTGGCGCCCAGCCATTGGGAAGTTTTGCCCTACCACTGCGATCCTGATAGTTGATCGGATCTCCAGCACAATAGGCATACGCATTGATACCTCCCTTTGCAAACGGGCTCAACGCATCCGGAGATAAAAAGCGCATCAAGCAGGGATCGTAACTTCGATACCCATTCCCCAGGTGATAAAGCCCCATCAATGCTTCACGTAGCTGGCCGACATAGGCCAGCCGCGGCCCGGCAGCCGATGGCAATGCACCATAAGGCGTGTAGCCTCGGGCAGTACCTGCCGACGCCAGAACTGAATGCTGCTGGTCACATAGTGTTAGATTTTGCATTGCCATGATGCTCTCCGCGAAAGTGTGATCTTTCAGCAAGCGTGCATCACCTAGGCGGCGGAGGTAACTGGCAAAAATATCAGGTCAGCCCACCTTTCGCTCCACGCTGGACCTATTACACCGCTGCAGGAAAAGCCGCCCTGGTGGCCGTTTTTTCATGCCTGCACGGGCCATTGTTCGCCCAGGCACTGTTGCAGATATTCCATGAACACACGCACCTTGGTCGTCAGCGCAAAGCGGTCGGCAATGCACAGATAGACATCCATCGGTTCAGTCCGGGCATAAGCGTGGCCACCGCCATTGTTTTCAAACAACGGCACCAGCCGGCCGGCATCCAGGTGCGGACGCACGACGAATTCCGCCAGGCGAGTAATGCCGCCATCGTTCAGGGCCATCTGGGTCAACGCATCGATGTCGTCACTGATCAATACCCTGTCGAACCGGGCTTCGAAACGCAGCCCGTCGCGCATGAAGCCCCAGGGCAGCAAGCGCCCATCCACCGGGTAGCGGAACACCAGGCAACTGTGGTCTTGCAGGTTTTCCGGGGCGGTGGGCCGGCCAGCGCTGGCCAGGTAACCAGGCGACGCGCAGCAGACAAATGGAATACGGGCGATATGCCGGGCCAGCAGGTGCTCTTCCAACTGCGGGGTGATGCGCAGGCTGACATCCACATCTTCGAGGGCGTGATTGACCTTGCGATCAGCCATCACCAACTCTATCGAAAGCAGCGGGTAGCGGGCGCTGAATGCCGGGATCAACGGCGCCAGCACATGCCGGCCGAAGGCTGAGGTCGAGGCGATGCACAATCGCCCTTGGGGCTCGCTGTCCGGCGTGGTGACCGCCTGCTCGGCCAGGGCAAGCTCGCGCTCGATATGCCGTACACGCTCGTAGTACAAGCTGCCAGGTGGGGTCAGGGCCATGTTGCGGGTAGTACGGGTCAACAGACGTACTTGCAGGTGAGTCTCGAGCCGCGCCAGGTTCTGGCTAACGGCCGCTGGAGTGAGCCCCAGGCTGCGGGCTCCACCGGCGATACTGCCAGCCTCGACGACCTTGATGAAGCTGCGGATAGCATTGAGTAGGTCCATGGGATGCCTGACTGATTCGTAAGTTTCTCTTTATAAAGAACTCACCAATCAAGGTCTACAGCACCTCGCACAGCCGTTGCTAACCTGCGCCTCCACCCCATCGTTCAGGAAGTACCATGACTGGATTCGCTACCCCGCGCCGCCGACGCAAGCTGCACCGAAGCACAACGCCCTACGTTTTTGCTTTTTACATGTCGGCGATCATGGCACTTATTATGTGCTTTGTGATTACCGCAGCCAATGCAGGCATCAATACCCATTACTTGATTAATGTACTGAAATCCTACCAACTGGCAATGCCAGTTGCCTTTTTCTGTGTACTGATCGTAAGACCGGTAGTCCTTCGACTCGTTGCGTTAACCGTTAACCATCAGTGATAAAAATGCGCCTCGCTCTTACACCGTTTCTTCACGCACGAGGCCTACTATTTCACCTGGTTCCTTGTGTAGCGCGACGGCCTCGAGGCGCCCTCCTTCACTACCCGTAGGATTCCGCACCTGGGTAGCGTTTTTATGTTTGCAAGACCGAGACACGGCATATGCAATAAAGTCAGAAATGACTGAAAAAACAGAAATACCTATATCAATACCGCCCAACTTCGAAAATAGCGGATCATCCGCCATCATCATTTCTTGATTCGAATGTAGACTTAGCCCAAAGTAGTCTTTAACACCTTTCGCAGTTATATCCACCCCATTTAACACGATTGCAACAACCACAGCAGACTGTTGCAATCGTCCCGCACCATTTTTCCTCATCTCCGCCAACGCAGATACGTGCTTATTTAGCATCGATCCCTTCCAGGCCACGTATCCTGTTTGCAGGATACTCGAAACCCCCATTCGCCCACTATTGTCCTGGGAGTTGATCGGTTCCCCCTGACAGTATGCATAGGCGTTAACACCACCTGCACCGAAAGGACTCAGCGCATCTGGAGAAAGAAATCGCATCAAAGCAGGATCGAAGCATCGGTGGCCATTCCCCAGGTGATAGATGCCCTTGAACGGCTCCCGGAGCTGACCGCAATAAGCCATGCGTGGTCCAGCAACCGCCGATAGCGCACCATAGGCGGTATAACTTCTAACAGTCTCCCTCACGGCCAGCACCGACTGCTGACGGTCACATATCAGTAGGGAACTCATCGACGCGATAACCCCGGATCAATACGATCTACCAATAAGCTGCGCCAATCCAGCAACGACTTGAACTGGTAAAAATATCAGGTCCCGAGCTCAGCCTCCCCTCGCTCGATAATTTCAAGGCTGCGAAGCAATCGCCTTGTCGATCGCCGCCCTGAACGCCGGATCATCCGGCTTGGTCAGGCTGGAGAAGTTACCGATCACCTTGCCTTTGCGATCCACCACATACTTGTAGAAGTTCCACTTCGGCGCACTGCTCTGCCGGGCCAGCTCGACAAACATCGGGATCGCATCCTTGCCACGAACAGCCTGGGTCTTGGTCATGGTGAAGGTCACGCCATAGTTGGCGTAACAGACCTTTGCGGTCTTCTCGCTGTCGGCGTCCTCCTGCTTGAAGTCGTTGGACGGCACGCCGAGCATTTCCAGGCCCTGCTCGCGGTAATCCTTGTAGGTCGCCTCGAGCCCCTCGAACTGCGGGGCGAAGCCGCAGTAGCTGGCGGTGTTGATCACCACCAGCGGCTTGCCGGCAAAGCGCTGGCACAGGTCGATCTGCTCCTTGCCGCGCAGCTCGGGCAGGCTGCCCTGGAGCAGCGCCGGGCAGTCCGCCGCCCAGCTCGAAGTGGCGACGGCCAGGGCCAGCAGGGGTAGGGTCAGCCAGCGCGCATGCATGATATCGATCTCCTGCACATGATTCCTTGAATGTGCAGGGTAGCGCTTAACACAGGCTCATGCCCAACTGCATCAGTGCCAGCCCACCCTTGTGCCAGCCCCACCACACCAGCGCCAACACCAGCACTGCGGCAACCAGCAGCAGGCCGCGCCCCAGCAGGCGGTTCATGCCGCCTGGGCCTGCAGGCGGGCGACCGGGCGTTCGCGCACCGGCCAGTTCAGCGCCGCGGCCAGCAGGCTGAGCAGGATCGAGATCTGCCATACCAGGTCGTAGCTGCCGGTCTGGTCATACACCACGCCACCCAGCCAGCCGCCGAGGAAGGCGCCCAGCTGGTGGAACAGGAACACGATGCCACCGAGCATCGACAGGTTGCGCACGCCGAACAGCGTGGCCACGGTGCCATTGGTCAGCGGTACCGTGGACAGCCACAGCAGACCCATGGCGATGCCGAACAGGTAGGCGCTGAACTGGGTCACCGGCGCCCAGAGGAAGAGCACGATGACCACGGCCCGCAGCAGGTACAGGCCGGTCAGCAGGCGCGGCTTGGACATGCGCCCACCCAGCCAGCCCGCGGTGTAGGTGCCGACGATGTTGAACAGGCCGACCAGCGCCAGCACGGTGGTGCCGGTAGTCGCCGGCAGGTGCTGGTCGACCAGGTAGGCCGGCAGGTACACGCCGATGAACACCACCTGGAAACCACAGACGAAGAAGCCCAGCGCCAGCAACCAGAAACCGGAATGCGCGCACGCTTCACGCAATGCCTGGCCGAGGGTCTGCTCGGCGCCATGGCTGGGCAGCGGGCGGTCGCGCAGCATGCCCACGAACGGCACGATCAAGGCTACCAGCAGGCCCAGCACCAGCAAGGCTGTCGACCAACCCAGCCACTGGATCAGGCCCAGGGTGCCGGGAAGCATGGCGAACTGACCGAAAGAGCCGGCGGCGCTGGCGATGCCCATGGCCATGCTGCGCTTCTCCGCCGGCACGGCGCGGCCGACCACGCCGAGGATCACCGAGAACGAAGTGCCGGACAGGCCGATGCCGATCAGCAGGCCGGCACTCAGCGACAGCGACCAGGCCGAATCGGCAAAGGCCATCATCGCCAGCCCGACTGCGTAGAGAATGCCGCCGATGATCACCACCTTGGCCGCGCCCAGGCGATCGGCCAAGGCCCCGGTAAACGGCTGGGCCAGGCCCCAGATCAGGTTCTGCAGGGCAATGGCGAAGGCGAATACCTCGCGGCCCCAGCCGAAATCGGCGCTCATCGGCGCCAGGAACAGGCCGAAACCATGCCGCACCCCCAGCGACAGCGCGAGGATCAGCGCCGCCCCCAGAAGTACCCAACCGCTGCTCCGCCAAAGGGAAGTCATTGTCGTTGTCTCCAGCCCATCGCAAGGTTGATGCGGGTATATACCCGCTTTTAATCGTCGTGTATCAGGCAAGTTGCTCCAGCAAGCGCACCAACTCGTCACGCTGCCCCTCACCCAGCCGCTTCACCAGTTGCTCCTGAGCCTGCTGCCAGGCCGGGTAGGCGGCATCCAGGCATGCCCTGCCCGCCTCACTCAACAGCACCACACGGTTGCGCTGGTCTTCTCCGTCGGCCAGCCGCACCAAGCCCTCGGCCTCGAGCACCTTGAGGTTGCGACCCAAGGTGCTGCGCTCCAGGCCCATGGCCTCGGCCAGGCAAGTGATGCTGGGGCGGTCGAGGCGCTGGACATGACGCAACAGGGAAAACTGGGCGACATTGATGCCGAAGCCGACAAGGGCCTCGTCGTAATGCCGGCTCACCCCACGGGCGGCACGACGTAGATGGGTACAGATGCATTCACTGGTCAGCATGGATACGTGTATATACCCGCATCAACGACGTTGCAAGACATTTCAAGGGGTGATTCCGGGCTGCAGACGCCGACGGATCGGCTCGAACTCCGCTGTGGCCTTGCGCACCAGTGGGTCAGGCGCTCCCTTGTCGATCGCCTGCCAGTACCGCCAGGGCACCTTGGCCGAACCCAGTTCGTAGTCCATGCCGTCCCAGCTGTCTTCGCGGAAGCTGTAGAACGCCCAATGCAACTGCTGGCGGTCAAGCACCGTGAGCACGTCCTCCAGGTATTGCCGGCAACCGGGCAGGCGGCGCATGCAACCAAACTCGCCTACCACCAGGCGCGAACGCGGCAGCTTGATGGCAGCGGCCCAATCGACCGGTTGTTGCAGGTAGCGCGCGACTTGTCCAGCGTCCCACTGCTGCGTCTTCCCGGCGAACGGCACCGGTCCCGGGTAGGCGTATGGTTGGCGGCGGGCCAGGTTCGGCGCACTGGTGGCGGCATAGGGCTCGTACATGTGCACGCTGTACAGCACGCGCTCGTCCTCCAGTGCCGCGGGCCAGTAGCCGAAAGCGTCGGCAGCGGCGTACCAGCCGGCATCGACCATCACCGGCGTCTTGCCATCGACTTCGCGGATTGCCGCCAACAGTTGCCGGTAGAGCGCAGGCAGGTCACGCGGCCCGCCCTGCTCGCGGGCGTACCACTGCTTCATCAGCGCGAGGTCGGCATGCTCGGCCAGGCCACCCTGCTTCTCAGGCGCAGGCTCGTTGACGAGGTTGTAGGCGGCGATGGCCGGGTGATCCTTGAGCGCCAGGGCAACGTCACGCCAGAAACGCGCGGCCTGGGTCCAGAAACGCTTGTCCTGCCACAGGCGGTCATCGAAACGATTGTCATTGTTCTGCGCCCAGCGCATGCCGGGAAGCGACAGTGGCGTGATGACTACCTTGAGCCCCGCGGCGTGGGCGCGGTCGAGCACTTCGACCAGTTGCCGCAGGTCGCTGGCGGCCAGGCCCTGGTAATCGTCGGCATTGCCCAATAGAAAATCGCGCTCGGCCGGCTGCCATTTGTCGTACGACAGACGCACCCAGCTGGCACCGTAGCCTTTCAAGGCGTCGAAGTAGGCCTGGTCCGGGGGCAGGCGATTGAAGCTGTTGCCGCCATGGCGAGGTGTATCCCAGAAGTCGATCAGATCGGCGGCGCTGGCGGGCATGGCGGCAAGTACAAGCAGGCCGGTGAGGATCCAGTGGTGCATGCGAGGCATTCCTGGTGGTTGGCAAGCGAACGAGGATAGAACAAGGGCCTGGTAAGGTTTTCCGGTTTTTCCCGCAGGATTTTTCAGGCGTTACCTACTGCAATGCCAGGCCAAGCACTACCACCAGTTCCAGCAACTCGAGCAGTGCCCCGGCGGTATCCCCGGTGGTCCCTCCCAGGCGCTTGCACATCAACCGACGCAACCAGGCGAACGCCACCGTCGCCAGCAGCAACACCCACAGCACCGGCCAGCCGCCCAGCGTCACGCAGAGTGCCGCGCTGCCCAGCAACACCCACGCGGCGCCGCGCCGCGGCAGATGCTCGGCCAGTGCCGACCCGAGCCCGCCGGGGCGCACATAGGGCGTACCGAGGAACAATCCCAGCAGCGCCGCGCGCCCCACCACCGGTGCCAGCACCAGCAGGCCGCCAGCCCCCCGCTCGACCAGTACCCACAGGGCACAGAACTTGAGCAACAACACCAGTACCAGGGTGACCACGGCGATCGGCCCGCTGCGCGGGTCTTTCATGATCTGCAAGGTGCGCTCGCGATCGCCGAATCCACCCAACCAGGCATCGGCGCTGTCGGCCAGGCCATCCAGATGCAGCGCGCCACTGAGCAACACCCACAGCGCCAGCAGCAAGGCCGCGTGCAGAGGGGCCGCCACGCCATGGAGCAGTTGGCTGGCCAGCCACAGCAACAGACCGAACAGCAGCCCCACCACGGGATAGAACAGCAGCGAACGCCCCATTTCCTGTGGCGCCGGCATACCCGGCAGGCGCACCGGCAGGCTGCTGAGAAACTGCAGGGCAGTCCAGAACGGCAGCATCTCAGCGCACCTCGCGCAACTGACCGTCTTCAGCCACGGCCAGGCGTACTAGCGCGCCATGGCCGACCTCGACCTGCAACAGTTGCTCACGGGGCAGCCCGCGTGCGCGCGCCAGTAGCAAGCGCATCACCCCGCCATGGGTCACCACCAGCACCCGTTTGCCGGCATGCTCGCGGTGCAGACGCTCGACCGCGGCCAGCACCCGTTCGGCAAAGGCCAGTACCGGCTCACCCGCAGGCGGGGTGAACGCATAAGGATCACTCCAGAACAGCCCCAGGGCATCGGCGTCGGCCTGCATGATCTGGGCGGCGCTCTGCCCTTCCCAGTCACCAAAATGCAGCTCGCGCACACCCGCCTCACGCTGCACCGACAGGTTGATCCGTGCCCCCAGCTCTTCGGCAAACGCCGCGCAACGCTGCAACGGCGAGCTCACCAGCACATCCCAGGGGCCGGCAGCGGCGGTGGCCTGACGCATCTGCGCCCAGCCGTTTTCGGTAAGGGCATCGTCGAGACTGCCGCGCAAGCCGCCGCCGAGCTCGGTCTCACCATGGCGCAACAGCTCGAGGATCATGCCGGACGATCCGCCACCGCGGCCTCGGCAAAGGTCGCCATCTGCCCGTGCAGGGCGCAGGCCAGGCGAATCAGCGGCACCGCCAGCGCCGCTCCACTGCCCTCGCCCAGGCGCAGCCCCAGGGCCAGCAGTGGCTCGGCCTCCAGCGCCGCCAGCAGGGCCTTGTGGCCTGGCTCGGCGCCCTGGTGGGCAAACAGCAGCCACGGGCGGCATTGCGGGTTGAGGCGCACCGCCACCAGGGCGGCGACACTGCAGATGAAGCCGTCGACCAGCACCGCCGCACCGTGCTGGGCGCAGGCCAGGTAGGCACCTGCCAGCGCGGCGATTTCGAAGCCGCCGACACAGGCCAATGCCTGCAGCGGCTGGTCGGCGCGCAAGCCGTGCAGCACCAGGGCACGCTCGATCACCTCGGCCTTGTGGCGCACGCCGGCGCTGTCCAGGCCGGTGCCCGGGCCGCTCAGCTCACGCGCCGGGCAGCCCAGCAAGGTACTGGCCAGCGCGGCCGCGGCAGTGGTGTTGCCAATGCCCATTTCACCGCCGATGAACAGCTGGGCGCCGTTGTCGAGCGCGCGCAGGGCACTGTCGCGGCCGGCCTGCAACGCCGCCGCCAGCTGCGCGTCGGTCATCGCCGGCTGGCGGGCGAAGTTGGCTGTGCCGGACCCAAGATTCAGGTGATGGACACCGGGCAGTTGTAGCGTCGGGTCGATGGTACCGAGGTCGACCACCTCCAGTTGAGCATCCAGTTGGCGCGCCAACACGCTGATCGCCGCGCCACCGCCGACGAAGTTGCGCAGCATCTGCCCGGTCACCGCTTGCGGATAGGCGGAGATGCCCTCCTCCACCACGCCATGGTCGCCGGCGAAGATCGTGATGGCGACCCGCTCCAGGCTGGGACGCTCGCGCCCCTGCAAGCCAGCCAGGCGTACCGCCAGGCCTTCGAGCTGGCCGAGGGAGCCGGCCGGTTTGGTCAGCTGTTGCTGACGGGCGCGGGCCTGGTCCATGGCGGCGCTGTCGAGGGATTGGCAGGCGTCACGCCACCACATCGGGGTCATAAGGCTGGTCCTTTGAGCATGAGAGGGAGGCCGGCGACGGTCAGCACCACGCGCTGGCAGCGTTCGGCCACGGCCTGGTGCAACGTGCCTGCCAGGTCGACATAACGGCGGGTCAGTTCGCCCATGGGCACCACGCCCAGGCCGGTTTCGTTGCTGACCAGGATGATCGTGCCCGGCAGTTGCGCCAGGCTGGCGAGCAGCGCGTCGCGCTCCTGCGCCAGCCGCTGGTCATCCTCGAGCATCAGCAGGTTGGTCAGCCACAGGGTCAGGCAGTCCACCAGCAGGCAGCGCCCTTCGCCGGCTTCGGCGTGCAGCACGGCGGCCAGCGCCACGGGTTCCTCCACCAGCCCCCAATGGGCCGGACGCCGTTCGCGGTGCAAGCGCACGCGCTCATTCATCTCGCCGTCCAGCGGCTGGCTGGTGGCGATATAGGTCACCGGCAGGCCGCTGGCTTCGGCCAGTTGCTCGGCCAGGCGGCTCTTGCCCGAACGGGCGCCGCCAAGGATCAGGCTGTGCATTTCAGGCGACTCCACACAGTTCGCGCAGGCGCGCGGTGTCCAGATGCTGCTCGACCAGGTCGGCCAGGCGCTCGATATCGCGCTCGCGCAGGGCCTCGTAGTCGATGGTCTGCGCATCGGCCAGCCCGGCCCAGCGCAGCAGCGCGGCGCACGACTGGCTACCCTCGAACAGGCCATGCAGGTAGGTGGCGAGGATCTGCCCGTCGGCGCTGATGGCGCCATCGGCACGGCCGTCGGCCAGCTGCACTGCGGGGCGCTCCAGCGCCAGCCCGCTGGTGACGCCGGCATGGATTTCATACCCCGCCACCGGGGCCTGCTCGAGATCGAGCGTGCCCGCCACGTTACGCAACTGCTTCTCGGCTTCCAGCACGGTGCTGTACGCCAGCAGGCCCAGGCCATCACTGGAGCCGGCCGGCCCCTCCAGGCCCAGGGGATCATGCACCTGCTCGCCGAGCATCTGCAGGCCGCCGCAGATGCCGATGAGCTTGCCGCCATAACGCAGGTGCCGGGCGATGGCCGTGTTCCAGCCGCGCTCGCGCAGTTGCGCCAGGTCGCCGCGCACGCTCTTGGAGCCAGGCAGGATGATCAGGTCGGCTGGCGGAATCGGCTGGCCCGGGCCGATGAACTGCAGGTCCACCTGAGGGTGCAGGCGCAGCGGATCGAAGTCGGTGTGGTTGCTGATGCGCGGCAACACCGGGACGATCACCTTCAGCAGGCGCTCACTCTTTTCACCCTGGCGCGTATCGATACCATCCTCGGCCTCCAGGTGCAGGTCGGTGACGTAGGGCAGCACGCCCAGCACCGGCTTGCCGGTGCGCTGCTCCAGCCAGTCCAGGCCAGGTTGCAGCAGGGCGATGTCGCCACGGAAACGGTTGATGACGAAGCCCTTGACCCGTGCCTGCTCGCTCGCCGACAGCAGCTCCAGGGTGCCGACCAGATGGGCGAACACGCCGCCCCGGTTGATATCGGCCACCAGGATCACCGGGCAGTCGACGGCCTCGGCGAAGCCCATGTTGGCAATATCACCAGCACGCAGGTTGATCTCCGCCGGGGAGCCAGCACCTTCGACCATCACCACCGGATAGGCTTCGCTCAGGCGCTCGTGGGAGGCCAACACCGCCTGCATGGCGATGGTCTTGTAGTCGTGATAGGCCACGGCATTCATGCTGGTCACCGCCCGGCCATGGACGATCACCTGGGCGCCAGTGTCGCTGTTGGGCTTGAGCAGCACCGGGTTCATGTCGGTGTGCGGCGCCAGCCGGCAGGCCTGGGCCTGCACCGCCTGGGCGCGACCGATCTCGCCACCGTCGGCGGTCACGGCGCTGTTGAGCGCCATGTTCTGTGGTTTGAACGGCACCACGGCGATGCCCTGGCGCAGCAGCCAGCGGCACAGGGCAGTGACCAGCGTGCTCTTGCCGGCATCGGAGGTGGTGCCTTGCACCATGAGGGTGGTCATGCCGATTCCTTGTGGTAGTCCGCCAGGGCCTGGGCCAGACGTTGTTCGTCCGCCGCCGTGGCGGGCAGGCCGAAACGCAGCGCCGACGGCCGCTCGAACAGCCGCACCAGGATGCCGCGGCGAGCGAGATAGTCATGCAGGTGCGTGGCACGTTCGTCACGCACGTACTGGAACAGGTCGCAGCCACCGCTAGGTGGCAGGCCAGCGCCTTCGAGCGTCTTGGCCAGGCGCTGGCTGGCCTGGGCGCAACGGGCAATCTGCGCCAGGTGCGTCGCCTCGTCGGCGAAGCACGCCTGCCCCAGCACGCGGGTCGGGCCACTGACGGTCCAGGGCCCGAGCGCCTCGGCCAGTTGTCGCAACACATCCGCCTCGGCGACGACGAAGCCCAGCCGCACGCCGGCCAGACCGAAGAATTTGCCGAACGAGCGCAGCACGATCAGCCCGGGTTGTCCGGCCTGATCGACCACGCTGTGTGCCGGCGTGTTGTCCATGAAGGCCTCGTCCACCAGCAACCAGCCACCCCGCGCAGCCAGACGCGCATGCCAGGCCAGCAGGCGTTCGCGGGGCACACGGCGACCGGTGGGGTTGTTGGGATTGACCAGCACCAGGACATCCAGGCTGTCGAGTACGTCCTCGACCTGGGCCTCATCCAGCTCGAGCAGCGCATGCCCCGCCCGCGCCCAGGCATGCGGATGTTCGGCATAGCATGGCGTCAGCACCCCGACCCGAGCGGTCGGGCGCAGGTACGGCAAGGCCTGGATCGCCGCCTGCGAGCCGGCCACCGCCAGCAGCGGCTGCGCGCCATAGTAACGCCGTGCAGCGGCCTCCAGGCCGTCCTCGGTCTCGGGCAGTCGAGCCCAGGCGTCCACGGGAATCGGCGGTATCGGGTAGGGCCAGGGTGCGATACCACTGGACAGGTCGAGCCACTGGTGCCGAGGGATCGCGTACTGTTTCACCGCCCGTAGCAGGCGGCCACCGTGCTCAAGCATTCAGGTAGGCTCCCACGCAGATCAATAGCATCCACAGCCACACACCACGCTGCACCAGGCTCCAGCCACGCTCGATGGCATCAGCGTCGGCCATCGGCCCCTCGCCCAGGCGCGGGCGTTCGTGCAGCTCGCCGTGATACACCGCCGGGCCACCCAGCTCCACGCCCAGGGCTCCGGCCCCCGCCGCCATCACCGGGCCGGCGTTGGGGCTGTCCCACAGCGGCGCCTGCTTGCGCCAGCAGGCCAGGGCCAGGCGGGTCTTGCCCAGCAGCGCATAGGTCAGCGCCACCAGCCTGGCGGGAATATAGTTCAGCCCATCGTCGATGCGTGCCGCGCACCAGCCGAAGCGCTCGAAACGTTCGTTGCGATAGCCCCACATGGCATCCAGGGTATTGCTCAGGCGGTACAGCACCACCCCCGGCGCCCCGGCCACGACGAACCAGAACAGCGCGGCGAAAACCGCATCGCTGCCGTTCTCCAGCACCGACTCGGTGGCCGCCCGGGCCACGGCAGGCTCATCCAGTTCGCGGGTCTCGCGGCTGACCAGGTAACCGACGCGCCGCCGCGCCTCCTCCAGGTCGCCCTGGCGCAGCGCCTGGGCCACCGGCAGCACATGCTCGCCCAGGCTGCGCAGGCCCAGGGCGCAGTACAGCGCCAGCACGTCCACCAGCCAGCCGATAACAGGCAGCCAGGAAAGGATCAGCGCCAGCAAGGTCAGCGGCACCACCGCCAGGAACCAGGCCGTGACACCGTGGCTGCGCCAGCCCCGGCCACCAGCGTTGAAGCGCTGCTCCAGGCGCGCGGCAAGGTTGCCGAAGCCCACCAGCGGATGGCGCCGCCGCGGCTCACCCAGCAGTGCATCCAGGGCCACGCCGGCCACGGTCAGCAAGGCCACGCTCATGGACATTCCCCCCACTGGTTCTCGTACAGCATGTCACTCAACGGCCGTTGCTCGGCCCAGTCTTCGAGCACCAGCATCGGCGCCGGGTAGAATTCGGTCACCGGCCCCAGGCACAGCACCGCCATGGGCTTGGCGCCCGCGGGCATGCCCAGCAGCTCGGCCAGGGCTCGGGGCTCGAACAGCGACACCCAGCCCATGCCCAGCCCCTCGGCCCGCGCCGCCAGCCATAGGTTCTGGATAGCGCAGGCCAGCGAAGCCAGGTCCATCTCCGGCAGGGTGCGGCGGCCGAAGACATGCGCCTCGCGCTTGTCCATCAGCGCTGCCACCAGCACCTCGGCACAGTCGTTGATGCCTTCGACCTTGAGCTTCATGAACTCATCGGAGCGCTCGCCCAAGGCTTCGGCGGTGCGCACCCGCTCCTCCTCCACCAACGCCTGGATACGTTCGCGCAAATCACGCTGGCTGATACGAATGAAGCGCCAGGGCTGCATCAGGCCCACGCTGGGGGCCTGGTGAGCGGCGGCCAGCAGACGCCCGAGCAACTCGGGCGCCACCTCGCCGCCGGCGAAATGGCGCATGTCGCGGCGCTCACCGATGGCCCGGTAGATCGCCGCGCGTTCAACGGCGCTGTACGCGTGTTCGCTCATGGTCGCAACAGCGCCGCCGCCGCGTCGGGGTTGGACGGAAAATAGAAGTGCACGTAGGAAGCGGTCAGCCGCCCCAGGCGATAGACCGCCTCGTTGCCGCGTCCGCCGTTGGGGCTCAGGCCCCGGGCAATCGGTTCCAGCTCAGTGCTGGTCAGCGAATGGTGATAGGTGTGGCCACGCAGGGTGCCTTCGGGCAACTCGACGGCCTGCAGGGCCAGGGCCGCCAGGCGCTTCTGCATGGTCGCCTCGCCCGGCAGCAGGCCTGCCAGCGGCGCACGCACACCGGCCACATCGGTCAGGGCGTCGAGCAGGTAGAGCATGCCGCCACATTCGGCCAGCAGCGGCTTGCCCTCGGCGTGGTGGCCACGGATCGCCCCCAGCATCGGCGCGTTGGCGGCCAGGGCCTGATGGTGCAGCTCCGGGTAGCCGCCTGGCAGGTACAGGCTGTCTACATGAGGCAGTTCCCGATCATGCAACGGCGAGAAGAATTCGAGCTGCGCGCCGAGGCTGCGCAGCAGATCCAGGTTGGCGCCATAGGTGAAGGCGAAGGCTTCGTCGTGGGCCACCCCAATGCGCACCCCGGCAAGCGGCGTGGTCACGCCCAGCGGCTCAGGTCGGGCAAAACCGACCGGTGGCGGCAATGCGGCATCGCAGCTGGCACCCAGCGCTTCGGCGGCGGCATCCAGGCGCGCATCCAGGTCATTGAGTTCACTGGCCTGAACCAGGCCGAGGTGGCGGCTGGGCAGCTCGATGCCACGCTCGCGGGACAACCCGCCGTACCAGCGCAGGCCTTCGGTGAGGCTGCCTTCGAGCAACTGCGCGTGGCGCAGGCTGCCAACCCGGTTGGCCAGCACCCCGGCGAACGGCAGGTCGGGCTGGTAACGCGCCAGGCCCAGGGCCAGGGCGCCGAAGGTCTGGGCCATGGCCGTGCCATCGATCACCGCCAGCACCGGCACGCCGAAATGGCGAGCCAGGTCGGCGCTCGACGGCGTGCCGTCGAACAGCCCCATCACGCCTTCGATCAGGATCAGGTCGGCCTCGCCCGCCGCTTCCCACAGCAGGCGACGACTCTCCTCGGCACCGATCATCCACAGGTCCAGCTGGTAGACCGGCGCGCCACTGGCACGCTCGAGGATCATCGGGTCGAGAAAGTCAGGCCCGCACTTGAACACCCGCACCTTGCGCCCGAGGTTGCGGTGCAGGCGGGCCAGGGCGGCGGTGACCGTGGTCTTGCCCTGGCCCGAGGCCGGGGCCGCGATCAGCACGGCGGGGCATTGGCGCGAATCACTCACAGCTCGACGCCCTTCTGCGCGCGGATACCGGCCTGGAAGGCGTGCTTGAGCATGCCCATCTCGGTGACGGTGTCGGCCAGTTCGATCATTTCCGGCTTGGCGGCGCGGCCGGTGACGATCACATGCTGCATCGGTGGGCGGGCCTGGATGTCCGAGAGCACCTGGTCGAGGTCGAGGTAGCCATGCTTGAGGGCGATGTTCAGCTCATCAAGCACCACGAACTGGATCGACGGATCTTGCAGCAACTGGCGCGATACCGCCCACGCAGCCTCGGCGGCGGCGATGTCGCGCTGGCGGTCCTGGGTCTCCCAGGTGAAGCCCTCGCCCATCACGTGATAGCGCACCTGCTCGGGGAAGCGGCGGAAGAACAGCTCTTCGCCAGTGCTGTTGCGGCCCTTGATGAACTGCACCACGCCGCATTGCATGCCATGGCCCAGGGCGCGGGCGAGCATGCCGAAGGCCGAACTGCTCTTGCCCTTGCCATTGCCGGTCAGTACCAGCAGCAGGCCGCACTCGTTGGGGGAATTGGCGATGCGCTCGTCGATGATCGCCTTCTTGCGCAGCATGCGCGCCAGGTGACGTTCGTCGCGTTCGGTGGATTCGCTCATCAGGGGTCTCCGCAGGCTGTCGCCGGTTGGCGACAGGGAAAAGGCGGGCAGACGGAGAACGCGCAGGGGCCGTGGCCCCAGGCCACATCGCACCGCACATCACCCTCCGTGATGCCGTTGGCAGTGACAGGCCGGTCTCCGGGCTCGCGAGCGGGACATGCCCGGGCCACGCGCCTTCTCGGGTACCAGCACCCAGTGGCCATGCGCAGCCTTCTACTCACCTACCGTTGCGGGGGCAGCGCCGGATTCGCGCCTGCTGGCGCCCACCGGCTTCCCAGTTTCACCCTGCCGAACCTCGGTTCGTCGGGCACCTGAAACACGCCGCGAAGGTTAGAGGGTTGCACCGGGAGCGTCAATCGAACGAGGACCGATCTGGCCTGGATCAATGGCCGATTCGCCAGCTTGTGCCACACTCAAAGCAGTGATATCACATAGCCACCATTTCGGCTGACCTCGATCACAATGACAAGGAGCGCAGCATGCAAGGCCTGATCATCAACAACCCGCGCCTGGAATTCCTGCGCCCGGCCCTGGAACGCTGGGTCGACTGCATCGACCGCTTCAACCAGTTCCAGGGCGACAACGAAGCCCCTTACTGGCACGGCGCCGCCGCCAATACCGGGCTGCTCGCGGCCGCCGCCTGGCAGGCCGAGCTGGTGGCACTGCAGCAGTACACCAGCAAGAAGCAACGCGACGAAGGCGAGCGCGAAGCCCGTGGCGACCTGGCCATCAGCAGCGCCGAGGAGTCGATCCACCTGCACACCAGCCAGCGCTGGCCACGCATTGTCCGCCTCGACCTGGCGCCGGCGCTGCAGGAAACCGCCAACCAGGCCAAGGCGATCGCCTACGCCAGCCAGCTCAAGGCCGGGGCGTTGTTCGTCACCCCGTGGAAGGCCGGCCAGCACGCCAGCCCCGAGGAGCTGCAGGACCTGGTCGATGACCTGCAGAAACACACCGCCTGCGCGATTGCCTGGTACTTCCCTTATGCCTATCGCAAGCTGCACAACGAATCGGGCCAGTATTATCCTGGGGTAGCGCTGCTGCTCAAGCAGGCTTGAGGTTGATCAGCCCCCGAAGAAACGGCTTGCCAGCGCCTGATTATCCAGCCTGGCGGCGTACGCCTCCAGGTCGAATGGCTGTCCGGTGCGCAGGTCGTAAAAAGTCCCGTTTGCGGGGCGCTGCACCTCGTTGAGCACCACGTTGACGAAGCGGTAATCCTCCCCTTCGATCTCACTCAAGGCGGCTATGCGAAAGCAGGTACCCGGCAGGAACAGGGTCTCGGCTTCCGGCGGGAGGCTTGAAAACAAGGTAATCGGCACCCCATGCTGGTAGTGTCCGGTTGGCAGCTCGAACACCACCGAGGTGTCATCGAACACGCCTTCGAGTCCCTGGGCAGTGCGCTGATCGAGGTCGGCGGCGAAGCGACGCACGATGTATGGGTTTTCCGTAAAAGAAGCCAAGTCGGTGTTGACCAGCAGATCGCCGACCTTGAGCTGACCACTGCGGAAATGATGACCACTGGTGCCGCGTCCGCCAAAACCGCCCCGATACAATGGAACCCCGTTATCAACCGGCAGATCGCTCAATGTGTCGGCAAGCTTGTTCACATAGCTCACCTCATCGCCATAGGCGAACTCCCGCCGCCCTTCGCGCAGAAACTTGTTTATCTCCGAGTCTTCCTCGGTGTAGGTGTAGATCAGATCGTTACGATAGTGGCCCCCTTCACGGAAGGTGTATTCCGGCGCGCCATCGACCGTGATGTAAAAGAAGCCATCCGTATCCTGAAGGCTGCCCGCCCCGGCCACCGATGGAAACACCCTTTCAGCCAGCAACGCACGATGCCGAGCCTTGGCAATGGCCGACAGGGCACTGGTACGCAACAAGTCGGTGCGCATGTACTCGTCCCAGAACGCCGACCCTGCCCTGACCAGGCCCGCTTCGCCCGAGGGCGGATTCCCGCCAGCCAGCCGTGGCCGCTCCAGCAACTCCCATTCCCCTGTCGCGGACAGCCGAACTGGCTGGATGGGCACATAGGCAAACGGATTGTCCGGCGGCACGATTAGCCAGAGCTCGAGTTCGGGACTGTAGCGCACCCGGTAAGGCCGTCCCTGCAAAGTGATCCACGTCTCCCCCGAAGCCCCCAGCTCGATTCCCTCGAGCCATCCCTGGGCCAGGATCGGCGTGTTGAGCACCTTGTTGGCCACGCGCCCTGCCAACTGCGTGCCTGGGGTTTCCGACACCGCCCAACCACTCAACGATAGGCCGCGCTCGTGAAAAGGTGCCACATGAGAGAGCGACGCCAAGCTGCTGCCAAATCCGACCTCGACCATGCCCAGGGCTGCGAAAACGCTCTCGACAATCGCCATGCGCAGCGCCGCCTTGCGCCCTTGCACATCCCTGGCATGGAGCGCGGCATCGACATCCAGGCCGACCTTGGCCACTGTAGCCCCGACCAGGACCAAGGTTGCCGGCCAGCCCAAAGGGGCGAAGCCACCGAAGATCTGCAGGAAAGCGCCCAGGTAGCCACGCCACATGGCCTTGCGCAGCTCACTATTGCTGATGATGCTCTCGGCGCTGCGGCGCATTTCCGCCTGCGCTTGATCGGCCAGCAAGGCAAAGTAATTGCCCGCCACCGGCTGTGCAGCGGCCATGAGCAACGCCAGCGTCTGCGTGGCGTCGGGTGCGTCGGCCAAGGCCTGGAGCGCATTGCGGATCGCAGTGGCTGCCAAGGCATGCGGGTCAGCTACCAGGGCGGCCAGGTAACCGGCCATCACCGTGCCGTTCTGGAGTTGTCGGCGAAGCCATGCTGCCATTGCCATAGGCGACTCGAAGGCGTGCAAGGCCTCCTGCGCCCAAGGCAGATACAACACTGCCCGGCCTCCGGGCAAGTGGAAGCAACTCATAGCTGCCCGTTGGCTGCCACCCACGGCATACCAGTTCACCGTGAGCAGTGAAGCGGCATGCCGGCGCAATCCCTCGAGCGTCGGCGTCGCCTCGAGTGTCGTCAGCTGCTCGTCCACCCTCTGCCGCAGATACTGGGCATCAGCCTCGGTCAGGCAATCCGCCTTGCGCGCGGCAGCGATGTGCGCCAGCAGGTTGACCTTGGACAGGACACGGAAATCTTCAGCATGGCGAGACCAGAACAGGGCAACGTGCTCACGATGCTTCGCAGCGAAATCGAGTGCCCAGAAGTCATCCCGGACATCCTCCGCCAGCAGCCTGACTTCGTTGCGCTCGTCAAAGCACGTCGCCCCTGAGGGCTGCCGATAGAAGCCGCCGTATACGTCCAGCTCATCGCTCGCCTCCTGAAACGGCAGGTCGAAGCGCTGGATCATCAACTGGAGAAAATCCATGGAGCGGGTCGGCGGCCCGCTGTGGGCCCAACCGGTGAAACTGCGGCTACTGGAACTGGCGTGATTGAACTGATGCCACCACACCCTCTCGGGGTCCAGCCGCTTGCCCGTCCGCCTGAGCAAGATTGCCCGCGCATTGCTCAAGGCCAGCTGATAAGGGTCGGGATAGTCCTGCAGTACGTCGTCGACGAGCTGGACGAGGGCATGCCCCGCGCCAAGCACCTGAAGGTTATGGCAGAGGGGGTGTTCGAGAGATGTCATGTTCGATTCCTGAAGCTGGGCTGAAATCGAACATGATCCGAAAAGGCGCGCGATACGTTGGGGTAGATACCTATGCCCGGGATACTCAACGTGCCAGGGCTGAATTGCTCCGATGCGTGATCAGGGGTTCTGCGCCAGGTGCCCCGCAGGGATCACCCGTTTGGCCTGCAGGTAGGCCTTGGCCCAATAGCTGTTGGACAGATAGTCCAGGCGCACGGTACCGCCAGCGGACGGCGCGTGCACGAAACGCCCCTCGCCCACGTAGATCCCGGCATGGCTCACCTGCGAGCCACCGCCAGTGGCAAAGAACACCAGGTCGCCCGACTGCAGGGCGTTGATGTCAACGTTCGGCGCACGCATCACGATCATGTCGCGGGTGGTGCGCGGCAGGTTGATGCCGGCGGCGTCACGATACACGTAGCCAATCAGGCCGCTGCAATCGAAACCGGCGTCCGGCGTGTTGCCGCCCCAGCGATAGGGCGTGCCTACCAGGCCGATGGCGCGGAACAGCACATCATCCGCTGCGGGCGATGACGGCGCAGGGTTGAACACCACTGGGGCTTTGGCCATCGGCGCCGGAGCGGGCGCACGGCTGGAACAGGCCGCGAGCAGGGCCACGAGGGAGAGGAATGCGAAGCGCGCCAACATCGCCATGATGCAAACGTCCTGTCGGGAAGCCCCCGGCCTTGGCCGAAGGTAAAAAGAGTTGAGAATTTAGATTAGCTGCTTTCTGTAAATGCGCACGGCGGCGAGCTTTTCAGCTACGCCGCCGTGGCAGGGTACAGCATTTTGATATCAATTCAATTGCGCGAGATCGTGGTCGGCGCCATGGCGAGCGCGCGTTTGGCCTCGATGAAGGTCTTGCTCCAGTAGCGATCGCCCAGGCTGTCGATGCGCACGCCACCGCTGCGGCGGCTGCTGGAATGGATGAACTGGTTGTCACCCAGGTAGATGCCGGCGTGGCTGACGCGACCACGACCGTTGGTGCTGAAGAACAGCAGGTCGCCGGGCTTGAGCTTGTTGCGCGCGACTTTCGGTGCGTCGACGTTGATCATCTCGCGGGTCGAGCGCGGCAGGTTCATGCCGGCCTCTTCGCGGAACAGGTAGCCGATGAAACCGCTGCAGTCGAAGCCGGACTTCTCGGAGGTGCCACCGAAGCGGTAACGGGTACCGATCAGCGCCATGCCGCGTTCGAGAATGCTGTCGGCCAGCACGGGCAACTGGTACGGCTTGCTGTTGCTGGAAAATGCCTCGAGGTCATCTTCGCTGGCCAGCTCTTCCTCGGTGAATACGGAAGAGGCGGAGGCCTTGGCCTTGACCGATTGCTCGGTGGCCATGCGTTGATCCTGCGAAGGCGCGACCGGGCCGGTGGAGGCACAGCCGTAAAGAAGGGTGACAAGTGCAAGTGGCACGAGGGGTGCGAAGCGCTTCAGCATGGGCACGACCGTGTCTGTAGTCCTTTAGAAGGGGGAAACTATGCCTTCTATCGGACCCATTTGCAAATTTTATCGAAAAACATGTGACTTTTCCGATTCGACGCTCTGGCACCGTGTTTTCAGCGCTACCAGCCGAGGGTTTCCTTGAGGAATGGAATGGTCAGCTTGCGCTGGGCCTGCAAGGAAGCCTGGTCGAGCCGCTCGAGCAGGTCGAACAGCGCGCTCATGCTGCGCGTGCCACGGGTGAGGATGAAGTGGCCGACTTCGTCGGTCAGGTGCAGGCCGCGGCGCGAAGCGCGCAGTTGCAGGGCGCGCAGCTTGTCCTCGTCGGACATCCCGCGCATCTGGAAGATCAGCGCCAGGGTCAGCCGCGACTTGAGGTCGGCCAGCTTGATCGGCAACTCCCGCGGCGAGCTGGAGGCTGCCAGCAGCAGGCGCCGGCCACTGTCGCGCAGGCGATTGAACAGGTGGAACATGGCCTCTTCCCAGTCGGCCTTGCCCGCGATCACATGCAGGTCGTCGATGCATACCAGCTCGTATTGCTCGAGATGGTCGAGCAGTTCGACGCCACGCTCGAGCAATTGCGCCAGGGGCAGGTACACGGCGGGCTCGCCGAGTTGCTGGAAGCGGTGGGTGGCGGCCTGCAACAGGTGGGTACGGCCCACGCCCTGCTTGCCCCACAGGTAGATGAGGCTTTCGGTCCAGCCGGCGTCGGCTTCGCAGAGCCGCTCGACATAGCCCAGTGCCGCGGCATTGGCGCCGGGGTAGTAGTTGATGAAGGTGGCGTCGTCGCGCAGACGCACACCCAGGGGCAACTGGATCGGTTTCATGCTCGCGGGCGGTCGCGGGGACCACAGGGGGCCTTTGATGAACAGTGTGCAAAGTCTATACCCGCAACGCGGGCGGCACAATCCGGCAGGGGAATAGCACAAGTAAAATCAAGCAGTTGCATTGAATCTGAAAGCATCGCGGGGCAAGCCCGCTGCCACGCCCCGAGTGTTCAAGACTCCAGGCATGGGAGCGCGCTTGCCCCGCGATCGTTCACAGATCCGGGTCTATTTCCCCGGCATACATGTCCGATTCCTTGTACAAGTCGTGGACATGGCGCAGCAGCACCATGATCACCGCCGCCACCGGCAGCGCCAGCAGCACCCCGGTAAAGCCGAACAACTCACCGCCAGCCAGGATCGCGAAGATCACCGCCACCGGATGCAGGCCGATGCGGTCGCCCACCAGCAGTGGCGTCAGCACCATGCCCTCCAGCGCCTGCCCGACCATGAACACCGCGACGATACCGAGCATGGGATAGAGGTCGCCGCCAAACTGGAACAACCCGGCGACCAGCGCCGCGCCGATACCGATGATGAAGCCCATGTACGGCACGATCGCCGCCAGCCCCGCCAGCATGCCGATCAGCAGGCCCAGCTCCAGGCCCACCAGCATCAGCCCCGAGGAATAGATGACGCCCAGCGCAAGCATTACCAGCAGTTGCCCGCGCACGAACGCCCCGAGCACCTCGTGGCACTCGCCGGCCAGCCCCACCACCTGCGGCTCGCGCTGGCGCGGCAGCAGGCTGCGCAGCTTGGCCATCATCAGGTCCCAGTCGCGCAGCAGGTAGAAGCCCACCACCGGGATCAGCACCAGGTTGGCCAGCCAGCCGATCAACGCCAGGCTCGAGGCGGTGGCCTGGGACAGCAGCACGCCGACGATATCGGTGGTCTGGCCCATGTGCTCGCCGATCGCGGCTTTGATCTTGTCAAACTTCCAGAAACCGTCGGCCAGGCCCAGGCGGCTCTGCACCCAGGGCAGCGCCACGTGCTGCAGCCAGTCGAGCATCTGCGGCGCCAGCTCGTACAGGCGCAGCAGCTGCTTGGCCAGCATCGGCACCAGCACCAGCAGCAGGGCCAGGAAGATCAGGGTGAACAGGCTGAACACCACCACCACGCCCCAGGTGCGCGACAGCCCGAGCCGCTCCAGGCGGTCGACCAGTGGGTCGGCGAGGTAAGCCAGCAGGATGCCCACCAGGAACGGTGAGAGGATGTTGTGCAGGAAGTACAGCAGCACGACGATTACCAGGGCCGCGCCCAGCCAGATCCAACGACGCATGTCAGTCATTCGCGCCACTCCTTACCAGCGAAAGCGCAGGCCGTCGAACGGCGTTGCGGCAGTGGTGGGCGGCGGTGTGCCGGTATCGCCTTGCGCGCTCGGCGCAGGCGGGGCGGCGGCTGGCTCGGCAGGCAGCTCCTGCAGCTTGGCCAGGCCCAGCTGGGCGCGCAGTTGCTCGCGATTGCCGCTGACCCGGTAGGTCAAGGTGCCGCCTTCTGCCATCTGCAAGCGGGCGCCATAAGGTTCCAGCACCCGGCTCAGTTCGGCGTAACGCTGCAGGTTCATCCCCTGCACCTGTACCTGCAGATCGCTGCTGGCGCCGGGCCGCGTGACATAACGCGGCGCCAGGCGGTTACTCACCGCCAGCAGCACCGCATCGGCCAGGGCCGCCTGGTCGCTGCCTTCGGCGTTGCCCTGTTCGCGCTGGTCGCCCAGCCACAACTGCCACTTGCCCTGCCACTTGCCGTCGGCCTCATGGGCGTGCACCGCCAGCAAGGCATCGGCGCCATAGCGCTCGGACGCCTCGCGCAGCGGCGCAGGGTCGTTACCTTCGAGCAGCTTGGCATTGGCCACCAATTGCTCCTGCAGATCGGCCAATGGCAGGCGCAGGGGCAGGCCGCGATGCTGGGCAGCCCGACGCAATGGCTCGGCGGCGCTCTGGCCATCGCCGACCAGGCTGCTGCCCTCGACACTGTCGTTCAGCCACCAGCCCAGGACCGACGGCCGGTTGCTGCCCCACAATGCCAGCCCGGCCTGGCGCAGGGCGCGCTCGGTGCTGCCGGGGTCGAACTCGACCAGCACCGACTCCGGTGGTCCTGCCTCGGTACCGACCTGATTGATGATCTGTTGCGGGTCCTTGCGCAGCGCGGCCAGTGCCGGGTTCTGCGCGGCCTTGGGGTCGCCGGTCAGGCGCAGCACCAGGGTGTCGAGCGCCTTGCCGGTCGCCTGGGCGCGGGCCTCGCTGCCCTGCCCTTCGACGGGCTCGCGAACCTGATACAGGCCCGAGACGGTTTCGGCCTGCGCGAGGGTGCCGGCCACAACAAGGCAGGCGCCAGCAAGGAAATTGAGAAGACGCATTGAGGATTCCTGTCCAGATGACCTTGGGGCGACGCGCCCTTGCCTGTGGGCTGTGACCGCGCCACGCCGGAAAATGCTCCGCCGTGCCGCGCCTTCGCGCACGTCGCCATGCCTATACCTTATACAGGCGCCGACGCGGCAACCAGTCGCACAGGGTGAAACAGCGTTTTTTGCCCAGATTTCCCGCCTGCCCGTCGGCCTGAGGATGGCCGCCTTGGGGCAACCCTGATAAAATCGCGCGCCTTCGCAGACCAGTGACGTACAGGCAGCCGCCGTTTCTGAAAGTGGCCTTGGCCGTCCCGGTCGTTTTTCTGAATCCCTCCCTCCTAAAGGCCTGGATCAATGAGCAAGCAACCCTCCCTGAGCTACAAAGACGCCGGTGTAGACATCGACGCCGGCGAAGCACTGGTCGAACGCATCAAGGGCGTCGCCAAGCGCACCGCACGCCCTGAAGTCATGGGTGGCCTGGGCGGCTTCGGCGCCCTCTGCGAGATCCCGGCCGGCTACAAGCAGCCGGTGCTGGTCTCCGGCACCGACGGCGTCGGCACCAAGCTGCGCCTGGCGCTGAACCTGAACAAGCACGACAGCATCGGCCAGGACCTGGTCGCCATGTGCGTCAATGACCTGGTGGTGTGCGGCGCCGAGCCGCTGTTCTTCCTCGACTACTACGCCACCGGCAAGCTCAACGTCGACGTGGCCGCCACCGTGGTCACCGGCATCGGCGCCGGTTGCGAACTGGCCGGCTGCTCGCTGGTCGGTGGTGAAACCGCCGAAAT
Source organism: Pseudomonas sp. TE50-2 (assembly GCF_040813665.1). Taxonomy (NCBI): domain Bacteria; kingdom Pseudomonadati; phylum Pseudomonadota; class Gammaproteobacteria; order Pseudomonadales; family Pseudomonadaceae; genus Pseudomonas; species Pseudomonas sp. TE50-2. The sequence goes on along the minus strand of NZ_JBFNXN010000001.1, from coordinate 4,462,814 downwards.
GCCAGGCATGTATGAAGGCGAAGACTACGACCTGGCTGGTTTCTGCGTCGGCGTGGTGGAAAAGGCCGAAATCATCGACGGCTCGAAAGTGGTCACCGGCGACGCCCTGATCGCCCTGCCGTCCTCCGGCCCGCACTCCAACGGCTACTCGCTGATCCGCAAGATCCTCGAAGTCTCCGGCACCGACATCGACAACACCCAGCTCGACGGCAAACCGCTGGCCGACCTGCTGATGGCGCCGACCCGCATCTACGTCAAGCCCCTGCTGCAGCTGATCAAACAAACCGGCGCGGTCAAGGCCATGGCCCACATCACCGGCGGCGGCCTGCTGGACAACATCCCGCGCGTGCTGCCAAAAGGCGCCCAGGCCGTGGTCGACGTGGCCAGCTGGCAGCGCCCGGTGGTGTTCGACTTCCTGCAGGAAAAAGGCAACGTCGACGAACATGAAATGCACCGCGTGCTGAACTGCGGCGTGGGCATGGTCATCTGCGTGGCCCAGGACCAGGTCGACAACGCCCTGAACGTGCTGCGTGCCGCTGGCGAGCAGCCGTGGGTCATCGGCCAGATCGCCGAGGCCGCCGAAGGCGCCGCCCAGGTCGAGCTCAAGAACCTCAAGGCACACTGATGCCGGGCAAGACCTGCAACGTCGTGGTACTGCTGTCGGGCTCCGGCAGCAACCTGCAAGCGCTGATCGACAGCAACAGCGCCAGTGACAGCCCGGTACGCATCCGCGCGGTGATTTCCAACCGCGCCGATGCCTACGGCCTGGAACGCGCCAAGGCAGCCGGTATCGACACCGCGGTGCTCGCGCACACCGGCTTCGACGGTCGCGAAGCCTTCGATGCGGCGCTGATGGCGCTGATCGACGGCTTCGCACCCGACCTGGTGGTGCTGGCCGGTTTCATGCGCATCTTGAGTGGCGGCTTCGTGCGCCACTATCAAGGCCGCCTGCTCAACATACATCCGTCACTGTTGCCCAAGTATAAAGGGCTGCACACCCACCAGCGTGCGCTGGAGGCTGGCGATGCCGAGCACGGCTGCAGCGTGCACTTCGTCACCGAGGAACTCGATGGCGGGCCTTTGGTCGTACAGGCTGTGGTGCCGGTTGCAACGGACGACACCGAGCAGACGCTCGCCCAGCGCGTGCACCTGCAGGAACACCAGATCTACCCGCTGGCGGTGCGCTGGTTCGCCGAAGGACGCTTGCGTCTGGGCGAGCACGGTGCATTACTGGATGGCCAGCCGCTGGCGGCCAGCGGTCACTTGATTCGATCCTAGGAGAATTTATGCGTCGCGCCCTGCTCTTGGCTCTCGCCGTGCTCGCCCTGCCCCTCCAGGCAGCTGATCTGAAGCCTTTCGCGGCCAGCTACACCGCCGACTGGAAGCAGCTGCCCATGAGCGGCACTGCCGAGCGCAGCCTGGTGAAGAACGCCAACGGTACGTGGGACCTTAATTTCAAGGCCTCCATGATGATCGCCAGCCTGACCGAGCAAAGCACCCTCAAGCTCGACAACGACACCCTGCTGCCGCAGAAGTACCACTTCGAGCGTGGCGGCCTGGGCAAGGCGAAGACGGTCGACCTCAGCTTCGACTGGACCGGCAAGAAGGTGACCGGCAGCGACCGTGGCGACGAGATCAGCCTGCCGCTCAACCGCGGCGTGCTGGACAAGTCGTCCTATCAACTGGCGCTGCAGCATGACGTGGCCGCCGGCAAGAAGAGCATGACCTACCAGGTGGTCGACGGTGACGAGATCGACACCTACGACTTCCGCGTGCTGGGCACCGAGAAAGTGGCCACCAAGACCGGCCAGGTCGATGCGGTCAAGGTCGAGCGCGTGCGCGACCCTAGCCAGAGCAAGCGCATCACCGAGCTATGGTTCGCCAAGGACTGGGACTACCTGCTGGTGCAACTGCGCCAGGTCGAGACCGATGGCAAGGAATACGTGATCGTGCTGCAGGATGGCACGGTGGACGGCAAGGCAGTCAAAGGCAACTGATAGCGCTGCCTGTAATACCCGAAGCCCCGCCTTGTGCGGGGCTTCTTTTTCAGGCCAACACTACCACCCGTAGGAGCGGCTTCAGCCGCGATCACCAGCAAAGCAGGTGCCCCTGTGGCGCCTGCATCGCGGCTAAAGCCGCTCCTACAAGGTGCGCGCCAGCGTATTCATGCTTCATGAAACTTGTTTCATCGCTGTTTTATTTACTTAGCCTGCTAACAAACTCTATAAAGAGGGTGTGCGACACGCTGTCGCAGCCAACTGAAGCAGTGGAGTTTAACGATGACAGTCCAAGTAACCGAACGCGACGAATCGAAAATGTCCCACGAAGGCCTGGCCGCTGGTGTGCGGATCTGGGATGTGCATCAACAGGGCCAACTGGTCGGCATGTTCCATGATGAGCACCAGGCCCAGCAGTATCGCATGGAGCTGGAATACCTAGAGAACCAGCGACCGTCGCAATAACACCCCCTTCAAACGAAAAACCCCGCCTAGGCGGGGTTTTTCATGCTTACCACATCAGATCGTCAGGGATCTTGTAGGCTGCGTACGGGTCGTCCTCGTCCGCTTCCTCGACATGGGTGTTGAGCAGCAGGATGCGATTGGGGTCGCGCTCCTGGATCTTCACCGCCGCCTCGCGTGGAATCACTTCGTAGCCACCGCCATGGGCGACGACCGCCAGCGCGCCGTTGCTCAGCTTGCTGCGCATCAGCGCGTTGACGGCGATGCGCTTGACCTTCTTGTCATCGACGAAGTTGTAATAGTCCTCGGTATTCAGCTTGGGCAGGCGGGTCGCCTCGATCAACTGCTTGATCTGCGCGGCACGGGCCTTTTGCTCGGCCTTTTCCTGGACCTGGCGGTTCAGCTCCTGGTCTTTTCGGGCCTTCTCGGCCTGGGCTTCCTTGGCCAGGCGCTGCTGGCTGTCGTCCACCTCGACCTGGCCTTTGTGCTCCAGGCGTTTCTGTTTTTTCTCGGCCTTGTTGGTCTGAGAAACCTGTTTCTGGTTGACCAGACCGGCTTTGAGCAATTGGTCGCGAAGGGAAAGGCTCATGGAAGTTCACTCACTTATGCATCAGCTCAGCCGCAGCTGGGCAGGTTCTTTTCCTGACGCTTGGCCTCGCCCCACAGGGCGTCCAGCTCGTCGAGGGTACGATCTTGGATGTTCAGGCCCTGCTCGCGCAATGCCTGTTCGATGAATCGGAAGCGCCGCTCGAACTTGCGATTGGCGCGGCGCAGGGCGTTTTCCGGGTCGTGGCGCAGGTGGCGGGCCAGGTTGACGGTGGCGAACAGCAGGTCGCCCAGCTCATCTTCCAGCGCATCGCTGTCGCCATCGGCCATGGCCTGCAGCACTTCGTCGAGCTCCTCGCGCACCTTGTCCAGCACCGGCAGCGCGTCCGGCCAGTCGAAGCCGACCGTGGCGGCGCGCTTCTGCAGCTTGGCCGCCCGTGACAGCGCAGGCAAGGCCGCCGGCACATCGTCGAGCAGCGAGAGCTGTTCAGGCTCGCTCTTCTCGGCGCGCTCCTCGGCCTTGATCTCTTCCCAGCGCGACTTGACCTGGGCCTCGTCCAGCATGGGGGTGTCCAGCGGCGCATAGAGCTCGCCGGTGGGGAATACATGGGGGTGGCGGCGGATCAGCTTGCGGGTGATCGCATCGACCACGCCGTCGAACTCGAAGCGCCCTTCTTCCCGTGCCAGCTGGCTGTAGTAGACCACCTGGAACAGCAGGTCGCCCAGCTCGCCCTGCAGGTGCTCGAAGTCGCCGCGCTCGATGGTGTCGGCTACTTCGTAGGCCTCTTCGATCGTGTGCGGAACGATGCTGGCGTAGTCCTGCTTGAGGTCCCAGGGGCAACCGTATTGCGGGTCACGCAGGCGGGCCATCAGGTGCAGCAGGTCGTCGAGGGTGTAGGTCATGAATATCTTTCCTCAGCGAGGGCCTTGCCCTCGATCGCCGGCAAGCCGGCTCCCACAGGGGTATGCCGTACCTGTGGGAGCTGGCTTGCCAGCGATGGGCCGCACAGCGGCCCCGTTCTGTCTCAAGGGGTACGGTTACGCCGCGTCTCGATGATGTTGGGCAACTGCGAGATCCTGCCGAGCAAGCGCCCCAAGGCATCCAGGCCAGGGATCTCGATGGTCAGCGACATCAAGGCGGTGTTGTCTTCCTTGTTCGAGCGGGTGTTGACCGCCAGCACGTTGATCTTCTCGTTGAGCAGCACCTGCGAAACGTCGCGCAGCAAACCCGGGCGGTCGTAGGCACGGATGATGATGTCGACCGGGTAGGTCTGCACCGGGATCGGCCCCCAGCTGACCTGGATCATGCGCTCCGGCTCCTTGCCCGCCAACTGCAGCACCGAGGCGCAGTCCTGGCGGTGAATGCTCACGCCACGGCCCTGGGTGATGTAGCCGACGATGGCATCGCCCGGCAGCGGCTGGCAGCAGCCGGCCATCTGCGTGAGCAGGTTGCCGACGCCCTGGATCTGGATGTCGTTGCGCTTGCCGGAACGGATGCCCCGCGCCTGGCGCGGGATCAGCTCGACCGGCTCCAGGCGCTCGGGTTCGAGCAACTGCTGGGCGGCGTTGACCATATGCGCCAGGCGCAGGTCGCCGGCACCGAGGGCGGCGAACATGTCCTCGGCGGTCTTGACGTTGGCCTTCTCGGCCAGACGCTCGAAGTCCACCTGCGGCAGGCCCAGACGCGACAGCTCGCGCTCGAGCAGGGTCTTGCCGGCGGCGACGTTCTGGTCGCGGGCCTGCAGCTTGAACCAATGGACGATCTTGGCCCGGGCCCGCGAGGTGGTCACGTAGCCCAGGTTGGAGTTCAACCAGTCGCGGCTCGGGCTGCCGTGCTTGCTGGTGATGATCTCCACCTGCTCGCCGGTCTGCAGGCTGTAGTTCAGCGGCACGATGCGCCCGTTGATCTTGGCGCCACGGCAGTTGTGGCCGATCTCGGTGTGCACCCGGTAGGCGAAGTCCAGCGGCGTCGAGCCCTTGGGCAGGTCGATGGCGTGGCCGTCGGGGGTGAACACGTAGACGCGGTCCGGCTCGATATCGACGCGCAGCTGTTCGGCCAGGCCGCCGATATCGCCCAGTTCCTCGTGCCACTCCAGCACCTGGCGCAACCAGGAGATCTTCTCTTCGTAGTGGTTCGAGCTGGGCTTGACGTCGGTGCCCTTGTAGCGCCAGTGGGCGCAGACGCCCAGCTCGGCTTCCTCGTGCATGCCATGGGTGCGGATCTGCACCTCGAGCACCTTGCCCTCGGGGCCGATCACCGCGGTGTGCAGGGAGCGATAGCCGTTTTCCTTGGGGTTGGCGATGTAATCGTCGAACTCTTTCGGAATGTGCCGCCACAGGGTGTGCACGATGCCCAGCGCGGTGTAGCAGTCACGCACTTCCGGCACCAGCACGCGCACCGCGCGCACGTCGTAGATCTGGCTGAACTCCAGGCCCTTGCGCTGCATCTTGCGCCAGATCGAATAGATGTGCTTCGCCCGGCCACTGATATCGGCGTTGACGCCGGTGGCCAGCAGCTCGTTCTGCAACTGGTTCATCACATCGCTGATGAACCGCTCGCGGTCCAGCCGGCGCTCGTGCAGCAACTTGGCGATCTGCTTGTACTGGTCGGGCTCGAGGTAGCGGAACGACAGGTCCTCGAGTTCCCACTTGATATGGCCGATACCCAGACGGTGCGCCAGCGGCGCATAGATGTCGAACACCTCGCGGGCCACGCGCAGGCGTTTCTCGTCATCGGCGGACTTCACCGCCCGGATGGCGCAGGTGCGTTCGGCCAGCTTGATCAGCGCCACGCGCACGTCGTCGACCATCGCCACGAGCATCTTGCGCAGGTTCTCGACCTGCGCCTGGGAGCCGAGCACCAGCGACTGGCGCGGGCTGAGGCTGGCACTGATGGCAGCCATGCGCAGCACGCCGTCGATCAGCTTGGACACCACCGGCCCGAAGCGCTGGCCGACCTCGGCCAAGGTCACCTTGCCTTCGCGCACCGAACGATAGATGACCGCCGCCACCAGGGAATCCTGGTCGAGCTTGAGGTCGGCGAGGATTTCGGCGATCTCGAGCCCCGCCTGGAAACTGGACGTGCCATCGGCCCAGGAATGCTTGGCCGGATTGCCTTTCTTCTCGACCTCATGGGCAAACTCGCAGGCCTCTTTCAACCCCGGGCGATCGAGTTGCGAATCGACGCTCACCACATGATCGAGCCATGCTTCGAGATTGATACTGCCGTCGTTGTTGACCGGCTGGTGCACTCTCACCTGTACCATCTTTGCTTTACCTTTCCATACAGCGCACCACGCGGGTGCACTGGCTATCACCTGTGCGCCCCTCACTCCCTGAAGGCCGCACCAAGAGGGCCAGCCCGGCTAGCCCGCTTCGAATAACGCCATGGCCTCGACATGCGCCGTCTGAGGAAACATGTCGAGAATCCCGGCCCTTTTTAACCGGTACCCCTGCCCGACCAGCACTTGCGCGTCACGCGCCAGCGTGGCCGGGTTGCACGATACGTAGACCAGCCGTTTCGCACCCAGCCGGGCGATGCCCTGCACCACCTCGAAAGCCCCGTCGCGCGGTGGATCCAAGAGTACCGCAGAAAAGCCCTCGGCAGCCCATCCGGCGCCTGCCAAAGGCTGCGATAAATCGGCCTGAAAAAACCGTGCGTTATGCACATTGTTGGCGTGGGCGTTGGCCTCGGCACGGCTGACCATGGCCTGCACGCCTTCCACCGCCACCACCTCGCGCGCCTGACGCGCCAGGGGCAAGGCAAAGTTGCCCAGGCCACAGAACAGGTCCAGGACCCGCTCATGCGCCTGGGGCGCCAGCCAGGCCAAAGCCTGCTGGATCATCAAGGTATTGACCTGGGCATTGACCTGAACGAAGTCGCCCGGTCGCCAGGCCAGTTCCAAGCCCCAGGGTTCCAGGGCAAAGCCCAGTTGCGCCGTGGCCTGCACCGGTGCCGGCTCGCCCTCGCCTTGCAGCCACAACTGGGCGCCGGCCTCGCGGCAGAATGCCTCGAGCCGCGCCAGGTCTTCACTTGGCAATGGCGCCACATGCCGCACCAACACCGCCTCGGCGGTACCGCTGAACAGTTCCACATGTCCCAGCGCCTGCGGCTTGCTCAAGCTGCGCAACACGGTCGGCAGGTGGCGCATGATCGCCTGCAAGGGCTGTACCAGCACCGCGCAGTCGTCGATGGCAACGATGTCCTGGCTGGCCTCGGCGCGGAAACCGACCTCCAGCTGACGCGCCTTGGTGTCCCAGCGTACCGCTACCCGCGCCCGGCGGCGGTAGCCGAATTCCGGTCCGCACAAGGGAACAGCCCACTCTTCGGGCTGCACGCCGGCCACCCGCTGCAACTGCTCGGCGAGCAGGCGCTGCTTGAGCGCCAGTTGGCCGTCATGGGGCAGGTGCTGGAGGTTGCAACCGCCACAGCGGGCGTAATGCCGGCAGGGCGCTTCGCGGCGCTCGGCGCTGGCCTGGAACACCCGTTCCAGGCGCGCCTCGACCACTTTGCCGCGTGCGGCAAGCACCCGCGCCTCGACGTCCTCGCCGCCCAGCGCGCCGCTGACGAACCAGGTGCGTCCCTCGCTGAAGGCGATGCCACGGCCGTCACCGGCCACGCGCTCGATCAGCAGGCGCTGCTTCTTGCCCACCGGCACTTGTGCGGCACGGTTGCCGCCGGCCGGCTGGAAACGCAGGCCGGTATTGCTTTTCTTTCTGGACATCAGGTCGGATCGAACAGGCCGGTGGAAAGGTAACGGTCGCCGCGGTCGCAGATGATGGCGACCATCACCGCGTTCTCGACTTCACGGGACAGGCGCAGCATCGCCGCCACCGCCCCGCCGGAGGATACGCCACAGAAAATGCCCTCTTCGCGGGCCAGGCGACGGGTGGTTTCCTCGGCCTCCTGCTGGGACATGTCGACCACGCGGTCCACCCGGGTGGCGTCGAAGATCTTCGGCAGGTACTCGTGGGGCCAACGGCGAATGCCCGGAATGGCCGAGCCTTCCATCGGCTGCAGGCCAATGATCTGCACCGCCGGGTTCTGCTCCTTGAGGTACTGCGAACAGCCCATGATGGTGCCGGTCGTGCCCATGGAGCTGACGAAGTGGGTGATCGTGCCCTGGGTCTGCTGCCAGATCTCCGGGCCCGTGCTGTTGTAGTGCGCGATCGGGTTGTCGCCGTTGGCGAACTGGTCAAGCACCAGCCCACGGCCTTCGGCCTGCAGTTTTTCCGCGAGATCGCGGGCCCCTTCCATGCCCTCTTCCTTGGTCACCAGGATCAACTCGGCGCCATAGGCGGTCATGGCCGCCTTGCGTTCGGCGGTGGAGTTGTCCGGCATGATCAGGATCATCTTGTAGCCTTTGATCGCCGCGGCCATGGCCAGGGCGATGCCGGTATTGCCGGAGGTGGCTTCGATGAGGGTGTCGCCGGGCTTGATCTGGCCACGCAGTTCGGCACGGGTGATCATCGACAACGCCGGGCGGTCCTTGACCGAACCTGCCGGGTTGTTGCCTTCGAGCTTGAGCAGCAAGGTATTGCTGGTGTTCCCGGCGATGCGCTGCAGGCGAACCAGCGGCGTATGGCCGACGCAGTCGGCGATGGTTGGGTACTGCAGGGTCATGGGCGTTTTCGCAATCCGGACGGCAGGGGCGCCTATCATACCGGCAAACCCGGCGCGGCCATATCACGCAATTGTCGGTGGTTATAGCGGGTAGCTATAAGCAGTTGTTCCCTGGTAGCGGGCCTGCCCGCGCCGGACCAACCGACGGCCCCGCTTCATGGGCAGGCAGGCGCATGCACAGGCGCAGGCCGCGCTCACCATTGACCGCCCACACCAGCCCACCCTGGCGGCGGATCGCATTGCGGGCAATGCTCAAGCCCAAGCCGAAGCCACCGTCCCCGGGCCGTGCCCCGTCCAACCGGGAAAACGGCGCGAAGATCCGCTCGAGGTCTTCCTCGGCCACGCCACCGCCGTCATCCTCCAGGTCGATACGCCAATACCCGCCTTCACGCCAGCCGCCCAGGCGCACCACACCCGCCTCGGGCGAGTGACGGATGGCGTTGCGCAGCATGTTCTCCAGTGCCTGGGCAAGGTCGTTGAGGCTGCCCCGCACCCAACATTCCGCCGGCAACGCACAGTGCAACCGCCCAGGTGCCCAGCCGCTTTCGTAACAGGCATTTTCGCTGAGCAGGTCCCACAGCGCCGGCACCTGGATCGGCTCCAGGTTCACCGGGGCGCGCTCGGCGTCCTGCCAGGCCAGTTGCAAAGTGTCCTCGACCAGCTGCTGCATGCCATCCACCTCGCGGTGCAGGCGTTCGCGCAGGCGCTGCAGGTCGGTTTCGCCGTCGCAGGCCACGCGCAGGCGGCTGAGCGGCGTGCGCATCTCGTGGGACAGGTCGCGCAGCAACTGCTGCTGCAAGGTCACGGTGCCCTGCAGGCGCTCGGCCATCTGGTCGAAGGCCCTGGCCAGTTCGCCCAGCTCGTCCTTGCGCCGGGTGGTGCGCGAATCCAGGCGCGCCGCCAGCTGATCGGCGCGCCAGGCGTTGGCCTGTTCACGCAATTGATTGAGCGGCACGATCAGCATGCGGTACAGGCCAACGCACAGCAGCAGGGTAAACAGTCCAGGAATGATGCCGTTGGTGACGATGCGCCAGAACAACCGGTACTGGCCCGGGTTGAAGCGCTCCGGCAGCTCGATCACCAGCATGCCCTGCTCCGGCGCGCCGGGGAACGGCAGGCGCAACCAGGGCTGGCCGATACTGCGCCGACTCATCGGCCAGTCGACGCCGCGCAGGCGGGTCAGGCGCTGGGCCTGCCCGGCGGTCAGGTCGGCGCTGCCCAACGGCTGCAGGTCGCCATCGAGCACCCCCACCCAGCCTTGCTCGCGCCCACGCATCTCGGCCAGCCAGGCGTCGACACCCTCAGCGCCGCCGCTACGCCAGGCCTGCTCCGCCTCGGCCGCGTAACCCCGCAGCACTTGACGCGCAGGTTCGGAAAGGAAGGCGTCCTGGGTTTCCATATGGCGACCCCAGCTGTAGCTGAGGCCGATCATCAGCAGGCAGAAGCCCACCAGCAGGACGGTCAGTTTCCAGAACAGCGAATGGCGATCGAGCACGGTTCAGTCGGCCTCGCCGACGCCGAACACATAGCCCTTGCCCCAGACGGTGCGGACCTGCCGTTCGTGATAGCCGATGGCCTTGAGCTTGCGGCGGATCTGGCTGACGTGCATGTCCAGGCTGCGGTCATGCCGCGAGTAGCCCCGCTGCAATACCTGCTGGTAAAGGAACGGCTTGCTCAGCACCTCGTCCTGGCTGCGATGCAGGGTGTCGAGCAAGCGATACTCGCTGGGCGTCAGCCCGGCCCACTGGTCGGCGAGGCAGACATCGGCAGCCTGCTCATCGAAGCGCAACTGCCCCGCCGCCACCTCGCGCGGTGCCAGCGCCCGGCGCTCGAAGGCCACCCGGCGCAGGATCGCCTCGATGCGCACCCGCAGCTCGGCGAAACTGAAAGGCTTTGGCAGGTAATCGTCCGCGCCGCGTTCGAAGCCGCTGATACGGTCAGCCTCGGCGCCCAGCGCGGACATCAGGATGACCGGCGTGGCACTGCGCCGGCGCAGGCTGGCCAGGGCGTCCAGGCCATTGAGGCCGGGCAGCAGGATGTCCAGCAGGACCAGGTCGAAGACTTGTCGCCCCGCAGCCTCCAGCCCCTCCAGGCCACTGCGGCACCAGGTCACCTGGAAGCCGCCGCGGCGCAGCTCTTCGTGCAGGTAGGCACCGAGCACGGGGTCGTCCTCGATGGCCAGGATGTTGGTGGCGTGAATAGCTTCGGGATGCATTGGCAACTGCCATCGATTCTCAGTTGCGTGATTATTGGGCAAGCACGCCCGGCAAGGCAACCGTCGCCCGACTGACGCGCCATCTAACAGCCAGCCTCACTTGGCAAATAAAAGCCTTACAAATGCCTGCGGTGCGGAGTAACGTTCCCGCTGATGCGCGAACAGCGCTTTTCAAGGCACATGACAGGAGACAGGTGTGCTCGACCGTTTGGGAATCCGCAGCCGCGTCCTGCTGCTGGCCTTGCTCCCCGCCAGCCTGATGGCCCTGGTGCTGGGCAGTTACTTCACCTGGTTGCAACAGAGCGACCTGCGCACGCAGCTGCTGCAACGCGGCAAGATGATCGCCGAGCAGCTGGCGCCCCTGGCGGCGCCGGCCCTGGCCCGCCAGTCCCCGGCGCAGTTGGAGCGCATCGCGGCCCAGGCCCTGGAGCAGGTCGACGTGCGCGCCGTGGCGTTCCTCGCCGCCGACCGCACGCGCCTGGCCCACGCCGGCCCCAGCATGCTCAACCAGCCGCCCAGCGGCGGCACCGGCACGCAACTGCTGCAGCGCACCGGCAATGATGCCACCCGCTACCTGATGCCGGTGTTCGGCCATCACCGCGACCTGGCCACCGACGCCGTGCCCGCCGAAGCCGAGCGCCTGCTCGGCTGGGTGGAGATCGAGCTGTCCCACGACGGCACCCTGCTGCGCGGCTACCGCAACCTGTTCACCAGCCTGCTGCTGATCCTCGCCTGCCTGAGCCTTACCGCGCTGCTCGCCCTGCGTATGAGCCGCACCATCAACGACCCGATCAACCGCATCAAGCACGCGGTCAACCAGCTCAAGGACGGCCACCTCGACGAACGCCTGCCAGCCATGGGCAGCCACGAGCTCGACGAACTGGCCGCCGGCATCAACCGCATGGCCGAGACCCTGCACAGCGCCCACGAAGAGCTACAGCACAGCATCGACCAGGCCACCGAGGACGTGCGCCAGAACCTGGAAACCATCGAGATCCAGAACATCGAGCTGGACATGGCGCGCAAGGAGGCCCTGGAGGCCAGCCGCATCAAGTCCGAGTTCCTCGCCAACATGAGCCACGAGATCCGCACACCGCTCAACGGCATCCTCGGCTTCACCCACCTGTTGCAAAAGAGCGAGCTCAGCCCGCGTCAGCTCGACTACCTCGGCACCATCGAGAAATCCGCCGACAACCTGCTGGGGATCATCAACGAGATCCTCGACTTCTCCAAGATCGAGGCCGGCAAGCTGGTGCTCGACAGCATCCCGCTCAACCTGCGCGACCTGATCCAGGACACCCTGACCATCCTTGCCCCGGCCGCCCACGCCAAGCAGCTGGAGCTGCTCAGCCTGGTCTACCGCGACACCCCGCTGTCGCTGGTGGGCGACCCGTTGCGGCTCAAGCAGATCCTCACCAACCTGGTGAGCAATGCCATCAAGTTCACCCGCGAAGGCACGATCGTCGTGCGCGCCATGCTCGAGGACGAGCAGGAAGACAGCGTGCAACTGCGCATCAGCGTGCAGGACACCGGCATCGGCCTGTCGCCGCAGGACGTGCGCACCCTGTTCCAGGCCTTCAGCCAGGCCGACAACTCGCTGTCACGCCAGCCCGGCGGTACCGGCCTGGGCCTGGTGATCTCCAAGCGCCTGATCGAACAGATGGGCGGCGAGATCGGCGTCGACAGCACGCCGGGCGAAGGCTCGCAGTTCTGGATCAGCCTCAACCTGCCCAAGGCCCACGACGACACCGAGGAGCAACCCGCCCAGGCCCTGGTCGGCCGTAGCGTGGCCATCGTCGACGGGCACGACCTGGCCCGCCAGGCATTGGAACACCAGCTCGAGGACTGCGGCCTGGCGGTCACCGTGTTCGCTTCCTGCGACCAGCTGCTGCACGGCGTGCAGGCGGCAAGCCAGGCCGGGCAGCCGTTCGAGTTCGCCGTGCTCGGGGTCAACCTCGGCAGCCTGGCGCCGGAACAACTGGGGCAGTACCACCAACAGCTCGAGCGCCTGGGTTGCCAGTGCGTGGTGCTGTGCCCCACCACCGAGCAGCCGCTCTACCACCCTTACCTGCCCAACGCCCACGGCCAGTTGCTGGCCAAGCCCACCTGCACACGCAAGCTGCGTCGCCTGCTGCTGGAGCTGGTGCAGCCGCGCCGGCCGGTGTGCGAGCAACGCAGCAACAGCGGCCAACGCATGCCCAAGCTCCTCTGCGTCGACGACAACCCGGCCAACCTGCTGCTGGTGCAGACCCTGCTCGAAGGGATGGGCGCCGAGGTACTGGCGGTGAACAGTGGCTATGCCGCGGTGCAGGCCGTGCAGGACGAGCCCTTCGACCTGGTGCTGATGGATGTGCAGATGCCCGGCATGGATGGCCGTGCCTGCACCGAACAGATCCGCCAGTGGGAAGCCAGCCAGAGCGGCCCGCCCCTGCCCATCGTGGCCCTCACCGCGCACGCCATGGCCAACGAAAAGCGCGCCCTGCTGCACAGCGGCATGGACGACTACCTGACCAAGCCGATCAGCGAGCGCCAGTTGGCCCAGGTGGTGATGAAATGGACCGGCCTGAGCCTGGGCTCACCGCCACAGGAACGCCCCAGTGAGCGCCTGCCCGACAGCAGCGAGCTGAAGGTGCTCGACCCGGAGGAAGGGCTGCGCCTGGCCGCCGGCAAGCCGGACCTGGCGGCGGATATGCTGGCCATGCTCCTGGCCTCGCTGGAGTCCGACCGCGAAGCCATCCAGGCCGCCCGCGACGCTGCCGACCGCAATGCCATGATCGAGCGGGTGCACCGGCTCAACGGCGCCTCGCGTTATTGCGGCGTACCGCAGTTGCGCGCGGCCTGCCAGCGCAGCGAGACCTTGCTCAAGCAGGACAGCCCCCAGGCGTTGCAGGCTCTGGACGAACTGGACCAGGCCATCAGCCGACTGGCCGAGCAGGCACGCGAAAGCGCCTGAATCCCCCACAGGCTTTGCAAGAGTCGTGGGAGCGCCGATGCGACCCGCCCCGCGACAGGGCCGTCACAGATCAATACCCGATCTCCCTGACGGCCTAGACTGTTGCCGACTCACAGAAGGAAGCCCCCCATGCGCGCCCTGTTGTTCAGCAGCCAGCACTACGACCAGGAAAGCTTCACCCGCGCCGCCAGCGCGAGCGCCCTGGAGCTGCACTACCAGTCCGCCCGGCTGACCCTGGACACCGCCGCCCTCGCCCAGGGCTTCGAGGTGGTCTGCGCCTTCATCAACGACGAGCTCAACGCCCAGGTCTTGCAGCGCCTGGCCGCTGGCGGCACACGCCTGATCGCCCTGCGCTCGGCCGGCTACAACCACGTCGACCTGGCTGCCGCGCAGCGCCTCGGGCTCAGCGTGGTGCGCGTCCCGGCCTATTCGCCGCACGCCGTCGCCGAACATGCCGTGGCCCTGATCCTGGCCCTCAACCGCCGCCTGCACCGGGCCTACAACCGCACCCGCGAAGGTGATTTCACCCTGCACGGCCTGACCGGCTTCGACCTGCACGGCAAGACCGTCGGCGTGGTCGGCACCGGCCAGATCGGCGCGGCCTTCGCCCGTATCATGGCCGGTTTCGGCTGCCAGCTGCTGGCCTACGATCCCTACCCCAACCCTGAGCTGGTCGCCCTCGGTGCCCGCTACCTGGAGCTGCCCGAGCTGCTGCGCCAGGCACGCATCATCAGCCTGCACTGCCCGCTCACCGAGCACACCCGCCACCTGATCAACGCCCAGAGCCTGGCCCAGCTACAGCCCGGCGCCATGCTGATCAACACCGGCCGCGGCGCGCTGGTCGACACCCCGGCACTGATCGACGCGCTCAAGAGTGGCCAGCTCGGCTACCTGGGGCTGGATGTCTATGAAGAGGAGGCGCAGCTGTTCTTCGAGGACCGCTCCGACTTGCCGCTGCAGGACGACGTGCTGGCACGGCTGCTGACCTTCCCCAACGTGATCGTCACCGCGCACCAGGCGTTCCTTACCCGCGAGGCCCTGGATGCCATCGCCGCCACCACCCTGGACAACATCTCCCGCTGGGCGGCAGGCAATCCACAGAATCTTGTAAACGGTTGATGCTAGGATACGCGGCACTTTTGGAGGACCCATGGTCGAACACGATTTCCGCTACACCCTTTTCAACCCGCAACACACCTTGATCGAGTGCCGTGCGCTGGTGCCGGGCCGCTACCAGGTTACCGGCAACGGCGGCTCGATCCAGAAAGGCGACGCACTGCTGGTTTCGCTCAAAGGCAGCAAAACCCTGTCCATGCGCCTGACCGTGGACAGCGTGCGCCACCTGATCAACCCCACCGGGCAGTGGGTGGCCGTGGCCCAGGGGCCAGTATTCAATGAACTGGAAATCCACGAGTGGCAGGTCAAGTGCGACGGCTGCGACGCAGTGCTGGACTTCGAGTTCGCCGTCGAAGCCAAGCTCGGCAAGAAGGGCCACGCCCCGGCAGCCACCGCCCGCGTCCAGGAGCTGGGCTGGGCCAGCCAGGGCGACAAGCACCTGTGCCCGCAGTGCCAGGAGCGCGCCTGAGTGAAACAGCTGCTGACCGGCGTGCTGATCGCCACCGGCCTGATCGGCTGCGCGTCGCAACCTTCGAAGCTGCAGCAGGAGCAAAGCTACCTGCTGGAGTGGATCGGTGAACGCCCGCTGATCGACTACAGCCACCTGACCCTGACCCTGGCCAGCGATGGCCGTGCCTATGGCAATGCCGGCTGCAACCACTGGTTCGCGCCCTATACGCTGGACGGCGAGCACTTAAGCTTCGGCAAGGTCGGCAAGACCCGCAAGCTATGCGCGCCAGCGCTGATGGACCAGGAGAAACGTTTCCTGCAGGCGCTGGAGACGGTGCAGCGCTGGGACGTGTCGCCAATCGAGCAGATCCGCTTCTGGCCGGCCGAGGGCAAGCCGCTGCGGTTCTGGCCTGAGGAAGGCTGAAACCATCGCGGGGCAAGCCCGCTCCTACATGGGAGCGAGCTTGCCCCCGCGATGCAGGGTTCAGGCGCCGCCTTTCAACGCCTTGATCTTGGCCTGCAAGCCCTCGAGGGTCTGCTCGCCCAGCAATTGCTCACGCACCTTGCCCTTGTCATCGATGATATAGGTCACCGGCAGCGCCTCGCTGCGCGGCAGCTCATAGCGCTCGGCAGGGTCTTGCGCGAGCACGGTGAAGCCGATGCCGAGGGTCTCGGCGGCGGCCTTGAGGTCGGCGCCCTGCAAGCCATCGAAGTTCACCCCCAGCACCTTGATGCCCTGGGCATCCCACTGCTTCGCCGCAGCATTGAGCTCGGGGATTTCGGTACGGCACGGGCCGCACCATTCGGCCCAGTAATTGAGCACCAGCCAGTGCCCCTCGACCTGTTCGGCCTTCACCGTATTGCCGTGCTGGTCCACGCCGTAGTCCGCACCGCAGCCGCCGAGCAGCAGGCTCGCGGTGATGGCCAGTGCAGCTGCCAAACGCCTTGCCATGGGTCAATCCTTCTCGAAGTTTTCAAGCATTGAAGTCGGTCGCTGCGGTTAGAATAGCCGCCACACCCAGCTGGATGCGACCCGTCATGACCGATCTGACCCTCTATCATAACCCGCGCTGCTCGAAATCCCGCGGCGCCCTGGAACTGCTCGAGGCACGCGGCCTGGCGCCGACCATCGTGCGCTATCTCGAGACCCCGCCGGACGCCGCCACTCTCGAACAGCTGCTTGCCAAGCTGGGCATCGGCGCGCGCCAGCTGCTGCGCACCGGCGAAGACGAATACAAGGCACTCGACCTGGCCAACCCTGCACTGAGCGACGCTCAGCTGATCAAGGCGATGGTCGAGCACCCCAAGCTGATCGAGCGCCCGATCCTGGTAGCCGGTGACAAGGCCGTGATCGGTCGCCCACCCGAGAAGGTTCTGGAGATCCTGCCGTGAGCGAACCCTACATCCTGGTGCTGTACTACAGCCGCCACGGCTCGACCAGCGAGATGGCCCGGCACATTGCCCGCGGCGTCGAGATGGCCGGCCTGGAGGCGCGCCTGCGCACGGTGCCGGCGATCTCCACCGAATGCGAAGCCGTGGCCCCGGATATCCCGGCCAGCGGCGCGCTGTACGCCACCCTCGACGACCTGCGCCACTGCGCGGGCCTGGCCATGGGCAGCCCGACCCGCTTCGGCAACATGGCCGCGCCGCTCAAGTACTTCCTCGACGGCACCAGCAGCCTGTGGCTGGGCGGCGAACTGGTGGGCAAGCCGGCGGCGGTGTTCACTTCCACCGCCAGCCTGCACGGCGGCCAGGAAACCACCCTGCTGTCGATGCTGCTGCCGCTGATGCACCACGGCATGTTGGTCACCGGCCTGCCCTACAGCGAGTCGGCGCTGCTCGATACCCGCGGCGGCGGCACCCCGTACGGCGCCAGTCACCATGCCGGTGCCGACGGCAAGCGCGAGCTGGACCAGCACGAGATCACCCTATGCCGCGCCCTCGGCCAACGCTTGGCCAATACGGCCAAGGCCCTGGGTGGCCAGCGTGGCTAGAAAACCCAAGGTGCTGCCGCCGCTGGAGTGGCTCGCCCCACGCGTACGGCTGACCCGCGCCCTGAGCCTGGCTTGCTTCTTCGGCCTGATCGCCCTGCTGGTGGTGAACAACCTGTGGTTCTCCAACCTACACGGAGCGCGGGTCGAGGTGATCCTGGCCATCGAGCTGATCCCCCTGCTGCTGCTGCTGCCGGGCATGCTGATGGGCAGCGCCCGGGCGCATGCCTGGACCTGCTTCGTGGTCAATATCTACTTCATCAAGGGCGTGCTGGCCGCCTTCGACCCCGCCCGAGCGGTGTTCGGCTGGGTCGAGGTGCTGGTGAGCCTGGGGCTGTTCGTCAGCGGCTTGCTGTTCGTGCGCTGGAAGTTCCAGCAGGATCGACGCCTGGCCGGCGAAGGTGCCTGAACGTATCGGGGCCGCGTTGCGGCCCCGGCGATCTCAATGGTTGACGGTATGCGCCAGCATTACCGACAGCTGGCACAGCGGCCGCCCGCTTTCGGCATGCCACTGATTGAACGCCTGCTGCACCAGTGCCAGGTCACGCAGGCTGGTCGGCGGCTTGTCGATGATCTTCTGGGCGATCAACGCGGCGGCCATGTCGTCGGTGGGGATGAAGGTGTCCTTGCCGACCATGCGCAGGAAACGCGGAGCCGATAGTCCGCCCAGCTGGTTGCCATGCTTGGCCAGGTACTTCCACAACCCGACGATATCGGTCTCGGGCCAGTCGGCGATGAACGCGCCGAAACTGCCCTTCTCCTTCGCCACGTCGAGGATCATCTGCGCATTGCGCGGCACGCTCTTGAGCTTGCCCAGGTGGCGGATGATGCGCTCGTCCTGCATCAACCGCTCCAGGTGCTCGGCGCCCATCAGCACCACTTTCTCCGGGTCGAAGCCAAAGAACACCTGCTCGAACGCCGGCCATTTGGCATCCACCAGGCTGTGCTTGAGCCCGGCGCGGAACACGCGCAGGGCCAGGGTCGACAGGTAGCGGTCGTCGGTGATGTCACGCAGCTGCGCGGGTGTGCGCGGCTGCGGCAGGAAGGCTTCCAGCGCCTGGGCCGAACCGAAGCGGTTCAGGCAGTACTCATGCAACCACTGGTAGTCGCGCATAAGGTCAGATGTTCAGCACGTCGAGAAAGCGCGGGGTGGCGCTCTCGTCGATCTTCAGGCTGGTGAAGTCGAACAGGTTGCGGTCGGCCAGCTGCGACGGCGCGACGTTCTGCAGGGCGCGGAAGATGCTCTCGGTACGGCCAGGGTGCTTGCGCTCCCACTCCACCAGCATGTCCTTGACCACCTGGCGCTGCAGGTTTTCCTGCGAGCCGCACAGGTTGCACGGGATGATCGGGAATTCCTTCATGTCCGAGTAGGCCTGGATGTCCTTCTCGCTGCAGTAGGCCAGCGGGCGGATCACCACGTTGCGCCCGTCATCGGCGCGCAGCTTCGGCGGCATGCCCTTGAGCGCGCCGTTGAAGAACATGTTGAGGAAGAAGGTCTCGACGATGTCGTCGCGGTGGTGCCCCAGTGCCATCTTGGTCGCGCCGATCTCGTCGGCGAAGGTGTACAGGGTGCCGCGGCGCAGGCGCGAGCACAGCGAGCAGGTAGTCTTGCCCTCAGGCACCAGCTCCTTGACCACCGAGTAGGTGTCCTTCTCGACGATGTGGTACTCGACGCCCAGTTCCTTGAGGTAGGCCGGCAGCACGTGCTCGGGGAAGCCCGGCTGCTTCTGGTCCATGTTCACCGCGACGATCTCGAACTTGATCGGCGCCACCTTCTGCAGGTGCAACAGAACGTCGAGCATGGTGTAGCTGTCCTTGCCGCCGGACAGGCAGACCATGACCTTGTCGCCATCCTCGATCATGTTGAAGTCGGTGATGGCTTCGCCGGCGAGGCGACGCAGGCGTTTTTGCAGTTTGTTCTGGTTGACCGAGAGGGTGCCCATAGCGCTTGGATCCGCGAGGTGTGACAAAAGCCGACTATTTTACGCACAAACCGGGCGGCGCAGTAGGTGAATCCGATAAAGACTTCAAGGGAATCAACAACGGCGCTGACAGCGCGATTTGCTCTAAAAAGCCGGTTTTGTGCGGGAATCCGCTTCCTATACTGCGACATAAGGCCACATTGGCGCAGCACCTGGTGTCCTGGCCTCGGGCCATAGGCGCTCCATCCGGGGGGCGTTTGGCAACGACGATAGGAGTGACCCGTATGATTCATCACGTTGTTGGGCTGTTCACCCACCCCGACCAGGAGTGGCGGGAGATTCGTGGCGAGGATGAAAGCATCAGCCACATGTACCTGACACACACGCTGATCCTGGCGGCAATTCCCGCCGTGTCGGCGTTCATCGGCACCACCCAGGTCGGCTGGGTGATCGGCGAGCGGCCAGCCGTGATGCTGACCATGGAAAGCGCGTTGTGGATGAGCATCATGTCCTACCTGGCGATGCTCGCCGGCGTGGCGGTGATGGGCGCCTTCATCCACTGGATGGCGCGCACCTACGACGCCAACCCGAGCATGGCGCAGTGCATCGCCTTTGCCACCTACACCGCCACCCCGCTGTTCATCGGCGGCCTCGCGGCGCTGTACCCGCACCTGTGGCTGGGCATGCTGATCGGCACGGCGGCGATCTGCTATACCGTGTACCTGCTGTATGTCGGCTTGCCGACCTTCATGAACATACCGTCGGATGAAGGCTTCCTGTTCTCCAGCTCCGTGCTGGCGGTGGGCCTCGTGGTTCTGGTGGCGATCATGGCCGCGACCGTGATCATCTGGGGACTGGGCGTGGGGCCCGTCTATACCAACTGAACGCATACCAACCAGATCCAACCAACACTGGGGCATCACCGAGGCCGCCGCAAGGCGGCCTCGCTTCGTGTGCCTGACCGGCGGCTCGGCAGCCGCCCGTTGCCTGCGGCATAATGCCCGGTCAGGAGAACTACCCCCCCATGCCCGAGCTGCTCAGACAACGCGTCGAAACCTGTTACCAGCAAGCCGAAACCTTCTTCAAACGCCCCTTCCCGCGCCCGCAGGTCAGCTTCAAGCTGCGCGGACAGAAGGCCGGCGTCGCCCACCTGCACGAGAACCTGCTGCGCTTCAACCTGCAGCTGTACCGCGAGAACGCCGAAGATTTCCTGCGCCAGACCGTGGCCCACGAGGTCGCCCACCTGATCGCCCACCAGCTGTTCGGCGAGCGCATCCAGGCCCATGGCGAGGAGTGGCAGTTGATCATGCGCGGGGTGTACGAGCTGCCGCCGAACCGCTGTCACAACTACGAAGTGCAGCGGCGCGTGGCGACACGTTACATCTACCGTTGCCCGTGCCCGGAAAGCGATTTCCCGTTCACCGCCCAGCGCCACAAGCTGGTGCGCCAGGGGCGGCGCTACCTGTGCCGGCGCTGCCGGGAGATCCTGGTGTACAGCGGCGAGACCCGGGTCGAATAATCGTCAAAGCATGAAAAAGGCGACCCGAGGGTCGCCTTTTCGCATTTCAACTCACGCTCAACGCGCCGGGCCTTCGGCCACGCCCAGGTCGTCGGTCGGACGGGTGTCGATCAGCGGCGAGCCGCCAGACGCCAGTTCGGCCTGCAGGGTGTCGGTGTCCAGTTCCTTGACCCACTTGGCCACGACCACGGTGGCCACGGCGTTGCCGATCAGGTTGGTCAGGGCGCGGGCTTCGGACATGAAGCGGTCGATACCCAGGATCAGCGCCAGGCCGGCAACCGGCAGGTGGCCGACGGCCGACAGGGTGGCGGCCAGGACGATGAAGCCGGAACCTGTGACGCCCGCGGCACCCTTGGAGGCCACCAGCAGCACCAGCAGCAGGGTGATCTGGTGGGTGATGTCCATGGTGGTGTCGGTGGCCTGGGCGATGAACACCGCGGCCATGGTCAGGTAGATCGAGGTACCGTCCAGGTTGAACGAGTAGCCGGTCGGGATCACCAGGCCAACCACCGATTTCTTCGCGCCCAGGCGCTCCATCTTGGCCAGCATGCGCGGCAGGGCCGACTCGGAGGACGAGGTGCCCAGCACGATCAGCAGCTCTTCACGGATGTAGCGGATCAGCTTGATGACGCTGAAGCCGTGGGCGCGGCAGATACCGCCCAGCACCACCAGGACGAACAGCAGGCAAGTGATGTAGAAGCAGGCCATCAGGTAGCCCAACTGCACCAGCGAACCCACGCCGTACTGGCCGATGGTGAAGGCCATGGCACCGAAGGCGCCGATCGGGGCCAGTTTCATGATCATGTTGATGATGTTGAACATGACATGGGCGAAGCGGTCGATCAGGTCCAGCACCGGCTTGCCGTAGCTGCCCAGGCGGTGCAAGGCGAAGCCGAACAGCACCGAGAACATCAGCACTTGCAGGATGTCGCCGTTGGCGAAGGCGCCGACCACGGTGTTGGGGATGACATTGAGCAGGAAGCCGACGGTGGTCTGCTGCGCGCCGGCGGCGGCATAGGCAGCCACGCTGCTGGCGTTGAGGGTGCTGACGTCGACGTGCATGCCGGCGCCCGGCTGCACCACGTTGACTACCACCAGGCCGATGATCAGGGCGATGGTGGAGACGATCTCGAAGTACAGCAGCGCGTAACCGCCGGTCTTGCCGACCGACTTCATGCTTTGCATGCCCGCGATGCCGCTGACCACGGTGCAGAAGATGATCGGCGCGATGACCATCTTGATCAGCTTGACGAAGCCGTCACCCAGGGGTTTGAGGGCTACGCCGGTTTCCGGGTAGTAGTGGCCGAGCAGGATACCGATGGTGATCGCGACGATCACCTGGACATACAGCGATTTGTACAGCGGCTGACGAGTCGTCATGGCTAGTTTTTCCTCAAGTGGGCCGGCGCATCCTTCCCAGGATGTCGGGGCACCTGAATCGCGAACCCTCCTGTACCCGGAGGGATTTGTCGTTGTGTTCGAGCGCCTGGGCAGGCCTCTGCCAGGTGAATAGCAAGGGCGATGCCAAAGTGCCCGCTCGAGGTGCACAGCCAATGATTACAGGGTGTGAATGCCCCGGGACGGGGCGCAGGAGCAGGCAGGAAATGGCGGATTTCCGCCCGATGGCGGAAATCGTACAGGGCGGGTTGGCGGGAATCCGCCTTTGCCAGAGGCGGTGACAGCAGGCCCGGCCTCATCGCCGGCAAGCCGGCTCCCACCCCGACCGCGCGGCCCTCAAGCCAAACGCCGTCCCTGTGGGAGCTGGCTTGCCAGCGATGAGGCCCTTCTGGCGGCTCAATCGAGCCGGAAAGCGATGCGGAACGCAGCCCCGCCCAATTCTGAGTCGCCCAGGCTCAACTCGGCGTCATAGCTGTCGATGATGTCCTTGACCACTGCCAGGCCGATCCCTTGTCCGGGGTGCTGGCGGTCCAGCCGCTCGCCGCGCTCAAGAATGCGCTCACGCTGGTCGGGCGGCACGCCCGGGCCGTCGTCCTCGATCCACAGCTCCAGTTGCCCCGGCGCTTCACGCAGGCTGACCCGCACCTGCCCCAGGCACAACCGGTAGGCGTTCTCCAGCAGGTTGCCGAGCAGCTCGAGCAAGGCCCCCTGCTCCATCGGCACCCGCGCATCGGCCGGCAGATCGAAACCGACCTCGACGCGTTTGTCGCGATAGACCTTGGCCAAGGTGCTGCACAGGCTGTCGAGCAACGGCTTGAGCTCGACCTGGTGCTTTACCAGGCCACTCTTGCGCAGGCTGGCGCGTTGCAATTGGTAGTCGATCTGCTGGCTCATGCGCTCGATCTGGCTTTGCAGCACCCGCGCTTGCTCGCGGTCGCCCTGCTCCATGCTCTCGCCCACGCCCTGCAGCACCGCCAGCGGAGTCTTCAGGCTATGGGCCAGGTCGTCGAGCGAGTCGCGGTAGCGCTGGCGCTGCTCGCGCTCGCTACGCAGCAGGCGGTTGAGCGAGCCGGTCAGGCGCAGCAGCTCGCGTGGGTGCTCGCGACTCAGTCCATCCCTGGCGCCGCTCTCCACGTCATCCAGCTCGGAGCTGAGCCGGCGCAGCGAGCGCAGGCCCCAGGTCAGACCTGCCCAGAGCAGCACCATCAGCGCCAGCAGCGCCGCGCCGAAGCCGAAGTAGAGTTTCTCGCGCAGGCCATTGAGGGTGTCCTGGTATTCGCGGACCGGTTGCAGGGCGACGATGCTGAACGCCGCGCTCTTGCCGCCAAGCAGCTTGACCTCGACGTCATAGACGAAGAACTCCTCGCCGTCGTCCTGGTGAATACGGGCGAATTCGTTGCCACGCCCGTCATAGCGCGGGTGGTAGTTGATGTTGCGGTTGCGCGTAGCCCGCGACTGCCACACCAGCTTGCCCTGGCGGTCGAAGATGTAGCCGAGCAGGCCTGTATACGGCAGGTTGAAGCGTTCGTCCGGCAGCAGCGCCGGCATCTGCAGCTGGCCATGCTCGATGCGCGCAGCGGAAATCAGCGTGGTCACGTCCGAGGCCAGGCGTTGCTCGATGGATTCCTGCAACGCCAGGCTGAAGGCCTTCTGCAGCGCCGGCAGCAGCGCCAGCATGAACAGCAACGCCAGCAACGCCGCCGCGAGCATCAGGCGCACCCGCAGCGAGCGGATCATCGGCAGCGCTCGGTGAACAGGTAGCCCAGGCCGCGCACGGTATCGATCGGCTTGAAGCCGTTGTCGCCCTCGAGCTTGCGGCGCAGGCGGCCGACCAGCACCTCGATGACATTCGGGTCACGCTCCTCGTCGTCCGGGTACAGCTGTTCCATCAGGCGGTCCTTGGCCACCACCTGCTGGTGATGACGCATGAGGTACTCGAGGATGCGGTATTCGTAGGCGGTCAGCGCCAGCGGTTGCTCGTCCAGGGTCGCCTGCTTGCGGTTGAGGTCGAGCACCAGCGGGCCGGCGGCGATGGTCGACTGGGTGAAGCCGCTGGAGCGGCGCAGCAAGGCGTTCAGGCGCGCCTCCAGCTCTTCGAACTGGAACGGCTTGACCACGTAATCGTCAGCGCCGGCGGCCAGGCCCTCGACCTTGTCCTGCCAGTTGCCGCGGGCGGTGAGGATCAGGATCGGGAAGGTCTGGCCAAGGTTGCGCAACTGACGGATCAGGTCCAGCCCGCTCATGCCCGGCAAACCCAGGTCGATCACCGCCAGGTCATGATTGTACTGCTCGGCCTGGTACAAGGCTTCCTCGGCGTTGGCCACCGCCTGCACCACATGGCCGCCCTCGCCGAGGCGGGTGAACAGGTGATGACGCAGCAGCGCCTCGTCCTCGACCACCAGCAATTTCATGCAGTTCTCCTTTGAATAGCGAATGCCTGTACCGGCCTTATCGCGGGGCAAGCCCGCTCCCACGGGTCATGCACTCCTCGCGATGAGGCCGGTACAGGATAACAGCGACCTCAGAACTTGTAGCTTGCCGCCAGGTAGGTCTGCGCGCTGCTGGTCAGGCGCAGGGTGCCGTCCTTCGGCCCGCCGTGGGCACCGATCTCGGTGGCGGCGTTGCTGCGCAGGTAACGGTAGCCCATCTCCACCGAGGCCTTGTCGGTGATTTCCTGGATCACGCCGGCCTGCAGGCCCACGGCATAGCCGTAGTCGGTGTCGCGGCTGGCGCCCGGCGAGTCCTGGGTCAGCTTGGTCATGCCCAGGGTGCCGCCACCGAACAGCTTGGTGGTATCACCCACCGGCAGGAACAGGTCGTAGCTGCCGAGCAGGTTTTCCTGGCGCAGCTTGACGCCGCTGTGGTCGCCCGAGACGTTGTCGTAGGTCATGTAGTAGCGGCCCTGGTCGTTGATCTTGCCCAGGCGCACGCCCCAGGTGCTGTCCTTGCCGATGATGCCGTCGGCGTTCAGGCCGTCGGTGTTGCGTTGCAACAGGCCGGACTTGCGCACTTTGTCGCTGGTCTGGCCGTAGGTCAGGCTGGCGAAGTTGTCATCGGCCTGGGCGGCGGTGGTGAGGCCGGCGGCGCAAACCGCCATGGCGGCGATCAGGGTATTGAGCGTTTTCATGGTTCAGGTACTCCGGGTTGGATGCGTTGTTTCTGTCTGGGGACTAGAGTAGGGAGGGCGCCCTGAACCCCTGCTGAACCCGGCCTGAACCTGGGCTGAACGAACCGAACAAGGAGCTCGACCATGCGTACCCTGCTTGCACTGGCCCTGTTGTGCGGCGCCACCCTCGCCCAGGCGGCGGTGCAGACCCGCGAGATCCCCTACCAGGATGCCGACGGCAACCGCCTGATCGGCTACTACGCCTACGACGACGCCGTCGAGGGCAAGCGCCCGGGCGTGGTGGTGGTGCATGAATGGTGGGGGCTGAACGACTACGCCAAGCGCCGCGCCCGCGACCTCGCGGCGCTGGGCTACAACGCCCTGGCCATCGACATGTACGGCGACGGCAAGAACACCGAGCACCCGCAGGATGCCCAGGCGTTCATGGCCGCGGCGATGAAGGACCCAGCGGCCGCCGCCTGGCGCTTCGATGCCGGGCTGGAGCTGCTGAAGATCCAGCCCAACACCAACAAGCACCAGCTGGCGGCCATCGGCTACTGCTTTGGCGGCAAGGTGGTGCTGGACGCGGCGCGCCGCGGTGAGAAGCTCGACGGCGTGGTGAGCTTCCATGGCGCGCTGGTGACCCAGACGCCGGCCAAGCCGGGGGTGATCCGGGCCAAGATCCTGGTGGAGCATGGCGAGGCCGACAGCATGGTCACGCCGCAGCAGGTGGCGGCGTTCAAGGCGGAGATGGATGCGGCCAAGGCCGACTACAAGTTCGTCGGGATCCCGGGGGCCAAGCATGGCTTCACCAACCCGGATGCCGACCGCTTGAGCCATGGCGAGCATGGCGGGCCGGATATCGGCTATGACAAGGCGGCTGACGAGAGCTCGTGGAAGGATATGCAGGCGTTCCTGAAGGATGCGCTCGACTGATGATCGCCGGGGCCGCTTTGCGGCCCTTTCGCCGGCAAGCCGGCTCCCACAAAAGATGGCGACGCCCCCTGTGGGAGCCGGCTCGCCGGCGAAAGGGCTGCGCAGCAGCCCCAAAATCTGTGCTCCACCACCAGCCACCAGGCTGGCACAATACCCGCCATGAACAGACTCCCCACCTGCTGCGCCCCGCTCCAGCACCATTGGCCCCTGCCGCGCCCGGTCCCCGGCGCGGTGCTGGTCAGCTGCGCCTTCGACCCGGCCAATCTCGCGCCGGACGATTTCCAGCGCGCCGGCATCGAACAGACCGCCAGCCTGCAACGTTCGGTGGCCAAGCGCCAGGCCGAGTACCTGGCAGGCCGAGTCTGCGCCCGTGCAGCCTTGCAACACCTGGATGGCCGCGACTACGCGCCCGCTGCCCATGAGGACCGCTCGCCGATCTGGCCCGCCGGCATCCGCGGCTCGATCACCCACGGCCAGGGCTGGGCCGCCGCCGTGGTGGCTACCGACGGCCAATGCCGCGGCCTCGGGCTGGACCAGGAAACCCTGCTCGGCGAAGACCGCGCCGAACGCCTGGCCGGGGAGATCCTCACCCCAGCGGAACTCGAACGCCTGGACCGCAGCCAACAGGCCCTGGCCGTGACCCTGACCTTCTCGCTCAAGGAAAGCCTGTTCAAGACGCTCTACCCGCTGACGAAAAAGCGCTTCTATTTCGAGCACGCCGAACTGCTGGAATGGTCCGCCGACGGCCACGCCCGCCTGCGCCTGCTCACCGACCTGTCGGCCGAGTGGCACCACGGCGTCGAGCTGGATGGCCAGTTCTGCCTGCAGGACGGCCACCTGCTCAGCCTGATCAGCGTTTAATCGCGCGGCTGCTCCCGCGGCCAGCTCAGGCTGAAACACGCCCCGCCCAACTGCTCGCTGTGCCCGACCAGGGCGCGGCCGCCGTGCCAGTAGATGATCCGCCGCACGATCGACAGCCCCAGGCCATGCCCGCCCGAGGCCCGGGTGCGGCTGTCGTCGAGGCGGGTGAAGGGGGTGAAGATGCGGTGCCACACGCCCTCGGGAATCCCGGGGCCATCGTCCTCCACATCGATGCGGCAACGTTGCTGTCCCAGGTGATAGCTCACGCGGACTTCGGACTCGGCATGGCGCATGGCATTGCGCACCAGGTTCTGCAGGGCCCGGTGCAGGTAGCGCGGCTCGGCCTCGACCCGGGCGTCGCCGCCGTCGAGCCCGTGGCATTCGCCGCGCACCACCCGCACCTCGGCGCGCAGCGGCGCCAGCTCCTCGATCACCCGCGCCAGCAGCTCGTCCAGGTCCACCACCTGAAAATGCAGGGCCGGTGCACCCTGCTCCAGGCGGGCGTAGGTCAGCATCTCGTCTACCAGCTTGTCCAAATCCTGGATATCGCCGTCCATGCCCGCCAGATGCTTGGCCCGGGCCTCGTCGCTGCCGGCGCTCTCGATCATCTCCAGGCCGAAGCGCAGCCGCGCCACCGGGGTGCGCAGCTCGTGGGACACCGCCCGCACCAGCTCGCGCTGCATGGTCAATGAACGCTGCAGGTGCTCGGCCATGCCGTTGAAGGCCTCGGCCAGACGCCCCACCGAGTCGGCATCGCCGGCCGGCACCCGGGTGTCGAGGCTGCCCTGGGCGATGCGCGTGGCCGCCACCTCCAGGCCCGACACCCGCCGCTCCAGCTGGCGCACCAGCAGGTAGACCATCAGGCCGATCAGGCACAGACCGAGAAAGGCGATGAGGATCAGCAACTGCGGCGGATAGGGGTTGAGCTGATACAACGGGCCGATCTCCAGCACCCAGGGCGAGCCGGACAGCCCCGAGAACACGCGGATCGAATCGCCGTCCCTGCCGAGGGCCATCACCGTATCGCCCTCCTCCACCCGACGGCGCTGGTCGTCGTCCAGGGCGGCGCGCTCGATGCGCTGCAAGGCAATGTCGAAACCGAAGCCCTTGCTCTGGCGCAGCTGCGCCAGGCGCGCCTGCTGCTCGGTCACCGGGTAGCGCACCAGCTCGTCGGCCAACAGATAAAGGGTAGCGCGGGCCAGCTGCTCACTGATCTGCTTGACCTCGGCCACCAGCAGCAAGTCCTCGTGGCCAACCCGGCGCAGCACCCGGGCGGCATGCGGGCCGGTCTTCTCCACCACCACCAGGTCTCGGTACAGGCGCGCCCGCTGCCCGCCGTCGAGGGTAAAGGCCGACAGCGGTTGCAGGTCCAGCGGCACGCCGAGCAGGCGCTCCCAGATCACCAGCGAACGGGTGCGCTCCACCGCGTTCTGCTGCGCCAGGTTGTCGGCCATCAGGCTGAAGGTGCCCTGGGCCAGGCGCTCGCGGTGCTGGCCGGCGCGGATCTCGTTGAGCAGGTGCAGGCTCAGCACACCGAGCACGGCCACCAGCACCAGCACCGCGAGCATGCCGCCATAGATGCGTAGGAAGATCGAGTTCATGGCGCCTCGCCGACGAACAGGTAGCCCTTGCTGCGCAGGGTCTTGATCAGCCGCGGGGTGATCGGGTCGTCGCCGATCTTGGGGCGGATCTTGGAGATGCGCACATCGATGGAGCGATCCTGGCCGTCGTAGCCGACGCCGCGCAGCGAGGTGAAGATCTCCTCGCGGGACAGCACGCGCCCGGCGTTGCTGGCCAGCAGCCAGAGCAGGTCGAATTCGGCGCCGGTCAGGTCGACCAACTGGCCGTGCAGGCGAGCCTCGCGCTGGCGGCTGTCTATATGCAGGGGGCCGAAGGTCAGGTCCTGGCGGCGCTCCGGGGCGTCGCTGCGGCGTAGCAAGGCATTGATGCGCGCCAGCAGCACGCGCGGGCGCACCGGTTTGCACACGTAGTCGTCGGCGCCCAGGTCCAGGCCCTGGATCTGGTCGAGCTCGTCGCTGCGGGCGGTGAGCATGAGGATCGGGCCGGCGTACTGGCCGCGCACGCGGCGGCAGATGCTCAGGCCGTCTTCGCCGGGCAGCATCAGGTCGAGGATCACCAGGTCCGGCTGGCTGTCGATGATACGCCGCGCGGCGCGGCCACCGTCGCCCTCCACCGCCACTTCGAAGCCGTTGGCCTGGAGGTATTCGGCAGTCAGTTCGGCCAGGCGCTGGTCGTCCTCGACGATCAGGATGCGGTTGATTGGCTGGTCCATGGCCTCCCCCTTGTGTGCTGGTCTTTTATTGTTGTTTTGCGTTGTCCGCAACGGCCTCATCGCCGGCAAGCCGGCTCCCACAACAGCCGCGCCGTACCTGTGGGAGCCGGCTTGCCGGCGATGAGGCCGGTGCAGGCAATATAAATGCCTGATCCTACGGGTATTCCCTTTCACCAAAGCGCAATATCAGCCCCGGATACTACGTCCCGCCCCCACCCCTGCCAACCACCGCAAACAGCCCTCGACTGAACCGTTTTTTGTGATAGGGTGCGCGCCCTAAAAAATCTTCGCGACGGCGTAGCACAGGCAAAAAATAGTGCAAACCTCTTGGGACAAGGCCTACAGCGAATACCCACGGATGACTCACAAAGTACCCACAAGTTATCCACAGGCGCCGACCTTGCAAAGCCCCCTGGACCGCATTATCTTGTATCCCTATCGCAGCGAACCACTAGATATTGGGTTTTGCGCAAAATCACAAACACAAGTCAACAGGCAAATTCAAGCGAATTTTCTGGCTGAACTTAAGGTGATTTCAACAGCCAAACCGCTCCTGCGGAGGGCGACCGAGGCAAGCCGCAGACGGCCTTGTTCGGGTATGAGTGTTGCAGGCAAGGCCCGCACTCATCAGCAACAGATTTTGGGTACGCCCAGAACCTTTGACTTCGGCCAGGGAGCGGCAGGTTACTGCCCCTAATTCCTGAGTCTGTCCCGAAGTCGGTAAGCCCGAGCGGGCGGATGCGTGTGCTTCACGCGCATCCCCGCCCGGGCCATCGAGCAAGTGGACGGAACGGTGGCGCCCGACAACGGCGCCTGAACAAACTAGAAACTGTGGAGACACCCACCCATGCAAACCGACACAACTCGCGAGAACCCGCAGGCCAAGGCGCCTCAGGCCGCCGATTCGAACCAGGATCTGGCCGCCACCGCCCCTGGCCAACTGCGCGTGATCAAGCGTAACGGCACTGTCGTCCCCTACACCGACGACAAGATCACCGTTGCCATCACCAAGGCGTTCCTCGCAGTTGAAGGCGGCACCGCCGCCGCCTCGTCGCGCATCCACGACACCGTCGCGCGCCTGACCGAGCAGGTCACCGCCACGTTCAAGCGTCGCATGCCATCGGGTGGCACCATCCACATCGAAGAAATCCAGGACCAGGTCGAACTGGCCCTGATGCGCGCCGGCGAGCAGAAAGTCGCCCGCGACTACGTGATCTACCGCGACCAGCGTGCCAAGGAGCGTGCTACCCGCTCCAACGCCGACAGCGTGGTCGAGCCGCACCCAAGCATCCGCATCACCCTGGCCGACGGCAGCCTGGCGCCGCTGGACATGGCGCGCCTGAACACCATCATCAGCGAAGCCTGCGAAGGCCTGGCCGAAGTCGATGGCGAGCTGATCCAGCGCGAAACCCTGAAGAACCTGTACGACGGCGTCGCCCTGAAGGACGTCAACACCGCCCTGGTGATGACCGCCCGTACCCTGGTCGAGCGCGAGCCGAACTACTCGTTCGTCACCGCCCGCCTGCTGATGGACACCCTGCGCGCCGAAGGTCTGGGCTTCCTGAACGTCGCCGACAGCGCCACCCACCACGAGATGGCCGACCTGTACGCCAAGGCCCTGCCGGCCTACGTCGAGAAAGGCGTCGAGTTCGAACTGCTCGACCCAGCGCTGAAAGGCTACGACCTGGAGCGCATGGGCAAGGCGATCAACCACGAGCGCGACCAGCAGTTCACCTACCTGGGCCTGCAGACCCTGTACGACCGCTACTTCATCCACAAGGATGGCGTGCGCTTCGAGCTGCCGCAGGTGTTCTTCATGCGTGTGGCCATGGGCCTGGCGCTGGAAGAGAAAGATAAAGAAGCCCGTGCGATCGAGTTCTACAACCTGTTGTCGTCCTTCGACTACATGGCCTCGACCCCGACCCTGTTCAACGCCGGTACCCTGCGTCCGCAGCTGTCGAGCTGCTACCTGACCACCGTGCCGGACGACCTGTCGGGCATCTACCACGCGATCCACGACAACGCCATGCTGTCGAAATTCGCCGGTGGCCTGGGCAACGACTGGACCCCGGTGCGCGCCCTGGGCTCGTACATCAAGGGCACCAACGGCAAGTCGCAAGGCGTCGTGCCGTTCCTGAAAGTGGTCAACGACACCGCCGTCGCCGTGAACCAGGGTGGCAAGCGCAAGGGCGCCGTGTGTGCCTACCTGGAAACCTGGCACCTCGACATCGAAGAATTCATCGAGCTGCGCAAGAACACCGGTGATGACCGTCGTCGTACCCACGACATGAACACCGCCAACTGGATCCCTGACCTGTTCATGAAGCGCGTCTTCGATGACGGCAAGTGGACCCTGTTCTCGCCATCGGAAGTGCCTGATCTGCACGACCTGACCGGCAAGGCCTTCGAAGAGCGCTACGAGTACTACGAAGCCCTGACCGAGTACAACAAGATCAAGGTGTTCAAGACCATCCAGGCCAAAGACCTGTGGCGCAAGATGCTGTCGATGCTGTTCGAGACCGGCCACCCATGGCTGACCTTCAAGGACCCGTGCAACCTGCGCAGCCCGCAGCAGCACGTGGGCGTGGTCCACAGCTCGAACCTGTGCACCGAGATCACCCTGAACACCAACAAGGACGAGATCGCGGTCTGCAACCTGGGCTCGATCAACCTGCCGAACCACATCGTCGATGGCAAGCTGGACACCGCCAAGCTGCAACGCACCGTGAACACCGCCGTGCGCATGCTCGACAACGTGATCGACATCAACTACTACTCGGTGCCGCAAGCGCGTAACTCGAACTTCAAGCACCGCCCTGTCGGCCTGGGGATCATGGGCTTCCAGGACGCGCTGTACCTGCAGCACATCCCGTACGGCTCCGATGCTGCCGTCGAGTTCGCCGACAAGTCGATGGAAGCGGTCAGCTACTACGCGATCCAGGCTTCCTGCGACCTGGCCGACGAGCGCGGCGCCTACGAGACCTTCCAGGGTTCGCTGTGGTCCAAGGGCATCCTGCCGCTGGATTCGCAACAGATCCTGATCGAGGCCCGTGGCCAGAAGTACATCGACGTCGACCTGACCGAGAGCCTGGACTGGGCACCGGTGCGCGAGCGTGTACAAAAAGGTATTCGTAACTCGAACATCATGGCCATCGCGCCGACCGCGACCATCGCCAACATCACCGGCGTGTCGCAGTCCATCGAGCCGACCTACCAGAACCTGTACGTGAAATCGAACCTGTCGGGCGAGTTCACCGTGATCAACCCGTACCTGGTCCGCGACCTCAAGGCCCGCGGCCTGTGGGACTCGGTGATGATCAACGACCTGAAGTACTACGATGGTTCCGTGCAGCAGATCGAGCGTATCCCGCAAGAGCTGAAAGACCTGTACGCCACCGCGTTCGAAGTCGAGACCAAGTGGATCGTCGATGCCGCCTCGCGTCGCCAGAAGTGGATCGACCAGGCCCAGTCGCTGAACCTGTACATCGCCGGCGCTTCGGGCAAGAAGCTCGACGTGACCTACCGCATGGCCTGGTACCGTGGTCTGAAGACCACCTACTACCTCCGTGCCCTGGCCGCGACCAGCACCGAGAAGTCGACCATCAACACCGGCAAGCTCAACGCCGTGTCGAGCGGCGGCGACAGCGCCCCGGTCCAGGCCGCGGGCCCAGCCCCGGTACCGAAGGCCTGCGCCATCGACGAGCCGGATTGCGAAGCCTGCCAATAAGGGCTGCGCAGAGGCTACCCCCGGGTAGCCTCTTTTCTGCGCCACGGCGCAGAACCCTGTGGGAGCTGGCTTGCCAGCGATGAGGCCGGCACTGCCAGCACCTCCCCACAGCCAGACATAACAAGCCGGGGCCAACGCCCCGGTCAGCCCTCCCCCGGGCACTCCAGATTTGCGTGCACCGCACCGCAACCAAGATCCACCGGCCATACTCATTGATGGCCCTCAAGCAGGAGATCTCACCATGCTGAGCTGGGACGAATTCGACAAAGAAGACGGCGAAGTCGCCGCCAAAGGCAACACCGCCGCACAGGCCGCTGCCACCACCACCCTCGACAAGCTCGACAGCGCCGGCGGTGCCGCCGCCCTGGAAGCCCGCGCCGCCACCGCCGCCGACTCCGACGCCGTCAAGCGCGCCAAGGCTGCTCTCGATGCCCTGGACATCGCCGAAGGCCTGGCCGAGCTGGAAGGCTCCTCGGCCCGCGTCGCCGTTGACGAAAAGCGCATGATCAACTGCCGCGCCGACCTCAACCAACTGGTTCCGTTCAAGTACGACTGGGCCTGGCAGAAGTACCTCGACGGCTGCGCCAACCACTGGATGCCGCAAGAGGTCAACATGACCGCCGACATCGCCCTGTGGAAGAGCATGGACGGCCTGACCGAAGACGAGCGCCGCATCGTGATGCGCAACCTCGGCTTCTTCTCCACCGCCGACTCGCTGGTTGCCAACAACCTGGCCCTGGCCGTGTACCGCCTGATCACCAACCCGGAGTGCCGCCAGTACATCCTGCGCCAGGCCTTCGAAGAGGCGATCCACACCCACGCCTACCAGTACTGCATCGAGTCGCTGGGCATGGATGAAGGCGAGATCTTCAACATGTACCACGAGATCCCATCGGTCGCGAAAAAAGCCGCCTGGGGCCTGAAGTACACCCGCGCCATCTCGGACCCAGAGTTCAACACCGGCACCGTCGAAACCGACAAAGAGCTGCTGCGCAACCTGATCGCCTACTACTGCGTATTGGAAGGCATCTTCTTCTACTGCGGTTTCACCCAGATTCTGTCGATGGGCCGCCGCAACAAGATGACCGGCGTCGCCGAGCAGTTCCAGTACATCCTGCGTGACGAGTCCATGCACCTGAACTTCGGCATCGACGTGATCAACCAGATCAAGATCGAGAACCCGCACCTGTGGGATGCCGCGATGAAGGAAGAGGCTACCCAGATGATTCTGCAGGGTACCCAGCTGGAGATCGAATACGCCCGTGACACCATGCCACGCGGCGTGCTGGGCATGAACGCGGCGATGATGGAGGATTACCTCAAGTTCATTGCCAACCGTCGACTGACCCAGATTGGTCTGAAGGAAGAGTATCCGGGGACTACCAACCCGTTCCCTTGGATGAGCGAGATCATGGACTTGAAGAAGGAGAAGAACTTCTTTGAGACTCGGGTTATCGAGTACCAGACTGGTGGTGCTCTGAGCTGGGATTGATTTCCTAACCCATACCACCTCAAAGGGCTGCCATTAGGCAGCCCTTTTTTCGTCCGGATACTTTGGTTTCTTGCATTTGCTTACGAGGCCGAGCTGATGGCATTATGCCGGTGCACAGCGGAATCTGTGAGATTGTTGCCAAGGTGGGCTATATATCAAAGCTGGATAGCCAGCATTATTCGCCACTCGGCAAGAACATTTTTCGCAGTGCATAGTTAAGCTTATTAACCAAGCATATGGAGCCTTGGGTAAATCTATGCATCGCACTGCAACTTTCTATGATCTAAAAATAACTTCCTCCGGCTCATGCCGTGCCAAGGAGAACTTGGCAAACTTCGAAGCCACACCAAAACCTCTATCCGAAATAATCGACCAGGTAAGTCAGCTATTCAGTGGTGGTGATCGAGTACTAAAAAAGGGCAGATCAGAAAAATCACCGAAATACTACATTTCCGACCTGAAAACACAAAAAAATCGAGTCATAATCCTCATCAATAGAAGTGACCCAACAGCACCAGACGCAGTTTCTAGTGATCCTGAAAATAAAAAAAGAGTGGTTCATGAAAAACCTCCAGGGCATGGCGGAGATAGCTCAGCACATTTAGTAATCGAGCTTAGTCCCGACAAAGGAGATAATTACTACGTCTGTGTCATCGAGACGGTATTCGGCTCTGGCTTACATGCTAGCAGCATAACTGACTACATCCGCTTTCTATTCCAACACTGCCGTAAACAGTTCCCTGAAAAATATCAAATACCTCATATTAACGGTGCGCGAAATCAAGATGGTGAGCCATTAATGGTTCGTCACTTGCATGCTGTCGAACTTCAAGGACATCCATCAAGCGAGTTCGAAAGAGACCTTGAAACAGGAACCCTTACAAACATTGAACTCCTAGACTTTTCCGAAAAAGGCGCTATCTGGGATGAAAAGGGGGCGGTATTTGAGAGCAGCAGAGCGGTAATACTTCGTCCAGAAAATAAACTCATGACAAAGCTTTCAGCCACCGTTAGGCAGGTGAGAAATAATGTCATAAAAAAACAGATCAACTACCCGCAGATGAGGCTACGCTTCAAAAACGAAAAGGGCGAGCCTAGAGACGCGACTATTGAAACAGTAACAGGCAATTTACTAGACGAACACAAGTACATTAAACGACATACAATCTCAGCCCCGCTTGTCAACACATCAAGCCTTGAAAAAATCAGCCAAAATATAATCAATGAGGTTTTTGCCTTAATGGAGCAATAATGTTAATTCAGCAGCTTCTACAACCATTCGGCTATCTGTCAATAAGACATCCTTACAAGTGGATTGTTGACTGGCTCTACCCTGCGTTGATATCAATCGCAGCTGTGCTTGCCTTGGTAGTGAATGACAGTCTCTCGAACCTTTTAAAAACAGGGAATGGAGGGTTTGTTCCCTTAGCGCTGTCATTCGTACAATCTCTACCTGGTTTTTACATAGCAGCTTTAGCGGCCGTGGCGACGTTCGGCCGATCAGATATTGATAGTGTCTTGCCCGAGCCAACTCCGAAAATAAAGATAAAATTTCGAGACAAGGAAAATATTGTAGAGCTTACTAGACGCCGCTTTCTAGCTATGCTCTTTGCCTTCCTAACTGCCGAAAGCATAATGATAGTAATATACTCAATAATCATCTCGACCTACGGAGAAACGCTATTCCAAATAGCAGTCCCGCTCACACAGCTAGGAAATGCACTACCCGTAGCACTGGCCCTTATATATTTTTTATTTTTAAGCCAGATGATTTTAGCGACATTCTGGGGACTATATTACTTAGGCTACAAGCTGCATGAGTAAAAAAGGAGAAAAATCCTACATTAAAAATATTGACGTGACTCGACTAGCCTATCTAGGATTTCCCCCGGCGCCTAAGAAACGCCTAACACGGCGGTCCACCCGCTCCCGACAGATGCGGCTTTTTTGTGCCTGTGGTCTACTGCTGCGCGCAAAATGCACTCCGTTATGTCGGGAGTGGGCTAATACAAGACCCGCAAGGGGAATACGTCCGGCCTGCCGTGTAGGTTTCTTAGCTCCCGACACCCCAGCCTTAAGAATGCTGACCACGCACGGAGGTAAAGGAAATGCCTATCGAGTCGAGCACTCGCAGGCCTCTCGCAGATGCGTCCCGCCTGCCTAGAACGCTTCAAAATCCAGGAGGCCAGCCATGACTGACCTCCACGACTCCACCCTCTTCACCCGCCACAACCGCCCCCTCCACACCCTCTGGCTTGAATCCCAAGCCTGGTTCTGCGCCCACGAACTCGGCCGGATGACCGGGCGCTTCTTCGACGAACACTGCATCCGCAAGCTCGACCCGGACCAGCATCGCACCGTGCAGTTGCTGCGCTACGGCCGGTACGGCGAGACCACCATGGTCAGCGAATCCGGGGCCTACACCCTGCTGGCCCATCATCACATTCCGGAAAACCGCCACCTGCGGCACTGGCTGACCCACGAGGTGGTGGCGGTGCTGCGCGATGGGCAGGACGCGGCGCTGGACGACCTGCCGCGCCTGGGCAGGATGTGCTGGCCGGGTGGGCAGACGGCGAGTCTGTTGTATTGGCAGAGCGAGCCTTGGGTACGGATGCGGGATGTGCCGGTGGTGATGGCGGCGGAAGTGCCCGTGGTGGTGCCCGAGCGGCGCAAGCTGAGCTGGAAGGCCTGTGCGCAGCGGGCGTTGCGGTTGCATGGGGTGGGGGATTAGGAACCCCGTGTGTATTGCGGCCCGGCGTCGCGGGACAGGCCCCATTCAACCTCAAGCCTTGCGCGGTCTCTGTAGGAGCGGCCTTGTGCCGCTCCTACAGGGGGCTATGGCAGTCTGGGAAATAGCGCTCTCTGCGATCCGCATCATCCACTTACGTTTTCTGCTTGGACACAGCTAAAATTAAGGCCTAGCGTTCATTCCTATGTCAGAAACTATTCAACTTTTTCTGACTACGATGGAGGTCTCCGTGTCCGTAGCGGAATCGATTGCCAGCCATATCAAGTACCTGCCCAAGGGCAAGCCGTTCACGATTGATCGCTTTATCGAGGCGGGGTCGCGGGCGTCGGTGGACAAGGCGCTGTCCCGCCTCGTCCAGGCGGGTACGTTGGAGCGGGTCGCGCGCGGGGTGTACATGCGCCCGAAGGCCAGCCCCTACGTGGGCAAGGTGCGGCCCAGCCCGACGACGGTGATGATGGTCATCGCCAAGGCCAGGGGCGAAACCATCCAGGTCCATGGCTCGGAGGCGGTGCGCCTGTTCAGGCTCAGTACGCAGATGCAGGTACGCCCCACCTACTACACCAGCGGCACCACCCGCGATATCCGGGTCGGGGACGCGGTTGTCCATCTGCGGCACGTCTCGCCAGACAAGCTGCAATGGGCAGGCACCCAGGTGGGCTTGGCATTGTGTGCGCTGTTCTACATCGGCAAGGGCAAGCTGAACGTGGCCACGGCCGAAGCGATCCTGGCGCGGCTCAGCACGGCGGAGATCTCCAGATTACTGTCCAGTCGGATGCCTGCATGGATGCGAGAGGTACTCCGTAACGCGCAAGGGATGCTCCATGAACGACTGCTACCTGAATCTTCCCGCAACAGCCCAACGTGAAATCCTCGAGGCCGCCGCCGCAGCCTCACATCGCTCCGCCGCCATTCTGGAAAAGGACATCTGGCTGACCTTCCTGCTCGACCAGCTGTTTCGCATGCCGGATCACAAGCCCATGGCGTTCAAGGGCGGGACGTCATTGTCCAAGGTCTATTCGGCGATCAACCGGTTCTCCGAGGATGTCGATATAACCCTCGACTACCGTAGCTTCTCCCCAAGCTGGTCACTGGCTGAACTGCTGAGCCATGGTGGCCGCTTTCGAAACCGGTTTGCCGAAAGCTTGCGCGACGATGTGCGACGCTACACCCATCACGTGCTCAAGCCTTACCTCCAGCACCAGCTGGATTCGTTGGCATGCGCTGGCGAATGTGCCATCAACCTGAGTTGGGACGGCGAACGGATGGAGGTGCAATACCCCTCCCGCGCCAGCGCCCGTGGCGGCTATCTCAAGGATCACGTGCTGATCGAGTTCGGTGGGCGGAACATCATCGACCCCAACGCGGTTTTCACCATTCGCCCGGATATTGCCTCGATGATCCCGGCAGTGAGTTTCCCGCAGGCTGACGTGGTGGTGCTGGCAGCAGAGCGAACGTTCTGGGAGAAAGCCACGCTGATTCATGCGGCCTGCAACAAGCCATTGCCCGAGGGGATCAACCGCTACTCCCGGCACTGGTATGACTTGGCAATGCTGGCGCGTCATGAATGCGGGACCAGGGCCAAGACGGACATGGCCTTGTTGAGTGATGTGATCGACCTGAAGAACACCTTCTATCGAAGCAGCACCACGCACTATGAACGCTGCCTGGAAGGAGAACTGAACCTGGTTCCCGATGGCGGCAATCTGGAGCGATTGCAGACTGACTTCGAAGCGATGACCGCTGCCGGGATGTTTTACGAGGAGGGTGTTGGATTGCAGCACGTGCTGAGTGAGTTGAGCGGGCTGCAGGATGAAATCAATCACATTGCGCGGCGGGCTGTGCGAGCTGGCCGTTAAGCAAATTGGGCCGCTTTGCGGCCCTTTCGCGGCACAAGGCCGCTCCTACAGGGGCGAACGTAAGCTATGAATACCCTGCTAGACAGTTGCTCCCAGAATGGGGCTGTGCAATCTCCCGCCCTCGTCAGCTACGAAATGACTGCCCCAGAAACGCGGTAATCAACGAAACAACCTGCTGCTGGATCAACGCCCGCGGCCGAGCATTCTCACCATCCCGGCAAATGACGCCATCGCCTGGCGCGTCCTCTTCAAGCAACGCCACCGCACCAGGTTTGCACATCGACAAGAAGCTGAAGTGGCTGGCGTCCTTGATCTCGACATAGCGACTGGTCACCGGGGGCAAGCGCTTGGCCAAGTCGGCGGACTCCAACCGTGCCGGGAGCTCTTCAGAAGGTGCGCCCGCCGCGATCACCAGTGCCGGCACCGGCAACGCTGCCAGGCTTTCAGTGGTCATGCCACGTGACAGGCCCAGATCCAGGGTCACGATGGCCGTTACACGTTTGTCGCTCAGGTCGCCACCCAGCCGGGCTTGCGCTGCCGTGTCAGGGTTGGCCTGTTTGTAGACGCCACAACTGGCCAGCTGCGGATGGGCCTTGCAGTCCTGGGCAAACCGCTCGGGATCGAACCGCGACCCGGCGATTTCCAGTGCGGTCCAACCACCCAGTGAATGCCCCACCACTGCAATCTGTTGCTTCGCCACTGCCCCAAACCGATCCGGCTGAGCCAGGACGGCATCAATGGCCCGTCGCAGGTCGAGGGGGCGCTGCCACAACTGGGCAGCGGCTTCAGGGTCGCGATTGCGGGTGGTCGTGCCGGGGTGGTTGACCGCCGCCACTATATAACCCTGCTGAACGAGCGCACTGGCCAGCCATGACTGGTTGCCCCAGTTACCGCGAAAACCGTGGGAAAGCACCACCATCGGATGCGCGCCTGGGGCCGGTGGCGCATCACGCACAGCGAGGTCACCGACAAACACCGGCGTATCCGCGATCAACTGTGGCGTGGCCGTGGTTGTGCTCGGGTACCAGACAACCAGCTCCAACGGGCGATCATTGTGCCCGTCCGAGAGCGTAGAGGCCTGGAAACCGATGGGGATATCGCCCGCGAAGGCAGGTAGGTTCAGGCAGGTAAGAAACAAGACGCCGAGCATTGTTTTCATTGTTTTTCTTCCTTGAAAGGATCAGCGCCGATTGGACGCGATACGGTGCCTGAGAAACATATCAGCCGTCGTCGCGATATGCCCGTAAAACGCCATTGGTAGGCCACACCAATGCTGGCAGACCTGGTCACTTCGGGACGCTCGGGGCGATAACCCGTCCTTCGCGAAACGAAATGTCGTAAACAAGATGCTGCAATACACCCGTGAAAACCAATATCGCTTAGCGCCTAGAATTATTGGCAAAAATATCAAAATAGCCACTTAACGCCTAGAAATTTAGTCTTTGTGTTGAGCTGAAAATTTCCTTTGAAGCGAATCTTACTGAGACTAGAATCCTAGGCAAAGAGGCCAATAATCGTCTTTAAAGCACAGGATCCCAGGCGTTATGAAAGCCATATCAATGACTGACGACGCGATCGCCAACGAGATCGGCCAACGCATTGAGGCGATCCGCCTGAAGCGTAATATTGGCCAGGACATCGTCGCCCATGAAGCCGGGGTTTCCCGGGAGACCTACCGCAAGCTCACGGCAGGCAAAGGCACCCTGGTGAACGTGATTGCCGTCTTGCGAGTGCTGGGAGAGCTTGATCGCCTCGCCTCGCTCATCGAGGACGTCAGGACCAGCCCCGTGCAACTGGCAAAAATGCAGGGCAAGCAGCGGATGCGGGCGAGAGTCACACGGGCTACACCGCCGGCGCCTGAACATGGAATCAGGACGCCTATCGGCAAGCCCACGCTCATTGGTGGCCCGAAACCCGACAAGGATGACAGCTGGTGATTGCACGGATCTATCTCTGGGGTGTGTATGTAGGCGCGCTCAACTGGAACACGCAGACCCAGACCGGGGAGTTCGAATACACCCCCGAGTTCGTCAGGACGGGCCTTGAGATCTCGCCGGTCCATATGCCGTTGCGCCAGGACTACACCTACGTATTCCAGGGGCTGGACCGCG
Organism: Pseudomonas sp. TE50-2; assembly: GCF_040813665.1. Taxonomy (NCBI): domain Bacteria; kingdom Pseudomonadati; phylum Pseudomonadota; class Gammaproteobacteria; order Pseudomonadales; family Pseudomonadaceae; genus Pseudomonas; species Pseudomonas sp. TE50-2. Next base: position 4,421,491 of record NZ_JBFNXN010000001.1, on the reverse strand, counting down.
AAACCTTCAAGGGCCTGCCCTCGATCCTCGCCGACTCCCTGCCCGATGATTTCGGCAACGCGCTGATCGATGCCTGGCTGGCCCAGCAGGGGCGTGACAAGGCAACATTCACCCCGGTCGAACGCCTGCTTTACCAGGGCAAGCGCGGCATGGGCGCCCTGGAGTATCGCCCGGCGATGGCCACCGAGCGGGACAAGGGGGAGAGCCTCCAGATCGATGCACTGGTGCGCCTGGCCAGCGAGGTGTTGTCCGAACGCGAGTCGATCGCCGAGCGCCTGGATGCCAAGGACCCGTCGCTGGACGACAGCGCCCTGCAGCACCTCATCCAAGTCGGTACCAGCGCGGGCGGCGCCCGGGCCAAGGCGGTGATCGCCATGAATGCCGAAGGCGAGATCCGTTCGGGCCAGGTCACCGCGCCGCCGGGCTTCGAGTACTGGTTGCTCAAGTTCGACGTAGCCAAGGATTCGACCGTGCTGGCTGACTCACAAGGCTACGGGCGCATCGAGTACGCCTACCACCTGATGGCCAAGGCGGCCGGCATCACCATGACCGAGTGCCGATTGCTGGAGGAAGGTGGACGCGCTCACTTCATGACCCGGCGCTTCGACCGCACGAAAGAAGGTGAAAAGATCCACGTCGCGACCTTGTGTGCACTCGACCACGCCGACTTCCGCAAGCCTGGCCAATACTCCTATGCCGAGGCCTTCGGGGTGATGCGCACACTGCGGATTTCCCGCGACGGCGCCGAACAGTTCTACCGCCGCATGGTGTTCAACCTGGTGGCACGTAACCAGGACGACCACACCAAGAACACGGCCTTCATGATGGACACCGACGGCACCTGGTACCTCACGCCGGCGTATGACGTATCCTACTCCTACCTACCTGGCAGCTTCTGGGTCGATAGCCACCAGATGACCGTGAACGGCAAACGCGACGACTTCACCCTCGACGATTTGTTGAGCGTGGCCAGCCAGGTCCGGGGGATGGATGCACGAGGGATCATCAAGGACGTCTGTGAAGCCGTCGCTCAGTGGCCGCGTTTTGCCACAGAGGCCGGAGTACCCGCCACCGCCAGTAAGCGGATCGGCGAAGTTCATCGCCTGTACCTTGGAGAGGGGCTGTGAACGAAGATCGTCTGCGATCCCCTTGAGACATGAAGCAAATAGGCTCGCCCACACCACAAATTGGCATCTAAAGTTAAAGACAGGAAATCCTGTCGAACGTGGTCATGGGCGAGTTAATAATTAAGCGTAGCGCGGATTTCCATCGCTGCAAACGCAGGACCGAGTGCCGCTCCTCGCTAGCCGCCAGAGCTGTATTGAAAAACCCAGCCCCCCTGTATCTATTGCAGACTCGCCCTTCCCTCCACCATCCCTTCCACACTCCCCCGGATGGCTAAAGGAACCCGCATCATGGCTGCCCTGCTGCTGCAAATGTCCCCCATAGGCCTGGTGATCGCGCTGATCCTGCTGCTGCGACGTCCGCCCGTGCAAGCCGCGCTGGCCGGCGTGGCCGGTGTCCTGCTGCTGTGGGGCCTGGGCGCCGCGCAGCCGCTGTCGACGGCCGTGTCCGGCGCGATCCTGCAAGATACGCTGATCCTGTTCCTCAGTACCGCCTGCGTGATCGTCCCGGGCCTGGCCTTCGTCATCCTGGTCGAGCGCGCCGGCGCGCCGCAGGCGATTGGCGCCTGGGTGCGCGAGCTGGGCTGGACGCCGCCGATGCAGGTGATCTTCATCGTGCTGGGCCTGGCGCCGCTGCTGGAGGCGATGACCGGGTTCGGCGTATCGCTGATCGCTACCGTGCCGCTGTTGATGGGGCTGTTCTCGCGCCAGGTGGGAATGAAGATGGCGTTGGCCGGCATGGTGGTGATGCCTTGGGGCACGCTTGGGCTGGCGACGGTGATCGGCGCGTTGCTGGCGCATGTACCGGCGCAGGAGCTGGGCAGCCATTCGGCATTGATGAGCGCTCCTGTGTTCCTCTGCCTGGCCGCCGTGGCGTTGGGCCTGGCGGGTGTTCGTAGTGTTCGGGCATGGCTCGGGCTGGGATTGATCTCGCTGCTGTTCAGCACAGTGCTGTATGCAGTCAACCGCTGGATCGGGCCGGAGGCCTCGGGTGTGCTGGCCGGGCTTGCAGTGGCCGCGGTCGGCCTGGGTATCTCCTGGGCGCGGCGCGGGGCACTGGTGCGCTGGCCGCAGGCCGCGTGGCCTTACCTGGCCCTGTTGGCGGTGATCATCGCATCGCGGGCGTTGTTCCTGTTGTCGGGCTGGGACGGGCTGTGGGTGGTACACGGCGCCAATGTGTCGTGGAAGCCGCTGGCGTCGCCGGGGCTGGCCTTGCTGCTGGTGGTGCTGATGATGGTCGGCCGCCAGGGCGCGGGCTTCCCGTGGCAGGCGCTGGTCACTCGGGCGCGGTTTCCGGTGGCGACGATCTTCCTGTTCCTGCTGCTGTCCCAGGTGATGGTCAAGGCCGGCTTCCTGGTCGAGGCGCAACGGGCGTTGCAGGCGCTGTCCGGGGTGTCGCTGGCCTCGACGGTGTCGCTGCTGGCGGGGTTGGCCGGCTATGTCACCGGCTCCAATGTCGGCGGCAACACGCTGGTGATGCCCTCCATCGCGGCGCTGTCCACGGTCCACGGCCCGTGGCTGGCGGCGATGGTCAACAGCGCCGCCGGGCATGGCGCGCTGGGCTCGCTGTCGATCCTGTCGCTGATCATCGGGCTGGCCGGGGCCAACCGCGAGGAAGAGCACGGGCTGATCCGCTTCGGCTTTGCCCTGGTGCTGCTGAACATCGTCATCGTGGCTGCAACCGGCGTGGTTTTGCTCTACCTTTCCGGAGCCCCCGCCTGACACGACCCAAGGCCCCCATGGACAGCACCCCCAAGCCCGACAAACGCTGGCACACCGTCAACACCTGGCTGCTGCGCCAGATCGACAGCGGCGAATGGCCCACCGGCACGCAACTGCCCTCGGTGCGCGAGCTGGCGCGGCTGTTCGACAGCAGCCTGGCCACGGTGCAACGGGCCCTGGCGGAGCTGGAGGCCAATGCCTATGTGCAGGCCACGCCCCGGGTGGGATATTTCGTCGCCAAGGGCGCGGCCCAGGTGCAGGGCTTTGACCTCGCCAGTGTCAGCGTCAACGTCAACCACGCGGTGGTCGCCATGCTCGCCCAGGCCGCCAGCAACGGCGGGTTGTCGTTGAGCTCGGCGGTACTGCACGACGAACTCACGCCCCAGGTGCTGCTGAACAAGTGCCTGACGACCCTGGCCAGCAAGGCCGATCAGCCGCTGGCCGGCTTGATCGCCCCGCCTGGCCTGCCCTCGCTGCGCCGACGTATTGCCGGGCTGATGCTGCAGCGCGGCGTGGCCTGCGGCCCGGATGAAATCCTGGTGACCTCGGGCGACACCGTGGCCCTGGAGCTGGCCCTCGAGGCCGTGGCCCGGCCGGGCGCCACGGTGGCCATCGAGACCCCCACCTACTACGGCATCCTGCAGACCATCGAACGCCTGGGCATGCGCGCCCTGCCCATGCGCACCCACGCGGGCAGCGGCATGGACCTCGACCACCTGGCATGGGCGCTGAAACGCAAGAAGGTCGATGTGGTCTTCCTCAACCCGACGCTGCAGAACCCTCGCGGCTTCATCATGCCCGACGCCGCGCGGGCCGAGCTATCGCGCCTGACGCAGGCGGAGGATGTGCCGATCATCGAGGACGACATTTTCTTCGACCTGGTGGACGAGGCGCAGCGCCCGAAGGCGATCAAGCACTACGACACGACCGGGCAGACGATCTACTGCTCGTCGTTCTCCAAGACCGTGGCACCGGGCTACCGGGTGGGATGGTGCGTGGCCGGGCGTTATCGGGACGCGATCCTGGCCCAGCTGTTCTCGCGCAACCTGGCGGTGTCGAGCCTGGCCCAGCGCGTGCTGGACGAGTTCATCGGCCGCGGGTACATGGAGGCACATTGCGCGAAGCTGCGTGGGCGGCTGGCGGTGCAGGCCGAGGTGATGGAGACGCTGGTGCGCTCGGAGTTTGCGCCGGGGACGCGGTATGTGGCGCCTGCTGGAGGATTCATCCACTGGCTCGAATTGCCGGAAGGGACGGATATGGCGGTATTGCGAGAGCTTGCCGCCGAGCGCGGATGCAAGGTGGGCGACAGCGGGATGTTCTTTGCCGATGGGGACTGTGGCACGGGGCTGCGGGTGTGCCTTGGGCGGGTGATTACACCGGAGGTGATGGGCGGGTTGAGAGCGCTGGCGGAATGCGCACAGCAGGCGGGACAAGGCTGATATCAGTCAGTTTACGTCAATGGGGCTGCTACGCAGCCCATCGCCGGCAAGCCGGCTCCCACAGGCACCGCGCAATTCCTCAAGCCTGCACATTACCTGTGGGAGCCGGCTTGCCGGCGATGGGCCGCAAAGCGGCCCCTGTCACGTTATCTGACTGAAATTATCGAGTCAGCTCAGGTGCGCATGGCTACGCAGATGCTCGGCCAGCATGTCGATGAAGGTACGTACCTTGGTCGACCCGTACTTGCTCTCGCGATGCAGGATATGGATCGGCCAGGGCGCCTCCTCGTACTCGGCCAGGATCACCTGCAAGCGCCCGGCCGCGACCTCATCCGCCACCTGGTACGACAGCAGCCGGGCGATCCCCAGCCCGGCACTGGCCGCGGCGATGGCGGCGTCGTTGCTGGTCACGGTCAGGCGCGGCTTCATGCGGATCAGCGTCGGGTCGTCGATGGCGCCGAAACGCCAGTCGGTGCGAGGTGACAGCGTCCCGGCGGCAATGACCTCGTGCTTCTGCAACTCCGAGGGATGCCGCGGCGTGCCATGACGCTCCAGGTATTCGGGCGAGGCGCACAGCAGCCGGCGCATCTTGCCCACCCGCAGCGCCTTCAGGCCCGAGTCGGGCAACTGGCCGATGCGCACGGCCACGTCCATGCCCTCTTCCACCAGGTTCACCACGCGGTCGAGGAAGAACGCCGAGACGTCCACCTCGGGGTACTGCTGCAGGTAGCGCACGATGCAGGGCATGACGAACTTCTTGCCGAACAGGATCGGCGCGGTCACCGCCAGGTCGCCCTTGGGCGCGGCATTGATGCCGGCAGCGGCTTCGTTGGCTTCGATAATGCTGGCGAGGATATGCCGGGTGTCTTCCAGATAGCGCCCGCCGGCCTCGGTCAGGCGCACGCTGCGGGTGGTACGCAGCAGCAGCTTGACCCCGAGCTGCTCCTCCAGGGCGCTGACAGCGCGAGTCACCGCCGCTGGCGAGATGGCCAGGCGGCGGGCGGCGGCGGCGAAGCTTTCCAGCTCGCCGACGGCCACGAACACTTTCATCAGGTGGATCTGGTCCATGCCGCGCCCCACGCGTTGTCGTGGGGCGATTATCCCTGTGCGCACGCTAGAGCTCCAGCACCACAGCTTGCGCACCGTCCTCGGCCTGGGCCGGAATCGCGCAGCAGATCAGCACGCTACCGGCTTCGGGCAGTTCGGCGGGCGGGTTCGGGTAGTGGACCTGGCCGCTGACCAGCTTGGTCTTGCAGGTGCCGCAGGAGCCACCGCGGCAACTGAAGTCCGGCGACAGGCCGCGGCTCTCCGCCAGTTCCAGTAAGGTGCCGCCACCGGGTGCCCAGCGTGCCTCCTTGGCGGAGCTGGCGAAGTACACCGGTACCGGCTCGCTGGCAGGCGGCGGTTGTTGCAGCGTGGGCTGGTTGTCGTCGGTATGGCGGCGCAGGGTCGAAGGGCCGAAGGCTTCGGCATGGATGCGGGCGTCGGGGACATGCACCGTGCGCAGCCCCTCGTAGAGATCCTGTGTGAAGCTGGCCGGGCCACACAGGTAGAAGTCGTAGTCGTCCAGTGGCAGCGTGGCCTTGATCTGCTCGATTCCCAGGCGGCTGGCGAAGGCGTAGTCGCGGCCCTGCACGGCTTGGGGTTCGGGCAGGCTCAAGGCGCGGTGAATGCTCAGCAGGCCACCGGCGTGCTGCTGGAGTTCGGCAAGCTCTTGCTGGAACGGTAGGTCGGCCAGCGTACGGCCACCGTGGAACAGGTAGATGCGCCGCCCCAGCCCCAAGGCCAGTTGCTCGCGCAGCATGGCGATCAACGGGGTGATGCCGACGCCCGCCCCAACCAGCACGAGGGGGCGGTCGCTGGTGTGATCGAGGGTGAAGCTGCCCATGGGCAGGCGCACCTGCAAAGTGTCGCCGACCTTCAGTTGCTGGTGCAGATAGTGTGAGGCAGGCCCCTGCGCCTTGACGCTGATACGCAGGTGGCCATCGGACGGTGCGCTGGACAGGCTGTAGGTGCGGATCAGCGGTGCCTCTCCATCAACCTGCAAGCGCACGGGAATATGCTGGCCGGGCGCGAAGGCCACCGCCGTGCCCTCCTCGGGTTGCAGGTAGAACGACCGGATATCGCGGCTTTCCTGCTCGATACGCAGCACGCGCCAGGTCAGCCATTGGCGCTGGCGCTCACGCTGTTGCAGGCGCTCTTCGGCTTCACTCCAGGTACCGGTCATCAGGCTGGTGGGGGCGTACTCCTGGAAGGCCCAGCGCAACGACACGGCAGCCGGGCGAATCACCACCTGCTCGATGTCCAGGGTCCAGATCCGCTCGGCCCCCTCGAAAGCGCTGATCAGCGGGCTGTCGAGAATCACCTCGGTTCGCCCTGAAACCTGCAGCACATCGCCCGAGGTGAAGTCGACGAACAACAGGCCGGCAACCGGGTTGACCAGCAAGTTGCCGAGGGTATTGAAATGCAGATTGCCGGCATAGTCGGGGATGGTCAGGCGATTGCCTTCGACCCTGACGAAACCGGGCCGGCCACCGCGGTGAGACACGTCCACGGCACGTTGGCCGTTTTCCTGCTCGACGTAGCTGGCGACAAAGAAGGTATCGGCGTTTTCGATCATCGCGCGGGACGCGGCATCGAGTGCCGATGAATCCCGACGCGCCTGCGGCGGTTCATCGACGCGGGTGTATTCGCGCAGCTGGATGTACTGGGGGCAATTGCCGAACGACTGCTCGACCCCCACCTCCAGCTGACCGGTGCCTGCCCGACGGATCAGGCCATTGAGCCGGTTGCGGCGCCGGGTATGCAGCTCGATCCCCAGCAAGCCAATGGCACCGCCATCCACCAGGCCCGGCGTGGCCGGGTCATCAGCGGCAGGCGCGGCGCCGATCAGCAGTTGCCGGGGATCGGGCGAGCTGACGAAGCCTTCCGCGCCTTCGAGCAGCGTCGCCCAAGGGGTGCCAGCGGCATCCACGGCAGCGGCCACCAGGAACGGCAACTGCTGGTAGAACGCGCGATGCTGGTCGGGCATGAAGTCGCGGATGACCTTCTGGCCGAACACCTCCATGCGCTCAGCAACACCGACTTGCTCCTGCAGCCGTTTTTCACCTGCATGCCAGGGCGATCGCATGGCGGCATTCCTCTGGGTTCAGAGCGTGGTCTGTAAACCGATGACAGTGCGTGGCATCGGCACGAAGCCCGGCAGCGCCTCGATCCGGGCCAGCCAGGCACGCACATTTGCGTACGGCTCCAGCGACACATTGCCTTCGGGGGCATGGGCGATGTACGAGTAGTTGGCGATATCGGCGATGGTCGCCTGGTCACCTACCAGGAACGGGCCCTTGGCCAGTTCGGCGTCGATCACCTTGAGCAGGGTATGGGCGCGGCCAATCACTTCGTCGGTGTTGAACGAGGCGCCGAATACAGTCACCAGGCGCGCGGCGGCCGGGCCGAAGGCCAGCGGGCCTGCGGCAACCGACAGCCAGCGTTGTACGCGGGCGGCGCCGACCGGATCCTCGGGCAACCAGCGCTCGCCGCCATAAGCCTTGGCCAGATAAACGAGGATGGCGTTGGAGTCAGCGATGACGATGCCGTTGTCATCGATCACCGGCACCTGGCCGAAGGGGTTGATGGCGAGGAACTCGGGCTGCTTGTGTTCACCCTTGGCCAGGTCGACGAATACCAGCTCGGTAGGCAGTTCGAGCAGTGACAGCATCAGCTCGATACGGTGGGCGTGGCCGGACTTGGGGAAGTTGTAGAGCTTGATCGGGCTTGGCATGTGCGGGGCTCCAGGTCAGCGCCGGGAGTGGCGCTGCTGGAGGACATGCTGCACTGGATCGACTGGCAGCAGAATCAGTGCTGGGAGCAATCCAGTATTTCGGCAAGTGGAATAATCAGCATTGTTCGTTTGTGGGAGCGGCGGTGCGCCGATGCGACTTGCCCCGCGATGACGTCATCAATGCCGGTGCTGTTTCTGGTACTGGTACAACCCCCGCGCCGCCTCGACCACCAGCGGTACACAGGCCTGGCGCTCATCGAAGCTCATCGAGTCGAGCAGCTCGAAGTTGTCTTCCAGCCCATGCAGCGAAATGGCCTTGAGCAGACGATCCTGCTCTGGCGGCAGCTCGCTCCACTCGGCCACTTGCGTGCCGCGCATGTAGCCGAAGCACCACTCCTCGAGAATGATCGCCGGGCCCTCTTCACTCTCGCCCTCTTCGAACATCGGTTCGAAGCCCTCGAGATCAGTGGCCAACTCTTCGGCCACCTGGCTGGCATAACGCAGCATCAGCGCGGTATACGCTTCTTCATGGGCAGGCTTCTTGAACTTGGGCACCTTGCCACCGGCGACAGAAGGCAGCCACTGCTCAGGGTTGACCTTGTTGGGGGAGCTGGCCAGAGCAGTGAAGAAACCGTTGAGCTCGGCGAGGTTGAGTACCGAATAATCGTTGCCGTAGGTGATCAGCAGGTCTTCGAGGCGGTCGAGTTCTTTTTCGCTGAGCGCGGGGAGCATGGGGTAGGAGTCCTGAGGAAACAAAATATGGGTGCACCCTAACACATGGGAAAAGCGGCGCAGGCATTCACCGCGTCAATAAAACGATCGCGGGGCAAGCCCGCTCCCACGTTGTTCTTGCACAACGTGGGAGCGGGCTTGCCCCGCGATGAGGGTGCTACGGTTTAGACCGCCAGCGCGCGCTCACGCAGCTCGCTGTTGAGGATGCGGTCGTTCTCGCTGTAGTCGACCGGGCAGTCGATCACGTGCACGCCAGGGGTCTTGATGCAGTGTTCGAGCAGCGGCAGGAAGCCTTCGGCGCTCTCCACGCGGTGGCCATTGGCACCGTAGGCTTCGGCGTATTTGACGAAGTCCGGGTTGCCGTAGTCCAGGCCGAAATCGGTGAAGCCCATGTTGGCCTGCTTCCAGCGGATCATGCCGTAGCCGTCGTCACGCAGGATCACCACGGTGATGTGCATCCCTAAGCGAACTGCCGTTTCCAGCTCCTGGCTGTTCATCATGAAGCCGCCGTCGCCGCAGACCGAGATCACCGGGCGATCCGGGTAGACCAGGTGCGAGGCCATGGCCGATGGCAGGCCGGCGCCCATGGTCGCCAGGGCGTTGTCCAGCAGCACGGTGTTGGGCTTGTGCGCCTTGTAGTTGCGGGCGAACCAGATCTTGTAGATGCCGTTGTCCAGGGCGACGATGCCTTCGGACGGCAGGGCGCGACGGATGTCGGCAACCATGCGCTGCGGGTAGACCGGGAAGCGGTTGTCGTCGGCGCCTTCGGCGATCTGCGCTTCGTTGGCTTCGCGGATGGCCATCAGGCGGGTGAAGTCCCAGTGGCTGGTGTCGGTCAGCGCTTCGCTGATCTGCCACACGGCGTTGGCGATGTCGCCGATCACTTCCACCTGCGGGAAGTACACGGCATCCACCTCGGCCGAACGGAAGCTCACGTGGATCACTTCGGTACCGCCACGGACCATGAAGAACGGTGGTTTCTCGATCACGTCGTGGCCGATGTTGACGATCAGGTCGGCGGCTTCAACCGCACGATGTACAAAATCGCCGGAGGACAGCGCGGCGTTGCCCAGGAAGCGCGGGTGGCGCTCGTCGACCACACCTTTACCCATCTGGGTGGTGATGAACGGGATGCCGGTCTTGTCGATCAGTTGCTTGAGGACCTTGGCGGTCATCTTGCGGTTGGCACCGGCGCCGATCACCAGGATCGGGTTACGGGCGTTCTGCAGTTTCTGCACGGCGGCTTCGATGGCCACGTGCTCGGCCAGCGGACGACGGTGCAGGCTGCGCGGGATCGGCAGGGCGTCGGTCTGCTCGGCGGCGATGTCTTCCGGCAGTTCCAGGTGCACGGCGCCCGGTTTTTCTTCCTCGGCCAAGCGGAAGGCTTCACGCATGCGCGCAGGGATGTTGTCGGCCGAAGCGAACTGGTGGGTGTACTTGGTGATGGGGTCCATCATGCCGCACACGTCGATGATCTGGAAGCGGCCTTGCTTGGACTTCTTGATCGGCTTCTGGCCGGTAATCATCATCATCGGCATGCCGCCCAGGTAGGCGTAGGCGCTGGCGGTCACCAGGTTGGTCGCGCCAGGGCCGAGGGTCGACAGGCTGACGCCGGTCTTGCCGGTCAGGCGGCCATAGGTGGCGGCCATGAAGCCCGCAGACTGTTCGTGGCGGGTCAGTACCAGCTTGATCTTCGACTTGCGCAGGGACTCGAGCAGGTCGAGGTTTTCCTCACCAGGAATGCCGAACACATACTCGACACCTTCGTTTTCCAGGCATTGCACAACGACATCGGCGGCCTTGGCCATCTTGCTTCTAACCTCAAGTAATAGGACGGTGAAAGTCCAGAAATGCGCAGCACGGTACGCTGGCATCGCTCGGTCCGGGTGCCAGGATTGCCCCGAACCTAAGCCTTGACGCAGGGTAGGTGCGGGGAAGTCACTTAATGTGACGGCAATATTGTCGCACCTGTGACGAGGCGGTGTGAGGTAGTCGATGAGCAAAGGATATTTGCGGTGAACGCAGGGATGTCTGCGATGAAGCCAATCAGCCATAGAGAGCGCCGCTGACGCGGCGCATCGCCGGCAAGCCAGCCCCACAGATTTTTCCGGGCACAAAGACAAAACCCCTACCTGCTCGCGCAGATAGGGGTTTTGCGAAATGAATCTTGACGATGACCTACTCTCACATGGGGAAACCCCACACTACCATCGGCGATGCATCGTTTCACTGCTGAGTTCGGGATGGGATCAGGTGGTTCCAATGCTCTATGGTCGTCAAGAAATTCGGTTGCCAGTACGTCCTTGCAGACATGCCAGCCAATTCGGATATGCGATATTTGTGGTTCGTCGCGAACTTTCGGTTCGTTTCGTCTTCACCACCGCAATTTGGCCTCAGCGCAAATTGCTTGGGTGTTATATGGTCAAGCCTCACGGGCAATTAGTATTGGTTAGCTCAACGCCTCACAGCGCTTACACACCCAACCTATCAACGTCGTAGTCTTCGACGGCCCTTCAGGGAGCTCAAGGCTCCAGTGAGATCTCATCTTGAGGCAAGTTTCCCGCTTAGATGCTTTCAGCGGTTATCTCTTCCGAACATAGCTACCCGGCAATGCCACTGGCGTGACAACCGGAACACCAGAGGTTCGTCCACTCCGGTCCTCTCGTACTAGGAGCAGCCCCTCTCAAATCTCAAACGTCCACGGCAGATAGGGACCGAACTGTCTCACGACGTTCTAAACCCAGCTCGCGTACCACTTTAAATGGCGAACAGCCATACCCTTGGGACCGGCTTCAGCCCCAGGATGTGATGAGCCGACATCGAGGTGCCAAACACCGCCGTCGATATGAACTCTTGGGCGGTATCAGCCTGTTATCCCCGGAGTACCTTTTATCCGTTGAGCGATGGCCCTTCCATACAGAACCACCGGATCACTAAGACCTACTTTCGTACCTGCTCGACGTGTGTGTCTCGCAGTCAAGCGCGCTTTTGCCTTTATACTCTACGACCGATTTCCGACCGGTCTGAGCGCACCTTCGTACTCCTCCGTTACTCTTTGGGAGGAGACCGCCCCAGTCAAACTACCCACCATACACTGTCCTCGATCCGGATAACGGACCTGAGTTAGAACCTCAAGGTTGCCAGGGTGGTATTTCAAGGATGGCTCCATGAGAACTGGCGTCCCCACTTCAAAGCCTCCCACCTATCCTACACAAGCAAGCTCAAAGTCCAGTGCAAAGCTATAGTAAAGGTTCACGGGGTCTTTCCGTCTAGCCGCGGATACACTGCATCTTCACAGCGATTTCAATTTCACTGAGTCTCGGGTGGAGACAGCGCCGCCATCGTTACGCCATTCGTGCAGGTCGGAACTTACCCGACAAGGAATTTCGCTACCTTAGGACCGTTATAGTTACGGCCGCCGTTTACCGGGGCTTCGATCAAGAGCTTCGCTTGCGCTAACCCCATCAATTAACCTTCCGGCACCGGGCAGGCGTCACACCCTATACGTCCACTTTCGTGTTTGCAGAGTGCTGTGTTTTTAATAAACAGTCGCAGCGGCCTGGTATCTTCGACCGGCGTGGGCTTACGCAGCAAGTGCTTCACCCTCACCGGCGCACCTTCTCCCGAAGTTACGGTGCCATTTTGCCTAGTTCCTTCACCCGAGTTCTCTCAAGCGCCTTGGTATTCTCTACCTAACCACCTGTGTCGGTTTGGGGTACGGTTCCCAGTTATCTGAAGCTTAGGAGCTTTTCTTGGAAGCATGGCATCAACCACTTCGCGCTCTAGTGAGCACTCGTCATCAGCTCTCGGCCTTAAGATCCCGGATTTGCCTAAGATCTCAGCCTACCACCTTAAACTTGGACAACCAACGCCAAGCTGGCCTAGCCTTCTCCGTCCCTCCATCGCAATAACTGGAAGTACAGGAATATTAACCTGTTTTCCATCGACTACGCTTTTCAGCCTCGCCTTAGGGACCGACTAACCCTGCGTCGATTAACGTTGCGCAGGAAACCTTGGTCTTTCGGCGTGCGAGTTTTTCACTCGCATTGTCGTTACTCATGTCAGCATTCGCACTTCTGATACCTCCAGCAAGCTTCTCAACTCACCTTCACAGGCTTACAGAACGCTCCTCTACCGCATCATCATAAGATGATACCCGTAGCTTCGGTGCATGGTTTGAGCCCCGTTACATCTTCCGCGCAGGCCGACTCGACTAGTGAGCTATTACGCTTTCTTTAAAGGGTGGCTGCTTCTAAGCCAACCTCCTAGCTGTCTAAGCCTTCCCACATCGTTTCCCACTTAACCATGACTTTGGGACCTTAGCTGACGGTCTGGGTTGTTTCCCTTTTCACGACGGACGTTAGCACCCGCCGTGTGTCTCCCATGCTCGGCACTTGTAGGTATTCGGAGTTTGCATCGGTTTGGTAAGTCGGGATGACCCCCTAGCCGAAACAGTGCTCTACCCCCTACAGTGATACATGAGGCGCTACCTAAATAGCTTTCGAGGAGAACCAGCTATCTCCGAGCTTGATTAGCCTTTCACTCCGATCCACAGGTCATCCGCTAACTTTTCAACGGTAGTCGGTTCGGTCCTCCAGTCAGTGTTACCTAACCTTCAACCTGCCCATGGATAGATCGCCCGGTTTCGGGTCTATACCCAGCGACTAAAGCGCCCTATTAAGACTCGCTTTCGCTACGCCTCCCCTATTCGGTTAAGCTCGCCACTGAATATAAGTCGCTGACCCATTATACAAAAGGTACGCAGTCACCTAACAAAGTAGGCTCCCACTGCTTGTACGCATACGGTTTCAGGTTCTATTTCACTCCCCTCTCCGGGGTTCTTTTCGCCTTTCCCTCACGGTACTGGTTCACTATCGGTCAGTCAGTAGTATTTAGCCTTGGAGGATGGTCCCCCCATGTTCAGACAAAGTTTCTCGTGCTCCGTCCTACTCGATTTCACTGGCAAGAGATTTTCGTGTACGGGGCTATCACCCACTATGGCCGCACTTTCCAGAGCGTTCCACTAATCTCAAACCAGCTTAAGGGCTGGTCCCCGTTCGCTCGCCACTACTAAGGGAATCTCGGTTGATTTCTTTTCCTCAGGGTACTTAGATGTTTCAGTTCCCCTGGTTCGCCTCTTGCACCTATGTATTCAGTACAAGATAACCAGCTTGTGCTGGCTGGGTTCCCCCATTCAGAGATCTCTGGATCACAGTCTGTTTGCCGACTCCCCAAAGCTTATCGCAGGCTACCACGTCTTTCATCGCCTCTGACTGCCAAGGCATCCACCGTATGCGCTTCTTCACTTGACCATATAACCCCAAGCAATCTGGTTATACTGTGAAGACGACATTCGCCGAAAATTCGCATTTCGCTCATTACTGAGCAGAACTCACAAATTTTACCTTAGCCTGAATAACCAGCAGTGAAACTGGCATTCAGTCTATTTCTATCACATATCCGAATTTTTAAAGAACGATCTGACAAAAGTCAGAAATCAACATTCATCACCGAATGTTCATTTCTAAGTTCTGAGCAGTGCTGCGAAACCTGAAAGAGTGGTGGAGCCAAGCGGGATCGAACCGCTGACCTCCTGCGTGCAAGGCAGGCGCTCTCCCAGCTGAGCTATGGCCCCGTGTATCTCTAGCCTACATCATGGCCGCACCAAGTAATTGGTAGGTCTGGGCAGATTTGAACTGCCGACCTCACCCTTATCAGGGGTGCGCTCTAACCAACTGAGCTACAGACCTATAACAGGGTCGCGTTACAGCATCGTCTTTACACAATGAATCAAGCAATTCGTGTGGGAGCTCATCAGCAGGCTGATGTCTTCGATTAAGGAGGTGATCCAGCCGCAGGTTCCCCTACGGCTACCTTGTTACGACTTCACCCCAGTCATGAATCACACCGTGGTAACCGTCCTCCCGAAGGTTAGACTAGCTACTTCTGGTGCAACCCACTCCCATGGTGTGACGGGCGGTGTGTACAAGGCCCGGGAACGTATTCACCGCAACATTCTGATTTGCGATTACTAGCGATTCCGACTTCACGCAGTCGAGTTGCAGACTGCGATCCGGACTACGATCGGTTTTGTGAGATTAGCTCCACCTCGCGGCTTGGCAACCCTCTGTACCGACCATTGTAGCACGTGTGTAGCCCAGGCCGTAAGGGCCATGATGACTTGACGTCATCCCCACCTTCCTCCGGTTTGTCACCGGCAGTCTCCTTAGAGTGCCCACCATAACGTGCTGGTAACTAAGGACAAGGGTTGCGCTCGTTACGGGACTTAACCCAACATCTCACGACACGAGCTGACGACAGCCATGCAGCACCTGTGTCAGAGTTCCCGAAGGCACCAATCCATCTCTGGAAAGTTCTCTGCATGTCAAGGCCTGGTAAGGTTCTTCGCGTTGCTTCGAATTAAACCACATGCTCCACCGCTTGTGCGGGCCCCCGTCAATTCATTTGAGTTTTAACCTTGCGGCCGTACTCCCCAGGCGGTCAACTTAATGCGTTAGCTGCGCCACTAAAATCTCAAGGATTCCAACGGCTAGTTGACATCGTTTACGGCGTGGACTACCAGGGTATCTAATCCTGTTTGCTCCCCACGCTTTCGCACCTCAGTGTCAGTATCAGTCCAGGTGGTCGCCTTCGCCACTGGTGTTCCTTCCTATATCTACGCATTTCACCGCTACACAGGAAATTCCACCACCCTCTACCATACTCTAGCTCGCCAGTTTTGGATGCAGTTCCCAGGTTGAGCCCGGGGCTTTCACATCCAACTTAACGAACCACCTACGCGCGCTTTACGCCCAGTAATTCCGATTAACGCTTGCACCCTCTGTATTACCGCGGCTGCTGGCACAGAGTTAGCCGGTGCTTATTCTGTCGGTAACGTCAAAACAGCAAGGTATTAACTTACTGCCCTTCCTCCCAACTTAAAGTGCTTTACAATCCGAAGACCTTCTTCACACACGCGGCATGGCTGGATCAGGCTTTCGCCCATTGTCCAATATTCCCCACTGCTGCCTCCCGTAGGAGTCTGGACCGTGTCTCAGTTCCAGTGTGACTGATCATCCTCTCAGACCAGTTACGGATCGTCGCCTAGGTGAGCCATTACCTCACCTACTAGCTAATCCGACCTAGGCTCATCTGATAGCGCAAGGCCCGAAGGTCCCCTGCTTTCTCCCGTAGGACGTATGCGGTATTAGCGTTCCTTTCGAAACGTTGTCCCCCACTACCAGGCAGATTCCTAGGCATTACTCACCCGTCCGCCGCTGAATCAAGGAGCAAGCTCCCGTCATCCGCTCGACTTGCATGTGTTAGGCCTGCCGCCAGCGTTCAATCTGAGCCATGATCAAACTCTTCAGTTCAATACTGCTTGGGTTTTTAAGAAACCCTAAACTTGGCTCAGCAATCTCAAATGACTATGTGATTTCTCGCATGGCCACTTGTGATGCTGATAATCTTGGCGACTATCAGTCCGTACTCACAAGCACCCACACGAATTGCTTGATTCAATTTGTTAAAGAGCGTTTGGTTAAGAGTTTTTCGTCTCAACCGAGGCGCGCATTCTACGCTTTCCTCATTTGCTGTCAAGCGTTTATTTTGAAGTTTTTCAGAAGTCGTTTCTTACAAAACACCTTCCACCTCAACAACTTACCGCTTGCCTCGTGGCGTTCAACGCTGCGAGGAGGCGAATAATACGCGGTTTGATTTCAGAGTCAACACCTTGATCTGAAAAAACTTTCGATCACCATCCGGCGGCACGTCGGCAACTATTCGCCACGGTTGCCGCTCTGTAGAGAAACACGCAAGCGGAGCGGCTTTGCCATGAGCGATGCACAGAATGAGAAGACCCCGGGGCTATCGGCGGACGAAGAGCAGGAAGTCAGCCACAACCAGCCGCCGCGGGCGGCTGTCTTGCACGAGATCATCCGCTACCAGGGCGACCAGGAACTGGAGCGCACCCTCGCCGCCTTGTGGTGGTCCGCGCTGGCGGCAGGTCTGACCATGGGCCTGTCGTTGATGGCCATGGGGCTGTTCTATGCCCGCCTGCCCGAAGGCGACAGCGCCCAAGTGGTCGCCAGCCTGGGCTACAGCGCAGGCTTCCTGGCGGTGATCCTCGCCCGCCAGCAACTGTTCACAGAGAACACCCTGACCGCCGTGCTCCCGGTGATGACCACACCCACCCTGAGCAACCTCGGCCGGCTGCTGCGCCTGTGGAGCGTCGTCCTGCTCGGCAACCTGGCCGGCACGCTGCTGGTGGCCTGGGTGATGCTCGAGCTGCCGATCTTCGACAGCAAGACCGACGTCGCCTTCCTTGAGGTGGGCCGTAAGGTGATGACCAACGACATCAGCCAGATGTTCGCCAAAGGCATCGTCTCCGGGTGGATGATCGCCACCATGGTCTGGATGATCCCGTCCATGGAGCACGCCAAGATCTGGATCATCCTGGTGATCACCTACCTGATGGCCCTGGGCGACTTCACCCACATTGTCGTGGGCTCGGTGGAAGTGTCGTATCTGGTCTGGGCCGGCGATGAAACCTGGCAAGCGTTCTGGCTCGACTTCGCATTGCCCACCCTGGCGGGCAACATCATCGGCGGCAGCTTCATCTTTGCCCTGATCAGCCACGCCCAGGTACGCAGCGACAGCGGCAAGCCCCCTTCGCAATTGCTCAAGGATGAAAAGCCGAAAAAGGACTAGCGCGCCGCGACCGCCCGCTCGGCTCCCCTGCCCCGCTGCGGCAATGGCCGTGGCCGCCACCAGTTCTGCCCAGGATGCGGCGAGTCGAGGCTGACCCGCTCGCCCATCTGCGGCGTGCTTAGTTGCACCTGGGCGGCGTTGGCCAGGGCCAGGATACGCTCGAAGGGCTCCTGCCAACCGTGGATGGACAGGTCGAAGGTGCCGTTGTGAATCGGCAACAGCCAGCGGCCTCGCAAGTCCAGGTGCGCCTGCAGGGTCTGCTCCGGCTGCATGTGCACATTCGGCCAGGCAACGTTATAGGCGCCAGTCTCCATCAGGGTCAGGTCGAACGGCCCATACTGCTCGCCGATTTCACGAAAACCGTCGAAATAACCGGTGTCGCCGCTGAAGAACAGCCGCAGCCCTTCGTCGATCATCACCCAGGACGCCCAGAGCCTGCGGTTGCTGTCGAACAGCCCGCGCCCGGAAAAATGCTGGGCAGGCGTGGCGACGAAGCGCACCCCTTCGACTTCGGTTTCCTGCCACCAGTCCAGTTGCCGCACCTTGGCCGGCGGCACGCCCCACTCGACGAGCAGGTCCCCCACGCCCAACGGTGCGAGGAAGTGCTCGGTGCGCGGTGCCAGCTGGCGGATGGCCTGCTCATCCAGATGGTCGTAATGGTCGTGGGAGAGAATCACCGCGGTCAGTGGCGGCAGGTCGCTCAGCGCCAGCGGCGGCGCATGGAAGCGCAACGGCCCGGCCCATTGCACCGGCGAGGCGCGCTCGGCGAACACCGGGTCGGTAATGAAGAAGCGCCCGCGCAACTTGAGCAGCACGGTGGAATGGCCGAGGCGCCACAGGCTGTGATCCGGTGCGTCAGCTACCTGCTGGCGGGTCATCGGCTGCAGGTTCAGCGCCGCATCCGGTCGGGTTTGCGGCGGCTTGCGCAGCAACAGGTACTTGACGCCGATGCGCAGCTTCTTGAGCACGCCATCCTTGGGCAGTTCGACCTGGTTGTGAAAGCGTCCGTCACGCTGCGGTGCCGGCTCGCCAGCGGGGATAGCCATGGGGACCATGAGCAGCAGCACTCCGCAAAAGAGGAAAGCCTTCATATTACTCCACAGGGTCGGATCAACCGTGAAATGGCTTGTAAGGTCATTTTTCGCCGATGAACGATTGTTCAACAATATTCACATTACTTATGCGATAAACGGCGCTCCACAGAAGAACGACAACCATGATCGACAACCGCAGCGGCAAGGGGCTCTCTTTCGTCAGGCGCATCTACCTGCCGCGCATCATCGGCCTGGGAATCGGCCTGTTCAGCGTGATGGCCGCCATCGCCCCGCTGAACCCACCGCCCTGGGCCTGGGCCCTGCTGCTGGTCAATGGCCTGGTCTGGCCACACGTGGCCTACCAGTGGGCCCTGCGCTCGGCCACTCCCTACCAGGCCGAGCAGCGCAACATCCTGCTGGATTCGCTGATGGGCGGTTTCTGGACCGCGGCTATCCACTTCAACCCGCTACCCAGCGTCACCATCCTGTCGATGATGACCATGAACAACGTCGCCGCCGGTGGCAAACGCGTGCTGCTGCGCGGCCTGCTGGCGCAGCTGTGCGGCATGCTCCTGGCCACCATGCTGCTCGGCACCGGCCTGCAGACACAGGCCACGCAGCTGCAGGTCCTCGCCTGCCTGCCGATGCTGACCTTCTACCCCCTGGCCCTGGGCTGGGTGTGCTATCAGCTGGCGATCAAGCTGACCGAACACAAGCGCCGCCTCAGCGCCCTGAGCCGTACCGACAGCCTGACCGGCCTGCTCAACCATGGCTCGTGGAAAGACCTGCTGCTGCTCAAGTTCCAGATCTGCCAGCAGCAACGGCTGCCGGCGGTCATTGCGCTGATCGACATCGACCACTTCAAGACCATCAACGATACCTACGGCCATGTGGTCGGCGACTGCGTGTTGCGCCAGCTCAGCCAGGAGCTCAAGCGCACCCTGCGCGAGGACGACCTGGCCGGGCGCTATGGCGGCGACGAGTTCTGCGTGATCCTTCCCGGCACCCACGAAGCCCAGGCCTGCCAGGCCATGGAGCGCCTGCGCGAACGCGTGGCCGCCTACCGCAACCCGCATTTGCCGGGCTTGCGCATCAGCCTGAGCATCGGCCTGGCCGACTTTCGACCCGACCTCGCCTCGCCCGAGCATTGGCTGGAACAGGCCGACAAGGCCCTGTATGCCGCCAAGCACCAGGGTCGCGACCAGGTCAATTTCGCTCGCGGCGAGGCCGCCACGCTCAGGCTGGCCTATCCTGACTGAACCTTCGCCCAGGCCTCGGGCGCAGACAGCAGTTGAAGGAGTCGCCCGTACATGGACAGGAACGTCGACCTTTCACCCTCCAGCCCCACCTCGCGCCTGCAGGTGCGCCGCCTGGTCGGCGGCTTCTGCGCGCTGTTCGGGCTCGCTTGCGTGTTCACCCTGGTGGCATTGTTCAACATCGCCGCCACGCTGGACCGCCAGGCGCTGGAGCAAAGCACCTTCCAGGCCTCCCAGGCGCTGGAACAACGGTTGGTGGCCTCGCGCCAGTTTCTCTCCAGCTACGCCGTCTGGGACGCCGCCTACGAACATCTGGTAGGCAAGGTCGACTGGCAGTGGGCGTATGACGAGAAGAACGTCGGTGAGTCGCTGTACAGCGCCAGCGGCTACGAAGGCGTGTTCGTGGTCGAGGATGGCCGCACCACCTACGCCCTGTTCAAGGGCAAACCCACCGATTCGCCGGCTAGCGCCCATATCGACAGCCCCCTGGCGACAATCATCGACGCGGCGCGCAGGGCAGCACCGGCCCGCGAGCAGGTAACTCATTTCGTACGGTTCAACGGCTGGCCCGCCGTGCTCAGCGCCGCGGCGGTACGCCCGGACAAGGAAGTGACCGAGGCTGATGTAAAACAGGCGCCGGTGATGGTGTTCGTCGACCAGCTGACCGAAGCCAAGCTCGCCGTGCTGGGCAAAGGTGCGGGTTTGACCGGCATGCGCCTGGAGAAAAACGCCGTCGCCCAGGCCGGACAACCGCATATCGCCCTCGGCGAAACCGGTTATCACCTGGTCTGGAACACGCCATTACCGGGCCGCCAACTGCTCCATGCCTTCCTGCCACCGCTGCTGGCAGTGTTCCTGGTGCTCGGCCTGGTGCTGCTCTACCTGTTCCGCCACGCCCTGCGCAGTTCCCGGGCAATAGATGAAAGCCTGCTGCGATTGCAGCAGAGCAACCGCGCCCTGGAAGCCAGCGAGCAGCGCTTTCGCGCAGTGGCCGAAGCCGCCTCCGACTGGATCTGGGAAACCGACCGCCATCACCGCCTGACCTACCTGTCGCAGCGCTTCGTCAGCGTCACCGGCTACCGCATCGAGGACTGGCTCGGCCAGCCGCTCAACCAGTTGCTGGCCTGCGACACCACGCCCCTGCTGCCCTGGCTCGACAACGAGGCCGACAGCGACGCGCAGCAACTGGCCAACCTGCGTTGCAACTACGATGACGCCACCGGGCAGAACCGTTACTGCCGCGTGTCGGCGCGCTCGATCATCTATGAAGGCAAGCTCGCCGGGTTTCGCGGCACCGCCAGCGACATCACCGACGAAGTTGCCGCCCATGCCCGCATCCAGCACCTGTCGATGCACGACGCCCTCACGGGCCTGGCAAATCGCAACAAACTGTCACGCCACCTCGAACAAGCCCTGCTGCGCGGCAGCGACTCGCCGCCCCTCACGCTGTTGCTGCTCGACCTGGACAGCTTCAAGCCGATCAACGACTCCCTCGGCCACCCTGCCGGCGACGCGGTGTTGCAGGAAGTGGCCAGTCGCCTGCGCGATACCACCCGCGACGATGACCTGGTTGCCCGTCTGGGTGGCGACGAATTCGTTCTGGTCCTGCATGGCCTGGACAACCGCAGCGAGATCGACCGTTTCTGCGCGCGCCTGCTCGATCTGCTGCAACAACCCATCGGTTTCGAGGAACACCAGTTGCACATCGGCGCCAGCATCGGCATCGCCCAGACCCGAGTACAGGGCTACGACGCCGGCGAACTGATCCGTTGCGCCGACATTGCCCTGTACCAGGCCAAGGCCGACGGCAAGAACACCTGGCGTTACTTCTCGCCGGAAATGAACCAGCAGATCCAGTACCGCCGCCAGCTGGAAAACGACCTGCGCCGGGCGATCAAGCAGCACGAGTTCGTGCTGCACTACCAGCCACGCTACCGCCTGGACGATCTGCGCATCGTTTCGGTGGAAGCCCTTTTGCGCTGGGAGCATCCTCAGGAAGGGCTGATCGGGCCAGACACCTTCATTCCTTTGGCCGAACAGAGCGACCTGATCGTCCCGCTGGGCCGCTGGGTGCTCGAAGAAGCCTGCCGCAATGCCCGAGACTGGCCCGAAGAGCTGCTGGTCTCGGTCAACCTGTCGCCCGCACAGTTCTCCCGCAGCGATGTGGTCGCCGATGTCCGCCAGGTGTTGCTGGACACCGGCTTCCCAGCCCAGCGCCTGGAGCTGGAAATCACCGAGAACGTGATGCTCAACGACATCGAAGGCGCCCTGGGCACCATGCTCGCGCTCAAGGAACTGGGCGTGCGCCTGAACATGGACGACTTCGGCACCGGCTACTCGTCACTGGGCTACCTGCGCACCTACCCCTTCGACAGCATCAAGATCGACAAGCGCTTCATCGCCGGGTTGAGCAGCCAGAGCGGCAACGACCGGGCCGTGGTCCAGGCGATCATCAACCTGGGCAAGGCCATGGGGCTGACGGTGACCGCCGAGGGCGTGGAGACCGAGCAGCAATTGAAGGCGCTGGACAAGGAGCAGTGCCACGAGGTTCAGGGCTACTACCTGAGCAAGCCCGTGGATCGGGCAGGGTTCGAGGCGCTGCTGGCGAACCGCGAAGTTCGCCAGGATGCGTCCTGAACGCGCTGCCACGGGACTCAGCGCAGGCTGCGCTCAGCCACGATCTCGGGCAGGTCGGTACGGTTGAGGTAGATGCGCAATGGCTCGCCGATGTTCAACCGATCGTCCACATGCTGCTCCAGCAGCAACGCCAGGCGCTCCCGGCACAGCGCCATGCGCGCATCGGCCTCGGGCCGCCAGACGAACTCGCTGCAGGGGGTGATGCTGTCGTCGGCCACGTCCATGCCGAACGCGTCCTCTGAAAACCGCACGATATGGGTGCCGCGTTTGCCGTGAAAGCCGACGAAGCCCTTGAGCTGGTCGGCGGCGATGCAGATGTCCTGGGATGTGATGGCCATGGCGTAACCTCGCAAAGAATTCGGAAGTGACGCACGCAGAGGGGGCGGTCGCCTCTGGCGGGCAACGCGCAAGTGCCAGCCTAACCCAAGTGCCAGACCGTTCGCCAAGGTTTTTCACCCCTCGCGCCAAGGCCCGCTAGACTGGATTTTCGAGCCCCTTCGTTGTTATCGGATCCGCCCCTCATGACCCAGGCCGTCACCGCCGACATCGCCATCATTGGTCGCATCAACGCCGTGCCGGCCATCCTCCAGGTCATCTGCGAGACCACCGGCCTGCGCTTTGCCGCCGTGGCCCGGGTGACCGAGAGCAGCTGGACGGCCTGCGCGGTGCTCGACACCCTGGGATTCGGCCTCGAGGTAGGCGGAGAGCTTGAGGTCGCCACCACGCTGTGCCACGAAATCCGCAGCACACGCCAGACCATCGTGATCGACAAGGCCAGTGAGGACGAGCAGTACTGCCGTCATCGCGCTCCGCGCCAGTACCGCTTCGAAAGCTACATTTCGGTTCCGGTGCTACGTACCGACGGCAGCTTCTTCGGTACCATCTGTGCCCTGGACGCCCAGCCAACGCCACTCAAGGGCACGGCAATCCAGCCAATGATGGAATCGTTCGCCCGCCTGCTGGCCATCCAGATCGAAAGCGAGGAAAGCGCCCAGCGCACCGAGCGCGCCCTGCACAAAGAGCGGGCCATGGCCGAGGTCCGCGAGCAGTTCATCGCCGTGCTCGGCCACGACCTGCGCAACCCGCTGTTCGCCATCACCGCCGGTGCCGAACTGCTCAGCCAGCGCCTGACCGACGACAAGCAACGGGCCATTGCCCTGCATATCCTCACCTGCGGCCAACGGGCCACCGAGCTGGTGCGCGACATGCTGGATTTCGCCCGTGGTCGCCTTGGTGCCGGGATCCCACTGAACCTGCAGCCCTGCCACGACCTGCCGGACGCCCTCGGCCATGTGGCCTCCGAGCTGCAGCGTGTCCACCCGCAGCGGCGCATCATCCTCGACATCGGCCAGGTCGGTGGGCTGCTGTGTGATCGCGAGCGGATCACGCAACTGTTGTCCAACCTGATCGCCAATGCCCTCCTCCATGGCGACCCACAAGGCCCGGTGACCGTGCGCGCCAGCCTCAGCGAAAGTACCTTCGACCTGAGCGTGCACAACCAGGGCACGCCGATCGCCCCGCAAACCCTGCCCCTGCTGTTCGAGCCTTTCAGCCGGCCGATCTCCGGCGCGCCCCAGCCCGGCCTGGGCCTGGGGCTGTACATCGCCAAGCAGATCGCCTTGGCTCACGGCGGCCGCATGGAGGTGACCTCCAGCGCCGAGGCCGGCACGCTGTTCAGTTTTCGCCTGCCGAAGGATCGACCTGAGACTCCAGCAGCACCGCCAGCCAGTTCATGAACGCCTGCACCCGGCGCGGCACATGGCGCTGCCGTGCATACAACAGCGATACCGGCATGGCCCGCGCCTGCCAAGGCTCGAGCAGTGACACCAGTTCACCTTGGCGCAGGTGCTCATCGACACCGACCGCCGGCACCTGGATCAGGCCGAGCCCAGCCAGGCAGGCGGCGGAATAGGCTTCGGCGTTATTCACCGTGACCACGCCAGTCATGGCCTGGAAGCGCAGCTCGCCGCCCTGCTCGTATTCGAACCCGGCACTGCGCGCGCCGAGGTTGCGCACGTAGTGGACCAGCCGGTGGCTGTCCAGGTCCTCCAGGCTGCGGGGTACGCCATGCCGCTCCAGATAGGCGGGGCTGGCGCAGTTGCGCATGCTCAGGCGCCCGACCGGACGCGCCACCACGTCCAGGTCGCTGAGCGCGCCGATGCGCATCACGCAATCGAAACCTTCGCGCAACAGGTCGACCTGGCGGTCGGTGCAGCTGATCTCCACGTCAAGGTGCGGGAAACGTTCGAGAAACTGCGGCAGCGCCGGCACGATGACCCGTCGCGCCATCATGGTCGGCAGGTCGATGCGCAGGCGCCCGGCCAGTTCGGCGTCGTCGGCGCTGAACAGGCTCTCGATCTCGTCCATGCCCGACAACAGGTCCTTGCTGCGCTCATACAGCAAGGCGCCGTCCTGGGTCGTGCGCACCCGGCGCGTGGTGCGGTTGAGCAGGCGTGTGCCGAGCAGGTTTTCCAGCGCCCGCACCTGTTCGGAGACAGTCGAGCGCGGCAGGCCCAGGCTTTCGCCGGCCAGGGTGAAACTGCTCAGTTCGCTGACCCTG
Source organism: Pseudomonas sp. TE50-2 (assembly GCF_040813665.1). NCBI lineage: Bacteria > Pseudomonadati > Pseudomonadota > Gammaproteobacteria > Pseudomonadales > Pseudomonadaceae > Pseudomonas > Pseudomonas sp. TE50-2. The sequence goes on along the minus strand of NZ_JBFNXN010000001.1, from coordinate 4,396,500 downwards.
ACAAAGGTACGCAGCAGATCCAGCTTGTTCATACCCATCCTCATTGTCCGATTGATGCGAACAGTATTTCCGGAATCCGTGGATTTAACAGCCTATCCCCGATCAATAACCTGTCAGCAACAGCCACCCACAACGAGGTATCCGACATGATTCGCAAGATCGCACTGATCACCGGCGCAAGCCGCGGCCTGGGCAAGAACACCGCCGAACACCTGGCCGCCCGTGGCATCGACATCATCGGCACCTACCACAGCAAGGCCGACGAAGCCCGCGCCGTGGCGGCCACGCTGGAGCAGGCCGGCGTGCGCGCCGCCATGCTGCAACTGGACGTCAGCGACAGCGCCAGCTTCGCAAGTTTCGCCGAGCGCCTGGGCGACACCCTCGAACAGCAGTTCGGCCGCCGTCAGCTGGACTTCCTGGTGAACAACGCCGGCATCGGCCTGAACGTGCCATTCAGCGAGACCAGCGAGGCGCAGTTCGACCAGTTGCTGAACATCCAGCTCAAAGGCCCGTTCTTCCTTACCCAGCGCCTGCTGCCGCTGCTGGCCGACGGCGGGCGCATCGTCAACATCTCCACCGGCCTGACCCGCTTCGCCCTGCCCGGCTATGCCGCCTATGCGGCCATGAAGGGCGCCATGGAAGTGCTGACCCGCTACCAGGCCAAGGAGCTGGGCGCGCGCGGCATCCGGGTGAACATTCTCGCGCCGGGCGCCATCGAGACCGATTTCGGCGGGGGCGTGGTGCGTGACAACCAGCAGGTCAATGACTACATCGCTGGCAACACCGCCTTGGGCCGGGTCGGCCTGCCCGACGATATCGGCGCGGCCATCGCCCTGTTGCTGGAGGATGGCAATGGCTGGATCAACGGGCAGCGGCTGGAGGTGTCGGGGGGCATGTTCCTCTGAGGCGCACGCTGCGCAATGCGCTCAAGCTCGGTTCAAGGCCTGGTGCAGCGCGGCGACGGCAGGGAGTGACAAAGCCTCATGGGTGATGCACAAGCCGACCCGGCGCCGCAGTGCCAGGCCGCTGCCGGGCCGCCAATAGACCCCTGGACAGCGCTCGGCCAGGGACTGCGGCAACCATGCCGCGCCCAACCCGGCGGCGACCATGGCCAGCGCCAGTTGCAACGAACCGGCCTGGCCAACCTGCTCGCCTTCGCCGTACAACCCCATCAGGCGCTGGTGCGAAGGATGCTGCGGACAGGTGATCCAGCGCCCGTCCGGCTGGCTGCCGGTCGCCATTACCAGCACGAAGGCCTCCTCCCACAACGGCAGGAACAGTTCATCCTCGCAGCGCTGGGCCTCGTCGGCCAACCGCGCATCCCCGTCGCAGCCTTCGAGCAAGGTCAATTGCAGGCCCGCCACCGCCTGGCTGGCCAGGCGCACGCAAGCCTCGACCTGGGCCGGCGCGATGTCCGTCTCGATGCCCAGGGCCAAAGGCACCCGCTCCTGTCCCTGGCGAAAACGCAGGCGCAGCGCATCGGCCTCGGCCACCATGCGGCAGGCCTGGGGATACAGCTCACGCGCCTGCTCACTGACTTCGACCCCACGGGCCTGACGCAGGAACAGCTCGGCGCCGAGGTCATCCTCCAGCTGGCGGATGGTCACCGACAAGGTCGGTTGCGCCACGCACAGGCGCTGGGCGGCTACAGTGATGTTGCGCGCTTCGAAGACCGCGATAAATGCCTTGAGATGACGGATATCCATAGATAGAACCGATGCCAGCCAGAGAAATAAGCCGTTTTTCATGGCCGAAAGGGCTATCTAGAATCCTGGCCATCGAAAGCGATTATGCCTGGGAGGCAACCATGAACAAACCCCTGATCATTATCACCGGTGCCAGCTCCGGCATCGGCGCCGCCACCGCCCAACGCTTTGCCGCCGCGGGCCATCCGCTGTTGCTGATCGCCCGCCGCCTGGATCGCCTGGAAGCGCTGGCGTTGCCCGATTGCCTGTGCCGCGCCGTGGATATACGCGACCGCGCGGCGCTGGTCGCCGCCGTGGCCGAGGCCGAAGCCGTGTACGGGCCGGCCGATGCCCTGGTGAACAATGCCGGGGTGATGCTGCTGGGGCAGATGCACGAACAGGACCCGGAACAATGGGAGCGCATGTTCGACATCAACGTCAAAGGCCTGCTCAACGGCGTGCACGCGCTGGTCGGCGGGATGGTCGAGCGGCGCCATGGCACCCTGATCAATGTCAGCTCGGTGGCCGGACGCAAGACCTTCCCCAACCATGTGGCCTACGTAGGCAGCAAGTTCGCCGTGCACGGGTTGTCGGAGAACCTGCGCGAGGAACTGGCGCCGCACAATGTGCGGGTGGTGACCATCGCGCCGGGCGCAGTGGAGACCGAGCTGCTCGGGCATACCACCGACGAGGGCATCAAGCGCGACTACGAGGCCTGGAAGGCCAATGACATGGGCGGCGTGGTGCTGTCGGCGGAAGATGTCGCCGGGGCAATCGTCTGGGCCTACCAGCAGCCACAGCAGGTGTGCATTCGCGAGATCGTGCTGGCGGCGACTGCCCAGCAGCCTTGAGGCTGAGTACCGGGGGCGCCATGCGCCCCTTTCGCCGCGGTTCGTCGCCACGACGAACCGGCTCCCACACCGACCGCGCTGGCCTCAAGCCATGTGCAATCCCAGTGGGAGCTGGCCTGCCCCCTCAAGGCGCTTCATGCACCTGCACGCTAGCCGTCATGCCGGCGCTCAGGGTCACACCCTCGGGCACCTTGTCCAGGCGGATGCGTACGGGAATGCGCTGTGCCAGCCGCACCCAGTTGAACGTTGGCTCCACCTCGGGCAGTAACTGCCCATCCGGCGTCGAGTTGCGGTCGGTGATCCCCCGGCTGATGCTTTCTACCTGCCCTTGCATCGCGTCGCCGGCGCCCATGAGCCAGACCTTGACCGGATCGCCGACGCGAATCCGCGGCAGCTTGGTTTCTTCGAAATACGCCTGGATATAGAAAGTGCCATCGTCCACCAGCGCCATCACCGATTGCCCGGTGTTGACGAAATTGCCCTCGGCCAGGCGCAGATTGGTGATATGCCCGCCGCGAGGGGCGCGGACTTCGCTGCGGGCCAGGTTGATCTTCGCCACTTGCAACTGGGCCTCGGCCTCGTGCAGTTCGCCGCGGGCGACAGCGGCGTTGATCTGGGCGTTCTCGCGCAACTCGGCACTGATCGCCTCCGGCCCCAGCGCGGTGCGCCGGGCGGCCTCGCGCTCGCGCAGGCGCAACTGCTGGGTACGTGTCTCGACCACGGCGGTAGCCTGGTCGTAGGCAGCCTGGAAGCGTTCGCGGTCGATGCTCATCAGCAGGTCGCCGGCCTTCACCTGCTGGTTGTCATGCACCTTCAACGCGCTGACCCAGCCAGACACGTCGGGGGCGATCACCACCACGTCGGCACGCACCCGGGCATCCCGGGTCCAGGGCGTGAGCATGTAGTACTGCCACAGTTGATAGCCGGCAAAAACAGCGAGGATCACCACACACAGGGTGACCAAGGTACGTACGACTGTACGCATGGACTTACTCCTTACAAAGGGCCTGACAGTTTCACCACCCCATACAGCACACAGACGAACAGCGCCGCGTCGAACAACGCCTCGTGCCAGATCCAGCGCCCCAGGGGGGTGGTCTGCACGACGAAGCGCAACAGCCCGGTGAGCACCAGCGCCAGCAACACATAGATCAGAAACGGGCTGAGCAGCACGCCGCCCAGTGCCCACTCACGCAACCCCATGGGCTTCCTCCTGCCAGCGGCACCACTTGCCCCAGCTCTTGCGCAATTGCAGCACCGCTCCGATGGCCAGGCGCAGCGGGTCACTGGGCGGCTGGCGGCGCAGGGCCTCGATGAACTCTTCACTGGCGGCGTCCAGGCGCTGGCCCCGCCCCGGCGCCGGGCCGCTGGCGAGTACCGCCTGCAACTGCTGCAGGTACTGGCGCTCGGCATTGCCCAGCGGTGCCTTGGCCACGGCCAGGCACATGCGCAGGTGCACCAGTTCGTCACCGATATCCAATCCGTGCAGGCCATCGTCCCAGCGCTTGCGCTCGGCTTCGGGCAGCTCGCTGGCATGCCGCGCCAGCTGCATCAGGCGGTCGGCCATGCGCCCACCGAACCAGCTGTCGGCGCCGCGCAGGTCGCGCCGGGTCAGGCGCACCAGGTCGCCTTGCGTGGCCGCGCGCAGGCGCCGGCCAAGCCAGGCCGGGTGGCGCAGCACCAGCAAGCGGAACGCCATTACCGCGGCCCCCACGCCCAGCAGCATGGCCTGGGCACTGTTGAGCATGGTCGCCACATCGAAATGCATGGCATTGAGCGGCGCCACCAGGACGATGAAGTGCAGGCAATAGGAAGTGGCGGTCGCCCCGGTACGCGGGTGGGCCATGCCCAGGGCGCCGAAGAACAGCGGCACGCCCATGCCCAGGCAGAGCATGGCGAAGCTGCTCCATTGCGGCAGCAGGATCTGCCCCACCAGGAACGCCACCGGGATGGCCAGGAGGATACCGCGCAGGAAACTCAGGCCGATCTGCGCGCCATTCTCGCGGCTGGCGAACAGGCTGCAGACCACACAGGTGAGCACCAGGCCGCCTGGCGCCGATGGCCAGGCCGTGGCCAGCCAGAAACTGCTCATGGCCAGGAACGCCAGGGCGCTGCGCGAACCGAACAGCAGGGCAAGGGACAGGTCGCGATGGGTTGCCAGGCTCTGCGTCGCCTGCCTTGGCGCGCGCCCCTGCTCGACGTCGTCGAGGGCCTGGGCGCAAGCCATCGTGTAGTCCAACAGCAAGCTCAGGCGCGCCAGGCAATAATGCTCGGCGGGGCTGATCCGCTCGTCGTGGGCGGCGTCCCAGACACGCTGGCGCAACAGCAGCAAGCTGGGCTGGTCGGGGCTGGCCAGGTGAGCGCGCACCTCGTCCAGCCATGGCGCCAGGTGCCTGGCTTCGCCCTCTTCAAGCTGGCGCCACTGCCTGCGCACCGAGCGTGAGATGCGCAAAAGCACCATCAGTGACTGGCTCAGGCCGCTGATTGCCCGGGCGCGTTGGCGGCCGCGACTGCCTTCGAACCAGGCATGTTCGCGCTGGGCATCGATGGCGACGATGCGCCCGAGGCTGTCGAGCAGGCCGCTGCGTGCCTCGTCTTCGCCCCCAAGCATGGCGCTGGCCGCCTGCAGACCGTTGTGCCAGGCCTGGCGAGCCTGGCCGCCCAGTTGCTGCTCCACGCGCATGGGCCAGAGCAGCGCGCTGGTGAGGGTGGCGCAGACGATGCCCAGGCAGATCTCGGTGCAGCGCGCCACCGCCTGGTCGAATACCTGCAACGGGTGATCGATAGCCGGCAGGGCGATGATCGCCACGGTGTAGCCGGCCAGCACGAACGCGTAGGCCCAGGCGCTGCGCAGTTGGGTCGAGGCAGCGGTGCACAGGGCCAGCCACAAGGCCAGGGTCAGCAGGAACAGCCACGGGGTCTGGGCGAACAGGCCGATGAACACCACCGACATGCAGGTGCCGACCAGGGTGCCGGCCAACCGCGCCAAGCCCTTCTGCACCACCATCCCCGACAACGGCTGGGCGACGATGAAGGCGGTCATCAGCGCCCACGCCGGTTGCTCCAGGCCCCAGCGCATCGCCAGCCACAACGCCAGGCCGCCACCAAGCAAGGTCTTGATGGCGAACTTGAGGGCGAGGCTGCTGGGGGCAAACAGGGCCTGGAAGGTGATGGGCACGAAACGGACCTTGGGCGCGCAGGGGGTAATAGGAAGAAAGATAGACAACGGGAGGGAGGATAAAGCGCAAACGATTAATTAGCTAGCTAATCATCTAGATGATCAGATTTTCGCAGGCAAAAAAAATGGGCGACCGAAGTCGCCCTAAATGCCTTGCGTGCTCGTGTATCGGGAAGGATCAGCGCTGGTTGCGCTTTTTCGAGTCCTTCCAGATGAAAATGCCCAGACCGGCGAAGAAGGCCAACATCAACCCGACTGTTACCACCCCGGCGATAACCACGTTGTCGAAGAACATGTCGGCTCCTCCCTTGATGTGCCGTCATCCGATGGGTGCAAGGTAACCAATGCGAGGAGGAGGAAAATTGACCGGAGTCAATGGCGCCCGGAGCCGGGCGCGGAAGGCGGGTGCAGGGTTGACCTGCATCAAGTTTCAGCGCTTCTTCGGTTTGCCCTTGGGCTTTTTCTTCTTGGCCTGGGTCAGCGGCATGGCCTGCTCGAAGGCCTGGCGCATATCGTCCAGGCGCTTGTCATTGAGGTCGTGAATGCGTTTGGCGCGTTCGGCGCCGAAATCGATCAGGTTGTCTTGGCTCATGGTGGGCTCGACGGACAGCAGAGGCCTCAATAATGAAGGCTTGCCTGGGCGCTGACTAGTCAGACTTCGATATCCACCAGCAACCCCTGGCGCGTGCGCTCGCCCATCGGCGCCACCGGCACGGTGTTGTCGGCATTGAGTTCCTCACCGGGGACGGCCTCGTACCGATCGCCTTCAGCCTGTTTGCGCCTTTTTTGCTGGCGGCGTTGCTCGTCACGCAGCAGCAAGGCCTGCTCTTCGGGATCACGATGATTCTTCAGGTCGATGGTGCCATCGCTGGAGGTCGGCTGCGTGGGCACCACCGGCGCAATGGTCGGAGGTGGCTTGACCGGGTCGTGTTGCGAGGTCACGGGGGCGGCACTGAGCGGGATGATCGGCGGCAGCATGGGAGGTCTCCTGTAGCCTTGTTGTCGGCTGGTGGTGCGCCGCCTTGAATGACTGCGGTCGAAGGTGTGCGGCGTGTCACAACGCCGCATTGCGCTGGAGTATAGCGCGGGCCTACTCGGCGTCTTCGTCCGGATCGTCGGGTGAAGGGCTCGACTCGCTCCATGGCCGCTTGTAGACCTGCTGCCAGACCGCATCCATATGTTCGCGCACACCTGGCGGGGCGTTCTTCAACGAGGCGCTGTCTTCGCGCTCGCCGCCGAACGGGTCTTCACCGGGCGGGCTAATCAGCGACTGGCCGGTGATGGTGTAGATCGCCTGGCCTTCACGCATCTCGATGGCGATGTCGTGGGGGTCGATACCGCCACCGCAGAAGGCATGGCTGGCCACTGTCACTTCAGCGACGCCGTCCTTGTTCAGGTCACCGACATCACTGACATCGGTATAGAAGTCGACGTCGAGGTCGAGGCCGGCGCAGGTGGTCTCCTGCTCGATCTGCCAGCGCGGCTTGAAGACATCGGCACTGGCGGCACGGCCATACAGGGTGGCCTTGAGCACCACCTTGTCGACTTCCTCCTCGGTATCGGGGTCGGTGGCCTGGCCGTCGACCCGGCTCAGCACCAGCAGGCCCTCGCCCTCACGGTCATGGAAATGCACGCTCTTGATCGGCGTCTGCACGCCGAGCACTTCCAACTGCTCGACCGGGATCGGCGGCAGGACCTCGAAGCTTTTCTGTTCGCAGGCGGCCAGCAGCGCCAGGCTGCCCAGGCCCAAGGTGACGTTCAACCAGCGGTGCTTGGCAAACATGTTTGCGCATGGCCCTCGTGACGGGTGTTCGTCGATGAACACGCTAGACTCACTGAGATTCTTTGGTCTGGCGCAGCCGATCCGGTAACATGGCCAGCTTTTTCATCGCGGGAGTTTTGGCAGTATGGCGCAGCAGTATCAACCGGGGCAACGCTGGATCAGCGACAGCGAGGCCGAGCTCGGTCTTGGGACCATCCTGGCGCAGGATGGCCGCCTGTTGACCGTGCTCTACCCGGCCACGGGCGACACCCGCCAGTACTCGCTACGCAATGCGCCGCTGACCCGCGTGCGTTTCTCGCCAGGCGACCTGATCACCCATTTCGAAGGCTGGAAGCTGACCGTGCAGGAGGTCGAGGACATCGACGGCCTGATGGTCTACCACGGTATCGACCTGCAGAACCAGCCGCGCACACTGCCCGAGACGCAGCTGTCCAACTTCATTCAGTTCCGCCTGGCCAGCGACCGCCTGTTCGCCGGGCAGATCGACCCGCTGTCGTGGTTCTCGCTGCGCTACAACACCCTGCAGCACACCAGCAAGCAGATGCTCTCCACGCTGTGGGGCCTGGGTGGCGTGCGCGCCCAACCTATCGCCCACCAGTTGCACATCGCCCGTGAAGTGGCCGACCGCATCGCCCCCCGCGTACTGCTGGCCGACGAAGTGGGCCTGGGCAAGACCATCGAGGCCGGCCTGGTCATCCATCGCCAGCTGCTGTCCGGTCGCGCCAGCCGCGTGCTGATCCTGGTGCCGGAAAACCTCCAGCACCAGTGGCTGGTGGAAATGCGCCGGCGCTTCAACCTGCAGGTTGCGCTGTTCGACGCCGAGCGCTTCATCGAAAGCGACGCCAGCAACCCGTTCGAAGATGCCCAACTGGCGCTGGTCGCGCTGGAGTGGCTGGTCGAGGACGAAAAGGCCCAGGACGCGCTGTTCGCCGCCGGCTGGGACCTGATGGTGGTCGACGAGGCCCACCACCTGGTCTGGCACGAAGAGCAGGCCAGCCCCGAATACTCGCTGGTCGAGCAGTTGGCCCAGGTGATTCCCGGCGTGCTGCTGCTCACCGCCACGCCTGAACAGCTCGGCCAGGACAGCCACTTCGCCCGCCTGCGCCTGCTCGACCCCAACCGCTTCCACGACCTGGCCGCCTTCCGCGCCGAAAGCGAGCACTATCGCCCGGTGGCCGAAGCGGTACAGGAGCTGCTCGACGAAGGCCGCCTGTCGCCGAAAGCCCACGCCACCATCCAGGGCTTCCTCGGCGCCGAAGGCGAAGCACTGCTGGCCGCGGTCAGCGATGGCGACAGCCAGGCCAGCGCGCGCCTGATCCGCGAACTGCTCGACCGCCACGGTACCGGCCGCGTGCTGTTCCGCAACACCCGTGCGGCGATCCAGGGCTTCCCCGAGCGCCAACTGCACCCCTACCCGCTGGCCAACCCCGAGGCCTATGCCGACCTGCCTTCGGGCGAGCGCGCCGAGCTGTACCCGGAAGTGGCCTTCCAGGCCCAGGGCGAAGCCGGCGACGACGAGCGCTGGTGGCGTTTCGACCCTCGGGTCGACTGGCTGATCGACACCCTGAAGATGCTCAAGCGCACCAAGGTCCTGGTGATCTGCGCCCACGCCGAGACCGCCATGGACCTGGAAGACGCCCTCCGCGTGCGCTCCGGCATCCCGGCCTCGGTGTTCCATGAAGGCATGAGCATTCTCGAGCGTGACCGCGCCGCCGCCTACTTCGCCGACGAAGAGTTCGGCGCCCAGGTGCTGGTGTGTTCCGAGATCGGCAGCGAGGGCCGCAACTTCCAGTTCGCCCATCACCTGGTGATGTTCGACCTGCCGGCCCACCCGGACCTGCTCGAGCAACGCATCGGCCGCCTCGACCGGATCGGCCAGAAGCACACGATCCAACTGCACATCCCGTACCTGCAGGACAGCCCGCAGGAGCGCCTGTTCCAGTGGTACCACGAAGGCCTCAACGCCTTCCTCAACACCTGCCCGACCGGCAACGCCCTGCAACATCAGTTCGGCCCGCGCCTGCTGCAACAGCTGGCCGGTGGCGACGACAAAGGCTGGACCCAGCTGGTCGGCGAGGCCCGTGCCGAACGCGAGCGCCTGGAAGCCGAGCTGCACACCGGTCGCGACCGCCTGCTGGAACTCAACTCCGGTGGCGCCGGCGAAGGCCAGGCACTGGTCGAGGCAATCCTCGAGCAGGACGACCAGTTCGCCCTGCCGATCTACATGGAAACCCTGTTCGACGCCTTCGGTATCGACAGCGAGGACCACTCGGAAAACGCCCTGATCCTCAAGCCAAGCGAGAAGATGCTCGACGCCAGCTTCCCGCTGGGTGACGACGAAGGCGTGACCATCACCTACGACCGCGGCCAGGCGCTGTCGCGCGAGGACATGCAGTTCCTCACCTGGGAGCACCCGATGGTCCAGGGTGGCATGGACCTGGTGTTGTCCGGCTCGATGGGCAATACCGCCGTGGCGCTGATCAAGAACAAGGCGCTCAAGCCCGGCACCGTGCTGCTCGAACTGCTCTATGTCAGCGAAGTGGTGGCACCGCGCAGCCTGCAGCTGGGGCGCTACCTGCCGCCGGCCGCGCTGCGCTGCCTGCTCGACACCAACGGCAACGACCTGGGCCCGCGGGTGGCCTTCGAAACCCTCAACGACCAGCTCGAAAGCGTGCCCAAGGCCAGCGCCAACAAGTTCATCCAGGCCCAGCGCGACGTGCTGGCCAAGCGCATCGCCGCGGGTGAGGCCAAGGTCCTGCCAACCCACGACGAGCGCGTGGCCCAGGCCCGGCAACGCCTGACCGCCGAAGCCGACGAGGAGCTGGCGCGCCTGACTGCGTTGAAGGCCGTCAACCCGAGCGTGCGCGATAGCGAGATCGACGCCCTGCGCAAGCAGCGCGAAGAGGGCCTGGCGGCGCTGGAAAAAGCGGCACTGCGCCTCGAGGCAATCCGGGTGCTCGTCGCCGGTTGATCGCCATGGCGGTCATCGCGGGGCAAGCCCGCTCCCACAATTCCGGCTCGGGATTGCAGGGAGCGGGCTTGCCCCGCGCTCGTTGCGGCCTGCAAACCATCCATTTAGACCATCTGGCTATTGCCTCCATATCCAAATGGTAGAAATCAAATTGCCATTAATCAGGAAGGCTTAGGTACCCGTTCCTATACTCCAGCAGGAACAGTCTCCATCCGTGCTTTTTGGGGACGAGTGAAGACTCGACGAAGAGGCCTGCAATGGAGTGGCTGGGACTGCAATTGTTCGCCGAGCTGCCGGCGACCGGACAGATCATCCTCGACTGCCGACACAACCCCTTCCTGGTGCTGCTTGCCTTCATCGTGGCGAGCGCCGCCTGTTTCGCCACCCTGGACATGAGCGAACGCCAGAGCCAATGCGAAGACCGCTTCGCCCGCCGGCAATGGCGTGTGCTCGGTGCGTGCTGCCTGGCCGGGGGCATCTGGGCCATGCATTTCATCAGCATGCTGGCCTTCCAGGCGCCCCTGGAAATCCACTTCGACGCCCCGCTGACCGGCCTGTCGCTGCTAGTGGCGCTGCTGGCCGCCTGGCTGGCGATGAACAGCCTCAACCGCAGCCAGATGCGCCTGCGCCACTACCTGCAGACCGCGCTGTTCATCGGCCTGGGCATCAGTGTCATGCACTACACCGGCATGGCCGCCCTGCAGACCAGCGCCCTGCAGTACTACCAGACCGGCCTGCTGCTCGCCTCTGTCGGCATCGCCGTGCTCACCAGCCTGGTGGCGCTGCTGATGGCGCGCTATTTCAACAAGGGCAGCGGCACCTTGCACCTGCTGCTCAAGTACGGTGCCAGCCTGTTGATGGCCGCAGGTATCGTCCTGACCCATTTCACCGGCATGGCGGCGATGACCCTGGTGATCCCCAGCGAGACCGCGCTGCGCCTGCCTTCGGCCGACAACAGCCTGCAACTGGCGCTGACTATTGCCGTCATCACCCTGCTGATCAGCGCTGGCAGCATCAGCGCGGCGCTGGCCGACAAGAAGCTGCAGAGCAAGGAGCACGACCTGCGCCGGGTCAACGTACTGCTCAGCCAGCTCGACCAGGCCCGCGCCTCGCTGCAGCAAGCCGCCCACTACGACGCCCTGACCAACCTGGTCAACCGCCGCGGCTTCAACCAGGTCTTCGCCGAGCGCCTGGCCGAGCAGGCCGCCCATGACGGCATGCTGGCGGTGATGTTCCTCGATATCGACCACTTCAAGCGGATCAACGACAGCCTCGGGCATGCCGCCGGCGACGAGCTGCTCAAGGTCATCGCCGACCACATCAAGGCCGCCACCCGCGGCCAGGACCTGGTGGCCCGCTTCGGTGGCGACGAGTTCTGCATCGTCACCAGCCTCAACAGCCGCGACGAGGCGCGCCACCTGGCCCAGCGCATCATGCAGCGGATGAAGGAGCCGATCGACCTGGCGGGCAGGCGCATGGTGATGACCACCAGCATCGGTATCAGCATCTTCCCCGACGACGGCCAGAGCACCGAGGAACTGCTGAAGAACGCCGACCTGGCGCTCTACCAGTCCAAGGGCTGCGGGCGCAACAGCCTGAACTTCTTCAACAACGGCCTGAAGACCCGCGCCACCCTCGAGCTGCAACTGGAAGAAGAACTGCGCGTGGCGTTGTTCGAAGAGCGTGGCCTGTGCGTGCACTACCAGCCGATCTTCGACCTGCGCAGCGGCCAGGTGGCCAAGCTCGAGGCCCTGGTGCGCTGGCAACACCCACAGCATGGCCTGCTCAGCCCCGACCGTTTCATCTGCATTGCCGAAGCCAACGGCCTGATCGCCGAACTGGACCTGTGGGTACTGCGCCGGGCCTGTGAGGACCTGGCCCAGCTCAACCGCCATGGCTATGGCGATCTCAAGGTCACGGTGAACTGCTCGGCCCTCACCCTGGGCCGCGAGGAGCTCGCCACCGAGGTGGAAATGGCCTTGTTCCAGGCCGGCCTGGCGCCGCGCCAGCTGGAGCTGGAGGTCACTGAAAACGCCCTGATGGGCGACATCCACCACACCATCAGCCTGCTCAAGCACATCCGTGCCCAGGGCGTGGCGCTGTCGATCGATGATTTCGGCACCGGCTATTCATCGCTGGCCTACCTCAAGCGCCTGCCGCTGGACGTGCTGAAGATCGACCGCTCGTTCATCCAGGACGTGCCCGGCAGCCAGAAAGACCGCGAGATCGTCCAGGCGATCATCATCATGGCCCATACCCTGCACCTGAAAGTGGTCACCGAAGGCGTCGAGACTGTCGAGCAGCACGAATTCCTCGCCAGCCACGGCTGCGACTACCTGCAGGGCTACCTGCTCAGCCGGCCGGTGCCGCTGGCCGAGTTGCGGCCGATCCTCGAACGGCTCGACCGCCAGCCCGGCGAGCTCAGTCCTTGTTGCGATACAGCGTTACCAGGGTCGCCGGATCTTTTTGCAGATAACCCTGGCTACCGTGCAGGCGCATCAGTTGCGCGGCGAGGCCACTGAGCGGCGTCGCCGAACCCTGTTCGCGGGAAAATTTCACCGCGCTGTCGAGGTCCTTGAGCAAGGTGCGCACGTGCCACTTGACCGGCTCGAAGCGGCTTTCGGCCATTTGCGGGGCGAGGATCTGCAAGGGTTTCGAGTCGGCAAACCCGCCGGCCAGGGCCTCGGCGATCAGCCGCGCATCGACCCCTGACTGCTCGGCCAGCGCCACCACCTCGGCGATCACCAGCGCGTTGCAGGCCACGATCATCTGGTTGCACGCCTTGGTCACCTGGCCGGCCCCCACCGCGCCCATGTGCGTCACCCGCTGGCCCAGGGTCAACAGCACCGGCCGCGCCCGCTGCAGATCGCTCGCCTCGCCGCCGACCATGATCGCCAGGGTGCCGGCCTCGGCCCCTGGCGTGCCGCCGGACACCGGGGCATCGAGCCAGGCCATGCCGCACAGGGCCGCCAGCTCCGCCGCCATCTCGCGGGTGGCGGTCGGCTCGAGGCTGGAGAAGTCCACCAGCAGCTGACCGCTGCGCCCGCCACGGGCGATGCCCTGCTCACCGAACACCACTTCGCGCACCACCGCCGTGTCGGCCAGGCACAGCAGCACCATGTCCGCCGCCTGGCACAGCTCGGCAGGGCTGCCGGCCAGCTGGGCGCCGGCGGCAACCAGCTCGGCGCATTTGTCCGGGCTGCGGTTCCACACGGTCAGCGGATACCCCGCGGCCAGCAGCCGACGGCACATCGGCAGGCCCATCAGGCCGATCCCGGCAAACCCCAACGAAGGCAATGCAGTACTCATGAGCAACTCCAGATTAAAGAAGCGTGACAAACGGACGATGCAATGCGGGTGAGAAGGGAAAAACCTTAGTCCGACTAAGGAAACCCCCTATCGCACAAGAAAAAGACGCACTGATAAAGTCGCGAAATTTCTCCGTGATGGCTAGATGACATGCATCACCGGGAAGCCAACCACACCAGGCAAATGGCGCACTATGACCTCTACGAACACTTCTGCCAATGCGGCTCCCGAGCCGTCCCTCAGCACCACCTCGCTGACCGCCGGCAGTGCTCGAGACTTCCCCGCGACCCGCAGCACGCCGGCGCAACAGTACCTGTACTTCACCGAGCAGGACATCCAGCGCATCCTCGACAATCTCGACGGCCTGCGCGACCTGGTGTTCCCGCCCAACCTGCATGTCGAGGACGAGGACCAGCTGCGCCTGGAGCAGCAGTTCCCGTCGGTGTGCCTGATCGGCCTGGGTCGTTGCGGCTCGAACATCGCCCTGGACGTGGCGGAGCTGGTGTACAACGCCCGCACATTCTTCCTCAATGAGTACAACAACGAGGACCGCTTCAAGGGCGAGGCCGGCTACAGCCCGGCGCGCTGGATCCGCCAGAACCTGCGCCTGGTACAGAACAAGGCGGCCAAGCCGGTGTTCCTGGTCGAGCCGCTGGTGATGCTTGGCGACCTGGACAAGGACATCGCCGGGCGCATCCGCTTCTCGCGCAAGGGCGAGCGCGGCGGCTTCCTGCGCGACTACAGCAAGATGAAGATCATGGACCTGTCCGAGGTGCATGCCGGCGGCGCCGGCAACGCGCCGATCCTCGGCCAGTACCTGGCCAAGATCATCCTCAACAAGGACACCCAGCGTTTCTCCAGCGCCGACTGGAAGCTGATCCACTCGTACCTGATCGATTCCTGCGGCATCAAGGCCAACCAGTCGCGCCTGTACTTCTACATCTTCAGCGCCGGCGGCGGCACCGGCTCGGGCATGGCCTCGGAATTCGGCCTGGCCCAGCAGTACTCGTACATGAACAAGACCTTCGATACCAAGCCGGCCGACGAGAATGACGGCAAGAGCGGGCATTCGTTCGTGTTCGAGCCGATCTTCACCAGCGGTATCTGCGTGCTGCCCAATGCCTCCGATCACCGCAGCGAAATGTCCGAGGCGCTGCACATCAACGCCGGGCGCCTGCTGTGCAAATACCTGTCGGAGGAATGGGACTTCTCGTACAACTTCGACAATGAAGACAGCAGCGAGGCCAGCGTCATGGGCCGCATCCGCCCGTGGAACGCGATGATGCTGATCTCCAACGACATCATGCGCTACGCCGAGGAGAGCGACGACGGCACGATCCAGAACATCGACGTCAACGCCATGGAGAAGCACGCCAACCAGTACATCTCCCAGCAGATCTTCAACATCCTCACGGCGCAGGCGGTGACCACCGACTACGACCAGAACTACTTCCGCCGCGCCGGCATCGACATCGGCGAGACCATCCGCCTGGACGCCAACGACCTGTTCATGAGCCTGGCCGGCCCCGTGGCCATCGCCTATGCCGAGTCGGTGGTACCGGAAGTGCCGCCGGCAGGGTCGGACAAGTTCAAGGTGTTCGAGCGTGAGCAGCCGCGCCTGGACATCGACGACCTGTTCTTCCGCTCCATCGACCTGCCGCACTTCAACAAGCAGACCCAGGCCATCGAAGGCATCAGCCTGCTGCCGATCGAGTCGCGCCGCTACCGCGCCGCGCTGGAGCAGTACCAGGCCTCGGGCTACGACGCCGCGGCGCTGCACGACCTGCACTTCTTCAAGAACTGTTCGT
This sequence comes from Pseudomonas sp. TE50-2, assembly GCF_040813665.1. Lineage (NCBI taxonomy): Bacteria > Pseudomonadati > Pseudomonadota > Gammaproteobacteria > Pseudomonadales > Pseudomonadaceae > Pseudomonas > Pseudomonas sp. TE50-2. Next base: position 4,380,915 of record NZ_JBFNXN010000001.1, on the reverse strand, counting down.
CGGTGGTGTCGATCGTCTCGCTGCCCAAGGACTACAAGCTGTCGTACATGGACCTGAACCGGCTCAAGACCCACCTCAACAGCCTGTTCCCCAACACCACGCTCAAGCGCTATGCGCTGGTGATCGGCGCCTCGGCCAACCTGTCGCTGACCACCCTGATCGCCAAGAGCCCGTGCCTGTCGGACGATTTCCTCACGCTGATCGTGGCGTTCATCAAGCGTTGCTTCGCGCGTAACCCGTACCGCTTCGACGACACCATGGACAATGCGATCCTCGAGTTCATCACCAGCGAGCACTTCGATGAAGACAGCATCGACGACCTGCTCAACGAGTTCGAGAACCCGGCGAAGATTCTCGACACCAACTGGTACGCGATCAAGCCGATGTACGAGAAGAAGTACCGCGAACTGATCAACGACAAGAGCCGCTTCGTCTCGATCAACGACATCCGCCTGTCGCGCGAGTGCGTTAAGAAGGCGGTGAAGTATCTGCGCGAGATCTTCCGCCACCGCATCGGCAAGACCCGGGTGATTTCGCTGAACAGCCATACCGGGCGCGTGGACTACTGATCCAGTTGGGGCCGCAAAGCGGCCCCATTTACGCATCCCGTAAACTGTTACCGCCCCGCCGAATCACCCCGCCACTGTTACCAACTTCCACCTTACGTGAGCGTCAATGCGCACCATTGCGGAGCGTTTGCGCGTTTTCACGCACTAAAAAAGCTCGCGCTTATTCCGCTTTCTTCGCCTGGATCACGATGAACGGCGAAACGACCACCGCCCAGATCTCTGGATCGCGGGTTTGCAGGTCGAGTGCCTGCTCGGCGGAGACCGGCCCGACAGTGCCATCATTGCGCCACTTGGCGAAGATCTCGCCGCGATTCTCGGCCATCGCCTCGGCAACGGCGATCAGGTCGAGGCTGGGGTCGACCCAAATCAGGTCACCCTTGGCCCAGAAACGCTCCAGGGCTTTCCACTCGATGACGGCAGTCTCGCCGAGCAGTTTGGCATAGAGGGTGCTTACTTGATCAGTCATGGGTTTACCTGCGCAAAGATCGGCCAACAAAAAGGCCGGCATTTTTGCAGAAAAACCCGGTTTCAAATACGTAATTTGGTCGATCAGGCCCGAACTTGTGGGGGCGGGCCGGGAATACAGGCAAAGTGATGGCGCTTTTCTGTATCTTTATGTCGATCAAGCGACACCCCTTGAGACAGACGCTTTTCGCCCGCTTTTCAAGCGCTCGGACAGCGCTCTACACTGTACCGGTACAGTTCCGGGACATGTTCCGGGGGAAGGTGGGCTTACGGCATTGGCGTAGCCAGGCCGCTAATCCCGCCCGGTCTGTAGCCCTGGCCTCAGGACTATAAGAATTACAACAGAATGAGTGGAGCACTATGATCAAGATTTCCAAGCTGTTTGCCGCGATGGTTCTGGCCGGAGTCGCCAGCCATTCGTTTGCCGCCGACACCATCAAGATCGGCATCGCCGGTCCCAAGACCGGGCCGGTGACCCAGTACGGCGACATGCAGTTCGTCGGCGCCAAACAGGCCATCAAGGACATCAACGCCAAGGGCGGCGTCGATGGCAAGATGCTCGAAGCCAAGGAATACGACGACGCGTGCGACCCTAAACAGGCCGTGGCCGTCGCCAACAAAGTGGTCAACGATGGCGTCAAGTACGTGATCGGCCACCTGTGCTCCAGCTCCACCCAGCCTGCGTCCGACATCTACGAAGACGAAGGCGTGATCATGATCACTCCAGCCGCCACCTCCCCGGAAATCACCGCCCGTGGCTACAAGCTGATCTTCCGCACCATCGGCCTGGACAGCGCCCAGGGCCCGGCCGCCGGCAACTACATCGCCGACCACGTCAAGCCGAAGGTCGTTGCGGTACTGCACGACAAGCAGCAGTACGGCGAAGGCATCGCCACCGCGGTCAAGACCACCCTGGAAGGCAAGGGCACCAAGGTTGCCGTCTTCGAGGGCCTGAACGCCGGTGACAAGGACTTCTCCTCGATCATCCAGAAGCTCAAGCAGAACAACGTCGACTTCGTCTACTACGGCGGCTACCACCCGGAGCTGGGCCTGATCCTGCGCCAGGCACAAGAGAAAGGCCTGAAAGCCAAGTTCATGGGCCCGGAAGGCGTGGGTAACGACTCCATCTCGCAGATCGCCCAAGGCGCCTCCGAAGGCCTGCTGGTGACCCTGCCCAAGTCGTTCGACGCAGCACCTGAGAACAAGGCCATCGTCGACGCCATCAAGGCCGACGGCAAGGACCCAAGCGGTCCGTTCGTGTTCCCGGCCTACTCGGCTGTCGAACTGATCGCCCAGGGCATCAAGGCTGCCGGCTCCGAAGACACCGACAAGGTGGCCGCCGCCATTCACAAAGGCACCTTCAAGACCCCGACCGGCGACCTGTCGTATGACGACAAGGGCGACCTGAAAGACTTCAAGTTCGTGGTCTACGAATGGCACTTCGGCAAGCCGAAGACCGAAGTCTCCCCTCAGTAACTGCGTGACTAATAGCTGACCGAGAAGCCCACTGTGCGAGCAGTGGGCTTTGTTTTACGAGGTTCATGAACCTGATTCCCGTGATCCGGGAGCCGGTTCACCTGAAAATCTTAAAACCGTCACCCGCGGTTTCCTGGCCGTGCCCGCAAAAAGATCACGTGGCGAAGACCACGAGAACAAGGGGCCGGGGTCATCCCCCGCCAGAGAAATGCAAATCAGGTTTTTAGGAGCGCTGTAATGCCTGAGATCTACCATTTCCTACAACAACTGGTTAACGGATTGACCATCGGCAGTACCTACGCGCTGATCGCCATCGGTTACACGATGGTGTACGGCATCATCGGCATGATCAACTTCGCCCACGGCGAGGTGTACATGATCGGTTCCTACGTGGCCTTCATCGCCCTCGCCGGGCTGGCCATGATGGGCATCCACTCGTTGCCGATCCTGATGACCGTGGCCTTCGTCGCCACGATCTTCGTCACCAGTGCCTATGGCTACAGCATCGAACGGGTCGCCTACCGGCCGCTGCGCAACAGCAACCGGCTGATCCCGCTGATCTCCGCCATCGGCATGTCGATCTTCCTGCAGAACACCGTCCTGCTGTCACAGGACTCGAAAGACAAGTCCATCCCCAACCTGATCCCCGGCAGCTTCTCGTTCGGCCCGGGGGGCGCTGAGGAAGTGCTGGTCTCGTACATGCAGATCCTGGTGTTCGTGGTGACCCTCGTCGCCATGACCTGCCTCACCCTGTTCATCTCCCGTTCCCGCCTGGGGCGCGCCTGCCGCGCCTGCGCCGAGGACATCAAGATGGCCAACCTGCTGGGCATCAACACCAACAACATCATCGCCCTGACCTTCGTCATCGGTGCCGCGCTGGCGGCGGTGGCGGCCGTGCTGCTGAGCATGCAGTACGGAGTGATCAACCCCAACGCCGGTTTCCTGGTGGGCCTGAAGGCCTTCACCGCGGCGGTACTGGGCGGCATCGGCAGCATCCCGGGCGCCATGCTCGGCGGGCTGGTGCTGGGCGTGGCCGAAGCGTTCGGCGCCGACATCTTCGGCGACCAGTACAAGGACGTGGTGGCATTCGGTCTTTTGGTTCTTGTCCTGCTGTTCCGGCCGACCGGCATCCTGGGCCGCCCGGAGGTTGAAAAAGTATGAACAGAAATCTCAAACAGGCGTTCTTCAGCGCCTTGCTGGTCTGGGCCGTGGCCTTCCCGGTGCTGGGCCTGAAACTCAGCATCGATGGCATCAGCCTGGTGGTGCATAGCCAGGGTTCGTTCACCATCGGCATCATCGCCGCGTGCTCGGTGCTGATGTTCCTGCGGGTCTTGTTCGACAAGCAGTGGAGCGCGGTGATGGGCCGCCGCTCGGACCGCAAGCTGGTACCGCCTTCGGTGAGCAACTTCCTGACCCTGCCGAAAACCCAACGCTGGGTGATCATGGGCCTGATCGTCGCCGCCCTGATCTGGCCGTTCTTCGGCTCCCGCGGCGCGGTCGACATCGCCACGCTGATCCTGATCTACGTGTTGCTGGGCCTGGGCCTGAACATCGTGGTCGGCCTGGCGGGCCTGCTCGACCTGGGTTACGTAGGTTTCTACGCCGTCGGCGCCTACAGCTACGCGATGCTCTCGCATTACCTGGGCTGGAGCTTCTGGGTGTGCCTGCCGATCGCCGGCCTGATGGCCGCGACCTTCGGCTTCCTGCTCGGCTTCCCGGTGCTGCGCCTGCGCGGTGACTACCTGGCGATCGTGACCCTGGGCTTCGGCGAGATCATCCGCCTGTTCCTGCGTAACCTCACCGACTGGACCGGCGGCCCCAACGGCATCAGCAACATCCCCAAGCCGGAGTTCTTCGGCCTGACCTTCGAGCGCCGCGCCGCCGAGGGGATGCAGACCTTCCACGAGTTCTTCGGGCTGGAATACAACTCGATCAACAAGGTCATCTTCCTCTACCTGGTCGCCCTGCTGCTGGCCCTGCTGGCGCTGTTCGTGATCAACCGCCTGCTGCGCATGCCGATCGGCCGTGCCTGGGAAGCGCTGCGTGAAGACGAGATCGCCTGCCGCGCGCTGGGCCTGAACCCCACCGTGATCAAGCTCTCGGCGTTCACCCTGGGTGCCTGCTTCGCCGGTTTCGCCGGCAGCTTCTTCGCCGCCCGCCAGGGCCTGGTGACACCGGAGTCGTTCACCTTCATCGAGTCGGCGATCATCCTCGCCATCGTCGTGCTGGGGGGCATGGGTTCGCAATTGGGCGTGATTCTCGCGGCCATCGTGATGATCCTGCTGCCGGAGATGATGCGTGAGTTCAGCGAATACCGGATGCTGATGTTCGGTGCGCTGATGGTGTTGATGATGATCTGGCGTCCGCAGGGCCTGCTGCCCATGCAACGTCCGCACATGGAGCTGCCTCGATGAGCCGCGAAATTCTGCAAGTCAGCGGCCTGAGCATGCGCTTTGGCGGCTTGTTGGCGGTCAACGGCGTGGCCCTGACCGTCAAGGAAAAACAGGTGGTGGCACTGATCGGCCCGAACGGCGCCGGCAAGACCACCGTGTTCAACTGCCTGACCGGCTTCTACAAGCCCAGCGGCGGCACCATCCTGCTCGACGGCCAGCCGATCCAGGGCCTGGCCGGCCATCAGATCGCCCGCAAGGGCGTGGTGCGAACCTTCCAGAACGTGCGCCTGTTCAAGGAAATGACCGCGCTGGAAAACCTGTTGATCGCCCAGCACCGCCACCTCAACACCAACTTCTTCGCCGGCCTGTTCAAGACCCCGAGCTTCCGCCGCAGCGAGAAGGAGGCCATGGAGCGCGCCCAGTACTGGCTGGAGAAGGTCAACCTGACCGAGTTCGCCAACCGTACCGCCGGCACCCTGGCCTACGGCCAGCAACGGCGCCTGGAAATCGCCCGCTGCATGATGACCCAGCCGCGGATCATCATGCTCGACGAACCGGCCGCCGGCCTGAACCCCAAGGAGACCGAGGACCTCAAGGCCCTCATCGCCTACCTGCGCGAATCGCACAACGTGACCGTGCTGCTGATCGAGCACGACATGAAGCTGGTGATGAGCATTTCCGACCACATCGTGGTGATCAACCAGGGCACGCCCCTGGCCGACGGCACGCCGGAAGAGATTCGCGGCAACCCTGATGTGATCAAGGCCTACCTGGGGGAGGCGTAAATGCTGAAGTTCGAGAACGTTTCCACCTTCTACGGCAAGATCCAGGCGCTGCACAGCGTCAACGTCGAGATCAACCAGGGCGAGATCGTCACCCTGATCGGCGCCAACGGCGCCGGCAAGTCGACCTTGCTGATGACCCTGTGCGGCTCGCCCCAGGCGAGCAGCGGCAGCATCAAGTACCTGGGCGAGGAACTGGTCGGCCAGCCGTCGTCGCACATCATGCGCAAGAGCATCGCGGTAGTGCCGGAAGGCCGCCGCGTGTTCGCCCGGCTGACCGTCGAGGAAAACCTGGCCATGGGCGGTTTCTTCACCAACAAGGGCGACTACCAGGAGCAGTTGGACAAGGTCCTGCAACTGTTCCCGCGCCTGAAGGAGCGTTACATCCAGCGTGGCGGCACCATGTCCGGTGGCGAGCAGCAGATGCTGGCCATCGGCCGGGCACTGATGAGCAAGCCCAAGCTGCTGTTGCTCGACGAACCATCGCTGGGCCTGGCGCCGATCATCATCCAGCAGATCTTCGACATCATCGAACAGCTGCGCCGCGATGGCGTGACCGTGTTCCTGGTGGAGCAGAACGCCAACCAGGCGCTGAAGATCGCCGACCGCGCCTATGTGCTGGAGAACGGCAAGGTGGTGATGCAAGGTACCGGTGAAGCGTTGCTGACCGACCCGAAGGTACGCGATGCGTACCTCGGGGGTTGAATGATCAAAGGGCCTTCGGGCCCTTTTTTCTTGCGCCGCGATGAGGCCGTGCCTCTTGTAGAGGCCCGGCAGGCTCGGTAACGTGACCGGCACTTTTTGCCCGAACACCGGAGCCCGCCTGATGCGCCTCACCCCTTCCCTACTGCTCACCGCCCTGCTGCCGCTGTTCGCAGGCTGCCAGATGCTGGCCGAAAAACCGGTCGACCCGAACCTGGGCACCACCCGTCTGCAAGGCGAACTGAGCGCGGCCGGCGGCCATCTGCTGTTCAAACCCTGTAACGAAAGCCGCCGCTTCATCGTCAACGACGCTGCCAGCACCGGCATCCTGCAAGAGGCCGCCACCCTGGCCGACGACGCCGGTGACAAGCTGTTCGCCGATGTCCGCGCGCGCATGGCCGGCAGCAAGCAGGCAGGCAGCGACGGCCAGCTCGACGTGACCCGCCTGTACCGCCTCGACACCTCCGAATACCGTGGCTGCGAAGACCCCAACTTCAAGCAGTTGACCCTGCGCGCCGGCGGCCACGAGCCGGACTGGGACATCAAGGCCAGCGGCAAGGGCATGGTGCTCAACCGCATCGGCCAGGAGCCGTTGCCACTGCCTTACCTGGAAGAAGCGCTGCCCGGCGGCGGCCTGAGCCTGTCCAGCGAGGCCAACGGCCAGCGTGTCGAACTGTGGGTCGCGCCACAGCGCTGCGTCGACGGCGCCACCGGCGCCATCCGCCACCTCAAGGCCGAGCTGCGCATCGACGGCAAGACCCTGCAGGGCTGCGCCTACTACGGCGGCGCCCGCGACCTCTGATCACCGGGTGCTTTTATCCTGCCAGTCGGGGCGGCTAACAGCTTATACTTGGCGGTTTGTGTAAAGCCGCCGGCCGCCCATGGCCGGGATACTGGACCCTGCCATGCTACGAATCACCGAACTGAAGCTGCCCCTGGACCACTCCGACGACGAGCTGCGCGCCGCCATCGTCCAGCGCCTGGGCATCAGCGATGAGCAACTGCTCGGCTTCACCCTGTTCAAGCGCAGCTACGACGCGCGCAAGAAGAACAGCGAGCTGCTGTTCATCTACACCATCGACCTTGAAACCAGCAACGAAGACGAGCTGCTGCGCCGCTTCGAAGGCGACGCCAAGATCGGCGTGGCCCCAGACGTCAGCTACAAGTTCGTCGGCCAGGCCCCGGCCGAGCTGCCGGCGCGCCCGATCGTGGTCGGCTTCGGCCCCTGCGGCATCTTCGCCGGGCTGCTGCTGGCGCAGATGGGCTTCAAACCGATCGTGCTCGAGCGCGGTAAAGAGGTGCGCCAGCGTACCAAGGACACCTGGGGCCTGTGGCGCAAGAGCGTGCTCAACCCCGAATCCAACGTACAGTTCGGCGAAGGCGGCGCCGGGACCTTCTCCGACGGCAAGCTGTACAGCCAGATCAAGGACCCGAATCACCACGGTCGCAAGGTGCTGGAAGAGTTCGTCAAGGCCGGTGCGCCCGACGAGATTCTCTACATCAACAAGCCGCACATCGGTACCTTCCGCCTGACCAGCATGGTCGAGAAGATGCGCGAGGAAATCATCACCCTGGGCGGTGAGGTGCGCTTCGAGCAGAAGGTCACCGACCTGCTGGTGGACGGCGAGCAGCTCACCGGCGTGGTGCTGCAGAGCGGTGAACAGCTGCACTCGCGCCATGTGGTGCTGGCCCTGGGGCACAGCGCCCGCGACACATTCCGCATGCTCCACGCCAAGGGCGTGTTCATGGAGGCCAAGCCGTTCTCGGTCGGTTTCCGTATCGAGCACCCGCAGTCGCTGATCGACAAGGCGCGCCTGGGCAAGTACGCCGGCCACCCGAAACTCGGCGCCGCCGACTACAAGCTGGTGCACCACGCCAAGAACGGTCGTTCGGTCTACAGCTTCTGCATGTGCCCGGGCGGCACCGTGGTCGCCGCCACCAGCGAGCCTGGCCGCGTGGTCACCAATGGCATGAGCCAGTACTCGCGCAATGAGCGCAACGCCAACTCCGGCATCGTCGTCGGTATCGACCCCGAGCGCGACTACCCGGGTGGCCCGCTGGCCGGTATCGAGCTGCAGGAGCGCCTGGAAGCCCATGCCTACGTGATGGGCGGCAGCAACTACCAGGCACCGGCGCAATTGGTCGGTGACTTCGTCGCCGGGCGCCCGTCCACCGCGCTGGGCAGCGTCGAGCCGTCGTACAAACCGGGCGTGACCCTGGGCGACCTGGCACCAAGCCTGCCGGACTTCGCCATCGAGGCGATCCGTGAAGCGCTGCCGGCCTTCGACCGCCAGATCAAGGGCTACAACCTGCACGACGCGGTGCTGACCGGCATCGAAACCCGCACCTCGTCGCCACTGCGCATCACCCGTGACGCCAGCTTCCAGAGCCTCAACCTCAAGGGTCTGTTCCCGGCAGGTGAAGGCGCAGGCTACGCCGGTGGCATCCTGTCTGCCGGTGTCGACGGGATTCGCATTGCCGAAGCGGTGGCACGGGATATCCTCGGGCTGAACGACTAACCCGATCGTCTTTCACAGACAAAAAGAAACCCCGACACGGCCAAGCCGGTCGGGGTTTTCTTTTCAAGCGTGCTGTCAGTGCGTGACGCGGCTGGTGCCGTCGACAGTCATGATGCGAACTCGCTCACCCACACGGAAGATCTCGTTCTGCTGCACTTGCTGCACATAGGCGCGCATGCTGCCGTCGTCTTCCCGCACGGTGATTTCGACACCCTGGGTGCGGGTCAGGCCTTCTTCGGCGGCGGAACCCGCAAGGCCACCGGCCACGGCACCGATCACCGCCGCGACGATGCTGCCACGGCCACCACCGACGGCACTGCCGGCGACACCACCGACAATGGCGCCAGCGCCGCCACCGATTGGCGTCTTGGTGCCTTCGATCTTCACCGGACGCAGGGATTCGATGGTGCCCATGCGCACGGTCTGCACGCGGCGGGCCTCATCACGGGAGTAGCTGTCGCCGGTCAGCGACGATTGGCAGCCGCCCAGCAGCAGCGACACGGTGGTGAAGCTGGCCAGCAGCAAAGCGGATTTACGCATGGGGACAATCTCCATAAGACAGGTGTCCATTAGACTCCGCGCCTTGACAAGTGTCACGGCGCAAACGTTATAAAATTGTTTTCATTCAGCTCAGGTACAGCCGTTGCTGGCTGATTTGCGGGCCTACAGGTGAGACCAAGGATAGCCATGGATTACTTCATCGTCGTCGTCGTGACGGTCGCCGGGCTGTATTTTCACGGGTGGCTGTATGTGCGCATGCGCCGCTGGATGGACCGGGACCTGGCGCTGTCGCTGGCCGGGGAGGATCCGGCGAAGCAGGACTTCATGCTCAAGTTGCTGGAGCGGGCGCGGGTGGAGAAGGTGCGGCGCAAGGAGTTGGCGGCGTGGCTGGAGCGGGAAGCGGCGGGGTATCGTTGATGATGGGGCCGCGTCGCGGCCCCATCCTGGTCAGGGCGCCAGGCGCTCGCGCGCCCACTGGCCATCGACCAGGCGGTAGTTCAGGCGGTCATGCAAGCGGCTCGCCCGCCCCTGCCAGAACTCGATGCGCTCGGGCAGCAAGCGGTAACCGCCCCAATGCTCCGGGCAATGCGGCTGGCTGTCGGAAAAGCGCGCCTCGGTGGCCTTGACCAGGCCTTCCAGCTCCTCGCGATCGGCGATCACCCGGCTCTGCGGCGACGCCCAGGCCCCCAACCGGCTGCCCAGCGGGCGCACCTGGTAATAGTCGTCCGACTCCTTGGCCGTGACCTTCTCCACCCGCCCCTCGATCCGCACCTGGCGCTCCAGCGCCGGCCAGAAGAAGGTCATCGCCGCATAAGGGTTGGCCGCAATGTGCTGGCCCTTGGCACTTTCATAGTTGGTGAAAAAGGTGAAACCGCGTGCGTCCAGCGCCTTGAGCAGCAACACCCGGCAATGCGGACGCCCCTCGGCATCAACGGTGGCCAGGGTCATGGCGTTGGCTTCCACCGGCAGCTGCTCGGTCTTCACCGCATCGGCGAACCAGTGGTGGAACAGCGCGAACGGCTCCCCGGGAGCCTGGGCTTCGGCCAGGCCATCACGGGTGTAGTCGCGGCGCATATCGGCCAGGGATTGGGTCATGCTGCGTTTCCTTGACGATCAGTTGGTCTTCGCAGGGCTGTTGGCGGCGACTTTCTTGTCGGTGGCGGCCTTCTTCGCGGCTGGCTTGGCCGCAGCGGCTTTCTTCTTGGCGGTGGTGCTGGCCTTGGCCGGCGCCTTGGCTTTGGTGGCAGGTTTCTTCGCAGCCGGCTTGGCGGCGGCCTTAGCGACAGGCTTGGCGGCCGGGGCCTTGGCGTCCTGAGTGGCAACCATCGCCGCCGGAGCCGGCGCCGGGGCGGCCTGCTGGTACTTGGCGAGCAGCGCGACCATGGTGTTCTGCGGGGTCAGCAGCAGTTCGACACGGCGGTTCAAGGCACGGCCTTCGGCGCTGTCATTGGCGGCACGCGGCATCACCGCGCCCATGCCCTTGAGCATCAGGCGGTCGCGCTGCAGGCCGCTGAGACGGAAGATCGCCGACACTGAAGCGGCGCGCTCGAGGCTGAGCTTCTGGTTGGCGGTCGTGGCGCCGCTGGTATCGGCGTGACCGAGGATCAGCACAGCGGTCTTGGTATCGGTCTCGATGACCTTGGCGACCTGGGTGATCGGGCCAAGGGTCGCGGGCAGCAGCATGTTCGGGCGATCAGGGTTGTAGGAGCTGTCGACCGGGATGGTCACCGCCAGCAAATCCTCGCGGCGCTCCAGCTCGAACTTGCTGCCCTTGATCGCTTCGCGGACCTTCGGCTCGTACTGGTCGAGCCAGGCCTGCGTGGCCTTGTGGTCGATCTTCGGCACCGCTGCGACCTTGTCCTTCTTCTCATCGCTGCCAAACGGCCACCACCAGCGGCTGCCGCTTTCGGACTTGGCGTCGGCCTTGGCCACGTTCTCGACGACGGCCTCCTTCACTTCCTTGTCAGCGACCTTGTCCGAACCAAATGGCCACCAGTTCAGGCCACCGTCCTTTGCGGCGTCCGGGGAGTGGCTGGCGCAACCGGTCATGGCCAGGCACAGGGCGAGTGCTAAGGTTTTATGTGAAGACATCAGCGATACACCATGAAATAGAAAGAAATTTTGCCCATACGCTTCAGGCGTTGGCATTGAGGATAGTCAAAGGGAACTGGCAATACCCGCGTTACCCGATCAAAGGCAACTGCCAAGCACCCGCACTAGTTTCTGCGCGCGGGGATCCATCAGCACGTAGGGGCCGAGGGTATTGGTGACGAAGCCGAAGGCCACGTCATGTTCGGGGTCGGCGAAACCGACCGAGCCACCGGCGCCGGGGTGACCGAAGGCACGTGCGCCAAGGCCGAAGGTGGCGTTGGCCACCTCCGGCTGGTCGAGCATGCAACCCAGGCCGAAACGGGTCTGGGTGAGCAGGGTGCGGTCCTGGCCGAGGCTGTGCTCGCGGGTCAGCTCGTCGAGCAGTTCGGACTCGAGCAGGCTGCCGTCGAGCAGGCCGGCATAGAAGCCCGCCAGGCTGCGGGCATTGCCATGGCCATTGGCCGCCGGCTGCTGCATGCGCCGCCATTCGGGCTTGTTGGTGCTGGTGAGGATCGCCGGCGGGTTGGTGAAGGCCCGGGTGGACAAGGCCTCGGGCTCGCGCATCGTCACCTGCAGCAGGCGCTGGGCGGCGGCATCGCCAGGGTTGCCCTTGCCGCGGGCGATATGCGCCACGCGGTGGAATTCTTCATCCGCCAGGCCGACGTGGAAGTCCAGGCCCAGCGGCTTGGCGGTGCGGGCGACGATGGAGTCACCCGGACCACGGCCATCGGCACGGCGGATCAATTCGCCAATCAGCCAGCCATAGGTGATCGCCGCATAACCGTGCTCACTGCCAGGCGTCCACCAGGGCGCTTCGGCGGCGAGGGCATCGACCATGGCCTGCCAGTCATACAGGGCTTCGGCCGGCAGCAGTTCACGGATGGCCGGCAGGCCGGCGCGGTGACTGAGCAGTTGGCGCAGGGTGACCTGGTCCTTGCTGGCCTGGGCGAACTCCGGCCAGTAGCGCGCCACCGGCGCATCGAGGGCGAGCTTGCCCTCGCCCACCAGTTGCAGGGCGGTGGCGGCGGTAAAGGTCTTGGTGCAGGAGAACAGGTTGGCGATGGTGTCGCTGTGCCAGGCCTCGCGGCCATCCTTGTCGGCACTGCCGGCCCACAGGTCGACCACGGTTTCTCCGCCGACCTGGATGCACAACGCGGCACCACGTTCCTGGGGATCCTCGAACAACGCGGCGAAAGCATCGCGCACCGCCTCGAACTTCAGCTCATAGTGACCCTGGATCTGCACCCGACTACCTCTCTTTACTGCCTGGCTTGCAAAGGAGTGCATTGTTTCAGTAGTTGGGCGATTTGCCTACTGAAGATGGCTGGGTGGTTATCCGGAACTACGGCTTGTCCAACGCAGCGCGCAAATGCCCAAGGGCTTGAAGGTTGCTGCGGCGTACCGCCTCGATGAACCCCGCATAAGGCACATCGGTGACAGCGACCAGGCCCAGATGACCGTTCTCGCCATCGAGCAGGCGCCCGCTGGCGGGTTGATCGAGGTACTGGAACCAGTGCGCGCCGACGATCATCGGCTGGGCCATGGCCGCCTTGAGGAAGTTGACATACGCCGGGCCACGGTCTTCCTCGCGGGCCACTTCCAGCGGGCCTGGCCAGAACGGACCACGGTCGCGCGAGCCGAACTGGAACTCCGAGACCAGCACCGGCTTGTCGAGCTCGGCCAGGCGGGCGAAGTCGTAGCCGTCGTCAGGCTTCAAGGTATAGAAGTTGAAGCTCAGCACATCGCAGAACTCGGCGCAGGCCTTCACCGCCTCGGGGGTGCTGACCGCGTAGCGGCCACCGAGCAGCAGATGGTTAGGCGCATGCCATTTCAGCGCATCGGAAATGGTCTTGAAATAGGTTTCGGCAAACACCTGCTGGAAGTACTGGTAGTCACGCTCGATTTCCGGATGCTCAGGGTTGGGCAATGGCGCCTCGAAACCCGGGTCTTCCATCAGCTCCCAGGCGGTCAGCTCAATACCCCAGGCCTTCGACAGCCCCTGCTGGTTGCGGTACTTGTCGCGCAGTTGCTTGAGGAAAGCGCGCTTGGCCGGCACATCCGTGGTCAGGCGCAAGGTGCCGTAGGCCAGGCCATAACGTGCCTTGGGGTCGTCCCCCGGCGCGGCCCAGGCCAGTTCGTTGTCGGCGAAGTAACCGATCAGCCAAGGATCGTCACGGTGATCCCGGGCAGCAATGGCCACGGCACGCTCGGTGGCCATGGCGAAACGCGGATCGAACGGGTCGGGCATGCGTCCCCACCAGTCCATGCCGGTGCTGATGCTGGCGTAGTCACCGACGATCGACAGCGGCAAGGTGTACGGCAGGCGCTTGGCTTGCCCGAGCGACGCATCGCTCCAGTTACCTAGGGTGTTGAAGCCCCAGGCCTGCAGGCGATCCAGGGTATGGCCCTGCCAGCGCTGGGTGTCCAGCACCGCCACCGGGCACGCCACCTCTCCCTGCGGGCAAGGCTTGCCATAGGTGCGCTGAAGATTGGCCGCGTAGAAGTCGAACCAGCGCCCCTGCTTGAAACCTCGGCCTTGGGACGACGCATTGCCGTCATCGTTGTTGCCTTCGCCATAGAAGGCACTCAGGGTGTCTCCTTCTCCCGGCAAGGCTTTGAACATGCCCTCACGGCCGGCGACATAGGTGCGCCCGCCATCGGCGGCGACGGCATTGACGCCGAGCGAATAGAACGGATGCCCTTCCGGCGTCACCAGGTACCAGCGTCCGTCGCGTTTCTCGGTACGGAAAAAACCCTTGGCTTCGAACGCAGGTCCCTCCAGCAGGCCGCCATAGGAGTCCAGCTTGAGCTTGTCGCGCTCGGCCAGCCAGCCCTTGAGCTGTGCCTGTTCACGGCTGTCGGCAGCCTTGAGCTGCTCGTCGTTGACGATTTTTTCCGGCCAGCGGCCACGGGTCGATTGCCCATAGTCATCGATCAGCTCGGCGTAGGCGGCCTTGAACGCCTGATCGTCATCCTGCAGGCCGACCTTCTCGATCAACAGGCTCTGCGCCACCTTGGGGCCGGGGATGCTCAAGCTGACCGAAGTGACCTGCGCCAGGTCGGCTGCTCCTTCGCTGCTGGCCAGCAGCAGGCGCTGCCCTTCGTAGTTCCAGGGCATCGGCGGCCCGGCGCGCATGCCCTGGCTCAGTGGTGAACGGGCCTTGAGCGGAATCATCACGGTCTGCGCAGGCCCAGCCGGCAGGTCGATGCGGCTGGTGAGCGTGCGCCCGTCGCTGCTTTGCACCACCACATCAACGGTCAGCGCCCAATCCATGCCGCTCTGCAGGCGCAGGGTCAGCGCCTGGCCGGCAGACCAATCCCACGCCCCGCTCTGCGGCGCGAGGCGCAGTGTCGGCTGCGCCACCGGGTTGAACACCACTCGCCGCAACACCTCGCCTTCGGCTGTCTGTTCCGCGTTGTACTGCGGCAGGCTGGTGTCCTGGGTGATGACATTCACCACCGAGGCCGGGCGCACGAAGCTGAACAGGGTCTGCTGCCCGGCCAGCAAAGGCGCACTGAACAACACGGAGAACACGACAGGCAAGGCGCGGCGGATCATGGGGCGGTGACTCTCCTTCGGAGCCCGTCATGGGCTCGCAATCGAGTAATGGACAACGGGTTGTGCGTGTTGCTCCGGCAGTCAGCCGATTTCCCGTCGGAAAGGTGGCAGCGCGTTGAGAATAGCCTTGCCATAGCGTTGCGTGACCAGACGGCGGTCAAGCAAGGTAATCACACCACGGTCCTGCTCGGTACGCAGCAGCCGGCCGCAGGCCTGGATGAGGCGCAGCGAGGCGTCGGGCACGGCAATCTCCATGAACGGATTGCCGCCACGGGCTTCGATCCATTCGGCCAGCGCGGCCTCGACCGGATCGTCCGGCACCGCGAAGGGGATCTTGGCGATCACCACATGCTCGCAATAGGCGCCCGGCAGGTCGACACCCTCGGCGAAGCTGGCCAGGCCGAACAGCACGCTGTGCTGGCCGTCGTCGACCCGCGCCTTGTGCTTGTTCAGGGTTTCCTGCTTGGACAGGTTGCCCTGGATCAGCACCAGCTTGCGCCAGTCGCGGTCCAGGCCGTCGAACACGTCCTGCATCTGTTTGCGCGAGGAGAACAGCACCAGCGCGCCGCGGGCGTCCTCGACGATGGCTGGCAGCTCGCGAATGATCGCCGCGGTGTGCGCCGTGGCGTCGCGCGGATCGGCACCCAGGTCGGGCACCCGCAGCAGCCCGGCGTCACCATGCACGAACGGGCTGGGCACCACGCACTGCACCGCGTCGCGTGGCAGGCCCGAACGCATGCGGAAGCGGTCGAACTTGCCCAGCGCAGTGAGCGTCGCCGAGGTCACCAGGGCGCCATAGGCGACGTTCCACAGGCTCTTGCGCAACATCTCGGCAGCCAGGATGGGGCTGGCGTTGACCTCGATATCGAACAGCGCGCCGCTTTCGGCCAGGGTCAGCCAACGGGCCATGGGCGGATTGTCTTCGGGGTCTTCCGTGGTAAAGGCAGTCCACAGCTCCCAGTTGCCCTGGGCCCGGGTCACCAGGCTGCCGAACAGCGGGTACCACTCCTCGGCCTGGTGGCTGGCGATACCGATGTTGTTCTCGCCGTCCATGCCTTCCTTGAGCAGGTCGGCCAGGCGGGTGAACAAGTCGTTGAGGCGGGCGAAGCCTTTCTTGAGCTCGATGCCCACTTCACGGATCTGCTCCGGCACCACGCCGCCCTCGAAGCGATAGCGCGGACGGTCGCGACCTTCCATGTCCTCGCCGGCGCGGAAGTCCGCCACCTGCTCGCACAGGGTGAACATGAACTGTTGCTGGGTACGCACCTCGCGGGCCAGCTCCGGCACCTGCTCGATGTACTTGCCGAGGTCGCCCGGCAATGGATGCTGGGCCAGCAGTTTGGTCAGGTTCTTGGCGGTCTGCTCCAGCCAGTCGGCGGTGGAGCGCAGCCGCGAGTAGTGGGCGAAATGGCCGATGGCCTTGTCCGGCAGGTGGTGGCCTTCGTCGAACACGTACATTGTGTCGCGCGGGTCAGGCAGCACTGCGCCACCGCCAAGTGCCAGGTCGGCCAGGACCATGTCGTGGTTGGTGACGATCACGTCGACCTTGCCCATGCCTTCACGGGCCTTGTAGAACACGCACTGCTGGAAGTTGGGGCAGTGCCGACCGGTGCATTGGCTGTGATCGGTGGTCAGGCGCGCCCAGTCCTGGTCCTCGATGGCCTCCGACCAGCTGTCGCGATCGCCGTCCCAGCGGTTGCCGGCGAGCTTCTCGATCATGCTGTTGAACAGCTTCTGGCTGCGCTCGTCGACCTCGATGCGAAAGCCCTCCTCCTCGAACAGCTGAGCGGTGGCCGACTGGGCGTGGCCTTCCTGCAGCAGGACGTCGAGCTTGGACAGGCACAGGTAACGGCCACGGCCCTTGGCCAGGGCGAAGCTGAAGTTCAGCCCGCTGTTGCGCATCAGGTCGGGCAGGTCCTTGAAGACGATCTGCTCCTGCAGCGCCACGGTCGCGGTGGCGATCACCAGGCGCTTGCCGGCGGCCTTGGCGGCGGGGATCGCGGCCAGGCTGTAGGCGACGGTCTTGCCGGTACCGGTACCGGCCTCGACGGCAACCACCGCAGGCTCGCCGGCACGGCGGCCTTCATCGTCGCTGGCGATGTCGCCGAGCACCTTGGCCACTTCGGCGATCATCAGGCGCTGGCCGTAACGCGGCTTGAGGCTTTTGGCTTCGAGGAAACGCGAGTAGGCGCCCTGGATGGTGGCTTTGAGTTCGTTGCTGATCATGGTCTGCAGGCGCCCGGAGGGCTGGATATATTTTCAGTGTTTCGCATGGGCCGGCTATCATACCCCGCTATTGCCCTTTGTGCCGCATGGAGATCCGGATGCTTGCCTTTGCCCTGCCCTACACCTTGCATGTCCTGGCCGCCCTCGTCTGGGTCGGCGGGATGTTCTTCGCCTGGCTGGTGCTGCGGCCGGCCACGGTTGCAGCGCTGGAGGGGCCTGCGCGGCTGCGTTTGTGGGTGGAGGTTTTCCAGCGGTTCTTCAGATGGGTCTGGCTGGCGGTGGCGGTGCTGGCTGTCAGCGGGGTCGGCATGATCCACCTGCGGTTTGCCGGGTTCGAGACCGCGCCTCGGTATGTGCAGGTGATGATTGGCGGGGGGATTGTCATGTTTGCGTTGTTCATGCGGGTTCAGGGGTTGTTGTTGCCTGAGCTGCGTGCGGCGGTGGAGGCTGGGGATTGGGCTTCGGGGGCTGGGGTGTTGGGGCGGATTCGGCGGTTGGTTGGGGTTAATTTGTTGATTGGGGTGTTAGTGGTGGGGGTGGCAAGTTCGCGGGTTTTGGTTTGAGGGGTTTGGGTTTGGCTTGAGAGATTGTTTTGGTAGTTGTAAGCACATTCGTAGACGATATCGACATTTAGTCACCCTTTCGCCTTTACGGCGACCTACTTTTGTCTTGACAAAAGTAGGCAAAACCGTTCGGCTCCGTTCATACGGCCCCTACGCTTCGCTACGGGGTTCCCTCGCTCCGTTCTTGCTCCCGTGGGTACCGCGCTGTACGCCCCATCCTGGGGCGCAGCGCTCGACGGCCATCCATGGCCGTCGCCCCACTACGCAAGAACTCCACTCGGCCTCCTGAAGTCGCAACTTGTGTCGCCTGAACTATCGCGCACTTAGAAGCAAGATCAAGAGCAGATCAAGAGCAGATCAAGAGCAGATCAAGAGCAGATATGTTGGTTTTGTTAGTGGCTGTAATGTTGTTCTTCATTGCCCCGCGATGTTGATCTAGAGTTCCCACGATGGCAACTAGCGACTAGCTGCGTTAGTGCAGGCGCCGCCCGTAACTTCGCGACTTCAGGAGGCCGAACGCAGGCCTTGCGGAGGGAGGTGACGGGCATGGATGCCCGTCAAGCGCTGCGCCCCAGGATGGGGCGTTCAGCGCGGTCCTCCCGGGAGCAAGGCCGGAGTGAGGGAACCCGGAGCGAAGCGGAGGGCCGGATGAATGGAGCGCAACGGCTTTGCTTACTTTGGCCAAGACCAAAGTAAGCCGCCGTAAGGGCGGAAAGGTGAATAAGCGTCGACATCGCAAATGAATGCGCATACAACTTTCAACACCAACTAGCCAACTAACCAAACAACCAAACAACCAAACAACCAAACAACACTACCCCAGAAAAACTCAAAGCCGCTGAAGAATCAACTCCCCCGAGGCCCCAGCCAACCCAGGCTGCCCGGCCTGCCCAGGCCGCCCATTCCCCCCCGCATCGGTCCGATAAACCAGACACCCCTTACTGACCCCACCCGCCCCGGCCTTCCCGGCAGCCCCCGCCTTACCAGGCGCACCACCATCAAGCCGTACCACAATCCGCTCCTGCGCAAACCCTTCAGGCACCGCCAGACGAACTCGCCCACCGGGCGCCCCATCATGCCCGTTGCCACCATCATCACCATTGGCCCCACGACTGGCCTGCCCCCAGGTGCAGCCCCCGGGCTTGCCATTGGCGCCGTCGAGCCCGACATACCCCGGCGCCCCAGCCCCGCCCCGGGCGTCGATCGATAGCCGGTCCGCCTCCAGCGCCTGCAGCCGCAGATCCAGGTTACGCCCCGGCCTCGCGGGCCGCTCGTAGCTTCCGGGCGCCCCTGGCGCACTGAACTCGCTGCCCTCGCCCAGCCGAGCCATCAACGCCTCGATGCTCAGGTCGCGCTCGGCCGGCGCGATGGCGATGCGCGCATCGCGCCCCAGTTCGAGCCGGTCGATCTTCAGCTCGGTAAGGCTGGCTGGTAGCAACAAGGTCGCCGAGTCGGCCACCCGCAGATGCTCCAGATGCACGCTTGCCGCCTTGTTCGGCAGCCGCAGCATCGAATGGGCAGCAACCTCCAGGCTTTCGGCCTGGGCCAAGGGTGTGACCATTACGGCCAGCAAAATCAGTTTACGCATGGCTCGGCGCCTCCTGCGACCGGGGGATGGACATGACATGGAAGATGCCGGTCAACAGAATCTGCAGACGGTCGAACCAGCGATGGCTGCGCCCGCGCAGGCTGCCGTTGAAGAACAGCACCTCGAGCACATGCAGCGACAGCAGTACGATACCTGCGGCATTGATCAGCAGATTGAGCGGCAATGGCTGCGGCATGAACTGGTTGAACAGCACCACACCCCAGAACGCCACCGTCAGAGCCTTGCCCAGGCCCAGGATGAACTTCATACCCCGCCCCCATGATTTATTGTTATGCCGGCGCGGCCCGTTCGAGCGGACCGCGCCGGCAACAGTAACCCTACTGCCGGGGCATGCGCCAGAGGGGTCAGTTCAGGTGCAGTTCCACTCGTCGGTTGCGCGAGCGACCTTCGTCGGTGTCGTTGTCGGCCACCGGCTCACTCTCGCCACGGCCCTGGCTGGTCACCTTGTTCGGCGCCAGGCCCTGGCTGATCAGGTACTCGGCAACACCGCTGGCACGGCGCTCGGACAGGCGCTGGTTGTAACTGTCGGAGCCCACGCTGTCAGTGAAACCGATCACCTTGACACTGGCCACACTGGGGTCGTTGAGCTTGGGCAGCAAGCCCTGCAGGCGCTGCTGGGCACCTTGGGTAAGCTCGGCGGAGTCGAAGGCGAATAGCACCTGGCCCTGATCATCCAGCGTGATCACCTCTGGGGTCGCCGCAGGCTCTGGCTGCGGTGCGGTGGCTGGATATTGCGGCAACGGGCAGCCCATATGGTTGACCTGGGTACCGGCCGGAGTATCCGGGCAACGGTCGCGGCGGTCGAAAACGCCATCGCCATCCTCGTCGCCATCCTGGGCATAACAGATCAAGCCACCGGCGATCGCACCGGCAACGCCGGCACCAGCCGCCCAGCTGGAACTTTCGATGGCGCCCAGGCCGCCACCGACCAGACCGCCAAGCAGGCTGCAGATGGGCCAGGTCCTTTGATTGAGGGGCGCGCTGCCATCGCTGTGGGTGGCGCAGCCTGCCAGCAGGCTCGTGGCCACCACCAACGGCAGTGCCGCTTTCGACAAAACACGCATGGTGAATGCTCCTGTGTCACCGGCCGCTACCGGTCACACAGGAGTAAAGACGTGCCCACGCCACTTCTCAAGGCGCGGGCACATCGCCGTCAACGCTGGATCTTGATCTCGGTTCGACGGTTCATGGCACGCCCGTCGGCGGTGGCGTTGTCGGCGACCGGCTGCGTTTCACCCGCCCCCACCACCGAGACGAAGCTGGCGCGCGGTACACCGCTTTCGACCAGGT
Source organism: Pseudomonas sp. TE50-2 (assembly GCF_040813665.1). Lineage (NCBI taxonomy): Bacteria > Pseudomonadati > Pseudomonadota > Gammaproteobacteria > Pseudomonadales > Pseudomonadaceae > Pseudomonas > Pseudomonas sp. TE50-2. Next base: position 4,360,170 of record NZ_JBFNXN010000001.1, on the reverse strand, counting down.
AGTTGGTCACCGACTGGGCGCGGCGCTCGGAGAGCTTCTGGTTGTAGCTGTCGGAGCCAACGCTGTCGGTGTGGCCGGAAACGCTCAGGCGCGCGCTCGGGGCTTCCTGCTTGAGGCGCGTGGCGATGGTGTTCAGGCGCTCCTTGTCGGTGGCCGTCAGGCGTGCCGAGTCAAACTCGAAATGCACGTCACGGATGACGATGACTTCTTCCTTCTGTACCACGACCTCCTCAACCACCGGCGCCGGCTCCGGCGGGCAGCCATTGGCGTCGACCTGCACGCCACGCGGAGTGCCTGGGCACTTGTCGCGGCTGTCCGGGACGCCATCGCCGTCTTCGTCACCGTCACCATGGGCCCAGCAGTAACCCGCCGCCAGGCCGCCACCGAGCAAGGCGCCCCAGCCAGCCCAGCTGGAGCTCTCGATCGCGCCCAGGGCCGCGCCGCCCACGCCCCCGACGGCAGCACACTTCGGCCAGTCGGTTTTCTGCAAACCTGCACAACCAGTCAACACACTGGTGAGCAGAACCAGGGGTATCGCTGTGCGTACTATGCTCATCTTGTTGCTTCTCCTAGGGGGAATCGGTAGAAAACCGATGCTCTGGGAGTAAAGACCGGCGCTTCCCGCTCTGCCAGCAATAAGCCACGCCGCAGCGGCGCGCCCCTTTGCCCGCTGGCCTGGGACCGTTAGTCTTGAGCGACCTGAACGAGGAATGGCAATGACCGACGCTTTCTCCCAACGCACGCCCCAGCAGGCACTGGCCGCCCTGCTGGAGCGCTTCACCCCGCGCCACTTGCTGCTGGTGGGCAGTCGCTTCCCGGCCCTGGAAGCCTTCGCCGCCGCCCATCCCGATACCCGCATCGAAGTCGCAGCACCCGGCCCGCTGCCCGCCGAACAGGCCGCCCGGCGCTTCGACCTCGCGGTACTGGTCGATTGCCTGGAACACCTGCCCAAGCGCACCGGCCTGGAGCTGCTGGGCGGCATTCGCAACCTCAACGCCAGCCGCGTCGCGGTGCTGGCCGACCTGACCGTCTGCGGCTGGCAGGCCACCGATTTCTATTCGCTGGCGCTCTCGGCCAGCGAGCAGTTCCAGCGCGATGAACAGGTATTGAGCCTGTTCACCTATGATCTGCATGACTACAAACAAGTCCCGGACTGGCTCAACGCCAAGTTCTGGGCCAACCCCGAAAACTTCGGCAAGTACTGGTGGTGACCGAATGAGTGTCTCGATCTGCCCCTGCGGCAGTGGCAACCTGCTCGATACCTGCTGCGGGCACTATCACAGTGGAACACCAGCGCCGGATGCCCAGACGCTGATGCGTTCACGCTACAGCGCCTATGTGCTGGGCCTGGTGGATTACCTGGTGGCTACCACCCTGCCGGCCCAGCAACCAGGCCTGGACCGCGCCGCCATGGCGGCCTGGAGCGCGCAGAGCACTTGGCTGGGCCTGGAGGTGGAGGCCGCCGAGGTGCTCGGCGGGCAGCCCGAGCATGCCTTCGTCACGTTCACCGCACGCTGGCACGACCTCGAGGGCGATCACCAGCACCGCGAGCGCTCGGCATTCGTCCAACACGCCGGACGCTGGTACTTCATCGACCCGACCGCCCCCCTCAAGGCCGGTCGCAACGACCCCTGCCCCTGCGCCAGCGGGCAGAAGTTCAAGAAATGCTGCGCCAGTTACTTCGGTAGTTGAGCATGCGCACCCTGGCCCGCCTGCTCTCGCTCAGCCTGCTGCTGGGCGGGTTGGCGGGCTGCGCCAGCTGGGGCGGTGATACCTGGCGTGAACCACAACTGCACCTGCTCGAGGTGGAACCGGTAAAGGTGCGCCTGCACCAGCAGGAGTTCGTTCTGCACCTGCGGGTCGACAACCCCAACGACAGCCGCCTGTTCATCCGCCACCTGGCCTACTCTGTACGCCTCGGCGACCTGTTGCTGGCCGAAGACGAGGCCAGCCTGTGGCGCAGCGTTGGCGGCCATGCCCGGCGCACCTTCAAGGTCACCGTGCGGACCAATCTCTGGCAGCACCTCAAGCCTCTGGCAAAGCTGCTCAAGAGCGGGCAACCCGTGCAGTATCAACTGCGCGGCGAGCTGGCCACCGGGCTGATCGTGCATCGGGACCTGCACTTGAGGCAAAGGGGTGAGATAATCCCCGGCGATCTTAAACCGGAGTAACGCTGCAATGACCCAACAACCCCATGTCCATGGCCCCGACTGCGATCACGATCACGGTCACGACCATCACCACGACCACGGCCATGTGCACGGCCCGCACTGCAACCACGGCCACCAGGAGCCGGTGCGCAACGCCCTGAAGGACGTCGGCCGCAACGACCCTTGCCCATGCGGCAGCGAGAAGAAATTCAAGAAGTGCCACGGCGCCTGATCAACGTCAGCGCACGTGTTCATGGCCAAGCTCACCCCCAGGCAAATCTTCTTGGGAACGGGCTTGGCCCATGATCAACCCGCTCCAGCATGACCACTGGTAAATAAAGCTCCCCGGCACCTTGCACGGCGACTGCGCGCTCACTACCTTAGCGCCTTTCAGAACCCCGCCACGCCCTGCAGGAATCCAGCCATGGCCGCCCCCGTCCTTCCACCCTTCCCTCTCCGCCTCGGCAGTGCTGCCGCGTTGCTTGGCCTGCTCGCGCTGGGCGGCTGCCAGATGGGTGGCATCCAGGACAGCGTCCTGCCCAACAGCGGCGTGCAACCGCTCAAGGGCCTGGCGCAGAACGTCTCGGTACGGCGTAACGCCATGGGCGCGCCGCTGATCGAAAGCAGCAACTTCCATGATGCGCTGTTCAGCCTGGGCTACTTGCATGCCGGGGATCGCATCGAGCAGATGGTCGCCATGCGCCTGCTGGCCCAGGGGCGCCTGGCCGAGCTGGCGGGAGCCGACGCCCTGGAGATCGACCGGCTGATGCGCGCGGCCAACCTCAAGCAGAATGCCGGCCAGCTGTATGCCGATGCCTCGCCGCGCCTGAAGCGCTTCTTCGAAGTCTATGCCCGCGGGGTCAACGCCTACCTGTTCCGCTATCGCGACAAGTTGCCGGGCGAACTCGCTCGCAGCGGCTATCGCCCGGAATACTGGAAACCCGAGGATTCCGCGCTGATCTTCAGCCTCTACGCCTTCAGCCAGTCGGTGAACCTGCAGGAGGAACTGTCGGCATTGACTCTGGCGCAGAAGGTCGGTGCCGACAAGCTGGCCTGGCTGCTGCCCGGCGCTCCGGACGAACCCCTGGCCGAAAGCGAAGTCGACAAGCTCAAGGGCGTGAACCTGGCCAGCCAGCTGCCGGGGCTGGGCGCGCTTGCCGCCACTGGCCAGCAATTGGCCGACCTCGGCCTGCTGGGTGCCCCCGGCTCGAGCAACCTGGCCCTGTCGCCCCAGCGCAGCCGTGCCGGCAAGAGCCTGCTGGCCAGCGACAGCCGCGCCGCCTGGGCACTGAGCCCGGTGCAGATACACACCGGCAAGTATCAGGTCGCCGGCCTGTCGCTGCCAGGGCTACCGATCGTGCTGGCCGGCTACAACGGCAAGCTGGCCTGGAGCAGCAGCGCGGTGATGGCCGACAACCAGGACCTGTTCCTCGAGCAGGTGCGCCGCCAGGGCACCCAGCTGACCTACCTCGCCGAGGGCAAGTGGCAACCGGCGCGTGCCCGCAACGAGACCTTCTTCGTTCGCGGCCAGCGCCCTCAGCGCGAAGTGATGTACGACACTCGCCACGGCACCCTGTTGCCGGGGCATGGCAGCCTGGCCCTGGCCCTGCATCTACCGCTGCTCAAGGACGATCGCAGCCTCGATGCGCTGTTCGACCTGACCCGCGCGCAAAACATCGAGCGTGCCTTCGACAGCACCCGCGAGGTCGGTGCGGCAGCGCTGAACTTCGTGTTCGCCGAGCCCCAGCATATCGGCTGGCAGGTCAGCGGCCGCTACCCCAACCGCCGCGAAGGCCAGGGCCTGTTGCCCTCCCCAGGCTGGGACGGGCGCTATGACTGGGATGGCTACGCCGATGCGATGCTGCACCCCTATGATCAGGACCCGCCCGCCGGCTTCATCGGCCACGCCAACCAGCGCAGCCTGCCCAAAGGCTACGGCATGCAGCTGTCGAGCAGTTGGTACTACCCCGAGCGTGCCGAACGCCTGGCCCAGCTGGCCGGCAACGGTCGTCACGACAGCCGCAGCGTGATGGCCCTGCAGAACGATCAGGTGACACTGCTGGCCGACAAGCTCAAGCAGATGTTCGACGCCCCCGGCATGGCCCAGCCGCTCAAGCAGGCCATCGACGCCCTGCCTGGCGCCCAGCGCGACAAGGCTCGCGATGCCCTGGCGCGACTCAAGGCCTTCGATGGCCGGCTAAGCCCGGTGTCGGCCGATGCCGCCTTGTACGAACTGTTCCTCCAGGCAGTCACTCGCCAGACCTTCCTCGATGAACTGGGCCCGGAATCCAGCCCGGCATGGCAAGCGTTCATCGGCAATGCCAAGCTTTCCTACTCCGCCCAGGCCGACCACCTGCTGGGACGCGAGGACAGCCCGTTCTGGGATGATCGCGGCACGCCGCAAAAAGAAGACAAGCCCACCATCCTCGCCCGCAGCCTGGCTGCGGCGGTGGATGCCGGCACCACACAACTCGGCGCCGACCGCCGCGCCTGGCAGTGGGGCAAGCTGCATCAGTACCGCTGGCCGGCACCGGCCTATCACGGCCTGGGCGACAAGCTCGAGCGCGCGCCCCTGGCGGCGGGTGGCGACTTCAGCACCCTCGCCCTGACACCTTATGCCTGGGGGAGCAGCTTCGACACCCAACTGCCGGCCTCGGCGCGGATGATCGTCGATTTTGGGCAGACCGAACCGCTGCAGGTGCTGACCAGCAACGGCCAGTCCGGCAATCCGGCCAGCCACCATTACAGCGATGGGCTCGATGCCTGGTTCAAGGGCCGCTTTACCAGCCTGCCGCTGCAACCGCAGAATTTTGCCCGGGCCTACGGTAGCCAGCGATTGACGCTGGTGCCTGGCAAATAGGCCTTCGACCCCACGGAAGTAGCTTCCTGGCGCAGCAGCTGCGCCAGGAAGGAACTCTCGGATCAGGTTCAGGCAGCTACCACCGCGAGCTCAATGCGTTGCCCCAATACATGCAAGGCATGCTCGACCTGCTCGATCTTGGAGCGATGCAGCAGATCAACCAGGCGATCCACCTGCGGCCGATTGACGCCAAGCCGTCGGGCCATTTCGGTCTTGGTCACATTCTGAGCGACCATGGTGTTCCACAGCGCCGCCTTGGCCGCGGTCAGCGCCGGCAACCTGACAATGGCCTCGGCTGACTGCACTGATGTCGGCAACGGAATGGCTGCCCGACGCTCCACGTACAGGGAAAGCGCTGACTCCAGGGCATCCACTGCATCGAACAATGCTTCATCGAGCGTATCGCCCGCACTGGCCATCTCAGGTATATCCGGACAACTGATCCAGACACTGCCTGTATCACGGTGCACGTTTACCGGATAGTCGAAATTCATTTGGAAACCTCGTTGCGTGGTCAGTCGCTCAGTCCAAGATCCTTGAGGATCTTCTTCCTCAGCCCCTCCCCTATTTCCTTGGCGCCGTGGTCGGGGAAGATGGTTTGTCGATTGCCCAGGTAAACCTTGAAATGGCTGCCTTTGGCAGGAACGAAGGTGGCTCCCTGAGAACGCAGCCATCGACGTAGTTCGCTGTACTTCATGCATGCACCAGGAGAAAAATGCAGCAAACAGGTTGCACTCGCAACATATTTGTTGCGCAGCGCGATGAAGCATCAGTAGACAACACCTGCGGGTTCGGCATTTCCTCATTTCAGGTAGTCCATATCTGAGCTCCACCGTCCGCCCGGCCGATGTGAATAGTGCGCCAACGCCGAAGTTATGCTTCTATCCTTGATCCCGGCCCTTGCCGCACAGCGCTCACATCAGGACCACCATGCACCACTCGACCCACGACCTGCTCTCCCCTGTCCCGGGTATCGCCCGCCAGTTGCACAGCTTCCATTTCGGCCCACGTGGCGCCGGCAAGGTGTACATCCAAGCCTCGCTGCACGCCGACGAACTGCCGGGCATGCTGGTGGCCTGGCACCTCAAGCAGCGGCTTGCGGACATGGAGCAGCAGGGGCGGTTGCGCAAGGAGGTCATCCTGGTACCGGTGGCCAACCCGGTCGGCCTCGAGCAGGTGTTGCTGGACGCGCCCCTGGGGCGCTTCGAGCTGCAAAGCGGCGAGAACTTCAACCGCAAGTTCGTCGACCTGTCGGACAGCATCGGCGACCAGATCGAAGGCCACCTCTCCCAGGACCCGGCCCACAACCTGGCGTTGATCCGTGAATACCTGCGCCGGGGCCTGGATGCCCACCCCGCGCACACGCCGCTGCAGTCCCAGCGCCTGACCCTGCAGCGCCTGGCCTGCGACGCCGACATGGTGCTCGACCTGCATTGCGACTTCGAAGCCGTCGAGCACCTGTACACCACGCCCGAGGCCTGGCCCGAGGTCGAACCGCTGGCACGTTACCTGGGCGTCCAGGCCAGCCTGCTGGCCACCGACTCGGGCGGGCAATCGTTCGATGAGTGTTTCAGCCTGGTGTGGTGGCAGTTGCAGCAGCGCTTCGGCAAACGCTTCCCGATCCCCCAGGGCAGTTTTTCGGTGACCATCGAGTTGCGCGGCCAGGCCGATGTCAGCCACGCCCTGGCCACCCAGGACTGCCAGGCGATCCTCGACTTCCTGACCCACGCCGGAGTCATCGAAGGGCAGCCTGCCCCTTTGCCGGCGCTGCGCCATCCGGCCACGCCACTGGCAGCGGTGGAACCGGTCATGGCACCGCTTGGCGGGTTGCTGGTGTTCCATGCCAGCCCCGGCCAGTACCTGCAAGCCGGGACACTGATCGCCGAGGTCATCGACCCGCTCAACGACCGGGTCACCCCCTTGCGCAACAGCCAGGCGGGGCTGCTCTATGCCCGCAGCATCCGGCGCATGGCCACCGCGGGCATGGTGGTCGCCCATGTGGCAGGCGAGCAGGTCTGTCGCAGCGGTTACCTGCTGGGCAACTGAGCGGCGTCAGGCCACGGGAGCCGGAGGCGGCTCATCGGGCAAGGTCGGTTCGCCCGGCTCCATCGGTGGCTGCTCGCCAGGCTGCGGCGGCTGGGGAGTGTCGGGATCAGGCTGGTGAGGCACGCCGCCAGCGCGCATGGGCAGTGGCGTGTGTATCGGCGGATGGGCCAGCAGCGACCAGGCCAGCAATCCGATCTGGTTCGGCTGCAGGACGGCCAGCTTGGCACTGATTGCGGGGTCAATTTTCATGGAAGGCTCCTGACGAGAGCCGGCGCACGTCATGCGCGCCGGAACTGTTCACTCGTTGGAGTGCCGGGCGCGGAAACAATTCCCGCGCTTTGTCGGCTCAGGTGCGCGGCAAGGTGACGCCGCGCTGGCCCTGGTACTTGCCACCACGATCCTTGTACGACACTTCGCACTCCTCGTCGGACTGCAGGAACAGCATCTGCGCCACGCCTTCGTTGGCGTAGATCTTCGCCGGCAACGTGGTGGTGTTGGAGAACTCCAGCGTCACATGGCCTTCCCACTCGGGCTCGAGCGGGGTGACGTTGACGATGATGCCGCAGCGGGCGTAGGTGCTCTTGCCCAGGCAGATGGTCAGCACGTCACGCGGGATGCGGAAGTACTCCACTGTACGAGCCAGGGCAAAGGAGTTCGGCGGGATGATGCACACGTCGCTCTTGATGTCGACGAAGCTGCCGGCGTCGAAGTTCTTCGGGTCGACGGTGGCCGAGTTGATGTTGGTGAACACCTTGAATTCGTCGGCGCAGCGTACGTCGTAGCCGTAGCTGGAGACGCCGAAGGAGATGACCCGGCTGTCGTGCTCGCCGCGCACCTGGCGCTCGACGAACGGTTCGATCATGCCGTGTTCCTGCGCCATGCGGCGAATCCACTTGTCCGATTTGATGCTCATGGCGGGGTGTCCTGAAGAGTGCAAGGTGAAAAACGAGATGCGCATCTTACCGGTCCCGGCGCGCGGGTTAAAGTTTCCTTGCCCATCCCGCGCCAGACGGGGCCTGCACCGGCCGCCGATCCGAAATTCATCAAAGCGCTCCTTGACCATTGGCAGGTTGTGGAAAGTGGGTTAAGGTGGCGCCACTGTGCTGCACGTGACACCGAGAATCTCTAGTTTGATGCACGATTATCATCGGCCCATCGCTGAATTTTCTGCTCTCTTTGCACTCAGTCCCGGGCAGGGTATTTCCTGACCGTAATCAACTTTGTCCAAGGAGACAGAAACATGTCCAACCGTCAAAACGGTACCGTTAAGTGGTTCAACGATGAGAAAGGCTACGGCTTCATCACCCCTCAGTCGGGTGACGACCTGTTCGTGCACTTCAAAGCCATCCAAGCTGACGGCTTCAAAACCCTGAAAGAAGGCCAGGCTGTTACTTTCGTCGCTACCCGCGGCCAGAAAGGCATGCAGGCTGAAGAAGTTCAGATCGCCTAAGTCGATCTCGCTTCCTCGCTTTCAAAAAAAACCCGCCATTGGCGGGTTTTTTTATGCCTGAGCGAATGGTCAGAAGCGATCGGGGGAGCGAGCTTGTCCGCTCCCACATGACTGCCTGAACCTCAATCCTCGCTGATGGTGATGCTCGGCATCGCTGGCGCCGCCGCTTCCTGTAGCACGATCCGCGCCCCCACCTGCCGCGCCAGCTCCTGGTAGACCATGGCGATCTGGCTTTCCGGCTCGGCAATCGCGGTCGGCTTGCCACTGTCGGCCTGCTCGCGGATAAGCATCGACAACGGCAACGATGCCAGCAGCTCGACACCGTACTGGGCCGCCAGCTTCTCGCCGCCGCCTTCGCCGAACAGGTGCTCGGCATGGCCGCAGTTGGAGCAGATGTGCACCGCCATGTTCTCTACCACGCCCAGCACCGGGATGTTGACCTTGCGGAACATCTCCACGCCCTTCTTGGCATCCAGCAGCGCCAGATCCTGCGGGGTGGTGACGATGACGGAGCCCGCCACCGGCACCTTCTGCGCCAGGGTCAGCTGGATATCGCCGGTGCCTGGCGGCATGTCGATCACCAGGTAGTCGAGGTCGTCCCAGGCGGTCTGGGTCACCAACTGCAGCAACGCCCCCGAAACCATCGGGCCGCGCCAGACCATGGGCGTGTTGTCATCGGTGAGGAAAGCCATGGACATGACCTCGACGCCATGGGCCTTGATCGGCACGAACCACTTCTGCTCGCGCACCTGCGGGCGGGTGCCCTCGGGGATGCCGAACATCACACCCTGGCTGGGGCCATAGATGTCGGCGTCGAGTATCCCCACCCGCGCACCCTCGCGGGCCAGGGCCAGGGCCAGGTTGGCGGCGGTGGTCGACTTGCCGACCCCGCCCTTGCCCGAGGCCACGGCGACGATGTTCTTGACGTTGGCCATGGCCGGCACCTGAGCCTGGGCCTTGTGGGTGGCGATCACACAGTCGATGCCGACCGAGGCCGAAGTCACGCCGTCGAGGTTCTCGATGGCGGTCTGCAGCACCTGCGCCCAGCCGCCCTTGAACAGCCCGGCGGCATAGCCCAACTGCAACTGCACATTGACTTGCCCACCCTGGATTTCGATGGCGCGCACGCAACCGGCGCTGACCGGGTCCTGGTTCAGGTAGGGGTCGGTGTACTGGCGAAGCACGCCTTCGACGGCGGCACGGGTAACGGCACTCATGGAGGCTCCCATTGGCAAACTGAATACGGAACAGGCGCCTATGCTAACCCGTCAATCGTCAGCGGATGCGTTGTTGGGGTGAAATATATTCGCCAGCCCTTTATAGTGGCCGATCACCCTCATTTTTACCCCGTAGCCAGATAAGTAGCCGAGCCACCATGTCCGAGCCACGTCAGATTCTCGTCACCAGCGCCCTGCCCTATGCCAATGGATCGATCCACCTTGGCCACATGCTCGAGTACATCCAGACGGACATGTGGGTGCGCTTCCAGAAACTGCGCGGCAACCAGTGCATCTATGTCTGCGCCGACGACGCCCACGGTTCGGCCATCATGCTGCGCGCGGAAAAGGAAGGCATCACGCCCGAGCAACTGATCGCCAACGTCCAGGCCGAGCACAGCGCCGACTTCGCCGACTTCCTGGTCGACTTCGACAACTACCACTCCACGCACAGCGAAGAGAACCGCGAGCTGTCGAGCCTGATCTACACGCGCCTGCGCGATGCCGGGCATATCGCCACCCGTTCGGTCACCCAGTATTTCGACCCTGAAAAGGGCATGTTCCTCGCCGACCGCTTCATCAAGGGCACCTGCCCCAAGTGCGCGGCCGAGGACCAGTACGGCGACAACTGCGAAAAATGCGGCGCCACCTACGCCCCGACCGAGCTGAAGAACCCCAAGTCGGCGATCTCCGGCGCCACCCCGGTGCTGCGTGATTCCCAGCACTTCTTCTTCAAGCTGCCCGACTTCCAGGCCATGCTGCAACAGTGGACCCGCAGCGGCACCCTGCAGGACGCCGTGGCCAACAAGCTCGCCGAGTGGCTGGACTCTGGCCTTCAGGAATGGGACATCTCCCGCGACGCCCCGTACTTCGGTTTCGAGATCCCGGGCGAGCCTGGCAAGTACTTCTACGTCTGGCTGGACGCGCCGATCGGCTACATGGCCAGCTTCAAGAACCTCTGCGCGCGCCGGCCGGAACTGGACTTCGACGCGTTCTGGAAAGAAGACTCCACGGCCGAGCTGTATCACTTCATCGGCAAGGACATCGTCAACTTCCACGCCCTGTTCTGGCCGGCCATGCTCGAAGGCGCGGGCCTGCGCAAGCCGACCGCGGTCAACGTGCACGGCTACCTGACCGTCAACGGCGCGAAGATGTCCAAGTCGCGCGGCACCTTCATCAAGGCGCGCACCTACCTCGACCATCTGCAGCCGGAGTACCTGCGCTACTACTACGCCGCCAAGCTGGGCCGCGGCGTCGACGACCTCGACCTGAACCTCGAGGACTTCGTGCAGAAGGTCAACTCCGACCTGGTCGGCAAGGTGGTCAACATCGCCAGCCGCTGCGCCGGCTTCATCCACAAGGGCAATGACGGCGTGATGGTCGCAGGTGATGCCGCGCCAGAGCTGACCGAAGCTTTCCTCGCGGCCGCCCCGTCGATTGCCGAGGCCTATGAAGCCCGTGATTTCGGTCGCGCCATGCGCGAGATCATGGCCCTGGCCGACCGTGCCAACGCCTGGATCGCCGACAAGGCCCCGTGGTCGCTGGCCAAGCAGGAAGGCAAGCAGGAGGAGGTGCAGGCCATCTGTGCCCAGGGCGTCAACCTGTTCCGCCAGTTGGTGATCTACCTCAAGCCGGTCCTGCCAGTGCTGGCCGCCGATGCCGAGGCCTTCCTCAATGTCGCGCCGCTGACCTGGAACGACCACCAGTCGCGCCTGGAAAACCACCAGCTCAACCCGTTCAAGGCGCTGATGAGCCGCATCGAACCGGCCAAGGTCGAAGCCATGATCGCCGCCAGCAAGGAAGACCTGCTGGCCGCCGAGGCCAAGACCGCCCCGGCGGGCAATGGCGAGCTGGCCAAGGACCCGCTGTCGGCTGAAATCGAGTTCGACACCTTCGCCGCAGTCGACCTGCGCGTGGCGCTGATCGTCAAGGCCGAAGCCGTGCCGGGTGCCGACAAGCTGCTGCAATTGACCCTGGACATCGGTGACGAGCGTCGCAATGTGTTCTCGGGTATCAAGTCGGCCTACCCGGATCCGTCCCAGCTGGAAGGCCGCCTGACCATGATGGTGGCCAACCTCAAGCCACGGAAGATGCGCTTCGGCGTTTCCGAGGGCATGGTCATGGCAGCCGGCCCGGGCGGCGAGGAAATCTACCTGCTCAGCCCTGACAGCGGTGCCAAGCCAGGCCAGCGCATCAAGTAACCACCTCGAGTAACTACCATGCCCCGGTCACCTGGCCGGGGCATTTGCATCTGCCGCCCGCTGCCGGATAATGGCGCCATCCTCCCGCCGTCGGCATCTCCATGAGTGACTATGTTCTGGTCCTGGTCAGCGCCGCGCTGGTCAATCACCTGCTCCTGCAGGCAGAGCCGGTCGAGCGTGCACGCCTGCATGTCCTGGGCCTGTGCAGCGCACTGCTGATACTCGTGGCACTGCCAGTCGGCGCCTGGCTGTACCAGCAACTGCTCGTGCCTCTGCAGTTGCAGGACCTGCAGTTGTGGATCTTCCTGCCGTTGCTGACGGCATTGGCCTGGGCGCTGCCGAACCTGCTTCAGCGCCTGCGCCCAGACTGGCCTACACAAGGCCTGCCGGGTCTGCTGAGCGCAAATGCCGTGGTGCTAGGCTTGCTGGTGCAACTGTCCCATGACGACATGCGCGGCTGGCGCCTGCTGGCGTGGCCACTCGTCGCCGCTTTGGGCTTCTGGCTCGCGCTGATGCTTTATGCGGACCTGGACATGCGCAGCCGCCAAGCCGAGGTACCCACGGCATTACGCGGCCTGCCTATCCAACTGATCGGTGCCGGGGTGATGGCCATGGCGTTTTCGGGACTCAACGGACTGTTCACCCAATGAACCTCACTCTACATACCGACGTCTTGCCGCCGGCCCTGCAAAACGCCGCCCGGCACTACCTCGAGGAACTGCAGGCCCATGCCGCTACCTGATCCGCGCCTACGCAGCGCCATGCAACTGGTGCTGCTGGCCTGCACCCCAGGGCTGCTGGCACTGTTCTGGCTGCATGGCTGGGGCGTGCTGATCAACCTGCTGCTGAGCAGTTGCGCGGCGCTGGCCACCGAGGCCTTGCTGCTGAGGTGGCGCAAGCTACCGGTGGCCTCGGCCGTGGGCGATGGCAGTGCGCTGGTCACCGCCGTCCTGCTGGCTGCCGCCCTGCCCATCCAGGCACCCTGGTGGTTGCCGGTAATTGCAGCCTGTGTTGCCATTGGCCTGGGCAAACAGGCCTTCGGTGGAGTGGGACGCAACCTGTTCAACCCAGCCATGGTGGGCTACGTGTTCGTACTGCTGAGCTTCCCCCTGCAGATGAACCACTGGCCCGGCCAAGCACCCGGGTTGCTGGACAGCCTGAATCTGAGCCTGGGTACCGGCGATCGCATCGATGCCTGGGCCAGCCCCACGGTGCTCGACGTACTGCGCCACAACCGCAGCCTGACCATCGACGAACTGTTTGCCAGCCATTCGGCCTTCGGCCACTTCGGTGGACGGGCAAGCGAATGGGTCAACCTCGCCTTCCTGCTCGGAGGGTTGTTCCTGATGCAGCGCAAGGTCTTCGGCTGGCATGCACCCGTCGGCCTGCTTGGTGCCTTGTTCCTGTTCAGCCTGCTGGGTTGGAATGGCTCCGGCTCCGACTCCAATGGCTCACCATTGCTGCACCTGCTGTCGGGCTCGACCATGCTGGCCGCGTTCTTCATCGCCACCGAGCCGGTATCAGGTTGCAGGCAGCCATTGGCTCGCCTGCTGTTCGGTGCCGGTGCCGGCCTGCTGATCTACCTGATCCGTACATGGGGCAGCTTCGCCGACGGCACGGCATTCGCGATCCTGCTGATGAACCTTGCCGCACCCTCCCTGGATCGCTGGGCGGAACGCCGCCAGCAGGCCTGCCCGTGAATGCCCGCTGGCGCAGCGCCGCATGCCTTCTGCTGCTGGCATTGTTGGCCGTTGCCACGACACTGGCCTGGCAACGCTTCACGGCCGAACCGATTGCACAGGCCTCGCGCCAGTGGCAGGAACGGCAGTGGCTGGCGGTGCTGCCGCCGGGCAGCTACGACAATCGGCCCTTGCAGACACCCTTGGCCCTGGCAGATACCAGCCTGCGCCATAGCCGCCTGCTCGCCGGTTACCGTGCCACGCTGGCCGGCAGCCCCACCGCCATCCTGCTGCACAACAGGTTCCAGGGCTATGGCGGCGCCATCGAAATGGTCATCGCCATCGACACCCGGGGCCGCCTGGTAGGCATGCGTGTACTCGAGCAACAGGAAAGCCCAGGCCTGGGCGACCAACTGGCAGACCCGGCGCGTCACTGGCTCGACCAGTTCATCGGCCGGGCACAGCAAGGTACACCCGAGCAGGCCTGGGCGATCAAGCGTGACCAGGGCGCGTTCGATCAGCTCGCCGGGGCGACGGTAACTTCTCGGGCAGTCATTGAGGCGATCCAGGATGCGCTGCGCTACTTCGACGATCACCGCCAGGCACTGCTCGGCGAGGCGCGCCCATGAGCAGGTTCTGGCTAGTGATGATCAGCCTGGCACCGTTGCTCGGCGCGACCCGGACCATTGTCCAGGCTATCGCCATCAGCCTTTGCGCTTGCCTGCTGACAGGCCTGCATCAGGCGCTGATGGCACCGCTGCGTCGCCACCTTGCCCAGGGCGCCAGCCCGTGGGCGAGCGCTTTACTGGCCGCCACCTTGGTAACCTGCCTGTACCTGGGGCTGCGGGCGTGGGCCCTGCCCCTGGCCGAGGAACTTGCCCTCTACCCCCTGTTGCTGGCGCTGCCCTGCCTGGCCTGCGAACAGTTGCCGCCACAGACTCACCGCTACCGCCAACTGTGCCGCAGCCTGGGTGGGCTCCTGGTGGCCAGCCTTGCCCTGGGTATCTGTCGACAAGTGCTCGCCGACGGTCTCGGCCTGCACATTGCCACGCTCGCCCCCGGCGCCTTGATACTGCTCGGCCTGCTGCTGGGCTTGTACAATCACCTGCGCCCATCGACCACCTCACCACGCAGTCAAGGAAGCCGTTGACCCCATGAATGCCGCCAAACGCCTGGAGATCTTTCGCAGGCTGCATGAAGACAACCCCGAACCCAAGACCGAACTGGCCTACTCCACCCCCTTCGAACTGTTGATCGCGGTGATCCTCTCGGCCCAGGCGACGGACGTCGGCGTCAACAAGGCCACCGCGCGCCTGTTCCCGGTTGCCAACACGCCGCAGGCCATCCACGCCCTGGGTGTCGAAGGCCTGAGCGAGTACATCAAGACCATCGGGCTGTACAACAGCAAGGCCAGGAATGTCATCGAGACCTGTCGCCTGCTGGTCGAACTGCACGGTGGTGAAGTCCCGCAGAGCCGCGAAGCCCTGGAAGCCCTGCCCGGCGTCGGCCGCAAGACCGCCAACGTAGTGCTCAACACCGCTTTTCGCCAACTGGCCATGGCCGTCGATACGCATATCTTCCGGGTCAGCAACCGCACGGGTATAGCGCCGGGCAAGACCGTTCTGGAAGTCGAAAAGAAACTGCTCAAGTTTGTGCCAAAGGACTATCTGCTCGATGCCCACCACTGGCTGATCCTGCATGGCCGCTATGTCTGCCAGGCCCGAAAACCCCGCTGTGGCAGCTGCCGAATCGAGGATCTGTGCGAATACAAGCTCAAGACCTCGGACGATTGAAGCAATAGCTGACAACAGCACAAGGCGATTGAAAAAATCTTTTTTACCCGCTCTGCGATTCCCGTTATAAGGACGGCCAATGGCCCTTTGGCTTGGAGTGACGCATGAGCACCGATAAAGAAGACCTGGCGAACGACGACGATTTCCAAAGTACGGACGACGACGTGGAGCCGCAGGCCGAACCGGCCAAGACCAACCTGAGCAAGCGCCGCACCATCGACAACATGCTCGAGGAGCGACGCCTGCAGAAGCAACTGGCCGACTTCGACTACGATCTGTAGCGCAGACATGCAAAAGCCTCCTGAACGGAGGCTTTTTCAATAGGGTTCAGGCCAGCCCATGGCGCTGGGCGAGTTCGATCAGGTCCACCAACGAGCGGGCATTCAACTTGAGGAGCAGGCGAGTCTTGTAGGTACTGACCGTCTTGTTGCTGAGGAACATGCTGTCGGCGATCTCCTTGTTACTCTTGCCCCGTGCCAGTTGCTGCAGCACCATCATCTCCCGGCCGGAAAGCCGCTCGACCATCTCCATTTCCGTGGCGCCTCCCGTGCCCGAGCGCCCCTTGTGCAATGCCTGATTGGGGAAATAGCTGTAGCCGGACAGCACGGCCTTGATGGCACTGAGCAGCTCGGTCAACTCCTGTTGCTTGCACACATAACCTGCCGCCCCCGCTTGCATGCAGCGCATCGAGAAGTGCCCAGGGGCCTGGGAAGTCAGCACCAGTACCTTGCTCGCCGGGCTCGCCAGCGTCATCCGCGCAATCACTTCAAGCCCATCCAGTTTGGGGATCCCGATATCCAGAATGACAATATCCGGCAGATATTCCCGCGTCAGTTGCAGGGCATCCACACCATTGTCACTCTCCGCCACCACTTCGTAGCCATGCCGTTCCATCAGCATGCGTACGGCCAGGCGAATGACCGGGTGATCATCCACGATCAGCACTTTATTCATGCGATTCCCATTGATACGTTATTTTTAGTTCGATAGACCACCACACCCGAGCATAACGATTATTTATGCAGCGGTTTCCCTGGTAAATTCACCGAAAGAAGCGGCCTACAATTAATGGAGACTCTTCCTACAAACTACCCCTTTCACAAAATGTAATAGATATTGGTTCGTCGCAACGATTCAGAAAGTAACAGTCGCCATAATTGGATCCAAGTGTCATTGGGTCACACTTCACGCGGGAAAATTCGACTGTATACACTGGATAAAGGTAGGCGTTGAGGGCTGCGACCTGGCCAGGGAGGGAAACAAAGCACGCTTAATACGCTGGGGAAAACACGCTACAGATGGGCAAAGCATCACCAGGCACTCATCATGAACCGCGACCCCATCAGTCCGTTGACCCTTATCGCTGTCTTTGCCGGCGTGATCGAAGCGTCTGCCCTGGCATCACTCCCGTTCCTCAGCGAAGACAGCCAGACCCTGTACACCTGGTTCCTCGTGGGCTTCCCGTTCTTCCTTACCGTACTGTTCTTTCTCACCCTCAACTTCAACACTCGCTCGCTGTTTGTACCGGACAGGGATGCCAACAGCGCCAGCAAGCCTGTACACACATCTGTCGCCGGGAGCAAAGGCGCGATGATCATCGCCATTTCCGGAGCCGACAGTCAGAAGATCATCGAAAACCATGTACTGCGAATGATCGACCGCCCCCACGGGCGACAACGACGCTGGGTGCTGTACAACCTGGATACGCGCACCTGTATCCATCTCTCTGCCGCGCCCATGCAGGAAGACGAGAGCCCGCCCGCCACCCAGGCAGAAACCCAGGCATGAAAAAACCCGGCCTAGGCCGGGTTTCTTCTTACGCTCGAGGCAGCTTACAGCAGCGAACGGCCCTTGTTGGCCGCGATACGCATACGCAATGCATTGAGCTTGATGAAGCCTGCGGCATCGGCCTGGTTGTAAGCCCCGCCGTCTTCCTCGAAGGTCGCGATGTTGGCATCGAACAGCGAATCGTCCGACTTGCGGCCTACGACGGTGACATTGCCCTTGTACAGCTTCAGGCGGACAACGCCATTCACGTTGAGCTGCGAGGCGTCGATCATCTGCTGCAGCATCAGACGCTCCGGGCTCCACCAGTAGCCGGTGTAGATCAGGCTGGCGTACTTGGGCATCAGCTCATCCTTCAGGTGAGCGACTTCGCGGTCCAGGGTGATCGACTCGATGGCGCGGTGAGCCTTGAGCATGATGGTGCCGCCCGGGGTCTCGTAGCAACCGCGCGACTTCATGCCGACATAGCGGTTCTCGACGATGTCCAGGCGACCGATGCCGTTGGCGCCGCCAATGCGGTTGAGATCGGCCAGCACGGTGGCCGGGGTCTTCTCGACGCCGTCGATGGCGACGATGTCACCGTTGCGGTAGGTCAGCTCGATGTAGGTGGCCTGGTCCGGGGCGTTCTCCGGAGAGACGCTCCATTTCCACATGTCTTCCTCGTGCTCGGTCCAGGTATCTTCCAGGACACCGCCTTCGTAGGAGATGTGCAGCAGGTTGGCGTCCATCGAGTACGGCGACTTCTTCTTGCCGTGGCGCTCGATCGGGATGCCGTGCTTCTCGGCGTAGTCCATCAGCTTCTCGCGGGACAGCAGGTCCCACTCACGCCATGGCGCGATGACCTTGACGCCAGGCTTGAGCGCATAGGCGCCCAGCTCGAAACGCACCTGGTCGTTGCCCTTGCCGGTGGCACCGTGGGAAATGGCGTCGGCGCCGGTTTCGTTGGCGATTTCGATCAAACGCTTGGCGATCAGCGGACGGGCGATGGAAGTACCCAGCAGGTACTCGCCTTCGTAGACGGTGTTGGCGCGGAACATCGGGAAGACGAAATCACGCACGAACTCTTCGCGCAGGTCGTCGATGTAGATTTCTTTCACGCCCATCGCCTGGGCCTTGGCGCGGGCCGGCTCGACCTCCTCGCCCTGGCCGAGGTCAGCGGTGAAGGTCACCACTTCACAGTTGTAGGTGTCCTGCAGCCACTTGAGAATCACCGAAGTATCAAGGCCGCCGGAATACGCCAATACGACCTTTTTTACGTCCGCCATGCCATCACTCCACGGGGTTGTACGGAAAGCCGATGATTCTACCGGCCTTGCCGAAAAATTTACAATGGGGCGACAGCTTGTGACGACAAAGCGACAGGAATTGTCGAGAGCGCGACCCGCTGTCGCACTCAGGATTTCGCTGGAGTGGGCTGGGCGGAAGCGGGCGCAGGCGTCGCGGGCGCAGGTGCGGTAGCCGCGGGCGCCGGTGCAACCGGTGGCGCCGGTTTCTCCAGCGGTTTCTCGACCGGTGTCACGCGCTCGAGCTGGATGTTCACCCGGCGGTTGCGCGCCCGGTTGGCGGCAGAGTTGTTCTTGGCCAGCGGATAGCGTTCGCCGTGGAAGCGCACGGTGATCTGCTCTTCCGGCACGCCATGCGCCTTGAGGTAGTCGGCCACCGCCAACGCCCGTCGGCGCGAGGTGTCGCGGTTGGTCAGGCGGTTGCCGCTGTTGTCGGAGTGGCCGTTGAGCTCGATGTGATTGACCGTCGGATCGGCCTTCAAATAGTCCAGCAGCACATCCAGGCGCGCACGCGCCGAGCTGTCCAGTTCGATCCCGCCACCGGGGAAGCCGACCTGGGTCTGGCGGATCTGGTCGTAGTTCATCGGCAGCAGCTTGGCGGCGCACAGTTGGTAGTCGCTGTAGGCCTTGGCGAAGCTGACGGGCATCACCTGCACTTGCATCGGCCGGCCACCCTCGCCCCGGTAGTTGCGCACCACCGTGCTGCGGCCATCGAGCAGGCCATTGATCAGGCGGCTGGCCTGCCCCTGGCTGGAGGTGAACAACACGCCAGTGCGGGCCATGTGCACCGCACCGAGGTTGATATCGCCCCGCCCTGGCTGCCAGGGGGCTGCGGCGGCCAGCAAGGTGGCTGACCCTGCGCCGAGGACATTGCTGTCCGAACGCAGCTGGAACGTCGGTTGCTCGCCGGCACGGCGCACGAACTCGCCGCTGCCGAAACCGTCGATCGGCTGGATCAGGCGACATTCGAACTGGTCACCCTCGACTTTCCAGGCGACGTTCTCCACGCGGGTCTGGAAGGTCATGGCCCCGGCCGGCAGGCTGGCGACAAGGGTGAACAGGGCTAGGTAACGCTGGCGCACGGTCGGCTCCACTGATTCTGACGGCTTACCTGAATGCTATCGGACGCCTGTCGGAAAACTTGATAGCCGTGCTCGAACAGGGGTTTTCCGGTAGCATTGGCTTCTGAGTTCGACCCGCCTGGAATCTCCAATGTCCGATCGCCTGACCCTCCTGCGCCCCGACGACTGGCACATCCATCTGCGCGATGGTGCCGTCCTGCCTCACACCGTTGGTGACGTGGCGCGTACCTTCGCCCGCGCCATCATTATGCCCAACCTGGTTCCGCCGGTGCGCAACGCCGTCGAGGCCGATGCCTACCGCGCCCGCATCCTTGCAGCACGCCCCGCCGGCAGCCGTTTCGAGCCACTGATGGTGCTGTATCTTACCGACCGCACCAGCCCGGAAGACATCCGCGCCGCCAAGGCCAGCGGGATCGTGTACGCCGCCAAGCTGTACCCGGCCGGCGCCACCACCAACTCCGATTCGGGCGTGACCAGCATCGACAACATCTTCCCGGCAATCGAGGCACTGGCCGAAACCGGCATGCCCCTGCTGGTGCACGGCGAGGTCACGCGCAGTGAGATCGACGTGTTCGACCGCGAGAAGCGTTTCATCGACGAGCACATGCGCCGCCTGGTCGAGCGTTTCCCGACCCTGAAAGTGGTGTTCGAGCACATCACCACCAGCGACGCCGCACAGTTCGTCACCGAGGCGCCAGCCAACGTCGGTGCCACCATCACCGCCCAGCACCTGCTGTACAACCGCAACCACATGCTGGTTGGCGGTATCCGCCCGCATTTCTATTGCCTGCCGATCCTCAAGCGCAACACCCACCAGGTTGCGTTGCTGGATGCCGCGACCAGCGGCAATCCGAAATTCTTCCTCGGTACCGACTCGGCGCCTCACGCCAAGCATGCCAAGGAAGCCGCCTGCGGCTGCGCCGGCTGCTATACCGCCTACGCCGCCATCGAGTTGTATGCCGAGGCGTTCGAGCAGCGCAACGCACTGGACAAGCTCGAAGGCTTCGCCAGCAAGCATGGCCCTGACTTCTACGGCCTGCCGCGCAATACCGACACCATCACCCTGGTGCGTGAGCAATGGACAGCGCCGGACAGCCTGCCCTTCGGTGACACCACCGTCATTCCCCTGCGCGCTGGTGAAACACTGCGCTGGCGCCTGCAGGAGGACCACGCGTGAGCGAAGATCTTTACGAAGACGACCAGGACAGCCAGGTCAGCAGCGGCTCGCGCCATCCGATGGCCGAGCGTTTCCGCGGCTACCTGCCTGTGGTGGTGGATGTCGAGACCGGTGGTTTCAACAGCGCCACCGACGCGCTGCTGGAGATTGCCGCCGTCACCATCGGCATGGATGAAAAGGGCTTCCTGTTCCCCGAACACACCTATTTCCATCGGGTCGAACCGTTCGAGGGGGCCAATATCGAGGCCGCCGCGCTGGAGTTCACCGGCATCAAGCTCGATCACCCGCTGCGCATGGCGGTGAGCGAGGAAAGTGCGCTGACCGATATTTTCCGCGGCGTGCGCAAGGCGCTGAAGGCCAATGGCTGCAAGCGGGCGATCCTGGTGGGGCATAACAGCAGCTTCGACCTGGGTTTCCTCAATGCTGCGGTGGCGCGCAACGATATCAAGCGCAACCCGTTCCACCCGTTCTCCAGCTTCGACACCGCCACCCTCGCTGGCCTCGCCTACGGCCAGACCGTGCTGGCCCGAGCCTGCCAGAGCGCGGACATCGACTTCGACGGCCGTGAGGCGCATTCGGCGCGTTACGACACCGAGAAAACTGCCGAGCTGTTCTGCGGCATCGTCAATCGCTGGAAAGAGATGGGCGGCTGGCGCGATTTCAACGACTGATCGCACGCTTGCAGCTTGAAGCATAAAAAAACCGGCCACCAGGGCCGGTTTTTTTATGCGCTTGGCAAATTACAGCTTGCCAGCGTTCTCGCTCAGGTAAGCCGCGACGCCTTCCGGCGAAGCGTTCATGCCCTTGTCGCCTTTCTTCCAGTTGGCCGGGCAGACTTCGCCGTGCTCTTCGTGGAATTGCAGGGCGTCGACCAGACGCAGCAGCTCGTCCATGTTGCGGCCCAGCGGCAGGTCGTTGACGATCTGCGAGCGGACAACACCGTTGGTGTCGATCAGGAAGGCACCACGGAAGGCCACGCCGCCTTCGGACTCGACGTCGTAGGCCTTGCAGATTTCGTGGGTCATGTCGGCTGCCAGGGTGTACTTGACCTGGCCGATGCCGCCATTGTTGACCGGGGTGTTGCGCCAGGCGTTGTGGGTGAAGTGCGAGTCGATCGACACGCCGATCACTTCAACGTTGCGCGCCTGGAAGTCAGGGATGCGGTTGTCCAGGGCGATCAGCTCGGACGGGCAGACGAAGGTGAAGTCCAGCGGGTAGAAGAACACCAGGCCGTACTTGCCCTTGATGGCCGAGGCCAGGTTGAAGCTGTCAACGATCTCGCCGTTGCCCAGCACGGCTGGAACGGTGAAGTCCGGGGCTTGTTTGCCAACGAGTACGCTCATTCGATCTCTCCTGATGAGGGGTGAAAAACCTTGCCCGGGCGGAACGCGTCCCCCGGATCCAGCAAAGGCCGACCATCATACACAGCTTTGCGTGACAGGCCGAATCTCAACCGCCGGTCGCTCTGGAACGCACCTTACACAAAGTGTTTTGACAAGCATTCTCATTACCATTACTCTCCAACGCATCGACTCAACCCGCGATGGTCAGCCTTTATGTATGTGTGTCTTTGTGTCGGTGTCACCGACGGACAGATCCGCGACGCGATCTACGAAGGATGCTGCAGCTACAAGGAAGTTCGAGCCGCCACCAATGTGGCCAGCCAGTGCGGCAAGTGCGCCTGCCTCGCCAAGCAGGTGGTACGCGAAACCCTCACCGAGCTGCAACTGAGCCAGCAGGCCGTCCTGCCCTACCCCGTTGAATTCAACGCGGCGTAATTTCCCCAAATTCGAAGAACCGGACCCAGTGTCCGGTTTTTTTATGCCCGTAATTCAATAAGTTAGCGCTCGAACGCGGTTCACAAACATTCTTATTCCGATTAATTTTCACTTATTATTCAATAACTTAGGTTTGACATAGATAGTTGCGGGGCTCAAACTTGTTTGCATTGGCTCAACTTCTACAGGGCAGACCCCATCATGAAAGGCGACGTAAGCGTCATCCAGCATCTCAATAAGGTCCTCGGAAACGAGCTGGTCGCAATCAACCAGTACTTCCTGCATGCGCGCATGTACGAAGATTGGGGCCTGAACAAAATCGGCAAACTCGAGTACAAAGAGTCCATCCAGGCGATGAAGGATGCTGACAAGCTGATCAAGCGCATCCTCTTCCTCGAAGGCATCCCCAACGTCCAGGACCTGGGCAAGCTCATGATTGGCGAGCACACCAAAGAGATGCTCGACTGCGATCTGAAGCTCGAGAAAAAGGCCCACGCCGACCTGAAAGCCGCCATCGCCCATTGTGAAACCGCTGGCGACTTCGGTTCGCGCGACGTGCTCGAGGACATCCTCGAGGACCAGGAAGAGCACATCGACTGGCTGGAGACTCAACTGGGCCTGATCGACAAGATCACTATCGAGAACTACCTGCAGTCGCAGATGGGCGAAGAGTAACTGCTCGATCGACGGCAACAAAAAGCCCCGCTATTGCGGGGCTTTTGCATCCTGGCGAGGAACGCCGGAATCAGGCTTCGGAAGCCTTGGCCTTGGCGGCCGCATCCTTGATCAGGGTCTGCAGTTCACCATTTTCGAACATCTCGATCATGATGTCGCTGCCGCCGACCAGCTCACCCGCCACCCACAGTTGCGGGAAGGTAGGCCAGTTGGCGTACTTGGGCAGGTTGGCACGGATTTCCGGGTTCTGCAGGATGTCGACATAAGCGAACTTCTCGCCACACCCCATCACGGCTTGCGAAGCCTTGGCCGAGAAACCGCACTGCGGGGCATTCGGCGAACCTTTCATGTAAAGCAGAATGGTGTTGTTGGCGATCTGCTCTTTGATTGTATCGATGATATCCATGAAGCACCTCGGCTGAACTTTCCGACTGGGTCGTCGGCACGGTGACGCATTGTATCGGAAAGCCGAGCGGCGTGCTCGGCCTTGCCGATGCTCAGGCGGCCTCCACTTGCACAGGTACGCCATTGAGGGCGGCGTTGCCGGATACGCCATCACGCAAGTGCTCGTCGGTCAGGTCATTGGCACTCACTCCCGGCTGTGCACCGGCCACCTGCAAGCGTGCGCCCTGGCGCCCATGACCGTAGCCGTGGGGCAGGCTGACCACCCCTGGCATCATCTCCTCGCTGGCTTGGACAGGCACTTCGATCACGCCCGTGCGTGAGCGGATCCGCACCATCTGCCCATCTTGCAACTGGCGATGGAGCAGATCATCCGGATGCATCAGCAGATGATGCCGCGGTTTGCCTTTGACCAGCCGATGATAGTTGTGCATCCACGAATTGTTGCTGCGCACATGGCGACGGCCGATCAGCAACAACTGGCCTGCCGTCGGCGCTGCCTGCCGGGCCAGGCGCTGCAGGTCACCGAGCAGTACCGCCGGTGCGGCTTCGACTTTGCCGCCAGCCGTGCGCAAGCGTACCGCCAGGTTGGCACCCAGCGGCCCTAGATCCAGGCCGTGGGGGTATTCATCGAGCATCTGCAGGGAAAGCTTCCAGGACGAGTCGTCACCATAAGGGCCCTTGCGCAAGGCAAAGTCGATCATCCGTGCCGGTGGCAGGGTCGCCTTGAGCTCGACCTGCGCACGCTGGGCAAAGGCCTCGGCCAGGCCTACGAAAATCTCCCAGTCATGCAGCGCCCCCTCCGGTTTGGGCAGGATCGCCCGGTTGAAGCGGGTGACGTTGCGCACCGCCAGCAGGTTGAAGGTGGAATCGTAGTGGTCATTCTCCAGCGCCGAGGTGGAGGGCAGGATCAGGTCGGCATGACGTGTGGTCTCGTTGATGTAGAGGTCGATGCTGAGCATGAACTCCAGGCCGGCCAAGGCCTCGTCCAGGCGCCGCCCGTTGGGCGTGGACAGCACCGGGTTGCCGGCCACGGTCACCAACGCCCGTACCTGCCCGTCACCGGGCTCGAGGATCTCCTCGGCCAAGGCCGAGACCGGCAGCTCACCAGCATATTCGGGCAACCCCGATACCCGACTGCGCCACTGGTCGAAGTGGCCACCCGAGGTGCTGGCGACCAGATCGACCGCCGGCTCGGTGCACAACGCGCCGCCCACTCGGTCAAGGTTGCCGGTGACCAGGTTGATCAATTGCACCAGCCAGTGGCACAACGAGCCGAAGGCCTGGGTCGATACTCCCATCCGGCCATAGCACACTGCCTTGTCGGCAGCGGCAAAGTCCCGCGCCAATTGGCGGATGTCCTCGGCCGGGATGCCGCACAACGCGCTCATGCTGACGGCATCGAACGGCAGGATCGCCTCGCGCACCTGCTCCAGACCATTGATCGGCAGGTGCGAGCCACGGGCCAGGCCCTCGGCGAACAGGGTATGCAACAGGCCACACAGCAGCGCTGCGTCGCCACCGGGGCGGATGAACAGGTGCCGATCGGCCAGTAACGCCGTCTCGCTGCGCCGCGGATCCACCACCACCAGCTGCCCGCCCCTGGCCTTGAGTGCCTTCAGGCGTTTTTCCACGTCGGGGACGGTCATGATGCTGCCATTGGACGCCAGGGGATTGCCGCCAAGAATCAGCATGAACTGCGTGTGGTCGATGTCCGGGATGGGCAGCAACAGGCCATGGCCGTACATCAGGTGGCTGGTCAGGTGCTGCGGCAGCTGGTCCACCGAGGTGGCCGAGAAGCGGTTGCGGGTCTTGAGCAGGCCGAGGAAGTAGTTGCTGTGGGTCATCAAGCCATAGTTGTGCACGCTGGGGTTGCCCTGGTAGACCGCCACTGCATTGCGCCCATGGGCCTGCTGCACCGCCCACAGCCGCTCTGCGGCGAAGGCGAAGGCCTCATCCCAGCCAATCGCCTGCCACTGGTCACCGATGCGCCGATGAGGCTGGCGCAGGCGGTCAGGGTCTTCCTGAATATCCTGCAGGGCGACCGCCTTGGGGCAGATGTGGCCGCGACTGAACGGATCCTGCGGATCGCCCTTGATCGAGCTGATCCGCAGCGGCCCCTCTGCCTCATGGGTAACTTCGATGTTCAGGCCGCAAATGGCTTCGCACAGGTGACAGGCTCGGTGATGCAGGGTCTTGGTCATGGCCGCCTCTGCCTTGTTGTTCTGGAGGTTCGACTATGCGCCGCACCCACCGGGCATGCCAGCGCGCTTCGCGGCGTGAATCGGGCGACATCAGGCCGACGATTCGCGACGACGGGTTTGCCAAAATCGAGGTAAGCCGTGTACAACCTCTGTAGTAAATAAAAAACAGCTGCTCGCCAAAGGCTTACGACACCCTTTGACACAGAGGCACTGTTTCCCCTCTTGGTTTCAGGCGACATTTAATTATAGTATTGCGCCTTTCCCTATTCCGTCCGCCCCGTGCGGCTTACGCCGCAGGTCACTCCCGTTGTCAACAAAACCCATACGGTCGACCTGCAAAACGTTGCAGATAAGGTAGTCAATCATGAGCGCTAGGCACTTTCTCTCCCTGCTGGATTTCACCGCTGACGAATTGCTCGGCGTGATCCGTCGCGGCATCGAGCTGAAGGACCTGCGTAAACGAGGCGTGTTGTTCGAGCCGTTGAAGAACCGTGTACTGGGGATGATCTTCGAAAAATCCTCGACCCGTACCCGAGTGTCCTTCGAAGCGGGCATGATCCAGCTTGGCGGCCAGGCAATCTTCCTGTCGCCGCGCGACACCCAGCTAGGCCGCGGCGAGCCGATCGCCGACAGCGCCATCGTGCTGTCGAGCATGGTCGACGCGGTGATGATCCGTACCCACGCCCACAGCACCCTCACCGAATTCGCCGCCAATTCGAAGGTGCCTGTCATCAATGGCCTGTCCGACGAATCGCACCCCTGCCAGCTGCTGGCAGACATGCAGACCTTCTTCGAGCACCGTGGCGCGATCCAGGGCAAGACCGTGGCCTGGGTCGGCGACGGCTTCAACATGTGCAACTCTTATATCGAAGCTGCCGTGCAGTTCGATTTCCAATTGCGCATCACTTGCCCTGAAGGCTACGAGCCCGATCCGCGTTTCCTGCAACTGGGTGGCGACCGCGTGCAGATCATCCGTGATCCGAAGGAAGCCGTGCGCGGCGCCCATCTGGTAACCACGGATGTCTGGACTTCCATGGGCCAGGAAGAGGAAACTGCACGGCGCCTGGCGCATTTCGCGCCTTACCAGGTCACCCGCGAACTACTCGACCTGGCGGCACCCGACGCCCTGTTCATGCATTGCCTGCCCGCCCACCGTGGCGAGGAAATCAGCCAGGACCTGCTCGACGACCCCCGTTCGGTCGCCTGGGACGAAGCTGAGAACCGCCTGCATGCGCAGAAGGCACTTCTGGAATTCCTTGTAGAACCGGCTTACCACCACGCATGAGTCAACAGCTACTGCTCAACCTGCGCAACCTGGCCTGTGGCTATGGCGACCAGCGCATCGTCCAGAACCTCAACCTGCACCTCAACGCAGGCGACATCGGTTGCCTGCTGGGGTCCTCGGGTTGCGGCAAGACCACCACGCTGCGCGCCATCGCCGGGTTCGAGCCGGTGCACGAAGGCGAGATCCAGCTGGGCGGCGAGGTCATCTCCCGCTCCGGGTTCACCCTGGCACCGGAGAAACGCCGGATCGGCATGGTGTTCCAGGACTACGCGCTGTTCCCCCACCTGACCGTCGCGCAGAACATCGCCTTCGGTATCGGCAAGCACCCGCGCCAGGCGGCGGTGGTCGAGGAGATGCTCGAGCTGGTCAAGCTGGCCGGCCTCGGCGGGCGTTACCCGCACGAGTTGTCGGGCGGCCAGCAGCAACGCGTGGCCCTGGCCCGGGCGCTTGCACCGGAGCCACAGCTGCTGTTGCTTGACGAGCCGTTCTCCAACCTCGACGTGGAGCTGCGCCGACGCTTGAGCCATGAGGTCCGCGACATCCTCAAGAGCCGCGGCACCAGCGCCATCCTGGTCACCCACGACCAGGAAGAAGCCTTTGCCGTCAGCGATCACGTGGGGGTATTCAAGGAGGGCCGCCTGGAGCAGTGGGACACGCCCTACAACCTCTACCACGAGCCGCAGACCCCGTTCGTCGCCAGCTTCATCGGCCAGGGTTACTTCATTCGTGGCCAGATGAGCAGCCACGAAGCAGTGACCACCGAACTCGGCGAGCTGCGCGGCAACCGGGCCTATACCATGGCACCCGGAAGCTCGGTGGATGTGCTGTTGCGCCCCGACGACATCATCCATGCCCCCGACAGCACGCTGCGGGCACAGGTCATCGGCAAAAGCTTCCTCGGCGCTTCGACCTTGTATCGCCTGCAGCTTCCCACCGGCAGCCAGCTCGAGGCGATCTTCCCCAGCCACAACGACCACTCGCTCGGCCAGGACGTCGGCATCGCCGTCGCCGCCGATCATCTCGTGCTGTTCCCAGTGCCCGGTAGCGTTGCCGCGCAGCTACCGCGCCAGGAGAACGGCGTGCGTCGCATCAGCTCGGCGCTCTGAGGTTCGGCAAGCCCGCTTCCACGTCCTGTAAACAGGCGTGGGGCGGGCTCGCCCGATCACTTTGAATCAGACCATCAAGGTACCAGAAGCCACCAAGCGGGCCTGCCCACCGATCTTCACCCGTTCCCCCTCCAATCGGCAGAACAGCTCGCCACCGCGTGCAGAGCGCTGGAACGCGTGCAGTTGCGACTTGCCAAGGCGTGTCGCCCAGTAAGGAATAAGCGAGCAGTGAACGGAACCTGTGACCGGATCCTCGGGGATGCCGATACTCGGTGCGAAATAGCGCGACACGAAATCGTGCTCTTCACCCGGCGCCGTCACGATCACGCCTAGACCTGGCAGTTTCGCCAGCGCCACCATGTCTGGCGTGCAGGCCCGCACGGCTTGCTCCGAAGCCAGCACCACCAGCAACTCCTTGGCCTGGTAAATTTCCTGTACCTCGCATCCCAACGCCTCGGCCACAGCCACCGGCTCGGTCAAGGGCTGCGCATCGATTCGCGGAAAATCGAGCCACAGGTGGCGCCCATCACGGTTCACACTCAACGGCCCGGACAGGCTTTGAAAGTCCAGACGAGGCTTCTGCTCGCCATAGACCTCGAACAGCACATGGGCACTGGCGAGGGTGGCATGACCGCACAGCGGCACTTCGGTTGCGGGGGTGAACCAGCGAATCCGGTAGCCCTCTCCTTCAGCGACCACGAACGCAGTTTCGGCGAGGTTGTGCTCGGCGGCGATCTGCTGCATCAGCGCATCGTCGAGCCACTGCTCCAGGTGGTAGACCATGGCCGGATTGCCGGCGAAGGGCCGGTCACTGAACGCATCGACCTGGTGAAAATGCAGCTGCATGCCACGACTCCTGTGTAGGGCGGAAAAGGCCTCGAGCATGGAGCAAGGCGCCTGGACCGAACAGTGACAGAGTCGTGGAATTTGACTCAGTACAGATGATCAGCCGCGACCGATCTCGGCGAACTGTGCCTGGGTATGGGCAGCGAGCACCACTGCGGCGAGTTCCACTTCCAGTCCGCGGCGGCCAGCGCTCACATGAATCGTTTCATGTTGTTGCGCGGATTGATCGATAAAAGTGCGCAGGCGCTTCTTTTGTCCCAGCGGGCTGATCCCGCCAACCAGGTAGCCCGTGGCGCGCTGGGCAGCCTGCGGGTCGGCCATTTCGCATTTCTTCACGCCGGCCGCATGGGCCAACGCCTTCAGATCGAGCGTTCCGCCCACCGGCACCACCGCCACCAGCAGCTCACCTTTTTCGCTGCTGGCGAGCAGCGTCTTGAACACGCGCAATGGGTCAAGGCCGAGCTTTTCCGCAGCCTCCAGACCGTACGATGCGGATTTCGGATCATGTTCGTAGCTGTGCACGCGGTGCTCGGCACGCGCCTTTTTCAGCAGGTCCAGGGCGGGGGTCATCAACGGCTCCAGGCGATCACAAGTCGCCCGGTACTTTAGGGTAAATCCGTCGGGGCAGCCAGCGCAGGACCCAGGCTAGAGCAGCGGCCGTGGATTCACCACGCGGCACGGCAGTCAGAATGTGGCTGAGCGTTCATTTTCGACCTTTGACATCAGCGTTTCTTGTCTATATTTTTTCGTTTATGAATAAATGGTGCACCTATAAGGTGCGCTTCCTGTACCCGCCCGGCGTCAATGGGGATCGACTCCGGGCTTTTTGCTGTCGAGCGCCCAGCGCCTCACAACAACAAGAACCGAGGTCATACATGACGACTGCTCTACGACAACCCACGCTATCCGCCCAGTGCCTGGCCGAATTTCTCGGCACTGCCCTGCTCATATTCTTCGGTACCGGCTGTGTCGCCGCGCTCAAGGTCGCCGGTGCCAGCTTCGGCCTGTGGGAAATAAGCATCATCTGGGGTGTCGGCGTGAGCATGGCGATCTACCTCACCGCCGGTGTGTCCGGCGCGCACCTGAACCCGGCGGTCAGCATCGCGCTGGCCGTTTTCGCCGGCTTCGACAAGCGCAAGCTGCCGTTCTACATGCTCGCCCAGGTGTGCGGCGCATTCTGCGGCGCCGCGTTGGTGTACTTCCTGTACAGCAACCTGTTCTTCGATTTCGAACAAAGCCACGCCATGCTGCGCGGCAGCCAGGCCAGCCTCGAACTGGCCTCGGTGTTCTCCACCTATCCGCACCCGGCGCTGTCCACCGGCCAGGCGTTCCTGGTCGAAGTGATCATCACCGCCATTCTGATGGCCGTGATCATGGCCCTGACCGACGACAACAACGGCCTGCCCCGTGGCGCCACCGCGCCCCTGCTGATCGGCCTGCTGATCGCCGTGATCGGCAGCGCGATGGGCCCGCTGACCGGCTTTGCGATGAACCCGGCGCGCGATTTCGGGCCTAAACTGATGACCTTCCTGGCCGGCTGGGGCGAAATTGCCTTCACCGGCGGGCGCGATATTCCGTATTTCCTGGTGCCGGTGTTCGCGCCGATCCTCGGTGCCAGCCTGGGCG
The DNA here is from genome assembly GCF_040813665.1 of Pseudomonas sp. TE50-2. Classification (NCBI taxonomy): domain Bacteria; kingdom Pseudomonadati; phylum Pseudomonadota; class Gammaproteobacteria; order Pseudomonadales; family Pseudomonadaceae; genus Pseudomonas; species Pseudomonas sp. TE50-2. Next base: position 4,329,525 of record NZ_JBFNXN010000001.1, on the reverse strand, counting down.
CGGCCCTGTACCGCGGGCTGATCGCCCGCAATTTGCCGACGACACAAGCCGCGCCCCAACAGACAGACGATAATCCTCAGGGCGACACCCAGGTTTCCTGATGCCAACGCCGAGCCCGGGCTGACACCCGGCGCCCGCCACGCCCTGAACTACCCCCTATTCGTGCAAGGCCACCGACATGACCGATACCCTGGACAAGAACTACATCATCGCCCTGGACCAGGGCACCACCAGTTCGCGCGCCATCATCTTCGATCGCGACGCCAACGTGGTGGGCACCTCGCAGCGTGAATTCGCCCAGCACTACCCACAGGCGGGCTGGGTCGAGCACGACCCGATGGAAATCTTCGCCACCCAGAGCGCGACCATGGTCGAGGCCCTGGCCCAGGCCGGCATCAGCCACGCCCAGGTCGCCGCCATCGGCATCACCAACCAGCGCGAGACCACCGTCGTCTGGGACAAGGAAACCGGGCGCCCGGTGTACAACGCCATCGTCTGGCAATGCCGGCGCAGCACCGAGATCTGCGCCCAGCTCAAGCGCGACGGCCATGAGCAGTACATCCGCGAGGCAACCGGCCTGGTCACCGACCCGTACTTCTCCGGCACCAAGCTCAAGTGGATCCTCGATAACGTCGAGGGCGTGCGCGAGCGCGCCGAGCGTGGCGAGCTGCTGTTCGGCACCATCGATACCTGGCTGATCTGGAAGTTTTCCGGTGGCAAGGTGCATGTCACCGACTACACCAACGCCTCGCGCACGCTGATGTTCAACATCCACAGCCTGCAATGGGACGAAAAGCTCCTCGATATCCTCGGCATCCCAAGCCAGATGCTGCCCGAGGTTCGCCCGTCGTCCGAAGTCTATGGCCATACCAAGAGCGGCATTGCCATCGCCGGTATCGCCGGTGACCAGCAATCGGCGCTGTTCGGCCAGATGTGCGTGGAGCCCGGCCAGGCCAAGAACACCTACGGCACCGGCTGTTTCCTGCTGATGAACACCGGCGACAAGGCGGTGCAATCGTCCCACGGCCTGCTCACCACCATCGCCTGCGGCCCGCGTGGCGAAGTGGCCTACGCCCTTGAGGGCGCGGTCTTCAACGGTGGTTCCACCGTGCAGTGGCTGCGCGACGAACTGAAGATCGTCAACGACGCCTACGACACCGAATACTTCGCCAGCAAGGTCAAGGACAGCAACGGCGTCTACCTGGTGCCGGCCTTCACCGGCCTGGGTGCGCCCTACTGGGACCCGTACGCCCGCGGCGCGCTGTTCGGCCTGACCCGTGGCGTCAAGGTCGATCACATCATCCGTGCCGCCCTCGAGTCGATCGCCTACCAGACCCGCGACGTGCTCGACGCCATGCAGCAGGACTGCGGCCAGCGCCTGTCCGAACTGCGCGTGGATGGTGGCGCGGTGGCCAACAACTTCCTCATGCAGTTCCAGGCCGATATTCTCGGTACCTGCGTCGAGCGTCCGAAAATGCGCGAAACCACAGCGCTGGGCGCCGCCTACCTGGCGGGCCTGGCCTGCGGCTTCTGGAGTGGCCTGGACGAGCTGCGCGACAAGGCGATCATCGAGCGCGAGTTCAGCCCGCAGCTGGATGAAGCGGCCAAGGAGAAGCTGTACAAGGGCTGGCGCAAGGCTGTTGATCGCACCCGCGACTGGGAAGATCACGACGCCTGATAGCGAAAGCATCGCGGGGCGAGGCCCTTGCCACGCCCCGCGATGATCCTTTACACATCAACCAGACTGGTCCTACACCACGACCTACGGCATCATTGCAGAATTTGTCCGGCTGCCCCAAAGGACCGCCCATGAATCTGCCTCCACGCCAACAACAAATCCTCGAGCTCGTCCGCGAACGCGGCTATGTCAGCATCGAGGAAATGGCGCAGCTGTTCGTCGTCACTCCGCAGACCATCCGCCGCGATATCAACCAGCTCGCCGAAGCCAACCTGTTGCGCCGCTACCATGGTGGTGCCGCCTACGATTCGAGCATCGAAAACACCGCCTACGCCATGCGCGCCGACCAGATGCGCGACGAGAAGCAACGCATCGCCGACGCCGTGGCCCGGCAGATTCCCGACCATGCCTCGCTGTTCATCAACATCGGCACCACCACCGAATCCATCGCCCGTGCCTTGCTCAACCACAATCACCTGAAAGTCATCACCAACAACCTGCACGTAGCGGCGATCCTGGCGGCCAAGGACGACTTCGAAGTGCTGGTGGCCGGCGGCACGGTCCGCCGCGACGGTGGCGTGGTGGGCCAGGCGAGCGTCGACTTCATCAACCAGTTCAAGGTCGATTTCGCCGTGGTCGGCATCAGCGGCATTGACGAGGACGGCAGCCTGCTGGACTTCGACTACCAGGAAGTACGGGTATCCCAGGCCATCATCGCCAATGCCCGCCAGGTTCTGCTGGCGGCGGACTCAAGCAAGTTCGGGCGCAATGCCATGGTTCGCCTGGGCTCAATCAGCCTGGTCGACTGCCTGGTGACCGACCAGGCACCTTCCCCGGCCCTGACCCAACTGCTCAACCAGTACAAGATTCGCCTCGACGTGGTTTGAGGCTGCGCGCCTCGCCCCTTGCAAGCCGTTGGGTCGAGCACCGTCCTGGCGGCGCTTGATCTACCTGCCTTGCAAATCGATCACCCTGCCTTTTCGCAAATGTTCATTTCCCTGTCATCCGATCAGTTTTTTCTATGAAGACTGACTGGCAGCCGCCTGTTCATTAGGCTAATATTTTCGGAAACGAACATTGATGTTCACTTTCGATGTGAACAGCCCCAGGAGGCCTTGCCCGTGTCCCAGCCCGTTTCGTCCCAGCCACCACTCCAAGACTGCTACGACCTCGCCGTTATCGGCGGTGGCATCAATGGCGTGGGCATTGCTGCCGATGCCGCCGGGCGCGGCCTCAAGGTGTTCCTTTGTGAAAAGGATGACCTGGCTCAGCACACCTCCTCGGCCAGCAGCAAGCTGATCCATGGTGGCCTGCGCTACCTGGAGCACTACGAATTCCGCCTGGTGCGCGAAGCCTTGGCCGAGCGCGAAGTGCTGCTGGCCAAGGCGCCGCACATCGTCAAGCCCATGCGTTTCGTGCTGCCGCACCGCCCGCACCTGCGTCCGGCCTGGATGATCCGCGCTGGTTTGTTCCTCTACGATCACCTCGGCAAGCGCAAGCGCCTGGGTGCTTCGCGCAGCCTGCGCTTTGGCCCGGGTTACCCGCTCAAGCCCGCCATCACCCGTGGCTTCGAATATGCCGACTGCGCGGTGGATGACGCCCGCCTGGTGGTACTCAATGCCATGGCCGCTCGTGAACAGGGCGCGCAGATCCGTACCCGTACCCGCTGCCTGCGTGCCGAACGCGTCGATGGCCTGTGGCAGGTGGAACTGCAACACGCCGATGGCAACCTGCAGACCATCCACGCCCGAGCGTTGGTCAATGCTGCCGGTCCCTGGGTGGCTAGCTTCATCAAGGACGACCTGAAACTCGACGCGCCTTACGGCATCCGCCTGATCCAAGGTAGTCACCTCATCGTGCCTCGCCTGTACGAGGGCGAACATGCCTTTATCCTGCAGAACGAAGACCAGCGCATCGTCTTCTGCATCCCGTATCTGGACCGTTTCACACTTATCGGTACCACAGACCGCGAATACAACGGCGACCCGGCCAAGGTGGCGATCACCGAGCAGGAAACCGACTACCTGCTGACGGTGGTGAACGCCCACTTCAACCACCAACTGAGCCGTGCCGACATCCTGCACACTTACTCCGGCGTACGCCCGCTGTGCAACGACGAGTCGGACAACCCGTCGGCGGTAACCCGTGACTACACGCTGGCGCTGTCCGCAAGTGAAGGGCAGGCACCGCTACTTTCGGTGTTCGGCGGCAAGCTGACCACCTACCGCAAACTGGCCGAATCAGCCATGGCCGAACTCAAGCCGTTCTTCCCCCAGATGCGCGGCAGCTGGACCGCCACGGCCCCCTTGCCAGGGGGCGAGAACATGACGACAGTACAGGCTCTGGTCGATGCCGTGCTGGCACGCCATGGCTGGTTGCCAGTCGACATCGCACGACGCTGGGCGCTGGCCTATGGCAGCCGCATATGGCAACTTCTCGACGGTGTCCAGGGTCCAGAGGACCTGGGCCAGGCGATCGGTGCCGGGTTGTTCACCCGCGAAGTGGACTACCTGTTGCAAGAAGAATGGGCCGAGCATGCCGACGACATTCTGTGGCGTCGCGGCAAGCTTGGCCTGTCGATGACCGTGCAGGAACAGCAGGCCTTGCAGGTCTACCTGCAGCAGTCCGAGAAAGGGCGTACCGGCAGCCGTGCGGCCTGATCTACCCTTCAATGCCCTCTTGAATGCTCAGGAGGGCGTGCCCCCCATCGCTCATAAGCTTCGCGCGCCAACCGCGCGATCAACGCGCGCTCGGTATTGTCGAAATCTTTTTTCAATGCGTCGCAGCGCTTGAGAAATTCATTTTCATCGATGATCGCTTCATCCACCTGAGCCTGCAGCGCCTCCATGCGTTGATGTAAAGGTTGCAGGACCTCTTCAAAACGCGGCGCGTAGAATTCACGCACATAGTGGTCCCAGAATGGGCGTTGTGCCAGCGAAGTGATCAGTGCTTCGGACGACTCATGCTCCAGCACGCGGTCCTGCACGCGCAAGAGGTCGCTGGTGGTGATGTTGGCGAACCCGGGGTAGTGCATGTCATCGATCTCGATAGGTAACCCCAGTGCACGCGCCAACCGTTGGCGGTAGAACAATCTCACCTCGATGTCATCGACGTGCGCAGCGTGTTCCGCACGCATTCGTTGCAGGTGCAGGGACGCTTCCCGGTCAACCTCATCCAGGCGAAACAACCCCCGCCCCAGGCCCAGGAGTCGGCTCTCGACCCTAACCCCCCTGGCATCGTCGACGGCGCGCTCGACCCTGATGCCCAGCTCCAGCTGCTCCAGAACCAGAAGCATTCTGTCTTCGCATGTACGCGGGCCGTCGGCCTCAAGGAACAAACGATGGCGTAACTGTTCATGCTGTTCGCAGGCATCGAGGATTCGCCAGATGCGGCTGCGGTAATGCCCGGGGTGCTGCTCAAAGTCCTCGGAGTGGGCAAAGTCGGCCAGAAATCGGAACAGCCCGTTCGATTGCGGTTCTTCACTCAGGGCTGTCCAGGTCGCCAGCTGACGCTCGCGTTCCGCACCCACTGTGGTGCCAGCCCAGACCTTGAAGACCTCCTCGCCAACAGCATGATGTCGCGCGGAGGCCGCCCCCCGCAGGCCAGGCGAGGAGCCCCTTGCTTCGTCGAGCAGCGCTTCGCTGTCTTCACGCAATGGATTGTCATGCAACGATTGCCGATTCACCCGTAAACGCAATTGCTCAAGCTGAAGGCGCAGTTCGCGGATATTGTTGTCGCGCAGGTCCACATGCGCACGGAACGATACCCGCTCCGGGAAGACCTGCAGGCCAACGCCGCGCAAGTTCACTGCGTACAGGTCGACGAGGCGGGTCAAGACCGGCGCCCTGCCGAGCGGGTTCCGGCTCAGGTCCAGACGCTGGAGCCTACTTAGCCCGGCAAGGCGCAGTTCACCCGCGTCATCCATGACAATGCGATTGTTCTGCAGGTCCAGATGCCGCAGGCGTGACATATCGCCAATGCCATGAGGGATGGCGGTCAGGCGATTGCCGGACAGATCGAGTTCCAGCAGGTTGGGAAACCGCTGAAGGAAGTCGGCAGTTATTTCGGTCAGCCCTAGATTACGAAGCACCAGACGTCGGATGTGATCATAACGCACACCCTCCGGTAGATCGGGCAAGCTATCGATACGCTCCCCTTCGATCACCAGCACTTGATCACCTGCCAGGTCAGTAATTTTACGCCGCCAGCTCCGGCGCAGCGCCGTGGCCACCCTTCGCCGACGCATGGCATCCAGCGGGTTGCCAGCGTCACGACGCCATTCGCGCAAGCTGGTCTGCAGGCGGGCAAGCTGGTCGCGCAATTGCCCGTAGTGCTCCCATAGCCCCACCCTTCTGTTCATCAGGTCCAGCACATAGGCCTGCAGCTCATCGTCAGTCAAGGTCGGGAACACCTGATGAATCCCCTGGGTGATTGCCCGGCGGCTGCCACCGCCGCGGCCACTGAGCGGGTAGCCCAGGCGGCCATCGCCAAACCTGCGGGGCGGGCGCAGGATGCCATCGCGGCGGGCCATTGCGCACAGCTCGGCTGCCAGCGCACGGTCTGCAGCGGCAGCCTTGGCCAGATGCATGCCCAAGGCTGAAGGGCTGACCGCCGCATCACCCAGTTCAGTCTTCTGCTCGTCGCTCAATACGGCCAGAAGCGCCCGCATGTATCCGCCCGGCGTTACTTGACCAGGGGATTGGTAGCCACTGCCGTGCCTGACGATGCACTGGACCACTGCGCTCTGCTCGGCACCAATGCTGCCCAGCAAACGTCCATTAGCATTGCCATCGCGCAACTCGAGGCGCCTGCCGTCGGGCCAGGCCAGCTGCCGCTCCAGCAGCCCCAATGCCAGCTGCTCGCAATCGGAATTGACGCAACGTGGTAATCGCAGCCCGGCGCAGGCACGGTCCAGACGGCTCTCCCGCTGGGCCCAGCGGGCCCGCTGCGCAACAGCCAAGGGAATACGCCGTTCATTGCCAAGGGTATCGAGCTCGGCACCCGTGCAATGTTGCAGCACCTCATTCCTGCAGCGCGCCGACAACCCCGGAAACGCGTTCTGCAGTAGGCTTTCGAGGCCACTGGGCCGGGCTTGCAGCGCAGCAACATGCTGGGCGAGTGCGGGTGCGTGCAAGTCTGGATGCAACTCATGGGCCTGGTGCAGATCCAGTGCATCGAGCAGACGCGCGGGCACTGCTGATTGCTCCACATGCAGGCGGCGCACCTGCGCCTCGCCCAACCCGGTGACCTGCAACAGGTGTTCGCAGGTAAGGTCTGGCAGGTCAGCCAGGCGCGCACTCAACCGACGGACCAGATTGCCTTGTCCTGCCCAGCGCTGCGGGCTCTCCAGCTCATGTCGCCAGCCGCCACTGCCATTGTCCTCAACTCGGGGTCGATAAGCCGCCAGGCGCGAAGGATGATGAAGCCTTGAAACGCCGTCACCCACATCATCCACTACCCGAAGGCGCTGATCGTCCAGATGCCACAGCCACTCGTTCGCACCCAGTCTTCCCCTTGGCTCGGCCTGGTATCCAGGCAAGTCCGAATTCATCAATCTGATGCCGCCCTCTGCGGTCCGCACCGGTGCCAGATCATCGACAAAGGTGACGCGTTCGAGCCCACCAATGGCAAGCTTGCTGCCCTTGGCGATCATGACGCCAATCACCACGTTTTCGGCGACATTGAACAAGTGGTTGATGGCACCTTCGCGATCACCGATTCGCCAGTCCTGATAGCCCTCGTACACTTCGCCGGCTAACTGGACCACTGTCGCCACCATCAGCATCTGGCCAATCAACGGTACGAAGAATCCGGCCAGGTTGAGCAGGTTCAGGCCCAGCTCGCCGTATGCTTGCAGGCGCGCGGCACGGTCTTCTTCGTCTTCCACCCCTGTAGGTACCGCAAGCACCTTGGCATCGTCGCTGAGCTTGTCCACGTATTGCTTGCGCAGGTATTCGAACACTGGCGTGCTGATTGCCAGATCGCGTGCATCGAGCTCCACGCCCGTGACGGGCGCCTGGGCAACCCGCTCCTCCAGCACCCGATAGAAATTGTTGCGATCACGCTCGGCGATAAAACGCGCGAAGAACCTTCGATAGGACGGTTCGAGGAAGCGAAGGCCAAGGTACTGGCTGAGTGCTTCCCAACTGGTATGTCGGGTCAACGGAGTTTTCGGATCATGGGGTATCCAAAGGATCACCCCCTGCAGCGCCTGATCAGCAGACGATCGGACTTCGAGGGCCAGCACGCAGTGGACTTGCCGCCCCAGCAGGTAGAGCTGACGGGGTGCGACAACAGCCTCGAGCGCCGGTACCAGCTGCGTCTGCGCCACTACTGGCAACATCAGAAGGTAAGTCTGCTCATCGATTTCCCCCTTCAATAGCGCGATACGCACATCAACCTCGCAGTGACTGCGAAAATTCTCCCGCAATACCTCGTGCAGCTGTGCCACGGCTTGTCCCTGCACACCGCCAGGCAGATCGGGCGGCTCCAGGTTCTCCTTGAGCAACTCTTGGTAACGGCGCCCCACATCCACTTCACGGCACACCGAAGCGAAGCGCTCCACAGTCATGTGCAGGCGATTACCGTATCGGTCGATGAGGCTACCTTTGCGATGGATTGCAGGACGCGTTTCACTGCGGTGGTAGTTATGCAGAGCCGCCACCAGCAGCGTGTGCTTCGAGCGACGAACATAAAACGGCATCGGTAGTGCCGGGGACGCGGTAGGAAAGGCCACCTGCTGCGAAATACGCACTTTGTCGCGATTCACGTCCGGTTCGAGTATGCCCGCCTCGCTCATTGCCTTGCTGAGCAACTGTTCCGCGAAAGTATGCAAAGGGAGAATGCCCGCAAGCTTCTGCTTCAATTGCTCGGTACACCGTTGCTGACGCAGCAGCGCACGGCGCAGCGCCCCCAGCCTGTCGGGTTGGCCATGATCAACCAGCCAGCGAGGCAGGCGCCCGGCGATGAGGCTGTCGATCGAGTCAGGTGCAAGTGAGGTAATGGCCATCAGAACAATTTCTCCGCTCAAAGCGGCCAGCAGACCATCACCCACCCATGACCTTGCGGTGAATAGATGCCGCACGCCAGCATCTCGCAGTCACACCCATTCGGATTACCGAATCAAAAAACAGCAACTCGTTCGGAAACACGAACGCACCCCATGCCGCGCCACACTATCAAAACCGCGTTTTTACAGGTGGCCAAGGTCGACATGAAGGCTTGGCACGAGTCATGCTCTACACTTGGTAGCCGAATGCACCCGCTTCATGCTGTATTCGTTGAACGAAAGAGTCCGCCAACGGCTCCATAAAAAAAACAAACACGTCGAGGAAAATTTGATGCGCATCGTTCGTCAATTGCTGGGCGCCGCCATCGCGGCCGCTGTCATCGCATCGCCGGTCATGGCTGAAGAGCTGACCGGTACTCTGAAGAAGATCAAGGACTCGGGCACCATCACCCTGGGCCACCGCGACTCTTCCATTCCGTTCTCCTACTTCGCCGATGCTTCGGGCAAACCGGTCGGCTACTCCCACGACATCCAGCTGGCAGTCGTCGAGGCCCTGAAAAAGCAACTGGGCACCGACATCAAGGTCAAGTACAACCTGGTCACCTCGCAAACCCGCATCCCACTGGTGCAGAACGGCACCGTGGACCTTGAATGCGGCTCCACCACCAACAACGTCGAGCGCCAGCAGCAGGTCGGCTTCTCGGTGGGCATCTTCGAAGTCGGTACCCGCCTGCTGACCAAGGTCAAGGATGGCCAGCCGTCCTATAAAGACTTCCCGGACCTGGCCGGCAAGAACGTGGTGACCACCGCCGGTACCACCTCCGAGCGCATCCTCAAGGCGATGAACGCCGACAAGCAGATGAAGATGAACGTGATCTCCGCCAAGGACCACGGCGAAGCCTTCAACATGCTCGAAGGCGGCCGCGCCGTGGCCTTCATGATGGACGACGCCCTGCTGGCCGGTGAAATGGCCAAGGCCAAGAAGCCTGCCGACTGGGTCATCACCGGCACGCCACAGTCGTACGAAATCTACGGCTGCATGGTGCGCAAGGAGGATGCTGCGTTCAAGAAAGCGGTCGACGAAGCCATCGTCGCCTACTTCAAGTCGGGTGAAATCAACAAGAGCTACGACAAGTGGTTCCAGCAGCCAATTCCGCCAAAGGACCTGAACCTGCAGTTCCCGATGAGCGACGAACTGAAGAAGCTGATCGCCGAGCCGACCGACAAGGCAGCGGACGAGAAGAAGTCCTGACCTCCGGCAATATAGTGGCCTGAAGCGCATCCGCGCGAATCCATCCAACAGGCCACCAAGTTAGTGTCTAACCTTTACATCCGAGGGCGTCGAACGCCCCCGGATGTATCGAGGTGCCCGTGAAACAACCGTCTGAGGGGAAATCCCGATGAATTACAACTGGGACTGGGGCGTGTTCTTCAAGTCCACCGGCGTGGGCAGCGAAACCTATCTGGACTGGTACGTCACCGGCCTAGGCTGGACCATCGCCATCGCCATCTCCGCCTGGATCATCGCCTTGCTGCTGGGCTCGCTGCTCGGCGTGATGCGTACCGTACCCAATCGTCTGGTGTCAGGGATCGCCACCGCCTACGTCGAACTGTTCCGCAACGTGCCGCTGCTGGTGCAGCTGTTCATCTGGTACTTCCTGGTGCCGGACCTGCTGCCCGAAGGCCTGCAGGAGTGGTTCAAGCAGGACCTCAACCCGACCACCTCGGCGCTGATCAGCGTGGTCATCTGCCTGGGCCTGTTCACCGCCGCCCGTGTCTGCGAGCAGGTGCGCACCGGCATCCAGGCGCTGCCCCGCGGCCAGGAGTCGGCCGGGCGCGCGATGGGCTTCAGCCTGCCGCAGATCTACATGAACGTGCTGCTGCCCCAGGCCTACCGGATCATCATTCCGCCGCTCACTTCGGAATTCCTGAACGTGTTCAAGAACTCCTCGGTGGCCTCGCTGATCGGTCTGATGGAGCTGCTGGCGCAGACCAAGCAGACCGCCGAGTTTTCCGCCAACCTGTTCGAGGCGTTCACCCTGGCCACTCTGATCTACTTCACCCTGAACATGGGCCTGATGCTGCTCATGCGCATGGTCGAGAAGAAAGTCGCCGTGCCTGGCCTGATTTCCGTGGGGGGCAAGTAAATGGAAATGGATTTCAGCGAAATCATCCCCGCGCTGCCCGCCCTGTGGGACGGCATGCTGCTGACCCTGCAACTGATGGTCATGGGTGTGGTTGGCGGTATCGCCCTGGGCACCGTCCTGGCCCTGATGCGGCTGTCGTCGAGCAAGCTGCTGGCCAACGTCGCCGGCGCCTACGTCAACTACTTCCGCTCCATCCCGCTGCTGCTGGTGATCACCTGGTTCTACCTGGCGGTACCTTTCGTGCTGCGCTGGATCACCGGCGAAGACACACCGGTGGGCGCGTTCACCTCCTGCGTCGTGGCGTTCATGATGTTCGAGGCGGCGTACTTCTGCGAAATCGTGCGTGCCGGCGTGCAGTCGATCTCCAAGGGCCAGATGGGCGCCGCGCAAGCGCTGGGCATGAGCTACGGCCAGTGCATGCGCCTGATCATCCTGCCCCAGGCGTTTCGCAAGATGACCCCGCTGCTGCTGCAACAGAGCATCATCCTGTTCCAGGACACCTCGCTGGTCTATACCGTCGGCCTGATCGACTTCCTCAACTCGGCCCGCGCCAACGGCGACATCATCGGGCGCTCCCACGAGTTCCTGATCTTCGCCGGTGTCGTCTACTTCCTCATCAGCTTCTCCGCTTCCTGGCTGGTCAAGCGCCTGCAAAAAAGGATCGCCGTATGATTTCCATCAAGAACGTCAACAAGTGGTACGGGGACTTCCAGGTACTGACCGACTGCAGCACCGAGGTCAAGAAAGGTGAAGTGGTGGTGGTCTGCGGCCCGTCCGGCTCGGGCAAGTCGACGCTGATCAAGTGCGTCAACGCCCTGGAGCCGTTCCAGAAAGGCGACATCGTGGTCGATGGCACCTCCATCGCCGACCCGAAGACCAACCTGCCCAAGCTGCGCTCGCGGGTGGGCATGGTGTTCCAGCACTTCGAGCTGTTCCCGCACCTGTCGATCACCGAGAACCTGACCATCGCCCAGCGCAAGGTGCTCGGCCGTAGCGAGGCCGAAGCCACCAAGAAGGGGCTGGCCCTGCTCGACCGCGTCGGCCTTGGCGCCCATGCCAAGAAGCATCCCGGCCAGCTGTCGGGCGGCCAGCAGCAGCGCGTGGCGATCGCCCGCGCCCTGTCGATGGACCCGATCGTCATGCTGTTCGACGAACCGACCTCGGCGCTGGACCCGGAGATGGTCAACGAAGTACTGGACGTGATGGTCGAACTGGCCCACGAAGGCATGACCATGATGTGCGTGACCCACGAGATGGGCTTCGCCCGCAAGGTCGCCAACAGGGTGATCTTCATGGACAAGGGCAACATCATCGAGGACTGCCAGAAGGAAGACTTCTTCGGCAACCCCGAAGGCCGCCACGAGCGTACCCAGCACTTCCTCAGCAAGATCCTGCAACACTAAGTCGGCCACAGTGACGCTGCCCGGCCACTTGCCGGGCAGCGGAAGCTGGTCGTGACAAGGCCACTGTGATGAAATGCGACCCTTCGCTCCTTCGCCCCGCCCAGCCCACCGTGAAAACCCGCCTGATTCGCCAATTGCTCGTCCCGCCCCTGGTCATCTTGTTGATGGTCGGTCTAGGGATGTCTGGCTTCCTGATCAGCGAAAGCAACGGCATCCGCACGCTCAGCGAAAACGGCGAGCGCCAGCTGGAGCTGCATGCGCGCACCGTCGAAAGCGAAATCAGCAAGTACACCTACCTACCCAGCCTGCTCGAGCTGGAAGACAGCGTCTCGCGCCTGCTCACCGACCCTGACGCTGGCGACCGCCAGGCCGTCAATGAATACCTCGAAGGCCTGAACCGGCGCAGCCGCAGCCGGGCAATCTTCGTCCTCGATACCAATGGCCGGGTCCAGGCCACCAGCAACTGGCGCGATGCCGACTCTTTCCTCGGCGAGGACCTGGCATTCCGCGCCTACTTCCAGGTCGCCGTGCGCGGCGAACCCGGGCGTTTCTACGGTATCGGCAGCACCACCGGCGAGGCTGGCTACTACCTGGCCCACGGCCTGGAGGAACACGGCAAGATCATCGGCGTGGCCGTGATCAAGGTGCGCCTCGACACCCTCGAGGAGCGCTGGCAGCGTGCGCGCCTGGAGGCCTTCGTCAGCGACGAGAACGGCATCATCATCCTCTCCAGCGACCCGTCCCGGCGCCTGAAATCGGTGCGCCCGCTTAACCCGCAAATCAAGGAACGCCTGGCGCGCAGCCTGCAGTACTACTGGTGGCCGCTCAACGAGCTGCAACCCCTGGCACGGGAAACCCTCGCCGATGGCGTGGAGAAGCTGACCTTCCCGGCCAACAGCGAGACCGAGCACGGCAAGCAGCGCGACGTCTCCTACCTGGCCCAGACCCGGCGCCTGGCCGACACGCCCTGGCACTTCACCCTGCTTACCCCTTTGCAGGACCTGCGCCGCGAGTCGATGGTGCAGGGCATCCTGGTCGGGGTGGCCTTCGCCCTGCTGGCGATCCTGGCCATCGCCTGGAATGAGCGACGCAAAGTGATCGCCACCCGCCTGGCGGCCCGCGAGGCACTGGAAGAGGCCAACAGCCAGCTGGAGCGCAAGATCACCGAGCGCACTGCCGACCTTCGAGCCAGCAACGAACGCCTCAAGGGCCAGATCCGCGAACGCCGCCATGCCGAACAGACCTTGCGCCACGCCCAGGACGAACTGGTCCAGGCCGGCAAGCTGGCGGCCATCGGCCAGATGTCCACCAGCATCGCCCATGAACTCAACCAGCCACTGGCGGCGTTGCGCACCCTGTCCGGCAACACGGTACGCTTCCTCGAACGCGGCGCGCTGGAAACCGCCAGCGCCAACCTGCGCACCATGAACGACCTGATCGATCGCATGGGCCGCATCACCGCCAGCCTGCGCTCATTCGCCCGACGCGGCGACGACAGCGGCCAGGCCTCGCTGGAAAAGGCCGTGGAAGCCACGTTGCAGGTGCTGGCCAACCGCATCAGTGCCTGCCACCTGCAACTGCACCGGCAATTCGACGACCCGCTGCTGGCCATCGACCAGACCCGCCTGGAACAGATCCTGGTCAACCTGATCGGCAACGCCCTCGACGCCATGGCCACCCAGCCCTTGCCGCAACTGTGGCTGGAAGGCGAAGTCCAGGGCGACAAGTACCGCCTGCGGGTGCTCGACAATGGCCACGGCATCGACGCCGAGGCGCGCAAGCACCTGTTCGAACCCTTCTTCACCACCAAACCGGGCGAGCATGGCCTGGGCCTGGGCTTGACCTTGTCGGCAAGCCTCGCCACCGCGGCCAAGGGTACACTGAGCGTCGAACACCCCAGCGGTGGCGGCACTGCTTTCGTCCTTGCCCTGCCCCTGGTCACGCCCCCTAGCGAATTGGCTGAGCCTCTATGAATCAAGCACCTCTCACCGTCCTGATCGTCGAAGACGACCCGCACGTGCTGCTCGGCTGCCAGCAGGCGCTGGCTCTGGAAGATATCGCCTGTGAAGGCGTCGGCAGCGCCGAGCAGGCCCTCGAGCGCATCGGCGACGACTTCGCCGGCATCGTTGTCAGCGATATCCGCCTGCCGGGCATCGACGGCCTGGAGCTGCTCAACCGCCTCAAGGCCCGCGACCGCAGCCTGCCGGTGGTGCTGATCACAGGCCACGGCGATATCGACATGGCCGTCGGCGCCATGCGCAACGGCGCCTACGATTTCATGGAAAAACCCTTCTCGCCGGAGCGCCTGGTCGATGTCGTGCGCCGCGCCCTGGAGCAACGCGGGCTGTCCCGCGAGGTGCTCGCGCTGCGCCGTCAGCTGGCCGAACAGAGCAGCCTGGAGGGCCGCATCATCGGCCGCTCGCCGGCCATGGAACATCTGCGCGAGCTGATCGCCAACGTCGGCGATACCTCGGCCAATGTGCTGATCGAAGGTGAAACCGGCACCGGCAAGGAACTGGTCGCCCGCTGCCTGCACGATTTCAGCCGGCGCCAGGGCCAACCATTCGTGGCGTTGAACTGCGGCGGCCTGCCGGAGAACCTGTTCGAAAGCGAGATCTTCGGCCACGAGGCCAATGCCTTCACCGGCGCGGGCAAGCGCCGCATCGGCAAGATCGAGCACGCCAACGGCGGCACGCTGTTCCTCGACGAAGTCGAGAGCATGCCGATCAACCTGCAGATCAAGCTGCTGCGCGTGCTGCAGGAGCGCACCCTGGAGCGCCTGGGCTCGAACCAGAGCATCCCGGTGGACTGCCGGGTGATCGCCGCGACCAAGGCCGACCTCGCCACCCTGGGCCAGAGCGGCCAGTTCCGCAGCGACCTGTACTACCGCCTTAACGTGGTCACCCTCGAGCTGCCACCGCTGCGCGAGCGTCGCGAAGACATCCTGCAGCTGTTCGAACACTTCCTGCAGCAGTCGGCCTTGCGCTTCGACCGCGAAGCACCGACCCTCGACAGCCAGACCCTGTCGCAGCTCATGGCCCATGACTGGCCAGGCAACGTGCGCGAGTTGCGCAACGTCGCCGAGCGCCATGCGCTGGGCCTGCCCGCGTTCAAGAAGGGCACCAGCTCCGGCGCCAGCCAGGGGCTTGGCTTCGCCGAAGCGGTGGAGGCATTCGAGCGCAACCTGCTCAGCGATGCGCTGCAACGTACAGGCGGCAACCTCAGCCAGGCCAGCCAGGAACTGGGCATGGCCAAGACCACGCTGTTCGACAAAGTGAAGAAATACGGCCTCGGCTGACCTGCAACCCGAACCTGGAAAGACAACGTGGACCTGGTATTCAAAGCGGCCCTGGGAGCCGGCGTGGTGGTGCTCCTGGCGGTTCTATCGAAAACCCGCAATTACTACATCGCCGGGCTGGTACCGCTGTTCCCCACCTTCGCCCTGATTGCCCACTACATCGTCGGCAAGGGCCGTTCACTGGCAGATCTGAAGACCACCATCCTGTTCGGGATGTGGTCGATCATTCCCTACTTCGTGTACCTGGCCACGCTGTACCTTCTGGTCGAGCGCATGCGCCTGGAGGCCTCGCTGGCCCTGGCCACGGTGGCCTGGCTGGTGGCGGCGACCGTGCTGGTGACCCTGTGGGTGCGGATGCATTGAAACCCTAGAGCCCGGCGATATGCGTCACATCCTGCCGGTGCGCTTGTAGGTAAGGCAGTACCGCCCCCAGCAGCGGCGCCTTGAACGGCTCCTGGAACCGGTGCGCCAACCCCGGGATCAGGCGCAACTGGCTACCCTGGATATGCGCCGCCAGATGCACCCCATGCATCACCGGCAGCAACGGATCGGCGGTCCCGTGCACCACCAGCGTCGGCACCCGCAGCTGGTTGAGCAATGCGACCCTGCTGGGCTCGGCGAGGATCGCCATGATCTGGCGTTTGACACCCTCCGGGTTGAACGCCCGGTCATAGGCCACGGTTGCCTGCTCGATCAGCACGGCACGCTCATCGTGCACCTCGGGGCTGCCCAGCGCCGCCAACAAGTCGGCCTGCTGCTCGATGGCCACTGCCCGACTCGGCGCGCTGCGCCGTGCCAGCAGTTGTACCAGCGCCGGGGCCGGCGTCGGCAGGCCGACGGCGCCTGAACTGGACATCACCAGGGTCAGGCTGCGCACCCGCAGCGGCGCCATGGCGGCGATGTGCTGGGCGATCATGCCGCCCATGCTTACCCCCAGCACGTGAAACTGACGAATCTCGAGGGCATCCATGAGGCGCACGCCGTCATTGGCCATGTCCGTCAGGCTGTAGGGTGCCGCAACCGGCAACCCCAGCTTGTAGCGCAGCAATTCGATGGTCAGGCTCGCCGAAGCAGGCGGCTGGTTCCACCGCGACAGGCCGACATCGCGGTTGTCGTAGCGGATCACCCGGAACCCTTGGCGACACAGCGCCTCGACCACATCGTCAGGCCAGTGGATCAGTTGGCCACCCAGGCCCATCACCAGCAACAACGCCGGATCCGTTGATGCGCCGACACTCTGGTAGACCAGGCTCAGCTCGCCCAGCTCGGCCCGTTGTACCGGCACATGGACATCACAGCGCCCTGTGGCGAGGCTCACCGGCACACTGGCCAGCAACAGGAAGAAAAGTAGAAAAACACGCATGAAAGAAAATACCAGAATGCAGATCCCCAGTAGAGCGCGAGTCTGATGAATTCCTTGCCGTCGCGCTGCCACAAAACCGTGACAATTTGATGAATTTCGCCGAGCAGAGCGACGCGCTAATTAACTACGACCTGCATGGCTTCACCGTCCCCTTCAATGGCGATGCCCCTCAAGGCAACCCTGATGAAGGATCAATCGATGAACGAGCAGACACCAACCCTCCCCCCTTTTGCGCTAGTCCCTGCAGTGCTCCAAGCTGTCCCGCCGGACACTCCGGAAGTTCACCAAGCACTGCGAACGTGCGAGGACCTGCAACGCACATTTGACGCATTGCTGCGTCAAGCCCCCAGCGTTCGCGAGGTGATCGTCGCCTCGCTGAGGAAGGCGCTGACAGTCGACCCCGAGCAGGTAGGCTTGCTGATTGAAACCGCTCGGCAGCCTCAACACATCGATCTGATTCGCTTGACGGCCTGGACCAGACACCACGCCCCAAATTCGCTGACCGACGCCTCGGCGCGCCTCTCGGGAAACCCAGCATCGCTGCGCCTGCGTCCCAGTCAGTTGCTGAAGCGAATGGCTGCCCTTGACCTGCCAAGCCTCGTGCGCCAGAGCTGGAACCTTTACTGGGATAGTCGCGCCGCCGGGACCGCGCTGAGTCGCAGGGAGCTTGCACGCTCGCAGTACCGACGACATGTCGAGGCCGCCGTCGATATTGCGTTCAGCTGCGATCACCTGGCAGCTGCCTTACGCCCCGTGCTAGGTGTAATGGACAACCCCGAATGGCTGCGAATCGGTGACCGCCAACTGTTCATCGAAACCACCACCTGCGCGCCAGGCGCGCTGATCTTCAGCATCGAAGACGAGCCCGGGCTGACCTTGTATTTGCCCGACAAGGCTGAAACATTCAGCCATCACCCTTCACGTCAGGCGCTCGAGTCCACACTTGCAACGGTCACTGGGCAACCCGCCTACATCGCCCTGGAATCGATCGAACAGGGTTTCGACGCACTCTTCGAACACCTGGGCAACAGGCTCTTGGCGACATTGGACCATGACCCTGGCGATGACCTGATCGATGCGGCCACGGCGTTGGAGCCGGCCGACCGGCTGCATGGCGAATGGCGAAACCCGAACGTCTTCGCCTTGCCGTTCGCACTCGAGCCGGTTCGAGGTGACGAATTGCAGCAGCCTTCCATGTTCGAGCTGGGTCGGCTAGGTAGAGAGGTTCCCTGGTCGGCACGTGCCGAACTTGTCGAACGGCAACTGGATGGGCTTGCGCTACTCTCCGAGCAGGACCTGGAGGAATGCCGACGACAGCAAGGCATTCTGCTCGAAGCGCGCAATGCCGCCCAAGCAGAGATCGAAGCCATCCTGATGTTGGCGAAACAGCACTCCGACAACTCTCCTGTCACCATCTCTCCCGCATTGCTGACGGCTCACCGCGTGGCCCTTTTCGCCCATGCTCGGATCCAGCGTTTGCTCGGTGAATTGTCGCCTGCGGCGCTTGCACTGATCGAATCGCTGTTCAACCCTGACGACGGCACCGTGATGACGGCGTCGCCAGTGTTGCAATCAAGCGACGCGGGCACGGCCAACAACGTACGCGAGCAGGCAGTGCACGAAGCGATCGTCATAGCCAGGCGTACACCGCTTGGCGGGCCCGACACCACACGCCCCTTTGTTTTCTACTGGATCGGCGAGGTGGGAGGACTGTTGCAGTGCGACGACCAGGCAGCACTCGCCGGCTACCTTGGCCAGCACGATCCCGCTTTGTCGCTGCGCTTCGAACCTGCCGCCGGTGATGGCCTGGCCCAGGCGCTCGACACCCAGCTGGCGCAGATGCGCCAAGCCAGGCAGGCGCTGCGCAATGAACAGGGTAGCGACGCTTTGGCACAGACCCTGCCAGAGGCAAGGCAGAGCCTGGGGCAAAAACTGCAGGTTCCCTGGCATCAAGCCCGAGAGGCGGCATTGGCCCACGTGCGCCGACAGGAACAGCTTGCCAGTACACTGAGCGGTTCGCCGACCGCCTTTGCGCGCATGAGCGAAGACACGCGTTTGTCGTTCAACGCACTGGCCAGCGAATACCTGAACGCCCTGCATGACAGCCAGACACTGATCGAACGCGACCTGCCCGATCGCGCGCTGTTCTGCCAGCAACAGGTTTCCCGGGCTCTGATGGGGGACTTCGACGACTTCGATGGTGGCCGAATCCAGCTGCAACTGCCGGTAACGGTCAATTGGCGCAATCATCCGATCGCGGGCAGTGGCGCCGCGGGAACACCAACCAGGCCGGTACTGACGGCAAGCCGGGAGACCGAAGACATCGACCTGGAAGACCTCATGCTGCAAAACATCGACAACCCACTGCTGGAGCGCCTCAGCTTTGTCCGGCCCAAGCGCGCAGACGGTCGGCCACTGACGTCACCAGTCAGGGAGGGGATCAATCGCAATTACCTGCAAGACCTGGCACGACGTCTGGACCTCGCCGAGCGCTACGAATCCGCCATCCATGCCGCGTTCGACAATCCCACCGAATCCGAGCATGCCCAGGCCTATCGACGGGAATGCCTGGTCGCCCCTTATCGCCTGATGCTGGAGGTCCAGAACCTGTTGCTTCATGAAAAGGGATGCCTGGACAACGCCGCCCAGAGGATCGTATCCGTGGCGATCGATGCCGACAGCGGTGCGAAGTTCCAGGTCGACGGTCATGATATTCGCCTGTTGCCGGCTGTCTTCACCGCAGGTGGCGCGGATACCGATGAGCACTCCACGACACTGTCGGGCGTTACCTTCATCGAGGACCGTACCAGCAAGCGTACCGTGCTCTATCGTCCAGACCATCCGACCCAGGTTCTGAGCCAGTACGAGGACCTCGAACGGGCTCGACAGGCCCTGTTCGACGACAGCGACGACTACCTCGTCAGCCGGGCGCTCACGGGGGCCCCGCGTGCCCACCAAGCGCGCCTGCGCGAAGCGCGAACGCGCCGTTTTGATCGGATGATCGGTGTGGGTACGGCCTGGCCATCCACCACATCACTGGCCACCCACTTGCTCGACGCCCACAGGGGGCGCCTGGTGATGCGCCATCGAGCGACGTCACGGTCCTATCTGGACCTGTACTTCGAGCACCTCGCCGCGCAGAGTGCGGGCGTGCTGATAGGGCTCAGGATCGCCCTGGGAGCGATACCGTTCCTGGGCCTGCCTGTCAGCGTTTTCGACACATTCACCAGCGCTACAGAGGTCGTCCAGGCGCTTTCCACCGGGACGACCGCAGATATCCTGGAAGCCTTCAACAATCTGCTGGTATCGCTGATCGATGTCGCAATGGACGCGCTAGGTGGCGGCGTGGCCATCAATGGCGCAGCCGTACGCCGAACGATCAGACCGCCTCGACTCCCCGGCCTGCGCCAGGGCACGATCGGACCAGGCCACAATCCACCCACTAATCGCAACCCAATGCGTTTCACCGGTTTGGAGCATGGTCAACCGCTGTCACTGGAGGGCCTGTGCCCCGCTACCCATGGCAAGTATCGGGGCATCTATCGACACGCCCAGGGTAACTTTATCCTGGTCGCCGGACGTCCCTACAAAGTGAGTTGGGATGCATCCGCCCGCACCTGGCAGTTGGAAGGCAATACCCGAAACACCTGGAAACGCGCCATCGCACAGGACGAGCATGGCCAATGGGATACGCATTTTGCCCTGTATGGCGTGCATCGCCAGGGGGCAGGCGTCGGTGGCGGGCAAGCCTTGGGGCATGTCGCCGACACCCTCGAGCCCCTCTGGCCCGCCGCGATACGCGAGCGCCTGCCACGCTGGTGGCGGGATCATGCCTACCGGCAGCACAACCGCCTGCGCGACAGCATCACACAGGACATGCGGCAGTTGCAGCCTCGCGCCGACCTGCTCAACCAACAGATGCAGCGCGCCATCGAACAACATGGCAAGCTCGACACTGCGCTGACCGCCTCGCTGGAGAACACACTGGCCAGCGCGCAACGCATTCATGCCGATTGCCAGTCGTTCCAGCTAGTTGCTGCTGGGCGTGTCCGTAAACGAGCGCAGGACCAGGCCAACGACCTGGCCATACTCATCTGCAACGGCCGTCAACGGCTGACCAGTGACGCCACTAGCAAGTTCACCATCGCGCTGGACGAAGTAGACCGGCTCAAGCACCTGCTCCATGTAAAAGCCTTGGAACTCGTCCCCGAGCTCGACGACAAGCAGTTCGAGGTGATCCTTCGGCAGATATCCAAATACAAAGGAGAGATGGCACAAGCTCGAGCCGAGGCGCTTGCAGCTGTCGACGACATCCGTGAGCAGGTGAGGCATTTGAAGGCCTGGCGCAAGCAGGTGAAACAGGTTGGCGCTAATCGAGATCTGTTCAACACCATTGATAACACCTTGACCGCCTTTAGCGACTCCGTGCTGAACTACATGGCTATTGCCCAGCTGTCCGCGCTCGTGCTCAAACCCGACCAGGCCTTGAGCAGCGGCGGCATCCACCTGCAATCCTTGATGAGGGACCCTCGCACGGAGCTCGACCGTGCCCTTTATGCCCTGCATCAGTTGGCTGAAACCAGGGCATCCGCCGCGCAACGCAGCAGCATCGTCACGGCTTCATTGCAGCAATCCGAGCGCTTCCGTCGTAACCTGAACTACTGGCAGAACAGCTATGAAACGTTCGTCGACGGCGCTTACGCGAAACGCCTGGGGTCTGCACTGGGCGCATACGAAGAGCACGTCAGAAGCCGGCAGTTCAACAAGGCCAAGCCATCGACACGCCCCCACAAGAAAGGCGCTATCCAGCCACGCGTGTTCGAAACGACCGACAACCGTCTGCTGGTCGGCGAGCCCGACCTGCACACCACTAACATCTACCGTATAACCGGGGTAAACGGGCGCACCGAGATCTACCATCAAGATCGTTCGGGAAAATTCACCCTGGCCAACCCCGACCCGTCACCTGCTGAAGGGCGCGCCGTGTCTCTCGCAGAGCTGCAAAGCGAGGCTCGACGCCAACAGGATGAACTGCAGGCGTATCGCCGCAAGGTACAGCAGTACGCTGATCAAGGCTTGGATGGCGCAAGCCTTGAAGACCTTATGCTCTTCAAGGCAAACGATCTGGACAAACTCGCCTCGCGAATTGCCGAGCAGGCAAGCGATGACGGTCTGGTGCACCGGTTGCGCGACACGGCGCGAGAAATTGCCCGGCAAGGCAAAGCACTACGCGTCGACTACATCATGGGCACGCGCCAACCTAACGGCGCACAGCTCGAGTACCTGCTCGAGGAAGGCCTGGTGCGCATCGGCAAGGAAGGCGGGCTGGTGGAGCTGAGGCGGAGCGTCGATGGCCGCCGGGATTTCCTTCAAGAGTTCGTGGTACTCGACACACGGCGCCCCGCGCCACGACCGCTCTGGTACGCCCATTTCCATTTCGACAAGATGGCGCCCTCCTTTGACGAGTTCGTCAAGGCCCACCTGAAAACATCCGCCCAGCGCCGGCTGGGACGCGAATGGCAGGATAGCCATGTCGAACAGATCTGGCGTGGCGAGCTCACGCGGCCCATGGCCCGGCAGCACTTTGCAGCCTTGTTCTGACCTTCCACCGGGGCGAGGATCGCCCCCTTTCATCACCCATCGACATACACCACCAACATGAGAGAAACTCAATCTTCGATTTAGACCAAGCTTGCTTTTCGCTGGAGCCCCGCCGTGCTGGAAATACGCCACTTGAAAACCCTTCATGCCCTGCGCGAGGCCGACAGCCTGGTGGAGGCCGCTGAGCGGCTGCACCTCACGCAATCGGCGCTGTCGCACCAGTTCAAGGAACTGGAGGAGCG
This sequence comes from Pseudomonas sp. TE50-2, assembly GCF_040813665.1. Taxonomy (NCBI): domain Bacteria; kingdom Pseudomonadati; phylum Pseudomonadota; class Gammaproteobacteria; order Pseudomonadales; family Pseudomonadaceae; genus Pseudomonas; species Pseudomonas sp. TE50-2. The sequence continues at coordinate 4,306,784 of NZ_JBFNXN010000001.1, read as the reverse complement.
CCTGGGCCTGCCACTGTTCACGCGCAAGACCAAACCAATCCGCTTCACCAGCGCCGGCCTGCGCCTGCTGCAACTGGCCGACGCCACCCTGCCGCTGTTACGGGGGGCCGAACGCGATATCGCCCGCCTGGCCGGCGGTACCGCCGGGCGCCTGCACATGGCCATCGAGTGCCACAGCTGCTTCCAGTGGCTGATGCCGACCATCGACCAGTTCCGCGACGCCTGGCCGGAAGTGGAGCTGGACCTGGCCTCGGGCTTTGCTTTCGCCCCGTTACCAGCCCTGGCACGTGGCGACCTCGACCTGGTGGTGACCTCCGACCCGGTGGACCTGGCCGGCATCACCTATGTGCCGTTGTTCACCTACGAAGCCATGCTCGCCGTGGCCAACCAGCACCCGTTGGCCGCCAAGCCCTACATCGTGCCCGAGGACCTGCTCGACCAGACCCTGATCACCTACCCGGTGGAACGCGACCGCCTGGACATCTTCACCCGCTTCCTGGAGCCGGCCGACATCGAGCCGGCCGCGGTGCGCACCTCGGAGCTGACGGTGATGATGATGCAACTGGTGGCCAGCGGTCGTGGTGTATGCGGCATGCCGCACTGGGCGCTGCACGAGTACAGCTCGCGGGGTTATGTGAAGGGCAAGCGACTGGGCGACAAAGGGTTGTTCGCCACCCTTTACGCGGCGGTGCGCACCGACATGCTCGATGCGCCGTACATGCGTGACTTCCTGCTGACCGCCAAGGACACCTCGTTCGCCACCCTCGACGGGGTCAGCGCGGTGCGTTGAGGCCTGCGCGCCACAGCGGCAGGATCAGGTCGCGGGTCAGCGGCGCCAGGTTCAGCGTGTTCGCCTGGTCGACGGCCAGCCAGGTCACCTCTTCGATTTCCGCCGCTGGGACCACAGCCTCGTGGCACTCGACACGGAACAGTTCGGCCTGGACCTCGAAGCCCGGCTCGTTGGCGGCCGGGGCACTGAAGCGGCCCAGGTGGACGGCCTGGGCGGGATCGACGCGCAGTCCCAGTTCCTCGTGCAGCTCACGCACCAGCGCCTGAGCCGGCGACTCGCCCGGGTCGATCTTGCCACCTGGTTGCATGAAGGCCAGGGTGTCGCGCTTGCGTACCAGCAGGGTCCGCCCCTGGGAGTCAATGAGCAGGGCGGCGGCGATTCGGATGGTCTTGGGCATGCTGGACACTCGGTTTGCTGAGGTTGCGCAGGATACCTGACAGGGCCCTGTCGCGGGACAAGTCGCAGCGGCGAACCGCCGCTCCCACGAGTACTCGACAGGGCCAGAACAGGCAGACGAACGGCCCCTTGCCATTCCCCTGCTTACCCGCCATAACCAACCCATGAACCTGCCCGCCCCCCTGCACCCGGTGCTCGACCTGTTCCACCCCGCCGTCGCCACCTGGTTCCGCCAACGCTTCGCCACCGTCACCGAAGCCCAGGCCGGCGCCTGGCCGCTGATCCATGCTGGCCAGTCGATGCTGCTGGCCGCGCCGACCGGCTCGGGTAAGACCCTCAGCGCCTTCCTCGCGGTGCTCGACGAGTTGTTCCGCCAAGGGTTGCAACAGGGCGGCGAGCTACCCGCGCACACCCAGGTGGTCTATGTGTCGCCGCTCAAGGCGCTGTCCAATGACATTCGCCTCAACCTCGACGCCCCGCTCGCGGGTATTGGCCAGCAGTTCGCACAACTCGGCCTCGAGGCGCCGCGCATCACCACTGCCGTGCGTACCGGCGACACGCCCCAGAAGGAGCGCGCCGCCATGCGCAAGCTGGCCCCGCACATCCTGGTGACCACGCCGGAATCACTGTATGTGCTGATGGGCTCGGCCTCCGGTCGCCAGGGGCTGGCCAGTGTGCACACGGTGATCGTCGACGAGATCCACGCGCTGGCCGGCAACAAGCGTGGCTGCCACCTGGCGCTGACCCTGGAACGCTTGCAGGCCCTCGCTGGCCGACCTTTGAGGCGTATCGGCCTGTCCGCGACCCAGAGGCCAGTGGAACGCGTGGCGCAGTTTCTGGTTGGCGAAGGACGGCCCTGCGCCATCGTCGATATCGGCCATGTCCGCCAACGCGACCTGGCTCTGGAAGTACCGCCTGTGCCACTGGGCGCGGTCATGGCCACCGATGTCTGGAGCCTGGTCTACGACCGCCTCGCTGTCCTCGCCCGCGAGCACCGCACCACGCTGGTGTTCGTCAACACCCGACGTCTGGCCGAGCGCCTGACGCGTCACCTGGGCGAGCGCCTGGGCAACGACGCGGTCGCCGCCCATCACGGCAGCCTGGCCAAGGAGCATCGCCTGGCCGCCGAGCAGCGGCTCAAGGCCGGCGAACTGCAGGTGCTGGTGGCCACCGCGTCGCTGGAGCTGGGCATCGATATCGGCGATGTCGACCTGGTCTGCCAGATCGCCTCGCCCGGCTCGATTGCCGCGTTCCTGCAGCGGGTCGGACGTTCCGGCCACCAGGTCGAGGGCATCCCCAAGGGCCGCCTGTTCCCCACCTCGCGGGATGACCTGATCGAATGCGTGGCGTTGCTCGACTGCGTGCGCCAGGGCGAGCTGGACGCCCTGCACATCCCTCACGCGCCGCTTGACGTGCTGGCCCAGCAGATCGTCGCCGAGGTCAGCAACCAGCCGTGGCCCGAGCGCGCGCTGTTCGACCTGCTGCGCCAGGCGACGCCTTATGCCGAGCTGGACGATGGCCATTACCAGGCCTTGCTGCGCATGCTCGCCGAGGGCTACAACGGCCGCCAGGGGGTGCGTGGCGCCTACCTGCACCGCGATGCGGTGAACGGCATCCTGCGTGGGCGTCGCGGCAGCCAGCTGACCGCGCTGACCAGCGGCGGCACCATTCCCGAGACGGCCGACTATGCGGTGCTGCTCGAGCCCCAGGCGTTGAACATCGGCAGTGTCAACGAGGATTTCGCCGTCGAGAGCATTGCTGGCGATATCTTCCAGCTGGGCAACGCGTCGTACCGCATCCTGCGCGTCGAGCCTGGGCGGGTGAGGGTCGAGGACGCGCACGGCTTGCCACCGACCATTCCGTTCTGGCTCGGCGAGGCGCCTGGGCGCAGTGACGAGCTGTCTGCTGCGGTAGCCCGGCTGCAGCAGCGTCTCGACCAACGATTGCAGGACGGCGACGCTCAACAGGTGCAGGCCTGGCTCCAGGCGACTTATGAACTGGACGAAGCCTGCGCCAGCCAACTGCTGGACTATCTCGGCCGTACCTGGCAGGTACTCGGCGCCCTGCCCTCGCAGCAGACGCTGGTGATGGAGCGCTTTTTCGACGAGTCCGGCGGCACCCAGCTGATCATCCACTCGCCCTTTGGCAGCCGTATCAACCGCGCCTGGGGCCTGGCCCTGCGCAAGCGCTTCTGCCGCACCTTCAACTTCGAACTGCAGGCGGCGGCCAGCGAGGACGCCATCGTGCTGTCACTGTCCACCAGCCACAGTTTCGACCTGGACGAGGTGTGGCGCTACCTGAACAGCCGCAGTGCCGAAGCGATCCTGATCCAGGCTTTGCTCGACGCCCCGCTGTTCGGCGTGCGCTGGCGCTGGAATGCCGCGGTGGCCATGGCCCTGCCGCGTTACGTGGGCGGTCGCAAGGTGGCGCCGCAGATCCAGCGCATGAAAAGCGAGGACCTGGTCGCCTCGGTGTTCCCCGACCAGCTCGCCTGCCTGGAGAACATCGTCGGCGAGCGGCAGATCCCTGATCATCCCTTGGTCGAGCAGACCCTCGACGACTGCCTGCACGAGGCCATGGACAGCGAAGGCTGGCTGGCGCTGCTGCGGCGCATGGAGCACGGTGAAATAGGCTTGCTCAGTCGCGATCTGCCGGCCCCCTCGCCGCTGGCCTCCGCGATTCTCAATGCCCGCCCCTACACCTTCCTCGATGACGCGCCGCTGGAAGAGCGGCGCACCCAGGCCGTGCTCAACCGACGTTGGAGCGACGTGCACAGCGCCGACGACCTGGGCGCGCTGGACGCCGACGCCATTGCCGCAGTGAAGGCCGAAGCCTGGCCCCAGGCTCGCAACCCCGACGAAATGCATGAGGCGCTGATGAGCCTGGGGGCCATGACCGAGCACGAAGTAGATACCAATGGCGCCTGGCGCGACCTGTTGCAGCAATTGGCCAAGGCGGGCCGGATCGGTCGCCTGGATACGGGCGAACACCGTCTGTGGCTGGCCCGTGAGCGCCAGCAGGCGCTGTTGACGCTATACCCGGATGCTCGCCTGGAACCGGATATGCCGCTATTGCCAGGCTATGACGCCCCCGTCGACAGCGATACCGCCCTCACCGAACTGCTGCGCTGCCGCCTCGATGGCTTTGGCCCGATGACGCTGGAGCAGATTGCGACACCTCTGGCGCTGAAGGCCGGCGACTGCGAACAGGCCCTGGCCCGCCTGGAGGGCCAGGGCCTCGTGATGCGTGGCCATTTCAGCCCCGGCCAGACCCGCCTGCAATGGTGCGAACGGCACCTGCTGGCGCGCATTCATCGCTACACGGTCAAACGCCTGCGCCAGGAGATCGAACCGGTCAGCCTGCAGGACTACCTGCGCTTCCTGTTCGACTGGCAGCACGTGAGCGGCGAAACCCGCCTGCGTGGGCCGCAGGCAGTACCCGAGGTGCTCGCCCAGTTGCAGGGTTTTCCCGTCGCCGCCGGGGCCTGGGAGGGCGACCTGCTGCCAGCGCGAATCAAGGACTACAGCCCCCACTGGCTCGATGAGGCCTGCCGCAGCGGCCAGTGGTCCTGGAGTCGGCTGGCCGCGACGCTGGCGGCCAGCACCCTGGCCAGCACGCCCCTGGTGCTGCTGCCGCGCGAACACCTGGGGCTGTGGCGCAGCCTCACCCCCGCGCCCGACCTCGAACAGCTGGGTGCCCGCGCGCAGCGGGTCCTGCAGACCTTGCAGGAGCAAGGGGCGCTGTTCTTCGACGAACTGGCCCATGAAGCCCACCTGCTGCCCAGCGAACTGGAATCGGCGCTGCAGGAACTGGTGGGCTCGGGCCTGGCCAGCGCCGACGGTTTCAGCGGCCTGCGCAGCCTCATCAGCCCGGCGGCCAGGCGCAGGCCGCGCACCAGCCGGCGCGGACACCCTGCACTGTCGAGCAGCATGGTCCACGCCGGGCGCTGGGCCTTGCTGCGCCGCTCGGCCACCACCGTCGACAGCGACCAGCGCCTGGAACATGTGGCCCGCAGCCTGCTGCGTCGTTATGGCGTGGTGTGCTGGCGCTTGCTGGAGCGCGAGAGCGATGTGCTGCCCCCGTGGCGCGCACTGCTGCGCTGCTATCAGCGTCTCGAGGCGCGAGGCGAGATCCGCGGGGGGCGCTTCATTGCCGGGCTGGCGGGCGAGCAGTTCGCCCTGCCCGAAGCGGTAGGGTTGCTGCGCCAGGTGCGCAACCGAGCGCCAGGCGGGGAACTGGTGGTAGTCAGCGGCTGCGACCCCCTGAACCTGGTCGGCACACTGCTGCCGGGGACGAAAGTGCCGGCGGTGGCGGGCAATCGGCTGCTGTACCGCGACGGGGTGCCAGTCGCCAGTCGCGTGGCAGGGAAGTACCTGTTTGCGGTCGAGGCACCGGCCAGCGAACAGGATCACTGGCGCCAGCTTCTGTTGCGCGATACAGCAACCTAGAGAACCGTGGGAGTACCGCCGCTCCCGCAGGCTCAACCCTTGGCCTGGAACCCGGCGAAGCGCTTGTTGAACCCGGCCACCCGCCCTTCCACCGTGGTCTTGCGCTGCTGCCCGGTGTACACCGGATGCGAGGCGCTGGAGACATCCAGCGCGACGTAGGGGTAGGTCTGGCCATCGCTGTGCACCTGGGTGCGGTCGGTATCCACCGTGGAACCGATCAGGAAGTACACATCGGCAGCGGTATCGTGGAACAGCACCGGGCGGTAGTCGGGGTGAATGCCAGCTTTCATGACGCAATCTCCTGGGAAGCAATAGTGATACTTTATAACGTATCACAATGCGAATGATTTTCGATACCCGAGTTTTCATTTTTCTGCCGCCCGGTACGCTGGCAAAACGCCGCCCAACCGGGCTATGGTCGGCCTTTGCCCAGGCCCCTGAGCCTGACCGAGCCATCCGCAAGGACCCCGTATGAGCCTGTCACTTCTCAGCCGTTACGCCTTCTTCGCCGCCTGCGTGCTGTTCACCCTCGCCAGCCTGCCATTCCTCGCCCACGACTGGCTGTGGCCGTTCGCCCTGACCACCGGCGTTCTCAGCCTGATCGGCGTGTTCGACCTGCTGCAGCAGCGCCACGCGGTACGCCGCAACTATCCGATCCTCGGCAATATCCGCTACCTGGTCGAGGGCATCCGCCCGGAGATCCGCCAGTACCTGCTGGAGTCCGACAGCGATGCGCTGCCCTTCTCCCGCGCCCAGCGCTCGCTGGTCTATGCCCGGGCCAAGAACGAAGCCTCGGACAAACCCTTTGGCACCTTGATCGATGTGTACGAGTCGGGCTTCGAATTCATCGGCCATTCCATGCGCCCCGCGCCGCTGGCCGACCCGTCCGCCTTTCGTGTCGTGGTCGGCGGCCCGCAATGCACGCAGCCGTACTCCGCGTCGATCTTCAACATCTCGGCCATGAGCTTCGGCTCGCTCAGCGCCAACGCCATCCGCGCCCTCAACCAGGGCGCCAAGCTGGGCAACTTCCACCACGACACCGGCGAAGGCAGCATCAGCCCCTACCACCGCGAACACGGCGGCGACCTGGTGTGGGAGCTGGGCAGTGGCTACTTCGGCTGCCGCACTGCGGATGGCCGCTTCGACCCCGAGCGCTTCGCCGCCCAGGCGCAGAGCCCGCAGGTGCGGATGATCGAGATCAAGATGAGCCAGGGCGCCAAACCCGGCCACGGCGGCATCCTGCCCAAGCACAAGGTGACCAAGGAGATCGCCGAGACCCGCGGCATCCTGATGGGCGAGGACTGCATCTCGCCGTCACGCCACAGCGCCTTCTCCACGCCGATCGAAATGATGCAGTTCATCGCCCAGTTGCGTGAGCTGTCCGGCGGCAAGCCGGTGGGCTTCAAGTTCTGCCTCGGCCACCCCTGGGAGTTCATGGGCATCGCCAAGGCCATGCTGGAAACCGGCATCCTCCCCGACTTCATCGTCGTCGACGGCAAGGAAGGCGGCACCGGCGCCGCTCCGGTGGAGTTCACCGACCATATCGGCGTGCCGCTGCGCGAAGGCCTGCTGTTCGTACACAACACCCTGGTGGGCCTGAACCTGCGCGACAAGATCAAGCTCGGCGCCAGCGGCAAGATCGTCAGCGCCTTCGACATCGCCAGCGTGCTGGCCATCGGCGCCGACTGGGCCAACTCGGCACGCGGCTTCATGTTCGCCATCGGCTGCATCCAGTCGCAGAGCTGCCACACCAACAAGTGCCCGACCGGCGTGGCCACCCAGGACGCCCTGCGCCAGCGCGCGCTGGTGGTGCCAGACAAGGCCCAGCGGGTGTTCAACTTCCATCACAACACCCTGCGCGCCCTGGCCGAGATGCTCGCCGCCGCAGGGCTGGAGCACCCAGCGCAACTAGAGGCCAAGCACCTGGTGCGGCGTATCTCGGCTACCGAGATCAAGCTGTTCTCGCAGATGCATGTGTTCCTCAAGCCGGGTGAATTGCTCACCGGCGAGGTGAACGGGCAGTTCTATTCGCGGATGTGGCAGTTGGCCCGGGCGGACAGCTTCGAGCCGCACAGCGAGGTAGCGGCCTGATCAGACTTCATCGCAGGTCAAGCCCGCTCCCACGCCAGACCACGATGGTCACCACATGAAAACAAAGCCCCGGCACTGGCCGGGGCTTCGTTCATCAGGAGGCGGTACTCACCGCACCCTCGGCCTCTTTAGGCGCCAGGCGGAAGGTGTAGTACAGCGCCGTCAACAGCACCAGGAACGCCGGGCCGATATACAGGGCCACGCGGGTGTCCGGGAAGTACGCCATCAGGCCCACCACCAGCACCAGGAACGCCAGCGCCAGGTACGAGCTCAGCGGCCACAGCCACATGCGGTATTTCAGCGCGTTGCGCTCGGCAGTGGTGAGCCCGGCGCGGAACTTCAGCTGCGCCAGCAGGATCATCACCCAGGTCCAGATCGCGCCGAAGGTGGCGATCGAGGTTACCCAGACGAACACTTTCTCCGGCACCAGGTAGTTGGCCAGCACACCCAGCAGCAGCGCGCCGATCGACAGCAGCAAGGCATTGCGCGGCACGCCGCTCTTCGAGGTGCGGGCGAAGGTGGCCGGGGCCTGGCCGTTCTGCGCCAGGCTGTAGAGCATGCGCCCGGTGCTGAAGATGCCGCCGTTGCACGACGACAGCGCGGCGGTGATCACCACGAAGTTGATGATGCCGGCGGCAGTCTTGATGCCGAGGCGCTCGAAGGTCATCACGAACGGGCTGCCCTGGCTGCCGATCTCGTTCCACGGGTAGATCGACAGGATCACGAACAGCGCGCCCACGTAGAACAGCAGGATGCGCCAGAACACCGAGCCGATGGCCTGGGGGATGGTTTTCTGCGGGTTGCGCGCTTCGCCGGCGGTCAGGCCGATCATCTCCACGCCCAGGTAGGCGAACATCACCATCTGCAGCGACATCAGCACGCCGGTCACGCCGTTGGGCATGAAACCGCCGTTGCTCCACAGGTTGGAGACGCCCATGGCCACGCCGTCATTGCCGAAGCCGAAGGCGATGATGCCGATGCCACCGAGCACCATGGCGATGATGGTGACGATCTTGATCAGGGCGAACCAGAACTCGAACTCACCGAATGCCTTGACCGCGATCAGGTTGATCGCGCCCATGCTGCCCAGGGCCATCAATGCCCAGATCCAGCGCGGCACGTCGGGGAACCAGATGCCCATGTAGATGGCCACCGCGGTGATCTCGGCGACGCAGGTTACCAGCCACAGGAACCAGTAGTTCCAGCCGGTCAGAAAGCCCGCCAGCGGGCCGAGGTAGTCTTGGGCGTAGCGGCTGAACGACCCGGCGACCGGGTTGTGCACGGCCATTTCACCAAGGGCGCGCATGATCACCAGGATGGCCAGGCCACCGATGATGTAGGAGAGCATGATGGCGGGGCCGGCCATTTCGATGGCCTTGGCCGAACCGAGGAACAGGCCGACGCCGATACAGGCGCCGAGGGCCATCAGACGGATGTGCCGTTCGCCCAGCTCGCGCTTGAGCGGGCCGCCCTGGGCGGACTCGCCCTGGGCAGGGTGGTTGCCGACTGGCATAGCAATACAACCTCATTTTGTTATTGGATTTGACCTTCGTGCAGCACCGGCCGCGCCGATAGGCGGGGCGTCGGCTCGCCAGGCCGCCTTGTGGGCGGGCCTGTCCACCGGGCACACAGCACCGATGGTTCGAAGGGGGCGAGCAGTATAGGAAGCCACTTGCAGGGCTTTTCACTATATACAGTGGGAAATTTGGCGAGAATTCTCGGCCAAATCCCCTTCACCGGAGGGGCATCCTGGCCTCGCTCCGCCCATGCACAGGAATGGGGCAGCTACCTTAGCAACATTGCCGAAGAATGGAAGTCGCACCAAAGGCGCATGTTCATACGTGATTCCCCGAAGCTTCTTACAAATTTTTCACCAAACTCGGCCACCGTCTAAGCTTCAGACAAGCAACGCGAAAACACCTGGCCGGACTCAAGACTATGGGCGCACTGTGGCAATCGGAACCAACCAGAACGGAAGCACCCAAAGAAGCTCAGGCTGAAGCCCCCTTGTCCAAGACTCCACGTCAGCGCCGCCTGTGGTGGCGCCTGATCCTGCTTATCCTGCTGGTGGCACTGGTGGCGGTGGGTCTGGCCGCCTACGACGAATTCCAGACCTCGCGCCTGCAGTCCCGTGAATTCAGCCGCCTGGCCGGCACCCTGACCTATGCCCTGGAGCCCGGCCCGAGCGATGCCATCGTCTACCCGGGCGACGGCCCGTTCGACAAACGCCTGGGCTACAGCGCCCTGGGCGAGTTCCTGCCACGGCTGCTCAAGCGCGACTACCTGATCAACCAGCAGGTGCGCTTCTCCCCGGCGCTGATGAACTACGTCGATCACGGCCTGTTCGCGCCCTACGTGGAAAAGATCCAGGCCGGCCTGTCGATCACCGACTGCCGCGGCGACATGCTCTACCAGTACAACTACCCGCAGCACCTGTACCCGAATTTCGCCGCGATCCCGCCGGTGATGGTCAACAGCCTGCTGTTCATCGAAAACCGCGACCTGCTCGACCCGAAGGACCCGCAGAACAACCCGGCGGTGGATTGGCCGCGCTTTGCCAAGGCGGCCTACAGCCAGATTGCCAAGTACCTGGCCCTGCCCGGCCAGTCGGCCGGTGGCAGCACCCTGGCCACCCAACTTGAGAAGTATCGCCACTCGCCGGACGGGCTGACCGTCTCCGGCGCCGAGAAGATCCGCCAGATGATCTCCGCCAGCGTGCGCGCCTACCAGGGCGGCCCCGACACCACCGAGGCCCGCGAACGCATCGTGCGCGACTACCTCAACAGCGTGCCGCTGTCCGCGGTCCCTGGCCACGGTGAGGTGCACGGCATGGCCGAAGGCTTGCGGGTGTGGTACGGCGCCGACTTCGATCAGGTCAACCAGGCCCTCACCTCCACCGCCACCGACGACAAGAGCATGGCCGAGCGCGGCCTGGCCCTGCGCCAGGTGCTGTCACTGATGATTGCCCAACGCCGGCCTTCGCATTACCTGTCCAAGGGTCGCATCGAACTGGCGGAACTGACCGATTCGCACATCCGGGTACTCGCCGCCAACGCTGTCATCGACCGTCCACTGGCCGACGCCGCCCTGGCCAGCAAGGCGGTGTACCGCGACTGGGTGGCCCAACCGACCATCGTGCCGATCATCACCAACAAGGGCATCAGCCTGGCCCGCAACCGCCTCGCGGCGATGCTCAACCGGCCGCTGTACGACCTCGACCGCCTCGACCTGTCGGCCACCAGCACCCTGCAGGCCGACCTGCAAGTGCAGGTCAGCCAGTACCTGAAGAACCTCGCCGATCCGGCGTTCGCCGCACAGCTCGGCCTGATCGGCGAACGCCTGCTTACCAGCAAGACGACCGACCAGGTCAGCTACAGCTTCACCCTGTTCGAACGCACCGCCGACGGCTCGCGGGTGCGGGTGCAGACCGACAGCACCAACCAGCCCTTCGACATCAACGAAGGCAGCAAGCTCGAACTGGGCTCCACCGCCAAGCTGCGGGTGCTTACCACCTACCTGGAAATCGTTGCCGAGCTGCACGACAAGTACGCCGGCAAACCCGCCGCCGAACTGAAGAAAGTCTCGGTGGCCGAACTCGACCGCATCAGCCAGTGGTCACTGGAATGGCTGATGCTGAACGGCAAGAACCAGAGCCTGGACGCCATGCTCGACGCAGCCCTTGAGCGCAAGTACTCGGCCAACACCGGCGAGGCCTTTTTCACCGGTGGCGGCATGCACGTGTTCAACAACTTCCGCAAGGAAGACAACAACCGCAACCCGACCCTCAAGGATGCCCTGCGCGAGTCGATCAACCTGCCGTTCATCCGCCTGATGCGCGACATCGTGCGCTACGTCACCTACCAGCAGCCGTTCAACCGCGAACCGCTGCTCAGGGACGACAGCGACCCGCGCCGCCAGGAATACCTGGCGCGTTTCGCCGACCGCGAAGGCTCCAACTACACCATGCGCTTCTGGAAGAAATACCAGCGCAAGACCTCGCAACAGCGCCTGGACACCTTCCTCGACAGCATGCGCGTGACCCCGCAGCGCCTGGCCGCGGTGCACCGCTACCTGTTCCCCGAGGCCGGCCAGGAAACCTTCAACGCCTTCGTCCGCGCCCATAGCAAGGACGACAAGAAGGCCATGGCCAAGCTCACCGATGGCCGCCTGGTGGAGATGTACGAGGCCTATGGTCCGGGCAAGTACGACCTGCCCGACCAGGGCTATATCGCCAAGGTCCACCCCTTGGACCTGTGGCTGCTCGGCTACCTGCTGAAAAACCCTGGCGCCTCACTCAAGGACGCCCTCAACGCCAGCCGCTTCGAACGCCAGGAGGTCTACAGCTGGCTGTTCAAGAGCCGCCACCAGGGCGCTCGCGACAGCCGCATCCGCACCATGGTCGAGATCGAGGCGTTCACCGACATTCACCAGCGCTGGAAGCGCGTGGGTTATCCGTTCGACCACCTGGTACCGTCGCTGGCCACCGCCATCGGCAGCTCCGGCGACCGGCCGGCCGCCCTCTCCGAACTGGTCGGGATCATCCAGAACGATGGCGTGCGCCTGCCGACCCTGCGTATCGACACCTTGCACTTCGCCCAGAACACCCCGTACGAGACGCAACTGATCAGCGACCCGGACCGCGGTCAGCGGATCTTGCCCGTCGAGGTCGCCCGGGCGCTCAAGGGCGCCATGTCGCAGGTGGTCGATGCCGGTACCGCGCGGCGCATCTCCGGCAGCTTCAAACTGCACGACGGCACGCCGCTGGTGATGGGCGGCAAGACCGGTACCGGCGACAACCGCATCGAAAGCTTCGGCGCCGGCGGCCGGCTGATCGGCTCGCGCTCGCTGAACCGCACCGCCACCTTCGTGTTCTTCCTCGGCGACAACCACTTCGGCACCCTCACCGCGTTCGTTCCGGGGCGCACGGCCGAGGCGTTCACCTTCACCTCGGCACTGCCGGTGCAGGTGCTCAAGGGCATGGCGCCGATCCTCATGCCGTACCTGGAACCGGGCAACCCCACCGCCTGCAAGGCGCCGCAGGTGGCGGGCCAGTCGTGAATCATCAAAAAACCAGATGATAATCATCTGCATTTGAAGGCTTGTCTTTAGATATATCTTGAGTAATATCTTGCGATATATCTAAACAGACGGAGCCCTCTCCATGCGTGACCATGATCCCTTCGAACGCCGCCCCGGCCGCGGCGAACGTGGCCCACGGGTATTCGCCCCGGGCGACCTGAAACTGCTGATGCTGTCGATGCTGGCTGAGCAACCGGGCCACGGCTACGACCTGATCCGCCAGATCGAGAGCCTCTTCGACGGCAGCTACAGCCCCAGCCCCGGGGTGATCTACCCGACCCTCAGCTACCTCGAGGAAGCCGAGCTGGTCACCGGCGCCATCCAGGGCAGCAAGCGCCTTTACGCCATCACCGATGCCGGTCGCAGCGCCCTGGCAGAACAGGCCGTTGCCCTCGACGGCGTGCGCATGCGCATCGAGGTGAGCAAGCGTGCCTTGCGCGGCCACGACCGCCCCGCGGAAATCCACGAAGCCGTCGGCAACCTGCGCCATGCCCTGCACATGCACAGTGGCCGCTGGAGCGCCGAAGAGATCGAGCGGGTGCGCAACCTGCTCAACGACACCGCCAAGGCCATCGCCTCCGGGCCGGCCATCCCTGTTACGGAGAACACCCCATGAGCGACACCATCCACCGCGTCAACCACGAGATCCGCCAACGCCGCCTCGACGTGCTGCGGGTCACCGACCTGACCCCGCGCATGCGCCGCATCACCCTGGGTGGCGCGGAGCTGGCGGGCTTCGCCAGCGTTGGCAGCGACGACCACATCAAGCTGCTGTTCGCCTGCACGCCCGAAGAACAGCAAGCCATCGACGCCCACAACCTCGGCCGCGACGGCGGTGCCCGACCGACCATGCGCGAGTACACGCCACGGCGTATCGACCTGGCGAACCTTGAACTGGATATCGACTTCGTCCTGCATGGCGACGGCCCCGCCTCCACCTGGGCCGCGCAGGCAGCGCCAGGGCAGACCCTGGACATTGCCGGCCCACGCGCCTCGATGGTGGTGCCGGACATCTTCGACAGCTACCTGCTGATCGGTGACGAAACCGCAATCCCGGCCATCGCCCGGCGCCTTGAAGAATTGCCAGCGGGGCGCCAGGTAGTGGCGGTGATCCAGATCGAGGACGAGCAGGAGCGCCAGGCACTGGCCAGCAAGGCGCAAGTGGAGGTGATCTGGGTGCGCCGGCATGCAGAAGACCTGCTGGAGCGGGTCAGGCACCTGGCGCTGCCCCAGGGCCGGCTGTATGGCTGGGTGGCGCTGGAGAAGGCACTGACCCGGCAGGCCAAGGCGCTGCTGCTGGAAAAGGGCGTGCAGGAAGACGCCCTCAAGGCTGCCGCCTACTGGCGGGCCGACGGCACCGCCGACGACGAATGACGCCGGCTGGGCCTGTGGCAGCGGGCGAGCCCGTTGCCAGGGGTGCCTGTTACTGCAGCTCCTGCTGCGGCGTCTCCTGCCCGGCGCAACGCACCGCGCGCTTGCGGTTGTCCACCAGCACGCCGGTCAGCCCTTTCTGCTGGGTATCGAACAGCACCAGCACGCCGTCGATGCATTGCGCCACCTGCGGCGCCGGGGTCAGCGAGAGCTTGTAGTCCTCGCCGGGAATGGTCTTGAGCATGGTGAAGTCCTGCAGCAACAGGGCGTCCTCAGGCTTGGCGAAATGCAGGTAGCCGTAGTACCAGAGGGCTCCCACCGTCACGATGATGCTGCCGACACCGGTCAGGATCAGCGGGATGGCGTTGCGTTCTTCACTCATTGCTTGTTCTTCTCGTCAGGATAGTTGGGTACTTCGGCCAGACGGCGCAGGCCGTTGAAGTGCGTGGGATCGTCCAGGAAGCGCAGCATCACCTGGCGCCAGGTCGGGTCGGCGAAGGTCTGCACATGATCGCCACGGGTCAGTTGCAGCACCCGCGGCGGCGGTGCATGCCGGTACAGGCGCAGGCCGTTGTCCAGCGGCACCAGGTTGTCGTCGATGCTGTGGAAGAACAGCTTCGGCGGGCTGTCCAGGCGCTCGATCGAGTGGATCGCGCTGTCGCCATCGGGCACCAGCCACGACAGCGGCACCTGCAGCGGCCAGGTCATCCACGAGGTACTCAGGGCATAACGCCCCACGGCCCGGTAGCTGGCCGGCACACCGTCGAATACCAGGGCGCTGAAACGCCGACGCTGCTCGGGATGCTGTGCCAGATAGTGAATGGCCATCGCCCCGCCGAGGCTCTGGCCCAGCAGCACCAGCGGCTTGTCTTGCACCTGGGGAGCGGCGCGCAGCCAGTCCAGGGCCGCGCCGATGTCGCCATACACCTCGGGCAGCGTCGGTTTGCCCTGGGACAGCCCATACCCGCGATAGTCGAGCATCAGCACCTGGTAGCCCTCTTTCGGCAGCCAGTAGCTGCCGCCCAGATGCCAGGCCAGGTTGCCGCCGTTGCCATGCAGGTGCAGCACGGTGCCCTTGACCTCGACACCCTGCGGCACCGGGATCCACCAGCCGTGCAGGCGCGTGCCGTCGGCGGCGGTGAGGCTCACGTCCTGATACTGCAAATGTGCCTGTGCCGGGGTGAACGGCTGGCCCGGCTCGGGATAGAACAGCAGGCTGCTGCAGCCCCCCAGCAGCAGCAAGCCGAGGCCGAAGGCGAGGTGACGGCAAGCGTCAGAGAATGTTCGCGTAGTCGGCTTCAATACGGTCCAGGCTCAGGTGGTTGAGGAAGTTGGAGAAGCACATCCACGCCGACAGCGCGTTGAGGTCGCGGAACTGTTCCGGCAGGTACTTGGGCGGCTCCACCAGCCCCTCTTCGACCAGCTGGCGCAGCGTGCGCATGTCTTCCAGGGTGGTCTTGCCGCAGAACAACAACGGGATCTGTTCGAGCTTGCCCTTCTTCACGGCCAACTGAATGTAGTTGTAAACCATGATGAAGCCCTTGAGGTAGGACAAGTCCTTGGTAAACGGCAGGCCGTTGGGCACCGAGCCACGGAACACCCGGCTGGCGTTGCTGTAGCTCTGGCCCATCTCGAAGCCCTGGCCGCGGAAGAACTCGAAGACCTGCAGGAAGTCCGCGCCCTCCTCGACCATGTGGATGGCCCGGGTACGGTTGGTGAGCTTGCGCAGGCGACTCGGGTAGGAGGCGAAGGCAATCACCTCCATGAGGATCGCCAGGCCCTCCTGGGTCACCGTCGACGAGGGCGGGCCCTTGGCCAGAAAGGTGCAGATCGGCTGGTTCAGGCCATTGAGGGTGGTGCCGACATGCACCAGCCCTTCGTGCACCTCCAGCGCCCGCACGTCGCGGCTGTTGAACATGGCGTCGGCGCGTACCTTGATATAATCGGCGCCGGCCGCCGCGTCGGCGACGATACCGTCGGACTCGAACACGCGGATGGTTTCCTCGGCTTCGCCGAACACCTTGTTCAGGCGCCGCTGGAGAATCTCCACCGCTTCCTTGGCGGTGAGGTTCTTTGGCTCGTCCTTCAGGTCGCCGCGGCCGTCGATGTTGTTCAGGTAATCCGAGAGCATCAGGCCCAGGTCGGCCAGGGTCGGGTCACCGGCGTGGAAGGCATCGGAGGCGGCGCCATAGAGCTCCTGGGAGATCAGGCCGAAATCCTCGGTGCCTCGCGCCTCGAGCATGCGCACCACCATGCGGTACTCCTTGCACATGCGCCGCATGATCTGGCCGACCGGGTTGAACTGGCCCAGCTGCCGGGTGATGTCGCGCTCGATGCTCTGGAACTCGGCCTTCACCGCGTTGGAATCGAACGACAACGGCCGGTTCTGGTAATAGGCGCGATCCACCGCAGGCGGCTCCTTGCCCTTGGCCTTGAGGAAGCCCTGGCGGATGCCGTCGTCCCATTTCACTGCGTCAAGTACGCGGATCGGGGTCTGCGTGGCGACAATGCGATCGGACAGGCTGCGGATGGTTTGCTGGTATTCGTCCACCGGGGACTCCTTGTTGAAGCCTGTCGCGAGGTTGCGTGGAAGTAGGCTTGCCCCGCGAGGAGGCCGGTATGCTCAGTGCTATTTGGCGGAACGCTGGAAGCGTGCCACTTCGACGAACAGGTCGGAGTTGGCCGGGTCGTCCAGGTAGGCCAGCACACGCTCCGTCGGGCTGTCGATCAGCACGCCGGGGCCATTGTCCTCGGGCACCTGGGTGCTGCGCCCGCTCAACTCCTTCTCGTCCACTGCCTGCTGGACCTGCTCGACATCGAGGTTGTAGACCACCAGCTGCTTGCCGTCGATCACCTCGAAGCCGCCGATCAGGAAGTTGCCACCCAGCCGCTTGGGCACGCCCGCCGACAGGTACCAGCGGTTGCCGTGCCGGGCCACGGTGAAGACGTATTCCTCGGGCGCCTTGCCCTGGGCACGGGCCACTGCCTTGTAGGTGTTGCCACCGGCGCGGCTGATACTCAGCCTGAGCGGCTGGCCCCAGGCGTCCTTGCTGCTCCACTGCCCGAGTAGGGCCTTAGGCGCTGGCTGGTTGGCCGGCAGCGGTTCGTCGAAGGTCACCAGACAACCGCCCAGCAGGAGGAATGACAAGGTCAACAACACCACACGCCAGGCTTTCATCAGGTTCTCCTTGAAAAATCGTTCGCCACTCAGGCCGAGGCCAGCACCATCTGCAGGTATCGGACAAGGATAGCGAGCATCTGCTCATCGGCCTGCGCATTCGCATCCTTGAGCAGGCCCTGATATTCCATCTGCTCGATAATCGCCGTCAACATCTGGGCATCCTGTTCCGGCTGGCGCGAGCCGACCACCTGCAGTATCTGGCGCGCGCCATGCAGCAGGATCTGCTCGTGGGCCTGCACCAGCTCGGCCAGGCGCGGGCACAGCAGCGCCTCCTGGCGGAAGGCCTGTTCGGCCATGAGGAAGTCGCGGCGGTTGTTCAGTTGGCGCAGCACGTAGTCGGCCAGCATGCGCGCCACTTCATCGGCCAGGTGCGCCCGGGCCTCGTGGCTGCCGTCGCCCTGGGCCAGCAACTGGCGCAGCACGCCTTCGGTGTTGGTCCAGAGCTTGGCCATGTAGGCCGCGCTGCGCTCGACGTACTGGGCGAAGGTGTCGGCCAGCAGGTCCTGGATATCCTTGAAGTAGTAGGTGGTGGCCGACAGCGGCACGCCGGCCTCGGCGGCCACGGCGCGGTGGCGCACGCCGCGCACGCCATCGCGCACGACGATGCGCATGGCGGCGTCGAGGATCTGCTGGCGGCGTTGCTCGCTGCCCTGTCGGGCGGTCTTGCGACCTTGGTACTGCACGCTTTCGGCGACGGCGGTGGCGATGCCGGCGGCGCCCTGGTGGGGCATGGCGGGGGTCACTCGGGTTTACCTCACGAACAGTGGGTTGCCTGTACCGGCCTCATCGCGGGGCCCGTAGAAACAACATAAAGCTTCAGGCAAGAAAAAGCCGCCTCGAAAGGCGGCTTGTTCAGATCACTCAGGCCTGTGGACGCATGTGCGGGAACAGGATCACGTCGCGGATCGACGGCGAGTTGGTCAGCAGCATCACCAGGCGGTCGATGCCGATGCCTTCACCGGCGGTCGGCGGCATGCCGTACTCCAGGGCACGGACGAAATCGGCGTCGTAGTGCATGGCTTCGTCGTCACCGGCGTCCTTCTCGGCCACCTGGGCCAGGAAGCGCTCGGCCTGGTCTTCGGCATCGTTGAGCTCGGAGTAGGCGTTGGCGATCTCGCGGCCACCGATGAACAGTTCGAAGCGGTCGGTCACGGCCGGGTTGTCGTCGTTGCGACGCGCCAGCGGCGAGACT
The DNA here is from genome assembly GCF_040813665.1 of Pseudomonas sp. TE50-2. Lineage (NCBI taxonomy): Bacteria > Pseudomonadati > Pseudomonadota > Gammaproteobacteria > Pseudomonadales > Pseudomonadaceae > Pseudomonas > Pseudomonas sp. TE50-2. Next base: position 4,288,236 of record NZ_JBFNXN010000001.1, on the reverse strand, counting down.
TCGAACGGGTACTCGGTGATGAAGTGCGGCTGCTCCAGCTTGTGCTCGACCAGCTCTTCGAAAATCATCACCTGCAGCTTGCCCAGGCCCTCGTGGCCGAGCACCTTGGCGCCGGCCTTCTTGGCGATCTCGCGGGCGCGGTCGACGTCCTGCAGGTCGGCAGCGGTGAGCTCCGGGTTGTACTTGAGGATCGAGTCGAACACCGACAGGCGCACGAACGGCTCGCCGAAGTGGAACACCTTGTCGCCGTACGGCACGTCGGTGCTGCCCAGCACCAGCTGCGCCAGCTCGCGGAACAGTTCCTCGGTGAGGTCCATGTTGTCGCGATAGTCGGCGTAGGCCTGGTAGAACTCGAGCATGGTGAATTCTGGGTTGTGACGAGTCGAAACGCCTTCGTTACGGAAGTTGCGGTTGATCTCGAACACTTTCTCGAAACCACCGACCACCAGGCGCTTGAGGTACAGCTCCGGGGCGATGCGCAGGAACATGGCCATGTCCAGCGCGTTGTGGTGGGTTTCGAACGGCTTCGCCGCGGCGCCGCCGGGGATGGTCTGCAGCATCGGGGTTTCCACTTCGAGGAAGTCGCGCTCGATGAGGAACTTGCGGATGTGCGAGATCACCTGCGAACGCACACGGAAGGTGTGGCGGGTTTCCTCGTTGACCATCAGGTCGACGTAGCGCTGGCGGTAGCGCTGCTCGGTGTCGGTCAGGCCGTGGTGCTTGTCCGGCAGCGGGCGCAGCGACTTGGTCAGCAGGCGCACGTTGGTCATCTCGACGTACAGGTCGCCCTTGCCGGAACGGGCCAGGGTGCCTTCGGCGCTGATGATGTCGCCCAGGTCCCAGGTCTTGACCGCGGCCAGGGTCTCTTCCGGCAGGGTCTTGCGGTTGACGTAGACCTGGATGCGGCCGGTCATGTCCTGGATGACCATGAACGAGCCACGGTTGAGCATGATGCGACCAGCAACCTTGACCGGAATGGCGGCTGCTTCCAGCTCTTCCTTGGTCTTGTCCGCGTACTGTTTCTGCAGGTCGTTGCAGTAGCTGTCGCGACGGAAGTCGTTGGGGAAGGCGTTGCCCTTGGCGCGCTCGGCGGCAAGTTTTTCCTTGCGCAGCGCGATCAGGGTGTTTTCTTCCTGTTGCAGGTCTTGCGCTTCGGTCTTGAGGTCGCTCATGTCGTCATTCTTTCCATCAGGTATTCGTTGCCCCTGTCGGGCAGGGCACGCAAAACCGGGCAAAGGCCCGGTATTGCGGCGGTGGTGTGCGGTTTACAGCCCCTGCTTGAGGCTCGCTTCCAGGTACTCGTCGAGGTCACCGTCGAGCACCTTCTGGCAGTCGCTGCGCTCGACACCGGTACGCAGGTCCTTGATGCGCGAGTCATCGAGTACATAGGAGCGGATCTGGTGACCCCAGCCGATGTCCGACTTGCTGTCTTCCAGGGCTTGCGAGGCGGCGTTGCGCTTCTGCATTTCCAGCTCGTACAACTTGGCCCGCAGCATTTTCATGGCGGTGTCCTTGTTGGCGTGCTGGGAACGTTCGTTCTGGCAGGCCACCACGGTGTTGGTCGGCACGTGGGTGATCCGCACCGCCGAGTCGGTGGTGTTGACGTGCTGGCCACCGGCACCGGAGGAGCGGTAGGTGTCGATGCGCAGGTCGGACGGGTTGATCTCGATCTCGACCTTGTCGTCGATCTCGGGCGAGACGAATACCGCCGAGAACGAGGTGTGGCGGCGGGCGCCGGAGTCGAACGGGCTCTTGCGCACCAGGCGGTGCACGCCGATCTCGGTGCGCAGCCAGCCGAAGGCGTACTCGCCCTTGATGTGCACGGTGGCACCCTTGATGCCGGCGACTTCACCTTCGGACAGTTCGATGATGGTCGCGTCGAAGCCGCGCTTGTCGGCCCAGCGCAGGTACATGCGCAGCAAGATGTTGGCCCAGTCCTGGGCCTCGGTTCCGCCGGAGCCGGCCTGGATGTCCAGGTAGGCGTTGTTCGGGTCCATCTCGCCGCTGAACATGCGACGGAACTCGAGCAGGGCGAGGGATTCCTCCAGCCCTTGCAGCTCGGTCACGACATCGCTGACGGCGCCTTCGTCGTTTTCCTCGACCGCCATGTCGAGCAAGTCCTTGCAGTCACCCAGGCCGTTGGACAGTTTGTCGAGCGTCTCGACCACCTGCGCCAGCATGGCGCGCTCGCGGCCCAGGGCCTGGGCGTACTCGGGCTTGTTCCAGACGGCGGCGTCTTCCAGCTCGCGGTTTACTTCGACCAGACGATCATGTTTGTGATCGTAGTCAAAGATACCCCCGAATAGACTGGGAACGCTCGGTGAGGTCCTTGATGGTGTTCAGGATCGGTTGGATTTCCATGGGCGGGCAGCTCTCGTGCGAATTCGGTGAAAAGCCCGCGAGTATAACCGAGTCTGCGCCACGGCGGCAGACCCGCCGGGCGGTATCGCCGGGCGCGGGGGCCGCCACTGCCCACAGATTGAATCAACGGGCGACATTCACCCCTTCAGCGCCTTCTTGGGATAGATATCGTACCGGCTGGATTTGCCCTGGAGGCTATGAGAAGGCTTGCCCCCCTCGATGATCGGCGCCTTGCGCGGCCGCTTGACCACCACCCGGTGGGTGGCCAGCGCCAGGGCGGCCTCGAGCAGCGCAGGCGCATCGAGGTCATCGCCGACCAGCGGCCTGAACACCCGCATCTCCTTCTTCACCAACGCGCTCTTGTCGCGATGCGGGAACATCGGATCGAGGTAGATCACCTGCGGCGCCTCCCCCTCCCACGCACGCATGCGCTCGATGGCATTGCCCGTAAGCAGTTGCATGCGCGCGACGATCGGGCCGATTTCGGCATCCCCCCGCGCCCGCGCCAAACCGTCCTCCAGCAGCGCGGCAATCAATGGCTGGCGCTCGATCAGGGTCATCTCGCAGCCCAGGCTGGCCAGCACGAACGCGTCCTTGCCCAGCCCCGCCGTGGCATCGAGCACCCGCGGCCGCACGCCTTGGGCGATGCCGACCGCCTTGGCGATCATCTGCCCGTTGCCACCACCGTAAAGCCGTCGATGCGCCGCCTGCCCCTCGACGAAATCCACCCGCACAGGCCCGGGCGCCTGCGGCCCCAGTTGCTGGATCTGCAAGCCCTCGGCGCCCAGCTGCACGGCAAACTCCGCCGCCTCGTCAACCAGCGGCAAGCCCAGTCGCTGCGCCCATGCCTCGGCCTGCGCCTGGAATTGCGCGGCCAACGCCTCGACCCTGATACCCGCCGCCTGTTGTTGCTCTAACATCGATTCGCGCACTCGAAAAAAATTAATGTAACCCCGGCCAGAGCCGATACAGGCAATATCCCGCTATTCTGCCAGAGCACAACGCCCGCGACTGCCATGTCAGACACTCTTCCCATTGGCTTGACCTACTTGTCGCCCGTCGGCAACTACGGTCGACAGAATACCCAGGCACTGGGTGGCGTCAGCCACCTGTGGCAGGATTTCTTTGCCCGCGCCATGGCAGAGCAACAGGAAGGCGAAGTCGACGGTTTCAGCCAGGCGCTGATGCAGTGCGACCAGGAGAGCGGCGAACCGATCGGCGGCGCCCGTGCCCTGGCCCTGATCGATGCCCAGCGCGCCCTGCCGGTTCACGACACCGAGGTGGCACCACCCGAGCCGCTGTTCCTGCCCAAGGCGGAACTCGAGGCCAAACTGCTGCCCCCTGCCCCCGAGCCCTTCGACACCGTCGAGTTGATCGAGCAGCAACGCCAGCTCGACATCGACAACAGCTGGGTGCGTCCAGTGGTCATGAGCCAAGGCCACCCCATCGCCGAGCCCGGCCCTGGCCCAACGCCACGCCCGCTGTTCCTGCCCATCGCCGAGTTCGAGACCGGCCTGCTCGACCCTGCGCCCGAGCCCTTCGACGACAGCACGCTGACCAAGCAGCAGAACGACCTGGAGTTCGATATCCACTGGGCGCGCCCGGTAGTGTTGAACAACGTGCGCCTGCAAGCCTGAATCTCAGCGGCAGATCTGCCAGAAGCCCATGTCCGCATGGAAGTGATTATGATGGGCGGCGTTGTAGTCCGGCCCCAGCACCGTGCTGAAACTTGCGCACGCCGCCTCCTGCACCTGACGCAGGAAGTCCGCCTTGCGCCCATCTCCCTGCCAGTCCCGCGCCAACACGATGCGCTGGCCGTCCTGCAGGCGAAAACCACTGATATCCAGGGCATTGGCGCTGGCATGCTGGCTGAGCCGCCCTTGCTTGCGATGGTAGACGTTGCGGCAGGCAAAGCTGCCCAGGTGATCGACCTGGGTCACTGGCTGGCCGAACACCCGCAGCGCCGCCGGTTGCAACCCATGCACTTCGAACAGCGCATAGGCCACGGCCAGCGGGCAACTGGCGAGGAAGCTGCTGCTGAGCCGCGCCTGCCCGCCTTCGACGCGCCAGACGTTGCGCAACGGGCAGTTGGCCGCCGCCGGGCTGTCGCTTTGCTGCCGATAGCGCAATGACGAAGTCTGCAAGGCCTGGCGGCACAGCTCGGGGTCGGCGCGCAGGCGCGACAGCTTGTAGGGTGTCAGCAGGTTCGGCGGCTGCCGCACATCCAGCACCGCCCATGGGTTCCAGGCATCCGCCGGGCGCCAACCGAGCCACCAGGCAACAAGCACGGCCAGCAGCAGGCTGGCCAGTACGGTCAACGTTTTGCCCATGCGGCCTCAGCGACGGAAGAGGTCATTGAGCTGAGCGAATGGCAACGCCTGCTCGCCATAACTGAAAGTGCCCTGTTCATGGATCTCCAGCGCGGCCCGCTGCAAAGCGCCCAGGGCGGCACGCGCCAGCGATGAGCCGACACTGATGCGCTTGACGCCCAGGTCTTGCAACTGGTTTACGCTCAAGGGCACGCCCGCCATGCCCATCAGCACGTTCACCGGCCTTGGCGCCACGGCCTGCACCACCGCACGGATCTCATCGACGCTGCGCAGCCCCGGGGCATACAGCACATCGGCGCCGGCCTCGGCATAGGCTTGCAGCCTGCGAATGGTGTCATCCAGGTCGAGACGCCCGTGCAGCAGGTTCTCGGCGCGCGCGCAAAGGGTGAAGGGGAACGGCAGGCCGCGGGCAGCCTGCACGGCGGCGCGTACACGCGCCACGGACAGGTCGAAGTCGTAGATCGGCGCTTCGGCGCGACCACTGGCGTCTTCGATCGAACCGCCCACCAACCCCGCCTCGGCGGCGCGCAGAATGGTCTGTGCGCAGTCTTCGGGCAAATCGCCGAAGCCGTTTTCCAGGTCCGCCGCCACCGGCAATGGCGTGGCATCGACGATCGCCTGGGCGTTGCCCAGGGTTTCCTCGAGCGTCAACGCGCCCTCGGCATCCGGCCGCCCCAGGCTGAACGCCAGCCCCGCACTGGTCGTGGCCAGCGCTTCATATCCCAGGCTGGCCAACAGCCGGGCGGAGCCGGCATCCCACGGGTTGGGGATGACGAACGCGCCATCACGCTCGTGCAGTGCCTTGAAGGCTTCGGCTCGCAGGGTTTGCACATCCATGGTTCAACCTCCCGGCAGTCAGATCAAAGTAACCCCAGTTGTTCGACCTCAGGGGCGCGGGGCAATTCAGGCAGCGCTGCAAGGCCCGGCAGGCGAGCCATCAGCCGCTGGTGAAAACGCTGGGCCAGCGCCGCCGCCAGGCGATTGTCGGAAGTATGCAGGAACACGTAGGGGCTGCGGCCCTCTTCGATCCATGCAGCGACCTTGTCGATCCAAGGAGTGAGGAAGGTCTCGTTGGCCTCGAGCTGCGGGTGGCCGATGAAACGCACCTGCGGAGACTGGCTGAAGGCCGCTGGCCGCGGCGGCACCTTGGGCTTCTTGGCCTGGGCATGGAGCACCGCGGGCTCGCGCGAGGTGCAACTGAACAACGCACGCGGATCCAGGCAGATACGCTCGACTCCACGTTCATGCAGCAGGCGATTGAGCTGACGCTCCTCCTCGCCCCGGGCGAAGAAGGCGTCGTTGCGCACCTCCACAGCCAGGGGCACGCCGATCTCATCAAGGAAATGCGCCAGCTCGCCCAGCCGCGACGGGCCGAACATTGCCGGCAACTGCAGCCAGTACGGCGCCACGCGCTCGCCCAGGGGTGCCATCAGCCGGGTGAAGTCGACGGCCGCATCGAGTTGTTCGCGCAGGTCGCCGGCGTGGCTTACATCGCCCGGGAACTTGGCGGTAAAGCGAAACCCCGATGGCATGATCTGCGCCCAACGCTCGACGGTCGCCGGCGCGGGACGGGCATAGAAGGTGGTATTGCCTTCAACGGCGTTGAATACCTGGCTGTAGAGCCCGAGGAACTCGCCGCTACGGGCGTCGGCGGGATAGAGGTACTCGCGCCAGGCGTTTTCAGCCCAGGACGGGCAACCGATGAAATAAGGGAGGGGTGATGGCGTCATCCATCAAATGTACAGGTCCAGCCCCAGCACTTCCATCTCCCAGTCGGTGAAGCCGGCGGTGGTCAGGTAGCTGGCCAGGGCGGTGGAGGTGCGGCGGTTGCGGGCGCGGGGGAAGATCAGGTCCTGCTGGCGGGCCGGCAGGTTCTCGCCGCGACGGCTGGCGCGGCTGATCTGCGCGTCGATGTCCTCGATGATCTCGGCATCGGCTTCGTCGATGGCTTCGTCACGCGCCGGCGCCTTGCGTGGCGCACGCTTGATGGGGTAGCTCTGTGAGGAGAAGCCGTCGATACGCATGACAAAGGCACTCAGGATCAATGATGGCAATTTAGCAGCATCAGTAATCCTTCGCTAATGCCCGAACTGATAACTGGACCACAGTTCGCGCAAAAGGTTTTATCGTGAACGGCAATAGCCGACGAAATGCCTTCAACGCGCCTTGGGCGTAGCCACATTATCGCGCAGGTAGACCGGTTGCGCCTGTTCGGCGACCACCGCCTCGCCCCGTGCCCAGGCGAAGCCGGCCAGGGTGAGGATATCCAGGGCGCTGGGCAACGCGGCCGCATCGCTGGCAGAAACCTGCACGGCCAGGCGCTCGGCGTAGCCCCAGCCGGTACCGGCACCGAACCATTCCTCGCCCGTGCCTTGCGGCAGGGCCACGCGCTCTGGCGGCAGTACCGCTTCCTGGCCGATCAGGCGCATCTCGCCCTGTTCGGCGCGGTAGCAACCCCAGTACACCTCGTCCATGCGCGCGTCGATGGCCGCAGCCACCTGCTGCACGCCACGCTCACGCAAGGCGCCCTGGGCCAGGGCAGCCAGGTTGGACGTCGGCAGCACCGGGCGCTCCAGGGCGAAGGCCAGGCCCTGGACCACGCCGATGGCGATACGCACGCCGGTGAAGGCACCCGGGCCACGGCCGAAGGCGATGGCATCCAGCGCGCTCAGCGCCACGCCCGATTCGGCCAGCAACTGCTTGATCATCGGCAGCAGCTTCTGCGCGTGCATGCGCGGGATCACCTCGTAATGGCTGGTCACCTTGCCGTCATGCAGCAGGGCGACGGAACAGGCTTCGGTAGCGGTATCCAGGGCCAGCAAGGTGGTCATCGAGCAAGGTATCCAGGCAACAGGGAAAAGAGCGGCAGTATAAACGACAACGGCCCGCAAGCGGGCCGTCGTGACGCACGGTGATGGATCAGCTCAGGGCTGCCAGCACCTTGGCGGTGATCGATTCGACCGAACCGACGCCTTCGATGTGGCTGTACTTCGGCTTGCCGGCGTTGGCGGCCGACAGCTTCTGGTAGAAGTCCACCAGCGGCTTGGTCTGGCTGTGGTAGACCGACAGGCGGTGACGCACGGTTTCTTCCTTGTCGTCATCGCGCTGGATCAGGTCTTCGCCGGTGACGTCGTCCTTGCCTTCCACCTTCGGTGGGTTGTACTGGATGTGGTAGGTGCGGCCGGATGCCAGGTGCACGCGGCGGCCAGCCATGCGGCCGACGATTTCTTCGTCGTCCACGGCGATTTCGACCACGGCGTCGATATCGACGCCAGCGGCGACCATGGCTTCAGCCTGCGGGATGGTGCGCGGGAAGCCGTCGAACAGGCAGCCGTTGGCGCAGTCAGCCTGCGCGATGCGCTCCTTGACCAGGCTGATGATCAGCTCGTCGGAGACCAGCTGGCCGGCATCCATGACCTTTTTCAGCTCCAGGCCCAGTGGGGTACCGGCCTTGACGGCGGCACGCAGCATGTCACCGGTGGAGATCTGGGGAATACCGAACTTCTCGGTGATGAACTTTGCCTGAGTACCTTTACCGGCCCCGGGAGCTCCCAGCAGAATTACGCGCATCTTGTGCTCCTCATATTTTTTATGCAAATCAACGGATTCGGCGCACAAGGCCAACTCCGGAAAAATCGGTCGAGACCGCAAAATCGGTCAAAAGGCTGCTCAAGATACACAGCGCCCGCCCCCCCGACAAGCGTCCCAAAGTGGCAGGAATGCGCCACTTGCGGCTTGCCGGGGGACAGGTTGCGCCGGGCGCAACCGGCCGTGGAGGGCGCAGCCCCGACCAGCGCCGCCTCGCGCCGCGACCGCCGTGGGGTGAACTCAACCGGTGTTGCGCAACCCGGCCGCGATCCCGGCCACCGTCACCAGCAAGGCCTGTTCCAACGGGCTGTCCAGAGCGGCTTCGCGACTGCGCGAGCGTGCCAGCAACTCGGCCTGCAGGCGGTGCAGCGGGTCCAGGTAGGTGTTGCGCAGGCGGATGAATTCCAGGGTTTCCGGGCTGTGCGCCAGTAGCACCGACTGCCCGGTCAGCCCCAGTACCACCTGGCACGACTGCGACAATAGGTCGCGCAGGTGCGCGCCCAACGGCAGCAGTTCGGGTTGCACCAGACGTTCGTCGTAGGCCTCGGCGATTTGCGCATCGGCCTTGGCCAGGACCATCTCCAGCATGTCGATGCGGGTACGGAAGAACGGCCATTGTTCGCGCATCTGCGCCAGCAGCGCGCCCTGCCCGCGTGCCAGGGCATTGCTTAGCGCGGTCTCCCAGCCGAGCCAGGCCGGCAGCATCAGCCGTGTCTGGGTCCAGCCGAAGATCCAAGGGATCGCCCTCAGGCTTTCGATGCCGCCGGCGCGGCGCTTGGCCGGGCGACTGCCCAGCGGCAGGCGGCCAAGCTCCTGCTCGGGGGTGGACTGGCGGAAGTACTCGACGAAGTCAGGATTTTCGCGCACCACGGCGCGGTAGGCCTTGACCCCGTCGGCGGCCAGCTGGTCCATCAGTGCGCGCCAGGCCGGCTCTGGCGGCGGTGGCGGCAACAGGGTCGCCTCCAGCACCGCGGCCAGGTAGAGATTGAGGTTCTGTTCGGCGATGCCCGGCAGACCGAACTTGAAGCGGATCATCTCGCCCTGTTCGGTGGTGCGGAAACGGCCACCCACCGACCCCGGCGGCTGCGACAGGATCGCCGCGTGGGCTGGGCCGCCGCCACGCCCGACCGTGCCACCGCGACCATGGAACAGCAGCAGCTCGACCTGGTGCTCACGGCAGATACGTACCAGGTTTTCCTGGGCGCGGTACTGGGCCCAGGCCGCCGCTGTGGTGCCGGCATCCTTGGCCGAGTCGGAATAGCCGATCATTACCTCTTGCGGGCCGTGCAGGCCGGCGCGATAGCCGGGTAGCCCGAGCAGGCGCTCCATGACCGGGCCTGCGTTGTCCAGGTCGGCCAGGGTCTCGAACAGGGGTACCACGCGCATCGGCCGGGTCAGCCCGGCCTCCTTGAGCAACAGCTGCACCGCCAGCACGTCGGACGCCGCGCCGGCCATGGAAATCACGTACGACCCCAGCGACGCCGCCGGGGCCACAGCGATTTCACGGCAGGTGGCGAGTACTTCGGCGGTATCGGCCTGAGGCTGGAAATGCGCCGGCAGCAACGGGCGGCGGTTCTTCAGTTCGGTCTGGAGGAAGGTGATGCGTCGCTCTTCGTCCCACTCGGCGTAGCGGCCGAGGCCGAGGTAATCGGTGATTTCCGACAGCGCATCGCGATGACGGGCAGCGTCCTGGCGCACGTCCAGGCGCACCAGGAACAGACCAAAAGTCACCGCCCGGCGCAGGCAGTCGAGCAACGGGCCGTCGGCGATCACGCCCATGCCGCACTCATGCAGCGACTGGTAGCACAGCTCCAGCGGCGCGATAAGGTCGCGATTGTCCACCAGCACCGCCGCGCTGGCCGGCTGCGTCGCGGCCAACGAGGCGTGGGCCCAGGCGCGGGTGGCACGCAGGCGGTCGCGCAACTGCTTGAGCAGCGCCCGGTAAGGTTCGGCGCTGTCCCCGACCTTTTCCTTGAGCGCGGCGCTGGCCTGCTGCATGGATAGCTCGGCGGCCAGGTAGTCGATATCACGCAGGAACAGGTCGGCGGCCATCCAGCGCGCCAGCAACAGCACTTCGCGGGTTACCGCCGCCGTGACATTGGGGTTGCCGTCACGATCACCGCCCATCCAGGAGGCAAAGCGAACCGGCGCCGCCTCCAGCGGCAGGTGCAGCCCGGTCGCCTCGAACAGTGCAGCGTCGACCTTGCGCAGGTGGCTGGGCACTGCTTGCCACAATGAGTGTTCGATCACCGCGAAGCCCCACTTCGCCTCGTCCACCGGCGTCGGCCGGGTCCTGCGGATTTCCTCGGTGTGCCAGGACTCGGCGATCAACCGGCGCAGGCGCTCACGCACCTGCTGGCGCTCGGCCGGGATCAGGTCGCGGTGATCCTGCGCGGCCAGCTGCGCGGCAATGGCATCGTACTTCTGGATCAAGGTGCGGCGCGCCACCTCGGTGGGGTGCGCGGTGAGCACCAGCTCGATGTGCAACTTGCCCAGTTGCCGAGCCAGCTCATCATTGCCGTGGCCAGCCGCCTTCAGGCGCGCCAGCAGCTCGGGCAGCACCTGGGCCTCGAACGGCTCGGGCTGGCCGGCGTCACGGCGGCGGATCAGCTGGTACTGCTCGGCGATGTTGGCCAGGTTGAGGAACTGGTTGAACGCCCGCGCCACCGGCAGCAGGTCCTCCTCGGCCAGGTCGCCCAGGGTCGAGCTCAGTTGCTCGCCCGCCCCGCGCCGGTCGGCCTTGGCACTGTGGCGAATGTCCTCGATCTTCTGCAGGAACGCCTCGCCATGCTGCTGGCGGATGGTCTCGCCAAGCAGTTCTCCCAAAAGGTGCACATCCTCGCGCAAGCGCAGATCGATATCACTCATCAGCCTTCTCCACTCCAGGAAACCGCATGCGCCCAAGAGTGCCCACTCGCGCCCGCCCCTGGCAAGCCGCAAGCCGCCAAAGCAACTAAAGTAAACACAGGTCATCCGAAGCAATGCCACTCCAGGCTTTGACAGAGGTCATCATGAAAATTCGCCAACTCGCCCAGCACTGGGAACAGAACGCCGCCGGCCGCCTGAGCCCCACCGGCCATGTCCTGCACCTGGACATGGAAGCCGAAGCGCGCCTGGCCGCGCTGATCGACATGTACCCCAAGCGCAGCCCCGAGGAACTCCTGGGCGAGCTGGTGGCGGCGGCACTGGAAGAACTCGAGGCCAGCTTCCCCTACGTCAAGGGCCAGCAGGTGATCGCCACCGATGAGGAAGGCGACCCGTTGTACGAGGACATCGGCCCTACGCCGCGCTTTCTGGCCCTGTCCCGGCGCCACCTGCAGGCCCTTGGCCGGGTACAGAAAGACCCCTCGCACTGAGCCACTTCGGGTGCCGGGCACTGCCCGGCATACCGTCATCTACAGCGGAAGTTCCAGGCGAAATCCGCTGACTGATTAGTCAGAAAAAAATACCTTTAGCGTGCAAATTTTTCTGAACTATTCAAAAAACGCTTCGGTCACAGCCAATAGCCATCACGGCAAAACCCTGTAAACACGGGCCTTTGCGCCCGACGCTGGCAACAGGGGAACAGCGATTGTCACTGCGTGGCATCGTCGTTTAACAGGAGTGACCCAATGGAGTTGACCACCATGAAGACCCGCATCGCACAACCTTCCTCCACTCATCTGCGCGGGCTCAAGCTGGCCGCGCTGGCCCTGGGCAGCAGCCTGGTGCTGGCCGGCTGCGCGGGCAAGCCACCTACCGAGCAGTACGCCGTGACCCAATCGGCGGTCAACTCGGCAGTCAGCGCCGGTGGCACCGAGTTCGCAGCAGTGGAAATGAAGGCTGCCCAGGACAAGTTCAAGAAGGCCGAAATCGCCATGCACGACAAGAAGTATGACGATGCCAAGCTGCTGGCCGAGCAGGCCGAATGGGACGCCCGCCTTGCCGAGCGCAAAGCCCAGGCGGCCAAGGCCCAGAAGGCCGTGCAAGATGCCCGCCAGGGCGTCCAGGACGTACGTGAGGAAGGCCTGCGCAGCGCTGAATAAGCCTGCCCTGCCTCTATAGCCTTCGTTTAAAGATCAAAGGATGAACACTATGCGCAACTACGTCATGATTCCCGCCCTGCTGGCCCTGAGCGTCGGCCTTGCCGCCTGCTCCCACGACCCGAACGCCAACCTCGAGTCGGCCCGCACCAACTTCTCCGCCCTGCAGAGCGATCCGCAGTCGAGCAAGGTGGCCGCGCTCGAGACCAAGGACGCCCAGGACTGGCTGAACAAGGCCGACAAGGCCTACATGGATCGCGAGGATGAGAAGAAGGTCGACCAGCTCGCCTACCTCACCAATCAACGCGTCGAAGTGGCCAAGCAGACCATCGCCCTGCGCACCGCCGAAGGCGAGCTGAAAAACGCCGCGGCGCAACGCGCCCAGGCCAAGCTCGACGCTCGCGACGCGCAGATCAGGAAACTGCAGGACAGCCTCAACGCCAAGCAGACCGACCGTGGCACCCTGGTGACCTTCGGCGATGTGCTGTTCGACTTCAACAAGGCCGAGCTCAAGAGCAGCGCCTACCCGAACGTCACCAAGCTGGCGCAGTTCCTCCAGGAAAACCCTGAGCGCAAGGTGATCGTCGAGGGCTACACCGACAGCGTCGGTTCGGCCAACTACAACCAGACCCTCTCCGAACGTCGCGCCGCCGCAGTGCGCATGGCACTGGTGCGTGCCGGCGTGGACCCTGCGCGCATCGTCGCCCAGGGCTATGGCAAGGAGTATCCGGTAGCGGACAACGGCAGCAACTCCGGCCGTGCGCAGAACCGTCGTGTGGAAGTGACCATCTCCAACGACAACCAGCCGGTTGCACCACGCTCGGTCAGCCAGATCCAGTAAACCGTTGCTGGCTAAACGAGAACCCCGCCTTGATGGCGGGGTTTTTCGTTGGTATCGATCAAAGCGTTCGCCAAGCCACTTACGCAAACGCCCCGAACAAAGTCGGGGCGTCTGCCTGGCGCACGTCACTGACTACTGGAACAGCGACTCGCTGGACAGGCCATTCTTCTCGAGGATCTCACGCAGGCGCTTCAGGCCTTCGACCTGAATCTGCCGCACCCGCTCACGGGTCAGGCCGATCTCCAGCCCGACATCCTCCAGGGTACTGCTTTCATGCCCACGCAGGCCGAAACGCCGTACCACCACCTCACGCTGCTTGTCGGTCAACTCGCCCAGCCACTGGTCAATGCTCTGCGACAGGTCGTCATCCTGCAGCAGTTCACATGGGTCGGTGGGACGATCGTCGGTGAGGGTGTCGAGCAGCGTCTTGTCGGAGTCCGGCCCCAGCGAGACATCCACAGAGGACACCCGCTCGTTCAGGCCAAGCATGCGCTTGACCTCGGCCACCGGTTTCTCCAGCAGGCTGGCGATCTCTTCGGGCGACGGCTCGTGGTCGAGCTTCTGCGTCAGTTCACGCGCGGCGCGCAGGTAGACGTTGAGCTCCTTGACCACGTGAATGGGCAGGCGGATGGTGCGGGTCTGGTTCATGATCGCCCGTTCGATGGTCTGGCGGATCCACCAGGTCGCGTAGGTCGAGAAGCGGAAACCGCGTTCGGGGTCGAACTTCTCCACCGCACGGATCAGGCCCAGGTTGCCTTCCTCGATCAGGTCGAGCAGCGACAGGCCACGATTGACGTAACGGCGGGCGATCTTGACCACCAGGCGCAGGTTGCTTTCGATCATGCGCTTGCGCCCTGCGGGGTCGCCTTTTTGCGACAGGCGCGCGAAATGCACTTCTTCCTCTGGCGAAAGCAGGGGCGAGAAGCCGATTTCGTTGAGATACAGTTGGGTCGCATCAAGTGCCCGACTGTAGTCGATGTACTTGTGCTGCTTGAGCGATGCGCCCTGTTTCGACTTGGTCCGAACCGAAGGTACAGCAGGTTCGTCTGACACCACATCCGTTTCCAAAACGATGCCCGTCTCCATCAGAAGCAGGTCATCGTCGATGTCAAACTCCGGCACTTCTTTACTGAGAGCCATTGTTATAGTCCTTTGCTGAGTTCGAACTCAGACTCGAGCGTCACCCTTCCATGGCAGCGCTGGAGCCTGTCCCCTCTACATCCAAGGAACAGGCCGGGACAATGATCAACGGCGTGGCAGGAACTGGAGAGGATCGACGGGTTTGCCCTGGCGGCGAATCTCGAAATGCAGCTTCACCCGATCAGTGCCCGTGGACCCCATTTCTGCGATCGTCTGCCCTGCCTTGACCTGCTGCCCCTCCCGAACCAAAAGCCTGCGGTTGTGACCGTAGGCACTGACGTAGGTATCGCTGTGTTTGATGATGATGAGCTCGCCATAGCCCCTCAAGCCACTGCCGGCGTAGACCACCGCTCCATCAGACGCAGCAAAAACAGGCTGTCCCAAATCACCGGCGATATCAATGCCTTTATTCAAACTACCGTTTGAAGCGAATTTTCCAATCAGCACGCCGTTCGCCGGCCACGTCCAACCGCCGACGGCGCGCTCTGCGGCGGGCACCTGGGCAACCGTTTGCGAGGTGGTGGAAGGGGCAGTTGTGGCACTTTTGCCATTGCTGGTCGCCGGTGCCGTGGTGGCGACCGGCCGGCGGATCACGGTGGTCCGGCTCGACGACGAAGTGCTGCCGACGACCGTCGTGCTGCCCCCCGCGCCGCTGCTGAAACGGATCGGCTGGCCCGGGCGGATGGTGTAGGGGGCGGGAATATTGTTGCGTGCCGCCAGCTCCTTGTAGTCCCAACCGTAGCGGAAGGCGATGGAGAACAGCGTGTCGCCGGGTTTGACGATGTACTGCCCGGAGGTGACGGTCGGGCGCTTGGGCGCGGCGTTGTTGCGGTCGACCACGCGGGCGCCGTTCGAGCTGGTGCTGGAACAGCCAGCCAGCAGGGTCCCCATGGCCAGCGCGATCACCAGAAGCTTCAATACCGACCGATCCTTGCGCTGCCGCATGCCTGTGTGACCCACCCGCGCTCCCCTCATGCTGTCAAAAATGACGATACAAAATGCAATATTGTTTCAATTATAACCGAGCCACCCTGCTTGGGGTGACTCGCTGTTGGCCTGCTCGGTGTACGAAAAGCGCCACGCCAGATAGACAGGGCCCAGACGCAAGAATTCGTCGTCGGCGCAAATATTCCGTGACGCCGCTCAGGCCAGTGGGCCATTGAGCAGCGGCACGAAGCGCACGGCCCCAAGTACCCGGCGCGAGAAGCCATGCTCTTCGCGCACGATCAGCATCAGTTGCTGGGTCTCCCCCGCCGGCCCGACCGGGATCACCATGCGCCCACCCGGCGCCAACTGATCGAGCAGTGCCTGCGGCACTTCAGGCGCGACCGCGGTGACGATGATGCCGTTGTAAGGCGCCAGCGCCGGCCACCCTTCGCAGCCGTCGCCCCAGCGGAACACCACGTTGCGCAGGTTGAGTTCGACCAGGCGCTCCTTGGCCCGGTCCTGCAGTACCTTGATCCGCTCCACCGAGAACACCCGCTCGACCAGTTGGGCGAGGATCGCAGTCTGGTAGCCCGAACCGGTGCCGATCTCCAGCACCTTGTCCAGGGGACCTGCCTCGAGCAACAGCTCGCTCATGTGCGCGACCATGAACGGCTGGGAGATCGTCTGGTTGTGGCCGATAGGCAGCGCCGTGTCCTCGTAGGCACGATGGGCCAGGGCTTCATCGACAAACAGGTGACGCGGGGTGCGGCGAATGGCTTCAAGTACCTTGGGGTTCGACACGCCTTCTTCGTAGAGGCGCTGGATCAGCCGCTCCCGGGTACGCTGGGAGGTCATGCCGATGCCGCGACGCTGCAGATCGTCCTGTTCGCGCATCAGAGCACGCCCTCCAGCCAACCGTCGAGGCGCTCGAAGGCATCGTTGAAGGTACGGTCCAGTTGCAGCGGGGTGATCGACACGTAACCCTGCATCACGGCATGGAAGTCGGTGCCCGGGCCGCCGTCCTCGGCATCGCCGGCCACGGCGATCCAGTAGCCTTCCTTGCCCCGCGGGTTGACCACCTTGGTTGGGGCCGCAGCCCGGGCGCGGTGCCCCAGACGGGTAAGCTGGATGCCACGGATATGCTCCAGCGGCAGGTTGGGGATGTTGACGTTGAGCACGGTGCGCGGCGGCAACTCCAGGCGCGACTGCGCCTCGACCAGGCGCCGGGCGATGTAGGCGGCGGTCGGCAGGTTGTCGGGCAGGCGCGACAGCAGCGAGAAGGCCAGCGAGGTGCCGCCGAGGAAGCGCCCCTCCAACGCCGCAGCCACCGTGCCCGAATAGAGCACGTCATCCCCCAGGTTGGCGCCCAGGTTGATGCCGGACACCACCATGTCGGGGGTTTCCGGCAGCAGGCCGTTGAGCCCCAGGTGCACACAGTCGGTGGGCGTGCCGTTGAGGCTGATGAAGCCGTTGGCCAAGGTCTGCGGATGCAGCGGCCGGTCCAGTGTCAGCGAACTGCCGGCACCGCTCTTGTCTTGATCCGGGGCAATCACCACGCACTCGGCATAGTCCACCAACGCTTCATGCAGCGCGGCGAGGCCGGGTGCGGTAACACCGTCGTCATTCGAAATCAGAATACGCATGGGCTGTCCGTCTGCCCTGCCGGCACCAGATCGACGAGTTCGCGCACCACCACGGTGGCGAAGCATCCGGCCGGAAGGACGAATTCCAGTTGCAGGATATCAGGCTCGGGATAATGCCACGTCAGCCGCCCAATAGGGAGCCGCAGGATGCGCCGTTCGTGATCCATGCCCGCTCGCGCCAGCCAATCGCACAGCGCCGGATGACGTCCGGCGACCGTGGACTCGAGGTCCAGGGTCGCGCCCTGGCTCGGTGCCGCACCGGCGCCCCACAGCGGGCCGGTCGGGTGCAGGTCGAGAATGGCCAGGCGCGGGTCGCTGCACTCGGCCTCGCCCGCCACGAAGAAACTGCGCTTGTCGGTGAAGGCCAGCAGGTCGCCGACCTGGGCGCGCTGCCAGCTGCCGTCGGCGACACGGGCGGCCAGCACCTGGTTGAACAGGTAGCTGCGCCCGGCCGACAGCAGCCGCGAACGCAGGTTGCGCTGCTCGGGCAGCGCCTGGCGAGCGGCCCAGTCCTGGGCGTCGTGCACGTTGCCACCGGCATGGCCGAAGCGCTGGCTGCCGAAGTAGTTGGGCACGCCCTGCTGTTTGAGTTGCTCCAGGCGGGCATCGAGGGCCTGGTGGTCGGCCTGCAGCGCGGTCAGGCGCAAGGTGAAGCCATTGGCCGAATGCGCGCCACGCTGCAGCTTGCGCTGGTGACGCACCTGCTTGAGCACGCGCAGGGTGTCGTCCTCGGCACGGGACAGGTCTGGGTCGGCCTTGCCCGGCAGGTGCAGGCTGAACCACTGGCGGGTCAGGGCCTGGCGGTCCTTGAGGCCGGCATAGCTGATGGCGCGCACCGGCACACCGGCGGCGCGGGCCAGGCGGCGAGCCGCCTCCTCGGTGTTGAGGTCACGCTTCTCGACCCACAGCCACAGGTGCTCGCCCTGGCCGGACAGCGGGATATCGAGGACTTCATCGACCTGGAAGTCTTCAGCCACCGCCTTGAGCACCGCGGTGCCCAAGACATCGCCCGAGGCCCGAGGGCCCAGCAGTTCCAGTTCGGTCATGCTGGCAGCAGCAGGGCGACCGCATGCACGGCGATGCCCTCCTCGCGGCCAGTGAAGCCCAGCTTTTCTTCAGTGGTGGCCTTGACGTTGACCTGGTCGAGCTCGACCTGCAGGTCTGCGGCGATCTGCTGGCGCATGGTCTCGATGTGCGGGGCCATCTTCGGTGCCTGGGCGACGATGGTGGCGTCGACGTTGCCGACCTTCCAGCCCTTGTCACGCACGACAGCGACCACGTGACGCAGCAGCACCCGGCTGTCGGCGCCCTTGAACTGCGGGTCGGTGTCGGGGAAATGCTTGCCGATGTCACCCAGCGCCGCGGCGCCCAGCAAGGCATCGCTCAGGGCGTGCAGCAGCACGTCGCCGTCGGAGTGGGCCAGCAGGCCGAACTTGTGGGGGATACGCACCCCGCCCAAGGTAATGAAATCACCGTCGCAGAAACGATGGACATCGTAGCCGTGGCCAATACGCATAGAAGAACGCCCTGATTGAGTCAGGGCGTGATTCTACCTGCTTTTGCGGTAATGGGGCTGCTTCACGGCCCTGCGGCTCAGACCCTGCCCAGTGCCACCGCATGATGGCGCAGGTGTTCATCGATGAAGCTGGCGATGAAGTAGTAGCTATGGTCGTAGCCTGGCTGCAGGCGCAGGGTCAGCCCATGGCCACCCTTGCGCGCCGCCTGCTCCAGCGCCTCTGGCTTGAGCTGCTTTTCAAGGAAATCATCGCGATCCCCCTGGTCCACCAGCAGCGGCGGGCACTCGTCCGCCTCGGCCAGCAGCACACTGGCATCCCACTCGCGCCACTGCGCCCGGTCTTCGCCCAGGTAGCGGCTGAAGGCCTTCTCGCCCCACGGGCAATCCATTGGATTGCTGATCGGTGAGAACGCCGACACCGAGCGATAGCGCCCCGGGTTGCGCAAGGCGCAGACCAGCGCGCCATGCCCGCCCATCGAGTGGCCACTGATACTGCGCTGGTCGGACGCCGGGAATGACGCCTCGATCAAGGCCGGCAACTCCTCCACCACGTAGTCGTGCATCCGATAATGCTTGGCCCAGGGCTGCTGGGTGGCATTGAGGTAGAACCCCGCGCCGAGGCCGAAGTCCCAGGCACCGTCCGGATCGCCCGGCACCTGCTCGCCACGTGGGCTGGTGTCCGGGGCGACGATGATCAGCCCAAGCTCTGCGGCCAGGCGCTGGGCGCCGGCCTTCTGCATGAAGTTCTCGTCGGTGCAGGTCAGGCCACTGAGCCAATACAGCACCGGCAGCTTTTCGCCCTGCTCGGCCTGGGGCGGCAGGTACACCGCGAACACCATGTCGCAGCCAAGCACCTTGGAGCTGTGCCGGTAACGCTTGTGCCAGCCGCCGAAGCTTTTCTGGCAGGAGATGTTTTCCAGCGTCATGGCGAGGGCCTCAGAAGTGGATCACGCTGCGGATGCTCTTGCCTTCGTGCATCAGGTCGAAGGCTTTGTTGATGTCCTCCAGGCCCATGGTGTGGGTAATGAAGGTGTCCAGCGGGATCTCGCCTTTCTCGGACATTTCCACGTAGCTCGGCAGCTCACTGCGGCCACGCACACCGCCGAAGGCCGAACCGCGCCAGACGCGACCGGTGACCAGCTGGAACGGACGGGTGGCGATTTCCTGGCCGGCACCGGCCACGCCGATGATCACCGACTCGCCCCAGCCCTTGTGGCAGCATTCCAGCGCCGCGCGCATCAGTTGCACATTGCCGATGCACTCGAAGGAGAAGTCCACGCCACCGTCGGTGAGGTCGACGATCACTTCCTGGATCGGGCGGTCGTAGTCTTTCGGGTTGATGCAGTCGGTGGCGCCCAGCTGGCGGGCAATCTCGAACTTGGCCGGGTTGATGTCGATGGCGATGATGCGCGAAGCCTTGGCCTTGACCGCGCCGATCACTGCCGACAGACCGATGCCGCCGAGGCCGAAGATGGCAACGGTGTCACCCGGCTTGACCTTGGCGGTATTGAGCACCGCGCCAATACCGGTAGTCACGCCGCAGCCGAGCAGGCAGACCTTCTCCAGCGGAGCCTCTTTCTGGATCTTGGCCACGGAAATTTCCGGCAGCACGGTGTACTCGGAAAAGGTCGAGGTGCCCATGTAGTGGAACAGCTGCTGGCCCTTGTAGCTGAAACGGGTGGTTCCGTCGGGCATCAGGCCCTTGCCCTGGGTGGCGCGGATGGCCTGGCACAGGTTGGTCTTGCCCGAGCGGCAGAACTTGCACTGGCCACACTCCGGGGTATACAGCGGGATGACATGGTCGCCCACCGCCACCGAGGTCACGCCCTCGCCAATCGCCTCGACGATCGCCCCGCCCTCATGGCCGAGGATCGAAGGGAAGATGCCTTCCGGGTCGGCGCCGGACAGGGTGTAGGCGTCAGTGTGGCAGACACCGGAGGCGACGACGCGCAGCAGCACTTCACCGGCCTTGGGCATGGCTACGTCGACTTCGACGATTTCCAGGGGTTTCTTGGCCTCGAAGGCGACGGCGGCACGGGACTTGATCATCAAGGGTCTCCAGAGAAGATGTCGATTGCAGGCTGTCAGTGTAATTCACTGACTTTTTGTGAATAATCCAGGCATTCACAAAACATTATTGCCATTCAGGGATAATCCATGAGCAGTCGCTGGGAAGGCATCGACGAATTCGTCGCGGTGGCAGAAATGGGCCAGTTCACCGCCGCCGCCGAACGCCTCGGAGTGTCGTCTTCGCACATCAGCCGGCAGATCGCCCGCCTGGAGGAACGCTTGCAGACCCGCCTGCTGTACCGCAGCACGCGGCGAGTGACCCTCAGCGAAGCCGGCCAGACATTCCTCCAGCACTGCCAGCGCCTGCAGGATGGCCGCGAGGAAGCGCTGCGCGCCATGGGCGACCTGGCCAGCGAACCCAAGGGCCTGCTACGCATGACCTGCGCGGTGGCCTATGGCGAGCGTTTCATCGTGCCGCTGGTGACGCGGTTCATGGCCCTGTACCCGCAGCTACGGGTGGAAGTGGAACTGAGCAACCGCACCTTAGACCTGTTGCACGAAGGCATGGACCTGGCAATCCGCCTGGGCCGCCTGCAGGATTCCCGGCTGGTGGCCACGCGCCTGGCGCCGCGGCGCATGTTCCTGTGCGCCTCGCCGGCGTACCTGGAACGGTATGGACGGCCGCACAGCGTGTCGGAGTTGGCGCGGCACAATTGCCTGGTCGGCAGCTCCGACCTGTGGGCGCTGCAGCAGGAGGGCCGCGAGATCAGCCAGCGGGTGCAAGGCAACTGGCGCTGCAACAGCGGCCAGGCGGTGCTGGATGCGGCGCTGCAGGGGATGGGCTTGTGCCAGTTGCCGGACTACTACGTGCTCGAACACTTGCACAGCGGGGCGCTGGTGTCACTGCTGGAGGGACACCAACCGCCGAATACAGCGGTGTGGGCGTTGTATCCGCAGCAGCGGCATCTGTCGCCGAAGGTACGTAGGCTGGTGGATTACCTGAAAGATGGATTGGCGCAACTGCCGGAGTACAGGGTCGTCGGATAACAGCCTGGGAGCGCTTGATTCAGCGACGCCCAGCCCATCGCTGGCGCAGCCACTCCAAGTCCTCTGGCCGGGTCACCTTGATATTGTCGCTGCGCCCTTCGACCAGGCGCGGCGCATAACCGGCCCACTCGATGGCGGACGACTCATCGGTGACCGCAACATCGGACACCAGGCACTCGGCCAGCGCCCGGTGCAGCATGCCGAGGCGGAACATCTGCGGGGTGTAGGCCTGCCAGACGGTGCTGCGGTCGACCGTCGCCGCCACCCTGCCCTCGCCGTCGGCACGCTTGAGCGTGTCCCGAGCGGGTACGGCGAGCAATCCACCGACGGGATCTTCAGCCAGAGCTGACAGCAACTTGTCCAGATCGCCACGCGCCAGATTCGGCCGCGCGGCGTCGTGCACCAGCACCCAGTCGTCATCCGACGCGCCCTGGGCGTGCAGCAGCAATAGCGCATTGAGCACCGAGTCAGCGCGCTCGTCACCACCCGGGGCACGCTGGATACGCGGATCGCTGGCACAGCGCAGGCCGGGCCAGTAAGGGTCGTGTTCGGCAATGCTGACCACCACGCCCTTGAGCATGGGATGGTCGAGGAAACAGTCGAGGCTATGCTCGAGAATGGTCTGCCCGCCCAGTTGCAGGTACTGCTTGGGCCGGTCGGCAGCCATGCGGGCACCAATGCCCGCGGCGGGAATCACGGCCCAGAAGGCCGGCAGTTCGTTTGTCATTTCTGTGGCAGCTGGTAGAGGGTTTCGCCCTCCTTGACCATCCCCAGTTCATGACGAGCCCGTTCTTCCACGGTCTCCATACCTTTCTTCAACTCCAGGACCTCGGCATCGAGCACACGATTGCGCTCCAGCAGGCGCTCGTTTTCCGCATGCTGGTCGGCGATCTGCTGCTTGAGTTCGGTCACTTGCGCGAGGCTGCCATTACCTACCCAAAGGCGATATTGCAGGCCGCCGAGCAGCAGGAGCAGGACGAGGAACAACCAATAGGGACTGCGCATGAAGATATCCAGGGTAAAAAAGGCCGCCGCAGCGAGCTTCCGATAGCACGAAGCCTGGCCGAGGCCAGGCTTCGTCGACAGAAACCCGTGGAGACAGCCAAACGATCAGTACGAACGTTCAGCGGGCCCCGGCTGCTGCCTTTTTACCATCTCTTGCTCAGCCGCGAAACTCGGCACGACCGCGATACACGGCTTTGGCGCCCAGTTGCTCTTCGATGCGCAGCAGTTGGTTGTACTTGCTGACGCGGTCGGAGCGGCACAGCGAGCCGGTCTTGATCTGGCCAGCGGCAGTACCCACGGCCAGGTCGGCGATGGTCGAGTCCTCGGTTTCACCGGAACGGTGCGAAATCACCGCGGTGTAGCCAGCGGCCTTGGCCATCTGGATGGCTTCGAGGGTTTCGGTCAGCGAGCCGATCTGGTTGAACTTGATCAGGATCGAGTTGCCGATGCCCTTCTCGATGCCTTCCTTGAGGATCTTGGTGTTGGTCACGAACAGGTCGTCGCCAACCAGCTGGACTTTCTCGCCGATCTTGTCGGTGAGGATCTTCCAGCCAGCCCAGTCAGACTCGTCCAGGCCGTCTTCGATCGAGATGATCGGGAAACGCTCGGTCAGGCCCTTCAGGTACTCGGCGAAACCTTCGGCGTCGAACGATTTGCCTTCGCCGGACAGGTTGTACTTGCCGTCTTCATAGAACTCCGAAGCGGCGCAGTCCAGGGCCAGGGTCACGTCGGTGCCCAGCTTGTAGCCGGCTTTCTCGACAGCTTCGGCGATGGCGGCCAGGGCGTCTTCGTTGGAAGCCAGGTTCGGCGCGAAGCCACCTTCGTCACCGACGGCGGTGTTCAGGCCACGGGCCTTCAGTACGGCCTTGAGGTGGTGGAAGATCTCGGTGCCCATGCGCAGGCCGTCGGAGAAGGTCTTGGCGCCAACCGGCTGGACCATGAACTCCTGGATGTCGACGTTGTTGTCGGCGTGCTCGCCGCCGTTGATGATGTTCATCATCGGCACCGGCATGGAGTACTGGCCCGGGGTGCCGTTGAGGTTGGCGATGTGCGCGTACAGCGGCAGGTCCTGGTCCTGGGCGGCGGCCTTGGCGGCGGCCAGGGACACGGCGAGGATGGCGTTGGCGCCCAGCTTGGCCTTGTTCTCGGTGCCGTCCAGCTCGATCATCGCGCGGTCCAGGGCTTTCTGGTCCGATGGGTCCTTGCCCAGCAGCAGGTCGCGGATCGGGCCGTTGATGTTGGCGACGGCCTTCAGCACGCCCTTGCCCAGGTAACGGCTCTTGTCGCCATCACGCAGCTCCAGCGCTTCGCGCGAGCCAGTGGAAGCACCCGACGGCGCGCAGGCGCTGCCGATGATGCCGTTGTCGAGCAGTACATCGGCTTCCACGGTGGGGTTGCCACGCGAATCGAGAACTTCACGACCTTTGATGTCGACGATCTTTGCCAT
Organism: Pseudomonas sp. TE50-2; assembly: GCF_040813665.1. NCBI lineage: Bacteria > Pseudomonadati > Pseudomonadota > Gammaproteobacteria > Pseudomonadales > Pseudomonadaceae > Pseudomonas > Pseudomonas sp. TE50-2. The sequence continues at coordinate 4,264,359 of NZ_JBFNXN010000001.1, read as the reverse complement.
TGTTGTAAGCACTCCAGAATTGACGAAAACAACGCAACTTTTGGGAATTCTTGCCGTTCACCAGGCGACATGGCACGGGCAGGCCTGGCGAAGGGAGCCCCTGACCGATAGGTCAGGGGGTGGAACGGGCGGTACTTTACCCGAGAAATGAGCTTTACGCGGTTTCTACCGTCGGAAAACTTTTCACCAGGTCGTCCAGCTGCTTGAGCTGGCTGAGGAACGGTTCCAGCTTGTCCAGGCGCAGGGCGCACGGGCCATCGCACTTGGCGTTGTCCGGGTCCGGATGTGCCTCGAGGAACAGGCCGGCCAGGCCCTGGCTCATGCCGGCCTTGGCCAGGTCGGTGACCTGGGCGCGGCGGCCACCGGCGGAGTCGGCGCGACCGCCCGGGGTCTGCAACGAATGGGTCACGTCGAAGAACACCGGGTACTCGAACTCCTTCATGATGCCGAAGCCGAGCATGTCCACGACGAGGTTGTTGTAGCCGAAGCTCGAACCACGCTCGCAGAGGATCAGCTGGTCGTTGCCGGCCTCGACGCACTTGGCGAGGATGTGCTTCATCTCGTGGGGCGCCAGGAACTGCGCCTTCTTGATGTTGATCACAGCGCCCGTCTTGGCCATCGCCACGACCAGGTCGGTCTGGCGCGACAGGAAGGCCGGCAGCTGGATGATGTCGCACACCTTGGCCACCGGTTCGCACTGGTAGGGTTCGTGCACGTCGGTGATCACCGGCACGTTGAAGGTCTGCTTGATCTCCTCGAAGATCTTCAGGCCCTCTTCCATGCCCGGGCCGCGGTACGAGCTGACCGACGAACGGTTGGCCTTGTCGAAGCTGGCCTTGAACACATACGGGATACCGAGCTTCTCGGTAACCCGCACGTACTCCTCGCAGACCTTCAGGGCCAGGTCACGGGACTCCAGGACGTTCATGCCGCCGAACAGGACGAACGGCTTGTCGTTGGCGATCTCGATGTTACCGACGCGAATGATCTTCTGAGTCATGGATCAGGCCTTGTTCTTCTGTGCCAGGGCAGCCTTGACGAAACCGCTGAACAGCGGGTGACCGTCACGTGGCGTCGAGGTGAACTCCGGGTGGAACTGGCAGGCGACGAACCATGGGTGGTCCTTGGACTCGACCACTTCAACCAGCGCGCCGTCTTCGGAGCGACCGGACACCTGCAGGCCAGCTTCGACCAGCTGCGGCAGCAGGTTATTGTTGACTTCGTAGCGGTGGCGGTGACGCTCGGTGATGATGTCCTTGCCGTAGCAGTCGTGCACCTTGGAGCCGGCTGCCAGCTGGCAGTCCTGAGCGCCCAGGCGCATGGTGCCGCCCAGGTCGGAGGCTTCGGTACGGGTTTCGACCGCGCCGGTGGCATCGGCCCACTCGGTGATCAGGCCAACTACCGGGTGGCCGCTGTTGCGGTCGAACTCGGTGGAGTTGGCGTCTTTCCAGCCCATCACGTTACGGGCGAATTCGATCACGGCCACCTGCATGCCGAGGCAGATGCCCAGGTACGGGACCTTGTTCTCACGGGCGTACTGCACCGCGGTGATCTTGCCTTCGACGCCGCGCAGGCCGAAACCGCCCGGGACCAGGATGGCATCGGCGCCTTCGAGCAGGCTGGTGCCCTGGTTCTCGATGTCTTCGGAGTCGATGTAGCGCAGGTTGACCTTGGTGCGGTTGGTGATGCCGGCGTGGCTCATCGCTTCGATCAGCGACTTGTACGCATCCAGCAGCTCCATGTACTTGCCGACCATGGCGATGGTCACTTCCTGCTCAGGGTTGAGCTTGGCGTCGACGACCTTGTCCCACTCGGACAGGTCGGCGCTGTTGCACTGCAGGCCGAAGCGCTCGACGACGAAGTCGTCCAGGCCCTGGGCATGCAGCACGCCTGGGATCTTGTAGATGGTGTCGACGTCTTCCAGCGAAATCACCGCACGCTCTTCGACGTTGGTGAACAGCGCGATCTTGCGGCGCGACGAAGCGTCCACCGGGTGGTCGGAGCGGCAGATCAGCACGTCAGGCTGCAGACCGATGGAGCGCAGTTCCTTGACCGAGTGCTGGGTCGGCTTGGTCTTGGTCTCGCCGGCGGTGGCGATGTACGGCACCAGGGTCAGGTGCATCAGCATGGCGCGCTTGGAGCCCACTTCGACGCGCAGCTGGCGGATGGCCTCGAGGAACGGCTGCGACTCGATGTCGCCCACGGTGCCGCCGATCTCGACCAGCGCGACGTCGGCATCGCCGGCGCCCTTGATGATGCGGCGCTTGATTTCGTCGGTGATGTGCGGGATGACCTGGATGGTCGCGCCCAGATAATCACCACGGCGCTCCTTGCGCAGCACGTGCTCGTAGATACGGCCGGTGGTGAAGTTGTTGTTCTGGGTCATCGTGGTGCGGATGAACCGCTCGTAGTGGCCCAGGTCGAGGTCGGTCTCGGCGCCGTCGTGAGTGACGAACACTTCACCGTGCTGGAACGGGCTCATGGTGCCCGGGTCGACGTTGATGTACGGGTCCAGCTTGAGCATGGTGACTTTAAGCCCCCGCGCTTCCAGGATGGCCGCCAGGGAAGCCGAGGCAATGCCTTTCCCCAATGAAGAAACAACACCGCCCGTGACGAATATGTAGCGCGTCATGAAAAACCCTAGAAGTCTGCGTTAAGGCGGCCAGCGCCGCCGGAGAAAGCGAAGGAAGGCCGAAGCCCCCGATCACCTGCGTCAATCACAGTGCATCTCGAAAAACTGCCGCGTCTGTACAGACCAGGGGTGTCCCCGGCATGGAGCTCGCTCGTCATTTTAAGAAATCAGCCCAGCAAAAAACTGCTTGGTAATCGGCAACCTCTGTGTTTTCGCGGAACCCACAGAAGTTGTATCAAGAAGGGAGGGTAGTCTACCGGAATGTACCCTTCAGCTCAAACCTTGCACGTTCGTCGGCGGTTGCCAGTGCAGTTGGCCTCCGGCCTGAGCGAGTCCGGGCAGGTTGGCCACCGCCAGCAATTGCTCGCCGCGGTACAGCAGCGGCAGGCGCGGACGCACGAAGTGCGGGACCTGCAGTTCGTTGAGCAGACGCTTGAGGTCGCGCCGGCCACGGCCGCTGACTTCCAGCACTTCGCCGCCTTGACGATAGGCGATGCGCAGGCCTGCGTCGTCCACGCAGCCCTCCAGCCACACCTGGCCGTTGCCCGGCAGCGCCAAAGGCCTGGACGGGTTCGGCCACGCCCATTCCCCCGCCGGAGCCTGGAGCCATTGCCCGTCCAGCCACCAGATGCGCCCGTGGCTACGCTGCAACTGACCGTCGGTCAGGCGCCAGATCGGGCAGGCATCGCCTGCCGCGTCACGCAGGTCATCCCAACCGGCCCAGTGGCGACTGTCCGGCAGGCGCGTGCGGCGGCCGAGCCAGTGTTGCAGGGCATTGCGCTGGCGCGCCGGTGACAGCGCCTGGAGTACGGCGAGGTCGAGGGAGGCAAGGCCGAGCCAGGGCAGCGGCGCATTGTCGCAGGCCGGGGCCAGGTCGGTGGCGGCCAGTTCGTCAAGCAGGCCCAGGGCCTCGCCCAGATGCTCGGCGCTGCGCGCCAGGTTGCCCTCAGCCTGGGGCCAACGACCGCGCAACAACGGAAAGACCTCTGAACGCAGGAAGTTGCGGGCGAAGGTGGTGTCGGTGTTGGAGGGATCATCAACCCACACCAACCCCCTGCTCTGGGCATAAGCGTGCAAGCGCTCGCGCGAAACCTTCAGCAGCGGGCGCGCGAGCCTGCCCTGCCCCAACGAGCGCGCCTCGGGCATGGCCGACAGACCACGCAAGCCGGCGCCGCGCAGCAGACGGAACAGCAAGGTTTCGGCCTGATCGTCACGGTGCTGGCCGGTGAACAGCACTTCGCCTGGGGCAAGCTGCTTTTCGAACGCGGTGTAACGGGCATCGCGGGCAGCCTGCTCAAGACTGGCACCCGGGGCTACCTGAACGTGAACAACGTCGAGTTCGATGCCCAGGGCATCACAGACGGTCTTGCAGTGGGCGGGCCATGCATCGGCGGCAGCTTGCAGACCATGATGCACATGGACGGCACGCAGGGGGGGCGCGGGGTGATTACGGGCGTAATCGGCCAGCAGGTGCAGGAGGACGGTGGAGTCGAGACCGCCGGAGAAGGCGACGTGCCAGGCGGGGGCATCGAGCCAACGGGCAAACTGGTGGGTGAGGTTGATCATCTGAGCCTCACCGTGATGGAGATCGCGGGGGGCGTTTCACGCCCCTTTCGCCGGCAAGCCGGCTCCCACAGAAGTATGCATTCCCCTGTGGGAGCCGGCTTGCCGGCGAAAGGGCCGCAAAGCGGCCCCTGGAATCCATCAGAGACCGTAGCTCATCAGGCGATCGTAACGGCGCTTGAGCAGCGCGTCGTTGTCGAGCTTGCCGAGCATGTCCAGCTGTTCGATCAGGTCGGCGCGGATGCTCGCCGACATCTTGGCCGGATCACGGTGGGCGCCGCCCAGCGGTTCCTGGATGACCTTGTCGACGATGTTCAGGCTCTTCAGGCGCTCGGCGGTGATGCCCATGGCCTCGGCGGCGTCGGCGGCCTTGTCGGCGGTCTTCCACAGGATCGAGGCGCAGCCTTCCGGCGAGATCACCGAGTAGGTGGAATACTGCAGCATGTTCAGCTGGTCGCACACGCCGATGGCCAGTGCGCCGCCGGAACCACCCTCACCGATCACGGTGGCGATGATCGGCGTCTTCAGGCGCGCCATCACGCGCAGGTTCCAGGCAATGGCCTCGCTCTGGTTGCGCTCTTCGGCGTCGATGCCCGGATAGGCGCCCGGGGTGTCGATGAAGGTCAGGATCGGCATCTTGAAGCGCTCGGCCATTTCCATCAGGCGGCAGGCCTTGCGGTAGCCTTCAGGGCGCGGCATGCCGAAGTTGCGGCGCACTTTCTCGCGCACTTCACGGCCCTTCTGGTGGCCGATGACCATCACCGGCTTGTCGTCCAGGCGCGCGGTGCCACCAACGATGGCGGCGTCGTCGGAGAAGTGACGGTCGCCGTGCAGCTCTTCGAACTCGGTGAAGAGGTGATCGATGTAGTCGAGGGTGTACGGGCGGCGCGGGTGACGGGCCAGGCGGGCGATCTGCCAGCTGGTCAGGTTGCCGAAGATGCTCTCGGTCAGGGTGCTGCTCTTGTCCTGCAGACGGGCAATTTCATCGCTGATGTTCAGCGAGTTGTCGTTACCCACCAGGCGCAGCTCTTCGATCTTGGCTTGCAGGTCGGCAATCGGCTGTTCGAAATCGAGGAAATTCGGGTTCATAGGCTTCCGTCTTGGGTCTACGGCCAGGCGGCCGGCCGGTTGATCCGTTTGGCGCCCTACCTTAAGGGATCAGGCGCATATAGGTCGAGATTAAAATTCGTCGTTTCAACGGTATTGCAGGAAGACGTTCTCACGTCCGAACTGGTCACGCAGTGCCTGAATCAGGCCGTCGGCCGGGTCGATGGACCACTGGTCGCCGAATTGCAGCATGGCCTTGGCGTCGCTGCCGGTGTACTCCAGGGTGATCGGGCAGCCACCACGGTGGCGGGTGATCAGCTCGCCCAGCCAGTTCAGGCGGTCACCCTTGAGCGCGTCGTGGGCGACCTTCAGGCGCAGGCTTTCGGCCAGCTTGGTACGGGCATCCTCCATGGTCATCACCGTCTTGACCCGCAGGCGCAGGCCACCGGAGAAGTCGTCGTTGCTGACCTCCCCTTCGACCACCACCATGGCGTCGGTCTGCAGCAGGGCCTGGGCGCCCATGAAGGCATCGGCGAACAACGAGGCCTCGATGCGCCCGGAACGGTCGTCGAGGGTGACGAAGCCCATCTTGTCACCCTTCTTGTTCTTCATCACGCGCAGGGCAATGATCATCCCGGCGATGGTCTGGGTATCCCGCGCGGGCTTCAGGTCGACAATGCGCTGGCGGGCGAAACGGCGGATCTCGGTCTCGTACTCATCGATCGGATGCCCGGTGAGGTACAGGCCGAGGGTGTCCTTTTCGCCTTTCAGGCGCTCCTTGAGCGTCAGTTCGCGCACCTTGCGGTGATTGGCATAGACGTCGACATCCGCAGCGTCGAACATGCCACCGAACAGGTCGACATGGCCACTGTCGGCGGTATGGGCCGCCTGCTCGGCAGCCTTGACGGCTTCACCCAGTGCCGAGAGCAGGATCGCGCGGTTGATGTCGATGTTGGCCTGGTAGGCCTTGATCTCGTCATGGAAGTGCGGCCCGAGACGATCCAGCGCGCCACTGCGGATCAACGCATCCAGGGTACGTTTGTTGACGCGCTTGAGATCGATGCGCTCGCAGAAATCGAACAGGTCCTTGAACGGACCTCCCTGGGCACGCGCCTCGACGATCGCCTCCACCGGGCCTTCGCCCACGCCCTTGATCGCACCCAGGCCATAGACGATACGGCCATCGTTGTTGACGGTGAACTTGAAGTCGGAGAAGTTCACGTCCGGCGCGTCGAGGCGCAGCTTCATGCTGCGTACTTCCTCGACCAGCACCACCACCTTGTCGGTGTTGTGCATATCCGCCGACAGCACCGCGGCCATGAACGGCGCCGGGTAGTGCGTCTTGAGCCAGGCGGTCTGGTACGACACCAGGCCGTAGGCAGCGGAATGGGATTTGTTGAAGCCGTAGCCGGCGAATTTCTCTACCAGGTCGAAGATGTTACCGGCCAGGTCCGCATCGATGTTGTTGGCCACGCAGCCTTCGATGAAACCGCCCCGCTGCTTGGCCATTTCCTCGGGCTTTTTCTTACCCATGGCCCGGCGCAGCATGTCGGCGCCGCCGAGGGTGTAGCCCGCCATCACCTGGGCGATCTGCATCACCTGTTCCTGGTACAGGATGATGCCGTAGGTAGGCGCGAGTACCGGTTTAAGGCCTTCGTACTGATAGTCGGAGTGCGGGTAGGCCAGCTCGGCGCGGCCGTGCTTGCGGTTGATGAAGTCGTCCACCATGCCCGATTGCAGCGGGCCCGGACGGAACAGCGCCACCAGTGCGATGAGGTCTTCCAGGCAGTCGGGCTTGAGCTTCTTGATCAGCTCCTTCATGCCACGGGATTCGAGCTGGAACACCGCGGTGGTCTCGGCTTTTTGCAGCAGCTCGTAGGTCTTGCGGTCGTCCAGCGGGATGAAGTCGATGTTGACGTCGGGCAGGTTCTTCTTGGCCTGCTCGCGGTTGATGATCTCCATCGCCCATTTGATGATCGTCAGTGTACGCAGACCAAGGAAGTCGAACTTCACCAGGCCCGCGGCCTCGACGTCGTCCTTGTCGAACTGGGTCACCAGGCCGCCACCCTCTTCGTCACAGGCAATCGGCGAGAAGTCGGTGAGTTTGGTCGGCGCGATCACCACGCCACCGGCGTGCTTGCCGGTACCACGGGTGACACCTTCGAGCTTCAGGGCCATGTCCCAGATTTCGCGGGCATCCTCGTCGCCCTTGAGGAAGTCGCGCAGGATCTCTTCCTGCTCGTAGGCCTTCTCCAGGGTCATGCCCACTTCGAACGGAATCATCTTCGACAGGCGGTCGGCCAGGCCATAGGACTTGCCCTGCACCCGCGCCACATCACGCACCACCGCCTTGGCGGCCATGGTGCCGAAAGTGATGATCTGGCTCACCGCGTTGCGCCCGTAGGCCTCGGCCACGTAGTCGATCACCCGGTCGCGGCCATCCATGCAGAAGTCGACGTCGAAGTCGGGCATGGAAATACGTTCAGGGTTGAGGAAGCGCTCGAACAGCAGGTCGTAGGCCAACGGGTCGAGGTCGGTGATCTTCAGCACGTAGGCCACCAGCGAGCCGGCACCCGACCCCCGGCCCGGGCCGACCGGCACGTCGTTGTTCTTGGCCCACTTGATGAAGTCCATAACGATCAGGAAGTAACCGGGGAAGCCCATCTGGATGATGATGTCCAGCTCGAACTTCAGGCGGTCCAGGTAGACCTGGCGCTTCTCTTCGTAATTGGGCGTGGTCTCCTTCGGCCACAGCACCGCCAGGCGCTCCTCCAGGCCTTCGTGGGAGACATGCCGCAGGTAGTCGTCGATGCCCATGCCGTTGGGCGTCGGGAAGTCGGGGAGGAAGTACTTGCCCAGCTGCACGGTGATGTTGCAGCGCTTGGCGATCTCCACGGTGTTGGCAATGGCGTCCGGCAGGTCGCTGAACAGCTCGGCCATCTCTTCGGCGGACTTGAGGTACTGCTGGTCGCTGTAGCCACGCGGGCGACGCGGGTCGTCCAGGGTCCAGCCCTCGCCGATGCACACGCGGGTCTCGTGGGCATCGAAGTCCGACTGCTTGACGAAACGCACGTCGTTGGTTGCCACCAGCGGCGCACCGAGCTTGTCGGCCAAGGCCACGGCAGCGTGCACGTACTCCTCGTCGCCGACGCGGTTGGTGCGCTGCACCTCGACGTAGAAGCGCTCGGGGAACATGCTCATCCAGTCGGCGAGCAGGACCTGGGCTTCGTCCTGACGATTGGCCATCAGCGCCATGCCGATGTCGCCTTCCTTGCCGGCGGAGAGGGCAATCAGCCCTTCACTGGCCGGGGCGATCCAGTCGCGCTGGATGATCACCAGGCCATTGCGCTGGCCATCGGTCCAACCCCGCGAGATCAGCTCGGTGAGATTGCGGTAACCCTTGGGGTTCATGGCCAGGAAACAGATGCGCGACAGCGGCACCTCCGGATCGACCCCGGCCAGCCACAGGTCGGCGCCGCAGATCGGCTTGATGCCGGCGCCCATGGCGGTCTTGTAGAACTTCACCAGCGAGCACATATTGCTCTGGTCGGTGATCGCCACCGCCGGCATGTTCATCCCGGCCAGGGCCTTGGCCAGCGGCTTGATCCGCACCAGGCCGTCGACCAGGGAGAATTCGGAGTGCACGCGAAGGTGAACGAAGGAGACCGACATGGAGGATCCTGTAGCAGTGCTGAACGACAAGGGCGCGATTGTAGCGTATTGCTCTTCGCTTGCCTCGCCTGCAGGTCAGCGGTTGATTGCAGAATGCATCGCGGGGCAAGCCCGCTCCCACGCAGCTCGGCGTGGGAACGGGCTTGCCCCGCGATGAATGGCGCCGATCAGATCAGCGAAGTGGTAATGCCTTCACGGGCTTCCCATGCGGCCCGAACAGGCGCGAACGAGCGCCGGTGAATCGGCGTCGGCCCAAGACGGGCCAGGGCCTCAAGGTGCACTGGAGTCGGATACCCCTTGTGCCCGCCGATCCCATAACCCGGGTAGATCAGCTCAAACGCGCTCATCTCGCGGTCACGGGTGACCTTGGCCAGGATCGATGCGGCGGCGATCGCCGGCACCTGCGAATCACCCTTGACCACCGGAGCCGCCGGTACTGAAAGCTTCGGGCAGCGGTTGCCATCGATCAGTGCCAGCTTCGGCGTGACGTGCAACCCTTCGACCGCACGCTGCATGGCCAGCATGGTCGCATGGAGGATGTTCAGCCGGTCGATTTCCTCGACCTCGGCGCGGGCGATGCAGAAACTCAGCGCCTTCTCGCAGATCTCGTCGAACAGCGCATCGCGCTTGGCCTCGGTGAGTTTTTTCGAGTCGTTCAGGCCGAGGATCGGCCGGCGCGGGTCAAGAATCACCGCTGCGGTGACCACCGCGCCGCACAGCGGACCACGGCCCACTTCGTCGACGCCGGCCACCAGCTCCTCGACCAGGTTGAAATCCAGTCCCATCTGCATGTCAGCGGTCCTTCAACAAGGCAAGCACCGCGTCGGCCGCCTGGTTGGAGGCGTCGCGGCGCAGGGTGCGGTGGATCTGGTCGAAGCTGTCGGTCTGCTGCGTACCATCCTTGACCAGCGGCGCCAGGGTTTGCGCCAAGGCTTCGCTGGTGGCGGCGTCCTGCAGTAGCTCGGGCACCAACAAGCGCTGGGCGAGCAAGTTGGGCAGCGACACGTAGGGGCTCTTGACCATGCGTTTGAGGATCCAGTACGTCAACGGTGCCAGGCGATAGGCCACCACCATCGGCCGCTTGTACAGCATCGCTTCCAGGGTGGCGGTACCCGAGGCAATCAGCACCGCGTCGCACGCCGCCAGGGCCTTGTGCGACTGGCCGTCGAGCAAGGTCAGCGGCAACTCGCGCCCTTCGAGCATCTGCTCGACCTGGGCGCGACGCGCGGCATTGGCGCATGGCAGCACGAAACATGCGCCAGGCACCAGCTCGCGCAGGCGCTGGGCCGCATCGAGGAACAGAGCGCCCAGACGCCCCACTTCGCCGCCACGGCTGCCGGGCATCAGGGCAATCACCGGGCCATCGCCCAGGCCCAGCTCGGCACGCGCCGCGCCACGGTCAGCCTCGAGGGGAATGGTGTCCGCCAACGGGTGGCCGACGAAGCGCACCGGCACACCCTGCTCTTCATAGAAGCGCGCCTCGAACGGCAGCAGGGTGAGCATCAGGTCGCACCCCTCGCGGATCTTCAGCACACGCTTCTGCCGCCAGGCCCAGACCGACGGGCTGACGTAGTGCACCGTCTTGATCCCGGCCTGGCGCAGCTTGAGTTCGATATTCAGGGTGAAATCAGGTGCATCGATACCGATGAAGACGTCGGGCTTTTCACCGATCAGTGTCTCGATCAGCAGCTTGCGCCGCTTGAGCAACTCGCGCAGACGCCCGAGCACCTCGACCAGGCCCATGACGGCCAGGCGTTCCATCGGGAAGTAGGAGGTCATGCCTTCGGCTTCCATCAAGGGCCCGCCGACGCCGATGAACCGTACATCGGGGTGGCGCGCCTTGATGGCACGCATCAAGCCGGAACCGAGGATGTCGCCGCTGGCCTCGCCCGCGACCAGCGCCACGCAAAGCTGGGCCATGTCAGCGCGTGATGCCGCGGGCGGAGTTGGCAATCGATTGACGGAACAGATCGACTTCCGGGAACTGGCTCACCAGCTCGTCCAGCTCCTTGAGCGCCTCTTCGACGGTCAGGCCCTGGCGATAGACAATCTTGTAGGCGCGACGCAGTGCATGCAGCACCTCGTCGCTGAAACCGCGACGGCGCAGGCCTTCGAAGTTCATGCTGCGCGCCTCGGCCGGGCTGCCGAACACCGTCACGTAGGCCGGCACGTCCTTGCCGATCGCGGTACCCATGCCGGAAAAGGCATGCGCGCCGATATGGCAGTACTGGTGCACCAGCGTGTAGCCCGACAGGATCGCCCAGTCGCCCACATGAACGTGCCCGGCCAACGCAGTGTTGTTGACCAGGATGCAGTGGTTGCCGATGACGCTGTCATGGCCGATGTGGGCATAGGCCATGATCAGGTTGTGATCGCCCAGCGTGGTTTCCGAACGGTCCTGCACGGTGCCGCGATGGATGGTGACACCCTCACGGATCACGTTGTGGTCACCGATGACCAGGCGCGTTGGCTCACCCTTGTACTTCAGGTCAGGGGTGTCTTCACCGATCGAGGAGAACTGGTAGATGCGGTTGTGCTTGCCGATACGGGTCGGCCCTTTGAGCACGACGTGCGGGCCAATGATGGTGCCCTCCCCGATTTCGACATCGGGGCCTACGATCGACCAGGGGCCAACCTCGACGCCCTCGGCCAGCCTGGCCGAGGGATCGATGATCGCCCGTGGGTCAATCGAACTCATAGGGAGCGTTCCGCGCAGGTGATCTCGGCCGAGCAGACTGGCTTGCCGTCCACCAGGGCACGGCATTCGAATTTCCAGATCATGCTCTTGCGGCTGAGGAACTTGGCTTCCAGGACCAGCTGGTCGCCCGGCAGCACTGGCTGGCGGAAACGCAGCTTGTCGGAGCCGACAAAGTAGTAAAGCGTGCCGTCAGCCGGTTTGGCGTCGAGCATCTTGAATCCGAGAATTCCGGCCGCCTGGGCCATCGCCTCGATGATCAGCACGCCCGGCATGATCGGATGCGCCGGGAAGTGGCCATTGAAGAACGGCTCGTTGATGCTGACATTCTTGTAGGCACGAATGCTTTGGGCCTCGAAGTCCAGGTCCGTCACCCGGTCCACCAGCAGGAACGGGTAACGGTGAGGCAGGTATTCGCGAATCTCGTTGATGTCCATCATTTCGGGGGGAAGCCTGTATAAGAATAGGGAGCGCAGGTGCTGACCACACGCTCCTTTTGCAGATCCAAAGAGGAGCCAGCTAGCGACTGTAACGCTCGCTCAGTAAATGGTATCAGCCTTCTGATGTCGGCTGGCCACCTGAGGTCACGGTGTCGACACGCTTTTCCAGCTGCTGGAGACGCTTGGACATCTCGTCCAGCTGGCGAATGCGAGCGGCGCTCTTGCGCCATTCGGCCAAAGGTTGCATGGCCGTTCCGGAAGAATAGCCACCCGGTTCGGTAATCGAACGGGTCACCATGGTCATGCCGGAGACGAAAACATTGTCGCAGACGTCGATGTGACCGACCATCCCGACACCACCGGCAATCATGCAGTGCTTGCCGATACGGGTACTGCCGGAGATGCCGACGCAGGCCGCCATCGCCGTGTGGTCACCGACCTGCACGTTATGGGCGATCTGGATCTGGTTGTCGAGCTTGACACCATCACCGATGCGCGTATCCGACAGGGCGCCACGATCCACCGCGGTGTTCACGCCGATCTCGACATCGTCACCCAAGGTGACGCCGCCGATCTGCGCGATCTTGCGCCAGATACCCTTCTCGTTGGCAAAGCCGAAGCCCTCGCCACCGATCACCGCGCCGGACTGGATGACCACGCGCTTGCCAATGGTCACGTCGTGATACAGCGTGACACGCGGTGCCAGCCAGCCACCCTCGCCGATGACGCAACGGGCACCGATGAAACAGTGCGCGCCGACCGTCACGTTGGCGTCGATCCGCGCACCGCTTTCGACCACCGCGAACGGGCCGATGCTGGCGCTGGCATCCACCTGGGCATCCTCGGCAACCACGGCGCTGGGATGGATTCCCGCCACAGCCTTGGGCTTCGGATCGAACAGGTGCGAGATGCGCGCGTAAGCCAGGTACGGGTCGGCGACGATCAAGGCGTTGCCGGCGAAACCTTCGGCGTCCTCGGCCTTGAGCAGTACCGCGCTGGCCGTGGAGTCGTCCAGGAACTTGCGGTACTGCTTGTTGGCCAGGAAACTCAGCTGCCCGGAAACGGCCTCCTGCAAGGTGGCCAAGCCGGTGATTTCCAGCGCCTCGGGGCCCTTGAGCTCGGCCCCGAGTGCTTCGGCCAGCTGGCCGAGTGTCATGGTCACGGTCATATCAACGGGCTTGGTTCATGCGCTCGATGACCTGGCGGGTGATGTCGTACTGCGGCTTGACATCGATGACCGCGCCACGCTCGAGCACCAGGTCGAAGCCGCCCTTCTTGATCACTTCCTCGACGGCGCCATCCAGCTTGGGCTTGAGCTGCTTGAGCATGTCGCGATCAGCCACGGCCTTGGCTTCGTTGAGTTCCTTGGACTGGAACTGGAAGTCGCGGGCCTTTTGCTTGAACTCGAGCTCGAGGCGCTCGCGCTCTGGCTGAGGCATCTTGTCGCCGCCCTTGATCAGGCGATCCTGGATGCCCTTGGCGCTGCTTTCCAGGCCCTTGAGCTTGGTCAGTTGCGGGCCGAACTTCTTCTCGGCGTCGACGGCGTATTTCTTGGCCGCGTCGGATTCCAGCAGGGCCATCTGATAGTTCAGCACGGCAACCTTCATTTCGGCGAAAGCCGGGGTGGCGACCAGCGCCGCGGCCACGAGGGCCAGTTGGGTCAACTTACGCACGATGCACTCCTGGATAATCCGTTGTCGTTATGCAAGGGCCGACCTTAGAAGGTCTGGCCCAGAGAGAATTGGAACACTTGCGTGTCGGCGTCGTCCGGCTTCTTGATCGGCATCGCCAGGCTGAAGCTCAGCGGGCCCAGCGCGGTGATCCAGGTTACGCCCAGACCGACGGAGCTGGCCATGTCCGAGAAACCGACCTTGGTGCAGTCCGGCTTGGAACCGCAGTTGGTGTCGAACACGTTACCCACATCCCAGAACACGGAGGTGCGCAGCGAACGCTGGTCCTTGACGAACGGCAGCGGGAACAGCAGCTCCACGCCACCCTGGACGAGGACGTTGCCACCGAACGGCAGCGGATCCTGATCCGGGTCGGCGATGGTGCCCTGGTTGCCGGTCACGGCCGCGCCACGGCTCGGCGTACTGCGTGGGCCCAGGGTACTGTCCTTGAAGCCGCGCACGGAGTTGAAGCCGCCCGCGTAGTAGTTCTCGTAGAACGGCAGACCATTGGTCGAGCCGTAGCCGTCACCGTAGCCCAGCTCGGTGTGCAGGCGCAGGGTGTAGTCGTTGTTGATTGGCTTGAACAGCTGGCCACGGTAGTCGAGCTTGTAGAACGACAGGTCGCTGCCCGGCACGGTGGTCTCGAGGGTCAGGCTCTGCGAGTGACCACGGGTGGCCAGCACGCCCTTGTTCAGGGTCGACTCGGACCAGCCGATCGAAGCCTTGAAGTTGAGGAAGTTGTCACCTTCGTCCTGGATGAACTTGAAGATCTCATCGACGGTGTAGCGACCAGTCTTCAACTTGTCCTGCTGCACGGTCAGGCCGTAGGTCAGGCGCGAGGTCTCGCTGATCGGGTAGCCGAGGCTGACACCGGCACCCAGGCTGTCCACCGCATAGCTGGCCACGTCGACGTCGAGGTCGTCGTAGTCGGTGCTGCGGTAGAAGGCGTTGTAACCCAGGCTCACACCATCGGGGGTGAAGTAGGGATCGACGTAGCCGAAGTTGTAGCGGGTCTGGTATTCGGAACGGGTCAGGCCGATGGAGACCTTGTTACCGGTACCCAGGAAGTTGTTCTGGCTGATCGAGCCACCGAGGATCAGGCCCGCGCTCTGGGCGAAACCGACGCTGGCGGTGATCGAGCCGGAGGCCTGCTCTTCGACGCTGTAGTTGACGTCGACCTGGTCGTCGGTGCCCGGCACCGGCGGCGTCTCGACGTTGACTTCCTTGAAGAAGCCCAGGCGCTCGAGGCGGGTCTTGGATTGGTCGATGAGGTAGGTCGAAGCCCAGCCGCCTTCCATCTGGCGCATTTCGCGACGCAGCACTTCGTCTTCGGTCTTGGTGTTGCCGCGGTAGTTGATGCGGTTGACGTAGGCACGCTTGCCCGGATCGACGACGAACATGATGTCGACGGTGTGATCCTGGTCGTTCGGTTGCGGCACGCCGTTGACGTTGGCGAAGGTATAGCCTTCGTTACCCAGGCGACGGGTGATCAGGTCGGACGTGGTGGTCATCACCTTGCGCGAGAACACCTGGCCCGGCTGCACCAGCAGCAGCGACTTGACCTGGTCTTCCGGCACTTTCAGGTCACCGGACAGCTTGACGTCGCGAACAGTGTACTTCTCGCCTTCATTGATGTTGACGGTGATGTAGACGTGCTTCTTGTCCGGAGTGATCGACACCTGGGTGGAGGCGATGTCCATGTTGATGTAGCCGCGGTCCAGGTAGTAGGAACGCAGGCGCTCCAGGTCACCGGACAGTTTTTCGCGGGCGTACTTGTCGTCGTTCTTGAAGAACGACAGCCAGTTGGTGGTCTTGAGCTCGAACAGCTGGCCGAGGGTCTCGTCGTCGAAGACCGTGTTGCCCACCACGTTGATGTGCTGGATCGCGGCCACGGTGCCTTCGTTGATCTTGATCTTCAGGCCGACGCGGTTGCGCGGCTGCGGCACTACCTCGGCGTCGACTTCGGCGGAGTAGCGGCCCTGGGCCACGTACTGGCGCTGCAGCTCGTTACGCACGCCTTCCAGCGTCGCACGCTGGAAGATCTCGCCTTCGGCCAGGCCCGACTGCTTCAGGCCCTTCATCAGGTCTTCGGTGCTGATCGCCTTGTTGCCTTCGATCTCGATGCTCGACACCGAAGGGCGCTCGACCACGTTGATGATCAGGACATTGCCGTCGCGGTTCAGCTGGATGTCCTGGAAGAAGCCGGTCTTGAACAGCGAGCGGGTGGATTCGACCAGACGGCGGTCGTCGACCTGGTCACCGACGTTCAGCGGCAACGCGCCGAACACGCTGCCGGCGGAAACCCGCTGCAGGCCGTTGACACGAATATCGGAGATGGTGAAGGACTCGGCGTGAACTTCAGCGATCATCAGTGCGGAGAGCACCGCAGTTAGCAGCAGACGTTTCATGAAGTCCTTTTATTCCAACTGGCAATAAACAACCCGCCGCGAGAAAGCGGCAGGTTTCGCGATTGAGCGAAGCTTTTATAGTCGACCCAGATCGTTGATCAAGGCGAGCAACATCACCCCGACGACCAAACTGATACCGATCTGGACCCCCCAACCTTGCACCCGATCCGAGAGCGGACGACCGCGCGCCCACTCGATCAGGTAGAACAGCAAATGCCCCCCATCCAGTACTGGGATGGGCAGCAGGTTCAGAACCCCCAGGCTTATGCTCAGGTAGGCCAGGAAATTCAGGAAATCCCCAACGCCCGACTGGGCTGAAGCGCCCGCCACTTTAGCAATGGTTATCGGTCCGCTCAAGTTTTTTACCGAGAGCTCTCCGAACAGCATTTTCTTCAGCGATTCGAGGGTCAGGACGCTCATGTTCCAAGTGCGGGACAAGCCCTCGCCCACCGCCTCCAGCGGCCCGTAACTGACCTCGCGGAGCATCTTCGCCGGCCATTCGCTGGCCTTGACCCCGGCGCCGAGGTAACCACCGGATGCCTGGCCTTCGCCCTTGCGCGCCAGGGTGACCGGCATTTCGAGCGTTGCGCCGTCGCGCTCGATGCGCAGGTTCACCGTACGCTCGGGGCGGGCACGGACCGCGTCGACCACCTGCTGCCAGTCGCCCAGCGCCACGCCGTCGAGCGCCAGCAGCTTGTCACCGGTCTTGAGCCCGGCGGCAGCGGCCGGCCCTTTCGGATCGATCTCCGCCAGCACCGGAACCATCGCTGGTCGCCACGGGCGCAGGCCCAGGGACTGGATCGGATCAGGCTCATCGGCGCCCTTGAGCCAATTGTTCAGGGTAATGTCGAGCTGGCGCTCGACCGTTGCACCTTCATCGAGCACACCCACGCGCAGCGTGCCGCTCTCGCCGAGGCGGCGCACCAACTGCAGGTTGACCGCCGACCAGCCATTGGTCGGTTTGCCATCGATGGAAACGATTTCCTGGCCGACGCCCAGACCGGCGCTGGCCGCCAGGCTGCCCGCCTCGACCGCGCCGATGACCGGGCGCACCTGCTGCGAGCCGAGCATGGCCAGCACCCAGAAGAACAGGATGGCGAGGAGGAAGTTGGCAACCGGGCCGGCCGCCACGATGGCGATGCGCTGGCGTACCGATTTACGGTTGAACGATTGCTCGATCAGCGCCGGCGGTACCTCGCCCTCGCGCTCGTCGAGCATCTTGACGTAGCCGCCCAGAGGAATCGCGGCGACGACGAACTCGGTGCCCTGGCGATCGTGCCAGCGCAGCAACGGCGTGCCGAAGCCCACCGAGAAGCGCAGGACCTTGACCCCGCAGCGCCGCGCCACCCAGAAGTGGCCGAACTCGTGGAAGGTGACCAGCACGCCGAGCGCAATCAGCGTGCCGACAATCATGTAGAGCGCAGTCATGTCCTATCTCCGGATGACATTCGGCGGAGCCGGCCGCAAGCTTCAGCGGCCGTGGCGTCGCAACCATTCCCGGGACAGCTCCCGGGCACGCTGGTCGGCGGCGAATACCGCGTCAAGCGTGGGCAATGCCACCACAGGCTCCTGGTCGAGCACCTGTTCGATCATACCCGCGATCTCCGGGAAGCGGATACGCCGCTGGAGAAACGCTTCGACAGCCACTTCGTTGGCGGCATTGAGCACCGCCGGCGCACTGTTGCCCGCCTCGGCAGCCTGACGCGCCAGGCGCAGGCATGGGAAGCGCTGTTCGTCGGGGGCCTGGAAATCCAGACGGGCGATGGCGAACAGGTCCAGCGGCGCAACGCCCGAATCGATGCGCTCCGGCCAGGCCAGGGCATTGGAGATCGGCGTGCGCATGTCGGGGTTGCCCAACTGGGCGAGCACCGAGCCATCGACATAGTCCACCAACGAGTGGATAACGCTCTGCGGGTGCACCACCACTTCAACCTGCGAAGGCTTGGCGTCGAACAGCCAGCAGGCCTCGATCAGTTCCAGGCCTTTGTTCAGCATACTCGCCGAATCGACCGAGATCTTGCGCCCCATGGACCAGTTCGGATGGGCGCAGGCTTGTTCCGGCGTGACATCCAGCAAGGCTTCGGCCGGAGTTTCGCGGAACGGACCGCCGGAGGCGGTCAGCAGGATGCGGCGCACGCCGACAGCGCCCAGACCCCGGGCGTAGTCGCCGGGCATGCACTGGAATATCGCGTTGTGCTCGCTGTCGATCGGCAGCAGCACCGCGCCGCTGCGCTGTACCGCCTGCATGAACAGGGCCCCGGACATCACCAGGGCTTCCTTGTTGGCCAGCAGCACCTTCTTGCCCGCCTCGACCGCGGCGAGGGTCGGACGCAGCCCGGCAGCGCCGACAATGGCCGCCATCACGGTATCGACCTCCGATGCGGAGGCGACCTGGCACAGCCCGGCCTCACCTTCGAGCACCTCGGTGGCACATCCGGCCTTAGCCAGACCCGTGCGCAGCCGCCCGGCCGCCTCGGCGCTCGGCACCACGGCGTACGCCGGGCGATGGCGCTCGCACAGGGCCAGCAGTTCGTCGATGCGCGAATAGCCGCTCAAGGCGAACACCTGGTAACGGTCAGGGTGGCGAGCGATGACGTCCAGCGTGCTCAAGCCAATGGAGCCGGTGGCCCCCAGCACAGTAATGCGTTGCACGCGACTCACATCACACCCCACTCAGCCGCCCACAGCAGTACGGCAAACATCGGAATCGCCGCGGTCAGGCTGTCGATGCGATCAAGCACGCCACCATGGCCCGGCAACAGGTTGCTGCTGTCCTTGATGCCTTCACGACGCTTGAACATGCTCTCGGTCAGGTCGCCGACCACCGAGGACATCACCACCACCACGGCGCCCAGCAAGCCCAGCAGCACCTGGCCGACACTCCAGTCACGGGCAATGCCCACGCCCAGGGTGATCAGCAGGCTGACCGCGAGCCCGCCATACACGCCCTCCCAGCTCTTGCCCGGGCTGACCTGAGGCGCCAGCTTGCGCTTGCCGAAGGCACGACCGGAGAAATAAGCGCCGATGTCGGCCGCCCAGACCAGCACCATGACCGCCAGGATCAGCCAGTTGCCCAGTGGCCAGTGCTTGAGCAGCACCAGGCCCTGCCAGGCGGGCAGCAACACCAGCAGGCCGATCAGCAGGCGGCAGGCGGCACTGCTCCACAGCTCGCCGCTGCGCGGATAGGTCAGCACCAGCCACGTGGCCAGCGCCCACCAGATCACCGAAGCGCCCAGCACCCAGGGCGCCAGGTCGGGCATCAAGTAGAGCAGCATCAGCCCGCCCGCCACCACGGCGGCATAGGCGATGCGCAGCGGTTGCGCCACCAGGCCGGCCAGGCGCGCCCACTCCCAGGCACCGAGCGTCACCACGAAACCGATGAAGAGGGCGAAATCCCCACCATTGAGCAGGAAGAAACCACCCACCGCGATCGGCAGCAGGATCAGCGCGGTAATGATGCGTTGTTTAAGCATTAAGCACGGGCTCCGGCTTCGACCTGCTCGCTGGTCTTACCGAAGCGGCGCTGGCGCGAAGCGAAATCGGCCAGCGCATTGCGCATGGCCTCGTGTTTGAAGTCCGGCCAATAGAGGTCGGAGAAGTACAGCTCGGCGTAGGCCAGCTGCCACAAGAGGAAATTGCTGATGCGGTGCTCGCCACCAGTGCGGATGCACAGGTCAGGCAATGGCAGGTCGCCCGTCACCAGGCAGGTCTGCAGCAGGTCCGGGGTGATGTCGTCCGGGCGCAGATGGCCGGCCTGTACTTCACGCGCCAGGCGCTGGGCAGCCTGGGCGATATCCCACTGGCCACCGTAGTTGGCGGCGATCTGCAGGATGAAGCGGTTGCTGCCGGCAGTCGCGGCCTCGGCCTCGCGCATCGCAGCCTGCAGTTCAGGGTGGAAGCGTGAGCGGTCGCCGATGATGCGCAGGCTGATGTTGTTGTCGTTCAGGCGCTTGGCCTCGCGGCGCAGCGCCTTGAAGAACAGGTCCATGAGGGCACTGACTTCATCCGCCGGTCGCTGCCAGTTCTCACTGGAGAACGCAAAAAGCGTGAGCACCTCAACCTTGGCCTCGGCGCACACTTCGATCACGGCGCGCACCGCATCGACACCCGCTTTATGCCCGGCAACGCCGGGCATGAAGCGCTTCTTCGCCCAGCGATTATTCCCATCCATGATGATCGCCACGTGACGCGGCACCACGGAGGGCACAGTCTGCTTGGTCTTTTCCATGAAGGTGTCCTGACCCTTAGATGGCCATCAGGTCCTTTTCTTTTGCTTCGGTGGCCTTGGCGATCTGCGCCTCGAAGTCCTTGATCAGCTTGTCGATGTCGGCACTGGCACGACGCTCTTCGTCTTCACTGATTTCCTTGTCCTTGGACAGTTTCTTCAGGTCACCCATGGCGTCACGACGAATGTTGCGCACGGCAACGCGGGCATCTTCGGCAGCGGCGCGGGCCTGCTTGGTGAAGCCCTTGCGGGTTTCTTCGGTCAGCGGAGGCATATTGACCAGCAGCAACTCACCCAGGTTGGTCGGGTTGAGGTTCAAGCCGGCACTGCCAATGGCCTTGTCGATAGCGCCCAGCATGTTGCGCTCGAAAGGCACCACTTGCAGGGTCTGGTTGTCTTTCACGGTCACGTTGGCCACGCTGGTCAGCGGGGTGTCGGTGCCATAGTAAGGCACCATCACGCTGCCCAGGACGCTCGGGTGCGCCTTGCCGGTGCGGATCTGGCCAAATGCGTGGATCAGCGACTCCAGCGACTTTTGCATGCGCGCCTGGGCGTCTTTCTTGATTTCGTTGATCATTTTTGAACTTCCTCGATCAGAGTTCCTTCCGCGCCGCCATGCACGATGTTCAGCAGGGCGCCGGGCTTGTTCATGTTGAAGACGCGCAACGGCATCTTGTGATCGCGGCACAGGCAGATTGCCGTCAGGTCCATTACACCCAGCTTGCGATCCAGCACTTCATCGTAGGACAGATGATCGAACTTCTCGGCATGCGGGTCCTTGAATGGATCTGCAGTGTATACACCATCGACCTTGGTTGCCTTCAATACCACGTCGGCATCGATTTCGATGGCGCGCAGGCAAGCGGCGGAGTCGGTGGTGAAGAACGGGTTGCCGGTACCGGCAGCGAAGATCACGACTTCTTTCGAGTTCAGGTGGCGCATGGCCTTGCGGCGATCATAGTGATCGGTCACACCGACCATGGAGATGGCCGACATGACGATCGCGGTGATGTTCGCCCGCTCCAGCGCGTCGCGCATGGCCAGTGCGTTCATCACGGTGGCCAGCATGCCCATGTGGTCGCCAGTGACCCGATCCATGCCGGCTGCGCTGAGCGCCGCACCACGGAACAGGTTGCCACCACCGATCACCAGGCCGACCTGGACGCCGATACCGACCAGCTGGCCGACTTCCAGCGCCATGCGATCCAGGACCTTGGGGTCGATCCCGAACTCTTCCGAGCCCATCAGGGCCTCGCCGCTAAGTTTGAGTAGAATGCGTTTATAGCGAGCCTGATGACCACTGCCCTGCTGAGCCATTGCGAATCTCTCCTGCGGCGTTTGTAAAAATCTGGCGGGCTGTTTTCAGCCTGCGCGTAACTCTAGCGTGACGCAGCTACTGCGTCAGCGAGCAGCGGTCTGGTAAACCACTCCCGCTTTGACAAAGAGGCTGCGCGCGTGAGCGGGCAGCCTCTTTGGGGCGACAGACGAGTCCGTCTTACTGCTTGGCGGCAGCTACCTGGGCGGCAACTTCGGCAGCGAAGTCGTCAACCGGCTTCTCGATGCCTTCGCCAACCTTGAAGTAGGTGAAGGAAACGATTTCGGCACCGGCTTTCTTGGCCAGCGCGCCAACTTTGACTTCCGGATCCATCACGAAGGCCTGCTCTTTCAGCGAGGCTTCGGCTTTGAACTTGGAGATACGACCGTTGATCATGTTTTCAACGATGTTTTCCGGCTTGCCGGCGATCTTGTCGGCGTTCAGCTGCAGGAAGACGTTCTTCTCGCGCTCGATGGCCTCGGCGGAGATTTCCGACGCGTCCAGGAACTCTGGGTTCGAAGCGGCAACGTGCATGGCGATGTTCTTGGCCAGATCGACGTCACCGCCTTTCAGGACAACAACTGCACCGATCTTGTTACCGTGCAGGTAGGCACCGACAACGTCACCCTCAACGCGCACCAGGCGACGGATGTTGACGTTCTCGCCGCACTTGGCGACCAGGGCTTCACGAGCAGCTTCACGCGAAGCGATCAGCGGAGCGGCGTCGGTCAGCTTCTCGGCGAAGGCCTGCTCGATGCTTTCGGCAACGAAGTTCTTGAAGTCGTCTTGCAGGGCCAGGAAGTCGGTCTGCGAGTTCACTTCCAGCAGGACGGCGGATTTACCGTCGGTCTTGACGGCGATGGCGCCTTCGGCGGCAACGTTGCCAGCCTTCTTGGCGGCCTTGATGGCGCCCGAGGCACGCATGTCGTCAATGGCTTTCTCGATGTCGCCGCCGGCCTTTTCCAGGGCCTTCTTGCAATCCATCATGCCTTCGCCGGTACGCTCGCGCAGTTCTTTGACCAGCGCTGCAGTAATTGCTGCCATTTCAAAATCCTCTTGGAAAGTTTTTCAACCATTCCACCCGTTCGTCACGGGCGTTAAATTCTGCAAATCCGCTGTTTTATACCTCAGCCGGCCCATGATGCGGGGCCTTCGCTGACAGCAGGATTTCAAGGTGGCAAAAAGGGGGCAAAGCCCCCTTTTTGCGTGCCAAGTAGACGCTAAGCGTCAATTACTCGGCAGCAGGTGCAGCCGCTTCTTCAACATAGACTTCAGTGCCGCCGGCAACGTTGTTGCGGCCGCGGATGACGGCGTCGGCCATCGAAGTCATGTACAGCTCGATAGCGCGGATGGCGTCATCGTTACCTGGGATGATGTAGTCAACACCTTCAGGGCTGCTGTTGGTATCGACAACGCCGATAACCGGGATGCCCAGCTTGTTGGCTTCGGTGATGGCAATGCGCTCGTGGTCGACGTCGATCACGAACAGGGCATCAGGCAGGCCGCCCATGTCCTTGATACCACCCAGGCTGCGGTCCAGCTTCTCCAGATCGCGCGAACGCATCAGAGCTTCTTTCTTGGTCAGCTTGGTGAAAGTACCATCTTCGGCCTGGGTTTCCAGATCACGCAGACGCTTGATCGAAGCGCGGATGGTCTTGTAGTTGGTCAGCATGCCGCCCAACCAACGGTGATCAACGTATGGCGAACCGCAACGAGCTGCTTGCTCGGCGACGATCTTGCCGGCGGAACGCTTGGTGCCGACGAACATGATCTTGTTCTTGCCCTGGGCCAGGCGCTCTACGAAGGACAGAGCCTCGTTGAACATCGGCAGGGTTTTTTCCAGGTTGATGATGTGGATCTTGTTGCGCGCGCCGAAAATGTACTTGCCCATTTTCGGGTTCCAGTAACGGGTCTGGTGGCCGAAGTGCACACCGGCCTTCAGCATATCGCGCATGTTGACTTGGGACATGATAGTTCCTTGATAAGTCGGGTTGGGCCTCCACGTATCCCAATGACCAACCCGTGTTTCCAGGGAAACCGGGCACCCAGGCCATCGTGTCGACACGTGTGTGGGTTTGAGCTGACGGAGGACATCCCCCGAAAGCGGCGCATTTTATACCACAGCCGGCGAGCGAACGGAACCCGGATGATGCTTCGTCCGTCAGCGGCTTTTGCAGCCCCCGCCTTTTGGGGCCAGAATGCCCTCAATAGACCACCGGATCTGCTGGACTATCCCGACAGATCGCCGCCGCGCTCTGGTAGAATCCGGCCTTTCCCGTTTGTTCGCGCCGCGCGCGGCGCCGTAGAGAGCCTGTAATGACCGTCACCATCAAGACCGCAGAAGACATCGAGAAGATGCGCATCGCCGGCCGCCTGGCCGCCGAAGTGCTGGAAATGATCGAGCCACACGTCAAGCCCGGCATCACCACCGAGGAGCTCGACCGCCTCTGCCACGACTACATCGTCAACGAGCAGAAGGCCATCCCGGCGCCGCTGAACTACAAAGGCTTCCCCAAGTCGATCTGCACCTCGATCAACCACGTGGTCTGCCATGGCATCCCCAATGACAAGGCACTCAAGGATGGCGACACCATCAACATCGACGTGACCGTGATCAAGGACGGCTACCACGGCGACACCAGCCGCATGTTCCATGTCGGCACCGTCGCGCCGTGGGCCGAGCGCCTGTCCAAGGTCACCCAGGAGTGCCTGTACAAGGCCATCGAGCTGGTCAAGCCCGGCTGCCGCCTGGGCGACATCGGCGAGGTGATCCAGAAGCACGCTGAAAAGAACGGTTTCTCGGTGGTCCGCGAGTTCTGCGGCCACGGCATCGGCAAGGTGTTCCACGAAGAGCCACAGATCGTCCACTACGGCCGCGCCGGCACCGGCATGGAGCTCAAGGAAGGCATGACCTTCACCATCGAGCCGATGATCAACCAGGGCAAGGCCGACACCAAGGTACTGGGCGACGGCTGGACCGCCATCACCAAGGACCGCAAGCTCTCGGCCCAGTGGGAGCACACCCTGGTGGTGACCGCCACCGGCTACGAGATCTTCACCCTGCGCAAGGACGACACCATCCCGCGCACCTCGGCCTGATACTGAACGACAGGAACGCGACTCGATGCCCCAGGTGGATCCCGAGCTGTTCGACCGCGGCCAGTTCCAGGCGGAACTGGCCCTCAAGGCAAGCCCCATCGCCGCTTTCAAGAAGGCCATACGCATGGCCGGCGAGGTGCTCGACAAGCGTTTTCGCGAAGGCCGCGAGATTCGCCGGCTGATCGAGGACCGCGCCTGGTTCGTCGACAACATCCTGCAACAGGCCTGGCACCAGTTCAGCTGGGGCGCGCCAGGCGGCATCGCCCTGGTGGCGGTGGGCGGCTACGGCCGTGGCGAGCTGCATCCGTATTCGGACATCGACCTGCTGATCCTGCTCGACGCCGCCGAGCACGAGCAGTACCGCGATGCCATCGAGCGCTTCCTCACTCTGCTCTGGGACATCGGCCTTGAGGTCGGCCAGAGCGTGCGCACCGTCGACGAGTGCGCCGAGCAGGCCCGGGCCGACCTCACGGTCATCACCAACCTGATGGAAAGCCGCACCATCGCCGGCCCCGAGGCGCTGCGCCAGCGCATGCTCGACGCCACCAGCACCGCGCACATGTGGCCCAGCAAAGAGTTCTTCCTGGCCAAACGTGCCGAACTCAAGGCCCGCCATCACAAGTACAACGACACCGAGTACAACCTCGAGCCCAACGTCAAGGGCGGCCCGGGCGGCCTGCGCGACATCCAGACCGTGCTCTGGGTAGCCAGGCGCCAGTATGGCACGCTGAACCTGCACGCGCTGGCGGGCGAGGACTTCCTGCTGGAGAGCGAAAACGAGCTGCTGGCCTCGTCCCAGGCCTTCCTCTGGCGTGTGCGCTACGCCCTGCACATGCTCGCCGGGCGCGCCGAAGACCGCCTGCTGTTCGACCACCAGCGCAGCATCGCCGCGCTGCTGGGCTACACCGACGAAAACCCCAAGCGCGCCATCGAACAGTTCATGCAGCAGTACTACCGGGTGGTGATGAGCATCAGCCAGCTGTGCGACCTGATCATCCAGCATTTTGAAGAGGTGATCCTGGCCGATGACAGCGGCGCCACGCAGCCGGTCAATACGCGGTTCCGCCTGCACGATGGCTATATAGAAGCGGTCAACCCGAACGTCTTCCGGCGCACCCCGTTCGCCATGCTGGAAATCTTCGTGCTGATGGCCCAGCACCCCGAAATCAAGGGTGTGCGCGCCGACACCGTGCGCCTGCTGCGCGAACATCGCCACCTGATCGACGACAAGTTCCGCCACGATATCCGCAACACCAGCCTGTTCATCGAGCTGTTCAAGTGCGAGATCGGCATCCACCGCAACCTGCGGCGGATGAATCGCTACGGCATCCTTGGCCGCTACCTGCCGGAGTTCGGCCTGATCGTCGGGCAGATGCAGCACGACCTGTTCCACATCTATACGGTCGATGCCCACACCCTCAACCTGATCAAGCACCTGCGCAAACTGCAATACACGCCGGTCTCGGAGAAATTCCCGCTGGCCAGCAAGCTCATGGGCCGCCTGCCCAAGCCCGAGCTGATCTACCTGGCCGGCCTGTACCACGACATCGGCAAGGGACGCCAGGGCGATCACTCCGAACTGGGCGCGGTGGATGCGCAGCAGTTCTGCGAACGGCATCAGCTGCCGGCCTGGGACAGCCGCCTGATCGTCTGGCTGGTGCTGAACCACCTGGTGATGTCCACCACCGCCCAGCGCAAGGACCTCTCCGACCCGCAGGTGATCAACGATTTCGCCCTGCATGTCGGTGACGAGACACGGCTGGACTACCTCTACGTGCTGACCGTGGCCGATATCAACGCCACCAACCCCAGCCTGTGGAACTCCTGGCGGGCGAGCCTGCTGCGCCAGCTCTACACCGAGACCAAGCGCGCCCTGCGCCGTGGCCTGGAAAACCCGCTGGACCGCGAAGAGCAGATCCGCCAGACCCAGAGCGCGGCGCTGGATATCCTGGTGCGCGAGGGCACCGATCCGGATGACGTCGAGCAGCTCTGGTCGCAGCTGGGCGACGACTACTTCCTCAAGCACAACGCCGCCGATGTGGCCTGGCACAGCGATGCGATCCTGCAGCAACCGGCCGATGGCGGCCCGCTGGTGCTGATCAAGGAGACCACCCAGCGCGAGTTCGAGGGCGGCACGCAGATCTTCATCTACGCCCCCGACCAGCACGACTTCTTCGCCGTGACCGTGGCCGCCATGGCCCAGCTCAACCTGAACATTCACGATGCCCGGATCATCACCTCGAGCAGCCAGTTCACCCTCGACACCTATATCGTGCTCGACAACGACGGCGGCTCGATCGGTGACAATCCACAGCGGGTCAGGCAGATCCGCGACGGCCTGACCGACGCGTTGCGCAACCCCGAGGACTACCCGGCAATCATCCAGCGTCGGGTGCCACGCCAGCTCAAGCACTTCGACTTCCCGCCGCAGGTGACCATCCTCAACGACGCCCAACGCCCGGTGACCATCCTCGAGATCACCGCGCCCGATCGCCCCGGCCTGCTGGCCAGGATCGGGCGGATCTTCCTCGAGTTCGACATCTCGCTGCAGAACGCCAAGATCGCCACCCTCGGCGAGCGCGTGGAAGACGTGTTCTTCATCACCGACGCCGACAACCAGCCGCTGTCCGACCCGCAGCTGTGCAGCCGCCTGCAGGAAGCCATCGTCCAGCAGCTGCAGGCCGGCCAGACCAGCGACGCCAGCCCTACCCGCATGACCTTTTGACGCTAACGAGACCTTGCGCCGATGAACCACGCCCTGACCCAGCTCCAGCCCTACCCGTTCGAGAAACTGCGCGCCCTGCTGGGCACCGTGAAACCGGCAGCCGACAAGCGCGCCATCGCCTTGTCGATCGGTGAGCCGAAGCATGAATCGCCAGCCTTCGTCGCCAAGGCCATGGCTGACAACCTCGACAAGCTGGCGGTCTACCCCAGCACCATCGGCCTGCCGGCCCTGCGCCAGGCCATTGGCCAGTGGTGCGAACGGCGCTTCGGCGTACCGACGGGCTGGCTGGACGCCGACCGTCATATCCTGCCGGTCAATGGCACCCGCGAAGCGCTGTTCGCCTTCACCCAGGCCGTGGTCAACCGCGACGACGACGGCCTGGTGGTCAGCCCCAACCCGTTCTACCAGATCTACGAAGGCGCGGCCCTGCTGGCCGGCGCCACCCCGCACTACCTGCCATGCCTGGAAAGCAACGGCTTCAACCCCGACTTCGATGCCGTGCCGGCCGAGACCTGGGAACGCTGCCAGATCCTGTTCCTGTGCTCCCCGGGCAACCCCACCGGTGCACTGGTGCCGATGGACACCCTGAAGAAGCTGATCGCCCTCGCCGACAAGCACGACTTCGTGATCGCCGCCGACGAGTGCTACAGCGAGCTGTACTTCGACGAGGACGCGCCGCCACCGGGCCTGCTGAGCGCCTGCGCTGCGCTTGGTCGCAGTGACTTCAAGCGCTGCGTGGTGTTCCACAGCCTGTCCAAGCGTTCCAACCTGCCGGGCCTGCGTTCGGGCTTCGTGGCTGGCGACGCCGAGATCATCAAGCCATTCCTGCTGTACCGCACCTACCACGGTTGCGCCATGCCGGTGCAGACCCAGCTGGCCAGCATCGCCGCCTGGCAGGACGAGGCCCACGTGCGCGAAAACCGCGACCAGTACCGCGCCAAGTACGACGCGGTGCTCGACATCCTGCAGCCGGTGATGGATGTGCAGCGCCCGGATGGCAGTTTCTACCTGTGGGCCAAGGTGCCGGGCAGCGATGCCGATTTCACCCGCGACCTGTTCGAGGCCGAACATGTGACCGTGGTGCCGGGTTCGTACCTTTCACGCGAGGTGGACGGAGTAAACCCGGGCGCCGGCCGCGTGCGCATGGCGCTGGTTGCGCCGCTGGCCGAATGCATCGAGGCGGCGGAGCGCATTCGCGCATTCCTGAGCCACCAGTCCTCGGCCAGCAAGCAATAGCCAGTTAACGCACACACCGGCCTGCAACAAGGAGACTCCTGTTCTTTTTCAAGGAGTCTCCTCATGCACGACCCAGGCTATCCCCGCCGCCGTAGAGCCGCTGCCCCCGCCCGACCCGATGAGCAACAAACCGGCAGCAGCAGAAGCGGACGACAGATACGCGCCGTCGCCACTATCGACAAGCTTTGGGCGCCAGGCAGCGTCCTGCGGGTCTCGTTCATCGGCAAGCCCCGTTGGCGGCTCAAACGAGCGATCTTCAAGACCGCCCGGGAATGGATAACGCTTTCAGGCGCAAACCTGAGCCTTTCCCGCGCCCGCGACAACGACCCTCGGGCGCAGATCAGGATCCTCACCAGCCGCCACTCGCCTTACAACGAATCCGCAGTGGGTACCGCAGCCCTGACCGAACCTGGTGAAACCATGAGGTTGAACGTGAGGCCCCGCGATGCGGCTTTCCGGCAAACGGTTCTGCACGAGTTTGGCCATGCCCTGGGGCTGGAACATGAACACCAGCATCCCGATTCGAACATTCCATGGAATGTCCCCGAGGTGCTGCGCATCGTTGCCGCGACCCAAGGTTGGTCCGATGCCGAAATCATGGAAGAGATGATCAACAGACGTAGTGATACGGGCTTGCTGAAAGTCGCCTACGACCCCACCTCGGTCATGCACTACCCGATCCAGCAGGCCTTCACCCTGGGTGACTGGGAAGTGGGCGACAACAACCAGCTCAGCAACAAGGACCTGATGCTCATACGGCTGGCATATCCGCACTGACCCGGCTATCGGACCTGTCCAAGGTTGGCCTCGCTCATGTCCAGCTCCCCCAGCACTTGGCGCACGACCTCATCTCCCACCAGGTGCTGGCGGTGCAGCTCATACAACTCAAGGCGCTGGGCGCGCAGTGCACGCAGCCGCAAACGCCGCTCCAGCAGGTCCATCTGTTCGGCTAGCGCGCGAGCCTCGGCAGTGTCGTTGTAGCTGTCCAGTTCATCCCGGTATTCGGCCATCAACCGCGCTTTCAGCTCGGTGGCCAGGGTGGCCTGGGCGGCGTCCTGGGGCGCGTTGGCATCAATGACTTCCTCGGCTTCCAGGGCATGGATAGCCGCTTCGGCGGTGCGCCGCCAGGCCTCCTGCACCTCCTGGTGCAAGCGCTCATCGGGACTCTTGGTAACGCCACGTAGCAAAATCGGCAGGGCAATCACCGCGCTGACCAGCGAAAGCAGGATCACCCCGGCGGCGATGAAGATCAGCAGGTCGCGCTCGGGGAAGGCCTTGCCCGCTCCCATCAGCAGCGGCACCGACATCACGCCCGCCAAGGTCACCGCCCCGCGCACGCCACCGAAGGTCAGCAGCCAGCAGGAGCGCGCGGTCGGCATCAGTACCAGCGTCGGCTTGCCGCGCCAGCGCCGCACCACGCCGATAGCGCGCCAGATGCTCTGCACCCAGACAAAGCGCAGCAGCACCAGTGCGGCGAAGATCGCCACCACATCCAGGCAGCGCCAGGCCAGGGTCGGCCAGACAGTTGCCTCGTCGGTGACCACCGCCTTGATGATGTCCGGCAACTGCAGGCCCAGCAGCAGGAAGATCAGGCCATTGAAGGCGAACTCCAGCAACGACCAGACACTGCGATTGAGCAGGCGGGTGCTGGTCTGGCGCGGCAGCAGGTCGAGCCAGCTCTGCATCATGCCCGCGGCCACCGCCGAGAGGATGCCCGACACGCCCAGGCGCTCGGCCAGCACGTAGGCGGCGAACGGCAGCAGCAGCATGAACACCACGTGGGTGGCCGGATCGTCCCAGCCGCGGGTGATCATCCACATGCGCAGGCGCCCTACCAGCCAGCTCAGTGCCACACCCACCGCCAGGCCACCAAGGGCGACGAGCACGAAGGTCAGGCTGGCCTCGGTCAGCGAAAACACGCCGGTGATGGCGGCGGCCAGGGCGAACTTGAAGGTCACCAGGCCCGAGGCGTCATTCATCAACGCCTCGCCTTGGAGCATGTGCATCAGGGGCGTGGGCAGGCGGTCCTGGGTGATGGCCGAGACCGCCACGGCATCGGTGGGCGACAGCACCGCCGCCAGGGCAAAGGCCACCGGCAGGGGAATGCTCGGCAGCAGCCAGTGGATGAAGTACCCGGCGCCGACCACGGTGAACAGCACCAGCCCCACCGCCAGTGCCACCACCGGCCCGCGTATGCGCCACAGCTCGCGCTTGGGCATGCGCCAGCCATCGGCGAACAGCAACGGCGGCAAGAACAGGAACAGGAACAGCTCCGGGTCCAGCGCCACATGCAAGCCCAGGGTTGGCCAGGCCAGCAAGGCGCCCGCGCCGATCTGGACCAGCGGCAGCGGCAGCGGCAACACGCGCCCTACCAGTTTCGACACGCTCACCAGCATCAGCAGGATAAGAACGGTATAGGCTGACTGCATCGGCAAGCTTCCTGTGTAATCGGAGAAACGACAGCAAGGCGAAACATCGCCATTGAAACAATATGTTAGCGAGGACCTTCTATTGTGGACCGCTGCACATTAGTCGCAACCCACCGCAGAATATGTAACACAATGCTACTTGAGATGATGTGACATACATCCCCCCTACCTTCGGGCCCGCAGCCGTGGCGCCAACCCCATCGATACCGCATAATCGCTGCCACCCAATCTTCAAGGAGTATCGGGGACGCCAGGCCCGGCCCGGCAGCCCCAGGCATTTCAATGGCTTACACTCTCTACGGCATCAAAGCCTGCGACACCATGAAAAAGGCCCGTACCTGGCTTGAAGAAAAGGCCATTGGCTACGACTTCCACGACTACAAGACCCAGGGCATCGACCGCGACAGCCTGAACCGCTGGTGCGACGAGCATGGCTGGGAAGTCGTGCTGAACCGCGCCGGGACCACCTTCCGCAAGCTCGACGACGCCAGCAAGGCCGACCTCGACCAGGCCAAGGCCGTCGAACTGATGGTCGCCCAACCGTCGATGATCAAGCGCCCGGTGCTCGACCTCGGCGAGCGCACGCTGGTCGGCTTCAAGCCCGACCTGTACGCGGCGGCGCTGGCCTGATCACGCATTACGCTCCATCCCCTTTTCGCATGAGGTAATCGCATGTCTCAATCGCTGTTCAGCCTGGCCTTCGGTGTCGGCACCCAGAACCGCCAGGGCGCCTGGCTGGAAGTCTTCTACGCACAGCCTGTGCTCAAGCCGTCCGCCGAACTGGTCGCGGCCATCGCGCCGGTTCTCGGTTATGAAGGTGGCAACCAGGCCATCGCCTTCAGCACCGCCCAGGCCGCCCAGCTGGCCGACGCGCTCAAGGGCGTCGACGCCGCCCAGGCCGCCCTGCTGACCCGCCTGGCCGAAAGCCACAAGCCGCTGGTCGCCACCCTGCTGGCCGAAGACGGCGCCCTGGCCTCCACCCCCGAGGCCTACCTCAAGCTGCACCTGCTGTCGCACCGCCTGGTCAAGCCGCACGGTGTGTCGCTGGCCGGCATCTTCCCGCTGCTGCCCAACGTCGCCTGGACCAACCAGGGCGCCGTCGATCTGGCGGAGCTCGCCGAGCGGCAACTGGAAGCGCGCCTGAAAGGCGAACTGCTGGAAGTGTTCTCGGTGGACAAGTTCCCGAAGATGACCGACTACGTGGTGCCAGCCGGCGTGCGCATCGCCGACACCGCCCGTGTGCGCCTGGGCGCCTACATTGGCGAAGGCACCACCATCATGCACGAAGGCTTCGTCAACTTTAACGCCGGCACCGAAGGCCCGGGCATGATCGAAGGCCGCGTCTCCGCTGGCGTGTTCGTCGGCAAAGGCTCCGACCTGGGCGGCGGCTGCTCGACCATGGGCACACTGTCCGGCGGTGGCAACATCGTCATCAAGGTCGGCGAAGGCTGCCTGATCGGCGCCAACGCCGGCATCGGCATCCCGCTGGGCGACCGCAACACCGTCGAAGCCGGCCTGTACATCACTGCCGGCACCAAGGTGAACCTGCTGGACGAGAACAACCAGCTGGTCAAGGTGGTCAAGGCGCGCGATCTGGCCGGCCAGACCGACCTGCTGTTCCGCCGCAACTCGCTCAATGGCGCCGTGGAGTGCAAGACCCACAAGTCGGCCATCGAGCTGAACGAGGCACTGCACGCTCACAACTGAGGCTCTGCCTGGGTTTGAGGTGATAAGATCGGGTCTGCTCCTACGGGCAGACCCGATTTTTCATTCCAGGCCCCGCGAACATGTTCCAGCCCTCCCCCTGGCGTACCGATTTCCCGGCCATCGCCGCCCTGCAACGGCAGCACCAGACCTACCTGGACAGCGCCGCCACCACGCAGAAACCCCAGGCCCTGCTCGATGCCCTGAGCCATTACTACGGCCATGGCGCAGCCAACGTGCACCGCGCCCAGCACCTGCCCGGTGCCTTGGCGACACAGGCGTTCGAGGGTACACGGGACAAGGTCGCCGCCTGGCTCAATGCAGCCGATGCGCGCCAGATCGTATTCACCCATGGCGCGACCTCGGCCTTGAACCTGCTGGCCTATGGCCTGGAACATCGCTTCGAGGCAGGTGACGAAATCGCCGTCAGCGGCCTGGAGCACCACGCCAACCTGCTGCCCTGGCAACAACTGGCGCACCGCCGCAACCTGCGACTGGTGGTCCTGCCGGTCACTGACCAGGGGCATGTCGACCTGGAGCAGGCCCTGCAACTGATCGGCCCGCGCACTCGCCTGCTGGCGATCAGCCAACTGTCCAACGTGCTGGGTACCTGGCAACCGCTGGCGCCGTTGCTGGCACATGCCCGCGCACAGGGCGCGCTGAGTGTCGTCGATGGCGCCCAGGGCGTGGTCCATGGCCGGCATGACGTGCAGCAACTGGCGTGCGACTTCTATGTGTTCTCCAGTCACAAACTCTATGGTCCCGACGGGGTGGGCGTACTTTACGGCCGTCAGGATGCGCTGGCGTTGCTGCGTCACTGGCAATACGGCGGAGAAATGGTGCAGATGGCGGACTACCAGAGCGCCAGCTTCCGTCCCGCGCCACTGGGTTTCGAAGCCGGCACCCCGCCGATTGCCGGGGTGATTGGCCTGGGCGCCACCCTGGACTACCTGGCCAGCCTCGACATCCATGCCGTGGCTGCCCATGAAACCAGCCTGCACCAGTATCTGGTACGTGGCCTGACCGATCGCGAGGGGGTTCGCCTGCTCGGCTCACCCGAGGCGGCTTTGGCCAGTTTCGTCATCGATGGCGTGCACAACGCCGATATCGCCCACCTGCTGACCGAGCAGGGCATCGCCGTGCGCGCCGGGCACCATTGCGCCATGCCACTGCTCAGGCACCTGGGGCTCGATGGCGCGATTCGCGTATCGCTGGGGCTGTACTCCGACAGCGACGACCTGCAGCGCTTCTTCGAGGCGCTCGACAAAGGCCTGGAGCTGTTGCGATGAACCTTT
This sequence comes from Pseudomonas sp. TE50-2, assembly GCF_040813665.1. Lineage (NCBI taxonomy): Bacteria > Pseudomonadati > Pseudomonadota > Gammaproteobacteria > Pseudomonadales > Pseudomonadaceae > Pseudomonas > Pseudomonas sp. TE50-2. The sequence goes on along the minus strand of NZ_JBFNXN010000001.1, from coordinate 4,230,204 downwards.
CGCCACAGGCCAGCCAAGCGCTGGAAGCTTTCGAACAGGCGCGTGGCTGGGAGCAGCGGGCGCGGTTGCTGATGCAGTGGGGTGACCGCCTGGAGCCACTGGGCGACAGCGAAAAGACCGAAGCCAACCGGGTGCATGGCTGCGAGAGCCTGGTATGGCTGGTGGCGGTGCAGGACGACGGCCAGTGGCGGTTCAAGGCAGGCAGCGATGCGCGGATGCTGCGGGGGTTGCTGGCACTTCTTCTTGTGCGAGTACAAGGCTTGGCCAGCGATCAGTTGGCAGCGCTCGACCTGAGCGCCTGGTTTACCCAACTGGGGCTGGAGCGGCAGTTGTCACCGTCGCGCAGCAATGGGCTGCATGCGGTGCTACTGAGGATGGCCGAACTGGCCACCCAGGTCTGAATCGCTGCCCCGCGATAGCCTAATCAGCCTTGACCCGCTCCGAAGGGCGCCGCGCCCCGGCCACCAGTTTTTCAACGGCCTTGCTCGCCGCCACCATGCCGAAGGTCGCGGTCACCATCATCACCGCGCCGAAACCACCCGCGCAGTCCAGGCGCACGCCTTCACCGACAAAGCTCTTCTGCAGGCACACACTACCGTCTCCCTTGGGGTAGCGCAGCTGTTCGCTGGAGAACACGCACGGCACGCCATAGTTGCGGCTGGTGTTGCGCGAGAAGTTGTAGTCGCGGCGCAAGGTCGAGCGCACCCGTGAAGCCAGCGGGTCGTTGAAGGTCTTGTTGAGGTCGCCGACCTGGATCTGGGTCGGGTCGATCTGCCCGCCGGCGCCACCGGTGGTGACGATGGCGATCTTGCGCCGACGGCACCAGGCGATCAGCGCGGCCTTGGCCATCACGCTGTCGATGCAGTCGATCACGCAGTCCATCTGCTCGGTGATGTACTCGGCCATGGTCTCGCGGGTGACGAAATCAGCCACCGCGTGCACCGTGCAGGCCGGGTTGATCGCCCGCAGACGCTCGGCCATCACCTCCACCTTGAGGCGGCCCACCTGCCCTTCGAGGGCGTGGGCCTGACGGTTGGTGTTGCTCACGCAGACATCGTCGAGGTCGAACAGGCTGATCTCGCCCACGCCGCTGCGCGCCAGGGCCTCGGCCGCCCATGAGCCGACCCCGCCGATGCCGACGATGGCCACATGGGCCTGGCGCAGGCGCTGCAGGCCGTCGTCGCCGTAGAGCCGGGCGACGCCGGCGAAGCGTGGATCTTCTGTGCTCATGTGGGTACCTCGAAAAAACCGGCGCGCATTATATGCCAAGGCATGCGCTCCGGGGGGAGCACAGCACATGAACACGCCGCAAGGGCGTGGCAGAGCGGCCCGGGGTTGGAACAAAACCTACCGACCCTGCTTTAATGTCCTATCAAGCAAATATATCTGGACGACAAGCGAGCGGCCTCAGAACTACATTCCTTGTCGATAATCCAACGGATTACCTTCTCCGGCACTTGTAGGACCCACGGCCTGCGACAGCGACCCTCGCTCCCCTCTTCGGAACCTCGAACACCTATGTCATCACGTAAATTCGGTCTCAACCTGGTGGTGGTCCTGGCCATCGCCGCGCTGTTCACCGGGTTCTGGGCCTTGATCAACCGCCCGGTGTCCGCCCCCGCCTGGCCGGAACAGATTTCCGGTTTCTCCTATTCGCCCTTCCGCCTGGGGCAGAGCCCGCAGAAAGGCCAGTACCCCAGCGAGGACGAGATCCGCCAGGACCTCGAGCAACTGAACAAACTGACCGACAACGTGCGCATCTACACCGTCGAAGGCACCCAGGCGGAGGTACCGCGCCTGGCCGAAGAACTTGGCCTACGCGTGACCCTAGGCATCTGGATCAGCAACGACCAGGAGCGCAACGAGCGCGAGATCGAGAAGGCCATCGGCCTGGCCAATACCTCACGCAGCGTGGTGCGGGTGGTGGTCGGTAACGAAGCGTTGTTCCGCGAGGAGGTCACCGCCGAACAGTTGATCGGCTACCTGGACCGGGTGCGCGCCGCGGTGAAGGTACCGGTGACCACCAGTGAGCAGTGGCACATCTGGAAGGAACACCCGGAGCTGGTGAAACACGTCGACCTGATCGCCGCGCACATCCTGCCCTATTGGGAATTCGTGCCCATGAAGGACTCGGTGCAGTTCGTCCTCGACCGTGCCCGCGAGCTGCGCAAGCAGTTCCCGCGCAAACCGCTGCTGCTCTCGGAGGTCGGCTGGCCGAGCAATGGCCGCATGCGCGGTGGCGCCGACGCCACCCAGGCCGACCAGGCCATCTACCTGCGCACCCTGGTCAACACCCTCAACCGTCGTGGCTACAACTACTTCGTCATCGAGGCCTACGACCAGCCATGGAAGGCCAGCGACGAAGGCTCGGTGGGCGCCTACTGGGGCGTTTACAACGCCGAGCGCCAGCAGAAGTTCAACTTCGAGGGGCCGATCGTGGCGATCCCGCAGTGGCGCGCCCTGGCCGTGGCCTCGGTGGTGCTGGCGATGATCGCCCTGGCCATCCTGCTGATCGACGGCTCGGCCCTGCGCCAGCGCGGGCGCACCTTCCTCACCTTCATCACCTTCCTGTGCGGGTCGGTGCTGGTATGGATCGCCTACGACTACAGCCAGCAGTACAGCACCTGGTTCAGCCTGACCGTGGGCGTGCTGCTGGCACTGGGCGCCCTCGGGGTATTCATCGTGCTGCTGACCGAGGCCCACGAACTGGCCGAGGCGGTGTGGATCCACAAGCGCCGACGCGAATTCCTGCCCGTGCAGGGCGACAGCGCCTATCGACCCAAGGTCTCGGTGCATGTGCCGTGCTACAACGAGCCGCCGGAGATGGTCAAGCAGACCCTCGACGCCCTCGCCGCGCTGGACTACCCGGACTACGAAGTGCTGGTGATCGACAACAACACCAAGGACCCGGCCGTGTGGGAGCCGCTCAAGGCCCACTGCGAGAAGCTCGGCGAGCGCTTCAAGTTCTTCCACGTCGCGCCCTTGGCCGGCTTCAAGGGCGGCGCCCTGAACTACCTGCTCCCGCACACCGCCAAGGACGCCGAGGTGATCGCGGTGATCGACTCGGACTACTGTGTCGACCGCAACTGGCTAAAACACATGGTGCCGCACTTCGCCGACCCGAAGATCGCCGTGGTGCAGTCGCCGCAGGACTACCGCGACCAGCACGAAAGCGCCTTCAAGAAGCTGTGCTACAGCGAGTACAAGGGCTTCTTCCATATCGGCATGGTCACCCGCAACGACCGTGACGCGATCATCCAGCACGGCACCATGACCATGACCAGGCGCAGCGTGCTCGAGGAGCTAGGCTGGGCCGAGTGGTGCATCTGCGAAGACGCCGAACTGGGCCTGCGGGTGTTCGAAAAAGGCCTGTCGGCGGCCTACGCCCACAACAGTTACGGCAAGGGCCTGATGCCCGATACCTTCATCGACTTCAAGAAGCAGCGCTTCCGCTGGGCCTACGGTGCCATTCAGATCATCAAGCACCACGCCGGCGCCCTGCTGCGCGGCAAGGGCAGCGAGCTGACCCGCGGCCAGCGCTACCACTTCCTGGCCGGCTGGCTGCCATGGATCGCCGATGGCATGAACATCTTCTTCACCGTCGGCGCCCTGCTGTGGTCGGCGGCGATGATCATCGTGCCGCATCGGGTCGACCCGCCGCTGATGATGTTCGCCATTCCGCCGCTGGCGCTGTTCTTCTTCAAGGTCGGCAAGATCCTGTTCCTCTATCGCCGCGCGGTGGGGGTCGACCTGAAGGATGCCTTCGCCGCCGCTTTGGCAGGGCTGGCGCTGTCGCATACCATCGCCAAGGCGGTGCTGTACGGTTTCTTCACCAGCAGCATGCCGTTCTTCCGCACGCCGAAGAATGCCGACAGCCATGGTCTGCTGGTGGCGATTGCCGAGGCCCGCGAAGAGCTGTTCATCATGCTGATGCTGTGGGGCGCGGCGCTGGGGATCTACCTGGTGCAGGGTCTGCCGAGTTCGGACATGCGCTTCTGGGTGGCGATGCTGTTGGTGCAGTCCCTGCCGTACCTGGCGGCGTTGGTGATGGCGCTGCTGTCGTCGCTGCCCAAGCCTGCGCAGAAGGCTGCCGAGGCGCAGCAGGCTTGAGATCGCCGGGGGCGCTTTGCGCCCCAATCGCCGGCAAGCCGGCTCCCACAGCCGCAAGGGCTGCGCGGTACCTGTGGGAGCCGGCTTGCCGGCGATTGGGCCGTGCCGACAACCTGTGTTTGATATAAGATAACGCCCCTCAGATTTCCCGCCTTGCCTTGCCCCCGGAGTCCTTCAATGACGGCCCCAGCCGAGCTTTCGCCTACCCTGCAACTGGCCTGCGACCTGATCCGCCGTCCGTCGGTCACCCCGGTCGATGCCGACTGCCAGGCCCAGATGATGAACCGCCTGGGCGCCGTCGGCTTCCAGCTCGAGCCGATGCGCATCGAAGACGTCGACAACTTCTGGGCCAGCCATGGCACCCAGGACGGTCCTGTGCTGTGCTTCGCCGGCCACACCGACGTGGTGCCCACCGGCCCGGTGCAGCAGTGGCAGCATGAGCCGTTCGAAGCGCTGATCGATGCCGACGGCATGCTCTGCGGCCGTGGTGCCGCCGACATGAAGGGCAGCCTGGCGTCGATGGTGGTGGCCTGCGAGCGCTTTGTGCACGACTACCCGAACCACCGCGGCAAGGTCGCCTTCTTGATCACCAGCGACGAGGAAGGCCCGGCCCACCATGGCACCAAGGCTGTGGTCGAGCGCCTGAAGGCGCGCAACGAGCGCCTGGACTGGTGCATCGTCGGCGAGCCGTCCAGCACCACCCTGCTGGGTGACGTGGTCAAGAACGGCCGTCGCGGCTCGCTCGGCGCCAAGCTGACCGTGCGCGGCAAGCAGGGCCATGTGGCCTACCCGCACCTGGCGCGCAACCCGATCCACCTGGCCGCGCCGGCCCTGGCGGAACTTGCCGCCGAGCACTGGGACGAAGGTAACGCATTCTTCCCGCCGACCAGCTTCCAGATCTCCAACCTCAACTCCGGCACTGGCGCCACCAACGTGGTACCGGGCGAGCTGACCGCGCTGTTCAACTTCCGCTTCTCCACCGAATCGACGGTCGAGGGCCTGCAGCAACGCGTCGCGACGATCCTCGACAAGCACCAGCTGGAATGGAGCATTGATTGGGCGTTGTCGGGCCTGCCGTTCCTCACCGAGCCGGGTGAATTGCTCGATGCGGTGTCGTCGAGCATCAAGGCCGTCACTGGCCGCGAGACCCGACCCTCGACCAGTGGCGGTACCTCCGATGGCCGCTTCATCGCCACCATGGGCACCCAGGTGGTCGAGCTCGGCCCGGTCAACGCCACCATCCACCAGGTGGACGAGCGTATCCTGGCCAGCGATCTCGACCTGCTGACCGAGATCTACTACCAGACCCTGGTGCGGTTGCTCGCCTGATGCTCGCCTGCCCTCTCTGCCAGGCGCCCCTGGCGCAGCTCGACAATGGCGTGGCCTGCCCCGCCGGCCACCGTTTCGACCGCGCCCGCCAGGGCTACCTGAACCTGCTGCCGGTGCAGCACAAGAACAGTCGCGACCCGGGCGACAACCAGGCCATGGTCGAAGCCCGTCGCGACTTCCTCGATGCCGGCCATTACGCCCCGGTAGCACGCCGCCTGGCGCAACTGGCGGCCGAGCGCCAGCCGCAGGCCTGGCTGGACATCGGCTGCGGCGAAGGCTACTACACCGCGCAGATTGCCCAGGCGCTGCCGGCGGCCGACGGCTACGCCCTGGACATTTCCCGCGAGGCGGTCAAGCGTGCCTGCCGCCGTGCGCCCGAGGTGACCTGGATGGTGGCCAGCATGGCCCGCGTGCCCATGGCCGATGCCAGCTGCGGCCTCATCGCCAGCGTGTTCAGCCCGCTCGACTGGCAGGAGGCCAAACGCCTGCTCGCTCCGGGCGGCGGCCTGATGCGGGTCGGCCCGACCAGCGGTCATCTGATGGAGCTGCGCGAGGTGCTCTACGATGAAGTGCGCCCCTACGCCGACGACAAGCACCTGGCCCTGGTCCCGGCAGGCATGACCCACGCCCACAGCGAGATCCTCGAGTTCCGCCTGAGCCTGGTCGAGGCCAAGGCCCGCGCCGACCTGCTGGCCATGACCCCGCACGGCTGGCGAGCCAGCGCCGAGAAGCGCGCACAAGTGATCGAACAGCCCGAACCCTTCGTGGTCACCGTTTCCATGCGTTATGACTATTTCGTGCGCCAAGACTGAGCACACTGGAGCCTCCCATGCGTCAACCCGATATCGAGATCTACCTCAAGGACGCCGAGGTCGATCACAAGCAGATCGCCGACTGGCTGGCCCAGGCCCTGGGCCCGTGCAGCGAATGGAAGCAGAAAGGCCAGACCTTCAAGTGCACGGCCGGTAACATCCCGGTCACCTGGTTACCGAAAGCTGTGGGGAAATGGAACAGCCTGTACCTGGAAAGCGACCAGACCCCCTGGGCCGACGACATCGCCTGCGCCCGTGCGGCATTCGCCGCGCTGAACGTCGAAGTGCGTTGCGCACCAGGTAGCTGGGCGGAAGAAGACGGGGAAGAAGATGCCGATCGCTGGATCCGCATCAGCGCCGACGGTGAAGAGGAAATCACCTGGCGTACCAGCTGAGGCCGTTCGCATCAGGCTGCAAGTTCCACGGACAACTTGCAGCTTGAGCGTGCAGCCGGAAGGCTCAGAGCCCGACTACATCCTCTGCCTGCAGGCCTTTCTGGCCCTGCACGAGTGCGTACTCCACCTGCTGTCCCTCGACCAGGGTGCGATGCCCCTCACCGCGGATAGCCCGATAGTGGACGAACACGTCCGCACCACCTTCGCGCTGAATGAAGCCATAACCCTTGGCATCGTTGAACCACTTCACATTCCCAGTCTCACGAGACGACATCTGAACTACTCCGGATTTTTATTTTGAAGATCGCCTTGCTGGCATGGGCTCACCGCCCGCGCCGACGCAGCTTGCACGAATATCCTGCAAGCGGCAGGCCGAGTATATGACAGGGAACAAAAAAAATTCATGACAGGGGCATTTATGGCGGAATTTTGCTGAACTTACGCAGATACGGCAGACTAACGCGCTGAAAAAACACCGTTACTTCCACCCAGGGCCCACCCCATGACCCGTTCTCCCCTGCGCCGCCTCATCTTCGGCGCCCTGCGTCGCGTTCTCTACCTGTGGGTGCGCTCCGAAACCATCAACCAGTCCTCGCTGACGCTCAAGCTCGACCGCAGCCGACCGGTGTTCTATGCCCTCTCCTCGCCGTCGCTCACCGACCTGGCCGTGGTCGACCATGAGTGCACCAAAGCAGGGCTGCCGCGCCCGGTACTGCCCGTGGCCGTCGGCCCGCTGCAGGAGCCCGCGGCGTTCTTCTACCTGACCCCAGACCCCGACTGGCTCGGCCGCCAGGACAAACGCGGCGCGCCGCCCACCCTAGAGCGCCTGGTCGCGGCAATCAGCCAACATGCCGAAGAAGACGCGCAGATCATCCCGGTCAGCGTGTTCTGGGGCCAGACCCCGGCCAGCGAGTCGAGCCCGTGGAAGCTGCTGTTCGCCGACAGCTGGGCGGTCACCGGCCGTTTGCGCCGGCTGCTCAGCGTGCTGATCCTCGGGCGCAAGACCCGGGTGCAGTTCTCCGCGCCGATCCACCTGCGCGAACTGGTGCAGCACAACAAGGGCCACGAGCGCACCGTGCGCATGGCCCAACGCATGATGCGCGTGCATTTTCGCAACCTGAAGACCGCGGTCATCGGGCCGGACATCTCGCACCGTCGCAACCTGGTCAAAGGGCTGGTGCACGACCCGCTGGTGCGCCAGGCGATCAGCGACGAGGCCGACCGCGAGAAGATCCCCTACGCCAAGGCCGAAGCCAAGGCGCTGCACTATGGCAACGAGATCGCCTCGGACTACACCTATACCGCGATCCGCTTCCTCGAAGTGGTGCTGAGCTGGTTCTGGAACAAGATCTACGACGGCATCAAGGTCAACCACATCGAGCAGGTGCAAGGCATCGCCCCCGGCCACGAAGTGATCTACGTGCCCTGCCACCGCAGCCATATCGACTACCTGCTGCTGTCCTACCTGCTGTTCCGCAACGGCCTGACGCCGCCGCACATCGCCGCCGGCATCAACCTCAACATGCCGGTGATCGGCGGCCTGCTGCGTCGCGGCGGGGCGTTCTTCATGCGCCGCACGTTCAAGGGCAACCCGCTGTACACCGCCGTGTTCAACGAATACCTGCACACCCTGTTCACCAAGGGCTTCCCGGTGGAGTACTTCGTCGAAGGCGGGCGCTCGCGTACCGGGCGCATGCTGCAACCGCGCACCGGCATGCTGGCGATCACCCTGCGCAGCTTCCTGCGCTCCTCGCGCACGCCGATCGTCTTCGTGCCGGTGTACATCGGCTACGAGCGGGTGCTCGAAGGCCGCACCTACCTGGGCGAGCTGCGCGGCGCCAGCAAGAAGAAGGAATCGATCTTCGACATCTTCAAGGTCATCGGCGCGCTCAAGCAGCGTTTCGGCCAGGTGTACGTCAACTTCGGCGAGCCGATCCGCCTGAACAGCTTCCTCGACCAGCAGCAACCCGGCTGGCGCGAACAGGCGCTGGCCCCGCAGTTCCGTCCGGACTGGCTCAACGAGACCACCACCCGCCTGGGCGAGACCGTTGCCCGCCACCTCAACGAGGCCGCGGCAATCAACCCGGTCAACCTGGTGGCGCTGGCCCTGTTGTCGACCAGCCGCCTGGCCCTGGACGAACGTGCCCTGACCCGAGTGCTCGACCTGTACCTGGCCCTGCTGCGCCAGGTGCCCTACTCGCCGCACACCACCCTACCCGAGGGTGACGGCAAGGCACTTATCGAGCACGTACTGGGCATGGACCTGCTCGCCGAGCAGAAGGATGCGCTGGGCCGCATCCTCTACCTGGACGAAGCCAACGCGGTACTGATGACCTACTACCGCAACAACGTGCTGCACATCTTCGCCCTGCCGGGGCTGCTGGCGAGCTTCTTCCTCAGCAGCTCGCGCATGAGCCGCGAACTGCTGGGCCAGTACGTGCGGGCGTTGTATCCGTACCTGCAGGCCGAACTGTTCCTGCGCTGGACGCCCGAGCAACTGGACGAGGTGATCGACCAGTGGCTGGCGGCGCTGGTCGAACAGGGGCTGCTGCGCAAGGAACAAGACATCTACATGCGCCCCGCGCCCAGCTCGCGCCAGTTCGTGCTGCTGACGCTGCTGGCCCGCACCATCACCCAGACCCTGCAGCGCTTCTACATGGCCACTTCGCTGCTGCTCAACAGCGGCCAGCACACGCTGAGCGCCGAGGAACTGGAGGAGCTGTGCGTGATGATGGCCCAGCGTTTGTCGATCCTGCATGGCTTGAATGCGCCCGAGTTCTTCGACAAGACCCTGTTCCGCCACTTCATCCAGACGCTGGTACACGAAGGGGTCTTGCGCCCCGACAGCGCCGGCAAGCTGGGCTACCACGACAAGCTCGCCGAACTGGCCGAAGGCGTGGCCAAGCGCGTGCTGTCGGCCGAGCTGCGCCTGTCGATCCGCCAGGTGGCCTTGCACCGCGATGAAACACCAGAACCTGCGGCGACTGCCTGACTGGCCCGATCACGGACTAAACGATACGCTGAACCTGCTCCATTCTGCCCATAAGGAAAGCCCCATGATCCGCTCCTCCCTGCGCTTCACCACTCTGTGCGCCGGCCTGCTGTTGTCGGCCAGCGCCCTGGCCCTGTCGCTCGGCGACCTGTCCCAGAGCGACGCCTCCGGCGGCCTGAAGGACGCCCTTACCCAAGGCGCGCAGATCGCCGTCAAGCAGCTGAGCACCCCCGGCGGCTTCAGCAACAACCCGGACGTGCGCATCGAGCTGCCGGGCAACCTCGGCAAAGCGGCCAAGGCCATGAAGATGTTCGGCAAGGGTGACCAGGTCGATGCCCTGGAAACCAGCATGAACAAGGCCGCCGAGGCTGCCGTGCCGCAAGCCCAGGCGATCCTGGTGGATGCGGTGAAGAAGATGACCGTGACCGATGCCAAGGGCATCCTCAGCGGCGGCCAGGACTCGGCCACCCAGTACCTGAACAAGAGCAGCCGCGAGCAGATCCGCGCCAAGTTCCTGCCGATCGTCAAGCAGGCCACCGACAAGGTCGGCCTGGCCCAGCAGTACAACAGCTTTGCCGGGCAGGCCAAAGGCCTGGGCCTGATCAAGGATGACGCCAATATCGAGAACTATGTGACCGAGAAGGCGCTGGATGGCTTGTTCGAAATGATCGGCAAGCAGGAAGAAAGCATTCGCCAGAACCCGGCCGGTGCGGCTACCAGCCTGGCCAAGAAGGTGTTCGGCGCGCTGTGATGTTGAGCTGAAAACCAGTGGGGCTGCTGTGCAGCCCTATCGCTGGCAAGCCAGCTCCCACAGATACTGCGCAATTCGTGTGGGAGCCGGCTTGCCGGCGATAGGAGGGCAAAGCCCTCCCGATCGTTCCTCAGTTTTTCCTGACCCTGAACCACGCCGCATACAGCGCCGGCAGGAACAGCAGGGTCAGCACCGTGGCGACGATCAATCCACCCATGATCGCTACCGCCATCGGCCCGTAGAACACACTCCTCGACAACGGAATCATCGCCAGCACCGCCGCCAGCGCGGTCAGCACGATCGGCCGGAAGCGCCGCACCGTGGCCTCGATGATCGCCTGCCAACGCTCCATCCCCCCGGCGATGTCCTGTTCGATCTGGTCCACCAGGATCACCGAGTTGCGCATGATCATGCCGGCCAGGGCGATGGTCCCGAGCATGGCGACAAACCCGAACGGCTGGCGGAACACCAGCAGGAACAGGGTCACGCCGATCAGCCCGAGGGGCGCGGTGAGGAACACCATGAACATCCGCGAGAAACTGCGCAGCTGGATCATCAGCAGGCTCAGCACCACCACGATGAACAGCGGCATGCCGGCGTTCACCGAACGCTGGCCACGCTCGGAGTCTTCCACCGTGCCGCCCACCTCGAGCAAGTAGCCATCAGGCAGCTCGTCCTTGATCTGCGCCAGCGTCGGCTGGATCTGCTTGATCAAGGTCGCCGGCTGTTCCTTGTCGTAGATATCGGCGCGCACGGTGACCGTGGGCAGGCGGTTGCGGTGCCAGATGATGCCTTCCTCGAAGCCGTACTCCAGGGTCGCCACCTGCGACAGGGCCACGCTCTGGCCGTTGTCGGTGGGCACCGCCAGGCTGCCCACGTTGCCCAGCTCACGGCGCTCCTCTGGCGTACCGCGCAGGAGAATCTCGATCAGCTCGTTGTCTTCGCGGTACTGGCTGACGTTGCTGCCGGTCAGCGAACTCTGCAGGAAGCTCGACAGGTGCGCGGTGCTCACGCCCAGCGCCCGGGCACGGTCCTGGTCGATATCCAGGTACACCGCCTTGCTCGGTTCTTCCCAGTCCAGGTGCACGTTGACCACGTGCGGGTTCTCACGCACCTTGGCCGCCACCTCGCGGGCCAGGGCGCGAACCTTCTCGATGTGTTCGCCGGTGACACGGAACTGCACCGGATAGCCTACGGGCGGGCCGTTTTCCAGGCGCGTGACCCGTGAGCGCAAGTCGGGGAACTGCTGGTCCAGGGTGCCGATCAACCAGCTGCGCAGGCGTTCACGGTCCTCCAGCGATTTGGCCAGCACCACGAACTGGGCAAAGCTCGCCGCCGGCAGTTGCTGGTCCAGCGGCAGGTAGAAACGCGGTGAACCAGTGCCGATATAGGCGACATAGTTGGCGATACCGTCCTGCTGCTTGAGCAAGGCCTCCAACTGCTTGACCCGCTCGGCGGTGTTGTTCAGCGAAGCGCCTTCGGTCAGCTTCAGATCGACCATCAGTTCCGGCCGCCCGGACGCGGGGAAGAACTGCTGCGGCACGAAGCGGAACAGCAGGATGCTGCCGACGAATGCGGCGATGGTCAGCACGATCACCGTCTTGCGCCGCCGCACGCACCACTCCACTACGCGCCGGACACGCTGGTAGAACGGCGTCGCATAGGGATCGGGGGCATGCCCGTCGGCGCCGTGGCGAGCGGCGTGGAGCTTGGCCAGGTCCGGCAGCAGGCGCTCACCCAGGTAAGGCACGAACACCACCGCCGCTACCCAGGACGTGAGCAAGGCAATGGTCACCACCTGGAAGATCGAACGGGTGTATTCCCCTGTGCTCGACGCCGCCGTGGCGATCGGCAGGAAGCCCGCCGCGGTGATCAGGGTGCCGGTGAGCATCGGGAACGCCGTGCTGGTCCAGGCGTAGCTCGCGGCCTTGAGCCGGTCGTAGCCCTGTTCCATCTTGATCGCCATCATCTCCACCGCGATGATCGCATCGTCGACCAGCAGGCCCAGGGCCAGCACCAGCGCCCCAAGCGAAATCTTGTGCAGGCCGATGCCGAAGTAGTGCATGGCGGCGAAGGTCATGGCCAGCACCAGCGGGATCGCCAGCGCTACCACCAGGCCGGTGCGCAGGCCCAGCGAGAAGAAGCTCACCAGCAGGACGATGGCCAGGGCCTCGACCAGCACCTGGACGAACTCACCGACCCCGGCCTTCACTGCCGCCGGCTGGTCGGACACCTTGCGCAGCTCCATGCCCGCCGGCAGGCTCTGCGCGAGCCGGGCGAACTCGCCTTCCAGGGCCTTGCCGAGCACCAGGATGTCGCCGCCGTCCTTCATCGATACCGCCAGCCCGATAGCGTCCTCGCCCATGAAGCGCATGCGCGGCGCGGGCGGGTCATTGAAGCCGCGCAGCACCTCGGCGACGTCACCGATACGGAAGGTGCGGTCACCGATGCGGATAGGGAACTGGCGAATCTGTTCGACGCTGTCGAAGCGCCCGCTGACCCGCAGTTGCAGGCGCTCGCTGGGGGTTTCGAAGAAGCCTGCGGTACTCACCGCGTTCTGCTCGCGCAGTGCCTGCTGCACGGCGGCGAGCGGCACCCCGAGGGTGGCCAGCTTGACGTTGGACAGCTCGATCCAGATCTTCTCGTCCTGCAGGCCGACGAGCTCCACCTTGCCCACGTCCTTGACCCGCTGCAGCTGGATCTGGATACGGTCGGCGTAGTCCTTGAGCACCGCGTAGTCGAAGCCGGCACCGGTCAGGGCGTAGATATTGCCGAAGGTGGTACCGAACTCGTCGTTGAAGAATGGCCCCTGCGCCTCGGGGGGCAACGTGTGCTTGATGTCCGCGACCTTCTTGCGGATCTGGTACCACAGCTCGGGGATATCCTTGGAATGCATCGCGTCACGGGCCATGAACGTGACCTGGGACTCACCCGGTCGGGAGAACGAGACGATCTTCTCGTACTCGCCGGTCTCCATCAGTTTCTTCTCGATACGCTCGGTGACCTGGCGCGACACCTCCTCGGCGGTCGCGCCTGGCCACAGGGTACGGATGACCATGGCCTTGAAGGTGAAGGGCGGATCCTCGCTCTGCCCCAGCTTGGTGTACGACATGGCACCAATCGCTGCCAGCAGGATCATCAGGAACAACACGATCTGGCGATTGCGCAGCGCCCAGGCGGAAAGGTTGAAACCCATCGGGACTTACTCCTTGGCCGCCAGGTTCACTTCACGGTTGCTGCGGTCCACAGGCCGCACCTGTTGCCCCTCGCGCAGCACATGGCCGCCTGCTGCCACCACCCAATCACTGGCTTGCAGGCCTTCGAGTACCGGCACGCTGTCCGCGCCATAGGCGCCCAGACGCACAGCGGCGCGCTCCAGGCGGTTGTCCTTGCCAACCCGCCAGACATAGGCCTGCCCCGCTTCGGCGGTCACCGCCGACAGTGGCACCGCCAGCGGCGAGCGTTCGGCATGGTCGATGAACACCCGCGCGCTCTGGCCCAGCTCGGCCGGGGTGGCGTTGGAGGTAAAGGCGATGCGCGCGGCGAAGGTGCGCGAACGCGGGTCCGCCGCCGGGGAAAGCTCGCGGATCCGCCCTTCGAAACGCTGGTTCGGGTGCGACCACAGCTCGACGCTGACCGTCTGCCCGACGGCGAAGCGAGCGAACTGCTGCTCCGGCAGGCCGATGGCTACTTCGCGCTCACCATCGGCGGCCAGCGTGAACACGGTCTGCCCTGCCGCCACCACCTGGCCCACCTCGACCTGGCGCTTGGCGATCACGCCGGCCTGGGGGGCGCGCAGCACGGCGTACTCGGCCTGGTTGCCCGCCACCTCGTACTCGGCCTTGGCCTGCTTCAGGCGGGCCATGCCAGCCCGGTAGAGGTTCTCGGCATTGTCGAACTGGGAATGGCTGACCATCTGCCGATCCAGCAGCTTCTGATAGCGGTCGCGCTCGGCACGTACCAACGCCAGGTTGGCCTCGGCCGCCGCCAGCTGGGCGCGATTGGCCTCCAGTTGCAGACGCACGTCCTGCGGGTCGAGTTCGGCCAGCGGTTGCTCGGCCTTGACCCGCTGCCCCTCCTCCACCAGGCGTTTGCTGACCTTGCCTCCGATACGGAACGCCAGTTCAGGCTCGAAACGCGCCCGCACCTCGCCCGGGTAGCTGTCGGCGGATGCGCCGGCCGGCTGGGGTTGGACCACCAGTGCCGGACGCGGCGCGGCGGGTGGCGCGGCCTCCTGGCCGCAGGCGGTGAGCAGCAGCACGGCAACGGCCGGCAGGGCGAGGGACAACGCACGACGCAACATGATGAATGACCTTTGGCAGAGGGCGCATCGAATATTTATACTGGCGAGTATATTAAGTCAGCGAATCGGGTCGGGGAAGCAGGCGCTTCAGAGAAAATCGATATTTAGTGGTGCGACGTACGCTGCAGCCGACTGCCCCCGGACCCGGTAAGATGTGCCCCTTTCACAGAGAATGCGGTCCCTCATGTCCAACGACGCACCCATCGGCCCCGGCCGGCCCAAGGACCTGGCCAAGCGCGAGGCCATCCTCGAAGCCGCCAAGCGCCTGTTCCTCAGCCTTGGTTATGCCAACACCAGCATGGATGCGGTCGCTGCGGCGGCAGGTGTTTCAAAGCTCACCGTCTACAGCCATTTCACTGACAAGCAGACGCTGTTCGGCGCGGCGGTCATGGCGACCTGCCAGAACCAGTTGCCTGACCTGATGTTCGAGTATCCCGAAGGCGTGGCGGTGGAAGACGTGCTGCTGAATATTGCGCGTGGCTTCCAGGCTTTGATCAGCAGCGATGAGGCCGTCAAGCTGAGTCGCCTGATCTTTGCCTTGGGCAGCCAGGATCCGGGGTTTGGCCAGTACTTCTACGCGGCGGGGCCCAAGCGGGTGATGAGTGGGATGGAGGCGTTGCTGCGTTGTGTCGATCAGCGGGGGCTGCTGCGGATCGATAACCCGTGGCAGGCGGCGGAGCATTTCTTCTGCCTGGTGAAGGGGGCACCGGATTATCGGTTGCTGCTGGGGTGCTCGCCGGCGCTGGAGGGGGATGATGCTGAGGCGCATGTGCGGGAGGCGGTGGGGGTTTTTATTCGGGCGTTTCGGGGGTAAGGGGTCGGGTTCGGGGCGATTGTTTTGGGTTTTGTGAGCGCATTCGTAGAAGATGTCGACATTTAGTCACCCTTTCGCCTTTACGTGAACTGACCCCCGAAAGTTGGACACCTTATCCCCAACCGGAGGGTGTTCCATGACGAAATACAACCTGGCACTCAAGCAGGCACTCATCGAAGAGTGCCTTTCTGCCCGCAGTGTTCATGAGGTGGCGCTCAAGCATGACCTGAGTCCATCGCTGTTACGCCGCTGGGTAAAGGGCTACGAGCAACACGGTGCAGCCGGTTTGATTGCCAAGTACAGCCACTACGACGCGCAGTTCAAATTGAAGGTTTTGCAGTGCATTGAGCAAGACGGACTGTCCGCCCAGCAAGCTTGCGTGCAGTTTGATATCCGCGGCCCGAGTAGCATCAGGCAATGGAAAAGGTTGTACGATAAAGGCGGAGTAGAAGCCCTTCACCCGCGCCGTACCCGAGAGTTCAGCATGCCCCGCAAGCCATCAAAACAGTCCAGCACAAGCCCGCCCACCCCAGCGGACAGCGAGCTGACACCAAAGCAAATGCTCGAAGAGCTGGAATACCTGCGCGCGGAGAATGCTTATCTAAAAAAGCTCGATGCCTTGATCCAAGCGGACCCTCGAACTGCGCAGGCAAGAAAACGCAGGCTATCCAAGGATTGAGGCGCGGGCATCGACTTGCTCTGCTGCTACGTGCTGCAGGGCTGGCACGCAGTACCTTTTATTACCAAAGCAAAGTGCTGGTGGCTGACAAGCATGCTGCTCTCAAAGAGCGCATCAACAGCCTCTATCACGGACATAAGGGGCGGTACGGCTATCGTCGTATCACTGCGGTCCTCGGGCACAATGGCGAGGTGGTCAACCACAAGAAGGTGCAGCGACTGATGCAGTTGATGGACCTCAAATCTCTGGTCAAAGTTAAGAAATATCGCTCGTACCGAGGCTCCGAGGGGGTTGTTGCATCTGATCTACTCAAACGCAAATTCAAGGCAGAAGCCCCCAATCAGAAATGGGCAACCGACGTGACAGAGTTCAAGGTAAAGGGGCAGAAGCTGTTTCTCTCGCCTGTGATGGACCTGTACAACGGCGAGATCCTTGCTTATCAGATCAACCGGCGTCCTGAGTTCAAGATGGTTTCGACAATGCTGGAGCAAGCCTTCGAGCGGCTGAATCCAGGTGACAAACCGATACTGCATTCCGATCAAGGCTGGCAATATCAACAGCCAACTTACCGGCATATGCTGGCTGGGAAGAATATCGAGCAGAGCATGTCACGTAAGGGCAATTGCCTGGACAACGCCGCCATGGAAAGCTTTTTCGGCACGCTCAAGAGCGAGTTTTTTTACCTGGAATCGTTTGAAAGTGTTGAGCAACTGGCATCAGGGCTAGAGGATTACATCGCCTACTACAACCAAGAACGCATCAGTCTCAGACTGAATGGCTTGAGTCCGGTAGAATTCCGAACCCAAGCGCTGGCCGCATAGCGCTACCTGTCCAACTTTCGGGGGTCAGTTCAACGGCGACCTACTTTTGTCTTGACAAAAGTAGGCAAAACCGTTCGGCTCCGTTCATACGGCCCCTACGCTTCGCTACGGGGTTCCCTCGCTCCGTTCTTGCTCCCGTGGGTACCGCGCTGTACGCCCCATCCTGGGGCGCAGCGCTCGACGGCCATCCATGGCCGTCGCCCCACTACGCAAGAACTCCACTCGGCCTCCTGAAGTCGCAACTTGTGTCGCCTGAACTATCGCGCACTTAGAAGCAAAATCAAGAGCAGATCAAGAGCAGATCAAGAGCAGATATGTTGGTTTTTTAGTGGCTGTTATGTTGTTCTTCATTACGCTATCGCGGGGCAAGCCCGCTCCCACGCTGAATCACATAGTTAAACTATGTGAGAGCGGGCTTGCCCCGCGATGTTGATCTAGAGTTCCCACAATGGCAACTAGCGACTAGCTGCGTTAGTGCAGGCGCCGCCCGTAACTTCGCGACTTCAGGAGGCCGAACGGAGGTCTTGCGGAGGGAGGTGACGGGCATGGATGCCCGTCAAGCGCTGCGCCCCAGGATGGGGCGTTCAGCGCGGTCCTCCCGGGAGCAAGGCCGGAGTGAGGGAACCCGGAGCGAAGCGGAGGGCCGTATGAATGGAGCGCCACGGCTTTGCTTACTTTGGCCACGATGTATGGACTTGAGACATCGCAAATGAATGCGCATACAACTTCAAAACAACCAAAACCCCAAAACCCCAAAACCCCAAAACCCCAACAAAAGATCACCGCGCTTCCATATGCGCAATCATCAACTGCACACTCTCATTCCCCCGAAACTCATTCACATCCAACTTATAAGCCAACTCCACCCACCGCACTGTAGGATTCGGCCAGACCTCCCGGTCAATCCCAAAGGCAATCCCATCCAAGCGCACAGCCCCACACTCGCTCTTGAGCACTACCTTCAGATGCCGCTCCCCAACGACCCGCTGCTCGACCAGCTGGAACACCCCGTGGAACAACGGCTCGGGAAAGTGCTGCCCCCAGGGCCCGGCATTGCGCAATGCCCGCGCCAGGTCCAGGTGAAACTCCTCGACCGCCAACGTGCCATCCGACAACAACCGCCCAGTCAGGTCTTCCTCACGCAGCTGGCGCCGCACCTCGTCGTCGAACGCCTCGGCAAACGCAGGGAAATTGTCGGCCGGCAAGGACAGCCCCGCCGCCATGGCATGCCCGCCGAACTTGCTGATCAAACTCGGATGCCGCGCCGCAACGGCGTCCAGCGCATCACGGATATGGAACCCCGGCACCGAACGCGCCGAGCCCTTCAGCACCCCTTCTCCCGCATCGGCAAAGGCGATGGTCGGGCGGTGGTAACGCTCTTTCAGGCGCGAAGCGAGGATACCAATCACCCCCTGGTGCCAGTCGGCGTCGAACAGGCACAAGCCATAAGGCATGGACTCGACTGGCAGATCCTTGAGCTGGGCCAAAGCCTCGCGCTGCATGCCCTGCTCGATGGACTTGCGATCCTGGTTCAGGCCATCCAGTTGCTGGGCCATGTCCAGCGCAAGCGCCGCGTCTTCGCACAACAGGCATTCGATGCCCAGGCTCATGTCGTCCAGGCGCCCGGCGGCATTGAGCCGAGGGCCAAGGATGAAGCCAAGGTCAGTGGAAGTGATGCGCTTGTGGTCGCGCCGCGCCACTTCGAGGATGGCCTTGAGCCCCGGGCGGGCGCGACCGGCGCGGATACGCTCCAAGCCCTGATGCACCAGGATGCGGTTGTTGGCATCCAGCGGCACCACGTCGGCGACGCTGCCCAGCGCCACCAGGTCAAGCAACTCGCCGATGTTCGGCTGCGGCTGCGTTTCGTAGCGCCCCAGGCTGCGCAACCGCGCACGCAGGGCCATCAGCACGTAGAAGATCACGCCGACACCGGCCAGTGACTTGCTCGGGAACGCGCAACCGGGTTGGTTGGGATTGACGATGGCGTCGGCGGCCGGCAGTTGCTCGCCCGGCAGGTGGTGGTCGGTGACCAGCACCTTGAGCCCGGCGGCCTTGGCCGCGGCCACGCCATCGACGCTGGAGATACCGTTGTCCACGGTGATCAGCAATTGCGGCTGGCGCTCGAGCGCGACCGCGACGATCTCCGGGGTCAGGCCGTAGCCATACTCGAAGCGGTTGGGCACCAGGTAATCGACATGGGCTGCGCCCAGCAAGCGCAGGCCCAGCAAACCGACCGTGCTGGCGGTGGCACCGTCGGCATCAAAATCGCCGACGATGAGAATGCGCTGGCGCTGATCGAGCGCCTCGACCAGCAGCTCCACCGCCGCGTCGATACCCTTGAGTTGCTGGTAAGGCAGCAGGCGCGCCAGGCTCTTGTCCAGCTCGGCCTCGGACGCTACGCCACGGGCGGCATACAGACGGGTCAGCAAGGGTGGCAGGTTGCCCAGCAAAGGCAGGGGCGACGGCAGGGGACGTGGTTCGATACGCATGGGGTCTTCGCAATTCCGCTTTGTTTCAGGTCAGCCGCGCTCGCCAAGCAGCCATTGCAACTGCACTTCGTGCTGGCCACGGTCGTCGGTGACGAACACCGTGCCTTCGCTGATCATCACGTCCCACTTGATGGTACGCGGCATATCGGTGGCGAGGGTTTCCAGCACCTCCTGCGGCACGGCGGCAATGCTCAGGTTCTTCAGGCCCTTGACCGCGCCGAGCACCTTGGTCTCCCACACGCGCAGGCTGCCGTAGGCCAGCAGGCTGGTGCGCTCGGTACGCCGCGAACACCAGGTCAGGCGGTCGGCGTCGGGCTGGCCGACTTCGATCCAGTGCAGGATGCGATCGTCCAGGCTTTTTTCCCACAGGGCCGCCTCATCGACGTCCGACAGGCCGCGGCCGAAGGACAGCTGCTCGTTGTACCAGAGGGCATAGCCCAGCAGGCGCACAGCCATGCGTTCTTCGGTTTCCGAAGGGTGGCGGGCGATGGTCTGGCGGACGCTCTCGTACACGCCGCGGTCGAGGTCGGTCAGATTCAGTTCGAACTTGTAGGTGGTGGACGGCTGGGCCATGGGCAATAGGCTTCTTGCGGGGGAAAGGCGCACAGTCTAACTGATCCCAGGCGCCAGCGCCGGTTCAGACAATGCCGATATACCTGCCGCCGCCGAGCTGTGATACAACCTGCGTCACGCCCAGACGCCACGGATGCCCCATGACAACGCCCAGCAAACCCCTCGCCGGCCTGAAAGTCATCGAGCTCGGCACCCTGATCGCCGGCCCGTTCGCCTCGCGGATCTGCGCCGAGTTCGGTGCCGAGGTGATCAAGGTCGAGTCGCCCGATGGCGGTGATCCGCTGCGTAAATGGCGCAAGCTGTACGAGGGCACCTCGCTGTGGTGGTTCGTCCAGGCGCGCAACAAGCAATCGCTGACCCTCAACCTCAAGCATCCTGAAGGGCGTGAAGTGCTCAAGCGCCTGCTGGCCGAGACCGACATCCTGATCGAGAACTTCCGCCCCGGCGTGCTGGAGAAGCTCGGCCTGGGCTGGGATGTGCTGCACGCCCTCAACCCGCGCCTGGTCATGGTGCGCCTGTCGGGCTTCGGCCAGACCGGCCCGATGAAGGACCAGCCGGGCTTCGGCGCGGTTGGCGAATCCATGGGCGGGTTGCGCTACATCACCGGCTTCGAGGATCGCCCACCAGTGCGGACAGGGATTTCAATCGGCGACTCCATTGCCGCCCTGTGGGGCGTGATCGGCGCGCTGATGGCCCTGCGTCATCGCGAAGTCAACGGGGGCGACGGCCAAGTCGTGGACGTGGCGCTGTACGAAGCAATCTTCGCCATGATGGAAAGCATGGTGCCGGAATTCGACGTGTTCGGTTTCATCCGCGAGCGCACCGGCAACATCATGCCGGGTATCACCCCTTCCTGCATCCATACCACCGCCGATGGCCGGCATGTGCAGATCGGCGCCAATGGCGATGCGATATTCAAGCGCTTCATGCAGGCCATCGGCCGTGACGACCTGGCCAACGATGCCGCCCTGGCGACCAATGATGGCCGCGATGCCCGCCGCGACGAGCTGTACGGCGTCATCGATCGCTGGGCCAACGGCCTGCCGCTGGACAAGGTGATGCAGGTGCTCAACGACGCCGAAGTGCCAGCCAGCCGGATCTACTCCGCCGAGGACATGCTGGGCGACCCGCAGTTCCTCGCCCGCGAGATGTTCCTCCAGGCCCGCCTGCCGGATGGCAAGCCGTTCAAGATGCCGGGCATCGTACCCAAGCTGTCCGATACCCCCGGCTCCGCCGAATGGGTCGGCCCGGCACTGGGCGAGCACACGGCCCCGCTACTGGCCAGCCTGGGCTACGACGAAGCCGCCATTGCCCGCCTGCGCGCGGCCGGTACGGTCTGATCCGCGGCCCATGCGCATCCGCCACCTGCCCCTGCTGTTCTGCCTGCTGCTGACCGCGCTCGTGGCACAATCGGCCGAGGCCCGGGAACGCCTGCTGTGGCTGGTCCGCGACCTGCCACCGTTCACCATCTTCGAAGGGCCGGCCAAAGGCCAGGGCGTGATCGACCAACTGTTGCCCATGCTGATCGCGCAGATGCCCGAGTACGACCACCAGATCGTCCGGGTCAATCGCGCCCGAGGCATCCAGATGCTCCAGGAGCCCAGTTTCACCTGCGACCCGACCCTGCTCTGGACCCCCGAACGCGCCCGGTACGTGCATTTCTCCCAGCCATCGCTCGGTGTCCTGAGCAGTGGCCTGGTGGTGCGCACGCGCGACCAGGCGCTGCTGGAGCCTTTTCTGGATGGGCAACAGGTGGATCTTCAGCGGCTGCTGGCCCAGACCCGCCTCAAGCTGGGCATCGTCGCCGAGCGCAGCTACAGCGTGCAGGTCGATGACGTCCTGAGGCAATTGCCAGACAGCGCCTTCAGCCGCCACTACGGCAACGATGCCACCGCCAGTCTGCTGCAGATGCAGCAGCTGGGGCGCCTGCAGCTGGTGCTGGGCTACTGGCCAGAAGTGCGCTACCTGATCCAGCAGCAGAATGGCTCGCTGGATGATTACCGCTTCTATCCCATCCGTGGCGTCGACCGCTATCAGTTCCTGCATGTGGGCTGCTCGGACACCGCCTTGGGACGCGAAGCGATCGCTCATATCGACCAACTGCTGCCCATGCTGCGCCGCGACACCTTGCCGGGCCTGTATGCCCGCTGGCTGGATGCGGAGCTGCAGGAGGACTACCTGGGCCAGGCCCGGCATTTCTTCGAGCAGGGCGAAGCGCCGGGGCACTGAGCGGAAGCGTAAAGACCAGCAAGGGTGCCGGTGACTTCAAGGCAAAAAGAAACCCCGGCCGCTGGGGAGGACGACCGGGGTCAAGCGAAAGCCCTTGGGACTTCCAGTGACAGCCTGGAGGGTACCGGAGCAAAGCACCATCAGGCTGCCCTTGCTGAGTCTGACGGGCCGGTCAGGCAAAGGTTCCGTGCATTTGCCTCTGATGCTGCAAGGCGGCGATCACACAGGGTTGCAGGCGGCCTTCGGCAATTTGCAGGTCACGGTGCAGACCATCGACCAGATCGACCAGCAATTGCTGCTCCACCAACTCTCGCTCACACACCGTACGCCGCAGGATCGGCAAACCGTGCTCATCGCGAACACTCAGGTGACGGCAGCCACGGTTATCGGCCGGTCCAAGTTCGGCCTGGTAAGGGGTCAGGGCATCGTTGAGCAGTCTGCAGATTCTTTCCATCCGGATCACTCGCTGGCTAGGGTAAGGAAACTGACCATCGGGGCCGACGGAAAGTTCGCCCTGGCCCGTCATCACGAGCATGCGCGGCAAACATGACAGTTTCGATGCTCCGCGCACCCCTTCCGGACTACAGGCGCCCCAGTGCCTGCTCCAGGCCCACCATGGACATCGGCCAGGGCAGCTCGGCCAGGACATTCAAGCCCTGCTCGCGGGCCTCGAGCGCGAGGTCGATACCCCCAGCGTCGCCATAGCCGACAAACAGCAGCCCACCCGCGCAGGAGGCCTGCACCAGGTACTTGAACAGGCGCCGGGCATGACGCCTCGGCATTCCCTGATCAAGCACCAGCACATCAACGGGCTGCTGCCCCTGCGCGAGGTGGGCCGTGGCTGCAGGCACGTCATCGGTGACCCGGACGTTGTACAGCCCCTGGGCATTGAAGGCCTGATGCAACAGCATCTGATAGTAGGGCCGAGCCTGGTGGATAAGAACATTGAGCTGATGCATGAGCCTCCCACTGGAGCCGTGTGTTCTGTTGGTCAGAACGCCACTTTAGTAGGGGTATCCATCGAACTACATGGGAAAAATCTGAAAGCTGTTGCCGTGTGTCTTGCGCCCACAAAAAAGCCCGTGCAAGACGGGCTTTCCTGTAATTGGTGCCGCTTACAGCGGCTTGCCGCGGTTGCCATGCTGGCTGACAAATGCCTGCACGGCCTTCAGGTCGTTGCCCAGCACCGTGCAGCGTTCCTCGCGGCTGAACAGATCGCTCAGGTGCGCAGGCAGCTCCAGGGCCTTGGCGACACCGGCCTTCTCCACCGCCTCGGGGAACTTGACCGGGTGCGCCGTCCCCAGCACCACCATCGGCGTATCCAGGCTGCGGCGGCACTCGCGGGCGGCCTTGACGCCGATCGCGGTGTGCGGGTCGAGGACTTCACCGGTGGCCTTGAACACCTCGGCGATGGTCTCGCAGGTCTGCTCATCGGTGACGGCCAGCGAATCGAACAGCTTGCGCGCTTCGGTCCAGCGATCCTGCTCGACGCTGAAGCCGCCGCCCTGCTTGAAGGTGTCCATCAACTGGGCAACCGCGGCACCATTGCGACCGTGCAGGTCGAACAGCAGGCGCTCGAAGTTGGACGAGACCATGATGTCCATCGACGGCGACAGGGTCGGGTGCAGGGCGTCCTTGACGTACTGGTTGCCGCTCATGAAGCGGTGCAGGATGTCGTTGCGGTTGGTCGCCACCACCAGCTGGCTGATCGGCAGGCCCATGTTGCGCGCCAGGTAACCGGCGAAGATATCGCCGAAGTTGCCGGTCGGCACCGAGAACGCCACCGAGCGCGCCGGGCCACCGAGCTGCAGCGCGGCATGGAAGTAGTAGACGATCTGGGCCATGATCCGCGCCCAGTTGATCGAGTTGACCGCTACCAGGCGAGTGCCCTTGAGGAAGGATTGGTCGGCGAAGCTGGCCTTGACCATCTCCTGGCAGTCGTCGAAGTTGCCTTCGATGGCGATGTTGTGGATGTTGTCGCCGAGGATGGTGGTCATCTGCCGGCGCTGCACTTCCGACACGCGCTGGTGCGGGTGCAGGATGAAGATGTCGACGTTGTCGCAACGGCGGCAGCCTTCGATGGCAGCGGAGCCGGTGTCACCACTGGTGGCACCGACGATCACCACACGCTCGCCGCGCTTGACCAGCACGTGGTCGAGCAGACGGCCGAGCAACTGCAGGGCGAAGTCCTTGAAGGCCAGGGTCGGGCCGTGGAACAGCTCCATCACCCACTCGTTGCCATTGAGCTGGCGCAGCGGCGCGACTGCGGCGTGGGCGAAGTTGCCGTAGGTCTCTTCGAGGATTTTCTTGAAGTCGGCGTCGGCGATGCTGCCTTCGACGAACGGGCGCATCACCCGGAAGGCCAGCTCGTGGTACGGCAGGCCAGCCCAGGAGGCGATCTCTTCCTGGGTGAAGCGTGGCAGGTTCTCGGGAACGTACAGGCCGCCGTCGCTGGCCAGGCCAGCCAGCAGGACGTCTTCGAAGTTCAGGGCCGGAGCCTGGCCGCGGGTACTGATATAGCGCATGGGTGCAAACCTTCGATGCTGGGCGCGGGCCGCCGTCACGGCCCGCCGCCGGAATTAATTGAGCTGTTCGACGCGGATGCGCACGACCTTGCCGACCACGTCCTGGAGCGCTTCCAGGGCGACGATGGCGTCGTCGATGCGCTGCTCGACCACACGGTGAGTCAGCAGGATCATCGGCACCAGGCCATCCTGTTCCTCGGCTTCCTTCTGCATGATCGACTCGATGTTGATGCCACGCTCCGAGAGAATGCTGGCGACCTGGGCCAGCACGCCCGGGTGGTCCTTGGCCTGGATACGCAGGTAGTAGGCGCTTTCGCAGGCTTCGATCGGCAGGATCGGGTGGGCCGACAGCGCATCCGGCTGGAAGGCCAGGTGCGGTACACGGTTCTCCGGGTCGGAGGTCATGGCGCGAACCACGTCGACCAGGTCAGCGACCACCGACGAGGCGGTCGGCTCCATGCCGGCACCGGCGCCGTAGTACAAGGTGGAACCGGCGGCGTCGCCATTGACCATCACCGCATTCATCACGCCATTGACGTTGGCGATCAGGCGATCGTTGGGGATCAGCGTCGGGTGCACACGCAGCTCGATGCCGTCGGCCGTGCGACGGGCCACGCCCAGGTGCTTGATGCGGTAGCCCAGCGCCTCGGCATAGTTCACGTCAGCAGTGGTCAGCTGGGTGATGCCCTCGGTGTAGGCCTTGTCGAACTGCAGCGGGATACCGAAGGCGATGGACGCCAGGATGGTCAGCTTGTGCGCGGCGTCGATGCCTTCGACGTCGAAGGTCGGGTCGGCCTCGGCGTAGCCCAGCGCCTGGGCTTCGGCCAGCACATCGGGGAAGGCACGGCCCTTGTCGCGCATTTCGGTGAGGATGAAGTTGCCGGTGCCGTTGATGATCCCGGCCAGCCAGTTGATGCGGTTGGCCGACAGGCCCTCGCGGATCGCCTTGATCACCGGTATGCCACCGGCCACGGCAGCTTCGAAGGCGACGATGACGCCCTTCTCGCGGGCCTTGGCGAAGATCTCGTTGCCGTGCACGGCGATCAGCGCCTTGTTGGCGGTGACCACGTGCTTGCCGTTTTCAATGGCCTTGAGCACCAGGTCGCGGGCGATGGTGTAGCCGCCGATCAGCTCGATGACGATATCGATCTCGGGGTTGCTCGCGACTTCGAACACATCAGCGGTAATGGGGGTACCGGTAATCTGGCAGTTCGGGTTCTGCGAGCGCATGGCAATCTGTGCCACTTCAATACCGCGCCCGGCACGGCGGGCGATCTCCTCGGCGTTGCGCTGAAGTACATTGAAGGTTCCGCCACCGACGGTCCCCAACCCACAGATGCCTACTTTGACCGGTTTCACTGTGAACTCCCCATAGAACGGCCGGCACCTGCGCCGACCGTGAAACATGCCGTCACCCCATGACGACGGCGTATTGAATTGGTTACTTGCTCTCGGCCAGGGCCAGTTTGGCCACTTGCGGCGCCGGCTGGTAGCCCGGAATCACCTGGCCATTCTGTAGAACGATCGCCGGCGTGCCATTTACACCAATCGACTGGCCCAGCTGGAACTGCTTGCTGACCGGGTTGGCGCACTTGGCAGCCTTGATTTCCTTGCCATCGACCATCTTGTCCAGCGCCGCGCGGCGATCGCTGGAGCACCAGACCGCCTGCAATTGCTCGTCGCCCGGCGAACCCAGGCCCTGGCGCGGGAAGGCGACGTAACGCACTTCGATTCCGCGGCGGTTGAGCTCCGGCACTTCGGCGTGCAGCTTGTGGCAGTACGGGCAGGTGGTGTCGGTGAACACGGTGATGTGCGACTTGGTCTCGCCCTTGGCCGGGTAGACCACCATCTCGCCGGCCGGAATACCGTTGATCAACTTGGCGATGCCCTGGCGCTCGGTCTTCTCGGTGAGGTTGACCGGCTTGCCGTCCTGGATCTGGAACAGGTAGCCCTGCATAACGAACTGGCCGTCGGCGCTGGCATACAGCACGCGACCACCCTGCAGCTTGACTTCGTACAGGCCATTGAGCGGGCTGCTGGCAACGCTTTCGATCGGTACCTCCAGTTGGAGGTTCTGCAACGACTTGCGAATCGCCTGCTCGGCACCGGCATTGGTATCGGTGGCCGCGGCGAAGGCAAAGGTACTGGCCAGCGCCAGGGCGGCGGCAGCGAAAATCTGGGTCACGCGCATGGGAACTCCTGAAGGCGGACAGGGGGCCGGATGCAGCACGCCCGTGCTGAAATCGGGGTGTCATTGCGGCCCTCGGTGCAAACCGCCCAAGCCTACCACAGAAGCGACGGCGGTCGAGGCGTGCTTGATCGGGAGCGCAAGGCTGCGTGCGCCAGGAGGCGGCGGTTACCTCAGCAATCAATCACCGTCTACCAGCAAGACCTTGTTTTTCGACCTCGCGCACTTCATTCAGAGTATTGCCCCAGACCTGATGTTACCGACGAATTTTGTTCAGGTTTCCCAGTACGTAGTCGCAATTACCTTTGGCGCCAGGCTCTATCGCCTGCAACCGGGTGAAAAATTTGCGGGCGTGCTCGCTCATGACCCTGACAAATTCATCTTTATCGACTGCAACAGAAACCTCACTATGGCAGGTGACGCTCACCTGCAAACGACCGTTGCTGGGGGTCAGATTGACTTCGATGGGCTGATCAGGAAAATAACATCTAAACGATTTGCCTTCACTGATGTGTAGCAACCCTTCTGACAAATAGCTCCACAGGTCGTCGACGTAATCAAACATGCTTTTGTCAATAAGCGGTGTGCCATCAATGGTAAGCACCAGTGCCCCTTCGATAGACGCCTGACCATTGAATCCTCCTTGATATTCGAAGAAGTCGGAAAACCGTTCACCGGCCTTTACATAGGTTTCAATAATAATTCTGTTCTTCATTTTGGATATAATTATCCTACTCTGCCGCTATTAAGCCCAACCACATAGTCTACGCCCCCGAAAGTACCACTGATCTGAAACTTAGTAACAGCACCCTTACCGACCAACACATCTCTATTCTGCCTCATGACATCGCGAACAACATTCGCAACGTCTTTGATCGATAATTTCGGAGACAGGAAACTTTGCTGTTGATAACCCGGTTGGTGACCTCGCCGAACGGAGCGTAGTCGCCGGACCAGCGCAACTGGCCCTGCTCGTTGGTGCACTCCAGCGGACGCTGTTCAGGTCGCAGTGCAGCTACAGGAATCCCGCTCACCATAGGCCGTGTTTAATTGAACGGAGATTAAAAAATAATAAACCTGGATAATCAGAATCTCTTTCCCGGTTTATTAAAAATTCACCTAAAAATATTTAATATCATATTTTCCAATCACATCGAAAACATGATCATAAGTGCTAAGAACTATATGCTGGAGTCCATCTCCATCTATATTATCTATCAAATCAAAGCTCGACAGAGAGTGCTTTTCATATGGGTAATCATCCATTTTATACACAGACATACTTTTAATATCACTAAACAAAAATTCAACATTAACATCAGGTGCGTCTGTAATCATTGGCTTGCAGGAACGCAAAGATAACGATGCTTTAATGACAAATTTAAAAGGATAGAGTATTAATTCAGTCCCTGAAAGAACCAAAGCATCTCGCCCATAAATCAGACCATATCTTGTTTCTATTGCCTTAACATTCATATTAGCCACAACCTCTTGTCCTTATCGATTTACCACCATCACCAGTTGAAAACCTTCGATCAAGATTTATTTTAGACAATTCCTCTGGAGTTGCCCATCTGGATGGGATTTTGGATACACCAGCTTCTTTAGCTGCGTACAGTCTTCTATTATCCAAGCTAAACACTGAATCTTTATGTGCTCCTTGAGACAATAAGCGCTCTTGAACATTGGCAGGTAAATCCCGCATCCTGACTTTTCTGATTGGCTCAACTTCGTTTATATACGAGGGATCATTTATAAGTCTATGTGTTAATCCATTAACATTCCTTCCATCCTCAAACACACCATTAATACTGTCTTGTGAGAATAAAATCGTTTTAGGACTAACAGGAGATAATCCAAGCGGATCAACCCACCCGTTCGGATTCGGCGCATACTGATAAAGATTCGTGCCACCCAGCAACCCTATCGGATCCGGCTGCGTGAACCGCCCGACATCCGGATCATAAAACCGAAACGTGTTGTAGTGCAGACCCGTCTCACGGTCCAGGTACTGGCCCTGAAACCTGAGGTTCTGCTCTTCGATGAAATGCGCCTCACGCACCTCCTGCAGGGTATTGCCCCAGACCTGATAGCGCGCCTGCCAGACCGCCTCGCCACTGTCATCCGTCAACTGTTCGGGCAGGCCATTGAGATCGTTATGGTAGTAGCGCACCTGCTGGTGCTGCCCCGCACCGTCAACCCGCGCCAAGGGTTCGTGGCTGTCTTCGACATACAGGTAAAGGCTGGTCTGGCTGTAGCGATGCTCCTGTAACAAGCGCAGGCCATTCCAGGCGAAGCGGGTCTGGTCGAGCAGATTGCCCTGATCGTCATATTCGTTTTTCTCGACACGCCGCCCCAGCGGGTCGTAGCGCATGTTCAGTATCCGTTCGCGCCCACCGTGCTGGCTGCGCACCTGGATCAGGCGGTGCTCGGCGTCATAGCTGAAGTGCTGGATGCCACGTCGGCTGCTGCGTTTCTCGATCAGGCGGCCGAAGCCGTCGTAGCGGTAGCGTTTGTCCTGGTAGGTGAGCAAGCGATTATGGCGCACCAGGCCGATGCCGGCTTGCGGCCCATCGAGCAGGTTGGCGGCGGCGTCGTAGGCGAAGGTTTCGCTCTGGCCCTGGCCAGCGTCCTGGCTGGCCAGGATCCGGCCGCTGGCGTCGTAGTGCAGCAATTGCTGGTGCTGGCTGCCGGGCTGCTGGTTGAAACGGCCGATCAGGTTGTCTGCCGAGTCGAAATCGAAGCGTTGCTGTACCGTAGCCGGCAGTTGCGGCGGCTGGTGGTTGGGGCGGCGCAGGCGTGAGCGCAAACGACCGCTGCGGTCGTACTCGCTGCGGGTGCTGACCCGGCCCTGGGTGCGCAGCACTTCACGGTGCAGGCGGTCGCGTTCGAAATCGCTGATCACCTTGCCGTCGAGGTTGAGCTGGTGCAGATGGCCGCTGCCGTAGTACAGGCGGTTGAGCCAGCGGCCGTCGGGCAGCTGGGTCTGGATCAGGTTGCCGAGTTCGTCGTAGTGATGTTGCAGCACACCATTGGCGCTGTGTTCTTCAAGCAATTGGCCGAGAGCATCGTAAGCGAAGCCCAGTTGCTCGCTGTTGCCTGCCTTGTCGGTGAAGTTGATTGCCGTCAGTTGATCAAGGGGATCGTAGCTGTACTGGGTTTCGCCATCGTCGGTGTGCTTTTTGATCAAGCGCCCGACGGCATCCCGCTGCAACTGATGGATGATCGCTTCAATACTGCCTTGGGGGGCGGGGAGGTACTCAAGGCAACTGAGGTTATCCAGCCGGTCGTAGTGATAGCGGCTGGCGCTGCCGTCCAGATCCTGCTGCTCAGTCAGGCGGTCAATTAGGTCCCAGCTGAACCTGTAGCTTTCGTTATTTTCATTGGTCAGCGCCAGCAGCCGCCCGTAGGCGTCGTAACTGAACTGCACCCGCCGACCATGCGGATCGATACGCTGCTGCACCTGGCCACGCCGGTTATAGCGGTATTGGGTGGAGTGCCCGGCGGGGTCGGTATAGCTGTTGAGCTGGCCGTTGCGATCAAGCTGATAGTGCTCACTGCGCCCATCGGGCAATTGCGAGCCGAGCAATCGGCCCTGGGCATCGTACTGGTACTCGGTACGTTCGCCGAGGGCATCGGTGACCGCCTGCAGATGCCCGCGCCGGTCATAGCTGAAGCGGGTCGGGTACCCCGAACAATCGACCTGCTCGATCAGCAGGCCCAATTCGTTCCAGCGCAGGTGCTTGTGCTTGCCCGCCGCATCGATGATCTCCACCACCTGGCCGCGTTCGTCATGGCGGTAGCGGGTGGTGCGGCCCAGCGGGTCGGTTTCGCTGCTGCAGTTGCCGCGCTGGTCGTAGCGATAGCGCCAGCGCTTGCCGGCCTTGTCGGTCTGTACCCGGGGCAGCGACCAGTGTTCCAGCCACTGGGTCGCCTCACTGCGACCCAGTGGGTCGATGCTTTCGCAGAGGTTGCCGGACTCATCGTACAGGTACTGCCATTGCCCGCCCTGCGGGTCGGTGGCGGCCAGCAACTGGCGTTCGTCGTTCCACTCGAAACGCCAGGTGTGGCCGAGGGCGTCGGTGTACTGGGTGATCTGGTACTGCGGGTTCCAGTAGCGTGTGCTGACCCGCTGCAAACCGTCGGTGACCCGGGTGATGCCGGCTTCGATGTCGTAGTCGAAACGGTACTCGTCACCGTCGTCGGTCCAGTGCCGGGCCACGCGCCAGTCGTCTGCAGCACGAGTCCATTCATAGAAGCAGCGCAGGCCGCTGGGCAGTTGGTGCTCGACCATGCGCCGGCCCTGATCATAGGCGAAGTGCCTTTGCACCTGGCCGCTGGCGTCGCGGACTTCGGCCAAGTCACCGTTGCTGTCATAGGCATAGCTGACCAGCAGCTCGTTCGACTCGTCGCTGTACCATCGTTCGATATGGCTGACCCGGGCTGGCCATTGGCTGCTGTAAACCAACTGCACCTGGACCACATCGAAGGTATCGCGCAGCCTGAGCAAGCGGCCGTTGCTGTCGTAGTCCAGATAGATGCGGTTGTCGTTGCGATCCCCCAGTTGCGCCAGGCGCAGGCGCTGCGGATTGTTCGGGGTGGGCTGGAACAGGCGATAGAGACCGTCGACGCTTTCGATCAGCAGCTCGCCATTGTGCGCGCGACGCACGCTGAGGCCTTCGCCGGCGCTGAACACGGCATCACCACGAGAGATATGGCCCATGTCGACGACCCGTGCCTGCTCGTCGGTGAACAGCAGGCGCTCGCCGCCTTCAGGATGTGCCTCGATAGCGACGAAGACTTCGTAATCGACGCTCCAGCCAGCACCGAACAGGCCGTCGCGGCGTTCATCCCGGCTGTTGTAGTAGCGCTGCCAGTCCAACGGGATCAAGCCCGGAAGGCTGAAATCAAGCTCGGCTTCGCCGCTCAACAGTTTGGCGCCAGTGGAGCTGTGGACCGGGTTGGGTGAGCCGGCGATGGCGCTGGTGATCGCGCCGGTCACCTGGCTGGTGACGGCGCTGCCGATGCCGCCAATCAGCATGCAGCCGAACTTGCTGTAGAACTTGCCGCCGCGCCCGCGCAGCATCATCAAGGCGGTAATCGCCAGGCCGATGCCCGGGGTCTTGCCGCTGCGAATCTCGCGGACCACGATCGAGTCGCCGCCGATGCGCACATTATCGGAGACCAGCCCGGCGTCGACGATCACCGCCTCGCAGGTGCTGCGATCGCCGCTGCGACAGGCCGGGTGACCATTGATGGTGACCTTGCTCGAGCCTTCGGCCAGGTACTGCGGCGGCATCGGCGGATGCTTGCTGCAGAGGATCTTGTCGTCGTCGGCAGGCTCGGTGTTCGGCGCCGGGCTGGCGACCGTAGGCCGCCACATCTGCGAGAAAAAGCCCTTGGCCATGTCGAGGAAGCTTTCTTCTTCCTCCTCGGCCGGCGGCTGAGCCGCGTCGCTGCCGGCGGGCGCAGCGGCGGCAACGATGACGCCGGCAGCGCGTGCGGCCGGTTTGCCATTGGTGCGGGTATTCTTCGAGCCGGTGAGGATGTTGGCTTGCACCGAGGGCGGGAACAGGCAGTTGCCGATGCCCTCGCATAAACTGCTCAAGCCCTTGTCGGCCCCAGTCTTGCTCATGACCACGCCGACCACGATGCCCACCACCGCGCCGAGCACGAAGCAGCCGAGGCCGCCGGTGACCACGGTCAGGCCCAGCGCCGCGGTTACCGCCGCGGTGGCCAGCATGCCGATGGCGACGTTGGCGGCCACTTCCAGCACGCCGCTGACGATGTCGGCCATCATCGAGGTGTGCATCAGCGCATCGCCCTCGCGGGCGGCCCACAGGGCGTCAGACATTACTGACCGGCAACGGCATGGCTGCAGGGCACTTGAACCTGGTCATGCTTGATTTCCATATCGAGCGCTTGAGGTATCGGAATCTGCTGGATGATCGCCCGAGCGTCAACCCCGAGGGTGATGCAAAGCGTGTAGTTCCTGCAGCCTGGCCTTGGCCACATGGGTGTAGATCTGCGTGGTGGACAGGTCGCTGTGGCCCAGCAGCATCTGCACCACGCGCAGGTCGGCGCCATGGTTGAGCAGGTGCGTGGCAAAGGCGTGGCGCAGCGTGTGCGGCGACAGCGGCTTGTCGATGCCGGCCACCCGCGCGTGGTGCTTGATGCGGTGCCAGAAGGTCTGGCGGGTCATCTGCTCGCCTCGCTGGCTGGGGAACAGCACGTCGCTGGGGCGCCCGCCCAGCAGCTCGGCGCGACCATCGCGCAGGTAGCGCTCGATCCACACCACCGCCTCCTCGCCCATCGGCACCAGGCGCTCCTTGCTGCCCTTGCCCATCACCCGCAACACGCCCTGGCGCAGGTTGACCTGGTCCAGGGTCAGGCTGACCAGCTCGGTCACCCGCAAACCGCAGGCATACAGCACTTCGAGCATGGCCCGATCGCGCTGGCCAATCGCCTCACCGCGATCCGGCGCCTGCAGCAAGGCTTCGACATCGGCCTCCGACAGCGACTTGGGCAGTGGCCGGCCCAACTGCGGCATATCCACCTGCAAGGTCGGATCGACGCCGATCAGCCGCTCGCGCAGCAGGTAACGGAAAAAGCCGCGCACCCCGGACAGGAAGCGCGCTGTGGAACGAGGCTTGTAGCCTTGGTCGAAGCGCCAGGCCAGGTGATCGAGGATCAGTTCGCGCCCGGCATCGGGCAACAGCACGTGCTTTTCCTGCAACCAGCCGTTGAACAAGGCCAGGTCACTGCGGTAGGAAGCGCGGGTGTTGTCGGAAAGCCCCTTTTCCAGCCACAAGGCATCGAGGAACTGGTCGATCAGCGGGTGGTCCAGTGCAGGCATGAAAACTCGGTGGCAAACGACGAAATGACGCTTAGTCTTTCACAACATGGCATGCAGAGGGAGCCCGCATGAACGAACAGCAGATTCTTTTGAGTGTCGGCGGCATCGGCGCGGCGGCCCTGCTCTGCCAATGGCTGGCCTGGCGCCTGAAACTGCCGGCGATCCTGTTCCTGCTGCTGTGCGGCATCCTCGCCGGGCCGGTGCTGGGCTGGCTGCAACCGCAGGCATTGTTCGGCCCGTTGCTGATGCCACTGGTATCGCTGGCGGTGGCGCTGATCCTGTTCGAAGGCAGCCTGACCCTGCACCTGTCGCAATGGCGCGAGATCGGCAGCGTGGTGCATCGCCTGGTTACCATCGGCGCGCTGAGCACCTGGCTGGTGATCGCCCTGGCCACCCACTGGCTGCTGGGCTTCGACTGGCCCCTGGCGATCCTGTTCGGCACCCTGACCCTGGTCACCGGCCCCACGGTCATCGTCCCCATGCTGCGGGTGGTGCGGCCGAAGGCGACGATCGCCAATATCCTGCGCTGGGAAGGTATCGTCATCGACCCGATCGGCGCGCTGCTGGCGGTGGTGGTCTACAGCTTCATCATCGCCAGCGCCGCCGGCGAAGGCCTGAGCCACAGCCTGGCGACCTTCGCCGGGGTGATTTTCTGCGGCAGCGCGCTCGGCGTCGCCGGAGGCTGGCTGCTCGGGCAGATCATGCGCGAGCAATGGCTGCCGGAGTATCTGCACAACCTGGCGTCGCTGGCCGCGGTGCTGGGCATCTTCATCGCCGCCAACCAGATCGTCCATGAGTCGGGCCTGTTGGCGGTCACGGTCATGGGCATGTGGCTGGCCAACATGCCCGGCGTGAATGTGCGGCAGATCCTGCACTTCAAGGAGAACCTCAGCGTGCTGCTGATCTCCGGCCTGTTCATCCTTCTGGCGGCGCGGCTCGACCTGCATGCGCTGCTCGCCTTGGGCCCAGCGGTGCTGGCACTGCTGCTGGTGATCCAGTTGCTGGCCAGGCCGCTGAACGTGTTGCTGTCGACCCTGGGCTCGCCGCTGAGTTGGCGGGAACGCGCGCTGCTGGCCTGGATCGCTCCACGGGGCATCGTCGCCGCGGCGGTTTCGGCCATCTTCGCCATTCGCCTGGACCAGGCCGGGCATGAGGGCGCACTGCTACTGGTGCCACTGACCTTTGCCGTGATCATCGGCACCGTGGTCCTGCAAAGCGCCACCGCAAGGCCCTTGGCACGCCTGCTGAAGGTGGCGGAACCGGCACCGAGCGGGTTTCTCCTGGTCGGCGCCAACCCACCTGCGCGCGCCATCGCCAAGGCCCTGCAACAACTTGGCTGCCGGGTACTGCTGACCGACTCGAGCTGGGAGAACATCCGCGCCGCACGCATGGACAACCTGCCGACCTACTTCGGCAACCCCGCGTCGCAGCATGCCGACGCTCACCTCGATCTGGTCGGGCTGGGCCATCTGCTGGGGCTGTCACCGGCAGGCGAACTCAATGCCCTGGCCTGTGCACGCTTTCGTCATGACTTCGGCCACGCCCGGCTTTTCGTGCTGGCCAGCGGCCTGGAGAAACAGCGCAGCGACAAGCACCGGGCCAGCGAGGAGCATCGCGGGCAATTGCTCGGGTCGAGCGCGATGACCTATGGGCAATTGGCCAAACTGCTGCATCAGGGTGCCGAGCTGTACAGCACCACGCTGACCGAGGCCTTCGGCTGGGGCGACTACCAGCAGTTGCATGGCCCACGGGCGACGCTGCTGTTCGCCCGGGACGGGCAAGGCTGGGTACATGTGGCCAGCCCGGACAATCCGCTCAAGCCGCAGCCTGGGTGGACACTGGTGGCGCTGGTGGAGCCGGAGCTTACCGAGCAGCCTGTGGCGCATTGAATCATACGGGATCGGCAATCAGGCCAACGGCAGCACCGGCACCGGGCGCTTGTCCTCGTCGATGGCGACGAAGCTGAACACGCCATGGATCGCCCGCTCGCGCCCATCGAGGTACATGTTCTCGACGAACACATCCACCTGCACCTGCAGGCTGGTGTTGCCGACCTTGATCACCGTCCCCACCAGCTCGACGATCGAGCCTGCCGGAATCGGGTGCTTGAAATCGATGCGGTCGGTGGACACGGTCACCAGCGGCAGCCGGCAGAAACGGGTGGCGGCGATGAACGACACTTCGTCCATCCACGCTAGCGCCGTGCCGCCGAACAGGGTGTTGTGGTGGTTGGTGGTGTTGGGGAACACCGCCTTGGTCACGCGGGTCACCGACAGTTCGGTGCGGCGCTGGATTTCCTGGTCTCGGGTTGTCATCTCGGAGTCACATCGCAAAGGCAAGATTCAAGACGCAAAAAAGCAGCCCGAAGGCTGCTTTTTCTCGCACGGGGCCTAGGCCACCGGACAAACTGCACTCAGGACAGTTTTTCCTTGATGCGAGCTGCTTTACCGGACAGGTCACGCAGGTAGTACAGCTTGGCTTTACGCAC
Source organism: Pseudomonas sp. TE50-2 (assembly GCF_040813665.1). Taxonomy (NCBI): domain Bacteria; kingdom Pseudomonadati; phylum Pseudomonadota; class Gammaproteobacteria; order Pseudomonadales; family Pseudomonadaceae; genus Pseudomonas; species Pseudomonas sp. TE50-2. The sequence continues at coordinate 4,193,850 of NZ_JBFNXN010000001.1, read as the reverse complement.
GTCACCACGACGTTTCACGGCCAGGCTATCGATCTGCGGGCTGTAGGTCTGGAAGGTACGCTCTACGCCAACGCCGCTGGAGATCTTGCGCACGGTGAAGGCGCTGTTCAGACCGCGGTTACGCTTGGCGATAACGACGCCTTCGAACGCCTGCAGACGCGAGCGGTCGCCTTCCTTCACTTTGACCTGGACGACAATGGTGTCGCCTGGTGCGAAGGTCGGGATCTCTTTGCTCATCTGCTCGGCTTCGAGCTGCTGGATGATCTTGTTGGTCATGCTGTGCTCCTAAGATGGATAACGCGATCCACCATCGATACGTTTAACTATCGTCCCGCTCGCGGAGGTATTCCTCGAGCAGCTTCTTCTCTTCTCCAGAAAGCGAGCGACTTTCCAGAAGATCGGCGCGTCGTTCGAAGGTCCTACCAAGGGACTGCTTCATCCGCCATCGCCGGATATGTGCATGGTTGCCACTAAGCAACACGTCGGGTACACGCTGATCCGCATACACCTCAGGTCGGGTGTAGTGCGGGCAATCCAGCAGACCGTCGGTGAAAGAATCTTCCTCCGCCGAGTCCACATGCCCTAAAGCTCCGGGCAGCAGCCGCGTAACCGCATCGATCAGTACCATGGCCGGCAGCTCGCCACCGGAAAGCACATAGTCGCCAATCGACCACTCCTCATCGACATGAGCCTCGATAAAGCGCTCGTCGATGCCTTCATAACGGCCGGCGATCAGGATCAACGATTCCTGTTCGGCCAAGCCTTTGACCGCCTGCTGGGTCAGCTTGCGGCCTTGTGGCGAAAGGTAGATCACCTTTGCCGCAGCTCCGGTCGCCTGCCTGGCGCTAACCAGGGCGTCTTCCAGAGGCTTGATCTTCATCACCATGCCCGGACCACCGCCAAACGGCCGATCATCCACGGTGTGGTGGCGATCTGTGGTGTAGTCCCGCGGGTTCCAGCAGGTCACTTGCAGCAACCCCTGTTTCACCGCACGGCTGGTAATGCCGTACTCCGTGATGGCCGAAAACATCTCGGGGAACAACGTGATGACTTCTACGCGAAGGCTACCCATCGTCTAGAAATCCGCGTCCCATTCGACTCGCATCACACCGGCCTGCAGGTCGATTGCCAGCACGCATTGCTCCGTATAGGGCAACAGACGCTCGCGATCATCCAGGCTGCCTGTGCAAGGCTTGACCACCATTACATCGTTCGCACCGGTCTCCAACAGGTGATCGATCGTGCCGAACAGCTGTTCGTCCTGATTGATGACCTTCAGGCCTTCCAACTGGTACCAGTAGTACTCGTCGGCTGCCAGGTTGGGCAAAAGGCTCCGCGCAATGCAGATTTCGTAACCGCTCAGAAGACGGGCTTCGTCACGATCCTCGAGGCCTTTCAATTTCACGACCAGGCCCTTTTGGGAGCCACGACCGCTGACCAGCTCGACCTGCTTTACCTTGCCTTCGTGCCGAAGCGTCCAGCGCGGATAATCCAACAGGTTTTCAATCGGATCGGTAAAGGAATACACCTTCACCTCGCCGCGAACGCCGTGAACCGAAAAAATCTTGCCAACGACGATGAGGTCATCAGCCTTTTCTGGCGTCGCGTTCATACTGCTCAGGCTGCAGCCTTGGCAGCTTCCTTCAGCAGCTGAGCAACGCGCTCAGACGGCTGTGCGCCCTGGCTCAGCCAGTAGGTGACGCGCTCTTGGTTGACCGACAGCTTGACTTCGGCGCCCGATGCGATCGGGTTGAAGAAGCCAACGCGCTCAACGAAACGGCCGTCACGGGCGTTACGCGAGTTGGTCACGGTCAGGTGGTAGAATGGGCGCTTTTTCGAGCCGCCACGGGCCAGACGAATGGTTACCATGTGAACATCGTTCCTATAGTCGGTGCTGCAAAACTGAATGCCCAATGGGCACACGGGTGCCCAAAAGGCCGCATATTCTCGGGGAATACACGGACATTTGCAAATGCCTTTTTCGGCGAGCGCTTGACCCACCGTTCAGATCTGCCGGTTAAGCCGCCATTTGGCGGCGCTGTACCCGCCGAAGCGGGGGCTGGGCGGCTGTCTTCATAAAAAGACCGCCGCCCGAATTCGCTTACATCTTGGGCATGCCGCCACCCGGCAGCATCCCGCCGAGGCCGCGCATCATCTTGGCCATGCCGCCCTTGGCGGAGAATTTCTTCATCATCTTCTGCATCTGCTTGTGCTGCTTGATCAGCCGGCCGATGTCCTGCACCTGGGTGCCGGAACCGAGGGCGATGCGGCGCTTGCGCGAACCGCTGATCAGGTCAGGGTCGCGGCGTTCGGCAGGGGTCATGGAATTGATGATCGCTTCCATCTGCTTGAACTGCTTCTCGGCCGCGCCCTGGGCGTTGCCCATCTGCGACAGGTTGACGCCACCGATGCTCGGCAGTTTGTCCATCAGGCCACCAAGGCCGCCCATGTTCTTCATCTGTTGCAGTTGATCGCGGAAGTCTTCGAGGTCGAAGCCCTTGCCCTTCTTCAACTTCTTGGCCAGTTTGTCGGCCTTTTCCTTGTCGATGTTCTGCTCGGCCTGCTCGATCAGGCTGAGCACGTCACCCATGCCAAGGATGCGCGAAGCGATCCGGTCGGGGTGGAACGGCTCGAGGGCTTCGGTCTTCTCGCCCATACCGATGAACTTGATCGGCTTGCCGGTAATGGCGCGCACCGACAGGGCGGCACCGCCACGGGCGTCACCGTCGACCTTGGTCAGCACCACGCCGGTCAGCGGCAGCGCATCGCCGAAGGCCTTGGCCGTATTGGCGGCATCCTGGCCGGTCATGGCGTCGACCACGAACAGGGTTTCGATCGGCTTGACCGCGGCGTGCAGGGCCTTGATCTCGTCCATCATGTCGGCGTCGACGTGCAGACGACCTGCGGTATCGACGATCACCACGTCGATGAACTTGAGCTTGGCTTCGCGGATCGCCGCTTCGGCGATGGCCACCGGCTTCTGGCTGATGTCGGACGGGAAGAAGGTCACGCCGATATCATTGGCCAGCGTCTCGAGCTGCTTGATCGCCGCCGGACGGTAGACGTCGGCCGACACCACCATCACGCTCTTCTTCTTGCGCTCTTTCAGGTGACGCGCCAGCTTGCCGGCGGTGGTGGTCTTACCAGCACCTTGCAGACCGGCCATCAGCACCACGGCCGGCGGGGCGGCGTTGAGGGTCAGCTCTTCGTTGGCCGCGCCCATCAGGCTTTCCAGCTCGGCCTGGACGATCTTCACGAACGCCTGGCCCGGGGTCAGGCTGCGCGACACTTCGGTGCCGACCGCACGCTCCTTGATGCTATTGACGAAATCCTTGACCACCGGCAGGGCGACGTCGGCCTCGAGCAGGGCCATGCGCACTTCGCGCAGCGTGTCCTTGATGTTGTCTTCGGTCAGCTTGGCCTTGCCGGTGACATGGCGCAGCGTCTGTGACAGGCGGTCGGTCAGGTTTTCGAACATGGTGATCCTTTCAGGCCCAGTGAAGCCGAGGTTTTTCAGGCGCCCAGGTGGAAATGCACACGCGCTGGGCACAACAAGGCGGCGATTATAGCGAAGACTGCCTTGCGCGCACACCTTGCTTGGGACCACCGGCCAGATGCACTGGCTATCCCTGGCCATGGGCCCCGTGGTAACGGGCTTGCCCCGCGATTGATACGCAGTCTTCCTTGCCTACCGCGTTCTATGCCAAACTCCGTCCCTTTAGGGCTTGCACGCCAGGACTTATGTTCTCTTCACCCAGCCTCATCCCCAACCTGCTCGCCGCCTTCCTTTATCTGGCCGCGACCGTCTACCAGGCCACCGGCCTGGCCCGTGGCGCCCGTGCCGACAAACGGCTGCTTGGCCTGCTCGGCACCCTGGCGGTCATCGCCCAGGGCGGTGCCCTGTTCTTCCAGCTGATCACGCCCCTGGGCCTGAGCCTCGACTTCTTCAGCGCAGCCAGCCTGATCGCCGTGGCGGTGATCGGCCTGACCCTGCTCGCCTGCCTGAGCATTCCCGTGGAGAACCTGCTGGTGCTGCTGTTCCCGCTCGGCGCGGTGACCGCGCTGCTGGCCCAGTTCGCGCCACCCGGCACGGTGCCGCTGATCAACGAGGAGCCGGGCATCCTCGCCCATATCCTGCTGTCGATCCTGGCCTACGGCCTGTTCACCATCGCCGTGTTCCAGGCCCTGCTGCTGTTGCTGCAGGACCACCAGCTCAAGCACAAGCACCCGTCCGGGCTGATCCGCAACTTCCCGCCGCTGCAGACCATGGAAAGCCTGCTGTTCGGCTTCCTCTGGGCCGGCTGGGGGCTGCTGTCGCTGTCGCTGATCTCCGGCTGGCTGTTCCTCGACAACCTGTTCGCCCAGCACCTGGTGCACAAGACGCTGCTGGCCTGTGTCGCCTGGATCGTCTTCAGCGTGCTGCTGTGGGGCCGCACCCGCCTCGGCTGGCGCGGTCACAAGGCGATCCGCTGGACCCTGGCTGGCTTCTGCCTGCTGATGCTGGCCTACTTCGGCAGCAAGCTGGTCCGCGAATTCATCCTGCACATCTGACGGCCGCCCATGGACACTCTGCCGTACGCCCCGCTGCTCGGCATCATCGCACTGGCCCTGCTATGGTCGGCGCTGTTCACCGCGGTAGATTGCGCCCGCCAGCAGCTCAATGGCCACGGCGCCCCGACCCTGCCCGCCCAGGGCCTGGTGCTCGGCGCCAGCCTGGGCAAGTTGCTGGTACTGGGCCTGGCCTGCCTGATTGGCCAGCGCTACAGCGGTGAACACGGTTTCTGGCTGGCCGGCCTTGGCGCCAGCTTCACCCTGCTGGTACTCGCCGACTACCTGCCGCGCCGCCTGGCCCGCCGCAACCCGCAAGCCTTCCTGGACCTGGGCGGCAACCTGCTGAAATTGCCGCTGGCGCTGCTGCAGCCGCTGGGCTGCCTGCTCGACGGCTGCGCCAAACTGATCCTGCGCCCGTTCCGCGTGCAACCCACCGCGGTGGCACTGCACCCGCAGCAGGGCGACGCGTTCGACGAAGACGAACCTGCCGAGACCAGCCAGCACGGCCTGCTGGAGGGCCTGCAGGCGCTGGACAAGATCACCGTCAATGACATCCTGGTACCGCGCAATGAAGTAGACGGCATCAACCTCGACGACCCCATCGAGCAGATCATCGAGCAACTGATCATCAGCCGTCACACGCGCCTGCCGGTCTATCACAACGACATCAACCAGGTCGAAGCTGTCCTCAACACCAAGCTGATCAGCCACCTGCTGCCACGGGCAGAGCTCACCCCGGAGAAGCTCCAGGCGGCCTGCTACGAACCCTACTTCGTGCCCGAAAGCACACCGCTGCAGATGCAGCTGCTGAACTTCCACAAGCAGCAGCGGCGCATGGGCGTGGTGGTGGACGAATATGGCGAAGTCCTGGGCATCGTTACCCTGGAAGACATTCTCGAAGAGATCGTCGGCGAGTTCGAGGACGAGCAGAGCCTGGACAACCCGCATGTCCACCCTCAGCCCGATGGCCGCTTCGTCATCGAAGGGACGGCTTCGCTGCGCGAGATCAACCGTACCCTGGGCTGGCACCTGCCCTGTGATGGCGGGCCGAAAACCCTGAACGGCCTGGTCACCGAAGCGCTTGAAAGCATTCCAGAAAGCGCTGTATGCCTGAAAATTGGCAGATATCGGCTGGAAATCCTAGAAACCGAGGATAATTGCGCGAGCAAGGTACTGGTCTGGACACTGGCTCGATAGTTATACTCGGCTCACGCTTACCCAGCCCTGCCGTCCCGCCCGCTACCCGCACCCGGCGTCCGACGGCCAGTCCGCCCCACTGACACGCCCCGCGGCCCTGCTCAGCACCCCGAGCAGCCACCGCTCACCGCCTATCCCCTGGGCTATCGTCAGTCGGCGACCAACAACAATACGCTCCGGCTCCCGTGTGCCCGCCACATGGGCCGTGCCCCATGGAGCATGACTGTCAGGGACCTTCGCATGACTACCAGCAGCACCTACGCCGAACCTGCCTCGGCTGCCCCGGTCAACTCGCCTGCCCGGGTGGCCACCGCCAGCTTCATCGGCACCGCCATCGAGTTCTACGATTTCTACGTCTACGCCACTGCCGCCGCGCTGGTGATCGGGCCGGTTTTCTTCCCGTCCGGTTCCGGCACCGCGCAAATGCTGGCGGCCTTCCTTACCTTCGGTATCGCCTTCCTCGCCCGGCCACTGGGGTCAGCGCTGTTCGGCCACTTCGGCGACCGCATCGGGCGCAAGTCGACGCTGGTCGCCTCGCTGCTGCTGATGGGCGTGTCGACCACCTTGATCGGCGTGCTGCCCGGGTATGACAGCATCGGCGTGTGGGCACCGATCATTCTCTGTGTGCTGCGCTTCGGCCAGGGCCTGGGGCTGGGTGGTGAATGGGGCGGCGCGGCACTGCTGGCCACCGAAAATGCTCCTGAGGGCAAGCGCGCCTGGTTCGGCATGTTCCCGCAGTTGGGCCCGTCTATCGGCTTCCTCGCCGCCAACGGCCTGTTCCTCACCCTGGCCCTGGTGCTCAGCGACGAGCAGTTCCGCGAATGGGGCTGGCGCATTCCGTTCCTGCTCAGCGCCGCACTGGTGCTGGTCGGGCTCTACGTGCGCCTGAAACTCGAGGAAAGCCCGGTGTTCGCCAAGGCCGTGGCCCGCCAGGAGCGGGTCAAGATGCCGGTGATCGAGCTGTTTTCCCAATACTGGCTGCCGACCCTGCTGGGGGCAGCGGCAATGGTGGTGTGCTACGCGCTGTTCTACATCTCCACGGTGTTCTCGTTGAGCTATGGCGTATCCACGCTGGGCTACAGCCGCGAAACCTTCCTCGGCCTGCTGTGCTTCGCCGTGGTGTTCATGGCCCTGGCCACGCCCCTGTCGGCCTGGTTGAGCGACCGTTACGGGCGCAAGCCGGTGTTGATCGCCGGCGCGCTGCTGGCCATCGCCTCGGGCTTTGCCATGGAACCACTGCTGACCTCGGGCTCGACCACCGGGGTGGCGTTGTTCCTGAGCATCGAGCTGTTCCTGATGGGGGTGACCTTCGCCCCGATGGGCGCGCTGCTGCCGGAGCTGTTCCCGACCCATGTGCGCTACACCGGCGCTTCGGCGGCCTACAACCTGGGCGGCATCGTCGGCGCCTCGGCGGCACCGTTCTTTGCCCAGAAGCTGGTGAGCATGGGGGGCTTGAGCTGGGTGGGAGGCTATGTGTCGGCGGCGGCGGTGATCAGCCTGATTGCCGTGCTGTGTCTGAAAGAGACGCGAAATACCGAGCTTTGAATCAATCGCGGGGCAAGCCCGCTCCCACGCCAGACTGATACTGGCGTGGGAGCAGGCTTGCCCCGCGATCGTTTCAGATCAGAACTCGACCTTGACCGCCTGCGAAGCCCGGGTCGCCTTGGCTCGTGCCGCTTCGACCGATTCATCACGCGCCAGGCACACGCCCATGCGCCGGGTACCATTGATCTCCGGCTTGCCGAACAGGCGGATGGCGGTATCCGGCTCGCTCAGGGCCGCGCCCAGGTTGGCGAAGCTGGTCTGCTGCGACTGGCCTTCAGGCAGGATCACCGCCGACGCCGACGGGCCGAACTGGCGCACCACCGGGATCGGCAGGCCGAGGATGGCCCGCGCGTGCAGGGCGAACTGCGACAGGTCCTGGGAAATCAGGGTCACCAGGCCCGTGTCGTGCGGGCGTGGCGACACTTCGCTGAACCACACCTGATCACCCTTGACGAACAGTTCCACACCGAACAGGCCACGGCCGCCCAGCGCGTCGGTGACCGCCTGGGCCACACGCTGCGACTCGGCCAATGCCTTCGGGCTCATGGCCTGGGGCTGCCAAGACTCCTGGTAGTCGCCTTTCTCCTGGCGATGGCCGACCGGCGCGAGGAAGGTCGTGCCACCGACATGGCGTACGGTGAGCAGGGTGATTTCGTATTCGAAGTCGATGAAGCCTTCGATGATCACCCGCCCCTTGCCAGCACGGCCGCCTTCCTGGGCGTAGTCCCAGGCTTTCTGCAGGTCATCGGCGTCGCGTAGCAGGCTCTGACCCTTGCCGGACGAGCTCATCACCGGCTTGACCACGCACGGGTAACCCAGGTCGGCCACCGCCTTGCTGTAATCCTCGAAGGTGTCGGCGAAATGGTACGGCGAGGTCGGCAGGTCCAGCTCTTCGGCAGCCAGGCGACGAATACCTTCGCGGTTCATGGTCAGCTGGGTGGCGCGGGCGGTGGGGACGACGTTGAAACCTTCGCTTTCCAGCTCGACCAGCGTGGCGGTGGCAATGGCTTCGATCTCGGGAACGATGTAGTGCGGTTTTTCCGCCTCGATCACAGCGCGCAGGGCCACGCCGTCGAGCATGTTGATCACATGGCTGCGGTGCGCAACCTGCATCGCCGGCGCATTGGCGTAGCGGTCCACGGCGATCACTTCGACGCCCAGGCGCTGCAGCTCGATCACCACTTCCTTGCCCAGCTCGCCGCAGCCGCACAGCAGTACACGGGTCGCGGTGGGCGACAGTGGGGTTCCGATACGGGTCATTTCAGGTCCTCGAAGGCGTCCGGGGCCGCGCCACGCTGGCTGCCGCCCGCTGAAAAATGGACCGGTATTCTACATCAGGATGTGGCCACCGCGCGCCGTGCCCGCCAGGCCATGATCAACCACACCGCCGTGACCCCGGCGAACTTCGAGGCCATCGCCGTGCCGATCACCGCAGGCGTCAAGGCACCGATCATGCCGAAGAAGATGAAGGTGTCCACCGGGATGCTCAGCGCCGAGCTCAGCCACAGGCGGTCGCGCAGGGGGCGCCGGGTAACGCTGAACACCAGCCAGTCGATCAGTTCGGAGACGAAGAACGCGGTCGCGCTGGCCAGGGCGATGGCAGGCTCGGAGGTGATATAGGACAGCACCAGCGCCACCAGCATGGCCAACAACGCGCCATGGCCGTAGCGGGTCTGCACCATGTCGCGCAGGATGAACACCAACCCGCCCCAGGCGGACCAGATCACGTCCAGGTGCGGCGCACTGGAGAAGGCGAAGTTGATCAGCACCACGCTGCTGATGTAGGCGATGAGATAGAACATGGTCTGCGTTTTCGAGGGGCCAGCCGCACAGATTAGCGCCGGCACCATCGCGGGACAAGCCCGCGCCACGGGCGTCGGCTCTACAGACCGATGATCAGCCCCGCCGCCACCGCCCGCTCATGGCAGCGCTGCAACACCAGGCGCCGCTCGGCATTGTCCATGCGCCCCCAGCGCGTGATCTCGCTCACCGTGCGCTGGCACCCGGTGCAGATATCCTGCTCGTCGAGCGCGCAGACATTGACACAGGGCGAGGCCACGGGCCGCTCGTCACTCATCGTCGCTGACCAAGTCACGGGCATAGCGCTGGGCATTGTGCACATAATGGGCGGCGCTGGCCTCGAGCATGCGTTTCTGCTGCTCGGTCAACTCACGCACCACCTTGCCCGGCGAGCCCATCACCAACGAGCCATCGGGGATTTCCTTGCCCTCGGGGATCAGGGCGTTGGCGCCGATGATGCAGTGCTTGCCGATACGCGCCCCGTTGAGGATCACCGCGTTGATGCCGACCAGGCTGTAGTCGCCGACCGTGCAGCCATGCAACATGGCGTTGTGGCCGATGGTCACCCCGCGACCAAGGGTCAGCGGCGAGCCCATGTCGGTGTGCATCACCGTGCCGTCCTGGACATTGCTGTCCTCGCCGATGTCGATCAGCTCGTTATCGCCGCGCAGTACCGCGCCGAACCATACGCTGGCCCGGGCCTGCAGACGCACCTTGCCGATCAGCGTGGCAGTGGGCGCGGCCCAGCTCTCGGGATGGGTTTCGACGCGCAGGTCGCCCAAGCGGTATTTCATGTGTCGCTCCTCACGGTTGAACGCCAGTGGCGGGGTGTGCCCCGCTCAATTTTCGATGAAACGCTCGGGGGGCTGGTGCAGGCTGATGCCAGCGTCGAACAGCAGGTTGACCAGTTCGACGATCATGATCGCCGAGAGCCCCCAGATCTTGTAGTCGCCGTAGCGGTAGCTGGGCACGTACCAGCTGCGGCCCTGGTAGTCGATGCGGTGGGTATGCTCGCGGGGGTCCTGGCGGAAGAACTCCAGCGGCACACTGAACACGGCGGCGATTTCCGCATCGTTGGCACGATACTCGACATAGTCCGGAATCAAACCGACGAACGGCGTCACCTTCAGGCCATGCAGCGAGATCAGCGGGCTGAGCGGGCCGATGACCTCGACCAGCCCGGGCGGCAGGCCAATTTCTTCCTCGGCTTCGCGCAGGGCCGTGAACACCAGGTCTGGGTCCTCCGGGTCGCGCCGCCCGCCCGGGAAGGCGACTTCACCGCCGTGGGTGGACAGGCCCTTGGCACGCAGGGTCAGCACCAGCTCCGGCTCCTCGCTGCGGGTAATGGGCAGCAGCACCGCCGCTTCGGGGAAACGGCGATCCGTCTCCGGTGACGCGGGGGTATGGTTGCTCATTCGGCGAAGAAGCTCGTCCAGCATTACGCACTCTCGTGTCCAAGGCCTGCCCTGCATGATGCACCAAAGCCGCGAGGCACCCAAGCCCCGCCCGCAGGCCGCTTGCGGTAAGCGGGCCGAGCGCGCCAAGATAGCCCGACCCCACTGGAATGAATGAAAGCATGAAATTCTGCAGCGCGTGCGGCCAACCGGTCACCCAGCGGATCCCCGAAGGCGACAGCCGCCTGCGGTATGTCTGCGACCATTGCCAGACGATCCACTACCAGAACCCCAATATCGTCGCCGGGGTGCTGCCAACCTGGGGCTCCCAGGTGCTGCTGTGCCGCCGGGCAATAGAACCGCGCCGAGGGTTCTGGACGCTGCCCGCCGGCTTCATGGAGAACGGCGAGACCCTCGATGCCGCCGCCCGTCGCGAAACCGTCGAGGAGGCATGCGCGCGGGTCGGCGAAACCAGCCTGTACCAGTTGTTCGACCTGCCGCACATCAACCAGGTGCACGTGTTCTTCCGCGCCGAACTGGCCGATCTGGACTTCGCCGTGGGTATCGAGAGCCTCGAGGTACGCTTGTTCGAAGAACACGAGATCCCCTGGCGCGAGCTGGCTTTCCGCACCGTCACTCGCACACTAGAATGCTATTATCGCGACCGCGTCAGGCAGCACTATCCGATTGGCCATGAATACTTGCCGCCGATGAACGTCACGTCGTCCACCACCTAGTTTTCAGGGATACGGTTTCATGCGCTGGCTGCTTGCCCTCCTCTGCTTCAGTGTCGCCTCGGTGTCGCAAGCCGCCTTCACCGAGACCATCATCCGCAAGACGCCGTCGGCCGCGCCGTCGCCGGTCCAGCCAGCCACTACCGGCGTCCAGCAGGAGCGGCTGATCGACAAGGTGCTGGTGATCAAGTCCGAGCGCCGGCTGCAACTGATCAGCCGTGGCGAGCCGCTCAAGACCTACCGCATCTCCCTGGGCAAGCAACCCAAGGGGGCCAAGGCCCGCGAAGGCGACAAGAAAACCCCGGAAGGCCTGTACTGGCTGGATTGGCGCAAGGTCAGCGACCGCTACAACCTGGCCATGCACATCTCTTACCCGAACATCACCGATGCCGCCAAGGCTCGCAGCGAAGGCGTGGCCGCTGGCAGCATGATCATGATCCACGGCACGCCGATCAACGAGGAGTACCCCGAGTGGTACTTCCATACCCTGGACTGGACCGAGGGCTGCATCGCCATGCGCAACGACGACATGCGCGAGGTGTGGAGCATGGTGAAGGACGGCACGCTGATCGAAATCCGCCCCTGAGCACTCACCGTTGGTACCAAAGGCCTGTCCTGCTCACGCGCGACAGGCCATCTCTTTTAGTGCTTGCCTCCTTTCGCCACACCACCGCTCACTTTTCCTACAGATAGAATCGCCTCATTCCCCGCAGCATGGTGGCGTTAAGCCACATAAATGCCACCACTGACATTCTTAGAATTCCCGCAGCTGATTTCACGATTTCGTACATCACTTGCGAGGTTTTCATGCAAAATCCTGTCTCCAAGACCAGACCAGATACCCTGCGCTGGGCTGTCTTCCTTGCCCTGCTGGGCAGCACCCAGGTTCAGGCGCAAGGCGCCCTGACACCGACACCAGGCCCCGGCGGCACCCCGATCATCGACAACGGCCATGGCGTACCCGTCATCGACATCGTCGCGCCCAATGCCAGCGGCCTGTCGCACAACCAGTTCCTCGACTACAACGTCGGCAAGCCCGGCCTGGTGCTGAACAATGCTCTGCAGGCCGGGCAGTCGCAGCTGGCCGGCCAGCTGGGCGCCAACTCGCAGTTCCAGGGCCACGCCGCCTCGACCATCCTCAACGAGGTGGTCGGCCAGAACGCCTCGCGTATCCAAGGGGCCCAGGAAATCTTTGGCCAGAAAGCCGATTACCTGCTCGCCAACCCCAACGGCATCACCCTCAACGGAGGCAGCTTCATCAATACCACCCGCGCCGGCTTCCTGGTCGGCAAGGCGGACATTCACGACGGGCAGATCAGGCACCTCGACAGCCGCGACGCCAGCGGCACGCTCAATGTACTGGGCCGTGGCCAGAGCAATGCCGGTGGCGCCCTGGACCTCATCGCGCCGCGTATCGACAGCACAGGGCCCCTGTTGGCCAAGGGCCAGTTGAACCTGACCATCGGCCACAACCTTGTCGACGCCGGCAGCCGCGAGGTGCTCGAACATCTGCCCGTCGCCACAGCCATCGATGCCAACCTGCTTGGCGCCATGCAGGCCGGACGCATCCGCATCGTCAGTACCGCCGAAGGCGCCGGCGTACAGGTTGGCGACAAGGAACTGCGCGCGGACCGCGACTTGATCATTCACTCCGCAGGCGACCTTAAAGTACAGGGCAATGACAAGCGCCAGGCCAGCCTCGTCAGCAACACCGGCAAGCTGGACCTCAAGGCCGACGGCGACCTGCAGCTTACCCATGCTCATGGCAAGGCCAGGCAGATCGAGGTACACGCCGGCAAAAAACTGACCCTGGATACCGCCACCCGCGAAAAGGTCACGAACGATCCGGTCAACTGGGCGAAGCAATGGCTGTTCATCCCCACTGAAAGCCATGATGGCAACACCACGCAAACCAGTCGCCAGCACTTGGGTAGCCGCCTGGTGGCCGAGGATAGCCTGAGCCTGAAGGCCGGCACCGACCTGCACATGACGGCCGCGCAACTGGAGGCGGACAACGCCCTGCAACTGCGCAGCGGTGGAAAGATGACGATCGACGCTGGCGTGGACACTCTTGATATCGCCGAGCAGTCCACCCACAGGCGCTACCTGGACCGCACCGATATCGACAGCCAGGCACACACCGAGCAGGTCAAGGCCAGCACCCTCAAGGGCGGCACTCTCATCGCCAGCGCCGGGGCCGACATGCAGATCTCCGGCGCCCGTCTCGAGGCGCGCAAGCAGGTCGAACTCGACGCCAAAGGCGATCTGCGGATCGAAAGCGCCGTGGAAAACGACCATGCCCAGCGCACCACTGGCAAGCGTGAGTTCGTGGCCAGCGCCGGCAAGGACGCGCCGGACTCGCAGCAGTACACGGCTAAGGTCGGCTACGAAAAACTGCAGAGTGACGAGCAGACCACCGCAACACGCCAGGTCGCCAGCAGCATCAACGCGGGTTCCGTCTCGCTGCGCAGCGATCGCAAGCTGGCGGTCAGCGCTTCGGATGTGCAGGCGAACACGGGAGACCTGAAGCTTGCCGCCAGCGAAATCGAACTGGCGGCGGCCTACGACAGCCACGCCAGGCATACCCTCGATACCCGCACCGGCGCCGCGCTGAGCGTCACCGGCGGCAGTGACCGGGCAGGGCTAGGCATTGATGGCTACCATGGGCCGGCCGCCGTGCTCGAACGCGAAAACACGGCACGGCGAAGCAGCCTGAGTTCAACCGGTGATCTGCACATCGACACCGTGCAACTCACCACCACCGCTGCGCAACTGAGTGCGGGGCGCACACTGAAGGTGGACGCCGAGCGCATCGACAACCACGCGGCAGCCGACACCAAGGTCCGTGAAACCACACTCACCAACTGGGACGGCGGCCTGAGCGTCGGCATCGACTACGAGTACCTTAGCGATCGCGTCAAGTGGCTCTTCGGTGGTGAGAAAGCCAAAGACCAGGCGGCCTCCCCGAACGCCGGCGCCGAACTGTCGCTGCAGCGCACGTCGCGTGTGCACAAGGACAGCGACAGCACCGCGCAGGTCACGACCTTCGATGGCGGCGATATCATCGTTCGGGCTGATCAGCTCAAGGATGAAGGGAGTGCCTACAAGGCCAGGGCCGGGAGCCTGCGCATCGAGGCTGGGGAGCACCAGATGCTGGCCGCCCGGGATCAGAGCAGCAGCGAAGTACGCGACACCACGGGTGGCGGCAGCCTGCGTGTCAGCACCATCACGGGAACGGATCTCAAAGCAAGACTTGAAGGTCATGGCAACACCCTGAACCATCTGAAGCAGACAACCACAGCTCGAGTAGGCAGTTTGCAGGGCAGCCAGGGGGTTCAGGTAGAACTCGAACGTAGTGGTCACTACGAGGGAGTCCGCGTCGACGGAGGCAACGGCGATATTACCCTGCACAGCCAAGGCACACTGAGCGTGACAGCCGCCAGCGATACCCGCCAGAGCCTGGGCAAGACCTGGGGCGGCAAGCTGAATGTCGAGGGCAGCACCACCGGTGGCGGGTTGGGTGGCGAAGGGACCTTCGGCTGGGTCAATGAGCAGGCCAGCACAGCCATTGGCGCGCAGTTCAACAGCAAGGGCTCGCTGCAGATCACCAGCTTCGCCCACGACGATACCGCGCTGCAGGTACAGGGGCTGCAAGCCACTGCGAAACGGATCGGCCTGGACGCGCGCAACGGCGGCCTGCTGATCGAGGCGGCCAGTAACACCGAGCGCCACGACAACCTCGACGTCACCGTTGGCGGCGGCCTGAAAGTCGATGCCATGGACATTGGAGGCATCAACGCCCAGGTCAAGGTCGGTCTGGATAAACGCGACAACACTACCTGGCATGGCAGCAAGCTGCGCGCCGACGTGATCGACTTGCGCAGCCAGGGCGACACCCGTATCGAAGGCGCACAGCTTGAGGCGCAGGCAATCGAAGGCAAGATCGACGGCAACCTGCGGGTGGCCAGCCGTCAGGACCAGGTCGACAGCGTGAAGCTAGAGGTCGACACCAGTCTCGCCCAGAAGCAACAGGCAGCATCCGAGACTGAAACCCCGGCCTCGCTGGCGAGCGTTTTCGAGGGCGGCAACATCACGGAAATCGCCGGGGCGCTGTGGAACAAAGTCACCACGAAATTTACCCCGTCGGTCAAGATGGACTACGCCAAGCGCACCAACGACACCGTCAGCCAGCAGACGCTCCTGTCCGGCACGCAAGGTATCGATCTGCAGGTAGGTGGCGACACCCGGCTGGTCGGCGCAACACTGCAGGCAGTCGATGGTCAGGTAGAACTGGGCGACGGCGCGGTCGCCCGCGACAACCTTAGCGGTCGAGATTACGCGAAGGATGTGAAGGTCAATGTCGATTTGTCGACGGCGGGCCTGGTCAGCACAGCCTATTCATACCTCTCGAACCTGTTCACCGGCAGCACCGACAAGGCTGACGACTACAAGGCGTACAGCAACACCGGTCACGACCGCACTACCGAGTATGTCTCGCAGATAAAGGAGAGCCGCCAGCGCTGACACGTGCCAGGCAGCGGCCTGTGGGTCGCTGCGCCTCACACACGGATTCTGCGGGAGCGGGTACACCCGTTCCCACAGGGGCATCGGACCAAACCCCATGAACGCACCGATCTTCTCTTCCCATATTTTCCGCCCATCAAGTGCAGGCATACGCCGCGTCGCCACTGTCCTGCTGGCTTGCCTCATCATGACGCTATCGGCCAACGCCATCGCCACGGTCGACCCGGCCAGCCAGCAGTTGCGGGATCAGCAGCAGGCCGTGCGGCAACTGGAGCAGCAGCGGCGGCTCGAACGCTGGCAGCGCAATCAACCTGCCAACGCCACTGAAGACCGCGACACTGCAACGCTCAACCCCGACCAGCACTGCTGGGCGATCAGCGGGGTACGCCTGGCCGGCAACCGCATGCTCGATACCCGGCAACTGCAGCCGATCGTGCGTGCGCTGTCGTCCTCTTGCATGGGTGTCGCCCAAATTGACCGGTTACTCAAGCAACTGACCCGGCACTACGTGCAAGCCGGATATCCCACCAGCCGCCCCTATGTGGCCCGTCCCCCCGAGCA
This sequence comes from Pseudomonas sp. TE50-2, assembly GCF_040813665.1. Lineage (NCBI taxonomy): Bacteria > Pseudomonadati > Pseudomonadota > Gammaproteobacteria > Pseudomonadales > Pseudomonadaceae > Pseudomonas > Pseudomonas sp. TE50-2. The sequence continues at coordinate 4,177,544 of NZ_JBFNXN010000001.1, read as the reverse complement.
CGGCGCCCCGCTGGACATCGTCATCGTCGAAGGCTTCATCGAATCGATCGAACTGGCTGGCGCCGACCTGCCCCTGTCGCTGCAAGGCGCATTTCCGGGCATGCTCGGCCTTCCCCTGCACCTGCCGGACCTCGAGCAAGGCCTGGACCAACTCAACCGGCTGCGCGCCTATGACCTGCAAATGGCCTTGCTGCCGGGCGAGATGCAAGGCGGCACCCGCGTTGTGCTCGAACCCCGGCGCGTCGCTCCACGCGCCCATCTGGACGCCCTGCTCGACAACCGCGGCGGTGAACTGACCGGTCGCCACCGCCTCAACCTGGGCCTTGGCCTGGACAGCCCACTGGGCCTGAATGACGACCTGCGCCTGTCGCTGAGTTCGGTGGTGTTCGACGCGCCCGGCCAGAGTGAAGGCGCCAGCCTTTACCACAGCATTCCCCATGGCCGCTGGACCTTCAGCCTCAATGCCAGCCAGATGCGCTACCGAGCGCCGATCCCGAACACCCGCTACGCCAGCAGTGGCCGCAGCGAATTCTACGGTGTCAGCGCCGAGCGCGTGCTGTGGCGCAACCAGCAAGGCATGCTCAGCGCCAACGCCCGGCTGGACCGCAAGCAATTGCTCAACCGCTTCGGCCCGGCCGTGCTGGCGCTGCAGAGCCCGACCCTGGCCACCCTCGAAGCCGGCCTGAACCTGCTGTGGCTCGAAGGTGGATTGTGGAACGCTTACCTGGGCGTAAGCCAAGGGGTACGCTGGTTCGGCGCCGACCGCCCGTTTGCGCACAAGCAGGCGCCCCGCCCGGACTTCACCAAATACCGCGCCAACCTGCTGCACCTGCGCCAGGGCCCGGCTCAATGGCCCTGGCGCTGGCAGAGCGAACTGGCCCTGCAATACAGCGCCCATGTGCTGCCCGCCGTCGAACAGATGCAACTGAGCGATCATTCGGCGGTGCGCGGATTCCGCCAGCACAATGTCGCGGGCGCCAGCGCCGGGGCATGGCGCAACACCTTCAGCCAGCCACTGCCCCTGCCGGTGCAGGTACGCCCATCCTTCGGCGTTGACCTTGGCTGGGCCCGTTATGCGCGCACCAGCCCGTCGCAGCGCCTGGTTGGCGCCTCGGCAGGTGTTGAGTTGAACCTGCCGCACAGTACGGTGCGCCTGGACTACCAACGCGCACTGCATGCCAGCGATCGCCCGCGTAAATCACTGGAGCAAGGCTTCTGGGTCGCGCAATGGTCCCTCGCCCTCTGACCGACAAGCGAGCTACCACCTGAGCCGGCGCTGCCCGACCGTGTCTTCGGGCCCCAGCCATTGCACGCCGCGCAGCACCGGCGTCAAACCGGCATCGGCCTGCAACACGAAATCGACCTGCGCTTGCCGGGCCGCGAGGTCGGCCTCCAGGCTCATCTGGTGCTGACCTTGGCGAACCAGGCCAGCACTCAACCGCCAGCCCTGACGGCAGTCCATCGCCAGCGAGCCCTGTCCCAGCACCAGCGACCAGGGCGTATTCAAAGCCAGGTCGGCGACGGTGATGCTGCCTGCGGCGGCCCGACAATGTTGCCCCGAGCCTTGCAGCTTGATACTGCCCTGCCATTGCCCGGCCAAGCGATAGTCGCCGCCGACGCTTGGCTGTGCGCCCAGAGCCTGGAGGTCGGCCTGCCAATGCCACGGCCAACCACTCAGGCGGCCCTGCCAGCCCTGCCCCTGGAAGCCCAGGTGCACCTGTAACTCGCGCTGCCACGGACGCCATGTCCATTGCACGGGTCCCACTGGTCCCAGCCGGGCAAACTGCCCTTGCCACAGGCTGCCGTTCACCCCCTCCGCCGGTAACCCGAACCCCGCCACCAGCCAACGCGCCGGCAGTTCGGCCACCAGGGTCAGGCAGAACACCAGGCCCAGCCAAAGGTACGCCCGCCGCCTCATGGCCGAAGCCGCAGAGTGAAACGCAGCCCCTCGGTATCTCGCTCCAGCCCCCATTGCAACGGCTGCGCGCCGTCATCGCGCAGGGCCTGCAACCAGCCCTGCAGGGCTTGCACATCGACCACCTTGCCGCGCAACAGCCAGCCCTCGTCCTCGGACTGCACCTCGGCCAATTCGATATGCCGGGCCTGGGCCGATTGGTGCAACGCTTCAAGAGTCAGCGCAGGCTGGCCTGGCTGTGCCGCCAGCGACTCGGCCAATGCCTGCCATTGCCGCTGTTCCTGCCAGAAGGCCACGCCCTCACGTAGCGCCAGCAACACCAGCAACAGCGCGACGACACCCCAGGCCAGCGATAGCCGATGCTGTCGCATCCACTCACGGCTCATGCGGCGCTCCCCAGGTCGAACACCACGCGACGCGCTTCGTCTTCCACCTGGACCTGCACGCCAGCCGCCGTGGCCATCTCCTGCCAGGGTACAACTGCACCCTCTCCCACCAGCTCAAGATGCCAACGCTGGCCATCGAAGCGCACCCCCCGCAGGTGCCAGCCGGGATGATCGTTCAACCACCCATGGACCTGTGCCTGCAACGCCTCGAGCTGGCGCAGGCGCACCTGGCTTTCACGCGCCTCGTCCTGCAGTTGCGTCAACACCCGCGCCGCCTGGCGAGGCGTCGGCTGGACGCCGGTCACAGCCTGCACCTGGGCGCGATAGAGCTGGGCCTGGCGCCACTGTTGCGCACTCCACAGCCCGCCCCACGCCAACATCAACGCCAGGCAGGCAATTGCCAGGCGCGCCTGCCCTTTTGCCAGCCGCAGGCCTTGGCGTGGCCGGCGGGCCTCGAACAAGCCGGGCAAGCCATCGAGCGGGGCCAGCACTTCGGGCCAGTCGCCGTCGATGCACTCGACCTCGCCAGGCAGCCAGGCGAGCGCGGGAGGCGGGCCAAGGCCCTGCGGCCAGGCCAGCCAGTGGGCCTGGCCTTTGTACAGGCTCATCGCTCCTCGGCGCCAATGCCAAGCCGCTTCTGCTGCACAATCGGGCAGCAACTGGAACTCGGCCCAGCAACGTTCCACGGTCAGCCCCCAGCCGGCGCACTGCCCCCGCCATTCGTTGAGCCTGCCCCGGGCCACCACCAACAAGCGCAAGTGCCCTGCGTGACGGCCGATGCAGCCGCACAGCACGTCATCGTCGCCTTGCAGCAAGCGGTCCTCGAGCAGCAAGGGCCATTCTTCGCGTTTCAGCCCTGGCGGCGCGGGCAGTTGGAAATGACTGCAATGTTCACCGGGGACGATCAGGGCAACCCGCGCCCCGAGCCCCGCCGGAGGTTCGCCCTGCCCCTGGCGCAATGGACGGCCTTGGCTGACCAACAGCCAATCCCAGACCTCACCGGGGCGCAGCAGCAGCCAGGGTTGTGCCGGCGCCCGCCGGCGCCATTCAAGCTTCATGCGCGCCCCCAGGGCAGAACGAAGGTACAGGTATAAGGTGCTCCATCACGCACTAGCTCCACGCGCACGCCCCTACCGGGGTGCGCCGGTTGATCGGAAGGCCAGGCCAGCCAACGGCCGGCCTGGTGGTAGAGAACATTCATCGCGCTGACCCGCTCCAGCCGTTCACGTAGCACCCAAACCGGTGCCGCGGCGGCATACAGGTCGGCCGAGGTTTCCAGCAGCAGCCGTTGTTCACGCGGCTCGAAGCGCAAGCGCTGGCGCTGCAGGCGCGATCCCCCTTCGGCCTGCGGCCAGGCGGCGGCGGCCACCCACAGCAGTTGCTGGCGGTCGGGCTGCCAGTCGAGCCAGCGCGTCGCCAACGGCAAACGCTGCTCGTACAGGCGGCGCAGCACCGGGCTGTCGAAGCGCCGCTCCAAGGCCAGGCAAAAATCCACTACACCGGTTTCGCTCACCTGTTCATCGAGCCGCTCGCGCACCTTCAGCCAGCCGTTGACCAACGCCGACAGCATTACCCCGAGCAAGGCCGTGAGGGCCAGGGCCACCAGCAGTTCGATCAGGGTCATGCCCGCCTGGCGCCGTTTCATGGCCGCTCCAGGAACACAGTGAACTGCCCCAGCGGCAGGCGCTGGTCGCGATCGGCATGCAACAGCAGTTCGCCACGGCGCAAGTCGCGCACACCGGTGCGGCGCAACTGCAACTGCCAATGACAGGCCTGCCCGCCCTGCACCAGCACACCGTTGTCCTGGTTGGTCGCCGGCCAATACTGCTCGACCACGAAGCGTGCCTGCAGCTCACGGGCGCACAGCAGGCCAAGGCGATGCTGCTGCACGGTTTCCTGCACCGCCAGGCGCTGGCGCAGGACCTGGCTGGTGATCACCGCGAGGACGGCGGCGATGCCCAGGGCCACGCTCACCTCCAACAGGGTGAAGCCGCGTTGCCGGCGCTTCATGGCATCGCGCTCACGCGCAACTGCCCGCCGCGGTCCCAGTCCCAGCGCTGACCGCCCTCGGCCCAGCGCCAGCGCACAGTGCCCGGACGTGACCAGCCATCGGGGGTGAACAGCAGCGCTGGCGCCTGGCTGACGGGCCAGTCCGGCCGCAAGCCCTTGGGCCAATCACCCAGTGCCACGGTTTCCACCTGCCAGTGCTCGCCTTGCCGACGGACGAACTCGGGGCGTTGACCGTTCCAGCGCAGCCCGCGCAACTGCCCGGCATGGCGCGCCAGGTCGGCCTGGGCCACGGTAGCGGCGGCCAGGCGATCGAGCGCCTGGTCGATGCTGCTTCTGCCGCTGTCGAGCCAGGCCACGGCCAGGCTGGTCATCAAGGCGGCAATGGCCAGCACCACCAGCAGTTCGAGCATGCTGAAACCGCGCTGGAGGGAGTGGGCCATAGGCTTGATCAACTTAAAGCGCCCAGTTGCCCAGGTCGGCATCGAGCCCTTCGCCGCCCGGCACGCCATCGGCGCCCAGCGAATACACATCAACCCGGCCATGCTCGCCGGGCATGCGGTACTGGTACGGTGTGCCCCACGGGTCTTCCGGCAGGCGGCGGATATAGCCGTCACTGCGCCAGCTGCGCGGCAGCGGTTCCTGGGTCGGCTTTTTCGCCAGCGCCGCCAGGCCCTGTTCGGTGCTGGGGAAGCGCAGGTTGTCCAGGCGGTACATGTCCAGCGCCTGTTCCAGGGTCGCGAGGTCGGCCATGACTTTCTGCTTCATGGCCTTGTCCTGGTTGCCCAGCACGCTGGGCGCGACCACGGCGATCAGCAGCCCGATGATGAAGATCACCACCATGATTTCCATGAGCGTGAAGCCCCGCTGGCGGTTGCGTCGTCGTTGCATCGAAGTTCTCCTTGTCACAGTTGCAATCCCTGGTTGAGCTGCATGATCGGCAGCAGCACCGCCAGCACGATGAACAGCACCACGGCGCCCATCACCAGGATCATCAGCGGTTCGAACAGCGCCATGGCGGTGTCCACCTGGCGGGCGAAGCCGCGCTCCTGGTCGTCGGCCACCCGTTCGAGCATGTCGGCCAGGGTGCCGCTGGCCTCGCCGCTGCCGACCATGTTCACCAGCAGCGGCGGAAATTCCCCGGCGTTGTCCAGCGCCCGATGCAGGCTGGTGCCGCCCTGCACCTGCTGGCGCACCTGCTCCATGGCTGCGCGGGTGCGCCGGTTGCCAACCGTCTCGGTGGCCACCTGCAAGGCTTCGAGCAGGGCCACGCCGCTGCCGCAGAGGATCGCCAGGCTGCGCGCCAGGCGCGCGCTCTCGAGCACTTGCAGCAGCGCGCCGATGCGCGGCAGGCGCAGCAGCAGGTCGTCGCGGCGCAGGCACCAGTGCGGCTTGCGCAGCAGCCAGCCGCCCAACAGTGTGAGCAGGATCGCCAGTGCCAGCAGATAGGGGCCGGCCTGCACCAGCCCCTGGCTCAAGCCGATCAGTAGCGACGTGATCAAAGGCAGGCTCTGCCCGGAGTGAGCGAACTGCTCGGTGAGCTTGGGCACCACGAAGGTCATCAGGCCGACCACCACGGCCAGCGACACGCCCATCAGCACCGCTGGGTAGATCAGCGCGGTGCGTGCCTTGTGGCGCTGGCGCTGGACCTGTTCGAGGTGGTCGGCCAGACGGCTCAGTACCTGGCCAAGGCGCCCGGAGCGCTCGCCGGCCTCGACCAGCGCGCAATACAAACCGGTGAACGGCGCGCCCTGTCGCGCCAGGCTACGCGCCAGCCCCAGGCCCTCGGCGAGGGAACCGCGCAAGGCCACCAGCACCGCGTGCAAGGCCGGTTGGCGCAGTTGCCGCTCCAGTGTGGCAAGGGCATCGACCAGGGGGATGCCAGCGCCAACCAAGGTCGCCAATTGGCGGGTCAGCTCGCACAGTTGGGCGCGGGTCAGGCGCTGACGACGTGGCTGGGCGCTGTCGTGGCGTTGCAAGTGCCGGGTGAACAGCCCCTGCTCGCGCAGCAATTGCCGCGCATGGCGCTCGCTGTCGGCCTGCACGCTGGCCTTGTGCGCCTTGCCGGCAAGATCCACGGCCTGGTAGCGATAAGTCGGCATGCTCAGCCCTGCACCACGCGCAACACTTCGGCCAGGCTGGTCTCGCCACGGGCCAGGCAATCGCTGGCCATGGCTACCAGGCTTTGCCGGCGTCCGTCCAGGTAGGCCTGCATGGCCAGTTCGCTCTCGCCGTCGTAGAGCAAGGCAACCAGCCCGGCGTCCAGCTCGATGAATTCGTACAGCCCCAGCCGGCCGACATAGCCGCTGCCCTGGCAGTGCTCGCAGCCAACCGGGTGAAAGCTTTCACGCAGGCTGCCCAGCTCCGGCCACAGCTCACGCTCGGCGCTTTGCAGCGGCTGCGCCACCGCGCAGGTGCACAGACGGCGCACCAGGCGCTGGGCCAGCACCCCGCGCAGGCACGAGGCAATCAGGAACGGCTCGATACCCATGTCGCGCAGGCGGGTCACCGCACCGACGGCACTGTTGGTGTGCAGGGTCGACAGCACCAGATGCCCGGTGAGGCTGGCCTGCACGGCGATCTGCGCGGTCTCCTGGTCGCGGATCTCGCCCAGCATGATCACGTCCGGGTCCTGGCGCAGGATGGCGCGCAAGCCACTGGCGAAGGTCAGCCCGGCACGCGGGTTGATGGCGGTCTGGCCGATGCCGGCGATGGCGTATTCGACCGGGTCCTCGACGGTGAGGATATTGCGGCTGCCGTCATTCAGGCTGTTGAGGCTGGCGTACAGCGTGGTGGTCTTGCCCGAACCGGTGGGGCCGGTGGACAGCACAATGCCATTGGGCCGCGCCAGGCAACCGCGCAAGCCACGCAGCACTGCGGCAGGCATGCCCAGGTTGTCCAGCGCCAGCAGGCTGGCCTGCTTGTCGAGCACGCGCATCACCACCCGCTCGCCATGGATGCCGGGCAAGGTCGAGACCCGCACGTCCACCTCGCGCCCGGCGGCGCGCAGGGTGATACGGCCATCCTGGGGCTGGCGCTTCTCGGCGATATCGAGCCGCGCCATGACCTTGATCCGCGACACCAGCATCGCCGACAACGCCCGTGGCGGACGCAGCACCTCGCGCAGGTGACCGTCGATGCGCAGGCGCACCACCAGGCTCTGCTCGAAAGTCTCGATATGGATGTCAGAAGCGCGCAGACGCAGCGCCTGGCCGAACAGGCCGTTGATCAGGCGGATCACCGGGGCTTCGTCATCGCTTTCCAGCAGGTCCTCGATGCGCGGCATCTCGCTCATCAGGCTGTCCAAGTCGACCTGCTCGCCGATGCCTTCGATCAAGGCCTGGTTCGCCGCCTCGCCGGCCTGGTAGAGCTGGCCGAGACGCTCGTCGAAGCTCGCGCTGTCGAGCTGCTCGACGCCCACCGGCTGGCCATGCACGCGCAGCAGTTCCTGCAACTGGTCACTGTCGGCGTCGCCGCGCAGCCACAGCTGCCAGCCATTTTCAGCCGGCGCCATGGCCACACCGCTCTGCCGCGCCAGGCGATAGGGCAGCATCACCAGTCACCGCCTTCAAGGCGTGCCCGGCTGGAGGGAAACACCTGCAGCAGCGGCAGGCCTTCAGCCAGGGCAGGCAGCTTGAGCGGAGTGTTCTGCTGCAGGCTCTGGTACTTCTGCTGGCTGATCCCGGCCAGGCTCTCGCCGTCACGCAGGATGCGCGGGCGGATGAACACCATCAGGTTCTGCTTGGTGTTCTTGCTGGCGTCGGAGCGGAACAGCCGGCCCAGGTAGGGAATATCGCCGAGCAGCGGCACGCGCTGGTTGCTGGTGGCCAGCTCGTCGCTGATCAGCCCGCCGAGGATCACCAGGCCGTTGTCCTCGACCATGACCTTGGTCTTGATCTCGCGCTTGTTGGTGATCACGTCACTGGCGGCGCTGGAGTCGGCGATCGACGACACCTCCTGGACGATGTCCAGGCGCACGCTGTCGTCGATGCTGATCTGCGGCTTGATGCGCAGCTTCACCCCGACTTCCTTGCGCTCGATGGTCTGGTAGGGGTTGGCGTTGTTCTGGGTAACGGAGCCGGTGACGAACGGCACCTCCTGGCCCACCAGGATCGACGCCTCGGCGTTGTCCAGGGTCAACAGGGTCGGTGTGGATAGCAGGTTGAAACCGCTCTTGCCCTTGAGTGCGTTGACCAGCATGGCGAAGTTGAAGCCACCACCGATATGGCCGATGCCGGCGGTGGCGCCGGTGGTGGCCGACAGCAGCTTGCCGAGTTTCTCGTTGTCGCCGCTGCTGGCGGCCCCGGCGATGCTGGCGATGTTCACCCCGTTGCCGCCGAAGTTGACGATGCCGGCGCCGAACTTCTCGTCGGCGAACAGCCACTGCACGCCCAGTTCCTGGGCGCTGCTGTCGGAAACCTCGGCGATGATCGCCTCGACCACCACCTGCGCCCGGCGAATGTCCAGCTGCTCGACGATGCTGCGGTAGGCGGCCAGCTCGCTGTCGGGGCCAACCATCACCACGGCGTTGGTGCCCTCCTCGTACTCCAGGCGGATGCCCGAGTCGCTGGCCGCCGGCACGGGCGCATCCTTGCCCTCGCCTTCCGCCGCCGGCACCGTGCCAGCCTGGCTCAGGCCGCGCAGCACCTTGACCACCTCGGCGGCATTGGCGTGGCGCAGATAGATGACCTGGGTGTTGCTGCTGCGCAGGCTGTCGCTGGGCCGGTCGAGCTGCACCAGCAGCGCCCGCACCCGCTCCCGGCTGTCGGCGCTGCCGCGCACCAGCAACGCATTGCTGCGCGGATCGGCGACCACCTGGGCGCTGTCGGCACCCTGCTCGCGGGCCAGCAGGCGAGTCACCAGGCCGGCGGTGTCGGCGGCGCTGGCATGCTTGAGCGGCATCACCTGCAACGGCTCGTCGCTGACCTGGTCGAGCTGGCGCAGCAGGCTGTCGATGCGCTCCAGGTTACTGCGCCAGTCGGTGACCACCAGCAGGTTGGCCGCCGGATACGGGGTGATCACCCCGACCCGTGGGTCGATCAGCGGCTTGAGGATGCCGAGCATCTGCTCACTGGCGGCGTTGCGCACATTGAACACGCGGGTGGCCACGCCGTCGCTGCCTTCGGCCTTCTTGCCCGCGGTTTCCACCGGCACCGGCTCCAGGCGCGCGGCCTGGTCGGGCACGATCTTCACGCTGCCGTTGGGCAGGTCCACGGCGGCGAAGCCCTGGGCGCGCAGCTGGGCAAGGAAGATGTCGTAGATGGCGTCGGCGTCGTGGCGATCAACCGTGCGCACGGTGACCTTGCCCTGCACCCGTGGGTCGACGATGAAGGTGGTGCCGGTGATGCGCGACACGCTGTCGATGAACTCACCGAGCTCGGTGTCGACGAAGTTCACCTCGTACAGTGGCGTGCCGTCGTCGGCGAAGACTTCCGGCTCTTCGGCCCGGGCCAGGGACATGCCGAGCATCAACAGCCCGGCCAGACAGTACCTTGCGATCATCATTCATCCTTGGCGCTTGAAGCCGGTCACGGCGGGGCGTGGTGGCCAGGGCAGGCGCTCGCGCCGCCCGTTGTTGTCGAAGATCAGGCCATCGGCGTCGATGTCCTGCAGCACGATGCCCGGTGCCAGGCGCTGGCCACGGCCGAGGGTGCGCACCTGCTGGCCATGGCGCAGTACCACCACGCTGGCCGACAACGGCTGAGCCTTGAGCCCGCCCAGGTAGGCCAGGGGCAGGCGGGTGAGCGGGATGCGCCCGTCGTCCACCGGCGCTTGCCAATGCTCGACCAGCAAGCCCGGCAACGGCGCCAGCGCCGGCACCGGCGCACCGGCCGGTTGCGGCTGGCGGCTGAGCAGCAGCACGCACTGCGCCGCCAGCCAGCCGGCGAGGGTCAGCAACGCGAAGCTGAAAACACGCGAGATCACGCGGCCACCTGGTGCGGGTGCCAGCCGGGGTGGCCCTGCACATAGCGCACGGCCGGCAGTTGCAAGGGGGCCAGGGCCCAGCCCGGCGCCTGGCGGGTCAGCCAGGCTTCGAGGGTCTGCCACAAGGGCGCGCCGGCCTGGGCATCGAAGTGCAGGCCAAAGGTGCGGCACAGGCCCTCGACGGGTTGCAGGCCGATGATGCGCTTGCCGTTGGGGCTGTAGCTGACCTGCCAGTCCTGGCTTTGCCAGCGCGGCAGGTCCTGGCTGTTGTCCAGCAGCAACGGGTCGCCGAACAGCTGCTCGGCGGCGTTTTCCAGCACCTGCTCGACCTGGCGCGCCGGGGCCTCGACCACCGGGGCGGGATAGCCGCCAGTCAGGCTGATCAGATGCTCGCGGGTGATCGCTTCAGCGGCTTGCAGAGGGTAGTCGTAACGCAGACCGGGCAGCAGCACCGGCATGCTCGAATCGTCGGCCAGGGCCTGGTGCAGCAGGCGGTCCCAGCTGCCGCCACGGGTATCGCGGCGCCACAATGCTTCTGGGGCACGCGCCAGCGGCTGGTCGAGCCAAGCGGCATGGCCGCTGCGCTGACGTTGCAACTCGCCGCGCAACTGGTTGGCGCGGGCCAGGGCCTGGGGGGCAAGGCTGTGCTCGAAGGCCGGGAAGAACCGCGTCTCGAACTGCCATTGGCCGCCTGCCTGGCGGCAGCGCAGACGAAACGCGCCACTGGCCCGGCAGCCAGCGAACAGCACCGGTACCCGGCGGCCGCTGGCCTGGGTGGCCTGCACCGGCGCGGGCCACAGGTCCTGGCCACGGGCGCACAGCAGCACATCCACCTCGGGTATGCGCTCGGCCAACCACAAGCCGGGGCCAGTGCCGACATCCGCCAGCGCCACCACCAGGTCGGCCTCGCGCCGGGCTTGCTGGAAGCTCGGTTGCAAGGCTTGGTACCACTGTTTGAGGGAGGCTTTCTGATCCTGCGCATAAGGGTCGGTGACGCCGACCACGGCAATGCGCACACCACCACGCTGGAACACCTGCAGCCCCTTGACGCCCAGGGCCTTGGCCTGGGCATCGGCCAGGCCGGCACCGAGGGTAATAGAGGAAGACTGGCGATAGAGCCCGGCACTGCGCTGCGGCCACAGCACACGCTCATCGCTGCTGACCCGCACCTCGCTGCCCAGCAGTTGGCTGCCCTGCACACCGCTTTCGCCCTGGGTGAGGTAGGCCAGGCCGCTGCCGTTCCAGCATTGGCCGTTCTCCAGGGTCAGGCATTGTTCGCTGCCAGCCTCGCGCCGCAGCTGTTCGAGCAGCGCGGCCAATACTGCATAGCCCCCAGTCTGGGCCTGGCCGGCAAGGCCAGCATCGAGCAACGGCGCCAGCTCAAGCTGCCCGGCACTTGCATTCGGCCCGCTCATCCACGGAGCTCGCCCAAGGTGGCTGACCGGGCCGAGGCGTGTGGCCGGCACCACGGCCTGGCACGGTTGGCGGGCGTCGAGGGTATCGGCGACATACAGCAGGTCCAGCGCGCGGTCGCCAGCGCCACCGGACATGGGCAGGGCCGAACAGGCGCCGAGCAACGGAGCCAGGGCACCGACACCCATCCAGCTGATCACTTCGCGCCTGCTCGCCATCGACTCCGCCATCCCTGTTCACATAGGGCTCCGGATATTGCGGCGCTTGCGTGACAGTTTGATGGCAGAAAACCGACGTTAATTCCAAAACAGCGCAGGTTAACGCTTTAGTAATAGCGGTGAGTTTTAAAGGCTCTTTAACAAATCTGACAATCAATCATCATACTTGCCCTCTACAGTCGCGGTTTCCTTCAACTCAGCCAAAAAAAGGACACCCTGATGAGTCGAGATACCGGCGATAACCTGGACCGCAACCAGAGCGGCAACCTGCCGATGGCCAGTGTCATGGACACTTACCTGAGCCGTCGCTCGGTGGTGCGCGGCAGCCTCGGCGCGGCCATCGCCATGATCGCCGGTGCCGGCCTGACCGGTTGCTTCGACAGCGGCGGCGGCTCGGATCACGACGATCCAGCACCGCAGCCGGAGAAACCCAAACTCAAGCTGGGCTTCAACTCCATCGCCGGCTCGCGCACCGACGCCTGCGTGGTCGCCGCCGGCTACAGCGCCTACGTGCTGGCGCCCTGGGGCACGCCGTTGAACGCCACCGCCAACCCATGGAAGGCCGACGGCAGCAACACCTCCACCGACCAGGCCAACGCCATGGGCATGCACCATGACGGCATGCACTTCTTCCCCATCAACGGCAGTTCCAGCGATGGCCTGCTGGCGATCAACTTCGAATACATCGACACCGCCGCCCTGCACCCGGCCGGCCCGACCACCGTCGCCGGCAAACGCCCGGTCGAGGAGGTGCGCAAGGAGATCAACGCCCACGGCGCCGGCGTGGTGCGCATCAGCAAAGTCGCCGGGCGCTGGCAGGTGGTCGACAACGACCCGCTCAACCGCCGCTTCACCACCGTCTCGCTGATGGATATTGCCGGCCCGATGCGCGGCACCGACCACGTCAAGACCAAGTTCTCGCCCACCGGCACCCAGTGCCGCGGCACCAACAACAACTGCGGCAACGGCTACACCCCGTGGGGCACCTACCTGACCTGCGAGGAGAACTGGCCCGGCATCTTCGTCAACAAGGGTGTGCGCCCGGCCGACCAGGTGCGTATCGGCGTCTCTTCGAGCAGTGGCCAGTACAAGTGGGAAACCGCGGCTGGTGATGCCAGCGAAGTGGCCGGCGAATTCGCCCGCTTCAACATCACCCCCAGCGGTGCCAGCGCCACCGACGACTTCCGCAACGAAGCCAGCACCTATGGCTACATCGTCGAGATCGACCCGTACACCAACAACACCCTGGCGGTGAAGCGCACCGCCCTGGGCCGCTTCCGCCATGAGGGCTGCTGCCCAGGCCTGCCGGTGGCCGGCAAGCCGCTGGTCTGGTACACCGGCGACGACTCCAACAACGAATACCTGTACAAGTTCGTCTCCGACGCGCTGTGGGACCCGGCCGACGCCAACCCAGCCGACCGTTTGGCCACCGGCGCCAAGTACATGGACAAGGGCAAGTTGTATGTCGCCCGCTTCGATGCCAACGGCACCGGCGCGTGGCTGCTGCTCGACGTGGCCACCCCGACCACGGCCGGCAGCACCCTGGGCGCGCAATTCGGCGACCTGCCGGGCATCATCCTCAACACCCGTGGCGCTGCCGACGCCGTGGGCGCCACGCCCATGGACCGCCCCGAGTGGACCGCCGTCAACCCGCTCAACGGCGATGTCTACCTGACCCTGACCAACAACAGCGCGCGCACCGCGGCCAAGGTCGACGCGGCCAACCCACGCGGGCCGAACCGCCACGGCCACATCATCCGCTGGCACGACAGCGACGACCACAAGACCTTCACCTGGGACATCTTCGTGTTCGGCGCCAACGCCGCCGGTGCGCCGGACATCAACCGCTCGGGCCTGACCGAACTGAACCAGTTCGCCAGCCCCGACGGCATGAGCTTCGATAGCCGCGGCGTACTGTGGTTCGAGACCGACAACGGCGAAGCCACCCTGACCAGCTACACCAACGACCAGGTGCTGGCAGTGATCCCCACCGACCTGGTGGACGCCAACGGCAAGCAGGTCCCGGTCAACGCCACCAACCAGGTGGACCTGCGCCGCTTCTTCGTCGGGCCGAATGGCTGCGAGGTGACGGGGATTGCCTTCACCCCGGACAACAAGACCATGTTCGTCAACATCCAGCACCCGGACAACTGGCCAAGCACCGACAAGGCCACCGACGTCACGCCGGCCGGCACCCCGGTGCGGCCACGGGCTTCGACGGTGGTGATCCAGCGTAACGATGGCGGGGAGATCGGCACGGCCTGATCGAGTCGACCCGCGTTCCCACTGTGACAAACGAAAAAGCCGCCCATGGGCGGCTTCTTTCGATTCGACTGAGGCTCAGTAGACCTCGAGGTTCCAGCCCACCGGTTCGACGGGCTCCCCCTTGAGGATCTTCTCGGCCCGCTCGGCCATAGCCTTGCACAACTCCTCGCCTGTCATCTCACGCTTCTTGGCAGTGTTGGCGGGCGTCGGTTTGCGAACCAGCGGTGTACGCAGCTCAATTCTCATATTCATGCTCCTTGTCGCAGGGCACGCCTTGCGCGCCAGCGTAGCCTGCCTCAGGCGAGACTAGCATCTTGCCCAAATGGTAGCAGACAGGGTTCATCAACTGCACGAACAGGTCTGCACGGTCTGCATTCATCAGCATGTTCTCGGCATTTTTGCTGACGTTCAAGACTCCCATCAATGCGCCCTGATGATAAAGGGGCAGGCTGATCAGCGATTTCGCATGATCAAGCTTGCGGTAGTAATCCTTTACCTGTTGCTCGTATCTGGGATTGATTTCGCTGTTGATGATTTTCTGATTGGCGAACCACAGTGCCATGGTTTCATTGATGTTCGGTACATAGCCAGGTTGGCCGGTCGCCGCCGCTCGCGCCGGCCCCGGGAGGTTTGGATGATGGAACGATGGGTCATAGCACGCCGTTCGAGTGAATGGCAGGCAGATCTGCTCGGCCGACGCATCGGGACGCCCGGGGCATGATGAGTTGACGGACAGACCGGTGTCCTGGATGAACAGGATGCCCGAACAGCGCTCGATCACCACGTCATAGGATTGGTTGTGCAGAAAGAACTCATACTGAAGCAACCAGTTCTGCAATGCGTATGAGTCCTGGCTGGCAAAAGTTTGCGCCTCATCACCCAAGGCCAGGTCGCGTACCGGGGTCAGGGCAATTTCGTCCCGATACAGGACCCGCATGATGTTCGCATGGTAAGTGACGAAGCGGTTGGATGCCGAGACGCCATCCCACAGCCTGGTCAGGCTCAGGATGATCGACATGATGGTTCGAATGCGCTGCACGATCGTTTCCGGGCTGAGCGTGCGAGCCTCGTACTTGGTCAACTGACGCAACTCGCCGATGGTTCTCAGCGCATCCACATAGTCATTGATGAACTGCCGGGGCGGCAGATTGGTCAGACGCCCTTCCATCTCCCGGCGTTGACGCTCCAGGTCGGCTTCCTTGCGACGCGCGATATCCGTCAGACCCAGCTCGCGCAACCACACCAGCAGAAGCGCAACCACTGTCAGGCAGAGCGCAATGATGGAGTGCGCGTAGGTTTCCGGCACAGGGAGCGATGTGTCATCGATCAGGTACTTGCACTGTTCGAGTATCGGTGTGCTGCAGATCGATACGAATCCCGCGCTGCCGACAGAGAACACTGCCAGCAGGATCGACCCGGCGGCAGACGCAAAGCACTTCGAGAGCCCTGTCCGGAATCGCCCGTCAATGGCCACACCGTCACTCAGGGCCTGGAGGGTTTTCTCGCCCCAACCGGGGCGGGTGGTGTTCGGCATGAGAGGTGAATATCCGGTAAACCAATGGTCGGCGGGTAGCTTAGCCGCCCGCGTCACCGGCCATGCTGAACAGATCGCCTCATCCGACATTTCCTACGATACCTAGCGAATTTCCAACCATCAGTAACAAAGTCTCACCCGGCAACGGGCTCCCGCCCCCTGACTCGCACCTGCTGCGCCGGCACCCGCGCATGCCATTGCACCACGCCCAGTGCCTCGATCTGGAACTGGCTGCGCAGCGTGCGCCCCTCCTCCTCGAACGACAGCTGCAGGACGAAATGGCCGCTGTTGAGCAGCAACCCTTCGCTTAGCCGGGCGAAGGTCTCGTCATCCACCGCCCCCAGCGCCTGGCGCAAGGCCGCGGCATCGACATACCCGGCCGCCGGGCGGCCACTGATCACGCGGCTGAGCATCGAACGGGAGAACCGTCCTTCGTACATCGCCTCCAGTAACGGCAGGTGCTCCAACCCCAGGGCATTGGCATTGAGCCGCCAGCCGCTGGTCGACGGCAGCGCGCAGAGCATTCGATAGCGGCCTTGCCGAGCACTGTCCGGCTCCAGCAGCAGGTTGAGTTCACTGGTGTCGAGCATGGGCTGGTTGGCCGCCAGCCGCGGTGGTTGCTGGCGCAGGTACTGGGCGCTCTCGGCGCCCTGCAGACGGGCATCGCTGTCGGCGTCCAGCCAGTCGGCCAGGGCATCGACCAACCGTTCGGCAGCCATGTCATCACCCAACAGCTGGCGCAACTGGCGCTCGGCCCGTGGGCCATCCTCCCCCAGCAGGGCGTTGACGTTGAAGCAGCTGTGCTGGTCGATCACCCGCAACTGCGCCTTGCCGGCGCCAAAGTCATAGGCCAGCGGCTGCCCGCGCAGGGCCTGCCAGAACAGCGGGCTGGCGCGCCAGGCCGGATCGCGCAGGGCCTGGGAGGCATAGGCCAGCCCCGCCTGCTCCATGGCCCGTACCTGCACCCGCTGGTGCAGCAGGCGCACCGCATCCACCTGGCGCCGGCCATCCTCCACCAACCAGGCCAGCCCCGCCGCCAGCATCGCCAGCACCACCAGCACCATCAACAGTGCCGCGCCCCGTTGTCGCCTGCGCCCCATCCCTGTCTTCCCGTGGCCGCTGAAAAGCGCCAGTCAACACGCCGGTTGTTGCAGGCAGATGGCAGTCATGTGCCCGTCATCTGCGCAGGGCAGGATTGGCCTTCCTTTTTCTTTGACCTGACAGGAGTGGTCTTACATGGGTGGCATCGGAATCTGGCAATTGGTGATCGTGCTGTTGATCGTCTTCCTGCTGTTCGGCACCAAGCGTCTCAAGGGGCTGGGCGGTGATGTGGGCGAGGCGATCCAGGGCTTTCGCAAGTCCATGGGCGGCACTGCCGACAACACTGTCGAGCAGCAGCCGCAAGTGCTGAACAATCAGCCGGTACAACAGACACAAACGGATCGTCAGGCCTGATGTTCGAGATCGGCTTCACCGAACTGCTGTTGGTGGGCATCGTCGCCCTGCTGGTGCTCGGCCCCGAGCGCCTGCCGGTGGCGGCGCGGACCCTGGGCCGTGGGCTGGGCCAGGCCCGTCGGGCACTGAATGCGTTGAAGGCGCAGGTGGAACGGGAGATCGACATGCCCGCCCTGGATGCCGCGCCGTTGCAGCGCCTGGAGCAGGAGCTGCGCCAAGGCATCCAGCTTGACGCGACGCCGGCCAATGACCCGACACCAGTCGCCCACGCCAAGGAGAGCGCTTGATGTCCCTCGCTCTCGACCAGGCGGCGCGCATGCCGCTGACCGATCATCTGCGGGACCTGCGCAAGCGCCTGGTGCGCTGCCTGCTGCTGATCGCGCTGGTGTTCTGCGGGCTGTTCCCCTTTGCCCAGACGCTGTACACGCACATCTCCGAACCGCTGCGCCGTTACCTCCCAGAAGGCGCCAGCATGATCGCCACCAGCGTCACCTCGCCGTTTCTTGCGCCGTTCAAGCTGACGGCGATGTGCGCGCTGTTCGTCGCCATGCCGCTGCTGCTGCACCAGGCCTGGGGCTTCATCGCCCCGGGGCTGTACCGACGTGAACGGCGTATCGCCCTGCCGCTGCTGGTGTCGAGCATCGTGCTGTTCTATGGCGGCATGGCGTTCGCGTTCTTCCTGGTGTTCCCGATGATGTTCGGTTTCTTCGCCAGCGTGACCCCGGACGGGGTCGAAATGATGACCGACATCGGCCTGTACCTGGACTTCATCCTGGCGCTCTTTTTGGCGTTCGGCCTGGCCTTCGAGATCCCGGTGGCGACCTTCATCGTGGTCTGGGCGGGGCTGACCGACGTGGCCACGCTGCGGCGCAGCCGGCCTTATGTGATCGTCGGCTGCTTCGTGGTGGGGATGATCCTGACGCCGCCGGATGTGTTTTCCCAGACCATGCTGGCGGTGCCGATGTGGGTGCTGTTCGAGGTGGGGTTGCTGGCGTGTGGGTTGGTGCGACGTATGGAGTAAAAGGCAGGAGCCATTACTTGGTCGGGTGGCAGCCGTACACGGAGTGAGAACCGGTCACGAAGAAAACCGATCAGGCAATGCCTGCCCGCCTACGGCTGCCATGGCAGAGCAGCGATCTTCGTTATACGGACTCTCACGCCCGATTAAGGTGGCAGCCATGAACGGGGTGAGAATCCGGGGCACAAGAAACCCGGTCAGACCGAAGTCTGCCCGTGCACGGCTGCCATGAAGGGACTGCCGAAAAACCTGTACTCCAGGATTCTCACATCCTGGTCACCATATCTGGCGACCAGGTGAAGTTATCCCCGGGGTCTTTCCCCGACAACGCAGCAGCTTCCGGCAAGCACGTAGGGTAGTTCCCAAGCTTTTCTGGCTGAAGCATTTGGTTTCAGGTTCGGAAATATCTGACAGGACGCTGGGGCTGCTAAGCAGCCCTTTCGCCGGCAAGCCGGCTCCCACAAAAAGCAAGCTGGGGTTGACTCTGGGACAGCCGGCTTGTCGTGGCGACGAACCGCGACGAAAGGGTCGCGAAGCGGCCCCAGCCATCTGATCAGGCACACCAATCCAGACCAGTGGTATTGACCTGGTATTAAAGTGGTATTAATTTTCATCCCACAACAATACCGGACACCGCCCATGCGTCCTCTAACCGCCCTGCGCCCCGACGACACCAGCGCCACCCCGCTCTACCTGCAGCTGGCACGCAACCTGGAGCAGGCCATCCATGCCGGCCAGTGGACCGCCGACCAGGCCCTGCCCTCGGAGCGCACCCTCAGCGAAACCCTGGACATCTCCCGGGTCACCGCGCGCAAGGCCCTCGAAGTCCTGCTCGAACAAGGCCTGATCCAGCGCATCCAGGGCTCCGGTACCTTCATCACGCCACGCCTCGAACAACCCCTGTCGCGCCTGTCGAGCTTCAGCGAAATGCTGCGCATGAAAGGCTTCGTGCCCAGCTCGCAGTGGCTGGAGCGCAGCATCGGCACGCCGAGCAGCGACGAACTGATCCGCCTCGGCCTGTCGCCCACCGACCAGGTGGCCCACCTCAAGCGCCTGCGCAAGGCCGACGACATCGTCATGGCGGTGGAGGTCAGCACCCTGCCCGCCCGCCTGCTCGGCGACCCGCAGGCCATCGGCGATTCGCTGTACCAGCACCTCGACCAACTTGGCCGCCCGGTGGTTCGCGCCCTGCAACATATCCGCGCGATCAACGCCAGCGACGAACTGGCCGCCCAGGTGGGCATCGCCCCCGGCACCGCCATGCTGCTGATGACCCGGATCGGCTACCTCGACGACAACACCGCCATCGAGCTGACCGACACCTACTGCCGCAACGACTACTACGACTTCGTCGCCGAACTGCGACGCTGACCGGAGCCTCCATGGACATCGCCAACATCCTCACCCCCGACGGCTGGGTGCGCGGACAACTGCACCTCGAAAACGGCCGCATACAGGCCATCGAGGGCACGCCGTGCGACCCGCTGGCCAACGACCTGCCGTACCTGTTGCCCGGTTTCATCGACCTGCACGTGCATGGCGGCGGCGGCAGCGACATCATGCAGGGCGGTGAGGCCTTCGCCACCATCGCCCGCACCCATCGGCGCTTCGGCACCACCTCGCTGCTGGCCACCACCATGACCGCGCCACGCGAGGAACTGGCCCACGTGCTGGGCGAGCTGGGCGCGCACCTCAAGCAACCGCGCCAGGGCGCGCGCATTCTCGGCGTGCATCTGGAAGGCCCGTATATCAACCCCGGCAAGCTCGGCGCCCAGCCGAACTTCGCCCACCAGGCGCTGCTCGACGAAGTCGAGGAATACCTGGCCCTGGCACCGATCAAGGTTATCACCATCGCCCCGGAAATCGCCGGGCACCTGCCGCTGATCCAGGCCTTGAGCCAGCGCGGCATCCGCCTGCAGATCGGCCACACCCTGGGCAGCTACGAGGAAGGCGTGGCGGCCCTGGAAGCCGGCGCCAGCAGCTTCACCCATCTGTACAACGCCATGAGCCCGCTGCACCACCGCGAGCCGGGCATCGTTGGCGCGGCCCTGGCCCACGCCCGCTACGCCGAGCTGATCCCGGACCTGCTGCACGTGCACCCCGGGGCGATCAAGGTGGCCCTGCGCGCGATCCCGTGCCTGTACTGCGTCACCGACTCCACCGCCGCCGCCGGCATGCCCGACGGCGAATACCGCCTGGGCAGCCACACCGTGACCAAGTGCCTGGGCGGCGTGCGCCTGCCCGACGGCACCCTGGCCGGCAGCACCCTGACCATGGACCAGGCCCTGCGCAACCTGGTGAAGATCGGCCTGCCCCTGGCCGAGGCCTCCGCGCGCCTGTCCCGTTACCCCGCTGATTACCTCGGCATCGCCGACCGTGGCCGCCTGCAACCGGGCGCCTGGGCCGACGCGGTGCTGCTCGATCGCCAACTGAACCTGACCGCCGTGATGGTCGAAGGAGAAACCGCATGAGTTCAAGGATGCTCGAAGAAGCCCGCAGCTGCGCCGATGTCGTCGAACGACAGAACCAGGCGCTGGACCCGCGCCTGGAAACCCTCAGCGAACAACTGCGTCGGCTCGACCCACAGGTGGCACTGACCGTGGCCCGGGGCAGTTCGGACCACGCCGCCAGTTACTTCGCCTATGTCGCCATGCAGCAACTCGGCCTGCCAGTGGCGTCGCTGCCGATGTCGGTGGTGACCTTACAACAGGCGCCGTTGCGGGTACGCGGCCAGGTGGCGCTGGGCTTCTCGCAGTCAGGGCAGAGCCCGGACCTGGTCGACAGCCTGCGTCGCCTGAACCAGTGCGGCGCGACCACCGTATCGCTGGTCAATGCCGAGGGCTCGCCGCTGGAACAGGCCTGCCAGCATCACTTGCCGCTGGGCGCCGGCCCCGAGCTGTCGGTGGCGGCGACCAAGAGCTTCGTCGCCACCCTGAGCGCCAGCGCCCGCCTGGTCGCCCATTGGGGCCAGGACCGTGCCCTGCTGGCAGCCGGCCTTGCCCTGCCCGCGCAATTGCGTGAAGCCGCCGCCCAGGACTGGAACCCGGCCCTCGACACCTTGCGCGACGCCGAACGGCTGATGGTGATCGGCCGTGGCGCCGGCTTTGCCATCGCCCAGGAAGCGGCGCTCAAGCTCAAGGAAACCTCGGTGATCCAGGCCGAGGCCTTCAGCAGCGCCGAAGTGCGCCACGGCCCCATGGCGCTGATCGACGCCCAGTACCCGCTGCTGGTGTTCGCCCCGCGCGGCGTCGAGCAGGCCGGGCTGCTGCAACTGGCCGCCGACATGCGCCAGCGCGGCGCCCATGTGCTGCTGGCGGCGCCCGCCGATATCGCCGGGCGCGACCTCACCCTGAGCTGCGCCGAACACCCGGCCCTGGACCCGCTGCTGGCGATCCAGAGCTTCTACGTCATGGCCGCGGCCCTGGCCGAGGCCCGTGGCCTCGACCCCGACCAGCCGCGCCACCTGAGCAAAGTGACCTGCACGCAGTGAAGCCGCGAGGAACAGCGCATGCCCGACAATAACAAGATCATCCTCCATGCCCCACTCGCCGGGCCGCTGGTGCCGCTGGAGCAGGTGCCGGACCCGGTGTTCAGCAGCGCCACCCTCGGTGACGGCGTCGCCATCGACCCACTCAACGATGTGCTGCACGCCCCATGTGCCGGCGAGGTGGTGCAACTGGCTCGCACCGGCCACGCGCTGACCCTGCGCGCGGCCAACGGTGCGGAAATCCTCCTGCATATCGGTGTCGACACCGTGCAACTGCAGGGGCGTGGCTTCTCGCCATTGGTGGCGCTGGGCGACCAGGTCAGCCAAGGCCAGCCGCTGGTGCGCTTCGACATGGACCTGGTAGCGCAGCACTGTGTCAGCCTGGTCACCGTGATGCTGATCAGCAATGGCCCTGGCTTTGGCCTGAGGCGACTGGAGGCAGGCAATGCGCAGTTGGGCGTGGCGCTGCTGGAGATCGAGGCCACGGGTGGCGAAGCGCATGCCCGGCCGATCAGCCATGAAAGCGCGTGCGGTCATGCCCGGGTCGCTCATCACGGCGGCCTGCACGCCCGCCCCGCCGCCTTGCTGCGCCAGACTGCGCAAGGTTTCCAGAGCCATGCCGTGCTGCGCTTCGCCGAGCGCGAGGCCGACCTCGACAGCCTGGTGGCGGTCATGGGCCTGGGCGTTGGCGAAGGTGCCGAAGTCGAACTGATCTGCACCGGGCCGGACAGCCAGGCCGCGCTGCAGGCGCTGATCACCGCCGTGCAGACGGCCTCGGTCGGTGAGCGCCATGCCGCGCACGCGCCGACCAGCACCGCCATGCCCAAGCCCGCTGCCGGGCCCGGCATGCTAACCGGTGTCTGCGCCGCCCCCGGCCTGGCCCAAGGGCCGTTGGCCCGGCTGGACGGGGTCAGCCTGCCGCCCGACAACGGCGACAACGACCCCGCCGCACAGCACCAGGCGTTGAACACAGCCTTGGCCGAAGTGCGTCATGCCATTGACCGCGACTGGCGCCACCTGCCACGCGGCCAGGAGGACGCGGCCGCGATCCTCGAGGCCCACCTGGCCTTGCTCGACGATCCGGCCCTGCTCGGCGACGCCCGCCAGCATATCGCCAACGGCGTCGCCGCCAGCCATGCCTGGAGCCGTGCCATCGATACCCAGTGCCAGATCCTGCGCAGCCTGGGCAACCCGTTGCTGGCCGAGCGCGCCAACGATCTGTACGACCTGCAACAGCGCGTGCTGCGGGCCTTGCTTGGTGAAACCCGGCAACTGCGCCTGCCGCCCTCGGCCATTGTCGTCGCCCATGAACTGACGCCCTCCGACCTGCTGCTACTGGCCCGCCACGAGGTCGCCGGGTTGTGCATGGCCGCAGGCGGCGCCACCTCGCACGTCGCCATCCTTGCCCGCGCCCGCGGCCTGCCGTGCCTGGTGGCTGTGGGCGAAGCGCTGCTGGAGCTGCCCGCCGGCACGCCGCTGGTGCTGGACGCCGACCAGGGCCGCCTGGAAACCGAGGCTGATGCGCAGCGCCTGGCCGAGGTGCAGCGTCATGTGCAACAGCGCCGCGAAACCCGCCAACGCCAGCAGGCCGCCGCCCAACAGAGCGCCCGCACCCGCGATGGCCAAGTAATCGAGGTTGCCGCCAATGTCGCCAGTGCCGAGGAAACCGCCGAGGCCTTGGCCCTGGGTGCCGACGGCATCGGCCTGCTGCGCAGCGAGTTCCTGTTCATCGACCGCCCCACCGCGCCGGACGAGAGCGAGCAGCGCAGCGCCTACCAGGCCGTACTCGATGCCATGGCCGAACGCCCAGTGATCATCCGTACCATCGATGTGGGCGGCGACAAGCAGCTAGACTACCTGCCCCTGCCGGCCGAGGCCAACCCGGTGCTGGGCCTGCGCGGCATCCGCCTGGGCCAGGTGCGCCCGGAACTGCTCGACCAGCAGTTGCGCGCGCTGCTGCAAGTCAGCCCGCAACAGCGTTGCCGGATCATGTTGCCGATGGTGACCGAAGTCGACGAGCTGATCGCCATCCGCCAGCGCCTGGACCGCCTGGCCGGTGAGCTGGGCATCAGGCAACGCGCCGAGCTGGGGGTGATGATCGAGGTGCCGGCCGCGGCGCTGCTCGCCGAGCGCCTGGCCGAACATGCCGATTTCTTCTCCATCGGCACCAACGACCTGTCCCAGTACACCCTGGCCATGGACCGCGACCACGCCGGCCTGGCTGCGCGGGTGGATGCCTTGCACCCCGCCTTGCTGCGCCTGATCGAGCTGACCTGCCAGGGCGCGGCGAAGCACGGGCGCTGGGTCGGCGTGTGCGGTGCGCTGGCCTCCGACCCGCTGGCCACGCCGGTGCTGGTCGGGCTGGGGGTGGCCGAGCTGTCGGTCAGCGCGCCGCAGATCGGTGAGATCAAGGCGCAGGTGCGCCAGCTCGATGCAGCCGCCTGCCGTCGCTTCAGCCAGGGCCTGCTGGGCTTGTCCAGCGCCGCCGCGGTGCGCCAGGCCTGCCGCGACTTCACTGCCCAGTCTCACGCCCAACCGGCCGCCGCCGCGGCCCTACAACAATAATCGGAGCGCACCATGTACCAGCACTTCATCCAGGGCCTGCAGCGGCTCGGCCGCGCCTTGATGCTGCCCATCGCCATCCTGCCCATCGCCGGCCTGTTGCTTCGCCTGGGCGACACCGACCTGCTCGACATCGCCCTGGTGCATGACGCAGGCCAGGCGATCTTCGCCAACCTGGCGCTTATCTTCGCCGTCGGCATCGCCGTGGGCTTCGCCCGCGACAACAACGGCACCGCCGGGCTGGCCGGGGCCATCGGCTATCTGGTGCTGGTGGCGACGCTGAAGGTGATCGACCCGAAGATCGACATGGGCATGCTCGCCGGGATCATCTGCGGTCTGCTCGGCGGTGGCCTGTACAACCGCTTCAAGGACATCCAGCTGCCGGACTACCTGGCGTTCTTCGGCGGCCGGCGCTTCGTGCCGATTGCCACCGGGGTGTCGGCGGTGTTCCTCGGGCTGCTGTTCGGCCTGGCCTGGCCGCCGATCCAGGACGGCATCAACAGCCTCGGCCAATTGATGCTGGAGAGCGGCAGTATCGGCGCGTTCTTCTTCGGCGTGCTCAACCGCCTGCTGATCATCACCGGCCTGCACCACATCCTCAACAACCTGGTGTGGTTCGTCTTCGGCAGCTTCCAGGCGGCCAGCGGCCAGGTGGTCACCGGCGACCTGGCGCGCTTCTTCGCCGGCGACCCGAACGCCGGCCAGTTCATGGCCGGCATGTTCCCGGTGATGATCTTCGGCCTGCCTGCTGCGTGCCTGGCCATGTATCGCCACGCCCTGCCGGCCCGGCGCAAGCTGATTGGTGGCGTGCTGCTGTCGATGGCGCTGACCTCGGCGCTGACCGGGGTGACCGAGCCGATCGAGTTCGCCTTCATGTTCCTCGCGCCGCTGCTGTACCTGATCCACGCGCTGCTCACCGGGGTGTCCATGGCGGTTTGCGACCTGCTGGGCATCCGCCTGGGCTTCACCTTCTCCGGCGGCGCCATCGACATGGCCCTGGGCTGGGGGCGCTCCAGCAACGGTTGGTTGGTGTTCCCTGTAGGCCTGCTGTATGCGGTGGTGTACTACTTCGTGTTCGACTTCTGTATCCGCCGCTTCGACCTCAAGACGCCGGGGCGCGAGGAGCAGCCCGGCAACGAAGCGGCAGCCGGCGCGGAGGTGCCCAGGGCCCGGCGCTATATCGACGCACTGGGCGGCGCGGCCAACCTGCAAGGGGTGGACGCCTGCACCACGCGCCTGCGCCTGGTACTGGCCGATCGCGGCCTGGCCCAGGACCAGGCCTTGAAAGCCCTCGGCGCCATGGCGGTGGTACGGCCTGGCAGCGGCGGCAGCCTCCAAGTGGTGGTGGGGCCGATGGCCGATGCGCTGGCCGATGAGATCCGTGGTGAGCTACCTCATGCGCGGGTGACGGCAGCGGTGGCCGAGAAGGCCGCCGTGGTCACCGAGACGGTCGTCGTGGATGAATGGCTGCAGGCCCTGGGCGGGCGCGACAATCTACTGGAAGCGCAGTGCGTGGCCTCGAGCCGGGTGCGGGTGCAAGTCAGGGATGAGAGCAAGGTACAACAGGATCACCTGGCCGCCTTGGGATGCCTGGGAGTGAGCCCGCAGGTAGGCGGCGTGTGGCATCTGCTGGTAGGTGGCAAGGCACCTGCGCTGGGCGCCGCCTTGCAAGGCTGAAAAGCATCGCGGGGCAAGTCGCATCGGCGCACCGCCGCTCCCACGAATTTGCTTCGTGAGAGCGGCGGTGCGCCGATGCGACTTGCCCCGCGATGTCATTCAACGCTTTCCTAGAAATCGGCCAGCGGCCAGACCTCATAGGCAGGTGTTTCATACGGGTGGCTCTGCTTGAGCGCAGCGACCACCTGGGCGATCAGCGCATCAGCCACCACCAGCTCCACCTTCCACTCCTCGACCACCTCGACCTGACCGGTCTGCCCAAGGTACGGCTGGCTGCCGTGCAACGGGCGGAACTGGCCCTGGCCGAGGGTCTGCCAGGCGCAGTGGTCATAGTCGCCGATACGCCCGCCACCAGCGGCGAACACAGCGGCCTTGACCACTTCGACATGGCTGTCGGGGACGAAGAAGGCGAGCTTGTACACGCCTTAGTTCACCCAGACCCGCGCGTTGCGGAACATGCGCATCAGGGCTGCGTCTTCCTGCCACTCATCCGGGCGCCAGGAGTTCTGCACGGCGCGGAACATACGCTCCGGGTGCGGCATCATGATGGTCACGCGACCGTCGCGGCTGGTCAGGCCGGTGATCCCGCGCGGCGAGCCGTTCGGGTTGGCCGGGTAGGCTTCGGTGACCTTGCCGTGGTTGTCGACGTAGCGCAGGGCCACGCAACCGGACAGGTCGGCCTCCAGCAGTGCCTCTTCGCTGGCGAATTCGGCATGGCCTTCGCCGTGGGCGATGGCGATCGGCATGCGCGAACCGGCCATGCCCTGCAGGAAGATCGAGTTGGACTTCTGCACCTCGACCATGGCCACACGGGCTTCGAACTGCTCCGAGCGGTTGCGCACGAAGTGCGGCCAGTACTCGGTGCCCGGGATCAGCTCGTGCAGGTTGGACATCATCTGGCAACCGTTGCACACGCCCAGGGCGAAGCTGTCGGTACGCTCGAAGAAGGCCTGGAAGGCATCGCGGGCACGGGCGTTGAACAGCGCCGACTTGGCCCAGCCCTCACCGGCACCGAGCACGTCGCCATAGGAGAAGCCGCCGCAGGCCACCAGGCCCTTGAACGCTTCGAAATCGACACGACCAGACAGGATGTCGCTCATGTGCACGTCGACGGCGGCGAAGCCGGCACGGTCGAAGGCCGCGGCCATCTCGACCTGGCCGTTGACGCCCTGCTCGCGCAGGATCGCCACTTGCGGGCGCACGCCTTTCTTGATGTACGGCGCGGCGATGTCTTCGTTGACGTCGTAGCCGAGCTTGACCGACAGGCCTGGGTTGTCTTCCTCGAGCAGCGCGTCGAACTCCTGGTCGGCGCAGTCGGCGTTGTCGCGCAGGCGCTGGACCTGGTAGCTGGTCTCGGCCCACTGGCGCTGCAGCAGGCGACGGTCGCCTTTGAACAGCTCTTCGCCTTCGAACTTGATCAGCACTTCACCGTTGTTGATCGGCTGGCCGATCACCGCGACGCAATCCTCGCCCAGGCCTGCGGCGCTGAACTGCGCCAGCACATCCGGCGTGGCGTCCTGACGGACCTGGATCACCGCGCCCAGCTCTTCGTTGAAGAGGATGGCCGCGACTTTCTCGCGCTTGCTGGTCAGGTTGCCCAGTTCCAGCTCCAGGCCACAGTGGCCGGCAAAGGCCATTTCCAGCACGGTGGTCAGCAGGCCACCGTCGGAACGGTCGTGGTAGGCCAGCAGGTGGCCGTCTTCGTTCAGGCCCTGGATGACGGCGAAGAACGCCTTGAGGTCTTCGGCGTCGTCGACGTCCGGCGCCTGGGCGGCCAGCTTGCCGTGGGTCTGCGCCAGGATCGAGGCACCCATGCGGTTCTTGCCGCGACCCAGATCGATCAGGATCAGGTCGGTCTCGCCCTTGTCCATGCGCAGCTGCGGGGTCAGGGTCTTGCGGATGTCGGTAACCGGGGCGAAGCCGGTGATGATCAGCGACATCGGCGAGGTGACGCTCTTCTGCTCGCCGGCTTCGCTCCACTGGGTCTTCATCGACATCGAGTCTTTACCCACCGGGATGGTGATGCCCAGCTCCGGGCACAGCTCCATGCCGACGGCCTTGACGGTGTCGTACAGGCGGGCGTCTTCGCCCGGGTGGCCGGCGGCGGACATCCAGTTGGCCGACAGCTTGATGTCGGACAGCTTCTCGATGCGCGAGGCGGCCAGGTTGGTCAGGGTCTCGCCGATCGCCATGCGCCCGGACGCCGGGGCGTCGAGCAGGGCCAGCGGGGTACGTTCACCCATGGCCATGGCTTCGCCGGTGTAGACGTCGAAGCTGGTGGCGGTAACGGCGCAGTCGGCCACCGGAACCTGCCACGGGCCGACCATCTGGTCGCGGGCCACGAGGCCGGTGATGGTGCGGTCGCCGATGGTGATCAGGAAGCTCTTGCTGGCCACGGCCGGATGACGCAGCACGCGCTCGACCGAGTCGGTCAGGTCCAGCGTGCTCGGGTCGAACTCATCGCCCAGCTCCGCTTCGCGAGTGACCGAACGGTGCATGCGCGGCGGCTTGCCCAGCAGCACGTCCAGCGGCATGTCCACCGGGGTGTTGTCGAAGTGGCTGTCGGTAACGGTCAGGTGCTGCTCTTCGGTGGCCTCGCCGACCACCGCGAACGGGCAACGCTCGCGCTCGCAGATGGCCTGGAAGCGCTCGAAGTCCTCGGCGCTGACCGCCAGCACGTAGCGCTCCTGCGACTCGTTGGACCAGATCTCGTGCGGGGCCATGCCCGGCTCGTCGTTGGGCACGTTGCGCAGTTCGAAGCGACCACCACGGCCACCGTCGTTGACCAGCTCGGGGAAGGCGTTGGAAATGCCGCCAGCGCCGACGTCGTGGATGAAGGCGATGGGGTTCTTGTCACCCAGCTGCCAGCAGCGGTCGATGACCTCCTGGCAACGGCGTTCCATTTCCGGGTTCTCGCGCTGCACCGAGGCGAAGTCCAGGTCGGCGGAGCTGGCGCCGGTGGCAACCGACGAAGCGGCGCCGCCGCCCAGGCCGATCAGCATGGCCGGGCCGCCAAGCACGATCAGCTTGGCGCCGACGGTGATCTCGCCCTTCTGCACGTGGTCTTCACGGATGTTGCCCATGCCGCCAGCGAGCATGATCGGCTTGTGGTAGCCACGGACTTCCTCGCCGTGCGGGGTGTTGATGCCCTGCTCGAAGGTACGGAAGTAGCCGGTCAGGGCCGGGCGACCGAATTCGTTGTTGAACGCGGCGCCGCCCAGCGGGCCTTCGATCATGATGTCGAGGGCGTCGACGATGCGCTCAGGCTTGCCGTACGGCTTTTCCCAAGGCTGCTCGAAACCGGGGATGCGCAGGTTGGAAACGGTGAAACCGGTCAGGCCGGCCTTGGGCTTGGCACCACGGCCGGTGGCACCTTCGTCGCGGATTTCGCCGCCGGAGCCGGTGGAGGCGCCGGAGAACGGGGCGATGGCGGTCGGGTGGTTGTGCGTCTCGACCTTCATCAGGATGTGCACCGGCTCCTGCACCGCGCCGTACTGGCGGGTCTCAGGGTTCGGGAAGAAGCGCCCGGCCACCGAACCGACGATCACCGAGGCGTTGTCCTTGTAGGCCGACAGCACGCCTTCGTTGTGCATCTGGTAGGTGTTCTTGATCATGCCGAACAGGCTCTTCTCTTGCGCCTGGCCGTCGATGTCCCAGCTGGCATTGAAGATCTTGTGGCGGCAGTGCTCGGAGTTGGCCTGGGCGAACATCATCAGTTCGATGTCGTTCGGGTTGCGCTTGAGGCCCTGGAAGGCGTTGACGAGATAGTCGATCTCGTCTTCGGCCAGGGCCAGGCCCAGGTCGATGTTGGCCTGGGCCAGGGCGGCGCGGCCACCGTCCAGGATGTCGACCGAGGTCATCGGCTTGGGCTGGGCGTGGCTGAACAGGTCGGCGGCGTCTTCCAGCTTGCCCAGCACGCGCTGGGTCATGCGGTCGTGCAGCTCGGCGGCGATGGCCTGGGCGTCGGCGTCATTGATGCTGCCGGCGACGTAGTAGGCGATGCCGCGCTCCAGGCGCTGGATCGACTGCAGGCCGCAGTTGTGGGCGATGTCGCTGGCCTTGGATGCCCAGGGCGAGATGGTGCCCAGGCGCGGCACGACCAGGAACAGGCGGCCACTCGGCTCCTGTACCGGCACGCTCGGGCCGTACTTGAGCAGACGGCCCAGCACCTGCTGCTGGTCGGCGGTCAGCTCGCCGTCGACGTCGGCGAAGTGGGCGAATTCGGCATACAAACCAGTAACAGCGGGGACTTTCTGGCTCAGTTGCTCGAGTAATTTACCGTGGCGAAAGGCAGAAAGGGCAGGAGCGCCGCGCAGGATCAACATCGTCGGGACAGCCTCAGGAAGGGGTGTGCTTAGAGGCCGTGCATTCTAGCCTAATTCGCAGGCTTTCGGCACCCGCTCTAAGCCAATGCTGCCGGGCGGTGGAACCGGACCCAGGGGTCAAAAAATCGCCCCTTGCGCCACGCCCGTCACAGCGCCTGCTACCAGACAAGCCACCTATTGTCGAGATATGGCGCCGGCAGTCCTTTGCGTATACTGCACCCTATGTTCGCCCACACTGCTTTGCGCCAGCGTTGCGCCAAATGGCTCTTCGCAACCGGACTCTTCCTGATGCTCGGTGCCTGCGTTGAAAAACCCAGCACCCTCGAGCGCGTCAAGGAGGATGGCGTATTGCGCGTGATTACCCGCAACAGCCCGGCCACCTACTTCCAGGACCGCAACGGCGAAACCGGTTTCGAGTACGAACTGGTCAAGCGCTTCGCCGATGACCTGGGGGTGAAGCTCGAGATCGAGACCGCCGACAACCTCGACCAATTGTTCGACCAACTGGGCAAGCCCTCCGGCCCGGTACTGGCCGCCGCCGGCCTGGTCAGCAGCGAGCGCCGCGCCAGCCAGGCGAAGTTCTCCCACCCGTATCTCGAGGTGACCCCGCAGGTCATCTACCGCAACGGCCGCTCGCGCCCGACCAATGCCAAGGGCCTGGTGGGCAAGAAGATCATGGTGCTCAAGGGCAGCAGCCACGCCGACCAGCTGGCCGAGCTGAAAAAGCAGAATCCGGGGCTGGAATACGAAGAATCCGACGCCGTCGAAGTGGTCGACCTGCTGCGCATGGTCGACGAAGGCCAGATCGACCTGACCCTGGTCGACTCCAACGAACTGGCCATGAACCAGGTCTACTTCCCCAACGTGCGCGTGGCCTTCGACCTGGGCGACACCCGTGACCAGCGCTGGGCGGTGGCCGCCGGCGAAGACAACAGCCTGCTCAACGAGATCAACGAGTTTCTCGACAAGTCGCAGAAGAACGGCACGCTTCAACGCCTGAAGGACCGTTACTACGGCCATGTCGATGTGCTGGGCTACGTCGGTGCCTACACCTTCGCCCAGCACCTGCAGCAACGCCTGCCCAAGTACGAGAAACACTTCAAGACCAGCTCCAAGGTCGAACAGGTGGACTGGCGGCTGCTGGCCGCGATCGGCTACCAGGAATCGATGTGGCAGCCGGAAGTCACCTCCAAGACCGGTGTGCGCGGCCTGATGATGCTGACCCAGCGCACCGCCCAGGCCATGGGCGTGTCCAACCGCCTGGACCCCCGGCAGAGCATCCAGGGCGGCGCCAAGTACTTCATGCTGGTCAAGGACCAGCTCGACGACAGCATCAAGGAGCCGGACCGCACCTGGTTTGCCCTGGCGGCCTACAACGTCGGCAGCGGCCACCTGGAAGACGCCCGCACCCTGGCCAAGCGCGAAGGCCTGAACCCGAACAAGTGGCTGGACGTGAAGAAGATGCTGCCGCGCCTGTCGCAGAAGCAGTGGTACAGCAAGACCAAGTACGGTTATGCCCGGGGCGGCGAGCCGGTGCATTTCGTCGCCAACATCCGCCGCTACTACGACATCCTCACCTGGGTTACGCAACCGCAGCTCGAAGGCCAGGTGGCCGAGGGCAACCTGCATGTGCCCGCGGTGAACAAGGACAAGCCAGCGGAGCAAGCGTCGCCGATGTGAGTCTTCAAGGCCACTTCACCGGCAAGCCAGCTCCCTCAATCGCCCTTCTAAAGCCGAGCGCCATCCTGTGGGAGC
The DNA here is from genome assembly GCF_040813665.1 of Pseudomonas sp. TE50-2. NCBI lineage: Bacteria > Pseudomonadati > Pseudomonadota > Gammaproteobacteria > Pseudomonadales > Pseudomonadaceae > Pseudomonas > Pseudomonas sp. TE50-2. Next base: position 4,145,602 of record NZ_JBFNXN010000001.1, on the reverse strand, counting down.
TAGCTTGCCAGCGATGAGGCCGGCGCAGGTTAGCCCTTGGCCCGCCGAGCCTTGAAAAACTCGCTGAGTATCGCGCCACATTCCTCGGCCAGCACTCCCCCCTCGTACATCACCCGGTGATTGAGAAAGCCCTGGGTGAAGAACTGCCCCTGGCTCTGCACGATCCCCGCCTTGGGCTCCAGCGCGCCGTAGACCACCCGCGCCACCCGCGAATGGACGATCAGCCCCGCGCACATGCTGCACGGCTCCAGTGTCACGTACAGGGTGCTGCCCGGCAGGCGGTAGTTGCTGGCGGACTTGGCCGCAGCGCGGATCGCCACCATCTCGGCGTGGGCGCTGGGGTCGCTGTCGAGGATCGGCCGGTTGAAGCCCTGGCCGAGTACCTGGCCGTGCTGCACCAGCACCGCGCCCACCGGCACCTCGCCCAGGGCCGCGCCCTGGGCCGCCAGTTCCAGGGCCAGGCGCATGAATTCCTGATCGCGGCTGCGATCGATGATCTGCGGGCGCATCAGACCACCGCGATCGCGGCCATCAGGCCGGTTTCCATGTGGTCGATGACATGGCAGTGGAACATCCAGGTGCCTGGGTTATCCGCCACCAGCGCCACCTGCGCCCGCTCGTTCTTGCCCAGCAGGTAAGTGTCGGTGAACCACGGCTCGACGATCTTGCGCCGATTGGAGGCGATCACCTTGAAACTCATGCCGTGCAGGTGGATCGGATGCTGATACTGGGTCATGTTCTTCAGCTCGAGGATATAGCTCTTGCCCTTCTGCAGCGTGGCGATGGGCCGGTCGGCGCAAGTCTTGTCGGTGATGTCCCAGGCCTGGCCGTTGATCTGCCACAGACTCGGCGGCTTGCCGTTCTCGGTATTCACCGAAACCTTGCCGACCCATTCGAAATTGAAGTTGAGCTTCTCGGCATTCTCCAGGTCCGGCTCGGCAACCGGGTTCGGCGGCAGCGCCTTGGGCCAGTCGCCGGGAGCGTCGCTGCTGGCCACCGAGCGCAAGGTGCCCAGGCGCACGAAGCCGTCACGCAACGAGACCTCCTCGCCCGCCTCGGGTATGCGGATCGCCAGGCAGATGCGCATGCCGGGGCCAAGCCAGTACTCCTCGTCCAGCGGGCGCGGGGTGATCGGGTTGCCATCGAGGGCGTAGATCATCGCCTCGCAGTTGCCCTTGAGGTTCAGGCGGTAGGTCCAGGTGTTGTCCAGGTTCAACAGACGCACCCGCACCACCTGCCCGGCCGGCAGCTCGGTGACCGACTCGGCCTGGCCATTGATGGTGATCAACCGCCCGGCCGTGCCGTTGCGCGCCGCCTCGCGGGGGATGCTGAACGGCAGCCAGGCGCCCTGCTCGTCCACGTGCCAGTTCTTCAGGCTCAGGGTACGTTCGTGCTTGAAACCGGTCGGTTCGCGCTCTTCGACGATCAGCGGGCCAACCAGCCCGCGCCCCAGTTCCTCGGAGCTGCTCACATGGGGGTGGTACCAGTAGCTGCCGGCATCCGGCACACGGAACTTGTAGTCGAAATATTCGCCGGGCTTGACCGGCAATTGCGACACGTACGGCACGCCGTCCATTTCCAACGGCAGGCGGATGCCATGCCAGTGGATGGTGGTTTCCACCGGCAGGCGGTTGATGAAACGCACCCGCAACCAGGTACCCTGGCGCACCCGCAACTCAGTGCCCGGCGCCGACGGGCCAAAGGCCCAGGCCTCGGTCTTGAAGCCCGGCACCAGCTCGACGTCCAGCGGTGCGGCGATCAGCTCGTAGTCGTGCCCGGCGTTGTCGTCCTCGACCTTGCCCAGCCAGTAACGCGCCGCGCCACCGGCGCCCAGGCCTACCACTACAAGGCCGGTCAGGCCCTTGAGCATTTGTCGACGGGTGAAGGACATCGGTGCGGGTACCTCGTTTCTGCGCGATCAAGCTGCCAGCAGGGCTGGCGATGAAGGGCGAATACGATACACCTGCATTTGCGAAATATTAAGTGAAGTCTTGTCGCAGGGCTGTGCGTTGCCGTAGCGACGAGGCGGTACGCCTGCTTCGCGAGCAAATGCCCACGCTGCGCTGCATCACGCCCAATATCTGCATAGAGCGCTATTGCAGTTGGAACCTGGAACAGGGACAGTCCACTGGCTGGTGCATTCACGCCAGCCAGACAACCGAACGGGGAACACATGAAGGAACATAAGTACGCCGTCACCGTGAACTGGACTGGCAACACCGGCTCCGGCACCTCCAGCTACACCGCCTACCAACGCGACTTCGATGTCCAGGCACCGGGCAAACCGGCGCTGCACGGTTCGGCCGACCCGGCCTTCCGTGGCGATCCCGGGCGCTGGAACCCCGAGGACATGCTACTGGCCTCCCTATCAGCCTGCCACAAGCTCTGGTACCTGCACCTGTGCGCGGTGAACAACGTGCAGGTCCTGGCGTACATCGACCACCCCGAGGGGCGCATGGTCGAGGGCAACGCCGAGCACAAGGGGCGTTTCATTGAGGTTTTGTTGCGTCCGCAGGTCGTCGTTGCCCGCGAGTCGGACACGCGACTGGCCATGCGTCTGCATGAAGAAGCCCATCACGAATGCTTCATCGCCAACTCGGTGAACTTCCCGGTTCGTTGCGAAGCGGTTATCCAGCGCGAGGCCTGAGCCCTCTGGATACGACAAGGGCGTCTTGCGGCGCTCTTGTGGCTCAGTTCATTCCTCCTTTGTTATCGGCCAGACAGTTTTACCCATCAAGCATTGGCCGCAACATAAACAAAATCATCCAACTTCATTGAAGTACCATGACGGCTAAACAACCTGGCGATACCGCCACTGCCAAAGCTTGTTGCAACATATGTTGAGTAGATATTTTTTCAGTCGTCGGACAGTGGCCCGCTTCCCTATGGCGTGTGTGCTGATGATCAGCGCACTTCTCATCGCCTGCCAATCGCCGCGCGAGGCACTGCAACAACTGGCTCAAGAACATGGCCGACAATGGGAGGTCCTGTCGGGACAAGACTTCCCTCTCTTCATCCTTGCGCCGCGCACCGCAGAAAAAATGACTCGCCTGCGTGTCTACCTGGAAGGCGATGGGCATTCCTGGTCGACGGCCACTCAACCCAGCCTGGATCCGAGCCCGCACAATCTGCTGGTGCCACGGCTGGCGGTCAACGATCCGACGCCGAACGTGTATCTCGCACGCCCCTGCCAGTTCGTCATGGCTGCAGCGTGTCAGACCGCACTCTGGACCCATCGACGCTACGCTCAGGAAGTGATCGACCGCCTCAACCAGGCGCTAGACCAACTGAAACAACGATATGGCAACAGTGAATTCGAACTCGTGGGGTATTCGGGTGGCGCCGCGCTGGCATTATTGTTAGCGGCGCAGCGCAAGGATATTACCGAGGTGCAAACCCTGGCCGGCAATCTTAGCCCGCGTATGTGGGCGACGATGAAAGGACTGTCGCCACTCCACGGATCCTTGGAACCGCTGGACTACCGTGATCGACTCGCCTTGTTACCTCAGCGTCATTTCATTGGAGACGCTGACTCGATCATTCCGGGTGATTTGGCTGCCAGGTATCAACAGGCACTTGGTTCGCCATTATCCCAGTGTATTCATATCCCTGAAGCGAGCCACGACAGTGGCTGGGAAGCGGCATGGAGCCGATGGGTCAAGACTCCATTGGCACATGAATATCCTTGATATCAGGACGGCCACGGCTTGAGAAAACAACTGAAACGGCGCATTTATGTTTTTTTTCTCCATTAGTTGTTTTCATGATGAATTTCCTCACCCGCATCGTGTAGATTCGGCGCGCTTGAAACAGCACTTCACTGACAAGCTGACAGGGAGGCCGAAAACAGACGCTGACGCGCGCGTTGCCCCTGTCAGTTTCTACCCTGTAAGGATACGGTCTTGAACATCTCCCACCTGCGCCGCTCGTTGTTGGCGCTGTCCGTCACGGCTGCCACTGCTACAGTCCATGCCGCACCCGACCTCAACCACGACCTGGGCACAGGGGCATATATCAGCTCCGGCGGTGCTTTCAATAACGCCACCTTTACCGGAACGTCACAAAACGCAGGTGTGACGCTGACCAATGTGACGCTGGCGGGCAGCTTGATCAATCAGGGCAAGATCAACCTGACGGCCGCAACCCCCAGTGACGTCCCATCCGGCATCTCCATGACCCTCAACTCCACCGTCGCTGGCAGTCTGGTCAACCAGGGTGACATTACGGTGAGCGGCACCACTGCCATGGGGCTGGACCTGTATCTGGCGAAAATCACCGGTGAAGTCAACAACAACGGCAACATCAGGGTAACAGGCGAAGATGCCAATGGCATGATGATCACCTCGGCCCAGGCTCGCATCAATAACTCGGGCACCATCACTGCCAGCGGCGCCGGCTCTGCAGGTATCGAGATAGAAAACGCCAGTTTCACCGGTAAAAACACAGGCGACCCTTCCAAGAGTGATATCAACAACAGCGGGACTATCTCCGCCGAGGGCGTCGGTATCCACTTGGTCAACCTCGACCCCTCCGCCGGCTTCAGCATCTTCTCCATCAGGCAGACCGGTGGCCTGATCGAAGGCGGCACCGCGGCAATTCTGGCGGATGACCATGCCTCCCCTTCTTATTTCTACTGGGAGGGTGGCCAGGTCAAGGGTGACCTGCTGGGCCTGAGTGGGGTGCTGGTGCAAGGGGATGCACAATTCGACGGCTCGACCATTCGTGCCGGTTACGTCGATATCGACGGTGGTCGCCTGACGCTGCTTCGCCCACAGACCACGATCGTCGGCAACCTCGACCTGGATAGCGAAACTGCTCGCTTGCGCCTGCTGCTGGATAACAACACACTGCCCAATACGCCGATCCTGACAGTCACCGGCGATACCTACTTCTCTCCAGGCAGCCAGGTCGAACTGCAGGCTCGCTCCGACGATTTCCGCACCTCGGCCCAGGGCAACCGCTACACCCTCATCAACTCCGGCACGTGGGAAGATCCAGAGAACCTCTCCGTGGTTTCATCCTCGGCGCTGCTTGAAGTGAAAAGCTTTGGCATTGAAGGCCAGGATGTAAAAGCAACGGTTGCGACCCGCAGTGATGAGGCAGTAACGCAAGACCTGCTGGGCGCCCATGGTTCGCGCAATGCGGTGAACGCCATCCAGCCGCTCAAGAACACGGTCCTGGGCCAGATGGACGAAAGCGACCCGGTATTCCAGCATTTTGCCAACGCCACCACACCCGAAGATCTGGCGAAACTTGCCGAAACCTTGGCCCCGGACGTCAGCCGTGGGGTCATCAACGCCGCCACCAACAGCCAGAACCTGGTCGCAGGTGCCATCGAGCACCGCGCCAGCAATGCACGCAGCGGTCTGTCGTCCGGCGACGTTCTGGCAGAACAAGGGGTATGGCTGCAAGCGCTGTCCAGCGATGCCAACCAGGATAGCCGCCACGGTATCGCCGGCTTTGATGCCAACACCCAAGGCATCGCCTTGGGGGCCGACGGCAAGCTCAACCCCAATACCACCGTGGGCCTGGCATACAGCTACCTGACCAGCGACGTCAAGTCGGACCTTGGCAACAAGACCGACGTCAGCGGCCATGCACTGACGCTGTACGGCAACTGGGCCCGTGACAACTTCTTTGTCGACACCTCGCTGACCTATGGCTGGAACGACAACGAGTCCAGACGCTACATCGCCGGTACCCGCGCCAAGGCCGATTACGACAGTGCAATCTTCGGCGTCAAAGCACTTGCAGGCTACACGTTCCGGCTAGACAAGCATTGGCTGCTGGAGCCACAGGTCGGTGCGCGTTATGCCAAGGTTTCGATTGATTCGTACCGTGAAAAAGGCAGCTCAGCCGCCCTCAACGTTGGCAGCCAGCGCTATGAAATCGGCGAAATGGGCCTGGGCGCCCGTCTGGCGGCCGCTTTTGACGTCGGCGCGGGCAGCCTGGAGCCGGAAGCCAAGCTGATGGCCTGGCACGATTTCATCGGCGACAAGGCCAGCACCACCTCGACCTTCGTGCTCGGCGGTACCCCCTTCACCACCCAAGGCGCCACCCCCGCGCGCGACAGCTACGAGCTGGGACTGGGTGCCAACTACCGGGTAGGCGCCTGGAGCGTGGGAGGGATGTACAACTACCTGGCCAGCAGTGGTTTCAACGCCGACACCTTCACTGCCAACGTGCGTTACGACTTCTGACCAACGCCTGCGCTTCAAACAACAAAACCCGCATTGGCGGGTTTTGTTGTTTGGGGCCGAGGGTGAAGCCCATAAGCGCCTGGCTATTTCACCTGCCCGACTGAATGCCAAAAGCCCGCAGTTACGCGGGCTTTTGGGGTGTTTCCTGCCACTCGCTTCCGGTCTACTCCGGACGCAAGGTCATTCCCACTCGATAGTGGCCGGCGGCTTGCTCGACACGTCGTAGGTGACGCGAGAGATGCCGTCGATTTCGTTGATGATACGGCCGCTGACGGTTTCCAGCAGCTCGTACGGCAGGTGCGCCCAGCGCGCGGTCATGAAGTCCACGGTCTCGACGGCACGCAGGGCCACGACCCAGGCGTAGCGACGGCCGTCGCCGACGACGCCGACCGACTTGACAGGCTGGAACACCACGAACGCCTGGCTGGTCTTGTGGTACCAGTCGGCCTTGCGCAGTTCTTCGATGAAGATGTGGTCGGCGCGACGCAGGATGTCGGCGTATTCCTTCTTCACTTCACCGAGGATGCGCACGCCCAGGCCCGGGCCCGGGAACGGGTGGCGGTAGACCATGTCGTACGGCAGGCCCAGTTCCAGGCCGATCTTGCGAACTTCGTCCTTGAACAGCTCACGCAGTGGCTCGACCAGCTTGAGGTTCATCTCCTCCGGCAGGCCGCCGACGTTGTGGTGCGACTTGATCACGTGGGCCTTGCCACTCTTGGCGCCGGCCGACTCGATCACGTCGGGGTAGATGGTGCCCTGGGCGAGGAACTGGATGTTCTCCAGCTTGCTGGCCTCGGCATCGAACACGTCGATGAAGGTGCGGCCGATGATCTTGCGCTTCTTCTCCGGGTCCGCTTCGCCTTCCAGGTTGTCGAGGAACTGCTTCTCGGCATCGGCGCGGATCACCTTGACGCCCATGTTCTCCTTGAACATGGCCATCACCTGGTCGCCTTCGTGCAGGCGCAGCAGGCCGTTGTCGACAAACACGCAGGTCAGCTGGTCGCCGATGGCGCGGTGCAACAGTGCGGCAACCACGGACGAGTCGACGCCGCCGGACAGGCCCAGCAGGACGTTGGCCGAACCGACCTGTGCACGGACCTGGGCGATGGCGTCCTCGACGATGTTCGAGGCAGTCCACAGGGCTTCACAGCCGCAGATGTCCTGGACGAAACGCGACAGGATACGGCCGCCTTGCTTGGTGTGGGTCACTTCCGGGTGGAACTGCACGCCGTAGTAGCCCAGGGCATCGTCGTACATGCCGGCGATCGGGCAGCTCGGGGTGCTGGCCAGCACGCTGAAGTTGCCTGGCATCTGGGTGACCTTGTCGCCGTGGCTCATCCACACGTCCAGGCCCAGCACGCCGTCATCGTCGACATGATCTTCGATGCCGTCGAGCAGGCGGCTCTTGCCGACCACGTCGACGCGGGCGTAACCGAACTCGCGCAGGTCGGAACCTTCGACCTTGCCGCCCATCTGCTCGGCCATGGTCTGCATGCCGTAGCAGATGCCCAGCACCGGGACTTTCAGGTCGAACACGGCCTGCGGCGCGCGCGGGCTGTTGGCTTCGTGGACCGACTCGGGGCCACCGGCCAGGATGATGCCGCGCGGGTTGAATTCGCGGATCGCTTCATCGTCCATGTCGAACGGGTGCAGCTCGCAATACACACCGATCTCGCGCACGCGGCGGGCGATCAGCTGGGTGTACTGGGAACCGAAATCGAGGATCAGGATACGGTGAGCGTGAATGTCGAGGGCCATGACTCAATCTCGTCAGTGGAAATCGGAAACGACGCGGGGCTGTGTATGACAGCCCCGTTCGGTAATTGCTGGAAGCCTCAGCCTACGCGGTAGTTAGGGGCTTCTTTGGTGATCTGCACGTCATGCACATGGGACTCGGCCATGCCGGCACCGGTGATGCGCACGAACTCCGGCTTGGTACGCATCTCTTCGATGGTCGCGCTGCCGGTGTAGCCCATGGACGAACGCAGGCCGCCCATCAGCTGGTGGATGATCGCGGCCAGGGCGCCTTTGTATGGCACACGGCCTTCGATACCTTCCGGCACCAGCTTCTCGGCACCGGCCGAGGAGTCCTGGAAGTAACGGTCGGACGAGCCTTGCGCCTGTGCCATGGCACCCAGCGAGCCCATGCCGCGGTAGGCCTTGTAGGAACGGCCCTGGAACAGCTCGACTTCGCCCGGTGCTTCTTCGGTACCGGCGAACATCGAACCCATCATCACGCAGGAAGCACCGGCGACGATGGCCTTGGACAGGTCACCCGAGAAACGGATGCCGCCGTCGGCGATCAGTGGCACGCCAGTGCCTTCCAGTGCGGCGGCGACGTTGGCGATGGCGCTGATCTGCGGCACGCCGACACCGGCGACGATACGGGTGGTGCAGATCGAGCCTGGGCCGATACCGACCTTGACCGCGTCGGCACCGGCTTCGGCCAGGGCCTTGGCGGCAGCGCCAGTGGCGATGTTGCCGCCGATCACCTGCACTTGCGGGTAGGTCTCTTTGACCCAGCGAACGCGGTCGATCACGCCTTTGGAGTGGCCGTGGGCGGTGTCGACGACAACCACGTCAACGCCGGCGGCTACCAGGGCGGCAACACGCTCGCCGGTGTCCTTGCCGGTGCCGACCGCGGCGCCGACACGCAGACGACCCTGGTCGTCCTTGCTGGCCAGCGGGTAGGCCTTGGCCTTCTCGATGTCCTTGACGGTCATCATGCCCTTGAGGGCGAACTTGTCGTCGACGATCAGGACTTTTTCCAGGCGGTGCTTGTGCAGCAGCTCGCGGACTTCGTTCTTGTCGGCGCCTTCGCGGACGGTGACCAGACGCTCTTTGGGAGTCATCACGTCGCGGACCTTGGCGTCCAGGCGGGTTTCGAAGCGCACGTCGCGGGAGGTGACGATGCCGACCAGATCACCGTTTTCCAGCACCGGAACACCGGAGATGTTGTTCAGGCGGGTCAGGTCGAACAGGTCGCGCACGGTGGCGTCGGCGTCGATGGTGATCGGGTCCTTGACCACGCCAGCCTCGAACTTCTTGACCTTGCGTACTTCGCCGGCCTGCTGCTCGATGGTCATGTTCTTGTGGATGATGCCGATGCCGCCTTCCTGGGCCATGGCGATGGCCAGGCGCGCTTCGGTCACGGTATCCATGGCGGCGGAGACCAGGGGAATGTTCAGCTCGATGCCACGAGTCAAACGGGTCTTGAGACTGACTTCATTGGGCAGTACCTCGGAGTAGCCAGGTACAAGGAGGATATCGTCGAAGGTCAGGGCTTCTTGGCTGATACGCAGCATCGCGGGGGCTCCCGGGAGGGAAAAATGGAAGCGCGCCATTATACCCATCCATGGCGCGCCGCTCAATGCAAAATAAGGGCCTTCGGTCAGCCTTGCGGCAGTTTTACCTGCACCACCGCCACCGGCTGGTCCAGCCAGTCGGCGAAGCTGTCGAGGAAAGCCTGGGTAAACCCGGCCTCGCCCCAGTTATTGAAGATGAACCCCAGGTTGGAAAAGGCACACGGCTGCAAATAGAGAAAGCCATTGATGTCGTCTTCGAAGCCGCACAGCGGGCAGGTGAAGTTGTCACTCACCCCCGGCATCCACTCCTCCAGGCTCTCGAACAGCGGCTCGCCGACCTCGCGCCGGCACTCCGGACAACCGGCTTCTTCGAGAAAACCGTCGGTGGGGGTGTAGATGCAGCGCTTGAGCATCACCTCCAGGCCGTTGACCTGCTCGCCGAACGGCAACTTCTCGGGATGCAGGGCCACCTTGCGCGCCCCCTCCGCCAGGGCATGGCCCATGCGGTTGCCGGTGCGCCCACAGGTGCTCAACTGTTCCTCGACGATTTTTTCGCGCACCAACCAGCGCAGGATGGCGCGAGAGCGGGCCTCATGGACGGGCACGGTGGACAGTTTGGGGACGATGATGCTCTGGGTATTCATGGGTGAGGCGGGCCTGCGGACTGCGGTAATGGCGCAATTCTAGCGCCTGCTCAGGCGCTCAGGTAGCGGCCGATCAGCGCCAGGCCGCTGGCCAGGACCAACCAGGTGACCAGGCGGATGAAGGCCTCGCGGGACAGTTTCAAGGTCAGTCGCCTCCCCAGCCAGGTGCCGACGAACATCACCGGCAGCAGGCAGGCGGCGAGCAGCAACAGGCTGGTATCGGCATACACCCCGGCGATCAGGAACAGCGACAGGCGCACCACCGTGCTGCAGCTGATCAGCGCGACCTGGGTCGCGCGCACCTGTTCCTTGGCCTCCAGGCGGGCACTGAGGTAGATCGCGTAGAGGAATCCACCACTGCCGAACAAGGCGCCGAACAATCCGCCCACCGTGCCCATGGGCACCGCCCAGGCGCCCGACAGGCTAGCCGGGCGTACCTTGACCGCCAGGCCATAGACCGCATAGGCGGTCACGAAAATACCCATCAGCAACAGCAACACATCGGACTTGAGCCGCAGCAGGAACACCACGCCCAGGGTGCAACCCACGGCCATGAACGGCAGCAGGCGCAGCAACTCGCCGCGCACCACATCGCGTCGCGACGGCAGCAGGTTGCCGAAGGCAGCGACGAAATCCAGCAGCACCAGCAGCGGAATGATCCGTGACAACGGCATGAAATGGATCAACACGGGGCCGGCGACCAGCGCGGTGCCGAAACCGGCAATACCGAAGACGATATAGGCCACCCCCACTCCCAGCAGGATGGGCAGCCAGTCGAACGTGGAAAACGACAGTTGAGCGAGCATCGCGGCAGTTCCTTGGAAGTCCACTGAAGGTTAGCCATCCACAAGCCATGCCGACTAATATGCCTTTTTGCCATTAGCCATCTCGAAAAGGCATGACATGACTTCGATCCGCCAGCTGCGCTACTTCGTCGAAATCGCCGAGGCCGGCAGTTTCAGCGCCGCCGCCGAGCGGCTGTACATTGCCCAGTCGGCCCTCAGTCGGCAGATCAAGGAGCTTGAGCTTCACCTGGGCACCGTCCTGTTCGAACGCACTGCCCGCCAGCCACGGCTGACCGTCGCCGGGCTGGCCTTTCTCGAGCGCGCCCGCCATCTGCTGGCCGACCTGGACAAGGCCGAGCGCCTGGCCCGGGAAATCGGTCAGGGTTTGCGCGGCAGCCTGCGGCTGAACCACTCCAGCACCGTGCCGCTGACCGGCCTTTTGCTGCAGCGCCTCGGCGGCTACCTCGAGGACAACCCTGGCGTTTCCCTGGAGATCGCCCAGCAATCGTCGGAGGCACAACTGGAGGACATCGCCGAGGGCCGCCTGGAAATCGGCCTGCTACGCCTGCCGGTGCTGCGCCAGCATGAAGGCGTGGAGCTGCATGCGCTGTTCGACGAACCCCTGCTGCTGGCAGTGGCGGCGGGCCACCCTCTGGCCACGGCAAGCAGTGTTCGACTGGACCAACTGCGCGAGGAACGTTTCATTTCCATCCCCCATCGCCAGCGTGGCGGCCTGAGCTACCTGTCGGCGTCGCTATGCATGAATGCGGGGTTCTTTCCGCAGGCGGCACAGGTGGTTTCGCGCAAGACCACGCAACTGCAACTGATCCAGGCCGGGTTCGGAGTGGCGTTGTTGCCGGCGAGCATGCGCGAGATCGCACCGGCGTCGGTCACTTTCGTCCCGCTCGGCGAAGCCTGCCAGAGCACCGTGGCCCTGGCCTGCCGACGCGACGCCGGGGCGCTAGCGAGAAAGCTGCTGGACGCTATGCGCTCGCCACCGAGCGCTCACGGCATGTAGCGCTCTACCAGGGCAAAGGCGATCGCCGCGGTCTCGACATCCAGCGCACCGTCAAAGTTGCTCGGTCGGAAATGCAGCTGGAACGCCCTGAGCAATGCCCGCACCTGGACCGGGTCAGGGCTCGCTGGAAAGCTGTACCCATAGATACGCAGCTTGTCGAGGACGGCCTTCATCTGTGGCATGCAGGTAGCGAATTGCTGCTGGTAGTGCGTCTTGCGGGCATCCTCGTACCAGGCACCGACACCGGCCTGATGCAGCGCCTGCCAGGGAAACGCGGCACCTGGATCGCTCTTGCGGCCAATGGCGATGTCGCTATGGCCGAGCACTCGGGTCGGCGTGATGTCCGGATAACGCTGGAGTATCGCCTGGCTCAGCTGCGTCAACGCCTCCACCTGCTGCGGGTGGTACGGCGGGAAGACGAACTGCCCATTGCTCACTGAAGCCGGGTTGACCAACTCGATCCCGATCGCCGTGTCGTTCAGGTTGCTGCGCCCGGCCCAGGCACTGACACCCGCATGCCAGGCGCGCTCACCCTCATCGACCAGGCTGAAGGTACGCATCGTGTCGAAACCCGCCGCCATGAAGCTGGTATCGGACGGGTCGGGGATCAGATAGTGAGCGCTGACCTGGCCCCCCTTGGCCAGTGCGTTGATCGAGCCGTTGAAATTGACAGCCGTGTAGTGCAAAACCAGGAATCGCACCCTCCGGTTGAAAGCCTTGGAGCGATAAGTGCTCGCATCTATGGGGTACATGGCAACCTCCTCATGGAATCAAGCGCACAGACTGCATCCCCAGGCGCCGAACCCGTCAGCCGGAAATGCTCCCCAGCCCGGTCAGGCCGGCTGCAGGCCCAGTGCATCCGAGCGGTGGGTCCTTTATGATGCCCGCCATGATCAGAGACCCTTTCGAACGACTCGGCCTGGACCGCGAGGTCCTCACCGTCAGCCAGCTCAACGGCCGCGCCCGCGTGCTGCTCGAGGACGTGTTCCGCAGCGTCTGGGTGGAAGGCGAGATTTCCAACCTCGCCCGCCCGGCCTCCGGCCATATGTACTTCACCCTCAAGGACAGCGGCGCGCAGATCCGCTGCGCGCTGTTCCGGCAGAACGCCGCCCGGGTGCGCCAGGCCCTGCGTGACGGCCTGGCGGTACGGGTGCGCGGCAAGGTTTCGCTGTTCGAAGGGCGTGGCGACTACCAGCTGATCCTCGATACGGTCGAACCGGCCGGCGACGGTGCCCTGCGCCTGGCGTTCGAGGCACTGAAGGAAAAGCTCGGCGCCGAGGGGCTGTTCAGCACCGAACGCAAGAAGCCGCTACCGGCGCACCCGCAACGCATCGGCATCATCACCTCGCCCACCGGCGCGGTGATTCGCGACATCATCAGTGTGTTCGGCCGCCGTGCGCCGCAGGTCGAGTTGAACCTGATCCCCACCGCGGTGCAGGGCCGCGAGGCGATCAACCAGATCGTCCGCGCCCTGCAGATGGCTGATCGGCAAGGCTTCGACGCGCTGATCCTGGCCCGTGGCGGTGGCTCGCTGGAAGACCTCTGGTGCTTCAACGAAGAGGCCGTGGCCCGCGCCGTGGCCGCCTGCGTCACGCCCATCGTCAGCGCCGTGGGTCATGAGACCGACGTGTCGATCAGCGATTTCGTCGCCGATGTGCGCGCACCCACGCCGTCCGCCGCCGCCGAGCTGCTCGCCCCCGACAGCAGCGGCCTGCAGCAGCGCCTCGACAGCCTGCAACGGCGCCTGCTGCTGCGCATGCAGAACCGCCTGGCCCACGACCGCCTGCGCCTCGACGGGCTGGCCCGACGCCTGCGTCACCCCGGCGAGCGCCTGCGCCAGCAGGCCCAGCGCCTGGACGACCTGGACATGCGCCTGCGCCGCGCCTTCATGCTCGACATGAACCAGCGCCAGCAACGCCTCGGCCGCCTCGACACGCGCCTGGCCGCGCAACACCCGGGACGCAGCCTGAAACTGCTCAAGCAGCGCCTGGACAGCCTCGCCGAGCGCCTGCCGCGCGCCATGCGCGACGTGCTCAAGGACCGCCGCCAGCGCTTCCAGGCACAGCTGCAGACCCTGCAAGTGGTCAGCCCGCTGGCCACCCTCGCCCGCGGCTACAGCATCCTCCTGGATGAACGCGGCCAGGCCATCCGCAGCGCCGCGCAAACCCACAACGGCCAACGCCTGACCGCCCGCCTCAACGAAGGCGAGCTCAAGGTGCGGGTCGAGGACAACCACCAGACCCCGGTCACCCTCTCGCTACTGGACTGACACATGCCACGCCTGTTCGCGCCCCTGCTTGCCCTCGCCCTGCTGCTGCCGGTCACGGCCGCCCACGCCAGCTACATCACCCGCGCCCTCAACAAGCCCGTGCCCGGTGGCGTGGCGGTGGTCGACCTGGGCCCGGGCGCCAGCGCCCCGACCGCGCGCTTCGATGGCAAACCGGTATTGGTGGTCAGGGAGCAGGACAACTGGCTGGCCATCGTCGGTATTCCGCTGACGCAAAAGCCCGGCAGTGCCGTGCTGACCCAGGGTGGGCGCAACATTCCTTTCAGTGTCGGCAGCAAGAAGTACCCCGAGCAGCACATCACCTTGAAGAACAAGCGCCAGGTCAACCCTGAGCCGCAGGACCTCAAGCGCATCGACCGCGAACTGGCCGAGCAGATCAAGGCCTACCGCAGTTTCAGCCCTGTGCTTCCGAGCAACCTGATCCTCGACAAGCCGGTCAACGGCCCGCTGTCGAGCAAGTTCGGCGTGCGCCGCTTCTTCAATGGCGAGGAACGCAACCCGCATGCCGGCCTGGACTTCGCCGTGCCCGCCGGCACGCCGATCAAGACCCCGGCCAATGGCAAGGTGATCCTGGTGGGCGACTACTTCTTCAATGGCCGCACGGTGTTCGTCGACCATGGGCAAGGCTTCATCAGCATGTTCTGCCACATGTCGAAGATCGACGTGAAACCGGGCCAGGCGCTGCGCCGTGGTGAGGTGGTGGGCCGTGTAGGTTCGACTGGCCGGGCCACCGGGCCGCACATGCACTGGAACGTCAGCCTCAACGATGCGCGGGTGGATCCGGCGATCTTCATCGGCGCGTTCCAGCCCTGAAATCGCAATCGCGGGGCAAGCCCGCCCCCACGCAGCCAACGCTGGCCCCGCGACTTGCGCAATGAAAAAACTTAAAGCAATAAAATCTCAACATTCCAAAATTAATGGCCATAAAAACTCTGTAAACTCGTTTTTTTAAGCATTCCTCTCAATTTTCCCGCAATACTTGCCATCCCCCAACCCACTGGTTAGGGTTGAGCATATGAACATCTTCAGCACCCTCCTCCAACAACACCGCAGCCTCTGCCTGGTCAGCGCCCGACTACCAGGGTGAATCGCGTCGCCTCGCCTTTTCATCTCGTACACGTTCGGCAGGCCCGATCACGGCCGCACATAAAAGGATTGCTTCCATGACCATGCTCAAAGATCCATCGAAGAAGTACCGCGCCTTCCCGACCATCGACCTGCCTGACCGTACCTGGCCGTCGAAGACCATCACCCAGGCGCCGATCTGGTGCAGTTCCGACCTGCGTGATGGCAACCAGTCGCTGATCGAGCCGATGGATGCCGAGAAGAAGCTGCGTTTCTGGAAGACCTTGGTGCAAGTAGGCGTGAAGGAAATCGAAGCGTCGTTCCCGTCCGCATCGCAGACCGACTTCGACTTCGTGCGCACCCTGATCGAAGACGGCCACATCCCGGACGACACCACCATCCAGGTGCTCACCCAGGCCCGTGAAGACCTGATCGCGCGTACCTTCGAATCCCTGCGCGGCGCCAAGAAGGCCATCGTTCACCTGTACAACGCCACCTGCCCGTCGTTCCGCCGCATCGTCTTCAACCAGGACAAGCAGGGCGTCAAGGACATCGCGGTCAATGCCGCCAAGCTGTTCGTCAAGTACGCGGCGCAGCAGCCGGGAACCCAGTGGACCTTCCAGTACTCGCCGGAAACCTTCAGCGCCACCGAACTGGAATTCGCCAAGGAGGTGTGCGACGCGGTGATCGAGGTGTGGAACCCGACTCCCGAGCACAAGATCATCCTCAACCTGCCGGCCACCGTCGAAGTCGCCACGCCGAACGTCTACGCCGACCAGATCGAGTGGTTCTGCCGTAACGTCAACCGCCGCGACAGCGTGATCATCAGCCTGCATACCCACAACGACCGTGGCACCGGCATCGCCGCCACCGAGCTGGGCCTGATGGCTGGCGCCGACCGTGCCGAAGGCTGCCTGTTCGGCAACGGCGAGCGCACCGGCAACGTCGACCTGGTGACCCTGGCACTGAACCTCTACACCCAGGGCATCGACCCGCAGCTCGACTTCTCCGACATCGACGGCGTGCGCAAGGTCGTCGAGGAGTGCAACCAGCTGCCGGTGCACCCACGTCACCCGTACGTCGGCGACCTGGTGCACACCGCCTTCTCCGGCTCGCACCAGGACGCCATTCGCAAGGGCTTCGCCAAGCAGCAGGACGGCGAGCTGTGGGAAGTGCCATACCTGCCGATCGATCCGGCCGACATCGGCCGCAGCTACGAGGCGGTGATCCGCGTCAACAGCCAGTCGGGCAAGGGCGGCATCACCTACCTGCTCGAGCAGGAATATGGCATCAGCCTGCCGCGCCGCATGCAGATCGAGTTCAGCCAGGTAGTACAGGGCGAGACCGACCGTCTCGGCCTGGAAATGACCGCCGAGCAGATCTACAAGCTGCTGCAGAAGGAATACCTCCAGGCCAACGCGCCATATGCCCTGGTCAGCCACCGTCTGCAGGAAGAAAACGGCAGCAGCCACGTACAAGTGGAAGTCTCCGGTGAAGGCGAAACCACCCTGCACTGGCACGGCAAGGGCAACGGCGCCCTCGAAGCACTGGTGGCCGGCCTGCCGATCGCCGTGGAGATCATGGATTACAACGAACACGCCATCGGCGCCGGCACCAATGCAAAGGCCGCGGCCTATATCGAGCTGCGCGTGGCCGGCGGACGTCCGGTGCACGGCGTGGGCATCGACGAGAACATCACCACCGCCAGCTTCAAGGCGCTGTTCAGCGCACTGAACCGCTCGCTGAGCCAGCAGCAGGCCAAGGCGGCGTAAGTCGCAATGTGATGATCAAGGCCCGCATCTTGGATGCGGGCTTTTTTTTGTCCGTACCGGCCTCATCGCGGATGAATCCGCTCCTACAGTGACCGTGTAGGAGCGGATTCATCCGCGATGAGGCCGGTACAGACAATCCAAAACCCACAGGCAAAAAAAGGGGCGCCGACCAAGCGCCCCACAAGCCGTGTAGCACACAACGAAATCTGTCAGTCCAGCAACGCCATCGCCTCGGCGCTGCACGCCTCGATCCGCGCCCAGTCGCCGTTCTTGATCCAACTGCTGTCGAGCATCCAGGTACCGCCCACGCACATCACATTGGGCAGGGCCATGTAGTTGCGCACGTTGGCCGGGTTGACCCCGCCAGTGGGGCAGAAGCGAATGTCGCCGAACGGGCCGCCGAACGCCTTGATCGCCGCCACGCCGCCACTGATCTCGGCCGGGAACAACTTGAAGCGGCGGTAGCCCAGGGCATAGCCCATCATGATCTCCGACGGCGTGCTGATGCCTGGCAACAGCGGAATATCACTGTCCACGCCCGCTTCGAGAATGTCCTGGGTGATGCCCGGGGTAACGACGAACTGCGCGCCCGCCGCCTCGACCGCCGCGAACATGCCGCGGTCGAGCACGGTACCGGCGCCGACGCACAGCTCCGGGCGCTGCTCGCGCAACACCTGGATGGCCTTCAGGCCGTGCTGCGAGCGCAGAGTCACTTCCAGGGTGCGGATGCCGCCGGCGGCCAGGGCATCGGCCAGGGGCAGGATGTCTTCCTCACGGGCGATGGTGATCACCGGCAGGATGCGCGCCTTGTTGCAGATCGCGTCGATCCGCGCGGCTTTGTCGGCCATCGAGAGCAAAGGCTGTGGGCGTTCGAGGGTGGTCATGACAATGGATCCTTGGCTCATGGGCACCAGTAGATGTCCAGGGGGTCGTGAAGAAAGGCGCGAATCGGCATTTCGGTTGGGTCTTCTGCCGCCAGCGCGGTGCGCAGGGTGGCGAGCTTGCCCGCGCCCTGCACCGACAACAGGGTCAGGCCGGCCGTGGCCAGCAGTGCGCGGGTCATGCTCAGGCGCTGGTGCGGCACGCTGGGCGCCAGCATCGGCAGGCAGCGGCGCTCACCGACCTTGGCCAGGCCCTGGCGCAGGTTGGGGCTGGCCGGGAACAGCGAGGCCGTATGACCATCGTCGCCCATGCCCAGCACCAGCACATCGATCGGCGGCAGGTCGGCCAGCACCTGGTCGGCCTGCTCGGCAGCGGCTTCGAGGGTCGCGGCGGGTTGGTAGAGCCCGATGAAACGGGCCTTGGCCGCCGGTCCCTTGAACAGGTGGCGAGCCAGCAGGCCGGCGTTGCTGTCGTCGTGCGCCACCGGCACCCAGCGCTCGTCGGCCAGGCTCACGGTGACCCGGGCCCAGTCCAGCGCCTCGCCGGCCAGCTTCTCGAGAAACGGCACCGGGCTACGCCCGCCAGATAGCACCAGGCAGGCCTGCCCCTTGCTGGCGATCGCCTGGCGCAGGCGCTCGGCCACATCATGGGCCTGGGTCGCCGCCAGGGTTTTCGGATCGGCCAGCTGATGAACCTTCACGGTCGCCGGCAGTTGCAGTTCAGATATCGCCATACCAGGCCCTCCCATCACGTGTAATCAATGCAATCGAGCTCATCGGCCCCCAGGAACCGGCCGCATAGGGCTTGGGCGCGTCGCCGGTGTGCTTCCAGCCGGCGATCAGCTGGTCGCACCATTTCCAGGCGTATTCGATCTCGTCCTTGCGCACGAACAGGTTCTGGTTGCCGCGCATCACTTCCAGCAACAACCGCTCGTAGGCATCCGGGATCCGCGCGCTGCGCCAGGTGTCGGAGAAATTCAGCTGCAGCGGGCCGCTGCGCAGTTGCATGCCTTTGTCCAGGCCCTGCTCCTTGGTCATCACCCGCAGCGAAATACCCTCGTCCGGCTGCAGGCGAATGATCAGCTTGTTGCCGATCTGCAAACGCTGTTCCGGAGCGAAGATGTAGTGCGGGGTTTCCTTGAAATGGATGACGATCTGCGACAGCTTCTGCGGCATGCGCTTGCCGGTGCGCAGGTAGAACGGCACGCCCGACCAGCGCCAGTTACGGATATCGGCGCGCAGGGCGACGAAGGTCTCGGTGTCGCTCTGGGCGTTGGCGTTGTCCTCTTCGAGGTAACCCGGCACCGGCTTGCCGTCACTGAAACCGGCGATGTACTGGCCACGCACCACATGGGTGCTCAGACCTTCTCCGGTGATCGGTGCCAGGGCCTTGAGTACCTTGACCTTCTCGTCGCGGATGCTGTCGGCTGAGAGATCGCTGGGCGGGTCCATGGCGATCAGGCAGAGCAGCTGCAACAGGTGGTTCTGGATCATGTCGCGCAGCTGGCCGGCCTTGTCGAAGTAGCCCCAGCGGCCCTCGATACCAACTTTCTCCGCGACGGTGATCTCCACATGGGAGATGGAATTCTGGTTCCACTGGGTTTCGAACAGGCTGTTGGCAAAGCGCAGGGCAATCAGGTTCTGCACCGTCTCCTTGCCCAGGTAGTGGTCGATACGGTAGACCCGGCTCTCGGGGAAGAACCGCGCCACGGCGTCGTTGACCCGGCGCGACGACTCCAGGTCGTGGCCGATGGGCTTTTCCAGCACCACCCGGGTACGCGACGCCAGGCCGGCCTTGTCGAGGTTCTCGCAGATCGCGCCGTAGACCGCCGCCGCCGTGGCGAAGTAGGCGATCAGCGGCTGCCCGCTCGGTGCCTGTTCGGCCAAGGCCTGGTAGCCCTCGGGCTCGACGAAGTCCAGGTGCAGGTAATTCAGGCGCGCCAGGAAGCGCCCCAGGGAAGCGGCATCGATCTCGGCCTCCGGCACGTGGCGGCGCAGATGGGCTTCGATGTTGTTCAGGTGTTCCTGCACGCTGCCCGGCTCGCGGGCCAGGGCCAACAGACGGGTGTCGGGGTGCAGGAGGTCGGCGCGGTCGAGCTGGTAGAGCGCGGGGAACAGCTTGCGCAATGCCAGGTCGCCTAGGGCGCCAAAGAGGGCGAAGGTGCAGGGTTCGACACTGATCGCGGCCATGATGTTGGTTCTTTTATAAATGTTGGACTAGGAATACCGGTTTCAACCCTGCTTTTCAAGGGTTAATGTAGTAAAAACCACAACATCCAATACAGCCATTACAGACAAGTGGTGTGACAATCTTACCGACAGTAGGATACACACCAGCGCAAAAAGCCTGCTTCCCGACCCAAGGACACACCATGGACCGCGTGCGAAACCTCCTGGAACAGATCCAGGGCCGCCTCGACGAGCTGAACAAGGCCGAACGCAAGGTCGCCGAAGTCATCCTGCTCAACCCGCAACAAGCCACCCGCTTCAGCATCGCCGCCCTGGCCCAGGCGGCCAGTGTCAGCGAACCGACGGTCAACCGCTTCTGCCGCTCGTTCGGCGTCAGCGGCTACCCCGAGCTCAAGCTGCAACTGGCGCAGAGCCTGGCCAGCGGCGCCGCCTATGTCAGCCGCGCGGTGGAGGCCGACGACGATCCGGCCGCCTACACCCAGAAGATCTTCGGCAGTGCCATTGCCTCGCTCGACAGTGCCTGCCAGGCGCTCGACCCACAGCAGGTCAGCCGCGCCGTGGACATGATGATCCAGGCCCGGCAGATCCACTTCTTCGGCCTCGGCGCCTCGGCTCCAGTGGCCCTCGATGCGCAGCACAAGTTCTTCCGTTTCAACCTCGCCGTGTCGGCCCACGCCGATGTGCTGATGCAGCGCATGCTGGCTTCGGTGGCCCACACTGGCGACCTGTTCGTGATCATTTCCTACACCGGGCGCACCCGCGAACTGGTCGAGGTGGCGCGCCTGGCCCGGGAAAACGGCGCCTCGGTGCTCGGCCTCACCGCCGCCGGCTCGCCCCTGGCCCAGGCCTGCAGCCTGAGCCTGCATATCCCATTGCCGGAAGACACCGACATCTACATGCCGATGACCTCGCGGATCATCCAGCTCACTGTGCTCGACGTGCTTGCCACCGGCATGACCCTGCGTCGTGGCGTGGACTTCCAGCCACACCTGCGCAAGATCAAGGAAAGCCTCAACGCCAGCCGCTACCCGATCGAGGACGACGACCTCAACTGAGCCGGTGCGCCTGCAAACGCAGGTGCGCCCGCTCGCCCGGCGCCAGGCTCAGGCCCTCGCCACTGCCGCTGGCCGCCTCCACGCAGACGAAGCCTTGGCACTCGCGCCCGCTCACGCCCATCAACGGCCGGTTGCCAGGGTGCCAGACCACGGTGTCGTCACTGTCGCCGGTGTCGATGCACAGTTCGCGCTGCCAGGCCGGGTCCTGCAACTGCACCCGCGGCGTGCCGGGGTAGACCCGCTGACAACCGCCCTTGAGGGTCAGCGCGCCGTCTTCGCGGCAGGCCTGGCGATTGAGGCGGTCGTAGCCGTCGATGTCCTCCAGCCCGGATAGCGCTATCTTCGACACGTCGCTGATCCGCCAGTAGGCCAGCAGCGCATGGCTCAGCTGGCACGGTTCGCTGTCCTGGTGCTCGGTGCTCAGGCTCAGCTCCATGCTTGCCCCAAGCCGGGCATGCAGGTCGACCTGCCAGTCGCACAGGTCCAGGCGCCATTTCAGGGTCACCCCCTCCTCGTCCTCGCGGCTGTCCACCAGCTTCCAGTCCAGCAGGCGCGCCCAGCCATGGGCCGGCCACAGGTCCTCGCTGGGATGGCGGCCATACCAGGGCCAGCACACCGGCACACCGCCACGGATGGCCCCCACCTGCGGCCACTGCTCGGCGCACCACAACCAGGGTTTCTCACCGGCGGGTTGAAAGTGCAGGAGCTGCCCGCCCTGGCGGCTGAACACTGCCTGGCAGCGAGGGTGGTCGATGATCAGCACATCGCGCTGCTGGTAACGCTCCCACTCGAAGGTCGGCCTCGGCCGTTGCGAGGTGAAGAAGCGATGTAGCGGATGTTCGGGCATGGTTTCCAAGCTCTTTTGTTGTTCGAGATAGCGCTGTCTCAGCCTGTGCCCGCTAACCACTGCAGACCAGTGGTTAGCGGGAGGCCGAAATGGATGGCGTAAATTTACAACAATTTTTCTCAGAATGACGACTGAATCTTCAACCCCGCGACCAGCGCGTTGTCCACTTCGTCCACACCACCCGGGCTCTTGATGTACTGCAGGTTGGGCCGCACGGTCAGCCAGTTGGTGACGTGGAAGCCGTAGTAGAGCTCGGCGTTGTACTCGGTGCGCTGCAGCGGCGCAAAGCCCGGGTTGTCGTAGTCGTTGATGCCGGACTGGGCATTGAGCAGCTCGGCGCGCTTCTTCACATCGTCATTGACGTGGATGCGGGCGATGCCGAAGCCGATGTCGTCCTTGGGCCGGGCATCGAAGGCGCCCTTGTAGACCAGGCCGACCTGCTGGTAGTTGTCGACCACATTGGTGGCCTTGTCGTGCACGGTGAAGTTGGCGAACAGGCTCAGGCCGCGGTTGACGTCGCCGGCATGGGCGGTGACCTGCTGCTGCGCCACCACCCACCAGCCGTGCTTGCTGGAGTGCGACTTGAACGCCGCGCCGGTCAGCGCCTGCGGGTTGCCGTTGATGTCGTCGTAGACGTCGTCGGCCTTGGCGGTGCTGTAGTAGTAGCCCAGGCGATACTCGCCCGGCAGGCCGTTGACCTTCGGCGACCACACCGCTTCCACCGGCAGGATCGCGCCCTTGGTGCCGCTGCCGCTGAGCTTGAAGCCGTTGCCGGTCTCCAGGTTCGACGGGTTCTGTTCATAGGCGCCGACCTGGACGAAGAATTCCGGGGTGATGTTGTACTTGACCCGCAGCGCCCACTGGCTGACCGGCCAGTTGTACCAGATGCCGCCGACCCAGTTGCCCACCTGCGAGCCGCAGAAGGCCAGGTTCTGGAAGTCGCAGGGGAAGCTGTTGAAGTCCTCGCCCTCGCCGAAGCGGCCGAATTTCACGTCCAGCGCGCCGTCGAAGTACTTCTGCTTGACCCACATCTGCGTCAGGCGCCAGGTCTGGCCGCGGCCCCAGACCTCCTGCACCGAGCTGAACTGCCCGGCACGCGGGTCGCTGATGCGGTCGTTGGACAGGTTGCGGCCGCTGCGCTCGGTGATCGCCAGCTTGAACTCGGTGTCCTTCCAACCGAAGATCTTCTCCAGGTCCAGGTGCGCGCCCAGGGCGAACTGGTCGCTGTAGCGCGCGGTCTTGTCGTCGTTGTAGCCACCGTGCAGGTTGCCGGCCACTTCGCCAACGTAGTCGAGGGTGAAGTCGTAGCCCTTCTCCAGCAGCTCGGTGCGGGTGCCGCCCCAGTCGCCGGTCATCCATTTCGATTCCGACGAGAAAGCCTCGGCGGCCTGGGCCCCGCTGCTGCCGACCAGCGCCAGCAAGGCGAGCGATCCCAGGGTCTTGATGCGATTGCGATGTTCCATCCCTTTGCGTCCTCTTTTCTTGTTATGCATTGTTCTAGACGATTCAACGGCCTTTGAAGCGAGTCACGTTGTCCTTGATGGCAGTGCCACTGGCGGCGAGGTCGAGGCGTTCGCCGCTGCCGGCGTCGAACAGCAGCACCCGCGCCGGGTCGAACTGCAGGTTGAGGCTCTCGCCCACCCGGCACGCCACATCCGGCGCCAGGCGGCAGCAGACCTTGGTCTGGTTGAGGGTGACGAACACCAGCAGGTCAGGGCCAGTGGGCTCGGTGACCTGCACTTCGGCGCGGATCGCGGGCATGCCGTTGCCCTCCGCGGCGCCCAGCGAGATTTGTTCAGGGCGCACGCCGAGAATGATCTCGCGCCCTTCCAGCTCGTCCGCCGCCACGCCCAGCGGCAGCTCGCAGCGCGCCTGGCCGCTGTCGAGCAGCGCCAGCACCCGCCCGTCCTGCTTCATCAGGCGCACAGGGATGAAATTCATTGGCGGCGAGCCGATGAAGCTGGCGACGAACAGGTTGGCCGGGTCGTTGTAGATCTGCTGCGGGGTGCCGAACTGCTGGATGATGCCGTCCTTCATCACCGCCACCTTGTCGCCCAAGGTCATGGCCTCGATCTGGTCATGGGTGACATACACCGTGGTGGTCTTCAGGCGCTGGTGCATCAGCTTGATCTCGGTGCGCATCTCCACCCGCAGCTTGGCGTCGAGGTTCGACAGCGGTTCATCGAACAGGTAGATCTTCGGCCGCCGCGCCAGCGCCCGGCCCATGGCCACGCGCTGCTGCTGGCCGCCGGACAGCTGCCCGGGCTTGCGCCCCAGCAGGTGCTCGATCTGCAGCAGCTTGGCCACCCGCGCCACCTCCTCGTCGATGGCGGCCTGAGACATCTTGCGGATCTTCAGGCCAAAGGCGATGTTGTCGCGCACGTTCATGGTCGGGTACAGCGCGTAGGACTGGAACACCATGGCGATGTCGCGATCCTTGGGGCTCATGCCGCTGACATCCTCGTCGTCGATGAGGATTGCCCCGCCGCTGATGCTTTCCAGGCCGGCGATGCAGTTCATCAGCGTCGACTTGCCGCAGCCCGACGGCCCGACCAGGATCAGGAACTCGCCGTCCTTGATCGCCAGCTGGATGTCCTTGAGCGTGTCCGGCAGGCCAGCGCCGTAGGTCTTGTGCACATTGCGAAGTTCGAGTGTTGCCATGACTTACCCCTTGACCGCGCCGGCGGTCAGCCCGCGCACGAAATACTTGCCCGCAATCACGTAGACCAGCAGCGTCGGCAGCCCGGCGATCATCGCCGCGGCCATGTCGACGTTGTATTCCTTGGCCCCGGTGCTGGTGTTGACCAGGTTGTTCAGGGCCACGGTGATCGGTTGCGAGTCGCCGCTGGAGAACACCACGCCGAACAGGAAGTCGTTCCAGATCTGGGTGAACTGCCAGATCAGGCAGACCATGATGATCGGTGTCGACATCGGCAGGATGATCCGCCCGAAAATGGTGAAGAACCCGGCGCCGTCCAGGCGCGCGGCCTTGACCAGAGCCTCGGGGATGCTCACGTAGTAGTTGCGGAAGAACAATGTGGTGAAGGCCAGGCCGTACACCACATGCACCAGCACCAGGCCGCTGGTGGTGCTGGCCAGGCCCAGCTTGCCGAGGGTGAACGAGGCCGGCAGCAGCACGGTCTGGAACGGCAGGAAGCAGCCGAACAGCAGCAGGCCGAAGAACAGCTGCGAGCCACGGAAGCGCCACATCGACAGCACGTAGCCGTTGAGCGCGCCGATGGCCGTGGAGATCAGCACCGCCGGCACGGTGATCAGGATCGAGTTGAGGAAGTAGCCGTTGACCGTGGCCCAGGCCTTGGCCCAACCAATGCCGGTGAACGCTGCCGGCCAGCTCAGCAGGTTGCCGCTGCCGATGTCCTCGGGGGTCTTGAAGCTGGTCAGCAGCATGACCACCAGCGGCACCAGGTACAGCAGCACCGCCAGCAGCAGCACCGCGTGGATGGCGATGCGGCTGAGGTTCAGCGCGGGTTTGTCGACAGGACTAATCATGGCGTTTGCCCCGCAGTTCGGAGTACAGGTAGGGGACGATGATCGCCAGGATCGCGCCCAGCATGAGGATGGCGCTGGCCGAGCCCATGCCCATCTGCCCACGGCTGAAGGTGAACGAATACATGAACATCGCCGGCAGGTCCGAGGAGTAGCCCGGCCCGCCCGCGGTCATCGCCGCCACCAGGTCGAAGCTCTTGATCGCGATGTGCGCGAGGATCATCAGCGAGCTGAAGAACACCGGGCGCAGGCTGGGCAGCACCACGGTCCAGTAGATGCGCGGCAGGCTGGCGCCATCGAGCTGGGCGGCGCGGATGATCGACTGGTCGACGCCGCGCAGGCCGGCGAGGAACATCGCCATGATGAAGCCCGAGGCCTGCCACACAGCCGCGATCACCAGGCAATAGACCACCCGGTCGGGATCGATCAGCCAGTCCAGGCGAAAGCCTTCCCAGCCCCAGTCACGCAGCAGCTTGTCCAGGCCCATGCCGGGGTTGAGCAGCCACTTCCAGGCGGTACCGGTGACGATCATCGACAGCGCCATGGGGTACAGGTAGATGGTGCGGATGAAGCCTTCGCGGCGGATGCGCTGGTCGAGCAGCACCGCAAGGAACACGCCGATGGCCAGTGTGATGCCGATGAACAGCCCGCCGAACAGCAGCAGGTTCTTGCTCGCCACCCACCAGCGGTCGTTGTCGAACAGCCGGGCGTACTGGGCCAGGCCTGCCCACTTGTAGGTGGGCAGGAAGGTCGAGGTGGTGAACGAGAGGACGAAGGTCCACAGGATGTAGCCGTAGAAGCCCACCAGGACGATGAACATGCTCGGCGCCAGCACCAGTTTCGGCAGCCAGCGCTGCAGCGCGTCCAGGGGTGAGGCCCGCAGGCGGGCGGTTGCTGTAGTCATGATCTGGGTTCCCGATGCGAGATTGCCTGCACGGGCCTCATCGCTGGCAAGCCAGCTCCCACAGGTACAGGTGTGCTCAGGCTGATCGCTGTACCTGTGGGAGCCGGCTTGCCGGCGATAGGGCCGTCAGAGCCTTACTTGGCGGCGTTGACGGCTGCGGCCAGCTTCTTCGCCGCATCGGCCGGATCGGCCTTGGGATCGTTGATGTAGTTGGTCACCACATCGAAGAACGCCCCCTGTACCGCCAGGGTGGTGGCCATGTTGTGCGCCATGCTCGGTTGCAGGCCGCCGGACTTGGCGTCGGCCAGGAAGTCCTTGGCCGCCGTCTGGGCGCAGCTGTCGAAGCCGTACTTGCCCATGTCGGCGAGCATGTCGTTACGCACCGGGATCGAGCCCTTGTTGATGCTGAAGACCTTCTGGAAGTCCTCGCCCAGGACCTTGCGGGCGATGTCCTGCTGGCCTGCCGCGGTACCCTTGTCCTTCTGCTTGAACACCACCAGCGAGTCGATGTTGTAGAGGAAGGCCTGGTCGGTGCCGGGGAAGGCAACGCACTGGTAGTCCTTGCCGGCGGTCTTCTTCGCCAGGGTCCATTCGCTCTTGGCCCAGTCGCCCATGATCTGCATGCCGGCCTTGCCATTGATGACCTTGGCCGCTTCAAGGTTCCAGTCCTGGCCCTTGCCGTCCGGGTCCATGTAGGTGGCGACCTTCTTCAGCTCGGTGAGCGCCTTGACCATCTCGGGGCCGGTCAGGGCCTTTTCATCCAGCTCGACCAGGGCTTTCTTGTAGCCTTCGACGCCCATCACCGCGAGCACCACATTCTCGAACACGGTGCTGTCCTGCCACGGCTGGCCGCCGTGGGCCAGCGGGATGAAGCCAGCAGCCTTGAGCTTGTCGGCAGCGGCGTAGAATTCATCGAGGGTAGTCGGAGTCTTGTCGATTCCGGCCTTCTTGAACACTTCCGGGTTGATCCACAGCCAGTTGATACGGTGGATGTTCACCGGCACGGCCACGTAGTCGCCGTCGTACTTGACGGTGTCGGCGACTTTCTTGTCGAGCAGGCCGTCCCATTTCTCTTCCTTGGCCACGTCCTTGAGCACATCGGTATCCAGCAAACCGGTTGATGCCCACTCCTGGATATCCGGGCCCTTGATCTGCGCGACTCCGGGCGGGTTGCCGGCCACGGCGCGGCTCTTGAGTACGGTCATGGCGGTGGCGCCACCGCCGCCAGCCACGGCGCCGTCCTTCCAGGTGAAGCCGTCCTTCTCGACCTGCGCCTTGAGCACGTCGACCGCGGCCTTCTCGCCGCCGGAGGTCCACCAATGGACGACTTCCACGCTGCCTTTGGAGTCGGCGGCCTGGGCACTGAGGGAGAACAGGGAGGCGAAGGAGATCGCGGCGGCGAGACGAAGCGTCGGATGCATGGGATTACCTTTCTTGTTGTTATGCGAGGCAAGACTGTCGCTTGCATGGCATGGAGTGTAGGGAGGTCGCGCCCGACGTCAGGTAACGAACGGATGCGCGAATGTCATCGTCTGGTTACAAAGCCAGGGCCGTGGCCAGGCTCGGCGCCAGCGGCAGGCGTGGCAACAACAGGGCCTGGTAGGCATGGTAGAGGTCGGGCTTGCCGCCCCAGATGCGCGCACTGGGCAGCAGCGCCGGGTCGAGTTCGTGGTGCCAGCTGCCGTGGGCACGGTCGATGAAGTGGCTGGCGATGAAGTCCCAGAAACAGCGGTACCAGTATTCGTACTGGGCTTCACCGGTACGTCGCAACAGCGCCGCGGCAGTGGCACAGGCCTCGGCATGCACCCAGTGCAGGCGCTCGCGCACCACCGGGCGGTTGTGCCAGTCCAGGGTGTAGACCAGCCCCGGCGCGCCATCTGCCTGCCAGGCGTGGCGGCAGGCGCTGTCGAACAGGCCCCGGGCGGCTGGCAGCAAGGACTCAAGCGCAGGCAGTTGCGCCCTTTGCAGGGCCGCCTCCAGGTGCAGCACCAGGCGCGCCCATTCGAAGGCGTGGCCGGGCGTGGTCCCGTAGGGACGGAAGCCGTCGGCGGGGTTTTCGCGGTTGTAGTCGGGGAGCGCCTGCCACTGCGCATCGAAATGCTCCGTGACGCGCATGCCGTCGGCGGCGGCGCGGGTCAGGATCAAGCGCTCGACAATCCGTTGGGCGCGCAGCAACCACTGCGTGTCGCCGGTCACGTCGGCCAGGGCGAGGAAAGCCTCGACGCCGTGCATGTTGCTGTTGGCACCCCGGTAAGCCTCCGCCTGCTGCCAGTCGCGGGAGAACGACTCGCGCAGGGCGCCCTCCTCTTCGCACCAGAAGCGCTGCTCGATGACCTGGGTCACCGCCTCCAGCAACGCCGTCGCCTGGCTGATGCCCGCCACCAACGCCGAGCTGGCGGCAAGGGCGACAAAGGCGTGCAGGTAGGCGGCCTTGCCGGTGTCGCCATGACCTTCGGGCTGTGCGTACCAGCCGTCATGCTCCTGGTCGCGCAATGGGCCTAGCAGGGCGCCGACGCCATGCTCGACCAGCTCGCGGCAACCCGGAACGCCCTGGATATGCGCCAGGGCAAAGCCGTGGGTCATGCGCGCGGTGTTCATGGTCTCGGCCAGGGCGCAACGGGGCAGGCGGCCTTCGTCATCGAGGTTGCCGAACCCCTGGGGCAGGCGCGAAGCCCTGGCGAAGGCGAGCAGGCGCAGGGCCTCGGCGTCGAGCCAGGCATGGTGTGTCGGGGAGTCGAGCCAGCTGATGGCCATGGGTGCACCTTCCTTGTTGTTGTCAGCCGATTCTAGCCAGCGGTCCTGGCTGGCATGTCACGAAGCCCGGCTCGATTGTCACCACATCGTTACATCGAAGCGCTTATCGCGTAGCAAGGGCTCATTCGGCTGAACGCGGCAGGTACAAGGTCACCCGCAACCCACCTTCGCGCAGGTTCAACAGGCTCACCTCGCCGCCATGGCTATGGGCAATGTTGCGCGCGATGCCCAGCCCCAAGCCGTAGCCCTGCTGTTGCCCGGCCAACCGGAAGTGCGGCTCGAACACCTGTTCCAGGCGCTGCTCCGGCACCCCCGGCCCCTGGTCGTCCACCTGCAGCACGAAGCTCTCGGCGGTATCGATAATGCGCAGCTGCGCGCGCTCGCCGTACTTGATGGCGTTGTCGATCAGGTTGCCGATGCAGCGGCGCAAGGCCAGCGATTTTCCGGGGTACGGTGCCAATGCCTGCCCCTCCACGGTGATGCGCCCATCGCCGAGATAAGGCTCGGCCAGCATCTCCAGCACCTGGTTGAGATCGATCGGCTCGATGTTCTCGTGGATATCGGTGTCCTTCACGCATTGCAGCGCGCCCTTGACCAGCAGCTCCAGCTCATCGAGGTCGCGGCTGAACTTGGCCTGCAGCTTTTCGTCCTCGAGCAGCTCCACACGCAGGCGCAGGCGCGTGATCGGTGTGCGCAGGTCGTGGGAAATGGCGCTGAACAGCTGGGAACGCTCGGTCAGGTAGCGGCTGATCCGCTCGCGCATGTTGTTGAACGCCCGCCCCACCTCGACCACCTCGCTACCGCCGCCCTCGGCCACCGGGGCCACGTCGGCGCCCAGCGACATTTCCCGCGCCGCCCGTGCCAGGCGTTTGAGCGGCCGGCTCTGCCAGTGCACCAGCAGGCCGATGAACAGCAGCAACAGCATGGTAGTCAGGGCAATGAAGCCGATCTGCTGACGCGGCAGGCGTTCGGCCTCGAGGCTGGTGTAGGGCTCGGGCAGCAGCGAGGCGATGTACAGCCACTCGCCCTCGCCGAGGCGGATCTGGGTCACCAGTACCGGCGGGTTGAGCGGCTCGAGGGTGAGCGAATAGTGCGCCCAGGAGCGGGGCAGCTCATCGAGTTTCAGGCCGCTGTTGAAGATGCGCAGATCGTCGGGGCTGACGAACTCCACGGAAATCTCCATCTGCTGGCCAAGGCGCTCGTGCAGCACCTCCTGGAATACGTCGATCACCGCCTGTTTGCGCGGGGTGATCGGCAATACCGGCATTTCCAGCGGCTTGACGTTGAGCGAGACGAAGAAGCGCGTGCCGCCCATGCTGCGCAACTGGTCCAGCACCATGGGCCGGTAGGCCACCGGCAGCGAGCGGAAGTAACTGACACTGGCACTCATCGAATGCGCGAGGCTGCTGGCGCTGGCGCGCAGGCCCTGCAGCTGGCTGGCGCGCAATTGCGCGACCCAGATCACGCTGGACAGGCCCTGGGCCAGCAACACCACCAGCAAGGTAAGCAGCAGCATGCGCCCCAGCAGCGAGCGCGGCAGCAGGCGCCAGCGACGCTCGTCAGGCCGGGCAGACATTGGCCGCCAGCAGGTAGCCGCTGCCGCGCACGGTGCGGATCAGCCGGGGTGGTTTTTCCGTGTCGCGCAGGCGCTGGCGCAGGCGGCTGACCGCCATGTCGACGATACGATCCAGCGGCATCGGCTCGCGGCCACGGGTGGCGTTGCCGATGGTGTCGCGGTCGAGGATCTGCTGCGGGTGATCGAGAAACAGTTTGAGCAGGGCGAAGTCGGCGCCGGAGAGGATCACCTCTTCGCCGTCGCGGTGGAACAGACGGTGGCTGATCGTGTCCAGGCGCCAGTCATCGAAGGCCAGCACCGCACTGGCCGGCGCCGCCTGGCCGAAATCGGCACGGCGCAACAAGGCCTTGATCCGCGCCTGCAGCTCACGCGGGCTGAAGGGTTTGCCGAGGTAGTCGTCGGCGCCCAGCTCCAGGCCGATGACCCGATCGGCCTCATCGGAGCTGGCGGTAAGCATGATGATCGGCACCCGCGCCTGGCGCGGGTGCTGGCGAACCCAGCGACACAGGCTGAAGCCGTCTTCGTCGGGCAGCATTACGTCGAGGATCACCAGGTCGTAGGGGTTGGCGTCCAGGGCGCGGCGAAAGCCCTGGCCGTCAGGTTCGGCGTGCACCTGCAGGCCGCAGCGGGCGAGGTAGGTCTGCAGCAGTTCGCGGATGTCCTGGTCGTCGTCGACCATCAGGATCGATTTGCCGGCAGTGGTCACAATGGTCAGTCCTTTTGTAAACGCAGATCTTGATGCCTGCTGTGGGGACCGCTTTGCGGCCCCGGCTATTAGAGGTCCAGCGCCTGCTGCAGAGCCACTCCGGCCCCCAGCAACCCGGAAAACTCCGCCGTCACCAGCCATACCGGCACCCCGGCGAAATAGCCGCTCATGCAGCCCTTGTCGGCGAAGCTCGCGGCAAAGCCGCTGCGCAGGAACAATTCGGCGAAACGTGGAATCACGCCACCGACAATGTAGACGCCACCCCGCGCCCCGAGGGTGAGCACATTGTTGCCCGCCACCCGGCCGAGGAACCGGCAGAACTGCTCGACCACCGCCAGCGCCCGTGGCTCGTTGGCCAGCGCCGCGTCGGTGATCTGCGCCGGGGTCTTGTGCGTCGGTGTTGCACCATCGAGCGCACAGATGGCCTGGTACAAGCGCACCAGCCCACCGCCACTGAGCACGGTCTCGGCACTGACATGACCGATCTGCCGGTGGATTTCCTGGTGGATCGCCGCCTCACGGGCATTGCCCACCGGCAGGTCGACATGCCCGCCCTCCCCCGGCAGCGCCAGCCAGTGCTCACCGTGGCGCAGCAGGCTGCCCACGCCGAGGCCGGTGCCGGGGCCGATCACCAGCGCCGGGCGCGATGGATCGGGCTGACCTGCGCAGACTTCACGAAATTCGCCTGCGCGCAGGCGGGTCATGCCCAGCGCCATCGCGGAAAAGTCGTTGATCAGCAACAGGCGATCGACCTGCAGCGTCTGGCAGAACGCGCTGCGGCTCAGGCGCCAGTGGTTGTTGGTAAAGCGGAACTCGTCGCCGTCCACGGGGCCTGCCACCGCCAGGCACACCGCCGCCAGGCCGCCACGGGCGATACCCTGGTCGGCCAGGTAGGCCTCGATGGCCTGTTCGGGGCTGGTGTAGTCGGCGGTGGCCAGCACCTGGACCGCCTGCAGTTCATTGTCGCGCCACACGGCGAAACGCGCGTTGGTGCCACCGATGTCGCCGACCAGCAAGGCCTTCATTCGAGGTTCTCCAGAGCCGAGGTGAAGGCGCTCGCGCCTTGCTCGGCGGAACTGAACGCCACACGCATGAAGCCGAACAGCTCACGCCCGCAGCCCAGGTCGTTACCCTTGGGTGGCGCAGGCAGTTCACGATCGGCCAGTTCCTCGGCCGAGACCATGATCCGCAGCGTGCCTTCGGCACCATCGACGCGCACGATATCACCATCGCGCACCCGCGCCAGCGGGCCACCATCAAAAGCCTCCGGGCAGACGTGGATGGCCGCCGGGATCTTGCCCGAAGCACCGGACATGCGCCCGTCGGTGACCAGCGCCACCTTGAAACCGCGATCCTGCAGCACGCCGAGGAACGGCGTCAGCTTGTGCAGCTCGGGCATGCCGTTGCAGCGCGGCCCCTGGAAGCGCACCACGGCGACGAAATCCCGCTCCAGCTCGCCGGCCTTGAACGCATCGGCCAGCGACTGCTGGTCGTGGAACACCCGGGCAGGCGCCTCGACCACCCGGTGCTCGGGCGCCACGGCGGAAACCTTCATCACGCCACGGCCAAGGTTGCCTTCCATCACCCGCAAACCGCCCTCGGCGGAGAACGGCCGCGCCACCGGGCGCAGGATGCTTTCGTCGAGGCTGTGCTGCGGCCCCTCGCGCCAGACCAGGCGGCCATCCTCGAGGAACGGCTCCTGGGTGTAGCGGCGCAGGCCATGCCCGGCCACGGTGTTGACGTCCTCGTGCAGCAGGCCCGCGTCGAGCAGCTCGCGAATGAGGAAGGCCATGCCGCCGGAGGCCTGGAAGTGGTTGATGTCGGCCTTGCCGTTGGGATAGACGTGGGACAGCGTCGGCACCACCTCGGACAGGTCGGCCATGTCCTGCCAGGTCAGCTGGATGCCGGCGGCCTGGGCGATGGCCGGAATATGCAGGGTGTGGTTGGTCGAGCCGCCGGTGGCGTGCAGGGCGACGATCGAGTTGACCAGGGCCTTTTCGTCGACGATCTCGCCAATGGGCATGAAGCTGCCACTGGCCTTGGTCATGCGCGTGACCTGGCGCGCGGCCTCGGCGGTGAGGGCATCGCGCAGCGGCGTGTAGGGGTTGACGAACGAGGCGCCCGGCAGGTGCAGGCCCATGACCTCCATCACCAGCTGGTTGGTGTTGGCGGTGCCGTAGAAAGTGCAGGTGCCGGGGCCGTGGTAGCTCTTCATTTCCGATTCGAGCAACTCCTCGCGAGTCGCCTTGCCCTCGGCGTAGCGCTGGCGCACATCGGCCTTTTCCTTGTTGGAGATGCCCGAGACCATCGGCCCGCCCGGCACGAAGATCGTCGGCAGATGGCCGAAACGCAAGGCGCCCATCATCAGCCCGGGGACGATCTTGTCGCAGATGCCCAGCATCAGCGCGCCATCGAACATGTTGTGCGACAGGGCGATGGCGGTGGACATGGCGATCACCTCGCGGCTGGCGATGGCCAGCTCCATGCCCGGCTCGCCCTGGGTGACGCCGTCGCACATGGCCGGCACGCCGCCGGCGAACTGGCCGACCGAACCGACTTCACGCAGCGCCTGTTTGATCTGTTCGGGGAAGTGCTGGTACGGCTGGTGCGCCGAGAGCATGTCGTTATAGGCCGAGACGATGGCCACGTTGGCCGCGTTCATCAGGCGCAGGGTCTGCTTGTCCTCGCCGCCACAGCCAGCCACGCCATGGGCGAAGTTGGCGCACTGCAACTGGCCGCGCATGGGTCCGTCGCTGGCCGCCCCACGGATCAGCTCAAGGTAGCGTTCACGGGTACGGCGGCTGCGGGCGATCAGCCGTTCGGTGACCTCAAGGATGCGCGGATGCATGTACTGGACTCCAGGCTAACTGTGGGGCGGCTTTACTGGGGCATTTTCCCTCCAAACGATTGCGACCTAGTCTCTAAGAAAAGGCGCCAGCACCGCTCGACAAGGGGACAACCCAACCACTCGTTGTATGTTTAAACAAAATACTGCCAGCAAAAAGGCTTGTTTTCTATCTCTCGGTGAATAATCTTGTAATTCCAACAACAAAACCGTTTCAGTGAAGCTGTCCTTTGTGCCACAGGCTTCACCCGACTGCCAGAGGTAATACCATGACCCTACGCATCGCCATCAACGGATTCGGCCGCATCGGACGCAACGTCCTGCGCGCACTGTACACGCAGGGCTACCGCCAGGACCTGCAGGTCGTCGCCATCAACGACCTGGGCGACAGCGCGATGAATGCCCACCTGCTCAAGTACGACAGCGTCCACGGCACCTTCGACGCCACTGTCGAGGCCGACCACGAAAGCCTCACCGTCAATGGCGACCGCATCGCCGTCAGCGCCATCCGCAACCCTGCCGAGCTGCCCTGGAAAACCTTGGCCATCGACGTGGTGTTCGAATGCACCGGGCTGTTCACCGAACGCGCCAAGGCCGCCGCGCACCTGAGCGCCGGGGCCGGCAAGGTGATCGTCAGCGCCCCGGCCAAGGGTGTCGACGCCACCGTGGTCTACGGGGTCAACCACGATGTGCTGCGCGCCTCGCACCAGATCATCTCCAACGCCTCGTGCACCACCAACTGCCTGGCGCCGATCGCCCAGGTGCTGCACCGCGAATTCGGCATCGAGCAAGGCCTGATGACCACCATCCACGCCTACACCAACGACCAGGTGCTCACCGACGTCTACCATGGCGACCCGTACCGCGCCCGCTCGGCCACCCAGTCGATGATCCCGAGCAAGACCGGCGCCGCCGAGGCCGTCGGCCTGGTACTGCCGGAACTGGCCGGCAAGCTCACCGGCATGGCCGTACGGGTGCCGGTGATCAACGTGTCGCTGGTCGACCTCACCGTCAACCTGCAGCGCGAAACCAGCGCCGAGGAAGTCAACCAGTTGTTCCTCGAGGCCAGCCGTCATTCCCGGGTGCTGGGCTACAACGCCCTGCCGCTGGTGTCGTGCGACTTCAACCACAACCCGCTGTCATCGATCTTCGACGCCAACCACACCCGCGCCAACGGGCGAATGCTCAAGGTGTTGGCCTGGTACGACAACGAGTGGGGCTTCTCCAACCGCATGCTGGACAACTGCCTGGCGTTATTCAACGCGCGCTGAGACAGGGGCAAGGCCGTCAGAGGAGGATGTTGTGGGATCGGGCTTGCCCCGCGATGACTGTTCGCGGGGCAAGCCCGATCCCACAAAAGGCTGCCGCCACAAAGCTTTACTCATTCATGACATTTCCATGCTTGACCTTGGCTAGTGATGATAAGCATTATCATTCACCCCAAAGCGCCCAGGTTCCCCCGTGAGTCAGTCCCGGTTCAACTCAGTGTTCCTCACCCAGCGTCTCACTTTGCTGCGCACGCTGCAGCGCATGGTGGGCAATCCCAGCACCGCCGAGGACCTGCTGCAGGAAACCTACCTGCGGGTCACCCGCGCCCTGGGCGAGCGCCCGATCGAGCACCTGGAACCTTTCGTGTTCCAGACCGCCCGCAACCTTGCCCTGGACCACCTGCGCACGCGCCGGGTGCAGGCGCGCACACTGGTGGACGACGTGCCCGAGCAAGTCCTGCATAACGTCGCGGCGCCTGCCGCCAGCAGCGAGGACGCCGCCCACGCCGAGCAACTGCTCAAGCACCTGAGCGTCAGCCTCGGCCAGTTGAGCGAACGCCAGCAGCGCATCTTCATCCTCAGCCGCCTGCACGGCGCCAGCTACCTGGAAATCGCCGAGCAGTTGAGCGTCTCGGCCAGTACCGTGCAGAAGGAGCTGAAACTGATCATGGCCATCTGCATGGGCGTGGCCGATCGTCACCAGTGACGTGACCGCTCGCCGCTGGTCAGCGCAAAGCCCTTGCCATGGGCAAGGTCTGCACTGATCATGCGCAAAAAATGCCCGATGCAAGGATCCCCCGTGACCGACCACCCCACCCCTCGCCCGTCACCCGCCGAGCCTGATGCCCGCGCCCGTGCCCGCGAAGAGGCGCTGGACTGGTTGATCCGCCTGCAATACGCCAGCGAAGACGACACTCGCGCTTTCGAGCACTGGCTGGGCGCCGAGCCGGAAAACGCCGAGGCCTATGTCGAAGCCGAGGCGATGTGGAACGGCGCATCGCTGCGCCAGGTGGCCGGGCAGTTGCAGCAAAGGCGCAAGCGCTCGCTCGCCGGGCGCCTGCGCAGCCACTGGAAACCTTTGGCCACCGCCGCGGTGCTGCTGGTCGGGCTATTCACGTTCGGCAACCTGCCGGTGCGCCTGCAGGCCGACCATCTGACCGTGGTCGGCGAGCGTCAGCGCCTGGAGCTGGACCACGGCGCCAAGGTGCTGCTCAACACCAATTCGGCCTTTGCCAGCGACGAGCGCGAAGGCCGCAAGGTCGCCCGGCTGTTGCAGGGCGAGGCGTACTTCCAGGTGTCCAACGCCAGCCAGCCGCCGCTGGAAGTCCAGGCCGGCCCACTGCGCGCCAGCGTGCGCGACACCGATTTCGCCGTACGCTACCTCGATGGCGAGGCCCAGGTGCGGGTACAACGTGGCGATGTCGACCTGCAGGCCGCGAGCGACCAACGCATCCGCCTGAGCGCCGGCGACAGCATCAGCGTCGGCCCCAAGGGCTTCGGCCAGCGCCAGCGCCCCGACATGAGCAAGGACCTGGCCTGGATCGAAGGCCGCCTGGTGTTCGAAAACTGCCCGCTGAGCCAGGTGCTCGCGGAGGTCCGCCGCTACTACCCGGGCTGGATCATCAACCGCAACGCGCACCTGGAGCAGGTCGCGGTCACCGGCAACTACCGCCTCGACCAGCCGCTGGAAACGCTGCGTGCCCTGGCCCACATCACCTCGGCGCAACTGCATGAATACCCAGCCGTAGTAATTCTTAACTGACCTTGTAAGTTTTTTTACGCGATCGCCACACCTCGCCCGTCTCGTTATAGCCAATACGATTGATTCTCGTTCGAAAACGAGAACAAACACTGTCTATGACTCACGCGCGACAGGGAGCGCTTTCGATGCCCACAGGTCAAACCCGCCCGTCCTCTTCTTCCCGCCGCCGCGGGCAATTGTCCCTGTTGACCTTGGCTTTGCTCGCCAGCGGCGCCTGCAGCCTGCCCGCGCTGGCCGTGGAACCGGCCCAGGCCAGCAGCCCGCGCATGGGCGACTACCGCTTCGCCATCGCCCAGCAACCGCTGGTCGAGGCCATCAATGCCTTCAGCCAGGTCACCGGCTGGCAGGTCGGCTTCAGTGCCGAGCTCGCCGACGGTGTGGCCTCGCCGGGTGTACAGGGCTCGCTGGCCCCGGAAGCGGCGCTGCAGCGCCTGCTGCGCGGCACCGGCCTGGGCTACCGCAAAATCAGCAATGGCAACGTGGTGCTGGAACGCCAGGCCGCTGGCAACGCCATCGCCCTGCAGCAGGTGACCGTCAGCGCCACCCGCAGCGCCCAGGACGTCAGCCAAGTGCCGAGCACCGTCAGCGTGCAGACCCGCGAGCAACTGGACCGGCAGAACGTCAACGACATCAAGCAGCTGGTACGTTACGAGCCTGGCGTGTCGGTGTCTGGCACCGGCCAGCGCAGCGGCCTGAACGGCTACAACATCCGTGGTATCGATGGCGACCGGGTGCTGACCCAGGTGGACGGCGTGTCGATTCCCGACAGCTTCTTCTACGGTCCCTTTGCCCAGACCCAGCGCAACTATGTCGACCCCGAGGTCGTCAAACGCGTGGAGATCCTGCGAGGCCCGGCCTCGGTGCTGTATGGCAGCAACGCCATCGGCGGAGCGGTCAGCTACTTCACTCTCGACCCCGAGGACATCATCAAGCCGGGCAAGGATGTCGGCGCCCGCCTGAAAACCGGCTACAGCTCGGCCGATGAAAGCTGGCTGACTTCCGCCACGGTCGCTGGGCGCCACGGTGATTTCGATGGCTTGCTGCACCTGAGCCAGCGCAACGGCCACGAAACCGAGTCCTACGGCGAACACGGCGGTACCGGCATCGATCGCACCAAGGCCAACCCCGAAGACGTACGCACCACCAACGTGCTGGCGAAGCTGGGCTGGAACTACGCCGACGACGCTCGCCTGGGCTTCACCTACGAGCGCTACAAGGACGACCGCGACCAGAACATCCTCAGCGCAGTGGGCGGGCCGTTCGATGGTAGTCGTCCTTTGGGCATGTACCGCAGCCGTAACGGCAATGACACGGTCACCCGGGAGCGCTTCGGCCTCAATCACGAGTTCGGCCTGGATTCGCTGGTCGCCGACCACGTGAAGTGGAGCCTGAACTACCAGATCGCCAAGACCGACCAGGCCACCTCGGAAATCTATTTCCCGTTCAGCCGCACCGTCCAACGCCAACGCGACACCACCTACAAGGACCGCCAATGGGTACTCGACGCCCAGTTGGACAAGGCCTTCAGCATCGGTGCCACGGACCATCTGCTGACCTATGGCACAACGTTCAAGCACGAGAAGGTCACGGGCCTGCGCACCGGCAGCGGGACCTGCCTGGTGGTCGGCGGCAGCTGCCGGGCCGTGGGCCAGAACAGCCCGGCTGACTACCAGGCGCCCGTGAGCGACTTCCCCGATCCGACCATCGACACCTACAGCCTGTTCGTCCAGGACGAGATCCGCTGGAACAACTGGACCTTCCTGCCGGGCGCGCGCTACGACTACACCCGCATCGATCCGAAGATGACCGCCGAATACCTGCGCGGCGCGCAGGACACCAGCCCGACTCCGGAAACCAGCCGCAACGACGAGAACAAGAAGTGGCACCGGGTATCACCCAAGCTCGGTGTGACCTATGCCTTCAACGACAACTACACCTGGTACGGCCAGTATGCCGAAGGTTTCCGTACTCCCAGCGCCAAGGCCATCTGGGGCCGCTTCGAAAACCCGGCCGGTGGCTACGTGGTGGAGCCAAACCCAGGCCTGCAACCTGAAAAGAGCAAAAGCTACGAAACCGGCCTGCGTGGCAACTTCGATGCCGGCAGCTTCGATGTGGCGGTCTTCTACAACAAGTACCGGGATTTCATCAACGAAGAGGCGGTGAAGTCCTCCAACCTGGGTAGTGCCTTCCAGACCAGCAACATCAAGCACGCCACCATCAAGGGCGCCGAGGTCAAGGGCCGCCTGAACCTGGACCGCTTCGGTGCCCCGGAAGGCCTCTACAGCATCGGCTCGATCGCCTATGCCTATGGTCGCAATGACGACACCGGCCAGCCATTGAACAGTGTCAATCCACTGACCGGCGTATTCGGGGTCGGCTACGAGCAAGCGGATTATGGCAGCCAGCTCAGCTGGACCGTGGTCAAGCGCAAGAACCGGGTGGACGATACCAAGTTCTTCGCCCCGGACGGCTCCAGCTCGGACTTCCGCACGCCAGGCTACGGCGTGCTCGACCTCACCGGGTTCTACCGGATCACCGACGACCTGACCATCAACGGCGGCGTCTACAACCTGGCCGACAAGAAGTACTGGCAGTGGGACGATGTGCGCAAGTACGCCATGGTGGGCAGCCCCAATGGCCAAAGCGAAGCGGCCGCCACCCAGCCGGCCAACCTCGATCGCCTGACGGCGCCGGGTCGCAACTTCGCCATCAACCTGGTGTGGGACATCTGACGGGTCGAGATCGCCATCGCCGGACAAGCCCGTTCCCCCAGCTCGCCTGTGGGAGCGGACTTGCCCCGCGCTGCGTCGAGCCCTGTGCGAATGATTTCACTTCGCAGGTGAGGATTTTTTACTGTTCTGCGTCTCCTTTTTCGTCTTGTCACTAGACGCCCCATTTTCCAAGGATGCCCCCATGACCGCCCCTTCCACCGAACGCGCCAACCTGCGCTCCCAGCGCCTGAACCAGGTCACCCACGCCCCGCACACCGAGCTGGACGCCCTGGTCAAGTCGCACAAGCCGTTCGACAGCCGCGAGAGCTTCGCCCGTTTCGTGGTCGCCCAGTACCTGTTCCAGTCCGAGCTGCAGGCGCTGT
The DNA here is from genome assembly GCF_040813665.1 of Pseudomonas sp. TE50-2. Lineage (NCBI taxonomy): Bacteria > Pseudomonadati > Pseudomonadota > Gammaproteobacteria > Pseudomonadales > Pseudomonadaceae > Pseudomonas > Pseudomonas sp. TE50-2. The sequence goes on along the minus strand of NZ_JBFNXN010000001.1, from coordinate 4,105,137 downwards.
ACACCGACCCGCAACTGATCGCCATCGTGCCTGACCTGGCCGAGCGCTGCCGCGCCGAGCAGGCCCGCCTCGACCTGGCCGACCTCGACACCGAAGTGCCCGCGCCCTTCGCCGGCGCCCTGGGCAAGCCAAGCCTGGGCGAAGCCCTGGGCTGGATCTTCGTCTCCGAAGGCTCCAAACTGGGCGCCGCGTTCCTGATCAAGCGCGCCGTGGCCCTGGAACTGTCCGAAACCTTCGGCGCCCGTCACCTGGGCGAGCCGGCCGGCGGTCGCGCCGAAGGCTGGAAGCAGTTCACCCGCATTCTCGACAGCCTGGACCTGTCGCCCGAGGAAGACGCCGCCGCCGAACGTGGCGCGGTCGCCGCCTTCGAGCGCTTCACCGAGCTGCTCAAGCATGCCTACGCCGCCGACGCGGCGCTGGCCTGACACGCTTTACCCGGCCGCCTGCGGGCGGCCGCACCGTTGCAGTGAGACCATGACCCGAATCGCCCGCTCCAAAGTATCCCGCCTGCTCTACGCGATCCTGGCCTACGTCAGCCTGGGGATTGGCCTGGTGGCCATTGTCATTCCCGGGCTGCCCACCACGGAGTTCGTTCTCCTCGCCGCCTGGGCCGCCACCCGCAGCTCGCCGCGGCTGTCCGCGTGGCTGGAGAATCATCGGCTGTTCGGCCCGATCCTTTTCAACTGGCGCAACGGCAAGGTGATCCAGCGCCGCGCCAAGGTCAGCGCGACCATCAGCATGCTGCTGTGCGCGAGCCTCATGCTGATCGTCCTGGAGCACCACTGGCCCGTGTTCCTCGCCATCGGCGGCATGGCGCTGGGTAACCTGTGGATCTGGTCACGCCCGGAACGGCCCACCCCTCAAGGCAGCGTCGAACTGCAAAATTGATTCAATCGCGCCCGACATGAACAGTCAGAGGCTAAGCAACCCCGAATACAGCGCATACGCCGCCAACCCGGCGCCCACCAGCACCGCCGCGAAAATCAGCTTCTCCCATGTGGTGAACAGCACCTGCCCCTGCTCGCGCTTGGCCCGGGCGAACAGGATCACCCCCGGCGCATAGAGCAACGCCGACAGCAGGATGTACTTGAGCCCACCGGCATACAGCAACCACACCGCATACAACAGCGCGATCACCGCGACCAGCATGTCCTTGCGCCGCAGCCCCGCCTGCCCCTGGTAACTCTCGCCACGTACGGTCAGCAACACCGCATAGGCGGCCGACCAGAAGTACGGCACCAGGATCATCGACGACGCCAGGTAGATCAGGCTGGTGTAGGTACCAGCCGAGAACAGGGTGATCAGCAAGAAGCCCTGGATCATCACATTGGTCAGCCACAGCGCGTTGGCCGGCACCTGGTTGGCGTTTTCCCGCGCCAGGAAGCGCGGCATGGTCTTGTCACGGGCGGTGGCGAAGAGGATCTCGGCACACAGCAGCGCCCACGACAGCAACGCCCCGATCAGCGACACCGCCAGGCCGATGCTGATCAGCAACGCGCCCCAGGGTCCGACGATATGCTCCAGCACCGAGGCCAGAGAGGGATTCTGCAAGCCGGCCAGCTCCGGCTGGGTCATCACCCCCAGCGACAACACGTTGACCAGCACCAGCAGCGCCAGCACGCCAAGAAAGCCGATCACCGTCGCCTTGCCCACGTCCGAGCGGTGCAGCGCCCGCCCCGAATAGACGCTCGCCCCCTCGATGCCGATGAACACGAACACTGTCACCAGCATCATGTTGCGTACCTGCTCCAGCACGCTGCCGAACTGCGGATTGCTCAGCCCCCAGATGTCGCGGGTGAAGATATCGGCGCGAAAGGCGAACGCGGCGATGACGATGAACATCAGCAACGGCACCACCTTGGCCACGGTGGTCACCTGGTTGATGAACGCCGCCTCCTTGATGCCGCGCAGCACCAGGAAGTGCACCGCCCACAGCAGCAACGAGGCGCAGCCGATGGCCACCGGCGTGTTGCCCTGGCCGAACACCGGGAAGTAGAAGCCGAGGGTACTGAACAGCAGCACGAAGTAGCCGACGTTGCCCAGCCAGGCACTGATCCAGTAGCCCCAGGCCGAGGAAAAGCCCATGTAGTCGCCGAAACCGGCCTTGGCATAGGCATACACCCCCGAGTCCAGCTCGGGCTTGCGGTTGGCCAGGGTCTGGAACACGAAGGCCAGCGCCAGCATGCCCACGGCGGTGATACCCCAACCAATCAGCACGGCACCGACATCGGCTCGCGCCGCCATGTTCTGCGGCAACGAAAAGATCCCGCCGCCGATCATCGAGCCGACCACCAGCGCAATCAGCGCGCCCAGACGTAGCTTCTGTCCCGGTTCGCTCATGGGGCTCCTCGTGCGCGCACGCGCGTAAACGTATTAACCAACATAAATGTTACAAGTTTCTTATTGAATCGAGCCATTAAAGCTATAGCACTCATAACCGGACTGTCTATACCAGCCACCTGATAAAAATGACAGTTGCGAAGTATCTCACCCACCACCTAAATACGTCGCTATTTACTGTGAAAAATTTGCGAAAACCCTAAAAGAGACTAACTTCATGGTTCGCAGGCAAAACGGAGCGTTTGCTCCAGAAGGACATGGAGGTGCCAGCGCACAAGGCCTGCGCCGAAGCTGTCGGCATCCTCCAGGAGACGCATGAAGGATTTTTCTTACCTTCATGCGGGCATGAACTGATCTAAGTCAGCGAATGATCCAGGCGTCAGATTTATTCTGAGGTCAACTTTCTCCTGGTACGGAGTCGATAAATGTCTGATTCTCCCGGAAAACTAAAACTGGGTGCGCTTGTTGCACTTGTAGTGGGCTCGATGATCGGCGGCGGGATCTTCTCGTTACCGCAAAACATGGCCGCCAGTGCCGGTGTCGGCGCCGTGCTGATCGGCTGGGCCATCACCGCGGTGGGCATGCTCACCCTCGCCTTCGTGTTCCAGACCCTGGCCAACCGCAAACCTGACCTTGACGGCGGTGTGTACGCCTACGCCAAGGCCGGTTTCGGCGACTACATGGGCTTTTCTTCGGCCTGGGGCTACTGGATCAGCGCCTGGCTGGGCAACGTCGGCTACTTCGTGCTGCTGTTCAGCACCCTGGGCTACTTCTTCCCGATCTTCGGCGAGGGCAATACCCCGGCGGCGGTGATCGGCGCCTCGGTCCTGCTCTGGGCCGTGCACTTCCTGGTACTGCGTGGCATCAAGGAAGCGGCGTTCATCAACCTGGTCACCACCGTGGCCAAGGTCGTGCCGCTGGCCCTGTTCGCCCTGATCTGCCTGTTCGCCTTCAGGCTCGACATCTTCACCGCGGATATCTGGGCCCTTGGCACACCAGAGCTGGGCAGCGTGATGAACCAGGTGCGCAACATGATGCTGGTCACCGTGTGGGTGTTCATCGGCATCGAGGGCGCGAGCATCTTCTCGTCCCGTGCGGAAAAACGCTCCGACGTCGGCAAGGCCACGGTCATCGGCTTCGTCACCGTGCTGCTGTTCCTGGTGCTGGTCAACGTGCTGTCGCTGGGCGTGATGACCCAACCCGAGCTGGCCAAGCTGCAGAACCCGTCGATGGCCGCCGTGCTTGAACATGTGGTGGGCCACTGGGGCGCGGTGCTGATCAGCGTCGGCCTGATCATCTCGCTGCTGGGGGCGCTGCTGTCGTGGGTGCTGCTGTGCGCCGAGATCATGTTCGCCGCCGCCAAGGACCACACCATGCCGGAGTTCCTGCGCCGCGAGAACGCCAACCATGTGCCGGCCAACGCCCTGTGGCTGACCAACGCCATGGTGCAGATCTTCCTGGTCATCACCCTGTTCTCCAACAGCACCTACCTGTCGCTGATCTACCTCGCCACCTCGATGATCCTGGTGCCTTACCTGTGGTCGGCGGCCTATGCCTTCCTGCTCGCCTGGCGCAACGAAACCTACGAACAGGCCCTGGCCGAACGCAAGAAAGACCTGATCATCGGCGGCATCGCCCTGCTCTACGCGATCTGGCTGCTGTACGCCGGTGGCGTCAAGTACCTGCTGCTCTCGGCCCTGCTCTATGCCCCCGGCGCGATCCTGTTCGCCAAGGCCAAGCGCGAGGTCGGCCAGCCGATCTTCACCAGCGTGGAAAAACTGATCTTCGCCGCCGTGGTCGCGGGCGCCCTGGTGGCTGCCTACGGCTTGTATGACGGCTTCCTGACGCTCTGAACCCATGTCTTCGCATTACAGGAGGATTCACCATGTCCACTGAGAAACAGAAATACGGCGTTCATTCCGAAGCCGGCAAGCTGCGCAAAGTGATGGTTTGCAGCCCGGGCCTGGCGCACCAACGTCTGACCCCGAGCAACTGCGACGAGCTGCTGTTCGACGACGTCATCTGGGTCAACCAGGCCAAGCGCGACCATTTCGACTTCGTCACCAAGATGCGTGAACGCGGCATCGAAGTGCTGGAAATGCACAACCTGCTGACCGAGACCGTGCAGAACCCCGAAGCGCTCAAATGGATCCTCGACCGCAAGCTCACCGACGACACGGTTGGCATCGGCCTGAAAAACGAAGTGCGCAGTTGGCTCGAAGGCCTTGAGCCACGCAAGTTGGCCGAGTTCCTGATCGGCGGTGTGGCAGGTGAAGACCTGCCGGACAGCGAAGGCGCGAGCGTGATCAAGATGTATCGCGACTACCTTGGCCACTCCAGTTTCCTGCTCGATCCACTGCCCAATACCCAGTTCACCCGTGACACCACTTGCTGGATCTATGGTGGCGTCACCCTCAACCCGATGTACTGGCCGGCGCGACGCCAGGAAACGCTGCTGACCAGCGCCATCTACAAGTTCCACCCAGAGTTCACCAATGCCGACTTCGAAGTCTGGTACGGCGACCCGGACAAGGACCATGGCAAGGCCACCCTTGAAGGTGGCGATGTGATGCCGATCGGCAATGGTGTCGTACTGATCGGCATGGGTGAGCGCAGCTCGCGCCAGGCGATCGGCCAACTGGCGCAATCACTGTTCGCCAAAGGCGCGGTAGAGAAGGTGGTGGTCGCCGGGCTGCCGAAATCCCGCGCCGCCATGCACCTGGACACCGTGTTCAGCTTCTGCGACCGCGACCTGGTCACCGTCTTCCCCGAAGTGGTCAAGGAAATCGTGCCATTCGTGATCCGTCCGGATAGCAGCAAGCCTTACGGCATGGATGTGCGTCGCGAGAACAAATCGTTCATCGAGGTGGTGGCCGAATCGCTCAACCTCAAGAAGCTGCGCGTGGTCGAGACCGGCGGCAACAGCTTCGCCGCCGAGCGCGAACAGTGGGATGACGGCAACAACGTGGTGGCCGTGGAGCCCGGCGTGGTCATCGGCTACGACCGCAACACCTATACCAACACCCTGCTGCGCAAGGCCGGGGTCGAGGTCATCACCATCAGCGCCGGCGAACTGGGCCGAGGCCGCGGCGGCGGTCACTGCATGACCTGCCCGATCGTGCGCGACCCTATCGACTACTAAACGTCCATCACCCCGGCCGCGCCCACCCAGCGGCGGCCGGGGGATTACCGAACTCAAGGAGAATCATCATGGCGTTCAACATCCACAACCGTAACCTGCTCAGCCTCGAACATCACACCACTCGCGAGCTGCGTTACCTGCTGGACCTGTCCCGCGACCTCAAGCGCGCCAAGTACACCGGCACCGAGCAGCAACACCTGAAGGGCAACAACATCGCCCTGATCTTCGAGAAGACCTCGACCCGCACCCGCTGCGCTTTCGAAGTCGCCGCCTATGACCAGGGCGCCAACGTCACCTACATCGACCCCAACTCCTCGCAGATCGGCCACAAGGAAAGCATGAAGGACACCGCCCGCGTGCTCGGGCGCATGTACGACGCCATCGAGTATCGCGGCTTCAAGCAGGAGATCGTCGAGGAACTGGCCAAGTTCGCCGGCGTGCCGGTATTCAACGGCCTGACCGACGAGTACCACCCGACCCAGATGATCGCCGACGTGCTGACCATGCGCGAGAACAGCGACAAGCCGCTGCACGACATCAGCTACGCCTACCTGGGCGATGCCCGCAACAACATGGGCAACTCGCTGCTGCTGATCGGCGCCAAGCTCGGCATGGACGTGCGCATCGCCGCGCCCAAGGCGCTGTGGCCGCATGACGACCTGGTCGAGCGTTGCAAGAAGTACGCAGAAGAAAGCGGCGCCCGCATCACCCTGACCGAAGACCCGAAAGCCGCGGTCAAGGGTGTGGATTTCGTCCACACCGACGTCTGGGTATCGATGGGTGAGCCGGTCGAGGCCTGGGGCGAGCGTATCCAGCAACTGCTGCCTTACCAGGTGAACAAGGAGCTGATGAAGTCCACCGGCAACCCGCGCACCAAGTTCATGCACTGCCTGCCGGCGTTCCACAACTCCGACACCAAGGTCGGCAAGCAGATCGCGGAACAGTACCCGCACCTGGCCAACGGCATCGAAGTGACCGATGACGTGTTCGAGTCGCCGGCGTGCATCGCCTTCGAGCAGGCGGAAAACCGCATGCACACGATCAAGGCGATCCTGGTGTCGACCCTGGCTGATCTCTGACAGCGGCCTTGACTTTGTGGGAGCCGGCAAGCCGGCTCCCACAAAGGAATGAGGCGCTCACCCTAAATCGCAAAGGACATTCCCCATGCGTATCGTTGTTGCATTGGGCGGCAACGCCCTGCTGCGCCGCGGCGAGCCGATGACCGCCGACAACCAGCGCGCCAATATCCGCACCGCCACCGAACAGATCGCCAAGATCCATCCCGGCAACGAACTGGTCATCGCCCACGGCAACGGACCGCAGGTCGGCCTGCTGTCGCTGCAGGGGCTGTCGTACAAGCCGGATGAAGCCTATCCGCTGGACGTGCTTGGCGCTGAAACCGAAGGCATGATCGGCTACATGATCGAACAGGAACTGGGCAACCTGCTGGACTTCGAGGTGCCGTTCGCCACGCTGCTCACCCAGGTTGAAGTGGACGCCAACGACCCGGCGTTCAAGGACCCGACCAAGTTCATCGGCCCCGTGTACGCCAAGGACGAGGCCGAGCGCCTGGCCAAGGAAAAAGGCTGGGTGGTCAAGCCCGACGGCGACAAGTACCGCCGGGTGGTGGCCAGCCCGAAACCCAAGCGCATCTTCGAGATCCGTCCGATCAAATGGCTGCTGGAAAAAAGCAGCATCGTGATCTGCGCCGGCGGCGGCGGCATCCCTACCATGTACGACGAAAACCGCAAGCTCAAGGGTATCGAGGCGGTGATCGACAAGGACCTGTGCTCGGCGCTGCTGGCCGAACAGCTGGATGCCGACCTGCTGATCATCGCCACCGACGTCGACGCTGCGTACATCGATTTCGGCAAGCCGACACAAAAGGCCATCGCCCAGGCGCACCCCGACGAGCTCGAGAGGCTGGGCTTTGCCGCCGGCTCCATGGGGCCCAAGGTGCAGGCCGCCTGCGATTTCGCCCGGCATACCGGCAAGGTCGCGGTAATCAGCTCGCTGGAGAACATCGAGGACATCGTCAAAGGCACCGCCGGTACCCGCGTTTCCACCGCCAAGCCGGGAATCAGCTACCGTTGAACGCAGTTGGCCGGTGCCTGGCACCGGCCGTTTTCAACCTTCCGGAGGACCTCGCCATGGCCCAGTATCAACCCGGTCACGTGCATATCGAGCGCACTGCGCTGAACACCAACGACCACAGCTACGACCTGTGCATCGACTACGAGGCCGTGTCGGATCCCAGCGAAGGCCGCGGCATCCAGTTCCGCATGCATGGCCACATCGAGGGCAAGGCCGTCGATGAGAAGTTCTTCCTGGCCAAGGACCAGGTGCTACCCAGCTTTCTGATGCAGTTGAGCCGCAAGGCCCAGTCGTACCTGCCAGCGCCGAAGAAATTCGAGAGTCTCGGTTCGCCGCACAAGCTCTACGACTACATGTTCGAAGACATTCGCCAGAAGCTCGATGTGAAATCGGGCGATTCGATCAAGCCTGAGCATCTGGGCTGAGTGCAATCGCGGGGCTTCGTGGCAGCGGGCTTGCCCCGCGATTGGGTTTAGAGCGCTTCCCAAGGCATACTGGCGCACTCGCTTGGCCACTGCCCCGATCTCCCCATGCGCATCCACGTCAGCTTCATCGACCGCGTCGGCATCACCCAGGAAGTCCTGGCCCTGCTCGGCGCCCGCAACCTCAACCTCGATGCCGTGGAGATGGTCCCGCCGAACGTCTACATCGACGCCCCGACCCTGAGCCCCGCCGTGCTCGAAGAGCTGCACGACGCGCTGTTCGAGGTACGCGGCGTGCAATCGGTGGAAGTGGTCGACATCCTCCCCGGCCAACGCCGGCACCTGCAGCTCGACGCCCTGCTCGCCGCCATGAGCGACCCGGTGCTGGCGGTGGACAGCGCGGGCAAGGTGCTGCTGGCCAACCCGGCGCTGATCGCCCTGTGCGGGCGTGAGTCCGCCGGGCGTTCGGTGGGCGAACTGTTCGGCGACCCCGACCTGCTGCAGGCCCTGCTGGATAACAATTTCCACCTGCCCATGCGCGAAATGCAGTTGAACGGCCAGAGCCTGCTGCTCGACGCCACGCCGATCACCCATGCCGGCGGCCTGCTGACACTGTATCCGCCAAACCGCATGGGCGAGCGCCTTTCGGCCCTGCACCACGACCACGCCGAAGGCTTCGACGCCATGCTCGGCGATTCCCCGGCGATTCGCACCCTCAAGGCCCGCGCCCTGCGCGTGGCGGCCCTCGACGCGCCGCTGCTGGTGCATGGCGAAACCGGCACCGGCAAAGAGCTGGTGGCCCGCGCCTGCCACGCCATCAGTAGCCGCCATGCCGCGCCGTTCCTCGCCCTCAACTGCGCGGCACTGCCCGAGAGCCTGGCCGAGAGCGAGCTGTTCGGCTACGCCCCGGGCGCCTTCACCGGCGCGCAGCGCGGCGGCAAGCCCGGGCTGATGGAGCTGGCCAACCAGGGCACGGTGTTCCTCGACGAGATCGGCGAGATGTCGCCGTACCTGCAGGCCAAACTGCTGCGCTTCCTCAGCGACGGCAGCTTCCGCCGCGTCGGCGGCGACCGCGAGGTGAAGGTGGATGTGCGCATCATCAGCGCCACCCACCGCGACCTTGAGCGCATGGTCGCCGAGGGCACCTTCCGTGAAGACCTGTTCTACCGCCTCAACGTGCTCAACCTGCAGGTGCCGCCCCTACGTGATCGCGGCCAGGACATCCTGTCCCTGGCGCAATACTTCATGCAGCAGGCCTGCACCCAGATCCAGCGCCCGCCCTGCCGCCTGGCGCCCGCCACCCATCCGGCGCTGCTGGGCAACCCCTGGCCGGGCAATGTGCGCCAGTTGCAGAACGTGATCTTCCGCGCCGCGGCCATCTGCGAAAGCAATGTGGTGGATATCGACGACCTGGACATCGCCGGCACTTCGGTGGCCCGGGGGCAGGATGGCGAGGTGGCCAGCCTGGAACAGGCCGTGGGGGATTTCGAGCGGGAGTTGCTGCAACGCCTGTATGCCAGCTATCCCTCGACGCGGCAGTTGGCCGGGCGCTTGCAAACCTCGCATACCGCGATAGCCCAGCGCTTGCGCAAGTACGGTATTCCAAACAAGGCCTGATGCTGCTTCGTCGGGACAGCCCTGCCCCGGAAGCAGACCGTATTGAATTCATTACACCGTACCGAATTCGCTACACACCCATCTGGGTGCCTGTGCACAAGGGTTTGATCCCGCAGTGCTTTTGAATCACCCTCCTCCTGTATCGATTTCATTCCACAAGAATGACGAATCGATTGCATAAACATCTTAACTAATTGATTTATAATAATTTTTAAGACTGGCCGCATTATTGCTAAGGGAATTCCAACCTTAAGAGCGCGGAGCCTACCGCGCCCAACGCCCCTGCTTCCCGAGGAATTCCCATGAGCGAGTTGCGTTTCACCGAAGATCACGAATGGCTGCGCGTCGAAGCCGATGGCAGCGTCACCGTGGGCATCACCGCCTACGCCCAGAACGCCTTGGGTGATGTGGTCTATGTGCAACTGCCGGAGCTGCAGCAGTACGACAAGGGCGCCGAAGCCTCCACCGTGGAGTCGGTCAAGGCCGCCAGCGGCGTCTACATGCCACTGGCCGGTGAAGTGGTCGCGGTCAACGAAGGCCTGAACGACAGCCCCGAGCTGGTCAACGAAGACCCGCTGGGCGAAGGCTGGTTCTTCCGCTTCATCCCCGCCGACATGAACGAAGTTGCCGCCCTGCTCGACCAGGACGCCTACGACCGCCTGCTCAAAGCCAACGACGACGCCTGAGGTACCGCACCATGACCATCAACCTCGGCACCGCCAACGAATTCATCGCCCGCCACATCGGCCCACGCGCCGCTGACGAGCAGGCCATGCTCACGACCCTGGGCTTCGACTCGCTGGACGCGATGACCGCCGCCGTCATCCCCGACAGCATCAAGGGCACCAGCGTGCTCGGCAGCCACGACGGGCAGAGCGAGGCCGATGCCCTCGCCGCATTGAAAGCCATCGCCGGCAAGAACCAGCTGTTCAAGAGCCACATCGGCCAGGGCTACTACAACACCCACACCCCGGCGCCGATCCTGCGCAACCTGCTGGAAAACCCGGCCTGGTACACCGCCTACACCCCGTACCAGCCGGAGATTTCCCAGGGCCGTCTGGAAGCGCTGCTGAACTTCCAGACCCTGATCAGCGACCTCACCGGCCTGCCGATCGCCAACGCTTCCCTGCTCGACGAAGCCACCGCCGCCGCAGAAGCCATGACTTTCTGCAAGCGCCTGTCGAAGAACAAGGCCAGCCATGCCTTCTTCGCTTCCGTGCACTGCCACCCGCAGACCCTCGACGTGCTGCGCACCCGCGCCGAACCGCTGGGCATCGAGGTGGTGGTGGGCGACGAGCGCGAACTGGGCGACGTCAGCGCCTTCTTTGGCGCCCTGCTGCAGTACCCGGCCAGCAACGGTGATGTGTTCGACTACCGCGAGGTGGTGCAGCGCTTCCACGGCGCAGGCGCCCTGGTGGCCGTGGCCGCCGACCTGCTGGCCCTGACCCTGCTCACCCCGCCGGGCGAATTCGACGCCGACGTGGCCATCGGCAGTGCCCAGCGCTTCGGCGTGCCGCTGGGCTTCGGTGGCCCGCACGCGGCCTACTTCGCCACCCGCGACGCCTTCAAGCGCGACATGCCGGGCCGTCTGGTGGGCGTGTCGATCGACCGCTTCGGCAAGCCGGCCCTGCGCCTGGCCATGCAGACCCGCGAGCAGCACATCCGCCGCGAGAAGGCCACCAGTAACATCTGCACCGCCCAGGTGCTGCTGGCCAACATCGCCAGCATGTACGCCGTGTACCACGGCCCTGCCGGCCTCAAGCGCATTGCCGAGCGCACCCATGCGCTGACCGCGATCCTCGCTACCGGCCTGACCAAGCTGGGCATCAAGGTCGTCACCGGCGATTTCTTCGACACCCTGACCCTGGCCACCGGTGCCAGCACCAGTGCGCTGCACGACAAGGCCCGCGCCCAGGGCATCAACCTGCGCCAGGTCGACGCCGCCCAGCTGGGCGTGTCGCTGGACGAAACCAGCACCCAGGCCGATGTCGAGGCCCTGTGGCAGCTGTTCGCCGACGGCCAGGCCAGCCCTGACTTCACCGCCCTGGCCAACGCGGTCGCCGTGCGCCTCCCGGCCGGCCTGCTGCGCCAGTCGGCGATCCTCGAGCACCCGGTGTTCAACCGCTACCATAGCGAAACCGAGCTGATGCGCTACCTGCGCCGCCTGGCCGACAAGGACCTGGCCCTGGACCGCACCATGATCCCGCTGGGCTCGTGCACCATGAAGCTCAACGCCGCCAGCGAAATGATCCCGGTGACCTGGGCCGAGTTCGGCAACCTGCACCCGTTCGCCCCGGCCGCGCAAAGCCAAGGCTACCTGCAGATGACCAGCGAGCTGGAAGCCATGCTCTGCGCCGCCACCGGCTATGACGCCGTGTCGCTGCAGCCCAACGCCGGTTCCCAAGGCGAGTACGCAGGCCTGCTGGCGATCCGCGCCTACCACCGCAGCCGTGGCGACAGCCACCGCGATATCTGCCTGATCCCGTCCTCGGCCCATGGCACCAACCCGGCCACCGCGCACATGGCCGGCATGCGCGTGGTGGTGACCGCCTGCGACGCGCGCGGCAACGTCGATATCGACGACCTGCGCGCCAAGGCCATCGAGCACCGCGAGCGCCTGGCGGCGATCATGATCACCTACCCGTCGACCCACGGCGTGTTCGAGGAAGCCATCGGCGAGATCTGCGCGATCATCCACGACAACGGCGGCCAGGTGTACATCGACGGCGCCAACATGAACGCCATGGTCGGCCTGTGCGCCCCGGGCAAATTCGGCGGCGACGTCTCGCACCTGAACCTGCACAAGACCTTCTGCATCCCCCACGGCGGCGGCGGCCCGGGCGTCGGCCCGATCGGCGTCAAGTCGCACCTGGCGCCATTCCTGCCGGGCCATGCCCAGCTGGAGAACACCCAGGGCGCGGTATGCGCCGCACCGTTCGGCAGCGCCAGCATCCTGCCGATCACCTGGATGTACATTCGCATGATGGGTGGCGCGGGCCTCAAGCGCGCCTCGCAGATGGCGATCCTCAACGCCAACTACATCGCCCGTCGCCTGGAAGAGCACTATCCTGTGCTGTACACCGGCGGCAACGGCCTGGTGGCGCACGAGTGCATCCTCGACCTGCGTCCGCTCAAGGACACCAGCGGCATCAGCGTCGACGACGTCGCCAAGCGCCTGATCGACTTCGGCTTCCACGCCCCGACCATGTCCTTCCCGGTGGCCGGCACGCTGATGATCGAACCGACCGAAAGCGAGTCGAAAGAGGAACTGGATCGCTTCTGCAACGCCATGATCCAGATCCGCGAAGAGATTCGCGCGGTCGAGAACGGCACCCTGGACAAGGACGACAACCCGCTGAAGAACGCCCCGCACACCGCGGCGGAACTGGCCGGCGAATGGGCCCACGGCTACAGCCGCGAGCAGGCGGTGTACCCGCTGCCGAGCCTGGTGGAAGGCAAGTACTGGCCACCGGTCGGCCGGGTCGACAACGTGTTCGGCGACCGCAACCTGGTCTGCGCCTGCCCGTCGATCGAGAGCTATCAGGACGTCTGATCGGGTGGGGCCGCTGCGCGCCCCATCGCCGGCAAGCCGGCTGCCACAGGTTCAGCGCTAAGCTGTGGGAGCCGGCTTGCCGGCGATGGGCTGCGTTGCAGCCCCCAATGGGCTTACTGGCCATCATCAGGAGGAAGCAGCATGTCTTTGAGCGTCTTCGACCTGTTCAAGATCGGCATCGGCCCCTCCAGCTCGCACACGGTCGGGCCGATGCGCGCCGCCGCGCGCTTCGCCGAAGGCTTGCGCCGTGATGGCCTGCTGGCCGGCACAGCCACGGTCAAGGCCGAGCTGTACGGCTCGCTCGGCGCCACCGGCAAGGGCCACGGTAGCGACAAGGCCGTGCTGCTTGGCCTGGAAGGCGAGCATCCGGACAGCGTCGATACCGAAGCCATCCCCGCCCGTCTGCAAGCCATTCGTGAAAGCGGTCGGCTCAGCCTGCTCGGTGAACACGACATCGCCTTCGTCGAAAAGCAGCACCTGGCGATGATCCGCAAACCGCTGGCCTACCACCCCAACGGCATGATCTTCCGCGCCTTCGATGCCGCCGGCCTGCAGATCCGTAGCCGCGAGTACTACTCGGTGGGCGGCGGTTTCGTGGTTGACGAGGATGCGGCCGGCCATGACCGCATCGTCGAGGACAGCACCGTGCTGCCCTACCCTTTCAAGACCGGCAAGGAACTGCTTGGCCACTGCACCGCGCAGCACCTGTCGTTCAGCCAGGTGATGCTGGCCAACGAGGCTGCCTGGCGCCCGGAAGCCGAGACCCGTGCCGGCCTGCTGCGCATCTGGCAGGTGATGCAGGACTGCGTCGAGGCCGGTTGCCGGCACGAAGGCATCCTGCCTGGCGGGCTGAAGGTCAAGCGCCGGGCTCCGGCGTTGTACCGCCAGCTCAGCCGGCATCCGGAAGCCAGCCTGCGTGATGCGCTGTCGGTGCTCGACTGGGTCAACCTCTATGCCCTGGCGGTGAACGAGGAGAACGCCTATGGCGGACGTGTGGTCACGGCGCCGACCAATGGTGCGGCCGGCATTGTCCCCGCGGTGCTGCACTACTACATGCGCTTCGTGCCCGGCGCCAACGAGGACGGGGTAGTGCGCTTCCTGCTCACTGCCGCGGCAATCGGCATTCTCTACAAGGAGAATGCATCGATCTCCGGGGCCGAGGTGGGCTGCCAGGGCGAGGTCGGCGTGGCCTGCTCCATGGCCGCAGGCGCCCTGTGCGAAGTGATGGGCGGTACCCCGCAACAAGTGGAAAACGCCGCCGAGATCGGCATGGAACACAACCTGGGCCTGACCTGCGACCCCATTGGCGGGCTGGTCCAGGTGCCCTGCATCGAGCGCAACGCCATGGGCTCGGTGAAGGCGATCAACGCGGTGCGCATGGCCCTGCGCGGCGACGGGCAGCACTACGTTTCCCTCGACAAGGTCATCCGCACCATGCGCCAGACCGGCGCCGACATGAAAAGCAAATACAAGGAGACCGCCCGCGGCGGTCTGGCCGTCAACATCATCGAATGTTGACCCGAATAAAAACCAAGGAGTCACCGATGTCCGAAACACTGCACAAGACCCCGCTGCACGCCCTGCACCTGGAACTGGGCGCACGCATGGTGCCGTTCGCCGGCTACGACATGCCAGTGCAATATCCCTTGGGCGTGCTCAAGGAGCACCTGCACACCCGCGAACAGGCCGGCCTGTTCGACGTTTCGCACATGGGCCAGATCATCCTGCGCGGCAACGACGCCGCCAAGGCCCTGGAAACCCTGGTGCCGGTGGACATCATCGACCTGCCGGTGGGCATGCAGCGCTATGCCATGTTCACCAATGCCGAGGGTGGCATCCTCGACGACCTGATGGTCGCCAACCTCGGTGACGATACCCTGTTCCTGGTGGTCAACGCCGCCTGCAAGGACCAGGACCTGGCCCACCTGCGCCAGCACATCGGCAGCCGCTGCGAGATCCAGCCGCTGTTCGAGGAGCGCGCCCTGCTGGCCCTGCAAGGCCCGGCGGCGGTCAAGGTGCTGGAGCGCCTGGCACCTGCGGTGGCGAAGATGACGTTCATGCAGTTCCAGCCTGTTCAACTGCTCGGTGCCGACTGCTATGTCAGCCGCTCGGGCTACACCGGTGAGGACGGTTTCGAGATTTCCGTGCCGGCCGACAAGGCCGAAGAGCTGGCGCGCCAGCTGCTGGCCGAGCCAGAGGTACAGCCAATCGGCCTGGGCGCACGCGACTCACTGCGCCTGGAAGCCGGCCTGTGCCTGTACGGCCACGACATGGACACCACCACCACGCCGATCGAGGCCAGCCTGCTGTGGGCCATCTCCAAGGTGCGCCGCGCCGACGGTGCACGTGCCGGTGGTTTCCCGGGTGCCGACGCTGTGTTTGCCCAGCAACAGGCCGGCGTGGCGCGCAAGCGCGTAGGCCTGCTGCCCCAGGAGCGCACCCCGGTGCGTGAAGGCGCGCAGATCGTCGACGCGGCAGGCAAGGTGGTCGGCGAGGTGTGCAGCGGCGGCTTCGGCCCGACGCTCGGCGCGCCGGTCACAATGGGCTATGTCGATAACGAACACGCGACCCTGGACACTGCGCTGTTTGCAATGGTGCGCGGCAAGCAAGTTGCCATGAAAGTCAGCAAAATGCCTTTCGTGGCGCAACGTTACTACCGTGGCTGAATGAGTGGATTGGACGGGTTCGACATATTCGTTTTCGAACCTGTCCAATAACTTCTGAACATAGCGCCAGGCCAGGCGCCACGGCGTTTCCGGCAAATCGTTCGGTGATCGGGAAAAGCCTGATTTTCACCCGTCGCGAGGGCTTGTTTTTCGCTCGGCAGTTGGCGTAGAGTCACTGCACTGTGTTTGCATGGGTCGCAACAGTTCGTGACCTGGGCCAGTAGCCGCAATCTGCTACAACCCGTTCGACGTCTCTTACTTTCCTGCAACCCAGCCCAGTAGTCTTTCACTTACAAAAAGTGTGAAAGAAACTGTCATCAATATTTAAGCTTCATAGGAAATAAGACAATGGCTGAGCGTCAGAACGGTACCGTCAAGTGGTTCAATGACGAGAAAGGTTACGGCTTCATCACCCCAGAAAGCGGTCCGGATCTGTTCGTGCACTTCCGCGCCATCCAAGGCAACGGCTTCAAGAGCCTGAAAGAAGGCCAGAAAGTGACCTTCGTGGCCGTCCAGGGCCAGAAAGGCATGCAGGCTGACGAAGTCCAGGCCGAAGGCTGATCTTCCGATAAAAAGCCCCTGTGTTGACGCACAGGGGCTTTTTTGTGCGCGCAATTCCATAGAATGGGCCTTTGCCATCTGGAGCTGTCATGCATGTCCAAGCCATTGCTCAACCCCCAGGGTGATTTCCCGCCGGTCGGCCTGGGCCGTCGCCTGGCCGCGATGTTCTACGACTTCCTGCTGTGCACCGCCCTGCTGATAGTGACTGCCGGCGCCTACAAGATGATCCAGATGGCGATCATCGGCGAGGCGCGCATGCGTGAGCTGACCGAGGCCGGTGCCCTGGACGGCGACCCGCTGCTGTCGACGATCCTGCTGTTCGCCCTGTTCGGCTTCTTCGCCAAGTTCTGGACCCACGGCGGCCAGACCCTCGGCATGCAGGTGTGGGGCATGCGCGTGCAGAACGCCGATGGCAGCGCCATCAGCCTCTGGCAGGCGTTGCTGCGTTTCGTGGTGTCGATCGCGTCGTGGCTGTGCCTGGGGCTGGGTTTCATCTGGTCGTTGTTCGACAAACGTAAACGCAGCTGGCACGACATCTATTCCGAGACCCAGCTGGTACGCCTGCCCAAGCGCAAGAAGTGAGCTGCGCGGGCATCAGGCCTGCGAAAAGCACCCGCAAAAAAGCCGACCCAAGGGTCGGCTTCTTTGTGCAGCTCAGGCCATCAACCCGCCCGGCGCATCAACCACAAGCCCGCCAGCGCACAGATGCCGGCCGGGATCACCACCGCCAGCAGCGGCGGGAAGCCAAACACCTGGCTCGATGGACCCAGCAGTTCCCCGGCGATGCGGAACACGAAGCCCACCAGCACACCGGTGAACACGCGCTGGCCAAGGGTGACCGAACGCAACGGGCCGAAGATGAACGAAATCGCCATCAGCACCAGCGCCGCAGTGACCACCGGCTGCAGGACCTTGGTCCAGAACGCCAGCCAGTAGCGGGCGTTGTTCAGCCCCTGGTCGGACAGGTAGTGGATGTAGTCCCACAGCCCGGTGATCGACAGCGACTCCGGTGCCAGCACCACGGTGTTGAGCAGCTCCGGGGTCACCGATACGTCCCACACTTCTTCGGGGCTCTTGACCACTTCGGTGTGGTCACCGCGGAAGTAGGTGGTGGCCACGTCGTTGAGCATCCATTTGCCATCGACGTACTGCGCCCGGCGGGCGAAGCTGGAGGTTTGGATCTTGCGCTCGCTGTCGAAGCGGTAGCGGGTCACACCCAGCAGCAGGCCATTGGGCTGCACCGAGTTGATGTGCACGAACTCCTCGCCCTGGCGGTGCCACATGCCGCGCTTGGAGCTTTGTGCCTCGCCACCGCCCTGGGCCAGCGAACGGTCGGCCTGGGCCTTGTTCTCGGTCACCGGGGCCACGTATTCGCCGACCAGCAGGCCGACCAGCATCAGCACCAGCATCGGCTTCATCACCGCCCAGACGATGCGCCCGATGGACACGCCGGCGGCGCGCATGATGGTCAGCTCGCTGCTGCTGGCCAGGCTGCCCAGGCCGATCAGGCAGCCGATCAGCGCCGCCATCGGCAGCATGTCGTAGAGCCGGCGCGGCGCGGTGAGCAGCACGAAGCTACTGGCGTCCATGACCGTGTAGGTGTCGCTCAGGTCGCCCATCTCGTCGATGAAGGCGAACAACGAGGCCAGGCCGAGGATGATGCCCAGCACAGCGAGAATGGCCAGCAGCACGCTCTGGCCGATGTAGCGATCCAGTTTAACCACGGGCCACCTCCGCACGGCGAGCGGCACGCTTCAGACGCAGCGGCTCCCAGTACATCAGCGCCAGGCCGATCAGCAGGAACAGGCCATGGACCCACCAGATACCCAGCGAGATAGGCAACTTGCCCTTCTCCAGGGCGCCACGCACGGAAATCAGCATTGTCAGATAAGCCATGTACAGGAGAATCGCCGGCAGCAGCTTGAGGAAGCGGCCCTGGCGCGGGTTGACGCGCGACAGCGGCACCGCCAGCAGGGTGACCACGAACACCAGCAGCGGCAGCGACAGGCGCCACTGCAGCTCGGCGCGCTCACGCAGCCCCTGGTGCCCGAACAGGTCGGAGGTCGGGATGGCTTCGCGCTCGGTCACCTCCTCGGCGACCTCAGGCTTTGGCAGCAGCACGCCATAGGTGTCGTACTTGATCGCACGGTAGTCGGCCTGGCCGGGATTGCCGTCGTAGCGGTAACCGTTCTGCAGCACCAGGTAGCGGTTGCCGTCGGCCTGCACTTCCTGGTGGCCCTTCTCGGCGACCAGCACCGAAGGCGCGCGGTCCTTGGTCTTGTCCTGGTTGAAGCGTTTCTCGGAGATGAACACGCCCGCCAGGTTGATGCGGTCATCGGACAGCTGCTCGGTGTAGGTCACCCGGGAGCCATCGCGCAGGGTCTGGAAACGGCCCGGCACCAGGGTGTCGAACTCGGTCAGGGTGTCCTGCTGGGCGATGATCTTCTGCACCTGGGCAACCCCCAGGGGGGCCAGGCTCAGGCTCAGCCAGGCCACCAGCAGGGCGACCAGTGCCGCCGGCACCATGGTCACGGCCAGCAGGCGCTGCTGGCTCATGCCAGTGGCCGAGAGCACGGTCATCTCGCTTTCGAGATACAACCGGCCATAGGCAAGCAGGATACCGAGGAACAGCCCCAGCGGCAGGATCAGTTGCAGGAAGCCCGGCAGGCGGAACCCCATGATCATGAACAGCACGCCCGGGTCGAGCATGCCTTGGGCCGCCTGGGCCAGGTACTTGATGAAGCGCCCGCTCATGATGATCACCAGCAGCACGGCGCTGACGGCGCTCAAGGTCACCAGGACCTCGCGGGACAGATAACGAAAGACGATCAAACCAGACACTCCTGGGTTGTCAGGGGCTCAAAGCCAGACGAACGATTCGGACAGCCAAGACCAATGCCGGTTCGCCAAGGCGAACCTCCATGTAAAAGTGCGCGCATTATCCTGTGATTGACGGCGCCTGTCACTTGGCCGCGCACCTTGGCGCATGACGGGGTTGTCAGCAAGGTCGCGGCAAGCTCAAACTGGCAGCTTTTCCGCTGGCCGGCAAAGGTGGCCGGGGCGGTTTTACGAGCGCTTGCACAAGACAGCGCCAACTGACAGATCATTCGGGGACCCCAGACATGGAACTGGTTGTAAAAAGCGTAGCCGCTGTATCCGTCAAGACCGCCACCCTGGTCGTGCCGGTGGGTGAAGGCCGCAAGCTCGGCGCCACCGCCAAGGCCGTCGACCAGGCCACCGAAGGCGCCATCAGCGCGCTGCTCAAGCGTGGCGACCTGGCCGGCAAGCCGGGCCAGACCCTGCTGCTGCATAGCCTGCCGGGCCTGAAGGCCGAGCGCGTGCTGCTGGTCGGCAGCGGCAAGGACGAAGCCCTCGGCGACCGCGCCTGGCGCAAGCTGGTGGCCAGCGTCGCCGGCGTGCTCAAGGGCCTGGGTGGCGGCGACGCCGTACTGGCCCTGGACGACATCGCCGTCACCGGCCGCGATGGCCACTACGGCAAGTACCGCCTGCTGGCCGAGACCCTGCTCGACGGCAACTACGTGTTCGACCGTTACAAGAGCCAGAAGGCCGAACCGCGCGCCCTGAAAAAAGTCACCCTGCTCACCGCCAAGGCCGGCCAGGCCGAGGCCGAGCGCGCCGTCAAGCATGCCAGCGCCATCGCCACCGGCATGGCCTTCACCCGCGACCTGGGCAACCTGCCGCCGAACGTCTGCCACCCGAGCTTCCTTGCCGAACAGGCCAAGGACCTGGGCAAGGCGCACAAGGGCCTCAAGGTCGAGGTGCTGGACGAGAAGAAGATCAAGGACCTGGGCATGGGCGCCTTCTACGCCGTGGGCCAGGGCAGCGACCAGCCACCACGGCTGATCGTGCTCAACTACCAGGGCGGCAAGAAGAGCGAAAAACCGTTCGTGCTGGTCGGCAAGGGCATCACCTTCGACACCGGCGGCATCAGCCTCAAGCCCGGCGCCGGCATGGACGAGATGAAGTACGACATGTGCGGCGCCGCCAGTGTGTTCGGCACCCTGCGCGCCGTGCTCGAGCTGCAGCTGCCGATCAACCTGGTGTGCCTGCTGGCCTGCGCCGAAAACATGCCGAGCGGCGGCGCCACCCGTCCGGGCGACATCGTCACCACCATGAGCGGGCAGACCGTCGAGATTCTCAATACCGACGCCGAAGGCCGTCTGGTGCTGTGCGACACCCTCACCTATGCCGAACGCTTCAAGCCGCAGGCGGTGATCGACATCGCCACCCTGACCGGCGCCTGCATCGTCGCCCTGGGCAGCCACACCTCCGGCCTGATGGGCAATGACGACGCGCTGGTCGGGCAACTGCTCGACGCCGGCAAGCGCGCCGACGACCGCGCCTGGCAGCTGCCGCTGTTCGATGAGTACCAGGAGCAGCTGGACAGCCCGTTCGCCGACATCGCCAACATCGGTGGCCCGAAGGCCGGCACCATCACCGCCGGCTGCTTCCTGTCGCGCTTCGCCAAGGCCTACCACTGGGCGCACCTGGACATCGCCGGCACCGCCTGGATCAGCGGCGGCAAGGACAAGGGCGCCTCGGGCCGCCCGGTACCGCTGCTCACCCAGTACCTGCTGGACCGCGCCGGCGCCTGATGGCGCGCAGCCGGTGGCGCCCCTGCGCCACCGGCCGGCACTGAACGATCATGAGCAAAGTCGATTTCTACATCCTGCCCAGCGACTCGCTGTCGGTGCGCCTGGATTTCGCCTGCAAGCTGTGCGAAAAGGCCTGGCGCCTCGGCCACCGGGTCTACCTGCACTGCCAGGACGAGGCGCAGCGCAGCGAACTTGACCTGCGCCTGTGGCAGTTCAAGGGCGAGGCCTTCTTGCCCCACGACCATGCCGAACAGCATCCGGACGCCGTTGTCGCGCTGGGTGTCGGCGCCGATGCTGGCCAACACCGTGACCTGCTGATCAACCTGGGCGGCGAGGTTCCGGCCTTTGTCGGCCAGTTCGAACGGGTCGCCGAAATCGTCGTCGAGGAGCCGGCCATCCGCCTGGCCGCTCGCGAGCGATTCCGTTTCTACCGCGAACAGGGCTATGCTCTGCAAGACCACCGCTTACAGCGACTTTGACGACGATGGACAAGCAGCTGAACTCCCTGACCCATTCCGCCCACCTGCTCGACGACCTCGAGTCGATCCGCGAGCTGCTGGGTGACGCCGACCTGCAACCGCCCCTGCTGACCGAAACGGTTGAGCAGATCCCCCTGCTGCTCGACGAGCCGAGTGCCGAAGCGCCCGCCGCCGCAGCGCCGGCGCCGACTCCGGCACCTGAAGAGGATGCCCAGACCCGCCGCCAGGACACCCTGCTGCATCTGGACGCCGAACTGCGCGCCGCGGCGCAGTCGATCATGCAGGACGTGATCAACGACTTCACCCCGCACATCGAGACCGAGATCAAGCGCCGCCTCGATGCGCGGCTGGAGCGGCTGCTCAAGCGTTCCGAATAAGACCAGCCCCCGCCTTTCGCGGGTTTACCCGCGGAAGGGCCATCGACTGTTGTCACCTCTCCCACGCATCCATTGCGTCTTGCAGCTTGTCGCTTGAAGCTCGCGGCTCCGTTATACTTCCCGGCTTTCCCGAATTAATGCCTAAGGGTCCCGCCGCGCATGGATAAGACCTACCAGCCGCACGCCATCGAAACTTCCTGGTACAACACCTGGGAGTCCGAGAACTATTTCGCCCCACAAGGTGCAGGCGAGTCCTACACCATCATGATCCCGCCGCCGAACGTGACCGGCAGCCTGCACATGGGCCACGGCTTCAACAACGCGATCATGGACGCCCTGATCCGTTTCCGCCGCATGCAAGGGCGCGACACCCTGTGGCAGCCGGGCACCGACCACGCCGGTATCGCCACCCAGATGCTGGTCGAGCGCCAGCTCGAGGCCAAGGGCCAGAACCGCCACGACCTGGGCCGTGAGCAGTTCCTGGAGAAGGTCTGGGAGTGGAAGGACCAGTCGGGCGGCAACATCAGCCGCCAGATCCGCCGCCTGGGCTCGTCGGTGGACTGGAGCCGCGAGCGCTTCACCATGGACGACGGCCTCTCCGAGGCGGTCAAGGAAGCCTTCGTGCGCCTGCATGAAGACGGCCTGATCTACCGCGGCAAGCGCCTGGTCAACTGGGACACCAAGCTGCACACGGCGATCTCCGACCTCGAAGTGGAAAACCACGATGAGAAGGGCCACCTGTGGAACCTGCGCTATCCGCTGGCCGACGGCGCCAAGACCGCCGACGGCAAGGACCACCTGGTGGTCGCCACCACCCGTCCGGAAACCCTGCTCGGTGACGTCGCCGTTGCCGTCAACCCGACCGACGAGCGCTACCAGGCCCTGATCGGCAAGTTCGTCAAACTGCCGCTGGTCGGTCGTCTGATCCCGATCGTCGCCGACGACTACTGCGACCCCGAATTCGGCACCGGCTGTGTGAAGATCACCCCGGCCCACGACTTCAACGACTACGAAGTCGGCAAGCGCCACAACCTGCCGCTGCTGAACATCTTCGACAAGAACGCCACCGTGCTGGCCGCTGTCCAGGCATTCAACCTCGACGGCAGCGTCAACGAGCAGCTCGACACCTCGCTGCCGGCCCAGTACGCCGGCCTCGACCGCTTCGTCGCGCGCAAGCAGATGGTCGCCGACCTGGACGCCCAAGGCCTGCTGGTCAGCATCGACGACCACGCCCTGAAAGTACCGAAAGGCGACCGCTCCGGCACCGTCATTGAGCCATGGCTGACCGACCAGTGGTACGTCTCCACCAAGCCGCTGGCCGAGCCTGCCATCGCCGCCGTCGAAGACGGCCGCATCCAGTTCGTGCCCAAGCAGTACGAGAACATGTACTTCTCCTGGATGCGCGACATCCAGGACTGGTGCATCAGCCGCCAGCTGTGGTGGGGCCACCGCATCCCGGCCTGGTACGACGAGGCCGGCCAGGTCTATGTCGGCCGCGACGAGGCCGAAGTGCGCGCCAAGCACAACCTGGGCAACGATGTGAAACTGCGCCAGGATGACGACGTGCTCGACACCTGGTTCAGCTCGGGCCTGTGGACCTTCTCCACCCTGGGCTGGCCGGAACAGACCGAGTTCCTGAAGAAGTTCCACTCCACCGACGTGCTGGTCACCGGCTTTGACATCATTTTCTTCTGGGTCGCCCGGATGATCATGCTGACCATGCACCTGATCAAGAACGAGGACGGCACCCCGCAGGTACCGTTCAAGACCGTCTACGTTCACGGCCTGGTGCGTGATGGCCAGGGGCAGAAGATGTCCAAGTCCAAGGGCAACGTCCTCGACCCGCTGGACATCGTCGACGGCATCACCCTCGACGCCCTGCTGGAAAAACGCACCAGCGGCATGATGCAGCCCAAGCTCGCCGAGAAGATCGCCAAGCAGACCAAGGCTGAGTTCCCCGAAGGCATCGCCAGCTACGGCACCGACGCCCTGCGCTTTACCTTCTGCTCGCTGGCTTCCACCGGTCGTGACATCAAGTTCGACATGGGCCGCGTCGAAGGCTACCGCAACTTCTGCAACAAGATCTGGAACGCCGCCCGCTACGTGCTGGACAAGGGCGAGGACTGCGGCCAGAACGGCGAGGCCTACGAGCTGTCGCTGGCCGACCGCTGGATCATCTCGCAGCTGCAGCGTACCGAAGCCGAGGTGACCCGCCAGCTCGAGCAGTTCCGCTTCGACCTGGCCAGCCAGGCGCTGTACGAGTTCATCTGGAACCAGTACTGCGACTGGTACCTGGAGCTGTCCAAGCCGGTATTGTGGGACGAGAACGCCCCGGTCGAGCGCGCCCGCGGCACCCGTCGCACCCTGGTGCGCGTGCTGGAAGTGGCGCTGCGCCTGGCCCACCCGTTCATGCCGTTCATCACCGAAGAGATCTGGCAGCGCATCGCGCCGCTGGCCGGCATCGACGGCAAGACCATCATGCTGCAGCCTTGGCCTGAAGCGAACGAAAGCCGCATCGACGCCGCCGCCGAAGGCGACATCGAGTGGCTCAAGGAGCTGATGGTCGGCCTGCGCAACATCCGCGCCGAGATGAACATCGGCCCGGGCAAGCCACTGCCGCTGTTCCTGAAGAACGCCAACGCCGACGACCAGCGTCGCCTGCAGGAAAACGAAGCCCTGCTGAAGAAGCTGGCCAAGGTCGAGTCGTTCACCGTGCTCGGCGAGCAGGACGAAGCACCGCTGTCGGCCACCGCCCTGGTGGGTGACCTGCAAGTGCTGGTGCCAATGGCCGGCCTGATCGACAAGGACGCCGAGCTTGCGCGCCTGAACAAGGAGATCCAGCGCCTGCAAGGTGAAGTCCAGCGCGTCGGCGGCAAGCTGTCCAACGCCGCCTTCGTCGACAAGGCCCCGCCTGCGGTGATCGAGAAGGAACGCGCCAAGCTGGCCGAATCGGAGCAGGCCCTGGCCAACTTCACCGAACAGCATGCGCGGATTGCTGCGCTGTAATTCAAACGTGAAGCCATAGGGGGCTGCTTCGCAGCCCATCGCCGGCAAGCCGGCTCCCACAGGTACTGCACTATCCTGTGGGAGCCGGCTTGCCGGCGATGCTTTTTCAGGACCCCACCATGACCCAGAAACCCACCCTGCATCCGCGCAACCGCCACCAGGGCCGCTACGACTTCCCCGCCCTGATCAAGGCGCATCCGGACCTGGCCCGCTTCACCATCACCAACCCCTACGGCAAACCCAGCATCGACTTCGCCAACCCTGAAGCCGTGCGGGTGTTCAACCGCGCCCTGCTCAAGGCCCAGTACGGCATCCAGCACTGGGACATCCCCGCCGACTACCTGTGCCCGCCGATCCCCGGCCGCGCCGACTACATCCATGTGCTGGCCGACCTGCTGGGCGAAGACAACGGTGGCGAAATCCCCCGCGGCGCCCAGGTGCACGCCCTGGACATCGGCGTCGGCGCCAACTGCATCTACCCCCTGCTCGGGCACAGCGACTACCGCTGGCGCTTCACAGGCTCCGACATCGACAGCGTGGCCCTGGCCTCGGCCAAGGCCATCGTCCAGGCCAACAAGCTCGACAAGGCCATCGGCCTGCGCCTGCAAGCGGATCGCAAGCACATTCTCAGCGGCCTGCTGCAGGCCGACGAGCGCTTCGACCTGACCCTGTGCAACCCGCCCTTCCACGCCTCGCGCGAGGAAGCCACCCGCGGCAGCCAGCGCAAATGGAAGAACCTCGGCAAGCAGGACCCCAAGCGCAAGCTGCCAGTGCTGAACTTCGGCGGGCAGAACAATGAACTGTGGTGCGAAGGTGGCGAGATCCGCTTCGTCTCCCAGCTGGTCGCCGAAAGCGTGCAGTACGCCGCCCAGGTGCTGTGGTTCACCAGCCTGGTGTCCAAGGCCAGCAACCTGCCGGGTATCGAGGCAGCCTTGAAAAAGGCCGGGGTGAAGGCCCTGCGCATCATCGAGATGGGCCAGGGGCAGAAGCAGAGCCGCATGGTCGCCTGGAGCTTCCAGGACGATGGCGCACGCCAGCAATGGCACGCCCTGCGTAAATCACGGGCATGAAAAAACCGCGCCCGGGCAAGCCGGGCGCGGTTTCGTCAAATCAACAATTACTTGTTGATCGAGTCGGTCAGCACTTTGGCTGGAACGAACTTGACGACTTTCTTGGCAGCGATTTCGATGGCAGCGCCAGTCGAAGGGTTGCGGCCGGTACGGGCAGGACGCTCGGTGACTTTCAGTTTGCCGATGCCTGGCAGGGTGATTTCGGCGCCGTTTTCCAGTTGGTCGGCGACGATCTGGCCCAGTTGCTCCAGGGCGTTACGCGCGGTGGTTTTCGGCGCGTCGATGGCTTCAGCGATATCGGCAATCAGTTGGTCTTTGGTCAGTGCCATGGTGGTGTTCCTTCCCTATCAAATTCAGTGGTTGTGCAGCGTGCTTGGTCGGTGGTCGGGCCAGCCCGGGACAATCCAGAGGCCGCGTCGATCGCGTATGTAGATACGCAAATCGGCGTTTGGTTCGACACCGCGCAAGCGATCTGCCAGCAATGCGCCACCCGAGGGGCGCAAGACCGCGCAAAGCTACCACAGGAATCGATAAATATCCGCTGCCGACCACGTTTTTGTTCAGGTTTTTCGGGGGTTTTCAGAAAAATCGCAAAAATTTGAACAAAAAACGAACAACCGGCATATACGCCAACATCTGGCCACTGCACCACCCTCGCCCTGGGTTAAACTGAACGCCTTTTGCAGCGCGGCTTTTCACCGCTCCTATCACCGAGAATTTCATGCCAATCCGTCATTGCATCGTTCACCTGATCGACAAGAAGCCCGATGGCAGCCCCGCTGTGCTCCATGCTCGCGACAGCGAACTGGCGGCCTCCGACGCCATCGAGAACCTGCTGGCCGACCTCAACGACAGCTACAACGCCAAGCAAGGCAAAGCCTGGGGCTTCTTCCACGGCGAGTCCGGCGCCTATCCGTTCAGCGGCTGGCTCAAGCAGTACCAGGACGAAGAGAAAGACTTCGCCACCTTCAGCCGTGTTGCCGTCGAGCACCTGCAGAAGCTGATGGAAGAGTCCAACCTGTCCACCGGCGGCCACGTGCTGTTCGCCCATTACCAACAAGGCATGACCGAATACCTGGCCATCGCCCTGCTGCACCACAGTGAAGGCGTTGCGGTTAACGCCGAGCTCGACGTGACCCCCTCGCGCCACCTGGACCTGGGGCAGTTGCACCTGGCGGCGCGGGTCAACCTGTCCGAGTGGAAGAACAACCAGAACTCCAAGCAGTACATCTCGTTCATCAAGGGCAAGAACGGCAAGAAGGTCTCGGATTACTTCCGCGATTTCATCGGCTGCCAGGAAGGCGTGGACGGTCCGGGCGAGACCCGCACCCTGCTCAAGGCCTTCAGCGACTTCGTCGAGAAAGAGGACCTGCCGGAAGAGTCCGCCCGCGAGAAGACCCAGACCCTGGTCGACTACGCCACCACCCAGACCAAGCTGGGCGAGCCGGTAACGCTGGAAGAGCTCTCCAGCCTGATCGACGAAGACCGCCCCGAGGCGTTCTTCGACCATATTCGCAACAGCGACTATGGGCTGTCGCCGGAGATCCCGGCCGACAAACGCACCCTCAACCAGTTCCGCCGCTTCACCGGGCGTGCCGAGGGGTTGTCGATCAGCTTCGAGGCGCACCTGCTCGGCTCGAAGGTCGAGTATGACGAAGAAGCCGGGACGCTGGTCATCAAAGGCCTGCCGACCCAGCTGATCGATCAGCTGAAACGGCGCAAGGATTGAGATCGTCTGGGGCTGCTGCGCAGCCCCGGCAACCTCGGAAAGATCTTCGATTTATAAGACTTTCCCCATTCCCTGTAGTCCATTTCCCAAACATACTCCCAAGCCCTTTCAAGCCATTGCGGTGGTCTGGGTTGGCCTCTAGTCTCGGACGGTCGCTGCACATTCAGCGACCGTGCTTTGACAGGCCGACTCAAATACGAACCGTATGGCTTTGCCTTTATGGCAGCTGTGCGTGGGGCATCCTCGGGTGCGCCGGGTTTCCTCTATTTGACCGGTCTGTCAACCCATGTACAGCTGCCACCCTTTGTTTGACAGCGAATGGTGATGGTTCCATCTCAAATTGAGGATTCATCATGCTGAAGATTGTCCCCGATCCACCCCACAACCCTCACTCTCTCGAAGACACCCTCATCCAGGCCACCGAGTACGCCCTGTGCGCCTTGACCGTGGCCCATCATGCCGTGCAGCTAAAACCCAGGTCGCCGGCCGCCGTGCTGATGATGGCGTCGATGCATGAGATGGAGTCGCTGCGTGTGTTGCTCGAAGCGGCGTTGATCCATGTGCAGATGCCGGCACCGACGTTGCATTAAGCCAGATCGCGGGGCAAGCCCACTCCCACACCAGGGCTTCGCAGTACTTAGCTACGTGGGAGCGGGCTTGCCCCGCGATGGCGCCCGCACAGCATGGCCAAAGCGTCGCAACGTGTCATGGGGCCGTGGCGACACCAATATAGGAGGCCACCAACGCCTCCTTCGCCGCCTTGCGCAGCTTCTTCACCAAACGCTCCTGGCGCAGCGCCTCGCCTTTGTCCGGCCACTGCTCCACATACACCAGCGCCTGCGCCGGGCTGGTCTTGAAATACCGCGCGCCCTGCCCTTTCTGGTGCTTGATGAAACGCCGCTGCGGATCGTCGCTGATACCGCAGTACAGCGAGCCGTTGGCGGCACGCACCAGATAGACGTACCAGGGTTTGCAGTCGGGGGAAGGCGCTGTTTCGCTCACGGCTCGGTTCGGTGCAACGGAAGAAGGCCGCCAGCTTAACGCCTCAGCGCGCCTGCTGGAATGCGCGCAAGCCCTTGAACGCCTGCTGGCGCACCTTGTTCTGCAACATCGGCGACCAGCCCAGCAGCACGCCCGGCATGCCCAGGGCCTGCCGCGACCAGCGCCACAGGTCGAAGGTATCGTCGTGCTGGCAGATCAGCCCGTCACGGATCACGAAGCGCGCCTGGATATCGTTGACCACCACCCGCCCGGTCTGGCTGAACAGATAGGTCGCCACCCAATGCGCGCCGCCGCCACGTTCGTCGCTGCGCACGTTGTCGAAGGTCAGGGTGAAGTCCTTGGCGCGGCGGGTGAGCATGCGCCACATGTCCCCGGCATCCTGCCCGCGCAAGGTGCCAAAGACCGGATCGCTGAAAACGATATCGTCGCTGTAGCAGGCCACCATGGCCTCGGCGTCCAGGCGCTGGAAGGCCTGGTAGAAACGGGTGATCAGGGCGCTGTTGGCATCGCTCATTGGCGGTTATCCGTGCTTGGGCTCGAGAAGCGCAAGATAGTCCGCGCCCGGCTTTGGCGCCACAGCCATTTGCGCCATGAATGGTGCCAAAGCCCCAGGCATGTGCCGACAGCTCTCAGACCCGCTCGCTGACCACACCCACATGCAACGCACGCCCGGCACCCAAGCCGAACGCAATGGCGCCGATCCCCAGTACCGCGAAGATCCAGCCCACCGCGCCCCAGCCCCCGGTCAGGTCATGCACCAGCCCCACCGCGAACGGCCCCATGGAGGCCAGCGTGTAGCCGACTCCCTGGGCCATGCTCGACAGGTTGGCCGCCACATGGGCGTCCTTGGAGCGCAGCACGATCAAGGTCAACGCCAGGGCAAAGGTGCCGCCCTGGCCCAGCCCCAACAGGATCGCCCAGCCCCACAGCCCTTCCAGCGGCGCGTACAGGCAGCCGAACAGCCCGCCCAGGGTCACCAGCATCACCACCACGATGGCCAGGCGCTGATCCTTGCCGCGCGTCGCCAGCCATGGCGCGCTCAGCGAACTGACCAGTTGCACGATCACCGAGCCGGACAGCACCAGCCCCGCCTCGGTCGGGCTCAGCCCACGGCCGATGAGGATCGACGGCAACCAGCCGAACACGATGTAGGCCAGCGACGACTGCAGGCCCATGTACAGGGTCACCTGCCATGCCAGCGGGTCGCGCCACAGGCCTTGCACCCGGTAGGCCACCTTGTGCACGCCATGGCCCTGGCGCGACTGCGGCAGCCACACCAGCATCGCCAGCAGCGCCGGCAGCACCCAGAAGCCCAGCCCCAGCGCCCAGCTGTCATCGAAGTGCCGGGTCAGGGGCACAGTGGCACCCGCGGCCATTGCCGCACCCAGACACAGCGCCATGGTGTAGACGCCGGTCAGGGTGCCTGCATGTTGTGGGAAATCGCGCTTGACGATGCCGGGCAGCAGCACGCCGATGATGCCGATGCTCGCACCGGCCATCAGGCTGCCGATGAACACGCCGGTGGCGCCCAGGGCACTGCGCACCAGGATGCCCAGCGCCAGGGTCAGCAAGATGCCGAGGATGACTCGTTCGCTGCCGAAGCGCCGTGCCAGGATTGGCGCCAGCGGCGCGAAAAGCCCCAGGCATAGCACCGGCAAGGTGGTCAGCAGCCCCGCCTGCGATGCACTGAGCCCCAGCCCTTCGGACACCTGCCCAAGTATGGGCGACATGCTCGACAACGCCGGACGCAGGTTCAGCGCCACCAGTACCAGGCCCAGCAACAACAGCCAGGGCCGGCGCAGCACCACGGGCTGTTGCTGGACTTGCTCATCGTCGGCCTCGGCGTCGATCAGCAGTTCTTCGAGGTCCGCCTCGCGGGGCGCGGTGTTGCGGGTCAGTTGTTCGGCCATGGCCTTCTCGTGGTCAGGATTCGATGAGGGTCCGGCTCAGGTGCTTGGCCCGCTCCGGATCGCGTTGTTCGAGGGCGTCGAGGATCTGCCCGTGCAGGTCGAACACGGCCTGGCAACGGGGGACGGTCGTCATGTTGTGCTGCAGGGCCGCGCCGACCACGCCGGAAAAGTAGCGGTACAGCTCGCTCAAGGCGGGGTTGTGGGCGGCGTCCACCAGGCGCTGGTGGAAGACCAGGTCGCATTCGACATAGGCATCCACATCGCCGTGGTAGTGCTGCGCGCTGTGCTGCAGGGCGTCGCGCAGTGCCTGCAGGTCGGCTTCGGTGCGGCGCAACGCGGCCAGGCCGATGGCTTGTGTTTCAAGGATATAGCGGGTTTCGCGGGCGTGTTCGACGGCGCAGCGCGACATCACCTGCACGGCCTGCAGCGGGTCCACGGCGGTGCGCAGGTAGCTGCCGTCACCCTGGCGGACTTCCACCAGGCCGCTGAAAGCCAGGACGCGCATGGCCTCGCGCACGGTGTTGCGGCTGATGCCCAGGTCGCTGGCCAGCTCCGGTTCGGTGGGCAGGCGCTGGCCTACTGACCAGGTGCCCTGGGCGATGCGCTCGCGGAGTTGGTCTACGGCTTGTTCTACCAGGCTGCGTTTGATGAGCGGGGTCACGGGGGGTTTACGTCCAGTCATCGGATGAATTGCTTGACGATAGCGGGTTGGTGGGGGTGGGGCAAGGTCTCGGGTGGAGATGTTTAAGTGGCTGTTTTGAGTTTTACATCAACATTTTTAGAAGATGTCGACTTTTAGTCACCTTTTCGCCTTTACGGCGACCTCCTTTTCTCTTGGGAAAAGGAGGCAAAACCGTTCGGCTCCGTTCATACGGCCCCTGCGCTGCGCTCCGGGGTTCCCTCGCTCCGGGCTTGCTCCGGGAGTACGCGCCGACGGGCCATCCATGGCCTGATCGGCGCTCGACGGGCATCCATGCCCGTCGCCTCCCTACGCAAGCCCTGCACTCGGCCTCCTGAAGTCGCAATCGGCGGCGCCTGAGCTACCGTGCGCTTAGAAGCAAGAGCAAGAGCAAGAGCAAGAGCAAGAGCAAGAGATGCGAGTTTCGTGGTTGGCAGTGGCGATGTTATCGCCACTGCGATCCTCAAACCGACATGGAGCAGATCAGGCCTGACGTGCCTTCTTCATCCGGAACGCCACCCACAGCACGGCGATCCACGCTGGGATCAGCATCACCGAGATACGGATTGGCGGGGTGAGGTACATCACCACCAGGATCAGCACGATGAACGCCAGGCACAGGTAGTTGCTCAGCGGGTGCCACAGGCTCTTGTAGAACGGCGTGATGCCGGCCGCCAGCTTGGCCTTGCGGAACTTCAGGTGGGTGATGCTGATGCTCGCCCAGTTGATCACCAGCGCCGACACCGCCAGGGCCATCAGCAGGCCGAAGGCCTCGCCTGGCATCAGGTAGTTGATCAGCACGCACAGGCCGGTGGCGAAGGCCGACACGCCCAGCGCGGTGAGCGGCACGCCACGGCGGCTGACCTTGAGCAACTGGCGCGGTGCGTCACCCTGCGTGGCCAGGCCGAACAGCATGCGGCTGTTGGCGTACACGCAGCTGTTGTAGACCGACAGCGCGGCGGTCAGTACCACGATGTTGAGAATGGTCGCCACCAGGTCGCTGTCCAGTTCGTGGAAGATCATCACGAACGGGCTGCCGCCTTGCACCACCTTCTGCCAGGGATACAGCGACAACAGCACGGCCAGCGCGCCGATATAGAAGATCAGGATGCGATAGACCACCTGGTTGGTCGCCTTCGGGATGCTCTCACGCGGGTTGGCCGCTTCGGCGGCGGTGATGCCCACCAGCTCCAGGCCACCGAAGGAGAACATGATCACCGCCAGGGCCATGATCAGCCCGGTGACGCCATTGGGGAAGAAGCCGCCGTACTGCCACAGGTTGGCGACGCTGGCATCCGGCCCGCCATGGCCGCTGCTCAGCAGCCAGGCGCCGAAGCCGATCATGCTGACGATGGCCACCACCTTGACCAGGGCGAACCAGAACTCCATTTCGCCATATACCTTCACCTGGGTCAGGTTGATGGCGTTAATCACCACGAAGAAGATCGCCGCAGTGGCCCAGGTGGGGAAATCCGGCCACCAGTACTGCACATAGATCCCCACGGCCGTGAGCTCGGCCATGCCGACCAGCACGTACACCACCCAGTAGTTCCAGCCCGAGACGAAACCGGCGAACTCGCTCCAGTACTGGTGCGCGAAGTGGCTGAAGCTGCCGGCGACCGGCTCCTCGACCACCATCTCGCCCAACTGGCGCATGATCAGGAAGGCCATCAGGCCGGCGATGGCGTAGCCCAGCAGCACCGACGGGCCGGCCAGCTGGATGGTCTGGGCGATGCCCAGGAACAGCCCGGTGCCAATGGCCCCGCCCAGCGCGATCAGCTGGATATGGCGATTCTTCAGCCCGCGCTGCAAGCGCTCGGGCGTGCTCTGGTCTTGCATGAAGTGTCCTTTAGGTGAGGCAGTGTTATTGGTTTTGCTTGCAAATGGGCTAGATCCATCCACCCCATTGCAAGAAGAAAATCCCGATGTTCGTGGTGACGGCGGCCATCAGTGTAGTGATCACGATGATCGACGCCGCCAGTTCATGGTTGCCGTTGGCCTCCCGCGCCATTACATAGCTGGCCGCCGCAGTGGGGCTGGCGATGTAGAGGAACAGGATGCCCAGCTCGGCGCCACGGAACCCGCACAGCCAGGCACCCAGGGTGCCCAGCAGCGGCAGCCAGACCATCTTCACCAGGCTGACATCGACGGCCAGCCTGCCACTGTCGCGCAGGGCCGCCAGCGACAGGGTGCCGCCGATGCAGATCAGCGCCAGCGGCAGGGTCATCTGCGCCAGGTAGTCGCCGGAGGTCAGCAGCCAGTTGGGCAGCGGCACCTGGCCGTAGGCCATGGGTGTTGCCACCAGCACGCTGAGGATCAACGGGTTGCTGAGGATGCTCTTGCAGATGCTCCACGGGTCGGACTTCAGGTCCGGGCTGTACACCGCCAGTACCACCGCCGACAGCGAGTTGTACATGAGGATCACCAACCCAGCCAGCACCGCGCCGAGGGATATACCGTAGTCGCCATACAGGCTGGCCGCCAGTGCCAGGCCGATCACGCCGTTGTTACCGCGAAACGCGCCTTGCGTGTAGATGCCGCGGTCAGCCCGCGGGCAGCGCCAGATCGCCAGGCCCCAGGCCAGGCCGAAGCACGCCAGCGTCGCGCCGACGAAGTAGAGCATCACCCCTGGTTTCACCGCCGACGCCAGGTCGGCGTGGTAGATGCCGAGGAACAGCAGCGCCGGCATGCACACGTTGAACACCAGCTTGGAGGCGACCCGGTTGAAGTTGTCGTCGATCAAGCGGATGCGCTTGAGCAGCACGCCCATGAACAGCATGGCGAACACAGGGGCCGTGATGTTCAGTGTCTGGATGAGTAGGGCGAGCATGCAACGTGGTCCCGGGAAATGCCGTTAGGGAGCGCAATCATACGTGAGAGCCGGGGGCTTGCGCCCGCCACAGCTGCCAGATGCCAGCACAAAGGGGTCTTGACGTAGGAAATTTCCTGCATATGATGCATATCACTGTATATGCATACAGTATAAAAATGGATTATCCAGACATTGCAAGGAGCAAATCATGTCAGGAATGCACGCTGCACCTGTGGCCGCGAAGGCCCAGGCCACGCTGGTGGTCGCTGACCTCGACCAGCTGTTCGATGAGCAAGGCATCGCCCTGCCCGGCCCCGACAGCCATCTGGTGCTGGTCATGCACGGCCACCACATCCTCAAGTATCACCGCCCTGCGCCACCGTCGACTGGCGGCAAAACTGCGCAGCGCGGCCCGGAACTGTTTTTCGAAGGCGCCGAACACACCGCCATCGGCGACAACGCCCTGCTGCGTTACGAGGTGGGCCAACCGGGCATCCCCGCCCATCAGTCGCCGCTGCCACTGCCCAACGGCCTGAACCTGACCTATGGCCAGGTGATCGCCCTGGGCGGCGACTTCTACGGCCTGCCCGAGCGCCCGATCGCCGATGGCGGCAGCGACGCCGAACGGATCGAGCGCTTCATCCAGGCCTTCGACTCCCTGGCGCGCCTGCCGGCGGCCAAGGCGGAAGCCGAACAGATCCTCGCGGTCATGCAGGAAGAAATCCGCGCCGCCAACCAGGCCATCAAGGACGGCCGGCAGCCCCATGAAGCCTATGACGCACTGGGCGACAGCCTGTCGGCACGCTGGAACCGCATCACCGGCGGCGGCAGCTTCGCCTCCGACCTGTTCCCCCTTGGCCGCTACCTGAAACTGGCCGCCAGCAACTGGGACCATTTCGGCCCCTGGGCGCTGCTGGCCTACCAGGCCGGCCACGCCGCCGCCCTGCAGCAGGCGCTGAAAGCCCGCGCCAGCGGCGCCGAACGCGACCTACAACTGGCCTATGCGATGAACGCCTTCGCCGACCACTTCCTCACCGACCTGTTCTCCGCCGGCCACCTGCGGGTGCCGCGCAAGGCCTTGGCAGACACCGTCACGCCGAGCGATGTCGGCTCGCTGATCTCGCGCTTCATGCACGACGAGGACAGCAAGTACGGCCTGGCCGTGCGCAATGCCGAGGGCGAGCAATGGCGCGCCTACGGCGACAAGCGCTACTTCGACAGCGTCGATGTGGCCAACCGTCGTCAAGTGACGCGCGCCGTGCAGCGCTCGGCCGATGAAGTGTTCCAGGCCTTCGCCGAGGGCCGCGTGCCCCAGGCCAAGGACTTTTCGGCCCTGCGCCTGGCGCCCGACCTGCGCGCCGCCGAACAGGACCTGGTGCCCGGCAACTTCGCCGCGCTGTACTTCCAGGACGGCAAGGCGGTGTTGCGGCGCAAGGACGTCAACGACCTCAACGACCGCAACCGCATCGGCGACTGGTGGGGCTGGAGCACCTACCTGCTGCTCAAGGACTACAAGCCGAACAAGCCCACCGGTTTCATCGATGCCCCCGCCACCGCGCCGGTGATCACCGGCTGGGAGCGCCGTGAACCCGATGGCCTGAACTGGCAACGGGGCAACGCGGTGCGCTATGCCTTCAGCATCACCGACCAGCTCAACGAGTCGTACATTGGCCCATGGAGCGGCTATGCCGAGCTCACCGACCAGTTCCACCCGAGCGTGCAGGTGCCGGCGGACGGCAAGCAACGCGGGCGCAACCTGTTCCGCCAGTTCCGCGGCGGCTCACCGGAGCTGATCGCCAGCCTGGACGCAAAGACAACGCTCTATATCGATCGCAACGCGTGACAAGGAGGTCACCGATGAATATCAAGGTCAAACTGGAACTGGCTTCGGGCCAGTCGATGGAAGGCATGCCGCTGGAATTGCTGCGTGATGGCAAAGTGATTGGCCGGGCGAAAGTGCCGGCAGGCGGACAGGTGGCGTTCGAGGCGCCATTGGGAGCAGGACAGCTGGCGGTGCGGGTTGACCGCTCGGGAGGGAAAGCCGCTTAACGCTGTAGTACGCCATCACGGGGCAAGTCGGGCCGCCGCATCGCCGCTCCCACAAGGTCGTCCAGAGCTTGGAAGCCCTGGGCATGACCTGCGTGGGAGCGGCGATGCGGCGACCCGACTTGCCCCGCGATTTTTCAGCGTCGGACCGGACGCTTCTGCAGCTTGCGCTGCAAGGTGCGCCGGTGCATGCCCAGCGCCCGCGCCGTGGCGGAGATATTGCCCTCGTGCTCGCCCAGCACGCGCTGGATGTGCTCCCACTGCAGGCGATCCACCGACATCGGGTTTTCCGGCACCAGGGTGTCCAGGTCGGTATGCTCCGAGAGCAGCGCCGCCAGCACATCGTCGGCATCGGCCGGTTTGCACAGGTAGTTGCAGGCCCCGCGCTTGACCGCCTCGACCGCCGTGGCGATGCTCGAGTAACCGGTCAGGATCACCACGCGCATCTCCGGATCCAGCTCCAGCAGCTTGGGCAGCAATACCAGGCCCGAGTCGCCCTCCATCTTCAGGTCCAGCGTGGCGTAGTCGGGCAGGTCCTGCTCGGCCAGTTTCAAGCCTTCCTCGGCGGAACCCGCGGTGCTCACACGGAACCCACGACGCGACATCGCCCGGGCCATCACCCGGGTGAAGGTGGCGTCGTCATCCACCAGCAGCAGGTGCGGCAGCTCTTCGCCTTCGACCTGGTTTTCTTCGCTCATCATGCATCTCCTCGCTTGCCATGGGGCAGGCGCAATTCGGTCAGGGTGCCACCCTGCTCATGACTATAGAGTTTCACCGAACCGCCCGCACGCGTCACGCTGGCCTTGCTCAAGAACAGGCCCAGGCCGAAGCCTTTGCCCTTGGTGGTAATGAAAGGTTTGCCGATCGCCTCGGCGATGGCCGGTGGTACGCCGGGGCCATGGTCGCGGATGCTGATGACGATGTCCTGGGCGTCCCAGTCCAGGCGCACCTCCAGGTCGTCCGGGCAGGCATCGGCGGCATTGTTCAACAGGTTCAGCAGGGCCTGGGTCAGGTCTGGTGGCGGCGTCAGCCGCGGCACCACGCCATCGCGCAGGCGCTGGAAACGGTAGCTGGCTTCCGGGCGCATCAGGTGCCAGCGGTTGAGCGCCTCGTCGAGCCAGGCAGTGACGTCCTGCTCGACGATCGCCAGGCGCCGGTTGGCCTCGGCGGCGCGCACCAGCTGCTGCAGGGTCTCCTTGCACAGCTTGACCTGGTCCTGGAGGATCTGCAGGTCCTCCTGCAACAACGGGTCGGCGTGGTCCTGGCGCATTTCGTTGAGCAGCACGCTCATGGTCGCCAGCGGCGTGCCCAGTTCGTGGGCGGCGCCGGCGGCCTGGGTGGCCACGGCCAGCAACTGCTCGTCGCGCAGGCTTTCCTCGCGGCGCTCGGCACGCAGGTTCTCCTGGCGGCGCAACTCCTCGGCCATGCGCGCGGCGAAGAAGGTGATCACCCCCGCAGCCAGGGCGATGCTCAGCCACATGCCGTAGACCTGCATGGTGTCGCGCGCCAGCGGCAGCGTTTCCAGCGGGTAGTACTGCACCAGCAACAGGCTGTAGGCCACCAGGGCGATACCCGAGAGCACCAGCGAGTAGAGCCACGGCAAGGTCACCGCGGCGATGGCCAATGGCACCAGGTAATAGGAGACGAAGGGGTTGGTCGAGCCGCCCGAATAATAAAGCAGGGCGCTGTGGATCAGCAGGTCGCAGGCCAGCTGCAGGGCGTACTCGAGTTCGGTCACCGGCAGCGACAGGCGCAGGCGCAGGGCGGTGAACGCGCACAGCAGCGACGACAGGGCCAGCGTGACTGCCAGCGAGAACCACGGCAGCGGCAGCAGCTCGGTCCAGTAGGCCACGCCTACCGAGCCCGCCTGGGCCGCCAGGACGAGGATGCGGATGAAGGTCAGGCGCCAGAGGTTCTGGCGTGTGGCGGACAACGGATGTGCGACGGCGAGCATGAGCTCTCCCAATGAGTGCTCCAGGAAAATCGGCTGGAGTATACCGAAGCCGGGCGCTCCACTGCAGCGATGCGGCAAAGCGCCACACTTTGCCATAGATTCATGATGGCACTTTTGAACCCTCTACACTGTCACCGGTCTGATCGGCCATGCGTGGAACGGATCTGCTCATCCACGCCTTACCCTGCCAAGGAGCTCCACATGCACATTACCCGTCGCGGCGCCGCCGCCGTTGCCCTGTCCTGCGGCATGCTCGCCAGCCTGCCGGCCCTGGCGGCCGACGAGCCACGCTACAACCAGGTGTCGCTGCGTGCCGAAGTCAGCAAGGAAGTGGCACGCGACCTGATGGTCGTGACGCTGTACAGCGAAGCGCAGAACACCGACCCGGGCAAGCTGGCCAAAGAGATCACCGAGACCATGAACAAGGCCGTGCAGCAGGCCCGCCAGGTCAAGGACGTGAAGATCAGCCAGGGCAGCCGCAACAGCTACCCGATCTACGACACCAAGGGCCAGAAGATCACCGGCTGGCGCGAGCGCGCCGAACTGCGCCTGGAAAGCGCCGACTTCCCGGCCCTGTCCAAGCTCACCGGTGACCTGCTGCAAGACCTGAAGATGGGCGGCATGGACTTCTCCATTGCCCCGGCCACGCGCAAGTCCAATGAAGACGAGCTGCTCAAGGATGCCGTCGCCGCGTTCAAGGCCCGCGCCCAACTGGCCACCGATGCCCTGGGCGGCAAAGGCTACAAGGTGGTCAGCCTGAACCTCAACAGCAGCGGTTACCCGCGCCCTTACCTGCGCAACGCGCCGATGGCGATGATGGCCAAGGGCGCCGCCGATGAATCCGCGCCGGCACCGGATATCGAAGCCGGAACCAGCGAAGTGAGCATGAGTGCCGACGGCCTGATCGAAGTCCAGGTGCCCTGACCCACTCGACTGGATGTCCGAGATGGTCAAAACCGTCTCGGACAGCAGTTTCAGACCTTTCCTACGCACCAAACGGGTGCGTCTGCTTGTCACATAAAGTGCGAAATATCCTGAAATTTTCGCCCTTTTCCCCCTCGCAAACGTTCAACATTCGCCAAAGTTATATGGATGCGACATCCATGTACGTCAGTACCACGTTTTTGGCGTCAACCATCCTGCTGAGTGTTGCATTGGGAATACCCCCTGCATAAGTATCCGCAGGTCGGCTCACGAGGCCGCCTCAATTCGAAAAATGACAACAATGAGGCCACCATGCTCAAACACGCAGTCATTCCGTTCCTGGTAGGCGCAGGCTTGCTAGCCGGTGCACCGATCGCCCACGCCGCGTCCAACCTGGTGTTCTGCTCCGAAGGCAGCCCGGCCGGTTTCGACCCGGGGCAATACACCACCGGAACCGACTTCGACGCC
The DNA here is from genome assembly GCF_040813665.1 of Pseudomonas sp. TE50-2. NCBI lineage: Bacteria > Pseudomonadati > Pseudomonadota > Gammaproteobacteria > Pseudomonadales > Pseudomonadaceae > Pseudomonas > Pseudomonas sp. TE50-2. Next base: position 4,065,670 of record NZ_JBFNXN010000001.1, on the reverse strand, counting down.
TCCGCCGAGACCATCTTCAACCGCCTGACGCAATTCGAGCGCGGCGGCACCAAGGTCATTCCGGGCCTGGCCACCAGTTGGGACGTCTCCGAGGACGGCAAGACCTACACCTTCCATCTGCGTGAAGGCGTCAAGTTCCATACCACCGACTACTTCAAACCGACCCGCGACTTCAACGCCGACGACGTGCTGTTCACCTTCAACCGCATGCTCGACAAGGACCAGCCCTTCCGCAAGGCCTACCCTACCGAGTTCCCGTACTTCACCGACATGGGCATGGACAAGAACATCGCCAAGGTGGAGAAGGTCGACGAGCACACTGTGAAGTTCACCCTCAACGACGTCGACGCCGCGTTCATCCAGAACATGGCCATGCACTTCGCCTCGATCCAGTCGGCCGAATACGCCGACCAGCTGCTCAAGCAGGGCAAGCCCGCCGACATCAACCAGAAGCCGATCGGTACCGGGCCGTTCGTGTTCAAGAGCTACCAGAAAGACTCGAACATCCGCTTCACCGGCAACAAGAGCTACTGGAATCCTGAGGACGTGAAGATCGACAACCTGATCTTCGCCATCAGCACCGACGCCTCTGTGCGCATGCAGAAACTCAAGAAGAACGAGTGCCAGGTGACGCTCTTCCCGCGTCCGGCCGATATCAAGCCGCTGCAGGAAGACAAGAAGCTGCAGATGCCAGACCAGGCCGGCTTCAACCTCGGCTACATCGCCTACAACGTGATGGACAAGGTCAAGGGCAGCAATGAAGCGAACCCCCTGTCCCAACTCAAGGTCCGCCAGGCCCTGGACATGGCGGTCAACAAGCAGCAGATCATCGAATCGGTGTATCAGGGTGCCGGCCAGCTGGCGGTCAACGCCATGCCACCAACGCAGTGGTCCTACGACACCACCATCAAGGATGCCAAGTACGATCCCGAGAAGGCCAAGCAGCTGCTCAAGGAAGCCGGCATCAAGGAAGGCACCGAGATCACCCTGTGGGCCATGCCGGTGCAACGCCCCTACAACCCCAACGCCAAGCTGATGGCCGAGATGCTCCAGTCCGACTGGGCCAAGATCGGCATCAAGGCCAAGATCGTCAGCTACGAATGGGGCGAGTACATCAAGCGCTCCAAGGGCGGCGAGCAGGGCGCCATGCTGATTGGCTGGAGCGGCGACAATGGTGACCCGGACAACTGGCTGGGCACGCTCTATGGCTGCGATGCCATGGATGGCAACAACTTCTCCAAGTGGTGCTACAAGCCCTACGACGACCTGATCAAGCAAGCCAAGGCGACCCCCGACCAGGCCAAACGCACCGAGCTGTACAAGCAGGCGCAACATATCCTCAAGGAGCAGGTGCCGATCACCCCGATCGCCCACTCCACCGTGTATCAGCCCATGAGCGCGAAAGTGAAGGACTTCAAGATCAGCCCGTTCGGCCTGAACTCCTTCTACGGGGTCAGCGTGGACAAGTAACGGCCGTGATCGGCCCGCCGGGTTTTCCGGCGGGACGATGACACGACCGGGCGATACGTAGGGTAATTCCCTCACGCTCGCCGGAACGCTCCCGCACCCAAATCAGTAGCGAACCCTGGTTCCCGCATTCTGGCGCGCCTATCGTCAGGACCGGGATGCAGCAGCCGCGTTTTGCCTGTCGCGGCCTGAAAACACGGACAAAGGATCTGCCATGCGCCTGACCACACTGAGTTCCACCCTGCTTGCCCTCGGCCTGCTGAGCCAGGCTCCCGCGAGCCTCGCCAACAACCTGGTGTTCTGCTCCGAAGGCAGCCCGGCGGGCTTCGACACCGCCCAGTACACTGCGGCCACCGACAACGACGCCGCCGAACCGATCTACAACCGCCTGGTCGAGTTCGAGCGTGGCGGCACCGCCGTGCAGCCGGGCCTGGCCACCGACTGGCAGGTGTCCGAGGACGGCCTGAAGTACACCTTCCACCTGCGCCCCGGGGTGAAGTTCCATGGCAACAAGGACTTCAAGCCCAGCCGCGACTTCAACGCCGACGACGTGCTGTTCACCTTCAACCGCATGCTCGACAAGGACCACCCCTTCCGCAAGGCCTACCCCACCGAGTTCCCGTACTTCATCAGCATGGGGCTGGACAAGAACATCGCCAAGGTCGAGAAGACCGACCCGCTGACCGTGGTCTTCACCCTCAACAAGGTCGACGCCGCGTTCCTGCAGAACATCGCCATGGCCTTCGCCTCGATCCTCTCCGCCGAATACGCCGACCACCTGCTGGCCAGCGGCAAGGCCAGCGATATCAACCAGAAGCCGATCGGCACCGGCCCGTTCGTGTTCCAGCGCTACCAGAAGGATTCGCAGATCCGCTTCAAGGGCAACAAGGACTACTGGGCACCTGACCTAGTGAAGATCGACAACCTGGTGTTCTCGATCAACGTCGACCCCTCGGTGCGCATCCAGAAGCTACGCCGCAACGAATGCCAGATCACCCTGCACCCGCGCCCGGCCGACCTGCCCGCGCTCAAGGGAGACGGCAAGCTGCAGGTGATGACGCAACCCGGTTTCAACCTTGGCTACATCGCCTACAACACCCAGCACCCACCCTTCGACCGGCTGGAGGTGCGCCAGGCCATGGACATGGCGGTGAACAAGCAGGCGATCATCCAGGCGGTCTACCAGGATGCCGGCCAGACCGCCGTCAACGCCATGCCGCCAACCCAATGGTCCTACGACAAATCGATCAAGGACGCCCCCTTCGACCCGGAAAAGGCCAAGCAGCTGCTCAAGCAGGCCGGGGTCAAGGAAGGCACCGAGATCACCCTGTGGGCCATGCCGGTACAGCGGCCCTACAACCCCAACGCCAAGCTCATGGCCGAAATGCTCCAGTCCGACTGGAGCAAGCTCGGTTTCAAGGTGCGCATCGTCAGCTATGAATGGGGTGAGTACCTCAAGCGCATGAAGAGCGGCGAGCATGACATCGCCCTGATCGGCTGGACCGGCGACAACGGTGATCCGGACAACTGGCTCGGCACCCTGTTCAGCTGCGACGCCATCGGCAGCAACAACTACTCCTTGTGGTGCGATTCGCAATACGACGCGCTGGTGAAAAAAGCCAAGCAGGTCACCGACCGCGAGCAGCGCACCAGCCTCTACGAACAAGCCCAGCAACGTCTCAAGCAACAGGTGCCGATCACCCCGGTCGCGCACTCCACGGTCAACCAGCCGCTGAGCATCAGCGTGAAAGACTTCAAGGTCAGCCCCTTCGGACGCAACGTTTTCTCCGGCGTCAGCATCGATTGACCCTGCAACGCCCGGCCGGGAGTGCGACCCACTCCCGCGACGGCGTGCAGCCCGGATTTGCCTGGCAACCCCCAGGCAGACACTGCAGTACCGCGTCACCGTGACAAGCCCGGCCCACAAGGTCGGGTGATAACTAGAAAAATATCAGGGAGCTTTCATGTTGATTCGTACCACAACCACCGCACTGGCCTTGTCCGTCGGCGCCTTCTGCGCCCTCGCCCAGGCCGAACCCGCAAGCCAGGACTTCGTGCCGTTTGCGCTCAAGTCCAGCAGCGAACAGGCCGAAGCCAAAGGTTTCATCGATGGCCAGAGCCTGTCCGGCAGCACCCGCAACTGGTATGCCCGCGAACGCGCCACCCGCGCGCCGCTGTGGAAATACACCAAGAGCGATGGCACCCGCCACGACACCCACAGCCGCGACAACTGGGTGCAGGGCACCATCCTCAACTACAGCTCGGGCTTCACCGAAGGCACCGTCGGCTTTGCCGTCGAGGCCGCAGCCTACAATGCCATCGCCCTCGAGCAAGGTCGCGCCGCCGTGGCCGGCCCGAACAACCGTACCCTGACCCACAGCGACGGCGACCCGATCGGCCAGTGGAGCAAGATGGGCCTGGGCAACGTCAAGGCGCGCATCTCCAACACCACGCTGACCGTCGGTCGTCAGTCGGTCGACACCCCGATGATCGCCTACATCGGCAACCGTGCCTTGCCATCGAGCTTCCAGGGCGCGTTCCTGCACAGCGCCGAGTTCGAGAACCTGTCGTTCGACGTAGGTACCTTCGACCGCGTTTCGCCGCGTACCGAGCAGAGCCTGAGCAAGTTCCGCAGCGAATACGGCGCCGCCGGGGTCGAGACCGACCGCGCCAGCACCGTCGGCATCAACTACCAGCCGCTCAAGAGCCTGACCACCAGCCTCTACGCAACCAAGGTCGACGACTTCTGGAACCAGTACTACTTCGGCGCCAACCACGTGCTGGGCGACAGCGCGGTGCTGAGCCTGACCACCGGTCTGAACTACTACAAGACCGTGGACGAAGGCAGCAAGAAGATGGGCGAGATCGACAACGACACCTACAGCCTGTCGTTCGGCCTGACCCACCAGGCCCACACCCTCACCGCCTCCTGGCAGCAGGTCAACGGTAACGAGTACTTCGACTACCTGCACGAGACCAACGGCATCTACCTGGCCAACTCCCTGCTGTCGGACTTCAACGGCCCGAACGAGAAATCGCTGCAGATCAGCTATGTGCTGAACATGGCGCCCTATGGCGTGCCAGGCCTGAAGTTCAACGTCTACAACGCCCGCGGCTGGGATATCGACGGTACCCACTACAAGGGCACCGCCTATGACGTCCGCGGCCAGGACGGCGAGAACCACTACGAGTGGGGCATCGGCACCAGCTATGCGGTGCAGAGCGGCATGCTGAAGGACACCACCATCCGCGCCACCTATACCGCCCACCGTGCCAGCAAGGCGCAGAGCGACGGCAGTCTCGACGAGTTCCGCGTCGTCACCACCATTCCGTTCAACATCCTCTGACCGTTGGCGCCACGGCCCGCCTCCCCACGGGCCGTGGCGGCTACGCTGGAACTAGCACTGCAGGGAGGTTCCATGAAATTGCTACCGCTACGTGCTGCCCTGGCAGCCGTCATCCTGGGCGCCGCATCGAATCTGGCGGCCAAGCCGCTGGTGGTGTGCACCGAAGCCAGCCCGGAAGGCTTCGACATCGTCCAGTACACCACCGCCGTCACCGCCGACGCCACGGCCGAGGCCATCTTCAACCGCCTGGTCGACTTCAAGCCTGGCACCACCGAGATCCAGCCGGCCCTGGCCACCAGCTGGGACGTCAGCGCCGACGGCCTGGTCTACACCTTCCACCTGCGCGAAGGTGTCAAGTTTCACACCACCGACTACTTCAAGCCCACCCGCGACTTCAATGCCGATGACGTGCTGTGGAGCCTGAACCGTCAGCTGAAGAAAGACCATCCGTGGCACGACAAGACCAGCGTCGGCTACCCCTACTTCGAGAGCATGGCCTTCAAGGACCTGCTCAAGTCGGTCGAGAAGACCGACGATCACACCGTGGTGATCACCCTGACCCGCCCGGAAGCGCCTTTCCTGCGCGACCTGGCCATGGCCTTCACCTCGATCTACTCCGCCGAGTACGGCGACCAGTTGCTCAAGGCCGGCAAGACCGGCGACCTCAACAGCAAGCCGGTCGGCACCGGCCCGTTCGTGTTCCAGCGCTACAACAAGGACGCCAACGTCCGCTACAAGGCCAACCCGGACTACTTCCGTGGCAAGCCACCCGCCGACGCGCTGATCTTCGCCATCGCCACCGACAGCAATGTGCGCCTGCAGAAACTGCGCGCCAACGAATGCCAGATCGCCCTGTATCCCAAGCCTGACGACGTGCCGGGGATCAAGACCGACCCGAAACTCAAGGTCGCCGAGATCGAGGCGCTGGTTACCGGCTACATCTCGATGAACACCCAGCACAAGTACCTGAGCGATGTGCGCGTGCGCAAGGCGATCGACATGGCCTTCGACCGCCAGACCCACGTCGACCAGCTGTTCGGCAAGGGCAACGCCCTGGTTGGGGTCAACCCGTATCCACCGACCATGATCGGCTACAACACCGACAACAAGAACCCGCCCCACGACCTCGACAAGGCCCGCGCCCTGCTCAAGGAAGCCGGCGTGCCGGAGGGCACGGTGATCACCCTGTTCACCCGCAACGGCGGTGGCCCGACCAACCCCAACCCGCGCCTGTCCGCCGAAATGCTGCAGTCGGACCTGGCCAAGATCGGCATCAAGCTGGACATCCGCGTGATGGAGTGGGCCGAGATGCTGCGTCGCGCCAAGAAGGGCGAGGCCGACCTGGTGTCGGCGGGCTGGGCCGGCGACAACGGCGACCCGGACAACTTCCTCACGCCGATGCTCAGCTGTGACGCGGTGAAAAGCGGCGAGAACTATGCGCGCTGGTGCAACCAGAAATTCCAGGACCTGATCACCCGCGCCCGTGAAGTGATCGACAACGACGAACGCGCCAGGCTCTATAACGAGGCCTTGGCGGTGTACGATGAAGACCAGCCGTGGATCAGCATGGCCCACCCGAAAATGTTCACCGCCATGCGCGAGAACGTCGAAGGCTATGTGATCAACCCACTGACCAACAACAACTTCGCCACCACCAAGGTGAAGTAGAACAACAACAGCCGCCGGACCTTGTGCAAGAGGCCCCGGCGGCACGCCGTTTCCGGCTGATGAGGTACCCCTGACAATGTTGAGTTTTATTGCCCGACGCCTGGGTCTGCTGATTCCGACCTTCTTCGGTATCACCCTGCTGACCTTCGCGCTCATACGCCTGATCCCCGGCGACCCCGTCGAAGTGATGATGGGCGAACGCCGGGTCGACCCCGAAATGCATGCCCAGGCCATGGAGCGCCTGGGCCTGAACAAGCCGCTGCCGGCCCAGTACCTGGACTATGTCGGCAAGCTCGCCCAGGGCGACCTGGGCGAATCCCTGCGCACCCGTGAAAGCGTATGGAACGAATTCCTCACCCTGTTCCCGGCAACCCTGGAGCTGGCCATGGCCGCCCTGCTGTTCGCCGGGGTCATCGGCCTGCTGGCCGGGGTGATCGCCGCGCTCAAGCGCGGCTCGCTGTTCGACCACGGGGTGATGGGCATCTCCCTGGCCGGCTACTCGATGCCGATCTTCTGGTGGGGCCTGATCCTGATCATGTTCTTCTCGGTAAGCCTGGGCTGGACACCAGTCTCCGGGCGCATCGACCTGCTCTATGACATCGAGCCGAAAACCGGCTTCATGCTTATCGACACCCTGCTCAGCGACGAGGAAGGCGCGTTCAAGGATGCGCTGATGCACCTGATCCTGCCGGCCATCGTGCTGGGCACCATCCCGCTGGCGGTCATCGCCCGCATGACCCGTTCGTCGATGCTCGAAGTGCTGCGCGAGGATTACATCCGTACCGCCCGCGCCAAGGGCCTGTCGCCGTCGCGCGTGGTGTTCATCCACGGCCTGCGCAACGCGTTGATCCCGGTACTCACCGTGTTCGGCCTGCAGGTCGGCACGTTGCTGGCCGGCGCCGTGCTCACCGAAACCATCTTCTCCTGGCCGGGCATCGGCAAATGGCTGATCGAAGCCATCGGTGCCCGTGACTACCCCGTGGTCCAGAACGGCATCCTGTTGATCGCCTGCCTGGTGATCCTGGTCAACTTCGTCGTGGATATCCTCTACGGCCTGGCCAACCCACGCATCCGTCATCAGCGCTGAGGACTACGCCATGACCAGCCCGATTCCAAAATCCGTCACCCCGCCCAGCGTGGTCGACCAAAGCTTGCTCTACCCCTCGCCGTATAAAGAATTCTGGCAGGCCTTCTCGCGCAACAAAGGCGCGGTGGCCGGCCTGGCCTTCATGTGCCTGGTGGTGTTCTGCGCCCTGTTCGCCCCCTGGGTGGCGCCGCACAACCCCAGCGAGCAATACCGCGACTTCCTGCTCACGCCGCCGGTATGGCTCGAAGGCGGTACCTGGCAGTTCATCCTCGGTACCGACGAACTGGGCCGCGACCTGCTCTCGCGGCTGATCCAGGGCGCCCGACTGTCGCTGCTGATCGGCCTGTCGTCGGTGGTGATGTCGCTGATCCCGGGCATCCTGCTGGGCCTGCTGGCCGGCTTCTTCCCGCAGATCCTCGGCCCCTCGATCATGCGCCTGATGGACGTGATGCTGGCCCTGCCCTCGCTGCTGCTGGCCGTGGCCATCGTCGCCATCCTCGGCCCAGGCCTGATCAACACCGTGATCGCCATCGCCATCGTCTCGCTGCCGTCCTACGTGCGCCTGACCCGCGCCGCGGTGATGGGCGAACTGAACCGTGACTACGTCACCGCCGCGCGCCTGGCCGGTGCCGGCCTGCCGCGGCTTATGTTCGTCACCGTGCTGCCCAACTGCATGGCGCCGCTGATCGTGCAGGCCACCCTGAGCTTCTCCTCGGCGATCCTCGACGCCGCCGCCCTGGGCTTCCTCGGTCTCGGCGTGCAGCCGCCAACCCCCGAGTGGGGCACCATGCTGGCCTCGGCCCGCGACTACATCGAACGCGCCTGGTGGGTGGTGAGCCTGCCCGGCCTGACCATTTTGCTCAGTGTGCTGGCAATCAACCTGATGGGCGACGGCCTGCGCGACGCGCTGGATCCGAAACTCAAGAACGCCGCCTGAGGAGATCGCCATGTCACTGTTGCAGATCAACAACCTGAACGTGCGCTTCGGCGACGCCAATGCCGTGCCCGTGGTGGACGGCCTCGACCTGAGCGTGGATGCCGGCGAGATCCTCGCCATCGTCGGCGAGTCGGGCTCGGGCAAGTCGGTGACCATGATGGCGCTGATGGGGCTGATCGAAGCCCCCGGGCGCATCACCGCGGACGTGCTCGACTTCGCCGGCACCAACATGCTCAAGCTCAGCGGCCGCCAGCGTCGCAAGGTGGTGGGCAAGGACATCGCCATGGTCTTCCAGGACCCGATGACCGCGCTCAACCCCAGCTACACCGTGGGCTACCAGATCGAGGAAGTGCTGCGTCAGCACCTCGGTCTCAAGGGTAAGGCAGCGCGCCAGCGCGCCCTGGAGCTGCTGAAGAAGGTCGAGATCCCGGCCGCCGAAAGCCGCCTGGACGCCTACCCGCACCAGCTGTCCGGCGGCATGAGCCAGCGCGTGGCCATCGCCATGGCCATCGCCGGCGAGCCGAAACTGCTGATCGCCGACGAACCCACCACCGCGCTGGACGTGACCATCCAGGCGCAGATCATGGAGCTGCTGGTCAACCTGCAGAAAGAGCGCAACATGGCGCTCATCCTGATCACCCACGACCTGGCCGTGGTCGCCGAAACCGCCAAGCGCGTGTGCGTGATGTACGCAGGGCAAGCGGTCGAAGTCGGCCAGGTGCCGGAGCTGTTCGACATTCCCGCCCATCCGTACAGCGAAGCGCTGCTGGCGGCCATTCCCGAGCACAGCATCGGCGCCGAACGCCTGGCCACCCTGCCCGGCATCGTCCCCGGCCGCTATGACCGCCCGCAAGGCTGCCTGCTGTCGCCGCGCTGCCCCTATGTGCAGGAAAACTGCCGCCGGCAGCGCCCGGCCCTCGATCCCCAGGCCCATAGCCTGGTGCGTTGCTTCTATCCGCTGAACCAGGAGGTGGCGTGATGGCCGTCGTACTTTCCGCTCGTGAGCTGACCCGCCACTACGAAGTCTCCCGCGGCCTGTTCAAGGGCCATGCGCTGGTGCGGGCGCTCAACGGCGTGTCGTTCGAACTGGAGGCCGGCAAGACCCTGGCCGTGGTCGGTGAATCCGGCTGCGGCAAGTCGACCCTGGCGCGTGCCCTGACCCTGATCGAGGAGCCATCCTCCGGTTCGCTGCAGATCGCCGGTCACGAGGTCAAGGGCGCCAGCAAGGACCAGCGCAAACAGCTGCGCCGTGATGTGCAGATGGTGTTCCAGAGCCCCTACGCCTCGCTCAACCCACGGCAGAAGATCGGCGACCAGCTCGCCGAGCCGCTGCTGATCAACACCTCGCTGAGCAAGGCCGAACGCCGCGAGAAAGTGCAGAAGATGATGGAGCAGGTGGGCCTGCGCCCCGAGCACTACCAGCGCTATCCGCACATGTTCTCCGGTGGTCAGCGCCAGCGCATCGCCCTGGCCCGGGCGATGATGCTGCAACCCAAGGTACTGGTGGCCGACGAACCCACCTCGGCGCTGGACGTGTCGATCCAGGCCCAGGTGCTGAACCTGTTCATGGACCTGCAGAAGGAGTTCAACACCGCCTACGTGTTCATCTCCCACAACCTCGCAGTGGTGCGCCATGTGGCGGACCAGGTGTTGGTGATGTACCTCGGCCGGCCGGCGGAGATGGGGCCCAAGCAGGACATCTACGACAAGCCGCTGCACCCGTATACCCAGGCGCTGCTGTCGGCCACCCCGGCGATCCACCCGGACCCGCTGAAGCCGAAGATCCGCATTGCCGGTGAATTGCCCAACCCGCTGAATCCACCGGACGGTTGCGCGTTCCACAAGCGTTGCCCGTATGCCACCGAACGCTGCGCCAAGGAAGTACCGGCGTTGCGCCAAGTGAGCACGCGGCAGGTGGCGTGCCACTACGCCGAGCAGTTCCTGTAGGTCCGGGTAGCCTTCATCGCGGGGCAAGCTCGCTCCCACGAAGCCAGTTCGGCCTCGTGGGAGCGGGCTTGCCCCGCGATTGTTTCAATGCATGAAGAACCAGATCAGGATGATCACCGGAATCGGCACCCCAATCATCCACAGCAGTATCGAGCGCATGGCTGTTCTCCTCGTTTGGTGTTGATCAAAAGAGGTGCAGCCCCCATGCCAGCTGTATCAAAAAATTACATACATACAAATCAAAAACTTAGCCGGCAACCGCTCGGAAAAACCGTGCAAAATGCCGGATCCGTGGCCTTGCGCCTGGGTTTTCTGCAATGCACTATCGGGCCCATGACCACCACTCCCCTCTCCGACGGCCCTGAGCAGACCCCGCTCACCGCCACCACCGTCATGCGCTACCACCTGTGCTGGAAGCATCGCGACCTGGACGGGGTGATGGCCCTGTACCACCCGGATATCCAGTACCACGACTTCTTCCAGAACCGCGTGCTCGGTTTCAGCCAGCTGCGCGACTACGTGCGCGCCAGCCTGCCCCATGAGGCCGGTGAAGACATCGTCCACAGCGACCGCATCCGCGTCGATGGCTGCACCGCGTTCATCCAGTACCAGGTCACCGTACAAGGCGGCGACGGCCTGGTGGCGTTCCAGTCCAGCGAGGCGATCACGGTCAAGGACGGGCTGATCTGGCGGATCAACGAATACGCCACGCTGGTGCGCGGCGATGCCAAGGGCAGCCCCGCTGGTGGTCCGCGCCCGGCCACCAGCCGGCTCGGCCTGTCGCCACGCCAGCTGTCGACCATGGCCCAGGACCTGGAACATTACTTCCTGGCCCAACGCCCCTACCTTGACCCTGAACTGGACCTGCAGCAGGTCGCCGACGAAAGCGGCTACAGCCGCAACCAGATTTCCTATCTGCTCAACCAGGTGCTTGGCCAGAGCTTCTACCGCTACGTCAACCAGGCCCGCCTGCAACACCTGCTGAGCCGGTTGGACAATAATTGCGCTACGGCGCCCGTCGATGAACTGGCGTTCAACGCCGGTTTCAATTCGCTGTCGGCGTTCTACAAGTGCTTCCGTGAGCACACCGGCCTGTCGCCCAAGGCCTACCTCAAGCAAATTTCCCTGCGTGCACGCACGTAAGACAGCCCTCCCCGCGCTTCACTAGGATCGTCCACATACCTTGAACGGATGTGGAGCCCGACGCGATGCAACCCCTGCGCACGATCAGCCTGTGGATGGACCAGCTCGACGAGCCGCTGTGCGCGCGCCCGGCCCTGCACCAGGACCTGGACCTCGACGTGTGCATCATCGGCGCCGGCTACACCGGCCTGTGGACCGCCTACTACCTCAAGCGCCAGGCGCCGCAGCTGAATATCGCGGTGATCGAGGCCAACATCGCCGGCTTCGGCGCCTCCGGACGCAATGGCGGCTGGCTGATGGGCAACCTGCTGGGCGAGGACCGCCTGCTGGCCACGCTCTCGCCGCAGCAACGGCGTGAAAGCATCGACCTGCTGCACGGCATCCCCGACGAAGTCCACGACGTGCTCCTGCGCGAAGGCATCGCCTGCGACTACCGCAAAGGCGGCGTGCTCTACTGCGCCGCCCGCTACCCGGAACAGGAACGCAGCCTGCGCGCCTGGCTCGACGACCTCTACCGCCAGGGCATGAATGAAGACGACTACCGCTGGCTGCGCCCGGAACAGCTGGATGCCCAGCTGAAGGTGAGCAACCCCTACGGCGCCCTCTACAGCCCGCACGTCGCCACGATTCAACCGGCCAGGCTGGTGCGTGGCCTGGCACGGACGGTCGAGGCCATGGGCGTGCCGATCTACGAGAACACCCCAGCCATAGACTGGCAGACCGGTGAAGTGCGCACCCCGTTGGCACGCATCCGCAGCCACTGGGTGGTGCCGGCCGTGGAAGGCTACGCCGCCAGCCTGCCACCGCTTGGACGGCACCAGCTGCCGGTACAGAGCCTGCTGGTGGCCACCGAGCCGCTGCCGGAGTCGACCTGGGAGCAGATCGGCCTGAGCCAGGGCCAGGCCTTCAGCGAAAACAGCCGCCAGGTCACCTATGGCCAGCGCAGCGCCGACAACCGCCTGGTGTTCGGTGCCCGCGGCGGCTACCGCTTTGGAGGCCGTCTGCGCGAGGACTTCACCCTGACCACCGACGAGGTGGAGCTGCGCCGCTACCTGTTCGGCGAACTGTTCCCACAGCTCAAGCACGTACGCATCACCCACTCCTGGGGCGGCAACCTCGGCATGGCCCGGCGTTTCCGCCCGCACATGCTCTGCGACCGCCAGCGCGGCATCGCCCTGGCCGGCGGTTATGGCGGCGAGGGTGTCGGCGCCACCAACCTCGGTGGACGCACCCTGGCCGCGCTGATCCTCGGCCAGCACAACGAACTGACCGCGCAGCCCTGGGTGCACGACAACCGCCCGCTGTCGAGCCTAGCCAGCTGGCCACCCGAGCCGTGCCGCTGGCTGGGCTACAACGCGATCATCCAGAGTTTCGTCCACGAGGACCGGACCCTCGCCAACCCCGCCAGCGCGCCCTGGCGGCGACGCCTGGCCAGTGGGCTGGCCGACTTCATGGAAGGCTTCATGCACTGACTTCCCCTCACCACCACACAGGATCCACCGGTCATGAGCATCACCCAGTTCAAGCACACCGACAGCGCCATCCTGGACAGCAGCACCCCGGTCGCCGTACCCCTCGGCGAGCCGGTCGCGGTCACTTCGGTCACCTGCGTCGAACGCAACGACGGCGTCGAGACCGGTATCTGGGAATGCACCCCGGGGCGCTGGCGGCGGCAGATCGTGCAGCAGGAGTTCTGCCATTTCATCAAGGGCCGCTGCACCTTCACTCCCGACGGTGGAGAGCCCCTGGTCATAGAAGCCGGAGACGCACTGATGCTACCGGCCAACAGCCTCGGCACCTGGGATATCCAGGAGACCGTGCGCAAGACCTACGTCCTCATTTTCTGATCCGCTGATCGCCTGCCTTCGATAACAACAGACAAAGCAAGGTAACCCCGACATGCGCACCCTCCTTCTCGCTCCCCTGATGCTGGCCGCCAGCGTGGCCAGTGCCGCCGACTCGGTGAAGATCTACAACTGGTCGAGCTACATCGCCCCGGACACCCTGAAGCACTTCCAGCAAACCACCGGCATCAATCCCACCTACGACGTGTTCGACAGCAACGAGACCCTCGACGGCAAGCTGATGACCGGCAACTCCGGCTACGACGTGGTGTTCCCCTCCAACCACTTCATGGCCCGGCAGATCCAGGGCAAGGCCCTGAAGCAGCTGGACAAGTCGCAACTGCCCAACTGGAAGAACCTCAACCCAGTGCTGCTCAAGGCCCTGGAGGTCAACGACCCGGGCAACCAGTACGGCTTCCCGTACCTGTGGGGCAGCACCGGCATCGGCTACAACATCGACAAGGTCAAGGCGGTGCTCGGCGACAATGCGCCCATCGATTCGTGGGACCTGTTCTTCAAGCCCGAATACCTCGCCAAGCTCAAGAGCTGCGGCGTGGCGGTGCTGGACAACGGCCCCGAGCTGCTGCCGATCGCCCTGCACTACCTGGGCCTGCCCCACCACAGCCAGAACCCGGCGGACTACGACAAGGCCAAGGCGTTGCTGATGCAGGTGCGCCCGTATATCAGCTACTTCCATTCCTCGAAGTACACCGGCGACCTGGCCAACGGCGATGTGTGCCTGGTGGTGGGTTTCTCGGGCGATGTGCTGCAGGCGAAGAACCGTGCCGAGGAAGCGAAGAACGGGGTGAAGGTGGGCTACTCGATCCCGAAGGAAGGCGCGCCGATGTGGTTCGACATGGTGGCCATGCCGGCCGATGCACCAGACGAGAAGGCCGGGTATGCGTACATGAACTACCTATTGCAGCCGGAGGTGATGGCCAACATCAGCAACTTCGTGCAGTACGCCAATGGCAACCAGCAGGCGGATGCGCTGGTGGACCCGGCGCTGAAGGGCAACACGATGATCTACCCGAGTGACGACGTGATGGGCAAGTTGTATGCGCTGGAAGCGATGCCGGCGAAGATCGACCGCATCAGGACGCGGATCTGGACCAGCATAAAAGCAGGCAACTGACATTCGTCAGTTACAAGCTTGAAGCCGCAAGCGACAAGAAAAAGGCGGGCCTTTCCGGGCCCGCCTCTTCTTGAAGCTCGCAGTTTGCAACTGCTCTTAGTGGTGCTCGCGAGTCGCGCGGAATTTCACATCCGGCCAGCGCTCTTCCATCAGCGCCAGGTTGACCCGGGTCGGGGCCAGGTAGGTCAGGTGACCACCGCCGTCGATGGCCAGGTTCTCCACCGCCTTGTTCTGGAATTCCTCGAGCTTCTTCTTGTCGTCGCAGCTGATCCAGCGCGCCGACCAGACGGTGATCGGCTCATAGGCGCACTCGACCTTGTACTCTTCCTTCAGGCGGCTGGCGACCACGTCGAACTGCAGCACACCGACCGCGCCGAGGATGATGTCGTTGCTGCGCTCGGGGAAGAACACCTGGGTCGCGCCCTCTTCGGCCAGCTGCTGCAGGCCCTGGCGCAGCTGCTTGGATTTCAGCGGGTCCTTCAGGCGCACGCGGCGGAACAGCTCCGGGGCGAAGTGCGGGATGCCGGTGAAGCCCAGCGCCTCGCCTTCGGTGAAGGTGTCGCCGATCTGGATGGTGCCGTGGTTGTGCAGTCCGATGATGTCACCGGCATAGGCCTCTTCCAGCTGCTCGCGCTCGGAGGAGAAGAAGGTCAGGGCATCGCCGATGCGCACGTCCTTGCCAGTGCGCACGTGGCGCATCTTCATGCCTTTCTCGTACTTGCCCGAGCAGATACGCATGAAAGCGATACGGTCACGGTGTTTCGGGTCCATGTTCGCCTGGATCTTGAACACGAAGCCGGTGAACTTCTCTTCCACCGGTTCCACGGTGCGCTCGTGGGCGACGCGGGCCAATGGGCGCGGCGCCCAGTCGACAACCGCGTCGAGCACATGGTCGACACCGAAGTTGCCCAATGCGGTACCGAAGAACACCGGGGTCAGCTGGCCATTGATGAACGCGTCCTGGTCGAACTCGTGGCAGGCGCCCTGCACCAGCTCGAGTTGTTCGAGGAAGCGGTCGTACTCGTCACCCAGGTGGGCGCGGGCTTCATCGGAGTCGAGCTTCTCGATGATCTTCGCTTCGGTGCGCTCGTGGCCATGCCCCGGGGTGTAGACGATGATGTAGTCGCCGGCCAGGTGATACACGCCCTTGAAGTCGCGGTAGCAACCGATCGGCCAGGTGATCGGCGCGGCCTTGATCTTCAGCACCGCCTCGATTTCGTCGAGCAGTTCGATCGGGTCGCGGATGTCACGGTCGAGTTTGTTGATGAAGCTGACGATCGGCGTGTCGCGCAGGCGGCACACATCCATCAGGGCAATGGTGCGCGGCTCGACGCCCTTACCGCCGTCGAGCACCATCAGCGCCGAGTCCACCGCGGTCAGGGTGCGGTAGGTGTCTTCCGAGAAGTCTTCGTGGCCGGGGGTGTCGAGCAGGTTGATCATGTGCTCGCGGTAGGGGAACTGCATCACCGAGGTGGTGATGGAGATGCCGCGCTGTTTCTCCATTTCCATCCAGTCGGAGGTGGCGTGGCGGTCGGACTTGCGCGACTTCACGGTACCGGCGACGGCAATGGCCTTGCCCATCAGCAGGAGCTTCTCGGTGATGGTGGTCTTACCGGCGTCGGGGTGGGAAATGATTGCGAAAGTGCGGCGCTTCGCGACTTCGGCGGCCTGGTTGGTCATGGGAAATCGCCTGACTGGGGATTCAAAAAGGGGCGATATCATACCTGAAGTCGGGGCAGGGGCCAAAATCTGCTGGTGCATGGCGGAAATCCTGTGGCGCCTTTGAGATCGAGCGCCGCGCGGGCGGCGCTCGATCTTGAGAACACCGCTAATTTCTCGCCCTACACCTGGCCGCCCGTACCCAATTTCAAAAATGCACCTTATGGCCATCACACACTTGCGAGCGTGTCGAAGCGGAAATCACGATTTGATTACTCAAAATCTGAAAGCGAAATGCTTTTTTCGCCAGGGAAAAATGCCAACACTTCGAGTTTCCCACCGAGCGATTCAACATGCCCACGCAGTGTAGAGATCAGTATGTCCGGACATTGTTCAAGCGCTGCACGATGCTCAACGCCGAGGCCTTCTTCGCCTGTAAGCAAATACCTGCGAAGCGCATCTAGCATTAACTCCTCCTGTATCAGCTCGCGGCCTCGCGCTTCCGCTTTCGCTCTGCATTCCGGCGACAGACTGGCCATGACTTCTTCGAGTGTCTTCACGATTCTCTCCTCTTTGACCGAATTTCCCTGCGCGATCTTGATCGTGCCGACAAACGCCTCGATAGCAGGAATTTCAACGCCTCCACGTAATATTTACGCTGTTTTATCGCGCGAAATTTCCTACACCCCAGTGATTAGCACTGGCCAAATGCCGCCCCAGATGGGAACCTTTACGCCCACGGAGACGTCCACTCCCCTGCAAGCCGCTTCGCTTCAGGGCTGGTTTCACCTGCTTCACGAGCCCGACGGGGTTCGGCTCATGGCCTGATGCCGCGCATCGGCTGCTACTCGCGAGCACACCACCCGCCGCCAGGAATGGCCGGCCGCACGGGGGTGTGATCGCCGACTATAAAAAAGGAGTCCGCCTGTGGCTGCACGCTACGGAAAAGGGCTGTTGGGATGGGCCGCCGTGCTCGTCATCCTGGCCCTGCTGGTCCACTGGATCGGCATCGACACGATCGCCCGCTACCGCGACGATCTTGGGTTCTACCTGCAAGCGCACCTGGTCCTGGTGCTGGCTTCGATGGCGGCGGCGCTGGCCGTGGGCATCCCCGCCGGCATTGCCTTGAGTCGACCGCACCGGGTCGACAAGGCCGAGCGCTTCATGCAGCTGTTCAACGTTGGCAACACCATCCCTCCCCTGGCCGTCCTGGCCATTGCCCTGAGTATCCTGGGCATCGGCGCAGGTCCTGCGATCTTCGCACTGTTCCTCGCCTCCCTCCTGCCCATCGTGCGCAACACCTACGAGGGCCTGAAAAACGTCCCTGCCTCGCTCAAGGAAGCCGCCACCGGCATCGGCATGACCGCGCGCCAGCAGTTGTGGCAGGTAGAGCTGCCCAATGCCGTGCCGATCATCGTCGGCGGCGTGCGCGTGGCCCTGGCCTTGAACGTGGGCACCGCGCCCCTGGCGTTCCTGATCGGCGCCAACAGCCTGGGCAGCCTGATTTTCCCCGGCATCGCCCTGAACAACCAACCGCAGCTGCTGCTCGGCGCCGCCTGCACGGCGCTGCTGGCCCTGGCGCTCGATGCGTTGGTGAGTTTCTCCAGCAAGCGCTGGCTGGAACGTGGCCTGGCCCAATAACAAGAGGCAAAGCATGAAGAAAACAATCGCCTTGTTCCTGGGCGCGGCCCTGTTTTGCGCAGGCGTTGCCCAGGCAGCGGAAAAACCACAGATCCGCATCGGCGCCCGGGTGTTCACCGAACAGACCGTGCTCGCCGAGATCACCGCCCAGTATCTGCGCGCCAACGGCTTCGATGTGCGGGTGACCACCGGCCTGGGCAGCAATATCGCCCGCCAGGCCCAGGAAACCGGCCAGCTCGACCTGATGTGGGAATACACCGGCGTATCGCTGGTCTCGTACAACCATATCGACGAGCGCATGCCCGACGCCGCAGCCACCTATGCGCGAGTGAAAGAACTCGACGCGAAGAAGGGCCTGGTCTGGCTGACTCCGTCGAAGTTCAGCAACACCTACGCCCTGGGCCTGCCAAAGGCAGTCGCCAAGTCCTATCCGCAGATCAACTCGATCAGCGACCTCAACCAAGTGCTGCGTGAGGAGCCCGACCGCAACCACCTGGTGGCGCTGGACACCGAGTTCGCCAACCGCCCGGATGGCCTGGTCGGCCTGCGCGAGCTGTACGAGCTGCCGCTGGACCGGCGCAACATCCGCCAGATGGACGGCGGCCTGGTGTACACCGCCATGCGCAACAACCAGGTGTTCGCCGGCCTGGTCTACACCACCGACGGGCGCCTGAGCGCGTTCGACCTCAAGCTGCTGGAAGACGACAAGCACTACTTCCCCGACTACACCGCCGCCCCGGTACTGCGCCAGGCCGTGCTCGACGCCCACCCTCGCCTGGCCACCCTGCTCAAGCCGCTGGCCGAGCAACTGGACGACGAGACCATGCGCCAGCTCAACGCCAAGGTCGATGTCGAGCACCAGAGCCCGACGGTGGTAGCCGCCGCGTTCCTGCGTGAGCACCCACTCAGCGAGGTACAGCCATGAGCCTGCTCGACACCTTCGCCCACCTCGACTGGGCACAGGTCCTGCAACTGACCTGGCAGCACATCATGCTGGTCGGCATCGCGGTAAGCCTGGCGATCCTTGTCGGCGTGCCGCTGGGCATCCTGATGACCCGCTTCCCGGTGTTCGCCGGCCCCCTGCAGGCCAGCGCCACCGTGCTGCTGACCATCCCCTCGATCGCCCTGTTCGGCTTGCTGCTGCCGTTCTACTCGAAGTTCGGCCAGGGCCTGGGGCCGCTGCCGGCGATCACCGCGGTGTTCCTTTATTCACTGCTGCCGATCCTGCGCAACACCTACCTGGCCCTGACCAACGTCGAGCCCGGTATTCGTGAAGCCGCCCGCGGCATCGGCATGACCTTCGGCCAGCGCCTGCGCATGGTCGAGCTGCCCATTGCCGTGCCGGTGATCCTCGCCGGCGTGCGCACCGCCGTGGTGATGAACATCGGCGTGATGACCATCGCCGCGACCATCGGTGCCGGCGGCCTGGGCGTGCTCATTCTCACCTCCATCAGCCGCAGCGACATGTCGATGCTGCTGGTCGGCGCGGTGCTGGTCAGCCTGCTGGCGATCATCGCCGACCTGCTCCTGCAAGCCCTGCAACGTGCCCTGACTCCAGAAGGACTGCGCTCATGATCGAACTGAAGAACCTCAGCAAGACCTTCAACGTCAACGGCAAGGACGTCAAAGCCGTCGACGCGGTAAGCCTCACCGTCAACGAAGGCGAAATCTGCGTGTTCCTCGGCCCCTCCGGCTGCGGCAAGAGCACCACGCTGAAGATGATCAACCGCCTGATCACCCCGACCTCAGGGCAAGTGTTCATCAATGGCGAGGACACAACCGGCCTGGACGAGGTGACCCTGCGCCGGCATATCGGCTACGTGATCCAGCAGATCGGCCTGTTCCCCAACATGACCATCGAGGAGAACATCACCGTGGTGCCGCGCCTGCTCGGCTGGGACAAGCAGAAATGCCACGATCGTGCCCGCGAGCTGATGCACATGATCAAGCTCGAGCCCAAGCAGTACCTGCAGCGCTACCCACGCGAACTGTCCGGAGGCCAGCAGCAACGCATCGGCGTGATCCGCGCCCTGGCCGCCGAGGCCCCGGTGCTGCTGATGGACGAACCATTCGGCGCGGTCGACCCGATCAACCGCGAGATGATCCAGAACGAGTTCTTCGAGATGCAGCGGGCCCTGAACAAGACGGTGATCATGGTCAGCCATGACATCGACGAGGCCATCAAGCTGGGCGACAAGATCGCCATCTTCCGCGCCGGCAAGCTGTTGCAGCTGGATCACCCGGACACCCTGCTGGCACACCCGGTGGACGATTTTGTCAGCAACTTCGTCGGCCAGGACAGCACCCTGAAACGCCTGCTGCTGGTGCGCGCCGAGGATGCGGCGGACAACGCGCCGTCGCTGAGCCCGGAAACACCGGTGGGCGATGCGCTGGAGCTGCTGGACGAGCATGACCGCCGTTACGTGGTGGTGACCGATGCGCAAAATCGCGCGCTGGGTTATGTGCGCCGGCGCGACATGCACCGCCAGCAGGGCACGTGCGGGGATTTCCTGCGTCCGTTCAATGCCACGGCGGCGCACGATGAGCACCTGCGCATCCTGCTGTCGCGCATGTACGAGTTCAATCGGGCGTGGTTGCCGGTGCTGGATGCCGAGCAGGTGTTCCTGGGCGAGGTGACGCAGGAGTCGATTGCGGCGTACCTGAGTTCTGGGCGCTCGCGCGGGGCGAAGACCTCGATCGTGTCGCCGGCAGAGGCAGTGACCTCCTGATAGAAAGCCGGGGGCGCTTTGCGCCCCGGCAATCTTGGATCAGAACCCTACACTGGCCTGCACATAGAACGTGCGCGGCTCACCCACATAGATCCCCGCGTTGTTGTCGCTGGAGCGGGTGAAATACTGCTTGTCGAACAGGTTCTTCACCCCGGCGGCCAGCTTCAGGTTCGACAGCTGCGGCCCGAACGCATAGCCACCCCGGGCATGCCAGGTGACATAGCCCGGAATGTCGCCATATTGCCCATCGGCGCTTGGCTCGGTGATGTAGTTGCCGTTGAAACTGCCATTGGCGTTCATCCCGGTACCCGGCGCGCGCTGCTTCGACTGGGCGTAGGCATCCAGGTTCCAGGTCCAGCGGTTGACCTCGTAGCGCACACCGGCGGTGGCCACCTGGCGCGAATAGAACGGCAGGTCACGGCCCTTGAAACCAGGGATCTCACCCTCGTAGGTGGCACGGGTGTAGGTGTAGCCGGCATTCACCGACAGCCCCTGCAGGCGTGGGTCCAGGCCGGACAGGTCGTAGCGCGCCGAGGCCTCGATGCCCTGGTGCTTGGTCGCCCCGAGGTTGGTCCAGCCGACATCGTTGCTGATGTACTGCAGCTCATCGTCGAAGTCGATGTAGAAGGCTGTCAGCTCACCGGCCCAGTTGCCGTTGTCATAGCGCGTGCCGATTTCGTAGGTCTTGGCCTTCTCCGGCTCCAGGCCGTTTGCCGTGCTGTCGCCGACGCCGCCCTGGCCCAGCTGGAAGTACTGCAGGCTGCCGAACGAGGTCTCGTAGTTGGCGAACAGCTTCCAGGCGTCGGACATGTGGTACATCACGCTAAGTGCTGGCAGCGGTTCGTTGCTGGTGATGCTGCGGTTCTTCTCCGGCACCGGACGGTAGTTGGCGTCCAGCACCGGTCGGTCGCGCCAGTCGGTGTTGATGTGCTCGAAGCGGATGCCCGGGGTGATGGTCCAGTTGCCGACGTCGATCTTGTCGTCGATGTAGTAGGCGCTGGCCTCGGTGCCACCGCTGCGGTCCTGGAACACATGGCCGTCGGAGGTCGGGGTCACGGTCGGCACGTTGTCGACCAGCGCCAGGCGGGTGGACTGCTCGCGCATCGCTTCCTTCAGGTAGCGATAGCCGACGCTGACTTCCTGGGTGGTCGGGCCGACGAAGAAGATCCGCGACAGGCGTGGCTCGATGGCAAAGGTGTGGTAGTTGCGCGGGTACGACGACAGGGTCTTCTGGTCGCGGGCGGCGATGGCGCTGCCACGGAAGCTGTCGGTGTAGTAAGTCAGCACCTCGAACTGGGTGGCATCGTCGATCTGTCGCTGCCACTTGAAGGACACGTCCTTGCGCCGGCCGCTGAAGTAGTCGTAGTCGCGCACCGACTGGTAGGGGTTGTGATCGTACTGGGCCTGGGTCAGGCCGCCCGGCATGTCGGCGCGGCCATCGTAGTAGTGAAAATTGAGCCAGAACTCGTCGACATCGGTCGGTGCCCAGTGGGTCTTGAGCATCACGTCGTCGATATCGTTGTCGTTGTTGCTTTCGCGATAGCCATCGCCATTCACCCCGGTATACAGCAACGCCACGCCCATGCCGTTGTCGGCGGTGCCGCCGACGAAGGCCGACTCGGTGTGCTTCCAGCCGCCATCGCGCGAAGTCTCGAGGGTGGTGGACAGCTCGCCGCTGGCCTTCTCGGGGATCGCCCGGGTGACGAAGTTGATCACCCCACCGACGTTCTGCGGGCCATAGCGTACCGAGCCTGCACCACGGACCACGTCGATGCTGTCGAGGTTGCCCGAGGAGATCGGCGCCATCGACAGCTGTGGCTGACCGTAGGGGGCGAAGGCTGCCGGGATGCCATCGATCAACACCGTCGAACGCGGCGACAGGCGCGACGTCAGGCCACGCACGCCGACGTTCAGCGACAGGTCGCTGCCACCGGTGCCGTTGGAGTCCTGCACCTGCACGCCCGGGATACCGCGCAGGGCGTCACGCACGTTCATCGTGCCCTTCTCCACCATCGCTTCGCGGCGCACCACGGTGCGCGCGCCCGGGTGGTTCTGCACCACGCTCTGCTCGGCGTCGCCCAGCCAGTCCCCGACCACCTTGATATCGGTGGGCGCCAGCTCCAGGCTGCCGGTGGTCAGGGTGCCAGCGGCCTGCGCCGGCTTGACCACCACGGTGTCGGCGGACTGCTCAAAGGTCAGCCCGCTGCCTTGCAGCAGTTGCTGTAGGGCCTGCTCCGGCGCCAGGTTGCCGGACACGGCCGGGGCCTGCTTGCCATCCACCAGCTCGGGGCTGAAGAACAGTTGCAGGTTGGTCTGCTGGCCCAATTGCTTGAGCGCGCCCGCCAATGGCTGGGCCTGGATCTGGATGCTGTCGGCGTAGCTGTTGCCGGCGGCGGCGCTGACCGCCAGGGCCAGCGCCAGGCGGCGCAGCTGGAGAAGGGGATTATTGTTGTTCACGTCTTCGATGGGTCCTGAGAGTCGGGATAAACGCCAACCGCATGCAAATGGAAATGCTTGGCAGTTGCAGCTGGCGGGGAAGACGAACGAACGGAAAAAAACCTGAATCTATTTCAGAACAATTTCGCTGGAGCCGTCCGCAAGGGTCTTCACCCGCACCGGCAGGATGCTCGGCAAGGCCCGCAACAGGGCGTCCGGGTCGTCAGTGCTGAAGGTGCTCGACAGGCGCAGCGCGGCGGCCTTGCCGGGCGCCACATGCAGTGGCCGGACACGGTAGCGCGAGACTTCCGCCACGACATCGCTCAGCGGCGCGTTGTCGAATACCAGCTTGCCCTGGCGCCAGGCGGTCACCGCGCTGGCATCGATGGCATAGGGTGCGGCGACCTTGCCCTGCCCATCGATATGCGAACCCTGGCCGGCAGTGAGCAGCGCCAGCGACTCGCCCGCGCCCTGTACCTTCACCGAACCTTGCTCCACCGCCACGCGGGTGCTGTTCGGATCCTGTCGTACATCGAAGCGGGTGCCGGTGACGGTGACATCGCCCTGGGCAGTGCTCACCACGAAGGGGCGATCGCTGTCATGGGCGACGATGAACATCGCCTCGCCCGCACCCAGGCGCACATGGCGCTGCCCCGCAGAGAACATCACCTGCACCTGGGTGGCACTGTTGAGCTCCAGCCGTGAACCGTCCGGCAGTTCGACCTGACGCCGCTCGCCCAAGGCCGTAGTCAACGTGTCCTGATGGTTGAGCTGCTGATACTGCCAACCTGTCCAGCCCAGCCCCAGCGCGACCACCGCCACCCCGGCCGCCAATGCCTGGCGCAACAAGCGTCGGCGCGGCAACTGGCGTACCGGCTCGGGCTGGCACAGCGCCTCGAGGCGTTGCCGGGGGATGAAGTCGGCGGCGCGCCACAGCTGCGCCAGGCGCTCGTACTCTTGCCGATTTGAGGGATGCTGCGCCAACCACGCCTGCAACGCCGCGTGCACGACTTTGTCGTGCGGCGCGTCCTGGGCCCGGGCGAACCAGCTGGCCGCCTGCTCGCCCACGGGATCGGGCGCGTGCTGTTTCATCGAAGGGGTCTCCTGACTCATCTGGCCGACACATCCAGGTGCTCACGCAGATGTCGGAGCGTGCGGATCATATACTTTTCGACCATGTTCTTGGTCAAACCCATGCGCTCGGCGATCTCGGCCTGGGTCAGGCCTTCGAGCTTCTGCCAGATGAACACCCTGCGGCAGTTCAGCGGCAGCTCGGCCAGCGCCCGCTCGACGCTGTCGGCCAGTTCCAGGGCATGTACATACGCTTCCGGATCGTCCCCTGCGGCCATGTCCCCTGCGAAGGCCTCAAGCTCCAGGGCCTGGCGCCGGTCCTCGCGGCGAAAGCCGTCGACGGCGATGTTACGGGCAGTCTGGTGCAGGTAGGCGCGTGGCTGTTCGACCTGCTCGCGCGGGTTTTCCAGCACCCGCACAAAGGCATCGTGGGTGAGGTCCTCGGCCTGCTGTCGACTGCGCAGTTTGCGCGTCCAGGTGCCGATCAGCTCTTGGTAATGGTCGAGGAAGCCTTTGGGTCCGGACACGGTCGGGGTCGTCAGGGAGGCAGATGAGGTCGCGAATAGTAATGTTTCTCATCAAGGACGGCAATCGACATGTCCCTTGCACGACCAATGGCCACGACGGGCTCTGCGTAACAAAAAATTTATGGCCAATTTCGCGGTAAAAATCGGGTTGAGCATGTGGCCATAAATTTGAACACTCCGTAACCATTCGCCGCCCTGCCTCAACCCCCGACAAACGGTCACCTACGGTTTCCTCCGCCCTTTCGCGGCGAAACCAGAGCCATCATGCAAAGAATGAAGCTGTCAGCCGATCGCGGCCAGATCGCCACCTATTCCACAATTTTTTACGCTGGTGGCCTT
This sequence comes from Pseudomonas sp. TE50-2, assembly GCF_040813665.1. Lineage (NCBI taxonomy): Bacteria > Pseudomonadati > Pseudomonadota > Gammaproteobacteria > Pseudomonadales > Pseudomonadaceae > Pseudomonas > Pseudomonas sp. TE50-2. The sequence continues at coordinate 4,040,693 of NZ_JBFNXN010000001.1, read as the reverse complement.
TTCAGGAACCTACCGGGCGCACATCAGTCGGTTATCACAGCGGCAGCTCCGCGACAGGCGACGAGTACCCCGGGATTGCCTGTTGATATTGCCGTTTTCACGTCCTAAAGTGCGCGCCGAACGTCCATGCTGGAAACGATCCATCCGGCTCAAGTACTGACGACGAGACAGCAAGGTCATCCGCCTTTTCCAAGCACGGCTGACCTTTTTGCTTTCGGCGACATGCCTTGGGAAGTAGGCGAACCAAAGTGGGGATACGGAGGACGTTCAGTTGCTGCCACTTATCTTTTCAGTTTGCCCATGGAGCCCCTGAGCATGTCGATCCAGGTCGAAGACTACTTTGCGCGTGACACCTTCCAGAAAATGAAGGCGTTCGCCGACAAGCAGGAAACCCCGTTCGTTCTCATCGATACCCAGATGATCAGCCAGGCCTATGACGACCTGCGCGCCGGGTTCGAATTCGCCAAGGTCTACTACGCGGTCAAGGCCAACCCTGCGGTCGAGATCATCGACCTGCTGAAGGAAAAGGGCTCGAGCTTCGACATCGCCTCGATCTATGAACTGGACAAGGTGCTCGGCCGCGGCGTCAGCGCCGACCGCATCAGCTACGGCAACACCATCAAGAAGTCCAAGGACATCCGCTACTTCTACGAGAAAGGCGTGCGCCTGTACGCCACCGACTCCGAGGCCGACCTGCGCAACATCGCCAAGGCCGCGCCGGGCTCGAAAGTCTATGTGCGCATTCTCACCGAAGGCTCCACCACCGCCGACTGGCCACTGTCGCGCAAGTTCGGCTGCCAGACCGACATGGCCATGGACCTGCTGATCCTCGCCCGCGACCTGGGCCTGGTGCCTTACGGCATCTCCTTCCACGTCGGCTCGCAACAGCGCGACATCAGCGTGTGGGACGCAGCCATCGCCAAGGTCAAGGTGATCTTCGAGCGCCTCAAGGAAGAAGACGGCATCGAGCTGAAGCTGATCAACATGGGCGGCGGCTTCCCGGCCAACTACATCACCCGCACCAACAGCCTCGAGACCTACGCCGAAGAGATCATCCGCTTCCTCAAGGAAGACTTCGGCGACGACCTGCCGGAAATCATCCTCGAGCCTGGCCGTTCGCTGATCGCCAACGCCGGTATCCTGGTCAGTGAAGTGGTACTGGTGGCGCGCAAGTCGCGCACTGCCGTCGAGCGCTGGATCTACACCGACGTGGGCAAGTTCTCCGGCCTGATCGAAACCATGGACGAGGCGATCAAGTTCCCGATCTGGACCGAGAAGAAAGGCGAGGCCGAGGAAGTGGTGATCGCCGGCCCGACCTGCGACAGCGCCGACATCATGTACGAGAACTACAAGTATGGCCTGCCGCTGAACCTGGCCATCGGCGACCGCCTGTACTGGCTGTCCACCGGCGCCTACACCACCAGCTACAGCGCGGTGGAGTTCAACGGCTTCCCGCCGCTGAAGGCTTACTACCTGTAACTCGAGGCGTCACTTGGGGCTGCTACGCAGCCCATCGCCGGCAAGCCGGCTCCCACAGGTTCAGCGCAAGTCTCAGAACTGCGCGATCCCTGTGGGAGCCGGCTTGCCGGCGATGGGCCGCAAAGCGGCCCTACTTGCTGGAGGCAGCGGTCTCGCGCAGAAGCCCGCACGATCAGGCTCAGTCTTCCCGCCGTTCGATCTCTTCGGCATAACGCGCCGCAAAGGCCATCAATGCCGGCCCCGCCCCCTGCAACGTCACCAGCGCACTGCGCAGGAAATTCAGGTTGCCCTCGACCCTGGCCCGGTCCAGCCACGGCCCGGCCTCGGCTATCTGCCCTCGCTCGACCAGCACCAGCGCCAGGCTGAACATCCCGCGGAAATCCCCCGCCTCGGCCGAACGCCGGTACCAGCGCATGGCCCGCACCGGGCTCGCGGCGGTGGCAATGCCCTGCTCCAGATACCGCCCATACAGGTTCATCGACTTGGCATGCCCCAACTGCGCGGCTTTCTCGTAGCACATCAACGCCTGGGACTGGTTGGCCGCCACCCCACGACCGGTGGCCAGCAGATTGGCCAGGTTGTACATCCCCCAGTCCAGCCCGGCGTCGGCCGCACGGGCATAGTGAATGGCGGCCTGGGCGAGATCCACCTCGCCACCCCAGCCGTGCTCGAGGCAACGGCCAAGCATGTTGTGGGCCATGGCGCTGCCGCCCTGGGCGGCAATGGCGAACCAACGGCGGGCTACGGTGGCATCCTCTTCGATACCGCGCCCATCGAGCAGGATCTGCCCGAGCAACAGCTGCGCCTCGACCGCCCCCTGCCCCGCCGCCGTGAGGATCGCCTGCGCGGCCTGCCCCGGGCTGTGCTCGAGCATCGCCTTCAGCCCGGCCACATCCACCACTTCCTCACGACGCAATTGATAAGACACGGCTCAGACCTCGGCCCAGCGGCGCAGCAGGTTGTGGTAGGTGCCCGTCAGTTGCAGCAGCGACGGGTGCTCTGGCACATCTGCGCCGAGCTGGCGGATGGCATTGTCCATCTCGAACAGCAAGGTGCGCTGGCTGTCCTCGCGCACCAGGCTCTGCGTCCAGAAGAACGCCGCATAGCGCGCCCCGCGGGTGACCGGGTTGACCTTGTGCAGGCTGGTGCCGGGGTACAGCACCAGGTCGCCGGCGGCCAGCTTGACCTGCCGCACGCCATAGGTGTCCTGGATCACCAGTTCGCCGCCGTCGTAGCTGTCCGGGTCGCTGAGAAACAGCGTCGAGGACAGGTCGGTACGCACGCGCTCCGGGCTGCCCTTGGGCTGGCGCAGGGCATTGTCGATATGGAAATCGAAACTGCCGCCCTCGCGATAGCAGTTGATCAGCGGCGGGAACACCTTGTGTGGCAGCGCCGCCGACATGAACAACGGGTTGCGCCACAGCCGCTCGATCAACGCACTGCCGATTTCCTTGGCCAGCGCATGGCCCTCGGGCAACTGCAGGTTGTGCTTGGCCTTGGCCGACTGGTATCCGGCGGTGATCTTGCCGTCGGCCCAGTCGGCCTGCTCCAGGGCCTCGCGAATGCGCAGGATTTCGTCGGCCTCGAACAGGCCTGGGATGTGAAGCAGCATGGCGACGGCACCGAGAGCGATAGGGGCGTCAATGATATTGATTACCTTTTACTCACCACAAGTCCCTTTCACCACGGCAAGACGCACGAGACCGTTAAAACCGTAAGGCCAAATTGTAAAGAATGTAAATTCCTGGCGAATGGTAACGCTTCTCAATTGTTCCTTACATTCGCTTACATTAACATCCGCGGCCTTCATACCTTGGGGAAGGTCTACAACAATGCGTCACGTGCCATCTGCTGTGAGTTCACCACGTCTGCTCGCCTCCGCCATCGGCATGGCGATCACCGCCACCTCGGCCTATGCCGCCGACCCGGCCGCCAGCAACGCCATCACCCTCGACGCCACCAGCGTCAATGGCAAGGCCGAACAGGCAAGCACCGAGTACAAGGTCGACAAGGCCTCGTCGCAGAAGTACACCGCGCCATTGGTGGACACGCCGCGCTCGATCACGGTGATTCCCCAGCAGGTGATCAAGGACACCAACGCCATGTCCCTGCAGGACGCCCTGCGCACCGTGCCCGGGATCACCTTCGGCGCCGGCGAAGGCGGCAACCCGCAGGGCGACCGCCCCTTCATCCGTGGCTTCGACGCCCAGGGCGACACCTACCTGGACGGCGTGCGGGACACCGGCGCCCAGACCCGCGAAATCTTCGCCATCGAGTCTGTCGAAGTGGCCAAGGGGCCGAACTCGGCCATTGGTGGCCGTGGTGCCGCTGGCGGCACCATCAACCTGGTGAGCAAGCGCGCACACCTGGGCAACTCGCTGGATGGCGCCTGGACCTGGGGCAGCGACCAGACCCAGCGTTACACCTTCGACGGCAACTACCAGTTCAGCGACAGCGTCGCCGGGCGCCTGAACCTGATGACCCACGAGAGCAACGTCGCCGGCCGCGACAAGGTCAACTACGACCGCTGGGGCATCGCCCCGTCGCTGGCGTTCGGCCTGGGCACGCCGACCCGCGTCAACCTCGACTACTACCACCTGGAAAGCGACGACCTGCCGGACTCCGGCATTCCCTACAGCGTGCCACGGGCTGGCAGCACCGCACGCACCTCTGCCCATCCGGACAAACCGGTGGACGGCGGCGACAGCGACAACTTCTACGGCCTGACCGGCCGCGACTTCCGCAAGACCCGTGTCGATATCGCGACCTTCGCCATCGAGCACGACCTGTCCGACACGCTGACCATCAAGAACACCCTGCGCCACGGCAACAGCATGCAGGACTACGTGCTGACCCAGCCTGACGACAGCGCCGGCAACGTCAACAACAACGGCGTCTGGCGTCGCGCCAACACCCGTGTGGGCAACACCGCCACCACCACCAACCAGACCGACCTGTTCGGCGAGTTCTACCTGGGCGGCCTGAAGAACAGCTTCTCCACCGGCGTCGAGTTCACCAAGGAAGAGTCCGACCGCCAGAGCTACACCGTCACCCCCAACAGCAAGCTCACCTGCACCGGGCCTGGCAGCGGCGGCAGCTGCACCTCGCTGGACAACCCGAACCCGGACGATGCCTGGGTCGGCACCGTCGCGCGCAACTACGCCGGCACCAAGACCAGCAGCAAGACCCGCGCACTCTACGTGTTCGACACCCTGGAGCTGACCCCGCAGTGGCTGCTCAACATGGGCCTGCGCTATGACCACTTCGACACCGACTACCGTGGCTACAATGCCAATGGCAGCACTGCGGTGAGCGCCAAGGGCGTACCCGCCAAGGGCCAGGACACCAGCGAGTTCATCACCGGCCAGCTGGGCCTGGTGTGGAAGCCGGCCGACAACGGCAGCATCTATGTGTCCTACGCCACTTCCGCCACGCCGCCTGGCGCCATGCTCGGCGAGGGTACCGAAGGCAACCCTCTGGGCAATGCCACCGACCGCTCCGGCAACCTGCTCAACAGTGACATGGAGCCGGAAGAAACCACCAACTACGAGCTCGGCACCAAGTGGGACCTGCTCGACCAGCGCCTGTCCCTGGCAGCGGCGCTGTTCCGCACCGAGAAGGAAAACGCGCGGGTCCAGGTCAATACCAACACCTACGAGAACGTCGGCGAAACCCGTGTGCAAGGCATCGAGCTGTCGGCCAGCGGCAAGCTGACCGACAAGTGGCAGGTGTTCGCCGGCTACACCTACATGCAGGCCCGCCAGATCGACGGTGGCCCGCTGGGCAAGGCCAACGACGGCAACCAGTTGCCCAACACGCCGAACAACAGCGCCAGCCTGTGGACCACCTACCAGCTGACGCCGAAGTTGACGGTCGGTGGCGGCGCCTTCTATGTCGACGACGTCTACGGCAGCGTGGCCAACACCACCATGGTCGACAGCTACGTGCGCTACGACGCCATGGCGGCCTACAAGCTGACCAAGAACATCGACCTGCAGTTGAACGTGCAGAACCTCACCAACGAGGTCTACTACGACAAGGCCTACTCCACCCACTTCGCCAACCAGGCAGCGGGACGCACGGCATTGCTGACCACCAGCGTCCACTTCTAAAAGCCGCACTCCAGGCCCCGTTCAATCGATTGAACGGGGCTTTTGCGTATCAAGGCATAATGCACGCCGCGCAGTTGCTGGCGGCAAGACAAGGTGATCGATGTGGTGAAGAAGACGCTGTTCCAATTGCACTGGTTCTTTGGCATCACCGCCGGCCTGGTGCTGGCGCTGATGGGCATCACCGGCGCGATCTGGTCGTTCCAGGAGGAACTGCTGCGCGCGTTCAACGCCGAGGTGCTTAAGGTCGAGGTACGCCAGGAAGGCGTGCTGCCGCCGGCCGAGCTGGTGCGCCGGGTCGAAGCCGCGCAAGGCGACCAGGTCTCCATGCTCTGGGTCGATACCCGCGACGGCAACGCGGCGCGGATCTTCTTCACCCCGGCCCCCGGCGAGCGCCGCGGTGCGCTGCGCTACGCCGACCCGTACACCGGCGAGCTCAAGGGTGAAGTCGCAGGCCTTGGCTTCTTCAACCTCATGCTCAACCTGCACCGGTTCCTGGCCATGGGCGACACCGGCCGGCAGATCACTGGCGCCTGCACCCTGATGCTGATCTTCTTCTGCCTCTCCGGGCTGTACCTGCGCTGGCCGCGCAAGGCCCTGAACTGGCGCACCTGGCTGACGCTGGACTGGGCTAAGAAAGGCCGCGCCTTCAACTGGGACCTGCACGCGGTGTTCGGCACCTGGTGCCTGTTGTTCTATCTGCTGTTCGCCCTGACCGGGCTGTTCTGGTCCTACGAGTGGTACCGCGAGGGCCTCAACCGCCTGCTGGCCGACCAGCCCGCGGCGGGCGAGCAGAAACGCGGCGAAGGCCGTGGCGGTCGTCATGGTCCGTCCAAAGTGGACAAGAATGCCCCGCCACGGGTGGTGGACTATGACGCCATCTGGGCCAACCTCAAGGCAGCCGCAGGCCCGGACCTGGCCACCTACAACCTGCGCCTGCCGCCGGCCGGCGGCCAGCCCGCGACACTGTTCTACCTGCTACAGGGCGCCGAGCACGAGCGGGCCTTCAACACCCTCACCCTCGACCCGGCCAGCGGCCAGGTCAAGCGTCACGAACGCTATGCCGACAAGTCGTTCAAGGCGCAACTGCTGCAAAGCGTCTATGCCCTGCACGTCGGCGAGTACTTCGGCCTGCCCGGGCGCATCATCGTCACCCTCGCCAGCCTGACCATGCCGCTGTTCTTCGTCACCGGCTGGTTGCTGTACCTCGACCGCCGCCGCAAGAAACGCCAGGTACGTGTCGCCCGTGGCGCGGTGGGTGATCAGGGCAACGCCGGCGACAGCTGGCTGATCGGTTTCGCCAGCCAGAGCGGTTTCGCCGAACAGCTGGCCTGGCAGAGCGCCGGCCAGTTGCAGGCTGCCGGCTTGCCGGTGCAGGTCCGTCCGCTGGCCGAGCTGGGCGAAGCCCAGTTACGCAATGCCAACCGCGCACTGTTCGTGGTCAGCACCTTCGGCGACGGCGAAGCCCCGGACAGTGCCCGCGGCTTCGAACGCAAGGTGCTCGGCCAGCCGTGGGCGCTGGAGCACCTGGACTACGCCCTGCTCGCCCTGGGTGACCGCCAGTACCCGCACTTCTGCGGCTTCGCCCGCCGCCTCCAGGCCTGGCTCGGCGAGCGCGGCGCCACCTGCGCCTTCAGCCCGGTGGAAGTGGACAATGCCGACCCCGCCGCGCTTGCGCTGTGGCAACAGGAACTGACGCAACTGACCGGCGCTCGTCCGGTCGCCGCCTGGCAAGCACCGAGCTTCGGCAACTGGCATCTGCTGCGCCGTGAACTGCTCAACCCGGGCAGCCAGGGCGCGCCGGTCTACCTGCTGGGCCTGCAGGCGCAAATGCCCGCGACCTGGGAAGCAGGCGACCTGATCGAGATCGTGCCGCGCAATGGCCAGCCTCGTGTCGATGCCTTCCTGGCAGGCCTGGGCCTCGATCCTCGTTGCCCGGTGCAACTCGACGGCCTGCAGGAAAACCTGGCGCAGGCCCTGGCCAGCCGCCAGTTGCCGGTCGGCCGCGAACACCTGGTGGGCCTGCATGCACAGGCGCTGGTCGATGCCCTGATCCCGCTGGCCGCCCGCGAGTACTCGATTGCATCCATCGCCAGCGACGGCGCGCTGGAGCTGATCGTGCGCCAGGAGCGCCACGCCGATGGCAGCCTGGGCCTCGGTTCCGGCTGGCTGACCGAGTATCTGCCACTCGATGGCAGCGTCAGCGCACGCCTGCGTCGCAACAGCGGCTTCCACCTGCCCGGCGGATCGGTCCCTCTGGTGCTGATCGGTAACGGCACCGGCCTGGCTGGCCTGCGCAGCCTGCTCAAGGCGCGCATCGCGGCGGGCGAGCAGCGCAACTGGCTGCTGTTCGGTGAGCGCAACCGGGCGCACGACCTGCTGTGCGGTGAGGAACTACAGGGTTGGGTGGCAAGCGGCGACCTGCAACGGCTGGACCTGGCTTTCTCACGGGACCAGGCAGAGAAGATCTACGTGCAGGATGTGCTGTTGCAGCAGGCCGACGAGTTCAAGCGCTGGGTCGATGAAGGAGCTTGCGTGTATGTCTGCGGTAGTTTGCACGGCATGGCTGCCGGCGTTGATGCGGCGCTGCAGGGCATGCTCGGTGAGGCGCGGGTGCAGCAGCTGATCGAGGATGGGCGCTATCGGCGGGATGTGTACTGACTGATAAAGCATCGCGGGGCAAGTCGGAGCGGTGTCCCGGCTTGCCCCGCGATGGAGTCAATGCAATTCGAAGGTATCGGCATCCATATTGGCCGGGAACCGCGCCCGGTACGCGGCCAACTCCGCCGCCCGCAGCACCACAGTGAACACCCCGTCGGCCTCGCCCGCGCTGAGCAGGCTCTCACCCTGGAAGTCCAGCACCTGGCTGTCGCCGGAATAGGCGAAACCCTTGCCATCGGTCCCCACCCGGTTCACCGCCGCCACAAAGCACAGGTTCTCGATGCCCCGTGCCGGCAGCAACCGGTTCCAGTGCAGGCGCCGCGCCGCCGGCCAGTTGGCGGTGTACAGCAGCAGGTCGGTGTCCTGGGCATCGCGGCTCCACACCGGGAAACGCAGGTCGTAGCAGATCAGCGGACGAATCCGCCAGCCCTTGAGTTCGAACTGCACCTGGCGCTCGCCCGGGGTGTAGTGCTTGTGCTCGCCGGCCATGCGGAACAGGTGGCGCTTGTCGTAGTGCAGAATCTCGCCATCGGGCCGCGCCCACAGCAGCCGGTTGCGATGGCTGCCATCGGCGGCCTGGATGATCACGCTGCCGGTGATCACGGCGTTGGCTTTCTTCGCCTGGGCCTTGAGCCATTTGTAGGTCGGGCCGTTTTCCGGCTCGGCCAGGCTTTCGGACTCCATCGAAAACCCGGTGGTGAACATTTCCGGCAGGACCACCAGGTCCACTTCACCGGCCTGGGTGATCAGTTCCTCGAAGTGCGCGTAGTTCGCCTCGCGGTCGTGCCAGGCCAGGGTGGTCTGCACCAGGGCGATTTTCAGGTTCGGCAGTTGGCTCAGATCGCGCATAGTCTCTCCGCTGCCTGGCGCAGCGTCTCCTCGCGTTTGGCAAAGCACAGGCGTACCAGGCGTTGCTCGGGGATGGGTTGCTGGTAGAACACCGACACCGGGATGCTGGCCACGCCATGCTCACGGGTCAGCCACAGGGCCATGTCGACATCGTTCAGGTCGGGGCGGATCTGCGAATAGTCCACCAGTTGGAAATAGGTGCCCGGGGTGCGGGTGAAGGTGAAACGCGAGGCCTGCAGCAGGTCGCAGAACAGGTCACGCTTGGCTTGGTAGAAGGCCGGCAGCTCGTCGATGTGCTCAGGGTGCTCGGCCATGAAGTCGGCCAGGGCGCACTGCAAGGGCGTGACGCCGCAGAAGTTGACGTACTGGTGCACCTTGCGCAATTCGGCACTGAGGGCCGGTGGCGCGACCACGTAGCCGGTTTTCCAGCCGGTGACGTGATAGGTCTTGCCGAACGAGCTGATGACGAAGGCTTTGCTGTACAGCTGCGCGTGGGCCAGCACGCTGGCGTGGCGCACACCGTCGTAGATCAGGTGCTCGTAGACTTCGTCGCTGACCAGGTAGATATCGCGGTTGCCGATCAACGCGGCCAGCTGGTCCAGGTCGTCGCGGCTGATCAAGGCGCCGCTGGGGTTGTGCGGCGAATTGAGGATGACCATGCGCGTGCGCGGGCTCAGGGCGTCGCTGAACTTCTGCCAGTCGATGCTGAAGCTGCCATCGCGCAGCGGCACATGCACGCAGCGGCCACCGGCCAGTTCCACCGACGGCTCGTAGCTGTCGTAGCTGGGGTCGAAGACGATCACCTCGTCACCGGGGTGGATCACCGCCTGGATGGCGCAGAAGATCGCCTCGGTGGCGCCCGGGGTGATGGTTACTTCCTGGTCGGCATCCACCGCCACGCCATACAGCCGGGCGATCTTGGCCGCAACCTGCTGGCGCAGGGCTGGCAGGCCGGTCATCGGCGAATACTGGTTATGCCCGGCGGCCACATGGCGGCCAACGGCATCGAGCAGGGCCTGGGGGCCGTTGAAGTCAGGGAAGCCCTGGGACAGGTTGAGCGCACCGGTCTGCATGGCCAGTTGCGACATGGTGGTAAAGATGGTCGTGCCGACGTTCGGCAGTTTGCTGCGGATCATGGAGCCCTCTTTCCTGGGGTTTGTCCGGCACGGGGGTGGATCCGAGCATAGCGGAACGAGCGGTCAGGAAAAAGGTTGAAACAATAGGGGGATTGCGGTGGATCAAAGGGCCCTATCGCCGGCAAGCCGGCTCCCACAGGTATTGTCGCTTGCGCATACGCTGTGGGAGCCGGCTAGCCGGCGATGAAGCCAGCACGGAATCAGCGCTTGTCGCGGCGCTTCTTCTCGGCCTTCTTGTGGTGCGACATCAGGCGGCGCTTCTTGTTGACCTGACGGTCGGTGAGGGTGTTCTTGTTGCCCTCGTACGGGTTCTCACCGCCCTTGTACTCGATGCGGATCGGCGTGCCGACCAGCTTGAGCACGCGGCGGTAGGTGTTCTCCAGATAACGCGAGTAGGACTTGGGCACCTTCTCGGTCTGGTTGCCGTGGATCACGATCAGCGGCGGGTTGGCGCCACCGAGGTGGGCATAGCGCAGCTTGATGCGACGGCCGTTGACCAGCGGTGGTTGGTGCTCGCTGATGGCGTCTTCGAGGATCTGCGTCAGGCGGCTGGTCGGCCAGCGAGTGACCGCCGACTTGAACGCGGCCTGCACCGACTTGTACAGGTGGCCAACGCCGGTACCGTGCAAGGCAGAGATGAAGTGGATGTCGCAGAAGTCGACGAAGAACAGCCGGCGCTCGAGCTCAGTCTTCACATAGTCGCGCTCGCCCGGCTCCATGCCGTCCCACTTGTTCAGTGCGATGACGATCGCCCGGCCAGCGTCGAGGGCGAAGCCCAGCAGGTTGAGGTCGTGGTCGACCACGCCTTCACGGGCGTCCATGACGAAGATCACCACGTTGGCGTCCTTGATCGCCTGCAGGGTCTTCACCACCGAGAACTTTTCGACTTCCTCGTGGATCTTGCCGCGCTTGCGCACGCCGGCGGTGTCGATGAAGGTGTACTTCTCGCCATCGCGCTCGAACGGGATGTAGATACTGTCGCGGGTAGTGCCGGGCTCGTCGTACACCACCACCCGCTCTTCACCGAGCATGCGGTTGACCAGCGTCGACTTGCCCACGTTCGGGCGGCCGATGATGGCGATCTTGATGCCGTCCTTTTCGCTCGGGCCGGGGATGCGCACGGCCTCTTCGCCTTCGGCGACTTCCAGATCGAGGGCTTCTTCTTCGGCGTCACGCGGAATGTGGCCGAGCACCGATTCCATCAGGGCGTTGATGCCACGGCCCTGGGAGCCGGCCACCGGAATCGCGTTGCCCATGCCCAGCGGCGAGAACTCGGCGCGGGCGATATCGGGGTCGATGTTGTCGATCTTGTTGGCCACCAGGATGGCCGACTTGTTCCGCTTGCGCAGGTGGTCGGCGATCATCTGGTCGGCGGCGGTCATGCCGGCACGGGCGTCGACCAGAAACAATACGTAGTCGGCTTCCTCGATGGCCATCAGCGACTGCTCGGCCATCTTCTCGTCCATGCCTACTTCGTCGCCGGTGATACCACCGGTGTCGATCAGGATGAACGAGCGACCCTGCCAGCTGGCATCACCATACTGGCGGTCACGGGTCAGGCCCGACAGGTCACCGACGATGGCATCGCGGGTCTTGGTCAGGCGGTTGAACATGGTGGATTTGCCGACGTTGGGGCGGCCCACCAGGGCGATTACGGGAACCATGCGGCTCTCCACTCTTGAATTCTTGAAAATGCAAAGGCCGCTGCAAGGCAGCGGCCGGAGTTCGGGCGGCGTTTCCTACGCCGCAACCTGAGCCCGCGAACGGGCCCAAGCATAGCTTCAGCGGATGGTCAGTGCCTCGAGCTTGCCGCTGTTGCCGAAGACGTAGATGGTGTCGCCGACCACAAGTGGGCGGGCGCGCAGGCCATCGCTGTCGATACGCTCACGGCCGACGAAGCGGCCATCGACCTGGCTGAGCAGGTGCAGGTAACCCTCGAAGTCACCCACCGCCACATAGCTGGAGAACACTTCCGGCGCCGACAGCTGACGGCGGGCCATGGAGTCGTTGCTCCACAGCGAGCTGGAAGAACGCTCGTCGACGCTCTGCACGGTACCCGACGCTTCGCTGACATAGACGTTGCCGAAGCCCTGGGCGACACCCACGTAGCTGGAGGCATCACGCTGCCACTGCACGCGGCCGCTTTCCAGGTCCAGGCCGGCGACGCGGCCCTGGTAGGTGCTGACGTACAGGGTGCCACCGGACAGCAGCAGGCCGCCGTCGATGTCCACCACGCGGTCCAGCTCGGAGCGGCCCTGTGGAACGGCCACGCGGCTTTCCCACACTGGCACGCCGTTGCTGATGTCGACCGCCACCACCTTGCCGGTGGACAGGCCGGCAACGGCCAGGCGGTTGGTCACCACCGGCGCACCGGTACCACGCAGGGTCAGCACGGCCGGGCTGTTCTCGTAGATCCAGCGACGGTCACCCGTGGCGGCGTCGAAGCCGACCAGGCGGTCGTCCTGGGTCTGCACCACCACCACGTCGCCATTGTTGGCGGGCGGTGCAAGCACTTCACTGGAGACGCGGGAGCGCCAGCGCTCCTCGCCGGTGCTGGAGTCCAGGGCAATGACCTCGCCCTTCAGGGTCCCCAGCATGACCAGGCCATAACCCACGCCCACGGCACCGGAAACCGGCAGCTCGAGGTCCTTCTTCCACACCACGTCACCGGTGATGCGGTTCAGCGCGAAGACCTCGCCGTTGACGTCGGAAGCGTAGATGCGGTCGTTCTCGATGGCCGGCACCAGGGTGTTGTAGGTCTCACCCTGGCCGTCACCGATCGAACGGCTCCACTGCTTCTTCAGCACCACTTCCTCGGTGAACTTGGTCAGCTCGGCCGGGGGCAGTTCCTTCTTGCTGTTGCTGCTGCAACCCGCCGCCAGGACGGCGAGGGTGAGCACTGCTGCTTGTTTCCAACCCTTCACTTCAGGCGTCCCCTTTGGCCAGGTCATCCAGCTTCAGTTGCAGGCCACCGATCGCGGCGTCGTCGGACAGCGCGGCCTTGGCTTTTTCGTAGGCGCCGTGGGCGTCGTCGGCACGGCCCAGCTGCACCAGCAGGTCGCCCTTGAGTTCTTCACGGCTGGCCAGGAAGGCCTTGTCGGTGTCGCCGTCGAGCAGCTTGAGGGCGTCCTCGGCCTTGTCCTGGGCCGCGAGCACGCGTGCCAGGCGCTGGCGCGAAATCTCGCTCAGGGTGGCGTCGGCCGGCTTGTCCATCACGCTTTTGAGTTCGCTCGCCGCGTCGTCCAGCTTGCCGCTCTCGACCGCCACCTTGGCGACGAACAGGCTGCCGTACTGGGCGTAGGCGGTGCCGCCGAACTCGCTCTTGAGCTTGCCGGAAAGCTCCGCCACCTTGCTCGCGTCAGGCTTGCCATCCGGCGTCAGCGAGGTTTCCAGCAGGGCCTGGTACAGCGCCGAAGCGCCTTGCGACTGGTTGGCCTGGTACTTGTGCCAGGTCTGCCAGCCCATCACCACCACACCGGCCAGCAGGGCGCCGGTCAGCAGTGGCTTGCCGTTGCGGTTCCACCAGTCCTTGGCCGCTGCCAGGCCTTCATCATCGGTACTCGACACCCCAATACTCCTATTCGCCTATTCGTTGTCGGACCGCATCACGCCTGGGCGATCGCGGTTTCCAGGTGCGCAGCAAGCGCATCCCAGGCAATGTTCTGTTGTTCGCCCTGGCCGCGCAGGGGCTTCACGCCTATCTCTTGCTTGGCCAGCTCGTCGTCGCCGAGGATCAGGGCGAACAGCGCGCCGCTCTTGTCGGCCTTCTTGAACTGGTTCTTGAAGTTGCCGCCACCGGCGTTGACCGCCAGGCGCAGGTTCGGCAGACGATCACGCAGTTGCTCGCTGATCTTCAGGCCGGCAAGCTCGGCCTGCTCACCAAAGGCGCACAGGTAGACGTCGATGGTACGGCTGATCGACTCTGGCACCTGGCCGAGGGTTTCGATCAGCAGCAGCAGGCGCTCGATACCCATGGCAAAGCCAACGCCAGCGGTCGGCTTGCCGCCCATCTGCTCGACCAGGCCGTCGTAGCGCCCACCGGCGCAGACCGTGCCCTGGGCTCCGAGTTTGTCGGTGACCCACTCGAACACGGTCTTGCTGTAATAATCCAGGCCGCGTACCAGCTTGGTGTTGATCACGAACGGGATGCCAGCAGCGTCAAGACGCGCCTTCACACCCTCGAAATGCACGCGGGACTCTTCGTCCAGGTACTCTTCGAGCTTCGGCGCGCCCACCAGGGCGGCCTGGGTGCCTGCGTTCTTGCTGTCGAGGATACGCAGCGGATTGCTCTTCAGGCGGCGCTGGCTGTCTTCGTCCAGCTGATCGATGCGCTGGGACAGGAACTCCACCAGTGCATCGCGATAGCGCGCGCGGGCTTCGCTGGTGCCAAGGCTGTTGAGCTCCAGGGTCACTGCGTCCTGGATACCCAGCAACGCCCAGAGGCGCCAGGTGAGCATGATCAGTTCGGCGTCGATATCCGGGCCGGCCAGGTTGAACACCTCGACACCGATCTGGTGGAACTGCCGGTAGCGTCCCAGTTGCGGGCGCTCGTGGCGGAACATCGGGCCCACGTACCAGAGCTTCTGCACCTGGCCATTACCGATGATGCCGTGCTCGAGCACTGCGCGCACGCAAGCGGCGGTGCCTTCCGGGCGCAAGGTAAGCGAGTCCTTGTTGTCCTGGAAGGTGTACATCTCCTTCTCGACGATATCGGTGACTTCACCGATCGAGCGCTTGAACAGCTCGGTGAACTCGACGATCGGCGTGCGGATCTGGCTGTAGCCGTAGCTGTCCAGCAAGCCGGCCACGGTGCCCTCGAAGTAGCGCCACAGCGGCGACTGGTCGGGCAGGATGTCGTTCATGCCACGGATGGCTTGCAGCGATTTGCTCACGAATAGTCCTTACGAATCTGTGTCTCAGCCGCGGGCGATCAGCGCCGCGTCGGCCTCGGCCTTCTCGGCCGCTTTCTGGCGGATGAGCTTTTCCAGCTCGTCGACCAGGTTGTCGTTGTTCAGCTTCTGCGATGGCTTGCCGTCGATGTACACCAGGTTCGGCGTGCCGCCGGTCAGGCCCACATGCGACTCCTTGGCTTCGCCAGGGCCGTTGACCACGCAACCGATCACCGCCACGTCCAGCGGCACCAGCAGGTCCTCCAGGCGCCCTTCCAGTTCGTTCATGGTCTTGACCACATCGAAATTCTGCCGCGAGCAGCTCGGGCAGGCGATGAAGTTGATGCCACGGGAACGCAGGTGCAGCGACTTGAGGATGTCGTAGCCGACCTTCACTTCCTCGACCGGATCGGCGGCCAGGGAAATGCGAATGGTGTCACCGATGCCTTCGGCCAGCAGCATACCTAGGCCGACGGCGGATTTCACCGTCCCCGAGCGCAGGCCACCGGCTTCGGTGATGCCCAAGTGCAGCGGCTGGATGATCTGTTTGGCCAGCAGGCGGTAGGCTTCGACGGCCATGAACACGTCTGAGGCCTTGACGCTGACCTTGAAGTCCTGGAAATCCAGGCGGTCGAGGTGCTCGACATGGCGCAGGGCCGATTCGACCAGCGCCGCCGGGGTCGGCTCGCCGTACTTCTTCTGCAGGTCCTTTTCCAGGGAGCCTGCGTTGACGCCGATGCGGATCGGGATACCACGGTCGCGGGCGGCATCGACCACGGCGCGCACACGGTCTTCACGGCCGATGTTGCCCGGGTTGATGCGCAGGCAGTCGACACCCAGCTCGGCCACGCGCAGGGCGATCTTGTAGTCGAAGTGGATGTCGGCGACCAGCGGCACGCTGACCAGTTTCTTGATTTTGCCGAACGCCTCGGCGGCGTCCATGTCCGGTACCGAGACACGGACGATGTCCACGCCGGCATCGACCAGGCGCTGGATCTGCGCCACGGTGGCGGCGACGTCGTTGGTGTCGGTGTTGGTCATGCTCTGCACCGCGATGGGCGCATCACCACCCACCGGCACATTGCCGACCCAGATCTTGCGGGATTCGCGACGTTTGATCGGAGATTCGCCGTGCATGACTTACTGTCCCAACTTCAGGCGAGCGGTTTCGCCACTGGTGAACGGGGCGACATCGACCGCCTGGCCGTTGTAGCTCACCTGGGCGCCGCGGGCGAAGCCCAGGCGCACCGCGAACGGTGGCTTGCCGGTCAGTTCCAGGCTGTCGCCCTTGCGCTTGATGGCGCTGAACAGCACCTTGCCGTTGCCGTCAGAGACCTGGGTCCAGCAATCGGCGGTGAATTGGATATGAACCTTGGCGCTGCCGGCCGGGGCCGGTGCAGCTTCAGCGGGCGCAGTCGGTGCGACCGCAGCGGTGGCCGCGACGGCTGCGGCTGGCGCGGTGGCGGCAGGCACGGCGGGGGTGACCACGGCAGGCGCGGTTGGCGCGACAACCGGTGCCACAGGCGCGGCGGCAGTCGGCGCGGCGCTGGTGGCTGGCGTGGCAGGCGCAACGGAGACGACTGGCGCCTGGGCCTCAGCGACCGGCGCCTGCTCGGCACTGCTCGGTTCCAGCGGCAGGGCCTGGCCTTCGGCCTGCTGGCCCTCGCTCACAGCCTGGTCTTCCGGTTCGTCCAGCGGGTGAATCTGCGTGGTGCCGTCGGCGCTCTCGACCTCGACGTGCTCCAGGGCGATCTTGGCCAGGTCCTTGCCGCGCAGGCTGCTCTGGTCCTGCCACCAGAAGAAGCCGCCACCGACCACGGCGACCAGCAGCAACAGGCTGACCACGCGCAGGATGTTGTGCGACAGGCGCACCGGCTCTTCGATGCGGCCCAGCGCGTGCACCTCACTGCCTTTGGCGTGGGTCCCGGTGATCTGGTCGAAGGCCTCGACCAGGGGCGCCTGGTCCATGTCCATCAGCTTGGCGTAGGCGCGGATGTAGCCACGGGCGAAGGTATGCCCGGGCAGCTTGTCGAAGGTGCCGTTTTCCAGGTTGTTCAGCGAAGATACCGTGAGGTTGAGCTTGCGAGCGACCTCGGCCTGGCTCCATTCGCGTTTTTCGCGGGCCTGGCGCAAGACGTCACCGGGGTTCTGGCGAGTCGCTGCTGCTACTTCAGTGTGCGCGGCTTTCATCGTTGCTCCGACAGGTATTGCTGATATTCCGGCGTACCGGGATAAAGTCGTTGTAATTGCTGGCCCAAGCGGGCCGCGGTGCCCTGCTCGTCAAGGGCAAGTGCCAGGCGATGGCCCAGCAGCAGGCTGCGGGCATTCTGGTCGCTCAGCTGGCTGAAACGATCGTAGTAATCCCGGGCCGGCACATAATGCCTGTTTTCGTAGGACAACTCAGCCATTTCGAGCAAAGCCTTCGGTTGCCGCTGATTGAGCCGAAGGGCCTTTTCCAGATATTCGCGGGCCTGAGCGCCCTGCCCCCGCTTCAAGGCGGTGAGCCCGAGGTTCTCGTGGACGCGCGAACGCTCAGGATACAGGGTATCGGCGGCGGCCTGGAGGAACATCGCGTGGGCTTCGTCGAAACGGCCCTGAGCATATAGGAAACTGCCGTAGTTGTTACGGATTCGCGTGTCATCCGGGCGGATGGCCAGGGCTTTGTCGAAATGCTCGCCAGCCAGGGCGGGCTCATCCTCGGCCTGGAACACCAGGGCGAGCGCCGCGTGGGCATCGGCGTCGCGGGCGTCGAGGGCGAGCGCTTTGGCCAGAGGGGCCTTGGCGCGCTCGGTCAAACCTTGTTGCAAATACCCCAGCCCCAACTGCACATAGGCCTGCCCCGCCGCCTCACGCCCCTGGCGGTTGGCCAGGGGGTCACCCGCGCCGCCGGACACGCAGCCGGCCAGCAGCGAAAGCGTCAGGATCGACAGCGCGGTGCGCAGGCTCATGGGGCAGGTGCTCGTCAGGGGCGCGCGGCGCTGTCTTGCGGCTCGTCGGCGGCCAGCTGACGCACGGCGATGTAGCGCTCGCTGCGGCGGGTGCGGTCATTGACCTGGCCTACCAGCTGACCGCAGGCGGCGTCGATGTCGTCACCACGGGTGGTGCGCGTGGTCACGTTGAAGCCGCCGTGGTGCAGCAGGTCCTGGAAGCGGCGGATGGCATTGTTGCTCGGCCGCTCGTAGCCGGAGTGCGGGAACGGGTTGAACGGGATCAGGTTGATCTTGCACGGCACATCACGCAGCAGCTCGATCATCTGCGCGGCGTGCTCGGGCTGGTCGTTGACGTCCTTGAGCAGGGTGTACTCGATGGTCAGCACACGCTTGCCGCCGAGGGTGGACATATAGCCCATGCACGACTCCAGCAGCATCTTCAACGGGTACTTCTTGTTGATCGGCACCAGCTTGTTGCGCAGCTCGTCGTTCGGCGCGTGCAGCGACAGGGCCAGGGACACGTCGATGTGCTTGGCCAGCTCGTCGATCATCGGCACCACGCCCGAGGTGGACAGGGTCACGCGACGCTTGGAAATGCCATAGCCCAGATCTTCCATCATGATCTTCATGGCGGCGATGACATTGTCGAAATTCAGCAAGGGCTCGCCCATGCCCATCATGACCACGTTGGTAATCGCGCGGTCGATCTTGGCCGGGACGGTCCCGAAGGATTTGTTGGCAAGCCACACCTGGCCGATCACTTCGGCGGCGGTGAGGTTGCTGTTGAAGCCTTGCTTGCCAGTGGAGCAGAAACTGCAGTCCAGGGCGCAGCCGGCTTGCGACGACACGCACAGGGTGCCGCGATCGTCGGTGGGGATGTAGACGGTCTCGACGCAGCTGCCGGAGGCAACGCGGACCACCCACTTGCGGGTGCCGTCGGCGGAAATGTCTTCGCTGACCACTTCCGGGCCCCGAATTTCGGCAACGGCCTCGAGCTTTTCGCGCAAGACCTTGCCGACGTTCGTCATGGCGGCGAAATCATCGACGCCAAAGTGGTGAATCCATTTCATCACCTGACCGGCACGGAAGCGCTTCTCCCCGATTGAGTCGAAGAACTGTTCCATTTCCGCCAGGGTAAGCCCCAGCAGGTTGATCTTGTCAGTCGATGTCGTCATGGATTCACCCTCACTCGTAAGCCTTCGCTTAGCGAGTGGTTACCTCGGTAGCAGCGAAGAAGTAAGCGATTTCGCGAGCGGCAGCGGCTTCGGAGTCCGAACCGTGAACGGCGTTGGCGTCGATCGACTCGGCGAAGTCGGCGCGGATGGTGCCGGCAGCAGCTTCTTTAGGGTTGGTGGCGCCCATCAGCTCACGGTTCAGAGCGATGGCGTTCTCGCCTTCCAGAACCTGAACAACGACCGGGCCGGAAGTCATGAAGGCAACCAGGTCACCGAAGAAGCCACGAGCGCTGTGCTCGGCGTAGAAGCCTTCGGCTTCTGCCTTGGACAGTTGCTTGATTTTCGAAGCGACGATTTTCAGGCCGGCTTCTTCGAAGCGAGTGGTGATCTTGCCGATGACGTTTTTGGCAACGGCGTCAGGCTTGATGATGGAGAAAGTACGTTGAACAGCCATGGAAAACTCCAGAAATATGAGTGTTGCGAAAAATTAAACCCGCGAATTATACGCGGGTTCCGGGGGATTGCCTAACCTGCAGCGTGCGTTCAGTCGGCTTCGTCGATCCAGGCCGCCTGGATGGCCTCGAGAACCTTCTCACCGCAACGCGACGGATCGTCATCGAATTCAGGCAGCGCCATCACCCAGGCGCGCAGATCGACGAAATTCACGTAATGAGGATCGACCTCAGGCTTGCTTTCCGCAAGCTGGATGGCGATCTCAAGTACATCAACCCATTTCAGACTCATGTACAAAACCTCAGTGCGGCGCTTCGGCGGCGTGGTTGAGCGAGTATTTGGGGATCTCGATGGTGAGGTCCTCATCGCCGACGACCACCTGGCAACCCAGGCGCGACTGCGCCTCCAGGCCCCAGGCCTTGTCCAGCATGTCTTCCTCCAGCTCATCGGCCTCCTCAAGGGAGTCGAAGCCCTTGCGGATGATGCAGTGGCAGGTGGTGCAGGCCTTGACGCCGCCGCAGGCGCTTTCCATCTCGATGTGATGGTCGTGGGCCAGCTCCAGGATATTGGTCCCGGACGGCACTTCCACGGTCAGCCCTTCGGGGCAGAACTTCTCATGCGGCAGGAATGTCACCAGCGGCATCGATTACTCCTCGATCTCATTCAGGTTGCGCCCGGCCAGTGCGGCTTTGACCGTCGAATCAAGGCGACGGGCGGCAAATGCATCGGTCACTTGCGACAGACGCTTGGTCTGTTGCTCGATGGCGGCGCCATCGGTGCCGCTCAGCAAATCACGTAGTTCCTGCATCTGGAATTCGATCGCGTCGCGCTCGTCACTGCTGAGCAGGCGTTCGCCATCGGCGTCCAGGGCGCCCTGCACCGCTTCGAGCAGGCGCTCGGCGTCGACCTGGTGCTCGCGCAACTGGCGCGCGTGCTTGTCGGAGCCGGCATGCTCGAACGAATCCTTGAGCATGCGGGCGATCTCGCCATCGGTCAGGCCATAGGATGGCTTGACCTGGATGCTCGATTCCACGCCCGAACCCAGCTCGCGGGCCGCGACGCTGAGCAGGCCATCGGCGTCGACCTGGAAGGTCACGCGGATCTTCGCCGCACCGGCCACCATCGCTGGGATGCCGCGCAGCTCGAAGCGTGCCAGCGAGCGGCAATCGCTGATCAGCTCGCGCTCACCCTGCAGGACGTGGATCATCATGGCCGACTGGCCATCCTTGTAAGTGGTGAACTCCTGGGCGCGGGCCACCGGGATGGTGGTGTTGCGCGGGATCACCTTCTCCATCAGCCCGCCCATGGTCTCGAGGCCGAGCGACAGCGGGATGACGTCCAGCAGCAACAGCTCGCCGCCTTCGCGACGATTGCCAGCCAGGGTGTCGGCCTGGATCGCGGCACCGATGGCCACCACCTGGTCGGGGTCGATCGAGGTCAGCGGGGTACGGCCAAACAGTGCGCCGACCGTCTCGCGTACGCGCGGCACGCGGGTCGAACCGCCGACCATGACCACCGCGCCGACTTCTTCGAGCTCGACGCCGCTGTCACGCACGGCACGACGGCAAGCCTTGAGGCTGCGGGCGACCAATGGCTCGATCATGGCGTCGAACGCCACCCGGCTCAGCTCGCCCTGCCAGGCGCCGTGGCTGACACCGACCACGTCGGCGTCGGTCAGGGCTTCCTTGGCCGCGCAGGCAGCCTGCAGCAGCTGGCGCTGGGTGGCTGGGTCGAGGTCGGAGGAAAGCCCCGCCTGCTCGATGATCCAGCCAGCGATGGCGTGGTCGAAATCATCGCCGCCCAGGGCGGTATCGCCACCGGTGGCCAGCACCTCGAAGACACCGCCGGTCAGGCGCAAGATGGAAATATCGAAGGTACCGCCGCCCAGGTCGTAGATCGCCACCAGGCCTTCGGCATTCTGGTCCAGGCCATAGGCCACGGCCGCCGCGGTAGGCTCGTTGAGCAGGCGCAGGACGTTGAGACCGGCCAGTTTGGCGGCGTCCTTGGTTGCCTGGCGCTGGGCATCGTCGAAGTATGCCGGCACGGTGATCACCGCACCCACCAGCTCGCCGCCGAGGGTTTGCTCAGCGCGATGGCGCAGTACCTTGAGGATATCGGCCGACACTTCCACCGGGCTCTTCGGGCCCTGGACGGTGTCGATGAACGGCATGTGCGACTCGCCACCGACGAAGCGGTACGGCAGTTGCTCGCCCAATTGCTTGACGTCGGCCAGACCGCGCCCCATCAGGCGCTTGACCGACAGGATGGTGTTCAACGGGTCGCTGGAGGCGGCATCACGGGCGACCTGGCCCACTTCGCTGCGACCTTCGAGATAACGCACGGCCGAGGGCAGGATCACCTGGCCCTGGTCGTCGGGCAGCGGCTCGCTGCGCCCGCTGCGCACGGCGGCGACGAGAGAATTGGTGGTGCCCAGGTCGATACCCACCGCCAGGCGGCGCTGGTGCGGTTGAGGGCTCTGACCGGGTTCGGCGATCTGCAGTAGGGCCATGCTTATCTGAGTACCTTAGGCGTCATCACGGGCGACGCCGGGGTTAATCGTCGAGGCGCTCTTCGAGTTGGCGCACTTCTTGGGCGAGCTTGTCGAGGAACTGCATGCGGCGCATCAGGCGCTCGGCCTTGTCGCGCTGGATTGCATCGTCCCAACAGTCGGCGAAGTCATTGTTCAGTGCGTCCTGGGCACCCTTGAGGCGCTTCTTGAACACACCGACACCGTCAAGGTCGGCTTCGTCCTGCAACTCTTCGAGCTCTTCGCGCCACTGCATCTGCTGCAGCAGGAAGTCCGGATCATGCACCGTGACTTCCTGGGGCACTTCGTGGCCACCGATGGCCAGCAGGTAACGGGCGCGACGCGGCGCGCTGCGCAAGGTCTGGTAGGCGTCGTTCAGCGCCGCAGACTTTTCCAGGGCGACACGCTGCTCACGCTCGGAAGCGTCGGCGAAGCGGTCGGGGTGGACCTCACGGGCCAACTCGCGATAGCGAACGGCCAGTTTGTCGAGGTCCAGGCGGAAAGCCGGTTGCAGGTCGAACAGGGCGAAATGGCAAAGAGTACCCACGGCCAGCCTCAAACGTTGAAGCTTTCGCCGCAGCCACACTCACCGCGCACGTTGGGGTTGTTGAACTTGAAACCTTCGTTCAACCCTTCCTTGACGAAGTCCAGCTCGGTGCCGTCGAGGTACACCAGGCTTTTCGGGTCGATGATGACCTTCACGCCGTGGTTCTCGAACACCTGGTCTTCGGCGGCGAGCTCGTCGACGAACTCCAGCACGTAGGCCAGGCCCGAGCAGCCGGTGGTGCGCACGCCCAGGCGAATGCCCTCACCCTTGCCGCGCCCGTCAAGGGAGCGGCGAATGTGGTTGGCGGCGGCTTCTGTCATGCTGATAGCCATCGGAACTCCTTACCTCGCAGTCGACTCAGACCAAGCCTTTCTTCTGCTTGTAGTCGCGAACAGCGGCCTTGATGGCATCTTCGGCGAGCACGGAGCAGTGGATCTTGACCGGCGGCAATGCCAGCTCTTCAGCCAGCTGGGTGTTCTTGATGGTCTCGGCCTCGTCCAGGGTCTTGCCCTTCATCCACTCGGTGGCGAGGGAGCTGGAGGCGATGGCCGAACCGCAACCGTAGGTCTTGAACTTGGCGTCTTCGATGACGCCCTGCTCGTTGACCTTGATCTGCAGGCGCATCACGTCACCGCAGGCCGGGGCGCCGACCATGCCGGTACCGACGTCCGGATCGTCGGCGTTCATCTTGCCGACGTTGCGCGGGTTTTCGTAGTGGTCGATGACCTTTTCACTGTATGCCATGGTGCAATTCCTTCCTCATCAGGGAGCCGCTCTTGCCGGCGACTGCTTAGTGGGCGGCCCACTCGATCTTGGAGATGTCGACGCCGTCTTTGTACATGTCCCACAGCGGCGACAATTCGCGCAGCTTGTTCACGGCCTCGCAGACTTTCTGCGCGGCGTAGTCGACTTCTTCCTCGGTGGTGAAGCGACCGAAGGAGAAGCGGATCGAGCTGTGCGCCAGCTCGTCGTTGCGGCCCAGGGCGCGCAGGACGTAGGACGGCTCGAGCGAAGCGGAGGTGCAGGCCGAACCGGACGAAACAGCGATGTCCTTGAGCGACATCAGCAGCGACTCGCCTTCGACGTAGTTGAAGCTCAGGTTCAGGTTGTGCGGCACGCGCTGGGTCTGGCTGCCGTTGACGTACAGCTCTTCGAGGTCCGAGACCTGCTTGAAGAAGCGGTCGCTCAGGGCCTTGATGCGCACGTTTTCAGCCGCCATTTCCTGCTTGGCGATGGCGAAGGCTTCGCCCATGCCGACGATCTGGTGGGTCGGCAGGGTGCCCGAACGCATGCCGCGCTCATGGCCACCACCGTGGATGATGGCTTCCAGGCGCACACGCGGCTTGCGGCTGACGTACAGCGCGCCGATGCCTTTGGGGCCGTAGACCTTGTGCGCCGAGAACGACATCAGGTCGACTTTAAGCTTTTGCAGGTCGATCTCGACCCGGCCGGCCGACTGGGCGGCGTCGACGTGGAACAACACGCCGCGCGAACGGGTCAGTTCACCGATGGCGGCGATGTCGTTGATCGAGCCGACTTCGTTGTTCACGTGCATCAGCGAGACCAGGATGGTGTCGTCGCGCAGGACGGCTTCGACCATCGCCGGGGTGACGATGCCGTCTTCACCTGGCTCGAGGTAGGTGACCTCGAAACCTTCACGCTCGAGCTGGCGAGCGGTATCCAGGACCGCCTTGTGCTCGATCTTGGAGGTGATGATGTGCTTGCCCTTGGTCTGATAGAAGTGCGCCACGCCTTTGAGGGCGAGGTTGTCGGACTCGGTGGCACCGCTGGTCCAGACGATCTCGCGCGGATCGGCGTTGATCAGCTCGGCGACCTGGCGGCGGCCGTTCTCGACTGCTTCCTCGGCTTTCCAGCCGAACACGTGGGAGCGCGAGGCCGGGTTACCGAAGTTCCCGTCAACCAGCAGGCACTCGGCCATCTTCTGGGCGACACGGGGATCGACCGGCGTGGTCGCGGAGTAATCGAGGTAGATCGGCAACTTCATTGAGTATCTCCTATCAGGCGGTGGCGTCGCTCGTCGCTGCAGTTTCAGTCGACGGCGGACGTCTCAATCTTGTCCAGCTGGGCGGTTCGGCCTGCGACGCGGCGCAGGTCCTGGCGCTGGGCGACTTCCTGCACCTCGCGGCGCATGACGAGGTCGGCCAGGCTGATGCCACTGAGGAATTCATGGATCTGCTGGCTCAGGTCGCACCACAGGTGGTGAGTCAGGCAGGTATCACCGGCGTGGCAATCCCCCAGGCCCTGGCAACGGGTGGCATCGACCGATTCGTTGACCGCGTCGATGACCTGGGCCACCTGGATGGTTTCCATGCCTCGCGACAGCTGGTAGCCGCCGCCTGGGCCGCGAACGCTGGATACCAGGCTGCTGCGGCGCAGCTTGGCGAACAGCTGTTCCAGATAAGAGAGGGAAATGCCCTGGCGCTCGGAAATATCGGCCAAAGACACCGGCCCCTGCTGCGCGTGCAACGCCAGGTCAAGCATGGCGGTCACGGCGTATCGGCCTTTGGTAGTCAGTCGCATGGCGTATGGGTACCACGGGAGTTACAGGATGTGTGCGAGTATGCGATTCCCGAGCATTTAAGTCAACTATAAGACCTAGTGCTTTAGTCGGGTATGCATGCGGGAGGCGGCCGCGAGTGTAGCAGACAAGGGGCGCGAGCACACGCCCCTTGTATCGGGCCGGCGCAATCAATGCGACCGAGTGTCGCCCTGCTTCAGCTCGACGCAGGCTTCGGCGAAGTCGTCGTCGGGCAGCGCCGGCAGTTCCTTGGCGCAGTAGTCACTGCCCATCCGGGTCAGCGCGCCACACATGCCCTCCAGGCGCTCGTCGACGGCCTGCAGGTGGTCGAGCATCTGGCCGATGGCGCGCGCCACCGGGTCTGGCATGTCGCCACTGACGCCATAGGCGTCGAAGCCGATCTTCTCGGCCATGGCCTTGCGCTTGGCCTCGACGGCATCATCCTCGGTCTTGACGATGATCCGCCCCGGGATGCCCACCGCCGTGGCGCCGGCCGGCACCGCCTTGGTGACCACGGCGTTGGAGCCGATCTTGGCCCCGGCCCCCACGGTGAACGGGCCCAGAACCTTGGCCCCGGCACCAACCACGACGCCGTTTTCCAGGGTCGGGTGACGCTTGCCCTTGTTCCAGCTGGTACCACCAAGGGTGACACCCTGGTAGAGGGTCACGTCGTCGCCGATCTCGGCGGTTTCGCCAATGACGATGCCCATGCCGTGATCGATGAAGAAGCGCCGGCCGATGGTCGCGCCCGGGTGGATCTCGATGCCGGTCATCCAGCGACCGAAGTTCGACACCAGGCGCGCCAGCCATTTGAAATCGCGCTTCCACAGGGCATTGCCCAGGCGGTGCAGCCAGATGGCGTGCATGCCCGGGTAGCAGGTCAGCACCTCGAAGGCGTTGCGCGCCGCCGGGTCACGATGGAAAACACTTTGAATATCTTCACGCAGACGCTCGAACATCGTTCAGTCCTTCCGTTTATGCGGCTCGCCCCGGACGACTTTCTGGGTCTCGGTGAGGATGCCGCGCAAAATGCTCATTTCCGTACGCTCGACCGAGCTGCGCCCGTACAGCCGGCGCATGCGCGGCATCAGGTGCTTGGGCTTGGCAGGGTCGAGGAAGCCGATGTCCACCAGGGTCTTTTCCAGGTGGTCATAGAACAGCTCCATTTCGTCCATGGTCGCCAGCTCATTGGCGTCCGCCTTCTCGACCTTTGGCGCCGTGTCCTGCACCGCCAACGAGGCCATGCGCACCTCGTAGGCAAGCACCTGGACCGCGGCGGCCAGATTCAGCGAGCTGAAGTCGGGATTGGAGGGAATGTGCACGTGGAAGTGACATCGCTGCAGTTCTTCGTTGGTCAGGCCGGCGTGCTCGCGACCGAACACCAGGGCGATTTCCTCACCGCCCAGGGCGTGCTCCACCGCCTTGGTGCCGCACTCACGGGGGCCGATCAGCGGCCAGGGGATGCTGCGCTCGCGGGCGCTGGTGCCCATGACCAGGCTGCAGCCGACCAGCGCCTGCTCGAGGCTGTCGACCACCTGGGCGCCGGCCAGCACATCGTCGGCACCCGAGGCGCGCGCCGAGGCATCGGCGGCCGGGAATTCTTTCGGTTGCACCAGCACCAGGCGCGACAAGCCCATGTTCTTCATGGCACGCGCAGCGCCGCCGATGTTGCCGGGGTGGCTGGTATTGACCAGGACAACACGAATATTTTGCAGCAAGGTGTCGTGCTCTCGGATGCAGAAAAAGGAGGGTTCGATCTTACAGAACCGACCAGCGTAACGCCATGAAAGCAAATGTGACACTTCTGTCGTCAAAGATTTCTGCTAGAATGGCCGGCTTTCCTCTTTAACATCTCCAGGTGACCTTCCCATGCAGCCTATGCTGAATATCGCCCTGCGCGCCGCTCGCAGCGCCAGTGAACTGATTTTCCGCTCCATCGAACGCCTGGACAGCATCAAAGTCGACGAAAAGCAGGCCAAGGACTACGTGTCCGAGGTTGATCGCGCCGCCGAGAAGGTCATCGTCGAGGCCCTGCGCAAGGCCTACCCGAACCATTCCATCCAGGGCGAAGAAACTGGCCTGCACGCCGGCACCGGCGAAGAAGGCAAGGACTACCTGTGGATCATCGACCCACTGGACGGCACCACCAACTTCCTGCGTGGCGTGCCGCACTTCGCTGTCAGCATCGCCTGCAAATACCGTGGCCGCCTCGAGCACGCCGTGATCGTCGACCCGGTTCGCCAGGAAGAATTCACCGCCAGCCGTGGCCGTGGCGCCCAGATCAATGGCCGTCGCCTGCGCGTCAGCTCGCGCACCAGCCTGGAAGGCGCCCTGCTGGGTACCGGCTTCCCGTTCCGTGACAGCCAGATGGCCGACCTGGACAACTACCTGGGCATGTTCCGCGCCCTGACCGGCCAGACCGCCGGCATCCGCCGCGCCGGCTCCGCCAGCCTGGACCTGGCCTATGTCGCCGCCGGCCGATTCGACGCCTTCTGGGAGTCGGGCCTGTCCGAGTGGGACATGGCCGCGGGCGTGCTGCTGATCCAGGAAGCGGGCGGCCTGGTCAGCGACTTCAACGGTGGCCACGAATTCCTCGAGAAAGGCCACATCGTCGCGGGCAACATCAAGTGCTTCAAGGCCGTGCTGACTGCCATCCAGCCGCACCTGCCGGAACACATGAAGCGCTAAGCGCCGATTGCGAGCACAAAAAAAGCACCTCTCGAGGTGCTTTTTTCGTTTTGGCACTGAAGCAGCTTCACTGCCCCGGCTGATTCTGAGTCAGGACCAGCTTGCCGTTCTTGTCCAGCGGGATGGTCGAGCCCGGCTCGTGATCCATCTTCACCTTGCCGACCTGATCACCAATGGAATAGGTCACGTTGTAGCCCACGACCTTGTCACTGATGTCATTGACCGTGTTGCACCGGGTTTGCGTGGTGGTGTAGGTGTCACGCTCCTGCATGCCTTCCTGCACCTTGTTGCCGGCATAGCCACCACCGACCGCACCGGCCACGGTGGCAATCTTCTTGCCGGTACCGCCGCCAATCTGGTTACCCAGCAGACCACCGGCGATGGCACCGACCACCGTACCGGCGATCTGGTGCTGGTCCTTGACCGGCGCCTGGCGCGTCACGGTGACATCCTTGCAGACCTCGCGCGGCGTCTTCACCTGCTGCTTGATCGGCTGCACGTCGGTGACCTGGGCGTACTCAGGCCCCTTGTTCACCAAGCTGTAGGTCGCCACAGCACCTCCGGCAGTCACACCGACAGCACCCAGAACCGCACCCACCAGCATTGATTTGTTCACGTGAACCTCCTGATCGTACCCGCGGGCATATGGCCCGCCTTCTCCCAGCCTTGGAGCAAAAAAAAAGGCGCGAGTTCAACACTCGCGCCTTTCTTTACGCCAGACGGCGCAGGACGAAGCCTTACGGGCGCTCGTCCACACCCTCGGTCTTGACCGGCGGGATCAGGTCTTCGCTGCTCAGGTTCAGCCAGATCAGCACCACGTTGGCGATGTAGATCGACGAGTAGGTACCCGCCATGACACCGATGAACAGCGCCAGGGAGAAGCCGAACAGGTTGTCGCCGCCGAAGAACAGCAGCGCGGCGATGGCCAGCAGGGTCGATACCGAAGTGGCGATGGTGCGCAGCAGGGTCTGGGTGGTCGAGACGTTGATGTTCTCGATCAGCGAGGCCTTGCGCATCACCCGGAAGTTCTCGCGCACCCGGTCGAATACGACGATGGTGTCGTTGAGCGAGTAACCGATGATCGCCAGCACCGCCGCCAGCACCGTCAGGTCGAAGGTGATCTGGAAGAACGACAGGATACCCAGGGTCACCACCACGTCGTGGACCAGCGAGATGATCGCACCGACGGCGAACTTCCACTGGAAGCGGAAGGCCAGGTAGATGAGGATGCCGCCCAGGGCCAGGAGCATGCCCATGCCGCCCTGGTCGCGCAGTTCTTCACCGACCTGCGGGCCGACGAACTCGACACGCTTGACCGTGGCCGGGTTGTCGCCACCGGCCTTCTGCAGCGCCGCGGCCACCTTGTTGCCCAGTTGCGGGTCGTCGCCCGGCATGCGCACCAGCAGGTCGGTGGTAGCGCCGAAGCTCTGCACCACGGCCTCGTGGAAGCCGGAATCGACCAGCTCGGCACGCACGGCCTTCAGATCCGCCGGGCGCTCGTAGGTCAGCTCGATCAGCGTGCCGCCAGTGAAGTCCAGGCCGAAGTTCAGGCCCTTCTGCCACCAGCTGAACAGCGCCAGCACGGTGAGGAGCACGGTAATGGCGAACGCGACATTGCGCACGCCCATGAAGTTGATGGTTTTCATCGCAGCTCCCTCAAACCCACAGCTTCTTGATGTCACGCCCGCCGCAGGTCAGGTTGACCATGGCACGGGTCACCATGACGGCGGTGAACATCGAGGTGAAAATCCCGAGGGACATGGTGACCGCGAAGCCTTTGACCGGGCCGGTACCCATGGCGAACAGGATGCCGCCGACCAGCAGGCTGGTCAGGTTGGCGTCGATAATCGCGGTGTACGCACGGTTGAAGCCTTCGTGGATGGCGCGCTGCACCGACATGCCGGCTTTGAGCTCCTCGCGGATACGCGAGAAGATCAGCACGTTGGCGTCCACCGCCATACCCATGGTCAGCACGATACCGGCGATACCCGGCAGGGTCAGCGTGGCCCCCAGCAGCGACATCAGCGCCAGCAGCAGGACCATGTTGCCCGCCAGGGCCACGGTGGCGATCACGCCGAAGCCACGGTAGATGGCGATGATGAACAGCGAGACGAACAGCATGCCCCACAGGGACGCGTCGATACCCTTGGTGATGTTGTCGGCACCCAGGCTCGGGCCAATGGTACGTTCTTCGGCGAAGTACATAGGCGCGGCCAGACCACCGGCACGCAGCAGCAGGGCCAGCTCGGACGATTCGCCCTGGCCGTTCAGGCCGGTGATGCGGAACTGGCTGCCCAACGGCGACTGGATGGTCGCCAGGCTGATGATCTTCTTCTCTTCCTTGAAGCTCTGTACGGCAACGTCCTTCTCGACGCCATCGACGGTCTGCTTCTCGTAGCGGGTGATCGGCTTCTGCTCGATGAAGATCACCGCCATGCTGCGCCCGACGTTGGTGCGCGTGGCGCGGCTCATCAGCTCGCCACCATGGCCGTCGAGGCGAATGTTCACCTGCGGGCGACCGTGCTCGTCGAAGCTGGCCTGGGCGTCGGTAACCTGGTCACCGGTGATGATCAGGCCGCGCTCGACCGGAGCGGAGCGGCCACCTTCGCGGAACTCGAACACCTCGGTGGTGGCCTTGGAAGCGCCCGGCTCGGCACCGAAGCGGAACTCCAGGTTGGCGGTCTTGCCGAGGATACGCTTGGCTTCGGCAGTGTCCTGCACGCCCGGCAGCTCGACCACGATGCGGTTGGCGCCCTGGCGCTGCACCAGCGGCTCGGCCACGCCCAGCTCGTTCACACGGTTGCGAACGGTGGTCAGGTTCTGCTTGATGGAGTATTCGCGGATCTCGGCGACCTTGGCCTGGGTCAGTGCCAGGCGCAGCACGGCGAGCTCGTTGCGCTCGGTGGTGGTCAGGTCGAAATCACTGAAATTCTTGCGGATCAGGCTGCGAGCCTGTTCGCGGGTGGCATCGTCGGCGAAGCCCAGCATGATCCCGCCGTCCTGCTGCGGCAGGCTGCGGTAGCGGATGCGCTCTTTGCGCAGCAAGGTCTTGACCTCGCCTTCGTAGACTTTCATGCGCGCGGTCATGGCCTTGTCCATGTCCACTTCCAGCAGGAAGTGCACACCACCGGACAGGTCCAGGCCGAGCTTCATCGGGCTGGCACCCAGGTTGCGCAGCCACTGCGGGGTGGTCTGGGCCAGGTTCAGGGCCACGACATAGTCGTCACCGAGGGCCTTGCGCGCCACATCCTTGGCCGGCAACTGGTCTTCCTGGTTGGTCAGGCGCACCAGCGCGCTGCCCTTCTCGCCCAGGCTGCCGCCTTTGACGGTGATGCCGGCATCGGTCAGCGCCCTGGTGACGCGATCGAGGTCGGCCTGGCTGACATGCAGGGCGGAACTGGCGCCGCTGATCTGCACCGCCGGATCATCCGGATAGAGGTTGGGTGCGGAATAAATGAAGCCGACCGCCAGTACCACCACGATCAGCAGGTATTTCCACAGAGGGTATTTGTTCAGCATCACGCCGCCCGTTCAAGACGCGGGGCGCTTTGCGCGCCCCGACTGGAAAAATGAAACCGGTAACTCAGATAGCCTTGAGCGTACCTTTTGGCAGGGTCGCGGCAATGGCGCCCTTCTGGAACTTCAGCTCGACGTTGTCGGACACTTCCAGGACCACGAAGTCATCGGCAACCTTGACGATCTTGCCGGCGATGCCGCCGTTGGTGACAACTTCGTCACCTTTTTGCAAGTTGCTCAGCAGGTTCTTCTGCTCTTTGGCACGCTTGGCCTGCGGGCGCCAGATCATCAGGTAGAAGATGACCAGGAAGCCGACCAGGAAGATCCACTCGAAGCCGGTACCGGCTGGGCCGGCGGCGGGGGCTGCTGCGTCCGCGTAGGCGGCGGGGATAAAGAAGCTCATTGGGCTCTCCTAATGGAATTTTCTAATAATGATTGCGAACAGTCAGTCCAAAGGCGGAACGGGAAGCCCGCGCTTGGCGTAGAAGGCGTCGACAAAGGCGGCCAATTTACCCTGTTGAATAGCCTCGCGTAAACCGGCCATCAAGCGCTGGTAATGGCGCAAGTTGTGGATGGTATTCAGCATGCTGCTCAACATTTCGCCGCACTTGTCCAGGTGGTGCAGGTAGGCGCGGGAGAAGTTGGTGCAGGTGTAGCAATCACAGGTCGGATCCAGCGGCGATTCATCGTGGCGATGGAACGCGTTGCGGATCTTGATCACCCCGGTATCGACGAACAGATGGCCGTTGCGCGCGTTGCGCGTGGGCATCACGCAGTCGAACATGTCGACGCCGCGGCGCACACCCTCTACAAGATCTTCCGGCTTGCCTACCCCCATAAGGTAACGAGGTTTGTCAGCCGGCATCTGCGCGGGCAGGTAGTCCAGCACCTTGATCATCTCGTGCTTGGGTTCGCCCACCGACAGGCCGCCGATGGCCAGGCCGTCGAAGTCGATGTTGACCAGCGCTTCCAGCGAGCGCATGCGCAGGTCCTGGTACATGCCGCCCTGGACGATACCGAACAGCGCCGCGGTGTTGTCGCCGTGGGCGTTCTTCGAGCGCTGTGCCCAGCGCAGCGACAGCTCCATCGAGGTGCGCGCCACGTCGTGCTCGGCCGGGTACGGCGTGCACTCGTCGAAGATCATCACGATGTCCGAGCCCAGGTCGCGCTGGACCTGCATGGACTCTTCCGGCCCCATGAACACCTTGGATCCGTCCACTGGCGATGCGAAGGTCACGCCTTCCTCCTTGATCTTGCGCATGGCGCCCAGGCTGAACACCTGGAAACCACCGGAATCAGTGAGGATAGGGCCTTTCCATTGCATGAAATCGTGCAGGCCGTTGTGTTTCTTGATGACTTCGGTACCTGGGCGCAGCCACAGGTGGAAGGTGTTGCCGAGGATGATCTCGGCGCCGATGGCCTCGATGTCACGCGGCAGCATGCCCTTGACCGTGCCATAGGTGCCCACCGGCATGAAGGCCGGGGTCTCGACCGTGCCACGGGGGAAGGTCAGCCGGCCGCGACGGGCCTTGCCGTCGGTGGCCAGCAGTTCGAACGACATTCGACAGGTGCGACTCATGCTTGATCCTCTGGGCCGCGTGGCGCCGGATTGCGGGTGATGAACATGGCATCACCGTAACTGAAGAAGCGGTAACCGTTCGCGACCGCCGCCGCATAGGCGGCCATGGTCTCGGGGTAACCGGCGAAGGCCGAGACCAGCATCAGCAGCGTGGACTCCGGCAGGTGGAAGTTGGTGACCAGGCAATCGACCACATGGAACGGCCGGCCCGGGAAGATGAAGATGTCGGTGTCGCCACTGAACGCCTTGAGCTCGCCATCGCGCGCCGCGCTCTCCAGCGAACGCACGCTGGTGGTGCCCACGGCGACCACCCGCCCGCCACGGGCGCGGCAGGCCTGCACGGCATCGACCACATCCTGGCTCACTTCGAGCCACTCTTTATGCATGGTGTGGTCTTCGATCTTGTCGACCCGCACCGGCTGGAAGGTGCCCGCCCCTACGTGCAGGGTGACGAAGGCGCGCTCGACGCCCTTGGCGGCGATCTTTTCCAGCAGCGCCTCGTCGAAGTGCAGGCCGGCGGTAGGCGCGGCCACGGCGCCGGCGCGCTGAGCGTAGACGGTTTGGTAGCGCTCGCGGTCGGCGCCCTCGTCGGGGCGATCGATATACGGCGGCAGCGGCATATGGCCGACACGCTCGAGCAGCGGCAGCACCTCTTCGCTGAAACGCAGCTCGAACAAGGTGTCATGGCGGGCGACCATCTCGGCCTCGCCGCCACCGTCGATGAGGATCTGCGCGCCTTCTTTAGGCGCCTTGCTGGCGCGCACGTGGGCCAGCACGCGGTGGCTGTCGAGCACGCGCTCGACCAGCACTTCCAGCTTGCCGCCGGAGGCTTTCTGGCCGAACAGCCGCGCCGGGATCACCCGGGTGTTGTTGAACACCATCAGGTCGCCGGGGCGCAGGTAGTCGAGCAGGTCGGTGAACTGCTTGTGGGCCAGCTCGCCGCTGGGGCCATCGAGCACCAGCAGGCGGCTGCCATGACGCTCGGCCAGTGGATGGCGGGCGATCAGGGAATCGGGGAGTTCGAAGGAAAAATCGGCGACGCGCATGATGATGTTCGGGTTCGACAGGGCCGGGAAGTTTAGCCCAATGCGTGAAAATTGACCATGAAAGCCGATTGACCGCCTTGGGCGACCTCTCTATACTGCGGCGCCACAAGCCCTGATGGCGGAATTGGTAGACGCGGCGGATTCAAAATCCGTTTTCGAAAGGAGTGGGAGTTCGAGTCTCCCTCGGGGCACCAAGATCCAGAAAAAACCGACCTTATGGTCGGTTTTTTTGTGTCTGAAAACAGGTGAAGTAAATGCACGCTATCGGCGAACAACCTTCACCGCCATAACGACAGGAAGTCCATGGCATGTCATTACCGCAATTGATCACAGGAACGCGAACAAACCTCTGGACCGTGCTGCCTGGTTTGCTCGGCGGCATGGCGGTGACCACCTGCATCTCGCCATTCGATAGGTTCTTCTGGGGAAATGTCGTCGATATCTGGGGACCGCAAGCCGCTATCCTGATCATTCTGTTGATCCTCAGGGCGCCAAGACCGGTGATCGGCGGTGCAGCATTGGCGATGGCACTTTACCTGGCGCTTTTCTACCTCTGGTTTTTCACGGGCGGAAGAGGCGACGTCATGGCTTGGTTCGTCTACCTGTTCAGCTTGCCTGGGGCGCTGATCGGCGCCTGCCTGGCGCTGCGCTTGACGAAGCGGGCAGCACCACTCGCCGCCCTTGCCCTGGCAGGCGCCTGGGTTGCGACTGGCCTGGTGATCAATCAGACGATCATCTGCTCCACCCTGCTCTACTGCCTCGGGTAATCGCGCCCTGGGCGCGTGCAATGGTGAGGCCGTGGCGTATGCTGGAGCTCCATTCGAGTATGGATCGCCACCATGCCCTTGAGCCACCGCCCGGTGACACCGGCCGATGTCCCGGTAATTTGCCGCTTTGCCCATGACGCCGAGGAACTGTTTTACATGTTCCCCAAAGCCACCTACCCGCTTACCCCCATACAACTGAGCGAAGCCATTGCCCAGCGCTGCGGTTCGACAGTGATCGAGGCCGATGGCGTGATCGTTGGCTTCGCCAATTTCTACAAAGCCGAACACGGCGGCGTCTGCGCGCTGGGTAATGTGGTGGTGGCGCCGGCTGCGCGGGGTCAGGGCGTGGCACGTTATCTGGTGCAATGCATGATCGCCCTGGCCCGCGAAGAGTTCGCCGCGCGGGAGGTCTGGGTGTCGTGTTTCAATCACAACACCGCAGGGTTGCTGCTTTATCCACAGCTGGGTTTTGTACCGTTCGGGATCGAGGAACGGCGGGCGCCGGATGGATCCCGGGTGGCTCTGGTTCAGATGAAACTGCCATCAGCCTGACCGTCGCCTCACGACTCAACGTGGTAGGACGTGGGGTTGAGCCTGCAAGTCGATTCCCAATGCTCGAATAACCTTGAGTACCGTATCGAATCTCGGTTTGGCTCCAGGACCGAACGCCTTGTAAAGACTCTCACGACCCAGGCCTGTCTCCTTGGCGACCTGTGACATACCACGTGCCCTGGCAATATGACCCAACGCACGAAGAATTTCGTCAGTGTCACCATCCGCGAGCACTTGGCTCAGGTACTCACTGATCGCAGCATCGCTATCCAACAGATCAGCCATGTCAAATGGTACGAGTTTCTCGTTCATTTCAGCTCCTTTGCCAGTGCCTTTGCCTTGAGGATGTCACCGGCCTGAGAGGACTTGTCTCCACCCACCAGAAGCAAAATCAACCTGCCCTGCCTGCTGGTGAAATAGACGCGGTATCCACCTGATACATCAATGCGCAGTTCACTGATACCGCCACCAACGGGTTTGAAGTCCCCAGGATTCCCCCGTGACAGTCGCTCAAGCCTGCGAGCGATAGCGATTCGCGCACGCAAATCGCGCAAATTGGCCAACCAGACGGCAAAGCTTTTCGTTTGTTCGACTTCGTAGATCAACAAGCCCTCCAGACTGTATCCGAATAGATACGAGCGATCAATACTGAAGGCAACCACGTGTCGGGCACCTTGCGAACCTCGACAATGCAGGAGTGGCACTAGATCCAATACAGGGAGACTTCCCAAGTCCGCGTCATCCATGTCCCCGAAAATTCTTGCAATACCCCAATCAGGAACCTTGCTCCCCGATCCTGCGTCGGAACCTGCATCCCCCGCCTCGAGGTTCCCGCAACGTGAAAGCCCTCCTCGCCCGCAAGTACCGCCTGGTGGTCAAGACCTTCGGCTACATCGGCTGGTCGTTGTTCTGGCTGCTGATCTGGGACGTGCTGGTCACCATCGACTTCATGCTGTTCTTCAACAGCAAGTTCAGCCTGCCGCTGATCCCGCTCACCCTGCTGGGCTCGGCGCTGGTGGTGCTGGTGAGCTTTCGCAACAGCAGTGCCTACAACCGCTGGTGGGAGGCGCGCACGTTGTGGGGGGCGTTGGTGAACAGTTCACGCAGTTTCGCCCGACAGGTGCTGACGCTGGTCGACGACCCGGCTGACGGGCCGAACCCGGTGAAGGCGACCTTGCTGCGCCGGCATATCGCCTATGTGAACTGCCTGGCCGCCCACCTCAAGAACGAGAAATGCCCGGACGAGCTGATGGCCTTCATACCGCCCGGGGAGTTCGAACGGCGCAATCGCTCCAACAACTTCGCCAATGACATCCTCAGCGGTTCGGCGGCACTGCTGGCCCAGGAATACCAGGCCGGGCGGCTGGATAGCATCCGCCTGGCGCGCCTGGAGTCGACGCTGGTGGACCTGTCCAACGCCCAGGGCGGAATGGAGCGGATCGCCAACACGCCGCTGCCCTACCCTTATGTGTACTTCCCACGGCTGTTCATCACGCTGTTCTGCCTGATCGTGCCGGTGGGCCTGGTGGAGTCGCTGGGCTGGTTCACGCCGCTGGCTTCGACGGTTGTCGGTTTCATGCTGCTGGCGATCGAACGGATCGGCACGGACCTGCAGAGCCCGTTTCGCATCAGCGAGCATCAGATCCCGATGGACACGATCTGCGAGACCATCGAGCGCAATCTGGAGTCGATGCAGCGTGAGGCACAGTGTTCGGCCAGCGTGTCTTGAGCCCCCGGCCCCCTGCTTACTCCAGCCGTGCGTACTCCCGACACCCTTCCCAACCGATCCCGCTCTGGGCCGTGTGCTGCAACAACCACTCCAGCGCCGGCTGGGCCTTGGGCAAGCCGTCACGGAACTGGATAACCCCCTTGCGCCACAACAGCATCAGCGTCAGCACCCGCTGCGCCGAGGCCTCGGCGCTCAGCGGGCCGTCATCCTGAGCGTCGATGTCCCACAGTGAAACCCGCAGTTGCTGGCTGTCCAGGAACGCTTCGCCATCGGCGCGGCGCTGGCCATAGGGCGGACGGAACAGCGCTACATACTGCCCGGCAAGGTCGGCCTGCACCCGCGCCTGGCTGCGCCGCAGCGAGTCCTGCCAATCCTGCCACTGGGCATGGGAGCGGTATTCCCAGCCCTGGATACCCACGCACTGGCCGGCGTACAGCTCGCCCAGCGGGCCGGCATCGCGCCGTTGCTGCAGGCGATTGCCGAGCACGAAGAAAATCCCGTCGAGCTTCTGCCGGCGCAGGTAGTCAGCCAGCGCATCGGTGCTACCGCCCTGGGGGGCCGGGCCGCTGACGAAGGTCAGCAGGAACATCCGGTCATTGAGTTCCTCGCCATTGCGTTCACGATCGGAGAGCTTGGCCACCTCGCTGGTGGTCTGCGGAAACAGCGCAGCCTTGCGCAGTTGCTCATCCAGGTAACGGGTATGGAACTGATGACTGGGCTCGACCCACTCAGCATAGAACGAGCCGACATCTTCGGCGAACACAGCGGCCTGTGTACGCAAATCAGACATGGATTCCACCGGGTAGCAGAATGAGGCGTCCTGTTCGCAACTGCGCTGCGCCTGCTGATAGCTGGTCCACAGACGCTGCCACAAGCGCGCCCGCACTGCCCGCACCACGGTCAGGTTGATCTGGCGTAGGCCCAACCGGGCCTTCAGCGCCGGCTCGTCGAGCATCTCGCTTTCATGCAGCACGCGGGCGAACGACAGGATCTCCGCCCGCGACGCCACGTCGAACAGCGCCGGGCTGTTCAACGGCTCCGGCCAGCGCTCACGGTCGAAACTGACGAAGTCGGCCGGGGCCGCCTGGGCACCCAGGCTCAGCAGCCCGGCGAACAGGGCAAACGCGATACGCACGATGTGCATTCTCCTTGAAGGCATGGCGCGCACTATAACGCGACAGCCGAGCGTTGCCTGTGGCGATGTTCGCTGACTATCGTCGCCATAGTTTGGCGTTGCGCCGGCAGCCCCGTAGAATTCGCCCGACGATTCCAGGAGCCGACCCGATGCTGACGGTGATTTCCCCCGCCAAGACCCTCGACTACGACACCCCGCCGGTGACCCAACGCCATACCCTGCCCCAGTACCTGGACGATTCCCAGGAGCTGATCGTGCAACTGCGCGAGCTGTCGCCGGCGCAAATCGCCGAGCTGATGCACCTCTCCGACAAGCTCGCCGGCCTCAATGCCGCGCGTTTCGGTAGTTGGACCCCGGATTTCACACCGGCCAACGCCAAGCAGGCGCTGCTGGCGTTCAAGGGCGACGTCTACACCGGGCTCGATGCCGAAAGCCTGGGCGAGGACGATTTCAGCTATGCCCAGGATCACCTGCGCATGCTCTCGGGCCTGTACGGCCTGCTGCGCCCGCTGGACCTGATGCAGCCCTACCGCCTGGAAATGGGCACAAAGCTGGCCAACGCCCGCGGCAAGGACCTGTACGCCTTCTGGGGCACGCGCATCAGCGAGTGGCTGAACCAGGCCTTGGCCGACCAGGACGACGACGTGCTGCTGAACCTGGCCAGCAACGAATACTTCAGCGCGGTGAAGAAAAGCGCCCTGAAGGCACGGGTGATCGACGTCGACTTCAAGGACCTGAAGAACGGCCAGTACAAGATCATCAGTTTCTATGCCAAGAAAGCCCGCGGGATGATGAGCCGCTTCGTGATCCAGGAGCGGGTCAACGACCCGGAGCAGCTCAAGCGCTTCGATGCGCAGGGCTACTACTACAGCGCCGAGCAGTCCAAACCCGATCACCTGGTATTCCTGCGCGATCACGCCGAGGGCTGATTTTTCAGCGCCGCTTTGCAGCTCATCGCGGGGCAAGCCCGCGATGAGCCCATCCGCCCTGCAACGGGGCACGCTGCAAAACGCCATCAGCCAAATTTCCAGCGCCAATAAATCATCGGTCACATCCTTATCGCAAAACGCCATAAGACCGTTCGTAGTTTTTTGACGATTTTTGAAAAATATTTTCGCATGCTGGCATATAACCATCCCGCTGCGTTTTCGCCCTTTATATACGGGGACGAAACTGCGCCGTGCTATCAGATTGAAAGTATTTCCCTCTGAAAAAATATTTAGAAATCTTTCACCGTGGCGGAACCGCCCCAGGAACTTCTGCTACGCCCAATGGCTCATAGCACCCGTAACGAGTTTCAAGCGCTGAGCGTGAGAAATGACTTACAGATGACAAATGGCCGCCATTCACAATCGGCCCGAAAACTTCAACGGCGGTACAGGAAGTGCCTGAAGCCATAATCCATGCAGGAGACAAGCGCCCCTAAAATTCGTCCTAGTGGTTGATTTCAAAGGATTTATCCACTTGAAAGAACAAGCACAGCAATTCGCGAAGAGCGACTTGCAATAAAGACGGCTGCATTTCAGGGCACGCCTTTTAAATATTGGCCTTTGACTGCCAACTTTGAGTGCATAACTTTTTGCGCTCCGGATTTATTCATGCCTGCGTTCGGTGAAGTGTCAATTCGCCATGGAACCGTGCGCCCGAAAACTGCTGGTCAATCAACCCGGTCGGCTCTTCGCTGAAGGGCTGGCGTGATAAACACACGAGGTGAATGCGATGCGTATCAGCATCTTTGGTTTGGGTTATGTGGGTGCAGTCTGTGCCGGTTGCCTGTCGGCACGAGGCCATGACGTGATTGGGGTGGACGTGTCCAGCACCAAGATCGACCTGATCAACCAGGGCAAGTCGCCCATCGTCGAACCGGGCCTGGAAGAGTTGCTGCAGCAAGGCATCGCCAATGGCCGTCTGCGCGGCACCACGGACTTTGCCGAAGCCATCCGCGCCAGCGACGTGTCGATGATCTGCGTCGGCACGCCGAGCAAGAAAAACGGCGACCTGGGCCTGGAATACATCGAGTCGGTGTGCCGCGAGATCGGCTACGTGCTGCGCGACACCACCCGCCGTCACACCATCGTGGTGCGCAGCACCGTGTTGCCGGGTACCGTCAAGAACGTGGTGATCCCGATCCTCGAAGACTGCTCGGGCAAGAAGGCCGGTGTCGATTTCGGCGTGGCAGTCAACCCCGAGTTCCTGCGCGAAAGCACCGCGATCAAGGACTACGACCACCCACCGATGACCGTCATCGGCGAACTGGACAGCGCCAGCGGCGACGTGCTGCAAGCCCTGTACGAAGAACTCGATGCCCCGGTGATCCGCAAGCCGATCGAAGTGGCCGAGATGATCAAGTACACCTGCAACGTGTGGCACGCGACCAAGGTCACCTTCGCCAACGAGATCGGCAACATCGCCAAGGCGGTCGGCGTCGATGGCCGCGACGTGATGGACGTGGTCTGCCAGGACAAGGTGCTCAACCTGTCGCAGTACTACATGCGCCCCGGCTTCGCCTTCGGTGGCTCGTGCCTGCCCAAGGACGTGCGCGCCCTCACCTACCGCGCCTCGAGCCTGGACGTGAAGGCGCCGCTGCTCGACTCGCTGATGCGCAGCAACGAATCCCAGGTGCAGAACGCCTTCGACATCATCGAGAGCCACGACAAGCGCAAGGTCGCCTTGCTGGGTCTTTCGTTCAAGGCCGGTACCGACGACCTGCGCGAAAGCCCACTGGTGGAGCTGGCCGAGCGCCTGATCGGCAAGGGCTACCAGCTGGACATCTACGACCAGAACGTCGAGTACGCCCGGGTGCACGGCGCCAACAAGGAATACATCGAATCGAAGATTCCGCATGTGTCCTCCTTGCTCAATGCCAACTTCGAGCAGGTGGTGAACGACGCCGACATCATCGTGCTGGGCAACCGTGACGAGAAATTCCGCGCCCTGGCCCAACAGGCGCCGGCCGGCAAGCAAGTGATCGACCTGGTCGGTTTCATGAGCAAGCCGACCTGCACCACCAGCCGCACCGAAGGCATCTGCTGGTAAACCCGGTCGGGCGGCGCGTCCCTCCCCAGCGCGCCGCCCTTCCCACCCCGAATTCTCGACGGATGCCGAACATGCAAAGGTTCCAGACAGTGCTGTTGCAGTGCGCCGGCTGGCTGCTCTACATGAGCCTGCTCATGCTGATCGCCCTGGCCCTGCCCAGCGATATCTTCGATTCGCAGTCGAAGCACTTCATCTTCCTGGTCGGCGCTGTCGGCATCTGGCGCTACTCCATGGGCGCCACCCATTTCATCCGCGGCATGATCTTCCTGTACCTGGTCTACCCGTACCTGCGCCGCAAGGTGCAGAAGCTCGGCAAGGCCGCCGACCCGTCGCATGTGTACCTGATGGTCACCAGCTTCCGCATCGATGCGCTGACCACCGCCCAGGTGTATAGCTCGGTGATCCGCGAGGCGATCGACTGTGGCTTCCCCACCACGGTGGTCTGCTCGCTGGTGGAGAAGTCCGACGAGTTGCTGGTCAAGAGCCTGTGGGCCAAGTACAACCCGCCCGGACACGTCACCCTGGACATCGTGCGCATCGCCGGCACCGGCAAGCGCGACGGCCTGGCCTATGGCTTCCGCGCCATCTCGCGGATGCTCCCGGACGAGAACGCCGTGGTCGCGGTGATCGACGGCGACACCGTGCTGGCCGAAGGCGTGGTGCGCAAGACCGTGCCGTGGTTCAAGCTCTACCCCAACGTCGGCGGCCTGACCACCAACGAGTTCTGCGAAGTGCGCGGCGGCTACATCATGAGCGAGTGGCACAAGCTGCGCTTCGCCCAGCGCCACATCAACATGTGCTCGATGGCCCTGAGCAAGCGCGTGCTGACCATGACCGGGCGCATGTCGATGTTCCGCGCCAGCGTGGTGACCAACCCCGAGTTCATCGCCGACGTCGAAAGCGACTCGCTGATGCACTGGCGCCTGGGCCGCTTCAAGTTCCTCACCGGCGACGACAAGTCGAGCTGGTTCAGCCTGATGCGCCTGGGCTACGACACCTTCTACGTGCCTGACGCGGCGATCAACACGGTGGAGCACCCGCCGGAGAAAAGCTTCGTCAAGGCCAGCCGCAAGCTGATGTACCGCTGGTACGGCAACAACCTGCGGCAGAACTCCCGCGCCCTGGGCCTGGGCCTCAAGCGCCTGGGGCTGTTCACCAGCATCGTCCTGCTCGACCAGCGCGTGTCGATGTGGACCAGCCTGCTGGGCCTGACCGTGGCGGTGATCGCCAGCTTCAAGTTCGGCCTGCAGTTCCTGCTGGTGTACCTGCTGTGGATCGGCATCACCCGCCTGATCCTCACCATCATGCTGCTGTGCTCGGGCCACAACGTAGGCCCGGCCTACCCGCTGATTCTCTATTACAACCAGATCGTCGGCGCGGTGATGAAGATCTACGTGTTCTTCCGCCTCGACAAGCAGTCCTGGACTCGCCAGCCCACTGCCCTCAAGCGCGACCTCGCAAGTTTTCAACAATGGTTCAACACCTGGTCCTCGCGGACCATGACCTTCTCGGCCGCGAGCATCTTCGTCGCCGTGCTGTTCATGGTCGTGTGAGCCCCCGGATCGGATAACAGGAACGAATATCGCCATGAATACCGCCGTGAACGTCAACGTCGTGCATGAATCCGAAGCGCAGCGCCAGCATGCCCGGGTGCGCATTCCCGCCAAGCTGCGCTACCTGGACGGCAATCGCGAGCCGCACGAGGTGAAGGTTGACGACCTGTCCGCCGGGGGCCTGTCCTTCCATGCCAAGAAGCCCCTGGCCGAAGGCGAAGTGCTGCGCGGCCGCCTGCAGTTCGTGGTCGACAACCTAGGCCTGTCGATGGACGTCGAGCTGCTGGTACGCACCAGCAGCCGCGACACCGGCCGCACCGGCACCGAGTTCCAGAACCTGGAGCCGCGCGACATCGCCACCCTGCGCCATATCATCACCAGCCACCTGTCCGGCGAGCTGATCAGCGTCGGCGACGTGCTCAGCACCCTGCAGCGCGACAACTTCACCAAGGCGCGCAAGCAGAAGGACGGAGGCTCGGGCCTGTCCGCATTCGGCCGCCTGCGTGCGGTCACCGTCACCGCCGGGGTGTTCGTGGTCGGCCTGGTGGCGTTCGGTTTCGTCGCCAAGTCGCTGTATGGCCTGTACTTCGTCAGCCATGCCGAAGCCGGCGTGGTCGCGGTGCCCACCACCAACGTCACCATGCCCCGCGACGGCAGCGTGCAGAGCCTGGTGGAAAACGGGGCGAGCGTGGCCAAGGGCGCGCCACTGGCAACCTTCAACACCAGCATGCTCGACCTGCTCAAAGGCCACCTGGACGACTCGCAACTGGAGCCGGCCAAGGTCGAGGAGCTGTTCGGCAAGCAGCTCTCCGGCACCCTCACCAGCCCATGCGACTGCGTGGTCTCGCGCCAGTTGGTGGATGACGGCCAGTACGCCAGCAAGGGCCAGCCGGTGTTCGCGCTGATCCCGCGTACCAGCACCCCGACCATCGAGGCGCGCTTCAGCTATCGCCAGTTCGATGAAGTGAAGCCGGGCACCCGGGTCAACTTCCAGATCGCCGGCGAGGATGAAGTGCGCAGCGGCCGGATCACCGGCAGCTCGAGCCTGGACACCGACAACCTGGCCTCCGACATCCGCGTGCAGATCAAGCCCGACGGCGGCCTGCCGGCCGAACTCGCCGGCCGCCCGGCCTCGGTCAACAGCGACCGTGGCCCGTCGCTGAACTGGCTGATCGACAAGGCCGTGGCCCGCGGGCTGTAAGAGGATCATGCCGATGACCAGCAGACACCCCGGCTCCCACAGGGACAGCTTGCGCCTGGGGGCATGCGCCCTGGCCGCCGCCATCACCCTGGCCGGCTGCGCCGGCCTGCCCGACCAGCGCCTGGCCAACGAAGCGCTCAAGCGCGGCGACACCGCCACCGCCGAGCGCAACTACAAGGCCCTCGCCGACCTTGGCTACAGCGACGCCCAGGTCGGTCTGGCGGACATCCAGGTCGGCACCCGCGACCCGGCCAAGCTCAAGCAAGCCGAAGCCACCTACCGCGCCGCCGCCGCCACCTCGCCC
This sequence comes from Pseudomonas sp. TE50-2, assembly GCF_040813665.1. Lineage (NCBI taxonomy): Bacteria > Pseudomonadati > Pseudomonadota > Gammaproteobacteria > Pseudomonadales > Pseudomonadaceae > Pseudomonas > Pseudomonas sp. TE50-2. The sequence goes on along the minus strand of NZ_JBFNXN010000001.1, from coordinate 3,996,293 downwards.
CGGGCCCAGGCGCGCCTCGGCCGCCTGCTGGTGGCCAAACCCGACAGCACCCAGGCCGAGCGCGAAGAGGCCGAGACCCTGCTCAAGCTCGCGGCGCAACAAGGTGAAGCGAATACCTTGATCCCGCTGGCGATGCTCTACCTGCAGTACCCGCAGAGCTTCCCCAAGGTCAACGCCCAACAGCAGATCGACCAGTGGCGCGCTGCCGGCAATCCCGAGGCCGGCCTGGCCCAGGTGCTGCTGTACCGCACCCAGGGCACCTATGACCAGCACCTGGGCGAGGTGGAGAAAATCTGCAAGGCCGCGCTGTCCACTACCGATATCTGCTACGTGGAACTGGCCACCGTCTACCAGAAACGCGCCCAGCCCGACCAGCAGGCCGCCCTGCTCGAGCAGCTCAAGACCGCCCATGCCCGCGGCACCGTGCCGGCCACCCGGGTCGACAGCGTCGCCCGCGTGCTGGCCGACCGCAGCCTCGGCCAGACCGACGAGAAGACCGCCAAGGACCTCCTAGAGCAGGTCGCGCCGGCCAACCCGGCATCCTGGGTGAGCCTGGCGCAGCTGCTCTACGACTTCCCCGAACTGGGCGACACCGACCAGCTGATGGCCTATATCGACAAAGGCCGCGAAGCAGAACAGCCCCGCGCCGAACTGCTGCTGGGCCGGCTCTACTACGAAGGCAAGACCGTGCCCGCCGACGCGCAGAAGGCCCAGGAGCACCTGCAGGCTGCCGCCGACGCCGGCGAAGTCAGCGCCGACTACTACCTCGGCCAGCTGTACCGCCGTGGCTACCTGGGCCAGGTCGAGCCGCAAAAGGCCGTCGACCACCTGCTCGCCGCCGCCCGTGGTGGCCAGAACAGCGCCGACTACGCCCTGGCCCAGCTGTTCAGCGAAGGCCACGGCATCCGCCCGGCGCCGACCAATGCCTGGGTGTTCGCGCAACTCTCCCAGGTCAACCCGACCCCACAGTCAAGCGAGCTGCTGCAACAGCTCGACCAGCAGCTCACGCCCGACCAGCGCAACCAGGCCCAGCAACTGCTGGCGCAGGAAAAGCAGGCGCGCGGCAGCATGGCCCAAGGCGCCAACAGCACCCTGGCCATCGAAGCGCTGCAGGACGAAAAAGAAGAAGTAGACGCCGAGGATTCGCTATGACGCTCAACCCCTTCGTGAAAGCCGGCATCGGCCTGGGCTTTGCCCTGCTGTGGTCGATGCCGACCCTGGCGGCGGAAACCGCGCAGAAGAACTTCGGCCTCGACGTGAAGATCACCGGCCAGTCCGAGGACGACCGTGACCTGGGCACCCGCTCCGGTGGCGATGTCAACGGCCTCGGCCTTGACCTGCGCCCCTGGGTGTACGGCGAGCGCGGCAACTGGAGCGCCTTCGCCATGGGCCAGGCGGTGGCCGCCACCGACATCATCGAAACCGACACCCTGCGCCAGAACGACGACGGCACCACCAGCGACAACGGCGACGACAGCCGCAAGCCGGACAAGAGCTACCTGGCCATGCGCGAATTCTGGATCGGCTACAGCGGCCTGACCCCCTACCCCGGCGAGCAGCTGCGCTTCGGCCGCCAGCGCCTGCGCAGCGACGACGGCATGTGGCGCGACACCAACATCGAGGCGCTGAACTGGACCTTCGACACCACCCTGCTCAAGGCCGACCTTGGCGTTGCCCAGCGCTTCAGCGAATACCGCACTGACCTCACCGAACTGGCCCCCGAAGACAAGGACCGCACCCATGTCTACGGCAACGTCGCCACGCAATGGACACCCGGCCACTGGGTTGGCCTGCGTGCCCACCACAGCCATGACGGCGGCAGCCTGAAGAGCCCCGGCGAAACCGTCGACGCCCTCGACAAGACCCGCACCGGCGACCTCACCTGGCTGGGCCTGGAAGCCAACAGCGACGCCTACAACTGGCGCAACGACCACACCGTCAACTACTGGGGCAGCGTCACCTGGCTGACCGGCGACCGCGACACCCTCAGCAGCCAGGCGGTCGGCAACGACCAGGTCGCCACCGGCAAGCAGAGCGGCGACGTCAACGCCTGGGCCACCGACCTCGGCATCCGCCTGCGCCTCGACCCGCAGTGGCAAGTCGGCGCGGCCTACGCCCGCGGCAGCGGCGGCGGTGGCAGCGATGGCTCGAACAATTTCGAGCAGACCGGCCTTGAGAGCAACCGCTCCAACTTCACCGGCACCCGCTCGCGCGTGCACCGCTTCGGCGAAGCCTTCCGCGGCGAGCTGGGCAACCTGCAGGCGGCCACCCTGTTCGCCTCCTGGCAGCTGCGCGACGACTACGACGCCAGCTTCATCTACCACAAGTTCTGGCGCGTCGACGGCAAGCAGAACATCGGCTCCAGCGGCATCAACGCGGTGGTCGACGACGGCGGCATCAGCCGCCCGCTGGTGCAGGGCGAGAAAGACCTCGGCCAGGAAATGGACGTGGTCGTGACCAAGTACTTCAAGCAGGGCCTGCTGCCGGCCTCGATCAGCCAGTCGATCGACGAACCGTCGGCCCTGGTGCGCCTGCGTGCCGGTGTGTTCAAGCCGGGCGACGCCTACGGCAAAGAGGCCGACTCGTACATGCACCGCGCCTTCGTCGACGTGATCTGGCGCTACTGAGGCCGGGAGAGGATAGCCATGAACCTGCACCCGAACCTTCGCCACAGCCTGCTCGCCAGCGCCCTGCTGCTGGCCGGCGGCCTTGCCCAGGCCGCCGAGCCGGAAATGGCCAAAGGGCTGCAACAGGCCAAGACCTATACCGTCTCCAGCGCACCGATCGAGCCACTGAAGATGGACCCGCCCAAGCTACCCGACCTGTCCGGCTACACCGCCCAGGCAGTGCAGCAGAAGATCGACCGCCAGCACAAGGGCAAGGTCAGCGTGCGCCGCATGCTCCAGGAGGACACCCTCAAGGAATTCATCGGCGGCGACAACAAGGGCGCCGAGTGGGTCCGCCGTCAGCACGGCATCCCCCAGGCGATCTTCGTCGATGACGGCCACGTCGATCTGGTGGAGCTGAGCAAGAAAGTCCCCAGCCAGTACCTGCGTGAAACCGCGCCGGGCGTGTACCTGGCGCGCCTGCCGATCGTGGTCGGGCACAAGGGCGTGCTGGAGATCGACGGCAAGGTCAAGGAACTGCGCCTGTCCGAGGAAGGCGGTTCGTTCATCGTCAACGACGGCAAGCTGTTCGTCAGCGACACCCGGGTCACCGGATGGCGCGAGCAGGCCAATGGCCCGGCGACCTTCCGCAAGCCCGACGAATTCCGCCCGTTCCTGCTTAGCTGGGGCGGCACCGAGACCTATATCGTCAACAGCAAGATGGCCAGCTTCGGCTACGCCAAATCCAAGTCCTATGGCGTGAGCATCTCACAGTACACGCCGAACATGGCCAAGCAGATGGGCCGCCCGGAACCCACCGGCTGGATCATCGGCTCCGAGTTCAGCGACATGTGGTACGGCTTCTACTGCTACGAGACCAGCGACTTCGTGGTCAAGGACAGCACCTACCGCGACAACATCGTCTACGGCATCGACCCCCACGACCGCTCGCACCGCCTGATCATCGCCGGCAACACCGTGTACGGCACCAAGAAGAAGCACGGGATCATCGTCTCGCGTGAGGTCAACGACAGCTGGATCATCAACAACAAGAGCTACGACAACAAGCTCTCGGGCGTGGTGATCGACCGTAACAGCGTCAACAACCTGATTGCCTACAACGAGATCTACCGCAACCACACCGACGGCATCACTTTGTACGAGAGCGGCGACAACCTGATCTGGGGCAACAAGCTGATCAACAACCGCCGCCACGGCATCCGCGTGCGCAACAGCGTGAACATCCGCCTGTACGAGAACGTCGCCATGGCCAACGGCCTGGTGGGCGTGTACGGCCACATCAAGGACCTGTCCGACACCGACCGCGACATCGCCCTCGACCCGTTCGATACCAAGGTGTCGCTGATCGTGGTCGGCGGCGAGCTGGCGGCCAACGGTTCAGGCCCGCTGTCTATCGATTCGCCGCTGTCGGTGGAGTTGTACAAGGTGTCGATGCTGATGCCGCGCAAGGCCAACGGCATCAGCTTCAACGGCGTGCTCGGCGAACGCCAGGACGAAATCCTCGACCTGCTGGTGCGCCAGCAGAAGGCCGTGCTGATCGACCCGGTCGAACGCCAGACCGAAATGATCGACTAAGGAAGCCCAGACCATGACTCCACACCTGATGAAACTGCTGGGCCTGTCCGCCGCCCTCCTGGCCATCAGCCAGGGCGTGCGCGCCGAAGACGTCAAGGCGCCGACCTTCAGCGCCGAACCGTGCTGCCAGCTGTGCCCCGAGGCCCACGACGCCAGCCGCTACACCACGCGCTACCAGCAGAACTTCACCACCCTGGTGCAAGCCCAGGGCGACTGGCTGTTCCGTACCCGTGAGGACCTGCGCACCGAGTTCGACACCACCCCGGGCGGCTACAAGCGCCTGCAGCAGGTGCACGACGCGTTCAAGAAGCGTGGCGTCGAGCTGGTGGTGGTGTACCAGCCGACCCGTGGCCTGGTGAACCGCAACATGCTCAACCCCGAAGAGAAGGCCGCCTTCGACTACCAGAAGGCCCTGCGCAACTACCAGGCCATGCTCCAGCGCTTCAGCAAAATGGGCTACAACGTGCCCGACCTGTCGCCGCTGACCAACGAGCAACTGGCCGCCGCCGACCAGGGCAAGGACTTCTACTTCCGCGGCGACCAGCACTGGACGCCCTATGGCGCCGAACGCGCGGCGAAGATCGTGGCCGACACCGTGCACAAGATGCCGGCCTTCGAAGGCATCCCGCGCAAGGAGTTCGAGACCAAAAAATCCGGGCGCATGGGCAAGACCGGCACCCTGCACAACGTCGCCGGCCAGCTGTGCGGCACCAGCTATGCGGTGCAGTACATGGACCAGTTCGCCACCGAACCGAAGGGCGCCGCCGGCGGTGACGACCTGTTCGGTGACTCGGGCAACGCGCAGATCACCCTGGTGGGCACCAGCCACAGCGGCAAGAACTACAACTTCTCGGGCTTCCTCGAGCAGTACATCGGCGCCGATGTGCTCAATGTCGCCTTCCCCGGCGGCGGCCTGGAAGGCTCGATGATCCAGTACCTGGGCAGCGAGGAATTCCAGAACAACCCGCCGAAAATCCTGGTGTGGGAGTTCTCGCCGCTGTACCGCCTCGACCAGGAAACCATCTGGCGGCAGATCCTCGGCCTGCTCGACGACGGCTGTGACGACCGCCCGGCACAGATGAGCGCCAGCGCCACCCTCAAGCCCGGCAAGAACGAGCTGATGGTCAACGGCAAGAACGGCGTGATCAAGGACCTGGTCAACCGCAACCACCAGTTCGACATCAAGTTCGAGGACAGCTCGGTGAAGGTGCTGCAGGCCACCCTGTGGTACCTCAACGGCCGCCACGAGGACATCAAGATCGAGAAGCCCGAGACCTCCGACACCGACGGGCGCTTCGTCTTCCAGATGCGCGAGGACGAAGACTGGGCAGGCCAGAACCTGCTCGCCCTGGAGGTACAAGGGCCAGAAAGCGGTACGCAGAAAGTCGAAGCCAAACTCTGCAAACGCAACAACTTCGCCAGCCCCGCGCAGCACACCGCGCAAGCTGGCCAGTGAGGCGACCATGACCACCATAAGCAGCAAGACCGCACCCGCCCTGCTCGCCCTCGCCCTGTTCGGCGGCGCGGCGCAGGCCGCGCTGGTGCCGCCCCAGGGTTACTACGAGGGCATCGACAAGCTCAAGACCGGCGACGGCAATTTCCGCTGCGAAGCCGCGCCCAAGCCCTATACCGGCGCGCTGCAGTTCCGCAGCAAGTACGAAGGTTCGGACAAGGCCCGGGCGACGCTCAATGTCGCCTCGGAAAAAGCCTTCCGCAAATCCACCGAGGACATCACCACCCTCGAGAAAGGCGTCAGCAAGATGGTCGGCCAGTACATGCGCGATGGCCGCCCGGCGCAACTGGACTGCGCCCTGACCTGGCTCGACACCTGGGCACGCGCCGATGCGTTGATGTCCACCGATTACAACCATACCGGCAAGTCCATGCGCAAATGGGCCCTGGGCAGCATGAGCGGCTCGTGGCTGCGCCTGAAGTTCTCCAACTCGCAGCCACTGGCGGCGCACCGCTCCGAGGCCGAGCAGATCGAGAAGTGGTTCGTGCGCCTGGCACGCCAGACCGTGCGCGACTGGAGCGACCTGCCGCTGGAGAAGATCAACAACCACAGCTACTGGGCGGCCTGGTCGGTGATGGCCACCGCGGTGGCCACCGACCAGCGGGAGCTGTTCGACTGGGCGGTGAAGGAATACAAGGTCGGCGTCAACCAGGTCGACGAGCAGGGCTTCCTGCCCAACGAGGTCAAGCGCAAGCAACGCGCCCTGGCCTACCACAACTATGCCCTGCCGCCGCTGGCGATGATCGCCAGCTTCGCCCAGGCCAACGGCGTGGACCTGCGCAAGGAGAACAACTTCGCCCTGCAACGGCTTGGCGAAGGCGTGCTGGCCGGTGCCCGCGACCCTGTTCATTTCAACACCCGCGCCGGCGTGAAGCAGGACCTCAAGGACCTGAAGATCGACAGCAAGTACGCCTGGCTCGAGCCATGGTGCGCGCTGTACCAGTGCGTCGGCGACACCCTCGAGCGCAAGCATGACATGCAGCCGTTCAACAGTTTCCGGCTGGGTGGCGATGTGACGCGGGTCTATGACCCGAGCGCGGAACAGAAAAAGTAACGCGATCCCTGTGGGAGCCGGCTTGCCGGCGATGCAAGGCAAAGCCTTGCCCTGCGATGGCCGGGGCCGCCATGCGGCCCATCGCCGGCAAGCCGGCTCCTACAGGGGACTAGGTTGCCTTCCAGCTTTTTGTTGGGGGGTTTGGGGGGCGCTGTGCCCCAGGTGCTGTGCATAACTAGGAGAACCGGGATGGTCTTCTCGTCCAACGTGTTCCTGTTCCTGTTCCTGCCGGTTTTCCTCGGCTTGTACTACGTGAGCGGGAATCGCTATCGCAACCTGCTGCTGCTGGTTGCCAGCTACATCTTCTACGCCTGGTGGAGGGTGGACTTCCTCGCCCTGTTCGCCGGGGTCACCCTGTGGAACTACTGGATCGGCCTGAAGGTCGGCGCCGCCGGCGTGCGCACCAAGCCCGCGCAGCGCTGGCTGCTGCTCGGCGTGGGGGTCGACCTGTGCATCCTCGGCTACTTCAAGTACGCCAATTTCGGGGTGGACAGCCTCAACGCGATCATGACCTCGATGGGGCTGGAGCCGTTCATCCTCACCCATGTGCTGCTGCCGATCGGTATCTCGTTCTACATCTTCGAGTCGATCAGCTACATCATCGACGTGTACCGCGGCGACACCCCGGCCACGCGCAACCTGATCGACTTCGCGGCCTTCGTGGCGATCTTCCCGCACCTGATCGCCGGCCCCGTGCTGCGCTTCAAGGACCTGGTCGACCAGTTCAACAACCGCACCCACACCCTGGACAAGTTCTCCGAAGGCTGCACCCGCTTCATGCAGGGCTTCATCAAGAAGGTGTTCATCGCCGACACCCTGGCGGTGGTCGCCGACCACTGCTTCGCCCTGCAGAACCCTACCACCGGTGATGCCTGGCTCGGCGCCCTGGCCTACACCGCGCAGCTGTACTTCGACTTCTCCGGCTACAGCGACATGGCCATCGGCCTGGGCCTGATGATGGGCTTCCGCTTCATGGAGAACTTCAAGCAGCCCTACATCAGCCAGTCGATCACCGAGTTCTGGCGGCGCTGGCACATCAGCCTGTCGACCTGGCTGCGCGACTACCTGTACATCACCCTGGGCGGCAACCGCAAAGGCACCTTCAACACCTACCGCAACCTGTTCCTGACCATGCTGCTGGGCGGGCTGTGGCACGGCGCCAACTTCACCTACATCATCTGGGGCGCCTGGCACGGCCTGTGGCTGGCCATCGAGCGCGCGCTCGGGCTGGACACCAATCCGCAGCGTTTCAACCCGGTGAAATGGGCCTTCACCTTCCTGCTGGTGGTGGTCGGCTGGGTGATCTTCCGCGCCGAGAACCTGCACGTGGCGGCGCGCATGTACGGCGCCATGTTCAGCTTCGGCGACTGGCAGCTGTCGGAAATCAACAGCGCCCAGCTTACCGGCCTGCAGGTGGCCACGCTGGTCGTCGCCTACCTGAGCCTGGCGTTCTTCGGCCTGCGCGACTTCTACCGCAACGCCAAGCCAACGCCAAAGGCCACGCCGGTGCAGATCAACGCCGACGGCTCGGTGGGGCTGGACTGGACGCGGATCATGACCCGCGCCCTGGTCCTGCTGCTGTTCGTCGCCTCGGTGCTCAAGCTCTCGGCGCAGAGCTACTCCCCGTTCCTGTACTTCCAGTTCTGAGGCCTGAATCATGAACCGGACACTTCGCATCACCTATTCGCTGTCGTTCATGGGCCTGCTGGTCGGGCTGGGCGCATGGTCGGTCGGCGGGCTGGAAAGCTTCAACCGCACCGGGCAGATGACCCTGCTCGACGGCAAGCTGGCCAAGGCCGCCGAAACCCACTACGACGAGCAATTCCCGATCAAGCGCGTCGGCACCAACCTGTGGGCGGCGCTGGACTTCAAGCTGTTCAACGAAGGCCGCCCCGGCGTGGTGCTGGGTCGCGACCAGTGGCTGTTCACCGACGAGGAATTCAACCCCACCGCCGGCGCGCAGCAACAGATGCAGGACAACCTGGCACTGGTGCGCGGGGTGCGTGACACACTGCAACGCCAGGGCGTGCAGCTGGTGCTGGCGATCGTCCCGGCCAAGGCCCGGCTCTATTCCGAATACATCGGCAAAGAGACGCCGGCCAGCCTGCACGACGACCTGTTCAACCAGTTCCACGCCCAGGCGCGCCAGGCCAACGTGTTCGCCCCCGACCTGCTAGCGCCGCTGGAGCAGGCCAAGGCCCGCGGCCAGGTGTTCCTGCGCACCGACACCCACTGGACGCCGATGGGCGCCGAAGTGGTTGCGCAATCGCTGGCCGAAGCCGTCGACCGCCAGCAGTTGCTCACCGGCGAGCCACAGGCGTACATCACCGAGGCCGGCGCCAGCGCGCCGTACAAGGGCGACCTGACCAACTTCCTGCCGCTGGATCCGCTGTTCAGCAACCTGCTGCCCACCCCCGACACCCTGCAACAACGCAAGACCCACCCGGTACAGGCCGATGGCGCCGAGGGTGGCGACGCGCTGTTCGACGACAGCCGCATCCCGGTGGCGCTGGTGGGCACCAGCTACAGCGCCAACCCGCACTGGAACTTCCTCGGCGCCCTGCAGCAGGCCCTGCGCAGCGACGTCGCCAACTACGCCGAAGACGGCCACGGCCCGTTGCTGCCGATGCTCAAGTACCTGCAAAGCGACGCTTTCAAAAATGCCCCGCCACAAGTCGTGGTGTGGGAATTCCCTGAACGGTATCTGCCCATGAAGAACGACCTCAGCGCCTTCGATCCGCAGTGGATCGCACAGCTGAAGAACTCCCGCAAATCCGAAGAAAACCTGGCCCTGTCGTCCAACCGGACGGACCACTGAAGATAGAGAGGAACACGCACATGACCACCAAGACTTCCATTGCCAAAGCCCTCACCCTCGCCGCCGGCCTGTCCCTGGCCTCGATGCAGGCCTTCGCCGGCGCCGATGCCGCCCTCTATGGCCCGAGCGCGCCGAAGGGCTCGACCTTCGTGCGCCTGTACAACGCCGCCAGCAGCCCCACCGCCGCCAGCGTCGGCAACAACCAGATCAAGCAGGTCGGCGCCCAGGCCAGCAGCGACTTCAGCTTCCTGCCCGGCGGCGACTACACCGCCCAAGTCGGCGGCAAGAGCGTGCCGGTCAAGCTGGCCGCCGACAAGTACTACACCCTGGTCAACAACAACGGCGGCAACCCGCAGCTGATCGAAGAGCCACCGTTCAAGAACAAGCAGAAGGCCCTGGTGCGGGTGCAGAACCTCAGCGACCAGCAACTGACCCTGAAGACCGCCGACGGCAAGACCGAAGTGGTCAAGCCGGTGGCCGCCAAGGGCCGTGGCGAACGTGAAATCAACCCGGTCAAGGTCAACCTTGCCCTGTATGCAGGCGACAAGAAAGTCGGCGACGTCAAGCCCGTCGCCCTGGAGCGCGGCGAAGCGGCCGTGCTGTATGTCACCGGTTCCGGCAACAGCCTGTCGCCGGTGTGGGTAACTCGCCCCGTGGCTAGCAACTGATCCCCCTGCCTCTAAACGACTATTGGAGAAACATGATGATCCCGGTAATTCTTTCTGGTGGTAGCGGTTCGCGTCTGTGGCCTCTGTCGCGCAAGCAGTTCCCCAAGCAGTTCCTGGCCCTGACCGGCGAACACACCCTGTTCCAGCAGACCATCGAACGCCTGGTGTTCGATGGCATGGACACCCCCATCGTGGTCTGCAACAAGGACCACAAGTTCATCGTCCAGGAGCAGCTGGGCGCGCTGAAGCTGGAAACCCAGGCGATCCTCATGGAGCCGTTCGGCCGCAACACCGCGCCGGCGGTGGCCATCACCGCGATGAAGCTGGTCAATGAAGGCCGTGACGAGCTGATGCTGGTGCTCCCGGCCGACCACGTGATCGAGGACCAGAAGGCCCTGCAGCGCGCCCTGGCCCTGGCCACCGTGGCCGCCGAGCGCGGCGAGATGGTGCTGTTCGGGGTGCCGGCGACCAAGCCCGAGACCGGCTACGGCTACATCCGTTCCAGCCAGGATTCGCTGCTGCCCGAGGGCGTGGCGCGGGTCGCGCAGTTCGTCGAGAAACCCGACGAGAAACGCGCCAACGAGTTCGTCCGCGCCGGCGGCTACTTCTGGAACAGCGGCATGTTCCTGTTCCGCGCCAGCCGCTTCCTGGAAGAGCTGAAAAAGCACGATGCGGACATCTACGACACCTGCCTGCTGGCCCTGGAGCGCAGCGACGAAGAGGCCGATGTGCTGAGCATCGACGAAGCCACCTTCGCCTGCTGCCCGGACAACTCCATCGACTACGCGGTGATGGAGAAGACCCAGCGCGCCTGCGTGGTGCCGCTGTCGGCCGGCTGGAGCGACGTGGGCTGCTGGTCGTCGCTGTGGGACGTGCATGAGAAGGACGACAACGGCAACGTCACCAAGGGCGACGTGGTGGTGCAGGACAGCCACAACTGCATGATCCATGGCAATGGCAAGCTGGTGTCGGTGATCGGCCTCGAGAACATCGTGGTGGTCGAGACCAAGGACGCCATGATGATCGCCCACAAGGACAAGGTCCAAGGCGTCAAGCAGCTGGTCAACACCCTCGACGCCCAAGGCCGGACCGAGACCCAGAATCACCTCGAGGTCTACCGCCCGTGGGGCTCGTACGACTCGGTGGACATGGGTGGGCGCTTCCAGGTCAAGCACATCACCGTCAAGCCGGGCGCCAGCCTGTCGCTGCAGATGCACCACCACCGCGCCGAGCACTGGATCGTGGTGTCCGGCACCGCCGAGGTGACCTGCGACGAGAACGTGTTCCTGCTCACCGAGAACCAGTCCACCTACATTCCCATCGCCTCGGTGCACCGCCTGCGCAACCCGGGCAAGATCCCGCTGGAGATCATCGAGGTGCAGTCCGGCAGCTACCTGGGCGAGGATGATATCGAGCGCTTCGAGGATGTGTATGGGCGAACTTCCACGCCGGTGGAGCGTGGGGTTTCGGTGAAGACCATCGCGCAGTAAGCCCCGGGGCCGCTTTGCGGCCCATCGCCGGCAAGCCGGCTCCCACAGGCTTTGTACATTCCTGTGGGAGCCGGCTTGCCGGCGATGGGCAGCGGCGAAAGGAGGGCGAGGCCCTCCCGCTTTTGAGCCAATACCCATTTCCCGCTACGATGATCAAACCCCCGCCACCAAGGCCTGCCCCACCATGATCATCGGCGCCCTGCTCATCCTCACCTGGCTGGTCCTGCTGCTGCGCTACCCGGCCAAGGCCTTGCCGATCTCCCTGGCCGCCGTGTGCGGCCTGGGCTTGGTGGCGCTAGGTGTGGTCTGGCAGGACACCCGCGAGGCCTCGCAGTTGGCCCGCCTGGACATTCGCCTGGCCTACGCCCCCGACCAATGCCCCGCCGACCGTGCCCTGCAGGTTCGCATGAAGAACGGCAACAAGGCGCCGCTGACCGAGCTGCGCTGGCGCGTGGCCGCCTATGCTCCCGGCGATACCGTGAACCTGGCCGAGAATACCTATGCAGCACCCCGCTACCGTGGTCCCGGCGAATTGCAGCCGGGCGTCGAGTGGAGCGATTGCCTGCCGGTGCCGCCGCTGCGCTCGGGGTATCGGCCGCAGACCCTGGAGTTTCGTGCCGAGCATCTGCAAGGTACATTCGCCAATTGATTCATTGCCTGTACCGGCCCTATCGCCGGCAAGCCAGCTCCCACAGGGGCTTCGGTGATCCCTGTGGGAGCTGGCTTGCCAGCGATAGGGCCGGGGCAGGTATTACGACCCTCCCAGACCTAAGGCCTACCCCATGCCCACCGTCCTCATCACCGGTTGTTCCAGCGGCATCGGCCGCGCCCTGGCCGACGCCTTCCGCGATGCCGGCCACGAAGTCTGGGCCACCGCCCGCAAGCCCGACGACGTCGACGCCCTGCTCGCCGCCGGCTTTGCGGCACGGCAACTGGATGTGAATGACGGCGAGGCACTGACCCGCCTTGCCGACGAGCTGGAAGACCGCCACGGCGGCCTCGATATCCTCATCAACAACGCCGGCTACGGCGCCATGGGCCCGCTGCTCGACGGCGGTGTCGAGGCCATGCGCCAACAGTTCGAAACCAATGTCTTCGCCCTGGTCGGCGTAACCCGCGCGCTGTTCCCGCTGCTGCGCCGCTCGCGTGGGCTGGTGGTGAACATCGGCAGCGTCTCGGGCGTGCTGGTCACCCCGTTCGCCGGCGCTTACTGCGCGTCGAAGGCCGCCGTGCACGGGCTGACCGCTGCCTTGCGCCTGGAACTGGCGCCGTTCGGCATTCGGGTGATGGAAGTGCAGCCGGGGGCGATCGCCTCGCAGTTCGCCAGCAATGCCCAGCAACAGGCCGAGCAGGTACTGGCTAGCGATTCCCCATGGTGGCCGTTGCGCGAACAGGTACAGGCCCGGGCGCGGGCGTCGCAGGACCGGCCGACCTCGGCGGCGGTGTTTGCCCAACGCCTGCTGGCCGCCACGCGCAAGTCGCCAGTGCCGGCGCTGGTGCGTATCGGCAATGGCAGCACGGCGCTGCCGTTGATGGCCCGGGTGCTGCCACAGAGGTTGCTGGATTGGGTATTGCGCAAGCGTTTCGGGCTGCTGCGACCGCTCTGACGTCACAAGGCATCGTGGGAGCGGGCTTGCCCCGCGATGCCTTTCAAACCTGATCGAACGCCTGCCAGCCGCCGCCCAGCGCCTTGTATAACCCGACCAACGCCTGCGACACCGCCGCCGAACTGTCGATCCACTGCTCCTCGCTGGCCAGCAGCGCACCCTGCACCGTCAGCACGTTGAGAAAGTCCACCGCCCCTTCCACATACTGGCGCTGCGCGGTCTCCAGGGCGATGCGGTTCTGCCGCACTGCCTCGGCCAGGTGATCACGGCGCAGCTGGCTGGCGTTGTACAGGCGCAGCACGTCGTCGATCTCGTGCCAGGCCCCGAGCACCACCTTGCGGTAGTTCAGCGCCGCCTCCTGCTGCTGGGCCTCGCGCAGCTCCAGGGTGCCCTTGAGCCGCCCGCCCTCGAAGATCGGCAGCGACAGCTGCGGGCCGAAGGCGAACCGGCGCGAATCCCAACCACCGAAATCGGACAATTGCATGGCCTGGAAACCGACACTCCCGGACAAGCGGATGCTCGGGTAGAAGTCCGCCTTGGCCACGCCGATGCTGGCGGTGGCGGCATGCAGGCGGGCCTCGGCCTGGCGAATGTCCGGCCGGCGCTCGGCCAGCTCCGAAGGCACGCCGATGGCGAAGCGCTGCTGCGGCGCGGGCAGCTCGCCACCTTGCAGCAGCTCACGCTGCAGGCTGCGTGGCGGTTCGGCAGCGAGCAGGCCGAGGGCGTTGATCAGGTCGTCGCGACGGGCTTCCAGGGTCGGCAGGCGCGCCTCGATCGAAGCGACCTGGGCGCTGGCCTGGGCTACGTCGAGGCGGGTGGCGACCCCTTCCGCCTGGCGGCCTTCGGACAACTTCAGGCTGTGGCGGGCGACCTTGAGGTTGTCCTGGGTAATGTCCAGGGTGTGCTGCACGGCACGTAACTGGATGTAGTTGCCGGCGGTTTCCGCAAGCAAGGCCAGCAGCACGCCCCGGCGGTCGTTCTCCGCCACCGCCACGCTCGCGTCGGCGGCCTCGACCTGGCGGCGCACACGCCTCCACAGGTCCAGTTCCCAGCCGGCCACCAGATCGCCTTGCCAGAGGCTGTACGCCGACTTGCCAGACTCGCCGGACGGGTCGTTCAGCCCCTCGGCGCTGTTGCGCGCACGGCTGTACCCGGCGTTCACATCCACCGCCGGCAGCTCGTCCGCCGCCACGCTACTGCGCAGGGCGCGGCTTTGCAGCAGGCGGGCACTGGCCATGCGCAGGTCGAGGTTGCGCTCGGTGACCTTCTGGATCAGCGCACTCAGGCGCGGGTCATGGAAACTGTCCCACCAACGCAGTTCCAGCGGTTCGGCCACCGGCTGGCTGGCCGCGGCAGCGCCTTGCAGCTCGGCCCAGTCCTTGGGCGCCTCGCTGTCCGGGCGGTGGAAGTCCGGGCCGAGGGTGCAGCCGGCCAGCAGCATGGCCAGCAACAGAGGGCTCAGGCGTCTCATCGCGCAGTCACCTCTTTGCCGGCCAGCGTGTCGCCGTGGGTATCGATGGTCGCTTCCACCGACATGCCCACGCGCAGGCGCGCCAACAGCGGCTGGCCGTCATCGAAGACGATCTTCACCGGAATACGCTGCACCACCTTGGTGAAGTTGCCGGTGGCGTTGTCCGGCTTCACGGCGGCGAAGGTCACCCCGGTGGCCGGGGCAATGCTCTCGACACGGCCGTGGAGTTGTTCGCCGGAGAAGGTATCGACACTGATACTCACCGGTTGCCCCGGTTGCACATGGGTCAGTTGGGTCTCCTGGAAGTTGCCGACGATATAGGCGCGCTCCAGCGGCACCACCGACAGCAGCCGCGCCCCCGGATTGACGTAAGCCCCGATGCGCAGGGCGCGCTCGCCGACCATGCCGTCGACCGGCGCAGTGATGCGGGTGTAGGACAGGTCCAGCCGGGCTTTTTCCAGCCCGGCTTCGGCACGCTTGAGCTGGCCATCGGCGCTGGCCACCTGGGCGCTGAGGATATCCACCTGCTTGCGCGTGGCCAGCAACGCCGCCTGGCTGTTGGCCAGCCGCGCACGGGCCTGGTCGACGCCGCTGCGCGCCTGCTGGGCGTTCTGCACGGTGCCGGCGCCCTGCTCGGCCAGGCGGCTGTAGCGGGTCACCTCATGGTCGGCGAAGGCCGCCTCGGCCTGGGCTGCCTTCACCGCCGCCTCGGCCTGGGCGATCAACGAGGCCTGGCGTTCAAGGGTGGCGCGGGCATCCAGGCTCTGCGCCCTGGCCACCAACAGTTGCGCCTGGGCGGCGTCGAGCGCGGCCTGGTAGTCGCGTGGATCGATGGTCGCCAGCAACTGGCCGGCACTCACCTGCTGGTTGTCCTCCACCAGCACCTCCTTGATGAAGCCCGCCACCTTCGGCGCCACCACGGTGTAGTCGGCGGTCACGTAGGCGTCGTTGGTGCGCTGGCGGTGATCACTGCCGAACATCCAGGGGCCGACCAGGGCGGCGAGCACGGCCACGGCGAGTGCCGAGCCGATGAAGAGCGTCTTGCGGTTGTTGGTCATCTTTCTATCTCGAATTCAGCCCCGGCTTCAGGCCACCGCACGCGGCGGGAAGATCCGGGTAGGCACGAAGGGGATCAGGCAGATCATGGCGACGGCGATACCCGCCATCACCAGGTACAGGTCGGCCGAGGTCAGCACCAGGGCCTGTTCATGGATGCGCTTGGCCAGGCCAGCGGCGTTGTCGTCGATCAGCGGCGCGTTGCCCAGGCTGTCGACCAGGTGGTTGGAATGAAAATGCCGGCGCAGGGTGCCAAGGGCGTCGAGCAGGCCGCCGGCGATCACCGCCGAGAGCCCTTTGACCGTGTTGAACCAGGCGGAGGCGAACGGACCTTCCTGCGGGGTCATGCCATTGGTGGAGAGCATCAGCAGGGGCAGCACGGCCATCGGCTGGCCGAAAACCTGCAGCAGGTAGAAGGGGTAGAAGTCGCCGCGAATCCACTGCGAAGTCAGCAGGCTGCTCCCCACACAGGACGCCGCCAGCATCGCCAGGCCCGCCGCCAGCACCCAACGGCAGTCCACCGCACGGATGTTGCACAGCGCCGCGGTGAGCGGCAGGGCGAGCAGTTGCGGCATGGCCACCAGCATCATCAGCGGGCTGGTCTGCGCCGGGCGATAGCCCTGGATCTGCGCCAGGTACGCCGACGGAATGCTGCCCACCCCGGACAACACCACCAGTACACCGGCCAGGGTCACCAGGGCGAAGCTCAGGTTGCGCCGCGAGAGCATGCGCAACTGGAAGAACGGCAATGGCTCGGACCACTCGTTGTACATGAACAGCACCAGCAACAGCACACCGCCACCGAGCAGCCAGCAGATCAGCGGCGAATCGAACCAGCCCCAGCGGTCGCCCAGCGACAGGCCAAGGACGATGCAACTGATCGCCGGCAGGCCAAGCAACACCCCGCGCCAGTCCAGTTGCCTGAAGCGCTCGAGGCGCAACGGGTCCTGGGGCAGGCCCCAGCCGACACAGGCGATCGCCAGCAGCGACGGCAGGATGATCTGCCAGAACGCCCACTGCCAGCCGACGTACTCGGTCCACAGGCCAGCCAGCGGCGTGCCGAGGTTCGGCCCGAAGGTGGCGGTCAGGGCATAGCAGGCCAGGCCATAGACCTTGATGCCCGGTGGCAGGAAGCGCAGCGCCACGCTCATCAGCATCGGCGGCAAGGCGCCCGAGGCGAAGCCCTGCAGCACACGCAGCAACATCAGGCTGTGCAGGTTGGGGGCGAAGGGTTGGATCAGGCCGAGCACGGCAAACAGGCCGACGGCGGTCATGGTGAAGCGGCGCAGCGAGAAGGTGGTGGCCAGCCACGGCGCGAAGGCCATGGCCGAGACCGAAGCGGCGCTGTACACCGCCAGCAGCCAGGCGCCTTCGTCGGCGCCGATACCCATGGCGCCACGGATGTCGCTCAGGGAAATCTTGGTCACCGCCTCGTTGAGCCCGGCGCACAGCACCGCCAGCAACACGCCGAACAGCCCGACCACCACCCGCAGGCCGAACGCCGTCTGCGCGGGGGCGGCCGGCGCAGGGGCGGCGGCCAGCGCGGCGGAAGGCGCGGTCAGGGAACTCATGGATAGACATCTCCAGCAACATTTTAAGGGCTGGGTGAAGTCTAAGAAGGTCGAATGCTGACGAAAACTGACTTGTTGGCAGCTTTATGTTGCGCCAGACGCAATCCAGGCTAAATGCTGCAAGCTAGCATCTCCTCCTTTGGGAGCAACTGTCTTGTGTTGCTTTTAATGGCCTCATCGCTGGCAAGCCAGCTCCCACAAGGATCGCGCTTGGCCTGAGGGCGGCGCGGTCGGGGTGGGAGCCGGCTTGCCGGCGATGGACCGCGCAGCGGTCCTCATCAAGGATCGATGCTGCCGCAAGCCTTCAACGTCTGCCGCAACCAGCGGTGCGCCGGGTCATTGTCGAAGCGCGGATGCCAGGCCTGCATCACGTTGACCTTCTCCAGCGGCACCGGGATCTCGAACGAACGCAACGGCAGCTTCAAGCGCTGCACACTGTTGAGGATGTTGGCCGGTATCGGCAGGATCAGGTCCGAATCCGGCAGCGAGAACATCGCCGAATGGAAGCTGGTGGTGATCAGCGCCACTCGCCGCTCCACCTTGCAGTTGGCCAGCGACACGTCGATCGGGCCGTTGGCCCGGCCACGCCGGGACACGCTGATCTGCGGGTAGGCGGCAAAACGCTCGGGGGTGATCACGGCATCGAAGATCGGGTGATCCTCACGGGCCAGGCCGACGAAGTAGGTATTGAACAGGCTCTGCACCTTGATCTCCGGCCCCAGCTCGATGGCCGAGCTGATGATCAGGTCGATCTGCCCGTTGCGCAGCACCGCATCGTCATCGCCACTGCCCTCGGGCACGAAACGCAGCACCGTGCGCGGCGCCTGGGCCAACATCATGCGCAGCAACTGTGCGCCATACAGGGCAATGAACAGGTCGTTGGTGCGGATGTTGAAAGCGCGGTCGAGGTTGACCAGGTCGACGGCATCGCGGCTGCGAAACACCAGGCCAGCCTGCTCCACCAGCCCATGCACCTGCTCGCGCAGGGCCAACGCTCGCGGTGTCGGCACCAGGCCACGGCCGGCACGCACCAGGATCGGATCGCCCATGGCCTCGCGGATTCGCCCGAGGGTCCGGCTCATTGCCGCCGGGCTCAGGTTCATGCGCTGGGCGGCACCGACCACGCTGCCTTCGTCGAGCAGCACGTCGAGGGCGACGAGCAGGTTCATGTCCGGGAGTTGCATGGCCGTTTTCCGTTACAGCTGTGGGAAACGCGATGGTAACAGGTTGGCCGATTGCGTCTGACGCAATGGCGCCGTGCGTGAGGGACCATTTATCCGTAGAGGTCAATGAACCGACAATGGTGTGGCCTCACCGTTGGCAAGCCGCGGCGGCGAACCGCAGCGCCTGCAGGCAGCGCATCTCCCTGTGGGCGCGGCGGTTCGCCGTTGTGACTTGCCGGCGATGAACGCAGCACTGCCATCCATTCTCCAAAGGATTGCCCATGCCCCATCCGGTTCTGATCGCCATCGACGCCTCCCCGGCAGCCGCCAGCCTGCTCACCCTCGCCCAGCGCTACTGCCGCCCCGGCGAGCACACCCTGCATGTGCTGCTGGCCATCGACTCGACCTTCGCCGTGCACGACCACCGCACGGCCTACACCGAAGATGAGTTGGAGGAATACCCCGCCGCCTGCGACGAACAGCAACAGGCCGAGCACGCGGTGAACAGCGCCGTGGTAATGCTGCGCGACGCCGGGTTCGACAGCCTGGGCTGCATGGTCGCCGGCCAGCCGGTGGAGGCGATCGTCGCCAAGGCCCGAGAGCTGGAGTGCGAACTGGTCATCATCGGCCACCGCCACCTGTCACGGCTAGGCAGGCTGCTCGATCCGTCGATCAGCGCCAAGGTGATCGACCGGGTGAAGGTGCCCGTGCTGGTCGGGGCAGCTTGAGCCAGGAAAACCGTTGATCAGCCAGTACACACGAGGTAATGCAACTGCATTGACCAGGTAATGCACTCGCATTACCGTGGCCGATATTACCCCTCGCGGACTGACGACAATGGCTACTACCTTCGAAGCGGAATCGACCCTGACCGAGCGCTACCAGACAACGGTCCCCGAAACCGTTCGCCGCGCATTGGGCCTGAAAAAGCGTGACAAGATTCACTACTCGATCCGCCCTGACGGAGCAGTGATACTGACCCGCGCAGAGACAGCCGAGGAAGACCCTGCCGTGGGGCAGTTCCTCGAATTCCTGGAACGGGATATCGCCACGAACCCGCAACGTTTGAAGGTTGTCGATGCAGAGTTTGTCGCTCGCCTGAAGGCACTGGTTGGCGATGAAGAACTCGATCTGGATCAACCTCTTTCGGCGGATGATGAATGACAGATGCTGACCTCCCCCCCGTTTCTTCAACTGGCTGGACGGTGTTCGCACACCCCATGTTCCTCGATAAGCTGGACCAGCTGAAAAACGAACTGGAGGTCCTGAAGCGCAAGGCCCCCGATGGCTACACCAGGAAGAATGCCTGGAAACGGCTGACTGCAATTATTCGCCTGGCTTTTGATGGCATCGCGCAGGATCCAACCAAAACCGAGTATCGCCAGGGCAACACCCTGGGAGATGCCCACCGGCACTGGTTCCGGGCGAAGTTCTTCCAGCAATATCGTTTGTTTTTCCGTTATCACGCGTCGAGCAAGATAATCGTCCTGGTTTGGGTAAACGATGACGACAGCAAACGCGCTTACGAAAGCAGTGACAATGCCTACAAAGTGTTCCGTCGCATGCTGGGCACCGGATACCCGCCTGACGACTGGAGTCAGCTGTTACAGGAAGCAACTGCGGCAACAGCCCGATTCAACGCCACCCTCAAGCGCTGACACCTGCCTGCCAATGCATCGATGGCGTCAGCGCGAGGACTGGATCAGCCCTCGCTCGGCTTGACCACCACGGTACAGGTGGTCCCCGCCGCCAGCAGGAACCCTTCCGGCACTTCATCGATATGGATCCGCACCGGCACCCGCTGCGCCAGGCGCACCCAGTTGAAGGTCGGGTTCACATCGGCGATCAGCTCGCGGCTCTGCGGGTTGTCGCGGTCGTAGATCCCCCGGGCGATGCTCTCCACATGCCCTTTGATGCGCTCGCCGCTCATCATCTGCAGCTCGGCCACATCCCCTACCTTGACGTGGGGCAGCTTGGTTTCCTCGAAGAAGCCGTACACCCAGAACGACTGCTCATCCACCACCGCCATCACTGCCTCGCCGGTGCGGGCGTAATCGCCCTTGTGGATGTTCAGGTTGGTCACGTAGCCATCGACGGTGGCAACGATCTGCGTGCGCCTGAGGTTCAGTTCGGCGGCGGCCAGCTGGACCTGGGCATGCTGGTAGTCGGCCAGGGCGGAGCTGGCGATATTGCTGGCGTCGTCGCGGTTCTCTTTCGAGATCACCAGGTTGTCCATGTCGGCGCGGCGCCTGGCGTTGACCTTGCGCATTTCCCAGGTGGCCTTGCGCGAGGCAACCAGCGCCTTGGCCTGCTCCACCGCCAACTGGTAGTGCTCCGGGTCGATGCGGATCAGCACGTCGCCCTTCTTCACCCGCTGGTTATCCTTCACCGGCACTTCCACCACATAGCCCGGCACGTCGGCGGCAACGTTGATGATATCGGCGCGCACCCGGCCGTCGCGGGTCCACGGCGTGGTCATGTAGTGCAGCCACAACTGGCGGCCGATCACCACGGCAGCGGTCAGCACCAGCAGGGTGGCGATCAGGCTGAAGAACTTTTTCATTGCAGGATTCTCACCAGTAGAGCGACAGCGCCAGGGCGCCGAACAGGCAGACGAACAGGCTCAGGCGCAGCAGCGCCGGGTGCCAGAAGAAGCGATAGCCATCATGGCTGGCGATGAACCGGTCCAGGCCCCAGGCCAGGCCCAGGGCGAACAGGAACATCAAGGTCATGGTGGGCATGTACACGCCATGGAAGGCGATCTCGCGGGGCATGGTTTCACGGAGCATCGTGCGGTCCTTTCGCCGGAGCCAGAGGCGACTGTGGGTCGAGCAGGGAAGAACGGATGAAGTGCAGGTAGCTCTGCGCCCGGCGCAGCACCGAGGTGTCGAAGTGCCGGGCGAAAGGTTCGTCGGTGGCCTGCACGCGGCTGATGGCATGGTCCACCGCCACCAGGGCGCGTTCGTGGTTGCTGGCGCTGGGTTGCAGGAACAACCGCGCCAGGGCCCGGCCCATCACGCGGATGGCCTGGCGCCACGGCTGCGACTCGGCGTAGGCCGGGTGCACCGGGGCGCGGGCCTGCTCCTTGCGCAGCTCGATGATGGCGTGGCCGATCTCCAGCACGGTGAACATCCAGCCCATCAGCTGGCTCTGTACCTGCGGTTTGCCGGCGGCCAGGCCGTAGGCCTGGTGCAGCAGGTCGCGGGTACGGCTTTCGAAGGCCGAGCCCAGGCCGCGCAGGCGCCCGCCTATGGCGAACAGCACCTGCTCGCGCAGCTCCTGCTCCAGCCGGCTCCACAGCCAGCGGCTGTTGGGCGGCAGGATGATCGCCCCGGCCGCGGCACAGACGAACATGCCGATGACCATGCCGATGTAGTCGTTGATGAAGGTATAGGGGTCGTAGACCGTCAGGTTGTTCGGCACCGAGCCGATGGCAAAGAACACCAGCAGGCCCAGGCCGTAACCGGCATAGGCCGGGCGCGAGGCGAGGAACGCACCGAGCACGAACACCGGCGCCAGGACCATGCACAACAGCGCGAAGCCGTCGATCCAGGGGAACACGAAGAAGGTTTCGAAGAAGCCGACAAAGGCGCCGACCGCCGTGCCGCAGGCCATCTGGAACGCCATGCGCTTGGGGTTCGGCGATGCCGCCGACAGGCCCACGGTGACCGTGGCGATCAGGGTCATCATGCCGCCACTGGGCCAGTCGCTGAGCAGCCAGTAGCTGCCCAGCAGCAACAGCACCGCCGAGGCGCGCACCCCAGCGGCGAGCGATACCAGCCAGCTGGTCTGGGCCACATAAGGTTCATCCCACTGTTCGCGTTCGTGCTTGTGCACGGCCAGCGAGGCGTGGGTCTCGGCGTAGCTGTACATCTCGTCGACGAAGCGGTACAGCAGCTCGAAGGCAGTATGGAAGTCGAGCAGGTCAGCCTCGCTGGGGTTGGTCTGCAGATACTCGGCGCGCAGACCACGCACCTGGGCCTGCAGGCCTTCCTTGTAGGTGCCCAGCTCCAGGGCCAGGCGCAAGGCGTCGGCGTCGGTCAGTGCCCTGCCGACATAGGGCTGCAGCAGCTCGGCCAGGGTTTGCAGGCCGGGTTCGATGGCGCCGACGATCTGCAGCGGACCACGGGCGCGCAGGCGCTCAAGCAACCGGTGCAGGGCGTTGAAACGCGTGGTGATGGCCATGAATTCGCTGTTCATCCGCACCAGCCTGCCTGAGCGGCGGCGCATGTGCGGGTCTTCGAAGGCGGTGACGTTGCGCAGGCTCTCAAGGCCCACCGCCTCGGCAACGAAGCGCACATTGCTGGTCTCGAAACGGTCGCGCTGGCTGTCGCCGCGCAGGGCCTCGACCACCACCCCGGCGAACACGCCAAAGCGCTGGTACAGTGCGTTGCGCATGGCGGCACTGGCCGACTGCGGCAGGATCGCGGCGCTGACGAAGGTCGAAACGAGAATCCCCAGGGCGATCTCCAGCACCCGCCACACCGCCGCCATGAACGCCTGGTCGGGGTGCTGCAGCACCGGCAGGCCGATCATCGCCGCGGTGTAACCGGCCAGCACGAAACCATAGGCACGGAAGGTCCGATAGCGCATGGCGCCCGCCGAGCACAGGCCGACCCACAGGGCCAGGCTGGGCAGGAACAGCTCGGTGTTCTGCGGGAAGATCGCGATCAGCGCGACCATCATCGCCGAGCCGGCCAGGGTGCCGAGCACCCGGTAGAAACTCTTGGCGAACACATGGCCGCTCTGCGGCTGCATGACGATGAACACGGTGATCATCGCCGTGCGCGGCTGCGGCAGCTCCAGGCGCATGGCCAGCCACAGGGTGATGAAGGCGGCGGCCAGGACTTTGAAGATATAGACCCAGGTGACGCCGTCGGTACGCGCCCAGGCAAAGAACCCCCGGCGCCACTCCAGGCTCTGCAGCCAGCGCAAGGGCAAGCTCGATGTGCTCATTCGGCGTGGTCCGCCGTGTCGAAGATGGCCAGGGTGGCGGGTGTTTTCGGTGCGGCCTGGCGCTCTTGAGCGGGCACATCCTTGCCCGCCTCCAGGCCGCCGCCCAGGGCAGTGACCAGTTCGGCATGGGCCACCAGCCGCGCGGCCTGCACTTGCTGCTGCACTTGCTGCTGACGGAACAGCAGGGTCTGGGCGTTCAGCACGTTGAGGTAATCGGTGAGCCCGCGCTGGAAGGCGACGGTGGCGATGTCGTAGGTCTTCTGCGCGGCGGCCACGGATTCGGCGGCGAAGTGCGCCTGCTCCTTCATCGACTCGCGGCGGATCAGTTGGTCGGAGATGTTCTTCAACGCGCCGATCACCGTCTGGTTGTAGCGCGCCACGGCCACGTCATAGCCCGCCGAGGCCACGCCCAGTTGCGAGCGCAGGCGGCCACCATCGAAGATCGGCAGGCTGATGGCCGGCCCGACGTTGTAGTTGAACTTGCGCCCGGTGAGGAACTCCAGCGGGCCGCCCCCAGTGGCCATGAAGCCGAGGCCGCCGACCAGGTCGACATTGGGGAAGAACCCGGCGTGGGCCACGTCGATACCACGGGCCTGGGCCGCCACCTGCCAGCGGCTGGCGACCACGTCGGGACGCTGGCCGACCAGTTCGGCGGGCAGGTTCGAGGGCAGTTTCAGCGGCGCAGCGAGGGTCAGGGTCGGGCGTTGCAGTTTCGCGCCCTCCCCCGGCCCCTTGCCGGCCAGGGCCGCCAGCTGGTTGCGAGTCAGGGCGATCTCTTCGTCGAGGCTGTCGATCTCGCGATGGGTTTCCGGCAGCGGCGCCTCGGCCTGGCTGACTTCGAAATGGGTACCGATGCCACCGTCGAGGCGACGCTTGGCCAGGGCGACGATCTGCTCCTGCTGCGCAAGCTCGGCCAGCACGATATCGCGCCGGGCGTAATGCAGGCTGAGCTGGATGTAGGCGCGTACCACGTTGTTCTCCAGCTCCAGCTGGGCCTGGCGCGCCTCGGCGGCGCTCATGTGCGCCTGGTCCACGGCCTGCTCGCTGGCATTGCGCTCGCGGCCCCACAGGTCCAGGGCGTAGCTCAAGCCGATGGCGGCGTTGTTGTCCCAGGTGTTGGCGCCGGACAGCGCGCCGGGGCCGTAGAACTGATCCTCCGGCCAGTTGTGGCGCTTGAGGGTGGCGTTGCCGTTGGCCTGCAGCTTTTCCGCCGACTCGACCACGCCCGCCATGGCCTTGGCTTCACGCACCCGCGCGGCGGCCATGACCATGCTCGGACTGCCGGCCAATGCCAGTGCGACCCAGTCGTTCAACTGCGCGTCGCCATAGGCGCGCCACCATTGCTGGGCCGGCCAGTGGGCGTCGCGCGCAGCCTCACGGATGGCATCGTCGGTGGTCAGTTGGTTGGCTTGGAGGGTCTTGCTCTGCGGGGCGATGCCCCAGGTTCCGATACAGCCGCTCAAGGTGAGACAAAGGGCACAGGCACTGAGCGCGCTAAGCGCTCTGATGTTGCGACGCGGCACAGCTGCGATTTCCCGAGGAAGAGGTGAAGGGGCCGGGCAATTCTAGGGGCGGGTTTCATTGGCGATAAGCGTATATTCCTGCGAATCTTTGTTACCAAAACAGCGATAATCCGGCTTTAGTCGGAAGCGAAACAGCGTTACTTCATGTCACAATTTTGTCCTCTAAACCGAGAGTGACCCATGGACACCCTGCAAAACATGCGTGCTTTCAGTTGCGTGGCCCAGCTCGGCAGCTTCACCGCTGCCGCGGCGCAACTGGATACGACCACCGCGAACGTGTCGCGGGCGGTCTCCAACCTGGAAGCCCATCTGCAAACCCGCCTGCTCAACCGCACCACCCGGCGCATCGCGCTGACCGAGGCCGGCAAGCGCTACCTGATGCGCTGCGAACAGATTCTTACCTACGTCGAAGAAGCCGAGGCCGAGGCCAGCGATGCCCATGCCCGCCCCGCCGGGCAGCTGAAGGTGCATTCGATGACCGGCGTCGGCCAGCACTTCGTGGTCGACGCCATCGCCCGCTACCGCGAATCGCACCCGGACGTGACCTTCGACCTGACCATGGCCAACCGCGTGCCCGACCTGCTCGACGAAGGCTATGACGTGTCGATCGTGCTGGCCAGCGAGCTGCCGGACTCGGGGTTCGTCTCCCAGCGCCTGGGTATCACCTACAGCATCGTCTGCGCCGCGCCCGACTACGTGGCGCGCCACGGCTTCGCGCACAAGCCCGCCGACCTGCTCAAGCATGCCTGCCTGCGCATGGTCAGCCCGGTGATCCCGCTGGAGAAATGGCTGTTCGACGGCCCCGAGGGGCAGGAGGTGGTCAACATCACCACCTCGCCGTTCCAGGTGAACTCCGCCGATGCGATGAAGACCGCGATCCGCAGCGGCATGGGCGTGGGCGTGCTGCCGATCTACACCGCCATCGATGGCCTGCGCGACGGCAGCCTGGTACGGATCCTGCCGCAGTACCGCCTGCAGGAGCTGAACCTGTATGCGATCTACCCGTCGCGCCAGTACCTGGATGCGAAGATCAAGACCTGGGTCGAATACCTGCGCAACTCGCTGCCGGAGATTCTCGCCGCCCACGAGGCCGACCTGAAAACCCACGAGCTGCTGATCGCCAACTGAAAAAGCCGGTGCATTCGGGCGGGGGACAATGGTAGGTTGCTAAGCAACGACACCGCCCCTACCCGCCTTGCAGAGAAGCAGCCCGATGAAAAAGACCGTCCTGGCCTTCAGCCGCATCACCCCGGCCATGGCCGAGCGCCTGCAACACGACTTCAACGTGATCGTGCCCAACCCCAAGCTGGGCGACATCGCCGCCCAGTTCAACGAAGCGCTGCCCGAGGCCCACGGCCTGATCGGCGTCGGCCGCAAGCTGGGCCGGGCGCAGCTCGAAGGCGCGGGCAAGCTGGAGGTGGTGTCCAGCGTCTCGGTCGGCTACGACAACTACGACCTGGACTACTTCAACGAGCGCGGCATCGCCCTGACCAACACCCCCGACGTGCTCACCGAAAGCACCGCCGACCTGGGCTTCGCCCTGATCATGGGTTGCGCCCGGCGCACCGCCGAGCTGGACGCCTGGACCAAGGCCGGCCACTGGCAGGCCACCGTCGGCCCGGCGCAGTTCGGCAGTGATGTGCACGGCAAGAAACTGGGCATCGTCGGCCTGGGCAACATCGGCGCGGCCATCGCCCGGCGTGGCCGTTTCGGTTTCAACATGCAGGTGCTGTACACCGGCAACAGCCGCAAGGCGGCGCTGGAACAGGAGTTGGGCGCGCAATTGCGCAGCCTGGATGAGCTGTTGGCAGAAGCCGATTTCGTCTGCCTGGTAGTGCCGCTGTCCGACGCCACCCGCAAGCTGATCGGCGCCCGCGAGCTGAAGCTGATGAAGCCTAGCGCGTTCCTGGTCAACATATCCCGTGGCCCGGTGGTGGACGAAGCGGCACTGGTCGAGGCACTGCAGGAAGGCACCATTCGCGGCGCCGGCCTGGACGTGTACGAGAAAGAACCGCTCGGCGATTCGCCGCTGTTCAAACTGCCCAACGCCCTGACCCTTCCGCACATCGGCTCTGCCACCGCCGAGACCCGCGAGGCCATGGCCAACCGGGCGATGGACAACCTGCGTGCGGCGCTGCTGGGCGAGCGGCCACGGGATCTGGTCAATCCGCAGGTATGGAAAAGCTGAAGGCCCCATCACAAGGTTTGTGGGAGCGGGCTTGCCCCGCGATAGTGCTTACTGGGGTTGGCTTCGCCGCCCCATTACCTTGCGTACCACATAGCGGGGCCGGTGCTTGGTTTCCTGGTAGATACGCCCGATGTACTCGCCCAGGATGCCAATCCCGATCAACTGCACCCCGCCAAGGAACAGAATCGCCGTCATCAGTGACGGATACCCCGGCAAGTCGTTGCCAAACAGCAGCTTGTCCAGTACCAGAAATGCCGCGTACAGCAGGGCGAACAACGACACACCGCCACCGATGTAGGTCCATAGCCGCAGCGGCACCGTGCTGAACGAGGTAATACCGTCCAGTGCCAGGTTCCACAGGCGCCAGAAGCCAAACTTGCTATTGCCCGCCGCCCGCTCCTGGCGGTCGTACTCGATGATCTCGGTACGAAACCCTACCCACGATAGCACGCCCTTCATGAACAACTGCTGCTCCGGCATCTGCCGGATGGCAGCGACCACCTTGCGATCGAGCAGGCGGAAATCGCCGACGTTCTCCTCGATGGGCAACGCGGCGATGGCGTTGTGCAGACGATAGTAGAGCCCCGCCGTCCAACGCTTGAAGCGCGTATCGGCGACCCGGCTGCGACGCTTGGCCAGCACCACGTCAGCCCCGGCCTTCCAGCGCTCGATCATCTGCGCCACCACTTCGATCGGGTCTTGCAGGTCGACATCGATCGGTACCACTGCGTCGCCCTCGGCATGCTCGAGACCCGCGAACAGCGCTGACTCCTTGCCGAAGTTACGGGAGAAATTGATCGCCGTGACCCATTCGTCCCTGGCCGCCAGATCGGCGCAAATGGCTTCGGTGTCGTCGGTGCTGCCGTCATTGACGAAAACGATTTCCACCGTCGCTTCCCGTAACGAAGGCTCGCTGCGCACGGTGTGATAGAAGCGCTCCAAGGTCTCCTGCTCGTTGTACAGCGGCACCACCAAAGTAATGTTCATGGGTCCCTCCGTCTGAACACCACGGCGTGTGAATAGGCGTAGCCCACCATCAGACTGACTACCGAGAAGCTCATCAAGGTCAACCAGGGCGACAGGTGGATATGATCGGACAGCGCGCCGACGACAAGGCTGAGGCAGCCCATGCCGGCCAGGAACAGTCCGTAGCGCCGCTTGCTGGGGCGAACGGCGAAGGTATAGTTAGCATTCATGTAGTAGGACAAGCTGGCTGCCATCGAGAAAGCCACCAGATTGCTTATGGCTTGGCTCACTCCAGCAACCTGGTGCAGCGCCAGGAATACCAACCAGTGCGCCAGCGTATTGCCAATGCCAACCAGGCCATAGCGACCGAAACGACGCAGGCTTATCACTGGTATACCTCCGTTTCAGGAGGAGACTTCATCAACACATACGCTGTGTCGCCGACCAGGTGGATGCTGTAGAACTTATTGCCGACAATGGGGGACGGACTTCGCGCCAGTACCTGCTCGCGATCAATCGGGGGGCGCGCGAAGAAATTGGCAAGTCCCTCCCGAGGCATCAGCTCTGGCAATACCAGGTACCAGACATTCAGCACATACCCGAGCGCTGGCATGGCCTGTATCGATCCATTCGCTGCTGGCAACCATCGCCTGCTCAACCAGATGTCCTGCACAAAGTAGCGCCGCGCCGACGCCAGTTCCGGCTTTGACATGATGTCGTGTGCCAGATAGGAAACAACAGCCTGCTGCAACTCTTTCTGTGCCACCAGTACACGCCCATGGGCGTAGGAGAAGGAAAGCATGAACAGCAAGGGTACTGCCAGCAGCCCCCCCCATCGCGCGTCCAAGTTCGTCAACGCCCGGTGCGCAAGATAGGCCATCGTCACCAGTACTGCGCCAAATCCCATCAATAGACGGGCGTTGTGGTCAAAGTGGGCGAAGAGCAACGCTATGCCCGGAATCGAGATGTACATCAGCGGAAGCGGCGCACAGAGCAAGCACCACAAGGCCAACCGCTGCAACCAACTCACTCGTCGCCTGCATAGTTGCACCGTGGCTTGGCTCAATGCGACTAGCGCAAGGATCAGCATCCCATAGACAAACCAAGAGGTGCCCGGCGTTAGCAACAATGCAATGTCCTGACCGGCTACCCCCAGACGACTGGCCATGTTTGCGCCCCATTCGCTATCAAACTTCAGCAGCGCAGTCCTCGGTACCGTGATCAACCACGCACAGGTCAGGTAATACAGCGCACAACCACCAATCAACTGGAAGACCCGACCTACTACTTGCTGCCAAGCTTCACGCAGGCTGACGCCTTCCAGCACCTGGCGCATTACCTCCAGAGCACACAATCCGGCAAACAGATTCACGCTGGCCTGGTAGAAGCCCGCCGCAAGCGCAACGAGCACAGCGCCTCGCCACCATGCCTTGAAAGAACCTGCACCTTGTGTGATCGCCCAAATGCAGGTACACAGCGCCAACGCCATGGCTGCACCATCGTATTGATAGGAAAGGTTCTGCAGAAAGAGCGGGTTGTACCAGAGTGGCAATACCACTAGCACAGCGCCAAGAGTGGGAGCAGCAAACCAGTAAAATACCAACCGAGTGAGCGCATGGGCGCTGATGAACACGGCCAGCAACAATGGCAGTGGAAACAGATTGGGCGCTCCCGCCGTAAAACCAAGTACTGCCAGCAACGCGGCAGTCAAGGGACGCCCCTGATCTACCCAGTCATTACCCGCGAGCTGGGCGCGCCAAGAATCATCAATGTACGGAAAGTCAGCCAGGATCAATGGCAGTATGTGAATGATCAACGCAAACAGACAGAAGTACCAAACCTGTTGTCGCGTAAGTACTCGACTCCATGTCGCCGTGCTGGACATCCCTATTCCCCAGGCCATTGTGCCCGGCAAAGTCTAGCCATTCGGTGTCCGTCTGCACCTGGCAAAAATGACAGGTACAGCCCGAAGGTCACCTGGCCAAGGCGATTTGCACCTTTCCCCTCGGCTTGCGAAACACCAGCACATTCCCCGCCATCACCGCCACCAACCCCAACAACGCCGGCGCGGTCCACTGATAGCCCTCGGCGAACGCCGACACATTCAACGCCACCAGCGGGAACAGCACGGTGCAGTAGGCGGCCCGCTCCGGCCCCATGCGCCCGACCAGGGTGAGGTAGGCGGTAAAGCCGATCACCGAGCCCGGGATCACCAGGTACAGCAGCGAGCCGATATAGCGCGTATTCCACTCCATCTCGAACGGGATGCCGCTGACCAGGCAGTACACCGCCAGCATCGACGCGCCATAGACCATGCCCCAGGCATTGGTGGTCATGGGCTTGAGCCCGGCCTTCTGCTGCACGCTGGAGAGCATGTTGCCTGCGGAGAAACACAACGTGCCAAGCAGCGCCAAGCCCAGGCCATAAAGGGTTTCGCGGCTGGCGGCATGATGGGAAAGCTCCGGCCAGAACAGCAGCCCCAAGCCCAGCAGCCCCATGGCCCCGCCGCCAAGCACATTGGCGGCGATCCTCTGGCCGAAGAAGATCCGTGCATTGATCGCGTTCCACAGGGTGGCGGTGGAGAACACCACGGCGATCAGGCCGCTGGCGACCCACTGGCTGGCGGTGAGGAAGCACATGAAGTTGACGCAGAACAGGCACAGGCCCTGGGCCAGGCACACCAGGTGGCCACGCCGGTTCATCGGCTGCAGGCGGCGGGTGAGCAGCAGCAAGGCGAACAGGATCAACCCGGCCAGGGCGAAGCGGTAGACGATCGACACCGGGATGGCGACCACCCCCAGTTGCAGCTTCAGGGCGATCCAGGTGGTGCCCCAGATCAGGACGGTGAGCAGGTAGAGCGACAGGTTCACGGGCATTCCTCCAGACAGTCGACTTGGGGCCGCTTCGCGGCCCATCGCTGGCAAGCCAGCTCCCACAGGAACAGCACATGCCTTCACCTTGTGGGAGCTGGCTTGCCAGCGATCGAGGGCGCCGCCCTCGCCAGGACTACGAGTCTTTACCGCGCCCTGAGTCCGGCGCTTGCATAAACTTGCGCTTTTCCTCTTCGGCCAGCTGCCTTCCCGCCCACGCCGCAGTACGATGGCCTTCAGAGGAGTCTCCGATGCCCGCACTCGACCACCTGCAAGTCTTCAATGCCATGCATGCCTCGCCCCACGCCCGGCTGGAGCTGAGCGCGCACCTGGGCGACGGGCTGGCGGCGGCGTTGTGGAGCAACCGCGATGACGCCCGCGACTACCAGGCGCCCAGCCACCACACATTGTCCTGCTACATCGCCGACGGCACCGGTACCTTCCGCCGCCAGCGCCCGGCCGACAAGGGCGCGCCGGGCAAGCTGTGCATCATGCCGGCCGGCCATGAGTCCAACTGGGTGGTCAACGGCACGATCCGCCTGGCCCACCTGTACATCAGCGAACAGCAATTCGCCCTTGGCTGCACCCGCCTGCTGGACCGCGAGCCGCGTGAAATGCAGCTGCACGAGGCGACCTTCCTCGACGACCTGCAACAGGCCGCACGCTTTCGCCAGCTGATCGGCCTGGACTGGGCCGAGCCCGGCGAGCGCCTGCTGGCCAGCAGCCTGGCCCATGACATCATCGACCACGCCGTGCTCAATCAGGCCGGCCTGCGCCAGGGGCTCAAACTCAAGGGCGGCTTGGCGCCGCACCAGCGACGGCAACTGGTGGACTATATCGAGGCCCACCTCGACCAGGCGCTGACGCTTGGCGAGCTGGCACTACGTTGTAACCTGTCCGAATACCACTTTGCACGGATGTTCCGGACAAGCTTCGGCCTGCCGCCGCATCAGTACCTGCTGGCCCGGCGACTGCAAAGGGCGTGTCGCCTGCTGCGCATGGGCACACTGCCCCTGGGCGAAGTGGCGCTGCTGTGCGGGTTTGCCAGTGCCAGTCACTTCAGCAACCGGTTTCGCCAGGCGTTGGGAGCGACGCCGGGGGAATATCGGGCGGCGTTTGCCAATTGATTCTGGGGCCGCATTGCGGCCCATCGCCGTGGTTCGTCGCCACGACAAGCCGGCTCCCATAAAGTCACACGATCTCCTGTGGGAGCCGGCTTGCCGGCGATGGACCGCGCAGCGGTCCCGCTGATCAGAACTCCAGAGTGCTCGACAGACTGACCTGCCGCGCATCCCCCACCGCGACGAAGTAACGATTCACCGCCGAGCTGTAGTACACCTTGTCGAACAGGTTCTTCACGTTCAACTGCAGGCGCACCTTGTGCTCGTCCAGCTTGGTTTCGTAGCTGGCGAAGGCATCGGCCACGGTATAGGCCGGCAGGTCGAAGTCGTTTGTCGCGTTGCCCGCACGCTCACCCACGTAGCGCGCACCGGCTCCCAGGCGCAGGCGATCACCGCCGAACAGGCTGCCGTAGTCGTATACCGCCGACAGCGAACCACTGTGACGAGCGACGTTCTGCAGGCGATTGCCCTTGAGCTGCGGGTCCTTGGTGACCTCGGCGTCGGTGAAGGCATAGGCGCCGATCAGGCTCCAGCGCTCGCTGAGTTGGCCGGTCAGGTCCAGCTCGACGCCCCGTGAACGGACTTCCCCCGCGTTGCTGTAGAGAATGGTCCCCGGCTGGGTGTCGCCATCGGCCACCAGCACGTTGCGCTTGGTGATGTCGAACAGCGCCAGGGTACCGGTCACCGCGCCCGGCACGTCGAGCTTGGCCCCCAGTTCCCAGGACTTGCCCTCCTCCGGCGCGATCCCAGAGTCCAGGGTCAGGGTGCGGCCACCGCCGATGCTCAGCGGGGCGATGGTCGAGTTGGGTTTGAACGACTCGCTGTAGCTGCCATAGAACGACAGCTGCTCATCGACCTTGTAGACCACGCCCGCATGGGGCACCCAGGTCTGGTCGCTGGTGTCGGTGTTGACGTTGAACGGTCGGCCGCGGCCGGCGTACTGGTCGTACTGCTGGAAACGCCCGCCGGCCACCAGGATCCAGTGCTCGTCCAGGTGCCAGGCGTCCTGCAGGAACAGCGAATCGGTGCGCAGCTTGTCGGTCTGGTCGCTGTCGGTGGCGCGCACGTTGGTGCCTTCCACTTCGCGGCCATAGACCGGGTTCAGGTAGCTGAAGGTCGAGCGGCTGTTCTGGCGGATCAGGTCGGCGCGATAGACCTTGCGGTCCTCGTGATCGGCACCCAGCACCAGGTCGTGGCGCATGCCGGCCAGCTCGACGCTGCCGTTGAGGCTGAAGGTGGCAAACTGGTCGCGGCTCAGTGCGCCCCGGGTGCCGTCGATACTGCGCGACAGCGTGCCCTTGCTTTCATCCACGCCGGTCACGCGCACCTGGCTGGCATCGTAGGTCTCGCGGTTGAAGCTGTAGCCGACGTGCAGCTTCCACGCGTCGTCCAGCTGATGGTCGATTTCCAGGCGGTATAGGTCGGAGCGGCCCTCCATGTCGTTGAACGGCTCGTCCAGGCGGCGGGTGGCGGGTATGTTCAACGGGTGGCCGTCGCTGCCGAAGGCGGTCCCGCGGTCGAACGGATAGCGAAACTCGCGGTGCTCATAGGCCAGCACCACCTGGGTGTCCTCGCCGTACCAGGCCAGCGACGGCGCCACCAGCGATTCGCGGTGCACGCCGAAGTTGCGCCAGTAGTCTTCATCCTCGTGATCGACGATCAGGCGATAGGCCAGGTTGCTCTCCCCCAGCGCACCGGTGCTGTCCAGGCCGCCGCCGCTGCCGTTCTTGCCACTGCCGTAGGTCGAGCCGCGCAGGGTCAGGGCGTTGTACTGGGTAAGTTGCGGGCGCTTGCTGACCACGTTGATCACCCCGCCCGGGTCCTGGATGCCGTAGAGCAGCGAGGCCGGGCCCTTGAGCACTTCGACCCGTTCGGTGCTGGCGTTGAGCGCGCGGCCCTGCACGATCGGCATGCCGTCGCGCATGATCGAGCCGTCGCGGTTGTCGCCGAAGCCACGCTTCATCACCGTGTCGGCGGTACCGCCGAAGTTGTTGCCCTGGGTGATGCCGCTGACGTTGTACAGGGCATCGTCCAGGTTGCGCGGCGCCTGGTCGCGGATCACCTGGGCCGGGACCACGTTCACGGCCTGTGGGATATTCAGGGTCGCGCCCTGGCCGCGCATGATCGAGGCGCTGGCCGGCGGCTGGTAGCTGTAGTCGTCCAGTTGCGAGTTGATGGTGGTGGCCTGCAGGTTCAGCGCGCCGGAGGTGTCGACCGGCTCCAGGGTCAGGGTGCGGGCGTCGAGGCGGCGCCAGGCCAGGCCCGAGTTGCCGAGCAACTGCTGCAGCGCCTGCTCGGCGTCGAAGGTGCCGTTCAGCGCCGGGGCCCGCAGGTCCGGTAGCGTCAGGGTATAGACCACGCTCTGCCCGGTGGTACGGCTGAAGGCGTTGAGTGCCTGGGCCAGCGGCTGGCTGGGCTGGGCGAAGGCATAGACCTGGCTCTGCTGGGCGGCCACGGCATGGGGCGCGACGGCCATGGCGGACAAGCTGCAGAGGCCGAACCAGAGCGAGACGCAACGCGGGGTGAACTTCATGGACGCGGACCTGTGGGCGGGATGATCGTATGCGAATGAATCGCACTTCTACTCACTACACGGATGCCGGCGTGGGGTACCTCATCACCTGATGGAAATATTTTGCTGTTCCGCGATGACGTCGGCGTAGGTCAACGCAAAACGGTCAACCGCCCCAGCAGCGTCTGCCGCTCGAACCCCATCACCTTGCCCAGCGAATCCAGCGCCGCCAGCGGTTCCGCCACCGGGAAACTGCCACTGACCCTGCGCTGCGCCAGCTCACCGTCGAGCAGCAGGATCCGCCCGGGGTAGTAACGCCCCAGGTCCTCGATCACCTGCGCCAACGGCACCTGGTAGTAGTTCAGCCAGCCTTGGCGCCAGGCCAGGCGGCTGTCGCTGTCCACCGCCTCGACCCCACCGGCCACACCACCGGCATAGGCCAGCTGCTGGTTGGCTGTCAGTTCGCGGGCCGGTTGCCCTTCGGCCGCCGTCACCGCCACCCGCCCGCTGCGCACCGTGACCTGCGCGCCGTCACCCTGCCCGCGCACCTCGAACTGGGTCCCCAGCACCCGCACTTCGCCGCCCTGGGCATCCACCAGGAACGGCTCGCCGGTATGGGTCACCTCGAAGAACGCGGCGCCGCGCAGCAACCGCACACGCCGCTCGCCCTGGGCGAAATCCACTGCCACGGCGGTGCCGGCATCCAGGGTCAGTTGCGAACGATCGGCCAGTGTCACCTGGCGTACCTGCGCGCCGCTGGTGTAGTCGGCGCGCAGGTCCTGCAGCCAGAACTGCGGCTGCCAGCCTGTCGCGAATCCCAGCGCCAGGACCAGGCTCGCCGCCACCGCCAGGCCGCGCCACGGTCGCTTGCGCTCGGGCCGGCGCATGGCCTCCAGGTATGTTTGCAGACCTTGGTGTTCCTCGGCCGCCAGCCGCGCCGCCGGCGCCTCGCTCAGGCGCCAGAGCGCCTGGGCCTCGGCATAGGCCTGGCGATGGGCGGGGCTCTCCAGCAACCAGCGCTTGAACGCTGCGCCCTCGGCCTGCGCCGGCTGCTGCTGGATGCGCCCCAGCCAGCGCAGGGCGGCCTGGGACTGGGCGGCAGTGATCGGCTGTTCAACACTCATCGACGGGCGCTCCCTGGCCGGCGCAGTGGGGACGCGGGTTCGGCGACACTCGCCTTGCACGCTTCGAGGGCGCGCATCATATGCTTTTCCACTGCGCTCTGGGACAACTGCATGGCCTTGGCGATCTCGCCGTAGGTGCAGCCATGGATGCGGCTGAGCAGGAAGATCTGCCGGGTGCGTTCGGGCAATGCCCGCAAGGCAGCCTCGATGCGCTGCAGGTCGTGATCGACCTCCAGGGCCTGCTCGGGCGCCTGGGCGCAATGCGCTTCATCAGGTTCGTGCAAGCCCTCGGCGGCGCGGTCGCGGCTGCCTTCGCTGCGCAGGTAGTCAATGGCCAGGTTGCTGGCGCTGCGCAGCAGATAGGTATCGAGCGCCTCGACCTTCACCTCGGGGCGCCGCCAGAAGCGCAGGAACAGGTCCTGCACCAGGTCCGACGCCGTGGCGCGGCAGCCGACGCGGCGGCTGACCAGCGCCTCCATGCGCGCACGCTGGGCGAGGAACACCTGGAGGAAGCGTGCCCGCCCGCCGCCGGCCTCGGAGTCGCTCAAGGGCCTAGACCGCCAGCACGGCCAGCAGCGGCCCGAGCACCAGGCTGGCAAGCGCCGCGCCGAGCAACAGCCGCGGCTGGTAGGGCAGGCCGAACACCCACAGGGTCACCCCGGCCATCAGCACGGCGATCCACTCCACCAGGCCCAGGGCCCAGCCGCGCCCATGCACGGCGAGGATCAACGACAGCAGCAGCAACGCCCAGCCCGTGATTTTCAAGGCTCGCAGCTGCCGCCCCGTGGGCTTGCGCCCGAGCAGGTCGTTGAAGTGCTTTTCCATAGCCAGGCACAGGCCGGCGAAACCGGCGAAGCCCATCAGCGCAACTCCCAGCATCAGCTCGCCTCCACGGTCTTGGCGGCGCGTGGCGCACGCTTGGCGGCCGGCTTGGGCGCGCGCAGCATCTTGCCGGCGGCCCAGGCCAGGAACAGGCCGGTGGCCAGGGCCGTCAGGTCGAAACCGGCCATGGCCCAGTCACCGGCGGCGATGGAGTGATCCAGCCCCTTGTCGGAGGTCAGCGCGTTGAGCAACGGCAGCAAGGCGAACGCCAGCGCGCCCAGCGTCAGTTGTTCGCCCCAGGCGCGGCGCCCGCTCCTCAGCATGGCGTGGAGCAATGACGCGCCCCAGGCCAGGAAGAAGCCGTTGATCTCCCAGTCAGCCCGCCCTTCCAGCGTTGCCGGCAGCAGGCGATTGGCCCAGAAGAACGCCGCCACGCCCAGCAACAGGCCGCTCATGCTGGCGATGTTCAGCACTTCGACCAGGCGCAGCTCGCCGGGCATGCGCGCACTCTTGGCATGCTTGAGCTGGCGCTTGCCCAGCCACATCACCAGCCCGGTGCCGATCACCGCGGTGCCGGCCACGCCGAAGGCAAAGTACAGCCAGCGCAGCCAAGGCCCGGCGAAGTTGCCCATGTGCAGGCCGACGAAGGTGAACGAGGTGGTCATCGCCGCGCTTTCCGGCGCGCCGCGGCGCAGCAGCTCGCCACTGACGCCATCGAAGGTCCAGATGGCGCTGCGCTGGTAGGCGACACTGTCGGCCGAGGCGCGGGTGAAGGTGACCCGGGCGTTGCGGTCACCCGGGTTGTGCACCTGGATGTAGCCCATGCGCGCCCCCGGCGCCTGTTCCTGGACCTTGGCATACAGTTCGGTCAACGGCGCCAGCGGCGCGGCCTGGGCAACCGCCTCGGGCACCTCGTCGCGGCCGAACACATCGTTGAAGTAGCCGCTGCTGTCGCCGTAGCTGGCCAGGATGCTGGCCGGCATGACCATGTACATGAAGATCACCAGGCTGCTGTAGCTGATCATCAGATGGAACGGCAGCACCAGCACACCGATGGCGTTGTGGCCGTCGAGCCAGGACCGCTGGCCCTTGCCCGGGCGGAAGGTGAAGAACTCCTTGAAGATCTTCTTGTGGGTGATGATCCCGGTGACCAGCCCCAATAGCATGATGAAGGCGCAGAAGGTCGACAGCCAGCGCCCCCAAGGGTGGGGCATCTGCAGTTGGAAGTGGAAGCGGTAGAAGAACTCGCCGCCACGGCTGTCGCGGGCCTCGACCGCCTCGCCGGTGCGCGCGTCGAGCTCCTTGTCGGTGAAACCACGCCGCCCACCACCGTTCGGGTCGCGCCAGCTGACGCTCAACGCCGCCTCGCGCTCGCTGGGCAGGCGGATGAACCAGGTGCTGGCGTGGCCGGCATTGCTTTCGAGGTAACGCTGGGCCAGGCCGAGACTGGTCACCGGGTCGAGCGGATGGCTCTGCACCTCGGGCTGGGTCCAGTGGCTGATCTCGTCCTTGAAGTACGACAGCGTCCCGGTGAGGAAGATGGCGAACAGCAGCCAGCCGAAGATCAGGCCGGTCCAGGTGTGCAGCCAGGCCATGGCCTGGCGGAAGCCTTCTTTCATGGCAGGTTCATCCAGTAGGCCAGTGCGTTGATCAGCCCCAGCACCAGGCTTGGCAGCAGCATGCCCAGCCAGGCGCGCCAGGCGCTGCGGCAGGCGAAGCACCAGATGAAGGCGATCAGGTAGAAGACGAATGACAGCATCATCCCGGTCATCGTCGCGTCGGCCTGGGTCATCGGCGCAAGCAGGGTGATACAGACACTGGCCATCGACGCCAGCAGGTAGCCACCCAGCAGCGCGGCCAAGCTGCGTGAGGTCACGGCCAGGCGGTAGCTCAGGGGAAGGCCGGCGGCTTTGCTCTTCATGGCGAGGGTCCGGGAATTGGGGCTGCAATACTAATGATTTCAATTCTCATAAGCAAAGCATGGCGGCGCGAGCGGTCGCATGCCTTGCGTCGGCAGCGATTGCCGAACACCAGCGGCATGAATACAATGCGAACAATTCTTACTTCCAGTTGCGCTTTCCGGCGCCGGAGTCGCATCGGTGCCCAGCGCCCTCTCTTCCACCGTCGAAGGCCTCTACATTGCCCACCACAGCTGGCTGACCGGTTGGCTGCGACGACGCCTGGGCTGCCCGCAGAGCGCCGCCGATCTGGCACAGGACACCTACGTGCGCTTGCTCCAGGCCCGTGAAGCGCCGCAACTGATCGAGCCCCGCGCCTTCCTCACCACCGTGGCCAAGCGTGTGCTGTGCAACCACTTCCGCCGCCAGGAACTGGAGCGCGCCTACCTCGAGGCCCTGGCCCAGGTGCCCGAACAGGTGGCACCGAGCGAGGAAGACAAAGCCCTCATCTTCGATACCCTGCTGGAGCTTGACCGCCTGCTGGACGGCCTGCCGGCGCTGGTCAAGCGCGCCTTCCTGCTGGCCCAGGTCGATGGCCTGGGCCAGGGCGAGATAGCCCTCGAGCTGGGCATCTCCCTGGCCACGGTCAAGCGCTACCTGCACAAGGCAGCCTTGCGCTGCTACTTCGCCCTGTGAACGGCACGTTCTCGGCGCAGATCGCCGAACAGGCGGTGCACTGGCTGATCGAATCGCAGAGTGCCGATTTCGACCAGCACCAGGCCC
Organism: Pseudomonas sp. TE50-2; assembly: GCF_040813665.1. Lineage (NCBI taxonomy): Bacteria > Pseudomonadati > Pseudomonadota > Gammaproteobacteria > Pseudomonadales > Pseudomonadaceae > Pseudomonas > Pseudomonas sp. TE50-2. The sequence continues at coordinate 3,956,917 of NZ_JBFNXN010000001.1, read as the reverse complement.
TGCAGCGCTGGCTACAGGCAGACAGCGAGCACCAGCGTGCCTGGGCGCATATCCAGCAGGTCAACCAGCGCCTGCGCGGCGTGACCGCGCCAGTGGTCCACGCCACCCTGCAGGCACCACCCTCGCCCGCCCGACGCCGCGCCCTCAAGGTCTTGCTGCTGGCCGGCGTGGCCAGTGCCGCCGGGCTGGGCCTGCAGCAGCACAATCCGCTGCCCGGGCTGATGGCCGACTACCGCAGCCCGGTCGGCCAGCGCCGCCGCCTGACCCTCGACGACGGCAGCCAGCTGCACCTGAACACCCGCAGCGCCGCCGATGTGCGTTTCGACGGCCAGCAGCGCCGGGTGCGGTTGCAGGAGGGCGAGTTGTTGCTCGAAGTGCAAGACGATCCCCGGCCACTGCGCCTGGCCACGGCCCAGGGCGAGCTGCGCCTGGAAAGCGGGCGCTTCGATGTGCGCCAGTTCGATGGTTTCAGCCTGGTCTCGGTGTTCAGCGGCAGCGCCAGCGTAGCCGGCACACCGTTGCTGGCCGGCCACCAGGCACGGTTTGCCATGGGCGGCTGGCAGGCGATCGCGCCGCTCGACCCCAACCGCGCGGCCTGGGTAGACGGCATGCTGGTGGTGTCGCAGATGCGCCTGGGCGACTTTCTCGCCGAGCTTGGGCGTTATCGACTCGGCCAGCTGGGTTGCAGCGAAAGCGTCGCCGACCTGCGGATTTCCGGGTCGTATCCACTGGCCGACAGTGAACGCATCCTGGAAATGCTGGAGGTGACACTCCCGGTGAAGGTGCGACGGTTCACCCGGTACTGGGTGTCGCTGGAGGCCGCGTCAACCGGCTGAGAGGCAAGCGAGCGGCAATACATGGCCATCGCCGGGCAAGCCCGCTCCCACGAAGAGCGGTGCCAGCGCACATTTATTTCATATCCGTTGAGCCATTTCCCGAACCTCGCGTGACAGAGAAGGCAGAACCCCTTGTCACAGGACCTCCGTCACATGCCCCTGCGCCTCAGCCCCCTCGCCTACGCCCTGATCCTCGCCGCCCCGTTCGCCCTGGCCGGCGAGCCCCGCGACTACCATATCGCGCCCGGCACACTGGAACAGGCCCTGAACCAGTTCGGTCGCGAAAGCGGCGCGCTGATCTCGTTCAGCCCCGGCCTCACCCAAGGCCTGAACAGCCCCGGCCTGGAAGGCCAGTACGAGGTCGGCCAGGGCCTGGACGCCCTGCTGCGCGGCAGTGGCCTGCAGGCGCGTCAGGAGGTCGACAACGCCTACAGCCTGCAACCGCTGCCGGCCACGGGCGGCAATGCACCGGTCGAACTGGGGGCCTCGACCGTGGTCGGCGATTGGCTGGCCGAGGCCCGCCAGGACAACGTCTTCGAGCACCCAGGTGCCCGCGACGTGGTGCGTCGCGATGAATTCGAACGCAGCGGCGCCAGCAGTGCCCGCGAAGTGCTCAACCGCATCCCCGGCGTCAACGCCCCGGAAAACAACGGCACCGGCAGCCACGACCTGGCGCTGAACTTCGGCATCCGCGGCCTCAATCCGCGCCTGGCCTCACGCTCCACCGTGCTGATGGACGGCATCCCGGTGCCCTTCGCCCCCTACGGCCAGCCGCAGCTGTCGCTGGCGCCGATCAGCCTGGGCAACATGGACGCCGTGGACGTGGTGCGCGGCGGCGGCGCGGTACGCTACGGGCCGCAGAACGTCGGCGGCATCGTCAACTTCGTCACCCGCGCCATTCCTGAAGAGGCCACCTTCAAGGCGGCGATGCAGAACCAGCTCAGCCCGTCGTCCAGCCAGGATGGCCTGAAGAACAGCGCCAACCTGCTGATCGGCGGCACCAACGCCAACGGCCTGGGCGGCGCCCTGCTCTACTCCGGCACCCGTGGCAGTGACTGGCGCGAGCACAGCGACACCCAGATCGACGACCTGATGCTCAAGGGCAAGCTGCAACTGGACGACGCCAACAGCCTGCACGCCATGGCCCAGTACTACGAGGGCGAGGCCGAGATGCCCGGCGGCCTCAGCACGGCGGACTTCGACGCCGATCCGTACCAGTCCACGCGCCTGAAGGACAAGTTCTGGGGCCGTCGCACCCTGTTCAACTTCGGTTACGACTACAAGCAGGATGACCGCCAGTTCAGCGTCAACAGCTTCTTCACCAAGACCCTGCGCAGCGGCTACCTCGACCAGGGCAGCTTCGTCTCGCTGTCGCCGCGCGAGTACTGGGTGCGCGGCATCGAAACGCGTTTCTCGCAGGGCCTGGCCCTGGGCGACAGCTGGCACGAACTGGGCGTCGGCTACCGCTACGTCAACGAAGCCGGCCATGAACTGCGTTACCGTGAGCCGGTCAACGGCGCCCTGCCGACCACCGCCAGCCGCAACGACCGTGACACCCGTGGCAGCACCGAAGCCCACGCGATCTACCTGGACGACCGTATCGACATCGGCCGCTGGACCATCACCCCCGGGTATCCGCTACGAGATGATCGACTCACGGCAGAGCAACAAGCTCAACGGTCAGCAGTACCAGGGCAGCTACAACACCGCCTTGCCCGCACTGAACGTGATGTACCACCTCACCGACAACTGGAACCTGTACGCCAACACCGAAGGTTCGTTCGGCAGCGTGCAGTACAGCCAGATGCCCAACCGAGTCAGCAGTGGCGAGGTGAAACCGGAGAAGGCGCGCACCTGGGAAGTCGGTACCCGCTACGACAATGGCGACCTGCAGGCAGAGATCGGCGCGTTCCTGATCAATTTCGACAACCAGTACGAAAGCAACCAGACCAACGACTCGGTGATCGCCCGCGGCGAAACCCGCCACCAGGGCATCGAGACCAGCGTGCGCTATGCCCTCGACGGCCTGAGCCCGGCCCTGGCCGGTTTCGATGTGCATGCCGGCTACGCCTTCGTCGACGCCACCATTCGTGAAGACGGCCCGAACAAGGGCAACCAGGTGCCGTTCTCGTCGCGCCACAAGGGCACGCTGGGCATCGGCTATACCGAAGGCCCATGGCAGTTGAACCTGGACAGCAGCTTCCAGAGCAGCCAGTACGCCGACAACGCCAACACCGGCAGCGAGAGTGCCGACGGCAGCACCGGGCGCATCCCCGGCTACATGCTGGTCAGCACCCGCGCCGGCTATGACTTCGGGCCTGCGCTTTCGAACCTGAAGGTAGCGGTGGGGGTGAAGAACCTGTTCAACCGCGAGTACTACACCCGCTCGTTCGACGACAACAACAAGGGCAAGTACGTGGGTGAGCCGCGCACGCTTTACGTGCAGACGTCCGTGGCGTTCTAGTTTGCCCGCGGCTGTGTTGCCCAGCGCCGGCGAGCCGGCGCTGGGCAACCCGTGATCAGGCCAGCGCTTTCTCGATCGCCTGCACCACGGTCGGGTCGTCTGGCGCGGTACGCGGGGCGAAGCGTGCCAGCACCCGGCCATCCTTGCCGACCAGGAACTTCTCGAAGTTCCAGGTGATGTCGCCGGGGAACTCGGCGCCTTCGCCCGCCAGCAGGCGATACAGCGAATGACGTTGCGCGCCGTTGACCTCGAGCTTGGCCCCCAGCGGGAAGCTCACGCCGTAGTTGAGGCTGCAGAAGTCCTGGATTTCCTTCTCGCTGCCAGGCTCCTGGCCTGCGAACTGGTTGCACGGCAGGCCGAGCACATTGAAGCCCTGGCCCTTGTACTGCTGGTGCAGCTTTTCCAGCGAAGCGTATTGCGGCGTCAGGCCGCACTTGGAGGCGACATTGACCACCAGCACCACCTGGCCCTTGAACGGTGCAAGGGGCAGGTCCTCGCCGTTCAGCGCCTTCAACGTCAGGTCGTGAAATGCACTCATGATGAAATCCCCTCTCAGGTTCCGATTGCCGCAGGGGCGAATCCCGCCCACGAAAAAGGCGCGCGGCCAAACCGTCCACCCTCCCGAGGAGGGCAAGTCCGGCTTGCCCGAGCGCCTGGCGACTCTCTGAGCTTAGCGCAGAAAATCAGTGGTGATGGCCACCTTCACCGTGGATGTGACGGTGAGCGATTTCTTCTTCGCTGGCGTCACGCACGTCGACAACCTTGACCTTGAAGTTCAGGCGCTGGCCAGCCAGCGGGTGGTTGCCGTCGACGGTCACGTCGTCGCCGTCGATGTCGCGGATGGTGACGATCTGCATCTGGCCGTCCGGCGCCGAGGCGTGGAACTGCATGCCGACTTCCAGTTGGTCGACGCCTTCGAACATCTTGCTGCTCAGGGTGCTGACCAGCTCGGCGGAGTATTCGCCGTAGGCTTCTTCGGGTTCGATGGCAACGGTCAGTTCCTCACCGGCCTGCTTGCCTTCCAGGGCTTTTTCCAGGCCCGGGATGATGTTGCCGGCACCGTGCAGGTAGACCAGCGGCGCACCACCGGCGGAGCTGTCGATGACCTCACCAGCGTCGTTGGTGAGGGTATAGTCGATGGAGACAGCCTTGTTGGCGGCGATCAGCATGGGGCAAGACCTTTTGCAAAAGAATATAGAACGAACAAGTGTAACCAACGCATCAGCCGATTGCGAACCCGGCGCGGACCAACAGCAGCCCATCAGTCGGATCACCGGCTTCCACCTCGACGAAGAGCGGCACTGGGTGGTCGAGCTGTCCTGCGGCCACACCCAGCATCTGCGCCACCAGCCGCCCTGGCAGGCCCGGCCTTGGGTGCTCGATGCCGACGAACGCGCCCGGCGCATCGGCCAGGTATTCCCCTGCGGCTGGTGCGCTCAGGGTGCCGTTAGCGCTACCCTTGGCCGCTGAACTCCTTGCACCGCTTATTCCGAGAAGCACGCATGCAGACATTTTTCATCGCGCCGACCGACTTCGGTGTCGGCCTGACTTCCATCAGCCTGGGCCTGGTGCGCACTCTGGAGCGCGCCGGGCTCAAGGTCGGCTTCTTCAAGCCGATTGCCCAGCCGCACCCCGGCGACACCGGCCCGGAGCGCTCCAGCGAACTGGTCGCCCGCACCCATGGCATCAAGCCGCCGACGCCCCTGAGCCTGGGCCATGTCGAGCGCATGCTTGGTGACGGCCAGCTCGACGAACTGCTCGAGCAGATCATCCGCCTGTACCAGCAGGCCTGCGTCGGCAAGGACGTGGTGGTGGTCGAGGGCATGGTGCCGACCCGTCACGCCAGCTATGCCGCCCGGGTCAACCTGCACCTGGCCAAGAGCCTGGACGCCGAGGTGATCCTGGTGTCGGCGCCGGAAAACGAAGTGCTCAGCGAGCTGTCCGGCCGTGTCGAACTGCAGGCCCAGCTGTTCGGCGGCCCGCGCGACCCGAAGGTGCTGGGGGTGATCCTCAACAAGGTGCGCACCGACGAAAGCATGGCCGATTTCGCCACGCGCCTGCGCGAGCACTCGCCGCTGCTGCGCGGCAACGACTTCCGCCTGCTCGGCTGCATCCCTTACCAGGCCGAGCTCAACGCCCCGCGCACCCGCGACGTGGCCGAGCTGCTCGGCGCCCAGGTGCTCAACCCCGGCGACTATGACCAGCGGCGCATGAGCAAGATCATCATCTGCGCCCGCACCGTGGCCAACACCGTGCCGCTGCTGACCTCCGGCACCCTGGTGGTGACGCCGGGCGACCGCGACGACATCATCCTCGCCGTGTGCATGGCGGCGATCAACGGCGTGCCCCTGGCCGGCCTGCTGCTGACCAGCGACAGCAAGCCCGACCCGCGCATCCTCGAGCTGTGCCGCGGCGCCCTGCAGGCCGGCCTGCCGATCCTGTCGGTGAGCACCGGCTCCTACGACACCGCCAACCAGCTCAACTCGCTGAACCGCGAGATCCCGGTGGACGACCGCGAGCGCGCCGAATTCATCACCGACTTCGTCGCCAGCCACCTGGACGCCGCCTGGCTGCACCAGCGCTGCGGCACGCCACGCGAGCTGCGCCTGTCACCGGCGGTGTTCCGCTACCAGTTGATCCAACGCGCCCAGCAGGCCAACAAGCGCATCGTTTTGCCCGAGGGCGCCGAGCCCTTGCTGGTACAGGCCGCAGCCTTGTGCCAGGCCCGGGGCATCGCCCGTTGCGTGCTGCTGGCCAAGCCCGAGGAAGTGCAGGCCGTGGCCCGCGCCCAGGGCATCAGCCTGCCGCCGGACCTGGAGGTGCTCGACCCCGAGGTGATCCGTGGCCGCTACGTCGAACCCATGGTGAACCTGCGCAAGAGCAAGAACCTCAACGCGCCGATGGCCGAGCAGCAACTGGAAGACCCGGTGGTGATCGGCACCATGATGCTGGCACTCGGTGAAGTCGACGGCCTGGTCTCGGGCCTGGTGCACTCCACCGCCAACACCATCCGGCCAGCCTTGCAACTGATCAAGACCGCGCCGGGCAGCAGCCTGGTGTCCTCGGTGTTCTTCATGCTGTTCCCCGACCAGGTGCTGGTCTATGGCGACTGCGTGATGAACCCGCACCCCAGCGCCGCCGAGCTGGCCGAGATCGCCCGGCAGAGTGCCGAGTCAGCCGAATCGTTCGGCATCGCGCCACGGGTGGCGATGCTCAGCTACTCCAGCGACTCGGCGGGCAGCGACGAGGAAGTGGAGAAGGTCCGCGAGGCCACGCGCCTGGCGCAGCAGGCCGAACACGACCTGCTGATCGACGGCCCGTTGCAGTACGACGCCGCCGCCAACCCCGAGATCGCCCGACAGCTGGCGCCATCGAGCCCGGTAGCCGGGCGCGCCACGGTGTTCGTGTTCCCTGACCTGAACACCGGCAACACCACGCACAAGGCGGTACAGCGCAGCGCCGACTGCGTCAGCCTCGGGCCGATGCTGCAAGGGCTGCGCAAGCCGGTCAACGACCTGCCGCGCGGAGCGCAGGTGGACGATATCGTGCACACCATCGCCTTGACCGCGATCCAGGCCAGCACCGTGCGCTGAACGGTAAAGGGCCGCCATGCGGCCCCACGCTCATCAATCCTCCGGCGAGCGCCGCCGCCCGGTCACCATCGACCACGGCAGGTTCTCGCGCAGGCGCACGCTCTCCACCAGCGCCGCCAGCAGGTGCACGCAGACCAGCGCCAGCAAGCCATCGGCCAGCAGGCTGTGCAATGTTTCCAGCCACTCGGCGCCCCAGAAGGCATCCACCTCGAGCATCATCCAGCCGCTCAGCCCCAGGCTGGCGATGCCGAGCATCATCCACACCATCACCAGCGCGCCGATCGGCGTGTGCCCCATGCGGTGGTAACGCTCGCCGCGCCACAACGCCCGGGCATGCGCCCGCAACCGCGACGGGGTGGGCCAGAAGTCGGCCCAGCGCGCGCTGCGCGGCCCGACAAAGCCCCACACCAGCCGCACCAACAGGCAGCCGCAAGCGTAGTAGCCCAGCCACTGATGCCAGTCGTCACCGGCCTCGTTGAAGCAGTAGTTGGCGAAGAACACCAGCGCCAGCGACCAGTGACTCACGCGCAGCAACGGATCCCATAGCCGCACGCTTGCCGTCACTTGTGGATCTCGGTCTTGACCGCCTTGCCCGTCACCGGGTCGTGGTAGATCTCGACCTTGCGCCCATCCTTGTCGAAGCCGTAGATCTCGTAGCAATTGCCTTTGGTGACCTGGAACTTGTTGATCTTGTAGCCCTGCTCCTTGAGCTGGGCCTGGAACTTGTCGGCATCTTGCCAAGTGCTGCGGTCGGCGCTGGTGCATTCGGTCCTGGCGAACGCACCGGCACTGGCCAGCAGCAGGGTGAGGGCGATCACTGAATGGCGCATGGTCGGCAACTCCGTTCAGGTTGACTGGAAACCGCACTGTGACCGGCCAAGCTTAGTTCTGCGCGAATGAAGGCACCGCGCCGCCACGATCATTCATTTGAATTTCGGATCAATGGCAAAGAAAAACAAACTTCTCAAATAAGCCCCGGGCGCGGATGCTGTGACGATCACGCTCGTATCCTGGAGAACAACAATGAACGAAGTCGTCATCGTCGCCGCCACCCGCACTGCCATCGGCAGCTTCCAGGGGGGCCTGGCCAACGTGTCCGCCGTGGAACTGGGCGCTGCGGTGATCCGCCAGCTGCTGGCCCAGACCCAGCTGGACCCGGCCCAGGTCGACGAAGTGATCCTCGGCCAGGTGCTCACCGCCGGCGCCGGGCAGAACCCCGCCCGCCAGGCCGCCGTCAAGGCCGGCCTGCCCTACGAAGTGCCCGCCCTGACCCTGAACAAGGTCTGCGGCTCGGGCCTCAAGGCCCTGCACCTGGCCGCCCAAGCCATCCGCTGCGGCGACGCCGAGGTGGTGATCGCCGGTGGCCAGGAGAGCATGAGCCTGGCGCCCTATGTAATGCCCTCGGCACGCACCGGCCAGCGCATGGGCCACGGCCAGCTGGTCGACAGCATGATCAGCGACGGCCTGTGGGACGCTTTCAACGATTACCACATGGGCATCACCGCCGAGAACCTGGTGGACAAGTACAGCCTGACCCGCGAGCAGCAGGACGCCTTCGCCGCCGAGTCGCAGCGCAAGGCCGTGGCCGCCATCGAGGCCGGCCGCTTCAAGGACGAGATCACCCCGATCCACATCCCGCAGAAAAAAGGCGAGCCGCTGGTGTTCGACACCGACGAGCAGCCACGCCCCGGCACCACCGCCGAGTCCCTGGGCAAACTGCGCGCCGCGTTCAAGAAAGACGGCAGCGTCACCGCCGGCAACGCCTCCAGCCTCAACGACGGCGCCGCCGCGGTGCTGCTGATGAGCGGCGCCAAGGCCAAGGCTCTGGGCCTGCCGGTATTGGCGAAGATCGCGGCCTACGCCAGCGCCGGCGTGGACCCTGCGATCATGGGCATCGGCCCTGTGTCGGCAACCCAGCGCTGCCTGGACAAGGCCGGCTGGCAGCTCGCCGACCTGGACCTGATCGAAGCCAACGAAGCCTTCGCCGCCCAGGCGCTGGCGGTGGGCAAGCAGCTGGAATGGGATGCGGCGAAGGTCAACGTCAATGGCGGCGCCATTGCCCTGGGCCACCCGATCGGCGCGTCGGGCTGCCGGGTGCTGGTGACCCTGCTGCACGAGATGATCAAGCGCGATGCCAAGAAAGGGCTGGCGACCCTGTGCATCGGCGGCGGCCAGGGCGTGGCACTGGCGATCGAGCGTTGAGCTGAAGGCCTATCGCGGGACCGCTCCCACAAGGATTACCTTCGTGGGAGCGGGCTTGCCCCTACCCTTTCAGAAGCGCTCGTCGCGCAGCGCCGGCAAGGTGATGTCGCGCACATAGCTGGCCGACGACAGGTTCAGCATCATCCGGCACACCTGCACCACATCGTGCAGCGGGATCAGCGTCCCCTCGCCCCGCCGTTCGGCCTCGGCCAGCGGCACGTCCAGGCCATCCTCGGTGTTCAGGTAGCCCAGGTTCAGGCAACTCACCCCCAGGCCTTGCTCGCGAAAGCCTTCGCGCAGGCTTTCGGCGATGCCGCGCAAGCCGAACTTGCTGGCACCGAAGGTCACCTCCGGGCGACCACTGCCCGGCAGGCCGGAGGTGGAGCCGGTGAGGACGATCCGTGGCCGGGCACTCTGCAGCAGCAGCGGCAGCAGGCGCTTGATCAGCAGCAGCGGCGCGGTGATGTTGGTATCGACCATGCGCTCGATCTGCGCCTCGTCATCATCGAGGAAGCTGTAGCCTTCGTCGAAGGCCCGCGCCTCCCAGATGCCGACGTTGTACACCAGCACGTCCAGCCCACCGTCGGCCACCGCCTCATGGATGATCGCCGCTGCCTGGCGCGGCTGGCCGAGGTCGGCCTCGATCCACTGCGCCGCGCCCGGCAACGCCACCGGCCTGCTACGCGACACACCAATCAGCGTATCGCCATGCCCACCCAAGCCCTGCACCAGCGCCTGGCCCAATCCCTTGCTTGCACCGACCACTAGAATTCGCATCGAATCACTCCCTATGGACTGCGCCGGATAGTACCCTGCCTGCCCCAGTAATCCAGTCGGAAATGCCAGGCCGCCCGTGAACAGAGAGCAACTCGAGCAAAACCAGATCCCCCTGTACTTCATCGCCGTGGTGCTGGCCGCCGTGCTCGGCCTGCTCGTACCCAGCACCGCCGGCGCGCTCGAAGCGCTGGTGACTCCGGCCATCGCCGTGCTGATGTACGCGATGTTCCTGCAGATCCCCTTCCTCGACCTGCGCGCAGGACTTGGCAACCGGCGCTTCATGGGCGCGCTATTGCTGGCCAACTTCGTGCTGGTGCCGCTGCTGGTATGGGCTGGAACCCGCGGGCTGGTCGAGCACCCCGCCGTACTGGTCGGCGCCCTGCTGGTGCTGCTGACGCCGTGCATCGACTATGTGGTGGTGTTCACCCACCTCGGCAAGGGCGACGCGCGCCTGACCCTGGCCGCCACGCCCGTGCTGTTGCTGGTGCAACTGGCGCTGCTGCCGCTGTACCTGGCGTTGATGCTCGGCGGCGCCGGCCATGTGGAGATTTCCGTGGCGCCATTTGTCGAGGCCTTCGTGTTGCTGATCGCGCTGCCACTGCTGCTGGCCGTCGCCACCAGTGCCGGGGCACGGCGCTCTGCAGTGGTTTCGAAGTGGAACGACGCCTGGGCCTGGCTGCCGGTGCCGGCCATGGCCCTGGTGCTAGTCGCGGTGATCGGCTCGCAGATCGGCGTGGTCGCCAGCCGGTTGGACGACCTGTTGCCGGTGGTGCCGGTGTATGTCGGCTTCGCTTTGCTGGCGCCGCTGCTTGGGTGGTTTGTGGCGCGGCTGTTCAGGTTGTCCACAGGCGAGGCGCGGGCGGTGACCTTCAGCGCCGCCACGCGTAATTCGCTGGTGGTGCTGCCGTTGGCGTTGGCACTGCCTGAGTCGATCCGGGCATTGGCAGCGGCGGCGGTGATTACCCAGACGCTGGTGGAGCTGGTCAGCGAGCTGGTCTACGTTCGCGTCGTGCCGGCGTTGGTGCGCCGCTAGGCCAGTCGCACCCGCCACTGACCGTAATGGCTGAAACACACATTGGCCAGGGGCTGCACATCGATGCGGTGGAAGGATTGCAGAGGTGCACCCAGCGCATGCAGCATTGCGGCGCGGATGACGAAGGGGTGGGTGACGGCGATCCATTCGCCCTCGCCCAGGACGCTGTCCATCCAATGGGCAACACGCTCGCACAGCGCGGCCAGCGATTCGCCGCCGTGAGGCGTGGCATGGGGGTCACTCAGCCACGCCTGCAACGCGCCTTCATCCAGATGCTTGAGCGGCTGACCTTTCCAGGTGCCCAGGTCGCAATCGCGCAGCTCCTCATCAACCGTCGCCCTCAGGCCCTCGGCTGTTTGCCGGGCACGCAGCTCAGGTGCGCTGAGGTAGCGGACCGCCGGTTCAGACACAAGCGAGGGCAATTCCAGCAAAGGCTCGCCATCCTGGGCGAAGCGCCCCACCCTTTGCGCCTCGGTGCGGGCGTGGCAGATCAGAGTGAGGTGGATGGGCTTCATGGCAGGGCTTCGGCAGGAATGTCCGGGCACTCTAGCCGAAGTCCGGGGAACATGCGCAAGCCCTGCCAACCCCACTATCAGGCCGAAGCGCGCAACTCGCGGGCAGCGGCGACCATGTTCACCAACGCCGCCTCGGTCTCCGGCCATCCCCGGGTCTTCAAGCCGCAATCCGGGTTCACCCACAACCGCTCGGCCGGGATCCGCTGGGCGGCCTTGCGCAGTAGCTTGACCATCTCTTCCCTGGCGGGCACCCGCGGGGAGTGGATGTCGTACACGCCCGGGCCGATCTCGTTCGGGTAAGCGAACTGCTCGAACGCCTCCAGCAGTTCCATGTCCGAACGCGAGGTCTCGATGGTGATCACATCCGCATCCATCGCCGCGATCGACTCGATCACATCGTTGAACTCGCTGTAGCACATGTGGGTGTGGATCTGCGTCTCGTCCCGCACCCCCGAGGCACACAGGCGAAACGCCTCGGTGGCCCACTCCAGGTAGCGCGGCCAGGCACTGCGGCGCAGCGGCAGGCCCTCGCGGAAAGCGGCTTCGTCGATCTGCACGATCTTGATGCCGGCGGCCTCCAGGTCCAACACCTCGTCACGCAGCGCCAGCGCCAGCTGCTGTGCCTGCACTTCGCGGCTCACGTCCTCGCGTGGGAACGACCACATCAGCATGGTCACCGGGCCCGTCAGCATGCCCTTCATCACCTTGCGGGTCAGGCCCTGGGCGTATGTGATCCAGGCCACGGTCATCGCCTTCGGGCGGCTCAGGTCACCGAAGATCACCGCCGGCTTCACGCAGCGCGAACCGTAGCTCTGCACCCAGCCGAAACGGGTGAACACGTAGCCGTCCAACTGTTCAGCGAAGTACTCGACCATGTCGTTGCGCTCGGCCTCGCCATGCACCAGCACGTCCAGGCCGAGGTTTTCCTGGATCTCAACCGCATGGCGAATCTCGCTGTGCATGGCCTCGATATAGTCGGCCTCGGTCAGCGTGCCCTGCTTGAACGCCTGGCGCGCCAGACGGATGGCCGCGGTCTGCGGGAACGAACCGATGGTGGTGGTCGGAAACGCCGGCAGGTTCAGCCCGGCGCGCTGCTTGGCGATGCGCTGCTCGAAAGCGGTGGCGCGCTGGCTGTCGGTTGGCTTGATCGCGGCGACGCGGGCCTGCACCGCCGGCTTGTGAATCCGTGGCGAGGTGGCGCGGCTGTGCTGCACGGCGCGGCTCTGCGCCAGCGCCGCCAGCACCTCGTCGCCCTCGGGCTGGTTCAGTGCCTTGGCCAGCACCGCCACTTCCTGGCACTTCTGCACGGCGAACGCCAGCCAGCTTTTCAGTTCGTCATCGAGCTGGTCTTCACGGGCCAGGTCCACCGGGCTGTGCAGCAGCGAGCACGACGGCGCCACCCACAGGCGATCACCCAGGCGCTCATGGGCATGGCGCAGCACCTCCAGCGCCTTGTCCAGGTCGCAGCGCCAGACGTTGCGGCCGTTGACCACGCCCAACGACAAAACTTTGTAGGCCGGCAGGCGGTCGAGGATGGTCGGGTACTGGTCCGGGGCCCGCACCAGGTCGATGTGCAAGCCATCGACCGGCAGATTGGCGGCCAGGCCGAGGTTGTCTTCGAGGCCGCCGAAGTAGGTGGCGATCAGTTTTTTCAGCGGGGCGCGCTGGAGGATGTTGTAGACCCGCTCGTAGGCGTTCTTCCAGTCCTGCGGCAGGTCGAGGGCGAGGATCGGCTCGTCGATCTGCACCCACTCCACGCCCTGCACCGCCAGGCGGTTGAAGATCTGGTCATACAGCGGCAGCAGGCGGTCGAGCAAGTCGAGCTTGTCGAAGTCGGCGCCCTTGGCCTTGCCCAGCCACAAATAGGTCAACGGGCCGATCACCACCGGCTTGACCGCATGGCCCAGGGCCCTGGCCTCCTCCACCTCTTCGAACAACTGCTCCCAGCTCAGGGCAAATTGCTGGTCGGCGCTGAACTCGGGGACCAGGTAGTGGTAGTTGGTGTCGAACCACTTGGTCATCTCCTGGGCGTGGGCACCACCGCAGCAGCTATCGCTTCGGTCCGTCGCCACGGCGCCTCGGGCCATGGCGAACAGGGTCTGCAGGGTCGGCTTGGCAGCGTCCTTGGCACGGAAGCGTTCGGGGATCACGCCAAAGGTCAGCGAGTGGGTCAGCACCTGGTCGTACCAGGCGAAGTCGCCGACCGGCAGCAGGTCGATGCCGGCGTCCTTCTGCACCTGCCAATGGGCGGTACGCAGCTCACGGCCCACAGCGCGCAGGCCGGCTTCGTTCAGCTCGCCCTTCCAGAACGCTTCCTGGGCTTTCTTCAACTCACGGTCGCGGCCGATGCGTGGGAAACCCAGGTTGTGTGCCAGTGCCATGTCGTGGTCCCTCGATCTTTTTAAATGAATGAGGGAGATTCTGGGCTGAGGCTTAATGTGAGACAAACTCATTAAATTTGAGATGAACTCAAGATTTGTTCATAGTGCCTTAGCCATGCCGTCGGCCCAGGCATCGCAAATGTCTCAATCAACATACTCCCCCGCGCAATCAGACATGCCCCAGCCGCCCACCTGTCGCACACTGCCACCCTGCCCCAACCCGGTAGCCCACACCCCATGAGCCTGTTGAAAACGACCCTGGACGCCAACGCCTTCGCCTGCATCCTGGAGTTCGTGCCCAAGCCCAGCGCCGAGCGTTTCGCCACCCTCGACACCCTCATGGCCCGCACCCAGCTGTGCGGCTGGCCGCTGACCGTGGCCATCGGCGACCGCGTCGGCAGCGCCCTGGACATGTCGCCGCTGGACGCCTTCAACAGCCTGGCCGAGCCCGTTCCCACCCTGCTGCACTTCTCAGGCAAGGACCGCGAACGCTGCGAGCTGCTGGCGCAACTGCAACGCATGGACGCCGCCGGCCTCGACCAACTGCTGCTGCTCACCGGCGACCGCCTGCCCGGCCACGTCCCGGGCGAGCGCCCGGTGCGCTACCTCGAATCAGTCGCCGCCCTGCAGATCGTCCGCCAGGCCCGCCCGCACTGGCTGCTGGCCGCCGCGCTCAACCCGTTCAAGTACCAGGAGGCCGAAGGCGGCGCGCAGTACAGCAAGGCTGAAAAGAAACTCGCCGCCGGAGCCGACCTGTTCATCCTGCAACTCGGTTTCGATATCGACAAACACCAGGAAGCCTTCGACTGGATGCAGCGCCAGCCCCGCCCCAAGCCACTGATGGCCTGCATCATGGCGCTGACCGAGGGCCGTGCCGGGATGCTCGAGCATGTCGCCGGGGTGACCGTCACGCCATCGATGCGCGCACTGCTGGCCGCCGAGGCAGCGGTTTCCAAGACCTACGCCAAGGAACGCGCCAACCAGCGCCTGGCCTTGCAGGTGATCGGCCTGAAATTGATGGGCTATGCCGGGGTGCACTTGTCCGGCATCCACGAGGTGGCGCAGTTCGAGGCACTGGAGCAGGCCATCGAGATGCTGCAACCGCAGTTCAGCTCACTGCAGGACTGGACCCCGGCCTGGGAAGCGGCCTGGCAGGCACCTGGCCTGACGCCGGTCACCTTCCATCCACCCGGGCACGCCTGGCGCCTCGGGCAGCGGCAGATCACCGCGTCCAACAAGGAAAAGGTTCGCTATCACCTGCTGTCGGCGATGCACCACCAGTTGTTCAGCCGCACCACCGCCTTGAGCAAGGCCTTCGGCTGGGCCGTGACCCGGCCGCTATGGGCCAGCCCCACGGCAGCGCAGTGGCTGCACCAGCTGGAACGGCGTATCAAACGCCCGATGGTGGGCTGCGATACCTGTGGCAGTTGCCGGCTGGAGGACACGCTGTATATCTGCCCCGAGACCTGCCCCAAGGGGCTGGCAAACGGGCCGTGCGGCGGCACCAGCCTGGATCGTTGCGAATTCGGTGATCGGGAATGCGTGCACAGCGCCAAGTACCGGCTGGCGGTGAGCGTGGGCAGGACCGAGGTGTTGCGTGAGCGGCTGATTCCCTGTGTGCAGGTGGAGAACCGGCAGCGCAGTTCGTGGCCTGGGTGGTTCGAAGGGGGCACCTCGAGATCGCCCTCCCTGCAGCCTGACGTCGCTCCGGAGTTCAACGAGTAATACGCTTGTCGGTAATCTCGTTACTACCCTTGCCCAACAAACTGCTTTGCCTCATTGTACAGACCAATGTCATTACAAAGAGACTGCAAACATGGCGTCCATCAATGTACGTATCGACGACGACCTCAAGGTGCGCGCCTACCGTGAGCTGGAAAAGCTGGGTGTAACCCCCTCCGAGCTGATGCGCCAAGCGCTGCAATATGTTGCTGAGCGCGGGCAACTGCCTTTTAAACCAGTGTTACTGACCGAAGAGGACGAAGCACTGCTCGCCACGGTACGCGAACGCCTGGCCTCGCCGCAGAGGGTGAGGGTAACGCTGGATGACCTATAACCTCGATTTCGATGCGCGCGCACTCAAGGAATGGCAGAAGCTCGGCGACACCATTCGCCAACAGCTAAAGAAGAAGCTGGCAACCGTGTTGCTCAACCCGAGGGTCGAAGCGAACCGTCTGCACGGCTTCCCGGACTGCTACAAGATCAAGCTGCGCAGCAGCGGATATCGATTGGTCTATCAGGTCATCGATCATCAAATCGTGGTGTTTGTGGTCGCCGTGGACAAACGTGAGCGAGATCAGGTTTACCGCAAGGCGGCCGAACGATTGACCGAGTAAATCAAGCCTTTCAAAGGCGAAAGCCCTGGCGCTCTCAAGGGCACGATGAGGGTGCTATGAGGGCGCGAGATACATCTCGCAAACGTCCCGATGAGGCCAAGCACTGCCCAAACCGGGACAATAGTCTGCAAGTCCACATAGCTGTCTTCACCATCCGTACCAGCTATTTGTCATACGTACAGATATGCGCATTGATATACGCAAATTGACCGTATGTGACGCCGAGGAACTCCAAATGACCGGCCTACTGACCCGAGCTGAACAGGCAGTGTCCACCACCACCATGGCCCGGGAGTTTGGCGCACGCTTGAAACAAGTGACCAGCACAGACGCCACTCATCTGGTCATATTCAAGGACAACGAACCCGCTGCGGTCCTGATGGGCGTGCAAGCCTACCAGGCCATGCTGGACGAGCTATCCGACCTGCGTGCCGAACGTCTCGCCACCGAGCGCCTGCGCAGCCTCAATGAAGAACATACCGTGAGCCTGGAGGACATGGAGGCTCGCTTCAGGTAGAAGCACATGGTCTGGACTGTCAGGTTTCATCCCGAGGTAGAAGACGATCTCCTGCAGCTTGGCCGCGCCGAAGCTCAGCGGGTCCTTAAAGTCGTACGCGAGCGCATCGCTCAAGGTGAACCCGATAAGCTCGGCAAACCACTAAGGGGTACGCTTGCAGGATGCCGACGAATACGGACAGGGGATATACGTATCGTCTATCGCATCAACGGTACAGAAGTTGTGCTGGTGCTCTGTAATGGCGCCAGGCGCGATGACGAGGTGTATGACGCTGCCAATCGCCGTATATGAGCCCTGCAAGGGTAGGAAGTACAGGGCAGATTACTGTTCCTGCCCGTCAATGGCAGCAACAGTGCCAGGCAAAGCTCCCCTGGCCGGCAACCACACGGTGAACGTAGTGCCATAGATCGCATCCGAACGCATGCCGATCCTGCCGCCATGCGCCTCGGCAATCTGCTTGACAATGAACAAGCCCAAGCCCACCGAGCGCAGCGGATCCTCGCGCTCGCTGCCTCGCGTCATCGGCTCGAACAGCGTCGGGATCACCGCTTCAGCAATGGCCGGCCCGTGATTGTGAACGCTCAAGGCCGCGCCCTCGTCCGTCAGGTCGGTGGTCACGGTGATCGGCAAGCCCGGGTCGCCATAAGCCACGCTGTTGGCGACCAGGTTGCCGAGCATCTGCTGCAAGCGGTCCTGGTCCACTTCGAAGGTGCCATACCCGCGCGAATAATGACGAATACCGGCCTGGACGAACGCCACCCTGAGCTCGCTCACGCACTGGTCCACCGCTTGGCGCAAATCGACCTGCTGACGCGTTACGCGGATGCCCTGCCCTAGCCTGACCGAGGCGAAGTCCAGCAGGTCGACGATCATCCGCTGCGCCCGCTCGGCGGCACTGCCGATGCTGCCCAGCAAGCGCCGGGCCCGGTCGCTGTCGGCGTCACGTTCGAGCAGTTCGGTCGCCATCTTGATGGCCGTCATCGGGTTCTTCAGGTCATGGCTGGCGACCGCGACCATCTGCTCGGCGAGGATGGCGCGGCGCTCGGCGTTTTCATAAGCCGCGGCAAGTTCGGCCTGGGCCCGTTGCAGGGCGGCCTCGGCGCTGACCTTCTGCGCCAGCAGCTCTTCGGCGCGCTGCATGGCCACGAGCGCCGCCCGCTCGTTGCGGTCCCGCTCGCGGGTGCCGAGCAGCGCCAGGTGGTAGCGCACCCCCTCGGCGGTTTCGCGCCGCACCCCGTTGAGCAGCATCGCCAGCAGGTGCCCATCGCGATGGCGCAGCTCGAGCTTCACCTCCGATACCGAGCCCTGCAGGTTCATCAACGGCCCCCAGTGCGTGAGCTGGAAGGCCCGCCCCGCAGCCGTCAGCAACTGATCGAAACTGCGCGCCTGCAAAGCCGCCGGGTCATGCCCCAGCCACTGGCTGAACGTCTGGTTGCAGCGCAGCACGGTGCCATCCGCGGCCATGACGACCAGCCCGCACGGCGCATGCTCGAACAGCGACTCATCGAACAACAAGGCGGCGTCATCCATGGCCGAATCCATGCCCAGCGAAGAACGCATCCATCGCCGCCGCGCAGGCCCCCGGGGCGCTCAGCTGCGGGTAATGGCCCATGTTGTCGATAAGGCTTAGCTGGCTGTCGGGGAGCACGCGGTGCAGGTACTCGCCCACGGCCACCGGCACCACCGGGTCGCCCGTGCACTGCACGATCAACGTCGGCACCGGCAGGTCGCTGACCTCCTGGCGGTGGTCGGAGAGGAAGATGACCCGGGCAAAGTGCCGGGCGATCTGCGCGTCGGTGCGGCAGAAACTGCTGGTCAGCTCCGCTTGCAGCAACGGTTGCCCCGGCGTGCCCATCAGCGTCGGGGCCATGGAACTGGACCAGCCGAGGTAGTTGTCATCGAGGGTGGTGAGCAGCGCCTGGATCTCCTCCGGCGCAAAGCCACCGGTGTACCCCGCCGAATCGATGTAGCAGGGCGAGCCGCCGATCATCACCAGCCCGGCAATCCGCCCGGACCGCTGACGCTCGGCCAGCACGCCGATCATCGCGCTCACCGAGTGTCCGACCACGATCACCGGCCCCTCGGCATAAGCGTCGATCAGCTCGTTGAGATCCGTGGCATAGCCCCAGAGCGACGCATATTTTTCCGCCGTGTAGGCCGCAATGTCTGACTGACCGGCACCGACCAGGTCGTAAGTGACCACGCGAAAGCGCGTGACCAGATGGGGCAGCAGGCAGCGCCACATCGACTGATCGCAGCCGAAGCCGTGAGACAGGATCAAGGTGGCACTGCCGTTGCCAGCGACATGCACGTTGTTACGCTTTTGCAGGGTCATTACCTATCCCGATGTCGTGCAACGTTGTGCTGAGCAGTGCCGAGCGGTCCATGCTGCTGGTGAGAATAGTCGAGGCGTGGGGCGGGTGGCTTGGATTGGCCGGCGGGTTGGGGCGGCCAATGAATTAGCAGTGCGTGGGGCTCGACGTCACGGGCGCACCGGGTGGATCAGGGTTGAACTGGTGGACACCATACGCGATATGGGTGGAAAGAGGGCGGATTTTGCGGGACATCGCCGGCTTTTGAGTGGAGGCGCGTGGGAATCATCCCTCAATTGAAAGGATTGGGACGAATAGGCCCCTTAGCCAAGTGAGCATCTGACCAGGAGTGGATAATCCACAACCAACCTGCCTTTTTTGAACACATCCGACCTATGACAAGCCATCTAGTCTTGACATCTGCAAGCGAATGAAGCCTAAAGTGTCCACGTTTCATGGAATGTGGACAGACGGGATTTTTACTCGAATGAAGAGTCAAGATATTTTGCTCCTGTTCAAGATGGCGAGCCTCTACGCTCAGGAAGAGAATTTGCTCATCGACACAGAGCAGCTCGACCAGGCGCTTTAGGTCGTGGACTACCGACCCGCTTCGCCGCTCCCGCATTGAGCAGCAACATCCCCTCTAAGCCTGGAACGACCTACTGGCGGCCCAGGACGACCTACTGATAGAACCTCTCTACAAGACGTTCTCCCGTGAGGTGGATCGATCAGCTTGCCAAAAGCTTCGTCACCTGCGTCATCGATACCTATCAAAAGTGGCTATCCGCCGGCGACACTGATGCCTCCCCTGCCGCCGCACAGGCGCTATTAGGAAAAGTGCTTTCTGAAATCCATGGCCCCCTGTTTCGTGACCACACAGGGACATGCTGCTATCTGGTCGGGGTGATATCGAACGGCTACCTGACCGTGGCGTACGAAGGGGATTGCTCCTGCGGCATTGTCTCTGCAGGGACTGTGATCAAATGGCTTACGCCACCTCACTGCTGGGCAAACTGGCAGCGAGACAAAAGCCACGGGGAGCTCGCCGAAGATCCCACTCGAAACATTGTCACACGCTGCTACAAGGCCAGGACCGCACCACGACCAGATTTTGTTTCTCTAAAGGTCGAAGCGGGGGAACGATTGGTCTTCGCGACTGATGGGTTCTGGGCGGATCTCGAGGCAGAGCGGCAGGGCTCGGCACTCAATTCAACGGCCTTAGAAACTGTTGAAATGGATGATGACGTAACTTGGGTAGACGTCTGGGTTTAACGTTGATGCCAGCCACGTTCCAGGCATCGAGTGATCGCCCGCTGATTCATCTGCGTCTCAAAAGAATGTATAAAGCGTCAGCGCCCTGCGACCCCGACGTCCGCACAAGGAAACCCCTCCATGCTTCGGCTCACCATGCCGGCCCTGCTCCTGGCTGTAGCCGGCTGTGCCACCAAGCCCCCCGCCAACCCCGAGAACCTCTGCGAGATCTTCCGCGAGAAGCCGAAGTGGCACGAGGCGGCGCTGAAGATGCAGGCGCGCTGGGGCGCCCCGGTGCAGGTGCCGATGGCGATGATGTACCAGGAGTCGTCGTTCAAGCACGACGCCCTGCCGCCGCGCTATTACTTCCTCGGCTTCATCCCCTGGGGCCGGGTCAGCACCGCCTACGGCTACGCCCAGGCCAAGGACGAGACCTGGGCCGACTACAAACGCGAAGCCGGCGGCTGGGGCGCCGCCCGCGACGACTTCGCCGACGCCCTCGACTTCATGGGCTGGTACATGCAGAAGAGCCAGCGGGTGAATGGCGTGTCCAAGTGGGACGCCTATGGCCAGTACCTGAATTACCACGAAGGCTGGGGCGGCTACCGCAACCGCAGTTACGACGCCAAGCCGTGGCTGAAGAACGTGTCGCAAAAGGTTCAGGCGCGGGCTTCGGTGTTTGGGGCGCAGTATCGGAGTTGTGAGCAGGAACTGGCTCGGGGTGGGTGGTTCTGGTAGGCGCTGATACGGTCGTGATGGAACACCGGGCGAGCGATGCGTTGCCGACGGGGCACGCTCTTGCAAGACGCGATGGTTCAAGTGGAGTCCGCCCAGGACACACCCCGCAATAGGGCCTCAAAGCGGCCCCGATGATGCGCAGCATCAGCCTGTAGAAACACCCTCTTCTTTCATCACCTCCAGCTTGCCGAACTGCTCGCTGGCCAAGCGGCTGATGATCCGGATCGCCTGGTGAATGCCCGCCGTGTTGCGGAAGCTCAGTTGCGGGTTGTGTTCGCACTCGAGCACCTCGTCATGCTGGACCAGCGCCTCGCCTAGCAGTTCGAGGGTCCAGACGTAGCTTTGCAGGGTAGACATGCGTTCGTGGTCAGTCATGGCGCACCTCGCGGTTGGCGCGGTCGGCGAGGGACTGGCTGTCGATCGGGTAGAAGGTTGGGGATGGGGTGGCCGCACGGACTGGGCGGCGGAGAGCGGATGCGAGGATCCTGTACAGACGTTTGATGGTCATGCATGAGACTCCAAGTTAGGTTGGAACCACCACGCACTGTCGCCAAACAATGGGTGGCAGCTGTACGCAGGTTGGCGAACCGGGAACTTGGAACCCGGCAGACCCGAAGGTCTCCCGCGCACAGCCGCCATGGCACGAGGCTGCGGGCACAAAAAAAGCGCCTGCAATCGTGTGGGGCGCTGCTGCGCCAAGTTTATCCGGGTCGCCAAACCCGGTCGCGGAATTTGCCGCGACTGGTAGGGAATTTATTCCTTGGGGGCTTCTAGTGCAAGGTTCTTGGGGATGGGAAATGGCAATGGAAAGCGTAGGAAATGGCTTGCACGGAGGGACTGGGTGGCAACAGTACGTGGGTTGGCCGACCGGGACGAAAGGAACCGGCACACCGGAGGTGTCCCACGTGCTGTCGCCATGATGGAAACGTGCCCGATATGGACAGCCCTACGTGTGGAGAGGGTGGCAGCTGTACACAGATTGGCGAACCGAGGAAAAGATAACCCGGCAGACCAGATGGTCTTCTGCATACAGCAGCCATTTCACAGCAGACGCGTGCAGGTTAGCTACATCTGGTCATTGATCGGGCCTGCTGAGATGGCTACCTTTCGATGTCCCCGACCGGGAAGACGTTATAAGCTCCAAAAAAAAGTAATTCCCCAGAACTCAGAACACTATATCCTATGAGCTTACTCACAGAGCGAGTGAAAGAGCTGTAGAATTAATCATAAAGACCTCAGAAAAGGATGACTTGCCCTGACTCGGGAGTGCCTCCATTAACTGGGACCTTACTCGCTATTGATATCTCAATACCACCTATATAAAATGGAAATTTTGAGGCATCACAAAACATGCACCTGCTAAATACTTATGAAACTAAAGACGAAGCTGAAGAAGCCGCCATTCTGCTGAATGGGTCAACACGAGTCGCAAGTGAGCGTGACGACACTGCTACCATATATAATTTATTCGGCGAGGCGACTTGGAAAAATCTCTACAGCTTAAAAATGTATGACCTTCCAAAACTTCAAGTACTGCTATCCAGTCGGCCCGCATGGGGAGAACAAGAGATAAAGCAGCACAACTCTATAATCCTCGGACTAGAAATAGTATCTCGCAAATATGGACTCTCACTTCCTAATCACTGGAAGTAATTTCAACCGGATCAATTACAAATCCCGATCTAGCTGAAGGTAAGTGTACCTTTTGCAGCCTGATTCCAAGCGATCAATTTGGCCATCGTCGCGGCCTCGATATGCTCGCAAAAATCTACCAACCTGCACCTATCAAATAGTAAGCCTGCATATGCAGTTAGACCACACCACCTAGAGCGATCTGCAGCTTCTGATACACAGAACGCACGCATGGGCATAAAGGAAAATACACGCTCACTTGTCCAGCGCTTGAGAAAAGCGTCTGGTTGAAGCTGAGTGCTTTGACCTTCCCAAGTTGTACCGGTCTTACATTGAGCAAAAACGATAAGCTGATTAGCAGTTCCGTCAGAAAACGGCACCCAGGCAACGGAATCCAAACGATCATCGTTCGCACTAACGGCTGCTGTATCCCAGTTTTTAAAACAGCCGCCCTCTTTGATTTCTTGGCAAAGATGATTTACTTTATCTTCAAACTTATTACCAATCGCAGTACCGAAAACTAGCGACTTTGCACGATCTCTTCCTAAATAGCATTTTAGGATCTGTGCGGATAGTTCTTCAAGGATCGTAGTCCCATCTATGCCGGCATGATTCTTAGCTTTCAGCATATTTAACCGAGTACTGAGTAGAAGGTAGATATATACAGCTTGCCTTTGGTTTTTTTGATCAAACTGGTATCGGAGCACAGTACCTTCGAGCTCCAGAGCGAACGGATAACCCTCATTACAAGCTTGACTGCGGCGCTCAAGCTCGTTCATAGTTTCATCTAGCTCTACGGCGTTTTCGTCATCGTTATCGTCGCACCCTATATTATTGTCGTTATCGTCCTCACGCCCCAGATATGCAATAATTTCACGTGCGGAGACTGTACCTTTACATAAAGCTAGTAACTCAGCAAAATCCGCAAGCTCATTTACATCTGCCTTAGGAGACGGCTGATTTGGCAACTTGAACATTTTAGCTGTCCGTCAGACGTGTTTTTTTCTGCTGAGGCGCTTGTTTGCGCTCCATTTCTTGATATATATCATCTGCAATATTTGCAATACTTCCAGCTATGCGAAGCAATGCTTCAGATTTATCATACCCAGTAGTCAAGGTGGCTCGCGCAGTAGTTAGCTCTCTCTTTGCCGCTAGTAAAGCTTCCTCAAATACCGCAGAAGGAGGCCTGCTGATTTCAAATGCTTTTGAAAGCTCAGTTCCCGCGCGCAAAGCAGCAACAGCTTCCCTATTGCTTACTACAGCATTAAGACGTCGCAAGTCAGGGTTTTGTGACTCTACAACTGGAGGTTGCTTATTTTTCTTGCTCCCGTATAGCCATATACAAAGCTCACCCAACTCCTGCAACCTATCTGCGGGAACTGGGTCCTCCGTTTCCTGCTCCTTAGGTGCGATATTAAGGAAGGTACCAATCCCTTCATAATCTAAGCCGGTATATAGATGTGAAAACGACAAACGCTGACGAAATCTATCAGATCTATCATATACCTTTGTTTTTTCTGCCTGCTCTAACACCATCAGCCCTCTAAAGAGACGCTGAACAGTATTATGCCTATCACCAATTTGATTAGCGATATCCGCTAGGGATACTTTATATTTTTTATGTATCTCCGCGATATAAGCAGCTTTAGCATAACTACTCCATTTCGCCGGACCGTTTACATGTTTGAAGCCTAAATAACGCCAGGAACTTTCGCGATCAGAAATAATAACAGGTATGCTTTCAAGAGCTGCTCTAGCCTCAGGTGATAGTGGTGGCACCGGCCATCCGTTTTCATCTGCTACATTGGGGGATAACAATACTTTAGTAGCAGCTAGTCGCCTGTTACCTTCGATGACAACATTCAACCCACCTTCTTGAGCAACAATAACTGCTTCGTGCGGAAAAAATCCGCTAGCAGAAATTGACTGAACTAGCTCCCTAACATCCATTGCATCCCAAAGAATTTGCAGAATTTCCGACTCAGGTGTGTCAGAACTTATGCCGTATTCAGCCAGCCTGGGGTTGCTTCTATCAAAGTGCAGTTCAGCAACTGGCAGATATTTTGTTTCAGCCGCTTCATTCATACATTTGCCTCAAGATCACATCTCGAAATCATCGATTCAGCACCACTTACCGTTGCCATTGTTGGCAATTTTAAATGGTTAGGTGCAATGATAAGCTCTTGCATAAGCTTTTTCTGTTGAAGCGAATAACGCACCGGCAGATTAAATAGATTGAACCCAGAATAAAGCTCTCTAACCAGATCCGTATCATCATACGATAGAAGCCAGTTAAGCGCTTTCTGCGAAGCAATATATTTAGATACCGCCTTATGATCACGACTCAGATACGAGTTCAAGTAAAGTCGCTGCCCCTTGTTAACATATGGGGGGTCAAAATATACAAAAACCTTACTCCTAAACTTCCCTCTAGGCAGCTTCTCTTTAAGGAAATCTATCGCATCCATGTTAGTCAACATAATTCGATCGTTTACTTTTGCCATTGCGAGTATGCGCTCAGCTAAAGTCTCCCGATTGAATCTAACATCCAAAGTCCATTTACCAGACTGTTCATAACCACCTATAGGCCCCGCCCCAGTCAACACGCCAGAGCGATTGCATCTATTCATGTAGAATGCTGCAAAGCCAACTGAAAATTGATCATAGGCACCCGGTGAGTTACAAATTTCTTTCTGATTATGCCACTCACTGATAGTCAGCGGCACATCAAAAATAGCATCAACAAACCGAGCACTTTCCTTCAATGCCGCATTCCAAAAAGCATATACTCTTTGATCGGCATCATTTATGTATATATTGGAAACGACATTGTTTCGCAGAAGGCTCAGGGCTGCACCTGCTCCTCCCGCATAAGGCTCATAGTACGAGCGACCGCGCAGGTCATTAAGCTCGATGACGTCGGTCAGAAACGCAGTCAAACTGGCTTTACCGCCTGGATAGCGCAATGGGCTAGCGATCTTCAATTGAGAAATCCATGCGAGTGGCACCGTGTCGATACACAAAATTGGCCATGATAGCAAGAGGTAGCTGCTTTTTACAGTCATCCCATCCATTGGCCTGTAGAAATCATAGACACTTAAGGCCTTCAAAACACATGACGAATTTTCCCCCATGACTCCTGACGATGATCGCTCCCCCTTCATCGTGGGGCAATCGTAACGCTAGCATATAGCCACCTAGCACCAGAGCCCGCTGCTAGTCTTAACCATTCCTGCGCCCCGACAGAGCTACAACGAGGTCGAAGTCAGCATACCCGTAGCTATTCTTAAGTATCCGGGCCTCCACCGACGAGCAAGACGCCGGCCGCGCCCGGGCCTCCCTGGAGAAGTTCGCCAGCGACCATAACAAGGTCATCGCCTGTGAGTACCTGGAGAACGCCAGCGGTGCCGCCGCAGATCGGCCGGAGCTGCTGCGCCTGCTCAAGGATGCCCGTAAGGGCGACGTGCTGCTGGTTGAATCCATCGACCGCCTGTCCCGCCTCCCCGCCGATGACTGGGCCAAGCTCAAGAGCGCGATCGACGCCAAGGGCCTGCGCATCGTCGCGCTCGATCTGCCCACCAGCCACCAGAGGATGCGTGACACGCAAGGCGACGAGTTCACCGGCCGGATGCTTGCCGCGATCAACTCGATGCTGGTGGAGATGATGGCCGCGATCGCCCGGAAGGATTACGAGCAGCGCCGCGAGCGCCAGGCCCAGGCATCCAGAAGGCCAAAGCAGCAGGCAAGTACCAAGGCCGGCCGGTGGACGAGGAGCTATACAAGCGGGTCAAGGAGCTGCTGGGCGCCGGTCTGAGCATCCGGGCCACGACCAGGCACGCCAACTGCTCCACCACTACCGTGCTGCGCATTCGAGACTCTGCAGCCTAATCAATATCCCGCGCCACGAAAGCCGACTTCGCCATTTTGTGGCGCGCAGAAAAAGGCCCCGCTCAGATCGTTCTGGCGGGGCCTTTTGCTGTCACCTTGCTGTCACAGCCACTTGTGCTGTCACACAAAAATCGCTGCAAGCCTTGATTTTACTGGTGCCGGAGACAGGAATCGAACCTGCGACCTTCGCGTTACGAGTGCGCTGCTCTACCGACTGAGCTACACCGGCGTGTTGCGCAACGTACCACTGCCGTGTCGGTTACGCAAACCCCTGTTTCACCTCACTTTCACTGCGCCTTGCAGCCATTCGGCGCGAGGTCTTCTTCCACCGTGGTCACGCAGGTCCAGCCTGCCTGGGTACGTGCCAGGGTCACGGTCTTGCCCAGCACATTGGCCGGTGCGTCGGCCAGGGTGCAGGCGATGCTGGCGGTGCCGTCGGCGGCCTTGCCGCTGGCGGTGATCGCGCAATGGGCGGTGGCGGGCTGGCCGCCGAGGCTGGCGACGTCGGGCACGTCCTTGCCGTCGTTCAGGCGCACGTCCATCGGCGTCTTCAGTGCGGAGATTTCCAGCAGCGCGGCGGTAGCCTTGGCGCGGGCCTGGTGGTTGGTGTACATGGGGATGGCGATGGTCGCCAGGATGCCGATGATCGCGACAACGATCATCAGTTCGATCAGGGTGATACCTCGTTGCCCTTTCATGAACGGTCTTCCTTCGTGATACGTGGAGGCGCGGCGGGCGCTTTCATCGTGGCGCGCCCCGGCCGGCAGGCGCGCAGTAGGCCTGAACCGACACCTTTTGTCACCCCTGCGCGGCGGGGCGTCATCTTCGCTGGACTACTCTAGTGAGCCACAGGGAAACGCGCCCGGCAGCAGGCCGGGCAAGCTGTTACCGGGCTTTTCGCCCCCGCGCAAAAGGACTCTCGCCATGCCTGCTTCCACCCGTCTGTACGCCTGGGAAGGCGTCGATGCCAGCGGCGCGCCGCAACAGGGCCAGCACATTGGGCGCAGCCCGGCGTTCGTGCAGGCGTGGTTGCGCCAGCAGGGGATTCGCGCGACGCGGGTGCGGCTGGCGGGTGGGCTGCGCTGGCGCTGGCCGCAACGGGCGGGGAAGGCGGATGCGCCGGGGTTCAGCCGCCAGCTGGCGACCTTGCTCACGGCGGGGGTGCCGCTGTTGCAGGCGTTCGAGGTGATGGCGCGCAGCACGGTGAACAGCGCCATGGCGGCGTTGCTGGCACGGTTGCAACAGGATGTGGCAGCGGGGTTGGGCTTGGCGGATGCGTTGCAGCGCCATCCGGGGTGGTTCGATGCGCTGTACTGCAACCTGGTGCGGGTGGGCGAGCAGTCGGGCACGCTGGACCGGCAGCTGGAGCAGATGGCGACCATGCTGGAGAAACGACAGGCGCTGCGGCAGAAGGTGCGCAAGGCGATGCTGTATCCGGCGCTGTTGCTGCTCACGGGGTTGGGTGTGGCGGCGTTGTTGCTGCTGGAGGTGGTGCCGCGGTTCCAGGGGTTGTTCGCCAGTTTCGACAAGGCGCTGCCGGCGTTCACCCAGTGGGTGATCGATTTATCCACAGGGCTGGGCAATCACGTCGGGTGGTTAGTGCTGTTGATAACTGCACTGGGGTTTGGCGTGCGGGCGTTGTACCAACGGCACCTGCCGGCGCGCCTGTGGATATTGCGCGGGGTGTTGCGGGTGCCGGTGGTGGGCACCTTGCTCGGGCAGGCGGCGTTGGCGCGCTTTGCACGTAGCCTGGCGACCTCGTATGCCGCCGGGGTGGCGTTGCTGGATGCGCTGGCCACGGTGGCGCCGGTAAGTGGCGACAGCCTGCACGAGCGGGCGATCCTCAAGTTGCGCCAGGACGTGGCCAGCGGCATGGGGCTGCAGCAGGCGATGGAGGCGGATGCGCTGTTCCCGCCGCTGTTGCGCCAGCTGGTGGCGGTGGGCGAAGCCAGCGGCACCCTCGACCGGATGCTGGACAAGGCTGCGCTGCATTACGAAGAACAGGTGAGCCAGGCGCTGGAGCAGTTGACCACGCTGCTTGAGCCGGCCATCGTGCTGATCCTCGGGCTGCTGGTGGGGAGCCTCGTCGTGGCGATGTATTTGCCGATCTTCCAGTTGGGTAGCTTGATCTGAACATGAATGCCTGGACCGTAATCGTTGAACATCCGCCTTTCTTCTATACCTTGGCCGCGGTCCTGGGGTTGCTGGTGGGCAGTTTTCTCAATGTGCTGGCGTACCGCCTGCCGATCATGCTCGAGCGCCAATGGCAGCGGGAGGCGCAGGAGGTGCTGGGGCTGCCGCAGGCCGAGCACGAGCGCTTC
This sequence comes from Pseudomonas sp. TE50-2, assembly GCF_040813665.1. NCBI lineage: Bacteria > Pseudomonadati > Pseudomonadota > Gammaproteobacteria > Pseudomonadales > Pseudomonadaceae > Pseudomonas > Pseudomonas sp. TE50-2. Next base: position 3,928,121 of record NZ_JBFNXN010000001.1, on the reverse strand, counting down.
GACCTGTGCCTGCCGGCTTCGCGTTGCCCGCACTGCCAGCGCCAGATCCGCGCGTGGGAAAACATTCCGCTGCTGAGTTACCTGGCCCTGCGCGGGCGGTGCGCGGGGTGCAAGGCGCGGATCAGCGTGCGTTATCCCCTGGTGGAGCTGGGCAGCGCCCTGCTCTCGCTGTTGGTGGCCTGGCATTTCGGGCCGGGGGGCGAGGCGTTGGGGGTGATGCTGCTGACCTGGGGGCTGATCGCCTTGAGCCTGATCGATGCCGAGCACCAGTTGCTGCCGGATGTGCTGGTGCTGCCGCTGTTGTGGCTGGGGTTGATCGTCAACGCCTTCGGGCTGCTGGTGCCGCTGAGCGATGCGCTGTGGGGCGCGGTGGCGGGTTACCTTAGTTTGTGGTCGGTGTACTGGGCCTTCAAGCTGATCACCGGCAAGGAGGGCATGGGCTTCGGCGACTTCAAGCTGCTGGCCATGCTCGGTGCCTGGGGCGGTTGGCAGATCCTGCCGCTGACCTTGATGCTGGCCTCCTTGGTCGGGGCGCTGATCGGGCTGACGCTGGTGCGTTTCAAGCGCACGCAAATGGGCGCGGCATTGCCTTTCGGGCCTTATCTGGCCATTGCGGGGTGGATCGCATTGCTCTGGGGTGATGAAATAGTCGCCTCATACCTGCAACTGCTTGGAACCTGATGAGCACAGCGCCCTTCACACCCTGGATTCTTGGCCTTACCGGTGGCATCGGCAGCGGCAAGAGCGCCGCCGCCGAGCGTTTCGTCGAACTGGGCGTGCACCTGGTCGATGCCGACCAGGCCGCGCGCTGGGTCGTCGAGCCGGGGCGCCCTGCCCTGGCCAGCATCGTCGAGCGCTTTGGCGCAGGCGTGCTGCAGGCGGACGGCCAGCTCGACCGTGGCGCCCTGCGCCAGCTGATCTTCGCCGATCCGAGCCAGCGGCAATGGCTGGAACAACTGCTGCACCCGCTGATCGGCCAGGAGATCTTCAGCTACCTGGCCAAGGCCGAGACACCCTATGCGGTGTACGTTTCGCCGCTGTTGATCGAGTCGGGGCAGCACCAGAAGACCCAGCGCATCCTGGTGATCGACGCGCCGACCGAGTTGCAGGTGCAACGCACCTTGGCCCGCGACAACACCAGCGCGGAACAGGTGCAGGCGATTCTCAAGGCCCAGCTGGCCCGGGAAGAGCGCCTGCGCCATGCCGATGACGTGGTGGTCAACGATCGTGACCTGCAATCGCTGCACGACGAGATCGACCGCCTGCACCACTTTTACCTGACTTTACGAGGAGGCCAGCCATGAGCCAGCCGATGACCGTTGATTGCCCGACCTGCGGGGCGCCCGTGGAATGGGGTGAGCAGAGCCCGTTCCGGCCGTTCTGCTCGGACCGCTGCAAGTTGATCGACCTGGGCGCCTGGGCGGCCGAGGAGCACAAGATCGCCGGGGCGGAGGAGTCCGAGGATGAGTTGTATTCGGGGGATCTGGAGCCGCGGCACTAAACGGATCGCGCAGCCTTGACAACAGCTGCTGCTTGATTCCTGGGGCCGCGTTGCGGCCCATCGCTGGCAAGCCAGCTCCCACAGAGACGGCGCTTGGCTTTAGGTTTACGCGGTCGGTGTGGGAGCCGGCTTGCCGGCGAGAGGCCGGTACAGGCCACTCGATAACGCTTTAGCGCTCTTCATCCTTCCACGGCGCCTGCAGATAGCGGCTGCGGTTGAAGGTCTCCAGCCACTCCGGGCAGAACACCACCAGCGCACTGATCACCGTGCCATTGATGAACGCCTCGGGAAACATCATCAGCCATAGATAGCCAACGAAGTCGCTGAGCCATTCCGGCATGGCGAAACGCTCGTCCATCCACAGCAACCCCAGCCCTGCCATCAGGCACAGCAACACCGTCAACGCCGCAGGGAAGAACCCGCAACAGAAGATATAAACGAACAGGTTACGCGGCTGGGCGCGCTCGACCAGGATCGCGCACACCTCGGTGACCAGCACCGGCAGGCCGACGATCAGCAAGCCGTTGACGCCGATGGCGGCAAGGTCCTGCCGGCCCATCAACAACAGGCCGAGCTGGGCGAGAAAACCGCCGAGCACGGCCAATGGCCAATCCAGCAGCAAGGTGACGGCGGTCATGCCGATGAAGTGGTACGACACCCCGGTATCGAAGTCGCGGCGCACCAGCCAGAGTATGAACAGGCAGAACACTGTGCCGAACAGCAGGTGCTGGCGGCGGGTGTCGGTGAACAGCTCGACCCAGCGGGTGCGGCTGGCGGCCCAGATCAGCAGGGGCACGTAACCTATCCAGCCAAGGGTAAGGCTGGTGCTGGACAAGACTTGTGCGCTGATCACCTGAACAATATCCCTGTCGGCCATGTGGACAAGCCTGAGTCTACACCCATTCTCCCTTGCCACCGGTTGCTATAGGCTGGCACCTCCTCTCGATGCAGGACGCGTCCGCCATGCCTGAAGGACTTAACCTGCCGCTGCTGCTCGGCGCGGCGTTCAGCGCCATCGCCGGCGTGCTGCACCTGGCGGTGATCGCCGCTGGCCCGCGTTGGTACCGCTTGTTCGGCGCCGGAGAACGCATGGCCAGGGCGGCGGAGCAAGGGCGCGTCTACCCGGCCCTGGTCACCGCGGTGATCGCGACGGTGCTGCTCGTTTGGTCGGCCTATGCCTTGTCAGCGGCTGGGCTGATGCGCCCGTTGCCCTTGCTGTTGCCGGTAATCTGCCTGATCACCCTGGTGTACCTGGCGCGGGGCCTGCTGGGGCCGCTGGTGCTGGCCGGCACCGGGCGCAGTCGGCGGTTTATCGCGGTCAGTTCGGCCATTTGCCTGGGCGGTGGGCTGTTACATCTGCTGGGGGTGGTGCAGCAATGGCTGGTGCTGGGCTGATTCCTACGCACAAACAGCATCTTACCGTCATCAATTAGCGACTAAGCTTGTCCCCATGGATGACTCAGACTACCTCCGCCTGCTTACCATCCAGGCCGAGCAAGCCAATGCGTTCCTGTCCAATGCCCGCAAATGGGAGCGCGAGCGTTGGGTCTGCCAGCGCCTGCTGCAAGGGCTGAACATCCCCTACCGCAGCGAGGACTTCACCCCGGCCGGGCAAGAGCCGCCGGACGTGCTGTTCCGCGACGCTGCGTTCGAGGTGTTCTTCGTGCTCGACGAGGGCCGCCGGCTCAACGACGAATGGCGCGAGGAGCTGCAACGGCGGCGCAGCGCCTTCTCCCTGGCCCAGCTGGTGCGCCGCGAGCAGCGGCCCCGGCGCATCAGTGCCCAGGAGCTGCTGGCGCGCCTGGCGCCGACCCTGCGCAAGAAGTCGCACAACTACCGCGAGCGCGGGCTGGACCTGAGCGAGCTGGACATCATCGCCTTCGCCAGCCTCAAGCGCGAGGTGCTCGACCTCAACAGCCATTTCCCGCCGCCCACCGAGTACCTGCGCCAGGGCTGGCGGTCGCTGTCGCTGGTGGGGCCGACCTTCGCCCGGGTGCTGTTCGCCCACCCGGACGCGCCGGATTTCCTGCGCGGCAACCTGGGGCGCAGCATCGTGTTCGACGTAGGCATCAGTCTTTGATCCAGTGCCGGGTGTCTTTGCGATCACGTACACTCGGCGCCAGGGATAGAAAGCATTATCATTCGACCCATGCGTTTGCGTGAACGCTGTGGCGTACACGCAGTCACGAACGTCTATCTGACGAGGCCCACCATGACCAGCCGCCTGAATCCTGAAGATCAGCGTCGCGTCGATGAGTATCTGAGCGCCCCCCAGCATCAAGTCGAGCGCCGGCCCTTCCGGCCGTGGCTGCTCCTGCTGCTGGTGGTGGCCGTGACCATCGGTCTGGGCCTGTTGAGCCGCCTGCTGAGTGGACTGGTGCTATGAGCTGCCTTGCGCTCGCCCGCCCCTCATGCCGGATGCGGCCGGACCTTGTGTCCACGAATTCCGTAAAACTTGTGAGATATCCCCATGACTCATCGCATCGTGATTGTCGGCGGCGGCGCCGGCGGCCTGGAACTGGCGACCCGCCTGGGTAAAAGCCTGGGCAAGCGCAAACAGGCCGAGATCACCCTGGTTGATGCCAACCTGACGCACATCTGGAAGCCACTGCTGCACGAAGTGGCGGCCGGCTCGCTGAACTCCTCGGAAGACGAACTGAACTACGTGGCCCAGGCCAAGTGGAACCACTTCAACTTCCAGATGGGGCGCATGAGCGGCCTGGACCGCGAAAGCAAACTGATCCAGCTGGCCGCGACCCTCGACGACGAGGGGCGTGAGCTGCTGCCTGCGCGCACCATCGGCTACGATACCCTGGTGATCGCCGTGGGCAGCAACACCAACGACTTCGGCACCCTGGGCGCGGCGCAGCACTGCCTGTTCCTCGACAGCCGCAAGCAGGCCGAGCGCTTCCACCAGCAACTGCTCAACCACTATCTGCGTGCCCACGCCGGTGATGTGGCCAGCGAGCAGATCAGCGTGGCCATCGTCGGCGCCGGCGCCACCGGCGTGGAGCTGGCGGCCGAGCTGCACAACGCCGCCCACGAGCTGGCGGCCTATGGCCTGGACAAGATCCAGCCCAAAGACATGCACATCACCATCATCGAAGCCGGCCCACGGGTGTTGCCGGCGCTGCCGGAGCGGATCAGCGTGCCGGTGCACAAGACCCTGGAAAAACTCGGGGTGACGGTGATGACCAACGCCGCGGTCAGCGAAGTGACCGCCGATGGCCTGAAGACCGCCTCGGGCGAAGTGATCCAGGCGAGCTTGAAGGTCTGGGCGGCGGGCATTCGCGCGCCGGGCTTCCTCAAGGATATCGACGGCCTGGAGACCAACCGCATCAACCAGCTGGTGGTGCGCCCGACCCTGCAGACCACCCTGGACGACAACATCTTCGCCTTCGGCGACTGCGCCGCTTGCCCGCAACCGGGCACCGACCGCAACGTGCCGCCACGGGCCCAGGCCGCGCACCAGCAGGCCTCGCTGCTGGCCAAGAGCCTCAAGCTGCGCCTGGAGAACAAGGCGCTGCCGACCTACGAGTACAAGGACTATGGCTCGCTGGTGTCGCTGTCGCGCTTCTCGGCGGTGGGCAACCTGATGGGTAACCTGATGGGCAGCGTCAAGCTGGAAGGCTGGCTGGCGCGGATGTTCTATGTGTCGCTGTATCGCATGCACCAGATGGCGTTGTATGGGACCTTCCGCACCTTGATGCTGATGTTGGGGAGCAAGATTGGGCGCGGGACTGAGCCTCGCCTGAAGCTGCACTAAGGATTCAAGATCCTGGGGCTGCTGCGCAGCCCTTTCGCCGGCAAGCCGGCTCCCACAATCAATTCAGGGCGCGCTCCTGTGGGAGCCGGCTTGCCGGCGATGGCCTTGACGCGATTTATCTGACCACGCGATACGTGCTCTGCACGAACCCACTCTCGTAACTGGTCGTTCTCATGTGCTGCAACAGCACATCCTTCGCCAACTCGCCGAACAACGGTATCCCCTGCCCCAGCAGCACGGGGATGCGGGTGATGGTCAGTTCATCCACCAGCCCCTCGCGCAAGAACCCCTGAATCAGCTTGCCGCCATCCAGGTACAGGCTCTTTGCGCCCGTGGCCTGCAGGTGCTCGAGCAACGCCGGGATCGGCCCGGGGTGCAGCTCGACGCGCTCTGATACGCCCCTGGGCAGCGCCTCGAGGGTGCTGCTGACCACTACCACTCGCGTATCCGGATAGGGCCACTCGCCAAAGGTCATGACCTTGTCGAAGGTACCGCGCCCCATCACCAACGTATCGACGCCCGCCATGAACCCGGCATAACCATGGTCGTCAGCGGACTGGGTGGCGCCCATCAACCAATCAAGGCCGCCATCTTCACGGGCGATGTAACCATCCAGGCTGGTGGCGATGAAAACACTGGCTTTGAGTGGCATGCGCGGGCGCTCCTGCGGGCAAAGGCCACAGGGTAGCAAAGGGCGGGGATATAAATCGCGGACAAAAGAAAAAGGGCATCTCAATCGAGATGCCCTTTTTACATGGTGGGTCGTGTAGGATTCGAACCTACGACCAATTGGTTAAAAGCCAACTGCTCTACCAACTGAGCTAACGACCCGGAAAATGGTCGGGGTGAGGGGATTCGAACTCCTGACATCCTGCTCCCAAAGCAGGCGCGCTACCGGACTGCGCTACACCCCGAGATTGGCTCCGCGACCTGGACTCGAACCAGGGACCCAATGATTAACAGTCATTTGCTCTACCGACTGAGCTATCGCGGAACTGAACTTCGGTACATCTTTACTGCTTCGAAGCCTGTGTTAGCTTCGATCTCTTTGGCTATCCGCTTTCGCGTTGTCGCTGCTGAGGCCGGCTATTCTACATTCTTCGTTTTGCTTGTCAACCACTTTTTTTCGTTCAACTTACTGATTTGTAAGTTATTTTCAGATCGTCGGTGTTGCTGGCGATCTGCTCAGTGCCTGACAGCGGGGCGAATATTAGGGGCACTCTGATTTTTGTGCAAGCACTTTTTTCAAAATTTTCAGCAAGTTAGCTTGGAAGCCGGAAAATCAGGGGTTTGCGCTGCCTGTACTGGCCTTATCGCGGGGCAAGCCCGCTCCCACGCATTGGCTACCTTCTGGCGCAGATTGGCGTGGGACCGGGCTTTGCCCCGCGATAAGGCCGGACAGCACACATAAAAAAGCCCCGCTTACGCGGGGCTCTTCGTTTACTGCAGGTCAGCCAAAGACGATCTCGTCGCCCTCGACCTTCGCGGTGATCGCCGCACCCGGCAGGAACTCGCCCGCCAGGATCAGCTGCGCCAGCGGGTTCTCGATCCAGCGCTGGATCGCACGCTTCAAAGGCCGTGCGCCATACACCGGGTCGTAACCGACGGCGATCAGCTTGTCCAACGCCTCCGGGCTCAGGCTCAGCGACAGCTCGCGCTCGGCCAGGCGACCACGCAGGCGGCCAAGCTGGATCTCGGTGATACCGGCGATCTGCTCGCGGCCCAGCGGCTCGAACACCACCACTTCGTCGATACGGTTGATGAACTCCGGACGGAAGTGCGCACCCACCGCATCCATCACCGCCGCACGCTGCGCCTCGCGGTCCCCGGCCAGTTCCTGGATCTGCGCCGAGCCCAGGTTGGAGGTCATCACGATCACGGTGTTGCGGAAGTCCACGGTGCGGCCGTGGCTGTCGGTCAGGCGACCATCTTCAAGCACCTGCAGCAGCACGTTGAACACATCCGGGTGGGCTTTCTCCACCTCGTCGAGCAGCACCACCGAGTACGGCTTGCGACGCACGGCCTCGGTCAGGTAGCCGCCCTCTTCATAGCCCACATACCCTGGCGGGGCACCGATCAGACGCGCCACGGAGTGTTTCTCCATGAACTCGGACATGTCGATGCGCACCATGGCCTCTTCGGTATCGAAGAGGAACTCGGCCAGCGCCTTGCACAGTTCGGTCTTGCCCACCCCGGTGGGCCCAAGGAACAGGAACGAGCCACTCGGGCGGTTAGGGTCGGACAGCCCGGCGCGGGAACGGCGCACGGCGTTGGCCACGGCGGTCACCGCCTCGTCCTGGCCGATCACCCGTTCGTGCAGCAGGCTTTCCATCTTCAGCAGCTTCTCACGCTCGCCTTCGAGCATCTTCGCCACCGGGATGCCGGTCCACTTGGACACCACTTCGGCAATCTCTTCCTCGGTGACCTTGTTGCGCAGCAGCTGGTTGTCGGTCTTGCCGTGCTGGTCGACCATCTGCAGGCTGCGCTCCAGGTCCGGGATCACCCCGTACTGCAGCTCGGCCATGCGGCTGAGGTCGCCCTTGCGGCGCGCGGCTTCCAGTTCCTGGCGGGCCTGCTCGATCTTCTGCTGGATCTGCGCCGAACCTTGCACCTCGGCCTTTTCCGAGGCCCAGATCTCTTCGAGGTCGGAGTACTCGCGCTCCAGGCGCTCGATTTCCTCGGTCAGTTTTTCCAGGCGTTTCTTCGCCGCTTCGTCTTCTTCCTTCTTCAGCGCCTGGGATTCCACCTTCAACTGGATCAGGCGGCGGTCGAGGCGGTCGAGCACCTCCGGCTTGGAGTCGATCTCCATGCGGATGCGGCTGGCGGCTTCGTCGATCAGGTCGATGGCCTTGTCCGGCAGCTGGCGGTCGGTGATGTAGCGGTGGCTGAGCTTGGCCGCGGCAATGATCGCGCCGTCGGTGATAGCCACCTTGTGGTGCACTTCATAGCGCTCTTTCAGGCCGCGCAGGATGGCGATGGTGTCTTCCTCGCTCGGCTCTTCGACCAGCACCTTCTGGAAGCGGCGCTCCAATGCGGCGTCCTTCTCGATGAACTGGCGGTACTCGTTGAGCGTGGTGGCGCCGACGCAGTGCAGCTCGCCACGGGCCAGGGCCGGCTTGAGCATGTTGCCGGCGTCCATGGCGCCCTCGCCTTTACCGGCGCCGACCATGGTGTGCAGCTCGTCGATGAACAGGATGATCTGGCCTTCCTGCTTGCTCAGTTCGTTGAGCAGGCCTTTGAGGCGCTCTTCGAACTCGCCGCGGTACTTGGCGCCGGCGATCAGCGCGCCCATGTCCAGCGCCAGCAGGCGCTTGCCCTTGAGGCCGTCGGGCACTTCACCGTTGATGATGCGTTGGGCCAAGCCCTCGGCGATGGCGGTCTTGCCCACGCCGGGCTCGCCGATCAATACCGGGTTGTTCTTGGTGCGGCGTTGCAGCACCTGGATGGTGCGGCGGATCTCGTCGTCACGGCCGATCACCGGGTCGAGCTTGCCTTCCTCGGCGCGCTTGGTGAGGTCGACGGTGTACTTGTCCAGGGCCTGGCGCGATTCCTCGGCGTTGGCGTCGTTCACCGCCGCGCCGCCGCGCAGGTTGTTGATGGCGTTTTCCAGGGCCTTCTTGCTCACGCCCTGGCCGAGCAGCAGCTTGCCCACCTTGCTGTTCTCGTCCATGGCGGCAAGCAGCACCAGCTCGCTGGAGATGAACTGGTCGCCCTTCTGCTGGGCCAGGCGGTCGGCCTGGTTGAGCAGGCGCGCCAGGTCCTGGGACATGTTCACGTCGCCGGTGGGGTTCTGGATTTTCGGCAACTGGTCGAGCTCTTTGGTCAGCGCCTTGCGCAGGCTGTTGACGTCGAAGCCGACCTGCATCAGCAGCGGCTTGATCGAGCCGCCCTGCTGGTCGATCAGCGCCTGCAGCAGGTGCAGGGGCTCGATGGCCGGGTGGTCCATGCCCACGGCCAGGGATTGGGAATCGGATAACGCGAGTTGCAGCTTGCTGGTCAGTCGGTCTATTCGCATGGGGGATACCTTCCTTTAAAGGGCAGGCGGAGCGATGGACAGCACCTGTAATGATGAACCTGCCTGAGATGACCAATAGATATGGGTGATTCTGGAAGATTCAAGCGTAGCGGGGTTGACGGAGGTCAGCAGGGTGGTGATGGGATTGATATTGCCGGGGCTGCTGCGCAGCCCAATCGCCGGCAAGCCGGCTCCCACAGGGGCAGTACAGACTTTGGCATGTGGGAGCTGGCTTGCCAGCGATTGGGCCGCGAAGCGGCCCCAGGCTTAGCGAGGGCTGAGCCACACCAGTGAAGCAAACCGCCCACCCTGAGGGGTGCGGCGATAAGAGAAGAAGCGTGGATCGCTGACCGTGCAGAGCCCTCCGCCATAAACGGCAGTCACCCCACGCGCCGCCAGGCGAATCCGCGCCAACTGGTAGATATCGGCCATCAGCTTGCCCGGCCGCTCGCCGTCGACGAACGCCGCGGCTGCCTCGGGATGCACGGCGGTAAAGGCATCGCGCACTTCCATGCCCACCTCGAACGCCTGCGGCCCGATGGCCGGGCCCAGCCATACCAGCACTTCTTCGGGTGGCAGGGCCAGGCGATCAAGGGTGGCTTCCAGCACGCCACCGGCCAGCCCGCGCCAGCCGGCATGGGCGGCGGCCACGCGAGTACCGGCGCGGTCGCAGAACAGCGCGGGCAGGCAATCGGCGGTCATCACGGTGCAGGCAATGCCCGGCTGGTCGGTCCAGCTGGCATCGGCCTCGGCGACCACGGCGGGCTCGGCATCGGCCACCACCAGCCCGTGCACCTGCTTGAGCCAGGCGGGCTGGATGGCGAACTCTTCGCTGAGGCGACGACGGTTCTCGGCAACCGCAGCGGGGTCATCGCCCACATGGTCGCCAAGATTGAAGGATTCATAGGGCGGCAGGCTGACGCCGCCCTCGCGGGTGGTGACACAGGCACGTACCGAGGCCGGGGCCGGCCAGTCGGGAATGATCAGCGCCTGCGTCAGGCCACTCATCCGATAAAGCTCTCGCGGTCGTCGTTGAGCAGCGACAGCAGCCAGAGGAAGTCGTCCGGCAGCGGCGAGGCCCATTCCATGCGCTCACCGGTGGTCGGGTGATCCAGGGCCAGGAAGCGGGCGTGCAGGGCCTGGCGCGGGAAGTTCTTCACCGCCTCGACCATGGCCACGCTGGCGGCCGGCGGAATGCGGAAGCGCACGCCGTAGGTCTGGTCGCCGACCAGCGGATAACCGACATGCGCCATGTGCACGCGGATCTGGTGGGTACGGCCGGTTTCCAGCTTGACCCGCACATGGGTGTGCGAGCGGAAGCGCTTGAGCACGCGATAGTGGCTGACCGCCGGCTTGCCGCCGTCGGTGACCGCCATGCGCTGGCGCTCGCCGCCGTGGCGGCCGATCGGGGCGTCGATCTTGCCACCGGCGATCACCACGCCGACCACGATGCACTCGTAGATGCGGCTGACCGAGCGCTTCTGCAGCTGGTCGACCAGGTTGGTCTGCGCCTGCAGGGTCTTGGCCACCACCATCAGGCCCGTGGTGTCCTTGTCCAGGCGGTGCACGATACCGGCGCGCGGTACGTTGATGATGTCTGGCACATGGTGCAGCAGGGCGTTGAGCAGGGTGCCGTCGGGGTGGCCCGCCGCCGGGTGGACTACCAGCCCGGCCGGCTTGTTGATCACCAGGATCTGGTCATCTTCATAGACGATATCCAGCTCGATGTCCTGAGCCACCCATTCGCCCTGGGCCTCCTGCTCGGCCTCGAGGGCCAGGATGGAGCCGGTGTGGACGGTGTCGCGCGGCCGCAGCACCGCGCCATCGACGGTCAGGCGGCCATCTTTGATCCACGAGGACAGGCGCGAACGCGAGTACTCGGCGAACAATTGGGCGGCGACCTGGTCGAGGCGTTGGCCGCCCAGTTCGGACGGGACCTCTGCGCTAAGTTGAATGATCTCGGACATGCTCGAATCGACGGGCGTTCAGCCTTTGGTTTCGGCTGCGCGCTTGTGGTTAAATACGGCTTCTTTTGCCCCGGGGTTTGGCCGGGGGCGCTCATCATAACAGGACGGCACCGCCCAAGACAGCGGCCGTCAAAGGGACGCAAGCCGCCATGCAAGTGAAACACCTGCTGCTGATCGCCATCCTCGGGCTCACCGCTGCCTGTTCCTCGAACAAGGAAGTCATTGACGAGAACCTCAGCGAGGCCGAGCTGTACCAGCAGGCGCAGGCCGACCTGGACAACTCCAGCTATACCAGCGCCGTGAACAAGCTCAAGGCCCTGGAGTCGCGCTACCCGTTCGGCCGCTACGCCGACCAGGCCCAGCTCGAGCTGATCTACGCCAACTACAAGAACTCCGAGCCCGAGGCCGCCAAGTCGGCTGCCGAGCGCTTCATCCGCCTGCACCCGCAGCACCCGAACGTCGACTACGCCTACTACCTCAAGGGCCTGACCTCGTTCGACCAGGACCGTGGCCTGCTGGCGCGCTTCCTGCCGCTGGACATGACCAAGCGTGACCCGGGCGCCGCCCGCGACTCGTACAACGAGTTCGCCCAGCTGACCAGCCGCTTCCCCAACAGCCGCTACGCCCCGGACGCCAAGCAGCGCATGATCTACCTGCGCAACCTGCTGGCCTCCTACGAAATCCACGTGGCCAACTACTACCTGAGCCGCGAGGCCTATGTAGCCGCCGCCAACCGTGGCCGCTACGTGGTGGAGAACTTCCAGGAAACCCCATCGGTGGGTGACGGCCTGGCGGTGATGGTCGAGTCGTACCAGCGCATGCACCTGGACGAGCTGGCCGCCACCAGCCTCGAGACCCTCAAGCTCAACTACCCGGACCACCCGAGCCTGGTCGACGGCCAGTTCGTCACCAAGGTCGACGAAAACGGCAACCGCTCGTGGCTGTCCAAGGCCACCCTGGGCCTGATCGAAACCAAGACCCCGCTGCCGCCGGGCGAGACCCGCGCCAACCAGGACGTGGTCAAGCAGTTCCAGGACGCCCGCTCCGAGATGCCCGAGGAGCTGCTGCCCAAGGACGAGAACGGCGACCCGATCCTGCCGGAAGGTCCGAAGGAAGCCGAGAAGGACCGCAGCTGGTTCAGCTACATGACCTTCGGTCTGTTCGACTGATACGTCGCATGCGCAGAAAGGGAGGCCCGAGGCCTCCCTTTTTTATTGGCCGCGTCCTAGACTGTCGCCTTCTTCATTCGACAAGCTGGACACCATGGTTCGCCTACTTTTCTGGATCGCCCTGATCGCCGCCGCGTTCTGGCTGTGGCGCAAGTTCAAGACCAGTCAGCAATCACCTGCCGAACCGCGCCTGCAGGACCCGCTGCAGATGGTGCGCTGCGCCCATTGCGGCGTGCACCTGCCTAATGACCGGGCGCTGCAGCTGGGCAAGGAGTGGTATTGCAGCCAGCAGCATCTGGAGCAAGGGCCGGGGCAACAGCGCTGAGCGAGGGCCGCCCTGCGGCCTTTCGCCGGCAAGCCGGACTGCACTGGCTTCGAACCTTGTGGGAGCCGGCTTGCCGGCGAAAGGCCCGCATAGCGGGCCCGACGAACTTAAGCCAAACGCCCTTGCGGCGCATACGGCGCCGGATCGATGATCGGCGCACGCCCCAGCAGCAGGTCGCTGAACAGCTGGCAAGACGCCGGCGCCAGCACCAGCCCGTTGCGGTAATGGCCGCAGTTCAGCCACAACCCCGCATGCCCCGGCACCGCGCCAATGTAAGGGATGCCTTCCGGCGACCCAGGGCGCAGGCCAGCCCAGTGCCCCACCACCTCGGCATCCGCCAGCGCCGGCAGCAGTTCCACCGCCGAAGCCTTCAGACTCTCGAGCGCATCACCGGTCGGGGTCTTGTCGTAGCCGGCATGCTCCAGGGTGCTGCCGACCAGGATATGCCCGTCGCGGCGCGGGATCGCGTAGCGGCCCTTGGCCAGGACCATGCTCGGCAGGAAGTCCTCGGCGCACTTGAACAAGATCATCTGCCCTTTCACCGGCTCCACCGGCAGGCTCAGGCCCAATGTCTGCAGCAGATCGCCGCTCCAGGCACCGGCACTGAGCACCACCTCGTCGGCAGCCAGCACGCCCTGCTCGGTACGCACCCCGGCGACACGCCCGCCTTCATGGACGAAACCGCTGATCTGGCAATGCTCGCGCAGGGTCACGTTGGGCAGCGCCAGCAGCGCGGCCTTGAGCGACTTCACCAGGCGCGGGTTGCGGACGTTGGCCACGCCCGCCATGTAGATGGCATGGCGATAGCCTGGCCCGAGCACCGGCACTGCGTCGTAGGCAGCCGAGATATCCACGGCGCTGAGCGGCCGCTGCTCACGGGCCGCCCAGGCCAGGGCCTCGGCTTCGTCGTCCAGGTCCAGCCAGTACAGCCCGGTGGTGTGCACCTCTGGGTCGATGCCGGTGCTGGCGAACAGACGCTCGCCCAGCTGTGGATAGAAATCCTGCGACCAATGCGCCAGCGCCGTTACCGCCGGGCTATAGCGCCAGGGGTACAACGGCGAGACGATGCCGCCACCGGCCCAGGACGACTCACGCCCTACCTCGCCCTGGTCGCACACCACCACCCGGTCGACATCCGCCGCCAGGTTCAACGCCGTCAGCAGGCCGATGACGCCACCGCCGACAATCACTACTTGCTTGCTCATCGTTCGATCCAACACCTGAAGTAATTCCACGGTGCGCGGGCACCTTTTGATCTTCAGCTTCCCCAGCACGTCTGCTCGTCTGCGCTGCCGCCCGGATTGTCACGCACGCCAGCGTGATCGAGGCGGAAGTCGCCACAGCGGTCGTCGGCCATGAACGTCTCCGTCACACGGCGGGCAAGCAGTGTGAAAGCGTCTTCGTCGCGCTGTGCCTGCAGGCGGTAGTAGCGGCTGCCAGCCGGCAATACCGTGACGAGCTGCTCGCTGTCGGCATAGCCGCCGACATACGCGCGATGCTGTTCCAGGCGCAACGCCGCGTCCTGCAGCAGCCCGACCACCTCGCTGCGCGCGGCACGGCGGAGCTGGTCGCTGTAACTGGGGTAGGCAATGGCTGCCAGCATGCCGATCAGCGCCACGACAATCAATAATTCGATCAGACCAAGACCCCGCTGCATGTCAGCCCTCCTCCAGGCGCTGACGCCAGCTGATGCGCCCGATATTGCCCTGCCCGTCCACGGCATAGACTGCTTCCAGGAACTGCCGGCCCCGCACCTGGCGGCTCAGCGCCGTGATCCGCACGAGGTCGACCCGCTCGTCCGGCGGCAGGCCGACGGCACGGCGTGTCTGCCCCAGGTGCTGGAGCAGGACATAGCCACTGTCGGTGGTTCGCCACGGCGCGGCAGGCGAGGCCGTCGGCAGCTCAGGCGGCAGGCAATCGAGGCACAGCGCAGGCAAGCCGCCTTGCAGCAACGCGCCCCCTTCCACCAAGCTGGCTTCGGCCTGTTCGAAAGCCTGCGCCCTGCGCCATTGTTCACCGACCTGCCGCGCCTGCAGCAAGGCTTCGCGCATGCCCAGCGCGGTCAGCAGGCCAAGCAGCAGGCTGAGGCTCAGGGCCAGCAACAGCACCACGCCACGCTGGCGGCTCATGCGTCATCCCCAGGATTGCGCACGGCCACGCTCAGGGCATGGCGTTGCTCCAGCCGATGCTCGCGGTCCTGCATGAGCAACTCGATATCGACGCGACCGTCGCCATGACGCACCCGCAGGGCCCGGACATTGTCGACCAGGCTGGCATGCTGGGCGTTGCTGGTGAACATCAGGCTGCCATTGCGCACGCGGTAGGTAACCCGGCGCACCGGCAAGGCCAGCAGGGCATCGCCAGGCACATGCTGGCCACGCAGGACCTGCGCCCAACTGCGACAGTCGGTGAGCACGGTCCAGTCCGGCGCGCCGAGCAATCCCGGCAGCTCGGCGCCTACCAGCGTGAGGCTGTCAGCGTTGGCCTCGATCGGCCTGGCGAAGGCGAGCGCAGCCTGCGGATCGGTGAAGTCTGCCGCTTCCAGGCGCAGGCAGCCGAACATGCCTGCCATGCGGATGTCCTCGGCCAGGCGCTGCAGGACCAGGCGCGCATCATCCTGCAGCCTCGCTGCCGCGCCTTGCAGCCGCCAGGCCTGATAGGCCTGGCCGAACAACTGGCTCGCCGTCACCAGCAACAACGCCCCCAGGGCCACGGCCAGCAACACCTCGACCAGCCCGGCGCCTGCTTGCCCGCGTTTCATGGCAGCACCCTGCCCTGCAACTGCAAGGGCGGGCGCCCCTCAGTCTGGGCCGGCCAGCTCACCTGCAGCTCCAGCATGCCGGCGTGGCGCCTGATTCGCCCTTGCGCCGAGGTGCCGAGCACCTGGGTGACCCGCGAACGCCAGGCACTTTCCTCCCCCGCCTCGAGCGTGCCGCTGGCCCTCACCCGCTCGAGCATGCCCTGGGCCAGCTGCAACGCCTGACCGTCACGCCGGACGCTCTCGGCGGCCTGCATGCCACGCACCTGCAAGGCCGCTGCGGCGAACACGCCAAGCGCCAGCACCGTCATCGCCAGCAGCACCTCCAGCAGCGTCATCCCGCCTTCCTTCGCCCACATCGTCACCCTCCTGGGATCTTTCCTCGCCGTCTGCCCGAACCGGCTGACTGGCGCCTCGCGCGGCCAGGCCGGAAGCTACAGCGAAGCACTTCCAGGGAGGAATGCACGGTGAGGCAACAAGGCGTAACACTGCTACAAATGATGTGCGCACTGACAATTGGCAGCCTGCTGACACACCTGGGGATAACGGCCTACGCCAGGCTCGGCGAAACCCTGCAACTGGCCGCCGCAGCCCGAGAACTGGCGCAGGCACTGCGCGCTGCGCGCAACCAGGCCGCGCTGCAACAGCTGGCGCTGAAGGTTCATCCATTGGAAGGTGACTGGGGCAAGGGTTGGCGTGTGTCGCAGGAGCACGACGGCCAGGTATTGCGCGAACATCGCCTGGCCAAGCCCGTAAAGGTAGTGGCCAGTTCTGCGCGGGAGGTGCGCTTCAGCAGGCGGGGCGCACCAATAGGGGAAGGCTTTGTCGGCATCACGCTGGAGATCTGCCAGCGCAGCGGGCCTGGCAGCCAGCATCAGGTGGTGCTGAGCCCCAGTGGCCGGGTCAGCCTGCGCAGCGACGAGGGCCGCCGCTGTGCAGGTGACTGAGTCAGATCAGCGAGCGAACCCGCAGTTCCTTGGGCATCGAGAAGGTGATGTTCTCTTCGCGGCCGTCGAGCTCTTCGGCGCCGGTGGCGCCCCAGGCCTTGAGCTGCTCGATCACGCCACGCACCAGCACCTCGGGCGCCGAGGCACCGGCGGTGATACCGATGCGCTCGGCACCGTCGAACCAGCTGCGTTGCAGGTCCTCGGCACCGTCGATCAGGTAGGCCGGGGTGCTCATGCGCTCGGCCAACTCGCGCAGGCGGTTGGAGTTGGAGCTGTTGGGGCTGCCGACCACCAGTACCACGTCACACTCGTCGGCCAGTTGCTTGACGGCGTCCTGGCGGTTTTGCGTGGCGTAGCAGATGTCGTCCTTGCGCGGGCCGCCGATGTTCGGGAAGCGCGCGCGCAGGGCGTCGATCACCCGGCTGGTGTCGTCCATCGACAGGGTGGTCTGGGTGACGAAGGCCAGGTGGTCAGGGTCGTTCACCTGCAACTGGGCAACATCGTCCTCGTCTTCGACAAGGTAGATGGCGCCGCCGTTGCTGGCGTCGTACTGGCCCATGGTGCCTTCGACTTCCGGGTGCCCTTCGTGGCCGATGAGAATGGTCTCACGGCCATCACGGCTGTACTTGGCCACCTCGATATGCACCTTGGTCACCAGCGGGCAGGTGGCGTCGAACACTTTCAGGCCACGGCCGGCGGCTTCCTGGCGCACGGCCTGGGAGACACCATGGGCGCTGAAAATGACGATGACGTCGTCCGGCACCTGGTCCAGCTCTTCGACGAACACCGCGCCACGGTTGCGCAGGTCTTCGACCACGAACTTGTTGTGCACCACTTCGTGGCGCACGTAGATCGGCGGGCCGAAGACTTCCAGGGCGCGGTTGACGATCTCGATCGCCCGGTCGACCCCGGCGCAGAAGCCGCGCGGGTTGGCGAGTTTGATTTGCATGCTCGGCTCCAGGCTCACACGGCCTTCACGTCGAGGATCTGCACCTCGAAGTTCAGGGTCTTGCCAGCCAGTGGATGGTTGAAATCGATGGTCACCTGGTTGTCGTCGAACGCTTTGACCACACCCGGCAGCTCGGTGTTGGCGGCATCGTTGAAGATCACCAGCAGCCCTTCGGACAGCTCCATGCCTTCGAACTGCGAGCGCGGCATCACCTGCACGTTCTGCGGGTTGTGCTGGCCGAAGGCGTTCTCCGGGGCGATGCTCAGCTTGCGCTGGTCACCGGCCTTGAAGCCGAACAGGGCGTTCTCGAAACCCGGCAGCAGGTTGCCGTCGCCGACCTTGAACGTGGCCGGGGCCTTGTCGAAGGTGCTGTCGACGGTGTCGCCGTTTTCCAGGTGCAGCGCGAAGTGCAGGGTGACTTCGGTGTTCTGGCCGATACGGGTCTCAGTCATGGACGGCTTCCTCGGACTTCTTGCTCTTGAACATATCCAGCGCCAGCATCACCGCGCCCACGCTAATGGCGCTGTCGGCCAGGTTGAAGGCCGGGAAGTAGTGGCGGTTCTGCCAGTGCACCAGGATGAAGTCGACCACATGGCCAAGCACCACGCGGTCGTACAGGTTGCCCAATGCACCGCCCAGCACCAGCGCCAGGGCCACGGCCAGCCAGGTCTCGTTGCGCCCCAGGCGCTTGAGCCAGACCACCAGCACGGCGCTGACCACCACGGCGATCAGCGCGAACAGCCAGCGCTGCCAGCCGGAGCTGTCGGCCAGGAAGCTGAACGCCGCGCCGGTGTTGTAGGCCAAGGTCCAGCTGAAGTAGTCGGGGATGACCACGATCTGCTGGTACAGGCTCAGCGCGCCCTCGAAGTAGACCTTGGTGGCCTGGTCGAGGACCAGTACCACCAGGCTCAGCCAGAGCCAGGCAAGGCGCCCGAAGCGCCCCGCGGAAGCGTTAGGCATAGTGGCGCACCTCACCGGAACCGCTCAGGTTGTCGACGCAACGGGCGCAGATTTCCGGATGCTCCGGGTGGCTGCCCACATCGGCGCGGAAGTGCCAGCAACGACCGCACTTGGCATGGCCGGACTTGACCACTTTCAGCTTGAGGCCTTCGACTTCGGTTGTCACGGCATCGGCCGGCGCCTGGACGAACGGCACCACGCTCGCAGCCGAGGTGATCAGCACGAAGCGCAGCTCGTCGCCGAGCTTGTTCAGGTCGGCGGTCAGGCCCTCTTCGGCGAACAGGGTGACCTCGGCCTGCAGGTTGCCGCCGATGACCTTGGCGGTACGCTGGTTCTCCAGCTCCTTGTTGACCGCGGCCTTGACTGCCATCACGCGGTCCCAGTAGGCGCGGTCCAGCTCGGCGTCGGCCGGCAGTTCCGTCAGGCCCTGGTACCAGGTGTTGAGCATCACCGACTCGTTGCGCTCGCCCGGCAGGTACTGCCAGATCTCGTCGGCGGTGAACGCCAGGATCGGCGCGATCCAGCGCACCAGCGCCTCGCTGATGTGGTACAGCGCGGTCTGGCAGGAGCGGCGGGCGACACTGTTGGCGCCGGTGGTGTACTGGCGGTCCTTGATGATGTCGAGGTAGAAGCCACCGAGCTCCTGCACGCAGAAGTTGTGGATCTTCGAGTAGACGTTCCAGAACCGGTACTCGCCGTAGTGCTCTTCCAGCTCGCGCTGCAGCAGCAGGGTGCGGTCGACCGCCCAACGGTCCAGGGCCAGCATGTCCTCGGCCGGCAGCAGGTCGCGGGCCGGGTCGAAGCCGGACAGGTTGGAGAGCAGGAAGCGCGCGGTGTTGCGGATGCGGCGGTAGGCGTCGGCGCTGCGCTGCAGGATCTGCTCGGAAACGGCCATCTCACCGGAGTAGTCGGTGGCGGACACCCACAGGCGCAGGATGTCGGCACCCAGGGTGTTGTTGACCTTTTCCGGCTCGATGGTGTTGCCCAGCGACTTGGACATCTTGCGGCCGTTCTCGTCCACGGTGAAGCCGTGGGTCAGCAGCTCGCGGTACGGCGCGTGGTTGTCGATGGCGCAGCCGGTCAGCAAGGAAGAGTGGAACCAGCCGCGGTGCTGGTCGGAGCCTTCCAGGTACAGGTCGGCGCGCGGGCCGGTGGCGTGACCGATGTCGTGGGAGCCGCGCAGCACGTGCCAGTGGGTGGTACCGGAGTCGAACCAGACATCGAGGGTGTCGGTGATCTTGTCGTACTGGCCGGCCTCGTCACCGAGCAGCTCGGCGGCATCCAGCTTGAACCAGGCCTCGATACCTTGCTGTTCGACGCGCTTGGCCACTTCCTCCATCAGCTCGACGGTACGCGGGTGCAGCTCACCGGTCTGCTTGTCCAGGAAGAACGGGATCGGCACGCCCCAGTTGCGCTGACGCGAGATGCACCAGTCCGGGCGGTTGGCGATCATCGAGTGCAGGCGCGCCTGGCCCCAGGCCGGAACGAACTTGGTCTCTTCGATGGCCTTGAGCGAGCGCTCGCGCAGGTTGTCGCCGCTGGTGGGCTGCTTGTCCATGCCGACGAACCACTGCGCGGTGGCGCGGTAGATCAGCGGGGTCTTGTGGCGCCAGCAGTGCATGTAGCTGTGGCTGATGGTCTCGGTGTGCATCAGCGCGCCGACTTCGCTGAGCTTGTCGACGATGGCCGGGTTGGCCTTCCAGATGAACTGGCCGCCGAAGAACGGCAGCGACTCGACGTACACGCCGTTGCTCTGCACCGGGGTGAGGATGTCGTCGTTGACCATGCCGTAGCGCTTGCAGGTGACGAAGTCGTCTTCACCATAGGCGGGCGAGGAGTGAACCACACCGGTACCGGCGCCCAGCTCGACGTATTCGGCCAGGTAGATCGGCGACAGGCGATCGTAGAACGGGTGACGGAAGTTGATCAGCTCGAGGGCCGAACCCGGGGCGGTGGCGATGACCGAACCTTCCAGCGCATAGCGCTTCAGGCACGCCTCGACCAGCTCCTCGGCGAGCACCAGCAGGCGCTCGCCGGTATCGACCAGGGCGTAGGTGAAGTCCGGGTGGATGTTCAGCGCCTGGTTGGCCGGGATGGTCCACGGGGTGGTGGTCCAGATCACGATGGCGGCGGGCTTGGCCAGCGCGGCCAGGCCGAAGGCAGCGGCCAGCTTGGCCTCGTCGGCGACCGGGAAGGCGACGTCGATGGTCTGGGATTTCTTGTCGGCGTACTCGACTTCGGCTTCGGCCAGGGCCGAACCGCAATCGAAGCACCAGTTAACCGGCTTCAGGCCCTTGAACACGAAGCCTTGCTTGACCATCTCGGCAAGGGCGCGGATCTCGCCGGCCTCGTTGGCGAAGTTCATGGTCTTGTACGGGTTGTCCCAGTCACCCAGCACGCCCAGGCGGATGAACTCGGTCTTCTGCCCCTCGATCTGCTCGGCGGCGTACTCGCGGCACAGCTCGCGGGTGCGGTCGGCGGTCAGGTGCTTGCCGTGGGTGACCTCGACCTTGTGCTCGATCGGCAGGCCGTGGCAGTCCCAGCCCGGTACGTACGGGGCGTCGAAGCCCGACAGGGTCTTCGAACGGACAATCATGTCCTTGAGAATCTTGTTCAGCGCATGACCGATATGGATCTTGCCGTTGGCATAGGGCGGGCCGTCGTGCAGGACGAACTTCGGACGATCCTTGCCAATTTCGCGCAGCTTCTGGTACAGGCCAATGCTGTCCCAGCGCTGCAGGATCTGCGGTTCGCGCTGAGGCAGGCCGGCCTTCATGGGGAAGGCGGTGTCCGGAAGGTTAAGCGTGGCTTTGTAGTCGGTCATTTCAGGCTCTTCGTTAGCGGTTGAGCGTGCCAGTGGGCACGTGCGGCGGCGATGTCCGCGTCGATCGCCGACTTCAGCGCCTCCAGGGAGGCGAAACGCTGCTCTTCACGCAGCTTGTGGTGGAATTCCACCGTCAGGCGCCGGCCATAGAGGTCACCGGCGTAGTCCAGGAGATGAATCTCCAGGTGAGGACGCCCGTCACCGGCGACGGTGGGGCGTACTCCGATATTGCCGACACCCGGCCACTGCTGGCCGTCGATCTCGATGCTGGCCAGGTAGACCCCGGACAGCGGCACGCGACGGCGCTTGAGCTGGATGTTGGCGGTAGGTGTGCCGAGCTGGCGGGCCAGCTTCTGGCCATGCAGCACGCGGCCGGTAATGCGGTACGGGCGGCCCAGCAGGTGTTCGGCCAGCTCGAAGTTGCCCTCGGCCAGGGCCTTGCGCACTTCGGTGCTGCTGACCCGCAGGCCATCCTGGATGACGGTGTTGGCCGCCTCGACACTGAAGCCATGGCGCTTGCCGGCTTCGGTGAGGAAGGCGAAATCACCGGCGCGGTCGCAGCCGAAGCGGAAGTCGTCGCCCACTTCGAGGTGGCGCACGCCCAGGCCATCGACCAGCACCGCCTTGACGAACTGCTCGGCGCTGAGTTGGCTCAGGCGCTGGTTGAACGACAGGCACAGCACCCGGTCGATGCCCTCGCCGGCCAGCAGCTCGACCTTGTCACGCAGGCGCGCCAGGCGGGCCGGCGCGGTGTCCGGGGCGAAATATTCGCGAGGCTGTGGCTCGAAGATCACCACGCAGGTGGGCAGGCCGAGTTCCTGGCCACGTTCGCGCAGGCGTGCGAGGATCGCCTGGTGGCCGCGGTGGACCCCGTCGAAGTTGCCAATGGTGGCGACACAGCCCCGGTGCTCGGGGCGCAGGTTGTGAAGACCTCGAACCAGCTGCATAACGCGCTTCTTGCTCATAAAGTGGCCGATTATAACCACACCCGGGCGCTGGTGACAGGCAGCAGCGCCACCCTGGAGTGTGGAATGCGAAAAACCGACGCCTGACTCTTTTCGCGCCTCAGTGCAACGCCTTGCGGGCGAAGTGCCGTGGGCGGAAACCACACAGGTACAGGCAACCGAAATAGGTCACCACGCCGGCGATGATCAGGGCACCCAGGCGCACGAAGCGCTCGAGCATATTGCCCTGCTCCCAGGCCGGCATGTAGTGCATGCCCAGCAACAGCACACCTGACATCAACGCCACCGCCAGCACCAGCTTGAGCAGGAACATCGTCCAGCCCGGTTGCGGCTGGAACAGTTGCTGGCTGCGCAGCTTCCAGTACAGCAGGCCGGCGTTCAGGCAGGCGCCCAGGCTGATCGCCAGGGCCAGCCCGGCATGGGCCAGCGGGCCGACCAGGGCCAGGTTGAGCAATTGCGTGCATATCAGGGTGAACACCGCGATCTTCACCGGTGTGCGGATATTCTGCTGCGCATAGAAGCCAGGTGCCAGCACCTTGACCAGGATGATCGCCATCAACCCCACCGAATACGCGACCAGCGCGCGCTGGGTCATCGCCGCGTCGAAGGCGCTGAACTTACCGTACTGGAACAGCGCCACGGTCAGCGGTTCGGCGAGGATGCCCAAGGCCAGGGTGCAGGGCAGCACCAGCAGGAAGCACAGGCGCAGGCCCCAGTCGAGGATCCGCGAATACTCCTCACGGTCCTGGTTGGCGTAGGTCTTGGCCAGGGTCGGCAGCAGGATGGTGCCCAGGGCCACGCCGAGCACGCCGGAAGGCAGCTCCATGAGGCGGTCGGCGTAGTACATCCACGATACCGAGCCGGCTACCAGGAAGGAGGCGAAGATGGTGTTGATGATCAGCGAGATCTGGCTCACTGATACCCCGAGGATCGCCGGCAGCATCTGCTTGAGCACCCGCCACACGCCGGTATCGCGCAGGTTCAGGCGCGGCAGCACGAGCATGCCGATCTTCTTCAGCGCCGGCAGCTGGTACAGCAGTTGCGCCAGGCCACCGGCCAGCACGCCCCAGGCCAGGGCCATGATCGGCGGGTCGAAGTAGGGCGTGAGCAGCACGGCGAAGGCAATCATCGCCACGTTGAGCAGCGTGGGGGTGAACGCCGGCACGCTGAAGCGATTCCAGGTATTGAGGATCGCGCCGACCAGCGACGACAGCGAGATCAGCAATATATAAGGAAAGGTCACCCGCAACAGCGAAGTGGTCAGCTCATACTTCTCCGCGCTGTCGACGAAGCCCGGTGCCGTGGCCCAGACCACCCAGGGCGCGGCGAGGATGCCGATGGCGGTGACCAGCGCCAGGATCAGGGTCAGCAGGCCACTGACATAGGCGACGAAGGTGCGGGTGGCCTCCTCGCCCTGCTGGGTCTTGTACTCGGCGAGGATCGGCACGAAGGCCTGGGAGAAGGCGCCTTCGGCGAAGATCCGCCGCAGCAGGTTGGGCAGCTTGAAGGCGATGAAAAAGGCGTCGGTGGCGATGCCGGCGCCGAACACCCGCGCCAGGATGGTATCGCGCACGAAGCCGAGCACCCGGGAAATCATGGTGATGGAGCTGACCGCGGCCAGGGATTTGAGCAGGTTCATCGAAAAGTTTCACGCCAGGGGCAGAGGACGCTGCAGACAGCGTCCGAATGTGCGATACTCCCGCGCCTTCGCAGGGGAGCCAAAAATTCCCGAGTTTACAGGTCGTGCGACAGAAAGGAATATTTCCCTCCTGTTGGCTCACCACTCGGCGGAACCTTGCAGGTGGCCTTGACATCCGATCGACTCATCGGCATGATTCGCGGCCTATTTTGTTTGCTATTTACCTAAAGTCTTTCGAGGAGCTCGACGGTGGCCAACTCACCTTCCGCCAAGAAACGTGCAAAACAGGCTGAGAAGCGTCGCAGCCACAACGCCAGCCTGCGTTCCATGGTCCGTACCTACATCAAGAATGTAGTCAAGGCCATCGACGCAAAAGACGCCGAAAAAGCGCAAGCCGCTTACGTTCTGGCTGTACCTGTAATCGACCGTATGGCCGACAAGGGTATCATCCACAAGAACAAAGCTGCTCGCCACAAAGGCCGTCTGAATGGCCACATCAAGGCACTGAAAGAAGCTGCAGCTGCCTAAGCGACGTTCTTGTCGAAAAAACCGACCCTAGGGTCGGTTTTTTTATGCCTGTGATTCGAGCCTGACAGCAGTTCCTGGCTTGGTATTGCGGGCATCCACCCTCATTGGGTCCAGCACAAGTAACGTGGGAGCGGCGGTGCGCCGCCCCCACGATCACTATGTCACTTGCCGATCTGGATCTTCGGTGCCCACTGCATCCACTCATCCTCCGGCTTGTCGAACAGCGCAAAGGTCTGCTGCGGGCGTGCCGGGTTGCCCATCTGCTCGCCATCGGGCGTGGCGAAGGCAATCCCACCCTCGATCAAGGTCTCAACCGACTCGGTACGCACCGTGGCGCCCTTGAACAAGCCCCAGTCGAAACCGAACCCGCTGCTGTTCCAGAAGCGGCTGCCGCCACGCACCAGCCCGGCATAGCGAGGCTCGATAAGAATGTGGATAAGTACCCGGTCGGCGGTCTGGCCCAGCTCGAAGCCGGTGACCTTGCCCACTGCGATCTCACGGTAGGTGACCGGCACGCCCGGCTTGATCGAGCCACGGCGCGCCGCGCTCAAGGTCAGCGGCAGGCCGACCTCCTCGCCTTTCACCTCGGGGGCATCGCTCAGGGCGATGAAGTCTCGCTGCGGCCCCTTGTCCTTGAGCGCTGGCAGCACCTCCAGGTATTGGCCGCCGATCAGCGTGTCGAGGTTCTGGGTACGCACCAGCCCCAAGGCAGGCTTGACCACCCAGAACTGCGTACCGGTGCGGGCGATACGCTCGGCCGCCTGGGTAATCCGCGCACGGAGCAGGACCGCCTGCAGGTCGCCGGTCAGGTCGACGCTCTCGATGCTGCCTACGTCCAGCCCGCGGAAACGGATCGGCGTGCCCGGCTTCAGGCCATCGGCGCGGTCCACGCGAATGGTGATCAGGGTACCGGCCCGGTTGGCCGCGTCCTGGCTTTCATGCAGGCGGAAACGCGGGATGCGACGCTTGAGCGGTACATCCGGCTTCGGCGTGTCGAAGGCGATACCACCGGCCATGAGCGTCTGCAGCGACTCACTCTTGACCTGGATACCCGACAGGCCACCGGTCAGGGTGATGCCACTGGCATTCCAGAAGCGCGTGGAACCGTTGACCAGGTTGGCGTATTCCTTCTCGATGTGCACACCGATCAGGATGCGCTTGCTGTTGCGGGCGAACTGGTAGCTCTGCACGCTGCCCACGCGCACCTGGCGGTACATCACCGGGCTGCCCACTTCCAGCGAGCCCAGGGTGTCGGCGAACAGCACCATGTGCAGGCCGGGCGCCTTCAGGTCCAGTGGCGGCGCCTTCGGGCGCGCCTCGAACTCGCGCAGGGGCTTGGCGCCCGGCTCGCCCGGGCGCACCGCAATGTAGTTACCCTTCACCAATGCCTCGAGGCCGGTGATCCCGGCAAGCGAGATCGATGGCTTGACCACCCAGAACTGCGTGCCTTCGACCAGGTAGTCCTCGGCCAGTGGGTCCAGGGTCAGCTCGGCCGTTGCGCTGGTAAGGTCACCTTCGACCTTGAGGTCCTTGAGCGTGCCCACCTGGATGCCCTTGTACAGCACCGGCGTACGGCCCTTCTGCAAGCCTTCGAAGTCACTGAGCTTGACCTTGACGCGAATGCCGGCCTGGGCCGCGTCGAAGTCCTCGTACAAGCGGAACGGCAGGCTTGGATCGGTGGGCGGGCTGTCCTTGCGGTTCTCCGGCGTTGCAAAGGCGATGCCCCCGGCCACGATGCTCGACAGCGATTCAGTGCGCACCTTCACCCCGGACAGGTCGGCATCGATGCTGACGCCGCTGGCGTTCCAGAAACGCGTGTGCTTGCGCACCAGGCTGGCATAGGCCGGCGCGATGAACACCTTGATCTCCACCGTGCCCTGATCCTCGGACAGGCGATAGCTCTTCACCCGACCGACCTGGATCTGCTTGTAGAAGATCGGGCTGTCGCGGTTGAGCGAGCCCAGTCGCTCGGCCTTGAGTGTCAGGTGCAAGCCGGGCTCGGCATCGGACAGTGGTGGCGCTTCCTTGAGCGCGGTAAAGCGCTTGGTCGGCTCACCCTCCCCGGGGTCGACGGCGATGTAGTTACCCGAAACCAGCGTCTCCAGGCCCGAGATACCTGCCAGACTGACGCTCGGCTTGACCAGCCAGAAGCGCGTGCCCTTGGTCAGGTGCGGGCCTGCTTCCTTGCGCATCTCGATGGTGGCGACGACGCCACGGTTGTCCCCTTTGTCATCCAGCACCAGGGCAACCACCTTGCCCACCGACATGCCTTTGTAGATGACCTCGGTCTTGTTGGCGACGATGCCTTCACCACTCTCGAAGCGCACCTGTACCTCGATGCCGGCATCCTTGTAGGCTTGCCAGGCCAGCCAGCCCCCGATCGCCAAGGCAATCAGCGGCAGGATCCAGATGGCCGACCAGTTCGAAGCTGGGCGGGTTTTAGCCGTAGGCAAGTCACTCATGGTCGTCATCCGACTCCGTGTTGTCCCAGATCAGTCGGGGATCGAAAGTTAAAGCAGCGAGCATCGTCAGGATCACCACGGAGGCGAAGGCGACGGCGCCCAGGTTGGCTTCGACACTGGCGATGCGGCCGAAATTCACCACGGCCACGAGGATGGCGATGACGAAGATGTCCAGCATCGACCAGCGGCCGATGAACTCGATGAAGCGGTACATCAGGATGCGCTGCCGCGCCGACAGCGGCTGGTGGCGTTGCACCGAATAGAGCAGCAGGGCGATACCCACCAGCTTGAAGGTGGGCACCAGGATGCTGGCGATGAACACCACAGCAGCGATCGGCAACATGCCGTGCTTCATCAGGGTGATGACGCCAGACATGATGGTGTCCGGGCTGCCCTGCCCCAAGGCGCTGACGGTCATGATCGGCAGCACGTTGGCCGGGATATAGAGGATCATCGACGTGATCAGCAGCGCCCAGGTGCGCACGATGCTGTTGGGCCGCCGAGCGTGCACCACCGCCCCGCAGCGGGTGCAGGTCTGCGAGGTGCTGCCAGGCTCATGGCGGTTCAGCTCATGACATTCATTGCAGACCAGGATGCCTGCATCAATCGCCCGCATGGACGTCCTCCCCCGACAAGGCCACCCAGATCTGGTGCGGCGACATGACCACCTCGAGCCAGACCTGTACCAGCAGCAGGCTGATGAAGCAGAACAGGCCCAGGCCGATGCTCAGCTCGGCCAGGTCGACCAGCTTGACGATGGCCACCAGCACGCCCATGAAGTAGACCTCGAGCATCCCCCACTCACGCAGGTGGTGGTAGATACGATAGATCAGCAGGCCATAGCTGCGGCCGAAGTCGAGACGGATGCTCAGCAACACCGCCAGCTGGCACAGCAGCTTGAGCAGGGGAATGGCCATGCTGCACAGGAACACGACCACGGCGATGCCGCGCATCCCTGAATTGTACAGGCCGAGCACACCGCTCCAGACCGTGTCGTCGGAAGTCTGGCCGAGCAGGTGCAACTGCATGATCGGCAGGAAGTTGGCCGGCACGTACAGCAGCAGGGCCGTCAGCACCAGGGCGAGGCTGCGGTTGACCAGGTTGTGGCGGTGGGCATACAGCTCGTAGCCACAACGTGGGCATTGCGCCTTTTCGTCAGTCTGTAGCGAGACTTTGCGCATCAGCAGGTCGCACTCGTGGCAGGCCACCAGTTCATCCAGCGGCAGCTGCGCGAGCGCTTCGGGTTCGACAGGGTTAGGCATAAAGGGGTTCTGAATGGATGCGTCGGCTCTATTCTAGTGTTCCGACTCGAATTGTGGGAGATGGCCAGTATGAGGAACTGTATCGGTGTTCGAGTCACATTTTCCGTGAGCACGGCACATCGCCGGCAAGCCAGCCCTACAGCTTTTTCCAGGCACAAAGACAAAACCCCTACCTGCTCGCGCAGATAGGGGTTTTGCGAAATGAATCTTGACGATGACCTACTCTCACATGGGGAAACCCCACACTACCATCGGCGATGCATCGTTTCACTGCTGAGTTCGGGATGGGATCAGGTGGTTCCAATGCTCTATGGTCGTCAAGAAATTCGGTTGCCAGTACGTCCTTGCAGACATGCCAGCCAATTCGGATATGCGATATTTGTGGTTCGTCGCGAACTTTCGGTTCGTTTCGTCTTCACCACCACAATTTGGCCTCGGCGCAAATTGCTTGGGTGTTATATGGTCAAGCCTCACGGGCAATTAGTATTGGTTAGCTCAACGCCTCACAGCGCTTACACACCCAACCTATCAACGTCGTAGTCTTCGACGGCCCTTCAGGGAGCTCAAGGCTCCAGTGAGATCTCATCTTGAGGCAAGTTTCCCGCTTAGATGCTTTCAGCGGTTATCTCTTCCGAACATAGCTACCCGGCAATGCCACTGGCGTGACAACCGGAACACCAGAGGTTCGTCCACTCCGGTCCTCTCGTACTAGGAGCAGCCCCTCTCAAATCTCAAACGTCCACGGCAGATAGGGACCGAACTGTCTCACGACGTTCTAAACCCAGCTCGCGTACCACTTTAAATGGCGAACAGCCATACCCTTGGGACCGGCTTCAGCCCCAGGATGTGATGAGCCGACATCGAGGTGCCAAACACCGCCGTCGATATGAACTCTTGGGCGGTATCAGCCTGTTATCCCCGGAGTACCTTTTATCCGTTGAGCGATGGCCCTTCCATACAGAACCACCGGATCACTAAGACCTACTTTCGTACCTGCTCGACGTGTGTGTCTCGCAGTCAAGCGCGCTTTTGCCTTTATACTCTACGACCGATTTCCGACCGGTCTGAGCGCACCTTCGTACTCCTCCGTTACTCTTTGGGAGGAGACCGCCCCAGTCAAACTACCCACCATACACTGTCCTCGATCCGGATAACGGACCTGAGTTAGAACCTCAAGGTTGCCAGGGTGGTATTTCAAGGATGGCTCCATGAGAACTGGCGTCCCCACTTCAAAGCCTCCCACCTATCCTACACAAGCAAGCTCAAAGTCCAGTGCAAAGCTATAGTAAAGGTTCACGGGGTCTTTCCGTCTAGCCGCGGATACACTGCATCTTCACAGCGATTTCAATTTCACTGAGTCTCGGGTGGAGACAGCGCCGCCATCGTTACGCCATTCGTGCAGGTCGGAACTTACCCGACAAGGAATTTCGCTACCTTAGGACCGTTATAGTTACGGCCGCCGTTTACCGGGGCTTCGATCAAGAGCTTCGCTTGCGCTAACCCCATCAATTAACCTTCCGGCACCGGGCAGGCGTCACACCCTATACGTCCACTTTCGTGTTTGCAGAGTGCTGTGTTTTTAATAAACAGTCGCAGCGGCCTGGTATCTTCGACCGGCGTGGGCTTACGCAGCAAGTGCTTCACCCTCACCGGCGCACCTTCTCCCGAAGTTACGGTGCCATTTTGCCTAGTTCCTTCACCCGAGTTCTCTCAAGCGCCTTGGTATTCTCTACCTAACCACCTGTGTCGGTTTGGGGTACGGTTCCCAGTTATCTGAAGCTTAGGAGCTTTTCTTGGAAGCATGGCATCAACCACTTCGCGCTCTAGTGAGCACTCGTCATCAGCTCTCGGCCTTAAGATCCCGGATTTGCCTAAGATCTCAGCCTACCACCTTAAACTTGGACAACCAACGCCAAGCTGGCCTAGCCTTCTCCGTCCCTCCATCGCAATAACTGGAAGTACAGGAATATTAACCTGTTTTCCATCGACTACGCTTTTCAGCCTCGCCTTAGGGACCGACTAACCCTGCGTCGATTAACGTTGCGCAGGAAACCTTGGTCTTTCGGCGTGCGAGTTTTTCACTCGCATTGTCGTTACTCATGTCAGCATTCGCACTTCTGATACCTCCAGCAAGCTTCTCAACTCACCTTCACAGGCTTACAGAACGCTCCTCTACCGCATCATCATAAGATGATACCCGTAGCTTCGGTGCATGGTTTGAGCCCCGTTACATCTTCCGCGCAGGCCGACTCGACTAGTGAGCTATTACGCTTTCTTTAAAGGGTGGCTGCTTCTAAGCCAACCTCCTAGCTGTCTAAGCCTTCCCACATCGTTTCCCACTTAACCATGACTTTGGGACCTTAGCTGACGGTCTGGGTTGTTTCCCTTTTCACGACGGACGTTAGCACCCGCCGTGTGTCTCCCATGCTCGGCACTTGTAGGTATTCGGAGTTTGCATCGGTTTGGTAAGTCGGGATGACCCCCTAGCCGAAACAGTGCTCTACCCCCTACAGTGATACATGAGGCGCTACCTAAATAGCTTTCGAGGAGAACCAGCTATCTCCGAGCTTGATTAGCCTTTCAC
>NZ_JBFNXN010000001.1:2842500-3892500 GCF_040813665.1 Pseudomonas sp. TE50-2 | reverse complement strand
GTGGCTGGGTGTTGAAGGTCGGCCCGAACTGCAGGGTGTCGCCACCGAAGCGTACATAGAAGCCGGCTTGCCACAGCTTCATGGCCGCCTCGTACGGACGAACGATGGCATCACCGTCGCGCGCGGCGATCTGGATCGCGCCGGCCAGGCCGTAGTTGCGGATGTCGACGACGTTCTTGGTGCCCTTGACGCCGTGCAGTAGCTTCTCGAAGTGCGGCGCCAGCTCGGCGGCGGACTGCACCAGGTTTTCCTTCTGCAGCAGGTCCAGTGCGGCGATGCCGGCGGCGCAGGCGACCGGGTGCGCCGAGTAGGTGTAGCCGTGGGGGAATTCCACCGCGTACTCAGGGGTCGGCTGGTTCATGAAGGTCTGGTAGATCTCGCCGGTGGCGATCACCGCGCCCATCGGGATGGCGCCGTTGGTGACCTGCTTGGCGATGCACATCAGGTCCGGGGTCACGCCGAAGGCTTCGGCACCGGTCATGGCGCCCATGCGGCCGAAGCCGGTGATCACTTCGTCGAAGATCAGCAGGATGTTGTGCTGGCTGCAGATCTCGCGCAGGCGCTTGAGGTAGCCCTTCGGCGGCGGCAGCACACCCGCGGAACCAGCCAGCGGCTCGACAATGACCGCGGCGATGTTCGAGGCGTCATGCAGCTCGATCAGCTTGAGCATCTCGTCGGCCAGGGCGATACCGCCCTCTTCCGGCATGCCCTTGCTGAACACGTTGGCCGGCAGCACGGTGTGAGGCAGGTGGTCGACGTCCAGCAACTGACCGAACAGCTTGCGGTTGCCGTTGACGCCACCCAGGCTGGTGCCGGCGATGTTCACCCCGTGATAGCCACGGGCACGGCCGATGATCTTGGTCTTGGTGGCCTGGCCTTTCAGGCGCCAGTAGGCACGTACCATTTTCAGCGCGGTGTCGGCGCACTCGGAGCCGGAGTTGGTGAAGAACACGTGGTTCAGGTCGCCCGGCACCAGGTTGGCGATCTTCTCGGCCAGCTGGAACGACAGCGGGTGGCCGAACTGGAAGGCCGGCGAGTAGTCGAGGGTAGCGACCTGGCGAGCCACTGCCTCGCTGATCTCCTTGCGGGTATGCCCGGCGCCGCAGGTCCACAGGCCCGACAGGGCGTCGAACACCTTGCGGCCCTTGTCGTCGACCAGATAGTTGCCTTCGGCCGCCACGATCAGCCGCGGGTCGCGCTGGAAGTTGCGGTTGGCGGTGTACGGCATCCAGTGGGCATCCAGCTTGAGCTGGCTGGCCAGACCGGCTTGAGCGGATTCGGGCATGTTCATCGGGCGGTTCCTCGAAAGACGATTAGGCAACGATGGGTGTTGTTGCAGCTAAGTTGTCACGGCGATAAAGTTCGAAAAACCCAGCATTTCTAACCTTCAGTCAGCGGATAACTAAACTAATGAGCCGACGCCCTGATCCCCTCGCCCAAGTCAGCGATTTCGACATTCGCCTATTGAAGATCTACCGCAGCGTGGTCGAGTGCGGCGGCTTTTCGGCGGCGGAAAACGTCCTGGGCATCGGCCGCTCGGCCATCAGCCAGCAGATGAACGACCTCGAGCAACGCCTGGGCCTGCGCCTGTGCCAGCGCGGCCGGGCGGGGTTTTCGCTGACCGAGGAGGGGCGCGAGGTCTACCACTCGGCGCTGCAACTGCTCAGCGCCCTGGAGTCGTTCCGCACCGAGGTCAATGGCCTGCACCAGCACCTGCGCGGCGAGCTGAACATCGGCCTCACCGACAACCTGGTCACCCTGCCGCACATGCGCATCACCCACGCCCTGGCCGAACTCAAGGACCGCGGCCCCGACGTGCGCATCCAGATCCGCATGATCGCCCCCAGCCAGGTCGAGCAAGGTGTGCTCGACGGCAGCCTGCACGTGGGTGTGGTTCCGCAGACCAGCCCGCTGTCGGGCCTCGAATACCAGCCACTGTACAGCGAGCGCTCGCTGCTCTACTGCGCGGTCGGCCACCCGCTGTTCTACGCCGACGACCAGCAGATCGATGACGATCGCCTCAACGCCCAGGACGCGATCGCCCCGACCTTCCGCCTCCCCGCCGACATCCAGGCGCACTACCAGGCCCTGCACTGCACTGCCAGCGCCTCGGACCGCGAAGGCATGGCCTTCCTGATCCTGACGGGCCGCTACATCGGCTACCTACCCGACCACTACGCCAGCTTCTGGGTGCAGCAGGGGCGCCTGCGCGCGCTGAAGCCTGCCCAACGCTTCTATGACCTGGGTCTGAGCTGGGTGACGCGCAAGGGGCGGCGGCCGAACCTGGTGCTGGAAAGCTTCCTCGAGAGCCTGGCTGCGACACGCTGATGCCTGTCCCTGACGCTAATGCTTGTCACTTCGCCACAGGCAGGTAATCTGTCGGACATCCGTAACGACCCGCCCGGAATCGTCCATGACCCTAGAAGTCCCTGCGCATCGCTCCCCCACCTCGGGCAAGCCCGCCGGCCGCATCCGCCAGAAGAACGAACAGGCCATCATCCAGGCCGCCGAGGACGAGTTCGCCCGCCACGGCTACAAGGGCACGAGCATGAACACCATCGCGCTCAAGGCCGGGTTGCCCAAGGCCAACCTGCATTATTACTTCACCAACAAGCTGGGCCTGTACATCGCGGTGCTGAGCAACATCATCGAACTGTGGGACAGCACCTTCAACGCCCTGAGCGTGGAGGACGACCCGGCCGAGGCGCTCAGCCAGTACATCCGCACCAAGATGGAGTTCTCCCGGCGCAACCCGCAGGCCTCGCGGATCTTTGCCATGGAAGTGATCAGCGGTGGCGAGTGCCTGAGCGAGTACTTCAGCGCCGACTACCGGGAATGGTTCCGTGGCCGCGCCGCGGTGTTCCAGGCCTGGATGGACGCCGGCAAGATGGACCGGGTAGATCCGGTGCACCTGATCTTCCTGCTTTGGGGCAGCACCCAGCACTACGCCGACTTCGCCACCCAGATCTGCCAGGTCACCGGCCGCAGCCGCCTGACCAAGCAGGACATGGAAGACGCCAGCAACAATCTTATCCACATCATTCTCAAAGGCTGCGGCATCAGCACGCCCGCCTGACCCGGACTTATGCCTTCTACCCTGCTCGAGCTCTGCGAATTGCGCGAAGAAATCCGCAAGAGCCGCTTCATCACCCTCGCCGGCCCGATCGGCAGCCCCGCCGAGGCCATGGCCTTCATCGAACGCCACAGCGACCTGGCGGCCACCCACAACTGCTGGGCCTGGAAGCTCGGCGCCCAGTACCGCAGCAGCGATGATGGCGAACCGGGCGGCACGGCCGGGCGACCGATCCTCGCCGCCATCGAAGCCCAGGACTGCGACCAGGTGGTGGTGCTGGTAATCCGCTGGTACGGCGGCATCCAGCTGGGCACCGGTGGCCTGGCCCGGGCCTACGGTGGCGGCGCCAACAAATGCCTGCAGCAGGCACCCAAGCGTGTGCTGGTGCAGCGCAGCGCGTTCAGTTGCAGTTGCACCTTCAGCGAACTGGCGCTGCTCAAGCTGCGCCTGGCTGAGGTGGACGGCGTGGTGCTGGACGAGCAGTTCACCGCCAACGGCGTCGACCTGCGCATCGCCCTGGGTGAAAGCCACCTCGACGTACTGCAGCAGCAACTCGCCGACCTGAGCCGCGGTCGCATCCTGCTGGAAAGAGAGTGAGCGTTGCCCACAACTACTGTGGGCCTGCCTGTGGATAAGCTTGGGGCAAGCTGATACAGGCCTTGTGCGACAAGGCCTGCGAAGCATTGAGCATATTTTGATCACATTTGTGTGACACCGACACAAGTGACTGAAAGACTGTGAGTTATCCCCAGCTTTCAATGTAAGCCCGCCCCCAAACCGCCATTTTCAGGCCCGCTGCGCTTGCACACAATTACTGTGGAGCGGCTTGTGGATAACCCGTGAACTACAGCGCCAGGCCCAGCGCCCACAGGCTTTCCAGGCAATCGATCGTTTTTTGACCAGCCTCCACAAGGCAAGCGTCAGGCACCTGGTTTATGCTCGTCACCCAGGCCTTTCCCGGTGGAGGGCAATCACCCCGTTGTCGCGCGGCGAGCGAAACCATGCACAACAGCGCTCGCCCCGCCTTTGATATGGAGTATCGCAATGACCGCAAACAAGAACGCCCTGATCATCGGCGCCTCCCGAGGCCTTGGCCTCGGGCTGGTGCAACGCCTGCGCGAAGACGGCTGGAATGTCGTCGCCACCGTGCGCGACCCGCAACAGCCAGGCGCTCTGCGCGAGGTTTCCGGTGTGCGTATCGAGCGCCTGGAGATGAACGACACCGCCCAGCTCGACGGGCTCAAGCAGCGCCTGCAAGGTGAAGTGTTCGACCTGGTGTTCGTCAACGCCGGAGTCATGGGCCCGCTGCCACAGGACCTGGAAAGCGTGCAGGTGCAGCAGATCGGCGATCTGTTCATGACCAACGCCGTGGCGCCGATCCGCGTGGCCCGACGCCTGGCCGAACTCATCCGCAAAGACAGCGGCGTGCTGGCCTTCATGAGCTCGATCCTGGGTAGCGTGACCATCCCCGACGGCGGCGAGATCTGCCTGTACAAGGCCAGCAAGGCCGCCCTCAACTCGATGATCAACAGCTTCGCGGTCGAACTCCAGCGCCCCGACCTTGCCGTACTGGCCATGCATCCGGGCTGGGTGAAGACCGACATGGGCGGCGAGAATGCCGAGATCGACGTGCTCACCAGCACCCGTGGCATGCTCGAGCAGATCAAGGCGCAGCGCGGCAACGGTGGCCTGCGCTTCATCAACTACAAGGGCGAATCGCTCACCTGGTGATCCGGGGCTTTGCGGGCCTGGATGGGCGCATTGCCCGGCCAGGCCCTGTAGAATGGCGGCCAACCGTACCTGATCGAGATTGCACACATGTATGACTGGCTGAACGCCTTGCCCAAGGCGGAACTGCACATGCACCTGGAGGGCTCGCTGGAGCCCGAACTGCTGTTCGCCCTGGCCGAACGCAACAAGGTCGCGTTGCCCTGGGCCGATGTCGAAACCCTGCGCGGCGCCTATGCCTTCAACAACCTGCAGGAATTCCTCGACCTGTACTACCAGGGCGCCGGCGTCCTGCGTACCGAGCAGGATTTCTACGACCTGACCTGGGCCTACCTGCAACGCTGCAAGGCGCAGAACGTTATCCACACCGAGCCGTTCTTCGACCCCCAGACCCACACCGACCGGGGCATCCCGTTCGAGGTGGTGCTCAATGGCATCACCGGCGCACTCAAGGATGGCCGTGAACAGCTTGGCATCTCCAGTGGCTTGATCCTCAGCTTCCTGCGCCACCTGAGCGAGGACGAGGCGCAGCAGACCCTCGACCAGGCCCTGCCCTTCCGCGATGCATTCGTCGCCGTAGGCCTGGACAGCTCGGAAAAAGGCCATCCGCCCAGCAAGTTCCAGCGCGTCTTCGACCGCGCCCGCAGCGAAGGCTTCCTGACCGTGGCCCATGCCGGCGAGGAAGGCCCGCCCGAGTACATCTGGGAAGCGCTCGACCTGCTCAAGATCCAGCGTATCGACCACGGCGTACGCGCCATCGAGGACGAACGCCTGATGCAGCGCATCATCGACGAGCAGATTCCGTTGACCGTCTGCCCGTTGTCCAACACCAAGCTGTGCGTGTTCGACCACATGAGCCAGCACAACATCCTCGACATGCTCGAGCGAGGCGTGAAGGTCACGGTCAACTCCGATGACCCGGCCTACTTCGGCGGCTACGTCACCGAAAACTTCCATGCCCTGCACGAGCATCTGGGCATGACCCAGGACCAGGCACGCCGCCTGGCGCAGAACAGCCTGGACGCACGCCTGGTGCGCTAACCGGCCTGGCGCGAGGGCAGGCAGGCGATCGCGTTGATCTGCTGCTGGCCGAGCGGTGTAAGGTGTACCGCCCGGCTGCCCTCCTGCTCACGCACCCAGCCCGACTGGGTGAACAACCTGAGCAATGCCTTGCCCAGGTAACCGCCCAGGTGCGGGCCCTGATCGTCCCACTTGCTGCAGTGGCAGATCACGTAGCCACGCCGGTCGGCGGCGGCCAGTGCGTCGATGAATACCCCCAGCGCCTCCAGTTGCCCCTTGCCCTCCTGGCTCACGGCCAGTTGCTGTTCGCTGCCCTCCAACCAACCGGCTGCATGCAGCCGATGCAGCAGCGCGGCAGCCACCTCACCACCCAGATGGTCGCCGCACAGGCGCGCCTTGCGCATCGACAGGGGGATTTGCAGCGAGGTGCTCTGCCCCCCGGCTGAGCGGCTGGCCAACTGGACGCTGGCAAGGGCCTCCACCGCGGTGCCGACCTCCGGCGTTGCCAGGCGGAAGAAGCGTTTGCGCCCACGCGCCTCGTGCCTGAGCAAGCCGGCACTGGACAGCAGCGACAGGTGCGCGCAGGCCGAGGAAGTGCTCAGGCCGGTGATCACGGCAAGCTCGTCCGCCGCACGCGGGGTGCCATCGATCAACGCCCACAACATGGCGCTGCGCTTGGGTTCGGCCATCAGGCTGGCAACCTGACTGATGCTGCGGACTGCGGTCATGAAACTGAAGCTCCCTGATGTAAACCGTCTGGCGGCGATAAGCGCCGACGCCCTGCCGCCTGTGCGGGCAAGCACGGGATTGTTCGTGTGCCGGATGGTCAGCGCCAGGCCAGGAAGGATCTCACGCTGGCATTGGGCGCCTGAGGCAGTATAAGCCGCTGGAGGAGGCTCGCCTTGAGGGCGGCAGGCCCGAAATGGGTCGTCGCTTGCCCCCCGAGCACCGCTCTGGAAGATGCGTTAGTCAGTGCGCCACGCCGCAGACGCGGCTCATGCCCCCGTTCTACTGTGGCTGCGCCAGGAACGTGGCTGGTAGCGATGATCAAGAAGCTGGAAAAGTCCGATAGCCACGGTAAAAACTTCTGCCCTGCAAAACAGAAGGTCTCCCTACTTCAGGCCGCCATGACCGTCAGTCAGGGGACTGATCCTGGTCATGGCGAGCGCCGGGGGCGGCGCTACACTAGATCCGCTCCCGCTCACTGGAGGTGGATCGCGATGAAGATTGTCGTCAGTGCGTCGAACCGAAATCCCGCTTGCCCCTGGCAGGTCCAGCTCGACCAGCATGTGGTGAGTTTCCGTAGCGAGGCCGAGGCACGCTCGTTTGTCGCCCTGCTGGAGGCGCGCCTGAACGCGCCCCACCCCCTCACGCAGGCCGGTTGGCCTGCAGTCGGCGGGTCAGCATTGCGACACTGACCACCAGCGCACCGCACAGGCTGATCACCAGCGCCATGGGCACCGCGCTGCCATCGTGCAGCACCCCGACCAGCGCTGCCGCGCCCGCGGCGACGCTGAACTGCAGGCAGCCCATCAGCGCCGAGGCGCTGCCGGCCCGCGCGCCCTGCCCGCTCATGGCGCAGGCCGAGGCGTTGGGGATGATGCAGCCGAGGCTGGCGATGCATACGAACAACGGCACCAGCAACGGCCACAACTGCGCAGGGCGCAGCGCCGCGACCAGCAGCAGCGCCAGCGCCGCCACCAGGTACAGCCACACTGCCCGCGCCAGCAGGAACGCCGGGCCGCGCTTGGCCAGCAGGCGCGCATTGACCTGGGCCATCAGGATGAAGCCTGCGGCGTTGGTGCCGAACAACCAGCCATAGTGCTCGGCGGGCACCCCGTACAACTTGATGAACACGAACGGTGAACCGGCGATGTAGGCAAACATCCCGGCGATGGCGATGCCGCCAGTCAACGCATGACCGACGAACACCCGGTCACCGAACAGCCGCAGGTACTGGCGCAGCGCGCCCGACAAAGGCTGGCGCGGCACATGGGCCGGCAAGCTCTCCGGCAGCCCCAGGCCGACGGCCACCAGGCAGGCCGCGCTGAACAGGCTCAGGGCGAGGAAGATCGACTGCCAACCGGATACATTGACCAGCACGCCACCGAGCATCGGCGCGAGGATCGGCGCCAGGCCCATCACCAGCATCAATTGCGAGAACACCTTGGCCGAGGCCACCGCGTCGCACTTGTCGCTGACGATCGCCCGCGACAGCACCATGCCGGCGCAGCCGCCCAGGGCCTGGACGAAGCGCGCCACGATCAGGCTGTCGAGGTTTGGGGCATAGGCGCAGGCCAGGGAGGCCACGGTGAACAAGCCGACCCCGAACAACAGCGGGATGCGCCGGCCGAATCGGTCGGCCACTGGCCCATAGGCAAGCTGGCCCAGGGACAGGCCGAGGAAATAGGCGGCCAGGGTCGCCTGCACATGCTTTTCGTCGGTGGCGAAGGCATGCGCCATGGCCGGGAAGGCCGGCAGATAGAAGTCGATCGCCAAAGGCCCGAACGCACTGAGGGCGCCGAGAATCAGCAAGGTTCGCAGGTTCATGGAGAATCCATAGCAGGCTAAGCAAGTCAGGTAGTCTACCTGCACTGGATCATTGGGCGTTGAAAACCTTTGTAATAATTGGCCTGTATTTCTGTAGACGCGGACTTGCCCGGGCAGCCCGCTTCTACAGAAATGCTTCAGCTGGACAATCCAGCCGTTCAGGCCACCTCGGCCTGATACCCCTCTTCACGAATCGCGGCCAGAATCTGATCCGCCGCCAGGGCACTGTCCACACGCACCTGCTTTGCCGCCAGGTCCACTTCCACCCGCGCCGCGGCGTCCTGCTCCTGCACCGCACGGGTCACGCCTTTCACGCAATGGCCACAGGTCATGCCTTGTACATTGAACACTTGCATAGGGGTTGCCTCCTTGTGGGTTTTGTCTACTTTCAGCCTTGCCATCGGGGCAAGGTCAAGTTCCGCGTCAAACGGCCGGGCTGGAAATCCTTGCGCGGCTCGGCCAAGCTGCGCCTTTGACGATTTTGGCAAGCAGGAGATTCTTCATGATCAGGGCAGCAATGAGCCTAGTCGGACTGCTGGGCGCGCTGGCCGTGGTGCCACCGGCCAGCGCCGAAGGCAATTCGGACTACAGCGTGCTGATGATTTCCCGGGAACGTCTGGAAGTGGCCAGCAGTTGCGAGATCGGTATCTACCTCAACGATCAGTTGGCCGGCCGGCTGTTCCAGGAGCAATCGACCTCGTTCAACCTGCCACCGGGCCCGGTCGATGTACGCTTGCGCCTGCTCCCCGGGCAGATGCCCGGTTGCGCCCCGGGTATCGAGGACCAGCGCAGCACGCGCCTGACGTTGCAGGCGGGGCAGATCAAGAAGTACCGCATCGCCACAGGGCACAAGGGCCTGGAATTGAGGCAAGCCAACCTGGGCTATTGACCTTGCCCGCATGGCAAGGTTGATGCTGAAGGCCTATCCACGGAGGAGAGAGCCATGCCCGCATCCACCACCTTCGACCTGCCGATCAGCGGCATGACCTGCGCCAGTTGCGCAGGTCGGGTCGAACGCGCCCTGCGCAAGGTCACCGGCACCGAACATGTCAGCGTCAACCTGGCCACCGAGCAGGCCCGCGTCGAGGCGCCGGCCGACAGCCTGCCGGCATTGGTCGGCGCGGTGCGCGACGCCGGTTACAGCGTCCCCACCCGCACCCTCGAACTGCAGATCGGCGGCATGACCTGCGCCAGCTGCGCCGGCCGTGTCGAACGCGCCCTCGGCAAGCTGCCGGGGGTCGAGCAGGTCAGCGTCAACCTGGCCAGCGAACGCGCCCACCTCGAAGTTTTGCAGGCTGTCGATGACGGCGTGTTGATCGCCGCGGTGGAAAAGGCCGGCTACAGCGCCAGCCTGCCGCGCACCGCCGACGATGACCAGGCCCAAGCCCAACGCCGCCTGCGCAACGAACGCCTGGCGGTCGGCGCCGCCCTGCTGCTGGCCCTGCCATTGGTATTGCCGATGCTGGCGCAACCCTTCGGTGTGCACTGGATGCTGCCGGCCTGGGCGCAGTTCCTGCTGGCCACGCC
The DNA here is from genome assembly GCF_040813665.1 of Pseudomonas sp. TE50-2. Taxonomy (NCBI): domain Bacteria; kingdom Pseudomonadati; phylum Pseudomonadota; class Gammaproteobacteria; order Pseudomonadales; family Pseudomonadaceae; genus Pseudomonas; species Pseudomonas sp. TE50-2. The sequence continues at coordinate 3,882,602 of NZ_JBFNXN010000001.1, read as the reverse complement.
GGTGCAGTTCATCCTCGGCGCACGCTTCTACGTCGCCGCCTGGAAGGCCGTACGCGCCGGTGCCGGCAACATGGACCTGCTGGTCGCCCTGGGCACCAGCGCCGGCTACGGCCTGAGCCTGTACCAATGGGCCAACGCCCACGACGGCATGGAACCGCATCTGTATTTCGAAGCTTCGGCGGTGGTCATCGCCCTGGTGCTGCTGGGCAAGTACCTGGAAAGCCGCGCCAAGCGCCAGACCGCCAGTGCCATCCGGGCGCTGGAGGCGCTGCGCCCGGAACGGGCGGTGCGGGTCATCGAAGGGCGCGAGGAAGAGGTGGCGATCAGTCAGCTGCGCCTGGGCGACCTGGTATTGGTCAAACCCGGCGAGCGCTTCCCGGTCGATGGTGAAGTGCTCGAAGGCAGCAGCCATGCCGACGAGGCGTTGATCAGCGGCGAAAGCCTGCCCGTGCCCAAGGCGCCTGGCGACTCGGTAACCGGTGGGGCCATCAACGGCGAAGGCCGGCTGCTGGTAAAAACCCTGGCCCTGGGCACCGAGACCGTGCTCGCGCGCATCATCCGCCTGGTCGAGGACGCCCAGGCGGCCAAGGCGCCCATCCAGAAGCTGGTCGACCGGGTCAGCCAGGTGTTCGTACCGGCAGTATTGGTGCTGGCGCTGATCACCCTGGTCGGCTGGTGGCTGGCCGGCGCGCCGCTGGAAACCGCCCTGATCAATGCCGTCGCCGTGCTGGTGATCGCCTGTCCATGCGCCCTCGGCCTGGCCACGCCCGCCGCGATCATGGCCGGCACCGGCGTCGCCGCCCGCCACGGCATCCTGATCAAGGACGCCGAAGCACTGGAGCGTGCCCATGCGGTGAACAGCGTGGTGTTCGACAAGACCGGCACGCTCACCTCGGGCAGCCCGCGCATCGTCCATAGCCGGGCCAGCAGCGGCGACAACGGCGAGTTGCTGCGCCTGGCCGGCGCCCTGCAACGCGGCAGCGAGCACCCATTGGCCAGGGCGGTACTCGACGCCTGCGCCGAACAAGGCCTGCACGTGCCACAGGTTGCTGACAGCCAGTCCCTCACCGGTCGCGGCATCGCCGGCCAGGTGGATGGCCGTGAACTGGCCTTGGGCAACCGCCGCCTGCTCGACGAAAACAGCCTGCCGCCGGGCGACCTGGCCGACAGTGCGCAGGCCTGGGAAGCCGAGGGCCGCACGCTGTCCTGGTTGATCGAACGCGGCCAGCACCCTCGCGTGCTCGGCCTGTTCGCCTTCGGCGACAGCCTCAAGCCCGGCGCCGGTGCGGCCATCGACGCGCTGCATGCGCGTGGCATCAGCAGCCACCTGCTGACGGGCGACAACCGTGGCAGCGCCAAGGTGGTGGCCGACGCCCTGGGCATCGATGACGTGCATGCCGAAGTGCTGCCGGCGGACAAGGCGGCTACAGTCGCCGCGCTCAAGCAACAAGGCGTGGTGGCCATGGTCGGCGACGGCATCAACGACGCCCCGGCACTGGCCGCCGCCGATATCGGCATCGCCATGGGCGGCGGCACCGACGTGGCCATGCAGGCCGCCGGCATCACCCTGATGCGCGGCGATCCGCGCCTGGTGCCTGCGGCATTGGACATCAGCCGCAAGACCTATGCGAAGATCCGCCAGAACCTGTTCTGGGCCTTCATCTACAACCTGGTCGGCATCCCCCTGGCCGCCCTCGGCTACCTCAACCCGGTACTGGCCGGCGCCGCCATGGCCCTGTCCAGCGTCAGCGTGGTCAGCAACGCCCTGTGGCTGAAAACCTGGAAACCCACCGCCATCGACAAGGAGGCGCCATGAACATCGGCCAGGCCGCCCGCCGCAGCGGGCTCAGCGCCAAGATGATCCGCTACTACGAGTCCATCGGCCTGTTGCGCCCCGCCACGCGCAGCGAAAGCGGCTATCGCCTGTACCAGCAGGAAGACCTGCACAGCCTCGCGTTCATCAAGCGCTCGCGGGACCTGGGCTTCTCCCTGGACGAAGTCGCCAAGCTGCTGACCCTGTGGCAGGACCGCCAGCGCGCCAGCGCCGACGTGAAGGCCCTGGCCATGCAGCATATCGACGCGCTGAACCAGCGCATCGAAGAGCTGGTGAGCCTGCGCGACACCCTCGGTGAGCTGGTGGCCCACTGCCAGGGTGATGACCGCCCGGACTGCCCGATCCTCAAGGACCTGGCCAATGGCAGCGGCTGCTGTCACTGAGGGCATCGTCTGCGGGAGCGGCAGTATGCCGTTCCTGCGGACACCTTTTGGTATGCCATATTAGCCAGCCTCGACCGATATCCCCTTGAATAGCCTTCTCACCCAATAAATACGGGAGTTCGCCTACATAAAACCCAGGCTTTGCCGATGCACTGTTACAGCCTCGTGCAACGACAAGAACAACTCTGGGAGCGTGGATGAACATCAAGCAGAAACTCACCTGGGCCTTCGCCATCATCGCCGGCCTGCCCATCGTCCTGGTCGCCACCCTGGTGGTGCTCAACCTGCGCGGCGAAGCCCGCGATGATTTTCTCGACAACAGCAGCCGGGAGATTCGCCAGGTCGGCAATGCCATGGACATCTTCTTCCAGGGCATCACCCAGAACGTCGACTACCTGGCCGCGCAGCCCCTGGTGGCGGCCAGCGCTGACAACGTCAAGAAGCACATCAGCGCCGATGCCGCCAGCATCGCCCCCGGCGAGCAGGACAAGGCGCTGTTCGACCTGTTCAGCCGCCTGGCGCAGAGCCACCCGGACTACGCCTATGTGTCTTACGGCTTGAAGGACGGCGGCTACGCGTTCTGGCCGGGCGATCCGAAAATGGCCAACTACGACCCACGCACCCGCCCCTGGTACCAGGCGGCCATGGCCAACCCCGGCAAGACCCTGCGCACCGCGCCCTACTACTGGGCCGGCGACGACGCCGTGCTGGTCAGCACCGTGCGCGCCGTGGCCAACACGCTGGGCAACCCGGGCGGCGTGGTCAACATCGATGTCTCGCTCAAGGGCCTGACCGAGATCGTCAAGCAGATCAAGCTGGGCGAGAGCGGCTACCTGATCCTCATGGAAAACAACGGCAACGTGATGGTCGACCCGCGCGACGCCAGCCACAACTTCAAGCAGCTCGCCAGCCTGGGCGACGGCTACGCCGAGCTGGCCAAGGCCGGCAAGGGCCTGGCCGAAGTGCAGTTGAACGGCGAGCGCTACATGGCCAACGTCTACCCCGACGAGAAACTCGGCTGGACCTTCATCGGCTTGATCCAGCAAGACGAAGTGATGCAGACCACCACCCGCCTTACCTGGCTGATCGGCGTCGTCGCGCTGATCCTGGCCGCCGTGTTCGCCGTGGTGGGCGCGGCGTTCGCCAAGCTCATCGTGCGCCCGATCAACAGCGTCACCAGCGGCCTGGAGGACATCGCCCAGGGCGAAGGCGACCTGACTCGCAACCTGGAGATCCGCGGCCGCGACGAAACCGCCCAGCTGGCCAGCTGGTTCAACCAGTTCCTCGGCGCCATCCGCAGCCTGATCCAGCACATCGGCGGTGCGGCGAGCAAGATCCTCAGCACCTCCAACAGCTCGACCCGCGTCTCCGGCGACATGGCCGAAGCCGCCGGGCGCCAGCGCGAGGCGGTGGACATGGTTTCCACGGCTTTCCATGAGATGGTCGCCACCGCCAACGAAGTGGCCCGCTCCTGCAGCCAGGCCGCGCAATCGGCCGACAGCGGCCAGCAGCAGGCCCGCGAAGGGCAGCAGCAGATCGACGCGGCGGTACAGAGCGTCGATCGCCTGAGCCAGGAAATCGAGCAGTCGGCGCAGTCGATCCAGCAACTGGAACGCGACAGCAATGCCATCCAGTCGATCCTCGGCACCATCCGCTCGATTGCCGAGCAGACCAACCTGCTGGCGCTCAACGCCGCCATCGAGGCCGCCCGCGCCGGTGAGCAGGGCCGCGGCTTTGCCGTGGTCGCCGACGAAGTCCGCGCCCTGGCCAAGCGCACCGCCGACTCCACCGCCGAGATCGACGGCCTGCTGGGCAACCTGGCCAGCCGCACGGCCCAGGTCGCCGAGCAGATGCACGCCAGCATCGAGGTGTCGCAGCAGTCGGTCAGCCGTATCGGCCTGGCCCGCGACAGCTTCGGCCAGATCCGCGAATCGGTGGACGTCATCCGCGACATGAACACCCAGATCGCCACCGCCGCCGAGGAGCAGCACCAGGTGGCCGAGGACATCAACCGCCACATCAGCCAGATCCATGGCGATGCCCAACTGGTGGCGGAACTGGCCCAGGCGGCGCGTCAGGACTCCGAGAGCCTGGCCGGGTTGTCCAACGAGCTGGATGCGCTGGTGCGCAGGTTCAGGACCTGAGTCGCCGTCGGTGGGCACCCGCGCTCTTGTAGAGGCGCGGTTGCCCACCGACCGGCCTTTTACCTGCTACAGGCGAAGCTCTCCCGGCGTCGCCCCGAACAATTGCTTGAACGCGGCAATGTAGGCCGAGGTCGAGTCATAACCGCAACCCAGCGCCGCCTGGGTGACGCTCTCCCCCGCTTCCAGCAGCGCCAGCGACGTCAGCAGACGCATGCGCTGGCGCCAGTTGCGAAAGCTCAGTCCCGTCTCGCGCTGGAACAGGCGCATCAGGGTTTTTTCCGACACCCCCAGTTGCACGGCCCACTGCTGCAAGGTCTGCACCTGGTCGGGCGCGGCGATCAGCCCATTGCACAGCGCCAGCAAACCGGGGTGACGCGGCAACGGCAGCGAGAAGCCCACCTGCGGCAGAGTGCGCAGTTGGTCCAGCAATACCGCCACCAGCCGCGCCTCGGCACTGTCGCCCTCCGGATAGGCCACCGCGAAGGTGCAGAACTGCTTGATCAGTTCGCGCGCCAGCGGCGTGACCTCCAGCACCCGGCATTCGCTGGGCGACCATGGGCAGGCATCGCTGCGCACATACAGGCTGCGCATCTCGGCCTGCATCGAGGTCACCACATCGTGCTCGGTGCCGGCCGGGATCCACACGCCCCATTGCGGCGGGGCGAAGTAGCTGCCGTCGCTGGTGTACACGCCAAGCACCCCGCTGATGGCGTAGGAGAACTGCACCCAGTCGTGGCGGTGGCGGGTGGTCCAGGAGCCGGCGCCGAGGCTCTCGGCACGGGCGTAGAGCGGCCTGGGCAAATGGTCCAGCGTGGGGATGGGGCGCGGGCCGATAGTCGACATGATGGGGCCTGGTGTCTCGGGACGGACAAGGGTATCAGCCATCGCAGTCAACGCCGAACCTATCGCTCGATGATCGCCGTCACCCCCTGCCCGCCCGCCGCGCAGATGGAGATCAGGCCGCGCCCCTTGCCCCGCTCGCTGAGCAGCTTGGCCATGTTCGCCAGAATCCGCCCGCCCGTCGCTGCGAACGGGTGCCCCGCGGCCAGCGAACTGCCCTTCACATTCAGCTTGGTACGGTCAATCGCACCGAGTGGCGCATCGAGCCCCAGCCGTGTGCGGCAGTAGTCGGCATCTTCCCAGGCCTTGAGGGTGCACAGCACCTGGGCGGCAAAGGCTTCGTGAATTTCGTAGAAATCGAAGTCCTGCAAGGTCAGGCCGTTGCGTGCCAGCAGCCGTGGCACCGCGTACACCGGCGCCATCAGCAGGCCCTCCTGGCCATGGACGAAATCCACCGCCGCCGCCTCGCCGTCGACCAAGTAGGCCTGCACCTTGAGGCCATGTTCCTCGGCCCAGGCCTCGCTGCCGAGCAGCACCAGCGAGGCACCATCGGTCAGCGGCGTGGAGTTGCCCGGGGTGAGCGTGCCGAGGCCGCTGCGCTCGAACACCGGCTTGAGCTTGGCCAGCTGTTCCAGGGTGAGGTCGGCGCGCAGGTTGTTGTCGCGGGTCAGGCCCAGGTAAGGCGTGAGCAGGTCGTCGTGCCATCCCTCACGATAGGACGCCGCCAGGTGCTGATGGCTGAGCAGCGCCAGCGCATCCTGGTCGCCGCGCTCGATCTGCCAGGTCTGCGCCATGCGCTCGCAATGCTCGCCCATCGACAGCCCCGTGCGCGGCTCGCCGTTGCGCGGCAGCTCGGGCTTGAGCAGGCCCGGACGCAACTTGAGGAAAGGCTTGAGGCGCTCGCCAAGGCTCTTGCCACGGTTGGCCTGCAGCAGGATCTGGCGCAACCCTTCGCTCACCGCGATGGGGGCATCCGAGGTGGTGTCGACACCGCCGGCGATGCCACTGTCGATCTGCCCCAGGGCGATCTTGTTGGCCACCAGCAACGCCGCCTCCAGCCCGGTGCCGCAGGCCTGCTGGATATCGTAGGCCGGTGTCTGCGGCGACAAGCGCGAGCCGAGCACGCACTCGCGGGTCAGGTTCATGTCACGCGAGTGCTTGAGCACCGCCCCCGCCGCGACCTCGCCCAGGCGCAGCCCATGCAGGCGGTAGCGCTCCACCAGGCCTTCGAGGGCGGCGGTGAGCATCGCCTGGTTGCTGGCCTTGGCGTAGGCGCCATTGGAGCGGGCGAAGGGAATCCGGTTGCCCCCCAGGATCGCGACCCGGCGAATTGACTGCATGCCTGTTCCTCCTGAAACAATTTGAGCCTTAAGACTAGGGTTTGTACGAAAAGTCGCCGAGCGGCGATCAGGCAAGGCGAAAACAGGCGAGGAACGGCCGGGGTCGCGCCCGACTTGACGAGTGTCAATGAGCATTCCGAGCCTGTTTTCAACGCAGCATGATCGTCGCGCAGGCACTTTTCGTACAAAGCCTAGGTTCTTTTCGGCTATTCGAACGATCCTTCCACAAAGTTGGTCCACACTTGCATGCTTGCCTTCAGGGAGAACCGTACATGAGCGACCGCTATCTGGGCTTTGCCAACTCCACCCTTGGCCGCAAACTGGTCGATGCCCTCGGCCTGCCGCGCCCGGTGCCGCTGGAGCGCTGGCAGGCCGGGCGCCTGCGCCCCATCGAGGGCGCGCTGGTGCTCGGTGGCGGCCCGCTGGCCAGCCAGGTCGCGGCAATCGCCCCACGCCTGACCGCCGATTGCTACGGCTTCGACGCCGAAGCGCTCGACGCCCCCGCCTGGGTCGCGGGCCTGGGACCGAAAATCAAGGCCGTGGTGTTCGATGCCAGTCATTTGTCCGACAGCGATGCGCTCAAGCAGTTGCGCGAATTCTTCCAGCCCTTGCTGCGCAGCCTGGCCCCCAGCGCCCATGTGGTGATTCTGGGGCGCGCCCCGGAAAGCCTGGACGATGCGCAAGCCAGTGTCGCCCAACGCGCCCTGGAGGGTTTCAGCCGTTCGCTGGCCAAGGAGTTGCGCAACGGCGCGACGGCCAACCTCTTGTATGTCGGTGACGGCGCCGAAGAGCAGCTCGAAGGTGCGCTGCGCTTCTTCCTCTCGCCCAAGAGTGCGTTCGTTTCCGGGCAGGTCCTGCGCCTGTCGGCGTGCACTGCACAGGTCGAAGACTGGACCCGCCCGCTGGCCGGCCGTCACGCCCTGGTCACCGGTGCCGCGCGGGGTATCGGCGCGGCCATCGCCGAAACACTGGCCCGCGATGGCGCCGAGGTGACCTTGCTCGACGTGCCCCAGGCGCAGCGCGACCTCGACGCCCTCGCCGCACGCCTGGGCGGCCGCGCCCTGGCCCTGGACATCTGCGCCGCCGATGCCGCCGCGCAGTTGCTCGAAGCCTTGCCGCAAGGCCTGGACATCGTGGTGCACAACGCCGGCATCACCCGCGACAAGACTCTTGCCAACATGACCCCGGAATACTGGGACGCGGTGCTGGCCGTCAACCTCAAGGCCCCGCAGGTGCTGACCCAGGCGCTGTTCGAAGGTGGCAAACTGCAGCGCGACGCCCGTATCACCCTGCTCGCCTCGGTCAGCGGTATCGCCGGCAACCGCGGCCAGTCCAACTACGCGGCCAGCAAGGCCGGGCTGATCGGTTTCGCCCAGGCCTGGGCGCCGCGCCTGGCCGAACAGGGCGCCAGCATCAACGCGGTGGCGCCGGGCTTTATCGAGACGCACATGACCGCGGCCATGCCCATGGGCCTGCGCGAGGCCGGCCGGCGCCTGAGCTCACTCGGCCAGGGCGGCTTGCCGCAGGATGTCGCCGAGGCCATCGCCTGGCTCAGCCAGCCAGGTTCCGGCGCAGTCAACGGCCAGGCCCTGCGGGTCTGTGGCCAGGCCTTGATGGGAGCCTGACCATGACCCGACCCTGGCACGACCTGCACAGCCCCGACTCACGCCTGAACCTCTACCTGCGCGCACTCGGCAGACGCAAGATCCGTGGCAGCCAGTTGCCGGAGCCTGGCCTGCGCTGCTACCTGCGGGTCGATGGCGCCAACCTGGCGGCCTATCGCCGGCTCTGCCACTTCGCCGATGACGGCCGCCTGCCGGGCACCTATCCGCACGTCATGGCCTTCAGCCTGCAATTGCAGTTGCTTACCGCCGACGACTTCCCCTTCCCCCTGCTCGGGCTGGTGCACCTGCACAACAGCCTGCAGGTGCTGCGCCCGCTGGGCGGCATCGATGGGCTGCGCTTCGCGGTGTACGCCGACAACCTGCAGCCCCACGAAAAGGGCGGCACCTTCGACCTGGTGACCGAGGCCGAGGACGGGCTCGGGCTGCTCTGGCGCGAGACCAGCCGCATGCTGGTGCGCGGCCTCAAGCTCGAGCAACAGGCCGCCAGCGCCACCGCGCAGGCACCCGCTGCATTGCCCGAGGCCACCCGCTGGTACGCCGACAGCGACATCGGCCGGCGCTATGCCAGGGTCTGCGGCGACTACAACCCGATCCACCTGAGCAGCCTCAGCGCACGGCTGTTCGGTTTCCCCAGGGCCATCGCCCACGGCATGTGGAGCAAGGCCATGGCGCTGGCCGCGCTGCAGGGGCACCTGCCAAAAGCCGGTTATGAATTCGCGGTGGATTTCCACAAGCCGGTGCGACTGCCTTCGGAAGTAGTGCTGAGCGCCAGCGAGGCGGGTCCGGCCGGCGCGCTGCGCCTGGATGGCCACGGTGGGCTGGTGCACATGCTCGGCAACTGGCGCGCGCTCTGATCGGGCTTGCTTTGCAAGGAACCTCGCCGGAAGCTATGCGCCACGAGGAGATCCCGATGAACCTGCAAGAACTGACCGAACGCCTGCACCGCATCCGCGACACCAACGACTGGCGGGGTTTCCACAGCCCGAAGAACCTGGCCATGGCCGCCAGCGTCGAAATGGCCGAGCTGGTGGAGATCTTCCAGTGGCTGAGCGAAGACCAGTCGCGCCAGCTGCCTGCCGACCAGCTTGCCCACGCCGGCCAGGAAGTGGGCGATATCGTCCTCTACCTGCTGCTGTTGTGCAGCGAGCTTGGCCTGGACATGAACGAGGTGGTGCGGGCCAAGCTCGCCGACAGCGAGAGGCGCTTCGCCAAATGAACGACCGTCATTTCGATGAGCTGGCCAGCCGCTTCGCCGAGAAGATCTATGGCGGCGCCAAAGGGGCGATCCGCCTGGCGGTGCTCCAGGCCGACCTGGCCGAAACCTTGCCCGACCGGCCCTTGCGGGTACTCGATATCGGCGCCGGCTTGGGCCACATGGCCCTGTGGCTGGCCCAGCGTGGCCACCAACTGACCCTCGCCGAGCCCGCCGCGCCGATGCTCGACGGTGCCCGTGCGCGCTTCGCCGAGGCCGGCCAGCAGGCCACGTTCATCCAGGCGCCCTGGCAGGACCTGCTTGGCCAGCTCACCGAGCCATACGACCTGGTGCTGTGCCACGCGGTGCTCGAATGGCTGGCCGAACCCGAAAGCATCCTGCCGGTGCTGCACCAGCTGACCGCGCCGGGCGGCTGGCTGTCGCTGGCCTTCTACAACCGCGACGCGCTGGTCTACCGCAACCTGCTCAAGGGGCATTTCCGCAAGCTGCGGCACAACCGCCTGGCCGGCGAGAAGCAGAGCCTGACGCCACAGAAACCACTTGATCCACGCGAGCTCAAGGCGCAACTTGATCCCATGTGGCAGGTCGAAAGCGAAAGCGGCGTGCGGGTGTTCCACGACTACATGCCCAAGGAGTTCCAGGCCAAGGCCGAGCTGCTCGACCTGCTGGAGATGGAGCTGGCGCACCGGCGCCACCCCAGCTTCGCCGGCCTGGGTCGTTACCTGCACTGGATCTGCCGGCCCCATTGACCCGCCCGCCAGGAGGATACATGCCGTACCGTCTGCTCTGCCTGGCCCTGCTCCCCCTCGCCCTGGCCGCCTGCCAGGGCAGCAACCCCTATGTCGCCAGCGGCAAGCCGCTGCCACCGGCACCGCCGCAAGCCGCCGGTACCTTCGACGCCAGCGCCTACCCCACGCCACCGCGCGACTATGGCCGTTACCGCAGCTGGAGCTGGCGCAACAGCCAGCCCCCCGGCGGCCTGGCGAACGCCACGCCGGGCCAGCTGGCCGACGCGGTAAGCAGCGCCCTCGACCAGCACGGCCTGCGCCCGGCCCACAATGCCCCTGCCGACCTGCTGGTCAGCGCCGACGTGCGCCTGGAGCGGCGCCTGCGCCAGGTGCGCGACTATGACTACGATCCCTATTACGGCCCCTACCCCTATGGCAGCGTCGGCTACGGCGGCTACCGCAATGGTTATGGCGCCTACGGCAGCGTGCCGATCGTGCGCACCTACCAGGTCGAGGTGATGGTGGTGCGCATCGACCTGTTCGATGCCCGCAACGGCCAGCCGGTGTGGAGCGCCAGCGCCGAAAGCGGCAGCGACAAGGACTCGCCACGTGAACGCGAAAGCGCCCTGCGCGAGTCGGTGAGCAAGGCGATGAGCGGCTATCCTCCCAGCTGACCCTTTACGGAGAACCATCATGTTGCGCCGTCTCGTACTTCTGTCCTTCGCCCTGCTGCTGGCGGCCTGTTCGAGTAACAACGTGCAGCAGGACTTCGATGCCAGCCGCGACTTCGCCGCCTACCGCAGTTGGGCCTGGCAGGAGCCGGCCCTGCAATACCGTCCGGACGATCCGCGGATCAAGAGCGACCTGACCGAGCAGCGCATCCGCCAGGCGGTCGCCGGCCAGCTCGACCAGCGTGGTCTGCGCCCGGTCCAGGGCAGTGCCCGGGCCGATGTGAAGGTGCGCGCGTACCTGATCGTCGAAGACCGCCAGCAGCAGATCACCACCAACTACGGCGGCGCCTGGGGCGGTTATTGGGGCGGCTACTGGGGCGGGCCGATGTACAACGAGACCCGCAGCGTCGACTACAAGGTGGCGACCATCCAGGTCGACCTGTTCGACGGGCGTGACGGCAAGCTGGTGTGGCGTGGCAGCGCCGAACAGATCATGAACAACTACCCACCCAGCCCGCAGGAGCGCAACGCGGCGATCCAGAAGACCGTGACCCAGGTGCTGAGCAACTATCCGCCACATTGAGCCTGTGATCGCCGGGCAAACCCGCTGCCCCGCCCCCGCGATGCGCCGCAGGGGCGGGGCACTTCGATCAAGGCAACTTGCCATCACCTTGACTACACTCCTTGCACCGCCGCCGCGCTGCCGGGCCCCAGGCCGGCAAAGGAGTGCCCGTGGTTCCCCGTTCCGTTGTGCGCCAACGCGGCGCGATCGGCCTGATGGCCGCGCTGACCATGGGCCTGGCCCTGGTGTTCATGCTCCTGACCGTCGACAGCGGCCGCCTCTACCTCGAACAACGCAAGCTGCAACGCATCGCCGACATGGCCGCGCTGGAAGCCGCCGAGCATGACGGCGCCTGCACCGGCAGCGGCCCGCAGGCATCCACCCTGGCCCGCACCGCCGCCACCCGCAACGGCCATTCGCCACTCAACCCGCTGATCGCCAGCTGCGGCTACTTGCGCACCGGCAATGACAACCTGCGCACCTTCACTGCCGACAATCAGCGCAACGAGGCGATCAAGGTCGAGGTCAGCAATGTGGTGGTCACCAGCTTCGCCGGTGGCATCTACGCGCTGGTGCAGGGCGGTGCCATCGCCCGCACCACCACCCTGCGCGCCAGCGCGGTGGCTGCCAACCCAGGGCCGCCCCAGGCAATGCTGAGCATACGCAGCACACTGCTGCAGGTCAGTTCGATGCAGTCGGCCATTCTCAACGCCCTGTTGAAGGCCATCGGCGCCAGCACGCAGCTCACAGTGCTGGGCTGGCAAGGCATCGCCGATACCCAGCTCAACCTGCTCGATTACCTCGACGCACTGTCCACCGACCTGCACCTGAACCTGGGCGACTACCAGCAACTGCTGAACCTCCAGACCACCGCCGACAAGCTGCTGGACGTCGCCGTCAAGGTACTGCAGCAAAGCGGTGCCGCCGTGGAGGTGACCGGCAATCTGCTCAAACTCGCCGCGGACCTGAAAGGGCCGATCACCGTTGGACAATTGCTCAACCTGCAGACCGGCACCGTCCAGGCCGGCCTGGACGCGAACGTGCAAGTGCTGCAACTGGTCCAGGCCATGATTCAACTGGCGGCTAATCGACAAGCGGTGAATGCCGAGATCCCCATCAACGTGCTGGGCCTGATCAACGGCCGCGTGTACCTGAAGGTGATCCAGCCTCCACAGAACTCCGCCGTGGGCGACCCGCGCAGCGATGAGTTGCGCGTCCATACCGCGCAGATCCGCGCGCTGGTATCACTGGACCTGCCCCTGCTGAGCGGTATCGCCGGGTTGCTCAACGCCGTGCTGGACCTGGCGGCGCCCTTGACCAACGTGCTCAACAACCTGCTCAGCCTGAACCTGCTGGGCACCGTACAGTCGCTGACCTGCGCCCTGGGCATCCCGTGCAAGGTCAGCGACATCAAGCTATTGGACAGCCAGATGCATATCGATATCGGCATCGAAGTGGCCGAAGGCACCAGCCGCCTGCGCCCAGCCCCGCCTGACAACTACAGCTGCGCGCCCAAGAGCCTGACCACCCTCACCCAGCGCTCGGCGGCGAGGATCGCGATCGGCAAGTTCGACTCACCGGCTGACTTCCTCAGCAAGGGGCCTGACCTGGTGAAAGTGCAGGCCCTGCCGGTCATCGATATCGGCACCAATGTCTGCAGCCGCCTGCTGATCCTGCCGCCGTCCTGCGGTACACGCGTGCCCTATGCCGGCGGCGGTATCGGCCTGCGGGTGGACACCAAGCTGCTCGGCAGCGGCCCGACGGAAAAACCGCTGGTCTTCGACGGCGACTATGCCCCACGCACTATCGGCCAGGACCCGATGTTTAAGCCTATGGATAGCGACCAGGCCCAGGTGGTGGGCAGCCTGTCCGGCACCCTGGCCGGTGTTCATCTGGAAGCCTACAGGCCCACCGCCAATAGTGGCCTCGGCCAGGTGCTGGTGCTCACCGCCGGCCTGCTGGACGGGGTGAAGAACATCCTCGAGCCGATCATCAGGAATCTGCTCAGCCCCTTGCTCGATCCACTGGTCAACGGCTTGCTCAAGGTGCTGGGCATCGACCTGGCCAGCGCCGAGGTCGGCGCCAACCTCAGTTGCTCCAGCGGCCACGCTCAGCTGGTGCAGTGAACCGGCAGCTCGATGCAGAAGCACGCGCCCCCGGGCGTGTTGCTCACCCTCAGCTCGCCGCCCATCTGGCTGACGATGCCATGGCTGACCGATAGCCCCAGGCCGGTGCCGACACCAGCCGGCTTGGTGGTGAAGAAGGGTTCGAAGATCCGCTCGTGCAGCCGCGCATCGATGCCGCCGGCATTGTCCTCCACCAGCAGCCACAGGCGCTCGCCATGCAGCGCCTGGCGCACGCGGATCCAGGGCTGCGCCACCTGCTGCTCCAGCAAGGCATCGCGGGCGTTGACCATCAGGTTGATCAGCACCTGCTCCAGCTGGTCCTGATGCCCGAGCACCTGTGGCATCGCCTCGGGCGATTCCAGCTGCAGCGCCACGCCCTTGCCGCGCAGGCCCTCCTCCAGCAATGCATGGGCGCCCTGTACCGCGCCCCAGGCGGCGAAGCGCTCGCGCTCGACCGTCGAACGCCGGCCATACACGCGCATGTGCTCGACCAGCCGGGCCGCTCGCTCTACCTGCGCCTCGATGCGACGCAACTTGTCCTCCAGGTAGGCCGGATCGGCGGCGCCGTTCTCCAGACGTTTGAGCGCATTGACCACCGCCATGCGCATCACGTTGAGCGGCTGGTTGATCTCGTGCAGCAAGCCGGTGGCCAACTCGCCGAGGGTGGCCATCTTGGCCCCCTGCAACAACTGTTGCTGGCTGCGCCGCACCTCGGTGTTGTCACGGCCCACGGCCTGGACCTCGAGCAGGCGGCCTTCGCCGTCGAACAGGCCGCGGTCGGCCCAGACCCACCAGGCATGCTCACGGCCAGGCAACTGCAGGCAGATCTCCGCGCTGCTCATCGGTTGCTCGGGCGTCAGTCCCCGCAGGCGATGGAGAAACGCATCACGCTGCTCGGCGGACAGCCATTGCCCCAGGTCCGCGCCCTGCAACTGCTCGGGCGTGCAGCCCAGGTAATCAGCCAGCGGGCGATTGCCGAACAGCACGGTGAGGTCCGGGCGATAGCGGCAGATCATTGCCGGCGAGTCCTCCACCAGCACCCGGTAGCGTTCCTCGCTCTGGCGCATGCGCTCGGCGGCCTCGGTGGCTTCGCTGACGTCCAGCCACAGGCCGACCACTTCCAGCGGCTGGCCGAGGTCGTCACGCAGCAGGCGGGCCTCGTCGAGCATCCAGTGGTAACCACCGAGATGGTCGCGCAGGCGATAGCGGCAACGCACCAGGCCATCGCGCAGCAGGCTGCGGGTACGCTCCAGCCACAGCGGACGGTCGTCGGGATGTACCGCCAGGCCCGGCTGGCGGGCGAATTCGCCGTCGGCCTCCCAACCCAGCAACGGCGCCAGGCTGGCGCTGTAGAAATCGCTGTGCAGCGCACCCTCGGCATAGCGTTGCACGTAGATCACCGCAGGTGAGCGGGCAATCAGGTTCTCCAGCCGCGCACGGGCCGCGCCGGCCTGTTGCTCCTGGGCCTTGAGGGCACTGATATCGAGCAGGAAACCGCGCAACTGGCCGCCCCGGCCCTGGCCAGCCCAATGGAACCAGCGCGGCGCCGCGAGCGGGTCACGGTCCAGCAGACGCACGCCCAGGCTCAACGCCTGCCCGGCACGGGCCTGGTCCAAGGCCAGCTGCGCCGGCTCGCGGTCGGCCGGGTGCAGGCGGGCAAGCCACTGGGCCTGGCCGACCCGGTTGTCGAAACCAAGGGCTGCGGCCAGGGCCGGGTCCAACTGCAGGTCGCCGTGCGCCGGCCACTCCCACCACCCCGCGCCCAACTGCTGCTGCAGGTCGTCGAGGTGATGGGCCTGATGCTGCAGTTGCAGGCGGCGATGCCGTACCAGCAGCGGCTCGGTCAGGCTGCGCACCAGGGCCATGGCCATGTCGACCGCAGGCACCTGGTGCGCCCCGGCGCACAACATCCAGGCCTCGGCCTCCAGCCCTTGCCGATAGGGCACCAGGAACAGCGAGGCGCCTCCGCACAGGGCGAGCAGATCAGGGTCGTCGCGCACCTCGATCAGGGTCTGCGCCGGCCACTGGTCCAGCCTGTCCCGCAACCGACGGTCATCGGGCCAGGGCCAGGCATCGTCGCTGCTGGCGAAGTGGCGCCAGCCGCCCGGCTCGCGCAGCACCAGGCGCAATGCGGCGGCCTGCCAGTGTTCAGCGAGGCTACGCAACTGTTCGCGCACCGTCTGCGCCAGGCGCTCGGCGCCGCATTCGCGCAGGGCATGGCCAATCTCCCCGAGCAGTGGCCGCTGGCGATCCCAGCGCTGCTCGCGGAGCAGGTCGCCGATATCGAACAGTTGCAGCATCCAGCCCTGCTCGTGGCGTTGCAGCCAACCGCGGGTGTGCAGGGCGTGGCCCATGACCGTATGGAAATCCAGGTCCAGTGGTTGCCCCTGCCAGTCCGCGGGGTGGCCTTCGAGCACCAGCCAGCTGTGTCGCTCCAGGTAGTCGTGCACCCGTGCGCCAGCCTGGCCGGGCAATGCCAGCAAGCTGCGCAGCGGGCCGGCCAGGCGCAGCACCCGCGCCTGGTCGTCGAGCCACAGTTGCAGGCCGACGGCGGGTGTCGCCTCGGGCGCCTGGGCGGGGGCCGGCGCGGCGAACCAGCGGTCGAACAGACCACCACTCACAGTTGCAGGCTCGCCTGGGCCTGCAGCCGCGCGGGCAGCTTGGGCACATCACCGATCACGGGCAGCAACAAGGTTGGCAAGACCCGGTTGAGGCGTTCGCGGGGATAGTCGATCACCACCGTCAGCACCTTGTCCGTGCCCACGGTGACCCGGGTATCAGTGTTCACATTGAAGCCCAGCGCATTGGGCATCCACGCCAATTGCTGGCCGATTACCTGGCGAGCCAGCCCCTGCACGTCCAGCTCGTAGGTCTGGCTGCTCGGGTCCACGGCCACGCAACGGCGCACCGCCTCGCTGCTGGCCTGGTTGAACGACTGCAGCATGAGCATTGGCAGGGCGTAGCTGACCAGGCCGTAGAACACCGCGAAAAACACCATGAATACCGCGACAAACTCGATGGCAGCCGCGCCTTTTTGTTGTCCCGCCGGGCCTGCTTTCATGTTCGCGTCTACCCTGACTGTGAGACCTGTCTGAAAGCATAGAACCGTTCAACGAATAGGGATGGCATTTTGCCAATGCAAAGCATTGTTCTCCTGCTGTGGCTTGCCTTGTGCACCGAACAAGATGTCCGTGAACGACAAATCTCCAACGCCCTGACCCTGGGCGTCGCGGCGTGCGCCCTGGCCTGGCTGTTCGCCACCGGACGCAGCTGGATCGGCGCCGACGCCAGCGAGGCCGGCTGGGGCCTGGCCATCGTCATGCTGCTCACCCTGCCCGGCTACATGCTCGGCCGCTTCGGCGCCGGCGACGTGAAACTGATGGGCGCCCTGGCCCTGGCCACCAGCCCGCAGTACGTGCTCGGCACCTTCATCGGCGCCGGGGTCACCGTTTTGGCCTGGATGTTCGGCCGCCGGCGCCTGTGGACCCTGCTCAACCCCAAGGTGAAGAAGCGCCTGCAGGCGCTGGCCGAACAGGTCGGCGACAAGCAGCCCTTTGCCCCCTATGTGCTCGCTGGCTTCCTGCTGACAGCCGTGTGGATCCAATAAGCGACCGAAGGGTCGGATTCTGGAGTAGGACCGATGTACATAACGGCAAAGTGCGACTACTTTTCTAACTGCCAGAGCGTCTGGCCCGGGAGCAGGGCCGATACAACAGGGAGTTGATCGTGAACAAACCCGTCAGTGAGGTGAAAGTGCTGGTGGTCGACGACCAGCCAGTGATCGTCGAAGAGTTGTGCGAATTCCTCGAAAGCGAGGGCTACCGTTGTGTCCCCGCCCACTCCACCGGCCAGGGCATCGACTGCTTCAAGGCGGACGAGACCATCGGCCTGATCCTGTGCGACCTGCACATGCCCGAGCGCGATGGCATCGAACTGGTGCGCACGTTGAAGCAGATCGCCGGGCCGCAGCGCATGTTCGAGGCGATCATGTTGACCGGCCGCGCCGACAAGCAGGACGTGATCCGCGCCCTGCGCGAGGGCTTCGCCGACTACTACCAGAAACCCATGGACCTGGAAGAGTTGCTCGAAGGCGTGCGCCGGCAGGAAGCCGCGCTGCTGGAGCGGCGGCGCAACTTCCGCGAACTGGGCAGCCTCAACCAGCGCCTGCAGGAGCTGGCCGAGTCCATCGACGACCTATACCAGGACCTGGAAAAAGCCCGGGGCCAGGGCGCCCATCGGCGCGCCGGCGATAGCGAGGAAGGCGAGCCGGAGCTGCCGGCGGCGTTCGAGAAGCTGTCACCGCGGCAACTGGAAGTCGCCCGGCTGGTGAGCAAGGGCAAGACCAACTACCAGATCGCCTGCGAACTGGGCATCACCGAAAACACGGTGAAGCTGTACGTGTCTCAGGTGCTGCGTCTGACCCACATGCACAACCGCACGCAGTTGGCGCTGGCGCTGACTCCACGCTCGTCGCCGGTGCATCAGCGCTTTACCACCCATTGAATGCCTTGATTCTGATCGCGGGGCCAGGCCGCGATCAGGCACTCAATTGTTCGACGAGCTGATCTTGGTCCAGCGGTAGAAATCCGGGATCGGATACTTGTAGCTGTCCAGCCAGCGCTGCATGGCCTGGTCGCGTTCCTTGTCGGTCTGCACCTGGCGCACACTGGAGGCCTGGCGATTGCTCGCCTGCACCTGCAACAGGGCTTCGGTGGCGGTCTGCGGGCGCGGCTGGCGCGGCGGGTCCTCGGCCAGCGCCGACAGTGGCGCGGCCAGGCAGGCGAGGACGATCCAGGGCTTGAACATGTTCACCTCCGCTCAGTTGATGGCCGCGGCCGGGGATTCGGTGGCGGCCAGCGGGCCACGCCCGTTGGCAAGAATGCGCTGCGCCCGGGCCTGGGCCTCGGCGAACTGCTCGGGCTTCAGGTGCAGGCGATTGACCAGGTCCTCCGCCTGGCGCCAGTTGTCCTGCACCAGCGACAAGGTCACCAGGTTGACGGCCGGCAGCGGGTTGTCGTCCTTGAGCTCGATGGCGGTGAGAAACTCGAAACGCGCCTGTTCGTGATTGCCCAGGTTCATCTGCACCACGCCCAGGTCGTTGCGCACCTTCTCGTCGGTGGGCGCCAGCCGCGCCGCCCGTTGCAGATTGCGCAGGGCCTGGGTGTCGTCGCCACGGGCCGAGGCAAGTTGCCCCAGGCCGTGCTCGCCTTCGGCGGCCAGGCAGCCGCCGAGCAGGCTGCGGTAAAGCGGTTCGGCCTCGGGGCGCCCAAGCAGGCGCAGCACCTTGGCCTTGCGCAGACGCACCTGGTCGAGCTGCTCGGGCAACTGCTCCAGGTGGGCCAGCCCGGCGTGTGGGCGGCCTTCGCTGATCATCTGGTCGGCCATGTCCAGGCTCAACTGCTGGTCGGCGTCGGGCTTGCCACAGGTGCCGCCGCCCAGCAGGCGCGCCAGGCCTTCGGGAGGCTGCCCGGCACAACCGCCGAGCAGCAGCAGGCTGATGAACGTCAGGATGGCTTTCATTGCGCGTCTCCCCTATCAATGCCCGAATGTTCCGGAGCTCATGAGCCCAAGGCCCGCGCCAGGGCGGAAAACCCCGGCCCGGCCAGGACGATGAGCAGGGCCGGGAACAGAAACACCATCATCACCGCCGACATCTTCGCCGACATTTTCGACACTCGCTCCTGCAGGCCGGTCAGGCGGCGGTCGTCGAGCAGTTCCTTGAGCGCCAGCAACGACTTCATCGAGCCACTGCCCTGCACCAGCAGTTGCTGGAGGATGACGCAGGTGTCGATGAACTCGTCCACCGCCAGCAGGCGCGCAGTCTTTTCCAGCTCCGGGCCCAGGGCCAGGCCGGAATCGACCCGCTGCAACACCAGGCGCAACTCGTCGCTGATGTTCGGCACCAGGCTGCGCCCTTCCTGGGCCAGCACGCGCAGGGCCTGCTCCACCGCCAGCCCGGTTTCGAAGAGGATGCGCAGCAACGGGATGAGCAGGCTCACCTCCTCGGCGATCCGCCGCTGGCGCCGGGCCGCCGCCACGACCAGCAGGCGTTTGGGCAACAGGTAGCCCGCGCCCAGCGCACAGAGCAATAACACGCCCCAGTGCCCGCGGTTTTCCCCGGGCAGGCCATGGGCCAACAGCAGCGCCATGCCCACTGCCAGCACCGGCAAGCCCAATTGCACGGCGGCGAACAGTGCGCGTTGCCGGCTGCGCCGCCAGCCCAGGCGGTCAAGCAGCGCCTGGGTCTCGCCGTCCAGCCGTTGCAGGCGCCGCCCCCACGGGCTGCTGCCCAGCCACTGCAACCAGTCGCCGAGGCGCTCGTCACGGTCCAGCCGCCCCTGCAGGCGCCGCGCCACGCGCTGGCGAGCGCGCCACTGGCCGATGGCCTGCGCGGCCAGCAGGGCGAACGCGGCGAACAGGCACAGGGCACTGAGCATCAGGGCCATGGTCACAGGCTCCTCATCATGCGCCACAGCACCAGGCAGCCGACCGCCTGCATGACAAAGGCGAACAGCAGCATCATCTGGCCGCTGGCATCACGCCACATGGCCAGCAGGTAGGTGGGGTTGGCGAACAGGAAGTAGCCGACCATCACCAGCGGCAGCGCGCCGAGGATCCACGCGGTGATGCGGGTCTCGCCGGTCATGGCGCGCAGTTGCCGGTCGCCCTGCTCGTGTTCGCGGATCAGCTTGATCAGGTTCTCCATCAGTTCGCTGGCGTTGCCGCCGTGGCGCTGGTTGATGCGCAATCCCAGGGCGAACATGCGCAGCTCGGCCTGGCCGTAGAGTTCGGCGAACTCGCTGACGGCATCCTCCAGCGGCACACCGAGCTGCACGTTGCGCCGCACCCGCAGCATTGCCGAGCGCAACGGCTCGCGGGTGCTGTCGACGCCGCCGAGCACCGCCTCGTTGAGAGTGCGCCCGGCCTTGAGGCTGCGCACGCTGTAGTCGAGCAGGCCGGGCAATTGCTGGACGATCTGCTGCAGGCGGCGCCGACAGCGCCAACCCAGGTACAGGTGGCCGAGCAGCGGCAGGCCCGCCAGCACCATCAGCGCCGCCACCCAGCCGGCCAGCAGGCCGGCGAGCAAGGTCAGCGCCAGCCAGCCCAGCAGCCAGGGGCGCGGGGAAAAATCGGCATGGGCAAGGCCTGCACGCTGCAGCAACGGGTCGAGCCAGTCACGCCGTGCCGTACCGCTGCGCACGGCACGGTAGGCCCGGCCCAGGCGTTCGAGGATGCGCTCCTCGCCGCGCTTGTACAGGCCCAGGCGCCACAGCAGCAAGGCCATGCCCAGGCACAGGGGCGACAGCGCCAGCAGCAGCGGGCCCATCACAGCACCCCTTCGTGGCGCAGCTTGCCGCCAGCGGGGTTCGGCGCCTCGCGCAGAAAGCCTTCGCCACTGCGCCGGTCCAGGCGGAACAAGGTGTTGGTGACATACACATCGTCACGCACCCCGACCACTTCCAGCACCTCGCTGACGCAGCGCCGGCCATCGGCCAGGCGGGTCAGCTGGATCACTACGTCCAGCGCGGCGCAAATCATCTGCCGCAGGGTCTTCTCGGCAATCTGCCGGCCGGTCAGGCCGACCAGGGTCTCCAGGCGCAGCAGGGCGTCCTGGGCGGTGTTGGCGTGCACCGTGCTCATCGAACCGTCGTGGCCGGTGTTCATCGCGGTCATCACGTCGAGCACCTCGGCGCCACGGATCTCACCGAGGATGATGCGGTCGGGGCGCATGCGCAGGGCATTGCGGATCAGCTCGCTGGCCTTGATCTCGCCGTGGCCCTCGGCATTCGGCGGGCGGGTTTCCAGGCGCACCACGTGCGGGTGGTGCAGCTGCAGTTCGGCCACGTCCTCGATGGTCACCAGGCGCTCCTGGGGCGCGATCATCTGGCTGAGGATATTGAGCAGGGTGGTCTTGCCGGTGCCGGTGCCGCCACTGACCAGGATGTTGCAGCGCCGGCCCACGGCGCGTTCAAGAAAGTCGTAGATGGGCTGGTCGATGGCCCGGGTGGCCAGCAGGTCGGCGCTCTTGAGCATGTCCTGGCGGAACTTGCGGATCGACAGGCACGGGCCGTCCAGGGCCACCGGCGGGATGATCGCGTTGACCCGGCTGCCGTCGGGCATGCGCGCATCGACCATCGGCGACGACTCGTCCAGGCGCCGGCCCAGGGGCGCGAGGATGCGCTGCATGACCCGCTCGACATGGTGCGCGTCGATGAAGCGCAGGTCGGTCTGCTGCAGCAGGCCGGAGCGCTCGACGAACACCCGGTACGGGCCGTTGACCAGGATCTCGGTCACGCTCGGGTCACGCAGCAGCACCTCCAGCGGACCATAACCGGTGAGCTCGTCGACGATCTCCTCGGCCAGGCGCTCCATCTCGTAGCGCGACAGGGCCAGGCGCAGGCGCGCCACGTAGTCGCCCACCTGCTCGAGGACGAACTGCGCCAGCACCGGCCGCGCGCCCTCCAGCAGGTTGCGGCCGCTATCCTCGATGGCATCGATCACGTGCCGGTGCAGGGCGCGCTTGAGCGCCTGCGGGTCGCTGGCCGCGTGACGGGGCCCGCCAAAGGGTTCTTCGCTGATCATCGGTTGCCCCACAGCCGGCGCAGCCAGGTCTGGCCCGGCGGCGCGAGGTTTTCCGAGCGCCGCGCCAGGCGCTCGCCAAGCCCGCGCAGGGCCTGGGTAAGGCTTTCACGCGGGGCCAGTTCGAACAGGCTCAGGCCCTGGTTCTTGGCGTTCAGGCGCACTTCCGGGCTGTACGGCATGACCTTGAGCAAGGGCAGCCCGTAGCGCTTGGCCAGGGCCTCGGCATCCGGCGCCACCTGGCGCAGGTAGCGGTCCACCAGCAGGCTGGCGTGTTCGAGCTTGATGCCACGGTCGCGCCACTGCTCGAGCACGTCGAGGTTGCGCCGGCAG
Source organism: Pseudomonas sp. TE50-2 (assembly GCF_040813665.1). Taxonomy (NCBI): domain Bacteria; kingdom Pseudomonadati; phylum Pseudomonadota; class Gammaproteobacteria; order Pseudomonadales; family Pseudomonadaceae; genus Pseudomonas; species Pseudomonas sp. TE50-2. Next base: position 3,860,223 of record NZ_JBFNXN010000001.1, on the reverse strand, counting down.
TCGAGGATGTTCTGGTCGGTGTAGACGATCAACTTGTCGCAGTGGCTGACCAGGGTCCGCAGCGCCTCGCTGTCGGCCTGCCCGGTGAGGTTCACGACGATGTGCTGGAAGTGCTGGCGCAGGGCGCCGAGGAGCATGTGCAGCTCGGCGGCGCTGGACTGTTGCAGGGCCTCGTCGTTGTCGGCATAGGCGAGGATGCGCAGGCCGCCCTTGTCGCGGGTGAATGCGCTGTCGATCAGGGTGGCGTCAAGCCGGCGCAGGTGGCGCAGGGCATCGCCGAAATGGAACGACGCCTCAAGGCCCAGCAAGGCCAGGCTGTCGCCGCGGGGCAGGCCAAGGTCGAGCAGCAAGGTCTGCTGCCCGCTCTCCTGTACCACCCGCGCCAGGTGGGTGGTGAGCAGCGCGCCGTCGGCGCCGCGCTGGGTGCCGTAGAGCACGGTGAGGCCGCCCAGGCTGGGGTTGCTGGTGGCCGTCGGCAAGCGCTTGCCCAGGCGCCGCACCAGCCCCGCCACCTCGCTCGCCCGCGAGCCGTAGGCGACGAAGTCGCGGGCGCCGGCGCGCATGGCATGCAGCACCAGCTGGTTGTCCATGCCGTCGCCGAGGGCGACGATGGCCAGCATGGGCTTGGCTTCCAGCAGGCCCTCGATCAACGCGCACTGGCCGATCAGCTGTTCGCGGTCCAGGCCGATGAACACCAGGTTGCTGAAGGTCATGTCGACCAGCGCCAGCAACTCGTCGAGGTTCGGACTGCTGGCGCCGATCACCTGCCCCAGCGGCGCCAACGCGCCCTGCAGCCAGTGCAGGTCTTCGTCGTTGCGGGTCAGGGCCAGGTAGGTCTGGTTCAGGCTTTCGCTCATTGGGACAACCCGCCACGGCCTTCGAAATTGCCGTTTTCCATGAAGAACAGGCGGCCCCAGCTGGGGTCGTAGGTGCGCAGCGCCTCGCCCGGCAGCTCCGGCAGGCGCGCATTGGCGGCCAACGGCTGGACCAGGTGCGGGGTGACGATCATCAGCAGCTCGGTCTCTTCGCGGTTGAGCGCCGACTGGCGGAAGAACGCGCCGATGATCGGCAGATTGCCCAGGCCCGGCATCTTGTCCACGGCCGAGCGCACGTTGCTGCTGATCAGCCCGCTGATGATGAAGCTCTCGCCATCGGCCAGCGAAATGCTGGTGTCGGTGCGGCGCACGCTCAGGCCCGGCACCTGGGTACCGGCGATGACCACCGCGTTGTTGTAGTCGAGCTCGCTGACCTCGGGCGCCACCTTGAGGGTGATGCGGTTGCGGCTGACCACGGTCGGGGTCAGCGCCAGGCGCACGCCGAACTCCTTGTACTCGATCGACACGTTGTCGCTGCCGCTGCTGGGCACCGGGATGGGGATCTCGCCACCGGCCAGGAAGCTCGCGGTCAAGCCGCTGAGCACGGTCAGGCTGGGGCGGGCCAGGGTGTAGGCGAAGCCGCTGTTCTCCAGGGCGTTGATCATCGCCAGGAAGCGGCTGCTGCCGCCGCCCCAGACAATGTTGAAGACGTCGTTGTCGAGCGGGATGCCGGGCCGCACATCGGCGTAGGTCACCGGGTTGGTGCCGGTGGCGATGCCCGGCACGTAGCCGGGGCGCACCACGGTGTTGGGCACGGTATTGGGCGAGCCGATCAGGCTGTTGTTCGAGCCCTTGAAGAACAACCGCGCGCCGGCCTCCTTGTATTTCAGGCGGCGCACCTCGACGAAGCGGATATCGGCCTGCACCTGCACGGGCAGGTCCTCCTGGGCCGTGGGCAGTTGCGCGGCCTCTGCCATGTCGGCGCTGGCCCGGCCCTTGACGAACAGCATGGCGCGGTGCGGCTGGGCGGCGCAGTCGGTCCACAGCATCAGGCTGGTGGTGCCCTGCCCCACTCCCGTGAGCAGCACGGCCCGCTCGCCGCTGGGCTGCACATCGGCCACCTTGGGCTCGCCGACCGCCGCCCGGGTGATGGCCACCGGCAGGCGCAGTTCCTGCTGCAGGCCCTGGTCCATCTCGATGACCGAGGGCAGTTGGCCGAAGGCCGCGCAACCCTTCGCGGCCGCCTGCGCCGTCGGTGCGAGCAAGGCCAGGGCCAGCAGCGCCGGGGCCAGCCAGTTGCCTCGTGGAGTAACACGCAAAGAACTACGCATGGATCGCATCCTTGCCGGTTCAGGGAGTCTTGTTGTTGTCGCCGTTCTGCGCGCCGCGGATGATCTGCATGGTCGGCACGCCAGCCGCCGCTGCCGCCGCCTGGCTGGCCAGGGGCACCTGGGACAGCTGGCTGAAGCGGTAGAGGTTGCGGTTGGCCGTTTCCAGCTGCGGGCTGGCATCCTGGCCGGACCAATACCCGGCCAGCAGCGGCTCGTCGGCACTGCGCACCGCCAGGCGCAGGGTCCCGGCCTGGGCCGCCAGCATCAGCCGGCTGGCCAGGGCCTCGGGCACGGCCAGGCCCACGGTGCGCACAGGGTTGCTGGCGATGGACTGCTGGTCGCGGCGGGCCTTCTGCTCTTCGGCGCTCTGGGCCGGGCGCCCATCGTTGGCCAGGCCCGTCTGCTGGTCGACACTCAGCACGCGCAAGGCCGGCAACACCACCTGGGCGGAGGATTGCGGGTTGTTGTTTTCTTCACGCAGGAACAGCAGCACGTCGACATAATCGCCTGGGCGCAGCTGCCCGGCGGCACCGATCACATCATCGATGGCCACCGCGACCGCCCGTTCGTGGGCGCGAATCATCCGCGCCAGGGGGCCGCCGGCCTGGAAGCTCGACTCGTCCAGCCAACTGCCCGCCGCAAGGGGGCGGGCACTGCTGCGCCCGAGCACCTGGTCAAGTTGCTGGAAAGCACCGGCCGGCACCACCTGCAGGCGCTCGAGGAGCACATCCTCCTCACTCAAGGGGGTGTTGGCCGCGACCGCCCTGCGCAGGACCACGATGGGCGAGCGTGGGGGTTCCGGGGGCGCGGCGGGTACGGCTGCGGCCGGGATGGCGGCCTCGCTGGGTGGGGTGAGAGGGGCCGGCGCAGGCTCGGGCGGACGGCTGAGGCGCAGGCCCCAGTACCCCGCGAGCAAGGCCGCGAGCAGGAACAGGCCGGCGAGGATCATGGTCAGGCGACTGCTCATCTGCGCTCTCCCTTACGCCCGGGACCAATGATGGCAAAAAGTAACTATTTCGCTATTGGACGGTAGCTGAGGCGCAATCTTTCGCCATTACCTGTGCTGGTTTTTTCGAGCCACGAAATTGACGCACCGACAAAACAAAAACTTAGCGCCGCCAATTCCAACCAATACTTTGGGATTAATGCTTTTTTACATTTGCAGGCCGCCACGGCTTGGCGATGCTCTGATGGCAAAGGGGTATCACTTATCAAGCCCCTCCGACCGGCGCCCATCGAGCGCAAGGAGACGTGCCATGCTGCTGCAACAGATCCTCCTCCACGTGAAGACCTTCCTCCAGCGCAAGGATGGCGCCTCCGGTATCGAATACGCGGTGATCGCGGCCATGGTCGCGGTGGTGCTGGCTGGCTTCGTCACCCCCATTTCGGGCGAAGTGTCGGAGATCATGACCAAGATCCAGACCGCGATCACCCAGTGACCGCACCGCGCCAGCGAGACGTGTAGTCCAACCGCCCGGAGCCAAGCATGCCGACCTCTTCCTTGCGTCAACAGATCCTGCTGGTGGACGACGAGGAGGAGGCCTTGCTGGAGCTGGCCGAGCTGCTGGAAAACGAAGGTTTCTGTTGTCACACCGCCACTTCGGTCAGGTCAGCCCTGCAACAGCTGACCCGCCACCCCGATGTCGCCCTGGTGATCACCGACTTGCGCATGCCCGAGGAAAGCGGCCTGGGCCTGGTCCAGCGCCTGCGCGAACATACCGCGCGCCAGCATTTGCCGGTGATCGTCATGTCCGGGCATGCCGACATGGACGATGTCAGCGACCTGCTGCGGCTGCAGGTGCTCGACCTGTTCCGCAAGCCGATCTATCACGCCCGCCTGCTCGAGACGCTGGAGAACCTGTTTCCCAAGCCGTTGATGCAGGCGGTGAAGTAACGCCGGACTCGGCACCGTACAACGCCCTTACAGAAGGCGCCGCTGACGCGGCACATCGCCGGCAAGCCGGCTCCCACAAGGAAAGCGCTCGAGTGCGCGGTCAGTGTGGGAGCCGGCTTGCCGGCGATGGGGGCACAGCCCCCCTTACAATTGATAACTGAAACTCAGGTTCAGCCGTGGCCGCCGGTTGAAGCTGTCCAGCGCCATGTCCGACATCGGCTTGGCCACCTCCACCGCGATGTTGTAGTAGCGCATATCGCCAAAGCGCAGCCCCAGCGCCGCCGACGACATCTTCGAATCGCGCACGTCCAGCGCGTTGAACCAGGCCCGCGCGGTGTCGAGCGCCACGTACGGTTGCACGACCTTGAGCCAGCCAGCGTCGCGCCGGAAGCTGTAGTTGAGCTCGTAGGCCAGCCCCCAGCCCTTGTCACCGGAGCCCTGGTCGCTGGGGTAGCCGCGCCCGAAGTTCTGCCCGCCGAACACCGCCCGCTCGCTGTCGGGCAGGCTGTCGTTGCTCCAGTAGGCCGCCGCCGATGCCACGCCCTGCCAGTTGTCGCTGAAGTTGTCGCTCTGCACACCCGAGACCCGCAGGCGCAGGAAGTCCAGGTCGTAGTCGGCATTGGTGTTGGCGCCAAGGCGATCCAGCCCCTGGTAGACACCGGCACTGATAATCCGCAGGCGGCGCGCCTCGGCCTTGCGCCAGTCGCCTTCGAAGGACAGCGCGCGGATATCGGTCTCGCTGTCCAGGCGCAGGGGGAACCCCACCACCTGGTAATCGATGCGGTCGTTGACCACGTAGAAGCGCCCGACCACCTCCAGCCATTCACTGGGCGAGGCGATCAGCGATTGGCTGATGCCCACCGAGTAGCGTTCGTTTTCGCGGTGCTGGGTCAGGTCGATGCCGTTGTCCAGACGAATGCGCGCCTTGGGGTCGCTGCGGTAGCGCGAAGCCGACAACAACAGCTTCGAGCCTTCGGCATCGAGGAACTGGCTGTAGTCGAGGCGGTAGTAATGCTCCTTGTCCTCGCCAGGCGGTACCAGCACGCTGGCGCTCAACTGTTCGGCAAAGCGGGTCTGCGCGTTGCTGCTTGCGCCCAGCAGTGCCTGCAGGTCGTCGCGGCTGCCGTCGTTGAGGCTCAAGGTGGTGGTGACCGGCTTGCGCGACACCTGGGCGAGCAGGCGGGTCGCGCCGTCGGTGGTCGCCGGTGGCGGCACCTGGGCCTGGAACGTCACCCCGGGGATGCGCCCGGCCAGGCTGGTATAGCGCTCGAAGCTTTCGCGGGTCAGCGGACGCTCGGCCTTGAGCCGGTCCAGCAGTTGCACCAGATAAGCCCGCGCCGCGCCAATGTCGCCCTCGACCTGATAGTCGTGGATGTAGCCTTCCACCAGCACCACCCGCACCCGGCCATCGGCGAAGTCCTGGGGCGGCAGGTAGGCGTATGACAGCAGGTAACCGTCCTGCTGGTAGCGTTGGGTCAGGCGGCGGGTGATCTCGATCAGCTCGGCGAGCGTGACCTCGCGCCCGATCACCGGCTGGAAATGCTCGCGCAGATCGCTCAGGGGGTAGACGGTGCCGCCTTCGAAACGCACCTTGCGCACCGCCACCCGAGTGTTCATCAGCAACGGTGGTTGCCGCGCGGTGTCCACGCTGGGCACGCGCAAGCCGGGCTGGTCGGGCCGGTAGGCATCCACCGGCAGGTTGGGCGTGGGCAGGCGGCGTTCGGTCTCGTTGCTGTTGAGGAAACTCGGCAGGGGTTCGCCCCGGGCCAGGCAGGCTGCGGACAGCCCCAGCATCGTCAGCAGCAATCGGCGCATTCGGACACTCCATGATCCACGGATGGCGGGGTGACCGACCGGCGAACGGCGCGCCGGTCGGTCTCACTCACCTTGAGCGTAGCCCGTGGCGTCAGCGCTGCCCGCCTGCCAGAGCCCCTGACACGCCATTGAGCGCACCACCAAGACCACCGGCCGGCGCGCCGCCGTTGACCAAGGTACCCGCCTGGCCGAGCGTTGTACCGACCGCGGTCACCGTCGCGCCAACCTGGCTGACAACCGGGTTGCCTGTGGTACCGGCCAGTTGCGTGCCGGCAGAGCCCACCGCGCCACCGACCTGGTTCAGCAACCCCGCCACGGGGGCGCCGACGCCGGTACTGGCGCCGACTTGCTGGGTCACGCTGGAGACACCGGCGACCACCGGGTTGAGGCCGCTGCCCACCTGCTGGGTCAGCGCCGCGACCGGTGCCCCGGCAGCGCTGTTGGCCACGCCGTTGCCACCGAGCACAGTGCCCAGGCTGGCGACGGTATTGCCCGTCTGCACCGAAGTGCCGCCGATACCGCTCACGGTCGGGCTAGCGGTGCTCGCCGTCAGCCCATTGCCGGCACCGGCCACCACGCCGCCGACGGTTTCCAGCAGGCCGCTGCGTGGGCCGCCGGTAACAGGGGCCAGGCCGCTCGCCGTGCTGACTGTGGTGCCGGTATTGGCCACCGCCTGCCCGAGCGTGTTGCTCAAGGGGTTGCCGTTGCCCGCCCCCGCCAGTTGCTGGCCGGCCTGGTTCAGGGCACCACCGGTCTGGTTCAGCGCCTGGTTCAGCGGCCCGGCGAGCCCGGTCTGCCGCGTGGCATTGGCCGCCGTGTTTTCCACCAGCGAGACCACCGGCACCAAGGCATCGCTCACGCCTTGGGTCGCCCCGGCGAGCGGGCCGCTGGTGCCGACCGGCGACAGGGTGTCGCCGAGCATGGTCACCGCCTGGCCAACCCGGTCGACGCCTTGACCGGCCCCGGCAACCAGCTGGTTGACCACCGGCACCTGCTCGACCGGCCCGCTACTGGCCAGCCCGGCCACGCCCTGGCCAAGGCCGGAGACACCGCCGCCCAGGTCGGCGGTGGCCGCACCGACCACGCCGACGGTGGTGCCCACGGCATTGTTGCCGGTACCCAATTGCCCCAGGCCCTCGCTCAGGCCACCGCCGACGCTGTTCACTGCGTTGCCGGCGGAGGACACCAGCGTGCCCACGCCACCGCTCAACGAGGTATTGCCGGCAATGGGCAGCGCACCGATCACCTGGCCGAGATTGCTCACGCCGTCACCGACCCCGGACACGGTGTTGCCCAACTGGTCGACCACCTGGCCGGTGACCAGCGCAGTGGGTGTGGTGCCACCGCCCGTGCCGCCGTCACCGCCACCAGGCGTGCTGCCGCCGCCAGTGCCGCCACCACCACCGCCGCCACCGGTACCGGCGCTGCCATCACCCGGGGACGTGGTGCCACCGCTACCGCCGCCGCCACTGCCGCCCGTGCCATCGCCCCCGTCGCCACCGGCTCCGGCACCCGCGCCGCCATCGGACGACGAACCATCGACCTCGCTGTGATGCCCGCCGCCGCCGCTGCTGCAACCGGCAAGGCCCAGACTCACGGCCATCGTCAGCGCCGTTGCCGCCTTGATCCACGCTTGAGTGTTCATGGAAGGACTCCCGCTGCTGCTGATTGTTTTGCTCACAACAGCAGTGAAAGCGCATGGCGCCGAATCGGGTAGCTCACAACTTGGTGTTAGTACCTGTGGCAGGGGCAATGAGGGCGGGAAAACAAGCAGAATTTCAGTGGTTTGACGACGTGCGCAGGGATGCGCCACGAAAGGATTAGTCGCAACTCATTAGTACAAGCGGCAAGCCCTGCCAGTGTTGCCGGGCTTGCCGACCGGGGGCGTCAGAAGTCGAAGAACACCGTCTCCCCGTCGCCCTGGATACGAATGTCGAAGCGGTACGCGGTCTTGCCATCCACTTCACAGCGCCGGGCAATCAGGGTCTCGCGCCGCTGCGGCTGCTCGATCAGGTTCAGCACCGGACACCTGGCGTTCGCCTCGGCTTCGTCATCGAAATACAGCCGGGTATGCAGGTGGATGTTGATGCCCCGGGCAAACAGGCTGAGGTTGATGTGCGGGGCCATCGGCACGCCCGCGGCGTTGTTCACCACCCCCGGCTTGACCGTGTGCAGGGTCCACTCGCCGGCATCGAAGGTGGTCGCGGTGCGGCCGAAGCTGTTGAAGGCGTTCTCGAGGTGGTACTCGTCCTGGTAGCGGCCCTCGGCGTCGGCCTGCCACACCTCCAGGAACGAGTCGCGCACCAGGTGGCCATTGCCGTCGTACACCTGGCCGATCAACAGGATGTGCTCGCCCGGTGCATCGGGCCGGGCCAGGCGGTTCCAGATTTCCTGGTCACGGGTGGGGTTGCCGGCCGCTTCCAGGGCAAGGCCGATGTGCACATAGGGGCCGGCGGTCTGCGAAGGGGTTTCCGGCAGCAGTTCGATAGGCATGACGGGCCTCCTCAGCGGTTTTCGAAGTGGGTCTGGCGCTGGCCGCGCAGGACGATGTCGAAGCGGTAGGCCAGGCAATCCATGGGGTTGGCGTGGCTCATGTCGAGCCTGGCGATCAGCCGCTCGACGGCATCCGGGTTGGCGATCGACTTGACGATCGGGCACAGCGGGATCAGCGGGTCGCCCTCGAAGTACAACTGGGTGATCAGCTTGGTGGCGATCGACGGGCCGCTGATGGAGAAGTGGATATGCGCCGGGCGCCAGTCGTTGGGGCCGTTGCGCCAGGGGTACGGGCCGGGCTTGATGGTGCGGAAGCTGTAGTAGCCGTCGCGGTCGGTCAGGCAGCGGCCGACACCGCCGAAGTTCGGGTCCAGTGGTGCCAGGTAGCGGTCGTTCTTGTGCCGGTAACGGCCACCGGCATTGGCCTGCCACATTTCCACCAGGGTGTTGGGCACCGGCTTGCCATACTGGTCGACCACCCGCCCGGCAACGATGATGCGCTCGCCGATGGGCAGGCCGCCCTGGTTGAAGTTGAGCAGCAGGTCATGGTCGTGCGCGCCGAAGCGCAGGTGGGAAAAGTCCGGGCCGGTGCTTTCGCTGATCGACTGCGGGATGCTGACCAGCGCCTGGCGCGGGGAGCGCGCCACCGAGGTCTTGTAGTCGGGGGTGAAGGCCTTGGGGTGCCAGTTGCGATCACGGATCACGAAGCGGCTGGTGTCCTGGGCGGGCATGCCGGTTTCCTCTCTTGGAATTATCGAACGCCTGGGCGTGGCAGGCGGACTTGCAGTTTCCGGCAGGTGCGTCGGGATGAATATTGAATTCAGCGGTCCCAGGCATAACCATTTGGTTATGTATAAGCGACGGGGGATACACCTCGGTCAGCACTGAACTAATCTTTGACTTCATGTTTCAGCAACCGGAGAGCTCTACATGGAATGGCGAAAAGGCCGACGCAGCGACAACGTGGTCGATGCCCGCGGCGAAGGGGGTGGCGGCGGCATGCGCTTCGGCGGCGGCAAGGGCCTGGGGCTCGGCGCCATCCTGCTGATCGTCGGCATCGGCTGGCTTACCGGGCAGGACCCGCTGCAGATCCTCGGCCAGCTGGCCGGGCAGATGGAGCAGCAACAGACCACCCCGGCCAACGTCGACGGCAAGGCACCGCCGGCCAACGACGAGCAGGCCGAGTTCGTCGCCTCGATCCTCGGCGACACCGAGGACACCTGGAAGGCACTGTTCGCCCAGGCCGGCAAACAGTACGGCGACCCCAAGCTGGTGCTGTTCAGCGGCCAGGTCAACTCCGCCTGCGGCTTTGCCTCCTCGGCGGTCGGGCCGTTCTATTGCCCCGGCGACCAGCGCGTGTACCTGGACATGACCTTCTTCCGCGAAATGGAAACCCGCTTCAAGGCCGCCGGCGACTTCGCCCAGGCCTATGTGATCGCCCACGAGATCGGCCACCACGTGCAGACCCTGCTCGGCGTTTCGGCCAAGGTCGACGCCGCACGGCGCAATGGCCAGCGCATGGAAGGCGACAATGGCCTGCTGGTGCGCCAGGAGCTGCAGGCCGACTGCCTGGCCGGGGTCTGGGCCTACCAGGCGCAGAAACGCCTGAACTGGCTGGAGCCGGGGGACGTCGAGGAGGCATTGAATGCCGCCAACGCCATCGGTGACGATCGGCTGCAGCAGCAGGGCCAGGGCCGCGTGGTGCCCGACTCGTTCACCCATGGCACCTCGCAGCAGCGCGTGCGCTGGTTCAAGGCCGGGTTTTCCAGCGGCGACCTGAACCAGTGCGACACGTTCAGCGCGCGTAGCCTCTGAGAATCGCCATCGCCGGCGAGCCGGTTCCTGCTGCGGAGCCGGCTTACCCGCAAATGGCAACATCAAAAACATAAACGTATTCAACAAGTTACAAATTTGCTGAAAAAGCGTTTCAGCTTCTCCCTCCGTTGCCGATAAGTCCTACACAAATCTGCGGGCTATCTGACAACAACAACGCCCAGCTTTTGAGATCAAGTGAGCGAAATCATTCTCTGGGAGAGCGTGCATGAACAGTTGGTTCGCCAATATCAGCGTCAACCTCAAACTCGGCTTGGGCTTCGGCCTGGTCCTGGTCCTGACCGGCCTGCTGGCCCTGACCGGCTGGAACAGCCTGGGCAGTCTTATCGACCGCAGCAACTGGATGAGCGACATCACCCAGCTCAACAGTGACCTGACCAACCTGCGCGTGGCCCGCCTGCAGTGGATGCTGACCAACGGCGACGACGCCTCGGCAGCCAACGTCCAGGCCAAGCTCGACGCCTTCGGCAGCCAGCAGCAGCACCTGGTCAACACCTTCAAGAGCCCCGAGAACCTCAAGCTGCTGCGCGAGCAGGGCCAGAGCATCAGCGAGTACCGGATTTCGCTGGAGAAGATGCGCCAGGGCTACAAGACCACCCTCGCCGCCCGCGAATCGATGAACCAGGCCGCGGCCCGCGCCAATGACGCCATCGAGGCGATCAGCGGCGCCGTGCTGTCCAGCAGCGAAAGCGATGCCAGCCGCCTGGCCCAGTACCTGCTGATCAGCAAGGCCAAGCAGCAGCTGGTGCAGGTCCGCCTGGACGTGCGCAGCTACATCGCCGACCTGACCAGCGAAGCCGAGCAGGCCGCCGTGCGCCAGCTGGAAAACGCCCTCAACGAAATCGACAGCCTCAAGCGCCAGCTGCCGGCCGAAGCCTCGCGCATCCAGCAGTTCGAAAGCGCCGTGCTGGCCTACCGTGATGCCGTGCGCCAGTTCCGCGACGCCACTGCCGCCATTGGCGTGGCCCGTGCCGAAATGACCGTGCAGGGCGCCGACATCGTCAAGCGCAGCGACGAGCTGTACAAGATCCAGATCGAGCGCCGTGACGACGAAAGCGTCCAGGCCCGCAGCCTGCAGACTTCCGCCACCCTCCTGGCGCTGCTGGTCGGCGTGCTCGCCGCGTTCATCATCACCCGCCAGATCACCCGCCCGCTGCGCGAGACCATGGACGTGGTCAACCGCATCGCCAGCGGCGACCTCACCCAGCAACTGCGCGTCACCCGCCGCGACGAACTGGGCGCCCTGCAACAAGGCATCGCACGCATGGGCACCACCCTGCGTGACCTGATCACCGGCATCCGCGACGGCGTGACCCAGATCGCCAGCGCTGCCGAAGAGCTGTCGGCGGTGACCGAACAGACCAGCGCCGGCGCCAATAGCCAGAAGGTCGAGACCGACCAGGTGGCCACCGCCATGCACGAGATGGCCGCCACCGTGCAGGAAGTCGCGCGCAACGCTGAACAAGCCTCCCACGCCGCGACCAACGCCGACGACGAAGCCCGTGTCGGCGACAAGGTAGTGGGTGAAGCCATCAGCCAGATCGAGCGCCTGGCCCACGAAGTGCACCGCTCCACCGAGGCCATGACCCTGCTGCAGCAGGAAAGCCAGAAGATCGGCAGCGTCATGGACGTGATCAAGTCGGTGGCCGAGCAGACCAACCTGCTGGCGCTCAACGCCGCCATCGAGGCCGCCCGTGCCGGTGAGGCCGGGCGTGGTTTCGCCGTGGTCGCCGACGAGGTGCGTGGCCTGGCCCAGCGTACCCAGCAGTCCACCGAGGAAATCGAAGGCCTGATCGCCAGCCTGCAGCACGGCACCCAGCAGGTCGCCGAGGTGATGAACGGCAGCCGTAACCTGACCGACAGCAGCGTCGAGCTGGCGCGCAAGGCCGGTGGTTCGCTGGAAAGCATCACCCGCACGGTGTCGAACATCCAGTCGATGAACCAGCAGATCGCCGCCGCCGCCGAGCAGCAGAGCGCCGTGGCCGAAGAGATCAGCCGCAGCATCCTCAACGTGCGCGACGTGTCGGAGCAGACCGCCGCGGCCAGCGACGAGACTGCCGCTTCCAGCGTCGAGCTGGCGCGCCTGGGTGGTCACCTGCAGACCCTGGTCAGCCAGTTCCGCGTCTGATCCTGTAAAGCATCGCGGGGCAAGCCCGCTCCCACTGATTCGTGGGAGCGGGCTTGCCCCGCGTTCATTTGCGCCTCGGGTTACTTGACGATCATCCCCACCCCGCGCCCACGCGGATCAGACGCCGTCTCCAGCTTCTCGCCGGTCACCCGGATCGCCTGGATGTCGCCCATCTCCCAGCCCTGGTCCTCCAGCACGTAGCCCATCTTCTTCAGGTCGTCAGCCACCTGCCCCTTGAGCGGCGCATAGCTGTCGAAGTAGATGGTGTCCTTGGGCAGCAACTGGTGATGCACGCGCTGCGCCGCCACGGCTTTCTCCAGCGGCATGCCGAAGTCGTACAGGTTGTTCATCACCTGGAAGATCGAGGTGAAGATCCGCGAACCGCCCGGGGTGCCCAGCACCAGCACCACCTTGCCGTCACGCGCCACCAGGCTCGGGCTCATCGACGAGAGCATGCGCTTGCCCGGCGCGATGGCATTGGCGTCGCCGCCGACCACGCCAAAGGCGTTGGCCGCGCCCGGCTTGGCGCTGAAGTCGTCCATCTCGTCGTTGAGCAGGAAGCCCGCGCCCTTGACCACCACGCCGCTGCCGTAGTCGAGGTTGAGGGTGTAGGTGTTGCTCACCGCGTTGCCCTGCTTGTCGACGATGGAGAAGTGCGTGGTCTGGTGCGGCTCCAGCCCCGGCTTGACCTGGTCGGTTGCGGAAATCGCGTTCGGATTGACCTGGGCGGCACGCTTGGCCAGGTAATCCTTGGCCACCAGTTGGTCGACCGGGACCTTGGTGAAGGCCGGATCGCCGAGATAGTCGGCGCGGTCGGCGAACACGCGCTTCTCGATTTCGGCCAGCAGGTGGATGTACTTGGCAGAGTTGTGCTCGACGCCCTTGAAGTCCGCCGCGCGGTCTTCCTTGATGCCCAGCAGCTGGGCCAGGGCGACGCCACCGGAGCTCGGCGGCGGCGCGGTGTAGACCACGTTGCCGCGCCAGTTGATGGCGATCGGGTCACGCCACACGGCCTTGTAGTCCTTGAGGTCGTCCTTGCTGATCAGGCCCTTGTCGGCCTGCATCTGCGCCACCAGCAAGTCGGCGGTCTTGCCCTGGTAGAACTCGCTGACGCCCTTGTCGGCAATGCGCTCGAGGGTCTGCGCCAGCTCCGGCTGCTTGAACAGCTCGCCGACCTTCATGCTGCCGAAGTAGTCGTTGAAGTTGGTCGCGGTCTTGAACAGGCCCTGGGCGTCATCGCGGTACTGGTACTGCTTCTGGGCAATCTTGAAACCGTTCTGCGCGTAGCCGATGGCCGGGGTCAGCAGCTCGCTCCACTTGAGCTTGCCGAACTTCTGGTGCGCCTCCCACAGCCCCATCACCGTGCCCGGCACACCAGCGGCGCGCACGCCGACCAGGCTGAGGTTCTCGATCACCTCGCCCTTGTCGTCCAGGTACATGGTCTTGGTCGCGGCCTTGGGCGCCACTTCGCGGTAGTCGAGGAAATAGGGCTTGCCGTCGACGAACAGGGTCATGAAGCCACCGCCGCCGATATTGCCGGCCTCGGGGTAGGTCACGGCCAGGGTGAAGGCGGTGGCGACGGCGGCGTCCACCGCGTTGCCGCCCTTCTTGAGGATGTCGGCGGCCACCTGTGCGCCATATTGATCAGGCGCGGCCACCGCGCCGCCTTCCATCGTCACGGCAAAGGCGGAGGAGCAGCTCAGGATCGCGGCCCCGAGGGCCAGGGGCTGGAACATGACAATACGCATGCGCACTTCCTTGGTGTTGTTTTTGTTGATCAGTCATTAAGGCCGAAGCCCTGTAACTAAGCAAACACCCCGGTCGTTTCGCGCCGCCGACGGGCAGACCCTGTCGCGTTCAGGCAACTCAGCAGGCGTAGACCGCCAGCTTTTTCTGGATGAAATCGAGGAAGCACTGGATGCGCAGGGCCAGCTGGGTGTTGCGGTAGTAGACCGCGTGGATCGGCTGGCGATAGCCATTGTTGTGCTCGGCGAGGATCACGTTCAGCCGGCCGGCGCGGATGTCCTCGTGGGTCATGAAGTGCGACAGGCTGACGATGCCCTCGCCGGCGATGGCCAGCTGGCGCAGGGTCTCGCCGCTCGAGGCGACCAGCTGCGGGCGGATCGCCCAGCGGTCGCCCTGGGCATGGCGCAGTGGCCACTGGTTGAGCGACTCGAGGGAGCTGAAGCCGAGCAGGCAATGGGCCTCGAGGTCCTCGACCCGCTGCGGCGTGCCGTGCCGGGCCAGGTAGTCGGGGCTGGCAAGCACCTGCACCGGGCTGCAGCCGAGCGAACGGGCATGCAGGCTGGAGTCGGCCAGTTCGCCGATGCGGATGGCCACGTCGGTGCTCTGCTCCAGCAGGTCGATGATCAGGTCGTCGGTGTTCAGCTCCAGCTCGATGCCGGGGTACTGCTGACGGAACTCGCCGATCCACGGCAGGATCGCGTGCAGCATGAACGGCGCGGCGGCGTTGATGCGCAGGCGCCCGGTCGGGGTCTGGCGGTTCAGCGACAGGCGCTCTTCCATGTCGTCCATCTGCTCGAGGATCGCCCGGGCGCGCTCCAGGAAGAAGCGCCCTTCCTCGGTCAGGTCCATGCGCCGCGTGGTGCGGTTGACCAGCGTGGTGCCGAGCTTGCCCTCCAGGCGCGACAGGGTGCGGCTGACTGCGGAGGGCGTCTGGCCGATCTGCTCCGCGGCGGCGGAGATCGAGCCGCTGTCGATGACGGCGACAAATACCTGGAGTTCTTCGGATCGGGTTTTCACGCGGATGGCCTTGGCAGGTGGATGCCGTGATTCATAGCGGTTGGGCAGCAACCGCGCAAGGGGCCGCTACGCGTCCCTTTCGCCGGCAAGCCGGCTCCCACACCGTGCGCCTCAGCCTTGAGCCATGCGCCATTTTGTGGGAGCCGGCTTGCCGGCGAGAGGCCCGTGCAGGAACACCAAGACAGTTGGAGCCGCACTGTCATTGAGCCTTGCCAAACACCTGGTCCAGATGCTGCTCATAAGCCGCCAGCGCCGCTGGCACATCCGGCCGCTTCATCACATCGACGGCGAGGAAGGTCGGCAACCCGCTCATGCCGAGGAACTGGTTGGCCTTGTGGAACGGGAAGTACACCGCGTCCACGCCCTTGCCCTCGAAGAAATCGCTGGGGTCGTCGAACGCCTGCTGCGGCGCGTTCCAGGTCAGCGACAGCATGTATTGCTTGCCCTGCACCAGGCCGCCGCTGCCGTACTTCTGCGAGGCGTCGGAGCGGGTACGGCCATCGTTGGCGTACAGGCTGCCGTGGCCGGCGGTGAACACATCGTCGATGTACTTCTTCACGGTCCATGGCGCGCCCATCCACCAACCGGGCATCTGGTAGATCACCACATCCGCCCAGAGGAATTTCTCCACCTCGGCCTGGACGTCGTAGCCGCCGTCGATGAAGGTTTCCTGCACATCGAAACCGGCGCGGTCCAGATGGGCCAGTGCGGCATCGTGCAGGGTCTGGTTGAGACGGCCGTCGGAATGGGCGAAGCGTTTACCGCCGTTGAGCAGGAGAATCTTTTTCATGGGAGGGTCAGCCCTGTAAGTGAAGTTGCCGGCAGGTTAGGCAACCGCGCGCCGGGGAAACAGCCAGGGCCAGGCAAAATTCTTTTGCCTGCAAATCACGAATGGCAAACATATTGTTGATTTAGAATTTGCTCACTCCCCTTACAGAGCGTTTCCCCATGACCGAGCAATACGCCTTCATCCTCAAAGCCAAGACCCGCCCGGAGCAGGCCGAGGCCTTCGAACAGCTGTTCCGTCCTTACGTGGAGCCGAGCCGCCAGGAACCGGGCTGCATCGAGTACCACATGCTGCGCGACAAGGCAGACCCGAGCCTGTTCGTGTTCTTCGAAGTCTGGGCCAGCAAGGACGCGCTGGACGTGCATTCGGCACTGCCGCATATGCGTGCGTTCTTCGAAAAACGCATGGATTACCTGGAGCGCGATTTCGATATCCAGATGATCGACATGCTCAGTGCTTCGTCCGCTAGCCGTTGACCAGCAGGTGCCCGCCCAGCAGCGCAAGGCCGATGAAGAAGCAGCGCTTGAACAGCGCTGCGCTGATCCGTCCGCGCAGCCACTGACCGGCGAACATGCCCAGCAACGCCGGGGCCAGCACCAGCAGTGAAGCCCCCAGGGCCTGGCCACCAAGGGCGTCCTGCCCGGCCAGGCCGACCGCCAGGGCCAGGGTCGAGACGGTGAACGACAGGCCCAGCGCCTGGACCAGCTCGTCGCGGCTCAGGCCCAGGCCCTGAAGGTACGGCACCGCGGGCATGACGAACACGCCGGTGGCGGCCGTCACCACGCCCGTCAGCAACCCGCAGAGCGGCCCCAGCCAGGGCTCCCTGGCCGGCGCCACGCGCAGCCCTGGGCCCACCAGCCCATAGAGGGCATAGACCAGCAACGCGGCGCCCAGGCCATGGGCCGCCCACGGACCGCTGTCGATCCCCAGCCAGACGCTGCCCAGCAGGGTGCCGATGAAGATCATCGCCAACATCCCGCCCAGGCGGCGCAGCAGCGCGAGCAGGTGGCCGCCGGCCGCCAGCTGCCAGAGGTTGGTCAAGGTCGATGGCACGATCAGCAGCGCCGCTGCCTGCGCCGGCGCCATAGCCAGGCCAAGCAGGCCCATGGCCACGGTCGGCAACCCGAGGCCGATGACCCCCTTCACCGCGCCGGCCAGGAAGAAGGTCAGGATCACCAGCAATGACAGCGCCGGGCCAATGTTCTGATAAAACGCCAGGAAGGTATTCATGGCCACCATCCTGCCGTGCGGCAAGCGCGCTGAAAATCTGCCATATACTCAGGCAGACTCTTGCCAGGACAGAGGCAGATGCATTTCGACCTGATCGACCTCAAGCTGTTCCAGCACACCCTTGAAAGCGGCAACATCACCGCCGGCGCCCGGCGCAGCCACCTCTCGCTACCGGCCGCCAGTGCGCGCATTCGCGCCATGGAAGCCTCGCTGGGCATTCCCCTGCTCGAACGCAACCGCCGCGGCGTGCTGCCCACGCCCGCCGGCCAGGCCTTGCTGCAGCATGCGCGGCTGATCGCGCAGCAGGTCGAGCGCCTGCAGTTCGACCTCGGGCAATACGCCCACGGCCTGCAAGGCCAGGTGCGCCTGCTGTGCAACACCGCGGCGCTGACCGAGTACCTGCCAGAGCTGCTGGCCAGCTACCTGGCCGATCATCCGGGGGTGAGCGTGGATATCCAGGAGCTGCCCAGCCTGCATATCGTCCAGGCGATCAGCCAGGGCATGGCGGACCTGGGCATCGTCTCGAATGCCGCGCCCTGCGCAACCCTGCAGACACGACCGTTTCGCGACGATCCGCTGGTGCTGGTGATGCCGCGTGAGCACCCGCTAGCGGCCAGCGACCGGGCAGACTTCAACACCAGCCTTGGCCATGGGTATGTGGGGCTGGGTGCCGATAGCGCCCTGGCGCTGCATCTGGAGGAACAGGCCCTGCGCCTCGGCAAACGGATGCAGGTGCGTGTTCGCGCCGAAGGATTCGATGGGGTGATCAGGATGGTCGGAGGTGGCGCGGGGGTGGCGGTGGTCCCGTTGACCTCGGTGCGCCGCTGGGAGCACAGCTTGCCGCTGCGCTGGGTCGCCTTGCAGGAGGCCTGGGCGAAACGCAGCTTGTTGCTGTGCTCGCGGGATTTCAGTGCGTTGCCTGGCTACGCCGCTTTGCTTGTCGAGCGCTTGGGCAGCAGCGCCTGAAGGCTGCCGCCACAGGTGATCACCCGTGGCGGCACCTGTGCCAAAGGGCCGCATGGCGACCCGGGCACGATCAGGACGACAAGTACGAGGAGCGGGTCAGCCCCAGGCGCAGCGCGTCGAGGTACTGGGTACGCTCGCGGGCGGTGATCCTGGCGCTGGCGACCTTGTCGCGGTAGTGGGTCATCAACTCCTCCGGCGACAGGTGCACGTAGCGCAGCATGTCCTCGATGGTGTCGTGGGTCTCGATACCGGCGTGGTACACGCTGCCATCGGCGTTCTGGTAGATGTTCACCGAGTCGGTGTCACCGAACAGGTTGTGCATGTCGCCGAGGATCTCCTGGTAGGCGCCGACCAGGAACACGCCGAGCAGGTAGTCCTCGCCTTCCTTGACCGCGTGCACCGGCATGCTGGTCTCGATGCTCTGCTCGTCGACGTACTGGTTGATCTTGCCGTCGGAGTCGCAGGTCAGGTCCTGCAGCACGGCGCGGCGCAGCGGCTCTTCGTCCAGGCGGTGCAGCGGGATGATCGGCAGTACCTGGCCGATGGCCCAGGTGTCGGGCAGGCTCTGGAACACCGAGAAGTTGCAGATGTACTTGTCGGCGAGCTTGTCGTTGAGTTCGTCCAGCACCTGGCGGTGCGAGCGCTGACGGGCCTTGAGCGAGTTGTGCAGGCGACGGCACACGGCGAAGTAGCACTGCTCGGCCAGGGCTTTCTCGGCCAGGGTCAGCTTGCCGTCGGCGTACTGCGCGGCCACGTCGCCCATGTAGTGGGTGGCGCGCCAGTAGGTCTCGGTAACCATCTCGATATCGGTCGGGCCGAGCAGGTCGGCCAGCCACTGCACGGTCTCGGGCAGGCTTTCCTTGTTTTCGATGGTCGGCACTTCGTCGTTGTGGCTCTCGACGTCGGTCACCTGGATCACCAGCATGGCGTGGTGCGCGGTGAGCGAGCGGCCGCTCTCGGAGAAGATGTGCGGGTGCGGCAGGCCCTGCGCGTCGCAGAACTCCTTGAGCATCCCGACCACCACGCCGGCGTAGTCGTCCATGTCGTAGTTGATCGAACTGGCATTGCGCGAGTGGGTGCCGTCGTAGTCGACGCCCAGGCCGCCACCGACATCGATGTGATCGACCGGCAGGCCCAGGGCGCGCAATTCGCCGTAGTAGCGGATGGCTTCCTTGAAACCGTGCTGGTAGTCGGCCAGGTTGGCAATCTGCGAGCCCATGTGGAAGTGCAGCAGGCGGATGCCCTGGTCGAGCCCGGCGTCACGGAAACGCTGCACCACCGAGATCAGCTGCGCGGCGGACAGGCCGAACTTGGATTTCTCGCCACCGGTGTCGGCCCACTTGCTCGACGCCAGCGACGACAGGCGCACGCGCAGGCCGACCTGTGGCTTGACCTTAAGCTCCGCGGCCTCCTCGATCACCAGGGCGACCTCGGACTCTTTCTCGATCACGATGAACACGTTGTGGCCGAGCTTCTGGCCCATCAGCGCCAGGCGGATGAACTCGCGGTCCTTGTAGCCGTTGCAGACGATGGTGCCGCCCTTCGGCGCCAGCGCCAGCACCGCCAGCAGCTCGGGCTTGGAGCCGGCTTCCAGGCCGATGGAGACGTTCTGGGTGGCGATGATGTTCTCGACCACCGCTTCCTGCTGGTTGACCTTGATCGGGTACAGGGCGGTGTACTGGCTCTGGTACTCAAGGCGCGCGATGTTGGCGTCGAAGGCGCCGGTCAGCTGGCGCACGCGGTCTTGCAGGATGTCGGGGAAACGCACCAGCAGCGGCAGCGACAGGCCGCTCTGGCGCAGTTCCTGGACCTGTTCGAAGAGGTCGATCGGCGCGCTGTCCGGGCCGTTGGGGCGCACTTCGACGCGCCCGGCGTCATTGATGGCGAAATAACCTGCGCCCCAATGGCGGATGCCATAAACACTGCGGCTGTCGGCCACGGTCCACTGGCTACCATCGTCTTTGCGTGTGCGTCGTACGGACATTCAAGTCCCCTGTATGAAAAGTCGAAACACTGCCCCACCTCGGGGCGCTGGCAGTGTAAATACTGAAAATGACGATTCTTCCGTGTCAGGCATAGACCCTGCCCACGGGAACGAGTTTAGAAAGCGCTGGGCAAAAAATCGCGCGGCTGCACTCAGCCGCCGGATTTCTTCGCCTTGAAACCCTGCTTGATCAGTTCGGCGAGCAACAGCTCGACGTGATCGCCCTGGATTTCAATGACCCCGTCCTTGAGCGCGCCGCCGGTGCCGCAGCGACGCTTGAGCGTGCTGGCCAGCTCCTTGAGCGGTTCCAGGGCCAGGGGGACGCCCGTGATGGTGGTCACGGTCTTGCCACCACGGCCTTTGCTTTCACGGCGCACGCGGGCGATGCCATCCCCCTCGGGGATGACCTGCTGCTTGCAGATACAGTCGTCCACCGGTTTGCTGCAGTCGGGACAGTGCCGACCGGCATCGGTGGAAAAGACGAGACCGCCCAGGGCGGAAAAGGAAGAAGCTTTCTTGGCCACTTTTGTTCCTCTGTGCCGAGGACAAAAAACTGGTCGGCGGGAGCCGACCGCGATGCCCCACTCTGGCAGGGGCGGCGCTACTGCCGCAAGGTTGTGCGGCAGCCCGAAAAGGGCGCGCAGTGTAACGATAAATCCGCCTGTTGCTAAGTACAGGATTGCGCCATTTTACGAAAGTTTTGCGACTTCATCGCAGGGCGGCCTGATAGCGCTGCAACGCCACCAGCGAGTCCGGGCAATACGGCAGTGTTGCACTTTCCGCCAGGGCCTGCTCGACACTGATGAACCGCGCCTCGCTGACTTCCTCGGGCTGCAGGCGCAACGCCCCGTCCCACACCGCGGAAAACACCGCGCCCCACAGGCGGTTGCCCGGCTGCTCGAAGTAGAACGTCTCGTGGAAGCGCAGCTCGACGCCGCTCACCCCCAGTTCCTCCGCCAACTCCCGGGCCGCCGATTCGGCATAGGACTCCTGCACCCCGACCATCCCCCCCGCCGCCACATCCCAGTAACCGGGATACAGCGCCTTGCTCAGGGTTCGCCGGTGCACGCACAAGTCGCCCGCGCTGTTGAACAGCAGGATGAAGGTGCAGCGCCCGATCAGGCCGCGCTCGCGCAGTTCGGCCCGTGGCAGGGCGCCGAGCAGTTGGTCATGCTCATCGACCCAGGCCACCAGCTCGGCGTCGGAGGCCGCGCGGTGCGCGACCTCGGCAGGATTGACCGGCATCTCAGCCCTGAGACAGCAGTTGGCGCAGGTCGATGACCGCGGCGTTGGCCCGGGAGATGTAGTTGGCCATCACCAGCGAGTGGTTGGCCCACATGCCGAAGCCGCTGCCGTTGAGCACCATCGGGCTCCACAGCGCTTCCTGCGAGGCTTCCAGCTCGCGGATGATCTGCCGCACGCTGACCGTGGCGTTCTTCTTCGCCAGCACGTCGGCGAAGTCGACCTCGATGGCGCGCAGCAGGTGCGACAGCGCCCAGGCCTGGCCACGGGCTTCATAGAACACGTTGTCGATCTGCAGCCAAGGGGTCTCGACCACTTCCTCGTCGACCTGTGGCGCCTGGCCCGGGGCCACGGACTCGGTCTTCAGGGTGTTGTTGAGCTTGACCCGGCCAACGCTGGCCGACAGGCGCTGCGACAGCGAGCCCAGGCGGGTGGCGACGTCGCCCAGCCAGTTGTTCAGGTTGTCGGCGCGGGTGTAGAAGATCGCGCCCTGGTCGCCCTTGGCCAGGCGCACCTGGTAGCGGTTCAGCGACTTGATGCCCTCTTCGAACTCCGACTCGCTGGACGGCAAGATCCAGCTCTTGTTGTCGAAGTTGAAGCGCGGCTCGGCCTTGGCCAGGTCGGCGTCCTCGGTCGATTGCGACTGCGAGCGGGCGAAGTCCTTGCGCAGGGCGCGGGACAGGTCACGCACCTGGACCAGCACGCCGTATTCCCAGCTCGGCATGTTGTCCATCCACAGCCCTGGCGGGAAACGGTCGTTGGAGATGTAGCCACCCGGCTTGTCGAGCAGGGTGCCGGCGACGGTCTTGAGGGTTTCGATGGTGGTGTAGCCGACCACCATCTGCTGGCCGTTGCGCTCGGCGGCGGCCTGGGCGTTCTGCTGCACCGGGAACAGCTCGGGCTCCTGGCTCCAGTACCAGCCCAGGCCGATGCACACCAGCAGGTAGAGGCCGATCAGGGTGCCCAGGGCACGGCTCCACAGGCCGCCAACATAGCTACGGGTAGCGGCGCCGCGGGTTTCGACCCGCTCGCGGGGCTCGGCCTTGGCCTCGCGGTTTTTCCAATCCAGCATGGCATTGTCCTTAATCAGTCACGAACGGTTCAGGGTTTGGACCACAGGCCTCGGCCAGGGTGCCACGACAAACCCAGGTGGCAGCACTATAAAGCAGACGCCGCCATTCGTATAAGCGACCAACAGGTCAGCAACTGAATTACCGTCCCTTAACACTTTGTTGACCCGAGGCACTCGCTTGTCGGAAAAGCAGTGCTAGCATAGAGCCATCATTGAACCTGCGCCCTCCCACTCATAAGTAGTCAGGACATGACCCAGCCAGCCGAGCCGAGCCACGAACGCCTCAAGCAGCATTTTGCCCAGCGGGTGATCCACCAGGCCCGGCAGATCCTCGAGATCTGGCAGCGCCTGCAGCGTGGCGAGTGGTCCAGCGGCGACCTGGGCGAACTGTGCGAGGCCAACCTGCGCCTGCAGCGCTATGCCGAACGCTTCGAGCAGCCCGAGCATGGCAGCCTGTCCACGGCCATCGGCCAGACCCTGCGCGCCATCGAAGCCAACAGCGCGCGCCTGAACTCGGAACTGATCAGCGAACTCAATCGCCTGATGCAGCGCCTGTCGCGCACCGGCCTGCGCAAGGGCGACCAGCTCGACAACGTGCCCCTGCCGCCGCTGCGCAAACCGGTGTACATCGTGCTGCAGGACCACGACCGTGCCGAACGCCTGGCCCAGCAACTGGAGTTCTTCGGCCTCAGCGTGCAGGCGCTGTGCAGCGCCGAGGCGTTCCAGGCGTCGATGAGCGAGCGCCTGCCGTCGGCGATCGTCATGGACGTCGACTTCACCGGCGCCGGCATCGGCCTGCAACTGGCGGCCCAGGCCCAGCAAGGCCTGGAACAACCGGTGCCGCTGCTGTTCTTCAGCCTGCATGAAACCGACACCCCGACCCGCCTGGCCGCGGTACGCGCCGGCGGCCAGGAGTTCCTCACCGGCACCCTGGACGCCTCCAGCCTGCTGGAAAAGCTCGAGCTGCTGACCAGCGCCACCCAGTACGACCCGTTCCGCGTGCTGGTGATCGACGACTCCCGGGCCCAGGCCCTGCACACCGAGCGAACGCTCAACAGCGCCGGGATCATCACCCGCACCCTCACCGAGCCGATCCGCACCATGAGCGAGCTGGCCGACTTCCAGCCCGACCTGATCATCCTCGACATGTACATGCCCGCGTGCACCGGCCCGGAGCTGGCCAAGGTGATCCGCCACAACGACCGCTACGTCAGCGTGCCGATCATCTACCTGTCGGCCGAGGACGACCTGGACAAGCAGCTCGACGCCATGAGCGAGGGCGGCGACGACTTCCTGACCAAGCCGATCCGCTCGCGGCACCTGGTGACCACCGTGCGCAACCGCGCCGCGCGCGCCCGCCACCTCAAGGCGCGGATGGTGCGCGACAGCCTCACCGGGCTGTACAACCACACCCACATCCTGCAACTGCTCGAGGATTGCAGCTTCCGCGCCCGCCGCGAGGTGCAGCCCCTGAGCTTCGCCATGCTCGACATCGATCACTTCAAGAAGATCAACGACCGCCACGGCCACCCCATGGGCGACCGGGTGATCAAGAGCCTGGCGCTGTTCCTCAAGCAACGCCTGCGCAAGACCGACTTCATCGGCCGCTACGGTGGCGAAGAGTTCGCCATCGTCATGCCCAATACCGGACTGGAAGCGGCGCACAAGGTGCTCGATGAAATCCGTCGACGCTTTGCCGAGATCCATTACCCGGCCCAGCCCCACGACCTGCAATGCACCTTCAGCGCCGGGGTGGTGCAGCTGGACGAGCAGCTCGACGCGCTGACCATGGCCAGCGCCGCGGACGAGGCGCTGTACCGCGCCAAGCACGCCGGGCGCAACTGCGTGGTGCGGGTCGAGCCTTAGGCAAGCCCGCGATGGACCAGGCACCAATACCGGCACTGTGCCACTTTTTTATGGCGCCAACCCGCCGTCGTCATCACCTCGTCACAAAATCGCAATAACTTCAGGCCCGACTTCTCCACTCCCCCTCCGCAGGAAGTTCGCGGCTATGCGCCTGAAGTGGCTGACCAATTTCAACACCCTGTTGCTGGTGACCGTGTGTATTGCCCTGGGCGCGACCCTGTGGTGGTCGCAACGCGCCCTGGAACGTCCCTATCAACTGATGGAGCGCTACCTGGGCCTGTCCCAGCAGTTCCAGAACGATGCCGCGCGCAACATCCAGGCCTACCTGGGCAGCGGCGACGCCCTGCGTCACGCGGCGGCCATGGAGGCCAACACGCAATTGCAGGCAGCCCTGGCCGACTGGCCTGAGCCCCTGTCGGCCAAGCTGCGCCCGAGCCTCGACAGCCTGCAGGGCTTCACCGCCAACGAGCTGCTCGCCGCCGGCAAGCTGGCCGGCGATCCCCAGGCCTTGCTGCTGCAAGCCGAACGGGAGCTGGGGGCGAACCTCGAGCAACTGGCCGGCTATGCCCGTGACAGCGGCAGTGCCGACGCCAGTCGTTACCTGACGCCGCTGCTGGAAGCCTCGCTGCACCTGGGCCGCCTGTCCCTGGCCCGCGACAAGCTGGTCAGCAGCGGCCGCGCCGAACTGGCCGACGAAGTGGACCGCGAACTGCAACAGATCGCCGCCCAGGCCCAGGCCATCGATGGCCTGCCACTGCTGGGGGTGACCCGCGCCGCCGAATCCAATGCCGATGACTTCGCCGCGATGATGGGCCTGGAGTCGCAAGCCAGCGCCGAGCAGGAAGACGTCGCCGTGGGCCTGAAGCGCGAGCTGCACAGCCTGCTCGGCCGCTACCCTGCCGAACTGCAACGTACCCGCGAGCAGATCGAGCGCCGCGCCACCCTGGCCGCCAGCACCGGTGAGCGCCTGGAGGCGGTGCAGCAGGCCATCGCCGGCCTCGAGCCCGAGGTACGCGGCCTGCACGCCACCATCGCTGGCGAGGTACGGCTGATCCAGGGCCTGATGATCGGCCTGATCCTGCTGATCGCCCTGCTCATCGATACCCTGCAGCGCCGCCTGGCACGCACCCTCACCAGCCTGGCGCCGGCACTGTCGCGCTGGGCCGAGGGCGACTTCGCCCAACCCATCGCCCTGGGCCGCACCAACCGCGAGCTGCACGATATCCAGGAATCGCTGAACCGCCTGCGCCAGTACCTGGTGGAGCTGGTCGGTACTATCCGTCACAACGCCGAACAGGTGGCCGGCAGCAGCCATGCCCTGGCCGGCATGAGCAGCGCCCTGCACGACGGCGCCGAACGCCAGGCCGGCGACACCGCGCAGATCCGCGACGCCCTGGGCGAGCTGGAGGCGACCATCCAGCAGGTGGCCGGCGATGCCAGCTCCGCCGCCGAGGCCAGCCGCGATGCCGGCCGTGCCGTGGAGCAGGGCCAGACGGTGATCGGCCAGAGCCTGTCCGGCCTGCGCGCGCTGGTC
Organism: Pseudomonas sp. TE50-2; assembly: GCF_040813665.1. Taxonomy (NCBI): domain Bacteria; kingdom Pseudomonadati; phylum Pseudomonadota; class Gammaproteobacteria; order Pseudomonadales; family Pseudomonadaceae; genus Pseudomonas; species Pseudomonas sp. TE50-2. The sequence goes on along the minus strand of NZ_JBFNXN010000001.1, from coordinate 3,834,470 downwards.
GACGAGGTGCAGGGCAACGCCCGGATGATCGAGCAACTGGCGGAAGAGTCGGCGACCATCGGTGGCGTGCTCACGGTGATCCGCGCGATTGCCGAGCAGACCAACCTGCTGGCGCTCAACGCCGCCATCGAAGCGGCCCGGGCCGGCGAGATGGGCCGTGGCTTCGCCGTGGTGGCCGACGAAGTGCGCTCGCTGGCGCAGCGCACCACTGGCGCCACCGGCGAGATCCAGGCGCTGATCGACCGCCTGCAGCAAGCCGCCCGCGATTCGGTGGACGGCATGCGCACCCAGCTGGAGCACGCCGAGGCCACGGCCAACCAGGCACAGTCGGCCGATGGCGCGCTGGACGCGATCGTCAGCGCCATCCGCACCATTTCCGACACGGCGGTGCGCATCGCCGATGTGACCGCGCAGCAGACCGGGGCGGTGAGCGAGATTCGTGATCACAGCGAGAGGATCCACGAGCTGGGCGAGGACAACCTGCAGCGTATTGGCGAAGGGCGTGAGCAGGGCGAGCAGTTGCTCAAGCTGGGCGGTGAGTTGAACACGGCGGTGCGGGCGTTCCGGCTCTGAAAGCATCGCGGGGCTTGCCCCGCGATGGCCCATAGCCTCGCCAAGTCCGCTATCATGCCCGCCACGTTCCACCTCGCGAGTCCGCCATGCGCCGCCTGTTTTTCCTGTTGTTCCTGCTGCTGGCCAGCCCTGCGTTCGCCAGCGGCCTGCTCGACAACCGCCCCAGCGCCACCCTCGGCGCCGCGTCCAACAGCGCCGACTTCCTACCGGTGCACGAAGCCTTCAAGCTCAGCCTGATCGAGGCCGACGCCCAGACCGTCAAGCTGCGCTTCATCGCCACCGACGGCTACTACCTCTACCGCCACCGCTTCCAGTTCCGCACCGAGCCTGCGGACATCAAGCTCGGCGCACCGAACATCCCCCAGGGCGAGGCCAAGCACGACGAGTTCTTCGGCGATGTCGAGGTGTACCACGGCGTGCTCCACATCGAACTGCCGCGCAACGACCCGCGTGCCTTCACCCTGCTGGTGGGTTACCAGGGCTGCGCCGACAAGGGCCTGTGCTATCCGCCGGAAACCGAACGGCTGAGCATCGAAGGCGAAGGCGCCCCGCTGCTGGCAAGCGCCGAGCAGGGCTGGACCTGGAAGTCGCTGCTGCTGTTCTTCCTCGCCGGTGTCGGCCTGACCTTCACCCCGTGCGTGCTGCCGATGCTGCCGATCCTCTCCGGAGTGGTGCTGCGCGGCCAGGTCGGCGGCCTGCGCGGGCTGTCGCTGTCGCTGGCCTACGTGCTGCCGATGGCGGCGAGCTTCGCCGTGCTCGGCGCCCTGATGGGCCTGTTCGGCGCCGGCCTGAACCTGCAGGCGCGCCTGCAGTCGGCCTGGGTGCTGGTGCCGTTCGCCGCGTTCTTCGTGCTGTTCGCCCTGGCCATGTTCGGGCTGTTCGAAATCAAGCTGCCCCAGGCCCTGGGCAACCGCCTGGAGAAGGTCGCCAACCACACTCGCGGCGGTTCGCTGCTGGGTGCGGCGGTGCTGGGCGTGCTGTCGAGCTTGCTGGTTTCACCTTGCGTATCGGCGCCGTTGGCCGGTGCGCTGCTGTACATCAGCGCCAGCGGCGATGCGGTGGGTGGCGCGCTGAAACTGTTCGCCCTGGGCCTGGGCATGGGTGCCCCGCTGCTGCTGGTGGCCACCGGTGGCGCAGCTTGGCTGCCGAAGAGCGGCCCGTGGATGAACACGGTGAAAAACGCCATTGGCGTACTGCTGCTGGGCCTGGCCATCGGCCTGCTCAGCCGTGTGCTGCCGGGGCCCGTCACCCTGCTGCTGATCGGCCTGCTGGCCGCCGGCGTGGCGCTGTTCCTCGGCGCCCTGGAATTCGTGGTGAAAACCGCGCGCCAGCGCCTGGCGCAATTGCTCGGCCTGGCGCTGCTGGTCTACGCCCTGGCCTGCTGGTATGGCGCCCTGAGCGGCCAGGGCGACCCACTGCGCCCGCTGCCGCCACCTACCGTGGCCGGCAGCCCCGCAGCGGCCAAGGCCGACGCTTGGCAAACCCTCACCAGCCCCGCCGCCCTCGATGCGGCCCTGGCCGAGGCAAAGGCTGCCGGCCAGCCAGTGCTGCTCGACTGGTACGCCGACTGGTGCATCAGCTGCAAAGTAATCGAGCACGAGGTGCTCAACGCGCCGCAGGTCGAGGCGCAACTCGGCGCCTTCCGCCTGCTGCGCTTCGACATCACCGAAAGCAATGCCGAACAACGCGCCCTGCTCGACCGCTACCGCCTGTTCGGCCCGCCCGCGTTGATGTTCTTTGCGGCGAACGGCAGCGAAATGACCAGCGATCGGGTGATTGGCGAGATAAACGCCGGCGATTTTGCCCAGGTTGTGGCGCGCGTGCGCGGCCAACTCGGTCTATAACTTCCCGCAGCCTCTGAAAAATCCGCTGGCGAGTGACCAAAGTTAATCATCCGGTCACATACTTTGCGTGAATCTCGGACATCGTGCTGGCTATTGCCGGGAACTGGACACTCAGCGCCTGTTGCGGCATAGTCGCCGCGCTATGTCGAATTGCCCTACAAAACCAAGGAATCGCAGATGGCAACCCTATTGGTGCTGCACGGCCCCAACCTGAACCTGCTCGGGACCCGCGAACCGGGGCACTACGGCGCCGCCACCCTGGCCCAGATCAATCAGGACCTGGAGCAGCGCGCCCGCGCCGCCGGCCACCATCTGCAATACCTGCAGAGCAATGCCGAGTACGAATTGATCGACCGCATCCATGCCGCGCGCAACGAAGGCGTGGACTTCATCCTGATCAATCCGGCCGCTTTCACCCACACCAGCGTCGCATTACGTGACGCATTGCTCGCGGTGAGCATCCCATTCATCGAAGTGCACCTTTCCAACGTGCACAAACGCGAGCCGTTCCGTCACCACTCCTACTTTTCGGATGTTGCCGTAGGGGTGATCTGCGGCCTCGGAGCCACCGGTTACCGGTTGGCCCTGGAATCCGCGCTGGAACACCTGGCTGCCAACGCACAGCCCTGATGACACAAGGCCTTGGCCCCTTCGGGCCGAGGCTCATGAAGAAACGTTTTCGACACGTTTTAAAAATACGTCCCCGACCGAACCTTGGGAGTTGCTGATTAATGGATATCCGTAAAGTCAAAAAGCTGATCGAACTGCTGGAAGAGTCCGGCATCGACGAACTGGAGATCAAGGAAGGCGAAGAGTCCGTTCGCATCAGCCGTCACAGCAAGACCCCGGCCGCCCAGCAGTTCTACGCACCCGCGCCAATGGCTGCCGCGCCTGCCGCTGCCCCGGTTGCCGCCGCTGCCGCCCCGGCCGCTGAAACCGCTGCCGCCGCACCTGCCCTGAAAGGCACCGTGGTGCGTTCGCCGATGGTCGGCACCTTCTACCGCAAGCCTTCGCCAACTTCGCCGAACTACGCAGAAGTCGGCCAGGCCGTGAAGAAAGGCGACACCCTGTGCATCGTCGAAGCCATGAAGATGATGAACCACATCGAATCCGATATCGGCGGTGTGATCGACGCCATCCTGGTAGAAGACGGCCAGCCGGTTGAGTTCGACCAGCCGCTGTTCACCATCGTTTGATTCGCGGAGAGCCAACGATGTCTGGGAAGCTCGAAAAAGTTCTGATCGCCAACCGCGGGGAAATTGCCCTGCGGATCCTGCGTGCCTGCAAAGAGCTGGGCATCAAGACCGTCGCCGTGCACTCCACGGCCGACCGTGAACTGATGCACCTGGGCCTGGCAGACGAATCGGTCTGCATCGGCCCTGCATCGTCCAAGGAATCCTACCTGCACATCCCGGCGATCATCGCCGCCGCCGAAGTGACAGGCGCTACCGCCATCCACCCGGGCTACGGCTTCCTTGCGGAAAACGCCGATTTCGCCGAGCAGGTGGAAAACTCCGGCTACATCTTCATCGGCCCGAAAGCCGACACCATCCGCCTGATGGGCGACAAGGTGTCGGCCAAGGACGCGATGATCAAGTCGGGCGTGCCGACCGTACCGGGCTCCGACGGCCCGCTGCCGGAAGACCCGGAAACCGCGCTGGCGATCGCCCGCGAGGTGGGTTACCCGGTGATCATCAAGGCCGCCGGTGGCGGTGGTGGTCGCGGCATGCGTGTGGTGCACAAGGAAGAAGACCTGATCGAATCGGCCAAGCTGACCCGCACCGAAGCCGGTGCCGCGTTCGGCAACCCGATGGTCTACCTGGAGAAGTTCCTGACCAACCCACGCCACGTGGAAGTGCAGGTCCTGTCCGACGGCCAGGGCAATGCCGTGCACCTGGGCGACCGTGACTGCTCGCTGCAGCGCCGTCACCAGAAGGTGCTGGAAGAAGCCCCGGCCCCGGGCATCGACGAGAAGGCCCGCCAGGAAGTCTTCAAGCGTTGCGTCGACGCGTGCATCGAGATCGGCTACCGCGGTGCCGGTACCTTCGAGTTCCTGTACGAGAACGGCCGTTTCTACTTCATCGAAATGAACACCCGTGTTCAGGTGGAGCACCCGGTTTCGGAAATGGTCACCGGTATCGACATCGTCAAGGAGATGCTCAGCATCGCCGCTGGCAACAAGCTGTCGTTCCGCCAGGAAGACGTAGTGATCCGCGGCCACTCGCTGGAGTGCCGGATCAACGCCGAAGACCCGAAGAAGTTCATCCCGAGCCCAGGCAAGGTGAAGCACTTCCACGCCCCGGGCGGCAACGGCGTACGCGTCGATTCGCACCTGTACAGCGGCTACTCGGTTCCGCCGAACTACGATTCGTTGATCGGCAAGCTGATCACCTACGGCAAGGACCGCGACGAAGCCATGGCGCGCATGCGCAATGCCCTGGACGAGATCGTCGTCGACGGCATCAAGACCAACATCCCGCTGCACCGCGACCTGGTGCGTGATGAAGGTTTCTGCAAAGGCGGCGTCAACATCCACTACCTCGAGCACAAACTGGCCAACCAGGAGTGATCGCGTTAGCGTGATGAAAGAGCCCCGGCCCCGTGCCGGGGCTTTTTATTTGCGCGTGCCAAAACCCCGCAAGCGCAAGGCGTGGGTGATCCGTACACGTGGGAGCGGGCTTGCCCCGCGATGCAGGGGGCGACAACCCAATGGAACCCCGCCCAAACCCACGCAGTCCACCAATCAGGCCCACCTTCCCGAGGCCTCACGAGGAGACTCCCATGAAAGGTACTGCGCTATCCGCCCTGTTCGCGGCCGCCACCCTGCTGGCCTCGCCTGTATTCGCCGCCGACGATTTGTGCGCCATGAACCTGCAGAAGATCGACGACAGCATGGCTACCGCCGGCGCCACCTCCGAAGGCCTGGACAAGGCCATCACCGAGCACGTGGACGAGGCCAAGGCCGCCCAGGCGAAAGGCGATACCAAGGAATGCATCGCCATCACCAGCAAAGTGCTCGAGCGTCTGGAAAAGACTGAGAAAGGCAGCGGCTCGGCCGGTGGCAGCGGCACCTAGGCCCTGCGCGCACGCGGGCGGCCGAACCTTCTGTCGACGTCGCCCGCGTAAGCGCGTATACTCGCCCTTGCGTGCTGAAAGGCACGTTCAGCTAGAGCTGAGTGTGGGGCCGATTAGGATTCGACGCCGGTAGCGAAACTCTAGGTGCATGCCGAGTTGGTAACAGAACTCGTAAATCCACTGTTGCAACTTTCTATAGTTGCCAATGACGAAAACTACGAGGGCTACGCTCTCGCTGCGTAAGCAGCTGAGCCCGCTCTCCTGGTAGCTTCGGCTCCAGCAATCATCAGGGGATGCCTGTAAACCCGAAATGATTGTCATACAGAACAGGATCGTCGTGCAGCACGTTGGGGGCGAAGCGACTAAAACTTACCCAACTCATCCAAAGCACCCTGCCCGTCGGGCGGCTGCGGATTAAATCAGTAGACACGGCTAAGCATGTAGTACCGACAGCGGAGTACTGGCGGACGGGGGTTCAAATCCCCCCGGCTCCACCAAATCCGAAGAAGAAGACGCCCTAGGGCGTCTTTTTTTATGCCTGGGATTCAGTGCCTCGGCGGCAGCACGCCATCACCTTTCCCCTCCTCCTTCATCGCCTCCAGCTTGGCGAACTGCTCGCTGGCCAGCCGGCTGATGATTCGGATCGCCTGGTGAATGCCCGCTGTGTTGCGGAAGCTCAGTTGCGGGTTGTGCTCGCACTCCAGCACCTCGTCATGCTGGACCAGCGCCTCGCCTAGCAGCTCGAGCGTCCAGACGTAGCTTTGGAGGGTAGACAGGCGTTCACGGTCAGCCATGGGACACCTCCCGCTTGGCGCGTTCGGCGAGGGATTGGCTGTCGATCGGGTAAAACATTGGGGATGGGGTGGCCGCAGGGGTTGGGCGGCGGAGAGCGGATGCGGGGATCCTGCTCAGAATGCGAGTAAGCATGCATGAGACTCCAAGTTTGCGATTTGGAGCTACCACGGTCCTTCCTACGGGATTGGGTGGCAGCTGTGCATGGGGTAGGAATACCGGGAAACTTGGAACCCGGCCAGGCCGAAGCCTGCCCACACACAGCCGCCATGACATCACAGCGAGCGCAAAAAAGGCGCCAGCCGTTGCAATGGGGCGCCTAGTGCGTGCGCCAAGTTTACCAGCAGGTTCCTACACCTGGTCGCGGATTTTGCTGCGACTTGGGGACTGTAGCCTTAAGGCGGATCTGTTCGCAACCGCTAGCGTGGAAGGAAATTTCCTAAAAGACCACTAAGCACCCTGAGGCGACCGATGTGGCACTAATGGGTCCTGAACTAAAACCACGCCTCACAGAGCGTTTCGGCTTGATTTAGGATCAGCTGCGTAGCCCCTTCCTCCTGATCAGGCGGATATTTGTACTTACGCAGGATCCGCCGCACCAGAATGCGTAGTTTGGCCCGTACGCTTTCGCGGCTGTTCCAATCAACGCTGACGTTAGCCCGCAGGCTGGCGGTCAGCTCGAGGGCGATTTTGGCCAGGATCTCATCGCCCAGCTCGCGTACCGAGGCCTCGTTCTTGGCCAAGGCATCGTAGAACGCCAGTTCGTCATCGTTGAGCCCCAAGGCATTGCCACGCAGACTAGCGGCAGCGAACTTCTTGGCCATCTCGATTAATTCTTCAATGACCTGAGCGGTTTCAATTGAGCGGTTTTGGTAACGTTTGATCACATTGGCCAACAGTTCAGAGAATTTTTTCTCCTGCGTCAGGTTAGTGCTGTAACGACTTTTGATTTCACCTTCAAGCAAGCGCTCCAATAGTTCGACCGCTAGGTTCTTCTCCGGCAGGTTGCGCACCTCGGCAAGAAACGCATCATCGAGCAGGCCGATATTGGGCTTGTCCAGGCCCACTGCCTCGAAGATATCTACCACCTCACCGGAGGCCACCGCATTGCCGATAATCTGGCGGATGGCCAATTCACGTTCTTCGTCTGTCTTTTTCTGCTGACTGACTTCACGCTTGATTAGGATCACCTTGATCGCCTGGAAGAACGCCACTTCCTCGCGAACGGCCTTGGCTTCATCCAAGGTGCAGCACAGGGTGAAAGCTTTGCTCATGGCCAGTGCGTTGTCGGCAAACCGCTTCTTGCCGTCTTTCAGGCCCAACACATGGTTGGCGGCGCCAGCCAGCAGCTTGTGCCCGCCGGAGAGAAAATCGCTGTAGTCGAAGCCATGCAGCAGGCTACGCAGGACGTCGAGCTTCTCCTCCAGCACTGCATAGGCCTCATGGGCATCCACGGTAGGTCGGCCCTTGCCCTTACTGCCGGTGTATTCCTTAAGTGCAGCTTTCAGCTCATTGGCGATGCCGATGTAATCCACCACCAAACCGCCCTGCTTGTCCTTGAATACGCGGTTTACCCGGGCTATGGCCTGCATCAGGTTGTGACCCTTCATCGGTTTGTCCACGTAAAGGGTGTGAACGCACGGCGCATCGAAGCCAGTCAGCCACATATCACGAACGATCACCAACTTGAGCGGGTCTAGGGGATCCTTGAAGCGTTTTTCCAAGCGTTTTTTGACCTGGCCGGAATAGATGTGCGGCCGTAGCAAGGCCTTGTCCGAGGCGCTGCCGGTCATGATGATCTTGATCGCGCCTTTCTCTGGATCGTCGTCGTGCCACTCAGGACGCAAGGCGACAATTTCGTTGTACAGGTGCACACAGATATCGCGGCTCATGGCCACCACCATCGCTTTGCCGGGCATCTGCCCCACACTCACCATGCCCTGATTACGTTCCTCGAAATGCTTGACCAGGTCAGCGGCCACGCTACGAACACGTGGTTCTGCACCAACCACTCGCTCCAGGGCGGCCCAACGACTTCTCAGTTTGGCCTGCTGGTCGTCCTCCTCATCTTCGGCCAGTTCATCGACCTGCTCGTCAATCGCTGGCAGCTCACTCTCTTTCAAGGACAGCTTGGCCAGACGCGACTCGTAGTAGATGGCAACGGTCGCACCGTCTTCAGTCGCCTGCTGCATATCGTAGATGTGGATGTATTCACCGAAAACCGAGCGGGTGTCGCGGTCTTCGCTGGATACCGGGGTGCCAGTAAAGGCCACGAAGGTGGCGTTCGGTAGCGCATCGCGCAGGTGCTGGGCATAGCCCACTTGGTAACGGGTTCGGCTCTCGGCGGCCTGCAGTACCTCCGAGGTTTTCAGCTCGGCACCAAATCCGTACTGAGTGCGGTGCGCCTCGTCGGCGATGACCACGATGTTCGGGCGCTCGGACAGCACCGGGAAGGTGTCTTCGTCCACACCAGGCATGAATTTCTGGATGGTGGCGAAGACAATACCGCCGCTCGGCCGATTGGCCAGCTTGCGGCGTAAGTCACCGCGTGACTCCACTTGGACGGGCTGTTCGCGCAGTAGATCCTGAGACAGAGAGAACACTCCGAACAACTGGCCGTCCAGGTCGTTGCGGTCGGTAATCACCACGATGGTTGGGTTTTCCATTCCTGCTTCCTGCATCACCCGGGCGGCGAAGCAGGTCATGGTGATGCTCTTGCCCGAACCCTGGGTGTGCCAGACCACTCCGCCTTTGTGGCTGCCGCCGGGGCGCGAGGCGCTAACTACCTGGCCAATGGCGGCGCGCACGGCGTGAAACTGGTGGTAGCCAGCAATCTTCTTCACCAGCCGGCCGTCATCCTCGAACAGTACGAAGTAGCGCAGGTAATCAAGCAGCATCGGCGGGGCCAAGGCACCGCGCACCAGGGTCTCCAGTTCGTTGAACTGGCCCAACGGATCAAGAGCCTGACCGTCAATGGTGCGCCAGTTCATGAACCGCTCGGCGTCGGCGGACAGGGAGCCCATCCGCGCTTCGCTACCGTCAGAAATCACCAGGATTTCGTTGTACTGGAACAGATCCGGGATCTGCTCCTTGTAAGTCTGGATCTGATCGAAGGCTTTGCCCAGGTCGGCCTTCACATCCACCGGATTCTTGAGTTCCAGCAGCACCAATGGCAGGCCGTTGACGAACAGGATGATGTCCGGGCGCCGGGTATGTTTCGGCCCCTGGATACTGAACTGGTTGACGGCCAGCCAATCGTTGGCCTTCACCTCGACCCAGTCGATCAGGCGCACGAAGTCGCCACGGGTTTCACCGTCTTTCTGATACTGCACCGGCACGCCACTGACCAACAGGCGGTGGAATAAGCGGTTGGCCGACAGCTGAACCGGCAGGCCCAGCTCTTGCACCTGCTTGAGAGCATCCTCCCGCACGGCCAGCGGTACCGTGGGGTTGAGCTTGGCAATCGCGCTGCGCAAGCGCTCTATTAGGAGCACCTGACGGTAGTTGTCACGCTCCGGGTTCTCACCGTCATAGGCTATAGTTGGGCCATACACATGACGGTAGCCCACCTCTTCCAGCCAACCGAGGGTTTCCTGTTCCAATTGGTCTTCGGTCATTCCACTTCACTTCCTGTGTCCTTCTCCGGCCAGCTCCGCCTCGATTTCGGCAATGCTAGGGAGGTTGCGGCCCAAGGTTTCGGGCAAATCGCGCAAGAGTTGGTATTCGGCGACGCCGATGGGTTTGTCGATACCGGTGAGCGCGTATTCGGCCACCAGGCGATTCTGCTGCTTGCACAGCAGCAGGCCAATGGTGGGCTTGTCGTCTTACAGCTAAGTCAGCCAGTCGGTATAGCCTTCAGGGAGCGCCGGAGTCCCTGACGGCTCATGCGCACACCGCTTCGATCTGCGCCTCGGCTTCCGGCAGGCGCAGCTGGCCGGAGATCAGGCGCGGCAGCAGGGTGTCGCGGAGCTGGGTGAGGGTTTGGGCTTGTTGAGTACCAGCGAGCATGCGGTAAAATAACGGTTCTGCAACATGCTCAAAACAAGCCAGTAATGCATCCGGGATCAGCAATGTTTTTGACGCGGAAAAAGTACTCGTTGTAATCGTATCGAATACAGACCCATGCGCTTTCTGTGTAAGCGCATCAATCTCTTTCTTTAAGATTAAATAGAGGGAAATTGGTGTGCCGGCCTTAGATTCCAATGCATAGCAAGTCTGGTTCATAGCCATTGATGTACCAAACATAACCATGCGACCCGTTGTGGCGCCTCGCGCCACAACCACCGTGCTAAATGCTGGAATCATCTTGGTAGCACTTTTTTGAACCCCGAGAGTCGTAATAGTGCGCTCAGTCCCAGTCAGAATCGAATTAGACGACTGAGAGACGTCTTTCGCGCTAGCCCATGGAATAGCCCCTCCCCAGAATTCAGCACGATCTGTCTTGGGAGTGCCACCGCTTAACAGGTTTGCGATATCGAGTATTGAGCCGATCTGCCACCCCCTTGGCACCAGTCCCAGCGCTGACTCTTCGAAACTGTCGGGAAACAGCGCCGCGGTGGCTGTGTCCATGATTTCTGGCTCAAGCCCTTCGGCCTTGGCCCGTACCGGGTCGAAATCGACAAACCAGGATTTGAACAGCGCCTGGGCAATGGCTTCTAGAGTCGCGTTGGTTTCGCGTAGCAGAGCGATTCGGTCATCTATTTTGACTAATAAACTAGATGCCTCATCCTGGTAGTTTTTCGATGGCGTCGGCACCTGAAGGTTGACCAAATCACTTCCACGAATTCCAGAAGCTCCTGCGCCTTGTTCGACTATAGTCTCCATCGCCATTCGCCCATTAGGAGAGCGAAAAAAGTAAAAATAAAAATTAGGATTGAATTTATTAAGATCTAGACGACAGCGAATAAGGTGGGACTCAAAAACTGTTGGAGTATTATTTCCAAGAAAAATTGAGCATTGACCTGCACCGGCTACCACCAAAGATTGCCGTGCAAAAAGGAGGTCGCCGTCTTTTAGGAAAAACTGCTGTTCCTTCTCTTCGTTTACTGGGACGAGATCCATTTCGAGATCTTTGATTCGACTGTGCGCAAACAACTCTCCCATATTGACCATGGGGAAACCCTGGCCGCGAACCTTCTTGGGGCGCGTTAGTCCATTTCGCTGCGGTTCAGAGAATAAATCACCAAAGCGGTTGTGCTCAAAAGTCATAGCCCAGCCCTCCGAGTTGCTGCCGGATCAACTGGTCAAGCTCGGCCCCTTTGGCCATCTGCCCACCCAGCAGCGCGGTCAGGCGCTGCATTTTCTCGGCAAAGGCCTCATCGTCGTCCTCGACCGCCTCGGCCCCGACATAGCGGCCCGGGGTCAGCACATGGCTATGTTCGGCGATTTCCGCCAGCGTCACGCTGCGGCAGAATCCAGCAATATCAGCGTATTCCGCGATCTCACCACCGACGTCCAGCGGCTCGCCACGCCAGTTGGCCACTGTCTGCGCGATGCGTTCGATATCGCTGTCCAGCAGCTCGATCTGCACTCGGCTGATATTGGTACCGAGCTTACGCGCATCGATAAACAGCACTTCGCCCGGGCGTTTGCTCTTCTGCTTGGCCAGGAACCACAGGCAGGCCGGGATCTGCGTGTTGAAGAACAACTGGCCGGGCAGCGCGACCATCACCTCGACCACATCGGCCTCAACCATGGCTTTGCGGATGTCGCCCTCCGTGTTCTGGCTGGAGCTCATCGAACCGTTGGCCAGGACGATACCGGCGCGGCCGCTGGGCTTGAGGTGGAACAGCATGTGCTGCAGCCAGGCGTAGTTGGCGTTGCCGGCGGGCGGTGTGCCATATACCCAGCGCGGATCGCCATCGAGGCTCTTATGCCACCAGTCGCTGACATTGAACGGCGGGTTGGCCAGGACGAAGTCGGCACGCAGGTCGCTGTGCTGGTTGCGCACGAAGGTATCACCCGGCTCTTTGCCAAGATTGAAATCGATGCCGCGGATGGCCAGGTTCATGGCCGCTAGGCGCCAGGTGGTCGGGTTGGATTCCTGGCCGTAGATCGACACGTCCCCCAGCTTGCCGCCGTGGGCCTCGATGAACTTTTCCGACTGCACGAACATGCCGCCCGAGCCACAGCACGGGTCGTAGACCTTACCGTGGTGCGGGTTGAGCACGGCTACCAGGGTCTTGACGATGCTCGCCGGGGTGTAGAACTGGCCACCTTTTTTGCCTTCGGCGCTGGCGAACTGGCCGAGGAAGTATTCATAGACCTGACCGAGCAGATCGCGGGCGACGTTGGCGTCGCCGCCGAAACCAATGGTCGAGACAAGGTCGACCAACTCGCCGAGCTTGCCATCCGGCAACTGGACGCGGGCATAGCGCTTGTCCAGGATGTTCTTCAGCGACGGGTTTTCCGCTTCGATGGAGGCTAGCGCCTCATCGATAAGCTTGCCAATGTCGACCTGCTTGGCGGCGGCCCGGAGCGATTCCCAACGAGCCGCTTCCGGCACCCAGAACACGTTGACTTCTCTATAGTAGTCGCGCTCTTCCAGTTCCCCAGCCAGGTATTCGGGATCGTCGCTGCCCAGGTAGTAATCATCGGCAGCATCGGCAAAGCGGCGCTCCAGCTCGGCGCGGCGGCCGGCGAAGCTGTCGGAGATGTACTTGAGGAAGATCAGGCCAAGAACGATGTGCTTGTACTCGGCAGCGTCCATGTTGGCGCGCAGCTTGTCGGCGGTGGCCCATAGGGTCTTTTCCAGATCCTGCAGGGTGTTGCTGGTGGCGCTGACAGCAGCCTTGCGCCCGCGCTTCTTTTTCACCGGTTCCGCTTCTGGCTCGGCCCCGGCTTCGCTCGGCGCCAAGCGGGTGCGAGCCTGCTTGAGTGCCTGTTCAGCGAGACTGCTGGCGGCCTGTTCGGTACCTTTTTGATCCGACATGGACTATTCCCTAGCTTCGACGCAGATGAGTTGCGCGGTAAAAAATGAAAGCCCGACCACAGAGGGCAGGCCGAAGTTGGCTGCATGATACCGGGGCGGATCGCTCTTCGCTCAACCGCCTTGGCATCAGAGACACAACAGCTGCTTCGTCATATGTAACCTACTGCACAAACTTCCGGGCACAGTAGGCCGTTGAGCTTCCAGCGCCAAGACTGGACAAGCTCACAGGTAAACAATCCAGGCATACCCCGCTGGCGATACTGCGCTAGGCACGCCTCAGCTAGCGAGAACGCCCGCATTTGCAAATGCTGCGATGAACAATCCGTACACATAATTGACATATCGCTGGGTATAAAAACCCGCTGACCAAGAAATCCTGAATCAAGGATGCGTCAAAGTTGCCTTGCACCCTGCTTTGTCCAAGTGCGTGCTCCGTTGGTTCTTCAGCCCCTTTTTGCCTGCACCGGCAAAGGCCCGGCTAGCCCTTATCGCTGTTGAATCGGTGCGCTAGGTGTTCAAGCCAATCAGGCCCTGTGCATTGATCTTGAGGTGTAACCGCTTGAGCATCTTGTTGAAGGCTCCTTGGTTTCACCAGTCTCGAAATCCCCGGTAGACCGTCGATCAAGGCCCGAGCCGTTCAGGCATGTCCCGCCAGGCTGCACCGGAGCACAGCACCCACAACACGCCGTTGAGCAGCAGGCGATCGTCAACTCTTGGACGCCCAGTACGCCGACGTACGGCGAAAAGATCAGCGATCAATCTCCCATGCTGCGCCGGAAAATTCGTACCGCTTGGACATGGCAGAATCCTTCACCTAAAAGGCGAGAACTCTACGAAAAATCAGGCCTCCAGAGGCTTCGGTCAGGTTTCAAGGGTTTTCATCATGAAGCTAAAGCCTGCGACTGCACGAGTGCAGTACCACTAGTACTGTTGACACTGCACAAGGAGGTGCCTATAGTTGCGACAACAAAGCAGTACTGGCGGTACTGCTAACCTAACACCTAGGAGGGACACATGAAAAAAGCGAAGCTCTGCCTGATTTTACCTTGGCTGTGGCTATTTCAGGATTTTAGTCTCTCCTACCAGCACACCACACCTAACACAGGCTCCAGCGTCTCAATTGAGGTAAAATCTCATTTGCGGCAGCCTATAAAAGCGGGAATATTTCAGTGAATATCCAAAAACTATCCGATTTGATGGATGTCCGTGCAGGTCATACCTTCAGAGGTAAGGCAGAGGACACTGGTCGTATCGACGGCTACAAAGTAGTCCAGATCAAGGATATCCGTGAGGGAGGCGTAGACTTTTCAACTCTCCCCTTCGCTGATCTGGAGCCAGGCAAAGCAAAAAATATTTTAGAGTCCGGTGACATACTTATTCCTCTGCGCGGGAATAGAATTGAAGCAGCTCTGATCACACTACCTGATGATACCCTCGTTATCACAACGAACCAAGTCGCCATACTTAGTTCACCTAGCGGCGGTGTTGATCCTGCGTTCATTTGCTGGTACCTCAACTCGAGTGAGGGACGCACTCAAATATCACGCCTAAAAGCTGGCACTGCAATATCCAACATTGGCTTAAGAGATCTAGCCAACCTCCAGATCCCCATGCCCAGCCTGAAAGTTCAGGATAGGATAGGAAAATCTTATAACAACTGGCAAGCCCAGAAGTTAGTTCTCCAATCGCTGACTAACAATGGCGAAAAAATCCTTGACGCTTTTTGCAGCAAACTATTGAGGGAAGACTCATGAATAACTCTGACCGCCCTTACATAAACTCCATCATATCAGAACTTCGAGCCAACACTGGGCTAGATACTCTAGAGCTTCGGGATTTCGTCATAAGCGTATTTTTCGTTTATTTCGTCGCCCTTCGACCGCACAATCACGATAGCCGGGCAGACTTAGTACGGCCTATACTTATTCATGGCGAAGCTAGCATGGCTGGTAATTTATTGCATGCAGCAGAGACCATTGATCATGCATACAATAATGAACTAGGTCTCCTAGATAGCATAAAACCACTACTCTCACGACTTGAGAAGAACTTCACACAGCCGCTAGTAGATGCATGCTTAAAGCTGCACTACCTAGTGTCGAGTATTGAAACAGCTGATTCCGGCGGGCAACATTTCGAGCAAATTATTCAAAATTTTTCTGAGGTACTAGGAAAGAGGGCCGACGAAGCCTACACACCTCGTGAAGTAGTCGATATGATGGTAGGGATCGTCGAGCCAAACGCCGGAGAGAGCGTATATGATCCTACTTGCGGGTCCGGTGGCTTCCTAATATCCGCGCACACTAAAGCTCTTGAAAACAACAACAGCGAGCCTGTCAAAATTTACGGACGAGATATAAATATATCCGCCACAAGAATTGCAAAAATCAACTGCATTGTACATGGCATTCTCGACAGTGATATTAGTCTGTCTGACTCACTCCGCACGGTCGAGGACTCTACTTACGACATCGTACTCGCCAACCCTCCATTCTCCATGACTGTAGGAACTTACACACCTAAAGACTCCTTCAGCTATTTTGACTTTGGCTCCCCCCCTGTAAACAATGCTGATTATGCATTTATACAGATGATTATTAAATCGCTTAAACCGGGAGGAAGAGCTGCTGTACTGGTCTCTCATGGTGTGCTTTTTCGGGGGGGAGCAGAGGGTGATATTCGAGAAAATATCGTTCGAGCTGGCATCATCGACTCAATCATTTATTTACCTCCTGGACTGCTAAAAAACACTGCGATTCCGACAGCCATTCTTGTACTTAGAAAATCAGCCACTTCGCGCAACTCTATTCTACTAATTGATGTTACCGAAGCAAGAAAGCATAATAACCTCAGCCCTTCCGACTCAATAACCTCAGCCCTGAAACCAGCCATAGATATTTATCACTCCCGGGAAAATCTAGAAGGTATCTCAAAGATTGTTACGCTGGAAGAAATCGAGAAGAATGACTACAATTTAAACTCAGCAAGATATCTCACCACGCAGAACGTTCAGAGAGAACCATTAGAGGAATTAACCAGGAGACAATTAGAGCTGGAGGCCAACTTAGCAGATTTGCAAATTGAGTTCAAAAAACTACTAGACAGTAATGCCATGCCCTAACGCTGGACAAATAAAACATCCACCCTAAAGCACTCAGCACGGCGAACACCCTTAAAGCATTTTCCATTCAAGTAACACTGGACAATCCTACATATCACCTGCAATGCAGTTTACATCGACACAACAGCACCACAAACTCGCTGATTTAATTATTGACTGAGCCAACCGCGTGGAACACAACTTCAAATTCCTCACCCTCCCCCACCGCTCCGGCGAGGTCGCGAACGTCTTCATCCACGGTTACTCGGCCGGCCACGACATGGAAGACCGCTGCAAACTGCGCAAGTACATTCCAACGTCCCTGCACAATTGCATCAACATCTTCGCCTTCTGGCCCTCCGGCCATTGGGCGCAGTTCGACAGTGCCTCCAGCGGTGGCGTGGCGGCGCTCGCCCGGATCAACGCGCTGGCCGGCGCTGGGGCCGCGGCGATTGATCGCGCCATGCACTTCAACTCGAGCCGCAACCGCGCCACCGATATGGGCAAACAGCTGCTCGGGCAACTGGAGCGCTATCTGATCAAGCATCACCCGTACGTGTCGAAGGTCAATCTGGTCGGGCATTCGCTTGGCGGCAGGGTCGTGGTCAGTGCATTGCTCGACTTGCTGGACAAGCCTGATTACGAAGGGCTCGAAGTGGGCGAGGTGCTGTTGATGGCGGCCGCGGCCGAGCTGTCCGCGGAGCAGGCGCAGGCCATCCGGCAACGCACCAAGTGCAAGCTGTACAACGCCTACTCCGAGGAGGATCGCATCCTGCAGTTGAATCTCGGGGAAGACAGCATTGGCCGCCGGCCCATCGACAACTTCGAAGACGTCATGAACGTGCACATGAAGTCTTTCGGGCATACCGACTACTGGGAAAACTTGGAGAAGGTACTGCGCAAATCGCGCTTCCACGGCTACACCGGCGGCCTGCCGCGTTCGAATCAGCCTGAGCCGGTCATCAAGGACCCCGACCCCGTCGTCACCGACCACCTGCTCTACGACCTGCTCGAACTGACCAGCGACCGTATTCGCGGTCAAGTCGCCAAGCACCTGCGCAGCAGCAGCTGGACGAAGCTGGAAGCCGAGCCCGCGCTGTACCCGTTGGCCCAGGAACTCCAACTGCTGGGAGGGCACTGCCTGGTCAACCTGGCACGGGGCCGGGGCCTCAAGTACGTGCAGATCCTGCTCATGCTGGCGCAGCACTATGGCCTGGTTAACGAGCTGCGCGACTGTGCCCAGGTGGTGGAAATGGAGGCGCTGCTGATCAGCAAGTGCTTCCACTCTTCATTCGGCGAAAAGCATCTGCTCGCATCGCGGCAGGATATCGTCCAGCACCTAGAGGCGATGACCGAGCAAGGCTATTTCGAACAGGTCGACGCGCTGGCTGCGAGCCTTACCGTGACTTCTTACTTCTCGACGCCCGAGGCACCCGCGCCTGCGTATCGCAAAGGCGATTCGACCTTGCCGAGCGGCAGCACGGAAATCGCGCTCGCTTCGGCCTCGGCGCTGTCAGCGTTAAGCGACCTGATCCCGACCGAGCGTATCAAGGCCGCGGTGACCAATCTGAAGAGCGCGGTAAAACCGGGCTATTCGGCGCTGATACCCGCTGTCGCGATCCTGTTCTATGCGCGTCTGAAGCTGAACAACGAAGGCTTGCTCTGACGCCATCGCACAGCCTGGCCAGCCCTGAGGCCGGCCAGGCCTGTACCGTTATACCACCCGATACTCGCCCTCGATCACGCCCTGCGCGTCGAACGCCTGGTTCAGGTGCGTCTCCAGCTCCGCCAGTTGTTCCTGGCGCTTGCGCAGGTTCTCGAGGTTCGCCTCCTGCTCGGCCAGGATGGTCTCGAACGCCTTGATCTGCGGCGCGAAGATCTCCATCACCTTTTCCGGGTCCTTGAGCAACCTCATCGGCTCGGCAAAGTGGCTCTTGACCACCTCGGCCAGGTCGCCCTGCAACTGCTTGAGCTCATTCTCCGCCCGCTGCTGCTGGGCGACGCTGATGACGTCGGTCAGCACCTGGATGCCGGCACCAATCGGCCCGGCCCAGCGGCTGATGTTGGCGGCCAGCTTGGTCGCCTCCCAGGGCTTGAACTTGTAGACATAGCCTGTGAGGTTCTTGAGGGTCTCGCGGGCCAGGAACACACCGTTCTTGATGCTCTCGACGGGGATCTTCGACACCGCGCTCAGCGCCCGGCTTGAGGCCGACAGTGCTGAGGCAGTGATGCTGTCGGCAAAGTCCGAAGAGCTGTCGAGTTGATGTTCGATCTTGGCACTGATGCCGCTCATGATGCTCGAGGACTGGTTGAACGCGGTGCTGAACAGGTGGTCGATGCGAAAACGCAGTTTTTCGCCAATATCGTCGTTGGTGAAGCCGATCTGCGCTTCGAGGAAGGGCCGCACCTGGTCGCGCGGCAGGGTGCGGATGCTGTTGAGCAGGTCGGTCTCGAGGTTGTTCAGTTCCTCGTAGAGGTTGCCGACCGTCGCCAGTACCTTGCGCTTGCCCTCGGCGATGTCTTCCTGGATGCGCGCCGAATCGCGGCGCTGGTTGTCGGCCAGCAGCTTGAAGCGGATCAGTTCGTCCTGCGCCATGGCGATCTTCTTGCCCAGCACGTCGCGCACTACGTCGATGCCGGTCTTGCGGATCAGGGTCTCGCGGCCGCTGCGATCGAGCACATGCTGGGTGACCTGCTTGAGTTCACCGATCCGCGAGCGCTGGTCGTACAGATCCTTCTGCGCCAGCCAGAAATCCAGGCCCCGGCTGTTGGGATTGGAAGCCACGCACACCACGTTGATCGCCTCGCGCTCAGCCGCGCTGAGATCGACAAAGCGCTGCAGCTTGTCCAGCAGGTTGTGCTTCTTGATCGTGCTTTGCTGCTCGAACTCTTCGGCGTCGCGCAGGTCGGCTACTTCGTCCATCTTGTTGATGACGAAGATAGTCGAGCTCAACTTGTTGAGGTCGCGCAGCACCCAGCGCACGATGTCCTGGTGGCTTTCCTTGAGCGGGTTGGTGGCGTCGACCACGTAGAAGATCAGATGGGCTTCGGAGATGTAGTTCTTGGTGATATCACCGTACTGCACCAGGGCGCCACTTTCGGTGGTCTTCTCCTTGTCGCCAAACAAGCCGGGGGTGTCGACGATCTCGCAGCGGTCCTGCAGGTTGTCCGGGCGATAGATCGCCAACGCGTCCGAGGACTCGTTGGTGTCGATCTTCATGTCCTTCATGACCTGGCCGAGCCAGCCGGCCACGACGCTGGTCTTGCCGTCAGAAAACGCGCCCAGCAGTGCTATGCGCAAGGCGTCCGACTGCACGTCACCGATGGCCTTGCGGATCTTCTCGATGTCCTGGGACACATCCAGACCCAGCGTCTCAAGCGCCCCCACCAGTGCCTGGAGGTTGTCGAGCGACTTGATGACCTCGGCCTTGCTGGCGTTGAACTGCTTAAATTGTTCCATGGGGTTTGGCTTCCACTTGGTTTTTCAGCGCCTGGATAGAGGCGATCTTTTCGTCGAACAAGGCGGTGACTTCGTCCATCTTGTCGCGCTCGCTCGACAGTTGGCTGAGCACGGAGCCTTCGATCTGTTCCTTGATCTTTGCGAGCATTTCTTCAGTGTCATGGTTGAAGGTCTTGGTCACCTTTTCACGCTCGGCTTTGATCGCCTTGGCAACTTGTTCCTGTGCTTCGGCGATTTTCTTGTCGCGGCCTACCGTGAAATATTTAATGAAGCCGACGATGACACCCACTGCTCCCCCTACTATCGCCCCAAGAATATTGCCGATCCCGGGGAACACAGTACCGATACCAAATCCGCTCAAGGCATAAGTACCGATGTTGAACAGGAAGCTGCCCACATCAGAGAAATTGAAGCTGATAGTGTCCATTGCACTGGAAAGTGAGAATGAACTACCAGCCACCTCGCTTAGCCGACGCTCGAAGCTCACTCGCTCCGCGTTTTCCTGCAAGCGCTTGAGCGCCCGCTCTATGGCCTGAGACAGCTCCTCGAGGGCCTGCTCTTGAATTTGCTCAAGCGCCTGTGCCAGGCGCTTCTGCCCATCCGCGGCATGCCGTTGAATCGCGCGCTCAACGTCATCCTTGTCTTTGAAATTTACTTCGACAGCGTTGCGCGCCGCCGCACTCAGATCATTGAAAAAGCGTTCCACTGCGCTACTGCGCTTGGAGCTGAAACTGTTCTTGAGATCCTTGAAATCCTTACGAATGACTCCCTGGCACTCGTTGATCTCAGCCCCGATCTTCTCGGCAAAGACTTTATGCTCGTCGCGTTGCTTGCGCAGATCACTCACGGTGTCCTGCAACAAACGCACGACCTTGCGCTTGTTGCTTTCGACGATGTCCACCTCGAAGTTGGCGCAGCCATCGCCGATGACCTTGTGCAGCTTGTCCAGCTGGCTGAAGCTGCGCATTGCCTGCTGGCTGATGAAGTCCTGCTTGTAGGCGCGCTGTGACTTGAGCAGGTCGGCACGGCTGGGGTGAATACTGGTCAAGCCGCGCTCGTCGAAGGCCACCGAGGTAAACCCGAGCAAGCCCTGCAGGCTCTGGCAGCCGCTGACCAGTTCGGCGCCAAGAATGCCTTCAAGCACTTCTCGGGTCTGTTCGCGGGTCGCCAACGCATCCTTGTGCGTCCGCTCCAGCGACTCGCGGTCGTGGTCGAACTCATAGGAGTCGGCCTTGCCGCGCAGGTTGCAGATGGCATACACCTTCGCATCGCGGTTGAGGTAATGCTTGATCTTCTGGGCGGTCTTTTCTTCGGGCTTCTTGTTGGTGCCGTTCACATAGAACACCAGGTGAGCCTTGGCGATGGCGGCCTGCACCATGGCCTCATACTTGGACTCGTTACCTTCGATGCCCGGCACGTCGATCAGTTGGAATCGCTTGCCCTGATGGCTGAACTGGTAGATCACATTGTCCTGGGTGAAATCGGCCTGACCGGTGCCGACGATCTCGCCGTCGACCTGACTGGCGCAGCGTTGCATCTGTTCGAGTTGCTTCTGTTGCTTCAGCAGGGTGGGCAGCCGGTCGCTGACCAACTCGCTCAACGAATGTTGTTCGCGCATGGGTGTGTCCGCATTCGGTGTATGGAAGTGAGAGCAAACGCCCCTGGCTTACAACAACTGCGCATAACCCAGCGCGCCGGCAATGACCCCCACCAGCGCGCCGGCTGCCAATCCAAGCAGCAGCTTGATTTTTGCCCGCTGCTCCAGCGAGACACGGGCGACCTCGGCCTGACGCTGGCACTCGCTCAATTGCATCTGGGTGGCCTGCAACTGTTTGCCCTGCTCGGCTAGTTGCTGCTGGCTGCGCTGGAAGTCGTCGCGCACGCCTTGCAGTTGCACACCGACTTGCTGCAGTTCACCCTGGGTCTGTGCGAGGTTCTGTTGAGCTTGTGACAGACGCCCCTCGGTGCCCTGCAAGGTATGCCGGGTGGCGTCGAGGTCGTTAATGGCCAGGCTCAGCCGCTCTTTGCAGTAGTTGTAGTCCTGCTGGCTATCCTCGAGCCGCTGACGGGTGCTCTGCAGATCACGCTGGGTCTGATTGACCAACGCACCGATGTCGTCGCCGAGCGCGGCAATGTCTTCGCAGAAACTGACATACCGGGTGCTGAGCTCTTCGATCAGCTCATCACTCTTGCTCGAGAACACCGCCTGGATGTCGCTGACCGTCGCCTGATTGCGCTGGATCAGTGCCTGGCGTTTCTGCTCTTCGAAAAGAATGCGCAGGCTTTCGATGATGGTGCTCTTGCCCGCGTTGGTTTCACCGAAGAAGGCAATGGTGAAGTTTTCCCATTCGGCGTGCTTTTCCAGGTAGGCGATCTCCCCGTCGAAGCGCGACTTCATTTCACCAAGTTTGCCTTTGACGCTAGCCAGGTGAGCATTGCCCTTGTCGTTGCTCACATCCAACTTGGAGACATCGTCCAGCGCAGTGGCGATGTCGCTGGCTACGCGAGCGTACAGCTTGGAGAAATCTTGAGCCTTACTCATATCGTTCCCTAATCGGCTGGATCCAATTCGATCTGTTAAGTCGCATTTTGCCACTATCCCTGTCAAGCTCACTTGGGTCGTATCGACACCCACCATTTCGCCAGCGTTCGCGCTATCGGCCCGCCCCAGACCTTGCAGCGCAAGGTCCCGCCACAGCGCGGGCAGCAGGCGTACCACTCGCCCGGCAACAAGGCGTCGCTGCCAGGGGCCACGGTTTTGCACCAGCCACAAGCCTGGCATTTCAACGTGCAGGGCATCGGGCGAATCGGCATCAGTGTTTCTCCTCGAGATTCGGGCTGATGTTCAGCCTGTCCATCTGCGCCTTGAGGTTCGCGGTAAGCCGCTGCTGCGCCCGCAGGCTGCGCTTGAGTTCGCGATTCTCGCTTTCGAAGATCTTTGCCCAGCGCAGCATTTCACGACACCGACTCAGCCCAATCCAGATCTCCCGCAGGCGCATGTACTGCACCAGCAGTACCAACAGGATCACCCCAATCAACCCCAGAGCTCCTGTGGTTAACCAGTCATACACACTCATCTTGCCTCTCCCTGATCATGGCCACGTGAGACCAATGCAAGACAGACGATATGTATAGTTAGACGACAGATCTATAGTGTTGACCTATACAGGTAAAGTATCGGCACACATGGAGGGGCTATGAAACGCAAGCAATCCATCGCTCAGGTTCGCTGGGACCTGGCACTTCGCTATCGACTGATCGAAACCGTGGCCTGGTGGGAGGGCCGCCTGACCACGGGCCACCTGATGCAGAGCTTTGGCATCAGCCGTCAGCAGGCATCGAAAGACATCAACACCTATATCAGTGAGCATGCGTCAAGAAACTTGACATATGACAAGCGGATCAAGGGCTATGTGCCAACCCGCCATTTCACGCCGCGCTTCATCGACCTGAGCGCCACCGCCTATCTCGATCTGTTGGCGCAGAACAACGAGCGGGCGCCGCATATCGAGGGGTTGAAGCTCGCCTATGCGCATACCCTGATGCTGCAGGTACCGGATCGCAGCATCCGCCCGGAGATTCTCAGGCCGCTGCTGCGGGCGTGCCGTGAAGGGCTGCGCCTTGAGGTGGAGTACGTGTCGCTGGCCAATCCCGAGCCCGAGATACGCCTGATCGAGCCGCACACCCTGGTGCACACCGGGATGCGCTGGCACGTGCGGGCCTACTGCGAGAAAAACGCGGCCTACCGCGATTTCGTGCTCAGCCGCATGCGCGGCGAACCGGAGCTTCTGGACGGCAACGGCAATGGCATCGAGGGAGACGGTGCATGGAACACCGAGGTTGTGGTGATCCTGCAGCCCGACCCGCGCCTGGATGTGGCGCAGCGGGCCATCATCGAGGGTGACTACGGCATGCTCGACGGCCGGCTCGAGATCCCGACTCGCCAGGCGTTGGTCAAGTATGTGCTGCAGCGTTACCAGATAGACGCAAAGAACCTCGATCCAAAGCCAGAGGCGCAGCAGGTTGTCATTGGCAACCTGAATGAATTGAAGCCGTGGCTGTATGACTGATCGGTGGTGATGCTTGCTGATTCGCGCGAGCTCCGCGAGTCATTACTATGGGGAGCACAAGAAGCGGTGAGCGAGCCCCAGGTGTTTATCGACTGGATGCTCCCCCAGTTTCCATGGAGCACTAGCCGACGCGGTCACTGTAGAAGCGGAGCAAGGCTGGGCTATTTCCTAGAGTGATCGCCAGCGCTTGCGGGCATGGGCATAGCCCGCCAGGTCACTGTAGCCGAGCTGTGCAGCGATCTGCGTTCGACTGTCACCCTGCATCTCCAGGTACTGCTCCAGCTTGGCGCGAACTCCAGGCACTCTCTGACTCCGCTATCCGCAGGACGTGATGAATCGCCCGGAAAGCGTCAGCACGCAAGACCTACGCATTCGACGCCGAGCCGACTGGGCGCTTCAGGTACTGGGCGAATATGCCAGGGCGCTCAGGGGGATGAATGAGCGCGTCGAAATGGAGGATCCGGAGTTCGCCAACGGGATGTGAGGGTTGATGGCCGCTATCGAACGATAGCGGCTGCCTCGGCCTGCGTCCGCTTAACGCCTCGCTTCAATGAGATGACGGGTTGAATGCGCGACAAAAGGCTCCCCCTGCCGCATCTGGTTATCCAGGGCCAGCAACTCAGCGCGGTACTTGTGCACAGAGAAGTCCGGCACCCACCATACACATTTGCGAAGAATCCATACGATTGCGCCCACATCGTGGAACAGCATGCGGCAGCGGGCTGTCCGCAGGTCTGTCACCGTCAGCCCGGCTGCCTGTGCTGCTGCCACCTCATCCCGCGGATCGCGCATTTGCCGTTCACGTGGCAACGGCCCCAGGAAATGCTCGATCAGCTCGAAAGCCGAGGCAGGGCCTACGTGCTGGGCGAAGTAGTGGCCACCAGGCCGGAGGACGCGATGGATCTCGTGCCAGTCGGGATTCACCGGGTGGCGTGAGGTGACCAGCTCGAACGAGGCGTCGGCAAATGGGAGCGCTGCACCGGGGGCTACCTCGATGACTTCAACGCCGCGTGGCCCCAGGCGCTCTTGCGCCTTGCGGGCGTTGGGTGGCCAGGCTTCAGTTGCGCACATGAGGGGCGGGAAGCGTGGGGCCTCGCCTAGCACCTCCCCGCCGCCGGTATCGAGATCCAGCGCGGCGCGTACGCCGTCCAGACGCTGTGCAAGGAGCTGGGCGTAGCCCCAAGGTGGGCGCTGCTCGGAGGCGCGCCCTGCCAGCCAGTCGAAGCCCCAGCCGGTTACATCTGCCGCACTGGCTTCAGCTAGCAGATCGTCAAAGGAATTCATTTGATCGTCCAGGGTAACGTTTGCATGGGGGGCAGTATAAATCGTGTGGGTGCGGGCTTGCGCGGCTGTAGGCCTCAGGGCGCCGCTTACGCGGCGCATCGCCGGCAAGCCGGCTCCCACACCGACCGCGCAGTAGCTGTGAGAACTGGCTTGCTGTCGATATGGCCTGGCCGATTTCCCGGGCACAAAGACAAAACCCCTACCTGCTCGCGCAGATAGGGGTTTTGCGAAATGAATCTTGACGATGACCTACTCTCACATGGGGAAACCCCACACTACCATCGGCGATGCATCGTTTCACTGCTGAGTTCGGGATGGGATCAGGTGGTTCCAATGCTCTATGGTCGTCAAGAAATTCGGTTGCCAGTACGTCCTTGCAGACATGCCAGCCAATTCGGATATGCGATATTTGTGGTTCGTCGCGAACTTTCGGTTCGTTTCGTCTTCACCACCGCAATTTGGCCTCAGCGCAAATTGCTTGGGTGTTATATGGTCAAGCCTCACGGGCAATTAGTATTGGTTAGCTCAACGCCTCACAGCGCTTACACACCCAACCTATCAACGTCGTAGTCTTCGACGGCCCTTCAGGGAGCTCAAGGCTCCAGTGAGATCTCATCTTGAGGCAAGTTTCCCGCTTAGATGCTTTCAGCGGTTATCTCTTCCGAACATAGCTACCCGGCAATGCCACTGGCGTGACAACCGGAACACCAGAGGTTCGTCCACTCCGGTCCTCTCGTACTAGGAGCAGCCCCTCTCAAATCTCAAACGTCCACGGCAGATAGGGACCGAACTGTCTCACGACGTTCTAAACCCAGCTCGCGTACCACTTTAAATGGCGAACAGCCATACCCTTGGGACCGGCTTCAGCCCCAGGATGTGATGAGCCGACATCGAGGTGCCAAACACCGCCGTCGATATGAACTCTTGGGCGGTATCAGCCTGTTATCCCCGGAGTACCTTTTATCCGTTGAGCGATGGCCCTTCCATACAGAACCACCGGATCACTAAGACCTACTTTCGTACCTGCTCGACGTGTGTGTCTCGCAGTCAAGCGCGCTTTTGCCTTTATACTCTACGACCGATTTCCGACCGGTCTGAGCGCACCTTCGTACTCCTCCGTTACTCTTTGGGAGGAGACCGCCCCAGTCAAACTACCCACCATACACTGTCCTCGATCCGGATAACGGACCTGAGTTAGAACCTCAAGGTTGCCAGGGTGGTATTTCAAGGATGGCTCCATGAGAACTGGCGTCCCCACTTCAAAGCCTCCCACCTATCCTACACAAGCAAGCTCAAAGTCCAGTGCAAAGCTATAGTAAAGGTTCACGGGGTCTTTCCGTCTAGCCGCGGATACACTGCATCTTCACAGCGATTTCAATTTCACTGAGTCTCGGGTGGAGACAGCGCCGCCATCGTTACGCCATTCGTGCAGGTCGGAACTTACCCGACAAGGAATTTCGCTACCTTAGGACCGTTATAGTTACGGCCGCCGTTTACCGGGGCTTCGATCAAGAGCTTCGCTTGCGCTAACCCCATCAATTAACCTTCCGGCACCGGGCAGGCGTCACACCCTATACGTCCACTTTCGTGTTTGCAGAGTGCTGTGTTTTTAATAAACAGTCGCAGCGGCCTGGTATCTTCGACCGGCGTGGGCTTACGCAGCAAGTGCTTCACCCTCACCGGCGCACCTTCTCCCGAAGTTACGGTGCCATTTTGCCTAGTTCCTTCACCCGAGTTCTCTCAAGCGCCTTGGTATTCTCTACCTAACCACCTGTGTCGGTTTGGGGTACGGTTCCCAGTTATCTGAAGCTTAGGAGCTTTTCTTGGAAGCATGGCATCAACCACTTCGCGCTCTAGTGAGCACTCGTCATCAGCTCTCGGCCTTAAGATCCCGGATTTGCCTAAGATCTCAGCCTACCACCTTAAACTTGGACAACCAACGCCAAGCTGGCCTAGCCTTCTCCGTCCCTCCATCGCAATAACTGGAAGTACAGGAATATTAACCTGTTTTCCATCGACTACGCTTTTCAGCCTCGCCTTAGGGACCGACTAACCCTGCGTCGATTAACGTTGCGCAGGAAACCTTGGTCTTTCGGCGTGCGAGTTTTTCACTCGCATTGTCGTTACTCATGTCAGCATTCGCACTTCTGATACCTCCAGCAAGCTTCTCAACTCACCTTCACAGGCTTACAGAACGCTCCTCTACCGCATCATCATAAGATGATACCCGTAGCTTCGGTGCATGGTTTGAGCCCCGTTACATCTTCCGCGCAGGCCGACTCGACTAGTGAGCTATTACGCTTTCTTTAAAGGGTGGCTGCTTCTAAGCCAACCTCCTAGCTGTCTAAGCCTTCCCACATCGTTTCCCACTTAACCATGACTTTGGGACCTTAGCTGACGGTCTGGGTTGTTTCCCTTTTCACGACGGACGTTAGCACCCGCCGTGTGTCTCCCATGCTCGGCACTTGTAGGTATTCGGAGTTTGCATCGGTTTGGTAAGTCGGGATGACCCCCTAGCCGAAACAGTGCTCTACCCCCTACAGTGATACATGAGGCGCTACCTAAATAGCTTTCGAGGAGAACCAGCTATCTCCGAGCTTGATTAGCCTTTCACTCCGATCCACAGGTCATCCGCTAACTTTTCAACGGTAGTCGGTTCGGTCCTCCAGTCAGTGTTACCTAACCTTCAACCTGCCCATGGATAGATCGCCCGGTTTCGGGTCTATACCCAGCGACTAAAGCGCCCTATTAAGACTCGCTTTCGCTACGCCTCCCCTATTCGGTTAAGCTCGCCACTGAATATAAGTCGCTGACCCATTATACAAAAGGTACGCAGTCACCTAACAAAGTAGGCTCCCACTGCTTGTACGCATACGGTTTCAGGTTCTATTTCACTCCCCTCTCCGGGGTTCTTTTCGCCTTTCCCTCACGGTACTGGTTCACTATCGGTCAGTCAGTAGTATTTAGCCTTGGAGGATGGTCCCCCCATGTTCAGACAAAGTTTCTCGTGCTCCGTCCTACTCGATTTCACTGGCAAGAGATTTTCGTGTACGGGGCTATCACCCACTATGGCCGCACTTTCCAGAGCGTTCCACTAATCTCAAACCAGCTTAAGGGCTGGTCCCCGTTCGCTCGCCACTACTAAGGGAATCTCGGTTGATTTCTTTTCCTCAGGGTACTTAGATGTTTCAGTTCCCCTGGTTCGCCTCTTGCACCTATGTATTCAGTACAAGATAACCAGCTTGTGCTGGCTGGGTTCCCCCATTCAGAGATCTCTGGATCACAGTCTGTTTGCCGACTCCCCAAAGCTTATCGCAGGCTACCACGTCTTTCATCGCCTCTGACTGCCAAGGCATCCACCGTATGCGCTTCTTCACTTGACCATATAACCCCAAGCAATCTGGTTATACTGTGAAGACGACATTCGCCGAAAATTCGCATTTCGCTCATTACTGAGCAGAACTCACAAATTTTACCTTAGCCTGAATAACCAGCAGTGAAACTGGCATTCAGTCTATTTCTATCACATATCCGAATTTTTAAAGAACGATCTGACAAAAGTCAGAAATCAACATTCATCACCGAATGTTCATTTCTAAGTTCTGAGCAGTGCTGCGAAACCTGAAAGAGTGGTGGAGCCAAGCGGGATCGAACCGCTGACCTCCTGCGTGCAAGGCAGGCGCTCTCCCAGCTGAGCTATGGCCCCGTGTATCTCTAGCCTACATCATGGCCGCACCAAGTAATTGGTAGGTCTGGGCAGATTTGAACTGCCGACCTCACCCTTATCAGGGGTGCGCTCTAACCAACTGAGCTACAGACCTATAACAGGGTCGCGTTACAGCATCGTCTTTACACAATGAATCAAGCAATTCGTGTGGGAGCTCATCAGCAGGCTGATGTCTTCGATTAAGGAGGTGATCCAGCCGCAGGTTCCCCTACGGCTACCTTGTTACGACTTCACCCCAGTCATGAATCACACCGTGGTAACCGTCCTCCCGAAGGTTAGACTAGCTACTTCTGGTGCAACCCACTCCCATGGTGTGACGGGCGGTGTGTACAAGGCCCGGGAACGTATTCACCGCAACATTCTGATTTGCGATTACTAGCGATTCCGACTTCACGCAGTCGAGTTGCAGACTGCGATCCGGACTACGATCGGTTTTGTGAGATTAGCTCCACCTCGCGGCTTGGCAACCCTCTGTACCGACCATTGTAGCACGTGTGTAGCCCAGGCCGTAAGGGCCATGATGACTTGACGTCATCCCCACCTTCCTCCGGTTTGTCACCGGCAGTCTCCTTAGAGTGCCCACCATAACGTGCTGGTAACTAAGGACAAGGGTTGCGCTCGTTACGGGACTTAACCCAACATCTCACGACACGAGCTGACGACAGCCATGCAGCACCTGTGTCAGAGTTCCCGAAGGCACCAATCCATCTCTGGAAAGTTCTCTGCATGTCAAGGCCTGGTAAGGTTCTTCGCGTTGCTTCGAATTAAACCACATGCTCCACCGCTTGTGCGGGCCCCCGTCAATTCATTTGAGTTTTAACCTTGCGGCCGTACTCCCCAGGCGGTCAACTTAATGCGTTAGCTGCGCCACTAAAATCTCAAGGATTCCAACGGCTAGTTGACATCGTTTACGGCGTGGACTACCAGGGTATCTAATCCTGTTTGCTCCCCACGCTTTCGCACCTCAGTGTCAGTATCAGTCCAGGTGGTCGCCTTCGCCACTGGTGTTCCTTCCTATATCTACGCATTTCACCGCTACACAGGAAATTCCACCACCCTCTACCATACTCTAGCTCGCCAGTTTTGGATGCAGTTCCCAGGTTGAGCCCGGGGCTTTCACATCCAACTTAACGAACCACCTACGCGCGCTTTACGCCCAGTAATTCCGATTAACGCTTGCACCCTCTGTATTACCGCGGCTGCTGGCACAGAGTTAGCCGGTGCTTATTCTGTCGGTAACGTCAAAACAGCAAGGTATTAACTTACTGCCCTTCCTCCCAACTTAAAGTGCTTTACAATCCGAAGACCTTCTTCACACACGCGGCATGGCTGGATCAGGCTTTCGCCCATTGTCCAATATTCCCCACTGCTGCCTCCCGTAGGAGTCTGGACCGTGTCTCAGTTCCAGTGTGACTGATCATCCTCTCAGACCAGTTACGGATCGTCGCCTAGGTGAGCCATTACCTCACCTACTAGCTAATCCGACCTAGGCTCATCTGATAGCGCAAGGCCCGAAGGTCCCCTGCTTTCTCCCGTAGGACGTATGCGGTATTAGCGTTCCTTTCGAAACGTTGTCCCCCACTACCAGGCAGATTCCTAGGCATTACTCACCCGTCCGCCGCTGAATCAAGGAGCAAGCTCCCGTCATCCGCTCGACTTGCATGTGTTAGGCCTGCCGCCAGCGTTCAATCTGAGCCATGATCAAACTCTTCAGTTCAATACTGCTTGGGTTTTTAAGAAACCCTAAACTTGGCTCAGCAATCTCAAATGACTATGTGATTTCTCGCATGGCCACTTGTGATGCTGATAATCTTGGCGACTATCAGTCCATACTCACAAGCACCCACACGAATTGCTTGATTCAATTTGTTAAAGAGCGTTTGGTTAAGAGCTTTTCGTCTCAACCGAGGCGCGCATTCTACGCCCTCCTCATTTCGTGTCAAGCGTTTATTTTGAAGTTTTTCGTTTCACTTCAAACACTTGACTCGCTGCGATCTCTCGTAGCGGGAGGCGAATCATACAGCGTTACAACCTGCTGTCAACTGCCTTTTTTCACCGCTGCCGATCTGACGACCGAAGCACTTCCGATACTACCTGAAACACTCAACTTATTGATTAACAAGAGGTTTTGCGTTTCGACTACGTCGGAAGTGGGGCGCATTATAAGGGGATCTGAGAGGGCGTCAACCTTTTATTAAAGAAAGATTTCAGGCCGCCCTCCCCCGCCCCACCAGCCGTGGAACACGCCGCCACACCGGGGGTATACGCAACACCAGCAGGAACACCCCGATAGCGGCATACACCGCCCACTCCTTCAGGTCTGAGCGCACGATCCACAGGAAGTGCAGCAACCCAAGCCCGAGAATCACATAGACCAGCCTGTGCAGCTTCTTCCATCGCGCCCCAAGGCGGCGCTGGCTATACCGGTTGGACGTGACCGCCAGCGCCAGCAAGCCAAGAAAACCCAATGCACCGACAATGATGTAGGGCCGCTTGCGCAGCTCGACGCCAAACTGCCCCCAGTCCAGCCCCAGGATGAACACCAGGTACGCCGTCAGGTGCAGCACTATATAAGCAAAGCACCACAGCCCCAGCTGGCGCCGTACCACGATCCACCCCGACCACCCCGTCAACCGCTGCAGCGGTGTCATGCTCAGGGTGATCAACAGGAACACCAGCGCCCCCAGGCCAAGGCGATCCACCATGATCTTTCCAGGATCCGGGCCGAGCAAACCCATGGCTGCCTCATACAACCACCACACGGGAAACAGGCACCCGATCACGAAGATCGCCAGACGCAGCCACGGATAGCGCATCAATAGTTCTTCCGCAGGTCGAGGCCGGTATACAGCGACGCCACTTCATCGGCATAGCCGTTGAACATCAGCGTATCGCGCACATTGGGGCTGAACAGCCCGCTGGGCAGGCGCCGCTCCCGGGCCTGGGTCCAGCGCGGATGGTCGACCGTCGGGTTGACGTTGGCGTAGAAGCCGTACTCGTCCGGCGCCAACCCCTGCCAGGTAGTCGCAGGCTGCTCCGCCACCAGGCTGATGCGCACGATCGACTTGATGCTCTTGAAGCCGTACTTCCAGGGCACCACCAGACGTAGCGGCGCGCCGTTCTGGTTGGGCAGTTCACGGCCATACATGCCCACCGCCAGGATCGCCAGCGGGTTCATCGCCTCATCCAGACGCAGGCCTTCCACATAGGGCCAGTCGATCAGGGCGAAGCCGGAGCGCTGCCCAGGCATGCGCTTGGGGTCTTCCAGGGTTTCGAAACGGATATAGCGCGCCTTGGAGGTTGGCTCGACTTGCTTGAGCACCTCAGCCAAGGGGAAGCCCAGCCAGGGAATCACCATCGACCAGGCTTCCACGCAGCGCAGGCGATAGATGCGCTCCTCGAGCTGGTACGGTTTGACGAAGTCTTCCAGCGCATAACGCCCGGGCTTGGCCACTTCGCCATCGACCACCAGGCTCCACGGCTCGGTCTTCAGGCTGCCGGCATTGGCCGCCGGGTCGCCCTTGTCGGGCCCGAACTCATAGAAGTTGTTGTAGTGGGTCGCGTCCTTGAACGGCGTGATTGCCTCGCCGCTGACGGTGACCGCCTGCCAGCGCGTGGCGCCGAGCTTGTCGCTGAACCAGCCTGGCGCGCTGCCCGCCTCGACATCGGCATAGCGGGAAACCTCCGCCGCGGCGCCCAACCGGGGCAAGGCACCCAGGGCTGCACCTGCAAGGCTGGCGCCCAGCAGCTTGCGACGGGAGAGGTAGAAACTTTCGGGGGTGATCTCGGACGACTTGCAGTCGCTGGATCGGGGAAGCTTGATGAGCATGGCGGCTCCACAGTACGGGTAACTGATGTACACGTAAGACTATGGAGCCGGCAGGTTATTCCGCGATTAAATCCTTGTCAGGATTTGCGACGGCGCGCCCGCAACAGGAACTGGATCGGCCCCGATGCAGCATAGGCGAGGAAGATCAGCAGCAGGATGCGCGGCGGATCGCTGAACACCACGGCAAACACCAGCACCACGGCGAGGATCGCGACAAAGGGCACGCGGCCCTTGAGGTCGAGCTCCTTGAAGCTGTTGTACTTGATGTTGCTGACCATCAGCATGCCGGCGGCCGCCACCAGCAGCGCCACCAGGAACGACAGTTTGGAACCCTGGATGCCGTAGTCGCTGAACGCCCAGACGGTACCGGCCACCACGCCGGCCGCCGCCGGGCTGGCCAGGCCGATGAAGTA
Source organism: Pseudomonas sp. TE50-2 (assembly GCF_040813665.1). Taxonomy (NCBI): domain Bacteria; kingdom Pseudomonadati; phylum Pseudomonadota; class Gammaproteobacteria; order Pseudomonadales; family Pseudomonadaceae; genus Pseudomonas; species Pseudomonas sp. TE50-2. The sequence continues at coordinate 3,801,372 of NZ_JBFNXN010000001.1, read as the reverse complement.
GCGCTTGTCGGCGGTGCCGACCTGGGTGTTGAAGCGCGCCAGGCGCAGGGCCGCGCCGGCTACATAGATGAAGGCGACCATCCAGCCCACCTTGCCCATGTCGCCCAGGGCCCAGCCGAACGCCAGCAGCGCCGGGGCCACGCCGAAGGCGACCATGTCCGACAGCGAGTCGTACTCGGCACCGAAGGCGCTTTGCGTGTTGGTCATGCGCGCCACGCGGCCGTCGAGGCCGTCGAGGACCATGGCGACGAAGATGGCGATGGCGGCGAAGGCGAAATACTTGCTCGCCTCGCGTGGGTCACCCGCGCTCAGGGCGCTCTGCGCGCTCATCGAGCTGATGATGGAATAGAAGCCGGCGAACAGGTTCGCGGTGGTGAACAGGTTGGGCAGCAGATAGATACCGCGGTGACGCACCTTGCGCCCTTCGGCGTCGTGGCCTTCTTCAACGTGCTCATCGACAGGTAGCAGGCTTTCGGCGTCGGAGGGCTTGTTCGGCTCTTCGGGACGTTCGCTCATGAAAAGTACCTTGCAACAGGGTGGAATATGTTCGACATGGGCCCGGGAAAACGGTTCTAACAGCGAGCCACTGGTCGCTTTATACCAGAAGCTGACCGCGCAAACGAAAAAACGCGGCCTAAGCCGCGTTTTTCATTATCGACGCAAGACTCAGTTCTTGGTCTTGTCGACGATCTTGTTGGCCGAGATCCACGGCATCATCGAACGCAGCTGCTCGCCGATGATCTCGATGCCGTGAGCGGCGTTGTTGCGGCGCTTGGCGGTCATCGAAGGATAGTTGGTGGCGCCTTCGCTGATGAACATCTTCGCGTACTCGCCGTCCTGGATGCGCTTCAGAGCGTTGCGCATGGCCTTGCGGGATTCTTCGTTGATGACTTCAGGGCCGGTGACGTACTCACCGTACTCGGCGTTGTTGGAGATCGAGTAGTTCATGTTGGCGATGCCGCCTTCGTACATGAGGTCAACGATCAGCTTCAGCTCGTGCAGGCACTCGAAGTAGGCCATTTCCGGGGCGTAGCCCGCTTCGACCAGGGTTTCGAAACCGGCTTTGACCAGTTCGACGGTACCGCCGCAGAGAACGGCCTGCTCACCGAACAGGTCGGTTTCGGTCTCGTCCTTGAAGGTGGTTTCGATGATGCCGGTACGGCCGCCACCGACGCCAGCGGCGTAGGACAGGGCGACGTTCTTGGCGTTGCCCGAGGCGTCCTGGTAGATGGCGATCAGGTCAGGGATGCCGCCGCCTTTGACGAACTCGGAGCGCACGGTGTGGCCCGGGGCCTTCGGCGCGATCATGATCACGTCGAGGTCGGCACGCGGTACGACCTGGTTGTAGTGGATCGAGAAGCCGTGGGAGAAGGCCAGAGTGGCGCCCTTCTTGATGTTCGGCTCGATCTCGTTCTTGTACAGCTGGCCCTGGAACTCGTCCGGGGTCAGGATCATGACCAGGTCGGCGGCAGCGACGGCGCTGGCCACGTCGGCCACTTTCAGGCCGTGGGCTTCTGCCTTGGCAACGGTAGCCGAACCTTTACGCAGACCGACGGTAACGTCCACACCGGAGTCCTTCAGGTTGCACGCCTGGGCGTGACCCTGGGAACCGTAGCCGATGATGGCGACTTTCTTGCCCTGGATGATGGAGAGGTCGCAGTCTTTGTCGTAGAAAACTTTCATGAAAATACCCCTGGTTATATCTCGGCCCCTGCGGAGCCATCGCTATTTTTGAAGTTAGATGCTGAGCACTTTGTCGCCACGGGCAATGCCGGTGACGCCACTGCGCACGGTTTCGAGAATCGATGCGGTGCCGATGGCCTGGATGAAGCTGTCCAGTTTGTCGCTGGTGCCGCTCAGCTGCACGGTGTACACGCTGGCGGTCACGTCGACGATCTGGCCACGGAAGATATCCGTGGTGCGCTTGATCTCGGCGCGCTGGGCACCGGTGGCCTTGACCTTGACCAGCATCAGTTCGCGCTCGATATGGGCGCTTTCCGAGAGGTCGACAAGCTTGACCACTTCGACCAGCTTGTTGAGGTTCTTGGTGATCTGTTCGATCACTTCGTCATGGCCAACGGTGGTCAGCGTCAGACGCGACAGGGTCGGGTCTTCGGTCGGCGCCACGGTCAGGCTTTCAATGTTGTAGTTGCGCTGGGAGAACAGGCCGACCACGCGAGACAAGGCACCGGGTTCGTTTTCCAGCAGCAGGGAGATGATGTGCCGCATGTCAGGTACGCTCCGTCTTGCTCAGCCACATGTCACGCATCGAGCCGTCCTTGATCTGCATCGGATAGACGTGCTCGGTCCGGTCGACCGCGATGTCGATGAACACCAGGCGGTCCTTCATCGCGAAAGCCTCTTCCAGTTTCGGCTTGAGGTCTTTCAGGCTGGTGATGCGAATGCCCACATGGCCATAGGCCTCGGCCAGCTTGACGAAGTCCGGCAGCGACTCGACATAGGAGTGCGAGTGGCGACCGTTGTAGGACATGTCCTGCCATTGGCGAACCATGCCCAGCACACCGTTGTTCAGGTTGACGATCTTCACCGGCAGGCCGTACTGCATGCAGGTGGACAGCTCCTGGATGTTCATCTGGATGCTGCCTTCACCGGTAACGCAGGCCACGTCCTGGTCGGGGAAGTTGAGCTTGATGCCCATGGCCGCCGGGAAACCGAAGCCCATGGTGCCCAGGCCACCGGAGTTGATCCAGCGGTTGGGTTTGTTGAAGCGGTAGTACTGCGCCGCGAACATCTGGTGCTGGCCCACGTCGGAGGTGACGAAGGCATCGCCCTTGGTCACTTCGCACAGGGTCTCGATGACCTGTTGCGGCTTGATGATGTTGCCGTCGCCCTTGTCGTAGGGGAACAGCTCACCGTCGCCACGCCATTCGTCGATCTGCTTCCACCAGGCATCGAGCGCCGCCTTGTCGGGCTGCTCGCCGATTTCCTTGAGGATGCCGAGCATTTCGCTCAACACGCTCTCGACCGGACCGACGATCGGCACGTCGGCCTTGATCATCTTCGAGATCGACGCCGGGTCGATGTCGATGTGGATGATCTTGGCGTTCGGGCAGAACTTGGCCGGGCCGTTGACCACGCGGTCGTCGAAACGCACGCCGACAGCGAAGATCACGTCGGCGTTGTGCATGGCCAGGTTGGCGGTGTAGCTGCCGTGCATGCCGAGCATGCCGAGGAACTGGCGGTCGGTGCCGGGGAAGCCACCAAGGCCCATGAGGGTGTTGGTGACCGGCAGGTTCAACGACTTGGCGATTTCGGTCAGGGCTTCGGAGCCACCGCCGAGAATCACGCCGCCGCCGGAGTAGACCACCGGGCGCTTGGCCGCGAGGAGCATTTCGGCTGCCTTGCGGATCTGCCCGGAATGGCCGCGCAGGGCCGGGCTATAGGAACGCAGCTTGACCTTTTTCGGGTAGATGTACTCGAACTTCTCGGCCGGGTTGGTCATATCTTTTGGAATGTCGACCACGACCGGGCCGGGACGGCCGGACTGCGCCAGATAGAAGGCTTTTTTCAGGACTTCGGGGATTTCCGAGGCGTGCTTGACCATGAAGCTGTGCTTCACGATCGGCCGGGAGATACCGATCATGTCGGTTTCCTGGAACGCATCGGTGCCGACCATGGTGCTGGGCACCTGGCCAGACAGGATGACCATCGGGATGGAATCCATGTAGGCGGTGGCAATGCCGGTGATGGCATTGGTCGCGCCTGGGCCGGAAGTCACCAGTACCACGCCGGCCTTGCCGGTGGCACGGGCGTAACCGTCCGCCATATGGGTGGCAGCCTGCTCGTGACGAACCAGGATGTGCTGGACTTCCGGTTCCTTGAACAAGGCATCGTAAACATGAAGGAGAGCACCGCCAGGGTACCCGTAGATGTGCTTAACGCCTTCGTCGCGCAAGAAGCGGACGACCATTTCAGCGCCGGATAAGAGCTCCACGTTGTTCACCTCTAAAACGCCAGAATACCGCCCTCACTGAGCGGGTCTTATTAGGTTTACTGCCAAGCAGAGCATGAGCGAACGTCAGCACTGACTGAGCAAGTATTGGGAATACCCTGGTGTGTTGCGGGCCTTCCCACCCAGCGCGAGGTAACGCGTTGCGGGGTGTTACAAGTCGGCGCGGGTGTGCGCCTCATGATCTGCTTAGCGGGTCTGCTTCTGGCAGTCCCTCTACAGCGGAATCTGGATTCTTGTGATTCGGCGCTCACAAGTCAAGAGAAATTATTGCCAATTTTTCATCAAGATGAATTCTCACCACCACTAATGGCGCGAGCAGCAGCAGGAAAAATAAGATTTCCATAAAAAAGGGCCACAATCCGCGGCCCTTGAAGGAAAAACGGTAGAAATCAGGCGGAAGGCGCGATCAATTGGTCGAAAGTTGCGAGCAAACGCCGTAGCTCGCGGCTTTGTTCCGGGCGGTCGACGAACACCGTCTCGGCCATCACCAGGATGCCCGAGGCGTTGGGCAACGGGTGCCCGTGCTCGAGAATCAGCTTCATGCGCGGCAGGAAGATCCACTGCAGCCACTGTTCGAAGCTCATGCGGTCCACCGCGAACGGCTCCACGCTGGCCAGCGCCTCGGCACTGGGGGTGGCGTCGCTCCACCAGCCCTGGACCTTGAGTTCCTGCTCGATCAGCAGCAGTTGGTCGGCGATATCGAGAATGCGCTGTTCCATCACAGGTTGACCCGCGCCTTCTGCCGCGCCAGGGCGGCACCTGCGCTGTCACCCTGCTTTTCGCGGGCCTGGGCGATGGTGTTCCACAGCTGGGCCTGCAGATCTGGGCGACCGTTGGCGTAGGTCAGGGCACGGCGCGCCAGTTGCTCGGACTGCGCCGCATCGCCCTGGGACAGGCGCACCTGGGCCAGGCGGAACAGCACCTGCGGCTCACGCGGGGCAATGCGCTGGGCACGCTCCAGGCTCGACGCGGCGCCGTTGAAGTCGCCGCTGCCCTGCTGCTGCTGGGCAGTGGTGAGCAAGGCCAGCACCGGGCCGTCGAGCTGCTCGTCAGCCGACAGGCCGCCACTGGAGGCATTGCCACGCGGGATACCGGTCGGGGCACTGGTCACCGGCGCCGGGTTGCTCATCGAGGCAATGTCGAACGGTTCGTCGGCAATCGGGTTGGGGTTGGTCGTGATCGGCCCGCTGCTGACCGGGCCCGGGGTGATCGGGCCGGTGCTGATCGGCGCAGGCCCGGTGCCTGCCGGGAACGACTGGATCGGCGCGCCGCCTGTCCCCTGCGGGATCATCACGGTGACGCCGGAGTCTTCCGGCAATGACTGGGCCTGGCTGCTGCCGCCGCTGGTCGGATAGGCCGACGTGCGGTTGGCCGAGACGCGCTCGCTGTTGGAGACCCGGGTGCTCGAATCGACCACCGGAATGTTGCCACGCGGGACGCTGGCACAGCCGTGCAGAACGGTCACTGCCGCCACGGCAGGAATCCACCACTTGTTCACTTCACACCCTCTTCAGAAGCTCGCGCTCAATTCATCCAGCCCTTGACCCAGTCCATCACCTCTTCGGCCGGGTTCTGCTCGCCGCCACAGGCGGCGCCTGCGGGCGGTTCACTGCCACGAATATACGGCATCTGCACCGCTCCCGGACAGCTGCCGTCGGAACCCTGGCCGCTGTATGGGTCGATCCAGGCCTGCACCACGTTGTCCGGCTGCGGCATGTCCAGCGGCAGCGGGTCGGCCTTCTTCATGAAGCTGGTCCACACCTGCAACGCGCCGGTGGCACCGGTGAACGGCGTCTTGCCGTTGTCGTCGCGGCCCAGCCAGACCACCGCCAGCAGGTCCTGGCTGAAACCGGAGAACCAGCTGTCGCGCGAATCGTTGCTGGTGCCGGTCTTGCCGGCCAGGGTCAGCGAGCTCGGCAGCGTGCTGTACACCGAGCGCCCGGTACCTTCGCGCATCACCCGCTGCATGGCGTTCTGCACCAGGTAGATAGAGCCCGGATCGAAGGTCTGCTGGATCTGGAACGGGTAGCGCTTGAGCGGCTCGCCTTCGGCGGTGAGCACGCTGCGGATACCGCGCATCGGCGTATTGAAGCCGCCGTTGGCGATGGTCTGGTACATGGTCGCCACCTGCATCGGCGACATGCCGCCGGCGCCCAGCAGCATCGACGGGAACGCCTGCCAGTCGACCTGCACGCCGAGCCGGGCGATGGTCTTGATCACGTTGGGCACGCCCACTTCAAGGCCCAGCTTGGCGGTGGACAGGTTGTAGGAGTTGGCCAGGCCCTGGTACAGATAGATGGTGCCATGGGGGCGGCGGTCGTAGTTCTGCGGCCGCCATACCTGGCCATCGGCGCCCTTGACCGAGAACGGCTCGTCATGCACCCAGCTGGTGAGGGTGAACTTGCTCGGCTGTTCCAGCGCGGTCAGGTAGACCGCCGGCTTGACCAGCGAACCGATCGGCCGCACCGCATCGATGGCGCGGTTGAACCCGGCGAAGCCCGACTGGCGGCTGCCGATCAGCGCCTGCACCTCACCGGTTTCCGGGTTGGTGACGACCATCGCCGACTCGACTTCATCGGCGCCCTTGCGCCCGGCCAGGCGTTTGAAGGTCTCGCTCATGGCGGTTTCGGCCTTCATCTGCAGGATCGGGTCGAAACTGGTAAAGATGCGCAGGCCTTCTTCGGTCAAGTCTTCGTCGCGGTAGTCCTGGCGCAGCTGACGCTTGACCAGGTCGAGGAAGGCCGGGAACGAGCTGTCGGCCAGGCTGCCGCGCTTGGTCACGCCCAGGGGCATCTTCTTGGCCGCGTCGACCACGTCCTGAGTGGCCACGCCTTGCTCGGCGAGCAGGTCGAGCACCAGGTTGCGCCGTTGCAGGGCGCGCTCGGGGTGGCGGCGCGGGTTGTAGTAGGACGGGCCCTTGACCATGCCCACCAGCAGGGCGATCTGGTGCAGCTTGAGTTCCTGCAGCGGCTGGCTGAAGAAGAACTGGCTGGCCAGACCGAAGCCGTGCACGGCGCGCTGCCCGTCCTGTCCGATGAACACTTCGTTCAGGTAGGCCTCGAGGATCTCGTGCTTGTCGTAGTGCACTTCCAGGAGCAGCGACATCATCGCTTCGGTCAGCTTGCGGCTGAGACTGCGCTCGTTGGTGAGGAAGAAGTTCTTCACCAACTGCTGGGTCAGGGTACTGCCGCCCTGGCGCATGGCGCCGGACGAAGTGTTGACCCACACCGCACGGGCGATGGACTTGGGCGACACGCCGAAGTGGCTGTAGAAGTCGCGGTCCTCGGTGGCGATCAGGGTTTCCACCAGATACGGCGGCACCTGGTCGATCTTGATCAGGATGCGGTCTTCGAGGTTCTTCGGGTAGATGCCGCCGATCATCAGCGGCTCAAGGCGCACCACGTCGAGCTTGCCGCCATTGGCGCCGCTGAGGCCCGCGACATAATCGCCGGAGAAGCGCACGCGCACGAACTGCGCCGGCTCCATGCCCTCGTAGAACTGGAAACCACGGGTATTGAGGTCGACGGTATTGCCGTTGACCGACGCCGCGCCCGGGCCGTTGGCCGCGCTTTCCCGACGGTAGCCGAGGGCATCGAGCTCGGTGAGGAAGTCGTTGCGGCTCAGTTTCTGGCCGACGAACAGCTCCAGCGGCCGGGCATACACCTTGGCCGGGATGGTCCAGCGCTTGCCGGAGAACTTCTCCTGGACAGTGGCGTCGAGGTAGACCGCGAAGCCGGCGATCAGTACCAGGCCGACCAGGCTGAGCTTGAGCGCCCAGCCCAGCCAGGCACGGGCGCGGCCGGTCGGGCGTTTTTTAGGGGTGCGGGAATTTCGGGTACGAGTCATGGCGGCGGATTATACGCACTTTGGAAAAGGGGGGCAGACGCCCCTTGGCGGTTTGCAGGGACGGCACCATTGACCATAATGTTCGATTCGAATTCCCTGACCCCTGAAGGATGATCCGTGAGCCAAGCCCTGATCAGCGCTCTGCAGAACCCCGCCCTCTATCCGCACCCTGTCGCGGGCTTCGAGCTCATCGAGACGCATATCTCCTGGGTCCTGCTGACCGGCGAGTTTGCCTACAAGATCAAGAAGCCGATGAACTTCGGCTTCCTCGACTTCACCGGCCTCGACCAGCGCGGGCATTTTTGTAACGAAGAGCTGCGCCTGAACCAGCGCCTGACCGAAGGTCTGTACCTGGAAGTGCTGCCGATCACCGGTAGCGTCGAAGCGCCGCAGATCGACGGCGAAGGCCCGGCGATCGAATACGCGCTGAAGATGCGCCAGTTCCCTCAAGGCCAGATGCTCAGCACCTTGCAGGCCAACGGCGAGCTGAATGCCGGGCATATCGACCAGATGGCGCGGCAGATCGCCGAGTTCCACCTGCAGGCGCCCAAGGTGCCGGTCGAGCACCCGCTGGGCACGCCGGACGCGGTGATGGCGCCGGTGGAGCAGAACTTCGAACAGATCCGCCCGTTCCTCAGCGACAAGGCCGACCTGCAGCAGCTCGACGCATTGCAAGCCTGGGCCCAGGACAGCTTCAAGCGCCTGCACGGCCTGCTCGAGGCGCGCAAGGCCAACGGTTTCATTCGCGAATGCCACGGTGACATCCACCTGGGCAACGCCACCCTGATCGACGGCAAGGTGGTGATCTTCGACTGCATCGAGTTCAACGAACCCTTCCGCCTGACCGACGTCTACGCCGACGTCGGCTTCCTGGCCATGGACCTCGAGGACCGCGGCCTGAAGTGCCTGTCGCGGCGTTTCGTCAGCCAGTACCTGGAGCTGACCGGCGACTACCAGGGCCTGGAACTGCTGAACTTCTACAAGGCCTACCGCGCCCTGGTGCGGGCCAAGGTCGCGCTGTTCAGCATGCCGGCCGAGGCCGACGGCGTGCAGCGCGCCACCACCCTGCGCACCTACCGCAACTATGCCAACCTGGCCGAAAGCTACAGCGCCATCCCTTCGCGCCTGCTGGCCATCACCCAGGGCGTCTCGGCAGTGGGCAAGAGCCACGTGGCAATGCGCCTGGTCGAGGCTCTCGGCGCAGTGCGCGTGCGCTCGGACGTGGAGCGCAAGCGCCTGTTCGGCAAACAATCGGCGGCCGATGCCGGTCACCTGGAGGCCGGCATCTACGACAAGCAGGCCAGCGTTGCCACCTACCAGCGCCTGCACGAACTTGCAGAGATCATCCTCCACGCCGGGTTCCCGGTGGTGCTCGACGCCACCTACCTCAAGCATGAGCAGCGCAAGGCCGCGGCCGAGGTCGCCAGCGAGACCGGCGTGCCGTTCCTGATCCTCGACTGCCATGCCCCGGACGCAGTGATCGCCAGCTGGCTGGCGCAACGCCAGGCCGAGGCCATCGACCCGTCGGACGCCACCCTGGAGGTGGTCAAGGCGCAACAAGCGACGCGCGATCCGCTCGATGCCGAGGAGCAAAAGCACAGCAAGCGGGTGAACACCCAGGAAAGCGCCAGCATGGACCAGTTGATCGAACAGATCCGCCAGCATTTCCCCGGCTTTTGAGCCATCAGGCGTGAAGCAGTCGACAGTTCACGCCTGAAGTCCGGCGCCCCTCCAGTGATGTCATTACAATATCATCACACCCCACGGAGGAGGCGCCGCCATGAATCAGCCCCGTCAGCTGGACAACGTCCTGTACTCGATGATCCGCGACGAGAAGATCGCGGCGTTCAACCGCGAGAAACCCAGCGATTCACCAATCGACTTTCGCGGCGGTGATTTCCGCGGCCTCGACCTGCGCGATCTGGATGTACGCGGCATCGACTTTTCCGACGCCTACTTCCGTGCCGCCGACCTGCGCGGGCTGGACCTGCGGGAAAACGGCCTGGAAGGGGCGAGCCTGGCCCATGCGCAGATCTCCGGGACGTATTTCCCGGCCGAGCTGAGCGCCGATGAGATCCTGATGTCGGTGAAGTTCGGGACGCGGATGCGTTATCGCAGCCCACGCCAAGGGTAAGCGTCTGGCCTGCACAAGGCGGTGGCCACGAACCTTGTGGATCGGACACACGTGGGAGCAGGCTTGCCCGCTCCCGTTCAGCCAGAGCGCTACATCCCGTCGGCGCCGATGGCAAAAGGCCGCGTAATCCACAACCCCCGCTACACTCCTCATTGACCTGCTCGCGATTTATCCCCACGACCCGTTCAGCCATCGCAAGGAGGCTCGATGAACGATGAATTGCAGCATCTGAAAAACCTTGGCAAGACCTCCGCGCAATGGCTGCATGCCGTCGGCATCCACAGTGCATCGGACCTGCGCCGGCTCGGCGCGGTGGGTGCCTATCAGGCCGTGAGAACGCGAGGATTCCGGGCTTCGAAGGTGTTGTTGTACGCCATCGAGGGCGCCCTGCTGGACATGCACTGGAATGACCTGCCGGTCGAACGCAAGCAGGCGTTGAACCAGCAGCTCGATGCCAAGTGCCCAGCCCAATCACAAAAGAACGAAAAATAATTGTGCAAAGGCATTGACTCCGAAATGAGAATCGTTATGATTATCACAACTGGTCGCGAGACCGGTTGGGTAACCTGAATGCTCCCTGGTTCGGACGCTCAGATTATCTCCTCATCAGGCTAATCACGGTTATTGACCCGGCTTTTTGCCGGGTCTTTTTTTGCCTGCGATTCAGTGGCCCTTGCGCAGTTGGGCGCAGTAGTCCTGCTCCGGTGTCGCCGGGGTGTACCAGACGAAGTCCGCCATGGCCGGCTCGACCGTTTCCCCCACTTCCGCCAGCAACAGCACCTTGTCCTCGGGCTTGGCGTCGAGGTCGGCCAGGTGCAGCGGCACGCCGAGATCCTTGCGCGCATGGTAGCTGCCGGTGAGCAACAGCGCCGGCTGCGGCGCGGCCAGCAAGCGCTCGGCGATGCGCCGGTCACGCTGCTGCTGCACCGCCAGCATCGCCGGTAGCTGGCTTTCCGGCAGCAGATTGCAGTGGCCGGCACGCACCTGTACCAGCAACGCCTGCACCACTGCCGGCGCATTGGAGCGTTCGCCAGGTGGTGTCGCCGGCTGGCGGTAGGCCTGGCGGACTTCATCAGGCGACAGGTTCGCCGCCAGTAGCGGGTATGGCTGGCCAAGGGCCTCGCGCACGATAGGCCCGTACAGCGTCCAATCCCAGCCAGGTTGCCAGGCGAGCGCCTTCGGCAGGTCGGCTGCAGGCGTTGCCTTGCCCTTCTGCGCATCGACCAGCGCCTGCTGTTGCGGCTCGAGCATTTCCAGCAGCAGGCTGCCCTGCGCGCGGCGGCTCTGCAGGGCGCGCAGCAGCCACAGCTGCAAGTGGTGGTGGTCAGGATTGTCGTGCTTTTCACCGACCAGCACCCGTGGCGCATCGGCCAGGCGCTGGACCAGTTGTCCAGGGCTCAATGCCTGGCCGCTGGACAACTCGATGATCTGCCCCAGCTGGACGTTGTCGCGGCCCTCGGTCCCCTGCCAGCCCGGCACGGGCGGCAGACTCGCCTGGCAACCGCCGAGCGCCAGCGCCAAACAGATGGACAAGCCGGACAGCAAGGGATGGCGCATGGCGATGGCTCCTAGCGAGTGATGATCAGCGGATGGCCGCGCTCCGGATGAGGTTGCACCAGGACGTCGATGCCGAACACCGCCCGCAGCGCCGTCGGTGTCAGCACTTGTTGCGGTGTGCCCAGTGCATGGCTGCGGCCCTGCTCCAGCAAGAGAATATGGTCACAGTAGCGCGCCGCCAGGTTCAGGTCATGCAGGATCACCAGCACCGACGCGCCTCGGTCGGCGAAACTGCGTACCGCCTGCAGCGTGGTGTGCTGATGCAGCGGGTCCAGCGCAGAAGTGGGCTCATCCAGCAACAGCGTGGTGCCGGGCTCGCCCGGCCACAGCTGGGCCAGCACCCGCGCCAAGTGCACGCGCTGGCGCTCCCCCCCGGACAGCGCCAGGTAGCTGCGCTCAACCAGATGCTGAGCATCCGCCGCCGCCAGCGCCGCCTCGACGATTTCCCGGTCGCGCTGACGGCCGCTGGCATGGGGCAGGCGGCCGAGGCCGACCACTTCCGCGACACTGAAGGCAAAGCCAAGGCTGGACGCCTGCGGCAGTACCGCCAGGCGCCGGGCCCGCTCCTGGCCCGGCCAATCGTCCAGCCCACGACCCTCGAGGTGCACGCGCCCGGCACTCGGCGCCAGTTCGCCACACAGCACGCCGAGCAGGCTGCTCTTGCCGGCGCCATTGGGCCCGAGCACACCCAGCACCTGCCCTGGCCGCAATGTGAGGTTGATGTCGTGCAGCACCTGGCTGCCACCACGTTTGAGAGACAGCCCTTGGACGTCGAGCATCAGTTGCGCACCTTCACCAGCAGGAACAGGAAGAATGGCGCCCCGATAAAGGCGGTGACGATGCCGATCGGCAACTCTGCCGGGGCCAGGGCCAGGCGCGCGATCAGGTCGGCGAACAGCAGCAAGGTACCGCCCGCCAGCAACGAGGCCGGCAGCAGCACCCGATGATCCGGCCCCGCCACCAGCCGCACCAGGTGCGGCACCACCAGGCCGATGAAGCCGATCAGACCGGCGGCGGCAACCGCAGCCCCCACGCCGAGCGCGGTGCAGAACACCAGTTCGCGCTTGAGCTTTTCCACCTCGATGCCAAGGTGCCGCGCCTCCGACTCGCCTAGCAGCAAGGCGTTGAGCGCCTGCGCCCGGCGCGGCAGCCACAAGGCCACGGCCGCCGCCACCAGCAGCAAGGGCCACAGCCGCTCGTAGCTGGCGCCGTTGAGGCTGCCCAGGTTCCAGAAGGTCAGGGTGCGCAGGGTGGCGTCGTCGGCCAGGTAAGTGAACAGGCCCACCGCCGAGCCGCCCAGCGCGGTCATCGCGATACCGGCCAGGAGCATGGTCGCCACGTTGGTCTGGCCGTCGCGGCGCCCCAGCCGATAGACCATCGCTGTCACGCCCAGGCCACCGACGAAGGCACACAACGACAACAGATAAGGCGCGAACCAGTCAGGAATGCCGCCCAGCCAGCTGCCGCCGACGATCGCAACCGCGGCCCCCAGGGCGGCGCCGCTGGCGACACCGACCAGCCCCGGATCGGCCAGCGGGTTGCGGAACAACCCCTGCATCGCCACGCCGGACAATGCCAGCACCGCGCCGACCGCCAGCCCCAGCAAGGTTCGCGGCAGGCGGATCTGGCCGAGGATCATCTCGGCCTGCTCCAGGCCCTCGCCACTGACCGGCAACCCGACCAGGCGCAGGCCGGCGCGCAGGGTATCGAACAGCGGCAGGCTGACCGGCCCCAGCGCCAGCGACAACCACACCGCCAGCAGGCACAGCAAGGCCAGGGTAATGAACAACGTACGTGGTCGAACCCGCGGCATCATGGATTGAGGCTGGCCTTGGCGGCGGGATAGAAGCTGGCGGCCAGCTCATGCAGGGTGGCCGGCAGGCGCGGGCCGAGGCCGCCGACCAGCAACGTCGGGTCGAGCGACAGCAGGCGCTTGTCGCGCACCGCACGGGACGTCGCCAGGGCCGGGTTTTCCTTGATCAGTGCCTGCAAGGCCTGTTCGCCACTGAGGGCCCGGTCGGAGAACACCACCACGTCCGGGTTCAGCGCGGCGAGGGCTTCCACCGAGAAGTTCTTGTAGCCCTGGTGGTCGGCGAGATTGCGCCCTCCAGCCTGACGCAGCACCCAGTCCCCGGCAGTGCCCTGCCCGGCGATCATCGGCTTGGCGCCGGCATGCCCGACCAGCAGCAATACACCAGGCGCCTTCTGCCCGGCCTGGGCCTGCTCGACCTGTTTGTGCAACGCCTCCAGCTGCTGACGGTAATCGGCAGCCAACGCCTTGGCCTTGTGCTCGTCGCCGAGCAATGCCCCCAGGTGCTTGAGGTTCTCGTCAACCGCGCCCACTTCGGCCTTGCTGGAGAATAGCTCGACCCGCACCCCGGCCTTGCGGATCTGCGCCAGCACTGGCGGTGGCCCCATTTCCTCGGTGCCCACCAGCACGTCAGGGCGCAGGCTGAGGATGCCTTCGGCCGACAACTGGCGCTGGTAACCGATGCTGGGCAGCGCCTTGAGCGACTCGGGGTGCTGGCTGGTGGTGTCGACGCCGACCAGGCGCTGCTCACCGCCCAGGGCGCTGATCCACTCGCTCAAGGCACCGCCGGCGCTCACCCAGCGCTGTGGCAGCTCGGCGGCCATGGTGTGGGTAGACAGGGCAAGACCGGCGCACAGGGCAATCAAGGCAGCGGGACGGCGCATCATCGGATTCCTTTGCAGAGGGCGGGCAGCACACCTTGTGGCGGGCGGCACAAGTGCGCACCATAGACAGCCTGGCGCGACGAATGCGGGCAATTTGATAATTATTCGCATTGAAGCGTCAAGCCATCCCTTTGTCACACGGCTTAACCGGAAGACTCCGCTGCGATGCATTTTCTCTGCGCCTCCAACGACCTCGCCGAGGGCCACAGCCGCGCCTTCAGCGTAGCCGGCATAGCGCTGTTCGGCGTGCGCCGCCAGGGCACGGTCCACCTCTATCGCAACCGCTGCCCGCACCGGGGCATCCCGCTGAACTGGGCGGCGGACAGCTTTCTCGATGGCAGCGCGAGCCTGATCCAGTGCGCCCATCACGGGGCCCAGTTCCTGATAGAAAGCGGCGAATGCATTACTGGCCCCTGCGCGGGCGAATGGCTGGAGGCCCTGGACTGCCGGGAAGACAGCCAGGGCATCTGGCTTACGGATTGAGCATTACCGGCAGCGGCCGGTCGATGACCAGCTGTTGGGCATCCAGGCGCGTGCCATAGGCCAGCACCTCGACCCCTTCCGCCACCGCAGCGCGCAGTGCCTGGGCGTAGGCGGCGTCGATCTCCTGGGCCGGGCGCACGGCCTCGATGCCGGTCAGGTTCACGCAATACAGCTGCACCGCACGGATGCCCTGGCGTGCCAGGGCGGCCAGCTCGCGCAGGTGTTTGGCCCCACGCTGGGTGACGGCGTCGGGGAACGCCGCCACGGCGGTATCGGGGTAACCGAGGGTCACGCTCTTGACCTCGACGTATGCCTTGTCGCCATTGGCGAACTCCAGGTAGAAGTCGATACGGCTACGCTCCTCGCCATATGCCACTTCACGCTTGAGCGTGGTGAACCCGGCAAGCTCCGTGATCACCCCGGCCCGCAACGCTTCCTCCACCACCGCATTGGCGCGCCCGGTGTTGACGCAGGCCAGCCGTCCCTGG
Organism: Pseudomonas sp. TE50-2; assembly: GCF_040813665.1. NCBI lineage: Bacteria > Pseudomonadati > Pseudomonadota > Gammaproteobacteria > Pseudomonadales > Pseudomonadaceae > Pseudomonas > Pseudomonas sp. TE50-2. Next base: position 3,786,197 of record NZ_JBFNXN010000001.1, on the reverse strand, counting down.
GGCGTTTCGCTGATCTCCCAGGTACCGGGCAGCTTGCGCTTGGGGTCGTTAGAGCGGCTGAACCACACCTGCCCGCCCTCGCGCATGCAATTGAGCATGGAGCCAGTGTTGGGGCAGTGAATGGTCAGCTGCTCGCCAGTGGCCAGTTCGATGTCGGCCAGGAAGCGTTTATAGCGGCGCAGCAGGCGCGCCTGTTCCAGTTGCGGAAACAGCATCCGTCAGCCCTGCCAGCTTTTCAGGCCACGGGCGATGCGCTGCACCGCCTCCTCCAGGCGCGGCAGGCTCTGGGTGTAGGCAAAACGCACATGGTGGCCGGCCTGGTGACGACCGAAGTCCAGCCCCGGGGTGAATGCCAGGTGCTCGGTTTCGAGGAAGTGCCGGCAGAACGCGAAGGCATCGCCGCCGAACGCGCTGATATCGGCGTACAGATAGAAGGCGCCTTGCGGCTCCACGGCGATACCGAAGCCCAACTCACGCAATGCCGGCAACAGGTAGTCGCGGCGGCGGGCGAACTCGGCGCGGCGCTCCTCGAGGATGGCCAGGGTTTGCGGCTCGAAACAGGCCAGCGCGGCATGCTGGGCCATGCTCGGAGCACTGATGTAGAGGTTCTGTGCCAGCTTTTCCAGGTCCGCTACCGCCGACGGCGGCGCCACCAGCCAGCCCAGGCGCCAGCCGGTCATGCCGAAATATTTGGAAAAACTGTTCAGGACGAAGGCCTCATCGTCGACTTCCAACACGCTCGGCGCATCCATGCCGTAGGTGAGGCCGTGGTAGATCTCGTCCACCACCAGATGCCCATGGCGCTCGCGGGTAGCCTTGGAAAGGCTGGCCAGCTCGTTACGATCGAGCACCGTGCCGGTCGGGTTGGCTGGCGACGCCACCAGGGCACCGACCGTGTCCTTGTCCCAGTGGCGCTCGACCAGATCGGCGGTCAGCTGGTAATTGACCTCCGGCCCCACCGGCACCAGCTGCGCGCCGCCTTCGACCAGGCGCAGGAAGTGGCGGTTGCACGGGTAGCCCGGATCGGCCAGCAGCCAGTGCTTGCCCGGATCGACCAGCAGGCTGCTGGCCAGCAGCAGCGCGCCGGAACCGCCCGGGGTGATGAGCACGCGCTCGGGGTCGAGGTCCACACCGTAGCGTTGGCCATAGAACCCGGCGATTGCCTCACGCAGTTGCGGCAAGCCGCGGGCAGCGGTGTAACGGGTGTGCCCGGCGGCCAAGGCAGCCTGGCCCGCGGCGACGATCGGCGCGGCGGTGGTGAAGTCCGGCTCGCCGATCTCGAGGTGGATCACGTCGTGGCCCGCAGCCTGCAGCTCGTTGGCGCGCGCCAGCAGGGCCATCACGTGGAAGGGTTCGATGGCGCGACTGCGCGCACTGTGTGGCTGAGCCATGGGCCTTCTCTCAATTGGGTCTAAACTGGTGATTCTACCTGTGCACCGCAGCGAACGTGCCGCCCGGCCTGCTGTCAATAGCAGGCATAGGGCGGGGTAGCGCACCCCGGATCTATCTGGTAAGTTCGGCGGCTCGCAGTCGCAGGGCCGGCGGGTGCCGGCGATGGAAGCAAGCCTGCGCATTGGATCAGATGAGTGAGAGGCGGTCTATTCATGTCCACCGTAGAAAAGCAAAAAACCAGTCAGTCCATGTACGGTGTAGAGCCCTATAAAGAAACCAAGGGCGAAGAGTACATGGGGGAGCCCATGCGCAAGCACTTCACCAAGCTTCTGGGAGCATGGAAGCTTGAGTTGATGACGAGCGTGGACCAGACCGTGACGCACATGAAGGACGAGGCAGCCAACTTCCCAGACCCGGCTGACCGTGCCAGCCAGGAAGAAGAGTTCGCCCTGGAACTGCGCAACCGCGATCGTGAGCGCAAGCTGATCAAGAAGATCGACAAGACCCTGCAGAAGATTCAGGACGAAGAGTACGGCTGGTGCGACTCCTGTGGCATCGAGATTGGCCTGCGCCGCCTCGAAGCCCGCCCGACCGCCGACCTGTGCTTCGACTGCAAGGAAATTGCCGAGAAGAAGGAAAAGACTGTCGGTAAAGGCTGATTCCAGAACCTAGCAGACGGGGCGTACTGGTTGTGGAGGCGGGCTTGCCCGCTCCTGCAATCGGTACGCCCCGTCTTCATTTATATAGCTGTGCAATCCATGAACGACTCCCGCTACATCGGCCGCTTCGCCCCCACCCCCAGCGGCTTTCTGCACTTCGGCTCGCTGGTGGCCGCCCTCGCCTCCTGGCTCGACGCCCGCGCGGTCGAAGGCCGCTGGTTGCTGCGCATGGAAGACACCGACCCGCCCCGGGAAATGCCCGGGGCACGCGATGCGATCCTGCAGACCTTGGAGCGCTACGGCCTGGAGTGGGACGGCGAAGTGGTGTTCCAGAGCCAGCGCCACGAGGCCTATGCCGCCGTGGTCGACCGTTTGTTCAGCATGGGCCTGGCCTATGCCTGCACCTGTTCGCGCAAGCAACTGGAAGGGTACGACGGTATCTACCCAGGCTTTTGCCGTAACGCCGGGCATCCTCGGCAAGACGCGGCCATTCGCCTGCGTGTGCCGGAATTGATCTACCGCTTCACGGATCGCGTCCAAGGTACGTTCGAACAGCACCTGGGGCGCGAGGTGGGCGATTTCGTGATCCAGCGCCGCGACGGGCTCTATGCCTACCAGTTGGCGGTGGTGCTGGACGATGCCTGGCAGGGCGTCACCGACATCGTGCGCGGCGCCGACCTGCTGGACAACACGCCCCGCCAGCTGTACCTGCAGGAGTTGCTGGGCTTCTCGCAGCCGCGTTACCTGCACATTCCATTGATCGTGCAGCCCGACGGACACAAGCTGGGCAAGTCGTATCGCTCGCCGCCGCTTGAGGTGGACCAGGCGACGCCCTTGCTGCTGCGAGCCCTGCGGGCATTGGGGCAGCAGATCGATCCGGCACTAACAGGAGCCAGCCCGGCCGAGGTTTTGGCGGTGGCACGCCAGCAGTGGCGGCCGGAGTACATTGCACGGCAGATGACGGTGCCCGAGGCTGATTTGCGCTGAGGCAGTTGCGGCCCCATCGCGGGGCAAGCCCGCTGCCACGATGCCTGGCTATGCGCAGGCTCGCGATAGGGCCAGAACAAGCAAAACCAGGCTCAAAAGCCCAACAAATTCAAACCCTTGGCTAACAGCCCCGATTCCCGCTAGCATCGCCCCAGCCATTTGCGCCAATAATAAGTCCAAACCGCAGCGCCCAACCCTTCGAGGCCAGCATGTACATCTATCGTTTGGTCCTGCTTCTGGTGGTGGGGATCTACCTGTTCTCCCCCGCCATCATGGACTGGTGGATCGAGCCGACCGGTGCCTGGTACCGCCCCTACCTGCTCTGGCTGATCCTCATCGTCGTCACCTTCATCCTGCAGAGCCAACGAGATGCCGATGAGCTTTAGCCTGACCCAGATGATCCTGATCAGCGCCGCCTACCTGCTGGTGCTGTTCAGCGTGGCCTGGATCAGCGAGCGCGGGCTGATCCCGCGGGCGATCATTCGCCACCCCCTGACCTACACCTTGTCGCTGGGGGTCTACGCCAGTGCCTGGGCCTTCTATGGCTCGGTCGGCCTGGCCTATCAATATGGCTACGGCTTCCTTGCCTGTTACCTGGGGGTGTCCGGGGCCTTCCTGCTGGCCCCGGTGCTGCTCTATCCGATCCTCAAGATCACCCGTACCTACCAGCTGTCGTCACTGGCCGACCTGCTGGCGTTTCGCTTTCGCAGCACCTGGGCCGGCGCGCTGACCACCATCTTCATGCTGATCGGCGTGCTGCCCCTGCTGGCCCTGCAGATCCAGGCGGTGGCCGACTCGATCAGCATCCTCACCGGCGAGCCGGTCAAGGCGCGGGTGGCGTTCGCCTTCTGCGTGCTGATCATCCTGTTCACCATCTTCTTCGGCTCACGCCATATCGCCACCCGCGAAAAACACGAAGGCCTGGTGTTCGCCATCGCCTTCGAATCGGTGATCAAGCTGTTGGCGCTGGGCGGTATCGGCCTTTATGCGCTGTACGGCGTGTTCGGTGGCCCGCATGGGCTGGAAGTCTGGCTGCTGCAGAACCAGACCGCCCTCGCCGCCTTGCACACGCCGTTGCAGGAAGGCCCCTGGCGCACCCTGCTGCTGGTGTTCTTCGCCTCGGCGATCGTCATGCCGCACATGTACCACATGGCCTTCACCGAAAACCTCAGCCCGCGCTCGCTGGTCAGCGCCAGCTGGGGCCTGCCGCTGTTCCTGCTGCTGATGAGCCTGGCGGTGCCGCTGGTGCTGTGGGCCGGCCTGCGCCTGGGCGCCAGCACCAACCCCGAGTACTTCACCCTGGGCCTGGGCATCGCCGCCAACAACGAAGCGCTGGCGCTGCTGGCCTATGTCGGAGGCTTGTCGGCCGCCAGCGGGCTGATCATCGTCACCACCCTGGCGCTGTCGGGCATGGCCTTGAACCACCTGGTGCTGCCGCTGTACCAGCCGCCGGCCGAAGGCAATATCTACCGCTGGCTGAAGTGGACCCGCCGGGCGCTGATCGTCGCCATCATCACCGCCGGCTTCGTCTTCTACCTCACCCAGAACAACCACCAGAGCCTGGCCAACCTCGGCATCGTCGCCTTCGTCGCCACCTTGCAGTTCCTGCCCGGGGTGCTTTCGGTGCTGTACTGGCCGACCGCCAACCGACGAGGGTTCATCGCCGGCCTGCTGGCCGGCATGCTGGTGTGGATGGTGACCATGCTGCTGCCGCTGCTGGGCAACCTGCAGGGCTTCTACATCCCGTTGCTGGACATGATCTACGTGCTGGACGACACCAGCTGGCACATGGCGGCCATCGCCTCGCTTGCGGCCAACGTCCTGCTGTTCACCCTGATCTCGCTGTTCACCAATGCCAGCAGCGAAGAGGTCAGCGCCGCCGAGGCCTGCGCGGTGGACAACGTACGCCGCCCGCAACGCCGCGAACTGCATGCCGCCTCACCCCAGGAGTTCGCCACCCAGCTGGCCAAGCCGCTGGGCGCCAAGGCTGCGCAAAAAGAGGTGGAGCAGGCCCTGCGCGACCTCTACCTGCCCTTCGACGAACGCCGCCCCTATGCGCTGCGGCGCCTGCGCGACCGCATCGAGGCCAACCTGTCCGGCCTGATGGGGCCGAGCGTGGCGCAGGACATGGTCGAGACCTTCCTGCCGTACAAGTCCGGCAACGAGAACTACGTCACCGAGGACATCCACTTCATCGAGAGCCGCCTCGAGGACTATCACTCGCGCCTGACCGGCCTTGCCGCCGAGCTCGACGCTCTGCGCCGCTATCATCGCCAGACCCTGCAGGAACTGCCCATGGGCGTGTGCTCGCTGGCCAAGGACCAGGAGATCCTGATGTGGAACAAGGCGATGGAGGAGCTCACCGGCATTGCCGCCAAGCATGTGGTCGGCTCGCGCCTGGTGACCATTGCCGAACCCTGGCGCGGTCTGCTGCAAGGCTTCATCAACGTGCCCGACGAACACCTGCACAAGCAGCGCCTGGTCCTCGATGGCCAGCCGCGCTGGCTGAACCTGCACAAGGCGGCCATCGACGAGCCGCTGGCCCCGGGCAACAGCGGCCTGGTGCTGCTGGTCGAGGACCTCACCGAGACCCAGGCGCTGGAGGACAAGCTGGTGCACTCCGAGCGCCTGGCGAGCATCGGCCGCCTCGCCGCGGGCGTGGCCCACGAGATCGGCAACCCGATCACCGGCATCGCTTGCCTGGCGCAGAACCTGCGCGAGGAGCGCGAGGGCGACGGCGAAATCATCGAGCTGTCCAGCCAGATCCTCGAGCAGACCAAGCGCGTGTCGCGCATCGTCCAGTCGCTGATGAGTTTCGCCCACGCCGGCGGCAGCCAGCAGAACAGCGAAGAGCCGGTGTGCCTGGCCGAGGTGGCGCAGGATGCCATTGGTCTGCTGGCGTTGAACCGGCGCAATTTCGAAGTACAGTTCTTCAACCTCTGCGACCCGCAACACTGGGTCGAGGGCGACCCGCAACGCCTGGCCCAAGTGCTGATCAACCTGCTCTCCAACGCCCGCGACGCCTCACCACCCGGCAGCGCCGTGCGCGTGCGCAGTGAAATCAACGAGCACACCGTCGACCTGGTGGTCGAGGACGAAGGCAGCGGTATTCCGAAAAGCATCATGGACCGCCTGTTCGAACCCTTCTTCACCACCAAGGACCCGGGCGAAGGAACCGGACTGGGGCTCGCTCTGGTCTATTCCATCGTGGAAGAGCATTATGGGCAAATCACCATCGACAGCCCGGCCGACATCGAGCGCCAACGTGGTACCCGGATCCGCGTGACCCTGCCCCGGCATGTCGTAGCGACGTCCCCTGAAATTCGAGACCGTCGAGAGAATTGAATCAATGCCGCACATTCTGATCGTCGAAGACGAAACCATCATCCGCTCGGCCCTGCGTCGCCTGCTCGAGCGGAACCAGTACCAGGTCAGCGAAGCCGGCTCGGTGCAGGAAGCCCAGGAACGCTTCAGCATTGCCACCTTCGACCTGATCGTCAGTGACCTGCGCCTGCCGGGTGCCCCGGGTACCGAGCTGATCAAGCTCGGCCAGGGCACGCCGGTACTGATCATGACCAGCTACGCCAGCCTGCGCTCGGCGGTGGACTCGATGAAAATGGGCGCGGTGGACTACATCGCCAAGCCCTTCGACCACGACGAGATGCTCCAGGCCGTGGCGCGTATCCTGCGCGACCGGGTGAACGCCCCGGCCTCGGCGCCGGCCGGCGAGCCCCGGGCCGCCAACGGCAAGGCCAGCCCGGACAAGGCCAGCGCCGCCGCCGCCAACGGCGAGATCGGCATCATTGGCTCCTGCCCGCCGATGCAGGACATGTTCGTGAAGATCCGCAAGGTCGCGCCAACCGACTCCAATGTGCTGATCCAGGGCGAATCCGGTACCGGTAAAGAGCTGGTCGCCCGCGCCCTGCACAATCTCTCGCGCCGGGCGAAGGCACCGATGATCTCGGTGAACTGCGCGGCGATCCCGGAAACCCTCATCGAGTCGGAACTGTTCGGCCACGAGAAGGGCGCCTTCACCGGCGCCAGCGCGGGCCGGGCGGGGCTGGTCGAAGCGGCCGATGGTGGCACCCTGTTCCTCGACGAGATCGGCGAGCTGCCACTGGAAGCCCAGGCCCGCCTGCTGCGGGTGTTGCAGGAAGGCGAGATCCGCCGGGTGGGCTCGGTGCAATCGCAGAAGGTCGACGTGCGCCTGATCGCGGCCACCCACCGCGACCTGAAGAACCTGGCCAAAGCCGGGCAGTTCCGTGAAGACCTTTACTACCGCCTGCATGTGATCGCCCTGAAATTGCCGGCCCTGCGCGAGCGCGGCAGCGACGTCAACGAGATCGCCAATGCCTTCCTTGCCCGCCAGAGCGCACGGATCGGTCGCGACGACCTGCATTTCGCCCACGATGCCGAACAAGCCATCCGCCACTACAGCTGGCCGGGCAACGTGCGCGAACTGGAAAATGCGGTGGAGCGCGCGGTGATTCTCAGCGAAAGCGCGGAAATTTCCGCCGACCTGCTGGGCATCGACATCGAGCTGAGCGACCTGGAAGACGACGACATGCTGGACAACCTGCCGGCGCTGGCCAGCAGCAACAGCGCCAGCCATGAGCCGACCGAGGACCTGTCGCTGGAGGATTACTTCCAGCACTTCGTGCTCGAGCACCAGGACCACATGACCGAAACCGAACTGGCCCGCAAGCTGGGCGTCAGCCGCAAATGCCTGTGGGAACGCCGCCAGCGCCTGGGCATCCCGCGGCGCAAGAGCAACGCCACCAGCGACAACTGATCCTGTGTAATCCGATCGCGGGGCAAGCCCGCTCCCACAGCGCGTGGGGGCAGGCTTGCCCCGCGGTCGTTTGGGGGGGTAACACATCAGTTACCGCAAAAATCTGTTACCTACCCTGCCAGGCGTAACATCCCCCGAGGCGTAAGGTAACGAAATTTCTACATTTGCCCCGCGGCAAAACCTGCCTGAAACGCTGAAACCCCCGATTTCATTGGGTTTTCAAAAGTTGGCACGGCACCTGCTATATGTCTGGTACAAGAACAATAACAAGCACTGCAACTCAGAATAAGAACAAGACGAAACGGCTCACGCACAATAAAAACAAGACGGCGGAGGCGCAGCTAACTGATTCTTTTGGAGAGGCGTTGTGTTTGGGGCTTGCCCCACGATCAGGCAGAGAACAACAAAAACTGCACTCAAAAGCAGCACCTGAACTGATTGGATCGACAGATCAGCATCAACTCGGCGACCAAAGCAATCCGTTTGCTCTTCACCCCCGGTTTGGGGGTCGTCCACAAGCTTCGAGATTTGTGGACAGGGCATTCAACAAAAACAAGAAGCCCGGCAGAAGAACAATAAGAGCACGCAACGACTTGATGGGGAGCTTCGGCTCCCCATGTCGTTTCTCACTTCTGCATCACGCTTGGCACACCGCCTACACCATTCCCCCAGTAAATGCTAGAATCCCCGCCCATCATGCGGCCATTCTCCTATCCTTGGCCGATCATTCCTTCAAACAGTGCATCCCATGCTGAAGAAGCTGTTCCAGTCGTTCCGCCCGCCCGTTCGTGGCCAGCACCACAGGCGCACCACGCCTGAAGTGATCAACAAGAGCCAGCACTCGCTGCAACGCAGCCAGTTCAGCCGCCATGCCGTGGGCATTGTCGAGCGCCTGCAGGCGGCCGGCTACCAGGCCTACCTGGTCGGTGGCTGCGTGCGCGACCTGCTGCTGGGCATCACGCCCAAGGACTTCGACGTGGCCACCAGCGCCACCCCCGAGCAGATCCGCGCGGAGTTCCGCAACGCCCGCATCATCGGCCGGCGCTTCAAGCTGGTTCACGTGCATTTCGGCCGTGACATCATCGAGGTCGCCACCTTCCGTGCGCCCCACTCCGATGACGACCAGTCCGATAGCCACCGTTCGTCGCACAATGCCAGCGGTCGCATCCTGCGCGACAACGTGTACGGCACGTTGGAAGAAGACGCGCAACGCCGCGATTTCACCATCAACGCCCTGTACTACGACCCGGTCAGCGAGCGCATCCTCGACTACGCCAACGGTGTCCACGACATCCGTAACCGGCTGCTGCGCCTGATCGGCGATCCGACCCACCGTTACCAGGAAGATCCGGTACGCATGCTGCGTGCCGTGCGCTTCGCCGCCAAGCTGGACTTCGGCATCGAGAAGCACACCGTGCAGCCGATCCGCGAGCTGGCGCCGATGCTGCGCGACATCCCTCCCGCGCGCCTGTTCGAGGAAAGCCTCAAGCTGTTCCTCAACGGCCAGGGGGCGATCACCTTCGAGATGCTGGTCGACCTGCAATTGTTCGAGCCGTTGTTCCCGGCCAGCAGCCACGCCCTGGAAGAACGTCCGAGCTACACCCACAGCTTGATCAGCCAGGCATTGGCCAACACCGACCTGCGCGTCAAGCAGGGCAAGCCGGTGACGCCCGCCTTCCTGTTCGCCGCGCTACTCTGGCCAGCCCTGCCAAGCCGCGTACTTTACCTGCAGAGCCAGGGCGTGCCGCCGATTCCGGCCATGAACGGCGCGGCCCACGACCTGATCGCCGAACAGTGCGCACGCATCGCCATCCCCAAGCGCTTCACCCTGCCGATCCGCGAGATCTGGGACATGCAGGAGCGCCTGCCACGGCGCAGCGGCAAGCGCGCCGACATGCTGCTGGACAACCCGCGTTTCCGCGCCGGCTACGACTTCCTGCTGCTGCGCGAAAGCGCCGGCGAGGAAACCGATGGGCTGGGCCAATGGTGGACTGACTACCAGGACGCCAACGACAGCCAGCGCCGCGACATGATCCGCGAGCTGGGCAACCGTGACGACGCCGCTGGCGCCGGTGCCGGCCCACGCAAGCGCAAGCGCAGTGGCGGCAAGCGCAAGCGTGACGACGAGCAGGCCTGGGACTGAGCATGACCACCCGTGCGTACATCGGCCTGGGCAGCAACCTGGATGAGCCCGCCGAGCAGCTGCGCAGCGCCCTGCAGGCGCTGGACCTGATCGCCGAGACCCGCCTGGCGGCGGCCTCGGCGCTCTACACCAGCGATTCGCTGCTGCCGGGTCAGCCACGCTACACCAACGCCGTGGCGGCCATCGACACCGCACTGGCACCGCTGGACCTGCTGGACGCCCTGCAGGCCATCGAGAACGGCCAGGGCCGCGTACGCAAGGAACGCTGGGGCCCACGCACCCTCGACCTGGACATGCTGCTGTTCGGCGACCAGGTCATCGACGTGCCGCGCCTGAAAGTGCCGCACTACCATATGCAGGCCCGCCCCTTCGTGCTCTACCCGCTCGCCGAGCTGGTTCCCGAAAGCTTCCGCCTTGCCGACGGCCGACCCCTCGCGCAATTGCTCGAGGGCTGCCCGTTCGTCGGCCTGGAACGCCTGTAAATCGGGCGTTTCAGACGGCGGTAACGCCAGTAACACCCACGCCGTAACAATGCGGTAACACGGCTGGTTGACTTCCCCCACCTCGCTCACGACTATAGGCGTCCCGCGGCGCCACTGTGCCGCAATAACCCATTTAGGCTCGGACGGATCTGTGCCCGAACATCACGACCGATGATGTGCCGCTCCGGAAGATGAATACACGCGTTGTACGCAGTTGTTGTTCACAGCGCCTGAACGAGGACTCCCCTACATGCCTGAAGTAACCCTGACCACCCTGCACGGCCTGAAGGCCAAGGGTGAAAAAATCACCATGCTGACCTGCTATGACGCGACCTTCGCCAAGGCAGCCAGCCAGGCCGGCGTGGAAGTGCTGCTGGTGGGCGACTCCCTGGGCATGGTCCTGCAGGGCCATGACAGCACCCTGCCCGTCACCAACCGTGACATGGCCTACCACACCGCCTGCGTCAAACGCGGCAACGATGGGGCGTTGATCCTCGCCGACCTGCCGTTCATGGCCCACGCCACCCCCGAGCAGGCTTTTGCCAACGCCGCCGAACTGATGCGCGCCGGCGCCCATATGCTCAAGATCGAAGGCGCCGCCTGGCTGGGCGAGACCATCCGCCTGCTGGCCGAACGCGGCGTGCCAGTGTGCGCGCACATGGGCCTGACCCCGCAGACGGTCAACGTACTGGGCGGCTACAAGGTCCAGGGGCGCCAGGAAGCCCAGGCACGGCAGATGCGCGCCGACGCCATCGCCCTGGAACAGGCCGGCGCGGCCATGCTGTTGCTCGAGTGCGTACCCAGCGAGCTGGCCGCGGAAATCTCCCAGGCGGTGAGCATTCCGGTGATCGGCATCGGTGCCGGCAGTGCCACCGACGGCCAGGTGCTGGTGCTGCACGACATGCTCGGGCTGTCGCTGAGCGGCCGCGTGCCGAAGTTCGTGAAGAACTTCATGGCCGGCCAGCCGGACATCCAGAGTGCCCTGGCCGCCTATGTCCGCGCGGTCAAGGAAGTCAGCTTCCCCGGCAGCGAACATGGGTTCAGCGCATGAATACCGTCAAGACCGTCCGTGAGCTGCGCGCCGCCGTGGCCCGCGCTCGTGGCGAGGGCAAGCGCATTGCCTTCGTGCCGACCATGGGCAACCTGCACAGCGGCCACGCCGCCCTGGTGACCAAGGCCGCACAGCGTGCCGACTTCGTGGTCGCTAGCATCTTCGTCAACCCGTTGCAGTTCGGCGCCGGCGAAGACCTGGACAAGTACCCGCGCACCCTCGCCGCCGACCAGGAGAAACTGCTCCAGGCCGGCTGCCACCTGCTGTTCGCCCCTACCGTCGAGGAGATGTACCCCGACGGCATGACCGTGCAGACCCGCGTCAGCGTGCCGCAACTGTCCGAAGGGCTGTGCGGCGCCAGCCGTCCTGGCCACTTCGAAGGCGTGGCGACAGTGGTCAGCAAGCTGTTCAACATGGTCCAGCCGGACCTGGCCGTGTTTGGCGAGAAAGATTTCCAGCAACTGGCAGTAATCCGCGCCATGGTCCGCGACCTGAACATGCCGATCCAGATCATCGGCGAGCCGACCGTGCGCGCCGAGGATGGCCTGGCGCTGTCCTCGCGCAATGGCTACCTGACGCCGGAGCAGCGTGCCGCCGCGCCGGCGCTGTACCGTGTGCTGGGCGGCATGGCCGAGGCCCTGCGCCGTGGCCAGCGCGACTACGCGGCGCTGATCGCCGAGGGCCAGGCGCAACTCGAAGCCGCCGGGTTCCGTAAGGATTACCTGGAAGTACGCCACGCCGTCACCCTGCGCCCGGCGCAGGTCGATGACCGTGACCTGGTGGTGATCGCCGCAGCTTACCTGGGTAACACCCGGCTGATCGACAATCTTTATCTGCACCTGGAAGAGCAGACCGCCTGAGCTCGACGCGTGGGAGCGGCTCAACGCCGCCCCACGCGTGCCTTGAGTATCAGGCCGGTGACAATTTTTAATCCGCACCGCCCGCCTCCCCCCATTCCCGCCTTGGCGCCAATGCCTATAATGTCCAGCTTGCAACCGGCAATGACTGCCGCTGTCCAAGCCTGACCATGCAACAAGGAAACCACCCGCAATGGCGTATTACCGTACCCCCCACGATGTGACGGCGCTGCCCGCCTGGCAGGCGCTCCAGCAACACCGCGACGCCATGCAGGGCTTCAGCATGCGCGAAGCCTTCGCCGCCGACGGCAAGCGCTTCGACCAGTTCTCCTTGAGCAGCTGCGGCCTGTTTCTCGACTACTCGAAGAACCTGATTACCGAGCAGACCCGAGACCTGCTGGTCAACCTGGCCAAGGAAGTCGACCTGGAAGCAGCCATCAAGTCGATGTTCAGCGGCGAGATCATCAACGCCTCCGAAGGCCGCCCGGTGCTGCACACCGCCCTGCGCCGCCCGGTCGGCGACAAGCTCAGCGTGAACGGCGTCAACGTGATGCCCGAAGTGCACAAGGTGCTCAACCAGATCACCGAGCTGGTCGGGCGCATCCACGACGGCCTGTGGCGCGGCTACAGCGAGAAGCCGATCACCGACGTGGTCAACATCGGCATCGGCGGCTCGTTCCTGGGCCCGGAGCTGGTCTCCGAGGCTCTGCTGCCCTACGCCCAACGCGGCGTGCGCTGCCACTACCTGGCGAACATCGACGGCAGCGAGTTCCATGAACTGTCGGCCAACCTGCGCGCCGAGACCACCCTGTTCATCGTGTCGTCGAAGTCGTTCAACACCCTCGAAACCCTGAAGAACGCCATGGCCGCGCGTACCTGGTACCTGGCCCAGGGCGGCTCGGAAGCCGAGCTGTACCGCCACTTCATCGCCGTGTCGAGCAACAAGGCCGCGGCCGTGGCCTTCGGCATCCGCGAAGAGAACATCTTCCCGATGTGGGACTGGGTGGGTGGGCGTTACTCGCTGTGGTCGGCCATCGGCCTGCCGATCGCGCTGGCCATCGGCACCGCCAACTTCAAGGAGCTGCTGTCCGGCGCCTACACCATGGACCAGCACTTCCAGACCGCGCCGTTCGAGAAGAACATGCCGGTGCTGCTGGCCTTGCTGGGCGTGTGGTACGGCAACTTCTGGGGCGCCCGCAGCCACGCGATCCTGCCGTACGACCACTACCTGCGCAACATCACCAAGCACCTGCAGCAGCTGGACATGGAGTCCAACGGCAAGAGCGTGCTGACCGATGGCACGCCAGTGCAGACCGAAACCGGCCCGGTGATCTGGGGCGGCGTCGGCTGCAACGGCCAGCACGCCTACCACCAGCTGCTGCACCAGGGCACCCAGCTGATCCCGGCCGACTTCATCGTGCCGGTGGTGAGCTTCAACCCGGTGGCCGACCATCACCAGTGGCTGTACGCCAACTGCCTGTCGCAGAGCCAGGCACTGATGCTCGGCAAGACCCGCGAGGAAGCCGAGGCCGAACTGCGCGCCAAGGGCCTGAACCAGGACGACATCGCCAAGCTGGCGCCGCACAAGGTGATCCCGGGCAACCGCCCGAGCAACACCCTGGTGGTCGAGCGCATCAGCCCGCGCCGCCTTGGCGCGCTGGTGGCAATGTACGAACACAAGGTGTTCGTGCAGAGCGTGGTCTGGGGCATCAACGCCTTCGACCAGTGGGGTGTGGAGCTGGGCAAGGAACTGGGCAAGGGCGTGTACCAGCGCCTGGTCGGGGCCCAGGAAGACAGCGCCGAGGATGGCTCGACCCAGGGCCTGATCAACTACTTCCGCGGCCGTCATCGCGGCTGATCGACCTGTAGCCGTCAATCGCGGGGCAAATCGCATCGGTGCGCCGATGCGGCTTGCCCCGCGATGCTTTCCGCCCGGGAACACCCCCACCTTCTACACTGTCCATCGAATAGCCGTTGCAGTCCCTCGCCCCTAACAAGAGCAGGACCACCCGCCATGTTCGATATCCGCGACTATCCCGAGGCACTGGCCGTCAGCCAGGCCGCCACACTCTCCGACGACGACTACCGCCGCCTCTATCGCCAGTCGGTGGACGACCCCGACACCTTCTGGGCCGAGCAGGCCAAGCGCCTGGACTGGATCAAGCCCTGGTCGAGCGTGCAGCAATGCGACCTGAAGACCGGCACGGCGCGCTGGTTCGACGGCGCCCAACTGAATGTCAGCCATAACTGCATCGATCGCCACCTGGCCAAGCGCGGCGAACAGACCGCGCTGCTCTGGGAGGGCGACGATCCCAAGGACAGCAAGGCCATCAGCTACCGCGAGCTGCACCGCCAGGTGTGCCGGCTGGCCAATGCCCTGAAAGCCCGGGGTGTGAACAAAGGCGACCGGGTGTGCATCTACATGCCGATGATCCCCGAGGCCGCCTACGCGATGCTCGCCTGCACCCGCATCGGCGCCATTCACTCGGTGGTGTTTGGCGGCTTCTCCCCCGATGCCCTGCGCGACCGTATCCTCGACGCCGATTGCCGTACCGTGATCACTGCCGACGAAGGGGTGCGCGGCGGCAAGCGCATACCGCTCAAGCAGAATGTCGACAAGGCGCTGGCCAGCTGCCCGGCCGTCAGCAGCGTGCTCGTGGTCAAGCGCACCGGCGGTGACGTCGGCTGGAGCGACGGCCGTGACCTCTGGTACCACGAGGCAACAGTAAAAGCCGGCGACGACTGCCCGCCCGAACCGATGAGCGCCGAGGACCCGCTGTTCATCCTCTACACCTCCGGCAGCACCGGCAAACCCAAGGGCGTGCTGCACAGCACCGCCGGCTACCTGCTGCAGGCCACGATGACCTTCAAGGTGGTATTCGATTACCGCGACGGCGAGGTGTTCTGGTGCACCGCCGACGTCGGCTGGGTCACCGGCCACAGCTATATCGTCTATGGCCCGCTGGCCAACGGCGCGATCTCGCTGATGTTCGAGGGCGTGCCCAACTACCCCGACACCTCGCGTTTCTGGCAGGTGGTGGACAAGCATAAGGTGAACATCTTCTACACCGCGCCCACCGCATTGCGGGCCCTGATGCGTGAAGGCTCCGGCCCGCTGCAGGGCACCTCGCGCCAGAGCCTGCGCCTGCTCGGCAGCGTCGGCGAGCCGATCAACCCAGAGGCCTGGGAATGGTACTTCGAGGCGGTCGGGCAGAAACGCTGCCCCATCGTCGACACCTGGTGGCAGACCGAGACCGGCGGCATCATGCTCACGCCCCTTCCCGGCACACAAAGGCTCAAACCCGGTTGCGCCACCCAACCGATGTTCGGCGTGCAGCCGGTGCTGCTGGATGAAAAGGGCAAGCTCATCGAGGGGCCAGGCGCCGGCCTGCTGGCGATCAAGGCCAGCTGGCCCGGGCAGATCCGCAGCGTCTACGGCGATCACCAGCGCATGGTCGACACCTACTTCAAGCCCATGCCCGGCTATTACTTCACCGGCGACGGCGCCCGCCGCGACGCCGATGGCGACTACTGGATCACCGGGCGCATCGACGACGTGATCAATGTCTCCGGCCACCGTATCGGTACCGCCGAGGTGGAGAGCGCGCTGGTGCTGCACGACAGCGTCGCCGAAGCCGCGGTGGTCGGTTATCCCCATGACCTCAAGGGCCAGGGCGTCTATGCCTTCGTCACCCCCATGAACGGCATAGAACCGGATGATGCGCTCAAGGCCGAACTGCTGGCCCTGGTCAGCAAGGAAATCGGCAGCTTCGCCAAGCCCGAGCTGATCCAGTGGGCGCCCGCCCTGCCCAAGACCCGCTCGGGCAAGATCATGCGGCGCATCCTGCGCAAGATCGCCTGCAACGAGCTGGATAACCTGGGGGATACGTCCACCCTCGCCGACCCCAGCGTGGTCCAGGGGCTGATCGACAAACGTCTCAACCAGTAGAACCCTCGGGGCGGCCACCACCGCCGCCCCGATCATCCTTTACCGCATTGACATATCGGTAAATCCCGATATTATCGTGCCATGGAACTGCTCGACATATTCAAGGCACTCTCGAACCGGACCCGTCTCGAGATCCTCAAAGGCCTGAAAGACCCGGTGAAACACTTTCCTCCCCAGGACGAAGGTGACGTTCATACCGTGGGCGTCTGTGTGAGCAGCATCCAGGAAGGCGTGGGGTTGTCGCAGTCGACGGTGTCCGACTACCTGGCCACCCTGCAGCGCGCAGGCCTGGTCGAAGTCCGGCGCATTGGCCAGTGGACCTATTACAAACGTAACGAAGCAGCCATCAGCGCGCTCGCCGAGCTGATCGGGAGCGAGTTGTAGGTTTTACTTTTATCTCTATACATCGACTTTTCCCGATATCCCGTTTTACCGAACTCAAGGAGGCAACAACTGCGGCACCTGGCAGGTGCCAAGGCACAGAACAGCAACTTCACTCTACTTGATACATCGATATTTCCCGATATCCCTTTTTATCGAAGCGAGGAAACACCATGAAAGCATTGATACTGGATTCCTTTGGCGGCCCGGACGCATTCGCCTATCGCGATGTCGCCAAACCGGTGCCGCAGGCCGGACAGGTGCTGGTTCGGGTGCATGCCACCTCCATCAACCCCCTGGATTACCAGGTTCGGCGTGGCGACTACCCCGACCTGGTGCCCCTCCCGGCCATTACCGGGCACGACGTTTCCGGCGTCGTCGAAGCCGTCGGGCCGGGCGTGACCGCGTTCAGGCCGGGCGACGAGGTGTGGTACACACCGCAGATCTTCGAAGGGGCGGGCAGCTATGCCGAGTACCACGTCGCCGCCGAAGGCATCGTCGGCCTGAAGCCGCCTTCGCTGAGTCATCTGGAGGCCGCCAGCCTGAGCCTGGTCGGCGGCACGGCCTGGGAGGCCCTGGTAGTACGTGCGGCGCTCAGGGTGGGCGAGCGCATTCTGGTTCACGGCGGCGCAGGCGGTGTCGGCCACGTGGCGATCCAGCTGGCCAAGGCCATGGGCGCCAGGGTGTTCACCACCGTGCGCGAGGCCAATGCCGAATTCGTGCGGCAAATGGGCGCGGACGTGGTCATCGACTATAAGCATCAGGATTATGTCGATGTCGTCCTGCGGGAAACCGGGGGCCAAGGCGTCGACGTGGTCTTCGACACCATCGGTGGCGATACCCTGGCACGCAGCCCGGACGTCCTGGCGCAACTGGGGCGCGTGGTGTCGATCGTGGACATCGCGCAACCGCAGAACCTGATCCAGGCCTGGGGCCGCAACGCGAGTTACCACTTCGTCTTCACCCGGCAGCACCGCGGCAAGCTCGACGAGTTGAGCGCGCTGGTCGAGCGCGGGCAACTGAAGCCACACGTGGGCGCCGTCTACCCCCTCGCTGAGGTTCCCCTCGCCCATGCCCGGCTGCAAAGCGCCAATAATGGCCTGCAAGGGAAGATCGCCATTGCGGTCGCGCCCATGGCCGATCCCGCCAGCGCTTGAAGCACCTGCCACCCTTTCGACTTCAAGGACCGCCATGATCTACGAAATTGCCCTGCTTCCCATTCATCCGACCCACGTCGATACCTTCACGCACGCATTCGCCGAGGTCGCCCCGTTGCTCAGCCGAGCCAAGGGTCACGTCAGCCATATGCTCGCGCAAGGGATCGAGAGCCCCCATCAATTCAACCTGATCGTGCAATGGCAAACACTCGAGGACCACGCGCCGGGTTTCGAGACCAGTGAAGACCACCAGGTCTTCATGGCTCACCTGACACCATATTTTTCCGAGGAGCCCACGGTTTATCATGTGCAGGGCGGCGCGTTCGAAACGCACGTGCCCACCAGCCCGGGCAGTGCCCGACTGGACGACAATCGCCCAACCCCATAGACGGCCGCCATGGCGGCCAGCACAGGTCGCCATGGAAACCTTGCGTCGCCGCATCGAAACCCAAGTCATGAGCCTCACCGGGCTGGCCCTCGGCCAGCTCAACCTGGAGTCGCCCAAGGGCGATCCCGGCCTGTTCGGCCCACAGAGCATCAGCTGGCAGGTACACGGCGACTTCCCCAGCATGCTGGTGGGCGGGATCAGCGCGCTGATGCTGCAACTG
Organism: Pseudomonas sp. TE50-2; assembly: GCF_040813665.1. NCBI lineage: Bacteria > Pseudomonadati > Pseudomonadota > Gammaproteobacteria > Pseudomonadales > Pseudomonadaceae > Pseudomonas > Pseudomonas sp. TE50-2. The sequence continues at coordinate 3,767,739 of NZ_JBFNXN010000001.1, read as the reverse complement.
CTGCATCCGCTGGCCCTGGCCGGGGTCTGGGACCATTCGAACTTTCGCCAGGACCTGCTCGGCCGCCTGCGCCGCACCAGCCAGTTCATTTCCGGCACCACCTTCGGTTCGACCCGTGACGCCGAGTGGCTGATCGACAAGGTCCGCACCATCCACCTCAAGGTGGTCGGCACCGCGGCCGATGGCCGCCCCTACGCCGCCAGCGACCCCGACCTGCTGACCTGGGTGCATGTGGCCGAAGTCAGCAGCTTCCTCGCCGCCCACCTGCGCTACCGCAATCCTGATCTGCCGCGTAGCGCGCAGGACGCCTACTACAACGAGATCGCCCTGATCGCCGAACGCCTGGGCGCGCGCGACGTGCCCCGCTCCTGTGCCGAGGTGGATGCCTACCTGCAGCGCATGCGCCCGCAGTTGCAGTGCGATGCGCGCAGCCTCGAGGTGGTCGATATCCTGCTCAGGGCCCCGGCCCCCAGCCGCCTCGCCGAGCCGGTGGGCAAGCTGATGCTCAAGGCCGGCATCGACCTGCTGCCGGACTGGGCCAGCGCAATGCTCGGCCTGCACCAGGGCGCGGTCGAGCGGCGCATGATCCGCCTGGGCCTGAGCAATACCGCGCCAGTGCTGCGCTGGGCCATGCGCAATGGCTCGGCGCAGCGCGCCAGGCGGCGCATGGGCGTCGAATGAGGTATTTTGGTCCGTTCATCGGAACCGATTTAACGTGCCATACTCCAAGCACTCCAGCCTGATACAGACGAAGCGACACATGCCCAAAGGATTGACCCGCGCCCTCGGCGCACTCGTGGCCCTCGTGGCCCTGTACAGCCTGCTCGGCTTCTTCATTCTCCCCGGCATCGCCCTGCGCATCGCCAACCAGCAATTGGCGCAGTACGCCACGGTGCCGGCGCATCTGCAGCGCATCGAACTCAACCCGTTCAGCCTTGAACTGACCCTGTGGGGCCTGCAGATCGGCGAACCCGGCAAGGAGCAGGTCGGCTTCGAACGCCTCTACGCCAACCTGTCCCTCGACAGCCTGTGGACCAAGGCCCTGCGCCTCGACGCGGTAGAGCTGGACAAGCCACGTACCGAGCTGCTGTTCGCCAAGGACGGCAGCCTCAACCTGGCCCAGCTGTTCAAGCTTCCGCCCAGCGAGCCCAAGGCCGAGGAACCGCCAAGCGACCCGTTCCCGCTGCGCATCGCCAGCATCAAGCTGAGCGAAGGCTACCTGCACTTCCAGGACCTGCGCCCGAGCGAGCCGATCGAGTTTCTCTACGACTCGATGAACCTGGAGCTGAAGAACCTCAGCACCCTGCCCGACGACAACGCCGACATGACCCTGGTGGCTAACGGCCCGGCGGGTGGGCGTATCGACTGGAGCGGCACGCTCAGCCTGACGCCAATCGCTTCCGAGGGCACGCTGAAAGTCACCGACGGCAAGATGAAGCTGTTCTGGCCTTACGTGCGCGACGCCATGCCGCTGGTGCTGGAAGACGGCATGGTCAGCCTCGACACCCACTACAAGCTCAACCTTTCCAAGGAAACCGAGCTGCTGCTCGACAACACCTCGGTGCGGGTCGCGCCCTTCGCCATCAAGGCCCCGGATGGCCGCCCACTGGCGCGCCTGGCCAGCCTGGAGGTCAGTGAAACCTCCATCGACCTGGCCAAGCAGTTGGTCACCGTCGGCAAGATCCGCAGCGACAAGCTGGAAACCTGGGCAGCCCTGGAGAAGGACGGCCAGCTCGACTGGCAGAAGCTGTTCGCCAGCCAGCCGGCCAAGGCCACGCCAAAGGAAAAGGCCGAGCCCGCCGCCGCCGAACCCACCCCGGAAGAACAGGCTGCCAAAGAGCCGAGCAAGCCCTGGCAGGTCCTGCTCAAGGACGTGCAGGCGCGCAACTACATGGTCCACCTGGCCGATCGCAGCCAGAAAGAGCCGGTGGCCCTGGATGTCGGCCCGCTCAACCTCGACCTGCAGAATTTCGACAGCCTCAACCAGTCGCCCTTCACCCTCAAGCTCGACACCGGCGTGGGCAAGCAGGGCAAGCTGCAGGCCGCAGGCCAGGTCAACCTGGCACCGGTCTCGGCCAAGCTCGACGTTGCCACCCGCGATATCGACCTGCGGGTGGCCCAGGCCTACATCAGCCCGTTCATCCGCCTGGAGCTGCGCAGTGGCATGCTCTCCAGCGACCTCAAGGTCGACCTCAAGAGCACCGAGCCCCTGGCCTTCACCATCACCGGCAAGGCCCAGGCCAACCAGCTGCACACCCTGGACACCATCAAGAACCGCGACTTCGTCAAATGGCAGCAGGTCAACGTCGATGGCCTGTCGTACGTGCATGGCGATGCCCTGTCGATCGACAAGGTCACCCTGCTGCAACCCTACGCACGCTTCATCATCAACGAAGACCGCACCACCAACGTCGACGACCTGCTGATCCCGCAACCCGCCGACAAACCTGCCTCGGCCCCGAGCAAGCCCGCCGCTGCCGGCAGCGGCAAGGAGCTGGGCATCCACATCGGCCAGATCAGCATCAACGACGGCTCGGCCAACTTCGCCGACCTGACCCTGACGCCCAACTTCGCCACCGCAGTCCAGCAGCTCAACGGCCAGATCGGCACCATCGACAACCGCAAGCCGCTACCGGCCAAGGTCGATATCAAGGGCAAGGTGGACCGTTACGCGCCTGTGACCATCAAGGGCGCGCTCAACCCGTTCAACCCACTGGCCAGCCTCGACATCGCCACCAGCTTCAAGCGCGTCGAGCTGACAACCCTGACGCCCTACTCCGGCAAGTTCGCCGGTATGCGCATCCGCAAGGGGCGGTTGAACCTCGACCTGCATTACCTGATCACCAACGGCCAGCTCAAGGCCGAGAACAAGGTGGTGATCGAGCAACTGCAGCTGGGCGAGAAGGTCGACAGCCCGGATGCCGTGGACCTGCCGATCCGCCTGGCAGTGGCCCTGCTCAAGGATACCGAAGGCAAGATCTCCATCGAGTTGCCGGTGTCGGGCGACCTCAACAACCCCCAGTTCAGCGTGATGCCGATCGTCTGGCAGACCCTGCGCAACCTGGTGCTGCGCGCGGCGCAGGCGCCGTTCAAGCTGCTTGGCGGGCTGGTCTCGGGAGGTGGCGCGGAAGATCTCGGCAACGTGTCGTTCGCCGCCGGCTCGAGCGACCTTACGCCCGAGGTTCAAGCGTCCCTGGACAAGCTCGCCTCGGCCCTCAAGGAGCGCCCCGAGCTGCGCCTGGAAATCGAAGGCACGGCGGCCCAGAGCAGTGACGGCCCGCTGATCGCCCAGCAGCGCCTGGAGCGCGAGTACCAGGCGACCTGGTACAAGATCCTCCAGCGTCGGGGCGACAAGGTGCCGGCCAATGCTTCGTTGCTGGTGGTGGACGACAGCGACAAGCCGGCGATGCTCGAGGGCATCTACCGTACCCGCCTGAAGCAGCAGCCCCCGGCTGAATGGCAGGACCTGGGCCGTGACGAGCGCAGCGCCAAGCTGCGCGAGGCGGTCATCAAGTCCTGGGCGGAAAGCGCCGTGTTGCTGCGCAACCTGGGCCAGGAGCGGGCCAGCAGCATCAAGGACTACCTGGTGGACAAGGGCCAGCTGGAAGATGACCGGGTGTACTTCATCGACACCAATCTCGGCCAGGCCGAGAGCGATGGCCGCGTGGTGACGCCGATGCATCTGGATGCCGAGTAAACCTTCTCGACCGAGTCGCCCTCATCGCCGGCAAGCCGGCTCCCACAGATACAGACTGTACCTCTGTGGGAGCCGGCTTGCCGGCGATGAGGGCAGCGCAGGCGATCAATACCATCAGGCCAGCCGTTGCCCCGATACCGCCGGGTGATACAGCGGCTGCACCTTGTTCCCCGCCGGGTCCAGCAAATGGAAGCTGCGCGCGCCATCGCCGTGATTGAACGGGCGGTCCAGCAGCGTCACGCCATGGGCCTTGAAGTACTGGTACCAGGCTTCCAGTTCCTCCACGCTGTCGACGATGAAACCATAGTGATCCAGGGTCTGTAGCCCGTTGGCCGCGCCTGCGCCGCGCCCGAGCGACAGGTTGTCGTTGCCGCAGGTGAGGTAGACCAGGTCTTCGTTGGCACGGTTGAGCACCTCCATGCCCAGCACATCCACGTAGAAGCGCTCGCACTCCTCCAGGTTGGGGACCAGCAGGGCGATGTGCCGCAGGCCATTGAGACGGCCTGGGCGGGCAGGTAGATCGGACATGAGCGCGGCTCCTTTTTTGTATACAATTCATAATAGAATTTAAAACAAAAGGAACGTCATGTGTACTGCCTATTTATCAAGACACGGGTGAAACCCGGTACCGCGGATGCCTTCCTGGCAGCCATCAATGCCAACGCCGCGGCATCGGTCGCCACCGAGCCGGGTTGCCTGGTATTCGATGTCTCGCAGGACCGGGAGAATGCCGATGTCATCTACCTGTATGAGATCTACCAGGACGATGAGGCGTACGAGGCGCATACCCGGACCGCGCATTTTCGCGACAGCCGCCCCCTGGTGGAGCCGCTGATCGAAGAGCAGGAGTGCTTCGAGAGCAATGTGATCGCCCGAAACCCGGTGAGCTGAAGCCGCCTTCCTGAATGCCCATAGAAAAGCCCCGGCGATGGCCGGGGCTTTTGCTTGAAGGGGTGGCCAAATCCTTTTGGCCGACGGGACAATCCTTATTCGGCTTTCAGGCCATCAGCCGAGACGGCCTGTACGCCTTTGATTTTCTTGGCGATGGCAACCGCCATGTCTTTCTGTGCATCGGTAATGGCCACGTCCGAAGACAGGGACACTACGCCTTTGTTGGTTTCAACCTTGATGTCACTGCCCGGCACGCCTTTCTCGGTCATCAGGTCAGCCTTCACCTTGGTGGTGATCCAGGTGTCGGAAGTGGCTTCCTTGGCTTTGGTCACCTCACCGGCCGCAAGCGTCATCGGGGCCTGGGTGGACTGGGCAGCGAAAGCCGCGTTAGCCATGGTCAGGGTCAGAGCGGTAGCAGTAGCGGCAGCAATGGCGAACTTCTTCATGTGAGTCACTCCTGTTTTTTCGAAAGGTCTGCGCCTTGGTTCCTGGCGTCAGGTAGTAAGGTAGTTGCAGGGGCTGTGCCAGTTTTTGCACGCCCTATAAATCCTTTGAAATCAATGAGTTAAACAAATCAATCAGAAGCCCGTACCGTGCATTTTGCAATCCCGGTAAAAAAGCCACGTGCAAGATGCATGCTCTCAACTATTTTGCGGCAGGCATAAAAAAAGGACCCCGAAGGGTCCTTTCCTTTAGCCTCGAAAGGCTTAGACGCCCGATGCCTTGGCAGCGGCAACGTCCTTGATCGACAGCTTGATACGGCCGCGGTTGTCCACGTCCAGTACCAGTACTTCGACTTCCTGGCCTTCCTTCAGCACGTCGGTGACCTTCTCGACGCGAGCATCGCTCAGCATGGAGATGTGCACCAGGCCGTCCTTGCCCGGCAGGATGTTGACGAAGGCACCGAAGTCGACGATGCGCTCGACCTTGCCGACGTAGATCTTGCCGATCTCGGCTTCGGCGGTGATGCCCAGGATGCGCTGCTTGGCAGCGTCCGCGGCTTCCTTGGTTTCGCCGAAGATCTTGATCGAGCCGTCGTCTTCGATGTCGATCGAAGCCTTGGTCTCTTCGCAGATGGCGCGAATGGTGGCGCCGCCTTTACCGATGACGTCACGGATCTTGTCGGTGTCGATCTTCATCGCGATCATGGTCGGTGCGTTGGCCGACAGCTCGGTGCGCGATTCGCCGATGATCTGGTTCATCTGGCCGAGGATGTTCAGGCGCGCTTCCAGGGCCTGGCCCAGGGCGATTTCCATGATCTCTTCGGTGATGCCGTTGATCTTGATGTCCATCTGCAGCGCGGTGACGCCTTTGGCGGTACCGGCTACCTTGAAGTCCATGTCGCCGAGGTGGTCTTCGTCACCCAGGATGTCGGTCAGTACAGCGAACTTCTCGCCTTCCTTGACCAGGCCCATGGCGATACCGGCAACCGGCGCCTTCATCGGCACGCCCGCGTCCATCAGCGCCAGGGAGGCACCGCAGACCGAAGCCATGGAGCTGGAGCCGTTGGACTCGGTGATTTCCGATACCACGCGGATGGTGTACGGGAACACGTCAGCGGCCGGCAGCATGGCCTGTACCGAACGACGGGCCAGACGGCCGTGGCCGATTTCACGACGGCCAGCACCGCCCATGCGACCACACTCACCTACCGAGAACGGCGGGAAGTTGTAGTGCAGCATGAAGGGGTCTTTCTTCTCGCCTTCGAGGGTGTCCAGCAGCTGGGCGTCACGGGCGGTACCCAGGGTCGCGACGACCAGGGCCTGGGTTTCGCCACGGGTGAACAGGGCCGAACCGTGGGTCTTCGGCAGAACGCCGACTTCGATGTTCAGCGGGCGCACGGTCTTGGTGTCGCGACCGTCGATACGTGGCTTGCCGTTGACGATGTTTTCGCGAACGGTGCGGTATTCGATCTCGCCGAAGATGTCTTTGACTTCACCAGCCGATGGCTGGCCTTCTTCACCGGAAAACTTGGCGATCGCCTGATCGCGCAACTCGCCCAGGCGCGCATAGCGGTCGGCCTTGACGGTGATGGTGTAGCCCTGCGACACCGCTTCGCCGAACTCGGCGCGGATGGCGTTGAACAGTTCGGTGTTGGCAACGGCAGGTTTCCAGTCCCAGGTCGGCTTGGCGGCTTCGGCAGCCAGCTCTTTGACAGCCTTGATCACGGCCTGGAATTCGTCGTGGGCGAACAGCACGGCGCCCAGCATCTGGTCTTCGGTCAGCTCTTTGGCTTCCGATTCAACCATCAGTACGGCCGACTCGGTACCGGCAACGACCATGTCCAGGCTCGAAGCGGCCTGCTGCTCGTAGGTCGGGTTCAGCAGGTAGCCGGTGCTTTCGTGGAAGGCAACGCGGGCGGCGCCGATCGGGCCTTCGAACGGAATGCCCGAGATGGCCAGGGCAGCCGAGGTACCGATCATCGCAGCGATGTCCGGATCGGTCTTCTTGCTGGTGGAAACCACGGTGCAGACAACCTGCACTTCGTTCATGAAACCTTCAGGGAACAGCGGGCGGATCGGGCGGTCGATCAGGCGCGAAGTCAGGGTTTCTTTTTCGGATGGGCGGCCTTCACGCTTGAAGAAACCACCTGGGATCTTGCCAGCGGCGTAGGTCTTTTCCTGGTAGTGCACGGACAGCGGGAAGAAGCCCTTGCTCGGATCGGCATGCTTGGCACCGACCACGGTCACCAGCACGGTGACATCGTTGTCGACGGTGACCAGCACGGCGCCGGTGGCCTGACGGGCAATGCGGCCCGTTTCGAGGGTAACGGTCGATTGACCGAACTGGAATTGCTTGATTACCGGGTTCACGGTTTCCTACCTTTTTCAGTGGCTCTTGGGGGAACTGGTTCTTGCGAATTCTTGGGCAGAACGGGGAATCGGCCCCATTGACCGTCCAGATACAACACGAGGCTGGGAGCCTGGCGCCGGGCGGATAAACCGCTCGGCACACCAGGCTGCCAACCTCGCAGATCGCGCGGCGTGTCCAACGGCGACGCTGACAGGCAGCGTAGCCGAAGAATGCGACACACCATGCAACACCACTGGCCAGGCCGCTATTAGCGACGCAGGCCCAGGCGACCGATCAGGGCGCTGTAACGAGTGGTGTCTTTGCCCTTCAGGTAATCCAGCAGCTTACGACGCTGGTTGACCATACGGATCAGACCACGACGGGAGTGGTGGTCTTTTTCGTTGGCCTTGAAGTGGCCTTGCAGCTTGTTGATGTTGAAGGTCAGCAGGGCAACCTGTACTTCCGGGCTACCGGTGTCGCCGGCGGCTTGCTGATAGTCTGCAACGATCTGAGCTTTTTCTTCGACGCTGAGGGCCATTTGGCTTCTCCTGATAAACGGATCCCGCAAGCGGGGTCCAATAGGCCAGGGACTGGATCCCTGTATTAATAAAAAGAGTAATGACCGTGCCTACTGACAGCCATCCTCGAATCCGCAGGGCAAAGCGTTGACCTCGCCCTGTGGTATCGGTCATTCCGACCGAATCAGTCGACGCGGCGCAATGCGCCCGTCCTCGCTCACCTCACCGATACCGATGAAGCGGGCATTGTGATCCTGTACGCGGACCATGCCGAATTGCGGCGCGTCCGGCGCACGTACTGCCTGGCCATGTAGCCAGTAGAACGCGCTGTGCTCGGACAATACCACCAATGGCCAGTCCTGCAAGCCGCTGTCCGAAGGCATCAGGAAGCGATCGAGCGCTTCGTTGCCACCTTCGGCGTGAGCCTGTTCCAGCTCTTCGAGCGTGACGGTCTGGGCCAGCTCGAAGGGGCCGGCCTGGGTACGGCGCAGCTCGGCGACGTAGGCACCACAGCCCAACGCCTCGCCCATATCCTCCACCAGGGTGCGGATATAGGTGCCCTTGCTGCAGCCAACCGACAGGCGTGCCCGGGTGCCTTCGCACTCCAGCAGGTCCAACCGGCCAATAGTAACAGAACGCGCCTCACGCTCCACTACCTCTCCTGCGCGCGCCAGTTTGTACAGCGGCTGGCCGTCGCGCTTGAGGGCCGAGTACATCGGCGGCACCTGCTGGATTTCACCGCGAAAACGCGGGATGACCGCTTCGATGTCGGCGCGACCAACGGTCACGTCGCGGGTCTTCAGCACTTCGCCTTCGGCATCCCCGGTGGTGGTGGTCTGGCCCATCTGCATCACCGTCTCGTAGCCCTTGTCGGAATCGAGCAGGTACTGCGAGAACTTGGTGGCCTCGCCGAAGCACAGCGGCAGCACGCCGGTGGCCAGCGGATCGAGGCTGCCGGTGTGGCCGGCCTTCTCGGCATTGAGCAGCCAGCGGACCTTCTGCAGGGCAGCGTTGGAGGTGAACCCCAGCGGCTTGTCGAGCAGGATGATGCCGCTGACGTTGCGGCGGATACGTTTGACCTGGGCCACCGCTTACTCCTTGGTGTCCGGCGCGTCGGCATCCTGGTGCTGGCGGTCTTCGGCCACCGCACGTTCGATCAGCGCAGACAGATGCACACCGCGGCTCACGCTTTCATCGAAGTGGAAATGCAGCTGCGGCACGCTGCGCAGCTGCATCGAGCGGCCCAGGTGCAGACGCAGGAAGCTGGCGGCGCTGTTCAAGGCCTTGAGCGACTGCTTGACGGCGTCCGGGGTTTCTTCGCCCATGACGGTGATGAAGACCTTGGCATGGCCCAGGTCACGGCTGACGTCGACGGCGGTGATGGTCACCAGGCCGACACGCGGGTCTTTGACTTCACGGCGAATCAGCTCTGCCAGCTCACGCTGCATCTGATCACCGATACGTTGGGTACGGCTGTATTCTTTTGCCATTCTTGCTACCTGTATCTTAAAGCGGCAAACGCCCGGTCAAGCTCGAAGCCTGACCGGGCGCTACCTTCAGAGGTTCAGGCAACCGCCCTGGGGCGGGGCCTGCACCACGCTCGGCCCTTACAGGGTACGAGCCACCTGGACTTTCTCGAACACTTCGATCTTGTCGCCGACCTTGACGTCGTTGTAGCTCTTGACGCCAATACCGCACTCCATGCCGTTGCGTACTTCGGACGCATCGTCCTTGAAGCGACGCAGCGATTCCAGCTCGCCTTCGAAGATCACCACGTCGTCGCGCAGAACGCGGATCGGACGGTTGCGGTACACGGTACCCTCGATGACCATACAGCCAGCGATGGCGCCGAACTTCGGCGAACGGAACACGTCACGGACTTCGGCGACACCCAGGATGTTCTCGCGAACATCGCTGCCGAGCATGCCGGTCAGGGCTTTCTTGACGTCTTCGATGATGTCGTAGATCACGTTGTAGTAACGCATATCCAGACCTTCCTGCTCGACGATCTTGCGCGCGCCGGCATCGGCACGCACGTTGAAGCCGAACAGTACAGCGTTGGACGCCAGCGCCAGGTTGGCATCGCTTTCGGTGATACCACCGACGCCGCCACCGATGACGCGAACCTGAACTTCGTCGTTGCCCAGGCCGCCGAGCGAACCTTGCAGCGCCTCGAGGGAGCCGCGCACGTCGGTCTTGAGGACGATGTTGAGGGTCTTCTTCTCTTCCTGACCCATGGTCTCGAAGATGTTTTCCAGCTTGCCGGCGTGAGCACGGGCCAGCTTGACCTCACGGAACTTGCCTTGACGGAACAGCGCAACTTCACGCGCTTTCTTCTCGTCGGCAACCACCGACATCTCTTCACCAGCGTCGGGCGTGCCGTCCAGGCCGAGGATCTCGACCGGGATCGACGGGCCGGCTTCCTTCACAGGCTTGCCGTTTTCGTCGAGCATGGCACGCACGCGGCCATAGTTGGAGCCGACCAGGACCATGTCGCCCTGACGCAGGGTACCGTCCTGAACCAGGATGGTCGCCACCGGGCCACGGCCCTTGTCCAGACGCGACTCGACCACGACACCACGACCAGGTGCGGTCGGGGTGGCCTTGAGTTCGAGGATCTCGGCCTGCAGCAGGACCGCTTCGAGCAATTCGTCGACGCCGGTACCCATCTTCGCCGAAACCTTGACGAACGGCGTGTCACCACCCCATTCCTCGGAGGTCACGCCTTCGACGGACAGCTCGTTACGGATGCGATCGAGGTCTGCGCCTGGCTTGTCGATCTTGTTCACTGCAACGACCAGCGGTACGCCAGCTGCCTTGGCATGCTGCACGGCTTCGCGGGTCTGCGGCATCACGCCATCGTCCGCCGCCACCACCAGGATGACGATGTCGGTCGCCTTGGCACCACGGGCGCGCATTTGCGTGAACGCAGCGTGGCCAGGGGTGTCGAGGAAGGTAACCATGCCACGGTCGGTTTCGACGTGGTACGCACCGATGTGCTGGGTGATACCACCGGCCTCGCCAGCAGCAACCTTGGCACGACGGATGTAGTCGAGCAGCGAGGTCTTGCCGTGGTCGACGTGGCCCATGACGGTCACGACCGGTGCACGCGAAGTGGTCTCGCCTTCGAACTTCAGCGATTCGGCCAGGGAGTCTTCCAGGGCGGTGTCACTGATCAGGGTGACCTTGTGGCCCAGCTCTTCTGCTACCAGCTGAGCGGTTTCCTGGTCGAGCACCTGGTTGATGGTGACCGGAGTACCCATCTTGAACATGAACTTGACCACTTCAGCGCCCTTGACGGACATCTGGTTGGCCAGATCGGAGACAGTGATGGTCTCGCCGATCGCCACGTCACGGATAACCGGGCCGGTCGGGCTCTGGAAGCCATGCGCATTGCGCTTCTTGCCTTTACCCTTGCCACCGCGGCGACGGAAACCATCGCTTTCTTCATCGGTGGTACGCGGCGCGGCGCGCGGAGTCGGAGCCTTTTCCTTCTCCTTGACCTTGACCTTGACCGACATGCGCGGCGCTTCGCCACGGCCGGCGGTAGCCTGGCCACCACCGCGACGATCGTCATCACGGGTGCGGCTTTCGTTACGACGGGTCTCGTCCTTCTTGCGCTCGGCAGCACGCGCGGCGGCGTCTTCGGACACCGGTGCGTTGGCCACTACCGGGGCAGCGGCTGGCGCAGGCTCGGCCTTGGGCGCTGGCGCGGCGGCCGGAGCCTCGGCGGCCTGACGGCGTGCCTGCTCCTCGTTGCGCTGGCGAACTTCGGCTTCAACCTTCTCGCGCGCGGCGTTTTCCGCGGCGCGACGCTCTTCCTGCTCGCGTTTCTGCTCAGCCTGGATCTCTTCCGGGCTGCGCTGCACGAAGACTTTCTTCTTGCGTACTTCTACGCTGATGCTCTTGCTACCGGCGACACGCAGAGTGCTGGTGGTCTTGCGCTGCAAGGTAATCTTGCGCGGCTCTTCCGCCTTGCTCTTGTGGCTGCTCTTCAAATGAGTCAGCAGGGTCTGCTTCTCATTGTCGGTCACTACCTGACCGGCGTCGGTGTGCGGCAGACCTGCCTCACGCATCTGCTGCAGCAGGCGCTCTACCGGTGCCTCGACCTCTTGGGCCAGTTCTTTCACCGTGACTTGCGTCATGCACTTCTCTCCTCAGGCCGCGCCTAATTACTCGAACCAGTGGGCTCGGGCGGCCATGATCAACTTGCCGGCACGCTCTTCGTCGATGCCGTCGATGTCGAGCAGGTCGTCGATCGACTGCTCGGCCAGGTCTTCGCGGTTAACCACGCCGCGCACCGCCAGTTCCGCCGCCAGGTCCTTGTCCATGCCCTCGAGGGAGAGCAGGTCTTCGGCCGGATGGGCGTCTGCCAGTTTTTCTTCGGTAGCGATGGCCTTGGTCAACAAACGGTCCTTGGCTCGAGCGCGGAGCTCATTGACGATTTCCTCGTCAAAGCCATCGATGTTGAGCATTTCTTCCAACGGTACGTAGGCAATTTCTTCGAGGCTGGTAAAGCCTTCGTCGACCAGCACTTGTGCCAGCTCCTCGTCGACTTCCAGTTCCTCGACAAAATTACGCAGGATATCGCCGGTTTCAGCTTGCTGCTTGGCCTGGATGTCCTTCTCGGTCATCACGTTCAGGGTCCAGGCGGTCAGCTGGCTGGCCAGGCGGACGTTCTGGCCACCACGGCCAATCGCCTGGGCCAGGTTGTCCTCGGCAACGGCGATATCCATCGCATGGGCGTCCTCGTCAACGATGATCGCGGCAACCTCTGCCGGCGACATGGCGTTGATGACGAACTGCGCCGGGTTCTCGTCCCAGAGGACGATATCCACACGCTCGCCACCCAGCTCGCCGGATACGGCCTGGACGCGCGAACCACGCATGCCGATACAGGCACCCTGCGGGTCGATGCGCTTGTCCTTGGAGCGGACGGCGATCTTGGCACGCGAACCCGGATCACGGGAGGCGGCCATGACTTCGATGAGGCCTTCGGCGATTTCCGGCACTTCGATGCGGAACAGCTCGATCAGCATCTGCGGCGCGGTGCGCGACAGGATCAGCTGAGGGCCGCGGTTCTCGGTGCGGATTTCCTTGAGCAGCGCACGCAGGCGCACGCCGACACGGAAGGTCTCACGGGGAATGATGTCTTCGCGCGCCAGCAGCGCCTCGGCATTGTTGCCCAGGTCGACGATGACGTTGTCGCGGGTGACCTTCTTGACGGTACCGGAGATGATCTCGCCCACGCGCTCGCGGTAGGCATCGACCACCTGGGCGCGCTCGGCCTCGCGGACCTTCTGCACGATGACCTGCTTGGCGGTCTGCGCGGCGATGCGACCGAACTCGATCGACTCGATCTTCTCTTCGATCACGTCACCGATCTTGGCATCGGGGTGCGTGTCCTGGATCTTTTCCAGCCAGGTCTCGATCGCCGGATCGTCCAGGTCGTTCTCGTCGACCACGGTCCAGCGGCGGAAGGTCTCGTAGCTACCGGTGTGGCGGTTGATTTCCACACGCAGGTCGACTTCGTCCTCAAAACGTTTTTTGGTTGCAGTGGCCAGGGCCACTTCCAGCGCTTCGAAAATGACGCCTGGCGGTACACCTTTCTCGTTGGATACCGATTCAACAACCAGCAGTACTTCTTTGCTCATCGTACGCCTCGCCTTGCGCAAGCCATTGGCCCCGGAACATCCGCCGGGCCCGGCACGTCTCAGTCAAAACTGGGAATAATATTGGCCTTGTCGATCGAGTCGATCGGCAACAGGAACTCGTGCTGGTCCACCTGCACCACCACATCCTGTTCCTCCACACCGCGGAGAAGGCCCTGGAAGTTACGACGGCCCTCGAAGGGCGTACGCAGCTTGATCTTCACCTGCTCGCCGGCATGCGCTGCAAACTGTTCTAGGGTGAACAGCGGGCGGTCCATGCCTGGAGAGGACACCTCGAGGGTATATTCAGAGCTGATCGGATCTTCCACATCGAGGATGGCGCTGGCCTGACGGCTGACGGCTTCGCAGTCTTCCACCAGGATGCCGCCTTCCTTGTCGATATAGATACGCAGTACCGAATGCTTGCCTTGGGAGACGTATTCGATCCCCCAGCATTGGTAGCCCAGGCCCTCGACAACCGGGGCCAACAAGGCCTGCAACTGTTCTAGCTTGCTCGACACCTGAACCCCCTCGTGCATGCTGTGCAAATAAAAAATGGGCGAAGCGCCCATCCCTGAAAGCGCCGTTGGACAACGACGCCTAAAACTGTTCGGCTAGCAAAAAGCCCCTGAAAAGGGGCTCTGCTGAAGCTGGTTGCGGGGGCTGGATTTGAACCAACGACCTTCGGGTTATGAGCCCGACGAGCTACCAAGCTGCTCCACCCCGCGACAAAGCTGGGGCGAAAGTATAAGACTGAACCCTTTGCTGGGTCAATCCGACCTCCACCTGCAAGAAAGCCCGCTAAAGCGGGCTCTCATGCTTCAATTGGTACCGAGAAGGGGACTCGAACCCCTACACCCTATGGGCACAACCACCTCAAGGTTGCGTGTCTACCAATTCCACCACCTCGGCAATACTACATTTGAAACCCGTTACTGCTGCTCTTTGGCTGGAGGAGGTACATCACCAGAGTTGGTGGTTTCGCTCTTCTGCTGCTGGAGCACCGGTACATCATCATTGACTGCCGGCTTTTGCTCTTTGACTTCCAGCACTGCTGGATCTGGCAGACCAGCTTGAGTCAGCTGGTGTGCTTGCTGCTTGGCGAAGTATCCTAACCCAAGTGCAGTCAAAAAGAAAGTGGCGGCAAGTATAGCAGTAACTTTACTCAAAAAGGTAGCGGAACCTTGGCTTCCGAACACAGTATTTGAAGCACCTGCGCCGAAAGATGCACCTGCTTCCGCACCTTTACCCTGCTGCAACAACACCATGACTACCAGTGACAGTGCTGCCAACAGATGAAAAACAACTACGACTGTTTCCAGCATTTTTCAGTTTCCTGCGGCGCGACAAATTGCACCGAATTCGTCTGCATTCAGGGACGCTCCACCAATGAGCCCCCCATCGATATCCGGCATGCCGAACAGTTCGGCCGCATTAGCCGCCTTCACGCTGCCGCCGTAGAGAAGCTGCACCTTGCGGGCAACTTCGGCGTCCTTTTCCGCCAACTGCTCGCGGATGGCTGCATGCACATCCTGGGCTTGCTGGGGCGAGGCCGTCAAACCTGTACCAATGGCCCATACAGGCTCATAGGCAATTACTGCATTGGCAAAAGCAGCGATACCGAACGCGTCGATCACACTGCTTAGTTGACGCCCTACAACTTCGAGCGTCTTGCCTGCTTCACGCTCGGCGAGAGTTTCCCCTACACAGAGCACTGGCGTCAAACCACTTTTCTGTGCGGCTGCAAACTTTTGATTCAGCACTTCGTCACTTTCACCGATAATCTGGCGACGCTCCGAATGGCCGATCAACACCAACTTGCAACCGACTTCTGACAACTGACTCGGTGCAACTTCACCGGTCAGTGCACCCTGTTCGGGCTGTACCGCAGAATTCTGTGCTCCAACGATGATCCCCTTGCCTTTCAGCCCATCAACAACTTCATTGATGAACAGGGCCGGTGGAAACACCGCGACTTCGATACCGTCGGGAATGAGCATTTTGCCCAACCCCTGAGTCAGCTCAGCGACGCTGGCGCGGGTACCGTGCATCTTCCAGTTACCAGCTACCATGGGGCGACGCATGCTTTACCTCGTCGGTCAAAGTGGGCGCAGATCTTACCCAACCCGATCTGCGCTGGCAAGCCTCTTTCAGGCACAAACTTCTTCAACGAGCTTGGCCAGGGCTTCGGCATGGCCACGCACCTGGGTTTCGTCGTCACCCTCCACCATCACCCGCACCAAAGGCTCGGTACCGGACTTGCGCAGCAGCACACGGCCGCGACCGGCCATGGCCTCGGTCGCCTTGGCGCTGGCCTCTTTGACCAACGGGTTTTCCAGGGGATCGCTCTTGCCCGCGGCGAAACGCACGTTGATCAGCACCTGCGGGCACTTGCGCACCGCCTGACGGGCCTGGGCGAGGTTCTCGCCACGGCGCTTGAGCGCCATCAGCACCTGCAGCGCGGCGATGATCGCGTCTCCCGTGGTGGTATGGCTGCCGCAGACGACATGCCCGGAATTTTCGCCACCCAGCAGCCATTCGCGCTCGAGCAGCTCAGCCATCACGTAGCGATCACCAACCTTGGCGCGCACGAACGGAATATCAAGCTCCTTGAACGCCAACTCCAGGCCCAGGTTGCTCATCAACGTACCGACCACGCCGCCTTGCAGCTTGCCGCGCTCGTGCATGTCGCGACCGATGATGAACAGCAGCTCGTCGCCATCGACGATGGTGCCGGTATGATCGACCATCAACACACGGTCACCGTCGCCGTCGAAGGCGATGCCGATGTCCGCATGCCCGACCAGCACCGCGGCCTGCAGCGACTCGATATGGGTCGAGCCACAGCCCTCGTTGATGTTCAGGCCATCTGGCGCCGCGTGCAGCACCGTGACTTCGGCACCGAGCTCACGGAACACGCTCGGCGCCACCTTGTAGGTGGCACCATGCGCGCAGTCCACCACGATCTTGAGGCCTTCGAAACTGGTGCTGCTGGGCACGCTGCTCTTGCAGAACTCGATGTAGCGCCCCGCCGCGTCGTTGATACGCGAAACCTTGCCCAGCTTGCTGGACTCGACGACGGTCATCGGCTGGTCGAGCAGTTCCTCGATCATCAGCTCGACTTCGTCCGGCAGCTTGGTACCGGCGCCGGAGAAGAACTTGATGCCGTTGTCGTCGTGCGGGTTGTGCGAGGCACTGATGACGATACCCGCTTCGGCATGGAAGGTCCGGGTCAGGTAGGCGATGGCAGGCGTCGGCATCGGCCCGAGCAGCATCACGTCGGCGCCGGCCGCAGACAGGCCGGCCTCCAGCGCGGACTCGAACATGTAGCCCGAGATACGGGTGTCCTTGCCGACCAGCACACGGCAATTGCCCTGCTTGCGGAAGGCCATGCCCGCCGCCCAGCCGAGTTTCAGCATGAAGTCCGGGGTGATGGGGAACTGGCCAACGCGACCACGGATACCATCGGTACCAAAGTATTTTCTGCTCATAGTGACTCCAATGTTCTTATTCGGCGCTCTGCACGGCCGCGATCATGCGCACCACGTCGACGGTTTCCGCCACGTCATGCACCCGCAGGATGCTCGCACCCTTGGTCATGGCCAATGCCGCCAGCGCCAGGCTACCGTACAGGCGTTCACCGACGGGGCGGCCCAGCGCGAGGCCGATCATGCTCTTGCGCGAGACGCCTACCAGGAGCGGCCTGCCGAGGCGATAGAGCGCTTCCATATGTTTGAAAAGGCTGAGATTGTGCTCGAGGGTCTTGGCAAAGCCGAACCCCGGGTCGAGGATGATGCGCTCAGCCCCGATGCCTGCCGCCGCGCAGGCGGCCATACGCTGTTCAAGATAGCGCGTAACATCGGCTGTCACATCTTCATATTGCGGATTGTCCTGCATGTTGCCCGGCTCGCCACGCATGTGCATGAGACACACCGGCAAGCCGGTGTCCGCCGCCGCATCAAGCGCACCGTCGCGCTCCAGGGCGCGCACATCGTTGATCAAGCCAGCGCCGAGGCGCGCGGATTCGCGCATGACCGCAGGCGTCGAGGTATCGACCGAGATGACCACGTCGAGCCGGCTGTTGATCGCTTCGACAATCGGCGCCACGCGCTCCAGCTCCTCGGTAGGCGAAACGGCGCGGGCACCCGGACGGGTGGACTCGCCCCCCACATCGATCAGGGTCGCTCCGGCCGCCACCATCTCCTCGGCATGACGCAGGGCCGCATCGCGCTGACTGAAGCGCCCACCATCGGAGAACGAATCTGGAGTGACGTTGAGGATGCCCATGACATGGGTACGGGACAAATCAAGAACCCGGTTGCCGCAAGGCAACCGGGTCGGGTACTGCTGTGAGGTCATAGAAACCCTTAGTGCTGAGCCGCTGGACCGCCGATCGGCGACTCCGGACGATCATCCTGGGAAGCCTGCTTGCCAGAGGTCCCGGCATCGTTGTCCCAGTCACGTGGCTCACGCGGAGTGCGGCCAGCCATGATGTCGTCGATCTGGTCGGCATCGATGGTTTCGTACTTCATCAAGGCCTCGGCCATGGCGTCGAGCTTGTCGCGATTATCGGTGAGGATCTGTTTGGCCGTGGCATAGCACTGGTCGATGATGCTGCGCACTTCGGAGTCGATCATCTTCGCCGTCTCACCGGAAACGCTGGCATGCTGGCTACCCGCGCTGCGGCCGAGGAACACCTCGCCCTCTTCTTCGGCGTACATCAGCGGCCCGAGTTTTTCGGACAGGCCCCACTTGGTGACCATGTTCCGGGCAATCTGGCTCGCACGCATGATGTCGTTGGAGGCGCCAGTGGTCACACCGTCGAAGCCCAGGGTCATCTCTTCAGCGATACGACCACCATAAAGCGAGCAGATCTGGCTGATCAGCGCACGCTTGGACAGGCTGTAACGGTCTTCTTCCGGCAAGAACATGGTCACACCCAAGGCACGACCACGCGGAATGATCGACACCTTGTACACCGGATCATGCTCGGGGACGACACGGCCGACGATGGCGTGGCCTGCTTCGTGGTAAGCGGTGTTCTGCTTCTCTTTCTCGGACATGACCATGGTCTTGCGCTCGGCGCCCATCATGATCTTGTCCTTGGCCAGCTCGAACTCCTTCATCTCGACCACGCGCTTGCTGGAACGGGCAGCGAACAGCGACGCCTCGTTGACCAGGTTGGCCAGGTCGGCACCGGAGAAGCCAGGGGTACCGCGGGCGATGACCGCCGCGTTGACGTTCTCGCCGATTGGCACCTTGCGCATGTGCACTTTGAGGATCTGCTCACGACCACGGATGTCCGGCAGGCCGACCACGACCTGGCGGTCGAAGCGGCCCGGGCGCAGCAGCGCCGGGTCAAGCACGTCGGGACGGTTGGTGGCGGCGATGACGATGATGCCATCGTTCATCTCGAAGCCATCCATTTCGACCAGCAACTGGTTCAGGGTCTGCTCACGCTCGTCGTGACCGCCGCCCATGCCGGCGCCACGGTGGCGGCCAACGGCGTCGATCTCGTCGATGAAGATGATGCAAGGTGCGTGTTTCTTGGCCTGCTCGAACATGTCACGCACGCGGCTGGCACCCACGCCGACGAACATCTCGACGAAGTCGGAACCGGAAATGGTGAAGAACGGCACCTTGGCTTCGCCGGCGATGGCCTTGGCCAGCAGGGTCTTACCGGTACCGGGCGGGCCGACCATCAGCACACCGCGGGGGATGCGGCCACCCAGGCGCTGGAACTTGCCCGGGTCACGCAGGAACTCGACCAGCTCGCCAACTTCTTCCTTGGCCTCGTCGCAACCGGCAACGTCAGCCAGGGTAGTCTTGACCTGGTCTTCGGACAGCAGGCGCGCCTTGCTCTTGCCGAAGCTCATCGGGCCGCCTTTACCACCGGCACCGCCCTGCATCTGGCGCATGAAGAACATGAACACGGCGATGATCACCAGGATCGGGAAGCTGGCGACCAGCAACTGGGTCCAGATGCTCTGCTGCTCAGGCTGCTTGCCTTCGACGGTGACGTGGTTATCCACCAGGTCGCCGATCAGGCCGTTATCGGTGATGGCCGGGCGGACAGTCTTGAAGTTGTCGCCGTCGGTGCGCTTGCCGGTAATGATGTAGCCGTCGACGGTCACGCGCTCGACCTTGCCATCCTTGACCTGCTGGATGAAGTCGGAATAGTTGAGGGTCTGCGGCTCGTTAGGGCTCGAGAAGTTGTTCATCACCGTCACCAGGACGGCGGCGATGATCAACCAGAGGATCAGATTCTTTGCCATGTCGTTCAATTCGCTACCCTCTGAGGCCGGCGCACGACGCAGCCGTGCCTCGCATGATATTCATCGCCCTAACTTACTACATTACCCACGCATCCGCAGGCACCGTCTGTAACCCTTTGTGAAAGCTAGACTACACGAAGTTCGGACGATCCAGACGGAGCCGCCGATTGGAAATAACTATCGGCAACCCCGCAGCACGCCTTTCACGCTCCCTTGAAACCCTTGCCCAACAGGTACTGTTCGCGGGAGCGATCCCGCGAGGACGACGGCTTGCGCATCTGCACCTTGTCGAACTTGCTGCGCACGTCCTTCAGGTACATGTCGAAACCCTCGCCCTGGAAGATCTTGATCAGGAAATCCCCGCCGGGCTTGAGCACGCGGGTCGCCAGATCCAGGGCCAGTTCACAGAGGAACATGGCACGCGGCATGTCCACCGCGGGCGTACCACTCATATTGGGGGCCATATCGGAAATCACAAGGTCTACGTGCGAATCACCGACCGCCTGCAGGATCTGCTGCAGCACTTCGTCCTGAGTAAAGTCGCCCTGGATGAAGGTAACGTCCGGGATCGAGTCCATTTCGAGGATGTCCGAGGCGATCAACCGCCCTTGGCCACCAATCAGACGACTGGTCACCTGCGACCAGCCACCTGGCGCTGCGCCGAGGTCGATCACGCTCATGCCGGGGCGGATCAGGCGGTCTTTTTCCTGGATCTCCAGCAGTTTGTAGCTCGCACGCGAGCGGTAGCCATCCTTCTGCGCCTGTTTCACAAAAGGATCGTTGAAATGCTCTCGCAGCCAGTTTGCGCTGCTTTTGGAACGTTGTACCACGGGGCACCTCGATGATATGCGTCGTGTTTGACTGGGCGGAGCCAGGGGCCCTCGGGTAAAATGCCCGTCAATTTTACAGAATCAGACGAAAAGGGTCAGATTATGCCGCTCAATAACGAGCAGAAGAAGCAATACAAGTCCATTGGTCATGACCTGAAGCCGGTCCTGATCGTTGCTGGCAACGGTGTGAACGAAGGCGTCGCCGCCGAACTGGAGCGCGCCCTGGCCGATCACGAGCTGATCAAGGTCGAAATCCGTTCGGAAGACCGTGAAGAGCGTGCCGCCGCGATCGCCGAACTGTGCAAGGTCGGCCGCGCCGAGCTGGTGCAGACCATCGGCAAGAAGGCGCTGATCTACCGCAAGAACCCACAGCCGAACAAGCAGCTGTCCAACATCCACCGCTTCAAGTAACGGTGGCGCCGATCAGTGGCGCGCCTTGCGCGCCCTGACCGGAACCGGCTGGGCCACCAGCACGATGCCGGAAAAACCCAGCACCAAAAAGCAGAACATCTGCCAGCGTTCGCCCACGGAGATCCCGTAGCGCAGAGTGTAGTAGCTGACGCAGGCAGCAAAGCCGAGCAACAGCATCTGGCCGCGAAATTGCCGCCACCAGGCCGCCAGGCCATCCACCCTCGCCAATACAGCCAGCTGGGTCAACAGCCCGAGCATTGCCACGCCGATTAACCAGCGGTCGATCTGTGCAGCAATGTCGTGCACCAGCAACGGCGCCAGGCCACTGACTTTCAGTGCCGGCACCAGCCCCACGTGGAACACCCACAGGCCGCCGACCCAGAAAACCTGGGCCAGCTGCCAGAGGATCCCCTCGAGGGATGGCGCCCGCAGGCGCCGGTCAGATGTGCTTGACTTCGACAATCTCGTACTCGACCGTACCGTTCGGCGTCTTCACGACCACCGTGTCACCTTCTTCCTTGCCAATGATGGCACGGGCGATAGGTGCACCGCTGGAAAGCTTGCCTTTCTTCACGTCGGCTTCATCTTCGCCAACGATCTGGTAAGTCACCTGATCGCCGGTTTCAGTGTTCTCCAGATCGACAGTGGTACCGAAGATGACCTTGCCGGTGTGGGCAATGGTGGTCACGTCGATCACCACCGAGTTCTGCAGGCGGCCTTCGATATCGCGAATACGCGCCTCGACCATGCCCTGCTCCTCACGGGCGGCATGGTATTCGGCGTTTTCCTTGAGGTCGCCCAGCTCGCGGGCCTCACCGATAGCCTGGCTCAGGCGCGGGCGCTCGGTCTTGCTCAGGAACAGATGCTCTTCTTCCAGGGCGCGAGCGCCCTGGACGGTCATCGGGTACTTGGTAATGCTCATGCTTTGAGTCCTGCATGCAGATCCTGCAGGCGACGAACGGTCTTTTCCGGACCGAATTTCAGCGCCTCGCAGATGGCTTCACCGGCCGCAATGGTGGTGGTGCAGTAAATCTTGTGCTGCAGCGCATTGCGACGAATCGAGTAGGAGTCGGCGATCGACTGGCGGCCTTCGGTGGTGTTGATGATCAGCGACACTTCGTCGTTCTTGATCATGTCGACCACGTGTGGGCGACCCTCGGTCACCTTGTTCACACGGCGCACTTTCAGGCCGGCCGCTTCGATAACCTTGGCGGTGCCTGCAGTTGCAACCACTTCGAAGCCCAGGGCGATCAGGTCGCGGGCAACGCCAGCCACTTGTGGCTTGTCGTCGTCGCGCACGCTGATGAACGCGGTACCGCCGGTCGGCAGTACTTCGCTGGCGCCCATCTGGGCCTTGGCGAAGGCTTCACCGAAGCTGTCGCCGACACCCATGACTTCACCGGTGGATTTCATCTCAGGGCCGAGGATCGGGTCAACCCCCGGGAACTTGGCGAACGGGAAGACGGCTTCCTTGACGCTGTAGAAGTTCGGGATGATTTCCTGGGTGAAGCCCAGTTCTTTCAGGGTTTTGCCTGCCATGACGCGTGCAGCGATCATCGCCAGCGAGGTGCCGATGCACTTGGACACGAACGGCACGGTACGCGAGGCGCGCGGGTTGACCTCGATCACGTAGATCTTGTCGCCCTGCAGGGCCAGCTGCACGTTCATCAGGCCGACCACGCCCAGCTCCAGGGCCATTTTCTTGACCTGTACGCGGACTTCGTCCTGCACTTCCTTGCTCAGCGAGTAAGGTGGCAGCGAGCACGCCGAGTCACCGGAGTGAACGCCGGCCTGCTCGATGTGCTGCATGATCGCGCCGATCACCACGTCGGTGCCGTCACAGACCGCATCCACGTCCATCTCGATGGCGCAGTTGAGGAAGTGGTCGAGCAGCACTGGGCTGTCGTTGGACACTTGCACCGCTTCACGCAGGTAGCGCTTGAGCTCGTCCAACTCGTAGACGATCTCCATCGCACGGCCGCCCAGTACGTAGGACGGGCGCACCACCAGCGGGTAGCCGATAGTGCCGGCCGCCTTGATGGCTTCGTCTTCGCTGCGCACGGTGGCGTTTGGCGGCTGCAGCAGGTTCAGGCGCTGAACCATCTGCTGGAAACGCTCGCGGTCTTCGGCGCGGTCGATGGCGTCCGGGCTGGTGCCGATGATTGGCACGCCGGCTTCTTCCAGGGCACGGGCCAGTTTCAGCGGGGTCTGGCCGCCGTAGTGGACGATCACGCCCTTCGGCTTCTCGACGCGGCAGACTTCCAACACGTCTTCCAGGGTCAGCGGCTCGAAGTACAGACGGTCGGAGGTGTCGTAGTCGGTGGAGACGGTTTCCGGGTTGCAGTTGACCATGATGGTCTCGTAACCGTCTTCACGCAGGGCGAGCGCTGCGTGCACGCAGCAGTAGTCGAACTCGATGCCTTGGCCGATACGGTTCGGGCCACCGCCCAGGATCATGATCTTGTCGCGGGTCGACGGGTTGGCCTCGCACTCTTCCTCGTAGGTCGAGTACAGGTAGGCGGTGTCGGTGGCGAACTCGGCGGCGCAGGTGTCGACGCGCTTGTACACCGGGAACACTTCCAGCTTGTGGCGGTGACGACGCAGGTTCTTGTCGGTGATGCCGAGCAGCTTGGCCAGGCGCTGGTCCGAGAAGCCCTTGCGCTTGAGGCGCAGCATGTAGTCCTTGTCGATCGCCGACAGGGCCAGGGTCTTGACCTTCTCTTCTTCCTTGATCAGGTCTTCCATCTGCACCAGGAACCACAGGTCGATGCCGGTCAGCTGGAAGATTTCCTCGATGGTCATGCCCGAACGCATGGCGTCGGCGACGTACCAGATACGCTCGGCACCCGGCACGGTCAGTTCGCGCTTGAGGATGCTGGCGGCTTCCGGGCTGGCCAGGTCGACTTTCGGGTCGAGGCCGCAGGCGCCGACTTCCAGGCCACGCAGGGCTTTCTGCAGGGATTCCTGGAAGGTACGGCCGATGGCCATGACTTCACCGACAGACTTCATCTGGGTGGTCAGGCGGGCGTCGGCCTTGGGGAATTTCTCGAAGGCGAAGCGCGGCAGCTTGGTGACGACGTAGTCGATCGACGGCTCGAAGGACGCCGGGGTACGGCCACCGGTGATGTCGTTCTGCAGTTCGTCGAGGGTGTAGCCGATGGCCAGCTTGGCGGCGATCTTGGCGATCGGGAAGCCGGTGGCCTTGGAGGCCAGGGCGGACGAACGCGAAACACGCGGGTTCATCTCGATCACGACCATGCGGCCGGTGTCCGGGCAGATGCCGAACTGCACGTTGGAACCGCCGGTCTCGACACCGATTTCACGCAGCACCGCCAGCGAGGCATTGCGCATGATCTGGTATTCCTTGTCGGTCAAGGTCTGTGCCGGAGCCACGGTGATCGAGTCACCGGTGTGCACGCCCATCGGGTCGAAGTTTTCGATGGAGCAGACGATGATGCAGTTGTCCTTCTTGTCGCGGACCACCTCCATCTCGTATTCCTTCCAGCCGATCAGCGATTCGTCGATCAGCAGTTCCTTGGTCGGCGACAGGTCCAGACCACGGGTGCAGATTTCTTCGAATTCTTCACGGTTGTAGGCAATACCGCCACCGGTGCCGCCCATGGTGAAGGACGGGCGAATGATGCATGGGAAGCCGAGCTTCTCGAGGACCGCATTGGCCTCTTCCATGCTGTGGGCGATACCCGAGCGCGGGCACTCAAGGCCGATGTCCTTCATGGCCTTGTCGAAGCGCGAGCGGTCTTCGGCCTTGTCGATGGTGTCGGCGTTGGCACCGATCATCTCTACGCCGAATTTTTCCAGAACGCCATGGCGCTCCAGGTCCAGGGCGCAGTTCAGCGCGGTCTGGCCGCCCATGGTCGGCAGGACGGCGTCCGGGCGCTCTTTCTCGATGATCTTGGCCACCGATTGCCATTTGATCGGCTCGATGTAGGTGGCGTCGGCCATGGCCGGGTCGGTCATGATGGTGGCTGGGTTGGAGTTCACCAGGATGACGCGGAAACCTTCCTCGCGCAGGGCCTTGCAGGCCTGGGCGCCGGAATAGTCGAACTCACAGGCCTGGCCGATCACGATCGGGCCAGCGCCGAGAATCAGGATGCTTTTGATGTCTGTACGTTTTGGCATGGTGGTCACTCAAATCCGGGGTCAGTCGGCAAGCCGCTTTGAACAATCTGGGTCAGGCGCTTCCGGGCGCGGCACAAGCCGGCCCGGGGCCTTGAAGCAGGATGCTCAGCGGCGCTTGGCCATGGCATCGGTGAAACGATCGAACAGTGGCGCGACGTCGGTCGGGCCCGGGCTCGCTTCAGGGTGGCCCTGGAAGCTGAACGCGCTCTTGTCGGTGCGCTCGATACCCTGCAGGGTGCCGTCGAACAGCGACTTGTGGATGGCGCGTACGTTAGCCGGCAAGGTGGCTTCGTCGACGGCAAAGCCGTGGTTCTGGCTGGTGATCATGACCACGCCGGTATCCAGGTCCTGGACCGGGTGGTTGGCACCGTGGTGGCCATGGCCCATCTTCACGGTCTTGGCGCCGGAGGCCAGGGCCAGCAGCTGGTGGCCGAGGCAGATGCCGAAGACCGGAATCTCGGTTTCGAGGATTTCCTTGATCGCCTGGATGGCGTAGTCGCATGGCTCCGGATCACCAGGGCCGTTGGACAGGAACACACCATCGGGGTTGAGCGCGAGCACTTCGCTGGCCGGGGTCTGGGCAGGCACCACGGTCACGCGGCAACCACGCGCCACCAGCATGCGCAGGATGTTCAGCTTGACGCCGTAGTCGAAGGCAACCACGTGGTACGGCAGGTCGGCAGCGTCGATGGTCGGGTGGCTGTCGGTCTTCAGTTCCCACACGCTGGAACGCCACTCGTAGCGCTCCTTGGTGGAGACGACCTTGGCCAGGTCCATGCCCTTCAGGCCCGGGAAGGCGCGGGCAGCGGCGATGGCCTGCTCTTCGGTGATGTTGTCACCGGCGAGGATGCAGCCGTTCTGGGCGCCCTTTTCACGCAGGATACGGGTCAGGCGACGGGTATCGATACCGGCGATGGCGACAACGTTGTTGGCCTTGAGGTACTCAGGCAGCGACTGGGTGTTACGCCAGTTGCTGGCCAGCAGCGGCAGGTCGCGGATGACCAGGCCGGCGGACCAGACGCGGTTGGATTCGGCGTCTTCCGGGGTGGTGCCGGTATTGCCGATGTGCGGGTAGGTCAGGGTGACGATTTGCTGCGAGTAGGAAGGGTCTGTAAGGATTTCCTGGTAGCCGGTCATAGCGGTGTTGAATACCACCTCGCCAACGGTCTGACCGTCGGCACCAATGGCTTCACCGCGAAAAATACTGCCGTCGGCAAGGGCGAGTATGGCTGGCTTTGTCAAGAAGACCTCCCGTAAATCAAGCATGAAAGGGCGATCGCAGGTTGCAAAAAAGCGGAGTGACGTATGGACACGTCACCCCGCTTTTAAGTGCTGAATTCAATTCGCTGCGCGCTTTTAGTGGACACACTAAAGCTGTAGCTTACAGAAAAGTGCGTTTTCGGTCTACCGTAGATGTGTCTCTAAAACACACCAATGCGACAAGGGGCTGCCAGGCAGCCCCACGGCATCAACGCAGCTCGAGCACGTCCTGCATGTCGTACAGGCCAGGCTCGCGCCCTTCCAGCCACAGCGCGGCGCGCACGGCGCCCTTGGCGAACGTCATGCGGCTGGAGGCCTTGTGGGTGATCTCCAGGCGCTCGCCTTCGGCGGCGAACAGCACGGTGTGGTCACCGACCACATCACCGGCACGCACGGTGGCGAAACCGATGGTCTTGCGATCACGGGCACCGGTCTGGCCTTCACGACCGTAAACCGCCACTTCCTGCAGGTCGCGCCCCAACGCATTGGCAACCACTTCACCCATGCGCAGCGCGGTCCCCGACGGCGCGTCGACCTTGTGCCGGTGATGGGCCTCGATGATCTCGATATCCACATCATCGCCCAGCACCCGGGCCGCCATGTCCAGCAGCTTGAGGCTGAGGTTCACTCCCACGCTGAAGTTCGCGGCGAAGACGATCGGGATCTCCTTGCCCGCCTCCGCCAGCAGCTCTTTCTCTTCCGGCGTGAAACCGGTGGTGCCGATGACCATGGCCTTGCCCGCCTTGCGGCAGAACGCCAGGTTCTTCAGGGTCACCGAAGGATGCGTGAAGTCGATCAGCACATCGAACTCGTCGGCGACCTTGGCCAGGTCATCGCAGATCGGCACGCCGATCCGCCCCAGGGCCGCCAGTTCACCGGCATCGGCCCCGACCAGCGAGCTGTCCGGGCGATCGATCGCCGCTGTCAGCCCGGTCTGGGGCGCCTGCTGCTGCACAGCCTCGACGAGGGTCTTGCCCATCCGCCCCGCCGCGCCCATTACCGCAATACGTCGCATAGCCTGTTCCTTCTCAGAGATCACCGAAGAAGCGCTTCACACCCTCGAACCAGCCGCTGGCCTTGGGCGAATGGGAGCTGTCGCCTTCCAGCGAATCGCGCAGCTCTTCGAGCAGCTCGCGCTGGCGACGGCTGAGGTTGACCGGCGTTTCCACCGCCACCCGGCACAGCAGGTCGCCTGCCGCGCCACCGCGCACCGGCGCCACGCCCTTGCCGCGCAAGCGGAACTGCTTGCCGGTCTGGGTACCTTCAGGGATCTTCAGCTTCACGCGACCATCGAGGGTCGGCACTTCCAGCTCGCCACCCAGGGCGGCATCGGTATAGCTGATCGGCACTTCGCAGTAGAGGTGCTTGCCGTCGCGCTGGAAGATCGGGTGCTCGCGCACGTTGACGACCACGTACAGGTCACCGGTCGGGCCGCCATGGGCACCCGCCTCGCCTTCGCCGGACAGGCGGATGCGATCGCCGGTATCGACGCCAGCCGGCACCTTGACCGACAGGGTCTTGTATTCCTCGACACGGCCTTCGCCGTGACACGAGCCGCAAGGGTCGGTGATGATCTTGCCCTGGCCATGGCAGCGCGGGCAGGTCTGCTGCACCGCGAAGAAGCCCTGCTGCATGCGTACCTGGCCGATACCGCCACAGGTCGGGCAGGTCGACGGGGTCGAGCCCTTCTTGGCGCCAGAGCCGTCGCACGGCTTGCAGTTGACCAGCGTGG
Organism: Pseudomonas sp. TE50-2; assembly: GCF_040813665.1. NCBI lineage: Bacteria > Pseudomonadati > Pseudomonadota > Gammaproteobacteria > Pseudomonadales > Pseudomonadaceae > Pseudomonas > Pseudomonas sp. TE50-2. Next base: position 3,739,541 of record NZ_JBFNXN010000001.1, on the reverse strand, counting down.
GGACGCGGATATTGACCGTGGTACCGCGCACCGCCTCTTCGAGATTGAGCTCGAGGGTGTAGCGCAGGTCGCTGCCACGCTGGGCGCCGCCACGACCACCACCACGGCCACCGCCGAAGAAATCACTGAAGACATCGCCGAAGATATCGGAGAAGTTGGCACCACCGAAGCCGGCACCGCCGCCGCCCATGCTCGGATCGACGCCGGCATGGCCGTACTGGTCGTACGCCGCACGCTTGCTGGCATCCGACAGCACTTCGTAGGCCTCGTTGGCCTCCTTGAACAGGTCTTCGGACTCTTTATCACCCGGGTTGCGGTCAGGGTGGTACTTCATCGCCAGACGGCGGTAGGCCTTCTTCAGATCACCTTCACTGGCGCCACGCTCGACACCCAGGACTTCATAAAAATCACGCTTTGCCATAGGTCATTTGCACTCTTGGGGGCGTTCGGCATACCTCTGCGCATCGGTGCGCCATGCCGTCAGCACCTGCCGCCATACGCGAATGCGCCCAGACAGATGCTGTAAATAATTCTCGTGTTCCAGACACGCCAACGCGGGAGCAAGCCCCCGCGCGGCGACATCCTACCAGCTCACCGGCAAACGACGGTGAACTGGGCGACAACATGCAGGATTTACTGCTTGTTGTTGTCTTTTACTTCTTCGAACTCGGCGTCAACCACGTCGTCGTGCTTGGCTTCCGGCTCGGCCTGCTGGGCGCCGCCCTGCGGTTGCTCGGCCTGTTGTTCGGCATACATCTTCTGGGCAACAGGGGCCGAAACCTTGGACAGCTCCTCGACCTTGGCGTCGATGGCAGCCTTGTCGTCGCCCTTGACGGCAGCTTCCAGGGCAACCACGGCGGCCTCGATGGCAGTCTTCTCTTCGGCGGTGACCTTGTCACCCGCTTCAGTGACCATCTTGCGAGTCGAGTGGACCAGCGCGTCACCCTGGTTACGGGCGGCGGCCAGCTCTTCGAACTTGCGGTCTTCCTCGGCATTGGCCTCGGCGTCACGCACCATTTTCTCGATTTCTTCGTCGGACAGGCCGGAGTTGGCCTTGATCACGATCGACTGCGCCTTGCCGGTGGCCTTGTCCTTCGCACCGACGTGCAGGATGCCGTTGGCGTCGATGTCGAAGGTCACTTCGATCTGCGGCACGCCACGTGGTGCTGGCGGAATATCGGCCAGGTCGAACTTGCCCAGCGACTTGTTCTGCGAAGCTTGCTTGCGCTCGCCCTGCAGCACGTGGATGGTCACGGCGCCCTGGTTGTCGTCGGCGGTCGAGAACACCTGCGACTTCTTGGTCGGGATGGTGGTGTTCTTCTCGATCAGCGCGGTCATCACGCCACCCATGGTTTCGATACCCAGGGTCAGCGGGCTGACGTCCAGCAGCAGTACGTCCTTCACGTCACCGGCCAGAACGGCGCCCTGGATGGCGGCACCCATGGCAACGGCTTCGTCCGGGTTGACGTCTTTGCGTGCTTCTTTACCGAAGAAGTCGGCAACGGCTTTCTGCACCATCGGCATACGGGTCTGGCCACCGACCAGGATCACGTCGTCGATCTTGCTGGCATCGATGCCGGCGTCCTTCAGGGCGATGCGGCATGGCTCGATGGTGCGGTTGACCAGGTCTTCGACCAGCGACTCCAGCTTGGCGCGGGAGATCTTCACGTTCAGGTGCTTCGGACCGGTTGCATCTGCAGTGATGTACGGCAGGTTGACGTCGGTCGACTGGGCCGAGGACAGCTCGATCTTGGCTTTTTCAGCGGCTTCTTTCAGGCGCTGCAGGGCCAGGGGATCGTTCTTCAGGTCCATGCCGGACTCTTTCTTGAACTCGTCGACAAGGTAGTCGATCAGGCGCATGTCGAAGTCTTCGCCACCCAGGAAGGTGTCGCCGTTGGTAGCCAGTACTTCGAACTGGTGCTCACCGTCGACTTCGGCGATTTCGATGACCGATACGTCGAAGGTACCGCCACCCAGGTCATAGACGATGACGGTGTGGTCGCCCTTGCCCTTGTCCATGCCGTAGGCCAGCGCGGCGGCAGTCGGTTCGTTGATGATGCGCTTGACGTCCAGGCCAGCGATGCGGCCGGCGTCCTTGGTCGCCTGGCGCTGGCTGTCGTTGAAGTAGGCCGGCACGGTGATGACCGCTTCGGTGACAGGCTCGCCGAGGTAGTCTTCGGCGGTCTTCTTCATTTTTTTCAGGACTTCGGCGCTGATCTGCGGCGGCGCCATTTCCTTGCCCGAAGCCTCGACCCAGGCATCACCGTTGTTGGCCTTGACGATCTTGTAAGGCACCAGCTTGATGTCTTTCTGGACGACGTCTTCTTCGAAGCGGCGGCCGATCAGGCGCTTCACCGCGAACAGGGTGTTGTGCGGGTTGGTGACCGCCTGGCGCTTGGCCGACTGGCCAACCAGGATTTCGCCGTCGTTGGCGTAGGCGATGATCGAAGGCGTGGTGCGCGCGCCTTCGGCGTTCTCGATGACCTTGGCAGTGCCGTTTTCCAGCACGGAGACGCAGGAGTTGGTGGTCCCCAGGTCGATACCGATGATTTTACCCATGATGATTCTCCCGAAACTTGAATTTGGTAGCAGTGACTGCTTTGGCCATCTGCACTAATACTTGAAGGCTTGACACCTAGATGGGGGCGCCCGGAAAGATTTCAAGCCTTTTCATTGATCGAAGGCTGCGCAGCGCTCGGCGCCTTGCTGACCACCACCATGGCGGGGCGCAGCAGGCGGCCGTTGAGCAGGTAGCCCTTCTGGAACACGTTGATCACGCTGTTCGGCTCGACATCGGCGCTTTCCTGCATGGCCATCGCCTGGTGGTGTTCGGCGTTGAACGGCTGACCGTGCGGATCGACGGCTTCAAGGTTGTAGCGCTTGAGGGTGTCCTGGAACATCTTCAGGGTCAGCTCGACACCTTCACGGATCTTCTTGACGTTCTCGTCTTCAGCGCTGGAGTGCGCCAGGGCCAGCTCCAGGCTGTCGATCACCGGCAGCAGGTCGGAGGAGAATTTCTCCAGGGCGAACTTGTGCGCCTTCTCGACGTCCTGCTCGGCACGGCGACGGATGTTCTGCAGGTCGGCGGCGGCGCGCAGGGATTGGTCCTTGGCGGCGGCCAGCTGCTCTTCGAGCTCCAGAACGCGCGCGTCGGCGGTTGCTGCACCGGCTTCTTCGGAATTCAGGTTCTTCTCATCCAGCTGTTCGTCAGCCATTGGGTTTCTCCTCCACGATTTCTGTCGTGCGAGCCAGGCTCGCCATGTCTTGCCGGCTATATGGGGTCGGAAAAACCAGGTTCAAGGGGGCAGGTGCTTTTCCACATTCGTCGACCGGCTATTGGCAGACTCGCGAAAAGCACTGTATAAATATCCAGACACGACCCCTCGGGAGCCGCCCCAATGCTGGTGCACCTGTCCATCCACAACTACGCCATCGTCGAACACCTCGACCTCGAGATCGCCCGCGGCATGTCCGTCATCACCGGCGAGACCGGGGCCGGCAAGTCGATCATGCTCGACGCCCTCGGCCTGGCCCTTGGCGATCGCGCCGACAGTGGCGTGGTGCGTCCGGGCACCGACAAGGCGGACATCCTCGCCACCTTCGACCTGGTCGACATCCCCGAAGCGCACGCCTGGCTCGCCGAGCGCGACCTGGAAAGCGACGGCCCCTGCATCCTGCGCCGAGTGATCACTGCCGAGGGCCGCAGCCGCGGCTACATCAATGGCACCCCCTGCCCGCTGGGCGACCTCAAGGCCCTGGGCGAGCTGCTGATCGACATCCACAGCCAGCACGAACACCAGTCGCTACTGAAAACCGATACCCACCGCCGCCTGGTGGACGAGTACGCCGGCGCCACCGACCTGGCCCGCCAGGTACAGCTGGCCGCCAAGCGCTGGAACCAGACGCGCCAGGAGCTGGAGCGCCTGAGCAACTCCGGCGACGAGCAGCGGGCGCGCCACCAGTTGCTCAGCTACCAGCTGGAGGAACTCGACAACCTCGGCCTTGGCGAAAACGAGCTGGAGCAGCTGGAGCAGGAGCACAAGAACCTGACCAACGCCGAGGCACTCTTCGGCATCTGCCGCCAGGTCATCGAGCAGTGCAGCGAAAGCGATTCGGGCAACGTACTGAGCGCCCTGACCATGAGCCTCAATCGCCTCGGCGCGGTAGGCAATGCACCCAAGGCACTGGGCGAGGCAGTCAACCTGATTGCCAGCGCGCAGATCCAGGTGGAGGAGGCCGTCGGCGAACTCAACCGCTTCCTCGACAACTTCGATGCCGACCCGATGCGCCTGCAGACCCTCGAAGAACGCCTGGACACTATCTATACCCTCGCGCGCAAACACCGCGTGCACCCCACCGAACTGCCGCACCTGCAACAGCGCCTGATGGAGGAGCTGGAAGGCCTGAATGCCAGCGACGAATCGATCGAGCGGCTGGGCGAGGAGCTCGCGGCCTTCGCCCAGCACTATAAAGAGAAGGCCATTGAGCTCAGCGCCCTGCGCCAGCAGGCGGCCAAACAGCTGGCCACCGCCGTGGAGCAGGAAATTCAGCGCCTGGGCATGCCCGGCGGGCGCTTCTGCATCGAACTCACCCCTTTCGAAAGCACGGACCTCTCGCCGCACGGCCTGGAGCAGATCGAGCTGCTGGTCAGCGCCAACCCCGGCCAGCCACTCAAGGGCCTGGCCAAGGTGGCCTCGGGCGGCGAGCTGTCACGTATCAGCCTGGCGATCCAGGTGATCACCGCACAGACTTCACGCATTCCGACCCTGGTATTCGATGAAGTCGACGTGGGTATCGGCGGCCCGACCGCCGAGATCGTCGGCCAACTGCTTCGCCGCCTCGGCGAACGCGGCCAGGTGCTGACCGTGACCCACTTGCCACAGGTAGCCGCCCAAGGGCATCACCACCTGTTCGTGCACAAGGTGCGCAACAGCGACACCACACACACCGCCGTGGCCAGCCTGGGCAAGCGCGAGCGAGTCGAGGAAGTGGCGCGAATGCTGGGCGGCATCGACCTCACCAAGGAGTCGCTGGCCCATGCGCGCAAGATGGTGGTGAGCGGCAAGGCCTGAGCGGCCGAAGCGAGCCCAACCCAGAAAGCACAAAGGCGACCCGAAGGTCGCCTTTGTCGTCAATAACGATTAAATCGTTACTTCTTTTTACGCACGTACAGCACCAGATTGTGGTCCACCAGCTCGAAGCCATGCTCGGCAACGATCTCTTTCTGGCGCTTCTCGATTTCGGCATCGAAGAATTCAATGACTTCACCGCTGTCCACGTTGACCATGTGATCGTGGTGCTTGCCATCCGCCAGCTCGAACACCGCGTGGCCGCCATCAAAGTTGTGGCGCTCCACCAGGCCCGCCGCTTCGAATTGGGTCAGCACGCGGTACACGGTCGCCAGGCCGACATCTTCGCCAGCTTCCATCAGCGCCTTGTACACATCCTCGGCACTCATGTGACGCTGCTCGGCGGAGTCGAGCATCTGAAGAATCTTTACTCGAGGCAGGGTTACCTTGAGGCCCGCTTTGCGCAATTCGCTATTTTCAACCATGGTCAGCTTTCTCGCCGATGCTGCTTCGCAGCTTCTCTTAATACGGGTATGATCGGGGTTTACGTTGTCCAGCCAAGATAGTGGAAGTCGCCCACCGATGCAAAACACCAAGCTCTTGCTAACCAGCCTCACCCTAGTGGGACTGCTCGCACTCGCCGGTTGCTCGTTTCCCGGGGTTTACAAAATCGACATCCAGCAGGGCAATGTCGTCACGCAGGATATGATAGACCAATTGCGCCCGGGAATGACCCGCCGACAAGTAAGGTTTATCATGGGCAACCCCCTGCTGCAGGACACCTTCCACACCAATCGCTGGGATTATCTCTACAGCCTGCAGCCTGGCGGCGGCCAGCGCCAGCAAGAGCGCATGAGCATCTTCTTCAACGAGAACGACCAGTTGGTCAACCTCTCCGGCGACTTCATGCCAGGCGTCAGCCGCGACCAGGAAATCCTCGGTGGCAGCGGCGACACCACGGTCAACCCGGACAAGCAGCCGAGCCAACCGGAGAAGCCAGCCAAGCCAGGCTCGCTGGAAGACTCGCTGCAAAAGGAAATCGACAACGTCGAGACCACCCCGGTGCCAACACCAGCACCGCTGGAAACTTCGCCGCAGTAAATGCGCCGATACTAAAAAGCCCGGATCTTGTCCGGGCTTTTTATTGCCTGCATGAATGGCGGGGCTTGCTCACCCGCCACGCGCACCCTCAACCATTGAGCTGCTTGGCCCGCTGGCAGAAGGCATCGACCATGGTGTTGGCCGCCTGGTTGAACAGTGGCCCCAAGGTGGCCCGCACCAGGGCACCGGCATAGTCGAACGACAGGTCGAGGCTGATCTTGCAGGCCTTTTCTCCCAGCGGCTTGAACACCCACAGCCCATGCAACTGGGTGAACGGCCCCTCTTCCAGGTTCATCTCGATCGACTGCCCCGGCACCAGCACATTGCGCGTGATGAACTGCTGGCTCATGCCACCCTTGGCCACTTCCAGCCTGGCCCGCATGTGCGTGTCACTGGTCTCGAGCACCGTGGACGCCGAGCACCAGGGCAGGAACTCCGGGTAGCTCGCCACATCGTTGACCAGGTCGTAGAGCGCCTGGGCAGGGTACGGCAGCAGAGCGGAGCGTTGAATATGGGTAGTCATCCAGGCGTCACTTCCAAACTGGGCGGCAGCGCTTGTCAGCGCCTTGAAAACGGCTCTGCGCGGCAGAGCGTGGGTTGCATTGTCCGGGATTCACACAACAGGCTCAAGCGCAGCTAAACCCCGTAGCCGAGGACGCGGCGACTGCCTATAATGCCGCCCCTATGGCTAAACAAAAGAAGCATCCGACCGGGACCATCGCGCAGAACAAGAAAGCGCGACACGATTACTTCATCGAACACAAGTTCGAGGCCGGGCTGGTCCTGTCCGGTTGGGAAGTAAAAAGCCTGCGGGCCGGCAAGGCGCACCTGACCGACAGCTACGTGCTGCTCAAGGATGGCGAAGCCTGGCTGTTCGGCAGCCACATCACCCCGCTGAACACCGCCAGCACCCACGTCATTGCCGACCCCATCCGCACCCGCAAGCTGCTGCTGAACAAGCGCGAGCTCGAGCGCCTGGAAGCGGCCGTGGCGCAGAAGGGCTACACCTGCGTGGCGATGTCGCTGTACTGGAGCAAGCACCTGATCAAGTGCGAGATCGCACTCGGCAAGGGCAAGAAGGAGTTCGACAAGCGCGATACCGTGCGCGAGCGCGACTCCAACCGCGAGCTGCAGCGCACGATGCGCAACAAGGGCAAGGAAGAGTAAGCAGCCCTTCGCATTGCGGCGCCTGCCTCGCGAATGAATCCGCTCCTACAAGTTTCACCTCCTGTAGGAGCGGATTCATCCGCGATAAGCCACGATACTCAGCGCCCGGTGCGCCGCTCCGCCCGCGCCACCCGCTGTGCCTCCTGCTGCGCCTCCTGCAGCACCTCCTGCACATACAGGATGTGCCGGCTGGACACCTCCCGCGCGTCCTCCGCACGCCCCTCGACAATCGCCAGATACAACTCGCGATGCTGGCTGATCAGCATGTCGCGGGTCTCAGTGCGTTGCTGGTACATGCCGCCAATGTTGGTCACCACATTGCGCTTGAGCAGGTCGAACAACCCGCGAATGGTGTGCAACAACACGGCATTGTGGCTGGCCTCGGCAATGGCCAGATGGAAGCGAGCATCGGCGGCCCCCTCCTCCGCCCGGTCCACTTCACCGACACGGTTGTAGCAGTCCTGCAACGCATCGAAGGCAGTCTTCAGCCGCTCACGATCCGGCTCGGTGGCGCGCTGCGCCGCGTAGTAGGCGCAGGACGCCTCCAGCGTGTGACGAAACTCCAGCAGGTCACGCTGCGCCTCGGGACTGGACTCGAGCAGCTTCAGCAAGGGGTCGCTGAAGGTCGAGCCCAATGACTCGGCCACATAGTTGCCGCCGCCCTGGCGACTGACCAGCAAGCCCTTGGCCACCAGCTTCTGGATCGCCTCGCGCAACGACGGCCGCGACACGCCGAACTGCTCGGCCAGGGCGCGCTCGGCCGGCAGGCGCTGACCCGAGGTGAGGGTGCCTTCGAGAATCATCCCTTCCAACCGATCGACGATGTCGTCGGACAGGCGCCGCTGGCGGACCTGATCAAAAACCATCACATGCTCTCCACGAACCCCGGGGATGCGAATCCGGGGGCGCCTATTCTGCGCCTATCCGGCTTGCGCCGACAGCCGTCAGGCGGCGTTTTTCCCAGCCAAGCAGATGCCCGCTCATCGGCATCCGACCAAAGTTTCCCACAGGACAAATTGACACACCCTGCGTGGCGCTCTTAACCTAGCGACCAGCCATTGTAAATTGGTCTTACCAATTATCCAATGCCAGTGCCTTGACCAACAACAATTAGGGGCCACCCCATATGCAAACCTGGCAACAACTCTATACCCCGCTTGGTAGCCTTGGCCTGTCCGCGCTGGCGGCGGTCATCCCAATCGTGTTCTTCTTCCTCGCCCTCGCCGTGTTCCGCCTCAAGGGCCACGTCGCCGGCAGCATCACCCTGGCACTGTCGATCCTGGTGGCCATCTTCGCCTTCCAGATGCCTGTCGACATGGCGCTGGCCGCTGCGGGCTATGGCTTCCTCTACGGCCTGTGGCCGATTGCCTGGATCATCGTCGCCGCGGTGTTCCTCTACAAACTCACGGTCAAGAGTGGCCAGTTCGAAGTCATCCGCAGCTCGGTACTGTCGATCACCGACGACCAGCGCCTGCAGGTACTGCTGATCGGCTTCTGCTTCGGTGCCTTCCTCGAAGGCGCGGCCGGCTTCGGCGCCCCGGTGGCGATCACCGCCGCGCTGCTGGTCGGCCTTGGCTTCAACCCGCTGTACGCCGCCGGCCTGTGCCTGATCGCCAATACCGCCCCGGTGGCCTTCGGCGCCCTGGGCATCCCGATCATCGTCGCCGGCCAGGTGACTGGCATCGACGCCTTCCACATCGGCGCCATGACCGGTCGCCAGCTGCCGCTGCTGTCGCTGTTCGTGCCGTTCTGGCTGGTGTTCATGATGGACGGCGTGCGCGGCGTGAAAGAGACCTGGCCTGCCGCCCTGGTGGCCGGCCTGAGCTTCGCCGTCACCCAGTACTTCACCTCCAACTTCATCGGCCCGGAGCTGCCCGACATCACCTCGGCCCTGGCCAGCCTGATCGCCCTGACCCTGTTCCTCAAGGTCTGGCAGCCCAAGCGCGCGTTCGCCGAGGCCAAGGGCAGTGTCGGCGCCGCCGTCGTGCAGTCGAGCGGCAGCCAACCGAGCCCGTACAGCTTTGGCGAGATCTTCAAGGCCTGGTCGCCCTTCCTGATCCTCACCGTGCTGGTGACCATCTGGACCCTGAAACCGTTCAAGGCGGCCTTCGCTCCAGGCGGCGCGATGTACAACTTCGTGTTCAACTTCGCCATCCCGCACCTCGACCAGCTGGTGGTCAAGACCGCACCAATCGTCACAGCGCCCACCGCCATGCCGGCGGTGTTCAAGCTCGACCCGATCTCCGCCACCGGCACCGCGATCTTCCTCTCGGCACTGATCTCGATGTGGGTGTTGAAGATCAACTTCAAAACTGGTCTGACCACTTTCAAAGAGACCTTCTGGGAACTGCGCTGGCCGATCCTGTCGATCGGCATGGTGCTGGCTTTCGCCTTCGTCACCAACTACTCGGGCATGTCCTCGACCATGGCCCTGGTGCTGGCCGGCACCGGCGCGGCGTTCCCGTTCTTCTCGCCGTTCCTCGGCTGGCTGGGCGTGTTCCTGACCGGCTCGGACACCTCGTCCAACGCCCTGTTCAGCTCGCTGCAGGCCACCACCGCGCACCAGATCGGCGTCAGCGACACCCTGCTGGTGGCGGCCAATACCAGCGGCGGCGTGACCGGCAAGATGATCTCGCCGCAATCGATCGCCGTGGCCTGCGCGGCCACCGGCCTGGTCGGCAAGGAATCCGACCTGTTCCGCTTCACCGTCAAGCACAGCCTGTTCTTCGCCACCATCGTCGGCCTGATCACTCTGGTCCAGGCCTACTGGCTCACTGGCATGCTGGTTCATCACTAAAGTGACAGGGGCCGGGCGCCTTGACGCGCCCGGCATTCCCCACAAGCAACGCTGCGAGAATCCATGATCATTTCCGCCTCCACCGACTATCGCGCCGCGGCCCAACGCAAGCTGCCCCCCTTCCTGTTCCACTACGCCGACGGCGGCGCCTACGCCGAACACACCCTGCGCCACAACGTCTCGGACCTGGCCGGCATTGCCCTGCGCCAGCGCGTGCTGAAGAACATGTCCGAGCTGAGCTTGCAGACGCGGCTGTTCGACGAAACCCTGAGCATGCCCGTGGCCCTCGCCCCGGTCGGCCTCACCGGCATGTACGCCCGCCGTGGCGAAGTGCAGGCGGCACGCGCAGCGGCGGCACACGGCATTCCGTTCACGATGTCGACGGTATCGGTGTGCCCGATCGAAGAAGTGGCCCCGGCCATCGACCGGCCGATGTGGTTCCAGCTGTATGTGCTCAAGGACCGCGGCTTCATGCGCAACGCCCTGGAGCGCGCCAAGGCCGCCGGCGTGAAGACCCTGGTGTTCACCGTCGACATGCCCGTGCCCGGCGCCCGCTACCGCGATGCCCACTCCGGCATGAGCGGCGCCAACGGCCCGCTGCGCCGCGTGCTGCAAGCCATGACCCACCCACAATGGGCCTGGGACGTCGGCGTGATGGGCCGCCCGCACGACTTGGGCAATATCTCCGCCTACCGCGGCAACCCCACGGGCCTGGCCGACTACATCGGCTGGCTGGGCAACAACTTCGACCCGTCCATCTCCTGGAAAGACCTGGAGTGGATCCGCGAATTCTGGGACGGCCCGATGATCATCAAGGGCATCCTCGACGCCGATGACGCCCGCGACGCGGTCAAGTTCGGCGCCGACGGCATCGTCGTCTCCAACCACGGCGGCCGCCAGCTCGATGGCGTGCTGTCCAGCGCCCGCGCCCTGCCGGCCATCGCCGACGCGGTGAAGGGCGATATCAAGATCCTCGCCGACTCCGGCATCCGCAGCGGCCTCGATGTGGTGCGCATGATCGCCCTGGGCGCCGACAGCGTGCTGATCGGCCGCGCCTTCCTCTATGCCCTGGCCACCCATGGCGAGGCCGGAGTGAAGAACCTGCTGGAGCTGTTCGAGAAAGAGATGCGCGTGGCCATGGTGCTGACCGGCGCCAAGTCCATCGGCGAGATCAGCAAAGACTCGCTGGTCCGCGAACTGGGCGCCTGAGCGCGCCCGCCAACGCCTGAATACCCGGGGCACGCCGCGCGCCAGACGCCGCGGCCCCGCGAGGAGACTGCATGAGCCTGCCCGCCGCGTTCCTGCGTGATGCCGAGCGCCTGATCCCCGCCGAACGCCGCTTCGACGACCCGACCTCGACCCTGGCCTTCGGCACCGACGCCAGCTTCTACCGGCTGATCCCCAAGCTGGTGCTGCGCGTGGAGTCCGAGGACGAAGTGGTCGCGCTGATCCAGCTGGCCCAGCGCGACCGGGTGCCGGTGACCTTCCGCGCCGCCGGCACCAGCCTGTCCGGCCAGGCCATCAGCGACTCGGTGCTGATCGTGCTCGGCGACAACTGGAATGGTCGGGAGATTCGCCACCAGGGCGGGCAGATCCGCCTGCAGCCCGGCGTGATCGGCGCCCAGGCCAATGCCTGGCTGGCCCCCTATGGGCGCAAGATCGGCCCGGACCCGGCGTCGATCAACGCCTGCAAGATCGGCGGTATCGTCGCCAACAATGCCAGTGGCATGTGCTGCGGCACCGCGCAGAACACCTACCACACCCTCGCTGGTCTGCGCCTGGTGCTGGCCGACGGCACCCGCCTGGACAGCGAGGACCCAACCAGCGTCGCCGCCTTCGAGCACAGCCACGCCGGCCTGCTGGACGAGCTGGCCCGCCTTGGCCGCGAGACCCGCGCCAACACCGCGCTGGCTGAACGCATCCGGCACAAGTACCGGCTGAAAAACACCACGGGGCTCTCACTCAACGCACTGGTGGACTACGACCAGCCGCTCGATATCCTGCAGCACCTGCTGGTCGGCTCCGAAGGCACCCTTGGTTTCATCAGCGCCGTCACCTACAACACCGTGCCCGACCACCCGCACAAGGCCAGCGCGCTGCTGGTGTTCCCCAGCGTTGAAAGCTGCTGCCGCGCCGTGACCATGCTCAAGCGCCAGCCAGTCTCCGCCGTGGAGCTGCTCGACCGCCGCAGCCTGCGCTCGGTGCAGGAGATGCCGGGCATGCCGGCATGGGTCAAGGACCTGTCGGCAAACGCCTGCGCCCTGCTGATCGAGTGCCGCGCCGCCAGCCAGAGCCTGCTGCACGAGCAGCTCGAGCAGGTGATGGCGTCCATCGACGACTACCCGCTGGAGCAGAAAGTCGCGTTCAGCGAAGACCCGGCGGTGTACAACCAGCTGTGGAAGATCCGCAAGGACACCTTCCCCGCTGTCGGCGCCGTGCGCCAGACCGGCACCACGGTGATCATCGAGGACGTGACCTTCCCCATCGAGCAACTGGCCGAAGGCGTCAACCGCCTGATCCAGCTGTTCGACAAGCACCGCTACGACGAGGCGATCATTTTCGGCCACGCCCTGGAAGGCAACCTGCACTTCGTCTTCACCCAGGGCTTCAACAGCGCTGAGGAAGTGGCTCGCTACCAGGCCTTTATGGACGACGTGGCGCAGCTGGTGGCAGTGGAGTTCGGCGGCTCGCTCAAGGCCGAGCACGGCACCGGGCGCAACATGGCGCCCTTCGTCGAGCTGGAATGGGGGCATGACGCCTACCAGCTGATGTGGAAGCTCAAGCGCCTGCTCGACCCCAACGGCATCCTCAACCCCGATGTGGTGCTGAGCGAGGACCCCGACATCCACCTGAAGAACCTCAAGCCGCTGCCGGCCGCCGACGAGATCGTCGACAAGTGCATCGAGTGCGGTTTCTGCGAGCCGGTGTGTCCGTCGAAAGGCCTTACCTTGAGCCCGCGCCAGCGCATCGTCATGTGGCGCGACATCCAGGCGAAGAAACGCGCCGGCGTTGATACCCGCGAACTGCTGCGCACCTACCAGTACCAGGGCATCGACACCTGCGCCGCCACCGGCCTGTGCGCCCAGCGCTGCCCGGTGGGCATCAACACCGGCGAGCTGGTGAAGAAGCTGCGTGGTCAGGCGGCCGAGCACGGCAAGGCCGCCGACTGGCTGGCCGAGCATTTCCACGCCACCCTGCGCGGCGCGCGCTTTACGCTGGCCGCCGCCAATGGCGCGCGCAAGCTGCTCGGCGCCCCGCGCATGAGCCGGCTCAGCGCCCGCCTGAGCAAGGCCAGCAAAGGCCGCCTGCCGCAGTGGACCCCCGCCATGCCGCAGCCGCTGCGAGCCGTCGAGTTCAGCACCGCGAGCCACGACGCCCGCCCTCGCGTGGTCTACCTGGCCGCCTGCGTATCGCGGGTCATGGGCCCGGCCTATGCCGACCGCGAGCAGAGTTCGCTGCTGGACAAGACCCGTGCCCTGCTGGAAAAGGCCGGCTACCAGGTAGTGTTCCCGGACAACGCCGACAGCCTGTGCTGCGGCCAGCCGTTCGCCTCCAAGGGCTACCCCGAGCAGGCCGAGCATAAACGCCAGGAACTGATCAACGCGCTGCTGCACGCCAGCCGTGGCGGCCTTGACCCGATCTACTGCGACACCAGCCCCTGCACCCTGCGCCTGGTCCAGGACCTGGGCGAATCGCGGCTGGACCTGTACGACCCGGTGCGCTTCATCCGCACCCACCTGGTCGACAAGCTGGAGTTCACCCCCCAGGACGAGCCCGTGGCGGTGCACGTGACCTGCAGCACCCAGCACCTGGGCGAAAGCCAGGCGCTGATCGACCTGGCGCGGCGCTGCAGCAAGCAGGTGGTGATCCCCGAAGGCATCCATTGCTGCGGCTTCGCCGGCGACAAGGGCTTCACCACACCGGAGCTCAACGCCCATTCGCTGCGCACACTCAAGGACGCGGTGCAGTATTGCAGCGAGGGGATCTCCACCAGCCGCACCTGCGAGATCGGCCTGTCGAGCCACAGTGGCATCGATTATCACGGACTGGTCTACCTGGTGGACCGGGTGACACGGGCGCGCAGTCTCTGAAGGCTGGGCTTTCTCGCACCGGCCTCTCGCCGGCAAGCCGGCTCCCACACCGACCGCGCTAGCCCAAAGCAATGCGCCATCCTGTGGGAGCCGGCTTGCCGGCGAGAGGCCGGTGCAGGCAAACAAGCCAGTTGCTCCCACAGGTATGGCGCATGCCGGCATGCGACTTCTGCACAAACCCCACGCACTCAAGTAAACTGGCGGCCTTTTCGCGCAGCCTCGGGCTGCCCCTGTCGATTTACCAAAGGTGCCCGCCATGCCCTGGCTGCAAGTACGCCTGGCCATCAGCCCGGAACAAGCCGAAACCTACGAAGACGCCCTGCTTGAAGTGGGCGCCGTCTCGGTGACTTTCATGGACGCCGAAGACCAGCCGATCTTCGAACCGGACCTCAACACCACTCCGCTGTGGTCGCACACGCACCTGCTGGCGCTGTTCGAGGCCGATGCCGAGCCCGAGCAAGTGTTCGCCCACCTGCGCCTGCTGACCGGCGCCGAGCTGCCCGAGTACCACGCCGAGGTGATCGAGGATCAGGACTGGGAGCGCAGCTGGATGGACAACTTCCAGCCGATGCGTTTCGGCCAGCGCCTGTGGATCGTGCCGAGCTGGCACGAAGCCCCGGAAAAGGACGCGGTCAACCTGCTGCTCGACCCGGGCCTGGCCTTTGGCACGGGTACCCACCCGACCACCGCGCTGTGCCTGGAATGGCTCGACGGCCAACAGCTGCAAGGCACGCAAGTGCTCGACTTCGGCTGCGGCTCGGGCATCCTGGCCATTGCCGCGCTGCTGCTCGGCGCCCGCCACGCGGTCGGCACCGACATCGACGTGCAGGCTATCGAGGCCTCGCGTGACAACGCCCAGCGCAACGGTATTGCCGACGACACGTTCGACCTGTACCTGCCCGAGCAGATGCCGGCCATGCAGGCCGACGTGCTGGTCGCCAACATCCTGGCCGGCCCGCTGGTATCGCTGGCGCCGCAGCTGTCCGGCCTGGTGCGCCCCGGCGGCCTGCTGGCGCTGTCGGGCATCCTCGCCGAACAGGGTGAGGAAGTGGCCGCCGCCTATGCCGCCGACTTCGACCTGGACCCGATCGTCGTGCGCGACGGCTGGGTACGTATCAGTGGTCGCCGCCGCTAAGCGCGCCTAGACTCATCTCCTGCACAGCTTCCCGGACAGCCGCATGACCGACAGTTTCGTCACCCAGTGCCCGCATTGCCAGACCAGCTTTCGCGTCACCCATCACCAGTTGAGCGTGGCCCGCGGCGTGGTGCGCTGCGGCCAATGCCTGCAGGTGTTCAACGCGGCGAAACAACTGCTGGAGCAGAATCGCGCCGCGGCTGGCGAAGGCGACACCCGTGCGCCGGCGCCGGCAGCCGAGCCGGCCGTGCCAGCGCCCGCAGCCGAGCAACCGGAGGCCGCCCCACCGGCACCGAGCGAGGACAACTGGACGGTCACGGCCGAGGAACTGGATGCCCTCGACCTCGACCAGGAACTGGCGCGCCTTGAACGGCGCAGCCCGGGTGATCGGCGCGCAGCCCCGGCCAAGGGCATGCTCCAGGCCCGCCGCGACGATCAGCCCGGCGATGGGCCTGGCGATGAACCGTTCGGCACCGCCACTGACGGCGACCGTGAGCCTGCGCAGGAGCGCGAGGACGCACCGATGCTGGTCGAGCAGGAGCCGCTGGACCTGGCACCGGCCGACGACGAGCGCACCGAGCCTACCCTCGGCGCCACCAGCCTCGATCTGGACGATGAACCGCAAGTGCGCGATCGGCCACTCGACGACGACCTCGACGAACCCTCGCGACAGCTGCCCAACCATGACGAACCGGTGCCGGAGAAAGGCTTTTCGGCGCTGGACGACGAGGTGCACAGCGCACCGTTCTCGGCCCGCGACGATGACCCCGACGAACATCCCGGGCAGCGCCTGGAACCGAGCCTGGCCGCCAAGCCCGAACGCTCGCGCAAGGAGCCGCTGGTCGACGTGGTCGACGACCCGTTGCAGCTGGGCTGGGAAAAGCCCGCCCCGAACTGGGGCAAGCGCCTGCTGTGGGGTTTCCTGACCCTGCTGGCCGCGGGCTTGCTGGCATTCCAGTACGTCTGGTTCCACTTCGACGAAATGGCCCGCCAGGATCAGTACCGCCCGTGGTTCCAGCAGCTGTGCCCGATGTTCGGCTGCCAGGTGCCAACCCGCGTCGACATCTCGCGGATCAAGAGCAGCAACCTGGTGGTGCGCAGCCACCCGGACTTCAAAGGGGCGCTGATCGTCGACGCGATCATCTACAACCGCGCGCCCTTCGCCCAGCCCTTCCCCCTTCTCGAATTGCGTTTCGCCGACCTCAACGGCCAGTTGATCGCCAGCCGGCGCTTCAAGCCCAGCGAGTACCTGTCGGGCGAGCTGGCCGGGCGCGGCGAGATGCCCAGCCAGACGCCGATCCACATCGCCCTGGACATCCTCGACCCTGGGCCGAAGGCGGTGAACTACAGCCTGAGCTTCCGTTCGCCGGAGTAAGCGACAGGCGGCAAGCTTCAAACCGCAGGTAAAAGCCTGTCTGCAGGCCTCTTGCAGCTTGAAGCTTGCCGCTTGGCACTGGGTGTCATAACGCCGCAACTGTTCAGATTTTATCCAGATTCATCTTTATCCGGTCATCGAGAGCGGGTATCATGCCATCCCTTTTTCGAACTCCAATGATTCGGCCCCACAACAGGGAACACCTATGTCGGCGGTACGCATCGGCCCTTACACACTGCAGAACAACCTGATCCTGGCCCCCATGGCCGGCGTCACGGACCAGCCTTTCCGAACACTGTGCAAACGCCTGGGGGCGGGCATGGTGGTATCGGAGATGGTCTCCAGCGACATGCGCCTGTGGAACAGCCGCAAGTCGAGCCTGCGCCGCATCCACGAAGGTGATCCCGAGCCACGCTCGGTGCAGATCGCCGGTGGCGACGCGCAGATGATGGCCGAGGCGGCCCGGGCCAACGTCGAAGCCGGCGCGCAGATCATCGATATCAACATGGGCTGCCCGGCGAAAAAAGTCTGCAACAAGGCCGCAGGCTCTGCTTTATTGAGAGATGAAGCCTTGGTCACCGAAATCCTCCATGCCGTCGTCGGCGCCGTGGACGTGCCGGTGACGCTGAAGATCCGCACCGGCTGGGACCGGGCGAGCAAGAACGGCCTGAACGTGGCGAAGATCGCCGAACAGGCCGGCATCCAGGCGCTGGCGGTGCATGGCCGCACACGCGCCGACCTGTACACCGGTGACGCCGAGTACGACACCATCGCCGCGATCAAGCAGGCGGTGTCGATCCCGGTATTCGCCAACGGCGATATCACCTCGCCGGAAAAGGCCCGGGCGGTTTTACACGCCACCGGCGCCGACGGCCTGCTGATCGGCCGTGCCGCCCAGGGGCGGCCGTGGATTTTCCGCGAGATCGAGCATTACCTGCGCACGGGCGAGCACCTGCCCGCCCCGGCGCTGGACGAAGTGGAACGCATTCTGCTGGAGCACCTGGCCGCGCTGCATGCCTTCTATGGCGATGTGATGGGCGTGCGGATCGCCCGCAAGCACGTTGGCTGGTACCTGGCAACCCGACCTGGCGGCAAGGAGTTCCGCAGCCAGTTCAACGCTTTGCAAGACACACAAGCGCAGTGCGCCAACGTTCAGGCGTTTTTCGCCGAACGTCGACAGAGCCTTGGGACAGAGGACGAACAAGGGGTGGCCGCATGACGATGATGACCGAGACATTAGTGAGTGGAACAACGCCCGTGAGCGACAACGCCAACCTCAAGCAGCACCTGAACACGCCGAGCGAAGAGGGCCAGACCCTGCGCGACAGCGTCGAGAAGGCACTGCACAACTACTTCGCCCACCTGGAAGGCGCTACCGTCACGGACGTGTACAACCTGGTGCTCTCGGAAGTCGAGGCGCCGCTGCTCGAATGCGTGATGAACTACGTCAAGGGCAACCAGACCAAGGCCAGCGAAATGCTCGGGCTCAACCGAGGCACGCTGCGCAAGAAGCTCAAGCAGTACGATCTGTTGTAAGGCCAGAACCCCAACCAAAAAGGCGCTCATGCAAAGAGGCGCCTTTTTTGCTGACTCCACCGCGTTATGGAATCTGAAATGACCGACCAGACTACCCGCCTGCCGATCCGCCGCGCCCTGATCAGCGTCTCCGACAAGACCGGTATCCTCGAATTCGCCCGTGAGCTGCAACAGCTCGGTGTCGAGATCCTGTCCACCGGCGGCACCTACAAGCTGCTCAAGGACAACGGCGTCAACGCGGTGGAAGTGGCCGACTACACCGGCTTCGCCGAAATGATGGACGGCCGGGTCAAGACCCTGCATCCGAAGATCCACGGCGGCATCCTGGGCCGTCGCGGCACCGACGACGCCATCATGAACGAGCATGGCATCAAGCCGATCGACCTGGTCGCGGTCAACCTGTACCCGTTCGAAGCCACCATCAGCAAGCCGGGCTGCGACCTGCCGACCGCCATCGAGAACATCGACATCGGCGGCCCGACCATGGTCCGTTCCGCGGCGAAAAACCACAAGGACGTGGCCATCGTGGTCAACGCCAGCGATTACGCCGGCATTGTCGAAGGCCTGAAAGCCGGCGGCCTGACCTACGCCCAGCGCTTCGACCTGATGCTCAAGGCCTTCGAGCACACCGCCGCCTACGACGGCATGATCGCCAACTACATGGGCACCATCGACCAGGCCAAGGACACCCTGTCCACCGAAGACCGCAGCGAGTTCCCGCGCACCTTCAACAGCCAGTTCGTCAAGGCCCAGGAAATGCGCTACGGCGAGAACCCGCACCAGAGCGCGGCGTTCTATGTCGAGGCCAAGAAGGGCGAGGTCAGCATTTCCACCGCCATCCAGCTGCAAGGCAAGGAGCTGTCGTTCAACAACGTGGCCGACACCGACGCCGCGCTGGAGTGCGTGAAGAGCTTCGTCAAGCCGGCCTGCGTGATCGTCAAGCACGCCAACCCGTGCGGCGTGGCCGTGGTGCCTGAGGACGAAGGCGGTATCCGCAAGGCCTACGACCTGGCCTACGCCACCGACACCGAGTCGGCGTTCGGCGGCATCATCGCCTTCAACCGCGAGCTGGACGGCGAAACCGCCAAAGCCATCGTCGAGCGCCAGTTCGTCGAAGTGATCATCGCCCCGAAAATCTCCCAGGCCGCCCGCGAAGTCGTGGCCGCCAAGCAGAACGTGCGTCTGCTGGAATGCGGCGAGTGGCCAGCCGAGCGCACCGCCGGTTGGGACTTCAAGCGCGTCAACGGTGGCCTGCTGGTGCAGAGCCGCGATATCGGCATGATCACTGCCGACGACCTGAAGATCGTCACCAAGCGTGCGCCGACCGAGCAGGAAATCCACGACCTGGTGTTTGCCTGGAAAGTGGCCAAGTTCGTCAAGTCCAACGCCATCGTCTACGCCAAGCAGCGCCAGACCATCGGCGTCGGCGCCGGCCAGATGAGCCGCGTCAACTCCGCGCGCATCGCCGCGATCAAGGCCGAACATGCCGGCCTGCAGGTGCAGGGCGCGGTAATGGCCTCGGATGCGTTCTTCCCGTTCCGTGATGGCATCGACAACGCGGCTAAAGTGGGTATCAGCGCGGTGATCCAGCCGGGTGGTTCGATGCGTGATGCCGAGGTGATTGCCGCCGCCGACGAAGCCGGTATCGCCATGGTATTCACCGGCATGCGCCACTTCCGCCACTGATTATGGCAATCGGCCGCACTGAAGCAGGCATCTGCTGCGTTGGGGCCGGTTCCGCTGATGCTCATTGCCATAAGGCAACTGCGCTCATCGGAACCGTCCCCGCCTTGCATCTACCTGCTTCATTGCGACCTCGTACAGCGAGGGGTGCTGCCTCTCGTTCGACAGATTTCGAGGTTTTGACATGAAAGTTTTGATCATCGGCAGCGGCGGTCGCGAACACGCCCTGGCCTGGAAAGTCGCCCAGGACCCACGGGTCGAGAAAATCTTCGTGGCGCCGGGTAACGCCGGTACCGCCAGCGAAGCCAAGTGCGAGAACGTCGCCATCGACGTCACTGCCCTGGAGCAACTGGCCGACTTCGCCGAGAAGAACGTCGACCTGACCATCGTCGGCCCGGAAGCGCCGCTGGTCATCGGTGTCGTGGACCTGTTCCGCAGCCGTGGCCTGGACTGCTTCGGCCCGACCAAGGGCGCGGCCCAGCTGGAAGGCTCCAAGGCCTTCACCAAGGACTTCCTGGCCCGCCACAAGATCCCGACTGCCGACTACCAGAACTTCACCGAGATCGAGCCGGCCCTGGCCTACCTGCGTGAGAAAGGCGCGCCGATCGTGATCAAGGCCGACGGCCTGGCCGCCGGTAAAGGCGTGATCGTCGCCATGACCCTGCAGGAAGCCGAAGACGCCGTGCGCGACATGCTCGCCGGCAACGCCTTCGGTGAAGCCGGTTCGCGCGTGGTGATCGAAGAGTTCCTCGACGGCGAAGAAGCCAGCTTCATCGTCATGGTCGACGGCCACAACGTGCTGCCAATGGCCACCAGCCAGGACCACAAGCGTGTCGGCAACCAGGATACCGGCCCGAACACCGGCGGCATGGGTGCCTACTCCCCTGCCCCCGTGGTCACTGCCGACGTGCACCAGCGCGTGATGGACCAGGTGATCTGGCCGACCGTGCGCGGCATGGCCGAGGAAGGCAACGTCTACACCGGCTTCCTGTATGCCGGCCTGATGATCGACAAGGCGGGCAACCCCAAGGTCATCGAGTTCAACTGCCGCTTCGGCGACCCGGAAACCCAGCCGGTCATGCTGCGCCTGGAGTCGAGCCTGGTGCTGCTGATCGAAGCCGCCTTCGCCAAGGCCCTGGACAAGGTCGAAGCGCAATGGGACCCGCGCCCGAGCCTGGGCGTGGTGCTGGCCGCCGGTGGCTACCCGGGCGACTACGCCAAGGGCGCCGTGATCAGCGGCCTGGACGCCGCCGCCAAGCTTGAAGGCAAGGTGTTCCACGCCGGTACCGCGCTGAAGGACGGCCAGGTGGTCACCGCCGGTGGCCGCGTACTGTGCGCCACCGCCATGGGCGACACCGTCGAAGCCGCCCAGCAGCAGGCCTACCGCCTGGCCGAGCAGGTCAAGTGGGACGCCAGCTTCTACCGCAACGACATCGGCTACCGGGCCATCGCCCGCGAGCGCGGTGAGCAGCAGTAAAAGTGCAGCCAACGGTCGTGCCGCTCCCGGCGCACGACCTTCGGCTCGTCGTCAAGGCCCCGTCGGGGCCTTGCCTTCGCCTTGGCGCGCCGCGCATAGTGGTTATCCGGCACATTAGCTAAGAAGGGATTTCGTCGTGCGTCGGCTTCGGATTGCCATAGCCCTGATCGTCAGCCTGCTGACCCTGCTCTGCCTGCTCCCGGCACACGCCGAACAGGCTGCAGGCTGGTCGGCGCTGCTCGATGAACAGGCCAACCTGCAGCTGTCCGACGTGCGCTCCGAACGCTACCGCAACCAGTTCAGCCCATTGGCCCTCGAAGAACTGGATGCCGCCCTCCCCGACCAGGCCCTGTGGTTGCACTACCGCCTGGATCCGAGCGACCAGGAACAACTGGTACGCATTTTCGCCCCCGACCTGTCACGCCTTGACCTCTACGCCCTGGAAGGCGGCAAATTGCTGCGCCAGTTGCACCATGGCCGGCAGGGCGACGGCCTCAGCCCGACCCTGCGCGGCAGGGATCACGTGCTGCCACTGCCGCACAGCAACCAACCGCTGGATATCTACCTGCGGCTGGTTTCCGAACACCAGTTGCGCCCGGCCATCACGGTCGAGACCACCGCCCACGCCGCCGCCGACCAACGCCAGTCGCTGCTGTTCGGCCTGTTGTTCGGTGGCCTGGTGATGCTGATCCTGCACAACCTGATCCGCTTCGGTTACACACGCTCCAGCACCACGCTGGTACTGGCGCTGTACCACGGCCTGATGATGCTCAGCGCGCTGATCCTGCTCAACCTCACTGGGCCCTGGGGGCAGCTGTGGCACAGCGCGCAAACCCCGGCGGCCTACCTGACGCTGGTACTGGCAGGCCTGGCCGGGTTGTACTTCACCCTGCACTTCTTCTCCCCCTGCAGTTCGGCGCGGCTGAATCGCCTGCTGCACATGGAGATGCTGGTGGCCGCGGTCAGCGGCCTGGTGCTGCTGTTCGTCGACACCCTGCCGCTGAACCTGATGACCTACGCCCTGCTCGCCCTGGGCAGCGTGAGCATGCTGCTGGTCAGCGGCTATCACTGGTACAAGGGGTATGGCCCGGCGCGCCTGTTCGCCGTGGCGATGCTGGTGTTCAACCTCGGCGGCCTGGTGCTGCTGCCGGCCCTGCTGGGCCTCACCCGCACCTCCACGCCCTGGTTGCTGTGCATCCTCATGGCGCTGACCGTGGTCAGCGGCCTGCTGCTCAACCTCGCGGTCAGCGAGCGCCTGCGCCGGATCAGCGAGGAGCGCTTCCGCGCCAGCCGCGCCCTGGCCGCCAGCGACGCCGAGATCAACGCCAAGGCCGAGTTCCTGGCCAAGATCAGCCATGAGATCCGCACCCCCATGAACGGCGTGCTGGGCATGACCGAGCTGCTGCTCGGCACGCCGCTGTCGGTCAAGCAGCGCGACTATGTGCAGACCATCCACAGCGCCGGCAACGAACTGCTCACCCTGATCAACGAAATCCTCGACATCTCCAAGCTCGAGTCGCGGCAGATCGAGCTGGACGACGTACAGTTCGACCTCAATGCCCTGATCGAGGACTGCCTGAACATCTTCCGGGCCAAGGCCGAGCAGCAGAACATCGAACTGATCAGCTTCACCCAGCCACAGGTGCCGCGGGTGGTCAGCGGCGACCCGACGCGCCTGCGCCAGGCCTTGTCGAGCCTGCTGGACAACGCCCTGAAGAACACCACCCAGGGCGAGATCCTGCTGGTGGTGGCCCTCGACCAGCGTGGCGACAGCCCGCGCCTGCGCATCGCCGTGCAGGACAGCGGCGAGCCCATGCCGCCGGCCGAGCGCGACGCCTTGCTGCAGGCCGAGCTGCACAGCCGCCACTTCCTCTCCAGCAACAAGCTCGGTGGCCACCTGGGCCTGGTGATCGCCAAGCAACTGATCGGCCTGATGCAGGGCGAGTTCGGCATCAAGACCAGCACCAGCATGGGCAACACCCTGTGGCTGACCCTGCCGCTCGACCCGCTGCGCCTGGAGCAGCCGCCCACCGACCTCGACGGCCCGCTGCGCGACGCCCGGGTACTGGTGGTGGACGACAACGACACCTGCCGCAAGGTACTGGTGCAGCAATGCAGCGCCTGGGGCATGAACGTCAGCGCGGTGCCGTCGGGCAAGGAGGCGCTGGCCTTGCTGCGCACCAAGGCGCACCTGCGCGACTATTTCGACGCGGTGCTGCTCGACCAGAACATGCCCGGCATGACCGGCATGCAGTTGGCGGCCAAGATCAAGGAAGACCCGAGCCTGAACCACGACATCCTGGTGGTCATGCTCACCGGCATCAGCAACGCGCCGAGCAAGATCATCGCCCGCAACGCCGGGGTCAAGCGCATCCTCGCCAAGCCGGTAGCCGGCTACACGCTCAAGACCACCCTTGCCGAGGAACTCGCCCTGCGCGGCCGCGAGCAGGCCGCACCGCCACTGCCGGTCGGTACCCCGGTGCCGCTGGACCTGCCCGGCGACTTCCGCATCCTGGTGGCCGAGGACAACAGCATCTCGACCAAGGTCATCCGCGGCATGCTCGGCAAGCTCAACCTCGAGCCGGACACCGCCAGCAACGGCGAAGAGGCCCTGCAGGCGATGAAGGCCAAGCACTACGACCTGGTGCTGATGGACTGCGAGATGCCAGTGCTCGATGGCTTCTCCGCTACCCAGCAGCTGCGCGCCTGGGAGACCGCCAACCAGCGTCCGCGCACTCCGGTGGTGGCATTGACCGCGCATATCCTCAACGAGCACAAGGAGCGCGCGCGCCTGGCCGGCATGGACGGGCACATGGCCAAGCCGGTGGAGCTGTCGCAGTTGCGCGAGCTGGTGCAGTTCTGGGCGGGCCAGCGGCAGGTGGTGTCCGACGACACCACGCAGATCCTGTAGGCGCTACCTCAGCTGCGAGGCAGCCACCACAGAAACTGATACCCGCTTCGCGGGTGATCGCGGCTGAAGCCGCTCCTGCAGGTTCCGTGCTATACAGGTGCCACCCATTCCCGCCGCGGACCCAGCGCCATGCTCCATGAGTTGTTCAGCGTCTACCTGAAGATGCTCGTGCTCTACAGCCCGTTCTTCGTACTCTCATGTTTCATCGGCCTGACCCGCGGCCACTCCAGCAAGGAGCGCAAGCAACTGGCCTGGCGGGTAGCCATTGCCACGCTGGTCGCCAGCGTGCTGCTGTACCTGTTCGGGCGGGTGATCTTCGGGGTATTCGGCATCACCGCCGACGCCTTCCGCATCGGCGCAGGCTCGGTGCTGTTCATCTCGGCGCTGGGCATGGCTCAGGGCAAGTCGGCGGTGCAGACCGACAACGTGCAGCAGGACGTGACCATCGTGCCGCTGACCATTCCGCTCACCGTCGGCCCCGGCACCATCGGTGCGTTGCTGGTGATGGGCGTGGGCCAACCGCACTGGGACGACAAGCTGCTGGCCATCGTCAGCATCGCCCTGGCCAGCTTCACCGTGGGCCTGGTGCTGTACCTCTCGCACCGTATCGAACGGATCCTCGGCGACCAGGGCCTGCAGATCGTCAGCCGCCTGATGGGGCTGTTCGTCTGCGCCCTGGCGGCGCAGATCATCTTCACCGGGATCAAGGGTTACCTGCTGCCCTGACCCCGGCTGCGCTCAGGGCTTGGCGGGGTACCAGCGCGGCGTGTACACCCACTGGCCGCCATCGGCACGGGGGAAGGTGCAGGTGGTCGAGGAGCCGACCAGCACCATGGTGCGCATGTCGACCATCTCCGGCAGCAGCTCGCCCAAGGTCACCACCCGCAGGGTCTGCCCCGGCCGGCCGATATCACGGCCCAGCACCACGGGGGTGCCTGCGTCGCGATGGCGGCGTACCACCTCCAGCGCCACGCCCAGCTGATGCGGCCGGGACTTGGAGATCGGGTTGTAGAACGCCAGCACCAGATCTGCCTGGGCCGCCAGGTCGAGGCGTTTCTCGATGATCGACCAGGGCTTGAGGTTGTCCGACAGCGACATCACGCAGAAGTCGTGGCCCATTGGCGCCCCCGCCTGAGCGGCGGTAGCCAGCGAGGCCGAGACGCCGGGCAGGATCTCCAGCTCGACGCGCTGCCAGGCCGGGTCACTGGATTCGTGGAGCGCTTCGAGCACTGCGGCGGCCATAGCGAACACGCCCGGATCGCCCGACGACACCACCACCACCGAACGCCCTTGCGCCGCCAGCTCGAAGGCATGGCGGGCGCGCTGCATCTCTTCACGGTTGTCGGTGCAGTGCAGCACCTGGTCGTCGCGGAAGGGGCCGGCCATGCGCACGTAGGTTTCGTAACCCAGCACATCCTGCGCACACGCCAGCTCCGCCTTGACCGCCGGCACCATCAGCTCGGCGGCACCAGGGCCCAGGCCGATCACGGCCAGGCGACCACGGCGCCGGCCAATGCGGTCGATGTCGACAGGTGCCGGGCAAACGGCATGGGCGAGCCCCACGGCCGAACCTACCCGCGCTTGCGGCACTGCATCAGCCAGCATCCGTTCCAGGCTTTCGGCAGCCGGGGCGAAGCGCAGGGCGACATTCAATGCCCGTGCAGCTTCGTGCAGGGTCGGCTCCGCCATCTCGGTTTCGCTCGCCAGCAGGCAGGCCAGCGCGGGCTCGGCGATGTTCGCCCGCAGCAGTTCCTCGCGTATTTGGTGCACCAGGTCGGCGCTACCAGCCGTGACCGCCACCACCACGCAACGCGCATGGATCAGCAGTTCGTCACGGCTGGCCGGACGCAGTGCGCTGCCCACGTGGATAGTGCGTTGCGCCTCGTCACTGGCGGGCAACTGCGCGTGTTCGAGCCACGGCGCGTCGCCTTCGACACGCACCGTCTCGCCCGCCAGCAGGTCGGAGACGAAGCGCTTGCCCTGCTCCAGGTCCGCCAGTGCGTAACCCTCGGGCGGGTTGAGCAGGCAGGTGCCAAAGCGCAGCTCGCCACTGGTGGTGATCGCCGCGCTCACACCCAGCGCCTCGCCGATCTCTCGGGCCATGACATTGACCCCACCCAGGCCACCGAGCAGCGGCACCACGGCGCTGCCGTCCTCGGCCACCACCAGTACCGGTGGCTCGACGCCTTTTTCGCTCAACAGCGGCGCCAGGGTGCGAATGACGATACCCGCCGCGCACAGGGCGATGATCGGCGTGTCCTGCTGGTACAGCGCACGCAGGGTGTCGCCAAATGCTGCGTAGTATCGCTCGGCCCCTTCCACGCGCCCTTCCAGGCCATGGATCAGCGCCTGTGGATAACAGGCCTGGATACGCCGCGCGGTGGCCAGGCTGCCCGGGCCGAGAATGACGATTGCCGGAGCCTTGTTCATCCCTGCCATTTCTCACCCGGCACGATGATCAGCGAGAAGTATGGCGAGGACTGTGGGTCGACCTCGTCCAGCGCGACGATCTTCTGGTTGGCCATGGTCGCCCGCTCCACGTACAGCGCACGGCTATCCATGCCCAGCTCGGCGAGCACCTGGCGCACCTTGGGGAAGTTGCGTCCCAGTTTCATGATCACTGCGGCGTCGGCATCGGCCAGACGGCGCTTGAGCTCCTCATGGGGCAACACACCGGATAGCACGGTGAGGGTCTGGTTGCGATACACCAGCGGCGCGCCGAGCACCGAGGCGCCGCCGAGCATCGAGCACACGCCCGGGATCACCTGGGCCTCGTAGCGCGAGGCCAGGCGGTCGTGCAGGTACATGTATGAGCCGTAGAAGAACGGGTCGCCCTCGCAGATCACCGCCACGTCACGGCCGGCATCCAGGTGTTCGGCCACCTGCACGCTGGCTTCGTCGTAGAAGTCGCTGATCACCTGTTCATAGGACAGCGGTGCCGGCAGCGCCTCGGTGGTCACCGGGTACACCAGCGGCAACAGGGTCTGTTCGGCTTGCAGGTGCGCTTCGATGATGCCGAAGGCATTGCCGCGCTTGCCCTTGGCGACGAAGTACGCCACCACCGGCGCCTCGCGCAGCAGGCGCAAGGCCTTGACCGTTATCAGCTCAGGGTCGCCCGGGCCCACGCCCAGGCCCAGCAGTCGTCCGCGTGCCTGCATCATTCCACCTCCGTGGCCAGGGCGTTGACTGCCGCGGCGGCCATCGCGCTGCCGCCCAAGCGGCCCTGCATGATCACGAACGGCACGCCGCGGCTGTCGGCGGCGAGCATCGCCTTGGATTCGGCGGCGCCGACGAAGCCGACCGGGAAGCCGAGGATCAACGCCGGCTTCGGTGCGCCGGCATCGAGCATTTCCAGCAGGTAGAACAGCGCGGTCGGCGCGTTGCCGATCACCACCACGCTGCCTTCCAGGTGCGGACGCCACAGCTCCAGGGCCACGGCGGAACGGGTGTTGCCTTCGGCCTTGGCCAGGTCCGGCACGCTCGGGTCGCGCAGGGTGCAGATCACCGGGTTGTTGGCCGGCAGACGGGCGCGGGTGATGCCTTCGGCGACCATGTGCGCGTCGCAAAGAATCGGCGCGCCCTTGGCCAGGGCCTCGCGACCGGCACTGCCGGCGCCTTCGGAGAACTGCAGGCCATCGATGGCCTCGACCATGCCGCAGGCATGGATCACGCGCACGGCGAGCTTTTCAAGATCGGCGGGGATCCGCTCGAGCCGGGCTTCCTCGCGGATGATGCGGAAGGAATTGCGATAGATCTCCTGACCATCGCGGATGTAGTCAATCATCAAGGTGCTCCGTCGGCAGGTCGAGCATGGCGCCTGCTTCTTCTGGGGTGAGGTCGGCGCCGCGCAGCCTGCCGAAGCCCGGCTGGCGCGCATCGCGCAAGTAAAGGTCATAGCGGCCCGGGGCGCGGGCCAGCAGGGTGGCCGGGGCCGTGTGGGCCATGGCACAGGAACGTGGGCAGGCGGACAGGTGCACGCTGCCTGGGGCGCCGTGGTGCAGCAAGCCGGCCAGGGTCACGGCATCGGCCTTGGTGTCGGCCTGGCCCTTGGCGCAGCCGCTGGAGCCGGTGCAGGCGACGACCCGCGCCAGCGGGTGCTCGCTGTGACACAGCAGGCCCATGGCTGCAAGGTGTTCGCGGGCAGGCTGCACATGGGCCGGGTTCAGGTTGGTCAGTACCAGGCTCTGCCAAGGCGTCAGGCGCAAGCTGCCATCGCCCCATTGGCGGACGACATGGGCGGCGCCGCGCAGCATGGCCGAGGTCAGGCGACCAAGGGGTGGCGCGACGCCGAGGGCCACGCCCTGGCGCTGGGGCAGCACGCCAAGCCAGGCACTTGTCGTTGCCGGGCGCTGCCAAGCCAGCGATGAGGTGTCGATTTGCAGGGGCAGCCCTTCAAGGAAGTGCTCCACCGGGCACACCTGCAGCAATTGACGCATGCGCGACTGCTCGGGCGTCGCCAGGTCGAGGAAGCGCTCCAGCACTGCACGCACCAACGCCAGCCCCTGCTCCACCGGCACCGCGCCCAGCGCCTGGCCAGTCGACAGGCTGCTGGCGAGCCCGAACCGCAACCAGATGCGTCCTTCGCGTTGCATCGCGGACAGCCACAGGTCATGGGCGTGCTCGAGCATCGCCAGCGCTTCGCCGCCATCGAGTTGCACGGCGAACTTGGCCGACAGCTTGTGGAACCTGGGTGTACTTTCCAGCAGGTTGAGAATCTGCCCGGCCAACGGTCGGGTGTCGAACACCATGGCCGGATCGAGCCCAGCCAATGGGCTGACCATGAGGTTGCGCACATCATCACCGGCCGCGTCACGCGGGCCGAGCCCGGCAGCCAGCAGATGCTCGACCAGGCCCCGGTGATCATCACCGATGCCGCGAATCTGCAGATTGGCCCGGTTGGTCGCCTCGATCACGCCTCCGGCAAAACGCTCGCCGGCGTCGGCCACGGCATCGGCCTGGTCGGCCAGCAGCAGGCCACCGGGCAGCTTGATCCGGCAGATGCCGCCATCGCGCGCGGCGACGATGCGCCACAACCCCGGGCAGGCCGAGGGACGGGGCGAAACTTCGGGGGGCAGGGGCGGCGTCAAGGGGGCATCCGGCAATCGTGAAAGTGCGCTTCAGTGTAGAAGGCGCGGTATTATGCCTGCTTTGTCCGGCGGCATGAAAAACCGGTGGTCGAACGCCCCGCGATCAATGAACGGTACGAGGAACAGATGGCCCCCTGGCTGACAGTAATAGGCATCGGCGAAGACGGCTTCAGCGGCCTGGGCAAACAGGCCCGGCGCGCCCTGCTAGCGGCCACGCGCATCATCGGTGCCCCGCGCCAGCTGGCCCTGCTGCCCCGCTGCGTCACCGCCGAGCAACTGCACTGGCCCAGCCCCTTCTCCCTGGCCCCGGTGCTGGCCCTGCGCGGCGAGCCGGTATGCGTATTGGCCAGCGGCGATCCGATGTTCTACGGCGTCGGCGCCAGCCTGGCGCGCCAGCTGCCCGCCGAGGAACTGCAGGTGCTGTCGATGCCCTCCTCCTGCGCCCTGGCCGCCGCCCGCCTGGGTTGGCCGCTGCAGGACGTGCAGGTGGTCTCGGTGGTCGCCCGCCCGCTGGCGGCGCTCAATGCCCACCTGTACAGCGGCATGCGCCTGCTGGTGCTGAGCAACGACGAAAGCAGCCCGGCGGCCATTGCCGCGCAACTGCGCGAACGTGGCTTCGGCCCCAGCCGTCTCCAGGTGTTCGAACACCTCGGCGGCCCGCAGGAAAGAACGCTGAGCGGCACCGCCGACGACTGGCCACACACCGACATCGCCCCGCTCAACCTGGTCGCCATCGAATGCCAGGCCTCGCTTGATGCGCCGCGCCTGCCTCGCGTGGCCGGCCTGCCCGACAGCGCCTTCCGTCACGACGGCCAGCTGACCAAGCGCGACGTGCGAGCGATTACCCTGGCCCGCCTGGCACCGCAACCGGGCGAACTGCTGTGGGACGTAGGCGCCGGTTGCGGCTCCATCGGCATCGAATGGATGCGCGCCCACCCCAGCTGCCGCACCCTTGCGATCGAGGCAGACGAAGGCCGCCAGGGCTATATCGAACACAACCGCGACACCCTCGGCGTGCCCGGCCTGCAACTGATCCGCGGCAAGGCACCCGAGGCGTTGGCTGGGCTGGAACGTCCGGACGTGATCTTCATCGGCGGTGGCGTCACCCGCGAAGGCGTGCTCAACCTGTGCTGGGAGCGCCTGCTGCCGGGCGGGCGCCTGGTTGCCAACGCCGTCACGCTGCAAAGCGAGGTCGCCCTGGCGCAGTTTCGCGACCAGCATGGCGGCGAGCTGACCCGTATCCATATCGCCCACACCCAGCCGCTGGGCAGTTTCGACACCTGGCGCCAGGCCCTGCCGATCACGTTGCTCGACGTGGTGAAACCCGTCGATGCGTGAAGAAACCCGCGAACAGCCCGCGCCCCTGCGCAGCGGCCTGACCACCGGCAGCTGCGCCACCGCCACCAGCCTGGCGGCGGCGCGCCTGCTGCTGACCGGCCAGCACAATGACGCGGTGCACATCACCCTGCCCAAGGGCAAGGTGGTAGAGATGCGCCTGGAGTTCTGCCATCTCAAAGGCGAAGCCGCCGAAGCCGGCACCCTGAAAGATGCCGGCGACGACCCCGATGTCACCCATGGCGCCCTGCTCTACAGCCAGGTGCGCCTGCTGGCCGAGCCCGGCATTCGCTTTGTCGCCGGGCAAGGCGTGGGGACCGTTACCCGCCCGGGGCTGGTGCTGGGCGTCGGCGAGCCGGCGATCAACCCGGTACCGCGCAGGATGATCGGCGACCACTTGCAACAGTTGGCCAGCGAATGCGGCTATGGCGGCGGTTTTGAAGTCACGGTCAATGTCCAGGACGGCGAGTCGCTGGCCCTGAAGACCATGAACCCGCGCCTGGGCATCCTCGGCGGGCTGTCGATCCTCGGTACCAGCGGCATCGTCCGGCCGTTTTCCTGCTCGGCCTACATCGCCTCGATCCACCAGGGCATCGACGTCGCCCACACCAATGGCTACACGCACATCGCCGCCTGCACCGGCAACGCCAGCGAAGACACCATGCGCCGGGTCTACGGCCTGCCGGAGATCGCCCTGATCGAGATGGGCGACTTCGTCGGCGCCGTGCTCAAGCACCTGCGCAAGGTGCCGGTGCCGCGCCTCACGCTATGCGGTGGCTTCGGCAAGATCAGCAAGCTGGCGGCCGGGCACATGGACCTGCACAGCCGCCATTCGAGCATCGACCTGCCGCAGCTGGCGGGCTGGGCTGCCGACATTGGCGCCGACTCAGCGTTGCAAGCGGCGATCGTCGGCGCCAACACCAGCCAGCAGGCCCTCGCCCTGGCCCATGCCGCCGGTATCGCCTTGGGCGACGAAGTCTGCCGCCATGCGCTGAACTTCGCCCGTAGCGTGGTGCCGGCCCAGGTCCAGGTGGAGGTGTTCGCCATCGACCGCCAGGGCGGTATCGTCGGCAAGGCGGGTGTGCAATGAACGGGCGCATCCTGCTGCTGGGCGGCGTTACCGAGGCCCTGGCCATCGCCCGTACACTCGGGCCGCAGCATGTCTACAGCCTCGCCGGCATCGGCCGTATTCCCCAGGACCTGGCCTGCCAGGTACGGGTCGGCGGCTATGGCGGCGCCGAAGGCCTGGCCGAGTACCTGCGTGTCGAAGGCATCGACCTGCTGATCGACGCCACCCATCCCTATGCCGCGCAGATCAGCCGCAACGCCGCCCTCGCCGCACGCAGCGCTGGCATTCCCTGCTGGGCCCTGCGCCGCCCGGCATGGCAGGCACAGCCTGGCGATGACTGGCGCGAAGTCGAGGACTGGGCCGGGCTGATCGAGGCGCTGGCCCCGTTCGAGCGCCCCTTGTTCACCCTTGGCCGCGAACCCCTGCAACATCTGGACGAAATCCCCCCACACCAGTTCTGGACCCTGCGCGCCCTCGAAGCGTGTCCAGGCAATGAACGCTGCGAGGTGATCGGTGCGCGCGGACCATTCCTCATCGACGATGAGCGTACCCTGTTCGAACGTCGACGGATCGATGTGCTGGTGAGCAAGAACAGTGGCAGCACGGCCACCGAGCCGAAGCTGGAAGTGGCAAGGGAGCGAGGTACTCCGGTGTTGATTCTCAAACGCCCCGAGCTTCCCGAGGTCGATCGGTTGTTCAGCTCTGTGACTGAACTGGTATCGGCACTTACGCGCTGACTTCGATGGTCCCCTTGGCCTGACCGGAGTCTCAGACGCTTCAACCTTCTCACCAAATGGCCATTTGCCTCTCCACTGCCGTAAACTCTGACCCCTCCCCCTGGAAGGCCCTGCTCATATGGAAATGCAATGGTGGATCTGGCTCGTCTTCGGCGTGGCCCTGATCCTGCTGGAACTGGTGCTCCCCACCTTCTTCATTCTCTGGTTCGGCATCGGTGCCGTACTGGTGTCGTTCATTTCGCTGCTTGCTCCCGGCCTGCAACTCGATATGCAGGGCCTGCTGTGGGTGGTGCTCTCATCGATTACCACCGCCCTCTGGTTCAAGGTGTTCCGGCGCAAGAAGCCGGACGTGCGCTGGACCGCCGACAGCGTGATCGGTGAGGTCGGCCTGCTGACCAGCGCCGTGTCGCAGTTCCAGAAAGGCCGCGTGCGCTTCCAGAAGCCGATCCTCGGCAACGAGGAATGGACCTGCGTCGCCGACAGCGACATCCCCGCCGGCGAGCGTGTGCGCCTGGCCGCCATCGAAGGCAACACCGCCCGGGTTACCCGGGCCTGAATCCGCACTAAAAGGAAGTTCGCACCATGACCAGCCTCATCGTCGTCGCCACCCTCGCTGTATTCGTCCTCATCACCGTGTTCAAGGGCGTGCGCATCGTGCCCCAGGGCGAGGAATGGATCGTCGAGCGCCTGGGCCGCTACCACAGCACCCTCAAGCCGGGCCTGAACATCGTCATTCCGTACATGGACGTGGTCGCCTACCGCCTGCCGACCAAGGACATCATCCTCGACGTGCAGCAGCAGGAAATCATCACCAAGGACAACGCGGTGATCGTCGCCAACGCCCTGTGCTTCGCCAAGGTGGTCGATCCGCAGAAGGCCTCGTACGGCGTGCAGAACTTCTCGTTCGCCGTCACCAGCCTGACCATGACCTCGCTGCGCGCCATCGTCGGCGCCATGGACCTGGACGAGGCGCTGTCCAGCCGCGAGCAGATCAAGGCACGTCTGCGCGAGGCGATGTCCGAGCAGACCGAAGACTGGGGCGTGACCGTGCGCTCGGTGGAGATCCAGGACATCAAGCCATCGCCGAGCATGCAGACCGCCATGGAGCGCCAGGCGGCCGCCGAGCGTGAGCGTAAAGCCGATGTGACCCGTGCCGAAGGCAACAAGCAGGCGGCGATTCTCGAGGCCGAAGCGCGGCTGCAGGCGGCCAAGCTGGATGCCGAGGCCCAGGTGAACCTGGCCGAAGCGTCGGCGCGGGCGATCACCCTGGTCAAGGAAGCGGTGGGCAGCGAGACCGTGCCGGCCATGTACCTGCTGGGTGAGCGTTACATTGGCGCGATGGAGAACCTGGCGGCCAGCGACAACTCGAAAGTCGTGGTACTGCCGGCGGACCTGCAGGAAACCGTGCGCGGCCTGATGGGCCGCGGCAAGGCTTGATATCGTCGGGGGGTGCTTTGCGCCTCTTTCGCTGCGGTTCGTCGCCACGACAAGCCAGCTCCCACAGGGTTCGCCGCAACACCTGTGGGAGCTGGCTTGCCAGCGAAAGGGCTGCTGTGCAGCCCCAGGTGCGGCACTTCACCGCACCCCGGCTTTTTTACCTATACTCCGCCGTACAATAGCCATCACGATTCCTGACCGGATCTCTCCATGCCCCCACGTCGGCACATTGCCTGGATAGCCTGCCTTGCAGTGCTGTTCAACCTGCTGGCCATGCCGCTGTCTTCTGCCGCGCCCAAGGGCCCGGCCGAGCAGCTGCTGTGGGGGGCTTTCTGCTCCAGCATGGCCAACAAGGCCAAGGTCGATGTCCAGGCCCTGGCCAAGATCGACCTGGGGCCGCAAAGCGACGACAGCGCCAGCATGATGAACTGCTGGTGCTGCCTGGGTGCAGCGCCACTGCTGGCCTTGCCCAGCTACCCGCCCCAGTTGCACAACCCGCCGCTTCTGATCGCCGGGCACCTGCCGCACCTCGCCGACTACCAACCCACGCCGCGCCAGCTCTGGCCCGCGCTCAATCCCCGTGCCTCTCCGCTGGTCTGAGTTCACTACGCTGTCCTTCAGAACCTGAACAGACCGGAGACTCACCCATGCTCAAGCAAGCCCTCGTCCTGGCCGCCCTGCTGCTGCCCGGCGCCTACGCCAACGCCCACGAGTACAGCGTCGGCGACCTGCACATCGCCCACCCCTGGTCGCTGGAGCTGCCGCCGAACGCGCCTAACGTGGCGGCCTACTTTGTCGTGCACAACAACGGCAAGGCCGATGACCGCCTGCTTTCGGTGAAAAGCCCCATCACCGACGACGCCCAGTTGCACGAGCATGTGATGAGCGCCGCCGGCGCCATGAAGATGCAACATGTACCTAGCGTGTTGGTCCCGGCCGGCAAGGATGTGGTATTCGCCCCCAGCGCCTACCACGTGATGATCATGCAGCCCAAGGACCGCAGCCTGCTCACCGACGGCAAGCGCTTCCCGCTGACCCTGCACTTCGAGAAAGCCGGTGACGTCACGGTCGACGTCGCGGTGCAGAAGCAGCCGCCGGCCGAACAAGCCGCAGCGCACGAACACACGCACTGACCGACTGACAGGCGCTCGCCATGAGCCTGCCGCGCTACAGCTCCGCCCGCAGCACCCGCCCTGATCGCAGGCGCGTCGGTGGAGGCTGGCTGAGCCTGTTCGCCATGTGGATGATCTTCATCGGCCCGCTGGTTTCCCAGTCGATGCCGATGGAGCACCACGCCGGCATGGCCATGCCCATGGACATGTCGATGAGCATGCCCATGGCCCACGCTCACGACGAGCACCATGGCCACGGCAACGATGGCCAGCTGCATGTCATGTGGGAGAAGTGCGGCTATTGCAGCCTGCTGTTCAACTGCCCCGCCCTGCCCCAGACCCTCAGCCCGCTGACTGCGGGCAGCCAGATCCCCCCTGTCCACCTGGCCAATGCCACGCGCCAGGGCCATGCCCGGCAGGCTGTATTCCCCGGCGCCCGCAGCCGCGCGCCACCCCGTTCGATCGTCGCCTGAACACAACGCGATAAACGCCCGAAGCCAGGAGGCTTCGCGCTGACTCATGACTGATCGACTGGAATCATTATGTCCGGCTGCACCCCTGTTTTTGCCCTTTCCCTGCGTGGGACCATCGCCGTACTGTGCGGCTCGCTGCTCGCGCCACTGGCCTTTGCCGCCGAAACCGGCCACGAAGGCCACATCCACGACACTGCCGAGCTGAGCCCGACGGTGATCACCGCCATCGCCCCGAGCTCGCCGCTGACCGTGGTCACCAACCCCAAGGACCCGCGCCAGCCCGCGCCAGCCAGCGACGGCGGCGACTACCTCAAGACTATCCCTGGGTTCTCGGTGATCCGCGCTGGCGGCACCAACGGCGACCCGGTACTGCGCGGCATGTTCGGCTCGCGGCTGAACATCCTCACCAACGGCGGCATGATGCTCGGCGCCTGCCCGGGCCGCATGGACGCCCCGACCTCGTACATCTCCCCGGAAACCTACGACCGCCTCACCGTGATCAAGGGCCCGCAGAGCGTGATCTGGGGCCCGGGCGGTTCGGCTGGCACCATCCTCTTCGAGCGTGACCCGGAGAAATTCGGCGAGCTCGGCAGCCGGGTCAACGGCAGCGTGCTGGCCGGCTCCAACGGCCGCTTCGACAAGGTGCTCGACGCTGCCGCCGGCAACCAGCTCGGCTATGTGCGCTTCGTCGGCAACCAGTCGCACTCGGATGACTTCGAAGACGGCAACGGTGACACCGTGCCGTCGCGCTGGGACAAGTGGAACGGCGATGTCAGCCTCGGCTGGACCCCGGACGCCGACACCCTGCTCGAACTGACCGCCGGCAAGGGCGATGGCGAGGCACGCTCCGCCGGGCGTGGCATGGACGGTTCGCAGTTCAAGCGTGAAAGCCTAGGGCTGCGCTTCGAGAAGTCCAACCTCGGTGAAGTGCTCGACAAGGTCGAGGCGCAGGTCTACTACAACTACGCCGACCACGTGATGGACAACTACACCCTGCGCTCGACCGTCGGGATGCCGATGGCCAGCAACGTCGATCGCCGCACCCTCGGCGCACGGATCAAGGCGACCTGGCGCTGGGCCGATGTACAGCTGATCAGCGGCATCGATGCGCAAACCAACGAGCACCGCAAGCGCAATGGCATGGGTATCGACACGTACAAGGCCAAGCCCTGGGACAAGGACGCCGACTTCCACAACTACGGCGTTTTCGGTGAACTGACCTGGTACGCCACCGGCGAGGACCGATTGATCACTGGTGCGCGCCTGGACCGGGCCTCAGCCCGCGATTTCCGCAAGGACATCGCCACCAGCGGTGACACCCGGGCCGATACCTTGCCCAGTGGCTTTGTGCGCTATGAGCACGACCTGGCCGCCGTACCGGCCACCACCTACATAGGCCTTGGCCACACTCAGCGCTTCCCGGACTACTGGGAGCTGTTCTCGCCCACCCTGGCCCCAACCGGTTCGGTGAACGCCTTCGACGGTATCAAGCCGGAGAAGACCACCCAGCTCGACTTCGGCATCCAGTACCGCGACGAACGCCTGGAGGCCTGGGCTTCGGGCTACGTCGGCCAGATCCGCGACTACATCCTGTTCGACTACGTGCCTGGCATGGGCGGTATGGGCAGCCGACTCGTTTCCCAGGCGCAGAACATCGACGCCCGCATCATGGGCGGCGAACTGGGCGCGGCCTACAAGCTGACCGAGAACTGGAAGGCCGACGCCACGCTCGCCTACGCTTGGGGCAAGAACAGCAGTGATGGCAAGGCGCTACCGCAAATGCCACCGCTGGAAAGCCGCCTGGGCCTGACCTACAGCCGCGACACCTGGAGCGTCGGTGCCCTATGGCGCCTGGTGGCCGAGCAGAACCGCATCGCCCAGAACCAGGGCAACGTGGTCGGCAAGGACTACGACAAAAGTGCCGGCTTCGGTGTGTTCTCGCTCAACGGTGCCTACAAGGTGAACAACAACCTCAAGCTCAGCGCGGGCGTCGACAACCTGTTCGACAAGGCCTACGCCGAGCACCTGAACCTGGCCGGGAACGCCGGGTTCGGCTACCCGGCCAACAGTACCCAGCCGGTGAACGAGCCAGGCAGGACCTTCTGGACCAAGGTCGACTTCAGCTTCTGACAACAACAAACGGGCGCGGGGCCTGACCGCGCCCACACAAGGTCTACGGGAGGCTCCCATGAGCAAACCAAACGTTTCCTTCTACAACCTGGCGTGGCGCTGGCATTTCTATGCCGGGCTGTTCGTGGCGCCGTTCATGATCCTGCTGGCGCTTACCGGGATCGTCTACCTGTTCAAGCCGCAGCTCGACCCATTGATGTACCGCGAACTGATGGTGGTCGAGGCCGGTCATCACCGGCAAAGCGCCGACACCCTGCTGGCCAACGTGCGCCAAGCTTATCCACAGGGGCAGGTGGGCCAGTACCTGCCCGCGATCAGCGCCGAGCGTAGCGCGCAGTTCGTGGTATATGACGGCGGTCGCGAGCTGAATGTCTTCATCGACCCGTACAGCGGCAAGGTGCTGGGCGAGCAGGATGGCAAGCAGAAC
The DNA here is from genome assembly GCF_040813665.1 of Pseudomonas sp. TE50-2. Classification (NCBI taxonomy): domain Bacteria; kingdom Pseudomonadati; phylum Pseudomonadota; class Gammaproteobacteria; order Pseudomonadales; family Pseudomonadaceae; genus Pseudomonas; species Pseudomonas sp. TE50-2. Next base: position 3,701,392 of record NZ_JBFNXN010000001.1, on the reverse strand, counting down.
CTGCAGGCCATCGCCCGCTCCCTGCATGGCGAACTGATGGTCGGCACGGTCGGTGACCGACTGGTGGAACTGGCGGCGGGCTGGGGCATTGTCCTGGTGGTGTCCGGGCTCTATCTCTGGTGGCCACGCGGGCGCAGCAGCGCGGGCGTGCTGTGGCCACGTTTCAGCGCGCGCGGCCGCTTGCTGTGGCGCGACCTGCATGCCGTCACCGGTTTCTGGGGCTCGGCCCTGCTGCTGTTGATGCTGCTCAGCGGCATGACCTGGACCGGGCTGTGGGGCAAGCAGTACGCCGACCTGTGGAACCGCTTCCCGGCGGCCATGTGGAACGATGTGCCCAAGTCCGATAAAGAAGCGCGCGACCTCAACAGCGCCCATCGCCAGACCGTGCCCTGGGCCATGGAGAACACGCCGATGCCAGTGTCCGGCGCCCATGCCGAGCATGCCGGGCACCACATGATGGATCACGCACCAGCCGCGCCGCAGGTGAGCCTGCAGCAGGTCGAGGACGTCGCCACCCTGCGCAAGGTCGAGCCGGGCTACAGCATCACCCTGCCGACCAGTGCCGAGGGCGTGTTCACCATCGCGGTGTTCGCCGACGACCCGCGCAACGACGCCACCCTGCATGTCGACCAGTACACCGGGCAGGTGCTGGCCGACGTGCGCTGGCAGGACTACAGCCCGGTGGCCCGCGCCACGGAGCTGGGGGTGATGCTGCACGAAGGCAAGATGTTCGGGGCGTTGAACCAGCTCGTCATCCTGCTGGTGTGCCTGATGATCCTGCTGGGTTCGGTGAGCGGGCTGGTGATGTGGTGGAAGCGCAAGCCGGCCGGTGGGCTCGGAGTGCCGCCACTGCGTCATGACCTGCCGCGCTGGAAGACAGCAGTGGCGGTGATGCTGGTGCTGGGCATCGCCTTCCCGCTGGTGGGGTTGTCCATGGTGGTGATGTGGGTGGTGGATAGCCTGGTGGTGCGGCAGCGGGCCTTGGCCCGGGCCTGAGACCTTGCTTGGCTGTTCCGGCCTGATCGCCGGCGAGCCGGCTCCCACAAAGGTGGATGCGATCCCTGTGGGAGCCGGCTTGCCGGCGATGAGGCCAGCCCATGCAACCATTGACTCCAGTCATGTCGAGCACCGCGCTGTACCGCCAAGATCGTGCCGATCTGCCACACCCGCGATTGGAACGCGACGTGATAGCCTACGCGGCTTTCGCTCACAAAAAGACTGACCCTCAATGGAATGCAGCCTATGACCCGGACCTCCCAGACACCCTCCGAAGAGCAGCACCTGCAACGCAACCTGACCAACCGTCACATCCAGCTCATCGCCATTGGCGGCGCCATCGGCACCGGCCTGTTCATGGGCTCGGGCAAGACCATCAGCCTGGCCGGCCCGTCGATCATCTTCGTCTACATGATCATCGGCTTCATGCTGTTCTTCGTCATGCGCGCCATGGGCGAGCTGCTGCTGTCGAACCTCAACTACAAGTCGTTCATCGATTTCTCCGCCGACCTGCTCGGCCCCTGGGCCGGCTACTTCACCGGCTGGACCTACTGGTTCTGCTGGGTGGTCACCGGCATCGCCGACGTGGTGGCGATTGCCGCCTACACACAATTCTGGTTCCCCGACCTTCCGCAGTGGATACCGGCGCTGAGCTGCGTGGCCCTGCTGCTGTCGCTGAACCTGGTCACGGTGAAGATGTTCGGCGAGATGGAGTTCTGGTTCGCCCTGATCAAGATCATCGCCATCATGGGCCTGGTCGCCACCGGCCTGTACATGGTCATCACCGGCTTCCAGTCGCCGAGTGGGCACACCGCCACCTTGACCAACCTGTGGAATGACGGCGGCATGTTCCCCAACGGCCTGCTGGGCTTCTTCGCCGGCTTCCAGATCGCCGTATTCGCCTTCGTCGGCATCGAACTAGTCGGCACCACCGCCGCCGAAGCGAAGAACCCCGAGCGCACCCTGCCGCGGGCGATCAACTCGATCCCGATCCGTATAATCGTGTTCTACGTACTGGCGCTGATCGCCATCATGGCCGTGACCCCATGGCGCGACGTGGTGCCGGGCAAGAGCCCGTTCGTCGAGCTGTTCGTGCTGGCCGGCCTGCCGGCGGCGGCGAGCATCATCAACTTCGTGGTACTGACCTCGGCGGCCTCGTCGGCCAACAGCGGCGTGTTCTCCACCAGCCGCATGCTGTTCGGCCTGGCCCAGGAGGGCGATGCGCCCAAGGCGTTCGAGAAACTCTCGCGCCGCGCGGTGCCGGCCAACGGCCTGTACTTCTCCTGCACCTGCCTGCTGCTGGGCGCGGTGCTGATCTACCTGGTACCCAATGTGATCGAAGCCTTCACCCTGGTGACGACGGTGTCGGCGGTGCTGTTCATGTTCGTCTGGACACTGATCCTGCTGTCGTACCTGAGCTACCGCAAGCAACGTGCGGCGCTGCATGAGCAATCCACCTACAAGATGCCCGGCGGGCGCTTCATGTGCTACGTGTGCCTGGTGTTCTTCGCCGGCATCCTGGTGCTGTTGAGCCTGGAGGCCGATACGCGCTCGGCGCTGGTGGTGACGCCGATCTGGTTTGTGATCCTGGCGGTGACCTATCAGTTCGTGCGTAGCAGGCGCCAGCCGCGCAATGCGGTGAGAGGCGCGTCGAGCCGCTGATCGCAGGGGGCTGCTGCGCAGCCCTTTCGCTGGCAAGCCAGCTCCCACAGGGTCAGGATTGCGCAGTACCTGTGGGAGCCGGCTTGCCGGCGATTGGGCCGCACAGCGGCCCCGGCGATTGTCAGCCGTGCTCCAACCCTTCAAGCACAGCCTCAGCCAACGCCAACCCCTTCTCCAGCGAATTCTCCGTCGCCGTCAGCAAACTGCGTAACGGCTCCCCGGCCTTCTCCAATGCTGCGGCATTGGTCTCATAGGCTGCCTTCAACGCCGCCACGGCGCACACCAGCGCATCCTCGCTATCGACCCCGGCCTGCACCGAGAGCATCGGCGCATGGGCGTGATTGCAGGTGCCAAAGTGGGAACTGGCGGTGACCGGACGTGATTTGCGCGGGGTGAGGTTGACCAGCGATTCCTGGTTCATGGCTGCACCTCTCGATGAAAGGTGGCGATCTCGATAAATGCGAACGGTGGATCGGGAACGATCTTCTTGAGCATGGTGCTACTCCTTGCAGCCTTCTGAAGTGTATCTCCGTGCCCATACGCCAATATGGGTGGACGGAGCCGTGCGGGTTGGCGTTGCCGGTCAGAAGGTCCGGTGAGCCCGAAGGCTCCCACACACGGCTCCGCCCATAACGGGTGCAACCATGCAGGACACGCTATCGCAAGTGCGATGTGCCCGGTTCTGACAGCGGGACGCCAATCCCGAACCGCAGAAACTACTGCGGTGCGGCACGGTACTCAAGTACCGCTTATGTGTCAAAAGTGTTCATCGCCCCCGGCCCCAATCCTGTGCAGGCCTGTGCAGCAAGCACCATCCTGGCTCCACCCCGCGCCCCGATTCGTCGCACAACCGCTCTATCACGCACATTCCAACGCCCGGCACAGCCTTTGCAATCTCCGATATGGCCAACACCCACCATCACATCGGAGTGAGCACATGAAGCGACGCAGTCTGATCAAGGCCTTCACCCTCAGCGCATCGATTGCGGCGATGGGCCTGAGCTGGAGCATCCAGGCCGCCGAGACCATCAAGGTCGGCATCCTGCATTCGCTGTCCGGGACCATGGCCATTTCCGAGACCTCGCTCAAGGACATGGCGCTGATGACCATCGACGAGATCAACGCCAAGGGCGGGGTCAACGGCAAGCAGCTCGAGGCGGTGGTGGTGGACCCGGCGTCCAACTGGCCGCTGTTCGCCGAGAAGAGCCGCCAGCTGCTGACCCAGGACAAGGTGGCGGTGGTGTTCGGCTGCTGGACCTCGGTGTCGCGCAAGTCGGTGCTGCCGGTGTTCGAGGAACTCAACGGGCTGCTGTTCTACCCGGTGCAATACGAAGGTGAAGAAATGTCGCCGAACGTGTTCTACACCGGCGCGGCGCCCAACCAGCAGGCGATCCCTGCGGTGGAATACCTGATGAGCGAGGACGGTGGCGGCGCCAAGCGCTTCTTCCTGCTGGGCACCGACTACGTCTACCCGCGCACCACCAACAAGATCCTGCGCGCCTTCCTGCACAGCAAGGGCGTGGCCGACAAGGATATCGAGGAGGTGTACACGCCGTTCGGCCACAGCGATTACCAGACCATCGTCGCCAACATCAAGAAATTCTCGGCGGGCGGCAAGACGGCGGTGATCTCCACGGTCAACGGCGACTCCAACGTGCCGTTCTACAAGGAACTGGCCAACCAGGGGCTGAAGGCCACCGATGTACCGGTGGTGGCCTTCTCGGTGGGTGAAGAAGAGCTGCGCGGCATCGACACCAAGCCGCTGGTGGGGCACCTGGCGGCGTGGAACTACTTCGAGTCGGTGGATAACCCGGTGAACCAGAAGTTCGTCGCGGACTGGAAGGCCTACGCCAAGGCCAAGGGCCTGCCGGGCGCCGACAAGGCGGTGACCAATGACCCGATGGAGGCCACCTATGTAGGCATTCACATGTGGGCGCAGGCCGCCGAGAAAGCCAAGTCCACAGACGTCGACAAAGTGCGTGAAGCATTAGCCGGGCAGAGCTTCAAGGCACCGTCGGGCTTCACCCTGACCATGGACAAGAGCAACCACCACCTGCACAAGCCGGTAATGATCGGCGAGATCCAGGATGACGGGCAGTTCAGTGTGGTATGGGAAACCGAGCAGCCGCTGCGGGCGCAGCCGTGGAGCCCGTTCATTCCGGGTAATGACAAGCGGCCGGATTATGCGGTGAAGGGTAACTGAGTGCACTGGGGCTGCTGCGCAGCCCTATCGCTGGCAAGCCAGCTCCCACAGGTACAGCACAGCTTCCGAATTCTTTGTTGGACCTGTGGGAGCCGGCTTGCCGGCGATGAATCCACCGCCGATTTTTCAGGACTGCCCGCATGTTCAGATTCCTGCTCACCCTCCTCCTGTTGCTGCCCCTGGCAACCCAAGCCAGCGAAGGCGAATTCTTCCTTAGCGCCAAGCCCGCCGAACAGGCGCGCCTGCTCGAAACCTGGGCCGCGCAACCCGATGCCGCCCGCCTGCCGCTACTGGACAACCTGCGCCAGGGCCGCATCGCCGAAAGCGACAGCCGCAAACTGCGCCTGAACAACCGCCTGCGCGGCCTGATCGACAACGCCCTGGCCAGCCACCAGCTGCTCAGCGACAACAGCGCAACCCGCCTGGCCGCCGCCCAGCAGTTGCAGAAAAGCGCCCAGCCGGCGCAGATGGCCTTCCTCGACCGGCGTTTCGCCGCCGAACCCGACGCCGCCGTGCACGCCGCCCTCGGCCTGGCCCTGGCCAACCTGCAACTGGGCGCCAACGACCCCGCAGTACGCCTCGCCGCCGTGCGCCTGCTCGGCGAAACCGGCGACCCGCTGGCCCGCACCCGCCTTGAAGCGCTACTACAACCCGACGCCGAAACCGACGCCGCCGTGCGCACCGCCGCCGAAACCAGCCTGGCCCAGGTGCAGCGCAAGCTGCTGGTCGGCGAGCTGCTCGGCCAGGCCTTTAGCGGCCTGTCGCTGGGCTCGATCCTGCTGCTGGCGGCACTGGGCCTGGCGATCACCTTCGGCCTGCTCGGGGTGATCAACATGGCCCACGGCGAGATGCTGATGCTCGGCGCCTACAGCACCTACATGGTCCAGGTGCTGCTGCAGCGCTACGCCCCGGGCGCCATCGAGCTCTACCCGCTGATTGCCCTGCCGGTGGCCTTCGCCGTCAGCGCCGGGGTCGGCATGGCCCTGGAGCGCACGGTGATCCGCCATCTGTATGGCCGCCCGCTGGAAACCCTGCTGGCCACCTGGGGCATCAGCCTGATCCTGATCCAGGCCGTGCGCCTGCTCTTCGGCGCGCAGAACGTCGAGGTAAGCAACCCGGCCTGGCTGTCCGGCGGCATCCAGGTGCTGCCCAACCTGGTGCTGCCGTACAACCGCCTGGTGATCATCGGCTTCGTCCTCGCCGTGGTGCTGCTCACCTGGCTACTGCTCAACCGCACGCGGCTGGGCCTGAACGTGCGCGCGGTCACCCAGAACCGCAACATGGCGGCCTGCTGCGGGGTGTCCACCGGGCGCGTCGACATGCTCGCCTTCGGCCTCGGCTCGGGCATCGCCGGGCTTGGTGGCGTGGCCTTGAGCCAGGTCGGCAACGTCGGCCCGGACCTGGGCCAGAGCTACATCATCGACTCGTTCCTGGTGGTGGTGCTCGGCGGCGTCGGGCAGTTGGCCGGCAGCCTGTGGGCGGCCTTCGGGCTGGGCATCGCCAACAAACTGCTGGAGCCGCAGATCGGTGCGGTGCTGGGCAAGATCCTCATCCTTGCGCTGATCATTCTGTTCATCCAGAAGCGCCCGCAAGGCCTGTTCGCCCTCAAGGGACGGGTAATCGACTGATGAACCAGCCATTGATTGTCACTGCCACGCGCAAGGCCGGCACCCGGGTGTCGCTGGCCGTCGGCGCCGTTGTCGTCCTGGTGCTGCTGGCCCTGCCGCTGCTGTCACTGCTGCCCGATGGGCACAGGCTACAGGTCTCGGCCTATACCCTGACCCTGGTCGGCAAGATCCTCTGCTACGCCATCGTCGCCCTGGCCCTGGACCTGGTGTGGGGCTACGCCGGGTTGCTGTCGCTGGGCCACGGCCTGTTCTTCGCCCTTGGCGGCTATGCCATGGGCATGTACCTGATGCGCCAGGCGGCCGGTGACGGCCTGCCGGGCTTCATGACCTTTCTGTCGTGGAGCGAGCTGCCCTGGTACTGGGCCGGCACCCAGCACTTCGCCTGGGCGCTGTGCCTGGTGGTGCTGGCGCCGGGGTTGCTGGCGCTGGTGTTCGGCTTCTTCGCCTTCCGCTCGCGGATCAAGGGCGTGTATTTCTCGATCATGACCCAGGCCCTGACCTTCGCCGGGATGCTGCTGTTCTTCCGCAACGAAACGGGCTTTGGCGGCAACAACGGCTTCACCAATTTCCGCACCATCCTAGGTTTCGACATCACCGCCCAGGGCACCCGGGCCGTGCTGTTCCTGCTCACGGTGAGCCTGCTGCTGGGCAGCCTGTTCCTGTGCTGGCGCCTGACCCAGAGCAAGTTCGGGCGCCTGCTCACCGCCGTGCGCGACGCCGAGAACAGGCTGATGTTCTGCGGCTACGACCCACGCGGCTTCAAGCTGCTGGTGTGGGTGCTCAGCGCCGTGCTGTGCGGCCTGGCCGGGGCGCTGTACGTGCCGCAGGTGGGCATCATCAACCCCAGCGAGATGTCACCGACCAACTCCATCGAGGCCGCCGTATGGGTGGCCTTGGGCGGCCGCGGCACGCTGATCGGCCCGCTGCTGGGCGCCGGCTTGGTCAATGGCATGAAGAGCTGGTTCACCGTGGCGTTTCCCGAGTTCTGGCTGTTCTTCCTCGGCGCGCTGTTCATCCTCGTCACCCTGTACCTGCCCAAGGGCGTGGTCGGCCTTGTGAAGAAAAGGAGCCAGCCATGAGAAGCGTGCCCCCGGTGCATCCGGAATTCATGCTCGAACCGATCTTCGACCAGGTCGGCAGCGGTCGCGAGGCCATCGGCCTGGGCCGGCGTCGCGAGGCCGGGCTCGACACCCGCCACGGCACGGTGCTGAGCCTGGAAGGGATCAGTGTCAGTTTCGATGGCTTCAAGGCGCTCAACGACCTGAACCTGTACATCGGCGTCGGCGAGCTGCGCTGCATCATTGGCCCCAACGGCGCCGGCAAGACCACGATGATGGACGTGATCACCGGCAAGACCCGCCCCGATTCGGGTGCCGCGTTTTTCGGCGACACCCTCGACCTGACCCGCATGAGCGAATGCCAGATCGCCCAGGCCGGCATCGGCCGCAAGTTCCAGAAGCCCACGGTGTTCGAGGCGTTGACGGTGTTCGAGAACCTGGAGCTGGCGCTCAAGGCCGACAAGTCGGTGTGGGCCAGCCTGTTGGCGCGGTTGAGCGGCGAGCAGCGCCAGCGCATCGATGAGGTGCTGACCACCTTGCGGCTGCTGCCCCTGGCCCAGCGCCAGGCGGGGTTGTTGTCCCACGGGCAGAAGCAGTTTCTGGAGATCGGCATGCTGCTGGTGCAGGAGCCGAAGCTGCTGCTGCTCGATGAGCCGGTGGCGGGGATGACCGATGCCGAGACCGAGTTCACCGCCGAGCTGTTCCGCTCGTTGGCGGGCAGGCATTCGCTGATGGTGGTGGAGCATGACATGGGCTTTGTGGGCAGCATTGCCGACCATGTGACGGTGCTGCATCAGGGGAGAGTGCTGGCGGAAGGATCGCTGGAGCAGGTGCAGGAGGATGAGCGGGTGGTCGAGGTTTATCTGGGCCGCTGATCTTCGTTATCTGCACCGGCCTCATCGCCGGCAAGCCGGCTCCCACAAGGGCGGTAGTTGCACAAATCCTGTGGCAGCCGGCTTGCCGGCGATGAGGCCCGAACACACAAAGCCGATTCGACAAGGACAACACATGCTCAAGATCGACACCCTGCACCAATACTACGGCGGCAGTCACATCCTGCGCGGCCTGTCCTTCGAGGCCAAAGTCGGCGAGGTCACCTGCCTGCTGGGCCGCAACGGCGTGGGCAAGACCACCCTGCTGCGCTGCCTGATGGGCCTGCTGCCGGCCCGCGAGGGTCGTGTGGAATGGGAAGGCAAAGCGATCACCACACTCAAGCCACAACAACGAGTGCAGGCCGGCATCGCCTACGTACCCCAGGGCCGCGAGATCTTCCCGCGCCTGACCGTGGAGGAAAACCTGCTGATGGGCCTGTCGCGCTTCCCCGCCCGCGAGGCACGGGATGTGCCGGCATTCATCTACGAACTGTTCCCGGTGCTGGAGCAGATGAAACAACGCCGAGGGGGCGACCTCTCGGGCGGCCAGCAGCAACAGCTGGCCATCGGCCGCGCCTTGGCCAGCCGCCCGCGCCTGCTGATCCTCGACGAACCCACCGAAGGCATCCAGCCGTCGGTGATCAAGGAGATCGGCGCGGTGATCCGCAAGCTCGCCGGCCGGGGCGACATGGCCATCCTGCTGGTGGAGCAGTTCTACGACTTCGCCGAGGAACTGGCCGACCAGTACCTGGTCATGGCCCGCGGCGAGATCGTCCAGCGCGGACGCGGCGAAAACATGCAGGCCGAAGGTGTGCGCGGCCTGGTTACCATTTAATCTGCAACCACTTCCCTTGCGAGACGCTGTCATGAGTTACCAGATCCGCGACGCCCTGATCGACGACGTGCCGGGCATCCTCGACATCTACAACGACGCCGTGGCCAACACCACGGCGATCTGGAACGAAACCCCGGTGGACCTGGCCAATCGCCTGGCCTGGTTCGAGGCCCGCGCGCAGCAGGGCTATCCAATCCTGGTGGCGGTGGATGACAGCGGCGTGCTGGGTTATGCCTCGTTCGGCGACTGGCGGCCATTCGAGGGCTTTCGCCATACCGTCGAGCATTCGGTGTACATCCGTGGTGGCCAGCGCGGCAAGGGCCTAGGGCCCGTCCTTATGGAAGCGCTGATCGAACGAGCGCGTCTTTGCGACAAACATGTGATGGTCGCCGCCATCGAGAGCGGCAATGCCGCGTCGATCCGCCTGCACGAACGGCTGGGCTTTAGCATCACCGGGCAGATGCCGCAGGTGGGCGTGAAATTCGGACGCTGGTTGGACCTGACCTTCATGCAGCTTTATCTGGATGAAGACACCCTCCCCCCTTCAAGGAACTGAAGCCCAATGGGCTGAACCGGGCGAAGGTGCAAAAGCTGCTGGCGCACAGCGATGCGCAGCGGCGTGGGCTGGAGCCGAGGCCCTCTATCAGTCGCTGGGGTACAGCACGGCAGGCGAGTTTCCTGACTATGCCTGCGGCCCGGAAGCAAACTACCGGGCCACGGCGTTGTACTACAAGTTCAGGCTAGCGCTCGAGTGCGCCACGTCTCATGACAAATGGCGTGCCAGCAAGGTCTTGGGGCGTTCCTCGCTGTAACCGATGAGTTCTTCAACTTTGCTGCCCTTGGAGAAATACAACAGAGTCGGAGCAGATTGCACGTCGTACTTTCCAGCCACCTCCGGGCTATCAGCCAAAGGCATGCGGAAGAATTCCGCACCTGCCTCCGAGGATGCCCAGCCATCCAGCACCTTGCTCATACGCTTGCTAGCGTTCTCGCTACCGTCGGGCTTGTACTTGAAGAACTCGACTACCACAGGCTTCTTAGCCTTCAGGACCTTTTCCTCGAATTGCGCCTCGGTGATTTGCTGCACAGCCATGTCGACGCTCCTGCATAGGTGGATCCGCAGCTAGAGCGCTCACCAAACAGCGTCTACTGGCAAAATTACCAGGTCAGGTTGGCGTCACCCCTGCACGAACCTCCCCAACCGTTGGCGCAGCATGTGGTTCTCGCTGCGCAACTGCTGCACTTCGTCCAGCAACTCCAGCGCCAGGGCCACCCCTTCCCATTCGAGCTCCAGCTGATCATGCAGCTTCACCGCGCGCTTGAGGGTGACCGGCGCGCGGTCGTCGAACACCCATTCCTCCGGCGTTCGCCCCGAAGGTTCAACAATGCCGTGCTCGACGATCTCGATCACACAATCGGCCGTGAGGTCGGCTTCCTGGCAAAGGGTACGCATGTCCAGTTGAACGATCAGGGTGCTGCTCATGATCACTTACTCCATTGAGTCCTCGGATTGAACGCGGCTTTCTCGGAGAGCTGGGTCCACAGTGCGCGCGTTGCGTCATCGGATTGGGCGGGCATCACGACTTTGAGCTGGGCGTACAGGTCGCCGCGCTCGCCCTGCTTGTTCAGCAGGCCCATGCCCTTGACCCGCAGGCGCTGGCCGCTCTGGCTGTCGGGGCGGATGGTCAGGTTGATCTTGCCGGTCAGGGTCGGCACGGCCACCTTGGCGCCGAGCGCTGCCTCCCACGGTGCCAGCGGCACGGTGATGATCAGGTCATGACCTTCGACATCGAACAGCGGGTGCGGTGCCATGCGGATGGTCAGGAACAGGTCGCCATTGGCGCCACCGCCCACGCCCGGCGCGCCCTGGCCCTTGAGACGGATGCGCTCGCCGTCGGTCACCCCAGCAGGGATCTTCACGTTCAGGGTCTTGGTGGTGAACCCGGTGCGCTGGCCGGCAGCGTTGGTCTGCGGCACCTGGAAGCTGATCTGCTTGGATTCCTTGTTCAGGGTTTCCTCGAGGAACACCGCCAGTTCCAGTTCCACGTCCTGCCCTCGCCTGCCGGCACTGCGTTGTTGCCGGCCACCGCCGCCACCGAAGGGGTTGCCACCCCGGGCGCCGAAGATCGAGCTGAAGAAATCGGAAAAATCGCCGCCCTCGAAGCCACCGCCGCCGCCATTGCCGCCACGGGACTGCCAGCCAGGCGGTGCCTGGAACGGCCGGCCATGCTGGCCGCCATACTTGCGGATCTCGTCGTACTCGGCGCGCTTGTCCTTGTCGCCAAGCACTTCGTAGGCCTCGTTGGCCTCCTTGAACTTGTCCTCGGCGTCACGCTCCTTGCTGACGTCGGGGTGATACTTGCGCGCGAGCTTGCGGTACGCGGCCTTGATCGCCTTCTCGTCCGCGCTCGCCTCGACGCCGAGTATCTTGTAATAGTCTTTGAAGTCCATCTATGGATCACCGATGTGAATGTACGTATTGCTACTGAAGATTGGGGTCAAGCATAGCCTTTCAAGGTTCATCCGGGGTTGAGCTATCGCAGACGACCGGTCTTGATTTAGCCGCAGAACGGCATAAACTGCGCGGCCGTTTTGCCTCCGGAAGCTTTCTCCATGTCTGACGTATCCCCGGCCCGTGCCCTCGGCATCGACTTCGGCACCTCCAACTCCACGGTCGGCTGGCACCGCCCTGGCGCCGAATCGCTGATCGCCCTGGAAGACGGCAAGATCACCCTGCCGTCGGTGGTCTTCTTCAACATCGAGGAACGTCGCCCAGTGTATGGCCGCCTGGCCCTGCACGAGTACCTGGAGGGCTACGAAGGCCGCCTGATGCGCTCGCTCAAGAGCCTGCTGGGCTCCAAGCTGATCAAGCACGACACCAGCGTGCTGGGCAGTGCCCTGCCGTTCAAGGACCTGCTGGGCATGTTCATCGGCGAACTGAAAAAGCGCGCCGAAGCCGATGCCGGCCGTGAATTCGACCAGGTGGTGCTGGGCCGCCCGGTATTCTTCGTCGACGAAGACCCGGCCGCCGACCAGGAAGCCGAGGATACCCTGGCGGAAGTTGCGCGCAAGATCGGCTTCAAGGACGTGTCGTTCCAGTACGAACCGATCGCCGCGGCCTTCGACTACGAGTCGGGCATCAGCCGTGAAGAGCTGGTACTGATTGTCGATATCGGCGGTGGTACCTCGGACTTTACCCTGATCCGCCTGTCGCCCGAGCGCCACCTGGTGGCCGAGCGCCAGGACGACATCCTCGCCACCGGCGGCGTGCACATCGGCGGTACCGACTTCGACAAGCAGCTGAGCCTGCAGGGCGTGATGCCACTGTTCGGCTACGGCAGCCGGATGAAGAGCGGCGCGTTGATGCCCACCAGCTATCACCTCAACCTGGCCACCTGGCACACCATTAACGCCCTGTATGCGCAGAAGTCGCAGCTGGCCCTGGGCAGCATGCGCTACGACATCGAGGACACCCTCGGCATCGACCGCCTGTTCAAGCTGATCGAGCAGCGCGCCGGGCACTGGCTGGCGATGGAGGTGGAAGCCAGCAAGATCGAGCTGACCGAGCGCGACAGCCGGAGCATCGACTTTGGCCGGATCGAACCGCAGCTCTCGGCCGAGCTGACCCGGGCACTGTTCGAAGATGCAATTGACGGTCTGCTCGAGCGCGTGCGCGGCAGTGTGAGCGAACTGCTGGCCAAGGCCGGCGTGAGCGAGAGCCAGGTGGACACGGTGTTCTTCACCGGCGGTTCCAGCGGCATTCCGGCGCTGCGCAACAGCGTGGCGGCGATGCTGCCCAATGCGCGGCATGTGGAAGGCAATATCTTCGGCAGCATTGGTAGCGGCCTGGCGATCGAGGCGCGCAAGCGCTACGGCGTGCTCTGATCGATTTGGGGCCGCTTTGCGGCCCTTTCGCCGGCAAGCCGGCTCCCACAAAAGCTGGTACGCACCTCTCCTGTGGGAGCTGGCTTGCCAGCGAAAGGGCCGCAAAGCGGCCCCGGTGATCCTCAGACCAGCTCAGCCCGCTTCAACTCGCTCTTCAAGTAGGCGTAATAAATCGGCCCCGCCACCACCCCCGGCAGGCCGAACGCCGCCTCGAACACCAGCATCGCCAGCAACAGCTCCCAGGCCTTGGCACTGATCTGCCCGCCGACGATCCGCGCGTTGAGGAAGTACTCGACCTTGTGGATAACGATCAAGTACCCCAGCGCCGCCATCGCCACCCAGATCGACAGCGACAGGCCAACGATGGTGATCAGGGTGTTGGACATCAGGTTGCCGATCACCGGCAGCAGCCCGAGCAGGAAGGTCAGCACGATCAGGGTCTTGGTCAGCGGCAGGTGCACGCCGAACAGCGGCAACACCACGGCGAGGAAGATGCCGGTAAAGAAGGTGTTGAGCAGCGAGATCTTGATCTGCGCGAAGACGATGTTGCGAAACGCCTGCACCAGCAGGCTCAGGCGCTCGAACAAGGCTGCGGCCAGGGGCTTGCGCCGGGAAATGTCGGGGATGCGCTGCAGGGCGACGATGGCGCCGAGGATCATGCCGATCAACAGGGTCACGAACATGTGCGCCATGCCCTTGCCGACCAGTTGCAGGTCGCTCAGGTGGCTCTTGATCCATTCGCCGATGGCCACCTTGAACTCGGCGGCGCTGGCCGGCAGGTAGGCTTCGATGAACGGCGGCAACTGGCCACGGGCACGCTCGACCAGGCCCATGAACTTGTCCAGCGAGGCGCCGGGGTTCTCGGCCTCGTGCAGCAGGAAACTGAAGGCGCCGGCAATCAGCAGGGTGAGCGTGCTCACCACCAGGGTGCCGAGCAGCGCCACTGCCAGCCAGCGCGCGCGCTGTCCGGCGATCAGCGGCTGCAGCCTGGGGGTGAGCATGTTGACCAGCTCGAACACCAGCAAGCCGGCGAGCAGGCTCGGCAGCAGCTTCAGGGGCAGCGCCAGCAACAGGCCGGCCATGACGATGATCCAGCTGGCCAGGGTGACCTGGCGGGGGGTGAAGGTCATACAGCCTCGACGGCAGACAGCGGAAAGTCCCGCAGTCTGCCAGCCTTCACGGCAGAGGCATAGGCGCAGGTCATTTCTTCTTCAGGCAGTCGCTCATGAAGGTCTTGCGCTCGTCGCCCTTGAGCGCCTTGGTGGTGGCGTCGGCGTTGCAGGTTTTCATCTTCTCCTGCTGGGTGGCGGCAGGCTTGGCCTTGAGGCAGGTGCTCATGAATGCCTTGCGTTCGTCGCCCTTGAGCGCCTTGGCGGTGGCGTCGGCGTTGCAGGTCTTCATCTTTTCCTGTTGCGCGGTGGCGGCAAATCCTTGCCCCGCGATCATCATGCCCAACACCAGCAGGGGTACGTGCAGCAGCTTCATGGAGTGGTCTCCTTGCCTGCGCGCCGGATGCGCGCTCGTCGCTGCTGAGTGTAGACAAGAATTTTTACATCTCTGTCCGCGCCCGCCGTCGGTACTGTTCCGGCGTGCACCGGGCCTGGCGCTGGAACATGGCGATGAAAGCCGAGGCGCTGCTGTAGCCGAGGTCGAAGGCGATGGCCTGGATCGCGGTACCCGCCTCGAGCGCCTCGATGGCGCGCAGAAAGCGCAGGCGCAGACGCCATTCGCCGAAGCTCATCCCCAGTTCACGCAGGAACTGCCGCGCCAGGGTGCGCTCGCTGACATGCACCTGCGCGGCCCAGTGGGCCAGCGGGCGGTTGTCGCCGGGTTCGCCATGCAATTCTTCAAGCACCTGGCGCAGGCTGTCGCTGCGGGCGAAGGGCAGGTAGCAGGTCTGGGTCTGCGCCAGGTGCAACTGGTCGAGCAGCACCTGTGCGAGGCGCTGGTCACGCTCGTCCCGGGCGATGCGCAGGTCGCGGCGGGCGAAGTCGCCGAGGATCGCCTTGAGGATGTCGCTGATCACCAGGCTGCAGGGTTGCGCCGGCAGCCCGGCACACAGGCTGCGGTCAAGGTAGACCGAGCGGTAGACGATGGCCTGGGGGTTGTAGCAGCCATGCTCGGTATCCGGTGGCACCCACACGGCGTAGTGCGGCGGCGAGATGAAGCGCTGGCCTTCGACGTCCAGATGCATCAGGCCATGGGACGCGTAGTTGAGCTGGCCCCAGGGGTGACGGTGCGGGGCGCTGTGGGTGTCGGCACCGAATTCGTCGTAGCGAAAGTACACCGGGGCCGGGAGCTGGTCGAAGCGGGGAATGTCGAGGTACTTGCGGGCCATGCTGTCTGCTTCGCGGGGTAGGTTGTCTGGATGGAAGTATAGGCATGCAAGCAGACAAGCGATAATACCCGCCGTCATACCCTCCCTGCAGGAGCGAGCCCGCTCCTGCAGGGGACACCCGTTACCTGAGAGCACCAATGAACTACCTCTTCCCCCTCATCGCCATCCTCATCTGGGCCGGCAACACCGTGGTCACCAAGATGTCCGCGGGGGCCATCTTCCCGGCCGAGATCGGTTTCTATCGCTGGCTGCTGGCCGGCCTGCTGTTCACGCCCTTCCTGCTGCCCCAGGTCTGGCGCAACCGCGCGGCGATCCGCCCGCACCTGGGCAAGGTGTTCGTGCTGGGCGTGCTGGGCATGGCCATCTACCAGAGCCTGGCGTACTTCGCCGCCAGCATCACCAGCGCCACCAACATGGGCATCATCCTCTCGCTGATGCCGCTGATGTCACTGGCCCTGTCCATCGCCTGGCTGGGCCAGCGCCTGAGCTACGGCGCGCTGCTGGGCGCGATCGTGTCGTTCTTCGGCGTGCTGGAAGTCGTCTCGGCCGGGCAGCCTGGCACGCTGCTGCACCAGGGCCTGAACAGTGGCGACCTGATGATGCTGGTGGCCACCCTCGCCTATGCGCTGTACAGCTTCCTGCTGAAGAAATGGCAGCTGCGCCTGCCGCCGCTGCAGTTGCTCTACCTGCAGGTGCTGGTGGCGATCCTGGTGCTGCTGCCGCTGTTCGTGCTGTCACCGAAGACCGGGCTGAACGGCCACAACTTCGGCCTGATGCTGTATGCCGGCCTGCTGGCCTCGATGGTCGCGCCGCGGGTATGGATGCAGGCCGTGCATCGCCTGGGCCCGAGTCGCACAACGCTGTTCTTCAACCTCCTGCCGGTGGTCACGGCGGTGATCGCCGCCGTGGTGCTGAACGAGCAACTGGCCAGTTATCACCTGGTCGGCGGCTTGCTGACACTGGTCGGCGTGCTGCTGGCCGAGCGCTGGACAACGCCAGTACGGCGCACGGTCACAACCCCGCGGCCTTGAGCCGCGCGGCATGTTCGGTGAACAGCCGCACCGGCTCGGCGCCCTTGCCCACGGCGCCGAGGGACTGGTTGACGATGTCCAGGTGGTCGAGCGGATAGTCGTCGCCGATCACCTGGCCCAAGTGCGAGCTGAAACGCCCGACCATGCCGTCGCAGTGACCCTTCTCGCGCACGAAGCTACGGGCGAACAGACGGCAGAAGCGATTGCTGCCGTCGAAGCGGTTCAGCCCCTGGTCGGTGCGCCCCGGCTGCAAGGTGCCTGACCAGGAGTAGTAACGCACGCCGTTCACCTCGGCCGGCCCCTCGCCGCCCCAGACCTCGGGCAGCCCCTGTGGATAAGCCTGGTTGAACAGCGCCACCCCGGCGCTGGTCAGCGACTGGTGCGAGGCATGCACGTCGATCGGCAGCGGATCGCGGCGCCAGCCGGTCTCCAGCCAGCCCAGCAGCACGGCGAAACCATGCAGCACGGCCTTGAGGATACGCCCCTTGGCGGAGTCGCCCGGCGCCGTGCGTTCAAGGTGGTCGGCCAGCTCCGAGCCATGGTTGGGGCCGGCCACCGAGGTCACCGAGGCCACCCGGCCTGGCCGCTTCGCCGCCGCATAGCGGGCACTGAGCGCGCCCTGGCTGTGGCCGATCAGGTTGACCTTCTCGGCCCCCGTACGCCGGCAGATGTCCTCGATGATGATCAACAGCTGCTCGCCACGCACCTCGCTGGAATGCAGCGGCGACACCTGCACCGGATACACCTGCGCGCCGCCCCGGCGCAACGCCGGGACAATGCCGAACCAGTAGGGATACAGCAGCGCCCGCACGAAGCCGAGCATGCCCGGCACCAGTACCAGTGGATAACGCGTGGCCAGTTCCTGACTCATCACCCTGCCCTCTTCCATGGACGACCGGCCCACACTACAGCGCGCCCTGTGCCATTCGCAATCGAACTCCCGGCGCGCCGTGCGGTTCCAAGCAGAACAGACCCTGAGCAAGGAGCGGGACCATGTACAAGCGAACCCTGGCCATCCTTCTGGCAAGCGCCACCCTCGCCGCCTGCGGCAGCCGCCCGGAAAACCCGGTGGACTACGTCACCTACCGCGACGAGCCGCTGGTCAAGCAGGTGGAGCACGGCATGACCATGCAGAAGGTCATCGCCATCGGCGGCAGCCCATCGAGTGTCAGCGACCTGCCCCACGGCGGTACCTGCAACGACTACATCCTCAACCGCGATGGCCAGCAACAGCCCTATTACGTGCGCTTCGACGCCACCGGCCATGTCGACGCCAAGGGCTTCAAGACCTGCAAGCAACGCCAGGAAGACAGCGACGCCGTCCACGGCGCATGACACCCCATGACTACCCTGATCCTTTCGGAGATGAACATGAGCGTTGAACTGACCGATGTGAAAACCCTGCGCGAACGTGCCCGCCAGCATGTCGAGCAAGGCGCGGTGACCGAGGGTTACCACGCCGATCGCGAGAAAATCCTGCGCCTGCTCAACGAGTCGCTGGCCACCGAGCTGGTCTGCGTGCTGCGCTACAAGCGTCACTACTTCATGGCCAGCGGTATCAAGGCCAGCGTCGCCGCCGCAGAGTTCCTCGAGCACGCCACCCAGGAAGCCGAGCATGCCGACAAGCTGGCCGAGCGCATCGTGCAACTGGGCGGCGAGCCGGACTTCAACCCCGACAACCTGACCAAGAACTCCCATGCCCAGTACGTGGCGGGCAGTTCATTGAAGGAGATGGTGCTGGAGGACCTGGTGGCCGAACGGATCGCCATCGACAGCTACCGCGAGATCATCCAGTACATCGGCGACAAGGACCCGACCACGCGGCGCATCTTCGAAGACATCCTGGCCCAGGAAGAAGAGCACGCCGACGATATGTCGGATCTGTTGCAGGGCTTGTAATGTTGGGGGCGCTGCGCGCCCCAATCGCCGGCAAGCCGGCTCCCACAGGCGATCGGTGATAACTGTGGGAGCCGGCTTGCCGGCGATCGGGCCGCCAAGCGGCCCTACTTCTTGGCCTTCACCGCCGCCGGCGCCTTGCCGGCGCGCATCTGCTGCAACAACGGCGTGCACTGGTTGGGCACATCCCCGCTGCTCGGCGCGATCAGCGCCAGCAGCCCCGCCGCAGGCCCCGCCACCACACCCAACGCCACCATCCCCGCGCCGCGCAATGCCAACGGCACCGCCTGCACACCGGCACTCGGCTTGGCGAAAGGCCCACGCACATACAACGGCGAGCGCAGCGAGAACAGCCGTAGCCCTTTCGATTCCGGGGTGATCTTCAGGTCCAGTTGCTCGCTGGCGAAATTGGCCGTGCCGTCGATGTGGATGATCGCATTCTCGGTATCGAACACGAACAGTCGGGTGGTCGCCAGGCCCTCCTTGATGCCGACATCGGCTGCGGCACAGTTGATCTTCACCTCTTCGTCACCGAACAGCTTTCCGATCACGTAGTTGCCCACGTTGAGCCCGGCGATCTCCATCAGGCTGCGGCTGATGGCGCCATCGTTGATCAGCAGGCGCAGGTCGCCGTTGGAAGTACCGAGCAGCGCCGCCACCGAGTTGCCCCTGCCACTGATATCGGCGTCGCCGTTGAGCTCGCCGAAGCTGGTCTGCATGGGCGCAAAGCTGGGGAACAACTGCTTGAGCTTGAAGCCCCGGGCGGTGAGCTGGGCGCGCCCCTGCAGCGGCGTGCTGCGCCCGTCCAGGCGGATGTTGGAATCGAGGTTGCCCCCGGCCACGCCGAAGCGCAGCGGTTCCAGGCGCAGCAGGCCGTCCTCGAGAATCACATGGGCAGACAGGTCATTGAACGGCAGTTTCTCGCTGTGCACGATGCGCTTGCCGGCGAAGGTCACGTCGGCATCCATCGCCCGCCAGCGCTCGGTGCGGAACTCCTCTACCGGCAACACCTTGTTGGCCGGCTGCTTGCTTGCGCCGCCACGGGCCTTCTGCTCGGCGTTCGAATCGGCGCCGATCAGCGGTGCCAGGTCCTTGAACAGCAGTTGATTGGAAACCAGGTTGCCGGACAGTTTCGGCCGGGGCTGGCTGGCGACGAAGGCCAGGTCGCCATGGATATCACTGTCACCGATCTTGCCGTTGAAGCCTTCATAGCGGAAATGCGCGCCCTCGGCGGCATGCAGGTTGGCGCTCAGGTGGCCGTCGGTGGCGTAGGGCGGCGTGTCTGGCAGGGTCACGCCGGTCAGCGGGTAGAGGTTGCCCAAGCTACTTCCGGACAGCTTCAGGCGCAGGTCGAGGGCGCCCAGGTTGCGGGGATCGGTCAGGGTACCGGCAAGGGCGACATGGGTGTCGCCGATGCGCACGTCGGCCTGCAGCGGGAATGGCTGGCTGGCATCCTGCAGCGCCAGCAGGCCGCCGATCTTGCCGGTGCCGGCCACCGCCTGGCCCTTGTAGCGCCCCTGGGCCTTGAAGCCGAAGGCATAGTCCTGGGCATTGCCGGCTTTCTCGGCGCGGGCCTTGCCGACGATGTCGCTGAACGGGATCGGCTTACCCAGCGGGTCGACCTGCACCTTCATGCTGGTTTTCAGGGTCTGGTCGTCGAAGCTGACATTGCCCTGGTCGAAGCCGATCGCGCCGATGTCCAGCACCCACTTCGACGGCTCCTCGTGCTCATCCTTGGGCCCGAAGTCGAACACCCAGTTGGCCCGGCCATCGGCCAGGCGGGTGAGGCTGGCACTGGGCTTGACCAGGTCGATGCGCGGGATGCTGATGCGCTGGACGATCAGCGGCAACGGCGCCAGGCGGAAGTCCACCCGCTCCAGGCCCACCATGCGCGGTTCCTTGAGCCATTCGGGGTTGCCCAGGGTGAGGTCTTCGGCGGTGAAGTGCGGCCAGGGCACGAAGGCACGCCAGCCGCCCTCCTCGGGTTCGGTGCGCCAGTGCACGGCGAGGTTGCCGTTGATCGCGAAAGGCCGGTGCAGGGCTTCGGAGACTTTCTCGTTGAGCAGCGGCTTGACGCGGTTCCAGTCGAAGGTGGCGATCACCACCACCAGGATTGCCAACAAGGTGGCCAGGGTGGCGAAGGTCCAGACGATGATTCTGGCAGGGCGCGTCATTGCGTGATTCTCCTGACTGCATGGAAGGCGGCGCGACGATGGCACTCATTATGTCGGACTGATGAAAACCCGCCGGGTTTAATCCGTGCAGCATGATAACCAAGATTTTCCTGACGATTTCCCCAGCTTTTGGTCTACGGAGCGTGGCAGTGTTACCGGGGAGTCGACGTGCCTCAATGCTCGGCGCATCGCCGAAAACATTGAGACAGAGCGCTCCACACACAGTATCAATGCCGTCGATTGTTACCATTATCCTGATGAACTTTTCTCTGGAGTTACCGGGCGTAGCATTGGCTCCGTACCCACTTTCCAGCCCCCCAGAGGAGCACCGAATCATGAAACGCCATCTGCTGCTGAGCCTGACCCTGTCCGTACTTGCTGCCAACGCCTTCGCCCTGCCAGCCGAAGACCAGCACCTGAGCGCCGAATCGCGCTCCAGCGCCATCACCGTCAGCCAACCACTGAACACCCTGGCAGAAGGTGGCGCCGAGCGCCTGCAGGAACGTGCAGGCCGTGTGGCCGAAGGCGGTGCCGAACGCCTGCTCGAACGTAACAACCGTGTTGCCGAAGGTGGCTCTGATCGCCTGATCGAACGCAATGACCGTGTCGCCGAAGGTGGTTCGGATCGCCTGATCGAACGCAACGACCGTGTCGCCGAAGGTGGTTCCGATCGCCTGATCGAACGCAACGACCGTGTCGCCGAAGGTGGTTCCGATCGCCTGATCGAACGCAATGACCGTGTCGCCGAAGGTGGTTCGGATCGCCTGATCGAACGCAACGACCGTGTCGCCGAAGGTGGTTCCGATCGCCTGATCGAACGCAACGACCGTGTCGCCGAAGGTGGTTCCGATCGCCTGATCGAACGCAACGACCGCGTCGCCGAAGGGGGTTCCGATCGCCTCAACGAACGCAACAACCGTGTAGCCGAGGGTGGCTCGGATCGCCTGGTCGAACTCAGCCGTGTGAGCTGATCGCCATGGCCGAAAACAACAACCCTCCGTGCGGTAGCTGCTCCCCTCCAAGCCCGGTCCATTGACCGGGCTTCGTTTTTCTATCCAGAATGCCCAGCCGTACCGTCATAGAAGCCTGCCCCATGCTGCCGCGCGCCGAACAGAAGCTACAAACCCGCCAGGCCCTGCTGGATGCCGCCTGCCTGCTCATGGAGAGCGGCCGGGGCTTCGGCAGCATCAGCCTGCGCGAGGTGGCCAAGGCCGCCGGCATCGTGCCCACCGGCTTCTACCGCCACTTCCCCGACATGGACGCCCTGGGCCTGGCCCTGGTCGCCGAGGTGGACACCACCTTCCGCCAGACCATCCGCCTGGTGCGCCATAACGAATTCGAACTGGGTGGCATCACCGATGCCTCGGTGCGCATCTTCCTCGACGTGGTCGCCGCCCACCGCGCGCAATTCCTGTTCCTCGCCCGCGAGCAGTACGGCGGCTCGCAACCGGTGCGCCAGGCCATCGCCCGCCTGCGCCAGGACATCAGCAGCGACCTGGCCACCGACCTTGCGCGCATGCCGCGCTGGCGGCACCTGGACGGCGCCGCCCTGGCGGTGATGGCCGACCTGGTGGTCAAGACCGTGTTCGCCACCCTGCCCGAGCTGATCGACAGCCCCGAGCCAGGTCATGCACAGGCGCTGACGGCACAGGAAAAGATCACCCAGCAGCTGCGCTTCATTTTTGTCGGCGCTCGGCACTGGCAGGGGCTGGGCAATCCAGGCTGAGATTTTCGCCCAAGCCGGATCTTGGCAGCGGCGGTGCCCCACGAACCCCTTGTCACTTCTGCTACCATGGCGCCCTGCCCGACCGTCCACGAGCGCCACCATGTCCGACCCCCGTCCCGCACTGACCCGTTTCCAACAGCACTTCGCCGAGCGCATCGTGCCGCTGTGGCAAGGCCCGGGGTGGAACGCCGACATGGCCCTGCCGTACGAAGCCCTGGACACCCAGCACCGACCACTGCCGGTGCAACGCTACCGGGCCATGGCCTGCGCCCGCCAGCTGTACCTGTTCAGCAGCCGCATCGAACAACCCGGCGCGGCCGAACGCGCCGCGGCGTTGTTCCGTTCGTTGCAGAAGCACTTCCACGACGCCGAGCACGGCGGCTGGTTCTACAGTATCGATGCCCAGGGCAAGCCGCTGGACCGGCGCAAGGACCTCTACACCCACGCCTTCATCGTCTTCGCCTGCGCCCATTACCTGGGCAAGGTCGGCGAAGGGCTGGTGGAAGCCACGCTCAATGGCGCCCTCGAGGTGATCCACGAGCAGTTCGCCCGCGACGATGGCCTGTACGAGGCCAGCCTGGGTGAGGATTGGTCAGACCTGGGCAGCGGCCCGCTGCAGAACCCGCAGATGCACCTGGCCGAGGCCTTCCTCCAAGTGCTAGCCGTGCGCGAGGACGACGACGTTAGCCAATCGCTGCTGAAGCTGTGCGAAGCGCTGCAGGCGCAGTTCGTCGAACCGGCCCATGGCCTGATGCTGGAGAAGCCGCGCGGGGCTGTGGATAACTGGTTCGAGCCGGGCCACCAGTTCGAATGGTTCTACCTGCTCGACACTTCCGAGTTGTTGCGCGGTACTGCGCTGCATGCCTCCATCGAGCGGGCCTTCGACTTCGCCGAACAGTGCGGCGTGAAGGATGCTGCGGTGCTGGCGACGTTGGATGTGGACGGCAAGGTGATCGACGCGACACAGCGTATCTGGGCCCAGGCGGAGTACCTGCGAGCACTGGCCCTGCGGCCGGGAAGCGAGGCGCGGCTGCTGGAGCAACTCACGGCGCTGGAGTCACGCTTCCTGCATGAAGGCGGCTGGCATGAGTGCCGCGATGGCGAGGGGGCGGTGAGCCGCCATGACATGCCGTCGACCACGCCCTATCATCTGGCGACTTGCCTCGAAGGTCTGCAGCGCCTGATCTGACGCTATCGCGGGGCGCTGCGCCGATGCGACTTGCCCCGCGATCATCGGCGAATCAGCCTTTCGCCGACCGGTCGATCGAGAACCCTGCCCAGTCCTGGCTCACCGGCATCAGCTCAAGGCTGTTGATGTTGATATGCGCCGGCTGGTTGAGGATCCAGAAAATGGTCTCGGCGATGTCCTGCGGCTGGATCGGCTCGGCGCCAGCGTAGGTGGCGTCGTACTTGGCCTGGTCGCCGCCGAAACGCACCAGCGAGAACTCGCTTTCGCACAGCCCCGGCTCGATGTTGCTGACCCGCACGCCAGTGCCGCGCAGGTCGCAGCGCAGACTCAGCGAGAACTGGCCGACGAAGGCCTTGGTGCCGCCATACACATTCGCGCCCGGATACGGGTAGTTGCCCGCCACCGAACCGACATTGAGGATCGACGCGCCGCGCCCGTGGGCGATCAGGCGCGGCAGCAACAGGCGGGTGGTGTACATCAGGCCCTTGATGTTGGTGTCGACCATGGTTTCCCAGTCGTCCAGGCTGCAGTTCTGCGCCGCATCCACACCCAGTGCCAGGCCGGCATTGTTGACCAGGCCCTGGAGCTTGTCGAAGCTCGGCGGCAGGCTGGCGATGGCGGCCTCCATGGCCTGGCGATCACGCACATCGACCACCAGCCCGTGCACCTCGGTCTTGGCCGAGAGTTCTTGGCACAGCGCATCCAGGCGCTCCTTGCGGCGACCGGTGAGCACCAGCTTCCAGCCGGCATCGGCGAAACGGCGGGCGGTGGCTTCACCGAAACCGGAGGTCGCGCCAGTGATGAATACGGTGGATGTCATGCTCTTCTCCTTGGGTGTGCTCGGCAGGCCTTGCAGCATGCCCGGCGCAAGCGTTGTCGACAACCGTTTCAGCCACTGGTCAAAAAACGTACAGACGCTGAAAAGCCCCGTGATTGCGGGCTTTCGTCAGGCTATGCGCATCTTATCCACAAGGCTTTCCCCACAGATTGGGGGCAACTCGTCGGCTCCAGGGAACCTTTGCCTGCTGTGGACATCTGCCCGTGATGGCGCAACGCTTTCAACCTGCCGTCTGCGGCGGTCTGTCCAAAGTTTTTTCACAGACTTATCCACAGAATCCGAACAACTGTGGATGAACCGCGCTGCTGCTAAAAACCCTCAATAAATCATGCACAAGCAAGACCTGATCAAAAAACGAACAGATCCTTGGAGGCGTTGCTACACAAGGGCTTGAGCAAGGTGCCACCATGTTTTCCACAGGCGGTTCCACATAATCCGTGGAAAGTTTTCCAGCTGTGGAAACAATGGCTTGCGTGGGGATTGTGGTGTGCTGCCGGAAAGATATGCGACAAGTTGTCCACATGTGTCGGAAGGCATAAAACGCATCGCGGGGCAAGTCGGGTTGCCGCACCGACTTGCCCCGCGATTTACTTCAGTGCCCGCCCAGGTAGGCGTTACGCACCTCCTCGTTGACCAACAGCTCCTGCCCCGTCCCGGTCATGCGGATCTGCCCGTTGACCATCACATAGGCCCTGTCGGACAGCTTCAACGCATGGTTGGCATTCTGCTCGACCAGGAAGATGGTCATCCCAGTCTGCGCCAGCTCGCGCAGGGTCGAGAAGATCTGCTTGACCACGATCGGCGCCAGGCCCAGCGACGGCTCATCGAGCAGCAACAGCTTGGGCCGGCTCATCAGCGCCCGGGCAATCGCCAGCATCTGCTGTTCACCCCCGGACATGGTCATGGCCCGCTGGTTGCGCCGTTCCTTGAGCCGCGGAAACAGCTCATACATGCGCTGCATGTCCTGGTCGGCATGCTTGTCGCCGATCGGGATGGTGCCCATCATCAGGTTTTCCTCGACGGTCATGTCGGGGAACACGCGCCGCCCCTCCGGGGACTGGGCGATGCCATTGGACGCGATGTAGTGCGACGACTTGCGGGTGATGTCGGTGCCGCGATAGACGATCTGCCCGGATGCCGCGCGCGGCTGGCCGAAGATCGACATCAGCAGCGTGGACTTGCCCGCGCCGTTGGCGCCGATCAGGCTGACCGTCTCGCCTTCGTTGATGTGCATCGAGACCTTCTTCAGGGCCTGGATCGGCCCATAGAACACATCCAGGTCCTTCAGCTCAAGAATGGGCGCACTCATGTCAGTTCCTCTTCGTCGGCACCCAGGTAGGCGGCAATCACCGTCGGGTTGTGGCGGATATCCTGCGGTGATCCTTCGGCGATCACGTTGCCGTGGTCGAGCACGACGATATGGTCGGAGATGCTCATGACCATGCCCATGTCGTGCTCGATCAGCACCACGGTGATGTCATGCTCGTCGCGCAGCACACGGATCATGCGGCTCAGCGCTTCGGTTTCCTGGGGGTTGAGGCCGGCAGCCGGTTCGTCCAGGCAGATGATCTTCGGCCGCGTGCACATCGCCCGGGCAATCTCCAGGCGACGCTGCTGGCCGTAGGACAGCTCGCCGGCCAGGCGGTTGGCGCAGTCCACCAGGTCGACCACCTCCAGCCAGTAGAACGCATGGTCGAGGGCATCGCTCTCGGCCTTGCGGTAGCCCGGAGTATTGAGCACCCCGGCCAGCAGGTTGCGGTTGACCCACATGTGCTGGGCCACCAGCAGGTTCTCCACCACCGACATTTCCTTGAACAGACGGATGTTCTGGAAGGTGCGCGCCAGCCCGGCGCGGTTGACCAGGTGGGTGCCGCCGAACATCTTGTAGTACAGGCGGTTGGCAAAGCGTGCCGGCGAAACGAAGTCCGCCGCCCGGAAGCGCTCGCCGAGCAGCTGGATGACGTTGGTGTGGCTGCCGCGCACGTTCAGCTCGATCCGCCCGCCGGTGGCCTTGTAGAAGCCCGTGAGGCAGTTGAACACCGTGGTCTTGCCAGCGCCATTGGGGCCGATCAGGGCGAAGATCTGGTTGCGTTTGACCTGCAGGCTGACATCGCTGAGCGCCTTGATCCCACCGAACTGCATCATCAGGTTGTCTACAGACAGAATGACTTCGTCGCTCATGGCGCCACTCCTTTACGCGGGACTACGCCGGTACGGCTGATGCGGATCAGCCCTCGCGGTCGCCAGATCATCATCAGCACCATCAGCACGCCGAACAGCAGTACCCGGTACTCGGAGAAGCTGCGCAGCAGCTCCGGCGCCACGGTCAGCACGAACGCCGCGATCACCACGCCCACGGTCGAGCCCATGCCGCCGAGCACGACGATGGCCAGGATCAGCGCGGACTCGAAGAAGGTGAACGACGATGGGTTGACGAAGCCCTGGTAGGTGGCGAAGAACACCCCGGCAAGGCCTGCGGTGGACGCGCCGAGGGTGAACGCGGAAAGCTTGACCAGTACGTGGTTCAGGCCCATCGAGCGGCAGGCGATCTCGTCCTCGCGCAAGGCTTCCCAGGCGCGGCCCACCGGCATGCGGGTCAGCCGGTGCTTGATGTACAGCACCGCCAGCACCACCAGGAACAGCACTGCGTAGATGAACACGAACTTGAGGTTGGCGTTGTATTCGAAGCCGAAGAACTCGTGGATCGGCACCCCGCCGTCCTTGGCCCGGCGGCCGAACTCCAGGCCCAGGAAGGTCGGCGACGGCGCCGGCATGCCGTTGGGGCCGCCGGTGAACGACAGCCAGTTGTTCAGCACCAGGCGGATGATCTCGCCGAAGCCGAGGGTGACGATGGCCAGGTAGTCGCCATGCATGCGCAACACCGGGAAGCCGAGGATGCACCCCGCCAGCGCCGCGGCAATGGCCGCCAGTGGCAGCACGCTCCAGAAGCCCAGGCCCAGGTACTGATAGCCCAGCGCCAGGCCGTAGGCACCGATGGCGTAGAACGCCACATAGCCCAGGTCGAGCAAGCCGGCCAGACCGACCACGATGTTCAGGCCCAGCCCCAGCAGCACGTAGATCAGGCCGAGGATGACCACGGTCAGCAGGTACTTGTTGGCGAAGATCGGGAACACGATGGCGATGACGATCAGCGCCGGGATGATATAGCGCAGGCGCGACTTGTAGTTCGGCGCCAGCACATGCACGCCAGAACCGCCGCTGTCGAAGCCCTGAAGCATGCGTTGGCCGGTCGGCGTCTGCAGGAACAGGCTGAGGATGAAACGCCCGATCATCACGCCGCCGACCAGCCAGGCGACGCGGGCGGGTTCGGCGTTGAACGTGTAGCCATCGAGCACCACGCCGACGACGGGGCCGAAGACGATAAGGGCCAGCAGGCCGGCGACGATGGTCTCCAGCAGGCTGCGTTTAAGGTCGAAACCCTTGGTTTGCGAAGGAGAGGCAGTATTGGCAACGGACATGTTTCACACCTTAGCCACGAGCGGGCGACCCAGCAGGCCTTGGGGACGGAAGATGAGGATCATCACCAGCAGCGAGAAGCTGAACACGTCCTTGTAGTCGGAGTTGATCAGGCCGGAGAACAACGACTCGGAAATCCCCAGGATGATCCCGCCGAGCATGGCCCCCGGCAGCGAGCCGATGCCGCCGAGCACCGCGGCGGTGAAGGCCTTGATGCCGATGATGAAGCCGGCGTAGAAGTCGAAGGTGCCGTAGTTCATGGTGATCAGCACGCCCGCCAGCGCGGCCATCACCGCACCGATGACGAACACGTAGGAGATCACCCGGTCGGTGTTGATGCCCAGGATCGAGGCCATCTTGCGGTCTTGTTGCGTGGCCCGGCACATGCGCCCGAGCTTGGTGTACTTGATCACGTAGGTGAGCAGGCCCATGCCGACGAAAGCGGCCACCAGGATGAAGATCTTGGTGTAGGTGAGCTGCACGAAGCCGGTGCCCACTTCGACGCGCATGGCGCCTTCGAGCAGGGTCGGCACGCCTTGCTGGCGAGCGCCCTGGCTGATCTGCGCGTAGTTCTGCAGGATCAGCGAAATGCCAATGGCGCTGATCAAGGGCGCCAGGCGGGTGGAGTTGCGCAGGGGTTTGTAGGCGATGCGTTCGATGGTGAAGCCATAGACGCCAGTGACGACGATGGTGAACAACAAGGTGCCCAGCATCAGCAGCGGAAACGACTCGATACCGAAGTAGGCCAGCAATGCCAGGCTGATCGCCGCGAGGTACGCGGAGATCATGTACACCTCGCCGTGCGCGAAGTTGATCATGCCGATGATGCCATAGACCATTGTGTAGCCGATGGCGATCAGGCCGTAGACCGACCCGAGGGTCAGGCCGTTGACCAGTTGCTGCAGGAAAATACCATCCATAACGCAATCTCACCTGATTGAGATTGCACGAGCGCCGACCACGCAGGGCCCGGATGCAGCGGCCCTCGCAGCGCAGAACTGTGCACATCTACTGACAAAGACAGGTACCGCGGGGCTATGGCCCGGGGCAGTGCGCGCCCGGGCCGGATGCCATTGTTATTTTTGTTTTTCCAGCTGGTGGTACTTGCCGTTGGCATCCCACTGGTAGACCACGTAGTCGGAGACGGTCAGGTCGCCCTTCTGGTCCCACTTCTTCTCGCCCATGACGGTCTTGACCGGGTTGGCCTTGAGCCACTTGGCGGCGTCCTCGCCCTTGTTCGACTTGGCGCCGTTGAACGCGGCGGCCAGGGCCTGGACCGAGGCGTAGGCATACAGGGTGTAGCCTTCAGGCTCGGTGCCGTTCTTGCGGAACTCCTCGACCACTGCCTTGCTGTCGGGCAGCAGGCGCGGGTCGGCGCCGAAGGTCATGTACACGCCGTTGGTGTACTGGGCGCCGCCGGCGGTGGCCACCAGTTCGTCGGTGACGATGCCGTCGTCGGACATGAATGCCACGTCCTTCAGGCCCTGCTCGCGCAGCTGGCGCACCAGCGGGCCGGCCTCCGGGTGCAGGCCGCCGAAGTAGACGACATCGGCACCTGCGGCGCGGATCTTGGTGACCACCGCGCTGAAGTCCTTCTCGCCACGGGTCAGGCCTTCGTACAGCACGGGCGTGACACCACGCTTGGTCAGCTGCGCCTTGGTGGCATCGGCCAGACCCTGGCCGTAGGTGTCCTTGTCATGCAGGACGGCCACTTTCTTGCCCTTGAGCACGTCGACGATGTAGTTGCCAGCGACGATGCCCTGCTGGTCGTCACGGCCGCACATGCGGAACATGGCGTTCAAGCCGCGCTCGGTGACCTGCGGGTTGGTCGAGCCGGGGGTGATGGCGATCACGCCGGCCTCGTCATAGACCTCGGAGGCTGGGATGGTGTTGGAAGAACAGAAGTGGCCGACCACACCGATCACCTTGTCCTGGTCGACCAGACGGTTGGCCACGGCCACGGCCTGTTTTGGCTCGCAGGCGTCATCGCCCTTGACCAGGACGATCTTCTCGCCGTTGACGCCGCCAGCCTTGTTGATCACGTCGGCCGCGGCCTGCGCACCTTTCATGTACTGCTCGCCAAACGCTGCGTTGGCTCCGGTCATCGGGCCCGCGACGCCGATCTTGATGTCGGCCTGAACATACGAAGAAACACCCAGTGCGGTGGCTACAGCCAGTGCCAGGAAACCTTTCTTGTAAAACGTCTGCGACATGAGGTGGTGCTCCTAGAATATTTTTTTTGGTTGGCACTACAACTTCTCAGCCCTGTGCTCCGAGCAAGGGCCGTGCCAGTGGTTTTGTCTTCCGGGAAAACACACGACAAGGGGTGAGCAGAGGCGACCGGCGGCCTTTTCTTTATTGAGCGTGCAACCGTCTGCCGCACGGCAAGTGACACCCACACGCCTAGACAAGGAGCAACCGACGCCCGCCACCATTGCAACCCTCGCAAGTGTTAACGTGCAACCGCGCTGTAACAGCGGACGTCACCGAACTGCACACCACTGGTGCGCGACTGCTACAGGGAGCACTGTTTGAAGGCTAGCTGGCGCACGGAAAATTACCTGCAGAGGCCAATATCGCGGGCGGCGTGGGAGCGGGCTTGCCCCGCGATCTGGCACAATGGTCGCCATTGCCCGCCTTGGAGCTTCCCCCTGATGAGCGAGAGCGCATTCGCCGAGCGCATCGTGCACAACCTGCTCGACACCGACTTCTACAAGCTCACGATGATGCAGGGCGTCCTGCACAACTACCCGGACGCCGATGTCGAATGGGAGTTTCGCTGCCGCAACGGCGAGGACCTGCGCCCCTACCTGGGCGAGATCCGCAACCAGCTCGAGCTGCTCAGCGAGCTGACCCTGGATGACGGCCAACTGGCCTTCCTCGAGCGCATCAGCTTCCTCAAGCCGGACTTCCTGCGCTTCCTGCGCCTGTTCCGCTTCAACCTGCGCTATGTGCGCATCGGCATCGAGAACGACCAACTGTTCTTGCGCCTGAAAGGCCCATGGCTGCATGTGATCCTTTTCGAAGTACCGCTGCTGGCCATCATCAGCGAAGTGCGCAACCGCCACCTGCACCCGCGCATGCGCCTGGCCGAAGCCCGCGACCAGCTATATCGCAAGTTCGACTGGCTGCGCGCCCACGCCAGCGACGACGAACTGGCCGAACTGCAGGTAGCCGACTTCGGCACCCGCCGGCGCTTCTCCAGCCGCGTGCAGGAAGACGTGGTACGGGTGCTGCGCGATGAGTTCCCGGGCCGCTTCGTCGGCACCAGCAACGTCGACCTGGCATGGAAACTGGTTATCAAG
Source organism: Pseudomonas sp. TE50-2 (assembly GCF_040813665.1). Lineage (NCBI taxonomy): Bacteria > Pseudomonadati > Pseudomonadota > Gammaproteobacteria > Pseudomonadales > Pseudomonadaceae > Pseudomonas > Pseudomonas sp. TE50-2. Next base: position 3,670,279 of record NZ_JBFNXN010000001.1, on the reverse strand, counting down.
CCCCTGGGCACCATGGCCCATGAATGGATCATGGCCCACCAGCAGCTCGGCCCACGGCTGATCGACAGCCAGATCGCCGCCCTGGACTGCTGGGTGCGCGAGTACCGGGGACTGCTCGGCATCGCCCTGACCGATTGCATCACCATGGACGCCTTCCTGAAGGATTTCGACCTGTACTTCGCCAAGCTGTTCGATGGCCTGCGCCATGACTCGGGCGAGCCGGTGGCCTGGGCAGAAAAGGCCATCGCCCATTACCAGAAGCTCGGTATCGACCCGATGACCAAGACCCTGGTGTTCTCCGATGGCCTGAACCTGACCCGCTCGCTGGAGATCTTCCGGGCCCTGCGTGGGCGCATCAATGTCAGCTTCGGCATCGGCACCAACCTGACCTGTGACATTCCCGGCGTGGCGCCCATGAGCATCGTACTTAAAATGACCGACTGCAACGGCTCGCCGGTGGCGAAGATCTCCGACGAAGCCGCCAAGACCCAGTGCCGTGACGAAAACTTCGTCGCCTATATGCGCCACGTATTCAAAGTCCCCAGCAAGGAGTAACCCATGCAAGCCGTTCAGCAAGAGATTGCCCAGGCGCTCAAGGTGCAGCCGCCGTTCGCCGATGCCGCCGCCCTCGAGCAGGAAGTGGCCCGGCGCGTGGCGTTCATCAAGGACTGCCTGGCCAATGCCCGGCTCAAGACCCTGGTGCTGGGCATCAGTGGCGGTGTCGACTCGCTGACCGCCGCCCTGCTCGCCCAGCGCGCCATCAACGAACTGCGCGCCGAAACCGGCGACAAGGCTTATACCTTCATCGCCGTGCGCCTGCCGTACCACGTGCAGCACGACGAGCACGACGCCCAGGCCTGCCTGGACGTGATCAAGGCCGACGAGGTGCACACCATCGACATCGCCCCAGCCGTAAAGGCCTTGGCGGCGGAGGTCGAGGAACTGAAAAACGGCTCGCCGACCCTGGTCGACTTCGTCGTCGGCAACGTCAAGGCGCGCACGCGCATGGTCGCCCAATACACCGTCGCCGGCGCCCGTGCTGGCCTGGTGATCGGCACGGACCATGCGGCCGAAGCGGTAATGGGCTTCTTTACCAAGTTTGGTGATGGTGCCTGCGACCTGGCGCCGCTGAGCGGGCTGGTGAAAAACCAGGTGCGGGCCATTGCGCGCAGCTTTGGCGCGCCGGAATCGCTGGTGGAGAAAGTACCGACCGCGGACCTGGAAGACCTCGAACCGGGCAAGCCGGACGAAGCGTCCCACGGCGTGACCTACCAGCAGATCGACGCCTTCCTGCACGGTAAGCCGGTGAGCCAGGAGGCGTTCGACATCATCGTCGCCACCTACCGCAAGACCCAGCACAAACGCGAGCTGCCGTTCGCCCCTTGATCAGGCGTGGAAACAACTGTGGGAGCGGCCTTGCCCTGCGATGACGTGGTGGATTCACCATCGCCATCGCAGGACAAGATCGCTCCCACAGGGTATTGCGTCAGGTTTTGATTACTTGACGACGACCTTGCCCTTCATCATCGAGATGTGGCCCGGGAAGGTGCAGAAGAAGCTGTAGTCGCCGCCGGCTTCCAGCTTGGCGGTGTCGAGCTTGATGGTGTCTTTTTCGCCGGCGCCGATCATCTTGGTGTGGCCGATGATCGCGGCGTTGTCGGCCTTGATGTAGTCCTTGTCCAGGCCTTGCGACATGCCCTCTTTGGCGATGGCGTCCATGTCGGCGGTCTTGCTGATGACCAGGTTGTGGCCCATGACGTTCTTCGGCAGGCTGCCACCGTGGGTCAGTTCGATCTCGACGGTCTTGCAGCTCTTGTCGATGGTGAATTCCTTGGTGTTGAACGACATCTGGTCAGTCGAGTCGACAGTCACCTTGCAGTCGGCAGCAAAGACGGAGGCGCTGGCGAGGGTCAGCAGGGATACCGCTACAGCTTTCGCAAACATCATGAATCTCCTTGGCAGGGTTTTATCAATTGCGAGACTGCCTGAAAACCGAACGCCCGTACCTGATATGGGTCAAGGGGTGTCAAGTCGCCAGCCAGTAGATTTGTTCAATGGATTGTATACAACCAATCAAAGTGCACATCATGCCCTCTTAATGGACGATGAGACAACCTCTCAATTAGGAGCAAATGTCATGACATTGAGCAACATGATGCGCAGCCTGCTGGCAGCCTACGCCTGCGGCGCCGCCGGTTCAGCGGTCTGCGAGTTCGCCCGTCCCGAATGATCCCCTTGGAACCGACAGGCATGCGCCTTACCCTGTGCGCGCATGTAAAGGGAGATAAGCAATGCCTGTACGTTCCGTTTGTGTCTTCTGTGGCGCCAGCATCGGTGCCAACCCTGCCTACCGTGAAGCCGCCGTCGCCCTCGGCCAGGCCATCGCCCGCCGTGGCCTGACGCTGGTCTATGGCGGCGGCGCGGTCGGCCTGATGGGCACCGTTGCCGATGCCGCCATGGCTGCCGGAGGTGAAGTCGTCGGCATCATCCCGCAAAGCCTGATGAACGCCGAAATCGGCCACAAGGGCCTGACCCGCCTGGAAGTGGTGGACGGCATGCATGCGCGCAAGGCGCGCATGGCCGAACTCAGCGACGCCTTCATTGCCCTGCCGGGTGGCCTGGGCACGCTGGAGGAGCTGTTCGAGGTATGGACCTGGGGGCAACTGGGGTATCACGCCAAGCCGCTGGGGCTGCTGGATGTGAATGGTTTCTACGCGAAGCTGGGCGGGTTCCTCGACCATATTGTCGAGGAAGGCTTCGTGCGGCCGCAGCACCGGGCGATGCTGTTGCTCGGGGAGCAGCCGGATGAATTGCTGGATGGGATGGACAGCTTCGTTGCACCAGTGGTGCCGAAGTGGGTCGACAAACAGCCTGATTGACCAGGAAGGGGCTGCTTTGCAGCCCCTTTGATGATCAGCGCGGAATCACCGGCTGGCGCGGCTTCTTACCCTTGCCACCACCACCCTTGGCCGCTTCCTTGCGCTCCTTGGCCGCCTGCTGGTTGCGGGCGAACGCCTCGGCCTTGGCCTTCTCGCGCTTGTCCCACGGCTTGCTGCCATCGCTGGCGCGCGGTGGCAGACCGGTGTGCTGGGTGAGGATCTTCTGGTCCTTGCCCACCTTGTGGCTGCCGGCCGGGGTCGAGTTCTTGCGCCGCGCACTCTGGTAAGTGTCGGTCGCCGGCTGGTGCAGCGGGATCAGCTGGTGCTTGCCCGGCCCGATCAGGTCGGCGCGGCCCATGCGCTGCAGCGCTTCGCGCAGCATCGGCCAGCCCTTCGGATCGTGATAACGCAGGAACGCCTTGTGCAAGCGGCGCTGCTCCTCGCTCTTGACGATCTCCACCCCTTCGCTCTTGTAGGTGACCTTGCGCAGCGGGTTCTTGCCCGAATGGTACATGGCCGTGGCCGAAGCCATCGGCGACGGATAGAACGCCTGCACCTGGTCGGCACGGAAGCCGTTGCCCTTGAGCCACAGGGCCAGGTTCATCATGTCTTCGTCGGTGGTGCCCGGGTGGGCAGCGATGAAGTACGGGATCAGGTACTGCTCCTTGCCCGCCTCTTTCGAGAACTTCTCGAACATGCGCTTGAAGCGGTCGTAGGTGCCGATGCCCGGCTTCATCATCTTGTCCAGCGGACCACGCTCGGTGTGCTCCGGAGCAATCTTCAGGTAACCGCCGACGTGGTGGGTGACCAGCTCACGCACGTACTCCGGCGACTCCACCGCCAGGTCGTAGCGCAGGCCCGAGGCGATCAGGATCTTCTTCACCCCCGGCAGGGCACGAGCCTTGCGATACAGCTCGATCAGCGAGCTGTGGTCGGTGTTGAGGTTCTCGCAGATACCCGGGAACACGCACGATGGCTTGCGGCAGTGCTTCTCGATGTCATGGCTCTTACAGGCGATGCGGTACATGTTGGCGGTCGGCCCGCCAAGGTCGGAGACCACGCCGGTGAAGCCCGGCACCTTGTCGCGCATTTCTTCGATCTCGTGAAGGATCGATTCGTGCGAGCGGTTCTGGATGATCCGGCCTTCGTGCTCGGTGATCGAGCAGAAGGTGCAGCCACCGAAGCAGCCACGCATGATGTTCACCGAGAAGCGAATCATCTCGTAGGCCGGGATGCGCTCCTTGCCATAGGCCGGGTGCGGGATGCGTGCATAGGGCATGCCGAACACGTAGTCCATCTCTTCGGTGGTCATGGGAATGGGTGGCGGGTTGAACCACACATCCACCTCGCCATGCTTCTGCACCAGGGCGCGGGCGTTGCCCGGATTGGTCTCCAGGTGCAGCACGCGGTTGGCGTGGGCATAGAGCACCGGGTCGTTGCGCACCTTCTCGAACGACGGCAGGCGGATCACCGACTTCTCGCGGGTAACGCTCGGGCTGTCGAGGATCTGCACCACCTTGGCTTCGTTCGGGTCTTCCTGGTCGCCCTTGGCCTGCTCGATGGCACAGGCCTGGGTGTCCTGGGTGTTCACGTACGGGTTGATGATCTTGTCGACGCGGCCCGGGCGGTCGATACGGGTGGAGTCGATCTCGAACCAGCCCTGCGGGGTGTCGCGACGAATGAACGCGGTGCCGCGCACATCGGTGATGTGCTCGATGCTTTCACCCTGGGACAGGCGCTGGGCAACCTCGACGATAGCGCGTTCGGCGTTGCCGTACAGCAGGATGTCGGCGCTGGCGTCGACCAGGATCGAGTGGCGGACCTTGTCCTGCCAGTAGTCGTAATGGGCGATGCGGCGCAGCGAGGCCTCGATGCCGCCGAGCACGATCGGCACGTGCTTGTAGGCCTCCTTGCAGCGCTGGCTGTACACCAGGCTGGCGCGGTCCGGACGCTTGCCGGCCATGCCGCCAGGCGTGTAGGCGTCGTCGGAACGGATTTTCTTGTCCGCGGTGTAGCGGTTGATCATCGAGTCCATGTTGCCCGCCGCGACCCCGAAGAACAGGTTCGGCTCGCCGAGCTTCATGAAGTCGTCCTTCGACTGCCAGTTCGGCTGGGCGATGATGCCCACCCGGAAGCCCTGGGCCTCGAGCAGGCGGCCGATGATGGCCATGCCGAACGACGCGTGGTCGACGTAGGCGTCACCGGTCACGATGATGATGTCGCAGGAATCCCAGCCGAGCTGATCCATCTCCTCCCTGCTCATCGGCAGGAACGGCGCTGGTCCGAAGCATTCGGCCCAGTACTTGGGATAGTCGTAGAGTGGTTTGGCTGCTTGCATGTCAGTGACCGGTTCTAATGTGCAGGAAAATCGCGGGCGCGGAATATAGCACAAATTTTGACCAAATCCGACGGTGGTGGTCGGATTCATCTGTAGCTTCCACTGGCCCTATCGCCGGCAAGCCGGCTCCCACAGGAGCGCTGCTGCCGGGGATAGGCTCAGTGATTACTCGTCGTCGTCGAAGTTGTACATGCCCGGCGCGAGGTTCTCGAAGCGGGTGTACTTGCCGATGAACGCCAGGCGAATGAAGCCGATGGGGCCGTTACGCTGCTTGCCGATGATGATCTCGGCCACGCCCTTGTGTTCGGTCTCGGGGTGATACACCTCGTCGCGGTAGACGAACATGATCACGTCGGCGTCCTGCTCGATCGCACCCGATTCACGAAGGTCGGAGTTGACCGGGCGCTTGTTGGGACGCTGCTCGAGGGAACGGTTGAGCTGCGACAGGGCGATCACTGGGCAGTTGAATTCCTTGGCCAGCGCCTTGAGCGAGCGGGAGATCTCGGAAATCTCGTTGGTCCGGTTGTCACCGGCAGAGCCCGGGATCTGCATCAACTGCAGGTAGTCGACCATGATCATGGCGATCTCGCCATGCTCGCGAGCCAGGCGGCGGGTGCGCGCACGCATTTCCGATGGGCTGATGCCGGCGGTGTCGTCGATGAACAGCTTGCGGTCGTTGAGCAGGTTGACCGCCGAGGTCAACCGTGGCCAGTCGTCGTCGTCCAGCTGGCCGGAACGCACCTTGGTCTGGTCGATGCGCCCCAGGGACGACAGCATACGCATGATCAGCGATTCACCTGGCATCTCGAGGGAGAACACCAGCACCACCTTGTCGCTGCGCAACACGGCGTTTTCCACCAGGTTCATGGCGAAGGTGGTCTTGCCCATCGACGGACGGCCCGCGACGATGATCAGGTCGGCTGCCTGCAGGCCGCTGGTCTTCTCGTCCAGGTCGGTGAAGCCGGTGGACACGCCGGTGATGTCGCTGTCGGAGTTGAACAGCGTGTCGATGCGGTCGATGGCCATGGTCAACAGTTCGTTGACCCCCACCGGCCCACCGGTCTTCGGCCGCGCCTCGGCGATCTGGAAGATCTGCCGTTCGGCGTCGTCAAGGATCTCCTCGGCGTTACGCCCCTGTGGGTTGAAGGCGTTGTCGGCGATATCGGTACTGATGCTGATCAACTGACGCAGCGTGGCCCGCTCACGGATGATCGCGGCGTAGGCCTTGATGTTGGCCACCGACGGGGTGTTCTTGGCCAGCTCGGCCAGATACGCCAGGCCGCCCACCTGGGTGGACACGCCCTCCTTGTCCAGCTGCTCGTGCAGGGTGACCACGTCGAACGGTTGGTTGGCGTCCACCAGCTTGTGGATGGCGCGGAAGATCAGGCGGTGGTCATGCCGGTAGAAATCGCCGTCCGACACCTGATCCAGCACCCGTTCCCAAGCGTTGTTGTCCAGCATCAGGCCACCGAGCACGGCCTGTTCGGCCTCGATGGAATGCGGCGGCACCTTCAGGGCAGCGGTTTGCAGGTCGAGTTGTTCGGGGGTGGTGATCTCGTTCATGGCCACGAAAGAATTCTGGAAGATGAAAAAGACAAAGGGCACGGCCTGCGCAAAACAGGACCGTGCCCGATGTTAACCGCCTGGCCCGCGAGGGACCAGCCGATTACGCAGCTTAGGCAGCTACGACGACCACACGTACGGTGGCTTCAACGTCGCTGTGCAGGTGCACGGCTACGTCGTATTCGCCAACCTGACGGATGGTGCCGTTCGGCAGACGAACTTCAGCCTTGGCCACTTCAACGCCGGAGGCGGTCAGGGCATCAGCGATGTCGTGGGTGCCGATCGAACCGAACAGCTTGCCTTCGTCGCCAGCGGTGGCAGTGATGGTCACTTCCAGCTCGGCCAGTTGGGCAGCGCGGCTTTCAGCCGAAGCTTTTTTCTCTGCGGCGGCTTTTTCCAGCTCGGCGCGGCGTTCTTCGAACGCGGCCAGGTTGGCGGCGTTGGCAACGGTGGCCTTGCCGAATGGCAGCAGGAAGTTACGGCCGTAACCAGCCTTAACGTTTACTTTGTCGCCCAGGTTGCCCAGGTTGGCGACTTTTTCCAGCAGGATCAGTTCCATTTGGTAAAACCTCTTAACTTTTAACCTTCACCGTTCGCGGAGTCGTCACCCTGTGAAGGGGACTTGCGACCGCGAAAATCAATCAGGCTGTCGACAATGGCCAGAACCACGAGCAACGGATACATCAGCTGCATGAGCAGCGGCAACGTCACGTACATCCCCACCAGCCAGAAACCGGCCAGTCGCCCTTGTGCCACCAGCCCGTGAATCAGGGCGATGCCAGCGAGCAGCAGCACCAGGCTGGACGCACTGGCCAGGACGATGAACTGCGACCCGATGAACGGGCCCAACACCATCAATGACACCAGCACCAGCATGGGTACCAGCGGCAGCCTCAGTTCGCGAAACTCGCGCCCGAAACCACCGGGGTTGTACAACGCAGCCTGCCAATAGCGCGCCAGCATCAAGGCCAGCAGGCTGAACAGCTGCAGCATTACCGCACTGGAAGCGACCAGCAAAGGGCCGATCAGCTCACCAGGTAGTACTGGTTGGCCCTCGAACTGCGGCAGGGCTTTTTCAAGCGCCTTGGCCAGCACCTCGAAGGTTTCGCGCATCACCGCATCCAGGATCAGGCTGTATAGCAAGCCTAATGCGACACTGGACAGCAGTACCCGGGTCCAGGAGTGCCCGGCGCGCAACGAGGCGGCCAGACCCAGCGTTCCCAAAAGCACCAGCAAGGTGCTTGGTTCGCCGAAGAAGCCCATGATCAACGCTGGCAAAAGGCCCCAGGCGATGACCGATGAAGCGTCCTTGAACCCGCGCCGCAGGAGCACCAGGCTCCCGGCGGCGGCACTCAACCAGAACAGCAGCGGCAGTACCGCGCTGATGACCACCACGAGGGTGGCCTGCACACGACCGCGCATGATGAAACTTGCCAACGCTCGCATGCTTATCCCTTGCTACTTAGTCGACGACCCGGTCTCAGCGGCCGTGGCTGTCGGTGTAGGGCAGCAGGGCCAGGAAGCGGGCGCGCTTGATAGCGGTGGCCAGCTGACGCTGATAACGAGCTTTGGTACCGGTGATGCGGCTTGGAACGATCTTGCCGGTTTCGGATACGTAAGCTTTCAGGGTGTTGAGATCTTTGAAGTCGATCTCTTTCACGTCTTCAGCAGTGAAGCGGCAGAATTTACGACGACGGAAGAAACGTGCCATGTAATAGGCTCCTCAAAAGGTCCGTGGATTACTCGTCAGCGTTATCGCTGTTGTCGCTGTCATTGCTGTCGTCGCCTTCGGCGCCATCAGCATGCTCAGGACGTTCGCGACGCTCACGGCGCTCGCTGCGGTTCTCTTCTGCCTTGAGCATCTCGGACGGGCCGGTGACGGCTTCGTCGCGACGGATGACCAGGTTACGGATCACGGCATCGTTGTAGCGGAAGTTGTCTTCCAGCTCGGCCAGGGCCTTGCCGGAGCACTCAACGTTCAGCATCACGTAGTGAGCCTTATGAACATTGTTGATTGCGTAGGCCAGTTGACGACGGCCCCAGTCTTCCAGGCGGTGGATCTTGCCACCATCTTCTTCGATCAGCTTGGTGTAACGCTCAACCATGCCGCCGACTTGCTCGCTCTGGTCCGGGTGAACCAGGAAGATGATTTCGTAATGACGCATGAATGCTCCTTACGGGTTAGTAGTCTGCCAGCAACCTGGTCAGACAAGGAGTGAATGACACTGTATGTCTTGCCCTAGAGAGAAGGCACATGCGCGCCTGCCAGCTCGGCAAGGGGCGCAATTGTAGAGAAGCCGGGAAGGACAAGCAAGGAGGTTGGCGAATATTTGAACAGCCGGAAACATATTTCGCGGACAATCATGGAACGTGGGAGCGGGCTTGCCCCGCGATGCGATGTCGAATCCACCACCATCGCGGGACAAGCCCGCTCCCACGCCCGACATCAAGCCATCAGCGCTTGATCTGACGCTGCCTCACGGCCTCGAACAGACATACCCCGGTGGCCACCGAAACATTCAGGCTGCTGACGCTGCCGCCCATCGGCAGCTTCACCAGGAAATCACAGTGCTCACGGGTCAGGCGGCGCATGCCCTTGCCTTCGGCCCCCATGATCATCACCAGCGGACCGGTCAGGTCCTGCTGGTAGATTTCCTGCTCGGCCTCGCCAGCGGTACCGACCACCCACAGCCCGCGCTGCTGGAGTTTCTCCAGGGTACGCGCCAGGTTGGTCACGGCCACCAGCGGCATCACCTCGGCGGCGCCGCAGGCCACCTTGCGCACCACGCCGGTCAGGGTCGCGGACTTGTCCTTGGGGATCACCACGGCGGTCGCCCCGGCCGCATCGGCGGTGCGCAGGCAGGCGCCGAGGTTGTGCGGATCGGTAACGCCATCGAGCACCAGGATCAAGGGCGGCGTCTCGGTACGCTCGAGCAGCTCGTCGAGCATCGCCTCGCCCCACACCTGGCTCGGGCTCACCTCGGCAACCACACCCTGGTGCACACCTTCGACCCAGGCGTCGAGTTCACGGCGCTCGGCCTGACCGACCTGGACGCGGTTCTGCGCAGCCAGCTCCAACAAGGCCTGGATGCGTGGCTCACTGCGCCCTTCGGACAGCCAGATCTGCTTTACCCGCTTGGGGTGGTGTTGCAGCAGTGCCTGCACGGCATGCACGCCGTAGATCTTTTCCAGCTGACTCATGACTTGTTCTTGCCCTTGCGTGGCGCGCCGGACTTGGGCGGCCCCTTGCGATGCTTGGTCGGCTTGCCGGACGACTTGCCACCCTTTTCCGACTTGCCGCCGGCATGGCCGCTGGCACGCGCCTCGCCCATCAGCGCCTTCTTCATTTCACGGCTCTTGCGCACCTCGGCATTGCGCTGCACCGCGTCTTTCGGGAAGTACGCCTCGGAAGCCTCGCTCTTGCGGCTGCGCGGCTTGGGCGAAATCTTCGCTTCGACAGCAGGCGCCTGCTCGGCCACCGGTTGCGCGGCAGCGCGTGGCTTGCGGCCGACCGGTGCGGTGACGGTCTTCTCCGACATTTCGAAGTCGATCTTGCGCTGCTCGAGGTCGACACGCATGACCTTCACCTCGACCGTGTCGCCCAGGCGGAAGCTGCGGCCGCTGCGCTCACCGGACAGGCGGTGATGCACAGGATCGAAGTGGTAGTAGTCACCCGGCAGGGCGCTGACATGCACCAGGCCTTCGACATAGATGTCGGTCAGCTCGATGAACAGACCAAAGCCGGTCACCGCGGTGATCACGCCAGGGAAGGTCTCGCCGACGCGATCACGCATGTACTCGCACTTGAGCCAGTTGACCACGTCGCGGGTAGCCTCGTCGGCGCGGCGCTCGGTCATCGAGCACTGCTCGCCCATCTGCTCGAGGCTGTTCTCGTCGTACGGGTAGATGCGCGCCTTGGGAATACTCATGGCACCGGCACGCTTGACGTGCGGGGTGTCGACCTTGGAGCGGATCACGCTACGGATGGCGCGGTGCACCAGCAGGTCCGGGTAACGACGGATCGGCGAGGTGAAGTGGGTGTAGGCCTCGTAGTTCAGACCGAAGTGGCCGTTGTTCTCGACGCTGTACACCGCCTGGCTCAGCGAGCGCAGCATGACGGTCTGGATCAGGTGGAAATCCGGGCGCCCGGCGATGCTCGCCAGCAGTGCCTGGTAATCCTTCGGCGAAGGGTCCTTGCCTTTGTGCAGGCTCAGGCCCAGCTCACCGAGGAATGCGCGCAACTTCTCCAGGCGCTCCGGCGGCGGGCCGTCGTGCACGCGGTACAGCGCAGGCACGTTGTGTTTCTGCAGGAACTCGGCCGTCGCGACGTTGGCCGCCAGCATGCACTCTTCGATCAGCTTGTGGGCGTCGTTGCGCACGGTCGGACGAATTTCGTCGATCTTGCGGTCATCGCCGAAGATGATTCGGGTTTCCTGGGTTTCGAAGTCAATCGCGCCGCGGGTGTGACGGGCCGCCAGGAGCACTTTGTACAGGGCGTACAGGCTCTTCAGGTCCGGCAGCACCGCGCTGTATTCCTCGCGCAGGGCCTTGCCTTCGCGGGTGCGGGAATGCTCGAGCATGCTGCTGACCTTGTTGTAGGTCAGGCGCGCGTGGGAGTGGATCACACCCTCGTAGAACTGGTAGTCGACCATCTGGCCGGCCTTGTTGATGGTCATTTCGCAGACCATGGCCAGGCGATCGACGTGCGGGTTCAGCGAGCACAGGCCGTTGGACAGCTCTTCAGGCAGCATCGGCACGACGCGCTCGGGGAAGTACACCGAGTTACCCCGTTGCTGCGCTTCGGTATCCAGGGCCGAGCCCAGGCGCACGTAGCTGGAAACGTCGGCGATCGCCACGTACAGGCGCCAGCCGCCGGAGAACATGCGCAGCTTGCCCAACGGTTCGCAATACACCGCATCGTCGAAGTCGCGGGCGTCTTCGCCGTCGATGGTGACGAAAGGCAGATGGCGCAGGTCGATGCGCTTCTCTTTATCTTTCTCCTCGACTTCGGAGCGGAACTTGCGCGCTTCCTTGATCACCTCCTGCGGCCAGACATGCGGGATGTCATAGCTGCGCAGGGCGATGTCGATTTCCATGCCCGGCGCCATGTAGTTGCCGATCACCTCGACCACATCACCCTGCGGCTGGAAGCGCGGGGTTGGCCAGTGGGTGATCTTGATCGACACGAACTGGCCGATCTTGGCGCCGCCGTTGCGCCCGGCGGTGACCAGCACTTCCTGCTGGATCTTGGGGTTGTCGGGGGTCACATAGCCGATGCCGCCCTCTTCGAAGTAACGGCCGACCACGCTTTCGTGGGCGCGGGAGATGACTTCCACCAGCACACCTTCGCGGCGGCCACGGCGGTCTACCCCGGAAACCCGGGCCAGGCCGCGGTCGCCGTCGAACACCAGGCGCATCTGCGACGGGCTGAGGAACAGGTCTTCGCTGCCATCGTCGGGAATCAGGAAGCCGAAACCGTCGCGGTGGCCGGACACGCGGCCACAGATAAGGTCGAGCTTGTCCACCGGGGCATAGGTGCCGCGCCGGGTATAGATAAGCTGACCGTCGCGCTCCATGGCACGCAGGCGGCGGCGCAGGGCTTCGATCTGGTCCTCTTCGTAAAGACCGAACTCTTCGGCCAGCTGTTCGCGGGCAGCCGGCTCGCCACGGTCGGCGAGGCGCTGCAGGATCAGCTCACGGCTGGGGATAGGGTTGTCGTATTTTTCCGCTTCGCGAGCGGCCTCGGGATCGAGGGATTGCCAATCGGCCATCAGAAGGGGTTCACCTTGGGGTATATAGATATGAATTCTGGCATAGGCGTATTGAAACCGGAAATGTCAGCCTTGGACAGCCCCGGCGCGGTATCCGCCGAACGGAAATAGGCGCGTGGAATCAACGGGTTGAATTTTTTGAATTTTTTTTCGATCAGGGGCTTTACAGCCATCAGGAGCGTCCGTATAGTGCGCACCACAACGACGGACAACCCCGAAGTTGTAGTAGAGATGAACGACGCTGTAAAGCATCTTTTAATCTCGAATGTGTGCCCAGGTGGCGGAATTGGTAGACGCGCTGGTTTCAGGTATCAGTGACTTAACGGTCGTGGAAGTTCGAGTCTTCTCCTGGGCACCAAAAATTTTCAAGTAACAGATGACCAAGGATCTGTTACTACTGTGTGAAAGCAGACGAAAGTCGCCTTCACCAGACGATGCAAAGCTTTGCCCAGGTGGCGGAATTGGTAGACGCGCTGGTTTCAGGTATCAGTGACTTAACGGTCGTGGAAGTTCGAGTCTTCTCCTGGGCACCATACAAAAACCCACTAGCTTGCTAGTGGGTTTTTTCTTGCCTGCGATTTCATGTCGCCGGGCAGCCCCCTCCTTCGTCTACCCATGAATTTCCCGTCATGCGCCCATTTGAGAAACAATTTCGTTTACCATTGTTTCCAAATATGTAGCCGTAAGCGAGGAAATACCCGCATGACGATCCGCCCGCAACCGCTGATGCGCACCCTGGCCGCCGCAGTTCTGAGCCTGGTGATCGGCGCTCCGGCCGCCCTGGCAGACGAACCGGTCACGTTGACGATGTACAACGGCCAGCACAAGGAAATCGGTGAAGCCATCGCCAAGGCCTACGAGGCCAAGACCGGTATTCATATCAATATTCGCAAGGGCAGCAGCAACCAGCTGGCCAGCCAGATCATCGAGGAAGGCGAACGCTCGCCGGCCGACATCATCTATACCGAAGAGTCGCCACCGCTGAACAACCTGGGCGAACTGGGCCTGCTGGCGAAGATCGACGACGCCACCCTGAACATGCTGCCCAAGGAGTACGTGGGCGCCAACGGCACCTGGATGGGCGTCACCGCGCGTACCCGCGTGGTGGTCTACAACCCGAAGAAGATCGATGAGAAAGACCTGCCGACCACGGTGATGGATTTCGCCGGCCCCGAGTGGGACGGCCGTGTCGGCTACGTGCCCACCAGCGGCGCCTTCCAGGAACAGGCGGTGGCCATCCTCAAGATGCACGGGCGCGAAGCCACCGAAGAATGGCTGACCGGCCTGAAAGCCTTCGGCAAGACCTACACCAACAACATGGTCGCGCTGAAAGCCGTGGAGAAGGGCGAAGTCGCCGCCGTGCTGGTGAACAACTACTACTGGTACGCCCTGGAGCGCGAGCGCGGCAAGCTCGATTCCAAGCTGTACTACCTGGCCGACGGCGACGCCGGCAACCTGGTGACCATCTCCGGTGCTGCCGCGGTCAAGGCCAGCAAGCATCCGAAAGAGGCCCAGGCCCTGCTCAACTGGATGGCCAGCGAAGAAGGCCAGCGCGTGATCACCCAGACCACCGCCGAATACCCGCTGCATAAAGGCATGGTCTCCGACCGTGGCCTGAAGCCGTTCGATGAGCTGCGCCCGCCGAAGATCTCGCCGGCCGACCTTGGCAATGCCGAGGAAGCCATCGAGCTGGAACGTGAGGTTGGCCTGCTCTGATGACTGCCGCCCTGCCCTCGCCCGCCTTGGCGCGCTTCGTCCCCAAGCGCAAGCGCCCGTCCATCTGGGTGATGCTGCCCGTGCTGTTCCTGGTGGCCATGAGCCTGCTGCCATTGCTGTACGTCGGGCTCAAGGCCTGGGATGCCGGCTGGCATGAAGCCCTGCGCCTGTTATGGCGTCCGTTCGTGTGGGGCTTGCTGCGCAACACCCTGCTGCTGATGGTCGGCGTCACCGCGTTGTGCCTGGTGGTGGGCGTGGCCCTGGCCTGGCTGCTGGAGCGCAGCGACCTGCCAGGCCGACGCCTGTGGGGCGTGGTGCTGTGCCTGCCATTCGCCGTGCCATCGTTCGTCAGCAGCTTCACCTGGGTGTCGCTGAGCTCGGACTTCGAAGGACTGGGCGGGGCAATCCTGGTGATGGCGCTGTCGAAGTACCCACTGGTGTTCCTGCCGGTAGCCGCCACCCTGCGCAACCTGGATACCGCGCTGGAGGAGTCGGCGCGCACTCTGGGCTGCAGCCGCTGGGGTGTGTTCCGCAAGATCACCCTGCCGCTGCTGTGGCCGTCGATGCTCGGCGGCGGGCTGCTGATCGCCCTGCACATGCTGGTGGAGTTCGGCGCCCTGTCGATCCTTGGCCTGCAGACCTTCACCACGGCGATCTACCAGCAGTTCGAGCTGGAATTCAGCAACGCCAACGCCGCGATGCTTTCGGCGGTGCTGCTGGTGCTGTGCCTGGCGATGCTGTGGCTGGAACTGCGGGTGCGTGGCAAGGCGCGCCATGTGCGCATTGGCCAGGGCGTGGCGCGCCGCGCCCAACCCTTGCGACTGCGCGGCTGGATGCCACTGGGACAGCTGTTCTGCCTGGCGCTGGCGGTGCTGGGCAGTGGCATTCCACTGGCCATGCTCGGCTACTGGCTGAGCGTGGGCTCGTCGGCAGCCTTCCCGGTCGCGGCCATCGGCAAGGCCCTGGGCACCTCGCTGTCGGTGTCATTGGGTGGCGCCGGCTTCTGCGTGCTGCTGGCCCTGCCAATCAGCTTCCTGGTGGTGCGCTACAAGGGGCGCCTGGCGATCTGGGCCGAGCGGTTGCCGTACCTGCTGCACGCCCTGCCCGGGCTGGTGATCGCGCTGACCCTGGTGTTCTTTGCCCTGCACTATGTCCCGGCGCTGTACCAGACCACGGCGCTGCTGATCCTGGCCTATGCCTTGCTGTTCCTGCCGCTGGCACAGTCGCCGGTGCGCACCGCACTGAACAAGGCCTCGCCAACCCTGGAAGAGGCGGCGCGCACCTTGGGCGCCAGCAGCTTCGCAGCCTTCTGCCGGGTTACCTTGCCGATCATCTTCCCGGCGATGGCGGCGGCGTTCGCCCTGGTGTTCCTGGATGCGATGAAGGAACTGACCGCCACCTTGCTGCTCAGCCCGACCGGGATGACCACCTTGGCCACCGAGGTGTGGGCGCATACCGCCAATGTCGAGTTCGCGGCGGCGGCGCCCTATGCGGCTCTGCTGATCGTAGTGTCGGGATTGCCGGTGTATCTACTGACTACGCGGATGTATCTGAACAAGGCGTAAGACCTATCGCGGGGCAAGCCCGCTCCCACGCCGCCGTGTACCGGTCGCGTGGGAGCGGGCTTGCCCCGCGATGCTTTATTTCAGGCCCTGAACTGCCCCAGGCTGGCCCGCAACTGCGCCGCCAGGTCATCCAGCACCTTGCTGCTGGCGGTGGTCTGCATCACCACCTCGGCCGAACGCTCGGCCTGGGCATGGATGGTTTCGACTCGCCCACGCACGGCCTGCGCGCCGTTGGCCTGCTGCTCGGCCGCTCGCGTGGCCAGGCCGATCGCCGCATGCACCTGCTCGACAGCAGCCTGCACCGATTGCTGGCGCCGCTCATTGTCGCGCAACACCAGCAAGCCCTCACTGGCCTGGCGCCCGGCCTGACTGATGGTCGCCACCGCCTCCTTGGCGCCTTGCTGCAGCGCAGCGATATGCGACTGGATATCCCCGGTCGAGCTCTGCGTCTTGCTCGCCAAGGCACGCACCTCATCGGCCACCACGGCGAAACCGCGCCCGGTCTCTCCGGCCCGCGCCGCTTCGATGGCGGCGTTGAGCGCCAATAGGTTGGTCTGTTCGGCAATGCCATGGATCACCGTCAACACCACCTCGATCTGCTCGCTCTGCTTGGCCAGCCGCTCGATCACCTGGGAGCCGGTCTGCACTTCGCCGGCCAGATTCTCGATCAATCGCGCCAGCTGCGTCGAAGCACGGCTGTTCTCGTCGGTCGCCTGGCGAATATCCACCACCTGCTGCAATGCCGCCTGCATGGCGTGGCTCTCGGCCTGGGCCTCGTCAGCCATGCTCGACAGGTCGCGCAGGCTGGCAGCCACTTCGTCGCGCTGCAACGCGGCAGCGGCATCGGCCCCAGCGTTGCGCTGGGCCATGCTGTCGATCTCCACGCCAGTACGCTGCGCTACTTCGCCAGCTTCGCGGACGATGGGCTGCAGCTTGTCGACGAAGCGATTGACCGCCGAGGCCATGTCACCAATCTCGTCACGGCTGTCGAGCTTGACGCGCTTGGTCAGGTCGCCTTCGCCGGCGGCCAGGTCATTCAACGCGACGATCAGCAGGCCGAGCTTGCTGAGGACGCGACGCCCGAGCACCACGGCCACCACCAGCAGCACACCCAGACCGACCAGTACCAGGCCCAGGCCGATGCGCCAGCGCAGCTCGGCGGCGGCATCACGCACGGTCTGCGCGGTATTGGCCTGCATCGCCGTGGCGCTGTGCTGGGCTGTCTCCAGGCGCGCACGCAAGGCCTTGCCACTGTCGGCGGCGGCGGCCACCAGGCTGTCCCCGACCAGTTGCTCGCCACTGGCGATCAAGGCCGCGAAGCGCTGATCCAGAGCCTTGAGCTCCTGGTCGATGCCCGCGGTGGACACGCCCATCAGCACCTTGCCGATCTCTGCGCCATTGGGGTTGATCGACGCTTCGACGAAGTACACCGACGGATCCTTGCGTGCGGCATCCAGCACCTTGTCCAGCGCCCGTTCACCCTGGCCCTTTTCCATCAATGCCTGGTTGATCGGGTTCTGCCGGTTGAGGTAGCGGGTCAGGTGCTGGCCCTGGGCATCGTCGTAGATCACGAACAACACGTTGGGATTGCGCTGGGCACGGCGAGCGAAGTCCGAGAGCATCGGCACGTCGTTGTCCCAGATCGCCCGTGGCGCGACCGAGGCCAACAGATCGGCCATTTCATGGGCCGAGTCCCTGAGATTTTCCTCCAGCGTTGCGCGCAACTGCTGCTGCTCATCCTGCAGACGGCTGGACAGGCCCGCACTCAAGCGCTGGCGCGTACTGACGGAAAGGCTGTCGAGCCCAGCCCGGACATCCTCCCCGGCCTGCTCCAGTTCGGCAGCCAGTTTCTGGCTGTCATTGCCCAGGCGCGCCCCCAAATCGGCCTCCAGGGCAGTGACCGTGCTCCGCGTCAGTGCAACGGCAACCAGCACCTGCACCAGAAGAGCGATACCAAGCGCAACAAACACAGGCCGCAAGAGGCGGCTTCGTAACAGTGAAAGGATGGCAGACACGTTGTAACCCTCGTGTTTCTGGCGCCATTACTTTGATGGCATCTACAGAAACTTCTTACAGCAAGGGTTGTGCCTGAGACAGCAGGTATAAATGCCAAAGATATGAGGCGATTATCCATGGCAGCGAAATTGCCTGCACCGAAGCCATGCGCGGGGCAGGCCCGCCGCTACTTCGTACCCATATGAAAACGCCGCGCCTCCTTGCGGGGGCGCGGCGTTCAGTCAGCTAGCGAGTAGCTGATCAGGCGAACGGATGACGCAGCACGATGGTCTCGTTGCGGTCCGGGCCAGTCGAGATGATGTCGATCGGCGCGCCGACCAGCTCCTCGATGCGCTTGATGTAGTTGCGGGCGGCCTGCGGCAGCTCTTCCAGGGTTTTAACGCCCAGGGTCGACTCGCTCCAGCCTGGCATCTCTTCGTACACCGGCTCCAGGCCGATGTAGCTGTCGGCATCGGAAGGCGCGTCGATGACGGCACCGTTCTCGTTCTTGTAGCCAACGCAGATGTTGATGGTTTCCAGGCCGTCCAGCACGTCCAGCTTGGTCAGGCAGATGCCCGAGATGCTGTTGACGTCGATGGCGCGACGCAGGATCACGGCATCGAACCAGCCGCAACGACGGGCACGGCCGGTGGTAGAGCCGAACTCGTGGCCACGCTTGGCCAGGGTGGCGCCGGTCTCGTCGAACAGCTCGGTCGGGAACGGACCGGAACCGACGCGGGTGGTGTAGGCCTTGGTGATGCCCAGGATGTAGTCCAGGTACATCGGGCCAACGCCGGAACCGGTGGAGATGCCGCCGGCGGTGGTGTTGGAGCTGGTGACGTACGGGTAGGTGCCGTGGTCGATGTCCAGCAGCGAGCCCTGGGCGCCTTCGAACATGATGTCCTTGCCGGCGCGGCGCAGGTTGTGCAGTTCGGCGGTGACGTCGAGCATCATCGGCTTGAGCTGCTCGGCGTAGGCCATGCACTCATCCAGGGTCTGCTGGAAGTCGATGGCCGGCTCTTTGTAGTAGTTCACCAGCTGGAAGTTGTGGTAATCCAGCAGCTCACCGAGCTTGGCGGCGAAGCGCTCGCGGTGGAACAGGTCGCCGACGCGCAGGCCGCGACGGGCCACCTTGTCTTCGTAGGCTGGGCCGATACCACGACCGGTGGTGCCGATCTTGGCTTCGCCACGGGCTTTTTCACGGGCCTGGTCGAGGGCCACGTGGTACGACAGGATCAGCGGAGCCGCCGGGGAAATGCGCAGGCGCTCGCGCACCGGTACGCCCTTCTCTTCCAGCTTGGTGATTTCACGCATCAGGGCATCCGGGGCAACGACCACGCCGTTGCCGATCAGGCATTGCACGCCTTCACGCAGGATGCCGGACGGAATCAGGTGCAGAACAGTCTTCTCACCGTTGATCACCAGGGTGTGGCCCGCGTTGTGGCCACCTTGGTAGCGCACGACGGCGGCAGCATGTTCGGTCAGCAGATCGACGATCTTGCCTTTGCCCTCATCACCCCACTGGGTGCCCAGGACGACGACATTCTTACCCATTACATTTGTCCTCATTCACGCAAACTTGGTGCCGGCCCATTGCCGGCGAAGAATCTCAATGGGTCAGCGGCAGAACCTGCCAGCGCCCGTCTTGCTGAATCAATTGCCGATCACAATCCGCCTCGAGGGCAGCACTCAGCGGCTGGCCAGGCAAAGCCTGGACCACTCGCTGGCCCTCGTTGCGCAACTGGCAGACCATCTGCCAGAGGGCCGCATCGCTGCTGTCGGGCATCCAGATGCCGCCAGCAGGCAATACGACCTCCGCTCGCCCCAGTGTGACCAGGGTCTTCAAATCCGTGGAGAATCCGGTGGCCGGGCGTGCCCGGCCAAAATCAGCGCCGATGTCGTCATAGCGGCCGCCCTGGGCGATCGATTGACCTTCGCCAGGCACGAACACGGCGAACACCACGCCGGTGTGATAGTGGTAGCCGCGCAGTTCGCCGAGGTCGAAGTACAGCGGCAGGTCCGGGTAGCGCGAAGCCAGGCGATCGGCGATCGCCAACAGGTCGTCCAGCGCCGCCAGCACGCTGGCCGGGGCGCGGCCCAGGCGCACACGGGCCTCGGCCAGCACTTCACGACCACCGCACAGCTCGCACAGGGCGCGCAGCATGTTGCCGAGGTCCTTCGGCAGGTCTGCGGTCAGCGCCTGCACTTCATCGACGGCCTTGCGCTGCAGGGCATCGAACAGTTGCTGCTCGACCGCGCCGGACAGGTTGGCGGCACGGGCCAGGCCGCGATAGATACCGACATGGCCAAGGTCCATGTGCACATCGGCGACATCGGTCAGTTGCAGCGTGGCGAGCATCAGGCTGATGACTTCGACATCGCTGGTAGGGCTGGCGTCGCCGTACAGCTCGGCGCCCAGCTGGATCGGGCTGCGCGAGGTCGACAGGGCACGCGGCTGCGCATGCAGCACGCTGCCGGCATAGCACAGGCGGCTCGGGCCTTCACGGCGCAGGGTGTGGGCGTCGATGCGCGCCACCTGCGGCGTGAAGTCGGCACGGAAGCCCATCAGGCGGCCTGACTGCGGGTCGACGACCTTGAAGGTACGCTGGTCCAGGTCCTGGCCGGCGCCGGTGAGCAGCGACTCCAGGTACTCGATATGCGGGGTGACGACCAGTTCGTAACCCCAACTCTGGAACAGGTCCAACACCTGACGACGCGCGATCTCGATGCGCGCCGCCTCAGGTGGCAGTACTTCCTCGATGCCATCTGGCAGTAGCCAGCGGTCTACCGTTGCCATTACGCCATTTCCCCTCTGGTCCGGGCGGCCTGCCAGCTGGCGAGCCGTGAGTAAAGCAGGCATTGACGCACAACAGCGGGCAGCACCGATCCCAGCGCAACCACCGTAGCCAATACCCTCGAATTGCCTTGCGACCTGACCAAACCGTCAACTGGCCGTTTGCCAATCAACCTTGCAGACGCAAAAAAGCCGGGAATTTCCCGGCTGACTCATCATACACCCCTTTTCATTCAGGATGCACCCCGCCAGGCATTTTAGCTGCCCGGCGGGGCGAATCCCTCATGAGAGCACGATCAGGGCTTGCTCTTGTCCAGGAAGCGGAAGAACTCGTTCTTCGAATCCAGGACCAGCACATCGCTCTTGCTGGAGAAGCTTTCGCGGTAGGCCTTTAGGCTACGGTAGAACCCGTAGAAATCGGCGTCCTGCGTGTAGGCCTTGGCATAGATGGCAGCTGCCTGGGCATCGCCATCACCACGGGTCTCTTCCGCTTCGCGGTACGCTTCAGCCAGCAGCACGCGGCGCTGACGGTCGGCGTCGGCACGAATACCTTCGGCCAGCTCGTTACCCTTGGCGCGGTGCTCGCGGGCTTCACGCTCGCGCTCGGTGCTCATGCGGTCGAACACGCTGCGGTTGACTTCCTTGGGCAGGTCGATGGCCTTGACGCGAACGTCGACCACTTCGATACCCAGCTCCTTGCTGGCCATGCGGTTCAGCGAGGCGGTGATATCCGCCATCAGCGCATCACGCTCACCGGAAACCACTTCGTGCAGGGTGCGCTTACCAAACTGGTCACGCAGGCCGCTCTCCAGACGACGCGACAGGCGCTCGTCGGCGATCTGCTTCATACCCGAAGTTGCGGTATAGAAGCGCTCGGCGTCCTTGACCCGCCATTTGGCGTAGGCATCGACCATCACCGCTTTCTTCTCAAGCGTCAGGAAACGCTGGGTCGGTGCGTCGAGGGTCATCAGGCGGGCGTCGAACTTGCGCACCTGGTTCACGTACGGCACCTTCACGTGCAAGCCAGGCTGGACATCGGCCTTGACCACGCGACCGAACTGCAGCAATACCGCGCGTTCAGTCTGCGAAACGATGTAGAAGCAGTTCCAGGCGGCGATCGCCAGCACCACGGCGCCGATCAGGGCGAACAGTGACTTATTGCTCATCAGCGGCTCTCCCTGGAACGCAGCGGCGGTTGTGGTTGCAGGTCCTGCGCGGCACGCGCGGCGGCGTCATTGACCGACGGCGATACGCTGCTGGCCGGCGCTGCACTGTTGCCACGGCTGCCTTCGACCATCTTGTCCAACGGCAGGTAGAGCAGGTTGTTCTGCCCGTCCTTGGCCGTGACCAGGACCTTGCTGGAGTTGCTGTAGACCTCCTGCATGGTGTCCAGGTACAGACGCTGACGCGTGACCTCCGGCGCCTTGCGGTACTCGGCGACCAGCTTGGTGAAGCGATCGGCCTCACCCTTGGCGCGGGCGATGACTTCATCGCGGTAGCCGTTGGCGTCCTCGATGATGCGCTGCGCCTGGCCACGGGCCTCCGGCACCACGCCATTGGCGTAGGACTCGGCCTGGTTGCGCGCACGCTGCTCGTCCTCACGGGCACGGATCACGTCGTCGAAGGCTTCCTGCACTTCACGCGGGGCTGCCGCGCTCTGTACGTTGACCTGGGTGACGGTGATACCGGTACGGTAGGTGTCGAGGAAACGCTGCAGACGCTCGCGGATGTCCACGGCCATCTGCTCGCGGCCTTCGGTCAGCACCTGGTCCATCGAGGTGGAACCCACCACGTGGCGCAGGGCGCTGTCGGTCGCATGCTGCAGGCTGACTTCCGGCTGGTCGACGTTGAGCACGAAGTCCTGCAGGTTGCTGATGCGGTACTGCACGGTCAGTGGCACTTCGACGATGTTCTCGTCTTCGGTGAGCATCTGCCCCTGCTTGGTGTAGGCCCGCTCGCGGGTCACGTTTTCCATGTACTTGCGGTCGATCGGCGGGAAATAGATATTCAGGCCGGGACCAACGGTCTCGTAGTACTTGCCGAAGCGCAGCACCACGGCCTGCTCCTGCTCGTCCACGACATAGACGGCGTTGTACAGCCAGATTGCCGCCAGAGCCGCCAGGCCGATGCCCAGCAGGCCGTAGCCGCCACCCTTGCCGATATTGCGGTCACCGCCGCCGCCACGTTTCTTGCCACTGCCGAACATGCCGTTCAGGCTGTCCTGCAGCTTGCGGAAGGCCTCGTCCAGATCCGGTGGACCTTTCTTGTCGCCACCACCGCCGCCACCATTACGGCGGCCGCCCCAGGGATCCTGATTGTTCGAGTTGCCACCCGGCTCGTTCCAAGCCATAGCGCTCTCCATCTGATAAAGCAAAGACGCGCCCACGGCGCGCCGTCCAATGCTACAGAATGCCTGTCACGGCTGCCCGGCGACCTCGACGGGCATTTATTGCAAAGTGTGTTGCTCGACAAACACTTGCGGCTCCATGCCTTCGCGGCTGACCAGGCGATTCAGCTCGACCCTGGGCAGTCGCACGCTCAGCAGGCTGCGCCCTTCTTCATCATGCTCTTCACTCTGCACGGCACCCAGGGCAAAGAATTGCGCGCGCAGGCGGGCAAACCGTTGCTCCAGGCACAGGGTTCCGACATACAGATCGTCCCCCAGCAACTCGGCAATCGCCTGGCCAACCAGCTCCAGGCCTCGTCCATCGCGTGCCGATACCCAGACCCGCTGCGGCTTGCCATCGGCATCGCGCTGGATCTGCGGCTCGACATCTTCGAGCAGGTCGAGTTTGTTATAGACCTCGAGGATCGGCAAGCTCTCGGCACCGATCTCGCCCAGCACCGCCAGTACCTGTTCGATCTGCTCCATGCGCTCGGGCTCATGGGCATCGATCACGTGCAGCAGCAGGTCGGAGTTGCTCGACTCTTCGAGCGTAGCCCGAAATGCCTCGACCAGCTTATGCGGCAGGTGGCGGATGAAACCTACGGTGTCGGCCAGCACGATCGGCCCCAGGTCGGCCAGCTCGAGCCGGCGCAAGGTCGGGTCGAGGGTGGCGAACAGCTGGTCCGCGGCATACACATCGGATTGCGTGAGTGCGTTGAACAGGGTCGATTTACCGGCGTTGGTATAACCCACCAGCGACACCGAAGGAATGTCGGCGCGCTTGCGCCCACGACGGGCCTGCTCGCGCTGGCTGCGCACCTTCTCCAGGCGTGCCTTGATCTGGCGCAGGCGCACCCGCAGCAGGCGGCGGTCGGTTTCGAGCTGGGTTTCACCCGGGCCACGCAGGCCGATACCGCCTTTCTGCCGCTCAAGGTGGGTCCAACCGCGTACCAGTCGCGTGCTCATGTGCTCGAGCTGGGCCAGTTCGACCTGCAGCTTGCCTTCGTGAGTACGCGCCCGCTGGGCGAAGATATCGAGAATCAGCCCGGTACGATCCAGCACGCGACACTCGAAGACGCGCTCGAGGTTGCGTTCCTGGCTGGGCGTGAGGGTGTGATTGAAAATCACAAGGTCGGCTTCGGCCGAATGGACCAGGTCGCGCAACTCCTCGACCTTGCCACTGCCGATCAGAAACTTGGCGGTGGGCTGATGCCGCGCCACTGTTACCAGCGAAACGATATCGGCTCCGGCCGACAGCGCCAGCTCCTGAAACTCCTGCGGGTCTTCGCGCGCCTCAGGGTTCTGACCTTCCAAGTGAACGAGCAACGCTCGCTCACCACCACCGTGGCGCTCAAAGAACAATGCAGGCTCCTACTTTTTTCAAGCGTTGCCTGGCTCGCTGTCGCCGTGCTCACCATCGGTCGGGCTTGGCAGACGAACCGGGCGTGCGGGGACGACGGTCGAAATGGCGTGCTTGTAGACCATCTGGCTGACGGTGTTTTTCAGCAGCACGACGAACTGGTCGAAGGATTCGATCTGGCCCTGCAGCTTGATCCCGTTGACCAGATAGATCGAAACCGGGACTTTTTCTTTTCTCAAGGTGTTCAAGTAAGGGTCTTGTAGCGAATGCCCTTTTGACATATGCCGCACTCCTGTAAGGATCAATAATAGAAAATCAAGAAAATCGATAAATTATGCCGCCCCTTCGCAAGAATAGACGGCAACTGGCAGGGACTCAGCTCAATATGGAGACGGTCCCCAGGTATTTCAAGGTGCGGGACAGATTGTCGCAGGCCAGGCTATCCAGCCAGTGGACGTCGGACCAGCCGCGCAACCAGGTGAATTGCCGCTTGGCCAGCTGACGCGTGGCAATGATACCGCGTTCACGCATCTCATTCTCAGTCAGCTTGCCGTCGAGGTAGTCCCAGACCTGCCGATACCCCACTGCCCTTATAGACGGCAGCTCGGCGTGCAAGTCACTTCTGGCCCGCAGCGTTCGGACCTCGTCGACAAAGCCCTGTTCCAGCATCTGTGAAAATCGTAACGCAATTCGCTGATGCAAAATGTGACGATCTGTAGGCGCTATCGCCAGGCTGGCGACAGTATAGGGCAAATGCTCGCCCGCGCCTGCGTCTGCGCCGCTACTTTGCGCGTATTGACGCTGACGGTGGGCGGTCATGCTCTCGCCGCTCACTTTGTACACTTCAAGCGCACGGATCAGCCGCTGCGGGTCATTCGGATGAATACGCGCCGCCGACTCCGGATCGACTTCGGCCAGTTGCCGGTGCAATTCGGCCAGGCCGAGGGCCTGCGCCTGTGCCTCGAGCTCGGCGCGCACCGTGGCATCGGCCGGCGGCATGTCCGCCAGGCCATCGACCAGTGCCTTGTAGTAGAGCATGGTGCCGCCGACCAGCAGCGGGATCTTGCCGCGCGCGGTGATCTCGGCCATGGCTTGGAGAGCATCGGTGCAGAAACGCTTGGCCGAGTAGCTTTCGGCGGGGTCGAGAATGTCGATCAGGCGGTGCGGATGCGCGGCCAGCACTTCCTTGGAGGGCTTGGCGGTACCGATGTCCATGCCGCGATAGACCAGCGCCGAGTCGACACTGATCAGCTCGCAGGGCAGCTTGCTGGTCAGCTCGATCGCCAGGTCGGTCTTGCCGGCCGCAGTCGGGCCCATGAGGAAAATCGCCGGAGGTCTGGCACTCATGTCATCGGCCCCGCAGGAACAGCTTGTCCAGATCGTCCAGACCCATCTGGGTCCAGGTCGGTCGGCCGTGGTTGCACTGGCCGCTGCGCTCGGTGTTCTCCATGTCGCGCAGCAAGGCGTTCATCTCGGGGATGGCCAGGCGCCGGTTGGCCCGCACCGCGCCATGGCAGGCCATGGTCCCCAGCAGCTCGTTGAGGTGCGCCTGGATACGGTCACTGGTGCCGTATTCCATGAGGTCGGCCAGCACATCCTGCACCAGGCGATTGGCCTCGGCCTGTTTGAGCAAGGCCGGGATCTGACGGATAGCCAGGGTTTCCGGGCCCAGGCGCTGCAGTTCGAAGCCCAGGCGTTGGAACCACTGGGCATGTTCCTCGGCGCAGTCGGCTTCGCGCTGGCTCAATGCCAGCGACTCGGGCACCAGCAATGGCTGGCCGCTCAAGCCTTCACTGGCCATGGCCACTTTCAGACGCTCGTACATGATCCGCTCATGGGCGGCATGCATATCCACCAGCACCAGGCCGACGGCGTTCTCGGCAAGGATATAGATCCCCTTGAGCTGCGCCAGCGCGTAGCCCAGCGGTGGGATGTCGCCCTGGCTTTCCGGCAACGCGCTCGGCGCGGCGGCGGCATTGTCCAGGGGGGCGTAGAACTCGCGGTAGGCCGCCTGGGCCTCGCCGGCATTCAGCGGCTGGGAGGGCCTGGGCGTGTACTGGTACTGATAGCCCGCGCCCGAACCGCTCGAAGCGAACCCCCGCTGCTCGCCCTGAGGCTGCTCGAGCACTGGCGAGGCCAGGCGCATTTCGCCTTGGGGGCCGAACTCGCCGGCCTGCAAGCCGCTGGGGCGGACCAGCTCATCGGTGGCCGCCGGCGCCGCAAGCTGGTCTTCCGGGCGCACATCGGCCAGGGCACGGTGCAAGGTGCCGTAGAGGAAGTCATGGACCATGCGCCCTTCACGGAAGCGCACTTCGTGCTTGGTGGGGTGGACGTTGACGTCCACGCCGGTCGGGTCGCACTCGAGGAACAGCACGAAGGTCGGGTGCCGACCATTGAACAGCACATCCCGATAAGCCTGACGCACCGCATGGGCGACCAG
The DNA here is from genome assembly GCF_040813665.1 of Pseudomonas sp. TE50-2. Classification (NCBI taxonomy): domain Bacteria; kingdom Pseudomonadati; phylum Pseudomonadota; class Gammaproteobacteria; order Pseudomonadales; family Pseudomonadaceae; genus Pseudomonas; species Pseudomonas sp. TE50-2. The sequence goes on along the minus strand of NZ_JBFNXN010000001.1, from coordinate 3,643,472 downwards.
CTTGTCGCGCACCGCGCGGCCATTGACGAAGAAGTACTGCAGGTCGGCCTGGCTGCGCGAGAACGTCGGCAAGCCCACCCAACCCCACAGGCGCAGGCCGTTGCGTTCGACATCGATCGGCAGCGCCTGCTCAAGGAAGCCCGGGCCGCAGATGGTGCCGACGCGCCGCGCCCGCGCCATCTCGTCGGCGGCCTCATGCAGGCTGAAGATGGTCTTGCCGTTGTGCCGCAGGTGAAAGCCCACGTCGAAACGCGCCAGCGCCAGACGCCGGATTACTTCCTGCAGGTGATCGAATTCGGTCTTTTCGGCCTTGAGGAACTTGCGTCGGGCCGGGGTGTTGAAGAACAGGTCACGTACTTCGACCGAGGTGCCGACCGGATGAGCCGCCGGCTGCACCCGCGGGAGCATGTCGCGCCCCTCGGTCTCCACCTGCCAGGCCTCGCTGGCCTCGGCGGTACGTGAGGTGAGGGTCAGACGGGCGACCGAGCTGATCGATGCCAGCGCCTCGCCGCGAAACCCCAGGCTGAGCACGCCTTCGAGGTCTTCCAGCTCACGAATCTTGCTGGTGGCATGACGTGCCAGGGCCAGCGGTAGGTCATCAGGGGCAATGCCGCTGCCGTTGTCGCGCACCCGCAGCAACTTCACGCCGCCCTGTTCGACTTCGACTTCGATACGCCGGGCACCGGAGTCGAGGCTGTTCTCCAGCAGCTCCTTGGCCACCGACGCAGGGCGTTCGACCACCTCGCCTGCGGCGATCTGGTTGGCCAGCCGCGGGCTGAGCAGCTGGATGCGCGAGCCGCCACTCATCGCTGGGACGCCAGGGCGGTGGTCGGAATGTCGAGGTGCTGGCCGACTTTCAATTCATCGCTTTTCAGGCTGTTGCTGCTGCGCAGGGCGGCAACACTCACCTGGTAGCGCACGGCGATCATCGCCAGGGTCTCACCCGGCCGCACGGTATGCTCACGCGGCCCCTCGGCGATCTTGCCGCTGTCACGCAGCCAGGCAATGTAGGTGCCCGGCGGCGGGTTCTGCTGGAAGAACTGACGCACACCGGTATGGATCGAACGCGCCAAGGCCTGCTGATGACTGCGGGTAGCCAGCTTGGCCGCCTCGTTGGCATTGGAGATGAACCCGGTTTCAACGAGGATCGACGGGATGTCCGGCGACTTCAACACCATGAACCCGGCCTGCTCCACCCGCTGCTTGTGCAGCGGCGTGACCCGGCCCATGTTGCCCAGCACCTTCTGCCCGACATTGAGGCTGGAACTGAGGGTGGCGGTCATCGACAAGTCGAGCAGCACGCCGGCCAGCATGCGGTCCTTGTCGTCGAGGCTGACGTTACCGGCACCACCGATCAGGTCGGAGCGGTTTTCCGTGTCGGCCAGCCAGCGGGCGGTCTCGGAGGTGGCACCGCGGTCAGACAGGGCGAACACCGAGGCGCCGAAGGCAGCCTTGGACGGCGCGGCGTCGGCGTGGATCGAGACGAACAGGTCGGCGCCCTTCTTGCGGGCGATCTCGGTGCGCTTGCGCAGCGGGATGAAGTAGTCGCCGGTGCGGGTCAGCTCGGCGCGGTAACCCTTCTCGGAGTTGATCTGGCGCTGCAGTTCCTTGGCGATATCCAGCACGATGTCTTTCTCGTGCTGGCCACGCGAGCCGGACGCGCCCGGGTCTTCGCCGCCGTGGCCGGCGTCGATGGCGACCACGATGTCACGCTTGCCACTCGGTGCCGGTGGCAACTTGATCGCCGGCTGCGCCGGGGTGACGGGCACCGCCGGCGTGGTAGCCGGTGGCTGCGGTGTCGGTGGTGGTGTCGGGTTGCTGGCGGCGATGGCGTCGGCTTCCTGGTCGTACAGGTCGACCACCAGGCGATTGCCGTACTGGGCGTTCGGCGCCAGGGTGAAGCTCTTCGGCGACACGGCTTTCTTCAGGTCGACTACCACGCGCAGGTCGGTTGGCGTGCGCTGGGCCGAACGCACGCTGGTGATCGGCGTGTTCGAGGTGGAGACGTTCAGCGGCGCCCCCAGGGTGGCACCGTTGATGTCGATCACCAGGCGATCGGGAGCGGTGAGGGTGAAGACGCTGTGCTGCACAGGCCCGGACAGGTCGAAGACCAGCCGCGTGTTGTCCGGAGCGCGCCACAGGCGCATGCTCTTGACTTGAGTGACGGCCAGAGCGTCAACGGTCACCGCGGTCAGCAGCAGCCCAACGACAGCGACCAGTGCGCGTATGCGCATACCTTTCCCCACTTACTGTATGAATTCTTTGGCCAGAACGGCACACCAGGCTTCGCCGCGTGCCCCCTGCGGCGACAGGTTCAGCGAACGTCCGCCCGCTTGCGGGCTTATGGTAATGGTCAGGTCGGGCTTTGGCAAAACGCCCGCGCCTTTATCTGGCCATTCGAACAGGCACAATGCATCGCCCTCGAAATAATCGCGAATGCCCATGAATTCAAGCTCTTCCGGGTCGACCAGGCGATAGAGGTCGAAATGGAAGGCGCGAACATCACCAATCTCGTAGGGTTCAACCACGGTAAATGTCGGACTTTTTACCGGGCCGGTATGACCCAGGCCACGGATCAGCCCGCGGGACAAGGTGGTTTTACCGGCCCCCAGGTCGCCCTCGAGAAAAATCACACCATGACCCTTGGTCACTTCGGCCAGTTTCGCGCCAAAGGCGACGGTGGCGTCCTCGTCGCCCAGAAACAGGGTTATGCCTGACACGCTGAATGCTCCTCCAATAACGCTCTAATGACCGGCACCAGATCACTGGCCGCCAGCCCTCTACCTTTGACACCCAACCGCTCGCCGGCGCACGCATGCAGCCACACCCCCAGGCACGCGGCCTGCCAGGCGTCCAGCCCCTGGGCGAGCAAGGATGCCAGCACGCCTGTCAACACATCGCCCAGTCCGGCACCGGCCATGGCTGGGTGCCCACGGCCGCAAAACGCCAACTGCCCGGCAGGGTCGGCCACCAACGTGCCGGCGCCCTTGAGCACGCAGACGCTGGCGTAGCGGCGCGCCAGCTTGCGCGCCGCACCCGGCCGGTCGGCCTGCACCGCCTCGGTGGAAATACCCAGCAGGCGCGCGGCCTCGCCGGGATGCGGGGTGAGGATGCTGCCGCTGGGCAGTGCCAGTGGCGTGCGTGCCAGCAAGTTGAGCGCATCGGCGTCCCACACCTGTGGCCGATGGGCATTGGCCACCGCCGACAACAGGCTGCGCCCCCACCCGGCCTGGCCGAGACCAGGGCCGACCACCAGCACCGTGGCACGCTCGAGCAGCGCCATCAGCTGGTTGGCCGAGCTCACGCCCAACCACATGGTCTCGGGCAGGCGTGTCAGCCCCGCAACTACGTGCTCGGGGCGAGTGGCCACGCTGACCAGGCCGGCGCCGCAACGCAACGCTGCCTCGCCACTGAGTATGACCGCGCCGCCTGTGCCGAGATCGCCACCGACCACCAGCACATGGCCGAAATCGCCCTTATGGGCATCAGCGGCACGTGGCGGCAACCTGGCCAAGGTCAGGCTGCTGAGCGGTAATGGGGGGTGTTTGGTCTGAGGCATGGGGTCAAAGGCTCCGATGTCTGGCAGAATTATACGCACCTCCGCTTGTAATGCTTGTTCATCCATGTCCGCCGACCTTCCAGACATCGCCACACTGGCCCAATCGATCAAGGATTGGGGCCGCGAACTCGGTTTTGCCCATGTCGGCATCGCCGGTGTCGACCTTGGCGAGCACGAGCAGCACCTGCAGCGTTGGCTGGCCGCCGGCCACAATGGCGAGATGGAGTACATGGGCGAGCATGGCAACAAGCGCTCGCGCCCGGCCGAGCTGATACCCGGCACGTTGCGGGTGATCTCGCTGCGCATGGACTACCTGCCCGGCGACACGCAGATGGCCAAGCGCCTGGCAGAGCCGGAAAAAGCCTACATCTCGCGCTACGCCCTGGGCCGCGACTACCACAAGCTGGTGCGCAAGCGGGTGCAGCACTTCGCCGACCGCATCCAGGAAGCCATCGGCCCGTTCGGCTACCGCGCCTTCGTCGACAGCGCCCCGGTGCTGGAGAAAGCCCTGGCCCAGGAGGCTGGCCTTGGCTGGATCGGCAAGAACACCCTGCTGCTCAACCGCAAGGCGGGCAGCTATTTCTTCCTCGCCGAGTTGTTCGTCGACTTGCCGCTGCCGATCGACGGCGTGCAGGGCAGCGATCATTGCGGGCGTTGCCAGGCCTGCCTGGACATCTGCCCGACCCAGGCGTTCGTCGGGCCCTATCAGCTCGATGCCCGGCGCTGCATCTCGTACCTGACCATCGAATTGCGCGGGGCCATTCCACTGGAACTGCGCTCATTGATCGGTAACCGGGTGTTCGGTTGCGACGATTGCCAGATCGTCTGCCCGTGGAACCGTTTCGCCAAGACCACGACCGAAGACGACTTCATGCCCCGCCGGGGGCTGGACAATATCGAGCTGGCCGAACTGTTCCTGTGGGATGAAAAGTGTTTTCTCGGCTGCACCGAAGGCTCGCCACTGCGCCGGGCGGGGTATGAACGGTTCCTGCGCAACCTCGCGGTGGGGCTTGGCAACGCACCGTCGACCATCCCCGTGCTGGAGGCGCTCAATGCGCGTAGGGATGATCCTTCGGAACTGGTACGCGAACATGTGGAGTGGGCCCTGGCTCGCCACAACGCCCTTTGAAGCTCGCTGCTTCGACTTTGCCTTTGGCGATCAAAAGGTCAACCCCATAGCCCGCGAGCGCCAGCTGCGCCAGTGCAGGCGCCGCCCGTAACTTCGCGACTTCAGGAGGCCGAACGCAGGTCTTGCGGAGGGAGGTGACGGGCATGGATGCCCGTCAAGCGCTGCGCCCCAGGATGGGGCGTTCAGCGCGGTCCTCCCGGGAGCAAGGCCGGAGTGAGGGGACCCCGGAGCGAAGCGTAGGGGCCGGATGAATGGAGCGATGTACGGATCACCCACATGGGTTACACAAAAGTTCACTCACATAGGTGACAACACCTTGAGTGTTACATAACCATCAGTGGCATCCCGCACATCGACCCTGCCAAGGATGATGGGACCGAAAATAACATCCCAGATGCCATCCCCAACCTGCTCCAGTCCAATGGTCTGGTGCTTGAGCACATAACCTACGTAGATCCTCAAGCCCCGGCGATTGATGATGCCGGAGCTATCAGCCGGCAAGCTCTCGATATGACTGGGATAGGTCATTTCGGGGAGCTTTTCAGGGAATGGGCGTGGAGATGGCTGGTAGCAAGACGCCGGTGTTTTCTGCTTCAGCGCTTCATGCAAGCGCTCATGATTGTAGTGCTGCCGAAAGCGATCAAAGTGCCGTTGTTGAGCCTCCCAGGCCACTGCCGGCGGCGATGGGAGCGTGCTTTTGAGCGTTCGATGCATGCGCTCGTGGCGGCCATTTTGTTCAGGCCGACCAGGCGCAATACGCTCGGGAATGATGCCTAGACGCAGCCACCAGATCGACAGCTGAGAAAGTCCCGCACGCCCCTTACTGGCAAACGGCACACCGTTATCGGTACGAATCCGCTCAGGCAAGCCATTCTCTCGGAACACTTGGGTGAAAACGGCCTGGGTTTCCAGCAGGTTGGTATTGGGCATGCTGTGACAGGCGAGCAGGAAACGACTGGCGTGATCCATGATCGTCAGCGGATAGCACCAGACGCCTGCACCTGTCAGGAATTGACCTTTGTAGTCCGCACTGAACAGCTGGTTAGGCGACTCGGCCTTCTCCAGGGGCTTGGGATAGACCGCTACACGCTGACGTAAGCGGCGTGGTTTGACCAATTCGGCTTTCTTGAGGATGTTGTAGATCGCTGTCTTCGAGGGCGGCGCCTGATCAGGGAAACGCTCCTGCAGCGCAGCCTGGATCTTTTTCGGCCCCGGTTCCGTTTCGCCTCGACTGCGCAATTCGATGATGGCTTCGCGAACTGCGGCGGGTACGACCCAATCCTGGTTCAACCGGCGGCGGCTGCGTTCTTCCAGCCCCGAAGGCCCCTCTTTCTCATATCGCTCGACCCATTTGTAGCCGGTCTTTCGGCTGATCTCGTAGGCCTGGCACAGGGCGCTGAAGCTGGGCGGCCCCTGCAGGTAATCCGCGATGAAAAGCATTTTAAGGTCCATAGGTTTCAGCTCTCGCCAAGGCATGGTCAGATCCTCGAAAACCGACCCTGCCAGTTAAAGACTGTTACCTATGTGCGTGAACTGATTTGTAACCCATGTGGGTGAGTCATACCCGCAGCGTTTTTTGGTTACTTTTTGTCGCGTTTGACAAAAAGTGACTCGCCGTTGAACTGACCCCCGAAAGTTGGACACCTTATCCCCAACCGGAGGGTGTTCCATGACGAAATACAACCTGGCACTCAAGCAGGCACTCATCGAAGAGTGCCTTTCTGCCCGCAGTGTTCATGAGGTGGCGCTCAAGCATGACCTGAGTCCATCGCTGTTACGCCGCTGGGTAAAGGGCTACGAGCAACACGGTGCAGCCGGTTTGATTGCCAAGTACAGCCACTACGACGCGCAGTTCAAATTGAAGGTTTTGCAGTGCATTGAGCAAGACGGACTGTCCGCCCAGCAAGCTTGCGTGCAGTTTGATATCCGCGGCCCGAGTAGCATCAGGCAATGGAAAAGGTTGTACGATAAAGGCGGAGTAGAAGCCCTTCACCCGCGCCGTACCCGAGAGTTCAGCATGCCCCGCAAGCCATCAAAACAGTCCAGCACAAGCCCGCCCACCCCAGCGGACAGCGAGCTGACACCAAAGCAAATGCTCGAAGAGCTGGAATACCTGCGCGCGGAGAATGCTTATCTAAAAAAGCTCGATGCCTTGATCCAAGCGGACCCTCGAACTGCGCAGGCAAGAAAACGCAGGCTATCCAAGGATTGAGGCGCGGGCATCGACTTGCTCTGCTGCTACGTGCTGCAGGGCTGGCACGCAGTACCTTTTATTACCAAAGCAAAGTGCTGGTGGCTGACAAGCATGCTGCTCTCAAAGAGCGCATCAACAGCCTCTATCACGGACATAAGGGGCGGTACGGCTATCGTCGTATCACTGCGGTCCTCGGGCACAATGGCGAGGTGGTCAACCACAAGAAGGTGCAGCGACTGATGCAGTTGATGGACCTCAAATCTCTGGTCAAAGTTAAGAAATATCGCTCGTACCGAGGCTCCGAGGGGGTTGTTGCATCTGATCTACTCAAACGCAAATTCAAGGCAGAAGCCCCCAATCAGAAATGGGCAACCGACGTGACAGAGTTCAAGGTAAAGGGGCAGAAGCTGTTTCTCTCGCCTGTGATGGACCTGTACAACGGCGAGATCCTTGCTTATCAGATCAACCGGCGTCCTGAGTTCAAGATGGTTTCGACAATGCTGGAGCAAGCCTTCGAGCGGCTGAATCCAGGTGACAAACCGATACTGCATTCCGATCAAGGCTGGCAATATCAACAGCCAACTTACCGGCATATGCTGGCTGGGAAGAATATCGAGCAGAGCATGTCACGTAAGGGCAATTGCCTGGACAACGCCGCCATGGAAAGCTTTTTCGGCACGCTCAAGAGCGAGTTTTTTTACCTGGAATCGTTTGAAAGTGTTGAGCAACTGGCATCAGGGCTAGAGGATTACATCGCCTACTACAACCAAGAACGCATCAGTCTCAGACTGAATGGCTTGAGTCCGGTAGAATTCCGAACCCAAGCGCTGGCCGCATAGCGCTACCTGTCCAACTTTCGGGGGTCAGTTCACGTAAGGGCGAAAAGGTGACTATGCGTCAGTATAGTAAATGAATGCGCTTACAACTGTGGAAACCCACGCCGATCGCATTTGACTTTGACTTTGACTTTGACTTTGACTTTGACTTTGACTTACACAGCGTGTGTCTCGAAAATTATATGCGCATTCATTTGCGATGGTGACGCACAATCACCTTTCCGCCCTTACGGCGGGTCCCTTTTTGAAGCATCAAAAAGGAACCAAAAAATGCTCGCTCCATTCATCCGGCCCCTACGCTTCGCTCCGGGGCCCCCTCACTCCGGCCTTGCTCCCGGGAGGACCGCGCTGAACGCCCCATCCTGGGGCGCAGCGCTTGACGGGCATCCATGCCCGTCACCTCCCTCCGCAAGACCTCCGTTCGGCCTCCTGAAGTCGCAATTTGTGTCGCCTGAACTATCGCGCACTTAGAAGCAAAAGCAGAGCAAGAGCAAGAGCAAGAGCAAGAGCAAGCAACTTTTCTGAACAATGGCTATATAGCTACAGTTACAGTCCTGCCAGAAAGATTCTGAATACAGTGGCTGCGCCGCAAAAAGCCGTTATTGCTGATCATTATAATGAAACTTCGGCATCTCCCAATGAAACCGAATCGCCAACAACCGCAACAGAAAACCACCAAACAGTGTCAGCAACATGGCCTGCTCCGCCGGTACCTTGAAGTAAACGCACCCCAGATAGAACCAAGCCGCCGCGAACGAAACACTGGCATACAGCTCACGTCGAAACACCAACGGAATATCGTTGCAGAAGATGTCCCGCAGGATGCCGCCAAACACCCCGGTAATCACCCCGCTGATGGAGGCGACAAGGAACCCCTGCCCCATCTCCAGCGCGGTCATGCAGCCGATCAGGGTGAACGCCACGAGACCCAGGGCGTCGAGCACCAGGAACAGCGACCGCAGATGGCGCATCAAGGGCGCGATGAAGATGGTCAGCAGCGCCGCGAAGCTGGTCAGCACCAGGTACTCGGGATGCTTCACCCAGGTCAGCGGGTAATGCCCGAGCAGTACGTCACGCACCGAGCCGCCACCCAGCGCGGTGACGCAGGCGATCAGCACCACGCCAAACCAGTCCATGCCGCGGCGGCCAGCGGACAGGGCGCCGGTCATGGCTTCGGCGGTGATGGCGATGAGATAGAGCATCAGCAACATGGTGCAGGTCCGTGCGGGAAAGGCGCGCAGTCTACCCAGTCACGCGGGGCACCAAAAGGGGCGCGCCGATGATCATCGGCGCACAAGGTCAGACCTTGATGAAATGCTCACGGTAGTGACGCAGTTCGCCAATCGACTCACGGATATCATCCAGCGCCAAATGGGTGTTGCCCTTCTTGAAGCTGTCACGCACTTCCGGCGCCCAGCGCGCGGCCAGTTCCTTGAGCGTGGACACATCGAGGTTGCGATAGTGGAAGTAGTTTTCCAGCTCGCGCATGTGGCGATAGAGGAAACGACGGTCCTGGCAGATGCTGTTGCCACAGATCGGCGACTTGCCCTTCGGTACCCACTGCTCGAGGAAGGCGATGGTCTGTGCCTCGGCCTCGGCCATGCTCACCTTGCTCTCGCGCACGCGCTGGGTCAGGCCCGAGGCGCCATGGGTGCGGGTGTTCCACTCGTCCATGCGCGCCAGCACCTCGTCGCTATGGTGAATGGCGATCACCGGGCCTTCGGCCAGTGTGTTCAGCTCGCTGTCGGTGACAATGGTGGCCATCTCGATGATGACGTCGTTGTCCGGATCCAGGCCGGTCATCTCCAGATCGATCCAGATCAGGTTCTGTGGATTTTGCATGAAAGGGCTCCTCAAATAGGCCGTCATATTAGCCTAGCGAACGGGTGTTGGGCGCGCCGTGCTAAACTGCCTGCCGTTTTCTTTCTGCCCCGCCGACACGGAACCTTCATGGCCAAACGCCAGCTCAACCGCCGCCAGAACTGGCGCATCGAAAAGATCCAGGGTGAACGCGCCGCTCGCGCCGCCAAACGCGAGCAGCATGTACTGCAGGAACTGGAGGGTGGCGACCTGGGGCCGGAGCAACTGGGCCTGGTGATTGCCCACTTCGGCGTGCAGGTCGAGGTCGAGGCCCAGGACGGCGAGGCCGCGGGCCAGGTGTTCCGCTGCCACCTGCGGGCCAACCTGCCGGCGCTGGTGACCGGCGACCGTGTGGTCTGGCGCGCCGGCAACCAGGGCATCGGCGTGATCGTCGCGCAGATGCCGCGCAGCACCGAGCTGTGCCGGCCGAACAACCATGGCCAGCTCAAGCCGGTGGCAGCCAACGTCGACCTGATCGTGATTGTCTTCGCCCCAGCGCCCGAACCGCACCCCAACCTGATCGACCGTTACCTGGTCGCCGCCGAGCATGCCGGCATCCGCCCGCTGCTGCTGCTGAACAAGGCCGACCTGATCAACGACGAGAACGCCCCGACCCTCAACGCAATGCTCGAGGTCTACCGTGGCCTGGGCTACCCGCTGCTGGAAGTCTCGGCGCACCAGGGCGATGGCATGCAGCGCTTGCAGCAGACGCTCGATGGTCATATCAGCGTGTTCGTCGGCCAGTCGGGCGTGGGCAAGTCCTCGCTGGTCAACAGCCTGCTGCCTGATGCAGGCACCCGTGTCGGCGACCTGTCGGAATGGTCCGGCCAGGGTACCCACACCACCACCACCGCGCGCCTCTACCACTTCCCCAATGGCGGTGACCTGATCGACTCGCCAGGCATCCGTGAATTCGGCCTGGGCCATGTCAGCCGTGACGATGTCGAGGATGGCTTCATCGAATTCCGCGAACTGATCGGCAACTGCCGCTTCCGCGACTGCAAGCATGACCGCGAGCCTGGCTGTGCGCTGCTCAAGGCCCTGGAAGACGGCAGCGTTACGCAACAGCGAATGAACAGCTATCGCTCGATCATCGCCAGCTTGCCGGAAGACACCTATTGAGGTGGCGGCAAGCACGCTAGCATCGTAGGAAATTTTACCGGAGCAGGTAGGACCGCTCCGGTTTCGCGGTCACCTATTGTCCCTTCCGCTGCTTTCCCTGATGGTCATGGCCTTGTCGTCGGTATTGATCAGGGAGGGCAGCACAGATGCCGGTATTCATCAGTTACCACCAGAACGAACGGCTCGATGCCTTCATCCTGAACGAGCGTCTGCTACTAGAAGGCATTCCCACCCAACTCGTCCCCTTCGACAGTGAAGGGCAGACCCACGACGACCTGCATGGCAGCTTTTGCCAACACATGGCCGATTCCACTCATTGGATCGGCGTGCTCTGCGAGGCCCATGCCGAAGACTGGTGGACGGCCTGGCTACTGGGCGCAGCGGCCATGGCGGATCGACGGGTGACTTTCTACCATGCTGGCTCGGCTGACCTGCCGCAAAGGCTGGGCAAGTGGCCAGTAATGCGAGAACGAGAGCATATAGACCTGTTCGTGCGCGCCTATCATGACGAGCAGACCTTTGGCCGGGCCATGGCTTCGCCGGCCGGGGGTGGCGTAGTGTCGGACAGGGACAACGCGGATTTCTTCCATGCTGATCTCAAGGCCAAGATCAGGCGGGGGTTCTGAATGCATCGGGGCCGCAAAGCGGCCCCTGTCACTTACTGGTCCTTGGCCTCGTCCATCTTCAACACGCCATCCTCGAAGATGTTCAGCTTCTGACGCAGCTCGCGCGGTTGCATCGGCGTATCGCCCGGTGTCGCGGCCGCACCTGGCGCAGCGCCCGCAGGCGGTGCTTCAGTGGCAGGCGGCGCAGCCTCCGGCTTGCCCTGTTCACCCTCGATATCGCGTTGCGCCTTCTTGGTGAGGACGATGATGTCGATACGGCGGTTGACCGGGTTGAACGGGTTGGCACGGTCGAACAGCGACGACGATGCATAACCGACTACACGGGCCACCTGCTCATCCGGATAGCCACCGGCGACCAATGCACGACGCGCCGCGTTGGCGCGGTTGGCCGACAGCTCCCAGTTGCCGAAATCGCCAGTGCCGGAGTACGGCTTGGCATCGGTATGGCCGCTGATGCTGATCTTGTTCGGCACCGCCTTGATGGTGTCGGCCATGGCCAGCAGGATGTCTTCGAAGTACGGCTGCAGGCGTGCGCTGCCCAGGTCGAACATCGGCCGGTTCTCGGCGTCCATGATCTGGATGCGCAGGCCGTCCTGGGTGATCTCGAACAGGATCTGGTCCTTGAACTTCTGCAGCTGCGGGTTTTCCTCGACCTTGTTCTGCAGCTCCTGCAGCAGCAGCTCGAGGCGCTCGCGCTCCACCTGCTCGGCCATGGTCTCGACCTGATCCTTGTCCAGTTGCAGGCTGGTATCAGGTGTCGGCTCGGACTTCACTTCCGGGTTGATGGTCTTTTCCGGCGCCAATTCTGGCGAACCACCCAGATCGATGATGTAGGGCGTACCGCTTTCGGAGAAACCGATCGGGTCCTTGAAGTAACCGGCGATGGCGATCTTCTGCTCGGGCGTGGCGGTCGACAGCAACCACAGCACCAGGAAGAACGCCATCATCGCCGTGGCGAAGTCGGCGAAGGCGATTTTCCAGGCGCCGCCGTGATGGCCGTCGCCGAAGCGCTTGACGCGCTTGACGATGATGGGCTGATTGTTCTCCATGGCTTAGCGACCGCGTACTGCTTGTTCCAGCTCGGCGAAGCTCGGGCGGTGCGCCGGGTACAGCACCTTGCGACCGAACTCGACCGCCAGCGACGGCGGCATGCCGGAAGCCGAGGCCACCAGCGAGGCCTTGATCGCCTCGTAGACGTTCAGCTCTTCCTTGGCATCGTGGCGCAGGGCGTTGGCCAATGGGCCGAAGAAGCCGTAGGCAGCAAGAATACCGAAGAAGGTACCGACCAACGCCGCACCGACGTGCAGGCCGATGGACTTCTGGTCACCGTCACCCAGCGAGGCCATGGTCACCACGATACCCAGTACCGCCGCGACGATACCGAAGCCGGGCATGCCGTCGGCGATCCCGGTCACTGCGTGGGACGGGTGCTCGAGCTCTTCCTTCATGCTCAGCAGTTCCATGTCGAACAGGCCTTCGAGCTCGTGGGGCGCCATGTTGCCGGTGGACATGATCCGCAGGTAGTCGCAGATGAACGCGGTCATGCGCTCGTCGCCCAGCACCGCCGGGTACTTGGCGAAGATCGGGCTGGCTGCGGCGTCCTCGATGTCGCCTTCGATCGCCATCATGCCTTCACGACGGCTCTTGTTGAGGATCTCGTACACCAGGCCCAGCACTTCCAGGTAGAAGGTGTGGGTGAAACGGGTGCCGAACATCTTCAGCGACTTCTTGATTACATGCATGGTCATGTAACCAGGGTTGGCCTGGAGGAACGCACCAAAGGCCGCGCCGCCGATGATCAGCACTTCGAACGGCTGGATCAGTGCCGCGATCTTGCCGTGGGAAAGCACGTAGCCGCCGAGCACGCTCGCGAATACGACGATGATGCCGATAATTTTAGCCATAAGTTGGAAGCACTTGCTGTCGTGGTCAGGATAGGGAACGGAAGCTTGAAAACTCTTCTTCTACTTATCGGCAGAACTGCGCCAGACTATAGCCACTCATTGCGAAAAGCCAGTTCGGACTGATGTCAATATGCCAATTGAAACCAAGGTGCCAAGTCAGGTTCCGTCGAGTCTAGAGGCCTGGATCAAGCTGCTCGACGGGGTCCGCGTACCGGTGCCGAAAGAGAGCCATGATCGCGTGCTGCAGGCCATCAACGACAGCCGTCGCTCCCTGCGCGATATCGCCGAACTGATGCAGGACAGCCCCGCGCTGGTGCTCTGCGTGCTGCGCGAGGCCAACCACCCGGCCAACGCCAGCCAGGCCGAGCCGGCCGAGAGCCTGGAAATAGCCCTTAACCGACTTGGCCTGGCCCGCGTCAGCCAACTGCTGGCACGCCTGCCATCGCTGCCGGCCGACGAGATCCCGCCGGTGCTGCGCCAGTTCCTGCTGATCAGCCAGCATGCCACCCAGCAGGCCAACGGCCTGTTCGCCAGCCGCCTGGCGCGCCTGTGGCAGGAAATCCACTGGGGCAGCCTGTTGTTCCTCTCGCCCCTGTGGCCCCTGGCCCTGGCCTACCCCAAGCTGCTGGACACCTGGGAGCTGCGAGTTATCCACAAGGGCGAGGACGCTGCTGAAGTCGAGCAGCAACTGTTTGGCGTGCGCATCATGCAATTGTGCCAGGCCATGGCCGAGCACTGGCGCCTGCCTGAATGGGTGACCCAGGGTTACCGCCTGCTGATGGACGAGCGCGAACAGCTGGCGCAGGTACTGAACATCGCCCGCGAACAGGACCCGCTGGTCCAGCAACAGCGCCTGGACGAAGAGCCGGCCCTGCGTCGCTGGTTCAACCAGCCCCCGAATACCGTGCTGCTGGCCAACGGCCTTGCCCTGGCTGCCCAGGTTGGCTGGGACAATCCGCATTTGCTGCGCTGGCAGCTGCTTACCGCCCTTTATCTGCAGACCACGCTGGACGATGTGCAGCAGCAGGTTCACCAGCAGGCCGCGGCCAGTGCCCGCCATCACGCCCGGCATGCCCTGTTCCACCCGGCCGAGGCACTGATCTGGCCTTGGCACCAGCGCCGTCCGCACCCGGACATGCTCACGCCGCCACCGCCCAGCACCGAGGACCTCGGTCGCTGGCGCACGCTGTGCCAGGAACTGCTCGCCCAGCCGAGCCCGTTCAGCAACACCGTGCACCTGGCCACCCAGGCCCGCGAAGCGCTGCTGGCGTGCGGCATGCAGCGCCTGATGCTGCTGAGCCTGGACAAGGCCACCGACTACCTGCGGGTGCAGCAGACTGCGGGCCTGCCCAAGGAAGCCAGCGTCATTGCGTTGCCGATCGCGCAGAACAAACTCCTGCAGAAACTGATGAGCAAGGCCGGGCAATTGCGCCTGACGCCCGAAAATCACGCCCAGTTCACCGCGCTGCTGCCAGCGCCACTGCGCGCATTCTTCCGCAGCGAACACCTGCTGCTGCGCTCGCTGGCGGTCGGCGACCAGGTGCTGATGCTGGCGGTGGCGGACCAGGACGGCAAACCGCTGGCCGATGTCAGCGTGCAGGCATTCGGTAAAACCGTGCAATGCATCGAGCGCGCCCTGGCCCTCTTCGGCAACCGCCATTCATGATTGCCTTGCGCTACAATCGCCCCCTTTGCACCCTGGAGACCGTGGATGACTGACTTTTCCGGCTTGCCCCTGGTGATCGAAGCCGAGGACCTGCTGCCGCGCCTGGAATCGCCGCAACTGATCCTGGTCGACCTGACCAGCGCCAACCGCTATGGCAGCGGCCACATCCCCGGGGCGCGCTTCGTCGATCCCAAGCGCACCCAGCTGGGGCAACCACCGGCGCCTGGCCTGCTGCCGGCACGCGCCGACCTGGAGAAGCTGTTCGCCGAACTCGGTCATCGCGACGATGCGGTCTATGTGGTCTACGACGACGAAGGAGGCGGCTGGGCCGGCCGCTTCATCTGGTTGCTCGACGTGATTGGCCACCAGCGCTATCACTACCTGAACGGCGGCATACAGGCCTGGCCGGCGGACAAACTGTCCACCGAAGTGCCCGCCAGCATGGGCGGGGCGGTGAACCTGCGACTGCACCCGGAGCCCACCGCCACCCGCGAATACCTGCAAAGCCGCCTGGGCGCCGCCGACCTGGTCATCTGGGACGCCCGCGGGCCACTGGAATACAGCGGCGAGAAAGTGCTGGCCGCCAAAGGCGGGCACATTCCCGGCGCGATCAACTTCGAGTGGACCGCCGGCATGGACCTCAACGACCACCTGCGCATCCGCAAGGACATCGCCGAAGTCCTGCAAAACCTTGGCATCACCCCCGACAAGGAAGTGATCACCCACTGCCAGACCCACCACCGCTCCGGCTTCACCTACCTCGTGGCCAAGGCCCTCGGCTATCCACGGGTGAAGGGCTATGCCGGTTCCTGGGGCGAATGGGGCAACCACCCCGACACGCCCGTCGAAGCTTAAGGACGCTCAATGAAATCCCGCTTGTTCATCATCAGCCAGTACCTGCTGCCGCACCACTTGCTGTCGCGGCTGGCCGGCTGCGTCGCCGAATGCCGCGCACGCTGGTTCAAGAACGCCTTCACTGCCTGGTTCGCCAAGCGCTACCAGGTGAACATGTCCGAGGCACTGGTCGAAGACCTCAGCGCCTACGAGCACTTCAACGCCTTCTTCACCCGCGCCCTCAAGCCCGGCGCCCGCCCGCTGGACGAAACCCCCGGCGCGATCCTCTGCCCGGCCGACGGCGCGGTCAGCCAGCTCGGCCCGATTGAGCACGGCCGCATCTTCCAGGCCAAGGGCCACGGCTACAGCGCCCTGGAGCTGCTGGGCGGCGATCCGGCCCTGGCCGCGCCGTTCATGGGCGGCGAATTCGCCACCATCTACCTGTCGCCCAAGGACTACCACCGCGTGCACATGCCGCTGGCCGGCACCCTGCGCGAGATGGTCTATGTGCCGGGCCGGCTGTTCTCGGTCAACCAGACCACCGCAGAGAACGTACCGGAGCTGTTCGCCCGCAACGAGCGCGTGGTCTGCCTGTTCGACACCGAGCGCGGCCCGATGGCCGTGGTGCTGGTCGGCGCGATGATCGTCGCCTCGATCGAGACCGTCTGGGCCGGCCTGGTCACGCCGCCGAAGCGCGAGCTGAAGACCTTCCGCTACGACGACGCCAGCCGTGCGCCGATCCATCTGGAGAAAGGCGCCGAACTGGGTCGCTTCAAGCTGGGCTCCACCGCCATCGTGCTGTTCGGGCCAGAGCAGGTGAAGTGGGCCGAGAGCCTCGGTGCCGGCTCCGCCGTGCGCATGGGCGAGTTGCTGGCGCAACCGGCCCAGGCCTGATTGACTGCTGCAACAAGAAAGGCCCTGCTCAGCAGGGCCTTTTTCATTGGGACCGCTACGCGGTCCATCGCCGGCAAGCCGGCTCCCACAGTAAGAAAGCAAACCTCTGTGGGAGCCGGCTTGCCGGCGAAAGGGCTGCAGCGCAGCCCCAGGGCTCAAGATCAACCGCGTGCTTCGCGATCGCGTACGCCGAGCAGGTACAGCACACCATCCAGGCCTAGGGTCGAGATCGCCTGCTTGGCCGACTGACGCACCAGTGGCTTGGCGCGGAAGGCCACACCCAGGCCGGCCAGGGACAGCATCGGCAGGTCGTTGGCGCCATCGCCCACGGCGATGGTCTGCTCGAGCTGCAGGCCCTCTTCACTGGCCAGTTGCTGCAACAGATCGGCCTTGCGCTGCGCATCGACGATCGGCTCGACGGCCACGCCGGTGACCTTGCCGTCCACCACCTCCAGCTCGTTGGCGAATACGTAGTCGATGCCCAGGCGCGCCTGTACCTGCTTGGCGAAGTAGGTGAAGCCGCCGGAAAGGATCGCCGTCTTGTAGCCCAGGCGCTTGAGCTCGGCGAACAGGTGCTCGGCACCCTCGGTCAGGCGCAGCGAGGCGCCAATCTGATCCAGTACGCCCACGTCCAGGCCCTTGAGCAGCGCCATGCGCTCTTTGAAGCTGGCCCGGAAATCCAGCTCGCCACGCATCGCGCGCTCGGTGATCGCCGCTACCTGCTCACCGACACCGGCAGCCTTGGCCAGCTCGTCGATGACTTCGGCCTCGATCAGCGTCGAATCCATGTCGAACACCGCCAGGCGGCGGTTGCGGCGGAACAGGTCGTCACGTTGGAAGGCGATATCGATGTTCAGCTCTTCGGACAGGGCGAAGAAGTCGGCGCGCAGGGCCTGGGCGTCGCTGGCTTCGCCACGCACGGAGATTTCCAGCGCCGACTTGCCCTTCTCGACCTGGGCATCCAGCGCCACGCGGGCCGACAGGCGCTCGATGCGCTCGATAGTCAGGCCGTACTGGCTGATGATGGCGCTGACCCGCTGCAACTGCTGTGGCGTGACCCGGCGGCTGAGCAGGGTGACGATGTGGCGGGCCTCGCCCTGGCTGTCGGCCCAGTGCTGGTAGTCGGCCTCGGAGATCGGCGTGTAGCGCGCCTGCAGGTTCAGCTCATGGGCCTTGGCCTGTACGCTCTGCAGCAGCGCGGTGGCCACCTCGTTGTCGGGGATGTCGACCAGGATGCCGAACGACAGCGTGCCGTGCATGACCGCAAGGCCGATGTCGAGAATGTTCACACCGCCCTGGAGCAGGACGCCGGTGATGGCCGCGGTAAGACCTGGACGGTCTTCACCAGTGATGTTGATCAGGACGATTTCGCGCAAGACCGGGCTCCAACTCGATGAAAAATGCGCATTCTACCGATTTTCCATGACCATCGGGCGCCAACGCTACTTTGCCGACAAAACACGTATCGCTATACTGCCCAGCAACTTTCTCGCCATGAAGAGCCGCGCTCTGTGAACCGGCCCACGCCCGTTAAACCCGATAACTTCTTCCTGATGATCTACCGAGCCCTCAGCCAGCGCCGAATCCCACTGGCCCTGCGCATTGCCAGCCATAACATCTTCCTGGTGGCCCTGGCCCTGGTGATCTATGCCTGCGTGATGGGGTTGCAGTTCAAGCAGGCCATGCACGAGCAGGCCGATGCCGTTGGCCAGAGCCTGACCACGCAAACGGCCACATCGGCCACCGAGCTGCTGGTGTCCAACGACATCCTCAGCCTCAACGTGCTGCTCGGCAACCTGGTGAAGAACCCGCTGGTGGCCCATGCCGCCATCTACAGCGTGGACAACCGCATCCTCGCCGAGGCCGGCCAGCGCCCACGCAATAGCTTGCTGGGCGAAACCGAAGGGGTCTACCAGACCAAGATCACCTTCCAGGACGTGACCGCCGGCCAGTTGCGCATCAGCCTGGACATGAGCCAGTTCCAGCAACCGATGCTGATCAGCCTGCAGAGCATGGGTATCCTTGCCGCGATCCTGTTGGCCCTGGCACTGACCCTCAGCCTGCGCCTGGGTCGTTTCATCTCCACCCCGCTGCTGCAACTGCGCGTCTGGTTGCGTGATCCGCACCCCTACACACCGGGCATCGACCGCCAGGACGAAATCGGCGACCTGGCCCGCCAGCTGCACGCTCGTCTCGCCCCGCCACCACCACCGGAGCCGGAGGAAGAGGACGAGGCAGACGATTTCGATGAAGTGCCCGCTCCCAAGGCCGCGCCACGTACGAAGGTCGCGGCGCAGGCACTCGATCACGACGATGACGATGACGCCTTCGCCGATCTGATGGATGAACAGAGCGCCCCGGCCAAGCCTGCCATCGTCGAGTCCGACGAACCGCAGCACAGTGCCGTGCTGGCCGTGCAGTTGGGCTCCCAGGAGCAACTGCGCCGCCTGCCGCGCACCCGCCTGACCGAATTGCTGGAGCGCTACCGCGACTGCCTGGACCAGGCTGCCTCGCTGTACGAAGGTGAGGTCCACACCCTGAACGACGGCAGCACCCTGCTGCTGTTCCACAGCCGCGACAGCGGCGAGGACTACCTCACCAACGCAATCTGCTGTGGCGAGCTGCTGCGCGCCCTGGGCCACGCCCTGCAGATCGAGGTAGCCGACAGCGGCATCACCCTGCAACTGCAGTTGGGCCTGGTGCTGGCCGACGACCTGCAGGGCATGGATCAGGTCGACTTGCTGATGACCGAACAGGCTCAGGACGCGCTGGCCCTGTCGCAGCACAGCCGCAATCTGCTGCTGGTGGAGCGGCGCATCAGCGATGACGCCCTGGTGCGCCAGCGTGCGCGTATTCGGCCGATCGCCAGCCCGGAGGGCGCGTGCTGTGTCGAGCGCCTGATGGAGCCTTACCCGTCCATGCTGGAGCGCCAACTGGCGCGGATGCATGAGCGCCGCGCCTGACCTGAAACACGCCTGGGGCTGCGGCGCAGCCCTTTCGCCGGCAAGCCGGCTCCCACAGGTACATGGTCTGCTCTTTGTGGGAGGCGGCTTGTCATACGGCGAAAGGGGCGCAAAGCGCCCTCAGCATTCTCGAAGGCCACAAAAAAGCCCGCATCGCTGCGGGCTTTTTCATGTCTGTCATATCAGAAGCGGAACACTTCCATATCGGTACGAATCGGCGATGCCATCGGAATCTTTGGCTTCTCCGGCTCTTTCTTCACCTGCACCGGCGCGGCCGGCTTGCGGGGCGCTTCCTCGGCGATGGCCGGCTGGTTGGCCAGCGGCTTGACCGTGGTGCTCAGCTGTTCGACCAGCTTCTGCAGCAACTGCCCCTGGGCTTGAACCTGCGCCGACTCGCTGCCCGCATGGGGCTGTTCGAGGTGGACGATACGGTTGTCACGCACCTGGCCACGGCGGTCCAGCACGCGCCACTGCGCATCGAGGATCGCCGGCTGGTTCTTGCCCGAGTCCAGGCGGGTGATCGACAGCAGCACCTGCACATCCGGCGTGAAGCCGGCACTTGCCGGCGCCAGCACCACGCGTTGGCTGTCCAGGCGCCAGGCCAGCTGGCGTACCAGCAACTGGTCGATATCCGACGAAAGGCTGCCAGCCCAGCGACCGTCGGTCGCCGCAGTCAGGCTGCCATCGGTCTGACGCTGCAAAAAGGTTTCGCGTTGCAGGTAGTCGGCCACCGATACCGGGCCAAGCACCACCGCCATGCCCGCAGCCTGGGTCGGCTGGCCGGGATCACCGCTGTCGAGCTGATACAGGGCAACCGGCTGGTGCATGCTGCACCCGCTCAGGCCCAGCAAGCCAGTCATCAGCAGCGCAAATGGAAGGCGCAGAAATTTCATTCATCCCATCCAGGCGGTCGTCACCAGACTGACCGCAGTGATACTCATGTAGATTCATCCGGGCACTCGGCCACGCCGGCGCCAACGAGGGCCCTATCATCCGCGAAATAGTCGCCCGACTCCAGCATTTCCGCCCGAAGCGGCGTCGAAAACGCCGCAACAGACGGCCCACCCACTCAAGCCGGGGTTTCCACCAGCAACCCATCGACGCGCTGGAAACCGCGTGGCAATTTGCTACCACGGCGACCCCGTTCGCCCTTGTAGTGCTCGAGATCATCCGGCTTGAGCGAAAGGGTACGCTTGCCAGCTTGCAATACAAGGGTCGAGCCCTCGCTGATCACCGCAAGATCGGTCACGTATTCCTCGCGGCTGGCCACCCGATCACCCGGCACGCCGATGATCTTGTTGCCCTTGCCTTTACCCAGCTGCGGCAGGTCGGCCACCTTGAACACCAGCAGGCGACCCTCGGTGGTCACCGCCGCGAGCCAGTCCTGCTCGCGATCGGCCACCGGACGCGGGGTCATCACCTTGGCGCCGTTGGGCAGGCTGAGCAGGCCCTTGCCGGCCTTGTTCTTGGCCTGCAGGTCCTCGCCCTTGACCACGAAACCGTAGCCGGCGTCGGAGGCAACGACGTACAAGGCATCGTCTTCCGGCAGCAGCACGCACTCGAAGGTGGCGCCTGGTGGCGGGGTCAGGCGGCCGGTCAGCGGCTCGCCCTGGCCACGGGCCGACGGCAGACTGTGGGCGGCCAGCGAGTAGCTGCGGCCGGTGGAGTCGATGAGCACGGCAAACTGATTGGAACGTCCGGCGGCGGCGGCCTTGAAGCCG
Organism: Pseudomonas sp. TE50-2; assembly: GCF_040813665.1. NCBI lineage: Bacteria > Pseudomonadati > Pseudomonadota > Gammaproteobacteria > Pseudomonadales > Pseudomonadaceae > Pseudomonas > Pseudomonas sp. TE50-2. The sequence goes on along the minus strand of NZ_JBFNXN010000001.1, from coordinate 3,622,164 downwards.
TCGCCAGCCTTGTACGAAAGCCCCGTGGCATCGATATCGTGGCCCTTGGCGCAGCGCACCCAGCCCTTCTCCGACAGCACCACGGTGACCGGCTCGGTCGGCATCAGCTCGTTTTCCGACAGGGCCTTGGCCTCGGCGCGCTCGACGATCGGCGAGCGGCGGTCGTCGCCGTAGGTCTCGGCGTCCTTGATCAGCTCGCTGCGCACCAGCTTGCGCAGTTTGCTGTCGCTGCCCAGCAGTGCTTGCAGTTGCTTCTGCTCCTTGAGCAGTTCGTCCTGCTCGCCGCGGATCTTCATCTCTTCCAGACGCGCCAGTTGACGCAGGCGAGTCTCGAGGATGTAGTCGGCCTGGATCTCGCTCAGGTCGAAACGGGCGATCAAGGCCTGTTTGGGGTGCTCCTCGGTGCGGATAATGTGGATCACTTCATCCAGGTTGAGGAACGCGGTAAGCAAGCCTTCCAACAGGTGCAGGCGCTTCTCGACCTTGTCCAGGCGGTGCTGCAGGCGGCGCCGCACGGTACCGATGCGGTACTCCAACCACTCCAGCAGCAGCGCCCGCAGGTTCTTCAGCTGCGGACGGCCGTCGAGGCCGATGATGTTGACGTTGACCCGGTAGGTGCTCTCCAGGTCGGTGGTGGCGAACAGGTGCTGCATCAGCTCCGCGGCATCCACGCGGTTCGAGCGCGGGATGATGACGATGCGGCAAGGGTTCTCGTGGTCCGACTCGTCGCGCAGGTCAGCGACCATCGGCAGCTTCTTGGCCTGCATCTGCGCGGCGATCTGCTCGAGCACCTTGGCGCCGGAGACCTGGTGCGGCAGCGCGGTGACGACGATGTCGCCGTCCTCGATGCGATACACCGCACGCATGCGGATCGAGCCCTTGCCGCTCTCGTAGATCTTCTGGATATCGGCGCGCGGGGTGACGATCTCGGCTTCAGTCGGATAGTCCGGCCCCTGGATATGCTCGCAGAGCTGCTCGATGGTGGCCTTGGGCTCGTCGAGCAGGCGCACACAGGCGCTGGCCACTTCGCGCAGGTTGTGCGGCGGCACGTCGGTGGCCATGCCCACGGCGATGCCGGTGGTGCCGTTGAGCAGGATGTTCGGCAGACGCGCGGGCAGCACGGCCGGCTCCTGCAAGGTGCCGTCGAAGTTCGGTACCCAGTCGACGGTGCCCTGGCCCAATTCGGTGAGCAGCACCTCGGAGTAGCGCGACAGGCGCGCCTCGGTGTAACGCATGGCGGCGAACGACTTCGGATCGTCCGGCGCACCCCAGTTGCCCTGGCCGTCGACCAGGGTGTAGCGGTAGCTGAACGGCTGGGCCATCAGCACCATGGCCTCGTAGCACGCCGAGTCGCCGTGGGGGTGGAACTTGCCGAGCACGTCACCGACGGTACGCGCCGATTTCTTGTGCTTGGAGTCGGCATCGAGCCCCAACTCGCTCATGGCATAGACGATGCGTCGCTGGACCGGCTTGAGGCCGTCGCCGATGTGCGGCAGGGCGCGGTCCATGATCACGTACATGGAGTAGTTGAGGTAGGCCTGTTCGGTGAAGTCAGCCAGGGAACGGCGTTCGACGCCGTCGAGACTGAGTTCGAGTGAGTCGCTCATGCGGGCCTCGTCATTTCAGGTTCTGGCGCAGCAGCATGGTGCCGCCGCGCTGGGTAAATTCAAGTTGTTTCAGGGCACTCATGCCCAGCAGCACGCCCTGGCCATCCAGGCCGGGCACCACCAGCGCGCGTACGTCGCGCAGGTGGATATCGCCCAGTTGCAGGCTGTCGAGCCGCGTGCGGTAGCCTTGGGTACGGCCATTGGCGGTGCTCAACTGCACCGCGGCGCCACGCGCCAGGTCCAGGTCGCGGGCCAGTGCCTCGGGGATCGCCACGTCGGTGGCGCCGGTGTCGAGCATGAAATGCACCGGTCGCCCATTGATCGCGCCATCGGCAACGAAATGGCCCTGGCCGTTGCTCAGCAGGCGCACCTCGACGAAGCCGTCGCCCTGCTCGCTCTGCACCACGCTGTTGGGGTTCTGTTGACGTTCTTCCCACTGGCCGAAAAAGCGCGTGGCAAGGAACATCGCCGCCGCCCAGGCGACAATCATCAATACCCTGCCCGCGCGCTTGCCCGGTGGCTGGCTCATGGCTTGGCGCTCCAGCCGCCCTGCGGCGCGTCGAAGCGCCAGACGATCGGCCGTGTTTCACCATCCACCCGGGGGCGGTCGTTGTTGTCCACGCCGATCCAGGCGCCGCCCTTGTCGATCACCAGCGCCTCGGCCAGGCCGTAGGGCTGCGAGTAGCGCCGCGATTCCATCAGGGCGTCGGCGGCGAACGACCAGCAGCGCTCCACGGCGCCCGTGTCGGCATCCCGTCGGCAAATGCGGTAGGCATTGCGCTCGAGGGTGAACAGCTTGCCCTCGAACCAGGCCAGGTCGGCAAAGTCACGTGATACCGGGCGTGCCTCGGGAAACTGCGGCGGCTGCATCTCGACACCCGCCTCGCTGAGCAGCACGCAGCCGCGCCCGCAGGTCCACACCGATTGCTGGCGCTGCACCGCGAGCAGGCCACGGCGCTCGCGCTCGGCGGCCAGCCACAGGCGATCGCCCGCCGGGTTGATCGCCAGCCCCTCGAACAGCGCGTTGAAATGCAGCAACATGCCGCTGGCCCGCGCCTGACGCACCATGGCCTGGTCGATTTTCAGCCAGTCCGGTTCACCGTCCACCGGCAACTGCAGCACGGCGGCGTGCGCCTCGCTGACGATATAGAGGTTGCCGGCCTGATCGCAGGTGATGCCCTCGAAATCCAGCTCGCCTCCGCGGATGTAGGACGCCGCCCAATTGCGCGACTTGAGCCCCCAGGGCAGGCCGGTGTCGGGCGCCGCAGGCGGGGTGAAGGTCAGTGGCTGGGCCTGCCACGTCGCCCCCTCCTGATCCAGGCGGTAGATCCGGTCGTCATCGCGGTCGGATACCGCCCACAGTGCCCCACGGCACCAGGCCAGGCCCGACAGGTTGCCGCCGCGCATGCCATCGACCGCATGCTCGGCGCTGAGCTTGAGCTGCGGCCAGTCGCCGGCCTGGGCCTGCAGGGCAAACCACGCCAGGCAGGCCAGGAGCAACGGACGAATCAAACCAGGACCTCGGCCAGGTTGCCTTTGGTCTCCAGCCAGCTCTTGCGATCGCCCGCACGCTTCTTGGCCAGCAGCATGTCCATGATCTCGGTGGTGCCCTGCACATCGTCCAGGGTCAACTGGACCAGGCGCCGGGTGTTCGGGTCCATGGTGGTTTCGCGCAGTTGCGGCGGGTTCATCTCGCCCAGGCCCTTGAATCGGGTGACCTGCGGCTTGCCGCGCTTCTTCTCGGCCACCAGGCGGTCGAGGATGCCGTCACGCTCGGCTTCGTCCAGGGCGTAGTAGATCTCCTTGCCCAGGTCGATGCGGTACAGCGGCGGCATGGCCACGTAGACGTGGCCGGCCTCGACCAGCGGGCGGAAGTGCTGGACGAACAGCGCGCACAGCAGTGTGGCGATGTGCAGGCCGTCGGAGTCGGCGTCGGCGAGGATGCAGACCTTGCCGTAGCGCAGCTGCGAGAGGTCGGCTGCTCCCGGATCGACACCGATGGCCACGGCGATGTTGTGCACTTCCTGGCTGGCCAGGACTTCACCGCCATCGACCTCCCAGGTGTTGAGGATCTTGCCGCGCAGCGGCAGGATGGCCTGGAACTCCTTGTCCCGCGCCTGCTTGGCCGAGCCACCGGCCGAGTCACCCTCGACCAGGAACAGCTCGGCGCGCATCGGGTCCTGGCCGGCGCAATCGGCCAGCTTGCCGGGCAATGCGGGGCCCTGGGTGATGCGCTTGCGCTCGACCTTCTTGCTCGCCTTCAGGCGCCGGCCGGCGTTGCTGATGGCCAGTTCCGCCAGCTGCATGCCCAGTTCGGGGTGGGCATTGAGCCACAGGCTGAAGGCGTCCTTGACCACGCCGGAAACGAACGCGGCCGCCTCGCGGGACGACAGGCGCTCCTTGGTCTGGCCGGAGAACTGCGGCTCCTGCATCTTCATCGACAGCACGAAGCTGATGCGCTCCCAGACGTCCTCGGGGGCCAGCTTGACCCCGCGCGGCAGCAGGTTGCGGAACTCGCAGAACTCGCGCATGGCGTCCAGCAGGCCCTGGCGCAGGCCGTTGACGTGGGTGCCGCCCTGGGCGGTGGGGATCAGGTTGACGTAGCTTTCCTGGATGCTGTCGCCACCTTCCGGCAGCCACAACAAGGCCCAGTCCACGGCCTCCTTGTTACCCGCCAGGCTGCCGCAGAACGGCTCGTCGGGCAGGCGCTGGAACTCGCTGACCGAATCGACCAGGTAGGAGCGCAGACCGTCTTCGTAGTGCCACTCGACCTTCTCGCCGGTGCCCTTGTCCTCGAAGCTGATGGACAGCCCCGGGCACAATACGGCCTTGGCCTTGAGTACGTGCTTGAGGCGGCTGATGGAGAACTTCGGCGAATCGAAGTACTTCGGATCGGGGCTGAAGTACACGCTGGTGCCGGTGTTGCGCTTGCCGACGGTGCCGACCACCTCCAGCTCGCTGGCCTTGAAGCCATCGGCGAAGGTCATCTGGTACTCGTTGCCGTCGCGCTTGACGCGCACGCGGACCTGGCTCGACAGGGCGTTGACCACCGAAATGCCGACGCCGTGCAGGCCGCCGGAGAATTGATAGTTCTTGTTGGAGAACTTGCCGCCGGCGTGCAGCTTGGTGAGGATCAGCTCGACACCGGAAACGCCCTCTTCGGGGTGGATGTCCACCGGCATGCCGCGGCCATCGTCGCTGACTTCCAGCGAGTGGTCGGCGTGCAGAACGACCTGCACCGACCGTGCGTGGCCAGCCAGGGCTTCGTCGACGCTGTTGTCGATGACTTCCTGGGCCAGGTGGTTGGGCCGGCTGGTGTCGGTGTACATGCCCGGCCGCTTGCGGACCGGGTCAAGGCCCGAGAGGACTTCGATGGCGTCTGCGTTATAGGCGCTAGCGCTGGGATTGGCCATGGGTTCTCGTCGTCAGTCTGGTGAATGCAAAAGTCAAAATACAGAAAAGTCCAGCGCCGCGTACTGCCCGCGGGCAATACCGGCGAACGCCAGCAGGGCCGGCAACTGTTCGGCGAAGCCCTGGTAACTGTGGTCGCCACCGGCCTGGATACGCAGGGCGCAGGCGCGGTAGTAGCGCTCGGCCTGGCGATAGTCCAGGGTTTCATCGGCGGTCTGCAACCACACTTGATAGCGGGTGGCATCCTGCGGCGCCGGCACTTCCAGTTCGGCCAGGGCGTCCACGTGGTCGTGGGTGAGCTCCCAGGCTTCGTCGGTATAGAGGTTGCGCTGGGTGCCGAGGTAACCGTCGAACAGCTTGTGCGGGGCCACCGCCGGGTTGATCAACAGCGCCTTGAGCCCGTGTCGCTCGGCCAGGTGGGTGGCATAGTAGCCGCCGAGTGAGCTGCCGACCAGCAAGGGCGCGCCGAGCTCGGCGATCGCCGTCTCCAGTTGGGCGATGGCCTGGCGTGGATGATGGTGCAGGGCCGGGACCCGCAGTTGCTCGGCCAGGCCGAGCTGCTGCATCACCGCTTCGAGTTGGCGTGCCTTGGTCGACAGCGGCGAGCTGTTGAAGCCATGGATATAGAGGATGGAACCCGACATGCTGCCCCCGGACGCAAAGACGCGCAGTGTAGCGTGTTCGATGGTCATTGGCGCAGCCTGGGGATTTTCGCAACAAATTCTTCAAATGACAGGGGCAGCTGCGCAGCCCTTCAGTAGCCGGGGCTGTCGAAATCCAGCTTCACTACGAAATCCCGCGCCCGCACCACCCCGGTCTCCAACCGCCCGTCGGCATGCAGACGAAGCCAGCGGTAACCCGGCTGTTCCTCGCTCACCTTGAAGTCCTCGCTGCGCGGCGCGAACTGGATGCAGGTCGAAGGCGTGGCGAGGAAACGGATGCCGTCACGCACTTCGTCCCATTCCTGGTGGATATGCCCCCACAGCAGCACCTTCACCTGTGGATAACTGCGCAGACGCTGCAACAGCTCATCGGCATTATGCAGCCCGATCGGCGCGATCCAGGCACAACCGATATCCACCGGCTGGTGATGGCAGCACACCAGGCAATGGCGCTCGCCCGCACCGTTCAGCGCCTGGTCCAGCACGACCAACTGGTCATCGGCCAACAGACCGAAGGTGGCACCGACCACTGCCGAGTCGAGCATGACGATGCGCCAGGCGCCGATATCGGTCACTGCCTGCACCAGTTCCGGCGCCACCTCGGCCATGACCCGCGCCTCATCATGGTTACCCGGCAGCCAGCGCGCTGGCGCGCCGAGCGTCGACGTGAGCTCGCGAAAGGCCGCGTAAGATTCGACGCTGGCATCCTGGGAAAGATCGCCCGTGCACAGCAGCAGGTCGATGCGCTGTTGTTCGCGGCGAACCTGGCCGACCACGTGCCCAAGGCTTGCGCGGGTATTGAGGCCGAGCAGGGTGCCCGCCGGGTCGGCGAACAGATGGGCATCGGTCAGTTGCACCACATGGACAGGTGACGGGGGTGAAAATGGTTGCGGCAACGGCCGTCTCCTCGAACGGATTCAGCACGGATTATGGCGGCGGATCGCTTTCGAGCAAATACTCGAAACCGACGCGCATCACATTTCAGCGCACGGTTGCCAGTTCGTGGCCGCAGGCCAGGCAGTGGCTCAGCCATTCACCGAGGAACAGATTGAGCTGGGCCTTCTCGTCCGGCTGGTGCATCGCCGTGTTGGGATAGGGGTAGATGCTGCGCAGGCGACGCGCATGCTCGGCACTGACCACCTCGGCCATGCGCGCGTCATGGTAGACCTGCACCTCCAGCTCGGGCACCGGCAGCCAGGGCAGGCTGTGCTCCTGGCGCACCTTGAGCGTGGTGGTGTAGGGGCAGGCCAATAGCACTTCAAGCACCAGCACGCCGAGCATCTGGTCGCCCTGGGTCATGCCGATACGGCGCGAGCTCTGCGTGGTGCGCATGTCGGGCAACAGGCGCATCAGGCGGGCATAGTTGGCCTCGCAGGCGGACTGCAGCCCGACCAGGTCGACTCGATAGCGCTCGCGCAGCAGGTTCACTTCCACATACCTCGTACTTCGTCACGGTTCAGCGCCAGCCATTGCAACCCGATGATCGCGGCGGCGTTGCAGATACGCCCGTCGCGTACGGCCTGCAGGGCATCCTCGAACGACCACACGCGCACGCGAATGTCCTCGCTTTCCTCTTCCAGGCCATGCAGGCCACCGGCACCCTCGCTGACGCAACGGCCCAGGAACAGGTGGACGTACTCGTCGCTGCCGCCCGGTGACGGGAAATACCGGGTCATCGGCCACAGCGCCGAGAAGGTCAGGCCCGCTTCTTCCTCGGCTTCGCGGTGGGCAACCTCCTCGGGCTGCTCGTCCTTGTCGATCAGCCCGGCGACCATCTCGATCAGCCAGGGGTTGGCGACCTTGCCCATGGCGCCGACGCGAAACTGCTCGATCAGCACCACTTCGTCGCGCTGAGGATCGTAGGGCAGCACGCAGACCGCGTCATGGCGCACGAACAGTTCACGGGTGAACTCGCGGCTCATGCCCCCGGCGAACAGCTCGTGGCGCAGGTGCAGCTTGTCGAGCTTGTAGAAGCCCTTGAACAGCGACTCCCGCCGAACGATCTCGACCTGGGTAGGCACTGTATTGTGCGTGTCCGTCATGCAAACTCCTCATGCCTCGTTTACCGCATCGCGCAATCCTACTCTGCGCACGGCCCGGTTTCATCCCTTTCCGCTGACCGTTCGGGCAGCCGGGACAGGCGTGTCACTCTCTGTTAGCTTAGTGGCGAACTGAAGGCCGCGCAGGCGGTCCAAGGCCGATCATCACCGTTGTGAAAGAGGCAACATGACGCTTGTCAAACTGACTTCCGTGGCCGTCCTGGCACTGGCGCTCGGCGCCTGCCAGAGCCTGTTCACGCCCAATTACCGGGCCCCGCTCGAGGTCAAGCGCGAGGCCTGGGAGCACGTCAAACCCGGCTGCAGCGAAAGCGACTGCCCGCTGGTCAACATCGACGTCGTGCACTTCCCGGCCCTGCCCAAACTCGACGGCATTGTCGAGAAGCGCCTGCTGATGCTGACCGAGGACAACCAGCGCGGCACCCCGCCGGCCTCGCTGCAAGCCTATGAGCAGCAATACCTGGCCCGCGCCGACAAGCGCAACAGCAGCTATCTGCAAGCCAAGGTACGCGAGCAGCATGACGGGCTGGTGATCGTCGAGCTGTCCAGCTACCTCGACAGCGGCGGTGCCCACGGCATGCCTGGGCGCGGCTTCATCAACTATTCACGCAAGCTGGACAAGGTACTGACCCTGGACGACATGCTGGTGCCCGGCCAGGAGGCGACCTTCTGGAAGACCGCCGAGGAGTCCCACCGCGCCTGGCTGATCAGCACCGGCATGGACAAGGACCCCGAGTTCATCAAGACCTGGCCGTTCAAGCAGTCCCCGCACATTGCCCTGACCTACGGCGCGGTGGTGATCAAGTACGAGGTCTACTCGATCGCGCCCTACTCCATGGGCCACGTCGAGCTGAAGATCCCCTACCCGCGCCTCAATGGCGTGATCAAGCCCGAGCTGTTTCCCGGCCGCGGCTGAGCGATAGCAGCAAGTGCAGTACCCCTGCCAGCAACAGTGCCGGCAGGGTCGCCCCCAGCTCCGGCGCCTGGCTGGCCATCAGGTGATAGGCCGCCACTCCCGCGCCCCAGGCCAGCAGCGCCTGCCAGTGCAAACCCTCGACCAGCGCCGGCAGGCGGCGGCGGCGAATCACGAAGTGATCCACCAGCACCACGCCGAACAGCGGCGCGAACACCGAGCCGATCAGCAACAGGAAGTTCTGGTACTGGGCCAGCGGCGCCAGCAAGGCGGTCAGCGTGCACAGCAGCCCGATAGCCAGGGCCAGGTGCTCGACCTTCATTTTCACCAGCAGGCCGGTGGACACCGCCGCCGAGTGGATGTCGGCAAAGGCGTTTTCCGTCTCGTCCAGCAGGATCAGCAACAGCGGGATCCCCAGCCCGGCGCCGGCCAGTGCCAACAGCAGGGCATTCACCTCACCGCTGGGCGCGAACGCCAAGGTGTAGGCCACGCCCAGGCTCATCAGCCAGGCATTGCCGATGAAGAAGCCCAGCGCGGTACCGCCGAACACCCGGCTGGCGCGCTGGCCAAAGCGTGAATAGTCGGCGATCAGCGGCAGCCACGACAGCGGCATGGCGATCACGATGTCGAAACCCAGTGCCAGGGACAGCGAACCGTCCCCAGGCCGGCGCCACAGATCGGCCAGGTCGGCCTTGGCGAACAGGTTCCAGGTCAACCAGGCGCAGGCGCCCAGCAGCAGCCAGATCCCCCACTTGCGCAAGACCTTGCGCACGAACGCCAGCGGCCCGCTGACCGCCAGCAGAGTGGCCAGGGCGCCAAAGCACAAGGTCCACAGCAGCGGGCTGCTCCAGCCGCTGCCCTCGCCGAACGCGCGTGCGCCCAGCAAGCTGGCGGCATCACGCATGACGATGATCTCGAACGAACCCCAGCCGACCAGTTGCAGCAGGTTGAGCAAGGCAGGCAGGCGCGCGCCATGGCTACCGAGCGTGAGGCGCAAGGTCGCCATGGCCGACAGGCCGGTATCGCTACCGATCACCCCCACCGCAGCCAGCAGCAATACCCCTACCGCCGTGCCCAGGGTGATCGCCAGGATCGAGCCCGCCAGGCCCAGGCCCGGCGCCAGCAGGCCGCCGACCTGCAGGACCATCAGGCCGATGCCGAGGGAAAACCACAGCGAAAACAGGTCGCGGGCGCCGAACTGGCGATGCTGGGAGGGAACCGGGTGGTCGGGAGAGAAGTGGCTGGGAGTGGTCATGCTCGGGCGCTCGACGGAAGAGTTGGGGTGAACCCATCGCTGGCAAGCCAGCTCCCACAGGGGCCGCATCGCAGTCTCTGTGGGAGCTGGCTTGCCAGCGATGCGGTGCGCATCGCGCACCGCCTGGGTCTGCTACTCAGACTTTCTGGTACAGCTGGCTGCCTTCCTGGCGGAACCGCTCGGCCTGCTCGCGCATGCCCTGTTCGACCGTCACGTCCACGGTCTCGATCTTGGCCGCATACTCACGCACTTCCTGGGTGATCTTCATCGAGCAGAACTTCGGCCCGCACATCGAGCAGAAGTGCGCGACCTTGGCCGACTCCTTGGGCAGCGTCTCGTCGTGGAACGCACGGGCGGTGTCCGGATCCAGGCCGAGGTTGAACTGGTCTTCCCAACGAAACTCGAAGCGCGCCTTGGACAGCGCATTGTCACGGATCTGCGCGCCCGGGTGGCCCTTGGCAAGGTCGGCGGCATGCGCGGCGATCTTGTAGGTGATGATGCCGGTCTTGACGTCGTCCTTGTTCGGCAGGCCCAGGTGCTCCTTGGGCGTGACGTAGCAAAGCATGGCGCAACCGAACCAGCCGATCATCGCCGCGCCGATGCCGGAGGTGATGTGGTCGTAGCCCGGAGCGATGTCGGTGGTCAGCGGGCCGAGGGTGTAGAACGGCGCCTCGTCGCAGCACTCGAGCTGCTTGTCCATGTTCTCCTTGATCAACTGCATCGGCACATGGCCGGGGCCCTCGATCATGCACTGCACGTCGTGCTTCCAGGCGATCTTGGTCAGCTCGCCAAGGGTTTCCAGCTCACCGAACTGCGCGGCGTCGTTGGCGTCGGCGATCGAGCCCGGGCGCAGACCGTCACCCAGCGAGAAGCTGACGTCATAGGCCTTCATGATTTCGCAGATCTCGTCGAAGTGCGTGTACAGGAAGTTTTCCTTGTGATGCGCCAGGCACCACTTGGCCATGATCGAGCCGCCACGGCTGACGATGCCGGTGACGCGCTTGGCGGTCAGCGGCACATAGCGCAGCAAGACCCCGGCGTGGATGGTGAAGTAGTCCACGCCCTGCTCGGCCTGTTCGATCAGGGTGTCGCGGAACAGCTCCCAGGTCAGGTCCTCGGCAACGCCATTGACCTTTTCCAGGGCCTGGTAGATCGGCACGGTACCGATCGGCACCGGCGAGTTGCGGATGATCCACTCGCGGGTCTCGTGGATGTGCTTGCCGGTGGACAGGTCCATGACCGTGTCCGAACCCCAGCGGATGCCCCAGGTCAGCTTGGCCACTTCTTCCTCGATGGAGGAACCCAGGGCGCTGTTGCCGATGTTGCCGTTGATCTTCACCAGGAAGTTGCGGCCGATGATCATCGGCTCCAGCTCGGTGTGGTTGATGTTGGCCGGGATGATCGCGCGACCGCGGGCGATCTCCTCGCGGACGAACTCGGGGGTGATCTCTTTCGGGATGCTGGCACCGAAGCTGTGCCCGGCGTGCTGCTGGTTTAGCAGGCCGGCGGCGCGAGCTTCCTGCAGTTTCATGTTCTCGCGGATGGCGACGTATTCCATCTCGGCGGTGATGATGCCCTGGCGTGCATAGTGCATCTGCGAAACGTTGGCGCCGGCCTTGGCCCGGCGCGGGTTGCGCACGTGGGCGAAGCGCAGCTTGGCCAACTCGGCGTCGTTCAGGCGCTGCTGGCCGAAGTTCGAGCTCAGGCCACCCAGGCGCTCGGTGTCGCCACGGGCGTCGATCCACGCCGAGCGCACATCGCCCAGGCCCTTGCGCACGTCGATGATGACATTGGGGTCGGTGTACGGGCCGGAAGTGTCATACACCAGCACCGGGGCGTTCTTTTCGCCGCCGAAGTCGGTGGGGGTGTCGTGCAGGCTGATCTCGCGCATGGGCACGCGGATGTCGGGGCGCGAACCTTCGACATAGACCTTGCGCGAATTGGGCAGGGGTTGCACGGACTGTTGGTCGACTTGGGCCGACTCGCTCAGACTGATCGTTTTTTCTTGTTTGCTCATCACAGGCTCTCCAGACAGCTTCCTAGCGGGCGGAATGTCGGGGTGAACCTGAAAGGCGCGGACGCACCCGTGTTGACGGGTGCAGTGCCGGACAAGGGGTGCCGTGGGCTGCAAGCAGCTGTGGCGATCCCGGACCTGGCACAAGAGGCTCCCGGGACATGAGAGCAATCTTGTTCCCTACGCAGGCGCTAACCTGATCAGGTTCAACGGGATCCGCAACTTTGCGATCTCAGCCTTTGCATCAAGGCACCCCGACAAGAACCTGCGCAGTCTAGACTGGAGTGGTCGGCAAAGCCAAGCGGGTAAATCCCTGGCGTGATAAATGGCACACGTGACGGATTGTTGAGGGCGGCGCGCGGCACTACACTGGCGTGCTCGGTACCCGACAGTACAGTAAATACATCTTGATCAAGGATTGCCCTATGCTGCGCAAACTCTCACTGGCGATTGCCGTGTCTTGTGCGTCCAACGGAGTGGCCTGGGCAGTGGATACGCCCACGACGGTGAAGACCGACCTGGTCAGCGTCTACCAGGAAGCGGTGGACAACAATGCCGACCTGGCCGCCGCCCGCGCCGACTACGGCGCCCGCCGCGAGGTGGTGCCCCAGGCTCGCGCCGGCTTGCTGCCTAACCTTTCGGCCGGCGCCGAGATGATGAATACCCGCACCAAGCTCGACGAGCCGTCGATCACCTCCAACCGCAGCGGCAATGCCTGGAGCGCCACCCTGGCGCAGCCGATCTTCCGCGCCGACCGCTGGTTCCAGCTGCAGGCTGCCGAAGCGGTCAACGAACAGGCCGCGCTGGAACTGTCGGCCACCGAACAGAACCTGATCCTGCAGAGCGCCGAGAACTACTTCGCGGTGCTACGCGCCCAGGACAACCTGGCCTCGACCAAGGCTGAAGAGGCGGCCTTCAAGCGCCAGCTCGACCAGTCCAACGAACGCTTCGATGTCGGCCTTTCGGACAAGACCGACGTGCTCCAGTCCCAGGCCAGCTACGACACGGCGCGGGCCAACCGGATCATCGCCGAGCGCCAGGTGCAGGATGCCTTCGAGGCCCTGATCACCCTGACCAACCGCCAATACAGTGCGATCCAGGGCGTGGTCCACACCCTGCCCGTGCAAGTGCCGACGCCCAATGACGCCAAGGCCTGGGTCGAGACCGCCGGGCGGCAGAACCTCAACCTGCAGGCCACCAACCATGCCGTGGCGGCCGCCGAGGAGACCGTGCGCCAGCGCAAGGCTGGGCATGCGCCAACCCTGGATGCAGTGGCCAAGTACCAGAAGGGCGACAACGACAACCTCGGGTTCACCAACCCTTCGCAGAACGGCGTGCGCTACGGCGGTGACGTGGAGCAGACCAGCGTCGGCCTGCAACTGAACATTCCGATCTACAGCGGCGGGTTGACCAGCTCCCAGGTGCGCGAGGCCTATGCGCGCCTGACCCAGAGCGAGCAGCAGCGCGAAAGCCTGCGCCGCCAGGTGGTGGAGAACACCCGTAACCTGCACCGCGCGGTGAACACCGACGTGGAACAGGTACAGGCGCGCAAGCAGTCGATCATCTCCAACCAGAGCGCCCTGGAAGCCACCGAGATCGGCTACCAGGTCGGCACCCGCAACATCGTCGACGTGCTCGACGCGCAGCGCCAGCTGTACACCTCGGTGCGCGACTACAACAACAGCCGCTACGACTACATCCTCGACAACCTGCGCCTCAAGCAGGCGGCCGGCACCCTGAGCCCGCAGGACCTGCAGGACCTGGGACGGTACCTGAAGGCCGACTACAACCCGGACAAGGATTTCCTGCCACCGGACCTGGCGGCGGCGGCGGCGAAAAACTTCGAACGCCGGCCTTGAAGGCAACACACTACCTGTAGGGCGGGGTTCGTGGGGGCAACCCCCGCTCCCACAACAACCGCGCCTACAGGCTCATCATCAGCTCAGAAGTCGCGCCAGCCCATCGAGCAACCGCTGCAACGCCCCCTGGTTGGCCTGCATCACCGCCCTGCCCGCCTCGCCCATGCGCCGGGCATCCTGCGGCAGCTCGACCAAGCGGCGCACCGCCGCGGCCAAGCCCTCGGCATCGTCCACCTGCTGCAACGCCCCCGCCTCGCGCAGCATCGCGCTGATCTCGAGGAAGTTGAACACATGCGGCCCCATGAGCACCGGCAGCGCCAGCGCCGCCGGCTCCAACGGGTTGTGCCCACCCGTGGGGACCAGGCTGCCACCGACGAAGGCGATATCGGCCAGGGCGTACAGGAACAGCAATTCACCCATGGTGTCACCCAGCAGCACCTGGGTCTGCGCCGTCACGACATCGCCTGTCGAACGACGCACCGTGGAGAACTGGCCGGCGCACAGTTCATGCACCGCCGCGAATCGCTCGGGATGGCGCGGCACCAGCACCAACAGTGCATCGCTGTGCACGCTCAGCAGTTGCCGGTGAGCCTCGAGGATCAACCCATCCTCGCCATCGTGGGTACTGGCGGCGATCCATACCGGGCGCTGGCTGGCCCCCCACTGCTCGCGCAACTGCCGGGCACGAGGCATCAACTGCTCGTCGACCTTCAGGTCGAACTTGATCGAGCCGGTCACCTGCACACACGTCTGGCGCGCACCGAGCGAGCGGAAACGCTCGGCCTCGGTTTCGGTCTGTACCGCGATCAGGCTCATCTCCTCGAGCATCGGCCGGGTCAGGCCGGCGAAGCGCGCATAGCCTCGGGCCGAGCGTTCGGACAGCCGCGCATTGGCCAACGCCACCGGAATACCGCGCCTGGCGCACTGATGGATATGGTTGGGCCACAGCTCGGTTTCCATGATGATGCCCAGGCGCGGGCGCACATGGTCGAGAAAACGCCCCGCCGCCCATGGCAGGTCGTACGGCAGGTAACAGTGTTGCACCCGTGGCTCGCCGTCGAACATCGCACGAATGCGCTCGGAGCCGGTCGGGGTCATGCAGGTCAGCGTGACCGGCAGGTCCGGATACTGCTTGAGCAGCGCCCGGACCAATGGCGCGGCAGCGATACTCTCGCCCACCGAGACCGCATGCACCCAGATGCCGCCCTGACGCATGGGTGGCAAGCCACAAGCGAAGCGTTCGGCGATCCGCGCACGGTAGGCCGGCGCCTTGCGCCCGCGCAGGAACAGGCGCAGCGCGACCAGCGGCAGGCCCAGATGGAAAAGCAGGGTATAGAGGGTTCTGTTCATGGCGGCGGAGTTTACTAGGAACTGGATGAAAAGGCCTGTCAGCCAATGGCCCGCAGGTGCACCGCGAAGCGCTCGGCCAGCCACTGCGCCGCAGGGCCCAGGGGCTCGTCGCGGCGCCAGGCCAGTTCCGCCACCAGCGCCGGCGGGCGCCATTCGCTGTCCAGCTCGACCATCTGCGCCTGGTAGGTGGGGTACTGCACCACATGACGCGGCAGCCAAGCCCAGCCCAGGCCGCGCATCAGCAATTCGGCCATGGCATAGAAGCTGTCGGCACGCCAGACCTGCGGGCTGATCGCCTCGCCGCCCGGATAGCCGCTCTGCTGTGGGGTGATCAGTAATTGGCGATGACGCGCCAGTTGTTGCCGGCTAACCTTGCCCTGCCCCGCCAGCGGGTGGCCGATGGCGCACACAGTGACCATCTCGACGCTGCCCAGGGCCCGCCGCTCCAGCGAGGAAGGAATGCTTTCGTGGTGGAAGAACAACCCCAGGTCGGCGCGCCGCTCCACCAGCTTGCGCGCTACATCGCCCTGGGCGCCGCTGGCCAGTTGCACCTCCAGATAGGGATAGCGCGCTGCCAGCTCGTCGAGGCTGTCGATTACCGGCTGGTAGGGCATGGCTTCGTCCTGGGCCACCCGCAGCAGCGCCTCCTGGCCACGCATCAACGCGAGTGCCCGACCGTCCAGACGCTCGCACTGGCGCAACAGCTCTCGGGCGTCCTCCAGCAGCGCGGCGCCGCTTTCGGTCAGGCGTGGCTGGCGGCCGCTGCTGCGCTCGAACAGCGTCACGCCCAGGTCCGCCTCGAGCAGGGCGATGGCGTTGCTCACCGCCGACTGCGCCTTGTGCTGCTCGCGGGCCACTGCGGAAAACGAACGCAACTCCGCCGCCCGCACGAACAGGCGCAACTGTTCCAGGTTCCAGTGCTCGGTCATCATCAACCTATCTCCATAGCAGATAGGTAATGACTTTACCGCATTCGGAGATCCTCTAGAATGCCCATCCAGCACCGGAGGACCCGCACCATGAACGCCTACACCTATCTCGCCATCGCCATCTGCGCCGAAGTCATCGCCACTGCTTCCATGAAAGCGGTCAAGGGGCTGAGCACGCCACTGCCGCTGCTGCTGATGGTGTGCGGCTACGGCGTGGCGTTCTGGATGCTCACCCTGGTGGTGCGCAGCATTCCGGTGGGGATCGCCTATGCGATCTGGTCGGGGCTGGGGATCGTCCTGATCAGCGTCGCGGCGCTGGTGATCTATGGGCAGAAGCTGGATGTGCCAGCGATGGTGGGTATGGCCATGATCGTCGGCGGGGTGGTGGTGATCCAGGTGTTTTCCAATACCGCAGGGCACTGAGCCTGAGCCCACAGGGGTCAGCACGACGCCACAGCCTGTATACTGCGCACCTGTCCCAGTTTTCGAGGTGCCCGCATGCCATCCGCCATTACCACTGACGTGCTGATCGTCGGCGCCGGGGTCGCAGGCCTCTGGCTCAATGCCCGGCTACGCCGCCTGGGTTATTCGACGGTACTGGTGGAACGCGCCAGCCTCGGTGGCGAGCAGACCATCAAGTCGCAAGGCATCATCCACGGTGGCACCAAGTACGCCCTGCACGGGGCACTGACCGGCGCCTCCGAAGCCATCGCCGACATGCCGCGGCGCTGGCGCGAAGCGCTGGCCGGCAACGGCGAGCTGGACCTGAGCGGCACCCGCCTGCTGTCCGAGGCCCATTACCTCTGGTCCCCCGGCACCCTGGCCGGCAACCTCACCAGTTTCTTCGCCAGCAAGGCCGTGCGCGGCCGGGTCGACCAGGTCAAGGGCGAGCAACTGCCGCCGGCCCTGCAGGATCGTGCGTTCAAGGGCAAGGTCTACCGCCTGGCCGAACTGGTCATCGACGTACCCAGCTTGCTGGCAAACCTCGCGCAACTGGCGGGTGACAGCCTGCTGGCCGGCGAGCGCATCGAACCGCTTCGTGACGGCGAAGAACTGGCAGGCCTGGTGGTCGATGGTCGCGAGATCCGCGCCCAGCGCATCGTCCTCAGCGCCGGCGGTGGCACCGCAGACCTGCTGCACGCCCTGGGGCTGGACCAACCGGCCATGCAACGCCGACCGCTGCACATGGTCCTGGCCAAGGGGCCCAACCTCAAGCCCTTGTATGCCCACTGCCTGGGCGGTGGCCCCAAGCCGCGCATCACCGTGACCACCCACCCGGCCGCCGATGGCCAGTGGGTGTGGTACCTGGGTGGCGATATCGCCGAGACCGACGGGGTTGCTCGCGAGCCTGAGGCGCAGATCGCCGCAGCGCAGAAGGAAGTCGCCAGCCTGCTGCCTTGGGTCGATCAAAGCCTGGTGCGCTGGGCCACCCTGCGCGTCGATCGTGCCGAGCCCGCACAATCGGGCCTGGTACGCCCGGACAACGCCTTCCTTGCCGACCAGCAGCGCCTGCTGGTCGGCTGGCCGACCAAGCTGGCCCTGGCGCCGGACTTCGCCGATCGCGTGCTGGCCAGCTTCGAGCGCGACGGCATCCGCCCAGCGAGCAAGCCTGACCTTGCCGACCTGCCGCGCCCGCCGCTGGCGCTGCCAGCCTGGGAGCAACTGCTGCCATGAGCCTGCCGACCCTGCACGATCACCACCGTCCCTTGGGCAGCACCGGCCTGCGGGTTTCGCCACTGGGCCTGGGCACGGTCAAGCTGGGCCGCGACCAAGGCGTCAAATACCCCAATGGTTTCACCATTCCCGATGACCAGGCCGCGCGCCTCTTGCTTGCGCAAGCCCGCGAGCTGGGCATCAACCTGATCGACACCGCCCCGGCCTATGGCCGCAGCGAGGAGCGCCTCGGCCCGTTGCTGCGCGGCCAGCGCGAGCAGTGGGTCATCGTCAGCAAGGTAGGGGAAGAATTCGAGGATGGCCAGTCGCATTTCGATTTCAGCGCCGCCCATACCCGCCGCTCGGTCGAGCGCAGCCTCAAGCGCCTGGAAACCGACCGTATCGAACTGGTGCTGGTGCACTCCGATGGCAACGACCTGGCAATCCTCGAGCAGGAGGAGGTGTACGAAACCCTCGCCGCGCTCAAGCGCGAAGGCAAGATCCTCGGCTACGGATTCTCCGGCAAGACCGCCGCAGGTGGCCTGAAGGCCTTGGAACAAGGTGATTGCGCCATGGTCACCTACAATCTCAACGAGCAGGCGGAGCGGCCCGTGCTGGACTACGCTGCCGAACACGGCAAGGCCATCCTGGTGAAGAAGGCCCTGGCCAGCGGCCATATCTGCCTGGCCCCGGGGGTCGACCCGGTGCAGGCCAGTTTCGAGTTGCTGTTTGCCCACCCCGGTGTGTGCAGTGCCATCGTCGGTACCATCAACCCGGTACACCTGGCCCACAACGTGGCCACCGTCGCCCGCATCCTGAGCCGGCCCTGAGCCGCCTGGGCGGGGGCCCAACGCAAGGAGGAGCCTCGTGCCGCGTACGCTGATCCGCAAGAATCCGAGCAACTTCAAGACCCTGCCGCTGCACGTCGAAGCCACGCCCGATGGCCTGACCTACCAGAGCATCGGCATGCCGCTGAACTTCGCCCAGACCCTGCAGCGGCGCAAGGCCATCCAGGTCGCCAACCCCGAACACTTCGTGGCGGAGCTGGCCAACCTTGGCGTGTCGGTGCGCCTCACCCTGAACTGGCAAGGCCGCGACTACTGGGTGCTGGTGCGCCAACGCCGACAGGACCGTGGCGATGTGGTGCTCAAGCTGATTTCCGGCTATGTCCCGGCCCACGAGCTGAACCTGCCGCTGCACACGGCGATCCAGGAAGTGGCCGAGGAGTGCCTGCTGGAAACCCCCGAAGGCTGGCTTGGCGGGCGCTTCAACGACACCTGGCTGCCGGCGCCCTATGCCGCCGCCCTGCACTATCGCGAGGCGCTACCATTCGTGCTCTCGCCCGAGTCCGGTGCCGCCCGCCCGGTGCATTGCGCGCGCCTGACTTTGCTGGAGCGGCCACGGGCCTACGTGCACCTGCCCACCGCGTCGTTGCAGTTGATCTACGACTTGCGTCTGCAAGTGCCCAAGGACGCCAAGTCACTGAGCCTGTTCCATGTCGATGAACGGCTCGAGGGCGACCAACTGGTGGCACGGCTCGACCGCAAAAAACCCGACCTTTACCTGATGCCGTTGCAGGACGGCCAGCCGCTGGCAGAGCTCTATACCCTGAAGAAGGATCAACTGCTGCCGGCGAGCACACGCGGCCTATGGTTGGCTGAAAGCTTTGCACCACAGCTAGGCTGGGTAGTTCGGGAGGAGCGGGTACGCTGGAAGGATTGGTTGAAGCAACAAGGCCTGGTCGAGCACAAGCGCGAACCGGCTTCGCACCTGGAGCGCTTCAGTGACAAGGCCCGGGCGTTGCTGGAACGGGCGCGGGACACGCTGCACAAATGAACACGGGGCAAGTCGCATCGGCGCGCCGATGCGACTTGCCCCGCGATTGCAACTGGCTCAGTGCTTGCGGATCTTCTCGACGATCGCCGTGGTCGAGCTGTTCTCCACCAGGCCGAGCACCTTCACCGTGCCGCCATAGGCCTTGACGATATCGGCACCGACCACCTGATCGATACCGTAGTCGCCGCCCTTGACCAACACATCCGGCTTGACCTGGCGCAGCAGGTTCTCAGGGGTGTCCTCAGGGAAGCTGATGACCCAGTCCACCGCACCGAGCCCGGCCAGCACGGCCATGCGACGATCGACGCTGTTGATCGGACGGCCCGGCCCTTTCAGGCGGCTGACCGAAGCATCGTCGTTGATCGCGACGATAAGGCGGTCGCCCTGGGCACGGGCCTGCTCCAGGTAGGTCACGTGGCCCGCATGCAGGATATCGAAACAGCCATTGGTGAAGACGATGCTCTCGTTGTGCGCACGGGCATCATCGATGGCCAGCAGCAACTGCTCCAACCCCAGCACGCCGCGCTCTGAGCCTTCCTCACGCTGGATCGCCCGGCGCAGTTCGGGTGCGCTGATAGCGGCGGTACCCAGCTTGCCGACCACGATGCCGGCAGCCAGGTTGGCCAGGGCGACCGCGTGCGGCAGGTCTTCGCCCGCGGCAATGGCCGCGGCGAGAGTGGAAATCACCGTATCGCCGGCACCGGTGACATCGAACACCTCACGGGCTCGGGCCGGCAGGTGCAGCGCCGGGTGGCCGATGCGCAGCAAGGTCATGCCGTGCTCGCCACGGGTCACCAGCAGCGCGCCCAGGTCCAGCTCTTCGAGCAGCTTCAGGCCCTTGGCCACCAGCTCGGCTTCGTCGGCGCAACGGCCGACGATGGTCTCGAACTCGCTGAGGTTCGGGGTGATCAGGCTGGCGCCGCGGTAGATCGAGAAATCCTTGCCCTTGGGGTCGGCCAGCACCGGGATGCCCTTGCCGCGGGCAGCCTGGATCAACGACTGGTGATTCTTCAGCGCGCCCTTGCCGTAGTCGGACAGCACCAGCACCTTGACGCCTTCGAGCAAGGCATCGACTTCCGCTCCCAACGACAGCGGGTCGGTGGCGAAGGGTTCTTCGAAATCGATGCGCAGCAACTGCTGGTGGCGGCTCATGACCCGCAGCTTGACGATGGTCGGCTGATGAGCGATGCGCTGGAAGATCGAGCGCACGCCTGCGGCCTGCAGGCTGTTGGCCAGGCTGTCGGCGGCTTCGTCCTGGCCGGTGACGCCAACCAGCGCGGCTGGGGCGCCGAGGGCGGCGATGTTCAAGGCCACGTTGGCGGCGCCGCCGGGACGGTCCTCGATCTGATCGACCTTGACCACCGGCACCGGCGCTTCAGGCGAGATACGCGAAGTACCGCCATGCCAGTAGCGGTCGAGCATGACATCGCCGACCACCAGTACCGGGGCTTGATCGAAACGCGGCATGGACAACTTCATGGGCAACCCAATATTGGAAAAGTGAACAGGGGCAGGATATTAGCACAGGGTCGAGGGGGGCTTTACGGCCAGCTTCGCTGTGGACAACTGCGGTGACAATCGGGGCCGTGCAGACCCCAATCTCAGGGGTTTCAAGTGATGTCGGCGTTTTCTGGCGCATCCAGGCCCATGGCATGCAGACGAGCATAGTAGCCATTGGCTTCAAGCAGCTCGGCATGGGTACCACGCTCCACCAGACGCCCCTGGTCCATCACCAGGATCATGTCGGCCTTCTCGATGGTCGACAGTCGGTGGGCGATCACCAGCGTCGTGCGCCCCTGCATGACATGGTCCAGGGCGGCCTGGATATGCCGCTCGGACTCGGTATCCAGCGCCGAAGTCGCCTCGTCCAGAATCAGCAACGGCGCATTCTTCAGCAGCGCACGGGCTATCGCCAGGCGCTGGCGCTGGCCGCCCGACAGCAGCACACCGTTCTCGCCGACTTCGGTGTCGAAACCTTTTGGCAACTGGTCGACGAACTCCTTGGCATAGGCATCTGCGGCGGCAGCCTCGATGTCGGCACGCGGTGCGCCGGCCAGGTCGCCATAGGCGATATTGTTGGCCACGGTGTCATTGAACAACGTGACATGCTGGGTGACCTGGGACACATGGCGACGCAGGTTGCGCAGACGATAGTCCTCGATCTCCACACCGTCGAGCAGAATCTGCCCTTCACTGTGATGATAGAAACGCGGAATGAGCGCAGCGAGGGTCGACTTGCCACTGCCGGAACGACCGACCAGGGCAATCATCTGGCCAGGTTCGGCAGTGAAGCTGATGTCGCTGAGCACCTGACGCTCGGTCCCTGGGTAGGTGAAGCTGAGATTGCGCACTTCCAGACGGCCCTGGACACGCTCCTTCTCGACAGTACCGGTATCCACTTCAGGCGCTTCATCCAGCTGTTCGAAGATGCTCTCGGCGCCGGCCAGGCCTTTCTGGATGGTCGAACTGACCTCCGAAAGCTGACGGATCGGTTTGGGCAGCAGGCCCGCGGCCGTGATGTAGGCGACCAGGTCGCCAGCCGACGCGTCTCCGCGCAGGAACAACACCAGGAACATCAGCGTGGCCATGGCGGTATAGATCACCAGTTGCAGCAGCGGCGTGTACAACGCGCCGGTCTTGGTCATGCGCAGCTGCTTGTCGGTGTTGCTCTGGCTGGCGGCGCCGAAACGCTGCTCCTCGTAACGCTCACCGCCGAAACTGCGCACCACCCGATAACCCTGGATGGTCTCGGAGGCGACATGCGTCACATCCCCCATGGCCACCTGGATTTTCTTGCTCTGCTTGCGGAATTTCTTGCTGGCGGTGCTCACCATCACCGCGATTACCGGCAGGATGGCCAGCATGACCAGGGTAAGCTTCCAGTTCATCCACAGCAGGTAGGCGAACAGGAATACCACCGTCAGGCCTTCACGGATCACCACCTTGATCGCGTCGGTCGCCGCGCCAGTGACCATGGTCACGTTGAAGGTGATACGCGAGATCAGGTGGCCGGAGTTGTGGTTGTCGAAATAGCGGTTGGGCAGCACCAGCAGCTTGTTGAACAGCTCCACGCGCAGGTCGTGCACCAGGCACAACGACACCTTGGCCAGGAAGTAGTTGCCCAGGAACGACCCCAGGCCCTGCCAGGCGGCGATCAGGATGATCAGCAGCGGAACGGCCTGCAGCAGTTGCAGGTCGCGCAGGTAGGCCACGTTGGGGAACAGGACGGCCTGGGGATTGCTCAGGCCGTCGACGAAGTACTTGAGAATCCCGGCCAGCATCGGCTGGGTCGAAGCGAAGATCACGAACCCGACGATACTCAGCAGGAAGATGCCGATGTAGGGTTTCACGTACCTCAGCAGCCTGAAGTAGATCTTCAGGCTGGAGGTGTTCTCCACCGGTAGCGGTGTTTCGGCCATCATCGAGCTCGCTGTTCAGATTGAACCGGCGATTTTACCACAGCGTCGATTCTGGTCATCTGCCCAGGGCAACAACATTGCCAGGCCCACTGGCAGCCAGCTGATGAACCACTCGGCACGCGGCGTGGCGGTCAGGCTGGCGGCGTCGAACTGCATGGCCAGGGTGGAGTACACCCAGAAGACCAGGAGGATCTTGCCGAACAACGTGTCGCGCGCACGCAGGATCGCCACCAGGGTGCACAGCCAGACCCCCAGCCACAGCAACATCCCCGGCAACCCCAACTCCACGGCAATGTGGGTGAACATGTTGTGGGTATGGTCGAACTCGAGCCCTACCGCTTCCACGCGGTAGAAAGCGCCCAGCCCGAGGCCGCCGACAGGGTGTTCACGGATCATCTGCACGGCTGCGTGGAAGATCTCCGGACGGTAGGACGACCCCCTGAGCATGATCAACTCGAACATCAGGTAGAAAGCGACGCCAGTGGCCAGGGCCGCCAGCACGGCGAACAGGCCGCTACTGCGGTTGCGGAACCACAGTGGCGCCAGGACGACGGACACCACCAGGGCCAACGCGGCTCCGCGGCTCTGACTGAACACCACGAAAGCCCCCAGGCAGGCCAGGGCCAACGCCCAGGCGAGTTGCATCCCACGCTGGCTGGGGAAGCTGTACAGCAGCCAGAGGACTGCGGCAGCGATGACATAGGCCCCCAGGATCGGGTGGGAAATCTCACCAATGCCTTCGATTCGGGTCACCAGCGGATTACCCGCCACCACGTAGAACTGCACGATCGAAATCAACGCGGCCAGCGCCAGCAACCCACCTCCCAGCTGCAGAAGGCGTGAAACCTGCTGAACGCCGGCCTGTGCCAGCAGGGGAAAGGCCAGCAGGAACAGCAGGATGTACACGAGCCGCTTGCCTTCACGCGCTCCATCCTCGGCGGTCGACCAGGTAAGGCTGATGGCGCACCAGAGCAGCAGGGCCAGGACGCAGATCCACAAGCCGGTTTGCTTTCGCAAGGCCTGGGCATAGACATGCCGGGCGGACCAGGCAAACCCCAGGGTCGGCAACCACAGGAACAGGATCAGGCCCTGCTGGTACAGCTTGTTGCTCGGCGCCAGCGCAATCGCCGCCAGGAACCAGATGAACCCCCACCCCAGCCAGGCTCTGGCCCAGTTCTTTTCGTGCAACATCCTTTCCCCCATGTAAAACACAAACACACCGTCATGGTGCTAACAGATAAATTTCGGCATTATTGCCGGTCATTTTTGCCTGCCCAGAAGACAAGGCTCGAATACATGCAATGTTCCCGGCTCTCCCAGGTCGACTTCGATCGATTGACTCTCGGCGCCAAGGTGCTTGAGGCAGATAGCCACGGCGCCAAAGTCTACCTGCTTGGGGATGGAAATATCCTCAAGGTTTTTCGTCGCAAGCGTCTGATTTCATCTGCGCTGTTGCGCCCCTACTCGCAGCGCTTCATCGACAATGCCGTACGCCTGGCCTTCGCCGGCTTTCCGACCCTGGAAGTGATCAGCCACCACAAGCTGCCGCTGCCGGGCCGCACCGCAGTGCTCTATCGGCCGTTGCCGGGCGAGACCCTCCTGCAGCTGTCGCGCCAGGCCGACTTCAGCTGGGACCGGCAATTGCCGCGACTCGTCGAGCTCATTCGGCGACTGCATCGCGCGGGGATCTACTTCCGCTCGCTGCATCTGGGCAACGTGGTCGAGACCCCCGAAGGCTTGCTGGGCTTGATCGATGTGGCCGACATGCGCTTCCTGCGCGCCCCGCTCTCTTCCCGAATGGTGCAACGCAACGTACAGCACATGGTTCGCTACATCGAGCGCGAACCCCTCGCCCGGGAGTTTCCCCTCGATCAGTTCCAGGCAGCCCTGGCGGCGCGTTGACACTCAGCGCGCCAGCAGGCTCGCCGAACCAGACCGAAACGCTTGCCATCCCTGCTCCGGCGCCAAGGCCAGCCATTGCTCCGAAGCCTTGGCCCCGGCATCTTGGAAGGCGCAATCGTCAATGACATCAGCCCAGGCACACGAATCGTCCGTCGGCAGGTAGTGGCCCGCGCCACCCAACTGTTCGCGAAAGACCGGCAGGTCACTGCAGACGACCGGCACCTTGGAAAGCACGGCCTCCTGCAGCACCAGCCCGAGCCCCTCCGAGCGGGAGGGCACCAGCAACCAGTCGAAGGCCGGGTACAGTCGTGTCGAATCTTCACGATGGCCATAGAACCGGATACGCTCACCCACGCCGAGCGCTCTGGCCTGCGCTTCCAACTGCCCACGCAACGGGCCATCGCCGAGTATGACCAGGCGAGCGCCGTGCTGCACTGCGCGCGTCCTGGCGAATGCTTCGATCAACATCTCGAAACCTTTACTCTCGACCAGGCGACCCACCGCCCCCAGCACCAGACCGTCTTCCATCAGCGACAATGCCTGCCTGGCCTGCTCCCGGCCCAGCGAATGCTCGGTGAAGGCCTGGGGATCCAGCGCCACACGCAAGCTTTGCACCGTCCGCCCCAGCCCTTGCTCCAGCGAATGCGCCAATGTCGTGGATACAGCGGCGACCGTCAGGCGCTCGACAGGAAACTGCCGGAACAGGGTGACATCGCGTCGGGTCAGGCGTGTCGTACCGTGAAACAGGACAGCAACCCGCACGTCTGGAAGCTGACGCAACAATGGCAGCAACAGCCGGGCAACGCCCAGTCCGTCCAGCAACAGGGCATCGGGACCCACCGCCTTCAACGCGCGACGCAGACGCCACTTCACCCAGGACAGTGCCAGTCGATGCGACAGCCGCCCCTTGAGCACGCGTGGCGACAAATGCCAGCTACGCGTCTGGCCCACACCGCTACACAAACCCTCTCCGAGCAGAAGCCAGTTGGTCACCTGCGCACCGCTCGGGGCATGTGCCAGCACCTGCCTGTGCACACTGTGGATGGAAGCGAAGGGCGAACCGCCCGACCACATCACATTGAGGATATTCAACGGCGTAACGCCCCTTTGATGATTCGGTGGGCCTTGAAGCCAGCCGTTTTGCTGATCCGCGAAGTCTCGCTCGAATCTACGTCAGAAACCGAGCCGCAAACGCAAGCGCTGCCAGGTGGTCAGCGGCGGATGCGCTCGCAGGGCAGGCACCATGTGCTCGACAATGCTTCGGCCCACGGCTGCGAAACTGAAGCGCGCAGTGGCCAGTTCACGCCCATTGCCAGCGATGAACGCCGCCAGCACAGGATCCTCGCGTAACTGGCGCAGCTTGGCCTGCAACGTCGGGATGCTGTCATACAACACCACGTTGCGCATGTCCTCGAGCCCCAGGGCGCGGTTCTCCGCTTCTCCCTGGTCGTAGGCCAGCAATACGCATCCGCAGGCCATCGCCTCGAAGTTCTTGATCATGTACTCGCCCATGCCGACGTCGGCACTGACGAAAAAGCGGATACGGTTGAGGGTATTGCAATAGTCCTCGCCCGACTTGGTACGGGTGACCACCAGGTTCTCCACCTGCCCCAACTCGTCCAGCAAGGCTTTGCGGCCACTGTAGGCGACACTCTTGGTGCTGCCGACGAATGCCAGCTCGATATCGCGTTCGCGCCCTTGGTCGGCCAGCAGTTGTTCGTCGTAGCCCTTGGGCACGAATACCGCGTCGAAGCCTTCCTGACGCAGACGCTCGCTGACCATGTAGCCGGAGCTGATCACCCGCGCCCACGGCAGTTGCCGATAGTGTTCACTGAACTTGCCGGTGTACTTGCAGGGGATGTAGTTCTGGTAGGCGTCGTGCTCGAGGATCACCAGGTTGGGAACACTGCGGATGAACGCGACCTGACGGATTTCCTGCTTGAATCGCAGGAAGAACACGATACGGTCATAGCGCGTGACGTCCACTTCCCGCTTGAAATAGCGACGCAGGTTGCGCTGGTCCTCGTCGCTCAGCCAACGCAGATCGCAGTCGCAGTTGGCCGCGACGCCGTCGTACAGACGGTCGAGAATCGCCCGTTGTTCCTTCTGCACCAGAAATAGGACTTTCATTGCTTTCCTTGGGCGCTCACAGGTCGCGACGCCAGAACAGTTCATGTCGGCGCACCGCCTTGCGGAAGAATTCGTTCTCTCCGTACGGCGATGGGCGGCGCCCTGCCAGCCAGCGTTGCAACGCACGGCGCAGGCGACGCTTGAAGGGGGGCGCAGGTTGCAGGTCATGCATCATGCCCAGAGCCATGGCCTTGTCGCGCTGGGTGTCGATATCCAGCACCAGGCTGCAGGGCGCCCAGGCTTCGGCGGCTTCCAGCTGCGGCGGCAGGGCCACGCCATCTCCGCTCTCGCCCATCGGCCAGCGGTCGTTGTCATGCAGGTGGTTGGCGTAGCACAGCAACGTTTCAGGCTGCCACGCCAGGCCTTGCAGCGCCTCGAGCACAGCGGCCTGGGCACAGATGTGGTCCGGGTGCGGATCAAGCACCGAATGCGGCATCACCAGCACCTGGGGCCGGGCCATCTCGAACAGGGCACGCAGGTCGGCCAGCAGGTTGTGCCAGGTCGGCGCACCATCGATATCGGCCGGCAGCGGGAACGGATTGAAACGTCGGAAGGGACGAATGTCGGCAAGGTCGGCTTCACGCGAGCCCACCGGCAGATCCGGCGCAGCCTGCATGACTGGCAATTGCAGGCAGAAGTAGCCCAGTTGCACACAGCGCGACTCCGGCACGCCGGCCCACCGTGGCACGGCGATGCTGTCCCAGGCGCGCAACCGCCCCTTCAGCCTGGCCGCCTCGGCCTTGGCCAGGCCCATGGCCTGGTAGTGTTCGGCCTCGATCTCACCGGCAGTCAGAGTGACCACCCAGGTTTCGTCGGCCTGGCTGTAGAGGCCATAGGCCGCCAGCTCAGCGTCATCGGCATGGGGGGCGATGACCATCACTCGGCGTTTGCGCAATTCGACCGCCGGAGTTATCCACAGGCGCGGCGATTGCTGCAATCGGCAATGCCGACCACGCAGGCGCAACGTGCCGGCCGCCAACGGTTCGGCCAACCCGGTCAGATTGAGGAAACGCACCCCTTTGACGCCACGCTCGAACGTTTGCACGTCGCTGGCGGCCCCCGCCAGCAGCTCGACGCAAGGATCAAGGAAGCGCCCGAGCCAATTGCTACGAATACCGATTTCAAGGATCAGTGTCTCGTCACCTTGCAGTGCAACATCAGTTTGCAACAGATCGCCCTGCAGGCTCGCTGCGACTTCGCGAGTGTCCTTGGCAAAACGGTAGGCGTAGTCTTCGCCCGGCGAGTAGAACAGGTGATCGGCGAACCAGGCCTCGTGCGCCACCCACAACAGCGGCAGCAACAACAGCGGCAACCACCACGCAACGAACACGCCCAACACGACCAGCAGCAGCAGGCCCACCAGCAGCCCCAGGCGCTTGTTGCGCCGGTGGCGCTTGAGCAACTGCTGCTTGCGGCTCACGACTGAAACACCGGTACAGGGTTGCACCAACGGTCCTTGTACTCTCGGTCTGCACGACCGAACGAGAACCGCAGCGCCTTGCCCCGGGCCGTGGCATCCTCCCAGGCAGACTGGGTGTTGATGAAGCTCAATACGCTTCCAGGGCTGAAGGCCTTGGTTTCAGGGTCGACACCACCGTTGACGTATTCGACGCTGATCCACTGCGGCGCCTCGACGCGATACACCAGCTGAATGGCGATTGGCGCCCCCTCGAGGAACAGCACCGAGCCGATCAGCAGCTCGCGCAGGCGCTCGAGCACCTCGGCCATGCGGTCCGCACCGGTGGCCGGGAAGCCCCAGCGACGCTGGAACAGATCACAGTACATCGCCGCGATCTCGGCGGCAGTGAAATCACCGATCGGCCGCACCTGCCCGCCCGCCTCTTCCAGCAGTCGCAGCTCACGACGCTGGTTATAGCGGAACTTCTTCGACAGATCCTCGTGAGGCCGCGCCATGGCCAACTGCTCAGGCTGCGCCTTCAGGCCGGTGAAACGGCCCTGGTTCAGCTCCGACAGGTAGCGACCGGCGTGCCGCAGCGGCGCCCCGGCATCGGCAGCGGCCGGCAGGATGATCTCGGCATTGCCCAGGTCGAACAGACCCTTCTTGCCTTCGCGCTTGAGTACATCCTTGGCCAGCGCCAGGTGGCGCCCCCAGGTTGGCAGTGCGGCCTTGAGCTCGCCGCCCTGGAAACAACCGAGGTAACGCACCGGGATCTGAGCCAGGTCCGCCAGTTGCTCGACCACCAGCGGGTGCGTGGCGACACTGCCGCCGAAACGCTGCCAGGCAGCGTTGTATTCGGCCGCGTCGATCACTTGCCAGCCGCGTTCGCGCCAGGCCTTGAGGTGATTGAGCATCAGGCCTCCGCCACCAGCGCACGCACCTGCGGCAACTGCCAGAAGGCATCGCGCACCGCCAGATCGCTAAAACGCTGCTGCAGGCGCTGCAGCATGTGCAAAGCACAGGCCTCACGCTGCCCGGCGTCCAGCCCGGCCATATGCTTCAGGCCCTGGGCCAGCTGCGCGGCATCCCCCAGCGGGAACAGCACGCCCACGCCCTCGACCACTTCCCGGGCGCCGCCACAGGCGGTGGCCAGCAGCGGCACGCCCGCCACCATGGCCTCGAGCAGGACCATGCCGAACGGCTCATGATCGGAGCTCAGCGCAAATACATCGAAGGCGCGGAAGTAACGGCGGGCGTCCGGCACCTGGCCGAGGAAGTCCACCTGCCCGGCAATACCCAGCTCACTGGCCAATGCCTTGAGCGATGCCTCGAGGCGGCCCTTGCCCAGGATTGCCAGCCGCGCGCCAGCCGGCAGGCCAGGCAAGGCTTCGGCGAAGCCGCGCAACAGCGTGGCCTGGTCCTTGTCCGGGTGCAGTCGGCCGACATTGCCGACCACCCAGGCCTGCTCATCCAGGCCCAAGGCGCGACGCGCCTCGTCACGCGGTACCAGGCTGGCCTGTAGTGCCTCGACATCGATGCGGTTGTACAGGGTCTGGATACGCTCGGCCGGCCACTGCCCCAGGCAGCGTCGCATGTCGTCGCGCACCGCGTCCGAGACACCGAGCAGGCTCAGGCGTTTACAGAACAGGTTGGCGAACAGGCGACGCCCCTTGCGCTGGTAGTCGCCAAACGCATGGTGCACGCCGATCACCGGCAGACCGGTGGCCAGCAGCGCGACATAGATCGGCTTGAAGCGGTGGGCGATGCAAAACGCGAAATTGCGCTGCGCGGCGATCTTGCGCAGCGCGGCGATGGCGCCCAGCTTCAGGCCACGCACGGCCTTTGAACTGAACTCCAGGAACAACACCTCGTCCGAGGCGCAGCCAGCCGCGACCTGCGCGTCAGCTGCCCCGGTGAGGAACACGGTGGTGACCTTGTAGCCGCTGCCCTGGAACAGGCTGGCATATTGACGGGCGCAGTCGAGGAACGGCCCGTCATAGCCATGGCAGAACTGCAGGATCCGCGGTTCAGAGCGGCTGGTCATACGGCGCGGCGCCTTCCTTGACCACCAGGATGTCTTCCATGATCAGGTACTGCAGGTCCGAGCCGAAGAACATGTTCAGGGCGTCGGTCGGCGAGCAGATCATCGGTTCGCCACGGCGGTTGAGCGAGGTGTTCAGCGACACGCCGTTGCCGGTCAGGTCTTCCAGCGCCTTCATCATGTCGTAGTAGCGCGGGTTGTACTCGCGCTTGAGCACCTGGGCACGCGAGGTACCGTCCTCGTGGACCACTTCCGGCACACGGGTCTTCCACTCTTCTGCCACTTCGAAGGTGAAGGTCATGAACGGCGCCGGGTGATCGATCTTGATCATCTGCGGCGCGACGGTGTCGAGCATCGACGGGCAGAAAGGCCTCCAACGCTCGCGGAACTTGATCTGGTGGTTGATGCGGTCGGCCACGCCCGGCACGCTCGGGCAACCGATGATCGAGCGACCACCCAGTGCGCGCGGGCCGAACTCCATGCGCCCCTGGAACCAGGCAACCGGGTTGCCGTCGACCATGATCTTGGCGATCTGCTCGGGCATGTTCTCGAGCTTGCGCCATACCGGTTTGCTCGGGTGACGGGCGCAGGCGGCGATCACGTCTTCGTTGGAGTACGCAGGGCCGAGGTAGACGTGCTCCATCTTCTCGACCGGCACGCCACGGGCGTGGGACACATAGGCAGCTGCACCTACCGCAGTTCCGGCGTCGCCGGACGCTGGCTGGACGAACAGCTCTTTCACGTCATCGCGGGCGATGATCTTCTGGTTCAGCTTGACGTTCAGCGCACAGCCGCCAGCGAAGGCCAGCTTGCCGGTCTCTTTCAGGGTATCGCCCAGGTAGTGGTCGATCATCTGCAGGGCGAGCTTCTCGAACAATGCCTGCATGCTCGCCGCGTAGTGGATATACGGCTCGTCGGCGATGTCGCCTTCGCGCTTCGGACCCAACCACTCGATCAGCTTGGGCGAGAAGTAGAAGCCCTTGCCCTTCTCTTTATAACGGCGCAGGCCGATGACGTTGGCGTACTCGGTGTTGATCACCAACTCGCCGTTTTCGAAGCTGGCCAGGCGCGAGAAGTCATATTTGCTGGCATCGCCGTACGGCGCCATGCCCATGACCTTGAACTCGCCATCGAGCATCTCGAAGCCGAGGAACTCGGTGATCGCGCCATACAGGCCACCCAGGGAGTCCGGGTCGAAGAATTCCTTGATCTTGTGGATCTTGCCGTTTTCGCCATAACCGAAGAAGGTAGTGGCGTACTCGCCCTTGCCGTCGATGCCGAGGATCGCGGTCTTCTCTTTGAAGCCCGAGCAATGGTAGGCGCTGGAGGCGTGGGCCAGGTGGTGCTCGACCGGTTCGATCTTGATCTTCTTCGGATCGAAGCCCAGCTGCTCCAGGCACCAGACGATCTTCTTGCGGTAGCGCTTGTAGCGGCGGTTGCCCATCAGCAGCGCGTCGAGAGCGCGATCCGGGGCGTACCAGTAGCGCTTGGCGTAGTGCCAGCGGGCCTTGCCGAACAGGCTGATCGGGGCGAAAGGAATGGCCACCACGTCGACGTCCGACGGCTTGATGCCGGCCTGCTCCAGGCAGAACTTCGCCGACTCGTAGGGCATGCGGTTCTTCGCATGCTTGTCACGCACGAAGCGCTCTTCTTCGGCGGCGGCAATCAGCTTGCCGTCGATGTACAGGGCCGCGGAAGGGTCATGGCTAAGGGCGCCGGACAGGCCAAGAATCGTCAGTGCCAAGGGGTTAGCCTCTCAAATCGGTATGAAGTGCGCCACCGGCCATTCAGGCGGATGGCGGCTAAAGGGCGGGATTATAACGCAAAGATCGCCTGACGCGATGCATAGACGTGGCAGCGGGCTTGCCCCGCGATGGCGTTGGATCTGCTGACGCCATCGCCGGGCAAGCCCACTCCCACGGTGCTTACGACGCCTGTTTATTCGGCGATCAGCCAGTCCATGCGGAAGCTGCCGGCGGTCTGTGCCAGTTCCTTGGCCAACCACGGCAGCAGCTCCTTGAGTTCGTCTTCCAGGCCCCACGGTGGGTTGGCGATGGCCAGGCCCGAGCCGTTCAGGCCCTGCGGGCTGTCCTGGTGATGCACATACAGCTCCACGCGCAGCAGCTTGGGCGCGCCGGTGCTGGTGAGGTCCTGGTAGAAGCGGGTCAGCGAGCGCTGGTCCTTGATCGGGTACCAGATGGCCGCGACGGTCTGGCGCATGCGACCGATCGCCTCCTTCATCGCCACGGTGCAGCGCTTGAGCTCGTCGGCCTGCTCGAACGGCGGGTCGATCAGCATGATCGCGCGCTTCTCCGGCACCGGCAGCAGGGCCCGCGGGATGTGCCACCCCTCGCCCAGGTGCACGGTGACACGCGGATCCTTCTTCATGTTCTCTTTAAGCAGCACGCCGTCTTCAGGGTGCTTTTCGTTGAGCTGCGCACGGTCCTGTTCACGCATCAGGCGCCGTGCCAGTTCGGGGGAGCCCGGGTAGTAGCGCAGCTCGCCGTTCTTGTTCAGGCGCTTGATGACACCCAGATAGTCAGCGGTAACGGCGGGCAGGTCATCGCGATTCCACAGGCGGGCGACGCCTTCGAGGTACTCACCGGTACGGCTCGCCTGATCGCCCTGCAGGTCGTACAGGCCAAGCCCTGCGTGGGTATCGATATAGGCAAACGGCTGCTCCTTGCGCGACATCAGGGCGATGAGGCGGGTGAGCACGATGTGCTTGAGGACGTCGGCATGGTTGCCGGCGTGGAAGGCGTGACGATAGTTCATGAGGACTCCTGCGGGGGCGGCAAGTTTACCTTGTCGCGAAGGAGACGTCAGGTACGGCGGTCGGGCTTGAATCGCATCGCCGGTAAGCCGGCTCCCACAGGTTGGATGAGATCCCTGTGGGAGCCGGCTTGCCGGCGATGAAGGCGATGCCGATTCAGCAGGTATTACTTGTCGGCGTGATACGCCGCATCAGCGGTTTCAAAACGCGAAACCATGCTGTTCGTCGGGCTGCCCAGCTTGCTCACCACGAAGATGGCGATGCTGGCGAACAGGAAGCCCGGGATGATCTCGTACAGCCCCAGGCCGACGTAGCTCTTCCACAGGATCACGGTCAGTGCACCGACCACGATACCGGCCAGCGCGCCGTTGCGGGTCATGCCTTTCCACAGTACCGAGATCAACACCACCGGGCCGAAGGCGGCACCGAAGCCAGCCCAGGCGTAGGCCACCAGGCCCAGCACGCGGTTCTCGGGGTTGGCGGCCATGGCGATGGCGATCAGCGCGACAGCCAGCACCATCAGGCGACCGACCCAGACCAGCTCGGTCTGCGAGGCATTCTTGCGCAGGAAGGCCTTGTAGAAGTCTTCGGTCAGGGCGCTGGAGCACACCAGCAGCTGGCAGCTCAGGGTGCTCATCACCGCCGCCAGGATGGCCGACAGCAGCACGCCGGCGACCCATGGGTTGAACAGGATCTTGGCCAGCTCGATGAACACGCGCTCGTGGTTCTCGGTGACCGGACCGGCCAGGTCAGGATGCGCCGAGAAGTAGGCGATACCAAAGAAGCCCACGGCGCAGGTACCGGCCAGGCAGAGGATCATCCAGGTCATGGAGATGCGACGGGCATTGGCGATCGACTTCACCGAGTCGGCCGCCATGAACCGCGCCAGGATGTGCGGCTGGCCGAAGTAGCCCAGGCCCCAGCCCATCAGCGAGATGATGCCGATGAAGGTGGCGCCCTTGAACATGTCGAAGTGCGCCGGGTTCACCGCGTCGATGGCGGCGAAGGTCTGGTCGAAGCCGCCGGTGGAGATCAGCACGATCACTGGGGTCAGGATCAGCGCGAAGATCATCAGCGATGCCTGCACGGTGTCGGTCCAGCTCACCGCCAGGAAACCACCGACGAAGGTGTAGGCGATGGTGGCGGCGGCACCGGCCCACAGGGCGGTCTCGTAGGACATGCCGAAGGTGCTTTCGAAGAGGCGGGCGCCGGCGACGATGCCGGAGGCGCAGTAAATGGTGAAGAACACCAGGATGACGATGGCCGAGATGATCCGCAGCAGGCCGGTCTTGTCCTCGAAGCGGCTGGCGAAGTAGTCCGGCAGGGTCAGGGCGTCACCGTTGTGCTCGGTCTGCACACGCAGACGGCCGGCGACGAACAGCCAGTTCAGGTAGGCGCCGACGGTCAGGCCGATGGCGATCCAGGCCTCGGAAAGGCCGGCGAAGTAGATGGCGCCCGGCAGGCCCATCAGCAGCCAGCCGCTCATGTCCGATGCGCCGGCGGAAAGCGCGGTGACCACGCTGCCGAGGCTACGGCCGCCGAGAATATAGTCGGAAAGGTTCTTGGTGGAGCGATAGGCCGCGAAGCCGATCAGCACCATTGCCGCGATGTAGATCACGAAGGTGATCGTGATTGGATTGCCCATGAGTTGTGCCCTGGCGTTGTTTTTATCTCTGCGACTCGCCGTGCACGACGACGGTTGCACCCAGGCGGCGCATCCTATGCAACAACATGAATCAGGTGCAACCATTTTTCATTTGCAAGTTGCACCCAAGCCTGCATTTTCAGATAAAACTGCTTTCTTGCTTCTTTTCGGAGCAAAAACGACGTTTCTCATACTTAAATGCAGCAAAAACAGCCATTTCGGCGGTTCAGAAATACCCTTCAGACGAGTTGCACCTGGGGCACGAAAAATTCGGGTTGCACCCGGTTGCACCCCAATTGTCCTACAGGCTAATCTTGCCGCCAGCTTAGGCCACATCCGTGGCCAATAACGAGGATAAGAAATGGCGACGACCACCCTTGGGGTCAAACTCGACGACCCGACCCGTGAGCGACTCAAAGCAGCTGCGCAGTCCATCGACCGCACGCCGCACTGGTTGATCAAGCAAGCGATCTTCAACTATCTCGAGAAGCTCGAGGGTGGCGCCACCCTGAACGACCTCAACGGCCATGCCGCCGCTGGCGATGACGCCGGCGAAGTCGCCGCCGACCACGCCCACCAGTGCTTCCTGGAGTTTGCCGAAAGCATCCTGCCGCAGTCGGTACTGCGCTCGGCGATCACCGCCGCCTACCGCCGCCCCGAGCAGGAAGTGGTGCCGATGCTGCTGGAGCAGGCTCGCCTGCCGGCCGCCCAGGCCGAAGCCACCAACAAGCTGGCCGCAAGCCTGGCCGACAAGCTGCGCAACCAGAAGAGCGCCGGTGGCCGCGCCGGTATCGTCCAGGGCCTGCTGCAGGAGTTCTCGCTGTCCTCGCAAGAAGGCGTAGCGCTGATGTGCCTGGCCGAAGCCCTGCTGCGTATCCCCGACAAAGGCACCCGTGACGCGCTGATCCGCGACAAGATCAGCACCGGCAACTGGCAGCCGCACCTGGGCAACAGCCCATCGCTGTTCGTCAACGCCGCCACCTGGGGCCTGCTGCTGACCGGCAAGCTGGTCAGCACCCACAACGAATCCGGCCTGACCTCCTCGCTCACCCGCATCATCGGCAAGAGCGGCGAGCCGATGATCCGCAAGGGCGTCGACATGGCCATGCGCCTGATGGGCGAGCAGTTCGTCACCGGCGAGACCATCGCCGAGGCCCTGGCCAACGCCAGCAAGTTCGAATCCAAGGGCTTCCGCTACAGCTACGACATGCTCGGCGAAGCAGCGCTGACCGAGCACGACGCGCAGAAATACCTGGCCTCCTACGAGCAGGCGATCCACTCGATCGGCAAGGCCTCGCACGGCCGCGGCATCTATGAAGGCCCGGGCATCTCGATCAAGCTCTCGGCCCTGCACCCGCGTTACAGCCGCGCCCAGTACGAGCGCGTGATGAGCGAGCTGTACCCGCGCCTGCTGTCGCTGACCCTGCTGGCCAAGCAATACGACATCGGCCTGAACATCGACGCCGAGGAAGCCGACCGCCTGGAGCTGTCGCTGGACCTGCTCGAGCGCCTGTGCTTCGAGCCGTCGCTGGCCGGCTGGAACGGCATCGGCTTCGTTATCCAGGCGTACCAGAAGCGCTGCCCATATGTGATCGACTACGTCATCGACCTGGCCAAGCGCAGCCGCCACCGCCTGATGATCCGCCTGGTGAAGGGCGCCTACTGGGACAGCGAGATCAAGCGCGCCCAGGTCGAGGGCCTGGAAGGCTACCCGGTCTACACCCGCAAGGTGTACACCGACGTTTCCTATATTGCCTGCGCGCGCAAGTTGCTGTCGGTGCCTGAAGCCATCTACCCGCAGTTCGCCACCCACAACGCCCACACCCTGTCGGCCATCTACACCATCGCCGGGCAGAACTATTACCCGGGCCAGTACGAGTTCCAGTGCCTGCACGGCATGGGCGAACCGCTGTACGAGCAAGTCGTGGGCAAGATCTCCGAGGGCAAGCTGAACCGTCCGTGCCGCGTGTACGCACCCGTCGGCACCCACGAGACCCTGCTGGCCTACCTGGTCCGCCGCCTGCTGGAAAACGGCGCCAACACCTCGTTCGTCAACCGCATTGCCGACCACTCGATCTCCATTCAGGAACTGGTCGCCGACCCGGTCGCCAGCATCGAGCGCATGGGTACCCAGGAAGGCAGCATCGGCCTGCCGCACCCGCGCATTCCGATGCCGCGTGAGCTGTACGGCAGCGAGCGGGCCAACTCGGCCGGCATCGACATGGCCAACGAACACCGCCTGGCGTCGCTGTCCTGCGCCCTGCTGGCCACCGCCCACAACGACTGGAAAGCCACGCCGCTGCTGGCTTGCGCCGCCAGCGAACAGCCGGCCACGCCGGTGCTCAACCCATCCGATCATCGCGATGTGGTCGGCCATGTGCAGGAAGCCACCGTCGCCGACGTCGACAATGCCATCCAGTGCGCGCTGAACGCCGCGCCGATCTGGCAGGCCACTCCGCCCGCCGAGCGCGCCGCGATCCTCGAACGCGCCGCTGACCTGATGGAAGCCGACATCCAGCCGCTGATGGGCCTGCTGGTACGCGAAGCCGGCAAGACCTTCGCCAACGCCATCGCCGAAGTGCGCGAGGCGGTGGACTTCCTGCGCTACTACGCGGTGCAGGCACGCAACGATCTGCGCAACGATAGCTGCCGCCCACTGGGTCCGGTGGTGTGCATCAGCCCGTGGAACTTCCCACTGGCGATCTTCTCCGGCCAGGTGGCCGCGGCCCTCGCCGCCGGCAACCCGGTATTGGCCAAGCCGGCCGAGCAGACCCCACTGATCGCCGCCCAGGCCGTGCGCCTGATGCTGGAAGCCGGCATCCCCGAAGGCGTGCTGCAACTGCTGCCGGGCCAGGGCGAAACCGTCGGTGCCGGCCTGGTCGGTGACGAGCGCGTCAAGGGCGTGATGTTCACCGGTTCCACCGAAGTCGCCCGCCTGCTGCAACGCAACATTGCCGGGCGCCTGGACAACCAGGGCCGTCCGATCCCGCTGATCGCCGAAACTGGCGGCCAGAACGCGATGATCGTCGACTCCTCGGCGCTTACCGAGCAGGTGGTGATCGATGTGGTGTCCTCGGCCTTCGACAGCGCCGGCCAGCGTTGCTCGGCCCTGCGCGTGCTGTGCCTGCAGGAAGACTCCGCCGACCGCGTGATCGAGATGCTCAAGGGCGCCATGGCCGAAAGCCGCCTGGGCAACCCGGAGCGCCTGTCCGTGGACATTGGCCCGGTGATCGACGCCGAAGCCAAGGCCGGCATCGAGAAGCACATCCAGGGCATGCGCGACAAAGGCCGCAGCGTTTACCAGGTGGCCATCGCCGAGGGTGAAGAGATCAAGCGCGGCACCTTCGTGATGCCGACCCTGATCGAACTGGAAAGCTTCGACGAGCTCAAGCGCGAAATCTTCGGCCCGGTGCTGCACGTGGTGCGCTACAACCGCAAGGACCTGGACCAGCTGATCGAGCAGATCAACGCCTCCGGCTACGGTCTGACCCTGGGCGTGCACACCCGCATCGACGAGACCATCGCCAAGGTGGT
Source organism: Pseudomonas sp. TE50-2 (assembly GCF_040813665.1). Lineage (NCBI taxonomy): Bacteria > Pseudomonadati > Pseudomonadota > Gammaproteobacteria > Pseudomonadales > Pseudomonadaceae > Pseudomonas > Pseudomonas sp. TE50-2. The sequence goes on along the minus strand of NZ_JBFNXN010000001.1, from coordinate 3,583,775 downwards.
GGACAACGTCAACGCCGGCAACATGTACGTCAACCGCAACATCGTCGGCGCCGTGGTCGGCGTGCAGCCGTTCGGCGGTGAAGGCCTGTCGGGCACCGGCCCGAAAGCCGGTGGCCCGCTGTACCTGTACCGCCTGCTGTCGACCCGCCCGGCCGACGCCATCGCCCGCCACTTCCAGGCCGACGACGCGCGCAGCAAGGCCGACACCACCCTGCGCGACCAGCAGCTCAAGCCGTTGACCTCCCTCAAGACCTGGGCGGCCAGCAGCCAGATGAGCGACCTGGTCGCGCTGTGCGAGCAGTTCGCCGAGCAGTCGCAGAGCGGCATCACCCGCGTGCTGCCAGGCCCGACCGGCGAGCGCAACACCTACAGCGTGCTGCCACGCGAACACGTGCTGTGCCTGGCCGACAACGAGGCCGACCTGCTGGCCCAGCTGGCAGCGGTACTGGCCGTGGGCAGCTCGGCGGTGTTCCAGGACGGCGAGCCGGCCAAGACCGTGCGCGCTCGTCTGCCGAAGGAGCTGCAAGCGAAGATCAAGCTGGTGGCTGACTGGAGCAAGGATGAGGTCGCCTTCGACGCGGTCATTCACCACGGTCACTCCGACCAGTTGCGCGGCGTCTGCGAGCAGGTGGCCAAGCGTGCCGGCGCGATCGTCGGCGTGCATGGGCTGTCGAGCGGCGATCACCAGATCGCCCTGGAGCGCCTGGTGATCGAGCGGGCGGTGAGTGTTAATACCGCGGCGGCAGGTGGTAACGCCAGCCTGATGACCATCGGCTGACACCGATCTAACAAAAAAGGAGAGCTTCGGCTCTCCTTTTTTGTGGGCGCTTGGCCTAATCGTCATAGTGGTAACGGCACTGCAGGATGGTCAGGATTCCCGCCTCGTAGAAGTAGACCAATCGGTGTTCGCGAGTGATACGGCGAGACCAGAAACCTGACAAGTCGCCTTTGAGCGGCTCTGGCTTGCCGGTGCCTTTGAAAGGGCTGGGCAGACACTCACAGATCATCGTGTTGATGCGCTGGAAGATAGCGACATCACTGTTTCGCCAGTAACCGTAGTCTTCCCACCCCTCAGCAGTGAAGGCCACGCTTGTGGTGCTTCGCGCCTCAGTCTTGTTTCGTTGCTTGGCTTTCACATTCATCGAGTGCCAGTTCCTGGGTAACGGCCTTACCAGCCCGGAGCTGAGCAATGGAAGCGCGAAGACGCTTGGCGTTCGCGGACGACTCCAGCAGGTACATGGTCTCGCGCATGCCGTTGTAGTCCTCGAGCGAAATCATCACGACCGGCTCGCCACGCTGACGTGTGATGACTGCCGGCTCATGGTCCCGGCATACGTCGTCCATTGTCTGCTTCAGGTCGGCGCGTGCCTGGCTGAACGTCAGTACATGCATTTTTCTTTCCTTTCCAGGTACCGCCTGGATCAGTTCTCGAGAGTCAACAGGCCTTGATGGCAAGTCGGCGCTGTGCGACCTGCCTGCCAAACATTGTACAAACTTGCGTACAACTCGCAAGGTCGAGCCCTGAAACTATTTGGAGAACTGATTGCCGCTGGGAAAGGTGGATATGGAACCGGAATTCCCGCAGCGGCAAAACAGCGTTAAGTCCTGCTGCCATGTAGGAGCTGTCCCAAACCGGCGCTTGGCGCGATATCACGACAGCCCCACTTCCGCAGCAGTACCCAGTGGCGTGAGAGCGGGGTTGCCCCGCGATGCCCTTTGGGGGCGTTAACGCCCCATGCCCAGTTCGGCATCATCCATCAGCGCCTTGGCCAGGGCGCTCAGGTAATACGACGCCCAGAGCAGTTGGGGCTTTTCCTCCATGATCCCGGTGATGGTCAGGTCGCGTACGCAGCCCATCAGTTCCGAGGCCTGGTCGCGGGCGTGCCGGCAGGGGATGCCGGGTTCGATGCAGAACAGCGGGTCGGTCATACCTTCGCCCTGGTAGAACTTGGTCTTGCCGACGGTGGTGGGGGTATTGTCTGTGGTCATGGTTGTTCTCCCTGAAATGGTCGGTGCCTGTGCGGACGCTATCGCGGGGCAAGCCCGCTCCCACGCCAGGATTTCGCTGGATTCGGCTGCGTGGGAGCGGGCTTTCCCCTCGATCAGACTTAATGCAACGTCGGCGCCTGCGCTGGCATCTGCACCTGGATCAACGCCGCTTCGAGCAACACACGCAGCGATTCCATTTCATGCATCGACGCCATCATCAACACGGCAGCCGGCGACCTGGGTTTGAGCTGTACGGCGTGATGGGCCACGGTCAAGGCGCACAGGGCGTACTCGGTGGCCTGGATGAGGGTGTCTTCGAGGGAATGAGGGTTGTGGGGTGGATCGGGGACAATCTTCAACATAGCTACCTCTTGCTGATCAAGTGGGACCACCACCCGTTGCTGTCAAACAAGAAGGTGGCAGCTGTATATGGGTTGACAGACCGGTCAGCAAGAGCAAAACCCCGGCGCACGCGAAGTGCCCCACATACAGCCGCCATAAAGGGCGAAACCGTTGAGTAAGCTCTTGATAGTCGGCCTGTCAAAGCCGGTCGCTGATTTTGCAGCGACCGTCCGAGACTAGAGACCAACCCAGAGCACCGCAATGGCTTGAAAGGGCTTGGGAGTATGTTTGGGAATTGGACTACATGGAATAGGGAAAGTCTTGGAATCTGCGTAGGAAACGCACTTCGGCTCGGCCATTAGAGCCATAGGGACGACTGGAAAACTGCGATTAATTTGAGGCTAAGCGGCCATCAGGCCGATTTCTTTTTCACCGTAAAATCGACTTCCAGATCGGCGTTCGCCAGGATATTCACCAGTGCATCCAGCGAGAACTTGTCTATCTTGCCATTGAGCAAGTCACTCAAGCGTGGCTGAGTCAGATGCAGTCGCCGCGCTGCATCTTTCTGCGGCAGATCCCAGGATCGGACAATCTTGGTCAACACCCGCATCAGCTTCGCCCGAAGCCGTAGGTTCTCGGCCTCTTCGGGTGAGTCGAACAGCGCATCCCATACTGAAGTGGAGCGTTCGTTTGTCATCGCAAATCCCTCTGTGCATCCATCTCGTTCATACAGTACTGCCGGTTCTGGCTCAGCAGGCGCCCAACAATTTGTATCGCGCTCTCGCCAGATCGATATCACGCTTTTCCGTCTTCTCAGTCGTCTTGCGAAACGCGTGCAGGACGTAAACCGCTTCTGGTCGACTCACGACGTAGAACACTCGAAATGCCCCGTCCCGACACTTGATGCGGATTTCTCGCGTCCCCGGACCAACGCTTTCCATTGGCTTCCAGTCGAAGGGGTCTTCACCGTCCTGGATCAGCTCCAGCTGATACCCGGCCCGCTGCCTTGCCACAATCGGAAAGTCCCGCAGGTCCTGCTTGCTGCTACCCAACCATTCGATTGGCTTTTGCCCTACATGCATCCTGCACGCTCCCGCCAATGCACTCGCCTGGCTTGTCCTTATCGGAGGCGTAAACTCTCCATGAGCGGCAAAGATAAAACTATATCGATATCGATATAAGCGCAATTGCGTGACAAGGCTTTGCGACGAGTAACACCCAGGTCCATGGCGCCCGGCGCAACCCAAGGTGACCTGGGCGATGGCCACTTCTGCCCCCATATCACCCACACCTATTAACCTGTCCCCTGCCCCACCACCCCGCCTAGACTCGCTGCACCCCGAACCAGGAATGCAGCCATGTCCGAGCAACTCCTCAGCAGCCGCAACCTCGCCTTCGAACTTTACGAAGTCCTCGACGCCGAGGCCCTGACCCAGCGTCCGCGCTTCGCCGAACACAGCCGCGAGACCTTCGACGCGGCGCTGACCACCGCCCGCACCATTGCCGAGAAGTACTTCGCCCCGCACAACCGCAAAGGCGATGAAAACGAGCCACGTTACGTGGACGGCCGCGCCGAGCTGATCCCGGAAGTGAAACCGGCCGTGGACGCCTTCCTCGAAGCGGGCTTCCTCAACGCCAACCGCGACTTCGAAGTCGGCGGCATGCAGTTGCCAAGCCTGGTATCACAGGCCTGCTTTGCCCACTTCCAGGCGGCCAACGCTGGCACCACGGCCTACCCGTTCCTGACCATGGGCGCGGCCAACCTGATCGAGAGTTTCGGCACTGAAGAGCAGAAGCGCCTGTTCCTGCAGCCGATGATCGAGGGCCGCTACTTCGGCACCATGGCCCTGACCGAGCCCCATGCCGGCTCGTCACTGGCCGATATCCGCAGCCGCGCCGAACCCGCAGGCGAAGGCAGCTACCGACTCAGAGGCAACAAGATCTTCATCTCCGGCGGCGACCACGAGCTGTCCGAGAACATCGTGCACATGGTCCTGGCCAAGCTGCCGGACGCGCCAGCCGGGGTAAAGGGCATCTCGCTGTTCATCGTGCCCAAGTATCTGGTCAACCCCGACGGCAGCCTGGGCCCGCGCAACGATGTGCTGCTGGCCGGCCTGTTCCACAAGATGGGCTGGCGCGGCACCACTTCTACCGCGCTCAATTTCGGCGACAATGGCCAATGCGTCGGCTACCTGGTCGGCCAGCCGCACCAGGGCCTGGCCTGCATGTTCCAGATGATGAACGAGGCGCGCATCGGCGTCGGCATGGGCGCGGTGATGCTCGGCTACGCCGGTTACCTGTATTCACTGGAGTACGCCCGCCAACGCCCACAGGGCCGCCTGCCGGACAACAAGGACCCACACAGCGCCGCCGTGCCGATCATCGAGCATAGCGACGTCAAGCGCATGCTGCTGGCACAAAAGGCCTACGTGGAGGGTGCTTTCGACCTGGGCCTGTACGCGGCCCGGCTGTTCGATGACACCCACACTGCGCCGGATGAAAACACCCGCCAGCAAGCCCAGGAATTGCTCGACCTGCTCACCCCGATCGTCAAGTCCTGGCCCTCGACGTTCTGCCTCAAGGCCAATGAACTGGCAATCCAGATCCTCGGCGGCCACGGCTACACCCGCGAGTACCCGGTCGAACAGTACTACCGCGACAACCGTCTCAACCCGATCCACGAAGGTACCGAAGGCATCCAGTCCCTCGACCTGCTCGGGCGCAAGCTGGCGCAGAACGGCGGCGCCGGGCTCAAGCAGCTGATCCGCCTGATCGCCGGCACCTGCGAGCGCGCCAGCCATCATCCGAACCTGGACAACCTGCGCCAGCCACTGGAACAGCTGGTGAACCGCCTGCAAGCGGTCACCCTCGCCCTGCTCGGCGACCTGGCCCAGGGCAAGGTCGCCGGCGCACTGGCCAACTCGTCTCTGTACCTCAAGGCCTTTGGCCACTGCGTGATCGGCTGGCGCTGGCTGGAGCAGGCGATCCATGCCGAGGTCGGCCTGCTCAAGGGCAGCGACCGCGACTTCTACCTGGGCAAGCTCCAGGCCGCGCGTTATTTCCTCACCTGGGAAGTGCCGGGCTGCCATAATGACCTCGCTTTGCTCGAGGCCCGCGACGATACGTGCCTGGGCATGCAAGAGGGGTGGTTCTAGGGGGAGCCACCGCGCACACGGAGGTTTCCCATGTTCGACTCCAGCACCCTGCTGCGCCAGCGCTTCGCCGCGTTGCGCAGCACGGCCGAACTGTTCTCGCTTCGCCATGTGAAGCAATCGCAGCAGTCACTGTCAGTACGGCGCAACGTCGCCGAGCCGCCCTTCTTCAGCCAGGACGAAGGCGCCATGCTCACCGTGCGGGTCAACGGCGTCGAGGCCTACGCGGCCACCGCCGACCTGTCCCAGGCAGGCCTGCAACGCGCGCTGGAACAGGCCGAGGCACTCGCCCGGCGGATCAAGGCCAGCAGCCTGCTCGACCTGGGTGGCCAGGCCGCCCCGAGCGGGCGTCACGATCATGTCTCGCCCAATTTCGAACAGTCCCTGCCCAACCTCGCCGACTGCCTGGAGCTGCTTGCCGCCGAGTCGGCCAGCGTGCCCAAGGACGAGCGCCTGGTGGACTGGCAGGCGAGCCTGGGCTTCAGTGTGGTCGAACAGACCTACCTGAACTCCGCCGGCGCCGAGCTGCGTCACGCCCAGCGCTTCATCTACCCAGGCCTGGGCGTCACCGCCAGCGACGGCCAGGACAGCCAGAGCCGCAGCCTGGGCCGGGAGAACTTCGGCCAGCAAGGCGGCTTTGAAGTGGTCGAGCGCTGCGGCCTGGTCGGCGCAGCCCGCCGGGTGGCCGACGAGGCGCTGCAACTGCTGCTGGCGCCGAACACCCCGGCCGGTCAGCGCGACCTGCTGCTGATGCCCGACCAGATGATGCTGCAGATCCACGAATCCATCGGCCACCCGCTGGAGCTGGACCGCATTCTCGGCGATGAGCGCAACTACGCCGGCACCAGCTTCGTCAAAGCCGGCGACTTCGGCCACCTGCAATACGGCTCGAAGCTGCTCAACGTGACCTTCGACCCGACAATCCACGAGGAGCTGGCCAGCTACAGCTTCGATGACGACGGCACCCCGGCCAGCAAGCAGTTCCTGATCCGTGATGGCCTGCTGATACGCCCCCTGGGTGGCGCCCTGTCGCAACTGCGCTCGGGCCTGGACGGCGTGGCCAACAGCCGCGCCTGCGGCTGGAACCGCGCGCCGATCGACCGCATGGCCAACCTCAACATCGAGCCGGGCGAGCAGACGCTGGCGCAACTGATCGCCGGCATCGAGCACGGCATCCTGATGCGCACCAACCGCTCCTGGTCCATCGATGATGCGCGCAACAAATTCCAGTTCGGTTGTGAGTGGGGCCAACTGATCGAGAACGGCGAACTCAAGGGCGTGGTGAAGAACCCGAACTATCGCGGCATCTCCGCCGACTTCTGGCGCAACCTCTCGGCGGTCGGTGACCGCAGCACCTTCCAGGTACTAGGCACGCCCAACTGCGGCAAGGGCGAGCCCAACCAGGTGGTGCGGGTCGGCCATGCCTCGCCGGCCTGCGTGTTCCGCCAGATCGACGTATTCGGAGGGGACGCCTGATGAGCACCGTCTACCAGCAACGTTTCGAAAGCTTGCTCGATAGCCTGAACGCCGCCGTGCAGCCCGGCGAGCAGTTCACTCTGGGCTACAGCGCCGAACACTCGCAGTTCGTGCGCTTCAACCATGCCAAGGTGCGCCAGGCCGGACTGGTCAGCCAGGCCAGCGTGCAGTTGCGGCTGGTCCGCGAAGGACGCCAGGCCGAGCAACAGATCACCCTGGGCGACGATGCCGAACTCGACCGCCAGCGCCTGCACGACGCCCTCGCGCAACTGCGCCAGACCCTGCCGCTGCTAGCTGTGGATCCCTACCTGAACCTCGACGACAGCGCCTGGCACAGTCATAGCCTGCTGGAGCAGCCACTGCCCGAGCTGGACGAAGTGCTGGCCTTGGTCGAGCGCGAAGCCGGCGACCTGGACCTGGTCGGCATCTATGCCGCCGGCCCCATCTGCCGCGGCTTCGCCAGCTCGTTCGGCGCCTTCGGCTGGCACCAGGCCAACAGTTTCAACTTTGACTGGAGCCTGTTCCACGCCAACGGCCAGGCCGTCAAAGCCAACTACGCAGGGCAGGCCTGGCGCGGCGAAACCTTTGCCGCACGCCTGCGTCAGGCTCGCGAACAGCTGGCGCACCTGGGGCGCCCGGCCGTCACCCTCAAGCCCGGCAGCTACCGCGCCTACCTGGCGCCGGCGGCGATGGACGAGATCGCCGGCATGCTGTGCTGGGGTGGTTTTTCCGCGCAGGCGCTGGCCACTGGCAACAGCCCGTTGCAGCGCCTGTACAACGGCGACGCGCAGTTGAGCCCGCTGGTGAGCTTCAGCGAACAGGTCAGCGGTTCGCTGAGTCCGGCCTTCTCCGATGAGGGTTCGCCGCGCCGCGACCTGCTGCTGATCGGTGAAGGGCGGGCGCTGGAAAGACTGGTGAGTGCGCGCAGCGCCGTCGAATTCGGCCAACAGGCCAATGGCGCCGACAGCTACGAGTCGCCCTGCGCGCTGAGCCTGGCGCCAGGCATCCTGCCCGGCGAGCAGATTCTCGAACGTCTGGGCACCGGCCTTTACATCAGCAACCTCTGGTACCTGAATTACTCGGACCTGCCGGCGGCGCGCATGACCGGGCTGACCCGCTTCGCCACCTTCTGGGTGGAGAACGGGCAGATCCAGGGCCCGGTGAGCACCATGCGCTTCGACGACAGCCTGTACAACCTGCTGGGCAACCAGCTGGAGGACCTGAGCCAGGAGCGCGAGATGATCCTCTCGACCAGCACCTATGGGCAGCGCAGCACCGGTTCGAGTCATCTGCCAGGGGCGTTGGTGAAGGGGTTGACCCTGACACTGTGATTCGCAGGACCGGCCTCATCGCTGCGGTTCGTCGCCACGACAAGCCAGCTCCCACAGTGAACGGCATGCGCTACTCCTGTGGGAGCCGGCTTGCCGGCGATGAGGCCGCCCCAGGCAAAACAGGACATTGAGGTAACCCATGCCCGACCGTGCCCCGCTGGACCCCGTCACCGCCCGCTGGATCCCCTGGGTGGTGGCCATCGCCTTCTTCATGCAATCGCTGGACGGCACCATCCTCAACACCGCGCTGCCGGCCATGGCCCGCTCGCTGGCCGAAGACCCGCTGCGCATGCAGGGGGTGATCATCGCCTACATGCTCACCGTGGCCCTGTTGATCCCGGCCTCGGGCTGGATCGCCGACCGCTTCGGCACCAAGCGCATCTTCTTCAGCGCGATTCTGCTATTCAGCTTCGGCTCGCTGTTGTGCGCCATGGCCAACAGCCTCGGTTTCCTGATCTTCGCCCGGGTGGTGCAAGGCCTGGGCGGCGCACTGATGCTGCCGGTCGGAAGGCTGGTGGTGTTGCGCGCCTACCCGCGCAGCGAACTGGTGCGGATCATGAGTTTCATCACCATCCCCGGCCTGCTCGGCCCGCTGCTCGGCCCGACCGTGGGCGGCTGGCTGGTGGAAATCCTCAGCTGGCACTGGATCTTCCTGCTCAACCTGCCGGTGGGCGCCGTGGGTTGCTATGCGGTGTGGAGGTTCATCCCCGACCTGCGCGGCGCCGAGCGCACCACCTTCGACGGGCCGGGCTTCCTGCTGTTCGGCGCGGCGATGGTGCTTATCACCATCGCCATGGAAGGCCTGGGCGAACTGCACCTGCCGCACCTGCGGGTGATGCTGTTGCTGTTCGCCGGCATGGCCTGCCTGGCCGCCTACTGGCTGCGCGCCGGACGTGACCCGGAGCCACTGTTCTCGCCGTCGCTGTTCCGCGTGCGCACTTTCGCCATCGGCATCCTCGGCAACCTGTTCGCCCGCCTGGGCAGCGGCGCCCTGCCCTTCCTGGTGCCGTTGCTGCTGCAAGTGGCGCTGGGTTACTCACCGGCCCAGGCGGGGATGAGCATGATTCCGCTGGCGGCGGCGGCGATGCTCGCCAAGTCGGTCGCCAGGCCGCTGATCGAGCGCCTCGGCTACCGCATCGTGCTCACCGGCAACACCCTGCTGCTGGGCCTGCTGCTGGCCAGCCTGGGGCTGGTCGACGAGCAGACGCCGTATGCGCTGCTGCTGGCGCAGTTGGCGATGCTGGGCGCGGTGAACTCGATGCAGTTCACTGCGATGAACACCGTGACCCTGATCGACCTCGACGACGCCAGCGCCAGCAGCGGCAACAGCCTGCTGTCGGTGGTCGCGCAACTGTCGCTGAGCCTGGGCGTGGCCTGCGCCGGCGCGCTGCTCGGTGGTTTCACCGCGGCCGGCAGCGCCGAGGGCGTCGAAAGCACCCTGGGGGCGTTCCAGCTGACCTTCGTCACCATCGGCGTGATGGCCATGCTGGCGGCGGCGATTTTCCTGCAACTGGCGCCGACAGACGGAAGGCGCGCTCGTCGTCCGGAAGAACACGTCGAGTCGTAGGGCGAATGGCTGTGAGGCTGGTAGACTGTGCGACATTTTTCGCTTCGCACCGCAGGCCCGCCTCGTGACCGTTGAAACCACCGCCTTTGCCACCCTCCCGCTGTCCGCCGCCATGCTGGCCAACCTGGACGCCCTGGGCTACGCCTCGATGACCCCGATCCAGGCCCAGAGCCTGCCGGTGATCCTCAAGGGCCAGGACCTGATCGCCCAGGCCAAGACCGGCAGCGGCAAGACCGCCGCCTTCGGCATCGGCCTTCTCAACCCGATCAACCCGCGCTACTTCGGCTGCCAGGCGCTGGTGCTGTGCCCGACTCGCGAGCTGGCCGACCAGGTGGCCAAGGAGCTGCGCCGCCTGGCCCGCGCCGAGGACAACATCAAGATCCTCACCCTGTGCGGCGGCGTCTCGCTCGGCCCGCAGATCGCCTCGCTGGAACACGGCGCGCACATCATCGTCGGCACCCCGGGGCGCATCCAGCAGCACCTGGACAAGGGCACACTGGTCCTCGACGGCCTCAACACCCTGGTGCTCGACGAAGCCGACCGCATGCTCGACATGGGCTTCTTCGACGCCATCGCCAGCATCATCGGCAAGACCCCGTCGCGCCGCCAGACCCTGCTGTTCTCGGCCACCTACCCGGCCGGCATCGAGCAGTTGGCCAAGGCCTTCATGCGCCAGCCACAGCAGGTCAAGGTCGAGGCGCTGCACAGCGACAACCAGATCGAACAGCGCTTCATCGAGATCGACGCTGAGCAGCGCCTCGACGCTGTGACCCGTGTTCTCGGCCACTACCGTCCACAGTCCTGCGTGGCGTTCTGCTTCACCAAACAGCAGTGCGAGGACGTGGTCGCCCATCTCACAGCCAAGGGCATCGTCGCCCAGGCCCTGCACGGCGACCTGGAGCAGCGCGACCGTGACCAGGTGCTGACCATGTTCGCCAACCGCAGCAGCTCGGTGCTGGTAGCCACCGACGTCGCCGCCCGCGGCCTGGACATCGATGGCCTGGACATGGTCATCAACGTCGAACTGGCGCGTGATGCCGAGATCCACGTGCACCGCGTTGGCCGTACCGGTCGTGCAGGCGAGAAAGGCGTGGCGATCAGCCTGGTGGCGCCGGCCGAGGGCCATCGCGCCCAGGCCATCGAAGACCTGCAGAAGCAGCCGCTGCGCTGGGAACAGCTGGACAGCCTCAAAAGCAAAGGCGGCGAGCCGCTGCTGCCACCAATGACCACCCTGTGCATCGCCGCCGGGCGCAAGGACAAGCTGCGTCCGGGTGACATTCTCGGTGCGCTGACCGGCGATGCCGGGCTGCCGGGCAAGCAGGTGGGCAAGATTGCCATCTTCGACTTCGTGGCGTTCGTGGCCGTGGAGCGGGCAGTGGCCAAACAGGCCATGCAGCGGCTGAACAGCGGCAAGATCAAGGGTCGCGCCCTGAAAGTCCGTATCGTCTGAAGTCTTTTTGGGGCCGCTGCGCAGCCCATCGCCGGCTTGTCGTGGCGACGAACCGCGGCGATGGGCCGCGCAGCGGCCCCGGCTATTGAAGAGGTAACACCGTGCACTCCACCGACGTGATCATCCTCGGCGCCGGCGCCGCCGGCCTGATGTGCGCCCTGCTCAGCGCCCAGCGCGGGCGCCGGGTGCTGGTGCTCGACCACGCCAACAAACCGGGCAAGAAGATCCTCATGTCCGGCGGCGGGCGCTGCAACTTCACCAACATGTACACCGAACCCGCCAACTTCCTCTCGCACAACCCGCACTTCTGCAAGTCGGCGCTGGCCCGCTATACCCAGTGGGACTTCATCGAGCTGGTGTGCAAGCACGGCGTGCCCTACCACGAGAAGAAACTCGGCCAGCTGTTCTGCGACAACAAGTCCAGCGACATCCTCGACATGCTCCTGGCCGAGTGCGACCAGGCCGGCGCCGAGCTGCGGATGAACACCAGCATCGACAAGATCGAAAAGACCGAGGCCGGCTACACCCTGCAGACCAGCGCCGGCCCATTCGCCTGCCAGTCGCTGGTGATCGCCACCGGCGGCCTGTCGATCCCGACGCTCGGCGCCAGTGGCTTCGGCTACCAGGTCGCCCGCCAGTTCGGCCACGAACTGCTGCCCACCCGCGCCGGCCTGGTGCCGTTCACCATTACCGAGCCCCAGCTCAAGGCACTGTGCACCGAGCTGTCCGGCACCTCGCTGGACTGCATCGCCAGCTGCAATGGCACCAGCTTTCGCGAGAACCTGCTGTTCACTCACCGTGGCCTGAGCGGGCCGGCGATCCTGCAGATCTCGTCCTTCTGGGAGGCCGGCGATACGGTGGAGATCAACCTGCTGCCTGATCGCGACGCCCTGGAATGGCTGCAAGGCCAACAAGCCGAGCGTCCCAACAGCGAGCTGAAGACCGTGCTGGGCGAGGTATTCACCCGCAAGCTGGCCAACTTGCTGGCCGAGCAGCGGTTCGAGTCCAAGCCGCTGAAGCAATACACCCCTGCGGAACTGGCGCAGGTCGCCGAAAAATTGGCGGCCTGGCAAGTGGTTCCGGCGGGGACCGAAGGCTATCGCACTGCAGAAGTGACCCTGGGCGGGGTGGATACCCGCGAAGTGTCCTCGAAAACCATGGAATCGCTGAAGAGCCCTGGGCTGTACTTCATCGGCGAAGTGCTGGACGTGAGCGGGCACCTCGGCGGTTTCAACTTCCAGTGGGCCTGGGCTTCGGCCAACGCGGCGGCGCAGTTCGTGTAGAGTAGAATCCATTCAGCAGCACGGAACGCTTCTTGCTGGTCTGTGCTGGAGTGCCAAGGATCGGGGCCGCTTCGCAGCCCATCGCTGGCAAGCCAGCTCCCACAGGTTTGGTGTGATCCCTGTGGGAGCTGGCTTGCCAGCGATGGGGCGCGCAGCGGCCCCCTGCGGCCTCGAAAGGTATTCATCCGCTCACAGCCCAGGGCCATCATGTCATCGAGCTCGTTCCGCCATTCATTGCGTCGCCTGTGGGGCCAAGACAAGTTCAGCTATGCCATCCGCGTGACCATCGCCCTCACCGGCAGCATGGCCTGGTGCTGGTACCAGAACGAGATGAGCCTGCTCATCCCTCTGTTCCTCGGCATCATCGCCAGCGCCCTGGCCGAGACCGACGATGGTTGGCAGGGCCGGCTCAGTGCCCTGCTGGTCACCCTGGGCTGTTTCGCCATCGCCGCGCTGTCGGTCGAGCTGTTGTTCCCCTATCCCTGGATCTTCGCGGTCGCGCTGGCCTTGGCGGCCTTTTCCCTGACCATGCTCGGGGCCTTGGGCGAACGCTATGGGGCGATCGCCTCGGCCACCCTGATCCTCTCGGTCTACACCATGATCGGCGTCGACCAGCGCGGCGGAGAGGTCAGTGATTTCTGGCACGAGCCTTTGCTACTGGTGGCGGGGGCGGCATGGTACGGGCTGCTGTCGGTACTGTGGCAGGCATTGTTCGCCAACCAGCCGGTGCAACAGAGCCTGGCCAGGCTGTTCTACGAGCTGGGCAGCTACCTCAAGCTCAAGGCCAGCCTGTTCGAGCCGGTCCGCACCCTCGATGTCGAGGCCACACGCCTGGAACTGGCCAAGCAGAATGGCAAGGTCGTGGCCGCGCTCAACGCCGCCAAGGAAATCATCCTGCACCGGGTCGGCAACAGCCAGCCCAACTCCAAGGTCAGCCGCTACCTCAAGCTGTACTTCCTGGCCCAGGACATCCATGAGCGGGTCAGCGCCTCGCACTATCCGTACAACGGCCTGACCGAGGCGTTCTTCCACAGCGACGTGATGTTCCGCTGCCAGCGTCTGCTGCGCAAGCAGGGCTCGTCCTGCCAGGAGCTGGCGCGCTCGATCCGCCTGCGCCAGCCGTTCGTGCTCGCCAGCGGCTACCCCGAGGCACTGGAAGACCTAAACGCCTCGCTGGAGCACCTGCGCACCCAGAACAACCCGGCCTGGCGCAGCCTGCTGCGCTCGTTGCGGGCGCTGGCTGCCAACCTGGCCACGCTGGACCGCCTGCTCAGTGCCGCCAGCAACCCGGACAGCCTCGCCGATGCCAGCGACAGCAGCCTGCTCGACCGCTCGCCACGCAACTTCAAGGATGTGTGGAAACGCCTGCGCACCCAGCTGACTCCCACCTCGTTGCTGTTCCGCCACGCCCTGCGCCTGTCGCTGGCATTGTCGGTGGGCTATGGCATGGTCCACCTGATCCACCCGACCCAGGGCTACTGGATCATCCTCACCACATTGTTCGTCTGCCAGCCCAACTATGGCGCGACGCGGCGCAAACTGGTGCAACGGATCATCGGCACCGCCATCGGCCTGACCGTGGGCTGGGCGCTGTTCGACCTGTTCCCCAACCCGATCGTCCAGTCGTTGTTCGCGGTGGTCGCGGGGGTGGTGTTCTTCGTCAACCGCACCACCCGCTACACCCTGGCCACGGCGGCGATCACCCTGATGGTGCTGTTCTGCTTCAACCAGATCGGCGATGGCTACGGGCTGTTCCTGCCACGCCTGTTCGATACCCTGGTCGGCAGCCTGATCGCCATCCTCGCGGTGTTCCTGTTCCTGCCCGACTGGCAAGGCCGACGGTTGAACAAGGTGCTGGCCAACACCCTCGCCTGCGCCAGCGAGTACCTGCGCCAGATCATGCAGCAATACGCCCATGGCAAACGTGACGACCTGGCCTACCGCCTGGCCCGGCGCAATGCGCACAATGCCGACGCGGCGCTGTCGACCACCCTGGCCAACATGCTCATGGAGCCGGGGCATTTCCGTAAGGAGGCCGACGTCGGCTTCCGCTTCCTGGTGTTGTCACATACCTTGCTGAGCTACCTCTCGGGGCTGGGCGCGCACCGCGACACAGCGCTGCCGGCCGAAGTCCACGAGCAGTTGATCGATGGTGCCGGGCGGAGCCTGGCCAGCAGCCTGGACGAGATCGCCAATGGCTTGGCGGCACGCTTGCCGGTGGCGATCCACAGCGACGCCGAGGAGGCACTGGCCAACGCGCTGGAACAGATGCCCGAGGAGCTGGACGAGCATCAGCGCCTGGTACAGACGCAATTGGCGCTGATCTGCCGGCAGTTGGGGCCGTTGCGGACCTTGGCCGGGCATCTGATCAAGGAAGGTCAACCCGCCTGATCGCCCGCTCCCACGCCAGGAGCGGGCTCAGAAACCATGCTGGCGCATCAGGCGGGCGTAACTGCCGTCGGCCTTCATGGTGGCGATGGCCTTTTCGAAACGCGCCACGATCTTCTTGTGCTCCGGGTGCTTGAGGCTTACCAGGATGTGCAGGCTGTTCTCGCCCAGCGGCGGGTCGACGAAGGTCACACCCTCGCGCACCTGCTGCGGCTCGCGCTGCAGGTTGTAGCGCGCCACGTACTCATCCTCCACCGCCAGGTTCACCCGCCCGGCCGCCAGCATGCGCACCGCCGATGAAAAGTTGCGCACCAGCACTTTGTTCAGGCGTTCGTCGCTATCGAATTCGGGGGAATAGGCGTAGTCGCGCACCACGGCGATGGTGTAAGGGTACAGGTCAGCCTGGCGAGCATAGGCAAAAGCCTCGCCTTCACGCTTGAGCAGGCGGATACGGTTGACCAGGTAGGTTGCGGAGAACTGGCCGATCAGGGTGCGCTCCTGGTTGTACCAGGCATTGATCAGCACATCGTAGCGCCCCTCGCCCACCCCCATCAGCGCCCTGGCCCAGGGCACCTCCTCGAACTCGGTGGCGTAGCCGGCACGGGTCAGCGCCGTGGTGACGATGCTGGTGGCCAGGCCGCCACCGGGCATGCCGGTATCGGTGAAAGGCGGCCAGCTGTCGGCCACCAGCCGCAGCTTGCCATGGGCCAGGGCAGGCCCTGTGCACAACAGTCCCAGTAATCCAAGAACGCAAAGCAGTGGCCGCATGCTCAAATCCTTTCGAAGTTGGGGGCCCACGCTGGTGACGGCGATCTCTACTAGCAACAGAGGTTGCAGATTACACAAGCCAAATCCTGGCGACAGCGGACGATAATGTCATTTAGCCTCTATTTTGGCCGAATCCTGGACGGCGTCATTCTCCCTCGTCGTGACCGCCTGGATTTGCGATGATCGACGGTCAACCGAAGGAGTCCTCCCCCATGTCCATCGAGTGGATCTGCAAGCACCATGGCGACCTCGCCAAGGAACAACTCTACGCCATCCTGCAACTGCGCACCGAGGTGTTCGTGGTCGAACAACGATGCGCCTACCAGGAAGTCGACGGGCTCGATCTGCAAGGCGATACCCTGCACCTGATGGGCTGGGACGGGGACCGACTGGTGGCCTACCTGCGTTTGCTCGACCCGCAATCACACAATGGCGACGTGGTGATCGGCCGGGTGGTGACCGCCCCGTCGGCGCGTGGGGGTGGGCTGGGGCATCAACTGCTGCTCAAGGGGCTGGAGTGCGCGGCGCACTGCTGGCCGGGGACGCCGGTGTACCTGTCGGCCCAGGCGCACCTGCAGGGCTACTACAACCGCCATGGCTTCGAGGTGGTGGGCGAGGAGTACCTCGAGGACGATATTCCGCATATCGGCATGCGCAAGGGCTGAGGACATTGTCGCGGGGCAAGCCCCGCGATGCTCAAGGGTAGCCCAGCACGTCACGGATCTGCCGCAGGTGCTGGATGATCCACTGCTTGTCGATCGCGCCCCAGTCGTGAATCCGGTAATGCCCGGCATGGTTGCGCGCTCCGGCCTGCTGCTCGAACTCGCAGATGATGTCCAGGTCGGCCAGGGCGGCGATGGTGTCCTGGGCGGTACGCCGGGGCATGCCGGTGGCCTCCATCAACGCCGGCACACTGGTGGCGGTCTGACTGTCGATCAGCCAGGCCACGTAAAGGCGGCGATAGAAGCTGCTGCGGGTCTTGCTCACTTCCGTGGTCATGGGGTGCTTGTCCCTCAGGTGTTGCCCGGCAGTTCCCGATAGGTCAGGTAGACGCGCAGGTCGAATTCAAGTTGATGGTAGTCCGGCTCCATGTGCTGGCAGAGCTGGTAGAACGCCTTGTTGTGATCGCGCTCCCTCAGGTGCGCCAGCTCATGCACCACGATCATGCGCAGAAACTGCGGCGCTGCCTCGCGGAACAACGAGGCGACGCGGATCTCCTTCTTGGCCTTGAGCTTGCCGCCCTGCACCCGCGATACCGCCGTGTTCAGGCCCAATGCACGGTGGGTGAGGTCCAGGCGGTTGTCGAACAGGACCTTGTCCAGCGGCGGCGCACTGCGCAGGTACTGCTGCTTGAGCTCCTGGGCATAGCCGTACAGGGCCTTGTCGCTCTGCACGTCATGGCGTTCGGGATAGCGCTGGCGCAGGTAGTCGCCCAGGCGATCGCTGGCGATCATCTGGCGCACCTGTTCCTGCAGGTGCGGCGGGTAGGCTTGCAGGTAACGTAGGGCGGTCATGGCAGGCGTTCGAAACGAGAAGACGCGAGTTTAGCCAATCACGACGCCCATGGGAAAAACGCCGGGAAATCGCCAGCGGCGTCGGCAGTGAGCGGCCGGGCCACCAGGAACCCCTGCACGTAGGCGCAACCGGCGCCCTTGAGCCATTCGGCCTGGGCCCGGGTCTCGACGCCCTCGGCGATTACCGTGATGTCGTAGGCCGCGCACAGGTCGATGACGCTGCGCACCAAGGCGATATCCGCCGCCGAGTCCGGCAACCGCGCGACCAGGTGACGGTCGAGCTTGAGCGTGTCGATAGGCAGGTCGCGCAGCATGCGCAACGAGCAGTCGCCAGCGCCGAAGTCGTCCAGCGCCACGCGAATGCCCAGCTCTCGCAAGCGGTGCACCTGCTTCACCGCCGCGTCGATGTTGTACATCAGCGAGGTCTCGGCAACCTCCACCTCCAACTGGGCGGGTTGCAGTTGATGCTTGTCGATCACCTGGGCCAGTTCATCGACCAACCCGGGCATGGTGAACTGGGCGCGGCTCAGGCTGATGCCCAGCACCAGCTGCGAACCAAAGCGATCGCTCCAGGCATTGCGCTGCGCGGCGCCCTTGCGATAGATCCAGCTGGCCAGGCGGTTGATCAGGCGAGCTTCTTCCAGCAACGGGATGAACAGTCCGGGCGGCACGTCGCCGACGCTCGGGTGCTGCCAGCGCAACAACGCCTCGAAGCCTCGTAGTCGGCCATCGGCGAACGCCACCTGGGGTTGGTAGACCAGGCTGAAATCATTCTGCTCGATGGCCGTGCGCACGCTGTCCTCGAGCATCAGCCGTGAGCGGGCGCGGCCATTGAGTTCCTGGTCGTAGAAGCGGTACTGCTGGCGCCCAGCCTGCTTGGCCGCGTACATCGCCGCATCGGCCGCACGCAACAGGCCCTCCACGTTGGCGCCGCAGTCGGGGTAGGTGGCGATGCCGATGCTCACCCCCAGGTTGACCTCGAGCCCATCCACCTGCTGGAAGCTCGACATGCGCTCCAGCAGCTTTTCGGCATAGCGGCCGGCCTGTTCTGGGTACGGCAGACCGTCGAACAACGCGGTGAACTCGTCGCCACCCATACGCGCCAGCAGCGCCTCGCTGCCCAGGCACTCCTTGAGCTGGTCGGCCACCCAGCGCAGGACCTTGTCGCCGGCCTCATGGCCGAGCAGGTCGTTGATCCGCTTGAAACCGTCCAGGTCCATGTACATCAGGGCCTTGGCCTTGTCCGAGCGCTCGTTGCGCAGTAACGCGCTTTCGGCGGTCTGGTAGAAGCCACGGCGGTTGAGCAGCCCGGTCAGCGGGTCGGTCACCGCCTGGTACTCCAGTTGCTGGTGCAGGCTGCGCACCACCGACATGTCCAGCACCGTCACCACCATGGCCTTCTGTTCGGCGGGCAGCGGCGCGCAGGACAATGCCACCGGCACCAGCTGGCCACCGAGGGTGCGCAGCTGGGCATCGTGCACCCGGAAGATCTGCCGCCGCAGATAGGCCTGGTAGAAGTCCGACTCGTGCCACAGGTTGGCGCAGGGGAGCTGGATCAGGTCCAGCATGTGCGCGCCTTGCAGTTTGTCCACCGGCGCATCGAGCAGGCGCGAGATGGCCGGGTTGGCGAAGCCGATGCAACCCGTTTCGTCCACCACCAGGATGCCCTCGGCGGCATTTTCCAGGATCGAGGCGTTGAACGCCCGCGCCGACTCCAGTTCACGGGTCAGCCGTTGCA
This sequence comes from Pseudomonas sp. TE50-2, assembly GCF_040813665.1. Classification (NCBI taxonomy): domain Bacteria; kingdom Pseudomonadati; phylum Pseudomonadota; class Gammaproteobacteria; order Pseudomonadales; family Pseudomonadaceae; genus Pseudomonas; species Pseudomonas sp. TE50-2. Next base: position 3,564,777 of record NZ_JBFNXN010000001.1, on the reverse strand, counting down.
GCATGCGCCTGTTGCGCTGCTGCTCCAGCAGGGCCTGGACCTTGGGCTTGAGTATCTGCGGGTCGAACGGTTTGAACAGGTAGTCCACAGCGCCGCTGGCATAGCCTTTGAGCACGGCGGCGTCGGACTGCTCGTTGGCGGTCAGGAAAATGATCGGGGTCAAACGCGTGCGTTGGCTGCCGCGCATCAGGCGGGCAACCTCGAATCCGTCCATTTCGGGCATCTGCACGTCGAGCAGAACCAGGTCGACCTCGTGCTCGAGCAGGGTGCTCAGGGCTTCCATCCCCGAACTGGCGGTCAATACCTGCCAATCCTGGCGGGACAGCAAGGCCCGCATGCTGATGAGGTTCTCCGGATAGTCGTCTACGACCAACAGAACCGAACTGCTTTCCGGTGTTTGAGAATAAGCGCCATCCATGTTGCTTCTCTTGGTAAGTCCAACTGCGACCTGTTATTGGATCCGATTGTTACTCTAGTCTCGGCCTCCGAAGACGCAATGCAGGTGGATGGCTATAAGCCACTGGAGTTGATGTTAGCCGACTAACGGTATAAGTGCCGGACAGGCGACGCACGGCCCAGGCCTGAGCGTGCCGCAAAGGCTGCAGGCACAAAAAAGCCCGCATCGCTGCGGGCTCGTTCGTTGAACGGTGCCGGATCAGTTGATCTTGGCCGCCAGTTCACCTTTGGCATAGCGCTGGAACATGCCTTCCAGGGAAATCGGCTTGATCTTCGAGGCGTTGCCGGCGGTGCCGAAAGCTTCGTAGCGGGCGATGCACACGTCACGCATGGCCTTGACGGTTTCACCGAAGAACTTGCGCGGGTCGAACTCGCTCGGGTTCTGCGCCATCAGGCGGCGCATGGCGCCAGTGGAGGCCAGACGCAGGTCGGTGTCGATGTTGACCTTGCGGACACCGTACTTGATGCCTTCGACGATCTCTTCGACCGGCACGCCGTAGGTTTCCTTGATGTCGCCACCGTACTGGTTGATGATCGCCAGCCACTCTTGCGGCACCGAGGACGAACCGTGCATCACCAGGTGGGTGTTGGGGATGCGCTTGTGGATTTCCTTGATGCGGTCGATCGCCAGCACGTCACCGGTAGGCGGCTTGGTGAACTTGTAGGCGCCGTGGCTGGTGCCGATGGCGATGGCCAGGGCGTCCACCTGGGTCTTCTTGACGAAGTCGGCCGCTTCTTCAGGGTCGGTGAGCATCTGGCTGTGATCGAGCACGCCTTCGGCGCCGATGCCGTCTTCTTCACCGGCCATGCCGGTTTCCAGCGAACCCAGGCAGCCCAGCTCGCCTTCCACCGAAACACCACAGGCGTGCGCCATGGCGACGGTCTGCTGAGTGACACGGACGTTGTACTCGTAATCGGTCGGGGTCTTGCCGTCTTCACCGAGCGAGCCGTCCATCATCACCGAGCTGAAGCCCAGCTGGATGGAGCGCTGGCACACGTCAGGGCTGGTGCCGTGGTCCTGGTGCATGCACACCGGAATGTGCGGGAACTCTTCGATGGCAGCCAGGATCAGGTGACGCAGGAAGGGGGCGCCAGCATATTTGCGGGCACCGGCCGAAGCCTGGACGATCACCGGGGAGTCGGTCTTGTCGGCCGCTTCCATGATGGCGCGCATCTGCTCGAGGTTGTTGACGTTGAAAGCCGGAACGCCGTAGCCGAACTCGGCGGCGTGGTCCAGCATCTGGCGCATGCTAATGAGTGCCATTGTGTATCTCTCTCCCGACAAGCGTCGTTTGTTTCGTGCAAGCCTGCCGCAGGGGCGGTTGCTGTTCAAGTAGTGTGGGCCACCTGCGCGGCCCGGCCAGTCACGGTGCCTTGCAGCCCCGCCCAATCAGATCGTTGGTCGCCACCCAGTACACCAGGCCTTCTTCGCCTTTGGTGTGGAAGGCCAGCATGCCATCGCTGTACAGCGCGCCAGAGGCGCCCGGCTCGGCCTTGAGCCGGTAGACCTGGTCGCCGCCACCCAGGCGTACATCGACCGCGTCCTGTTGTGCATCGGCGAAGCGCCACAACACCTCGGCCTGGCTGTCGCAGACCCAGCGGGTCCAGTTGTCCGCCGGGGCGGGTTGGGCGGGTTGCAGTAACGAACAGCCTGCCAGGGTCGCCAGGGCCAATGCGGCCAGAAGCGCTTTCATTCAATCACTCCGTTCGGGGCTGCTCTGCAGCCCATCGCCGGCAAGCCGGCTCCCACAGGGTTCAGTGCGATTCCTGTGGGAGCCGGCTTGCCGGCGATGGGACGCACAGCGGCCCCATGTTCAAGACCACAAAACCCAGGCTTGGTTGCCTGGCGCCCGATCAAGGGCAGCCCGGTGCCTTGCGCTGGTGCTCGTCGTCGTACTTTTCCAGGCCGTCCGGGCCCAGGCGCTTGTTGATCACCGGTGCCGTCTCGGCCTGCCACTGGGACTGGTAGCAACCGCCCTTGGGCGGCTGCGCCGGGTCAGCCTCGCTGCCCGTGTTGCTGGAGCAGGCGCCCAGCAACACGGCCACGATCATCACAGGCAATTGCTTGACCATCAGGTCGCTCCCTTTGCCAGGCGCCTTCAAACTCAGGCCTTGGCCCGTTCTTCCAGGATTGCCACGGCAGGCAGGACCTTGCCCTCGACGAATTCGAGGAACGCGCCGCCACCGGTAGAAATGTAGGAGATATCGGCGCCAACGCCATACTTGTCGATGGCTGCCAGGGTGTCACCGCCACCGGCGATGGAGAATGCGGCGCTGTCGGCGATGGCCTTGGCCAGTACCTTGGTGCCGTTGCCGAACTGGTCGAATTCGAACACACCGACCGGGCCGTTCCACAGGATGGTCTGCGACGACTTCAGCAGTTCGGCGAAGTTGGCAGCGGTCTGTGGGCCGATGTCGAGGATCATGTCGTCAGCCGCCACGTCGGCGATCGCTTTAACGGTGGCTTCGGCGCTTTCAGCGAATTCCTTGGCAACCACGACGTCGACCGGCAGCGGCACATTGACCTTGGCGGCGATGGCCTTGGCGGTGTCGACCAGGTCAGCCTCGTACAGCGACTTGCCCACCGGGTGCCCGGCAGCGGCGAGGAAGGTGTTGGCGATACCGCCGCCGACGATCAGCAGGTCGCACACAGTGCTCAGGCTGTTCAGCACGTCCAGCTTGGTCGACACCTTGGAGCCGGCAACAATGGCCGCCATCGGCTTGGCCGGAGCCTTCAGGGCCTTGCCCAGGGCGTCCAGCTCGGCGGCCAGCAGCGGGCCAGCAGCGGCGACCTTGGCGAACTTGGCAACACCGTGTGTGGAGCCTTCGGCGCGGTGCGCGGTGCCGAATGCGTCCATGACGAACACGTCGCACAGGGCGGCGTACTTCTGCGCCAGCTCGTCGGCGTTCTTCTTCTCGCCCTTGTTGAAGCGCACGTTTTCGAACAGCACCAGGTCACCGGCCTTTACCGCGACGCCGTCGAGGTAGTCGGCGACCAGCGGCACGTCGCGGCCCAGGGCCTTGCCCAGGTAGTCGGCAACCGGCTTGAGGCTGTTCTCGGCGGAGAACTCGCCTTCGGTCGGGCGCCCCAGGTGCGAGCAGACCATTACCGCCGCGCCCTTCTCCAGGGCCAGCTTGATGGTCGGCAGCGCTGCCAGGATACGCGCATCGCTGGCGACCACGCCGTCTTTCACAGGGACGTTGAGGTCTTCGCGGATCAGTACGCGCTTACCTTGCAGGTCGAGGTCGGTCATCTTCAACACGGTCATGAATGCAGTCCTTCAGGGCTGTTTGCTGCGGGTTGGGTGGACGACGTGCAGATAGTGTTCGGCAACGTCGAGCATACGGTTGGCAAACCCCCATTCGTTGTCGAACCAGGCCAGCAGGTTCACCAGGCGAGGGCCTGAGACACGGGTCTGGCTGGCATCGACGATGGCCGAATGCGGGTCATGGTTGAAATCACAGCTGGCATGAGGCAGCTCGGTATAGGCCAGCAGGCCTTTGAGCGGGCCATCCAGGGCGGCCTCGCGCAACACCCGGTTGACCTCGGCCGCGCTGGTATCGCGGGCGGTCTGCAGGGTGATGTCCAGGCACGACACGTTGACGGTCGGCACGCGTACCGCTTTGGCCTGGATTCTCCCGGCAAGTTCCGGCAGCAGGCGCTCGATACCCCGCGCCAGACCAGTGGACACCGGGATCACCGACTGGAACGCCGAGCGCGTGCGGCGCAGGTCTTCATGGTGATAGGCGTCGATCACCGGCTGGTCGTTCATCGCCGAGTGGATGGTGGTGATCTGTACGTACTCGATGCCAAAGGCCTGGTCCAGCACCCGCAGCAGGGGCACGCCGCAGTTGGTGGTGCAGGACGCGTTCGATACCAGCAGCTCGTTGCCGGTCAGGCAACCCTGGTTGATGCCGTAGACCACCGTGGCATCGACGTCGGCCTCACTGGCCATCGGCTGCGAGAACAGCACCCGTGGCGCACCGGCATCGAGAAAGCGCTGGCCGTCGGCGCGGGTGTTGTAGGCGCCAGAGCATTCCAGCACCAGGTCGACATCCAGGGCGGCCCAGTCGATGCCTTCGGGGGTGGCGCTGCGCAGCACTTTCACGCAATCGCCATTGATATGCAGACAATCGCCGTCGACTTTCACCTCACCGGGGAAACGCCCGTGGGTGGAGTCGAAGCGCGTCAGGTACTCCAGGCTGGCCTGGTCGGCCAGGTCGTTCAGCGCGACGATCTCGAAACCGGCCTTCGCCCCCCGCTCGAACAGTGCGCGCAGGACACAGCGGCCGATGCGGCCGTAACCGTTGAGTGCAACTTTGTAGGGACGCGGGTGGGGCATTCGATACTCACGTGCAGGTGCGTTGAACGACCATCGCGGGGCAAGCCTGCTCCCACAAGGCACCGGGATGCCTTGTGGGAGCAGGCTTGCCCCGCGATCAGGCGGGAGGCACGGAGCCTCCCGGGTGCATCAGTCTTCCAGCAGCTCTTCGGCGGTGCCCAGGATATTGTCCAGGGTGAAGCCGAACTCCTCGAACAGCGCGGAGGCCGGTGCCGACTCGCCGTAGGTAGTCATGCCGATGACGCGACCTTCGAGGCCGACGTACTTGTACCAGAAGTCGGCATGGGCAGCCTCGATGGCGATACGCGCGCTGACCTCCAGTGGCAGGACCGACTGCTTGTAGGCAGCGTCCTGGACGTCGAACACGCTGGTGCTCGGCATCGACACGACACGGACCTTGCGGCCCTCGGCGCTCAGCTTGTCGAACGCCTGGACGGCCAGGCCCACTTCGGAACCGGTGGCGATCAGGATCAGCTCAGGCTCGCCGGCGCAGTCCTTGAGCACGTAACCGCCACGGGCGATATCGGCGATCTGCTGGGCGTCGCGGGTCTGGTGCTGCAGGTTCTGGCGCGAGAAGATCAGCGCCGACGGGCCGTCCTTGCGCTCCAGGGCGGCTTTCCAGGACACGGCGGATTCCACCGCATCAGCCGGACGCCAGGTGTCCAGGTTCGGCGTGCTGCGCAGGCTGGTCAGCTGCTCGATTGGCTGGTGGGTCGGGCCGTCTTCGCCCAGGCCGATGGAGTCGTGGGTGTAGACGTGGATCACACGCTGCTTCATCAGCGCCGACATGCGCACGGCGTTGCGGGCGTATTCCATGAACATCAGGAAGGTCGCGCCATAAGGCACCAGGCCGCCGTGCAGGGCGACGCCGTTCATGATCGCGGTCATGCCGAATTCGCGCACGCCGTAGAACACATAGTTGCCGCTGGCGTCATTGGCCTCGACACCCTTGCAACCTTTCCACAGGGTCAGGTTGGAGCCGGCCAGGTCCGCCGAGCCACCGAGGAACTCCGGCAGCAGAGGGCCGAAGGCGTTCAGGGTGTTCTGGCTGGCCTTGCGGCTGGCGATGGTTTCGCCCTTGGCGGCGACTTCGTTGATATAGGCCTGGGCCTTCTCGGAGAAGTCCGCCGGCAGGTCACCTGCGTCACGGCGCTTGAACTCGGCAGCCAGTTCCGGGTAAGCCTTGGCGTAGGCGTCGAAACGCTCGTTCCAGGCAGCTTCGGCTTTGGCGCCAGCGGCTTTGGCGTCCCACTCGGCATAGATGTCGGCCGGGATCTCGAACGGACCGTGGTTCCAGTTCAGTTCCTTGCGGGCCAGGGCGATTTCGTCGTTGCCCAGCGGTGCGCCGTGGCAGTCTTCCTTGCCCTGCTTGTTCGGCGAGCCGAAGCCGATGATGGTCTTGCAGCAGATCAGGGTCGGACGGTCGCTCTTGCGAGCGGTGTCGATGGCCATCTTGATCTCGTCGGCGTCGTGGCCGTTGACGTTGCGGATCACCTGCCAGTTGTAGGCTTCGAAGCGCGCCGGGGTGTTGTCGGTGAACCAGCCGTGCACTTCGCCGTCGATGGAAATGCCGTTGTCGTCGTAGAAGGCGATCAGTTTGTTCAGGCCCAGGGTGCCGGCCAGCGAGGCGACTTCATGGGAAATGCCTTCCATCATGCAGCCGTCGCCGAGGAACACGTAGGTGTTGTGGTCGACGATGTTGTGGCCTTCACGGTTGAACTGGGCGCCCAGCACCTTTTCCGCCAGGGCGAAGCCCACGGCGTTGGCCAGACCCTGGCCCAGGGGGCCGGTGGTGGTCTCGACGCCTGGGGTGTAGCCATACTCCGGGTGGCCCGGGGTGCGGCTGTGCAACTGACGGAAGGCCTTGAGGTCGTCGATGGTGACGTCGTAGCCGGTCAGGTGCAGCAGCGAATAGATGAGCATCGAGCCGTGACCGTTGGACAGCACGAAGCGGTCACGGTCGGCGAAGTTCGGGTTGCTCGGGTTGTGCTTCAGGTAGTCGCGCCAAAGCACTTCGGCGATATCCGCCATACCCATGGGGGCACCTGGGTGGCCGCTGTTGGCCTTTTGCACGGCATCCATGCTGAGGGCACGAATGGCGTTGGCACGTTCACGACGGCTGGGCATCGCTGAGTCTCCTGGGGCTTGAAAGGTGGTGAAGCGAAAAAAGGCGACCATTTTCGCCCACAGGGGGGGCCGGGGGCAATGACGTATGGTCGCAGTCGGGCTTTTTTCCTGTGTTTGGCCCGCTTTTCACGAGAAATGCGCCTGCGCAACCGCCATCCATCCAGCAATATCAAAACTTTTTGATATTGCTATTGCGACGACAGCATCCCCTGACTAGACTCCCGCCCCATGAACCTCAATGCGCCCATCACCCCGCAACGCAGCGACGAGCTGGCCGCCCTGTGCAAGGCCGGCGGCGACCCGCTGCGCCTGAACGTGCTGCGCGCATTGGCCAACGACTCGTTCGGCGTGCTGGAGCTGGCGCAGATCTTCGACATCGGCCAGTCGGGTATGAGCCACCACCTCAAGGTATTGGCCCAGGCCGACCTGGTGGCGACCCGCCGCGAGGGCAATGCGATCTTCTACCGCCGCGCCCTGCCCGACAGTCAGCGCCTGGGTGGCCGCCTGCATACGGCGCTGCTCGAGGAGGCCGACGACCTCGCGCTGCCCGTGGACGTACAGGCGCGTATCGCCCTGGTGCAACAGCGCCGCGCCGCGACCAGCCAGGACTTTTTCCAGCGCGTCGAAGAGAAGTTCCGCGCCCAGCAGGACCTGATCGCCGGCTTGCCGCAGTACCGCGAAAGCCTGCTGGCGCTGCTCGACAAGCTCAGCTTCAGCGCTGGCGCCAGCGCCCTGGAAGTGGGGCCTGGCGACGGCGGTTTCCTGCCCGACCTGGCTCGCCGCTTCGACCAGGTCACGGCCATGGACAACAGCCCGACCATGCTCGAGCTGGCCCGCCAGGTCTGCGAGCGCAATGAATTGAATAACGTAAACCTGCAGTTGGCCGATGCACTGGGTGCAACGGATGTGGAAGCCGACTGTGTTGTGCTGAACATGGTCCTGCACCATTTCAGCGACCCGGCCCAGGCCTTGCGCCTGCTGGCCAGACGGGTGAAGGCGGGCGGCAGCCTGCTGGTCACCGAGCTGTGCAGCCATGACCAGGGGTGGGCGCGCGAAGCCTGCGGCGACCTGTGGCTTGGCTTCGAGCAGGACGACCTGGCCCGTTGGGCCAACGCGGCAGGGCTGGCCCCCGGGGACAGCCTCTACGTGGGCTTGCGTAACGGTTTTCAGATCCAGGTCCGGCATTTCCAGCGGGCCACTGGCGACATACAACATCGGTAAATTTCAGGAACCCATCGAGATGAGCGAATACTCCCTTTTCACCTCCGAGTCCGTGTCCGAAGGGCATCCGGACAAGATCGCCGACCAGATCTCCGACGCGGTGCTGGACGCCATCATCGCCCAGGACAAGTATGCCCGCGTGGCCTGCGAGACCCTGGTCAAGACCGGTGTCGCCATCATCGCCGGTGAAGTCACCACTTCGGCCTGGGTCGATCTGGAAGACCTGGTGCGTAACGTGATCATCGACATCGGCTACAACAGCTCCGACGTCGGCTTCGACGGCGCCACTTGCGCCGTGATGAACATCATCGGCAAGCAGTCGGTGGACATCGCCCAGGGCGTCGACCGCTCCCGCCCGGAAGACCAGGGTGCCGGCGACCAGGGCCTGATGTTCGGCTACGCCAGCAACGAGACCGACGTGCTGATGCCGGCCCCGATCTGCTTCTCGCACCGCCTGGTCGAGCGCCAGGCCGAGGCGCGCAAGTCCAAGCTGCTGCCTTGGCTGCGCCCGGACGCCAAATCCCAGGTCACCTGCCGCTATGAAAACGGCAAGGTCGTCGGCATCGACGCGGTCGTGCTGTCGACCCAGCACAACCCCGAGGTCTCGCAAAAAGACCTGCAGGAAGCGGTGATGGAGCTGATCGTCAAGCACACCCTGCCTGCCGAGCTGCTGCACAAGGGTACCCAGTACCACATCAACCCGACCGGCAACTTCATCATCGGTGGCCCGGTGGGCGACTGCGGCCTGACCGGCCGCAAGATCATCGTCGACTCCTACGGCGGCATGGCTCGCCACGGTGGTGGCGCGTTCTCCGGCAAGGACCCGTCCAAGGTCGACCGTTCCGCCGCCTACGCCGGCCGCTACGTGGCCAAGAACATCGTCGCCGCCGGCCTGGCCGAGCGTTGCGAGATCCAGGTGTCCTACGCCATCGGCGTGGCCCAGCCGACCTCCATCTCGATCAACACCTTCGGCACCGGCAAGGTCTCGGACGAGAAGATCGTGCAACTGGTGCGCGAGTGCTTCGACCTGCGTCCGTACGCCATCACCACCATGCTCGACCTGCTGCACCCGATGTACCAGGAAACCGCTGCCTACGGCCACTTCGGCCGCGAGCCGCAGCAGAAGACCGTGGGTGATGACACCTTCACCACCTTCACCTGGGAGCGCACCGACCGCGCCGCCGCCCTGCGCGACGCCGCCGGCCTGTAAGTCTCCTACAGCAGTAAAAGAAAGCCCCTGCCGAGCAATCGGCAGGGGCTTTTTCGTGACATATCGCCTGACAATGCGGCACGTCGCACCGAGCAACTGACACCTAGGCTGAGGACTCCTTACCGCCTCGCAAGGATGCCAGCCATGCCGTTACTGCTGATATTCATGCTCCTGCCGACGCTCTTCGCCAGCGCACAGGCCGACCAGTGTCCGGACTGGAGCGTATCCCAGGCGAATGCCGAAATGGCCCGGCTGGACGAGACCCTGGCCCGCTGGGACGATCACTACCATCGTCAGGGCAAGTCATTGGTAGCCGACGAGCTCTATGACCAGAGCCGCCAGCGCCAATTGCTGCTACAGCGGTGCTTCAACCTGACAGATGCGGCGCCCGCCCCACTGGCAAGCGCACGCGGTCCGATTGCACACCCGATCGTCCACACCGGGGTCGACAAGCTGCCCGACGAACAGGCAATGCATCGCTGGCTGGCCGGCAAACGCGACGTCTGGATACAACCCAAGGTCGATGGCGTCGCGGTTTCCCTGATTTACCAGCAAGGTCGGCTGGTACGACTGCTCAGCCGCGGCGATGGCGTCCAGGGCCATGACTGGAGCCGGCATATTCCCTCGCTCGGCGCCATCACCCGACAGCTGCCGCAACCTCTGGACCTGGTACTGCAAGGGGAACTGTACAAACGCCTGGAGGGCCATGTGCAGGCCCAGGCAGGCAGCCTCAATGCTCGCGGCAACGTGGCCGGGCTGATGGCACGCAAGCAGCTGGACACCGAGCTCGGCGCGAGCATCGGCCTGTTCGTCTGGGACTGGCCAAACGGGCCGCAAACCCAGACGGAGCGTCTCGAGCGGTTGGCCGCCATGGGCTTTGCCGACAGCCAGCGCTACAGCGTCGCAATCGACAGCCCGGAGCAGGCCGCCGAGATGCGCCTGCACTGGTATCGCACCGCCCTGCCCTTCGCCACCGATGGCGTGATCCTGCGCCAGGACAGCCGCCCACCCGCCGAACGCTGGCAGGCCAAAGCCCCTTACTGGATTGCGGCCTGGAAATACCCCTTCTCCCAGGCACTGGCCGAGGTGCGCGAAGTGCGCTTTCGCATTGGACGCACTGGCAAGGTAACCCCCATCCTCCATCTGGCGCCTGTCGAGCTGGACGACCGTCAGGTTTCCCAGGTCAGCCTTGGCTCCCTGGCTCGCTGGCGGAAACTCGATATTCGCCCTGGCGACCAGGTGGCCATCAGCCTTGCCGGCCTCACTGTTCCGCAGTTTGACGACGTGGTACATCGCACGGTCGTGCGACAGCCCGTGGCCTCACCGGCTGCCGGCCAGTATGACGCCCACACTTGCTGGCGGGCTGGCGCTGGCTGCGAAGAGCAATTCATCGCCCGATTGAACTGGTTGAGCGGCAAGCAGGGGCTGGCCCTTCCAGGGATCGGGCCGGGCACCTGGCGCCGACTGGTGAATGCCGGCCTGGTGACCACCCTCGTGGACTGGCTGGAGCTCGATACCCAAGTCCTGGCGAAGGTGCCGGGTCTCGGCGATGCCAAGGCCCTACAGCTTCATGACAGTTTCAGCGCGGCTCGCTTGCGCCCCTTCCTCCAGTGGTTGACAGCGCTGGGCGCGCCCTTGCCTCAGGGGATGCCCCTGGAGGTCGACTGGTCGACACTCGCAACGCGATCGGCTGACGCATGGCAAGCCTTGCCGGGCGTCGGTGGCGCAAGATCGAAACAACTCGAGGTATTTTTTGCAACAGAAGATGTTCAAGCCCTTGCCGCGCAACTGGGCGGGTATCGTATCGCCGGTTTCCAGCACTCGAACGACACCGCCGAACAATGACGAGCGTAGGGTAACTCCGAGTTTGCCGTTTAAAGCCCTCCAAGGGTTCCTAAATCCGGCAAACCAAGGCAGGATTCCACCAACTTTTGCTGCTCCGCCCCGCTCAGGAGGCTTTTCATGACACGTTTCACCGCTCTTTTCCTGCTGGCAACCCTTGGCCTGGCGACCGGCGTCGCGCAAGCCGCCCAGCCGGATGCAGGCTTGACCGGCTGCGCCGCCAAACGCAGCGCCATCGAGAACCAGCTGAAGATTGCCCGTGACCATGGCAACAGTGACCAGGTTGCCGGGCTCGAAGAGGCGCTGCGTGGCGTGGACAACTGCACCGAAGCCGGCCTGCGCAAAGAGCGCGAGCAGAAAGTGCTCGATGCCCGCCACGAAGTGAACCAGCGCACCAAGGACCTGGACAAGGCCATGAAGAAAGGTGACGCGGAAAAGATCAACAAACGCAAGGACAAGCTGGCCGAGGCGAAGAAAGAACTGCAAGAAGCCGTGGACGAGCTCGAGCGCTGACCTAACAGCCTTTGATGTGGGAGCGAACCCGCTCCCACAACAGCTTCCACGGCTCAGTGATTACGAAACTCGCTATGACAGGCCTTGCACGCCGCCTCGACCTTGTCCATCGGTGCCTTCATCTGCGCTGCGTCCAGCGACGGGTTGCGGGTCACCGTCACCAGTTCGCCGGTAACGCCCTCCAGCTGCCGGGCCAGGTCCTGGAACCGCGCCTGACGCTCCCAGACATCCGCCCGGGCGCTGCTGTCACCCTCGTCGCGCACCTGCGGGAAGTGCTGCCACGGCTCATGTGCCAGGGTATCCAGCTTCACCGCGCCCTCGGCGAACTTCACGCCATCGAAGGGCAACCGCCCGCGCAGCATGCCACCCATGTCTTCACTGGTCTTGAGCATCTGCTTGAAGATCGCCTTGCGCTGGCCCAGTGGCGAATTGGGGTCGACGCCGTCACAGGCGGTCAGGGCAAGGGCGGCGAGCAGTACTACGGTCAATCGCTTGAACATCACGGTCTCTTTGGCCAGGCAAACGGGTGGCCAGTATCGCCGCCTGCCGGGCAAAGACCAATAGCCACACAGAAAACAAGGGCGAATGTTCATGTTTCGCCCAGCACAGGACCCTCCCGATGAAATCTGTATTGCGCCATCTCGCCTGGGCCCTCCCCGCCCTGGCGCTCCTGGCCGGCTGCAACGGCGGCGAAAGTGCCAAGCCCGAGCCTCATGCCATCGCCACTTATGTGCCAGCGACCTGGAAGGACCTGCCCCAGGTCAGCGACGACGACCTGCTCGCCGGTTTCTATGCCTGGCGCAACGGTTGCGAGAAGCTCAAGCGCGATCCGGTGTGGGCCGCAACCTGCGAGGCAGCCGGTTCAGCCACGGCGAGCGCTGATCAGGTACGCACCTTCCTCGAGCAGAATCTCCAGGTGTACGGGCTGCGCTCGGCGCAGAACAGCGCCAACGGCCTGATCACCGGGTATTACGAGCCGGTCTATCCAGGCAGTCTGGAACGCACCGAAGCCGCGCATGTACCGGTGTACGGCGTACCCGAGGACATGATCGTGGTCGATCTGGCCAGTGTGTATCCCGAACTCAAGGGCAAGCGCCTGCGCGGGCGCCTCGATGGCCGCGTGCTCAAGCCCTATGACACCGCCGAAGTGATCAACCGCGACGGTGCCAAGGCACCGGTACTGGCCTGGCTGACCGACCCGATGGACTTGCAGTTCCTGCAGATCCAGGGTTCCGGTCGCATCCAGCTGGAAGGTGGCCGCCAGCTGCGGCTGGGGTATGCCGACCAGAATGGCCACCCCTATAGGCCGATTGGCCGCTGGCTGGTGGACCAGGGCCAGCTGCCCAAGGAACAGGTGACCATGGGCAGCATCCACGCCTGGGCCCAGGCCAACCCGCAGCGGGTCCCTGAGTTGCTGGCCAGCAACCCGAGCTATGTGTTCTTCAGCACCCGCCCGGACAGCAACGAAGGTCCGCGCGGCTCGCTCAACGTCCCATTGACCGCTGGCTACAGCGTGGCCATCGACCGTAAGGTGATCCCCCTTGGCAGCCTGTTATGGCTGTCGACCACGCGGCCTGACGGCGCGCCAGTCGTGCGCCCGGTGGGCGCTCAGGACACTGGTGGCGCCATCACTGGTGAGGTCCGCGCGGACCTGTTCTGGGGCACCGGGCCAGAGGCCGGCGAGCTGGCAGGGAACATGAAACAGCAAGGACAGATCTGGATGCTTTGGCCCAAGGGTCAGCCTCTACCCGACGTCCCCAAGGTCCTCTGACTGGCGTTGTTGCCGGGCAAGCTCCCTTCCATCGCGGGAGCGAGCTTGCCCCACGATGCACTCAGATCGAAACGACAAAGAACGACACGATCAGCGCCATCCCGACGAACCACACCAGCGAGCGCAACACCGCCCAATCCGCCAGGTAGCAGATGATGTAGAGCAACCGGCTGGTGATGTACATCACGCCCAGGACATCTTGGGTCACTTGTTCGGCATTGCCGACAATATCGGCCACCAGCACTGCCGCGGCAAACGCGGGAAACGCCTCGTAGCCGTTCAGCTGGGCGGCATGGGCCCGACGTGGCAGCCCTTCGAGCTTGTCCAGGAACGCACGCGGATCGTGATTGGCACGCAGGCCGAAATACCCGCTGCTGAGTTTGGCGATCAGTGCACACACCGGCGGCAGGACCAGCGCGACGAGAATGCACCACAGGGCTACGGTCATCTACAGGACTCCTTGTTCATAGAGGTTCGCTTCAGAGCTTCATCACCAGCATGCCGGCCAGTACCAGCCCGCAAGCTAGGAGTCTTGGCCCGCCAAAAGGTTCTTTGAGGTAGCGCATGCCCAACAGCACCACGAGGATCACGCTCAACTCGCGCAACGCTGCCGCTTCGGCCACCGAGCCCAGGTGCATGGCCCAGAGCACCAGAGCGTAGCTGAACAATACGCAGAACCCGACTGCCAGGCCCAGCTTCCATTGGGTTCGCCAGAACAGCATGAACGGGCCTCGTCGGGCCACCACGGCCAGCAGCGGGAACGGCCAGGAGCTGAGCAGGCTCAGCCACACCAGGTAATCCCACGGTTTGCCCCACAGGCGTACGGCCTGGCCGTCGAACCAGGTGTAGCAGCCGATGCACAGGCCAATCAGCGCCACCACCGGCAGCATCGACCAGGGCAGGCGGTCGCCGCCGCCGCCCTGCCAAAGCAAGCACGCCATGCCACAGGGGATCAGCAGGATGCCGATGATCTGCTGCTGGCTCAGCGATTCGCCGGCAAAGGCCAGGGTCAACCCAAGTACCACCAAGGGCGACAGGCCACGCATCAACGGATAGACCAGGCCCAGGTCGCCGACCCGATAGGCCTGGATCAGCAGAAAGCGGTACAGCTGCTCGGCCAGCGCCGAGGCCAACAGCCAGGGCCAGATCCCGGCGGGCGGAAAATCTACGAAGGCCACCGCCAGCAGGGCGAAACTCAGCGCCACCACGTCCATGCTGGCGATCACCAGCAAGCGCTCGGCGCTGAACTTGATCAAGGTATTCCAGGTGGCATGGAGCAGGGCTGCGACCAGTACGAGGGAAGTTGCCAGCACGCCTTGGAATCCTTGTTGTCGTTTGGTGGGGACCACTATATAGCGCCTGGCCTGTTATGGCCTCATCGCAGGACAAGCCCACACCCAAGCCATCGCCTGCCAGGAACCAATTGGAGAAATCCGGTCATAAGGTGTGTCCCGACTGCCGCGCCAGGTCATCAAAGAACTGCCCGAGCCATTCGGGTAACGACTTGGAAGCCACTTTCACAGGATTCGGGATGCTTGAATTAGTTGCCGCGTTTATCTGCCTCACCACCCTCCTCACTTATGTGAACTACCGCTTCATCGGCCTGCCGCCGGCCATCGGCGTGATGGTCACCGCATTGCTGTTCTCCCTGATGCTGCAGGGCCTGAGCCTGATCGGCTTCCCTGGCCTGGAAGAACGCGTCGAAGGCCTGATGAACCAGATCGACTTCAACGACCTGCTGATGCACTGGATGCTGTCGTTCCTGCTGTTCGCCGGCGCCTTGCACGTCAACCTCGCCGACCTGCGCAGCTACCGCTGGCCGATCGGCCTGCTGGCCACCCTGGGCGTGCTCATCGCCACCGTGGTGATCGGCTACCTGGCGCACTGGGTGTTCGCCCTGTTCGGCTGGAACGTGCCGTTGATCTACTGTCTGCTGTTTGGCGCGCTGATCTCGCCAACCGACCCGATCGCCGTGCTCGGCGCACTGCGCACCGCCAACGCCTCCAAGCCGCTGAAGACCACCATCGTCGGTGAGTCGCTGTTCAACGACGGCACGGCGGTCGTGGTGTTCACCGTGCTGCTGGGCATCATCCAGCTGGGCGAGACGCCGAGCGTCGCCGACACCGCCATCCTGTTCGCCCGCGAGGCACTGGGTGGCATCGCCTTCGGCGGCCTGATCGGCTACGCCACCTACCGCATGATCAAGAGCGTCGAGCAGTACCAGGTGGAAGTGATGCTGACCCTGGCGCTGGTGATCGGCGGCTCGGCCATGTGCTACGAGCTGCACGTGTCGGCGCCGATCGCCATGGTGGTGGCCGGCCTGATCATCGGCAACCTGGGGCGCAACCTGGCGATGAACGACATGACCCGCCGCTACATGGACGGTTTCTGGGAACTGATCGACGACATGCTCAACGCCCTGCTGTTCGCCCTGATCGGCCTGGAGCTGTTGCTGCTGCCGTTCAACTGGCTGCACCTGGCGGCCGGTGGCGTGCTGGCGGTGGCGGTGCTGGCTTCGCGGCTGCTGACCGTGGCGCCGGCGATCGTGCTGTTGCGCCGCTGGCGCAGCGTGCCGCAGGGCACCATTCGCGTACTGACCTGGGGCGGCCTGCGCGGTGGCGTGTCGGTGGCCCTGGCGCTGTCGCTGCCGCAGGGCGCCGAGCGTGATCTGCTGCTGTCGATCACTTACATCGTGGTGCTGTCGTCGATCCTGATTCAAGGCCTGACGGTCGGCAAGGTAGTGCGCAAGGTCAGCACACCGGCATGAAAACGCCGGGGCCGCCCTGCGGCCCCGGCTTTATCACTCGACCGCAGAATCGGGAAACTGGTCCTGGATGTACTTGATCTCGGTGCGCCCGTGGGCGGCCGGCAGGCCATCCTCACCCAGATTGACGAACACCATCTTGTCGACGGTCAGGATCGCCTTGCGGGTGATCTTGTTGCGTACTTCGCACTTGAGGGTGATCGAGGTGCGGCCGAACTCGGTGGCGGTGATGCCGAGCTCGATGATGTCGCCCTGACGCGAAGCACTGACGAAGTTGATCTCGGAAATGTACTTGGTCACCACGCGCTGGTTGCCCAGCTGGACGATGGCGTAGATCGCCGCCTCCTCGTCGATCCAGCGCAGCAGGCTGCCGCCGAACAGGGTGCCGTTGGGATTGAGGTCTTCGGGTTTTACCCATTTGCGGGTGTGAAAGTTCATCTGTACTCCTGACCTGCTTGCTGACATGCGCTAATGATGGCAGACCGCTCGGTCACGCTCCATTGAACATCGACTATCGTCTCGATTAATCGACAGAAAGTCTTGGGTGTGTCACACGCCCGCGGCTATAATCTCGCCGTTTCACATGGTCCCCCACAGTGGTGGCCATCCCGCCACCCATCCGAGGGGCGCTGCAGCAGGCTCGGCCTGTCAGGCTCGGTTGGGGCGTTGTCCGCGCAAGCGGACGCTCAACGCACAACGGCGCCCATTCGCACACTACGAATGGAGGCTCTCAATGAGCGCTGTAAACACGCCTGCAGGTTTTTCCGACTTCAAGGTCGCCGACATCTCCCTGGCCGACTGGGGCCGCAAGGAAGTCATCATCGCCGAATCGGAAATGCCCGCGCTGATGGGCCTGCGCCGCAAGTATCAAGCCGAGCAACCGCTCAAGGGCGCGAAGATCATCGGCTGCATCCACATGACCATCCAGACTGCCGTGCTGATCGAGACCCTGGTCGCCCTGGGTGCCGAAGTGCGCTGGTCGTCGTGCAACATCTTCTCCACCCAGGACCAGGCCGCCGCCGCCATCGCTGCCGCCGGCATCCCGGTGTTCGCCTGGAAAGGTGAAACCGAGCAGGAGTACGAGTGGTGCATCGAGCAGACCATCCTCAAGGATGGCCAGCCATGGGACGCCAACATGGTGCTGGACGACGGTGGTGACCTGACCGAGATCCTGCACAAGAAATACCCGGCCATGCTGGACAAGATCCACGGCGTGACCGAAGAGACCACCACCGGCGTGCACCGCCTGCTGGACATGCTGGCCAAGGGCGAGCTGAAAGTCCCGGCGATCAACGTCAACGACTCGGTCACCAAGAGCAAGAACGACAACAAGTACGGCTGCCGTCACAGCCTCAACGACGCCATCAAGCGCGGTACCGACCACCTGCTGTCGGGCAAGCAGGCCCTGGTGATCGGCTACGGCGACGTGGGCAAGGGCTCGGCCCAGTCCCTGCGCCAGGAAGGCATGATCGTCAAGGTCACCGAAGTCGACCCGATCTGCGCCATGCAAGCGTGCATGGACGGTTTCGAAGTCGTCTCGCCATTCAAGGACGGCATCAACACCGGTACCGAAGCCGGCATCAACAAGGACCTGCTCGGCCGCATCGACCTGATCGTCACCACCACCGGTAACGTCAACGTCTGCGACGCCAACATGCTCAAGGCCCTGAAGAAGCGCGCCGTGGTCTGCAACATCGGCCACTTCGACAACGAGATCGACACCGCCTTCATGCGCAAGAACTGGGCATGGGAAGAGGTCAAGCCACAGGTGCACAAGATCCACCGCACCGGTGCCGGCGTGTTCGACCCGCAGAACGACGACTACCTGATCCTGCTGGCCGAAGGCCGCCTGGTGAACCTGGGCAACGCCACCGGCCACCCAAGCCGCATCATGGACGGTTCGTTCGCCAACCAGGTCCTGGCGCAGATCTTCCTGTTCGAGCAGAAGTTCGCCGCGCTGCCTGCCGCGAAGAAGGCCGAGCGCCTGACCGTGGAAGTGCTGCCGAAGAAACTCGACGAAGAAGTGGCCCTGGAAATGGTCCGCGGCTTCGGCGGCGTGGTCACCCAGCTGACCCCGCAGCAGGCCGAGTACATCGGTGTGACCGTCGAAGGCCCGTTCAAGCCGGACGCTTACCGCTACTAAGCGGCTGGTTGCCAGTGCCAGGTATTCTTGCCCGGCACTGGCAGGCAACGTTTCGAACCGATGTCCGAGCCAGGCCGGCCCCCACCGTCCTGGCTTTTATTTGCAGGCAGCAGCCCAGGCTCACTGCCGAAGGAACCAGAGATGTCACAAGAACGCCGCTACAGTTTCGAATTCTTCCCCACCAAGACCGATGCCGGTCACGAAAAGCTGATGGGCGTTGCCCGCCAGCTGGCCAGCTACAACCCGGACTTCTTCTCCTGCACCTATGGTGCCGGTGGCTCGACCCGCGACCGCACGCTCAACACCGTGCTGCAGCTGGAAAATGAGGTGAAAGTCCCTGCCGCCCCGCACCTGTCCTGCGTGGGTGACAGCAAGGACGACCTGCGCGCCCTGCTGGCCGAGTACCAGGCCGCCGGCATCAAGCGCATCGTCGCCCTGCGTGGCGACCTGCCGTCGGGCATGGGCATGGCCAGCGGCGAACTGCGCTACGCCAGCGACCTGGTCGAGTTCATCCGCCAGGAAACCGGCAACCACTTCCACCTGGAAGTGGCCGCCTACCCGGAGATGCACCCGCAGGCGCGCAACTTCGAGAGCGACCTGGCCAACTTCGTGCACAAGGTCAAGGCTGGCGCCGACAGTGCCATCACCCAGTATTTCTTCAACGCCGACAGCTACTTCTACTTCGTCGAGCGCGCGCAGAAACTGGGCGTCGAGATCCCGGTGGTGCCCGGCATCATGCCGATCACCAACTACAGCAAGTTGGCGCGTTTCTCCGACGCCTGCGGCGCCGAGATCCCACGCTGGATCCGCAAGCAGCTGGAAGCCTATGCCGACGACACCGCCAGCATCCAGGCATTCGGCGAGGAAGTGATCACCCGCATGTGCGAACAACTGCTGCAAGGCGGCGCACCGGGCCTGCACTTCTATACCCTGAACCAGGCCGAACCGAGCCTGGCGATCTGGAACAACCTGAAGCTGCCACGCTGAAAAAAGCGCTGCCACTAGCATTTAGTTGCAGCCAGGAAGAAGGCTTTGGCTTAGGCTAAGGCCTTCTTTACTTTTGCCTCCCAACAGGTTACCGGCCAGCATGCAGCACCCAAACTCCGCCCATCCTCAACTCGTCTACCTGGCATTCGGTCCGGCCACCTATCATCAAGAAGCCTGCTTCAGCATCATCAGCGCCCTGGCCCACCTGCGAAGCACACCCGGCGCGACCATGGATATCCAGGTCTACACCGACAACACCGAGCCCTATCGCGACCTGCCAGTGACGGTGCATCTGCTCGACGAGGCGACGCGCAAGGCCTGGAACCAGCCACACGGCTATCACTTCCGCAGCAAGCACGTCCTGCTACGCCAGGTCCTGACCCAGCACCCGATGGCCGTGCTCATCGATACCGATACCTTCTTCCGCGCCTCGCCCATGCAGTTGTTCGACCGAGTCGCGCCCGGCAGCCTGTTGTGCAACGCCATTGGCGGGCGCTATGGCGAGAATCAGAAGTGCCTGCTGTACAAGAACCTGCTACAAATCCTCGAGGAGCGCGGTCTGGCCGACCGTGAGATGCCACTGGTCAATTCCGGGGTGATCGGCCTGACTGCGCAGGACGCCTCGGTACTGGACCACTCCATCGCCCTGATGGACGAGTTCCACCCCCTGGCCCGGGAGGCCTACACCCTCGAAGAGTTCTGCCTGGCGGTGGTGGCCTACCGCACGCTCAAGCTCAATGCGTGCACCGACGTCATTCATCACTACTGGAGCCGCAAGGCGCAGTTCCGCGCCAAGATCCAAGCCTGGTTGCGCAAGCACGCTGACGCCCCACTCAGCGAGGCGGCGCTGGCAGACGTGGCGCGGGTAAACGATCAGCTGCCGCGCCCCCCGGCGCTGCAGCGCCTCGGCTACAAAGCGCTGACGCTGACGCTGCCTGCCAAGCAGCGGCAGTTCGCCCGCGAACTGCTCAATGGCTGCTATCCCTACGAAAACGAGTTCGACCGTGCCTGCGCCTCGGCCTGGTGGGACAAAGCCCTGGAAAACTTTGCACAACGCCAGGGCGTACCAGACCCGGAACAGCTGCGCCAGTGCCTGCGTCAGCCCGGCCTGCGCCTGGCGCTGGGCAAGCGTCTTCAGGAGGTCGAGGACCATCTGCTGCAGAAACGGCAGGCCTGAAACCATGACGGACATGCCGCCATTCGGGTGTAAGCCATGTCCCTGACAGGGCGCCTGTCCAGGCGCATGCGCCTCCTCGGCCTGGTAGTGCTTGTCGGTCTCAGCTCGCTGGCCCACGGCGAGCGCCTGCGGATCGTCAGTGACGATTGGGCACCATACCTCTATCTGGAAGGTGCCCAACCCAAGGGCATCGACTACGAAGTGACCAATGAGGTGTTCAAACGCCTCGGCGTCCAGGTGCAGTGGGAGTTCATGCCCTGGAAGCGATGCCTGGCCATGGTCGAACAGGGCCTGGCGGACGGGGTGATGGACATCTTTCAGGTCGACTCACGCCAGGGCTACCTGATTTACCCGGACGAACCGATGTCCCAGGTCGAGTTCGTTCTCTACCAGGCCCGCTCGCGTCCCCACCCGATCGAGCGCCTCGAGGACCTGACCGGTCTGACCATCGGCACTTCGCCGGGGTATACCTACGAGGGCGCCTTCGCCGAATCGCCGCTGTTCCACCGCGAGCCCGCGCCCAGCCACGAGGCAAACTTCGGCAAGCTGGCGCTCGGGCGTATAGACCTTGTTGTAACCGATCGCCGGGTCGGCCGCTATGTGAGCCGCCGCCTGGGCCTGGAGCAGACCGTTGAAGAGCTGCCCCTGGTGGTCAGCCGTCGCCCGCAGTACCTGGGGTTGGCCCGCAAGCCCGGCCGCGAGCAGTTGGCGCGGGCCTTCAGCGAGGAGCTGCGGCGCTTCAAACAGGAGCCAGCCTATGCGGCGATCAGTGCCCGCTACCTCGGCAATCAGGATTTTCCTTTCGCCGTTGAGCAGCAGGAACGCGGCACACGCTGATTGCTCTGTTATACTCGGGCCTTCCCGCCCGGCTCACGCCCGGACGCTCGGCCTCGCAACAGGCATCTCGACCCGCAGCCGCGCACCTTTGGTGCCCGCCCGCCGGTTCCAGGATGCGCAGTGAACGCCCAGCTGGACCGGACGCGATCGCATCCCTCCGATGCCCGTCGCGCCAGGCAGAACACCCCATCGGGCCTAGCCCCCACGAGAACAGGATTGCCCATGTCCTTTGCTTCCCTCGGTCTCTCCGAGGCTCTTGTCCGCGCTATCGAGGCAGCGGGCTATACCCAGCCCACTCCGGTGCAACAGCGGGCCATTCCCGCCGTGTTGCAAGGTCGCGACCTGATGGTCGCCGCTCAGACAGGTACTGGTAAAACCGGCGGCTTCGCGCTCCCGATCCTTGAGCGTCTGTTCCCGGGCGGCCACCCCGACAAATCGCAACGCCATGGCCCGCGCCAGCCGCGCGTGCTGGTGCTGACCCCCACCCGCGAGCTGGCTGCCCAGGTGCATGACAGCTTCAAGGTCTATGCCCGCGACCTCAACTTCATCAGCGCCTGCATCTTCGGCGGCGTCGGCATGAACCCGCAGGTCCAGGCCATGGCCAAGGGCGTCGACGTCCTGGTTGCCTGCCCGGGCCGCCTGCTCGACCTGGCAGGCCAAGGCAGCGTCGACCTTTCGCGGGTCGAGATCCTGGTGCTGGACGAAGCCGACCGCATGCTCGACATGGGCTTCATCCACGACGTCAAGAAAGTGCTGGCGCGCCTGCCGGCCAAGCGCCAGAACCTGCTGTTCTCGGCGACCTTCTCCAAAGACATCACCGACCTCGCCGACAAGTTGCTGCACAACCCCGAGCGCATCGAGGTCACGCCGCCGAACACCACCGTCGAGCGTATCGAGCAGCGGGTCTACCGCCTGCCGGCCAGCCACAAGCGCGCCCTGCTGGCGCACCTGATCACCCTGGGTGCCTGGGAACAGGTGCTGGTGTTCACCCGCACCAAGCACGGCGCCAACCGCCTGGCCGAGTACCTCGAGAAGCACGGCCTGACCGCTGCGGCGATCCACGGCAACAAGAGCCAGAACGCCCGCACCAAGGCGCTGGCCGACTTCAAGGCCAACACCGTGCGCGTGTTGGTCGCCACCGACATCGCCGCCCGCGGCCTGGACATCGACCAGTTGCCCCACGTGGTCAACTTCGAGCTGCCCAACGTCGAGGAAGACTACGTACACCGCATCGGCCGTACGGGCCGTGCCGGTCGCTCCGGTGAAGCCATTTCGATGGTCGCGCCAGACGAAGAAAAGCTGCTCAAGAGCATCGAGCGCGTCACCCGCCAGAAAATCCCGGATGGCGACCTGATGGGCTTTGACGCATCGCAGGTCGAGGCCGAGAAGCCGGAAGTGCGCGAGCGCCAGCCGAACAATGGCCGCGGTGGCCGCAACCAGCAACCTCGCGGCGAAGGCGGCAAGGAAGGCAGTGGCGGGCGCAAGGACAAAGGCAAGGACAAAGGCCGCAACAAGCCTTCGTCCGAGAAGTCCGCGGAAAAGGACAAGTCCGGCGAGAAACAGCAGCAGGGCCAGCAGCGCAAGCCGCGCGACCAGAAGCCACGCCAGCAACAGAACAACGGCCAGAAAGCCGCGCCTGTCGCCGCACCCAATCGCGACCCTGAAGAGTTCCTCGACGACGACGTCGACAACTTCGGCAACCGCGCCGACTACGTCAGCCCGTACCAGAACGCCAAGAACCAGAGCCGCAACCGTCGCCCGGGCGGCAACGGTGGCCAAGCCCAAGGGCAAGGCCAACGCAGTGGTGGCGGCCAGGGCCAGGGTCAAGCCCAGGGCCGTGGCAATGGCCAGCAGCGCCAGGGCCAGGGCCAGGGCTCCGGTGAAAAGCGCCCGCGCAACGGCGGCGGCAGCAATGGTGGCGCCCGACGCGACAACAACGGCGGCCGTGCCCGCCGTGAAGATTCGTCCCGCCAGGAACCGGCTGTGCGCAACCCGCGCGAGTCGCAGAGCGCGCCAGTGATCATCCGCAAGGAATCCAAGCTCGACCGCTACCCGACGCCCGAGCAACTGGACGACCTGCCAAGCCGCCCACGCGGTGAGCGCCCGGCGCTGCTGACCCGCAAGGGGTGAGCCCGCCATCGCGGGGCCTGCCCCGCGATGAGGCCATGCAAAACCAACAAAAACGCCGCCCATTGGGCGGCGTTTTTGTTGCTGGCGAAGCGAATTACTTCTGCTTCACGCCTTCGAACACGAAGTACAACTCGACCTTTTCGGACAGCGGACCGAGGTCCATAGACTTCGGCGCGAAGTCCTTGCGGTTGATGTCCAGCTTGCCTTCGAAGCCGGCGCGATAGCCTCCCCACGGGTCCTTGCCTTCGCCAATGAAGGTGGCCTTGATGACGACCGGTTTGGTGACGCCAGTCAGGGTCAGGTCACCGGTCACATCGGCGGTCAGTTGGCCTTCGGCGTTCTTGCCGGTTGGGGTCACCTTCGACGACTTGAAGGTCGCGGTGGCGTACTTTTCCACGTCGAGGAAGTCCTTGCTCCTGATGTGCTTGTCACGCTCTGCGTGGTTGGTGTCGAGGCTCGCGGTCTTCAGGGTGACGTCAATCTTGCTGGCCTCAGGCTTGGCCGGATCCCAGCTAAAGTTGCCATCCCAGTCCTTGAAGGTACCGGTGATGAAGCTATAACCCAGGTGGCTGATCTTGAAGTCAACGAACGCGTGCTGGCCTTCCTTGTCGATCTTGTATTCGGCGGCCATGGCCTGGCCGGCGGAGATCAGAGCAGTACCGAGCGCCAGGGCGGCAAAAGTCTTTTTCAACATCCTTACTTCCTTCCTTTGCAATTGAGGTTGAGAGTCAAGCTTTGCGGCCCAGCATGCGGGTCAGGGTCGCGTCACGGTCGATGAAATGATGTTTTAGTGCCGCCAATGCGTGCAGTACGGCGAAAATCACCAGGCCCCAGGCCAGCCAGAGGTGGATCACCCCCGCCAGGTCGGCCTGGTCGGGCAGGTCGCTGACCAGCGCGGGAACGTCGAACAAGCCGAACACCGGAATGCCCACGCCGTCGGCGGTGGAAATCAGGTAGCCCGCTATCATCACCGCGAACAGGCCCAGGTACAGCGCCAGATGGCCCAGCTTGGCGGCCAGGCGAGTGACCGTGCCATGGTTGGCCGGTGCCGGTGGCGGCGGGCTGACGAAACGCCAGATTACCCGCAACAGCATCAGTGCCAGCAACACCAGGCCGATGCTCTTGTGCAGGTCCGGGCCGGACTTGCGCCATGGGTCGTAGTAATCAAGGCCGACCATCCACAGGCCCAGGCCAAACAGCCCGAAGACCGCCAGCGCCACACCCCAGTGCAGGACGATGCTGACCAGGCCATAGCGAGAAGATGAATTGCGCAGTTGCATGTTGGCGTATTTCCCCGTGAAAGCTGTGCACAAGACTAACGCGTAATGCATCGAATAAAAGCGTAAAAAACAGCTTCTGATTATCGAAAAACCAGATATTAATTCTGCAAGCTTCCTATTAAGGAAACATTAACGATAGACGTTTGGAAGATCCGACGCCATCGCGGGGCAAGCCCGCTCACACAGGGCCCCGCGCTGGCAGCTATACCGGGATCAGCCGGCCTTGGCCTGGCTGTTGACCACCGGCTTCTTGGCCGGTTCCGACTTGGCGGTGGCCTTCTTCACCGGCGCCGGTTTGGCTGCAGGCTTGTGGGCCTGCTTGGTCGCAGGCTTGGCTTGAACGGGCTTGGTGACGGCAGGTTTCACCGGTTCATCCTTGGCCACAGGCGCCGGGACGACCGGCACGGGAGCTGGTGCAGGCACCGGTACAACCTCTTCGGCCTTGGCGATCGGCGCAGCCTTGACCTCTGGCTGGTCACCGCCACCAAACAGGCGCGAGAAAAAGCCTGGCTTGTCCTGCTTGGCCTGCTCGACCTTCACTGGCTCTGCCTTGGCGGGGGCCTTGTCGGACGAACCGCCGAACAGGTTGGAGAAGAACCCGCCCTTGTCCTTCACAGCCGCGGCGCCGGCCGCTCCAGTAGCCGCTGCGGCGGCTACCGATGCAGCCTTGGCCGGGTCGAAGGATTTGCCCGCCGCCAGGTCCTGGACCTGCCCTGCGGCACGCTGGCCGCTACGCAGGGCCCCTTCGAGGGTACCTGGGTAGAGCGCATCGGTGTGTTCGCCGGCAAAGGCGATCCGTTGTACCGGACGCTCCCACAGCCGCCAGTATTTGCTGATCTGCCCCGGGCCGTAGGCCAGGTAGGCACCGCCCATGCCGGCGTCGGTGCTGTAGCGGCGGATTTCATAACCGGTGAAGGCGCCGCGTGCCTGCGGGTAGAAGGCGTGCAGGCGGATCAGCACCTGGTCGACCATCTGCTTGTCACCAAAAGCCTGGAGCAAGCGGGCGTTATCGCCGGACAGGTTGATCACCACGTTAGCGCCGCCCTTGAGCGCCGGCTCGATCCACAGCATGCCCAGGCCAGTGTTGCTGAAGATCTCGCCGGACATGCGTGCACGGCTCTCCCATACCGGGTTCTTGAACTTGAGCATCAGTTGGTCGCGCCAGCCATAGTTGGTGCCCTTCAAGGCGGCCAGGTGCTGCCCGTCCAGGCCCGGTGTCATCTGGATCTTGGCCAGTGCACGCAGCGGCACGGCCATGACCAGATAGTCAGCCTGGTAGCCAACACCGCCGACCTTGACGGTCACACCGTCCTTGTCCTGGACGATGGCGGTGACCGGCGAGCTGGTCTTGATGGTTTTCAGCTGCTTGACGAAGGCCTGGGCCAACACCGGGCTGCCGCCCGGCAGGCGCGCGGCGCGCAGGTCACGGTCGCTGACATTGCGGTAGACCCGGCCTTGCTGGGCGAAGTACAGCAGCGACAGACGCGACGGTTCGTCATAACGGGTGCGGATCTGCTGGTTGACCAACTGACGGGCGGTGGCTGGCAGCTGCAGCTTGTCGAGCCAGGTGGACACGTTCATCTGGTCGAGGGCGAACAGGGTGCTGTTTGCCGCGGGATTGAGCGGGTCTTCGATGGAGCGGGCCAGGTCGTCGAGGGTTTTCTCGTAGCGCTTGAGCGCTTCGGCAGTAGCCGGCTGCTTGGCCGCGAGATCGGTGGCGCTGAAATATTCACCATCGATCAGGTAGCCGGGGTTGCGCACGAACTCCGGGGCCGGCAGGGTGGCGACCTTGAACTGCTCCAGATACTGATTGAGCACCGGCTGGGTCTTGCTGTTGCCGACCCACTCGCTGGTGGCCAGGCCCGAACGCCCGCCCATGCCCGACTTGGCTTCCAGCAGGGTGACCTGCCAGCCCTTGCTCTGCAGCTCGTAGGCCGCAGTCAGGCCCGCCAGGCCACCACCGACGACGATTGCCGTCTTGTCCTTGGCCAGCGCGACACCGCTGGTCACCCCGATCAATACCAACGCGCACAGGCGCACCCAAGCAGCAGCCATGATGGCGAACTCCGGTCAGAGAAGCGATAGAAGAGACGGGGAGCAATGCCCCGGGAGAGATGCGTTAAGAATACGTCACCTCTGCCCACCCTGCCACCGCAGTGACATCAAGTGCCTTTGGCAACTGGTAATTTTGTCAGTGGCGGTGGGTCGCCGAGTCGTGCAGCCTTGGCTGGCACTCAAGCATTGAGCCGGGGAACAGCAGTGATCTACACCGAAGACTTTGCCAGGTGGACGCCTTCGGCGCCGCTGCCCGAGTGTTCCTGGCACGCGCCCACCGGCCTGAGCATTGTTTCCAATGGCATTGTCTACAGCGCGCGCTACCAGACCGACGAGGGGCGCACCGGCACGGAACTGATCATCCATGGCCAGTGCGATATCGAATTCATCTTCGGCCAGACGGTCGATTGCCTGCTGCTCGAAGTGGACATCAACACGCTCGGCAAGGCCGTTTCGACCGCCTACTGGTTGACCCTGCGCGACCAGGACTACACCGAGTTCACGCCCGGCCCCGGCAGCCACGGCACCTCCTGGCACGACGTGCCCGGCCCGCTCGACCGCCTGACCCTGTCCACCCTGCCGCAGTGCACCGTGCATATCCGCCAGCTGGAATGGCGCCCGGCCTGGCGACATTGAGCGGTTGTCCTGCCCCCCGGCATTGCTTAGGCTTACGCGGTCAAACCGAGCCGTAACGCCAGGAGAAGTGCCCATGGGCCTCAACGATCAGTGGATGCAGCGTGACCTTAAGGTCCTTTGGCACCCCTGCACCCAGATGAAAGACCACGAACAGCTGCCGCTGATCCCGATCAAGCGCGGCGAGGGCGTGTGGCTGGAGGACTTCGAGGGCAAGCGCTACCTGGACGCCGTCAGCTCATGGTGGGTCAACGCTTTCGGCCATGCCAACCCGCGCATCAACCAGCGCATCAAGGATCAGGTCGACCAGCTCGAACACGTGATCCTCGCCGGCTTCAGCCACCAGCCGGTGATCGAGCTGTCCGAGCGCCTGGTGGCGATCACCCCGGCCGGCCTGGAGCGGGTGTTCTACGGCGACAATGGCTCGTCGTGCATCGAAGTGGCGCTGAAGATGAGCTTCCACTACTGGCAGAACACCGGCAAACCGCAGAAGAAGCGCTTCGTCACCCTGACCAACAGCTACCATGGCGAGACCATCGCCGCGATGTCGGTGGGCGACGTGCCGCTGTTCACGGAAACCTACAAGGCGTTGCTGCTGGACACCATCAAGGTGCCAAGCCCGGACTGCTATCTGCGTCCGGAAGGCATGGGCTGGGAAGAGCACTCGCGGAACATGTTCGCGGCCATGGAGCAGATCCTGGCCGAACACCACGCCAGCATCGCCGCGGTGATCGTCGAGCCACTGATCCAGGGCGCCGGCGGCATGCGCATGTACCACCCGGTGTACCTCAAGCTGCTGCGCGAGGCCTGCGACCGTTACGACGTGCACCTGATCCACGATGAGATCGCCGTTGGCTTCGGCCGCACCGGCACGATGTTCGCCTGCGAGCAGGCCGGCATCACCCCGGACTTCCTGTGCCTGTCCAAGGCCCTGACCGGCGGCTACCTGCCGCTGGCCGCCTGCCTGACCACCGACAAGGTCTACCAGGCCTTCTACGACGACTACCCGACCCTGCGCGCCTTCCTGCACTCGCACAGCTACACCGGCAATCCGCTGGCCTGCGCCGCGGCCCTGGCCACTTTGGACATCTTCGAGCAGGACAACGTGATCGAGGCCAACAAGGCCTTGTCGGCGCGCATGGCCAGCGCCACCGCGCACCTGGCCGACCATGCCCACGTCGCCGAGATCCGCCAGACCGGCATGGTCCTGGCCATCGAGATGGTCCAGGACAAGGCCACCAAGGCCGCCTACCCCTGGCAGGAGCGCCGCGGCCTGAAAGTCTTCGAGCACGCCCTGAGCCGTGGCGCGCTGTTGCGCCCGCTGGGCAGCGTGGTGTATTTCCTGCCGCCTTACGTGATCACACCCGAACAGATCGACTTCCTGGCCGAGGTGGCCAGCGAAGGGATCGATATCGCCACGCGCGACAAGGTGAGCGTTGCCGTGCCGGCCGACTTCCATCCGGATTTCCGCGATCCGGGCTAGCCCCAGAGCCACCCGAAACCTGTAGGTGCCGGCGCGTCCGCGCCTACAGGATCTGCGTCAGCCTTTTTCCAGAGCAAGCCCATGAGACTCTCCCGCTTCTTCATCGACGCCCCACTGGGCCTTGGCGAGCACGAGCTCCCCGAAGCCCAGGCCCACTACATTGGCCGCGTGCTGCGCATGGCCGCTGGCGACGCCGTGCAGCTGTTCGACGGCAGCGGCCAGGAATACCTCGGCCAACTGCTCGAAGTCGGCAAGAAAACCGTGCGCGTCAGCCTCGACCAGGCCCTCCCCGGCCAGGCCGACTCGCCTTTGCACATTCACCTGGGCCAGGGCCTGTCCCGTGGCGAGCGCATGGACTGGGCAATCCAGAAAGCCACCGAGCTGGGTGTCAATGAAATCACCCCGATCGTCAGCGAACGCTGCGAAGTACGCCTGAAGGACGAACGCGCCGACAAGCGCCTGGCCCACTGGCGCCAGGTGGCTGTCAGTGCCTGCGAGCAGTGCGGGCGCTCGACCGTGCCGGTGATCCACCCGCCCGTGACCCTGGCCGAGTGGCTGAAAAGCACCGAAGCCGACCTCAAGCTGGTGCTGCACCCGGTGGCCGAGCCACTGACCAGCCATGCCAAACCGGCCAGGCTGGCCTTCCTGATCGGCCCCGAGGGCGGCCTGAGCGAAGCGGAAGTCGAGCAGGCCAAGGCCGCCGGTTGCCAAGCCGCCCGCCTCGGCCCCCGCGTGCTGCGTACCGAGACCGCCCCAGTGGTGGCTTTGTCGGTGGCACAGCAACTGTGGGGCGATTTCTAGCGCACGTAGAAAAACACCGCGACGAAGTGCATCAGGCTGCCGGCAATCACGAACAGGTGCCAGATGCCATGCCAATGGCGGAATCGGCTGTCAAAGGCGAAGAAGATGATGCCGACGGTGTAGAACACACCGCCGGCCGCCAGCCAGGCGAAGCCGGCGGCCCCCAGGCTGTGCAGCAGCGGTTTCACCGCCACCAGCACGATCCAGCCCATCAGCGCATAGATGACGATCGACAGGATCCTCGCCTCCGAGCGCGGCTTGATCTCCTGCAACATGCCTATCAGCGCCAACCCCCAGACCACCCCGAACAGGCTCCAGCCCCAGGGACCGCGCAGGCTGACCAGGCAGAACGGCGTGTAGCTGCCGGCAATCAACAGGTAGATCGACAGGTGGTCGAGCTTGCGCATGACCCGCTTCGCCCGCCCGCGGGTGCTGTGGTAGAGGGTGGAGATGCTGTAGAGCAACAGCAGGGTGAAACCGTAGATGGAGAAACTGACGATCTTCCAGGGATCGCCCTGCAGGCCCGCCACGACGATCAGCCAGCTCGCGCCGATGCAGGCCAGTACCGCGCCGACCAGGTGGGTCCAGGCGTTGAAGCGTTCACCGTAATACATGCAAGCACAGACCTCCCGCAGCAGTCAGGGTTCCTGAGCCCCGCGACAGGGCCCGCTCAACCATCATCCTAGCCAGCTGCAGATTGCAGATCAGCGTCACGCACCAATCTTTCCAGCCCGGCCAGGTCCGGCACCCGCGCCACCTGCTCGCCCACCTGCACTGCCGCCAACTCCAGCGCGGCCAGTGGCACATCAACATAGTTCAACTGGCTGTCGAGCTTGCACGAGCGCGGAATACCCTGCAGCAGCAACGCCAGGAAGCGCAGGCCGGTATCCCCCAGTGCATTGAGCACCACCACCCGTGCCCGCTCGCCGCAAGTGGTCTGCCCGCCACAGGCCGCCTCGAAACCGATCAACGGCAGGCGCTGCTGGCGCCAGTCCACCCAGCCCAGGTGCCAGGCCGGCTCCCCTTGCTCGCAGGCGATGGCGCGATGACCAATCAATTCGGCCACCGCCACGTTGGGCAGTACCAGGGTGCGGTCGCCCAAGGGCAACAGCAGGCCGGTGAGACTGCTGCGCTGGCCGGCGATATGTTCAAGCATGGGGTTGGCTCCAGTGGGCGATGCTCTGCAACAGGACCGACTCCTGGTAAGGCTTGCCGAGGTATTCGTTGACGCCGATGGCCATGGCCCGGTCGCGGTGCTTCTGCCCGGTGCGCGAGGTGATCATGATGATCGGCAACTGCGCCAGGCGCTGGTCGCGGCGGATGCGCGTGGCCACCTCGAAACCGTCCATGCGCGGCATCTCGATGTCCAGCAACAACACGTCCGGGCGATGCTCTTCGAGCAGCGCCATGGCATCTACCCCGTCCTTGGCGGTCAGCACGCTCATGCCGTGGCGTTCGAGCAGGCGGCTGGTGACCTTGCGCACGGTCACCGAGTCGTCCACCACCATCACCAGCAGTGGCCGACGCGGCACGGGCCCCGTCAGCAGATGCTGCCCCTGCGCCACGCCCGGCAGGCGCGCCAGGCGTCGCTGCTGGCCGCGCAACTGGCCGAGCAGGTCGAGAATCAGCACCACCCGCCCGTCGCCAAGCAGGGTGGCACCGGACAGCCCCGGCACCGCCGCGAACTGCGGGCCCAGGCTCTTGACCACGATCTCGCGGCTGGGCGACAGGCTGTCGACCTGGATCGCGAACGATTGCTCGTGGGAATGGGTGAGCAGCACCGGCAGCGGTACGCTCTGGCCCAGCAGGTTGGGCTGCGTGCCCTCCTGCAACAGTTCGCCAAGGTAACGCAGTGCGTAGTCATGCCCGGCATAGCTGTAGCGTGGCGGGTCCAGCCGGTAGCAGGCCTCCAGCTCCGCTGGCGGCACGCGCACGATGCCCTCGATGGTGTTCAGCCCAATTGCGTATTGCTCATCCTCCACATGCACCATCAGCGCCCGGTTCACCGACACCGTGAAGGGCAGGCGGATCAGGAAGCGCGCGCCCTTGCCGGGGCTGGACTCGATGCTCATCGAACCGCCCAGCTGCTTGACCTCTTCATGGACCACGTCCATGCCCAGGCCGCGCCCGGAGATCTGGGTGATCTTCTCGGCCGTGGAAAACCCCGGGCGCAGGATGAACTGCAGGATCTCGTGGTCGCTCAGACGCGCCTGCGGATCGAGCAGGCCGCGTTTGATCGCCTTGTTGCGCACCGCCTCCAGCGGCACCCCGGCGCCGTCGTCGCTCATCTCGATGACGATGTCGGCGCCTTCGTGCAGCAAGTTCAGGTGGATGGTGCCCTGCTCCGGCTTGTCCGCCGCCAGGCGCGCCTCGCGGGCTTCCAGGCCATGGTCGACGGCATTGCGCAGCATGTGCTCGAGCGGCGCGACCATGCGTTCGAGCACGCTGCGGTCCAGCTCGCCCTCGGCATTGCCGACCACCAGTTCGACCTGCTTGCCCAGTTCGCTGGCCACCTGCCGCACCACCCGCTGCAAACGCGGCACCAGGCGCTCGAACGGTACCATCAAGGTGGCGGTCAGCCCCTCTTGCAACTGGCTGTTGACCCGCGCCTGCTGCTGCAACAGGCTGTGCGCCTCCTGGGCCCGCTGCAGCAGGGTTTCCTTGAGGTCGAGCAGGTCCGAGGTGGACTCGAACAGCGCCCGCGACAATTGCTGCAACTGCGAATGGCGGTCCATCTCAAGTGGGTCGAAGTCGTCGTAGGCATCACCCTCAAACTGGTGCCGGCTCGAGATCCGCCCCTGGGTCTCGATATCCAGGCGCAACAGCTGGTCGCGCATGCGCTCCAGCGTGGTCTCCATCTCGTTGAGGGCGAACTGCGCATCGTTGACCTGCTGCTCGATGCGCCCGCGGATCACCGAATGCTCGCCGGCCAGGTTGCCCAGGTCGTCCAGCAGTTCGGCATCGACCTTGACCATGTCCCCGGCCCGCTCGGGGGCCACAGCCGGTGCTTCGGCCGGGGCGGGCTCGGCCTGGGGCTGCCCGGCGGCGCTGTCGGTCAGCGCGGCGCTGGAGAAGTTGCGGATATAGTCGATCAGCGCCGTCGCCGCATGCAGCGGCTCGCCCAGGCGCGCAGCGTCGAGCATGTGCGCCAGGCGGTCATGGCAGTTCTGCAGCAGGCTGAACAAGGCCGGCGTCGACGGCAGCCGTGCGGCCGCCAGTAGCTCGTAGAGGAATTCCAGCTCATGGGCCAGGTCGCCGATGGCGGCGATCTCGACCATGCGCGCCCCACCCTTGAGGGTGTGGAGGTCGCGCAACAGGTTCTCCACCTCGACCGTGTTGCGCGGGTCGGCCTGCCAGCGCGCCAGGGACTGGGCCGCGCTTTCGAGGATATCGGAACTCTCCTCGAGGAAAACTTCCAGCAGCTCCTTGTCGCCTTCGCTTGCCTGCGTGTCGTCCTGCGCCTCGACCGGGCCAGGTGGCGGAGCGTTGTGACGGAAATCGCGCAGCTCACCCAGCAACTCCACCGCCGACAGCGGTGACTGGCCCTCGTGCAAACTGCGCAGCATCCCGGCCAGGGCGTCATGGCTGCGTGCGAGCAGCTCGAACAGCCCCGGGCTTGCCCCGATCCGCCGGTCCACCAGCCCTTCGTAGAGCAGCGCGAGCTCCTGGGCAAGCACTTCGATGGCACCGATCGCAGCCATCTGCGCGCCGCCCTTGAGGGTCAGCACATCATGCTGCAACGCAGACAGCGGTGACAGGCTTTCGGGATCGTCCTTCCATTGCCGCAGCGCCTGGTCGGCGCCTTCGAGAATATCGGCGGCTTCCTCGAGGAACAGATCGACGACCGCGGGGTCCGGTAGCTGACCTGCGATAGGCAGCGTTGTCGCGCCAGCTGCGCCGACCAGCCCCAGGGCCGCCGGGTCGAGGGCATCATCAAGCAAGCCGTGCAAGGCGGCCAGGCAATCGGGGCGTGCTGTCGGATCCTGCCCGGCGGCTATTTCGTCGAACAGGTCGAACAGTGCTTCGTGGGCCTGCCGGGCGATGGCGAAGAAACGCGGCGTCACCGCCAGGCTGCCCTCTTCGACCGCACCGTACAGGTCGAGCAGCCCTTCGCAGACTTCATCCACCTGCCACAGCTCGGCCTGGTGCGCGCCATGGCTGAGGGTGGTCATTTCCTCGAGCAGCAGGTGCAGCTCATGATGCTGCGTGGGGTCGGCCTGCCAGTTGGCCAGCCGCGCCTCGGCGTCGAGCAGGATATCCATGCCCAGGGTCAGGAAAGTGGCCGTCAGTTGCGGGTCACGCCGGGCCCGGCGTGCCGGGTGCGCCTCGGCCTGGTGCCTGGCCAGCCTGGCATCGACCGTTTGCCCGACCTGCTCGATCAACGCCGCAGCCCCCGGAATGGCAGCCAATGGCGTGCTGTCCAGCTGGGCCAGCCCCAGGTGGAACAGCGCACGCGCAGCCTCCAGCAGCTCGATCTCGGCCTGCTGCAAAGGCAGGTGGTGACCTTTGTACTCGCGCACCAGGCGGTCGAGCGCGGTGGCCAGTTCCGCCACCGGCATCACGCCGGCCATGGCGGCGCTGCCCTTGAGGGTGTGCAAGGCGCGTTGCAGGCTGTCGCTGACCACTGAGCCTTGAGCATCAGCCACCTGCAGGAAAGCATCGAGCCCGGCCAGGTGCCCTTGGGCCTCGTTACGGAAAATCTCCAGCAACTGCGGATCGAGACCGTCGATGCTGGCACTGACCGGCGTGTCATTGAGCGCCAGCGCGTGCAGAT
Organism: Pseudomonas sp. TE50-2; assembly: GCF_040813665.1. NCBI lineage: Bacteria > Pseudomonadati > Pseudomonadota > Gammaproteobacteria > Pseudomonadales > Pseudomonadaceae > Pseudomonas > Pseudomonas sp. TE50-2. Next base: position 3,530,230 of record NZ_JBFNXN010000001.1, on the reverse strand, counting down.
GCCCGGCCAGTTGCTCGATCTCCGCAGTGGGCGGCAGTTGGCTGGCGGCGAAGTCGGCGAGCAGGTCGGGCAGGCGCACGAAGACCTGCTGCAAAGCCACCAGGCCTTCGGCGCTCAGCGTGATGCGCCCCTCCAACACCCGGTTCAGCAGGTGCTCGGCGCCCCAGGCAAGTTCCGCCACGGCCTCTGCGTGGACCATCCGCCCGCTGCCCTTGAGCGTATGCAGCGCGCGACGCACCTCGATCAGTGAATCACGCAAACCGTTGTCGGCACGCCAACGCAGCCATTGCCGCTCGATTTCAGGCAACAGTTCGCCGGCCTCTTCGAGAAACACCTCGCGCAACTCGTCATCGATACCGTCCGCCATCCGGGAGCCAGCCAAGGGGCGTTCAAGTCGTGGGCATTGCACGCCCAAGGCGGTCAGGCTGGCGTGGGCCATGTCGATGAAACGCTGGGCATCGGCCAGTGGATCGGCCACCCGCCACTGCAACCAGGCCTCGCCAGCGCACAGGGCATCGGCCAGATGGGCCAGCTCATCGGGCAGCGGCTCGTCCTCCACATGGACCAGCCAGCCCTGCACATATCCCGCACACCCACCGAACACTTCGGCGGCAGCCGGCAGCATCAACATCGCCAACGCCCCGCGCACCTGCTGCAGCAGACCGGGCAAGGCCTGCAGGCGCTGACGCGACCAGTCCGACTCCAGGCAGTCGCCGATCAGGTCCTTGGCCTGCTGCAGCACATTGAGCGACTCGTTGAGTACCAGCTGGCGAATCTCGGCCAGGTCAGAGCCAGGCAGGTTGCCTGGCGAGGTCTCCTCCAGCGGGCCAACCATGCCGTTGAGGGTGGCCTCGACGTACAACAGCGCCCCGGCGACATCCATCAACAATGCCTCGTCCACCGCGCCGTCCTTCTCGACCTGCGCCTGCAGCGCCAGCACCTGGTCGATGATCACGCGTCGTGGCTGCTGGAAACCCAGCACTGCCAGGGTGTCGGCGACATGGCGCAGGGGCGGCAGCAACGTCTCCAGCGGTTCGCGTGGCGGATGCTCGCCACTGACGAAGGGGTCGAGTCGGTCCTTGATGCGCATCAGGTCATCGCACAGCGCCATCACCACCGAACGCAGCGCGTCGCGCCCAGGGCCGGCCTGCATGTGTTCACGCCAGCTCCCCAGGGAAAGGTCGAGGTTGGCCAAGTCCGCCGCGCCAGCCAGACGCTGCCCGAGGTCACCCAGCAGGCTGCCTTGGGCCAGGGGTTCGGCACCGCGACAGACCCGCAGCTGGTTGAGCAGGGGCATGACCACCAATGGCAGGTCGTGGCGTGCCCCGCGCAGGCGATCCAGGTAGGGCGGCAATTGCTCGAGCCCCCGGAACAGCGCGCCCAGGCAGTCGCCACGGGGGCTCACCTGGCCCTCGGCCATGGCCCGCCCAAGCAGCTCCAGTTCCTCGGCCAGGCGCGTCGCGCCCGGCAATTCGAGCAGGCGCAGGCAACCGTGCACCTGGTGCAGGTTGTCGACGAAGAACGCCAGCATCGACAGGTCGCCCGGTTCTGCCGAGAAACGCTCCAGGGCCTGGCGCGCCTGCGCCAGGCAATCAAGGATGGGGGCCTTGATCCAGGCCAGGGCCACCGTGTCGTGGCGCTCGCCGGCCGTACTGCCCGGGCCGGCCATGCTGGCCCCGCTCACGACCGCTCCACCGGTTTGGGCAGGGTGAAACCGGATACCGAACGGCGCATCTCGCTGGCCATGCGTGCCAGGTGGCGAATGCTGTCAGCCGTGGCGCCGGAGCCGGCGGAGGTTTGTGCGGTGATCTGCTGGATCACCGCCATGGTGTGGGAAATCTGCCCGGCAGACGACGTCTGCAACTGAGCGGCATCGGAGATGCTGTGAATAAGGTCGGCCATCGTCTGCGATACGCCTTCGATCTCGGCCAGGGCCACGCCGGCGTCCTGGGCCAGGCGCGCGCCGCGCACCACTTCGGCGGTGGTCTGTTCCATGGAGATCACCGCCTCGTTGGTGTCGGCCTGGATGGTGCGCACCAACGCCTCGATCTGCCGGGTTGCCGAGGACGAGCGCTCAGCCAGGCGCTGCACCTCGTCGGCGACCACGGCAAAGCCGCGGCCGGCCTCGCCGGCGAGCGATGCCTGGATGGCCGCGTTGAGGGCGAGGATGTTGGTCTGCTCGGCAATGTCGTCGATCAGGCTGACGATATCGCCGATCTCCTGGGAGGACTCACCCAGGCGCTTGATCCGCTTTGCGGTGTCCTGGATCTGCTCGCGGATGTTGTCCATGCCGTGGATGGTGTTGTGCACCACCTCGTTGCCCTTGTTGGCGATGGCCACCGAGCGCTCGGCCACCTTGGCCGATTCATAGGCATGCGCAGAAACCCGGTCGATCGATTCGACCATGTCGCCCACCGCCTCGGACGCCTCGCTGATCTGCTCGGCCTGGTGCTCTGACGCCTTGGCCAGTTGGCGGGCGGTGTTCTGGGTGTCCTGCACCGCAGCGGCGACCTGCTCGGCACTGTGGTTGATGGTGGCCACCAGGTCGCGCAGTTGGTCCACCGAGAAGTTGATCGAGTCGGCGATGGCCCCGGTGAAGTCCTCCGTCACCGAGACGGTGACGGTCAGGTCGCCGTCGGCCAGTTCCTCGATCTCGTCGAGCAGGCGCATGATCGCCTGCTGGTTGCGCTCGTTTTTCTCGGCGGTCTCGCGGAGCTGGCGGTGGGTGGCGCGCACCATCACCAGGCCAATAAGGATGATCGAAGCCAGTGCCAGCAGGCCGAGCACGTAGCCACCTACGGTGTCGAGGGTACGCCCGCCTGCCAGGTTCTCGAAGCCGTTGGCCAGGTGCGAGGCCTCGTCGAGCAGGGTCTGCGACAGGCTGAAGATGTTGCCGGCAGCCTCGCGCACGCGGAACAGCTCCGGCGAAGTCTCGAGGATTTCGTCCACCGAGCCCGAGACGAACTGGAAAAGTTCGGCGATCTCGGCCAGCCGTGCCCGGGCATCGGCATCCTCGACGCGGGTGACCTGAATCGCCGGGTTGCCGGCCAGCATGCCCTCGAGCACCTGGCCGAAGCGGCTGGCGTCGCGGCCGAAGGCATCGGCGGCCTGCACCGAGGTCTCGTCACCGGCGAGCACGGTGTTGACCGAGCCGAGAATGCGCTCGGCCAGCAGCAACTGGCGCTGGGCCACGGCCACCTGATTGGCCGGCGCACCGCTCTGCAGCAGGATTTCCACCACTTTCTCGTATTCGACCTGCAACTGCGGAACGGTCTCGGCCAGGGTGGCCGCGACCTGATGCAGCGACAGCACGGTCTGTTCGCTGGCAAGAATGGTGTCGGTGTTCTTGCGCAGGTTCTCCCAATCCTGGCGTACCGCGTCCATTTCATCGCGCACCGCCACGGGCGCTGCGGGCAGGCCGGTGGTCTTGTCACCCTCGCGCAAGTAGCTCCAGCGCCGCTCGAAGTCGTTGCGCGCATCGCTGAGCAGCCTGAACGCCAACGCCTTGCCCGCCGCCGCCTCGGTGGCGTTCTTGGCAATGCGCTGGGACAGCACGCGCAGCTCGCCGGCATGGCCGATGTACTGCTTGTCGTGGTTGGCCTGGGTGTTGAGGTAGGCGAAGTTGGCGAACAACAGGACGATCGACAGGATCAGCACCACGAACAGCACGGTGATCTGCGCGGTGCTGCGCGGGCGTTGGGCCACGGCGGCGGGCGAGACGCCGGCTGCGGCAACGGTGGGTCCTGGCTTGTTCACGTCGAAAGTCCTCTACAACGCCACATCGAGAAAGCCCGGCGCCTGGGCCAGGGCGAACGGGCTGAAGATCGCCCAATTGCGCTCACGGGGAAAATGGCCCTGCACAAAGGGCGCGGCCGCACGGATCAACGGTTGCGGCGGTGACAGCTCGAGACTGCTCAGGGCGAAGTGCTGCAGGCCGACCACTTCGTCCACCAGCAGCCCGGCGAACAGCTCTTCATGATCCAGCACCAGCACCCGCCGTTGCTTGCCCGCTGCAGCCGGGCCAAGGCCAAAGAACGCACACAGGTCCATCACCGGCAGCAGCCGCCCTCGCAGGTTGGCCACCCCACGCACCCAGGGCTGCACACCCGGCACCCGGCTACCGCGGGGTTCGCGCAGCACTTCGGCGACTTCGCCCATGGGCGCGACGAACCACTGCCCGGCAACACGAAAGCCGATGCCGCTCCATTGTTGCAGGCGGAGGTCCTGTGGTGGCTGGTCGGCCACCAGCAGGCGGCAGCGCCGGTCGATGTCCAGCAGCAGCTCGAAGGCGGTCAGCGACGCGCCCTGGGGCCGGGTGGTCAAGCCTGCAGCACTTCTTTGAGCTTGGCGATCAGCGCGTCTTCTTCCACAGGTTTGGTCAGGAAGTCGCGGGCGCCCTGGCGCTGGGCCCAGATCCGATCGGTTTCCTGGTCCTTGGTGGTGACCACGATCACCGGGATGGCGCTGGTTTCCGGGTCCTTGCTCAACTGGCGGGTGGCCTGGAAACCGTTCATGCCGGGCATGACGATGTCCATCAGCACCGCGTCAGGCTTTTCCTGGCGCGCCAGGGCCACGCCGTCGGCGCCGTTGTCGGCCTTGAGCACCCCATAGCCGTGCTTCTCCAGCCATTCGGTCAATCTGTACATCTCTGTCGGCGAGTCGTCGACAATCAGAACTCGGGCCATGCTGTTTCCCCATCAGGAAATAGAGACGCCGCCTTGCGTGGGCGCGTCAGGGTGCGTGTGGATCCTGCGCAGCGAAGCCGGGCACGCAGGCACGGATCGCGTCGAGCAGTTCTTCCTTGCTGAAAGGTTTGGTCAGGAACTGGTCGGAACCGACCACCCGGCCGCGGGCCTTGTCGAACAGGCCGTCGCGGGAAGAAAGCAGGATCACCGGGGTGTCCTTGAACTCGCTGTTGTGCTTGATGATGGCGCAGGTCTGGTAGCCGTCGAGGCGCGGCATCAGCACGTCGACGAAGATGACCCGCGGTTTGTGGTCGACGATCTTGGCCAGGGCGTCGAAGCCGTCACTGGCGGTGATCACCTCGCAGCCTGCCTCGCCGAGCAACATCTGCGCGGTGCGGCGGATCGTGCGGGAATCGTCGATCACCATCACCTTCAGGGGTTGTTCCATAGTTGCGCTTCTGCCTGGGAGCGAATTCGCCAAAAGGCCGTGCAGGCCATGTGCCTGGCCTTTTTAGCACACTCCCGAAGGCCATTCCATCCGCCCACCCCTTGACCGTGGGCGCGCCCGGCGCCACCCTGAGCCACTTTTTCTTTCGTGCCATGCGGCCAAGCGCCGCCAAGAGGAACCACCCCATGAGCGTTCGCCTCGGGATTGTCATGGACCCCATCGCGTCCATCTCCTACAAAAAGGACAGCTCGCTGGCCATGCTGCTGGCCGCCCAGGCCCGCGGCTGGAGCCTGTTCTACATGGAGCAGCGCGACCTGTACCAGGGCCAGGGCAAGGCCCGCGCACGCATGCGCCCGCTCAAGGTGTTCGCCGACCCGGCCCGCTGGTTCGAACTGGGCGAAGAGCAGGACAGCACCCTGGCCGAGCTGGACGTGATCCTGATGCGCAAGGACCCGCCCTTCGACATGGAGTTCGTCTACAGCACCTACCTGCTGGAACAGGCCGAGGCCGAGGGCGTGCTGGTGGTCAACAGACCGCAGAGTCTGCGCGACTGCAACGAAAAGCTGTTCGCCACGCTGTTCCCGCAGTGCACGCCCCCCACCCTGGTCAGCCGTCGCCCCGACATCATCCGCGAGTTCGCCGCCGAGCATGGTGATGTGATTCTCAAGCCGCTGGATGGCATGGGTGGCACTTCGATCTTCCGTCACCGGGTCGGCGACCCCAACCTGTCGGTGATCCTCGAGACCCTGACCGCGCTCGGCGCCCAGCAGATCATGGCGCAGGCCTACCTGCCGGCGATCAAGGACGGCGACAAGCGCATCCTGATGATCGACGGCGAGCCGGTGGACTACTGCCTGGCGCGCATCCCGGCCAGCGGCGAGACCCGCGGCAACCTGGCCGCCGGCGGTCGCGGCGAAGCCCGCCCGTTGAGCGAGCGCGATCGCTGGATCGCCGCCCAGGTCGGCCCAACCTTGCGTGAAAAGGGCCTGCTGTTCGTCGGCCTGGACGTGATCGGCGACTACCTCACCGAAATCAACGTCACCAGCCCGACCTGCATCCGCGAGATCGACGCCGCCTTCAACACCAATATCGGCGGGCAATTGATGGACGCCATTGATCGCAAGCTTCAGGCGCGCTGACCGAGGACACGTGGCAACACCGCGCAGTGGGGTATGATGCGCAGCCGCAAGCTTCAAGCTGCAAGCCGCAAGTATGTGCAGGCCTGCACCGAGCCGCTTTTACTTGAAGCTTGCAGCTTGTAACTCGAAGCTGCCTTTGGATACCCGATGACGCTCCCCGCTGACATCCCACCCGACCTGCTGCCACCGCGCGTCCGCCCGGTGGACCGGCTTGGTTTCACCCTGTTCCTGGCCGCCCTGGTGCACCTGGCGCTGATCTTGGGCGTGGGTTTCACCGTGGTCAAACCGGCCGAGATTCGTCACGCCATGGACATCACCCTGGCCACCTTCAAGAGCGAGAAAGCGCCCGAGAAGGCCGACTTCCAGGCCCAGGACAACCAGCAGGGCAGCGGCACCCTGGACAAGAAAGCGGTGCCCAAGACCACCGAGGTCGCGCCGTTCCAGGACAGCAAGATCAACAAGATCACCCCGCCCCCGGCGGCGAAACCGCAAACACCCCCGGCACCGGCCAAGGCCGTGGTCGCCACCCAGGCGCCGAAGCCGCAGAAAGTCGAGCCCAAGCCGAAGGAAAGCAAGCCGCAACCCCAGCCCCAGGCCAAGGTTCCGGACTTCGACAGCTCGCAGCTGTCCAGCCAGATCGCCAGCCTCGAGGCCGAGCTGTCCCAGGAACAGCAGCTCTACGCCAAGCGCCCGCGCATCCACCGCCTGAACGCCGCCTCGACCCTGCGCGACAAGGGCGCCTGGTACAAGGAAGAGTGGCGCAAGAAGGTCGAGCGCATCGGCAACCTCAACTACCCCGAAGAAGCCCGGCGCCAGCAGATGTACGGCAGCCTGCGGATGATGGTGTCGATCAACCGCGACGGCTCGCTGTATGAGGTGCTGGTGCTGGAGTCCTCCGGCCAGCCAGTGCTGGACCAGGCCGCCCAGCGCATCGTGCGCCTGGCGGCGCCCTTCGCGCCGTTCACCGGGGACCTGGCGGAGTTCGACCGCCTGGAGATCATCCGTACCTGGCGCTTTGCCAGGGGTGACCGGCTGCAGAGCAACTGACATCAGGGCTTACCTGATGGCAAAACAATAGCCCTTCTGTAATCATGCGCGCCTTTGGATCCCACAGAGAAAGGACTCTTCCATGGCGCGCGCCCTCTTCGCCCGCAATACCGCTGCCTTTGTCTTTGCCCTTGGCACCTTCGCACTGCCCGCCGTGGCGTGCGCCGATGCCGCCGCCCTGACGCAGAAACTGATCGACGAAGTAGGCGAATACCACTACGACGAAACCCCGCAGCGCCTGGCCGCCATCAAGGCCCTGCTCGACCAGGGCGCCGATCCTGATGGTCAACCGGTGTTCCTGGCGGCCTCCTACAAGGCGACCGCACCTTTCGAGCTGTTCCTGCCGAAAGTGAACGTCAATGCCCCGATTCAGGAAAACGGCGAAACCTTGCTGCTACTGACCCTCAACCAGGCTGAGCAGCCGGCCTCCAAGGCCGACCTGAGCATGGTCAAGGCGCTGATCGCAGCAAAAGCCAATGTGAACGTGCAGGCCCAGGAAGACACGGCTTCGCCCCTCAACACCGCGGCGGAAAAGGGCTCGCCAGAGCTGGTAAAATTGCTGCTGGCCGCCGGCGCCGATGCCAAGGCCACCCTGGCCAACAACTTCACGCCCCTGACCGGCAAAGGCGCCTCGAACCTGGAGGTGATCAAGCTGCTGGTCGAGGCCGGCGCCAACCCGTACCAGGTGACAGGCGCGGGTTCCACCCCTCTGCACTTTGTCTGCCAACGCCCCTATGAACTCAATGGCCAGCCGGACCCTCAGGCGAACCAGCGCATCGCACTGTTGCTGAAGAAGGGCAGCTCCATCGATGCCATTCACGAGCAGCAAGGCACCTTCCCGATCGGCACGCCGCTCAAGGAAGCGCTGATGAGCAACAACCCAGACTGCGTCGCCGCCCTGATCAAGGCCGGCGCCAGCCCCCAGGCCCCGGTGTACCCGGCGAGCTACCTGGCGCAGTACCCGACCGCCAGGCAACAGACGATCAAGGCCTATGTACTGTCCCAGGCCGACGCCGAGCCGGACCTGTATCCCGCCGAGATCGTCAAGCTGTTCAAGTGACTTCCCCAGGCACGGCGGTCCATACCCCACTGCTGGAGGCCGCCCGCTCGAACAACCCGGACTGTGTTGCGGCACTGATCGCCGCAGGTGCCGACCCGGAGGCACCCGCCCATTCGCCGACCTACATGAAGAACTTCCCGGATACCGAGCAGGAAACGGTCAGGTAGTACATCCTGTCCCGTACAGCGGAACCCCGCAGCCTGTACTCGCCCGAAGTGGTGAAGCTGTTCCAGTAACCCGTAGTGTCGCTGACAAGGTGCCCCTGGCACCTTGTCAGCCTCGCCACCTGGCGCCACACTAGCGGTCATGAAGACCCTCGCCCCCAGCTACCTCAAGCACCAGTTCCTGATCGCCATGCCGCACATGGCCGATCCGAACTTTGCCCAGACCCTCACCTACATCGTCGAGCACAATGCCCACGGCGCCATGGGCCTGGTGGTCAACCGCCCGCAGGAGCTGAACCTGGCCGACATCCTCGAACAGTTGCGCCCGGACGATGAGCCGCCGGCCAGCACCCTGCACGTCCCGATCTACCAGGGCGGCCCGGTGCAGACCGACCGCGGCTTCGTGCTGCACAGCAACGATCGCAGCTACCAGGCCACGGTCGAACTGGAGGGCCTGTCGCTGTCCACCTCCCAGGACGTGCTGTTCGCCATCGCCGCCGGCGACGGTCCGCGCAAGAGCCTGATCACCCTGGGCTACGCGGGCTGGGAAGCCGGCCAGTTGGAGGCCGAGCTTGCCGACAACGCCTGGCTCAACTGCCCGTTCGACCCAGAGATCATCTTCGGCATGGCCAGCGACATGCGCCTGGGCGCCGCCGCCGCCAGCCTGGGGATCAACCTCAGCCTGCTGACCAGCCAGGCGGGCCACGCCTGATGGCCGAACTGCGCTTGCTGCTTGGCTTCGACTACGGCACCCGGCAGATCGGCGTGGCCGTCGGCCAGGTGATCACCGGCCAGGCCCGAGAACTGTGCACGCTCAAGGCACAGAACGGCGTGCCGGACTGGAACCAGGTCGAGAAGCTGATCAAGGAATGGAAACCCGACGCCATCGTCGTCGGCCTGCCGCTGAACATGGACGGCACGCCCAGCGAGATGAGCGAACGCGCCGAAAAATTCGCCCGTCGCCTGCACGGCCGCTACAACCTGCCAGTACACACCCACGACGAACGGCTCACCACCTTCGAAGCCAAGGGCGAGCAGATGGCCCGTGGCGGCCGTCACGGCAGCTACCGCGACAACCCGGTCGACGCCATCGCCGCGGCCCTGCTGCTGCAAGGCTGGCTGGAGGCCAACACTTAAATCCGCTTTGCCGCCGGCTGCTTGCCGGCGCCCGCCTTCCGAGGAGCACGCAATGAGCCTACCCAATCCCGCCGACCTGATCCGGCAGATGGCCGTCGACCTTCGCGCCCACCTGGCCCGCCGCACGATCGCCGAGCCACGCTTCATCGGTATCCGCACCGGCGGCGTGTGGGTGGCCCAGGCCCTGCAGGCCGAGCTCGGCGACCAGAGCCCGCTGGGTACCCTGGACGTCTCCTTCTACCGTGACGATTTCAGCCAGAACGGCCTGCACCCGCAGGTGCGCCCCTCGGAACTGCCTTTCGAGATCGAAGGCCAGCACCTGGTGCTGGTGGACGACGTGCTGATGAGCGGGCGTACCATCCGCGCCGCTCTCAACGAGCTGTTCGACTACGGCCGCCCGGCCAGCGTGACGCTGGTGTGCCTGCTCGACCTGGATGCCGGCGAACTGCCGATCCGCCCGAATGTGCTTGGCGCCACGCTGTCCCTGGCCGCCCATGAACGGGTAAAATTGACCGGACCCACGCCGCTCGCCCTCGAGCGCCAGGACCTCGCTCCCGCATCCGCCCTTTAAGAGTCCCCCGCGATGACGCCATTCGACGCCAAGCGCCCGCTGCAGCTCAATGATCAGGGCCAGCTGCGCCACTTCCTCTCGCTCGACGGTTTGCCCCGCGAACTGCTGACCGAGATCCTCGACACCGCCGACTCGTTCCTCGAAGTCGGCGCCCGGGCCGTGAAGAAAGTCCCGCTGCTGCGCGGCAAGACCGTGTGCAACGTGTTCTTCGAGAACTCCACCCGTACCCGCACCACCTTCGAGCTGGCCGCCCAGCGCCTGTCGGCGGACGTGATCAGCCTGAACGTGTCGACCTCCTCGACCAGCAAGGGCGAGACCCTGTTCGATACCCTGCGCAACCTGGAGGCCATGGCCGCCGACATGTTCGTCGTGCGCCACTCCGACTCCGGTGCCGCCCATTTCATCGCCGAGCACGTGTGCCCGGACGTGGCCGTGATCAACGGCGGTGACGGCCGCCACGCGCACCCGACCCAGGGCATGCTCGACATGCTCACCATCCGTCGGCACAAGGGCAGCTTCGAGAACCTGTCGGTGGCCATCGTCGGCGACATCCTGCACTCGCGCGTGGCCCGCTCGGACATGCTCGCGCTCAAGGCGCTGGGCTGCCCGGACATCCGCGTGATCGGCCCGAAGACACTGATCCCGATCGGCATCGAGCAGTACGGCGTGAAGGTCTACACCGACCTCGCCGAAGGCCTCAAGGATGTCGACGTGGTGATCATGCTGCGCCTGCAGCGTGAGCGCATGGCCGGCGGCCTGCTGCCCAGCGAAGGCGAGTTCTACCGCCTGTTCGGCCTGACCACCGCACGCCTGGCCGGGGCCAAGCCCGACGCCATCGTCATGCACCCGGGTCCGATCAACCGGGGCGTGGAGATCGAGTCGGCGGTGGCCGACGGCAAGCACTCGGTGATCCTCAACCAGGTCACCTACGGCATCGCCGTGCGCATGGCCGTGCTGTCCATGGCCATGAGCGGGCAGAACGCGCAACGTCAATTCGAGCAGGAGAACGCCCAGTGACCCTAAGCATCATCGGCGCCCGGGTCATCGACCCTGCCAGCGGCCTGGACACCATCACCGACCTGCACCTCGATGGCGGGCACATTGCCGCCATCGGCGCGGCCCCGGCCGGCTTCAGCGCCAGCCGCACGATCCAGGCCGAAGGCCTGGTCGCCGCCCCCGGCCTGGTAGACCTCGGCGTCTCCCTGCGCGAACCGGGCTACAGCCGCAAGGGCAACATCGCCAGCGAAACCCGCGCCGCGGTCGCCGGCGGCGTCACCAGCCTGTGCTGCCCGCCGCAGACCAAGCCGGTACTGGACACCTCGGCGGTCGCCGAACTGATCCTCGACCGCGCCCGCGAAGCCGCCAACAGCAAGGTCTATCCGATCGGCGCCCTGACCAAAGGCCTGGAAGGCGAGCAACTGGCCGAACTGGTCGCCCTGCGCGACACCGGCTGCGTGGCCTTCGGCAACGGCCTGAAAGAGATCCCCAACAACCGCACCCTGGCTCGCGCCCTGGAATACGCCGCAACCTTCGACCTGACCGTGGTGTTCCATTCCCAGGACCGCGACCTGGCCCAGGGCGGCCTCGCCCACGAGGGCCCGATGGCCAGCTTCCTCGGCCTGCCCGGCATCCCGGAAACCGCCGAAACCGTGGCCTTGGCCCGCAACCTGCTGCTGGTCGAGCAGAGCGGCGTGCGCGCCCACTTCACCCAGATCACCAGCGCCCGTGGCGCCCGGCTGATCGCCCAGGCCCAGCAACTGGGACTGCCGGTCACCGCCGATGTGGCGCTGTACCAGCTGATCCTCACCGACGAGGCGCTGCGCGACTTCTCAAGCCTTTACCACGTGCAACCACCTCTGCGCACCGCCGCCGACCGCGACGGACTGCGCGAAGCGGTGAAATCCGGGGTGATCCAGGCGATCTCCAGTCATCACCAGCCCCACGAACGCGATGCCAAGCTGGTGCCGTTCGGTGCCACCGAGCCGGGTATCAGCAGTGTCGAGCTGTTGCTGCCGCTGGCCATGACCCTGGTCGAGGATGGCCTGCTCGACCTGCCGACCCTGTTGGCGCGCCTGAGCAGCGGCCCGGCCAAAGCCATGCGCCTGCCAGCCGGCGAGCTGAAAGTCGGCGCCGCCGCCGACCTGGTGCTGTTCGACCCGAAAGCCTCGACCGTGGCCGGCGAACACTGGTTCTCCCGCGGTGAGAACTGCCCGTTCATCGGCCACTGCCTGCCGGGCGCAGTGCGTTATACCTTGGTCGATGGACACGTCTGCCACGAGGCCTGACTAACGCCATCGCGGGGCGAGCCCGCTCCCACGAAGCCCCCTGGGGTCATCGTGTGGAGCAGGCCTGCCAGGCAATGCCTTGAAACAACCATTCATCCCTCTCGGTTGAAATCCTTCCCCCCTCCCCCCATATGAGTCTGCATCAGGCATTTTCGCCCCGCTGCGTGGAGACTCTCCCTTGACTACCATCGTTTCTGTCCGCCGTAACGGCAAAGTCGTCATGGGCGGCGACGGCCAGGTTTCCCTCGGCAACACCGTGATGAAAGGCAACGCCAAGAAAGTGCGTCGCCTGTACAACGGCCAGGTCATCGCCGGCTTTGCCGGTGCCACCGCCGATGCCTTCACCCTGTTCGAGCGCTTCGAAGCCCAGCTGCAGAAACACTCCGGCCACCTGGTGCGTGCCGCCGTAGAGCTGGCCAAGGAATGGCGTACCGACCGCTCGCTGAGCCGCCTGGAAGCGATGCTGGCCGTGGCCAACAAGGATGCATCCCTGATCATCACCGGCAACGGCGACGTGGTCGAACCCGAGGACGGGCTGATCGCCATGGGTTCCGGCGGTGGCTATGCCCAGGCCGCGGCCCGCGCCCTGCTGAACAAGACCGACCTGTCGGCCCGCGAGATCACCGAGGCCGCCCTGAACATCGCCGGCGACATCTGCGTGTTCACCAACCACAACCTGACCATCGAGGAGCAGGACCTGGCCGAGTGAATCAGTTGTTTTGGCGTCCCGCTCGCAGCGGGACTTTTCCACACTGATCACTGTGCTTGAGGACCCCATACATCATGTCCATGACCCCACGCGAAATCGTCCACGAACTCAACCGCCACATCATCGGCCAGGACGACGCCAAGCGCGCCGTCGCCATTGCCCTGCGCAACCGCTGGCGGCGCATGCAGCTCCCCGCCGAGCTGCGTGCCGAAGTCACCCCCAAGAACATCCTGATGATCGGCCCCACCGGCGTGGGCAAGACCGAAATCGCCCGCCGCCTGGCCAAGCTGGCCAATGCACCGTTCATCAAGGTCGAGGCGACCAAGTTCACCGAGGTCGGCTACGTTGGCCGTGATGTCGAGTCGATCATCCGTGACCTGGCCGATGCCGCGCTGAAGATGCTGCGCGAGCAGGAGATCGTCCGCGTGCGCCACCGCGCCGAGGACGCCGCCGAGGACCGCATCCTCGATGCCCTGTTGCCACAGGCGCGGGTCAGCAGCTTCAGCGAGGAAGCCCAGCAGAGCAGCAGCGACTCCAACACCCGCCAGCTGTTCCGCAAGCGCCTGCGCGAAGGCCAGCTGGACGACAAGGAAATCGAGATCGAAGTCGCCGAGAACATGGGCGTCGAAATCGCCGCGCCGCCCGGCATGGAAGAGATGACCAACCAGCTGCAGAGCCTGTTCGCCAACATGGGCAAGGGCAAGCGCAAGGCGCGCAAGCTCAAGGTCAAGGACGCGCTGAAGATGGTCCGCGACGAAGAAGCCGGCCGCCTGGTCAATGAGGAAGAGCTCAAGGCCAAGGCCCTGGAAGCGGTCGAGCAGCACGGTATCGTGTTCATCGACGAAATCGACAAGGTTGCCAAGCGTGGCAACGTTGGCGGCGCCGATGTCTCCCGTGAAGGCGTGCAGCGCGACCTGCTGCCGCTGATCGAAGGCTGCACCGTCAACACCAAGCTGGGCATGGTCAAGACCGACCACATCCTGTTCATCGCCTCCGGCGCGTTCCACCTGAGCAAGCCGAGCGACCTGGTGCCCGAGCTGCAAGGCCGCCTGCCGATCCGTGTCGAGCTCAAGGCGCTGACCCCGGAAGACTTCGAGCGCATCCTCAAGGAACCGCACGCCTCGTTGACCGAGCAGTACAGTGCCCTGCTCAAGACCGAGGGCCTGAACATCGAGTTCGCCGACGAGGGCCTCAAGCGCCTGGCCGAGATCGCCTACCAGGTCAACGAGAAGACCGAGAACATCGGTGCCCGCCGCCTGCACACCCTGCTCGAGCGCCTGCTCGAAGAGGTGTCGTTCAGCGCCGGCGACCTGGCCAGCGCCCACGACGAGACGCCGATCCACATCGACGCCGCCTACGTCAACAGCCACCTGGGTGAGCTGGCGCAGAACGAAGACCTGTCGCGTTACATCCTGTAAGACCGCAGGGGGCCGCCTTGCGGCCCCCTTGCACAATGCCTGGAATCACTCGAAGCTTGCAGCTTGAAGCCAAAGAGAGAGTCACCCATGGCCCGCCTGCCCACCGCGATCAATCTGCACAAAGCTTCCAAGACCCTCACCCTCACCTACGCCCCCGGCGAGGTCTACCACCTGCCCGCCGAGTTCCTGCGCGTGCACTCGCCCTCCGCCGAAGTCCAGGGCCACGGCAATCCCATCCTGCAATTCGGCAAGATCAACGTCGGTCTCAGCGGTCTGGAACCGGCCGGTCAATATGCACTGAAACTGACCTTCGACGACGGCCATGACTCAGGATTGTTCACCTGGGAATACCTCGAGCAGCTGTGCCTGCGCCAGGAACAGCTATGGGCCGACTACCTCGACGAATTGCACAAGGCCGGCAAATCCCGCGACCCGTCCGAATCGGTGGTGAAATTGATGCTCTAGCTCAAGCCCCGCAAGCTTTAGAGCGCATTTTCTAATCTCATCTGCTTGAATGCCTGGATGACTGCCAAAGATTGGCTGTCTTGCGCATTACACGAAAGTCGGGTAACCAATGGAGCTGGCAAGTTCCCTGCATCGCCTCCGGGCAGGCAGGGCCAGGCCGGTATGTAGAGGTCGCGAGCGAAAGCAGGTTGTCTTCACACGCAGAAACCCCCGCAGCTCATCATCGGCACGCATCCGGTCGCAGCACCGCTGTTCCTTATCACTGGTCACCCGAGTAGCAGTACCGGGCTGTCACAGCACACCGGTACTCGTCTCAGGACAACGGAGCGTCGTAGATGAGTAACAAGAACAACGATGAGTTGCAGCGGCAGGCCTCGGAAAACACCCTGGGGCTCAACCCGGTCATCGGCATTCGCCGCAAGGATCTACTTACATCGGCGCGCACGGTATTGCGCCAGGCCATGCGCCAGCCCTTGCACAGCGCCAAGCACGTGGCGCACTTCGGCCTGGAGCTGAAGAACGTCCTGCTGGGCAAGTCGGCGCTGCAGCCGGAAGGCGACGACCGTCGCTTCAGCGACCCGGCGTGGAGCAAGAACCCCCTTTATCGCCGCTACCTGCAGACCTACCTCGCCTGGCGCAAGGAACTCAACGACTGGATCAGCGAGAGCGACCTGTCGCCGCAGGACATCAGCCGCGGGCAGTTCGTCATCAACCTGGTGACCGAGGCCATGGCGCCCACCAACACCCTCTCCAACCCGGCTGCAGTCAAACGCTTCTTCGAGACCGGCGGCAAGAGCCTGCTCGACGGGTTGTCCAACCTGGCCAAGGACATCGTCAACAACGGCGGCATGCCCAGCCAGGTGAACATGGAGGCCTTCGAGGTCGGCAAGAACCTCGGCACCAGCGAAGGCGCGGTGGTGTACCGCAACGATGTGCTGGAGCTGATCCAGTACAGCCCCATCACCGAGCAGGTGCACAGCCGCCCGCTGCTGGTAGTGCCGCCGCAGATCAACAAGTTCTACGTCTTCGACCTGAGCCCGGAAAAGAGCCTGGCGCGCTTCTGCCTGCGCTCGCAGCAACAGACTTTCATCGTCAGCTGGCGCAACCCGACCAAGGCCCAGCGCGAGTGGGGCCTGTCCACCTACATCGACGCACTCAAGGAAGCCGTCGACGCGGTGCTGGCGATCACCGGCAGCAAGGACCTGAACATGCTCGGTGCCTGCTCCGGCGGCATCACCTGCACCGCGCTGGTGGGCCATTACGCCGCCCTCGGCGAGAAAAAGGTCAATGCCCTGACCCTGCTGGTGAGCGTGCTCGACACTACCGTCGACACCCAGGTGGCATTGTTCGTCGACGAGCAGACCCTGGAGGCGGCCAAGCGCCACTCCTATCAATCCGGCGTGCTCGAAGGCAGCGACATGGCCAAGGTGTTCGCCTGGATGCGCCCCAACGACCTGATCTGGAACTACTGGGTCAACAACTACCTGCTCGGCAACGAGCCGCCGGTGTTCGACATCCTGTTCTGGAACAACGACACCACCCGGCTGCCGGCCGCCTTCCACGGCGACCTGATCGAGATGTTCAAGAACAACCCGCTGATCCGCTCCAACGCCCTCGAGGTGTGCGGCACGGCCATCGACCTGAAGCAGGTCGACTGCGACATCTACAGCGTTGCCGGCACCGCCGACCACATCACGCCCTGGCAGTCGTGCTACCGCTCGGCGCACCTGTTCGGCGGCAAGATCGAGTTCGTGCTGTCCAACAGTGGCCATATCCAGAGCATTCTCAACCCACCGGGCAACCCCAAGGCGCGCTTCATGACCGGCGAGGATCGCCCGGACGACCCGGTGGCCTGGCAGGAGAACGCGGTCAAGCATGCCGACTCCTGGTGGCTGCATTGGCAGGCCTGGCTGGGTGAGCGCGCCGGCGAACTCAAGAAGGCACCTACACGCCTGGGTAACCGCGCCTATACCGCGGGCGAGGCCGCACCGGGAACATACGTGCACGAGCGTTGAGCCGAACCGCCGTGGTGCGCCTGGTGGCGCAGCGCGGCGCTACTTTCACCACAGAGTCACGCGCATGCCGCAACCGTATATCTTCAGGACCGTCGAGCTGGACGACCAGTCCATCCGCACTGCGGTCCGCCCGGGCAAGCCACACCTGACGCCGCTGCTGATCTTCAACGGCATCGGCGCCAACCTCGAGCTGGTGTTTCCATTCATCGAGGCCCTGGACCCGGACCTGGAGGTCATCGCCTTCGACGTGCCCGGGGTGGGCGGCTCGTCCACGCCTCGTCACCCCTACCGTTTTCCCGGCCTGGCCAAGTTGACGGCAAGGATGCTCGACTACCTGGACTACGGCCAGGTCAATGTCATCGGCGTGTCCTGGGGCGGCGCCCTGGCCCAGCAGTTCGCCCACGACTACCCCGAACGCTGCAAGAAACTGGTGCTGGCCGCCACCGCCGCCGGCGCGGTGATGGTACCGGGCAAGCCCAAGGTGTTGTGGATGATGGCCAGCCCACGGCGCTACGTGCAGCCCTCCCATGTCATCCGCATCGCGCCGCTGATCTATGGCGGCGGCTTTCGCCGGGATCCGGACCTGGCCATGCACCATGCCTCGAAGGTCCGTTCGGGCGGCAAGCTGGGCTACTACTGGCAGCTGTTTGCCGGGCTCGGCTGGACCAGCATCCACTGGCTGCACAAGATCCACCAGCCCACCCTGGTGCTGGCCGGCGACGACGATCCGCTGATCCCGCTGATCAACATGCGCCTGCTGGCCTGGCGGATTCCCAATGCCCAGCTACACATAATCGATGATGGCCACCTGTTCCTGATCACCCGGGCCGAGGCCGTCGCCCCGATCATCATGAAATTCCTCGAGCAAGAACGCCAACGCGCGGTCATGCACCCTCGGCCAGCGGCACGGGGGTAGGAAGGCTTTTTATTGCGTCAGCACGGGCCTTTGCGGGCACTTCCCAGGCAGGTGATGCGAGCCTGCAGGAGTAGCTTTACCCGCATCAAGGCCAACGCGGAAATGGATCTGACGAAGGAGTGTTGGCATGAAGGACAAACCGGCCAGAGGATCGACACCGGTCCCCGCCACGAGCATGAACGTGCAGAACGCCATCACCGGCCTGCGCGGTCGCGACCTGTTCTCGACCCTGCGCCAGGTCGGCCGGATCGGTCTGCGCAATCCGCTGCACACCGCGCATCACCTGCTGAGCCTGGGTGGCCAGCTGGGGCGCGTGCTGATCGGCGACAGCCCCTACCAGCCCCACCCACGGGACGCACGCTTCAGCGACCCGACCTGGAGCCAGAACCCGTTCTACCGCCGCGGGCTGCAGGCCTACCTTGCCTGGCAGAAGCAGACGCGCCTGTGGATCGAGGAAAGCAGCCTGGCCGACGACGATCGGGCCCGGGCGCAGTTCCTGTTCAACCTGGTCAGCGACGCCTTCGCGCCCAGCAATTCATTGCTCAACCCGCTGGCGGTCAAGGAACTGTTCAACACCGGCGGCCTGAGCCTTCTGCGCGGTGTCAGCCACCTGCTCGACGACCTGCGCCACAACGACGGCCTGCCACGGCAGGTGGACGAACGGGCCTTCGAGGTTGGCGGCAACCTGGCCGCCACACCGGGCGCAGTGGTGTTTCGCAACGAACTGCTGGAGCTGATCCAGTACAAGCCCATGAGCGAGAAACAGTACGCCCGACCGCTGCTGGTGGTGCCGCCGCAGATCAACAAGTTCTATATCTTCGACCTGGGCCCGACCAACAGCTTCGTCCAGTACATGCTCAAGCAGGGCCTGCAGGTATTCATGGTCAGCTGGCGCAACCCCGACCCACGCCACCGCGAGTGGGGTCTGTCCAGCTATGTGCAGGCCCTGGAGGAGGCGCTCAACGCTTGTCGCAGCATCAGCGGCAGCCGCGACCCCAACCTGATGGGCGCCTGTGCCGGCGGCCTGACCATGGCCGCGCTGCAGGGCCACCTGCAGGCGAAGAAACAGCTGCGCAAGGTGCGCAGTGCCACCTACCTGGTGAGTCTGCTCGACAGCCAGTTCGACAGCCCCGCAAGCCTGTTCGCCGACGAGCAGACCATCGAGGCGGCCAAGCGCCGCTCCTACCAGCGCGGCGTGCTGGACGGCGGCGAGGTGGCACGGATCTTCGCCTGGATGCGCCCCAACGACCTGATCTGGAACTACTGGGTCAACAACTACCTGATGGGCAAGACGCCGCCGGCCTTCGACATCCTCTACTGGAACGCCGACAGCACGCGCCTGCCGGCCGCACTGCACGGCGACCTGCTGGATTTCTTCAAGCTCAACCCGCTGACCTTCCCCGAAGGCCTGGAGGTGTGCGGCACCCCGATCGACCTCACGCAGGTCGGGCTGGACAGCTTCACCGTGGCCGGCAGCAACGACCACATCACCCCCTGGGACGCGGTGTACCGCTCGGCCCTGCTGCTCGGCGGCGAGCGGCGCTTCATCCTGGCCAACAGCGGCCATATCCAGAGCATCATCAACCCGCCCGGCAACCCCAAGGCCTACTACCTGGAAAACCCCAAGCTCTCCAGCGACCCGCGGGCCTGGTTCCACGACGCCCAACGCCGCGACGGCAGCTGGTGGCCCCTGTGGCTGGAATGGATAGAGCAGCGCTCCGGCACGCTCAGGACGCCACGCGACGAGCTGGGCAACACCACTTATCCACCGCTGGGCCCCGCGCCCGGCAGCTACGTACTGGCACGCTGACCGGATGAAGACCCGCGACCGTATCCTCGAATGTGCCTTGCAGCTGTTCAATCGCCAGGGCGAACCCAACGTCTCGACCCTGGAGATCGCCAACGAACTGGGGATCAGCCCAGGCAACCTGTACTACCACTTCCACGGCAAGGAGCCGCTGGTGATCGGCCTGTTCGAGCGTTTCGAAGAGCAATTGATGCCACTGCTCGACCCACCGCTGGACGTACGCCTGGATGCCGAGGACTACTGGCTGTTCCTGCACCTGATCGTCGAACGCATGGCCCAGTACCGTTTCCTGTTCCAGGACCTGTCCAACCTGACCGGGCGCCTGCCCAAGCTGGCGCGGGGCATGCGCAGCCTGATCAACGCCCTCAAGCGCACCCTGGCCGCGCTGCTGGCCAGTCTCAAGGGGCAGGGCCAGGTGACCAGCGAGACCCAGGCACTGGGGCAGTTGGTGGAACAGATCACCCTGACCCTGATGTGCTCGCTTGATTATCAGCGCGTGCTTGGCCGCGAGGGCGATGTCGGCGTGGTCGTGTACCAGGTGATGATGCTGGTGGCGCCGCATCTGCAGGCCCCGGCGCGCATGGCGGCGGAGCAGTTGGCAATGAGGTATCTGGAAGGCTGAAACGACCGCGGGGCAAGCCCGCTGCCACGAGTCCTGTGCAGGCTTCGTGGCAGCGGGCTTGCCCCGCGATCAGTGCGACCCGATATCAGGCCTGGGTGGCCGCGTTCACCGGTGCCGACGGGGTGCTGCTGGCCGGCGCCGCGCTCGGTGCCGGGGCTGCGGTGGCGGCAGGCGCCGGTGCGGCGGGCTTGGCTGCCGCAGGTTTGGCCGGCGCCGCTTTCTTCACGGCCGGTTTCTTGGCGGCTGCCGGTTTGGCAGCGGGCTTGGCCGCTACAGGCTTGGCCGCAGCCTTGACCGCTGCGGTTTTCGCCGCAGGTTTTGCCGCAGCGGTCTTGGCCGCAGGCTTGGCGGCCGCCTTGGCCAATGGCTTGGCGGCCGTCTTGCTGGCGCTGGCCTTGGAGATCGGCGTGACCGACGCACCGGTCAGTTTCTCGATCTGCTTGGTCAGCGAATCGACCTGCTGGTGCAGGGCCTTGATCTCATTGCGGCTGGGCACGCCCAGGCGCGAGATGGCGCTGTTCAGGCGCTTGTCGAAGGCTTCCTCCAGCTCACTCCACTTGCCCAGCGCACGATCCTTCACGCCCGACACTCGCGAGTTGGTCGACGACTTGGCGCTTTCGGCCACGTCTTCGGCGGTTTTCTTCGCCTGCTTCTCGGCCTTCTCGCCGTCCTTCACCAGCGAATCGAACAGCTTCGGACCGTCCTGGTCGACCTTGGAGTAGATACCCAGGCCAGCCAACCAGATCTTGCGGGAGTACTTCTCGATTCCGCCGATCCAGGAACTGCCTTCTTTCTCGGTGTTCTTCTTGCCAGCCATCCTGCTCTCCTTATGGTTTGTGCGCGACGCGCTCGAGCAGCTCGTGCAGCTGTTCAAGCTTGATGGACAACGCCTCAACGTCATGTTTAGACGGAATGCCGAGGCGATTCAAGGCGCGACCGACACGGGCGTCGAAGGCGCGTTCGATTTTGTCCAGCTGCGCCTCGACCCGACCGGGCACGCGGGTGACTTCCTGGGTGGCTTCGTCGATCTGGGTATTGGCGGCTTCTACAGCCTTGTCGAGGCGTTTCTTGCCGCGCTTCTCGACGCCTTCGCCGGCTTTCACCAGCTCCTTGAAGTAGTCGGAGCCTTCCTGGCCGACACGGGCGTAGGCACCGATGCCCGCCAGCCAGATCTTGCGGGCGTAGCCGCGCACCTCGCCCAGCGTGCTGCCTTGGGCGTCGTCTTTTTGCTTGAGATTCACTTTGGCCATGCTCTGCACCTCATGCTCATTTAAGGGAGGGAGGAACTGCCCGGGGTGGTAGGGCTTGAGCGTGAAGGTAGGCGGAAAAATTAGAATCCTCACCCTAAGGTGCGGTCATGCAGGGTTAGTGTGCGTTTATTGTGGGAGCGGCAAGTCGGGTCGCCGCATCGCCGCTCCCACAAGGCCTGCTCCCGCAAACAGCAAGGAGCACGTGACCTCAGGCCAGCGCCTTGTCCAGCGCCCGCTCGATCTCGCCCTTGATGGTGCCGCTCATCATCGACAGCATCATGCCCAGCTTGAGCTCGACGCGGATGGTGTCCTCACCGATATGCACACTGCCGTTGGCGCCGCTGCGCTTCACATCGACGCGATCACCGTTCCAGCTGGCCTTGAGGTCGTATTCGCGGGTCAGCTTGTCCACCAGCGCCTCGGCCTTGGCGCGGGCGGCTTCACGGCCGAGGGTGTGTTTGCGTTCGACGCTGATCTGGGTCATGCGGGTGATCCTGGATATGAAGACATAATCGCCATTATGCCCGCCCCCTTTGCATGACACACCCCGCCAAGACAAATCCGCCCGTAGCCCCTAGAATGGCCGTAATTTTTTTCTGGTGAAGCGATATGACCGACCAGCGCAAAGGCGACCACGCCGAACCCACCACCCACTTCGGCTACCAGGACGTTCCCGAGAGCCAGAAGGCGAAGAAAGTCGCCGAGGTGTTCCACTCGGTGGCCGCCAAGTACGACCTGATGAACGACGTGCTCTCCGGCGGCATGCACCGCCTGTGGAAGCGCTTCACCATCGAGCTGTCCGGGGTGCGCAGCGGCAACCGCGTGCTGGACATTGCCGGTGGCACGGGCGACCTGGCCGCCAAGTTCTCGCGCCTGGTCGGCCCGACCGGGCAGGTGGTGCTGGCCGACATCAACGAATCGATGCTCAAGGTCGGCCGCGACCGCCTGCTCGACCGCGGCGTGTCGGGCAATATCGAATTCGTCCAGGCCGATGCTGAAAAGCTGCCATTCCCGGACAACCACTTCGACTGCGTGACCATCGCTTTCGGCCTGCGCAACGTGACGCACAAGGATGCGGCCATCCGCTCCATGCTGCGCGTGCTCAAGCCCGGTGGCCGCCTGTTGATCCTGGAATTTTCCAAGCCGACCAACAAGCTGATGTCCAAGGCCTACGACGCCTACTCGTTCGCCTTCATGCCGCTGGCCGGCAAGCTCATCACCAACGACTCGGAAAGCTACCGTTACCTGGCCGAATCGATCCGCATGCACCCCGACCAGGAAACGCTCAAGAGCATGATGGTCGAGGCCGGCTTCGACCGCGTCACCTACCACAACATGACCAGCGGCATCGTCGCCGTGCACCGGGGGATCAAGCCCTGATGCTCCTGGCCGGCCTGCTCGCCAGCGTCGAGCACGGGCTCAACCGTGTCCTGCGCCTGGACAGCACCGCCCTCCCGCGCCTGGCGGCGCTGGAAGGCAAGGTGATCGAGATCGACTGCGTGCAGCCGGCCCTGAAGCTGTTCGTGCTGCCCGACGAGGAAGGCCTGATGCTTGCCGCCCACTGGGAAAGCGAGGTCGACTGCACCCTGCGCGCCCCCGCCGGGCGCCTGGCACAGCTGGCGCTGGCCAAAGACAAGACCGCCGTGCTGCACAGCCCCCAGGTCGAGCTGCATGGCGACAGCGCCGTGCTGCTCGACCTGTTCGGCATCCTGCAGGACCTGGAACTGGACTGGGAACACGAGCTGCAGCGTTGGCTGGGGCCAGTACCCACCGCGCTGATCGCCGGCCACCTGCGCCTGCGCGCGCGCTGGACCCGCCAAGGCCTGGCCCGCTTCGGCGAAAATCTCTCCGAGTACCTGGCCGAGGAATCGCGTACCCTGGTCGGCAAACGCGAAGCCGAAGCGGCATTCAGCGAGCTCGATGCGCTGAAGGTCGATATCGAACGCCTCGAGGCACGCCTGCGCCGCCTCGCCCACACTCTTGATACCAGCGATAACGCATGAAGCTGCTCGCCGTCCGCCGTCTGTTGCGCATCCAGCGCGTCGTGATCCGCTACCGCCTCGATGACCTGCTGTTCGAACAACCCCTGCTGCCCTGGTGGCTGGCCAGCCTGCGCCTGCTGATGCCCTGGCGCTGGTTGCCGCGCAAGCCCCTGGAGCTGAGCCGCGGCGCACGCCTGCGCCTGGCGCTGCAGGACCTGGGGCCGATCTTCATCAAGTTCGGCCAGTTGCTCTCCACCCGCCGCGACCTGCTGCCCACCGACATCGCCGACGAGCTGATGCTGCTGCAGGACCGCGTGCCGCCGTTCGACCCGCAGCATGCCGTGGCGCTGATCGAAGCACAGCTCGGCGCCAAGGTAGGTGAGGTGTTCAGCCGTTTCGACGTCGAGCCGCTGGCCTCGGCTTCGGTGGCCCAGGTACACGCCGCACGCCTGAAGAGCGGCGAGGAAGTGGTGGTCAAGGTGGTGCGCCCGGGCCTGAAACCGGTCATCGCCCAGGACCTGGCCTGGCTGTTCCTGATCGCCAAGGCCGCCGAGCGCGCCTCGGCCGATGCCCGTCGCCTGCACCCGGTGGAAATCGTCGGCGACTACGAAAAGACCATCTACGACGAGCTCGACCTGCTGCGCGAGGCCGCCAACGCCAGCCAGCTGCGGCGCAACTTCGAAGGCTCCGAACTGATGTACGTGCCCCAAGTCTACTGGGACTTCTGCCGGCCCAAGGTACTGGTGATGGAGCGCATCTACGGCGTGCCGGTCACCGACATGGCGACGCTGGCCGACCAGCGCACCGACATGAAGATGCTGGCCGAACGCGGCGTCGAGGTGTTCTTCACCCAGGTGTTCCGCGACAGTTTCTTCCACGCCGACATGCACCCGGGCAACATCTTCGTCAGCACGGTCAAGCCGTGGAGCCCGCAATACATCGCCATCGACTGCGGTATCGTCGGCAGCCTCACCGCCGAGGACCAGGACTACCTGGCCCGCAACCTGATCGCCTTCTTCAAGCGCGACTATCGCCGCGTGGCCCAGCTGCACATCGATTCGGGCTGGGTACCGGCGCAGACCAAGGTCAACGAGTTCGAAGCGGCGATCCGCACGGTGTGCGAGCCGATCTTCGAAAAACCGCTCAAGGATATCTCCTTCGGCCAGGTGCTGATGCGCCTGTTCCAGACGGCCCGGCGCTTCAACATGGAAGTCCAGCCACAACTGGTGCTGCTGCAGAAGACCCTGCTCAACATCGAAGGCCTGGGTCGCCAGCTCTACCCCGACCTGGACCTGTGGAGCACCGCCAAGCCGTTTCTCGAGCGCTGGATGCGCGAGCGCATGAGCCCGAAGGCGGTAATCGGCAACCTCTACAGCCAGGCCGAGCAACTGCCGCACCTGGCCGACATGACCCGCGACCTGCTCGAACGCCTGTCGCAACCGCACCTGCACGACCCGCAACTGCCCGAGCGGCGCCGCGCCGGCGACAACTGGGCGCTGCGCCTGCTCGGTGCCGGCCTGCTCGGCGGTGGCGCCACCCTGGCGGCCGGCGCGGTCAGCCTCAGCGCCCCGGCCGCCTGGCCCGCGTGGTTGATGCTGGCAGCGGGCCTGTACCTGATCGTGCGCCGATAGCCAGCCGCGCCGCCGGCTGGCACACTAGCGCACAGGGGCCCGGTACGGGAGCGGGCCCGGTTTGGAGTCGACGATGAAAGACTGGCTGGACGAGATCAAGTGGAACAGCGATGGCCTGGTACCGGCGATCGCCCAGGACCACAAGACCGGGCGCGTGCTGATGATGGCCTGGATGAACCGTGAATCCCTCGCCCTGACCGCTACCGAGCATCGCGCCATCTATTGGTCGCGCTCGCGGGGCAAGCTGTGGCGCAAGGGCGAAGAGTCGGGCCATGTGCAGAAGCTGCACGAAATGCGCCTGGACTGTGACGCCGACGTGATCATCCTGATGGTCGAGCAACTGGGCCATATCGCCTGCCATACCGGCCGCGAAAGCTGCTTCTATCGCGTGTTCGAAGACGGCCAGTGGAAAATCGTCGATCCGGTCCTCAAGGATCCGGACGCCATCTATAGCGCAGGGCATTGACATGAGCGACACGCTAGACCGCCTCGCCGAGGTGCTGGAAGAACGCAAGCACGCGGCGCCCGACAGCAGCTACGTGGCCAGCCTGCATCACAAGGGCCTGAACAAGATCCTCGAGAAGCTTGGCGAAGAGTCCATCGAGACCATCATCGCTGCCAAGGATGCCGCCGTCAGCAAGGATTACAGCGATGTCATCTACGAGACCGCAGACCTGTGGTTTCATAGCCTGGTCATGCTCAGCGCGCTGGGCCAGCATCCGCAGGCGGTGCTCGACGAACTGGAGCGCCGCTTCGGCCTTTCCGGCCATGACGAGAAGGCCGCCCGTCAGCCACAGGCCTGACCGCGCGTATTTACAGGAACGGGCTCACCCCGCGATAGCGCCGGTTCCGGCTGACATACATTTTTCAGGAGTACGAAATGGGTATTTTTGACTGGAAACACTGGATCGTCCTGCTGGTCGTCGTGGTGCTGGTGTTCGGCACCAAGAAACTGAAGAACTTCGGCAGCGACCTGGGCGAATCGATCAAGGGCTTCCGCAAAGCCATGAACGAAGAAGAAGCCAAGCCGGCCGAGCAGACCCCACCGCCGGCGCAACCTGTTCCGCCAGTGCAGAACACCGCGCAGCAGGCCCAGGGCCACACCATCGAAGGCCAGGCCCAGCCGGTTCAAGAGCCGCAGCGGAAAGACTGACCCATGTTCGGTATCAGTTTCAGCGAGCTGCTGCTCGTCGGCCTGGTCGCCCTGCTGGTGCTCGGCCCCGAGCGCCTGCCGGGGGCCGCACGCACTGCCGGGCTATGGATCGGCCGCCTCAAGCGCAGCTTCAACGCGATCAAGATGGAAGTCGAGCGCGAGATCGGCGCCGACGACATCCGCCGCCAGTTGCACAACGAGCACATCCTGCAGATGGAGCAGGAGGCCAAGCGCATCCTAAACCCCCTGGCGCCACCAGCACAGCCGCCGGCCAACGCTGAAACGCCCGTAGCACCTGCTGCCGATGCCGCCCCCGCGCAGCCGGCCGCAGCAACACCCTCCGAACCGCCACAACCGCCGCGAGCCCCATGAGCGAGAATCCGGAAACCGACCAGCCGATGCCGCTGGTCTCGCACCTGACCGAGCTGCGCACACGCCTGCTGCGCTGCGTCGCCGCCATCTTCCTGATCTTCGCCGGGCTGTTCTCCTTCGCCCAGCAGATCTACACCCTGGTCTCGGCACCGCTGCGCGAGCACTTGCCAGCCAACGCGACAATGATCGCCACCGACGTGGCCTCGCCGTTCCTGACGCCGTTCAAGTTGACCATGATCGTCTCGCTGTTCCTGGCGATCCCGTTCATCCTCCAGCAGATCTGGGGTTTCATTGCCCCAGGCCTGTACCGCCATGAAAAGCGCATCGCCATCCCGCTGTTGGTGTCGAGCATCTTCCTGTTCTACGCCGGCATGGCCTTCGCCTATTTCCTGGTGTTCCCGCTGATCTTCGGCTTCTTCGCCAGCGCCACACCCGAAGGCGTGTCGATGATGACCGACATTTCCAGCTACCTCGACTTCGTCATGACCCTGTTCTTCGCCTTCGGGGTCGCCTTCGAAATCCCCGTGGCGGTAGTGCTGCTGGTGTGGATTGGCGTGGTCGACGTGCAGTACCTGAAGAAGATCCGCCCGTACGTGATCATCGGCTGTTTCGTGGTCGGCATGATCCTCACCCCACCGGACATCTTCTCCCAGACCCTCCTGGCCGTGCCCATGTGGATGCTGTTCGAGGTCGGCGTGCTGTGCGGCAGCCTGATCCGCAAGCGCAGCCACGCCCATGAAGAAACCGGCAACGACCACAACGACCAGCCGCCTGCGACCCAACCGTGAACCTGTTGCTCCTTGAAGAGGCCGACTTCGTGTCGGCCGACCGTGTTGTCCTGGCTGATCGCCGCTTCACCCACATGCAGGAGATCCACCGCGTAGCGGTGGGCGACAGCCTGCGCGTCGGGCGCATCGGCGGGCTGATGGGCAAGGCCGAGGTCATCCGCCTCGAAGGCCACGAAGCCGAACTGCGGGTGGCCTTCGACCAGCCGCCGCCGGCCAAACTGCCACTGACCCTGGTGCTGGCCGTGCCACGGCCGAAGATGCTGCGCCGGCTGTTCCAGACGGTCGCCACCCTGGGCGTGCCGCGGCTGATCCTGGTCAACAGCTACAAGGTCGAGAAGAGCTTCTGGCAGACGCCGTTCCTCCAGCCCGAAACCATCCGCGAAAACCTCATTCTCGGTCTGGAGCAAGCCCGTGACACGGTGCTGCCGGAAGTGATCATCGAGAAGCGCTTCAAGCCCTTCGTCGAAGACCGCCTGCCCGCCATCGCCGCCGACACCCTCGGCCTGGTCGGGCATCCTGGCCCCTACCCCGCTTGCCCACGGGCCGTTGAAGGCCCGGTAACCCTGGCGATCGGCCCGGAGGGCGGCTGGATTCCCTATGAAATCGAGCTGCTGGGCGAGGCTGGCCTTGAGCCCGTGCAATTGGGGGATAGGATCCTACGGGTGGAGACGGCCGTAACGGCCTTGCTTTCGCGAATTTTCTGACGCGCCAGTCAGCTTTTTATCATCAAGTTTCCCCGCCGTGCGCCGATGCCCTGTGCAACAAAACAATAATCCGCACTGCCACGCGCCGGGGAGTCGTCTATGTACCGTTGGTTTGCCCAGTCACTGGGAAATGTAAGCGTCAATCGCAAGTTGGGGATCGGCTTCGGCCTGGTGTTGCTGCTCACCCTCGGCATCACCTTCACCGGTTGGCTGGGCATTGACAGCGTCACCAGCCGTGGCGACAAGCTCGGCAACATCTCTGTGATCCACCAGTACACCCAGGACCTGCGTCTCGCCCGCCTGGCCTACGAGCGCAGCCGTGACGACGCCTCCGTCGCCGAACTGGAGAAGGCCCTGGCCAATCTCGAGCGCCAGGTGCAGTTCATGCTCGGGCAGATCGAAATCCCCGCCGACCGCCAGCGCCTGGACAAGCAACAGGACGCCGTACGCCAGTACCAGCAAGCCTTCGCCGAGCTCAGGCAGGCCGGCCAGCGCCGCGAGGCCAGCCGGGGCACCCTGGGCGACAGCGCCGACAAGGCTGCCGAACTGATCGGCAAGGTCCAGCAGCGCCTGCTGCAGGGCGGCGATATCCAGCAGTACCAGGAGGCTGTGCAAGTTGCGGCGCTGCTGCAGCAGGCGCGTTTCCAGGTGCGTGGCTACACCTATAGCGGCAAGGCCGAATTCCAGCAGACCGCGCTCACTGCCATCGACCAGGCCCTGACCGTGCTCAAGGCCCTGCCCGCCAGGCTCCCGGCCGAGTTCGCCGCCAGCCTGGACGATGCCGCCAGCGCGCTGGCTGCCTACCGCGACGCGGTGAACCAGTTCGGCAATGCCCAGGCCGCCAGCGAGCAAGCGTTGACGCGCATGTCCGCACAGGGCCAGGTGCTGTTGGACGCCAGCCAGGCAATGACCGTTTCGCAAACAACCGTGCGCGACCAAGGCACCCAGCAGGCCAAGACCCTGCTGGCCGGTGCCACGGCGCTGGCCTTGCTGCTGGGCGTACTCGCCGCGTTCGCCATTACCCGGCAGATCATCGTGCCCCTGCGCCAGACCCTCGCCGCCGCAGAACGCGTGGCCGGTGGCGACCTGCGCCAGGACCTCAAGGCCGACCGGCGCGACGAACTGGGCCAATTGCAGGCCAGCATGCAGCGCATGACCCAAAGCCTGCGCGAACTGATCGGCGGCATCGGCGACGGCGTGACGCAAATCGCCAGTGCTGCCGAGGAACTGTCGGCGGTCACTGAGCAGACCAGCGCCGGGGTCAACAACCAGAAAGTCGAGACCGACCAGGTCGCCACCGCCATGAACGAGATGGCCGCCACCGTCCAGGAAGTGGCGCGCAACGCCGAACAGGCCTCGGAAGCGGCGCTGATGGCCGACCAGCAGGCCCGCGAAGGTGACAAGGTTGTGGGCGAGGCGATCAGCCAGATCGAGCGCCTGGCCAGCGAAGTGGTCAACTCCAGCGAAGCGATGAACCAGCTAAAGGCCGAGAGCGACAAGATCGGCAGTGTGCTCGATGTGATCAAGTCGGTGGCCCAGCAGACCAACCTGCTGGCCCTCAACGCCGCCATCGAAGCCGCCCGTGCCGGCGAGGCAGGCC
This sequence comes from Pseudomonas sp. TE50-2, assembly GCF_040813665.1. NCBI lineage: Bacteria > Pseudomonadati > Pseudomonadota > Gammaproteobacteria > Pseudomonadales > Pseudomonadaceae > Pseudomonas > Pseudomonas sp. TE50-2. The sequence continues at coordinate 3,500,262 of NZ_JBFNXN010000001.1, read as the reverse complement.
GTGGCTTCGCCGTGGTCGCCGACGAAGTGCGCAGCCTGGCCCAGCGCACCCAGCAGTCCACCGAAGAGATCGAGGAGCTGATTGCCAGCCTGCAGAACGGCACCGAGCGCGTGGCCGGCGTCATGGACAGCAGCCGCGCCCTCACCGACAGCAGCGTGGAACTGACGCGCCGCGCCGGCGATTCGCTGGGCACCATCACCCGCACCGTGTCGTCGATCCAGTCGATGAACCAGCAGATCGCCACCGCCGCCGAGCAGCAGAGCGCCGTGGCCGAAGAGATCAACCGCAGCGTGATGAACGTACGCGATATCTCCGACCAGACCTCCGCGGCCAGCGAGGAGACAGCAAGTTCCAGTGTCGAGCTGGCGCGCCTGGGGACTCACCTGCAGGGTCTGGTGGGGCGTTTCAGGCTCTGATTCGAGGCTTGCGGGCTGTAGGCCTTACCCTTCAGCCCGCAGAGAACTTTCCTACTCGATTTGCAGGTCCAGTCCGACGGACTTCCGGCCGATGAGGAATGGCCATGGCGGCACTCTGCCGCCATGGCCTTTTCTCAATTGGACGGAGACCTGCCATGTTCGGATACCTTGACCGCCAGCTCGGCAACCTTGGCGTCGGGCTCAAGCTCGCCCTGGGTTTCACCGTGGTGCTGTTGCTCACCCTGGCCACCACGCTCAGCGGCTGGCGCGCCCTGGACGGCGCCATCCAGCGCTCGGAGCAGCTCAGCGACATCGGCGAACTCAACGACCTGACCCGTGACCTGCGCGCCGAACGCATCACCTACCGGGTACTCGCCGACGACGTCAGCAAGACCCGCATCGCGAACATCCTGGAGCAGTTGTACGACCGCCTGACCCTGCTGCAGCAACGCAGCGGCGTCGATTCGTCGCGGCAAATGCTGAACCAGAAACTGCAGCTGCTGCAGCGCCTGAAGGCCGACTTCGCCATCCTGCAAGGCACCGTGGACAGCCGCGAAGGCTTGCGTGCGGCGATGCAGGCGCAGGCAGGCGTGCTCGAAAGCGTGATCGACGAACTGCAGACCCAGGCCTTGCTGAAGCTGCCGGGCGACGGACAGCAGGGCAGCGTGGTCGGTCTCATGGATACCCTGGGCCGCCATATCGAGTCTGCCAGCCAGCAAAGCCAGGTGCCGGCCTATACCTACTCGCCCCAGGACAGTTTCGCCAGCATGGGCGATGCCGCGCTGCAGGCGGCGAACGTCAGCCTGGAGCAATTGCTGCGGGCCATTGCCCCACTGGAACTGCCCGCCACGTTGACCCAGCGGCCACAGGCGGAATTGGACCGCTACCGCGACACCCTGCGCCAATACCGCGAGGCCGCGCTCAAGGTTGAGCAACTGCAGGGCGGCATGGAGAAAATGGGCGACGAACTGCAGGCCGTGAGCCGTGAACTGAGCGAGCGCAAGGTCGAGCAGCGCGACAACGAGGCCCTGGCCGACCGTTCGTTGCTGACCAGCGTGGCCGTGTTGGCGCTGGTGTTCGGCATCCTGGCCGCCTGGCTCATCACCCGCCAGATCACCCAACCGCTACGCCAGGTGCTGTCCCAGGCCGCATGCATTGCCCGAGGCGATCTCAGCCAGGTACAGACGGTGCACCGCCGTGACGAGATGGGCCAGCTGCAAATCAGCATGCGCGAGATGACCTTGAGCCTGCGCGAGCTGCTCGGAGGCATCGATCAGGGCGTCGGCCAGCTGTCCAAGGCAGCGGCAGAGCTGGCCTGCGCCAGTGTGGATACGCGCGAGCGCATCAGCCAGCAGCGCGAAGAGACCGATCAGGTGGCCACGGCCATGAACCAGATGAGCGCCACGGTACAGGAAGTCGCGCAGAACGCCGAACAGGCCTCGCTGGCGGCAACCACCGCCGATCATCAGGCACAACTGGGCGACCAGGTGGTGGCCGAAGCCATCGCCCGCATCGAGCAACTGGCAAGCCAGATGGACCGCTGTCTCACCGCGATGGGCCACCTGGCCGGTGAAAGCCAGCGCATCGGATCGATTCTAGATGTGATCAAGTCGGTTTCCGAGCAGACCAACCTCCTGGCGCTCAACGCCGCCATCGAGGCAGCCCGGGCGGGGGAAGCAGGGCGTGGCTTCGCCGTGGTGGCCGACGAAGTACGCGGCCTGGCCCAACGCACGCAGCAGTCGACCGAGGAAATCGAGCTGCTGATCGACAGCCTGCACCGTGGCACCGACGAGGTCACCGGCCTGCTCAACGACAGCAAGAGCCTGACCGGGCAGAGTGTCGAGCTCAGCCGCAAGGCGGGTGCCGCGCTGGGGCAGATCACCGAAACGGTATCGAGCATCCAGGGCATGAACCAACAGATCGCCACGGCCAGCGAGCAACAGAGCGTGGTTGCCGAGCAGATCAACCGCAGCGTGATCAATGTGCGCGATGTGTCGGACCAGACCAGTGCGGCCAGTGAGCAGACGGCCGCATCGAGCGTCGAGCTGGGGGAACTTGGGAAAGCGTTGCAGGGCATGGTGGGACGTTTCAGCCTATAGACACACTGGCGGGCAGCTGACAACTGCAAAAACTGCCAGTTGCACGCCAACTTACTCATTACTAGGCTCTGCATGAAAGTCTTGAGACACCAGTCAGGCAAGACGAAAACAGTCGAGGAATGGTCGAAGTCGCGATCGACTTTACTGAATTTAATGAGCATTCCGAGACGGTTTCGTCTTGCCTGATCACCGTTCGGCCATTTACGTCCAACCCTAGTTTTATATCTTCCTGAAAGGAAGATCTTAATTAACAAAAGGAATGAGCGCTGGATGTAACCTAAGGTTACTGCTGGTTCGCTGCCAAATACGGCTGGGTCCGACACAGCGCATTAGCCGTGCGCAACTGGAATCGCAGGCTTTCTTCGCCGCTGATACTTTCGATCGCTGGCAAGAAATCTTCGGACTTGACCGGAAAATTCCTTGCCTCTTATCGCTCATCTCCTTTGTAGGGCCTCGATGTTTGACCAGCAACCAATACGTCATCGGTTCGCGACTTAACAAAGTAGTCTCCCTGAGATCATGCCGGAGAAAAAAATGGACAACCAAAATGAAGATGTATATTTGATAAAACTCGGCGTAGGAAAGGATAAGTGCCCATCCGGAAAACTTTGCCTTTACACCCATGAAGATTATAACGCCGCGGGTAACGACGGTGACATCCTGGTCATCAGCCCGAATATACAACTAGATGAAGAGCGTCTGAAAGAATTTGGTTTTCCCGTAGGGAACCGTAAGGGTGTAACAGGCATTGTCAATAACATGGCGCAGCCGGGGACTCTGGCATCCCGCCCATACATCGACGGTGAAACACTGAGCATCGCCGCTGGAGGGAGCATACCGGACCTGGCTTATACAGAATTTCCAGGCGGCGGAACCTGGAACGATAAAACACGCTCCGTGGTGTCACAACCTGTTGAAGAAGTTACGCTCCAGATAATACTGGAAGACAATATTTCCCTGGGGATCGACCAGACTGTTGAAACAGAATTAAAAATCAGAAACGAGAGTAACACTACCATTACCGGAGCCACCATCACTCTTGAGTCCGATGAAGCAACGATAGTCTCGGTAGAAGATTTCAACCAAACTATAAACATCCCTGGCAAAGGCACGACAACGGTAAAAATCCCTCTGAAGGGCCACCGTGAGGGCAGCACAAAACTGACGGCCAGGTTGTATACGCCATTGGGATATATTAACAAAGGGGACAACATTAAAGAAACAAATGCCAGCGTAGCGGGCGTCCTTGTAACAATTCGAATGTCAATGGCGCAACGCATGACAATCAAAGATAATGAAGAGTCCTATGCGCCTCTTGACATAACCAATGAAAGCAATATTGATATACAAGGTATCGTACTGGAAGCCGTTTCAGCAAACACAACCATACTAACTGTCGGGAAACATGATGACCCCTTAACCCTTCCGGCTTCTAAGTCGCAAAGAGTCAACATTCCCATCAGTGGGCTCAGTAACGGAAGGACCATATTGACGGTCACTCTCACACCCCCACCGGGAATAATAAACCTGGGTGACACTCAGAAAAGGTCACAGGTAACTGTAGACTCCGAACGGGACCTCACGGTGAGTCAGAAGCTACTTGGACATTGGAAGAAAGTCTGGAATCAGCCGGAATACATCTATAATTATGAACTTACTCTGAAGTCCGAAAATTCACGCGTAGTGAAATGGCGTCTTACTTTTCTTCTGCAAACGGGGGCAGTGCTGGATCCTGACTGGCTGAAAACTCAACAGGATTGGTTGGAAGTGGATGAGGCAACAGAAGGATTCATTGCCTTGATAAATAAAACAGGACATACCATTGAACCAGGAGCAGAACTCCCACTCGCTATTCAGGTTCTGTACCCCGGTGAGTCGGATTTATACAATGAGCTTTATAATGTTCACCTGAAGCAGGAAATATAAAAGCAGAGGGACCGCTGGGGAGCTGTAAGAAACGGCGCCCCTCTAACCTTGCTTTTCAGCGTTGCCCCCAACGCAAGGCGTTAGGATTGCCGAGGGGCTGCAGTGCAGCCCCACTTTTTATAGCACCTGCCTCAGGAACGCCTGGGCCCGCGGGTCCTTCGGCGCGGCGAAGAACTGCTGGGGCGGCGAATCCTCCAGCAGCTTGCCGTGATCGAAGAACAACACTCGGTCAGCCACTTCCCGGGCAAAGCCCATCTCGTGCGTCACGCAGACCATGGTCATGCCTTCCTGGGCCAGGGTCTTCATCACATCGAGGACTTCACCGACCATTTCCGGGTCGAGCGCCGAGGTCGGTTCGTCGAACAGCATCACCTTCGGCTCCATGGCCAGGGCACGGGCAATGGCCACCCGCTGCTGCTGACCGCCAGAAAGGCGCGACGGGTACTCGTTGGCTTTCTGGGCGATACCGACCTTTTCCAGCAACGCCCGGGCCTTGGCTTCGCGCTCAGCCTTGTTGCGCTTGCGTACCACCTTCTGCGCCAGGCACAGGTTTTCCAGCACAGTCATGTGCGGGAACAGGTTGAAGTGCTGGAACACCATGCCGACTTCACGGCGGTAGGCGTTGATGTCGGTCTTCGGGTCGTCCAGCTGCACGCCGTTGATGGACACATGGCCCTGGTCGAAATGCTCCAGGCCGTTCAGGCAACGCAGGAAGGTGGACTTGCCCGAGCCGGACGGCCCCAGCACCACCACCACTTCGCCCTTGGCGACCTGGGTGGTGACGTTGTCCACCGCACGCACCACCTGGCCGCGGGTGTCGAAGACTTTCAGCAGGTCACGGACTTCAATCACTTTGCGCAAGCCTCCGCTCGAGCCGGCTGGCGATGTGCGACAGCGGCAGGTTGATCAGCAGGTACAGGCCCGCCACGCAGAACCAGATCTCGAAGGTCGAGAACGAAGTGGTGATGGCCTCGCGACCGCTCTTGGTCAGCTCGGTGATGGCGATCACCGACACCAGCGAGGTGTCCTTGACCAGGCTGATGAACTGCCCGGCCAGCGGTGGCAGCACGCGCTTGAAGGCCTGGGGCAGGATCACATGGCGCATGGACTGCGCACCGTTCAGGCCCAGCGAGCGTGCCGCCTCGTTCTGGCCCTTGGCGATCGACTGCACCCCGGCGCGGACGATCTCGGCCACGTAGGCGCCGGTGAACAGTGCCAGCGCCGCCACCCCGGCAAACTCGCGGGACAGGTTGAGCACGGTGCCGATGAAGAAGTAGAAGATGAAGATCTGTACCAGCAGCGGCGTGCCGCGCACCAGTTCGACATAGACCGTGGACAGGTCACGCAGGGTGGGGTTGCTCGACAGCCGGCAAAGCCCGGCGAACAGGCCGATCACCAGGCCCAGGGCGCCGGATATGACCGAGATCCACAGCGTGGTCCAAAGGCCCCATGCCAGGGGGCCGGCGGCCCAGTGGCGGGTGACGCCGATGGCATCGCCCTCGGCGACGTCGTCGCCACGGGCCAGCAGCATGCTGTCCTTGGCCACTTCGACGACCTGGGTGTCGCCGCTCTCGTCCATCAGAGTGACCCGGGCGTTGTCGCCGGACACCACGATTTCCTCGACCGTGCCAGGGTTGGCGGCACGCTGGGTTTCCTCGGCCTTGTAGGCGAAGTATTGCGGAACGCGGTTCCAGCGCCACTCGTAGGAAATCATCGAGGTGGCCAGGTACAGGCTGATCGCCAGGCCCACCAGGACCAGCGCGGTCAGCCCGTGCCAGGGCCACTGTGCTTTCTTGTGTTTGATCACGTGGGGTACTTCCGTAAATGCGAACGCGCAGGGCTTGCCTGCGCGTCGAGGTCAGCGCTTGGGTTTTTGGCCCGGGCCTTATTCCATTTCCTTCAGCCAGTCCTTGTTCTTGAACCACTTGTCGTGGATACGATCGTAGGTCCCGTCATGCTTGATCTGGTGCAGGAAGTTGTTGATGTAGTTGATGCTGTCGTAGTCGCCCTTCTTCAGGCCGAAGGCCAGCGGCTCATAGGTGAAGGGTTCTTCCAGGAACACCAGCTTGCCGGCGCCGGCCTTCTCCACCGCCACCACGTTGTAGGGCGAGTCGTAGACGAAGGCGTCGGCCTTGCCATTGACCACGTCCATCACCCCTTCCTGCTCGTTGTCGTAGCCGTGGTACTTGGCTTTGCCGATCAGCTTCTTCGCGACCATCTCGCCGGTGGTGCCAAGCTTGGAGGTGAGGCGGTACTTCTCGTTGTTCAGGTCCTTGTACGACTTGATCTCGCCCGCCAGCTCCTTGCGGATCAGCAGGGTCTGGCCGACGACGATGAAGGGCTCGCTGAAGTTCAGGCGCAGGTTGCGCTCCTGGGTCAGGGTCATGCCACTGCCGATGAAGTCGAACTTGTCGGTCATCAAAGCAGGGATGATGCCGTCGTAGGCGGTGGAGACCATCTCCAGCTTGACGCCCATGGACTTGGCCATGGCCTTGAGGATATCGACCTCGAAGCCGATGATCTCGCCACGCTTGTTGGTCATTTCGAACGGCATGTAGGTCGGGTCCATGCCCACACGCAGGGTGCCGCGCTTGACCGCGTCATCGATGGCGCCGGCCTGGGCGGTGGCTACCGCGATCAGGGCGGTCGCACCTACCAGCAGTCGCGACAGGTATTTCTTCATCATCACCAAGTCCCCTAGCAAGAAGTACGCAGATTTTTTTTGTAAGCACGGTCCTACAGACCGATGCGTAATGTCGGGACGGATGCTAACGCATGCGAAGGCCGGGACCTAGAGCCGGTGGGGACTTTGTTGGCCAAAAATCGATGAAGGTAAAACAATCGCGGGGCAAGTCGGGCCGCCGCATCGCCGCTCCCACGCAGCGCTGATACGGCGTGGGAGCGGCGATGCGGCGGCCCGACTTGCCCCGCGATTATCGGTGCGATGCAATCAAGCCAGTGCTGGCTGGACCACGTGCTCCGGATGCAGCGGCAGCAACGGCGAGTGCGGATCGTTGGCGATGGAAGCGCGCCATACATCGATCCACGCCGTGTTGTGCCCGGCCCATACCTGCTCGTGCAGGCGCGACAGCGCCACCGGGTCGCTGAGCAGCGCCAGGCGGGTGTTTAGGTCCAGACCCTGTGGCCCAACTTCCAGCGCCTTGGCCACACGCTCAACGCGCAGCGCCTCGATCGGCGCCGCCTGGCCGTGACGCGCCGTGGCCATGGCGCAGGCCAGGGCGTTCTGGCGCGGGTCGACCACGGCCCGGACGAAGCCGTCGTGCAGGGCATGCCAGCGGTTCTCGTGGGTGTACTGGTCGGTGGCCAGCAGCTCCTGCGGCGTGGCGTACTCCTCGGGGATGAGGAACAGCTTCTCGTCCTTGGCCGCCAGGCCCAGGCGGGTACGGCTGGAGATCACCGAAACCGGGATCGACAGCACCAGCGAGCCGACGATCGGCGCCAACCACCAGAGGAAGCTCGGGTTCAACCAGGCCACCAGGCCGGCCCAGGCGATGCCCAGCAGGGTCTGCGGACCATGGCGACGTACCGCCTCGCTCCACGGAGTCGAGTCATCGTCACGCTGCGGCGAGTTCCAGGTCGCGGCCCAGCCGAGGAACGCGGCCAGCACGAAACGGGTGTGGAAGATCATCCGCACCGGTGCCAGCAGCATGGAGAACAGCATCTCCATCAGCATCGACAAGGTGACCTTGATGCGACCGCCAAACTCGGTGGCGCCCTTGGCCCAGATCAGGATGACGCTGAGCAGCTTGGGCAGGAACAGCAGCACGATGGTGGTGGAGAACAGCGCGATGGCTTTTTCCGGGTGCCACTGCGGCCACAGCGGGTAGAGCTGGAACGGCTCGATGAAGTACTGCGGCTCCATCAGGGTGTTGGTCGCCAGCAGCGCGGTCGACAGCACCAGGAACAGGAACCACAGCGGCGCCGACAGGTACGACATCACCCCGGTGAGGAACACCGCGCGGTGCACCGGGTGCATGCCCTTGACCAGGAACAGGCGGAAGTTCATCAGGTTGCCGTGGCACCAGCGACGGTCGCGCTTGAGCTCGTCGAGCAGGTTCGGCGGCAGCTCTTCGTAGCTGCCCGGCAGGTCGTAGGCAATCCACACGCCCCAGCCGGCACGGCGCATCAACGCGGCTTCGACGAAGTCGTGGGAAAGGATCGCACCGGCAAACGCGCCCTTGCCCGGCAACGGCGCCAGGGCGCAGTGCTCAATGAACGGCTTCATGCGGATGATCGCGTTATGGCCCCAGTAGTGCGACTCGCCCAGCTGCCAGAAGTGCAGGCCGGCGGTGAACAGCGGGCCGTACACGCGAGTGGCGAACTGCTGCATGCGCGCATACAGGGTATCCATGCCCGAGGCTTTCGGCCCGGTCTGGATGATGCCGGCATCCGGGTTGGCCTCCATCAGGCGCACCAGGCTGCTCAGGCACTCGCCGCTCATGACGCTGTCGGCGTCGAGCACGACCATGTACTTGTAATCGCCGCCCCAGCGACGGCAGAAGTCGTCGAGGTTGCCGCTCTTGCGCTTCACCCGGCGCCGGCGGCGACGGTAGAAGATGCGGCCGAAGCCCTTGGTCTCGCGACACACGTCCAGCCAGGCCTGTTGTTCGGCCACGGCGATATCGGTGTCGTTGGTATCGCTGAGCACGAAGAAGTCGAAACGATCGAGGTTGCCGCTGGCGGCCACCGACTCGAAGGTCGCCCGCAGGCCTGCGAACACCCGTGGCACGTCTTCGTTGCAGATCGGCATCACCAGCGCGGTACGCGCCTCGGCGGGAATCGGCTCGTTGCCGGCGCTGCTGCCGGAGATGCGGTACTTGTCACGCCCGGTGAGCAGCTCGAGGAAGCCCATCAGCGCGGTCCAGAAGCCCGCCGACACCCAGCAGAACAGGATGCCGAAGAGGATCAGGATGGACGTCTGCAGCGCATACGGCCACACCTGCACCACGGTGTCCCACAGCGGCTGGTGGATGACTTCGTCGAGGTCGACGAACGACCAGCCCTGGTAAGGCAGGATGCCCTTCATGTACCAGCCGGCGACGATGGTCTGGCCGATCATCAGGGTGAGCAGGATATAGCGGCGGATCGAGCCGACCGTGCGCCAGCGCGCCGGCGGCAGCTCGCGTTTGGGCGGCTGCGGGGCGTTGGTGCGGCCGGTCATGCGCCGCCACATGCGGATCAGCACGTTGGTGCGCCACGGCTCGGGCACCACCTTGGTGCGCTTGATCGGTGGGGCGATCTTCAGGCACAGGCGGCCGCTGCCATCGACGCCGAGCATCTCGGCCTCTTCCAGTTCGGCGGCGCTGCCTACGGTAAGACGGGCCCCCACCGAAGCCTGGACGGCCTCGGCGGTGGCGGCGGCCGGGTTGGCCGCCAGACGTTGGTGCAGCTCGCTGAACGAAGTGCAACGGGCGAGTTCCGCGCGTTGCTCGTCACTCAGGGGGAGGTGGGCCAGGTATTCGCCAAGCGATTCCGGCCTTGCGCTTGAGTTACTCATCGGCAGGCAACTGATAGCTCCAGGTCTCGGTCAGCACCTTCTCGGTGGTGGCCGGGGCCCCGTTGGTGGATGCCGCGTCGGCGGCGGGTTGCTCGGCAGCCTGCTCGGCCTTGGCTTTCTCAGCCTTGGCGTGGGCGTGCTTGGCCGCGGCCTTGTCCTGCTTGGTTTCCTTGGCGGGCTTCGGTTGCTCGACCGGCACGTCACGCAGCAGCGCGGCGCGCATCTCGGTGGACTTCTTCGGATCCTGCACCTTCAGGCGCAGGGTCAGGCGCCAGCCTTTGGTTTCCGGGTTGTAACGCAGATTGTTCTCGACCACTTCGGCGTTGTCGCCGACGCTGACCTGGCTGCGCACGGCGGTATCAGCCGGCAATGCCGCGAGGTTCGGGCCGATGAAATCGACCAGCAGGGCAACGCTGCCGTCGGTCTGACGGATCAGGTTGGACTGCTTGACGTCACCGGCGGAGCGCAGGGTCTGCTTGACCCAGCCCAGTTCCTGCGAGTGCAGCTGGTCTTCCTTGATGGTCCAGCGCAGGCGGTAGTCGTATTCGAACGGTTTGCCTGGCTCCGGAAGCTTTTCCGGGCTCCAGAAGGCCACGATGTTGTCGTTGGTCTCGTCGGCGGTCGGAATCTCGACCAGGTCGACGGTGCCTTTGCCCCAATCACCCTTCGGCTCGATCCAGGCGCTCGGACGCTTTTCGTACTCGTCGTCGAGGTCTTCGTAGTCGCTGAAGGCCCGCTGACGCTGCAGCAGGCCGAAACCACGCGGGTTCTCGACGCTGAAGTTGCTCACAGCCAGGTGTTTCGGGTTGTTCAGCGGGCGCCACAGCCACTCGCCGTTGGCGGCATGGATAGCCAGGCCTTCGGAATCGTGCAGGGCCGGACGGTAGTTCATGACCTTCGACGGCTGGTTGGGGCCGAACAGGTACATGCTGGTCAGCGGGGCGATGCCCAGGCGGCTGACGTTTTCACGCAGGTAGACGCGCGACTTGACGTCGACCAGGGTGTCCTCGCCCGGACGCAGGGTCAGCTTGTAGGCACCGGTGGAGCGCGGCGAGTCGAGCAGTGCGTAGATCACCAGGTGCTTGTCGTTCGGCTTGGGCTTCTCGATCCAGAATTCGCGGAAACGCGGGAATTCCTCGCCCGACGGCAGTGCGGTGTCGATGGCCAGGCCACGGGCCGACAGGCCATAGCGGTGGCCTTTGCCGACCACGCGGAAGTAGCTGGCGCCAAGCAGGGTCATGATCTCGTCCTGCTTGTCAGCCTTGTTGATCGGGAAGAGCACACGGAAACCGGCATAGCCGAGGTTCTTGGTGGCATCAGCGTCATGGGGCACGTCACCGAACTCGAAGCGGCTCGGGTCGTACTTGATTTCCTTGACCTTGTTGGCAGTGATCTCGTTGATGGTCACCGGCGTGTCGAAATGCATGCCCTGGTGATAGAAGGACAGCTTGAACGGCGTCTTGTCCTTGGCCCACTCGGCCTTTTCCTGCAGGAAGCGGATTTTCTGGTAGTCGGCGTACTTCATGTCGCGGAACACCGGCGGCAGGTTGCTCTTCGGTGCCTCGAACTTCTGACCGGCCAGATCCTTTGCCTTGGCTGCAACATCGTCCAGATTGAATGCCCACAGCTGGCCCGCGCTCATCAGGCCGACCAGCGCCACGCCGGCCAACAGGGCCTTGCGCAGCCGGGTACCGGGGATTCTAGGTGCAATACAGGGGCTTACAATCACGAGCAATCCTCGCCGAAAACAGATCATGAAACCAACGGCCAGCGACAAATGCCGGGTTGGCGAGCACTGTTCGGACCCCGTGAGGGCGTAATGATTCCCCAAACGGATCCTGACAATGCTCGAGTCAAAGTGAAACGAACCTGCGAACGCAGGTTCATGCAGCGCGCGATTATCCAGCAGGTCGCGTTACAACGCATCAGGCTGAACAAACTATTTATCGTACAAAACCCCTTGTTTTCGCCAAACAAAGGGTTTTTTGACCTCATATTTGTAACATAAATGTTACCGGGCCATCATTGACCAGATGCACCTGCATGTCAGCGCCGAAGCGACCACTGGCCACCTGCGGGTGCTGACCTTGTGCCTGATTCAAAAGATAGTCGAAAAGCGCAGCGCCAAGGGCCGGTGGCGCAGCCGTCGAAAAGCTCGGGCGCATGCCGTTGCGGGTGTCGGCGGCCAGGGTGAACTGTGACACCAGCAACAGGCCACCGCCGACATCCTTGAGCGAGCGGTTCATCTTGCCCTGCTCGTCGCTGAACACTCGATAGTTCAGCAGCTTGTGCAGCAGTTTGTCGGCATGCTCGGGCGAATCGCCAGGCTCGACCGCCACCAGCGCCAGCAACCCTTGGTCGATGGCCCCGACGATCTCCCCCGCCACTTCCACCCGTGCGCCGCGCACACGCTGGATCAGCCCTTTCATGCCTCTTCCAGGGGCAGGTCGAGCAGACGGCGAGCCATCTGGTCGGCGGCGCGCACCAAGGCGTCGGTGATGCCCGGTTCGGAGGCGGCGTGACCGGCGTCGCGGATCACCTTCAATTCACTGTTCGGCCAGGCCTGGTGCAGCTCCCAGGCGTTGTCCAGCGGGCAGATCACATCGTAGCGGCCATGCACGATCACCGCCGGCAGATGGGCGATCTTCGGCATGTCGCGGATCAGCTGGTCCTGCTCGAGGAACGCATTGTTGGTGAAGTAATGGCATTCGATGCGGGCGATGGACAGGGCACGCTGCGGTTCGGAGAAGCGGTCGACCACCAACGGGTTCGGCCGCAGGGTGGCGGTACGGCCTTCCCAGGTGGACCAGGCCTTGGCCGCGTGCATCTGGGCGATCTGGTCGTTGCCAGTCAGGCGCTTGTGGAAGGCCTTGACCAGGTCGCCACGCTCTTCCGGTGGAATCGGTGCGATGTAGTCCTGCCAGTAATCGGGGAACAGACGGCTGGCACCTTCCTGGTAGAACCAGCTGATTTCCTGCGGACGGCACAGGAAGATACCGCGCAGGATCAGCCCATGCACGCGCTCGGGGTGGGTCTGGGCATAGGCCAGGGCCAGGGTGGAGCCCCAGGAGCCGCCGAACAGTACCCATTTGTCGATGCCAAGGTGCTCGCGGATACGCTCCAGGTCCTCGACCAGGTGCCAGGTGGTGTTGTTCTCCAGGCTCGCGTGGGGCGTGGAGCGGCCACAGCCGCGCTGGTCGAAGGTGATGATGCGGTACAGGTTGGGATCGAAGTAGCAACGGCTCTGGGCGTCGCAACCGGCGCCCGGGCCGCCGTGGATGAACACCACGGGCAGACCTTCCGGCGAGCCGCTTTCATCGACGTACAGCACATGCGGCGCTTCCACGGCCAGATCGTGCCGGGCGTAGGGTTTGATCTGCGGGTAGAGGGTCTGCATCGCGCACTCCGTGTGAGGTTTGGTTCGGCCGTGGGCCATCATAAACCCGAATTGCGCTTTGAGCATGTGTCTAAGCAAGATCATCTTATGTGCAAGGCGCAGACACGGCTCAATAGCATGAGGGAACTCAATCAACACGAGATGCCCTCATGCTCGACCCGGCCAACGCTGCAACCTCCGAACCTGGTCTCTATCACCAACTGATCAGCCGCAAGTTACCCGGCTGGCTGATCGACGCTCAGCCGGAGCAACGGCAACTCCTGCGCCAGGCGGCAAGCCAACGCGACCCACAGCTCGAACGCGCATGCGAGGACAACCCGGCGGTGGCCAAGGCACTGGCGCAAACCTATGGCCAGCACCTGCAGGCTGAAGCCGACCTGAAGACACTTCTGGCGGGCCTGCCCCAGCTGGAGCAATACGCCACTGAGCTGCTGTCGAACGAGATCCGCCAGCGCTTCGACCAGCAGATCGAGGTTTCGACAACCTACCTGATGAATCTGACCAGGGCCGCGGCCATCACAGAGACGCGGTCCAGCCTGACCAGCGATCCGTTCGCCACTTCAGCCCGAGCCCTGAAACTGGCGACTCAATCCCTGCTGCACAGCGCCCTGCAGAATTTCGAGGCCTTCGAAGCTCGACCTGGGGGCTTGAAAGCTGGCAACAAAGAGTCGGCCATCCTCGACAGGAAGGATCTCAGCCTCGCCTCTCAAGCCGTCAGGCTGCCCATCGCTGCAGAAGACTTCGCGGCGCTGGCACGTAAGCTGGATATCGGCGGCAAGTACCAAACGTTGCTCGACTCGCTCGATCCCCCCGCCAACCACCCAGACGCAGAAGCCGTTCGGAGCGTGTTCACGGCTGCCGAGCGTTCTACATTCTGCTTGCACGTTCACCACGCCTTTTTACTGGGCAAGATTGGCAATGCCATCCACGATACCTTGCTGAAACTCGCGAGCGACGACAAAGTCGAACACGGCGGGCGCCCTGTGCTGTGTGGCAGCATCACGCTGCTGCACACCACTCTCACCGGCGCGATGACGATTGGAATCGACGCTCGCATCCCAACAGGTGCCGGGCGCTTCCCACCCGGCCCGGTGTATCCCTATGACGGCTGGCTGGTGCTTTACCTCCCAGGCCTCCCCGAGCCGCTGACCTGCCATGCCTCCCGGGCCGATGCCGAAGCGTTCCTGGCCAAGCAGTTGCCAGCATTTCGCCAGGCGAACCACCAGCAACTGATACCCGACCGGCACCGGAGCAGTTTCCTCGACAGACTCACCGACACGCTTGAACCCTATACCTGGAACGCCAGCGGCCAGTACAAGGAACACCTACCCGCCCCCAACCCCGAGATCAGCCTGCACGTACAACCCTTCACCAGGCCGTGCATGGACGAGCGAGTCACTCAACGACAGCAGCGCCTGCGCGACGATGGACTGTTCCACGCCGTGCCGACGGCAACGATGGACAAGCAGACCGCCCGAAGGCACATCGCCTACTTCAAGGCTATCGCGTTAAACACCCTGAATTTCGCGGGTATGTTCATAGCACCGTTAGGTGCCGTGATGCTCGGGGTAACCGCAGTGCAACTGCTCAACGAAACCTTCGAGGGCATTGGCAGCTGGCTCGACGGGGATCGCGAGCAAGCACTGCAGTACCTGATGGATGTGATCGAGAACGTCGCCATCATGGCGGCGCTGGCGGCGGTTCACCGTGGCAACGGCACACCGGTGGTCGAGCGAATACCGGTGGAGACACCGTCCTTCATCGAAGAGCTCCAGCCCGTCGAGATGCCTGACGGTGAACGCCGCCTGTGGAAACCCGACCTGGCCGCCTTCCACCACGACAAAGTGCTGCCGGCCGGACTCAAGCCCGACGAATTCGGTTTGATCCACCACGAAGGCAAAACCTGGCTGCCGGTCGAGGAGCGGGTGTACTCGGTCAAGCGCGCAGACAATGGGTATCGCCTCGAACACCCTGGCCGCGCCAACAGCTACCAACCGACGGCGCTGCACAACGGCGCAGGGGCGTGGCTGCTTCCCACCGAGCAACCGCGAAGCTGGGCCGACATGCGTCTGTTCCGCCGGCTTGGACACCTGCAGGTCAGCTTCGATGGACGTACCGCCAAGCAGATACTGCGTGTCAGCGGCAGCGACGAGCACATGCTGCGCAACATTCTGTGTCACAACCAGAGGCTACCGGCGCTGCTGGAAGACACGATGGAGCGCTTTGCCATGGACCAGCACATACAGCAGGCGCTTCCCGAGGCCTCGGTCATGGCGCGCAGCGCCGAGTTCACGCACCGCACCCAGGCAGTCATCGTCCCCCTTTCCGCTCACGCGGCGCTGCTTCGAAGGGTCTACCCGAAACTGCCTGTCAGGCTTTGCGAAGAACTGGCGCGCAATGCCTCGTACGCCGAACGACACATGCTGACTGCAGGTAAGGTACCTGGTCGCCTGGCTGGGGAAATTCGGCTCTATCAACAACAGGTGCGCCTGGCCCGTGCCTACGAAGGCCTGTATCTGGATTCCACGCGTAGCTGGGACAGCGACCGTCTGGCCCTGCGCATGCTCGAACGGCTGCCAGGCTGGCCCAAAGACCTGCGGGTGGATCTGCACCATCGCCAGGTTTCCCCGCAACGCATCGACAGTATCGGCCCCGAGAAAACCAGCTCGACAGTATCGCTAACCAGTGCCTGGGCGGGCTATCTGGAAACCCCGACGGCCGAGACCCCGGATGAGCAGATTCGCATCCACGACAGCCTGTACGGCGCAGTGTTCGACGCGTTGACCGACTCGCATAAATTGGCGCTGGGCATCGATTCGGCGTCAGCTCTGCACGAGCGGGTGCAGGATGCTCCCCTGCTACCGCGCGCCGAACTGCGCAAAGTCTTCAACATGCAGCCACCGGTGTTCCGTTCGCCCATGCGTCTGGCCGATGGGCGGCTGGGCTACCGCCTGAACGGTGACGGGAAACTTCCAGAAGCGCAGAGCAGGAGCAGCTTGTTGTCGCAACTTGACGACATGAGCTTGGCACCCGAATTCTCCGTATCCTCGGCGCGTGTCCTGGTGGCCCTGGAAAACGCTGGCCGGTCACCCTCGCAAATACAGGCGCGGATCGATCAATTGCGTGTCGAGCGCCAGGAGCTGCGCCAGAGTTTGGACGAGGCCTTCACCGGCCCTAACCAGGTGTTGGCTCTCGGAGCCAGTCTCGCCAATCGACAAGAGATCGAAATGGCCCTGTGGCAGCACTGGATTCATAGTGCAGTGCCCGAACTCGACGAGTCAGCAGGGATACTGCGGCTTTCCAGAATGTTCATCGCCGAGTTCCCCCGGCAGTTGCCTGCCTTCATCGGTTTACGGGTCAACCGCTTGCAGCTGGACGACATCGCCCTCGATCACTCACCCGACAGCAGCTTGGCCTGGACAGATTTCGAAGCGCAACTGAGCAATATCTTCGGGCACTTCCCAAATCTGTCAGCCCTGGAGATCAGCCGTCATTACGACCCGCTCGCTGGCGGCTCGGAGTTCGCCAACAGCCTGCCGCTGATCGTCAGTAGTTTTCCACAGCTCGATGAACTGAGACTGATCAACCAGAACCTGACGTTCTACCCGCTGGACTTCGAGCGCTTCGCCTCTCGCACTCAGTTGAGCTATCTGGACCTGAGCGGCAACCGCCTTGCTCCACTCACGCGCTTCAGCCTCCCGGACTGGTATCTGGATTACCTGGGTCTGGAGCGGATGGCACTGGCGCAGTGGCCGGACTGGCTTGACGCGGCAGCGCTGGAACGGATCGGCACCTTGTCGCTGCAACACAACAGCCTGACCCGCGTACCGACACTGCTACTGGAAAACGCCGAAAGCGAGAGCACGCACACCCGTGTACTGCTCGATGGCAATGCCATACGCCCGGCGCAGTTGCTGGATATGCACCGCAGCCAGACAAACCTGCGTCGCCGGTTCGTTTTCAGCCTGGGGCACAATCTCGTCATCGAGCAGTATCAAGCGCTACGCGACACCCTGGACCAGTGGAGCATGGCCTCCACGTCCACGTCGGTGCCTGACGGCCAAACGGCAAACGCCCGAGCCAGAATCGCCCAATCTATCCTCGACTTCTGGGAACGCCGTGTCCGTGACGACTCCCTGAGCCCCTGGCACCTGGATGACTTCAGTGTTGAACACTTCCCACCTTCACTGCCGGAGTTCTTCATCCGCTGCGCCGATATTGTCCGACTAACCCGCATGCAGGGCACGCCAGAGCAGCTTGACCAGTGGCTTGAGCGTTTCACGCACATCACCCATTTGACCCTCGACAGCCATGTCCAGCCGCTTTCGCGGCTACCCGAGGCACTGACCCGGCTGCCCGCGCTCAGCCGCTTGAGCGTGATCAACCAGGGACTGGAAATCGACAATCAGGCGATGCGCGTGATCGCACGCATACCCGCCTTGCGGGAACTGGACATCTCTGGCAACCGGCTGAGCCCGGAATTGCGTAGCCTCAATGGCATGGCCCCACGCCTTGATCGCCTTGCACTGCGCAACATGGGATTGGAAAGCTGGCCGACCTGGCTGGACAACCTGATGCCCAGGTACACCTTGGACCTGCGGGAAAACCGCCTGACCACCCTGCCCCAGACGATTCTCGAAAACCCGCCAAGCACGTTCGGCAGCACTGCCATCCTGTTGACCGACAACCCGTTGACCCCCGCGACGATGCGCGCAGCGCACCTGTCACAGCGCTACGATCGGACCTTCACCTTCGACATGGACTTGCCCTTCGACATTCTCAGCGCGTCGCCGATGGGTATCGAGCCTGGCGTTGCCTTCGGCAGCTCGCTGGGCAGCCTCGGTAGCACGGGCAGTACCGGCAGCTACCATCGCCATGGCTTTGCCCCCTGGACGCCGATGCTAGAGATGGATGCCAGCCCTTGGCTTGAGGGTGCCGGCAGCTTGCGCCAGTCACGGGACGCGCAGTGGCAGCAAATTCGCCAGGCCGGTGATGCGGACAACCTGCTGCAACTGATCACCCAGCTGACAACAGCCGTGCCCTATCGCAACACCGACACCAGGCCAGCCATCATAGAGCGTGTCTGGCGTGTCCTGGCAACGGCAGCGAACCAGCCAGATGAACGTGAGGTGTTCGATGCGATTGCTGCCGAGGCCATCCGCGAAGGCACCTGCCCGGACGGGATCTTGCTGCAGTTCCAGCAGGTCGAGCAGATGCACATGATTGCCCAGACTGCCCTGGATACGACCGGGGCGGATCGCGAGTCGCGCCTCTATCGTTTGCTGCGCCGCCATTTCCGCCAAGAGCGCCTCGACGAAATCGCCAGCGCCAGGTCACTGCACCAGGATGCCGCCGAAGTCCGCCTGGCTTATCGGCGTCTGCTGGCCTCGCGCCTGGACCTGCTGAGCCCGGCTGACGAAATGATGTTCGGTGCCGACGTGAGTTCGGCAGATGCCACGGATGCTGCGTTACGGATATGGGAGGCTGAGGAGGGGGAGGACTTCCTGACGTTCGCCGGCTATACGCCGTTCTGGGTCGATTACCTGCGCGAGGTCTACGCTGGCGATTTTGAGCGGTTCGAAACGAAGTTCCAGAGCGCAGTGAACAACCTGCAATACGACCATCCAGAGGCCAGCCTGGATGAACTGGAGGCGCCGACCCGTGCGTTGGAGGCTCAGCGCGACCGACAGGAGGCAAACCTGATCGCCGAGCTGACCCAGCGCATCCGCGCCGAGCACCACTAGCCGCAAGCCAGCGCCCGCAGCTACGGCGCTGGCCATTGCTGCATGTCAGCGCCCGTAGCGCTCACGCCCCCATTGCAAGGTGGCTTCCAGCAGGCCGCGCAAGACCGACTGGGTGGGGTGTGCCAGCTCCTCGCGATAGGTGAAAGGTTCCACTTCATCCATGTAGGTGCTCTGCGCCAGCTCCAGTTGCACCGCATGGATGTCGTTCGCCGGATCGCCGTAATGCCGGGTGATATGCCCACCCTTGAAACGGCCATTGAGCACATGGCTGTAGCCCTGCGCCTCAGCGCACACGCCCTCCAGCCGTTGAGCCAGCTCCGGGTCGCAACTTGCACCGTTGAAGGTGCCAAGGTTGAAGTCCGGCAGCTTGCCGTCGAACAGGTGCGGAATCAGCGAGCGGATCGAATGGGCATCCCACAACAAGGCGTAGCCGAAGTGCTCGCGCAGACGCTCCAGCTCGTTGCGGATGGTGTCGTGGTAAGGGCGCCAGATCTGCTCCAGGTACTGTTTGCGCTGCTCGCCAGTCGGTTCCAGCCCGTCCTTGAACAGCGGCTCGCCCTCGAACAACGTGGCCGGATACAGACCGGTGGTGGCACCGGCATACAGTGGCTTGTCGTCATCCGGCCGGTTGAGGTCAATGACGAAACGCGAATACTCCGCCGCCACCACGCTGGCGCCCAGGTCGCGGGCGAAGTCGTACAGGCGCGGGATGTGCCAGTCGGTGTCCGGCAGGCTGCGCGCCTGGTCCACCAGGCCATCGCGCACAGCATCGGTCAGGCCCAGCCCGGCGTGGGGCATGCTGATCAGCAGCGGCAGACGGCCCTGGTGAAAACTCAATACCTTGTCCATATGCCCTCGCTCAATTGGATATCTCATGGCCCAGGCGCACCACGCGCTTGGGCAGGTCGCCGCCGAGCCAGTAGCTGAGGTCGGCGGGGCGTTCGATCTGCCAGGCGATGAAGTCCGCGACCTTGCCCTCTTCCAGCGAGCCATGGCTATCGCCCAGGCCCAGCGCCGTGGCGGCGTGCACGGTGACACCGGCCAAAGCCTCCTCCGGGGTCATGCGGAAACAGGTGCAGCC
The DNA here is from genome assembly GCF_040813665.1 of Pseudomonas sp. TE50-2. Classification (NCBI taxonomy): domain Bacteria; kingdom Pseudomonadati; phylum Pseudomonadota; class Gammaproteobacteria; order Pseudomonadales; family Pseudomonadaceae; genus Pseudomonas; species Pseudomonas sp. TE50-2. Next base: position 3,480,081 of record NZ_JBFNXN010000001.1, on the reverse strand, counting down.
CATGTTCAACATCAGGCGCAGCGACAGCCCTGGCGAGGTGCCGGGGTTGAGGTCGCTGGCCAGGGCGATCTTCACGCCGTGCCGGCGCAGGGCATCCATCGGCGGAAGCTGGGTTTCGCGCAGGAAGTAGAACGCCCCCGGCAGCAGCACCGCCACTGTGCCGGCTTCGGCCATGGCAATGGCGTCTTCTTCGGTCATGAACTCCAGGTGATCGGCCGACAGAGCGTGGTAACGCGCCGCCAGGCTCGAACCGTGCAACGACGACAGTTGCTCGGCGTGCAGTTTCACCGGCAGTCCCAACTCACGAGCCTTGATGAATACCCGCTCGACCTGGGCTGGGGAGAACGCCAGGTGCTCACAGAACGCATCCACCGCGTCCACCAGGCCCTCGGCAGCCAATGCCGGGAGCATGACGTCGCAGATATGGGCGATGTAGTCGTCGGCCCGCCCCGCATATTCGGGCGGCAGGGCATGGGCCGCCAGGCAGGTGCTGCGCACGGTCACGGGCAGTTCCTCGCCCAGGCGCCGGGCGACACGCAACATCTTGCGCTCGCTCTCGAGGTCCAGGCCGTAGCCGGACTTGATCTCGATCGTGGTCACGCCGTCGCGCATCAGCGCCTGGACGCGCTGACGGGCACTGGCCAGCAGATCGTCCTCGCTGGCGGCACGAGTAGCCCGCACGGTGCTGGCGATGCCGCCGCCCTGGGCCGCGATCTCGGCATAGCTGACGCCTTGCAGGCGCTGCTCGAACTCGCCGCTGCGGTTGCCGCCGAACACCGCATGGGTGTGGCAATCAATCAACCCCGGGGTGACCCAGGCACCGCCGAGATCGACGATGCGATCGGCCGCCACCGGCGGCACCTCGTCACGCGGGCCGATCCATTCGATCAGGCCTGCGCTGGTGACGATCGCCGCGTCCTCGATGATCGAGTAGCGGCCCTCGGCCATGGTTGCCGCATGGCAGTGCTGCCAGAGGGTTCTCATCAGGATCTCCTTGTAAGACTCAGCGGTGCAGCTCGGCAGGCTCGCGAACCGGCTCGCCATCGCCTGCGCGCGGCTTGCACCACAGCAGGTAGGAAGCGACCAGGAACACGACCCAGATAACGCCGACGATCAATGCCGCCTGGGTATCCGGGAAGTAACCCAGCACACCGAAGATGAACAGCATGAAGGCAATGGCCATGGCCGGGCCATAAGGCCAGAACGGCACGGGGAACTTGAGTTGGGCGACTTGTTCGCGGCTCATGCTGCGACGCATGGCTACCTGGGTGACCAGGATCATCAGCCACACCCACACGGTGGCGAAGGTGGCGATCGACGCGATCAGCAGGAACACGTTCTCCGGGATCAGGTAGTTGAGCAGCACGCCGACCAGCAGCGCCGCGCCCATCACCACCACGGTCATCCACGGCACGCCGTGCCTGGACAGCTTGCCAAAGCCACGCGGCGCCTGGCCGTGCTGGGACAGGCCGTACATCATCCGGCCAGCGCCGAAGATGTCGCTGTTGATCGCGGAAATGGCTGCCGAAATCACCACGATGTTAAGCACCGCCGCCGCCGAGCCAATCCCCAGGTTGCTGAAGATCTGCACGAACGGGCTGCCCTGGCTGCCGATCTGCGGCCAGGGGTACAGGCACATCAGCACGAACAGGGTCAGCACGTAGAACAGCAGGATGCGCAACGGCACGGCGTTGATCGCTTTCGGGATCACGCGTTGCGGGTCTTTCGCTTCACCTGCGGTGACGCCGATGATCTCGATGCCGCCGAAGGCGAACATCACCACGGCGAACGAGGCGATCAGGCCACTGACGCCATTGGGCATGAAGCCGCCATGTTCGAACAGGTTGCTCACCCCGACCGCATGCCCGCTGCCCACCTGGCTGAAGCCGAAGGCCATGATGCCGAGACCTGCGAGGATCATCGCGACGATGGCGCCGACCTTGAGCAGCGACAGCCAGAACTCCATCTCGCCGAACACCCGCACGTTGCACAGGTTCAGGCCGCCGATCAGGAAGACAATACCGAGTACCCAGATCCAGCGTGCCACTTCGGGGAACCAGAAGCCCATGTAGATCCCGAAGGCCGTGACGTCGGCGATGGCAACGATGACCATCTCGAAGGCGTAGGTCCAGCCGAGGATGAAGCCGGCCATGGGGCCGAGGTAGGTGCTGGCGTAGTGGCCGAAGGAGCCGGATACCGGATTGTGCACGGCCATTTCGCCGAGGGCGCGCATGACCATGAACACCGCGGCGCCGCCGATCAGGTAGGCCAGCAGCACGGCCGGGCCGGCCATCTGGATGGCCGAGGCCGAACCGTAGAAAAGCCCGGTACCGATTGCCGAACCGAGCGCCATGAAACGGATGTGCCGGGCCGATAGCCCGCGCTTGAGACCTTGAGCTTGTTGCATGTCACGTCCTTATTGTTGTTCTGGTCGTGATATCGGGATGGGGGCCGCTTTGCGGCCCCCGAGGGCGTTACAGGCTTGGCAGAACGCCAACCGGCAGCAGCCCGGTCAGCGTGCCTTTGGCCAGCAACGCGGCAGCCGCCTCGATATCCGGCGAGAAGAAACGGTCGCGGTCATAGTGCGGCACTTCGCGACGCAGCGCCTGGCGCGCCTGTTCCAGCTTGACCGAGGTCTTCAGGCCCTTGCGCAGGTCCAGGCCCTGGCAGGCGCCCAGCCATTCGATGGCCAGCACGCCACGGGTGTTCTCGGCCATTTCCCACAGACGCTTGCCGGCGGCCGGGGCCATCGACACATGGTCTTCCTGGTTGGCCGAAGTCGGCAGGCTGTCGACGCTGTGCGGGTGCGACAGTGCCTTGTTCTCGCTGGCCAGGGCGGCAGCGGTGACCTGGGCGATCATGAAGCCGGAGTTCACCCCACCGTTTTCCACCAGGAACGGCGGCAGCTGCGACATGTGCTTGTCCATCATCAGCGAGATGCGGCGCTCGCTCAGCGAGCCGATCTCGGCGATGGCCAGGGCCAGGTTGTCGGCAGCCATGGCCACGGGTTCTGCGTGGAAGTTGCCACCGGAGATCACGTCGCCCTCGGCGGCGAACACCAGCGGGTTGTCCGACACGGCGTTGGCTTCGATGCCCAGCACTTCGGCGGCCTGGCGGATCTGGGTCAGGCAGGCGCCCATGACTTGCGGCTGGCAGCGCAGGGAGTACGGATCCTGGACCTTGTCGCAGTTCTTGTGCGACAGCGAGACTTCGCTGGAGTCGCCCAGCAGGTCGCGGAAGCAGGCGGCGGTGTCGATCTGGCCACGCTGGCCGCGCACTTCATGGATGCGCGCATCGAACGGCGAGCGCGAACCCAGCGCCGCCTCGACGCTCAGACCGCCACAGGCGATGGCCGCGGCGTACAGGTCTTCGGCCTGGAACAGGCCACGCAGGGCATAGGCGGTGGAGGCCTGGGTGCCGTTGAGCAGGGCCAGGCCCTCTTTCGCGGCCAGGGTCAACGGCTCCAGGCCGGCGACGGCCAGGGCTTCGGTGGCCGGCAACCACTGCCCCTTGTAACGGGCCTTGCCTTCGCCCAGCAGCACCAGCGACATGTGCGCCAGCGGCGCGAGGTCGCCGGAGGCGCCGACCGAACCTTTCAGCGGGATGTGCGGATAGACTTCGGCGTTGACCAGGCCGATCAGCGCATCAATGACTTTGCGGCGGATACCGGAGAAGCCACGGCTGAGGCTGTTGATCTTGAGCACCATGATCAGCCGCACCAGGTCGTCGTCCAGCGGCGCGCCGATACCGGCGGCGTGGGACAGCACCAGCGAGCGCTGCAGGTTTTCCAGGTCGTGGCTGGCGATGCGGGTCGAGGCCAGCAGGCCGAAACCGGTGTTGATGCCGTAGGCGGTACGGTCTTCGGCGATGATCTGCTCGACGCAGGCGACGCTGGCGTCGATGGCGGGCGCGGCGCTGGCATCGAGCTGCAGGCGCACGGGCGCGGCGTGGATGGCGCGCAGCTGGGCCAGGGTCAGGGTGCCGGGCTTGAGGGTCAATTCGGTCACTTCGCTACTCCAATCGCATGGGGGCCATGGCCCCCTTCTTGTTGTTCAGTATCACCCGTGAAGGGTGCGATCCAAAGCGCGGCGATCAGCCGGTGATCATCGGCAGGTCCAGGCCCTGCTCCTTGGCGCAGTCGATGGCGATCTGGTAGCCGGCGTCGGCGTGGCGCATCACGCCGGTGCCCGGGTCGTTGGTCAGTACGCGGGCGATGCGCTCGGCGGCCTCATCGGTACCGTCGCAGACGATGACCATGCCCGAATGCTGGGAGAAGCCCATGCCCACGCCACCGCCGTGGTGCAGCGAAACCCAGGTGGCGCCGCCTGCGGTGTTGAGCAGGGCGTTGAGCAGCGGCCAGTCGGAGACCGCGTCGGAGCCGTCGCGCATGGCTTCGGTTTCGCGGTTGGGGCTGGATACCGAGCCCGAGTCCAGGTGGTCACGACCGATGACGACGGGAGCCGACAGCTCGCCGCTGCGCACCATCTCGTTGAACGCCAGGCCCAGCTTGGCGCGCAGGCCCAGGCCAACCCAGCAGATGCGCGCCGGCAGGCCCTGGAAGCTGATGCGCTCGCGGGCCATGTCCAGCCAGCGGTGCAGGTGGGCGTCGTCGGGGATCAGTTCCTTGACCTTGGCGTCGGTCTTGTAGATGTCCTCGGCATCGCCGGACAGCGCGGCCCAGCGGAATGGGCCGACGCCGCGGCAGAACAGCGGGCGGATGTACGCCGGGACGAAGCCCGGGAAGTCGAAGGCGTTGGCCACGCCCTCTTCCTTGGCCATCTGGCGGATGTTGTTGCCGTAGTCGAAGGTCGGGATGCCCTGCTTCTGGAAGTCGAGCATGGCTTGTACATGGACGGCCATCGATTGTTTGGCGGCCTTGACCACGCCTGCCGGGTCGGTCACAGCGCGGTCGCGGTACTGCTCCCAGGTCCAGCCAGCCGGCAGGTAGCCGTTGAGCGGGTCGTGGGCGCTGGTCTGGTCGGTGACCATGTCCGGGCGCACGCCACGCTTGACCAGCTCAGGCAGAATTTCGGCGGCGTTGCCGTGCAGGGCGATGGAGATGGCCTTGCCTTCGGCGGTGTACTTGGCGATGCGCGCCAGGGCGTCGTCCAGGTCAGTGGCCTGCTCGTCGACATAGCGGGTCTCGAGGCGGAAGTCGATGCGGCTCTGTTGGCACTCGATGTTCAGCGAGCAGGCGCCGGCAAGTGTTGCCGCCAGTGGCTGGGCGCCGCCCATGCCGCCCAGGCCCGCGGTCAGTACCCACTTGCCCTTGAGGCTGCCGTTGTAGTGCTGGCGGCCGGCCTCGACGAAGGTTTCATAGGTGCCCTGGACGATGCCCTGGCTGCCGATGTAGATCCAGCTGCCGGCGGTCATCTGGCCGTACATGGCCAGGCCTTTCGCGTCCAGTTCGTTGAAGTGTTCCCAGTTGGCCCAGTGCGGTACCAGGTTGGAGTTGGCGATCAGCACGCGCGGGGCATTGCTGTGGGTCTTGAACACGCCGACCGGCTTGCCCGACTGCACCAGCAGGGTTTCGTCGTCTTCCAGGCGGGTCAGGGTCTCGACGATCTTGTCGTAGCACTCCCAGTTGCGCGCGGCGCGGCCAATGCCACCGTATACCACCAGCTCTTTCGGGTTTTCGGCGACCTGCGGGTCGAGGTTGTTCATCAGCATGCGCAGCGGGGCTTCGGTGAGCCAGCTCTTGGCGGTCAGCTTGTTGCCACGCGGGGCACGGATTTCTACGTCACGGTACTTGTTGTTGTCAGTCACGGGGATGTCCTCTGCGGTCGTCCGACGGCATGTGTGTGTCGTGGTGACTATACAAACACACCTTTACTTGTATGTACAAGCATAGGCAACCAAAAAAGAGTGACCATTCCTCGGATGAAAAACGAAAAAGGGGCCGCTACGCGCCCCATCGCTGGCAAGCCAGCTCCCACAGGGTTCACTTGGCCCATGTGGGAGCTGGCTTGCCAGCGATGGGGCTGCACAGCAGCCCCCTTTCAGCGATGACAGATCAGTGTGAAATCAGCTCGATCAGGCAGAGTCGCCCCTGTACATCCATTTCCAACAACCCTTCATTGCCGTCGATTCGCAGACAGTCATACCGCTCAAGCTGCTGCGTCTGCTCCCCAGCCAGCCCCACCTCGACATGAGTGCTGGCGGCAAACAGCAACAGCGTCGAAGCCGAGCTGAACAGCCGATTCGAACCATCGAACCACTGCAACCGCGCCCGATACCGCTGCGGCGCATAAATCAGGTTGAAATCGCGAATCGCCCCGCCCAACAGCTTGCAGCTCACCTGGCTTTCACCACTGAAGGCGAAGGCGTCGAACGGCAGCAACGGCCTGCTGGCCTGGCCATCGACCAGCAGGCGCATGCCATCGCCCTGCAACACGGTAATGATCCGCTGATACCCGGTGAAGCTGGAAAAACCACCGGATTCCTCGATATCTGCGATCGACAGGCGCCAGCCGAAACCGTCCAGGCTATCGCCTGCGTCGCGGGTGATTTCTTCGGTGAAACCGCCACCGTTTTTCCAGGGCATGCGCGGATAATCCTGGGCACGCAACAGCTGCAACTGGGTCATTTGCTGAATCGTCCTTCCAGACGGTGACGGGAACCGGGATGGATCAGGCGCGCAGCGGTGACCGGCTGGCGTCCCGACCAGGTGCGACGGCGGATCAACAGGCACGGCTCGCCCCGCTCGATCTGCAGCAGCTTGCATTCTTCAGGTTCGGCAAGGATCGCCTCGACCACGTGCTCGCCTTCAGTGAGCGGCGCCACTTGCGACAAGTAGGCATAGGGCGTCTGCCGGGTGAAATCCTGTTTCAGGTAGTCGGGCGCAATGGCCGCGTTGACATAGCGGTCCTCAATCTGCACCGGCACGCCATTTTCGTAATGCACGATCAGCGAGTGGAAGACCCGCTGGCCTTCGCGCATGTCCAGGGCCAGGGCGCGTTCGGAACCGGCGGCTTCCTCGGCGAGCTTGATCACCTGGCAGCTATGCTGGTGGCCACGGCCGGCGATCTCGTCGGCGATGTTGTTGACCTCGAACAGCGCCGAGCGGCTCTTGGGTTCGGCGACGAAGGTGCCGACGCCCTGCATGCGCACCAGCAGGCCTTCGGCGGTGAGTTCGCGCAGGGCGCGGTTGATGGTCATGCGGCTGAAGCCCAGCTCGCTGACCAGTTCGCTTTCCGATGGCACCCGGTGATGAGGCGGCCAGCTGCCGCTCTCGATCTGCTGGATGATCATCTGTTTCACCCGGGCGTAGAGCGGCGCCGGCCCTTCGCCCATCTGGGCAACCAGCGCGGAGACAGGAAGTGTCGGCACGGCGTTGAATCCTTGTGCGGTTGGAGTGAACGGTAGCTTGCCGGAGTTTACCCGGCAGGCAAACGGCTGTATATGTATATACAAGTTAACAATAACAGGATTTCACCGATGCCCGCCTACTTCGCCGAACGCGCCCTGCTCCCTTCGGGCTGGGCCCGCAATGTCCGCCTGGAGGTCGCCGCCGACGGTCGGCTGGCCGCGATCATGGCCGATGCCGATGCCGAGGGCGCCGAGCGCCTGGCCGGGCCGCTGCTGCCGGGCATGCCCAACCTGCACTCGCACGCATTCCAGCGGGCCATGGCGGGGCTGGCGGAAGTGGCCGGCAATCCCAACGACAGCTTCTGGACCTGGCGCGAGCTGATGTACCGCCTGGTCGGCCGGATCACGCCGGAACAACTGCAAATGATCGCGCGCCAGCTGTATATCGAGATGCTCAAGGCCGGCTACACCTCGGTGGCCGAGTTCCACTATGTGCACCATGACCAGAACGGCCAGGCCTATGCCGACCCTGCCGAATTGTCACGGCGCATCAGCGCCGCCGCCGCCGCCAGCGGCATCGGCCTGACCTTGCTGCCGGTCCTGTACAGCCATGCCGGGTTCGGCGGCCAGGCGCCCAATGACGGGCAACGGCGCTTCATCAACTCAACCGAACAATACCTGCGCCTGCAACAGCAGCTAGCGCCATTGCTGGCACAACAGCCGGCGCAGGCACTGGGACTGTGCTTCCACTCGCTGCGCGCCGTGACACCGGGGCAGATCGCCGATGTGCTCGGTGCCAGCGACAAATCCTGCCCGATCCATATCCACATTGCCGAGCAACAGAAGGAAGTCGATGACTGCCTGGCCTGGAGCGGCCGCCGCCCGCTGCAATGGCTGTACGAGCATGTCGATGTCGATCAGCGCTGGTGCCTGGTCCACGCCACCCACGCCGAAGCCGACGAAGTCGCCGCCATGGCCCGCAGTGGCGCGGTGGCCGGGTTGTGCCTGACCACAGAGGCGAATTTGGGTGACGGCATCTTCCCGGCGGTGGACTACCTGGCCCAGGGCGGGCGGATGGGTATCGGCTCGGACAGCCATGTGTCCTTGAGCGTGGTCGAGGAACTGCGCTGGCTGGAGTACGGCCAGCGCCTGCGTGACCAGCGGCGCAATCGCCTGTATCACGCCGATCAGCCGATGGTTGGGCGCACCTTGTACGACGCCGCGCTGCTGGGCGGCGCCCAGGCGCTGGGGCAGCCGATCGGCGAGCTGGCCGTGGGCAAGCGGGCGGACTGGCTGGTACTGGACGGGCAGGATCCGTATCTGGCCGTGGCCGACGGCGATGCCATTCTCAACCGCTGGTTGTTCGCGGGTTCTGATCGCCAGGTGCGCGATGTGATGGTCAACGGGCAGTGGGTGGTGCGCCAAGGGCGGCATGAACAGGAGGAGCAAAGCGCGGCAGCGTTTGTACAAGTGCTGCGACAATTGCTGGACTGACAGTCGAAACATCGCGGGGCCCGCTCCCACTGGTACGTGTGGGGAGCGGGTTTGCCCTGCGATGGCGTCCTCAATGCCGGGCGACGATGCTCTTGTCGGGCGTGCGCCAGATCAGGCGGCTGGTATCAAAGCCCTGCTGCCGCGCCTTGGCCAGCAGGTTTTCACGCTCCCACGCCGGCAACGAAGGCGTACGCGAAAGTATCCACAGGTACTTGCGGTCCGGGCTGCCGACGATCGCCGTGCGATAGCGCTCGTCGACGAACAGGATCCAGTAATCCCCCTTGGCCACTCCGGGCACCAGCCGGGTGAACCAATTGTCGAACTCCACCCACAGCTTGTCGGTGTGGCCCGCCTGCTGCGGCGTGGCATGGCCCTCGGCACGCAGCCATTCATCACCCAGGGTACGGCAACGGTTCAGCACACCGACCGTGCCATCGGGCTTGAGGTTGTAATGGGCCTCGGACTGGGCACAACCGTCCTGGTACTTCATTGGCAGGCGCGCCAGCTCGAACCATTTGCCTTGGTAACGCTTGAGGTCGACCGCACCTGCGGTCTTCGGCGCCAGCGGGTCGGTGGCCGAGGTGGCGCAGCCACCCAGCAGCATCACCAGGCACACGCCCAGCAGCAGGTGCAGGTGCCTCATTTGAGGCCCTGCCCGGAATACATCAGGACCTTGTCCGCCGCGTACTGCACGCTGATGAAGCTCTTCTCGTCACCCCAGGTGCAGCTGCTCATGCCCAGCGCGCCGGAACACTCCTTGGGCGTGCCGAGCAACTGCTCGACCTCGGCCTTGTTCATGCCGGCCTTGAGCTTGGAATAGTTTTCCTGGTTGATCTTGCTGCAAGCGGTCAGGACGACGCACAAGGACAACAGGGCGAGGGAACGCAACGACATGAAGGGACACTCCTGGAGATGGATACACAGGCGCGAGGGCCTGCAGGGAGCTTAGAAGGGAAAAAGGCTCCTCGGTTCCCTGGCCGACGAGGTTTCGTTGTGCACCGTTGGTCGCCTGGCGCGCAAACGATTAATGTTTTATCCCTGCGCGTCGACATAGAGCGGTGGTGTGGCCTTTTGCCGCACCCTCCCCTTCGTGCCCGTGCGCAGACTCCAAGAAAAATGACCAAGAACCTCAAGTTCAGCCACAAGATCCTGCTGGCCGCCGCCCTGGTGGTGGCCGTCGCCTTCACTTGCTTCGTCCTGTTCAACGACTACCGACAGCGTCAGTCGCTGCGTAGCGACACCGAGTCGACGCTGCAATCGCTGGGCAACCTCACCGCCGGCAACATCCGCACCTGGCTCGACAGCCGCATCCAGCTGGTGAACTCGGTGGCCCAGCAGATTGCCGTCGACGGTCCCGCCAAGAGCAGCCTCGAGCGCATCCTGGCGCTGCCGGTGTACGGCAGCAACTTCATCCTCACCTACTTCGGCGGCCAGGACGGCAGCATGCAGTCGGTGCCGGTGGGCAACCGCGCCTCCGACTACGACCCGCGCGTGCGCGGTTGGTACAAGGCGGCCAGCGCAGCGGGCCAGACCATCGTCACCGAACCGTACATCTCGGTATCGGCCGGCAAGCTGGTAATTACCCTGGCCACTCCGGTGCAACAGGGCGGGCGCATGATCGGCGTCAGCGGTGTCGACACCGACCTGCAGACCATCAGCAACCTGATCAACACCCTGGACTTCGGCGGCCACGGGCACGCCTTCATCGTCAACGGCGAGGGCAAGGTGCTCATCCACCCCAAGGGCGAACTGGCGCTCAAGCCCCTGGCGGAGGTCTACCCTGGCAGCAACCTACGCATCGGCAGCGGCCTGAAGGAAGTGGAGGTCGAGGGTCGCAAACAGTTCATCAGCTTCACCCACGTCGATGGCGTGCCGTCGGCGGACTGGTACGTGGCGCTGGTGCTGGACCAGGAAGCGGCCTTCGCCATGCTCGGCGAACTGCGCACTTCGGCCGTGGTGGCGACACTGATCGCGGTGGTGGTGATCATCGCCCTGCTCGGCTTGCTGATCCGCGTGCTGATGGAACCACTGCACGTCATGGGCCGCGCCATGCGCGACATCGCCGAGGGCGAAGGCGACCTGACCCGGCGCCTGGCCATCCACGCCCAGGACGAGTTCGGCAGCCTGGCGCAGTCGTTCAACCGCTTCGTCGAGCGGATCCACGAATCGATCCGCGAAGTGGCCTCGGCCACCGGCCAGGTGAATGCCGTGGCCGGCCAGGTGGTCAGCGCCTCGAACGCCTCGATCCACAACGCCGACCAGCAGTCCAGCCGCACCAGCAGTGTCGCCGCGGCGATCAACCAGCTCGGCGCCGCCGCCCAGGAAATCGCCCAGAACGCCGCCCTCGCCTCGCAGCACTCCAGCGCCGCCCGCGGCCTGGCCGAGGAAGGCCAGCAAGTGGTCGGCGAGACCATCGATGTGATGAACCAGCTATCGGCGCGCATCAGCGATGCCAGCGGCAACATCGAGACGCTGAATAATCACACGGCCAACATTGGTCAGATCCTCGATGTTATCAGCGGAATTTCGCAGCAGACCAACCTGTTGGCGCTCAACGCGGCCATTGAGGCAGCCCGTGCCGGTGAAGCCGGGCGCGGTTTCGCGGTGGTGGCCGACGAGGTACGCAACCTGGCACACCGCACCCAGGACTCGGCACAGCAGGTGCAGCGCCTGATCGAGGAGCTGCAGGCCGGGGCCCAGGTGGCCGTGAGCACCATGAACCAGAGCCAGCAACACAGCGACCGCAGCGTCGGCATCGCCAACCAGGCCGGCGAACGCCTGGGCAGCGTCACCCAGCGCATCGGCGAGATCGACGGCATGAACCAGTCGGTGGCCACCGCCACCGAAGAGCAGACGGCCGTGGTCGAGTCGATCAATGTCGACATCACCGAGATCAATACGCTGAATCAGGAAGGGGTGCAGAACCTGCAGAGCACCTTGCGTGCCTGTACCGACCTGGAGCATCAGGTCGAGCGGTTGAAGCATCTGGTGGGCAGCTTCAGGATCTGAAATGGCTGGGGCCGCTTCGCGGCCCATCGCTGGCAAGCCAGCTCCCACAGGGATAGCGCCAGATCCGAGGGCAGCGCTTATCCTGTGGGAGCTGGCTTGCCAGCGATAGGGCTGCAAAGCAGCCCCACTGGCACTAGAACCTGGACCCAGGCTCCAGCAGGAAGTCCATCTCTTCACTGGTGCTCGGGCGGTTCAGCACCAGGTTGCGGTGCGGGAAGCGCCCGAAGCGGGCGATCACCCGCTGGTGCTGCTCGGCATAGTCGAGGAAGCCTTCGAACAACCGGCGGTTGGCCTCGGGCTGCTCGTCCAGCAAGGTCTGGTAACGCTCGACGCACAGGTTTTGCCAATCCAGCACCTCGGCGTGCTCCAGCACAAGCAGCACGAACACCCGCTGGATCGGCAGCAGCTGGTAGTCCCAGCCCTTCTGCAACCCCTGCATGGCCACTACCTGGGCACGCCGGTCACCCTCGAAGGCACGCGGCGTGTCGCGATAGATCATGCGCGGCAGCTGATCCAGCAGCAGCACCAGACCGAGCCAGCCCTGGGGGCTCTGCTGCCACTCGTCGAGCCCGCCCGCCAGGGCTTGCTCGACCAGGTCGCCGAACAGCGCCTGGGCATCGGCGTCGTGATGCTTGCCGAACCACAGCGTGTTCTTCTCGTCAGCCACGGCCTGGGCACTCGTGCCCCAACCGAACCACCACTCCAGCAACGGCTGCCAAGGTGCGAGCATGACTTACTCCTTGTGGTAGGCGGTGACGCGCTCGACCTCTTCCTTCGAGCCGAGGATCACCGACACGCGCTGGTGCAGGCTCTCCGGCTTGATGTCGAGGATACGCTCGTAACCGTTGGTGGAAGCGCCGCCGGCCTGTTCGATGATGAACGACATCGGGTTGGCTTCGTACATCAGGCGCAGCTTGCCCGGCTTGCTCGGCTCGCGGGCATCGCGTGGGTACATGAACAGGCCGCCACGGGTCAGGATGCGGTGCACGTCGGCCACCATCGAGGCGATCCAGCGCATGTTGTAGTTCTTTTTCAGCGGCCCGGTCTCGCCGGCCAGCAGCTCGCCCACGTAGCGTTGCACCGGGGCTTCCCAGTGGCGCTGGTTGGACATGTTGATGGCGAACTCGGCGGTGGTGGCCGGTACCTGGATGTTTTCGTGGGTCAGGACGAAGCTGCCCAGCTCGCGGTCCAGGGTGAAGCCCTTGACGCCGTTGCCCAGGGTCAGGATCAGCATGGTCTGCGGGCCGTAGATGGCGTAGCCGGCGGCGACCTGCTGGGTACCCGGCTGCAGGAATGCATTCTCGTTCAGGGTTTCGTTCTGGCTCAGGTATTCGTTCGGGCAACGCAGCACCGAGAAGATGGTGCCGACCGAGACGTTGACGTCGATGTTCGACGAGCCATCCAGCGGGTCGAAGACCAGCAGGTAGGCGCCTTTGGGGTATTTGCCCGGGATCTGGTAGGCATTGTCCATCTCTTCGGAGGCCATGCCGGCCAGGTGACCGCCCCACTCGTTGGCTTCGAGCAGGATGTCGTTGGAAATCACGTCGAGCTTCTTCTGCACCTCGCCCTGCACGTTCTCGGTGCCCATGCTGCCCAGCACGCCGCCCAGGGCGCCCTTGGACACGTGGTGGCTGATCTCCTTGCACGCACGCGCCACCACTTCGATCAGGAAGCGCAGATCGGCAGGGGTATTGTTGCTGCGGGTCTGCTCAATCAGATAGCGACTCAGGGTAACGCGGGACATGTATGGCTCCGAAAAGGAAAGGGGGAGAAAAACCCCCGCAGTTTACAGGGAGAGTGACAGGCTAGCGAGCAAAGAGACTCGTGTGGCAGATCAGAGGGCTCATTGGGCTTTGAGTTCACGCAGCTTGTCGATTAGGGCTGCTGCGCAGCCCATTGCCGGCAAGCCGGCTCCCACAGAGTTTGGCGGTGCTGTGGATCTTTGTGGGAGCCGGCTTGCCGGCGATGGGCCGCAAAGCGGCCCCGATGTGCTAATCCAAGGCCTTCCAGATCTCGGTCGCATACTCGCGAATGGTCCGGTCCGACGAGAACCAGCCCATCCGCGCCGTGTTCAGCACCGCCACGCGCCACCAGTCCTGTGGCGCGTGCCACAACTCCTCGACCCGCCGCTGGGCGTCCCAGTAGGCATCGAAGTCGGCGCACACCAGGAAGCGGTCGTAGGCGATCAGCCCGTCCACCAACCCGGCATAGCGCGCCGGATCATCAGGCGAGAACACCCCGCTGCGAATCGCCTGCAGCACGTCGCCCAGACGATGGGAGGCGGCGATCGCCGACGCGGCGCCAAAGTCGCCGCTGCGTTTGCGCGCCTCCACCTGCTGCGCGGTCAGGCCGAAGATGAACATGTTCTCCGCCCCCACCTGCTCGCACATCTCGACGTTGGCGCCATCGAGGGTGCCGATGGTCAGCGCGCCATTGAGGCCGAACTTCATGTTGCTGGTACCGGAGGCCTCGTATCCCGCCGTGGAAATCTGCTCGGACAGATCCGCCGCCGGAATGATGCTCTCGGCCAGGCTGACGTTGTAGTTGGGCAGGAACACCACCTTGAGCAGGCCGCGCACGGTGGGGTCGTTATTGACCACCCGGGCAATGTCGTTGGCCAGCTTGATGATCAGCTTGGCCTGGTGGTAACTGGCCGCCGCCTTGCCGGCGAAGATCTTCACCCGCGGCACCCAGTCGGTGCCCGGATCGTTGCGGATGGCCTGGTACAGCGCCACCGTATGCAGCAGGTTGAGCAACTGGCGCTTGTACTCGTGGATGCGTTTGACCTGCACGTCGAACAGCGCCTCCGGGTTGACCGTCACGCCGATCCGGTCCTGGATGATGCTGGCCAGGGCGCGTTTGCTGTGCAGGCGCTGGGCGGCGAACTGCTTGCGGAAGGTGGCCTTGTCGGCGAAGGGCGCCAGTGCCTTGAGCTTGCCTTCCGGGTCATCCAGCACATCCGGCCCCAGCGCCTCGACCAGCATCGCCGTGAGCGGTGGGTTGGCCTGGTACAGCCAACGGCGGAAGGTGATGCCGTTGGTCTTGTTGTTGATCCGCTGCGGGTAGAGCTTGTGCAGCTCGGCGAACACCGTGCTTTTCATCAGCTTGCTGTGCAGCGCCGACACGCCGTTGACGCTGTGCGAGCCAAGGAACGCCAGGTTGCCCATGCGCACCCGGCGGCCATTGTCCTCCTCGATCAGCGACACCGCGCGCAGCACGTCGAAGTCGTGCAGGCCTTTGGCCCGCAGTGCGTCGATATGGTAGGCGTTGATCAGGTAGATGATCTGCATGTGCCGCGGCAGCATGCGCTCCATCAATGCCACCGGCCAGGTTTCCAGGGCTTCGGGTAACAAGGTGTGGTTGGTGTAGGCCAGGGTGCCGACGGTCAGCGCCCACGCTTTGTCCCAGGGGATTTCGTGCTGGTCGACCAGCAGGCGCATCAGCTCGGCCACGGCAATCGACGGGTGGGTGTCGTTGAGCTGGATGGCCGCGGCATCTGGCAGGTTGAGCAGGTCCTTGTGCATGTTCAGGTGGCGCCGCAGCAGGTCCTGCAGCGAAGCCGAAACGAAGAAGTACTCCTGGCGCAGGCGCAACTCCTGGCCGGCCTCGGTACTGTCGGCCGGGTACAGCACCCGCGAGATGCTTTCGGCGCGGGCCACCTCGGCCACCGCGCCCAGGTGGTCACCGGCGTTGAAGCGCTCCAGGTGCAGCTCCTCCAGCGCCCGGGCACGCCACAGGCGCAGGGTATTGACGCTGGAGCCGCGCCAGCCGACCACCGGTGTGTCGTAGGCCACCGCCCGCACCGTCTCGCCCGGCCACCAGACCTGCCGCTGTTGGCCATTGCCTTCCTGCACGGTCTCGACGCTGCCGCCAAAACTGATCGGGTAGATCACCTCCGCCCGTTCGAACTCCCAAGGGTTGCCGAAATCCAGCCAGTTCTCGGTCTGTTCCTGCTGCCAACCATCGACTACCGCCTGGCGGAACAACCCGTGCTCGTAGCGAATGCCATAGCCATGGGCGGCAATACCCAGGGTCGACATGCTCTCCATGAAACAAGCCGCCAGGCGACCGAGGCCACCGTTGCCCAGCGCCGCGTCAGGCTCGAGCAGGCGGATACGCTCCAGGTCGACGTCCAGCCCTTCGAGGGCCTCGCGGGCGATCTCCAGGTAGCCGAGGTTGCTCAGGCTGTCGTACAGCAGGCGGCCGATGAGAAACTCGAGGGAAAGGTAATACACCCGCTTCTGGCTACGGCGGTAAGCTTGGCGAGTGTGATCCATCCAGTGGTCGACCATATGGTCGCGGGCAGCCAGGGCAATGGCCTCGAACCAGTCGTGGTCGAAGGCGTGTTCCGGGTCCTTGCCGACCGCGTAGGTCAGCTTGGCCAGCACGGCGGCGCGGAACGCGGCCACCTCGTCGGTATGAGCTTTGGCCTCACGGGCCTTGTTTTCCTGGGACATGCGGCATCCTCGGGCAAGTAGGCGAAAGCGCAGGGAGAGTGTTCAGCCTAGACGCTCTGACACACAGCGACAGCGAGCGTTCGCGGTTTTCATCATCCGCCAGGGGAATCGGGCAAAAGGTTGTTCACAAATTGAACAACTCCGGTATGATCGCGCGCCCCAAGACCGTGATTCACCCCATAACCATGAAAACGACCCTGATCGCCGCCGCCGAAGTCGACCGCCTGGAGACCTGGCAGCGCTATGCCAGCCATATGTGTGGTGGCTGCCACTCGACCTGCTGCACCCTGCCGGTGGAGGTGAAGATCAAGGATCTGATCCGCATTGGCGTGGTGGACGAATTCGAGAAAGACGAACCGCCGAAGAACGTGGCCAAGCGCCTGCAGAAGGAAGGCATCATCGAGCGCTTCAACCAGAAATCGGGGATCTTCACCCTGACCCGGATGAGCAACGATGACTGCATGTACCTGGATCGCAAGAGCCGCCTGTGCACCATCTACGACAAGCGCCCGGATACCTGCCGCAACCACCCCAAGGTCGGGCCGCGGCCGGGGTATTGCGCGTACAAGCCCAAGGTGGTCGGGCGTTGACGCTCTGCGATCAACCTCATAGAATCTGAGCCGTCTGGATATATACGGAGCTTTCCTTCTGGAAGGTGTCAAGACGCCGCCATCTGGTTCCGGCCGTGCCGGTTGAAGGGATCAATCCCTAAGGGCATCCGCGATACGACCCCCTTCATTGGGGGTTTCGTATTTCTGGGCGCTGCTCAGTGGCGAATGGGCCTGCGAACGGGCTCGTTCCTCAACTTTTTGAGCATCAGCAACCAGCCTTTGATCTTTTCATGTCGCTTGAAGCGGCTTTGGCTGCTCGCTGCATGGCGTGCATCCCGCACATAGGCACTCTCGACATAAATCCTGAGGCTTGTGGCGGCCTCACGACGCATATTGAAATACACCTCATAATGGCTGCCTTCCGGGAAGCCGAACTGATTGCCCTCCAACGTCAGCCAGTTACTGTGCCCGGTAAACAGGCATTGGCGGTCGGCCAGGCTGCACATGATGGCAGGCAGCTGCAACGACAGCCTATGTCGCGTCGGGCAGAACGCTCGGTAGATCCCTCGATGATCTATTACCAAACTGTCCAGACCGATGCTGTCGAAATCCAGCGCGAGCCCTTGTCGGGCACCGTGGCTCACGCAATGGCTTGAATACTCAAGGCGCAGCATCACCGCAATGGAGGGCTGCACGCCCGAACCCGGCAGTTGCACTTCATGAGAATGCGCACGCAGGTGCTGCAAGCACCATGGTTCGCCCGCTACCTCGATTGCTCCCACCGACAGATGCTCCCGCCATCCCTTGCCTTTCATGCACACCTCAGCCACGCACCGAAGCGTCAGGCTAATGCTCGGGCAAAGCCCTGCCAAACCTGGTTCGTGAGCAAGTGCTTCAAGTGCAACATGCGGCAAAAGACACACAAACAAAAACGCCCCCGGCCTTTCGACCGGGGGCGTTTTCATTGCGCCTGAGCTAACTCAGTTCTTGGCTTTCTTGGCAGCGCGGGTACGCTCGCCTTCGTCCAGGATCTTCTTGCGCAGACGGATCGACTTCGGCGTGACTTCGCACAGCTCGTCGTCCTGGATGAACTCCAGGGCCTGTTCCAGGGTGTGGCGAACCGGCGGTACCAGGGCGATGACTTCGTCCTTGCCCGAAGCACGCATGTTGTCGAGCTTCTTGCCTTTGGTCGGGTTCACGCCCAGGTCGTTGTCACGGCTGTTCAGGCCGATGATCTGACCGTTGTAGATCTCCTGGCCGTGCTCGACGAACAGCTTGCCGCGCGCCTGCAGGGTTTCCAGCGAGTAGGTCAGTGCCTTGCCGGTCTCGACCGAAACCAGTACGCCGTTCAGGCGGCCGGACATCTGGCCCGACTTCATGGTGTCGTAGCGATCGAAGATCGAGGTCAGGATGCCTGCACCGTTGGTCAGGGTCAGGAACTGGTTACGGAAACCGATCAGACCACGGGCTGGAATGTTGTATTCCAGGCGAACACGGCCCTTGCCATCCGGCACCATGTTGGTCAGGTCGCCTTTACGCAGACCCATTTCTTCCATGACCTTGCCCTGGGATTCTTCAGGGATGTCGATGGTGACGTTCTCGAACGGCTCCTGCTTGACGCCGTCGACTTCGCGGATGATCACTTCAGGACGGCCTACGGCCATCTCGAAGCCTTCACGGCGCATGGTTTCGATCAGAACGGACAGGTGCAGCTCACCACGGCCCGATACCTTGAACTTGTCAGGGGAATCGGTTTCCTGGACGCGCAGGGCAACGTTGTACAGCAGTTCCTTGTCCAGACGGTCCTTGATGTTACGGCTGGTGACAAACTTGCCTTCCTTGCCGCAGAACGGCGAGTCGTTGACCTGGAAGGTCATCGAGACGGTTGGCTCGTCGACAGTCAGCGGCTTCATCGCTTCTACCGCGTCCGGGGCGCACAGGGTGTCGGAGATGAACAGCTCGTCGAAACCGCTGATGCAGACGATGTCGCCAGCTTGGGCTTCTTCGACGTCAACGCGGTGCAGGCCGTGGTGGCCCATCAGCTTCAGAATACGGCCGTTACGCTTCTTGCCGTCGACATCGATGGCAACAACCGGGGTGTTCGGCTTGATGCGGCCACGGGCGATACGGCCAACACCGATAACACCGAGGAAGCTGTTGTAGTCCAGTGCCGAGATCTGCATCTGGAACGAGCCTTCACGGTCAACGTCCGGCGCCGGTACGTTGTCGACGATCGACTGGTACAGGGCGGTCATGTCTTCGCCCATGGCGGTGTGGTCCAGACCGGCGATACCGTTCAGGGCCGAGGCGTAGACGACTTTGAAGTCCAGCTGTTCGTCGGTGGCACCGAGGTTGTCGAACAGGTCGAAGATCTGGTCCAGAACCCAGTCAGGACGCGCGCCCGGACGGTCGACCTTGTTGATCACGACGATTGGCTTCAGGCCAGCTTCGAAGGCCTTCTTGGTCACGAAGCGGGTTTGCGGCATCGGGCCGTCCTGGGCGTCGACCAGCAGCAGCACGGAGTCGACCATCGACATTACACGCTCAACCTCGCCACCGAAGTCGGCGTGGCCGGGGGTGTCGACGATGTTGATGTGGTAGCCGTTCCAGTTGATGGCGGTGTTCTTCGCCAGAATGGTAATGCCGCGCTCTTTTTCCTGGTCGTTGGAGTCCATGACGCGCTCGTCGTTGAGCTCGTTACGCTCCAGGGTGCCGGACTGGCGCAGGAGTTTGTCGACCAGGGTGGTTTTACCATGGTCAACGTGGGCGATGATGGCGATGTTACGCAGATTTTCGATCACAACTGTATCTCGATCAGAGGATTCGGTTGCCGCCAGTGTAGGCGGCCAATATGTACGGATTACGGCTCAGCGGGCCCGGTGGTCGGGAGGGCGATGGCGGATGCTGCCGCCATACAGCCCTGGCGTCTTATGTCGGACGATAAACACGCACATTGGCATGTCCCTCACTGAGCAGGTGGTGTGCGTGCAGACGGCTCATCACACCCTTGTCGCAATACAGCAAGTACTGGCGCGTGGGGTCCAGGTGCTTGAACTTGCTGTTGATGGCGTAGAACGGCATGGCCTGGACTTCGATGCCTTCCAGCACCAGAGGTTCGTCTTCCTGGGCGTCGGGGTGACGAATGTCGATGACGATCTGGCCTGGCAGCGCCTCGGCCACTTCCTCGATTTCGATGTCCTTGCCCAGCTCGTCGATCACATGGTCGATGGAGATGAACTTGGCACGCTCCAGGGCGCGCTCCAGCACGGCCATGTCGAACTGCTTTTCTTCGTGCTCCATGCGGTGACGCTTGGCATGGGTAGTCGGGTTCACCGAGATCACGCCGCAATATTCGGGCATGTGCTTGGCGAAGTCGGCGGTACCGATTTCGGTCGCCTGGTCGATGATGTCCTGCTTGTGGCTGGCCAGCAGCGGGCGCAGCACCAGCTTGTCGGTGGCCGAGTCGATGATCGACAGGTTCGGCAAGGTCTGGCTCGACACCTGGGAGATCGCCTCGCCGGTGACCAGCGCGTCGATCTGCAGACGGTCGGCCATGTGCGCGGCGCCGCGCAGCATCATGCGCTTGAGGGTGACGCCCATGTAGCTGTTGTCGACCTTGTTGAGAATCTCGCCGACCACTTCCTCGAACGGCACGCTGATGAACAGCACGCGCTGGCTGCTGCCGTACTTCTTCCACAGGTAGTGGGCCACTTCCATCACGCCCAGCTCGTGGGCACGGCCACCGAGGTTGAAGAAGCAGAAATGGGTCATCAGGCCGCGACGCATCATCTGGTACGCCGCCACGGTGGAGTCGAAGCCACCGGACATCAGTACCAGCGTCTGCTCCAGGGCGCCCAACGGGTAGCCGCCGATGCCATTGTGCTGGTTGTGGATCACGTACAGGCGCTGGTCGCGGATCTCCATGCGCACCACGACTTCTGGCGTCTTCAGGTCGATGCCGGCGGCGCCGCACTGCTGGCGCAGCTGGCTGCCGACGTAGCGATCGACGTCCATCGAGGTGAAGTCGTGGTGACCGCCGCGCTTGCAGCGTACCGAGAAGCGCTTGCCGGCCAGCAGGTGGCCGAAGTGGTGCTTGCACTTGGCGACGATGTCGTCGAAATCGCCCAGTGCATACTCCTCGACCTGCAGGAAGTGGGTGATACCCGGCGTGCAGGTGAGGCGCTCGATCATTTCGCGCTGGATCTTTTCGTCCTCGACGCGGGTGACCACCTCGAGATTATCCCAGACACCATCAACCGCGAGCTCGGGATCAAGGTCCTTGAGCACGTTGCGGATGTTCTTGGCGAGCTGGCGGATGAAGCGCTTGCGCACCGGCCGGCTCTTGATGGTGATTTCTGGGAAGACTTTGACGATAAGTTTCATTGGTTTAACAGCGCGCCCAGGGCCTACCGAAAATGAGGGGCGCGAATTATAGCGGAAATTGCTCAGCTTTTGACCAACTTTTGTACAGGAGGTTGGATTTATCGCGCACGTACCCGCGGCAGCGGGTTAGCCCCGCGATGAGGCTACCACTCACACATGCATCATAATGGTGCATGCTCCATGAAAAGCGCATCTTATGGGTGCACACCTTGTCAGCACCGCCTTGGCAAATGCCCGCCAACGCCCTCTTTTATCCCACCCTCGCCATTTTCGGGCACTGGCATGCAATTTGCTCCCTTGTGAGGCAGGTAAGCTTGGCCGACTATCCGCGCCCAGCGACACCCTTATTTCCAGGGCAGCGGCCAACTGCGCCCTAGACCATCCGGAGGACAACATGTCGAAGTCGGTTCAACTCATCAAAGATCATGACGTCAAGTGGATTGATCTGCGTTTCACGGACACCAAGGGCATTCAGCATCACGTGACCATGCCGGCGCGCGATGGCCTGGACGAAGACTTCTTCGAAGTCGGCAAGATGTTCGACGGCTCCTCCATCGCTGGCTGGAAAGGCATCGAAGCCTCCGACATGATCCTGATGCCGGTTGACGAAACCGCCGTGCTGGACCCGTTCACCGAAGAACCGACCCTGATCATCACCTGTGACATCGTCGACCCGTCGAGCATGCAGGGCTACGATCGTGACCCGCGCGGCATCGCCAAGCGCGCCGAAGAGTACCTGAAGAGCACCGGTATCGGTGACACCGTGTTCGCAGGCCCAGAGCCTGAGTTCTTCATCTTCGACGAAGTGAAGTTCCACTCGGACATCTCCGGCTCGATGTTCAAGATCTTCTCCGAGCAAGGCTCGTGGATGACCGGCGCTGACGTGGAAGGCGGCAACAAAGGCCACCGTCCGGGCGTGAAAGGCGGCTACTTCCCGGTCCCGCCGTTCGACCACGACCACGAAATCCGCACCGCCATGTGCAACGCCCTGGAAGAAATGGGCCAGACCGTCGAAGTTCACCACCACGAAGTGGCGACTGCCGGCCAGAACGAAATCGGCGTCAAGTTCAACACCCTGGTGAAGAAAGCTGACGAAGTACAGGCCCTGAAATACGTCGTGCACAACGTTGCCGACGCCTATGGCCGTACCGCCACCTTCATGCCCAAGCCTCTGTACGGCGACAACGGCTCGGGCATGCACGTGCACATGTCGATCTGGAAAGACGGCAAGAACACCTTCTCCGGCGAAGGCTATGCCGGCCTGTCCGATACCGCCCTGTACTTCATCGGCGGCATCATCAAGCACGGCAAGGCCCTGAACGGCTTCACCAACCCGTCGACCAACTCCTACAAGCGTCTGGTCCCAGGTTTCGAAGCCCCGGTAATGCTGGCCTACTCGGCGCGCAACCGTTCCGCCTCGATCCGTATTCCTTACGTCGGCAGCCCGAAAGCCCGCCGTATCGAAGCACGCTTCCCGGACCCGTCGGCCAACCCGTACCTGGCCTTCGCGGCCCTGCTGATGGCAGGCCTGGACGGCATCCAGAACAAGATCCACCCAGGCGATGCCGCCGACAAGAACCTGTACGACCTGCCGCCTGAAGAGGCCAAGGAAATCCCGCAAGTCTGTGGCAGCCTGAAGGAAGCCCTGGAAGAGCTGGACAAAGGCCGTGCGTTCCTGACCAAGGGCGGCGTGTTCTCCGACGACTTCATCGATGCCTTCATCGAGCTGAAGAGCGAAGAAGAGATCAAGGTCCGCACCTTCGTGCACCCGCTGGAATACGAGCTGTACTACAGCTGCTGATCTGATCGGCGCCTCGCGTCGGTGACATCAGGACGGCCTCCCTCGGGAGGCCGTTTCTTTTTCATACCCTCATCATCGGACAACACCTATTAGCCACCGCAACGCCACAGGCGACACTCGAGGCTTCATTCCCAAGGAGATCGCCATGCGCGCCACCACCCTCGCCCTGACCTGCTGCATCGCCCTATCCGGTTGTGCCACCTCACCGAGCATCACGCCTACCCTGGATCAGTTGCTTGCCACCATCGACCGGCGCCTGGACCTGGCCGAAGCTGTCGCCCTGCACAAGTGGGATCACCAGCAACCCGTGCAGGCCAGCGCCCGCGAGCACCAGGTATTGCTCAGCGCACGCCAGGCCGCCGTCGCCCACCACTTGGATCCGGCACGCGTCGAGGCCTTTTTTGCCGACCAGATCGAAGCCAACAAGCTCCTGCAGTACCACCTGCTCGACACCTGGCATCGCGCCCGACAGGCGCCAGCCCTTCCACGCCGCGACCTGGCCAACGAAGTGCGCCCTGAACTGGACCTGCTGCAGGAACAGCTGCTGAGCGCACTCGCCCATTTTGACCAGACCCCGCCGAGGCAATGCGCCAACCACCTGGCCGACGCCCTGCAACAACGCACCCAGGACACAACACGCCACCTCGCCCTGGTTCGCGCCAGCGCCCAGCTGTGCAAATTGCGCTGACCGCCCTATGCTCCATATTGGTGCATGACTTGGCGGCACGCCCCATCATGCAACCCAATTTGGTTCACAAGAATCGATAAACCAGGGCTTTCTGGCTCGAATTCGCGCAGTTCCAGGTCTTTATCCGGAATTTCCGCTTCTTTTCGGAGCCTTGGTTTGGTTCTTGCATTTTCACTGCATCCAGCACTATCCCGTGCGCGCCCCCGGGCCCGAGCCGTTGGGCGCCACTGTGCCAAAAGAGGTCAACGACACCTTATGACCATCAGCGATGCACAGCACCGTCTGCTTCTGGACAACCTGACCACGGCCACGCTCCTGCTCAATGCCGAACTACGCCTGGAGTACATGAATCCAGCCGCGGAAATGCTCCTGGCTGTCAGTGGCCAGCGCAGCCATGGCCAGTTCATCAGCGAGCTGTTCACCGAATCGGCCGAGGCACTCAACTCGCTGCGCCAGGCGGTGGAGCAGGCGCATCCGTTCACCAAGCGCGAAGCCCAGCTGACATCGCTGACCGGCCAGAGCATCACCGTCGACTACGCCGTCACGCCCATCCTGCACCAAGGCCAGACCCTGCTGCTGCTGGAGGTGCACCCGCGTGACCGCCTGCTGCGCATCACCAAGGAGGAGGCCCAGCTGAGCAAGCAGGAGACCACCAAGATGCTGGTGCGCGGCCTCGCCCACGAGATCAAGAACCCCCTCGGCGGCATTCGCGGCGCGGCGCAACTGCTGGCCCGCGAGCTGCCCGAGGATGGCCTGCGCGATTACACCAATGTGATCATCGAAGAGGCCGACCGCCTGCGTAACCTGGTCGACCGCATGCTCGGCTCGAACAAGCTGCCGTCGTTGTCCATGACCAATATCCACGAAGTGCTCGAGCGGGTATGCAGCCTGGTCGAGGCGGAGAGCCAGGGCGGCATCACCCTGGTGCGCGATTACGACCCGAGCCTGCCGGACGTACTGATCGACCGTGAGCAGATGATCCAGGCCGTGCTCAACATCGTGCGCAACGCCATGCAGGCGATCGCCGGGCAGAACGAACTGCGCCTGGGCCGCATCACCCTGCGCAGCCGCGCCGTGCGCCAGTTCACCATCGGTCATGTGCGCCACCGCCTGGTGGCGCGGATCGAGATCATCGACAACGGCCCCGGCATCCCCGCGGAACTGCAGGACACGCTCTTCTATCCCATGGTCAGCGGCCGCCCGGACGGCACCGGGCTGGGCCTGGCCATCACCCAGAACATCATCAGCCAGCACCAGGGCCTGATCGAGTGTGAAAGCCACGCGGGCCACACTACCTTCTCGATCTACCTGCCCCTGGAACAAGGAGCCACCGCCCCATGAGCCGAAGTGAAACCGTCTGGATCGTCGATGATGATCGCTCCATCCGCTGGGTCCTGGAAAAGGCCCTGCAGCAGGAAGGCATGACCACCCAGAGCTTCGACAGCGCCGATGGTGTCATGGGCCGCCTGGCCCGCCAGCAACCGGACGTGATCATCTCGGATATCCGCATGCCCGGCGCCAGTGGTCTCGATCTGCTCGCCCAGATCCGCGACCAGCACCCTGGGCTGCCGGTGATCATCATGACCGCCCATTCCGACCTGGACAGCGCGGTGGCCTCGTACCAGGGCGGCGCCTTCGAGTACCTGCCCAAGCCGTTCGATGTCGACGAAGCGGTGTCGCTGGTCAAACGCGCCAACCAGCACGCCCAGGAGCAACAGGCCCTGGAAGTGCCCCAGGCGCTGGCCCGCACCCCGGAGATCATCGGCGAAGCGCCGGCGATGCAGGAGGTGTTCCGTGCCATCGGCCGCCTCAGCCACTCCAACATCACCGTGCTGATCAATGGTGAGTCGGGTACCGGCAAAGAGCTGGTGGCTCATGCCCTGCATCGACACAGCCCGCGTGCGGCATCGCCGTTCATTGCCCTGAACATGGCGGCGATCCCCAAGGACCTGATGGAGTCCGAACTGTTCGGCCATGAAAAGGGCGCCTTCACCGGCGCCGCCAACCTGCGTCGCGGGCGTTTCGAGCAGGCCGACGGCGGCACGCTGTTCCTCGACGAGATCGGCGACATGCCTGCCGATACCCAGACCCGCCTGCTGCGAGTGTTGGCCGACGGCGAGTTCTACCGGGTCGGCGGCCATGTGCCGGTGAAGGTGGATGTGCGCATCATCGCCGCCACTCACCAGAACCTCGAGTCCCTGGTGCAGGCCGGCAAGTTTCGTGAGGACCTGTTCCACCGCCTCAACGTGATCCGCATCCATATCCCGCGCCTGGCCGACCGGCGCGAGGACATCCCGGCGCTGGCCCGCCATTTCCTCGGCCGCGCCGCCCAGGAGTTGGCGGTGGAGCCCAAGCTGCTCAAGCCCGAGACCGAAGCGTTCATCCGCAACCTGCCCTGGCCGGGCAACGTGCGCCAACTGGAGAACACCTGCCGCTGGATCACCGTGATGGCCTCCAGCCGCGAAGTGCTGGTCGGCGACCTGCCACCCGAGCTGCTCAACCTGCCCCAGGACGCCGCCCCGGTGACCAACTGGGAACAGGCCCTGCGCCAGTGGGCCGACCAGGCCCTTGCCCGCGGCCAGACCAACCTGCTGGACAGCGCCGTACCCAGTTTCGAGCGGATCATGATCGAGACAGCGCTCAAGCATACCGCCGGGCGTCGTCGTGATGCGGCGTTGTTGCTGGGGTGGGGGCGAAATACCCTGACGCGCAAGATCAAGGAACTGGGGATGAAGGTGGATGGGGGGGATGACGATGAGGGGGAAGAGCACTGATCATACGAAGTGTTGACGGACAAATGAGGACCAAGCATGGTCCTCATGAATGCCTCGCTAAACTGTAGCGTTCACCCGGATTTTGAGCAACGCTTCACCAATATTTAGCTGCCCTGCTCATGAGCCAACATTCATGTATCAGCGGGAACTATTACAGCTTGCACCATAGGAACCCTGACTTCTTGATTAAGTTTTTCAACCTCCCAGGCGACCTGCTTGATTCGGTCCGCGTAATCATATCTTATACCTCCTCCTACCTCATTTATCGCCGCATTGGCGAGAAGAAGCGAAACTTCAGCTACCTCTTCAAATCCAGCATGCTCAAACGAACCTGAAGCTGGATGCCCTCCGCTCAAATTGAGGCTATCGATAGTGGTGTTCCCTCCAGAGCCACTTGCTACCTTCGCAATATTTTTCTGCGCGATCCCAAGACCAACTATACCTAGCACCACCCCTGCCCCTGCTGCAGCGGCATGCCTTTTTGAAGCGGGCTTTGGAAGTTTTGCTTCGTCCACACCAGCTTTAATCGCTTGCCGCCTATCCCAAGCGTAATTTCCCATGTTGAGCAATGCCATGCCATGATCAACGACTTTCGGACCAAAAATCGTCCCAGCCAATAACTTAATTGATGCCATAGAACTACCTGTGGGATCGTTATAGTTAACCGGATTACCATGACAATACATGTATGCATTCACCCCACCCTCACCAAATGGGCTTAAGTTGTCAGGAGAGAGAAATCGCATCAACGCAGGGTTGTAACCCCGATGTCCGTTACCCAACAGGTACCAATTCACCTCTGGCTCAAAAAGCTGACCAGAAAATCCGGTCTTGGAACTATCATCCCGCCCTGGATGCCAACCGTAGGGTGTATAGCAGGCGGTTTTCCGTTGATCGGATACAAAGCACTGTACAACGCTTCTTGACCAGTCGGTCGCCAGCATCATTTGTGTAGCCATTGCGTCACCCCAGCCTTGAGACTTGGTAAGAAACATACCAAAGCGGTGCCGATCGTGAACCTAACAGAATTGCTAGGTGTGCCCGGCTGGTTATGAGCTGGCCTTGGAAGACATTCGCCTCTGGCGCCTACCAAGTAATCGCCTGCCCATGCACCGATGCAGTGCCTAACGCACCTCTATAAGGCAAAACTTGCCCTTAAAACACTCGAAAAAGGCCAGAACACAGCACTCTCGGACTTGCAGAACCTGGCACGCTCCCTGCTAAAGACACCGTACCTCCCATTTCGGGGACCTCGGTACAGGCAGGCCGGGATATCCCCTCTTTTATTCGTGCAGCCTGACCTGCACCCGCCAACGCCCCGCCTCCTGCGCGCCCGCCCATTCACCGCGCAGGGGGCGCGCAGCGACCAGCGTCAACAGCAAGCCTTCCTCGCTCTTCTGCAAGCGCCAGCCCACCGGCTTGCCCTGCAACATCAGCTGGCCCCGCGCGGCCTTGCCCTCGGCCTGGAACACCACGGCCACGGTACCCTCGACAGTCTCGCCATGCAGCTGCGGCTCTGCGTTGAACCACAGGTCCAGCCCGCCCTGCACCACCTCGATCTGCTCCAGCACCCGCTCCTCGGGCGCCGTCAGCCGGCCGATCATCAGGCCCACGAGCATGCCGAAGATCGCCAGCGACAGCAGCACCCGCGGCCAGGCCTTCGAACGCGGGTCGGGTTCAGGGGTAGAATGCTCGTCATCTTCACGCTTGGAGCCGTGCATGTTTCACGTCATCCTTTTTCAACCAGAAATTCCGCCGAATACCGGCAACATCATCCGCCTGTGCGCCAACAGCGGTTGCGCCCTGCACCTGATCGAGCCCATCAGCTTCGAACTGGACGACAAGCGCCTGCGCCGCGCAGGGCTGGACTACCACGAGTATGCCACGCTGCAGCGCCACCAAAGCCTGGCCGAATGCCTGGAAAGCCTGAATCAGCCTCGGCTGTTCGCGTTCACCACCAAAGGCTCGCACCCATTCCATGAGGTGGAATACAAGCCCGGTGACGCATTCCTGTTCGGGCCCGAGAGTCGTGGCCTGCCGGCCGAGGTGCTGGACAGCCTGCCTGCCGAACAACGCCTGCGCCTGCCGATGCGGCCGGGGTGCCGGAGCTTGAACCTGTCCAATACCGTGGCGGTGACGGTGTACGAGGCATGGCGCCAGCAGGGGTTTGCCGGAAGCTGATGCGCTTGCCGCTCGGGCCCGATCACCAGCAAGGCATGAAAAAGGCGACCACGAAGGTCGCCTTTTGCTTTACCGGCAGAAATTACTGCACGGTCGGCACTTCACCGGCTTCCTGCATGCGCTGCATCTCTTGCGCGTACAGAGCGTCGAAGTTGACCGGCGACAGCATCAGCGCCGGGAACGAACCACGGGTCACCAGGCTGTCCAGGGTCTCGCGGGCGTACGGGAACAGGATGTTCGGGCAGAACGCGCCGAGGGTGTGGCTCATCGAAGCGGCATCGAGGTTGGCGATCAGGAAGATACCGGCCTGTTGCACTTCGGCGATGAAGGCCACTTCGTCACCGTTCTTGACGGTCACCGACAGGGTCAGCACCACTTCGTGGAAGTCGCCTTCCAGGGCTTTCTGGCGGGTGTTCAGGTCCAGCGATACGCTCGGCTCCCACTGCTGGCGGAAGATCTGCGGGCTTTTCGGGGCCTCGAACGACAGATCGCGCACGTAGATGCGCTGCAGGGAGAATTGTGGTGCGGTTTCTTCAGCACCAGCGCCGTTGTTCTGTTGGTCAGTCATGGCAGATCCTTTTCCTAATGTTCTTGAATGCAGTGCGAATCAGGCCGCCAGCAGCGCGTCGAGCTTGCCCGCGCGCTCCAGGGCATAGAGGTCATCGCATCCACCGACGTGCGTGCTGCCGATCCAGATCTGCGGCACCGAGGTACGGCCGGCCTTCTGGCTCATTTCGGCGCGAACCTGGGGTTTGCCGTCGACCTTGATCTCCTCGAACGCCACGCCCTTGCTCTCGAGCAGGTATTTGGCGCGCATGCAGTAGGGGCAGTAGTCGCTGGAATAGACGATGACGGGCTTCATATCACTTCACCAGGGGCAGGTTATCGGCTTTCCAGCTGGAAACGCCACCGCTGAGCTTGGCGGCGGTGTAACCAGCCTTGAGCAGTTCGCGGCACAGGGTACCGGACTGCTGGCCCATCGCGTCGACGACGATCAGGGTCTTGTCTTTGTGTTTTTCCAGCTCGGTCATGCGGCCGGCCACTTTGTCCTGCGGCATGCTCAGCGCGCCGACGATATGCCCGGCCGAGTATTCCTTGGCAGTACGGATATCGATCACCACGGCCTTGTCGGCGTTGACCAGGGCGGTCAGCTGGCCGTTGCTCAGGCTCTGGCCGCCACGGCGGACTTCATTGACCAGCAGCAGGACCAGCAGGACGACGAAAATGGCCACCAGGATGAAGTGATCTGTCGCGAATTGAATCAGGTGAGCAACCATCAGGGGTGTTCCAGGCGATTGAAAATGGCGGCCAGTATACACAGCCCCCCATGACCGCCAAAGCCCACTGGGCTTGCGGCAAACGCGCCTTCATGTTGCATGCCTGACCGCGCTGGTCGGGCAATGGGAGGAATATTCGCCGTCGCTGGCGGATTTGCCCTAAAATGCGTGTCTTTATCATCTTTGAACAACCGTGAGTTTGATTGATGACGAGTACGCCTAAACCCCTGGTCCTGATCATCCTGGATGGCTTCGGTCACAGCGAAAGCCCCGAATACAACGCCATCTTCGCCGCCAACACTCCGGTCTACGACCGCCTGCGCGCCACCCAGCCGCACGGTCTGATCTCCGGCTCCGGCATGGACGTGGGGCTGCCCGACGGGCAGATGGGCAACTCGGAAGTCGGTCACATGAACCTCGGTGCCGGCCGCGTGGTGTACCAGGACTTCACCCGGGTGACCAAGGCCATCCGCGACGGCGAGTTCTTCGAAAACCCGGTGCTCGTCGGTGCCGTGGAAAAAGCCGCCAGCGCCGGCAAGGCCGTGCATATCCTCGGCCTGCTCTCCGACGGTGGCGTGCACAGCCACCAGGACCACCTGATCGCCATGGCCGAGCTGGCCGCGCAACGTGGCGCCGAGAAGATCTACCTGCATGCCTTCCTTGACGGCCGCGACACGCCGCCGCGCAGCGCGCAGTCGTCCATCGAACTGCTCGACGCCACCTTCGCCAAGCTCGGCAAGGGCCGCATCGCCAGCCTGATCGGCCGCTACTACGCGATGGACCGCGACAACCGCTGGGACCGCGTCAGCGCCGCCTACAACCTGATCGTCGACAGCGCCGCCGAATTCACCGCAGCGACCGCCGTAGCCGGCCTTGAAGCCGCCTACGCCCGCGACGAGAGCGACGAGTTCGTCAAGGCCACGCGCATTGGCGAGGCGGTCAAGGTCGAAGACGGCGACGCCGTGATCTTCATGAACTTCCGTGCCGACCGCGCCCGCGAGCTGTCACGCGTGTTCGTCGAGCCCGATTTCAACGAATTCCCGCGCGCGCGCCTGCCCAAGCTGGCGGCCTACATCGGCCTGACCCAGTACTCGGCGAAGATCCCGGCCCCGGCGGCTTTCGCCCCGGCCAGCCTGAACAACGTGCTCGGCGAGTACCTGGCGAAGAACGGCAAGACCCAGCTGCGCATCGCCGAAACCGAGAAGTACGCCCACGTCACCTTCTTCTTCTCGGGCGGGCGCGAAGAGCCATTCGAAGGCGAAGAACGCATCCTGATCCCGTCGCCGAAGGTCGCCACCTACGACCTGCAGCCGGAAATGAGCGCCCCTGAAGTCACCGATCGTATCGTCGAGGCCATCGAGCAGCAGCGTTATGACGTGATCGTGGTCAACTACGCCAACGGCGACATGGTCGGCCACACCGGTGTGTTCGATGCCGCGGTCAAGGCCGTGGAAGCGCTGGATGGCTGCGTCGGCCGCATCGTCGAGGCGCTGGACAAGGTCGGCGGCGAAGCCCTGATCACCGCCGACCACGGCAACGTCGAACAGATGGAAGACGAATGCACCGGCCAGGCGCACACCGCCCACACCACCGAGCCGGTGCCATTCATCTATGTCGGCAAGCGCCACGTGAAGGTCCGTGACGGCGGTGTGCTGGCAGACGTGGCGCCGACCATGCTCGAGCTGCTGGGGCTGGAAAAACCGGCGGAGATGACCGGCACCTCGATCCTGATCGACGCCTGATCGATGTAGTGGGGCTGCCTTGCGGCCCCCAAAACAGTTGAATTCCAGACCAACGCCCCGCCGCACACGCCGCTGGGCGTTTTTTTTGCACGCCTGCGCGGGCATACTAGGCCAGTCTCCATCCCTGGTACGCCCAACCCCATGCTCCGCGCCCTGTTCCTACTCGCCCTGTCATGTCTGCTTGCCCCGGCCTTCGCTGCCGATGAGCGCGCGCAGACCCAACAACAGCTGGACGCCACCCGCCAGGACATCGCCGAGCTGAAAAAGATGCTGGGCAAGCTCCAGGAGGAGAAGTCCGGCGTGCAGAAAGACCTCAAGGCCACCGAGACCGATATCGGCAAACTCGAAAAACAGGTGGAGGCACTGCAGCAAGAACTAAAAAAGACCGAGGGCGAGCTGGAGCGCCTTGACCAAGAGAAAAAAAAACTCCAGAGCGCCCGCGTTGAACAACAACGCCTGATTGCCATCCAGGCCCGTTCGGCCTACCAGAACAATGGTCGCGAGGAATACCTCAAGCTGCTGCTGAACCAGCAGAATCCCGAGAAGTTCGCCCGCACCCTCACCTATTACGACTATCTCAGCAAAGCGCGCATGGACCAGTTGCGCACCTTCAACGAGACCTTGCGCCAGCTGGCCAACGTCGAGCAGGACATCGCCGGCCACCAGCAACAGTTGCTGGCACAACGTGCCGAGCTCGACACTCAGCGCCAGGCCCTGATCGCCGAACGCGACAAGCGCCAGCAGGTGCTGGCCAAGCTCAGCAGCGACATGAAGGAACGCGACCAGAAGCTGCAGAGCCGCGAGCAGGACCAGGCCGATCTGGGCAAGGTGCTCAAGACCATCGAGGAAACCCTCGCTCGCCAGGCTCGCGAGGCCGAAGAGGCCCGCCAGCGGGCCCTGCTGGCCAAACAGGAAGAAGAGCAGCGCCGCAAGGCGCAGGCCCTGGCCGCCGCGACCCGCAAGCAGGAGCCCGAGGAAGCCCCGAAAAAGGCCCGGACTACCTTGGGCCCGGTGGTTTCCAGCGACACGGCCAGCTATGGCGGCGCATTTTCTTCCGCGCGGGGAAAACTTCCATGGCCGGTCAATGGTCGATTGCTGGCACGCTTCGGTGACACCCGCGGCGGTGATGCGCGAGCCAAGTGGGACGGGGTGATGATCAGCGCCAGCGCGGGCACCCAAGTGCGCGCCGTGCATGGCGGGCGGGTGGTGTTCGCCGACTGGTTGCGCGGCGCTGGACTTCTGGTCATTCTCGACCATGGCAATGGCTACCTGAGCCTGTACGGCCACAACCAGAGCCTGCTCAAGAGCGCCGGCGACATCGTCAAGGCCGGCGAAGCCATCTCCACGGTCGGCGACAGTGGCGGCCAGGACAGCGCCGGCCTGTACTTCGCGATTCGCCAGCAGGGCCAGCCCACCGACCCCGCGCAATGGTGTCGCGGTTAGTTAGTGCTACTTTTACGGCGCCGCCCACGAAACGGCGACGCCGATGCTCCCAGCGGGAGCACCAACAGGATCAGGAGTTCGTTCGACATGCTGCACTCGCCTCGCCTCACCCAGCTGGCCCTGACCATCGCCCTGGTCATCGGCGCGCCCCTGGCCGTTGCTGCCGAACCGGCCAAGCCAGCGGCCAAGCAGGCCGCGGTGCCGGCCACCGAGGTGACCGCCAAGGCGCCCCTGCCGCTGGAAGAGCTGCGCACCTTCGCCGAGGTCATGGACCGCATCAAGGCGGCCTATGTGGAACCTGTCGACGACAAGACCCTGCTGGAAAACGCCATCAAGGGCATGCTCAGCAACCTTGACCCGCACTCGGCCTACCTCGGCCCCGAAGACTTCCAGGAGCTGCAGGAGAGCACCAGCGGCGAGTTCGGCGGCCTGGGGATAGAGGTCGGCATGGAGGACGGCTTCGTCAAGGTGGTCTCGCCCATTGATGACACCCCGGCCTCCCGCGCCGGTATCGAGGCCGGTGACCTGATCGTCAAGATCAACGGCGCGCCAACCCGTGGCCAGACCATGACCGAGGCCGTGGACAAGATGCGCGGCAAGATCGGCGAGAAGATCACCCTCACCCTGGTGCGCGACGGCGGCACGCCGTTCGACGTGACGCTGGCCCGTGCGGTGATCCAGGTCAAGAGCGTCAAGAGCCAGTTGCTGGAGAACGACTACGGTTACATCCGCATCACCCAGTTCCAGGTCAAGACCGGCGATGAGGTGGGCAAGGCCCTGGCCAAGCTGCGCAAGGACAACGGCAAGAAGCTGCGCGGCGTGGTTCTCGACCTGCGCAACAACCCCGGCGGCGTGCTGCAGTCGGCGGTCGAAGTGGCCGACCACTTCCTCACCAAAGGCCTGATCGTCTACACCAAGGGCCGCATCGCCAACTCCGAGCTGCGCTACTCCGCCGACCCGGCCGATGCCAGCGAAGGCGTGCCACTGGTGGTATTGATCAACGGCGGCAGCGCCTCGGCTTCGGAGATCGTCGCCGGCGCCCTGCAGGACCAGAAGCGCGCCGTGCTGATGGGTACCGACAGCTTCGGCAAGGGCTCGGTGCAGACCGTGCTGCCATTGGCCAACGACCGTGCGCTGAAGCTCACCACCGCGCTGTACTTCACCCCTAATGGCCGCTCGATCCAGGCCCAGGGCATTGTTCCGGACATCGAAGTACGCCCGGCCAAGCTGACCGCCGAGGCCGACAACGACAACTTCAAGGAAGCCGACCTGCAGGGTCACCTGGGCAACGGCAATGGCGGCGCCGACCGACCGACCGGCAGTGCCAAGCGCAAGGACCGCCCGCAGGACAACGACTTCCAGCTCAGCCAGGCCCTCAGCCTGCTCAAGGGCCTGAACATCACCAAGGGTGACTGATACCCACCATGCGTTATCTGCTGTCCCTGCTGTTCTGCCTGCTGGCCGGCGTCGCGCAAGCGGCCCCGGCCAAGGCCTACATGAGCATCATCATCGACGACCTGGGCCAGAGCAGCGAACGCGACAGCCGTACGCTCGCCCTGCCCGGCCCGGTGACCATGGCGATCATGCCCGACACCCCGCACGCCACCGACTTCGCCCGCCAGGCCCACAAGGCCGGGCGCACGGTGATCCTGCACATGCCCATGGACCCTGCCACCGGGCCCTACGCCTGGCACCCAGGCGTCGCCCTCGACGAACTGGCCCGACGCCTGGATGCCGCCCTGGCCAAGGTGCCCTACGCCGCCGGCATCAACAACCACATGGGTAGTCGCATGACCGCCCAGCGCGAGCCCATGACGTGGTTGATGGGTGAACTGCAACGCCGCCATCTGTTCTTCGTCGACAGCCGCACCAGCGCGGCGACGGTGGCGGCGGCAGAGGCCCAGGCGCTGGGGTTGGCGCATCTCTCGCGGGATGTTTTCCTTGACGACGTACGAACGACCGAAGCCATTGCCGGGCAATTGCGTCTTGGTATCGAGGTGGCCCGCAAGCAGGGTTCGGCGGTGCTGATTGGGCACCCTTATCCGCAGACCCTGAGCGTCCTGGCACAAGAGATTCCCCGACTCAAGAGCCAGGGAATCGAGTTGATCAGCCTGCGGCAGATGATCGCCGAACGCGGCAACCAGGCCATGCCCGCCCACGGCAGGCATGGCCGCTACACGAATGCGGGCCCTGTCAAAAAGGAATGATCCCCTGTGCCTCGGCAAGGCTGAGCGGACCATAGTGCACTCGCTTGCCTGGCACGACCTCACTTGCGGCCCCCAAGCCCCGGTTGCATTCGAATCGCTGGGCCCAGAGCTTCAGGTGGCCCCGCGTGAACTCCGTGGACAGGGCATCGGCACTGGACAGGTGGAAGTGGGCGGCCCAGAGTGCTCTCCCCTTGTGCTCTCCCGCTTTTCTCAAGCGCGTGACCTTGTACTCATCAAACGCACTACCATCAGCCATCGTTCGTCGAGGGCCGATGTACTCGACCTTGATCAGTTGCCGCTCATGCAAGTAGCGCAGGGCTTCGGCGGACGGATAGCAAGTTCGGGTATAAAGCTCGGTCAAGTACTGCTCCCTGCCCGCCTGCAACTCGCTGCGCCCCGCATTCAGCATGTCGAGCGCGTCCTCATCATCTTGCGACAACTGCGTCTCGATCGCCCGAAGCCGTGCAAGGGGCCCGTCGAACAATCGAGCCAGATGCCTGCCACTGATGTCTCGTTCTACATAACGTTCAGCCTGCGCGAGAATGATCTTGTTGAACGCAAGTAGTGACCTCACCCTCTCCAGCCCACTCGATGAAGCCGTCTGCAAGACCGGCTCAGGCGATATATCGCCGACGCGCTCGACCCACTGACCATCATGCCGGTCGAATCGCTGGACCACGGCCTTGCTGAGCGGATCGCGCACGACAAGAATCGTGTGCCCTTCCTCCTGCGTTGCAGAGGCGATGACGGTCGTACCTTCGCTGTCGCGGATCACATGCTGGATATCGGTTGAAACCCGATAGGCACCGCCAGTCGCCCGACCTTCAAGTTTCCCCTCCAAGGCATCCCTGGCCTCGATCAAGCGCCGGCCTGCATCCTGCTTCAGCAACTGTACATGCGACTGGTAACGCTCGAGCATGGCTGCCTCGACCAAGCGCCCACCCCGCGCGGCAACAAGCTCGCTGTTAAGTATCGCGACCGAATACTCGTCCCAGGCCTCCTGCAGGATCATGACCCGATCGGCTGGCTCGAGATTGGCCATGATCGATTCGCCATGAGCATTGGCCGCGCTCTGGAGCGTCTTGCCACCCAGACCAGCCCGATACCTCGACAGTTGCTCTTGACCGCTGGCCGAGTCCATATGCAATGCCAGGTCCGCCAGGTTCAAGACATGATGAAAACGTAGGTCCTCGGTAGTGAATGTCCTTTGCTCCACGATCTGGGCCACTGATCGGGCCTCGCTCTCGCTGCCGATCAGCAGATGGGGGGCTGCATCGGCAAGTAGCGCATCGAGTTCAGCGTTGGCCAGCAACATGCGTTCCTGCAATCCCACGGTGTGTTCGAGCGCACGCCTGAAGACCTGATATTGCGCCTTGGCTTCATAGGCACTTCTCGTATTCAGGTCTCCTGCCATTTTGGTGAGCGCGGGATAGTCGGCCAGCCGCCATAGCTCGTTGAGGATAAAGTCATTGTTGGAAATCAACGCGCAACGCAATGAATCACGCTCTTCGTTCAGCAGCCGCTCAAGATTGAGGTGCCGTCGAGCGCCGTACTTGGGCTCCAGCATCCGGTCAAGCAGTGCCAGCTTTTCATTTTCCAGCTTCACAATCGTCTCGACTGTCGTGACCGCCTCGAGCCTCTTGGGATTCATCGTTGCTTCGAGGCTCGCAATTCGAGCCGCATAGCGTTCGATCATGGCGACATCAGCATTTTCCTTCATGGCTTCGGTGCGCTTGAGTACCTCCAGTTTCTCGAGCTGCCCCCCGATTCGAAGCACCTCCTGGCGATACGTAGCAAATGTGACCGAGGCATCATTGGCCTGCTGTGTGAGCGTGTCGGCTGCCTGCCTTGCCGCCGCAAAGTCTTGATCCAGCCTCGTCCGTATCGTCTCTCGGGGCATCCCTGCTCGAAGGCGCAGCCCCGCATCGACACGCCACGCACCGTGTTCCAGAGACAACCATGGGCCCAGCGCACCATTGGCATCGATGACCCGCACACCTTCGGCTACAAGGACGATTTCATAGCTGTCGCCGGCGAGCAGGACATAATGCTTGCTGCCGACTCGATAAGTCCCCTTGCCCTGGCCGCTCGCCAAGGGGGCCAGGCCATCAAGCAGAAGTGGTGCCCGCATCGCCCTGATAGCAATGCGT
The DNA here is from genome assembly GCF_040813665.1 of Pseudomonas sp. TE50-2. NCBI lineage: Bacteria > Pseudomonadati > Pseudomonadota > Gammaproteobacteria > Pseudomonadales > Pseudomonadaceae > Pseudomonas > Pseudomonas sp. TE50-2. Next base: position 3,442,616 of record NZ_JBFNXN010000001.1, on the reverse strand, counting down.
TGAGAGGGCAGCAAGGCGTTGAATCCCTGGTTGCCACGCCATGAAAAGTCGAGCTGGCGCTCCTGCATGCTGCCAAGCCCTCCCTGCCCGCCCACTTTTCCCTGGCGCGGCACGACACTGACCAGTTGCCTGGCTGCAGCGCGCCGGGGAGGCCCTTCGAAGCGGTCAATATCCGGCAGCCGGCCTGGCTTGAGTTCGGCGCGCACTGGCTGGCGCAGATGCGCCAGTGCCATGCCGAGCGTGAGAAGGACATCCACACTGGCGGCTGACCGATCGAAACCTTCACCATCGGCAATGGCCCGCAGATCGCTCTCGAGGCTTGAGATGCCTTGCATCAGCCAAGCGAAGGAAGCGATCGGCCCCCTGAGAAAGAGTGTGGCTGTATTGAACAGCAACCAGGCCCCTTCCAGCAGCATCGACCAACGATTTTCAGCATTGGAAGTCGAACGCAGATCCGCCAACTCCACCAGCAAGTCGCGGTTAGCGGCGTAGAGTTTCTCATCCACATTGGTTTCCCACAGTCTGATCGCCAGGCTGGCAGGTGCCGGAGCCTCGAAGTTCAGGAATGGGTCGATACCTATGCTGAGGATATGCGGCTCGGCAAAGCCACCGTGTCGTAGATGGGACGGACGTCCTGTGGCAACCAGTCCAGGATGCTCTGCTGCAACGTAGAGTCCTGGCAAACCGCCTCGAGCAGCGCCTGCTCACTGGCAAATGCCCGGACCGAATCGCGTCCATGCAATGGTCTGTAGAGCACCAGGACGGATGGTTCGCTGCCGAGTAGCACATACATACCGGAAACAATGTCATGAACCGTGGAGTCCGGACGACGCTTGAAGGCCAGAGGCACCAGAAACGTGGCTGGATTCAAGTCATCCAGATAACCTCGACAATAATCTGTGACACATTGCAGCGCACCGGCGCCCAAACGACCATCCAGCTTGGCCTGTAGCGCCGCGAACAAAAGGCCGATGCGCCATTCGCGGGCAAATCGCTCGACCCTCGCCGTGCGTTCTTCGCGGTCATCCAGCCGCTCGGCCACATACTTGGGATAACACCCACCAATGTCGACGCGAGCCACCAGGTACCTGACGTAGTCCATGTCCAGCCAACGGGGCAATGGACCGCTCCCACTGCAGGAGATACCGGTGATGATCGCTCCCCCGAGCGAGGCAAGATTGCCAATGGCAAATTCCGTCAATGTCTTGCTACCTGCCCGAACCAGAGGCTCACCGCCTCCCGCCCCCACCCCGGCGCCACCCGGCACTCCTGCGGCGATTCCGAGCTCCAGCAGGATGTCGTCCGGAGCCGGGCTATCGTGCGGATGCGCCTGACGCATTGCGTCGCTGAGTCGCTCCCGTGTGTAGCTGTTCAGATCCTCAATACCATCAAGCGCCCCAAAACCCTGTGACTCGAGCTGGTACAGGGAAAGCGTGAAGAGTGCCTCTTGCCAGGCAAAGCTGTCATCGGCCTTGGCCATCACTAGCCCCGGCGGCGGTACCGGCGCCACATCCTGATCGATGAAATAGCCACTGTAGAAGACTTGCGAGGGGTCACTCAGGCGTCGGAACAGCTGTTCCAACGCCTGTACATCCTCAATACGCGAGTAACGCAGCGCACTGATCCGCTCCAGCATTGCATCCAGCAACAGTGCGCTTTGCTGGGCAAACACATTGCCTTCAAGGCAATAGCGATCCCATGTCATTTCATCGAACCGATAGCGCTCTGCGAGATCGTCTCGCAGTGCCAATGCGAAGTTTTCCAACGAATCGAAGGCCCTGACCACACTGGATGGCGCGCACCACAGCACCACCAGCCGCTCGTCCCATTCACCGGTTACCAGCAGGCTCTCCTGCATGAGCTGGAACGTCTGGCCTCCCACGGTCAGCGTCACCTGTACTGCAAACACCGATGGGCCAGGCTCCCCCAACAGCAGCCCGCGTACACATGCCTGCTGCTGGGTATCCAACCCCTGAAGCGGCAAATTGCGCAGGAGCGCCTGTTTCAACAGCAACTGGAACCAACGGTCGCGGCTGACACCTTCCTCGTCGCAGGATCGCCAGAACGCCACCTGCGCCTCGGCGAAATGTCCGGGAAGCTGCTCTATCAGTTCGTTGAGCGGTTCGCTAAGGCCTGCCAAGGCTCGGGTGTCCAGATCGCTGGTCGCCCCAGCGAAGCGGTGTGGCCCGGTGAGACCCAAATTGTAGGTCCGCTGTGCAAGCGGCTCGATATCCATGGGCTCGCCTTGGACCATGCACTCGAGCAGCGCATCGACCAGAGGCTGAGTGGTCCACCAGGCTGTCCCCGGCTCCGGTGAGTCGAGCGTCAACGGATCGGCGGATGTCAGCGGTGGCTGCACGGCCTCGAGGTAGGGAAGTTGCTTCAGCAGCAATTGCAGGAGCTGCTGGCTCGCTACCGTTCGCAGGGTAGGCCGATCGGCGAAATGGCTGGCGACAGCGGCCAGAAAATCGAAAGGCGAGGTCTCTGAAATCGGCATGATGATGTGCGCTCAATGGATGGAGCACAAACATGAAAGGCTGACCGAGCTGCCGGGCACTAACTAATACTGCCTGCGACAAAGCACTATTCACCACCGCGCATGACCAGCCCTGCTCGACAGTGCGGCCTCTGCTCAAGAGGTCTGAATCATGCTCGACTTGCGTACCATCTGCCTGGGGCTTGCCCTCTCCTCGCCTGCCTTGGCCGTCGACTACGGCCAAGGCTTGCCCTCCCCCTCCGAACCAGTGCTGCTTGGCAACAGCCGGGGTGAGAACCATCACTGGACCGGTATCGGCCGTTTGAATCTGCCTGACAACGGTCTGTGCATGAGCACCCTGCTCGATACCCGCTCGCCGAGCGGCGAGGCCAAGGGCCCGGCCTATACCGTCACGGCCGGCCATTGCATCAGTCAACACAATGGCGTGATCATCCAGAATCAGCCCCTGCAGGCCAGCATCACTTTCAATTTCTTCGCCGATACGGTGGCCGAGCAACAGACCATCGCGGTGCGTCGAACCGTCTGGAGCAGCGTTCAGGGCAGTGACCTTGCCCTCCTCGAACTGGATGCAAGCCTGCGACAACTCATCGACCAGGGCATTGCGCCGATGAAACCGGCTTTTCCAGCGCCTCCGGGAACAGCTGTGCTGGTTGTGGGCGAGTCCATCGCCCTGAACACCGGCCTACGATTGCGGGCCTGCACGGAAGAAGACATGCCGGTACTGGTGTCGCCACCCTGGGTTTGGCGAAATCTGAAAAGCAATGACTGCCAAGGTATTGCCGAAGGCGTATCCGGCAGTCCGGTAATAGAGAGGGTGAGCAATCGCCTGATCGGCGTGGTCAACAGCATCAGCGGCGACCGGGTCGCCTCTATCCCGCTCAGACACCTGCTTGACTGCTTCGACAAAGGGCAGCTCGACATGAATGTAGAGCAGTGCCACCTGTTCCCCGGTTTTCAACTCCAGCAGCAACACCACGAGGGCTTCAAGCGACTGCACAAGCTCCGCGTCGATGAAGATGGCGTCTCTCGCATGCCATCGTGGAACTTCGCCTTTACCTTGGACACACCGCGCTACCGCTACAAGACAGCGCGCGATGCACGGGCCTGCGAGGACCCCGCTGGCTATAGCACCACACTCCCCAGTACGGATAGCGTGCTGATCGACGAGCCGATAGGCCCGGGAACGGGCTGGCATTTTCTCTGCGTGGTGGGCGTCGACTCAGCCCAGGAACTCGCCTGGCGCGGCCTTATGGCCAATGCCCTGAGCATCGCGGTGGAGGTCTTGCCTGCTGTGGCGGTTCCAGCAGCCGATGTGACCGTCGAACGCTTGGACAACGGCGACAGGCGTGTGAGCTGGACAACCACCCCGCCTCATCTGCAACGCTATCGGGTCAAGAAGGGCAGGCCGGAGCAGACCGACTGCGCAGATCCGAGCGGCTACAGGGTGCTGTTACACAAGCAATATGTGTTCAGGCACTCCGATTTACCGCTGAAGCTTTGCAGCCAGGCAGAAGATGTCGTCAAGCAGCGCTCGGCCCCGCGAGAGGACCTCCTGGAAGCAATCGAACACTGACACCGAAAACAAAAAGGCCCGGTTCTCACGAACCGGGCCTTTGCCTGACATCAGCCGATATCAGCTGTACACACGCCCCAGCAACTGACGGTGGCTTTCGAACTGATCAAGCACATCACGCACGATCTGCTCGCGGGTGAAGCCCATCAGGTCGTACTCCTGGCTGCCGTCGTGCAGGTACACCTCGGCACGGTAGAAGCGCTGCTGCACTTCCGGCTCACCCTCGACCGGCGCCTCGCTCGGCGCGGCCAGGTAGCCATCCAGGCTGGCTTCGTAGACGAAGGGGTTGCCCTCTTCCATCATCACTCGCAGGCCCATCATGTTACGCGACTGACCTACCCGGGTCTCGACCTCGAAGCCCAGGGTACGCAGCTGCTCGGCGGCCTCTTTCAGCGCCGGGCTGACCTGTTTGTCCATGAACCGCTGCACCACGGCCTGGGTCGGCTGCAGGTCCAGCTGGCTGAGACGCTCGCTGAAACCGCGACGGCCACGGGCGGCCAGTTCGGCGCGCTCGCTTTCGACCGCGACGTCCTGCTTCATGGCCTTCATCAGGCCGAACATGAACAGCACCAGGACTACCGAGAACGGCAGGCCGGCCAGTACCACCATGGTCTGCATGGCTTCGAAGTTACCGGCGAACAGCAGGCCGATGGTGACCAGGGTGATGACCACCGACCAGAACACCACCATCCAGTGCGGGGCGTCTTCGTCGACCTTGCCGCCTTTGCACGACAGGTTGGCCATCATCACCGCGCCGGAGTCGGCCGGAGTGAGGAACAGCACGAAGCCGACGAACACTGCCAGGCCGATGACGATCTTGGCGGCCGGGAAGAATTCCAGCAGCTGGTAGATAGACATCGATGGCTGTTCGAGCGCGGTCTTGCCCAGTTCCACCGCACCCTGGTTGATCACCAGGTCCAGAGCGGTGTTGCCGAAGATCGACAACCAGGCCAGGGTGAAGCCCAGCGGGATCAGCAGCACGCCGCTGACCAGCTGACGCACGGTCCGGCCCTTGGAGATACGGGCGATGAACATGCCGACGAACGGGCCCCAAGAGATCCACCAGGCCCAGTAGAACACGGTCCACAGGCCCAGCCAGCGCTCGGACTTGTCGTTGTCGCCCTCATAGACATAGAGGTCGAAGGTCTTCAGCACGACACCGTTGAGGTAGTCACCGACGTTCTGCACGAAGCCGTTGAGCAGGTGCAGGGTGTTGCCAGCCAGCAGCACGAAGATCAGCAGCCCGCTGAACAGCAGGATGTTCAGGTTGGACAGTCGGCGGATGCCGTTCTCCACGCCCGACACCGCGGCCACGGTGGCAACGCCCGCCATGACCAGGATCACCACCAGCAGGTTGGTCTTGCTGTGGTCCATGCCGAACAGGTATTCCAGGCCCGAGGCCACCTGCATCGAGCCGATACCCAGGTTGGTCACCAGGCCCAGCAGGGTGACGAACATGCCGAAGATATCCACGGCATGGCCGGCGCCGCCCTTGACCCAACGCTCGCCGACCAGCGGGTACAGCGCCGAGCGCAGTGCCAGCGGTTGGTTGTGGCGGTAGGCGAAGTAGCCGACGGCAAGGCCGACCAGGGCGTAGATCGCCCAGCCGTGCAGTCCCCAGTGCAGGAAGGTCAGCTGCAGGCCCTGGCGCGCGGCCTCGAGGCTGGCAGGCGTACCTTCCGGTGGGTTGAAGTAGTGGTCCAGCGGCTCGGAAGCGCCGAAGTACAGCAGCGAGATACCGATACCGGAGGAGAACAGCATGCCGGCCCAGGCGCCGTAGCTGAAGTCCGGGGTGTCGTCCTTGCCGCCCAGCTTGAGCTTGCCGAAGTCGGAGAAGGCCAGGTAGACGACGAACAGCAGGTAACCACAGATGACCAGCATGTAGTACCAGCCAAAGGTGCGGGTCAGCCATTTCTGGGCGACGCCCAGCACCTGGCCGGCGGCTTCGGGTACAGCGATCAGCAAGGCAGTCAGAACGAGGATCATCAGCGCCGAGGTGTAGAACACCACGCGATTGACCCGTACCCGCTCGGCGGGGGGCTTTGTCAGGGAGGCAGAACTCATTGCACGAATGCTCCGGGCAGTGCGGCAGTGGAGGCTAAACAGTTATTTCCCACGCAATTGGTGCAATAGCCCTACTGCGACAGGTGTTATAAAAGCACCCTGGAAACCGTGATCCCGAATAGGAACGTTGCAAAAAAATCAGACCGGTCGCCTGTGGAAAACCCTGCCCTCCATAAGGAGGTGCGCGCATTCGCCACAGACACCTGGCCCGCTCCAAGGGCCGGCCGCGCAGCCAGTGACTGCTCGGCAAAATCTGTCTTTCGCATCGCCCATGCCCGTCAACGCCTTGTATTCCGGGGGTTACGCGATTTCCTGGGGTGTCGATTCGTGCTTCTGTGACCGTCCGAAAACTGTCAATGGCACAAATTGTCGCAGAGCTTATTCTTTATTGATTGAACGTTCAATCAAAACAAAATAGACTGGCCTTCGCCGAGGCAGCCGCTTGTCGTCTGCCCGCAGGCCTGAGGAGATAGCAAGATGCCCAAGGTCGGTATGCAACCCATCCGCCGCCAGCAGTTGATCGAAGCCACCTTGCTGGCAGTCGATCAGGTCGGACTGGGAGATGCCAGCATTGCGCTGATTGCCCGTTTGGCCGGCGTGTCGAACGGCATCATCAGTCACTACTTTCAGGACAAGAACGGCCTGATCGCAGCGACGATGCGCTACATCATGAACATGCTCAACGAGGGTGTGATCGCGCGTCGTCAGGCCCTCACGGACGACAGCCCGCGTGCCCACCTGAAGGTGATCATCGAAGGCAACTTCGATGCGAGCCAGGTGAATGGCCCGGCAATGAAAACCTGGCTGGCCTTCTGGGCCTCCAGCATGCACCAGCCGTCTTTGCACAGGTTGCAGCGGATCAACGACCACCGCCTGTATTCCAACCTGTGCTGCCAGTTCCGCCGCGTCCTGCCGCTCTACCATGCGCGCAAGGCTGCCCGCGGCCTGGCAGCGTTGATCGACGGCCTGTGGCTGCGTGGCGCCCTGTCGGGTGACGCATTCGACACCGAGCAGGCAATACGCATCGCTTACGAATACATGGATCTACAACTGGCTAAGCAGCAGACCCTGGGCACAACCGACCAGGCCGCTGAACAGCCGCGCGCAGCGACCAGCCAACCGGCGGGAGCGTGACGCGGCAGCCAACCACACACTGCACTTGCGAGGACACTATGGCCCGTTTCGGAACGCAAAAACTCTACATCGATGGCGCTTACGTCGACGCTGGCAGCGATGCCACCTTCGAAGCCATCAACCCAGCTACCGGCGAAGTCCTCGCCCACGTGCAGCGCGCAACTCAAGCTGACGTCGAGAAGGCCGTCGAAAGCGCCGAGCGTGGCCAGAAAGTCTGGGCCGCCATGACCGCCATGCAGCGTTCGCGCATCCTGCGCCGCGCCGTCGACATCCTGCGCGAGCGCAACGACGAGCTGGCCATGCTGGAAACCCTGGACACCGGCAAGTCGTACTCCGAAACCCGCTACGTCGACATCGTCACCGGCGCCGACGTGCTGGAATACTACGCAGGCCTGGTACCGGCCATCGAAGGCGAGCAGATCCCGCTGCGCGAATCGTCCTTCGTCTACACCCGCCGCGAGCCGTTGGGCGTGACCGTCGGTATCGGCGCCTGGAACTACCCGATCCAGATCGCCCTGTGGAAATCCGCCCCGGCCCTGGCCGCTGGCAACGCGATGATCTTCAAGCCGTCGGAAGTCACCTCGCTGACCACCCTGAAACTGGCCGAGATCTTCACCGAAGCCGGCCTGCCGAACGGCGTGTTCAACGTCCTGACCGGCAGCGGTCGCGAAGTCGGCACCTGGCTGACCGAGCACCCGCGCATCGAGAAAGTCTCCTTCACCGGCGGCACCACCACCGGCAAGAAAGTCATGGCCAGCGCCTCGAGCTCGTCGCTCAAGGAAGTCACCATGGAACTGGGCGGCAAGTCGCCGCTGATCATCTGCGACGACGCCGACCTGGACAAGGCCGCCGACATCGCCATGATGGCCAACTTCTACAGCTCCGGTCAGGTCTGCACCAACGGCACTCGCGTGTTCATCCCTGCCGCGATGAAAGCCGCCTTCGAAGCCAAGATCGCCGAGCGCGTCGCCCGCATCCGTGCCGGCAACCCGGAAGACGAGAATACCAACTTCGGCCCGCTGGTCAGCTTCCAGCACATGGAAAGCGTGCTGTCCTACATCGCCAAGGGTAAAGAAGAAGGCGCCCGCGTCCTCTGCGGCGGTGAGCGTCTGCTGGACGGCGACTTCGCCAAGGGCGCGTTCGTCGCCCCGACCGTGTTCACCGACTGCACCGACGACATGACCATCGTCAAGGAAGAGATCTTCGGCCCAGTGATGAGCATCCTCAGCTACGAGACCGAGGAAGAAGTCATCCGTCGCGCCAACGACACCGAATACGGCCTGGCCGCCGGTGTCTGCACCAACGACATCAGCCGCGCCCACCGCATCATCCACAAGCTTGAAGCCGGTATCTGCTGGATCAACGCCTGGGGCGAGTCGCCGGCCGAAATGCCGGTTGGCGGTTACAAGCAGTCGGGCGTCGGCCGTGAAAACGGTGTCAGCTCGCTGGCTCAATACACTCGCATCAAGTCGGTTCAGGTCGAGCTGGGCGGCTACAACTCGGTTTTCTAAACCCGGTCCCGCCACGCCCGCGCCCTTGAGCGCGGGCGTTTCCGCTCCCTGACAACTGCCAACGAGGGTACTTCAATGTCCCAAGAATTCGATTACATCATCGTCGGTGCCGGTTCGGCCGGTAACACCCTGGCCACCCGCCTGACCGAAGACGCCAGCGTCACCGTCCTGCTGCTCGAAGCCGGCGGCCCGGACTACCGCTTCGACTTCCGCACCCAGATGCCAGCCGCCCTGGCCTTCCCCCTGCAGGGTCGTCGCTACAACTGGGCCTACGAGACCGATCCGGAGCCGCACATGGACGGCCGCCGCATGGAATGTGGCCGCGGCAAGGGCCTGGGTGGCTCGTCGCTGATCAACGGCATGTGCTACATCCGCGGCAACGCCATGGACTTCGACGGCTGGGCTGAACTGCCAGGCCTGGAAGACTGGACCTACCTGGACTGCCTGCCGTACTTCCGTAAGGCCGAAACCCGCGACATCGGCCCGAACGACTACCACGGCGGCGAAGGCCCGGTCAGCGTGGCCACGCCGAAAGCCGGCAACAACCCGCTGTTCCACGCCATGGTCGAAGCCGGCGTGCAGGCCGGCTACCCGCGTACCGAAGACCTCAACGGCTACCAGCAGGAAGGTTTCGGCCCGATGGACCGTTCGGTGACCAAGAACGGCCGTCGCTCCAGCACTGCCCGCGGCTACCTGGACCAGGCCAAGAAGCGCCCGAACCTGACCATCGTCACCCACGCCCTGAGCGACCGCGTGCTGTTCGACAACAAGCGCGCTGTTGGCGTGACCTACCTGGTCGGTGACAGCGAAGAGCGCGTCGAAGCCCGCGCCCGCAAGGAAGTCATCGTTTCCTCCGGCGCCATCGCCTCGCCGCAACTGCTGCAGCGCTCCGGCGTCGGCCCGCGCGCCCTGCTGGAAAGCCTCGACATCCCGGTGGTCCACGACCTGCCGGGCGTCGGCGAGAACCTGCAGGACCACCTCGAGCTGTACCTGCAGTACGCCTGCACCCAGCCGGTGTCGCTGTACCCGTCGCTGCTGTGGTGGAACCAGCCGGCCATCGGTGCCGAGTGGCTGTTCAACGGCACCGGCATCGGCGCCAGCAACCAGTTCGAGGCCGGTGGTTTCATCCGCACCCGTCCTGAATTCAAGTGGCCGAACATCCAGTACCACTTCCTGCCGGTAGCGATTAACTACAACGGCTCGAACGGTGTGAAAGAACACGGCTTCCAGGCGCACATGGGCTCCATGCGCTCGCCGGCCCGTGGTCGCATCCAGGCCAAGTCGAAGAACCCGCGCCAGCACCCGAGCATCCTGTTCAACTACATGTCCACCGAGCAGGACTGGCAGGAATTCCGCGACGGCATCCGCCTGACCCGCGAAATCATGGCCCAGCCGGCGCTGGACCCATACCGCGGCCGCGAGATCAGCCCAGGCGCGCACGTGCAGACCGATGAAGAGCTGGACAAATTCATCCGCGAGCACGCCGAAACCGCCTTCCACCCGTCCTGCTCGTGCAAGATGGGCACCGACGACATGGCGGTGGTCGATGCCGAAGGCCGCGTGCACGGCATGCAGGGCCTGCGCGTGGTCGACGCCTCGATCATGCCGCTGATCATCACCGGCAACCTCAACGCCACCACGATCATGATCGCCGAGAAGATCTCGGACAAGATCCGTGGCCGCAAGCCGCTGCCGCGCAGCACCGCCAAGTACTACGTGGCGGGCGATGCACCGGTGAAGGGCAAGCCGATGCGTGAAGTGAAGCAGGCCTGACCTGCTTGGCTTGCCAGCGATGAGGCGGTAACAGGCAACACAAGAAAAGGCACCTTTCGAGGTGCCTTTTCTACATCTGCAGAAACGCTTTACAGCCTGCCAATTCATCAGGTTAGAATCGATTGGCACGCGACCTGCTAGTTCACAGTTGCAAGTTCCTTTCCCCGCTGTCCCGGAGTACCTGCCTTTGGATGCAAGCACCATCAACAGCCTGTTCCTGATCGGCGCATTGCTGGTGGGCGCAAGTATCCTGGTCAGCTCGCTGTCATCGCGCCTGGGCATCCCCATCCTGGTCATCATCCTCGCCGTCGGCATGGTCGCGGGCGTGGACGGTGGCGGCATCATCTTCAACAATTACCCGACCGCCTACCTGGTGGGCAACCTGGCGCTTGCCGTCATCCTGCTCGACGGCGGCCTGCGCACCCGGGTGGCGAGCTTCCGCGTGGCGCTGTGGCCGGCGCTGTCGCTGGCCACGGTGGGCGTGCTGATCACCACCGGGCTGACCGGCATGGTCGCCGCCTGGCTGTTCGACCTGAGCCTGATCCAAGGCCTGCTGATCGGCGCCATCGTCGGTTCCACCGACGCCGCGGCAGTGTTCTCCCTGCTCGGCGGCAAAGGCCTCAACGAACGGGTCACCGCCACCCTGGAAATCGAATCAGGCAGCAACGACCCGATGGCGGTGTTCCTCACCGTGACCCTGATCGACATGATCGCCAGCGGCCAGACCGGCCTGCACTGGAGCCTGCTCACTCACCTGCTGCGCGAGTTCGGCATCGGCGGCCTGATGGGCCTGGGCGGTGGCTGGCTGATGCTGCAACTGGTCAACCGCATCAACCTGGCCGGCGGCCTGTACCCGATCCTGGTGGTGGCCGGCGGCCTGGTGGTGTTCTCCCTGACCAACGCCCTGCATGGCAGCGGTTTCCTCGCGGTTTACCTGTGCGGGCTGGTGCTGGGCAACAAGCCGATCCGCAGCCGCCACGGCATCCTGCACATGCTCGACGGCATGGCCTGGCTGGCCCAGATCGGCATGTTCCTGGTGCTCGGCCTGCTGGTCACGCCCCACGACCTGCTGCCCATCGCCCTGCCCGCCCTGGGCCTGGCACTGTGGATGATCCTGGTGGCCCGACCACTGTCGGTGGTCGCCGCCTTGCTGCCGTTCAAGGCCTTCCATGGCCGCGAGAAAGGCTTCATCAGCTGGGTCGGCCTGCGCGGCGCGGTGCCGATCATCCTGGCGGTGTTCCCGCTGATGGCCGGCCTGCCCCAGGCCCAGCTGTTCTTCAACCTGGCGTTCTTCATCGTGCTGGTGTCGCTGTTGGTGCAAGGTACCAGCCTGCCGTGGATGGCCAAGCTGCTGAAGGTCACGGTACCGCCGGACCCGGCACCGATTTCTCGCTCCGCGCTCGAAGTGCACGTCACCAGCGAATGGGAGCTGTTCGTCTACCGCCTGGGCGCCGAAAAGTGGTGCATCGGCGCCGCCCTGCGCGAGCTGAAGATGCCCGAGGGCACGCGGATCGCCGCCTTGTTCCGTGGCGAACAGCTGCTGCACCCGTCGGGCAGCACCGTGCTGGAGGTCGGCGACATGCTTTGCGTGATCGGCCACGAACATAACCTGCCGGCGCTGGGCAAGCTGTTCAGCCAGGCGCCGCAACGCGGCCTGGACCTGCGCTTCTTCGGCGACTTCGTACTCGAAGGCGATGCCGAACTGGGCGCGGTGGCTGCACTTTATGGCCTGAAACTCGATGGCCTGGACGCGAAGATGCCGCTGGCGCAGTTCATCCGACAAAAGGTCGGAGGCGCTCCAGTAGTAGGCGACCAGATCGAATGGCACGGCACGATCTGGACCGTCGCGGTCATGGACGGGAACAAGATCCAGAAAGTGGGCGTCAGATTCCCCGAAGGTACCCGCCCAGGCCCCGGGCTGTTCCTCTAAACTCCGATTTGCCGCGTAACACAAGAACTCTGCCTATGTCCCTGCGTGACCATTGCCGCGCAGCCCTGCTGGGGCTGTGCCTGACCCTCTCGTTCGCCGCCGGCGCGGTGGAAATCCCGACCACTCCGGGCATCCAGAGCAGCCTGAGCAAGATCGCCGAGCGCAAACTGCCGGAAACCGAGCAGAAAGCCGTGCAGCAGGTGCTGGAACAGACCCTGGCGCTGCTCAACGCCCGCGACGACAGCGAAAAGAAGCTCGAAGCCCTCAAGCAGCAGCTGGCCAACGCCCCCCAGGAGATCCGCGACAGCCAGCGCGAGCTGATCAAGCTCAAAGCCTCCAGCGTCGTGCCGGTGGCGCAGCGCTACGCCAGCCTGACGGTGCCTCAGCTCGAACAGATGCTCAGCGAGCGCAGCACTCAGCAGGGCGACCTGCAGAAGGCGCTGTCCGAAGCCAACAGCCTGATCATCAACTCCCAGACCCGCCCCGAGCGCGCCCAGGCCGAGATCAGCGGCAACCAGATGCGTGCCCAGCAGATCAACAACAGCCTCAAGAGCGGCAAGGACAACGGCAAGTCGATCAATGCCGACCAGCGCAACCAGCTCAACGCCGAGCTGGCCTCGCTCAACGCCCTGACCCTGCTGCGTCGCCAGGAACTGGCCGGCAACAGCGTGTTGCAGGACCTGGGCAACGCCCGCCACGACCTGCTGATCGAGCGCGCCACCCGCCAGGAACAGGAAATCCAGGACCTGCAGACGCTGATCAACGAAAAGCGCCTGGCACAGTCGCAACAGGCCGTCACCCGCCAGTCGATCGAGGCGCAGAAGGCCGGCGGCAGCAACTTGCTGGCCACCGAAAGCACCGCCAACCTGCAGCTGTCCGACTACCTGCTGCGCAGCACCGACCGCCTCAACGAGGTGACCCAGCAGAACCTGCGCACCAAGCAGCAGCTCGACAGCCTCACCCAGGCCGACCAGGCCCTGGACGAGCAGATCAATGTGCTCAAGGGCAGCCTGTTGCTGTCGAAGATCCTGTACAAGCAGAAGCAGGCCCTGCCGCACCTGAAGCTCGACCGCAACCTGGCCGACCAGATCGCCGATATCCGTCTGTACCAGTTCGAGATCAATCAGGAACGCGAACAGATGAGCAGCCCGTCCAACTATGTGGACAAGCTGCTGGCCAGCCAGCCCGAGGAAGATGTCACCCCGCAATTGCGCAAGGCCCTGCTGGAAGTGGCAATCACCCGCGGCGACCTGCTTGAGCGGTTGAACCGCGAGCTGTCGGCGCTGCTCAACGAATGCATCACCCTGCAACTGAACCAGAAACAACTGCTGAGCACCGCCCAGAACCTGCGCACCACGCTGGAAGAGCAGATGTTCTGGATCCCCAGCAACAAGCCGCTGGACTGGCAGTGGCTGCGCGAAGTACCCGAGGGCCTGGCCTACCAGGTGGCCAGCCTGCCCTGGGGCGCGGGTATCAAGGAGCTGGGCGACGGCCTGGTGCAGCAGCCGCTGCTGTTCCTGCCGCTGATCCTGGTGATCGGTGCCCTGCTGTGGCGGCGCAAGGCCCTGTACCGGCGCCTGGGCAAGGTCCACCAGGACATCGGCCACTTCAAGCGCGACAGCCAGTGGCATACGCCCCAGGCGATCCTGATCAACATCCTGCTGGCACTGCCGGTGGCCCTGGCGCTTACCCTGGGCAGCTACGCCCTGCAACTCGACGCCCGCGGGCAGAACGCCAACCTCGGCGCCGCCCTGTGGCAGATCGCCCAGGCCTGGCTGGTGTTCTACACCGCGTACCGCATCCTTGCCCCGGGCGGCGTTGCCGAGATTCACTTCCGCTGGCACAAGCCCCAGGTCGAGTTCCTGCGCGGCTGGGTACGTCGCCTCGGTACCGTGGTACTGGCCCTGGTCGGCGTGGTGGCGGTGGCCGAGCACCAGCCCTCGGCGCTGGCAGACGACGTACTGGGCATCGGCGTGGTGCTGACCTGCTATGCACTGATGGCCTGGCTGCTCAGCCGACTGCTGCTGAGCAGCCCCGCGCACCAGGACACTTCGCTGTTTCGCAAGGCGGTCGGGGTGGCCTTCACCGCCCTGCCCATCGCCCTGTTCGTGGCGGTGTGCTTCGGCTACTACTACACCGCCCTCAAGCTTACCGACCGGCTGATCTACACCCTTTACCTGCTGTTGTTCTGGCTGGTGATCGAGGCCGCGTTCGTGCGTGGCCTGTCGGTGGCGGCGCGGCGCCTGGCCTACCAGCGCGCCCTGAGCAAACGCCAGGCCGCCAAGGAAGGCCTGGATGGCGAGGTGGTGGTCGAGGAGCCGACCCTGGACATCGAACAGGTCAACCAGCAGTCGCTGCGCCTGATCCGCCTGGCTCTGCTCGGCGGCTTCATCGGCGGCTTGTACTGGGTCTGGTCGGACCTGATCACGGTGTTCGCCTACCTCAACAACATCACTCTGTACGAGTACAGCAGCGGCACCGGCGCGGCTGCCAGCATGGTGCCGATCAGCCTCGGCGACCTGCTCGGCGCCATGGTCATCGCCGGCATCGCCGTGGCCCTGGCCAGCAACCTGCCCGGCCTGCTCGAAGTGCTGGTGCTGTCGCGACTGAACTTGGCCCAGGGCAGCGCGTACGCCATTACCACGCTGTTGTCCTATGTGATCGCCGGGGTCGGTATTGTCAGCACCCTGGCCACCCTCGGAGTCAGCTGGGACAAGCTGCAGTGGCTGGTGGCGGCATTGTCACTGGGCCTGGGCTTCGGCATGCAGGAGATCTTCGCCAACTTCATCTCCGGCATCATGATCCTGTTCGAACGCCCGGTACGCATCGGCGACACCATCACCATCGGCAATTTGTCCGGCACGGTGAGCAAGATCCGCATCCGTGCCACCACCATCACCGACTTCGACCGCAAGGACATCATCGTCCCCAACAAGACCTTCATCACCGGCCAGCTGATCAACTGGTCGCTGACCGACACCGTCACCCGGGTGACGCTGAAGCTGGGCATCGACTACGGCTCGGACCTGGACCTGGTGCGCGACCTGCTGCTCAAGGGCGCCCACGAGAACCCGCGGGTGCTCAAGGACCCGGAGCCGCTGGTGTACTTCCTCAACTTCGGCGAAAGCTCGCTGGACCACGAGCTGCGCATGCACGTGCGCGACCTCGGCGACCGCAACCCGACGCTGGACGAGCTCAACCGCTATATCAACCGTGAGTTCAAGGCGCACAACATCAAGATCTCGGTGCGCCAGGTGGAGGTATTCCTCATGGACGCGAAGAACGGCAAGCAGCAGTTGATCCCGATGGACAGCAAACCGGACAGCACGCCGCCGAGCTGAGTGGACTGCGACAGGCATGCCCTCCAGAATGCAGGCGAGGGCTTTGCCCTCGATCGCCGGCAAGCCGGCTCCCACAAGATGGCATGCCTTGCCCTGTGGGAGCCGGCTCGCCGGCGAAAGGGCCGCACGGCGGCCCCAATGGCACCGAATTCAGGAGCAGGCCCCGTGAAGTCCCTCGACCAACTCACCTTCGACAACCGCTTCGCCCAACTCGGCGATGCCTTCTCCACCCAGGTCCTGCCCGACCCGATCGCCGACCCACGCCTGGTCGTTGCCAGCGATTCGGCAATGGCCCTGCTCGACCTCGACCCGGCCCAGGCCGAGCTGCCGGTGTTCGCCGAGCTGTTCAGCGGCCACAAGCTCTGGGAAGAGGCCGACCCGCGGGCGATGGTCTACTCGGGCCACCAGTTCGGCTCCTACAACCCGCGCCTGGGCGATGGCCGCGGCCTGCTGCTGGGCGAGATCCTCAACGAGGCCGGCGAACACTGGGACCTGCACCTCAAGGGCGCCGGCCAGACGCCTTACTCACGCATGGGTGATGGCCGGGCCGTGCTGCGCTCGTCGATTCGCGAGTTCCTTGCCTCCGAGGCCCTGAGCGCGCTGGGCATCCCCAGCAGCCGGGCACTGTGCGTGATCGGCTCGAGCACCACGGTGTGGCGGGAAACCCGCGAAAACGCCGCGATGCTGCTGCGCCTGGCCCAGAGCCATGTGCGCTTCGGCCATTTCGAGTACTTCTACTACACGAAACAGCCAGAACAGCAGCGAGTGCTCATCGACCATGTGCTGCACCAGCACTATCCCGAATGCCGCGACGCTGAACAGCCTTACCTGGCCATGTTCCGCACCTTCGTCGAACGCAACGCCGAGCTGATCGCTCGCTGGCAGGCCTACGGCTTCTGTCATGGGGTGATGAATACCGACAACATGTCGATCCTCGGCATCACCTTCGACTTCGGCCCCTACGCCTTCCTCGACGACTTCGACGCCAACTTCATCTGCAACCACTCCGACGAGCGCGGCCGCTACAGCTACGCCAACCAGGTGCCGATCGCCCACTGGAACCTCAGCGCTCTGGCCCAGGCCCTGACCACGGTGATCGAGGTCGAGCCGCTGAAGGAGACGCTCGCGCTGTTCCTGCCGCTGTACCAGGCCCACTACCTGGACCTGATGCGCCGCCGCCTGGGCCTGACCACCGCCGAGGACGACGACATGGCCCTGGTCGAACGCCTGCTGCAACGCATGCAGAGCGGCGGTGTGGACTACACGCTGTTCTTCCGCCGCCTGGGCGAGCAACCGGTGGCCGAGGCCCTGCAAGTGGTGCGCGACGATTTCGTCGACCTGGCCGGTTTCGATGCCTGGGGTGCGGACTACCTGGCACGCTGCGAGCGTGAGCCGGGTAATGCCGAAGGTCGCCGTGAGCGGATGCATGCGGTCAACCCGCTGTACATACTGCGCAATTATCTGGCGCAGAAGGCCATCGAAGCGGCAGAGGCCGGTGACTACAGTGAAGTGCGTCGGCTGCATCAGGTGCTGAGCAAACCGTTCGAGGAACAGCCCGGGATGCAAGCGTATGCCGAGCGACCGCCGGAGTGGGGCAAGCACCTGGAGATCAGCTGTTCGTCCTGAACGACGCCCTTTTGTGGAGCCCGCTCCCACAGTGCCCCTTGAATGCCCACTGGAGCTGAACATGCCTGACCCACTGCTTATTCCCTGCCCCCACTGCAACGGCCTCAACCGCATCCCCGCCGAGCGCCTGGGCGACACGCCGAAATGCGGCCGCTGCAAACAGAACGTGCTACTGAGCACCTCGTTCGAGCTGACCGAAGGCAACTATGCCGCCCAGATCAAAGGTGATCTGCCGCTGCTGCTGGATGTCTGGGCCGACTGGTGCGGCCCGTGCAAGAGCTTCGCCCCGACCTTCGAACAAGCCGCTCGCCAGCTGTCGGGCCGCTGCCGCCTGGCCAAACTCGACAGCGAGGCCAACCGCAACCTGGCCGGCCAGTTGGGTATCCGCTCGATCCCCAGCCTGATCCTGTTCAAGAATGGCCGCGAAGTGACCCGCCAGGCCGGTGCGTTTCCACTTCAGTCATTACTGGAATGGCTACGCAGCCAAGGGATCTAGGCGCTACGCTCCAGCAGATCATGCAACTCGACGAACTGCTGGGTCAGTTTGTGCCGTGGCTCCAGGTGGATCAGCGGCAGGCTGGCGTGGTGCGACTCACGCATCTTCACCGAACTGCCGAGGTAAACCGGTAGCACCGGCAGGCCCTCGGCCAGCAGTTCGTCGAGCATCTGCTGGGGCAGGCTGGCGCGGGACTGGAATTGGTTGACCACGATACCCTCGACCATCAGGTCGTCGTTGTGGTCTTCCTTGAGCTCGTCGATCTCGGCCAGCAGGCCATACAGGGCCTGTCGCGAGAAGCTGTCGCAATCGAAGGGGATCAGCACGCGATCGGCCGCGATCAATGCGGAAACCGCGTAAAAATTGAGTGCTGGAGGGGTATCGATATAGATCCGCTCGTAATCCTCGTCCAACTCGTCGAGCAGTTTGCGCAGCTTGTTGATCTTGTGCTTGGCCTCGAGCTTGGGCTGCAGGTCGGCCAGCTCCGCAGTGGCAGTCACCACATGGAGATTATCGAAGGGCGTTTCGTAGATATCGACCTTGTTCTTCTTGGCGAACGGCCCGCTGGACAGCGACTGCTTGAAGAAGTCGGCGATGCCCATGGGGATATCGTCGCCGGTCAGGCCGGTGAGGTACTGGGTCGAGTTGGCCTGGGCATCCAGGTCGATCAGCAAGGTCCGGTAGCCTTCACTGGCACTGACCGCCGCAAGATTGCAGGCAATGCTCGACTTGCCCACGCCACCTTTCTGATTGAACACCACGCGCCGCATGTCAGACCTCCGTGTATCAACGAATGCCCGAGTATGTGGCGACACCGCGCCATTGGCCAGCGTTGTTCGCTCAAGTTGACGGTAAGCCGCCCGACAACCTGCGAGTAACCGACTGTCGGAAACCATGCAGGCATGGAGGCGGACACGACGCAGATGCGTGTGGATATTGTCCGATAGCCATCATGTGGATTGATACACGTCCCGTGCACCGGGATAATGCGCGCCACCTTCCCGTGCGCCTAGCCCGCACGGCGCGTGCTCCGAGTCATTCCCACGGACAGGAACTCCCTCAGGGCGGAACGTCACACTCATCATGATCACCTTTGACATCAGCCAATGGCGTGCCTGGGCCCCGGGCCTGCAGAGCCCTGCCGACTGGCAGGCCTGGGCGCACGGCGCCGAACGCCAGCCCTGTGCCGAGCAGGCGCCGGACGTGGCGTTCCTGCCGGCATTGCAGCGCCGCCGCCTGAGCCATATGGCGCGCATGGCCTTTGCTGTCGGCTGGCCTTTGGCCGAAGGCCACGCCCAGTTGCCGCTGGTGTTCGTCTCACGCCATGGTGAAACCCCGCGCACCTTCTCGATCCTCAGTGAACTGGCCAGCCAGCAGCCCCTGTCGCCGACCCAGTTCAGCCTGTCGGTGCACAACGCGATGATCGGCCTGTGGTCGATCATGCGCGGGCAAACCTGCGAGATGACCGCCCTGGCCGCCGCCGGCGACGGCTTCGAGCAAGGCGCCGCGGAAGCCGCCGCGCTGCTGGCCGAAGGTGCGCCGGCGGTGCTGCTGATCGTCACCGAGGAACAACCTCCGGCCGCCTACGCGCCCTGCATCAGCGATGTACCGTTCGCCTACGCCGTGGCGCTGCTGCTCACCCCCGGCCGGCAATGGCAGTTGTCCCTTGAGCCTGCACAAACGGCGCCAGCCCCCGAGCTGCCCCATGCCCTGGCCTGGCTGCACGCCTCGCTCAACGGCCACAACGCCTTTTCACACACCTGGAGCCGTCGCACATGGAACTGGCGACGTCAGCCATGAACCGTCCCCGCGACGCCTACCTGTGGCGCCTGGCGGCCACCGCCCTGAGTTTCCTGCTGTTCGGCCTCGGCGGGCTGTGCCTGCGCCTGCTGGTATTTCCCATGCTGGCCTGCCTGCCCGGCAGTGACGAGCAGCACCGCCAACGCGCCCGCCGCACCATTGGCTGGCTGTTCTGGCGGTTCATCCTGATCATGCGCAGCCTCGGTGTGCTCACCTTCGACATCAGCGGCGCCGAACGCCTGGGCCGGCGCGGGCAGATGATCATTGCCAACCACCCTTCATTGATCGACGTGGTGTTCCTGCTCGGGCTGGTGCGCAACGCCAACTGCGTGGTCAAGCACAGCCTGTTCGGCAACCCCTTCACCCGTGGGCCGGTGCGCGAGGCGCAGTACATCGGCAATGACGGGAGCCTGGACATGCTCGACAATGCCGCTGCTTCGCTGCAACAGGGCCAGCCGCTGGTGATCTTCCCCGAAGGCACCCGCACCCCGCCTGGCCAGGCCCCGGCCTTCCATCGTGGCGCCGCCGCAATCGCCCTGCGCGGTGCGAAAATCATCACACCGGTGATCATCAAGGTCAGCCCCACCACCCTGACCAAGCACGAACCCTGGTACCGCATCCCCCGGCGGCGCGTGCACTTCAGCCTGCGCGTCGGCGCCGATATCGACCCCCAGGCCTTCGCCAGCCTTGGCCCGGCGCCCCTGGCGTCGCGCAAACTCAATGATTACCTGCACCAGTACTACAACAAGGAGCTCGCCACCGATGAGCGATGCACAGCACGACCTGAACCGTGACATCAAGCAACTGATCATCGACGCCCTGGGCCTGGAAGACATCAGCGTGCAGGACATCGATGACGCGCAGACACTGTTCGGCGAAGGCCTGGGCCTGGACTCGGTGGACGCCCTCGAACTGGGCCTGGCGATCCAGAAGCGCTACGGCATCAAGATCGACGCCGATGCCAAGGACACCCGCAGCCATTTCACCAACGTCGCCACCCTCGCGGCGTTCATCACCGCTCGCCAGGCCGCCTGAGACCGCACCATGCAAAACCGCGAAGACATCTTCAACACCCTCCGTGACGCCCTGGTCGAGCTGTTCGAGCTCGAGCCCGAGCGCATCAGCCTGGAATCCCACCTGTACCAGGACCTGGAAATCGACAGCATCGATGCCATCGACCTGCTCGACCACATCAAGCGCAAGACCGGGAAGAAGATCAGCGCCGAGGACTTCAAGTCGGTACGCACCGTCAACGATGTGGTCGAAGCGGTTCATCGCCTGGTAAACAGCGCGGCATGAAACGCCTGGTCGGCCTCGGCCTGCTGCTGGCCGGCGTGCTGTATCCGTTTGCCGTGCACTACGGCCTGGGCCACTTCGCCCCGTGGCAGTTCGCCCTGCTGCTCGGCGGCCTGTGGCTGGCCCGCGCACTGAGCGCGCCACAACGCCCCGGTGGCCTGTGGATGGCACTGGCGGCGCTGGGGTTCTGCGTGTTGCTGGCGCTGTCCGACAGCGCGCAACTGCTGCGCTGGTACCCGGTGCTGATCAGCGGCTTCATGCTCGGCCTGTTCGGCACCAGCCTGATGCAGGGCATGCCAGTGGCCGAGCGCCTGGCGCGCCTGCGTGAACCCGAGCTGCCAGCGGCGGCGGTGCGCTACACGCGCCGGGTGACCCAGGCCTGGTGCCTGTTCTTCCTGGTCAACGGCCTGATCGCCGCCGGCCTGACACTGTGGGCGCCGCTGGCCTGGTGGACCCTGTACAACGGCCTGATCGCCTATGCAGCGATGGGCCTGCTGTTCGCCGTGGAATGGCTGATACGTCAACGTGTGCGAGGACGCACATGAACTGGATCAACCTCGAACACCTGTTGCGCCCGCAGGCGTTGCCGCGCCCGGTGACCGAGGCGCCTGCCCTGGACCACGCCGCGCTGTGCCAGCAAGCACTGCGCCTGGCCGGCGGCCTGCAAGCTCAGGGCGTGCAACGCCTGGCGGTGCATGTAGACGACGCCGCAACGCTGGCCATCGCCCTGCTCGGTGCCTGGCGCGCCGGGGCCGAGGTACTGCTGAGCGCCGACTTGCAACCGCAGACCCGTACCCGCTGGCAGGCCCAGGTCGACCTGTGGCTCAGCGACCAGCCTGGTGACCCACAGCTCGACGACCTGCTGGGCGAGCCACTGGCCAGTGCCGATCTCGACCCGGACCAGTGTCGCATCAGCCTGTGCACCTCAGGCTCCAGCGGCGAGCCCAAACGCATCGACAAATGCCTGCGCCAGCTGGGCAACGAAGTCATCGCCCTGGAGCAGCTGTGGGGGGCTTCGCTGGGTGATGCGCACATCCTCGGCAGCGTCGCCACCCAGCACATCTACGGCCTGTTGTTCCGCGTGCTGTGGCCGCTGTGCGCCGGGCGCGGCTTCGCCCGCAAGGCCCAGCCGTTCCCCGAAGACCTGCAACGCGCCAGCCGCGAACACCCGTCGTTCGCCTGGGTGGCCAGCCCGGCGCTGCTCAAGCGCATGGGCGACAACCTCGACTGGCCGGGGCTGAGCTCGGTGCGCCGAGTATTCTCCTCCGGCGGCGAACTGCCCGCCGCAGCCGCCGAACACCTGCAACAGCGCCTCGGCCAGTGGCCAACGGAAATCCTCGGCAGCTCCGAAACCGGCGGCATCGCCTGGCGCCAGGGCGAAGCGCTGTGGCAGCCATTCGCCGACGTAGAGCTCAGCCAGGACGCCGAAGGCGCCCTGCGCATCGCCTCACCCTACCTGCCTGCCGGCCACGTCGAGCACAGCGCCGATGCCGTCGAGTTTGCCAGCGACGGGCGCTTCCGCCTGCTCGGCCGCCTCGACCGCACCGTCAAGCTGGAAGAAAAACGCATCTCCCTGCCCATGCTCGAGCAGGCCCTGTGCTCCCACGCCTGGGTCGCCGAGGCGCGCCTGGGGGTGATCGAAGAAGGCCGCGCCTTCCTCGGTAGCCTGCTGGTGCCGAGCGCCGAAGGCCTGCATGTGCTGCGTAACCAAGGTCGCCGCGCACTGGTGGAGGGCCTGCGTGCGCACCTGGCCGAACACTGCGAGACCATCGCCCTGCCCCGGCGCTGGCGCCTGTTGCGCCAGCTGCCGTACAACGGCCAGGGCAAGCTGCCCCAGGCCGAGGTGACGGCCCTGCTGCTGGCAGCCCGGAGCCAGGCGCCCGAGGTCGTGGAACAGGCCCGCGAAGACCACCAGCTGCAACTGCGCCTAGCCGTGCCGCTGGACCTGCCCTGCTTCACCGGCCATTTCCCGCACACGCCGGTATTGCCTGGTGTGGTCCAGGTCGACTGGGCCATCGCCCTCGCTGCACCATTACTGACCGCCAACCTGCGCTTCGCCGGCATGGAAGTGCTCAAGTTCCAGCAACTGGTACGTCCCGGCGACATGCTGCAGTTGGACCTGCGCTTCGAGGCGGCACGCGGCAAGCTGTACTTCAGCTACACCCGCGCCGGCCAGCCCTGCGCCAGCGGCCGCATCCTGCTGGAGGTGGCCTGTGCATAAACCCTGCGCGGTGATCCCGGTGTACAACCACGAACAGGCCGTGCCCAAGGTGGTCGACGACCTGCTGCACGCTGGCCTGCCCTGTGTTCTGGTGGATGACGCCAGCCATGCGCCATGCGCCGAGGTGTTGCGTCAGCTGGCCGAGCGCGCGGATGTGCATCTGGTGCAACTGGCAGTCAACCAAGGCAAGGGCGGCGCGGTGATGGCCGGCCTGCGCGAAGCCGCGCGGCTGGGCTTCAGCCACGCCCTGCAGGTGGACGCCGACGGCCAGCACGACCTGGCCGATGTCGGCCACTTCCTGGCCCAGTCGCAGGTTTATCCACAGGCGCTGGTGTGCGGTTATCCCCAGTACGACGCCAGTGTGCCCAAGGGTCGCCTGTATGCCCGCTACCTCACCCACGTGTGGGTATGGATCAACAGCCTGTCGCTGGCCATTCCCGATTCGATGTGCGGCTTTCGCGTCTACCCGCTGCCGCCCACCCTGGCGCTGATCGACAGCGTCAAGCTGGGTCGGCGCATGGATTTCGACCCCGAGATCCTGGTGCGCCTAGCCTGGCGCAACCAGCCGATGCGCTGGCTGCCGACCCGGGTGCACTACCCGCAGGACGGCCTCTCGCACTTTCGCCTGGTATACGACAACGCACTGATCTCGAAGATGCACGCCAAGCTGTTCTTCGGCATGCTGCTGCGCAGCCCTCTGATTCTCTGGCGCCGGTGGCTCCGATGAGCGAGCAGCACTGGGCCGCGCAACGCGAGCGCGGCAGCTTCCGGTTGATGCAGTTGACCGCGCTGCTGGCGCGCCTGCTCGGGCGCCGCCTGCTCAGCCCGCTGATCCATGTGATCGTCGCCTACTTCTTCCTGTTCGGCCGCCGCGCCCGGCGCAGCGCCATGCAGTACCAGCAGCGCCTGCACCAGTGGAGCGCCGGGCAGACGCCAGCCCCCAGCCAGTGGCAGGTGTTTCGCCAGTTCATGGCCTTCGCCGACGCCCTGCTGGACAAGCTCGACGTGTGGAACGGCCGCCTGCGCCTTGAAGATATCGATATCAATGACCCGGCCGGACTGCGCGGGCAGCTGCGCGGCGAGCGCGGGCAACTGCTGGTGGGCGCCCACCTGGGCAACCTGGAAGTGTGCCGGGCGCTGGCCGAGCTGGGCGAGCAGGTGACCATGAACGTGCTGGTGCACACCCGCCATGCCGAGCAGTTCAACCGCCTGCTGGGCGAGGCCGGCGCTACTCACCTGCGGCTGATCCAGGTCAGCGAGCTGGACCCGGCGATCATGCTGCAGCTCTCCCAGCGCCTGGAACGTGGCGAGTGGCTGGCGATTGCCGGCGACCGTGTGCCGCTGCATGGCGCGCGCACCGCCACCGTGGACTTCCTCGGCCAGCCGGCTGCCTTCCCACAAGGCCCGTGGCTGCTGGCCGGATTGCTCGGCTGCCCGGTCAACCTGCTGTTCTGCCTCAAGCTCAACGGCCGCTACCAGATCACCCTGGAACCCTTCGCCGAACAGCTGCAATGGCGGCGCGCCGAGCGTGACCAGGTGATCCAGCAATGGACGGCACGCTACGCCGAGCGCCTGGCGCATTACTGCCGCCAGGCACCGCTGCAATGGTTCAATTTCTACCCCTTCTGGAAGAGCGATGACGATGCAACCCCATGAGCCTGTCACCTTCGGCGAAGCGCCGCTGGCCATCGAGGACGTGCTGGCCGTGGCCGAGCGCCGCGCCGCTACCCGCCTGCAGGACGACGCCGCGTACCGCGAGCGCATCGCCCGTGGCGCGCGCTTTC
The DNA here is from genome assembly GCF_040813665.1 of Pseudomonas sp. TE50-2. Taxonomy (NCBI): domain Bacteria; kingdom Pseudomonadati; phylum Pseudomonadota; class Gammaproteobacteria; order Pseudomonadales; family Pseudomonadaceae; genus Pseudomonas; species Pseudomonas sp. TE50-2. The sequence goes on along the minus strand of NZ_JBFNXN010000001.1, from coordinate 3,417,570 downwards.
TCGATACCCTGCTCGACCAGGAAGGGGTGATCTACGGGGTCACCACCGGTTACGGCGACTCCTGTGTGGTGGCCGTGCCGCTGGAGCATGTCGAAAGCCTGCCGCGCCACCTGTACACCTTCCACGGCTGCGGCCTGGGCCGCCTGCTCGACGCCCCGGCCACCCGCGCGGTGCTGGCGGCGCGCTTGCGCTCGCTGAGCCATGGCGTGTCCGGGGTGCGCATGGAGTTGCTGGAACGCCTGCAACTGTTCCTCGAACACGACATCCTGCCACTGATCCCCGAAGAGGGCTCGGTGGGCGCCAGCGGCGACCTGACGCCACTGTCCTACGTGGCCGCGACTCTGTCCGGCGAGCGCGAGGTGCTTTACCGGGGCGAACGCCGCAGCAGTGCCGAGGTGCACCGCGAGCTGGGCTGGCAACCCCTGGTGCTGCGGCCCAAGGAGGCCCTGGCACTGATGAACGGCACCGCGGTGATGACCGGCCTGGCCTGCCTGGCCTTCGCCCGCGCCGACTACCTGCTGCAACTGGCAACCCGTATCACCGCACTCAACGTGATCGCCCTGCAGGGCAACCCCGAGCACTTCGATGAGCGCCTGTTCGCCACCAAGCCGCACCCAGGCCAGACCCAGGTGGCCGCCTGGCTGCGCCAGGACCTGGCCATCGACGCGCCGCTGCCGTCGCTGCACCGTCTGCAGGACCGCTACTCGCTGCGCTGCGCACCCCATGTGCTCGGCGTGCTGGCCGACAGCCTGGGCTGGCTGCGCGGCTTCATCGAAACCGAGCTGAACAGTGCCAACGACAACCCGATCATCGACGGCGACGCCGAGCGCGTGCTGCACGGCGGGCACTTCTACGGCGGGCATATCGCATTCGCCATGGACAGCCTGAAAACCCTGGTGGCCAACGTCGCCGACCTGCTCGACCGGCAACTCGCGCTGCTGGTGGACGTGCGCTACAACCACGGCCTGCCAAGCAACCTGTCCGGCGCCGAGGCCGAACGGGCGATGCTCAACCACGGCTTCAAGGCCGTGCAGATCGGTGCCAGTGCCTGGACCGCCGAAGCGCTCAAGCAGACCATGCCGGCCAGTGTGTTCTCGCGCTCCACCGAATGCCACAACCAGGACAAGGTGAGCATGGGCACCATTGCCGCACGCGATGCCCTGCGGGTGCTGGAGCTGACCGAGCAGGTCGCCGCCGCCACCTTGCTGGCGGCCAACCAGGGCGTCTGGCTACGCGCCCGCCAGGCCGACACCCGGCCTTTGCCGCCGGCGCTCGAACAGATGCACCAGGCGCTGCTGGCCGACTTCGCCCCGGTCATCGAGGACCGCGCCCTGGAACACGACCTGCGCCTGTGCCTGACCCGTATCGGCCAACGCCACTGGAGGCTGCATGCGTAACCCCGGGGTGTTTCACGTCGACAGCGAAGTCGTCGTGCCGTTCTTCGATGTGGACAGCATGCACATCGTCTGGCACGGGCATTACGTCAAGTACCTGGAGGTCGCCCGCTGCGCCCTGCTCGAGCGTCTGCAGCACGATTACCGGGGCATGCAGGCCTCCGGCTACCACTGGCCGGTGATCGACCTGCAGCTGCGCTATATCCGTGGCGCCACCTTCGGCCAGCGCCTGACCGTGCGCGCCAGCCTGGTGGAATGGGAGAACCGCTTGAAGATCCATTACCTGATCAGCGATGCCGAAACCGGCGAGCGCATGACCCGCGCCAGCACCGTGCAGGTGGCCGTGCATATCGACAGCGGCGAGATGCAGCTGGCCTCGCCGCAGGTGATGCTTGATGCGGTTGCGAAGGTGCTGGCATGAGTCGCCTGTTCTGGCCTCATCGCCGGCAAGCCGGCTCCCACAGGAGTAGGGACCTGCAAGGCTGCTCGGCTCCTGTGGGAGCCGGCTTGCCGGCGATGGGCCGCAAAGCGGCCCGCCTGCTCATCGCGCTCGGCCTGCTACTCGTCTGCCCGCTGACCCTGGCCTTCACCCTCGACGACCTGCAAAAGCAGCTCAGCCAGCCCGCCGTGGTCAAGGGCCCGTTCATCCAGGAAAAACACCTGCGCGCCCTGCCCCAGCCGCTGCTGAGCAAAGGCCGCTTCGTCCTCGCCCGTGACCACGGCCTGCTGTGGCTGCTGGACACCCCGTTGCGCCAGGACTACCGCATCGACGCCCAGGGCATCGCCCGGCGCGACCCCAGCGGCTGGCAAACCCTGCCCAGTCGGAGCGCCGGCGCCGAGCAGAACCGCCTGTTCTTCGCCGTGCTGCAGGGCGACAGCAGCGGCCTGCAACGCGACTTCGAACTGGCCCTGTCTGGCGACGCCGGGCATTGGCAACTGCGCCTGACGCCCCGCTCGCTGCTGCTCAAGCAGGTGTTCACGCGCATCGACATCGCCGGTGGCCAGTACGTGGAACGCATCGAGCTCAGCGAGACCCAGGGCGACAGTACCGTGCTGCGCATGCCTGCCAGCACCGCCGCAACGGCCCTGAACGACACGGAGCGCAGCGATTTTGCCGACTGAACGCCTGCTGCCGCGCCTGTTCCTCGGGCTGCTGCTGGTGATGCTGGCCATCGCCGGCTGGCAGTGGCACCGCGGCGCACCGCTGTCGGCCGACCTGATGACCCTGGTGCCCGGCGCTTCCCAGGACCCGCTGGTCTTGCGGGCCGAACAGCGCATGCAGGAGCCGCTCAACCGCGAAATGCTGGTGCTGGTCGGCCACCCCGAGCGTGAGCAGGCCCTGGCCCTTGCCGATCGCCTGGCCGCGCAATGGCAAGGCAGCGGCCTGTTCGAAAAGGTGCAATGGAGCCTGCAAACCGACCTGTCGGCATTGCGCGCGCAACTGCTGCAAGGCCGCCTGTCCCTGCTCTCGGCGAACGACCGCGAGCAGTTGAGCACGCAACCCCAGGCCTTCATCGAGCAGCGCGTGCAAAGCCTGTTCGACCCCTTCGCTGGTTTCAGCCTGGTGCCCAGCCAGGACGACTGGCTGGGCCTGACCGGGCGCATCCAGAACAGCCAGCCGATGCCGGTCAACGTGCAGCTCGACACCGCCAGCGGCGCATTGGTCGCCGAGGCCGACGGCCAGCAGTGGGTATTGCTGCGGGCACGCACCCAGGGCAACGCCTTCGACATGCACCTGCCGTTGCAGGTGGCCGAGCTGCTCGCCGCCAGCCGCCTCGACGCCGACCAGCACGGCGCCCGGCTGCTGGCTGCCAGCGGCCTGCTGTACGCCGCCGCCGGCCAGCAGCAGGCCAGCCGCGAGATCACCTGGGTGGGCGGGGGCGCCACCCTGGGCATCCTGCTGCTGTTGCTGTTGGCCTTCCGCCGCTGGCGCGTGCTGCTGGCCTTCGTGCCGGTGCTGGTGGGCATGATGTTCGGCGCAGTGGTGTGCGTGGCGCTGTTCGGGCAGATGCACGTGATGACCCTGGTGCTGGGGTCGAGCCTGATCGGCGTGGCGGTGGACTACCCGCTGCATTACCTGTCCAAGAGCTGGAGCCTCAAGCCCTGGCACAGCTGGCCGGCCCTGCGCCTCACGCTGCCTGGGCTGAGCCTGAGCCTGGCGACCAGCGCCATCGGCTACCTGGCCCTGGCGTTCACGCCGTTCCCGGCGCTGACCCAGATCGCCGCGTTTTCCGCCGCCGGGCTGCTTGGCGCCTACCTCAGCGCGGTATGCCTGCTGCCAGCACTGCTCGCGGGCGTCGAGCTGCGCCCGGCGCAGTGGCCGCTGCGCATCGCACAAACCCTGACCACGCTACGTGAACGCCTGCTGGCCAGGGTCCCGAGCGCGGTGCTGTTGATTCTGGTGCTGCTGTTCTGCGCCGCCGGCCTGTGGCGCCTGGAGACTCGCAACGACATCCGCCAGTGGGTCGGCAGCCCGCCGCAGTTGCTGCAAGAGGCCCAGGCCGTGGCGCGCATCACCGGCTACCAGCCCACCAGCCAGTTCTACCTGGTGCGCGGCAACGACCCGCAGCAACTGCTCGAACGCCTGCAGGCGCTGAGCGGCAAGCTGGGCGAACTGGTCGAGCTGGGCAAACTCAAGGGCTACATGAGCCTCAGCCAACTGGTCGCCAGCCCTGCTGAACAGGTGCACCTGCAACAGTCCCTCGGCCAGTTGCAGGCGCACTGGCAGCCCTTGGTCGCCCTTGGCGTGCCCGCGACTGGCCTGGATAACGAACTCAAGCACCTGCAACAGCTGCCACTGCAAAGCATCGACGACGTGCTGGCCGGCCCACTGGGCGAAGCCTGGCGGCCCTTGTGGCTGGGCCAGGACGGCGACGGCGTGGCCGCCATCGTCAGCCTGCAAGGCCTGGGCGACACCGCCTTGCTGCGCCTGCAGACCGATGACCTGCCCGGCGTGCAACTGGTCGACCGCCTGGGCGAGCTGAACCAACTGTTCGCCGCCACCCAGCTCAGCGCCGCCGAGCTCAAGCTCTTGTCATGCCTGCTGATCGTGGTGCTGCTGGTGCTGCCGTTCGGCCTGCGCGGCGCCCTGCGCATCGTCGCCCTGCCGCTGCTGGCGGCACTGTGCAGCCTGGCCAGCCTCGGCTGGCTGGGCCAGCCGCTGACCCTGTTCAGCCTGTTCGGCCTGCTGCTGGTAACGGCGATCAGCGTCGATTACGCGATCCTCATGCACGAGCGCATCGGCGGCGCCGCCGTGAGCCTGCTGGGCACCCTGCTGGCGGCAGTGACCACCTGGCTGTCGTTCGGCCTGCTGGCGCTGTCGAGCACCCCGACGGTCAGCAATTTCGGCCTGGCGGTAAGCCTGGGCCTGGCTTTCAGTTTCCTGCTGGCCCCTTGGGCCGCCACCCGCGAAGGAGCGCATCCACCGCCATGAACAGCAGCATGTCCAAGGCCTTTTACAGCGACACCTATGTCGAGGAGACCCGTTTCGGTTTCTGGTTCCTGCGCAGCCACACCTGGCAGCACCATGTGCTGCGGGTGGCGATCAACGACCTGCGTCAGCTGTTCGACGGCAACCCGCCGGCCGCGCCGGTGCTGCTGGATGTTGGCTGCGGCCAGGGCAAGTCGTTCCGCCACCTGCACCAGGTGTTCGCGCCTTCGCGCCTGCTGGGCACCGACGCCGACCCGCACAGCCTGGCGCTCAGCGCCGCCGAGGCCGAGCGCCTGGGCATCAGCGTGGAGCTGCACGGCAGCGACTGCGCCGCGCTGCCATACGCCGACGCCAGCGTCGATATCCTGTTCTGCCACCAGACCTTCCACCACCTGGTGGAGCAGGAAAAGGCCCTGGCCGAATTCCATCGCGTGCTCAAGCCAGGCGGCTACCTGCTGTTCGCCGAGTCCACCGAGGCGTATATCGACACCTGGGTGATCCGTTGGCTGTTCCGCCACCCGATGCACGTGCAAAAGAGCGCCGAGGGCTACCTGCAGATGCTCAGCGCCCAAGGCTTCGCGTTCAGCGCGCAAAATGTCTCGTACCCGTACCTGTGGTGGAGCCGCGCCAAGGACTTCGGCCTGCTCGAACGCTTCGGGTTGCGCAAACCACCACCCATCGGGCAACGCGAAGAGACCTTGCTCAACGTGGTGGCGCGCAAACCGCTGGAGACACCATGAAAGTCCTGCTGGCCATGTTCTGCTGCCTGCTGCTCGGCGCCTGCGCCGCACGGCCGCCCTTGCCTGAGCAAACGCCCGCGCTGGAACTGCCACGCCAGTTGCACGTCGAACGGGAACAGGCCGGGCAACGCCAGGACTGGCTGCTGGTGATCCAGCGCGAAGACACCCGCCTGCGCTGGTCGCTGCTCGATCTGCTGGGCATTCCCCAGGCCCGCCAGCTACTCGATGGCCAGCAGTGGCAGGCCGACGGACTGCTGCCGCCGAACCCGGCGGCGCGCGAGCTGTTCGCCGCCATGCTGTTCGCCCTGACCCCGGCGCAGCAATTGCCACAGGCTTACCCCCAGGCCCACCAGCAGGATGAGCGACGCTGGCTCGGCGAGCGCTGGCAAGTACGCTACCAGGGCGCCGATACCTTTACCTTGAACCTGGGCCAAGGGCTGCGTTATCACGTCAGCCCCTTGCCCGCCGAGAACACCCCATGAGCGCCTATCTCAATGCCCTGGGCCTGGTCTGTGCCCTCGGCCACGGCCAGGCCGATGTGGCCCGCAAGCTGTTTGCCGGCGACTGTTCGGGCATGCTTTCGCAAGCAGGCTGGGTGCCCGGGCGCAGCCTGCCGGTGGGCGCCGTCACCACCCCGCTGCCCGCGCTGCCGCTGGCGGAACACCACAGCCGCAACAACCAGCTGCTGTACAGCGCCGCGCTGCAGATCGAGCCGGCTATCCGCGAGGCGATTGCGCGCCACGGCGCCCATCGGGTCGGCGTGGTGCTGGGCACCAGCACCTCAGGGATCGCCGAAGCCAGCGACGGCATTGCCCACTACCTGCGCGAGCAGCATTTTCCCGAAGGCTACCGTTACGCCCAGCAAGAGCTCAGCGCCCCGGCCAACTTCCTCGCCGACTGGCTGCAACTGAGCGGCCCGGCCTACGTGATTTCCACCGCCTGCACCTCCAGCGCCCGGGCGCTGATGAGCGCGCGCCGCCTGCTCGACCTGGGGCTGTGCGACGCAGTGCTGTGCGGCGGCGTCGACAGCCTGTGCGGCCTGACCCTCAACGGTTTCAGCGCCCTTGAGGCCGTCAGCGACGCGCGCTGCAACCCGTTTTCGCTCAACCGCGCCGGCATCAATATCGGCGAAGGCGCGGCCGTGTTGCTGATGACCCGCGAGGCCAACCCACAAGGCCCGCGCATCGCCCTGCTGGGCGCTGGCGCCAGTTCCGACGCGCACCATATCTCGGCGCCGGAGCCTACCGGCAAAGGTGCCTTGCAGGCCATGGGCAAAGCCTTGGACAATGCCGGCCTTGTGCCCGCGCAGATCGGCTACCTGAACCTGCACGGCACCGCCACCGTGCACAATGACGCCATGGAAGCCCTGGCCGTGCACAGCCTGTTCGGCGCCGGCCTGGCCTGTTCATCAACCAAGTCCATGACCGGCCACACCCTCGGCGCCGCCGGTGCGCTGGAAGCGGCGTTCTGCTGGCTGGCCCTGAGCGGGCACAACCCGCAGGGCCTGCTGCCGCCGCATGTCTGGGATGGCCAACAGGACCCGGCCTTGCCGGCCCTGGCGTTGGTCGATGGCAGCCAGCGACTGACAACGGAACGCCCGCGTTACCTGATGAGCAACTCGTTCGCCTTTGGCGGCAACAATGTCAGCCTGATTCTCGGAGACACCCCATGATCCCCTGGCCCTTGGCCGAGCTGCTGCCCCATGCCGGTGACATGATCCTCATCGAGCAGATCGACAGCTGCGACGACGAGCAGATCCACACCCGTACCACGGTGCGCCCAGGCGGCCTGTTCAACCGTGCCGACGGCAGCCTGCCGGCCTGGCTGGGCCTGGAGCTGATGGCCCAGAGCGTGGCCGCCTTTGCCGGCTGTCGCGCCCGCCGCCAGGGCCTGCCGGTGGAGCTGGGCTTTCTGCTGGGCACGCGCAAGTTCGAATGCGCCGTCGAGCACTTCCCCGCCGGCACCGAACTGCTGATCCACGCGCAGCGCTCGCTGGAAGACGACAACGGCATGGGCGTGTTCGAATGCCACCTGCGCGGCCCCGGCATCCATGCCACGGCCCGCCTGAATGTGTACCGCCCGCCACAGCCCGACCGCTACCTGGCCGAAGCCGGCCCAGAGGAACCGCACCATGACTGACAGCATTCTCGTTACCGGCTCCAGCCGTGGCATCGGCCGCGCCGTTGCCCTGCGCCTGGCGCGGGCCGGCTTCGACCTGGTGCTGCACTGCCGCAGTGGCCGGGCCGAGGCCGATGCCGTGGCGGAGGAAGTACGCGCGCTTGGCCAACAGGCCCGGGTGCTGCAGTTCGACGTGGCCGACCGCGCCCGCTGCAAGGCGGTGCTGGAAGCCGATGTCGAAGCCAATGGCGCTTACTACGGCGTGGTGTGCAATGCCGGGCTGACCCGCGACGGCGCCTTCCCGGCGCTGACCGACGACGACTGGGACCAGGTGATGCGCACCAACCTCGACGGGTTCTACAACGTCCTGCATCCGCTGACGATGCCGATGATCCGCCGCCGCGCGCCGGGGCGTATCGTCTGCATCACCTCGGTGTCGGGGCTGATCGGCAACCGCGGCCAGGTCAACTACAGCGCTTCCAAGGCCGGCCTGATCGGTGCCGCCAAGGCCCTGGCGATCGAGCTGGGCAAGCGCCGCATCACGGTCAACTGCGTGGCCCCCGGGCTGATCGACACGGCCATGCTCGACGAAAACGTACCGGTCGATGAACTGCTGAAGATGATCCCGGCCGGGCGCATGGGCACCCCGGAAGAAGTGGCCGGCGCGGTGAATTTCCTGATGTCGCCCGAGGCGGCCTATATCACCCGCCAGGTGCTGGCGGTCAACGGAGGGCTGTGCTGATGCGCCGCGTCGTGGTCACCGGCATGGCCGGCATTACCGCCCTGGGCAACGACTGGGCGAGCATCGCCGCACAGTTCGCGGCGGGGCGCAGCGGCATCCGCCGCATGGACGAGTGGGACCGCTACAGCGAACTCAACACCCGCCTGGCCGGCCCCATCGATGACTTCCAGGTACCTGCGCACTGGACCCGCAAGCAACTGCGCAGCATGGGCCGGGTGTCGCGCCTGGCGGTGGCCGCCGCCGAGCGGGCGCTGGCCGATGCCGGGTTGCTCGACGACCCGAGCATCCGCGACGGGCGCATGGGCGTGGCCTGTGGCTCGTCCACCGGCAGCACCGACGAGATCAAGACCTTCGGCAACATGCTGCTCAACTCCACCTCGGACGGCCTCAACGCCAACTCTTACGTACGCATGATGCCGCACACCACGGCGGCCAATATCAGCATCTACTTCGGCCTGACCGGGCGGCTGATCCCCACTTCCAGCGCCTGCACCAGCGGCAGCCAGGGCGTCGGCTATGCCTATGAAGCGATCAAGTTCGGGCGCCTGCCGCTGATGCTCGCCGGCGGCGCCGAAGAGCTGTGCCCCACCGAGGCCATGGTGTTCGACGCGCTCTATGCCACCAGCCTTAAGAACGACACCCCGCACCTGAGCCCACGCCCCTACGACCTCGACCGCGACGGCCTGGTGATCGGCGAGGGCGGCGGCATGCTGGTGCTCGAAGAATTGGAACACGCCCTGGCCCGTGGCGCGCGGATTTACGCCGAGGTGGTGGGCTTTGGCAGCAATGCCGACGGCCAGCACATTACCCGGCCCGAGCAGGCGACCATGCGCCGGGCCATGGAGCTGGCGCTGGAAGACGCAGGCCTGGCGCCCGAGGCCATCGGTTATGTGAATGGCCATGGCACCGCCACCGAGCAGGGCGATATCGCCGAGACCCGGGCCACCAGCAGCCTGTTCGGGCCGCGCATGCCGATCAGCTCGCAGAAGAGCTACCTGGGCCACACCCTGGGTGCCTGCGGCGCCCTCGAGTCCTGGTTCAGCATCGAGATGATGAACCGCGAGCAGTACGCCCCCACGCTCAACCTCGATAACGTCGACCCGCAATGCGGCGAGCTCGACTACCTGCAAGGCGCCTTCCGCGCCATGAGTCACGAATACGTGATGAACAACAACTTCGCCTTCGGCGGCGTCAACACCTCGTTGATCTTCCGCCGCTGGCCCTGACCTGCAAAACCACGGAGTAAAGGAATGTCCCGGACTCACCGCATCCTCGCCTTGCTGGCACTGGCCCTGGTCTTCACCGGGTGCACCAGCAAGCCGGTGTACAACGCCAAGGAAGACTTCGCCAAGGACCTCAATTTCACCGACGACCAGATGAAACGCGCCATCGTCACCGCGCTCAACGACCGCCAGTGGATCGTGCAGTCGGTGCGCCCGGGCATGGTCAAGGCGGCCATCACCGTACGCGGCCGCCACCACGCCGAGGTCGACATCCCCTTCAGCCCTACCGAGTTCCAGATCGTCTACCGCAGCAGCTGGGGCCTTGACTACAAGGACGGCAAGATCCACGGCAACTACAACCGCTGGGTCAACCGCCTGCGCGACAACGTGCTCAAGGAGCTGTCGTTCAACCCGGACATCGAAGCGGTGAACAACCTGGGCATCATCAACCAGGGCGTCGACGGGCCGACCTACCTGAGCTTCCGCGAAGGCGTGAAGCGCGCCACCGAGGCAGGCCTGCTCGACGGCAGCGTGACCTTCTACCTGGCCGGTGAGGCCCTGCCGACTTCGGTGCGCACCCTGCGTACGGTGAGCAGCAGCCGCAAGACCAACGGCAGCAACAAGTCCGACAGCGAGGCCTGTTACTGGGCCCTGCAATCGGCCTTGGCAACGATGCAGCGCGCGGCCCAGGAGGCCGACGCCAACGCCGTGGTGAACATCGCCAGCGTCGACCAGCGCTCGCTGTACAAGGACTCAGAGAAGTTCCAGTGCCGCGCCGGCACCTTCGTCAGCGCCGTGGCGCTGCGCGGCGAACTGGCCCACGTTGACTGACCCTCAGGCGGGCGGCGTGACCGGCTGCCCGCCCAGCAAGGCGGCGAAGGCCCGCGCCATCGCCGAGCCTTCGCCGCAGCGCCGCACCAGCCACACGGCGGTGTCGGCGCCCTCGTCCAGCAGGGTGCGGTAGACCACTCCGTCGATGCGCATGCGCTGGAACGACGCTGGCAGCACCGATACCCCCAACCCCGCCGACACCAGGCCAATGATGGTCATCGCCTCCCCCGCCTCCTGGGCGAAGTGCGGGCTGAAACCGGCCTGGCGCGCCAGGCTCAGCAACTGGGCATGCAAGCCGCTGCCATAGCTGCGCGGGAAGAACACGAACGGCTCGGTGGCCAGGGCCTGCATGTACAGCCCCTGCTCGCTGCCTTCGGCCAACGGGTGCGAGGCATTGATCACTGCTACCAGCGGCTCGCGCAGTAACTCGTTGACCACCAGCCCTTGCGGCAAGGGCATTGGCCGCATCAGGCCAACTTCGATGGACTCGTCGAGCACCGCTTCGGCAACGTCGCGGCTGCTCATCTCCTTGAGATTCAGGTGCACTGCCGGGAACTGCTGACGGAACGCGTGCAGTGCCTTAGGCAGCTTCGACGTGAAGGGTGCCGAAGAGGTGAAGCCGATCTTCAACTCCCCCAGTTCCCCCAATTGCGCACGCCGGGCCACGTCGGCAGCCTTTTCCACCTGGGCCAGGACTTGCCGGGCCTCGTCGAGGAACAACCGCCCGGCCTCGCTGAGCTCGACCCGGCGGTTGGTGCGCTCGAACAACCGTGCGCCCAGCTCCTGCTCCAAGGCCTGGATCTGCTGGCTCAGCGGCGGTTGCGAGATGCCCAGTTGCTGGGCGGCGCGGCCGAAGTGCAGCTCTTCGGCCACAGCGATGAAATAACGCAGGTGACGCAGCTCCATGGCCGGCTCCGAACAGGTCGTTAAAGGTCTTAAACAGGTCGAACAATATATTGGATCTAATCATTAGCCAGCTATATGATTTTTCCATCGCAACGCCCCGAGGTACCGCTCCCGTGAGATCCGCCGTCGCCCCCCTGCCCGTCGAACCCGAACCTGCCTTCAACGACATCTGGATCGAGAAAGGCACGCCCGCCTTCATGAAAACCGTGCTGGCGCTGTTCAGCGGCGGCTTTGCCACCTTCGCCCTGCTGTACTGCGTGCAGCCCATGATGCCGCTGCTGTCGCAGGAGTTCGCCATCAACGCCGCGCAGAGCAGCCTGGTGCTGTCGGTGTCCACCGCCATGCTCGCGGTCGGCCTGCTGATCACCGGCCCCATTTCCGACCGTATCGGCCGCAAGCCGGTGATGGTCTTCGCCTTGCTGTGCGCGGCGCTGTCGACCCTGGCCAGCGCGGTGATGCCGAGCTGGGAGCTGGTGCTGGCCACGCGGGCACTGGTGGGCCTGTCTCTGAGCGGCCTGGCCGCGGTGGCGATGACCTACCTGAGCGAAGAGATCCACCCGCAGCACATCGGCCTGGCCATGGGGCTGTATATCGGCGGCAATGCCATCGGCGGCATGAGCGGGCGCCTGATCACCGGCGTGTTGATCGACTTCGTCAGCTGGCACACGGCGATGCTGGTGATCGGCGGCCTGGCCCTGGTGGCGGCCGTGGTGTTCTGGAAGGTGCTGCCCGAATCGCGCAACTTCCGGGCCCAGTCATTGAAACCCCGCAGCTTGCTGGACGGTTTCGTCATGCACTTCAAGGATGCCGGGCTGCCCTGGCTGTTCCTTGAGGCCTTCCTGCTGATGGGCGCCTTCGTCACCCTGTTCAACTACATTGGCTATCGCCTGCTCGCCGGGCCCTACCATATGAACCAGGCGCTGGTCGGACTGCTGTCGGTGGTGTACCTGTCGGGGATCTACAGCTCTGCGCAGGTCGGCGCGCTGGCCGACAAGCTCGGGCGGCGCAAGGTGTTCTGGGCCAGTATCCTGGTCATGGCCGGCGGCCTGCTCATGACATTGGCCAACCCGCTGGCCATGATCATTCTCGGCATGCTGGTGTTCACCTTCGGCTTCTTTGGCGCGCATTCGGTGGCCAGCAGCTGGATCGGCCGCCGGGCGCTGAAGGCCAAGGGGCAGGCTTCTTCGCTGTACCTGTTCAGCTATTACGCGGGGTCGAGTGTGGCCGGGACGGCGGGCGGGGTATTCTGGCACCAGTGGGGCTGGAACGGTATCGGGCTGTTCATCGGCAGCCTGTTGGCGGTGGCGTTGCTGGTGGCGGTGCATTTGAGCAGGTTGGCGCCGAAGACTACCTGAGTGCGGCTGCTTTGCAGCCCAATCGCCGCGGTTCGTCGCCACGACAAGCCGACTCCCACAACCTTGGGAGCCGGCTTACAGGCGATGAGGCCTTTGGATCAGTTGATGATCTCGACGATATCCACATCCACCTCACGGCTCATCAGGTGCTTTTCCACCTCGCCGGTCAGCTTGACCTTGGTCTTGTCGTTGAACGGCGTCGCTGGCAGGTCTTCATCGTCGATCTCGACGGTGATGGTGCCGGTGTTGTCCTTGAACTCGTACTTGTCGTCGTTGTTGATCTTCTTGGTCACGTAGCCTTGCAGCACCACCGGGGTGTCGTCGGCGGCATCATTGGCGGCAGCCACCGTGGTCACGGACTGGGCACCGGGGCCGGTGTAGCCGGCGGCCAGGGCGGCGGTGCTGAACAGTGGGGCGAGGATCAGGGGCAGGTAACGGGCTTTCATGGTGATCGGGTCCTGTTTGCGTTTTGATGCCACCAGATTACCGACGATCGCTGAATTGAAACTTAATACAACAAAAAGCCCGGCACTTGGCCGGGCTTCTTGCGTTGCACACCGGTTACTGGTGGTACTGCGCCGAAAGCTCGTGCACGGCGTTGATGAATACGCCGGCGTGCTCCGGATCGACTTCCGGGGTGATGCCATGGCCCAGGTTGAACACGTGGCCGCTGCCCTTGCCGTAGCTGGCCAGGATGCGCGCGACTTCCTTGCGGATGGCCGCAGGGTTGGCATACAGCACGGTCGGGTCCATGTTGCCCTGCAACGCGACCTTGTCACCGACGCGGCGGCGGGCGTCGCCGATTTCGCAGGTCCAGTCCAGGCCCAGGGCGTCGGCACCGGCATCGGCGATGCTTTCCAGCCACAGGCCGCCGTTCTTGGTGAACAGGATGACGGGCACCTTGCGCCCTTCATGCTCGCGGATCAGGCCGCTGACGATCTTGCGCATGTAGGCCAGGGAGAACTCCTGGTAGGCCGCCGCCGACAGGTTGCCACCCCAGGTATCGAAGATCTGCACCGCCTGGGCGCCCGCCTGGATCTGCCCGTTGAGATAGCTGGTGACCGACTGCGCCAGCTTGTCCAGCAGCAGGTGCAGGGCCTGCGGGTTGTCATAGGCCATGGCCTTGATCTTGCGGAAGTCCTTGGACGAACCACCTTCCACCATGTAGGTGGCCAGGGTCCATGGGCTGCCGGAGAAGCCGATCAGCGGCACGCGGCCGTTGAGCTCGCGGCGGATGGTGCTGACCGCGTCCATCACGTAGCCCAGGTCCTTCTGCGGGTCGGGGATCGGCAACGCTTCGATGTCGGCCAGGGTGCTGATGACTTTCTTGAAGCGCGGGCCTTCGCCGGTCTCGAAGTACAGGCCCTGGCCCATGGCGTCAGGGATGGTGAGGATGTCCGAGAACAGGATCGCCGCGTCCAGCGGGTAGCGGTCCAGCGGCTGCAGGGTGACCTCGCAGGCGAACTGCGGGTTCATGCACAGGCTCATGAAGTCGCCGGCCTTGGCGCGGCTGGCGCGATACTCCGGGAGGTAGCGGCCGGCCTGGCGCATCATCCATACCGGGGTGACATCTACAGGTTGCTTGAGCAGTGCACGCAGGAAACGATCGTTCTTCAGGGCAGTCATGTCGGCATCCGGAAAAAAAGTGCGGGCATTTTCTCAGACGCGGACGCAAAAGGCACGGCCATGGCCATGCGTTTTGTCTATCAGGTGCCATGGATCAAGCATTTTTGTATACAAAACGAGGTCCTGGGGTTGCATCTGATGGCCTCATCGCCGGCAACCCGGCTCCCACAGGGTAAGGCACTGCCTTTGTGGGAGCCGGCTTGCCGGCGATGAGGCCGGTTCAGGCAACATCAGACTTCGAGGTAATCCAGAATGCCTTCGGCTGCGGTACGCCCTTCGAAGATCGCCGTCACCACCAGATCCGAACCCCGCACCATGTCGCCACCGGCAAACACTTTCGGGTTGCTGGTCTGGTGCTTGAACTTGCCCTTCTCCGGGGCCACCACGCGACCCTGGCTGTCCATCTGGATACCGAACTGCTCGAACCACGGCGCCGGGCTCGGGCGGAAGCCGAAGGCGATCACCACGGCGTCGGCCGGCAGGATCTCCTCGGAGCCCGGGATTGGCTCGGGGCTGCGGCGACCACGGGCATCCGGCTCGCCGAGACGGGTCTCGACCACCTTCACGCCCTCGACCTTGTCCTCGCCGACGATGGCGATGGGCTGGCGGTTGTAGAGGAACTTCACGCCCTCTTCCTTGGCGTTCTTCACCTCTTTGCGCGAACCCGGCATGTTGGCCTCGTCACGGCGATAGGCACAGGTCACCGACTTGGCGCCCTGGCGGATCGAGGTGCGGTTGCAGTCCATCGCGGTGTCGCCACCGCCAAGTACCACGACCTTCTTGCCCTGCATGTCGACGAAGTCTTCCGGCGACTTTTCAAAGCCCAGGTTGCGGTTGACGTTGGCGATAAGGAAGTCCAGCGCGTCATGCACGCCCGGCAAGTCCTCGCCGGGGAAGCCGCCCTTCATGTAGGTATAGGTGCCCATGCCCATGAACACTGCGTCGTACTCGGCGAGCAGTTGCTCCATGGTGATGTCGCGGCCCACCTCAGTGTTCAGGCGGAACTCGATGCCCATGCCGGTGAAGACTTCGCGGCGATTGCTCAGCACGGTCTTTTCCAGCTTGAACTCGGGGATGCCGAAAGTCAGCAGACCACCAATCTCGGGGTTGCGGTCGAACACCACCGGGGTCACGCCGGCACGTACCAGCACATCGGCGCAGCCCAGGCCGGCCGGGCCGGCGCCGATGATGGCGACACGCTTGCCGGTCGGTTTGACCTTGGACATGTCCGGGCGCCAGCCCATGGCGAAGGCGGTGTCGGTGATGTACTTCTCCACCGAGCCGATGGTTACCGCGCCGAAGCCGTCGTTCAAGGTGCAGGCACCCTCGCACAGGCGGTCCTGCGGGCACACGCGGCCACAGACTTCCGGCAGGGTGTTGGTCTGGTGCGACAGCTCTGCCGCAGCAAGGATGTTGCCCTCGGAAACCAGCTTCAACCAGTTGGGAATGAAGTTATGTACCGGGCACTTCCACTCGCAATACGGGTTACCGCAGCCCAGGCAGCGGTGCGCCTGCTCCACGGACTGCTGCGGCTTGAAGGGTTCGTAGATCTCGACGAACTCCTTCTTGCGCTGGCGCAGCAGCTTTTTCTTGGGGTCTTTGCGCCCCACTTCGATGAACTGGAAGTCGTTGCTCAGACGTTCAGCCATTTTTCAAAACCTCTTAACAGCAGCTGCAAGCTACAAGCTGCAAGCCGCAAGACGATCACTTAAGCCGGGCAAACCTCGAAGCGCATTTACTTGCAGCTTGAGGCTTGCCACTTGCAGCTGTTCTTACTGCGGGTTGGCACGGGTGCTGGACAACAGGTGCTTGAGGTTGGCCGCCTTCGGCTTGACCAGCCAGAAGCGCCGCACATAGTCGTCCAGGTTCTCCGAGAGCTCACGCCCCCACTCGCTGCCGGTCTCTTCCACGTACTCGCCCAGGACCCGCGCCAGGTGGCTGCGGTAGGCTTCCATCGCCTCACCACTGATACGCTGGATTTCCACCAGCTCGTGGTTGAGTTTGTCGAAGAAGCTGTTGTCCATGTCGAGCACGTAGGCAAAGCCGCCAGTCATGCCAGAACCGAAGTTGTAACCGGTCTTGCCCAGCACGCAGACAAAGCCGCCGGTCATGTATTCACAGCAGTGATCGCCGGTGCCCTCGACCACAGCGTGGGCGCCGGAGTTACGTACAGCGAAGCGCTCGCCCGCGGTGCCTGCGGCGAACAGCTTGCCGCCGGTGGCGCCATACAGGCAGGTGTTGCCGACGATGGCGCTGTGCTGGGTTTCGAACGGGCTTCCGGCCGGTGGCACGATGGTCACCTTGCCCCCGGTCATGCCCTTGCCGACGTAGTCGTTGGCGTCGCCTTCCAGGTGCAGGTTCAAGCCGCCGGCGTTCCACACGCCAAAGCTCTGGCCCGCAGTGCCCTTGAAGCGGAAGGTGATCGGCGCGGCGGCCATGCCCTGGTTGCCGTGCAGCCTGGCGATTTCGCCAGAGATGCGCGCACCGATGGAACGGTCGCAGTTGCAGATGTCCATGGCGAATTCGCCACCAGCCATGTCGCGGATCGCCGGCAGGGCCATGGCGACCATCTTCTCGGCCAGTTCACCCTGGTCGAACGGCGGGTTCTTGTCCACTTGGCAGAACTGCGGCTTGTCGGCCGGGATGTGCGAGCTGCCCAGCAGCGGCGTCAGGTCGAGGTGGCCCTGGCGCTCGGTGTCGCCCGGCAACACGTCGAGCAGGTCGGTACGGCCGATCAGCTCGCCCAGGCTGCGCACGCCCAGCTTGGCCAGCCACTCGCGGGTCTCTTCAGCGACGAAGGTGAAGAAGTTGATCACCATGTCGACGGTGCCGATGTAGTGGTCCTTGCGCAGCTTGTCGTTCTGGGTGGCCACGCCGGTGGCGCAGTTGTTCAGGTGGCAGATGCGCAGGTACTTGCAGCCCAGGGCGATCATCGGCGCGGTGCCGAAGCCGAAGCTCTCGGCGCCGAGGATCGCGGCCTTGATCACGTCCAGGCCGGTTTTAAGGCCGCCGTCGGTCTGCACCCGTACCTTGCCGCGCAGGTCGTTGCCGCGCAGGGTCTGGTGGGTTTCGGCCAGGCCCAGTTCCCACGGAGCGCCGGCGTACTTGATCGAGGTCAGCGGCGAAGCGCCGGTGCCGCCGTCGTAGCCGGAAATGGTGATCAGGTCGGCATAGGCCTTGGCCACGCCGGCGGCGATGGTACCCACGCCGGCTTCGGCAACCAGCTTGACCGAAACCAGGGCCTGCGGGTTGACCTGCTTGAGGTCGTAGATCAGCTGGGCCAGGTCTTCGATCGAGTAGATGTCGTGGTGCGGCGGTGGCGAAATCAGGGTCACGCCCGGTACCGCGTAGCGCAGCCTGGCGATCAGGCCGTTGACCTTGCCGCCCGGCAGCTGGCCGCCCTCGCCGGGTTTGGCGCCCTGAGCGACCTTGATCTGCAGCACTTCGGCATTGACCAGGTATTCCGGGGTCACGCCAAAGCGGCCGGTGGCCACCTGCTTGATCTTCGAGCTTTTGACGGTGCCATAGCGGGCCGGGTCTTCACCGCCCTCGCCGGAGTTGGAGCGCGCACCCAGGCGGTTCATCGCCTCGGCCAAGGCTTCGTGCGCCTCTGGCGACAGTGCACCCAGGGAGATACCAGCGGAGTCGAAGCGCTTGAGGATCGCGTCCAGTGGCTCGATTTCATCCAACGGCAGGGCCTGGTCGGCCACCTTCACTTTCAGCAGGTCGCGGATCATCGACACCGGACGCTGGTCGACCAGCGTGGTGTACTCCTTGAACTTGGCGTAGTCGCCCTGCTGCACGGCGGCCTGCAGGGTGTTGACCACGTCCGGGTTGTAGGCATGGTATTCGCCACCATGGACGAACTTGAGCAGCCCACCTTGCTGGATCGGCTTGCGCGCGCTCCAGGCTTCGGCGGCGAGCAGCTTCTGGTCGCTCTCCAGGTCTTCGAAACGCGCACCCTTGATGCGGCTCGACACACCCTTGAAGCTCAGGCCAACCACTTCCTCGGACAGGCCGATGGCTTCGAACAGCTGCGCGCCACGGTAAGAGGTGATGGTGGAGATGCCCATCTTCGACAGGATCTTCAGCAGGCCCTTGGAGATGCCCTTGCGGTAGTACTTGAACACTTCGTCCAGATCACCCAGCACTTCGCCGGTGCGGATCAGGTCGGCCAGCACTTCGTAGGCCAGGTACGGATAGACAGCCGAAGCACCGAAGCCCAGCAGCACGGCGAAGTGGTGCGGGTCGCGGGCAGTGGCGGTCTCGACCAGGATGTTGCTGTCGCAGCGCAGCCCTTGTTCGGTCAGACGATGGTGTACTGCGCCTACGGCCAGCGAGGCGTGTACCGGCAGCTTGCCCGGGGCAATGTAGCGGTCGCTGAGCACCAGTTGGGTCTTGCCGCCGCGCACCGCTTCTTCGGCCTGGTCGGCGATATTGCGGATGGCCGCTTCAAGGCCGAGGCTTTGCTCATAGTTGAGGTCGATCAGCTGGCGGTCGAAGCCTTCGCGCTCCAGGTTCATCAGCGAACGCCACTTGGCGGGCGAGATGACCGGCGAGCTGAGGATCACCCGCGAGGCATGCTCGGGGGACTCCTGGAAGATGTTGCGCTCGGCGCCCAGGCAGATTTCCAGGGACATCACGATCGCTTCGCGCAGCGGGTCGATCGGCGGGTTGGTCACCTGGGCGAACTGCTGGCGGAAGAAATCGTACGGCGAACGCACGCGCTGGGACAGCACGGCCATCGGCGTGTCGTCGCCCATCGAACCGACCGCTTCCTGGCCCTGCTCGCCGAGCGGGCGCAGCACCTGGTCACGCTCCTCGAAGGTGACCTGGAACATCTTCATGTACTGCTTGAGCTGGTCAGCGTCGTAGCTGGCCACGCCCTGGTCGTCGCTCAGGGTCGCCTGGATGCGCGTGGCGTGCTGGCGCAACCAGCGCTTGTAAGGGTGACGCGACTTCAGGCGGTTGTCGATGGCGTCGGTGTCGAGGATCTGACCGGTCTCGGTATCGACAGCCAGGATCTGACCTGGGCCAACACGGCCCTTGGCCAGGACTTCCTCAGGCTGATAGCCCCACACGCCGATTTCCGAGGCGATGGTGATGTAGCCATTGGTGGTGGTCACCCAGCGCGCCGGGCGCAGGCCGTTGCGGTCGAGCAGGCACACCGCGTGGCGGCCTTCGGTCATGACGATACCGGCCGGGCCATCCCACGGTTCCATGTGCATGGAGTTGTATTCGTAGAAGGCGCGCAGGTCGGCGTCCATGGTCTCGACGTTCTGCCAGGCTGGCGGTACCAGCATGCGCACGCCGCGGAACAGGTCGATGCCACCAGTGACCATCAGCTCGAGCATGTTGTCCATGCTGGATGAGTCGGAACCGACGCGGTTGACCAGCGGGCCGAGCTCTTCGAGGTCGGGGATCAGGTCGTTGGCGAACTTGGTGCGACGGGCCATGGCCCAGTTGCGGTTGCCGGTGATGGTGTTGATCTCGCCGTTGTGGGCGAGGAAGCGGAAGGGCTGCGCCAACGGCCACTTCGGCAGGGTGTTGGTGGAAAAGCGCTGGTGGAACACGCAGATTGCGGTCTGCAGACGCTCGTCACCCAGGTCCGGATAGAACGCCGCGAGATCGCGCGGCATCATCAGGCCTTTGTAGATGATGGTCTTGTGCGAGAAGCTGCAGATGTAGTGGTCGGCGTCGTGGGCGTTGGCCACGGACGAACGGCGACGGGCACTGAACAGCTTGATGGCGAATTCCTGATCGCTCAGGCCTTCGCCGCCGATGAACACCTGCTCGATCTGCGGCAGGCGCTCCAGTGCCAGGCGGCCAAGGACGCTGGTATCGATCGGCACCTTGCGCCAACCCACCAGCTTGAGGCCGGCGTTGACGATCTCGCGATCCATGTTGGCGCGGGCAGCTTCGGCTTTGACCGGGTCCTGGTTGAAGAACACCATGCCGACGGCGTACTGCCTGGGCAGCTCGACGGCGAAGTGCTCCTGGGCCACGGCGCGCAGGAATTGATCGGGCTTCTGCATGAGCAGACCGCAACCGTCGCCGGTCTTGCCGTCGGCGTTGATGCCGCCGCGGTGGGTCATGCAGGTCAGCGCCTGCATGGCGGTTTGCAGAAGGTGGTGACTCGGCTCGCCCGTCATATGGGCGATCAGGCCGAAACCACAGTTGTCCTTGAATTCTTCGGGATGGTACAGACCTGTTTTCATAGACACTTTCTCACCAGGTTCACCTCTCAACCGGAGGCAAATCTCTTTTTTAACAACCACTTACCATCCACGCCGATCAAATGCCAGCTTTTTTGCGGTGGCCATGGAAAACCATTGTTGCACAGCGACAGCGACGGCCACAAATTTTCATGTCTCACCATTGAAAATTTATGTCGCAATTTTGAATGTTTTTAAGTCGTGCGCCGTGATAGCGGCTTGACTGGAGTCTGAAGCGTTTCAGCCAGGACTGCAAGAAAGGGCTTGTGGCCGGCAGTCTGGGACAGAAAAGCCTGCCGCGCTCGGGCGCAGCAGGCTAGTTGAAAGCTAGAAAGTCGCTCAGCAACTGGGCGGCGGGGTGATGCCGCCCGGAAGGTATCAGCGGGCCGTGGCCAGCTCTTGTTGGACGCTGCCCACGGTACGTGGCCAAGGTTTACCAGCCTGGACCTTGGCTGGCAAGTTCTTGATTGCCGCAGCGGCGGCGTCGCGGCTGGCGAAGTTGCCGTAGGTCACCACATACAACGGCTTGCCCTGCAGGTTTTTCCTGAAGTAGCGATAGTCGCCACCCTGCGCCTTGACGAACGACTGCGCCGACGCCTCGGAACTGGTGCCGAAGATCTGCACCACGTAGTTACCGGGCTTCTGGCCCGCGTACCAGCTGCTGTTGCCGGCGCCGCCGGCAGCCGGTTTCTCGGCAGGTTTGGCTGCGGGCTTGGCGCTCGCGACCTGGGTCGGGGCCGGGACTGGCTTGGCAGGTGCAACCGGTTTTGCCGGTTGGGTTGCTACAGGTTTTGTCGCAGGCGCAACCGGCTGTACCGGAGCGCTGGTCACCGGCTGGGCCGGGGCCGGCGCAGGGCTGGCGGTGGCACCTTGCGGCGGCGCGATGGTGGTCACGGTCGGCGGCACGGCAGCCGATGGCGTGGCTGGCTGCAGCGCAGTGTTGTCGGCCGGCCCGCCGTCTTCACCTTCACCCATGCCAGCGGCCTGGGCCAGCGGTTCGCGCATCACCGGCTGCGACTGACCGACCAGCGGCAACGGCATCGGCTGCGAGGAGCCGGAGAACTCGATGGCGGGCGCGCCGCCGTTGCCGCCCTGGCCCAAGGGCAGTTGGGCCTGGGCAGCGGGGGGCGCGTCGGCCGGGGCCTTGTCGCCTTTCTTGGGCATCAGGACCGCAGCGCCAACGGCGACCACGACCACTGCGGACAACGCGAGCACGTGTTTCTTAGGCATTTTGAACCCCATGGATGGTCGCTTGACCGTGGTACGGCTGGCGATCATGGCTTCGATCAAGGTATCGCGGGCGACCTGGTTGATGTTCCCAGGCCAGCCGTCGGAGTTTTCGTGGATGTCGACGATCTGCTCGGCGGTGAACACCTCGATGCCCCGGCCAGCACCCTCCAGGCGCTGCTCCAGGTACTCGCGGGTTTCTTCCTCGCTGTACGGGGCCAGTTCAATGACGTGGAATCGCTCGCCATCGGCATTGAGCTCATCCAACCCGGCGATCAGCGAAGGCTCGCCGAACAGGAACACGTGCGGGCGCCCTTCAGCTACGCCTGCCGCCAACTCCAGCAACGCTTGGAGTGCCGACTCGTCCAGTTGTTCCGCATCGTCCACCAGCAGATAGACTTCCTGGCCGGTCAGCGCCAGTTGCACCACCTGCGACAGGATCGCCTGCACTTCCGGCTGCGCCACGCCCAGCGACTGTGCCACCTGGCCGAGCACGCTGGCCGCGTCGCTGGCGCCACGGGCGGATACCACCACGCTTTGCACCGACTGCTTGTTGGTGCTGGCCACCAGTGCCTGGCGCAGCAGGGTCTTGCCGCTACCCACAGGGCCGGTGACCGCCAGCATCAGCTGGCTGTAGCGCGCCAGGTGATGCAGCTGGCCAAGCACTGGTTTGCGCTGGGCGGGGAAGAACTTGAAACCGGGCACCCGGGGTGCGAACGGATCGTGGCTCAGCTGGTAATGATCGAGAAACGCCTCATCGGCATGCAGACTGGTCATTGCGTTGTCACAACCTCAAAGCTGGGCCACGATCGCGCGGTAATCCGCCGCCAGCGTGGCCTGAAGAATCTCTGTCGAATAGTCGTCGGTGACGACGGCCTCGCCCAGCTGGCGCAGCAGCACCAGGCGCAGGCGCCCGTCGAGCACTTTCTTGTCGACCGCCATGTGCTCCATGAAATGCGCCGGGGTCATTTCCTGTGGTGGCACCACCGGCAATCCTGCGTCCTGCAGCAGGCGAATTCCGCGATCACGCGCCGGCTGGTCGATCCAGCCCAGGCGCATGGACATTTCCAGGGCCATGACCGTGCCGGCCGCCACGGCTTCGCCGTGCAGCCAGACGCCATAACCCATGTGTGTTTCGATGGCATGGCCGAATGTGTGGCCAAGGTTGAGCGTGGCACGCACGCCCGATTCGCGCTCATCAGCGCCAACCACGGCGGCCTTGGCCGCGCAGGAGCGACGGATGGCCTCGGTCAGGGCGACGGAGTCCAGGGCACGCAGCGCCTGCATATTGTCTTCGAGCCAGGCAAGGAATGGCTTGTCGCAGATCAGGCCGTACTTGATGACCTCGGCCAGACCGGCGGACAGCTCACGCGCGGGCAAGGTTTTCAGGCTGGTGGTGTCGATCAGCACCGCGTTGGGCTGGTAGAAGGCACCGACCATGTTCTTGCCCAGCGGGTGGTTGATGCCAGTCTTGCCGCCCACCGAGGAGTCCACCTGGGACAGCAGCGTGGTCGGCACCTGGATGAAATCGACCCCACGCTGGTAGCAGGCTGCGGCAAAGCCGGCCATGTCACCGATCACGCCGCCACCGAGGGCGACCACGGTGGTGCGCCGGTCATGACGCGCGGTCAGCAGGGCATCGAAGATCAGTTGCAGGGTTTCCCAGTTCTTGTGGGCCTCGCCGTCGGGCAACACCACCGGCAGCACCGAGTAGGCACCCAGGGTCTTGCTCAGGCGTTCGAGGTACAGGGGCGCGACGGTCTCGTTGGAGACGATGGCGACCTGCCGGCCGGCAATGTGCGGCGCCAGCAGCTCGGGCTGGTCAAGCAGGCCTTCGCCAATGTAGATCGGGTAGCTACGCTCGCCCAGGTCGACCTTAAGTGTCTGCATGTATCCCCACAATGTACTTGGGCGCGGTGGCGCTATGGCCCCACGCGGTGACGTTCAACCCCGTCTCGGCGTTGGTCGCCGAGGATAGACCCCGCTCAGCGGGGCGGCAACTTCTGCAGACGCTCGAGAATGTCGAGCACGACCATGCGCGGTGGCCGTTCGTCGGTTTCCACCACCAGGTCGGCAATCTCGCGATAGAGCGGGTCGCGTGTTTCAAGCAGGGCACGCAAGGTGGCTTCCGGGTTGGCGGTACGCAGCAGCGGTCGGTTGCGGTCACGGGAGGTACGCCCCACCTGCTGCTCCACCGAGGCATGCAGGTA
Organism: Pseudomonas sp. TE50-2; assembly: GCF_040813665.1. Classification (NCBI taxonomy): domain Bacteria; kingdom Pseudomonadati; phylum Pseudomonadota; class Gammaproteobacteria; order Pseudomonadales; family Pseudomonadaceae; genus Pseudomonas; species Pseudomonas sp. TE50-2. The sequence continues at coordinate 3,393,553 of NZ_JBFNXN010000001.1, read as the reverse complement.
GATCACCCGGCCACCGGCATGCAGCGCGGCACGGTTGGCATCGCGCATCACCGCGCCGCCACCGGTCGCCAGGACCACGCCATCGAGCGCGCAGAGTTCGGCGATCATCGCCTGCTCGCGGTCGCGAAAGCCCGGCTCGCCTTCCTTGTCGAAGATCCACGGGATGTTGGCGCCGGTTCGCAGCTCGATTTCCTTGTCGGAATCCTTGAACAGCAGGCGCAGCTCTTTGGCCAACAGGCGCCCGATGGTGCTTTTTCCAGCGCCCATGGGCCCTACAAGTATCAAATTTCGCACAGAATCAACGACTCACAGCAATCGCCTGGTCACTCATGATACGCGGAGTCAGGAAGACCAGCAGCTCGGATTTTTTCTCTTGTAATGCATCGCGTCGAAACAGCCGCCCAACATACGGCAGATCGCCGAAAAATGGCACCTTGTCGACCACTTTGTTCTGCGACGTCGAGTACACGCCGCCAATCACAATGGTCTGCCCATCGGCCACCCGGACCTTTGCCGTGACCTCGTTCTTGCGGATCGGCGGCACATCGTTCAGCGCATTGATGAAGTCGGGCTCGTCCTTGGTCACACGCACATCCATCACTACCTTGCCATCCGGGGTGATCTGCGGCGTCACCTCCAGCGACAGGGAGGCCTCGCGAAAGGAAATGGAAGTGGCGCCACTGCGCGTGGTCTCCTGATACGGCACTTCGGTGCCCTTGAGTATGCGCGCGGTTTCCTTGTCGGCCGTGACCACCTTGGGCTGGGAGATGATCTCGCCATTGCCGCTCTTCTCCATGGCGCTGAGTTCCAGGTCCAGCAGAATGTCGCTGCGCAACAACCCCACGCCTAGCCCGGCATTGGCCCGCTCGACCCCAAGGTCGACGAACAGATCGCTGCCCAGCCGACTGTCCACCCCATACAACGGGCCACCCCATCGCACGCCCAGGGCCTTCTCGTAATCGACGCTGGCCTCGACGATACGCGCCTCGATCATGACCTGGCGCACCGGCACATCCAGCTGCGCCACCAGCCTGCGCAGCTCGGCAAGCCGTTCGCCAGGCAAGGTGACCACCAGCGTGTTGGTCCGCGCATCCACACCGAGGCTGCCACGCCCGGTCAGAATGCCGTCATCGGCCAGGCTCGCCAGCAACAGTTCCGCCAGCTCGGCGGCCTTGGCATGAAAGACCGGGATCAGCTCACGCCGCAAGGGTTCCAGCAACACCTCCTCGCCCATGCCCCCAGCCCGCCCGGCCAGCTCCGCAACGGGGGCGATCAGCAGCACATTGCCCTCCTGGCGCCTGCCCAGCCCCTTGCTGCGCAGCACCAGGTCGAGGGCCTGGCCCCAGGGTACCTCCTCCAGGCGCAGGGTTATCCGCCCCTGCACCGAGTCACTGGCAACCAGGTTGACGCCGGCGTGCTCGGCCATGACCTGAAGCACCGAGCGCAGCTCGACATCCTGGAAGTCGAGCGACATCGGCTCACCCTGAAGCTCCGCTGCCTGCACCGCCAGGATGCTCAACATCAACCCCACGCCGCTCAACCATCGCTTCGGTCTCATCCTTGACCTCCCCTTGCTCACGTTTTACAAGCACCAGATATCTGGGACGCGCCTGCCAGTGCCCGCCGATGTAGATCCGTTCGCGGACCTCCAGCCGATCGGCATCGATTGCCACCACGACCCCCTCATTCAAACCGAGCCGATCGCCTTGCCCGACCCGATACAAGTGCCCCGCCGAACGCAACAATGCCTGCCGGCGCCCTGACTGGGACAGGCTTCCGACCATTTCCAGCCGCGCCAAGGGAATATGCCGCAGCTCTTTACCCTGTGTGGCGGGCAACCAGGCCTGAAATGGGTCGAACGTGGCCTTCGACAGGGCATCCTGGGCAGGTTCATCCGCCAAGGCAGCCGGCACGGGAAGCTCTTCCCCTGGGTGGTAGGCATGTATCAGCAACCGTGCGCCAACCACTCCTGAGCCTTCTTCCTGCAAGGCCAGCCTGAGCTGGGGCACGCTCAACAAACGCAACTGCTGCAACCACTGCTCAAGCCACAAGCGCAACGCCGGGTAGCGCCCGTGCACGCTGATCTCCAGAGGCTGCAAGCGGTACCCTGCAGCCTGCTGCGCTTCGTTTACTTCGATGCGTTCGAACGACAGGCCATGCTCATGGCCCGACAGGGCCAGCTGGTCGAGCAGTTCACTCATGCCCTCTCCCGCGGCCAGTCGCCAGCGCAACGCTTGCAACCCAGTCCTGGCTTGCTCCAGAGCCTGCTGCGCTCGCTCCAGCTCGACAGGTTTTCCCGCCCCATCCGCCAGAACAATTTGTAGCTGCAACTGCCTCTGGACTGCCTCGGCATGGCTATTGAGCGGCTCACGCAGGCGGGCGAAGTAACCCGCGAAAGCCACCAGAAACAGCAGCCCTGCTGCCACCATCCACCGGAACAACCAAGATCGAGCCGCCAGGCCCTGCCAATCCTGGGTCCATAGGCGGTTCATGACTCACCCGCCAACAAGCGCGCCGCCAGCAGGAATTCATCGCCCTGGCCATGACGTCGCAAGTGAACAAGCTCCAGGTCCCGCACCATCTTTACTTGTTCCAGGCTGCGCATAAGCCTGGCCACCACTGAAGCAGAGGCTGCCAACCCGGCAAGGCGCAGACGCCCGTCCTCCACGCCCACCTCGATCAAGCGCGCCCCTTCGGGCATTGCCTGCTCCAGTGCGAGAAACAGCCCAGGCAACTGCGCCCGTCCGGCGCTCAGCGCAGACACCGTCGCTTGCTGGGCCAACAACGCATCCCGTGCTTCACGCAACTTATCGATCTGCCGCAGCGAAGCGTCCAACCGCTCAACAGCCGCCTGCTGCGTGGCGACGACCTGCGCCTGCCTGGCCAGACGCGACCGCGCCATTCGATCAAGCAACATCACCCCGCACAGCGCCACCACAAGCGTGCCGACCAGGGTGATCTGGAATCGCCGCACAGCGCTTGCCCTGCGCTGTTCGCGCCAGGGCATCAGGTTCAGTCGCCCTTTCATACCGGGCCTCCCATTGCCAAACCACAGGCAAGAGCCATGGCAGCAGCGGGCACGCTGGTTTCATCGAAACCGCTGACCAGAGGGCCCGGGCGACCGACATGGCATTTCACGCCCAGACGCTCCGACAAGTCTGCCGCCCGAGCCTCATCGGCGGCGGCCCCGAACAACACAACCTGCTCAAACGCGCCCAGGATATCCGCCTGCCAGAGCCCATCGACAGCCTCGGCCCAGCGCTCCAGAGAAGGCAAGGCAATGCGCTGCCGATGCGGCACGCGGCCTCCCTGCCAACGGTGCAGGATCACCTCGTCCGGCTCCAACTGCAGCAGCGCCATGTCGCCTGCCTGCGGCTCAGGCACCAGCGCCCGCCGCAACGCGAAACTGTCCACCTCCACGGCCACCAACTGCAGGCCGGCTTGCGCGAACACTCGCTCCAGTGGGTCGAGCTGACTTTGCCTACAGGCCACCACCAACACCTCGACCTGCCCGACATCCTCCGCGCACGGGCCATGCACCTGAAAATCCAGGGCAAGGTCCTCCACAGGAAAGGGAAACAGCTGCTCGGCCTGCGCAAGCAAGGCAGCTTCGACGCCATGGCCGGGCAACCCGGCAGGCAGGCGGCAAACCTTGCAGATGACCTGCGATGCAGGCAACGCCAGGGCGACCCGGCACTGCGAAGCTCGACAGCGGGCATGGGCCTGCCGCAAACCCGCGACCAGGCATTCCACCTGGTCACCCCCCAATGAGCTACCTGGTGCTGCCCCAAGGCGTTCCTGCGCCCAGCCCACCACCCGACAACCGCCACGTTGGCGGCGCAGGTGCAGCATTCGTATGGCATCGGAGGCTATTTCCACCCCCAGCAGTGAACCGGTACCCCTGCCAAAGCGTCCAAGCATGGCTGTTCCTTCCTGGTCATTGGCTGCCCGAACCCTTGCGGCGCAGGCGGTCGTCGCTCTCCCCGGGCGGTCACCCGGCGGGACGAAAAATGCTTATAATGGCCAGCGTTTTTCCTGTCCGCCGGCCCTGCGCGCAATCCACTCTCAACCTGGACACCCAAAAGCCTTGATACGCCTGCTGAAGTTCTTCTGGTGGTCTCTCGTCGCCGTCATCTGCGCGCTCGTACTCGGTGTGAGCGGTGCGTTTCTGTATCTTAGTCCCAGCCTGCCCTCGGTCGACGCGCTCAGAAGCGTCCAGTTGCAAATCCCCCTGAGGGTCTACAGCAGCGACGGCAAGCTGATCGCCGAGTTCGGCGAGATGCGGCGCTCGCCGATCAAGTTCCAGGAAATTCCCCCACAGTTCATCCAGGCGCTTCTGTCCGCCGAGGACGACAATTTCCTCAATCACTATGGCGTCGACCCCAGCAGCCTGATGCGTGCGGCCTCGCAGCTGGTCAAGTCCGGGCATATCCAGAGCGGCGGCAGCACCATCACCATGCAGGTGGCGAAGAACTTCTTCCTCACCAGCGAACGCAGCTTCTCGCGCAAGACCAACGAGATTCTCCTGGCCTTGCAGATCGAGCGGGAACTGACCAAGGACGAAATCCTCGAGCTGTACGTCAACAAGATCTACCTGGGCAACCGTGCCTACGGTATCGACGCCGCGGCGCAGGTGTACTACGGCAAGTCGATTCGCGACGTCAGCCTGGCGCAGATGGCCATGATCGCCGGCCTGCCCAAGGCACCCTCGCGCTTCAACCCGCTGGCCAACCCGGTACGCGCCAAGGAGCGCCGCGACTGGATCCTCGGGCGCATGTACAAGCTCGGCAAGATCGACGAGGCCAGCTACCAGGCCGCCCTGGGTGAACCGCTGAATGCCAGCTACCATGTGCCGACCCCGGAAGTGAATGCGCCGTACGTCGCCGAGATGGCCCGCGCCGAGATGGTTGGCCGCTACGGCAGCGACGCCTATACCGAAGGCTTCCGGGTCACCACCACAGTGCCGAGCGACATGCAGCAGATGGCCAACAGCGCGGTCCTCAACGGCCTCAGCGAGTACGACGAACGCCATGGCTATCGCGGCCCCGAGGCGCGCTTCCCTGGCAAGACGCGTGCGGCATGGCTGCAGGAGCTGAGCAAGCAGCGCACCCTGGGGGGCCTGGAGCCCGCCATCGTCACCCAGGTCGAGAAGACCGGGCTGAAGGTGATGACCCGGGGCGGCCTGGAGGATAGCGTCGCCTGGGACACCATGAAGTGGGCCCGCCCGTACCTCAACAGCAACTCGCAGGGGCGCTCGCCGCAATCAGCGGCCGATGTGGCCCAGGTCGGCGACCTGGTGCGCCTGCAACGCCTGGAAGATGGCAAGCTCAAGTTCAGCCAGGTGCCCGGCGCCCAGAGCGCACTGGTCACCCTCGACCCTTACAACGGTGCCATCCGCGCCTTGGTCGGCGGTTTCTCCTTCGAGCAGAGCAACTACAACCGCGCCGTGCAGGCCAAGCGCCAGCCAGGCTCGAGCTTCAAGCCATTCGTCTACAGCGCCGCCCTGGACAACGGCTACACCGCCGCCAGCCTGGTCAACGACGCCCCGATCGTGTTCGTCGACGAGTACCTGGACAAGGTCTGGCGCCCGAAGAACGACACCAATACCTTCCTCGGCCCGATCCGCATGCGCGAGGCGTTGTACAAGTCGCGCAACCTCGTATCGATCCGCCTGCTGCAGGCCATGGGCGTGGATCGCACCATCGACTACATCGCCAAGTTCGGTTTCAACAAGCAGGACCTGCCACGCAACCTGTCGCTGGCACTGGGCACCGCGACGCTCACGCCGATGGAAATCGCCACCGGCTGGAGCACCTTCGCCAACGGCGGCTACAAGATCAGCCCGTACCTGATCGAGCGTGTCGAGAGCCGCAACGGCGAAACCCTGTTCACCGCCAACCCGCCACGCGTGCCGCAGGGCAGCCAGGACCAGGCCGGCCTCGCCGCACCTGAGGCACCCATCAGCGCCGCCCCGATGCCAGGCGAGGCGCCGTTGGCCGCAGGCCAGATCACCCCGGCTCCCCAAGTACCCCAGGTCCCCGCCGTGGCCGAGCAGATCATAGACGGGCGCACCTCGTACATTCTCACCACCATGCTGCAGGACGTGATCAAGCGTGGTACCGGCCGTCGCGCCCTGGCCCTCGGCCGTTCGGACCTGGCGGGCAAGACCGGCACCACCAACGAATCCAAGGATGCCTGGTTCTCCGGCTACAACGCCGACTACGTCACCACCGTGTGGGTCGGCTTTGACCAGCCGGAAACCCTGGGGCGCCGCGAATACGGTGGCACCGTGGCCCTGCCGATCTGGATGAGCTTCATGGGCGCCGCGCTCAAGGGCATGCCCGAGCACCCGCCAGCCGAACCCGAGGGCATCCTCAGTCTGCGCGTCGACCCGATCAGCGGCCGCGCCGCCACGCCGAGCACGCCGAACGCCTACTTCGAACTGTTCAAGGCCGAGGACTCGCCACCGTCGGCGGACGAACTGGGCAACGGCGCAGCACCGGGCAGCCCGCTGCCGGCAGATGAAGCAGCACCGATGGATCTGTTCTGATCCATCGACCCCGCGATGTTTTCCACGCCCAACAAAAAGCCCCGACTCTTGCGAGCCGGGGCTTTTTCATGACGCTACGACTTGATCAGCCGTTGAACACGTCATCCACGCTCTTGAGCGGGTAGTGCTTCGGATACGGCAGGGTGGCCACACCGGACTCGATGGCGGCCTTGGCCACGGCATCGGAAACCACGGTGATCAGGCGAGCATCCAGCGGCTTCGGAATGATGTACTCACGGCCGAACTCCAAGGCTTGCACGCCATAGGCTTCGCAGACTTCCTTCGGCACCGGCAGCTTGGCCAGGTCCTTCAGGGCGATGGCGGCAGCGATCTTCATCTCTTCGTTGATGCGCTTGGCGCGAACGTCCAGGGCACCACGGAAGATGAACGGGAAGCCCAGTACGTTGTTGACCTGGTTCGGGTAGTCGGAACGACCGGTGGCCATGATCACGTCGCTGCGGGTGGCGTGAGCCAGCTCCGGGGCGATTTCCGGGTCCGGGTTCGAGCAGGCGAACACGATCGGGTTGGCGGCCATCGACTTCAGGCCTTCGGCGCTCAGCAGGTTCGGGCCGGACAAGCCGACGAACACGTCTGCGCCGTCCAGGGCGTCAGCCAGGGTGCGCTTGTCGGTGGCGTGGGCGAACTGGGCCTTGTACTGGTTCAGGTCGTCGCGGCCAGCGTGGATCACGCCGCTGCGGTCGATCATGAAGATGTTCTCGACCTTGGCACCCATGCTCACCAGCAGTTTCATGCAGGAGATGGCTGCGGCACCGGCGCCCAGGCAGACGATCTTCGCGTCTTCGAGCTTCTTGCCGGCGATTTCCAGGGCGTTGATCATGCCGGCCGCGGTAACGATCGCGGTGCCGTGCTGGTCATCGTGGAAGACGGGAATGTCGCACTGCTCGATCAGTGTGCGCTCGATCTCGAAGCACTCGGGAGCCTTGATGTCTTCCAGGTTGATGCCGCCGAAGGTGATGGAGATGCGGCGAACGGTGTCGATGAAGGCTTGCGGGCTCTCCGACTCGACTTCGATATCGAACACGTCGATACCGGCGAAACGCTTGAACAGAACACCCTTGCCTTCCATGACCGGCTTGGAGGCCAGTGGGCCGAGGTCACCCAGACCGAGGATGGCGGTGCCATCGGAGATCACCGCAACCAGGTTGCCCTTGCCGGTGTACTTGTAGGCCAGCTCCGGATCACGGCCGATCTCGCGCACAGGCTCGGCGACACCCGGGCTGTAGGCCAGGGCGAGGTCACGGGCAGTGGCGGTTGGCTTGGAGAGCTCGACGCTCAGTTTCCCCGGACGAGGCTGAGCGTGGTATTCGAGAGCGGCGGTTTTCAGGTCTGACATGATGGGCATTCCGCTATTTACTGTTCTGACGGACCGCCGAGGATACGCAAAGAGCCGGGGGGCGACAAGACTGCCCGGTCACTATGTGTCAAGGCCTTTGGCCTACGACTTTACGCTATAACCCACGGGGCTTACGGGAGCCAGTGTGTACAATCCAATAGCAAAATGTCTACAACTATTTAGCCAGAAACAAGCGCCAACATGCTCGGATCGGTCAATGGCAACAGCCAGCGTCGCTGCCCAGGCTTGAGCCCGCCCTTGCGGGAACGATCCAGCACCCAGCCACGCGCCTCGACCTGGCGTCCCTTGAGGTTAGCGAAGAAGCTGGCGGGGAAGTGGCGCTGCAGACGAGCGGGAACCTGCAGGACCACGCCCTCGTCAAGCTCCAGCCAGACGCCGCCGCGATTGCGCTCGATTCCATTGATCCTGCCGCCGATCACCGCGAATCCGGATTGCCGCACATCGCGCCCACGCGTGACCGGCGATTGTCGCCACAGCCCTGCCCTGGCCTTGCGCGCCTGCTGCTCGGCCTGCTGCTGGCAGCCCGACAGCTGCACGTTGGGTGCAATCGCTACCTGGTAGCCCAGGCCCTCGCTGAGCAGTTGTGCTTCCAGATTGTTGCCAGTGCGGCCATAGATATGCGCCAGGATACGGCCGTACTTGTCCTTGGGTTCGACGCCCGGAACCAGCCCGACACGGCCATCACTGGCCTTCACCAGCGCCTGCAGGCGCTTCTTGGCAGCCTCGGCATAAGGTTCGCTGGGGCGCCCCTTGCGGCCGATCTCGGGGGCGTTGATACCGATCAGCCGCACGCTGCGCCCATCGCTCAGGCGCAAGGTGTCGCCATCGACCACCTGACGCACCGCCACCGACTGCGCGCTGTCGGGCAATGGACAGAAGGCCAGCGCCGGGAAGTGCCAGATCGCGCCCACAAAAAAGGCGCCCACAAGGGGCGCCTTCTTTTGCAACAGCGCGAACCCCGAAGGCTTCGCCATGTGCATGATTACTTCTTGGCACCGAACATGCCGAAGCGATCGGCGAACTTCTGTACGCGGCCGCCGGTGTCCAGGACTTTCTGCTTACCGGTGTAGAACGGGTGGCACAGGTTGCAAACGTCGATCGCCAGGACGCTGCCCATGGTCGAACGAGTTTCAAACTTGTTGCCGCAGCTGCAGGTGACTGCAACTACTTCGTAGTTCGGATGAATATCTGCTTTCATGGTCACTTCCTCGAGCTGCGTGCCGCCACCCAACACCTATTGTTGAATACCGCACGTAATTAGGCGGCGAATAATACCAGAGAGCAGCCGTAGCGCAAGTTGTCGCTTGCACCGACCGTCGTCTGCTAGGCTCGCCTGATTTGTGAAACGCCCTCCAGAGACCTTCCGCGTGTCCGACGTCATTCTGCGCCTTGCCCTGCCCTCGCCCCTGCGTCGCCTGTTCGACTACCGGGCGCCCGCGAGCATGGCACGCCAGGCATTGACGCCCGGCATGCGCATCCGCGTGCCGTTCGGCCGCCGCGAGATGATCGGGGTGCTGGTGGAAGTCGCCGAGCACAGCGAGGTGCCCGCCGACAAGCTCAAGCCGGCCAGCGCTCTGCTCGACCCGGTCTCACCCCTGCCGCCGGCATTGTTCAAGCTGTGCCTGTGGACGGCCCAGTACTACCAGCACAGCCTGGGCGACACCCTCAACTGGGCCCTGCCGACGCTGCTGCGCCAGGGCGAGCCGGCCGAGGCGCGCCAGGAGCGCTTCTGGCATGTCGCGCCCGGTGCGCGCCTGGAAGACCCGCGCATCGCCCGCGCCCCACGCCAGCGCGACGCCCTCAAGACCCTGTCGCAGCACCCCCACGGCGTGGCCCACAGCCTGTTGAGCAAGCTTGGTCTGAACAAGGACAGCCTCGACCTGCTGCTGGCCAAGGAGCTGGTGGAAGTCGAAGTACGCCGCCATCTGCCGGCCGCACGCCACGAGCACTGGCTCGCCCAACCGGAACTGCCGCTCAACGAGGAACAGCGCGCTGCCTTCGAGGCCGTGCGCTCGGGCTTCGGCGCCTTCCACGCCTACCTGCTGGCCGGCGTCACCGGCAGCGGCAAGACCGAGGTCTACCTGCAACTGATCCGCGAAACCCTCGAAGCCGGCAAGCAGGCTCTGATCCTGATCCCCGAGATCAACCTCGGCCCGCAGACCCTGCAACGCTTCGAGCAACGCTTCAACGCGCGCATCGCCCTGCTGCATTCGGCGGTGAGCGATCGCGAGCGCCTGGACGCCTGGCTGGCGGCACGCGATGGCGATGCGGACATCATCATCGGCACCCGTTCGGCACTGTTCACCCCGATGAAGAACCCGGGCCTGATCATCATCGACGAAGAACACGACGGCTCCTATAAACAGCAGGAAGGCCTGCGCTACCACGCCCGCGACCTGGCCGTAGTGCGTGCGCACCAGGAGAACATCCCGATCCTGCTGGGCTCGGCCACACCGTCGCTGGAAAGCCTGCACAACGCCCACAGTGGCCGCTACGGCCTGCTGCGCATGAACCACCGCGCCGGCGGCGCCAAGGCGCCCCGCTTCCTGCGCCTGGACGTACGCAGTCTGCCACTGGACAGCGGCATCAGCGGCCCATTGCAGCAGGCCATCCGCCAGACGCTTGAGGCCGGCCAGCAGGTATTGGTGTTCCTCAACCGCCGCGGCTTCGCCCCCACATTGCTGTGCCACGACTGCGGCTGGCTCTCCGAATGCCCGCGCTGCGATGCGCGCATGACCGTGCACCAGCGCTCCGCCGTGCTGCGCTGCCACCATTGCGGCTACGACGAGCGCCTGCCGCTGCAGTGCCCGCAATGCGCCCATGTCGACCTGCGCCCGGTGGGCGCCGGTACCGAGCGTGCCGAGGAGCGCCTGAAAGTGCTGTTCCCGGACTACCCGATCCTGCGCGTAGACCGCGACAGCACCTCGCGCAAGGACGCCATGCACAACCTGTTCGCCACTATCCAGCGTGGCCAGCCGAGCATCCTGGTCGGCACCCAGATGCTGGCCAAGGGGCACCATTTCCCCCGCGTAACCCTGGTCGCGATCCTCGATGCCGACGGCGGGCTGTTCTCCGGCGACTTCCGCGCCAGCGAACGCATGGCCCAGCTGATCGTCCAGGTGGCCGGCCGCGCCGGGCGCGCCGAGGAACCGGGCAAGGTCATCGTGCAGACCCACCTGGCCGATCACCCACTGCTGGTGCAATTGACCGAGCAGGGCTACTTCGCCTTTGCCGAACAGGCCTTGAGCGAGCGCCGTGCGGCCGGGCTGCCGCCGTTCGCCCACCTGGCGCTGCTACGCGCCGACGCGCACAAGCCGGGCCAGGCGGAAGGCTTCCTTGACGAAGCCTGCGCCGCCGCCGAGCGCATAGTTGCCGAGCAGGGCCTGCATGGCATCGAGTTGCTCGGCCCGGTACCGGCCCCCATGGAGCGACGGGCGGGCAGGTTCCGTGCGCAACTATTGCTCCAGGCCAATGCCCGGGCACCCCTGCATCGACTGATCAGTGCCTGGTTGCTAGTGTTGGAGCAGATGCCGTCGGGGCGCCAGGTGCGCTGGTCGCTGGATGTCGATCCGGTCGACCTTTACTGACTGTTTGAGGGTTGGCGTGGGAGCGGGCTTGCCCCGCGATGGCGTCATCGCGGGGCAAGCCCGCTCCCACGCCAACAGTGGACTGTGCCCCAAAAGGTTGGCAACCCGCCCCCGGCAACGGATAATGCCCAGTTTTTCCACCTGCGCATCGAAGCGCTCCACCGCGCTTGCGGTCGAAAAGAGACCCTCATGAAAGACACCATTCGCCAGCTGATCCAGCAAGCCCTCACCCAACTCGTCGCCGACGGTGTGCTGCCTGAAGGGCTGACGCCGGCGATCCAGGTGGAAAACGCCCGGGACAAGACCCACGGCGACTTCGCCAGCAACATTGCCATGATGCTGGCCAAGCCAGCGGGCATGAAGCCGCGCGACCTGGCCGAGAAGATCATCGCCGCCCTGCCGGCCAGTGCCGACATCACCAAGGCCGAGATCGCCGGCCCCGGCTTCCTCAACTTCTTCCAGAACACCGAAGCGCTGGCAGGCCGCCTCGACGCCGCCCTGGCCGATGGCCACCTGGGCGTGCGCAAGGCCGGCCCGGCAGAAAAGGTGGTGATCGACATGTCGGCACCGAACCTGGCGAAGGAGATGCACGTCGGCCACCTGCGCTCGACCATCATCGGCGACAGCGTTGCCCGGGTACTGGAGTTCCTCGGTGACGACGTCATCCGCCAGAACCACGTGGGTGACTGGGGTACCCAGTTCGGCATGCTGATGGCCTACCTCCAGGAAAACCCGATCACCAGTGACGAGCTGTCGGATCTGGAGAACTTCTACCGCGCCGCGAAGAAACGCTTCGACGAGTCCGAAGAGTTCGCCACCCGCGCCCGCGGGCTGGTGGTCAAGCTGCAGGCCGGTGATCCCGAGTGCCTGGCGCTGTGGACGCGCTTCAAGGACATCTCGCTGTCCCACTGCCAGAAGACCTACGAACTGCTCAACGTCAAGCTGACCATGGCCGACGTGATGGGCGAGAGCGCCTACAACGACGACCTGGCCAATGTGGTCGCCGACCTCAAGGCCAAGGGCCTGCTGGTCGAGGACCAGGGCGCCCAGTGCGTGTTCCTCGAGGAATTCAAGAACGCCGAGGGCGAGCCGCTGCCGGTGATCGTGCAGAAGGCCGACGGCGGCTACCTGTACGCCACCACCGACCTGGCCGCCGTGCGCTACCGCAGCAACAAGCTGCAGGCCGACCGTGCCCTGTACTTCGTTGACCAGCGCCAGGCCCTGCACTTCAACCAGGTGTTCGAAGTGGCCCGCCGCGCAGGTTTTGTCGGCCACCCGATGAAGATGGAGCACATGGGCTTCGGCACCATGAACGGCGCCGATGGCCGCCCGTTCAAGACCCGCGATGGCGGCACCGTCAAGCTGATCGACCTGCTCACCGAGGCCAAGGACCGCGCCTATGCGCTGGTCAAGGAGAAGAACCCGTCGCTGGCCGAGGACGAGCTGCGCCACATCGGTGAAGTGGTCGGCATCGGCGCGGTCAAGTACGCCGACCTGTCGAAGCACCGCACCAGCGACTACAGCTTCAACTTCGAACTGATGTTGAACTTCGAGGGCAACACCGCGCCGTACCTGCTGTACGCCTACACCCGCGTGGCCGGCGTGTTCCGCAAGCTCGGCAAGGGCTTCGACGAAGTCGACGGCAGCATCGTCCTGCAGGCAGCGCACGAGCAGGACCTGGCCGCGCGCCTGGCGCAGTTCGGCGAGATCCTCAACAACGTCGCCGAAAAAGGCACGCCTCACGTGCTGTGCACCTACCTGTACGACCTCGCCGGCCTGTTCTCCAGCTTCTACGAGAACTGCCCGATCCTTTCCGCCGAAACCGCCGAACAACAGCAGAGCCGCCTGCGCCTGGCTGCCCTGACCGGCCACACCCTCAAGCAGGGCCTGGAACTGCTCGGCCTGGAAACCCTGGAGCGCATGTAAGTTGGCTGCAAAGAAGAAACCCGCACCCAAGCGCGGCGCCAGCCGCTCCCAGCCGCCTGCCAGCAAGCAGCCGATTCCGGGCTGGGTGTGGCTGGCGGTCGGCCTGACCGTGGGGGCGTTCATCGTCTTCCTGATGAAGCTCGAACCCGGTGGCGCTGATATCAAGCGCACCAAGCCCGAGCAACATAAGCAGGAGAAGGTCGCCGAAGCGAGCAAGACCACCACGCCGACGCCACAGCAACCGGTGAAGCCGAAGTATGACTTCTACACCCTGCTGCCGGAGTCGGAAGTGATCGTGCCGCCCGAGGCCGTGCCGGAGAAAACCCCGCCGGTGCCGGCGCAACCGCCCGTGCCAAGTACTCCGGTCACCCCTGCGGAAGCGGCGAAGATCGACACGGCTCGCGCCCAGGCCGCCCTGCTGGGCCAGACACCGCCACCGGCACCACCGGTGATCAAGCCAGCGGCCACGACCCAGTTCTTCCTGCAGGCCGGCTCGTTCCGCAAGCAGGCCGATGCCGACAAGGTCCGTGCGCAGATCATCCTGCTTGGCCAGGCGGTCAAGGTTGAGTCGGGCACGGTCAAGGAAGAGACCTGGTACCGCGTGATGGTCGGCCCGTTCAGCAACCGCGAACAGCTGACCGTGGCGCAGAAACAACTGGCCGGGGCAGGTTTCAGCAACCTGCTGCTGCAACAGCGGCGTCAGTAACGAAAAAGGCCTTGCCGCTCGCAGCGACAAGGCCTTTTTTCATACCCGGCGACGCTCGGCGTTGACCTGGGAAATCTGGCTGTTGAGCGTCCAGAAGTCATACAGCACGCCCAACAGGAACAACCCGCCGGTGAACAGGTAGATCAGCGCGCTGATCCACTTGCCCTGATACAGCCGATGCACGCCGAAGATGCCGAGGAAGGTCAGGAGTATCCACGCCAGGTTGTAGTCCACGCCGCCCGACTCGAAACGCATGTCTGCCTCACGGTCCATCGACGGGATCAGGAACAGGTCGATCAGCCAGCCGATGCCCAGCAGGCCCAGGGTGAAGAACCAGATGGTTCCGGTGATCGGCTTGCCGTAGTAGAAGCGGTGCGAGCCGGTAAAGCCGAAGATCCACAGCAGGTAGCCGAGAACCTTGCTATGGGTGTCGTGCGAGGGAGCACCCTGTTGATAACCATTCATTCGAAGCCCTCGTGGGATAGCCGAAAATTTTCTAAGGAAAAATGTGACTTTTTCGTTTTGACCCGACATATGGTACGTGCTTGAGCGACCAACGGATCAGAATTTGATCAAAAAGCTGTTATAAAGTTGCGCGCCAACACTTATAAGAGCTTCATCTATGCCACCTTTTATCAAGACATGGCTGACCCTCTGCCTTTTGTTACCCCTGGCCGCCCACGCCACCAACCGTGAGCAACGACTTCCCAGCGGATTCACCGGCTATACGACCAACGCCGACGCCACGGTGAAACGCACCCCGATCCAGTATCGCAGCAGTTCCGTGCGCGCTCGCCCGGCCAACGCCGCCAAGCAGCAACAAGCTGTGGGCATGCAGGCCGTGGCCATGTCACCCAAGCAGAGCAGCGAAGTGCTCAGCCGCGCCGTGAACGTACTAGGTACGCCCTATCGCTGGGGCGGCAGCAGCCCGAAGAAGGGCTTCGATTGCAGCGGCCTGGTCAAGTACGCGTTCAACGATGTGGCCGATGTCGACCTGCCGCGCACCTCCAACGCAATGGCTCAGGGCCAGGGCGTCAAGGTGGCCAAGAGCGATCTCAAGCCGGGCGACCTGATCTTCTTCAACATCAAGAGTCGCCGGGTCAATCACGTAGCCATCTACCTGGGCAACGATCGCTTCATCCACGCGCCACGCACCGGCAAACGGGTGAGCATCGACAGCCTGGAAAAACCCTATTGGCAAAAGCACTACGTGGTGGCCAAGCGCGTCCTGCCCAAGAACCAGCAGGCGCTGGCCCTGGCCAAGCGCTAAGCCCTCAATCGCGGGCTTGCCCCGCGACTGCCCCAGCAGGCAGCAATGCTAATCGACCAGGCCTTTCTGCCTGAGTGCCTGCATCGCCCCCTCCATCGTCTGCATCCCCAATGCCGCCCCCGCCTGCATCACCGACTGCACCTGTGCCATGCGCCCCTCGCGAATCAAATTGCGCACCGCCGGCGTCGCTATCAGCACCTCCCTTGCGGCGACCCTGCCGCCGCCCACCCGCCTGACGAGCACCTGAGCCAGCACCAGGCGCAATGATTCGGCCAGCATCATGCGCACCAGCGGCTTCTCCTCGGCCGCGAACACCTCGACCAGCCGGTCGATGCTGTTCACCGCCGAGCGGGTGTGCACCGTTGCCAACACCAGATGCCCGGTTTCTGCCGCGCGCAATGCCAGGCGGATACTCTCCAGATCACGCAACTCACCCACCATGATCACATCCGGATCCTGGCGCAGGGCACTGCGCAATCCTTGGGCGAAGTCACGGCTGTGCACGCCGATCTCCCGCTGATTGACCAGGCAACCCTGGCCGCTGTGGATAAATTCGATAGGGTCTTCAAGAGTGATGACCTGTAACGCGCGTTCGCGATTGATCTGATCGAGCAGCGCCGCCAGGGTGCTGGACTTGCCGCTACCCGTCGGCCCGCCCACCAGCACCAGGCCATCCCGGCATTGCGCAACGGCTTGATACACATCGTTCAGATCAAGCTCATCGAGGCTCGGGACCCGCGCCGGGATAAGGCGCGCGCTTGCGCCCAACCCATTGCGCTGGCGGAACAGGTTCAAGCGCAGGCGCCCCACGCCGGGCAAGCTCAGCGCCAGGTCCAGTTCATCACCGCTCAGCCATTGCCGCCGCTGCCCGTCATCGAGCAGGTCGGCCACTCCCTGTTCCAGAGCTGCGCAGGTCAGCACCGGCACCGCCATGCGCTGCAACTCGCCATCCAGGCGCAGCAACGGCGGCTCGCCCACGGCCAGGTGCAGGTCGCTGGCGCCCGCAGCCACGGCCCGGCCCAGCAGGTCGGTCACATCCATGAGACTCCCCAACGGCGATCAAGCAGGTAGAATGCCGCAGACCCCAAAGCCGTCGGCGACGAACCATGTCCACCCTAGCAGACAATATTTCCGTCATTGCCCGCCGCATCGACAGCGCGGCCCGGGCCGCCGGGCGTGATCCGGCCAGCGTGCAGCTGCTGGCAGTGAGCAAGACCAAGCCCGCCAGCGCCATCCGCGAAGCTCATGCTGCCGGCCTGCGCCACATGGGTGAGAACTACCTTCAGGAAGCCCTGACAAAACAACAGGCGCTTTCCGACCTGCCCTTGATCTGGCACTTCATCGGCCCCATTCAGTCGAACAAGACCAAGGCCATCGCCGAGCACTTCGACTGGGTACATTCCGTGGACCGCCTGAAGATCGCCCAACGCCTCTCGGAGCAGCGCCCCGCCGAGCTGCCACCGCTGAACATCTGCCTGCAGGTGAATGTCAGCGGCGAGGCCAGCAAGTCCGGTTGCTCGCCCGCCGAACTGCCAGCCCTGGCCCAGGCCGTGAACGCCCTTCCCGGCCTGCGCCTGCGCGGGCTGATGGCGATCCCGGAACCAACCGAGGACCGCGCCGAGCAAGAAGCCGCTTTCGCCACGCTGCGTGAACTGCAGGCCCAGCTCGGCCTCGGCCTGGATACCCTGTCCATGGGCATGAGCCATGACCTGGAAGCCGCCATCGCCCAAGGCGCGACCTGGGTCCGCATCGGTACCGCCTTGTTCGGCGCCCGCGACTACGGTCAGGCCTGAATCCATGCTTAACTCACTCTTCCCCCACAAGGACCCGACATGAGCAAGACTCGTATTGCCTTTATCGGCGCCGGCAACATGGCCGCCAGCCTGATTGGCGGCCTGCGCGCCCAGGGCCTGGACACCGCGCTGATCCGCGCCAGCGACCCGGGTGCCGAAACCCGCGCACGGATCACTGCCGAGCACGGCATCGAAGCCTTCGAAGACAACGCCCGGGCCATCGATGGCGTGGACGTGATAGTCCTGGCAGTCAAACCGCAAGTCATGAAAGCGGTCTGCGAAACACTTAAGCCGAACCTGAAACCGGGCCAGCTGGTGGTTTCCATTGCCGCCGGCATCACCTGCGCCAGCCTGCAGGCCTGGCTGGGCGCGATCCCCCTGGTGCGCTGCATGCCGAACACCCCGGCGCTGCTGCGCCAAGGCGTCAGCGGCTTGTATGCGACCCGGGAAGTATCCATGGAACAACGCCGCCAGGCCGAACAACTGCTGTCGGCCGTGGGCACCGCCCTGTGGCTTGATGAAGAACAGCAGCTGGACGCCGTGACCGCTGTTTCCGGAAGCGGCCCGGCGTACTTCTTCCTGCTGATCGAGGCCATGACCGCTGCCGGCGAAAAACTCGGCCTGCCGCGCGAGACTGCCTCGCAACTGACCCTGCAGACCGCACTGGGCGCCGCCCGCATGGCAGTTTCCAGCGACGTCGACGCCGCCGAGCTGCGTCGCCGCGTGACCTCGCCGGCCGGCACCACGGAAGCGGCGATCAAATCGTTCCAGGCCAACGGCTTCGAGGGCATCGTCGAACAGGCCCTGCAAGCCGCGGCGAAACGCTCGGCCGAGCTGGCCGAGAAACTGGGCAAATAAGGAGCTTTTGATGAATGCACTGTCCGGCGCCGCGATCTTCGTGGTGCAAACCCTGGTCAGCCTGTACCTGGTGATCGTCCTGCTGCGCTTCGTGCTGCAGCTGGTCAAGGCCGACTTCTACAACCCGCTGAGCCAGTTCGCCGTGCGCGCCACCCAGCCACTGCTCAAGCCGCTGCGCCGCGTGGTCCCCAGCATCGCTGGCCTGGATACCTCTTCGCTGCTGCTGTCGATCATCATCCAGGCGCTGTTGATGGCCTTCGTGCTGATGGTCACCTACGGCACCTTCGGTGACGTCCTGCACCTGCTGATGTGGTCGATCCTGGGCATCACCTCGCTGTTCCTGAAGATCTTCTGGGTGGCAATGATCGTCATGGTGATCGTCTCCTGGGTCGCGCCGAACAGCCATAATCCGGCTGCAGAACTGGCCTACCAGATCAGCGAACCGGTGCTGGCGCCGTTCCGTCGCCTGGTGCCGAACCTTGGAGGCATGGACATCTCGCCGATCTTCGCCTTCATCGCCATCCAGGTGATCCAGTCGTTCCTCATGCCCCAGCTGGCAGCCTACGCCGGCATGCCGCAAGAGCTGTGGCGGATGATCTGACCCACCCTGCATCCAGCGGCAAGCCTTTGCTTGCCGCTGGGGGTAGCGCTCTTTAGACTTACGCCTCCGTCAAGCGTGAGCAGGGTCGATGTCCACTGTCCTTCCCGAAGATTCCGTCGGTCTGGTAACACCGCAGATCGCCCGGTTCGATGAACCGCTGGCCCTGGCCTGTGGCCGCGCCCTGGCCTCGTACGAGCTGATCTACGAAACCTATGGCACCCTCAACAGCAGCGCCAGCAATGCCGTGCTGATCTGCCATGCGTTGTCCGGCCACCATCATGCCGCTGGCTACCATGCCGCCACCGACCGCAAGCCGGGCTGGTGGGACAGCTGCATCGGCCCCGGCAAGCCCATCGACACCAACCGTTTCTTCGTGGTCAGCCTGAACAACCTCGGCGGTTGCAATGGCAGCACCGGCCCAAGCAGCCTCAATCCGGCCACCGGCAAACCCTACGGTGCCGATTTCCCGGTACTGACCGTGGAAGACTGGGTGCACAGCCAGGCGCGCTTGGCCGATCGCCTGGGGATCCACACCTGGGCCGCCATCGTCGGCGGCAGCCTGGGCGGCATGCAGGCGCTGCAATGGACCATCACCTACCCGGACCGGGTCCGCCACTGCGTGGACATCGCCTCGGCGCCCAAGCTGTCGGCGCAGAACATCGCCTTCAACGAAGTGGCGCGCCAGGCCATCCTCACTGACCCCGAGTTCCACGGTGGTTCGTTCCAGGACCAGGGCGTGATCCCCAAGCGCGGCCTGATGCTGGCGCGCATGGTCGGCCACATCACCTACCTGTCCGACGACTCGATGGGCGAGAAATTCGGCCGCGAGCTCAAGAGCGACAAGCTCAACTACGACTTCCACAGCGTCGAATTCCAGGTCGAGAGCTACCTGCGCTACCAGGGCGAGGAGTTCTCCGGGCGCTTCGACGCCAACACCTACCTGCTGATGACCAAGGCCCTGGACTATTACGACCCGGCCGCCGCCCATGGCGGTGACCTGGCGGCGACCCTGGCCCATGTGACGGCGGACTACTGCATCATGTCGTTCACCACCGACTGGCGCTTCTCGCCGGCCCGTTCGCGGGAGATCGTCGACGCCCTGATGGCCGCGCGCAAGAACGTCTGCTACCTGGACATCGACTCGCCTTACGGCCACGACGCCTTCCTCATCCCGACCCCCCGCTACATGCAGGGTTTCGCCAACTACATGAACCGCATCGCCGTTTGAGGACCCCATGAGAGCCGACCTGGAAATCATCCAAGACTGGATCCCCGCCGGCAGCCGGGTACTCGACCTGGGCTGCGGCAACGGCGAACTGCTGGCCTCGCTGCGCGAGCGCAAGAACGTCACCGGCTACGGCCTGGAGATCGACGCCGACAACATCGCCGCCTGCGTGGCCAAGGGCGTCAACGTGATCGAGCAGGACCTGGACAAGGGCCTGGGCAACTTCGCCAGCAACAGCTTCGACGTGGTGGTCATGACCCAGGCCCTGCAGGCCGTGGAATACCCTGACCGGATCCTCGACGAAATGCTGCGGGTGGGCCGCCAGTGCATCATCACCTTCCCCAACTTCGGCCACTGGCGCTGCCGCTGGTACCTGGCGACCAAGGGTCGCATGCCGGTCTCGGACTTCATGCCGTATACCTGGTACAACACACCGAACATCCACTTCTGCACCTTCGAGGACTTCGAGAACCTGTGCCATGAGCGCAAGGCCAAGGTCCTCGACCGCCTCGCCGTCGACCACCTGCACCGTAACGGGTTGGGTGGACGGCTTTGGCCTAATCTTCTAGGTGAGATCGGTATCTATCGGGTCAGCAGCCCGGGCCTGCAGGAGCATCAGCTCGCGGTCTGACCCTCAACGGAGGAATGGCATCATGCGTCGACTAGCACTGTTTCTGATCAGCCTGTGCCTGGCCTTGCCGGTACTGGCTGCCGATGCCGCCAGGCCCGAGCGCAAGGAAGTGTTCGGTGATGTGACGGTCCACTACAGCGCCTTCACCTCAAGCATGCTGCAACCCGACATCGCTGCCGCCACGGGCCTGACCCGCAGCAAGAACCAGGGCGTGCTCAACATCGCCGTGCTCAAGGCCGGCAAACCCGCGATGGCGGTAGTCAGCGGCACAGTGAAAGATCTCACCGGGCGCAGCAGTCGGTTGTCGTTCAAGCAGATTACCGATCAGGGTGCGGTGTACTACATCGCACAGTTCAAGATCGACCAGGCCGAGACCGTCACCTTCGACCTCAACGTCGAGACCGGCGGCGTCAGCAATAAACTCAGCTTCAACCAGGAAGTGTTCCCAGGCGAATGATGAATTTCCAGCAACTCGTATTGGCCAGCCATAACGCCGGCAAACTCAAGGAACTGCAGGCCATGCTCGGCGAGTCCGTGAACCTGCGCTCGATTGGTGAATTCAGCCAGGTTGAGCCGGAGGAGACCGGCCTGTCGTTCGTCGAGAACGCCATCCTCAAGGCGCGCAATGCCGCGCGTATCTCCGGCCTGCCGGCCCTGGCCGACGACTCGGGCCTGGCGGTGGACTTCCTCGGCGGCGCGCCGGGTATCTACTCGGCGCGCTATGCCGACGGCAAGGGCGACGCGGCGAACAACGCCAAGCTGCTCGATGCGCTCAAGGACGTGCCTGAAGACCAGCGCGGCGCGCAGTTCGTCTGCGTTCTGGCCCTGGTGCGGCATGCCGACGACCCGCTGCCGATCCTCTGCGAAGGCCTGTGGCACGGCAGCATCCTGTTCGAGGCCAGCGGCGAACACGGTTTCGGCTACGACCCGCTGTTCTGGGTGCCGGAGCGCAAGTGCTCCAGCGCCGACCTGGCCCCTGTCGACAAGAACCAGCTCAGCCACCGGGCCCGCGCCATGGCCCTGCTGCGTCAGCGTCTGGGCCTGGCATGAGCGAAAAGCTGTTGGTACAGCCGGCGGGCCTGATCCTTCCCGAACTCCCGCCGCTGTCGCTCTATATCCATATTCCCTGGTGCGTGCGCAAATGCCCGTACTGCGACTTCAACTCGCACCAGGCGGGCCCGACCCTGCCGGAAGCCGAGTACATCGACGCCCTGCTCGCCGACCTCGACCAGGAAATGCATGCCGTGCAGGGCCGTCCGATCAGCACGATCTTCTTCGGCGGCGGCACCCCGAGCCTGTTCAGCGCCGACGCGCTTGGGCGCCTGCTGCGCGGTATCGAGCAACGCATTCCGTTCGCTCCGGACATCGAGATCACCCTCGAGGCCAACCCGGGTACCTTCGAGCAGGAGAAGTTCAAGGCCTACCGCCAGACGGGCATCAACCGGCTGTCCATCGGCGTGCAGAGCTTCCAGCCAGCCAAGCTGGAGAAGCTCGGGCGCATCCACAACGGTGACGAAGCGGTGCGCGCAGCCGATATGGCCCGCGCCGCGGGCTTCGACAACTTCAACATGGACCTGATGCACGGCTTGCCGGACCAGTCGCTCGACGACGCCCTAAGTGACCTGCGCCAGGCCATCGAACTGGCGCCGACGCACCTGTCCTGGTACCAGCTGACGGTAGAACCCAACACAGTGTTCTGGAACCAGCCACCTGAGCTGCCCGAGGACGACATCCTCTGGGATATCCAGGAGGCCGGGCAGGCGTTGATGGCCGACCACGGTTACCGCCAGTATGAAGTCTCGGCCTACGCCCAAGCCGGTCGTGCCGCGCGGCACAACCTGAACTACTGGCGCTTCGGCGACTTCATCGGCATCGGTGCCGGTGCCCATGGCAAGCTGTCGTTCCCGGACGGGCGCATCCTGCGCACCTGGAAGACCCGCCTGCCCAAGGACTACCTGAACCCGTCCAAGCCGTTCAAGGCCGGCGAGAAGCTGTTGCCGAACGATGAGCTACCCTTCGAGTTCCTGATGAACGCGCTGCGCCTCACCGACGGCGTGGAGGCCGAGCTGTTCAACCTGCGTACCGGCCTGCCCCTTGCACAACTGGCCGAAGCCCGCCGTGAAGCCGAACAAAAAGGCCTTTTGCGGGTCGAACCGGATCGGCTGGCAGCCACACCGCGTGGCCAGCTGTTCCTCAATGACCTGCTGCAGTACTTCTTGAATTAAGGATGACCCATGGACCTGGTACTTGACCTGCTCTCGACCGTTTCCCGCTGGAGCCGCAGCAACCTCTCGGAGATTTCGCTGGCCTTGGTGGGCTGCCTGCTGGTGCTGTTCGGCACCGATATCAAAGGCTGGGTCGAGGGGCGCCTGGGCGGCCTGGCCGGCGCCCTGCGCGTGCCGTTCATGGCACTGCTGGTGATGATCGGCAGCGGTGCGGCGCTGATCTATGCGACGCCGTGGATCGTCAAGGGGCTGGGGCAGTTCAACAACTATGCGCTGGCGCCGGTGCTGCTGGTGGTGCTGGTTTTGATCGGCGTGGTCGCTGATCGGCGGGGGTGAGCGTCCGCTAAAAGCCGCCCTGGCGGGCCAGGGCGGCTTTTCACCCGACTAACCTCTTAACGGGCATCGTCGAAGTGATCACGCAGGAAGTCCCTGACGGTCCTGAAAATGATCAGGATCCGAATGAGCTTCCAGACGCGGCTCAGCGTATTCAGCAAACGCTTCATATGCCTTGGCCTCCGTGTTGGCTGGGCCATTCTTCCAGCGTCTAACCGGCACTTCGACACCTTCGGAGAGCATGTGACTGCCTCCAGTGAAGCGGCCAGGTTGGTGGCCCTTCGATAAATATCACCGGCGCGAGTCGTAGGTCACGTCGAAGGGGCCGAGAAAGCGTTTGGGTTCCCGGCCCGTCACCGGATGAATCACATGCGAGCAAATCGATCTTACGTGAACCTCTTTACCAGAACTGTTACCTGTCCTGTCACACGTAATGCCGGATATTTCCTTGGTTGACCTGTATTCGAGGCCATCCTAAGATCCAGTTGTGACTGTCTCCAGTGATGTTCGTGGGCTAGGCTTCGTAACCCGACGCCCACATAAAAAAACCGCCCTTCTCAAGGCGGTTTTTTTGTACCTGCAATTTCGCAGGTTTGAAGGACTGCACCGAACGAACCCGGCTCAGCTCACCTTCTCGAACTTCAGATCCCACACCCCATGCCCAAGGCGCTCACCGCGACGCTCGAACTTGGTGATCGGCCGCTCTTCCGGGCGTGGCACGTAGGTACCATCAGCCGCCTGGTTGCGATAGCCGGGCGCTGCGCTCATCACTTCCAGCATGTACTCGGCATAGGGCTCCCAGTCGGTCGCCATGTGGAACACGCCACTGGGCTTGAGTTTGCGGCGCACCAGCTCGGCGAACTCCAGCTGAACGATCCGGCGCTTGTGGTGACGCGCCTTGTGCCACGGATCGGGGAAGAACAGCATCAGACGGTCAAGGCTGTTGTCCGCCACGCAGCGGTTGAGCACTTCGATGGCATCACAATCGTACACCCGCAGGTTCTTCAGCCCCTGTGTCAGCACGCCATTGAGCAGCGCGCCGACACCCGGGCGGTGCACTTCGACACCGATGAAGTCCAGCTCGGGCGAAGCGGCGGCCATTTCCAGCAGCGAGTGCCCCATGCCGAAGCCGATCTCCAGGGTACGCGGCGCCGAACGGCCGAACACCTGGTCGTAGTCCACCGGACTGTCGGTCAGCGGCAGAATAAACAGGGGGCCGCCCTGGTCCAGGCCGCGCTGCTGGCCTTCGGTCATGCGCCCGGCGCGCATCACGAAGCTCTTGATACGGCGGTGCGGACGGGTTTCGCCGTCTTCGGAGATCGGCGTTTCTTGCGATTCAGTCATCAGGAGCTCTTACTTGATCAGACCATCCAGCGGCGAAGAGGCGCTGGCGTAGAGTTTTTTCGGCATGCGACCGGCCAGGTAGGCCATGCGACCGGCAACGATGGCGTGTTTCATGGCTTCGGCCATCAGTACGGGCTGCTGGGCATGGGCGATGGCCGAGTTCATCAGCACCGCTTCGCAACCCATTTCCATGGCGATGGTGGCGTCGGAGGCGGTACCCACGCCGGCATCGACCAGCACCGGCACCTTGGATTCCTCCAGGATGATCTGCAGGTTGTACGGGTTGCAGATGCCAAGGCCGGTGCCAATCAGGCCGGCCAGCGGCATGACGGCGATGCAGCCGGCTTCGGCCAGCTGGCGGGCGATGATCGGGTCATCGCTGGTATAGACCATCACGTCGAAACCTTCCCTGACCAGCACTTCGGCGGCCTTGAGGGTTTCGATCACATTGGGGAACAGGGTTTTCTGGTCGGCCAGCACTTCCAGCTTCACCAGCGTCCTGGATTCATGGGACTTGCGGCCATCGAGCAGTTCACGGGCCAGGCGGCAGGTGCGCACGGCTTCTACCGCGTCAAAGCAACCGGCAGTGTTCGGCAGGATGGTGTACTTGTCTGGCGACAGCACGTCGAGCAGGTTCGGCTCGCCCGCGTTCTGGCCCAGGTTGGTACGGCGCACGGCGACGGTGACGATCTCGGCACCCGAGGCCTCGGTGGCCAGACGGGTTTCTTCCATGTCACGGTACTTGCCGGTGCCTACCAGCAGGCGCGACTGGAAAGTGCGCCCGGCCAGGATGAAGGGCTTGTCGCTGCGAACGTTGCTCATCGTTGTTCCTCAGGAAAGATTGCGGGACTTTGCTGGCGAGGCTTCAGGGGCGGTTAGCCGCCACCGATGGCGTGGACCACCTCGACCTGGTCGCCGTCCTTGAGCTGCGTGCTCTCGTGCTGGCTGCGCGGCACGATGTCCAGGTTCAGTTCCACCGCCACCCGGCGGCCGGCCAGCTCCAGCCGGCCCAGCAGCGCCGCGACGCTCTCGCCCGCGGGCAGTTCGTAAGGTTCACCGTTCAATTGAATGCGCATGCGCACGGCCACCATTGTTCTTTGGGGGCCCGCATTCTAGCCCCGATCCGCCCTGCAACCCAAGGGCGACACACGCCATTAGTCGTGATTGTGGACCGACCGGTCAGCCCAGCCGCCAGGCGGCCAGCCCCAGGCAAAGCCAGCCAGCAAGGAAGCACAGGCCGCCCAGCGGGGTGATCATGCCGAGCTTGCCCAGACCGCTGAGCGTGAGGGCGTAGAGGCTACCGGAGAACAGCAGGATACCCACGGCGAACAAGCCACCGGCCCAGCCGACCAGGCGCCCGGGCAAGTGCGCCGACAGCACCGCCACGCCAAGGATCGCCAGGGCATGCACCAGTTGGTAGGTGACACCGGTATGGAAGATCGCCAGGTAGTCGGCGCTGAGGCGGTTTTTCAAGCCATGGGCGGCGAAAGCGCCGAGGGCGACGCCGGTAAAGCCGAAGAACGCGGCGAGCATCAGGAAGCTGCGAAGCATGGGACGACTCCTCGGGAGGGGTCTGTATAATGGCCCGTTCCAACGGTCCGGCCAAGCCATCACCATGCTGTCATCCCTTCTTCGCCGCCTTTCCCGCGCCCTGCTCTGGTTCGCTGCTGGCAGCATCGCCGTGGTCCTGGTGTTGCGCTGGGTGCCGCCGCCCGGCACCGCGCTGATGGTCGAGCGCAAGGTGCAGTCATGGGCCAGCGGCGAGCCGATCGACCTGCAACGTGACTGGACGCCGTGGGAGGAAATCTCCGACGAGCTCAAGGTGGCGGTCATCGCCGGCGAGGACCAGAAGTTCGCCAGCCACTGGGGCTTCGATATCCCCGCGATCCAGGCGGCGCTGGCCTACAACGAGCGTGGCGGCAAGGTACGCGGCGCCAGCACACTGACCCAGCAGGTGGCCAAGAACCTGTTCCTGTGGTCTGGCCGCAGCTGGCTGCGCAAGGGGCTGGAAGCCTGGTTCACCGCCCTGATCGAGCTGTTCTGGTCGAAGGAACGGATACTCGAGGTGTATCTGAACAGTGCCGAATGGGGCAAGGGCGTGTTCGGTGCCCAGGCGGCGGCGCGTTATCACTTCGGCGTGGATGCCAGCCGCCTGACGCGACAACAGGCCGCACAGCTTGCGGCCGTGCTGCCAAGCCCGATCAAGTGGAGTGCCAGCCGCCCCAGCGCCTATGTGGCAAGCCGTGCGGGGTGGATCCGCCGGCAGATGAGCCAGTTGGGCGGGCCGAGCTACCTGATGCAACTGGATGCTTCGCGCAGGCTTTAAGGCTCGCTCCCAGGCCCCAGTCAGCTTCAACACACAAAAAAGCCGCTGCCTCTTCCGAGAGCAGCGGCTTTTCAATCCAGCCAGGGCGCCGATCAGATCGTGATCAGTGCCTTGACCTTGTTCATCGCGTTCTTCTCCAGCTGGCGAATACGCTCGGCTGACACGCTGTACTTCTCTGCCAGCTCATGCAGAGTGGCCTTTTCTTCGGCCAGCCAACGCTGGTAGAGGATGTCGCGGCTGCGATCATCCAGGCCCTGCAGCGCTTCATGCAGGTTGCTGGTGGAGTTGTCGCTCCAGTCAGCGTCCTCCAGCTGCACGGCCGGGTTGTAGCGGTGGTCTTCCAGGTAATGCGCAGGCGACTGGAAGGCGCTGTCATCGTCGGCTTCCGCCGCCGGGTCAAAGGCCATGTCCTGACCACTCAGGCGGCTTTCCATCTCACGTACTTCACGCGGCTCGACACCCAGGCTCTCGGCCACGCGATGGACTTCGTCATTGTTCAACCAGGCCAGGCGCTTCTTCTGGCTGCGCAGGTTGAAGAACAGCTTGCGCTGGGCCTTGGTGGTGGCCACCTTGACGATGCGCCAGTTGCGCAGGATGAACTCGTGGATCTCGGCCTTGATCCAGTGCACGGCGAAGGACACCAGACGCACGCCCATTTCCGGGTTGAAGCGCTTTACCGCCTTCATCAGGCCAACGTTGCCTTCCTGGATCAGGTCGGCCTGGGCCAGCCCGTAGCCCGCATAGCTACGCGCGATGTGTACGACGAAACGCAGGTGGGCCATCACCATTTGCCGAGCGGCCTCGAGATCCTGCTCGTAATAGAGACGCTCGGCCAGTTCACGCTCCTGCTCCGGCGTCAGCAAGGGGATGCTGTTGACCGTGTGCACATAGGCTTCCAGGTTTGCACCGGGAACCAGGGCATAGGCAGGTTGCAACGAATTGGTCATTCAAGTACCTCCGGCTTACAGACTCGTGCCTTTTGGGCACTGCCAGCATAGACAAGGAACCGTTGTACAAGTTCCAGGATGAAAAATTTGTCAATACTGGCCATGAAACATTTATCGCGGTGCAAGCTCGTTCAGGTGACGAGCGACTGCGATCCATGCACCGATATACCCCAACAGCACCGCCCCGATCAAGAGTGAAAGGCCATCCGAGGCCGGTACGCCACCCAGGGCGAAATCACTGCCATACAGGCCGGAAAGCCCGACCACCGCGTCGTTCAGCCAGTTCAGGCCGAACGCCAGGATGCCCCAGGCCAGCACGCCCGCACCCAGTCCATACAGGGCGCCCATGTACAGGAAAGGCCGGCGCACGTAGCTGTCGGTGCCACCGACGAGCTTGATCACTTCGATCTCGACCCGGCGGTTTTCGATATGTAGACGAATTGTGTTACCGATTACTAACAGCAGCGCGGAAATCAGCATCACCGCCAGGCCGAAGACGAACCGGTCACCCAGCTTGAGAATCGCCGCCAGGCGCTCGACCCACACCAGGTCCAGCTGCGCCGCTTCCACGCGAGGTAGCTCGGAGAGGCGCTGACGCAAGGCTTCCAGGGCAGGCTTGTCGACCTCGGTCGGGGTCACCACCACCACGCCAGGCAGTGGGTTGTCCGGCAGTTCGCGCAGCGCCTCGCCCAGGCCCGACTGTTGCTGGAACTCTTCCAGCGCCTGCTCGCGGCTGACGTACTGCGC
Source organism: Pseudomonas sp. TE50-2 (assembly GCF_040813665.1). Lineage (NCBI taxonomy): Bacteria > Pseudomonadati > Pseudomonadota > Gammaproteobacteria > Pseudomonadales > Pseudomonadaceae > Pseudomonas > Pseudomonas sp. TE50-2. Next base: position 3,365,109 of record NZ_JBFNXN010000001.1, on the reverse strand, counting down.
CTCGGCGACGCCGGGCATGCCCTTGATCTCGTCACGCAGGGCCTCGCCATCGCGGCTGCTGGCATCTAGTTTGAGATACAGCGAGATCTGCGCCGCGCGCTGCCAGGAACCGCCGAGTTTCTCGACGTTCTTGAGCAACAACGACAGGCCCATGGGCATGCTCAGCGCCACCGCCATTACCAGGCAGGTGAAGAAACTGCCGATTGGCTGCTTGCCCAGGCGGCGCAAGCTGTCGGCCAGGCTGGCACGGTGGCTTTCCAGCCAGGCGTGCAGGAGGCTGCGGAAGTCCGGGCCATCGTCATCGTGATCGCCACGCTTTTTCTTCGACGGCTGCGGGTCGGCGGCTTTCGGCGCGACGCGCTCGGAAACCTTTGGTGTACGTGTGGTGCTCATTGCCCGGCCTCCCCATCGCCGATCAAGCGGCCGCGTTGCAGCGTCAGCATGCGGTGGCGCATGCGCGCGATCAGCGCCAGGTCGTGACTGGCGATCAGTACCGTGGTGCCCAAGCGGTTGATGTCCTCGAACACGCCCATGATCTCGGCGGCCAGACGCGGGTCGAGGTTACCGGTGGGCTCGTCCGCCAGCAGCAGGGCCGGCTGATGCACGATGGCCCGGGCAATGCCGACCCGTTGTTGCTGGCCGGTGGACAGGTCGGCCGGGAACAGCTCGCCCTTGTCGCTCAGCGACACGCGCTCCAGCGCCGAATCGACGCGTTTGGCGATCTCGGCCTTGGACAGCCCGAGGATCTGCAACGGCAGCGCGATGTTGTTGAACACCGTGCGGTCGAACAGCAACTGGTGGTTCTGGAACACCACGCCGATCTGCCGGCGCAGGAACGGAATCTGCGCATTGCTGATCTGGCCCAGGTCCTGCCCGGCCAGCAGCAGCTTGCCGCTGGTCGGACGCTCCATGGCCAGCAGCAGCCGCAGCAGGGTGCTCTTGCCGGCGCCGGAATGGCCGGTGACGAACAGGAACTCGCCACGACGCGCCCGGAAGCTCAGTTCGTGCAGGCCGACATGGCCGTTGGGATAGCGCTTGGCTACCTGTTCGAATCGGATCATGAAGGTTCACGCTCGGCGAACAGCGCCTTGACGAAAGGTTCGGCTTCGAAGGTGCGCAGGTCGTCGATACCTTCGCCCACACCGATGAAGCGGATCGGAATGTTGAACTGCTTGGCCAGGGCGAAGATCACGCCGCCCTTGGCGGTACCATCCAGCTTGGTCAGGGCCAGGCCGGTCAGCTCGACGCTCTGGTTGAAGTACTTGGCCTGGCTGATGGCGTTCTGCCCGGTACCGGCGTCGAGCACCAGCAGCACCTCGTGCGGCGCCTCGACATCAAGCTTGCCCATGACCCGACGGACCTTCTTCAGCTCTTCCATCAGGTTGTCCTTGGTGTGCAGACGACCGGCGGTGTCGGCGATCAGCACATCGACGTTACGGGCCTTGGCGGCCTGCACCGCGTCGAAGATCACCGAAGCCGAGTCGGCGCCGGTGTGCTGGGCGATCACCGGGATCTGGTTGCGCTCGCCCCACACCTGCAACTGCTCCACCGCGGCGGCGCGGAAGGTGTCGCCGGCCGCGAGCATGACTTTCTTGCCTTCGAGCTGCAGCTTCTTCGCCAGTTTGCCGATGGTGGTGGTCTTGCCGGCGCCGTTCACGCCAACCACCAGGATCACGTAGGGCTTGTTCTGCGCCTCGATCTTCAGCGGCTGCTCGACCGGTCGCAGCAGCGCGGCCAGCTCTTCCTGCAGCGACTTGTACAGCGCGTCGGCGTCGGCCAACTGCTTGCGGGCAACTTTCTGGGTCAGGTTCTGGACGATGGTCGAGGTCGCTTCGACGCCGACGTCGGCGGTCAGCAGTCGGGTCTCGATTTCGTCGAGCAGGTCATCGTCGATGACCTTCTTGCCGAGGAACAGGCTGGCCATGCCCTCGCCGATGCTGGCGCTGGTCTTCGACAGGCCCTGCTTGAGGCGGGCGAAGAAGCCAGGTTTGGCCGGCTCGGCGGCAGTCACCACGACAGGCTCAGGGTCGACTGGAGCCGGCACAACGACCGACGCGGCTTCGACAACCGGTGCTGGAGCGGTAATGGCAGTGGCTACTGTTTCGACAGGCGATCGGGCAGGGATGACGGGCGGCGCCTTGGGTTCCAGGTCCTCGACCAGGGCCACCGGCTCTTCGGCGACAGGCAGGACCAGGTTGCTGACCGGGGCCGCAGTTACTTCGACCTCGACCGGTTGCAGCGTTGCAACCACCGGCTCTGGCGCGGGTTCCGGCTGCGGTGCAGCAACCACCGGCTCAGGTACGGGCTCCGGCTGCGGCGCTACAACCACCGGTTCTGGCACGGGCTCCGGCTGCGGCGCTACAACCACCGGCTCTGGCACGGGCTCCGGCTGCGGCGCTACAACCACCGGCTCTGGCACAGGCTCCGGCTGCGGCGGTACAACCAACGGCTCTGGCACGGGCTCCGGCTGCGGCGCGGCAGCCACCGGCTCAGAGACAGGCGCCTGCAGCGGCTCGGCAGCCGGTGCGGTCTGCTCGACGGGCGCTTGCGGTGCAGGGGCTTGCGGCTGTTCGGCGGCAGGTTGTTCCGGCTTCTTGCGGAACCAGCTGAACAGGCCTTTCTTCTCGCCAGCCGCGGCCGGCGCTTTTTTGTCGTCGTTGGAACCAAACATGGAAGACGGCTATCTCAGGGTAGCGATGGGCCAGCAGCGGCGCATCGGGAATTCTTAACTCACGCAGAACAGACTACTGTGAAGCCAGCGGGTTCATGCGCAACGTTTTGTCGTAAGGGCCTGCAGGCCAGAACGGCGACAGGCATGGTCGCCAGGCAACCGGATCAGTATCCTAGCACCTCCTGGCCCGCCGACGCTAAACCCAAGCGGGCCGCCGAACAGGTTGAACACCGTATGAATGCTCTAGCCCGCCGCGCCGCTGGCCTGTTGCTCGGCACACTGTGCCTGCCGCTGGCGGCTTTCGCCGCCGATGTGCAACCCACCCACGAATTCATCCTCGACAACGGCCTGAAAGTTGTCGTGCGCGAGGACCACCGGGCGCCAGTGGTGGTTTCGCAGATCTGGTACAAGGTCGGCTCCAGCTACGAGACGCCGGGCCAGACCGGCCTGTCCCATGCCCTGGAACACATGATGTTCAAGGGCAGCGCCAAGATCGGCCCCGGCGAGGCCTCGCGCATCCTGCGCGATCTCGGCGCCGAGGAGAACGCCTTCACCAGCGACGACTACACCGCCTACTACCAGGTGCTGGCCCGCGACCGCCTGCCGGTGGCCCTGGAGCTCGAAGCCGACCGCTTGGCCAGCCTGCGCCTGCCGGCCGACGAGTTCAGCCGCGAGATCGAGGTGATCAAGGAAGAGCGCCGCCTGCGCACCGACGACCAGCCCAATGCCAAGGCCTTCGAGCTGTTCCGCGCCATGGCCTACCCGGCCAGCGGCTACCACACGCCGACCATCGGCTGGATGGCCGACCTCGAGCGCATGAAAGTCGAGGAGCTGCGTCATTGGTACGAGTCCTGGTACGCCCCGAACAACGCCACCCTGGTGGTGGTCGGCGACGTCAAGCCGGACGAGGTCAAGGCCTTGGCGCAGAAGTACTTCGGCCCCATCCCCAAACGCGCCGTGCCGCCGAGCAAACTGCCGCTGGAACTGGCCGAGCCGGGCCAGCGCCTGCTCACCCTGCACCTGCGCACGCAATTGCCCAGCCTGATCTATGGCTTCAATGTCCCGGCCCTGGCCACCGCCAAGGACCCGCGCAGCGTCAACGCCCTGCGGCTGATCTCGGCCCTGCTCGACGGCGGCTACAGCGCCCGCATGCCGGCGCGCCTGGAGCGCGGCCAGGAGCTCGTGGCCGGTGCCTCGTCCAGCTACAACGCCTTCACCCGCGGCGACAGCCTGTTCATGATCTCGGCCACGCCCAACGTGCAGAAACAAAAGACCCTGGCCGAAGTGGAGAAAGGCATCTGGCAGCTGCTCGACGAGCTCAAGACCACGCCCCCCACCGCCGAAGAGCTCGAGCGCGTACGCGCCCAGGTGATCGCCGGCCTGGTCTACGACCGCGACTCGATCAGCAGCCAGGCCACCACCATCGGGCAACTGGAAACGGTCGGCCTGTCCTGGAAGCTGATCGACAGCGAGCTCGACGACCTCAAGCGCGTGACCCCGGAGGACATCCAGGCTGCCGCCCGCACCTATTTCACCCGCGAACGCCTGAGCGTTGCCCATGTACTGCCCGAGGAGTCCGCTCATGAGTGATCGCAGCGCACCGCGCTACACCCTGTTCGGCCTGGCGATCATCGTGCTGGTGGTGGCCATCGCCGCGCTGCTGGCGCGCCCTGCCCAGTCCGACAGCCAAGGCAAGGCGGACACTGCGGCCCGCCCGGCCAACACCCTGCAATCGCTGGCCGAACTGGACGGCAAGGCCCCCAGCCGGCGCCAGCTGAACATCCAGCACTGGACCACCGCCGAAGGCGCCCGCGTACTGTTCGTCGAGGCCCGCGAGCTGCCGATGTTCGACCTGCGCGTGACCTTCGCCGCCGGCAGCAGCCAGGACGGCGGTACCCCGGGCCTGGCCACCCTGACCAACGCCATGCTCAACGAGGGCGTGGCCGGCAAGGACGTCACCGCCATCGCTGAAGGCTTCGAAGGCCTGGGTGCCGACTTCGGCAATGGCTCCTACCGCGACATGGCCGTGGCCTCGCTGCGCAGCCTCAGCGCCTCGGACAAGCGCGAACCGGCGCTGAAGCTGTTCACCGAGGTGGTGGGCCAGCCGACCTTCCCCGAGGACGCCCTCAAGCGCATCAAGAACCAGTTGCTGGCAGGTTTCGAGTACGAGAAACAGAACCCCGGCAAGATCGCCGGCAAGACGTTGTTCGCCAACCTCTATGGCCAGCACCCCTATGCCAGCCCCAGCGACGGTACCGCCGAGTCCATCCCGGGCATCACCCTGGCGCAGCTGCGCACTTTCCACGGCAAGGCCTACGCCGCCGGCAACGCGGTGATCGCCCTGGTCGGCGACCTCAGCCGCGGCGAGGCCGAGGCCATCGCCGCGCAGGTCTCCGCCGGCCTGCCCAAGGGCGCGGCACTGGCCAAGCCGGAGCAACCTGTCGAGCCCAAGCCGGGGACCACGCATATCGACTTCCCGTCCAAGCAGACCCACCTGATGCTGGCCGAGCTGGGCATCGACCGCAACGATGCGGACTGGCCGGCGCTGTCGCTGGGCAACCAGATCCTCGGCGGCGGTGCCTTCGGCACCCGCCTGATGAGCGAGGTCCGTGAGAAACGCGGCCTGACCTACGGCGTGTACTCGGTATTCAGCCCGATGCAGGTGCGCGGCCCGTTCATGATCAACCTGCAGACCCGCGCCGAACTCAGCGAGGGCACGCTCAAGCTGGTCCAGGATATCCTGGCCGACTACCTGAAGAACGGCCCGACCCAGCAGGAACTGGACGATGCCAAGCGCGAGCTGGCCGGGAGCTTCCCGCTGTCCAATGCCAGCAACGCCAGCATTGTCGGGCAGCTGGGCGCGATCGGCTTCTACAACCTGCCGCTGAGCTGGCTGGAGGACTTCATGCAGCAGTCCCAGGCGCTGAGCGTCGAGCAGGTCAAGGCCGCCATGAACAAGCATCTCGCGGCGGACAAGCTGGTGATCGTCACCGTCGGCCCGAAGGTGGCGCAGCAACCGCTGCCGGCCCCAACTGACAAACCCGCCGAGCAGCCGCTCGGCGTACCGGAGCACTAATGGCAAGACCCAACACTCCCGCGCGCCCGGCCCCGGGCGCCAGCAAGGGCCCCGGCCAGTTGCGCATCATCGCCGGAGAATGGCGCAGCCGTCGCCTGGCCGTGCCGGAAGGCGAAGGGCTGCGCCCGACCCCTGATCGCGTGCGCGAAACCCTGTTCAACTGGCTGGCGCCCTACATCGAGGGCGCCCTGGTGCTCGATGCCTTCACCGGCAGCGGCGCCCTGGTGCTCGAAGCGCTGTCCCGTGGCGCGAAGGATGCCGTGGCGCTGGACAGCAACCCTGCGGCCACCAGCAACCTCAAGGACAACCTCGAAGTGTTGCGCTGCCCGCGTGGGCAGATCCTGCAGACCGACGCCCTGCGCTACCTGCAAGGCCCGGCCAAGCAGCAATTCGACGTGGTGTTCCTCGACCCGCCGTTCCACCAGGACTTGCTGGCCAATACCTGCAACCTGCTGGAGCAGGGCCAGTGGCTGCGCGAGCAGGCGTGGATCTACACCGAAAGCGAAGCCGTGCCCTCCTCGCTTCCAATGCCGGGCAACTGGCGCCTGCACCGCGAGAAGAAGACCGGCCAGGTGCATTACGCCCTGTGGCAGCGTGCGGCTGGCGACCAATAGCACAGGCGCGGCGGCGGTGTTTCATGGCACTCTAAGCGGGTACATCACGAGTCGCCCAGCATGACCAGCCTCACCGCCACCTTCCGCCCGGCCTCCGGCCTGTCCAACCCTCACTTGCAGACGTTGTGGGGGCCGCTGTGGCGCAAACTCCCCGCACTTGAGCGCACCCGCGAACGCCTGTGGCTGGCCGACGGCGACTTCCTCGACCTCGACTGGCACGGCCCGCACCAGGCCGATGTGCCCTTGGTGCTGGTACTTCACGGCCTGACCGGGTCGTCCAATTCGCCGTATGTCAAAGGCCTGCAACTGGCCTTGCAGACACGCGGCTGGGCCAGTGTCGCGCTGAACTGGCGCGGCTGCTCGGGCGAACCCAACCTGTTGGCGCGCAGCTACCATTCAGGGGCCAGCGAAGACCTGGCCGAAACCATCCGTCACCTGCGGGCGCAGCGGCCGCTGGCACCGCTGTATGCCGTGGGCTACTCGCTGGGCGGCAATGTGCTGCTCAAGTACCTGGGGGAAAGCGGCGCGGCCAGCCAGCTGGAGGCAGCGGTGGCGGTGTCGGTGCCGTTTCGCCTGGACCAGTGCGCCGACCGTATCGGCCTGGGTTTCTCGAAGGTCTACCAGGCGCATTTCATGCGCGAGATGCTGGCCTACGTGCAGGACAAGCAACGGCACTTCCGCGACAAGGGCCATCATGAAGGGCTGGCCACCCTCGAAGGCCTGGGCTCGCTGCGCAACCTGCGCACGTTCTGGGACTTCGATGGCAAGGTGACCGCGCCCCTCAATGGCTTCAGCGATGCCCATGACTACTACCGGCGCGCCTCCAGCCGCTATTACCTGGGCGAGAACCGCACACCGACGCTGATCATCCACGCCAACGATGATCCGTTCGTGTTTGGCCACAGCCTGCCCGATGCCAGTGAGCTGGCGGCGCAGACGCAGTTCGAACTGCACAGCCGGGGTGGCCATGTGGGGTTTGTCGAGGGCAGCCTGCGCAATCCGGGGTATTACCTGGAACGAAGGATTCCACAGTGGCTGATGGAAGGGCGATAGGCCCCCATCCAGGAAGATGGTGAAAGAGGGGATTTGTGGGAGCGGGCTTGCCCTCGATAGCATCACCGGACCATCGCGGGGCAAGCCCGCTCCCACGAATTACTCGCCAGTGGCTATGCCGCGCTGTGGATCATTGATCCACTCACTCCACGACCCTGCATACAACCGCCCCAGCGGATATCCCGCCAGCGAAAGGGCAAACAGGTTGTGGCACGCCGTCACGCCAGAGCCGCAATAGGCCACCAGATCCTGCGGCCGCCGGTCGCCTAGTTTTTCGGCAAAACGCTGCTTCAGTTGGTCGCCCGGCAGGAACCGCCCGTCCGCGCCAAGGTTGTCGGTGAACGCCGCGCACTGGGCGCCAGGGATATGCCCGGCCACTGGGTCAATCGGCTCGACCTCACCACGGAAACGCGGCAGGCCACGAGCGTCGATCAAGGTCATCGCGGGGTCGTCCAGGCGCTTGGCGAGGTGGGCGGCATCGATCAACAGCGCCCTGTCCGGCTCACCGCTGAAATTGCCTTCGCGGCGTACCGGCGGGTCCAGGCTCAACGGCAGGTGAGCGGCGTGCCAGGCCTTCAGGCCGCCATCGAGAATGAACACCGCGTCGCGTTTGCCCAGCCAGGCCAGGAGCCACCAGGCACGGGCGGCAAAGGCGCCGGGGCCATCGTCGTAGAGCACCACCTGGCTGTCGTTGTCCACGCCCCACTCGCGCAGGCGCTCCACCAGCCGCTGCGGGTCGGGCAGTGGATGGCGGCCTGTGCTGCCTTTGAGCACCGGCCCGCTCAGGTCGCGTTCGAGATCGGCGAAGTGCGCCCCGGCAATATGCCCCTCGGCATAGCTGCGTTGACCGTAGTCGACATCTTCCAGGGCAAAGCGGCAGTCGAGGATCACCAGGCCGGGCGCATCCAGGCGTTCGGCCAGCTGTTGCGGGGTGATCAATTGCGCGAGGGGCATGACAATCTCCTGATGAATGGCTCGAAACCCCGGATCACTGCTCCAGGGCCTGGTTGAACGGAACATGGAACTCAGCGCACAACGCCTGCACCGCGGCACGCGCGGTCGGGGTGACATACCCCAGCTCCAGCACCACCACCTGATAGACGCCGCGCTTGAACGCTTCTTCACCCAGGTGCGCGGAATGCTCGCGGGTGGTGCTGAGAAAACGCACCCAGGAAGTCAGCACGATCCAGGCGTTGATGGTCAGCGACTCGACCTGCGCGGCGTCCATGTTCAGGATGCCGGCCTCGACGAAACCGCGGTAGATGGCCTGCCCCTGCTGCAGGCAGCGCTGCGAGAAACGCCGGTAGCGGGCCGCCAGTTCCGGGTCGCTGTCGAGCAGGTGCTCGAGGTCGCGGTGCAGGAAGCGGTAGTTCCACATCGCCGCCAGCAGCGCCTTGAGGTAGAAGCGCTTGTCTTCGACGGTGGCGCTGCGGCCCTGGGGCGGGCGCAGGAAACTGTCGACCAGTTCTTCGTACTGATTGAACAGCACGGCGATGATCGCCTGCTTGTTGGGGAAGTGGTAGTACAGGTTGCCGGGCGAGATTTCCATGTGCGCGGCAATGTGGTTGGTGCTGACGCAACGCTCGCCCTGCTGGTTGAACAGCTCCAGGCTGCTCTGCACGATGCGCTCTCGGGTCTTCATGCGCGGGGCCATGCTCAGCTCCAGTCTCCATCGTGTAATGATCGGACCCATCTTACGGCCTCCAGCCCGTCGGGTGCACCGCCGGCCAAGTGAAAAATGGTGCACCATGGTACCAATTAGAGTATATGCTCTATTCACTCGTCAGCCCCGGAGCTGCCATGACCTCGCCTGCCGTACTTCCCCCCGTGCAATCCGACCTCGACCTGCAAGCGACGTTCGACGCCCAGCGACAGGCGTTCGCCGGCAACCCGATGCCCCCGGCCACGCAACGCCGGCAGTGGTTGAAAAGCCTGCGCGAGGCGCTGCTGGCGGACCAGGAGGCCTTGATCACAAGCATCGATGCCGACTTCAGTGGCCGCAGCCGTGACGAAACCCTGCTCGCCGAACTGATGCCGTCGGTCATGGGCCTGCGCGATGCGGAGAAACAGCTGGGCCGCTGGATGCGCCCATCGCGGCGCAAGGTCGGCCTGGCCTTCCAACCAGCCAGCGCCCGGGTGCAATACCAGCCACTGGGCGTGGTGGGGATCATCGTGCCGTGGAACTACCCGCTGTTTCTCGCCATCGGTCCGCTGACCGGTGCCCTGGCCGCCGGCAACCGGGTGATGCTCAAGCTCAGCGAGTCGACCCCGGCCAGTGGCCAAGCCCTCAAGAACCTGCTCGAGCGCGTGTTCCCCAATGATCTGGTCAGCGTGGTGCTGGGCGAGGTTGAAGTCGGCCAGGCTTTTGCCCGCCTGCCCTTCGATCATCTGCTGTTCACCGGCGCCACCAGCGTCGGCCGCCATGTGATGCTGGCCGCCGCGCAGAACCTCACGCCGGTGACCCTGGAACTGGGCGGCAAGTCGCCGGCCATCGTCTCGGCCGACGTACCGCTGGACACCGCCGCCGAACGCATCGCCTTCGGCAAGACCCTCAACGCCGGCCAGACCTGCGTCGCCCCCGACTACGTGCTGGTGCCCCGCGAGCGCCTGGACGCCTTCGCCGAGGCCTACCGGCATGCCGTGCGTCGCCTCTATCCGCGGCTCGCTGGCAACCCCGACTACAGCGCGATCATCAACGAGCGCCAGCTTGGCCGCCTGAACCGGCTGCTGGACGATGCCCGTGAGCAGGGTGCCCAGGTGATCGACCTCTATCCCGACGAGCCGCGCCAGGGGCGCCGGTTGCCCCCACACCTGCTGCTGGACGTGAACGACAGCATGCAGGTGATGCAGGACGAGATTTTCGGTCCATTGCTGCCCGTGGTGCCCTACGACCGCCTGGACGACGCCCTCGCCTACATCAACCAGCGACCTCGCCCCCTGGCGCTCTACTACTTCGGCTATGACCGTGACGAGCAGGCCCGGGTGCTGCGCGACACCCACTCCGGCGGTGTCTGCCTGAATGACACCCTGCTGCATGTGGCCCAGGATGACCTGCCATTCGGCGGCATCGGTCCTTCGGGCATGGGCCACTACCACGGCCACGAAGGCTTCCTGACCTTCAGCAAGGCCAAGGCCGTGCTGGCCAAGCAACGCATCAATGCCGCCAAGGTGATCTATCCGCCCTATGGCAAGGCCTTGCAGCGCCTGGTCTACAAGCTGTTTATCCGCTGATGCAGCGCCGCGACCTGCTGCGCTTCGGCCTGGGCGCCAGCCTGTTTCTGGGGGCGGCAAGCCTGGTCGGGTGCAGCGAGCAGACGCCGTCGACGGGTTACCAGGCGCTGCGCAACGACGACCTGCCGTTGTTGCAGGCCCTGATCCCCGTCGTGCTGGCCGGCACCCAAGCCTCCACGGAGCAGGTGCTGCAAAGCCTCGACCACAAGCTGGCGGCACTGTCGCCTGCCATGCTCAAGCTGACCCGACAACTGTTCGACCTGCTCACCCTGCCCCTCACCCGCGGCCCGCTGACCGGGGTCTGGGGCAGCTGGGCAGAGGCCACCGACGCCGAAATTGAACGCTTCCTCGAACGCTGGCGCGACAGCTCGTTGAACCTGCTGCGCCAGGGCCACGCCTCGTTGCTGCAACTGCTGCTGATGGCCTGGTACGAACGCCCCGAAGCCTGGGCGGCGTGCGGCTACCCCGGCCCACCAAAGATCTGAACACCAGACAAGAGCACCGCCAAATGCCCGTCCCCGACCCATTCCGCCTAGGCCTCGAACGAGGCTGGATCACCCACGACGGCTCGCGCCTGGAACAGGACCTGACCCTCGCAGCCGACGTCGCCGTCATCGGCAGCGGCGCGGGCGGCGCCACCACCGCCGAACGGCTCAGCGCAGCCGGCTTGAAGGTGCTGCTGATCGAAGAGGGGCCGCTGAAGACCAGCAGCGACTTCCACCTGCTCGAGCACGAAGCCTACGCCGACCTCTACCAGGAGGGCCTGGGCCGTCTGAGCAAAGACGGCGCCATTACCATTCTGCAGGGCCGGGCGGTGGGCGGCACCACGCTGGTCAATTGGACATCGAGCTTTCGCACACCGCCACAGACCCTGGAACACTGGGCCCGCGAGCATGGGGTCAAGGACCTGGACAGCGACACCCTGAAGCCGTGGTTCGAGCGCATGGAGCAGCATCTGGGCATCAGCCCCTGGGCGATGCCGCCCAATGCCAACAACGACGTGTTGCGTCGCGGCTGCGAGGCGCTTGGTCACCGCTGGGCGGTGATTCCGCGCAACGTGCGCGGCTGCTGGAACCTGGGTTACTGCGGCATGGGCTGTCCGGTCAACGCCAAGCAGTCGATGCTGGTCACCAGCATCCCGGCCACCCTGGAGCACGGCGGCGAGCTGCTCTACCTGGCCCGTGCCGAGCGGTTCAGTCATGACGGCCAGCGCATCGAACATTTGCAATGCCAGGCCCTGGACGCCCGGGGTATTCAGCCCACAGGCCGCCAGATTCGCGTACGCGCCCGTCACTATGTACTTGCCGGCGGCGGTATCAACAGCCCGGCACTGCTGCTGCGCTCAGACGCGCCTGACCCGCACCAGCGCCTGGGCAAGCGCACCTTCCTGCACCTGGTCAACTTCAGCGCAGCACAGTTCGAAGCGAAGATCGACCCGTACTACGGGGCACCGCAATCGATCTACAGCGACCAGTTCCAGTGGCAGGACGGTGTCACCGGCCCGGTGGGCTACAAACTCGAAGTACCACCGTTGCACCCGGCCCTGGCCAGCACCCTGCTCGGCGGCCATGGCCAGGACAACGCCCAGCGCATGGCCGAACTGCCCCACACCCATGTGATGCTGGCGCTGCTGCGCGACGGCTTCCACCCCGACAGCCCCGGCGGCCAGGTGGAGCTGCGTGGCGATGGCTCACCAGTGCTCGACTACCCCGTCACCGACTACCTGCGCGATGGCCTGCGCCGAGCCTGGCACAGCATGGCGCAGATCCAGTTCGCCGCCGGTGCCCGCCAGGTGATGCCGGTGCATGGCGATGCGCGCTATGTCAGCGCCCCGGCACAAGCCCAGGCACTGATCGACGGCCTGCCCCTGGAGCTGCTGCGCATGCGCCTGGGCAGCGCCCACGTCATGGGCGGCTGCGCCCTGGGCGAGGATCCGCGTCAGGCCGTGTGCGACAGCCTGGGCCGGCATCACCAGCTGGAAAACCTGTCGATCCACGACGGTTCGCTGTTCCCCACCAGTATCGGCGCCAACCCGCAGCTGTCGGTCTACGCCCTGGCCGCCCTGCTCAGCGAAGCGCTGGTCGGCCGCCTGGCACGCGGCACATGACAGCCAATGGCCGCGCTGTCTATAGTGCCATCAGCCGGCCACGCGACTTGGCCGGGCGCAATCGCTGCGCTACCATCCGACTCCCCAACGCACTCCAGCCAGGATGACGCGATGAACCGAGTGTTGTACCCGGGTACTTTCGACCCCATTACCAAAGGCCATGGCGACCTGGTCGAGCGCGCCTCGCGCCTGTTCGACCATGTGATCATCGCCGTGGCGGCCAGCCCGAAGAAAAACCCCTTGTTCCCCCTGGAACAGCGGGTCGAGCTGGCCCGCGAGGTCACCAAGCACCTGCCCAATGTCGAAGTCATCGGCTTCTCCTCGCTGCTGGCGCATTTCGCCAAGGAAAAAGGCGCCAATGTGTTCCTGCGCGGCCTGCGTGCCGTGTCCGACTTCGAATACGAGTTCCAACTGGCCAACATGAACCGCCAGCTCGCGCCAGACGTCGAGAGCCTGTTCCTCACGCCGTCGGAGCGCTATTCGTTCATTTCCTCGACGCTGGTCCGGGAAATCGCCGCGTTGGGCGGTGATATCAGCAAGTTCGTGCACCCGGCCGTGGCCGACGCACTGACCGAGCGCTTCCGCAAGTAACCCTCGCGGTCACGATGTCGCGCCCGCGTGCACTGCGGGCGCGAATCCGGCACAATTGCGCCCATCGCTTTGAAACATGCCCGGGCCCGATGCCCAGGCCGGAGTCCCCATGTCCCTGATCATCACCGACGATTGCATCAACTGCGACGTCTGCGAACCCGAGTGCCCGAACGCCGCCATCTCGCAAGGCGAAGAGATCTACGTGATCGACCCGAACCTGTGCACCCAGTGCGTGGGCCACTACGACGAGCCACAGTGCCAGCAGGTTTGCCCGGTAGACTGCATCCCTCTGGATGAAGCCCACCCGGAAACCGAAGACGAGCTGATGGCCAAGTACCGCCGGATCACCGGCAAGGCCTGATGCCGTTCATCGCGGCGTTACAGCGCGCAGCCCTCGGCGCCTGCCTGGCCCTGCTGGCCTGCGCCGCCCAGGCGCAAGGCCCCGGGCGTGCGGCCATCGCCAGCCCGCACAGCGAGGCGACCTCGGCGGCGCAACAGATCCTGCAACAAGGCGGCAACGCCTTCGACGCCGCCGTGGCCATCAGCGCCACGCTGGCCGTGGTCGAGCCCTATGGCTCGGGCCTGGGTGGCGGCGGCTTCTTCCTGTTGCGCGAAAGCGGCGCCACGCCACGGTATACCTTCCTCGATGCGCGCGAACGCGCTCCGGTCGCGGCCAGTGCGGACATGTACCTGAAGGACGGCAAGGTGCAGCCCGGCCTGTCGATCAACGGGCCGCTGGCCGCCGCAATCCCCGGCCTGCCCCAGGCCCTGGCCGACCTCGCCAGCACCCACGGCAAGCTGCCGCTCAAGGACAGCCTGGCCCCGGCCATCCGCCTGGCCAACCAGGGCTTCGCCGTCGACCGCATCTATCGCGATCGCGCCACCATGCGCCTGAGTGCCCTGCGCGACGATGCCGAAAGCGCACGGCTGTTCCTCAGTGGCAATGAAGTACCAGCCCTGGGCACGGTGATCCGCCAACCCGAATTGGCCGCCACCCTGCAAGCCATGGCCGAGCAGGGCCGCGACGGCTTCTACCGTGGCCCGATGGCCCGCCGCCTGGTCGAAGGCGTGCGCCAGGCCGGCGGTATCTGGACCCTCGACGACCTCGCCGGCTACCGTACGGCGTGGCGTGAACCGCTGCGTTATCCACTGGCCGACCAGCGTGAACTGATCAGCAGCCCGCCGCCTTCGGCCGGCGGCGTGGCCCTGGCACAAAGCCTGGCCATGCTGCAGCGCCTGCCCTGGCAGAGCGCCGAGCCCGTGCAACGCAGCCACTATGTCATCGAAGTACTGCGCCGCGCCTACCGCGACCGCGGCCTGCTCGGCGATCCGGACTATGTGAGCAACCCGATCAACCGGCTACTGGCGCGTCATTACCTGACAGGGCTGGCCGACAGTATCGATGTCCACCAGGCCACCCCCAGCAGCGCGCTGCCGCCCTCACCCGCCTGGCGTGAAGGCGACCACACCACCCATTTCGCGGTGATCGATGGCGACGGCAACGCCGTGTCCGCCACGCTGTCGGTCAACCTGCCGTTTGGCGCGGCGTTCAGCGTGCCGGGGACCGGGGTGGTGCTGAACAACGAGATGGACGATTTCGCCGCCGACCCTGGCGGCAGCAACAGCTATGGCCTGGCCGGCAGCCAGGCCAATGCGGTGGCGGCGGGCAAGCGCCCCTTGTCGAGCATGAGCCCGACCTTCATCGAAAGCCCCAGCCAGCTCGCCACTTTCGGCACGCCGGGCGGCAGCCGCATACCCAGCATGGTGCTGCTGTCGGTGCTGGGGTTCCTCGAGGGCCGACCGGTGGCCGAGTGGCCGGCGACACCACGCTATCACCACCAGTACCTGCCGGACGTGGTGGAGCATGAGCCGGGGACGTTCAGTGAGCGGCAGAAGGCCGAGCTTGAAGGGCGTGGGTATCGGTTGAAGGATGTCGGGCGCCAGTACGGCAATCAGCAGGTGCTTTATTGGGACAGGGCTGGCGGGACTGTGGAGGCGGCCAGTGATCCGCGGGGCGTGGGGCGGGCGGCGATCGTCGACTGATCCGCTCTCGCCTGTACCGGCCCTATCGCCGGCAAGCCGGCTCCCACAGGGGTCGCGCATGTTTTCAACTTGTGGGAGCCGGCTTGCCGGCGATGGGCCACAACGCGGCCTCGGAACTCAACGCTGGCATTTCGGGCAGAACACGCTCGCCCGCTGGCCCAGCTTCACTTCGCGCAGCTCGGTGCCGCACAGTTTGCATGGCTGCCCACGACGCCCATACACGAAAAGCTCCTGCTGGAAGTAGCCCGGCTGGCCATCGCCACCGATGAAGTCACGCAAGGTGGTCCCGCCCTGTTCGATGGCCGCCGCCAACACTCGTTTGATCTCGATCGCCAGCTTCAGATAGCGCGCCCGCGAAATCCCGCCAGCTTCGCGGCGCGGATCGATCCCGGCCGCGAACAAGGCTTCGGTGGCGTAGATGTTGCCCACGCCAACCACCACCGCGTTGTCCATGATGAACGGCTTGACTGCCATCGATCGCCCCCGGGACAACTGGAACAGGCGCTCACCGTCGAACAGGTCGGTCAGCGGCTCAGGCCCCAGGCGAATCAGCAGCTCATGGTTGAGCGGATCGAGGCTCCACAGCATCGCCCCGAATCGGCGCGGATCGGTGTAACGCAGCATCAGCCCCGACTCGAGCTCGATATCCACATGTTCGTGCCTGGCCGCCGGCAAGCCCAGCTCGACCAGGCGCAGGTTGCCCGACATGCCCAGGTGGCTGATCAGGGTGCCGACCTCGGCGTTGATCAACAGGTACTTGGCGCGGCGCTCGACACTGACGATGCGCTGCCCCGACAGGCGCACGTCCAGGTCTTCCGGGATCGGCCAGCGCAGGCGCCGGTCACGCACCACCACGCGAGTGACCCGCTGGCCTTGCAGATGGGGCGCGATACCGCGCCGCGTGGTCTCGACCTCTGGCAGCTCCGGCATGGCTCAGTGCCCGCCCATTTCGCGGATGTTCTGCTTGAGCTGCTCGAAGTCGTATTCGGTCAGGCCGATGTAGTCCAGCACCAGCGGCCCCACCATGTTCCACTCGTGATCGACGCTCTGGTTGCCCAGCACACGGTACGAAGCGCAGATGTGCTCGGACATCTTCAGTACCGCCAGCAGGTTCTTCAGCTGGGTCTGGGTGTTGCGCGAGGATTCGTCGCGGAACACCGCCAGGGCGTTGTGGTGGTTGGCGATGGCCGCACTGATGTGCTCGGGCAGACGCCAGGACTTGGCGGTGAAGTAGCCGACCACCGAATGGTTGGTGTTGAACACGCGGTTCTCGGTGTCCACCACGCGGACCTCGTCATTGGCCTTGGCGTAGGATTCCTCCAGCACTTCCATGTAGTTGGGGAAGCGCTTGTGCATCAGCGGCACGCCGCAATCGTGGAACAGGCCCAGGGTGTAGGCCTCGTCCACCGCCTGGATACCGGTGCGCTTGGCCAGGGTCAGGCAGGTCATGGCCACGTCCTGGGCGGTGTCCCAGAACGGGTTGAGGGTGACGATGGTCTCGTCGCTCATCTCGCCCCTGATCGATTGCGCGTTGATCAGGTTGATGATCGAACGGCTACCCAGCAGGTTTACCGCGCGCTGGATCGAGCCGATCTTGTTCGCCAGGCCGAACTGCGCCGAGTTGACCAGTTTGAGCAGGGCGCCGGACAGGCCCGGGTCCTGCGCGATCAGCTTGGCGATGGTCTCCAGGTCCGGGTCGGGCATGTACTGCTCGAACTGCAGGTCGACCATGATCTGCGGCTGTGGAGGGATGGTGATGCCCTGCAGGGCTTGCTGGATCTGTTCGGCGGTGAGTTCCTGGGACATTCGTGCATTCTCGCTGGGGACGGGGGATTCTAACCCTGTACGCCGGCAGGGTGACTATCAGTGAATCGTTGGATCCAAGAATTTCTTTAGCCGTGGGCGCGGACCAGTTGGTCGCACCCACCAGCGAACCTGGGGCCAACACGGTATACTCCCGCTCTTTTTTCCCGGAGCGACGTCATGTCCCTGCCCAGCCTTCGCCTCAAAGCCAATGCCGATCGCCGCCTGCGCGCCGGCCACCTGTGGGTCTACAGCAATGAAGTCGATGTTGCCGCGACCCCGCTGCAAGGCCTGAAGGCCGGCCAGCAGGCCATCCTCGAAGCCGCCAACGGCAAGCCGCTGGGCGTGGTGGCCATGAGCCCGAACAACCTGATCTGCGCCCGCCTGCTGTCGCGCGATGCCAAGCTGCCGCTGGACAAGTCGCTGCTGGTGCACCGCCTGAACGTGGCCCTGTCGCTGCGCGAGCGCCTGTTCGACAAGCCATGCTACCGCCTGGTGTATGGCGACTCCGACCTGCTGCCGGGCCTGGTGGTCGACCGTTTCTTCGACATCCTCGTGGTCCAGTTGGCCTCGGCCACCATGGAAGCGCACAAGGACGAGGTGATCGCCGCGCTGGTGCAGGTGCTCAAGCCCAGCGGCATCCTGTTCAAGAACGATTCCGCCGCCCGCGACGCCGAAGGCCTGGAACGTTATGTCGAGACCGTCTACGGCGAAGTGCCGGACTGGGTCGCGCTGGAAGAGAACGGCGTCAAGTTCGAAGCCCCGGTACGTGAAGGCCAGAAGACCGGCTGGTTCTACGACCACCGCATGAACCGCGCCCGCCTGGCCCCCTATGTCAAAGGCAAGCGCGTGCTCGACCTGTTCAGCTACATCGGCGGCTGGGGCGTGCAGGCCGGCGCGTTCGGCGCCAGCGAAGTATTCTGCGTGGACGCCTCGGGCTTCGCCCTGGATGGCGTCGAGCGCAATGCCGCGCTCAACGGCATCGGCGAGAAGCTGACCTGCATCGAAGGCGATGTGTTCGAAGCCCTGCGCGAGCTGAAAGCCGCCGAAGAGCGCTTCGACGTGATCATCGCCGACCCGCCCGCCTTCATCAAACGCAAGAAAGACCTGAAGAACGGCGAGGCCGCCTACCGCCGCCTCAACGAACAGGCCATGCGCATGCTCACCAAGGACGGCATCCTGGTCAGCGCCTCGTGCTCGATGCACCTGCCCGAGGACGACCTGCACAACATCCTGCTGACCAGCGCCCGCCACCTGGACCGCAACCTGCAACTGCTCGAGCGCGGCGGCCAGGGCCCAGACCACCCTGTGCACCCGGCCATCGCCGAGACACGCTACATCAAGAGCATCACCTGCCGCTTGCTGCCCAACAGCTAAGCGTTACCGGCTTCCACAGGTTTCGCGCTGCGCGGCACCTGTGGAAGCCTGCTTGCCCCAGGCTTGACCCGCTCCAGGCGTCATGACGGCAGCGCCAGCCGTCGATCCTCTCTGGGACAGCGCTCGAACCGTGCCCGATAACAGCGGGTGAAGTACGACGCCGATTCGAATCCGCACGCGACCCCCACCTCCAGCACGCTCATGTCGGTCTGGCGCAGCAACTGCCGGGCCTTGTCCAGCCTCAGCCGCAGATAGAAGCCACTGGGCGTATCATCCAGGTGCAGGCGAAACAGCCGCTCCAGCTGCCGCCGGGTCACCTGCACGCCATCGGCCAGCACCTGAGTGTTGAGTGGCAGCTCGGTATTGCGCTCCATCTCGCCGATCACCTTCACCAGCTTCTTGTTGCGCAACCCATAGCGCGTGGCGATTTCCATGCGCTGGTGATCCTGGCGCGGGCGGATGCGCCCGAGCACGAACTGCTCGGACACCTGCACCGCCAGTTCGCTGCCGTGGGCCTGGGCGATCAAGTCGAGCATCAGGTCGATGGAGGCCGTGCCGCCGGCGCAGGTGATGCGTCGGCGGTCGATCTCGAACAGCTCCTGGGTCGCCTGCAGACGTGGATAACGTTCCTTGAACGCCTCCAGTGCTTCCCAATGCAGGGTGGCCCGGTGACCATCGAGCAGGCCGGCCTCGGCCAGTACCATCGCGCCCGTGTCGATCCCGCCCAGCACCACGCCCTCGTGGTCGAGACGACGCAGCATGTGCTGCAACTTCAACCCATAGCACGCCAGTGGCTCGAAACCGGCCACCAGCAACAGCAGGCGCCCGGGTTCACCCTCCCCCAGCGCACCGTCGGCATTCACCGACATGCCATTGCTGGCCTGCACCGCACCGCCGTCCAGGCTGAGCACACGCCAACGGTACAGCGGGCCACGAAAGCGGTTGGCCACGCGCAGCGGCTCGATGGCGCTGATGAAGCCCATGGCGGAGAAGCCTGGCAGCAACAGGAAGTCTATGGTTTGCGGCATCGCGGGCTCCGCGGCAAAGGTGGTCGCCTCCGTGCAAGTGTTGGTCGCCAGGGTGCGATTTTCCACCCTGCTGCCAGCGTAGCGTGTTCTCACGGCCCGCAGAGGCCGGATCCGATAACAATACGCACTGCCGATGGAGAGCCACCATGCATCGCTTTATCCGCCGCAGCCTGTTGTCCCTCGCGCTCAGCACTACCGTAGCTACTCCGCTTTTCGCCGCCGAACCCGCCGCCTGCAAGGATGTGCGCCTGGGCGTGGTCAACTGGACCGATGTGATCGCCACCAGCGCCATGGCCCAGGTGCTGCTCGACGGCCTGGGCTACCAGACCAAGCAGACCAGCGCCTCGCAGCAGATCATCTTCGCTGGCATCCGCGACAAGCGCCTGGACATGTTCCTCGGGTACTGGAACCCGATCATGACCCAGACCATCACCCCGTTCGTCCAGGCCGGCCAGGTGAAGGTGCTCGACAAGCCCAGCCTGGAAGATGCCCGCGCCACCCTCGCCGTGCCGAAATACCTGGCCGACAAGGGCCTGAAGACGTTTGCCGACATCCACAAGTTCCACAAGGAGCTGGGCGGCAAGCTCTACGGCATCGAGCCCGGTTCCGGCGCCAATACCCAGATCAAGGCGATGATCAGCAAGAACCAGTTCGACCTCGGCAAGTTCCAGTTGGTCGAGTCCAGCGAGGCCGGCATGCTCGCCGCCGTCGACCGCGCCGTGCGGCGCAATGAGGCGGTGGTGTTCTTCGGCTGGGCACCGCACCCGATGAACGTGAACATCGACATGGTCTACCTCGGCGACAGCCAGGACGCCCTCGGCCCGGACGAGGGCCGCGCCACGGTGTGGACGGTGACCGCGCCGGACTATGCCCAGCGCTGCCCCAACGCCCATCGCCTGCTGGCCAACCTCAGCTTCAGCGCCGAGGACGAGAGCCGGATGATGCAGCCGCTGCTCGACCACAAGGACGCGCTGGAATCCGCGCGCCAGTGGCTCAAGGACCACCCCGAGGACAAGGCCCGCTGGCTTGACGGGGTGACCACCTTCGACGGCAAACCGGCCGCGGACAACCTCAAGCTCACCGCCAACTGACACCGCCTCATCGCTGGCAAGCCAGCTCCCACAGGACGTCCACACGGCCAGGGTTCATCGCCAACCCTGTGGGAGCCGGCTTGCCGGCGATAGGGCCAGCAAAGACACCACGAGGAACTGATCAATGAACCACGACGTCATCATCACCTGCGCCCTCACCGGTGCCGGCGACACGGTCGCCAAGAGCCACCTGGTCCCGGTCACGCCGAAACAGATCGCCGAGGCCGCCGTCGAAGCCGCCAAGGCCGGCGCCACGGTGGTCCACTGCCACGTCCGCGACCCGCAGACCGGCCGTTTCAGCCGCGACGTCAACCTCTACCGCGAGGTGATGGAACGCATCCGCGAGGCTGACGTGGACATCATCGTCAACCTCACCGCAGGCATGGGCGGCGACCTGGAGATCGGTCCCGGCGAATCGCCCATGGAGTTCGGCCCGGGCACCGACCTGATCGGCCCGCTGGAGCGCCTGGCCCATGTCGAAGCGCTGCTGCCGGAGATCTGCACCCTGGACTGCGGCACCCTCAACTTCGGTGATGGCAACGCCATCTATGTCTCTACCCCCGCCCAACTGCGTGCCGGCGCCAAGCGCATCACTGAGCTAGGCGTGAAGGCGGAGCTGGAGATCTTCGACACCGGCCACCTGTGGTTCGCCAAACAGATGATCAAGGAAGGCCTGCTGCAAGACCCGCTGTTCCAGCTGTGCCTGGGCATCCCATGGGGCGCCCCGGCCGACACCACCACCATGAAGGCCATGGTCGACAACCTGCCTGCCGACGTTACCTGGGCCGGTTTCGGCATTGGTCGCATGCAGATGCCGATGGCAGCCCAGGCGGTGCTGCTTGGCGGCAACGTGCGGGTCGGGCTGGAAGACAACCTGTACCTGGACCGTGGCGTGCTGGCCAGCAACGGCCAGCTGGTCGAGCGGGCCGCCGAGATCATCACCCGCATGGGTGGCCGTGTGCTCACCCCGGCCGAAGGCCGGGAAAAGATGAACCTCAAGCGTCGCTAATATCCCCGCAGGAGCCAGATATGCCTTTCATCACCGACATCAAGACTTTCGCCGCGCTGGGTAGCGGCGTGATCGGCAGCGGCTGGGTCGCCCGCGCCCTGGCCCACGGCCTCGACGTGGTTGCCTGGGACCCGGCCCCTGGTGCCGAGGCCACGCTGCGCAAGCGCATCGCCAACGCCTGGCCGGCGCTGCAAAAACAAGGCTTGGCACCCGGCGCATCGCAGGATCGCCTGACGTTCGTGGCCACCATCGAGGAATGCGTGGGCGATGCCGACTTCATCCAGGAAAGCGCCCCCGAACGTCTGGACCTCAAGCTCGACCTGCACGCGAAGATCAGCGCCGCCGCCAAGCCCGACGCAATCATCGGCTCCAGCACCTCGGGCCTGCTGCCCAGCGAGTTCTACGAGTCGGCGACCCACCCCGAACGCTGCGTGGTGGGGCACCCGTTCAACCCGGTCTACCTGCTGCCACTGGTGGAAATCGTCGGCGGTCGCAAGACCAGCCCTGAAGCCATCGAAGCTGCGAAAAGCATCTACACCAGCCTGGGCATGCGCCCGCTGCATGTGCGCAAGGAGGTCCCCGGTTTTATCGCTGATCGACTGCTCGAAGCGCTGTGGCGCGAAGCCCTGCACCTGGTCAACGACGGTGTCGCCAGCACCGGCGAGATCGACGACGCGATTCGCTTTGGCGCCGGGCTGCGCTGGTCGTTCATGGGTACGTTCCTCACCTACACTCTGGCTGGAGGCGATGCCGGCATGCGCCACTTCATGGCCCAGTTCGGCCCGGCGCTGAAGCTGCCCTGGACGTATCTGCCAGCGCCGGATCTGACGGACAAGCTGATTGACGATGTGGTGGAAGGTACCTCGGAGCAATTGGGCGAACGCAGCATCGCCGCGCTGGAGCGCTACCGTGACGACACGCTGCTGGCTGTTCTGGAGGCGGTGAAGAACAGCAAGGCCAGCCATGGCATGGCCTTCGGGGACTAGGAGAAAAGACGATGCCCGCACTGATTACCTACCGCACCGCGGTACTGCCGGACTGGGTCGACTACAACGGCCACCTGCGCGATGCCTATTACCTGCTGATCTTCAGCTATGCCACCGATGCGTTGATGGAGCGCATCGGCCTGGATGCGGACGCACGGGGCCAGAGCGGGCATTCGTTGTTCACCCTGGAGGCACACATCAACTACCTGCATGAGGTGAAACTCGATACCGAGGTGTGGGTGCAGACGCAGATCATCGGCTTCGACAGGAAGCGGCTGCACCTGTATCACACCTTGCATCGCGACGGGTCAGATGTGGCGCTGGCGGCCAGTGAGCAGATGTTGCTGCATGTGAACTTGGCGGGCCCCACGTCGACACCCTTCAGTAACCACAGCTCGGCACTGTTGCATGAGCTGAAGGGCACGCAACAGGATTTGGCACGACCAGCGTTGGCAGGGCGGATCATTCGACTACCGGGATAGGCTTTCAAACGGTGAAAACAGCGCTGCAGCCCTGGGACACCTACCGATTCCCAGGGCCCCAAGCTAAAGCCATTGCCGGGGTGAAAACTTCCTGACTATGGATAGAATGCCTCGATGACCGACGCTCGCTCGGTCAAACGACGAACTTCATTGTTGCGGTCATGGGTGCCGAGTGGGTTTTCCTCCCATGTATTACCAGGGTCTGAATAATACAAAATGTACTTGCAACTATCGTCAGACCTGCAATTTTCTTTATCATATCCAATCGATGGATAGTCATTGCCCTTATACTTGAACATAAAACCATGCTGATACGTAGGATCGAACTCAGGATCACCCGGGCTCCACCCATGCTCTATCCCTAACAAGTGACCAAACTGATGGGTGAAGCCCACCGGATTCAATAGATTAAATACATAATACGCCGTTTGCTTTCTGGCATTTTGATAAGATACGCCTTTCGAATAGACAGTAACAGCCCCGATTATTACCACGTCTGCCCCAAATTTCTCACGCGCTTGTGCGACTTCTTCTGTTCCCGCACTCTCGGCGAATCGAAAGTCTCTGAGAATATCCTTCCCCGAGTGGCCAATATCATCCCTTGCGCTTGAACTCATAACCTGAACGATCTGATAAGCGAAAGGAATCGCGTAAACTTGATTTATACTGTTGAGATACTCCAACTCATCAATCATAATACTCATAGCAGGCGGATTCTTGATAAAACCGCCTGAAAAGGTGTTCACAAGAAGCACCTTGATAACTGATTGCCCGTCAGCGTGCGAGGATTTGGCACTCACCGCCGAGGCGATTTTCGCATCAACCACTTCATCCTCTACCACAAGGCAAGGCAACTCTTTTTCTAAAGCGACCTCCATGAAGGCATGCTGGCCGTTTCCTACATCTTCTAGCAGATAAAGTTTACCGTCGACGACCATCTTGCCACGAAGCGAATCACCACGGCGAGCCAAGAAAATAAAATTGGTGGGATCGAATTCAGCACCCGAGGCGCTGGAAAAACTGGCTTTACGATCAGACAACTTGTAACCAAACCAATAGGCCGCTGGCCGAACACCCTCCCCAACACTGTCCTGGCTGTCGAACTGCGGTAGCGCCGGAGTTTTGTACTCATAACGTTGGAATTCCAACACCTGCTCTCCCAAGGGCACGGACAACCGCAGGCTGTTCTCGTTCACGACCGATGGATGGGCCACTATTAACTGTATTTGTTCACCTTCAGAATTATCAAGCAGCACCTTCAGGTGATACTTACCGCTTGCCTGAAGTTGCTCCAGTGCCTCTCGCTCCATCGGCAGACCCCGCTCGGCTAGACGAGGTGCATTCGACGCGACCGCGCAGCCATGCAACAGCAACGACAACATAATGGCCAAACATTTTTTCAGATAGTTTGATAGTGAATCATCCATGACATGGACTCTCAGCTGGAAGAGAGTTCATTAAGCGGTACGAAATTGCAGGTCAGCAACTGGCAAAAATATCAGGTGAGTAAAAAAGCCCCGGAAAGCCGTGAGCATCCGGGGCTAAAAGCAAGTAGCATCCACTGTGCATGAAGTGAGGGTGACCAAACCCTCGTGCCGTGAATGACTTAAGTGTGGTGCCTTCCCTCCCTGCCGATTTAGCCGTAAACGACCTGTTCTTAGCCAATGCGGCCATCGCGGCATTCTGTTCTTGCCCCCTGCTCGCGCTGACCACAGAATCAATGGCAGACAACATCGGCGAAGGATTGACAGTCATGATGCATGCAGACTTGATCGACCAGGACGACCTGCTGGGTCAACTGCGCTCGCGGGGTTTCGACATTCCGGCAGGCGCCAGTGCCGAGCAGGCCTGCGAGGTGGTGGTGCGGGGGCTGACCGAGCCCAATGCGCGGGCGCTCAAGGGCATGGTCGAGCAGATGTACACCGGCAGCGCGACGATCCTGCCAGCGGTGCGCCAGGCCATCGACAAGCAGCTGTTACCGGCGTTGGCGCAGTACAACACGCGCGCTTGAGGGCATCGGAAAAAGTGGGCGCGAGATTTGTGGGAGTGGGCTTGCCCCGCGATTGAACCATCGCCGGGCAAGCCCGCTTGTATGGTTAGACTTGAAGGGGTGGTGGGACTAAATGCCCGATTCTGACTGTTCGCATCAGTACAGACCGTGGGAGACATCGCCCCACCCCTTCCACCAAAGCGCCGATAAAGAATGCATCGTTTGCAAGCGACGATAGAAGCAAGCCAGCGCCTCTTGGTGAAACCCCTTCAAGCCAAAAAACCATAACGTGAGGAAGCGCCCATGGCAATGCAGGTTGGCAAGCTGATCGTGGGTGCGGATGTCGCGAAAGCTGAACTGGTGATTCATCACGATGATCGCGATGAGGTCATCAGGCTGAAAAACGCCAAACTCGAAATCAAAAGATGGCTGAAACAGCAGCCTCTCAACACGGCTATTGCTGTTGAGGCGACTAATGTTTATCACCTCGATCTGGTTGAACTGGCTCACAGCCTAGGCTTCGAGGTGTATGTCATTGATGGGTTCCAGCTGAGCAACTACCGGAAAAGCGTGGGTGGACGAGTGAAAACGGATCCTTCTGATGCTCGGCTGCTGTCCCGGTTTTTGAAAAACGAGGGGGAAGACCTTCGCCCTTGGACTCCTCCTCCCGCCGTCTACGGCAAGCTACAGAGCCTTCTTCGACGCAGATCGGCCTTGGTGACTGCTCGCACTGCAATGATGCAGAGCTGGGCTAATGAAGCCTTGTTGAAAGTCGCCTTCAAAACCTTTGTAAAATCCATAGACAGGCTGGATCTACTGATCCAAAAAAAGATTAAGGAAGTGCTGCGAGAAGCTGGCCTGCACGAACAAGTTGCCCGCTGCCAAGCGATAGAGGGCATTGGTTTTCTCACCGCTACGGCATTGGTGATGGCCTTTATGCGGGGCGAGTTCAAAAGCAGTGACTCGTACATTGCATTCCTGGGAATGGATCTACGAGTCAGTGATTCAGGACAGAAAAATGGACGCCGCCGCCTGACGAAAAGAGGCTGCTCGGAGATCAGGCGTCTATTGCATAACGCCGCCATGGCGGCGAGCCGATCGGCTGCTTGGAAAGACGTCTACGAACAATATCGGAAAGCGGGTAAAGCAACGACACAGGCGCTGGTAATCCTGGCTAGAAAGCTTGCACGAGTGGCATTCGCCCTGATGAAAAACCAGGACGAATATGTCACTAAAGGCGGAAAACTGGCTTGCTGCAAACCATAGAATCTCCCACAAGCTCGTCAAATCCGCCCGCGTCTAGAGGCGCACGCTGGCAAAGGTCGACTCATTGCGCGCCTGGCTCAGCGCCGCCATCGGCCCACTGTGGGGCGACAGCGCCATTGCCTGCGGGATCGGCATCATTGCCACCTGCTGGGTGGTGTTCGAGCCCACCCGCTCGTCACGCGGCGGAATGCCGAAGTATTCGCGATAGCACTTGGAGAAGTGCGGCGTGGAGACGAACCCGCACACCGATGCCACCTCGATGATCGACATCGGCGTCTGCTTGAGCAGTTGCCGGGCGCGGATCAGCCGCAGCTTGAGGTAGTAGCGCGACGGCGAGCAGTGCAGGTACTTCTGGAACAGGCGCTCGAGCTGGCGCCGCGACACCGCCACATAGACTGCCAGCTCGTCGAGGTCGATCGGCTCCTCTAGGTTGGCCTCCATCAACGCGACGATTTCCTGCAGCTTCGGTTGGTTGGTGCCAAGCATATGCTTGAGCGGCACGCGCTGGTGATCCTGCTCGTTGCGGATGCGCTCGTAGACGAACATCTCGGAGATCGCCGCCGACAGCTCGCGGCCGTGGTCGCGGCTGATCAGGTGCAGCATCATGTCCAACGGCGCGGTGCCGCCAGAGCTGGTGAAGCGGTTACGGTCGAGGGTGAACAGGCGGGTGCTCATGTTCACCCGCGGGTAGGCTTCCTGCATCGCCGCCAGGCATTCCCAGTGCACGCTGCAATCGAAGCCGTCAAGCAGGCCGGCGCAGGCCAGCGCCCAACTGCCGGTGCACACCGCGCCAAGGCGGCGTGACTGACGGGCCTGGGCTTGCAGCCAGGTGACGTGCTCACGTGTGACGGTGCGCTGGATGCCGACGCCACCGCAGACGATCACGGTGTCGATCGGTGGGGCACTGTGCATGGCCGCGTCGGGAGTGATCTGCAGGCCGTCGCTGGCCCAGACCTGCCCACCATCGACAGTCAGTGTATGCCAGCGGTACAACTCGCGACCGGACAGCTGGTTGGCCATGCGCAGCGGCTCGACCGCCGACGCCAGGGAAATGAGGGTGAAGTTGTCCAGCAGGAGAAAGCCGATGGACTGGGGTGCTGTGCGGTTCTGGGTTGGGGTCCCGGAGGTGTACGACGTCATCGCGATTTCTCCTCACACAATGCAGGGTGTGCCTCAGGCGAGCACTGTTCTTGTAATGGCCCCGTTTCGTATGCAGGGGCTTTGCCAATCTCAACGCAAATGGCATGCCTGAATTTGAACGCCCATCCAATAAAACCCAAAAGCGACGTCGGCATGCGCCTTCCAGCGGCCTGGGTGATGAGCGTCAGGTCAAACGCAAACAGGCGCGCCAGCGCCTCTGCGCGTCACCCCTGAGCAATTCGGTAGCACTTGTGGGAAGGTTGCCCAGATGCGACAGACTTAAGTGTCACCGACAACCAACCTGCTGGTAACGACAGGCGACGGCCGGTAGATGACAACCGTTGCGCCAGAATGTGGCGCATCGGTCACGTGTGGGCCAGAACGGCGCATCAGCACTCGATGACGCTGACCGCCAGCCCCCCACGGGAGGTTTCCTTGTACTTGTCGTGCATGTCGGCGCCGGTGTCGCGCATGGTGCGGATCACCTGGTCCAACGAGATGAAGTGTTCGCCATCACCGCGCAAGGCCATCTGCACGGCATTGATCGCCTTCACCGCGGCGATGGCGTTGCGCTCGATGCACGGGACCTGCACCAGGCCACCGACCGGGTCGCAGGTCAGGCCGAGGTTGTGCTCCAGGGCGATCTCGGCGGCGTTCTCCAACTGCGCCGGGGTGGCGCCCAGCACGTCGGCCAAGCCTGCGGCAGCCATGGCGCAGGCCGAACCGACCTCGCCCTGGCAACCAACCTCGGCGCCGGAGATCGAGGCGTTCTTCTTGCACAGGATGCCCACGGCAGCCGCGCCGAGGAAGAAGTCCACAACGTTGGACTCATCCACCGCATCGGAGAAACGCATGTAGTAGTGCAACACCGCCGGGATGATGCCCGCCGCGCCGTTGGTGGGCGCGGTGACCATGCGCCCGCCGGCGGCGTTCTCTTCGTTGACGGCCAGGGCGAACAGGTTGACCCACTCCATGGCGCTCATGGTCGAGCCGATCACGTTGGGCTTGCCCAGCTCCTGCAGGCTGCGGTGCAGGCGGGCGGCGCGGCGACGCACATTGAGCCCGCCGGGCAGGATGCCTTCATGTTTGAGGCCGTTGTTCACACACTCCTGCATGGCTTGCCAGAGCTTGAGCAGGCCGGCGCGGATCTCGGCTTCGCTGCGCCAGACCTTTTCGTTCTCCAGCATCAATTGCGACACGCGCAGGTCGTTTTGCTTGCACAGGCGCAGCAGTTCGGCGGCGCTGTCGAAGTCGTAGGGCAGCACGGTCTGGTCGGCGTCCAGCACGCCGCTGGCGGCCTGGGCGGCATCGACCACGAAACCGCCGCCCACCGAGTAGTAGGTGTCGCGGTGCAGCTCGCCCGCCTCGCCTTCGGCAATCAGGGTCATGGCATTGGGGTGGTACGGCAGGTTCTCGTCCAGCAGCAGCATGTCGCGGGCCCAGACGAACTCGATGGGCAGGCGATTGTCGAGCTTGAGCACGTTGGTTTCGCGCAGGTCGGCGATGCGTGGGGTGATCTGGTTGGGGTCGATCGCGTCCGGCCATTCGCCCATCAGGCCCATGATCGTGGCGTTGTCGGTGCCGTGGCCGACGCCGGTGGCCGACAGCGAGCCATACAGCCTCACTTCGATACGCCGCACCTGCTCCAGCTCGCCGCGCTCACGCAGCCCCTGGACGAACAGCGCACCGGCGCGCATGGGGCCGACGGTGTGCGAGCTGGAAGGCCCGACACCGATCTTGAACAGGTCGAACACGCTGATGGCCATTGTCGAATCACCTCTTGCTGGGCTTGTCTCTGCGCGCCAGGCGCAGGGCGGAGCAACTGCTAGGCTGAAACAGTCGAGCCGCCTTGAATGCTCGCATCATCGGGCTTTTGCCCAGCCCTTCGCCGTCTGCAACCGACGTACTTTTGTCCAGCAGCGCCGCCGCTGCACGGGCCTTTCGTGCGCCGTTTTCCAGCGGCGGGACGACGCAAAAACCGAGGTATGGGGGTGGAAAAATCCAGTTGCGACATCGTCCGTACTGGATACGACCCGTCCTGTACTGGATACGACGCCACCAGTAGGCGATTGCCGAACGCTGGAGGATTATCGAAAGCGACTCGTATTGCACGGCCTCGCATCCTGCCCTCTGCAGGCCTGGTCGACCGGAGCCCTGAGAACGCCCGGCGGCCCACGCGAACCCGAAGATAAAATCACAGGAGTCCATCCATGAAAGGTTCACCCAAGCTGTTGCTGGTCGCGTTGCTGTCCGCTCCGCTGCTGGCCCAGGCCGCCGAACCCGAGCAGTGTCAAACGGTGCGTTTCTCCGATGTCGGCTGGACCGACATCACGGTCACCACCGCGACCACCAGCGTCGTGCTCGAAGCCCTGGGCTACAAGACCCACACCACCATGATCTCGGTACCGGTGACCTACAAGTCGCTGGCCACCGGCAAGGACCTGGACGTGTTTCTCGGCAACTGGATGCCGACCATGGAGAACGACATCAAGCAGTACCGCGATGCCGGCACCGTCGAGACCGTGCGCGCCAACCTGGAAAACGCCAAGTACACCCTGGCCGTGCCCCAGGCCTTGTATGACAAGGGCCTGAAGGACTTCTCGGACATCCCGAAGTTCAAGAAGGAACTGGACGGCAAGATCTACGGCATCGAACCAGGTAACGACGGCAACCGCACCATCCAGAGCATGATCGACAAGAATGCCTTCGGCCTGAAGGACGCCGGCTTCAAGATCGTGCAGTCCAGCGAGGCCGGCATGCTGTCGCAGGTCGACCGGGCGCAGAAACGCGACGAGGCGGTGGTGTTCCTGGGCTGGGAACCGCACCCGATGAACACCCGCTTCAAGATGCAGTACCTGACCGGCGGGGACGAGTTCTTCGGTCCCGACTTCGGCAAGGCCACCGTGCTGACCAACACCCGCAAGGGCTACGCACAGGAATGCGGCAACGTTGGCCAGCTGTTGAAGAACCTGTCGTTCGAGCTCAAGGATGAAAGCACCATGATGGGCTATGTCCTGGACGACAAGATGAAGCCCGAGGCGGCCGCGAAAAAATGGCTGAAGGACAACCCCGGCAAGCTCGACGCCTGGCTCGCCGGCGTGACCACCGTGGACGGCAAACCCGGCCTTGAGGCGGCCAAGGCCAAACTGACGCAATAACGCAAGACGCCATGGCAACACCGCGGGGTGGGACCGTGCCCACCCCGGACTGATTTCAATCTTTGCAGGTGGAAGCTCGCTATCATGCTTATCGATCAGAAAATACCCCTGGGGCAGTACATCGCCTCATTCGTCGAATGGTTGACCCAGAATGGCGCCAGCTACTTCGACGCCATCGCCGCAGGCCTGGAATTCATGATCCATGGGGTCACCAGCGCCCTGACCTGGTTCAACCCGTTCGTGCTAATCGCCCTGTTCGCCGGCCTCGCGCACCTGATCCAGCGCAAATGGGCGCTCACCGTCTTCGTCGCCCTGTCGTTCCTGCTGATCCTCAACCTGGGCTACTGGCAGGAGACCATGGAAACCCTGGCGCAGGTCACCTTCGCCACGGTGGTCTGCGTGGTCATCGGCGTGCCGCTGGGCATCGCCGCCGCGCATAAACCGATGTTCTACACCGCCATGCGCCCGGTGCTGGACCTGATGCAGACCGTGCCCACCTTCGTCTACCTGATCCCGACACTGACCCTGTTCGGCCTGGGCGTGGTGCCAGGACTCATATCCACCGTGGTGTTCGCCATCGCCGCGCCCATCCGCCTGACTTATCTGGGCATCTGCGACGTGCCGCAGGAGCTGATGGACGCCGGCAAGGCCTTCGGCTGCTCGCGCCGCCAGTTGCTGACCCGCATCGAACTGCCGCACGCCATGCCGAGCATCGCCGCCGGGGTGACGCAATGCATCATGCTGTCGCTGTCGATGGTGGTGATCGCCGCCCTGGTCGGTGCCGACGGCCTGGGCAAACCCGTGGTCAACGCACTGAACACCGCCGATATCTCCCTGGGCTTCGAAGCGGGCCTGGCCATCGTGCTGCTGGCGATCATGCTCGACCGTATCTGCAAGCAACCGGAGCTGCCGGTAAGGGGTGAGGCATGAGCATCATTCGTTTCGAAGACGTCGACGTCATCTTCTCCAGCAAGCCGCGCGAGGCGCTGGCCCTGCTCGACCAGGGCAAGACCCGTGAGCAGATCCTCAAGCAGACGGGCCTGGTGGTCGGCGTCGAAAAGGCCAACCTGGACATCAACAAGGGCGAGATCTGCGTGCTCATGGGGCTGTCCGGCTCGGGCAAGTCCAGCCTGCTGCGCTGCATCAATGGCCTCAACACCGTGAGCCGCGGCAAACTGTTCGTCGAGCACGAAGGCAAGCACATCGATATCGCCCACTGCACCCCGGCAGAGCTGAAAATGATGCGCACCAAGCGCATCGCCATGGTGTTCCAGAAGTTCGCCCTGATGCCCTGGCTGACGGTGCGCGAGAACATCAGCTTCGGCCTGGAAATGCAGGGCCGGCCGGAGAAGGAACGGCGCAAGCTGGTGGATGAAAAGCTCGAGCTGGTGGGCCTGACCCAGTGGCGCAACAAGAAACCGGACGAACTCTCCGGTGGCATGCAGCAGCGCGTGGGCCTGGCCCGGGCGCTGGCGATGGACGCTGACATCCTGCTGATGGACGAGCCGTTCTCGGCCCTCGACCCGCTGATCCGCCAGGGCCTGCAGGACGAATTGCTGGCCCTGCAGAGCAAGCTGAGCAAGACCATCGTGTTCGTCAGCCACGACCTGGACGAGGCGCTGAAACTGGGCAGTCGCATCGCCATCATGAAGGACGGGCGCATCATCCAGTACAGCAAGCCAGAAGAGATCGTGCTCAACCCAGCCGACGAATACGTGCGCACCTTCGTCGCCCATACCAACCCGCTCAACGTGCTGTGCGGCCGCAGCCTGATGCGCAGCCTGGACAATTGCCGGCGGGTCAACGGTTCGGTGTGCCTGGACCCTGGCATCGACTCATGGCTGGACCTTGGCGAAGGCGGCTCGCTCAAGCGCGCACGCCAGGGCCAGAATGGCCTGGACATGCAGAACTGGGCGCCGGGGCAGGATGTCGGCTTGCTGGAACGCAGGCCGACCGTGGTGCACGCCGATATCGGCATGCGCGAGGCGCTGCAGATTCGTTATCAGACCGGCAACAAGCTGGTGCTGCAGGATAACGACAAGGTGGTGGGGATACTCGGGGATACCGAGTTGTATCACGCGTTGCTCGGCAAGAATCACGGGTGATTCAATTGGGGCCGCCTTGCGGCCCATCGCGGCTGAAGCCGCTCCTACAGGAGACGTGTGATCCTTGTAGGAGCGGCTTCAGCCGCGATGGGCTGCAACGCAGCCCCAATCAGTGGTTCAGCGTACGACAATCCCACGCGAAGCCATGTAGGCCTTGGCTTCCGGTACCGTGTACTCGCCAAAGTGGAAGATGCTCGCCGCCAGCACCGCGCTGGCATGCCCTTCCAGGATGCCGTCGGCCAGGTGCTGCAGGTTACCCACGCCACCGGAAGCAATCACCGGAATCCCCAGCGCATCGCTGATGGCGCGGGTCACGCCCAGGTCGAAGCCATTCTTCATGCCATCCTGGTCCATGCTGGTCAGCAGGATCTCGCCAGCCCCCAGGCCTTCCATCTTCTTCGCCCACTCCACCGCATCCAGCCCGGTAGGCTTGCGCCCGCCGTGGGTAAAGATCTCCCAGCGCGGGGTTTCGCCCGGGCCGGAGACTTTCTTGGCGTCGATGGCAACGACGATGCACTGCGAACCGAAACGGTCCGCCGCCTCGCCCACGAACTCCGGGTTGAACACCGCGGCGGTGTTGATCGACACCTTGTCGGCACCGGCGTTGAGCAGGTTGCGGATGTCCTGCACGGTGCGCACGCCACCACCCACGGTCAGCGGGATGAACACCTGGCTGGCCATGCGCTCGACGGTATGCAGGGTGGTGTCACGGCCATCGACGCTGGCGGTGATGTCGAGGAAGGTGATCTCGTCGGCGCCCTGCTCGTCGTAGCGCCGGGCGATCTCCACCGGGTCGCCGGCATCGCGGATGTTCTCGAACTTGACGCCCTTGACCACCCGGCCGTTGTCCACGTCCAGGCAAGGGATGATGCGCTTGGCCAGTGCCATGGTCGCTCCTCAGCCTTGGTAGTTGTCGCAGAAGGCCTGGGCCTCGGCGACGTCGAGGGTGCCTTCGTAGATGGCACGGCCGGTGATGGCGCCGATGATGCCTGGTGCCTTGGCGTCCAGCAGGGCCTTGATGTCGCCCAGGTTGTGGATGCCGCCCGAGGCGATCACCGGGATGCGCGTGGCTTCGGCCAGGGCCTTGGTGAAGGGCACGTTGCAGCCCTGCATCATGCCGTCCTTGGCGATGTCGGTGTAGACGATTGCCGAGACGCCATCGGCCTCGAAACGCTTGGCCAGGTCGATGACCTGCACGCTGCTCACTTCGGCCCAGCCGTCGGTGGCGACGAAGCCGTCCTTGGCGTCCAGGCCGACGATGACCTTGCCAGGGAACGCCTTGCATGCTTCGGCGACGAACTCAGGCTGCTTGACCGCCTTGGTGCCGATGATCACGTAGCTGACACCAGCCTTGACGTAGTGCTCGATGGTTTCCAGCGAGCGGATGCCACCGCCGATCTGGATCGGCAGGGTCGGATAGCGCTTGGCGATAGCCGTGACCACTTCACCGTTGACCGGCTGGCCTTCGAAAGCGCCGTTGAGGTCGACCAAGTGCAGGCGGCGGCAACCACCCTCGACCCATTTGGCGGCCATGCTCACCGGGTCGTCGGAAAATACCGTGGAGTCTTCCATGCGGCCTTGGCGCAGGCGTACGCAGGCACCGTCCTTGAGATCGATAGCGGGGATAATCAGCATGTGAGGAACCTGTCTAATCGTTGGAATTCAGGGCTTCTCGAGCGCCCACAGGTCGCTTTCGATGCTCTCGAACCGCTCCTTGAGGTGCAGCTGAACATCGGCAATCGCCCTGTTGTAGTAATGGGGTGCAATCTCTTTGCTGAACAGCTCGAGGACCTCGGCCACCTCGAATGACCCCAACTCCAGCTCGAAGCGGTCTTCGAGAAAGCGCTTGAGCGTGTCGAGCGCCTCGCGCTCCTGCTCCGGGGTCAGGGTGATGATCGGGGCCTTGGTCTTCGATCGGCTCATTTACCAGCGCCCGTCCCAGGCGACGAAGTTCTGCAGCAGCTGCAGGCCATGGGTATGGCTCTTCTCCGGGTGGAACTGCACGGCGAAGCGCGAACCTTCGGCCAGCGCAGCGGCGAAATCGACGCCGTAGTGGCCGCGACCGACCACCTGGCCCGGCTTGCCGGCCTCGATGAAATAGCTGTGCACGAAGTAGAAACGCGCACGGTCGGGGATGTCATGCCACAGCGGGTGGTCGATGGTCTGGCCGACTTCGTTCCAACCCATGTGCGGCACCTTCAGGTGCTCGCCGTCTTCCTTCAGGTCTTTACCGAAGAAGCGTACCTGGCCGAGGAACAGGCCGATGCAGTCGACACCGTCGTTTTCCTCGCTGCGCTCGAGCAGCGCCTGCATGCCTACGCAGATGCCGAGGAACGGGCGGTCCTGGCTGACTTCGCGCACCAGGCTGTCGAAGCCCAGGCGGCGGATCTCGGCCATGCAGTCGCGGATCGCGCCGACGCCCGGGAACACCACGCGGTCGGCTTCACGAATCACCGCGGCGTCGCTGGTCACCAGCACCTTGCCGGCGCCCACATGCTCCAGGGCCTTGGCCACCGAGTGCAGGTTGCCCATGCCATAGTCGATTACGGCTACCGTCTGCATTTACAGGCATCCTTTGGTGGATGGCATCTGCCCGGCCATGCGCTCGTCGAGGGTAACGGCCATGCGTAGCGCGCGGCCGAACGCCTTGAACACGGTCTCGATCTGGTGGTGGGTGTTGTGGCCACGCAGGTTGTCGATATGCAGGGTCACCAGGGCATGGTTGACGAAGCCCTGGAAGAACTCCTGGAACAGGTCGACATCGAAGCCGCCCACGGTGGCGCGGGTATACGGCACGTGCATCTGCAAGCCCGGACGCCCGGAGAAGTCGATGACCACGCGCGACAGGGCCTCATCCAGCGGCACATAGGCATGGCCATAGCGGAAGATGCCTTTCTTGTCGCCGATGGCCTGGGCGAACGCCATGCCCAGGGTGATGCCGACGTCCTCGACGGTATGGTGGTCGTCGATATGCAGGTCGCCCTTGCACTCGATGTCCAGGTCGATCAGCCCATGCCGGGCGATCTGGTCGAGCATGTGTTCAAGGAAAGGCACGCCGATTTCAAATCGGGCCTTGCCGCTGCCATCGAGGTTGATCGAGCACTTGACCTGGGTTTCCAGGGTATTGCGCTCGACGGAAGCCTTACGTTCGACCATCACCAGCTCCGCAAAATCATTGGGCGAAAAGGGCTCCATTATAGGCCCAGAACGCGCCAGCTTGAAACGCGGATGACATATGGCAGGGCAAGCAATTGCGGGGGGATAACAGGCTTACAGGTCTATACAAGCGTGTAGTTGGGGCTGCTTTGCAGCCTTTCGCTGGCAGGCCGCCCCCCACAGAGATCGCGGCAGTGCAATACCTGTGGGAGCCGGCTTGCCGGCGATGAAGCCAGTACAGCTACATCAATGGAACAGAACGGCCGTCTTCTGCAGGGTGATCCACACCCCCCAGGCCAGCGGAATCACCACCACCGCCCAGGCCACCAGCACCAGAGGCAGGCTGCCCGGCGCCGCGTGCCACTCCAGCGAACGCGCGGAATCGGCGCCCTTGTCATGGCTCAGCGCGCGCTCGGCCGCCAGTTCGGCGTCGGTCATGAAGTACTTGTCCGCCACCGGGCGTACCAGCATGTTGCAGATGAACCCCAGCACCAGCAGGCCGGCCAGGATGTACAGGGTCATGTCGTAGGCCGCGGCCCGCTCCACGCCCGCCGCCAGCTGCGCCTCGCGCAAGTAAGTGATCAGCACCGGGCCGAGCACGCCGGCCGCCGCCCAGGCAGTCAGCAGGCGACCATGGATGGCACCGACCATCTGCGTGCCGAACAGGTCGGCCAGGTACGCCGGCACGGTGGCGAAGCCGCCGCCGTACATCGACAGGATGATGCAGAACGCCGCCACGAACAGCGCCACGTTGCCGATGTGGCCCATGTTCGGCACCAGGCTGTAGAGGCCCACGCCCAGGGCGAAGAAGGCAAAGTAGGTGTTCTTGCGGCCGATGTAGTCGGAGAACGACGCCCAGAAGAAGCGCCCGCCGATGTTGAACAGGCTCAGCAGACCGGTGAAACCAGCGGCGATCGCGGCAATCTGCGCCAACTGCGCGGCATTCAGCTCACTGAAGGTCAGCTCGTTGCCCAGCAGCTTGCCGGCGAACACTTCCTGCAGCAGTGGCGAAGCCATGCCGAGAATGCCGATACCGGCCGAGACGTTCAGGCACAGCACCAGCCACACCAGGGCGAACTGCGGGGTTTTCCAGGCCACGCTGACGTGCACGTGACGGTCGGTGACCATGGCGTTGGCTTTCTTCGCCGGCGGTGTCCAGCCTTCGGGCTTCCAGCCGGTCGGCGGCACGCGGTAGGCCAGGGCACCCGCGGTCATGAACACGAAGTAGATCGCGGCCATGGCGACAAAGCTCTGCCAGACGCCCACCTCGGTCGCGCTGCCGAAGTGGCCCATGAGCGCGGTGGCCAGAGGAGCGCCCACCATGGCACCTCCACCAAAGCCCATGATCGCCATGCCGGTTGCCATGCCGCGCTTGTCCGGGAACCACTTGATCAGGGTCGAGACCGGCGAAATGTAGCCCAGGCCCAGGCCGATCCCGCCAATCACCCCCGAACCCAGCCACATCAGCCACAGCTGGTGGGTCTTCACGCCGATCGCCGAGATCAGCAGGCCGCCGCACCAGCACAGTGCCGAGACCAGGCCGGCCTTGCGCGGGCCGGCGTGCTCCAGCCACCCACCGAGCACCGCGGCCGAGCAGCCGAGGAACACGAAGAACAGGGTGTAGATCCAGCTGAGCATGGAGATCGGCCAGTCGCACTCGGCGCTGAACAGGCGGGCGACGAAGCCCATGTCGGCGGCGCAGGCCACTGGCGCGCTGACACCCAGGGCCTGGGACAGCGGCAGCCAGAACACCGAGAAGCCATAGGCCATGCCGATGCACAGGTGAATGGCCAGGGCCGCCGGCGGCACCAGCCAGCGGTTGAAGCCCGGGCGGGCGATGATGCGCTCCTTCGACAGGAAGCCCGGCGTGCTTGCCGCCGCTCCCGCCGTGATACTGCTGTTCATGGATTGATCCTTTTGTAGGTGGGCTGTGCGCGTGGACGGCTCTGTATGGCTGCACGCAAGGCAGCCCGGCCGCTTCAGGCATCAACCGCGACAATGGGTCGCGGGGCTCCACGGGCGGGCGCAAGATTACCAGCAGCGGGTGACATGAAAGCAATCTGATATCGTGTTTTTTTCGTCAACTGAAACGATCAATCCGCTATCGGTGGCGCCTGCATCGCCGGCAAGCCGTCTCCCACAGCGACCGCGCAAGTCTTGAGGCCTGCGCGGTCGCTGTGGGAGACGGCTTGCCGGCGATGAGGCCCGGACAAGCAATAAATGAACTGCCGCCATTGCCACTGTCGAAATGTCGGATACGCAGAGCCAAGTGCCACGGCGCTATACTCGCCGCTGAAATTCATAATCGGACTACAAGGACTCGCCCATGAAAGCGTTCGGCAAAATCCTGGGGCTGGGGCTTCTCGGGTTGTTGCTGATCATCGTGGCGCTGGGCTTCGCCCTGACCCACCTCTTCGATCCCAACGACTACAAAGAAGAAATCCGCCAGCTGGCCCGCGACAAGGCCCACGTGGAACTGACCCTCAACGGCGACATCGGCTGGAGCCTGTTCCCGTGGCTGGGCCTTGAGCTGCACGAAGCCAGCGTCGCCACGCTGAACAACCCCAAGGTGCCTTTCGCCGACCTGCAGATGCTCGGCCTGTCGGTGCGCGTGCTGCCGCTGCTGCGCCGTGAAGTGCAGATGAGCGACGTGCGGGTCGAAGGTCTGAACCTGACGCTGACCCGCGATGCCAACGGCCATGGCAACTGGGAAGACATCGGCAAGCCATTGCCGGACCCGGCGATCGCCAACGCACCGGCGAGCACGCCCGATGCAAGCGCAGCGACGGAACCTGCCAAGCCGGAAAGTGGCGAGCGCTCGGTCAAGCTCGATATCGACAGCCTGACCGTCAACAACGCCCGCGTGCTTTATACCGACGAGAAAGCCGGCCAGACCTACGGCGCCGAAAGCATTCAGTTGAGCACCGGCCCCGTGCACGAAGGCGTGAACATCCCGCTCAAGGCCAGCGCCTTCCTCAGCGCCAGCCAGCCGAACCTGAAGGCGCGCACCGAGCTGACCGGCGAACTGCGCTTCGACCGCCGTCTCAAGCGCTACAACCTCGAGGACATGCGTCTGTCTGGCGAAACCTCGGGCGAGCCACTGGCCGGCAAGACCATGACCTTCGCCGCCCAAGGCCAGGTGCTGGTCGACCTGGCGGCCAATGTCGCCTCCTGGAGCGGCCTGAAGGTCTCGGCCAACCAGCTGCGCGCCCTGGGCGAGCTGAACGTGCGCGACCTCGACAAGACGCCGCAGGTCAGCGGCGGCCTGTCCATCGCCCAGTTCGACCTGCGCACCTTCCTCGACGGTATCGGCCACCCGCTGCCCGCCACCGCCGACGCGGCAGCGTTCAAGAAGCTGGAGCTGGTCACCCGCCTGCAAGGCACGCCGAACAGCCTCGCCCTCGAAGACCTGGCGGTAAAGCTGGACGACAGTACCTTCACCGGCCGGGTCGCCGTGGAAGACTTCGCCAAGCAGGCCCTGCGCGTGCGCCTCAAGGGCGACAAGTTCGACGCCGACCGCTACCTGCCGGCCAAGAGCGAGGAAGCCAAGGGTGCCACCGCAGCGCGCCAGGCCGAGGTCAAGCAGCAGGAAGCCAGCGCCGTCGCCGGCGCCGGCTCCACACCGCTACCCGACGCACCGACGCAAGTTGCCTGGAGCAGCGACAAGCTGCTGCCGGTCGATCGCCTGCGCGCCCTCGATCTGCAGGCCGACCTGTCGTTCGGCGCCCTGACGCTGGACAAGCTGCCGATCAGCGACGCGCAGCTGACCGCCAGCGGCCAAGGCGGCCTGATCACCCTGCAAACCCTGCGCGGCGCCCTGTACAACGGCACCTTCGAGGCCAAGGGCACCGTTGATGTACGCCCTGCCGTGCCGCAGATCGGCGTCAACACCAAGATCAACCGCGTGCCAGTGGAACACTTCATCAAGCGTGAATCCCCTGAGCAGGCGCCGCCGGTCAAGGGCCTGCTGACCCTGAACAGCGACCTCACCGCCACCGGCAACAGCCAGAAGGCGCTGGTCGATACGCTCAATGGCAATGCCAGCTTCACCATCAACGACGGCGTGCTGGTCAACGCCAACCTGGAACAGCAACTGTGCCAGGCCATCGCCACCCTCAACCGCAAGCAACTCAGCGGCGAACCCCGTGGCAAGGACACGCCGTTCCAGGAGCTGCGCGGCAGCCTGGTAATGCGTAACGGCGTGGCCAGCAACCCGGACCTCAAGGTGCGGATCCCAGGCCTGACCGTCAACGGCCACGGCGACCTCGACCTGCGCGTGCTGGGCATGGACTACAACGTCGGCGTGGTCGTCGAAGGCGACCAGCGCGCCATGCCCGACCCGGCCTGCCAGGTCAACGAGCGCTATGTCGGCGTCGAAGTGCCACTGCGCTGCCGCGGCCCGCTGGAGCTGGGCGCCAAGGCCTGCCGCCTGGACCAGGACGGCCTGGGCAAGGTGGCCGCGAAGCTGGCCGGCAACCGCCTGAAAGACAAGATCGATGAAAAGC
This sequence comes from Pseudomonas sp. TE50-2, assembly GCF_040813665.1. Taxonomy (NCBI): domain Bacteria; kingdom Pseudomonadati; phylum Pseudomonadota; class Gammaproteobacteria; order Pseudomonadales; family Pseudomonadaceae; genus Pseudomonas; species Pseudomonas sp. TE50-2. Next base: position 3,324,627 of record NZ_JBFNXN010000001.1, on the reverse strand, counting down.
TCGAAGAGAAACTCGGAGACAAGGTGAGCCCTGAACTCAAAGATGCATTGAAGGGGCTGTTCAAGCGATGACACCCCAGCAGTTCTCCAGCGCCGTGCTGGACTGGTACGACCAGCACGGCAGGCATGACCTGCCCTGGCAACAGGGCATCACCCCGTATCGGGTGTGGGTGTCGGAAATCATGTTGCAGCAGACCCAGGTCAGCACCGTGCTCAACTACTTCGACCGCTTCATGCAGGCCCTGCCCACCGTGCAGGCGCTGGCCGAGGCGCCGGAGGACGAGGTGCTGCACCTGTGGACGGGCCTGGGCTACTACACCCGTGCCCGTAACCTGCAAAAGGCCGCGAAGATCGTCGTCGAGCAACATGGCGGCGAGTTTCCGCGCAGCGTCGAGCAGCTCACCGAGCTGCCCGGTATCGGCCGCTCCACCGCCGGGGCCATCGCCAGCATCAGCATGGGCATCCGCGCGCCGATCCTCGACGGCAACGTCAAGCGCGTACTGGCCCGCTTCACCGCCCAAGCCGGCTACCCGGGCGAGCCGAAGGTAGCCAACCAGCTGTGGGCCAGCGCCGAGCGCTTCACGCCGATGACCCGGGCCAACCACTACACCCAGGCGATGATGGACATGGGCGCGACGCTGTGCACGCGCAGCAAGCCCAGCTGCCTGATCTGCCCGTTGCAGCGCGGTTGCGAAGCCCATCTGCACGGCGAAGAGACCCGCTACCCCGAGCCCAAGCCGCGCAAGGCCCTGCCCCAGCGCAAGACCCTGATGCCGCTGCTGACCAACCACGAAGGCGCGATCCTGCTCTATCGTCGGCCCTCCACCGGCCTCTGGGGCGGCCTGTGGAGCCTGCCGGAGCTGGACAGCCTCGAGCAGCTCGAAGACCTCGCCTACCAGCACGGCCTGCGCCTGGCCGGCAGCCAGGCCCTGGCAGGCCTGACCCACACCTTCAGCCATTTCCAGCTGGCCATCGAGCCATGGCTGGTGCGTGTCGACCCCGTCGGCGCGCACGTGGCCGAGCCCGACTGGCTCTGGTATAACCTCGCCACCCCGCCGCGCCTGGGCCTCGCCGCCCCGGTCAAGAAGCTGCTGCAACGCGCGGCCGACGAACTGATTGCAGGAGAGAAGCGATGACCCGCACCGTGAAGTGCCGCAAGTACAACGAAGAACTCCCAGGCCTCGACCGCCCCCCCTACCCGGGCGCCAAGGGCCAGGACATCTTCGAGCACATCTCGCAGAAGGCCTGGAAGGAGTGGCAGGACCACCAGACCATGCTGATCAACGAGAAGCGCCTGAACATGATGAATGCCGAGGACCGCAAATTCATCCAGGCCGAGATGGACAAGTTCTTCGCCGGTGAAGACTACGCCCAGGCCGAAGGCTATGTTCCACCCTCGAATTGACCCCGAAAATCGTAAGCGACGGAATTAATTTAAATTTTTTTGAAAAAGTCGTTGACGGCCTCTGAGAAAATCTATTTAATTCACCCCGTCGCCCAGATAGCTCAGTCGGTAGAGCAGAGGATTGAAAATCCTCGTGTCGGCGGTTCGACTCCGTCTCTGGGCACCACCTTCAGCTTCTGGTGGTTGCAAAGTTACCCGAAGCGACACAAGAAACCCGCCTAGTGCGGGTTTTTTGTTGCCTGCGATTTTTTACTGTGACGCAGGTTGAACTGTCTAGGACTACCCCGCTACCTGAGGGGGCACTGCCCCGGCATGCAACCTCACGCCAAGGGCTGCCATTACCTTCATGATGGTCGCCAGGCTAGGGTTCCCCTCCGCAGACAGCGCCTTGTACAGCCCTTCCCGGGTCAAGCCGGTATCACGAGCCAGCTGCGCCATTCCACGGGCACGCGCTATGTCTCCCAATGCGGCAGCAAGCAGCACCGGATCATTTTCCTCAAGACACGCCTCCAGGTAGAGGACAACGTCTTGCTCGGTCTTCAAGTGATCGGCGGCGTCCCACTTGGTAAGTTTGAGGTCTGCCATGGTGGCCTCCTAGATATCACGCGCCAGCTTGAGTGCAGATTTGATGTCGCGGGCTTGAGTGGTTTTATCTCCCCCGGCAAGGAGAAGTATCACCTCATAGCCGCGCCGGGCCAGATAGACTCGATAGCCAGGCCCGTAGTCGACTCTCAACTCCAGGACGCCCTCGCCCACTGGCTTGCAATCCCCCAGCACGCCAAGCTCGATACGCCGCAGCCGCACGTTGATGCGGGCCTGCGCGCGAGCATCCCGCAAGGCAGCAAACCACTTCTTGTATCTATCGGTCTGTATGAGCGTGTGCATGGGAAAAATGTAAACCGCAGTTCACACTACATCAAACCGCATCTGTTTCAAACTGTTCATCAGACCTGCGGCATCGCTCTACCACTTGACCAATATCAAAAAGCCACCCGTTCAGCGCTCATAGGATGGAAGGTGGACATTCGAACGACCCCGCAAGGACCTCCATGAGCGAAGAATCCGCCACCCTCCTCCTGCCATCGCCTGCCGAGGCCGGCAGCAGCGCCAAGCCCACCCCTCGCACCCGTCGCCCGCGCCAGCGCAAGCCTGCCGCCAGCGCCGCCGCGCCAGAGACCATTACCCAGGTCAGCCAGCAGCCTGCCGCCCTGGAAGTGGCCAACGCGCGCAAGGGCAGCAGCGAGGACAGCACCTCGGCACGCCTGCCGGCCAGCTACCCGTACCGCACGCGCATGCGCCGCCAGGACTACGAGAAGGCCAAGCACGACCTGCAGATCGAGCTGCTCAAGGTACAGAACTGGGTGAAGGAAACCGGCCAGCGCATCGTCGTGCTGTTCGAGGGCCGTGATGCTGCGGGCAAGGGCGGCACCATCAAACGCTTCATGGAACACCTGAACCCGCGCGGTGCGCGGATCGTGGCACTGGAGAAGCCTTCCGAGCAGGAAAAGGGCCAGTGGTACTTCCAGCGCTATGTGCAGCACCTGCCCACCGCGGGTGAAATGGTGTTCTTCGATCGCTCCTGGTACAACCGCGCCGGGGTCGAGAAGGTGATGGATTTCTGCTCGCCCCTGCAATACCTGGAGTTCATGCGCCAGGCACCTGACCTCGAACGCATGCTGTGCAACAGTGGCATCCTGCTGTTCAAGTTCTGGTTCTCGGTGAACCGCGAGGAGCAGTTGCGCCGCTTCATCTCCCGTCGCGACGACCCGCTCAAGCACTGGAAACTCTCGCCCATCGACATCAAGTCGCTGGACAAGTGGGAGGACTACACCGCTGCCAAGGAAGCGATGTTCTTCCATACCGACACGGCCGATGCACCATGGACGGTGATCAAGTCGGACGACAAGAAGCGCGCGCGGATCAACTGCATTCGGCACTTCCTGCACTCGCTGGATTATCCAGGCAAGGACCACAGCGTGGCGCATGCGCCGGATCCGTTACTGGTCGGGCGGGCTTCGCGGGGGTTTGAGGAAGATGAGCCGGCGGCGCTGGTGAGCTGAACACTTTGGGGCCGCTAGGCGGCCTCTTGGGTTTCTCGCGCAACTACGCTTCAATACGCGCCTTTACCAGTCAGCCCAAGGATCCACCATGGCCACCAACACCAAGCAACAGAAACGCGCCAAGCGCGCCGCCACCAAGGCCAAGCAGAACCGCATGGTGCGCAGCGGCCAGGCGGTCAAGGCCAGCACTGGCGACAGTGCCAGTGTCGAGCAGGTGTTCAACAAGGCCATGGAGTCGGGCAGCTACGACAGCCTGTTCGAAAAAATGAAGGAAGCCCAGGAAAACGGCCTGGTGCCGATGATCTCGGTGTTCCTTGTCGACCCGCTGCTGGCGCTGGTGCTCAAGGGCCACAAGGAAGAGCACGCCACCGACTACATCGTCATGGTGTTCACCGCCTACCGCAAATGGCTGGACGGCGCCGACGAGGACGCGACCATGGCCTGGCTGGAGAGCGACGAGTTCCAGGACGCCTATGTCACCGCCTCGGAGGTCGTGGCCAAGCAGCAGCAACAGCAGAAGCAGTTCGGCTGAGTCGAACCGCCCCCGCTTCCACAACCCGTGCAGACAAAAAAGGCCGCGCCCTTCACAGGACGCGGCCTTTTCATTTCACTTGTGGATCAGCTATCCAACGCCACACGCGCAGCAGCGCCACGCTTGCGGTGCACCAGCAGACCAGCTGCCACCACACCAATGCTCAGGATTGCCGTGGCGATGATCTCGGCACGGTGATCTTCGCGCAGCCCCATCACCACCAGAATGGCAACGATGAAGGCGATGGTCGCCCAGGTCAGGCCCGGGAACAGCCACATCTTGAACGAGATCTTCTCGCCACTGGCTTCACGCTGGCTGCGCATGCGCAGTTGCGACACGGCAATTACCAGGTAAACCAGCAGGGCGATGGCGCCGGAGCTGGCCAGCAGGAACTCGAACACCGCGGCCGGGGCCAGGAAGTTGGCGAACACACACAGGAAGGCTGCGGCGGTGGACAACAGCACAGCCCAGTGCGGGGTGCCGGCCTTGGTGGTGCGCTGGGCAACCGCCGGGGCGTCGCCACGCTTGCTCAGGGAGAAGAGCATGCGCGAAGAGGTGTACAGCGCCGAGTTCAGGCAGCTGGTCACGGCGATCAGCACGACGATGTCGACGATCAGCTTGGCGTTCGGCACGCCGATCAGGCTGAGGACAGTCTGGTAGGAGCCTTTCTCGGCCAGGGTCGGATCGTTCCACGGCACCATGGCCACGACCAGGAAGATCGATACCAGGTAGAACAGGCAGATACGCCAGATCACCGAGTTGGTGGCGCGGCTGATCTGCTTGCCCGGATCCTTCGATTCGGCGGCGGCGATAGTGACGATCTCGGTCCCCATGAAGGAGAACATGGTAGTCAGCATGGCGGCCAGCACGGCGCCCAGGCCATTGGGCATGAAGCCCTGGGTGTCGAACAGGTGGCTGACGCCGCTGATCTGGCTGCTCGGCACCATGCCGAACATGGCCGCGCAACCGACGACGATGAAGCCGATGATCGCCAGCACCTTGAGCAGGGCGAACCAGAACTCGAACTCACCGTAGTTCTTCACGCTGAACAGGTTGGTGATGGTCAGCGCCAGGGTAATGATCAACGAGAACGCCCACAGGTCCACCGAGGGGAACCAGGCATGCAGGATGGCGGCGGCGGCGTTGGCCTCCAGCGGAATCACCAGCACCCAGAACCACCAGTACAGCCAGCCGATGGTGAAACCGGCCCAGCGCCCGATGGCGCGGTCGGCGTAGGTGGAGAAGGAACCGGTGTCAGGCGAGGCGACGGCCATTTCGCCGAGCATGCGCATCACCAGCACGACCAGGGTACCGGCCGCGGCGTAGGCCAGCAGCACGGCAGGGCCGGCGGCGGCGATGGCGTGGCCGGAGCCGACGAACAGCCCTGCGCCGATCACGCCGGCGATGGACAGCATGGTCACATGCCGTTGCTTGAGCCCCTGAGCGAGGTCATTGGAATTGTTACCGCTCATAAAACTACCTTTGTAAGGAGGTGGACTACACGAATGACTGGCCAGCGCGCCGGGGTGTGGATAGGCGTCGCCGCATTCAGTGGTTTCCAGAGGGCAATAAGCGGGCCACCTGAGAATGACTTTCGTCTGAAATGTTTCTGCCACCAATAACGGCGCGGCTTGCAGGGCATTGTGCCAAGCTTTGACCGAAAGGCCACCAAAACCCCATGCCAAGTCTGGATTACGGAAATACCCACTTACAAACGCACCAAAGGTGCTCCTCGGTAACACCTGTGCACGAATTCTGCGCAACAGAAAGCGCAACCAACAGGCGCAACCTTGCCCCCGTCAAGCCCGCGACACAGTGCCACCCGGCTAAAAACGGCTTCCCAGACCGGGCCAAAGCTGGCACCATCGCGCCTTTTTTCATCAAGGCTCCGGTGCTGGGCAAAACGCTATTGCGGACATCCTGGCGACAGTCCACTGCAGCGATGCGACAAACTGTCCCACCAGCGACCCGAGCACCCCGCGACCCGGTTGGCCGCCGTTGCGCCGCTATGCTAGCGTGGCGCTCGCCAGGAAGGCCGCCAACAGCTGGGAACGCACCCGAACACATGAGGACCGCAAATGGCTCAGGCCACGCCCGCGCTGGAAATCCGCAACCTGCACAAACGCTATGGCGAGCAGGAAATTCTCAAGGGCATTTCGCTGACCGCGCGCGACGGTGACGTGATCTCCATCCTCGGCTCGTCCGGCTCTGGCAAGTCCACCCTGCTGCGCTGCATCAACCTGCTGGAGAACCCGCACCAGGGCGAGATCCTCGTCGCCGGTGAAGCCCTCAAGCTCAAGGCGCAGAAAAACGGCGACCTGATCGCCGCCGACAACCGCCAGATCAACCGCCTGCGCAGCGAGATCGGCTTTGTCTTCCAGAATTTCAACCTGTGGCCGCACATGTCGATCCTCGACAACATCATCGAGGCGCCGCGCCGCGTGCTCGGCCAGAGCAAGGCCGAGGCCATCGAGCATGCCGAGGCGCTGCTGAACAAGGTCGGCATCTTCGACAAGCGCCACAGCTACCCTGCCCAGCTTTCCGGTGGCCAGCAACAGCGTGCCGCCATCGCCCGTACCCTGGCCATGAAACCCAAGGTCATCCTGTTCGACGAGCCAACCTCGGCGCTCGATCCGGAAATGGTCCAGGAAGTGCTTAACGTCATCCGCGCCCTGGCCGAAGAAGGCCGTACCATGCTGCTGGTGACGCACGAGATGAACTTTGCCCGCCAGGTGTCCAGTGAAGTGGTCTTCCTGCACCAGGGCCTGGTCGAAGAGCAAGGATCGCCGCAGCAGGTCTTCGAGAACCCGACCTCGGCGCGTTGCAAGCAATTCATGTCCAGCCACCGCTAACGGAGCAATACATGCAGACCTACAAGAAGTTCCTCCTGGCAGCTGCTGCCACGCTGGTGATGTCGGCCAACGCCATGGCCGCGGAAAAACTGCGCATGGGTATCGAAGCTGCCTACCCACCGTTCAACAACAAGGATGCCAGCGGCCAGGTCGTCGGCTTCGACAAGGACATCGGTGACGCCCTGTGCGCCAAGATGAAGGTCGAATGCGAAGTGGTCACCTCCGACTGGGACGGCATCATCCCGTCGCTGAACGCGAAGAAGTTCGACTTCATCATCTCGTCGCTGTCGATCACCGATGAGCGCAAGCAGGCGGTGGACTTCACCGACCCGTACTACTCGAACAAGCAGCAGTTCATCGCCAAGAAAGGCGCCGACTTCAAGACTGACCGCGCCTCGCTCAAGGGCAAGACCATCGGCACCCAGCGCGCCACCCAGGCCGCGACCTGGCTGGACGACAACGGCGGCATGGACGGCGAGTTCAAGGTCAGCCTGTACGACAACCAGGAAAACGCCTACCTGGACCTGACCTCCGGCCGCGTCGATGCCATCCTCGCCGACAAGTACGCCAACTACGACTGGTTGAAGTCCGACGCTGGCAAGAACTACGAGTTCAAGGGCGACCCGGTGAACGAAAGCGACAAGGTCGGCATCGCAGTACGCAAAGGCGACAACGAGCTGCGCAACAAGCTCAATGCCGCACTGAAGGAAATCGTCGCCGACGGTACCTACAAGAAGATCAACGACAAGTACTTCCCGTTCAGCATCTATTGATTCGCCCCGACAGGCATCGCCGCCTTGGCGGTGCCTGTCCCTTGAACAAACTTACCCATGAATATCGACCTGCACGGATTCGGCCCGGCCATGATGGCCGGTACCCTGATGACCGTAAAACTGGCGCTCTGCGCCTTGCTGCTGGGACTGGTCCTGGGCCTGCTTGGCGCCCTGGCCAAGACCTCGCCGGTCAAGCCCTTGCAATGGCTTGGCGGCACTTATTCCACACTGGTGCGCGGCGTTCCCGAACTGCTCTGGGTGCTGCTCATCTACTTCGGCACCGTCGGGCTGATGAACAGCCTTGGCGAACTGCTGAACATGCCTGGCCTGGAGCTCAGTGCCTTCACCGCTGGCGTGATCGCCCTCGGCCTGTGCTTCGGCGCCTACGCCACGGAAGTATTCCGCGGCGCGATCCTGGCCATCCCCAAGGGGCATCGTGAAGCGGGCCTTGCCCTGGGCCTGTCCAAGGGCCGCATCCTGTCGCGGATCATCCTCCCGCAGATGTGGCGCATCGCCCTGCCGGGCCTGGGCAACCTGTTCATGATCCTGATGAAGGACACTGCGCTGGTGTCGGTGATCGGCCTGGAAGAGATCATGCGCCACGCGCAGATCGGCGTGACCGTCACCAAGGAGCCGTTCACCTTCTACGCCGTGGCCGCCTGCATCTACCTGGGCCTGACCGTGATTGCCATGACCGGCATGCACTTCCTGGAAAAGCGCGCCGCTCGCGGCTTCATGAGGGCCGAATAAATGAACTGGGAAGTCATCATCAAGTGGCTGCCACGCCTGGCCCAGGGTGCGACCCTGACCCTGGAGCTGGTGGCCATCGCGGTCATCGCCGGCCTGATCCTGGCCATTCCACTGGGCGTGGCGCGCTCGTCGCGACACTGGTATGTGCGCGCCCTGCCCTTCGGTTACATCTTCTTCTTCCGCGGCACGCCGCTGCTGGTGCAGCTGTTCCTGGTGTACTACGGCCTGGCCCAGTTCGACGTGGTGCGCAACAGCTCGCTGTGGCCGTACCTGCGCGATCCATTCTGGTGCACGGTGCTGACCATGACCCTGCACACCGCCGCCTACATCGCCGAGATCCTGCGCGGTGCTTTGCAGGCGATCCCCAAGGGCGAGATCGAAGCTGCCCGAGCACTGGGCATGTCGCGGGGCAAGACGCTGCTCTACATCATGCTGCCGCGCGCCGCGCGCATCGGCCTGCCGGCCTACAGCAACGAAGTGATCCTGATGCTCAAGGCCAGTGCCCTGGCCAGTACCGTGACCTTGCTGGAATTGACCGGCATGGCACGGACCATCATTGCCCGCACCTACCTGCCGGTGGAGATCTTCTTTGCCGCCGGGGTGTTCTACCTGCTGATCTCGTTCGTGCTGGTGCAGGGTTTCAAGCTGCTGGAGCGCTGGCTGCGCGTGGATGCCTGCCAAGGGCGTTGAGGCAGTAAACACCATCGGGGCCGCTTGGCGGCCCCTGTCGATAGCGCTGCGGTGCCTGCATGCCGACCACGCCTTACCTCCACGACCAGCACCTGCTCGAGCGCTTCCAGGCCCTCGATCACTTCCTGCTGCAGCACCAGCAGCTGTGGCGCCCGCGCCCGTTCAACCACTTGCGCCTGGATTGGGAAGACGAGCACGCCGAGCTGTCCCTATGGCTGCGCCAACGTACCCTTGAGCAAGCCGAAGCACACGAGCAACCTGCGGCCCCGGCCCCATTTGCAAAACTGGCCGCACAGGCGCAGGCACTGTCCGTCGTCGGCGAGCTGCCCGATGCCGGCTTGCACCCCGCCGCGCACCGGCTCGACGTCAACGTCCCCGGCCGCAAGTGGCAGCAGATCGAAGCCTTCAGCCGCCGCCTGGCGTTCAGCCAGCCTGCGCGGCACTGGCTCGACTGGTGCTCCGGCAAAGGCCACCTGGGCAGACGCCTGCTGCAACCCGGCCAGCAGCTGACCTGCCTGGAGTACGACGCCGAGCTGGTCAGTGCCGGCAAGGCCCTGAGCGAGCATCACCACCTGGCTGCCTCCCATGTCCAGCAGGACGTCATGGCCATGGACAGCGCCCGGCATCTGGATGGCGACAAAAGCGCGGTCGCCCTGCACGCCTGCGGCGACCTGCATGTGCGGCTGCTGCAACTGGCAAGCCAGCAGGGGTGCCGACAGATCGCGGTCGCGCCCTGCTGCTACAACCGCATCCAGGGCAAGCGCTATCAGCCGCTCTCCGGCGCCGCCCAGGCCTCGGCCCTGGCATTGACCCAGGACGACCTGGGCCTGCCGCTGAGCGAAGCAGTCACCTCCAGCCAGCGCACCCGCCGCCAGCGCGACCAGTCCATGGCCCGCCGCCTCGGGTTCGACCTGCTGCAGCGCCAGCAACGGGACGTGGACGAATACCTGCCCACCCCTTCGCTGCCGGTCAGCTGGCTGGCAAAGCCTTTCGAGCACTACTGTCGCGACCTGGCCGAACTCAAGCAACTGACGATCAACGGCCAACCCGACTGGGTTGCCCTGGAGGCAGCCGGCCAGCAACGCCTGGCCGAGGTACGCAACCTCGAACAGGTACGCAACCTGTTCCGCCGCCCCCTGGAGATGTGGCTGGTGCTCGATCGCGCCCTGTTCCTGCAGGAGCAAGGCTATACGGTACGCCTGGGCGTGTTCTGCGATTACCCGCTGACCCCGCGCAACCTGTTGTTGCTGGGTGAACGCGACGCCACGCCGCAGCACGGTTGACAGCCTGTGGATAACTCTGTGTACAAGCTTGTGATGAAAATCACGAAATCTTGGATCCATGGGCTATTTGCGCTGCTTTGCTTATTCCGTCATGCGCCTAAAAGCCAATAAAAACGGGCCTTTGCGCAAAGACCGGTGGTAGCGCCTGTCGGCATGCCTTTCGCGCAAGCGGCCAATGCCACTTGTGCATAAGCAATTTTGCCAAGCGCTTTGGCAGGGCAGTTGTCAAGCCAGTTTGAGCAAACCCATGCCTACCAGCAGCAACGCAAGACCCAACCAACCACGCCCGGCCAGACGCTGACCGAACAAGGCCCAGCCCATGGCCACGGTGGCAAGGATGCCAAAACCACCCCAGATGGCGTAGGCCAGCGACAGGTCGATGTCCTTCACCGCCTGCGCCAGCGCGGTGAACGCCGCCAGCACGCAGAGGATCGAGGCCAGGCCCAGGCCTTTGCGGCGGAAACCGTCGGAGTACTTGAGCAGCAGGTTGGCCAATACCTCCAGCACGATGGCCAGGCCCAGCCAGGCAAATGGAATCAGCATGGTACGGCCTCCCCTTCACGCTCGACGGGCTTGGCGCGGGTACCGGCCTTGACCAGCAGGATGCCGGCGATCATCACCGCCAGGCCCAGGCCCTTGGTCCAGCCCAGGCTTTCGCCAAGCCAGAGCACGCTGATCAAGGTGATCAGCACGATACCGAACCCTTCCCACAGCGCGTAGGCAACACCCACCGGCACGCGCTTGACCGCCAGGGCCAGGAAGAAATACGACAGACAGATCATGACGTACATGACGGCATGCCCCATCAAGGGGAAATGAGTGGCGGCGAGTTTCATCGACGCCGTGCCGATCACCTCGAAGGTAATGGCGACGATCAGGTAGATCCAGGAACGCATGGTGCCCTCCCATGGGCGACAGCGGCCGAGCGCACAGGCATCGGCGCCAGACAGAGACGTTTACGGCTGTAGAGGGAGGGTGGCGCTAGAGGTCGCCGGTCCAGTGACGTTCACGGGAGACCAGGCGGGAAGAGGAGAGGAGCTTGAAAGCTTTACTGTTCAACATAATGAACACAAGATTAGCTTAGCTGATCGATTTAGTCAAAATGATAGGTTGAGTCTAATTATTTCTCGAGAAAAATGGACTTCTCAAGAAAAACCCCCGTAAAGCTTGCTGAAAGCTTCGTAAATTATAATCCCCACGCTGTCTTTGCAGGAGCCGGCTTGCCCCGCGATCACCAGCAAGGCCACCCCTGCGACAAACCGTCGCCATAGAGGCAAACTAAAAATTAATTATTGTTTTACGATAATTATTCAAGAATAATCCGCTCCGTTCATCACTGTACGGAGGCACCCCATGAACAGTAGATCCGTGGCCTATGCGCGTTCGCGCCTACGCACCATCGGCGCATTCGCCGCCTACCTGGCCTGGACAACCGCGGTCGTCGAGCTGACCATCACACCCTTGCTCTTCATCTTCGACTTCCCCGAGATTTTCAACGGCTACCTGCAAGCCTACGGCGACCAGATGCCGCTGCTGCTCGAACCCGGCTACCAGGCATCCCCCCTGGCCGTCGGCCTGGTACTGGCGGTGGACATGATTCCCACGCTGATTTCCGTTGTGGCCCTCGGCCTGACCGGCCTGTTCTTCCACCGCCTCTCGCGTGGACAGACCTGGACCTCGGCCAATATCAAATTGCTGTGGTGGGTCGGCCTGCTGTGCATCTTCACCCCGTTGCTGTGGCCGGTGACCTACACCTTGCAAGGCCTGGCCCTGGCCATCGACCTGCCGGCCGGGGAAAGGAGCTTCAGCTTCTCGATCGGTGTATCATCGCAGGCTGTCTACGAGATCATGAAAGGCATCCTGCTGTGTGCCTTCTCGCTGCTCATGCGTGACGCCAAGACCATCAGCGATGAACACAACTGTTATGTCTGACTGCTTCCTATGCCGATAATCATCCGCCTCGACGTCGTCATGGCCCGGAACAAGATGCGTTCCAAGGACCTGGCGGAAATCATCGGTATCACGGAAGCGAACCTGTCGCTGCTGAAGAACGGCAAGATCAAGGGTTTCAAGATCGAGACCCTGGAGAAGCTGTGTCGCGCCCTGAACTGCCAGCCCGGCGATTTGCTGGAGTTCAGCGACGAATGATCAAGGACTGCAACACCCATGGCACTTTTCCACAATGGCCTGGCCGCCCTCGTGCTGGCCTGCCTGGCCTTGGCCCTGACCGGCTGCGGCCCGAGCTACACCTATAGATATTCGCCACCGCCCAGCGCGCATGGCATGAACTGCATCAACAGCTGTTCGACGGAGCGCAACCACTGCCAGCAGATGGCCCGCCTGCAGGACAACAGCGAACGTGCGCTGTACCAGGCCGAGATGAGAGCCTACCAGTACTGCCAGAACGGCAAGAGCAAGAAGGAAGCGCGTCACAGTTGCCACTACCCGAGCTACCCCTTCAACACAGGGAGCAGCTACAGTTGCGGCAATGATTACGACTCCTGCTACATGGCCTGCGGCGGCACCATCCAGCGCATCCTGAACAAAGACTGATCCCGGAACGGACTCGAACATCGTGAAACACACCAAGCCTTTCGCCCTGCTGACCCTCGCCCTGGCCATGACCGGCTGCGCCAACAGCCTGCCAAGCAGCAAGCCGGCCCCGTTGAACTGGAACATGCCCGGCATGCAGCTGGGCGGTGACCGCGGCCTGCCCCTGCACAACGCCGACGGCAGCTGCCGCAAGCGCGGCTGCGACAACGGCAAGCTGTTCTTCAACCCCGGCCAACCCGAGCCAAGCGTCAACTCCATCCACCGCGGCTGGTAGGAAAATTCTCCTTTCAGTTCGGTGACTTAGGGTTTTGTGCGCTGGATGCAACGAAGTGGTTTACAGCGCCGAATCCATCGCTATAATGACGCCCCTGTGCCGGTATAGCTCAGATGGTAGAGCAACTGACTTGTAATCAGTAGGTCCCGGGTTCGATTCCTGGTGCCGGCACCATACTCAGTATCAAAATAGGCTCACCGAAAGGTGGGCCTTTTTTGTTTTCATGTCCCTCAGCCGAAACAAATCCCTCAAAGCCAACTCGATCAATGAGCGGGCTTACCTGCGATGGGCCCTACAGCGGCCCCGGCAATCTCTGACAACACCCCCTCCCCACCCAGCAAGACACGCCTCCAAACACAAACGCTTTGACTTGCCAATCGAGCCCAGCTACGATTTTATCTTAAATTTTAGATATTCCGGCTGAGACAACCCATGGCGCTTCAATTCCACGAAAGCCCTTTCCACGCCACCCACGATGCAGAGACGGCCAGCAAAATGGCCTTGAAGATGGACCTGTCTATCTTCATCACGCATTGCATCAAAAAAATGGGCCTCAAACAGCACGAAGCCGCAGCCAGGCTGAACGTGACACAGTCCCGGGTATCCGAGCTGGCCAATGGCAAGATCGAGAAATTCACGCTGGACGCCATGATGGACATGCTCGACAAGCTCGGCTTTAGAACGAGCCTGACCCTCCCTTCGAACGATGCCGATTCGCCTGCGCAGATCGTGATCACTCAAACGCCCGACAGCTAAACCCTGTACCCCATCTTCCGCAGTTCGTGCTTGAACTCCTTCATGCGGTCTTCAGCGACCTGCATCGCATGCCGGTCGGACCTGTTGGTCGTTTTCACGAACGAATGCAACACAACGACCATGTCCGCAAATTTGGCCACATACACGCAGCGGAATGCAGGGCTGCCGTTGATGATGAGCTCTATCGCGCCCGCCCCCACCGACTCCGTCAGCGCCTTGATCGGCCGCTCAGGGTCCTGGCCATACTGAATACGACGCAGGTCTTTGCCGAAATCGTCCTGAACATCCTGCGGAAGATCCTTGTACTCACGCTCAGCAGCTGCACTCACAAACGCAAACTTTCTCAACGGCCTACCTACAAACGAAATGCTGGAATCGTGGACGGCATGCATGCCGGAGAACGTGGAATTTAGCGCAGTCGATTGCTCTGGGCGGGGGTAGAAGTGTTTCGGGATATCAGCTTGAAATAGGGTGTTTCATTCACCTGCACGGCTTGAACTGGCCTGAGGCGTCGCAGGAGATGGCGGGCGGCAATCGCGTTGCTCGGAGCAATGGGCTGTAACACCAAGGCGAACATCTGCCGCCATGGCGTCCGAGCTATGGTCAGAAACGGCTATCGAACGGCAGGTGAGCCACAAGAAGCGCAACAACGAGCGCGCCGCCTGTACCCAAAGGGACGAGTTCCTCGAAGAGCGCCGGATGATCAAGACCTGGTGGAGCCGGTTGCTGGAGGCGAACCGCGACGACCATGTGATACCGCACGAGTTTGCCAAGCAGACGGGCGAGAACGTCACGCGCCTTCGCAGTGCCAACCGAGTAGCCCGCCGCACCACCTCAATTCGCTGTGAAGTTCCCCACAGGACCGCGTGATGCTCCTCCGCGCGGGTCCTTTCAAACGGGGCTGCAAAGCCGCCCCGTGACCATACCCAAGAAAAAAACTGCTGGCACAGCTTACGTATATGGAAAACCATTGATGTCCACCGGGGGGGGGGGGGGGGTAGTTTTATCCACAGGAGCTAAATCCCTGATATCCCGCTGCTTGACGAATATTGTCCACAAGCGTAGGCCGGGAGTCGCAAGAGCTGTCGCCTCAAAACCCTCGACGAATGTCGGGGCTTTTTCGTTTGCGCTCCTGCGACACATTGTCCACCCTCTCCACTTCTTGTTTTCGCTCAATAAACCCTACTTTCAAAGCGGCTATTCCTGTGCCCGACGACTTTCGTCGACTTAAGGAGAAGTCCCATGAACGAGCAAGAAGGCGTGTCCCTGACCCGGCGTGGCATGCTGGCCGGCACTGTGTTGCTGGGCGTCGGTGCCTCGGCGCTTGGCAGTGGCCTGGCCCAGGCCGCGACCGCTTCGCCCGCCGCCGGCCCGATGCCTGACCTGGCGAAACTGGAGCGGGTAAGCGTCGAACTGGTGGCACCGCCACAGGTGCACCCCCACAGCCAGCGCGCTCCCGGCAAGCCGCGCATTGTCGAGTTCCGCATGGTCATCGAGGAGAAGGAACTGGCTGTCGACAGCGCCGGCGCCTATATCCACGCCATGACCTTCAACGGCTCGGTGCCCGGCCCGCTGATGGTGGTGCACGAGGGCGACTACGTGGAGCTCACGCTGGTCAACCCGGCCAGCAACAGCATGATGCACAACATCGACTTCCACGCCTCCACCGGCGCCCTCGGCGGCGGTGAGCTGACCCATGTGAAGCCGGGCGAGCAGGTGGTGCTGCGCTTCAAGGCCGACCGTGCCGGGGTGTTCGTGTATCACTGCGCGCCGGGCGGGGCGATGATTCCCTGGCATGTGGTGTGTGGCATGAACGGCGCGATCATGGTGCTGCCCCGTGACGGCCTGAAAGACCCCGAGGGCCGCCCGTTGCAGTACGACAAGGCCTGGTATATCGGCGAGCAGGACTACTACATCCCCCGCGACAAGGACGGCAAGTACAAGCGCTACGCCAACCCCATGGCCAGCTTTGGCGACATGAGCCAGCTGATGAAGGGGCTGGTGCCCAGCCATGTGGTGTTCAACGGCAGCGTCGGCGCCCTGACCGGCAAGCAGGCGCTCACCGCCAAGGTGGGCGAGACCGTGCTGATCGTCCATTCCCAGGCCAACCGTGATACCCGCCCGCACCTGATCGGCGGCCACGGCGACTACGTCTGGGCCTCGGGCAAGTTCGCCAACCCGCCGCAGCGTAACCTGGAGACCTGGTTCATCCCCGGCGGTGCGGCGGGGGCGGCGTTGTACACCTTCCGCCAGCCCGGCCTGTACACCTACCTCAACCACAACCTGATCGAGGCGGTGATGCTCGGCGCCGCCGCGCATGTGCAGGTGGAGGGACAGTGGAATGACGACCTGATGAAACAGGTGCAGGCGCCCGGGCCGATCCGCTAGCGGTATTGATCCGGATCAAGCCCCTTGGCCATGCGCGGCATAGCCTGAGCGCAGGCATCCACTTCATGGAGGGAGACCATGGCCAAGCGATTTCCCACGAACCCCAGCCATCCCGAACGGATCTGCTGGGGCTGCGACCTGTACTGCCCGGCCAAGGCGCTGGCCTGCGGCAATGGCGCGGATCGGACCATGCACCCGGTGGAGCTCTTCGGCGAGGGTTGGGAACAGCTCGAAGATCGGCTGGGTCAGCCCATATCGGATCGCCAGGATCTACAGCAAGACAAGCAGTAGTGACTCGAAGCGCGCTGACGCACGGTCTTGATTCAGTCTGAATTTGGACTACGATGCATGTCATTGCATTCGAGGACACTCAGATGAGAGTCGAAACCATCAGCTACCTCAAGCGCCACGCTGCAGATCTCGATCTGGAAGAGCCCATGGTGGTTACCCAGAATGGCACCCCTGCCTATGTGATCGAGTCCTATGCTGATCGCAAGCGTCGCGACGAAGCCATCGCCCTGATCAAGCTCCTGGCCATGGGATCACACGAGTACGCGCAAGGCAAACACAGCTCTGCGGGCGATCTCAAGGCGCGTCTTTCCAGGAAGTTCGCCGAGGACTAAGCGACAGCGCATGGTCAAGCCAAGTATTCGATTCACCGACTCCGCGTCCCAAAGCCTTGAGGACCAGATTCATCATCTGGCTATCTATAACGGCACCCCTGCAGCACTCGAAACGATCACACGGCTGATCGATGCCATTGAGCGAAAGCTCTCGATGGCGCCCATCGCCTACCCCATCAGCCCTCAGGCCAGCGAGCTAGGCGTAATCCATTACCGAGAACTCAATCTCGAAGGGTATCGCGTGTTCTACGAGATCGTGGAGGACGGGCGCGTGGTGGCCGTGGAACTGGTGGTGAGGCAGAAGCAAAGCATCGAGCAGGCGCTTGTCCGTTACTGCCTCATCTATCCACTGGCCTGAACCTACGTAGTTGCTTGATTGCCAACCAGGGCTGCTCATGCAGCCCTTCGCGGACAAGCCCGCTCCCACAGGGTTGGACTTCCTGCTCCAGCCTCATCGCAGACATCAGAACGCCGTGCTCACCGTCACCGCCAGGTTGCGCGGGTCGCCATAGATTGCCCCGGCATAGAACCCGTAACGGGTGTAGTAGTGCTTGTCGAACAGGTTGTTGGCGTTGAGGCTGACGCTGGTGTCGTCGGTCAGCTGGTACTTGGCCATGGCGTTCCAGATCGCATAGCCCGACCAGTTGACGTCGGTTGCGCTGCGGCTGACCCCGTTGCTCGGCTGCCCGGCAGGGGTGGACACCGCGCGGATGTTGCTTTGCGCGGTCACGCCAGCGCCCAGGGTCAGGCGGTCCAGCGGGCCGGACAGGCGATAGGTGGTCGAGGCCTTGAACAAGTGCGAAGGGTCGCTGCGCCCGTCGCTGTCCAGGCGGCGGAAGTGCAGGTAGGTGTAGCCGGCATAGACGTTCCAGTTCGGGGTCAGGGCGCCGGCGACTTCCAGGTCGATACCGTCGGTTTCCTGGCCGGAACCGGCCTTGTAGGCAGTGGCGCCGGTCGGCGTCAGTAGGTCGCCGTCCATCACCGCCTTGTTTTCCTGCCTGGTGCGGAAGTAGGCCGCGGACGCGTTCAGGCGACCATCGAACCATTCACCCTTGATCCCGGTTTCGTAGCTCTGGCCACGGATCGGCTCGACCTTGGTGCCGCTGGCGCTCTCTTCGGTCTGCGGGTTGAAGATGTCGGTGTAGCTGGCGTACAGCGAGTAGTTGTCGTCGAGGTCGTACACCGCGCCCAGGTAAGGGGTGACGATGCCGTTGTTCTGCTGGTTGCTGCGCGTACCGTTGACGCTGACGGTAGTGGCCGAATAGTCGGTGCTGCGCACACCGAGGATGAGCGACAGGGGGTCGGTGACGCTCAGGCGGGTGGCGGCATACATGCCCTGCAAACGAGTGGTGGTCTTGCTGTGCAGGCCGGTTTTCGAGGCCAGCATGGCGTAGTCGTCGTCCACGCCGTCGAGCCAGTTGCCCAGCCCCAGGCCATTGTTCGCCCGGAACTGGCAACCCACGCCGCTGTTCACTGCCTTGCCGCCGCCTACCATGCTGCAGGTGTACTGCGGTGACCAGGCCACGGTGCGGCTGTCGTTGTAGCCGACCATCGCCTGATGGGTGCGCCCGAACAGCTGGAATGGGCCGGACAGGTCGATCTGCGCCGATTGCTGGGTGGTGTCGGTGGAGCTGTGCAGGCCGTTGAGCACCGCGCCGCTGCCGTCCTGGTTCCAGTAGCCGCCGTAGACGCCGCGGCCGGACGAGTTGACCTTGGCCAGGCCACGGTGGTTGAGCGCCTCGCCGCTGCTCTGGGCAACCTTCAGGTCCAGGCTCCAGTCGTTGTCGAAACGGTGCGCCAGCGAGCCGAAGGCGGTGCGGGTGATGTACTCGCCAAAGCTCCAGCTGGGTACCACGTTGGTGCTGCGCGGCAGGTCGGTCTTGCTGCCGTCGCCGTACCAGATCGGGATGTTGGCGCCCCAGCCGCCGCCGACCACTTTGCTGTACTCGTACTGGTAGCCGGCACCAAGGGTGGTGGCATCGTCCAGGTCGAATTCGAAGTTGGCCAGGGCCGCGCGGGAGCGTTCGGACTGGTTGTCGCGGAACGAGCCGGCGTCCTGCTGGGTCATGACCAGGCGCGAACGCAGGCGGCCGTCCTCGGACAGCGGCAGGTTCAGGTCGGCACCCAGGCGGCGCTTGTCCCAGCTGCCGTAGGTGGCGTAAGCGCTGCCGCCGAAGGTCCGGGTCGGCGCTTTGCGGATCAGGTTGACGGTGGCCGAAGGATCGCCGGTGCCACCGAGCAAGCCGTTGGCGCCACGGACGATGTCGATGCGTTCGTACAGGTCCATGTTCAGCGCGTTGCCGCCGCCACTGAAGTCCGAACCGCCGGGGAACTGCAAGCCGTCGATCTTCCAGTTGCTGATCGAGTAGCCGCGGGCGCGGAAGTCGGTGCGCCCGCCCACTTCCATCTTGCTCATGCTCACGCCCGGCGTGGTGTCCAGGGCCTGCTCGAGGGTGTGGATATCACGGTCTTCCATTTGCTGGCGGGTAATGCTGGTGACCGACTGTGGCGTCTGCCGGGGTGTCAGCTGCAAGCCCGTGGAGCTGCGTGTGTTCTGCACGGTGTAGCCGATCTGGCCGCTGTCGTCGGCCAGAGGCAGCGCACTGCTGTCGATGTTGGTGGCGCCCAGTTCCAGCACCGGGCCATCAGCGAAGGCGGTGCCGCTAAGCCCGAGGGCCACGAAGAAGGCAAGCGGGGAGAGGCGACTGCCGCCTCGGACCAAGGGGGTTGTGTCAGTCATGATGCTCTTGCATACCATTTGGGAAGGTTTCGTATTCGCAGATGATTTTTTGTTACGATTCTAGGCATCTGCCCCTTCGGCTCCATGGACGGCATGTACGGGGATGTAATCGAACGTAATGAGCCTCACGGTTCCCCTTTGCACAGGTACCCCAAACCATGAGCACGACCTTGCTGGTCGTCGACGATGACGACGAGATCCGCGAACTTCTCTGCGATTACCTGGCGCAAGCCGGCTACGAGGTATGTGCTGCCGCCAACGGCGAGCAGATGCGCGAACAACTGGCCCGGCACAAGGTCGACCTGGTGGTACTCGACCTGATGCTGCCCGGCGAGGACGGCCTGAGCCTGTGCCGGCAGTTGCAGGCGCAGCCGGGCTTGGCGGTGGTGATGCTGTCGGCCAGGGGCAGCACCCTGGACCGCATCATCGGCCTGGAAGTTGGCGCCGATGATTACCTGGCCAAACCCTTCGAGCCACGCGAGCTGGTCGCCCGGATCAAGGCTGTGCTGCGCCGCCCCCAGCGCCTGGAGGCAGAGCCCGAAACGTCGGCCAGCGAGGCACAACTGTTTGCAGGCTTGCGTCTCGATCACGTCAAACGGTTGCTCGTTCACCCGGACGGCCAAGCCTTCAACCTGCCACGCTCCGACTACCGCGTGCTGCGTGAACTGCTGGACGCCAACAACCGCGTGGTCTCGAGGGACCACCTGACACGTAGCGCGTTCGGCCGCGACCATCTGCCCGACGACCGCTCGGTGGACATGTGCATCAGCCGCCTGCGCCAGCAACTGCGCCGGGCGCCAGGCCAAGGCGCGCAGATCCTCACCATCCGCAACGAAGGCTATCTGCTGAGCCTGGCCCGCGAAGCGTTGGGCGCCTGAGGTGCGACTGCTTCGCCGACTGTGGCCGCGCACGCTGTTCGGCCAACTGCTGCTGATCATGATCAGCGGCACCCTGGTGATCCAGTTGATGTCCAGCAGCATCTGGTTCGACGTACGCTTCGCCCAGGTGCTGGAAGCGCCGGTGCGGTTGATCGCAGCGCGCAGCGCGCCCCTGATCGCCCAGGCCGAGTGCCATGGCGCGGCACGCCAGGTACCGAAGCATTACCAGCTGCGTTGCGCCGAAGCGCCGCCCGAGGGTGAGCATGACCAACGGCGAGGCTGGCGGCGCATCGAGCTGTTGCTGCATCAGGCACTGGCCTACGAACTGGGGGGCGATGTGCGGCCGAGGTTGCTCAAGGTCCGGCTCACCGACGAGCTGGGCCAACCCATCCTCTGGCGCAGCCTGTTCGGCTTGCGCACCGCCCAGGCGCATATCGAGTTTGCCGTGCCCCTCGCCGATGGCCACTGGCTGGTCATCGATGGCCAGGAGTTGCAGGGCTGGAGCGGCGAGTCGGCGTGGGTGCTGATCAGCGACTACCTGCTGCGGGTCTATGCCCTGCGCATCGCCGCCGTGCTGGTGGTGTGCCTGGTGGCGGTACGCTTGTGCCTGCGCCCGCTGCGCCGCCTGGCCGATGCCGCCCGTGGCCTGGGTGGCAATCTGGGACAGGCACCGTTGCCGCTGGACGGCCCCGAGGAAGTGCGGCACGCCGCCCAGGCCTTCAATGCCATGCAGCAACGGCTGATCCGCATGGTCAACGACAAGGCCTACTTCCTCGCCGCCGTGTCCCATGACCTGCGTACGCCGCTGACGCGCATGCGCCTGCGCCTGGAACGGCTGGAGGACAGCGAGCACAAGGAACGCCTGCGCCAGAACATCGCGCAGATGGACGGCATGATCGGCCAGGTGCTCGACTACCTGCGGGCGGGCGAGCAGCAGAACCTGCAAGCGGTCGACCTCGACCGCCTGGTGGCACGCCAATGCGCGGATTTGGCCAACGCCGAAGAGCCCTTGCCGATCCATGGCCAGGTGGGCCTGGCCCAGGTAGACGCCCTGCTGCTGCAACGGTGCCTGCAAAACCTACTGGTCAATGCCCTGCGCTATGCCAGGGAGGTCGCGGTGGTGCTGGAAAGCACGCCAACCGATGGGTACATCCACATCGACGATCGCGGCCCGGGCATCGACCCGGGCTTGCTGGCGACTGTCACCGAGCCTTTCGTGCGCGGCGAGGGCTCACGCAACCAGGCCTCTGGCGGCTATGGGCTGGGGCTGAGCATCGCCCAGCGCATCGTTGCCAGCCATGGCGGCGAACTGAAGCTGATGAATCGGCAAGGGGGCGGGTTGCGGGTCAGCGTGCGATTGCCCAAGGGCAAAATCGCCTGATCATTTGCCGTCACCCTGCAGGATCCTCAGCGCCGCTTCGGCCAGGAAGCCCGAACGGCTCTTGTGCTCTGGGTGGTTCTGTACGTAGCTGTCGATGCGGGTGAGCAGGTACGCCGGCAAGGTGATGTTGAGCTTCTCGGCCTTGCCCAGGTAGCGGGTGATGTCGATATCGATCAATGCCCAGGTGCAGCCGGCATAGGCGGGATTGGCCGCATGCACGCCGACCTTGCTGGCCCTGGGGATTTCCTGCTGGTCCTGGGCCAGCAGTTCGAGGTGGCCTTCGATCGCTTCACGCGCCATGGCGATGGCGTTGTCGAGGTCTTCGCCCGCCGAAAAGCAGCCGGGGATATCCGGGACTTCCACGCCCCAGGCGTGCTGGTCGTCACCGGGGAGGATCGCGATAGGGAACAACATGGTGATGGTCTCCTCGTCAGCTGGCGTAGCTGATGCGTGCCTGGCGCAGAATGCTGGCCGCAGTCGCGGGCAGCAGGTCTTTCTTGGGATGCGGGATTGTGACCAGCCCGGCTTTTTCAGGATGCTTGAAATGATGGTGGCTGCCTTTGGAGCGCACCAGATACCAGCCGCCCGCCTCGATCACAGCAATCATTTCACGGCTGTTCATTCACCCATTCCTTGGGCCGGCCGATCGGTGGTTAGTATAACCACCGACAGACAATTATCAACACCATACCCACCATAGCGACAAGCGGGCTGCCAGGAGGAGAAGTATGGGGAGAGGAACGGAGCAAGCACCGGGAGAAGTGATGCGGGATCTTGCAGCAGGGAGAATCGCCAGATAGTTCAGAGCACGGCCAATGCCTTTGCCTTCAGCACTTGCAGATCAATCACCGGCACCCCGACCCGCTTGGCCATCTCGTCCCACTCGCGCAGGCGCAGGCTGACCCCGAACAACGGGTCGGCCTCGAACGCATCGGCTTCGGCATCGTTCATCATCCCACCCTGGTACGCCAAGGTGCGTCGGCTGGCTTCACTCAAACGGTCGTAGTATCCGGGCTGGCGCAAGGTCAGGTAGCGCTTGGCCTCGACGTGGTACTGCACCAGCCTGGCCAGCCGCTCGCTGAAACCACACCGGCGCAAATACTCGGCACCAATGCGCTCATGGCTGACGACGCCATAACCGCCCATGTCCTCGCCCTCGCACAGGTGGCCGATGTCATGGAAGAAGGCGGCCAGGATCACTTCGTCGTCGTAGCCTTCGGCCATGGCGAGTTGGGCTGCCTGGGACATGTGCTCGAGCTGGGTGATGGCCTCGCCGATATAGTCGGCGCTGCCATGACGCTCGTACAGGGCGAAGGTGTCGTCGATGATCCTGGAAGAAGTTGGCATTGCGTGGGCTCCTGCGTTGCCTGGTCTGACGCCATCGCGGGGCAGCTTGAGTATAGAAGCCGGCTTGCCCCGCGATGAGGGCCTTACTGCTGGGCGACTTTCTCCGACTTGCCGTCGTAGCGTTTGCGCCACTCAGCGAGAATCTGGTCGCGGTTCTTCGAGGCCCAGGCGAAGTCGTTCTTGATCAGGCGCTGCTCATAGTCGGCCGGCAGTTCGGTCTGCGGCTTGGCGATGCCAGGGGCGGCGAGCACGGCGAAGTTCTCCTTGTACAGCTCCATGGCGGCAGGGCTGGCGGAGAAGTCGGCCAGGCGCTTGGCGGCATCGGCTTTCGGCGAGCCCTTGATCACCGCCGTGGCCTCGATTTCCCAGCCCAGGCCCTCCTTGGGCAGGACGATGTCCAGCGGTGCGCCCTGGCGCTTGAGCTGCACGGCCGGGTACTCGAACGAGATGCCGATCGGGAACTCACCTGCCGCCGCCAGCTTGCATGGCTTGGAGCCGGAATGAACGTACTGGCCGATGTTCTGGTGCAGTGCGTCCATGTAGGCCCAGCCCTGAGGCTCGCCGTAGGTCTGCAGCCAGGCGCTCACATCGAGGAAGCCCGTACCGGACGAGGCCGGGTTGGGCATGACGATCTTGCCCTTGTACTCAGGCTTGGTCAGGTCCTGCCAGCTCACCGGCTTGCTCAGGCCCTGCTTCTCGGCCTCGACGGTGTTGAAGCAGATCGTCGCGGCCCACACGTCCATGCCCACCCAGGCCGGCGGATTGGCGGCGTCGCGGTAGTTGGGCGAGATCTTGCCCAGGTCCTTCGGCGCATAGGCTTCGAGCATGCCGTTCTGGTCGAGGATGGCCAGGCTGGAGGCCGCCAGGCCCCACACGGCGTCAGCCTGTGGGCGCTCTTTTTCGGCCAGCAGCTTGGCGGTGATGATGCCGGTGGAGTCGCGCACCCATTTGATCTCGATGTCCGGGTTGGCCTTCTCGAAGGCCTGCTTGTAGCTCTTGAGCTGCTCGGCCTCCAGGGCGGTGTAGACGGTCAGCTGGGTCGCGGCCGAAGCCTGCAGGCTGAACACGGCGGATACGGCAGCGGCAAGTGCGAGGGGCTTGAACATGATGCGGTTCCTATCGGTGTGGGCAGTCGGTCAATGGCCGGGGGCGCGTTGGCGCCAGGCCTGGGAGCGGCGCAGCAGGCCGCGCGAAGCGCCGGCCAGCAGCAGGGAGGCGGCGGCGCTGGTCAAGAGGATCAGGGTCGACATGGCAGCGGCGCCGCCAACGTTGCCGGCGTCATCCATGTTCAGCACGGCAACGGCGGCGAGGATGGTGTCGGGGCTGTAGAGGAAGATCGCCGCCGACACCGTGGTCATCGCCGAGACGAACAGGTAGCGGATGATGTCCAGCAGCGCCGGCAGGCAGATCGGCACGGTGACCCGCACGAAGTGCTTGTACAGCGGCGCCTTGAGCGACAGCGCGGCGGCTTCGAACTCACCGTCGAGCTGACGCAGGGCGGTGGTGGCGGTCATCTGCGCGGTGGTCAGGTAGTGGGCGATGGTGCACACCACCAGCAGCGCCATGCTGCCGTAGAACACGTGCAACGGGTTGCCGTTGAGGTTGAAGAAGAACACGTAGCCCAGGCCCAGCACCAGGCCGGGCACCGCCATGGGGATGAAGCTGAGCAGGCGCAGCAGTTGATTGAGCAGGCGCTGGCCTTGGGTTTTCTCCATCAGGTAGGCACCGGTGAAGATCACCACGCTGCCGATCAGCGCGGTGCCGATGGCCATGGTCACGCTGTTGCGATAGGCCAGCCAGCCGCCGCCAGCGGTGTCTTCGAACATGTAGTGCTTGAGCGACAGCGACAGGTTGTACGGCCAGAACTTGACCAGCGACGAGTACACCGCCATGCCGATCACCACCAGCAGCGCCGCGCAGACCAGCAACACGATGGCCAGGTAACAGCCATCACGCAGCTTCGAAGGCTTGGGCTCGAACACCTGGGCGCGGCCGCTCATGGCCTCGCCCTGGCGGCGGCGCAGCCAGGCATCCACGGCAAAACTGAGCAGCGCCGGCACCAGCAGCACCATGCCGATCAGCGCACCGCGGCCGAACTGCTGCTGGCCGACCACTGCCTTGTAGGCTTCCAGCGCCAGCACCTGGTAATCACCACCGACCACTACCGGCACGCCGAAGTCGGTGATGGTAAGGGTGAACACCAGGCAGAACGCCGCGAACACCGCCTGACGCGTGGCCGGCCAGGTGATGCTGAAGAATGCCCGGGCAGGCCCCGCGCCCATGCTCGAAGCGGCATCGAACAGCCGTGCGTCGGCCAGTGACAGCGCCGAGAGCAGGATCATCAACGCATGGGGGAAGGTGTAGATGGCCTCGCCAAGCACGATGCCCCAGAAGCCGTAGATGTTGTCGCTGAGCAGGCCGCGCAGCAGGCCCTGGTTACCAAACAGATAGACCAGCGCGATCGCCGGCAGCATTGAAGGCGCCAGCAACGGCAGCAGCGAAATGCCGCGCCACAACCCCTTGGCCGGGATCAGCGTGCGTTGCAGGGCATAAGCGAACAGGTAGGCCAGCGGCACGACGATGACGGCAACCGTAAGGGCTACCGACAGGCTGTTGCCGAGCAGCCAGTGGAAGTTCGCGCTGGCAAACAGTTCGCGGGCGGCCAGCAGCCCCCCGCCCTGCCCGGCTTCAGCGCTGAAGCCACGCCAGAAGATCGCCAGCAACGGCAGCAGCACCGCCAGCACCAGCAGGCCCAGCAACAGGCTCTTGCCACCGACGACGAACAGTCGATCCCCCAAGGCGACACCGTTGCGTGGCCTGTCGTTGCCGTGAGTGAGCGGCAGGGTCATGGGCGCGGCCATCTCAGGCGAACACCTGCAGGCTCTGCGGCGGCAGGGCCACCCAGATGTCCTGCGAACCCAGGCGCGGCATGGCTTCGGGCGCAAGCTCCGCGAGCAGCGCATGGCCCGGCAGGGCTTCGAGCTCGAAGCTCATGCGGCAGCGATTGCCGAGGAAGGTGACTTCCCGAACCTTGGCCGGGAACAGGTTCTCCTCGTGCACCACCGGGTTGACGGTGATCGCCTCGGGCCGGCAGAACAGTCGGCCGCTGCTGACGGCGCTGGCGTTGTCGGCCAGGCGCATGTGCATGCCGCCGACCTGGGCGTGGCTATTGCTGCTGCGCTGGAACGGCAGCCAGTTGCCCTGGCCGACGAACTCCGCGACGAATGGCGTGGCCGGCTGGTCGTAGATTTCCTGGGGCGTGGCGTACTGCTCGACCTGGCCGTTGTTCATCACGGCGATGCGGTCGGCCATCAGCATGGCTTCGTCCTGGTTGTGGGTGACCATCAGCGTGGTGATGCCCAGCTGGCGTTGCAGCTGGCGCAGCTCGGTGCACAGGTGCTCGCGAACACGGGCGTCGAGGGCCGACATGGGTTCGTCGAGCAGCAGCAGCGAGGGCGACGGCGCCAAGGCGCGGGCCAGGGCCACGCGCTGCTGCTGGCCGCCGGAGAGCTGGCCGGGGTATTTCTTCTCACTGCCGGCCAGGCCCACCAGCTCGAGCATCTCGCTCACCCGCTGGCGCGAGGCCTCGCGATTGCTGCCGGTCAGGCCATAGGCGATGTTGGCTTCGACGGTGAGGTTGGGGAACAGCGCGTAGGACTGGAACAGGATGCCGTAGTCACGGGCCTGGGGCGGCAGCTCGGAGATATCGCGGTCGCCGATGTACAGCGTGCCTCGGTCCTGGCGCTCAAGGCCGGCGATGCAACGCAGCAGGGTGGTCTTGCCGCAACCCGAGGGACCGAGCAGACACACCAGCTCGCCAGCGGCGATATCGAGGGACACGTCGTTGAGCGCGGTGAAAGCGCCGAAGCGTTTGTGGATGCCGCGCACTTTCATCTGTGCGCCCGGGGTGACGTGGTTCATGGCAGGTCCTCATCGAAGCGATGGGGGCCATGCTAGGCAGGCTGTGCGAAGGTTCTGTGGCGTCGGGGCAAAAGCCGGTGATAGTGGTATAGGCAGATTTTGTAGTGGCCTTGAGGGCCCTATCGCTGGCAAGCCAGCTCCCACAAAAGCAAGTCGGCGCCAACCCTGTGGGAGCCGGCTTGCCGGCGATGAGGCCGTTGCAACCAGTAGAGAACTGTCAGAATTGCGAACCCACCACCTCCTGCGCCACCCCCAGGAACGCCGCCGGCAACCGCGCCTGGCGCCGCTCCTTCAGGCAGTACAGGTACTCGTGCATCACCGGCGCGTCGTCCAGCGCCAGCACCCGCAGCTCGGGGTTATGCGGCACCTCATGGCGGGCAATGATGCTGATGCCAATGTTGCGCAGCACCGCCTCGCGGATCGACTCGCGGCTGCCGATCTCCAGCAGCGCCCCGGCCTTCACCCCGGCGTCCTGCATCATCTGCTCGGTGAGCTTGCGGGTGGTCGAGCCCTTTTCGCGCATCAGCAGGCAATGCCCGGCCACCACCTCGATCGACACCGCCTGGCGTTGCGCCAAGGGATGATTGCGGTGCACCGCCAGTACCAGCGGGTCGGTGCCCAGCACCCGGCGCACCAGGCGTGCGTCTTCGAGCAATTGCGATGAGGCAGCGATATCCACCCGGTAGTCCTCGAGCATTTCCAGCACCTGCTGCGAGTTGCCGATCTCCACCGCCACCTCCACCCGCGGCAGGCGCTCGCGGAAGATCTTCACCAGGTCGAGGATGTAGTACGGCGCGGTGGCGGCGATGCGCAGGCTGCCCTGGGCCTGGCCGCTGTTGCGCAACTCGAACTCGATGTCGGCTTCCTGCTGCAGCAGCGCCTTGACCATCGGCAGCAGGCGCACGCCCTCCTCGCTCAACACCAGGCGCCGGCCGCCGCGGTAGAACAGCTCGACGTTGTACTGGCCCTCGAGGTTGCGGATCTGCGTGGTCACCGTGGGCTGGCTGAGCCCGAGCTTCTTCGCCGCCAGGGTGATGCTGCCCAGGCGGGCCACCATGTAGAAGGCTTTGAGCTCGGCGCTCAGCATTGGCAGGACCTCTTTTTCACGCCACAGGCGTTATTTGCGCAACAGGCGCAGACCGTTGAACACCACCAGCAGGCTCACGCCCATGTCGGCGAATACCGCCATCCACATGGTGGCCATGCCGGCGAAGGTGATTGCCAGGAAGATTGCCTTGATCCCCAGGGCCAACACGATGTTCTGGGTGAGGATCGCCGCGCTTTGGCGCGACAGCCTGACGAAGGCCGGGATCTTGCGCAAGTCGTCGTCCATCAGCGCCACATCGGCGGTCTCGATGGCGGTGTCGGTGCCGGCGGCGGCCATGGCAAAGCCGATCTCGGCGCGGGCCAGGGCCGGTGCGTCGTTGATGCCATCGCCGACCATGCCGACACGATGCCCCTGGGCGTACAGGTTCTCGATGCTGGCGAGCTTGTCCGCGGGCAGCAGGTTGCCCTCGGCGCGGTCGATCCCCACCTGGGCCGCAATGGCCTGGGCGGTGTGGGGATTGTCGCCGGTCAACATGACCGTCTTGATACCCAGCTCGTGCAGCTCGGCAATCGCCTGGCGGCTGCTGTCCTTGACCGTGTCGGCCACGGCGAACAACGCCAGCGGGCCGGAGCGGTCGAGCAGCAGTACAACGGTCTTGCCCTGGCGCTCCAGCACATCCAGTTGCGCTTCCAGCTCTGGGGAGCACAGGCCGAGCTCTTCCACCAGGCGATGGTTGCCCAGGTGGTAGATCTGGCCCTCGACATCACCGCGCACACCGCGACCGGCCAGGGCGGCGAACTCGGTGACTTCGCTCAGAACCAGATCCTGGCCCTTGGCGAACAGGGCTATGGCGCCCGACACCGGGTGGTCGGAACGGGCGGCCAGGCTCGCGGCCAGGGCCTGGGCGCGGCCTTCGAACAGTGGGTCGAGCACCTTGCTGTCGGTCTGCACCGGCTTGCCGTGGGTGATGGTGCCGGTCTTGTCCAGGGCCAGGAAGTCCAGCTTGCGCCCGCCCTCCAGGTACACACCGCCCTTGATCAGGATGCCTTTGCGTGCCGCCGCGGCCAGGCCGCTGACGATGGTCACCGGGGTGGAGATCACCAGCGCGCACGGGCAGGCCACCACCAGCAGCACCAGGGCACGGTAGATCCAGTCGAACCAGGCACCGGCCATGAACAGCGGCGGGATGACCGCCACGGCAAGCGCTACTGCGAACACCACCGGGGTGTAGATGCGCGAGAACTGGTCGACGAAGCGCTGGGTCGGCGCTCGGGCGCCCTGGGCTTCTTCGACGGCCTTGATGATGCGGGCCAGGGTTGATTGACCGGCGGCGGCCGTGACGCGGTATTCCATCGCGCCGGCCTGGTTGATGGTGCCGGCGAACAGCTTGTCGCCGATCGCCTTCTCGACCGGAAGGCTTTCCCCGGTGATCGGCGCCTGGTCGACACTGGACTGGCCACTGACCACCTCGCCGTCCAGGCCGATGCGCTCGCCCGGGCGCACCCGCACCCGTGCGCCGATTGCCACCTCGCGCACCTCGACCTCGCGCCACTGGCCATCGGCCTGTTGCACGGTGGCCATGTCCGGAGCCAGCTGCATCAGCCCGCCGATGGCATTGCGCGCGCGGTCCAGGGAACGGGCTTCGATCAGTTCGGCAACGGTGAACAGCACCATGACCATGGCCGCTTCCGGCCACTGGCCGATCAGCACGGCGCCGGTCACGGCAATACTCATCAGCGCATTGATATTGAGGTTGCGGTTTTTCAGGGCAATCCAGCCCTTCTTGTAGGTACCGAGGCCGCAGCCGAGGATGGCCGCCAGGGCCAGCGCGGCGACCACCCATTCCGGTGCCTTGCCAGAGAAGTGCACGATTTCGGCGGCGATCGCCGCAACACCGGACAGCGCCAGCGGCCACCAGCGAGTCTTGCTGGCCTGGGGCGCACTGGCGGCACCATCATCCTCGGCGGCCAAGGGTTCGGCCTTCATGCCCAGGCTATCGATGGCCCGCTCGATCTCGGCGGTACCCTCGAGGGTATGGCGCACGCCGAGCACACGGTTGATCAGGTTGAATTCCAGCTGCTCGACACCGGCCAGCTTGCCCAGCTTGTCCTGGATCAGGGTCTGCTCGGTAGGGCAGTCCATGGCCTCGATGCGGAAGCGGCTGAGCTGCGCCTGGCCGCTGGCCTTTTCGGTCAGTTGCACCAGGGCCGGGGCGGCCTTGCTGGCGCAGCAGCCGTGGGCGTGGGGCGCGTGGCCATGATCGAGGTCATGGGCGTGATCATGCTTGTGGTCGGGGCTGACAGGCTGGTTCATGGAATCATCCTTAACTGAGCGCTGGCCTCTGTAGAGATCCACAGAGTGGGTTGTTGCCAAGTGAACACCCTGTAGCCACTATAGGGTCAAGCCCTTTGCAGGAGATTTGCCATGAAGATCGGAGAACTGGCCAAGGCCACCGACTGCGCCGTGGAGACCATCCGCTACTACGAGCGCGAACAGCTGCTGCCGGAACCTGCCCGCAGCGACGGTAACTACCGGCTCTACACCCAGGCCCACGTCGAGCGCCTGACCTTCATCCGCAACTGCCGCACCCTGGACATGACCCTGGACGAGATCCGCAGCCTGTTGAACCTGCGCGACAGCCCCGACGGCTCATGCGGCAGCGTCAACGCGTTGATCGACGAGCATATCGAGCATGTGCAGGCGAGGATCGATGGGCTGGTGGCACTGCAGGCGCAGCTGGTGGAACTGCGGCAGCAGTGCAATGCGCAGGGGGCGGAGTGCGCGATCCTGCAGCAGTTGGAGACGAATGGGGCGGTAACCATGCCAGAGGTGGAGCATTCCCACGTGGGGCGGAGCCACGGGCATTAGAGACTTGGGGCCGCTTTGCGGCCCATCGCCGGCAAGCCGGCTCCCACAGAGTCACGCGTCCCCCTGTGGGAGCCGGCTTGCCGGCGATGGGCTGCGAAGCAGCCCCCGACTTCCTTGAGTTAGACCGCCATCGGCGCCGTCATCGGCGCATGGTGCTCGTAGCCTTCCAGCCAGAAGTCGCTCGGCTCGATCTTCTCCAGCCACTCCGGCTCGTACTTGCCGGTCTCGGCGAACGCCGGCACGCGGTCGCTGATCACCAGCTTCGGTGCCGCCAGCGGTTCACGCTTCATCTGCTCGCCCAGCATATCCAGGTGGTTCTCGTACACATGGGCATCGCCGATGAAGTAAGTGAACCAGCGCGGGGTGTAGCCGGTCAGGCGGCCGAACAGCGACAGCAGCGCCGCGCCCTCGGTGAGGTTGAACGGCGTGCCCAGGCCCAGGTCATTGGAGCGGATGTAGAGGGTCAGGGAAATTTCCCGGGTCTCGACATTCGGGTGGAACTGGTACAGCAAGTGGCACGGTGGCAGGGCCATCTCGTCGAGCTGGGCGCAGTTCCAGCCGTGGAACAGGATGCGGCGGCTGCCCGGGTCGTTGGCGATGGTGTCCAGGCACTGGCGCACCTGGTCGATGGCCTTGTAGAGGATGACGAACGCCTGGCCGTCCTCCTCGTCCTGGGCGATACGGCGGAAGCCGGCCTTCTCGGCCATCTCGATAGCGGCCGGGTTGCTCAGCGGGATGCGCTTGTAGCCGGGCCACTGGCGCCATTGCACGCCGTAGATTTCGCCGAGGTCGTCATGCCCCTGGCGGAACGGGTTGGCCAGCCACTGGGCGTTTTCGTTGGCGTTCTGGTCCCAGACCTTGCAGCCCAGCTCGCGGAACTCGCCGGCGTTCTTCACGCCGCGCAAAAAGCCCACCATCTCGCCGATCGCCGACTTGAACGCCAGCTTGCGCGTGGTGATGGCCGGGAAGCCCTTCTGCAGGTCGAAACGCAGCATGGCGCCCGGCAGGCTGATGGTGCGGATACCGGTGCGGTTTTCCTGCAGCGTGCCGTTGTCGATGACGTCACGGACCAGATCTAGATACTGTTTCATGGCTTACCTGTAACAAGAACGGCAGGGGGAGCGCCCCTGCCGTGGTAATCAGACGGTGGCCTTGGCCGACGGTTTGCGGTTGTAGGCCCACCAGATCAGGAAGATGCCGCCGAGAATCATCGGCACGCAGAGCAACTGACCCATGGTCAACCAGCCGAAGGCGATGTAGCCGAGCTGGGCGTCGGGTACGCGCACGAACTCCACGATGAAGCGGAAGATGCCATAGAACAGCGCGAACATGCCGGAAACGGCCATGGTCGGGCGCGGCTTGCGCGAGTACAGCCAAAGGATGACGAATAATGCCACACCTTCGAGGGCGAACTGGTACAGCTGCGACGGGTGACGCGGCAATTGCGCCGGGTCGCTGAACGGCGGAAAGATCATTGCCCACGGCACGTCGGTGGCCTTGCCCCACAGTTCGGCATTGATGAAGTTGCCGATACGTCCGGCGCCAAGGCCGATCGGCACCAGCGGCGCGACGAAGTCCATCAGCTCGAAGAACGACTTGTTGTTGCGCTTGCCGAACCACAAGGCGGCGAGCATCACGCCGATGAAGCCACCGTGGAACGACATGCCGCCCTTCCATACCTCGAAGATCAGCGTCGGGTTGGCCAGGTACTGGTGCAGGTCGTAGAACAGCACGTAACCCAGGCGCCCGCCGACGATCACGCCCATCGACAGCCAGAACACCAGGTCGGAGAGTTTCTCGCGGCTCCAGGTGGGGTCGAAGCGGTTCAACCGGCGCGATGCCAGCAGCCAGGCGCCGCCGATGCCGATCAGGTACATCAGGCCGTACCAGTGGATTTTCAGTGGACCGAGGGCCACGGCCACCGGGTCGATCTGCGGGTAAGGCAGCATTGTCTTTCCTCTAGGTTCAGATAAGGAAGCTGAGTCCGACGCAGAACAGCAGCGCGGCGAACAGACGCTTGAGCACGCGCGGCGACAGTTTGTGCGCCAGACGCGCGCCGTAGCGGGCGAAGAACATGCTGGTGGCGGCGATGCCGACCAGCGCCGGAAGATAGACATAGCCCAGGCTGTGGGCCGGAAGGTGTTCCTCGTGCCAACCCAGCCACATGAAGCCCAGGGCACTGGCCAGGGCGATCGGCAGGCCGCAGGCCGACGAAGTCGCCACGGCCTGCTGCATGGGCAGGCTGCGCCAGGTGAGGAACGGTACGGTCAGTGATCCGCCGCCGATCCCGAAAATGGCCGAGGCCCAGCCGATCACACCGCCGGCGGCGGTCAATCCGGGCTTGCCGGGAATGCCGCGGCTGGCCTTGGGCTTGAGGTCCAGGGCCATCTGCGCGGCGATCACCAGGGCGAACACGCCGATGATCTTCTGCAGCATCGGGCCCTGTATCAGCGAGGCGGTCTTGGCCCCGACCAGCGCGCCGAGCAGGATGCCCACGGTCATCCAGGCGAAGATCGGCCATTGCACCGCGCCCTTGCGCTGGTGCTCGCGCACGGCATTGATCGAGGTGAAGACGATGGTTGCCAGCGAAGTACCGACCGCCAGGTGGGTCAGCACCGAAGGGTCGAAGCCCTGCAAGGTGAAGCTGAACACCAGCACCGGCACGATGATGATGCCGCCACCGACGCCGAACAGCCCGGCCAGCACGCCGGCGCAGGCGCCCAACAGCAGATAGAGAGCGAATTCCATTCGTGGCCCCAGTGGAAAACAATCCGGCATGGTAACGGAAGCCACGCCCGGCGCTCTAGTGAACTCTGTGTCAGATGATGGATAGCGGCCGGCGGCGCGGGTAGAGTGGCCGAAAACGCAGGGGACAACCTATGTGCCTGATCGTATTCGCCTGGCGGCCGGGGACAGCCCGGCCACTGATCGTCGCGGCCAACCGCGATGAGTTCTATGCGCGGCCGACCCAGGCCTTGGGGGCCTGGGAGGACGCGCCTGGCGTGCACGCCGGGCGTGACCTGGAAGCCGGTGGCACCTGGCTGGGTGTCGGGCCGAACGGGCGCTTTGCGGCGCTGACCAATATCCGTGATCCACGCCAGCCGTTGGGGCCGCGATCCCGCGGCGAACTGGTGGCGGCCTATCTGCAGGGCGAACTGGGGGTCGAAGCCTATCTGGACCGAGTGGCCAGCCGCAGTGGCCAGTATTCGGGGTTCAACCTGCTGGTCGGCGATGACAAGCGATTGGGCTACCTGCATGCCCGTGAGCCGGCACCACGCCTGCTTGAACCGGGGGTGTACGGGCTGTCGAATGCCGGACTGGATACGCCGTGGCCGAAGCTGCTGAAGGCTCGCAGCGGGCTTGAGGGATTGCTCGAGAACGCTGACCCACAGCAGCTACTGACGCTGCTGGGCGATGCGCAGCCCGCACCGGACGGCGAACTGCCCGAGACCGGCGTGGGGCTGGCCACCGAGCGGCTGCTGTCGAGCGTGTTCATCGCCAGTCAGAACTATGGGACGCGAGCGAGTACGGTGCTGATTGTCGATGACCAAGGCCGGCGGTGCATGATCGAGCGCAGTTTCGGACCGTTTGGTGGGCATCTGGGCGAGGTCAGCCTGAAGGTTTGATTGCAGCCTGTACCGGCCTCATCGCCGGCAAGCCGGCTCCCACAAGGATCACACCAAACCTGTGGGAGCCGGCTTGCCGGCGATGAGGCCGGTACAGGCAACTTCAAATTCAAAGGGTTTTATTGGCCCCAGGCCCGATCATCCGCGCCAGCCCCAGGTTCTTCAGCGCCAGCTGCAACGAGCTGTGGATAACCTGCGGGTTGTCATGGCTCATGGCGTCGGCCAGCAGCTCCCTGGCCTTGCTCAGGTTGATCTGGCGCAGCATCCACTTCACCTTCGGCAAGTTGGTGGCGTTCATCGACAGGCTGTCGAAGCCCATGGCCATCAGCAGGATCGCCGCCGCCGGGTCACCGGCCATCTCGCCGCAGATACTGACCGGCTTGCCTTCCTCGTGGGCCACGCTGACCACGGTCTGCAAGGCCTGCAACACCGCCGGGTGCAAGTAGTCGTAAAGATCGGCGACCCGTGGGTTGTTGCGGTCCACGGCCAGCAGGTACTGGGTGAGGTCGTTGGAGCCGACCGAAAGGAAATCGACCTGACGCGCCAGTTCGCGGGTCTGGTACACCGCGGCAGGGATCTCCACCATCACCCCCACTGGCGGCATCGGCACATCGGTGCCTTCGTCGCGCACTTCGCCCCAGGCACGGTGGATCAGGTGCTGGGCTTCTTCGAGCTCATGGATGCCGGAAATCATCGGCAGCAGGATGCGCAGGTTGTTCAGGCCCTCGCTGGCCTTGAGCATGGCGCGGGTCTGCACCAGGAAGATTTCCGGATGGTCGAGGGTAACGCGGATACCGCGCCAGCCGAGGAACGGGTTCTCTTCCTTGATCGGGAAATACGACAGCGACTTGTCGCCGCCGATGTCGAGGCTGCGCATGGTCACCGGCAGCGGATGGAACGCCTGCAGCTGCTCGCGGTAGATCGCCAGCTGTTCCTTTTCGCTGGGGAAGCGCTGGTTGATCATGAACGGCACTTCGGTGCGGTACAGGCCCACGCCTTCGGCGCCGCGCTGCTGGGCGCGGGCCACATCGGCGAGCAGGCCGGTGTTGACCCACAGCGGCATGCGGTGGCCGTCCGGGGTGATGCACGGCAGCTCGCGCAGGGCATCGAGCCCCTTGGCCAGCTGGCGCTCTTCCTCGACCACGTCGCTGTACTGCTTGCGCAGCACTTCGCCGGGGTTGGTGAAGACCTCGCCCTTGTAGCCGTCGACGATCATCTCGATGCCGTCGGCCTTCGAGTAAGGCAGGTCGACCACCCCCATGACCGTGGGGATACCCATGGCCCGGGCCAGGATCGCCACGTGGGAGTTACCCGAGCCGAGTACCGAGACCAGGCCCACCAGCTTGCCCTCCGGCACCTCGCCGAGCATGGCGGGGGTCAGTTCTTCACTGACCAGAATGGTGTTGTCCTGGTAGACCAGCGACTGCGAACGGGCCTCCTGCAGGTACGCCAGCAGGCGCCGACCCAGGTCCTTGACGTCCGATGCCCGCTCGCGCAGGTAGTCGTCATCCATCAGCTCGAAGCGATTGACGTGTTCGCCGACCACCTGGCGCAAGGCGCCCTGGGCCCATTGGCCAGTCTTGATGACTTCGACCACCTCGCCCCCGAGGGCGGCGTCCTCGAGCATCATCAGGTACACGTCGAACAGCGCACGCTCTTCGGGGCGCAACTGGGTGGCAAGCTTGGCCGACAGCTTGCGCATGTCCTCGCGCACGCCCTCGAGGGCGTTGTTGAACAGCTTGAGTTCGTTGTCGATGTCCTCGACGGTGCGGTCAGGCACAACCTCCAGGTCGGCGGGCGGCAGCATCACCACCGATCGACCGACTGCGGCGCCCGGCGAACCCGGCACCCCGACGAAGCGGGCTTCCTGGATGCCCTTGCCCTGACGGCCCAGGCCACGGATCGAACCCGTCGCCTCGGCGTGGGCGATAACCCCGGCGAGCTGCGCGCTCATGGTGACCAGGAAGGCCTCTTCGCCTTCGTCGAACTGGCGGCGTTCCTTCTGCTGGATGACCAGCACGCCGACCACGCGACGATGGTGGATGATCGGTGCACCGAGGAAGGAGGCGAATTTCTCTTCGCCGGTTTCGGCGAAGTAGCGGTAGCGGGGGTGGTCGGCGGCGTTCTCGAGGTTCAGTGGCTCCTCGCGGGTACCGACCAGGCCGACCAGGCCTTCATTGGGGGCCATGCTGACCTTGCCGATGGAGCGCTTGTTCAAGCCCTCGGTGGCCATCAGCACGAAGCGGTTGGTGTCCGGGTCGAGCAGGTAGACAGAGCAGACCTGGCTGCCCATCGCCTCCTTGACGCGCAAGACAATGATACCCAACGCCGTCTTGAGATCTTTGGCGGAGTTCACTTCCTGGACGATCTTGCGCAGCGTATTGAGCATGGCTCGGGGTCGGACTCCGTCGTCAGTCGCGCGTCAGCAGGCGCGGGGCTAGCTCTTTCAGGGCGCGGCGGTACACCTCGCGCTTGAATGTCACCACCTGGCCCAGCGGATACCAGTAGCTGACCCAGCGCCAGCCATCGAATTCCGGCTTGCCGGTCAGGTCCATGCGCACCCGTTGCTCATTGCTCACCAGGCGCAGCAGGAACCACTTCTGTTTCTGGCCTATGCACAGCGGCTGGCTGTGGGTGCGCACCAGGCGCTGGGGTAAACGATAACGCAACCAGCCACGGGTGCAGGCAAGTATTTCCACATCCTGGCGTTCCAGGCCTACTTCTTCGTTCAGCTCGCGGTACAGGGCATCTTCCGGCGTTTCATCAGGGTTGATGCCACCCTGGGGAAACTGCCAGGCATCCTGGTTGATCCGCCGAGCCCATAGCACCTGCCCGGCATCATTCGTGAGAATGATCCCGACATTGGGGCGAAAACCATCCGGGTCGATCACGGCAGCAACCTCGCAAACGCATGTCGCCGCATTGTTCCACAAAGCCTGAGCGCGCAGCAACGCGCCCGCCAAGCTTATCTGCGGCGAGGTGAAGACTGCGTATTGAGCGAGCGTCGCCACACCGGGCGTGGCACTGGTATACCGGGTTTGCGTGAAGGCAAGGTGACGCGACTGCGTCAGCCCCTCGCGGGGCCAGCCCGCTCCCGGAGTTTGCCAATGGGAGCGGGCTGACGAGGGTCATCAGACCGGTTTGGCGCCCATCAGGCCGGCGATGGACAGGAAGCACACACCGCTGAACACCGCCAGCGCCAGGGTGAACTTCAAGCCTACGACTTCGGCCTTGCGCAGCCGGTTCAGGCGCGCCACCAGCCACCACACGGCGAACGCGCCAAGGGTATAGATGACGCTGGAGGCCAGCACCCAGGTCTGCCCCAGCGGCCAGCCGACCAGGTGCACCAGCCACCAGCCAGTGAACGGCATGCTCAGCAGGCACAGTCCCATCAGCAGCCAGACGAACACCAGCGGCCGGCGCAACAACTTGCCGTAGGCCTCGGCGTCGCCCTTGCGCCGGGCATGCCAGGTCCAGACCGCCAGGCCCAGGGCGCCAAGCAGCAACAGGGCCGTGGCGAGGATGTGCAGGGTCTTGAGGGTGGTCAGGTGTTCCATGTGAAAATCATCCTTCAGCAGGCTTTTTCGCTATCGGCCTCATCGCGGGGCAAGCCCGCTCCCGCGAGGTGAAGCGTGTTCAGCCCAAGAATAGCCGGTAAGCCGGGTTCTCGGTCTCGTCCCAGTATGGATAGCCGATCTTGGCCAGGGCCGCCGGCACCAGGTGACGCTCCTCTTCAGGCACCTGCAGGCCCGCGACCACGCGCCCGTCGGCGGCGCCGTGGTTGCGGTAGTGGAACATCGAGATGTTCCAACGCCCGCCCAGCTTGTTGAGGAAGTTGAACAGGGCACCGGGCCGCTCCGGGAACTCGAAACGCAGCACCATCTCATCGCTGGCCCCGGCCGAGTGGCCACCCACCATGTGACGGATATGCAGCTTGGCCAGTTCATTGTCGGTCAGGTCGGTGACGGGGAAACCTTGCTCCGTCAGCTGCTGTACCAAGGCCGCACGCGGGTCGGTTTCCGGGTGAGTCTGCACGCCGACGAAGATGTGCGCCTCGTCCGAGGTGTGCTTGCGGTAGTTGAATTCGGTGATCTGGCGCTTGCCGATGGCCTCGCAAAAGGCCTTGAAGCTGCCTGGGCGCTCGGGAATGGTCACGGCGATTATCGCTTCGCGCTTCTCGCCCAGCTCGGCGCGCTCGGCCACATGCCGCAGGCGGTCGAAGTTGACGTTGGCGCCCGAGTCGATGGCCACCAGGGTCTGCCCGGCCACACCCTTGAGCTCGACGTACTTCTTGATCCCGGCAACGCCGAGGGCACCGGCAGGTTCGGTGATCGAGCGGGTATCGTCGTAGATATCCTTGATTGCGGCGCAGATCTCGTCGGTGCTGACGGTGATCACTTCATCCACATGATGACGACAGATATCGAAGGTGTGCTGGCCGATCTGCGCCACCGCCACACCGTCGGCGAACAGCCCGACCTGCGGCAGCACCACGCGCTCGCCGGCGGCCATGGCAGCTTGCAGGCAGTTGGAATCGTCCGGCTCGACGCCGATGACCTTGATTTCCGGGCGCAGGTATTTCACGTAGGCAGCGATACCGGCGATCAGACCGCCGCCGCCGACCGGCACGAAGATCGCGTCCAGCTGGCCCGGGTGCTGGCGCAGGATCTCCATGGCCACCGTGCCTTGCCCGGCAATGGTGTGTGGGTCGTCGTAAGGGTGGATGTAGACGAAACCTTTCTCCTCCACCAGCTTCAGCGAGTAGGCCAGCGCCTCGGGGAAGCTGTCGCCATGCAACAACACCTTGCCACCACGCGAGCGCACGCCTTCGATCTTGATCTCCGGGGTGGTCTTGGGCATGACGATGGTCGCCTTGATACCCAGCTCCCGCGCCGCCAGTGCCAGGCCCTGGGCATGGTTGCCGGCCGAGGCGGTGACCACGCCACGGGCCAGCTCCTCGGCGCTCAGTTGCGCCAGCTTGTTGTAGGCCCCGCGGATCTTGAACGAGAACACAGGCTGCAGGTCCTCGCGCTTGAGCAGCACCGTGTTGCCCAGGCGCTTGCTCAGTTGCCCGGCAGTGTGCAGCGGGGTTTCGACAGCAACGTCGTAGACGCGCGAGGTGAGGATCTTCTTGACGTACTGTTCGAGCATCGGAAAGCATCACTGGGCCGCGGGACAAGGGCTGGGAGTCTACCGCAGCGCCACGTCGGGCGACCACAGCAAAGCCGCCGGAGCCGTTATACTAGGCAACTTTCGATATCCGCCCTGCCCCTCCCGGAGCCCGCATGACCCAGGACCAACTCAAACAGGCCGTCGCCCAGGCCGCCGTCGACCTCATCCTGCCGAAGCTGGATGAAAAAAGCGTCATCGGCGTCGGCACAGGCTCGACCGCCAACTTCTTCATCGACGCCCTGGCCCAGCACAAGACCGCCTTCGACGGCGCCGTCGCCAGCTCCGAGGCCACCGCCCAGCGCCTGAAGGGCCATGGCATCCCGGTGTACGAGCTGAACAGCGTCAGCGAGCTGGAGTTCTACGTGGACGGCGCCGACGAGAGCGATGCCCACCTCAACCTGATCAAGGGCGGCGGCGCGGCCCTGACCCGCGAGAAGATCGTCGCGGCAGTGGCCAAGACCTTCATCTGCATCGCCGACACCAGCAAGCTGGTGCCGGTGCTGGGTGCCTTCCCGCTGCCGGTCGAGGTCATTCCGATGGCTCGCAGCCACGTGGCGCGCCAGCTGGTCAAACTGGGCGGCGACCCGGTCTACCGCGAAGGCGTGGTGACCGACAACGGCAATGTCATCCTCGACGTGCACAACCTGCAGATCACCAACCCGGTGGAACTGGAAAGCCAGATCAACGCGATCGTCGGCGTGGTCACCAATGGCCTGTTCGCGGCGCGCCCGGCGGATGTGCTGTTGTTGGGTACCGCTGAAGGCGTGAAGAGCCTGAAGGCCGAGTAATCGCCAGCGAGGGCCGCGCCCTCGAATCGCTGCAAGCCAGCTCCCACAGGGTCCGCGCTACCCTGTGGGAGCTGGCTTGCCAGCGAACACCGGCGAAGCCGGTGCCATCCTCAACCCATCAAGGCTGCTTGAACACATAGAACAGGTTCGGCTCACTGACCAGGTAGATGGTCCCGGCGTCGTCCATCGCAATCCCCTCGGCTTGTGGCACGGTCTGCTTCAACCCCTGGAACCCCTTGCGCAATGACAGGGTGCTCAGCGGCCGCCCCTTCACATCAAGCTCCAGCACCAGCCGTGATTCGTCGGACAGCGCCAGCAGGTGCCCGCTGCGTTCGTCGAACTGCAGGCTCGACAGATCCCTCACGAACAATCGCCGGTCACGCTTGCGATCCTGCACCACATGCACGGCGTAGGGTTTGTCGGGATTGTCATGGGGAAATCCATGCACCTCGTAGATCATCATCGGATCCCGTTCCTTGGCCACGAACAGGCGTTTGCCTGCCGAGTCGTAGGCCAGCCCCTCGAACCCCTTGTTGCCGTTCAGGCCGATACCCAGGGACAACTGCTCGGCGTCGGCGGCATCGAGAAACAGGGTGTCATCGTCCAGGCGCACACGAATCAGCCGCTGCTGGCGCTCATCGGTGATCACGTAGCTGTTGGGCCCGACGTACTCCACCGCCTCAGGGTCGCCGAAACCGGTCAGCGGAACACGGCGCAGGATACGGCCATCCAGCGACAACTCGATCAGCTCAGACCGGGCATTGGTGACGGTGAACAGGCTCTTGCGGTCGGGATCATAGGTCAACGCCGAGATGTCGTCGTCCAGGCCCTCGATAGGCCTGGCCTCGAGTACCACCTGGTAACGATCCAGGCCGATGCTCTGCTCGGCCGGCTGCCACCAGGTCTTGAGGTTGAACCAGCCCCGCTCGAACAAGCGGAACTCATGCCCGGCAGCCCCCAGCACTAGCAGGCAGACAAACACGAAGAAGGCGAAGATCAGGCGAACGTGGCGGCGCATGCGGGCGGACTCGGCAATAGGAGCGCGTAGCTAACCACTATCAACTGAAGCAAAGCTTAATGCCACCATCAGAAATGTCTGATCGGTCAGTTCTTTTTGAAGCGATAGAACAGATTCGGCTCGCTGACCATGTACAGGTTGCCCTGGTCGTCCATTGCCACTCCCTCGGCCCGGGGAATGGTGTCAGCCAGGCCATTGAAGCCGCCCAGCAGGGTCATGAAGCTGACCTGCTCACCTTTCTCGTCAAGCTCGAGCAGCATGTTGGAGTCTGCCGACAATGCCAGCAGATGCCCTGTACGCGGGTCGATACCCAGCGCGGACAAGTTGCGCAGATCCAGTTCGTCGCTGGCCAGCGGCTGCTTCTCGCCCTTGAGCGGGCTACGGCCATCAGTGCCCCACGTGAACATTTTGGGCGGCCGCTCGGCGCCGATGATCAGGCGCTGGCGCATCAGGTCCCAGGCAATGGCTTCGAAGCCCTTGTTGCCATCCTCCGTTTCACCCAGGTCATGGGACTGGTAGTCGGCACGATTCAGCGAGGTGGTGGCGGCATCCACCTTGACCAGCGTCAGGTCATGGTTGCGCTCGTCGACGATGGCGATCTGGCCATCCTCGAGCACCGCCACACCTTCCGGATTGGACCAACCCACCAGGGGGATCTTGCGCAGCACATCGCCATCAAGGGTGAGCTCGACCAGGAACGGGTGCTTGCCCATGACCGCGAACAACGACCGGGTGTGCGGGTTGAACGCGAGGTCCGACGCCTCGTCACGCTCCATGCCGGGCAACGGCTTGGCGTCGATGTCGACCACGTAGCTGGGCAGCCAGATGCTTTCCTGGCGTTCAGCCTGGCTTTCGAAACCTTCCTTTATCCACAGCAGGCCGCGGTCGTCCCAGTGCATGGCCGAGATGACGCCATAGCCGATAACCGCTGCTGCTGCCAGGCCGAACGGCCAGCGCCGGTAGAAAGGGCGCTTGGGGGACACGGAGGCGCGGGAGGGAGAGGGCATGCAAGGGTCCTGAGGGTAGGCGTAGGTTCGCGCATTATCCGCAAAGGGTGTGAAAAAACGGTAAACGTCTCTGCACTTTTTGCAGGAAAGGCGCGAACCTTCGGGTCAGAGCACCCGGC
Source organism: Pseudomonas sp. TE50-2 (assembly GCF_040813665.1). Classification (NCBI taxonomy): domain Bacteria; kingdom Pseudomonadati; phylum Pseudomonadota; class Gammaproteobacteria; order Pseudomonadales; family Pseudomonadaceae; genus Pseudomonas; species Pseudomonas sp. TE50-2. The sequence continues at coordinate 3,281,776 of NZ_JBFNXN010000001.1, read as the reverse complement.
TCTCGAATCGGCTGGCGCCTGGAAGCTCCAGCACCAGCTCGTCACCAACCTCGAATGGCCCCACGCCCGCCGGGGTGCCGGTGAGGATCACATCACCCGCCTGCAACGAGAAGCACGCGGCCATATGCTGGATCATCGGCACGATGGGGTTGAGCATCATCGCGCTGTTGCCGTCCTGGCGCACTTCGCCGTTGATGGTCAGGCGTATACCGATGTCCTTCACGTCCTCGAAGACGCCTGCCGAGACAAAAGGCGGCAGCACGCAAGCACCATCGAAGCTTTTGCACAGCTCCCACGGCAGGCCCTTTTCCTTCAGCTTGCTCTGCAGGTCACGCAGGGTGAGGTCCAAAGCCGGGGCATAGCCGGAAATGGCGTCGAGCACCTCTTCCTCGGTCGGCTTGGTCGACAACGGCTTGCCCAGCAACACCGCGATTTCCGCCTCGTAGTGCACCGAGCCACGCTCGGTCGGAATCTTGAAACCACCTTCCAGGGGCACCACGCAACTGCCGGGCTTGATGAACAGCAGCGGCTCGCTGGGGATGGGGTTGTCCAGTTCCTTGGCATGCTCGGCGTAGTTGCGGCCGATGCACACCACCTTGCCCAGCGGGAAGTGGATGCGCGTGCCGTCTACGTACTGGTGCTGGTAACTCATGGCCGACTCCTGTGAACACTGCTTTTTATTCGGGAGCGAAGATCTTACCCGGATTCATGATGCCGTTCGGGTCGAACACCGCCTTGATCGCCTTCATGCAGGCGATTTCTCCCGGTGAGCGGCTGTAGCCCAGGTAATCGCGCTTGGTCATGCCCACGCCGTGCTCGGCGGAGATCGAGCCGTTGTAACGCTCGACGATCTCGAACACCCACTTGTTGACCTTGGCGCAGGAGGCGAAGAAGTCGTCCTTGCTCATGTGGTCGGGCTTGAGGATGTTCAGGTGCAGGTTGCCGTCGCCGATATGGCCGTACCAGACCACCTCGTAGTCGGGATAATGCTCGCCGACGATGGCGTCGATGTCGCGCAGGAACGCCGGCACCTTCGAGACGGTGACAGAGATGTCGTTCTTGTACGGCGTCCAGTGGGAGATGGTCTCGGACAGGTACTCGCGCAGCTTCCACAGGTTCTTCAGCTGGGTGTCGCTCTGGCTCATCACCCCGTCCAGCACCCAGCCCTGCTCGACGCAGTGCTCGAAGGTGGCGAGCGCCTCGTTGGCCACCTCCTCGGTGCTGGCTTCGAACTCCAGCAGGGCATAGAACGGGCAGTCGGTTTCGAATGGCGCGGGCACATCGCCCCGGGCGAGGATCTTGGCCAGGCCCTTGTCGGAAAAGAACTCGAAGGCGGTGAGGTCGAGCTTGCCCTGGAAAGCGTGCAGCACTGGCATGATCGCGTCGAAGTCAGGCGTGCCCAGCACCATCGCCGTGAGGTTGCGCGGCGCACGGTCCAGGCGCATGGTCGCCTCCACCACGAACCCCAGGGTGCCTTCGGCGCCGATGAACAGTTGGCGCAGGTCGTAGCCGGTGGCGTTCTTGATCAGGTCCTTGTTCAGCTCGAGCAGCTCGCCCTTGCCGGTGACCACCTTCAGCCCGGCCACCCAGTTGCGGGTCATGCCGTAGCGAATCACCTTGATCCCGCCGGCATTGGTACCGATATTGCCGCCGACCTGGCTGGACCCGGAGGAGGCGAAGTCCACCGGATAGTACAGCCCCTGATCCTCGGCGAACTGCTGAAGCTGACGGGTTACCACGCCCGGCTGGCACACGACGGTTCTATCGAACTCATTGAAGGCGAGGATCTGGTTCATGTAGTCGAAGGCGACCACCACCTCGCCATGGGCGGCCACGGCAGCGCCCGACAATCCTGTACGCCCGCCCGATGGCACCAAGGCGACCTTGTGCCGGTTGGCCCAGCGCACGATGGCCTGGACTTGGTCGATGGTCTTGGGGAAGACGATCGCGCTTGGCGCAGGCGGGTAGTGCTTGGTCCAGTCCTTGCCGTAGGCGTCGAGCGAGGCTGGGTCGGTGAGGACCTTGCCAGGGTCGACCAGGGTCATCAGTTCATCAATTACCACGGACTGGGTCATCGCTGGAACTCTCGACTTATTCATAGTCACCCTGAGCACGCTTCACCTGTCGGGATGGGCTCAGATTGTGTCGCGTATGCTAGCATAGCCCTCCCGCTGTTCGTGCTAAGGCCGACGCCGCGCCGCTTCACCCCCCTCGCCATTTTTCTCCGGGATACAGGTTTACGCAGATGAGCAAGACTTCTCTCGACAAGAGCAAGATCAGGTTCCTTCTTCTTGAAGGCGTCCACCAGAATGCGGTGGATATCCTCAAGGCTGCCGGGTACAGCAACATCGAGTACCTCACTGGCTCGCTGCCGGATGCAGAGCTGAAGGAAAAGATCGCCGATGCCCACTTCATCGGCATCCGCTCGCGCACCCAGCTGACCGAAGAGGTCTTCGACTGTGCGAAGAAACTGGTTGCGGTCGGCTGTTTCTGCATCGGCACCAACCAGGTCGACCTGAGCGCGGCCCGCAACCGCGGCATCGCGGTGTTCAACGCACCGTACTCCAACACCCGTTCGGTGGCCGAACTGGTGCTGGCCGAAGCCATCCTGTTGCTGCGCGGCATCCCCGAGAAGAACGCCTCCTGCCACCGCGGTGGCTGGATCAAGAGCGCGGCCAACTCCTTCGAGATCCGTGGCAAGAAACTGGGCATCGTCGGCTACGGCTCGATCGGTACCCAGCTGTCGGTGCTGGCCGAGGGCCTGGGCATGCAGGTCTACTTCTACGACCCGCTGACCAAGCTGCCGCTGGGCAACGCCACCCAGGTCACCAGCCTGAACGAGCTGCTGGGCCTGGCCGACATCGTCTCGCTGCACGTGCCCGAGCTGCCGTCCACCCAGTGGATGATCGGCGAGAAGGAAATCCGTGCGATGAAGAAGGGCGCGATCCTGATCAACGCCGCCCGTGGCACCGTGGTCGAGCTGGACCACCTGGCCGCCGCGATCAAGGACAAGCACCTGATCGGCGCCGCCATCGATGTGTTCCCGGTCGAGCCACGCTCCAACGACGAAGAGTTCGAAAGCCCGCTGCGTGGCCTGGACAACGTGATCCTGACCCCGCACATCGGTGGCTCCACCGCCGAAGCCCAGGCCAACATCGGCCTGGAAGTGGCCGAGAAGCTGGTCAAGTACAGCGACAACGGTACCTCGGTTTCGTCGGTCAACTTCCCGGAAGTGGCCTTGCCGGCGCACCCGGGCAAGCACCGCCTGCTGCACATCCACGAAAACATCCCGGGCGTGCTCAGCGAGATCAACAAAGTGTTCGCCGAGAACGGTATCAACATCTCCGGTCAGTTCCTGCAGACCGACGAGAAAGTGGGTTACGTGGTCATCGACGTCGATGCCGAGTACTCCGACCTGGCCCAGGAGAAACTGCAGCACGTGAAGGGCACTATTCGCTCGCGCGTACTGTTCTAAGTTTGCCGGCTGCATGAAGAAGGGAGGCCCTGGTGGCCTCCCTTTTTCGTTGCGCGCGTCTACAGAGCAAGCGTCATTTGACGTTGACGGTGATCTTCTGCGATTCGACGCTCGGTTTGAACGGCACGTGGTACATGTCGCCCAGCACCAGTTGCAGGGTGTGCTTGCCCGGGGTGAGGGTGATGGTCGCCTCGGTTTGCGCCTTGCCGAAGTGCAGCACTTGCGGGCCGGCCGGCAGCGGTGCGTTGTTCTCAGGCATCAGGCTGGTGGGCAGCGGCTGGTCGGCCAGAGGAGCCTTGTCCACATCCACCAGCAGGTGGTGATGCCCGGTGTGCGGGGTTTGGTCACCCGCTGGCTTGAGGCCCATGCCCTCGATACCGAACTTGACGGTGAAGGTCTTGTCGACCGTGGCCCCGTCGGCGGGGGAAACGATGAAGACCTTGGCGCCCTCCGGTGGCTGCTGGCTCTTCAGCGCATCCGCGGCACTGGCGAACACCGACGCCCCCATCAGCAGACCGGCGACGGCAGCACGCGAAAATAGGCTTTTCATTCACTTCTCCTGTGATTCACTTCAATTGACCGCTATCACTTAAACGAAGCACAGCGGTACTTCACCATAGTCCAACCAGCCAGGCAGAGGTTCAAAAACAGGGGCAGAAATATTTCAGACCGGCGTAAACATTAACGCGGCTACACGGTCATAGGCTGCGTTCGACCGTGGCAGAAAAGAAAGCCTCGGCGAATGACATTCACCTGCCGAACAAGAAAGGGGCACTCATGCGTTTGACCATTGGCATTCTGTTGGCGGTATTGTTCAGCCCACTGGCCCAAGCCGAACTGATCGACGAAATCAACGACCGTGGCGAACTGCGCATTGCCGTGCTGAGCGATTCACCACCTTATGCGTTCAAGGAAGACGAACACCTGACCGGTTTCGAGATCGAGTTGGGCCAGGCCCTGGCCAAGGAGCTGGATGTGCGGGCCGAGTTCGTCGAGACCGCGGCCGAGGAGGTGCTGCCCGGGGTGGAGAGCGGCAAGTTCGACATGGCCTTCAACAAGCAAGACGTCGAACCGAGCGACCAACTCGACACCATTCGGACCCTGGCCAGCCAGAAACTGGTGATTCCGTACCTGAAGGACAATCCAGCCTTCGAGACGGCTGTGAACAATGCCCTGCAACGGATCAAGGACGATGGCCGCCTGGCTGACCTGGAAAGCAAATGGCTCAAGGGCACCAAGCAGGCGAGCGCCGGACAGTAACACCGCATCGCGGGGCAAGCCTGCTCCCACGCAATGCCGTCATGATCAGCATCGCGTGGGAGCGGGCTTGTCCCGCGATCAGATCTGGCTCAACGCTCGCTGCGCGTCTTCCAGCTCCAGCTCGCTGAACACGAGCACCCCTTCGCGCCGCAACAAGGCCGTGGTCACGCCCTCACCCGCCACCTTCACACCGCTGAAACTGCCGTCGTAGGTCTGCAGATTGCCACACGAGGGGCTGCCCGACTTGAGCACCGCCACACGGATGCCATGCCGGCGCACCAGTTCCAGCGCCAGACGGGCCCCGGCGAGAAAGGCGTCGCTGACATCGTCGCCGGTCACCGTCAGCACCTGTGCCTGCCCATCCAGCACCGCCCCGCCCTGCCCACCGGGTATCTCCGCAGGCGGTCGTGGTGTCGGCAAGCCACCGGCAACCTCCGGGCACAGTGGCACCACCCTGCCTTCGGCCTGCCAACGCTGCAATACATCGGGATGGCCACTGGCACGGCCGTCGTAGCGCACCGGCTGGCCCAGCAGGCAGGCACTGACCAGTACCTTCGGCAGCTCAGAACGGCTCATTGCCACGGCGCCGGAACCAACCGGTCAACGACAGGCGTTCACGCCCTGCCGGCAGTACCTCGTGCGGGACCTCACCCGACAGGAACACCACCAGGCTGCCAGCCAATGGCGCCACGTCGTGCTCGACATCGCCCTTCAGGAACATGCGCAATTGTCCACCGTCCTGCGGCTGCCAGCCCTCGTTGAGGTACAGCACGGCCGACACCATGCGCCGGTCATCGTCGCGGAAGCGGTCGAGATGGCGCTTGTAGAAGGCGCCCGGAGGGTACAGGGCAAAGTGGCACTCGAAGTCCTCGAGCCCCAGGAACAATCCCTGGTTGATGGCTTGACGGAGGCTGTCCATCGCCCCCAGGTAGCGGTCACAGACCTCCGATTCACCGGGGTCGATCCACTGGATCTGGTCGCCACGGATCGCCTCGCGGATCTCCTGCGCGGCGCCACGCCCTATGCCGGCGGGGTTCAGCTCACCCTCGGCGTAGCGACGACGGCATTCGGCCGCCAGCGCGCGCGACAGTTCGTCGGGCAGGAAAAGAGATTGCTGCGACCAGCCACGGGTGGCCAGGTCATCGACAATGGTCGACAGCAGCGGATGTTCGGAAGGAATGTGCATGGCGCATCATAGCCATTCGGCCATCGCTCGCACAGCGCCACTTGGTCAGGAAGCGCCGCTGGCGACTCGACAAAGCCCCGCCACGCCAAGGACAATAGCGGCCTGCCGACAGGAGTCCTGAATGCGCCGTCTGTTTTCCCTGCTTCTGCTGATGATCTGCACCATGCCTGTCTGGGCAGACACCCTCGATCAGCTGTACAAGGTCGCTGGCTGGCCCGACCAGCGCGCCCATTTCAACGATGCCGTGAGCGCCGCCCAGCAGCGCTACCGCAACAGCTTGCCGCCTGCGGTTTACCAGGCGCTGGTCAACAACAGCAACCAACGGTTCCAGGCCCAGGCCATGGACCAACGGGCCCAGGCGCAACTGCGCGCCAACCTGCCCAACCCCTCGCCGGCCCTGGCTTTCTTCCAGTCGCCGCTGGGGCGCAAGGTCGTGGCCGCCGAACTGCTTGCCACACGCAAGGACCAGCTGGCCAAACACGCCAAGGGCCTGCCGAAGATCCAGGCCAGCGACAACCGCGTGCTGATCGTCGGCCACCTGGCCCAGGCCCTGCCCGCCCGCGAGGCCGGCGCCGAGGTCAGCCTGGCGATCGCCGGCGTGGCGGCCGACAGCCTGAGCTCGATGCTGCCCGGCCTGTTCGGCGGCGGCCAGGCCCAGAACCTGCTCGATGGCCAGCGCCAGCGTTTGATGAACCAGGTGGGCGAGGACCTGAACAACACGTTGTTGTACGTCTATCGCGACCTGTCGGACGCCGAGCTCGAGCAGTTCGCCACCTTCGCCGAATCGACGGACGGCCAGGCCTACTACAAGGCCGCGGTGGCCGCGATTCGCGCCGCCCTGGCCGTGGGCCAGAACGCCGCCAACCTGAAGTAAGTCAGCCCAGGCGCTGGCCGATGAACTCGAAGTAGCGCTGGCGGATGCCGGGCAGCTCGTTGGCCAGGTGATGCCGCGCCTCGGGCAGCATGAGGATCTGCGGCTCGGCGAACTTGGCCTTGAGCACCTTGAGGTTGTACGGCCAATCCACCGTGCCGTCCGCTTCGCCCTGCACGATCAGTGGCCGCCGCGTACTCCGGGGCGCGGCTTCGATGCGCCGGACCCACTCCATCAGCGCACCGACCCAGGCGGTCGGCAGACGCCGTGGTTGTAGCGGGTCGGCTTCTAGAAAAGGCAGGAAAGCCGGGTCGTTGGTGTTCTCGCTGAAGCGCCGCTCGATGCCGTTGACGAAGTGGCGCAGTACCCGGTAGCTCAGCTTCGACCACCCCCAGGCCCGCGGGCGCACCAGGGGGGCCAACAGGATTGTCTCACCGTCGACAGGGCTGCTTTCGCCCTGGTGCAACAGATGGTCGACCACGATCGCCCCACCGGTGCTTTGGCCGCAGAGATGCCAGGGTCTTGGCAGGTCGAGCAGCCGGGCCTGTTCGAACAGCGCCTCGAGCACCTGCTGGTAGATGCCGAAATCATCGATGCTGGCCCGCTCGCCACTGGACAGGCCATGCCCTGGCAGGTCGCAGCCGATCACGGCGTAGCCGCGCCCCAGGGCCCATTCGATCACGTGGCGGTACAGGCCCATGTGATCGTAGTAGCCATGCAGCAGGAACAACGTCGCCTGTGGCCGCTCGGGCAGCCAGACCTGGCCGACCAGGTCGAAGCACGCCACCTGGAAGCCGCCCAGCCAACTGTGCGCGGACAGGCCCAGTCCGTAGAAGCCCTGGTAGGCCTGGCCCTGGGTGGACAGCAGGTGGCGATCGGCAAGGGGCGACAGGCTGGCGCGCAGCAGGTCGGGGTGGAAACTGGCGGGCATCGGTACATCCAGAGTGAAGCAAGTATTGATCTGCGATATTCAGCTCTGGGCCGCGTCATGGCAAGCTTGCTGCCTTTCTCAACGACACACGCGACCTCGTGGGAGCGGGCTTGCCCCGCGATAGCGATGCTGGCTTCACCGCAACCATCGCGGGACAAGCCCGCTCCTGCCGATACCGCGACCGGGCCCCTATGGCGAAGCGACTTCTGATATTCCTTGCACTGCTGCTCTGCGCTGCCACCGCCTGGTGGGCCTACGACAGCTTCCAGTCCCGCTACCTGCGTCCGTTCGACAACCAGGCCACCCTCTTCGACGGCAGCCAACTGCGCCTTCCAGCCGAGCTGGCCGGCCCGGGCCCGATCCGCGTGGTGCATTTCTGGGACCCGGCCTGCCCGTGCAATGTCGGCAACCAGCAACACCTGGGCGAGCTGGTCGAGCACTTCGCACCGCTCGGGGTCAGCTTCCATGTCGTGCAAAAGCCTGGCAGCCACGGCCAACTGCCGGCCAACCTGGGAACACTGAAGCCCCTGGCCAGCCTGCCCGGCAGCGAGCACCTGCCCGCCAGCCCCGCCGTGGCGATCTGGGACCACGACGGCAACCTCGCCTACTTCGGCCCCTACAGCGAAGGCGCGGTATGCAACTCGAGCAACAGTTTCATCGAGCCGATCCTCAAGGCGCTGGAGGAAGGGCGTCGGGTGCAGGCCTCCAACACCTTGGCGGTCGGCTGCTATTGCCCCTGGAGCAGTGGGCCAGGCCAATAACCCACTACCGCAGCCTCACCCCAGAGGCTCCCTAGGGTAGCGACATACAGAACAAGGAGACTGTATGTCACGCGAAGGCTACACCGAGCTTACCCCTACCAACGTCAGAGACCGCTACGAAGAACAGTTCCGTTCAACCCCACCGATTTTCTGGGGACATCAACGGGTCCATCCGCTGCAACTGGTATCGACGTTCCGCCCTGGCCACCTGGTAATTGACCTGGTCCGCCAGATCGAATCGGACAAGCAACAGGTTCACACCGACCACGCGCGCCTGCAGGCTACCCAGGACGAACAACTTGACCAGGCTATCGCGACCAGCGCCGGCCCACTGACAAGCCTCAGCGAAACCGCGCGTCTGGAGCGCCAGATCGTTGCCGTCGGGCAGCTCACCGCGACCTACCAGACTCAGTTGCAACAGGCTCGCCAGCAAGCCAACAGCTTCTTTGGCACAGACCCGGAGCATCGCCCACTCAAAGATTTTCTTGCTGTCGTCCGCCAGCCGAACGCCCCTCACGCGCCTCGTCAAGCCTGGCTGACAGCATACCGCGCGGCCTTCGAGGCCAAGCGCCTGGAGCGCCAGCTCAATGAACTTCGCCGTCGTCAGGCTCGCCTGCAATGGGCGCTGACCGATAGCAGGTACAAGGCGGCGCAACGCGATCGTGTGGTTCAGTTGGTCCATCGGCTGGAAACGAATCTCGCCCGCTTCTCCGTCAGCAAGCTCGAGCATGCGCTCGCGCGCGCCTCGCTCGAGGGCGCATTGAACACATTCCAGCGCCACCAGCATGACGACATCGCAGCGCAGGCCGCAGCCGAGCATGCTCGCGAGCTGGAACGGGAAACCTCCGAGCTGATCCGCGCACAGAATTCACTCCATAAACATTCTGCGGCCGCTCGAAAGGACAACCTTTCACTCGAGTTCGACGCCAGTCAGCTCCAAACCGTGATTACCGAGCAGAACCGCAAGCCACACGCCCAGCGCAATCCGGAGCTGCAGCAATTGCGCGACAGGGTCGAGCGCGAGCGCACCGGCTATGGCATCGATGCGCAATGGGGACGGGCTGCCGACAACCCTCTGCACTTGAGGGCCCATGACGCCATCCACGCCGCATTCGATGAGCAGACACACCTCTCCATGCTCAGCGGACAGACGCCGAGCAACACCGCCGTCACCTTCCACGCCTGGGTCGCCAGCACTCGCCACGCAGTGGTTCTGGCGAGCTCAAGCGGTGCCATCGCGTACTTCGAGGCGTTCTGGGAACGGCTGGGAAAGGCGCTGCAGTCAGCCGCAACACGCTTGCTGGCGCACGCCGCGACCGGCGCCGTTCGGTATGCGTCCCTGATGCTCTACTCGGCCCGCCTCGGCAATGGAGAGCGCATGGGCGTCAGTGTGCCGTTGGCCTACATGACTCCCGGCGCGGACCTGACCGCTGAAGCCAACCGCAGGGCCGGGCAGACGCTTGAGCTGGCGCTGCGGATGAACGCCGTTCCAGTGGGTGAACAGACCGAGGTATACCTGGCCAGCACCGATGGCAGCAGCCTTCTGCGCGATGTCCGCGTACGCCAAGCCACTTGGGACTCTGCCCTGGGTAGTTACAGCTTCACCGCCGATGGCCCAGGCGGTGCGACGCTGCTCTGGCATCCGGCCACGCCACCGAGCAGCCTGGGCACCCGAGACCCGGTGACCGGCAGCACCACTCCCGCACTGCCGATCGTCGAAGACCTGCAAAAGCACTACCCGGGCACGATCAGTTCGAAGCGCCAGCCGGACATCAACGTCTTCCCCGCACTGCCGGACCCACATATAGACGACTACGTCATTGTCTTCCCCGCCGACTCGGGGCTGTCACCGATCTACGTGATGTTCCGCGACCCCCGGCAGATTGCGGGGGTGACCAGCGGTAACGGACAGCTGACGCCGGATCGCTTCCTTGAAGCCGCAGTCACACCAGAGGGCGCGCCGATTCCTTCGAGAATTGCGGATAAGTTGAGCAGACGCAGGTTCAGTAGCTTCGATAGGCTGCGCGAGGCGTTTTGGAAGGAAGTGGCAGCCGATCCCCTACTCAACAAACACTTCACCAGGAACAACTTGATACGAATGACGGACGGCGGCGCGCCACTGGCACACGGGACAGAGTGGGTCGGAAAGCGAAAAAGCTTCGAGATTCACCATATTGAAGAAGTCAAAAATGGCGGCGCAGTTTATAACCTCGACAACTTGGCAGTCATGACACCTCGACAACATATTGACCACCACAGTGAAAAAGGCAAAGGCAATGACCAATAACAAGAGCATCACTGAATACACGGAAAGTGAATTCTTGGAGTTTCTGCAAGATTTTTTTGTCAATCGCACGGATCTCAAAGGTGCCAGATTCATTGAGTATCAGGATCAGCTGATGCAAAGATTCGAGACGATCATTGAAAATCCACAGGGATCTGATCTCATTTGTTACCCAGGTGAAGGCGCAGAGGATAGCCCTCAAGGCGTCCTCGACCGCGTCAAACAGTGGCGCGCAGCCAACGGCAAACCCGGCTTCAAGCCCGCCTGACCAAAAGCCCTGCGACCAACCCCGCAGGGCCTTGCACTTCAGCCACGCACCCGCGCCGGATTACCCACCACCACCGCTCCCGCCGGCACATCCCGGGTCACCACGCTGCCGGCGCCGACCACGGCGTTATCACCGATGGTCACCCCCGGCAGGATGATCGCCCCGCCGCCGATCCAGACGTTGTCGCCAATGATCACCGGGCGCCCGCTTTCCAAGCCACTGCGGCGCAGCGCCGGGTCCAGCGGGTGGTCGGCGGTGTAGATCTGCACCGCCGGGGCGATCTGGCAGTCGGCGCCGATGCGCACCGGCAGCACGTCGAGGATCACGCAGTTGAAGTTCATGAAGGTGTTGGCGCCCACGCTGATGTTGTAGCCGTAGTCGCAGTGGAACGGCGGACGGATCACCACGCCTTCGCCCACGCTGGCGAAATGCGTCTTCAACAAATCAAGGCGCGCCTCGTTGGGTTGCTCGACGCTGCCGTTGTAGCGGTGCATCCACTGCCGGTTGGCCGCCTGCTCGGCTTGCAGCTCGGGGCAGCCGGCATGGTAGAGCTGGCCTGCCAGCATTTTCTGTTTTTCGCTGAGGGACATGGAAACTCCTTTCAGGGGGCTATGCTCAGTTCGCGAATCCGCCGATGATCGGACCACATTCTTTCGCTCGAGTGCACAAGGAGTCTCGATGAAGCGCAGCCTGACCTTGCTGGCGGTGGTGATCGCCGTGGCCGCCGCGGGCGGCGGTTACTGGTACGTGCAGGGCAAGCAGCCCCAGCGTGATGGCGACGCGGCCATCAACGGCTTGCAGGCGCCGGTCAGCGTGCGCTTCGATGCCCGTGGCGTGCCGCACCTGCAGGCGCAGAACGAGCAGGACCTGTACCGCGCCCTCGGCTACGTGCAAGCACAGGACCGTCTGTTCCAGATGGAGATCATGCGCCGCCTGGCGCGCGGCGAGCTGGCCGAGGTGCTGGGCGAGAAGTTGCTGCCCACCGATACCCTGTTCCGCAGCCTGCGCATTCGCGACCAGGCAGCCTTGATGGTGCAGCGCCAGGACCGCCAGTCACCGGCCTGGCAGGCGCTGCAGGCGTACCTGGACGGCATCAACCAGTGGCAGGCCAGCCACCCCAAGCCGATGGAGTTCGACCTGCTCGGCATCACGCCGCGCCCCTTCACCGCCGAGGACACCCTGAGCATTGCCGGCTACCTCGCCTACAGCTTCGCCGCCGCGTTCCGCACCGACCCGGCACTGACCTACATTCGCGATCAGCTCGGCCCCGAGTACCTGAAGATCTTCGATCTCGACTGGCAGCCCGACGGCGCCGTGGCCACGCCGCTGGCCGCCGCCGACTGGCGCAGCCTGGAGCAGTTGGCGCGGCTCAGCCACGAGGCCCTGGGCGATGCCGGCATTCCGCAGTTCGAGGGCAGCAACGCCTGGGCCGTGGCCGGCAGCCATACCCGCAGCGGCCGGCCACTGCTGGCGGGTGACCCGCACATCAGCTTCGCGGTGCCAGCGATCTGGTACGAAGCCGAGTTGTCGGCGCCAGGCTTCAACTTGTATGGCTACTTCCAGGCGCTCAACCCGTTCGCCCTGCTCGGCCACAACCGCGACTTCGGTTGGAGCCTGACCATGTTCCAGAACGACGACGTCGACCTGATCGCGGAGCGGACCAATCCGCAGAACCCCGAGCAGGTGATGGTCGATGGCCGCTGGCAGTCGCTGGAAAAGACCGAGCAGAAAATCGCGGTCAAGGATGCGCAGCCGGCCAACATCACCTTGCGCCGCTCGCCGCACGGTCCGATCGTCAACAGCGTGCTCGGCGACACAGCCGGCCCGACGCCCATCGCCATGTGGTGGGCCTTCCTGGAAGCCGAGAACCCGATACTCGAGGGCTTCTACCAGATCAACCGCGCCGACACCCTGGACAAGATGCGCGAGGCGGCAAGCAAGATCCAGGCGCCAGGATTGAACCTGGTATGGGCCAATGCCCGTGGCGACATCGGCTGGTGGGCGGCGGCGCGCCTGCCGATCCGCCCGGATGGCGTCAACCCGGCGTTCATCCTCGACGGCGGCAGCGGCCAGGCCGCCAAGCCGGGGTTCTACCCGTTCAGTGCCAATCCACAGCAGGAGAACCCGGCCAGCGGCTACATCGTCTCGGCCAATTACCAACCACCGGGCGCACTGCCCGTGCCCGGCTACTACAACCTGGCCGACCGAGGACGCCAGCTCGATCGCCTGTTACGCGACCCGGACATCAAGTGGGACACCCAGAACAGCCAGGCCTTGCAGCTGGACACCAGCACCGACTATGGCCCGCGTACCCTGGCACCGCTGCTCGGCACCTTGCGCAACGTCGCCCAGGGCGACGAAGAAAAGGAACTGGTCGAGCAACTGGCGGCCTGGCGCGGCGACTACCCGCTGGACTCCACCAGCGCCACGCTGTTCAACCAGTTCCTTTACGAGCTGGCGTTCGCCGCCCTGCACGACGAACTGGGCGACACCTGGTTCCCGGTGCTGATCAGTACCCGTGCCATCGACGCCGCGCTGCCTCGCCTGGCTGGCGACCCTCAATCGCCGTGGTGGAACCTGCGCGGAAGCAACGAACACACCGATCGCAACGCCATCGTCCGCTTGGCCTGGCAGCGCAGCCTCAAGCACCTGCGCGAGACCTTCGGCAAGGATCCGGCCAGCTGGCAGTGGGGCAAGGCCCATACCCTCACCCACAACCATCCGCTGGGCGTGAAGAAGCCGCTGAACCTGTTGTTCAATGTCGGGCCCTACGCCGCGCCGGGGACCCACGAGGTGCCGAACAACCTGTCGGCGAAGATCGGCCCGGCGCCCTGGCCGGTCACCTACGGGCCATCCACCCGCCGCCTGATCGACTTCGCCGACGCCGGCGCCGCGCTGACCATCAACCCGGTCGGGCAGAGTGGCGTGCCGTTCGACCGGCACTATGGCGACCAGGCCGAGGACTACATCGAGGGGCGCTATCACAAGGCGCGGATGGGGGTGATTCCGGCGCAAAGCACGCTGCGGCTGGTGCCCAGATAGAAACCGGGGCCGCACAGCGGCCCTCTCGCAATCCATGAGGTCACGCAATGCAGAAACACTTCATCGAGATCGACGGAGCACGCATGAGCTATGTCGACCAGGGCCAGGGCTTCCCAGTACTGCTGGGCCACAGCTACCTGTGGTCGTCCGCCATGTGGCAACCGCAGATCGACGCCCTGTCACGGCACTTCCGGGTCATCGTGCCTGAGCTGTGGGGCCACGGCGATTCCGCAGCCCCGCCCGCCACTACCGTCGACATGGCCGCCCTGGCTCGCCAGCACCTGGCGTTGCTCGATGCCCTGGATATCCAGAAGTGCCACCTGGTCGGGCTGTCGGTTGGCGGCATGTGGGGCGCGCAGCTGGCCATCGACCACCCTGAACGAGTCGACCGCCTGGTGCTGATGGACACCTACCTGGGCGCCGAGCCCGAGGCGACGCGGCTGAAGTATTTCGGTTTGCTGGATGCGGCAAGCAAAGCGGGAGCCTTCATCGATCCGTTGCTGGACGTCGTGGTGCCGATCTTCTTCCATGCCGGTGGACAGACGGTGCCCGAGGTGCGCGAGTGCTTCCGTGCGGACCTCAAGGCAAGCAGCGCCGAAACCATCCGCGAAAGCCTCGACCCGATGGGCCGGGTGATCTTCGGCCGGCCAGACCTGCTGGCGCGACTCGGTGAACTGCCGGGAGAGCGGACCATCGTGCTCTTTGGCGACCAGGACATCCCAAGGCCTCCGGCGGAGTCCGCCGAGATGGCGCAGTTGATTGGATGCTTGGCGGCACAGATTCCATTCGCCGGGCATATCTCCAGCCTGGAGAATCCGCAGGTGGTGAATGATTTCCTGTTGAACTGGTTACCGCGCAATTGCTGAGACCGGAGGGGGCCGCTGTGCGGCCCCGTTCAGATGATCAACCCTGCCACTTGCCGCCCTCGACAATCACGCTCTCAGGCTTGGTATCGTCGCTCAGTTCCTTGCGCACGTACTGGTCGTACAGCTTGAGCAGGAACTTCTCCTCGCCGAGCTTGGCCAGTTCGGCATTCACCCAATCGCGCAACTCGGTATTGCCCTTCTTCACCGCCGGGGCGATCGGTGCTTCGTCACCCAGCAGCTGTGGCAGCACGCGGTAGCCCGGGTTCTGCTTGGCCCAGCTGAACAGGATCAGGTTGTCCTGGGCATAGGCATCACCCCGACCGTTGGCCAACGCGGCCAGCGACTCGGTGTTCTTCTCGAACTTGAGCAGTTTCCAGTCCGGGTGGGTCTTGGTCAGCCAGATGTCGGCGGTAGTGCCGGTAGTGACGATGATGGTCTTGTCGGCCAGGTCGTCGAGCTTCTGCACCGAACTGCCGTCGGCGACGATGGCCTGCACCGCCACGCGCAGGTTGGGGTTGGTGAAGTCCACGGCCTCCTTGCGTTCCGGGGTGACGGTCATGTTGGCGAGGATCAGGTCGACCTTGTCGCTCTGCAGGAACGGGATGCGGCTGGCAGGCTCGACCGCGACGAACTCGACCTTGTTCTCGTCGCCCAGCAGGTCCTTGGCGAAGCGCCGGCCGATGTCGGTGTCGAAGCCCACGTAGCGGCCGCTTTCATCGACGAAGCCGAACGGTGGCTTGTCGGTGAACACGCCGACGATCAGCTTGTCGCGGGCCTTGATGGTTTCCAGGTAGCTGCTGGCCGGCGAGGCGGCGGCGGGCTTGGCCGGGTCTTCGGATTTGTTGCAGCCGGCCAGCAGGGCCAGGCCCAGCAATGGCGCGAGCAGTTTGGCGAACGGGGCAGTCTTCATGACAGTTCCTTGTGCAGTGGCTTAGACAGTGTCTTGGGCAGGCTTTCGACGAACGAGAATTTCTCCAGGAACTGCTGCGCGCGTGCGGTCTGCGGTTGAGTGAAGAAGCGCTCAGGGTGGTTCTGTTCAAGGATCCTGCCGGCCTCCATGAACACGATGCGGTCGGCCACCGCGCGGGCGAAGGCCATTTCGTGGGTGACGATGAGCAGGGTCATGCCTTCGCGGGCCAGACCCTGGATCACCTGCAGCACCTCCTTGACCATCTCCGGGTCGAGGGCGGCGGTGACCTCATCGAAGAGCATCACCTGTGGGTTCATGCATAACGAACGGACAATGGCGATGCGTTGCTGCTGGCCACCGGAGAGCTGGCGCGGGAACGCGTCACGCTTGTCCAGCAGCCCTACCCGGGCCAGCAAAGCCTCGGCCTGGGCCTGGGCCTCGTGGCGTTCGCGCTTCTGCACCTTCAGGGGCCCCAGCAGCAAGTTGTCGATCACGCTCATGTGGCCGAACAGGTGGTAGCTCTGGAACACCATGCCGACCCGCTGGCGCACCTGGCGCCAGTCGGTGTCGGGACCGAGCAACTCCTGGCCGTCGAGGCGCAGGCTGCCGCCCTGGGCCTCTTCCAGGCCGTTGAGGCAGCGCAGCAGGGTGCTCTTGCCGCAGCCGCTGGGGCCGAGGATCACCACCACCTCGCCGGCCTCGACCTTGAGGTCGATGTCTGCCAGCACCTGGTGCTGGCCGAAGAACTTGTTGAAACCTTGGAATTCGATCAATGGATTCATGCGTGGGCCCAGCGCCGCTCCAGCACGCGGGAGGCGGCCGACAGCGGATAGCAGACAAGAAAGAAGAACAGGAACAGCGCGCCGTAGATCAGCACCGACTCGTAGGTACGTTCGATGATCTGCTGCCCCGCCTTGATCACTTCGACCACGCCGATCAGCACCGCCAGCGAGCTGGTCTTGATGATCCGCGTGTAGATATTGATGGTCGGCGGGGTCATGCGCTTTAGCGCCTGGGGCAGCAGCACATAGGCATACAGCTGCCAGCCGCCCAGGCCGATCGACAACCCCGCCTCGCGTTGCCCGCGTGGCAGCGACTGCAAGGCGCCGCGCACCACCTCGCCGACCTCGCTGGCGCCCCACAGGCCCAGCACCAGCACCGCGCACCAGAAGCTGGGGATGCTCAGGCCGAAGAAGATCGGCAAGCCGAAGAACACCAGGTACAGCCAGACCAGCACCGGAATCGCCCGGAACAGTTCCAGGTACACCTGCAGCAGGATGTTCAACCAACGGCGGCCTAGGGTCGCCAGCACGCCGTAGAGCACGCCGCCCAAGGTGGCGAACAGGATGCCCAGGGCCGAGATCGCCAGGGTCTGCCCGGCGCCCATGGCCAGTTGCGGCAGCGAAACCAGCAGCAGCTCAATGCCCGAACTGGCCATGTTGCAGCCTCCGTTCCAGGTAGCGCAGCAGCAGCGACAGCGGCAGGAAAATCAGCACGCAGAGCAGGGTCAGCACGGCGAGCATTTCGTAGGTCTTGTAGTACAGGGCGATGTAGTTCTTGGTGGTGTAGAGAATCTCCGGCACCGCCACCGCCGAAACCACGGTGGTTTCCTTGAGCAGGAAGACGAAATTGGCGAACAGCGCCGGCAGGCTTAGGATGCCGGCCTGGGGCAGGATCACATGGCGCAGCAGCTGGCCCTCGGAAAGCCCGATGGAGCGCCCGGATTCCAGTTGCGCCCGCGGCACGGCCTCGACCCCGGCGCGCAGTACCTCGGTGAGGTAGGCGCCGCCCATGAACGTCAGGGTGATGATCGCGGCAGCGAAGCCGGATACCTTCACCCCCAGGCTCGGCAAGGCGAAGTAGACGAAGAACAGCTGGATCAGCAACGGAGTGTTGCGCGCCAGCTCCACGTAGCCCTTGACCAGGCGCCACAGGTACGGCGTGCGCAACACCAGGATCGTCGCGTTGAGCAGCGCTACCAGCAACGAGGTGGCGATTGCGATCGCCCCGACTTGCAGGGTCACGCCAACGGCCTTGAAGAAGGCCGGCAGTGTGCTAAGCATGAAAGCGGAGTCGAAGCTCATGGAAGGGGCCTCGGCACGGTGTCACGAAGGTACGGCATGGGAAGGTCCAGGGTCGGCACGAGGGTAGCTCGGCGTCATTTCACGAATAGTGGCGCTGTGCCGGTAAGCACGATCCCTAGACTCTAAAGGCATAAAAATATTTTTATAAATATCTTTATTGCATATCTATATCACCACCCCGTGACGCTCGGAAATTTCCTTCACTAGACGCGGATCTTTCCGAGGATTTTCCCCTCCAAGGGATTTCAAACTGTGACTTGCACGGCCCATCACATTCAACAAGGAAGACAACGATGAACAGCCCCTGCTTGCCTGCTTCAAACGAACAACTGCTGTGGCTCCTGGCGCTGCGCCGGGCCCTGGCGACTCAGCGCTGAGTCTTGCGCTGCACTACTCGAGACCGGCCAGCCCGCCATCAGGCCAGCACAAACAAAAACGCCGACGCAAAATGCGTCGGCGTTTTTCGTACCAGATCGCGTATCAGAACGCCGGCAGTACCGCACCGCTGTATTTCTTCTCGATGAATGCCTTCACTTCCGGGCTGGTCAGCGCCTTGGCCAGCTTCTGGATGGCCGCGCTATCCTTGTTGTCCGGGCGGGCAACCAGGAAGTTCACGTACGGCGAATCGCTGCCTTCGATCACCAGGGCGTCCTTGGCCGGGTTCAGGCCGGCTTCAAGCGCATAGTTGGTGTTGATCATGTCCAGGTCGACCTGATCCAGCACACGCGGGAGCATGGCCGATTCAAGCTCCTTGAACTTGAGCTTCTTCGGGTTCTCGGCGATGTCCTTCGGCGTTGCCAGTGCGTTCTTCGGATCCTTCAGGGTAATCAGCCCGGCCTTCTGCAGCAGCAGCAGGGCACGGCCACTGTTGCTGCCTTCGTTGGGGATGGCCACGGTCGCGCCGTCCTTCAGCTCGGCCAGGCTCTTGACCTTCTTCGAGTAGCCACCGAACGGTTCGACGTGCACGCCGATCACGGTCTCCAGGTGGGTGCCCTTGCCTTCGTTGAAGTTCTTCAGGTACGGCAGGGTCTGGAAGTAGTTGGCGTCCAGGCGCTTCTGGTCGACCTGCACGTTGGGCTGGACGTAGTCGGTGAAGACCTTGATCTCCAGGTCCACGCCTTCCTTGGCCAGGGTCGGCTTGATCAGTTCGAGGATTTCCGCGTGCGGCACGGGCGTGGCGGCGACCACCAGTTTTTCAGCGGCGTTGGCGAGGCCAGCGAACGACAGTGCGGCGGCCAGGGCGGTGGTCAGCAGGGTCTTTTTCATGGTGATCCTTGTTCTATAGCTGGGCCATCGCAGATGGCGAGTCGGGTGCCCATCCGTTCGGGTGGGCGTGCAGCGGACAATACCGAGATTTTTTATTCCGGAACAATATCTTTTGATTAGCTGCTTATGCCAAAAACAAATGGCCATCACGCCCTTTGCTTATGAACAGCGCCAGACTGCTCTATGGCGCGGTTTTCCCCAGTCGTGCCAGCGCCGCGCCGAGCAGATCGCGCAGTTCGGCCACGGTATCCGCCTCGCGGCTGCTGCCTAGCTGCAGGAGCTGGCGGGCCAGGCTGGCGAGGGGAGCGGTATCGGGCAGGTCGAGATGCGCAGGGAGGATTTCCGCGCCATCGCTGACCAGCAGGGCGAAGTGAATGACGTTCTCCAGCTCGCGGGTATTGCCCGGCCAGGCATGCGCTTCGAGCGCCTGTTGTGCCGCCTCGCTGATCAGGGGAACCGGCCGATCCAGGCGCACGCTGTAGATCCCCACGAAGTACTCGGCCAACGGCAGGATATCGCCGACCCGATCACGCAGCGCCGGCAACTCCAGCTCGCCTTCGTGCAGGTAATGGTAGAGCCGCTCGTTGAAACGCCCCGCGCGCACTGCCAGCGCCAGGTCGATGCTGGAAGCGGCCACCAGCCGCACATCGACCGCCTGCGGCTGCGTGGCGCCGACCCGGATCACCTCGCGATTCTCCAGGGCGGCCAACAGCTTGCCCTGGATCGCCAGGGGCAGGTCGGCGATCTCGTCCAGATACAACGTGCCGCCATTGGCCGAGCCGAACCATCCGGCGCGACTGCTGGCAGTACCGCCCTGGCTACCAGCGCTGTAGCCGAACAGCTCGGCATCGGCATAGGTCGGGCTGATGGCCGCGCAGTTGACCGACACGAACAACCCGCCCCGATCGCTGGCGCGATGAATCTGTCGGGCCAGCAGCTCCTTGCCGGTGCCGGTCTCGCCGCGGATCAGCACCGGCAACGGTTGTGGCGCCAGCCGCTCCAGAGCCTGGCGCAGCGCCTGGGAGCGCGGATCGACGAACACCAGCGCCTTGGCGCGGATGCTCAGCGGGCTCTTGTCCAGTTCGGGGAAGGTCAGCAGCGGCTGACCGAATGGGGTGTGAAATGTCATGGAATACTCCCGCCCCGGCCGCAAGCGGTCGAGGG
Source organism: Pseudomonas sp. TE50-2 (assembly GCF_040813665.1). Classification (NCBI taxonomy): domain Bacteria; kingdom Pseudomonadati; phylum Pseudomonadota; class Gammaproteobacteria; order Pseudomonadales; family Pseudomonadaceae; genus Pseudomonas; species Pseudomonas sp. TE50-2. The sequence continues at coordinate 3,261,408 of NZ_JBFNXN010000001.1, read as the reverse complement.
ACTCAGCTCAGTCGATGAAAACCTGTGGATCAGGCGCGGCGCAGGGCGCGCTGGTCGACACGGGCCTGTAGCCGGTAGAGATAGGCAAAGCCTTGCTCCCAGCGTTGGTGCCCGGACTTGACGTTGATATGCCCGGCGTTGGCCAGCAGCCCGGCTTCGGCGCCCCAGGCCTGCGCCAGGTACAACGCGCGCGGCACGCTCACCGCCGGGTCGTTGTCGGAGCTGACCACCTGGCTGGGGAACGGCAGGGCCTGCAGGGGAATCGGCGCGAAATTGCGCAGGGCTGGCGCGCAATTCGGCCGCTCGACATCCGCCGGTGCCACCAGCAGCGCGCCGCGAACTCTTTGCTGCAGATCAGGGCTGGCCTGGGCGGCCCAGTGAGCGACCGTGATGCAGCCGAGGCTGTGCGCGATGAGAATCACCGGCGAGCGCTCGGCGGCAATCGCTTGCTCCAGCGCCTGTACCCAATCGCGCCGTTGTGGCGTGAGCCAGTCGCTCTGCTCGACCCGGGCGCTGTTGGGCAGGCTGCGCTGCCAGTGACTTTGCCAATGGTTGTCTGGCGATCCTTGCCAGCCCGGCACAATCAGGTAACGAATCGACTCATTGCGCATGGGGACGCCTCCGGAAGTTTGCGTGCTTGGGTGCAAGTATAGGGAGGGGGTTATATTCGTAAAGGAATAAGAAGCTATTTATTAATAACCAAAATACCAAAATGAAAGAGGCTTGGTTTCGAGCAATAAAAAAAGGGCCATCCCCTGCCAAGGAAAATGGCCCCTAAGCACTTGCCTGAAGAAGGTATCGCCGTTCAGCGCGCGGTGATCACCGCCAGCTTGCTGATCCCGGCACGCTCGATCGCCGCCATCGCCCGGGCGACCTCGCCGTAGTTCACACCATCGTCGGCCTGCAACTGCACACGCAGCTCGGCGTCCTTGTCCTTGGCAGCCTTGAGGTTGGTCTCCAGCAGGTCGGGCTGGATCTCATCCTTGTTGATGAACAGCTTGCCGCTGCCGTCGATGCTCACCACCAGCGGGTCCTTCTGCTCCACCGGGGCCACGGCCTCGGTCTTGGGCAGGTTGATAGGGATGGCGTTGGTCAGCAACGGCGCGGTGACGATGAACACCACCAACAGCACCAGCATGACGTCCACCAACGGCGTGACGTTGATTTCACTCAACACTTCATCGCTGTCCTGGGTCGAGAAGGCCATGTCAGGACGCCTCCTTCACAGGTTGGCTGAAGCCGGTTTGCTGGCGCTGCACCGCCGGATGCACCAGCACGCGGAAGGCACTCTTCTGCGCCAGGCTGTAGAAGTCGTGGGCGAAGTCGTCGAGGTCGGCGGCGGTCAGCTTGAGGCGACGAAGGAAGTAGTTGTAGACCAGCACCGCCGGCACCGCGACGGCGATACCCACGCCGGTGGCCACCAACGCCGCACCGATAGGCCCGGCCACGGTCTCCAGGCTCGCCGAGCCCGCCGCGCTGATGCCCTTGAGCGCCTCCATGATGCCCCACACCGTGCCGAACAGCCCGATGAAGGGCGAAGTACTGCCGATACTGGCCACTACCGCCAGGCCGGTTTCCAGCGAACGACGCTCGCGGACGATCTGCTGGCGCAGGGCTCGCTCCAGACGGTCCTGGTGGTTGATGGCCTGGCTCAAATCGTTAGCGTGACCAGGCTCGCCAACCGCGATCGCCGCAAAGCCCGCCTGGGCGACACGGGCGGCCGGGCCTGGCAGATCGTGGGCCGGCTCGGCGGCGGAGTCGAGGCTGGACGCAGCCCAGAACTGCTGGTGGAAGCGCTTGTCCTGGTTCTTCAGGCGCACGAACTGCACGACCTTGACCAGGGCCAGCGCCCAGGTGGCGACGGAGAAGCCGACCAGCAGCCAGATGACTGCGCCTTCAACGGATTCGAGGGGAGATGCCAACAAGCTCATGATGAAGTCCTTCCTGTGTGCGCTCGCAAGTTAACGAAGCTTGAAATCGATCGGTACGCTGACCCAACCCACCTGGGCCACCTCGCCCTGCTTGGCCGGGACGAAGCTCCAGCGTTTCACCGCGGCCAGCGCGGCGGCGTCCAGGGCGTCGCGACCACTGCTTTTCTGGAGCTGGATCTGCCCCGGCTTGCCACTGGGCAGCACCTCGACGCGCAGCAGCACGGTGCCCTCCCAGCCACGGCGCTGGGCCATCTGCGGATATTCCGGCGCCGGGTTCTTGAGGTACGCGGCGTTGGCCGAGGCTGGCGTCACCGGGGCCGGGGCGGGTGGCGCAGGTGCAGGCGGAGCCGGCGCGGCCACGGGCGTAGGCGCGGGTGGCGGCGCTTCGACCGGTTTCGGCTGCGGTTTTGGCTGTGGCTTGGCCACAGGCTTGGGCACGACTTTCGGCTTGGGCTTTGGCTTGGCAGCCAACTCGTCGACCACCGGCGGTGGCGGTTCGACCACAGGCGCTGCCGGGACTGGCGGCGGCGGCTCGACGACTGGCGGCGCGGGCGCGGCGAACTCGATGGTCATGGGCGGAATCTGCGGCGGTACGATGGGCAACGCCGGGGTCGGTGCCTGGTTGATCCAGTAGGCGACGGCACCGTGCAGGGCCAGCACCAGCAGCACCAACGCCAGCTTGTCGCGTCGTTTGAGGCCGCTCAGCGGCGTGCGTTGCAGGCGTAACTGGCCAAGCGGCAGGCGTAGCGTGCGTCCGAGCTCTACCAGGTCGCCCGATGCCGGGTGCCATGGCTGCTCAAAGGCCCTGACGGCCGTCTGGACATTACCCATTGCTAGAAACTCCTGGGGTGTTGATTCAGGTGTGTGGCTGAATCATCGGGCCTAGGGGCTTAGCTCATAAAGAAATGTTTAAACGTAAAACTAGACCAAAATGGAATAATTATTTCGATGGTCTGTCCACAACCCGCGTCGTTCGCGGCCTGCCGCAGAACAGCTTGCGAACGATGCCTTATCAGCATTCAAAATATTCGTTCAAGGCATCAATCCGCTGCGAGGGCTCCGCCCTCGATCGCTGGCAAGCCAGATCCCACAAGTCATTGCAGCAAACCCTGTACAGTGGGAGCCGGCTTGCCGGCGATGGGCTGCAGCGCAGCCCCGACTATCCGCCAGCACATAAAAAACCCGGGACCATGCCCGGGCTTTTCATTTCATGCCTGCAGCTCAGATATCCGCCACCTTCTGCCACACCTTCGGCCGGAAGAACAACGTCTCCCCCCGCGCCAACCCGGTCAGGCTGTCATGATCCTTGACCACCTCGGCCTCGATCAGCTCGCTCTGCCCTTCCACCTTCAAGGTGACCCGGGTGGTCGCGCCCAACGGGCGGATATCACGGACCTCGGCGGCATGGTGGCCTTCGGTCTCATGGCGCGACAGCGACACCTCGTGCGGACGGAACAGCACATGGTGGCCTTCGCTGAGCGCCAGGCGGTTGGAGTCACCCAGGAAGTGGTAGACGAAGTCGTTGGCCGGTTTCTCGTACACCTCACCCGGCGAGCCGATCTGCTCGATCACGCCCTTGTTCATCACCACGATGCGGTCGGCGACTTCCATGGCCTCTTCCTGGTCGTGGGTAACGAATACCGAGGTCAGGTTGATGTCTTCGTGCAGGCGCGCCAACCAGCGGCGCAGCTCCTTGCGCACCTTGGCATCCAGCGCCCCGAACGGCTCGTCGAGCAGCAATACCTTGGGCTCCACCGCCAGGGCACGGGCCAGGGCGATACGCTGGCGCTGGCCGCCGGACAGCTGCTCGGGGTAGCGATCGGACAACCAGTCGAGCTGCACCATGTTCAGCAGCTCGTGGACCTTCTCGGCGATCTTGCTCTCGCTCGGGCGCTCGCCCTTGGGTTTCATGCGCAGGCCGAAGGCGACGTTGTCGAACACGCTCATATGGCGGAACAGCGCGTAGTGCTGGAACACGAAGCCGACGTTGCGATCACGCACGTCGTGGCCCGACACATCTTCACCATGGAACACGATGCTGCCGTCATCCGGGGTTTCCAGGCCGGCGATGATGCGCAGCAGGGTGGTCTTGCCGCAGCCCGACGGGCCCAGCAGGGCAACCAGCTCGCCGCTGTGGATGTCCAGGTTGATGTTGTCCAGGGCCTGGAAGCTGTTGAAGCGCTTGCTGACGTTACGAACTTCGATCGACATGAATCATTCCTCCGCGGCGCTGTGGCGCAGGCGGTTAATACGGTTCTCGCTCCACTGCTTGAGCAGCAGGATGAAGAGCGCCAGGATCAGCAGCAGGCTGGCCACGCTGAAGGCCGCGACATGGTTGTACTCGTTGTAGAGGATCTCCACGTGCAGCGGCAAGGTGTTGGTGACGCCACGGATATGCCCAGAGACCACTGATACCGCGCCGAACTCGCCCATGGCCCGTGCGGTGCACAGCACCACGCCGTAGATCAGGCCCCATTTGATGTTCGGCAGCGTGACGTGCCAGAACATCTGCCAGCCATTGGCCCCGAGCAGGCGCGCGGCCTCCTCTTCCTGAGTGCCCTGCTCCTGCATCAGCGGGATCAGTTCACGGGCGACGAACGGCACGGTGACGAAGATGGTCGCCAGAACGATGCCCGGCAGGGCGAAGACGATCTGGATGTCGTGATCCTGCAGCCACGGGCCGAACAGGCCCTGGGCGCCGAACATCAGCACGTAGACCAAGCCGGCGATCACCGGTGACACCGAGAACGGCAGGTCGATCAGGGTCACCAGGATACTTTTGCCACGGAAGCTGTACTTGCTCACGCACCAGGCGGCACTGACCCCGAACAGCAGGTTCAGCGGCACCGAAATGACCACCGCCAGCAGGGTCAGTTTGAGCGCAGACAACGCATCGGCCTCGAAGATCGCCTCGAAGAAGGTGCCGAAGCCGTTTTTCAGGGCTTGGGACACCACGATCACCAGCGGCAGGGCCAGGAACAGCGCAAAGACGATCCAGGCCAGGGTGATCAGCACGCGGCGCGAAGTGGCACTGCCACGCCGGGCGGCGTTGGCGGCGGCGGTCGCGCCAAGGGTTGATGAAGACATTAGCGGGCCTCCTTCAAGGGGTTTCGATGCGCCGCTGCAGCAAGTTGATCAGCAGCAGCAGGATGAAGGAAACCACCAGCATCAACACGCCGATGGCGGTGGCGCCGGTGTAGTCGTACTGGTCGAGCTTGACCATGATCAGCAACGGCAGGATCTCGGTCTTCATCGGCATGTTGCCGGCGATGAAGATCACCGAGCCATACTCGCCAACGCCACGGGCAAAGGCCAGGGCGAAGCCGGTCAGCCACGCCGGCAGCAACGCCGGCGCCAGCACATGGCGGAACACCTGCAAAGGTTTCGCGCCCAGGCAGGCAGCGGCCTCTTCCACCTCACGCGGGATGTCAGCCAGCACTGGCTGCACCGTGCGCACCACGAACGGCAGGGTGACGAACGTCAGCGCCAGGGTGATGCCCAGTGGGGTGTAGGCGATCTTGAAGCCAAGATCCGTGGCGAACTGGCCGACCCAGCCCGCAGGGGCGTACAAGGCGGTCAAGGCGATGCCGGCCACGGCGGTGGGCAGGGCGAACGGCAGGTCGATCATCGCGTCGATGACCTTGCGCCCGGGGAAGGTGTAGCGCACCAGCACCCAGGCCAGCAGGGTGCCGATCACGCCGTTGATGATGGCGGCGAACAGGGCGGTGCCGAAACTCAGCTTCAGCGCGGCGATGACCCGCGGCGCGCTGACGATGTTCCAGAACTGCTCCCAGGTGAGCTGCGAGGCATGGATGAACATGGCCGCCAGCGGTATCAGCACGATCAGGCTGAGGTACACCAAGGTGTAGCCCAGCGTCAGCCCGAAGCCGGGTATGACGGGGGAAATGCGACGTGACATAAAGGTCCCTGGTTGAACGCACGAAGCCCGGGAGTCATCCCGGGCCGGTGCAGGCTACTGAAGGGTTTTGTTTGTGGGGCTGCTGCGCAGCCCTTTCGCTGGCAAGCCAGCTCCCACAATGGCGGTACATTCCCGCTTCCTGTGGGAGCCGGCTTGCCGGCGAAAGGGGCGCGAAGCGGCCCCGATTGTTCATTGCCGATCACTGTGCCTGATAAATCTGGTCGAACACACCGCCATCGTTGAAGAACTTCGGCTGCGCAGTCTTCCAGCCACCGAAGTCCTTGTCGATGGTCACCAGGTCCAGTTTCGGGAACTGCTTGCCGAATTCGGCGGCGACCTTCGCGTCACGCGGACGGTAGAAGTTTTCCGCGGCGATCTTCTGGCCAGCCGGGCTGTACAGATGCTTGAGGTATTCCTCGGCGATCTTCTCGTTGCCCTTCTTCTCGGCGTTCTTGTCGACCACCGCCACCGGTGGCTCGGCCAGGATCGACAGCGATGGGACGACGATCTCGAACTTGTCGCTGCCACCGTCTTCCTTCAGCGCCAGGAAGGCTTCGTTTTCCCACGCCAGCAACACATCGCCCTGGCCGTTGTTGACGAAGGTGATGGTCGAGCCACGCGCGCCGGTATCGAGCACCGGCACGTGCTTGAACAGCTCCTGCACGTAGGCCTTGGCCTTGTCTTCACTGCCGCCGGTCTTCAAGCCGTAGGCCCAGGCGGCGAGGAAGTTCCAGCGGGCGCCGCCGGAGGTCTTTGGATTGGGCGTGATCACCGAGACGTCTTTCTTGATCAGGTCGCCCCAGTCCTTGATGCCTTTCGGGTTGCCCTTGCGCACCAGGAACACGATGGTCGAGGTGTACGGCGTGCTGGCGTCCGGCAGGCGCTTCTGCCAGTCCTCCGGCAGGGTCTTGCCGAGCTTGGCGATCTCGTCGATGTCGCCGGCCAGGGCCAGGGTCACCACGTCGGCGCGCAGGCCGTCGATGACCGCGCGGCCCTGCTTGCCCGAACCACCGTGGGACTGCTGGATCTTCACCTTGTCGCCGGGGTTGGCGGCTTGCCAATGCTTGATGAACTCGGCGTTGTACTGCTGGTACAGCTCGCGGGTCGGGTCATAGGACACGTTCAGCAATTCGTAGTCCTTGGCGATCGCGGAACCGGCAAAAACGGCACTGGCCAGGGCGGCAAGCGCATAACGGCGGATGGACATGGTGAAGCTCCCGATTGGCATTTTTCTAGTTTTGAAGGGGTGCGGTGTCAGCCGGTCTTGTTGCCGGGCTGCTGCAGGCGGAACTTCTCCTTGCGTTCGATCTGCACCACCTGGGCGTTATGCACGGTGATCTCCACCGCGCCAAAGCGCAGGTCGCGCAGGGCACTCTGGATTTCACGCAGAATGGTGGCTTCGTCCTGACCGTCGATGCTGCGCAGAGATGCACTCATGCTCGTTCTCCTGTGAGTAAGGGAGCCGGGCAGAGGTTTTGAAGGGGATTTGCGCCTGGCTTGAGGGCAATATTAGAGAGGCGCGGATATTCTTAAAAATACTGTTTAAGAATGTTTATATAACCATTAGCGCGAACCCTGAGCCCTGTGGGAGCTGGCTTGCCAGCTCCCACAGGGTGCGCGTGGTTCTCAGGAAGTCTTTTCCGGCTCGCGGATCTTGTACCAGGCCACGTACAGCGCCGGCAGGAACAACAGCGTCAGCAGCGTTGCGCTGATGATGCCGCCGATCATGGCGTAGGCCATCGGCCCCCAGAACACTTCCCGGGCAATCGGGATCATGCCCAGGCTTGCCGCCGCCGCTGTCAGCAGGATCGGCCGGCGGCGGTGGTTGGTCGCCTCCACCACGGCGTCCCAGGGGGTGTAGCCCTGCTCCTCGAATTCGTCGATCTGGGTCACCAGGATCACCGAGTTGCGGATGATGATCCCGGCCAGGGCGAGGATGCCGAGGATCGCCACGAAGCCCATGGGCGTGCCCGTGGGCACCAGGGCCAGGACCACGCCGATCAGCCCCAGCGGCGCGACGCTGACCACCAGGAACAGCTTCTGCACGCTGTGCAGCTGGATCATCAGGAAGGTCGCCATGAGGAACAGCATCAACGGAATGACATCGGCGATCGGCCCCTGGGCCTTGCCGCTCTCCTCCACCGTACCGCCGGTGGCCACGCCGTAACCGGGCGGCAGCTTGCCGGCGAACTCGTCGATCTTCGGCTTGAGCTGCGCCACCAGGTTGGTCGGCTGGATATCGCCGACCACCGAGGCCTTGATGGTGATGGTCGGCTTGCGGTCGCGCCGCCACACCAATGGCTGCTCCAGCTCGTAGCGCACGGTGGCGAACGCCAGCAGAGGGATGGACACACCACTGGGGCTGACGATCTGTAGGTTCTGCAGGGTGTCGGGCGAGCCCCGCTCGCTGTCCTCGGCGCGGGCGATGACGTCGACCAGGTAGATGTTGTCGTTGACCTGGGTGACCGGCACGCCGCTGACGATGCTGTTCATTACATTGGCCACGTCTTCGGACGAAAGCCCCAGCTGACGCGCCTTGTCCTGGGCAATCTCGATGCGCAGCACCTTACCGGGCTCGTTCCAGTCGTACATCATGTCGCCGATATGCTCGTTGCTGTCGAGCACCGTGGCCAGTTCGATGGCATAGCGGCGCACCTGGTCGATGTCCTTGCCGCTGACCCGGTACTGGATCGGCCGGCCCACCGGCGGGCCCATCTCCAGCGACTGCACGTTGCTGCCGATGCCGACGAAGTCCTCGCGCAGCAGTTTCTGCAGGCGCTCGATCATGCCCTGGCGCTCTTCGAAGCCCTTGCTGACGATCACCAGCTGGGCGTAATAGGGGTTCTGCAATTGCTGGTCGAGGGGCAGGTAGAAGCGGATCGCGCCCTGGCCGATGTAAGTGCTCCAGCGCACCAGGTCGGGGTCGTCCTTGATCTTCGCCTCCAGGCGATCCACCACCTTGCGCGTTTCCTCGATCGAGGCGTTCTGCGGCAGGTCGAGATCGACCAGGATCTCCGGGCGGTCCGAGGATGGGAAGAACTGGTTCTGCACGAAGCGCATGCCCACCACCGACAGTGCGAACAGCACGATGGTGCCGATCACCGTCACCCAGCGGTGGCGCATGCACCACAGCAGGCCATGTTCGAACGCCCGGCCCACCCGCCCAGGTTCGGCCTCGTGGGGCTTGAGCTTTTCGCTGCTGAGGATGTGCACGCCCAGCACCGGGGCGAAGAACACCGCCACCACCCACGACACCAGCAGCGCCACGGCGATCACCGCGAACAAGGTATAGGTGTATTCACCGGCCGAACTGGCATTGAGGCCGATCGGCACGAAACCGGCCACGGTCACCAGGGTGCCGGTCAGCATGGGGAAGGCCGTCGAGGTGTAGGCGAAGGTCGCCGCCTGCTCTTTCGTCTCGCCCATTTCCAGGCGCGTGACCATCACCTCCACGGTGATCATCGCGTCATCCACCAGCAGGCCCAGGGCAATGATCAGCGCACCCAGTGAAATCCGCTGCATGGTGATGTCGCTGTACTCCATGAACACGAACACCATGGCCAGCACCAGCGGGATCGAGCAGGCCACCACCAGCCCGGCACGCACGCCCAGGCTGACGAAGCTCACCACCAGCACGATCACCACGGCTTCGAACAAGGCACTGGTGAAGCCGCCAACCGCCTGCTTGACCACTACCGCCTGGTCGGACACGGTGTGCACGCCGACCCCGACCGGCAGTTCGCTGACGATGCTGTCCATCTTCTTCTTCAGCGCAGCGCCGAACACCTCGATGTTGCCGCCGGCCTTCATGCCGATGGCCAGGCCGATGGCCGGCTGGCCGTTGTAGCGGAAGATCGGCGACGGTGGGTCGACATAGCCGCGCTCGATGTCGGCGATATCGGCCAGGCGGAAGAAGCGGTCGTTGATGCGCAGGTTGACCGTCTCCAGGTCTTTCTCCGAGGCGAACTGCCCGGTGGTGCGCACCGAGATACGCTCGGGGCCGGCTTCGATCACCCCCGCCGGGGTCACCGCGTTCTGCGATTTCAGTGCCTCCATGACCTGCCGCTGGTCAATGCCCAGGGCCGCCAGCTTGCGGGTGGAGAAGTTCAGGTAGAGCACTTCGTCCTGGGTGCCGATCAACTCGATCTTGCCGATGTTGTGCACCTCGCGCACCTCGGCGCGGGCCTGTTCCACATAGTCGCGCAGCTGGCGCAGGTTCAGGCCATCGGAGGTGAAGGCGTAGATCGAGCCGAATACATCGCCGAACTCGTCGTTGAAGCCGGGCCCCTGCACGCCCTGCGGGAACTGGCCGCGGATGTCCTGGATCTTCTTGCGCACCTGGTACCAGATGTCCGGGATGTCCTTGGCCTTGGTGGTATCGAGCAGGTACACGTAGACCGTCGATTCGCCGGGGCGGGTATAGCTTTTCACGTAGTCGAGCGAGTCGAGCTCCTCGAGCTTCTTCTCGATCCGGTCGGTGATCTGGTACAGCGTCTCGTCCTGGGTCGCGCCGGGCCAGCGGGTCTGGATCACCATGGTCTTGATGGTGAAGGACGGATCCTCCTCTCGACCCAGGTTGAAGTAGGAAAAGATCCCCATCAGCAGGCCGACGAACATCAGGTACCAGACGAAGGACTGGTGCTTGAGCGCCCATTCGGAGAGGTTGAAGCTTCCTTTCATCGTGCGTCCTCGTCGAAGATGACCTTCTGGCCAGGCTTGAGGCTGTTCACGCCGGCGGTGACGACGCGCTCGCCGGGTTGCACACCGGAGGACAGGATGATGCTGTCAGGGCCACGCTCTGCCAGGGTGACGTCACGGGTGGCCACGGTCTTGCCCTGCGGGTCGACCACCCAGACCTGGGTCTTGCCATCGCGCTCGAGCAGCGCGGAAAGCGGCAACTGGCTGCGCGGCGTCAGCGCCGAGGTCAGGGTGACGCTGATCGCGGTCCCCAGGTGGAACGCGTCCGGGGTGCTGGCCAGGGTCAGGCGGGCGCGACGTGTACGGGTAGTGGCATCGGCCTGGGGCTCCAGCTCGCGCAAGGTGGCGGTGGTGTTGATGCTCGGGTCGAGCTGCGAGGCGACGGTGAAGGTGAGGTCGCGGCGCAGTTGCTCGGCCAAGGCGATCGGCAGGTCGATCACCGCTTCCTTCACGTCCGGGCGCGCCAGGGTGACCACAGCCTGGCCGGCGCTGACGGTCTGCCCGGCCTCGGCCTGCCAGGCGGTGATCACCGCAGCATGGTCGCTACGCAAGGTGCTGTAGTCGAGCTGGTCGCGGGCCTGGCTGAGCGCCGAGCGCGCCTGCTCCAGCGACGCGCCGGTGGTCTTCAGGTTGGTCTGGGCGATGTCCAGCTGGGCTTGGGCGCCGACTCCGCGGTCATACAGCTGTTGCTGGCGACGGGCATCGGCCTGGGCATTGATCCACTGCGCCTGGACCCGCGCGAGGTCGCCTTCGGCGGCACGCAGCTGGTTCTGCTGGTCGGTCGGATCGAGGGTGGCCAAAGTGTCGCCCGGCTTGACCTGGGCCCCGACATCCAGCCAGCGCCGGGCGATGCGGCCAGACACGCGGAAGCCCAAGGTGCTCTCGAAGCGTGCCTGGATGTTGCCGGCAAAACGCCCAAGCTGCGCTTGCACCTGGGGCTCGACCACGGTCGACAGCACCGGGCGCACGGGTTCGGGCTGGACGTCCTCACCACCACAGGCAGCCAGCAACAGACAGGCAGACAATACCGGCAGCAACGGCCTCATGGCGCGACTCCCCCGCTTCTGGCGTCGACCTTCTCGACCTGAATTCCTGGGTTCAACAGCTGGCCACCACTGACCACCACCACCTCACCGGCCTCGAGACCCTCGCTGATCACCACTTTGCCGGTCAGGTAGCGCGCCACCTGGACCTTGCGCAGTTGCGCCTTGTCACCCTCGCTAACCACCCACACGGCGGGCTCGCTCAGCGCCTTGGTCAGGGCAGACCAGGGCAGCTCGACGCTGGGTTTGCCGTGTGCGCTGGCCGAAACGGTCACCGGCGCGCCCAGGGCCATGCCCTTGGGCACATCGCGCAGGGCCACCTTGACCTGCACCGTGCCGCTCTGCGCCGAGACCGTCGGGGTGATCTCGCGCACATGCCCCTGGGCGGTGATGGCGGGGTTGTCGATCATGCTGACCGTCAAGTCCCTCTCGCTGCTGGGCGCCACCAGCAGCGATTCGTAGACATTGAACACCGCGTCGCGGTCGCCATCGACGGCCAGGCTGAAGATCGGCATGGTCGCCTGCACCACCTGGCCGACCTCGGCCTGGCGCGCAGTGATCACGCCGTCGGCCTCGGACACCAATGCCGTGTAGCTCAATTGCTCGTTGGCGTTGGCCAGCTGCGCCTGGGCGGCCTTGAGCGCGCTCTGGCTGCTGCGCAGCGCGGCTTCGGCGGAGTCGTACTCGCTCTGGCTGGTGTAGCCCTTGGGCAGGAGTTTCTGCTGGCGCACGAACGCGGCGCTGGTCTGGGTGACCCGGGCCTGTTCGGCGAACACTTCGGCCTTGGCCGAGTCGACGTTGTTCTGCAGGTCCTTGGGGTCCAGGCGCGCCAGTACCTGATTGGCTTTTACATGGTCACCGACATCGACGCTGCGGGCGATGATCTTGCCGCCCACGCGGAACGACAAGTCGGTCTGCACCCGCGCCTGCACGTCACCGGTCAGGGTGACCCGGGCGGCAAAATCGGTGGGCTGCACCTGTTGCACCGCGACCCGGGGCAACACCTGGCCAACCTCCTCCTTGCCACAGCCCGAAAGCATGAACAGCAGCCCCAGGCAAACGACCAGCGGCGCACGCTCTAGCGTCATGCAGGCTCCTTGCTTCTCTCAGGTGAAAGGGATGCGTTTGAAAGCGTAGATCAGGGATCGACAAACGGCATTGGCCAGGGTTCAACAAAGCGAGGCGGGATCGGCGATACTGCCGTCCGACCGCTCAAGGATGCCGCCTATGCTCACCACCCTGGCCATTGCCAACTACCGCTCGATCAACCAGCTGGTGCTGCCGCTGGGGCGGCTGAACGTGATTACCGGTGCCAATGGCAGTGGCAAGTCCAACCTGTACAAGGCCTTGCGCCTGCTGGCAGAGACCGCGCGCGGCGGCGTGGTCAATGCGCTGGCTGCCGAGGGCGGGCTGGAATCGACCTTCTGGGCCGGCCCCGAGAAGCTCACCCGGCGCATGCTCAACGGCGAGGTGCCAGTGGAAGGCGGGCCACGCCAGCAAGCCCGGCGGCTGAAGATGGGCTTTGCCGGCGAAGACTTCGGCTACGCGATCAGCCTCGGCCTGCCCGAACCCAGCCGGTCGCAGTTCGCCCTGGATCCGCAGATCAAGCAGGAGACGATCTGGGCCGGCCCCCTGTGCCGACCCGCCAGCCAGCTGGTGCAGCGCAACGCGGGGATGGTCAAGGCCCGCGACGGGCGCCAATGGCAGGTGCTGCACCAGCACATGACCGAGTTCGACAGCCTGTTCGACCAGATCGGCAGTCTCCAGGGTTCCCCCGAGGTGCCGCACCTGCGCGAGCAGATCCGCAGCTGGCGCTTCTACGACCATTTCCGTACCGATGCCGAAGCGCCCGCCCGACAATCGCGGCTGGGAACGCGCACGCCGGTGCTGCATCACGATGGCCGCGACCTCGCCGCCGCCCTGCAGACCATCGACGAGATCGGTGATCTGCAGGCCCTGCAGGATGCAGTGAGCGACGCTTTTCCCGGCGCCCGGCTTGCGGTCGACGCCCAGCCAGGCGGCCTGTTCGGCCTGCGCTTCCACCAGGCCGGGCTGCTGCGGCCGCTGAGCGCTGCCGAGCTGTCCGACGGGACCTTGCGCTACCTGTTGCTGGTGGCTGCCCTGCTCACGCCGCGCCCTCCGAGCATGATGGTGCTCAACGAGCCGGAGACCAGCCTGCACCCGGACTTGTTGCCGGCACTGGCACGCCTGATCCGCCGCGCGGCGCGAGAATGTCAGGTATGGGTGGTGTCGCACGCGCCGCGGCTGGTGGCGGCCCTGGAGGAGGATGCCGAGTGTAACTCGATCCACCTGGAGAAGACCTTGGGGCAGACCGGTATCGTCGGGCAGGGCATGCTGGATGAACCGGCCTGGAACTGGCCGGACCAGGGCTGAAAAGACCGCGGGGCAAGGCGCATCGGCACACCGGCGATGCGACTTGCCCCGCGATGCGTTGGCTCAGGCCTGCGCGGCGGCCTGGGCTGGACGACGTACCTGCGGCTGCGAGACGTTCGCCGCGGCGCCCTCCTCGATGGCCTGCTGGATCGCCCGACGACGACGCTCCTCGGCCTGGCGGCTGAAGTACCAGACCATGAAGGTCACCAGCGACACCGACAGCAGGATCAGGCTGGCCACGGCGTTGATCTCCGGCTTCACGCCCAGGCGCACGGCCGAGAACACTTCCATCGGCAGGGTGGTCGAGCCAGGGCCGGAGACGAAGCTGGCCAGCACCAGGTCATCCAGCGACAGGGCGAAGGACATCATGCCGCCCGCTGCCAACGACGGTGCGATCATCGGGATGGTGATCAGGAAGAACACCTTCCACGGCTTGGCGCCCAGGTCCATGGCCGCCTCCTCGATGGACAGGTCCAGCTCGCGCAGGCGCGCCGACACCACCACCGCCACATAGGCGGCGCAGAACGTGGTGTGGGCGATCCAGATGGTGACGATGCCGCGCTCCTGCGGCCAGCCGATCATCTGCGCCATGGCCACGAACAGCAGCAACAGCGACAGACCGGTGATCACCTCGGGCATCACCAGCGGCGCGGTGACCAGGCCACCGAACAGCGTGCGGCCCTTGAAGCGGGTGACCCGGGTCAGCACGAAGGCCGCCAGGGTGCCCAGCGCCACCGCGGCGACCGCCGTGTAGCAGGCGATCTCCAGCGAGCGCATCACCGAACCCATCAGCTGGGTGTTGTCGAGCAGGCCGACGTACCACTTCACCGACCAGCCGCCCCATACCGTCACCAGCTTGGAGGCGTTGAACGAGTAGATCACCAGGATCAGCATCGGCAGGTAGATGAACAGCAAGCCGAGCACCAGCATCAGCTTGGAGAAACTGAAGCGTTTCATGCGCGGCCCTCCATCTCTTTGGCCTGGCTGCGGTTGAACAGCAGGATCGGTACGATCAGGATCGCCAGCATCACTACCGCCAGCGCGGATGCCACCGGCCAGTCACGGTTGTTGAAGAACTCTTGCCACAGCACTTTACCGATCATCAGGGTTTCCGGGCCGCCGAGCAGTTCAGGAATCACGAACTCGCCCACCACCGGGATGAACACCAGCATGCAGCCGGCGATGATGCCGTTCTTCGACAGCGGCACGGTGATCTTCCAGAAGCTGTTGAAGGTGCTCGAACCGAGGTCCGATGCAGCTTCCAGCAGGCTTTCGTCATGCTTAACCAGGTTGGCGTACAGCGGCAGGATCATGAACGGCAGGTACGAATAGACCACGCCGATATACACCGCCAGGTTGGTGTTGAGGATCTGCAGCGGTTGGTCGATCAGCCCCAGCCACAGCAGGAAGCTGTTGAGCAGGCCGTTGTTGCTGAGGATGCCCATCCAGGCGTAGACGCGGATCAGGATCGCAGTCCAGGTCGGCATCATGATCAGCAGCAGCAGGACGGTCTGTGACTCTTTCCTGGCCTTGGAGATGGCATAGGCCATCGGGTAGCCGATCAGCAGGCAGAGCAAGGTGCTGAAGAAGGCCACCTTGAGCGAGCCGAGGTAGGCCGCGATGTACAGCTCGTCCTCGGTCAGCAGGCCATAGTTGGCCAGGTTCAGCACCAGCTGGACCTTGCCTTCCAGGTAGGTGTAGATCTCGGTGTACGGCGGGATGGCCACATCGGCTTCGGCAAAGCTGATCTTCAGGACGATGAAGAACGGCAGCATGAAGAACAGGAACAGCCAGATGAACGGCACGCCGATCACCAGATGCCGCCCCTCCGGGACAAGGCGCTGGAAGGCTCGCTTGAGCTTGCGGATTTTCATGACCGCAGTACCACGCCGCTGTCGTCTTCCCACCACACGTAGACTTCGTCGTCCCAGGTCGGGCGGGTGCCCTGGCGCTCGGCGTTGGCGACGAACGACTGGACGATCTTGCCGCTGGGCAGCTCGACGTAGAACACCGAGTGGCCGCCGAGGTAGGCGATGTCGTGGACCTTGCCGCGCGACCAGTTGTGCTCGCAGGTCGGCTGCTCGGTGGTGACCAGCAGCTTCTCGGGGCGCAAGGCGTAGGTGATGTGCTTGTCCTCGACCGAAGTGGTGACACCGTGGCCGACGTAGATCTTGCGCTCCAGCTCCGGGCTGGCGATGACCGCATGGCCTTCGGCATCGTCGACCACTTCGCCTTCGAACAGGTTGACGTTGCCGATGAACTCGCAGACCAGGCGGCTGGTCGGGGTTTCGTAGATATCGATCGGGCTGCCGATCTGGGCGATCCAGCCCAGGTGCATGATGGCGATGCGCTGGGCCATGGTCATGGCCTCTTCCTGGTCGTGGGTCACCATCACGCAGGTCACGCCCACGCGCTCGATGATCTCCACCAGCTCCAGTTGCATCTGCGAGCGCAGTTTCTTGTCCAGCGCGCCCATCGGCTCGTCGAGCAGCAGCAGCTTGGGACGCTTGGCCAGCGAACGGGCCAGGGCCACGCGCTGGCGCTGGCCACCGGAAAGCTGGTGCGGCTTGCGCTTGGCGTACTGGGTCATGTGCACCAGCTTGAGCATCTCGGCCACGCGGGCCTCGATCTCGGCCTTGGGCATCTTGTCCTGCTGCAGGCCGAAGGCGATGTTCTGCGCCACGGTCATGTGCGGGAACAGCGCGTAGGACTGGAACATCATGTTGATCGGCCGCTCGTAGGGCGGCATGTCGGTGATGTCGACGCCATCGAGGAAAATCCGCCCTTCGGTCGGACGCTCGAAACCGGCCAGCATGCGCAGCAAGGTGGACTTGCCGGAACCGGAGCCGCCCAGCAGGGCGAAGATCTCGCCCTTGCGGATTTCCAGGGACACATCGTCCACGGCTACCGTTTCGTCGAACTTTTTCGTGACCCGGTCGATCTTGACCAGCACCTGCTTGGGTTGCTGGCCACCCTCGAGGGCTTTCTTATAGGCACCGGAGGCAACTGCCATGAGTGAAACTCCCAACAAGATTTGTGTGCCCGCCGCTGCGCTGGCGGGCCTGGATTGTTACTTGCCCGACTTGACCTTGGTCCAGCTGCGGGTCATCAAACGTTGCACCTTGGGTGGCAACTCGGCGTTGACGAACATCTTGTCCAGCACTTCCTGCGGTGGGTAAACCGCGGCGTCAGTCCTCACGGCCTGGTCCATCAGGTCGCCAGCCTTGGGGTTCGGGTTGGCGTAACCGACGTAATCACTGACCTGGGCGATAACCTCAGGTTTCAGCAAATAGTTGATGAAGGCATGGGCCTCCTTGACGTTGCTGGCGTCCTTGGGAATCGCCAGCACATCGAACCAGAGGTTGCCGCCTTCCTTGGGAATGGCGTAGGCCAGCTTCACGCCCTTCTTCGCCTCTTCAGCGCGGGCCTTGGCCTGGAACACGTCGCCGGAGAAACCGGCGGCCACGCAGATGTCGCCGTTGGCGAGATCAGTGATGTATTTCGAGGAATGGAAGTAAGTCACGTAGGGACGCACAGCCAGCAGTTTCTTCTCTGCATCGGCGTAGTCCTTGGGGTTGCTGCTGTTGGGGTCGCGGCCCATGTAGTTGAGCACCGCCGGCAGCATCTCGTCGGCGGAGTCGAGGAAGGCCACGCCGCACTTGCTGAGTTTCTTCATGTTCTCGGGTTCGAACAGCACCGCCCAGGAATCGATCTTGTCGGTGCCCAGCGCCGCCTTGACCTTCTCGACGTTGTAGCCGATGCCATTGGTGCCCCACAGGTAGGGGACGGCGTACTGGTTGCCCGGGTCATTCTTCTCTAGGCGCTTCATCAGCGCCGGGTCGAGGTTCGCATAATTGGGCAGCAGGTCGCGGTCGAGCTTCTGGAACGCGCCCGCCTTGATCTGCTTGCCGAGGAAATGGTTGGACGGCACGACCACGTCATAGCCGGTGCGCCCGGCCAGCAGCTTGCCTTCCAGCGTCTCGTTGCTGTCGAAGACATCGTATTTGGGCTCGATCCCGGTTTCCTTCTGGAAATCGGCGAGCGTGGTGGGGCCGACATAGTCTGACCAGTTGTAGATGTGCACCGTGGGCGCCGCTTGGACGCTGCAAGCCAGCGTCAGACCCGCTCCGGCCATCAAGGCCTGGCGAAAAACAGAAATAGACAAGTGGGTGGTCCTCACAATCAGTGCCTTTGCGGGCAGTAAACCTCGGCCGCACACGCAAAACCGGCGCGCAACTTACCTTCACGGCGTGGATGCCGCAAACTTATTTGCCTTTACTGGCCTCTGGGCCGGAAAAGCCCGGCCCAGAGGTTGCCGCATCGGGCTTACTTGCCCGACTTGATCTTGGTCCAGCTACGGGTGATCTCGCGCTGGGCGGTCTTCTCTGGCGCCTTGATCGCGTAGAGCTGCGCTTTCACTTCCTCGGAAGGGTAGATCGCCGCATCGCTGGTAATGTCCTTGTCGACGAACTCGGTGGCTGCCTTGTTACCGTTCGGGAAACGCACGGCGTTGGTAATACCGGCCATCACTTTCGGCTGCAGCAGGTATTCCATGAACTTGTAGGCGGCGTCGACGTTCTCGGCATCTTTCGGGATGGCGACCATGTCATAGAAGGTGCCGGCACCTTCCTTCGGAATGACATAGCTCAGCTTGACCTTGTCGCCGGCCTCGTGGGCACGGGCCTTGGACTGCTCCAGGTCACCCGAGTAGCCCACGGCCACGCAGATGTTGCCGTTGGCCAGGTCCGAGATGTACTTGGAAGAGTGGAAGTAGGTGATCGAAGGGCGGATTTTCAGGAACAGGTCCTCGGCCGCCTTCAGGTCTTCCTTCTTGGTGCTGTCGCTCGGCTTGCCCAGGTAGTGCAGCGCGGCCGGGATCATCTCTGTCGGCGCATCGAGGAAGCTCACGCCGCAGCTCTTGAGCTTGGCGATGTTCTCTGGCTTGAATACCACGTCCCACGAGTCGATCTTGTCGATGCCCAGCGCGGCCTTGACCTTCTCCGGGTTGTAGCCGATGCCGATGGAGCCCCACATGTAGGGGAAGGCGAACTTGTTGCCCGGGTCGCTGGCATCGCCGACCGCCTTGAGCAGGGCCGGGTCGAGGTTTTTCCAGCTCGGCAGCTTGGAGCGGTCCAGCTCCTGGTAGACGCCGGCCTTGATCTGCTTGGCCAGGAAGTTGTTGGACGGCACGACGATGTCGTAGCCCGACTTGCCCGCCAGCAGCTTGGCTTCGAGGGTCTCGTTGCTGTCGAAGACGTCGTAGACGACCTTGATGCCGGTCTCTTTCTCGAAGTTGGCCACGGTGTCCGGGGCGATATAGTCCGACCAGTTGTAGACGTGCAGCACCTTGTCGTCAGCCTGAACAGCGGTGGCCATGGCACCCATCAGGGCGGCGGCCAGCAGCGTCTTGCCCAATTTCTTCATGCGTAATGCTCCAGAATTTATTATCAAGCCATCTGTTCAGCAGCCAGGTCCCACGGGTCACGCGCTGGGCGACTGAAACAGCCGTTAGTCTGGCAAGTTACAAGGCGCTGTTTCAACAAAAGCAGCGCCTGTAACGGACTTAATGTCACCTCGCCAGCCTAGCAGACCGTCATTTAATCGCTTCGTACGTCAAATCCAGGCACTTGCGCGCCTTTTCCACCAGCTCGTCCACTTCTTCGCGGCTGATCACCAGCGGCGGCGCGATGATCATGGTGTCGCCAACGGCGCGCATGATCAGGCCGTTGTCGAAGCAGAAGTTGCGGCAGACCATGCCCACGCCCTTGCCCTCGTAACGGCTGCGGGTGGCCTTGTCCTTGACCAGCTCGATCGCGCCGAGCAGGCCCAGGCCGCGCACCTCGCCCACCAGTGGGTGGTCCTGCAGCTCACGCAGTCGTTTTTGCAAGTAGGGTGCCACTTCATCGCGGGCCTTCGCGACGATCTGCTCGTCACGCAGGATGCGCAGGTTTTCCAGGCCCACCGCCGCCGCCACCGGGTGGCCGGAGTAGGTGAAGCCATGGTTGAAATCACCACCTTCGCTGATCACCTTGGCCACGGTGTCACGCACGATCACACCGCCCATGGGGATGTAACCGGAGGTCAGGCCCTTGGCGATGGTCATCAGGTCGGGTTCGAGGCCGTAGTAATCGGAGCCGAACCACTCGCCTGTACGGCCGAAACCGCAGATCACTTCGTCGGCGACGAAGAGGATGTCGTACCTGGCGAGGATTTCCTTGATCTTCGGCCAGTAGGTGTCTGGCGGGATGATCACCCCGCCGGCGCCCTGGATCGGCTCGGCGATGAAGGCGGCGACATTGTCCTCGCCGACTTCGAGAATCTTCTTCTCCAGCTGCTCGGCGGCCCACACGCCGAACTCATCCGGGGTCATGTCGCCACCCTCGCCGAACCAGTACGGCTGCGGGATATGCACGATGCCCGGGATCGGCAGGCCGCCCTGCTCGTGCATGCCGCTCATGCCGCCCAGGCTCGCACCGGCGACGGTGGAACCGTGGTAGCCGTTGATGCGACCGATGATGGTCTGCTTGCTCGGCTTGCCCTTGAGCGCCCAGTAGTGGCGGACCATGCGCAGCACGGTGTCGTTGCCCTCGGAGCCGGAGCCGGTGAAGAACACATGGGTCATGCCGGCAGGCGCCACGTCGGTAATCGCCTTGGCCAGCTCCAGCGCCGGCGGGTGGGCGGTCTGGAAGAACAGGTTGTAGTACGGCAGCTCGCGCATCTGCTGCTCTGCCGCCCGCACCAGCTCTTCACGGCCATAGCCGACCGCCACGCACCACAGGCCGGCCATGCCGTCGAGGATCTTGTGCCCCTCGCTGTCCCACAAATGCACACCCTGCGCCTTGGTGATGATGCGCGGCCCCTTTTCCTTCAGCTGTTTGTAGTCGCTGAAAGGTGCAAGGTGGTGCTCGCCGCTCAGGGTTTGCCATTCACGGGTTTGCGGGTTGTTGACGCTCATGTGCTTCTCCATGGTCCGGTGGCCGCGCCCTGGCGGCCTCAGGGTTGATCACACAGCAAACAGCAGGAACTCTCGCTCCCAGGAGCTGATGACGCGCTTGAAGTTCTCGTGCTCGGCGCGCTTGGTGGCGACGTAGCCGGTGATGAATTTCTTGCCCAGGTACTGCTCCAGCGCGCGGCTGATTTCCATGCGCTCGAGGGCGTCCTCGATGGTCAGCGGCAGGCGCAGGTTACGGCGCTCGTAGCCGCGGCCCTGAACTGGCGCGCTGGCCTCGATGCCTTCGACCATGCCGATATAGCCGCACAGCAGGCTGGCGGCGATGGCCAGGTACGGGTTGGCGTCGGCGCCCGGCAGGCGGTTCTCGACCCGGCGGTTCTGCGGCCCGGCATCCGGTACGCGCAAGCCGACGGTGCGGTTCTCTTCGCCCCACTCGACGTTCACCGGCGCGGAGGTGTCCGGCAGGAAGCGGCGGAACGAGTTGACGTTGGGGGCGAACAGCGGCAGCGCCTCGGGGATGAACTTCTGCAGGCCGCCGATGTGGTTGAGGAACAACTCGCTCATGCTGCCGTCGGCGTTGGAGAAGATGTTCTTGCCGGTGACGGCATCGACCACGCTCTGGTGCAGGTGCATGGCGCTGCCCGGCTCGCCGGTCATCGGCTTGGCCATGAAGGTGGCGGCCACGTTGTGCTTGAGCGCCGCCTCGCGCATGGTGCGTTTGAACACCAGGATCTGGTCGGCCAGGTGCAGGGCGTCGCCATGACGGAAGTTGATTTCCATCTGCGCGGTGCCGTCCTCGTGGATCAGCGTGTCGAGGTCCAGCTGCTGCAGCTCGCACCAGTCGTAGACGTCCTCGAACAGCGGGTCGAATTCGTTGGCCGCCTCGATGGAGAACGACTGTCGGCCGGTTTCCGGGCGGCCGGAACGGCCCACCGGCGGCTGCAGCGGAAAGTCGGGGTCTTCGCTACGCTTGGTCAGGTAGAACTCCATTTCGGGCGCGACGATCGGCTGCCAGCCCTTGTCGGCGTAGAGTTTCAGGACCTTCTTCAACACGTTGCGCGGCGACAGCTCGACCGGGTTGCCCTTCTTGTCGTAGGTGTCGTGGATCACCTGGGCGGTCGGCTCGATGGCCCAAGGCACGAGAAACACCGCGTTCTCGTCGGGACGGCAGATCATGTCGATATCGGCCGGGTCGAGCAGTTCGTAATAGATGTCATCGTCGACGTAATCGCCGGTCACGGTCTGCAGCAGCACGCTCTCGGGCAGGCGCATGCCCTTTTCGGCGATGAATTTGTTGGTGGGCGAGATCTTGCCGCGGGTGATGCCGGTCAGGTCGCTGATCAGGCACTCCACTTCGGTGATCTTGTGCTCTTTCAACCAATCGGTGAGCTGGTCGAGGTTGTTACTCATAAATACCTCAGGAGGTAATGTGGCGCGGTTGGCGGCAACCGGCGGCCACTGACGCCAGGCGTCGGACAAAGTCGGCGCGCAGCGCGCCGAGGGGCCTGGACAGGCCCGCGCCTTGATTCTGGATGCTGTGCATGGCTAAAGCAAAAACCCTCGCGCAGGACGACAATGGATACACGCCATGGGCGCGCGTCCGGACAGAAAGCGAAGGGCAGAAGGAAAGGAGGTGTTGCGCTAAAGCGTTACGAGGCATGGCTTTTTCAAGCGAACCGTCAATTATTGCGGCCAGCGCGGCGCCCCTTCGAAGCAGGCGTGCAGTGACCGGACGGCAACCGGGAGATGTACCTGAACGCACCGTGCATGCGGCGCTGGCAGGTCTCGACAGGCGGACCATGTGACCCTCGTATTATTGTGTTCTGGGTTGATGCCGAGCTTAGCCTCGTTCATTTTTTTACACAACTCCCCCGTAAAAAATAAAACACGCCCCGCTCGGGATAACCCTTCAAGTCGAAAATAGCGGATAATGGCACGCCCCGAGATGCAGCAAATCTGCCGTAGATGTGCCATTTAAGGGCATCAGGGTGCTGGCTTGACTTAACCTGGTCTTTCCGATTGACTGGGGTTGCAAGCCCCCCTTGATTGATATTTTTAACAACAAAGGTGTTGCATCATGTCGGTACCCCCGCGTGCCGTTCAGCTTAACGAAGCGAACGCGTTCCTTAAGGAACATCCTGAGGTTCTCTACGTTGACCTTCTGATTGCAGATATGAATGGTGTGGTGCGCGGCAAGCGCATAGAGCGCACCAGCCTCCACAAGGTTTACGAGAAAGGCATCAACCTGCCGGCCTCCCTCTTCGCCCTGGATATCAACGGTTCGACCGTCGAAAGCACAGGCCTGGGCCTGGACATCGGCGATGCCGACCGTATCTGCTACCCGATCCCCGACACTCTCTGCAACGAGCCTTGGCAGAAGCGCCCGACCGCGCAGCTGCTGATGACCATGCACGAGATCGAAGGCGAGCCGTTCTTCGCCGACCCGCGTGAAGTACTGCGCCAGGTGGTGAGCAAGTTCACCGACCTGGGCCTGACCATCTGCGCCGCGTTCGAGCTGGAGTTCTACCTGATCGACCAGGAGAACGTGAACGGCCGCCCGCAGCCGCCACGCTCGCCGATTTCGGGCAAGCGCCCGCAGTCGACCCAGGTGTACCTGATCGACGACCTCGACGAATACGCCGACTGCCTGCAGGACATCCTCGAAGGCGCGAAGGAGCAAGGCATTCCTGCCGACGCCATCGTCAAGGAAAGCGCCCCGGCGCAGTTCGAAGTCAACCTGCACCACGTCGCCGACCCGCTCAAGGCCTGTGACTATGCGGTGCTGCTCAAGCGCCTGATCAAGAACATCGCCTACGACCATGAAATGGACACCACCTTCATGGCCAAGCCCTACCCGGGCCAGGCAGGCAACGGCCTGCATGTACACATCTCCGTGCTGGACAAGGATGGCAACAACATCTTCACCAGCGAGGATCCCGAGCAGAACGCCGCGCTACGTCACGCTGTCGGCGGTGTGCTCGAGACCCTGCCCGCCTCGATGGCGTTCCTTTGCCCGAACGTCAACTCGTACCGCCGTTTCGGCGCGCAGTTCTATGTGCCGAACGCACCGAGCTGGGGCCTGGACAACCGTACCGTGGCGCTGCGCGTGCCGACCGGCTCGCCGGATGCCGTGCGCATCGAGCACCGCGTGGCCGGCGCCGACGCCAACCCGTACCTGATGATGGCTGCGGTACTGGCCGGCGTGCACCATGGCCTGACCAACAAGGTCGAACCGGGCGAGCCGATCGAAGGCAACTCGTACGAGCAGCTGGAGCAGAGCCTGCCGAACAACCTGCGCGATGCCCTGCGCGAGCTGGACGACAGCGAGATCCTCAACAAGTACATCGATCCGAAGTACATCGACATCTTCGTCGCGTGCAAGGAAAGCGAGTTGGAGGAGTTCGAGCACTCGATCTCCGACCTCGAGTACAACTGGTACCTGCACACCGTGTAAACGAAAACGCCGCCCTCAGGGGCGGCGTTTTTCATTGCCTCGGTGTCAGAGCGGTTTCTCGAAGATCTTCGAATTACGCTGGTAGTTGTACAGCGAAGCCCGCGCCGCCGGCAGCCGTTCCACGCCACTGGGCGCAAACCCGCGCTCACGGAACCAGTGTGCGGTCCGGGTCGTCAGCACGAACAAGGTATTGAGCCCCAGCGTGCGCGCCCGCTCCTCGATGCGCTCGAGCAGTTCGTCACCACGCCCGCCATGCCGGTACTCCGGGTTCACCGCCAGGCACGCCAGCTCCCCCGCCTCGGAATCGGCAATCGGGTAAAGCGCCGCGCAGGCGATGATCATGCCCTCGCGCTCGACCACGCTGAACTGTTCGATCTCCCGCTCCAGCACCTCCCGTGAACGGCGCACCAGGATGCCCTGCTCTTCCAGCGGGCTGATCAGCTCCAGCAGGCCGCCGACATCCTCGATGGTCGCCTCGCGCACCACCTCGAACTGCTCCTGGGACACCAGCGTGCCACCGCCACCACGGGTGAACAGCTCGGTCAGCAGCGCGCCGTCCTCGGCATAACTGACGATATGACTGCGTGCCACACCGCCTTTGCAGGCCTCGGCGGCGGCATCCAGCAGCTCGGCCTGGTAGTCACTGCCCAGCCGCTGCAGGTGCGGCGCGATATGCTGCGGGCGCAGCTCGCGCACCAATTGCCCACGCTCGTCCAGCAGGCCCGGCTCGGCCCCGAACAGCAGCAGCTTGTCGGCACCCAGCTCGATGGCGGCGCGGGTGGCCACATCCTCGCAGGCAAGGTTGAAGATCTCGCCGGTCGGCGAATAGCCCAGCGGCGACAGCAACACGATGGAACGCTCATCGAGCAGGCGATTGATGCCCTTGCGGTCGACCCGGCGCACTTCACCGGTATGGTGATAGTCGACCCCTTCAAGCACCCCGATCGGCCGTGCCGTGACCAGGTTGCCGGAGGCCACCCGCAGGCGCGAGCCCTGCATGGGCGAGGCCGCCATGTCCATCGACAGGCGCGCTTCAATGGCCAGGCGCAGGGCGCCGACGGCGTCGATCACGCAGTCCAGCGTCGCCGCGTCGGTGATGCGCATGCCATGGTGATAGTGCGGGGTCAGGCCACGTGCGGCCAGGCGGCTCTCGATCTGCGGACGTGAACCGTGGACCAGCACCAGGCGCACGCCCAGGCTGTGCAGCAGCACCAGGTCGTGGACGATGTTGCCGAAGTTCGGGTGCTCGACGCCATCACCGGGGAGCATGACCACGAAGGTGCAATCGCGGTGGGCGTTGATGTAGGGAGAAGCATGGCGCAACCAGTTGACGTAATCGGGCATGACAGGGCCTGTGGATAAGTGAACGGAGAACGAAAAGGCGCACAACGTTCGAAAGTCATCGTCGGAACAGGCTTGCGGTCACGCGCGGTCTCCTCTGTTTCAGGAAAGATCAATGGTTCAGGCAATAGTGCCGGATCAGGTCACGCAATAGACGCACGGTAGGCTCGATACGTGACATTTCAAGGTACTCGCCGGGCTGATGGGCACAGGCGATGTCACCGGGCCCCAGCACGATGGTCTGGCAACCGAGCTGCTGAAGATAAGGCGCTTCGGTACCAAAGGCCACTGCTTCGGCGCGATGGCCGGTCAGGCGCTCGGCCAGGCGCACCAGCTCGCTGTCGGCGGCCTGCTCGAACGGCGGCACTTCCGGGAACAGCGGCGCATAGTCGATACGCACGTCATGACGTTCGGCCAGCGGGGTGAGCTTGCCGCGGATCGCTGCGCGCAGTTGCTCCACATCCATGCCCGGCAACGGGCGCAGGTCGAACTCCAGGGCGCACTGGCCACAGATGCGGTTGGGGTTGTCGCCGCCATGGATGCAGCCGAAGTTCAGGGTCGGGGCAGGCACCGTGAACTGGGGGTTGCGGTACTGCTCCTGCCAGCTGCGGCGCAGCGCCATCAGCTCGCCCATCACCGCATGCATGGCCTCCAGGGCGCTGCGGCCCAGGTTCGGATCCGACGAATGGCCACTGCGCCCGAGAATGTCGATGCGGTCCATGAGGATGCCCTTGTGCATGCGGATCGGCTTGAGCCCGGTGGGCTCGCCGATCACCGCCGCCCGCCCGAGGGGCTGGCCGGCCTCGGCCAGGGCCCGGGCCCCGGACATGGAGCTTTCTTCGTCGCAGGTGGCGAGGATCAGCAGCGGCTGCTTGAAATCGTGCTCGAGCAGCGGGATCACCGCCTCGATGACCAGGGCGAAGAAACCCTTCATGTCGCAACTGCCCAGGCCGACCCAACGGCCATCGACCTCGGTGAGCTTGAGCGGGTCGCTGCTCCACAGTTGCGGGTCGAAGGGGACCGTGTCGCTGTGCCCGGCCAGCACCAGGCCGCCCGGGCCGGTGCCGCGGCTGGCCAGCAGGTTGAACTTGCCAGGGCTGACCTGTTGGATCTCGCAGGTGAAACCCAGGTCACCCAACCAGCCGGCCAGCAAGTCGATGACGGCTCGGTTGGACTGGTCCAGCGCAGCCTGTGTGCAACTGACCGAAGGTGCGGCGATCAGGGCGGCAAACTGGTCTTTCAGCGATGGCAAAGGCATGCGCGGATTCCTCGGAGGCGTAAGGGGCATCATAACAATGCAAAAGACCCGCAAGGCAAGCGCGCGCCCACAAGCAAGGATTCAAGCCGCAAGTGCTGTAGACTGCCCAATCACGATGCCCCTCCTTCCGAGCCCGCGATGCACACAGAAACCGAACTCAAACTCCGCGCCAGTCGCGAGACCCTTGCCGCCCTGCGCGAGCACCCGCTGCTGAAAAAGCGCAACAAGTCCGGCTGGCAGACCCGCGAACTGCTCAACCAGTACTTCGACACCCCGGAGCGCGACCTGTCCGCCGCCCGTGTCGCCCTGCGCCTGCGCCGCGACGGAGAGGTCATCATCCAGACCCTCAAATGCCGCGGCCAGAGCGTGGCCGGCCTGTCCGAGCGCAACGAGTTCGAATGGCACCTGGACAAGGTAAAGCTCGACCTGAAGAAACTCGATGGCACCTGCTGGCCCGAGCAACTGGCCGGGCTGGACAAGAAGGCCATCAAGCCGCTGTTCACCACCGATTTCACCCGCGAGTACGCCGAGATCGCCTGGGGCCGCGGCAAGGCCAAGGTAGTGATCGAAGCGGCCATCGACCAGGGCTTCGTAATCGCCGGCAAGCGCAAGGAAGAAATCTGCGAGCTGGAGCTGGAGCTGCGTGAAGGTGCCCCAGAGGCGCTGCTGGAACTGGCCGCCGAGCTGTCCGCCAGCCTCGCCCTGATGCCTTGCGACATCAGCAAGGCCGAGCGCGGCTACCGCCTGCTCGATCCAGACAGCTACGAGCTGGGCCTGCCGGTGACCGAGCTGCACGCCGAGATGCCGATGGACGACGCCTACGCCGCCCTGGCCTGGCAACTGCTGGGCAGCAGCCAGCGCCTGGCCGAGCAGTATCGCCACAATGGCCACTGGCGCCTGCTGCAGGACTGGGTTCGCTGCCTGGCCGAGCTGCGCGCCCTCACCGCCAGCCTCGGCCAGGCGGCACCGCGCCCGACCACCCGCGCCCTGCGCGCCAGCCTCGATGCGTTGCTGGAAGACTGGCGCCCACTGGTATTGGCCGGCAATGACGACGAGGACATCCGTCGCGCCGCCCCCGAGCAGTTCGCCGAAGAGCTGGAAGATCCGCGCTGGGGCCAGTTCTCCCTGGAGACCGCACGCTGGCTGACCGCCCGCGCCTGGACCGTCGAGCGCAAGGGCCGTGGCGAGCGCCAGGGCAAGGCGCAGCTGGCCAGCTGGCTGCAGCACTTGCTGGGCGAGGAAGCCCGCGCCCTGAAACTGCCGCTGTATGTGCAGCGTCCAGAGGACCTGGCCGAGCAGCTGCCGCGCATCGAGACCGTGCAAACCTGGCTGCACCACGCCCGCCAAGTGCTCGACCTGCCACAGCAGGACCGCCTCTACGGCGAGCTGAACAAGCTGCACGAGCTGGCCGAACTGCCGCTGCTGGAGGAAGACAAGGGCGAACTGCTCGAAGCCCGCATCGAGCAGGCTCGCGCCATCGAGCAGAACCGCGCCTGGAAGCACCTGCTCAAGGCCTGAGTCCGCACCGCCTGCTCCTGCACTCGTGGGAGCGGGCTTGCCCGCGATTGGCTCTTCAGGGCCTCAGCGGCAGGCTCGTGGTCGACTTGATCTCCGACAACGCCACGATCGAGTTAACTTCCTGAATACCCGGCACGTTCGACAGCTTTTCGAAGAAGAACCGCTCGTAAGCCTCGATATCCGAGGTGACGATACGCAGCAGGAAGTCCACCGCCCCCATCAGCACATAACATTCCAGCACTTCGGGAAAACCGCGGATCGCCTCGGTGAACTCGGCGAAGTTCGAACGGCCGTGGGCGTTGAGCTTCACTTCGGCGAAGATCTGTGTGTTCAGCCCTACCTTCTTGCGGTCCAGCAGCGTCACCTGGCCACGAATCACCCCCTCCTCTCTCAGGCGCTGAATGCGCCGCCAGCAAGGTGACTGCGACAGGCCCACACGCTCGGCGATCTGCGCGCTGGACAGCGAGGCGTCGTCTTGCAGCAGTTCAAGAATGCGCCGGTCGTAAGCGTCCAATTCGCCAAGCATTAACAATTCTCCAATTTGCATTTTTGCGAATTAAAAAATTCGCAGTGGCGCGATATTGGCGAATCATAGCGAAAAAATGCCCCGTCTGACGTGCAAGAATTTCTCCACTTTCGCGGAGACCCAGCATGAACGCACTCGAACGGCCCCTCACCTTGCCCCGCCTCGACGCCTGGGCCGCCAACACTGTCCACTGCACTGTGCACTACCGCCTGCAGGCCGACGCCGAACCGGACAGCCTGTGCCGCGTGCTCAATCTGTTCGCCCTGCAGTTCCTCACCCCGCACAGCGTCAACGTGAGCCAGTGCGACGATCTGCTGGACGTGGCGATCGGCGTCGGCGGCCTGAGCTGGCATCGGGCCGAGGTGATCGCGCAGAAACTGCGCAACCTGGTCTGCGTCAGCGAAGTGTGCCTGGCGAACCTGCCACAGCTTGCGGAGGTAGCCCGCCGTTGAAACCGGTAGGCAATGTCCGGAAACCCTTTGCACCGACGCCGAGCGCCCTGCACGACTAGCCTTGCCCACGCCTCTGAAGCCCGGCAAGGACGCTTGCATGCTCGCCAACGACCACCTTGATCTTGACCTCAATCGCCTGCTGGACGCTTTGCTGGCGGAGCAGCGGATCGCCCCCGAAGCCGCGCTCGCGGCTCTCGAGCGCGCCAAGGCCCACCCTGGCGAACATCCCCTGGAGCTGATCGCCGCCATCGGCCACCCGCTGGGGCTGGATGCCCTGTGCCGTTGGCTGGCAGACCGGGTTGGCCAGCCATTTCTGGCAATCGACCCCTTGCAGGTCGACCTGGTGCGCGTGGCCGGGCTGATGTCCGCCGCCTTCGCCCAGCGCCATGGCATCCTCGCCGTGGCCGTGGATGAACACAGTGTCACGGTGGCCAGCGCCCAGCCTTATCAACACGAATGGGAGGCAGACCTGAGCCGCAGCCTGGGCAAGGCAGTGCGCCGGGTGCTGGCCAGTCCGCGACAGCTGCGCCAACTGCGCCCGACCTTCCTGGGCCTGGCCCACTCCGTGCGCGGCGCGGGTCTGGTCCAGTTGCCCCGCCTCGGCGAGCTGGAGCAACTGCTCGAACTGGGTGCCAGGCAAACCCAGGCCAGCGCGGACGATGCCCATATCGTGCACATCGTCGACTGGATGCTGCAGTACGCCATTGAGCAGCGCGCCAGCGATATCCACCTGGAACCCCGCCGTGAACAAGGCCATCTGCGCCTGCGCATCGATGGCCTGCTGCACGCGGTGTATGCCTTCCCGGCCAGCGTCACCCTGGCGATGGTCAGCCGGCTGAAGCACCTGGGCCGCATGAACGTCGCCGAGAAACGCCGACCACAGGACGGCCGCCTGAAAACCCGCCTGCCCAGCGGTGCCGAGGTGGAGCTGCGTCTGTCCACCCTGCCCACCCCGTTCGGCGAGAAGCTGGTGCTGCGCCTGTCCGACCCTCAGCAATTGCACGACAGCCTCGAAACTCTCGGCCTGGAGGGCGCGTTGCTGGAACAGTGGCTGGCCTTGCTGCAACAACGCCAGGGCATCCTGCTGGTGACGGGGCCGACCGGCTCGGGCAAGACCAGCACCCTGTACGCCAGCCTCCGGCACCTGGCCAGCCCCCAGGTCAACCTGTGCAGCATCGAGGACCCGATCGAGCGCCTTGAACCGATGATCAACCAGTTGCAGGTCCAACCCAGCCTGGAGCTGGACTTCGCCAGCGGTGCTCGCGCCCTGCTGCGCCAGGATCCGGACATCATCATGATCGGCGAAATCCGCGACCGGGAAACCGCCCAGGTAGCCGTGCAGGCGGCCCTCACCGGGCATCTGGTGCTGTCGACCCTGCATACCCAGGACGCCTGCGGCGCGATCACCCGTCTGCTGGAGCTTGGCGTCGCCGACTACCTGATCAGGGCGACTCTGCTCGGGGTCATGGCCCAGCGCCTGGTGCGCACGCTATGTCGCGCTTGTCTGGGCCTGCGCCCGCAGGATCGCCAGGCCTGCCCGCAATGCAGGGGTACGGGTTTCCATGGGCGTACCGGGCTGTTCGAACTGCTCCAGGTCAGCACCGCATTGCGCGAACGGATCACCCCCGCCAGCGACCTCGCCGCCCTGCGGCAACAGGCTGAGGTAGACGGGCTGCGTGACCTTCGACAGCACGGTGGTGACCGGGTCGCCCAGGGCAGGACCTCTACCGAAGAGGTCCTGCGGGTCTGTGGATAACCAAGAAATCTCCTTTGTGGCCGGGAACTTGGGGCCATGGGCAACGATCAAATCGGCATCTCAACCGCCCTCATACACCAAGGTGATTCATCATGCGTCTCAAAACAGCCATCGCAGCCACCGTCCTGTTCTCGCTGCCCCTTGGCTCCGCCATGGCCGACACGTTCTGGCGCAATATCATCTCCTCCGGCGCGACCACCGCCTCGACCTACCTGACCTTCAAGGACCACAAACTGATCGTCGCCGCCCAGGACGACGCCGGCAGCTTCGTTGCCAGTGATGGCGCCATTCGCGGGCCGTTCCTGGAAGCAGCGATCCGCCAGGTGCGCGCGGACAACCCGGGCGTGCAGGCCAGTGACATGGAACTGGCCAACGCGATCCTGGCCAAGAACGCCGTGGCCGAGTAAGTCCATTCCTGCAGTGGAGGTGGATCGCTAGCTCAGCGATACGCTTCCACCGGCACGCACGCGCAGAACAGATTCCTGTCCCCATACACGTTGTCGACCCGGTTCACTGCCGGCCAGTACTTGTGCTGGCGGGCGTGAGCGCTGGGGGCGATGCCCTGCTCGAGACTGTATGGCCGGCTCCACGGCGCCAGTACATCGGCCAGGGTATGCGGCGCGTGCCTGAGCGGGTTGTCCTCGGCCGGCCAGTTGCCTTCCTCGACTTCGGCAATCTCTGCCCTGATCGCCAGCATCGCTTCGACGAAGCGATCCAGCTCGGCCTTCGACTCGCTCTCGGTGGGCTCGACCATCAACGTGCCCGGTACCGGGAACGACATGGTCGGGGCATGGAAGCCATAGTCCATCAGGCGCTTGGCCACGTCCTCCTCGGTAATGCCGGTCAGCGCCTTGAGCGGGCGCAGATCGAAGATGCATTCATGGGCCACGCGCTGGTTGCGCCCGCGGTACAACACCGGGAAGGCATCGCGCAGCTGGCTGGCCAGGTAGTTGGCGGACAGGATCGCCACCTCGCTGGCATCGGCCAGCTGCGGCCCCATCATGGCGATGTACATCCAGCTGATCGGCAGGATGCTGGCGCTGCCCCACGGCGCCGCGCTCACCGCGCTGTTGTTCGGGTCCAGCCCCGGCACCGGCACCACCGGGTGGCTGGCCACGAACGGCTTGAGATGCGCGCGGATGCCAATGGGCCCCATGCCCGGGCCACCGCCGCCATGGGGGATGCAGAAGGTCTTGTGCAGGTTCATGTGCGAGACATCGGCACCGATGTCCGCCGGTCGCGTCAGCCCCACCTGGGCATTGAGGTTGGCGCCGTCCATGTAGACCTGCCCGCCAAGCTGGTGCACCACCTCGCAGATCTCGCGGATGCCCTCCTCGTACACCCCGTGGGTGGACGGGTAGGTCACCATCAGGCACGACAGCCGCTCGCCGGCCTGGCGCGCCTTGGCCTTGAGATCGTCGAGGTCGACGTTGCCGTCCTCGTCGCACTCGACGATCACCACTTCCATGCCGGCCATCTGCGCCGACGCCGGATTGGTGCCATGGGCCGAGGACGGGATCAGGCAGATCGTGCGCCCGGCCTGGTGACGGCTCTGGTGATAACGAGTGATCGCCATCAGCCCGGCGTACTCGCCCTGGGCGCCCGAGTTGGGCTGCATGCAGATGGCATCGAAGCCGGTAATGGCACACAACCAGGCTTCGAGCTCATCGATCATCGCCTTGTATCCTTGCACCTGCGCGGCCGGGGCGAACGGATGCGGCTGGGCGAATTCAGGCCAGGTGATGGGGATCATCTCGCTGGTGGCATTGAGCTTCATGGTGCACGAGCCCAGCGGGATCATCGACTGGTTGAGTGCCAGGTCCTTGTTCTCCAGCTGTTTGAGGTAGCGCAGCATCTCGGTCTCGCTGTGGTGCAGGTTGAACACCGGGTGCTGCAGGATCGGTGTGCGCCGCACCAGCGCGCCGGGGATGCCTTCGGGCAGGGCCTGCTGGTCGAGGGTGGCAATGTCCAGGCCGTGGTCGACGCCAAGGAAAATATCGAACAGCTTCAGCACCGTGGCTTCGTCGCAGGTCTCGTCCAGGCTCAGCCCCAGGTGCCCGCGACCGAGAATGCGCAGGTTAACGCGGGCGTCCTCGGCGCTTTCGATAATCGCCGCCTGGGTGCCGCCGACGTCCAGCGTCAGGGTGTCGAAGAAATGCTGGTTGAGGCGCTTGATGCCTTTGGCTTCGAGGCCGGCGGCGAGGATGAACGTCAGCCGATGCACGCGCTGGGCGATGCGCTGCAAGCCCTCAGGGCCATGGTAGACGGCGTAGAAGCCGGCGATGTTGGCCAGCAGCACCTGAGCCGTGCAGATGTTGGAGTTGGCCTTCTCGCGACGAATGTGCTGCTCGCGGGTCTGCAGGGCCATGCGCAGCGCGGTGTTGCCACGGGCATCACGTGATACGCCGATAATGCGCCCGGGCATCGCCCGCTTGTAGTCGTCGCGGCAGGCGAAATAGGCCGCGTGCGGCCCGCCATAGCCCATGGGCACGCCAAAGCGCTGGGTCGAGCCGAGCACCACGTCGGCACCCAGTTCGCCGGGCGGCGTCAGCACCACCAGGCTGAGGATGTCGGCTGCGACGCAGGCCAAGGCCTGCTGGCCATGCAACTGGTCGATCAGCGGGCGCAGGTCGCGCACCTCGCCGTGGGTGTCGGGGTACTGCAACAGCGCGCCGAACACTTGGTGCTGGCCCAGGTTATCCACCGAATCGACGATCAGCTCAAAGCCGAACCCCTCGGCGCGGGTCTTGAGTACCGACAGGGTTTGCGGGTGGCAGTGCTCGTCGGCGAAGAAGGCGTTGCTCTTGCTGCGCGCCACGCGCTTGGCCAGGGCCATCGCCTCGGCGGCAGCGGTGGCCTCGTCAAGCAGCGAAGCATTGGCCAGGGGCAGGCCGGCAAGGTCGATGACCATTTGCTGGAAGTTCAGCAGCGCCTCCAGCCGGCCTTGGGCGATTTCTGGTTGGTAAGGCGTGTAGGCGGTGTACCAGCCAGGGTTCTCCAGCACGTTGCGCAGGATGACCGTGGGGGTGATGGTGGCGTGGTAGCCCATGCCGATCAGGCTGGTCCACAGCTGGTTCTGCGCAGCGTAGCCCGCAAGTTTGGCCAGTGCGGCCTGCTCATCGAGGGCCGGAGGCAGGTCGAGTGGGCGATTGAAGCGGATGCCCGGCGGCACCGTCTGCTCGATCAGTTCACTGCGGCTGGCGACGCCGAGGGCGTCGAGCATGGCCTGCTGCTCCTGGGCATCGGGCCCCAGGTGGCGACGCAGGAAAGGGTTGGGCTCTTGCAGTTGGCTCAGCGATGGTGACTGGGACATGGCGACGATCTCTTCCTGGACCAGCTCTCATGGAGACTTACAAGTCTAGGAAGGATTGCCGAATATGCGGGGATTATTGCGTTTGCCGTGCAGCCCTTATCGCGGGACAAGCCCGCTCCCACAAGGAACACACTATGGGAACGGGCATGCCCCGCGATGAGGGCGGCCCTGTTACTCGCCGATCAGCTTTGCATAGCCTGCTGCGTCCAGCAGCTTGTCCAGTTCGGACTTGTCGCTCGGTTTCAGCTTGAAGATCCACGACTCGTAAGGCTCTTCGTTGAGCAGCTCCGGGCTGTCAGCCAGATCTTCGTTGACCGCGATGACTTCACCACCCACCGGCGCATAGATATCCGAGGCGGCCTTGACCGACTCGACCACGCCAGCAGCGTCGCCGGCGGCGAACACCTTGCCGACTTCGGCCAGCTCGACGAACACCACGTCGCCCAGTGCTTGCTGGGCGTGGTCACTGATACCCACGGTCACCGTGCCATCGGCTTCCAGGCGAGCCCACTCGTGGCTTTCGGCAAAACGCAGGTCGGCGGGGATTTGGCTCATTGTCTTGTATTCCTCGTAATGGGTCAGCGGACGGCCCGCCGTTAATGTTCAGATCAGGATCTTGCCATGGCGCACGAAGGTCGGCTTTACCACTCGCACCGGGTACCACTTGCCGCGGATTTCCACCTCGGCCCGGTCACCGGTGGCCATGGGCACGCGGGCCAGGGCAATGGATTTGCTCAGCGTAGGCGAGAAACTACCACTGGTGATCTCCCCTTCGCCAATCCCGGATACACGGACCACCTGATGCGCGCGCAATACGCCACGCTCCTCGAGCACCAGGCCGACCAGTTTTTCCTTCACGCCCTGCTCGATTTCCGCCAGCAGACCCGCACGGCCGATGAACTCGCGGCCCACCGGCTCCCAGGCGACGCTCCAGCCCAGGTTGGAGGTCAACGGGGTATGGGCTTCATCGATATCCTGGCCATACAGGTTCATGCCGGCTTCCAGGCGCAGCGTATCGCGGGCGCCCAGGCCGCTCGGGGCGATACCGGCGCCGACCAGGTCGTTGTAGAACGCCGGGGCCTGTTCGCCCGGAAGAATGATTTCCAGCCCGTCTTCCCCGGTATAGCCGGTGCGGGCGATGAACCAGTCACCGTCGGCGAGGCCTTCGAAGGGGCGCAGCTCGCGGATCAGCGCGGCCCGCGAGGCGCTGAGCAGGGCAGCGACCTTTTCTCGGGCGTGAGGCCCCTGGATGGCGAGAATGGCCAGTTCAGGCCGTGCCTTGAAATTCACCTTGAAGCCTTCGCTGCGGGTCTGCAGCCAGGCCAGCACCTTGTCGCGGGTGGCGGCATTGGCCACCAGGCGATAACCGTCTTCGGTGCGGTAGGCAATGAGATCGTCAATGACCCCGCCCTCGGCATTGAGCAGCGGGCTGTAGAGGGCCTTGCCGGGGCTTTCCAGGCGCGTCACGTCGTTGGCCAGCAGGTGTTGCAGCCAGGGTGTGGCGGCGCAGCCATCGATATCGATGACCGTCATGTGGGAAACATCGAACACCCCGCAGTCACTGCGCACCTGGTGGTGCTCCTCGACTTGCGAGCCGTAGTGCAGGGGCATGTCCCATCCGCCGAAATCGACCGTCTTGGCGCCGAGCGCCAGGTGCAGGTCATACAGAGGCGTACGCTGTCCCATGGGTTTCTCCTTCCGGGCGTGGCGAGGCGGCGGCGGTCGGCGATGTTCAATCATCACCTGTTCTTGTAGGACCCGTCGCTGCGAATGCCGCGCATTGTAGCCGCAAGGGCGCTGCGTGACACCCTCAGCGCGGATGCCCCGGACGATGGGCCGAGCGGCGGATCAGGCCGATCACCGGCAGCAGGCCGACCAGTACCAGGGTCAACGCTGGCAGCGAAGCACGCGCCCATTCGCCCTCGCTGGTCATCTCGAACACGCGCACGGCCAGGGTGTCCCAGCCGAACGGGCGCATCAGCAAAGTCGCCGGCATCTCTTTGAGTACATCGACGAACACCAGCAGGGCGGCACTGAGGGCGCCGGGCACCAGCAACGGCAGATACACCTTGAAAAACAATCCTGGGCCACCGACCCCGAGGCTGCGCGACGCTTCCGGAAGCGATGGGCGGATCCGCTCAAGGCTACTCTCCAGCGGCCCATAGGCTACGGCGATGAACCGCACCAGATAGGCGAGCAACAACGCCGACAAGCTGCCCAGCAACAACGGCTTGCCCGCCCCGCCCAACCACTGGGACAGCGGCACTACCAGCTGGTTGTCCAGGTAGCTGAACGCCAGCATGATCGACACGGCCAGCACCGAGCCGGGTAACGCATAGCCCAGGTTGGCCAGCCCGACCCCGGCACGGATACCGGCAGTCGGGGCCTGCCGCCTGGCGAACGCCAGAAGCATGGCCACGCTGACCGTGATCAGCGCCGCCATGGCCCCCAGGTACAGGGTGTGCATGACCAGGCCGACATAGCGCTCGTCGAGGTCGTGCCGCCCCCGCTGCCAGAACCACGCCAGCAACTGCAGCATCGGGATGACGAAGGCACAAGCGAACACCAGCAGGCACCAGCCACTGGCAGCCAACGCCTTGATACCCCGCAAGTGATAAAGCGCCTGCGCCCTCGGGCGTTCGTTGCCACTGCGGCTGGCGCCTCGGGCCCGGCGCTCGCCATACAGCACCAGCATCACCGCCAGCAGCAGCAGGCTGGCCAGTTGCGCCGCACTGGAGAGGCTGAAGAAGCCGTACCAGGTCTTGTAGATGGCTGTGGTAAAGGTGTCGAAATTGAATACCGCCACCGCGCCGAAATCGGCCAGGGTCTCCATCAGTGCCAGGGCGATGCCGGCGCCGATGGCCGGCCGCGCCATGGGCAAGGCCACCCGCCAGAAGGCCTGCAGCGGTGACAGCCCCAACACCCGCGCCGCCTCCATCAAGCCCTTGCCCTGGGCAAGGAAGGCCGTGCGCGCCAGCAGGTAGACGTAGGGGTAGAACACCAGCACCAATACCGTGATCACGCCACCTGTGGAGCGCACCCTGGGCAGGCGCATGGGCCCGAACACCTCGCGCAGCGCGGTCTGCACGGGGCCTGCAAAATCGAGCAGGCCGACGAAGACGAACGCCAGCACATAGGCCGGGATGGCGAACGGCAGCATCAGCGCCCAATCCAGCCAACGCCGGCCGGGGAATTCGCAGAGGCTGGTGAGCCACGCCAGGCTCACCCCCAGCACGGTCACGCCGATACCAACGCCCAGCACCAGGGTCAGGGTATTGCCCAGCAGGCGACTCATCTGGGTGTCGAGCAGGTGCGACCAGATCTGGGTGTCAACCGACTGCCATGACAACAGCAAGACGCTGAGCGGCAGCAAGACCAGGGCGGCGACCAGAAAGACCGGCAGGTACCAGCGGCGTTGGGGAGAATGGGGCAAATCGAAAATCTCGATGGCTGTGCGATAGCATCGCGGGGCAAGTCGGGCGCCGCATCGCCGCTCCCACGCACATTGTGGGAGCGGCGATGCGGCGACCCGACTTGCCCCGCGATCGGTTCTCAAGGATAAGGGGGTGGACTCAGTTCCAGCCAGCCCGATCCATCAAGCGAATGGCTTCGGCCTGGCGCTTGCCAGCGACTTCCACCGGAATGCTGTCGGCCTTGAAGCTACCCCAGGCCGCCACTTCCGCCGATGGCTTCACCTTCGGGTTGGCCGGGAACTCCTGGTTGATGTCGGCAAACAGCTTCTGCGCCTCTTCGCCGGTCATCCACTCCACCAGTTTCTTTGCCGCTTCCGGATGTGGCGCATGCTTGGTCAGGCCGATACCCGACAGGTTGACGTGCACACCGCGGTCACCCTGGTTGGGCCAGAACAGCTTCACCGGCAGATCGGGCTTTTCCTTGTGCAGGCGCCCGTAGTAATAGGTGTTGACGATGCCCACGTCGCACTGGCCGGCGGCAATGGCCTGAAGCACCGCGGTGTCGTCGGAGAACACGTCGGTCGACAGGTTGTTGACCCAGCCCTTGATCAGTTTCTCGGTCTCGGCCTCGCCGTGGTTCTCGATCAGGGTGGCGGTCAGCGACTGGTTGTAGACCTTCTTCGCCGTGCGCAGGCACAGGCGGCCTTCCCAGTGCTTGTCGGCCAGGGCCTCGTAGGTGGTCAGCTCGGTGGGTTTGACCCGGTCGGTGGAGTAGGCGATGGTCCGTGCGCGCAGGCTCAGGCCAGTCCAGTCGTGGGACGAGGCGCGGTACTGCGGCGGAATGTTCTGGTCGATGGTGGCCGACTTGATCGGTTGCAGGATGCCCATCTGCTCGGCTTGCCAGAGGTTGCCGGCATCGACGGTGAGCAGCAGGTCGGCCACGCCGTTCTCGCCCTCGGCCTTGATGCGCTGCATCAAGGGCGCTTCCTTGTCGGTGATGAACTTGATCTTGACGCCAGTCTTGGCGGTATAGGCGTCGAACACCGGCTTGATCAGCTCGTCGATGCGCGAGGAGTACACCACCACTTCTTCCGCCGCCTGGGCGGTGCCGCCGAACAGAGTGAGGGCCAGGGCGGCCAGTAGGGGCTTGCGGGGCAACATTGGGGGTACTCCTCGCTGGGTTGAGAGGTGCAAATGGTAGTGAATCCCATTTTCCCGCTCATCTGCTTAGCCGTTACCGAATGTTGCAAGGGGCTGCTGCGCAGCCCAATCGCCGGCAAGCCGGCTCCCACAGTGACAACGCAGGCCTTTGTGGGAGCCGGCTTGCCGGCGATTGGGCCGCAAGGCGGCCCCAGCGACCTTCAGGCCTTGGCCAACTCCGGCAGGTCCCCGGACAACCCCAACGCCTGGCGCACGAACAGCGCCTTGGCCTCCGGCATCTGCTCCACCAGCTTCAGCCCACTGTTGCGCAACCAGCGCAGCGGCAACGGGTTGGCCTGGAACAACCGCTCGAAACCCTCCATCGCCGCCATCAGCGCCAGGTTGTGCGGCATGCGCCGCCGTTCGAAGCGGCTCAGCACCTTCACATCGGCCAGGCGCTCGCCGCGCTCGCTGGCACGTACCAGCTCTTCGGCCAGCACGGCGGCATCGAGGAAGCCCAGGTTGACTCCCTGCCCCGCCAGAGGATGGATGGTGTGGGCGGCGTCACCGATCAGCGCCAGCCCTTCATCGACATAACGCTTGGCATGGCGCTGGCGCAGCGGCACGCAGACCCGCGGATCAGCCTCGAGCACGTCACCCAGACGGCCTTCGAAGGCACGCTCAAGCGCCTTGCGGAACGCCACGTCGTCCAGCGCCATGGCCTGCTCGGCCTGCTCCGGCGTGGTCGACCAGACGATCGAGCACCAGTCCTGGCGGCCATCACGCGACAGCGGCAGGAACGCCAGCGGACCTTCATCGGTGAAGCGTTGCCAGGCGGTGGCGCGATGCGCCTCACTGCAACGCACACTGGTGACGATGGCGTGATGCAGGTAATCCCATTCGCGGGTCTGGCAACCGGCCAGGCGACGTACGGCCGAATTGGCGCCGTCAGCGGCGACCACCAGCGGCGCGCGCAGCTTGCGACCATCGGCCAAGGTCACCAACCATTCGTCGCCGGAGCGGCGCAACTGTTCCAGGCGGGCATTGGCCAGCAGCCCGACATCGCTGTCGTGCAGGCGCTCCAGCAGGCCGTCCTGGACCACACGGTTCTCGACGATATGCCCCAGCACCTCGGCATGCACGCTGGCCGCGGAAAAATGAATCTCGCCGGTGCCGCTGCCATCCCAGACGTGCATGTCCGAGTACGGCGAGACACGGCGCCGGGCGATGCCCTCCCAGGCCCCCAGGCGCTCGAGAATGCGCTGGCTGGCCGCCGACAGGGCACTGACCCTTGGTTCGAAAGGCGCCTCGCCGTCAAACGGCTTGACCGACAACGGCCCACCGTCGAGCAGGAGCACCTCCAGGCCACTGTGGCGCAAGGCCAGGGCCAGGGCGCTGCCGACCATGCCGGCACCGACAATCAACAGATCTGCGCGCATTTCCATGCCTTACGCCTGCCTCGCTTGCGGCTTGAGCCGCACGTATAAAGTTTTGTCGACCCGCGCCACCAGCTCGCCGGCGCCATCGCGGATCTCCACCTGCAACCGCGGCAGGTACTTCTTGCCGCTGGCGGTCTGCTGGCGGATCTCGTCCAGCAGCGCGTCGTCGACGTGGAATTCGGCATACACCGGGCCCTTGCCCGGCGAGATGAAATCGATGGAGGCGGCCTTGTCCCAGACGATGTACTCGCGCCCCAACTGCTCGATCAGCAGCAGCATGTAGAACGGGTCGACCATCGCGTACAGGCTGCCACCGAACTGGGTGCCGACGTAGTTGCGATTCCACCGCGTCAGCTTCATGCGCACCTTGACGCTGCGCATGTCCGGGCTGATTTCCTGGATGTGGATGCCGGCGCCCAGGTAGGGCGGGT
This sequence comes from Pseudomonas sp. TE50-2, assembly GCF_040813665.1. Taxonomy (NCBI): domain Bacteria; kingdom Pseudomonadati; phylum Pseudomonadota; class Gammaproteobacteria; order Pseudomonadales; family Pseudomonadaceae; genus Pseudomonas; species Pseudomonas sp. TE50-2. The sequence goes on along the minus strand of NZ_JBFNXN010000001.1, from coordinate 3,220,430 downwards.
AGAGGTTCAGCAACCAGCGCAGCATCCGCGCTCGCCGTGCGAGCCGGCGCGCAGCGCTCATGGGCGGCCCCGCGGGTCGGGGCGAGTGCCGAGGCCCATGGCCTGGCGGGCGAACCAGCTTTTCGCCGGCGGCAGCAGGTCCAGCCCGAGCAGGCCGATGTTGCGCCCGGCCGCCAGCAGCGGCTGGCTGCTGCCGAACACACGGGTGACCTGGTCGGAGAAGCCGATGGTCAAGGCCTGGTCGAGGCGCTGGCGCTGGTGATAGCCCTGTAGCGTGGGCAGATCGCCCGGCAGCGCCGGGCCGGCCAGCAAGGCGTCCGCCAGCGACTGCACATCGCGCAGCGACAGGTTGAAGCCTTGGCCTGCGATCGGGTGCAGGCTGTGGGCGGCATTGCCCAGCACCACCAGGTGCGGGCGCACCTGCTCCTCGGCCTCCACCAGCGACAGCGGATAGAGATGACGGGCACCGACCTGGCGCAGGGCGCCGAGGCGGTAGCCGAAGGCCTCCTGCAGTTCGCGCAGGAAGCTGCGCTCGTCGAGTTCGGCCAGGCGTTTGGCATCCATGCCCTGGCGGGTCCAGACCAGCGCGCAGCGGTTGTCCGCCAGCGGCAGCAGGGCCATCGGCCCTTGCTCGGTGAAGCGCTCGAACGCCTGCCCGGCATGGGCCTCGCCTGGGGTGATGTTGGCGATCAGCGCGCTCTGGTCATACGGTGTGTGGCGCACATGGATGCCCAACTGCTCGCGCAGGCCCGAACGGCCACCATCGGCCAGCACCGCCAGGTCGCACTCCAACACGGTGTCGTCGTCCAGCTGCAACCGATAGCCACCGGCGATGGCCTGCATCGCCTGCACTTGCGCCGGGCAGCGCCAGCTGACCACCTCGTTGTCGATGGCCTGCCACAGGCACTGGCCGAGCCAGGCGTTCTCCACCACATAGCCGAGTGCCGGCACGCCTTCCTCCAGGGCATCCAGGCGCGTGGCGCCGAAGCGGCCACGGTCGGACACCTGGATCTGCCGGATCGGCTCGGCGCGGCGGCTGATGGCCTGCCACAGCCCCAGTCGCTCGTAGATCTGCCGGGTGCCGTAGGACAGCGCCGAAGAACGCGCGTCGTAGCTGGGCTGGAAGCTGTCGCCCGGGGCGAACGGCTCGATCAGCAGGATCGTCCAGCCACGCGCCTTGGCTGCGGCCTGCAGCGTCAGGGCCAGGCTAGCGCCCACCAGGCCGCCACCGATGATCGCCAGGTTGACCCGGTTCATGCGGCGTCCTTGCGGGCTTCGTGCATCAGCGCCTCGATCTCGGCGACCGTGCGCGGCACGCCTGAAGTGAGGATTTCACAGCCTTGTCTGGTTACCACCACGTCGTCCTCGATCCTTACGCCGATGCCGCGCCATTTCTTCGCCACGGCCTGGTTGTCGGCCGCGATATAGATGCCCGGTTCGACGGTCAACGCCATGCCCGGCTCGAGCACGCGCCACTGGCCACCGACCTTGTATTCGCCCACGTCGTGCACGTCCATGCCCAGCCAGTGCCCGGCGCGGTGCATGTAGAAGGCACGGTAGGCCTCGCTGTCGATCAGCGCCTGCACCTCGCCCTTGAGCAGGCCCAGCGCCACCAGCCCTTCGGTGATCACCCGCACGGTCGCCTCGTGGGCATGGTTCCAGTGCTTGCCCGGGGCGATCTCGGCGAACGCCGCGGCCTGGGCTGCGAGCACCAGCTCGTAGATGGCCTTCTGCTCGGGCGAGAAGCGCCCGCTGACCGGGAAGGTGCGGGTGATGTCGCTGGCGTAGCAGTCGATCTCGCAACCGGCATCGATCAAAACCAGGTCACCGTCCTTGAGCGGCGCGTCGTTCTGCTGATAGTGCAGGATGCAGCCATTGCGCCCGGCGGCGACGATCGAGCCGTAGGCCGGCATCTTCGCCCCGCCCTTGCGGAACTCGTAGTCCAGCTCGGCTTCCAGGCTGTACTCGTGCAGCCCGGCGCGACAGGCCTGCATGGCGCGCACATGGGCACGGGCGGAGATCGCCGCGGCCTCGCGCATGACCTTCACTTCCGCCGCCGATTTATACAGGCGCATGTCGTGCAGCAGATGATCCAGGGCAACGAACTCGTTCGGCGGCTGGGCGCCCAGGCGGGCCTTGGAGCGGATCACATTGATCCACTCCATCAGCCGGCGGTCGAATTCGGGGTTGCCGCCCATGTTGCTGTAGACCCGCTCGCGGCCCTCGATCAGGCCCGGCAGGATCTCGTCGATATCGCTGATGGGGAAGGCATCGTCGGCGCCGAAATCACTCACCGCGCCTTCCTGGCCGGCCCGCAGGCCATCCCACTGCTCGCGCTCGGGATTGCGCTCGCGGCAGAACAGCACGTACTCGCCATGCTCGCGGCCCGGGATCAGCGCGATCACCGCCTCGGGCTCGGGGAAGCCGCTCAGGTACTGGAAATCGCTGTCCTGACGATAGACATGCTCGACGTCGCGGTTGCGGATGGCAACTGCGGCGGCGGGCAGGATGGCGATGCTGTTGGGGACCATCTGCGCCATCAGCGCCTTGCGCCGACGGGCGTACTCCGCCTTGGGTATGTGGCTCATGGGCAAACGACCCCGATCAGATCAGTGCAGCGATGGCTTTGGCGCGGGCGCTTCGGGCTTGGCCAGCTCGGTGTACAGCAGCAGCGGGGCGACGCGCAGGTACTCCATGACTTCCATGTAGTCGCTTTCGCCGTCCTCGGATTCTTCCAGCGCTTCCTGGACCTGCGAGATGGCCACCAGGTCCTGGAGCACTTCCTTGGCATCGGTGGACAAGTCCTTGCCACCGGCGTTCAGGCCGAAACCGGTGATGAAGCCCTGGCACCACTGGCCCAGCGCGGTGGCGCGGTCGCTGAGTGCGGCATCATCGGAAGGCAGCAGCAGGACGATGGCGACGTCGTCGCCGGTCAGCTCGGCCTTGACCATCTCTTGCAGGCCGACCAGGGCGTTGCGGACAGTGTCACCGGGCTCGGTCTCGAGCAGTTGGGCGGCGTCGGCCAGCCAGGCATCGGCATCGAAGCCGGCGCCGGCGCAGCTGCGGCCGATCAGCAGGCCGTGCAGCTCGGCGGGGGTGACTGGGTGGCCATTGCTCGAAAGCAACATGGCGAAGGCGATGTAGGGCGATTGGGTATTGGGCATGGGCAGCTAGGCGCCAGACGGCGCAATGACTAGAATGGAGACCTTGTATCCTAGCACCGGCAGGCGCGCCAAGACCATCGGCACTGGCCGTCGCGCCCTTGGGGCAGGCATGATCGCCAGGCGAGTCAAGGAATCGAGTGCAATCCATGCAAGAGAACGACCTGCAAGCGCTGATGAGCCGGTTCGAGTTGCTGATCGAACGGGTCGAGCAACTAAAGCGGCAAAACGCACTCTTAGTAGCTCAGGAACGATCCTGGCGCGAGGAGCGCGCCCACCTGATCGAAAAGAACGAGATCGCCAAACGCAAGATCGAATCGATGATCCTGCGCCTCAAGGCCCTGGAGCAAGACTCATGAGTTCAAGCAATAGCGTCACCGTCCAGATCCTCGACAAGGAATACTCGATCATCTGCCCGCCCGAGGAGCGCAACAACCTGGTCGGCGCCGCCCGCTACCTGGATGGCAAGATGCGCGAGATCCGCAGCAGCGGCAAGGTGATCGGAGCCGATCGTATCGCCGTGATGGCCGCGCTGAACATCACCCACGAGCTGCTGCACCGCCAGGAGCGCCCCGAAGTGGCCAGCGGCGGCACCACCCGCGAACAGGTGCGTGACCTGCTGGAACGGGTCGACCAGGCCCTCTCCGACGATCCGGTTAGCAAAAACGACTGAGATTGGTATACTGGCGCCACTCCCTGGGGGATGCGCCAGTCGGTTATGTCCCTGAGCCGATACGCACAACCACGGGGGTTGCACGCTGGGGCAGGTGTGCATGTCCGCCCGACGGAAAGCCTTAACGCCCCCTGCAATCTCCACCTTGAACTTTCGGGTTCAAGGGCTACACCGATAGCGGTCTTGTCGGGGAGCCTGCTTTCAGAACTGCCCGCCTTCCACGGCGGGCTTTTCGTTTCTTCAGGGATCGCCCGTGCCATGACCGACACCGCGCCGCTTACCCGCCCCCAGCTTCGCCGCCTCCTGCGCAATGCCCGCCGCGCCCTCACACCCGCCCAGCAACGCCAGGCCGCCGAAGGCCTCTATCGCCAGCTGGCGCAGCATCCACTGTTCCGCCGCGCCCGGCATATCGCCCTGTACCTGCCCAATGATGGCGAGATCGACCCGCGCCTGCTGCTGCGCGAGGCGCACAGGCGCGGCAAGCACGTCTACCTGCCCGTGTTGCACGCCTGGCCCGCCACACGCATGGTGTTCCAGCGTTTCGAGCCAGGTGAAAGGCTGCGGCCCAACCGCTTCGGCATCGCCGAACCTGTAGTCGAGCGCAAACGCCAAAGGCCGATCTGGGCGCTGGACCTGATCCTGCTGCCGCTGGTCGGTTTCGATGAGATGGGGGGTCGCCTGGGCATGGGCGGGGGCTTCTATGACCGCAGCCTGGCCTATCAGGGCCGGCGCAAGGCCTGGAAAAAACCATTGCTGCTGGGGCTGGCGCATGAATGCCAGAAGGTGGAGCGGCTCAACCAGGCAAGCTGGGATGTACCGTTGCAAGGCACGGTGTCAGACCGTGGTAAGTACCTGGCGGCGAAATGAACCCGCGATCAGCGGTGCTGTTGCTGCGCCGGATCGACGGGCGCCTGCTGATAGGCGGCATCGAGCTTGCGCTCCCACAAACCTTGCGCGTAACCGGTGGTGACCACGCCCAGGCCGAAGATGAAGGCCAGGATCCAGAGCAGGTCCGGTTTACGTTGTTTCATTGATTGCCCCCCAAGAACAACTGTCCAGGCTCGGCGGCTTTCTTGATGGCTGCCGGAGCGTATAGCTTAAAATCGGCGCATTTTCCGACAACATGAGTCGCTAGGCAAACGTTGACGCCAACCGACTGTCGGTTTCATGCAACGAGTTATTTCAAACTCTTTCAGGAGCAGCATCCATGGCCTACTGGCTGATGAAATCCGAGCCCGACGAGCTCTCCATCGAAGCCTTGGCACGCCTGGGCAGTGCCCGTTGGGACGGGGTACGCAACTACCAGGCGCGCAATTTCCTGCGGGCCATGAGCGTAGGCGACGAGTTCTTCTTCTACCACTCCAGCTGCCCGCAACCAGGGATCGCCGGCATTGCCCGGATCAGCGCCGCGGCCTACCCGGACCCGACCGCCCTCGACCCGCAAAGCCACTACCACGATGCCAAGGCCAGCGCCGAGAAGAACCCGTGGAGCGCGGTGGATGTCGAGCATGTGCGGACCTTCCGCCAGGTACTCGGCCTGGGCCTGCTCAAGCAGCAGGCGGCACTGGAGGAACTGCCACTGGTGCAAAAGGGCAGCCGCCTGTCGGTGATGCCGGTGACCGCAGAACAATGGACGGCGATCCTCGCACTGAGCTGATTGTGCGTCTATTGTCAGGGGTTTGACCAATATCAACGCGCCAGGATGCGCGTCGCGCCAGGATAAGGCGTGCAAGCCGCAGGATGCAGACCGATGAATCGAAAAGCCCCCAGAATCTTCGCCTCCGCCTTGGTGTTGCTGCTATTGGCGGCCGGCGGGCTGGGTTACTGGAAGTCCCTTCACGACCGCCTGCCCGAAGGCCTGAGCATGGGTAACGGGCGCCTCGAATCCACCGAAGTGCAGATCGCCAGCAAGATCCCCGGGCGCCTGGCCGAGGTGCTGGTCGATGAAGGCGACAAGGTCACCCGCGGCCAACTGCTAGCGCGTATCGACACCCGCACCATGGAGGCCCAGCGCAGCCAGGCCGAGGCCGAAGTGCTGCGCGCCCGCGAGAACTACGCCGCCGCCCAGGCCAGCGTGCAACTGCGCCAGAGCGAACTGCTGCTGGCCAGCCAGGAGCTCAAGCGGGTGCGCGAAATCTACCAGCGCAAGTTCGCCAGCCAGCAACTGCTCGACCAGCAGCAGGCTCGCTACGACACCGCCACCTCTGCCGTGGTCGCCGCCCGCGCCCAGCTGGCGGCGATCAAGGCGGCCATTGGCGCCGCCGAGGCCCAGGTCGCCCAGCTCACCAGCGAAATCGACGACAGCAGCCTGCGTGCCCCCATCGACGGCATCATCCAGCTGCGCCTGGCCGAGCCTGGCGAGGTGCTCGGTGCCGGTGGCCGGGTGCTGATGCTGATCGACCCCAGCGACCAGTACATGAATCTCTACCTGCCCGCCGCCACCACCGGCCGGCTGACCGTGGGCGACCAGGCGCGGATCGTGCTCGACGCCCTGCCCGAGCAGGCCCTGCCGGCGAAGATCGCCTTTGTCGCGGCCAAGGCGCAGTTCACCCCGAAACAGGTCGAGACCCGTGACGAACGGCAAAAGCTGGTGTTCCGGGTCAAGCTGCGCCTGACCGAACCGAGCGCCGTGCCCCAGGCCAAGCCGGGCATGCCCGGCGCCGGTTATGTGCGCACCGCCGACGTGGGCTGGCCGGCCAACCTGCAATGAACGCGGCGACAGCGCTGCAGGCCGACGGCGTCAGCCACCGCTATGGCGATCTGCAGGCCCTGCATCCCCTCGCGTTCAGCCTGCCGGCCGGCACCCGCTGCGGCCTGATCGGCCCGGACGGCGCCGGCAAGTCGACCCTGCTCGGGCTGATTGCCGGGGTCAAGCGCCTGCAGCAGGGTGAGTTGCAGGTGCTGGGTGGCTCGATCCGCCAACGCCGCCACCGCACCGCACTGTACCCCAAGGTCGCGTTCATGCCCCAGGGCCTGGGCAACAACCTGTACCCGGAGCTGTCCATCCGCGAGAACATCCGCTTCTTTGCCACCCTGTTCGGCCTCGGCCGCGCTGAGTGCGAGCAACGCATGGCCAGCCTGCTGCGCGCCACCGACCTCGAACGTTTCGGCGAGCGCCCGGCCGGCAAGCTGTCGGGCGGCATGAAGCAGAAGCTGGGGTTGTGCTGCGCGCTGATCCACGAGCCGGACCTGCTGATCCTCGACGAGCCGACCACCGGCGTCGACCCGCTGTCACGGCGGCGCTTCTGGGAACTGGTCGAGCAGGTGCGCGCCCAGCGCCCGCAACTGACCCTGCTGGTGGCCACCGCCTACATGGAGGAAGCAGAGCAGTTCGAGCACTGCCTGATGCTTGATGCCGGTCGCTTGCTGGCTGCAGGCCTGAGCCGTGAGCTGGCTGCGGCCACGCCCAGTGGCAAGCTCGACGATGCCTTCACCCACTTTCAGGGGGCCGGCCGCGAGCAACCCGAGCCGCTGCGGATTCCGCCACGCCAGGTCGATGATGGGCCGATCGCCATCGAGGCCCACGACCTGACCTTGCGCTTCGGCGACTTCACTGCCGTGAACAAGGTCAGCTTCGCCATCGGCCGCGGCGAGATTTTCGGTTTCCTCGGTTCCAACGGCTGCGGCAAGACCACCACCATGAAGGTGCTCACCGGGCTGATGCCGGCCAGCGAAGGCAGCGCCAGCCTGCTTGGCCGCCCGGTGGATGCCGGCGACCTGGCCACGCGCAAGCGGGTCGGCTTCATGTCCCAGAGTTATTCCCTGTACGGCGAGCTGAGCGCCCGGCAGAACCTCGAGCTGCATGCTCGCCTGTTCGACCTGGCCAAGGCCGACAGCGCGCCGCGCATCGCCGAACTCATCAAGCGCTTCGACCTTGGCGCCATCGCCGACCAGCCTTCCGGCGCCCTGCCCCTGGGCCTGCGCCAACGCCTGTCGCTGGCCGTGGCGGTGCTGCACCGCCCGGAAGTGCTGATCCTCGATGAACCGACCTCGGGCGTCGATCCGGCGGCCCGCGACGACTTCTGGCGCCTGCTGGTGGAGTTGTCCCGCGAGCAGGGCGTGACCATCTTCCTGTCCACCCACTTCATGAACGAAGCCCTGCGCTGCGACCGTATCTCGCTGATGCACGCCGGCCGGGTGCTGGCCTGCGATACACCGCAGGCCCTGCAAATCCAGTTCGGCGGCGACACCCTGGAAGACGCTTTCGTGCGTTGCCTCGAACAGGCCCAGGACGCGCCCACCCAGACCCAAGCCGACGCCACGCTGGAGCAGGCCGCTGCCCCAGCGCCCGCTCTGCGCCAGGCCTTCAGTCTGCGCCGCCTGCTGGCCGTCGCCAGCCGCGAAGGCAAAGAGCTGCTGCGCGACAAGGTGCGCCTGGCCTTTGCCCTGGCAGGGGCATTGTTCATGATGGTGATCTTCGGCTATGGCATCTCGCTGGATGTGGAAAACCTCGCCTTCGCCGTCTATGACCAGGACCAGAGCCCGCAGAGCCGCGCCTACCTGGAGGCCTTCCGTGGCTCGCGCTATTTCGCCGAGCGGCCGCCGATCCGCGATGCCCGCCAGCTGCACCAGCGCTTGCAGCGCTCGGAGATCAAGCTGGCCCTGGAGATCCCTCCGGGCTTTGGCCGCGACCTGCATGCCGGGCGCCAGCCGGTGGTTGCGGCCTGGCTTGACGGTGGCATGCCGTTTCGCGCCGAGACCAGCCGCAACTATGTCGAGGCCGTGCACCAGGCCAACCTTGAACAGCTCGCGGCCCTCGGCCCGAACCCAGTCTCGCGCCAGCAGCCGGTGCGCCTGGAAACGCGCTTTCGCTACAACCAGGACGTGGTCAGCGTGAACGCCATCGGCCCCGGCGTCATGGCGCTGATCCTGGCCTTCATCCCGGCCATGCTTACCGCGCTGGGCATCGTGCGGGAAAAGGAGCTGGGCTCGATCACCAACTTCTACGCAACGCCCCTGACCCGCCTGGAGTTCCTGCTCGGCAAGCAGGCGCCGTACCTCGCGGTGAGCCTGGTCAACCTGGCGCTGCTGGTGGCGATGAACCGCTGGCTGTTCGGCGTGCCGCTCAAGGGCAGCCCGCTGGCCCTGGCCTGCGGCGGCCTGGCCTACCTGCTGGCGACCACCAGCCTGGGCCTGCTGATCTCGGCGTTCACCCGCACGCAGATCGCGGCGATCCTCGGCACCCTGATCATCACCAGCCTGCCGACCATCCAGTTCTCGGGGCTGATCGTGCCGCGCTCGTCGCTGGAGGGCGCGGCGGCGCTGATGGGCCAGCTGTTCCCGGCCGGCTACTTCCTCGACATCGCCGTCGGCACCTTCACCAAGGCCCTGGGCCTGCGCGAGCTGTGGCCGCAGTGCCTGGCGTTGCTGGGCTTCTTCGCCGCCTTCACCGGGCTGAGCCTGATCATGCTGAAAAAGCAGGAGGCCTGAGATGAGCCGGCTCTCCCACACCTTGCGCCTGGGCCTGAAGGAACTCACCAGCCTGCGCCATGACAGCGTATTGCTGCTGTTCCTGCTGTACGCCTTCAGCGTGGCGATCTACATGCCCGCCGCAGGCTCGGTGATAGGCGTGCACAACGCCAGTGTCGCAGTGGTCGACGAAGACCACGGCGCCATCTCGCGCAAGCTTGCCGAGTCGCTGCAACCGCCCGAATTCCAGCCCGCCGTGGCACTGCCGGCGGATCGCCTGGACCAGGCCATGGACAGCGGCCAGTACACCTTCGTGATCAACGTGCCGGTGAACTTCCAGGCCGACCTGCTGGCCGGGCGCTCACCGGAGCTGCAGGTCAACGTCGATGCCACGGCCATGAGCCAGGCCTTCATGGGCGCGGGCTACATCGGGCGGATCTTCGAACGCGAGCTGCTCGAATACGCAGGCCGCAGCACCAGCAGCCCGGCACTGCTCAACCCCAAGGCGCTGTTCAACCCCAACCTCGAAGGCGGCTGGTTCCTGGCGGTGATCCAGATCGTCAACAACATCACCATCCTGGCCATCATCCTCACCGGCACCGCATTGCTGCGCGAACGCGAGCACGGCACCCTAGACCACCTGCTGGTGCTGCCGCTGACGGCACTGGAAATCATGCTGGCGAAGATCGCCAGCAACGCCCTGGTGGTGGTGGCCTGTACCTGGATATCGCTGGAAGTGGTGGTCAAGGGCGCCCTGGGCGTGCCGCTGGCGGGCTCGATGGGGCTGTTCCTGGGGGTGACTGCGCTGTACCTGTTCGCCAGCACGGCACTGGGCATCTTCCTCGCCACCCTGGCGCGCTCGACACCGCAATTCGGCCTGCTGGCGATCCCGGTGATCATCCCGATGCTGCTGCTGTCGGGGGGCAGCACGCCGCTGGACAGCATGCCGCAGTGGCTGCAGTGGGTCATGCAGGGCTCGCCTTCGACCCACTTCGTCAGCCTCGGCGCGGCGATCCTGTTCCGCGACGCCGGGCTGAGCGTGGTGTGGCCGGACGTCGCGGCGCTGGCCGCGATCGGCCTGGTGTTCTTCGGCGTGGCCCTGGCGCGCTTTCGCCGCAGCCTCGCCGCCTGATCACTGCACGATCAGGTTGTTGAACAGCAGGTCCTCGACGATCGGCTTGCCCTCTTCGGACTCCATCACCTGCTGCACCTGTTTCAGGGCTTCCTGGCGCAGCTTTTCCTTGGCCTCGACGTTGCTCATGTTGTCCACGCCCTGCTGGGTGAACAGCGCCACCAACTGGTTGCGGATCAGCGGTTCGTGATGCTTGACCGCCGTGGCGGCGGCATCCCCGGTCACACGCAGGGCGACGTCGGCCTTGTACACGCGCAGCTTGGGGCCGCCGTCGAGGGCGTAGTTGCCAACGAAGGGCGGGCTGAGGCTGATATAGGCGACCTTGGGCTCGCCTTCCTTTTCCTCGGCCATGGCCGCCGCCGGCAGCATCAGGGCCAGCACCATCAAGATCCACGCTTTCACGAATTCGCTCCTCAATACAGTTGCCGCCAGCTTACCCAGCGCGCCGGCCAAACCCAAGCCCGGGCTTATGCCAGCTCATCAGGGCCGACCATGCTCGTTGACCCTCGGGGTGGCCCTCCTACACTTATCGGCCACCACACGCAAAGGAATAGCCCTGATGAAAGCCTTGTTGTGCAAAGCCCTGGGCCCGGCGCGGGACCTGGTCCTGGAAGAGGTCGCCAGCCCCGTGCCGAAGAAGAACGAGATCCTCCTCGACGTGCACGCCGCAGGGGTCAACTTCCCCGACACCCTGATCATCGAGGGCAAGTACCAGTTCAAGCCACCGTTGCCGTTCTCGCCGGGGGCGGAAGCCGCCGGCGTGGTGGTCGCGGTCGGCGAGAAGGCCGGCGCGTTCAAGGTCGGCGACCGGGTCATGGCCCTGACCGGCTGGGGCGCTTTCGCCGAGCAAGTGGCGGTGCCGTTCTACAACGTGCTGCCGATCCCGGCGGGCATGGACTTCACCACTGCCGCCGCGTTCGGCATGACCTACGGCACCTCGATGCACGCACTCACCCAGCGCGGCCAGCTCAAGGCCGGTGAAACCCTGCTGGTGCTCGGTGCCTCGGGTGGCGTCGGCCTGGCGGCGGTGGAAATCGGCAAGGCCCTCGGGGCACGGGTGATTGCGGCGGCCAGCAGTGCCGAGAAGCTGGCGATCGCCAAGGCGGCCGGGGCCGACGAGCTGGTCGACTACAGCCAGGCCAGCCTCAAGGACGAGATCAAGCGCCTGACCGGCGGCCAGGGCGTGGATGTGATCTACGATCCGGTCGGTGGCGAGTTGTTCGACCAGGCTGTGCGGGGGCTGGCGTGGAACGGCCGGTTGCTGGTGGTGGGGTTCGCCAGCGGGACGATCCCGCAGTTGCCGGTGAACCTGGCGCTGCTCAAGGGCGCGGCGGTGGTCGGAGTGTTCTGGGGCGCCTTTGCCCAGCGCCAGCCGGAGGACAACGCCGCCAACTTCCGCCAGCTGTTCGCCTGGCATGCCGAGGGCAAGCTGAAACCGCTGGTGTCGCAGACCTACGCGCTGGTCGAGGGCGGCGCCGCGATCGAACGTCTGGCGCAACGCCAGGCAGCGGGCAAGCTGGTGGTAACGGTTCAGCGCTGACCTTTCTGCCCTGTCACTGGCTCACAGTGACAGGGCAGACCCCGCAGTTCTTCTATTCATATTCCTAAACGGTAGTTCATAAACTTTTTCTAAACGAATAGGGTATATCGACCGGACCACCGGACCAGCAAACGTCTGTCGCCATCAGCTGAGGCGACGCTTTCAACTTTGTGAGGTTAGGAATGGTCAGGATCACAATCACCCCAGTGCATAACGCCAGGGCATTGAGTGCAGCCAAGGAGCGGTACTGATGTCCAGCCAACCAACTACCCGATTCCACAGCGATCACGACAGCTCGCCGCTGCTGCTGCCGGCCAAGGTGCTGCGCAACGACGAAGAGGCCCTGCAGGCCGCCCGCGAACTGGCCGAGGTGGCCCGCCAGCAGGCCGCCAAACGTGACCAGCAGCGCAAGCTGCCATGGGCCGAGATTGAGCAGTTCACCCGCAGCGGCCTGGGCAGCATCAGCGTGCCCAAGGCCTTCGGCGGTCCCGAGGTGTCGTTCGAAACCATCGCCGAAGTGTTCCGCCTGATCAGTGCCGCCGACCCGGCGCTGGGGCAGATTCCGCAGAACCAGTTCGGCATCCTGCAACTGGTGCGCCTTACCGCCACCCAGGCGCAGCAGGAAGCGATCTTCCGCGCCGTGCTCGACGGCTGGCGCATCGGCAATGCCGGCCCCGAGCGCGGGACCAAGGACACCCTGACGCTCAAGGCGCGCATTACCCGCGAAGGCGACGGCTATCGCATCAGTGGCGAAAAGTTCTATTCCACCGGTGCCCTGTACGCCCACTGGGTAGCGGTAAAAGCCCTGGACGATGACGGCCGGCAACGCCTGGCCTTCGTTCGTCGCGGCAGCCCGGGGCTGCGCATCGTCGACGACTGGTCCGGCTTCGGCCAGCGCACCACCGCCAGCGGCACCGTGCTGCTCGACCAGGTGCCGGTGGACGCCGACCTGGTGGTGGACAACTGGCGCCTGCGTGAAGAGCCCAGCATCCAGGGCGCCGCCTCGCAGCTGATCCAGGCGGCCATCGACGCCGGCATCGCCGAAGCGGCCATCGAGGACACGATCCAGTTCGTGCGGGAGAAGTCCCGGCCCTGGATCGAGGCCAAGGTCGAACGCAACAGTGACGATCCCTATGTGATCGCCGACATCGGCCGCCTGAAGCTCGAACTGCACGCCGCCGAGGCCCTGATGCGCAAGGCCGCCAGGGTCCTCGACGAAGTGAACGCCGGTGTGATCGATGCCGCCGCCGCGGCCCGTGCCTCGATTGCCGTGGCCGAAGCCAAGGTGCTCACCACCGAGATCTCGCTGCAGGCCAGCGAGAAGCTGTTCGAGCTGGCCGGCAGCCGCGCCAGCCTGGCCGAGTTCAATCTCGACCGGCACTGGCGCAACGCCCGCGTGCACACCCTGCACGACCCGGTGCGCTGGAAGTACCACGCCGTCGGCGCCTACCACCTCAACGGCACCCTGCCTGCCCGCCATTCCTGGATCTGATTCACGGCCCAGGGGCTGTGGTGCAGCCCTTTCGCCGGCAGGCCGGCTCCCACAAGGATTTCTGTGAAGTCTCACTGTGGGAGCCGGCTTGCCGGCGAAAGGGCCGCACAGCGGCCCCAAGTGCCCGGAGAGCACAATGACTGCATCCATCATCACCACCGACGCCCAGGCCCTGGCCGTCGCCGACGAACTCGCCCACTACCTGCGCGAAGACAGCGCCCTGCGCGACCGCGAGCGCCGCCTGCCGCATGCCGAACTCGAACGTTTCGTGCAGTCCGGCCTGTGGGGCATCAGCGTGCCCAAGGCCTTTGGCGGCGCCGGCGTGTCCAGCGCCACCCTGGCCAAGGTCATCGCCCGCATCGCCCAGGCCGACGCCTCGCTCGGGCAGATCCCGCAGAACCATTTCTACGCCCTGGAAGTGCTGCGGGTGAACGGCAGCCCCGAACAACAGCAACGCCTCTACGCCGAAGTCCTCGCCGGCCGCCGCTTCGGCAACGCCCTGGCCGAGCTCGGCACGAAGAACGCCCACGAGCGCACCACCCGCCTGAGCCGCGACGGCAACCATTACCGCATCGATGGCCGCAAGTTCTACTGCACCGGCGCGATCTACGCCCAGCGCATCCCGACCCTGGTGATCGACGAGCAGGGCGTATCGCACCTGGCCTTCGTGCCCGCCGACAGCCAGGGCATCGAGGTGATCGACGACTGGAGCGGCTTCGGCCAGCGCACCACCGGCAGCGGCTCGGTGGTGTTCAACCATGTGCCGGTCCGCGCCGAAGACGTGGTGCCGTTCCAGAGCGCCTTCGAGCGCCCGACCACGGTCGGCCCGCTGGCGCAGATCCTCCATGCCGCGATCGACACCGGTATCGCCCGCGCCGCCTACGAGGACGCCCTGCACTTCGTGCGTACCCGCAGCCGACCCTGGATCGACTCCGGCCTCGACAAGGCCAGCGACGATCCGCTCACCTTGAAGAGCTTCGGTCACCTGGCAATCCGCCTGCATGCCACCGAGGCCCTGCTCGAACGCGCGGGTGAAATCCTCGACACCGCCCAGGCCGACAGCAACGCCGAGACCCTGGCCGCCGCCTCGATTGCCGTCGCCGAGGCCCGGGCAATCAGCACCGAGATCTCCCTGGCCGCCGGCACCACCCTGTTCGAGCTGGCCGGCAGCCAGGCCACCCTGGCCGAGCACAACCTCGACCGCCACTGGCGCAACGCCCGGGTGCACACGCTGCACGACCCGGTGCGCTGGAAGTACCACGCCATCGGCAACTACTACCTCAACGACGAGAAGCCGCCGCGCCGAGGGACCATCTGATGGCCAAGCAGATCCTGCTCAATGCCTTCAACATGAACTGCATCGGGCACATCAACCACGGTTTGTGGACCCACCCGCGGGACACTTCGACCCAGTACAAGACCCTCGACTACTGGACCGACCTCGCCCGCCTGCTGGAGCGGGGGCTGTTCGACGGGCTGTTCATCGCCGATATCGTCGGCACCTACGACGTCTATGGCCAGTCGCTGGACGTAACGCTCAAGGAGTCGATCCAGCTGCCGGTCAACGACCCGCTGCTGCTGGTCTCGGCCATGGCCGCCGTTACCAGGCATCTGGGCTTCGGCCTCACCGCCAACCTGACCTATGAAGCGCCTTACCTGTTCGCCCGGCGCCTCTCCACCCTCGACCACCTGAGCAACGGCCGGGTCGGCTGGAACATCGTCACCGGCTACCTCGACAGTGCCGCCCGGGCCATGGGGCTGGAACAGCAACCCGAGCACGACCGCCGCTACGACCAGGCCGACGAATACCTGCAGGTGCTGTACAAGCTGCTCGAAGGCAGCTGGGCCGACGATGCCGTGGTCGCCGACCGCGCGCAGCGTGTGTATGCGCGGCCGGACAGGGTGCGCAAGGTCGAGCACCATGGCGAGTTCTACAAGGTCGAGGGCTATCACCTGTGCGAGCCTTCGCCGCAGCGCACACCGGTACTGTTCCAGGCCGGCAGTTCGGCACGCGGTTTGGCCTTTGCCGGCAACCATGCCGAGTGCGTGTTCATCAGCGGCCAGGAAAAGGCCGCCACCCGCGCCCAGGTCGACAAGGTGCGCGCAGCGGCGCAAGCCGCTGGTCGCGACCCGCAGGCGGTCAAGGTATTCATGGGCATCACCGTGATCGTTGCCGCAACTGAAGACCAAGCCCGCGGCCTGCACGCCGAGTACCTGCATTACGCCAGCGCCGAGGCAGGCGTTGCGCATTTCGCCAGCTCCACCGGTATCGATTTCTCACGCTACGAACTGGACGAACCCATCGGTTTCGCCAAGGGCAATGCCATCCAGTCCGCCACCCGCCAATTGCAGGACAGCGCCTGGACCCGCCGCCGCCTGCTGGAGCAGCACGCCTTGGGCGGCCGCTACGTGACCCTGGTCGGCGACCCCGGGCAGGTGGCCGAGCAACTGATCGGCTGGCTCGACGACACCGGCCTGGACGGCTTCAACCTGACCCGCACCGTCACCCCGGAAAGCTTCGAGGCCTTCATCGACCTGGTAATACCTGAACTGCAACGCCGTGGCCGCTACAAGACTGACTACGCCGAAGGCACCCTGCGCGAGAAGCTGTTCGCCAGCGACCATCCGCACTTGCCCGCCGACCATCCCGGATCCTCCTACCGCAACACCCCCACCCCTGCCCCGACTGGAGCCCTGCACCATGCTTGAAAAACTGTTCCGGCCCGTCGCGGCCATCGCCCTAGGCCTCGGCCTGTCCGCCGCTGCCTTCGCCGCGGAGCCACTGAAGATCGGCACCACCGCCGCCTTCGCCATCCCGTTGGAAGCCGCGGTGGCAGAAGCCCAAAAACAAGGCCTGGAAGTGAAGCTGATCGAATTCAGCGACTGGATCGCGCCGAATGTCAGCCTCAACAGCGGCGACATCGACGTGAACTACTTCCAGCACATCCCCTTCCTGGAAAACGCCAAGGCCGCCGCCGGCTTCAACCTGGTCCCCTATGCACCGGGGATCATCAACAACGTCGGGCTGTACTCGAAAAAGTACAAAAGCTTTGCCGAGCTGCCCGAAGGCGCCAGCGTGGCCATCGCCAACGACCCGATCAACAGCGGCCGCGGCCTGCAACTGCTGGCCAAGGCCGGCCTGATCACCCTCAAGCAGGGCGTGGGCTACAAGGCCACCGAGGACGACATCATCGCCAACCCGAAGAAGATCAAAATTCTCCAGGTAGAAGCGGTGCAGC
The DNA here is from genome assembly GCF_040813665.1 of Pseudomonas sp. TE50-2. Taxonomy (NCBI): domain Bacteria; kingdom Pseudomonadati; phylum Pseudomonadota; class Gammaproteobacteria; order Pseudomonadales; family Pseudomonadaceae; genus Pseudomonas; species Pseudomonas sp. TE50-2. The sequence goes on along the minus strand of NZ_JBFNXN010000001.1, from coordinate 3,203,784 downwards.
TGGTGCGCGCCTATGACGACGCCGACCTGGTGCAGGGCTACCCGGCCTATATCCGCCTGGCCAACACCTTTGACGCTACGTCGGCGCTGCTGTTCGACGGCCTGGAGAACAAGGAGTACGTGATCCAGTTCGTTATCCGCCCACAGGAGAAAAACGACCCGCGCCTGGCCAAGTTCGTCGATATCTACCAACACTCGCCGGTCGTGCGCGCCGCCCTCGACAAGGCCCATGGCAAGCTCTACCAGGCCGGCTGGGAAGGCTGACATGGCCCAGGCCAGCGCCCTGAGGGCGCCCATCCCGCCCGCCGAACCGTTCAAGGCCGAGGAAACGGCCCTGCGCCCGGAAGTGAACCAGGCGCACATCCGCTTCATCGGCCTGGGCAAGACCTATCCGGGCCAGGTCCAGCCGGCGTTGCAGGGCATCGACTTGAACATCCGCCGCGGCGAAATATTCGGCATCATCGGCCGCAGCGGTGCCGGCAAGTCTTCGCTGCTGCGCACCATCAACCGCCTGGAACAGCCCAGCCAGGGCCGGGTGCTGATCGACCAGGTGGATATCGCGCCGTTCGACGAGAACCGCCTGGTCGCCTTGCGCCGGCGCATCGGCATGATCTTCCAGCACTTCAACCTGATGTCGGCCAAGACCGTGTGGCAGAACGTCGAGCTGCCGTTGAAGGTGGCCGGCGTGGCCAAGGCCGAGCGCCAGAGCAAGGTCCGCGAGCTGCTGGAACTCGTCGGCCTGGCGGAAAAGCACCATGTCTACCCCGCGCAACTGTCGGGCGGGCAGAAGCAGCGCGTCGGCATCGCCCGGGCGCTGGTACATGACCCCGAGATCCTGCTGTGCGACGAAGCCACCTCCGCGCTGGACCCGGAAACCACTGCCTCGATCCTCGAGCTGCTGCGCGACATCAACCAACGCCTGGGCCTGACCGTGGTGCTGATCACCCACGAGATGGCGGTGATCCGCGATATCTGCCAGCGCGTGGTGGTGCTCGAGCAGGGCGAGATCGTCGAACAGGGCGAGGTCTGGCAAGTGTTCGGCACACCGCGCCACGACGTCACCCGTACCCTGCTCGCACCGCTGCAGACCAAGCTGTCGGCCGCCTTGCAAGCCAGTCTGCGTGCCCAGCCGATCAGCCGCGACGCGGCTGTGGTGCTCAAGCTCGACCTGGTGGGCGAGCCGGAACTGAGCGCCCTGTTCAGCGATCTGGGCGGACGCGTGCGGCTGCTCCAGGGCGGCGTCGAGACCATCGGCGAGCATGCCTTGGGGCAACTGATCCTGGCCGTGCGCGGCTCGCCGCTGGACACCCACCAGTTGCTCGAACGCGCCCGTCGCTGGGCCGCGGATGTGGAGGTACTCGGCCATGTGGATTGATCGCCTGCTGCAAGGCTTGCTCGACACCCTGCTGATGGTCGGCGTGTCCTCGCTGGTCGCGCTGGTCGTCGGGGTACCGATGGCAGTGCTGCTGGTCACCAGCGACAAGGGCGGGATCTTCGAGGCCGCCGCGCTGAACCGGGTGCTGGGCGCCATCGTCAACTTGTTCCGCTCGATCCCGTTCCTGATCCTGATGGTCGCGCTGATCCCCTTCACCCGCCTGGTGGTCGGCACCACCTATGGCGTGTGGGCCGCCGTGGTGCCGCTGACCATCGCCGCCACGCCGTTCTTCGCGCGCATCGCCGAGGTCAGCCTGCGCGAGGTGGACCACGGCCTGATCGAAGCGGCACAGGCCATGGGCTGCCGGCGCTGGCACATCGTCTGGCACGTGCTGCTGCCCGAGGCGTTGCCGGGGATCGTTGGCGGTTTCACCATCACCCTGGTGACGCTGATCAACTCCTCGGCCATGGCCGGGGCGATCGGTGCCGGAGGCCTGGGGGATATCGCCTATCGCTACGGCTACCAGCGCTTCGACAGCCAGATCATGCTGACCGTGATCGTGATGCTGGTGGCGCTGGTGGCGGTGATCCAGCTGGGTGGGGACCGTTTGGCCAAAGGGTTGAACAAGCGTTGAGCCTACCGCGGGGCAAGCCCGCTCCCAAGACCAGTGGAAGCGAGCTTGCCCTGCGATACGATCTCAGCCCCAGTGCAGCTCCGCCGCCGGCACCGGCCGCCCGAACCAATACCCCTGCCCCAGCTGGCACTGCTGCTCCAGCAGGAACCGCGCCTGCTCGGCCTGCTCGACGCCCTCGGCGTGCACCTGCATGCCCATGCTCCGCGCCAGGGCGATGATCACCCGCACGATGGCGATGTCGTCTTCGTCATGGGGCAAACCCGCGACGAAACCCTGGTCGATCTTCAGCTTCTGCACGGGCATGCGCTTGAGTCGCAGCAATGACGAGTAACCCGTGCCGAAATCGTCGATGGCCAAGGTCACGCCCAGCTCGCGCAGGCGATGCAGCTGTTCCAGGGCGACCTCGGGGTCTTCCATCACCGCGCTCTCTGTCACTTCGAGCTCGAGCAGCGACGGATCCAGCCCGGTATCGTGCAGTGCATCGGCCACCTGGCGGTACAGGTCACGCTGGCTGAACAGGCGACTGGAGATGTTCACCGCCACGAACGCCAGCTGCCGCCCTTCGGCCTGCCACTGCATCATCTGCGTACACGCCTGGCGCAACACCCAGGCGTCGATTTCGGCAATCAGCCCGGTACGCTCGGCGATGGGGATGAACTCCCCTGGAGGAACCAGGCCACGCACAGGGTGCTGCCAGCGCACCAGCGCCTCAACGCCGATCATCCGCGCGGTGAACAGGTCGTGCACCGGCTGGAAGAACACCCGCAGCTCCTGCTGTTCGAGCGCCCGGCGCAATTCACCGGCGGTCTCGACCCGCTGCTGGGCATGGGCGGTAAGCTCCTCGGTGTAAAGCGCATAGCAGGCGCGGCCATTGCTCTTGGCCTTGAACAGCGCCGAATCGGCGTTGCGCAGCAGCTGCTCGGCGCTCAGTGCATCGTTGGGGAACAGGCTGATGCCGATGCTGGCACTGATGAACAGGCGGTTGCCCTCGAAGCAGAACGGTTCTTTCAAGCGTTCGATGATCGATTGCGCCAACTTGCCGGCCTGGCCGACCTGCTGGCAGCTCTCGGCCAGCACGCCGAACTCGTCGCCCCCCAGGCGCGCCAGGGTCACGCCGTTGCCCAGCACCTCGCGCAGGCGTTCGCCAACCAGCTTGAGCAGTTGGTCGCCAATGGTGTGGCCGAGGCCATCGTTGATGCTCTGGAAGTGGTCGAGGTCGAGCAGCAGCAAGGCGCAGCCACGCTTGTTGGCCTGCGCCGCGGCCATCGCCTGCATGGCGCGATCATTGAACAGCAGGCGGTTGGGCAGGCCGGTGAGCGGGTCGTGATGGACAAGGTAGGCCAGCTCTTGCTCGGTGTGCTTGATCACGCTGATGTCGCTGAACACCGCGACGTAATGGCTAAGTTCACCACTGTCGTCACGAATGGCACAGATCGTCTGCCATTGCGGGTAGATCTCCCCGCTTTTACGGCGGTTCCAGATTTCTCCGCTCCATTCGCCCTGCTCCGCCAGCGCGGCATAGATCTGCTGGTAGAACGGCGCGCCATGCCGCCCGGACTTGAACTTGCTCGGACGCTGACCGATGACTTCTTCCTGCTGGTAGCCAGTAATACGCATGAACGCCCGGTTGACGTGCACGATCAGGCCGTTGCGATCGGTCACCAGCACCCCTTCCAGGGTGCTGTCGAACACCGCCGCGGCCATGCGCAGGCGTTCGCGGTCCTCGCTGCGCAGGCGGGCGCCGATGCCGATGAAATCGAGCAGGCGCGCGCGGGAAACGAAGATCAGCGCGGCACTGAGCAAGACCCAGAGCACGACATTGATCTGTCGCCCCACGGCCAGGGCCAGCGGGTCCTCGGTCATGCCGTGCAGGACCAGCTCGGACAGCGCCAGCCAGAGAATCGAAAGCAACACGTAAAGCCCGGCCATGCGCAAGGCGTCGCGAACGGAAACAGACATGTCGGGTGGATGAGCCCATGAAAAAAGAAGGGGCATTATAGGGGCTGAAACACCCTGTGACTTCCTATCCAAAAGCGCGACTGGTTTTATTTCCCCGCCAAAGGATAATGCCAGCGTTGTTCCGCCTGTTTTCCGAGGGTATTTCCCGTTATGTGGTATTACGGTCTGCTCGACTTGTCGGCCTGGCAACTGGTCGCCGTCACCCTGCTGATGACCCATGTGACCATCGTCAGCGTCACCATTTACCTGCACCGCTACTCGGCCCACCGCGCCCTGGAGCTGAACGCGGGCCTCAAGCATTTCTTCCGCTTCTGGCTGTGGCTCACCACGGCGCAGAACACCCGCGAGTGGACTGCCATCCACCGCAAGCACCACGCCAAGTGCGAAACCCCCGACGACCCGCACAGCCCGGTGCACAAGGGCCTGGGCACCGTGCTGCGCAAGGGCGCCGAGCTGTACCGGGAAGAAGCGCGCAACGAGGAGACGCTGCGCATCTACGGCAAGAACTGCCCGGACGACTGGATCGAGCGCAACCTCTACACCCGCTACAAGCTCGGCGGCATCGCGCTGATGGCCGTCATCGACCTGCTGCTGTTCGGCACCATCGGCATCACCATCTGGGCGATCCAGATGATGTGGATCCCGTTCTGGGCCGCCGGCGTGGTCAATGGCCTGGGCCATGCCGTGGGCTATCGCAACTTTGAATGCCGCGACGCCGCCACCAATCTGGTGCCGTGGGGCATCATCATTGGCGGCGAGGAGCTGCACAATAACCACCACACCTATCCCAACTCGGCGAAGCTCTCGGTCCGCCGCTGGGAATTCGACATGGGCTGGATGTGGATCCGCCTGCTGAGCATGCTGCGCCTGGCCAAGGTGCAACGCGTGGCGCCCATTGCCCACCGAGTGGAGGGCAAGGCATCGCTGGACATGGACACCGCCATGGCCATCCTCAACAACCGCTTCCAGATCATGGCCCAGTACCGCAAGCTGGTGATCGGCCCGCTGGTCAAACAAGAGCTGGACAAGGTCGATACTTCGGTACGCCACCGCTTCCGCCGTGCCAAGCGCCTGCTCTCGCGGGAAACCAGCCTGCTGCAGGATCGCCACCACGTGCGCATCGAGTCGCTGCTGGCCCACAGCCAGGCACTCAAGACCATCTACGAAAAGCGCCTGGCGCTGCAGCAGATCTGGGCGCGCACCAGCGCCAACGGCCACGACATGCTCGCCGCCATGAAGGACTGGGTACACGAGGCCGAGGCCAGTGGCATCCAGTCGCTGCGTGACTTTGCCGCCCAGCTCAAGACCTACTCGCTGCGCCCCAACGGCGTCTGAGCCACCGTTGATCGGCATGCCCCGCAGCGGGGCGTGCCGACCGGAACTTACCCCCCTGCAATCGACTCAAATCCGGCATATCGCCCGCGTGGCGGGCCGGACCGTGGCCGCACGCCCATCGTCGAGAACCGTTCCGTGCTCATGGCCAAAGATCTCCCACCCACTTCTACCGGCACCCCGCGCCCCGAAGCTGCTCAAACCCTGCTCGCCCTGTTGCACGCTCAAGGCGAAGTGGCCCGCCTGAGCGAACGCGAACAGCTGTACAGCTCGCTGCTCGACAGCGTCAACGCCGTGCTCTGGGCCTTTGACTGGGAAACCCGCCAGGTGCTCTACGTCAGCCCCGCCTACGAACGCATCTTCGGTCGCCCGGCCAGCCTGGTGCTGGCCGACTACAACGAATGGCGCGACGCCATCTACCCGGACGACCTGGAGTACGCCGAGCGCAGCCTGGCCCAGGTGCTGGTCAAGGGCACCGTCGAGGACCGCGAATACCGCATCCTCAACGCCGCCGGCGAGGTGCGCTGGCTCAGCGACAAGTGCTATATCAACCAGCAGCGCGAGGGCGACCAGCGGGTGATCATTGTCGGCATTGCCGAGGACATCACCGAGAAAAAGCAGCTCGAAGGTGAGTTGCAGCGTCTGGCCACCACCGACGTGCTCACCCAGAGCAGCAACCGCAGGCATTTCTTCGAGTGCGCCCAGCAGGCCTTCGACAGCGCCCGCGAGGACGGCACGCCGATGGCCTTCCTGCTGCTGGACATCGACGATTTCAAGCACATCAACGACAGCTATGGTCACCAGGAAGGTGACCAGGTACTGCAGCGCATCGCCGACAGCGGCAAGGCCGTGCTACGTCGGGGCGATCAGTTCGGACGCATAGGGGGAGAGGAATTCGCCGCCGTATTCCCCGGCTGCACCGCCCAGGTGGCCGAACAGATTGCCGAGCGGCTGCAGCGGGAAATCCAGCGGTTGAGTTTCAGCCATGGCGAGCAAACCTACGGGGTCACCGTAAGCCAAGGGCTGACCGGGCTGCGAGATGAGGATGAAACGCTCGACAGCCTGTTCGCCCGGGCGGATGCGGCCATGTACCGTGCCAAGCGCCAGGGCAAGAACCAGATCGTGAAAGGCTGAAGTGGGTCACTTCGCAGCTGCGGTACTCCACTCATAATCGATCGGCCCGCTACGTGGCCCAGCCAATTTCCCCGCAGGCTCTTTTTCCAGACCCTCCTTGAAGCCGACTTCGAGAAAATGCCATTGCTGATCGGTGATTTCCCCCGCCAGAGCGATGGCTTGCTCTGTGTAGCGTTTGATCAACGCAGCCTTTCTGGAATCTTTCGAATAGCTCATAGGCACCTCCGATATGTGGAAAGTACGTTGCTGACTCATAGCCGCAACGGGCATCACGAGACTCCCGGTCGGATCGCGAGCGAAGCCAAGCGACAAATACAAGGGTTCAGCCCCCGGGTCGGGCTGTTGAACTTCTATTCGCGAGAACTTGAGCATCCTTGCGTACTCCGCAACTGCCAGCAGCGACAGTGACGCCACTAGCCCCCTCAATGGGTTCCCCGGGCCTGGATTGCCCTCCAGCAGGATGATCTTGATGCAGCGCCTGCTTTGCCGGGGGCTGGCATAGCAAAGACCGCAGAGCTCTCGCGCTGACCACAACGACAGGTCGAAACCTTTGAGATCGCAGTCCGTCCATCGCGGCACCTCCTCCCAAGGAAAGTGGTGAGTCTGCTCGCCCCAGCGCTGAAAAGCCTCGACGGCCCTATGACCTAAGGGCTCGAAACACACCTTGTCGACGTCAAGCCCAGAACTGAGCAGACGTTGGCTCCTGCAGAATGCTTCCTGGGCGAGCTTCCGCGCTTGCGATCGATAGACCTGATAGCGCAGACCACGGTGTCTGTACGTGCTCATCTTCAGCCGCAACCTTCCTGCCATTCCGTTGATGGAGTGGAGGGAAAGCTACGCCTGAAGGATTTCTCTGGATACGAACAGCCGTCCGCAATATCTGTAGGAAGGGTCCCAAGCCTGAATACAACCCCGGCGATACGCCAATCAGGCCTGGCGCTCCTCGCCCTCGGCCGGGCCTGCATCGGCAGCCGGCGCCATGATCGGGGCAACCTTTGGTTCGCCCGCAGAAGCTTCCGCCACCAGACGCTCAGCCTCCTCCCGCGCCAGCGCCTCCTGATCCACCTTGCGCAGCCGCGACAACTCCGGCAATCCCAGCTTGAGCAACCGCGCCGTCTTGCTGCTGGCGATCTTCTCCAGCCCCTCGCTAGGCCTGAGTCGCGACAGTTGCCCGGCCAGGTTCATCGCCAGGATCTCCCGGGAGTAGACACCGCCACCCAGCTGATACACCGCAGCGATCAGCTCGCGCAGGTCGAGCGGCAAGCGCCATCGGGTGCGCAGGGCCGATCCGAATGGTGCGCCGAACTCGTTGAGCGACAACTCCACCTGGTCCTCGTCCAGCTCGCCACCGGCCAGTCGCCACTCCTGCAAGGTGCGCAGTACCGCCAGGTCGCCCAGGCAATGCAACAAACCCGCGCAGTAACAGCGTCCTTCGTCCACTTCGAGCATACGCGCCAGGGTGCGTGCGTAGTCGGCGGCATGCAGCGAAAGGTTCCAGTAGTGCGCGGCATGCCGCGCCAACAGAGGGTCACTCAACCTCGCGCTGCGCTTGAGCGTGAGCCCGAGGATCAGGTTCATGCTCTGGGTGCTGCCAAGCTTGTTCAGCGCCTGCAGCAAGGTCTGCACCGGCGCTTCGCGGTGCAGGGCGGCGCTGTTGGCGGCAGCGATCAGCACGCCGGTGATCTGCGGGTCGTTGCGTACCTCTTCCTCGAGCACCTTGAGGTTGAGGCCATGGGGGTTGAGGGCACGCTTGATCGCCACCTGCACATCGGCGAACAGCGGGCCGCCATCGGCGCTGGCGCGGCGTTGCTCGAGGTAGGCCGGCAGTTGCACGCCGGGCTGCAGCGGCGGCACCGGGCAGGCAATCTGCTCGCCCACCTCCAGCAGCAGGTTTTCCAGGCGCTTGCGCAGGTTGTCCAGGTCGAGCGGCTTGCTGAGGTACGCAGTGGGCTGCAGTGGCACGGCCTCGCGCACGCTGGCGCTGTCAGTGCGATCGCTCATGAGGATAAATGGCAATCCAGGCCTGTCGCCCTTGGCGCGCACCTTGCGCAGCAGGTCGAGGCCATCGAGGCCGGCGAGTTCGCGGGCGGCAATGATCAGGTCTGGCTTGCTGGCCAGCGCGCTCAGCGCCTGCGAGCCATCGGCGCAAACCTGCAAGCGCGCATCGCAGCGCACGCTGAGCAGCATTTCGCTAAGCATGTCGCGTACCCAGGGGTCACCCTCGGCAATCAGCACGCAAGGGGGTAGGGGGTCGGCAGCGCTCATGAGCGAGTCTCCAGAAAATGACGCGCGATCCATCGCAGCTTCCACGGATTCCTCGTACAACCTTAGCGCCTGATGCCTACGAACGGCACAAAAAAACCCGCCGAGGCGGGTTTTTTTCTGAAACGTGTCACATATTTCAGGCCAGTTCGGCGAAGCACTCTTCGATGATGGCCAGGCCCTTGTCCAGCAGGGCGTCTTCGGCGGTCAGCGGAACCAGGATACGCAGGACGTTGCCGTAGGTGCCGCAGGACAGCAGGATCAGGCCTTTGTCACGCGCCTTGGCGACCACCTGGGCAACGGCGGCGGCGTTCGGGGTGTGGGTGCCCTTCTCGAAGACTTCCACGGCAATCATCGAGCCCAAGCCACGGACATCGCCAATGATCGAGTGCTTCTTCTGGATTTCACGCAGGCCGGCGGTCAGGCGCTCGCCAACGGCCTTGCTGCGATCCAGCAGTTTCTCTTCCTCGAACACTTCGATCACCGCCAGGGCTGCGGCGCAAGCGATCGGCGAACCGGCGTAGGTGCCGCCCAGGCCGCCCGGAGCGATGGCGTCCATGTACTCGGCCTTGCCGCACACACCGGCCAGCGGGAAGCCGCCGGCGATGGACTTGGCGAAGGTGGTCAGGTCAGGCGCGACGCCCATCTGCTCCATGGCGAAGAAGGTGCCGGTACGGCCAGCGCCGGTCTGCACTTCGTCAGCGATCAGCAGGATGCCGTGCTGGTCGCACAGGGCGCGCAGGCGTTGCATCAGTTCTTTCGGCGCAGGCAGGAAGCCGCCTTCGCCTTGTACCGGCTCGAGGATGATCGCGGCGATGTCACGTGGCTCGGCGTCGTTCTTGAAGATGCGCTCGACCGAGGCGATGGCGTCGTCAACGCTGACACCGTGCAGCTCGCTCGGGAACAGGGCACGGAAGATGCCGCCTGGCATCAGGCCCATGCCGGCGGAGTACGGCACGACCTTGCCGGTCAGGCCCAGGGTCATCATGGTGCGGCCGTGGTAACCGCCGGTGAAGGCGATCACGCCGGCACGGCCAGTGGCGGCACGGGCGATCTTCACGGCGTTTTCAACGGCTTCGGAGCCGGTGGTAACCAGCAGGGTCTTCTTGTCGAAGTTGCCTGGTACCAGCTTGTTGATCTTCTCGCACAGCTCGACATAGGGCTCGTAGGCCAGCACCTGGAAGCAGGTGTGGCTGACCTTGGTCAGCTGCTCTTGCACGGCCGCGACCACTTTCGGGTGCAGGTGGCCGGTGTTCAGTACGGCGATGCCGCCGGCGAAGTCGATCAGTTCGCGGCCTTCAACGTCGATCACTGTCGAGTTCTTCGCGGTATCGACGAAGATCGGGTGGATCTGGCCAACGCCACGTGGGACGGCGGCGACACGACGTTGCATCAGGGATTCGTTGGTCTTGCTCATAGTGCCCTCAATTGCGCCGGTTCTGCGGCGCTTTTATTCGGGGGTGGCTGGACGCAGGCGTGCACAGTATTCGTTGATCGACTGTCACGCATGCCCTGGCCACCGGGTACCGCTATGTCAAAAAGGCCAGCGAGACGTCGCTCTCGCGCCCCGCTGGCAGAGGTAAAACCGCTTACCTGGTGATCAGACGCTGATGCACAGGTACTTGATCTCGAGGTAGTCCTCGATACCGTATTTGGAACCTTCGCGGCCCAGGCCCGAGGCCTTGATGCCACCGAACGGCGCGACTTCGTTGGAGATCAGGCCGGTGTTGATGCCGACCATGCCGTATTCCAGTGCCTCGGCGACGCGGAACACGCGGCTCATGTCACGGGCGTAGAAGTACGAGGCCAGGCCGAACTCGGTGTCGTTGGACATGGCGATGACTTCGGCCTCGTCCTTGAAGCGGAACAGCGGCGCCAGCGGGCCAAAGGTCTCTTCCTTGGCGACGGCGGCAGTTTTCGGCACGTCGACCAGGATGGTCGGCTCGAAGAAGTTGCCTTCGATGAGCTTGCCACCGGACAGCACCTTGGCGCCCTTGGCGACGGCGTCCTCGATGTGCTCCTGGACCTTGGCGACAGCCTTGCCGTCGATCAGCGGGCCAGTGGTGGTGCCTTCTTCCAGGCCGTTGCCGATCTTCAGCTTGGCCACGGCGGCTTTGAGCTTCTCGGCGAAGGCGTCGTAGACACCGTCCTGCACGTAGATACGGTTGGCGCAGACGCAGGTCTGGCCGTTGTTGCGGTACTTGGAGATGATCGCGCCCTCGACCGCCTTGTCCAGGTCGGCGTCGTCGAACACGATGAACGGCGCGTTGCCGCCCAGCTCCAGGGAAACTTTCTTGATGTCCTTGGCGCACTCTTCCATCAGCTGGCGACCGATTTCGGTCGAGCCGGTGAAGGACAGCTTGCGCACCAGGGAGTTGCCGGTCAGCTCGGAGCCGACTTCGCCGGCGCTGCCGGTGATGACGCTCAGCACGCCAGCCGGGATGCCGGCACGGGTGGCCAGCTCGACCAGGGCCAGGGCGGAGTACGGGGTCTGCGAAGCGGGCTTGAGCACCATGGTGCAACCGGCGGCCAGGGCCGGGCCGGCTTTACGGGTGATCATCGCGGCCGGGAAGTTCCACGGGGTGATGGCGGCGGTGACACCGATCGGCTGCTTGATGACGATCAGGCGCTTGTCCGGCTGGTGGCCAGGGATGACGTCACCGTAGACGCGCTTGGCTTCTTCGGCGAACCACTCGATGAACGAGGCGGCGTAGGCGATCTCGCCCTTGGCTTCGGCCAGCGGCTTGCCCTGCTCGGTGGTCATCAGGCGAGCCAGGTCGTCCTGGTGCTCGATCATCAGCTCGAACCAGCGGCGCAGCTTGCCAGCACGCTCCTTGGCGGTCAGTGCGCGCCAGGCCGGCAGCGCCTTGTCGGCGGCCTCGATGGCGCGGCGGGTCTCGGCGGCGCCCATCTTCGGCACGCTGCCGATGACTTCACCGGTGGCCGGGTTGGTCACCTTGATGGTCTGACCGCTGTCCGCATCCAGCCATTCACCGTTGATGAAGGCCTGCTGGCGGAACAACTGAGCGTCTTTGAGCTGCATGTCGGCTTCCCTTTACTGCGAATTTTGATTGTTGAAAAGGCGCCCTCGATGCGGGGGCGGCCGTCAGGAATTCGTGCACCAGGGTGTTCGACGCCTGGGTGCCGAGCGTTTGAAATCTCAAACGGAATGCTAAGCGGGCGCTGGGGGGTTGGACAATAGGCTGTTCGAAAAAAAGAACGAGTGGTCGGAATTCAGATCAGTGGAAATGCATCGCGGGGCAAGTCGTATCGGTGCGCCGATGCGACTTGCCCCGCGATAGGGCCTTGGGAGGTTAGTCCATCAGAACGCCTTGTCGAGGTCGATCACCAGCGCCCGGTAGCCCACGCTGCCCGGCTGGCGACTGTGCACTTTCAGCTCCACCGCCACCTCCTGGGTGCCGCGACGCACTTCATTGAGCACGCTGGTCGTCAGCTTCTGGGGCGTGAGGAAGTTCACCGAAGCCGAATAGATGAACTGGGTATCGGTATCGGCCCGATACGCCACCACCGAGGTGATCGGGCTGTACCACTCGTCACCACGCTCCTTGCCATACTGCCAGAGCTGCTCGACCGTGCCCTTGGCCTCGTCGATCTTGTACTCCACCGCCCGGCTGTAGTTGCCCGCCAGCTTGGTCGGGCCGAAGTCCCGGCCCCAGCCGTTGTCGAACACGGTCAGCGTGCCGCGCCCGGTCAGCCAGGCGGTGTGCTGGGTCCAGGACCACTCGAAGCCCTCGCCCACGGGCTTGAGCACCTTGTCCTGCAGGCGCGCCGGCCAGCCCTGGGGCGCGGCAAGAACCCACTTCACCTGCTTGTCGCGACCGATCTTTACCACGCCCTGGTGCCGTGCTGAAACGATGATGCTGTCGTCATCGGCGTCGTAGTCGATGGCGTTGACGTGGGCCCAGTTGCGTCCGGTACCGACGCCGGGAGTGTCGCCGAACGGCAGGTCGCCCTCGGCCAGCTCGTTGGCCAGCCGCTCGTCCTGTTTCTGCACGCCGTCCGGCAGCTGGATGGCCGCCTTGCCCAGGGTTTCCAGCAACTCGCCGCGGTACGGGTCGAGGATCTGGTTCAGGTCCCAGAAGTCGAGCACGTCGCCGGCCTCGTTGACCTCGATGATATGGTCGCGGATCGAGCGCACGCGCTTGCCATCCGGGCGGCGGTAGTCGCTGGTGCCGACCCGCAACAGGTAGGTGCCGTTGGGCGTCTCGCGGATCTCGTGGGAGAAGTCGGCGAACTTGTCCGGCAGGTTGCGCTGCCAGATACGCCGGCCAAGCAGGTCGTACTTGGAGTAGGTCTGGCCCTGGCCCCAGATCAGCTTGCCGTCGCGGGTCTGGTGGAAGCCCATGGTTCCGCCCAGGCCGTCGCGATGGTTGGAATCGTGGATCTGCTCGATATCTATGTACCAGCGCACATCGCCGTTGCTGTCGGCGATCCAGTTGTTGCCCACCGAGTCCCACTCGGCGGCGCCGCCCAGGCCGTTCCACTTGAAGGCACGCCCGCCGGGGATTTCGGCCAGCAGGTGGTTGAACAGGTACAGCCGCTGCTCGAAACCGGGCGCGACCTTGACCGGTTCGACCTCGGGCAGCGCCGCCGTCTGCTTCGCCACCACCGGCAGGCGCACTGCCGGGGCGTAGATCTCGTAACGCTCGCGGATGCGTTCGCCATCGAGCTTGTAGCTCACCTCGATCTGGTTGACGTGGTCGGGGTACAGGCCGAACACCGGAATGCCGCCGTAGGTCCACAGCGAGCGGTCGGACACGTCGTAGACAATATCGATACCGCGCTCGCCGCGTCCCAGCACCCGCACATGGGCGGCGCTCAGGGTGCGCCCGCCATCACGGATGATCGCGGTCAGCGGCGCCAGACGGTATGGGTTGACCACCACGTCGCCGAGCAGGGCTTCGTCACGGTCGGGCACCTTGGCGGTGAGGCAGGCGCCCTCAGGCAGGTCGTGGGGTTGGGTCTTGGCGTTCATGGCAAAGCTCCTTGTGCTCAGAAGTCGTAACGGGCGGTGGCGCCCACGGTGCGCGGGGTGCCCAGCACGCCGGCATAGCCGCCGTTGGCGGAGTTCCACAGGCTGGTGAAGTAGGTCTTGTCGCCGGCGTTCTTCACCCACAGCGACAGGTCGAGCACGCCGTCGCCCTGGTCCAGGCGCACGCCGGTGGACAGGTTGACGATGGCGTAGCTGGGGATCTGGCCGTAGTCGGAGTCGTCGATGGTGCCGACGGCCCTGGAGCGGAAGGCGTAGCTGGCAGTGACGTAGGGCTCGATACGCTCGGTCAGCTGCCACTTGTACTGGCCGTTGAGGTTGGCGATGTACTTGGAGGCGCCGACGACCTGGTGGCCGGACAGATCGCAAGTGGCGGCGGCATTGGCCAGGCTCACCTCCGGCGGGCACGGTGCGTCGTCGTACTCGGTGTAGCGCACGTCGTTCCACGAGCCATTGAAATTCACGGTCAGCCCGCGGACCGGCAGGGCCGTGGCCTCGAACTCCAGGCCCCGCGAGCGCACGCTGCCGGCGTTGGCCAGGTACTGCACGCGGTTGGCCTCGTCATAGACGTTGGCCTGGTAGCCGTGCACTTCGGTCCAGAACAGGTTGGTGTTGAGCTGCAGGCGGTTGTCCAGCAGCGTGCTCTTGATGCCGAGTTCGGCGTTGTTGGCGCGTTCGGTACCCACCAGCAGCGAGTCTGTGCCCAGCCTTGGTGCGGCGCCGACGGTGAGGTTGACGCCGCCGGACTTCTCGCCGTGGGACAGGCTGGCATAACCCAGCACCGCGTCGCTGAAGCGGTAGCTCAGGCTGAGCAGCCCGGAAGGGGCGAAGCTGTACTGGTTGAGGTCACCTGAATCGTAGGCCCCCACCCTGCCCTGGCGAGCCACGGCCGCCGCACCGGTAACGGCCGCGCCGCCGGACGGCGCGTCGCGGGTCACCCAGGCGCTTTTCTCTTCGTAGGTGCCACGCACCCCGGCGGTGAAATCCAGGCGCTCGGTCAGGTGCCAAGTGCCCTGGGCGAACAACGCGTAGCTGTCGGTATCGATGTGGCCGTTGCCGATTGTGGTGACGTTGGCCAGGGCGCCAGCCGGGGTCAGGTTCCAGATGTCGGCTTGCGGTCCGTTGTAGGTGAACGATTTGTTGTCCAGGTCCTGCTTGAAGTAGTAGGCCCCGAGTACATAGTCGAAGAAGCCGCCGGTGGGCGAAGCCAGGCGGATTTCCTGGGAGTACTGCTTGTCCCGCACCGAAACCCCGGCGCTGTGGAACACCGGCACGTTGAGGCCGTCGTCGTTGCGCGGCGTGAAGTCCCACCAGCGGTAGGCGGTGATCGAGGTGAGGGTGAAGTCGTTGGGCAGGGTCCAGTTGGCTTCCACCGAAGTACCGCCCTGGAACACCTTGACCATCTGGTCGGCGTCGAAGTTGACCTTGCGATCCTTGCCCGACACCAGGGTCGCGCCGGCCTGGGCGGCCAGGCTCTCATAGCGGTTCACGCCATTGATGGTCGGCCCGGTGCTGTACAGGCTGAGGATGCCGTTGTCGGAGTTCTCTTCGTTGTATTCGCCGATCCAGCGCAGATTGAAGGTTTCGCTGGGCTTGAACAGCAACTGGGTGCGAAAGCCCTGGCGCTTGCCGCCGTTGAGATCGTGGCCGTTGTAGACGTTCTTCACATAGCCGTCGTCCTCGGTGTGATAAGCGCTGATGCGCCCGGCGAGGGTGTCGGTCAAAGGGCCGGAGAAACTGCCCTGGGTCTGCCAGTAGCCATCCTCGCCCAGCGATGACTGCACGCTGCCCTCCTGGTGGAAGGTTGGCTTGCGCGTGGTGATGTTGAGCACCCCGGCAGTGGTGTTCTTGCCGAACAGCGTCCCCTGCGGACCGCGCAGCACTTCCAGTTGCTCGACATCGAGCAGGTCGAACACCGCCATGCCCGGGCGGCCGAGGTAGACGTTGTCGAGGTAGATCCCGACGCTGCCTTCCAGGCCATCGCTGGCCGGGTTGTTGCCTAGGCCGCGGATGGAGATGCTCGATTGGCGGGCGTGCACATAGGCGACGTTGGTGCTCGGCACCAGTTGCTGCAAGTCCTGCACGCGGTAGATGCGCTGGGTCTCGAGGGTTTCGCTGCCCAGCACGCTGATCGGCGTGGGCACGCTCTGCGCGCTCTCTTCGCGTCGCCGGGCATTGACGGTGACCGTGCCGAGCTGGGCTTCCTGCGTCACGGCTGGGGCGGCGTTGGGCTCATCGGCGAAGCTGCTGCCGGAAGCGGCCAACAGCACTCCAGCCGCCAGGGGTTGCAGGGCGAACAACGAGGCGCGCGCGGGCCAACGGGAAAGTCGGGACATGCAGATGCTCCTTGAGGCAAGGGCCCAGGCGAGCATTTCCGTTGGCGGAACCGAATCGCGGTCAGGCTGGCTTATATTCTTTTAAGAGATATAAATATTTGTAATTCATATTTTGTGGAATAAGAGACTCCCTTTATAAGGTTCCCAACCCTTCCCAGCAATTGCATTCCACCGAAAGTTTCCATGTAGAAAATGCATATCGACCTGCGCCAGCTCCGCCACTTCATCGCCCTTGTCGAGCACCGCAGCTTCGTCGCCGCGGCGGCTGCGGTGAACCTTTCGCAATCGGCTTTCAGCCGCAGCATCCAGACGCTGGAGCACAACGTCGGCTGCCGCCTGGTCGACCGCGCCAGCAAGGAACTGGCGCCGACCCGCCAGGGCCTGCTGGTGCTGGAGCATTCGCGGCGCCTGGTGCATGGGGCGCACAACCTGGTCAACGAGATCAACCAGTTCAACGGCGCCACCACCGGCGTGGTGCGCTTTGGTTCGGGGCCGGCGCCAGCCGGCGGGCTGGTGCCGCGGGCGGTTGCACGCTTCGTCGCCGAGTACCCGGCAGCGCGCACCTGCTTCCAGGTGGACAATTGGCAGGCCTTGAACCGCCGGCTGATCGCCGAGGAGATCGAGTTCTTCGTCGCCGACACCCGCCAGTTCGAAGCCGACCCGGATTACCAGGTGCACAAGCTCACGCCACAACGCTGGCATTTCTGCTGCCGCGCCGGGCATCCGCTGACCGTGCGTGGCGAAGTGCGGGCGCAGGACCTGTTCGACTATCCGCTGGCGACCACCTTCCGCCCGCCGAATATCCGCAAGATCCTCAGCGACCTCAGTGGGCGGCAAGACTTCCTGCCCAGCGTGGAATGCGAGCATGGCTATGCGCTGCTCAATGTGGTGCTGCACTCGGACACCATCGGCATTGCCTGCAGCGCGAACCTGCGTCCGTACGAAGGGCTGGTGGCGCTCAAGCTGGCGGACCTGGCACCGGAACAGGAAGAGGCGTTCTACACCCGCTATGGGGTGGTGAGCCGGGTGGGGTATGGCTTGTCGGCGCTGGCGCAGGGATTGGTGAGGCAGTTGGTGGCCTGTGACGCCGAGTTGTAGCAAACAGGGGCCGCTTTGCGGCCCCAGCGGTCTCAGCCCTTGCGCGTGGTCCGGCTCAGTTGCCCATCCACCCCCACCGGCACCTCGCCAGCCAGGGTCACGCGGCGCACGATGCGCGGCTGCGTACCGTAGTCATCCACCGCATAGTGCTGCGTTGCACGGTTGTCCCAGATCGCCACGTCCCCGGCTTGCCAACGCCAGCGCACGGTATTTTCCAGGCGTGTCACATGCCCCTGCAGTACCGCGAACAGATGCTGTGAGTCGGCCAGCGAATAGCCCTTGATGCGTTTGACGAAATGCCCCAGTTGCAGCACGCGCTCGCCACTGACCGGATGCACGCGCACCACCGGGTGCTCGGTCTCGTACACCGTCGAAGTGAACACCTTGCGATAGCGCTCCAGCTTGGCCGGATCGACATCCGGTTTCACGCTGGCGTAGTCGTACTCGTTGCTGTGCACCGCCCACAGCTGGTCGGCCAGGGCACGCAGCGGTTCGGGCAGTTCCTGGTAGGCCGCAGCGGTGTTGGCCCACACCGTGTCGCCACCGGAGGCCGGGGCCACCACGCTGCGCAGGATCGAGGCCTTGGGGTAGGCATCGACGAAGGTCACGTCGGTGTGCCAGGAGTTGGCCCGCTGCCCCTCGGCGCCATCGAGCTGGAGCAGGTAGCTGGTGCCGTCGACCACAGGCACCGTGGGGTGGGCGATGGGGTCGCCGAGCCGTTGGGCGAAGGCTTCCTGGCCGACGTCGTCCAGATGCTCCTGGCCACGGAAGAAGATCACCTTGTGCTGCACCAGCGCCGCCTGGATGGCGTCGACAGTGGCCGGATCAAGGTCGGCGGACAGCTTGATACCGCGAATCTCGGCGCCGATGCGCCCGGCAACGGGGTGGATATCGAGTTCGAGGGTTTGCGGCGCGGTGGCCAGTGCGGCGTTGCTCATGGTCGTGCTCCTCAGGGTTGTTGTCGGGTCAGCGGGCGGCCTGGATGGCCTGGTCCTGTTGCAGGGCGTGATTGATGAAGCGTGGTTCGACCCAGTCGGCCACCTGGAAACCACGGCGGATCAGGCGCTCCTTGGCGGCCAGGTCGACGCCCTGTTGCAGCAGGCCGACGAAGCCGGCGTCCAGGCGTGGGTCGAAGTATTCGGCAAGGTTTTCCTCGGCCAGGTCGTCGCGCAGGATCGACTTCGGCCAGTTGGCGGTATTGGCCACGAGGTCCACATAGGCCTCGCGGTTACGCTCATCGCGCAGCCACTTCGCCGCCTGTTCCTGGGCATTGACCAGGCGCTGCACCAGGTCAGGGTGCTGGCGAATGAACGCGCCGGTGCCGAGCAACACCGCTTGAGTACTGCCGGCCCCTTGCAGGTTGCGTGAGTTGACCGGCAACTCGACCAAGCCCCGCTCGCGCAGCGACAACAGGTTGGACAGGCCCCAGGTGGCGTCGATCTGCTTGGCGGCCAGGGCGGCATTGGCAGCGTTGAAGTCGAGGTTGATCACTTTCAGTTCACGCTCGGACAGCCCCTGGCTGGCCAGGGCACTGGCGAACGACAGCTGGTTAGCGGTGCCGCGGAACACTGCCACGCGCTTGCCCTTGAGATCCTGCAGGCTGTGGATGCCCGAGCCCGGGACTACGCCGAGGTAGCTCTTCACACCGCGCACCCCTGCCGACAGCACGCGGGTGTCGAGGCCGCTGGCCTTGCCGATGATCGCGGCCAGGTCGCCCAGGTAGGCGAAGTCCGCCTGGCCGTTGGCCAGGGCTTCGTTGACCACGGGGCCTGCGCCCTTGAAGAAGCGCCAGTCGATGCGGATGCCGTCCTTGGCAAACTCTTTCTCCAGCAGTTGCTGGTCGCGCAGCACGTCCACCACGCCGCCGGCGCTGGGCTTGCTGCCGGCGCTGAGGTCGGGCACGGCGATACGGATCACATCCGGCTGGGCGGCATGCGCTGCCACGGGCACGGCACTCAACAAGGCGGCGAGCAACGGGCTGAGCAGGTGGCGGAAGGTGGTTCTCATGGCAAGGCTCCTTGGCAGGCTGCCACCGGCGATGGCCGGCGCTATGGGCCAGAAGCTAGGCAGGTCCGGTTAGAACCTACAAAGATCAAAACTTCATTTTTTAGTAACCAGAAGACATAAACCAGACGCCATGCGGGCCTGCGACGGGCTTGCAGGAAACGCATGGAAAATATGAGGAAAACGCAACGGGACGGGGCTTTCGCATGCACCGGCCGCATGCTCTTATCTCTTGAATGCAATTTATGTGAATTTTTAATTCCATAAACGAATAAACAAGGAACGGTTTGGGAGATGCCCCGATGAGCGAAGTCTTGAGCGCAAGTCTGCGGCGCCTGTGGGTGCCGCTACGCAGCCCTTTCGCGACGCAAGGCCGCTTCTACCTGCCGTGGATCGTGCCATTGGCGGTGGCGGCCTTGTGGGTCGTCGCCAACCGTGAGCACTGGATGAGCGAACAGATCCTGCCCGCCCCCGCGCTGGTCTGGCAGAGTACGCTGGAGTTCGGCTCCGGCGAACTCTGGGTCCACCTGTGGATAAGTCTGCAACGCCTGATCTGGGGGCTGCTGGCAGGGATCGCCAGCGGCCTGCTGTTGGGCACCTGGCTGGGCGGATCGCGACGGGCGCAGACGCTGGTGCTGCCCACCTTCGTCGCCCTGGCGCAAATCCCGACCTTGGCCTGGATCCCGCTGTTCATGCTGTTCTTCGGCATCGGCGAGCTGCTTAAGCTGGTGGTGCTGGTCAAGGCGGTGGTGGTGCCGGTCACGCTGCACACCCTGGTCGGCGTGCGCGACGCCCAACCCAAACTGCGCGAGGCCGCCGCCGTCCTGCGCCTGCCTCCTCACCTGCTGTTCCTGCGCCTGTTGCTGCCCGCCGCGCTGCCGGCGTTTCTCGCCGGTGTGCGACTGGCCCTGGCCACTGGCTGGACCTCGCTGCTGGCTGTGGAACTGCTGGCCTCCAGCGAAGGCATCGGCTACCTGATGGTCTGGGGGCGGCAGTTGTTCATGCTCGACCTGGTGTTCCTCTGCATTCTGCTGATCGGCCTGGTCGGCGCACTGATGGATCGCGGCTTCTCGCGCCTGGAACGCAGCCTGTTGCACTGGCCACAACCGGCCACTGGCGAGCAGTTGCGCGGCCAGGTGCCACACGGCTGGCAAAGCCTGCTGCTGCCAGCGGGGCTGTTGCTGCTGTGGCAGGCCGCCAACAGCCTTGGCTGGGTCGATGCCAACATCCTCTCTTCACCGCTGGATGTGCTGCGCAGCCTGTACGCAGGCCTGCTCGACGGTTCGTTACCCGAGGCCCTGCGCCTGAGCCTGCAACGCACCCTGGCCGGTCTGTTGATCGGCGGTGGCGCGGGGTTCGCCTTGGGCCTGCTGCTGGGCCTGTCAGCCAACGCCGAGCGCCTGCTCGGCCCAAGCCTGTCGGCGTTGCGCCAGGTGGCGCTGTTCGCCTGGGTGCCGCTGCTGACCGCCTGGTTCGGCCTGGGTGAAGGCGCCAAGCTGGTGTTCGTCGCGCTGGCGGCGTTCTTCCCGCTGCTGATCGCCACCCAACGCGGCATCGCCAGCCTCCCGCCACAGCTGGGCGAGGCGGCGCAGGCCCTGCGCCTGGACCTGCCGCACCGGCTGCGTCTGCTGGTGTTGCCCGGCGCCGCCCCGGCGATCTTCGCCGGGCTGCGCCTGGCACTGATCTACGCCTGGCTCGGCACCATCGGCGCCGAGTACTTCATGCCTTCGGACGGCGGCATCGCCAGCCTGATGATCGGCGCCCAGCAATTATTTCGCATGGACCAGGTGATGGCCGCCATGGTCCTGATCGGCCTGGTCGGCGCCCTGCTCGGCCACCTCGGCCAACGCCTCGAATCGCGCGCCACGCGCTGGAGATCCGTATGAATGCCTTCATCACCCCGGCCCTGCACGCGGCCAACCAAGCTGATGCCACACCGCCGCTGGTCAGCTTCGAGAAAGTCGGCAAGACCTTCAGCGTCGACGGCCAGCCGTTCGAAGCCATTCGCGACTTCGACCTGTCGATCGAACAGGGCGAATTCATCGCCATCGTCGGCTCGTCTGGCTGCGGCAAGTCCACCCTGCTGCGCCTGCTGGTGGGCCTGGACAACGACTACAGCGGCCAGATCCGCGTCGATGGCCAGCCGGTCAACGGCATCGGCGGTGAACGCGGCATCGTGTTCCAGGAGCACCGCCTGTTTCCCTGGCTGACGGTGGCGCAGAACATCGGCCTGGGGTTGGTCAATGAAAAGCTCACCCAGGGCGAGCGCGCCCGTCGGGTGCATGAATTCGTGCACTTGGTGGGGCTGGTCGGTTTCGAATCGGCCTACCCGCACCAGCTGTCCGGCGGCATGGCCCAGCGCGTGGCCATCGCCCGCGGCCTGGTGGCCAGCCCACGGATCCTGCTACTGGACGAACCCTTCGGCGCCCTCGACGCGCTGACTCGCCAACAACTGCAAGACGAACTGCTGGCGATTCGCGAGCGTTCGGGGATCACCATCCTGCTGGTCACCCACGATGCCGAGGAGGCGACCTACCTGGCCGACCGCGTGGTGGTGCTGGAGCCGAGGCCGGGGCGGATCAAGGCGGTGGTGGAAATCGACCTGCCGCACCCGCGCCCGCGTACCGGCGTAGCCTTGCATGGGCTGCGGGAGAAAGTACTGCAGCAGATCACTGGCCACACAGGCGTCCTGCCCTGCCATGGCCAACGGATGGAGGGTTTGAGGCCTGAGTTGATCGCCCTCTGAAGTAACAGCAGAACCGAAAATGCATCGATATGCATTTATGCATTATTTTCCTTGATCATATAGCTGTATGCATATACAGTTGTGTTGCTGAAGGAGATTTCCCGCCACTTTTGACCGGGCGAACCCTTCTGGTAATTTTCATCAAGGAAAAGGTTTTCATGGCAGAAAAGAACATCCTCGTTAACCGCGGTATTCCACCAGGCAGCAGCAGTGGTGCATCGCACTTTGGAAACGGCTGGAACAACCGCAGCTATAACCTCGACATGACCAGAGGCGCCGGTGCTGGTCTCTCCGCCACAGTCACCGTAGACGGTGCCCCCGTGGGCTCCAGTCAAGCAGTCGCGCAGAACCCTTTCTATCTGATGCAAAGTGCATTGGAGGAGTCCTTGGGTGAAGGCCGAGGCTGGCTTCCATACGATGCCTACCCCGACCTGGGCATGGATTTCTGGGGCACGGTCCCGTACCAGCTCTACGAAACCCGCCGGGAGATGGCCGGCACGTTTGATCGCAAACGCAATCAACAACTCAACTCGCTGAAAGCAGAGATGGACGCCGCAGGTGTGTCGGACTCAAGCATCGACCTCATCAATCGGTCGCTCAAATTTGTCCAGAACAAGCTCTCGCAGTGGGAAGACGCGCTTGCTGCGAGTGTCGCCAAACTTATGGAGAACCCTGCCAGGGACTATCTGGAGCGCTCTATCAACGACATCATGGCGGACCTGAAGCGTATCGGCGAAGACGGTGCGCCCTCCGCCCTCGACCAGGAACTGGCCGGATTCCGCGACGCTTGCCAAACCGCCAACGACATGGCAATTCGCGATTCCCTCGCCGAACAGAACGCCCGATTGGCGGATGCTCGCAGCATGCAGCAGGCCCTTGCCCAGGCCAAGTGGCTGGCAAGGTTGTCCAATCAGGAGAAAGCGCGTGAACTGGCACGACAGCCGCTGTTCGACCGAGACTTCCTGAGTGACAAGGAAGGTGGCCTGCAGACGAGCGGCTATGTGCCAATGGTTGCTGGCAAACCGGCGGGCACCTCGGGTGTAACCCTGGGAACTGGCGTGGACCTCGGAAGCAAGACCAGCGACTCCTTGCTGGCCGATGGTGTTCCTCCGAGCCTGGTGGCAATTCTGGGAGAGTACACCGGGCTGCGCGGCCAACAGGCGGTGAGCAAGTTGAAGAACAAGCCACTGACAATCACCGAAACCCAGGCCAAGGAACTGAGCGACGTGTACTTCGACAAATTGTCGTCGGCAGTGGAACGACGCTTCAACAACGCGGCCGGGGCCGACAAGTTCCGCAACATTTCCTACAACACGCGGACGGCCATCATCGACTTGTCGTTCCAGTACAGTGACAACCTGCCAGCCCGCACACCGAAGGCCTGGCAAATGATGCTCGACGGGAACTGGACAGGGTTGATCCAGGAGTTGAACAATTTCGGCGACGCCTATCCGTCCCGCCGCAAGTCCGAGGCCCAACTGATCCAACAGGATATCGACCTGGGTTTGTTGCGCTGAAAACCAGCCTGCACCTTGGCTAACCCACGGTGCAGGCCTCAACCCTTGGATACAGTGCAGGCTGGCGAGGCTGGCAGCGTATTTATCACAACGTAATGACCCGACTGGTTGCGCCTGACCTGCAGATGCGATGCTGCCAAATAGCTACCCTGCAGATTCTGATCCACAAAGCAGACCGTGGTGCTGTCATCACTCACCACGAGCACGGTGACGCCGTAGAGCCAGCTCCCTTCCGTATCCCTGGCCAGGTACGCCCCTGGACTCCCAGATGCCCTTTCATAAATACGGTAAGGCGTCTGATCCAGTGTTGTGCCTTTCGGGTAGTGCGCTGGTCGCAACGAGTTGTCGAAGGAGTTCACCTCCAGATTCTGGAGAATGCTCAGCGCCAACTTGTCCAAAGCCTCCGCCGATGAGCTACCCGCCAGGGCCATGCTGCTGAAAATCCAGAGCACACTAGCTGATATTGCTCCCGCCCCGCGTTTCATTGCTACCCCTCCTCACTCGGTCAAATCTCAGCCCACTCATAGAGTTGGCGCAGGTACATCGCTGGCATTTCGACATCCTGGGAAGGTTTTGGCAATGCCGTTCGCCCCTGGAAAAACACCCTCATATCAAGGCGATGGACGCCACCAACGCAGATGGGTATCATGCGCCCCGTTGCACTCGTAGCTCAGCTGGATAGAGTACTGCCCTCCGAAGGCAGGGGTCGTGGGTTCGAATCCCGCCGAGTGCGCCATGACTTCGCGCTGCCACCCGTGTGTTTTCACCGATGGCGGCAAACAAAAGCCCCGCTCAGATCACTCTGGCGGGGCTTTTGCGTTTCCGGACCTCAGCCCTGCACGATGATCTGGCCTTGCAGGTCCCTGACCATGGTTTCAATGACCGGCTTCATCGCCTTGAACTCTTCAGGCGTGCACACCGCCTTCGGATGCTTGAACTGCATGCGCCGCTCGACCACCACGGCATTGCCATCGCGAGTGTAAAGGGCGCTGTAGTCGAAGCTGCCTTCCTTCACGGCAACGGCCTTGGGCGTCGCCAGGACAGTGACTTCGGCAGGGAACTCGAAGCGCGCCTTCTCCACCGTTTCGTTGGAAATGCAGACGAAGCCCTGGGTGCGTTCGTTTTCGGCGGCAAAGCCATAGACCATCTGCGAGATACCGCCGACCAGGCTGCTCAGTGCCGGAAGCCCCACTGGGCCTGGCAGGTTCACCAGGTTCTCGGTATGACCCTCGACCTGGCTGTGGAAGTGCTCCGGCGCCACCGATGGCTGGATCAGGATCTTGCCGCTGCCCCGCTGGCCGTAGGCATTGAGCACCTGCTCGACCATGCGATCGAGGTCGGCCGGTTTCATCGACTTGGCGCCATAGCGGTTGACCTCGCTGGCCCAACCCTCGATCGTCGAAGCACCGGTGAAGTCCGCGGCGCCCGTGCCCTTGACCTTGAACAGCATCT
The DNA here is from genome assembly GCF_040813665.1 of Pseudomonas sp. TE50-2. NCBI lineage: Bacteria > Pseudomonadati > Pseudomonadota > Gammaproteobacteria > Pseudomonadales > Pseudomonadaceae > Pseudomonas > Pseudomonas sp. TE50-2. The sequence goes on along the minus strand of NZ_JBFNXN010000001.1, from coordinate 3,178,925 downwards.
CACCGACCTGCTTGCCGAACTGGGAAGCCGGGGTCTTGCCGAATTCGCCCGAGGCGGTCAGCAGCGTGGTCTTGTCCAGGTCCATAAGCGGCAGGTAGCCAGCGGCCACAGACGGATCGGTCGAGTCCAGGTACAGGTCCAGGCTCGGTACGTAGGTCAGCACATGGTTGAGCACGCCCAGCGTCGGCACCTTGGGCAGGTGGTAGGCATTACCGAGGTTGATCAGGGCAGGCGAGCTTTCAATGGCCGCAGCCTTGAGCAATGCCTCGAGCAGGGCGACATGGTCCTTGCAGTCGCCATAGCGGTTGTCCAGCACGCTCTGCGCCGAATGCGGAACCACCCCGCCGGCACCGACATAGACCGCTACGTAGCGGATGTTCTCACGTACCCAGTCGCTGAGCTTGAGCGCCTTGGCCCGAGCATCGGGCAGGTTAGCCGTCAACTGCTCGGCCAGTGCGGCGATGGCGGGCGTCACTTCCACGCCTGCGCGCGCCTGGTAGCTGGCGGCAAGCCCTGCGTAATCCTTGAAGGTCGACACCGCGAGGTACTGGCCGTAGTCCAGGTAGGACACGGCGCTCGCCTCGATCCTGGCTCTGTCGGCGGGCACGAAGTCCCAGCGGTAGACCTTGCGACCCTTGCCGGCCTTGGGCGAGGACGCCTTGAAGCCACGGGCATCAGCGTACAGCGGCAGATCCGCCGGCAGGTCGTAGATCAGCGAGAACTGCTCCACGGGGTGGAAATCCGGGCCGGTGAGGTCCTCGAAGTGGCCGGGGAACAACGCAGTGTTGCGATGGCGCTTGTAACGCAGCACCAGGCGATCGCCGACGGCCACTTCGGGGAAGATCACCACCTTGACCCGGGAGTCCTGGAACATCGGCGCGTAGGTGGACGCCTGCTCCTGCTGCTCCTTGATCTGCGAGGCATCGACCATCACCTTGCGCCCGTCGGGCTTCTGGGTGAAGGCTTCGTCGACCTCCAGGGTTTCGTAAGAGCGGTTGTAGCTCAGCGGCTGCTGGGCCTTGGCCTGGATGGCCCGCTCTTCGTTGATGCGCGAGACCGACTCGACCGCCACCTGGAAGCTGCCGTCGGTCTGCACGGTGAAGGTCTGCACGACCTTTTCCAGGGTGACAGAGTGGTCGGTGCCATCGTCCCGGGCCTGGGCGGGCGTGATGAAGGCAAGGGTGAAGGCCAGCACCCCGGCCAGGGGTGCAAGGTAAGACGTGAACATGAGGATCCTTCTCTCGTAAAACGGGTTATTACAAAAAACGCTAATGATACGCATTTTTGTCATAAAGCTGCAGGCCGCGCCGTAGATGAAAGCTTGCACATTTGTGCGGAAATACACATTGCCACCTCTCCCGCGCCAGTAGTCATTGGTGATAGCGTGGGCATCTTCCGTTTGCGTAAACGGTCACCCTCCCCCCTTGCAAAGGAATGCGCACACCCATGCCATTTACCAAGCTATCCGCCGCATCGCTCCTGCTGGCCAGCGTGGCCATGTTCTCGATCCCGGCCCAGGCCAACCTCTCCCAGCAGCAGTCCGCCGCCATCATCAAGGCCTACGACGGCAGCGATCCGGCCGACTTCAAGCAGTTCCTCGGCAAGCTGGCCGGCAGCGACCTGGCCAAGGCCGACAAGCTCGACGACACCCTCAAGCTGTACCTGGCCGGCAAGCCGCTGGCGGCCGAGCAGCAGGACGAGATCAACCGCCTGCTGGGCCTGTACACCCGCATCAAGTACGGCAAGGCCGCCAAGGAGACCCTGCGCGAGCTGGTAGAGATCCCGACCGTTCGCAAAGAAGGTGTGCCGCAGCACGAGAACCCGGAGTTCCTCAAGATCGCCGACAAGATCAAGGCCCTGGCCGAGGGCTTCGGCCTGCAGTTCCGTAATATCGACAACCGCGTCTACGAGATCACCCTCGGCGAGGGCAAGGAAGTCATCGGTATCCACGCCCATGCCGACGTGGTGCCGGTCACCCCGGAAAACTGGAAGCTCAAGGACGGCACCAAGCTCGACCCGTTCAAGGTCACCCTGGTGGGCGACCGCATGTACGGCCGCGGCACCGAGGACGACAAGAACGGCATCGTCGTCGCGCTCTACGCGCTGAAAGTAGCCAAGGACGAAAAGCTGCCGCTGGCGCGCCAGTTCAAGCTGCTGGTGGACACCACCGAGGAAACCACCGGTGATGCCATCCCCTACTACTTCGAACGCAACGCCACCCCCGACTACAACCTGGCGCTGGACGGCGGCTACCCGGTAGTGATCGCCGAGAAGGGCTATGGCACCGTCATGGCTACCTTCGCCAAGCGTGCCGGTGATGGCAAAGGCGCCGAGGTGATCAACCTCACCGGCGGCCTGGCCACCAACCAGATCCCCGGCAGCTCGGTGGCGACATTGACCGGCGACAAGCCGGCCGACCTGGCCAAGGCGCTGAACAAGGCCGGCGCGACCTACGCCAAACGCCATGGCGGCGACTTCAGCATCGACGCCAAGGTCGACGGCAAGCAGGTGCTGCTGACCGTGACCGGCGTGTCGGCGCACTCCTCCGAGCCCGAGTCCGGGGTCAACCCGGTGGCGCGCATGCTCGACTTCCTCAACGGCCTGGGCAAGGACGTGCCGCTCAAGCACAACCACATCACCGACGCCGCCCGCTACGCCGCCGACAACTGGGGCCTGGACTACCTGGGCAACAAGCTTGGCGTGGGCTTCAAGGACGACTTCATGGGCCCGCTGACCACCTCGCTGACCTTCGTCGGCCTGGATGACAAGGCGCTGAAGCTGGCGGTGAACCTGCGCATTCCCAAAGGCAAGTCGCTCGACACCCTCAAAGGTGAGATTTCCGGCAAGCTCGACAGCTGGGTTGCCAAGAGCCAGACCAAGGTGGCCTTCGACTACAGCATGGACGAGCCGATGTACCGCAACCCCGAGGGCGAGTGGGTCAAGGCCCTGCTGGCCGTGGCCAGCGAGAACCTGGGCATGAAGCACGAGTACGGCACCTCCGCCGGCGCCACCTCGGTGCACGACCTGCCCAACGGCGTGCAGTTCGGCCTGGCCATGCCGGATGTGAAGTACACCGGGCACAACGACAACGAGTTCAAGACCGTGGAGCAGTTCATGCTCGACCTGCAGATCGTCAGCGAGATGGTGGCGCGGATCGGGCAGATGCCGAAGCTTTGATGATTCACCCGGGGCCGCATTGCGGCCCTTTGCCACGATGACGTTTTTCAATCACCTCGATGCCGTTTCCTGCATTGCCGTGCAGAGCGCCGTGCCGGATGCTTTATTTACTCCGACACCGCGCTTTTTCACCCACCGAGGCCCGTATGAAGAACGTCGAACAAATCCTCAAAGCCAAGTCCCAGCACCAGACCGTCTACACCATCAGCCCTGATGACTCGGTGCTGGATGCCTTGAAGCTGCTGGCGGAGAAGAACGTCGGTGCATTGCCGGTGATGGAAAACGACCAGGTCGTAGGTATCGTCAGCGAGCGCGACTATGCCCGCAAACTGGTGCTCAAGGGACGCTCATCGGCTGCCACGCCGGTACGGGAAATCATGAGTTCGCCGGTAGTCACCGTTGAGCCCAAGCAGAACCTCGAGTACTGCATGAACCTGATGACCAACCGCCATCTGCGCCACCTGCCCGTAGTGGATAACGGTAAGCTGCTGGGGCTGTTGTCGATTGGCGACCTGGTGAAGGAAACCATCGCCGAGCAGGCCAACCTGATCCTGCAGCTCGAGCAATACATCCGCGGCGAATGATCCCGCCTAGTGGTAAGCGCGCTCCAGTTCGTCCAGCTGATGGTCGAAGCTGCGCAGGCGCGCCGACCAGGTGTACACCAGCACTTCCAGATCGCGATTGAGCACGGCGGTATTGCCGCCGTCGCGCACCGGGGCATCGCACAGGTCCAGCTGATAGCGCTCGCGGGCCATCGCCGTGGCCACGCTGGACAGGTCGCGGGCATTGGCCAGCCAGTGATGGTGGTGGTCGTGCACCTCACGGTCGAGTTCCCGGCACTGGCGCTTGAGGGCGTCGAGGCTTTGCTCCAACGGTGTGCCCTTGAGCTCACCCATCACCTCCTCGAAGGTGCGCCCGGAGTGCCAGTAGCTGCCCCAGAAGTAGCGGTCGAACACCGTCTCGACCCGGCGCAGGGCGACCTTGGTGTTCCAGATGGTCAGCAACGTTCGCCCCTGGGCCACCTCACGCTTGTTCAGGTGCAAATGCTGCCAGGCGATCCAGGCCAGGCCGCAGAGCGCCACCGCCGCGGTAACGGCGGCGGCGGCATAGAGAAACTGCACGGCCTGGTTCATCTGGTGGGTGTGCCGGATACCGTAGAAGTAGCCGGCGGTCAGGGTGCCCAGGATCGTCACGGTGCACCAGAATCCTGGTGCGTAGGGATCTTTCATTGCGCCATCCCCTCTTGTTTTACCTGAGCATAGCAACGGCCCGATCACCCATCAGGTGCCGCTCGGCGCTTTATTTGCGGGGGCGACGCAGTGCTTCGTTGAGTTGGTCGAAGGGTACCGCCCAATCGGCGTCCTCTATGATGCTTTCCTTCAAAAAGGTTCTTTGCGCCTCGGTCCAGAACGGTGCGTCCACCAGCTTGATCTCGTTCTTCAACGGCGAATGAGTGGTGATGAACTGGTCGATGCTGGTGGCATCGTCCGCCAGCCCCAATTGCTTGAACAGGTCGGCAAATGGATGGTTCGGTGCTTCCATGATTCCTCCTCGGGCCGGGCGGGTCGTCCACGACGCCAACCCGGCGTTGGTTGCGAGCATCAGCTCAATTCGCGCACTTCGGCGTGCGGCACCAGCTTCAAGTATTGCTCCATGCTCATGTGGATCAGATGATCGTGGTCACCTGCCTCGAGGTAGACATCGCCCTGGCGGGTAAGACTCCGGTCGAGCAGCATGGGAATGTTGTAGGCGTCGCCCAGGGCCGGGATGGCGCCGCGCTCGCAATCGCCGAACAGGCTCGGCAGGTTACTCTCGCGGGTCAGTTGCCAGGCGCCGGTCATGCGCACCTCGGTCATGTCCAGATGCCGGTTGGCCGGCAGCACAGCCATGATGAAGTTGCCATGGCGGTCATCGAGCATCACTGACTTGGCGACCCGCTCGGCGGGTACGCCGGCCGTGCGCGCCGACTCCAGGCTGGTGGCCGAATGGGGATGGGGAATGATGTCGTAGTCGCAGTTGGCCTGGTCCAGGCGCTGCTGAAGGGTCTTGGCCATACGCATGATGCACCTCCGGTTTTGCCCCCATCCTCAAGTTTAGGCCGTGGCCCGGCAGCCAAGGCTAAACTTCAAGGACAGGTCTGCATGAGGTGACGACAGGTGATCGCCCAGCGCTGGCGCATGCTGCTGTTGCTGTTGATCCTCGGCTTCGTGCCGAGCAGCCAGAGCGCGCCTGGCGCAAATGTATGGCTGTTGAGCGTCGATGATGCCATCGGCCCGGCCAGCGCCGACTATCTGCTGCGTGGACTGGACCAGGCGCAGGCACAAGGCGCGCAACTGGTGGTGATCCGCCTCGATACCCCCGGTGGGCTGGACAGCGCCATGCGCCAGATCATCAAGGCCATCCTGGCAAGCCCCGTGCCGGTGGCCACCTACGTAGCCCCGGGTGGCGCCAGGGCAGCCAGCGCCGGCACTTACATCCTCTACTCCAGCCATATCGCGGCCATGGCCCCGGGGACCAACCTCGGCGCCGCGACCCCAGTGCAGATCGGCGCTCCCGGCAAAGCTGAACAACCCGCCACGAACAGCGAAGAAGGCGCATTGGCACGCAAACAGGTCAATGACGCTGCGGCCTACATCCGTGGCCTGGCCCAGCTGCGCGGGCGCAACGCGGACTGGGCGGAGAAGGCGGTGCGCGAGGCCGTCAGCCTGTCGGCCAGCGAAGCTCAGCGCTTGCAGGTAATCGACCTGATTGCCAACGACCTCCCCGACCTGCTGCGCCAGCTCGATGGCAAGTCACTGCTCGTCGCAGGCCAGACTGTGCAACTGCGCACCCATGAGGCCAATGTGACCGAACACCTGCCGGACTGGCGCACCCGCCTGCTCGCAGTGATCACCAACCCCAGCGTGGCGCTGATCCTGATCATGATCGGCGTGTACGGCCTGCTGTTCGAATTCATGAACCCGGGCTCCGGGGTCGGCGGCGTGGTCGGCGGCATCTGCCTGTTGCTGGCGCTGTATGCCCTGCAACTGTTGCCGGTGAGCCATGCCGGGGTGGCGTTGATCCTGCTCGGGGTGGCGTTCATGGTCGCCGAGGCGTTCCTGCCCAGCTTCGGCGTGGTCGGCTTCGGCGGCATCGTCGCCTTCGTCGTCGGGGCGGTGATCCTGATGGACACCGATGCCCCCGGCTTCGGCATCCCGCTGGCGCTGATCATCAGCCTGGCGGTGCTCTCGGCACTGTTGCTCGGCGGCGTGCTGGGCATGGCGCTGAAAGCGCGCCGGCGCGCCCTGGTCAGCGGCGATGCCGGGCTGGTGGGCAGCCTGGTCACGGTGACGCAGGTGCGCACCGACAACCCGTTCTGCGGCTCGGTACAGGCCCAGGGCGAACAATGGCAGGTGCAGTGCGCGACACCGCTGCAACCTGGCCAGCACGTGCGGGTGACGGCCCGTCATGGCGTGACCCTGGAGGTCAGCGCCACTGCGCCCACGGCGCAAGGAGAGTAGCGATGTTCATGCAATTCGGTTTCAGCGCCGTGCTGGTGCTGCTGGCCATACTGCTGCTGTCGGCGCTGCGCATCCTGCGCGAGTACGAGCGCGGCGTGGTGTTCCAGCTCGGGCGCTTCTGGCAGGTCAAGGGCCCGGGCCTGATCATCCTGATTCCGGGGATCCAGCAGATGGTGCGCGTCGATCTGCGCACCGTGGTGCTCGATGTGCCGCCCCAGGACGTGATCACCCGCGACAACGTCTCGGTCAAGGTCAACGCCGTGCTGTACTTCCGCGTGCTCGACCCGCAGAAGGCAATCATCCAGGTCGAGGACTTTCTCGCCGCCACCAGCCAACTGGCCCAGACCACCTTGCGGGCGGTGCTCGGCAAGCACGAGCTGGACGAACTGCTGGCCGAGCGCGAACAGTTGAACTCGGATATCCGCGAAGTGCTGGACGCACAGACCGACGCCTGGGGCATCAAGGTGGCCAACGTCGAGATCAAGCACGTCGACCTGAACGAATCGATGATCCGCGCCATCGCCCGCCAGGCCGAGGCCGAGCGTGAACGACGGGCCAAGGTGATCCATGCCGAAGGTGAGTTGCAGGCGTCGGAGAAACTCATGCAGGCGGCGCAGATGCTGGGCAAGGAGCCGGGGGCTATGCAACTGCGCTACATGCAGACGCTGGGCTCGATTGCCGGGGACAAGAGCTCGACCATCGTGTTTCCGATGCCGATGGATCTGCTCAAGGGGCTGGTGGACAAGCAGCGCTGAAAACAATCGCGGGGCCAGTCGCATCGGCGCACCGCGATGATCATCGGACGTTCGAAATCAGAGCGGCGCCCGGCGCAGAGTGGCTAGGAATGTCGCCGCACCGATGAACAGCCCGGCAAAGGTACGATTCAGGCGCTTCTGCTGCTTCGGCGTACGCAACAGGCGCAGCACCCGCGAAGCCAGGCCGGTGTAACCCGCCATCACCAGCATGTCGACGCTGATCATGGTCACGGTGATCGCCACGTACTGGGGCAGCAACGCCTCGTGCGGGTTGATGAACTGCGGCAGCACCGCAAGCATGAACACCAGCGCCTTGGGGTTGCTGACGTTGACCAGGAAGCCACGGAATACCAGGCTCAGCGGCTTGCCGATAGGCCGCACGCCGGACTCGTCGCTCATGTCCATCGGCAGGGCTTGCCATTGCTTGTAGGCAAGGTAGACCAGGTAGGCGACACCGAACCATTTGATGACCTGGAAGGCCGTGGCGGAAGCGGCGAGGATGGCACCGACACCGGCGGCGATGACGGCGATCTGCACGATCAGGCCCAGTTGCAGGCCCAGGGCGTTCCAGTAACCACGCCAGAAACCGTATTGCAGCCCGCTGGACATCGAGGCGATCGCCCCGGCACCCGGCGACAGGCTGATCACCCAGCACGCGGCAAAGAAGGCCAACCACGTTTCCATCGACATCGCACACCTCGCTCGAACATTGTTGCAAAGCGTTAAGCTACGGTGCTGGCGAAAAAATGACCAGTAAATTCTGCGGCTTCAATCGGTTTCGATAGATTCCGGCTTGACCGCAGTGGTGGCGTCGGCGCCACGCCAACGGCGCACGGCTTTCTGGAAGAACTGGCTGTTGGGCACCTGCACCAAAGCGCCACCCGCTTCCGGCGTTTCCATCAGCGTGGTGTACAGCAGGTTGATGGCGATCACCCGGCCCTTCACCCCCGGTTTGTCGAGGGTGTCGACCAGCTCGACCACATCGCCGATACGAAACGGCCCGACGGTAAAGATCAGCACCGCGCACAGCAGGTTGGACAGCACGCTCCAGATAGCGAAGAACGCTACCGCCGCCACCGCGACGAAGCCCGACAGCGCGGTCCACAGCACCGTGGCCGATACACCCAGGCGCTCGAGCACGAACAGCAGCGCGCTGCCCATGATCAGCCAGCGCAAGGCGCCGCGCACCGGCACCATCAGTTCGTGTGGCAACGGGTAGCGCTCGCCCAGGCTTCTCAACCCGCGAGCGACCATGCGCTGCAGGACGAACGCGGCGATCAGGATCAGCAGAATCTGCAACCCCAGCCACATCGAGTCCATCCACTGCCCCGGCAACAGCGAGCGCAGTTCCTCCATCAGGACAGCGCCTCGAGTTCGGCCTGCATGCTTTCGAGGGTTTCCAGGGCTTCCATCCAGGCCTCCTCAAGCTCGCCTTCGCGTTGCTTGAGCTTGGTCTGGCGGGCCAGCAGGTCGCGCAGTTCGTCCTTGCGCGCGGCCTCGTACACGCCACCGTCGCCCAGGGCGGTCTCGACCTCGGCCAGGTCCTTGTGCACCTGGTTGAGCTCGGTCTCCAGCTTGTCGGCCGCCTTCTTGTGCGGCGCCAACTGCTGGCGCAGGGCCGCGGCCGCCTGGCGCTGGGCTTTCTTGTCGGTCTTGTCCGGGTTGGCCGGTGTGCTGCTCACCGGCGCGTTGCGCTGGCGGAACTCGACCAGCCAGCGGCTGTAGTCGTCCAGGTCGCCATCGAAGGTGTCGACCTTGCCGTCGGCCACCAGCAGGAAGTCGTTGGTGGTGCTCTTGAGCAGGTGACGGTCGTGGGAGACCACCACCACGGCACCCGCGAACTCCTGCAGCGCCATGGTCAGCGCCAGGCGCATCTCGAGGTCCAGGTGGTTGGTCGGTTCGTCGAGCAGCAGCAGGTTCGGCCGCTCCCAGGCAATCAGCGCCAGGGCCAGGCGGGCCTTCTCGCCACCGGAGAAGTTCACCACCGGCTCGTCGACCCGGTTGCCGTGGAAGTCGAAGCCGCCGAGGAAGTCACGCAGGGTCTGCTCACGCTCGCCCGGTGCGATGCGTTGCAGGTGCAGCAACGGGCTGGCCTTGTCGTCCAGCGAGTCGAGCTGATGCTGGGCGAAGTAGCCGACGGCGAGGTTTTCACCACGCACCAGGCGCCCGGACAATGGCTGCAGCTCACCGGCGAGGTTCTTGATCAGGGTCGACTTGCCCGCGCCGTTGGGGCCGAGCAGGCCGATGCGCGCACCCGGCGCCAGCTGCAGCTTGACCTTCTCGAGGATGGCCTTGTCGCCATAGCCCAGACGGCCTTCGGACAGGTCGAGCAGGGGGCTGGAGATCTTCTCCGACTCACGGAAGACGAAGTCGAAAGGCGAGTCGACGTGGGCCGCCGACAGCTCCTCCATGCGCTCCAGGGCCTTGATCCGGCTCTGCGCCTGGCGGGCCTTGGTGGCCTGGGCCTTGAAGCGGGCGATGTACTTTTCCATGTGCGCGCGCTGCGCCTGCTGCTTCTCGTAGGCCTGCTGCTGTTGCGCCAGACGTTCGGCGCGAGTCCGCTCGAAAGCGCTATAGCCGCCCTTGTAGAGATTGAGCTTGCGCTGCTCGACGTGCAGCACATGGTCGACCACGGCATCGAGGAAGTCGCGGTCGTGGGAGATCAACAGCAGCGTGCCCGGGTAGCCCTTGAGCCAATCCTCCAGCCAGAGGATGGCGTCGAGATCCAGGTGGTTGGTCGGCTCGTCGAGCAGCAGCAGGTCGGACGGGCACATCAGGGCCTGGGCCAGGTTCAGACGCATCCGCCAGCCACCTGAGAAGTCGCCGACGCGGCGGTCCATCTGCTCGTTGCTGAAGCCAAGGCCGGCCAGCAGCTTGCGGGCGCGGGCATCGGCGGTATAGCCGTCGGCACTGTCCAGTTCACTGTGCAGGCGCGCCAGGGCAGTGCCATCGTGAGCCAGTTCGGCGGCGGCCAGTTCGGCCTGGACCTTGCGCAGGCGCACGTCGCCATCGAGGACATAGTCCACGGCGATACGGTCGAGGGTATCGACCTCCTGGCGCATATGGGCGATACGCCAGTCGCCGGGCAGCTGGCAGTCACCGGCATCGGGCGACAGCTCGCCGCGCAGCAAGGCGAACAGGCTGGATTTGCCGGCACCGTTGGCACCGATCAGGCCGGCCTTGTGGCCGGTGTGCAGGGTCATCTCGGCGCCTTCTAGCAGGCGCTGGGGACCACGCTGTAAAGTGAGGTTCGATAGTCTGATCATGATGGTCGCGGAGTCTACCAGCTTCCCCGATCACTGGCGCGAGTGAAACCATGCACACCGACCTGTGGAATCATGCCCTGGCCCTCTATGCCCGGCCGGGTGTCGAGGCGGCCTGTCTGGCCCTCCAGGAACTGGGCGGCGATGTCTGCCTGCTGCTTTGCGGCACCTGGCTGCAGGCCCGCGGCATTGCCCCCGACGAACAACGGATTGCCACCCTGCTGGCGCTGTCCCGGCCCTGGCAGCGCGACGTTGTGATGCCGTTACGCGCCCTGCGCCGGCAATGGCGCGAACACGCGCTGGCCGACCCGCAACTGAGCGTGATGCGTGAGCAGGTGAAAGCTCTGGAACTGCAGGCTGAACGCACCTTGCTGGAGCGCCTGGAGGCGTTGGCGCGAGAGTGGCCGGCGCAAGCGGACGCGACGCCGGACTGGCTGGCCTGGCTAGTGCCAGAGCCGGCCAGGAACCACGACGCGCTGCATCAGCTGCGCGTCGCGGCCCGTGGGCTTCAGGACGCCGAAGTCGGCGACTGAGCCGGGGTGCCGGTGGCCGCAGGCGTGGTCGCGCCGGTCGCAGGCGCCGGGGTGGCGTTGGCGGTCGGAGTGGCTGGCTTGCTTTCGGCGGGCTTGGCTGGAGCTTTGGCAGCGGCTGGTTTGGCTGCTGGCTTGACTGCCGGTTTCGCGGCGGGCCGGGTTGCTGCGGGCTTGGCCGGAGCCTTGGCGGCAGCAGGCTTGGCCGCTGGTTTTGCCGCTGGTTTGGCGGCAGCGGTCTTCACGGGTGCCTTGGCAGCAGCCGGTTTGGCTGCCGGCTTCGCGGCGGCGGCTTTCGCTGGTGCCTTGGCGGCAACCGGTTTAGCCGCTGGCTTGGCAGCAGGTTTCGCGGCGGCAGTCTTCGCTGGTGCCTTGGCGGCAGCAGGTTTGGCCGCTGGCTTGGCGGCAGGCTTCGCAGCTGCAGTCTTCACCGGTGCCTTGGCGGCAGCCGGTTTGGCTGCTGGCTTGGCAGCAGGCTTCGCGGCGGCAGTCTTCGCCGGTGCCTTGGCGGCAGCAGGTTTGGCCGCTGGCTTGGCGGCAGGTTTCGCGGCGGCGGTCTTCGCCGGTGCCTTGGCGGCAGCAGGTTTGGCCGCTGGTTTGGCTGCAGGTTTCGCGGCGGCTTTCGGTGCCGCAGTACGCGAGTCCAAGGCCTTGGCGGCCGCCTCGCGCACCTTGCCGACACCCTGGGCCAGTTTCAGGCTTTCCTGGGCATCACGCTTGAGTTGCTGGATGTAAGTACGGGTCTGCGCCTGGCGATCCTTGAGCGAATCGAGCAAGTGTTCAAGTTCACCCGCGGCTTTTTGTGCCTTGCCTTGTGCCTTGGCTTTACCGGCCTTGGCGGCGTCCTGCAACTTCAGGCGGGCGTTGTGCAATTTCTCCTGGGCCTTGCCACGTTGTTTTTCCAACTTGGCCAAGAGTTTCTCGGCATCCGCCAGCGCTTGGGAGCAGGCATCTTCCAAATGTTCGAGCAGGCTGCCCGAAAGTTGCTGGAGCAGGTGCAACGGCGTACTTACTGGCTTCTTTTTGGCCGACATGGTTTACCTCCTGGCTGACGAGAGTGCGGCTCATACTATGCTTCTGCTGCTACCGCCGCTAGGGCATGTTGACAGTCTCAGTAGCGCCGCGTTGCATGCCTGGGCAAAGTTGTTGTCTTGCAGCTGGAAACAAGTGTAGTTGCCCATTAGTGCAGTGCCGATATTTACACATCTGGGGCCAACAACGCTGGCATACTTCGCGCTCATTGCCGCAGGAGACCTCCATGCCTCGTTATCTGATTCTCGGCCTGTGCCTGGTGACGCCGCTCTCCCTGGCCAATGCCGAGACCGACCCCGCCAACGACAGCGACCTGGCCTATAGCCTGGGCGCCAGCCTCGGTGAACGGCTGCGTCAGGAAGTACCCGGCCTGCAGCTCGACGCCCTGGTCGAAGGGCTGCGCCAGGCCTACCAGGGCGAGCCGCCACGGATTGCCAAGTCACGCATGCAGGCCATCCTCGAACAGCACGAAACACAAGCCAACGCCGCCGCCGAGCAGGCCCAGGTGGACAAGCTGGTGGAGGCCGAAAAACGCTTTATCGCGGGTGAGCGGGCCAAGGCCGGAGTACGTGAGTTGCCCGAGGGCGTTCTCTACAGCGAACTGGCCAGCGGCAGCGGTGCGCAGCCCAAGACCAATGGACGCGTGCAAGTACGGTATGTGGGCAAGCTGCCGGATGGCACGGTGTTCGACCAGAACCTGCAACCGCAGTGGTTCAAGCTGGACTCGGTGATCGAGGGCTGGCAGGTGGCGCTGCCACGAATGAAAGCGGGGGCCAAATGGCGCCTGGTGATCCCGTCGGCGCAAGCCTACGGCGCCGACGGTGCGGGTGACCTGATCGCACCCTATACCCCACTGGTGTTCGAGATCGAACTGCTGGACGTGGCCGACTGAATCAGGCCTGCACCGCGTCTTCTTGCTTGTGGGCGTTGTGCAACACCTCGATCAGGCAATCTTCCAGCTCGAAGCGCTCGTGCAGCAGGCCGCCGAGCTTGGCCAGCTTCTCGGCAAAACGCTCGGTATCCCTGCACTCGCCTTTCTCGCAATGGTCATTGAAAGCCAGGGCGATCTGGGTGCTGTCATCGATGCGTGGGTTGATCTGCTTTGCCAGTTCCAACGCACCGGTATCACCAAATGCCTTGGCTTCACTGACCAATTGCTCGCTGACTTCGAAATGCCAGGCCGAGACATAGTCCACCAGCACCGCGCAGAAATCGCGATTCTTCTCTTTGTCGGCAAACGCCGGCTTGGCATCGCGCAGGGCGCGGAAGGCTTGCACCAGCTCCTGGCGCTCCTCCAGCCAACGATCGATCAGCTTGTGAACACCGCCCCAGCGTTCCTGGGCGTTCTGGCAACTATCGAGCATGGCGATCTCTTCCCTTCTGGGTAGATGCCGCTGCACCTCGCGACACAACACCGTGGCACAAAGGTGACATCAGCAAACGGCATCGAGCAGTTGTATTTTCGGTATGCGTGCTGGGAGATTATTCCCGCGCGACCTGCCCATCAAGGTACGCAGCAGACTAAGTTCATACAAGCGTTTAATCCCTCTGCCGGCCACCACTGGTCGCGCAATGCCCGGCTCGTTGCGCTGGATCAAGCCACCGCGCCGTGGCGCAATCGATACACCACCAGCCACGACAGCGGTTGCGCGGCCAGCAACAGAAACGCCAGCAGGCTCCATTCGGGCAGGGTCAGGTCGAGAAAGCTCCAGTTGATCGACACGCAGTCCGGGCTGCCCAGCAGGAAGGTTCGCAGGATCTCGCCCCATGGGCGCTCCATCAGGTGCGCCAGCGGCAGATGGCAACCGCTGACAGGCAACGGCTCGGCCTGCAACCAGACATGCCGACCGGCCAGCAATGCGCCGGCGACCGAGAACCCCAAGGCCAACCAGGCATGCAAGCGCTGCTGACCGGCGTGGATGACCGCGGCCAGGCAAGCCAGTGCATAGAGCCCCAGCATCAGCCGCTGGCTGAAGCACAGCGCGCAAGGGTCGAGGCCGACCACGTTCTCGAGGCGAAACGACGCCACCAGCACAGCGACGGCGGCCAGGAAGGCGGGAAAGAAAAAGCTGCGCAGGCAGGCCAGCGACATGGGCGAAGGTGATCCGAAAAGAAGAGATGTGGTTTGAAACGGTAGAGGAAAGGGGCGCTTTGTATCAAGTCGCTACAGCACAGACAAGTCGCTGAATGGATAGGGAATCATTTTCACGGGAAGTGGGAACATTCCGACACGAGCGAAGGAAAATTCAGCGCCTTGACCTGCACATCCCAGGGCAACGCCCCGCCCCTGCTGGAGCGGGCTTGCCCGCGATCACTCGCAAAAGCCGGTGCCAAGCACCGGCCCACGAGGGCAATGAGCTCTGCGTGGGGCGAATCCAGGCCCCTTCAGGCCCGAACTCCCTCCGGCAGCGGCAACGCCAGCAGACGTTCATCCAAAAGCCCCAAGCCTTCCTGGAACAGCTGGTTGCTGCGCTCGGTCTCGCCAAGCCCGGCCAGCAGCCGCGCCAGCTCCGCGCAAGCCTCTGGATTGCGCTCCATGCGCAGGCTGCTCTCCAGGTAGTCACGGGCCTTGCCCCACAGGCGATTCTGCAGGCTCAGGCGGCCCAGGGTAAGCAACAGGCTAGGGTCCTGCGGGTGCTCCTTCAGCCAGCCCTCGGCCGTCTGCAACTGGCGCGCAGGATCTTCACCGCGCACCAGCCCGTACAAACGGGCCAGATGGCTTTCGTAGCCGCGCTTGAGCGCGCCGCGCAACACCTGCTCGGCCTCGCCCTGGGCGCCGACCTGGCGCAGCTGCTCGGCATAAGCCGACACCAGCTGAGGCTCCTGGCGCTGGGCGTTGGTCAACTGCTGCCAGGCGCGCTCGAGCGCCTGGCGCGCCGCCTGCGGGTCCTCGTCACGGGTCGCCGCCAGGCCCAGGTTCTGGCCCCAGGCACGCTGCTCCAGATCGGCCAGTTCGGCCGCTGGCAGCACCTTGTGCTTGCGCAGGTCAGGCAGCAGGCGGATAAGCGCCGGCCAGTCGCCGCGCTCGAGGTGCAGACGGTGCAGCAGGCGCAGCACCTGCGCATTATGCGGATGACGCTCCTGCATGGCCTGCAGGGCCTCCAGCGCCCCGTCGCCTTCGCCGCGGTCCATCTGCAACTGGGCATGGGTCAGGGCCACAGCAAGCTCTGCCTGGGGCTGGCGCTCCAGGGCGCGCTCGAGCAACTGGTCACGCTCCTCGACCCGGCCCAGTTCGTTGGCGGCACGGGCGGCGCCGAGGTAGTAAAGCAGTGGCTGGCGATCGGATTCGGCGGCGCGCTGCAGGTGGCGCTGGGCACTCGCCCAGCGCCCCTCGGCCAGGTCCAGCTGCCCCTGCTCGACGGCGATGCGCTTGCGCCGGCTGCGGTTGCGCCGCGACCAAGGGTTGACCACCCCGGAGGACGTCAGCACCAGCCCGATCAGGTAACGCACCAGCAGCAACAGCAGGACGATCCCGACCAGCGCGCCCAGTGCCGCCCACAGCCCCGACTGGTAGCGGAAGCCGCCGTAGGCGATCAGCACGTAACCGCTGTGCTTGGCGATCGCGATGCCCAGCGCCGCGGCAATGACGATCGCCAGCACTGCCAGCAGGTAGACGCGCTTCATGGCTTGGCCCCTTCGGCGTTGGCCGGCAGGTGGCGACGCTGGATATAGGCCTGCACTGCAGCCAGGCTCTCGCTCAGGTCAGGCGTGACCACCGACACCGGCTGGTCGGCCAGCTGGTTGAGGTTGTCGAGCATCGCCTTGCTCTGCGGATTGTCCGGGTTGAAGTTGGCCAGCAACACGCTGCGCGCATCGTCCAGGGCCTGGGTGTAGACCTTGGCTTCGCCATTGAGCGCCGCCCACTGCGCCTGTTCGATGGTCAGGCTCAGCGCCAGGCGCAGCTGGTTGAGCGACTGGCCGGACAGCAGCGGGCGGACGTTATCGTCGGCATTGAACTCGATCTGGAAGTACTTGGAGATTTCCGCCCACCACTGAGACCAACGGCTGGCGCCGTCGCCATCGGCGGTCAGCGCGCCCATGGCGTCGGCCTGGCTGTCGAACTCGGGCGACTGGGCGCTGAGCTGCTGGACCAGCTCGCGCTGCGCGGCGAGCTTGAGGAACAGGCCGGTACGGTCCGGCTGCTGGGTGCTGGAAAGCGTCGCCAGGCTGCGTGCCAACTGCTCGCGGGCGGCGAAGGCGCCCGGGTCGCTCTGCTCACGAAGAATTTCATCGGCGCCCTCGACCAACGCCTTGGCACTGGTGATGTCCTGCAACGCCGACAGGCGCAGGGTGGCCAGGCGCAGCAAGTGCTCGGCCTCGGCCAGGCGCCATTCCTTGCGGCTTTCGCCCAGTACGGTCTCCAGGCGCTGGCTCAGGCGCTGCTGGTCGCCCTGCAGTTGCGCCACAAGGCGACGGCGGTCTTCCAGTTCATTGGCTGCCGGCAGGCTGGCCAGCTGCGCGCTGAGCTGCTGCTCGCGCTGCTGCAGCGCGTCGGCGCGCTGGTTGAGGGCTTGCAGGTGTTCGCCCTGGCCTTGCTCGCTGCCTTGCAGCTGGCGAACCTGCCAGACGCCCCAGCCGCCGACCGCGACGCCTGCGGCGCCCAGCAGCAGGGCCAGCAGCGCCAAGCCGTTGCCGGAGCGTCGGGCGGGCTTGGCGGAGGTGGGTTCCGGCGCTTCGGGCGCCGAGGGCTGTTCGGTGTTGGACAAGACAGTTTCGCTCACGTATCCATCCTTTGCATGGTGGCGCATCGCTCTCTAGCTTAGCGCCTTAAGGGGCAGGCGCAGCGGTTCGCTGCACGGCTGCCAGCAAGGCCGCGGCGCTGGCGCCACGGCAATCCACAATATCCAGCGCCCCGAGTGCCCGGGCCTGTTCGGCTACCCGCGGGCTGGGCACGAACAGCGGCAATCGGGAAAACCGCGGCCAGTCCGCACCCGCGAGACGATGCAAGTGTTCCAGACCCTGCCCACTGCTGACCACCAGGCCATTGAGGCGTTCCCCATCGATGCGTCGGGCGAGGGTTCCGGTAGGGTAGTCGGGCAGGCAGCGGCGATACAATTCCAGATAATCGACACTAGCACCTTGCTCGGCAAGACGCTCTGCCAACAGTTCACGACCTCCGACGCCGCGCACGATCAGGACGCGAGGCCTCGCTGACGCGGCAATAGCCTCGCGCAAGGCGGGCAGCTCGAGCAAGGCCTCGCTGTCGTCACCGGCCACTGGAAAGGCCACTTGCAGCCCATGGTCCTGAAGAATTCGCGCCGTCGCCTCACCTACCGTGAACCAACCTGCGCAAGGCGGCTTCACTCCCGCCTGGGCGAGCTGCTCCAGCAGCAGGCGGGCCGCCGGCTTGCTGACCACGATGATGGCCTGAGCCTCGGCGATCGTCCGCAGGTGCTGCGTCTGCAACGGGTCCGGCGCGAGCGCCTCGATCACCAGCAACGGCAGGCTGACGCTGGCGATACCCGCGTCGGCCAGCGTCTGCGCCAGTGCCGCACAGTCCTCTTCAGGGCGAGTCAGCAGCAGGCGCCAGGGGCTCACGGGTGGCCGGCCTCGCCGTAGACTTCCTTGAGGATCGCCTCGGCGCCCTGCCCCAGCAGGTCTTCGGCGACCTGTACGCCCAGGGCCTCGGCATCCACGCGCGCAGCGCGGGCTTCGGCCACCAGCAAGGTGCCACCGGAGGGCTGACCGACCAGGCCACGCAGCCACAGCTGTTCGCCTTCAAGCACCGCGTAGCAGGCGATCGGCACCTGGCAGCCACCATTGAGGCGCTTGTTCAGGGCACGCTCGGCCACCACCCGGTCAGCGGTGTCGGCATGGTGCAGCGGCGCCAGCAAGGCATGAATCTCGGTATCAGCGCTACGGCATTCGATCCCCACCGCGCCCTGGCCACCAGCCGGCAGGCTGTCATCGACACTGATGGAGGCGGTAATGCGGTCCTCGAAGCCGAGGCGGATCAGGCCGGCGGCGGCGAGGATGATGGCGTCGTATTCGCCGGCATCGAGCTTGGCCAGGCGGGTATTGACGTTGCCGCGCAGGAAGCGGATCTGAAGATCGGGCCGACGCGCCAGCAATTGCGCCTGGCGACGCAGGCTCGAAGTGCCGACGACACTGCCGGCCGGCAGGGCTTCGAGGCTTGCGAAGGTGTTGGAAACAAAGGCATCGCGCGGGTCTTCACGTTCACAGATGCAGTACAGGCCCAGGCCTTCGGGGAAGTCCATGGGCACGTCCTTCATCGAATGCACGGCAATGTCGGCTTCGTTGTCGAGCAGGGCGGTTTCCAGCTCCTTGACGAACAGGCCCTTGCCGCCGATCTTCGCCAGCGGCGCGTCGAGCAGCTTGTCGCCACGGCTGACCATGGGCACCAGGGTCACGACGAGGCCTGGGTGCGCCTGTTCCAGGCGGGCTTTGACGTATTCGGCCTGCCACAGGGCCAAGGCACTTTTACGGGTGGCAATGCGGATTTCGCGAGTGGACATGAAACGCCCCGAACCAGAGAAATGCCGCCGATGATAACAGCTCCTCCGGGTGTGCCCGCAGATTCAGATCAGCAAAGCGCCACGCGGGAGCGGCGATGCGGCGACCCGACTTGACCCGCGATTGCGATGGCAGGCGCTACACCTCATCGCGGGTCAAGCCCGTTCCCGTACTGCCAACGTGTATTCAGTGCAAGGACTGCATCATCTTGCGCACTCCGGCCACATGCCGCCGGCTGACGGTCAGGGCATCGCCCTCGAGCCCCTTCAGGTAGAGCTGGAAATGCCCCAGCGGCGTGCGCTGCAGCCGTTCGATGCGCTCACGGGCAACCAGCGCGTTGCGGTGAATACGCACGAAACGCTCGCCGAACTCGTCTTCCAGGGCCTTGAGCGGTTCATCGAGCAGCACTTCGCCTGCCTCGTGGCGCAAGGTGACGTACTTGTGGTCGGCGATGAAATAGATGACCTGGGGAATGGGGATCAACTCGATGCCCTTGCGCGTACGGGCACTGATATGGCTACGCGGGCTACCGCCGGTGTCGCCTGCGGGGCGGGTCAGCGCCGCCAGCTGGGCGCGATTGGGCTTTTCGGCGCGCCGTAGGGCATCGCGCAGCGCCGGGGGCTGGATGGGTTTCTCGACATGGCTCAGGGTACTGTCCCTGAACGCTTCGCTGCCGTATTCGTCGTCGCCGGTGCAGAACACCACCGCCGGCGGCGATTCACGCTCGCACAGCCGGGCGGCGACCTGCAGGCCATCGAGGCCCGGCATGCCGATGTCCAGCACCACCACGTCGGGCTTGAGGCTTTCGATCAGGGTCAGGGCCTCCTCGCCGTTGGTGGCGCTGGGCTCCATCACGGTGTAACCCTCCAGCTCGCCAAGCAGCCGGCTCAGGCGCTCGCGGGCCTGGGGTTCATCATCAACGATCAGGACATTCATAATTGCGCTGGATTCCTGAGTGAGTCTCGCACGGGTATAGCGTAGACAAGTGTGGGGCGACCGAAACGCGGTCACGCTACAGACCGGTGCGAAGGCCAAAGATTCACTGGCCTGGCAGATTCACCGCCAGTCCTTTGTCCAACTGTAGACGCTCCGTGGAACACTGCCGTTCAATCGTTGAATATGCCGCACCCCCTTGTTACCGGACGATTCTCGCGACCAGCGCCCTGCGGCGGCGGGCGCAACCCTGCTATGATCGGCGCCACTTTTCCGTTCACGCCTTCAACGAGTGAATCCATGAGCACCGACAAGACCAATCAGTCCTGGGGCGGCCGCTTCAGTGAGCCCGTCGACGCCTTCGTCGCCCGCTTCACCGCCTCGGTCGATTTCGACAAGCGCCTGTACCGCCACGACATCATGGGTTCGATCGCCCACGCCACCATGCTGGCGCAGGTCGGCGTACTCAGCGACGCCGAGCGCGACACCATCATCGATGGCCTGAAGACCATCCAGGGTGAGATCGAGGCCGGTACCTTCGACTGGCGCGTCGACCTGGAAGACGTGCACATGAACATCGAGGCGCGTCTGACCGACCGCATCGGCATCACCGGCAAGAAGCTGCACACCGGTCGTAGCCGCAACGACCAGGTGGCCACCGACATCCGCCTGTGGCTGCGTGACGAGATCGACCTGATCCTGGCCGAGATCACCCGCCTGCAAAAGGGCCTGCTGGAACAGGCCGAGCGTGAAGCCGAGACCATCATGCCCGGCTTCACCCACCTGCAGACCGCACAGCCGGTGACCTTCGGCCACCACCTGCTGGCCTGGTTCGAAATGCTCAGCCGCGACTACGAGCGCCTGGTCGACTGCCGCAAGCGCGCCAACCGCATGCCCCTGGGCAGCGCCGCGCTGGCCGGCACCACCTACCCGATCGACCGCGAGCTGACCTGCAAGCTGCTGGGCTTCGAGGCCGTGGCCGGTAACTCGCTGGACGGCGTCTCGGACCGCGACTTCGCCATCGAATTCTGCGCCGCCGCCAGCATCGCCATGATGCACCTGTCGCGCTTCTCCGAAGAGCTGGTGCTGTGGACCAGCGCGCAATTCCAGTTCATCGACTTGCCTGATCGCTTCTGCACCGGCAGCTCGATCATGCCGCAGAAGAAGAACCCCGACGTACCGGAGCTGGTGCGTGGCAAGAGCGGCCGCGTGTTCGGCGCCCTGACCGGCCTGCTGACCCTGATGAAAGGCCAGCCGCTGGCCTACAACAAGGACAACCAGGAAGATAAAGAGCCGCTGTTCGACGCCGCCGACACCCTGCGCGACTCGCTGCGCGCCTTCGCCGACATGATCCCGGCGATCAAGCCCAAGCACGCAATCATGCGCGAGGCGGCCCTGCGCGGCTTCTCCACCGCCACCGACCTGGCCGACTACCTGGTGCGCCGCGGCCTGCCGTTCCGTGACTGCCACGAAATCGTCGGCCACGCGGTGAAACATGGCGTCGACACTGGCAAGGACCTGGCCGAGATGAGCCTGGAAGAGCTGCGCCAGTTCAGCGACCAGATCGAGCAGGACGTGTTTGCCGTGCTGACCCTGGAAGGTTCGGTCAACGCCCGCAACCATATCGGCGGCACCGCGCCGGCGCAGGTGCGCGCGGCAGTGGCTCGCGGCCAGGCACTGCTGGCTTCGCGCTAAGCAATCTGGGGCCGCTTTGCGGCCCTTTCGCCGCGGTTCGTCGCCACGACAAGCCGGCTCCCACAGCGACTGCGCACACCTCAAGTCTTACGCTGTTCTTGTGGGAGCTGGCTTGTCGTGGCGACGAAACGCAGCAGCCCTTATTCCAGTCAGCGCTTGTTCTTGATCATGTCGAGGAACGCCGGCATCGCCGCATCCTTGTCCTCCACGATCCGCACCATGTGCGGGTTCTTGCCCAGTAACTGCAACAGCGCCTTCGCTTCCGGGAAATCCGCCAGGAAGTCGATGTTCAGCACCTTCTTGCCCACCGCGCAGGCCAGGTCGACCGAGAAACAGAACATCAGGTCGGCGATGGTCAGCTGCTCACCGGCCACATAAGGCGCGAACTTGCCATTGCGCTTGAGGGTGGCAAAACCCGCCAGCAGGTCGGCCCGCGCCCGCTCCTTGATCAGTGGCTCGACCGCCGCGCCGAAGAACGCCTCGGCGTAGCAGGTACGCGCCGGCAACTCGATATACAGCTCGACCTCCCGCAGCAACTCGCGCACCTTGGCCTGCCCGAAGGCATCGGCCGGCAGCAGCGCCTTGCCCGGCTGGGTCTGCTCGATGTAGTCGAGGATGACCCCGGTCTCGCTGATGAAACCCTGCTCGGTCTGCAGCACCGGCACCTTGCCACGGGGGCTGATGGCCAGAGCTTGAGGCAACTGGCCGCCGAAGAACGGCACCTCTTCGAAGGGCACGCCTTTCTCCAGCAAGGCCAGCTTGACCATGTTGTAGTAGTTGCTGACCGCGAATCCATGAAGCTTGAGCATTGAGACAGCCTCCAAGGCCGTATGGGGTTGGCCCGGCTGTTATAGCTCCCTTGCCCACCCTTGGCCAGTGCCATGCCCGGCGCTGATGGCCGGGCATTGCCAGCGCAGGCGTGGCACACTGTGCGCCTCACCACAGGAGCACCGCCATGAGCGAACCCCAAGACATCGACAGCAATGATGAAGAAGACTTCGCCGAGGCCACCCTGACCCAGGCGATCGAGAACCAGATCGAAAGCGGCGAGCCGCCAGCCGCCAAGGCCACCTTCAACAAGCTGACCCTGGTCGGCTACGAGCGTGAGGACATCCTCAACCTCATGGCCCACGTGCTGGCCATCGAGATCGACGCCATGCTCGACGAAGATCGCCCGTTCGATACCGAGTGGTACGAAACCGCCCTGCGCGCCCTGCCGGAGCTGCCACCTGAGGCGGATCAAGGCGACATCGAATAAGCGTGACTACACTCCTGACTTCCATCCTTGTCTCGAAGTCAGGAGTTGCCCTATGTCCTTCACCCCCGAACTGATCGCCGAACTGGAAGTGCTCGCCCTGTTCAACCTGGGCAACCATCAGGAAGGCATCAAGGTTGGCAGCAACGCGTCCCCCGCGCTGATCGCCGCCGCCAAGCGCCTGTATGAGAAAGAACTCACCGACCAGCCCGATGGCGGTTATCTCACCAGCCTCGGCAATGATGCTGCCGAAAACGTGCAGCAACTGCTGACCATCCTCCTATCGAAATCGGCGCAATCGGCCTGAATTTGCTTCGCGGGGCACGCCGCTGCAATGTGCTCCGCGATGACCCACGCTCGAGGTAGCAATCTGGCGCCAAAAACCCATCAGCCTCTTATCCGACCGCGCCACTCAGGCTAAACTCGCCAGTGCTTCCCCCGGCCTGCCTGAGCGCGCAATGAACCACCCCCACGAAATCCGCCCCGACCTGGAACAAGGCATCGACCGCAAGGAGCTGGCCAAGCTGCGCGCGCGCTTCCTGAAGATCAACCAGGGCCGTCTGGCACGGGCGATGGAAGGGTTATCCACACGCCAGCAGCAGGTTCTCACGCTGCTGCCGCTGTTCTTCCACGTCAATCATCCGCTGCTACCAGGCTATGTTTCCGGCACCACCCCTGCCGGTGTCTCCGGTTTCGAGCCCGACGACGAGCTGCTCGCCGAAGCCCAGCGTCTGACCCGCTCGTTCACCTACAAGCCACGCCACGGCAAGCCGCCGCAGCCGATCCACGGCCTGTTCCTGATGGGCAGCCTCGGCACGCTGGCCCAGGCCGAACAGAGCGACATGGACCTGTGGGTGTGCCATGCACCGGACCTGGACGAACAGGCCGTGGCCGACCTGCGACGCAAGTGCCAGTTGCTCGAAACCTGGGCGGCCAGCCAGGGCGCCGAAGCCCATTTCTTCCTGATCGAACCCCGGGGCTTCGTCCAGGGCGAGCGCGACAGCCAGCTAAGCTCCGACGACTGCGGCACCACCCAGCATTACCTGCTGCTCGACGAGTTCTACCGCACCGCCATCTGGCTGGCCGGGCGCACGCCACTGTGGTGGCTGGTGCCGGTCTACCAGGAGCACAACTACCGCGACTACACCCAGACCCTGCTGTCCAAGCGCTTCATCCGTGCCCAGGACGACCTCGACCTCGGCCACCTGGCGCATATCCCGTCGGGCGAGTTCGTCGGCGCCGGGCTGTGGCAGCTGTTCAAGGGCATCGACTCACCCTACAAGTCGCTGCTCAAGCTGCTGCTCACCGAGGCCTACGCCAGCGAACACCCGCAGGTGCGCTGCCTGAGCCTGGACTACAAGCAGGCCGTGTTCGCCAACCAGCTGGACCTGGATGAGCTCGACCCCTATGTGATGGTCTACCGCCGCATCGAGCGCTACCTGCTCCTGCGTGACGAGCCGGCACGCCTGGAACTGGTGCGGCGCAGCCTGTATCTGAAGGTGAACAAGAAACTCGGCGACCTGGGTCGCAGCCGCAGCGGGGGCTGGCAGCGCCAGTTGCTGGGGCGCCTGACCGAGGAATGGGGCTGGGACGAGCGCCAACTGGCGCTGCTCGATAGCCGCAGCCAGTGGAAAGTACGCCAGGTGGCCGTCGAGCGCCGCGAACTGGTGGCCGAGCTGAACCACAGCTATCGCTTCCTGACCCAGTTTGCCCGCCAGCAGAACGCCAACAGCCGGGCCGACCAGCGTGACCTCAATGTGCTTGGCCGCCGCCTCTACGCCGCCTTCGAGCGCCGTGCCGGCAAGATCGAGGTGATCAACCCGGGCATCGCCCCGGACCTGGCCGAGGACACCCTCACCTTGGTGCAATCACCCAACCGCAAGGAACCGGGCACACACCACTGGGGGCTGTACAACGGCAACCTGGGCGTACACGAGTGGGAGCACTTCAGCCCGATCAAGCGCTGCCGCGAACTGCTCGAACTGCTCACCTGGGCCCACCGCAATGGCGTGATCGACAGCAGCACGCGCCTGGCCTTGCACCCGGGCGCCAGCGACCTGAGCGAGTTCGAGCTGTTCAACCTGATCGGCAGCCTGCAGCAGAGTATTCCCCTGCCTCTGGAGACAGTCAGCGAGGTGCGCCTGCTGCAGCCGAGCGTGGCCGACGAGATCCTGCTGCTGGTGAATGTCGGCGTCGACCCGCTGCGTCATCACCGCGACCTGAACATCCTGATGACCACCGAGCGCACCGACTCGCTGAGCTACGCCGGGGTGCGCGAGAACCTGGTACTGACCCTCGACCAGATCACCCTCAACAGCTGGAACGAGGTACTGGTCCAGCGCTACGACGGCGAGCATGCGCTGGTGCGCTGCCTGCGCGACTTCCTCAACAGCCTGGGCCAGCGCAGCCATCGCCCGCGGGTGCGGGTGCGCTGCTATTGCCACAACCGCGCCCAAGCCATCAGCCAGCGGGTCGAGGAAATCTTCGACACCGTGCAACTGCTGCTCGATCAAGGCCTGAATCACCGTTATTTGCTACAGGTGGCCCAGCACACCCACATCCTCGACTTGCAGCCCGGGCAGGTCACCCTGGCCAGCCTCGCCGACCACGACACCGTGCTGGCGGCGCTCGGCGAGGAGCGCAGCAGCTACAGCCCATTGCACCTGGACACCCACGCCCTGCAGGACCACGACCTGCCACTGGTCCTGGCCCAGGGCCAACCCGGCTGCATCCAGGTGTTCTACCGTCTGCTCGAAGGCTGGGCCGACCTGTACGTGCTCGACGAGCACAATGCGCTCTGGCAGCAGCGGCTGCCGCAACAGGACGAGCCGCACCTGCTGCTGCCGTTACAGCGCTTCCTGCAAGCGATGGTGATGCGCCGCGACGCCCTGCTGCCCTTGGACAGCCTGCAACAAGCATCACTGGACATCCTCTACTACCAGTTGCTGCCATCCGGCCCAGGCAAGGCGCGCAGCCTGGAACCCAGGCCGGCACCCGCAGACAGCCAGAACCAGGCCTGTTTCGAAGTCCAGGCGATCCTCCAAGCCGGCACGGGCGATGAGGTGCACGTCACCCTTTACTGCGACCAGCAAGAGTTTTCCGAACTGGAGCATGGCGACCAGCTGTATGCCGTGGTCGCGCGACAGATCCTGCGCCAGCGTCGCGGCAGCGGCAATTACCGCTGCTACATCACCGACCTCGACCTGTCCGAACTGCTGGAGGACGAGCAGGGGTCCACCAGCCTCTGCCTGCGCTACAAGCGCGAGCTCGAACAGGCACTCAACGATGGGCTGCAACAGCTGCAGGCGCGGCTGGAACCCTGATCAACTCAGAGATCGAAGTCCCCTGCCGCTTCCGGCTGGTACTCGACTGCCAGCAGCTCGAGCTTGAGCGTCTTGCCGCCCGGCGCCGGCCAGTCGATCTGGTCACCCACCGACAGGCCGAGCAGTGCGCAGCCGATCGGCGCGAGGATCGAGACGTTGCCTTCAGGACCCGCGTCCTTCGGATACACCAGGGTCAGGTGGTAATCCTTGCCACTGGCGATCTCGCGGCAGTGCACGCGGGAGTTCATGGTCACCACGCCGGCCGGGACTTCCTCGTGACCCACCACGTTCTCGGCGCGGTCCAGCTCGTCCTGCAGGGCGAGCACACCCGGGGTGCTTTCATCGAGGCTGTCGAGCAGGCGCTCGAGACGCTGCACGTCCAGTCGGGTGAGGATGAGGGAAGGCTTGGTGCTCATGATCCAGTCAGACTCCTTTGAACAGGCAATTTACTAAAGGCAGATAAAGCAAAACCCCGCCCAAGGGCGGGGTTTGTGAAATGCTTGGCGTCACCGACGCAGACCCTGACACTACCACAGCGGGGCAAATACTCAAGCCCACACCGCCGTTGTGGCTATGCCTGGGCCCCTGCTTTCAGGGCCAGCGCCTCGCGGCAGATCTGCCGGCGCCGTTCGTCATCGGCCGCACGCCACTCACGGATATGCTCGACGTGGCGGTGGCAACCGGTGCACACCTTGCGCTCATCCAGCCGACATATGCTGATACAAGGTGACGGCACCGCCGGACTTACATTGCTGTAGAGCGGCTTGGGCGGCCTGGGCTGTTCGCTCATTTCAGATCTCGTCGAAGTCCAGCTTCTCGCCGGCCCGCTCCCAGACGATGCGCTCGAGCATCTCGCCGAGCAGCTCTTCGCTCTTCTCGCACACCCACTTGCCGCTCTCTTGGTCATAGTCGAAGTGGAAACCACCGGACTTGTCCGCCAGCCACAGTTGGCGCAGGGGCTCCTGGCGGCTGAAGATCAGCTGGCTGCCGTTGTCGAACTTGATGGTCAGGACGCCGGCGGAATTTTCCATGTCCAGGTCCATGCCGCTTTCATCGAACAGGTCTTCCAGGGCCTGTTGGGTCGCGTCGACCAGGTCGTGGAAACGCGCTTCGCTCAAACTCATTGCAGGGACCTCGAAAAATGGCTGTACACACGCAAGCCGGGCACGATAAGGGCGAAAGCTTCAAGCTACAAGCTAATAGCTGTAAGAAAAAGCCGCATGTCCTTCGGTCGCCTACGCCCGCCGAGCGGGGGCGCCCCTTGCATAGGCAATCAGGTGGTCGCTCGGTATACTCGGCCGCAATACTGCATATTTCCAAGGATTTCACCCATGAAACGCCTGATTTCCTCCCTCGCGGCAGTGGTCGCGGTTGCTTGCCTGGTTTCGGCCTGCGGTCAGAAAGGCCCCCTGTACCTGCCGGAAGACGGCAAGGACGGCAAAGGCCCGCGCAAGTCGCACCAGCATGCCAAGCCTGTCCAGCCTCAGCCGGTGCTGGAGCAGCAGCAAGAGCAGCCTGAAGAGTCGCCCGTGCAGTAAGGAAATCCCATGGATGCATTCAACTACCGCGGCGGTGAGCTGTTCGCGGAAGGGGTGGCCCTGTCGGCGATCGCCGAACGCTTCGGCACGCCCACCTACGTGTACTCGCGTGCCCATATCGAGGCGCAGTACCGCAGCTACACCGATGCCTTGCACGGGGTGGATCACTTGGTCTGCTTCGCGGTCAAGGCCAACTCCAACCTGGGCGTGCTGAACCTGCTGGCGCGCCTGGGCGCGGGCTTCGACATCGTCTCCGGTGGTGAACTGGAACGCGTGCTGGCCGCCGGCGGCCGCGCCGATCGCGTGGTGTTCTCCGGGGTCGGCAAGACCCGTGAAGACATGCGCCGCGCCCTGGAAGTGGGCGTGCACTGCTTCAACGTCGAGTCCACCGACGAGCTCGAGCGCCTGCAGGTGGTGGCCGCCGAGATGGGCAAGGTCGCGCCGGTGTCGCTGCGCGTGAACCCGGACGTCGACGCCGGTACCCACCCGTACATCTCCACGGGCCTCAAGGAAAACAAGTTCGGCATCGCCATTGCCAACGCCGAGGCCATCTACGTGCGCGCCGCGCAGTTACCGAACCTCGACGTGGTCGGCGTCGACTGCCATATCGGCTCGCAGCTGACCACCGTAGAGCCGTTCCTCGATGCCCTCGACCGCCTGCTGGTGTTGGTCGACCGCCTGGCCGAGTGCGGCATCCACCTGCGTCACCTCGACCTGGGTGGCGGTGTCGGCGTGCGCTATCGCGACGAGCAGCCCCCGGAGCTGGCCGACTACATCAAGGCCATCCGCGAGCGCGTCGGCAGCCGCGACCTGGCCCTGGTGTTCGAGCCGGGCCGCTACATCGTCGCCAACGGCGGTGTGCTGCTGACCCGCGTGGAGTACCTCAAGCACACCGAGCACAAGGACTTCGCCATCATCGACGCGGCGATGAACGACCTGATTCGCCCGGCCCTGTACCAGGCCTGGATGGACGTCAGCGCGGTCAAGCCCCGCGAAGGCGAAGGTCGGGCCTACGACCTGGTCGGCCCGATCTGCGAGACCGGCGACTTCCTGGGCAAGGACCGCGTGCTGGACCTGACCGAGGGCGACCTGCTGGCCGTGCGCTCCGCGGGCGCCTATGGTTTCGTCATGAGCTCCAACTACAACACCCGTGGCCGCTGCGCCGAGGTGCTGGTCGATGGCGACCAGGCCTTCGAAGTGCGTCGCCGCGAGACCGTCACCGAACTGTTCGCCGGCGAAAGCCTGCTGCCGGAGTGAACCCATGCTGCTGCGCTTTACCAAGATGCACGGGCTGGGCAACGACTTCATGGTCCTCGACCTGGTCAGCCAGCACGCACACATCCAACCCAAGCACGCCAAGCAATGGGGTGACCGCAACACCGGCATCGGCTTCGACCAGTTGCTGATCGTCGAGGCGCCGAACAATCCGGATGTCGACTTCCGCTACCGTATCTTCAACGCCGACGGCTCCGAGGTCGAACAGTGCGGCAACGGCGCGCGCTGCTTCGCCCGTTTCGTCCTGGACAAGCGCCTGACCGCGAAGAAGCGCATTCGCGTCGAGACCAAGGGCGGCATCATCGTCCTCGATGTGCGCAACGACGGGCAGATCTGCGTCGACATGGGCCCGCCACGCTTCACGCCGGCCGAGGTCCCGTTCATCGCCGATGAGCAGGCGACCAGCTATGCACTCGAAGTCGACGGCCAGGTGCACCAGATCGCTGCGGTGTCCATGGGCAACCCGCATTCGGTGCTGCGCGTGGACGATGTGCGCAGCGCGCCGGTCCATGAGCTGGGCCCGAAGATCGAGCATCACCCGCGCTTTCCGCAGCGGGTCAATGCCGGCTTCATCCAGGTAGTCGACCGCCACCGCGCCAACCTGCGCGTATGGGAGCGTGGCGCGGGCGAGACCCAGGCCTGCGGCACAGGCGCCTGCGCCGCCGCCGTGGCGGCGATCAGCCAAGGCTGGATGGACTCACCGGTAACCATCGACCTGCCGGGCGGGCGCCTGAGCATCGAGTGGGCCGGCCCCGGCAAGCCGGTACTGATGACCGGCCCTGCCGTTCGTGTGTTCGAAGGACAAGTTCGTCTCTAAGCGAGTATCCGCCATGACCGATCAGCCTAACGTTGCATCCCCGCAGGCCAGTGAGCTCGATGCCGAAGCGGTGGTCGCCTACCTGCGCGCCCATCCGACCTTTTTCGCCGAGCATGACGAACTGCTGGTCGAACAGCGCATTCCTCACCAGCGCGGCGACAGCGTGTCGCTGGTGGAGCGCCAGCTCAAGCTGCTGCGCGACCGCAACATCGAGATGCGCCATCGCCTGTCGCAACTGATGGACGTGGCCCGCGACAACGACCGGCTGTTCGACAAGACCCGCCGGCTGATCCTCGACCTGCTCGACGCCAGTACCCTGGAAGAGGTGGTGATGGCGGTCGAGGACAGCCTGCGCCAGGAGTTCCAGGTGCCCTTCGTCAGCCTGATCCTGTTCGGCGAGAACGCGGCGCCCGTGGGGCGTTGGGTTTCCGGGGCCGAGGCGCAGCAGGCCATCGGCGGCCTGATCGGCGGCGGCAAGACCATCAGCGGCAGCCTGCGCGAGCACGAGCTGGCGTTCCTGTTCGGCAACGATCAGCACAAGGAAGTCGGCTCCAGCGCCGTGGCCACCCTGGAGTACCAGGGCCTGCATGGCGTGCTGGCAATCGGCAGCCGCGACCCGCAGCACTACAAAAGCAGCGTCGGCACCCTGTTCCTCAGCTACATCGCCGAAGTGCTCGGCCGTGTGGTGCCGCGCTTCACCCAGACACTACGCTCGGTGCGCTGATGGAACGCCAGCTGGAGGCTTATTGCGCACACCTGCGCAATGAGCGCCAGGTGTCCGAGCACACCCTGCTGGCCTACCGCCGTGACCTCGAGAAGGTCATCGAATTCTGCAACGCCCAGGGCATCACCGGCTGGGCGGCCCTGCAGGTCCAGCAACTGCGTCAGCTCGTTGCCCGCCAGCACCATCACGGCCAGTCCTCGCGCAGCCTGGCGCGCCTGCTCTCGGCGGTGCGCGGGCTGTACCGCTACCTCAACCGCGAAGGCCATTGCCAGCACGACCCGGCCAATGGCCTGGCGCCACCCAAGGGTGAGCGGCGCCTGCCCAAGGTGCTGGACACCGACCGCGCCCTGCAGCTGCTCGATGGCGGCGTCGACGACGAATTCATTGCCCGCCGTGACCAGGCGATCCTCGAACTGTTCTACTCGTCCGGCCTGCGCCTTTCGGAGCTGACCGGGCTCGACCTCGAACAGCTGGACCTGACCGCCGGGCTGGTTCAGGTGCAAGGCAAGGGCGGCAAGAGCCGCGTATTGCCGGTCGGCCGCAAGGCTCGCGAGGCGATGCAGGCGTGGCTCAAGCTGCGCGGCATCGCCGGCCCGCGGGACTCTGCGGTGTTCCTCAGCCGCCAGGGCAAGCGCCTCGGCCCCCGGGCCATCCAGCTGCGCGTCAAGGCCGCCGGCGAGCGCGAGCTCGGCCAGCACCTGCACCCGCACATGCTTCGCCATTCCTTCGCCAGCCACCTGCTGGAGTCGTCCCAGGACCTGCGCGCGGTGCAGGAGATGCTCGGCCACGCCGACATCAGCACTACGCAGATCTACACCCACCTGGACTTCCAGCACCTGGCCACGGTGTACGACAGCGCCCACCCCCGGGCCAAACGCAGCAAGGACACGGACTCATGAGCATCAAGCTGATCACCTTCGACCTCGACGACACCCTCTGGGATACCGCACCGGTCATCGCCAGCGCCGAAGTCGTCCTGCGCGACTGGCTCGAAGCCAACGCGCCGATTCTCGGTGGCGTGCCGGTCGAGCACCTGTTCGCCATCCGCGAGCGCCTGGTACAGGCCGAGCCGGGCCTCAAGCACCGTATCAGCGCCCTGCGCCGGAGGGTGCTGTTCCACGCCCTGGAAGAGGTCGGCTACAGCGAGAAACACGCCCAGGAACTCGCCAACGAAGGTTTCGAGGTGTTCCTGCATGCGCGGCACCAGGTCGAGGTGTTCCCAGAGGTGCAGCCGGTGCTGGAGATCCTGCGCCATCACTACACCCTCGGCGTGGTCACCAACGGCAATGCCGACGTGCGCAGGCTCGGCCTGGCGGACTACTTCCGCTTCGCCCTGTGCGCAGAGGACCTGGGTATCGGCAAGCCGGACCCGGCACCGTTCCTCGAAGCGCTGAAGCGCGGCGAGGTGGACGCAGGGGCGGCGGTGCACGTCGGCGACCATCCGGGTGATGACATCGCCGGCGCCCAGCGCGCCGGGCTGCGGGCGGTGTGGTTCAACCCGCAGCACAAGCCTTGGAGCGGCGAACAGGCGCCGGATGCGGAGATCCAGCGTTTGTCGCAGTTGCCAGACGTGCTCGCGCGCTGGCGCTGACTGACAGTCGGCGCCCACAAAAAAGCCCGCAGCGACGGCGGGCTTCTTTGCGTTCAGCCACTCAGATAGGGCGGCTGCCGTACTTGTTGTCCGGCTTCTTGGGCGGATCGGCGACCACGTTGGCCTCCACTTCCTGCACCTTGCCGCCGCGCGAAAGGAACTCTTCCATCGCCTTGGCCAGCGCGTCGCGCTCTTTCTGCTTGGCTTCCATGCTCGGCATCTCGTCTACCGAGACAGCCGCCTTGGACTTGCCCTTGGCAGCGGGTGCCGGGCTGCTGTCGTCATCGCCGGCATCTTCCGCGCCATCGTCGGCCGCAGCTTCCAGGCCATCATCAGCCTCGTCTTCGTCGCCTACTTCGAGGTCATCATTTTCCAGATCGTCGTCGCTCATGTTCTACCTCATGACTTGCGAAAAGCAGGTTAGTTATAGACCGGTGCAGCCGTAGACCGGCAGCCACCAGTGAAAATTCAACTGGCCGTGGATTGGCCACTGCCCTGGGTGTCCACCCCCTCATGGGGGGCCTGGCACCCTGCAGGCCTTGCTCCTGGCAAGGCCTGACAAAATCCTTTGAACCCTTGCTGGCCACAGGCTATTGGCAAGCCTAGCAAAGGGTAGCGAAGTGTGTGGACTACTCGTCCGGCCCCTTCGGCGCGCATTCTAGCGCGCTCGCAGAAAAAGCAAAGCACCAGAAACGCCCAATGACTTGTAAGTTTTCTACCTACGTCGCGATCAGGACAGAGAAACCGTTTGCCCGGCGCGAATCGGCAAACTACAGGCAAAAAAATGCCCGGCGAACCGGGCAAGTTTTCCAGCATGGCGGTTACAGGTTATAGCCGCGCTCGTTGTGCTGAGCCAGGTCGAGGCCGACCGACTCTTCTTCTTCGCTGACCCGCAGACCCATCACCAGGTCCAGGACCTTGAGGATCACGTAGGTGACGATGGCGGTGTAGACCACGGTGAAGATCACACCCTTGGCCTGGATCCAGAACTGTGCGGCGATGTCGGTTACCGCACCGAAGCCGCCCAGGGCAGGCGCCGCGAACACACCGGTGAGCAGGGCGCCGATGATCCCGCCGATACCGTGCACGCCGAAGGCGTCGAGGGAGTCGTCATAGCCCAGCTTGCGCTTGAGGCTGGTGGCGCAGAAGTAGCAGACCACGCCGGACACCAGGCCGATCACCAGGGCGCCCATCGGGCCGACGGTACCCGCGGCAGGGGTGATGGCGACCAGACCGGCGACTACGCCCGAGGCGATGCCCAGTGCGCTTGGCTTGCCGTGGAAGATCCACTCGGCGAACATCCAGCCCAAGGCCGCGGCGGCGGTGGCGATCTGGGTCACCAGCATGGCCATCCCGGCAGTGCCGTTGGCGGCGGCGGCGGAACCTGCGTTGAAGCCGAACCAGCCGATCCACAGCATGGCCGCGCCCATCAGGGTGTAGCCCAGGTTGTGCGGGGCCATCGGCGTGGTCGGGTAGCCCTTGCGCTTGCCCAGCACCAGGCAGCAGACCAGGCCGGCGATACCGGCGTTGATGTGCACCACGGTGCCGCCGGCGAAGTCCAGCACGCCCCAGTCCCACATCAGCGCGCCGTCACCGCTCCAGACCATGTGCGCGATCGGCGCATAGACCAGGGTGAACCACACGCCCATGAAGATCAGCATCGCCGAGAACTTCATGCGTTCGGCGAAGGCACCGACGATCAGCGCCGGGGTGATGATGGCGAAGGTCATCTGGAAGGTGATGAACACTGCCTCGGGGAACAGCGCGGTGCCCGAGGTCAGGCCCGACGGCGTGACGCCGCTGAGGAAGGCCTTGGAGAAGCCACCGATGAAGGAATTGAAGTTGAGCACGCCCTTTTCCATACCGGCGGTATCGAAAGCCAGGCTGTAGCCGTAGATGACCCAGAGGATGCTGATCAGGCCGGTGATGGCGAAGCACTGCATCATCACCGACAGCACGTTCTTCGAGCGCACCATGCCGCCGTAGAACAGGGCCAGGCCCGGGATGGTCATGAACAGGACCAGTGCCGTCGCGGTGAGCATCCAGGCGGTGTCGCCGGAGTTCAGCACGGGGGCGGCAGTTTCCTCGGCCAGGGCCAGCCCTGGCATTACGAGGGACAATAGGGCTCCTAGCCCTGCGATCTTGCGCAGAGTCATGTTGTTTTCTCCTGGGGCGTTGGGTTTGGTGAGGCTTTGCTTGGCGCTTAGATCGCGTCGGTATCGGTTTCGCCGGTACGGATGCGGATCGCCTGCTCCAGATTGACCACGAAGATCTTGCCGTCGCCGATCTTGCCGGTGTTGGCTGCCTTGGTGATGGCTTCGATCACCCGATCGAGGTCCTTGTCGTCGATGGCGACATCGATCTTCACCTTGGGCAGGAAATCGACCACGTATTCAGCGCCGCGATACAGCTCGGTGTGACCCTTCTGCCGGCCGAAGCCTTTGACCTCGGTCACGGTGATGCCCTGCACGCCGATTTCCGACAGCGACTCGCGCACGTCGTCCAGCTTGAACGGCTTGATGATGGCAGTGACTAGCTTCATGAAACTCTCTCCCGATTTGATGGACTTGCCCCAGGAAAACAAACCCGTCTCAAGTCTAAGCGCAGCGCCTGGCTTTGTAACGCGTCGTCGGCTCCATTCTCCCCGCCGACACACGATCCGCCTGTGACGAAGGACCTTGCGGCTTCGCCTGCGCACTGCCTGGTCACAAGGGACTGCATCAGTGCATGGCTCACTCGGGTCTTTGCAGAAACCTTGCCAGTTCATACAACGAGCTAGAAAACAGTGAGTTGCGTGAATCGGTGGGGATTGGCCAGTTGCCAGCAGCGAAAAAGTGCACAAAATCGGTGCGCGACCTTTGGCCGCCCTGCGCGAAAAGCGTGCAGGGCAAGCGGGCAAAAGCCCCGTGCTACACTGCTGCCCTTTCAGTGATCAGCGGATACCAGACATGCTTGCGCCCAAAGCCTTCCTCGATGCCCTGAGCGACCAGGCCTCGCGCCTGTTCAGCGGCGACACCGCCGCGCCCCGCGCCGAACTGGAAAGCCAGTTCAAGGTGCTGATGCAGGGTGCCTTCAGCAAGCTCGACCTGGTCAGCCGCGAGGAGTTCGACAGCCAGATGGTGGTGCTGGCCCGCACCCGCGCCCGTCTCGAAGCCCTCGAGCAGCAATTCGCCGAGCTGGAAGCACGGATCGCCCCACCCGCTCAGGAATAAGCCATGCAACCGTCCAGCGATTACCCGGTATTGCTGTTCTCCTACGGCACCTTGCAGGACAAGGCCGTGCAACTGGCCAACTTCGGCCGTGAACTGGCCGGCCAGGCCGACCGTATGCCGGGCTATCGCCAGGACTGGGTGCAGATCACCGATCCCGAAGTGCTGGCCACCAGCGGCAAGAGCCACCACCCCATCGTCTCCCCCAGTGAGCGGGCCGAAGACAGCGTCGCTGGCATGGTCTTCCAGATCAGCGAACAAGAGCTGGCCGCCGCCGACCGCTACGAAGTGTCGGACTACAAGCGTATCGCCGTCGGCCTCGCCTCGGGGCTGACCGCCTGGGTTTACGTACGCGCCTGAATGCCTCGGGCGTGGTGATTGATCACACGGAGTGCTTCCCCATGAAAGTCAGTGCCCGCAATGTCTTCGAAGGTACCGTCAGCGCCGTCCAGCCTGGCGCGGTGAATGCAGAGGTCGAGCTGACCCTCGGCGGCGGCGAGAAACTGGTGGCGGTGGTCACCATGGCCAGCCTGCACAACCTCAACATCAACGTCGGCAAGCAGGCCGTGGCGCTGGTCAAGGCACCGTGGGTGGTGCTGATGACCGATGCCGCTGGCTACAGGCTGTCGGCGCGCAACAGCCTCGAAGGCGAAGTGCTGCGGGTCGGCGACGGCGCGGTGAATGCCGAGGTGGTGCTGAAGCTGTCCGGCGGCACCGAGGTGTATGCCATCGTCACCCGTGAAGCGGTGCAGGAACTTGGCCTGAAGCCGGGTGTGAAGGCCACCGCGCTGATCAAGGCCTCGCACATCATCCTGGGTGCCAAGCCCTGATCGAATGCCCGCTTCTACCTTGTCCAGGTAGAAGCGGGATTGCACCGCGATGCTAATCGCGCGGCACATTGGATTAATTCCCCTCCCAGCAGATGAAACTTGTTTAAGTTACGCCTTCCCGGTTGACTTCCCCGCTATGCTTTGCATAAAGTTCACCCGCCCCGAAAAGCGGGCCTTTATTTCAACTCACGAAGAATTCAATGGACACAGTATCTAGTCGCTGTCTGGCAGCTCTTGGCCGCCAGGCACTTGAACCGGAACTCCGGGCCCGCCCCTAGGTCGGGCAAGCCGCGCCAGAGCCTGATGCTCCGCCGTAGCTTGCCGCCTCGGGTGCCCGCCCGGTCGGAGGCAAGCTCATGAACCTCGATATCGCTACCCCTCGCCTGCGCGCCTTTGCGCACAAGGCCCCGTACCGTCCTGTTCGCGGCTGGGGCTTGTCCTCGCCCCTGAAACCGCCCAGTCGATAGCGCGCCCGTTGCTGCCTGCAGTGACGCGCGCGATGCTGTCCGTTCGCTGAACTGACGCCATTTAAATCGTCAGAAACTTCCGAACTTTAAGTAATTAAAGTTCGTTGGATTTCTATTGCCCGCCACTTAACAAATGGAATTAACCGACCATGGAATCAGCCAGTAGAAAGTTCGCTGCCGATCTTATTTCCGGCATTCGCCAGCGAACACGTAAACGTCGGAAAAACCACGTTTTTCATTGTTTGAATCATTGCGACACGGGACACGTTCACTCACCTTCCCCACCGTGAGTCGACTGTGTGTCGTGCCGCCTCCTGCGGCAGGAGCACAGCCAAATGACCGTAAAAGACCGCAACACCCGCAGCAAAGCTGGCGAAGACACCCGCCTGTCCATGCGCGCCGCCCGCGAGGCACGCAACGGCCTGGCCGTGACCCTGGCCAACCTCGATGCCAGCGAACTGGGCCTGACCGAGCACGAAGCCGCCAAGCGCCTGCAGCGCGACGGCGCCAACCAAGTCGCCCATGACAAGCCGCAACCGGCCCTGGTGCAATTGCTCAAGGCCTTGCACAACCCCTTCATCTACGTGCTGCTCACCCTCGCCGGCATCAGCTTCGTCACCGACTACTGGCTGCCGGTACGCGCAGGCGACATGGAAGAAGCGGACCTGACCAAGGTCATCATCATCATGACCATGGTCAGCCTCAGCAGCCTGCTGCGCTTCTGGCAGGAGTACCGTTCGGGCAAGGCCGCCGACGCCCTCAAGGCCATGGTCCGCACCACCGCCACCGTGCTGCGCCGCGAGCGCCACGACCAGCCGGCGCGCTTGCGCGAAGTGCCGATGAACGAGCTGGTGGCCGGCGATATCGTGCAACTGGCGGCCGGCGACATGATCCCCGCCGATATCCGCCTGATCGAGTCCCGCGACCTTTTCATCAGCCAGGCGGTACTGACCGGTGAAGCACTGCCGGTGGAAAAGTACGACACCCTCGGCCACGTCGCGCAGAAGTCCGCCGGAGGCAGCGCAAGCGATGAAAGCGGCCTGCTCGACCTGCCCAACATCGGCTTCATGGGCACCAACGTGGTCAGCGGCCGCGCCCGCGCCGTGGTGGTGGCCACCGGCAAGCGCACCTACTTCGGTTCGCTGGCCAAGGCCATCGTCGGCTCGCGCAGCCAGACCGCCTTCGACCGTGGCGTGAACAGCGTCAGCCGCCTGTTGATCCGCTTCATGCTGGTGATGGTGCCGGTGGTGTTCATGCTCAACGGCGTGGTCAAGGGCGACTGGAGCGATGCCTTCCTGTTCGCCCTGGCCGTTGCCGTGGGCCTGACCCCGGAGATGCTGCCAATGATCGTCAGCGCCAACCTGGCCAAAGGTGCCGTGGCCATGGCCCGGCGCAAGGTGGTGGTCAAGCGCCTGAACGCCATTCAGAACTTCGGCTCGATGGATGTCCTGTGCACCGACAAGACCGGTACCCTGACCCAGGACCGCATCATCCTCGAACACCACGTCGACCCCAGCGGCCACAAGGACCCGCGCCTGCTGGAGCTGGCCTGGCTCAACAGCCACCACCAGAGCGGCGTGAAAAACCTGATGGACCAGGCCGTGCTGCGCTTTGCCGGCGAAGACCAGGGCTTCCAGCCACCCTATGCCTACGCCAAGGTCGACGAACTGCCCTTCGACTTCATCCGCCGCCGCCTGTCGGTGATCGTCAAGGATGCCTTGGGCGACCACCTGCTGGTGAGCAAGGGCGCCGTCGAGGAAATGCTGGCCATCGCCACCCATGTGGAAGAAGGCGGCCAGCGGATCGCTCTGGATGCCGGGCGACGCCAGCAACTGCTGGCCACCGCCAGCACCTACAACCAGGAAGGTTTCCGCGTGCTGCTGGTCGGCACCCGTGACATCCCGGCCGCCGACGGCAAGCCTCAGTACCACACCGATGACGAACGCGAGCTGGTGATCCGTGGCTTCCTGACCTTCCTCGACCCGCCCAAGGAAACCGCCGGCCCGGCCATCGCTGCCCTGCGCGAGATGGGCGTGAAGGTGAAGGTGCTGACCGGCGACAACCCGGTGGTCACCTGCAAGGTCTGCCGCGAAGTGGGCCTGGAGCCCGGCCAGCCGCTGCTCGGGCAGGATATCGAACGCCTGGACGATATCCAGCTCAAGGGGCTGGTCGAAGAGCGCACGGTGTTCGCCAAGCTCACTCCGCTGCAGAAGTCGCGGGTACTCAAGGCGCTGCAAGCCAACGGCCACACCGTGGGCTTCCTCGGTGACGGGATCAACGACGCCCCGGCGTTGCGCGATGCCGACGTGGGCATCTCGGTGGACAGCGGCACCGACATCGCCAAGGAATCGGCCGACATCATCCTCCTGGAAAAGAGCCTGATGGTGCTGGAGGAAGGCGTGCTCAAGGGCCGCGAAACCTTCGGCAACATCATGAAGTACCTGTGCATGACCGCCAGCTCGAACTTCGGCAACGTGTTCTCGGTGCTGGTGGCCAGCGCGTTCATCCCGTTCATGCCGATGCTGGCGATCCACCTGCTGCTGCAGAACCTGATGTACGACTTCTCCCAGCTGTCGCTGCCGTGGGATCGCATGGACAAGGAATTCCTGCGCGAGCCACGCAAGTGGGATGCCCGCAACATCGGTCGCTTCATGCTATGGATCGGCCCAACCTCGTCGATCTTCGACATCACCACCTTTGCCCTGATGTGGTACGTGTTCGCCGCCAACAGCGTGGAAATGCAGGCGTTGTTCCAGTCCGGCTGGTTCATCGAGGGGTTGCTGTCGCAAACCCTGGTGGTGCACATGCTGCGCACCCGCAAGGTGCCGTTCTTCCAGAGCACCGCAGCGCTGCCGGTGATCCTGGCCACCGGCCTGGTGATGTGCCTGGGCATCTACATCCCGTTCTCGCCACTGGGGGCGATGGTCGGGCTGGTGCCGCTGCCGTGGGAATACTTCCCATGGCTGGCCGCTACCCTGCTCGGCTACTGCCTGGTGGCCCAGGGCATGAAGACCCTGTACATCCGCCGCTTCGGCCAGTGGTTCTGAGGGGGTGGGCATGCGCGTACTGATCTGCGCAGGGCGCAACTACGCCGACAACCAACGCTGCCGCCAGGCGCTGGACGCCCTCCAGCGCCAGCAACCGATCCGGGTGCTGATCCACGGCGGCAGCCAGCACCTGGGCGGCGAAATCGAAGGTTGGGCCCGCGAACAGGGCGCCGACATCGTGCGCTATCCGCCCAACTGGCAGTTGCACGGCAAGCTGGCCGAGCGCCTGCGCAACGTCTTCATGCTGCGCGACAGCCGGCCCGACCTGGTGCTGGCGTTGCCGGGCGGCGACGATACCGAGGAGCTGCTGGCACGGGCGCGGGGTTCGGGGATTCCGGTGATCTGCGGCAGGCAGCCACGGACGGCGAGCGCCCACAGTCCCGAGGGCTAGGCCGGACAAAATTCGACGCACTCTTTGCGGCCAACAGGCAGGGAACACCACTAAGCTCTGGCTGGCCGCAGGCTGCGGCTTTCAAGCGAATCCGGAGTACCAGCCCCTGCCAATACTCCCGTCGCAAACCGGCGGGAGGCCCCAGTGTTCAAAATCCAGACCACCGAGCAATTTCGCGCCGACTTCCGGTGGCAACTGAACAGAGGAGCAGACCTTGCCGCCTTCAAGGATGTCGTGCGACGCCTGGAAAAGCAGCTCCCGCTGCCATCCAGGCACTGCGATGGCCAACTGGTGGGGGCGCCCGGTCGCTGGTGCTGCCTCCTCAGTCATGACTGGTGGCTGATCTACCGATGCGACATCGAGGCCGGAACCATCACCTTGGAACAGACCGGCCCGCACAGCTACCTGTTCGAATAGACCCTTGGTTCAGATACCCAATTCCTTGAACAACGCCTCAGCGTTGTCATGCACCTGCACCGTACGCTCACGGTCCTGGACTTCCATTACCTGGCGGGCTCGCTCATTCAACGTCAAGGCCTTCACTTCGAAAGGCAACGCCTTGGTCTGTACAACCTGGACCAGCATCATGCGGATGGCTTGGGAAACGGTGATGCCCATTTCCTCCAGGATTCTTGTCGCGTTGGTCTTCAATTCACTATCGATGCGTGTGCGAACGACTTCGGTATGGGCCATGGATCCACCTCAAACACTTTGTAGCTACGTTGTGACCACATTCTAGACCTCAATGTGGCCCCGTCCAGATACAGCCGTCAGAAAATCGGGCTCACCCGGAAAAACCTCGACGCACTCTTCTCGTCCACCTGCACAGGAGGACCACTAAGCTTTGCCGGGCCGCAGGAGGCGGCCAATCACCTGCAAACACGGAGCCCTAATGTCCCTCGCCCTCGTCCACAGCCGCGCCCAGGTGGGGGTGCAAGCACCCGCCGTCAGCGTCGAAACCCATCTGGCCAACGGCCTGCCCACGCTCACCCTGGTCGGTCTGCCGGAGACCACGGTCAAGGAGAGCAAGGACCGGGTACGCAGCGCCATCGTCAACTCCGGGCTGGACTACCCGGCCCGGCGCATCACCCAGAGCCTCGCCCCGGCCGACCTGCCCAAGGACGGTGGCCGCTACGACCTGGCCATCGCCCTGGGCATCCTGGCCGCCAACGGCCAGGTACCGGTTGCCGCCCTCGACGGCATCGAATGCCTGGGTGAGCTGGCGCTGTCGGGTACGTTGCGTCCGGTACAGGGCGTACTGCCTGCGGCACTGGCGGCGCGAGACGCGGGTCGGGCGCTGGTAGTACCCAAGGAAAACGCCGAAGAGGCGAGCCTGGCCAGCGGCCTGGTGGTATACGCGGTGGGGCACCTGCGGGAACTGGTAGCCCACCTGAATGCGCAACCGGCATTGTCACCCTACGCCGCGAATGGCCTGTTGCTTGAGCAACGCCCCTACCCGGACCTCAGCGAAGTACAAGGCCAGATCGCTGCCAAGCGGGCGCTGCTGGTCGCCGCAGCTGGCGCGCACAACCTGTTGTTCTCCGGCCCGCCGGGCACCGGCAAGACCCTGCTCGCCAGCCGCCTGCCCGGGCTGCTGCCGCCGCTGGACGAGCGCGAGGCACTGGAGGTGGCGGCGATCCGCTCGGTCAGCGGCCATGCCCCGCTCGATTGCTGGCCACAGCGGCCGTTCCGCCACCCCCACCACTCAGCCTCAGGCCCGGCGCTGGTGGGGGGTGGCAGCCGGCCGCAACCCGGCGAGATCACCCTGGCGCACCATGGCGTGCTGTTCCTCGATGAACTGCCCGAATTTGAA
The DNA here is from genome assembly GCF_040813665.1 of Pseudomonas sp. TE50-2. Taxonomy (NCBI): domain Bacteria; kingdom Pseudomonadati; phylum Pseudomonadota; class Gammaproteobacteria; order Pseudomonadales; family Pseudomonadaceae; genus Pseudomonas; species Pseudomonas sp. TE50-2. The sequence goes on along the minus strand of NZ_JBFNXN010000001.1, from coordinate 3,137,286 downwards.
CGGCGCGTGCTGGAGGTGCTGCGCGAGCCGCTGGAGTCCGGCGAGATCGTGGTGGCCCGGGCCAAGGACCGGGTGCGCTTCCCGGCGCGCTTTCAACTGGTGGCGGCCATGAACCCCTGTCCCTGCGGCTACCTGGGCGACCCCACCGGTCGTTGCCGGTGCAGTAGCGAGCAGATCCAGCGCTACCGCAACAAGTTGTCCGGCCCCCTGCTCGACCGCATCGACCTGCACCTGACGGTGGCCCGGGAAAGCACCGTGCTGACCCACCAGCCCAGCGGCGAGACCAGCGCCAGTGTTGGCCAGCGGGTGGCCGAGGCACGGGAGCTGCAGCAGCGCCGGCAGGGCTGCGCCAATGCCTTCCTCGACCTCAAGGGGCTGCGCCGGCACTGCCCGCTGGAGCCGGTCGACCAGGCCTGGCTGGAGCAGGCCTGCGAACGGCTGACGCTCTCGTTGCGGGCAGCGCACCGGTTGCTGAAGGTGGCCCGCACCCTGGCGGACCTGGAGGGCGCGCAGTCCATCGCCAGGTCGCACCTGGCGGAGGCACTGCAGTACCGGCCCAGCGCCTGATCTTTTACGGCGGTTTCCGCGCAATCACCCGCTGCATCAAGGCTGAGCCCCTTCGACAGACCCACTCAATCAGCGTCATAGCGGGAATATATTTTGCGCGCTAAATATTTGCGCGCATTATTCATCTCAAGCAGCAAGCAGTCGCCAACCCCACTCAGCAGAACCCGGAGAACGATCATGACCCTTCGCAAAGCCTTCGCCGTCACCGTCACCGTCACCACCCTGGCCCTCGGCACCAGCGTCAGCAGCTTCGCCAGCGAAGCCACCCCGTACCGCTATGGCATGGACCTGGACATCGCCAAGGTCGTCAGCGTCGATGCCCCCGTCAGCACCCAAGGCCAGACCAGCACCGCCACCCTGACCTACCGCGACAGCAGCGGCCAGCTGCGCGCCGTGAGCTACGTGCAACCCACCGTCCTCGCCAACCAGAACTGAGCCGCGGCTCGCCCGCCAAAGGAGTTAGAACATGAAACTGTCCCACACCCTGACCGCCGGCCTGCTGGCCCTTGCCGTGAACAGCGCCTTCGCCGCTGGCAGCCCCGGCGTCGAGCACACCACTCAAGGCTTCCTCGACGCCCTGGCCGCCGGTGGCGGCAAGCCGCTGGAGACCCTCGCGCCCAAGGATGCTCGTGCGGTGCTGAGCGGTGCCCAGGCCGGGGTGAAGGTCGATGTGTCGGGAATCCGCGTCGAACGCCGGACCATCCAGGCCGACGGCCAGCCGCTGGAGATCCGCGTGGTGCGGCCCGAAGGATCCAAGGGCGAGCTGCCAGTGTTCATGTTCTTCCACGGCGGCGGCTGGGTGCTGGGCGACTACCCCACCCACGAACGCCTGATCCGTGACCTGGTGGTGGGCTCCGGCGCTGCGGCGGTCTACGTCGACTACACGCCGTCACCGGAAGCGAAGTTCCCCACCGCGATCAACCAGGCCTACGCCGCCACCCGCTGGGTCGCCGAGCACGGCAAGGAGATCGGTGTTGACGGTAGCCGCCTGGCGGTAGCCGGCAACAGCGTCGGCGGCAACATGGCCGCGGTGGTGGCACTGAAGGCCAAGGAGGCCGGCACGCCGAAGCTGCGCTTCCAGGCCCTGCTGTGGCCGGTGACCGACGCCAACTTCAACAACGCGTCCTACAACCAGTTCGCCGAAGGCCACTTCCTGACCCGTAACATGATGCAGTGGTTCTGGGACAGCTACACCACCGATCCGCGCCAGCGCGACGACATCCACGCCTCGCCACTGCGCGCCAGCCTCGAGCAGCTGAAAGGCCTGCCACCGGCCCTGGTGCAAACCGCCGAAATGGACGTGCTGCGTGACGAAGGCGAGGCTTACGCCCGCAAGCTGGACGCTGCCGGGGTGCCGGTGACCGCCGTGCGCTACAACGGCATGATCCATGACTACGGCCTGCTGAATGTGCTGAGCACCGTGCCCGGTGTACGCAGTGCCATGGACCAGGCGGCACAGGCGCTGAAAGCCCATCTGCAGTAAGCAGTTGATCGCCCGCTCCTACGCAGGTATCAGACCTTCGTGGGAGCGGCGATGCGGCGGCCCGACTTGCCCCGCGATTGATTCAGCAAAGGTCCTGCTTTCAGAACGCTGCTTCCTGTAACCCCAGGATTGTCCTGTATCCCTTGTCCCCCGAAAATGCCCGCCTCTTTCATCGATGGCATAAGCTGTTGCATCAAACGCTGCCGCACGCAGTTCAAGGAGTCCGAGCAATGCCACACGAAGGCAGCCTTCTACAAACCGCCGTCATCTTCCTCCTCGCCGCCGTGGTCGCCGTGCCGCTGGCCAAGCGCCTGCAACTGGGCGCCGTGCTCGGCTACCTGCTGGCCGGCGTGGCCATCGGCCCGCAGGCCCTGGGGCTGATCCGCGACACCGAGAGTGTTGCGCACATCTCCGAGCTGGGCGTGGTGTTGCTGCTATTCATCATCGGCCTGGAGCTTTCCCCACGACGCTTGTGGCTGATGCGCAAATCGGTGTTCGGCGTCGGCACCGCCCAGGTGGTCCTGACCGGCGCGGTACTGGGCGCCATCGCCCTGTTCGGCTTCAGCCAGACGCTGCCCGCGGCCATCGTGCTCGGCCTTGGTCTGGCCCTGTCGTCCACCGCGCTGGGCCTGCAGAGCCTGGCCGAAAGCAAGCAGCTCAATGCGCCGCACGGTCGGCTGGCCTTCGCCATCCTGCTGTTCCAGGACATCGCCGCCATCCCGTTGATCGCCCTGGTACCGCTGCTGGCCGCCAGCGGCCCCGACACCAGCCACGGCGACAGCCTCGAGCATGGCCTGAAGGTGTTCGCCAGCATCGCCATCGTCATTGTCGGCGGCCGCTATCTGCTGCGCCCGTTGTTCCGTATCGTGGCCCGCACCGGTTTGCCAGAAGTGTCCACCGCCACCGCGCTGCTGGTGGTGATCGGCACCGCCTGGTTGATGGAGGAGGCCGGCGTGTCCATGGCCCTGGGCGCCTTCCTCGCCGGCCTGCTGCTGGCCGACTCCGAATACCGCCATGAGCTGGAATCGCAGATCGAGCCGTTCAAGGGCCTGCTGCTGGGCCTGTTCTTCATCAGTGTCGGCATGGGCGCCAACCTGCGCCTGCTGCTGGAAATGCCGCTGGTGCTGCTGGGCCTGACCCTGCTGTTGATCGGCGTGAAGCTTGCGTTGCTGATCGGCGTCGGCCGTCTGGCCGGCGGCCTGAACAGCGCCAGCGCCCTGCGTCTGGGAATGGTGCTGGCTGCCGGCGGCGAGTTCGCCTTCGTGGTGTTCAAGCTGGGCAAGGACCAGGGCCTGTTCGACACCCAGACCTACGACCTGCTGCTGATGACCATCACCCTGTCGATGGCGCTAACGCCGCTGCTGATGCTTGGCTGCGCCCGCGCCTTGAAGCGCCCGCAGCCCGCCCGCGAGGTGCCCGAGCAGTACAAGGCCATCGACGCTGGTACACCGCGCGTGGTGATCGCCGGCATGGGCCGCATGGGCCAGATCGTCGCGCGCATCCTGCGGGCACAGAAGATCCCGTTCATAGCCCTGGAGACCTCGGTGGACGCCATCGAGATGACCCGCATGTTCGAACAGGTGCCGGTGTTCTATGGCGACCCACTGCGCCCCGAAGTGCTGCACGCGGCCAAGGTTGGCGAGGCCGAGTATTTCATCATCACCATCGACGACCCCGAAGTGGCCATTCACACCGCGGAGCGGGCCAAGCGCCTGTACCCGCACCTGAAGGTGATCGCCCGGGCACGTAACCGTCAGCATGTGCACAAGCTGATGGACGTGGGCGCCGACCCGATCCGCGAGACGTTCTATTCCAGCCTGGAGATGAGCCGCCGCGCGCTGGTCGGGCTGGGGCTCACCGAAGCACAGGCGACAGACCGCATCGCCCGGTTCACCGAGCATGACGAACAGGTGCTGGAAGCCCAGGGGCAGGTACGCGACGACCGGGCCAAGGTGATGCAGACGGCCAAGGAAGCGCGGGTGGAGCTGGAGCGGTTGTTTGCGTCGGATGAGGATTAAGGCTCAGGCGAACGCCAGCCGCTCGATAGGTGGATGCTCGCGGTGCGCGGCCTGCCACAGGTCGTAGGCCGCCTGTTCGGCCAGGTACTGACGGGCACTGCCGAGACCGGCCAGTTCGAGGCGATAGGCCAGGTCTGCTGAAATGGCTGCGTGGCCGTTGAGCACTGTGGATAACTGACCACGTGAGTAGCCCAGGTGGCGGGCCAGGGAGGAGACGTTCATGCCAATGGCGGGCAGGACGTCTTCGCGCAGGGCTTCGCCTGGGTGGGGAGGTTTGTGCATGATTGTCACTTCGTTATTGAAATCTGGGGCCGCTTTGCGGCCCCAGTTCAAACAGCAGATCGAGGTCTCACCCTACGCTGATGATCCAGCCACCAACGGGGTTCCTACGCCAGTTCTCGCCACTGGATAGCAACTGGTTTCGCGCTCGCCTGAAACCATACAACAGCGAGAGAGAAGATCAACCGAGAAGCCTCCGACAAGCTTGAAGGAACATGTTCTAAAAACGCTCGAATCTGCCGAACTCATCCATGTCCTACGTGAGCTGAAAACCTTTCCCACTGGGCAGCCTACCGCCCAAGAAATACCCTACAAGGTCTGTCGATACCCTTCTGATTGTCCGGGGAAATCATGCCCTCTAGGCTGACCGGGTCGCTGTCGGTTCAGCGATCGGGCGTGGAAACCCGGCTGGTTGGTTATCGGATTATCTGTCGTGACGGCAGCTGTACGCGGGAGGCCGCAAGGCCTGCCGGGGTTCTCCGATGACCTGGTTTTCCACCCCGTGTACAGCCGCCACCCTTCGCGTGGAAACGGACGGTGCCGGTCAATTTCTATCGGAGCTTGACCATGAAAAAAATCGTCCCCGACCCACCCCTTCCCGACACCCGTCACCACCCCTTCGGCAAATGCGACGCCGGCCACCCACCGCTGTTCGCGGTCAACCCCAATATCAACGCCCACGACGCCCTGGTGCATGTCGCCGAGTACCTGCGCAGCGCCTACAACGTTGGCTACAAGGCTCTGGACCATATGGATGAAACCGGCAGGAGCCTGCTGTGGGCCAGCCTGCATGGGATCGAGATGGCCGAGGGCCTGACCGAGGCGATGCTGGAGGGTATCGAGTCGCCCTGAGCGACATTGCCTTCAAGGGAGTTGGATGAAGGCCATCACCGCCCGGTAGACTGCGCCCCACTACCCCGGCGCGCTGTGGAGATCGCCCCTTGGAAGACCTCAACTCCCTCTACTACTTCACCCAGGTGGTCGAGCACGGTGGCTTTGCCCCGGCCGGGCGGGCGCTGGACATGCCCAAGTCCAAGCTCAGCCGGCGTATCGCCGACCTCGAGGAGCGCCTCGGCGTGCGCCTGCTGCACCGCACCAGCCGGCATTGCTCGCTGACCGAGATCGGCCAGGCCTACTACAACCGCTGCCTGGCCATGCGCGTCGAGGCCGAGGGCGCTGCCGAGATCATCGAGCGCAACCGCAGCGAACCGAGGGGGCTGGTGCGCATCAGTTGCCCGACCACTCTGCTCAACTCCTGGGTCGGGCCGATGCTCACCCGCTACATGCTCAAGTACCCGCAGGTAGAGCTGTTCATCGAGAGCACCAACCGCCGCGTCGACCTGCTGCACGAGGGCTTCGACGTGGCGCTGCGGGTGCGCTTCCCGCCGCTGGAGAACACCGACATGGTGATGAAGGTGCTGAGCAACAGCACCCAGTGCCTGGTCGGGCATCCGTCGTTTCTCGAACAGCTTGCCGAAGGCTTCGACCCGCAGCAGCTCAGTGAGCTGCCCAGCGTCCATTGGGGCAGCGCCCAGCGTGAGTACCAGTGGGAGCTGTTCCAGGGCGAGGACATGAGCGAAAGGCTGGTGATCCCGCACACGCCGCGGATGGTCACCGATGATCTGTTCGCCTTGCGACACTTCGTGGTGGCGGGTGTGGGGATCGCGCACTTGCCTCGGGTGGCGGTGCGCGAGGACCTGGCGGCGGGGCGCCTGGTGGAGATGCTGCCGGCCTGGCACCCGCGTTGCGGCATCGTGCATGCGATCTTCCCGTCGCGGCGCGGGTTGCTGCCGTCGGTGCGGTCGTTGATCGATCATCTGGCGGAGGAGTTCGCCATCAGCGACATGGCGTAGTACGCCATCGCGGCCCGACTTGCCCCGCGATCAGGCCATCAGAACGCGAAGCAGGAACACCCCAACGCACCCCAGAAGCCCTGGTAATCACTCACCGGCACACTGGAATGCCGCGCCTTCTCATGGCTGTGGGCATGCACCCCGCACGGCCCGACGCACTGGTGCAGCGCCGCCGCCATCGGCGCACCGGCGCGCCAGTGCCCCGGCACCTTGGCCACCGGCGACCACTCGGGCAACACCGGCACCTGCGCCGGGCCCAGCTTGTCGAACTCGGCGGCGCCGTACACCACCTTGCCGTCGACAACGGTCAGCACCGACTCGATGCCCTTGATCGCCTCTTCATCGACGCTGAAGAAGTCCAGCGACAATGCCGCCAGGTCCGCCAGCTGACCGACCTTGATCTGCCCCTTCTTGCCCTGCTCGCTGGAGAACCAGGCGCTGCCGTGGGTGAACAGCTGCAGCGCGGTCTCGCGGCTCAAACCCTCCGGGTACAGCTCCAGGCCACCGACAGTCTTGCCGCTGACCATCCAGTACAGCGACGTCCACGGGTTGTAGCTGGACACCCGGGTCGCGTCGGTACCGGCTCCCACCGGCACGCCCATGTCGAGCATGCGTTTGATCGGGGGGGTGTGCTCGGCGGCCTTGGCGCCGTAGCGGTCGACGAAGTATTCACCCTGGAAGGCCATGCGGTCCTGGATGGCGATACCGCCGCCCAGCGCCCGCACCCGCTCGATGTTCTGCGGGGTGATGGTCTCGGCATGGTCGAAGAACCATGGCAGGCCATTGAACGGAATGTCGCGGTTGACCTTCTCGAACACGTCGAGCATGCGCGAGATCGACTCATCGTAGGTGGCGTGCAGGCGGAACGGCCAGCGCTGCTCGACCAGGTGGCGCACCACCGGCTCCAGCTCCTGCTCCATGGTGTGCGGCAGGTCCGGACGCGGTTCGAGGAAGTCCTCGAAGTCGGCGGCGGAGAACACCAGCATCTCGCCGGCACCGTTGTGGCGGAAGAAGTCGTTGCCGTCGCCCGGCTTGACCTTCTGCGTCCAGTTCTTGAAGTCGGTGAGCTCTTCCTTGGGCTTCTGGGTGAACAGGTTGTAGGCAATGCGCACGGTCAGCTGGTCGTTGTCGGCCAGTTCCTGGATCACCTGGTAGTCGTCCGGGTAGTTCTGGTAGCCGCCGCCGGCATCGATGGCGCTGGTCAGGCCGAGGCGGTTGAGCTCGCGCATGAACTGGCGGGTGGAGTTGACCTGGTACTCCAATGGCAGCTTCGGTCCCTTGGCCAGGGTGGCGTAGAGGATCGTGGCATTGGGCCTTGCGATGAGCATGCCGGTGGGGTTGCCGAACTTGTCACGCTGGATCTCGCCACCCGGCGGATTCGGCGTGTCCTTGGTGTAGCCCACGGCCTTGAGCGCGGCGCGGTTGAGCAAGGCGCGATCGTACAGGTGCAGCAGGAATACCGGGGTGTCCGGCGCGGCCTGGTTGATCTCTTGCAAGGTGGGCATGCGCTTTTCGGCGAACTGGAATTCGTTCCAGCCGCCGACCACGCGCACCCACTGCGGGCTCGGCGTGCGCTCGGCCTGGTCCTTGAGCATGCGCAGGGCGTCGGCCAGCGACGGTACGCCTTCCCAGCGCAGTTCGAGGTTGTAGTTCAGGCCGCCACGGATCAGGTGCAGGTGTGAGTCGTTCAGGCCTGGAATGACGGTGCGCTGTTTGAGGTCGATGATCTGTGTGGCGGCGACCTTGTGGGCCATGGCTTCGGCATCGCTGCCCACGGCGAGAAACTTGCCGTCCTTGATGGCAACGGCACTGGCGGTGGGCTTCTCGCGGTCAACGGTGTGCAGCTTGCCATTGAACAAGATGAGGTCGGCGGACATGGGATCTCCTGAAAGGGCGGCATGGGCTGAATCGGTGAACGGCAATGCGCTCCACAAGGCGCCAGCGGCACCGAGCACGGTGCTGGTGGCGAGGAACTTGCGGCGGCTCTGGTCGGTAGGGTCCTGGCTCATGGTGCTCTCCGTCCGGGTGGGTGATCGGCAGGCGGTTGAAGGCTAGCAATGGATCACGGCGGGCGCTCAGCGGCGCAGCCAGCCGGCACAGCGGCGCGTCACCCAGGGCATGATGTAGAACACCACGGGCAGGATGACGAACAGGTTGGTGATCAAGTTGCCGGTGATCTGGCCACCCAACAGCGGATAGCGGGCAAACAGCGGCGCCAGTAATTGCGGAATGACCAGGGTCATCGGGCAGATCACCAGGTAAGTGAGCACAGCCTGCTTCCAACGCGGTGGCTGCGAAGCGCCTGTGGCGCTTGGGGTGAACCAGAACTCCGGATCATCATGCACCTGGGTCTGGTCGCCCTCCTCCAGCAGCGGCAGCACTTCGGCCACCAGCGCTTGGCGCTCGGTGGAGTCGACCCAGGCCTGCAGCTGGCTAGCTTCGGCAAAGCGCACCACGGTGGTGAACTGGCGACCACCGTCGTCAGGGCGAATCACGTTGACGTCCAGATGGCCCGGTTGCCGACGGGCCACGCCGACGGTGTGGCGCAGCCAGGTTTCATAGCGTGCCAGGGCTTCGGCGCGGACCTTGTGCTGGATGACCAGCGTGACCACGGTGCTGTCGTTCATCGCGGCGTACCTGAAAGGGGTGGGGCCAGGCACCGGGCCGGTGCCTGGCGGGGCGGCTTACTTGCCGGCAGTCAGGGCGTTGTAGCTGGTGATCAGGTTGCGGTAATCAGGGATGTGGTTGGAGAACAGCGCCGCCAACCCTTCGACGTCGTTGCGCCAGTCGCGGTGCAGCTCACAGGCCACGCCGAACCAGGTCATCAGCTGGGCACCGGCCTGGCTCATGCGGTCGTGGGCAGCGTCGCGGGTCATTTCGTTGAAGGTGCCGGAGGCGTCGGTGACCACGAACACATCGAACTCTTCTTCAAGGGCCGCCAGGGCCGGGAAGGCCACGCATACTTCGGTCACCACGCCGGCGATGATCAGCTGCTTCTTGCCGGTAGCCTTCACTGCCTTGACGAAGTCTTCGTTGTCCCAGGCGTTGATCTGGCCGGGGCGGGCGATGTAAGGGGCATCCGGGAACAGCTCTTTGAGCTCCGGCACCAGCGGGCCGTTGGGGCCTTGCTCGAAGCTGGTGGTGAGGATGGTCGGCAGGTTGAAGTACTTGGCCAGGTCGGCCAGGGCCAGCACGTTGTTCTTGAAGCGGTCCGGCTCGATGTCGCGGACCAGGGACAGCAGCCCGGCCTGGTGGTCGACCAGCAGTACGGCGGCGTCGTCTTTGTTCAGGCGGTTGTATTTGAAGTTGTTCATTGCCGGTGCTCCTTGGGTTTCGATCTTCAGTGGGTTGGGTGTTTCGCGTTGATGGGAGAAGATTAAAACCAGGACCTTTTCGGCGGTAGATAGTGAAATTTGGCTTTAGCGTTCTGTTTTACGAACGATAGATTGGCATTGCCTGTTCTGGCCTTATCGCGGGGCAAGTCGCATCCAGTCATTGCCCGCCACCCCAACCTGCTCTATTACTACCCACAGCCCTCCCCTGCACCGAGACCACCATGCTGGCGTTCATCCAGTCGTACCCGCTGTTGCTCGGCACCTTGCTGATCTTCCTCGACTTGTTGCTCTGGCAGTTGATCCCGCTGCAGCACAGGGTCTGGCGCATCGCCACGCGGCTGGTGATCTTCCTGTTGTTCAGCGCGGTGTTGCTGACGGCCGGTATGAGCCCGCTGCAACCGCCACCCTGGGCCGACGACGTGTCACGCAACCTGATGGCCACGGTGCTGGCGATCGGCTGGTGGCTGTTCGGCGCGCGCACGGTGACCGTGGTGTTCGGCCAGTTGCTGGTGGCCCGCGGCAGCCACGGTGGGCGCCTGCTGCAGGATGTGCTGGGGGCGTTGATCTTCCTCGCCGCGGTGGTGGCTGCGGCGGCCTATGTGATGCAGCTGCCGGTCAAGGGGCTGCTGGCCACCTCAGGGGTCATGGCCATCGTCATCGGCCTGGCGCTGCAGAGCACCCTGGCCGACGTGTTCTCGGGGATCGTGCTGAACACCACGCGGCCCTACCAGATCGGCGACGCGATCTCGATCGACGGCACCGAGGGCAAGGTGGTCGATATCGACTGGCGGGCCACCCGACTGATCACTGGCAACAGCAGCCTGGCGGTGATCCCCAACTCGGTGGCGGCCAAGGCCAAGATCCTCAACTTCAGCCGCCCGGCCGAGGTGCACGGGGTGTCGATCAGCGTGGTGGTGCCGGCCAAGGTGCGCCCGCAACGGGTGTTCGATGCACTGGAGAAGACCCTGCAAGGCACCAGCATCCTACTGGACAAGCCGGCGCCCAAGGTCACGGTAAAGGCTTCGACACTGGAGTCAGTGGAGTACGAGGCCAGCGGCTTCATCGCCGAGATGTCGCGCAAGACCGAAGTGCGCAACCAGTTGTTCGACCTCGCTCACCGCCACCTGGAAGCCAGCGGCGTGACCTGGAACACCGAGCTGGGCGCCCCGGTGCGCAGCCGCCAGCGCGAGCTGCTGGACGAAGTGCGGGTGTTCCGCTCGCTGAGCAACGAAGAGCGCGACGCCCTGAGCCAGCGCATGACCACGGTGGAATACCTCGCTGACCAGGTGATCCTCGACATCGGCGAGCGCTCGGAGCATGTGCTGCTGATCAGCCGCGGCGTGGTGCTGGCGTCGGTTCGCGATGGCGAGCGGCTTATCGAGGGTGGCCGCATGGGGCCCGGCGAGGTGCTCGGGCTCGAGGGCCTGGTGGATGACGAAGCCTCGCCTGTCGAGTTTCGCGCCTTGAGTGGCTGCATGCTGTATCGCATCGACAAGGAACAGGTGCGTGGGTGTCTGGCCGAAAGCGGCGATGTGAAGTCGGCACTGACCAAACTGCAGCGGTTCCGGCGGCAGAAGCGCGAGTCGCTGTTGTTGCAGAAGCCGGCGGTGGTGAAGAAAGGCGGGTTCCTGAGCTGGCTGCATAAGTGAGCCTGTCGCGGCGCAAGTCGGGCCGCCGCGATGGCGATTACAGCACCACCCGCAGGCACTGCCCGGCGTGATACAGCGAGAACCCCGACTCGTAGAACGCCGTGCGCAACGATGGCGCGCTCACCGGCTTCATCGGCGAGAACGGAATCGGCAGGCTGTCCGGGTCGTCCTTGAGCAGAAACTCCGCAAAGGCCCGGCCGATCACCGTGCCGGTGGTGTTGCCCCGCCCGTTGTAGCCGGTGACCGCCACCAGCCCCGGCGCCGGTTCGAACAGGCGCATCAGGTGGTCTGGAGTGAAGTCGATGCAGCCGGTCCAGTGCATCTCCCATTCGACCTTGCCCAGCGCCGGGTAGTAGTGGCTCTGGATGCGGTCGGCCCAGCTGCGCACGAACCACGCGGGCTTGTTGTCGACCCGGCCAAGGCTGCCGAGCAGCAGCCGGCCCTGTTCGTCGCGGCGAATACTGCTGAGCACGGTGCGGGTGTCCCACGAGCCCTGGCCATGGGGCAGGACCTGGTCGGCGGCGGCGCCGTGCAACGGCTTGGAAGCGACCTGATAGTAGTAGCCGCGGAAGAAGTGCTTCTGCAGGTTGCTCCAATCGCCTTCGGTGTAGGCACCGGTGGAGATCACCACCTTGTCGGCACGCACTGCGCCGCGCGCCGTTTTCACCCGCCAGGCATCGCCATCGCGCTCCAGACCTTCGACCGCAGATTGCTGGAACAGCTTGCCGCCCAGCCGGGTCACGGCAGCGGCCAGGCCCTGGGTGTAACCCATGGGGTTGATGGTGCCGGCGCGGCGGTCGAGCAGCGCGGCGGAAATCTTGTCGGTACCGCAATATTCCTGGCATTGCGCGCCGGTCAGCAGCTCGACGTCGGCGCCGCGCCGGGTCCACTGCTGGTGGCGGGCTTCGAGGTCGGCGATGCCGGTGGCATTGTGTGCCATGTGCAGCGTGCCCTGGTGCCGGGCCTGGCAGTCGATACCCAGGCGCTCGATCATGGCGAACACTTCGCCCGGCGCCTCGCCGAGCACCTTGTTCAGGCGCCCGCCCTGCTTGTGCCCGAGGGTGGCCTCGACGTCGTCGGGGCGGATCCAGGTGCCGGCGTTGACCAGGCCGACGTTGCGCCCGGAGCCGCCATGGCCGATCTTCCAGGCCTCCAGCAGGATCACCGTCTTGCCCTGCTCCAGCAGATGGATAGCCGCCGACAGGCCGGTGATGCCGCCGCCGATCACGCAGACATCGGCCTTGTGCTCGCCGGCCAGGGCCTGGGCGGCAACGGTCGGCTGGGTTAGGTGTTCCCACAAGCATTCTTGACGCAGTTCGGACATGACCGGCTCCAGCAGATTTTATTCTTGTTGCGGCCCATCGTCGCGGTTCGTCGCCACGACAAGCCGGCTCCCACAGAGATCGACGCGGTCGCTGTGGGAGCCGGCTTGCCGGCGAAACGGGGGCAAAGCCCCCGCGACGATCATCAGTCGAACACGATCCCTTGCGCCAGCGGCAATTCGCGAGAGTAGTTCACGGTGTTGGTCTGACGACGCATGTAACCTTTCCAGGCATCCGAACCAGACTCACGGCCACCGCCGGTTTCCTTCTCGCCACCGAACGCCCCGCCGATCTCCGCGCCGCTGGTGCCGATGTTGACGTTGGCGATGCCGCAGTCGCTGCCCGCAGCGCTCTGGAAACGTTCGGCCTCGCGCAGGTCGGTGGTGAAGATGCACGACGACAGGCCTTGCGGCACTTCGTTGTTCAGGCGCAGGGCCTCTTCGAAGTCGTCGTAGGCCAGCACGTAGAGGATCGGCGCGAAGGTCTCGTGGCGCACCACCTCGCTCTGGGCCGGCATCTCGGCAATGGCCGGCGACACGTAGTAGGCGTTCGGGTACTGCTCGGCCAGCTGGCGCTCGCCACCGAATACTTGCCCACCTTCGTCGCGGGCCTTGGCCAGCGCGCCCTGCATGGCATCGAACGACTGCTTGTCGATCAGCGGGCCGACCAGGTTGTCCTTGCGCGGGTCACCGATGCGCACCTTGCCGTAGGCGGCTTTGACACGGGCGACCACGTCGTCCTTGATCGAACGGTGCACGATCAGCCGGCGCAGGGTGGTGCAGCGTTGGCCGGCGGTGCCCACGGCAGAGAACAGGATGCCGCGCACGGCCAGGTCGAGGTCGGCGCTCGGGGCCAGGATCATGGCGTTGTTGCCACCCAGTTCGAGGATGCTGCGGCCGAAGCGCGCCGCCACACGGGGGCCCACTTCGCGGCCCATGCGGGTGCTGCCGGTGGCACTGACCAACGCCACGCGCGAATCGTCGACCAGTGCTTCGCCTGCGTCACGGCCACCGATCACCAGTTGCGCTACACCTGCAGGGGCGTCGCCGAAGGCTTTCAGGGCTTTGTCGAACAACGCCTGGCAGGCCAACGCGGTGAGCGGGGTCTTCTCGGACGGCTTCCACACCACCGCGTTACCCGCCACCAGCGCCAGCGCGGTATTCCACGCCCACACCGCCACCGGGAAGTTGAAGGCGCTGATCACCCCGACCACGCCCAGCGGGTGCCAGGTTTCACGCATATGGTGGCCCGGACGTTCGGAGGCGATGGTCAGGCCGTACAGCTGGCGCGACAGGCCGACGGCGAAGTCGCAGATATCGATCATTTCCTGCACTTCGCCCAGGCCTTCCTGGGTGATCTTGCCTGCTTCGATGGACACCAGCTCGCCGAGGTCGGCCTTGTGCTCGCGCAGCACCTCGCCGAACAGGCGCACCAACTCGCCACGACGAGGGGCCGGCACGCTGCGCCAGGCTTCGAAGGCCTGTTGCGCCTGGTCGATGCGGGCAACCGTGTCGGCCTTGCCGAGCAACTTCACCGAGGCGATCTGGCTGCCGTCGATGGGGGTATGGACAGGGTAATCACCCTGGGTGTGAGCCGCGGCGGCAACGCCAAGGCGCTCGAGCAATCCAGCAACCATCGTGCTTCTCCTTACATCGGGTGAAGGGGTTGAAAATGTCGTGGGTCAGTATTAATCCGATTACTCGGGTGCAACAAACGACCTTTATTCCGCATATCATTCCGTCAGGTAATGATTTCAGCCGCCGAGACCGCTTATGTCCAAACGCCTGGTACCGTCCATGACCGCCCTGCAGTGCTTCGAGGCCGCAGCCCGTCACCTGAGCTTCACCCGCGCCGCCGAGGAACTGCACCTGACGCAGAGCGCGGTGAGCAAGCAAGTGGCGCAACTCGAGGAGATGCTGCGCCATCACCTGTTCCTGCGCATCCGCCGCCGCCTGCAACTGACGCCGGCCGGCAGCCTGTACCTGGCCGAGGTGAACAAGATCCTCACCCAGGTGGACATGTCCAGCCGCTATGTCCTGAGCTACGGCTCGCAGACCGAAGTATTGAAGGTAGCCACTCAACCGAGTTTCGGCGTGCGCTGGCTGATCCCGCACCTCAAGGGCTTCGGCAAGCGCCACCCCAACCTGCACCTGGACATCCGCAACGAGATGGAGCCGTTCGCCCTGCTGCAGGGCTCGGCCGACGTGGTGTTCTTCTATGGCCAGGGCACCTGGCCCGGGGCCACCTGCATCGAGCTGTTCGGCGAAGAAGTGGTGCCGGTGTGCGCGCCGGAGCTGTTGCAAGGGCGCACGCTGCCTGACGCCGGCGCGGTGGCGGAGCTGGTGCTGCTGCAGAGCACCTCGCGACCGCAGGCATGGCACGAATGGTTCCTGGAGCAAGGGCTGCATACCGACAACAGCTACCATGGGCCGCGCTTCGATACCTTCTACATGGCCTTGAGCGCGGCGCAGGCCGGATGCGGGGTGGCATTGGTGCCCAGTTACCTGGTGGCCAAAGAGCTGGCCGAGGGCAGCCTGGTGCTGGCCTGGGACCACGCGATGAAAAGCAATGGCGCGCATTACCTGGCGTATGCCGAGCATGCGGCGGAGGTGCCCAAGGTGCGGGCGTTGGTGGAGTGGGTTGCCGAGCAGATCCAGCGGCGCGACCACTGACGCCATCGTGAGAGCGGGCTTGCTCCGCTATGGGGTCGTCAAGGTCGATCAAAAAAGGAATGAAACCCGCACTTTTTTTCGCTTGTACGGCATCTCCATTCCCAGCTTTCATGTAAGTGTCCTCCACTCACCCAGGAAGCTTGCGATGCCCGCCCACGATTTCGTCAGCCCCGACAGCATCCGTGCGCAGTTCTCTGCCGCCATGTCGCTCATGTACAAGCAGGAAGTCCCCCTGTACGGCACGCTGCTTGAACTGGTGAGCGAAACCAACCGGCAGGTCATGGCCGCGCAGCCCAAGGTGGCCGAGGCCCTGCGCTGGACCGGCGAGATCGAACGCCTCGACCAGGAGCGCCATGGCGCCATCCGCGTGGGCACCGCCGAGGAGCTCGCCACCATCGCCCGCCTGTTCGCGGTCATGGGCATGGCACCCGTCGGCTACTACGACCTGAGCTCGGCCGGGGTACCGGTACATTCCACCGCGTTCCGCGCCGTGCACGAGCAGTCGCTGCATGTCAGCCCGTTTCGGGTGTTCACTTCGCTGCTGCGCCTGGAACTTATCCACAACCCGCAACTGCGCAAACTGGCCCAGGGCATTCTCGACAAGCGGCAGATCTTCACCGCCCGTGTGCTGGAACTGATCGTCCAATGCGAACGCGATGGTGGCCTGAACGCGAGCGATGCCGAGACCTTCGTCCAGGAAGCGCTGCACACCTTCCGCTGGCACCAGGACGCCACCGTCACTGCCGAGCAGTACCAGCAACTGCACGACCAGCACCGCCTGATCGCTGATGTGGTGGCGTTCAAAGGCCCCCACATCAACCACCTGACACCACGCACCCTGGACATCGACGCCATCCAGCTCGGCATGCCGGCCAAGGGCATCCCACCCAAGGCCGTGGTCGAGGGGCCGCCCACCCGGCGCCAGCCGATCCTGCTGCGCCAGACCAGCTTCAAGGCGCTGCAGGAAAAGGTTGCTTTCAGCGATTCCCAAGGCAGCCACACGGCGCGCTTCGGCGAGATCGAACAACGCGGCGCGGCGCTGACGCCCAAGGGGCGCCAGCTGTACGACCGCCTGCTGGACGCGACCCGCGCGGCCCTGGGCGGCGTGCCGGCCGAGGCCAATGCCGAACGCTACATGACCCTGCTCGCCGAGCATTTCGCCGAATTTCCGGACGACCTGGGCCAGATGCGCGAACAAGGGCTGGCCTACTTCCGCTATTTCGCCACCGACAAGGGGCTAGCGGCGCGCGGGCAGCCCGGCCGCCCCACTACCCTGCAAGGGCTGATCGATGCCGGGCATGTGCATTACGAGGCGCTGGTGTACGAAGACTTCCTGCCGGTGAGTGCGGCGGGGATCTTCCAGTCCAACCTGGGGGATGATGGCCAGGCCGACTACGGCAGCAATGCCAACCGCGAGGCCTTCGAGCAGGCGCTGGGGCTGAAGGTGCAGGATGAATTGGCGCTGTATGCGCAGAGCGAGCGTAGGTCGTTGCAAGCGTGTGCGCAGGCGTTGGGTCTGAGCACGATGTAGGACTTCGCAAAGCCGGGGCCGCTCTGCGGCCCTTTCGCCGGCAAGCCGGCTCCCACAGGGGATCTGTGTAGCCTTTGTGGGAGCCGGCTTGTCGTGGCGACGAACCGCAGCGAAAGGGCTGCAAACGCAGCCCCAATGCGCTACCGGTGGGTGCGGAACCGATCCACTTCCTGGCGCAACTGCCCCGCCAGTCCTTCCAGTTCGCGGGCCGTCGTGGCCAGCTCATTGGCCACATCTCGCTGCTCGCTGTTGGCCTGGGCGATGCTCTGCAGGTTGCGGCTGAGCACCGTCGCGGTGCTGCTCTGCTCCTGGGTCGCGGTGCTGATCACGGCAAACTGCTCGCCCGCCACCCGGCTCTGCTCATCGATGCGCGCCAGGGCTTCGGCCACCTTGTCGTTGCGCGCCAGGCCTTCCTGCATCAGCTGGTTACCCTGCTCCAGCGTGCTGATGGCATGGCCGGTCTGCTGTTGGATGCTGGCGATCATGCCCGAGATCTCGTCGGTGGCCTGGCGGGTGCGCGCGGCCAGGCCACGGACCTCGTCGGCGACCACGGCGAAACCACGGCCCTGCTCGCCAGCCCTGGCCGCTTCGATGGCGGCATTGAGCGCCAGCAGGTTGGTCTGCTCGGCAATCGAGGTGATCACGCCGACAATGCCGCCGATCTCCTGCGAGCGGGCGCCCAAGGTGTCCATCACACTGGCGGTACCGCCCAGTGCTTCGGCGATCTGCCGCAGGGAAACCGAGGCTTCGTCCATGGCGCTGCGACCGATACGGGTCTGCTGGGCGTTGTCGCGGGCCATGCGCTCGGTCCCGGCCATGTTGTCGGCAATGTTCATCGAGGTGGCGCTGAACTCCTCCACCGCGCCGGCCATGCTGGTGATCTCGCCGGACTGCTGGTCCATGCCCTCGCAGGCGCCGGACGACAGGCCCGACAGCGAGCGAGCGCGGCCACTGACCTGGTCGGAGGCGGTGCGGATATGCTCGACCATGGTCGCCAGCGCATCGCCCATCTGGTTGAAGCTGCGGGCGAGCTGGCCGATCTCGTCATGACTGGTGACGCTCAGGCGGGCGTTGAGGTCGCCGGCACCCAGTGCCTCGGCCTGGCGCACCAGGTCACCGAGCGGGCGCAACTTGCGGCGCAGCAGCCAGAGGGTCGCGGCCACGGCCAGCAGCATCGCCAGCAGGCTGCCAATGGCCAGGCGCAGCCCGACGCTCCAGGTCACTTCGCGGATTTCGCCCTCGGGCATGCTTGCCACCACGGTCCAAGGGCCTTCGGCGAACGGCTCGGTGACACTGAACAGCTGCTCGCCGGCACTGCTCCAGAACCGCCCTGCCCCCGGCTTGATCGCCTTGATCGCCTGGGCCGCCGCCTCGCCATCACGCACCTCGGCCGGTGGCACCAGCCACTTGCCCTGCTCGTCCAGCAACGCCAGAGAGCCTGTCTGGCCAATGCGGAAACGCTTGAGGTTGGCGAACTGCGCATTCTGCGCATCGGTGTAGTCGAAGCCGACGAACAGCACCGCGATCACCCGGCCACTGCCATCACGCACCGGCACATAGCGGGTCATGTAGTTCCGGTCGAACAACACGGCGCGGCCTACATAGGTCTGCCCGGCCATCAGTTTCGGATAGGCCGGGTGCTGGCGGTCGAGCTGGGTGCCGATGGCGCGGCTGCCGTCCTGCTTGGTCAGGCTGGTGCTGATGCGCACGAAGTCGTCGCCGCTGCGCACGAACAGGGTCGCGACGCCGGCGGTCATCTGCTGGAACTCGTCGACCTGGTGGAAATCGTTGTTCAGCAGGTGATCACCCAGGTACAACGCGGGCGTCGCGGCGCCTGCGACGTTGACCGTTTCCCCCGCGTGCAGCGCCAGGCCGGTGGCGAATCGGCGCTCGAACAGGCCGCTCAGGCGCTGGGTGTTGTCCTTGAGCGAACCGTGGAAGGTGTCGAGCTGGTCGGCCAGCAGCCGCGCCTCGCTGGCCAGGTGCGCCTGGCGGGTGGTGAGGTTGGCGTCGTCCAGCGAACGCAGGGCGAACAGGGTGCTACCGGTGATCACCAGCGCCAGCACGATGGCGAGGGCGATCCCGAGTTGCGAGGCGATTCGGGCACGCGGTTGAGACATGGCAAGGCTCCTGGCAAGAGGCCGGGATCGTCCTGATCACGCTGACCGCCCGCTTCCTATCAACGGGGAATCGCGTCCTCTTCCGGGACGCTGGTGCAAGTTGATCGGCGTCTGTAGGAAATACTTGAGTACGGGACCGGGATATTCGCAAACGTTTTCTTTCCGTGGCCTTTCGAACGTTGCTAGCCCTGCGCCGAAAGGATCTGCACAGCCGGCAAATCCATCGCCTCCGCCTCCTCCTGCAGGAACACGCTGAGCCTGCGCAACCGCTCCCCGCCTGGCCGGGTCCGTGGCCACACCAGATAGTAGTCCATGCCGCTGGCCACCGCGGTCGGCCAGGGCAGGCTCAACCGCCGCTGCGCCACATCCTCGGCCACCATCAGCAGGTCGCCCATGGAGATTCCGTAGCCCCGCGCGGCGGCAATCATACCCAGCTCCAAGGTGTCGAACACCTGCCCGCCCTTGAGCGAAACCTTGTCGGTCAGGCCCATGCGCGCCAGCCAGGCCCGCCAGTCGCGCTTGTCCGGCGTGGGGTGCAGCAGCTCGATGCCGGCCAGGCGCCGCTCGTCCCAGGGCGCGTCATCAAGCAGGTCCGGTGCCCCCACCGGAATCAGCAACTCGGAGAACAGCCGGCGCACTTCCCAGTCCGCCGGGAAGCTGCCATCGCTGAGCAGCACCGCACAGTCGAACGGCTCCTGGTTGAAGTCGACATGGTCGACATCCATCCAGGCGCTGGTCAGTTGCACCTCGTTGCCCGGCTGCAGATGGCGGAAGCGACTCAGGCGTGCCAGCAGCCAGCGCATGGTCAGGGTCGAGGGGGCCTTCATGCGCAGGATGTCATCTTCACCGCGCAAGGTTTCGCAGGCCCGCTCCAGCGAGGCGAAACCATCACGCACACCGGGCAGCAACATGCGTGCGGCTTCGGTCAGCTGCAGGCTGCGGCCATTGCGCACGAACAGGCGGCAGGCGAAATGCTCCTCCAGGGTGCGGATATGCCGGCTGACCGCGCTTTGGGTAATCGCCAACTCTTCGCCTGCACGGGTGAACGAGCTCAGCCGAGCGGCAGCTTCGAATGCGCGCAGCGCATAGAGCGGAGGCAGTTGGCGGATCATGATGCACCTGTCATACGGGAGCTGGGTCGGTGCGGAGGATCATACAGGCATGAGTCATACTCATGACACTGATCGCATTTATCCTTTTGTGCAAAGCTGACCGAAGCCTCAGAATCGACGGCTCGCTTCCAGAATCATCAACAAGGACCGCCCCCATGCATGTCGCGCCCACCACCGAACTCAAGGCTTTGCTGCGCCTGGCCGGGCCGCTGATCGCCTCGCAGTTGGCGCACATGCTGATGGTGCTCACCGACACCCTGATGATGGCCCGCATCAGCCCGCAGGCCCTGGCTGGTGGCGGCCTGGGCGCGGCAAGCTATTCGTTCGTGTCGATCTTCTGCCTGGGCGTGATCGCCGCGGTGGGCACGCTGGTGGCCATCCGCAAGGGCGCCAACGACATCGAGGGCGTCACCCGCCTGGCGCAGAGCGGCCTGTGGCTGGCCTGGGGCCTGGCGCTGGTCTCGGCGCTGGTGATGTGGAACCTCAAGCCGGTGCTGCTGCTGTTCGGCCAGAAACCGGAGAACGTCGACTCGGCGATGCAGTTGCTGACCCTGCTGCCGCTCGCCCTGCCCGGCTACATGACGTTCATGGCCCTGCGCGGTTTTACCAGCGCCCTGGGCCACTCCACACCGGTGATGGTCATCAGCCTGGTGGGCACGGTGTTCAACTACCTGTTCAACCACGCCCTGATCGAGGGCATGTTCGGCCTGCCCAAGCTGGGCCTAATGGGGATCGGCCTGGTCACGGCGGTGGTGACCTTGGGCATGGCTATCGCGCTCGCACTGTATATCCGCTGGCACAAGGCCTATGCCGCCTACCCGCTGCGCAAGGGCCTGCTGCGCCCTTCCCTGCCGGCACTGCGCGAGCTGTGGCGGCTGGGCCTGCCGATCGGCGGCACCTATATGGTCGAAGTGGGCTTGTTCGCCTTTGCCGCCCTGTGCATGGGCGTGCTCGGTAGCACGGAACTGGCGGCGCACCAGATCGCCCTGCAGATCGTCTCCACCGCGTTCATGGTGCCGACGGGCCTTTCCTATGCGGTGACCATGCGCGTCGGCCTTTATTACGGCGCCGGCAACTTGCTGGCGGCCCGTAGCGCCGGGCGCGTGGGCATTGGTTTTGGCGCATCGCTGATGTTCGCCTTCGCCGCACTGTTCTGGTTGCTGCCGGATGCCCTGGTCGGGCTGTTCATCGACCGCAACGACCCGGCCTTCGCCGCGATCTTCATGCTCGCGGTGCAACTGGTGATGGTGGCGGCGTGGTTCGAACTGTTCGATGGCGTGCAGACCATTGCCATGGGCTCGATCCGCGGCCTGAAGGACGCCAAGACCACCTTCCTGATCGGCCTGGTGTGCTACTGGCTTGTGGGTGCGCCAAGTGCCTGGCTGTTCGCCTTCACCTTCGGTGGCGGTGCACAGGGTATCTGGTGGGGACTGGCCCTGGGTCTGGCCTGCGCAGCGGTGGCGCTGACGTTCGGCTTCGAATGGCGGATGAAGCGGCTGCTGGGCAAGGCTGAGCGTGCACGGCGGGCAGCATTGTCGGTCTGAGACCCCCGGAGCCGCTGCGCGCGCCATCGCCGCGCGGGCGGCGCTCGATTTCACAAGCGCCGCAACTGTATCGCTGAACACTTTGAAGCCAGCATCCATCTAAAACTGTACTACTGTACTGCTATATACCTCACTTCCTGCCGACCATTTCCCTGCCAACACCACAAAACCGCACCAAAAAAGTGCGCACCGGTACAGTTCCCTCAATAACCGGTGCAACAGTCGCTTTCAACAGTTAACTGGCCCATCACAATACACCTGAACTGTACCTACTGTTCTGGACGAGAGAGGAGGAAGATGGGCACCAGTTAAATCACTCCCTAATGCCGCCACAAGCGGAAGGATGACACATCATGGAACGTACCCTCAGTTCCGACCTGGTTTTCGAAAACGCCCAAGCTTCCAACGCCGCCCTGCCGCTGCGCGTCCTGTCCACCCTGGTACTGTGGCAGCGCCGCATGGCCAGCCGCCGCCAGCTGGCGCGCCTGGACTCCCGCCTGCTGGCCGACGCCGGTATCAGCGAGTCGCAGCGCTACGAAGAGCTGAGCAAGCCTTTCTGGCGCTAAGCGCCGGCCGCCGGCCCAGGCCGGCACCGTGAATTCTCAAGAACCCGTCGCAGGCAACTGCGGCGGGTTTTTTGTTTTAAGCCGCGCAGTAGAGCACTTGCGCAGGAAACAGTAACAGTTTTATAAATCTAAAATTCTATAGATACAGTTACGATTTGATTGGTTTTTCGCGCCCAGGCATCAGAACCGCCGCGTGTTACGCTTGTCTTACGCGCCTGGCATATGAAGTACCGTGACGAGCCAAGCGAGCGTCCGATAACCAGAACCACCCTTGACCCTGTGCAGGAGTCCACCAACATGTCCCGTTATCACCTGATTGGCGCCGCCTTGCTGCTGTCCCTCGCCGGTGCCGCCAACGCCACCAGCTTCGTCGTCACCACCGACGCCGTCGTCGGCGCCGTAGCCGCCTCGACCGACGCCACGTCCGATATCTCCTCCTCGTTCCGCGACGACAAGATCGTCAAGGCCGCCCGTGACGATGCCGCCAGCTTCGTCGGCAGCGATGGCGCCATCCGCGGCGCCAAGCTGGAAAGCGCATTCGTGCACATCCGCCAGCAGTTGCCGGCCCTGCAAGCCAGCGATGCGCAGCTGGCCCGCGCCATCCTCGCCATCTGACCCTGCCCTTGCCCCGGATTCACTGGCCCCGAGCCATGAATCCGGGGTAGCCTTCGCAGCCCGAGACAATCGCCACTTCAAAGCCCATGCGTTACCCATTACTTTCTTTTGTCGCCCTGGCCTGCATGAACAGCGCCCAGGCGATGGATGCCACCACCCAGAGCCTGGTCATCACGGGCTACGTCACCAGCCAGGTGACTGCCGCCCCCTTCGACCGCAAACGGATCGTCGCGGCCCGTGACGATGCCGCCATGTTCGTCGCCAGCGACGGCCTGATCCGTGGCGCCCGCCTGGAGGCAGCGTTCGACGCCCTGCGCCAAGACTGCGCCCGGCACTCTGTCGGCGACCGTGAACTGGCCGAGGCGATTCTCGTCCAATAACTACACCCGCTCCCTTGCATTTCCGGAGATGCTCCATGCGTAAACCGCTGATCGCCGCCACCCTCGGCATGCTGCTGCTCGCCGACCTGGCCCAGGCACACACCCTGGTGGCCACCAGCAACATCATCGTCCGCGCCTTTGGCCGATCGATCGACTTCACCTCCGACACCACCACCTCGATCCGCGACTCGAAAGTGGTGCGTGAAGCCCACGACGACGCCGCCAGCTTCGTCGCCAGCAATGGCGACATCCGCGGCGCGCAGCTCGAAGCCGCCTTCGACACCTTGCGCGCCCGCGTGCCCGAAGCCCGCGACGCCAGCGACCAGGTGCTGGCCGAAGCCATCCTCGCCCTGTGAAGCGCATGCGTGCCTGGCTGCTGGGCTGCGCCCTGACGCTGCTTGGCACGCCCGCCCTGGCCGATCTGCAGCTGGTGCTGCAGACCGACGGCCTCGACCCTTCGCAACGGCAGGCCAGCCAACTGCTGCTCGACGAAGCCATGGCCAAGCTGCCACCGCGCTTCAAGCAGCAGCTCGACCGGCAGATCCTGGTCAACTGGACCTCGCGCATGCCCGAGGATGCCTATGGGCAGGCCTCGCCGGTCGCCAGCCTGGATCTCAACCGGCGCCTGCTGCCGGGCCTCGTAGACGGCAGCGCCGCCCGCGAGAAGACCAACCGCCCCCATGGCACGGTCCGCGAAGAACTGCTCGCCACCGTGCTCCACGAGCTGACCCATATCTATGACCGCGCCCGCCTGTGGCCGCAGGCCGAGCGCCAGCTGATCAGCCGCTGCAAGCGCCAGCAGGGCGCGCTTGGCAAGGTCGGCCTGCCGCAGGACTGTCGCGGCCAGGCCGAGCGCCGCTTCACCTTGAGCGACGACCCGCGCCTGCTGGACCTGGCCGGCTGGCCGCAGTACGTCGGCCGGCGCGGCGAGCGCGAGCAGCACAACGGCCAGCTGGTGCGCAGCCCGGATCCCTACGAACTGAGCAGCCCGAAGGAGTTCGTCGCGGTCAACATGGAGTACTTCCTCCTCGACCCGAGCTACGCCTGTCGCCGCCCGGCGCTGAACCAGTACCTGCGCGACCACTTCGACTGGGCGCCACAACAAGACGCCTGCGCCAAGGGCCTGCCGTTCCTCAACGCCGGCAACGACTTCGCCCGCCAACCCTTGGGCGAGATCGACCCGGAGCGGGTCTACGAGGTCGACTACCTGCTGGCCGAAGCCAACCAGAACTGGGTCAGCCGCTGGGGCCACAGCATGCTGCGCCTGGTGATCTGCGCCCCGGGTCGCCCACGCGGGCCGGCCTGTCGCCTGGACCTCGACCAGAGCCTGGTGCTGTCATACCGCGCCTTCGTCAACGATGTGCAGCTGTCCAGCTGGGACGGCCTGGTCGGCGCCTACCCGTCGCGGCTGTTCGTGCTGCCGCTGGGGCAGGTGATCGACGAGTACACCAAGACCGAGCTGCGCAGCCTGGCCTCGGTGCCGCTCAAGCTCAGCCGCGACGAGATCGAAAACCTGGTGCGCCAGGCCGCCGAGATGCACTGGAGCTACGACGGCAACTACTACTTCCTGTCCAACAACTGCGCGGTGGAGTCGCTCAAGCTGCTGCGCAGCGGCACTGGCAATCCACGCCTGAACGACCTGGACAGCATCATGCCCAACGGCCTGCTCGAAGTCATGAAGGGCAGGGGACTGGCTGATACCAGCGTGCTCGACGATCCACGCGAAGCGCTGCGCCTGGGCTATCGCTTCGACTCTTACCGCGACCGCTACCAGGCGATGTTCGAGGTGTTACGCAAGCAGCTGCCAATCAAACAGACGACGGTGGAAGACTGGCTGGCGCTGGACGCCGAGCAGCGCCGCCAGTGGTTCGACCGCGCCGACCTGCGCACCAGCGCGGCCTTGCTGCTGCTCGAACAGGCCGGGCTGCGGCGCCAGCTGCTGCTGGCCCAGGATGAGGTCAAGCAACGCTACCTGAACGGGCGGGCGCTCAAGGACGGCAGTTTCGACAAGGCCAACGAAACCTTGCAGGCGATGCTGGCCAACAGCGGCTTCCTCAGCCGCCCGGCGGAGTTGCTCGGGGCAGGGGGCTATGGCCTGCCGCAGCCGGACGAGCGCAAGCAACTGGAGCAGGTAAGCAGCGAGCGCCAGGCGCAGCTGCTGCGCCTGAGCACCGACCTCGACCAGCAGGTGAGGGCGCTGCTGGGGCCCGAGCGGGGCCGGGAAATCAAGGCGGTGGAGGCCAACATCAAGCAGGTGGGCGAGCACCTGAGGGCGTTGCACAAGGCAGCCGGGGGGTTGCAGCTGCCCTAGTACATGGCAGGTCAGCCTCTATCGCCGACAAGCCGGCTCCCACAGGGATCGCATAACCCTGTGGGAGCCGGCTTGCCGGCGATAGGGCCAGAAGAGGCGGCACAATGCCCTACAGGTTTTCCTCGTCCTCTTCCGGCAACCCCTGATCCACCTGCAACCACGGCAACCGGCTCCCCACCCAGATATGCCGATTGGCCGGCACCCGCTCCGGGTTATCCAGCGTCGCCACGGTCACATCGATCGAATCCGGGCTATGGGTCGTCACCAGCGCCACGTGCGCCCCGCAACTGCCACAGAAATACCGGCTACAGGTTTCCGGCGCCATGTAGCGCTGCGGTGAACCCGCCAACCACTGGAAAGCCTCGAAGGGCAGAGTGACCCAGGTCACCAGAGTGCCCCCGCTGACCCGCCGGCAGATCGAGCAATGGCAATGGGCGACATCGCCCAGGGCGCCCGACAAGCGATAACGCAGGGCACCGCAATGGCACCCGCCTTCTACGACATCCACCATCGAAACGACCTCCCGTCGCCTGGCACCAGCCGAAAGCTGGCTGAAAGCTTGCCCACATAGGATAGCGCCACCACCGGCAGCAGACCGGCCAGCCAGGGCACCCGGAAACTTCCGCGCCCCGGCCCAATCAACAACAACAATGGTGATTCTGATGTTTTCCTGTGCCCGCCTTTTCGCAGTCCCCCTCCGCCTGCTCCTCGCGCAGCGCCTGACGCGCTGATCCGCCCGAATCGTCCTTCCTTTCGCCGCGCCACGCCTGGAGTACCGCCATGCTGACCTTCCTCGGCTTCGCCATGGTCATCACCTTCATGTACCTGATCATGACCAAGCGCCTGTCGGCCTTGATCGCGCTGATCCTGGTACCGATCCTGTTCGCCCTGTTCGGCGGCTTCTACAGCGACATCGGCCCGATGATGCTGCAGGGCATCAGCAAGCTCGCGCCCACTGGCGTGATGCTGATGTTCGCCATTCTCTACTTCGCCCTGATGATCGACTCCGGCCTGTTCGACCCGGCCGTGCGCAAGATCCTCAAGCTGGTCAAGGGCGACCCGCTGAAAGTTTCGGTCGGCACCGCGGTGCTGGCCCTGGTGGTGTCTCTGGACGGGGACGGCGCCACCACCTACATGATCTGCTGCGCCGCCATGCTGCCGATGTACAGCCGCCTGGGCATGAGCCCGCGGATCATGGCCGGCCTGATCATCCTCGCCGGCGGGGTGATGAACATGACGCCGTGGGGCGGCCCTACCGCGCGCGCCGCCAGCGCCCTGCACGTGGACCCTTCGGACATCTTCGTGCCGATGATCCCGGCCATGGCCTTCGGTGTGCTGGCGATCCTCGCCATCGCCTACTGGTACGGCCTGCGTGAACGTGCCCGCCTCGGTGAACTGCACCTGCCGACCGACGACATCGACCACAGCGAAATCAGCGTGTCGCAGTTCCCGGAAGCCCGCCGGCCCAAGCTGCTGTGGTTCAACGGCGCCCTGACCGCCGCGCTGATGGTCGCGCTGATCGCCGGCGTGCTGCCGCTGCCGGTGCTGTTCATGATCGCCTTCAGCATCGCCATGATCGTCAACTACCCGTGCCTGCAGCAGCAGAAGGACCGCATCGCCGCCCACGCCTCCAGCGTGCTGGCCGTGAGCGGGCTGATCTTCGCCGCCGGCATCTTCACTGGCATCCTGTCGGGTACCGGCATGGTCGATGCCATGTCCAAGAGCCTGCTGGCGGTAATCCCGGAAGCGTTCGGCCCCTACATGGCGGTGATCACCGCACTGGTCAGCATGCCGTTCACCTTCTTCATGTCCAACGACGCCTTCTACTACGGCGTGCTGCCGGTACTCTCGGAGTTCGCCAGCCACTACGGCGTCACCCCGGTGGAAATGGCCCGCGCGTCGATCGTCGGGCAGCCGGTACACCTGCTCAGCCCGCTGGTACCCTCCACCTACCTGCTGGTGGCCCTGGCCGGCATCGAGTTCGGCGATCACCAGCGCTTCACCCTCAAGTGGGCAGTGCTGGTGTGCCTGTGCATAATGTTCGGCGCACTGGCACTGGGGACTTTCCCACTGTTCAGCAGTCTGTAATACAAGCGCCTCATCCAACCGCAAAGCGCCCTCCATCAGGGCGCTTTGCCTTTACCGCTCGAAGGAATACACATGGAATGGCTGACCAGCCCGGAAATCTGGGTTGCCTTTTTCACCCTCACCGCGCTTGAGATCGTGCTCGGGATCGACAACATCATCATGATCTCGATCCTGGTCAGCCGCATGCCCAAGCACATGCAACCGCGCACGCGGATCTTCGGCCTGGCCCTGGCCATGGTCACGCGGATCATGCTGCTGCTGTCGATCACCTGGGTCATGCGCCTGACCGACGACCTGTTCCATGTGCTGGGCGAGGGTATCTCCGGGCGCGACCTGATCCTGTTCTTCGGTGGCCTGTTCCTCCTGTGGAAAAGCTCCCAGGAGATCTATCACGGCCTGGAAGGCGAGGACGAGAACCCCGACGAGCCGAAAGGCGCGGGCGGCAAGTTCTTCTACACCATCATCCAGATCGCCATCATCGACATCGTGTTCTCCCTGGACTCGGTGATCACTGCGGTGGGCATGGTCTCCCACGTGCCGGTGATGATCGCCGCGATCATCGTCGCGGTACTGGTGATGATGCTCTGCGCCGGCACCATCAGCGACTTCATCGACAAGCACCCGTCGCTGAAGATGCTTGCACTTTCGTTCCTGATCGTCGTTGGTACCGTGCTGATCGCCGAATCTTTCGATGTGCATGTGCCCAAGGGCTACGTCTACTTCGCCATGGCTTTCTCGCTGGCGGTGGAGGCGATCAACATCCGCATGCGCACGGCGATGGCTCGCAAGAAGGGCAAGGAGCACGATCCAGTGAAACTGCGCAAGGACATCCCGGGTCAATAAGCCCAGGAAGCGCGGTAGCGAAAGGGCCCTTCGGGGCCTTTTTTGTTGCCGACGCTGAGGCCAGAGCATGTTTCAAATACGTTTCACCCATGCCAAGCTGGCGCCAGCCAGGCAAAACAACTAAAGCTTCAGTGAGCACTGGAAAAAACAGCCCACCCCCGGGCCAGGCTCACCGCTGCACCCATTGGCCCCGCCCAGGGGCATAGAAGAAAAGGGGGCCCGACCATGCTGACCCTGCTCAATCTGCTCTCCGCCGTGGCGTTGCTGGTGTGGGGCACCCATATCGTGCGTACCGGCATCCTGCGGGTCTATGGCTCGAACCTGCGCCGCGTGCTCGGCCAGAACATGAACAAGCGCCCGCTGGCCTTCATCGCCGGGATCCTGGTCACCGCCATGGTGCAGAGCAGCAACGCCACCGCCATGCTGGTCACCTCGTTCGTCGGCCAGGGCCTGATGGCCATGACCCCGGCCCTGGCGATCATGCTCGGCGCCGACGTCGGGACCGCGCTGATGGCGCGGGTGTTGACCTTCGACCTGTCCTGGCTATCGCCGCTGCTGATCTTCCTCGGGGTGATCTTCTTCCTCTCGCGCAAGCAGACCCGCGCCGGCCAGCTGGGCCGCGTCGGCATCGGCCTGGGCCTGATCATCCTGGCGCTGCAACTGATCGTCCACGCCGCCGCGCCGATCACCCACGCCCAAGGGGTGAAGGTGCTGTTCGCCTCGCTCACCGGCGATATCCTCCTCGACGCCCTGATCGGCGCGCTGTTCGCCATGATTTCCTACTCCAGCCTGGCCGCCGTGCTGCTCACCGCCACCCTGGCGGGCGCCGAAGTGATCAGCCTGCCGGTGGCCATCGGCCTGGTGATCGGTGCCAACATCGGCAGCGGCCTGCTGGCCTTCCTTACCACCAGCCTGCAGAACAGCGCCGGGCGCCGGGTGGCGCTGGGCAGCCTGTTGTACAAGGTAGTCGGCCTGCTACTGATCATCCCGGTGCTGCACCCGCTGGTGGCCTGGATGGACAGCCTGAGCTTCAGCCCGCAAGAGCTGGTGATCGGCTTCCACCTGCTCTACAACACCTTGCGCTGCCTGCTGATGCTGCCAACGGTCAAACCCATGGGCCGCCTGTGCAGCTACCTGCTGCCCGAACGCGACAACGGCAATGGCCACCACCAGCCACGCCACCTGGACCCGACGGCGCTGAACACCCCCAGCCTGGCGCTGGTCAACGCCGTGCGCGAGACCCTGCGCCTGGGCGATATCGTCGACAACCTGCTCGAGGCCATGCTTGGCGCCCTGCGCGGCACCCAGACAGCCTTGCCGCAACAGGTTCGGGCCCTCGGGGAGGATGCCGAGGCGTTGTACAACGCCATCAAGCTGTACCTGGCGCAGATGCCCCGTGAGGACCTCGCCGAGCAGGACAACCGGCGCTGGGCAGAAATCATCGAGGTGGCGATCAACCTCAAGCTGGCCAGCGACCTGATCGAGCGCATGCTGCGCAAGGTGCAGCAGCAGAAAACCTCGCAGCGCCGGGAGTTCTCCCAGGTCGGCCTGGAGGAGTTGACCGGCCTGCAGGAACAATTACTGGCCAACCTGCGCCTGGGCCTGTCGGTTTTCCTCAGCGCCGACCCGCAGAGCGCGCACCAGTTGCTGCGCGAGAAACGTCGCTTCCGCGCCCAGGAGCGGCGCCTGGCCCACGCCCATGTCAGCCGCCTGCAACGTAAAGTGGTGCAGAGTATCGAGACCAGTTCGCTACACTTGGAGCTCATTGCCGACATGAAGCGTTTGAACTCTTTGTTCTGCAGCAGTGCCTATGTGGTACTGGGCGGCACCGACACCGGCGGGCTGATGCTCGACAGCGTGCCGGACGAAGCCCGCCAGCCTTGAGCCAAGACACCCCGGAGACCGAAGCTCGCCTATGCGTTGCCTGTTGTTCGTTTGCCTGCTGATCTGCAGCCTGCCCACGCTCGCCCTCGACCGCTCGCGGGTCGAGGGCTACCTGTTGCCCAACGGCTTGCAGGTGATCCTCAAGTCCGGCTATGAGCGCGACCATGTGTCGATCCGCCTGGTGGTGGGCGTGGGCCTGGACGACTTCGACTGTGACCAGCGCGAGCTGCCACACCTGCTCGAGCACCTGCTGTTCAGCGGTATCGACGAGACGGGCGAGGGCGGCCTGGAGGAGCGTATCCAGGCCCTGGGCGGGGAGTGGAACGCCTTCACCAGCAGCGCCGACACCACCTTCGTCATCGAAGCCCCGGCGCGCAACCAGCGCAAGGTGCTCGACCTGCTGCTGGCGGTGGTCCGCGATACCCAAATCGACGCCAAGGCGCTAGCCACCGCGAAAAAGATCATCGAACGCGAGGACGGTGGCCATTACGGCCGCCTGCAGCGTTGGCTCGATCGCCAGGACATCGGCCACCCAGCCAGTGACCAGCTGGCTACCGAGCTGGGCCTGAAATGCCCCGAGCGCTCCAACCTCGACGACATGACCCTGGAACAGGTCCAGCAGTTGCGCGAGCACTGGTATGTGGCCAACAACATGTCGCTGATCGTCGTCGGCGGCCTCGACCGCCTGCTGCCAGCCTACCTGGAACGCACCTTTGGCGAGCTGCCGGCGACCGAGCCCGAAGAACGCCGTAACCTCGAAAGCATCAGCCAGCAGGCCGAGCAGCGCCGCGACCTGACCCGCGGCTGGCTGGGCGACAGCGTCAAGTTGCACTGGCTGTTCATCGAGCCGACCCTGGAGGAGGGGCATGACCAGACCCTCGAGCTGCTGTCGCGCTACCTCGACTGGGCGCTGTACGACCAGTTGCGCCTGCGCCACGGGTTGTCCTACGGGCCGTCGGCACAACGCGAGAGCTTTGGCGACAGCGGGCTGCTCAGCCTGAATGCCGACCTCGAGCGCCAGGACCTCGACAAGGCACTCAAGGTACTCGAGCAGTTGTTCGACCACCTGCGCAAGCATGGCCTGGACCCGGACACCTTCGCCCGCATCAAGGAGGCGACGATTGCCCGGGAAAGCTGGACCACCCAGGGCAACGCGGCGCTCGCCGACTACTACTGGGGGGCGCTGAACGCCTACGAGGACGGGCGTTTCACCGACCCGGTGCGAGAGCTTCGCCAGGTCAGCCTGAAACAGGCCGATGCGGCGCTGCGCGAGCTGCTCAAGGAGCCAGGGTACCTGCGCATCGAAAAGCCGTTGCTGGGGTATGACGAGCTGTATGGGTTGGTGGCGTTGTTGCTGGGGTTGATCCTGGCCGCGGGGCTGGTCCGCCGGCGCCGCGTGGTGGCCAATCGCCCCAGTGGTGCTACACGGGAGCCTTGATTCGGCGGTATCCTGTCGGCCAACAGCGTCTGCGTGGGAGCGGGCTTGCCCCGCGATGGTCATCGCGGGGCAAGCCCGCTCCCACGACGCCTCGAACACGCCTTTTCCTGTTGTAAACCCATGCCCCCACTCCCCAGCTTCATCCTGCGCATCATCGAGCTGCTCAAACGCTACCCCGGCATCATCGCGCTCTACGGTTTCCTCTCGGGGATCGGCAGCTTCATCCTGGTCGACCGCCAGGCCGGCCTTGCCCGGTGGATCGCCATCGCGATGCTGGTCAGCTGGGTCTGGCTGATGCTGGAGAACACCCTCACCGAGCTGTTCGCCCGCACCTTCAAGCGCGAGATCCCGCAACCGCTGCTGCGCTTCGCGACGCAGATGATCCACCAGGAAAGCCTGTTCTTCGTCCTGCCGTTCTTCTTCATCACCACCACCTGGAACAGCGGCCAGCTGGTGTTCACCGGCCTGCTCGGTGCCGCGGGGCTGATCTCGATCGTCGACCCGCTGTACCACAAGTGGCTGGCGCCGCGGCGCTGGCTGTTCCTGGCGCTGCACACCCTGACGCTGTTCGCGGCCATGCTCACGGCATTGCCGATCATCCTGCACCTGACCACCGCGCAAAGCTTCAAGCTGGCACTGATCGCCGCCATGGCGCTGTCGTTCCCGAGCCTGGCCAGCAGCTTCCCGATCAACAACTGGCGCCGCGGCGTGGCCCTGGTGCTGGTGACCCTGGCAGTGGGCGGCGGCGGCTGGCTGCTGCGCTCCTGGGTGCCGCCGGCCACGCTGTGGATGACCGACGTGGCGATCAGCACCGAGGTGCTCAACCGTCAGCCGGGCGCGTCGCTGGAGGAAGTGGCGGCCAGCCGCATTCGCAGTGGCGGGCTGTATGCCTACACCGCAATCAACGCGCCGCGCGGGCTGAACGAGCGCATCTACCATGTGTGGCAACTCGACGGCAAAGAGGTCGACCGTATCGCCCTGGACATCCACGGCGGGCGCAAGGAGGGCTACCGCGCCTGGACCCACAAGCAGAACTTCCCGCCCAATCCGGTGGGCAAGTGGCAGGTGAGGGTGCTGACCGAGGACGGGCAGGTGATCGGAGTGTTGCGGTTCAAGGTGGTGGACTCCTGACAAGATCGCGGTGCAAGTCGCATCGGCGCACCGCCGCTCCCACGCCATGATTCTGGTGGGAGCGGGCCTGCCCCGTGATGGGCTATGATCTGAGTCGCCGATTCCCCAGTCAGATGCATGGAGCCTATGACCGCCCCGAGCGCTACCCTGGACACCCAGCAGCAGCCCACCCGCCTGCGCATCGTCGGCGACTGGACCCTGGCCCACTACGCCGAGCTCAAGCGCGAATGCGAGCGCCTGGGCAGCCAGTACGGCGATGACACCCAGGTCGACCTCAGCCAGCTGGGCCGCCTGGACACCGCCGGCGCCTCGCTGCTGGCCGAGCTGCTGGGCTCCGAACGCCTGTCGCGTTGCAGCGACGAACTCCCCGACGCCAGCCGCGCCTTGCTGAAGAACGTCTACTGCTCGGTGCAGGACTACTGCATCCCGGTCAAGGAACCGGAGCAGCCAGTGCTGCTGCTCCTGCTGGCGCGCATCGGCCGCGCCGTCGACCAGCTGTGGCAGGACACCACCCAGGTGCTGGGTTTCATCGGCCTGATCCTGCAGACCTTGTTCCTGCGCCTGTTCCAGCCGCATCGCTGGCGGGTCACCCCGGTGGTCGCGCACCTCGAGCAGACCGGCCTGGACGCCGCGCCCATCGTCGCCTTGCTGACCTTTCTGGTCGGCGCCGTTGTGGCCTTCCTGGGCGCCACGGTGCTGGCCGACTTCGGCGCGACGATCTTCACCGTCGACCTGGTGGCGTTCTCCTTCCTGCGCGAGTTCGCCGTGCTGCTGACCGCCATTCTCATGGCCGGGCGCACCGCCAGCGCGTTCACCGCGCAGATCGGCTCGATGAAGGCCAACGAAGAGATCGACGCCATTCGCACCCTGGGCCTCAACCCGATCGAGCTGCTGGTTGTGCCCAGAGTGCTGGCACTGTTGATCGCATTGCCATTGCTGACCTTCGTCGCGATGCTTTGCGGCATGATCGGTGGCGCGGTGGTCTGCGCCCTGACCCTGGATATCTCGCCGGCCATGTTCCTCTCGCTGCTGCAGAGTGACATCGGCGTGCAGCATTTCCTGGTGGGCATGGCGAAGGCGCCGTTCTTCGCTTTCCTGATCGCCGCCATCGGCTGCCTGGAAGGCTTCAAGGTCAGCGGCAGCGCCGAGTCGGTGGGTGCCCACACCACCTCCGCCGTGGTGCAATCGATCTTCGTGGTCATCGTGCTGGACGCGGTGGCCGCGCTGTTCTTCATGGAGATGGGCTGGTGACTGAAGCCGTGATCGAAGCCCGGGGCCTGTGCAACCGCTTCGGCAGCCAGAGCGTGCACGAGAACCTCGACCTGGACCTGTACCGCGGTGAGATCCTCGCCGTGGTCGGCGGTTCGGGCAGCGGCAAGTCGGTGCTGCTGCGCAGCATCGTCGGCCTGCGCCGGCCCAATGAAGGTACGGTCAAGGTGTTCGGCCAGGACCTGGCCACGCTCGACGAAAACCAGCGCTCGCTGGTCGAACGCCGCTTCGGCGTGCTGTTCCAGAAGGGCGCACTGTTCTCCTCGCTGACCGTTACCGAGAACGTCGCCCTGCCGCTGATCGAGCATGCCGGGCTGTCACGGGCCGACGCCGAACACCTGGCCGGGGTTAAGCTGGCGTTGGCCGGGCTGCCGATCAGCGCTGCCGACAAGTACCCGGCCTCTCTGTCCGGCGGCATGATCAAGCGCGCCGCGCTGGCCCGCGCCCTGGCCCTGGACCCGGACATCCTGTTCCTCGACGAGCCCACCGCCGGCCTCGACCCGATCGGCGCCGCCGCCTTCGACCAGTTGATCCTTACCCTGCGCGACGCCCTGGGCCTGTCGGTGTTCCTCATCACCCACGACCTGGACACCCTCTACACCATTACCGACCGGGTGGCGGTGCTGTCGCAGAAGAAGGTGCTGGTAGCCGGGCCCCTGGCCGAGGTCGAGCAGACAGTTGATCCCTGGATTCACGAATACTTTCACGGCCCGCGCGGCCGGGCGGCCGAAGACGCCGCCCTGCGCGCCCGCCAGGAGCGCTGAACGATGGAAACCCGAGCTCATCATGTCCTGATCGGCCTGGTCACCGTGCTGGTGGTGGCGGGCGCCATGCTATTCGGCCTGTGGCTGACCAAGTCCAGTGTCGACGACGCGTTCAAGGACTACGAAGTGGTGTTCAACGAGGCGGTCTCGGGCCTGTCCCGCGGCAGCCCGGTGCAGTACAACGGCATCAAGGTCGGTGATGTCAGCAGCCTGCGCCTGGACCCGAAGGACCCGCGCCGGGTCCTGGCTCGCGTGCGCCTGAGCGGCGACACGCCGGTCAAGGAGGACACCCAGGCCAAGCTGACCCTGGCGGGAGTGACCGGCAACTCGTTCATCCAGCTCAGCGGCGGCACGCCGCAAAGCCCGGAACTCAAGGGCAAGGATGGCAAGCTGCCGGTGATCGTCGCCTCACCTTCACCAATCTCGCGCCTGCTCAACGACAGCAGCGACCTGGTGACCAACATCAACCTGTTGCTGCACAACGCCAACCAGATGTTCTCCTCGAGCAATATCGAGCGCCTCAGCAATACCTTGGCCAACCTCGAGCAGACCACCGGCGCCTTCGCCAACCAGAAGGGCGGGATTTCCGAGGCCATCGAACAGTTGGCTCAGGTCGGCAAGCAAGCCAATGCCACCCTGGCCGAGACCCAGGCCCTGATGCGCAATGCCAACGGCCTGCTGGGCACCCAGGGCAAGCAGGCCATCGGCAGCGCCGAGCAGGCCATGCAGTCGCTGGCCGAAAGCACCGCGACCATCAACAGCCTGTTGCAGGACAACCGCCAGTCCCTGGACGACGGTGCCCAGGGCCTGAACCAGATCGCCCCGGCAATCCGCGAACTGCGCGAGACCCTCAACTCGCTCAAGGGCATCTCCCGGCGCCTGGAAGCCGACCCCAGCGGCTACCTGCTGGGCCGCGACAACAACAAGGAGTTCCAGCCATGAAGCTGTCGCTGCGCCTGGCCGCACTCGTTACCGCCCTGAGCCTGGCTTCGGCCTGCTCGATCCTGCCACAGTCCGAGCCTGTGGATATCTATCGCCTGCCGGTGGGCCAGACCGCCCGCAGTGCCGCGCCGCTGGACTGGTCGCTGCGCCTGAACAAGCCACTGGCCAGCGAAGCCCTGGCCGGGCCACGTATAGCGGTCATTCCCCAGGGGGATGTGATCAGCAGCTACAAGGGCGCCCGCTGGAGCGACCCGACGCCGATGCTGGTGCGCAATCGCCTGCTCGACGGCTTCCAGCGCGATGGCCGAGTGCAGCGCCTGAGTGCCGACGACAGCAACCTGCAAGCGGACTACGAGCTGGGTGGCGAACTGCAGGCGTTCCAGAGCGAGTACCGCCCAGGCGGGGCGGTGGAGGTGGTGATCCGCTACGATGCCCGGCTGGTGCAGGGCCGCAGCCAGCGCATCCTCGCGAGCAAACGCTTCGAGGTACGCCAGCCGCTAGGCAGCCAGCAAGTGCCGGCGGTGGTCGCCGGCTTCGGTACGGCCAGCGACCAGCTGGCGCGCCAGGTGGTCGACTGGACCGTCAGCCAGGCTCAGGCAAAGAACCAGTAGCAGACGAAGATCGCCGCGATCACCCCGGACAGCTCGGCCAGCAGCGCGCAGCCCACCGCATGGCGCACGCGCTGGATACCCACCGCGCCGAAGTACACCGCCAGCACGTAGAAGGTGGTTTCGGTGCTGCCCTGGATGGTCGCCGCCACCAGCGCCGGGAAGCTGTCCACGCCCTGGGTCTGCATGGTCTCGATCAGCATCGCCCGCGCCGCGCTGCCGGAGAACGGCTTGACCAGCGCCGTGGGCAGGCCCTCGACGAAGCGCGTATCCAGGCCCATCCAGGTCACCGCGTGGCGGATGCCGTCCAGGGCCAGCTCCAGGGCGCCGGAGGCACGCAACACGCCCACGGCCACCAGCATCGCCACCAGGTAGGGCAGCAGCCCCTTGGCCACGTCGAAACCCTCCTTGGCGCCCTCGACGAAGGCCTCGTACACCTGCACCCGCCGCAACGCGCCGATCACCAGGAACAGGATGATCACGCCGAACAGCGTCAGGTTGCCCAGGATCGAGGACAGGCTGGCCAGCGCGGCCGCCGACAGCGTGCCGAGAAACGCCATGAAGCCACCCAGCAACAGCGCGCCAGGGATCAGGTAGGCAAGCACCACCGGGTCCCACAGGCGCAGGCGCTGCATCACCGCCACCGACAGCAGGCCGACCAGGGTCGAGCAACTGGTGGCCAGCAGGATCGGCAGGAACACCATGGTCGGGTCAGGCGCGCCTTGCTGGGCGCGGTACATGAAGATGGTCACCGGCAACAGGGTCAGCGACGAGGCATTGAGCACCAGGAACAGGATCTGCGCGTTGCTCGCCGTGGTGCTGCTGGGGTTGAGCTCCTGCAGCGAGCGCATGGCCTTCAAGCCGATGGGCGTGGCGGCGTTGTCCAGGCCCAGGCCGTTGGCGGCGAAGTTCATGGTGATCAGGCCCAGGGCAGGGTGGCCCGGCGGTACCTCCGGCATCAGCCGGGCGAACAGCGGCCCGAGGACCTTGGCCAGCCATTCGACGATGCCGGCCTTCTCGGCAATCTTGAGAAAACCCAGCCACAGGGTCAGGGTGCCGAACAGCAGGACCATCACCTCTACCGAGAGCTTGGCCATGGCGAAGATGCTCTCGACCATCGCGGCGAAGATGCCGGCATTGCCGCCCACCAGCCATTGGCCCAGGGCGCTGATGGCCGCAATCAGGAAAAAGCCGAGCCAGAGGCCGTTGAGCATCCGTGTGTTCCCCCGTGAAAAATGCCCGAATGATAGCGCAATCAACGTGCGCGCTGTTGGGGGCTCTTCGCACCCCATCGCCGGCAAGCCGGCTCCCACAGGGATTTGCGATACCCGTGTGGGAGCCGGCTTGCCGGCGATGGGGCCAGTGTGGGTAACACGGCCGCGGTCAACTTTCAGACAGCAAAAAGCCCCGACAAGTCGGGGCTCTTCGTTCAGCTCAGCGGCTTACTGGTTGACGGTCTTGCCCGCCACCACGGCCTCTTTCTTGCCTTTTTCCAGCACCAGCGACTTGTAGTACGCCTCGCCTTTCTCGGCGTCGTACATGCCCTGCCACTTGGCGATGACCACTGCGGCCAGGGCGTTGCCGACCACGTTCAGCGCGGTACGGGCCATGTCCATGATGCGGTCGACACCGGCGATGAAGGCCAGGCCTTCCAGCGGAATGCCCACGCTGCCCAGGGTGGCCAGCAGTACCACGAACGATACACCCGGCACGCCGGCGATACCCTTGGAGGTGACCATCAGGGTCAGCACCAGCAGCAGCTGCTGGCTCCAGGACAGGTCGATGCCATACAGCTGGGCGATGAAGATCGCCGCGATGCTCTGGTACAGGGTCGAACCGTCGAGGTTGAACGAGTAGCCGGTCGGGACCACGAACGAGCAGATCGACTTCGGCGCACCGTACTTCTCCATCTTCTCGATCACGCGCGGCAGCACGGTCTCGGAGCTGGAGGTGGAGTAGGCGAGGATCAGCTCATCTTTCATGATGCGCATGATCTTGATCACCGAGAAGCCGAACAGGCGAGCCACCAGGCCCAGCACCATGAAGGCGAAGAAGGCGATGGCGAAGTACACCAGCAGCACCAGCTTGGCCAGCGGCAGCAGCGAGCTGAAGCCGAAGTTGGCGACAGTCACGGCGATCAGGGCGAACACACCGATCGGCGCGTAGTTCATGATCATGTGGGTGACCTTGAACATGGTCTCCGACACGCCCTGGAAGGTACGCACCAGCGGCTCGCGCAGATCGGCGTTGAGGCTCGACAAGCCCATGCCGAACATCACCGAGAAGAAGATGATCGGCAGCATCTCGCCACGCATCAGCGCCGCGAAGATATTCGACGGGATCAGGTTGAGCAGGGTCTCGATGAACGCGTGCTCATGCTGCACCTCGGCCGCGGTGGCCTGGTACTTGGAGATGTCGACGGTGCCCAGGGTGCTCATGTCGATGCCGGCGCCCGGGTGGAACACGTTGGCCAGGACCAGGCCGACGACGATGGCGATGGTGGTCACCACCTCGAAGTAGATGATGGTCTTCAGGCCGATACTGCCCAGTTTCTTCGCGTCGCCTACCCCGGCGATGCCCACGATCAGCGACGAAATCACGATCGGGACGACGATCATCTTGATCAGGCGAATGAAGATATCGCCGGCTGGCTGGAGGACGTTGCTGATCCACCATGCCTTTTCTGCACTGAAATGATTCAGTAGCGCGCCGACTGCAACGCCCAGCAACAGACCGATGACGATCTGCCAGGCGAGGCTCAGTTTTGCCTTCTTCATGTCATTACCCTTTGTTGTAGTGGTCACGGGCACCTGACGGAAAGTCGCGTTCCAGAGCGCTTCAAAGCTTCTAGGCGGCTGCATGTTCCGTTCCGGGCCCCTCTGTAAGGACACCGCGAGCGAGCATTTCTGGCGCTCGGGCCAAGGAAAAAGGCGGCAACTATTGCGACGTGGGCAGGGGCAGTCTAATGCCGGAAACGACTACCCCATGCCGAATCAGCATGAGACCAGAAGCCAAAATCGAGCATCGCCAAAGCCTTGATTTTCAACGTTCGGATTTCCGAACAAGGCCAATGCGCCATTTTTCGGCAGATTTGCAGGTATGAAAGAAGTGGGTTTGATGGCGTGTTCGACAATCCGAATGGCTGAAATGCCACACCGGCTGACCTGTCGGACAACTAAAAAAATTTCGATATACGGTAGCGACAAAATGTGTCTGAAGTGAAAAGTCGCTCGTATGGATAGATAAATCCCTACAGGCGCTTCGGAAGCCAGATCGGTCACGTCCTCAACCCGACCCGATCGACCTGCAACTTCCGATGCCACCCTCTCCTGACCCGGCCCATGATGGAGGCACTCCCTGTACCCCTAGGCCACTCCGACCCTGCAACAGTCAGAACGGCCCGGCCCCCTGGTCATGCGCCGTCCCTCCTCGGGGCGGCGCATCATAGAAGCCTGAAAGATAAAAAGGTTCAGCTTCTATAGCGTTACAGTGCGCGACCGCTGGTCAGTACCAGTTCGGGTCACGCTTGAGCTGCTCCTGCAGCAAAGCTTTCATGCCTTCGTCCGGCTTGCCCAACCAGCGGTAGTCCGCATGGCGGGTCGGCGACTTGTCTGCGGGCAGGCCCTCCGGCACTTCCACGAGCATGCCGTAGGCTTCATCCTTGTCCCAGCTGAAGGCCACGACCAGGCGCTTGTAGGTGCAATTGCCCTCGGATTCGCAGAGCGGACCAACCAGATACTGGTCGCCGTCCTCGGTCACCGCCGACATCTGCTGTGCCGAGCTGCCGCTGAGGTTGATCACCCATTCCGGCAAGCGCTCTTCTTTCTTTATCGTCTTCTGCCAGGTCTTCTGATATTCGGGGTCCGAGCCAAGCAACTGGTTGACCCGGACCTGGCCGTCATTGGCGGCCAGCGCCGACGCACCACTGCCCAGCAGCAGTGCGACGGCCAAGGCTTTCGGGAGCATCCTGCTCATGATCGTCAACCTCTACCGCGGCCGAAGAAGAAGGAGGCAACGAACAGCACCAGGAAGACGATGAACAGGATCTTCGCGATACCGGTCGCAGCGCCGGCGATACCACCAAAGCCCAGGACTGCGGCAATAATGGCGATGATCAGGAAGGTGATAGCCCAACTCAGCATGATGTTTCTCCTTTTCTTGTACGAAATCGGTCAGCAGTGTCAGAACACCCAACGTTGCTGGGGCTCGACGCGGTCGAGAACGGCAGGGGCAGTATCGGCACTGGGCAGTGGCTGGGCGGCCTTGACCAAGGTGCTGGCGTGGGTCGTTGCCCGCATTTGCGTCAACAGCGCGGTCTGCGCCGCCACTTGCTCGGCCAGCCGGGCGGTCTGCCAGCTGTGATGGAACAGGCCGACCGCCAAGGTCAGCAGCAGGGCCATGCCGAGGAACAGCAGCTGCTGCAGGGGTACTACAGCGCTCTGCGTGCGGTTGACGTTGGGGCGATTCATGCCGGCTCCTCCTGCAGTACTTGTTATCCGTTCTTGGGAAGATCAGTGCAGCCTGCATGCCAG
The DNA here is from genome assembly GCF_040813665.1 of Pseudomonas sp. TE50-2. Classification (NCBI taxonomy): domain Bacteria; kingdom Pseudomonadati; phylum Pseudomonadota; class Gammaproteobacteria; order Pseudomonadales; family Pseudomonadaceae; genus Pseudomonas; species Pseudomonas sp. TE50-2. Next base: position 3,096,430 of record NZ_JBFNXN010000001.1, on the reverse strand, counting down.
CCATGAAACTCTAAATAAATCCTTTTAAATCAATTACTTATTAAATATACACATACCAGTGAAGGACGTATCCTGCACGATGCGCCTACAAGGGTTCGTGCGATTTGCACGATCAGCCCTCTACCTTGGTGGCGATCTTCAACAGATCGGCGTCTACGCCGCGCACCCCGACGATCTGCCTGGCGACGTCCACGGCTATGGCCTTCTGCTCGCTGCTGACCACCTCGCCGGATAACCTGACCAGGCCCTCTTCACTGGCTACCTTGATGTTCAGCCCGTCCAGGTTGCGGCTGAAGCGGTAGCTGGCCTGGATCTTGTCGACGATCCAGCTGTCGCTGGGCTGCGGCCCTGTCGGGGCATCGACAGGCTTTTCCCGGGCCTTGGCCAGGGCCGTGCTGTCCAGGCTGACCAGGTTGTTGACCAGATGTACCCCATCGGTAGTACGCGCCAGCACCCCGGCAAGCTCCTTGGCCTCAGGGCTGTCCACCTTGCCGCGCAGGGTCACCACGCCTTCGCGGCTTTCCACCTCGATAGCGGCCTTCTCGGTAACCCGGCTCCACAGCAGCCGTGCGCGCACCACCGCGCCGAGGGTGGCGTCTTCCAGACGCTGGGCGTAGGCACGCAATTCCAGGGGCCTGTCCACCAGGCCTGGGTCGATCCGCAATTGGTTATCCACCTGCTCGATCCCGCGCGTGGCCAGGGCCACCTGTTCGGCCAGCATGCGTTCCACCGGGTTTTCCACTTCGCCCGAAAGCCGTGCCCGCTGGCCTTCGACTTCTACCTTTATAGGGAAGGCGTTGAGCATGGTGTTAAGGGACAGCGCCGTCTGCAGGGCGCCTTCAAGGCGCGCGTCCTGCACCGGGTCAGCCTGGGCCTGGGCGACAATCGACAACACACAAGCCGCCAGCACGGCCATTCGAGGGTAAATAGACATCACAAAACCTCCTTTCGCATCACTCAACCCATGACTCTCGCAACCGACATGCCAGCTATTTGCCCACAATCAACTTTAGATTTATCAGCCACTTAGCCATCATGAAGGCATGCGGCTAGCATGCATGGGACAGAATCAATCAGAATCGACCATGCAACTTGCCCGATTTTTCCGACACTAATTGAGATCAATCCCAAAGGAGCGCAGGAAATGGAATCAGCCCAGGACAACCAAGGCCGCATTCTGCTGGTGGACGACGAGTCCGCCATCCTGCGTACCTTCCGCTACTGCCTCGAGGACGAGGGCTACAGCGTGGCGACCGCCAACAGCGCCGCCCAGGCTGAGACCCTGCTGCAGCGCCAGGTGTTCGACCTGTGCTTCCTCGACCTGCGCCTGGGCGAGGACAACGGCCTGGACGTATTGGCGCAAATGCGCATCCAGGCGCCATGGATGCGGGTGGTCATCGTCACTGCCCACTCGGCCATCGATACCGCGGTGGACGCCATCCAGGCCGGCGCCGCCGATTACCTGGTCAAGCCCTGCAGCCCCGACCAACTGCGCCTGGCCACGGCCAAGCAGCTGGAAGTGCGCCAGCTGTCGGCGCGCCTGGAGGCCCTCGAGGGTGAAGTACGCAAGCCCAAGGACGGCCTGGACTCCCACAGCCCGGCGATGATGGCGGTGCTGGAAACCGCCCGCCAGGTGGCGACCACCGATGCCAACATTCTCATCCTCGGTGAGTCCGGTACCGGCAAGGGCGAACTGGCACGCGCCATCCATGGCTGGAGCAAGCGCGCACGCAAGGCCTGCGTGACCATCAACTGCCCGTCGTTGAATGCCGAGCTGATGGAAAGCGAGCTGTTCGGCCACACCCGTGGCGCCTTCACCGGTGCCAGTGAAAGTACCCTGGGGCGGGTCAGCCAGGCCGATGGTGGCACGCTGTTCCTTGACGAGATCGGTGATTTTCCCCTCACCTTGCAACCAAAGTTGCTGCGTTTCATCCAGGACAAAGAGTACGAGCGGGTCGGTGACCCGGTCACACGACGGGCGGATGTACGGATCCTCGCGGCCACCAACCTCAACCTCGACGAGATGGTGCGCGAGAACCGTTTCCGCGAAGACTTGTTGTACCGGTTGAACGTGATCACCTTGCACCTGCCACCCCTGCGCGAGCGCAGTGAAGACATCCTGACCCTGGCCGACCGTTTCCTGGCGCGCTTCGTCAAGGAGTACTCGCGCCCGGCCCGTGGCTTCAGCGACGAAGCGCGCGTGGCGCTGCTGAACTACCGCTGGCCGGGCAACATCCGCGAACTGCGCAACGTGATCGAGCGCGCCAGCATCATCTGCCCACAGGAACGTGTGGAGATCAGCCACCTAGGCATGGCTGAGCAACCCGCCGGCAACGCGCCGCGGGTCGGTGCGGCGCTGAGCCTGGACGAGCTGGAACGTGCCCATATCGGCGCGGTGCTGGCCACCAGCGACACCCTCGACCAGGCCGCCAAGACCCTGGGTATCGACGCCTCCACCCTGTACCGCAAGCGCAAGCAGTACAACCTATGAAATGGCCGATGAAGCTGCGCACGCGGCTGTTCCTGAGTATCTCGGCGCTGGTCACCGTGGCCTTGCTGGGCTTGCTGCTGGGGTTGTTCAGTGTGCTGCAGATGGCAGCGCTGCAGCAGCGCGTGGTGCAGGACACCACCCAGACCCTGGAGCTGGCCCTGAAGCTGCGCCAGAACCTGGGTGAGCAGCTCAACCTCATCCTCGACGAGGACACCGCCCCAAGCACCCTCGTCACCCTGCAGGATCAGTTCCAGACACTGCTCAAGCAGGGGCTGGAACAAGGCGGCGAGCGTACCGGTTTCAGCAAGGCCGCCAGCAACTACCAGGCATTCGTCCAGGCCTATCGGCAGAGTCCGGCGCCCGCTCGCAGCATGGGTGTGGACCAGCCCCTCGGCGCCGCCTTCAACCAGGTGCGCACCGATCTGCTCGACTCGCACCGCCAGGCCCTGGAGCACATCACCCGCAGCGAGGAGGCATCGCGCGACCACGCCTTGCTTATCAGTGGCCTGCTCGGCCTGATGGGCCTCGTCGTGCTGGTCCTCGGCTTCATCACCGCGCACAACATCGCGCGCCGCTTTGGCCAGCCGATCGAGGCGCTGGCCAAGGCCGCCGACCAGGTCGGCCAGGGCAACTTCGACGTCACCCTGCCGGTGACCCAGGCCACCGAGCTCAGCCTGCTGACCCGCCGCTTCGGCCTGATGGCCGACGCCCTGCGCAAGCACCAGGCCACCAATGTCGATGAGCTGCAGGCTGGCCAGCAGCGCCTGCAGGCGGTACTGGACAGCATTGACGATGGCCTGCTGATCATCGACCGGCAAGGGCGCCTGGAGCACCTCAACCCGGTGGCCCAGCGCCAGCTCGGCTGGGATCCCAGCCGCCTCGGCGCAAGCCTGGCCGAAGCCCTGCAACGCCCCGAGCTGGAACAACAACTGCGCCAGGTGCTGCGTGGCGGCAGCCTGGACCGACTGCCGGAGGACCTGAGCCTGGAGGTGGATGAAGAAACCAGGCTGCTGACCTATAGCCTGACCCCGGTCAGCCACCCCGAAGGACCCATTCTCGGCGCGGTGATGGTGCTGCACGATGTCACCGAACAACGCGCGTTCGAACGGGTACGCAGCGAATTCGTACTGCGTGCTTCCCATGAGCTGCGCACACCCGTCACGGGCATGCACATGGCGTTCGGGCTGTTGCGCGAACGTGTCAGCTTCCCGCCCGAAGCGCGGGAGAACGACCTGCTCGAAACCATTGCCGAGGAAATGCAGCGCCTCACCCAATTGATCAACGACCTGCTCAACTTCTCCCGCTATCAAAGCGGCTTGCAGAAGCTGGAACTGGCCCCCTGTTCATTGGAGGAACTGTTCGAGCGCGCCCAGGCGCGTTTCATCGAACAAGCCTCGGGCAAGCAGATCGAGATCATCCGCGAGCTGGAACCACCACTGCCACGCATCCAGGCCGATGTCGCGCAGCTCGACCGGGTGCTGGACAACCTGCTGCACAACGCCATTCGCCACACCGGCTCCGGAGGGCGTATCCGCCTGCATGCCCGGCGGCATGCCGAGCGGGTGATCATCAGCGTCGAGGACAACGGCGAAGGCATCGCCTATGGCCAGCAAGGACGGATCTTCGAGCCGTTCGTGCAGGTAGGGCGCAAGAAGGGCGGGGCCGGGCTGGGTCTGGCGCTGTGCAAGGAAATCGTGCAGCTGCATGGCGGGCGGATGGGCGTGTTCTCACGGCCGGGGCAGGGGACACAGTTCTATATGGCGTTGCCTGTTTGATTACTGCACCGCCAACCTTACTTCCACTAATGGCAAACCCACTGGGGCGATGAAATTCAAGAGGAAAGGGAAACTTTCAACCACCCCCAAATAAGAAGCGTGAGTAATCAGCACGCCTCTCAATGGGCAACAAGTAAAATGGTGGAAAATGCGACATCCCTCGTGAGGGGCGCCAAAGTAGGAATGCACGTAAGTTATTTCACATCTATCGCGTAAACCTCATGAGTCCCATCGTGAATTCGAAGATCCACTTGCACCGGATTACTGGACCTCAAAGCATTGAATGCTGCCCACGCCCCTGCCTGAAGGGTTGGTGAACTCAAATTGAAAGTGAACTCTTTGTCTGAGCGGTCTATTACGAAAATCTGCAAAATGCTATCCTTGCCATCGTCGAAAGCATACATCGCCCTGATACTTTTAACTTCCACTTTCTGATCATTAGGAACAATAAATTTCTTATCTTTGCTCATGGCAGCACCTCGAAAAGTAAAGAGCCCGAAAACGCAAGCCGACTCTACTTCCAGAAAGAAACCATCACAACTAGCATTTTTATCAGGTACTGGCACCCACGCTCGTAACAAAAAACATTAATACTGAGCAGGCAGAAGGTCACGGCAACAGTTCGCTCGCATTCGAAATGCCAGAATGAGAATGAAACATACCTCAAGGCTCATCATCGATCCGCCGCCCCGCCACCCGCCGCCCGCGGGTAATCAGCTCGGCAAACTGACGGGCATTCAGCGGATGGGCGAACAGCCAGCCCTGCCCGTAGTTGACCCCCTCGCTGTTGAGCAGCACCGCCTGGTCCTCGCACTCGATGCCTTCGGCGATTACCCGCAGGTGCAGGTCGTGGGCCATGCGGATGATGTGCGGCGCCACGCCGCTGCTGGCGGCGTCATGGCCCAGGGCATCGATGAACGACTTGTCGATCTTCAGGCAGTCCACCGGCAGGGTCTGCAGGTAGGCGAGGCTGCAATAGCCAGTACCGAAGTCATCGATCAGCACCTGGTGCCCGACGGCGCGCAGGGCCTGCAGGTTGTCCCGCGCCACCACCACATCGATCAGGCCACGCTCGGTCACCTCGAAAGCGATCTGGCTGGGAGCGACACGATGGTGCGCCAGCAACCGCGCCGCCACCCGGCCTATACGCGGCGCCATGACGTCGCAGGCCGCCAGGTTGACCGAGATATAGAGCTGGCGGTTGGCCCGCAGCAACTGCCCCAGCTGTTCGAGCACCCGTTGCAGGACGAAGTCGGTGATCTGTCGAATCTGGCCGGTGTTCTCCGCCAGGGGAATAAACAGCTCCGGGCTGGTCAGGCTGCCGTCCGGGCGGCGCCAGCGCACCAGGGCCTCGGCACCGACGCAGCGGCGGCTGTCCAGTTCGAAGATCGGCTGGTACAGCACCTGTAGCTCGCCACGGCGTAGCGCATGCTGAAGCTCAGAGCTCATCGAGCGGCGTTGCAGGATCAGTTGCAGCACCAACCAGCCGATACAACCGGCCAATACCAGGCTTCCAGGGAACAGCAACCAGAGCAGGCCATTGAGCTTCAACGGCAGGCTCGCCCTGGGCGCGATCAGCACCAACTGGTAGTCCGGAGATTTGGTGGACATGCGATAGACCAGGCGGTCGGGCAGCTCGATCAACGATTTGCCCTGCGCGGGCGGCCATTCGCTGGTCGGTGGCCAGGGTTGCGTCGGGCCCAGCACGGGGATGGCCCGGGTACCGCGATCCAGCACCACCAGCAGACTGCCACCGGGCGGCAGGTCGACGACGTCGGTGAGGTGGCCACGGGAGGTGGAGACGACGAAGCGGCCACGGCCCAGCATCAGGGCCGCGAGGTTCTCGTTGGGCTCGGTGGTGGTATTGAGCCAGTAGCTGTAGGTCGGCCCTTGGATATCCGGGCTGCGCAAGGGCTCGATGATCCGCTCCTCGCCGCGGTTGGAACAGGCCCGCGTACCCTCCACATAGGATGCTTCGTAGATGAACCGCGACTTCAGCGCCACCTGTTGCAGTTGCATCAGCATCAATGGATCGCAGCCGCGCAGTGGCTGCGCCTGAAGCTGGTCCACGGCCTCGCGCAACTGGCCGAACACCTGCTCCAGGCGCTCGAGAAAACGCTCGCCCTGGGCATTCATCTGCGCGCTTTCACTTTGTTTCATCTGCTGCAGGGCAACGTTGACGCTGATCGCGAGCAACAGCCCGGCGCTGGCCAACGCCGCGAGCGCGGCCAACAGCCAGGGGCGGTGGAAAATTTGACGCACCGTCGTAAAGAGGGCAAGCATGCGTGGCATCCAGTTGAATACCAAAGGTATAGCAACTGAATCAAAGCTTGGCGCAGCCGCTGGGCGTGTGAATTGGCCCGCTTGCGCGCCAAGCGTCCGAAAAGTTCGGGTCAGCGCTTGCGGTTAAGCACCTGCAACATCGCGGCGGTCTGCGCATCCGGCGTGCCATCGAATAGCCGCGGGCGGAAACGCATCTGGAAGGCCGCGATCACATGCCGGGTGGCCACGTCCAGCTCACCGGTCTGGTCGATGGCATAGCCAAACCGCGCCAGCTGCTGCTGGTACCAGCTGATGGTCGGCGGATTGACCTCGAAATAGGCCTGCTGCCGCGCTACCGAAGGCGCATCCGGCCAGACACCCAGGCCAGCCTCGGCCAGACGCTTCCAGGGGAACAACGGGCCCGGGTCGAGCTTGCGCAGCGGGGCGATGTCGCTATGACCGATGATGTGGCGCGGGTCGATGTTGTTGCGCTTGACGATGTCCTTGAGCAAGGCGATCAGCGCTTGCACCTGGGCTTCGCTGTAAGGGTGCCAGACGCGCCCGGTCGGCGTGTCCGTGTAGCCCTCGTTGACAATCTCGATGCCGATGGAGCTGGAGTTGAGCCAGGTGCGGCCCTGCCACTGGCTGTCCCCGGCGTGCCAGGCGCGGCGGTTCTCGTCCACCAGCTGGTAGACCGTGGCCGGGCCGTCGCCGATGAGGTAATGACTGCTGACCTCGCCATGGGTCAGCAGGGCGAGGGAACGCTCCAGCGACGCGTTGGTGTAATGCACGACGACGAACTGGATGCGGCTGTCCTGATTGGCCGAGGGGTGGCTGCGGTCGATACGCAGGCCACTGGAACAGCCTGCCAGGGCCAACAGGAGCAGGGCGGTGAAAAGTCTTTTCATTGCGGGGAGCACGTCATTGAGTAGGCGACAACAGCGCTACAGTATAACGTGCTCCTGTGGCGACGTTACGCTCAGCGTACGCACATCAGCAGAAATTCCAGCGAGTTGTCGCCGCTGGCGCCTTTCATGTCCACCAGCTGGGTCATCACGCTCAGGCGTTCGATCATTGGTTTGCCGATCACCTTGGCCTGGCCGTGCATCTGCCGGTCGTAGCTGCTGGCATCGATCGGCGACACCGAGCAGAAACCAGGGTCCTGATGCACGATGCGCGGATTGAGCTTCAGCTTGTACTGGGTGAAGTAGTTGGCCTGCGCCTCGCGCTCCACCTGGCTGATCCACTCCGGCCACTGGCGCAGTACCTTGCCGTCTGCCCCCACATGCGCGGTGAGCAGCATGTCCTTGGCCATGGCACTGGTCTGGAAGACCAGGCCGAGCACGGCCAGCATGAGCCATTTGGTTACATTCATCCTTCAACTCCTTTCACAATCGATCTGTTGGCGGTGCGCTGGAGAGTCAGCGCTGGCCAAAAGTGTCGATTGATCCAGGGGCTGCGGGGCGTTAACTATCTATGCCTGCTCGACACGGTTGCGGCCACCGTCCTTGGCCCGGTACAGCGCCTCGTCGGCCCGCTTGAGTACCTGGTCGCCACGCTCACCGGAGCGGAATGCGCTGAGGCCAATGGACGTGGTGATCACCACCCGCTCACCCTTGAAATGGAAGGGGCAGGCTTCGATGGCCGCACGTAACGCCTCCGCTACCTGGACCGCCGCCGGTGGCGAAGTCTGTGGCAGCAGCAGGACGAATTCCTCGCCACCAAAACGGGCGATGAAATCGCGCCCGCGCAAGCGCTTGCGCAGTTGATCGGCCACGATCTTCAGCACCTTGTCGCCCGCCAGGTGGCCATAGCCATCGTTGATGCGCTTGAAATGATCGAGATCGAGGATGGCCATGGCCAGGTGGCCGCCGTTTTCCTGCCAGTCGAGCACCTCGCGCTCGACCTGCTCGCTCCAGGCCGCCCGGTTGGGCAGGCCGGTGAGCGGATCGATCATGGCCTTCTGGCGTTGCTCCTCGAGATGCTCGCGATAGCCCAGGGCCTCCTGCTCCATGCTCGCCACGCGCTCGGCGAGGCCTTGCAGGCGGCTGGCCAGCTCATGCTCACGGCGATCACGCTCGTGCTGGTGATCATCCATGGTCACCAGCAGGCCTTCGAGGCGGTTCTCCAGGATATGCTTGAGGCTGTCGACATCGGCAGCACCCTGCACACTGCTCTGCAGGCCATCGACCTGCTCGCGCAGCTGGCTGTCGAGCTCTCGTGCGGCGGAGCTGTTGTCGGCATGGCCGGCGCTGGCTTCGTGCAAGTGGCTCTGGAAGGTTTCCAGGCGCTCGTTGAGCTGCTGCAGGTAAGCCTCGAACTCATGCTGGCCGCTGTCGGTGATCGCCAGCATGAGCACAGCCAGGTCATCCAGTACCGGGATCAGCTCGTACCAGTTCAGCCCCCGCGAAACCCGCTCGCGCATCTCCAGGGCCTGGGCCTTGTGGCGCTCGGGCAGGCTCAGGTCATCGAGCAAGCCGATCAGCGTCTGCTCGATATGGGCGGCAACCTGGCTGTAGGGCGGCTCGACCGCATCGGGCAGGGCATAAGGGCCATCATCGACGGGGGCCAGCTCCGCCGCTGTGTCCGGCTCATCCGTTGCGGCTTGCTCCGTCTCGATGACGGTCAAAGGCTCGGGTACGGGTTCGGCAACCGCGCCCACCGATGGCTCGGTTTCGGGGTGCGGATCAGCAACGACCAATGGCGTGGTTTCAACCAGCGCCGGGCCGGGTAATTCAATTTGCGCTTCAGGCAGCTCGACGGGCACCGTTTCATCCACTGCCGGTGCCGCCTCGGGCAAGGCTTGAGGCGCAGGTGCCAGGGCGTGCAGTTCGTCGGCATCCCTGGGCTGTGGCTCAGGTGCGATGACCGGGGTTGCAGCGGCTGGCTGCGGTGCGGGCGACGTCGCCTCGACGGCAACAGGTGCGGTCGCCAATTCCCCTTGGGGCTCGTCACGGCCACCGAACAGGCGCTGCAGAAACCCGGGGCGAGCCTCGTCATCGGGCTTTTGCACCGCATCCAGGGCGCGCCCCTGCAAACCACTGAGCTCGCCCAGCAAGGGCGGCAGCTCGCGGGACTGGCTGACGCCACCGTCGAGCTTCTTCGCCAGCTTTTTCAACGGACGTGCCACATCGCCCGGCAGCGGCAAGGTCTGCAACTGGGTAACCAGCGCGGTCAGCGCCTCGCTGACCTGGTTCATGCGGGTTTCGCGGCGCTGCTCGGAGTCGAGCACGGCTTTTTCCAGGCGCGGAATCAGCCCGGCGAGGCCGGCGTCCATGTTGTCGCTGCGGATGACCTCGCGCATTTCCTTCATGCACTGGTCGACGATCTTGTCGCTACCCTCCGCCGCCAGGGTGCTGCGCACCAGGCCACGACGCAGCAGATCGAGGCGGGCTTCCCAGCGCCGCTCGAGCTTTTCCTGCTGCTCGATGCTCTTGAGGTATTTTTCTTTCCAGCGCTCGGCTTCTTCGGTCATGCCTGGATCCGCAACGGGTAGTGGCATCTAGTCCTGCAATCACTGGATTTCGGCGGAAAAGCCCAACACTTGAGTGCAGGATTCGCCCAGGCAGGACTAACTCAGGACCGGCAGCGTATCCACAGTCAGGGCATCAGGCAATCGGATCTCGACGGCGACGGGCAGGTGATCGGAAATTGGCTGTGCCAGCACCTCGACGCGTTCCAGCGTAAGGCTCGGGCTGAGCAGGATGTGGTCAAGGCAGCGCTGGGGACGCCAGCTGGGAAAAGTGGCCTCGACCTGGGGCGCGACAAGCCCGAGATCACGCAAGGGCGAATGGTCGAGCAGGTCGTTGGCGTGGGTGTTCATATCCCCCATGAGGATCTGGTGACGATAGCCGCCGATCAGCTCGCGGATGTAGGCCAGCTGCCGGGCGCGCGTCTTGGAGCCGAGCGCCAGGTGCATCATCACCACGATCAGGGCGTCGGCACCTTCGCCGAAACGCACCAGGATCGCCCCTCGTCCGGACGGGCCAGGCAGGGGATGGTCTTCCAGGTGCTGGGGCTTCAGACGGCTGAGCACGCCGTTGCTGTGCTGGGCGAAACGCCCCAGGTTGCGGTTGAGCTGCTGGTACCAGTAGGGGAAGGCCCCCAGCTGGGCGAGGTGCTCCACCTGGTTGACAAAGCCGGAGCGCAGGCTGCCGCCGTCGGCTTCCTGCAAGGCCACCAGGTCGAAGTCGTTGAGCAGGTCACCGATCTTCTGCAGGTTGCCGGCCCGCCCGTTGTGCGGCAGCAGGTGTTGCCAGCTGCGGGTCACATAGTGGCGGTAGCGCTCGGTACTGATACCGACCTGGATATTGAAACTGAGCAGCCGCAGGCGACCATCGGCCGGCAGGCCGCTGGCCGGCAGGTGATGTTCGTTGACCTGCGGCTGGTGCAGGCCGACGCTTCGGGTTGAGCGAAAGCGGCCCATGGCATTCGCCGCTTACTTAGCGGCGCGCTCCTTGGCGATCAGCTGGTCGGCGACGTTCAGCACGCCTTCCGGACCACCGGCGGTACCCAGGTCGAAGCGGTACTTGCCGTTGACCACCAGGCTCGGTACGCCGGTGATTTCGTACTTCTTGGCCAGCTCTTTGGCCTGATTGACCTGGCCCTTGATGGCGAAGGAGTTGAAGGTGGCGAGGAACTTGTCCTTGTCCACGCCCTGGGTGGCCAGGAACTCGGCCATCTCCTCAGGTTTGGTCAGACGCATGCGCTTGTTCTGGATGGCATCGAACACCGCGTTGTGAACGTTGTGCTCAACACCCATGGCTTCAAGCGTCAGGAACATCTGGCCGTGGGCATCCCAGGGGCCACCGAACATGGCAGGGACGCGCTTGAAGTTGACGTCCTTGGGCAGCTTGTCGACCCAAGGGTTGATGGTCGGTTCGAAGTGGTAGCAGTGCGGGCAGCCATACCAGAACAGCTCGACGACCTCGATCTTGCCTGGCACCGACACCGGCACGGGGTTGCTCAGCTCGATATATTCCTTGCCGGCCACAGGCTCCGCAGCCTGTACGGCGGCCATACCGAATACGCTGGCGGCGACCAGCGCGGCGCTGAGAATCAGTTTACGCATGCTTTACTCCTGAGCAGTCTTTGGTCGCCTCGACGCGACCTGTGTAGGACAGGTCGGGAAGGGCTCGAGTTCTGTAGTGTAACGGCTACGGACAGAAAAAAGGGCAGCGTGGGCTGCCCTTTTCATCTTTAGCGCTGAAGCATTAACCGAGTGTTAACGCGTAATTCAGTGCAGGCCCTGGATGTAGCTGGACAGTGCTTCGATGTCCTTGTTGCTGAGCTTGCCGGCGATGGTGCGCATGGTCATTGCGTCGCCGTCGTTGGTGCGGTTGCCTTCGCGGAAGTCGGTCAGCTGCTTGCTGACGTACTGCGCGTGCTGGCCACTGAGGTGCGGGAACTTCGCCAGGGCGATGCCTGCACCATTGGGGGAGTGGCAACCGGTGCAGGCCGGCATGCCTTTCTCCAGGTTGCCGCCGTTGAACAAGGCACGACCACGCTCGACGAGCTTCGGATCGGCGGCACCCACGCTGCCTTTCTGGCTGGCGAAGTAAGCGGCGATGTCGGCCAGGTCCTGGTCGTTGAAACTGGCCAGCATGCCGGTCATCTCAAGCACGGTACGCTTGCCGTCCTTGATGTCGTGCAGCTGCTTGTTCAGGTAGGGCTCACCTTGGCCGGCGAGTTTCGGGAAGTTCGGTGCCAGGCTGTTGCCGTCCGGGTTGTGACAGGCCCCACAGACAGCTGTCTTGGCCTGACCGGCGGCGGCATCGCCTTTGATGGGTCCCGCAGCAGTTGCCGCACCTGCGACCCCCATGGTCAACAGCAGACTCACGACTAGTTTGTTCATCAGCTAATCCAACACGGCTAAGGGTGAAATGTTATGTATCGGGACTGCCGCTCATCCAAAGGATGACCAAACGGTAGTCCTCGGCACTGCAGTCCATGCACAATCCACGCGGCGGCATAGCCTTGAAACCCTGTGTAACATGCACCACCAGTTGCGCCATGCCTTGCGCCAGCCTTGGCTCCCAGGCCGCCCGGTCACCGCTTCTGGGTGCCTGGGGCAGTTGTCCGGCGTGACAGGCCGCGCACGTGCGGTTGTACAACGCCTCGGGATCCTGTGTAGCCTGTGCGCTGAAAAACGGCAGGAACATACCGACAGCAAGCAGCCATTTCGCCATGCGAAACGACCTGACAGGGTTGGGGGCCGCGCTGCGTTCTGTTGCGCGAGCTATTGTTCGACACCCCATGCTCAATTGCCTTCGCTGGGCGAATGAGCACACAAAAACTGGGGCATTATATACTTCCGCCAGCCAAACGGAAACGACACCGCTTGCCAGGCCTGGTCCTACGCCTCCAGCGCTGGGCAACACCCACATCGGAAATCCCATGCAAGTCAAGAACCCCATCCTCGGCCTCTGCCAGAAAGCCAAATTCGCCCTCAGCGCCGCCAAGGTCGAACAATGCCCCGAAGACCAGGGTTACGAGGTGGCTTTCGCCGGCCGTTCCAACGCCGGTAAATCCAGTGCCCTCAACACCCTGACCCACGCCAGCCTGGCGCGTACCTCGAAGACCCCCGGCCGCACCCAGCTGCTGAATTTCTTCAGTCTGGACGATGAACGGCGTTTGGTCGACCTGCCGGGCTACGGTTATGCAAAAGTGCCGATTCCGCTCAAGCAGCACTGGCAGAAACACCTGGAAGCCTACCTGGGCAGCCGCGAATGCCTGCGCGGGATCATCCTGATGATGGACACCCGCCATCCGATGACCGACTTCGACAAGATGATGCTCGACTGGGCCAAGGCCAGCGGCATGCCGATGCACATCCTGCTGACCAAGGCCGACAAGCTGACCCACGGCGCGGGCAAGAACACCTTGCTCAAGGTGCAGTCGGAGATTCGCAAGGGCTGGGGCGACACCGCGACCATCCAGCTGTTCTCGGCGCCCAAGCGCCTGGGCCTGGAAGAGGCCTATCGCGTGCTGGCGGACTGGATGGAGCTGGAAGACAAGCCGGTGGCCTGACTTCGCGGCCTGCCGGGGCACGTTCCCACGGGTTCCGGCAGACATGACGCCGAATTCCGGGCAAAAAAAACCCCGGACTTCGTATGGGGAGGGGGAAGTTCGGGGTCCAAGTCCGGACCGCTAGGGCGGGGTCCAGATATCTGCCAACACTTAACACAACATAGGAGCATCGAAAGGCTTCACCAGCCATTCAGTACCTCTGAGTGGCGGTTCACCGGTTTAGTTCCGAGCCCCTGGAAACTATTTGCGATAGTTTCATGAAACTCTCGATCTAAGGCCCGAGGCCTGCACCGGATCCGCGACACTACGCCGCAGATCCTACACAGCTTTCACGCGGCGTTTAGTGAGCTTCGTCCCAATTCGAGCCAACGCCCGCTTCCACCAGCAACGGCACATCCAGTTGCGCCGCGCCGCTCATGTGGACGCGAATCTCGGCTTTCACCTGTTCGACCAGGTCTTCGCGCACCTCGAGCACCAGTTCGTCGTGCACCTGCAGGATCACCCGCGCATCCAGCCCGCTCTCGGTCAGCCAGTTGTCCACCGCCACCATGGCGCGCTTGATGATGTCCGCCGCGGTGCCCTGCATCGGCGCGTTGATCGCGGTGCGCTCGGCACCTTTGCGCAAGGCCGGGTTCTTGGCGTTGATGTCCGGCAGGTACAGGCGACGCCCGAACAGGGTTTCGACGAAGCCCTTTTCAGCGGCCTGGGCGCGGGTGCGCTCCATATAGGCCAGCACGCCTGGGTAACGGGCGAAATAGCGGTCGATGTAGTCCTGCGACTGCTTGCGATCGACGCCGATCTGCTTGGCCAGGCCGAAAGCGCTCATGCCATAGATCAGGCCGAAGTTGATCGCCTTGGCGCTGCGGCGCTGGTCGGTGGTGACCTCTTCGAGGGCGACACCGAACACTTCCGCGGCGGTGGCGCGGTGCACGTCCAAGTCGTTGCGGAAGGCGTGCAGCAGCCCTTCGTCCTTGGCCAGGTGGGCCATGATGCGCAGCTCGATCTGCGAATAGTCCGCCGCCAGCAATTTGTAGCCGGGGCTGGCGACGAAAGCCTGGCGAATGCGCCGGCCCTCGGCGGTGCGGATCGGGATGTTCTGCAGGTTCGGGTCGCTGGACGACAGGCGACCGGTGGCAGCCACAGCCTGCTGATACGAGGTATGGATGCGTCCGGTACGCGGGTTGATCTGCCCCGGCAGCTTGTCGGTGTAGGTGCTCTTGAGCTTGCTCAGGCTGCGGTACTGCATCAGCACCTTGGGCAGCGGGTAGCCTTGCTCGGCCAGGTCATCCAGGACCGCCTCGGCGGTGGACGGCTGGCCCTTGGCGGTCTTGCTCAGCACCGGCATGCCCAGCTTGTCGTAGAGGATCGCGCCGAGCTGCTTGGGCGAGCCCAGGTTGAATTCCTCGCCGGCCAGCGCATACGCCTCACGCTCCAGCTCGACCAGCTTCGCCCCCAGCTCGCCGCTCTGCACGCCGAGCAGCCTGGCGTCGACCAGCGCGCCCTGGCGCTCGATCTTCGCCAGCACCGGCACCAGCGGCATCTCGATATCCATCAGCACCGGCAGCACGCTGGGGGTCTGGGCCAGCCGTGCCTGCAGCGCATGGTGCAGACGCAAGGTGATGTCGGCATCCTCGGCGGCGTAGGGGCCGGCCTTGTCCAATGGGATCTGGTTGAAGGTCAGCTGCTTGGCGCCCTTGCCGGCGATGTCCTCGAAGCCGATGGTGGTGTGGTCCAGGTACTTCTGCGCCAGGCTGTCCATGTCGTGACGGGTGGCCGTGGAGTCGAGCACATAGGACTCGAGCATGGTGTCGTAGGCCACGCCGCGCATATGGATGGCCGGGCTGCCGTTGGCCAGGATGTTGATGTCGTACTTGGCGTTCTGGCCGATCTTGCCCTTGGCCGGGTCCTCCAGCAGCGGCTTGAGCGCCAGCAGCACGCGCTCGCGGTCCAGCTGGGCCGGAGCGCCTTCGTAGTCGTGGGTCAGGGGCACATAGGCGGCTTCATGGGGCTCGACGGCGAACGACAGGCCGACGATCTGCGCCTGCTGGGCGTCCAGGCCAGTGGTTTCCGTATCGAAGGCGAACAGCGGCGCCTGACGCAGCTTTTCCAGCCAGGCATCGAAGCGAGCCTGGTCGAGGATGGTTTCGTACTTCGGCTCGACCTTCTCGGCCACAGGAGCCTCGGCGGCAGCGGCGCCATCACTGGCCTGGGGCACGCTGCGCTGGACTTCGGCGACCCAGCTCTTGAACTCCATCTCGGCGTACAGCGCCAGCAGCGCTTCACGGTCCGGCTCGCCGCAGACCAGGGCGTCCACCTCGACGTCCAGCTCGACATCGCACTTGATGGTGGCCAGCTCGTAGGAGAGGAAGGCCGCATCGCGGTGCTCCTCGAGCTTGGCGGCGAGGGTCTTGGCGCCTCGAATGGCCAGGCCCGGCACCTTGTCCAAGTTCTGGTACACATCGCTCAGGCCACCACCGATACCGGTCAACAAGCCGACCGCGGTCTTTTCGCCAACGCCCGGCACGCCGGGAATGTTGTCGACCTTATCGCCCATCAGGGCGAGAAAATCGATGATGTGTTCAGGACCCACACCGAACTTCTCGTGCACGCCAGCGACGTCGAGCACGCTACCGGTCATGGTATTGACGAGGGTAACGTGGCCGTCCACCAGCTGGGCCATGTCCTTGTCGCCGGTCGAGATGATCACCGGGCGGCCGGCGGCGGCGCTGCTGCGCGCCAGGGTGCCGATCACGTCGTCGGCCTCCACGCCTTCGACGCACAGCAGCGGGTAGCCCAGGGCGCGGACGCTGGCGTGTAGCGGTTCGACCTGCACCCGCAGGTCGTCGGGCATGCTCGGGCGGTTGGCCTTGTACTCGGCGAACATGGCGTCACGGAAGGTCCCGCCCTTGGCATCGAAGACCACTGCGAACAGGCTGTCCGGGTACTGCTTGCGCAGGCTCTTGAGCATGTTCAGTACGCCCTTGACCGCGCCGGTAGGCATGCCTTTGGAGGTGGTCAGCGGCGGCAGCGCGTGAAAGGCGCGGTAGAGGTAGGACGAACCGTCCACCAGGACGAGGGGCGCTTGGCTCATGAGGAGAATCAACCTTTTCGACGGGTCCGGCGCTAGAATAGCCGGATCAATGACGACAAAAGGACTAGGTTATCATGCGCACACTCAATCGCCTGTTACTGCTCGGTCTGCTGGCCACCATGCCAGTCGTCACCCAGGCGGCGGACGAAGCCCCATCGGCCGATCCCGATGTAACCATTCGCACGGAAGGCGATAAAACCATCCAGGAGTACCGTCAGAACGGTTTCCTGTATGCGATCAAGGTCACGCCGAAGAACGGCAAGCCTTATTTCCTGGTACGCGCCGATGGCTCCGAAGGCAATTTCATTCGTTCCGACCAGCCGGACATGCTGATTCCGTCCTGGAAGATCTTCGAGTGGTAAGCTAGTAACGCGTATCGTTCTTATCAACCAGGCACTTCCGGCGGAAGTGCCCGCATGGGCAATTCTTCAACATGTCAGTCTTCACCCCTGTGTCCCGGCCTGAGCTGGAAACCTTTCTGGCGCCATACGAGCTGGGCCGCCTGCTCGACTTCCAGGGCATCGCCGCCGGTACCGAGAACAGCAATTTCTTCGTCAGCCTGGAAAAAGGGGAGTTCGTCCTCACACTGATCGAGCGTGGGCCGGCTGAAGACATGCCGTTCTTCATCGAACTGCTCGACGTGCTGCACGATGCCGACATGCCCGTGCCCTATGCCCTGCGCGACCGCGAAGGGCATGGCCTGCGCGAACTGTGCGGCAAGCCTGCGCTGCTGCAACCGCGACTGTCGGGCAAGCACATCAAGCTGCCGAACAACCAGCACTGCGCCCAGGTCGGCGAGCTGCTGGCGCACATTCACCTGGCCACCCGCGAGCGCATCATCGAGCGCCGCACCGACCGGGGCCTGGACTGGATGCTGGAATCGGGCGCCGAACTGCTGCCGAGCCTGAACCAGGCGCAAACCGGGCTGCTGCAACCGGCGCTGGCGGAAATCACCGCGCACAAGGCGCAGATCCTCGCCCTGCCCAAGGCCAACCTGCACGCCGACCTGTTCCGTGACAACGTGATGTTCGAAGGCACTCACCTGACCGGGCTGATCGACTTCTACAACGCCTGCTCCGGGCCGATGCTGTATGACATCGCCATCACCGTGAACGACTGGTGCCTGGACGAGCAGGGTGGTATCGACCTGCCGCGCGCCCAGGCATTGCTGGGTGCCTACGCGGCACTGCGACCGTTCACCGCCGCTGAAGCGGAGCTGTGGCCGGTGATGCTGCGGGTGGCGTGCGTGCGCTTCTGGCTATCGCGCCTGATCGCGGCGCAGGCGTTCGCCGGGATGGACGTGATGATCCATGACCCGAGCGAGTTCGAGGTGCGTCTGGCGCAACGCCAGCAGGTGGCGCTGAAGCTGCCGTTCGCGCTCTAAAGGGCGATAACGCCGCGATCACCCGCGAAGCGGGTGCCACACAGCGTGGCGCCCGTTTCGCGGCTGAAGCCGCTCCTACAGCTGTTCCAGACAGCCGACCAGATCGCCACCGAGCTTCTCCAGCAAGCGCTCATAGCCCTTGCCATCCACCTTGTCGGTGCCACCCAGCGCATCCAACTCGGCCAACCGCACCGGCAACCCGGCCGTCAGGGTCTCGGCCAGGCGCGGCCTCAGCGGCGGCTCGCTGAACACGCAGGTCTTGCCCACCGCCTGCAAGCGCTTGCGCATGGCGGCGACGTGCTGCGCGCCCGACTGCACCTCGGACGCCACGCTGAACACGCCAGTGTGCTTCAGGCCATAGGCGGCCTCGAAGTAGTCGAACGCCTCGTGAAACACGAAGTAAGGCTTACCGGCAATCCCCGCCACACGCTGCTTGATGCGCGCATCCAGGGCATCCAGGCGCTCGACAAACTGCTTGAGGTTGGCCTGGTAGCGCGGGGCATTGGCCGGGTCGGCCGCTGCCAGGTCACCGGCCATCTTCGTCGCGATCACCCGGGCATTCAGCGACGACAGCCACAGGTGTGCATCGAGGCTGCCCGGACGGTGGTCGTGGTCATGATCGTCGTGGTCTTCCTCGTCATGGGAGTGGCTGTCCTCGCCGAAATGACGCAACTGCATGCCCGACAGCGACTGCACGGCCACTGTCGGCTTGGCGCGGCTCTTCAGCACGCGGGGCAGGAAACCTTCCATGTCCGGGCCGATCCAGTACAGCAGGTCGGCATCGGCGACCTTGCGCACGTCGGAGGGGCGCAGCGCATAGTTGTGCGGGGAGGCGCCCGGCGGCAGCAGCACATCGGGGCTGCCGACACCGTCCTGAACGGCGGCGGCGATCTGTTGCAGGGGCTTGATGCTGGTCAGCACGCGCACGTCGGCGTGCGCCGAAAAAGCGATGAAAGCGACAAAGAGGGCAAGGATTCGGGACACGGTGGATACTCGGGTCGTCAGAAACAGGTAACATAATAACGTCTCCATCCTGAACCGTCGCTGCCCATGTCCATCACGCCGCTGGCCCACCGTCCCCACGATCACTCCCATTGCGTCCACAGTGCGCTGGCCGAGGCCGACGCGCTGTGCAACCGTCAGGGCCTGCGCCTGACCGCCCTGCGCCGCCGCGTGCTGGAGCTGGTGTGGCAGAGCCACAAGCCGCTGGGTGCCTACGATATCCTCGCCGTGCTCAGCGAGCAGGACGGCCGCCGCGCCGCGCCACCGACCGTCTATCGCGCCCTCGACTTCCTTCTGGAAAACGGCCTGGTGCACCGCATCGCCTCGCTCAATGCCTTTATCGGCTGCAGCCATCCCGAGCACGCGCACCAAGGGCAGTTCCTGATCTGCCGCGAATGTCACGTGGCCATCGAACTGGAGCAGAACAGCATCAGCGACGCCATCGTCAGCAGCGCCAATGCCGTGGGTTTCGCGGTCGAGACGCAAACTGTCGAAGTGGTCGGCCTGTGCGGCAACTGCCGGGGCAAGGCATGAGCGATGCCCTGATCCGCCTCGAGCAGGTCGGTGTCAGCTTCGCTGGCGAAGCGGTGCTCGACAGCATCGACCTGGCGGTGGCGCCGGGGCAGATCGTTACCCTGATCGGTCCCAACGGCGCCGGCAAGACCACCCTGGTGCGCGCCGTGCTGGGCCTGCTCAAGCCGCATCGCGGCAAGGTGTGGCGCAAGCCCAGGCTGCGCATCGGCTACATGCCGCAAAAGATCCAGGTGGACGCCACATTGCCCTTGTCGGTGCTGCGCTTCCTGCGCCTGGTGCCCGGTGTAGACCGTGCGGCAGCCTTGGCGGCGCTGCAGGAAGTCGGCGCCGAGCAGGTGATCGACAGCCCGATCCAGACCATCTCCGGCGGCGAGATGCAGCGTGTGCTGCTCGCCCGCGCGCTGCTGCGCGAGCCCGAGCTGCTGGTACTCGACGAACCGGTGCAGGGGGTCGACGTGGTTGGCCAGACCGAGCTGTACAACCTGATCACCCGCCTGCGCGACCGCCACGGCTGCGGCGTGCTGATGGTTTCCCACGACCTGCACCTGGTCATGAGCGCCACCGACCAGGTGGTCTGCCTCAACCGCCACGTGTGCTGCTCGGGCCACCCGGAACAGGTCAGCAACGACCCGGCCTTCGTCGAGCTGTTCGGCCAGAACGCCCCGAGCCTGGCCGTCTATCACCACCATCACGATCACAGCCACGACCTGCACGGGTCGGTGATCGCCCCCGGCGCCCATGTTCACGGAGAGCACTGCAAGCATGGCTGATTTTCTTCTCTACGCCCTGCTTGCCGGTGTATCGCTGGCGCTGGTCGCCGGCCCCCTGGGCTCGTTCGTGGTGTGGCGGCGCATGGCCTATTTCGGCGACACCCTGTCCCATGCCGCGCTGCTCGGCGTGGCCCTGGGCTTCGCCCTGGATGTCAGCCCGGCGCTGGCGGTGACCGTCGGCTGCCTGCTGCTGGCGATCCTGCTGGTGACCCTTCAGCAGCGCCAGCCGCTGGCCTCGGACACCCTGCTCGGCATCCTCGCCCCCAGCACGCTGTCACTGGGGCTGGTGGTGCTGAGCTTCATGCACGATGTGCGCATCGACCTGATGGCCTACCTGTTCGGCGACCTGCTGGCGATCAGCCCTACCGACCTTGCCTGGATCCTCGGCGGCAGCGCCTTGGTGCTGGTGCTGCTGGCGATGTTCTGGCGACCATTGCTGGCGGTGACCGTGCACGAGGAACTGGCGATGGTCGAAGGCTTGCCGGTGACCGGCCTGCGCCTGGCACTGATGCTGCTGATCGCCGTGGTGATCGCGGTGGCGATGAAGATCGTCGGTGTGCTGCTGATCACCTCGCTGCTGATCATCCCGGCCGCCGCGGCACAGCGTCACGCCCGCTCACCAGAGCAGATGGCCGTGGGCGCCAGTCTGCTGGGGGTTGCCGCGGTCTGCGGGGGCCTGGCGCTGTCCTGGTTCAAGGACACCCCGGCCGGGCCTTCGATCGTGGTCTGTGCGGCAGTGCTATTCTTGCTGAGCCTGGCGTTGCCGAAACGCTGAATTTTCAGGGTGCGCACAGGCGCATCCTGCAACCTTTTCGCAGGTTTCGAGTCTGAGAAGACCTGTTTTCGAGCGTGCGCACCTGGGTGTAGACTTGCTCGCTTTTTGCGCAAATAGAGAGTCGCAGGAATGAAGCCGTTCGCCTCACGTTATCTGCTTGTTGCCGCGTTTTCCCTGTTCCTGGCTGCCTGCTCCAGCAAGCCGGCCGAACAGCCGGTGGCGCCTGCCCAGCCCGATGCCTGGCAGCAGCTCGAGCAAAGCATCGCCAGCAACGAGCTGGCCACCGCCGAGGATCAACTGGCCGCCTTGCAGGCCCAGGCGCCGGATGATGCCCGCCTCGAACCGCATCAGCGCCAGCTGGCCGAGGCCTACCTGCGCCGTAGCCAGATCGTCCTGCAGAAGGGCGATGTGAATGCCGCTGCCACGGCATTGGCCCGCGCCCGCGCGCTGATGCCGCAAGCACCGGCCCTGACCGGCGGCGATGCCGTGGCCCAGGCACGCAAGGCCGAACTGGAAAAGGCCGAAGCGGCGCTCAAGGCTGCCGAGTCCAAGCCCAAGGCCCGGGTGATCGACCCGACCGCGCCGACCACCGTCGTGGCGCTGAAAACCACCGATAGCCGTGCAATGCGTCGCCAACTGGACGATATCGCGGCGGACGTGGTGAGTTATCAGTGCGAGGTGGTGTTCCAGGTGCCGCGCACCGAGGATGCGCCTTGGCTCAAGACCCTGCTGGAGAAGCGGGTGCGCAAGCTCGACAGTGGCTTCGAGCTGAAGCAGAAGCATGAGATCCAGCGTTCATTGCCGGCGCAGGTGGTGTTGATTCCCCATCAGCAATAAACCTGTCAGGGCCTCATCGCCGGCAAGCCGGCACCCACAGGGACCGCCTACAATCTGTGGGAGCCGGCTTGTCGTGGCGACGAACCGTGGCGATGGGCTGCAAAGCAGCCCCCGATTACGCAGGAACAGCTTCGGCCGCCGCCTCCCGCGCCCACACCCGGTGCCCCTCGACTGCCTTGAAGAAGGCCTCGAGCGCCTTCTGGTCATCGCCCAGCAACAGCCCCGCATCTTCCTTGAGCCCCAGCTTATTCAGCAGCAGCTTGCCCTCACTGGCTATGCCCATGGGCTTGAGATGCTTGTAGGCCTCGAGCAGGAAGTGCTTGGCCACGCCGCTGTTTTCCAACGCCTCCAGCGAAGCCTTGCCCGCCGGCACCCACACACCGTCGAACATCACCGACGGCATGCCCTCCATCGACGCATCCACCGGCAGCTGCTTGCCACCGGCAGTCTTCACTGGTGCCGAAGTCGGCCCCAGCAGCATGGGGCGCGCACTTTGCGCCTCCAGCGCCTTGACCACCTTGTCGACACTCGCGTCATCCACGCCATCAGCCACCAGGATGGCGATCTTGCGCCCACTGATGCCGATATTTCCGGGGTGGTTCATCTGGCTCAAGGCCTTTGACTGCGCCGGTTTGCTGCCCTTGACCTTGACCGTGCCGGCCTTCGGCGCCGGCAGGCCGAGGTTGGCTGCCACCGCTGCCGCCAACTTGAGATCGATGTTGGCCAGGATCTCGTTCACCTCCCGCGCCCGGATCGCCTCGCGCTCGACCTTGCCCAGTTCAAAGCTGTAGGCCTTGATGATGTGCTGCTGCTCGGTAGGGCTCATGCTCTGGAAGAACAGCCGCGCCTGGGAGAAATGGTCGCCGAACGACTCACTGCGCTGGCGGATCTTGTTCGCATCGATACGTTCCTGGTAACTCTCGAAACCGCCATCCTGCGCGGCGGGCGGCGTTTCCTTCGGCCAGCCGCCATCAATCGAGTTGGGCTCGTAGGAGGCCCGCCCCTTGTCGATGGTCATGCGGTGCATGGCATCGCGCTGGCTGCTGTGATTGGGCGCGACGGGGCGGTTGATCGGGATCTCGTGGAAGTTCGGCCCGCCCAGGCGGCTAATCTGGGTGTCGGTGTAGGAGAACAGCCGGCCCTGCAGCAACGGGTCGTTGCTGAAATCGATGCCCGGCACGATATGCCCGGGGCAGAAGGCGATCTGCTCCACTTCGGCGAAGAAGTTGTCCGGGTTGCGGTCGAGCACCATCTTGCCCAGCGGCGTCACCGGCACCAGCTCCTCGGGGATGATCTTGGTCGGGTCGAGCAGGTCGAAGTCGAACTTGTGCTCGTCGGCCTCCGGCACGATCTGCACGCCCAGCTCCCATTCCGGGTAATGACCGGTCTCGATCGCTTCCCACAGGTCGCGGCGGTGGTAATCGGTGTCCTTGCCGGCAAGCTTCTGGGCTTCGTCCCACAGCACCGAGTGCACGCCCTGGCGCGGCTTCCAGTGGAACTTGACGAAGCTGGCCACGCCTTGGGCATTGATCAAGCGGAAGGTATGCACGCCAAAGCCTTCCATCATGCGCAGGCTGCGCGGAATGGCCCGGTCGGACATCGCCCACATGACCATGTGCGCGGACTCCGGCACCAGCGATACGAAGTCCCAGAAGGTATCGTGGGCAGAGCCACCGGTGGGCATCTCGTTGTGCGGTTCGGGTTTGACCGCGTGGACGAAGTCGGGAAACTTGATCGCGTCCTGGATGAAGAACACCGGCATGTTGTTGCCGACCAGATCGAAGTTGCCTTCATCGGTGTAGAACTTCACCGCAAAGCCGCGCACGTCGCGCACCGTGTCGCCCGAGCCACGTGGGCCCTGCACGGTGGAAAAGCGCACGAACACCGGGGTGATTTTCTCGGGATCTTGCAGGAAACCAGCCTTGGTCAGTTCGGCATGGCAGCCGTAGCTCTGGAAGTAGCCATGGGCGCCGGTCCCGCGGGCATGGACGATGCGCTCGGGTATGCGCTCATGGTCGAAGTGGGTGATCTTCTCGCGCATGATGAAGTCTTCGAGCAGCGAAGGCCCACGGGCGCCGGCCTTGAGGCTGTTCTGGTTGTCGGCAACCTTCACCCCCTGGTTGGTGCGCAGCGCCTGGCCGCTGGCGTCGCTGCGAAACGCTTCCAGGCTCTGCAGCTTGGCATTGGTGTTGGCCTTGTCGGGGGTGTCGGTGCCGGCGACAGGGCTGGGCTGTGGCGCCTGGGGCTTCTTGCTGGGCATCTTCGGCTCTCCTCATCAGTCATCAGGCTGCCCGTTCGGGCTTGTTCAATTAGTGACTGGGCTGCCGTCGGATGCGTTCAATCGGATTGCCGACCGTCGCGTTATGCCGATTGGATTGGAGCGTGACGAAATAAATGCTAAGAACACGCAGGGGAAAAGGCTAAAATGCGCGCCCCGGCTAACCGCTGACCCAAATTCCATGCGCCCCACAAGGTTCGCTCAGTGATCGAGTTTCAAAATGTCCACAAGACCTACCGCGTCGCCGGTAGGGATATCCCGGCCCTGAACCCGACCAGCCTGACCATCGAAGATGGCCAGGTGTTCGGCCTGATCGGCCACTCCGGTGCCGGCAAGAGCACCATGCTGCGCCTGATCAACCGCCTCGAGGAGCCGTCCGGCGGCAAGATCGTGGTCGACGGTGAAGACGTCACCGCCTTCGACTCGAACCAGCTGCGGCGCTTCCGCCAGCAGGTCGGCATGATCTTCCAGCACTTCAACCTGCTGGCTTCCAAGACCGTCGCCGACAATGTCGCCCTGCCGCTGGTGCTGGCGGGCGAGCTGTCGCGTGGCGAGATCGACAAGCGCGTCACCGAGCTGCTGGCCCGTGTCGGCCTTTCCGAGCACGCGAAGAAGTACCCGGCGCAACTGTCGGGTGGGCAGAAGCAGCGCGTCGGCATCGCCCGCGCCCTGTCCACCAACCCCAAGATCCTGCTGTGCGACGAAGCTACCAGCGCCCTCGACCCGCAGACCACCGCCTCGGTGCTGCAACTGCTGGCCGAGATCAACCGCGAGCTGAAGCTGACCATCGTGCTGATCACCCATGAGATGGACGTGATCCGCCGGGTCTGCGACCGCGTGGCGGTGATGGATGCCGGGCAGATCGTCGAGCAGGGTCCGGTGGCCGACGTATTCCTGCACCCGCAGCACGCCACCACCAAGCGTTTCGTCCAGGAAGACGAGCAGGTCGACGAGAACGAGCAACGCGACGATTTCGCCCATGTGCCGGGGCGCATCGTGCGCCTGACCTTCCAGGGCTGCGCCACCTACGCGCCGCTGCTGGGCACCGTGGCCCGCGAAACCGGCGTGGACTACAGCATCCTTGCCGGGCGCATCGACCGCATCAAGGACATTCCCTATGGCCAGCTGACCCTTGCCCTGATCGGTGGAGACATGGAGGCGGCATTCGCCCGCTTCACTGCAGCTGACGTACATATGGAGGTACTGCGTTGATGGACATCCTCAGCTATTTCGCCAACGTCGACTGGGTCGAGATCTGGCAGGCGACCAACGACACCATGGTCATGCTGTTCATCTCGCTGGCCTTCATCATCCTGCTGGGCCTGCCACTGGGCGTCGTGCTGTTCCTGTTCAGCCCCCGGCAGATGTTCGAGCACAAGAAGATCTACGCCGTGCTGGCGACCATCGTCAACATCGTGCGCTCGGTGCCGTTCATCATCCTGCTGATCGTGATGATCCCGATCACGGTGCTGATCACCGGCACCTCGCTGGGCGTTGCCGGTGCCATCCCGCCGCTGGTGGTGGGGACCACGCCGTTCTTCGCGCGGCTGGTGGAAACCGCCCTGCGTGAAGTGGACCGCGGCATCATCGAGGCTACCCAGTCGATGGGCGCCACCACCCGCCAGATCATCTTCAAGGCCGTGCTGCCTGAAGCGATGCCGGGCATCATCGCCGCCATCACCGTGACCGCCATCACCTTGGTGTCCTACACCGCCATGGCCGGCGTGGTCGGGGCCGGTGGCCTGGGTGACCTGTCGATCCGCTTCGGCTACCAACGCTTCCAGACCGACGTGATGATCGTCACCGTGGTGCTGCTGGTCATCCTGGTCCAGGTACTGCAAATGATCGGCGACAAGCTGGTCGTGCATTTTTCCCGTAAGTAACCCCAATGGGGTCGGCCCGGCCGACCCGTTCGGGGGCCGTCGCGGCCCTCACAAGGAGTGATCAATGAAGAAGCTGCTTGCTGTTGTCGCCGCGGTCGCGGCCTTCTCGGCCCACGCCGAGACCCTGACGGTCGCCGCCACCCCGGTGCCGCACGGCGAGATCCTCGAGGTGGTCAAGCCACTGCTGGCGAAGGAAGGCGTGGAGCTGAAGGTCAAGGAGTTCACCGACTACATCCAGCCGAACGTGCAGGTGTCGGAAAAGCGCCTGGACGCCAACTTCTTCCAGCACCAGCCGTACCTGGATGAGTTCAACAAGGCCAAGGGCACTCACCTGGTAAGCGTCGCCGGCGTGCACATCGAGCCGCTGGGCGTGTACTCGGCCAAGGTCAAGAAGCTCGACGAACTGCCTTCCGGCGCCGCCGTGGTCATTCCCAACGACGCCACCAACGGCGGCCGCGCCCTGCTGCTGCTGGACAAGGCCGGGGTGATCAAGCTCAAGGACAACACGAACATCCTGTCGACCATCAAGGACATCGCCGAGAACCCGAAAAACCTGAAGTTCCGGGAGCTGGAAGCCGCGACCATCCCGCGTGTGCTGACCCAGGTCGATGCCGCCCTGATCAACACCAACTACGCGCTGGAAGCCAAGCTCAACCCGGAAAAAGACGCCCTGGCCATCGAAGGCAAGGACTCTCCGTACGTGAACATCCTGGTGACCCGCGAGGACAACAAGGACGCGGACGCGGTGAAGAAGCTGGTGCAGGCCCTGCACTCGCCTGAGGTGAAGCAGTTCATCACCGAGAAGTACAAGGGCGCTGTGGTTCCTGCGTTCTAAGCCTGCAGCCTGGGGCCGCTTCGAGGCCCTATCGCCGGCAAGCCGGCTCCCACAGAGACTGCACGATTGTGGGAGCCGGCTTGCCGGCGAAAGGCCTGCGCAGCAGGCCCAAACTTCTCAATCGCGCTTGACCAGCCCTGGCAACTGCGCCACCAGCTTCTGGTTGTTGAACGGCGCACGGATGAACCCGCGCTGACGCCCGTCAGGCCCGACCACCGCCAGGTTGCCGCTGTGATCCACGGTATACCCTGGCTTGCTGGTATCGGCCGGAATGAACGGGATGCTCAAGGCGTTGGCCAATTTCTGGGTATCCTCGATCGAGCCCGCCACCCCGACGAAATCCTTGTCGAAATAGCCCAGGTACTGCTTGAGCTGGTTCGGCGTGTCGCGGTTCGGGTCGACGCTCACCAGCACCACCTGCAGACGCTCCAGCGCCTCCTTGGGCAGTTCGCTCTTCACCTGGCGCAGCTGGGCCAGGGTGGTCGGGCAGATGTCCGGGCAGTAGGTGTAGCCGAAGAACAGCAATGACCACTTGCCCTTGAGCTGGTCCAGCACCAGCGGCTGGCCGTTCTGGTCGGTCATGGTCACGTCCGGCACGGTACGGCTCTGCGGCAGCAGGATGATGCCGGCATCGATCAGTTCGGTGGGGTTCAACTGACCACGGTCGTTGAGCACCTTGTTGACGGTCAGGCCCATGATCAGCGCGACCAGGGCAACGAGGATGAAGACGGTTTTCTGGGTTCGGGTCATAGGTTCAGCAACAGGTAGTGGTCTACGAGCAACGCGATGAACAGGGCGAACAGGTAGCCGATAGAGTACTTGAACGTCTTGATCGCCGCGTGCGGCCGGGTGCCACGGTACAACACCCAGGCCCAGTGCAGGAAGCGCAGGCCCAGCACCAGGGCACAGGCCAGGTACAGCGGGCCGCTCATGTGAATGGCGTAGGGCAACAGGCTCACGGCCAGCAATATCAAGGTGTAGAGCAGGATATGCAGGGCCGTGTAACGCTCGCCATGGGTAACGGGGAGCATGGGAATATCAGCTTTTGCGTACTCCTCCTTGCGATGAATCGCAAGGGCCCAGAAGTGCGGCGGTGTCCAGGCGAAGATGATCAGCACCAGCAGCAGCGGCTCGGCGCCCAGGTGCCCGCTGACCGCCACCCAGCCCAGCAATGGCGGCGCGGCCCCGGCGAGGCCGCCGATCACGATGTTCTGCGGCGTGGCTCGCTTGAGAAAGCCGGTGTAGAGCACCGCGTAACCTAGCAGCGAGGCCAGGGTCAGCCAGGCGGTGAGGGGGTTGGTGAACGCCAGCAGCAAAACCATCCCCGCCACGGCCAGCAGCAGGGCGAACAGCAGTGCCGGCAAGGGCGCGACCCGGCCCTGGGCCAGCGGGCGCTTGTGGGTCCGGGCCATCAGCGCATCGACGCGGCGATCGACCACGTGGTTGACCGCCGCCGCGGCACCCGCGCACAAGCCAATCCCCAGGTTGCCGAACAGCAGGACGTTCCAGGCCACCCCCGCGCGGGTGGCGAGAAACATCCCCACCAGCGAGGTGATCAGCATCAGCACCACCACCTTCGGCTTGGTCAGTTCCAGATAGTCACGCCACCCGGCGCGCTGGCGTTCCGTGCTCAGAACCGTCGCCACGAATCGTTCCTCATGTGATGAGTGAGTTGCCCCCCGACCACCGGTGTCAGGCGCCAGCCATGGCCCACGCGAACCTTGTCGACCACGCGGATGCGGTAGTTCACCAGCACCATGGTCAACAGCAGCAGCACACCGCCGGCGTTGTGGG
The DNA here is from genome assembly GCF_040813665.1 of Pseudomonas sp. TE50-2. Taxonomy (NCBI): domain Bacteria; kingdom Pseudomonadati; phylum Pseudomonadota; class Gammaproteobacteria; order Pseudomonadales; family Pseudomonadaceae; genus Pseudomonas; species Pseudomonas sp. TE50-2. Next base: position 3,067,690 of record NZ_JBFNXN010000001.1, on the reverse strand, counting down.
CAACAGCCACGCCCAGCGGCAGGTGGAACAACACATTGCTGATGCCCAGGCCCAACTGCAGCGCCAGCGCAAGCAATACCAGGCGCGCCAGGCCGCTCAGGCCATGGCGGTGCAGCTTCCAGCCGAGCATCGATAGAACCGCCAGCACCAGCATTGCGCCGAGCCGGTGGCTGACATGGATCGCCGTGCGCGCATCGCTGTCCAGTTGCCCGCCCAGGTAATTGGGGCCGACATGCTGGGTCAGGTGGAAGCCGTTGCTGAAGTCCGCCGCCGGCCACCACTGGCCATGGCAGGTGGGCAGGTCGATGCAGGCCACCGCCGCGTAGTTGGCGCTGACCCACCCCCCCAGGGCGATCTGGCCGATCACCACCAGCAGCGCCAGCGCGGCGATCCGCCGTAGGCTCAGCGGCAGTTTCGGCAAGGGCGCAAAGGCCCGGGATAGACGCAGGGATAGCAGGAAAAGCAGGCTTACCGTGGTAAACCCGCCAAGCAGGTGCGCGGTCACCACCTGGGGCCACAGTTTCAGTGTCACGGTCCACATGCCGAACGCCGCCTGGGCCAGCACCACCCCCAGCAGCAATACTGGCAGGCGGTAGGGCTGGCCGTCATGGGCATGTCGGCGTACAGCCTGGAAGGCAAGCAGTGCGATCACCAGCGCCAGGGTGCCGGCGAAATAGCGATGGACCATCTCCGCCCAGCCCTTGGCTTCTTCCACCGGGTGTTCTGGGAAGTGCAGCTCGGCATGGGCCAGTTGGGCATCGGTCTTGGGCACGCTGATGAAGCCGTAGCACCCCGGCCAGTCGGGGCAGCCAAGACCGGCGTGAGTCAGGCGAGTGTAGGCGCCGAGCAGCACGACCAGCAGCGCCAGCAGCGTGGCGAACACAGCAAGGCGGAATCCGGGTCTGGCCATGGCAGCCTCCTAGCCGATGTTGGACAGCTTGAGCAGGTGACGCAGGTCGTCCAGCACATGCTTGCCCTTGACCTTGGCGTCGTAGCGCAGCACCAGGTTGCCGTGAGGATCGACGATCCACAGTTGCGGGGCAGTGTCGCCGACCTTCTGGATATAGCGCTGGGCGTCCAGCGGGTAGCGTTGCAACTGCGGGTACTCACGGCCCAGCAGCGCCTGGTAGTCGGCGGCCAGTGGCTGGGCCGCCGCCAGGGCATGGCTGGCGCGGCTGGCATCGCGGCCCAGGCCGACCTGGATCTGCCGGGCCAGGTACACCAGTTGCTGGCACTCCTCGACACAGGCGCCCGGAGAGCTGACCAACAGCTGCCAACGCTCGTCCTGGGCATCGATGCCGATATCGGCCCGGCCCTCGCCATTGCCGATCATCACACCGTGATAGCTGCGACCGTCCGGCACCCAGAACTTGAGCTTGTACATGCTGGTGGCGAGGATCATCGGCCCGAGCACGACGAACAGGATCAACAGCAGTTGCAGGCGCCCGCGGGGCTTGCGGCGGTCAGGCACGTCCAGTGGACTCGTGGCGGCGGCCATGGCGGTTCTCCTTGTCGTTGTGATGCCAGCCGAAATACAGGTAGAGCAGGACCAGCGCGCTGGCCAGGGCGAACCACTGCACGGCGTAGCCCTGGTGCTTTTCCGGGCCCATGGCGACCACCGGCCAGTCCAGGCGGTAGGCGGCAGGGCCTGGCTGCAGGCGTAGTTCCTGGGCAAAGCCCTCACGGCCCAGCTGCTGCCAGAGCCCGGCCGGATCGATTGCCGTCAGCAGTTGCGGCCACTGGCCGTCGGGGTTGTCCGGGTGCAGCTGGAAGGTCTTGCCCGGTGGCACGTAGACCGTGGCGTCCAGCGCCAGCGCCTGGCTCGGCGTGTCGAAGCGCACCGGCACACGACGGTCGGGCCACGGCAGCCAGCCGCGATTGACCAGCAACCACAGGCCGCTGGCCTGATCGTGGAAGGGCTGCAGCAGCTCGACGCCGGCCTTGCCGTCACGCATCTGATTGTCCAGCAGCAGGCTGTGACCGGCATCGAACCGGCCATACAGGTGCACGGGGTAGAACGCCGGGTCCGGCAGCTGGCGCAACCGGTCAGCAGTGACCGGCGCCTCGATCTGGCGCTCGGTGTAGGTAGCCAGCAGGTCACGCTTTTCGTCGGCGCGCCGCAGTTGCCAGCAGCCGAGCGCGATCAACCCCGGCAGCAGCGCAAGCACCACCAGGGTCGGTACCAGGCCTGGGCGAAACGGCTTCACCAGGGCCTCGTGAGGTCGAGCGCTATACTTGTATCCATCACCGCATCCCCCGGAGTTTCGCCATGCTCAAGGCCGCAATTGTCCTGATGCTGCTGGCCACAATTGCCAGCCTGTTCAGTGGCCTGGTGTTCCTGGTCAAGGACGACGACCAGTCGACCCGCCTGCTCAAGGCCCTTACCGTGCGCGTCGCCCTCGCCACCCTGACCATCGCCCTGGTGGCCTGGGGCCTGATCAGTGGGCAACTGGTGTCGCACGCACCTTTCTAAGTGTTCCCACCGTGTTCAAAGCACATACACAAAGATGAACAGCCCCACCCACACCACATCGACGAAGTGCCAGTACCAGCTCGCCGCCTCGAAACCGAAGTGCTTGTCCGGTTCGAAGTGCCCGCGCAGCACCCGGCAGAACATCACGAACAGGATCAGCGTGCCCAAGGTCACGTGCGCGCCGTGGAACCCGGTCAGCATGAAGAACGTCGCGCCGTAGATGCCCGAGCCCAGGGTCAGCCCGAGTTTGTTGTAGGCCTCGTGGTACTCGTAGGCCTGCAGCACGAGAAACCCGATCCCCAGCAGGATGGTCAGCCCCAGCCACAGTTTCAGCGCGCCACGATGCCCCTTGCGCAGGGCGTGGTGGGCGATGGTCACGGTCACACTGGAGCTCACCAGCAGGATGGTATTGATCAGCGGCAGGTGCCACGGATCGATAACCTCCTTGGGCGGTGGGAACAGTTTCGGGTCCGGTGTGTGCAGCAGCGGCCAGACGAACTCGAAGTTGGGCCAGAGCATGTGCGTCACGCCCTTGGCCCCATCGCCCCCCAGCCATGGCCCTGCCAGCACCCGCACGTAGAACAGCGCGCCGAAGAAGGCCAGGAAGAACATCACCTCGGAGAAGATGAACCAGCTCATGCCCCAGCGGAACGAGCGGTCCATCTGCGCACTGTAGAGCCCGGCGTGGCTTTCCTTGACCACCGCGCCGAACCAGCCGAACAGCATGTAGGCCAGGAACAGCGCGCCGACGAAGAAGATCAGCGGCCCGTGGGACTCCGGGTGGCCGGCCTTGAGGTCGTTGAACCAGGTGCCGAGCCCGAACACGGTGATGAACATGCCGATCGTGGCAATGATCGGCCACTTGCTCTGCGCCGGTACGTAGTAATGCTCGTGGCTTGCCATGATGTATCTCCTTCCCTCAGCGGGCGCCCTCGGTCGCGGCGTGGGCGACCGGGGGGTGGCGAGCGGTGATGTCGAACAGGGTGTAGGCCAGGGTCAGGTGTTTCACCGACTCCGGCAGGTCGCGGTCGACGATGAAGCGCACCGGCATCTCGATGCGCTCGCCCGGCTGCAGGACCTGCTGGGTGAAACAGAAGCACTCGGTCTTGTGGAAGTACGCCGCGGCCTCGGCGGGGGTGATGCTGGGGATGGCCTGGGCGCTCATGGGCTGGTTGGTCGGGTTGCGGGCCACGAAGATCATCTGGTTCACCGCCCCCGGGTTGACTTCGATCTGGTCGGCGGTGGAGTGGAACTCCCAGCTCATGTCGCCGGCATTGGTCGACATGAACTGCACCCGCACCGAACGGGTCGGGTCGCTCACCTGGGTGCCCGCGTACTGCCCGCCGGTCTTGCCATTGATGCCGAAGGCCTTGCACATCACGTCGTAGATCGGCACCAGGGCAAAGCCGAAGGCGAACATCACCACGGTCAGCATCAGCAGGCGGCTGACCAGGCGCTTGAGCGACAAGCCGTCCATGGGCGGGCTCCTACTTCACTTCCGGCGGTGTCTGGAAGGTGTGATAAGGCGCTGGTGAAGGGATCGACCACTCCAGCCCCTCGGCGCCGTCCCAGGGTTTGGCCGGTGCCGGCGCGCCACCGCGAATGCACTTGATGACGATGAACAGGAAGAAGATCTGCGTGGCGCCGAACATGAAGGCGCCGATCGACGAGACCATGTTGAAGTCGGCGAACTGCAGGTTGTAGTCGGGGATGCGCCGGGGCATGCCGGCCAGACCGACGAAGTGCATGGGGAAGAAGGCCAGGTTCATGCCGACGAACGACAGCCAGAAGTGCAGCTTGCCCAAGGTTTCGTCGTACATGTGCCCGGTCCATTTCGGCAGCCAGTAGTAGGCCGAGGCAAAGATGCCGAAGATCGCCCCGGGCACCAGCACGTAGTGGAAGTGCGCCACCACGAAGTAGGTGTCGTGGTACTGGAAGTCCGCGGGCGCGATGGCCAGCATCAGCCCGGAGAAGCCGCCGATGGTGAACAGGATGACGAAGGCGATGGCGAACAGCATCGGCGTCTCGAAGGTCAGCGAGCCTTCCCACATGGTGCTGACCCAGTTGAACACCTTCACCCCGGTGGGCACGGCGATCAGCATGGTGGCGTACATGAAGAACAGCTCGCCCACCACCGGGATGCCGACCACGAACATGTGGTGGGCCCAGACGATGAACGACAGGAAGGCGATCGCCCCGGTGGCGTAGACCATCGAGGTGTAGCCGAACAGCGGCTTGCGCGAAAACGCCGGGATGATCGAGCTGACCGCGCCGAAGGCCGGCAGGATCATGATGTACACCTCGGGGTGACCGAAGAACCAGAACACATGCTGGAACAACACCGGGTCACCGCCGCCGGCGGCGCTGAAGAAGCTGGTGCCGAAATGGATGTCCATCAGCATCATGGTCACCACGCCGGCCAGTACCGGCATCACCGCAATCAGCAGGAACGCGGTGATCAGCCAGGTCCAGACGAACAGCGGCATTTTCATCAAGGTCATGCCGGGGGCGCGCAGGTTGAGGATGGTGGCGATCACGTTGATCGCGCCCATGATCGAGCTGATGCCCATCAAGTGGATGGCGAAGATGAAGAAGGTCACGCTGGCCGGGGCGTAGGTGGTCGACAGCGGGGCATAGAAGGTCCAGCCGAAGTTCGGCCCGCCACCGGGGCTGAACAGGGTCGAGACCAGCAGCAGGAACGCCGCCGGCAGTAGCCAGAAGCTGAAGTTGTTCATCCGCGGCAGGGCCATGTCCGGCGCGCCGATCATCAGCGGGATCATCCAGTTGGCCAGGCCGACGAAGGCCGGCATCACCGCGCCGAACACCATGATCAGCCCGTGCATGGTGGTCATCTGGTTGAAGAACGCAGGCTCCACGATCTGCAGGCCGGGCTGGAACAGCTCGGCGCGGATCACCATGGCGAACGAGCCGCCGAGCAGGAACATGGTGAAGGCGAACCACAGGTACATCGTGCCGATGTCCTTGTGGTTGGTGGTCAGCACCCAGCGCATCAGGCCCTTGGCCGGGCCGTGGGCATGTTCATGACCGTGGGCGTGGTCGTCGATCACTGCACTCATGTCCTGTCTCCTGCAATCCACTGACTGCCGCGGGTAGCCCGGCTCATTGCGCTTCGGCCTGCTTGAGCGCCAGCACGTCCTTCGGCGTGACCATGTCGCCCTTGTTGTTGCCCCAGGCGTTGCGCTCGTAGGTGACCACCGCGGCGATATCGACTTCCGAAAGCTGCTTGCCGAATGCCGCCATGGCGGTGCCCGGCTTGCCGTGGAAGACGATGCCCAGGTGCGCGTCCTTGGGCCCGGTGGCGATTTTCGAGCCCTTGAGGGCAGGGAACATCGGCGGCAACCCCTGGCCCTCGGCCTGGTGACAGGCCACGCAGGTGGTGTGGTAGACCTTGTCGCCACGTGCCACCAGCTCTTCGAGGGTCCATTCCTTGCTGGTCAGTTCCTTGAGCTTGGCCGCCTCGGCCTTGCGCTCGCCCAGCCAGGTGTCGTAGTCGGCCTTGGATTTCACCTCGACCACCACCGGCATGAAGCCGTGGTCCTTGCCGCACAGTTCGGTGCACTGGCCACGGTAGATCCCGGGCTTCTCGACCCGGGTCCAGGCCTCGTTGACGAAGCCGGGGATGGCATCACGCTTGACCGCGAAGGCCGGCACCCACCAGGAATGGATGACGTCGGCGGCGGTCACCAGGAAGCGCACCTTGGCGCCCACCGGCAGCACCAGCGGCTGGTCGACTTCGAGCAGGTAGTGCTCGTCCTTCGGTGAATTGTTGTGGATCTGCTCGGCGGGGGTGGCCAGGTTGCTGAAGAACTCGACGTCCTGGCCCAGGTACTTGTAGTGCCACTTCCACTGGTAACCGGTGACCTGGATGTCGATGTCCGAGTCGCTGGCGTCGTAGATGTCGATCAGGGTCTTGGTGGCCGGGATGGCCATGGCCACGAGGATCAGGAAGGGCACGACGGTCCAGAGGATCTCGACCCAGGTGTGCTCGTGGAAGTGCGCGGCCTGCTGCCCGGTGGAACGGCGGTGGACGACCATCGACCAGAACATCGCGCCGAACACCACGATGCCGATGATCACGCAGATCCAGAAGATGGTCATGTGCAGGTCGAACACTGCGTGGGAGACTTCCGTCGCCCCGGGCGCCATGTTCACCGTCCATGCTGCCTGTGCCTGACCAAACAATGACCACAGCAACAGGCCCATCCAGACATGTGGATGTCGCATCATTGCGGGTTCCCCTTATCGTTCTTGTAGTCCCGGAGGCGTGGACGACCTGCTACGACAAAGGGGGGAACGGTGGCCAAGACTGCCTGGCTTCGACGACCGAGCCCCCTGCTTAAGGCAGTCGGGCCTCATCAACGAATCACGTTTCAAGCGGAGTATAGACACCGACGAATGGGGCGCAACGCAGGGATCGAAATGATCTTCACGCAACCAAACGTTTGCGCTGAAAGGCGCATGGATACTGGGTCGGGACACAATAATGGCACATTGATATAGCCAATTTCCTACACGTGCCTAAGAGATATAACAAATGCGTCTTAGCGATTCTCGTAAGCAAGCTAACTTAGTGTCTTCCGTTTGTAACGCCTTGTCCCTGGAGTTGTCATGAACATCGCTGCTGTACGCGAGCAGATCGAAAACGCCCATCAACATGAGAGCCGCACAGGCCAACTGAAAAACCGTCTCGAGAAGCAACTGCCACACCTGCACCCTTCGATCCACCTACCCCAGCAGGACGCCCAGGGTACTTTGGCCCGCTTCGTCGGCGCCTATATCAACGAGGTTCCAGAACTGCTCGAAGCCGCGCACACCGTGGCCCTCGAGGCCGGCATCGAATCGCAGATCAAGCCGGTGCTGAAGATTGCCGAGGCCTATTTCCTGCAGCCACCGAGCGTGATGGCCGGGCAGGTCGGGCTGGATTGCCTGTTGGACGAGGCCTACCTGGCGCATCGCCTGGTCGAGGAGGTCAACGACCTGTATATCCGCCATTTCCAGCAACCGCTGATTCCGGTGGATACCACGGTCGCCAACCTGATCGCCCACCAGCTGATCGGCGAGACCTTCGCCAACCAGTTGGATGAAGTGGTGCATCACTCGGTGGACGAGATGCTTGATGACGAGAGCTTCGCCGTGGAGTCAGTGGAGCGCTATCGCGACAAGCTGTCGAACCCGGAAACCGGAGAGGCCTGGAAACGCTGGCCATGCCTGTCGCGCCAGCTGGGCGTGGAGTTGAGCCAGTCGGCCTGAGCTTGAATCTAGAGTGTTTCGACTGGCCTCATCGCCGGCAAGCCGGCTCCCACAAGTACAACGCAGGATTTGATACCGGCGCCGTCATTGTGGGAGCCGGCTTGCCGGCGATGGGCCGCTAGGCGGCCCTCTTAGACGCCAACCCCCGCCGTAGTCCGCAACCGTCCCTCGACCCGCCGCTTCAGACGCCGCTGCTCCAGCACCAGCCGCGAGCCCTTGGCCGCACCGCTGCGGCCCCAGTCCTCCAGCAGTTCCAGGCAGGAATGGTCGATATAGCTCAGGTTGCCGAGGGGCACGTGTAGTGTTGTCCCCTCAGGCACGGTATCGAGCACCTGGGTCAGCGCCGGCACCTTGAGGAAGGTGGCCGCACCGCCAAGGCGCAGCTCCATGTGCCCCGGCTTGTCCAGCGCCACCAGGTTGATCTTCAACCGCGCCGCCTTCAACGCCAGCTTCAGCAGGGTCAGGGCAAAGCCCAGCAGCACGCCGGTCAGCAAGTCGGTAAAGATGATCGCCAGGGCCGTCGCCGCATAGGTGAACATCGGCATCCGCCCGTAGCGGCCAAGACCACGGAATGCCTTGAAGTCCACCAGTTTCACGCCGGTATAGACCAGCACCCCGGCCAGGCTGGCCACCGGGATCTGCTGCAGCACACTGCTCAGCGCCACGACGAACGCCAACAACCACAGGCCATGCAGGATCGCCGAGGCGCGGGTCTGCGCACCGGCCTGGACATTGGCCGAGCTGCGTACGATCACACCGGTCATCGGCAATGCGCCGAGCACGCCGCAGAGCATGTTGCCGATACCCTGCGCCGACAGCTCTCGGTCGAAATCCGAGCGCTGGCCACTGTGCATGCGATCGACTGCCGCCGCGGACAACAAGGTCTCGGCGCTGGCGATGAAGGCCAGGGCGAAGGCCGCCACCAGCAGGGTCGGGTCGGCCAGCTTGAGCAGGTCGTCGGGGCGCAGCCAGTCAATGGCCTCGGACAGGTCCGCAGGTACCTGCACGCGGTTGACCGGCAGTGCCAGCCACAAGCTGACAGCGGTCATTGCCGCCACACCGAGCAAGGCACCGGGAATGAAGCGCAGGCGTTGCGGACGTAAACGTTCCCAACCCCACATGATGGCAATGGTGCCCAGGCCCAACGCGCCGGCCTGCCAACCGGCACCTGCGCTTTCCAGCGGCAGGGCCGAGGCCAGCGTCGCCGGGAAGCCCAGCAGGTTGTCCACGCCCGATGGCTGGGGCGCCGTGTCGAACATCACGTGCACCTGGGACAACACGATCAGCACGCCGATCCCGGCAAGCATGCCGTACACCACCGCCGGCGCGGTGACCCGGAACCAGCAGCCCAGGCGCAAGCGCCCGGCCAGCAGTTGCAGCAGGCCGGCAAGCAGCAGGATAGGCCCGAGCATGGCCACGCCATGCTGGCGCACCAGCTCGAACACCAGCACCGCCAGGCCCGCCGCCGGGCCGCTGACCTGCAACGGCGAACCGGCGAGAAAACCCACGACGATGCCACCGATGATCCCGGTGATCAGCCCCTTTGCGGGCGGCATGCCCGAGGCGATGGCGATGCCCATGCACAAGGGCAGGGCCACCAGGAAGACCACCACCGAAGCCAGCAACTCACGCGGCAGGGCCGCCTTTATCTGTGTCATGTTCACCATGTAGCTCCTTTCTAGATTCACGGCCATTCCGCTGGCCGCTAGCACGGGGAAGCCTGAACGACGCGCAGGCGTGGGCCGCCAGCAGGTCCGCCGGCACGGCATTCAGGAAGATTCAAGGCAGGCGAAGGCCGCGCCGCACCCATCGGGTGCAGCCGGCAATCAAGGCTTGTTCAGCGTGTTGGGGTCGCTTAGTAGCGGCCTCTCGGTGTGGCAGAAGGGATCGACTCACCCGCGGTCAGCGGCAGGAAGCGGTCGCTGGCGGCATCGTAGGCTTCGATCTGGCTGGTTTCGATGTCGTAGATCCAGCCATGGATGTGCAACTGGCCGGCCGCCAGGCGCGAGGCGACCGAAGGATGGGTGCGCAGGTGGTGCAGCTGGGCGATGACGTTTTCCTTGGTCAGCAGCTGCATGCTTTCGTGCTCGCTGCCGCAGGAGCAGTTGTCTTCGATCACGGTCCGCGCCACTTCGGCATGGCGCAGCCAGGCGGAGACGGTCGGCATCTTGGCCAGCGATTGCGGATTGAGCACCGCACGCATGGCACCGCAGTCGGAGTGACCGCAGACGATGATGTGGTGCACGCCCAAGGCCAGCACCGCGTACTCGATGGCGCTCGACACACCGCCATTCATCTGCCCGTACGGCGGCACGACGTTACCGACGTTACGGGTGACGAACAGGTCGCCCGGCGAACTTTGGGTGATCAGCTCAGGGACGATGCGCGAATCGGCGCAGGTGATGAACATGGCCCGCGGCTTCTGCGCGGTGGCCAGTTTCTTGAACAGCTCTTGCTGCTCGGGGAAGACTTCGGTGTGGAACCGCAGGAAGCCGTCGACGATATGCTTGAGGGCGGCATCGGCGCTTTCGGCGGGTGCGGCCGGGACAACCTTGGATGGGTCCTTGACGGGCATGATTCATCCTCTGGACGGTTTGAAAGTGAATTCCATGTTACCGGGGAAAGATCAGGGTGACGCGGGGATTTAGATGACGCGCACGGGTAAATAATCACAGTCACCGCTGACTCATGACTCACGCTAGCGTAGGAAACTTAACTGAAACTTAATTGCGCAGGCTCTAGAACGGGCGTTCTGGATAGGAGAGGGGAGAACTGGATAATAGCAAAAAAGCATCAGATGCCAAGCTTCATGAGTGAAATTGTTGGGTTGCTTTAGTTGTACTGATAGAACTCGACTTCCCGATTGAACGAGCCGCCGGCTAGAACAGTGCCATCTGTGCACCGGGAGGACAGAAGGCGCTGCAATCAAGCGCCAACTCCTCCCGCCCTTCGAACCCCAGCCGCCTGGCCGCCTTGCGAAAGCGCTGCGCCAGCAAGTCAGCGAATACCCCTTCACCGCGCATCCGCGCACCGAAGCGGCTGTCGTACAGTTCGCCGCCACGGCTCTGACGAATCAGGCTCAGCACATGCGTGGCCCGCTGCGGGTAGTGATCGTGCAGCCACTGCTCGAACAACGGTGCCACCTCCAGCGGCAAGCGCAGCATCATGTACGCCGCGCTCTGCGCGCCGGCCTCCTTCGCCGCCTCCAGCAGGTGCTCCAGTTCGCTGTCATTGATCATCGGGATCATCGGCGAGCACAGCACGCCCACCGGAACACCGGCCTCACGCAGCACGCGAATAGCGCGCAGGCGCGCCTTTGGAGCGGCCGCACGTGGCTCGAGGGTGCGCTTGAGCTCATCGTCCAGGGTGGTGAGGCTGATCATCACCCGCGCCAGGCGCTGGCTGGCCAGCTCGCTCAGCAGGTCAAGGTCGCGCAGCACCAGCGAGCCCTTGGTGACGATGGTCACTGGGTGGCGGTAGCGCAGCAGAACTTCGAGCAGGCGCCGGGTCAGCTGTTGTTCGCGCTCGATGGGCTGATAAGGGTCGGTGTTGGACCCCAGGTTGATCGGCGCGCAGACATAGCCGGGCTTGCTCAGTTGCTGCTCGAGCACCTCGGCGGCGTTGGTCTTGGCGATCAGCTTGGTTTCGAAGTCCAGGCCGGGGGAGAGGTCCCAGTAGGCGTGGCTGGGACGGGCGTAACAGTAGATGCAGCCATGCTCGCAACCGCGATAGGGGTTGATCGAGCGGTCGAAAGGCAGGTCGGGTGAAGTGTTGCGCGCGATGATGGTCTTCGCCACCTCGATCCGTACCTCGGTGCCCTGGGTTATCGGCACCTCCTGGTACCACCCGTCATCCTCGGCCACCGCACGACTCGGGGCGAAACGGTTGTGCGGGTTGCTGGCGGTGCCGCGGCCGCGGATGGGAGAAGTAGACATGACGACAACCCATTTACTGTATTTTTGTACAGTACAATGAGTCGTCATCGATAACCAGTACCGTCAGGCAGGCTGATGCCAGTCACGGTAGGCCGCCAGGGAAAGCCCCCTGCCGACGAATGCGCTGAATGAAGCGGAAAGCCCGCGCAAAGCAATTTTGGTCATGAGTTCCCGCCGCATGATCCGCGCGACCTCCCGCTGGTCGACACCTTGTTCCTCGAAACGGGTGAACGCATCGATGGCATGCGCCTGCGCCCATTTGTAGCTGTAGTACCCGGCCTCATAGCCCGTCACCAGGTAATCGAATGACTCGGCGAAGCGCTCCTGCGCGAATGCCGCAGGAAGCCCGACCAGATGGCTGGCCTGGCGGGCCAGGTCTTGCAGGTCGAGACGTGCATCCCCATCACGGTGCGCAATGAAGTCGAACCAGGCACGCCGCAACTTCTCGGCCTCGGCCACACCCCGTAGCCGCCGCCGGCTCGCCAGCCAGCGCCGCAAGGCTTCCAGGGGAACCGGGGCAGTATCCGCCATGAGGGCAGTGACGCCTTGCAGAGCAGGTGCGGACCAGCACCATTGCTCGAACAGGATGCCAACGAACTCGCAGCTGTCCGGGCCGAGCATCGCCGGCAGGGTGCGATTGAGGCGACGATGACGATGGGTCACGAGAATCTGGTGCAGCGCATGGCCGAATTCATGATGAAGCTTGCACAAATCGCTGTGGCCAAGGCGCGACGTAGATCCATCGGGGCCGTGTGCGAAGGAGCAGGACAGCAGTGTGGTTGGCAAAGTCAGCGCACCGTCGGCATCGACATGGCGCTGACGCATGGGGTAGCAGTACGGCCAGGACACTTTGCCAGGACGCGCGTGAAGGTCGAGGTAGATGTACCCCAGCACGCTACCCTGCTCGCATACCTCCAGCACTTGCACATCTGCGTGCCAGACCGCGACGGCACGCGGCACCATGCGGATATCGAACAATCGCTCGTGCAGCTCGCGCAAAGCGGTCAGGGCTGTATCGAGTGGGAACCGATCACGCAGTTGCAACCCGGCGACAGCATCGTCCCTGAGCTGCCTGGTCAGATAAGCGATATCCCAAGGCTCAAGCGTCCCCATACCCAACTGGTCAGCCCGCTCCTGCAGTTCCTTTAGGTCAGCTTGCAGCCTGGGACGGTTCTCTTCGATCAGACCGTCGATGAATGTTTCGACCTCGCTTGTGGTACGAGCGGCTTTCAGCTCGAGCCCGACCTCGGCAGCGTTGGCCAAGCCCAGCAGTTGGGCCCGCTCGTGTCGCAAACGCAACAGCGCTTGCATTACCTGGGCATTGTCGTGGTCAGGGTCCGTCGCCAGCGACCGGGAAGCACGGTAGACCCAGGCACGCAGCGAGCGATCATCAGCCGATTCGAGAATCGCCTCGACGGTCGTTTCCCCCAGGTCGATCAGCCAGCCATCCAGCTCCTCTTCCTGGGCGTTGTCACGCAGGCGTCGCCGTTGCGGTCGGTCAAGACCACTCAATTGCGATTCATCGGTCAACAAACGTGCCCCGGCACTTCGAGCGCCTCTCAGATTGCTCATGAACTGCCGTTCGAGCCCGCTAATGGCAGCTTCGGTCGCGCGCAATTGGGCCCGTTCAGCGCCCCCCAGCTGAAAGCCACCCAGGCGAAAGTCCCTGAGAAGCCTCGACAGCACCACACGTTGCTCAGTGTCGAGTGTCGCCTCGTCGATGCGTTGATAGGCCTGCAACAGCCCCGGGCATTCATGTTTACGCCGCTTCCAGTCGCCGAGCAAACCATGGCAGGCACTCACCGCATCGGCCCAATCCCCGCCCTCGTAAGCGAGGGGGACCAGTGAGTGAAAAGTGTCCTCCAGCCGCTGGTCGAGCCGCTCGATTGCCAGGACCAGGTCATTCCATCCAGGAACATGCGCCTGATCGGCAACGATCCGTTCAAGCGCTGTCAGATTGGCATCATGAATCTGGCGAACAGCCGGTTCGAGCTGCTCGGGCCGCAACGACGCGTAATCAAGCAGCCCGCCAGGAAGAAAAACGAATGGGTGGGTCATCGTGCACCTCGGTGCGGGTCAAGGGACCTACACCTTAGTGACCCACCCAAGCGGGACAGGCAGCAATATCTACTCTGAGCCCAAAGAGCGTCCCGAGGGCGCCCGAAAGGTCGTTATTCCGAAGGCTTCTTCAGCTTCGGATTGGGGAAGAACTGCACGGTCTGCACCTTGGCCGGCGGCGCTTTCGGCGCCAGGTGGTTGACCCGGGTGCCGAGCTCGCTGGGTACCGACAGGCCTTGTTCGTTCAGGGTGTCAGTGAACCCGCAGGCCACGCACTCACGGTGCGGCACGCCGTCCTCGTTCCACATCATCAGCTTGTCCATCTCGCTGCATGCCGGGCAAACCGCCCCGGCAATGAAGCGTCGCTTGCTCTTGCTCACGGCTACCTCACTCATGCCGCCGCGTCCTCGGTGAGGCCGCTGTGGCGCAACAATGCATCGATGGAAGGCTCGCGGCCACGGAAGTCGACGAACAGCACCATCGGCTCTCGGGAACCGCCACGGGCCAGGATGGCTTCGCGGAAGGCGCGGCCGGTCTCGGCGTTGAGCACACCTTCTTCCTCAAAGCGCGAGAAGGCGTCGGCCGACAGCACTTCAGCCCACTTGTAGCTGTAGTAACCCGCCGCATAACCGCCGGCGAAGATGTGCGCGAAGCTGTTGGGGAAGCGATTATAGGCCGGTGGACGCATCACCGAGACCTCGTCACGCACGCCCTCGAGCACCTGCAGCACGCTGCGGCCGTCGCCATGGGTGGCGTGCAGCTCGAAGTCGAACAGCGAGAACTCCAGCTGGCGCACCATCATCATGCCGGACTGGAAGTTCTTCGCCGCGAGCATCTTGTCCAGCAGGTCCTGGGGCAATGCCTCACCGGTCTCGTAGTGGCCGGAGATCAGCGCCAGGCCCTCGGGCTCCCAGCACCAGTTCTCCATGAACTGGCTCGGCAGCTCCACCGCATCCCAGGCCACGCCGTTGATGCCGGACACGCCGGCATGCTCGATGCGGGTCAGCAAGTGGTGCAGGCCGTGCCCGAACTCGTGGAACAGGGTGGTGACTTCGTCGTGGGTAAGCAGCGCGGGTTTGCCGGGCGTGGCCGGGGTGAAGTTGCACACCAGGTTGGCCACCGGGCTCTGCAAGCTGCCATTGGCGGTGCGGCGATGGTCGCGGGCGCCGTCCATCCAGGCACCGCCACGTTTGTTGGCGCGGGCATAGAGGTCGAAGAAGAAGCGGCCGACGTGCTGGCCGTTTTCCTTGATCTCGAACAGGCGCACGTCCGGGTGCCAGCTGTCGAAGCCCTTGAGTTCGTTGATCTCGATGCCGTACAGGCGTTGCACGATGACGAACAGGCCGGACAGCACCTTGTCGATCGGGAAGTAGGCGCGCAGCGCTTCCTGGGACACGCTGTAGCGCTGCTCGCGCAGCTTCTCGCCGAAGTACCCGGCGTCCCAGCTGGCCAGCTCGGGGGTGCCTTGCTCGGCGGCATAGGCCTTGAGCTGCTCCAGGTCCTGGGCGGCGAATGGCTTGGAACGCTTGGCCAGGTCGCGCAGGAAACTCAGCACCTGGTCGCTGGATTCGGCCATCTTGGTGGCCAGGCTCAGTTCGGCGAAGTTCTTGTAACCCAGCAGCCCGGCCAGTTCCTGGCGCAGGTCGAGGATCTCTTCCATCACCGGGCCGTTGTCGAACTGGCCGGCATTCGGGCCCTGGTCGGAGGCACGGGTGCAGTAGGCGGCATACAGCTCTTCGCGCAGGGCGCGGTCGCTGGCGTAGGTCATCACTGCGTAGTAGCTGGGGAACTCCAGGGTGATCAGCCAGCCGTCCAGGCCCTTGGCCTGCGCTGCGGCGGCCATCTGCACCTTGGCCGAGTCGGTCAGGCCGGCCAGCGCGGCTTCGTCGGTGACGTGCTTGGTCCAGGCCTGGGTGGCGTCGAGCAGTTGGTTGGAGAAGCGGCTGCCCAGCTCGCTGAGCTTGCTCTGCACCTCGGCATAGCGCTGCTGCTTGTCGGCCGGCAAGTCGATGCCCGACAGGCGGAAATCGCGCAGGGCGTGGTCGATGATGGTCTTCTGCGCCACGTCGAAGCTGGCGGCTTCAGGGCTGGCGGCCAGGGCTTCATAAGCTTCGAACAGGGCACGGTTCTGGCCCAGCTCGGTGGAATAGGCGCTCAGGGCCGGCAGGCACGACTCGTAGGCCTCGCGCAGTTCCTGGCTGTTGCACACCGCGTTGAGGTGGCTGACCGGGCTCCAGGCGGCGCCCAGGCGGTCGTTGAGTTCGTCCATCGCCAGCACCAGGCCGGCCCAGGTCGGGATCTTGCCCTGCTTTTCGAGGATCTCGGCGATGGCCTTGCGGTTGTCGGCGAGGATCTGCTCGATCGCCGGCAGCACATGCTCGGCGCGGATCGCCGAGAAGGGCGGCAGATCATGGGACTGCAGCAGCGGGTTGTTCGCACTCACGGTTCGGGTACCTTGGCAGGAGAAACACGGGACCATCTTAATTACAATCGACGCCGACCGCAGCAGGCAGCCTGCCTATCGGCATTGCAGAGGAACACTATCATGGCCATCCGCACGTTTCGGGAACACACGCCGAAAGTGGGACCACGGGCCTTCGTCGACCGTTCGGCGGTGGTCATCGGCGACGTCGAGATCGGCGAGGACAGCTCGATCTGGCCGTTGACCGTAGTACGCGGCGACATGCACCGGATCCGTATTGGCGCGCGCACCAGCGTGCAGGACGGCAGCGTGCTGCACATCACCCACGCCGGGCCCTTCAACCCCGATGGCTACCCACTGATCATAGGCGACGAGGTGACCATCGGTCACAAAGTCATGCTGCATGGCTGTACCCTGGGCAATCGCATCCTGGTCGGCATGGGCAGCACCATCATGGACGGCGCCATCGTCGAGGACGAAGTGATCATCGGCGCCGGCAGCCTGGTGCCACCCGGCAAGCGCCTGGTCAGCGGCTACCTGTACATGGGCAGCCCGGTGAAGCAGGTGCGCCTGCTGAGCGAGCAGGAACACGCGTTCTTCCCCTACAGCGCCGGCAACTACGTCAAGCTCAAGGACCAGCACCTGGCCGAAGGCTACGACCTCTCGGAATGAATTCGACTGCAGAGAACACCATGCACCAGCAGAACATCCTCTTCGACCTCGACGGCACCCTGACCGACCCGCGCCTGGGCATCACCCGCTCGATCCAGTACGCGCTGGCCAAGCTGGGCATCGACGAGCCGGACCTTACCCGCCTCGAGCACTTCATCGGCCCGCCCTTGCTGCAGGCGTTCATGCAGTTCTATGCCTTTGACGAGGCCAAGGCCTGGGACGCGGTGAACTTTTACCGTGAGCGCTTCAAGGTAACCGGGCTGTACGAAAACCTGGTGTTCGACGGCGTGCCCGAGTTGCTGCAAGCGCTCAATGGCCAGGGCCGCACCCTGTACATCGCCACCTCCAAACCCTGGGAGTTCGCCCGCGAAATCGCCCGGCATTTCGCCTTCGACCATCACTTCAAGGTGATCTACGGCAGCGAGCTCGATGGCACGCGGACCAACAAGGTCGAGCTGATTCGCCACCTGCTGGACGAGGAGGGGCTGGATCCGACGCAGACCTTGATGATCGGGGATCGCAAGCATGACCTGATCGGTGCGCGCAGCAACGGTTTGCAAGCAGTCGCGGTGGGCTATGGATTCGGCAGCCGGGAAGAACTCGAGGCCGAGGCGCCGGCGTTCCACTTCGAGACGCTGGCCGAGTTGCACCAGGCATTCGTGCGCTGATCCCGCTTTATCGCGGATCAGGCCCGCCCCCACGCGCTGTCGTGGCAGCGGGCTTGCCCCGCGATGAGGCCAGCGCTGCCAACGCCAATTTGCGCTGCTCGATCGGCAACCTCCCAAGCGCCTCCACCCGCTCATAAAACCGCAGCCAATCCCCACCAACCTCTTTGAACAACTGCGAAAAAGCCGGCACCCACTGGTCATACAGGCCAAACGGCAACAACTTCGCATTGTTCATCGGCCCGTACATCCAGGCATCGAAACGCCGATCCCCCGCCCAATCCCGATCCCGCACCTCCCGGTATTCCCGTCGCAACCGCTCGAACTCAGCCTGCTTGGCCGCACGCTTGCCTGCCTCATCCAAGGGTCCCGCATAGATCGCTTGCAGTCGCTCGCGGCTGGCCAGCACCAAGCGGGTAAATTGCTCGCGCTGCGCCACGCCGCCATCCTCGATTGCCTCCATCCCGCGCGCCGCGCGCCATTGCCGGGTGCCTTCCTGCTCGACGAACGACGCGAACGATTCGTTGAACTCGGTATCGTCCTGTACGTAAAAGCGTTGATGCGCCAACTCATGGAAAATCACCGTAGCCAGGCGCTCCTCGCCCCAACCGACCATGGTCGAAAGAATCGGGTCGTCGAACCAGCCCAGGGTGGAGTAGGCCTCCACGCCCCCGACATAGACATCCAGCCCCTCCTGGCGCATCAGCGCCGCCGCTCCGCGGGCGGCACCCTGGCGGTAGTAGCCGCGATAGGCCACGCATCCAGCAATGGGGAAACAATGGGTCACCGGCTGCAATGACAGCTCTGGGGTGGCGAACACGTTCCACACCACGTATGGCCGGCCGAGATCGGCATACACCCGATAACTGCCGTTGTCCGGCAACTTCAGTTGCGCGCTGGCAAAGGCCCGGGCTTTTTCGGCGAACAGCAGGCGCTGACGCAAAGCCGGGCTGGTGCCCGGGTCTGCAATCACCCGATCCAGCGGCTGGCGTGCCCGCAACAGCTGCCATTGCCCCTCGGCCAGCTGACCGTAATAGCCCACGCTGGAGCAACCGCTCAGCAGGACAGCCAGCGTCACGGGAACAAACCGGGTGAAAACGCGGTCGAGAGCCCGACGGCTGCAGCGCATGAAAAGAAAAAGTCCAAACATCGAGGCTGTCTATCTCGCTCGTCGGCCGAATGCGACCAAGACTATCTCGCCAAGGGGAAGCTTTGCCATGCGTACACTGTTTGCCGTCGGCACGCTCGTGCTGTTGTCCGGGTGTTCCACCTTGCCCGACCCGGACCCGAATCAGGCCTGGGTAGACCTGGCACCGGGTGACAACGATTCGCTGCACGCCCTGCAAGTGGATGAACGCGACTGGGCCGACAGCCGCTACTTCGAGGTCCAACCCGGCAACCATGAACTGACCGTGCGCTATCAGTTCGCCGTGACGCCCAGCAACATCGGCCCGGTGGAGCAGCCGCTGTGGCGCGACTGCCAGCTCAACCTCACCTTCAAGGACTTCACTGCCGGCCAGCGCTACCAGATGCAAGCCGGCAGCATCGGCTTCCGGCCGTGGATCAAACTCTACGACCAGCGCCAGAAGCTGATCGGCCAGGGCGAACCGGCAGGCTGCCAGCGCACCTGAACACCGCGAACGGCGCTATGCTTGTAGCCTGTGAACCGCGAGCGGGAGTTTCACCATGCGCCAGCCCATGATGCTGATGGCCCTCAGTGCTTTGGGGGCTTGCGCCAGCCCCTTGCCCCCCGCCGACCCCGGCAAGGCCTGGATCGACATGTATACCATCACCCCCGGTCGCACCCTCATGGCCGACCGCCTGGACGGCAAGCGCCTGGACGATGGCCGCTACTTTCAGGTGACGCCGGGCCGGCATGAACTGGTGGTGCGTTTCGACTACGAGATCTACGCCGGTGGCTTCAGTACCGACCCGACCGAGCGGACCTGCTACCTGACCGTGCGCTACAACGATTTCAAGGCAGGCGAGCGTTACCGCCTGGAGGCCCGGGCTCCGGCCATGCAGCCGCAGGTGCTGTTGTACGACGCCAACCGCAAGGTGGTGGTGAACGAACCGAGCAACGTCACCTGTATTCCTTGATCGATGGTGGGGCTGCTGCGCAGCCCCGACTGTCGAGCCTTACCGATCATTCTTCTGGTAGATGATCTTCTTCGTGCCGCCATCGCAGCTGCCAACGATCATGTTGGGGTCACTGACCTCGGCATTGGGCACGATCTCCAGCGTGTAGGAGGAAACCTTGTTCGCCTGGATCTTCGCTTCGATCTCGGCCTTCAATTCCTCGCACGGCTTGGGCGCGGCCAGTGCGGCGGTGGCCAGCAGGGAAGCCAGCACACCAAATGCTACGCGGATCATGGAACGGCTCCTGAGGCAGGGCAGACGAGCTGCCAACGCTGGTTAGACTACAGGAAACCGCCGCCGTTGCGCCTCCTAGGAAAGCAGCGTGGCATCAAGGCTGATAGTTGCGTTCAGCACCTTGGACACCGGGCAGCCAGCCTTGGCCTTGTTGGCGATCTCCTGGAACTGCGCCTCGCTGGCCCCAGGCACGGTGGCCTTGAGGGTCAGGTGAACGGCGGTGATGGCAAAGCCATCAGCCTGCTTGTCCAGGCTTACCTCGGCGTGAGTGTCGATCCGTTCAGGCGTGAATCCCGCCTCGCCCAACATCATCGACAACGCCATGGAGAAGCAACCGGCATGGGCAGCGCCGATCAGCTCCTCCGGGTTGGTCCCGGGCGTGCCTTCGAAACGGGTGTTGAAACCGTAGGGCGCTTGCTTGAGCGCGCCGCTTTCAGTGGAGATCTGGCCCTTGCCATCCTTCAGGCCACCTTGCCAGACCGCCGATGCTGTCTTCTTCATGCTGCCTCCTGTCACAGGGTTGGGGTGTCTAAGGTTCTGAGGACCAGGCCCACGCCAAGTTCAGATCAATCTGCAAGAAGGCATTGAATCCAGCGAATGTGCCCATACAGAGTCCAGAAGGCCCATGGCCAACCACCTGTAGCGGAGGCTCCAATGACGCACCTGCGAGACCTGAAGATTTCCACCCTCGACCTGGTGCCCGTGCGCGCCGACGGCAGCCCGGCGCAATCGCTGCGCAATTCGCTGGACCTGGCGCAACACGTCGAGCGGTTCGGCTACAACCGCTTCTGGGTCGCCGAACACCACAACATGGACGGTATCGCCAGCTCGGCCACCGCCGTGCTGATCGGTTACCTCGCCGGGGGTACCTCGACCATCCGCATCGGCTCTGGCGGAGTGATGCTGCCCAACCACGCACCGCTGGTGATCGCCGAACAGTTCGGCACTCTCGCCAGCCTGTACCCAGGCCGCATCGACCTGGGCCTGGGCCGCGCCCCAGGTTCCGACCAGATGACCGCCCGCGCCTTGCGCCGCGAGCGCTCCGGCAGCGCCGACGACTTTCCGGACGATGTCGAGGAGCTGTCACGCTACCTGGGCCCGCGCACCGACGACCAGAAGGTCATCGCCGTGCCCGGCCACGACACCGAGGTGCCCATGTGGCTGCTCGGCTCCAGCCTGTTCAGCGCCCAGCTCGCCGGCATGCGCGGCATGCCCTACGCCTTTGCTTCGCATTTCGCGCCGCGCTACATGCACGAGGCGATCCGCATCTATCGCGACCATTTCAAACCGTCGACGACGCTGGACAAGCCTTACGTGATGCTGGGCATTCCGATGGTGGTGGCGGAAACCGACGAAAAGGCCGAATACCTGGCCACCTCGGTGTACCAGCGCATCCTCGCGCTGATCCGTGGCCAGAGCCTGATGCAGCGTCCGCCGGTCGAGAGCATGAATGGCCTTTGGCTGCCCCATGAACGTGATGCGGTGAGCAGCTTCCTGGGCCTGGCGATGATCGGCAGCCCGCAGAAGGTGCGGGCGAAGGTCGAGGTGTTGCTGGAGCAGACAGGGGCGGACGAGCTGATTTTCACCAGTGACCTGTATGAGCATGCCGACCGGATCAAGTCCTATGAGCTGATGGCGCAGGCGCTCAAGGCCGAGTGATATCAATCGCGGGGCAGGCCCACTCCCACAGGACTAGCAGAGCCTTTGTGGGTAACGGCCTTGCCCCGCGGTACAGCTACTAATCGCGGCTATAGGCGATGACCTTGGTACCGCCCTCACAGGTACCCACCACCTTGTCGGCAGGATCACCTTTGGGTGCGATCGTAAGCTTGTAGCCCTTCACACCCTTGGCATCCAGCTTCGCCGCAATCTCAGCCTTGAGTTCCTCGCACGGCTTGCCCGCCGCCATCGCGCCGCCAGCCAACACCATCAGCCCCACGGCCAGAATCAATTTCTTCATCGATCGCTTTCCTTGTACAGATCAAAGACAAAAAGGGCGCGAAGCACGCGCCCTGCAACCTTGATACCCCAACACGCCGGGCAAGCCTAGCCCAGCTTGGTTTCAGCTGTTGGCGATGCGGAACCCAACCTTCAGCGTCACCTGGAAATGCGCGGCCTTGTTGTCACGGATATGCCCGCGGGTATCGATCACTTCGAACCATTCAAGGTGCTTGATGCTCTTGCCGGCCTCGGCCAGGGCATTGTTGATCGCTTCTTCGATGCTGGTGGGCGAAGACCCGACCAGCTCGATCTTCTTGTAGGTGTGATGATCCGACATGAGCGCTCTCCTTGAGTGGGTAGTGGCTTGAGCCTAGCAGCACAGGCCCGGTTTACCTGCGAGCGATCGCCGCAGGGGAAAGTTCGATCGCACTTTCACCCAGCTGCGCAGTCGCAACCTGTACATCCCCACTCAGCAAGGAGAGTCGACATGGCACGCAATGCGTTGCGCAAAACCTCACTGGAAAGCATGGAAGCCGAGATCGAAAGCCTCCTCAAGACTCTGGAAGGCCTCAAGCACGATGCGTCGGAAGAAACGCAGAAGACCATGAAGACGCTGCGCGGCAACGCCGAAAGCGCCCTCAAGCACTCACGCAGCCTGCTCAGCGATGCCTACGAGGAAGTGAAGACCCGCACCCGCGAAACCAGCGTAGCCACCCGCGACTATGCCCAGGAACACCCCTGGACTACCGCAGGTGTCGCGGTGGGCGCCCTGGGCCTGCTGGCCGCCTACCTGATGTGCCGCCGCAACTAACCCGTCTGTCGCTGCAGCTCCTGGCGCAGCCATTGCGCCAGTTGCTCGGCGCGCCCGTCCGCGGCGCGCCGGGGTACCCACAAGGCCAGTGCCGCATTGGTCGGGGAGAAGCCCCAGGGCGCGGCCAGCCGCCCGGCTTTCAGGTCGTCCGCCACCAGCGGTTGCGGGGCAATGGCCACACCCAGCCCGGCCACTGCTGCTTCCAGCAAGTAGTAGAGATGCTCGAAGGCTTGCCCGTAGCTCAGCGCCTCGGGCGCCAGCCCATGCCGTCGCGCCCAGGTAGGCCAAGCCTGCGGCCGCGAGGTCGTATGGAGTACGGCAACATGCTGCAAAGCCACGGCTGGCAAGGCTTTCAAACGATCGAAGGCGTCAAAGCGCGGGCTCATCACCGGGCCGATGCGCTCCTCGGCGAGCACGTGTACCCGCATGTCCGCAGGCCACGGCGGCTCTGCGTAGACCAGCAGTGCGTCCAGCCCCGGGCGTCGCGGATCAAGGTCACCTTCGCCCGCTGACAGGTGCAGGCGCAGCTCCGGCAGGTCGGCTTTCAGGCGCCCCAGGCGGGGGATGAACCAACGCGCCAGCAAGCTGCCGGAGCAACCGAGCACGAACGGCGCTTCGTCGGCATCGCGGGAAAGCTCGGCGCAGACACCGCGCAGCCGGTCGAAGGCCTCGAAGCTGGCATCGCGCAGACGCACACCGGCATCTGTGAGTTTGACGCCGCGCCCGTCCTTGACGAACAAGGCTACCCCCAGATGCTCCTCAAGCACCTTGATCTGCCGGCTGACCGCGCCATGGGTGACATGAAGCGCTTCTGCTGCCTGGCTGACACTGTTCAGCCGGGCTGTCGCCTCGAACGCCCGCAACGCATTGAGGGGAGGAAGGTCCTGAGCCATCTTACTTGTGAGTTTTCCTGACAGGTTTGCGCAATCTTATCGGTTTTCAGCCGGCCACGTCGTGGTTAGAGTAAAGCCCATCGAATCTCTACTTCGCCTACGGAGCGCCCCATGACCCAGACCCAATACCGCCCCGGCCCCGACGCCAACGGCCTGTTCGGCTCGTTCGGCGGCCGCTACGTGGCCGAAACCCTGATGCCGCTGGTACTCGACCTTGCCCGCGAATACGAAGCCGCCAAGGCCGACCCCAAGTTCCTCGAAGAGCTGGCCTACTTCCAGCGCGACTACATTGGCCGGCCCAACCCGCTGTACTTCGCCGAGCGCCTGACCGAGCACTGCGGCGGCGCCAAGATCTTCTTCAAGCGTGAAGAACTCAACCACACCGGCGCGCACAAGGTGAACAACTGCATCGGCCAGGTGCTGCTGGCCAAGCGCATGGGCAAGAAACGCCTGATTGCCGAGACCGGCGCCGGCATGCACGGTGTGGCTACGGCCACCGTCGCCGCGCGCTTCGGCCTGCCCTGCGTGATCTACATGGGCGCCACCGACATCGAGCGCCAGCAGGCCAACGTGTTCCGCATGAAGCTGCTGGGCGCCGAGATCGTCCCGGTCACCGCTGGCACCGGCACGCTCAAGGACGCCATGAACGAGGCCCTGCGCGACTGGGTCACCAACGTCGACGACACCTTCTACCTGATCGGCACCGTGGCAGGTCCCCACCCGTACCCGGCGATGGTCCGCGACTTCCAGTCGATCATCGGCAAAGAGACCCGCGCCCAGCTGCACGAGAAGGAAGGGCGCCTGCCCGACAGCCTGATTGCCTGCGTCGGCGGCGGCTCCAACGCCATGGGCCTGTTCCACGAGTTCCTCGAAGAGCCGAGCGTCAAGATCATCGGCGTCGAGGCCGGCGGCCACGGCGTGCACACCGACAAGCACGCGGCCAGCCTGAACGGCGGCGTACCAGGCGTGCTGCACGGCAACCGCACCTACCTGCTGCAGGACGACGACGGCCAGATCACCGACGCCCACTCGATTTCCGCAGGCCTGGACTACCCCGGCATCGGCCCGGAGCACGCCTACCTGCATGAAGTGAAGCGCGTGGAATACGTCAGCATCACCGACGACGAAGCGCTGGACGCCTTCCACATCAGCTGCCGCCTGGAAGGCATCATCCCGGCGCTGGAAAGCTCCCACGCCCTGGCCGAGGCGATCAAGCGCGCGCCGACGCTGCCCAAGGACCACTTGATGGTGATCTGCCTGTCCGGTCGCGGCGACAAGGACATGCAAACCGTGATGAACCACATGGCCGCCCAGGAGAAACAGGCATGAGCCGTCTCGAACAACGCTTCGCCGATCTCAAGGCCGAAGGCCGCTCGGCACTGGTCACCTTCGTTACCGCAGGCGACCCCGGCTACGATGCCTCGCTGCAAATCCTCAAGGGCCTGCCGGCCGCCGGTGCCGACGTGATCGAGCTGGGCATGCCGTTCACCGACCCGATGGCCGATGGCGTGGCGATCCAGCTCGCCACCCTGCGCGCCCTGGAAGCCGGCCAGACCCTGGCCAAGACCTTGCAGATGGTGCGTGAATTCCGTGTGGATAACCAAACCACCCCGATCGTGCTGATGGGTTACTACAACCCGATCCATCGCTTCGGCGTGGAGCAGTTCGTCGCCGAAGCCAAGCAAGCCGGCGTCGATGGCCTGATCATCGTCGACCTGCCGCCCGAGCATGACGCCGAGCTGGCCACCCCGGCTCAGGCCGCCGGTATCGACTTCATCCGCCTGACCACCCCGACCACCGACGACGCGCGCCTGCCGCGCGTGCTGGAGCGCAGCTCCGGGTTCGTCTACTACGTGTCGGTGGCAGGGGTGACCGGTGCGGGCTCGGCGACCACCGAGCATGTGACCGAGGCCATTGCGCGCCTGCGTCGGCATACCGACCTGCCGATCAGCGTTGGTTTCGGCATTCGTACGCCGGAGCAGGCTGCGGCTATCGCCCGCCTGGCCGATGGCGTGGTGGTGGGCTCGGCGCTGGTCGACAAGATCGCCCAGGCCAAGAGTGCCGAGCAGGCCGTGGCTGATGTGCTGAGCCTGTGCTCAGCACTGGCTGAAGGTGTGCGCGCCGCAAGGACTTGAATCATCTCGCGGCAGAAGGAGCGGGCAACCCGCTCCTTTTTTGCCCTTACCTAGTATTTTTGCCAGTAGCGTAAACCACCGACGAATTTCATGATGGGCTTCCAAATCTGCTGAAGGAATAGCTGTCATGCGTAAGATCGGAATCGCTGCACTGCTTGGCCTTTTCATGGTGGGCAACGCCTTCGCCGCCACTTGCCCAGAAACAAAGAGCCTCAAGGAAGTTGCCGGATCGGAAGATGGTTTGGACGGTTACGTCTATTCTGTTGCAAGTGGTAACTGGAAAGGCTTCGCGCCGAATGCCGACGACAAAGGCACTAAAGAAGTAGACCTTGCCACACTGAAACTCTCGGACTCGAAAACCACTGAGACTTCTGTCATCTGCCGCTACACAGATGCCAAAGGCGGTGGACTGAGCCTTTCACAGAAGAAATGATGGCGCGGTGGGCAGCAGCACTGAGCTGCTGCCCTTTCACTTGTCAAAGATCGACAGATCCAACGGCCTGATGGCCCCCATCCAGATCGCATGATCGCGGTGATCCGCCAGTTCATCCCCGGTTTCCGGATGCAGGAACACCACCAGCCCCTTGCGATACAGCGCCAGCCACGGCAGCACCACCCCCACCACCTCCGGTCCGAACGCCAGCTGGCAGCTCCAGTCTGGGTGCGGCCCGACCGGTTTCTGGTGCATGCGGCCCATGGTCACGGGGAACAGCCGCGTCGCCTCCTCGCATAGTTCACGGGCCTGTTCCATGGTCGATGCGTCGTAGTACACGTGGGCGTGATAGCCCTTGATCCTTTGCACGGTGGCTCCTGATTGCAGTAATGCGAACATGTTGAAGTCTACGCCATCTCATTACAGGCGCTCCTGCTCCAGCCAATCCACAAACCGCTCGATCAACGCTCCGCGGCGCTTGCGTGGCGGCAGCACCACGTAATACCCCCGCTTCGAGCGCAAACTGCCTTCCAGCGGCCTGCACAGCAGCCCCTGCTCGACCAGCCCATCCACCAGGTGCGCCCAGCCGATCGCCACGCCCTGGCCGGCAATCGCGGCCTGAATCAGCAGAGTGTAGTTGTCGAACCGCAGCTGACCGGACGGAGGAGGGCTGTCCACACCAAGACCACGGAAAACCCCCGCCCAATCGAACCAGCGACTGGCCTGCTCACCCTTCAGATGCAGCAATGGCAATCGTTGCAAAGCCACGGCTGACAAGGGTTTGCCATGAATCAGCCGAGGGCTGCACACCGGGAAAACTTCCTCGTCGAACAGCCAGCGACTCTCGCCCTGATGGAAGCGCCCATCGCCGAACAGCACCGCCACATCAATGTCCGGGCGCAGCATCGCCTGGCTGCGCTCGCCGGTCACCAGGCTCACGTCCACCTGTGGATAAGCCTCGTGGAAACGCTGCAAGCGCGGCATCAGCCAGAACGCCGCAAAGGCGAAGTCGGTAGCCACCTGCAGCACCTCGCGCTGGCCGCGCCCACTGGCTTGGGCAACGCCATCGTCCATCGCCTGCAAGCCCTGATGCACCTGCTCGAACAACAGCAACCCCGCCTCGGTCAGCTCGATGCCCCGGTAGATCCGGTCGAACAACCGCGTGCCCAGCTGCGCCTCCAGGCGCTTCATCTGCTGGCTGACCGCCGGCTGGGTGGTGCCCAGCTCCACGGCGGCAGCGGTGAAGCTGCGCAGGCGGGCGGCGACCTCGAACACGCGCAAGGTGTCGAGGGGCAGGTCGGCAAGGTGCTCAAACATAAGCTTGGCTAATCCCAGTCATTGCCCGGCATGGGCTTTACCCCTGTTATCCACAGCCGCATGCTGGATTGCAAGTGGCACCCATAACCCTCGACGATGGAAGGCACCCATGAAGCGACCCAACATCCTGTTCATCATGGCCGATCAGATGGCCGCGCCCTTGCTGCCGATCTACACCCCGTCGCCGATCAAGATGCCCCACCTGGCCCGCCTCGCCGAACAGGCCGTGGTGTTCGACAGTGCCTACTGCAACAGCCCTCTGTGTGCACCGTCGCGCTTCACCCTGGTCAGCGGCCAGTTGCCCAGCCGTATCGGCGCCTACGACAACGCTGCCGATTTCCCCGCCGACGTACCCACCTACGCCCACTACCTGCGCCGCCTCGGCTACCGCACGGCGCTATCGGGCAAGATGCACTTCTGCGGCCCGGACCAACTGCACGGCTACGAAGAGCGCCTGACCAGCGATATCTACCCGGCCGACTACGGTTGGGCGGTGAACTGGGATGAACCGGAGGTGCGCCCGAGCTGGTACCACAACATGTCCTCGGTGTTGCAGGCCGGGCCCTGCGTGCGCACCAACCAGTTGGATTTCGACGAAGAGGTGGTGTTCAAGGCGCGCCAGTACCTCTATGACCATGTGCGCGAGGACGACGGCCGGCCGTTCTGTCTGACCGTCTCCATGACCCACCCCCATGACCCCTACACCATTCCCAAGCCCTACTGGGACATGTACGAGGCTGTGGATATCCCACTGCCGCGGGACGAGATCGCTCAGGGCGAGCAGGACGCGCACTCGCAACGCCTGCTCAAGGTCTACGACCTGTGGAACAAGCCGCTGCCTGTGGACAAGATCCGCGACGCCCGCCGCGCCTACTTCGGCGCCTGCAGCTACATCGACGACAACATCGGCAAGCTTCTGCAAACCCTCGAGGAGTGCGGCCTGGCCGACGACACCCTGATCGTGTTCTCGGGCGATCACGGCGACATGCTTGGCGAGCGCGGGCTCTGGTACAAGATGCACTGGTTCGAGATGGCGGCGCGGGTGCCGCTGTTGATCCATGCGCCCAAGCGCTTCGCACCGGCGCGAATCGGCGCCAGCGTGTCCACCTGCGACCTGCTGCCGACCCTGGTCGAACTGGCCGGCGGCGCTGTGGATAACCACCTGCACCTGGATGGCCGCTCGCTGCTCGGCCACCTGCAAGGGCAGGGCGGGCATGACGAGGTAATAGGCGAGTACATGGCCGAAGGCACGGTCGGCCCGCTGATGATGATCCGCCGTGGCCCCTACAAGTTCGTGTACAGCGAAGACGACCCATGGCTACTCTACGACCTGAGCCGCGACCCGCACGAGCGGGAGAACCTCACCGGCAGCCCGGACCACCAGGCGCTGCTGCAGGCATTTGCCGATGAAGCCAGGCAGCGCTGGGATATCCCGGCCCTGCGCCAGCAGGTGCTGGCCAGCCAACGGCGCCGCCGCCTGGTGGCCGAGGCACTGGCCATCGGCAAGCTGAAAAGCTGGGACCACCAACCGTTGGTGGACGCCAGCCAACAGTACATGCGCAACCATATCGATCTCGACGACCTCGAGCGCAAGGCACGTTATCCACAGCCCGCACCCCTGGATTGAGAAGAGAGGCCGCCATGCAGAAGTTCTCCACCGCCGTGCTCACCCTGGCCCTGAGCCTGGGCACGGCACACGCCGCCGACAGCGACGCGCAATGCAGCACCGTGAAGATGGCCGACCCCAGCTGGAGCGATATCGCCAGCACCAACGCCGTGGCCCGGCTGCTCCTGGAAAGCCTGGGGTACCAGGTGAAGATCGACAGCCTGGCCGTGCCGATCATTTACGGCGGCCTGAAAGATGGCCGAGTGGATGCTTTCCTCGGCAATTGGATGCCGGCGCAGCAGGGCTTCCATGA
The DNA here is from genome assembly GCF_040813665.1 of Pseudomonas sp. TE50-2. Classification (NCBI taxonomy): domain Bacteria; kingdom Pseudomonadati; phylum Pseudomonadota; class Gammaproteobacteria; order Pseudomonadales; family Pseudomonadaceae; genus Pseudomonas; species Pseudomonas sp. TE50-2. The sequence continues at coordinate 3,038,372 of NZ_JBFNXN010000001.1, read as the reverse complement.
CAAGTTCATCGCCAATGGCGATGTGCAGCAACTGGCGAAGAACCTGGAAGGCACCGAGTTCACCCTGGCGGTGCCCGACTATGTATGGAACGCGGGCGTGAAGGACTTCGCCGACCTGCACAAGCACGCTGCGCAGTTCGACAAGAAGCTCTACGGCATCGGCTCCGGCGCGCCGGCCAACTTGTCGCTGAAAGAGATCATCGACAAGAATGAGTTCGACCTTGGCCAGTGGAAACTGGTCGAGTCCAGCGAGCAGGCGATGCTCGCTCAAGTGGACCGGGCAGTGAAGAAGCAGCAGTTCATCACCTTCCTTGGCTGGACTCCGCATCCGATGAACGTGAAGCTGAAGATGCATTACCTCACGGGCGGGGAGAAATGGTTCGGCAGCAAGGGCGATGTCTACACCCTGACCCGCAAAGGTTATCCACAAGCCTGCCCGAATGCGGCGAAGCTGCTGGGGAACTTGAAGTTCTCGCTGGAGATGGAGAACAGCATCATGGCCGAGGTTGTGGATAAGAAGGTGAGCTTTGATGAGGCGGCCAAGGCTTGGGTGAAGGCGCATCCGCAGGTGCTGGATGGGTGGTTGGCTGGAGTGACCACCAAAGCCGGTGGCAGCGCCCAAGAAGCCGTAAAAGACAGACTCTAGAGCCTTGCTGCCAGTCTCGGCCTCATCGCTGGCAAGTCGCAGCGGCGAACCGCAGCTCCCACAGGTACAGCGACAGCCTTTAGGCTTGTGGTATCCCCGTGGGAGCCGGCTTGCCGGCGATGAGGCCAGCAAGGCCAGTACAAGAACGGACCCTGAGCGAGTTGCCCCATGCCCCGCCTGACCCACCTGCTGCCCTTCCTCACCTGGCTGCCCCGCCAATCGGGTCGCAGCCTGCGCCAGGACCTGCTGGTGGGCCTGAGCGGCGCCATCCTCGCCCTGCCGCAGTCCATCGCCTACGCCCTGATCGCCGGGCTGCCCGCCGAGTACGGCCTGTACGCCGCCATCGTCCCCGTGCTGATCGCCTGCCTGTGGGGCTCGTCCTGGCACCTGATCTGCGGGCCCACGGCCGCCATCTCCATCGTCCTCTACGCCAGCATCAGCCCCCTGGCCGTGGCCGGCAGCGCCGACTATGTGACCCTGGTACTGCTGCTGACCTTCCTCGGCGGTGTCTTCCAGTTGCTGCTGGGGCTGTTGCGCTTCGGTGCGCTGGTCAATTTCGTTTCCCACTCGGTGGTGCTGGGCTTCACCCTCGGCGCCGCCATCGTCATCGCCCTTGGGCAACTGCCGAACCTGCTGGGGATGGACTTACCGAGCCAGGCCACTGCATTGAAGACCGTGCAGGACCTGGCTGGGCACATGGGCGAAGTGGATCTGCCATCGCTGGCCCTGGGCCTGGCCACGCTGGTGATCGGCATAGCTCTGAAACTATGGCGCCCGCGCTGGCCAAGCCTGTTGATAAGCCTGCTGCTGGTCAGCCTGGTGGCCTGGCTACTGCCCGGCGTGTTCGGCCATGTGCCCAGAGTGGCTGCGTTCACCGGACAGCTCCCGCCCTTCAGCCCGCTGCCTCTGCTGGATGTGGAACTGATGCTGCGCCTGCTGCCCAGCGCTGTGGCGGTGGGCATGCTAGGGCTGGTCACCAGCCTGTCGATTGCCCGCTCGTTGTCGGCACGTTCGGAGCAATTGATCGACCCTGACCAGGAAATCCGTGCACAGGGCCTGTCTAATATCGGCGGCGCGTTTTTCTCCGGTTATCTGTCCGCAGGTTCCTTCACTCGCTCGGGCCTGAGCTACGATGCCGGCGCCCGCTCGCCACTGGCCGGGGTGTTCTCAGCGCTGTGGGTCGCACTGTTCGCGGTGACCGGCGCCGGGCTGATCGCCCACCTGCCGATCCCGGCGATGGCAGGGAGCATCCTTCTGATCTGCTGGGGACTGGTGGACCATCGCGGCATTCGCGCGCTGTTCCGGGTCAGCCGCTCGGAGTTCCTGGTGATGGCGCTGACGGCGGCGGCGACGCTGCTGCTGGAGTTGCAGACGGCGATCTATGCCGGGGTGCTGGCGTCGCTGTTCTTCTACCTCAAGCGCACCTCTAGGCCACGGGTGCAGCAAAGCCGGGAAGGGGAGGCGGACGTATTGCGGGTGGGCGGGTCGATCTTCTTCGGCGCGGCGCATTATCTGCAAGTGCGCCTGCAGCGCTGCCAGGGGCCGCATGTGGTGATCGATGCAAGGCAGGTGAACTTCATCGATTACTCGGGTGTGGATATGTTGCACCGCGAGGCGCGACGGCTGATGCGCAGTGGCGGGAGCCTGACGTTGCAGCGGGCAAGGCCGCAAGTGATGGAGGAGTTGCAGAAGCTGGAGGGGGTTGAACTGTGCCCCATTCGATTTGAGGAATGAGCTTTGAAATCCAGGGGCTGCTTTGCAGCCTTTTCGCTGCGGTTCGTCGCCACGACAAGCCAGCTCCCACATAGACCGCGCTTTGCTCAAGACTAGTGCGGTACCTGTGAGAGCTGGCTTGTCGTGCGACGAACCGCAGCGAAAAGGCCGTAAAGCGGCCCCAAAATCTCGAACTCAGCCGCGAGCTAGCTGCCGACGCAGCTCATCCAGCACCGGCCCGGTCTCAGGCCGAACCCCACGCCAGATAAAGAACGCCTCGGCCGCCTGTTCCGCCAGCATCCCCAATCCATCCAGCACCTTGGCCGCGCCCAGCTTGCTTGCCCACTGGCAGAACGGTGTCGGCTCCTTGCCATACATCATGTCGTAGCACACGGTACGCCCCGCCTCGACCAGGCTCTCGGCAATCGGCGGCAGCTCGCCAGCCAGGCTCGCCGAGGTGGCGTTGATGATCACGTCCACCGGCTCCTGCAACCAGGCAAAACCGCTGGCCACCACCGGCCCCAGCTCATCGAACTCACGGGCCAGCTGCTCGGCCTTCTCCACCGTGCGGTTGGCGATCACCAGCGACTGCGGCTTGTGCGCCAGGATCGGCTCCAGCACGCCACGTACCGCGCCGCCGGCACCAAGGATGAGGATGCGCTTGCCGGCCAGCTCGACCCCGGCGTTGACGGTGAGGTCACGCACCAGCCCGGCGCCGTCGGTGTTATCGCCTTGCAACGTACCGTCGGCCAGCTTGCTCAAGGTGTTCACCGCGCCGGCACGCCGGGCACGCGGGGTGAGGCTGTCGCACAGGCGATAGGCCTCTTCCTTGAACGGCACGGTGACGTTGGCGCCGCTGCCTTGCTTGAAGAAGCCACGGGCGCAGTCGCTGAACTCGTCCAGCGGCGCCAGCAGGGTGGCGTACTCCAGGTCCTCGCCGGTCTGGTCGGCGAACAGACGGTGGATCAGCGGCGATTTGCTGTGGCCGATGGGGTTACCGAAAACGACGTACTGGTCCATGGATGATCCTCGGGTTTCCACAGGCTTACTGGGCGAGCCAGTCGCGGTCTTGCAGGAAGTACTCGGTCAGGCGCGCTTCTTCGCTGCCTGGTTCGGGTTTCCAATCGTAGCCCCAGCGCACTTGCGGTGGCAGCGACATCAGGATCGATTCGGTGCGGCCACCGGACTGCAGGCCGAACAGGGTGCCACGGTCGTAGACCAGGTTGAACTCGACGTAGCGCCCACGACGGTATTCCTGGAATTCGCGCTGGGCGGGGGTATACGGGGTGTCCTTGCGGCGCTGGACGATCGGCAAGTAAGCCTCGACGTAGGCGTCACCGATGGCGCGGATGAAGGCGAAGCAGGTATCGAAGTCCCACTCGTTCAGGTCATCGAAGAACAGGCCGCCGATGCCGCGTGGCTCGCCACGGTGCTTGAGGTGGAAGTAGCGGTCGCACCAGGCCTTGTAGCGCGGGTACACGTCGGCGCCGAACGGCGCGCAGGCCTGCTCGGCCACGCGGTGCCAGTGCACGCAGTCTTCTTCATTGCCGTAGTAGGGGGTCAGGTCGAAGCCGCCACCGAACCACCACACCGCCTCTTCGCCCTCTTTTTCGGCGATGAAGAACCGCACGTTGGCGTGGGACGTCGGCACATGCGGGTTGTGCGGGTGGATCACCAGCGACACGCCCAGCGCCTCGAAACCACGGCCCGCCAGCTCCGGGCGGTGGGCACTGGCCGACGGCGGCAGGCCGCTGCCGAACACGTGGGAGAAGTTCACGCCGCCTTTCTCGATCACCTTGCCGTCACCGATCACCCGCGTGCGACCACCGCCGCCGGCATCGCGCACCCAGGCATCCTCGACGAAGCGGGCGCCGCCGTCTTCGGTCTCGAGGGCAGTGCAGATGCGGTCTTGCAGGTCGAGCAGGTAGGCTTTCACGGCCTCGGTGCGGCTGGTCATCGGGTCACCTGGAAGGAGCGGGGAAAATTCGCCGCGTAGCATACCACCGGCAAACCCCGCGCCGCAGTTGACGGCGATCAAGCAAAGGCGTCCGATAGAAGGCCTTTGCAGCCCCAATAACAGGAGTGTGTGATGGCCAAGCGTATCCAGTTCAGCCAGCATGGCGGCCCGGAAGTGTTGCAGTTGGTGGAGTTCGACCCGGCCCCGCCCGGCCCGCAGCAAGTGCGCGTACGCAACCATGCGATCGGGCTGAACTTCATCGACACCTATTTCCGTGGCGGGCTGTATGCGCCGCCGTCGCTGCCTTCCGGGCTGGGTACCGAAGCGGCGGGGGTGGTCGAAGCCGTGGGCGAGGGCGTCAGCCGGATCAAGGTCGGCGACCGTGTGGCCTATGCCGGCGGGCCGCTGGGGGCCTACAGCGAGGTGCATACACTGCCGGAGGCCAACCTGGTCAAGCTGCCGGATGCGATCAGCTTCGAACAGGCGGCGGCGGTGATGCTCAAGGGGCTGACCACGCAGTACCTGCTCAAGCAGACCTATGCCGTGCAGCCTGGGGATTTCGTGCTGTTCCATGCTGCTGCCGGTGGTGTCGGATCGCTGGCTTGTCAGTGGGCCAAGGCACTGGGGGCGAAGCTGATCGGTACTGTCAGTTCCGCCGAGAAGGCTGAGCGGGCCAAGGCGCTCGGAGCCTGGGCGACCATCGACTACAGCCATGAAGATGTGGCCAAGCGTGTGCTGGAGCTGACAGACGGTCAGAAGTGCGCAGTGGTGTATGACGGCGTGGGGGCCGATACCTGGCTGACCTCGCTGGATTGCCTGAGGCCGCGAGGGTTGATGGTGAGTTTCGGCAATGCCTCCGGCGCGGTAAGCGGGGTCAACTTGGGGATCCTGTCGCAGAAGGGGTCGTTGTATGTCACCCGGCCGACGCTGGGGAGCTACGCCAACAATGCCGAGAACACCCAGGTCATGGCCGATGACCTGTTCGCGATGATCGCCAGTGGCAAGCTGGTTGTGGATATCCAGCAGCGGTATCCGTTGAGTGAGGCGGCCAAGGCGCAGAGTGAGTTGTCGGCGCGGCGGACGGTGGGCTCGACTGTTCTGCTGCCTTGAAATCCTGGGGCCGCTCTGCGGCCCATTCGCTGGCAAGCCAGCTCCCACAGGGACCGCGCAAACCTCCTAGATGACGCTGTACCTGTGGGAGCCGGCTTGTCGGCGATGGCGTCAGTTCAGCCAGCGGGCCTTTCGGCTACAGACGCTGACTCAATGCCCTCAAGCATCGCCTCCACCAACCCCTCCGCCATTTCCAGCGAATGCAGGCTCGACCAGTACATGCCGCGCCCCTCGTCACGCAGGTGGTCGAGGGCCTTGATGCCGGTGTCGTAGGCGCAGCGCAGATAGAGCGCAACGTGTACCAGGGCATCGTGGGCTTCGATGTTGGGATTTACGGTGAAGAGCGGTGGGTGGCCGGCGTCGCAGCGGCCGAAGGGGTGGGTTGTGGTATTGGGGAGTGGTGGATCGGGAACAAGCTTTCTATTCATGGGAATTCGCTCCTTAAAGAAACCACCGGCCCCCGCTACCACGCGAATTGGGTGGCGACTGTACGCGAGGTGGTAGACCCGGGCGATTCCCAAACCAGGCAGGCTCGAAAGCCTCCCACGCACAGCCGCCATGGACTGACATGGGAAATCGAATACCCGGGCTACCACACCCGATCGCCAAGTTATTCGGCGACGGTCTGGAGCCTAGAGGCAGGCGTTCCCACTGAGAAGGTAATGGCAGTCGACAGACTGCGTAGGATAATTCTCTGAATTCGAGATGGGCAGCCTTGGGAGGAAAAATCAGAAAGTCCTGAGGGTGCAGAGAATCCCTGTGGGAGCGACACGCGAGGGGCAGGGCCTCGCTTGACCGTGCCGGCTCTGAGGCGTAGCCTTTCTCCCTGAGGTTGTGCTGGTGCGCCGGTTGAGTTTCAAGTTATCCGGGCGAGCGCATCCTTACTCTTTGGCCGCTTAAGCGGCCATTATTTTTTGGGCTTGTTTCTATCCCCTTTGGGCACGATGGAATAGAGCTCCGCCTTGGGCTTGCGGACCGTCAGTTCAAAAATCGCCTCATCATAGATTTCATTGCCATAGCCATCATTTAGGCCAATCGTGCTGCGAAGGGCAGTCATGTGGGTGGCACTCTTCCAGACCGATGTCGCTGCCAGCGCTGCCTTGATTTGCAGAATCATGTCATCAATGGTGTATCCGTCGCGTATCACCCGGCTTCTGTAGGCATGACTGCCAATGAAGACGATGCCCGGATCCTCAAGCTGGGGTAAATCCTGCCCTGCTTTCTGCCTGTTGATCGCTTCGAACTGATCTGCGGTAAATCTGCCTATCTCCACCGCCCTGACCCGATGATTGGACGCTAGCTGCTCCAGATTCGCCCTTATCAGGTACTCGGCATTCTCGAATAGCGGCATTGTTCTAGATGCTCCCGCCGATTTGCGACGCACGGCGAGCAAGCTAGAGGTAGGGGTTCCTGTAGTGAAGGTGGTGGCTTAGGACGGGGGTAGTAGGACGTTTCCCAATTGGATTACTGGGCAACCATTTGAGAGAAAATCAGGAGAATCTGCGCGGTTTCTGGGGCCGCTTTGCGGCCCTTTCGTGGCACAAGGCCGCTCCTAGAGGGGATCGCGCTTGCCTGTGGAGCGGCCTTGTGCCGCGAAACGAGGGCGAAGCCCTCGCCAGCGGTATCAACCCGGGCGCACAACCTCGCCGGTCGCCAGGTCCCGAATCAGGCTTGGATTCTTCCGCCCCCCCAACGCCCCACCCAGCACCATGTCCAGCTGCTTGTGGAAATACTGCTCCACCCGCAACCGGCTCTTGGCCGCCGGGCGCCCGGCCGGGTTGCAGGACGTGGAAATCAATGGGCCCACCAGCGCGCACAGCTCACGCACCTGTGGGTGATCGCTGACCCGCAATGCCACGCTGTCATGCTGCCCGGTCACCCACTCGGGCAGCAGGTCCTGGTGCGGCACCAGCCAGGTGTTCGGCCCCGGCCAGGTGGCGGCCATGCGGTCGATCCAGTCCTGGGGGAAGTCTTCGAACAGGAAATCGAACTGGTGGATGCTGTCGGCGACCAGGATCAGGCCTTTATCCACAGGCCGCGACTTGAGCGCCAGCAGGCGATACACCGCGTCCTCGTTCCACGGGTCGCAGCCCAGGCCCCAGACCGCTTCCGTCGGATAGGCGATCACCGCACCCGCCTTCACCTCACGCGCGGCTTGTTGCACACGCCAACTGCTCACCATTTCCGTCTCTCCGCATAAACGCCGTGTGCGCAGTGTACTTAGCCGGAACGGGCAAACCAACGCCCGGCTTCATTGCTGACCCGGCCCTCGAGCTCCAGCTCGGTGAGGCTGGCCAATACCTGGGCCAACGGCTGACCGCTGCTGTGCGCCAGGCCCTCGCTGGTGTGGGGTGCGGCGTGGAGCAAGGCGAGCAGGGGATGGTCGGCTTTGCCCACAGGCGCGCCCGGCAGGTTCTGCCAACCTCGCAGGCTGTCGAGGATCTGTTCCACGCTTTCCACCAACAGCGCGCCGTCGCGAATCAGCTGGTGGCAGCCCTTGGCGCCGGGGTGGTGGATCGAACCCGGAATGGCATACACCTCGCGCCCTTGCTCCGCGGCAAGGCGCGCGGTGATCAATGAGCCGCTGGCGATGCTCGCCTCGACCACCAGCACGCCGAGCGACAGCCCGCTGATGATGCGGTTGCGCCTGGGGAAGTTACCGGCCAGCGGCCCGGCATCCAGCGGGTACTCGGAAACCAGCGCGCTGCCACTGTCGAGCATCGCCCGGGCAAGGTCACGGTGGCGCTGTGGATAAAGTTTTTGCAACCCCGTGCCGAGCACTCCAATGGTCTGCCCTCCGGCTTTCAGCGCGGCCCGATGAGCGGCACCGTCAACGCCCAGCGCCAGCCCGCTGGTGATGGTGAACCCGGCTTGCGCCAGGCAACGCGAAAACGCAGCCGCGGTATCCAGCGCCGGTGGTGAAGCACGCCTGCTACCCACAATCGCCAGCTGCGGATGCTCCAGCAAAGCGGGGTCACCGGCGACGAACAGCAGGGGTGGCGGGTCGTCGATTTCACTCAGCAATGCGGGGTAGCCAGGCCCGTCCCACATCAGCAAATGCTGGCCCGGGCGCTCTAACCAAGCCATTGCAGCCAATGCGCCGTCGCGCACCTCAGGGCTGCGACGGGCATCGATACTGGCGGCTGGCAACCCCAGCGCACGCCAGGCACTGGCCGGCGCACTGAGTGCCGATGAGGCATTGCCAAAGGCTTCGATCAGGGTAAGAAAGCGGCGCAGGCCGATGTCGGGGAGGCGATGCAGACGCAGCCGCGCCTCCAGTTCGGCAGGCGAGCAAGGCGACGAACGGAGAGTGCTCATGGGTGATCCTCCTTGATCGACAGGGGGCCATCGGCGTGGCACAGCCTGTGGATAACTTTGTGGGTAATACTTTGAAAAGCTGTCTATTAAATGGCAGCTATCAAGCCCATAAAGACCCTAGCCGAGCTTTCACAGGTGCCTTGGCCACCGTTTCCCTTTATTATGTGTGCTCAGGTGCGACACGCGTAGCGTGTCTCCTCCACCAAGCTGTATGGCCAGCTTGATGGGATTTCTGCAAGGAAATCGAATACTTGGGTATCCATCCCCAAGAAACAAAACCAACCCAGAAGTCCACTGCCTTCAAGGGCTTACCGCTGCGGCGGATGGCAAACCCCAAGGTCGTTCAGCTCTCGGTAGCACGACCGCAGAACCGGTAACCCCCGGTTTTGGAGAGCTCTCTACACATCAACCCAAGCGGGGGAGAAGATCCCCGCAGGGGTCACCTCCTGCTCGTTTTCATTGCAGGAGGTAACAAATAACCGACCAACGGTCATTACCGTCTTGGCTCGGCTTTTCCTCAGGAGACATGAGCGGAAGCTCTGTCTGTCATTGTCCAACTGCCGCCCACACGGAGCAGTAGCGGACTCGTTGTACGACCAACGGTAGCCTACGACGGCATGCACTACTGGCAACGGTGGTGTGTGAAGCCCGTCTGACAATGTAGCCCCCATCTCGGGTGCATTCTCTCCGCGAGGAGGGGTGCAGAGACTCGGAGCAGTGCCGGGTTAAGGCGCTAGGCTGACTGGTATGGGCAACATATGTGAACTACTGATAAACACCGTAAACATAGCCAAGCCAAAGCTGCTGACAGGCTTGAACCAAAAGGTACGTGATCGGTTATTCCCGTCTGAGCTGGGGATACGTCGTCTTCCGAGATCACCGGTGAAAAAGGTAGGTCCTAACCCAGTCGTGTGACAGACAGGGAACGTGGTAAGCCCGTATCGCTGCCCTTTGGGCAGGTGAACCGTAAGGAACACTGTTGGCGGTGCGGGTATGGGATCGCAGAGAAAGCGAACGCCAGGCTGTAATGGCTTGGATAGGGGTTGGAACATCACCCCACGGGAAACCGGGCAGACTTCTGCGTGGTCTTCTGTCGCAATGACTCTGACTTAGACCGTCTCATCAACTTCAGGGCTGGCTTCATTGGCCCTTGATTATCCAACCCTGACGGGGTGCATACGCCCCTCAGGGGTACGTGCGCCTTCCGCTCGGGTGGTATCACTTTGAGAGGAAAGCAGCATGAAAGAGCTCAGCCAGCAAGGTGAGTCTGCGCTTTCCGGCACTCCGCAGCAGTGGCATGACGTCGATTGGCGTCGAGTTCAGCGGAATGTCCGGGGAATGCAGGTGCGAATTGCGAAGGCTTGTCGTGTAGGCAAATGGCGCAAGGTTAAATCCCTGCAACGGATGCTTACCCACTCGAAGTCGGCCAGATACTTGGCCGTACGGAGAGTCACGGAAAATCAGGGAAGCCGCACGGCGGGAGTCGATAGGCAACTCTGGGACACACCCAACGCGAAATGGAATGCGGTTGGTCAGTTGAAGACGCGGGGTTACCGGGCTCGGCCACTACGGCGAGTCTACATCCCGAAGTCGGATGGACGGGAACGCCCATTGGGCATACCGACCATGACGGATAGGGCTATGCAAGCGCTGTACATGCTGGCCCTGTCTCCCATCGCCGAAACCCAGGGCGATCCTAATAGCTACGGCTTCAGGATCGAACGTTGTACGGCGGATGCGATGGCGCAGCTCTTCCTGTGTCTTTCCAAACAGGCTTCCGCCTGTTGGGTTTTGGACGCAGACATCGAAGGGTTCTTCGACAACATCAACCACGAATGGCTGCTAAGGAATGCCCCTACGGATACCCGGATGCTTCAGCAGTGGTTAAAGGCTGGAGTCATCCACAAGGGGCAGTTGCACGCAACGGACGCAGGCACGCCACAAGGGGGAATTATCTCCCCGGTGTTGGCAAATCTGGCACTGGATGGTCTGGAAACACTCCTCAAGCAATACCTAGGAGTGGCAAGGGCGAAGAAACTGAAGGTGAATGTGGTGCGATACGCAGATGACTTCGTGATTACTGGCACCTCCTCGGAGGTGCTTGAGAACGAAGTAAAACCTTGGGTAGAACAGTTCCTCGCGACGCGAGGGCTGCGGTTGTCACTCAAGAAAACGCGTGTTGCTCACATCGACGAAGGCTTCGACTTCCTTGGATGGAGTTTCCGGAAATACGACGGAACGTTACTGATCAAGCCGAGCAAGAAGAACGTTAAGGCGTTCTATAGCAAGGTTCGAGAGGTGATCGACTCTCACAAGACGGTGAAGCAGGGCGACTTGATCCGAATGCTAAACCCGATGCTGAGAGGGTGGGCTCTGTACCACCAGCCAGTAGTTGCCAAACAAGCGTACAGCCGTATGGACAACAGAGTGTTTATCAAACTCTGGCGATGGGCAAAGAGGCGGCACCCAAACAAGTCCCTCGACTGGGTCAGGAAGAAGTATTTTCGGGCCTCAGGGGACAGGAAATGGGTGTTCGCGACCACAGTATTGGAGGAAAATGGGACGAAACGGGAGTTCGAGTTGTACTCGCTTGCGAGTACTCCGATCGAGCGGCACAGAAAGGTGAGTGGGGAATATAACCCCTACGATCCAGCCATGGAGGCCATGGGCGAGAAACTCCGGATGGACCGGATGCTGAATAAGCTGAAGTACCGGAAACAAATCGGAAATTTATTCGCCAGCCAGAACGGCCTGTGCCTGCTTTGCAAACAACCGATCACCAAGGAAACAGGGTGGCACGACCACCACATCATCCACCGGGCCGTAGACGGTGGTGACGCTTTGGCCAATCGGGTACTCTTGCATCCTAATTGTCACAACCAGCTCCACACGCGTGGTCTGCACGTGAGCAAACCGGCTTCCATTGGAAGCTTGGTGAAGGCTTGAGCCGTATGCGCTGAAAGGCGCACGTACGGTTCTTAGGGGGGAGCTGGCCAGTAATGGCCGGTTCCCACCCGACTTTTCAACCGACCGCACAGTGACTGCCTGACCGCCATGGCCATTTTGAACATTCTCGAATTCCCCGATCCGCGCCTGCGTACCATTGCCAAACCGGTAACGGTGTTTGACGACGCCTTGCGCCAGCTGATCGACGACATGTTCGAAACCATGTACGAGGCCCCGGGCATCGGCCTGGCGGCGACTCAGGTCAACGTGCACCAGCAAGTCGTGGTGATGGACCTGAGCGAAGATCGCAGCGAACCACGCGTCTTTATCAACCCCAGCGTCGAAGAGCTGACCCACGACATGGGCCAGTACCAGGAAGGCTGCCTGTCGGTGCCGGGCTTCTACGAAAACGTCGACCGCCCGCTGCGCGTCCGGGTCAAGGCCCAGGACCGCGACGGCAAGCCATACGAGCTGGAATGCGAGGGCCTGCTGGCGGTGTGCGTGCAGCACGAGTTCGATCACCTCAACGGCAAGCTGTTCGTCGACTACCTGTCGCAGCTCAAACGTGACCGGATCAAGAAGAAGCTGGAAAAGCAGCACCGCCAGCAAGCCTGATCCACACCTTCCAGAAGGCTTGCTCCGGCAAGCCTTTTTCTTTTTCAAGAAGCGAGAACTCCATGCGCATCGTCTTCGCAGGCACTCCAGAGTTTGCCGCCGAACACCTCAAGGCCCTGCTCGACAGCCCGTACGAGATCGTGGCCGTCTACACCCAGCCCGACCGCCCGGCCGGGCGCGGCCAGAAGCTGATGCCGAGCGCGGTCAAGGCGCTGGCTGTGGCCAACGATATCCCGGTGTACCAGCCGCAGACCCTGCGCAACGCCGACGCCCAAGCCGAGCTCGCCGCACTGAAGCCGGACCTGATGGTGGTGGTCGCCTACGGCCTGATCCTGCCGCAAGCTGTGCTGGATATCCCACGCCTGGGCTGCATCAACAGCCACGCCTCGCTGCTGCCGCGCTGGCGTGGCGCCGCGCCGATCCAGCGCGCCGTTGAAGCCGGTGACGCCGAGAGCGGTGTGACCGTGATGCGCATGGAAGCGGGCCTGGACACCGGCCCGATGCTGCTCAAGGTGGTCACCCCGATCAGCGCCGAGGACACCGGCGGTACCCTGCACGACCGCCTCGCCGCCATGGGCCCGGGCGCCGTGGTGCAGGCCATCGCCGGCCTGGCCGATGGCAGCCTGCAAGGTGAAGTGCAGGACGATGCCCTGGCCACCTACGCCCACAAGCTGAACAAGGACGAAGCGCGCATCGACTGGAGCCGCCCGGCCGTGGAGCTTGAGCGCCTGATCCGCGCCTTCAACCCCTGGCCGGTGTGCCACAGCACCCTGGACGGCGAAAGCGTGAAGGTACTGGCCGCCAACTTGTCCACAGCCCAGGGCGCCCCCGGCGAAATCCTGTCGGCCAGCAAAGATGGCCTGGTGGTCGCCTGCGGTGACCAGGCCCTGAGCCTGACCCGCCTGCAACTGCCGGGTGGCAAGGCCCTCAACTTCGCCGACCTGTTCAACAGCCGCCGCGAGAAATTCGCCAGTGGCAAGGTGCTCGGCCAATGAATCCACGCCTGGCTGCCGCCCGTGCCTTGGCCGCTGTGCTCAGCGGCAAGGCTTCGCTGAACAGCTCGCTGCCGGCGCAACTGGACAAGGTCGATGAGCGCGACCGTGGCCTGACGCAGGACCTTGCCTTCGGCACCGCCCGCTGGCAGCCGCGCCTGGACCTGCTGGCCGCGCAACTGTTGCAGAAGCCGTTCAAGGCCGCCGACGCCGATGTGCAGGCGCTGCTGCTGGTCGGTCTATACCAGCTGTTCTACAGCCGCATCCCGGCCCACGCCGCCATCGGCGAAACCGTCGGGTGTGCCGACAAGCTCAAGAAGCCTTGGGCAAAGGGCCTGCTCAACGCCGTGCTGCGCCGCGCCCAGCGTGAAGGGGAGGCACTGTTGGCCGACATGGAGCGCGACCCGGTGGTGCGCACCGCCCACCCGCGCTGGCTGCAGAAGTCGCTCAAGGCCTTCTGGCCTGAGCAGTGGGAGGCCATCTGCGCCGCCAACAACGCCCACCCGCCGATGATCCTGCGCATCAACCGCCGCCATCACAGCCGCGACGCTTATCTAGCGCTGCTGGCCGAGGCCGGTATCGGCGCCAGCGCCTGCCAGTACAGCCGTGACGGCATCGTCCTGGCCGAGGCTTGCGACGTGCGCGGCCTGCCAGGCTTCGCCGACGGCTGGGTGAGCGTGCAGGACGAAGCCGCGCAGTTGTCCGCCGACCTGCTGGAACTGGCCCCCGGCCAGCGCGTGCTCGACGCCTGCTGCGCCCCGGGCGGCAAGACCTGCCACCTGCTTGAAGCCGAACCGGGCTTGGCGCACATGGTCGCCATCGACCTCGAGGCCAAGCGCCTGACCCGCGTGCGCGAGAACCTCGACCGCCTCAAGCTCAATGCCGAGCTGATCGCCTGCGACGCCCGCGACACCGCCAGTTGGTGGGACGGCAAGCCGTTCCAGCGCATCCTGCTCGACGCCCCGTGCTCGGCCACTGGCGTGATCCGCCGCCACCCGGACATCAAGCTGACCCGCCAGGCCGACGACATCCCGGTCCTGGCCGCGCTGCAAGGTGAACTACTCGATGCCCTGTGGCCGACCCTGGAAGTGGGCGGCATGCTGCTCTATGCCACCTGCTCGAGCCTGCCGACCGAGAATACCGAAGTGATCGACGCCTTCCTCGCCCGCACCCCCGGTGCCCGCGAGCTGGACCTGGCCACCGAGGCCGGTCTGCGCCAGCCCCACGGGCGCCAGCTACTGGCCCAGGAAGGCGGCCACGACGGCTTCTACTATGCCAAGCTGATCAAGATCGCCGCCTCGCGGTAAGCACAAGAATGTAGGGAGTAGTGGATGAAGATCATCATCCTCGGCGCAGGGCAGGTGGGCGGCACGCTGGCGGAACACCTGGCCAGCGAAGCCAATGACATCACCGTGGTCGATACCGATGGCGAGCGCCTGCGCGACCTCGGCGACCGACTCGACATCCGCACCGTGCAAGGCCGCGCCTCGCTGCCGACGGTGTTGCGCCAGGCCGGCGCCGACGATGCCGACATGCTGGTGGCGGTGACCAACAGCGACGAGACCAACATGGTCGCCTGCCAGGTGGCGTACTCGTTGTTCCACACCCCGACCAAGATCGCCCGGGTGCGCGAGTCGGCCTACCTGACCCGCGAAGAACTGTTCGACAACGACCATATTCCGGTGGATGTACTGATCAGCCCCGAGCAGGTGGTGACCAACTACATCAAGCGCCTGATCGAACACCCCGGCTCCCTGCAGGTGATCGACTTCGCCGAGGGCAAGGCCCAGCTGGTGGCGGTCCGGGCCTACTACGGCGGGCCGCTGGTCGGCCAACAACTGCGCCAGATCCGCGCCCACATGCCCAACGTCGACACCCGCGTGGCGGCCATCTTCCGCCGCGACCGGCCGATCACTCCACAGGGTGACACGGTGATCGAAGCCGACGACGAAGTGTTCTTCATTGCCGCGAAAAAGGACATCCGCGCGGTGATGGGCGAACTGCGCCGCATCGACGAGAGCAACAAGCGCGTGGTCATCGCCGGTGGCGGGCAGATCGGCGAGCGCCTGGCCGAGGCCATCGAGAGCCGCTACCAGGTGAAGATCATCGAGATGAACCCGGCCCGTTGCCGCCAGCTCTCCGACACCCTGGAAAGCACCGTGGTGCTGCAGGGCAGCGCCTCGGACAAGGACCTGATGCTCGAAGAGAACATCGCCGACGCCGACATCTTCCTGGCCCTGACCAACGACGACGAGGCCAACATCATGGCGTCGCTGCTGGCCAAGCGCCTGGGCGCACGCAAGGTGATGACCATCATCAACAACCCGGCCTATGTCGACCTGGTGCAGGGCGGCGACATCGACATCGCCATCAGCCCGCAGCTGGCCACCATCGGTACCCTGCTGGCCCACGTGCGGCGTGGCGATATCGTCAGCGTGCATTCGCTGCGCCGTGGCGCGGCCGAGGCCATAGAGGCCGTGGCCCATGGCGACTCGAAGTCGAGCAAGGTGGTCGGCAAGGCCATCGAGGACATCAACCTGCCGCCGGGCACCACCATCGGCGCAATCATCCGCGAGGACGAAGTGATGATCGCCCACGACGACACGGTGATCGAGTCGGGCGACCATGTGATCCTGTTCGTTGTGGATAAAAAGCATATTCGGGACGTGGAGAAGCTGTTCCACGTGGGCCTGAGTTTCTTCTAGGAGGGAAGGACATGCGTGAATCGTTGGAGAAGATGCTGGCCAAGGGTGTGGATAACCCGCTGCTGCGCTTTGGCTTGGGCAAGGCCTGGCTGGACGAGGGCAATGGCGCAGAGGCAGCGGTGCACCTGGCCAGCTGCGTGAAGCAGGACCCCAAGTATTCGGCGGCGTGGAAGCTGCTGGGCAAGGCGTATCAGCTCAGCGGAGATCTGGCTGGCGCGCGCAAGGCCTGGGAAGAGGGGATAGTCGCGGCGCAGGCCCATGGCGACAAGCAGGCCGAGAAGGAGATGACGGTGTTCTTGAAGAAGTTGAACAAGGTCTGAGATTGCCGGGGCGCAAAGCGCCCCCAAAAATCTCAATACCAGCGCGCCTCACCCGCCGGGCGCTTCTTGAAGCGCTTCATGCTCCACATGTACTGGCTCGGGTACTCACGCACATAACGCTCGACAACCTTGCTCATGGCTGCCGCCGATTCATTCACATCGGTGCTGTACATGGCCTCTGGCGCCGCCTCCAGGAACACCTTGAAGCCCGAACCATCGGGCAGACGCAGGGCGTGCAGGAACACCCCGACCGCCTTGCCGCCGGCGAGCATGTTCGGCACGAACTTGCTGGTCAGCGCCTGGGTCCCCAGGAACGGCACGAACACCCCTGCCGACTCGGCCGGCTCCGGGTCGGCGGGAATCCCCACCTGACCACCCCGACGCACTTCCTTGATCACGCTGAGAATGCCTTCCTTGGTCGAAGGCGCCACGCGGTTGCCCATCTGCACCCGCTGTTCACGCAGCAGGTCATCCACCGCCTTCAACTTGGGCGGGCGGTAGAAGATGATCGGTTTGCACTGGTTGCAATAGAAGTGGTTGAGCACTTCCCAGTTGCCCAGGTGGCTGGTGATGCCGACCACGCCCTTGCCCGAGGCCAGGGCCTGCTCCAGCACTTCCAGGCCGTGCACCTCCTTGACCAGGTCGAGCGAGCGCTGCGGCGGCCAGATCCAGGCGCAGGCGCTTTCGACGAACGACTTGCCGATGTCCTTGAGCGCGCGACCGACCAGTTGCTCACGCTCGGCCGGGTCCATCTCTGGGAAGCATTTGGCCAGGTTGATGCGCACGACATTGCGCGAGCCGTTGGGGATTTTCCACATCAGCCAGCCGATACCGGCGCCGACGCGCTGCACGGCGCCCCAGGGCAGCTTGGCAAACAGGCGCAGCACCCCGACCATCAGGGCGCCCTTGAACTTTTCCACAGGCGAATTCCTTATTTCAGCAAGGCGCGCATTGTACCCCGTCAGCGCACCAGCGCGGCGTAGCGATCGCAGTCGGTGGTGTGGTCCATGACCATGCCGGTGGCCTGCATGAAGGCGTAGCAGATGGTCGGCCCGACGAAAGTGAAGCCAGCCTTCTGCAAGGCCTTGCTCATCGCCTTGGCCTCGTCGGTGACCGCCGGCACGTCGCCACGGCCCTGGAAATGGTTGATCTTCGGCGCGCCGCCGACGAACGACCATAGCCACTCGGCGGGGTTATCCACAGCCAGCCAGGCCTGGGCGTTGCGGCGCACGGCCTTGAGCTTGAGGCGGTTGCGGATGATGCCAGCATCCAGCATAAGCTCCTCGATGCGTTCATCGCTGAGCTGCGACAGTTTCAGCGGATCGAAGCCGTGCAGCACCTCGCGATAGCGCTCGCGCTTCTTCAATACCGTGATCCACGACAACCCCGCCTGGAACCCTTCGAGCAAAAGCATCTCGAAGAGCAACGCCGGGTCGCGCTGCGGCGTTCCCCACTCGTGGTCGTGATAGGCCTGATACAACGGATCGTCGGAACACCAAAAGCAGCGTGGCATAAGGCTCCAATAACGTAGAGGGCGAGGCGAATCGGGTATACTCCCGCTCTTTACATCCGCATCCCCAGATACAGGTGAATTTCGTGAGCCAGCCTACGCCAGCCGTGCGTACCTTCCAAGACCTGATCCTCGCCCTGCAGAACTACTGGGCAGCTCAAGGTTGTGTGGTGCTTCAGCCCTACGATATGGAAGTAGGCGCCGGCACTTTCCACACCGCTACCTTCCTGCGTGCCGTGGGCCCGGAGACCTGGAACGCCGCCTATGTGCAGCCCAGCCGTCGCCCTGCCGACGGGCGGTATGGCGAAAACCCCAACCGCCTGCAGCACTACTATCAGTTCCAGGTGGTGCTCAAGCCAAACCCGGCGAACTTCCAGGAGCTGTACCTCGGCTCGCTGAAGGCCATCGGCATCGACCCGCTGGTTCACGACATTCGCTTCGTCGAAGACAACTGGGAATCGCCAACCCTCGGCGCCTGGGGCCTGGGCTGGGAAATCTGGCTGAACGGCATGGAGGTGACTCAGTTCACCTACTTCCAGCAAGTCGGCGGTATCGAGTGCTACCCGGTCACTGGTGAAATCACCTACGGCCTGGAGCGCCTGGCCATGTACATCCAGGGCGTGGACTCGGTCTACGACCTGGTGTGGGCCGACGGCCCGTTCGGCAAGGTCACCTATGGCGACGTGTTCCACCAGAACGAAGTGGAGCAGTCGACCTACAACTTCGAGCACGCCAACGTCGAGAAGCTGTTCGAACTGTTCGATTTCTACGAAAGCGAAGCGAACCGTCTGATCAAGCTGGACCTGCCGCTGCCGACCTACGAAATGGTCCTGAAGGCCTCGCACACCTTCAACCTGCTGGACGCCCGCCGCGCCATCTCGGTGACCGAGCGCCAGCGCTACATCCTGCGCGTACGTACCCTGGCCCGGGACGTGGCGCAAAGCTATCTGCAAGCTCGCGCACGCCTGGGCTTCCCGATGGCCACCCCTGAACTGCGTGACGAAGTGTTGGCTAAGCTGGAGGCTGCACAATGAGTGCTCAAGATTTCCTGGTTGAACTGGGCACCGAAGAGCTGCCACCCAAGGCCCTCGCCACGCTGGGCGACGCTTTCCTCGCCGGCATCGAGAAAGGCCTGCAGGCCGCCGGCCTGAACTACAGCGGCAAGCAGGTCTACGCCGCGCCGCGCCGCCTGGCCGTGCTGATCCGCCAACTGGATGTGCAGCAGCCGGACCGCAGCATCAACATCGATGGCCCGCCCGTGCAGGCCGCATTCAACGCCGAAGGCCAGCCGACCCAGGCCGCCCTGGGCTTTGCCAAGAAGTGCGGCGTCGAGCTGTCGGACATCGACCAGAGCGGCCCGAAGCTACGCTTCTCCCAGCACATTCCGGGCAAGGCCACGGCCAGCCTGCTGCCAACCATCGTCGAGGATTCGCTCAACGACCTGCCGATCCCCAAGCGCATGCACTGGGGCGCCAGCCGTGAAGAGTTCGTGCGCCCGACCCAGTGGCTGGTGATGCTGCTGGGCGATCAGGTCGTGGACTGCACCATCCTGGCCCAGAAGGCCGGCCGTGAATCCCGTGGCCACCGCTTCCACCACCCGGAAAACGTACTCATCACCACCCCGGCCAACTACGTCGAGGACCTGCGCAAGGCCCACGTGCTGGCTGACTTCGCTGAGCGTCGCGAGCTGATCAGCAAGCGCACCGCAGAGCTGGCCATGCAGCAGGAAGGCACGGCCATCGTGCCACCGGCGCTGCTGGACGAAGTAACCGCCCTGGTCGAGTGGCCGGTGCCGTTGGTGTGCTCGTTCGAGGAACGTTTCCTCGAGGTGCCGCAGGAAGCGCTGATCACCACCATGCAGGACAACCAGAAGTACTTCTGCCTGCTGGACAGCGAAGGCAAGCTGCTGCCGCGCTTCATCACCGTGGCCAACGTCGAGAGCCGTGATCCCAAGCAGATCGTGCAGGGTAACGAGAAGGTCGTGCGCCCGCGCCTGACCGACGCCGAATTCTTCTTCAAGCAGGACAAGAAGCAGCCCCTGGAAAGCTTCAACGAGCGCCTGAAGAACGTGGTGTTCCAGGCTCAGCTGGGTACCGTGTTCGAAAAAGCCGAGCGCGTCTCCAAGCTGGCCGCCTTCATTGCCCCGTACATCGGTGGCAGCGCCGCCAACGCTGGTCGTGCCGGCCTGCTGTCGAAGTGCGACCTGGCCTCGGAAATGGTCGGTGAGTTCCCGGAGATGCAAGGCATCGCCGGCTACTACTACGCCCTCAACGATGGCGAGCCGGAAGACGTCGCCCTGGCGCTGAACGAGCAGTACATGCCGCGCGGCGCTGGCGCCGAGCTGCCGCAGACCCTCACCGGTGCCGCCGTGGCCATCGCCGACAAGCTCGACACCCTGGTCGGCATCTTCGGCATCGGCATGCTGCCCACCGGCAGCAAGGACCCATACGCCCTGCGCCGTGCCGCCCTCGGCGTGCTGCGTATCCTGATCGAGAAGCAGCTGGACCTGGACCTGAATGTCGCAGTCGAGTTCGCGGTCAAGCAGTTCGGTGCCAAGGTCAAGGCCGCCGGCCTGTCCGAGCAGGTACTGGAGTTCGTCTTCGACCGCCTGCGCGCACGCTACGAGGACGAAGGCATCGACGTCTCCACCTACCTGTCGGTGCGTGCCCTGAAGCCGGGCTCGGCGCTGGACTTCGACCAGCGCGTGCAGGCCGTGCAGGCCTTCCGCAAGCTGCCGGAAGCCGAAGCTCTGGCGGCGGCGAACAAGCGCGTTTCGAACCTGCTGGGCAAGGCCGAAGGCGCCATCGCCGATCAGGTCGAGCCGAAGTACTTCGACAACGCCAACGAGTTCTCCCTGTACTCGGCCATCCAGCAGGCCGACCAGGCCGTGCAACCGATGGCGGCCGCGCGTCAGTACAGCGAAGCCCTGGCCCGCCTGGCCGCCCTGCGTGACCCGGTCGACGCCTTCTTCGAGGCGGTGATGGTCAATGCCGAGGACGCCAAGGTACGCGCCAACCGTTATGCCCTGCTCAGCCGCCTGCGCGGTCTGTTCCTGGGCGTGGCCGATATCTCGCTGCTGGGGTAAGTCGTTGAAACTGCTGATTCTTGATCGAGACGGAGTGATCAACCACGACTCCGACGCCTACATCAAGTCGCTGGAGGAGTGGATCCCCATTCCCGGCTCGATCGAGGCCATCGCGCAGTTGAGCAAGGCGGGCTGGACGGTGGCTATTGCCACCAACCAGTCCGGCATTGCCCGCGGCTACTACCCGCTGGAAACCCTCGAGGCCATGCATGCGCGCCTGCGCGCACTGGTGGCCGAGCAGGGCGGCGAGGTCGGCCTGATCGTGCATTGCCCGCACGGCCCGGACGAGGGCTGCGAATGCCGCAAGCCCAAGCCCGGCATGCTGCGGACCATTGCCGACCATTACCAGGTGCCCTTGACCGGCGTGTGGTTCGTTGGCGACAGCAAAGGTGACCTGGAGGCGGCCCTGGCCGTCGATGCACAACCCGTGCTGGTAAAAACCGGCAAGGGCGAAAGGACCCTGGAAAAAGGCGTCCCGCAAACTACACTGATTTTCGACGATCTGGCAGCCATCGCCAGAGAACTTATTTAAATGAGTGCGCCAGGAACGGCGCACTTTTCATTAGGCGGGCACGCCCCGCAACGGTACATGCCACTATGTCGATCCTGCAGGCGATCAGAATCTTTCTTTTTTACCTGCTGTTGGGCACCAGTTCGCTGCTGTGGTGCTCGCTGAGCTTCTTCGTCGCGCCCTTCCTGCCGTTCCCCAAGCGCTACAAGTTCATCAACGTGTACTGGTGCCGCTGCGCGTTGTTTTTGGTGCGCACGGTCCTGGGCATCGACTACAAGATCACCGGTGCCGAGAACGTGCCGAAAGTACCCTGCGTGATCCTGTCGAACCACCAGAGCACCTGGGAAACCTTCCTGCTCTCCGCGTATTTCTCGCCGCTTAGCCAGGTGCTCAAGCGCGAACTGCTGTACGTGCCGTTCTTCGGTTGGGCCATGGCCATGCTGCGGCCGATCGCCATCGATCGCAAGAATCCCAAGGAAGCGCTGCGCCAGGTTGCCAGCCAGGGCGACGAGCTGCTCAAGCAAGGCACCTGGGTGCTGATCTTCCCCGAAGGCACCCGCGTGCCCCATGGCCAGATCGGCAAGTTCTCCCGCGGTGGTACCGCCCTGGCGGTCAACGCCGGCCTGCCGGTACTGCCGATTGCCCACAACGCCGGTAAGTTCTGGCCGCGTGAAGGCTGGGGCAAGCGCCCGGGCACCATCGAGGTGGTGATCGGTGAACCGATGTATGCAGTGGGTACTGGCCCACGTGCCATCGCCGAGCTGAACGACCGCGCCCAGGCCTGGAACGAAGCGACCCAGCGAGCCATGGGTTCGCTGCCGCCGCTGGCGGAAAACCCGGAGCAGCAGCCAGCCTGACGATCTGTGGATAACTTGTTAGCAAGTTTTGCATGGATGATCGTGAAGACATGCTAAGTGATTGAATTAGCTGTTTATTTCCATGTATGACGTTTTTGCGAAAATCGTGCATAAGTTTTTTCGCGCTATAAAAAAACCGGCTTTTACGCCGGTTTTTTTGTGCCCTTCTCAGACGCGTGGGAGCGGGCTTGCCCGAGAGCAATCCTCACACCTTGTCGATATCCACGTCCTTGGTCTCTTTCAGGCAGAAGATCCCCACCACCAGGCTCACCCCGGTGATCAACACCGGATACCACAGTCCATAGAAGATATCCCCGGTGTACACCACCAACGCGAACGACACCGTTGGCAGGAAACCACCGAACCAGCCGTTGCCGATGTGGTAGGGCAGGGACATCGAGGTATAGCGGATCCGCGTCGGGAACAGTTCGACCATGACCGCCGCCAGTGGCCCGTAAGTCATGGTGGCGATCAGGATCATGGCAACGATCAGCACCACCACCATCACCTGGTTCACATGCGCCGGGTCGGCCTTGGCCGGATAGCCAGCCGCTTCGATGGCGCTGCGCATGGCCGCCTCGTCGAAGCCGTTGATGGTCTTGTCACCGATGCTCACCTGCACTTCGCTGCCGGCAGCCTCGACCGAGCTGTAGGGCAGGCCCTGTTTGACCAAGAAGGTCTTTACCTTGTCGCAGGGGCTGTCGAAACGGGCCTTGCCCACCGGGTCGAACTGGAAGGTGCAGCCTTGCGGGTTGGCGCTGACGACGATGGGCGCTTCCCGGCTGGCGGCGTCGATCTGCGGGTTGGCGTAATGACTCAGCGCCTTGAACATCGGGAAGTAGCAAACGGTGGCCAGCAACAGCCCGACCATGAGGATTGGCTTGCGCCCGATACGGTCCGACAGCCAGCCGAAGAACACGAAGAACGGCGCGCCGATCACCACGCTGATGATCAACAGGGTATTGGCCTGGGCCGGGTCCATCTTGAGCATCTGGGTCATGAAGAACAGCACATAGAACTGTGCGGTGTAGAAGGTCACCGCTTGCCCGGCGTTGATGCTGAACAGCGCGGTCAGAACCACCTTGAGGTTCGGCCAGGAGGTGAACGATTCGCGGATCGGCGACTTGCTTATCTTGCCCTGGGCTTTCATTTTCACGAACGCCGGCGACTCGTGCATGCTCATGCGGATCCAGGTGGAGATCGCCAGCAGGACGATCGACAGCAGGAACGGCAGGCGCCAGCCCCAGGTCTCGAACTCATCGCCGCTGATGTAGCGACTGGCCAGGACCACGATCAACGACAACAGCAGACCGAGTGTGGCGGTGGACTGAATGAAACCGGTGTGGAAACCGCGCTTGCCGGGCGGGGCGTGTTCGGCCACGTAAGTGGCCGCACCGCCGTACTCGCCGCCCAACGCCAGTCCCTGGAGCATGCGCAGTACCACGAGGATGATCGGCGCGGCGATGCCGATGCTGGCATAGGTGGGCAGCAGACCGACGGCGAAGGTCGAGAGGCCCATCAGTACGATGGTCACCAGGAAGGTGTACTTGCGCCCGATCATGTCCCCCAGACGGCCGAACACCAAAGCGCCGAACGGGCGCACCAGGAAACCGGCGGCGAAGGCCATCAAGGCAAAGATGAACGCGGTGGTGTCGTTGACCCCTGCAAAGAACTGCTTGCTGATCACCGCCGCCAAGGCGCCATAGAGAAAGAAGTCATACCACTCGAACACTGTCCCGAGGGATGACGCGAAAATGATCTTGCGTTCCTCACGGCGGCTCGGGCTGCTCGCCACCGCACCCTGTTCCTGGATGTAATCCGACATCGTTGCTGTCCTCGGCCCTTGGGGCCACAGTGATTATTCTTGTTGTTCCACTGCCGGCAGCCGCTGACCGCGCTGCCGCTGTTGCACACACCCGGGTCAGGGCGTCGGTATCGCGTTGCTGTCGCTGAGGTTGGTCTGGGTGTTGGCCCCCTTGAGGATCAGTTGTGCCGCCTTTTCGGCAATCATCAACGTGGGTGAACAGGTATTGCCGGAGACTATCTGCGGCATGATCGAGGCATCCGCCACACGCAGGCCCGGAATACCGTGCACGCGCAGCTGGTTATCCACAACATCGAGCGCACCACTGCCCATGCGGCAGGTACCTACCGGGTGGAAGATGGTGGTGCCGATCTGGCCGGCGGCCTGGTGCAGGTCTTCTTCGCTCTGCAGGGCAGGGCCTGGCAGGTACTCGCGGGGTTCGAAGGCGGCCAGGGCAGGGGCCTGGACGATGCGCCGGGTAAGGCGGATGGCGTCGGCGGCCACGCGCAGGTCCTCGGGGACGCTGAGGTAGTTGGGGTCTATCAGCGGCGCGGCGTTCATGTCCGCCGAGCGGATATCGATTCGACCTCGACTGGCCGGGCGCAGGTTACATACCGACGCGGTGAAGGCCGGGAACCGGTGCAGCGGCTCGCCGAAGCGCTCCAGCGACAAGGGCTGGACGTGATACTGAAGATTGGCTGTCTCTTGCTCGAGGCTCGAACGGGCGAAAGCACCCAACTGACTCGGCGCCATGGCCAGTGGTCCACTGCGGTCGTAGGCATAGCGCAGGCCCATGCCCAGCTTGCCCCACAGGCTGTTGGCCATCTGGTTGAGGGTGCGCGTGTTCTGGATCTGGTAGATCAACCGCAGCTGCAGATGGTCCTGCAGGTTGCCGCCGACACCAGGCATATCGTGACGCACAGCGATGCCCAACCCTTCGAGCAGTTTGCGTGGGCCGATCCCCGAGCGCTGCAGGATCCCGGGCGAACCGACCGAACCTGCACAGAGAACAATCTCGCGGCGTGCCGCGAACTCATGCCATGCACCTTGCCACAGCGCCCTTACAGCCCGGGCGCGGGTGTTGCCGAGCAACACCTGGTCGACCTGCACGCCGGTTAGCACGGTCAGGTTCGGGCGCTTGAGAATGGGCCTGAGAAATGCCTTGGCCGAGTTCCAGCGCACACCGCTGCGCTGGTTGACCTGAAAATATCCACAGCCGGCGTTGTCGCCCGTATTGAAGTCGTCGATCCTGGCGATGCCGCTCTGTTCGGCCGCATCGCGAAAGGCATCGAGGATCGGCCAGCTGTAGCGCTGCTGCTCGACCCGCCACTCACCGTCGGCGCCATGGCTGTCGCTGGCACCGGCATAGTGGCTCTCGCTGGCCTTGAACAGCGGCAGCACATCCTTCCATGCCCAGCCCTCGTTGCCTTGCTCGGCCCAACGGTCATAGTCGGCGGCTTGGCCGCGCATGTAGATCATGCCGTTGATGGACGAACAGCCACCCAGCACCTTGCCCCGCGGATAGCCCAGGGCACGCCCGTTCAGCCCAGGCTGGGCCTCGGTCTTCATGCACCAGTCGGTACGTGGATTGCCGATGCAGTAGAGGTAACCGACGGGGATATGAATCCAGGGATAGTTGTCACGGCCACCCGCCTCGAGCAGCAACACGCGGCAGGATGGATCGGCGGACAAGCGATTGGCCAGCAGGCAACCGGCGGGACCGGCACCCACGACCACGTAGTCGTAGACAGAATCGGCTGATGGCATGTGCAACCTCGCGCCTGATTATTATTCTTGTCCCGATCCATCTTATTGATTAATTTCGCGGAGGAAACACGAGATTTCGCGCAGCCGTTGTGCGTTTTAGCACAGCGACTAACCAATTGTGGGAGCGGGCTTGCCCCGCGATGGCTTCGACAGCCAGCACATCCAAGGACGCCCATGTTCGACTGGAACGATCTGCGGTTTTTCCTCGAGTTGCAGCGCAGCGGCCGCCTGCTCAGCGCCGCCAAGCGCCTCAACACTACCCACAGCACCGTCGCCCGGCATATCGAGAGCATCGAGAAGCACCTGGGCACCGCGCTGTTCGTCCAGCACGCTCAGGGCTACGAGCTCACCCCCTCGGGCCAGGCCCTGCTCAAGCATGCCGAAGCCATGGAGAACGTCGCCTTGCTGGCGCAGGAAGAGATCACCCAGGCCATCACGCCGCTGGGCAAGATCCGTCTTGGCGTGACCGAAGGCATCGGCATCATGTTCTTCACTCCGCGCATGAAGGCACTGTTCCAGCGTTACCCGGGGCTGGAGGTGGAACTGGTGGCGGTGCCGCGGTTCGTGAGTATCCTCAACCGCGAAGCCGAGATCAGCATCCACCTGGAACGACCCAACGCCGACCTGCTGATCACCCGCAAGCTCACCGACTATCGCCTGGCCCTGTACGCCAGCCAGGAATACCTGAATCAAGCGCCACCGCTCGACACACGTGAAGATCTGGCCCGGCACAACTGGATCGGTTATGTCGACGACCTGCTGTTCAGCCAGGAACTGCTGTTCCTCAACAGCTTCTGCCGAGCGCCCAACGTGGTGTTCCGCAGCACCAGCGTGATCGCCCAGCAGCACGCCGCCCAGGCCGGGCTGGGTATCGCCGTGCTGCCCAACTATATGGCCCGCCACGATCCGAAGCTGGTACGCGTGTTGCCCGGCGAGACCATCCAGCGCAGCTACTGGATCTGCACTCGCCGCGAGCTGCACAAGTCGGTGCGCCTGCGCGTGGTGTGGGACTACCTGCTGGCGCTGTGCGCCGCCGAACAGGATGAGTTGCTAGCCGAGTAGCGCCTTGCCGGCGAGCAGCACGGCAGCGCCGCAGCCCACCACGGCGAACAGCTGCTGCAGGCGCGGACCGGCAAGTTTGCTAGCCAACGGCCGCGCCAGCAGCAAACCCAGCACCGCCCCTGCGGCGAACGGTGCGCCGACCCACCAATGCATCACACCCGCCACGCTGGCGCTGACCACACTGCCAGTGGACACCAGGGCGATTACCGCCAGTGAGGTGGCGACGATACTTTGCATGTTCAGGTTGGTGTAGCGGTTCAAGGCCGGAATGATCACGAAGCCGCCACCGACGCCCAACAGGCCAGACAGCAACCCCGACAGCATTCCGGTAAACGCCAGCGCGCGGGCGCAGGGCAGGGTCCAGCGCAAACGCCCCTGCAACGGGTTGAGCACGCAAGGCATGATCTCCCGTTCGCCGCAGGGTGACTCGCCACGCAGCTCACGTGCTGCCTTGCGCCAGATCCGCAAACAGGCGTACACCAGCACCCCGGCGAAGACCAAGGCCAAAGGTATATTCGGCACACGGTGAGCGAGCATCAAGCCGAACGGCGCACAGGCAATCCCGATCAGGGCGATGAACAGTGCCGCCCGATAACGCACCAGCCCCTGGCGAAGGCCGAGCACCGCACCGACTGCCGCCGCCAACCCCACGGCCAGCAGGCCGATCGGAGCCGCCTCGACCATGCTCAGCCCCAAGCCGAACACCAGCAGCGGCACCGCGAGGATGCCGCCACCGGCGCCGGTCAAAGCCAACACCGCACCAATGATCGCGCCAAGCCCGGCGCCCAGCAGTTGGTGCTCGATCACTGTTGCGCCTCGACCACCAGAGGTTGCGGCCGGGCGAGCCACTCGCGGCCCTTGAGCATGGCTTTCCAGTACAGCGGCGGCAGGATCTGCGCCTTGAGCAGCCAGGCCAGGCGGGTTGGCTTGCGGCCATCGAGCAGCCAACGCGGGAAGCTCGGTGCCAGCTTGCCGCCGTAGGTGAACTCGGCCAGGACGATCTTGCCACGCTCCACTGTCAGCGGGCAGGAGCCATAGCCATCGTATTGCGCGAGGGTCGCTAGCCGACCAAGCGCCACCAGCACATTGTTGGCGACCACCGGTGCCTGCTTGCGGGCGGCGGCGGCGGTCTTGGCGTTGGTGGTATTGGCCACGTCGCCCAGGGCATGGATATTGCCAAACTGGCGATGGCGCAAGGTGTGCGGGTCGACGTCCACCCAACCCGCCGCGTCGGCCAGCGGGCTCTGGCGGATGAATTCAGGCGCCACCTGGGGCGGAACCACATGCAACATGTCGAAGGCTTCGACGCGGGTCTCGGTAGTGCCGTCGGGGAGGGTGCGCACGAACGTAGCGCGCTTGTTCGCGCCATCCACCGCCGTCAGACGATGCTGATAGTTCAGGTCGATGTCGTACTTGTCGATGTAGCTCATCAGCGCCGGCACATAATCCGGCACACCGAACAGCACCGCGCCGGCATTGAAGAAACTGGCCCTCACGTTGCCCAGGTGGCCGCTGCGCAGCCAGTGGTCACATGACAGGTACAGCGCCTTCTGCGGCGCCCCGGCGCACTTGATCGGCATCGGCGGCTGGGTGAAAAGGGCGCGCCCCTGCTTGAGGTTCTGTACCAGTTGCCAGGTATAGGGCGCCAGGTCATAGCGGTAGTTGGAGGTGACGCCGTTGCGCCCGAGGGTCTCACTCAAGCCTTCGATGGCATTCCAATCGAGCTTCAAGCCCGGGCAGACCACCAGCTGTTCATAACTGACAGCGCGACCACCCTCGAGCAGCACCAGTTGGCCCTGGGGATCGAAGCCGTCCACCCTTGCCTTGATCCAGCGCACACCACGGGGCAGGGTGGCGGCCATGGTCTGGGCGGTACTCGACGCCTTGAACACACCGGCACCGACCATGGTCCAGCCGGGCTGGTAGTAGTGCACATCGGCGGGGTCGATCAGGGCAATATCCAGCGAAGGATCACGGGCGATCAGGCTGGAGGCGGTGGCGATACCGGCGGCACCGGCGCCGACGATCACCACCTTGTGGTGGTCGGCACGGGAGGAATCGGCAGGGGGCAGGGCAGGCATGGCGGTGTTCCTTGGAAATCTCGTTATGGGTACGGCGTGACTTACAGCTTGTTCAGCGGGATCTTCAGATAGCTCACACCGTTTTCTTCAGGTTCGGGGAATTGCCCGCTGCGCATGTTGATCTGCACCGACGGCAAGATCAGCACGGGCATGTCGAGGGTCTTGTCACGGGCTTCGCGCATCTGCACGAAGCTGTCTTCGCTGACCCCTTGATGAATATGGATGTTGTTGGCGCGTTGCTCGGCCACGGTGGTGACGAAGCACAGCTCACGGCCACCAGGCAGGTAGTCGTGGCACATGAACAGCCGGGTCTGGTCCGGGAAGGCGAGCAGGCGACGGATCGACTTGTACAGGGTTCTTGCGCTGGCGCCCGGGAAGTCGCAACGGGCGGTGCCATAGTCAGGAGTGAACAAGGTGTCGCCGACGAACACGGCGGTCTCACCCGCATCCTCGATCATATAGCTCATGCACGCTGGGGTATGCCCAGGGGTGTGCAGTGCACGGGCATGCAGATTGCCGATGCGAAATCCTTCTTCATCTTCGAACAGAACGTCGAACTGGCTGCCGTCGCGAGCAAAGCCCGGCTCAGCGTTGAACAGGGTGCCGAAGACTTTCTGTACCTGGGTGATCTGCGCACCGATCGCGATGCTGCCGCCCAGCCGGGCCTTGAGGTAAGCCGCCGCGGACAGATGGTCGGCGTGCACATGGGTATCCAGGATCCATTGCACCTTGGCATCCAGCGCCTCGACGCGGGCGATCAGCTTATCCGCCGAATCGGTGCAGGTACGCCCGGACTTGGGGTCGTAGTCCAGCACGCTGTCGATCAGCGCGCATTGCCGCGTCTCGCCATCCATGACCAGGTAGCTGATGGTCCAGGTCGCCTTGTCGAAGAACTCTTCGACGTGAAGGTTGTTGCCGATGATCATTGCACTCTCCAGTTGTCCCAAGCCTCCTTGAAGGCATAGGCAGTGGGAGGTGCTTTATCAAGATGCATGCCAGCCTTTCAGATAGACGCCTTACCCCCGTAGGAACGGTCTCGAGCCGCGAAGGGCGCGCAGCAGCCCTCATTCCAGCAACCCAAAGGTGACAGTTCCTGGCAGTCGACTGTCAGTCGATGGCAGTGTTTGGCAGTCCTTGCTACGCTCGCCAGGTCCTTCCTCTGGTGCTGTCATGCTAGCCGCTTCCCATCCCGCGATCATCGCGCTGGTGTCATACCTTGAACACGATGTGCTGCCCAGCATCGTGCTGGACACCGACTACAACATCCTCGCCGCCAACGCGGCCTACCGTCGCCAGTTCGGCAATGAGGAGCACGCGCCAATCGGCGATAAGTGCCATCGAGTTTCCCATCACTACGCCGTTCCCTGCGACCAGGCGGGTGAGCACTGCCCGCTGCGCAAGTCGCTGGACAGCAAGGTGCCCGAGCGTGTGCTGCACATCCATCACACTCCGCGCGGGCCGGAACATGTGGATGTAGAGCTGCGTCCGATCCTCGACGACGAGGGCAGGGTGGTGGCGTTCGTCGAGCGGCTGACCAGCGTCACCCTGGCATCGGCACAACCTCAACAACAGGGTTTGGTTGGCCGGGCTCCGTCCTTCAAGAGCGCCGTTTCCAGTCTGCAACGTGCCGCCCCCGCGCAGATCCCGGTCTTGCTCCAGGGTGAATCCGGGACGGGCAAGGAGCTGTTCGCCCGGGCATTGCACCTGGGTAGCCCCCGAGCCAATGGCCCCTTGGTGGTGGTGGACTGCACCGGGCTGACCGAGTCGCTGTTCGAAAGTGAACTGTTCGGTTATGAGAAGGGTGCTTTCACCGGCGCGACCCAGCGCAAGATCGGCCTGGCAGAAGCGGCTCACGGGGGAACCTTGTTCCTCGACGAGATCGGTGAGGTGCCGCTGGCCATGCAGGTGAAGTTGCTACGTCTGATCGAGTCCGGAAGCTTCCGTCCGGTCGGCAGCACGCGCACAGTCCATTCAGATTTCCGTCTGGTCTCAGCAACGCACAAGCCATTGAAAGAGATGGCCGCCGAAGGAACATTCCGCGAAGACCTGTATTACCGCATCAGCGGATTTCCGATTCGCCTGCCGTCACTACGTGAGCGAGTCGAGGATTTGCCGTTGCTCTGTGAGAGCCTGCTGCAACGCATGGCCGGCAAGCACGCGCCCAAGATTACCGCCGAAGCCCTTGAGCGCCTCAACCTGCATACCTTCCCAGGCAACATTCGCGAGCTCAGGAACATCCTGGAACGGGCCCGGCTGTTTGCCGATGATGGTTTCATTCGTCCGGAACATCTGCCCGAAGACATCCATCCAGTATCAGATCAGAGTCATTTCGGCCGTCGCGGACGTAATGAAATGGCCGAGCTGGCGCATGCCTTGGAGACTTTCAAAGGATCACGTAACGAGCTGGCAGCACATCTGGGCATGAGTGAGCGCACGCTGTATCGACGACTCAAAACCCTCGGGCTGTGAATGTTCCACGTGAAACATTCTGGCGCTAAACCGTCGTTGCACATGGTCCCACCTTGGGACTAAACTAAAAGTCATGAAGATTATCGCCATTAGCCAACTGAAATCCTTTTGGGAAATCCATCCGGACTGTGAACAGCCATTGCGCGCCTGGGTCGATGAAGCCCGGAAAGCTACATGGGTTAACCCGGATACGATCAAAACTCAGTACCGAAACGCGAGCATCCTGAAAAGCAGACGGGTCGTGTTCAATATCAAGGGCAATGACTACAGGCTAGTGGTAGCCATTGCCTATCAGTTTGGCGCTGTCTACATTAAATTTATTGGTACCCACAAGGCGTACGACAAGATCGACGCAAATACTGTGGAGATGGAGTGACCCAATATGAATATCCGCCCAATCCGTACCGACCATGAATACCGGGCAGCACTCAAGGAGCTCGCTCCACTGTTCGAGAATGAGCCTCAGCCTGGAACTGCCGAGGGTGACGCTTTTGAAGTGATGATCACCTTGATCGAAGCTTACGAAGCAAAGAATTTTCCGGTAGACCTGCCAGACCCGATAGAAGCCATCAAGTTCCGAATGGAACAATCAGGCCTTACAGCAGCCGATCTTGTACCGGCCATTGGCAAGACGAATCGTGTCTATGAGGTACTGAATAGAAAGCGCTCGCTGACGCTCCCTATGATCTGGAAGCTGCACGATCTGTTCGGCATACCAGCTGAAAGCCTGATCAAACCAGTGAAAGCGGCTTGAAGCTGTTCATACAGATCGTGAACCGCACAAGAAAGCTACGCACACCTAAAGAAAAACCCCGGCACGAAGGCCGGGGTTTTCATTCACGGCACTTTGATGTGCCGAACGACAACTGATCAGAAGTCCAGGTTGGACACCGACAACGCGTTGCTTTCGATGAAGTCGCGACGTGGCTCGACCGCATCACCCATCAGGGTGTTGAACAGTTGGTCGGCGGCGATAGCGTCCTCGATGGTTACCTTGAGCATGCGGCGCACGGTTGGGTCCATGGTGGTTTCCCACAGCTGATCCGGGTTCATCTCACCCAGCCCTTTGTATCGCTGGATGGTGTGGCGCTTGGTGCTCTCGTTCATCAGCCAGTCGAGGGCTTCCTTGAACTCGGTGACCGCCTTGCGGCGCTCACCGCGCTGAACGTAGGCACCGTCACCCAACAACGTACCGAGGTTTTCGCCGAGGGCGACAACGCTGCGGTAGTCATTGCTGCCGAAGAAATCACGGTTGAAGGTGACGTAGCTGGCCAAGCCGTGGGAGGTGGTTTCCACCACTGGCAGCCAGATATTACGTTCCTTGTCCTCGTGCAAGTCAGCCTTGTAGGCCAAACCAGAACGCTGGCTGTTGTCCAGGCGCTGCTGGAACGCCTTGAGCCAATCATCCATCTGCGCCTTGTCAGCCAATTGCTCGACAGTAACTTTGGGCAGGTAGATGAAGTTCTCGGTCAGCTCTTCCGGATACAGGCGTGACAGACGCTTCAGCGTTTTCATCACACCGCGGAACTCGTTTACCAGTGCTTGTAGCTGAACACCAGAGACCGCTGGCGCTGCTTCATCCAGGTGCAGGCTGGCATCTTCCAGGGCCGATTGGGTCATGTATTCTTCCATGGCCTCGTCGTCCTTGATGTACTGCTCCTGCTTGCCTTTCTTCACCTTGTACAGCGGTGGCTGGGCAATGTAGATGTAGCCGCGCTCGACCAGCTCCGGCAACTGACGGAAGAAGAAGGTCAGCAGCAGGGTACGGATGTGCGAACCGTCGACGTCAGCATCGGTCATGATGATGATGTTGTGATAGCGCAGCTTGTCGATGTTGTACTCTTCGCGGCCGATGCCACAGCCCAGTGCGGTGATCAGCGTGCCGACCTCCTGCGAGGAGATCATCTTGTCGAAGCGCGCCTTCTCGACGTTGAGGATCTTACCCTTCAGCGGCAGGATCGCCTGGGTTCGACGGTTGCGGCCTTGCTTGGCCGAGCCACCCGCAGAGTCACCCTCCACCAGGTACAGTTCGGAAAGGGCAGGGTCCTTCTCCTGGCAGTCGGCCAGTTTGCCCGGCAAGCCAGCGATATCCAGGGCGCCTTTGCGACGAGTCATCTCGCGCGCTTTACGCGCCGCTTCACGGGCACGTGCGGCATCGATCATCTTGCCGACCACAGCCTTGGCTTCGTTGGGGTTTTCCAACAGGAAGTCGGCGAAGTATTTGTTCATCTCCTGTTCCACGGCGGTCTTCACCTCCGAGGAAACCAGCTTGTCCTTGGTCTGCGAACTGAACTTCGGATCCGGCACCTTGACCGAAATGATCGCGGTCAAGCCTTCACGAGCGTCGTCACCGGTGGTGGCAACCTTGTTCTTTTTCGCCAGGCCTTCCTGCTCGATGTAGCTGTTCAGGCTACGGGTAAGCGAGGAGCGGAAGCCAACCAGGTGGGTACCACCGTCGCGCTGGGGAATGTTGTTGGTGAAGCACAGCAGGTTTTCGTTGAAGCTGTCGTTCCACTGCAGGGCAATCTCAACACCCACGCCATCTTCACGCTGGACGTTGAAGTGGAAAACCTGGGAGTTGACCGGAGTCTTGTTGGTATTCAGGTACTCAACGAACGCACGCAGGCCACCCTCGTACTTGAAGAACTCTTCCTTGCCGCTGCGCTCATCCTTCAGCAGGATACCGACACCGGAGTTCAGGAACGACAGCTCGCGGATACGCTTGGCGAGGATATCCCAGCTGAAGTGGATGTTCTTGAAAGTCTCAGCCGAAGGCTTGAAGTGAATGTGGGTACCAGTGGTTTCGCTGTCACCCACTACGGCCATCGGCGCTTGGGGCACGCCATGGACGTAGGTCTGTTCCCAGATCTTGCCGCTACGACGAACGGTGAGCACCAGCTGTTCGGACAGTGCGTTCACTACCGATACACCTACACCGTGCAGACCGCCGGACACCTTGTAGGAGTTATCATCGAACTTACCGCCGGCATGCAGCACGGTCATGATGACCTCGGCCGCAGAAACGCCTTCTTCTTTATGCACATCGACCGGAATACCACGGCCGTTGTCACGGACGCTGATGGATTCGTCCGGGTGAATGATGACGGTGATGTCATCACAGTGTCCGGCCAGGGCTTCGTCGATCGAGTTGTCGACCACCTCGAATACCATGTGGTGCAGGCCGCTGCCGTCATCGGTGTCGCCAATGTACATGCCGGGACGTTTGCGTACGGCATCCAGCCCTTTCAGCACTTTGATGCTGGAGGAGTCGTACGTTTGATTTTCGCTCATGCCTTCACTCCCGATGGTCGTGGGTCTGGGTGATACGGCCTTGTTCCACGTGGAACAAGGCAACTGGCGTTTCCGTTTGCCAGCCTTCCCTCAGAAATTCGTGGTCTACACAGGTGATGAACACCTGGCAGTTCAATTCTTCAAGCAAGCGGCACAGGGCGCGGCGGTGCTGCTCGTCCAGCTCGGACGGCAAGTCATCCACCAGATAAATACACTGACCGCGACGAACCTGGCTGACTAGGTGCCCCTGAGCAATGCGCAGGGCGCAGACCACCAACTTCTGCTGCCCACGCGAAAGAATGTCGGCCGCATTGTTCGCGCCCAATCGAAGGCGCAGATCAGCACGCTGTGGCCCGGCCTGGGTGTGGCCCATCTGCTGATCGCGAAGGAGGGAGGTGGCGAGAACTTCATTGAGTTCCCGGTCCTTGTCCCAGCCTCGGTAGTAGCTCAGGGTCAGCCCGTCCAGTTCGACCAGTTCGCTCAGGGTCTGCTCGAAGACAGGCTTCAAGGCCTTGATATAGTTGCGACGGTATTCATCTATCTCCGCACTGGCGAGACATAACTCTCGATCCCAGGCGGCTTGCGAAACGGCGTCCAGTGTACCATGCCGGAGCCATGAGTTCCGCTGCCGCAGGGCCTTCTGCAGGCGCTGCCAGGTAGCCATGAAGCGGGGTTCCACGTGGAACACGCCCCAATCGAGGAACTGCCGGCGCACTTTGGGCGCACCTTCGAGCAGCCGGAAACTGTCCGGATTGATCAACTGCAAAGGCAGCATCTCTGCCAGTTGCGCGGCGCTGCGTGCGTTCTGTCCATCGATGCGAATGGTGAAATCCCCCTGGCGCTCCCGCGATACACCGAGGTTGCTCATACCGCCCTCAGCCAATTCGACCTGGCCGAACACCGTACAGGTCGGCTGATCGTACTGGATCACCGGGTTCAACCGGGTGCTGCGGAACGAGCGCGCAAGACCGAGCAGGTGCACAGCTTCGAGCACGCTGGTCTTGCCGCTGCCGTTGGCGCCGTAAAGGATGTTGATGCGAGGGGAGGGTGAGAGGGTCACCGGGTGCAGGTTGCGCACCGCGGTGACCGAGAGACGTCGAAGGGACATGTCGCCTGCTACGGGTTACAGACGCATCGGCATGACAACGTAGGACGAGTCGTCATTGCCGGCTTCCTGCAACAGGGCGCTGCTGTTGGAGTCCGACAGAATCAGGCGCACCTGCTCTGTAGTCATGACACCCAGCACGTCCAGCAGGTAGCTGACGTTGAAACCGATCTCCAACGAGCTGCCGCTGTAGTCGACGCTGATTTCTTCTTCCGCCTCTTCCTGTTCCGGGTTGTTGGCCTGGATCTTCAGCTGGCCAGCGGCCAGTTGCAGGCGAATGCCGCGGTACTTCTCGTTGGAGAGGATCGCGGTGCGGCTGAACGCTTCGCGCAGTGCCTGACGGTCGCCGATTACCAGCTTGTCGCCACCTTTAGGCAGAACGCGCTCGTAGTCCGGGAACTTGCCGTCCACCAGCTTGGAGGTGAAAGTGAATTCACCGGTGGTGGCACGAATGTGATGCTGGCCCAGAACGATGCTGACCATGCCCTCCGGGTCTGTCAGCAGGCGCGCCAGCTCCAGGATACCTTTGCGCGGCACGATGACCTGATGACGATCAGCTTGGTCGATCGGTGCCTGCATGGCGCACAGTGCCAGGCGATGGCCATCGGTGGCCACGGCACGCAGGGTACCGGGGGATACTTCCAGCAGCATGCCGTTGAGGTAGTAGCGCACGTCCTGTTGGGCCATGGCGAAGCTGGTGCGCTCGATCAGGCGGCGCAGTTTGCTCTGCTCAAGCTGACAAGTCAGCGAGCCTGGACCTTCTTCCACGGTCGGGAAGTCATTGGCCGGCAAAGTGGAAAGGGTGAAACGGCTGCGACCGGCCTTGACCAGCAACTTCTGCTCGTCGACCTTGATATCGATCAGCACATCGCTGGGCAGGCTCTTGCAGATGTCCATCAGCTTGCGCGCCGGGACGGTGATCTCGCCCGGTTCAGCCGGTTCTTCCAGCTGTACGCGGCCAACCAGTTCGACTTCCAGGTCGGTACCGGTCAACGACAGCTGCTGGCCTTGCACGACCAGCAGGACGTTGGACAGAACCGGCAAGGTCTGGCGGCGCTCGACGACGCCTGCGACCAGTTGCAGGGGTTTCAACAGGGCTTCGCGTTGAATGGTGAAATGCATGGTCTAGTCCCTTGCCTTCAAATAGCTGCGCAGACGGCCATCAGGTCGTCAGTGTACGCAGCAGGTTCTTGTAGTCCTCGCGGATGTCCGCGTCGGATTCCTTCAATTCATTGATCTTGCGGCAAGCGTGCAGCACGGTGGTGTGGTCGCGGCCGCCGAACATGTCGCCGATCTCCGGCAGACTGTGGTTGGTCAACTCTTTCGACAACGCCATCGCCACCTGCCGTGGCCGCGCCACCGAGCGCGAGCGACGCTTGGACAACAGATCGGAGATCTTGATCTTGTAGTACTCGGCCACCGTGCGCTGGATGTTATCCACACTGACCAGCTTGTCCTGCAGCGCCAACAAGTCCTTGAGCGACTCGCGGATCAGCTCGATGGTGATGTCGCGGCCCATGAAGTGCGAGTGGG
This sequence comes from Pseudomonas sp. TE50-2, assembly GCF_040813665.1. Taxonomy (NCBI): domain Bacteria; kingdom Pseudomonadati; phylum Pseudomonadota; class Gammaproteobacteria; order Pseudomonadales; family Pseudomonadaceae; genus Pseudomonas; species Pseudomonas sp. TE50-2. Next base: position 3,000,975 of record NZ_JBFNXN010000001.1, on the reverse strand, counting down.
CAATCACCCGTTTCAGGGCGCCTTCCAGTTCCCGCACGTTGGAGCGAATACGCTGGGCGATGAAGAAGGCGGCATCGTGCGGCAACTCGACCTTGGCCTGGTCGGCCTTCTTCATAAGGATGGCCACGCGAGTTTCCAGCTCCGGCGGCTCGACGGCGACCGTCAGCCCCCAGCCAAAACGCGACTTCAGGCGCTCTTCCAGGCCTTCGATTTCCTTCGGGTAGCGGTCACTGGTGAGGATCACCTGCTGGCCACCTTCGAGCAGGGCGTTGAAGGTGTGGAAAAACTCTTCCTGCGAGCGCTCCTTGCGGGCGAAGAATTGAATGTCATCGATCAACAGCGCATCGACCGAGCGGTAGAAACGCTTGAACTCATTGATCGCGTTCAATTGCAGCGCCTTGACCATGTCGGCCACGAAGCGCTCGGAATGCAGGTAGACCACCTTGGCATTCGGATTCTTTTTCAGCAGGTGGTTACCCACAGCGTGCATCAAGTGGGTCTTACCCAGGCCCACGCCCCCATAAAGGAAGAGCGGGTTGTAACCATGCTTGGGGTTGTCGGCGACCTGCCAGGCCGCGGCACGGGCCAGCTGGTTGGATTTACCCTCGACGAAGGTCTCGAAGGTAAAGGTACGGTTCAGGTAGCTGGTGTGCTTCAAGGCACCTTCGACCTGCACCGTGCGCTGCTCGGTACGCCCGTTGACCTTCGGCGCCGTGGTGGTGTCGCTCATGCTGTCGAAGCTGTCGCGGCTCGAAGGCTCTTCGACCTCGGCGACCTGCGCAGGCTCAGCCACTGGAGCATTTGCATGCTGCACCGCAGCCACCGACGGCTGCGCCTGCGTCTGCTGCGCAAGGGTCGCGGCAACGGCAGCGCTGACAGGTGCGTTGGGGGCGGCACGCGCTGCGGAGCTGCGACGGCTACCGATCAACAAGGAAAGCGCAGGGGCAATGCCGCTGCCCTGTTCACCCAGCAGTTCGAGCAGGCGGCCAAGGTACTTCTCGTTGACCCAATCAAGCACGAAGCGGTTGGGCGCATAGACGCGCAACTCGTCGCCTTCGGCTTCGACCTGTAGCGGACGGATCCAGGTGTTGAATTGCTGGGCAGGCAGTTCATCGCGCAGAAGCTCCACGCACTGCTGCCAAAGTTCCACTGACACGGATATCCCCTGAGTTGAAAGCCGGATGAGGCAAAACAAACCGCCATTGTACCGGGCAGGCGGCCAGTTATCCACACGTGGTGGCGTCCGCGATCACGGTAAAACTGCCAAAAACTGACGTTTACATCACTCAAGCGGTGTTGATAAGCCCTGTGGATAACGGCACCTGTGGGCTATGCACAACCCTGGGTTGAGATCTGTGGATAAAACCTCTGTGGATAAACACCGATTCAGCCCACAGCTTGTCCTCATGGCCCGCACAGACAGAGCACCCTTTACCGACAAGGTTGTGAAGCTCTGTACAGCTTGTAAAACGTGGCTTTGGCAGGCTTATCCACAGAAGGTTGTCCAGCTAAGATCTATAAGTTCTTCAGAAAAGCTTTTTATATGCCTCTTTGTTTTTTCTGTTTGCCTGCGTTTTGTCCCCGGGTTAACGGTCATCGTTCGAGGGAGATTCGATCTACCCTGATTCGACCTTCCATAAGGAATGGCTGGTTGGAAATTGACCTATTGCCTTGCTTTCTCTAGAATCGCCGATCTCTTAAAAAGGGGGCCCTTCCGGCCCGTTGTCGACCAACCCAGGTAACACGCCATGAAACGTACTTTCCAACCAAGCACCATCAAGCGCGCCCGCACCCACGGTTTCCGTGCCCGTATGGCTACCAAGAACGGCCGTGCCGTACTGTCGCGTCGCCGTGCCAAAGGCCGTAAGCGTCTGGCAATTTGATTTTTCGGCACAGGTGGTGAGTCAGGACTTCAGTCGGGAAAAGCGACTGCTTACACCCCGGCATTTCAAAGCGGTCTTCGACTCCCCAACCGGCAAGGTTCCAGGGAAAAACCTGCTTATCCTTGCCCGCGAGAACGGCCTCGATCATCCGCGCCTAGGCCTGGTGATCGGCAAGAAGAGCGTCAAGCTCGCCGTTCAACGCAATCGCCTGAAACGCCTGATGCGCGATTCGTTTCGCCTGAACCAGCAGCTGTTGGCTGGCCTGGACATCGTGATCGTCGCGCGCAAGGGGTTGGGCGAAGTGGAAAACCCAGAATTGCACCAACACTTTGGCAAGCTCTGGAAGCGACTGGTCCGCAGTCGGCCCTCTCCAGCGGTCGCCAATTCCGCAGGGGTAGACAGTCACAATGCGTAAACTGGCCCTCGTTCCGATCCAGTTTTACCGTTACGCCATCAGTCCACTGATGGCCAGTCACTGTCGTTTCTATCCCAGCTGTTCCTGTTACGCCTATGAAGCCATTGAAAACCATGGCCTCTTGCGTGGTGGGTGGCTGGCCGTTCGTCGCCTGGGGCGTTGTCATCCGTGGAACGACGGCGGTTTCGATCCCGTTCCACCTGCTCCTTCCTCCCGAACTTCTTCGATAGCCGAGTAATCATGGATATTAAACGCACGATCCTGATCGTCGCCCTGGCAATCGTGTCCTATGTCATGGTCCTCAAGTGGAACCAGGACTACGGCCAGGCTGCCCTGCCGACTCAGAATGCTGCTGCCAGCAATGCTGCCCCGGCCCTGCCGGACACCGTGCCGGCCGGCAACTCCGGTGCAAGTGCCGATGTGCCGAGCGCCAATGCTGAATCCAGCCCAGCCGAACTGGCGCCAGTGGCGCTCAGCAAGGACCTGATCCGGATCAAGACCGACGTCCTGGACCTGGCTATCGACCCGGTCGGTGGTGACATCGTCCAACTGACCCTGCCGAAGTACCCTCGTCGCCAGGATCATCCGGATATTCCGTTCCAGCTGTTCGATAACGGTGGCGAACGTGTGTATCTGGCCCAGAGTGGCCTGACCGGCGCCAACGGTCCGGACGCCCGTTCCACGGGTCGCCCGCTGTACGCCGCAGAGCAGAAGAGCTTCCAGCTGGCCGACGGCCAGGACCAACTGTCGGTCGACCTGAAGTTCAGCGAGAACGGCGTCAACTACATCAAGCGCTTCAGTTTCAAGCGCGGTGAGTATGACCTGACCGTCAGCTACCTGATCGACAACCAGAGCAGCCAGGCCTGGACCGGCAACATGTTTGCCCAGCTCAAGCGTGACGCCAGCTCCGACCCGTCGTCGAGCACCGCCACCGGTACCGCCACCTACCTGGGCGCGGCCCTGTGGACAGCTTCCGAGCCGTACAAGAAAGTGTCGATGAAAGACATCGACAAAGGTAGTTTGAAAGAAAATGTGACCGGCGGCTGGGTCGCCTGGCTGCAGCACTACTTCGTGACCGCCTGGATCCCGACCCACTCGGACAACAACGCCGTCCAGACCCGCAAGGACAGCCAGGGCAACTACATCATCGGCTACACCGGCCCGGCGCTTAACGTCCCTGCCGGCGGCAAGGTCGAAACCAGCGCCATGCTGTATGCCGGTCCGAAGATCCAGTCCAAGCTCAAGGAGTTGTCCCCAGGCCTGGAACTGACCGTCGACTACGGCTTCCTGTGGTTCATCGCCCAGCCGATCTTCTGGCTGCTGCAACATATCCACAGCCTGCTGGGCAACTGGGGCTGGTCGATCATCGTCCTGACCATGTTGATCAAGGGCCTGTTCTTCCCGCTGTCGGCCGCCAGCTACCGCTCGATGGCGCGCATGCGTGCCGTGGCGCCAAAACTGGCCCAGCTCAAGGAACGCTTCGGTGACGATCGCCAGAAGATGTCCCAGGCGATGATGGAGCTGTACAAGAAAGAGAAGATCAACCCGCTGGGCGGCTGCCTGCCGATCCTGGTGCAGATGCCGGTGTTCCTGGCCCTGTACTGGGTACTCCTGGAAAGCGTCGAGATGCGCCAGGCCCCGTGGATGCTGTGGATCACCGACCTGTCGATCAAGGATCCGTTCTTCATCCTGCCGATCATCATGGGCGCCACCATGTTCATCCAGCAGCGCCTGAACCCGACCCCGCCCGATCCGATGCAGGCGAAGGTAATGAAAATGATGCCGATCATCTTCACCTTCTTCTTCCTGTGGTTCCCGGCTGGTCTGGTGCTGTACTGGGTTGTGAACAACTGCCTGTCGATCGGACAGCAGTGGTACATCACTCGTCGTATCGAGGCTGCGACCAAGAACGCAGCCGCTTGACGGGCTGCTACGCTAGCCTGTGAACAAAAACGCCCCCCTGGGGCGTTTTTGCTATCTGTCGTATTCGTTGTAGAGGTTCGAGCATGAACACAGTGCGTGAAACCATTGCCGCCATCGCCACCGCCCAGGGCCGTGGCGGGGTAGGCATCGTCAGATTGTCCGGCCCGCTGGCCCGCCAGGCCGGGCAAGTCATCACCGGGCGCAATACGCTGAACCCGCGGCATGCCCATTACGGCCCGTTCCGCGATGACGATGGCCTGGTGCTGGATGAAGGGATCGCGCTGTTCTTCCCCGGGCCGAACTCGTTCACAGGCGAAGATGTGCTGGAGCTGCAGGGCCACGGCGGCCCGGTAGTCATGGACATGCTGCTGCAACGTTGCCTGCAGCTCGGTTGCCGGCTGGCACGTCCAGGCGAATTCAGCGAGCGAGCGTTCCTCAACGACAAGCTCGACCTGGCCCAGGCCGAGGCAATCGCCGACCTGATCGAAGCCAGCTCCACACAGGCTGCGCGCAATGCCCTGCGTTCCCTGCAAGGGGCATTCTCCAAGCGTGTGCATGGCCTCACCGAAGCTCTGATCGCCCTGCGCATCTATGTCGAAGCCGCCATCGACTTCCCAGAGGAAGAGATCGATTTTCTCGCCGATGGCCATGTGCTGCGCATGCTCGATGAAGTACGTGACACGTTATCCACAGTTCAGCGCGAAGCAGGACAAGGCGCATTGCTTCGCGACGGCATGACCGTGGTCATCGCAGGTCGGCCGAACGCCGGCAAGTCTAGCCTGCTCAACCAGTTGGCCGGGCGTGAAGCGGCAATCGTCACCGATATCGCCGGCACCACCCGGGATATCCTCCGCGAACATATCCACATCGACGGCATGCCGCTGCATGTGGTCGACACCGCAGGCTTGCGCGACACCGATGACCATGTGGAAAAGATCGGTGTGGAACGGGCGCTCAAGGCCATCGGAGAGGCCGACCGTGTGCTCCTGGTAGTCGATTCGACGGCACCGGAAGCCACTGATCCGTTTGCCTTGTGGCCAGAGTTTCTCGATCAGCGCCCCGACGTGGCAAAGGTCACCCTCATTCGCAACAAGGCGGATCTCAGTGGCGAGGTCGTGGGCCTGGAGCAAAGCGACGATGGGCACGTCACCATCACCCTCAGCGCCCGGGACAACGACATGGGCCTGGATCTGCTGCGTGAGCATCTCAAGGCCTGTATGGGCTATGAACAAACCGCCGAAAGCAGCTTCAGCGCTCGTCGCCGGCACCTGGAGGCGCTACGCCAAGCCAGTGCCCACCTCGAGCATGGCCGCGCGCAGCTGACCCTCGCCGGTGCCGGTGAGCTGCTGGCAGAGGACCTGCGCCAGGCACAGCAAGTGCTGGGTGAAATTACCGGAGCATTCAGCTCGGATGACCTGCTGGGGCGGATCTTCTCCAGCTTCTGCATTGGCAAGTGATCCCACAGGGTTCGATTCGCAACAAAGCCGCTCTCTGGAGCGGCTTTTTTTTGCCTGCGATTCGTGTCGGTACGGGTCATTGCAAGCAAGCCAGCCACCACGGACGACAAGCGCTGCGGAAAATATTTCATCAACAGCGTTCCGCACGCCTGGCTAAGCTCTGTGGAAAACTCGACCTCAGCTCCGTTGATAACCAGGCTTTTTTTCTGAGGACAAACCTGTCTGTGGGTAACAGCACGATTCATCCACAGGTTAAACAGCGGTATCCAGAGCCCCCAGGGCCACCTGGACACAGGGTTATGATTCTCTGTACACATTGAAATATATGGGCTGTAGATACTTATGCACAGACAGGTGGGTGTCTAAACATAAACATAAAAACAAAGCTTTTTTAAATTTTTCCTCTTTGTTTTCTTTTACCTGCCACTCATCCACAGCCTGGTCAAATTTTGCTCAGAAGGTTTCTTTGGAGGGCGGGAAGTCCCTATACTTGTCCGCTTACCTTCTCTATTCGCAAAAACAGGCACGAGGTGCGTGGTGGATTTCCCTTCCCGTTTTGAAGTGATCGTCATCGGCGGCGGCCATGCCGGTACCGAGGCTGCGCTTGCGTCCGCACGCATGGGTGTGAAAACCCTGCTGCTGACCCATAACGTGGAAACCCTCGGTCACATGAGCTGCAACCCGGCCATCGGTGGCATTGGCAAGAGCCACCTGGTCAAGGAAATCGATGCGCTCGGCGGCGCAATGGCGCTGGCCACCGACAAGAGCGGCATCCAGTTCCGCGTTCTGAACAACCGCAAGGGCCCGGCGGTACGCGCCACCCGTGCACAGGCGGACCGCGCCATCTACAAGGCCGTGGTACGTGAAATCCTGGAAAACCAGCCCAACCTGTGGATATTCCAGCAGTCGTGCGATGACCTGATCGTCGAGCAGGACCAGGTCAAGGGCGTGGTCACGCAAATGGGCCTGCGGTTCTTCGCCGACTCCGTGGTACTGACCAGCGGGACTTTCCTCGGTGGACTTATCCACATCGGTTTGCAGAACTATTCCGGTGGCCGCGCGGGTGATCCGCCCGCCAATGCCCTGGCCAACCGCATGCGTGAATTGCCGCTGCGTGTCGGCCGGCTGAAAACCGGTACCCCGCCGCGCATCGATGGCCGTTCGGTGGACTTCTCGGTGATGACCGAGCAACCGGGCGATACGCCGATCCCGGTAATGTCGTTCATGGGTAATGCCGACATGCATCCGCGCCAGGTGAGCTGCTGGATTACCCACACCAACGCCCGCACCCACGAGATCATTGCCTCGAACCTCGACCGTTCGCCGATGTACTCGGGGGTGATCGAAGGCATCGGCCCGCGTTATTGCCCGTCGATCGAGGACAAGATCCACCGCTTCGCCGACAAGGAAAGCCACCAGGTGTTCATCGAGCCGGAAGGCCTGACCACCCATGAGCTGTATCCCAACGGCATTTCCACATCGTTGCCGTTCGACGTGCAGCTCGAGATCGTCCGCTCGATCCGCGGCATGGAGAACGCGCACATCGTGCGCCCAGGCTATGCCATCGAGTACGACTACTTCGATCCGCGCGACCTGAAGTACAGCCTCGAGACCAAGGTCATCGGCGGCCTGTTCTTCGCAGGCCAGATCAACGGCACCACCGGCTACGAAGAAGCCGGTGCCCAAGGCCTGCTGGCCGGAACCAACGCGGCGCTGCGCGCCCAGGGCCGTGAAAGCTGGTGCCCGCGCCGCGACGAGGCGTACATCGGCGTGCTGGTCGACGACCTGATCACCCTCGGCACCCAGGAGCCGTACCGCATGTTCACTTCGCGAGCCGAGTACCGGCTGATCCTGCGCGAAGACAACGCCGACCTGCGCCTGACCGAGAAGGGCCGCGAACTCGGCTTGATCGACGATGAGCGCTGGGCGGCGTTCAGCGCCAAGCGCGAAGGCATCGAGCGTGAAGAGCAGCGCCTGAAGAGCACATGGGTGCGGCCGAACACGCCGCAAGGCCAGGCCATTGTGGATAAGTTCGGCACGCCATTGGCGCATGAGTACAGCCTGCTCAACCTGCTTGCCCGCCCTGAAATCGACTACGCTGGCCTGATCGAGGCAACCGGCGGCGAGAACATCGATCCACAGGTCGCCGAACAGGTCGAGATCAGGACCAAGTACGCCGGCTACATCGACCGCCAGCAGGAAGAGATTGCCCGCCTGCGCGCCAGCGAAGACACGCGTCTGCCTGTGGATATCGACTACACGACCATTTCCGGGCTGTCCAAGGAGATCCAGGGCAAGCTCGGCGACACCCGGCCAGAGACCCTGGGCCAGGCTTCGCGTATTCCCGGCGTCACCCCGGCGGCGATTTCCCTGTTGCTGATTCACTTGAAAAAACGCGGCGCAGGCCGCGAATTGGAGCAAAGCGCTTGAGTTCCCCGGTCACCCCGCAACATGCCGAAGAGTTGTCCACAGGTGCGCGTCAGCTTGGTGTCGAGCTGACCGCGCAGCAGCACGAACTGCTGCTGGGCTACCTGGCCCTGTTGATCAAATGGAACAAGGCCTACAACCTGACCGCCGTGCGCGACCCCGACGAGATGGTCTCGCGTCACTTGCTCGACAGCCTCAGCGTCATGCCGTTTATCCACAATGACACCCAGCGTTGGCTGGATGTCGGCAGCGGCGGCGGCATGCCGGGTATTCCGCTGGCCATCCTGCACCCGCACAAGCAGGTGACGGTGCTCGACAGCAACGGCAAGAAGACGCGCTTCCTCACCCAGGTGAAGATGGAGCTGAAACTGGACAACCTCACGGTTATCCACAGCCGGGTGGAAGAGGTCCAGCCCGAGCAGCCGTTCTGCGGGATCGTCTCCCGGGCCTTCAGCAGCATGGAGAATTTCACCAACTGGACCCGCCACCTGGGTGACAGCCGCACGCAATGGCTTGCAATGAAGGGGCTGCATCCTGCCGATGAACTGGTAGCATTGCCCGCAGACTTCACAGTGGAAAGCGAGCAGGCCCTGACCGTTCCAGGTTGCCAGGGCCAGCGCCATCTGCTGATACTGCGCCGCAAGGCATGACTGGGAACACGAGCAACAATGGCTAAGGTATTCGCAATCGCGAACCAGAAGGGTGGTGTGGGCAAGACCACCACCTGCATCAATCTCGCCGCATCGCTGGCCGCGACCAAGCGTCGCGTGCTGCTGATCGACCTCGATCCACAGGGCAACGCCACCATGGGCAGCGGTGTGGATAAGCACGAGCTCGAGCATTCGGTGTACGACCTGCTGATCGGGGAATGCGACCTGGCCCAGGCCATGCACTACTCCGAGCACGGTGGTTACCAGCTGTTGCCGGCCAACCGCGACCTGACCGCCGCCGAAGTGGTCCTGCTGGAAATGCAGATGAAGGAGAGCCGCCTGCGCAACGCGTTGGCGCCGATCCGCGAGAACTACGACTACATCCTCATCGACTGTCCGCCGTCGCTATCGATGCTGACGCTCAATGCGTTGGTCGCCTCCGATGGCGTGATCATCCCCATGCAGTGCGAGTACTACGCGCTGGAAGGGTTGAGCGACCTTGTGGATAACATCAAGCGTATCGCCGCCCGGTTGAACCCGGAGCTGAAGATCGAAGGCCTGCTGCGGACCATGTACGACCCGCGCCTGAGCCTGAACAACGATGTTTCGGCGCAGCTCAAGGAGCACTTTGGCGAGCAGCTGTACGACACGGTGATTCCGCGCAACATCCGCCTGGCGGAGGCGCCGAGCTTCGGCATGCCGGCACTGGCCTACGACAAGCAATCCCGTGGCGCGCTGGCGTATCTGGCGTTGGCCGGGGAACTGGTCCGTCGTCAGCGCCGCCCATCACGCATTGCACAAACAACTTAAGGAATCCGCATGGCCATCAAGAAACGCGGTCTCGGACGTGGGTTGGATGCACTGCTCAGTGGTCCTTCCGTCAGCGCGCTCGAAGCGCAGGCTGTCAAGATCGACCAGAAGGAACTGCAACACCTGCCGGTCGAGCTGATCCAGCGCGGCAAGTACCAGCCGCGTCGCGACATGGATCCCGAGGCGCTGGAAGAACTGGCGCACTCGATCCGTACCCATGGCGTCATGCAGCCGATCGTGGTTCGCCCGATCGGTGACAACCGCTACGAGATCATCGCTGGTGAGCGCCGCTGGCGCGCCACCCAGCAGGCTGGCCTGGATACCGTTCCGGCCATGGTCCGCGAAGTACCCGACGAAGCCGCCATCGCCATGGCGCTGATTGAGAACATCCAGCGCGAGGACCTCAACCCGCTGGAAGAGGCGCTCGCCCTGCAGCGTCTGCAGCAGGAGTTCGAACTGACCCAGCAGCAGGTGGCCGATGCCGTCGGCAAGTCGCGGGTCACCGTGGCCAACCTGTTGCGGCTGATCTCGCTGCCTGAGGCGATCAAGACCATGCTCGCCCATGGCGACCTGGAGATGGGCCACGCCCGCGCCTTGCTCGGCCTTGAGGAAGATCGGCAGGAAGAAGGGGCGCGTCATGTTGTCGCACGGGGCCTCACCGTGCGCCAGACCGAGGCACTGGTGCGTCAGTGGCTCAGTGGCAAACCTGAGCCGGTCGAGGCGAGCAAACCTGATCCGGATATCACGCGTCTTGAACAGCGTCTGGCAGAGCGCCTGGGCTCGGCGGTACAAATTCGCCATGGCAACAAGGGCAAAGGCCAGTTGGTTATTCGCTACAACTCCCTTGACGAGTTGCAAGGCGTGCTTGCTCACATCCGCTGAAACAATTCCTGTTGTAGCGCGCAGTCGGAAATCACTACCCAAGAGTTGAATAGGGGTTAATCCACCCCTATACTCTGCGCGCATTTTGTCGGCACAAATTATGCCAAGTCATTGTTGACGAGGCGGTCGACTTTCGAGGAGCAGTTGTGATGGAAATCCGCACGCCAAACCGCCTGCCTTTCCATCGCTGGGCGGTTTTTCCGGTACTGCTGGCTCAATTTGTCGTACTGCTGCTGGCAACGCTGGTGTTGTGGCAGTGGAAAGGGGTGGTCAGTGGATATTCAGGCCTTTGCGGAGGTTTGATTGCCTGGCTGCCCAATGTGTATTTCGCCTGGAAGGCTTTTCGCTTCAGCGGAGCCCGGGCGGCGCAGGCCATCGTCAAGTCGTTTTACGCGGGCGAGGCAGGCAAGATGATTTTGACGGCAGTGCTGTTTGCACTGACCTTTGCAGGAGTGAAGCCATTGGCGCCGTTGGCAGTATTCGGCGTCTTCGTGCTGACCCTTTTGGTCAGCTGGTTCGCGCCCCTGCTGATGAATAAAAGACTTTCGAGACCTTAGGGCGTTTGAGGCAACCATGGCAGCAGAAACCGCTTCGGGCTATATCCAGCACCACTTGCAGAACCTGACCTACGGTCAACTACCAGACGGCAGCTGGGGCTTGGCCCATTCGGCTGCAGAAGCCAAGGCAATGGGCTTCTGGGCGTTCCACCTGGACACCCTGGGCTGGTCCGTTGCGCTGGGTCTGATCTTCCTGTTCATCTTCCGCATGGCGGCTAAAAAGGCCACTTCCGGCCAGCCTGGCGCCCTGCAGAACTTCGTCGAAGTGCTGGTGGACTTCGTCCACGGCAGCGTGAAGGATTCCTTCCACGGCCGCAGCCCGGTGATCGCCCCGCTGGCGCTGACCATCTTCGTCTGGGTATTCCTGATGAACGCCATCGACCTGGTACCGGTCGACTGGATTCCTCAGCTGGCCATCCTGATCTCCGGTGATCCGCACATTCCGTTCCGCGCGGTGTCGACCACCGACCCGAACGCCACCCTGGGCATGGCCCTGAGCGTGTTCGCGCTGATCATCTTCTACAGCATCAAGGTCAAGGGTATCGGCGGCTTCATCGGCGAGCTCACCCTGCACCCGTTCGGTAGCAAGAATATCTTCGTGCAGATCCTGCTGATCCCGGTGAACTTCCTGCTCGAGTTCGTCACCCTGATCGCCAAGCCGATCTCGCTGGCACTGCGTCTGTTCGGCAACATGTACGCCGGCGAGCTGGTGTTCATCCTGATCGCGGTGATGTTCGGCGCCGGCATCCTCTGGCTCAGCGGCCTGGGTGTGGTGCTGCAGTGGGCGTGGGCTGTGTTCCACATCCTGATCATCACCCTGCAAGCTTTCATCTTCATGATGCTGACCATCGTCTACCTGTCGATGGCTCACGAAGATAACCATTAAGACCGCCTGGCGTGTCTGATAGCCTTCCCCGCCCGTTTGGGGGGAGGGCTTAAAAAGTCCGCAAGGGCATGCTGTACCAAACGATTTGTTTTACCGCTTCAAACTAAAAACCTAACCAATACGACGTAAAAGTCGGGAGGAAAGATGGAAACTGTAGTTGGTCTGACCGCTATCGCTGTTGCTCTGCTGATCGGCCTGGGTGCTCTGGGTACCGCCATTGGTTTCGGCCTGCTGGGCGGCAAGTTCCTGGAAGGCGCTGCTCGCCAGCCAGAAATGGTTCCAATGCTGCAGGTCAAAATGTTCATCGTTGCCGGTCTGCTCGACGCCGTAACCATGATCGGTGTTGGTATTGCTCTGTTCTTCACCTTCGCGAACCCCTTCGTTGGTCAGATCGCCGGCTAATCACTCGTTCCTACGAGTTGATTGGTGTGATGGACAAAGACCGAGCGAGGTGTTGGCGTGAACATTAATGCAACCCTGATTGGCCAATCCGTTGCTTTTCTGATTTTTGTACTCTTCTGCATGAAGTACGTATGGCCTCCGGTCATCACTGCCCTGCAAGAGCGCCAAAAGAAGATTGCCGACGGCTTGGACGCTGCCAACCGCGCAGCTCGCGACCTGGAGCTGGCCCAAGAGAAAGCGGGTCAGCAACTGCGTGAAGCGAAGGCACAGGCAGCCGAAATCATTGAGCAAAGCAAGAAACGCGCTGCTCAGCTTGTCGAGGAAGCCCGTGAACAGGCTCGCGTCGAAGCTGACCGTGTGAAGGCTCAGGCTCAAGCCGAGATCGAACAGGAACTGAACAGCGTCAAAGACGCCCTGCGTGCCCAAGTGGGTGCCCTGGCTGTTGGCGGTGCTGAAAAGATCCTTGGCGCCACAATCGATCAAAACGCGCATGCGGAGCTGGTTAACAAACTGGCCGCTGAAATTTAAGCGAGGGCGATCATGGCAGAACTGACCACGTTGGCCCGACCTTACGCTAAGGCTGCCTTCGAGCATGCCCAGGCCCATCAGCAACTGGCCAATTGGTCAGCCATGCTCGGCCTGGCTGCTGCGGTGTCGCAAGACGACACCATGCAGCGCCTGCTCAAGGCCCCGCAACTGACTAGCGCAGAAAAGGCCGCCGCATTCATTGAAGTGTGCGGTGACAAGTTTGACGCCAAGGCACAGAATTTCATTCATGTTGCCGCGGAAAACGAACGTCTCCTGCTTCTGCCGGAGATTTCGACTCTGTTCGACCTGTACAAGGCCGAGCAAGAGAAGTCCGTGGACGTGGAAGTCACCAGTGCTTTTGCGTTGAACCAAGAACAGCAAGACAAACTCGCCAAGGTTCTCAGTGCACGGTTAGGCCAGGAAGTGCGCCTGCACGCGTCGGAGGATGCCAGCCTGATCGGCGGCGTCGTCATCCGCGCTGGCGACCTGGTAATCGACGGTTCGGTTCGCGGGAAAATCGCGAAACTGGCCGAAGCCTTGAAATCTTGAGTTTGAAGGGGCAGCAGAGCAATGCAGCAACTCAATCCTTCCGAAATTAGTGAAATCATCAAGGGCCGCATCGACAACCTCGATGTCGGCTCCCAAGCCCGTAACGAAGGTACCGTCGTTTCGGTTTCCGACGGCATCGTGCGGATCCACGGTCTGGCCGACGTCATGTACGGCGAAATGATCGAGTTCCCTGGCAGCGTATTCGGCATGGCCCTGAACCTGGAGCAAGACTCCGTAGGTGCAGTGATCCTGGGTGCCTATGACACCCTCGCCGAAGGCATGAGCGCCAAGTGCACCGGCCGCATCCTGGAAGTTCCGGTTGGTAAGGAACTGCTGGGTCGCGTCGTCGACGCACTGGGTAACCCGATCGACGGCAAAGGTCCTCTGGGCAATACCCAGACCGACGCGGTCGAGAAAGTAGCTCCAGGCGTGATCTGGCGTAAGTCGGTAGACCAGCCTGTACAGACTGGCTACAAGTCCGTCGACGCCATGATCCCTGTCGGCCGTGGCCAGCGCGAGCTGATCATCGGTGACCGTCAGATCGGCAAGACCGCCATGGCCATCGACGCTATCATCAACCAGAAAGACTCCGGTATTTTCTGTGTTTATGTTGCCGTCGGCCAGAAGCGTTCCACCGTTGCCAACATCGTTCGCAAGCTGGAAGAAGCCGGCGCCCTGGCCAACACCATCGTGGTCGTTGCCAGTGCTTCGGAATCCGCCGCACTGCAGTTCCTGGCGCCTTACGCCGGCTGCACCATGGGCGAGTTCTTCCGTGACCGCGGTGAAGACGCCCTGATCGTTTACGATGACCTGTCCAAGCAGGCCGTTGCCTACCGTCAGATCTCCCTGCTGCTGCGCCGTCCACCAGGACGTGAAGCGTACCCAGGCGACGTGTTCTATCTCCACTCCCGTCTGCTGGAGCGTGCATCGCGCGTTTCCGAAGAGTACGTCGAGAAGTTCACCAACGGTGCTGTAACTGGCAAGACTGGCTCGCTGACCGCTCTGCCGATCATCGAAACCCAGGCTGGCGACGTTTCCGCGTTCGTTCCGACCAACGTGATCTCGATCACCGACGGTCAGATCTTCCTGGAATCGGCCATGTTCAACGCAGGCATCCGTCCTGCCGTTAACGCCGGTGTGTCGGTATCCCGTGTTGGTGGTGCCGCCCAGACCAAGATCATCAAGAAGCTGTCCGGTGGTATCCGTACCGCCCTGGCCCAGTACCGTGAACTGGCGGCCTTCGCCCAGTTCGCTTCGGACCTGGACGAGGCTACCCGCAAGCAGCTGGAGCATGGTCAGCGCGTTACCGAGCTGATGAAGCAGAAGCAGTACGCGCCAATGTCGATCGCCGACATGGCCCTGTCGCTGTACGCCGCTGAGCGTGGTTTCCTGACCGACGTAGAAGTCTCCAAGGTTGGCAGCTTCGAGCAAGCTCTGATTGCCTACTTCAACCGTGATCACGCCGAACTGATGGCCAAGATCAACGTGAAGGGTGACTTCAACGACGAAATCGACGCTGGCATGAAAGCCGGTATCGAGAAGTTCAAGGCCACCCAGACCTGGTAAGCCGCAGCGGGGGCTCCGGCCCCCGCTTGCTAACCTGATAGGTGATACATGGCAGGCGCAAAAGAGATTCGCAGTAAGATTGCGAGCATCAAAAGCACGCAAAAAATTACCAGCGCCATGGAGAAAGTGGCGGTCAGCAAGATGCGCAAGGCACAAATGCGCATGGCTGCTAGCCGTCCTTACGCGGAGCGTATCCGCCAGGTGATCGGTCATCTGGCCAACGCCAACCCGGAATACCGCCACCCGTTCATGATCGAGCGCCCTGTAAAGCGCGCTGGTTATATCGTGGTGAGCAGTGACCGTGGTCTGTGCGGTGGCTTGAACACCAACCTGTTCAAGGCCCTGGTCAAGGACATGGGCGAAAACCGCGAACAGGGCGTTGAAATCGACCTGTGCGTGATCGGCAGCAAGGGTGCGACTTTCTTCCGCATCTTTGGCGGCAACGTCGTAGCCGCGATCAGCCACCTGGGCGAAGAGCCATCGATCAACGATCTGATCGGCTCCGTCAAAGTGATGCTGGACGCCTACCTCGACGGCCGTATCGATCGCCTCTCGGTGGTTTCGAACAAGTTCATCAACACCATGACCCAAAAACCGACGGTCGAGCAATTGGTACCGTTGGTGGCAACCCCGGATCAGGAACTCAAGCACCACTGGGACTACCTGTACGAACCCGACGCAAAAGAGCTGCTGGACGGCTTGATGGTGCGTTACGTGGAGTCGCAGGTGTACCAGGCGGTGGTCGAGAACAACGCTGCTGAACAAGCGGCCCGGATGATCGCCATGAAGAACGCCACAGACAACGCCGGTGATTTGATCAAAGAGCTTCAGTTGATCTACAACAAGGCGCGTCAGGCTGCGATCACCCAGGAGATCTCGGAAATCGTCGGCGGCGCTGCCGCGGTTTAACGGTTCAAAAATTCAGAGGATCCAGCTATGAGTAGCGGACGTATCGTTCAAATCATCGGCGCCGTCATCGACGTGGAATTCCCACGTGACGCCGTGCCGAGTGTTTACAACGCGCTGAAAGTACAAGGCGCGGAAACCACCCTGGAAGTTCAGCAGCAGCTGGGCGACGGCGTGGTTCGTACCATTGCGATGGGCTCGACCGAAGGTCTGAAGCGTGGTCTGGATGTCGTCGACACCAAGGCTGCCATCTCGGTACCTGTCGGCAAGGCAACCCTGGGCCGTATCATGGACGTCCTGGGCAACCCGATCGACGAAGCCGGCCCGATCGGCGAAGAAGAGCGTCGCGGTATCCACCAGCCAGCGCCTTCGTTCGCTGACCAGGCAGGCGGCAACGACCTGCTGGAAACCGGCATCAAGGTTATCGACCTGGTCTGCCCGTTCGCCAAGGGTGGTAAGGTTGGTCTGTTCGGTGGTGCCGGCGTCGGCAAGACCGTCAACATGATGGAACTGATCCGTAACATCGCCATGGAACACAGCGGTTACTCCGTGTTCGCTGGTGTGGGTGAGCGTACTCGTGAGGGTAACGACTTCTACCACGAGATGAAGGACTCCAACGTTCTCGACAAGGTAGCGCTGGTCTACGGTCAGATGAACGAGCCACCAGGAAACCGTCTGCGCGTAGCGCTGACCGGCCTGACCATGGCTGAGAAGTTCCGTGACGAAGGTAACGACGTTCTGCTGTTCGTCGACAACATCTATCGTTACACCCTGGCCGGTACCGAAGTATCCGCACTGCTGGGCCGTATGCCTTCGGCAGTAGGTTACCAGCCGACCCTGGCCGAAGAGATGGGCGTTCTGCAAGAGCGTATCACTTCGACCAAGGAAGGTTCGATCACCTCCGTCCAGGCCGTATACGTACCTGCGGACGACCTGACCGACCCGTCGCCAGCGACCACCTTCGCCCACTTGGACGCCACCGTCGTTCTGTCCCGTGACATCGCTTCCCTGGGTATCTACCCAGCGGTCGACCCACTGGACTCGACTTCGCGTCAGCTGGACCCGAACGTGATCGGCACCGAGCACTACGACACCGCTCGTGGCGTTCAGTATGTTCTGCAGCGCTACAAAGAGCTGAAGGACATCATCGCGATCCTGGGTATGGACGAACTGTCCGAAGCCGACAAGCAACTGGTTGCCCGCGCTCGTAAGATCCAGCGCTTCCTGTCGCAGCCGTTCTTCGTGGCCGAAGTCTTCACCGGCTCGCCAGGCAAGTACGTTTCGCTCAAGGACACCATCGCTGGCTTCAGCGGCATCCTCAAAGGTGACTACGACCACCTGCCAGAACAAGCGTTCTACATGGTCGGCAGCATCGACGAAGCGATCGAGAAAGCCAAGAAACTGTAATCCCGGCGCCCCGCAAGGGGCGCTAATCAGGTTGAGGCAAGCAGATGGCTATGACAGTCCATTGCGATATCGTCAGCGCGGAAGGAGAGATCTTCTCCGGCCTGGTCGAGATGGTAGTAGCGCACGGCAACCTGGGCGATCTGGGTATCGCTCCAGGCCACGCGCCGCTGATCACCAATCTCAAGCCTGGTCCGATCACGCTGACCAAGCAAGGTGGCGATCGTGAGGTGTTCTACATCTCCGGTGGCTTCCTCGAAGTGCAGCCGAACATGGTCAAGGTTCTTGCCGACACCGTGCAGCGCGCTGCCGACCTGGACGAAGCTCAGGCTCAGGAAGCCCTCAAGGCTGCTGAGAACGCGCTGAACGCGAAAAGCTCGGACTTCGACTACGGTGCTGCTGCCGCACGTCTGGCCGAAGCTGCAGCTCAGCTGCGTACTGTCCAGCAATTGCGCAAGGGCAAGTAACCTGGCTTTGGCCGGTCACTTCCAATGCGATTGAGTTAAAGGGTAGCCTCGGCTACCCTTTTTCTTTTCTGAATTTCCCCTTTGGTCACGTCCCTGACCGCCCAGGATTGGTAGCCAGTCAATGTCCCTCGATATCGTCATTCTCGCCGCAGGCCAAGGCACCCGCATGCGCTCCGCGCTGCCCAAGGTGCTGCACCCGGTTGCCGGCAACTCCATGCTCGGCCACGTTATCCACAGCGCACGCCAGTTGCAGCCAAAAGGTATTCACGTGGTGATCGGCCACGGTGCGGAGCTGGTGCGCGAACGCCTGGCGGCCGACGATCTGAACTTCGTCATACAGGACAAGCAACTGGGCACCGGCCATGCCGTGGCCCAGGCGTTGCCGGCGATTACCGCCGACACCGTGCTGGTGCTTTACGGCGATGTGCCGTTGATCGAGGTCGAGACCCTGCAGCGCTTGCTGGCCAAGGTCAGCGAACAACAGTTGGGCCTGCTGACCGTAACCTTGCAAGATCCGACCGGCTACGGTCGCATCGTGCGTGACGCCGCAGGCAAAGTAACCGCGATCGTCGAGCACAAGGACGCCAGCGAAGCGCAGAAGGCGATCAAGGAAGGCAACACCGGTATCCTCGCCATGCCGGCCGCACGCCTGGCCGACTGGATGGGCCGTCTGTCCAACAACAATGCCCAGGGCGAGTACTACCTCACCGACGTGATCGCCATGGCCGTGGACGATGGCCTGGTGGTCGCCACCGAGCAGCCCCACGACCCTATGGAAGTGCAGGGCGCCAACGACCGCCGCCAGCTGTCGGAACTCGAGCGTCACTACCAGCTGCGCGAAGGCCGTCGCCTGATGGCCCAGGGCGTCACCCTGCGCGATCCGGCGCGCTTCGATGTACGTGGTGAAGTGATCGTCGGCCGCGATGTGCTGATCGATATCAACGTCATTCTCGAAGGCCAGGTAGTCATCGAAGACGACGTGCAGATCGGCCCGAACTGTGTGATCAAGGACAGCACCCTGCGCAAAGGCGTGGTCATCAAGGCCAACAGTCATATCGAAGGCGCGGTGATGGGCGAGGGCAGCGATGCCGGCCCGTTCGCCCGCTTGCGTCCAGGCAGCGTGCTGGAGGCCAAGGCGCATGTGGGTAACTTCGTCGAGCTGAAGAACGCCCACCTGGGCGAGGGCGCCAAGGCCGGCCACCTGACCTACCTGGGCGACGCCGAGATCGGCGCCCGCAGCAACATCGGTGCCGGCACCATCACCTGCAACTATGACGGTGCCAACAAGTTCCGCACGGTGATGGGTGAGGACGTGTTCATCGGCTCCAACAACTCCCTGGTTGCCCCTGTGGAAATCCAGGCCGGGGCCACTACCGCAGCGGGCTCGACCATCACCCAGACGGTTGAAGCCGGACAGTTGGGCGTTGCGCGTGCACGCCAGCGCAATATCGAAGGCTGGAAGCGGCCGGAGAAAATCAAGAAGAGCTGAGTTATCCACAGCGCTTTTTGCACAGGGCCGGCTTATGTGAATAAGTCGGCCTTTTTATTTGCCGGTTAATGCCCGACTTGACGAATCGATCGACTTAGGTTTTGATTGCAACACTTATCTTTCGAATCGAAACTTAAATCGACATGTCGAAACGAAATACACCACAACGGCGCCACAATATCCTGGCCTTGCTCAATGAGCAGGGCGAGGTCAGTGTCGATGCCTTGGCCAAACGTTTCGAAACCTCCGAAGTGACCATCCGCAAGGATCTGCACGCCCTGGAGGCCAACGGCCTGCTGCTGCGCCGTTACGGCGGCGCGGTGACCATGCCCCAGGAACTGCTGGGCGACACGGTCCAGCCGGTGTCCCTCTACAAGCAGGCCATTGCCCGTGCGGCGGTGGAACGCATCCGCGAACACGCGCGCATCATCATCGACAGCGGCAGCACCACGGCGGCGATGATCCCGCAGCTCGGGCGCCAGCCAGGCCTCGTGGTGATGACCAACTCGCTCAATGTGGCCCGGGCTATCAGCGAACAAGAGCATGAACCCGTCCTGCTGATGACCGGTGGTACCTGGGACCCGCACTCGGAGTCCTTCCAGGGCCAGGTGGCCGAGCAGGTACTACGCTCATACGACTTCGACCAGCTGTTCATCGGTGCCGACGGCATCGATCTGGAGCGTGGCACCACGACCTTCAACGAACTGCTGGGGTTGAGTCGGGTCATGGCCGAAGTGGCCCGCGAGGTGATCGTCATGGTCGAGTCGGACAAGGTCGGCCGCAAGATCCCCAACCTCGAGCTGCCCTGGGGCAGCGTGAACACCCTGATTACTGATGATCGCCTGCCCGCCGAGGCACGCGACCGGATTCAAGCCCGCGGCATCACCCTTATCTGCGCCGCTATCAGCTAGGAGCAACATCTTATGTGTGGAATCGTCGGTGCCGTTGCTGAGCGCAATATCACAGCCATTCTCATCGAAGGCCTCAAGCGTCTGGAGTACCGTGGTTATGACAGCGCCGGCCTGGCCGTCCTGACCCAGCAAGGCGCGCTCGAGCGTCGCCGCCGCATCGGCAAGGTCAGCGAACTGGAAGGCGCGGTTGCCGCCGACCCGCTGGCTGGCCAACTGGGCATCGCCCACACCCGTTGGGCCACCCATGGCGCGCCTACCGAGCACAATGCCCACCCGCACTTCTCTGGCCATGAAGTGGCGGTGGTGCACAACGGCATCATCGAGAATCACGAGGAACTGCGCGAAGAGCTCAAGGGCCTGGGCTACACCTTTGTCTCGCAGACCGACACCGAGGTGATCGTGCACCTCATCCACCATCTGCTCAAGACCATCCCCGACCTCACCGACGCGCTCAAGGCAGCGGTCAAGCGCCTGCATGGCGCCTACGGCCTTGCCGTGATCAGCGCCAGCCAGCCCGATCGTCTGGTGGCTGCCCGCAGTGGTAGCCCCCTGGTGATCGGCCTGGGCCTCGGTGAAAACTTCCTGGCCTCGGATCAACTGGCCCTGCGCCAGGTCACCGACCGTTTCATGTACCTGGAAGAGGGCGATATCGCCGAGATTCGTCGCACTCAGGTGCAGATCTGGGACCAGGCCGGTCAGCCGGTCCAGCGGGAGACGGTGCAGTACCACGAAGGTGCGGAAGCCGCCGAGAAGGGCAACTACCGCCACTTCATGCTCAAGGAGATCCACGAGCAACCCGGCGTGGTACAGCGCACGCTGGAAGGTCGCCTGGGCAATGACCATGTGATGGTGCAGGCCTTCGGTCCCCAGGCCGCCGAGCTGTTCGGCAAAGTGCGCAATGTGCAGATCGTCGCCTGCGGTACCAGCTACCACGCCGGCATGGTCGCCCGTTACTGGCTCGAAAGCCTCGCCGGCATCCCTTGCCAGGTGGAAGTCGCCAGTGAATTCCGCTATCGCAAGGTGGTGGTGCAGCCGGACACCCTGTTCGTCTCCATCTCGCAATCCGGCGAGACCGCCGACACCCTGGCGGCCCTGCGCTATGCCAAGGAATTGGGCTTCCTCGGCAGCCTGGCCATCTGCAACAAGGGCATCAGCTCGCTGGTGCGTGAATCCGACCTGACCCTGCTGACCCTGGCCGGGCCGGAGATCGGCGTCGCCTCGACCAAAGCCTTCACCACCCAGCTGGTCTCGCTGATGCTGCTGACCCTGGCCCTCGGCCAGGTGCGCGGTACCCTCGAGGCCGGTGTCGAAGCCGAACTGGTGGACGAGCTGCGCCGCCTGCCGGCACGCCTGAGCGAAGCGCTGGCGATGGATAGCGTGGTCGAGAAGATCGCCGAGCTGTTCGCCGACAAGCACCACACCCTGTTCCTTGGCCGCGGTGCCCAGTACCCGGTGGCCATGGAAGGTGCGCTCAAGCTCAAGGAAATCTCCTATATCCACGCCGAAGCCTACCCGGCCGGTGAGCTCAAGCATGGTCCTCTGGCGTTGGTGGACAACGATATGCCCGTGGTGACCGTGGCTCCTAACAACGAGCTGCTGGAAAAGCTCAAGTCGAACCTGCAGGAAGTTCGCGCCCGTGGTGGTGAGCTGGTGGTCTTTGCCGACGAGAACGCCGGCATGAGCAACGGCGAAGGCACCCATGTGATCAACGTGCCGCACATCAACGATGCGCTGGCACCTATCCTCTACACCATCCCGCTGCAGCTGCTGTCGTACTACGTCGCCGTGCTCAAGGGCACCGACGTCGACCAGCCGCGCAACCTGGCCAAGTCGGTGACGGTGGAGTAACGCTACTGTTGTTGCAAAGGGAGGGCGCCGCACAGGCGCCCTCCCTTTATGTTGTCTTCCCTCCTCTCAAAGCCTCCCCCGCAACCTGTCCAAGCTCCATCGGGCTGAAGAGGCGTTGGTTGCGCAGACATTGCGCTCCCGTGGGATCAGCCGTTGACAGCACTGTTTACTGTTGCGACAACATGAGGCCGCACCGGTCTCGTTCCCGGTGCGGTTTAAGCTCACAAGCGAGTGGGTGAGTAAGCAGGCTCAAAAACTGGCAGGGCATGACCCATCTAAGGGGAAGGAAATGGAAGAAACGATTAAATCCACGGCCGCAGACTCGCGACGCGCATGGAGCTACAACGGGGCTGTGGACGCAGGTTTTGAGCCTAATTCCTACTCTTGGAGGGATGTTCCTACCGGAACCTGGACTGCTCAACTCGACTTTAAAGTCTGGGCAGATAAACCAGCTCCAGGCTGTCTTGGATGCTACTTCACATCCCTTGCGGATGGGCGGCGCTATCTACTCTCCGCATACCGTCCCCATAGATCGGCTTCGCGGCGTTATTCTCCCGCGGATGACGGTATCGATTTTTCACAACCTGGACTCGATGGGCTGACCTTTTTGTTGGAGGTAGGAACATCGGCCACTGGGAAAACAAAATGGCTCTCTGCGGAACTCGCCACATTAGAGACTCAAGATCGGTGATTCTTGAGGCAGGCATCTGGTGCACTCAGCTACTGAGCCTTCCAGATAGGCGTGATTTACGCTGCGGTGATCCTTCTTGCGTTTATCCTCGTCAACCCGAGCCTGTTCACCGCCCAAATGCGCTTGCGAATCCAACCCGATGAATTGCTTCGTTCAAGCGCTCATGAACGTTCGGCGCGGAACGATTCGCAACGCTTTGAGCCCCATGATGCAGCTCAGAGATCTAGGAAAATCGATGAGTGATTTAGGCACCAAATTTGCTCTCTCACCGATATGGGGACTTTGTGCGAAGTCGAACAGAGCCCTTTGGCCCTTGGGTACGGTTAGGACTCCTTTCAGGGTCAAGCTCGATGGCAATTATTCCCCAACACTGGGGAGTCAGAGGTAGTGACTACCACAGTGTCTGGTATCCACCCTAGTACGCAGTAGCGCACTCAGGCCCCGCCTGAGCCCTCGGAGGCGCGATGCAAACACGAACAGGCATGATAGGGCTGCGATTTCTTGCCGGCTTGTTCACGGCACCTGCTCAACCGTTCAACTTGATGTGGCGGTTCTCGTTGACGAGCTTTGTCATTATCAGTGCCGTGGCGATCGGGTTGGCCTGGTTTTCAACGCGCTTTTTGGTGAATGAAAGCCTTGAGCGCGACGCGTTGCTGTCCGCACAGTTCATCCAGTCGATTGCGGTGGGGGAAATACGCCACCATGATCTGGAAGGAATGGAAATGGGTGATGTCCTTTCTGCTGTGCGTTACAGCATGCTCACCTCCCAGACCAGCGCAAACCGCCAGCGAGCACGGTCGGAATTTCTGGACCATCTGTCCAACCTTCCCGACTTGCTATTGGCCACCATCATTTCGCCACAACGAGTGGTCATCTGGTCCACCAATCCCGCCTTGGTGGGACGCCAGCTGTATGACGACGATGTACTCGAAAGGGCCTTCAGCTCAGGCGGGCGGGTCAGTGCTCGCTATGACGAGGTTCAGCCGGGGCGTCCGGAGCAGCAGTTCACCCGGGACCCAAAGATGTTCTTCGTCGAGAACTATATTCCGCTGTTGGATGCCCAGGGCAAGGTCCTGGCGATGGTAGAAATTTACAAGGAACCAGTCGACCTCATCGAGCGATTGGAGCGGGGGCGCAGACTCATCTGGATAGCCACTTCTTTTGGCGGCCTGCTCATCTACTTCGGATTGTTCTGGATCGTCTGGCGAGCTGCGCGGCTGCTCACTGCGCAACAAGACCAATTGGTGGCGAACAAGACCTATGGCGGCCTCGTGGAAATGTCCACCGCAGTCGCCCATAGTCTGCGCAACCCCTTGGCGAGCATACGCACCAGTGCCGAACTGGCCCAGGAGATGCAAGGACAGCCTGCGGTTCGCAACATTACCGACATCATCGCTCAGGTGGACAGGATGTCGGGTTGGGTGGGTGACCTGTTGCAATACCTTAGGCCTCTCAAGGGTGAGGCTGAAGCTGTTGACCTGGTAGCGGTCACGCGCGAGGCGGTGACCACCTTCGAGCCAAAGCTTCGCCAGTCGAAGATCACAGCATCTTTGAGCCTGAGCGGGTTGGCCTTGGTCATCAGCCACCGCCTGTTGCTGCTCCAGATCCTGAACAGTGTGTTAGCCAACGCGATTGAGGCGATGCCGGACGGTGGCGAGTTGCATTTGGCGCTTGAGCGCGTTAGCCGCAATGAAGTGATGTTGTTGATTGATGACACTGGCTCCGGTCTTTCCCGGCAACAGGAAATTTCGGCGTTCAAGTCGTTCTACGCCACCAAGCAGGGGGGGCTGGGTATTGGCTTGGCCATGGTGCGGCAGGTCATGGAGCACTTTGGTGGAGAGGCATCGCTGATCAGCCTTGAGCCGCAAGGCACACGCGTCTGCCTGCGTTTTCGCTGTTGAGTAGGTCAGGAGGCATCGGGACGGTTCAGTGACTCGATGATGCGGCATTCTTCGATGACGCCGCCTTGGCAACAATTGAGTAGCCGTTCCAATTCGCGCTCCAGTGCTCGCAAATCGCGAATGCGTCCCCGAACCTGCTCCAGTTGAAGGGCAACCTTTTCATCCACAGCCGCGCAAGAGGCCTCGCGATGGTCGGCAAAGCCGAGTAACTCACGGACATCATCAAGGCTGAAACCCAAGCCTCGGCTGCGGCGGACGAACAACAGCCGATCACGTTCGGCTTCCCCATAGATCCTGTAGCCTGCTGCGGTGCGCCTGCTGGGTGGCAGCAATCCCAGTTGCTCGTAGTAGCGGATGGTGACGGCTTTGGTCTGGGTCGTCTTGGCCAGTTCGCCGATGCTCAGGGACAGTTCGCTCATGGGCTTGACCTTATAGTCGCTATAACCCTGAGTCTACGCGAAATTGATTGTTGCGAGTGAGCACCATGGAACATGACCGGCGATGGAAAGCCACGGGCTCTTCCACTGTGCCCTTGGCAGTCGCCTGGCTGATGGCCCTTACGCTGAACCTGATGCTATGGGGACAGGAGTTGTGGCTGGACCGGGTGCCTGGAATTGTGTGTCTCGCCCAACTGGGAACCTTGCTGCCGTTGCTATTCCTGACTTTCAAAGCCTTGTTAAGACAGATGCCGGTTACCGGGTATCGCGCCCTGTTGGTAGGCGCGTTAGGTGCCGTAGTGACCACCTTAGATCTAATGATTTATGTGCACCCTGGGGGCGGCAGCGCCCAGCTATTCCAGAGCATGCACTGGGTGCGCAGCGCTGAGTCGATTGGGCCTCTACCGACGGCGCTGCTCGTGTTGCTGATCTACCTATGCCTGCTCTACTGCCAACTCTTGGCGTACTGGAATATGCAGTGTGCCGATCAGACCACACACCGTACTTGACCTTATAGCAGCTAGAAGCTTGAAACTGACCGCTGTGGGACGTCAGATCAACTGCCGAGCCTATTCCATGAACCATAGAAGGCTGCTTTCCGTGGATGCGAACCGACCCTCTCCACCTGCCGCTAGCTTGGCGCTTTTCGCTGCTTGGTTGCTTACTCTCGTTTCGACGTTGAGCGTCCTGTTCGTTGGCGAAGTGATGGGGCAGGAGCCGTGTTTGCTGTGCTGGTACCAGCGCGCGTTCATGTTTCCGCTAGTGATTGTCCTGGGGATTGCCGCCGCACGGTCGGATTCGTCGGTCTGGATCTATGCCTTGCCGCTGGCCGGCGCAGGTTGGCTGCTGGCGCTGTACCACAACCTGCTCTACTTCGCCGTGATCCCCGAGGCGATCAAACCCTGTGGCGCGGGCCCATCATGTTCCGGCGCGGACATGACCGTGCTCGGCGCGCTGCCGTTGCCATCCCTCTCGCTGGCCGTCTTCACGCTGCTGATCATCCTTCTTCTGACCACTCGCCGGAATGCCCGCCCATGAGCAAACGCACCGCAGTCATCGTCATCAGCCTTCTTGCCATCGCAGGCTTCGTGGCGGCAGCTCTTCTTTATAAAGGTAACCAGTCCGTTCCGGAGGTGGCTGCGCCGGTCAAAGCCAACAGCGCCCTCGTGCGTTTCAACGCACCGAGCTTTGGCCCCGCCAAGGCGCCGGTCACGATCGTGGAGTTTTTCGACCCCTCCTGTGAAAGCTGTCGGGCGTTCTATCCCATCGTGAAACAGATGATGGCCAAACACCCCGAGGACTTGCGGCTTGTCCTGCGGTACAAACGCCTGCATGTGGGCTCTGAAGAGGCCATCCGTTTGCTGGAGGCAGCCCGCAAGCAAGGCGTGTTCGTACCTGTGCTGGAAGCGGTGCTGGAATCCCAACCGCTATGGCATGACGACGCCACGGCAGCTGCAGCGTGGGAGGCCGCTGCCCAAGCTGGGCTTGATGTGGAAAAGGCACGTGAGCAGGCAATGGCGCCAGACATCACCGCAGCCATCGAGCGGGATGCAGAGGATGCGCAAGCCTTGGGCGTAAAAGGGACCCCAACCTTTTTCGTCAATGGCAAACCGTTGCCATCGTTCGGTGCTCAGCCGTTGTACGACTTGATCAAAAGCGAAATCAACCTGTCGCGCTAAGCGTGATCGACAATCTGGCCGTGCAGGCTTGACCCTATAGCCGCTATAGGGTGTGTACTGAAGCGCATTGATAATTAGGTAGAGACCTATGAAAAGCTGCTGCGGGGATAAACCCTCCACTGGAACGGGCGTTGTCGAGGTTTTTGATCCTTCGACGGCATCCAGTGCAGATGGAGCTTCATCATGTTGCCAGGGCAGCCAGTCGAAGCCATCCGCGCCATCGACCGGCTTGTACAGCCTGGCTGAACCCGCAGGTTGCGCAAGCCAGTCCCAGGAGCCCGAGCATGCGGATGCGTGCTGTTCATCAAAAGCCCTCCCCGGCACGTTGGAGAAGGGCGGTGATGGATGTGCCGCCGGTTGCTGTGCTGCTTCATCGTCCGTAAAGGTGACTGAGCCCAGCGGGCTCTACACCTTGGCCGAGCCGGGTTCTGCCACCGCACGACCGACAAGCCCGATCGCCGAAACTTGTTGCTCGGGCAAGGTCGAAGCAACCTGTGCAATCAATGCCGAGCAGCGCGGGCAACTCGACACGTTCAGCATCGCTCAGATGTGCTGCCCATCGGAGCAGACCATGATTGAGGCCAAGCTGAAGAAGCTTGCAGGCATTCATGGCCTTGAATTCAACATGATGAATCGGACCATGGGTGTCTGGCACGAGCTGCCGGACCCTCAGCCGATCGTGGCAGCTGTGCGTGCCTTGGGCATGGAGGCGGTGCCGCTTGCACCTACGGCAGCCAGCAATACCGAGATACAGGCGGCTGCGCCTGCTGCCCATGCGCAGCGCTGGTGGCCAATCGGCGTGGCCGGGGTGGCTGCCGTATTTTCCGAGTTGCTGCACTTCACCGCCGCTGCGCCCGAATGGGTAGTGGCGCTGGTCGCGCTGCTGGCCATCGCCTTGGCCGGGCCGTCGACCTATAAGAAGGGCTGGATCTCCCTTCGGCACCTGAATCTGAACATCAATGCGTTGATGAGCATTGCCGTGACCGGCGCAGCGCTCATCGGCCAATGGCCGGAAGCGGCGATGGTGATGGTGCTGTTCACCCTTGCCGAGCGCGTCGAAGCGCGGTCCCTGGACCGCGCGCGCAATGCGATCAAGGGTTTGATCGACCTGACCCCCGAGCGGGCTACAGTGCAGCAGGCCGATGGCAGCTGGCGTGAGGTCCCGGTCAAGGGCGTTGAACTCGGCGCTGTGGTACGAGTGCGCCCCGGCGAGCGCATCGGGCTGGATGGCGAAGTAATCGCCGGTAACTCTGCCATCAACCAGGCACCGATCACCGGCGAGAGCCTGCCGGTGGACAAGACCGTGGGCGATGCTGTCTACGCAGGCACTATCAACGAGGCGGGTTCGGTCGATTATCGGGTCACGGCGAAGGCGGGCAACACGACGCTGGCGCGGATCATCCATGCAGTGGAAGAAGCGCAGAATTCAAGAGCACCGACGCAGCGCTTTGTGGATCAGTTCGCTCGTATATACACCCCGGCCGTGTTCTTCCTTGCCTTGGCCATTGCCGTGGTGCCGCCTCTGTTCATGGCCGGTGTGTGGACAGAGTGGATCTACCGTGCGCTGGTGCTGCTGGTGGTCGCTTGCCCCTGTGCGTTGGTCATATCCACCCCAGTTTCCATCGTTAGTGGGCTGACTGCCGCTACGCGCAAAGGTATTCTGGTCAAGGGCGGCGTTTACCTGGAGCAGGGCGCGAAGCTGAGTTTTGTGGCACTGGACAAGACCGGCACACTGACCCACGGCAAACCGGTGCAAACCGACTACCGCGCCTGGGCTCCGCACTCAGGCGACGATCCGCAAGTGCTCGCTGCCAGCCTCGCGGCACGTTCGGACCATCCGGTTTCCCAGGCTATTGTCAAAGCCGCATCGGCGTTGTCGCTCACGCTGAGCGAAGTCGAGCGCTTCGAAGCCCTGCCGGGGCGCGGTGTCAAAGGCAGCATCGACAATCAGATGCATTACCTGGGCAACCAGCGCTTGCTTGATGAGCTGGGGTTGGGTACGCCAGAACTTATAGATGCCATGGATACGCTGGAGCGTGAAGGCAAAACCGTGGTGGCCCTGTGTGCTTCCAACTCCGTGCTGGCCATTTTCGGGGTAGCCGACACGATCAAACCGTCGAGTCAGGCGGCCATTGATGAGTTGCACGAGCTTGGCATCAAAACCACGATGCTATCAGGAGACAACCCGCACACGGCCGAGGCCATTGGCCGGCAGGTGGGCATTGATCAGGCCCGTGGAAACCTGTTGCCGGCCGACAAGCTCAACGTGATCGGTGAACTGCAAGGCGCTGGTCACGTGGTGGGGATGGTCGGCGACGGCATCAACGACGCACCGGCGTTGGCCAAGTCCCAGATCGGATTCGCCATGGGTGCCGCAGGGACGGGCACGGCAATCGAGACGGCAGATGTGGCGCTGATGGATGACGACTTGCGCAAGATTCCCGCGTTCGTGCGGCTGTCCCGCGACACGTCCATCATCCTCAAGCAGAACATCTTCTTCGCCCTGGGCATCAAGGCCGCGTTTCTGTTGCTTACCCTGTTCGGCTTCGCCACCTTGTGGATGGCGGTATTCGCGGATGTGGGCGTGAGCTTGCTTGTCGTGCTCAACGGTCTGCGGTTGCTGAAAAAATAGGGTGGAGCGATCCTTCAGTTCACCTTACGGCAGTAGCAGTAGATGAACTTTTGCACCGTACCAAACGGGGTGCGGTGATCCTCTTTCGCCTGGCCTAGCAGTTCGTACTGGACACCGAAGGTGTTGTGCAAAGCCTGGGCACTGTAGCGCTGCACAGGAAGCCCACTGCAGTGATCTGGACCATCCTCGGCGAATGTGCCGACGATGACGAACCCGCCGGGTTTGACTGCGTGTTCTACCGTTTGAAGGTACCGGTCTCGATCAGCGGGATCAGTGAGAACGTGAAAAACTGCCCGGTCATGCCAAAGATCGAAGCGGTGCGTGGGCAGTGCTGCGCGAGTGATGTCAGCCTCTAACCAATTTATGGCTTATGGCGTCTGACCGCGGCCCTAATCTGGATCGAGCGACCTGGAGGGATGCGGCGCTCAGGTCGAGCACGGTGATATCGCAGAAATTTTCCTGCAACAGATCGTCGACCAGCGTCGATGCACCACCTCCAACATCAATGATGGCTGCCGATGACTCAATGCCCGTGCGATGAATAAGCGCGAGGGAACTCTCAGCATGCTCTTGATACCAGCTGACGGCGTCAGCATTTTTCTCGGTATAGACGCGTTCCCAATGGGCTTTGTCTTGCATGGCGACCTCCTCGGTGTACTCAAGCTTGATGAAGCATGATTCGACGTGAGTTCATTGATATCAAGGTCAGGAGTACTGCCCAGCGTTTTCCGATGATCAGCAGGCTTTACGGCGTGATTGATGCTCAAGACGGCATTAGCAAGATGTGCGTAGCACCGATACGCTCCAGATAATCCCACCCAATCAGCTGCGGGTAATACTGCATATCGGCGGGCATGTCATCCGGATGCAGGAAACACATGCGGCCAATGACCTCCGGCACTTCATTGACCACCCCGTAGGTTGTGCCAAATGTCATGTCAATTACCTCATGGCTTGGCAGCGTGAGCCATGCATGCAGATTCAGAGCTAAGGACGGTGCGCCGTTTTTCAGCATCGTCTTTAGTTCACGAGTCTCGCTATGGAAAACATTGCGCCCGTGGTACTCCACATAACCTAGGGTGAACGTAAGCGGCACCCCCAGCGCTTCTTCTAATGGGGTTTTTAGCATTGCGGTTACGGCGAAGCATTGCTGAGAAACATCTTCAGCATGGAAATGGGATAGATGCGCTGACGTCACTTGCTGAAAGATTTGGAGGTTGTGCCCGCTGACAAAGCGCTCGTCGGTGCGCCTAAAACCTGAGGGTGCCAAGCCCCAGCTTTTGCTGCGCTTCAAGGCTTGGTCAAATCGTTCTTCGTAGTCGTGGGCTGGTTGCTCGATCAACTGCTTAATCCATGAAA
This sequence comes from Pseudomonas sp. TE50-2, assembly GCF_040813665.1. NCBI lineage: Bacteria > Pseudomonadati > Pseudomonadota > Gammaproteobacteria > Pseudomonadales > Pseudomonadaceae > Pseudomonas > Pseudomonas sp. TE50-2. The sequence goes on along the minus strand of NZ_JBFNXN010000001.1, from coordinate 2,970,316 downwards.
GCAATGGAGACTCCTTGTACGGATGCAAAGCTGGAAGCACCAGGCCAGAGTAGGACGAAATCAATGGTTAGGCGCCCGAGGGTTGCCACCAAGCGCCTAGCCCAATGATATCTTCGTACTGTGGAGAGGTGCCTTTCTATAATACGCTCCAGAATGAAGCACGATGGAGCGGCTCCTGAATCGCTGTCAGTATGGGCTTACATTGGAGGTAAGACGCCAGTGTCTCTGATCGACGAAGTTGATGCTTTACAGGCTATTTACGTAAACCGCGCGACCGGACTCGGTAACAACGACGACGAGCGAGACTATCCGCTTTACCGTCAAAGCATCTTGGACGACCCACGTGCTGCTTCGCTTGCTCCTGCTTGGGTGAAGCGGCAGCGGAATCTAGATCAGTTCTGGGGCTTCATAAAGCCAAAATTTGGGTCGTACGCGGAGCGTAGAAGCTTCATATGGGATGAGTTCAGAGCACTTGCTGATTACGCAGAGTCCGCCGATGCGCATCCGTCTGATGCGGTGGTTTCTGAGGCGATGAACCGCTTCGACGCCGAGCATGTACGTGGTGCTTGGACTAAAGCGATTGAACGCCGTGCTTCGGATCCAGAGGGGGCTATCACCATGGCCCGGACGCTTCTTGAATCCGTCTGCAAGCATATCCTGGAAGAAGCGGGCGACAGCGAGCATGAAGCAAACCCTGATCTCAACAAGCTCTACAAGCAAACAGCCTCTTTGCTCAACCTGACAAAGGCGCAGCATGAAGAGGTGGTTTTTAAGCAAATATTGGGAGGTTGCACTGCAGTTGTGGAAGGACTGGGGTCATTGAGAAATCGCCTTAGCGATGCGCACGGAAAGGGTAAAAATGGTGCGAAGGCAGCACCCCGGCATGCCGAACTGGCCGTAAACCTAGCTGGCTCTATGGCAATGTTTCTGCTTGCGACGTGGGAGTCCCGATCAGGCCAAGAGCTGCGTTAAAAACTGCTCAAAGCCGCGTCAGTGCTGGCTGCGACAGTTTTAATTCTCTAGCGTATCGAGCCGAACCAACTGTTTGGGCGGTTGCGACAGTTTTGCCCTTTCTCAACATGACGCTGGAGCCCGCGGATTTCGGGCCCCGTTGTGACAGTTTTAATTCTCAAAAACCAGGAGGGCGCCGCACAGGCGCCCTCCCTTTATGTTGTCTTCCTTCCTCTCAAAGCCTCCCCCTGCAACCTGTCCAAGCAGGTAAAAACGCATATTCGATATGCAGCGATGGCGCATCGTTTAATCGAGAAACGTCATATCCTTCTGCTGCTCGATGAAGCCGTGCCTTGCGGCCTGGCGATGCAGCGACACACTGGTCGACCCAGGATGGGCGATCCGACAACAAGAACAAGAGAAGTCATCGACATGGATGTGAGATGTGATCAGCTCAAGACGCTGACGGGCACGCTGTGCCTGGCGTTTGCCAGCGGCCTGCCGCTGTCGGCTGCGGCGGCCTATCAGGACCCTGGCCGCCTGGGCGACCCCGCCAGCTGGCGCTCGGTCGAATACCAGCAGGACTGGGGCCTGGAGCGCATGCAGGCGAGCCAGGCCTATGCCGCCGGGTTTACCGGTGCCGGGGTCAGCATCGGCGCCCTGGACTCGGGATTCGATCCCGCCCATCCCGAAGCCAGCCCCGGGCGTTTCCACGCGGTCACCGCCACCGGCCAGTACCTGGACGGTACTCCGTTCAGTGTGTCCGGGGTGCTCAATGGCGCCAACGACAGCCATGGTACCCATGTCACCGGCACCATGGGCGCGGCCCGTGATGGCGTGGGCATGCACGGCGTGGCCTTCAATGCCCAGGTATACGTGGGCAACACCAACAAGAATGACAAGTTCCTGTTCGGCACCGATCCCGATCCGCGGTATTTCAAGGCGGTCTACGACGCCCTGGTGGATGCCGGGGCGAGGGCGATCAACAACAGTTGGGGCAGCCAGCCCAAGGATGTCAGCTACCAGACCCTCGGCGACCTGCGCACGGCCTACGCCCAGCATTTCCAGCAGGCGACCTGGCTCGATGCCGCTGGCGATGTGGCGCGTCGGGGTGTGATCAATGTGTTCAGCGCCGGCAACAGCGGTTATGCCAATGCCAGCGCGCGCTCGGCACTGCCGTACTTCCAGCCGGAACTGGAAGGCCACTGGCTGGCGGTGTCGGGCCTGGACAAGAACAACCAGCAGAAATACAACCAGTGCGGCATCGCCAAGTACTGGTGCCTGGCGACCCCGGGGGCGGCAATCACCAGTACCGTGCCCGGTGACGGCTATGCCACCTACAACGGTACTTCGATGGCCGCGCCCCATGCTACCGGGGCTTTGGCCTTGGTCATGGAGCGTTATCCCTACCTGAACAACCAGCAGGCCTTGCAAGTGCTGCTGACCACTTCGCGCCAGCTCGATGGCTCGCCGACCCAGGCGCCCAGCGAGCGGGTTGGCTGGGGCGTCCCGGACCTGGGCCGGGCCTTGCACGGCCCAGGGCAGTTGTTGGGGGAGTTCAACGTCAACCTGGAGCGTGGGCAGGGCGATAGCTGGAGCAACGGCATATCCGACCAGGCGCTGGTGCAGCGTCAGGCCGAGGACGTCGCGGAACGTCAGGCCTGGCAGCAGACCCTCAAGGATCGCGGCTGGGAGCATGGCCTGGCAGCTGGCGCCAGCCAGCAGGACCGCAGCGACTATGCCCTGGGCATGGCCCGTGACGCAGCGGCTGCGCAGCGGGTTTACCAGGGCAGCCTGGTAAAGTCCGGGGCCGGTTGGCTGGTGCTCTCGGGTGACAGCAGCTACCGCGGCCGGACCCGCGTCGATGGCGGGTTGTTGGCGGTTAACGGCAGCCTGCAATCAGCGGTGACGGTCAATGCTGGCGGTACAGTGGGCGGTAATGGCCGGGTCGGTGCCCTGATTGCCAACGCTGGGGGCGTGGTGGCCCCGGGTAACTCCATCGGTACCTTGAATGTCGCCGGCAACCTGGACTTGCAGCCGGGTTCGACCTATCAGGTGGAGCTGTCGCCCACGGCCAGTGATCGACTTGTGGTGGATGGCCAGGCCAGCGTCGCTGGCGCCAATCTCAGCCTGGTGCCCCAGGCTCGGCCGAACCTGCTGGCCGGTGGCCCGGTCACCAGCCTGGTGGGGCGCCAGTTCGACATCCTGCAGGCGGCAGGCGGCGTCGATGGGCGCTTCGCCCAGGTCCAGCCCGGCTACCTGTTCCTTGGGCCCTTGCTCGACTATTCGGCCAACGGCGTGCAGTTGGACGTGACGCGCAGCGCCACGACCTTCGACAGCGTCGCGGCCACGCCCAACCAGCTCGCCAGCGGCGCCGCGGTGGAGCGTCTGGGGCCGGGCAATCCGGTGTATGAAAGCCTGCTGCTCTCGACCTCGGCGGACCAGGCCAGGGACGGCCTGCGCCAGCTCGCCGGGGAGATCTATCCGGCGCTGGACTCGATGCTGCTCAGCCAGGGCTCGGTGTTGCGTGATGCCTTGGCCGAGCGTGTGCAAGGCGCCGCACTGCCAGCCAATGCGCCTGGGACGACGGCGCCCGAGACAGGCTCGACCCAGCTCTGGCTCAAAGGCCTGGGCAGCTGGGGGCGCATCGAGGGCGCGCAGGGCAGCGAGTCCTATACCAGCTCCTTGGGCGGCATGCTGCTGGGCCTGGACCGGGACTTCGACGAGCAGACCCGCGCCGGCCTGGCTGCCGGCTACAGCGACAGCTCCCTGGGCATGGGCGGCAGCCACTCCCGGGCCACGGTCGACAGCTACCACCTGGGCGCCTATGTCCGCCACGACGTCGACCAGCTGCGCTTGAGCCTGGGCGGCAGCTACAGCTGGCACCGCGCCGAAGTTCGTCGCGACCTGGCCTATGCCGAGGTGTCCGGCCGCCAGCGCGCGCGGATCGATGCCCGCAGCCAGCAGCTGTTTGCCGAGGCGGCCTATCGCCTGGCGTTGCCGGCGGTGCAGTTGGAGCCGTTCGCCAACCTGACCTACCAGCACCTGGACCGTGATGGCTTCCATGAGAAGGGCGATGCCGCAGCGTTGCAGGCGGGCGACGAGCAGCGTGATGCCTGGTTAAGCACCTTGGGCCTGCGCGGGCGCCAGCAATGGCAAGTGGGCCCGCAGCAGGACCTGCAACTGGCGGCAAGCCTGGGCTGGCAGCACCGGCTGAGCGGAACCCAGGACCGCGAGCACCTGGCCTTTGCCGGCAGTGACCTGCCGTTCCGGGTGGAGACGGCGCCAGCCTTGCGCGATGCCGCGCTGGTCGGGCTCCAGGCACGGGTGGGCCTGACCCGCGACCTGGACCTGAGCCTGGACTACCAGGGGCGTCTGGCCAGTCGTGAACAACAGCATGGCGCGGGGCTCAACCTGCAATGGCGTTTCTGAGGCGTCGTGGCGCCAGTTGTTGCAATACGGAGTTCGACCAACGCGGTATTCAATCCATACAACTAAGGAAGGTCGTAGTGAAGCGAGTCAGACAGGATGACAGCGCACTTGGGCAGGGCTGGGCCCTGGCGCCGCTGGGGCGGGTATTGATGGGCTGGGCGGCGTTGATGGGCACGGCCCAGGCCGCGCCCTATGTGGAGAGTGGCCGCCTCGGCGACGCCAGCAGCTGGCGCAGCAGCGAATTCAAGGCCGATTGGGGGCTTGGGGCGATTCACGCCGACAGCGCCTATGCCGCCGGCTACAGCGGCAAGGGGGTAAAGCTGGGGATCTTCGACCAGCCTGTGTATGCCCCGCACCCCGAGTTCGCTGGTAAGGACAAGATCGTGACTTTGGTCACCAGCGGCATCCGCCAATACACCGACCCCTACATTCCGGTAAAAGCCGGCGATGCCTTCCGCTACGACGGCAGCCCGTCGGTAGGTTCGGATGGCAAGCTCGGCTCCCATGGCACCCACGTCGGCGGGATCGCCGCCGGCAACCGTGACGGCGTGGAGATGCATGGCGTGGCCTTCAATGCGCAGATCATCAGCGCCGACAATGGCGACCCCGGCCCCGAGGATGGCATCGTCCTGGGCAACGATGGGGCGGTGTACAAGGCCGGCTGGGACAGCCTGGTGGCCAGTGGCGCGCGGATCATCAACAACAGTTGGGGCATCGGCATCACCGACCGCTTCGCCAAGGGCGGGCGCAATCCGGACTTCCCGCATTTCACCGTGGATGATGCCCGGGCGCAGTTCGCGCAGATCCAGCCGCTGCTGGGCACCTTGCCCGGTGGCGCCTACGACGGGGCCATCGCCGCCGCCCGCAGCGGGGTCCTGACGATCTTCGCCGCTGGCAACGACTACAACCTGAACAACCCCGATGCGATTGCCGGGCTGGGCTATTTCGTACCGGAGATCGCCCCCAACTGGATGACCGTGGCGGCGTTGCAGCAGAACCCCGACACCAGCAGCGCCAACCCGTACGTGATCAGCACGTTCTCTTCGCGCTGCGGCTATACCGCAAGCTTCTGCGTATCGGCTCCCGGCACCCGCATCTACAGCGCGGTGATTGGCGGTACCAGCCTGGAGGACCTGACCCAGGGTTACGCCAACAAGAACGGTACCTCCATGGCCGCGCCCCATGCCGCTGGCGCAGCGGCGGTGCTGATGGAGCGTTTCCCCTACATGAGCGGCGCGCAGATCGCCAGCGTGCTGCGCACCACTGCCACCGACATGGGCGCGCCCGGCATCGATTCCTTGTATGGCTGGGGCATGATCAACCTGGACAAGGGTATCCGCGGCCCCGGCATGTTGGTTACCGAGCAGGACATTCCCGAGGAGTTGCGGATCGCCGGCGGCTACGGCCCGAGCCAGTTCGTCGCTGATCTGCCGGGTGTCGGCGCTCTGGTGGATGCTGGCAGGCCTACCGAAAGGCGCTGCAACGATCTGAGCTGCGTGCTGGATCTGTGGAGCAACGATATCTCCGGCCATGGCGGCCTGACCAAGCAGGGCATCGGCACTCTGGTGCTCAGCGGCAACAACACTTACGCCGGTCCGACGCTGGTCAACCAGGGGCGGCTGGCGGTCAATGGTTCGCTGCAATCGACCGTGACGGTCAACGACGGTGGCGTGCTGGGCGGCAATGGCCGGATCGGCGCGCTGGTGGTCAATCGCGGCGGCGTGGTGGCGCCTGGCAATTCCATCGGCACCTTGCGCGTCAGTAATGACGTGACCTTCCAGCCAGGCTCGACCTATGCGGTGGAGGTAGATAGCACTGGCAGCGACCGTCTGGTCAGCGATGGCCAGATAGCCGTGGGCGGTGCGAACCTGGCCCTGGACCTGCAGAACCCTGGCGTTTCGCTGCAGTCCCAGCAAGCCACCAGCCTGGTGGGGCGGCAGTTCGACATACTGGATGCCGCAGGCGGCGTGCAAGGCAGTTTTGCCCAAGTGCAGTCCAACGCGTTGTTCCTCGGTGGTGGCTTGGCGTATACCGGCAGTGGGGTGCGGCTGGCGGTGCAGCGTAATGCCACCTCGTTCGCCAGTGTCGGCCTGACCGCCAACCAGCGTTCGGTGGCCGCGGCGGCCGATCGGCTCGGCGCGGGCAACCCGGTCTACGAGAGCCTGCTGTTGTCGGCCGATGCCGCCAGCGCCCAGCAGGCATTCGATCAGCTGTCCGGCGAAATCCACCCGGCGGTCGGTAACTTGCTGCTCAACGACAGTCGCCAGTTGCGCGACGCCGTGGGCGAGCGTACCCGGCTGCAGGGTGTGGAAGGTCAGGACAACGGCCTGTGGGTCAAGGCCCTCGGCGCCTGGGGCAAAGCCGACGGTGATTCCGGACATGCGCGCTATAGCAGTTCGATTGGCGGCATGCTGCTGGGGATCGACGGGCAGATGAGTGAGGACACCCGTGTCGGCGTCTTCACCGGCTACAGCGACAGCTCGCTGAGCATGGGCGATGGCCGTCATTCCTCGGCCAGCGTCGACAGCTACCACTTGGGCGCCTATGCCGGCAAGGAACTGGAGCAGCTGCGCCTGAGCGTGGGCGCCAGCCACAGCTGGCACCGTATCGAGACCAAGCGCGAACTGCAGTACAACGAGGTCAGCGATCGTCAGAAGAGCAAGCGTGATGCCCAGAGCACCCAGGTGTTCGGCGAGGCGGCCTGGAAGGTCGAACTGCCGAGCGTGGCGCTGGAGCCGTTCGCCAATCTGGCCTACGTGCATATCGCCAGCGACAGCTTCAGGGAGCATGGCGGCGCTGCCGCGCTCAAGGGGGGGCAGGATAACCGCGATGCCTGGCTCTCGACCTTGGGCATGCGCGCTGGCAAGCAACTGCAGTTGTCCAGCGGCCAGGCGGTTGAGCTTGCTGCCACTCTGGGCTGGCAGCACAACCTGAGCTCCACGGGGGCCGACCAGCACCTGGCCTTCGCGGGCCAGGGCGATACCTACAAGGTTCAGGCGCTGTCACTGGACCGTGATGCGGCGGTGGTCGGTGCACGGGTGGGGATTGCCCTGAGCCGCGAGGCCCGGGTCAACCTGGACTACAACGGACTGCTGGGTAGTCGCGACAAGAGCCACGGGGTCGGCCTGACCCTGGATTGGGCGTTCTGACGCTAAGGTCTCAGTGCTGTAGTCAAAAAGGCCCCTGCACTCGCGGGGGCTTTTAAGTTCTGCAGGTAAGCATTTTCGGCGCAATGTGAAATCCGTAGCAGTTCGTCGTTGTAGGACGTTTCTACAACCAGCGTCTGGCATGGATCAATGTTTTATCTCCGGGTTTGCCCTAACGTCCCCCGACCCATCAGTCATCAAGGACGACAGGAAATGCAGACGCTGCAACGAAAGCACGATATCCAGCCATTGGAAGGCAATGAAATGACCCTCCTGGTCAATGGGTTGCCCGCAGTCGCCAGTGCCGGTGAAACCGTACTCAGCGTGCTCAACGCCGTTGGCCTGCGCCAGCTGGCGCGTAACGATCATGGCCAGCTCAGCGGTGCCTACTGCGGCATGGGCGTCTGCCATTGCTGCCTGGTGCAGATCGACGGTCGTCCCAAGCGTCGCGCCTGCCAGACCATCGTCAAACCGGGCATGCACATCGAGACCGAGGTCAACCGCGTGCACGAGGAGGCCCATCCATGAGCCTTCGTCCTGTGATCGTCGGTGGCGGCTCGGCCGGCATGGGCGCGGCCATCGAGCTGGCCGAACATGGCGTGGATTGCCTGCTGTTCGACGAAGCCTCGCGCCCCGGTGGCGTGGTCTATCGTGGCCCGTTGCGCGCCGGCGTCGACCTGGGCTACCTGGGCCCGCGCTACACCAAGGCCCTGACCAAGCTGCACGAAGATTTCGCCGCCTGCGCCGAGCGCATCGACCTGCGTCTGAACCATCGCGTGGTGGGCGGTGACGAGCAGCGGCTGATGGTCCTCGATGGCGACGAGCGCCTGCACGAGATCGACTATTCCCACCTGCTGCTGGCCGCCGGTTGCCATGAACGCAACGTGCCGTTCCCTGGCTGGACCTTGCCGGGCGTGATCCTGCTCGGTGGTTTGCAACTGCAGATCAAGAGCGGTGTGGTCAAGCCACTGGGCAGTACCCTGATTGCTGGTACCGGGCCTTTGCTGCCACTGGTCGCCTGCCAGCTGCACGCCGCCGGTGCCAAGGTGGCGGGGGTTTACGAGGCCTGCTCGTTCAACCGCATCGCCAAGGAAAGCCTGGCGCTGATGAACAAGCCGCAGCTGTTCCTCGATGGCCTGAGCATGCTCGCCTACATGAAGCTCAACGGCATCCCCATGCACTATGGCTGGGGCGTGGTGGGCGCCACGGGGGAAGGCGAGCTGCAGGAAGTCGAGGTCGCACCCTACACCCAGGACTGGCAACCGGACATGAGCCGTGTCCAGCGCGAGCAGGTGCGCACCCTGGCAGTGGGCTATGGCTTCATCCCGCGTACCCAGCTCAGCCAGCAACTGGGCCTGGCCCATGGTTTCAGCGAGGACGGCTACCTGCGCGCCGAATGCAACGTGTGGCAGCAAAGCAGCCAGCCGAATATTCACCTGGCGGGCGACATGGCCGGGATCCGCGGTGGCGAGGCGGCCATGCTGACCGGGCGCATCGCCGCGGTTTCGATGCTCCAGCAGATGGGCAAGCTCGACGCCGAGCAGGCGATCGAGCGCCGTGAGCGCTACCTGGGCAAGCTGGCGGCGATCAAGCGCTTCCGTTCCGGGGTTGAGCGCTACACCGCCCGTGGCGCCGCACAGGTGGCACTGCCACAGGCCGACACGGTGATCTGCCGTTGCGAACACGTGACTCGCGAGCAGATCGATCTGGCCCTGGAGCAGGGTGTGCAAGACATGGCCAGCCTGAAGATGCGTACCCGGGTGAGCATGGGCGACTGCCAGGGGCGCATGTGCGTCGGTTACTGCAGCGACCGCCTGCGCAGCGCCACCGGGCGCAAGGACGTGGGTTGGCTGCGCCCGCGCTTCCCGGTGGACCCGATCCCGTTTTCCGCATTCGAACAACTCGGCACGGAGGCCTGAACATGAACAAGCACTACGACATCATCATCGCCGGTGGTGGAGTGATCGGCGCGTCCTGCGCCTACCAGCTGTCCAAGCGCAGCAACCTGAAGATCGCTTTGATCGACTGCAAGCGCCCGGGCAATGCCACCCGCGCCTCGGCCGGCGGCCTGTGGGCCATCGGCGAATCGGTGGGTCTGGGCTGCGGGGTAATCTTCTTTCGCATGATGTCCTCGCGCAGCAAGCGCGAGGCCAACGGCGCGGCGGTGGTGGTCGATTCGAGCACGCCGCACATCCTGCCGGAATGCTTCTTCGACTTCGCCTTGCAGTCCAATGCGATTTATCCACAGCTGCACCAGGAACTGATCGAACGCCACGGCATGGACTTCAAGTTCGAGCGCACAGGGCTCAAGTACATCATCCAGGATGAAGAAGACCAGTTGTACGCCGAGCACATCGTCAAGCAGATCCCGCACCTGGCCGACCAGGTGCGCTGGCTCGACCGCGACGCGCTGCGCGCTTCGGAGCCGGCGGTGACGCTCAAGGCCAATGGCGCGTTGGAGTTTCTCTGCGATCACCAGGTCAGCCCGTTCCGCCTGGGCGATGCGTTCATGGAGGCGGCGCGGCAGAACGGCGTCGACCTGTATCCGAACGTGAATATCACCGGCGTGCTGCATGAAGGCTCACGGATCAAGGGCGTGCGCACTGCCGAGGCCGGTGACTTCCATTGCGGCACATTGATCAATGCCGCTGGCGCCTGGGCGGCGGAACTGAGCGAGTGGGCGACCGGGGAGAGCATTCCGGTCAAGCCGGTGAAAGGCCAGATCGTGCTGACCGAGCGTCTGCCCAAGCTGCTCGATGGCTGCATCACCACCAGCGATTGCTACATGGCGCAGAAGGATAACGGCGAGATCCTGATCGGCAGCACCACCGAGGAGAAGGGCTTTGATGTCACCAATACCTTCCCGGAGATCAACGGCTTGGTGCAGGGGGCGATTCGCTGCGTGCCACAGCTGGCGCAGGTGAACCTCAAGCGCACCTGGGCCGGCCTGCGGCCTGGGTCACCGGACGAGCTGCCGATTCTCGGGCCTGTGGATAATGTCCAAGGGTATTTCAACGCCTGTGGACATTTCCGTACCGGGATTCTGACCTCGGCGATTACTGGCGTGTTGCTGGACAAGGTTGTCCACAATGAGGCGCTGCCGCTGGATATCACGCCATTCCTGGCGTCGCGCTTTCACAGCGCTGGGGATAAACAGCGGGCCCATGGCTAAGTGGGCTTTGCCCCGCGATCGCGTTGGCAGGCATGACGCAATCGCGGGGCAAGCCCGCTCCCACGGGCGGTGCTGAAAGGTCCGGTCAGATCTGCATCGCCATCCCTTGCACATTCATCGCCGCTTGGCGCAGGGCTTCGGAGCGGGTCGGGTGCGGGTGGCAGGTGAGGGCGATGTCCTCGGCCGAGGCCGAGAACTCCATTGCCACGCAGAACTCGCCGATCATTTCGCTCACGCTTGGGCCGACCAGGTGCACGCCCAGCACCTCATCGGTCTCGGCATCGGCGATGACCTTGGCGAAGCCCTCGGTCTCATGGTTGATCTTGGCGCGGCTGTTGGCGGTGAAGGGGAACTTGCCGACCTTGTAGGCACGGCCTTCGGCCTTGAGCTGCTCTTCGGTCTTGCCGACGCTGGCCAGTTCCGGCCGGGTATAGATGACGCCCGGGATGAGGTTGTAGTTGACCTCATGGGCCTTGCCGGCGATGCGCTCGATGCACGACACCGCCTCGTCTTCGGCCTTGTGCGCCAGCATCGGGCCGGAGGTGACGTCGCCGATCACCCAGATGCCTGGCACCGCGCTGCGGTGATGGTCGTTGGCGAGCATGCCGCGCTTGTCGGTTTGCAGCCCGACGCTTTCCAGGTTCAGGCCCTGGGTATAAGGACGGCGGCCGATGGCTACCAGCACGTAGTCGGCCTGCAGGGTTTCGGCGGTACCACCGGCGGCGGGTTCCAGGGTCAGTGTGACGCCGTCGGCCGCGGCCGTGGCCTGGGTCACCTTGCTGCCCAGCTTGAAGGTCATGCCTTGCTTGGCCAGGGCTTTCTGCAGGGTCTTGGCGGTTTCTTCGTCGGTGCCTGGGCAGATGCGGTCCAGGTATTCGATCACCGTCACTTCGGCACCCAGGCGACGCCATACCGAACCCAGCTCCAGGCCGATCACCCCGGCGCCGATGACGATCAGGTGCTTGGGAACCTGGGGCAGCGACAGGGCACCGGTGGAGTCGATGATGCGCTGGTTGTCGATGGTCACGCCAGGTAGCGGCGTGGGCTCCGAGCCGGTGGCGATGACGATGTCCTTGGCCTGCAAGGTGGTTTCGCTGCCGTCCTCGGCCTTGACGATTACCTTGCCGACCCCGTCCAGGAGGCCCCAGCCCTTGACCCAGTCGACCTTGTTCTTGCGGAACAGGTATTCGATGCCCTTGGTCAAGCCAGTCACGCTTTCATCTTTCTGCTTCATCATCTGGCCCAGGTTGAGGGTCGGCTTGACCTCGATCCCCAGATGGGCGAACTCATCGCCACTGGCTGCCTCATACAACTCGGAAGCGTGCAGCAATGCCTTGGAAGGCATGCAACCGACATTCAGGCAGGTGCCGCCCAAGGTCGAGCGACCCTCGACACAGGCCACGCTCAGGCCCAGCTGGCCCGCGCGGATCGCTGCGTTGTAGCCGCCGGGGCCGCCGCCGATGATCACCACGTCATAGGATTTCATGGGTTTCGTTACTCCGAGAGTGTGAGGAAGCGAAGAGGGCACAAGGTTAATCTGAGCGGGCAGGATTGTATACAATCCGCTGAATAGGCTGCGCCAGATAGTTCTAGACTATGGTCGTGATTACCGGAAACTTCGTACGAATGAACTACCCTGATGCGGTGACGTCCGACACATTAAGCGTGGCGTCCCGTATCAACGAAAGGGAGGGTCATGAATGCTTGCGCAACTTCCACCTGCGTTGCAGAGCTTGCACTTACCTTTGCGCGTCAAGCTGTGGGACGGCAACCAGTTCGATCTGGGGCCGAGCCCGCAAGTCACCATCGTGGTCAAGGAACCCCAGCTCATTACCCAGCTCACCCATCCCAACCTCAATGAGCTGGGATCGGCCTTCGTCGAGGGCAAGCTGGAGCTGGAAGGCGATATAGGCGAAGTCATCCGGGTTTGCGACGAACTCAGCGATGCATTGCTGCAGGATGAAGATGAGGTATTGCCGGCACGCACTGCCCATGACAAGACCACCGATGCCGAAGCCATTTCCTATCACTACGACCTGTCCAACGAGTTCTACCAACTGTGGCTCGACCCGGACATGGTCTATTCCTGTGCCTATTTCAAGGAGCCGGACAACACCCTGGCCCAGGCTCAGCAGGACAAGTTCGACCACCTGTGCCGCAAACTGCGCCTGCAGGCTGGCGATTACCTGCTGGATGTCGGTTGTGGCTGGGGCGGGCTGGCGCGCTTCGCCGCCCGTGAGTATGGTGCCAAGGTGTTTGGCATCACCCTGAGCAAGGAGCAGCTGAAGCTGGGCCGCCAGCGGGTCAAGGAGGAGGGCCTGGCTGACAAGATCGACCTGCAGATCCTCGACTACCGAGACCTGCCCCAGGATGGTCGCTTCGACAAGGTGGTCAGCGTAGGCATGTTCGAGCATGTCGGACACGCCAACCTCGAGCTGTACTGCCAACGGCTGTTCGGTGCCGTGCGCGAAGGTGGCCTGGTGATGAACCATGGCATCACTGCCAAGCATGTCGATGGCCGCCCCGTCGGCCGAGGTGCGGGCGACTTCATCGACCGTTACGTGTTCCCCCATGGCGAGCTGCCGCATATCTCGATGATCACTGCACGGATTTGCGAAGCGGGCCTGGAGGTGGTCGACATCGAGAGCCTGCGCCTGCACTACGCCAAGACCCTCAACCACTGGAGCGAGAACCTCGAGAACCAGCTGCATCGCGCCGCCGCGCTGGTGCCGGAGAAGACCTTGCGCATCTGGCGCCTGTACCTGGCCGGTTGTGCCTATGCCTTCACCAAGGGCTGGATCAACCTCCATCAGATTCTCGCAGTGAAGCCTTACGCCGACGGTCACCACGACCTGCCATGGACCCGTGAGGACCTTTATCGCTGACCTGTACAGCGGCGTGCTCGTCCGGCACGCCGCTGCGCGCTACAGGATCGGTGAAATCAGGCGTGCGATGCGCATTCCCAGCTGTTGCAGACGATGGGTGTCGCGGCTGTCTTCAGCGGTGATCTCCCTGGCCTGCTCGAAATCATTCACCAGCATGAGCTCGACCTGATCGGCAAAGGCACGATCCACCGTGAGCAAGGTGATCTCGAAATTCAGCCGGAACGACCGATTGTCGAGGTTGGCGCTGCCGATGGCGCTGACCTCGTCGTCCACCAGCACGACTTTCTGGTGCAGGAACCCTGGCTGATAGCGGAACATGCGCACCCCGGCGCGCACCGCTTCAAAGGCGAACAGGCTGGAGGCGGCGTAGACGATGCGGTGGTCGGGGCGCGAGGGAATCAGGATGCGCACATCGACGCCCCTCAGTACCGCCAGGCGCAGGGCGGCGAAGATGGCTTCGTCGGGAATGAAGTAGGGGCTGGTGATCCATACCCGGCTGCTCGCCGAGTGAATCGCTTCGAGGAAGAACAGCGCGCAGGTTTCCTGGGGATCGGCCGGGCCGCTGGCCAGCGCCTGGCACAGCACGCCATCCTCGGGGTAGGCATCAGGCAGGATCAGCGGTGGTAGCTGGCGCGTGGCCCAGTACCAGTCCTCGGCGAAGGACTCCTGCAGGCAGGCCAGTACCGGGCCGCTGATCTGCACGTGGGTATCGCGCCACGGCGAGAGCTTGGGGTGTGCCCCGAGGTATTCGTCGCCCACGTTGTGCCCACCGAGAAAACCCTGCAAGCCATCGACCACCACGATCTTGCGATGATTGCGAAAATTGACCTGGAAACGGTTGAACCAGCCACGGCGTGTGGCGAACGCTTCGATCTGCACGCCGCCGTCACGCAGCACCTGGCTGTAACTGGCCGGCAGCGCGTGGCTGCCGACGCGGTCGTAGAGCACGAAAACCCGGACACCTTCGGCGGCCTTGCGCAGTAATAACTGCTGCAGCTCCTTGCCCAGGGCATCGTCGTGGATGATGAAGAACTGCACCAGCACGGTATCCCGCGCCATGCGGATGGCCGAGAAGATCGCCTCGAATGTGGCTGCGCCATCGATCAGCAGTTTCACTTCGTTGTTGGCCAGGCATGGCATGCGCCCGAGCTTGGGCATGGCGCGCAGGGCGGCATAACTGTCCGACTCGCGGGCGGTCAGCGCTTCCTCCACCCATGGGCGCCAGTTCAGGTTGGCCATGGCCACATGCATTTCCTGGTTGGCCTGGCGCCGCGCCTGGATGTACGCATAGAAGGAGCGGGCGCCGAAAACCAGGTAGGGGATGAGGGTGAGGTAGGGGATGAACAGCAGCGACATGGCCCAGGCGATCGCACCTTGAGCGGTGCGCACGGTGAACACCGCATGCAGCGCGGCGGCCAGGCCGAGCAGGTGAATCAGACCGAGCACGTAACCGAAAAAGTAGGGGCTGTGGTAATCCATACGCATCCTGCTTGCCGAGAGTACTGCTGCTAACAGACCACGTTCGAGGGGGCCACTGCAACCCACAGGCGAATTCGACGTCTAAAGGCTCAGTCCGGCCGGAGCCGGTATTTCGAGGAGCTTTCATCCATGAAGATTCGTCTGCCACTGCTCGCCCTGGCACTGGGGTTGGGCAGCCCGCTGGTCCACGCGCAGATGTTGCAACCCGGCTTGTGGGAGCTGACCACCAGCAATATGCAGGTCGATGGCAAGCCGTTGCCAGACATGGAGTTCATGCTCGGCCAGTTGAAGAACCTGCCGCCTGAGCAACGGGCGATGATGGAAGGTGCCCTGGCCAAGCAGGGCATCACCGTGGGCGGCAAGGGTGTGCGCTCGTGCCTGACCGCCGAGCAGGTAAAGACCAATGACATCCCCCTGCAGGACCCGCAATCGGGCTGCACGCAGAAGATCACCGAGCGCAATGGCAATGTCTGGAAGTTCCAGTTCAGCTGCCCGAAAGCCCAGGGTACCGGCCAGGCCACCTTCCTCAGCGACCGTGAGTTCCTGACCAAGGTCAACGGCACGTTCAATGCCTCCGGTGTTCAGCAACAGGGCAGCATGGATACTCGGGCGGTCTGGCTGGGCAACGACTGTGGAACAGTGAAGCCACGCAGTTGAAGTAGCGCTCACCACCGATGTTGAGTAACCGCAACCGCGTCGTGGGCATGCAGACTCTCTGCATGTTCCACGCGCACGCTGAACCCCGCCACCTCCTCAATCTGCATCAATGCCAGGTGCAGGCGCCGGGCAGCATCCTCGCAGAACATCAGGTTCTGACCATTGGCCAGGGCGAATGCCTGCTCGTCGGCGCGCTTCACGGCGGTCTGCACTGCGGTGCCCAACGCGGCTTCCGCCGCGTCGATCAGCCCTGTCAGATTCAGCGCTTCCCCTGCAAGGCGTACCTGAAGCCTGGCCATGCTCCGTTGGCTATGGGGCGTCGCGACGATCCCGTCACTGCTGCCCAGCCATTGGCGAATGCCGCGCCGGTCCAATGGCCGGTGGGCGAAGTCCCTGTCGAACTGCTCCTGGATCAGCTGCCTTGCAAGTGCTGCCGAGCATGGGCACGTCGACGAGTAGGGCACATTCACTGATAGTTCCACGTGGAACATTTCATATTCCAGCTTGGCATCCACGGTCACCGGGTAGCGCTTCCAGCCAGCCAACGGGCTGATCAGTGCCGACCGTTTGAGCAGATGATCAAAGGTCAGCCGCAGATAAGCATTGTTGGACAGGCCGGTGTGGCTAAGCAGAAATGCCCGCAGTATCTGGCGTAGAAGCGGGGGTGACAGGGGTTGTTGCTCCAGCGCCTCCAATGCCAGGTACAGCCGGGACATGTGGATGCCGCGTGAGGCACCATCGTCGAGGCTCACTCCGGCATCGGCGAATGCGGTGACGGTGCGCCCGTCGAGTTGCAGCGCGACGGCGATACCACTCATGCCCACCCAGTCCAGCGGCAGTGCTTGTTGGTTGCTTTGGGCGGCGACATCGGGAAGGGATAGGCTGGTCATGGAAGGGATCCTGAACGGTTAAAGTCACCGGCAACCGCCGATGAGGCTGCAATGCAGGTTGAAGCGTTGGCCGCTGGAGCTGGAAACACGATTCAGCGTGGTCCAGCCAATACGCCGGCTGTAGCCCACCCAAGCCTCGCCGTCGCTGGCCAGGCCGGTAAAAAACGTCAATGCGCCGTGGCGGCTGTTGGTTTGTGCCCACAGCCGCTTGCTCGCAACTTCATATCCGCGCAAGTAAAAGGTGCTGCCCTCGGTTCGCACGCTGTAGTAGTTGCCCTTGCTGTCCTGGCAGGCCAGCAAGGTTGCGCTGCGGGTGCACCGTGCAAGGTCGGTAGTGGGCATGGCAAAGAGCTGCTCTGGATGAACGAGCAGCAGCAGGGCGATGACGCCAGGTAGTTTCATGACGCTCTCCAGACAACCGTTCGGCGATACGGCTTGGCGAAATTGTATTGTTATAATATAACATTGTGCAATGCATCGTTTCGAATGCGCCTGCCCGATGAGGTTCGTCATGCCCAACCGTCTTCCTGTCACCGTGCTGTCCGGCTTCCTGGGTGCCGGCAAGAGCACGTTGCTCAACCATGTCCTGCGTAACCGCGACAACTTGCGCGTGGCCGTGATCGTCAACGACATGAGTGAAATCAACATCGATGCCAGTGAGGTGCAACGCAATGTCAGCCTCAACCGCGCTGAGGAAAAGCTGGTTGAGATGAGCAACGGCTGCATCTGCTGCACACTGCGTGAAGATCTGCTGGAGGAGGTGGCCCGGTTGGCGGGCGAGGGTCGCTTCGATTACCTGCTGATCGAGTCCACGGGTATATCCGAGCCGCTGCCGGTGGCCGAGACGTTCACCTTTCGTGATGAGCAGGGCCGCAGTCTCTCCGACATGGCACGCCTCGACACCATGGTCACCGTTGTCGATGGGCTGAACTTCCTTCGCGATTATCAGGCAGCCGAAAGCCTGGCCAGCCGGGGCGAGACCTTGGGCGAAGGTGACGAACGTTC
Organism: Pseudomonas sp. TE50-2; assembly: GCF_040813665.1. NCBI lineage: Bacteria > Pseudomonadati > Pseudomonadota > Gammaproteobacteria > Pseudomonadales > Pseudomonadaceae > Pseudomonas > Pseudomonas sp. TE50-2. The sequence continues at coordinate 2,952,699 of NZ_JBFNXN010000001.1, read as the reverse complement.
GATCAGTGACTTGCTGATCGAGCAGGTCGAATTCGCCGACGTGTTGCTGCTGAGCAAGATCGACCTGATCAGCCAGCATGAGCGCGAAGAGTTGACCGCCATCCTGCGCAGCCTCAATGCGCGGGCGCAGATCGTGCCGATGGTGATGGGCCAGGTGCCCTTGGCGCGCATCCTCGATACCGGCCTGTTCGATTTCGACCAGGCCGCGCAGGCTCCGGGCTGGCTGCAGGAGCTGCGGGGTGAACATGTGCCGGAAACCGAGGAGTACGGTATTGCCGCGACCACCTGGCAGGCGCGCCGGCCATTCCATCCGCAGCGTTTCTTCGACTTTATCCACAAGCCCTGGAGCAACGGCCGCTTGCTGCGCTCCAAAGGGTTCTTCTGGCTGGCCAGCAAGTTCCAGGAGGCCGGTAGCTGGTCGCAGGCCGGCGGCATGATGCGCCATGGCCTGGCTGGTCGTTGGTGGCGTTTCGTGCCGCGTGAACAATGGCCGCAGGATGAAGAGAACACTGCGGCGATCCTCAAGCAGTGGTCCGCGGAAGCGGGCGACTGCCGGCAGGAACTGGTGTTCATCGGGCAGAACATCGACTTTGTTCGGTTATCCACAGAGCTGGAAGCCTGCCTGCTCGATGACCAGGAAATGGAGTTGGGGCCGATGGGCTGGCTGCGCCTGCCGGACCCGTTTGGTGCCTGGCATGAGGACGCTGCGGCATGACTGTGGATATCCGCCAGGTCTTCGGTGAGTCACCCCAGGTGATGACGGAGATTCTCCAGGATGGGGTCAACCTCGCGGTCTGGCAGCGCCGCCTGCCGGCCCAGGTCGAAGACTTCGCCAACCTGGTGCTGAGCCTGGGCCAGCCATTGGCCGATGAGCGCGTGATCGAGGTGGATGAACGCCAGCCGCCAGCGTTGCCCGGGCTGCTCAGAGAAACCGCCGATCTTCATGGCTATGATGGTTTCGTCGCCGATGTGGCCTGGCTGGTGGCGGCCTATACCTGCCTGCTGGGCGCTCGGCGCCTGGGGGTGCGGCTACGGGTGCTCGAGGGGGCGATGTGCCCGCGCATGCATGTGGACCATGTGCCATTGCGCCTGCTCAGTACCTACGCCGGCGCAGGTAGCGAATGGCTGCCAGAGGGTGCCATCGACCGTACCCGGTTGCAGCTGGCGCCGCCGCCTGTGGATAACGTCCGGCGATTAGTGGCGGGAGAGGTAGCCCTGCTCAAGGGCGAGAAGTGGCTGGGCAACGAGGGTGCGGGCTTGGTCCACCGGTCCCCGCAGACACCCGCCGGGGAACGTCGCTTGCTGTTGAGCCTGGACTGGTTGGCATGAATTGCCGGACGCCCCGGTATAGACTGCCATCAAGCCCTTGCGATACCGAGCCATGTTGCACAACATCCCCACCCATGTGATCGCCGGCCCGCTAGGTGCCGGCAAGACCAGCCTGATCCGTCACTTGCTGGAGCAACGACCAGCTGGTGAGCGTTGGGCCGTGCTGGTCAACGAATTTGGCCAGATCGGCCTGGATGCCGCCTTGCTCAGCCGTGACGAGGCGGGCATCGCCATTGGAGAGGTGGCGGGAGGCTGCCTGTGCTGCGTCAATGGCGCACCGTTCCAGGTGGGGCTCGGCCGCCTGCTGCGCAAGGCGCGCCCGGATCGCCTGTTCATCGAACCGTCCGGCCTCGGTCACCCACTCGAATTGCTGGAGCAACTGGGGCGGGCGCCTTGGACCGGTGTCCTGTCGGTCCAGCCACTGTTGATGGTGCTGGATGCCGCGGCCCTTTCCCGGGGCACTGGCTTGCCAGAGGCACAGAGCATGGCATTGGCGAAGGCGGGGTTGCTGCTGTTCAACAAGGCGAGTCCCGTGGATGCTGCCACCCGCCTGTTGATAACTGCATCATTGCCTGAAGTCCCGGCGTTGTGGACGGATCATGGCGCGCTAGCCCTCGCTGAGTTGCCTGTATCGCCCGCGGCGTCAGCAGCGGGCTCACTCGACCTTTCCAGTTTTCCTGTGGATAACGGCCCCGTCCCACGGCCCACCTTGTGGGTGGATCCGCGGCAACCGATCTGTCAGTCCCGGCTGGCGGACGAGGGCTGGAGCGTAGGTTGGCGCTGGCATCCGGGCCAGGTCTTCGATGAAATGGCGCTACGTGGCGTTCTCGAGCAATGGCCGTGGTGCCGGGCGAAAGGGGTTATCCACAGCGCGGCGGGGTGGCAGTCGTTCAATGGCCTGGAAAGTGGGGCGCTGGAATGGCGCCCCAGCGAATGGCGCAGGGACTCGCGCATCGAGCTGATCTTCGATCAGCCACAACCGGTGCAGGTGCTCCAGGCGGCCATCGCCAGCTGTTACGTTACTGGCTGATCAATTGCGCCAGCGGTTATGTTCCTGGCGCCATTGCTGCATTTCGATGACGTTGTCGGTGCGTGGCGGGGTCTTGATCTCGAATGGGTAGGGTGCAAGTTCGATCTGCATGGTGTGGGCGCCGAACTGGGTGACGGTGCCTGGGTGACGTTGTTCGCCGGTGACGGTGAACTCGAAGTTGTAGATGCGCGCCAGGCGCTTTCGGCCATTGGCGTCGCGCACGAAGGCGATGCGTTTGAGCGCCACGGCGTCGTCGAGCAGTTCCAGGTCGAGCTTGGCGCAATGCTGCTTGACCCGAGCCAGGGCCTTCTCGCGAAGCCCGTGGTTGTGCCACAGCCAGGCGCCTGCGGTCGCCACCAGCATCAGGACGAAAAGGTTTTCCAGGGTCAGCATTTGCGTAAGCTCCAGACAGGTCGATCCAGCTTAACTGCGTCTCTGGCCTGTCGTACAGATGGCAATCAGGTTCATACTGCGGGCCGCACATTTCTTCACACAGTTTCGGAAGCGCCTTGCATGAAACGTACACCGCACCTGCTCGCCATTCAGTCCCACGTGGTCTTTGGACACGCCGGCAACAGCGCCGCGGTGTTTCCCATGCAGCGGGTCGGGGTCAACGTCTGGCCACTCAACACGGTGCAGTTCTCCAACCACACTCAGTATGGCCAGTGGGCGGGGGAAGTGCTTGCGCCAGCGCAAATTCCCGCGTTGGTGGAAGGCATTTCCAATATCGGCGAATTGGGCCACTGCGATGCGGTGCTGTCGGGTTACCTGGGCAGTGCCGAGCAGGGGCGGGCGATCCTGGCTGGCGTCGAGCGGATCAAGGCGGTCAATCCCAGGGCTTTGTACCTGTGCGACCCGGTCATGGGCCATGCCGAGAAAGGTTGCATCGTGCCGGCCGAGGTCAGTGAATTCCTGCTCGAGCAGGCCGTGGCCAAGGCCGATATCCTGTGCCCCAACCAGCTCGAGCTGGACAGTTTCTGTGGCCGTCGCGCGCAGTCGCTGGAGGATTGCGTGGGCATGGCGCGCGGGTTGCTGGAGCGTGGGCCACAGGTGGTGCTGGTCAAGCACCTGAATTATCCACAGCGCGAGGACGATGCCTTCGAGATGCTCCTGGTGACCCGCGAAGCCAGCTGGCATCTGCGTCGGCCACTGCTGGCGTTCCCGCGTCAGCCGGTAGGGGTGGGCGACCTGACGTCAGGGTTGTTCCTCGCTCGGGTGCTGCTTGGCGACAACTGGCTGCAAGCCTTCGAGTTCACCGCCGCTGCCGTGCATGAGGTGCTGCTGGAAACCCAGGCCTGCGCCAGCTATGAACTGCAGCTGGTGCGGGCCCAGGATCGCATCGCCCACCCACGGGTACGCTTCGAGGCGCAGCGCCTGAACTACTAGATCGAATCGGTCTTGAGGTTCTGGTAGCGCTGCTCCAGCTCCTGGCGGATCTGCCGGCGCTGCTGGCCCTGCAGGAAGCGGCGCTTCTCTTCGCTGCTCTGCGGCTGGCGCGGTGGCACCTTCACCGGGCGCCGGTCATCGTCGACAGCCACCATGGTGAAGAAGCAGCTGTTGGAGTGGCGTACCGAACGCTCGCGGATGTTCTCGGTGACAACCTTGATGCCCACCTCCATCGAGGTATTGCCGGTGTAGTTGACCGAGGCCAGGAAGGTCACCAGTTCGCCGACGTGCACAGGTTCGCGGAAGATCACCTGGTCCACCGACAGGGTCACCACATAGGTGCCGGCATAGCGGCTGGCGCAGGCATAGGCGACTTCGTCGAGGTACTTGAGCAGGGTGCCGCCGTGTACGTTGCCAGAGAAGTTGGCCATGTCCGGTGTCATCAGGACGGTCATGGTCAGCTGGGCGTTTCCAGGTTCCATAGAGAGCTCACGGTGAATTTGCACGGTATCGGGGCGGGTATCTGCAGACACTTCTGTTTCCCCTCTTTGAGGTTTCCCATCCTGGTACGGGACGTCGGCTGACGCTCCATCGTCACGCCAATATTGCCATCGGCGGTGTCGAATCTGCCGATCTGTTTCTGCATATTGCATTGGCAATTTGCGGCAAGGCGCGATGTTAACCTGACGACGCCCATGCAACGTGGGCTTTCGCGTCAATCACAACAGTATGTGCCTGCTCCGCGCCCAGGGTCTTCCCGGCAGAGGAGCGGTTCGCCCCCAGCATCGAAAACAAGGAGTAACACGCCATGCATGCCATCAGCTTCATCCAGGATCTGGCGGTGATCATGCTGGTTGCCGGGGTGGTCACCATTCTTTTTCATCGCCTCAAGCAGCCCGTGGTGCTGGGCTACATCGTCGCCGGCTTCATCATCGGGCCGCACACGCCGCCGTTCGGGCTGATCCACGACGAAGACACCATCAAGACCCTGGCCGAACTGGGAGTGATCTTCCTGATGTTCTGCCTGGGCCTGGAGTTCAGCCTGCGCAAGCTGTTCAAGGTCGGTGCCACGGCGTTCATCGCCGCCTTCCTGGAAATCGTCCTGATGATCTGGATCGGTTTCGAGATCGGCCGCTGGTTCGGCTGGAACACCATGGATTCGCTGTTCCTCGGGGCGATCCTGGCGATTTCCTCGACCACCATCATCGTCAAGGCGCTCAACGACCTGAAGATGAAGAACGAGCGCTTTGCCCAACTGATCTTCGGCGTGCTGATCGTCGAGGATATTCTCGGCATCGGTATCATCGCGCTGCTGTCGGGCATCGCGGTCAGCGGCACGGTGAGCTCCGGCGAGGTGTTCTCGACCGTGGGCAAGTTGTCGCTGTTCATGATCGTCGCGCTGGTCATCGGCATCCTGCTGGTGCCGCGGCTGCTGGCCTATGTGGCCAAGTTCGAAAGCAACGAAATGCTGCTGATTACCGTGCTAGGCCTGTGTTTCGGCTTCTGCCTGCTGGTGGTCAAGCTCGAGTACAGCATGGTGCTGGGTGCCTTCCTGATCGGCGCAATCATGGCCGAGTCGCGCGAGCTGCTGAAGATCGAGCGCCTGATCGAGCCGGTGCGCGACTTGTTCAGTGCCATCTTCTTCGTGGCCATCGGCCTGATGATCGACCCGTCGATCCTGCTCGAATACGCTTGGCCGATCGTGGTCATCACCCTGGCGGTTGTGTTGGGCAAGATGCTTTCCTGCGGCATGGGGGCGTTCATTGCCGGCAATGATGGACGCACTTCGCTGCGTGTGGGGATGGGGCTTTCGCAGATCGGCGAATTCTCCTTCATCATCGCTGCCCTGGGCATGACCCTGCAGGTCACCAGCGACTTCCTCTACCCGGTAGCGGTGGCGGTATCGGCCATCACCACCCTGCTCACGCCCTACCTGATCCGCGCTGCCGACCCGTTGTCGATCAAGCTGGGCAAGGTGGTACCCAGCCGTCTGGCACGGGTGCTTTCGCTGTACGGCGAGTGGTTGCGCAGCATCCAGCCCCAGGGCGAGGGGGCCATGCTGGCGGCGATGATCCGGCGCATCCTGTTGCAGGTCGGGGTCAACCTGGCGCTGGTGATCGCGATCTTCTTCAGTGGCGGCTACTTCGCCGGGCGCATCGGCATCTGGTTGAGCGAGTGGGTAGCGGACGCCGGTCAGCAGAAGGCGCTGATCTGGGGCGCGGCGCTGCTGCTTTCGTTGCCGTTCCTGATTGCCGCGTACCGCAAGCTCAAGGCACTGTCGATGCTGCTGGCAGAGATGGGCGTCAAGCCGGAGATGGCGGGGCGACATACCCAGCGCGTAAGACGGGTGATCGCCGAGGTGATTCCGCTGCTGTCACTGCTGGTGATCTTCCTGCTGCTGTCAGCCTTGTCGGCGAGCATTCTGCCCACCAGCGAACTGCTGCTGATCATCGCGGTAGTGGCGGCGGTGGTGGTGGCGCTGCTGTGGCGCTGGCTGATCCGTGTGCATACGCGAATGCAGGTGGCGTTGCTGGAGACGCTGGAGAACAGCCGCGATCATTCGCACTGAGGGAGCGGTTAACGCTTTCTGCGCAAGATTTCACCGTCGTCCGAGGGGATGGAGCGGTAGCAGTGTCGCCAGGCGCAGAGAGCCTGGCGATTCTACGAGTGATTGGTAGCTATAAGCCATCACTTTGTGCGGGTATTTCTCATTCAGCTTTCCAGCCAGACATCCCGCGCCCAGTGCCAGACCGATTCCCAGCTTTCCTCGGTGACGATTTCCTCTTCACCGGACCATAGCACCACGGTGCCGTCCTCTTCGACGCAGTAGAAATCGTCTCCGTCCTGGCAGATCGGGATGAGGTCGCGGGGCACGCCGGCGTCCCAGGCATTGGCCGCCACCTCCGGCAGGTAGGTGTGGGATTGCGGGTCGGTCACGGTCACCGGCTCGAGGCTGCCGTATACCACGTCACTGACGGTCAGCAGGTATTCCTTGAACACGAAGGGGATGTTGATGAACAGCTCTTCCTCGATTTCGACCAGCTGATCCTCGTCCGGCAGTTCCAGCGGCACCGGTACCGGCTCGTTGGCTTCACGGAGTTGTTCGATCACTTCTTCCACGGTTCACATCCTCTGACCTTATGACAACGCTGCGCGTTATACCCTAGTAGGCCGCTCTGGCAAAAGCAAAAACCCCGGGACAGGCCCGGGGTTTTTTCTGCAACGTGCGACGGTTAACCGTTTTGGCGGATACCGGCCAGCAGCCAAGGCTGGTTTTCGCCCTGGGCGCGAACCATGTGCCAGCTTTCGCTGAACGCTTCGCCCTGGTCGAAGCGCGAAGTCTTCGACACGCCACGGAAGGTAAGGGTAGCGTCGGTCTGGTCGGCGCGGTCGTCTACGCCGTCCAGTTGCACATCGAGGTCGTCGATGTAGGTGGACTGGAAGCCTTCACCTTGTTCCGCGCGCTCACGCTTGAGGAACTCGAGCATCTGCGGGGTGACGAACTCGGCGATCTTGTCCATCTCGTTGGCGTCCCAGTGCTGCTGCAGCGACTGGAAGTGCGAACGGGCGGCGGCCAGGAAGCTGGCTTCGTTGAACCAGGCCGGGGCGTTGATCGCAGGTGCGGCAACCGGTGCGGCGGAACCGCCGAAGATCGACTGCGGAGCGGCCTGCGGCTGGGCTTCGCGCTGGTACGGGGCATGGCCGGCTGCAGCGTGTTGCGGCTGCTGCTGGCGGCGGCGCGCGGCGATGAAGCGGAAGACCAGGAAGGCGATCAGGCCCATGATCAGGAAATCGAGGATCTGCATGCCATCGAAGCCGTCGCCCATGAACATGGAGGCCAGCAGGCCACCGGCGGCGAGGCCGGCCAGTGGGCCCAGCCAGCGCGAGGCGCCGCTGGCGGCAGCGGGTGCGCGGCCTGGCGCGGTCGGGGCGGCGGCAGGGGTGGTCGGGGTAGCCTGGCGGGTCTGGTGGATAGGCGCGGAGCCCGAGCTCTTGCCGCCACCGAAGCGCTTGGCGTTGGCGTCGAGGCTCAGCGTCAGGCCGACGCAGAGCGCCAGAGCGATGCTAAGAAAACGTTGCATAAGTTGGGGGTTCCCGTTTGTGTGGATTGCACGCGCGTCATGGTGCACATGAACCGGCAGACATAGCTAGCGACAACATGTTTCGAGCTTTTGCCTGATAGTCGGGAATGCAGACGGGCGTTGTCTGAAAGGTCATCGCGGGGCAAGCCCCGCGATTGGGCTCAGATGGCTTCCAGCTTGGCGTATCCAAGCATCAGCCATTTGCTGCCTTCGGAGAAGTTCACCTGCACCCGCGCTTGGGCACCGGAGCCCTCGAAGTTGAGGATCACGCCTTCGCCGAACACCGCATGCTGCACCCGCTGGCCAAGGCTGAAGGCGGTCTGCGGGATGCTGGCGTTGGCGAACAGGCTGCTCGCGGGCGTCTTCGCGCCGCCGAACGGACGGCTCACGGTGTTCGACAGGCGCACTTCCTGCACCAGCCCGGCCGGAATCTCGCGGACGAAACGCGACACCTTGTTGTAGGTTTCGCTGCCGTACAGGCGGCGGGTCTCGGCGTAGGTCATGACCAGCTGGCGCATCGCCCGGGTGATGCCCACGTAGGCCAGGCGCCGTTCTTCTTCGAGGCGGCCGGGTTCTTCGAGGCTCATCTTGTGCGGGAACAGGCCTTCCTCCATGCCCACCAGGAACACGTAGGGGAACTCCAGGCCCTTGGCGCTGTGCAGGGTCATCAGCTGGATGCTGTCCTCGTGCTCATCGGCCTGGGTGTCGCCGGCCTCCAGCGAGGCATGGCCGAGGAACGCCGACAGTGGCGACAGGTCGGCGTCGTCGTCGCTGGTCTCGAAGTTGCGCGCCGCGCTGACCAGTTCCTCAAGGTTCTCCACCCGGGCCTGGCCTTTCTCGCCCTTTTCTTCCTGGTGGTAGATGATCAGGCCGGACTGTTCGATGACGGTCTGGGTCATCAGGTGCAGCGGCATGTCCAGCACCTTGGCGGCGAGGTTCTCGAGCAGCTCGATGAAGGCACCCAGCGCGCTGGCGGCGCGGCCCTTGAGGGCCTTGGCGGCCAGCAGCTGGCACATGGCGTCCCACATCGACAGCTGGCTGTGACGGGCGTGTTCGCGGATGGCCTCGACGGTCTTCTCGCCGATGCCGCGTGGCGGCACGTTGATCACCCGCTCCAGCGCCGCGTCGTTGCCGCGGCCTTCGAGCAGGCGCAGGTAGGCCATGGCGTTCTTGATCTCGGCGCGTTCGAAGAAGCGCTGGCCGCCATAGATGCGGTAGGGGATGCGTTCGCGCAGCAGGGCCTCTTCCAGCACCCGCGACTGGGCGTTGGAACGGTACAGGATGGCGATCTCGTCGCGAGCGTTGCCCTGCTTGATGAGACTTTCGATGGTCTCGACCACGTAGCGCGCTTCGTCGTGCTCGTTGTAGGCGGCGTAGAGCGTGAGCGGTTCGCCCTCGCCCATGTCGGTCCACAGTTCCTTGCCCAGGCGCCCGCTGTTGTTGGCGATCAGCGCGTTGGCGGCCTTGAGGATGCCGCCGGTGGAACGGTAGTTCTGCTCCAGGCGAATCAACTCGGCGTCGGGGAAGTCGGCGGTGTACTGGTGGATGTTCTCGATCTTGGCGCCGCGCCAGCCGTAGATCGACTGGTCGTCATCACCCACCGCCATCAGGCTGTCGCCACCGGAGGCGAGCAGGCGCAGCCAGGCGTACTGCACGGCGTTGGTGTCCTGGAACTCGTCCACCAGCAGGTGACGGAAGCGGCGCTGGTAATGCTTGAGCAGGTCCGGGTGGTCGCGCCACAGGTCGAGGGCGCGCAGCAGCAGCTCGGAGAAGTCGATGACCCCGGCGCGGTCGCAAGCCTGTTCATAGGCGACATAGATGTCGCGCATGGTGGCCAGGAACAGGTCGCCGCTGGCCTGGATATGCCGTGGGCGCAGGCCCTCGTCCTTCTGGCCGTTGATGAACCACTGGACCTGGCGTGCCGGCCATTTCTGCTCGTCCAGGCCCATTTCGCGGATCACCCGCTTGACCAGGCGTTGCTGGTCGTCGCTGTCGAGGATCTGGAAGTTCTGCGCCAGCCCTGCCTCCTGCCAGTGCGCCCGCAACAGGCGGTGGGCCAGGCCGTGGAAAGTGCCGACCCACATGCCGGCCGGGTTGATGCCCAGCAGTTGCTCGATACGCTGGCGCATTTCCGCCGCGGCCTTGTTGGTGAAGGTCACCGACAGGATCGAGTGCGGCGAGGCCTGTTCGACCTGGATCAGCCAGGCGATACGGTGCACCAGCACGCGGGTCTTGCCCGAGCCGGCGCCGGCCAGCACCAGTTGGCGTCCGACGGAGGCCGCCACGGCCTGGCGCTGGGCGTCGTTGAGGGAGTTCAGCAGGAGGGAGAGGTCGTCATTATGCATGCGGGCATTCTATGGCCGCGCGCAGGCAGGGGCAAACGCCCGCGCTGCAAATCACTGCACAGGCCATCTACCGTTCATCGGCGCTGCTGGCAGCGCCCCGTGGTTGAGCGGTCAGACCTGGACGGACGAGACATTTTCCAAATCATGACGTAGAGCAGTTTGGTCTGACGCGACGCTTGTGTATTCTCCCTGCACATTTGTGGTCAGCCATAACAAGAACTCAAAAGAATCCAGCCATATGACCCAGGATTGCATGGCGATCGGAGCATCGCCGGAGACGACACGGAGCGTTCGCAGGCAATTCGCCACCCAGCTGTCGATCGAGCGGACTCGCCTGCTGTACCAGGGCTCTCTGCTGCCCACCCTGTTCATGCTGCTCAACGGCCTGCTCAGCGCCTGGCTGCTGTGGAGCCCTGGGCGCTATCTGCTGGTTGGCGTGTGGATGGCCTGGCTGCTGGCACTGGTGGTGCTGCGGGTGATCCAGGTGGCGGCCTTCGAATCGGCGACACCGGTTCGCCAGGCCAAGCCAGCCTGGCGGCGGATGTTCCTGCTCGGTTCGGCGTTCAGCGGCCTGACCTTGGCCAGTGCGGTGATCGCCCTGGCGCCGGCGGACAACTTCGTGCAGCAGGCCTGGGTATTCGGCCTGCTCGGGGCGGCGGCGTTGTCGGCCAGTGTCGCCTACGCGGTCAGCCTGCCGGCGTTCCTCAGCTTCGCGGTGCCGTGCCTGCTACCGCCGATCGCGTTTCTCTTCGTCTATGACGCCGGGCACCAGCGTGGCTGGGGGTGGCTGGGGCTGATCCTGCTGGTGGCGCTGATGGTGGTGGCCTGGCAGGTCAATCGCCTGATCGAGCGTGGCCTGCTGCGTCGCTTCCAGAACCAAGCCCTGATCGAGCATCTGCAGTGCGCTCAGCGCCACAGCGAGGGCCTGAACCGCAAGCTCAGCGCCGAAATCGCCCAGCGTCGTCAGGCCGAGGACGACCTGCGCCAGGCCCATGCCGGCCTTGAACAGCGCGTGGCCGAACGCAGCCATGCGCTGGACCTGGCCAACCAGGCCCTGAGCAAGAGCGAGCAGCGCCTGGCCCTGGCCCTGCAGGCCAGCGAACTGGGGCTGTGGGACTGGAACCTGGAAACCGACGAGGTCCATCACACACAACTGCATGCCCTGTTCGGCCTTGATGCCGAGCAGGTCCGCTCGGTGCGCGCCGACCTCAAGCCGCGGCTGCACCCCGATGATCTGCCGCTGCTGCGGCGCACGCTGGTCGAACACCTCAAGGGGCGCACCGAGGACTACCGGGTCGAGTACCGGGTACGTCACGCCCAGGGCCACTGGTGCTGGATCGAGGACCGTGGGCGGGCGGTGGAATCCGATGCCCAGGGCAAGGTCCTGCGCATGCTGGGCACCCGCCGTGACATCACCGCACAGAAGGAGCAGGAGGAGCAGCAGCGGCTCGCCGCAACGGTGTTCGAGGCAGCCAGCGAGGGGATCGCCATTCTCGATGCCGACTTCCAGCTGCTGGCGGTCAACCAGGCTTTCTGCGATGTCACCGGCTACGGCCGCGCCGAGCTGATCGGCCGCAACGCCCTGGAGCTGCCCTGCAGCCGCGACGCCCGGCGCCACAGCCAGGCCATCGACCAGGCGCTGGATCAGCAGGGACGCTGGCAGGGCGAGCTGGTCGAGGCGCGCAAGAGCGGCGAACTCTACCCCCAATGGTTGCAGCTCAACAGCGTGAGCGATGTGCGGGGGCGCATCGTCAATATCGTTGGCTTCTTCACCGACCTGTCGGCGCGCCGCGAATCCGAGGAGCGCCTGCGCTATCTGGCGCACTACGACGACCTCACCGGCCTGGCCAACCGTGCGCTGTTCCGCCTGCGCCTGCACGAGGCGGCACAACGCATGCGCCTGAATGGCCGCAGCCTGGCGCTGCTGCACGTTGACCTGGACCGCTTCAAGCTGCTCAACGAGAGCCTGGGTCATGAGCTGGCCGACCAGTTGCTGAAGAAGATGGCCCAGCGCCTGGCCAACGCGGTGCCTGAGGCCGACACTGTGGCGCGCCTGTCCGGCGACGAGTTCGCGGTGCTGTTCGACGGCTATACCAACTTATCCAGCCTGGTGCGCGTCACTACCCGGTTGCTGGACAAACTGCGTGTGCCTCAGCGTGTGGGCGGGCACGAGGTGGTGATCAGCGCCTCGGTGGGTATCAGCCTGCTGTCCGACGCCAGCCTGGACCTCAATGCGCTGGTCAGCCAGGCCGACATGGCCAAGCAGCATGCCAAGCACCTGGGCGGCGACAGCTTCCAGTTCTATACCGAGAGCTTGCGTGCCAGCACCCTTGAGCGCCTGCAGTTGGAGAACCAGTTGCGCAAGGCCATCGACGAAGGCCAGCTGCTGGTCTACTACCAGCCCAAGCTGTGCCTGCGCACCGGTCAGCTGCACGCGGCCGAGGCCCTGGTACGCTGGCAGCACCCGCAATGGGGCATGGTGCCACCCAGCGAGTTCATTGGCCTGGCGGAAGAAACCGGGTTGATCGCGCCCATGGGCGAGTTCGTGCTGCGCCAGGCCTGTTGGCAAGCCTGCGAGTGGTTGCGCCAAGGCCTGGAGGTGCGTGTTTCGGTCAACCTGTCGGTGTACCAGTTGCGCCAGGGCAAGCTGGTCAGCCTGGTGCGCCAGGTCCTGCAGGAATCCGGCCTGGCGCCGCACCTGCTGGAGCTGGAACTGACCGAAAGCCAGTTGCTGGACAGTGTCGAGCACATCATCGCCACCTTCGAGCAGCTACACGCGCTGGGGGTTAAGCTGGCCATCGACGATTTCGGCACCGGCTACTCGTCACTGAGCTACCTCAAGCGCTTCCCGGTCGACTACGTGAAGATCGACCAGGCGTTCATCCGCGGGCTGCTTGAAGGCACGCAGGATGCGGCCATTACCCGGGCGATCATCGCCATGGCGCAGAGCCTGCAATTGAAGGTGGTGGCCGAAGGGGTGGAAACCCGCGAACAGTTGCAGTTCCTGCGCGAGCACGGCTGTGACGAGGTGCAGGGCTACCTGATCAGTCGGCCGGTCGATGCCGCGTCGTTCAAGGCGCTGCTAGGGCGTTCGACCGCCGACCTGTTGGGCTAGGCGTGCCAGGCCTGGCCCTGGCGCGCCAGCAGGCTGTTGGCCTGTTCCGGGCCATTGCTGCCGGCGGGGTAAGGGCGCGGCGCCTGGAAGTGCTCCTCCCAGCCCTGCAGGATCGGGTCGATCCAGGCCCAGGCGGCCTCGACCTCGTCGCGGCGCATGAACAGTGTCGAATCGCCTTCGAGTACATCCAGCAACAGCCGTTCGTAGGCCTCCCAGCGGCGGGTCTGGGCGAAGGCCTGGGCCAGGTTGAGGTCCAGCTCGACCGGCGCCAGGCGCATGCCCTTGCCCGGGCTCTTGGTCATCATGCGCAGGCTGATGTGCTCGTCCGGTTGTAGCTGGATCAGCAGCTGGTTGACCTGGCCGCCGCTGAACAGTTCGTGCGGCACGGGCTTGAACTGGATGACGATCTGCGACGAGCGCCGCGCCATGCGCTTGCCGGTACGCAGGTAGAACGGCACGCCGGCCCAGCGCCAGTTGTCGATGTGCGCTTGGACCGCGACGAAGGTTTCGGTGTCGCTATCGTTGTCCACGTCCTTCTCGAAATAATAGGCCGGCACTTCCTGGCCGCCGATCTTGCCGGCGCCGTACTGGCCGCGCACGGTCTTGTCCTGCACGTCCTGGCCGGTGATGGGCTTGAGGGCGCGGAGGATCTTCACCTTCTCGTCGCGTACCGCCTCGGCCTCGAACTGCGAGGGGGGCTCCATGGCCACCAGGCAGAGCAGTTGCAGCAGGTGGTTCTGCAGCATGTCGCGGGTGGCGCCGGCACGGTCGTAGTAGGCGCCGCGGTTTTCCACGCCGAGGGTTTCACAGACGCTGATCTGCACATGGTCGACCTGGCCGTTGCGCCATACCGGCTCGAGCAAGGCGTTGGCAAAGCGCAGGGCCATGAGGTTCTGCACGGTTTCCTTGCCCAGGTAGTGGTCGATGCGAAAGACCTGGGATTCGTCGAACACCGCGCCGATCGCTTCGTTGATCGCGGTGGCCGACTCCAGCGAGTGGCCGATGGGTTTTTCCAGCACGATGCGCGCTTCGCTGTCGGCCAGGCCGGCGATGCGCAGGTGAGTGGCGATCGGCACGAACAGCTTGGGCGCGGTGGCCAGGTAGAAGATCCGCGTCAGGCCGCCGGGCTCGCCCAGGTAGCGGGCCAGGCGGCCGAAGTCGGCGCTCTGCGCCGCGTCCATAGGGAAGTAGTCGAGCCGCGCCGAAAAGCGCTGCCAGACGTCTTCGTCGAAGTCCTGGCGGGCGACCTGTGCCCGGCAATGGCGCTCGGCAAGCTTGACGTAGTCGTTGCGCGGCAGGTTGCGTCGGGCCAGGGCGATGATCCGCACGGCCGTGTGCAGGCGGGCTTCGCGATACAGGTGGTAGAGCGCCGGGAGCAGTTTGTGCAGGGCCAGGTCGCCCGTGCCGCCGAAGACCAGGATGTCGCAAGGAATCGTCAAACCACCACTCTCCACGTTCGATTAGCTGGGCGGGTTGGCAAGCATGTAGTATAACTACAAGAAAGCTACATCCCGGCACGCCGATCATAACCGAGTCCAGCCCGTGAATCTGTTGCAACATATCGACCAATCGCGGCACCTGCTGCGCAAATCGGAACTCAAAGTGGCCGACCATGTGCTGCTCGATCCGGCTGCCGTCATGCACAGCTCGATGGCCGACCTGGCGCACAGCGTGGGGATCAGCGAACCGACCATTGTGCGCTTCTGCCGGGCGATCGGTTGCTCGGGCTTCCAGGATCTCAAGCTCAAGCTGGCGCAAAGCCTGGCTGCCGGTGCCAGCTTCGGTCAGTTCGCCATCCATGAAGACGACTCGGTCGCCGACTACAGCCTGAAAATCTTCGACACCACCCTGCATACCTTGATGGAAGTGCGCGAGCACCTCGACCCGCAAGCCTTGCAGCAGGCGGTGACGGCCATGGCCCAGGCCCAGCGCGTGGAGTTCTATGGTTTTGGTGCCTCGGGCGCGGTCGCGGCGGATGCGCAGCACAAGTTCTTCCGCTTGCTGCTCAGCGCGGCGGCCTATTCCGATCCGCACATGCAGGCAATGTCGGCTGTCACCCTCAAGCCGGGCGATGTGGCGGTGTGCATTTCCCAGTCGGGGCGTTCGAAGGACCTGCTGATCACCGCCAACCTGGTGCGCGAGAGCGGTGCCAACCTGATCACCCTGTGCCCGAGCCAGACACCGCTGGCCGAGCTGTCGACGGTCAACCTGGCTATCGACGTGCATGAGGACACCGAAATCTACACGCCGCTGACCTCGCGCATCGCCCACCTGGTGGTGATCGACGTGCTGGCCATGGGCGTGGCCATGGCGCGCGGGCCGAGCCTGGTCAACCACCTCAAGAGCGTGAAGCGCAGCTTGCGCAGCCTGCGCCTGTCGCCCAAGTCGATCAAGGCGACCGACGACTGATTCGAGGCTGTGCTCGCATGGGATCGGGCTGGCCCGCGCCCATGCAGATTTCATCATTTCGTCACCAATCCACCGCCAAACCGTAAACCACCGAAGCCAGTCTGAAACTCCCCGCATCCTTTCTGGGAGACAGGCAATGGCACGTGATCACGACGGTGTGTACCAACCCAACGCCAAGGCTCGCAAGCAGCAGGAAAAGGATCAGCGCCGCATGGAGTACCGCCGCGCGATCGAATGCTACTGCGACCAGCGCCAGTTGCTGCGCGAACTGGCCGACTACCCCGACCTGCAGGACCTCACGGTGTGGCAGGTATCGGCGGCAACTTCCCCGAGAAACGCTCAGCAAGCCCGCTGATCATTGCACGTTCGCTGCGGATGAACGCTTGAAACGCCAGGGCCACCGGCGATTGCCGCTTGCTCCGGGACTGCACCAGGCACCAGCTGCGGTACAACGGCAGTTCTTCCACCGGCAACTCCCTGAGCATGCCGGTGGCCAGTTCCATGTTGACCGCATGACGGGTCAGCAGGGCGATGCCCAGCCCGGCCACCACGCATTCGCGCTGGGCATCGGTGGAGGCCACCTCGAGGGTCTGGGTGAAATGCACGCGCTTGTCCTTGAAAAACTCCTCGCAGGCCTTGCGGGTGCCCGAACCCTGTTCACGGACCAGCAAGGTGTGCGGTTCGAGATCCTGCAGGCGCAGGCTGTCCGGCTTGCACAACGGGTGTTGCGGCGGTGCCACGGCGACGATTGGGTTGTTCAGGAAGGGCAGGAACTCGAGGCCCATGTCCTGGGGCACCATGGACATGATGACCAGGTCGTCGCGGTTGTCCGACAGGCGCCTGATCGCCTGGGCACGGTTGACCACCGTCAAGGTGAGGTTGACCTCCGGGTGGCGCTGCTTGAAGGCGGCGAACAGGTGTGGCACGAAGTACTTGGCGCTGGATTCGATCGCCAGTTTCAGCTGACCCTGCAGTGAGCCCTGCATGTCCGACAGCTGCATGTCGAGGTTCTCCAGACGCCCGAAGATATCCCGGCTGGCACGTTGCAGCGCTTCGGCGGCCTCGGTCAGGTAGAGCTTCTTGCCGACATACTCGAACAGCGGCTGGCCAACCAGCTCTTCGAGCTGGCGGATCTGTAGACTAACGGCGGGTTGCGTCAGCGCCATCTCCTCGGCCGCCCGGCTGTAGGAGCGCAAATCACACACTTCGTTGAAGATCTGCAACTGACGTAAAGTCATACGCATCAATGACTTGCGCATTTTTTGCGGTGCTCCGGCAAAACCTTGTTACCCAACTATAAGCTTTTGCTTATGCTGCCTCTAACAAATATTGATTTTTGTTTATCGACCTTCAGCGCTAGGGTGAATATGCGACTGGCCAGCGACGTCTGGTCACGCGCCGACCGGTAGAACCGGATCGTCTGTTCCTACGGCTTTGGGAAGACTCCAGTGATAACAAAAATCCTGATCGCCAACCGGGGTGAGATTGCAGTACGGATCGTGCGTGCCTGCGCCGAGATGGGCATTCGCTCCGTGGCGATCTACTCCGACGCCGACCGCCACGCCTTGCACGTCAAGCGCGCCGACGAGGCCTACAGCATCGGTGCCGAGCCCCTGGCCGGCTACCTGAACCCGCGCAAGCTGGTGAACCTTGCTGTCGAGACCGGCTGCGATGCCTTGCATCCCGGCTACGGTTTCCTGTCGGAAAACGCCGAACTGGCGGAGATCTGCGCCGAACGCGGGATCAAGTTCATCGGCCCGGCCGCCGATGTCATTCGCCGCATGGGTGACAAGACCGAAGCGCGCCGCACCATGATCGCGGCCGGCGTGCCGGTCACCCCCGGTACCGAAGGCAATGTCGCCGATATTCATGAAGCCTTGCAGGAAGGCGACCGCATCGGTTATCCGGTGATGCTCAAGGCCACCTCCGGTGGCGGCGGGCGCGGCATTCGCCGCTGCAACAGCCGCGAGGAACTGGAACAGAACTTCCCCCGGGTGATTTCCGAGGCCACCAAGGCCTTCGGCTCGGCGGAAGTGTTCCTGGAAAAGTGCATCGTCAACCCCAAGCACATCGAGGCGCAGATTCTCGGTGACAGCTTCGGCAACGTGGTGCACCTGTTCGAGCGCGACTGTTCGATCCAGCGCCGCAACCAGAAACTCATCGAGATCGCCCCGAGCCCGCAGCTGACCCCTGAGCAGCGTGCCTACATCGGCGACCTGGCCGTGCGCGCGGCCAAGGCGGTGGACTACGAGAACGCCGGTACCGTGGAGTTCCTGCTCGCCGATGGCGAGGTGTACTTCATGGAGATGAACACCCGGGTGCAGGTGGAACACACCATCACCGAGGAAATCACCGGCATCGACATCGTTCGCGAGCAGATCCGCATCGCCTCCGGCCTGCCGCTGTCGATCAAGCAGGAAGACATCCAGCACCGCGGCTTTGCCTTGCAGTTTCGCATCAACGCCGAAGATCCGAAGAACAACTTCCTGCCCAGCTTCGGCAAGATCACCCGCTACTACGCCCCGGGCGGCCCGGGTGTGCGTACCGACACGGCGATCTACACCGGCTACACCATTCCCCCGTTCTACGACTCCATGTGCCTGAAACTGGTGGTCTGGGCGTTGACCTGGGAAGAAGCCATGGACCGCGGCCTGCGGGCCCTGGACGACATGCGCCTGCAGGGGGTCAAGACCACTGCCGCGTATTACCAGGAAATCCTGCGCAACCCGGAATTCCGTAGCGGCCAGTTCAACACCAGCTTCGTCGAAAGCCACCCTGAACTGACCAACTACTCGATCAAGCGCAAACCCGAAGAGCTGGCCCTGGCCATCGCCGCCGCCATCGCCGCCCACGCAGGCCTGTGAGGAACCGAATAATGTCCAAGAAAATCTTTGTTACCGACACGATCCTGCGCGACGCTCACCAGTCCCTGCTGGCCACCCGCATGCGCACCGAAGACATGCTGCCGATCTGCGACAAGCTCGACAAGGTCGGCTACTGGTCGCTGGAAGTCTGGGGCGGCGCCACCTTCGACGCCTGCGTGCGCTTCCTCAAGGAAGACCCGTGGGAGCGCCTGCGCAAGCTGCGTGCTGCGCTGCCCAACACTCGGCTGCAGATGCTCCTGCGTGGGCAGAACCTGCTGGGCTACCGCCATTACAGCGACGACGTGGTCAAGGCCTTCGTGGCCAAGGCCGCGGTCAACGGCATCGACGTGTTCCGCATCTTCGACGCCATGAACGATGTGCGTAACCTGCGCGTGGCCATCGAGGCGGTGAAAGCCGCCGGCAAGCACGCCCAGGGCACCATCGCCTACACCACCAGCCCGGTGCATACCGTCGATGCCTTCGTGCAGCAGGCCAAGCAGATGGAAGCCATGGGTTGCGACTCGGTGGCGATCAAGGACATGGCTGGCCTGTTGACCCCGTTCGCCACCGGCGAGTTGGTCAAGGCACTGAAAGCCGAGCAGTCATTGCCGGTGTTCATCCACTCCCACGACACCGCCGGCCTGGCCGCGATGTGCCAGCTCAAGGCCGTCGAGAACGGCGTGGACCACATCGACACCGCGATCTCCAGCTTCGCCTGGGGCACCAGCCACCCGGGCACCGAGTCGATGGTCGCCGCGCTCAAGGGCAGCGAGTTCGACACCGGCCTGGACCTCGAGTTGCTGCAGGAGATCGGCCTGTACTTCTACGCCGTGCGCAAGAAGTACCACCAGTTCGAAAGCGAGTTCACCGCCGTGGACACCCGCGTGCAGGTCAACCAGGTACCGGGCGGGATGATTTCCAACCTGGCCAACCAGCTCAAGGAGCAGGGCGCGCTCAACCGCATGAACGAAGTGCTGGCGGAGATTCCGCGGGTGCGCGAAGACTTGGGCTTCCCGCCGCTGGTGACCCCGACCTCGCAGATCGTCGGCACCCAGGCGTTCTTCAACGTGCTGGCCGGCGAGCGCTACAAGACCATCACCAATGAAGTGAAGCTGTACCTGCAAGGCGGCTACGGCAAAGCCCCCGGTGTGGTCAACGAGCAACTGCGGCGCCAGGCGATCGGCAGCGAGGACGTGATCGACGTGCGCCCGGCCGACCTGCTCAAGCCGGAGATGGCCAAGCTGCGCGCCGACATCGGCAGCCTCGCGCACTCCGAGGAAGACGTGCTGACCTTCGCCATGTTCCCCGACATCGGCCGCAAGTTCCTCGAGGAGCGTGAAGCCGGCACCCTCAAGCCAGAAGCCCTGCTGCCGATTCCGGAAGCCGGCGCGGTGGGGGCGGTGGGCGGTGAAGGCGTGCCGACCGAGTTCGTCATCGATGTCCACGGTGAAACCTACCGCGTCGACATCACCGGTGTTGGCGTGAAGGCCGAAGGCAAGCGCCACTTCTACCTGTCCATCGACGGCATGCCGGAAGAAGTGGTGTTCGAGCCGCTCAACGAATTCGTCGGCGGTGGCGGCAGCAAGCGCAAGCAGGCCAGCGCGCCGGGCCACGTCAGCACCAGCATGCCGGGCAACATCGTCGATGTGCTGGTCAAGGAAGGCGACATGGTCAAGGCCGGGCAGGCGGTGCTGATCACCGAGGCAATGAAGATGGAGACCGAAGTCCAGGCGGCGATCGCCGGCAAGGTCGTGGCCATTCACGTGGCCAAGGGCGACCGGGTGACCCCGGGTGAAATCCTGATCGAGATCGAGGGCTGACAGAAGCCTTCATCTACAAGCGGTTAACCTCTGGGGAGCGGATGCTCCCCTTTTTTTGTCTGGATAAATCAGCCCACGCGGCACGCTTCCAGCGTGCGGACTTGTCCCTCAGGCTGCTGGTTTTCCTCACTCAACCAACGCTCGAACCCCGCCGCCACGGTAGGCCATTCGGTATCGGTAATCGAATACCACGTTGTATCGCGATTACGGTCCTTGACCACCATGTGGTTGCGGAACACGCCCTCGAACACAAAACCGAACCGTTCGGCCGCGCGCTTGGAGCGGGCATTGGCGTCGTTGCACTTCCATTCCAGCCGGCGATTGCCCAGCTCGAAGCCCAGCTTGCTCAAAAGGTAAACCGCCTCGGTGCCCTTGGGTGTGCGTTGCATGGCGGCGCCGAAGGCGATGTGGCCAATCTCGAAGCGGCCCTGTTCGGGGACGATCGACATGTAGCTGAGGATGCCCTGAACCTGGCCGTTGGCGCGGTCGATCACACTGTAGAACAGCGGGTCGCGGCTGGCGGCGTTGCCTTCCAGCCAGCGGTCGAAGCTGGCGCGCTCAGCAAACGGGCCGTAGGGCAGGTAGTCCCATAGCGCTGGGTCCGAGCCCGGACCTTGCAGTACTTCCCAAAGGTCGTTGCCATGGCGGGCCGGGTCAAGCTTCTCCAGGCGGATGAAACGGCCTTCGATGGGCTCGGCCTTGGGCGTACCGGCGGGTTTCCAGTTCAATGCGTCGTTCATGTGCGGCCTACAGTGCTTTGCGGAATTGGATGAAGCCCGGCCGCTCGGCGACCTGCTCGTACAAGCTGATGGCGGTGGCGTTGGTCTCGTGGGTCAGCCAGTGCACCTTGATGCAGCCAGCGGCCTTGGCCGTGGCGTAGACATGCTCGATGAGCTGCCGACCGATGCCCAGGCCACGCACTTCACTGTCCACGTAGAGGTCCTGCAAGTAGCAGGAGTTCTCGATGCTCCAGTTGGAACGATGGTAGATGAAGTTGACCATCCCCACCGCCTTGCCATCGACCCAGGCCAATGCCGAGTGGGTAGGCTCGTTCGCATCGAGCAGGCGTTGCCAGGTACTGGTGTTGACTGCGTCGGGCAGTTCGGCCTGGTAGAAACGCAGATAGGCCTGCCACAAGGGCAGCCAGGCGGCATGATCTTCGGCGCGAACCGGGCGCAGGGTAATGACTGTCATGGGGCTTTTCCTTCAGAGATCGCGCATGTGTGCGGCGAGTTGGTTATCCACAAGGTCGGCGCTGGCGGCCAGGCCTTCGCGGACCCCGGCGATGTCTTGCGCCGAACGGTTCTGGCTGAGCTTGCGTGCGCCCTGCAGGCGGGCGATCGGCAGGCGGATACCGACGATGGCGCGGAGCATGCCGTCAAGGTAGTCAGCCGGAGCGTCGGCGACGCTCCACGGTGCTGCGCGGCCTTGCTCATGGCGATCGGTCAGGCGGCTGACGATGTCCAGCAATTGTGTCGGCTCGTGGATCACCTCCACCGGGCCCCAGGCATGCACCGCCATGTAGTTCCAGGTGGGCACCACCTTGGGGTTGTCCGCCTTGCTCGGGTAGTAGCCGGGGCTGACATAGGCGTCGGCGCCGGGGAATACCAGCAAGGCTTCAGCGCCTTGTGCCAGGTCCTGCCATTGCTGGTTGGCCCGGGCGAGGTGGCCGTAGACCGTGCCGAATTCGCCCTCGCCAGTGGCGACCAGCACGGGCAGATGGGTGGCCAACAGCCCGTGCTCACCGTGGCTGATCAGCGTTGCCAGGCGGGTGTGCTGCATGTGCTGGTGCAGGCGGCCAAGGTCATGTTCCTGATGCGGTTTGCTGTTGTACATGCCGGTGTTCCTTGTGCTGTGGCTTCATCCTAGGCAGGCTATTGGCTCTGTGTAAGAGCCATTCATGACTGTTTTGATAGGTCCAATGCCATGAGCGAACGTACCCACGCGTTGCCTTTCGATCCGGCAGGGATCGTCCTGGATCGCCGTCGCGGGCTCAGCCAGCAGCTCTACCAGGCCTTGCGCGCGCGCGTGCTGGATGGGCGCCTGGAAGGCGGCACTCGGCTGCCGGCCACCCGTGACCTTGCGGCGGTGCTGGCGTTGTCGCGCAACAGCGTGGTGCGTGCTTATGACCAGTTATATGCCGAGGGCTTTATCGAAAGCCGGGTAGGCGATGGCACTTATGTAAGCCGCCTGGGAAAACTATCCACACAACTGTCCACAGGGTTATCCCTGGGGTTATCAACAGACTTATCCACATCTGAAGCGTCTGATACTGAGGATTTATCCAGTTTTGCACTGTGCAGCGAGCCGTTGTTGCGTCTGAAAAAGCACCATCTGCCTCCGCCAAAAGGCGATGCGCCGAGGGCTTTCAGGGTTGGCCTGCCAGCCTTCGACCTGTTTCCTTTCGAGGTCTGGGCCAAGCTGCAAGCGGGTTTCTGGCGAAATCCCGACCCGGCGCAGCTCGGCTATGGCGACCCGGCAGGGGAGCTGCCGTTGCGTGAATTGATTGCCACCTATCTGCGTCGGTCGCGGGGGCTTTCCTGCAGTGCTGAACAAATTGTGATCACCAGTGGTGCGCAGCAGGCGATCAGCCTTTGTGCACAGTTGCTGTTGCAGCCTGGTGACGGGGTGGCTGTGGAAAACCCGGGCTACCGCGCTGCCGGGCACGCCTTCGCCCTGGCGGGGGCAAGGGTCAGGGGCGTGCCGGTGGACGAAGAGGGCATGGACTGTGCGCGCCTGGCCGAGCTGCCGGATTGCCGCCTGGCTTACGTGACCCCGGCTCACCAGTACCCCACCGGTGTGACCATGAGCCTGGCCCGGCGCCTGGCGTTGCTGGCCTGGGCCGAGCGCCAGGACGGCTGGGTCGTGGAGGACGATTACGATGGCGAGTACCGCTACAGCGGTGCGCCTTTGGCACCGCTGGCGGCACTGGATCGGCAGGGCCGGGTGTTGTACGTGGGAACGTTCGGCAAGATCGCCTTTCCGGCTTTGCGGCTGGGTTACCTGGTGCTGCCCAGACGCCTGGTGCGGGCATTCAGCCAGGCCAAGGCACTGGCGGTGCGGCACTCGGAAGTCGGCACGCAATGTGTCATGGCGCAGTTCATGGCCCAAGGGCATTTCCAGCGGCATATCCGCCGTATGCGCCGGGCGGCGCTGGCCCGCAGGAATGTGCTGAAGGCCGGTTGGCCGGTGGAGGTGCCGGGGCTGGGGGCAATGCCGGACGTCGCAGCAGGGCTGCATGTGAAGGTGGCTGTGGATAACTTGGCGCGGGAGCAGGAGCTGGTGGCGCGGGCGGAAGCGGTGGGGGTGGAGCTCACTCCGCTGAGCAGCTACTGGCTGGAGGACAGCGCGGAGCCTGCGGATAGAAGGGCAGGGCTGGTACTGGGATTCGCGGCAGTGCCAGAAGGGGAGATTGCGCAGGCTTTGATGCGCCTACGCAAGGCCTGGCGAGATTGAATGGGGCCGCTCTGCGACCCATCGCCGGCAAGCCGGCTCCCACAAAGACATGTGCAATTCCTGTGGGAGCCGGCTTGCCGGCGATGGGCTGCAGAGCAGCCCCAAAAACATCAGGTCCCCGACTTGATCCTGGTCCAGGCCCGCGTCCGCGCCCGCTCGGCATCCCGTGGCAACGGCTTGAGCGTGTACAACTTGGCCATTGCCTCCGCCGTCGGGTACAGGTTCGGATTGTTGCGGATCGCCGGGCTGACCTTGTCGGTCGCATCCTTGTTCGGGTTCGGGTAGCCGACGAAGTCGCTGATCGGTGCGATCACTTCTGGTCGCAACAGGTAGTTGATGAATGTGTGGGCATCTTCCGGGTTGGCGGCGTTCTTGGGGATCGCCAGCATGTCGAACCAGATCGGCGCGCCTTCCTTCGGCAGGCGCATGTCCACCACCACGCCGTTCTTCGCTTCGCGAGCCCGATTCGCGGCCTGGGAGAAGCTGCCCGAGTAGCCCACCGCCACACAGATATCACCATTGGCGATATCGGCCATGTACTTGGACGAGTGGAAGTAGGTTACATGCGGGCGGATCTTCAGCAGCAGGTCCTGGGCTTTCTGATAGTCGGCCGGCTTGCCGCTGTTGGGGTCCAGCCCCAGGTACGACAGCGCCAGCGGCAGGATCTCCGACGGCGAATCAAGCAGTGCCACGCCACACTGCTTGAGCTTGGCGATGTTCTCTTCCTTGAAGATCAGGTCCCAGCTGTCCACCGGTGCGTTGTCGCCGAGCACCGCCTTGACCTTGGCCGGGTTGAAGCCGATCAGCACCGTGCCGTACATGTAAGGCACGGCAAACTTGTTGCCCGGGTCATTGGCCTCGATCAGCTTCATCAGAGCCGGGTCCAGATGTTGCCAGTTGGGCAGCTTCGCCCGATCGAGGGGCTGGAACACGCCGGCTTCTATCTGCTTGGCGAGGAACACGTTGGACGGCACCACCACGTCATAGCCGGAGTTGCCGGTGAGCAGCTTCGCCTCCAGTGCTTCATTGGTGTCGAAGATGTCGTAGATCAGCTTGACCCCGCTGTCCTTCTGGAAGTCGACCAGGGTTTGCGGGGTGATGTAGTCGAACCAGTTGTATACCCGCAGGGTACGCTGTTCGGCGTGTGCCTGGAGTGCGCCAGCGAACAGGCTGGCGGCGATGAGCGGGGCGAGCAGACGTTTGAGTCGAGTCATGTTCACGCTCCTGGCTGGGCCTGCTGGAAGCCTTCCAGCACATTGACCGCGTTGATGCCGATTTCCTCCACAGCGTAGCCGCCCTCCATCACGAACAAGGTCGGCTTGCCCAGCTGGGCGATGCGCTTGCCCATCGCCAGGTAGTCGGGACTGTCGAGCTTGAACTGGGAGATGGGGTCGTCCTTGAAGGTATCCACGCCAAGGGAGATCACCAGCACATCGGCATTGAAGGCGGCGATACGCTGGCATGCGTCTTCCAGGGCTGCGCTCCATGCTGCCCAGTCGCTGCCGGCAGGCAGCGGGTAGTTGATGTTGCAGCCCTCGCCGGCACCTTCGCCGGTCTCGTCGGCGTAGCCGAGGAAGAACGGGAACTCGTCCTGCGGGTCGCCGTGGATCGAGGCGAAGAACACGTCGTTGCGGGTGTAGAAAATGTCTTGCGTACCGTTGCCGTGGTGATAGTCGACGTCGAGGATGGCTACCTTGCGCCGGCCTTGGTCGATGAAGGCCTGGGCGGCAATGGCTGCGTTGTTGAGGTAGCAGTAACCCCCCATCACTTCGCCTGCGGCGTGGTGCCCTGGCGGCCGGCACAGGGCGAAGGCGGCATGGGCGCCTTGCTGGATCGCGGCCTGGGCGGTCAGGGCGACCTGGGCGGCGCTGTAGGCGGCCTGCCAGGTGCCGGCGGTGATCGGTGCGCCGGCGTCGAAGCTGTAGTAACCGAGCTCGCCGTGCAGGCCGCTGGGTTTGACCTGGCGCAGGGTGCGCGCCGGCCAGGTAAACGGTAGCAGGTCACCTTCCTGGCCAAGCGCGGCCCAACGGCCCCAGGCGCCTTCGAAGAAATCCAGGTAGTCGGCGCTGTGGATGCGCTGCAGCGGCGCGCGGCCAAAGTCGACGGGGCCCTGCACGGGCCCGAGGTTGCGCTGCTTGACGCGCTCCAGGACGTGGTCGGCGCGCGACGGCATTTCGAAACAGGGCATCAGCTTGCCGTCGATGAGCTCGCAGCGGCCATGGTGCAGGCGGTGGTCATCGGAATAGATCGTCAGCACGTTGTTGTTCTCCGTATTCACTGGCGTGGAGCCATTTTTACGGACTGCCCGGTACTGGAGAACGTCGCAAACGGCCAAAAGGGGATCGATGTGGCCAAGCCGTCCGTAACCGGTCAACCGCGAAAATGGCTTGGCGCCACGCCGCTCCAGCGCTGGAAGGCATGCCGGAAGCTCGCGGTCTCGCTGAACCCCAATGTTTCGGCAATGCGGTAGATCGGCATCTGGTCCTCGGCCAGCAACTGCTTGGCCCGCTCGAAGCGCAGCTCGTCGAGGAGCTGTTGATAACTGCTGCCCAGCGCCTGCAAATGCCGGCGCAGTGTGCGCGATGAGCAGTTCATCTGCCGTGCCAAACCTTCCAGCCCAGGCGCGGCATCCAGTTGCCGCAGCAGCAGCTGGCGGATCCGCCCCAGCCAAGCTTGGCGGCCGGTGAACTCCAGGTTGAGGCGCCGGCAGCGTTCGCCCATGGCCTTGTGGGTGATTGGGTCGGCCAGGGGCAGGGGCATGTCCAGCCAGCGTCGTTCGAAGGCGAAGGCATTGTCGCTGGCGCCGAAGCCGAGCGGGCACTGGAATGCAGGGTCATAGAGCGCGTGGTAGCCCGGACGCGGGTGTTCGAAACGCGCCGCCAGCAACGGTAGCTGGCGGCCGAGCAGGTCATCGCAGATCACTTTCAGCGACAGCAGGCAGAACTCGGCATTGAAGGCGGCCAGCCCAGGCGCGTCGTAATGGTCGCTGGCGCTGAGCCACACGCGCTGGCCATCGTCCACCAGGCGCAGCTGGAAGACTGTTCCCAGCAGTGCCGGAAAGGTCAGCGCCAGGCGCAGGGCGTCACCCAAAGTGGCACTTGAGAGCAAGGCGTAACCGAGCATGCCGTAGCACGACACGTGCATGCGCCGGCCGAGTTCCAGGCCGATGTCCTGGCGCCGGGCAACGGCGTTGGCGCAGACCTGCAGTTCCTGCTGGGTGGTGATGCGCGCATCGGCGTGGCCCAGGTCTGCGGGGCCTATGCCGCTGCCGGCGAGCATGTGCTGCGCGTCCACGCCGTCTTCCTGGAACACCTGGAGGATCAGCGAAACGGCGTTGAGGGTGGTGAGGTGGCTGTGCAGCATGCTCGGCATCCCGTTGAGCTGGGGAGCATTACCGAGCAAGTTGTGTGCCGTTCAGCCGGCGCCTGTTCCGTGCATAAAAAAAGGGCCCGTAGCATGCGCTCGGGCCCTTGAAAGGTTGAGAGGTGTCTAGTCCCTCGACCTGGTGAGACTGTTTGCAGCGGTCTGGGTTACGCCTTCAGCGGAACCAGACGGGGAGCGATCATGTTTTCCGGACGCAGGATGTCGTTGAGCATCTCTTCGTCCAGCAGCTTCTCTTCGCGCACCAGTTCCAGCACGCCGCGGCCGGTTTCCAGGGCGACGCGAGCGATACGGGTGGCGTTTTCGTAGCCGATGTACGGGTTCAGGGCGGTGACCAGGCCGATCGAGTGCTCGACCAGTTCACGGCAGCGCTGTTCGTTGGCGGTGATGCCGACGATGCAGTGCTCGCGCAGCATGTCCATGGCGCGTTGCAGCAGGCGGATCGAGTCGAAGATCTTGTAGGCGATCAGCGGTTCCATCACGTTCAGCTGCAGCTGGCCACCTTCGGCGGCGACGGTCAGGGCCAGGTCGTTGCCCATGATGGCGAACGCGACTTGGTTGACGGCTTCCGGGATAACCGGGTTGACCTTGCCTGGCATGATCGAGCTGCCTGGCTGGCGCGCCGGCAGGTTGATCTCGTTGATGCCGGTGCGTGGGCCGCTGGACAGCAGGCGCAGGTCGTTACAGATCTTCGACAGCTTGACCGCGGTGCGCTTGAGCATGCCGGAGAACAGCACGAAGGCGCCCATGTCGGAGGTGGCTTCGATCAGGTCGGCAGCCGGCACCAGCGGCTGGCCGCTGATGATCGCCAGGCGCTGGACGGCCAGCATCTGGTAGCCCGGGTCGGCGTTGATGCCGGTACCGATGGCGGTGCCGCCCAGGTTGATTTCGGTCAGCAGTTCCGGAGCCAGCGAGCGCAGGCGCTGCAGGTCTTCGGTCATGGTGGTGGCGAAGGCGCGGAATTCCTGGCCCAGGGTCATCGGCACGGCGTCCTGCAGCTGGGTACGGCCCATCTTCAGTACGTGGTCGAACTCTTTACCTTTGGCAGCGAAGGCCTGGATCAGGCTGTCGAGGCTGGCCAGCAGGGCGTCGTGGCCCAGCAGCAGACCCAGACGGATCGCGGTCGGGTAGGCGTCGTTGGTCGACTGCGCCATGTTCACATCGTTGTTCGGGTGCAGGTACTGGTACTCACCCTTCTGGTGACCCATGGCCTCCAGCGCGATGTTGGCGATGACTTCGTTGGCGTTCATGTTGGTGGAAGTACCAGCACCGCCTTGAATCATGTCCACCACGAACTGCTCGTGGTAGTCGCCTTTGATCAGTCGTGCGCAGGCTGCGCTGATCGCGGCGTGCTTGGCATCGCTCAGGTGCCCCAGCTCACGGTTGGCGTCAGCAGCTGCCTGCTTGACCATCGCCAGGCCGACTACCAGTTTCGGGTAGTGCGACAGCGGAACACCGGAGAGGTGGAAGTTGTTGGCAGCGCGCAGAGTCTGGATGCCGTAGTAGGCATCGGCAGGGACTTCAAGGGTACCAAGCAGATCTTTTTCGACGCGGAACGATGCAGCGGAGGACATGATGGATATCATCTCGATTTTGACCCGGCACCTGCCGGAATGGCGCCAATGCTAGGGCTGCCCAGATTTTGCGGCCAATGCTGTTGCACGCTAACCTATGCGCAAACGGCATACGGTTTGATGTGACGCCGATTGACAATCGAGCGTGTTCCATTTTGGTGCACGCAGTGCGGAGTAGTCGATGAACCTCGAAAGCAAATGGCTGGAGGACTTCAGTGCCCTGGCCTCGACCCGCAGTTTCTCGCAAGCGGCCGAGCGCCGCTTCGTTACCCAGCCGGCGTTCAGCCGACGCATACGCAGCCTGGAAGCGGCGCTGGGCCTGACCTTGGTGAATCGTTCCCGCACGCCCATCGAGCTGACCGAGGCCGGGCAGCTGTTTCTCGTCACCGCGCGCACCGTTGTCGACCAGTTGAGCGAAGTTCTTCGCCATTTACATCACCTGGAAGGCGGCCAGGGCGAGGTGATCCAGGTCTCGGCCGCGCACTCCTTGGCATCGGGCTTTTTCCCGCGCTGGGTGGCGCAATTGCGCAACGATGGCCTGAACATCGCCACGCGCCTGGTCGCCACCAACGTCGGTGATGCGGTGCATGCATTACGCGAAGGCGGCTGCGACCTGATGCTGGCCTTCTATGACCCGGACGCGGCACTGCAGATGGACGCCGAGATCTTCCCGTCGCTGCACATGGGCAATACCGAAATGCTTCCGGTGTGTGCCGTGGGCCCCGACGGCAAGCCGCTGTTCGACCTGGAGGGAGAGGCCAGCGTGCCGTTGCTGGCCTACAGTGCCGGCGCCTTCCTCGGCCGATCGGTCAACCTGCTGCTGCGCCAGCGCAACCTGCGCTATACCACTGTCTATGAAACGGCTATGGCCGACAGTCTCAAGAGCATGGCGCTCGAAGGCATGGGCATCGCTTGGGTCCCGAAACTGTCGATGCGCGGTGAACTGGAGCGTGGCGAGCTGGCGATCTGCGGTGGCAGCCAGTGGCATGTGCCACTGGAAATCCGCCTTTATCGTTGCGCCTTGGTGCGCAAGGCCAACGTGCGCTTGCTGTGGCGCAAGCTGGAGGGCGGTTCAGTTGACCCGAAAGTCAGCCAAACCCCCGAAAAATAAGGCCGACAGTTGGTCGCCGGGGGTGCCGTGACCGCGCAACGTTACGCTATACTGCGCGGCCCCTCGACCGGATAGATTCCGGTCATGATCAGCAAACAAGCCACGCCGGTCGTCCCGCGTGGCTTGTTGTTTTTTGACGCGCCTGCGGGCGCACAAGCGAAGAGGCTCGACGATGAGTGCACTGGTTGGCGTGATCATGGGCTCCAAGTCCGATTGGTCCACCCTTAGCCACACCGCCGATATGCTGGAAAAACTCGGCATTCCCTACGAAGTGAAGGTGGTTTCCGCCCACCGCACCCCGGACCTGCTGTTCCAGTACGCCGATGAGGCCGAAGGCCGCGGCATCGAAGTGATCATCGCCGGCGCCGGCGGCGCCGCCCACCTGCCGGGCATGTGCGCCGCCAAGACCCACCTGCCGGTGCTCGGTGTGCCGGTGCAGTCGTCGATGCTCTCGGGTGTCGATTCGCTGCTGTCGATCGTGCAGATGCCTGCTGGCGTCCCGGTCGCCACCCTGGCCATCGGCAAGGCCGGCGCGATCAACGCAGCCTTGCTGTCGGCGAGCATCCTCGGGGCCAAGCACCCGCAGTTCCACGCGGCGCTCAAGCAGTTCCGCACCGAGCAGACCGACACCGTGCTGGACAATCCAGACCCGCGTCAGGCTTGAGGCTGAAACCCATGAAGATCGGTGTAATCGGTGGTGGCCAGCTGGGCCGCATGCTGGCCCTGGCGGGGACTCCGCTGGGCATGAACTTCGCTTTCCTCGACCCGGCACCGGACGCTTGCGCCGCGCCGCTGGGCGAACACCTGCGCGCCGACTACGGCGACCAGGACCATCTGCGCCAGCTGGCCGACGAAGTCGACCTGGTGACCTTCGAGTTCGAAAGCGTGCCGGCCGAGACTGTGGCCTTCCTCTCGCAGTTCGTCCCGGTCTATCCGAGCGCCGAGGCCCTGCGCATCGCCCGTGACCGCCTGTTCGAGAAGAGCATGTTCCGCGATCTGGGGATTCCCACCCCGGCCTTTGCCGACATCCTCTCGCAGGCGGATCTCGATGCCGCAGTGGCCAGCATTGGCCTGCCGGCCGTGCTCAAGACCCGCACCCTGGGTTACGACGGCAAGGGCCAGAAGGTCCTGCGCAAGCCCGAAGACGTGATCGACACTTTCGCCGAACTGGGCAGCGTGCCGTGCCTGCTGGAAGGCTTCGTGCCGTTCACCGGTGAAGTGTCGCTGGTGGCCGTGCGCGCCCGCGACGGTGAAACCCGCTTCTACCCGCTGGTGCACAACACCCACGACAGCGGCATCCTGCGCCTGTCGGTGGCCAGCGAGGCGCACCCGTTGCAGGCCCTGGCCGAAGACTACGTCGGCCGCGTGCTGCAGAAGCTCGACTACGTCGGTGTAATGGCCTTCGAGTTCTTCGAAGTGGACGGTGGCCTGAAGGCCAACGAAATCGCCCCGCGTGTGCACAACTCCGGGCACTGGACCATCGAAGGCAGCGAGTGCAGCCAGTTCGAGAACCACCTGCGCGCCGTGGCCGGCCTGCCGCTGGGCTCGACCGCCAAGGTCGGCGAAAGCGCCATGCTCAACTTCATCGGCGAAGTGCCGGCGGTGGACAAGGTCGTCGCCATCGATGACTGCCACCTGCACCACTACGGCAAGGCATTCAAGGTCGGGCGCAAGGTTGGCCACGCCACCCTGCGCTGCCAGGACATGGCCACCCTCAAGGCCAAGATTGCCGAAGTAGAGGCGTTGATCGCCGGCTGATCGAACTTCTGCCGGGCAATACCGCTCTGAGATGGCAACATGCCAAAGCGCTGACTAGGCTTTGGCATGTCTCATGTTCATCACAGAGGGATTGCCATGGGCATCATTGGAACCATCTTCATCGGCCTGATCGTCGGCCTGCTGGCGCGTTTCCTGAAACCGGGTGACGACAGCATGGGCTGGATCATGACCATTCTCCTCGGCATCGCCGGTTCCCTGGCCGCCACCTACGGCGGACAAGCCCTGGGCATCTATCAGGCCGGGCAGGCCGCGGGCTTCTTCGGGGCCCTGGTCGGCGCGATCATCCTGCTGGTGATCTACGGCTTCATCAAGAAACGCTGAATTCCCGCTAGAATGCCCGGCAATTCATCCTGAGTTGCCGAGCATTTTCATGCGTGCGTTATTCCTCATTCCCCTGTTGCTGGCCAGCGCCCTGGCCCATGCCGAACTGCCCGAGACCGACTGGCTGGAGCTGATGCCCAAGTCGGACCAGAAGGCGCTCGAGCAGATGCCCGAGATCGACCACAACTCCCCGGAAGCCCTGGGCACCTTCACCGCCAAGGGTGGGCTGAAGCAGAGCAAGGGCCTGCCGGCAGTGATGTACTCGACCAAGACCGTGGCCGCCATGAACGGCAGGCAGATCCGCCTGGGTGGGTATCCGGTGCCGCTGGAGAGCGATGCCAAAGGCAACAGCACGCTGTTTTTCCTGGTGCCGTATCCGGGGGCGTGCATCCATGTACCGCCGCCGCCACCGAACCAGCTGGTGCTGGTGCGGTATCCGAAAGGGTTGAAGATCGACGACATTTACACGCCGCTGTGGGTGACCGGCACCTTGAAGGTGGAGACGGTCAGCAATGACCTGGCGGATGCGGCGTATGCGTTGGAGGCGGGGAAGGTGAGGGTGGTGGAAGACGCTGATCTGTAAGGTATTTTTCCTGCCGAGGCCCTATCGCCGGCAAGCCGGCTCCCACAGGCGACCGCGCAATCCTGTGGGAGCCGGCTTGCCGGCGATAGGGCCAGTACAGGCGGCTGAAACTATCGGGTCAGAGCGCTTCGCTACCGATTGCCACGCTCATCGCATGAGTCGCCCCTGGCTTGAGCACCACCACGTCATCCATCACATTCGCCGTCTCGATGCACAGCATGCGCTGCCAGCCATCGTCGGCCATGTCCGGCAGGTCGCGGGCGCGGTCGGTCCAGGGGTTCCAGATCACCGCGGTGCGTGAGCCGCCAGCGGTAAGGGTGATGCGCCGGTTCCAGTGCGGATCGACAATCGCCAGTCGCTCGGGCGCGTTCAGGTAGATGCGATCAGTCTCGCCCGCGAACCCCAGGTTGCCCTGTTGCTTGCGTTGTTCCCAGTTGGCCAGTGTTTCGATGTAGGCCAACCCATCCACGCCTTCCACTTGCACCTGGCGCACATCGCTCACGGCAAAGTAGCTGTGCAGCGCCTGGCTCAGGGTAACGTCGGTATTGCCGAGGTTGTAGCTGGTGAGGGTGAGCTTCAGCTGGTCACCCAGCTCTACCAGGAGCTTGAGCTGGACCTCATGAGCCCAACCCGGCAGGTCACCCTGGGCTTCGGGCAATTCGAACTCGACCTGCAGGTGTTCGCCGTGTTCCTCGGCGCGCAACAACTGCCAGTCACGGCCACGCACCAGGCCGTGGGCGGGCGGCTGCTCGCCCTTGAACATGGCTTTGACCGAATCGGGATTGCGCTCGAAGATACCGAACCACGGCCAGCACACGGGAGCGCCGGCACGCACCGACTTGCCCTGGCGGAAGATGGCCTGGTCGCTCAGCCACAGCAGCGGTGGCTCGCCCAGGCGCTGATAGCTCAGGACCTGGGCGCCCTGCTGGGCAATCAGTAGTTCGGCATGATCGCTGGTGATGCGCCAGCAGTTGAGTTCGCCGTGCAGCTCGGTCTCGACCGTGAAGTTAGCCATTGCGTTCGTCTCATTGATTGTCTGTCAGGCCGTTGGACCCGGTGACGTGCAATGAGTTTACCGCTCGCCAGGCTCAGCGACGAGGTACGGAGCGGGTGCGACCACTGCCATCGATGGCGACGAACACGAACACTGCCTCGGTAACCTTGCGCCATTCGCTGGACAGCGGGTCGTCGCTCCATACCTCGACCATCATCTGGATCGAGCTGCGGCCGATTTCCAGGGTCTGGGTATAGAAGGACAACTGCGCGCCCACGGCCACCGGGACCAGGAACGCCATGCGGTCGATGGCTACCGTGGCCACTCGGCCTCCGGCGACGCGGCTGGCCATCGCGGTGCCGGCCAGGTCCATCTGGGCGACCAGCCAGCCGCCGAAGATATCGCCGAAACCATTGGTTTCGCGCGGCAGCGCGGTGATCTGCAAGGCCAGGTCGCCTTGCGGGATAGGATCTTCTTGTTCGAGCTCAATCATGCCGTGGGGCCTCTGACCCGTGACGCTTCGTTGGTGGCGCAATAACGGACGCCGTAAAAACGATTCAGCAACACGCATACTACGCTGATTTCGCTTCAGGGGGCGGCCTCAGGGAAACTCTGCGAAACAGTCTGACAACGATGACCGACGTTTTCGCACAACATCCCTCAGGATAAGCAACCTTTTCCTACGAGCGGGCAGTATATATACCTGCACAGCCAGCGACGACCGCGCATTCATGAATATCTGTATGGATTTTGTACCGCTATGAGCGCGGCTCGGCAATTTGCTATCTTCGCCGACTATTCAATCCAGAAGCCGCATGCCAAGCGGTCCGCAGACCTACAAGAGAAAGAACAGCGATGACCTCCGTGCAGAGCAGTATCGAGCAGCCGTCCCGGCCGTTGTCCCGCAGTGACTACAAGACTCTCTCGCTGTCCGCCCTGGGCGGTGCCCTGGAGTTTTACGACTTCATCATCTTCGTGTTCTTCGCCACGGTGGTGGGCAAGCTGTTCTTCCCCGCCGACATGCCTGAATGGCTGCGCCTGATGCAGACCTTCGGCATCTTCGCCGCCGGCTACCTGGCCCGGCCATTGGGCGGCATCGTCATGGCCCACTTTGGCGACCTGCTCGGACGCAAGAAGATGTTCACCCTGAGCATTTTCATGATGGCCGTGCCGACCCTGGTGATGGGGCTGCTGCCCACCTATGCGCAGATTGGCCTGTGGGCGCCGATCCTGCTGCTGTTGATGCGGGTTATCCAGGGCGCGGCCATCGGTGGCGAGGTGCCGGGGGCCTGGGTGTTCGTCTCCGAGCACGTGCCGGCGCGCAACACCGGCTATGCCTGCGGCACCCTGACCGCCGGCCTGACCTCGGGCATCCTGCTTGGCTCGCTGGTGGCGACGCTGATCAACACGATCTACAGCCCCGAGGAAGTGGCGGACTACGCCTGGCGTATCCCGTTCCTGCTCGGTGGGGTGTTCGGCTTCTTCGCGGTCTACCTGCGCCGCTGGCTGCATGAGACCCCTGTGTTCGCCGAAATGCAGGCGCGCAAGGCCCTGGCCGAGGAGCTGCCGCTGCGTGCGGTGCTGCGTGATCATCGTGGCGCGATCATCCTGTCGATGCTGCTCACCTGGCTGCTGTCGGCCGGCATCGTGGTGATCATCCTCATGACCCCGGCATTGCTGCAGAGCCTCTACCACGTCAGCCCCACCGACTCGCTCAAGGCCAATAGCCTGGCCATCGTGCTGCTCAGCCTGGGCTGCGTCGGCGCTGGCAGCCTGGCCGACCGTTTCGGTGCCGGGCGGGTGTTCATCGTCGGCAGCCTGGCGTTGCTGGCGTCGTCCTGGGCCTTCTACCACAGCCTGCCGACACGCCCGGACCTGCTGTTCCCGCTCTATGCGCTGACTGGCCTGTGCGTGGGTATCGTCGGCGCCGTGCCTTACGTGATGGTCAAGGCGTTCCCGCCTGTCGTGCGCTTCAGCGGCCTGTCGTTCTCCTACAACCTCGCCTATGCGATCTTCGGTGGTCTCACGCCGATGGTGGTGACCGCGCTGCTCAAGTTCAGTCCGATGGCACCCGCCTATTACGTGGCGTGCCTGTGCGCCGTTGGTCTGCTGGTGGGCATCTATCTGCTCGCGCGCAAACGCTGAAACCCGCTCTAACTCCCCCTCCGCAACATCCTGTAAAGGCCATCCCGGTTACCGGTGATGGCCTTTCATCCAATTGTCACATTCGAGTCATAGAGTGTTCATGCGGCCTGCAGATACTTGGGCCCGTTCCATCTCACAACCCACGATATTCCTGCTAGGAGCAAGGCATGAAACTGAAGCGTTTGATGGCGGCCCTGACCTTTGCCGCCGCTGGCGTCGCTGCCGCCAATGCGGTCGCCGCTGTCGATCCTGCAATCCCGACCTACACCAAGACTACCGGTGTTTCGGGCAACCTCTCCAGCGTCGGTTCCGACACCCTCGCGAACCTGATGACCCTGTGGGCCGAGGCCTACAAGAAGGAATATCCGAACGTAAACATCCAGATCCAGGCCGCTGGCTCCTCGACCGCGCCACCCGCCCTGACCGAAGGCACTGCCAACCTGGGCCCGATGAGCCGCAAGATGAAGGACGTCGAGCTGCAGGCGTTCGAGCAGAAGTACGGCTACAAGCCGACTGCCATCCCGGTTGCCGTTGACGCCCTGGCTGTCTTCGTTCACAAGGACAACCCGATCAAAGGCCTGACCATGGCCCAGGTCGACGCCATCTTCTCCTCCACCCGTCTGTGCGGTGGCAAAGCCGACGTCAAGACCTGGGGCGACCTGGGCGTGACCGGCGACCTGGCCAACAAGCCAGTTCAGCTGTTCGGCCGTAACTCGGTATCCGGCACCTACGGCTACTTCAAGGAAGAAGCCCTGTGCAAAGGCGACTTCAAGCCTAACGTCAACGAACAGCCTGGCTCGGCTTCGGTCGTGCAATCGATCAGCTCCTCGCTGAACGGCATCGGCTACTCGGGCATCGGCTACAAGACCGCCAGCGTCAAGACCGTGGCCCTGGCCAAGAAAGAAGGCGGCGCGTTCGTCGAAGACAACGAAGCCAACGCCCTGAACGGTACCTACCCGCTGTCGCGCTTCCTCTACGTCTATGTCAACAAGGCCCCGAACAAGCCTCTGGCCCCGCTGGAAGCCGAGTTCGTCAAGCTGGTGCTGTCGCAGGCCGGCCAGCAAGTTGTCGTGAAGGACGGCTACATCCCGCTGCCAGCCAAGGTGGTCGACAAGACCCTGGCCGACCTGGGCCTGTCCCACGCGGGTAACGTTGCAAAGAAGTAAGTAATTGAGGATGAGGCCGGTGCCAAAAATGCCGGCCTCCTCCACGAATTCCTTAGTCCGAAGCCAGGGCTCCTGAGCGGCGGGCTTTTTTGCGTCACTGCACTGTCATGTTTTTGTCATACGGGACCGCTAGGGTGTGCGCATGAATGATCTGGCCAACTCCACAATGACCCAAAATTCTCCTCCCGTGCGCATTGACTTCAATACGCCCGAGTTGCAACGCAAGCGCCGCCTGCGCGCCCTCAAGGATCGCCTGACCCGCTGGTACGTCCTGGTGGGCGGGCTCGCCGTGCTGGCGGCGATCACGCTGATCTTCTTCTACCTGGCCTATGTGGTACTGCCACTGTTCCAGGGCGCCACGCTTACCAGCAAGAAGGCGCTGGAGCCGACCTGGCTGCAGCAGGACGCCGGTAAACCGCTGCTGATCGCCCTCGAGGAACAGAACCTCGTGGGCATGCGTGTTTCCGACAAGGGCCAGGCCCTGTTCTTCGATACCAAGACCGGCAACGAACTGAAGCGCGTCGACCTGCCGCTGCCGGCCGGCGCCCAGGTCAGCTCGATCAGCACCGACCAGCCGGGCAGCCCGCTGGTGGTGGTGGGCCTGTCCAACGGCCAGGCACTGGTGTTCCACCACACCTACAAGATCACCTATCCGGACAACAAGAAGACCATCGAGGCGGGCATCGACTTCCCCTATGGTCAGGACCTGTTCACCCTGGATGACCAAGGCCGCGCGCTGGAGCATGTGAGCGTCAACGTCAACGGCGACACCTTGTTGCTGGCCGGTTCCACCGGTGCGCACCTGCAGGTGATCGAACTGTCGCGCACCGAGAACATGATGACCGACGAGGTCACTGTCGAGCAGAACCGTATCGAACTGCCGCAGATGACCGAGGTGGTGAAGAACATCTTCATCGACCCGCGCCAGCAGTGGCTGTACGTGGTCAACGGTCGCGCCACTGCCGACGTGTTCAGCCTGCGCGACAAGAGCCTCAACGGCCGCTACAAGCTGCTCGAGGACGGCAACGCCGAGATCACCGCGACCGCTCAGCTGGTCGGTGGCATCTCGCTGATCTTCGGTGACTCCAAGGGTGGCCTGAGCCAGTGGTTCATGGCCCGCGACCCCGATGGCGAGTCGCGCTTCAAGTTGATCCGCAGCTTCCAGCTGGGCAAGGCCCCGGTGGTGCAGATCGACGCCGAGGAGCGCCGCAAGGGCTTCATCGCCCTGGACAGCGAAGGCAAGCTCGGTGTGTTCCACAGCACCGCGCACCGCAC
This sequence comes from Pseudomonas sp. TE50-2, assembly GCF_040813665.1. Taxonomy (NCBI): domain Bacteria; kingdom Pseudomonadati; phylum Pseudomonadota; class Gammaproteobacteria; order Pseudomonadales; family Pseudomonadaceae; genus Pseudomonas; species Pseudomonas sp. TE50-2. The sequence goes on along the minus strand of NZ_JBFNXN010000001.1, from coordinate 2,914,534 downwards.
CCTGCTGGTCGAGCCGGTCGCCGAAGGCGCGGGCATCCTCGCCCTGTCGCCGCGCGCCAACCGCATCATCATCGAGCAAGGCAACAAGCTGCTGCCGCTGAGCCTGAAGAACCCGCACCCGGAAGTCTCGTTCAGCGCGCTGTGGGGCAAGGTCTGGTACGAGAACTACGACGAGCCCAAGTACGTCTGGCAGTCGACCGCCTCGAACACCGACTTCGAACCCAAGCTGAGCCTGTCGCCGCTGACCTTCGGTACGCTCAAGGCCGCGTTCTACGCGATGATACTGGCTGCTCCGCTGGCCATCGCCGCCGCCATCTACACCGCCTACTTCATGGCCCCGGGCATGCGCCGCAAGGTCAAGCCGGTGATCGAGTTGATGGAAGCGATGCCGACGGTGATCCTCGGCTTCTTCGCCGGCCTGTTCCTCGCGCCGTACCTGGAAGGCCACCTGCCGGGCGTGTTCAGCCTGTTCCTGATCATGCCGATCGGTATCCTGCTTGCCGGCTACAGCTGGAGCCGCCTGCCGGAGTCGATCCGCCTGCGCATCCCTGATGGCTGGGAAGCGGCGATCCTGATCCCGGTGATTCTCGTCATCGGCTGGTTCGCCCTGTACATGAGCCCGTTCCTCGAGAGCTGGTTCTTCGATGGCGACATGCGCCTGTGGATCACCAACGATCTGGGGATCACCTATGACCAGCGCAACGCCCTGGTAGTGGGTATCGCCATGGGCTTCGCGGTCATCCCGAACATCTACTCCATCGCCGAGGACGCCGTGTTCAGCGTGCCGCGCAGCCTGACCCTGGGCTCGCTGGCGCTGGGCGCGACGCCGTGGCAGACCCTGACCCGCGTGGTCATCCTCACCGCCAGCCCGGGCATCTTCTCGGCGCTGATGATCGGCATGGGCCGTGCGGTGGGTGAGACCATGATCGTGCTGATGGCCACCGGCAACACCCCGGTGATGGAGCTGAACCTGTTCGAGGGCATGCGCACCCTGGCCGCCAACGTGGCCGTGGAAATGCCCGAATCGGAAGTCGGTGGCAGTCACTATCGTGTGCTGTTCCTCGCCGCCCTCGTGCTGCTGTTGTTCACCTTCGTGATGAACACCCTGGCCGAGCTGATTCGCCAGCGCCTGCGCAAGAAATACTCGTCGCTTTGATAGAAAGGTAGAGATCCGTGAAAAAGGATTCCCTCAAAGGCTGGTTCAAGAGCGGCGCCCCCGGCGTCTGGATCAGTGGCGGCGCGGTGGCCATGGCGGTCATCATGACCGTCGGCCTGCTGGCCGTGATCGCCGTGCGCGGCCTGGGCCACTTCTGGCCGGCCGACCTGGTCCAGGCCACCTACAAGGTGCCGGGCCAGGCTGACCACATCGTCATCGGTGAGGTGGTGCAGAAGGAAGAAGTGCCCCGCGAACGCCTCAAGGGTGCCGGCCTGCCGGTGCCCGACCAAGGCCCGGAGTTCATGACCCGCGAGCTGATCAAGGTGGGCAACCGCGACCTCAACGGCAGCGACTTCACCTGGGTGGTCGGCGAGTGGCTGGTCGACCAGCAGAAACCTGCCGACCTGATTGCCCTGGAGCGCCGCGAATGGGGCAACTTCTACGGCTACCTGGTCAGCGTCAAGGAAGAAGGCCGCGTGGTCGCCCAGGGGCCGGAAGCCTGGAACGAGCTGCAGGCCCGCCTCAAGCGCGCCAGCCAGCTCAACGACCAGCTTGTGAAGCTCGAGAAGAAGGACATCGGTGCCATCAACCACGGCCTGGAGCGCCTGCGCCTGCACAGCCGCAAGCTGGAGCTGGACGGCAAGCTCGACGCCGCTGCCCAGGCCGACATGGGCGCCGAGCGTGCTGAGCTGAACAACCGCTACAAGGCCATCGAAGAGCGCCTCAACGGCCTGCATCAGGAGTTCGCCCGCGACAGCCTGGTAGCCCGCGACGGCAACGGCCGCGAAGTGGAGATCAACCTGAGCAAGGTGGTCCACGCCATCCAGCCGAACGCCATGTCCGGCTTTACCAAGATGGGCGCCTACTTCGCCAAGGTGTGGGAGTTCCTCAGCGACGACCCGCGTGAGGCCAACACCGAAGGCGGTATCTTCCCGGCCATCTTCGGCACCGTGATGATGACCCTGATCATGGCGGTGATCGTCACCCCGTTCGGCGTGCTGGCTGCCGTCTACCTGCGTGAATACGCCAGGCAGGGCCCGGTGACCCGGTTGATCCGCATCGCCGTGAACAACCTCGCCGGCGTACCGGCGATCGTCTACGGCGTGTTCGGCCTGGGCTTCTTCGTCTACGTGCTGGGCGGCTCGATCGACCGGCTGTTCTTCCCCGAGTCGCTGCCGGCACCTACGCTGGGTACGCCGGGCCTGCTGTGGGCTTCGCTGACTCTGGCGCTGCTGGCCGTGCCGGTGGTGATCGTGGCCACCGAGGAAGGCCTGGCGCGTATTCCGCGCACTGTTCGCGAAGGCTCGCTGGCCCTGGGCGCGACCAAGGCCGAGACGCTGTGGAAGATCGTCCTGCCGATGGCCAGCCCGGCCATGATGACCGGCATGATCCTCGCCGTGGCCCGCGCCGCCGGCGAAGTGGCCCCGCTGATGCTGGTGGGTGTGGTGAAGCTGGCGCCATCGCTGCCGGTGGACGGCAACTACCCGTACCTGCACCTGGACCAGAAGATCATGCACCTGGGCTTCCACATCTACGACGTCGGCTTCCAGAGCCCCAACGTCGAGGCCGCGCGGCCGCTGGTGTATGCCACCGCGCTGCTGCTGGTGCTGGTGATCGCCACCCTCAACCTCTCGGCGGTGTGGATCCGTAACCACCTGCGCGAGAAGTACAAGGCCCTGGACCACTGATCCTGATTGCAAGCGTGCCGCCCGGATGCCGGGCGGCCCTTTGAAACGAATTGATAGCGTATGGAGTTGACCATGCAGCATGAATCCCACGCCCACGGCATCGACATGTCGGCCCTGGGCCGCGACAAGCAGAGCCTGCGCCTGGCTGAAGAGACCGTGGCCATCGAAGTACCCGGCCTGTCCCTGTTCTACGGCGACAAGCAAGCACTGTTCGACGTCAGCATGAACATCCCCAAGCAGCGCGTGACCGCCTTCATCGGCCCGTCCGGCTGCGGCAAGTCCACGCTGCTGCGCACCTTCAACCGCATGAACGACCTGGTCGATGGCTGCCGTGTCGAAGGCGCCATCAACCTGTACGGCAACAACATCTACCGCAAGGGCGAGGACGTGGCCGAGCTGCGCCGCCGCGTGGGCATGGTGTTCCAGAAGCCCAACCCGTTCCCCAAGACCATCTACGAGAACGTGGTCTACGGCCTGCGTATCCAGGGCATCAACAAGAAGCGCGTGCTCGACGAGGCCGTCGAGTGGGCGCTGAAGGGCGCAGCCCTGTGGGATGAGGTCAAGGACCGCCTGCACGAGTCGGCGCTGGGCCTGTCCGGTGGCCAGCAGCAGCGTCTGGTGATCGCCCGTACCATTGCCGTTGAGCCGGAAGTGCTGTTGCTCGACGAGCCGTGCTCGGCACTGGACCCGATCTCGACGCTGAAGGTCGAAGAGCTGATCTACGAACTGAAATCCAAGTACACCATCGTCATCGTGACCCACAACATGCAGCAGGCGGCCCGTGTTTCGGACTACACCGCCTTCATGTACATGGGCAAACTGGTCGAATTCGGTGATACCGACACCCTGTTCACCAACCCGGCGAAGAAGCAGACCGAAGACTACATCACCGGTCGCTACGGCTAAGGCCGGCAAGGTAGGAACGCCAGGGAACGACACGAACGACTTGAAGCCTGCAGCTGCTTCGCGGAGCGAAACGATGATCAACAAAGAAAGCCTTACCCACCATATCTCCCAGCAGTTCAACGCCGAGCTCGAGGAGGTGCGCAGCCACCTGCTGGCCATGGGCGGGCTGGTGGAGAAACAGGTGAACGACGCCGTCACCGCGCTGATCGAGGCCGACTCGGGCCTTGCCCAGCAAGTGCGCGAGGTCGACGAACAGATCAACCAGATGGAGCGCAACATCGACGAGGAGTGCGTGCGCATCCTCGCCCGTCGCCAGCCGGCGGCCTCCGACCTGCGCCTGATCATCAGCATCTCCAAGTCGGTGATCGACCTGGAGCGCATCGGTGACGAATCGACCAAGATCGCCCGCCGTGCCATCCAGCTGTGCGAGGAAGGCGAGTCGCCGCGTGGTTATGTCGAGGTGCGCCATATCGGCGACCAGGTGCGCAACATGGTCCGCGACGCGCTGGACGCCTTCGCCCGCTTCGACGCCGACCTGGCGCTGTCGGTGGCCCAGTACGACAAGACCATCGACCGCGAGTACAAGACGGCGCTGCGCGAGCTGGTCACCTACATGATGGAAGATCCGCGCTCGATCTCCCGCGTGTTGAGCGTGATCTGGGCCCTGCGTTCGCTGGAGCGCATCGGCGACCACGCACGCAACATCTCCGAGTTGGTGATCTACCTGGTGCGTGGTACCGACGTGCGCCACATGGGCCTCAAGCGCATGAAGGCCGAGGTGCAGGGCGAAGCGTTCGATGAGGGCGAAATCGCTAATGTTCCGGCTGAACCGGACGATAAATAAGATTGCTCCCGAGCATGAACGCCCGGCAACCGCCGGGCGTTTTCGTTTGCGGTCGAGCACCAGCAGGCACCCGCGAACCGTGTGAGAAGTCCCGGCGTGACCAGTGGTTTGGCAAATGGCCATCAGTCGGCGGTATGCTAGCCGGGATCAAGAGGAGTATCGATGAGTAAAGTGAATGTGCTGGTCGTGGATGATGCCCCGTTCATCCGCGACCTGGTAAGGAAGTGCCTGCGCAATGCCTTCCCCGGCATGGTGATCGAGGACGCGGTCAACGGTCGCAAGGCCATGGCCATGCTGAGCAAGGAACGTTTCGACCTGGTCCTGTGCGACTGGGAAATGCCGGAGATGTCCGGCCTCGAACTGCTGACCTGGTGCCGTCAGCAGGAAGAGATGAAGACCATGCAGTTCATCATGGTGACCAGCCGTGGCGACAAGGAGAACGTGATCCAGGCCATCCAGGCCGGCGTTTCCGACTTCGTCGGCAAGCCGTTCACCAACGAGCAGTTGCTGACCAAGGTGAAGAAGTCGCTGACCAAGATCGGCAAGCTCGACAGCCTGATGTCCAGCGCGCCGGCGCGGGTCAACTCGGCGTTTGCCAACGATTCGCTCAGTGCCCTGACCGGTGGTCGTCCGGAGGCGGCCAAGGTGAACGCGCCCGTCGCCGCGCCCGTGGCAGCGGCGGCCAAGCCTCTGATCAACGCCCCCACGCCGAAGACTGCCGCTGCGGCGGCCCAGGCTGGTCGTGGCCAGGGCCAACTGCGTCTGTCCAGTGGCACCCAGCCGTGCATGATCAAGGCCCTGAGCCTCAAGGAAGCCCTGCTGGTGGTGCGCCGCGGTACCAACCTGCCACAGGTGCTCGAAGGCGCGGTGCTGGACCTGGAGCAAGGCGAGAATGCCGAAACGGCGCGCCTGAACGGCTACCTGCACGCCATTGCGGCGCTGGAGCCCAAGCCTGAGAGCGACTGGCTGCAACTGACCTTCAAGTTCGTCGACCAGGATGCGCAGAAACTCGACTACCTGTCGCGGCTAATCGCCCGCGGCACGGCGCAGAAGCACTTCACGCCTGGCGCCTGATGGCCGCTTGAGCACCGCGTCGGAGCGGATGTAGTGGGAGCGGGCTAGTCCCCTCCCACGTTACATTTCCGGCATCCCGACCAACTGTCATATCCCTCTCAAATCCGGCTGCTAGGCTTCGACAGAACGCAACTGTCAAAAAGCCACCATCATGCCGCCCTCCCGACTGCTGCTGTTCTGTGCCTTGCTCACGGCCTCGGCGTCGAGCCTGGGCATGACCATCTACAAGACCACCGATACCTATGGCGTGGTTTCCTATTCCGACCGACCCAGCGTGGGCGCCAAGGTTTTCGTGTTCCGCGAACCCATGGTCGAGCGCCTGGACGGCCAGGTGCGGCTGAAGACCGAGGATTTCGCCGGTGGCGTGCGTTTTGTCGCGCGCAACGAGCTGTTCGTGCCGATGGAAGTTGAACTGCGTGTGGAGCGCCTGGCCAATGCCCAGGGCGGTAACGCCCCGCGCATCGTCCGGCGCCTGGTGCCGCCACGCTCGAACCTGATCCTCAGCGTGGTACAGGCTCGCCAAGGGGCTCGCCTCAAGTACGACACCAAGTTCCGCTACGCCATGGGCGACCCGGGCCAGCGCCCGCAGGGCTACCGTTATCCGTTCCCCTGGAAGGGCGGGCCGTTCCGCCTGAGCCAGGGCCCCAACGGCCGTTTCAGCCACTTCGGGCCCAAGGGCCGCTACGCCATGGATATCGCCATGCCCGAAGGCACGCCGATCATCGCGGCACGCGGTGGAGTGGTGGTGAAGATCGAGAACAACCAGAGCGGGCGGGGCAACAATCCGGCGGGCAATTTCGTCAGGATCCTGCACCCGGACGGCACCATGGGCGTTTACCTGCACCTGATGCGCGGCTCGGTGGTGGTAGGCGAGGGGCAGCGGGTTGCCCAGGGGCAGCCATTGGCCAAATCGGGCAACACCGGCAACAGCAGCGGGCCGCACCTGCATTTCGTGGTGCAGCGCAATGTGGGGCTGGCGCTTGAGTCGATCCCGTATCAGTTCGACCGGCCGATTGGCGGGTTGCCGGACTTTACCGCAGGGAATCCATGACGCATCTCGAGGCAAGCCCGCACCCACGGATGTAGGCGCGGGCTCTCGGGTCAATCGAGCTTGAGCACCTTGGCCAGCACGATCTTCGGCCCTTTCATCTTCTTGATGATGATGCGCAGGCCTTCGACCTCCAGCACTTCCTCTTCCTCGGGGACGCGCTTGAGGGTCTCGTAGACCAGACCGGCCAGGGTTTCCGCCTCGATATGATCAAGATCGACGCCCAGCAGGCGCTCTACCTTGAACAGCGGCGTATCACCGCGCACCAGCAACTTGCCTGGCTGGTAGGCGAGGATGCCGCGCTCGGTCTTGCGGTGTTCGTCCTGGATATCGCCCACCAGCACTTCCAGCACGTCTTCCATGGTCAGGTAGCCGATCACCTTGCCGTCGGCTTCCTCGACCAGCACGAAGTGCGCGCCACCCTTGCGGAACTGCTCCAGCAGCTGGGCCAGCGGCATGTGCCGGGACACCCGCTCCAGTGGGCGGGCGAGGTCTGCAAGGTCGATGGTTTGCGGCAAGTGGTCGAGCTCTGCGAGCTCCAGCAGCAGGTCCTTGATGTGCAGCAGGCCGGTGAATTCCTCGCGCTCGGCGTCATACACCGGGTAGCGGCTGAACTTGTGACGGCGCAGCAGAGCGAGGATTTCCTTCAGCGGCGCATGGGCATCAATGCTGACCATGTCCTCGCGGGAGTTGGCCCAGTCGACCACCTCCAGCTCGCCCATCTCCACCGCCGAGGCCAGCACGCGCATGCCCTGGTCGCTTGGATCCTGGCCACGGCTGGAGTGCAGGATCAGCTTGAGCTCCTCGCGGCTGTAGTGATGCTCGTGGTGCGGCCCTGGCTCGCCTTGGCCGGCGATGCGCAGGATGGTGTTGGCGCTGGCGTTGAGCAGGTAGATCGCCGGGTACATCGCCCAGTAGAACAGGTACAACGGCACGGCGGTCCACAGCGACAGCAGCTCGGGCTTGCGGATCGCCCACGACTTGGGGGCCAGCTCGCCGACCACGATGTGCAGGTAGGAGATCACGAAGAAGGCGACGAAGAACGAGATCGCCTTGATCAGCTCCGGGCTGTCCACGCCGACATAGGCCAGCAGCGGCTCGAGCAGGTGGGCGAACGCCGGCTCGCCGACCCAGCCCAGGCCCAGGGAGGCGAGGGTGATGCCCAGCTGGCAGGCCGAGAGATAGGCGTCGAGCTGGTTGTGCACCTTGCGCAGGATGCTGCCACGCCAGCCATGCAGCTCGGCGATGGATTCGACGCGGGTGGAGCGCAGCTTGACCATGGCGAACTCGGCGGCCACGAAGAAGCCGTTGAGCAGCACCAGGAACAAGGCAAAGAGAATCATGCCGAAGTCGGCGAACAACGAGGTGAGGCTGATACCAGGGGAAGGGTCCATGATGGGGTTTTACGGGGTCCGTCTGCTGAAAAGTAAGAAAAAAAGTGCCAGCGTTTGCTGGCACAGGGGATCCAATGTAGCGGCTGAGGCTGCAAAAGCAAAGGGCCGCTTCGCGCCCCATCGCCGGCAAGCCGGCTCCCACAAGGGCCGCATCTTTCCTGTGGGAGCCGGCTTGCCGGCGATGGGGCGCGAAGCGGCCCTCGGATCTCAGCCCTTGTTCACGACCAACTGCGCCGGCGCAAAGTGGCAGGTAAAGGTGCTGCCATGCCCCGGCACGCTGCTGATTTCCAGGCGTGCGCGATGGCGCATCAGCACGTGCTTGACTATCGCCAGGCCCAGCCCGGTGCCGCCGGTGTTGGAGGCGCGGCTGGAGTCGACGCGGTAGAAGCGTTCGGTCAGGCGTGGCAGGTGCTTGGCCTCGATACCGACCCCCGAGTCCTGCACGCTGAGGTGCGCGCCCTGGTCGTCGGCCCACCAGCGAATGCGGATATTGCCCTCATCCTGGGTGTACTTGACCGCGTTGAACACCAGATTGGAGAACGCGCTGCGCAGTTCCGACTCGCTGCCCTTGAGGCGTATGCCAGGCGTTGCCTCCAGGCTGATCCGCTGGTTGCGCGGTCCGGACAGGGCCTGGGCGTCGTTCTTGATGGCGGTGAGCAGGGTGTCGACCAGCACCGGCTGGTTGTCCGAGGGATAGTCGGTGGCTTCGAGCTTGGCCAACAGCAACAGGTCGTTGAGCAGGGTCTGCATGCGTGAGCCTTGCGCGCTCATCTGCTGCAAGGCACGGCTCCAGCGTGGGTTCACGTCCTCGACGTTGTCCAGCAGCGTCTCCAGGTAGCCGGTGATCACCGTCAGCGGCGTGCGCAGCTCGTGGGAGACGTTGGCGACGAAGTCCTTGCGCATCTGTTCCAGCTGGTGGATGCGGGTCACGTCGCGCACCAGCATCAGGTGCTCGTTGTTGCCGTAGCGGGTAAGGTGCAGTTGCACACGCAGGCGGTCGTTGATCGGCGACGGGATCTCCAGTGGTTCGGCGTAGTTCTCCGACTCGAAGTACTCCTTGAAGCGCGGGTGGCGCACCAGGTTGGTCACCGGCTGGCCGCCGTCCTGCGGGGTCTTGAAGCCCAGCAGGGTCTCGGCGGCGCGGTTCCACCACTCCAGGTTGCCGTCGCTGTCGAGCATGATCACCGCATCGCGCAGCGCGGCGGTGGACTCCTGGACCCGGTCGATCACTGCCTGCAGGCGGCCCCGCACGCGCTGGTCGCGGCGCTGCAGGTGATAGATGCTGTCGAACACTTCGCCCCACAGGCCGTAGCCATCGGGTGGCGCCTCATCGGGTTGATGATTGCGTAGCCAGTCGTGCAGGCGCAGCAACTGCTTCAGTGTCCAGCCCAGGTAGAAGGCCAGGCCGATGGCCAGGCTCCAGCCATAGTACCCGCTGACCAGCCCGCCGATCAGGCAGACGGTGATCAGCAGGAGCATGTGGCGAATCAGGGTCGCGTGCCAGTTCTGGTTCAATTGACAGTCCTTGTACAGCGGGCGCTGGGGCTTCGATCAGCTTTTGGTCGAGAAGCGATAGCCAGTGCCGCGGACGGTTTGTACCAGATTTTCGTAGGCTTCACCCAGTGCCTTGCGCAGGCGGCGGATGTGCACGTCGACGGTGCGCTCCTCGACATAGACGTTGCCGCCCCAGACCTGGTCGAGCAACTGGCCGCGGGTGTAGGCACGCTCCTGGTGAGTCATGAAGAACTGCAGCAGGCGGTACTCGGTGGGGCCCATCTCGGCCGGCTTGCCGTCGATGGTCACGCGGTGGCTGATCGGGTCGAGCAGCAGGCCACCGACTTCGATCGGCGCTTCGCTGTCGCTTGGGCCGGTGCGGCGCAGCACGGCCTTGAGGCGCGCCACCAGTTCACGGGGCGAGAACGGCTTGGTGATGTAGTCGTCGGCGCCGACTTCCAGGCCCTGGATCTTGTTGTCCTCTTCACCTTTGGCGGTGAGCATGATGATCGGGATGTCGCCGGTCAGCTCGTCGCGCTTGAGGCGGCGGGCCAGTTCGATGCCGGAGGTGCCCGGCAGCATCCAGTCGAGCAGGATCAGGTCCGGCTTGCGGTCGACGATGATGGCGTGGGCCTGTTGCGAGTTCTCGGCCTCGAGGCAGTCATAGCCGGCCATTTCCAATGCAACGGCGATCATCTCGCGGATAGGCGCTTCGTCGTCGACGATCAGAATGTTTCTGCCAACCATGCTCAATTACCTCTCCCAGGAACGATGTCTTGGCCCGCATTAGATAACGGAATTATTGCAGCTGTGTGACAGGGCGTGGGCGGTTCTGGCGACATTGCGTGACTGGACTAGGCTACAAGGGGCCGCGAGGGCGGCCGCGAACATTCAATCCACCCCTGAAACAATGGTGATTCCAATGACACGACATACGCTGAGCTGGATGGCCCTTTGCGCTGCGCTGGCAGTGCCGGGGGTGGCGTCGGCTCATCACGCCATGGAGAAGGATGGCATGTGGGTCGACCACGATGGCATGACGCTGTACACCTTTGACAAGGACGCTGGTGGCAAGTCCATGTGCAATGGCGAGTGCGCCAAGAATTGGCCGCCGTTGATGGTGAAGAAGGACGACGAGGCGCCGAAGGACAAGTGGACTCACGTCACCCGCGACGATGGCTCGATGCAGTGGGCCTATGACGGCAAGCCGCTGTACACCTTCGTCAAGGACAAGAAGGCCGGAGAGACCACCGGTGATGGCATGAAGGATGTCTGGCACGTCGCCAAGCCTTGATGCACCAGGCGTGGGAGCGCCGCACCGCCGCTCCCACCATTGGCCTGCACAATCTCAGCGCAGCGCGTAGTCCAGCACCACACCAATGAAGATCAACAGCCCCGCCCAGTGGTTGTGCAGGAACGCCTTGAAGCACGACTCGCGGTCCAGCTTGCGCGTCGACCAGAACTCCCAGGCGAAGCATACCGCCGCCGCCAGCAGCCCCAGGTGGAACCAACCGCCCAGCTCGAAGCGGTTGCCCGCCAGGAGCAGGCAGCCCAGCGACAGCAGCTGCAGGCTCAGGATGATCACCCGGTCGGCCTCGCCGAACAGGATGGCGGTGGATTTCACGCCGATCTTCAGGTCGTCGTCACGGTCGACCATGGCGTAGTAGGTGTCATACCCCACGGTCCACAGCAGGTTGGCGATGTACAGCAGCCAGGCGCTGGCCGGCAGCTCGCCACCCGCGGCGGTGAAAGCCATCGGGATACCCCAGGAATACGCCGCGCCCAGCACCACCTGCGGGTAGTAGGTGTAGCGCTTCATGAACGGGTAGCAGAAGGCCAGGGCGACCGCGCCGAACGACAGCCACACCGTGGTGGCGTTGGTGCACAGCACCAGCAGGAAGCTCACTCCCACCAGCAGGGCGAACAGCACCAGCGCTTCGCGGGGCTTCACCCGGCCGCTGGCCAGTGGCCGGTCGGCGGTGCGCTTCACGTGGCCGTCCACCTTGCGGTCGGCGAAATCGTTGATGCAGCAGCCGGCAGCACGCATCAGCACCACGCCGAGGCCGAAGATCAGCACGTTGGCCAGGGTCGGCGAGCCGTTGCCGGCAATCCACACCGCCGACAGCGTCGGCCACAGCAGCAGGTAGATGCCGATGGGGCGGTCCATGCGGCTCAGCTGGATGAAGTCCCAGGCGCGCGGGTGCAGGCGGTTGAGCGATTTGAGCATTTGCAGGTACATCAGCGGTTTTCCTCCTTGGCCGCGTGCCACAGGGCGGGCAAGAACACCTCGGCCACCAGCAGGTCGAGGCCGGCGCGCTCGAAGCGCGAGCGCCGTCCCCACAGCCCGGCGCTGGCGACCTCGGCGGGCAGCCAGTCCTGTGGATAACTGCACACTTCGATAGGGTGGCGGACGAACGCCTGGTCGCAGAACAGTAGCTCGCCCAGCGAGCGGCTGCCCAGGGTCTCCAGGTCGAGCCCCCCGCGCTCCAGCGCTGTGCGGCTGGCGACGCTGCGGGCGAATACCCACGGCTGGCCATGGCCGCGCAGGTAGACCTCGCGCACCCAGCCCTGCGCGCCAGGCCGCAGGCCCAACGCGGCGCATTCATCGTCACGCAGTGGCTGCCAGCCCTCGAACAAAGGGGTGACGCTGAAGTGGTCATGGGAAAGACCGGTCAGGCGACGGGTCAGGGAGCCTTCGTCGAACAGCCAGTCCAGGGTCGGCTGGTCGGGCAGGGGCGCCAGTTGCGGATACGCCAGCCACGCGACAGCGGCTGCTTGCGGGGTTTCGTACGGCACGTCGGTATGCTTGATACAGGCCAGAGAGGCGGCGAGCTTAGCATGATTGCCGTCCTGGCTTGCATACTGCCAGCAGGCCCAGTACAAAAGCCGACCAGAGATTGCACGGTGGTCACTTGCAGGCGCGGGCGTACCCCGCGACCCGGCCACCAGCTGCAACGCACCAATAAGCCTGACCGAGGAACAGCACCCGATGAAGAAGTGGCAATGTATTGTCTGTGGCCTGATCTACGACGAAGCCGACGGCTGGCCGGACGACGGCATCGCCCCCGGCACCCGCTGGGAAGACGTGCCGGAAGACTGGCTGTGCCCTGATTGCGGCGTAGGCAAGAGTGACTTCGAAATGATCGCCATTGGCTGATCGCAACCCTGGCTTGAACAAGGAACGCACGACATGACGTCCCCCGTGGTGATCATTGGTACCGGCCTTGCCGGCTATAACCTGGCGCGAGAGTTTCGCAAGCTGGACGGCGACACGCCGCTGCTGCTGATCACCGCCGACGACGGTCGCTCCTACTCCAAGCCGATGCTGTCCACCGGCTTTGCCAAGCAGAAGGACGCCGACGGCCTGTGCATGGCCGAACCGGGCGCCATGGCCGAGCAGCTCAAGGCCGAGATCCGCACCCACACCCGCATCAGCGGCATCGACCCCGGCCACAAGCGCCTGTGGATCGGCGAGGAAGCGGTGGAGTACCGCGACCTGGTACTGGCCTGGGGCGCGCAGACTGTGCAAGTACCCGTGGAAGGCGATGCGGGCGAGTTGGTCTTCCCGATCAACGACCTTGAGGACTACGCACGTTTTCGTGTCGCTGCCGCAGGCAAGCAACGGGTGCTGATCCTCGGCGCCGGCCTGATCGGCTGCGAATTCGCCAACGACCTCACCTTGGGTGGCCTGCAGTGCGAGGTCGTGGCGCCGTGCGAGCAGGTAATGCCGACCTTGCTGCACCCGGCGGCAGCCGCCGCCGTACAGGCAGGCCTGGAAGGGTTGGGGGTGCGTTTCCATCTCGGCCCGGTGCTGACCCGCCTGCAACGTTCGGGGGCGGCTGTGGAGGCGCACCTGTCCGACGGCAATGTCATCCCTTGCGACCTGGTGGTGTCTGCGATCGGCCTGCGACCGCGTACCGACCTGGCGGCGGCAGCGGGTCTGCAGGTCAACCGCGGGGTGGTGGTGGATCGCCAGCTGCGTACTTCTCACGCCAACATCTTCGCCCTGGGCGACTGCGCCGAGGTCGATGGCATCAACCTGCTGTACGTCATGCCCTTGATGACCTGCGCCCGCGCCTTGGCCCAGACCTTGGCCGGCAACCCGACTGCAGTGGCCTATGGCCCGATGCCGGTCACCGTGAAGACGCCGGCCTGCCCGCTGGTGGTGTCCCCGGTGCCGGCAGGCCACGAGGGCACCTGGGTGGTGGAAGGTAGCGGTGGCGACCTGAAAGTGCTCTGCCATGGCGCCGATGGCCAGTTGCTGGGCTACGCCCTGACCGGCGGCGCGGTCATGGAGAAACTGGCGTTGAATCGCCAGTTGCCACCCTTGATGGCGTAAATAGCGGGTGTTCTGTCGGAATTATCCTGTTCTTGCCGCGACAATGGCCGCCCAGATACTGGCGCGGCCCCGGTCGGCGTGCCATCCTCACTGGCGTCTGCCGCAGCCTAGAGCCTGCGGTGCCTTGAACGCTGCTCCCTTCGGCAGCACGGCATAACAACAAGAAATCCCGTCAAAGAGGCTTCACTATGCGTAAACCAGAACTCGCCGCCGTCATCGCCGAAAAGGCCGATCTGACCAAGGAAAAGGCCAACCAGGTCCTCAACGCGATTCTCGACAGCATCACCGGCGCACTCGACAAGGACACCGTCACCCTGGTCGGCTTCGGCACCTTCGAAAAACGCCACCGCGGCGCTCGCACCGGCAAGAACCCGCAAACTGGCGAGCCGGTCAAGATCAAGGCCAGCAACACTGTCGCCTTCAAGCCGGGCAAGGGCCTGCGTGACAGCGTCAACGCACCGGCCAAGCCTGCCAAGAAAAAGTGATCGACAAGCCATCGAGACGGGCGCCTTGAGGCGCCCGTTGTGTTTCTGGTAAGCAAATGCGGCGAACTTGCATAAACAGGGCGATAAACGGATAAACTGCGCGACTCAGTCATTTTTCAATCGAGGCGCGTTGATGAAGTTTCGTTTTCTTCTCTGGGCCATGGGCTTGCTGATGGCCAAGGCCAGCCGCAACAACCCGGCGTTCCAGCAGCAGCTGCAGGACAAGGACCTGGTCTTCCAGATGCAGACGCTCGACGGCAAGGTTGCCCGGCACTTCATCGTCAAGGACCTGCGCATCAGCAGCAAGGGCGGCCTGCACCCGCAGCCGGCGTTCGCCATTGCCTTCAAGGATGCCGCGTATGGCTTTGCCACGCTGCAGGCCGGTAACAAGCAGCTGGCGTTCATGCAGGGGATTCAGGAGAAGAACATCCAGATCAAGGGCAATCCGGCGCTGGTGATCTGGTTCCAGGGCTTGATGAAGTACCTGAAACCGAAGAAGAAAGTGTAGGAGCGGCTTTAGCCGCGATGCAGGCACCGCGGTTTCTGGCACCCGCTTCGCGGGTGAAGCCGCTCCTACGGGGCGGCCTTAATGCGAATGCGGCGCGTGGAACTGCGACGCCAGCTCGCGTAGCAATGCCTCGGCCTCCAGCACCTTGTTCACCACCTCTTCGGCCTTGTCCCGGGTCAGCCCCAGGCGCTCGAGCAGGGCATCCGGGATCTCGTCCTTCGGCCCCGAGCCGATCCCCCGGGCGCGCAGCAGGCGCGTCGCCAGGCACACCAGGTTGGGGAACGCCGCATAATCGCCGTCGTACGCCGGATCGTGCTGGAAGCGTAGGGCTGTGGACAGTTCATCGGGCATGTCCCACAGCTTCATCAGCCAGGCACCGATCTGTTCACGGCTGATCCCCAGCAAGTGCTGCTCCACATAGCTGTGGCACAGGTGCGGGTTGACCTCCAGATGACGGCAGATCAGCGAGAAATGCGGGGGGAAGACGTGGGCCAGCAGCAGGTAGCCGAAGTTGTGCAGCAGCCCGGCCAGGTAGGTAAGGCCTGCTTCCGGGCGTTCGGCGCGCGGCATGGCACGGGTCAGGCCCTCGATCACGGCAGCGGTATAGATCGACTGCTGCCAATACGGCGTGGCCTGCTGCGGGTGGTCCTTGGGCAGGCTCAGGGTTTTGCCCAGGGCCAGGCCCAAGGCCAGGTTGATCACCAGGTCGAAGCCCAGTACCCGCACGATGGCGTCTTCCACCGAGCGGATCTTGCCGGGTGACGCGTAGTAGGGCGATGCCGCCCAGCTGACGACCTGCGCAGCCAGGGCCGGGTCGGTTTCGACCACGCCGGTGATGTCGTCGATGCTGGCATTGGGGTCGACACGCAGCTTGATGATCTTCTGCGCGGTGTCGGCCAGCGGCGGAATCTCGATGGTCTGCTCCAGGCGTTGCTGGATGCGCCGGGCGGTGAAGGCCTGGACTGCGCGGATGACTTCCTTGGGAGGGCCGTCCAACTGATCGAAACTGAGGCGAATATCGTTGATCGGCTGGCCGAAGGTGCTGGCGCTGGCCTTGATCAGCATCTTCTTGAAAGCCGTCCGGCCGATTTCCAGGAGCAGCCCGGCTTCACCGGACTGGATCAGCAGGGTTTCGTTGTCGAGCAGGCTCTTTTCGTACTGGCACGGCGAGCTGGTCAGCGCGGGAATGGCGGGCAGGGCCTTGAGGTGATGCTTGTCGAGCATCTGCTTCAAGCGCTCCAGCGGCACGGCCTTGAGCTTGCGTCCGGTCAGTTCCTCGAGGCGCTTGAGGTCCAGCAACTGGCTTTGCGGGAACAGCACCATCAAGGCACCGATCTCGTCATCGAGCAGCACGGCCTGTACGCGCGAGTTGGCCGGCAGCCCCGGGTGCTCGGGCACCTCGCGGAAGCTGACGCCGAGCTTTTCGAGCAACAGCCGGATGACAGACGGTGCGTGTAGGGTTGCGGTATCCAGGGCAACTTCAGTCATGGCCTGTATCCAATCATTTCTGTAAACGCGAAGTATAACCAGCCTGGCCGCCAAGCTGGATCCATTATGGGACGGGCGTCACACCTGGCCATATTGTTGGCCGTGGCGCAACCAGCGGTCGAGTAGCGGGCTGACGTGGTCGGGCCAGCGTGCCAGCAGGGCCTGGGCGGCATCGCGCACGGCCGGCAACAGGTCGGCATCGCGCATCAGGTCGGCGACCTTGAACTGTAGCAGGCCGGTCTGGCGGGTCCCGAGCATCTCGCCGGGGCCACGCAACTCCAGGTCTTTCTCTGCTATGACGAAACCATCGTTGGTTTCGCGCATGATACCCAGGCGTTCGCGGCCGATCTGCGACAGTGGCGGGTGGTAGAGCAGCACACAATGGCTTGCCGCGCTGCCCCTGCCGACCCGGCCGCGCAACTGGTGCAGCTGGGCCAGGCCCAGGCGCTCGGGGTTTTCGATGATCATCAGGCTGGCATTGGGTACGTCGACGCCGACCTCGATCACCGTGGTGGCGACCAGCAGCTGCAGCTCGCCGGCCTTGAACTCAGCCATCACCGCCGCTTTTTCCGCAGGCTTCATGCGCCCGTGGATCAGCCCCACGCGCAGCTCGCCCAGGGCGCTGCCCAGCTCTTCGAAGGTGCTCTCGGCGGCCTGGCACGTCAGCTCCTCGGATTCCTCGATCAAGGTGCACACCCAGTAGGCCTGACGACCTTCGGCACAGGCGGCGCGGACCCGCTCGACCACCTCGAAACGACGGCTGTCGGCGACCAGCACGGTGTTCACCGGTGTACGACCGGGCGGCAATTCGTCGAGGACCGAGGTGTCCAGGTCGGCGTAGGCGCTCATGGCCAGGGTGCGTGGGATCGGGGTGGCGGTCATGATCAACTGGTGCGGGCACAGCTGGCCCATGACGCCTTTCTTGCGCAGGGCCAGGCGCTGCTGCACGCCGAAACGATGTTGTTCGTCGATGATCGCCAGGGCCAGGTGCTTGAACTGTACCTCGTCCTGGAACAGCGCATGGGTACCGACCACCATCGGCGCGCCATTGGCGATCTGCTCCAGGGCGCTGGCGCGGGCCTTGCCCTTGAGCTTGCCGGCCAGCCAGGCGACTTCGATACCCAGCGGCTCGAGCCAGCGTTTGAAGGTGATGAAATGCTGCTCGGCGAGGATCTCGGTGGGGGCCATCAGCGCCACCTGGTAACCGGCCTCCAGGGCCTGCAGCGCCGCCAGGGCAGCGACCACGGTCTTGCCGGCGCCCACGTCACCCTGTACCAGGCGCATCATTGGTTCGGGTTGGCTGAGGTCGTAGGCGATCTCGTTGCCGACGCGCTGCTGGGCCCCGGTTGGGTTGAAGCCGAGGTTGGCCAGGTATTGCGCTGGCAGGCGGGTGGCCTTGGGCAGTACCGGCGCACGCAGGCTGCGCTGGCTTTCCCGCAGGCGCTGCTGGGAGAGCTGATGGGTCAGCAATTCCTCGAAGGCCAGACGGTGCTGGGCCCAGTGATGGCCCTCGGCAAGCTCGTCCAGATCGGCATCGGCCGGCGGGTTGTGCAGGTAGCGGATGGCATCGCTCAATGGCGCCAGCTGGTAGTCGCGGGCCAGTTGGTCGGGCAGCCAGTCCGGCAGGCTGCGCGGGCCGAGCAGACCCAGGCTCTGCTGGCACAGCAGGCGCAGGCGTTGCTGGGTGAGGCCTTCGGTGGTCGGGTAGATCGGCGTCAGCGTCTGTTCGACCGGCGGCGGTGCTTCGTCGCCGTTCAGCGCCCGGTATTCCGGGTGGTAGATCTCCAGCCCCGAGGCGCCGGGGCGCGCTTCGCCATAGCAACGCAGGTGGGTACCACGCTTGAGGCCTTCCTTCTGCGCATTGCTGAAATGGTAGAAGCGCAGGCTCAGCGTGCCGCTGCCATCGCCCAGGCGCACCACGAGACTGCGCCGCTTGCCCATGGTCACGTCAGCGCCGCTGACCACACCTTCGATCACCGCGTCCTGGCCGGGACGCAGCTGGCCGATGGGCACCACACGGGTGCGGTCCTGGTAGCGCAACGGCAGGTGGAACAGCATGTCCTGCAGGTTCTCCAGGCCGACCTTGGCGAGTTTTTCTGCCATGGCTTCACCAACACCCTTGAGCGTGGTGACCGGGACGTTCGACAGCTCGGTCATGGGCTCAGGCCGGTTGTTCCACGGGTGGCTTGGCCACCGAGCAGAGACGGATCGAGTCGGCGAGGATCTCGATGGCCTTCGGCCGCGGGAAGCTGGCGCGCCAGGCGATGGCCACGGTGCGGAACGGCGCGGGCGCGGTCAGCGGGCGAACTTCGATGACGCCCGGCGCGTAATGATGGCTGTGCACCGCCGACAGCGGCAGGATCGAGACGCCCAGGCCGGAAGCGACCATGTGGCGGATGGTTTCCAGCGAGCTGGACTCGACCGTGGTGTGCTTGGAGGCCTCGCCGCCCTTGTTCAAGGTAGGGCAGGCTTCCAGCACCTGGTCGCGGAAACAATGCCCCTCGCCCAGCAGCAGCAGGCTCTTGTCGTTGAGCATGGCGGTGTCGATGGTGTCCTTGGCGGTCCACGGGTGGTCGGCCGGCATCAGCGCACAGAACGGTTCGTCGTACAACGGCAGGGTCAGCACGTCGGCCTCGTTGAACGGCAGGGCGATGATCACCGCGTCCAGTTCGCCATTGCGCAGCTTCTCGCGCAGCACGTGGGTGAAGTTCTCTTCGATGTACAGCGGCATCTGCGGCGCCACGCGGTGCAGTTGCGGGATCAGGTGCGGGAAGAGATAGGGGCCGACGGTGTAGATGGCGCCGACCTTGAGCGGGGCAGTCAGCTGGTTCTTGCCGGCCTGGGCCAGTTCGCGGATGCCCTGGGCCTGTTCCAGCACCTTCTGCGCCTGGGCGACGATGCTCTCGCCGACTGGCGTGAGGCGCACCGCGCTCTTGCTGCGCTCGAAGATCAGCACGCCGAGTTCGTCCTCGAGCTTCTTCACGCCCACCGAAAGGGTCGGCTGGCTGACGTGGCAACGCTCGGCCGCGTGGCCGAAGTGCTGCTCTTGCGCGAGGGTGACGATGTAGCGAAGTTCGGTGAGGGTCATAACGTGCGTCCATGAAGTTGCGGCCCCAGCATAGCGGCTGCAATCGATAGACGCACGTTATCAGACTTGCCGTTTTGTGACAGAAACAAAAACGTCAGCGTCGGTCCAGCGAGTAGACGAACGGCGCAACCACTTCGATCGTGCCATTGTTCAGCAACTCCGCCGGAGGCTTGGGTACCGTGCCGGCACGGCGGATCATCTCCAGCGTGGCCCGGTCCAGCGCCGCGCTACCCGAACCACCGGCCAGCGTGTACGACACCACCTTGCCTTCGGCGTCGACCACGAAGCGAAGGCGGTTGATGCCCTGCAACCCACGGCGGCGAGCGTCCTCGGGGTACTTCTTGTACTTGGCCAGGTGGCGCAGCAGGTCACTCTGCCAGCTCGGCAGGGCATTGCTGTTGGACGCGATGCTTGGCTGCGGCGCCGCCGACTTCTGCGGTGGCGTGTTGCTGGGCGGTGTATCCGCCACATCGTCCTTGGCCGGCGGTTCGTCCTTCGGCGGCTCCAGTTTTTTCTCAGGCTTGGGCGGCTGTGGCTTGGCCTTGGGCTTGGGTGGCTTGGGGATGGCGATCTTCGGCTTCGGCGCCTCTGCCAGCTTGGGCAACGGCGGCTCCTCGATCGGCGTCGGCGGTTTCGGGGCGGCCTTGGGCGGTGGCGGTGGCGCGGGCTCTGGCAGCGGTGCCAGCTCGACCATCATCGCTGCCGGCGGCAACTCGAGGGCCTGGGGCACCGACCAGTTGAGCGTCAGCAGCACGGCGACCGCGTGCACACCCAGCACGATCGCCAGGCTGCCACCGTAGCGCGCCATGTTTGAGCGCGTTTTCGTCATTTCTTGGCTGCCGTCTCGAGTCCGACCAGGCCGACCTTGAGGTAGCCGGCGGCGCGCATGGTGTTCATCACTTCCATCAGGTCGCCGTAGTCGACGCCCTTGTCAGCCTGGAAGAAGATGGTGGTTTCCTTGTCGCCCTTGGTCTTGGCGTCGAGCATGGCGCCAAGCTGGTCGCGCTGGGCCACCTCGTCGTCGCCGAGGTAGAGCTTCTTGTCGGCCTTGACGCTGACGAACACCGGCTTCTCGGGCCTCGGCGCCGGCTTGGCGGTCGAGGCGGGCAGGTCGACCTTGATGTCGACCGTGGCCAAGGGTGCCGCGACCATGAAGATGATCAACAGCACCAGCATCACGTCGATGAACGGCGTGACGTTGATTTCGTGGTTCTCGGCGAGGTCGTCGCCACCTTCGTTGAGATGCAGGCCCATGGTTTACCCCACTTTCACCATGTGCGGGGCGGCGCGTTCGCCACCCTGGTGGTCCAGATCACGGCTGACCAGCAGCAGTACCTGGGCGGAGGCGTCGGACACCTGTGCCTTGTAGCCGGCGATGGAGCGGGCGAAGACGTTGTAGATGACCACGGCCGGGATCGCGGCAACCAGGCCCAGGGCGGTGGCCAGCAGGGCTTCGGCGATGCCTGGGGCGACTACTGCGAGGTTGGTGGTCTGGGTCTTGGCGATACCGATGAAGCTGTTCATGATGCCCCACACGGTACCGAACAGACCGACGAACGGGGCGGTGGAGCCGATGGTGGCCAGCACGCCGGTGCCGCTGCTCATGGTGCGACCGCTGGCGGCCACCAGACGCTCGAGGCGGAAGCTGACGCGTTCCTTGATGCCTTCCTTCTCGCGAGCGTTGGCCGACAGGCGCATCTCTTCGAGGGCGTCATGCACCAGGGTGTGGGCCAGGGTGCCTTCCTTGTTCGACACCTCGCTGGCCTCTTTCAGGCTCACCGAGCGTTTCAGGGCGGCGATCTCGCCACGCAGGCGGCGCTTGGCGCCCATCAGCTCGAAGCCTTTGGCGATCCAGATGGTCCAGGTGATGATCGAGGCGATGGCCAGGCCGATCATCACGGCCTTCACCACCACGTCGGCGTTCTTGTACATGCCCCATGGGGACAGGTCGTGGGCCATGCCCAGCGAGGTGTCTTCGACCATCGCCTGCACGTTCTCGTCGGCCGGTGCCTGGCCATCCACTGGGGCGTTGACGTCGGCAGGCGCGTCGGTTGGCGCGGCTACCGGTGCCTGGCCTTCGGCGGCTGGCGCGGCCGGGGCGCTGGCGGCTGCCGGTGCGGCGGCAGTGGCGGCGGGCTCATCGGCCATGGCCACGGGGGCCAGTACCAGGCTGAACATCAGCGCGGCAATGGCGCGCCAGGCGCGCGACGGGGTTGGCGAAGCGGAAGGTTGAGTACGTGTCATGCTGGCCGGACCTGATGAAGAGAAATGGGTTGAGTTCTTCAAGGCCTCGAAGCAGGCCGAGAACAGACAGGGCCGCCATTATTGCAAGTAATTCTTGTTAACAAAAGAATGGAGAGCGCTTTTTTTAACCTTTGTCTAGCCGCTGATCGCTAAATCCGGTTAGCGTGAACCTTTGGATTTGGAGTTTCATGATGTCGGACCTGAGTGCGTTGATCGTCGGCTGCGGTGATGTGGGAGGCCGTCTGGCCCGCCAGTTGCTCGCCCATGGGTGGCAGGTCGATGGCCTGCGCCGGTCGGTGCGGGACCTGCCCGAAGGGGTGCGGCCCGTTGCCGCCGACCTGTCGAACCCGCAGCTGCCGGAAGCGTGGCCCGCGCGCGCGCCGGACTACCTGGTGTACTGCGTGGCGGCCAGCCAGCATGACGAAGCGGGCTACCAGGCCGCCTATGTCGACGGTTTGCGCCATGTGCTCGATTGGTTGAAAACCAATGGCCAGCGGCCGCGTCGCCTGCTGTTCGTTTCCAGCAGCAGTGTCTATGCACAACAGGATGGTGAGTGGATCGACGAGAGCGCAGCCACCGCACCCGAGGGGTATTCGGGCAAGGTGATGCTCGAAGCGGAGCGCCTGGCGCTGGGCAGTGGCATTCCCGCCAGCATAGTGCGCCTGACCGGGATCTATGGGCCGGGACGTGAGTGGCTGCTGAGCCAGGTACGTCAAGGCTACCGAGTGGCCGAGGAGCCGCCGTTGTACGGCAACCGCATTCACGCCGAGGATGCCGCTGGTTTGCTGGCGCACCTGCTGCAGGCCGATGCCCGGGGTGTGGCGTTGGACGATTGCTACATCGGTGTCGATGACGATCCGGCGCCGCTGGCCGAGGTGGTGGGCTGGCTGCGCGAGTACCTGGGGGTCACCGAGTGGTCGGACGAGCAGCGGGTGCGGCGTACCGGCAGCAAGCGCTGCAGCAATGCGCGGGCTCGGGCACTGGGCTGGGCGCCGCAGTATCCGAGCTATAAAGAAGGCTATGCGGCCATTCTGCAAGGGCGTGGTTGAGAGATCCGGCCTTATCGCGGCGCCAGGCGGGCCGCCGCGATGATGGCTAATCCTTTTCCAGCACCCACTGCCGGGCGCCGGCAGTCAGTTGCGGCATTTCATCCGGCTGGGCGCGGTTCACCGCCTGGAAGATCTCCAGGGTGTCGCCGTCGCGCTTGAAGATCCACGGCGCGCCACGCTGGTTGCGCTCCAGCCACAGGCTGTCGTTGCCATCGCCCATGGTCGCGCAGTCACCCGCCAGGCACAGGGCAAAGCGGTCCGGGCCGGGCAGGCCGGTGACATTGCCGGTATCGCTGAAGCGCACTAACCCGCCCTTGCCCTGACCCTCGACGATCTTCCAGTCACCGCCCAGGTATTGCTGGTACAGCGCCTTCTCGAAACTGCCGCCCAGCGCAGCGCCTTCTGGCGCCTTGCTGCGCACGAACGTCTGCTGATGGCCGGAGGGGTCGATAGTCACCAGTTCGTCGCCATCGAGCTTGAGCTGTTCGGTCAGGTCGCCTTCGAAGTTGACCTGCCAGTCCTTCTCGTTGGCGCTCAGGCGCCCGTCGGCGGCCTCGAAGCCATTGCTGAAGCTGGCCTGCTGGTTCTTGACGTCGATCTTCCACTCGAACACCGGACCCTTCGCGTCCAGGGCCTGGCGCAGGCTTGTGCCTTCGCTGGCGGCGTCGATGGCGGCCTGGTTGATCCAGGTGCCGTTGAAATCTTCAGGCTTGTGGCTGGCGCAGCCGCCCAGGAGCAGGGCTGCCAGCGTGAGAGGCAATGCGTGGCGCATGGTGAAAACCTTGAGGCAGGAGGGGGTGACGGGCCTTGGCCCGTCACCGGGGTATTACTCGAGAACCAGGATGGCGTCCATCTCGACCTGCGCGCCCTTGGGCAGGGCGGCCACGCCGATGGCGGCGCGGGCCGGGTAGGGCTGCTCGAAGTAGCGGCCCATGATCTCGTTGACCTTGGCGAAGTGGCTCAGGTCGGTGAGGAAGATGTTCAGCTTGACGATGTCCTTGAACGAACCGCCAGCGGCTTCGGCCACCGACTTCAGGTTCTCGAACACCTGGACGGTCTGGGCTTCGAAGCCCTCGACCAGTTCCATGGTTTTCGGGTCGAGCGGGATCTGCCCCGACATGTACACGGTGTTGCCGGCCTTGATCGCTTGCGAGTAAGTGCCGATGGCGGCTGGGGCCTTGTCGCTGGTGATGACGGTCTTGCTCATGATGACTCCTTGCGGTTGGCGGACTACGCACGCATCCGGGTGATGCGGACCACGCCGGTCAAGGTGCGCAGCTTCTTGATCACACGGGCCAGGTGCACGCGGTCGTGCACGCTGACCACCAGTTGGACCACGCTGATACGGCCGTCGCGTTCGTCCATGCTGATTTTCTCGATGTTGCCGTCGGCGGCGTTGACGCTGCTCGCCAGCAGGGCGATCAGGCCGCGCTGGTGCTCCAGCTCGACGCGCAGCTCGACGTTGAACTCGCCGGTGATGTCCTTGGCCCAGGAGAGCTGCAGGCACTTCTCTGGGTTATGCCGGACTTCACTGATGTTGCGGCAGTCTTCCAGGTGCACGACCATGCCTTTGCCCGCCGACAGGTGGCCGACGATCGGATCGCCCGGGATCGGCGTGCAGCACTTGGCGTAGCTGAGCACCAGGCCCTCGGTGCCGCGGATCGCCAGCGGGCCTTCCGGGGCCGGTAGCTGTTCGCCTTCGGCAGACAGCAGGCGGCGGGCGACCACGTAGGCCATGCGGTTGCCCAGGCCGATGTCTTCGAGCAGGTCTTCGACCAGCTCCAGGCGGTACTCGGTGAGGATCGCCTGGATGCGCTCCTGCGGGATCTTCTCAAGGCTGCTGTCGAAGCCGGTCAGCACCTTGTTCAGCAGGCGCTCGCCAAGGCTGATGGACTCGGAGCGGCGCTGCTGCTTGAGGGCGTGGCGGATATGCGTGCGCGCCTTGCCGGTGACCACGAAATTGAGCCAGGCCGGGTTCGGCCGGGCCCCCGGTGCGCTGACGATCTCGACGGTGGAGCCGCTTTGCAGCGGCTCGGACAGCGGTGCCAGGCGGCGGTTGATGCGGCAGGCGATGCAGCTGTTGCCGACGTCGGTGTGCACCGCGTAGGCGAAGTCGACGGCGGTGGAGCCCTTGGGCAGCTCCATGATCCGGCCTTTCGGGGTGAAGACGTAGACCTCGTCCGGGAACAGGTCGATCTTCACGCTCTCGATGAATTCCAGCGAGTTGCCGGCGCGCTGCTGCAGCTCGAGGATGCCCTTGACCCATTGGCGGGCGCGGGCATGGCTGCCTTTTGGCTGCTCTTCCTCGTTGGACTTGTACAGCCAGTGCGCGGCGATGCCGTTGTTGGCCATCTCTTCCATTTCGCGGGTGCGGATCTGGATTTCGATGGGCACGCCGTGCATGCCGAACAGCGTGGTGTGCAACGACTGGTAGCCGTTGGCCTTGGGGATCGCGATGTAGTCCTTGAAGCGGCCCGGCAGTGGCTTGTACAGGTTGTGCACGGCACCGAGCACGCGGTAGCAGGTGTCGACCTTGTCGACGATGATGCGGAAGGCGTACACGTCCATGATCTCGGTGAAGGCGCGGCGCTTGCCGCGCATCTTCTTGTAGATGCCATAGAGGTGTTTCTGCCGGCCGCTGACCTCGCCCTCGATGCCGTCGGCGGCCAGGCAGTTGGCCAGCGAGGTCTCGATCTTGGCGACGATCTCCTTGCGATTGCCGCGCGCGGCCTTCACCGCCCGGTGGATCAGCGACGAACGCATCGGGTGCATGGCTTTGAAGCCGAGGTCCTCGAATTCCACGCGCACGGTGTGCATGCCCAGGCGATTGGCGATGGGGGCGTAGATCTCCAGGGTTTCCTTGGCGATGCGCCGGCGTTTTTCGCCGGAGAGCACTTCCAGGGTGCGCATGTTGTGCAGGCGGTCGGCCAGCTTGACCAGGATCACGCGGATATCGCGGGCCATGGCCATGGCCATCTTCTGGAAGTTCTCGGCCTGCGCCTCGGCCTTGGTCTCGAAGTTCATCTGGGTCAGCTTGCTGACCCCGTCGACCAGCTCGGCGACGGTCTCGCCGAATTGCTGGCTCAAGGCTTCCTTGGCGATGCCGGTGTCTTCGATCACGTCGTGCAGCATGGCCGCCATCAGGCTCTGATGGTCCATGTGCATGTCGGCAAGGATGCTGGCCACCGCCAGCGGATGGGTCACGTAGGGCTCGCCGCTGCGGCGGCGCTGGCCATCGTGGGCCTGTTCGGCGTAGAAGTAGGCCCGGCGAACCAGGTTGACCTGTTCGGGGCCCAGATAGGTCGACAGCCGTTCGGCGAGGGCTTCTATACCCGGCATGGTTTCACCTCTTGCAGTAGAAGAGGGCCTTGCGCCGCACGGTGTCGACTGGGCATCAATCAGACGGCCTCGTTGTTCTCGTCCTCGAACGCGGCGAATACCGGATCCTCGGTGACGATCTCTTCGGCGGCGATGAACTCTGGCGTGACGATGCCTTCGGCGATTTCACGCAGGGCGACGACGGTAGGCTTGTCGTTTTCCCACGCAACGCGTGGCTCTTTGCCGCCGGTAGCCAGCTGGCGGGCGCGCTTGGTCGAGAGCATGACCAGCTCAAAGCGGTTATCCACGTGTTCCAGGCAGTCTTCAACAGTTACGCGGGCCATGGTCTTCCTCAGTAGCAAATGCGGTTAGGCGTGCAGCCCAGAATGGGCAGGCGGACTCGATAGTTTAAAAAATCACCAGCCAATAGGGAAGGGCTGTTTTGTCGGGTGGCCTTTCTCCGATGCTGTTGGAATCGCTTTGCGGGCCCTGTGGAAGGAGACTTGCCCGCGAAGCAGTCCTTGTCCTGCCTGATTCGGACGATAACGGTTCTTGTTACCTGAAAACAACCGCCCTTGACGCGTTAACGCAACATCGCGTCGCGCAGGCGCGGGGTCAGCTCCTCGAACAGCGTCTGCACCGAGCGCAGGGCACGGCAATCGGGCCGCGTCAGCAGCCACAATTGGGTGTCGCAGCCGGGCAGTGGGCCGCTCAGTGCCTCGACGCCGGGCAGGTCGTGGACCATGTAGTCGGGCAGCGCCGCCACGCCCAGGCCGGTGGTCACCAGTTGGGCGATGGTCGACATGCCGCTGCACTGGTAACGCGGGATCAGGCCAGGATGATGCTGGTTGCGCCAGACCACGGTGGCGTGGTCCTGCATGGAATCGTCGGGGGCGATCCAGGGCACGCTCAGGGGTGCCTCCTGCAGCCGCTCGCGCAGCGCCGGCTGGCCGCAGACCACGTAGGAGGTCGACCCCAGGCAGCGCCCGACAAGGTGCTCCGGCGGCGTGTTGGTCAGGCGCAGGGCGATGTCGGCATCGCGGCGGCTGAGGTTGGCGAAGGTGTTGGAGGTACCCATCTCCAGCGACAACGCCGGATAGTTGGGCATGAACTCGGCCAGCGCCGGCAGCAGCAGGCTGTGCAGCACGGCCTCGGTGCAGGTCAGGCGCACGGTGCCGCTGACCACCTGTTCGCCGCTGGTCAGGGCGATGCGCGCCGCGTCCAGTGCCTGTTCGGCACGCTCGGCCTGTTCGGCCAGGGCCTGGGCGGTGTCGGTGGGCAGGTAGCCTTTACGGCTCTTGACGAACAAGGCGGTGCCCAGCGCCGACTCCAGTCGGCGGATCGAACGGAACACCGTCGAAACGTCGACCTTGAGCAGTTCGGCTGCCTTGGCCAGCGAGCGGCCGCGCTCCAGTGCCAGGACCAGAGAAAGGTCCGCATGGTTGATCTGATATTGCATCGGTGCACGCTCTGCTTGCCAAAATGCCAATGTCTGTTGCGTTTTGGCCATTTTATAGTGGAACCGCCCCCGGGAATCAATGCAGCCGGTCGGCAACCAGCCCCCAACGATGGGCCAGTGAAAAGAACAACAGCAGCACCATCGTCGCCCTCCAAGGCGTCATCCGCAGTTCCCACATCGCCGCTCCGAATCAAAGGATGTACAGCCATGACGTCGGTCTCCCCGTGCGCCAGTTCTTCCCGCGAGATGAATGAATTCCTGGATGCCCATCCGGATACCCAGTACGTCGACCTGCTGATCTCCGACATGAACGGCGTGGTGCGCGGCAAGCGCATCGAGCGCGCCAGCCTGCACAAGGTGTACGAGAAGGGCATCAACCTGCCGGCGTCGCTGTTTGCCCTGGACATCAACGGCTCGACTGTCGAAAGCACCGGGCTGGGCCTGGATATCGGTGACGCCGACCGCATCTGTCTGCCGATTCCCGGCACGCTGTGCGACGAACCCTGGCAGAAACGCCCCACCGCCCAGCTGCTGATGACCATGCATGAGCTGGACGGCGCGCCGTTCTTCGCCGACCCGCGGGAAGTGCTGCGCCAGGTGGTGAGCAAGTTCGACGACCTGGGCCTGGATATCTGCGCCGCGTTCGAGCTGGAGTTCTACCTGATCGACCAGGACAACCTCAACGGCCGCCCGCAGCCGCCGCGCTCGCCGATTTCGGGCAAGCGCCCGCAGTCGACCCAGGTGTACCTGATCGACGACCTCGACGAATACGCCGACTGCCTGCAGGACATGCTCGAAGCCGCCAAGGAGCAGGGCCTGCCGGCCGATGCCATCGTCAAGGAAAGCGCCCCGGCGCAGTTCGAAGTGAACCTGCACCACGTCGCCGACCCGCTGAAGGCCTGTGACTACGCGATCCTGCTCAAGCGCCTGATCAAGAACGTCGCCTACGACCATGAGATGGACTCCACCTTCATGGCCAAGCCCTATCCGGGCCAGGCTGGCAACGGCCTGCACGTGCACATTTCGTTGCTGGACAAGAAAACCGGCAAGAATATCTTCGCCAATGAGGACCCGCTGCAAAGCGACACCCTGCGCCATGCCGTCGGCGGTGTGCTGGAAACCATGCCGGCATCGATGGCGTTCCTCTGCCCGAACATCAACTCGTACCGTCGCTTCGGTGCCCAGTTCTACGTGCCCAACGCGCCGAGCTGGGGCCTGGACAACCGCACCGTGGCCGTCCGCGTGCCGACCGACAGCAGCGAGAACGTGCGCATCGAGCACCGTGTGGCCGGCGCCGACGCCAACCCGTACCTGATGCTTGCGGCGATCCTCGCCGGCATCCACCACGGCCTGACCAACAAGGTCGAGCCGGACGCGCCGATCGAAGGCAACTCGTACGAGCAGTTGGAGCAGAGCCTGCCGAACAACCTGCGCGATGCCCTGCGCGCGCTGGATGACAGTGAAGTCCTCAACCAATACATCAGCCCGGACTACATCGACATTTTCGTGGCCTGCAAGGAGAGCGAGCTGGCCGAGTTCGAAGTGTCGATCTCCGACCTCGAGTACAACTGGTACCTGCACACGGTGTAAGCCCATGAGCGCAATTGCGGTCCCCTTGATCGGTGTCAGCGCCTGCCGCCAGCAGGTGGGGAAGAACTCGTCGCACACGGTGGGCGACAAGTATGTCGAGGCCGCGGGCTTTGCCGGGCTGCCGCTGATCCTGCCGGCCCGTGACGGCGGCAGCGACACGCAGGCGCTGCTGGCAAGGCTCGATGGCATTCTTTTTACCGGTTCGCCTTCAAATGTCGAGCCGCATCATTACAATGGCGCGCCCAGCGCGGAAGGCACCCGGCACGATCTTGCACGTGACCGCCTGACCTTGCCGCTGCTGCAGGCGGCCATTGCCGCGGGTGTGCCGGTGTTGTGCATCTGCCGTGGCTTCCAGGAACTGAACGTGGCCCTCGGTGGCAGCCTGCACCAACGGGTGCAGGAGTTGCCCGGCTACCTGGACCACCGCGAACCTGAGGATGCACCCCTGGAGGTGCAATACGGCCCTCGTCACCCCGTCGGCATACAGCCGGGTGGGATGTTCGAGCGCCTGGGCCTGGCTGCGCGGTTCGAGGTCAACTCGCTGCACAGCCAGGGTATCGACCGCCTGGCCCCGGGCCTGCGCGTCGAGGCACGGGCCCCGGATGGCCTGATTGAAGCGGTGTCGATGCCTGATGCGCCGGGCTTTGTACTCGGCGTGCAGTGGCACCCTGAATGGCGTTTCGCCGAAAACCCGGTTTCGCTGCGCCTGTTCGAGGCGTTCCGCGAGGCCTGCATTGCCCATGCTGCACGGGAGGGTGTGCGCCAGAAGACCCTCTGACGTCACCCGATAGTCTCGGATGACCCACCCCGGCAGTGAGCTTTTAATGAGTGGAAGCGGGCCCTCTACGGCGGGCCTGTGAAAACAATTCCAATAGTTACGGCAAATACTCATGAGCGATTACACAGAAGCCGGCCGCCCACCCGACGTGGCGGCCGACTCGGGCAACACCCAGCGCAGCAAGGGCCTGGCCAAGGGCCGCCTCGGCCTGCTGGCCAGCGTCGTGCTGGGCATTTCCACCATTGCACCGGTCTACACCCTGACTGGCGCGCTCGGCCCGACCGTGCGTGAAGTCGGCGCCCACTTGCCGGCGGTGTTCATCGTCGGCTTCCTGCCGATGCTGCTGGTCGCCCTGGGCTACCGCGAGCTGAACTCGGCGGAGCCCGACAGCGGCACGTCCTTCACCTGGTCGGCCCGGGCCTTTGGCCCGATGATCGGCTGGATTGGCGGCTGGGGGCTGGTGGTGGCCACCACCATCGTGCTGTCCAACCTGGCAGGCGTGGCGGTGGACTTCTTCTACCTGTTCCTGGCGCAGATCACCGGCAACCAGGAGCTGGCCGCGCTGGCGGACAACCTGTTGATCAACGTCACCACCTGTTGCGTGTTCATCGCCCTGGCAGTGTGGATCTGCTGCCGCGGCATGGCCACCACCATGACGGTGCAGTACGGCCTGGTGGCCTTGCAGTTGCTGGTGCTGATCGGCTTCGCCTTTGCCGCGTTCGGCGAGACCACCGCGCCGCCGCCGCTGGCGTTCGACCTGGCCTGGTTCAACCCGTTCGGTGTCGAGTCGTTCTCGGCCTTTGCCGCCGGCCTGTCGTTGTCGATCTTCATTTTCTGGGGCTGGGACGTGTGCCTGACCGTCAGCGAAGAGTCGATCGGCAGCGACGAAGTGCCGGGCAAGGCGGCGACCTGGACCGTGCTGCTGATCCTCGGCCTGTACCTGCTCACCGCCATCGCCACCCTGCAGTTTGCCGGGATCAGCGAGCATGGCCTGGGCCTGAACAACCCGCGCATCCAGGAGAACGTGTTCGCCCACCTGGCCGGCCCGGTCATGGGGCCGCTGGCGATCCTGATGTCCATCGCGGTGCTGGCCAGCACCGCCGCCTCGCTGCAATCGACCTTCGTCTCGCCGGCGCGCACCCTGCTCGCCATGGGTTACTACGGCGCCGTGCCGCAACGCTTCGCCACGGTGTGCCCGCGTTCGCAGACGCCGCGCTACGCGACCATCTGTGCCGGCATTGCCGCAGGCCTGTTCTACGTGACCATGCGTACCCTCAGCGAGAACGTGCTGGCCGACACCATCACCGCCCTGGGCATGATGATCTGCTTCTACTACTCGCTGACCGCCTTTGCCTGCGTGTGGTACTTCCGCCGCAGCCTGTTCGACAGCATGCGCCACTTCTTCATGCGCGGCGTGTGCCCGCTGGTGGGTGGCCTGATCCTGTCGGTGATCTTCCTGCGCACGGCGATAGACAGCGCCTCGCCAGACTTCGGCAGTGGCTCGCATGTGGGTGGGCTGGGGCTGGTATTCGTGATCGCGGCGATCATCTCGGCGCTGGGCATCGTGCTGATGCTGCTGTCGCGGCTGCGCGCGCCGGCGTACTTCCTGGGGGCTACCCTGCGTCAGCAGGCCACTATCCAGTTGCAGGAATAACAGCTGGGGGCGCTTTGCGCCCCATTCGCTGGCAAGCCAGCTCCCACAGGTACGATGCTTGACTCGAGGTGGCGTGATCCATGTGGGAGCCGGCTTGCCGGCGAATGGGCCTCGCAGAGGCCCCGGCTGTCTTCAGCCGACCAGTTGTTTCAGCAGCGCCTCATGGCGCTGTTGTTGTTTCTTGAGCAGTAGCCGGTTCGAGCGGAACACCGCTTTCAGGTCATCCAGCGCCACATCGAAGTCATCGTTGATGATGACGTACTCATATTCGTCGTAGTGCACCATCTCGCTGACCGCTTCCTTCATGCGTCCGGCGATGATTTCCTCGCTGTCCTGGCCACGGCCGTCCAGGCGTTGGCGCAGGGCCTCCTGGCTTGGCGGCAGGATGAAGATCGAACGCGCCTCGGGCATCAGCTTGCGCACCTGCTGGGCACCTTGCCAGTCGATCTCCAGGATCAGGTCGTAGCCCTGGTCGAGGGTTTCCTGCAGGGCGCTGCGCGAAGTGCCGTAGAAGTTGCCGAACACTTCGGCGTGCTCGAGGAAATCGCCCTGGGCGATCAGTGCCTTGAACGCTTCGTGGACGACGAAGTGATAGTTGACCCCGTGTTCCTCGCCCGGGCGCATGGCGCGGGTGGTGTGGGAGACCGAGACGCGGACGCGCTCGTCGTCCTTGATCAGGGCCGTGACCAGGCTGGTCTTGCCGGCGCCGGACGGGGCCGAGACGATGTAGAGGGTGCCGCTGCTGTGGTTCATGGTAGGGGTGGCCTTACTCGATGTTCTGTACTTGTTCACGCATCTGTTCGATCAGCACCTTCAGGTTGACTGCCGCCTGCGTGCTGCGTGGGTCGAATGCCTTGGAGCCAAGGGTGTTGGCTTCGCGGTTGAGCTCCTGCATCAGGAAGTCCAGGCGCCGGCCGGCGGCGCCGCCCGACTTGAGCACCCGGCGCACTTCGGTGACGTGGGTGCTGAGGCGGTCCAGCTCTTCGGCGACGTCGCTCTTCTGCGCCAGCAGGACCATTTCCTGTTCCAGGCGCTGCGGGTCGAGCTCGGCCTTCATATCGCCGAAGCGATCGAGGACCTTCTGCCGTTGCGCGGCCAGCATCTGCGGCACCAGGGTGCGCAGGGTGGCGACTTCGCCGGCCATGCTGTCCAGGCGCTCGTTGATCAGCCGGGCCAGTTCGGCGCCTTCGCGTTGGCGGCCGGCCTTGAGTTCGGTCAGGGCTTCGTCGAACAGTGCGATGGCTTCGGCATTGAGCGCTTGCGGATCGGTGGCGTCGGCCACCAGCACGCCCGGCCAGGCCAGTACTTCCAGCGGGTTGAGCGGTGCCGGTTGCTTGATCAGGCTGGCGACGGTTTCGGCGGCAGCGACCAGTTGCGCGGCGCGTTCGCGGTCGACCTGCAGTGGCTTGCCGGTGCTGTCCTCGCTCAGGCGCAGGGTGCACTCGACCTTGCCGCGCGAGAGGCCTTGGCGCAGGCCTTCGCGTACGGCGCCTTCGAGGTCGCGCAGGGCCTCGGGCAGGCGCAGGTGGGGTTCGAGATAGCGGTGGTTGACCGAGCGCAGCTCCCAGACCAGGGTGCCTTGGCTGCCAGCGCGCTCGACACGAGCAAAAGCGGTCATGCTATGCACCATGGGGAGTACCTCGCGTATTCAGGTGGACGGGGAGCCTGTCGGCTGCAAGGCGCAGGATTGTAGCGCAGTGCGGCGCGGGCGCCCAATCCAGCCATGCTAACGGTCGCCCCGAAAGCTGTCGGAAAACACGACAGGCTGCGCGAGCGCGACGACAGGCGTGCCTTCGTCGGGTGTCGGGCTCTATAATGCTCGGCAGATTCAAAGTCCCCGTACAGGTATTCCAGATGAAACGTCCAAGTGGTCGCGCCGCCGATCAGCTCCGCTCGATCCGCATTACTCGCAACTACACCAAGCACGCCGAAGGATCGGTTCTGGTCGAGTTCGGTGACACCAAGGTCATCTGCACGGTCAGCGTCGAGAACGGTGTTCCCCGCTTCCTCAAAGGCCAGGGCCAAGGTTGGCTGACCGCCGAGTACGGCATGCTGCCGCGCTCCACCGGCGAGCGTAACCAGCGCGAGGCCAGCCGTGGCAAGCAAGGCGGCCGCACCCTCGAGATCCAGCGCCTGATTGGCCGCTCCCTGCGCGCCGCGCTGGACATGAGCAAGCTCGGCGACATCACCCTGTACGTCGACTGCGACGTGATCCAGGCCGACGGCGGCACCCGCACTGCCTCGATCACCGGCGCCATGGTCGCCCTGTGCGACGCCCTGGCGGTGATCAAGAAACGTGGCGGTCTCAAGGGTGGCAACCCGCTCAAGCACATGATCGCCGCAGTGTCGGTGGGCATGTACCAGGGCGAGGCCGTGCTCGACCTCGACTACCTCGAGGACTCCGCCGCCGAGACCGACCTGAACGTGGTCATGACCAGCGCCGGTGGTTTCATCGAGGTACAGGGCACTGCCGAGGGCGCCCCGTTCCAGCCTGCCGACTTCAACGCCATGCTGGCGCTGGCGCAGAAGGGCATGGACGAAATCTTCGAACTGCAGAAGGCGGCGCTGGCCGACTGAGCAGACACCAGGGAGGTGCGGGACATGAACGATTCGGATCTGCCGATCACCCCGCCCAGCGCCGATGTCCGGCAATGGGCGATGTTCTGCCACCTCTCGGCGCTCCTGGGGCTGGTGCTGCCCCTTGGGCATTTGCTGGGCCCGCTGGTGCTGTGGCACCTCAAGCGCGAGCAGGACCCGTTCATCGATGCCCAGGGCAAGGAGGCGCTGAACTTCCAGATCAGCGTGACCATCGCCGGCTTCATCTGCTTCCTGCTGATGTTCGTGTTCATCGGCATCCTGCTGTTCGCCGTGCTGATGGTGGCGGTGCTGATCCTGATCATCCTGGCAGCGGTCAAGGCCAATGAAGGGCAGCCGTATCGCTATCCCTTCATCTGGCGGCCGATCAGATAGACACAAAAAAGCCGACCTGATGGTCGGCTTTTTTGTGCGTGCCATCCTCAGATGGTCAGCGTCCAGTCGTAGTCCACGATCAGCGGCGCGTGTTGGGAGAAGCGCGGCTGGCGCGGCAGGCGAGCGTTGCGCACGAAGCGGCGCAGGCCTGGGGTGAGGATCTGGTAGTCGAACCGGTAACCCAGGTTGAGCATCTCGGCCTGCTCGTTGTCCGGCCACCAGCTGTACTGGTCGCCTTCACGGCTGACTTCGCGCAGGGCATCGACATAGCCCATGTCGCCGACGATGGCGTCCATCCAGGCGCGCTCGGGTGGCAGGAAACCCGGCGACTGCTGGCTGTCACGCCAGTTCTTGATGTCGAGCTTCTGCTGCGCCACGTAGAACGAGCCGCAGTAGATGTACTCGCGACGCTTGCGGCGCTGCTTGTCCAGGTACTTGGCGAAGTCGTCCATCAACTTGAATTTCTGGTTCAAGTCCTCGTCGCCGTTCATGCCCGAAGGCAGCAACAGGCTGGCAATACTGACTTTGTCGAAATCTGCTTGCAGATAACGCCCGTAGCGGTCGGCTGTCTCGAAGCCCAGGCCGGTGATGACTGCCTTGGGCTGCATGCGCGAGTAAAGTGCCACGCCACCTTGGGTGGGCACCTCCGCGTCGCAGGCGTAAAGGAAATAGCCATCGAGCTGGAAAGCTGGGTCGTCGAGTTCAAAGGCCGAGGCGCGGGTATCCTGAAGGCAGATGACGTCGGCATTCTGAGCTTGCAACCAGCTGAGCAATCCACGCTCGGCCGCAGCCTGAATGCCATTTACGTTCACACTGATGATCCGCATAAATGGCCCCAAAAATCTCGTGCGTGTATGATACCCGAGCTCAACACATTTAGCTAAATCCGTGGTGTCCGGGACCTTTCATGCAGCCGTATCAGCGCGACTTCATCCGTTTTGCCATCGATCGCGGCGTTCTGCGCTTCGGTGAGTTCACCCTGAAATCGGGGCGTACCAGCCCGTACTTCTTCAATGCCGGCCTGTTCAACACCGGGTCCGCCCTGGCGCAGCTGGGGCGTTGCTACGCGGCGGCCATCGTCGACAGCAAGATCCCCTTCGACGTGCTGTTCGGCCCGGCCTACAAGGGTATCCCCCTGGCGGCGGCCACTGCCGTGGCCCTGGCCGAGCAGCACCAGCTCGACGTGCCGTGGTGCTTCAACCGCAAGGAAGCCAAGGACCATGGTGAGGGCGGCAGCCTGGTCGGCGCCCCGCTGGCCGGCGACGTGCTGATCATCGACGACGTGATCACCGCCGGCACTGCCATCCGCGAAGTGATGCAGATCATCAACGCCCAGCAGGCCAAGGCCGCTGGCGTGCTGATCGCGTTGAACCGCGAAGAGCGCGGCAATGGCGAGCTGTCGGCGATCCAGGAAGTCGAGCGCGACTTCGGTATCCCGGTCGTGAGCATCGTCTCGCTGACCCAGGTGCTGGAATTCCTGGCTGACGACCCGCAGCTCAAGCAACACCTGCCGGCGGTCGAAGCCTACCGCGCCCAGTACGGTATCTGACGCACACACGGCAACGGAAAAGGCGACCCTGAGGTCGCCTTTTTTCATGCCGGTGTTTCAACGGCCGTTGGGGTAGGGGTCCTGCACGGCGTCGCCGACACCGGTCAGGATCTTCCAGGCGCGCTTCGGGTGGGAAATGGCGTCGAAATCGGGGCAAGGCGGGAGTGACTTCTTACCCTGGTTGGAGTACTCGTAGCCGCAGTCGGCACACTCGTAGCTACCTGCGGAAACATCGCTGCCGTAGGGCACCTCGTCTTTTTTCATCGCTGGATCTCCTGTGTGTGGGAAGTCTCCATGCTAATCAGCCGATGAAAGCAGATGTTGTAGTACCCGTCCGACACTGCTGTGGGACTGTTCTGGGCGGTGCTCGTCTTATCGCGCTACAAGCCCGTACCCTCCATCTGCGTGGGGGGCGGGCTTGCATGGCAGAGGGCTGGTTGAATCAGCGTGGCTTGCGGTTGCTGATCAGCGTGCCCACGCCGCTGTCGGTGAAGATCTCCAGCAGCACGGCATTCGGCACGCGGCCGTCGATGATGTGCGAGCTGTTCACGCCGCCCTGGACGGCATCCAGCGCGCACTTGATCTTCGGCAGCATGCCGCCGTAGATGGTGCCGTCGGCGATCAGCTCGTTGACCTGCTCGGTGCTCAGTCCGGTGAGGACTTCGCCCTGCTTGTCCATCAGGCCGGCGATGTTGGTCAGCAGCATCAGCTTCTCGGCCTTCAGCGCCTCGGCCACCTTGCCGGCCACCAGGTCGGCATTGATGTTGTACGACTCGCCGTTGGCGCCCACGCCGATCGGCGCGATCACCGGGATGAAGTCACCCTTGACCAGCATGTTCAGCAGGTCGGTGTTGACGCTGACGACCTCGCCGACATGGCCGATGTCGATGATTTCCGGGGTGGTCATCTCCGGGGTCTGGCGGGTGACGGTGAGCTTCTTGGCGCGGATCAGCTCAGCATCCTTGCCGGTCAGGCCGATGGCGCTGCCGCCGTGGCGGTTGATCAGGTTGACGATGTCCTTGTTCACCTGGCCGCCCAGGACCATCTCCACCACGTCCATGGTCGCCGCGTCGGTGACGCGCATGCCATCGATGAAGTGGCTGTCGATCGACAGGCGCTTGAGCAGGTCGCCGATCTGCGGGCCGCCACCGTGCACCACCACCGGGTTGATGCCTACAGCCTTCATCAGCACGATGTCACGGGCGAAGCCGGTCTTGAGCTCCTCGCTCTCCATCGCGTTGCCGCCGTACTTGATCACCAGGGTCTTGCCGACGAAGCGGCGGATGTAAGGCAGTGCTTCGGACAAAACCTCGGCTACATGGGAAGCGGCATCGCGATCGAGGGTCATGCAGGGCTCCAGGTAAGGAACGGATAGTCGTCAGAACGGCAGTTGCAGGCCTGGTTGGACCCGCAGCAACTGCGTGCGGAATACAGCCTTGATTCGGTCGAGTTCTGCGGCGCTGTCGGCCTCGAAGCGCAGCACCAGCACCGGTGTGGTGTTGGAGGCGCGAACCAGGCCCCAGC
Source organism: Pseudomonas sp. TE50-2 (assembly GCF_040813665.1). Lineage (NCBI taxonomy): Bacteria > Pseudomonadati > Pseudomonadota > Gammaproteobacteria > Pseudomonadales > Pseudomonadaceae > Pseudomonas > Pseudomonas sp. TE50-2. Next base: position 2,876,887 of record NZ_JBFNXN010000001.1, on the reverse strand, counting down.
CGTGGGGATAGTCGACCCGCACACCGTCGATGGTGGTCAGGCTGGCTTCGCCCCAGTCGGCGTCGCGTTGCAGTGCATCAATGATGCTGAATTTACCCTCGTCGGTCACATCAATGTTGATTTCCGGCGTGGAAATATCATTGGGGAACGCGGCGAACAGGCTTTCGGCGTCCTGCCCGGCCTTGCTGAGGATCTCCAGCAGGCGCGCGGCGCTGTAGATGCCGTCGTCGAAACCGTACCAGCGCTCCTTGATGAAGATGTGCCCGCTCATCTCGCCAGCAAGCAGCGAGCCGGTCTGTTTCATTTTCTTCTTGATCAGCGAGTGGCCGGTCTTCCACATCAGCGCGCGGCCACCGTGCTGTTCGATCAGCGGGGTCAGGCGGCGCGTGCATTTGACGTCGAAGATGATTTCGGCGCCCGGGTTGCGGGACAGCACGTCCTGGGCGAACAGCATCAGCAGGCGGTCGGGATAGACGATGCTGCCGGTGTTGGTCACCACACCCACGCGGTCACCGTCGCCGTCGAAGGCCAGGCCGATATCGGCGCCGGTCTCTTTCACCTTGGCGATCAGGTCTTCCAGGTTCTCGGGCTTGCCCGGATCCGGGTGGTGGTTGGGGAAGTTGCCGTCGACTTCGCAGAACAGCGGGATGACGTCGCAGCCCAGCGCTTCGATCAGTTGCGGAGCGACCACGCCGGCCGCGCCGTTGCCGCAGTCGACCACCACCTTCAGGCGCTTGGCCAGTTTCACGTCGGCGACGATCTGCTGGAAGTAGCGCTCAAGGATCTCGACCTTTTCCACGCGGCCATCGCCACGGGTCAGGTCATTGGTCTTCAGGCGGGTCAGCAGGGCCTGGATCTGTTCATTGGCCAGGGTGTCGCCGGCGATGACGATCTTGAAACCGTTGTAGTCCGACGGGTTGTGGCTGCCGGTGAGCATCACGCCCGACTTGCCGGCCAGCACATTGGCCGCGTAGTACAGCGCCGGGGTCGGCACCAGACCGACATCGCTGACCTGGCAACCAGCGTCGGCCAGGCCTTTGATCAGTTGCTCGACCAGCATCGGGCCGGACAGGCGGCCATCGCGGCCGACCGAGATCTGTGGCTCGCCCTGGGCGAGGGTCTGGGCGCCGATGGCGCGACCGATCCAGTAGGCGGTCTCGGCATGCAGGGTCTTGCCGACCACGCCGCGGATGTCATAGGCGCGGAAGATGCTGTCGGGCAGTGCGGGGACCAGCTGGGCCATGTCGTTCATCTCTGGGGACTCCAAGTATTCAAAGGCTTCTGGGCAGGCACAAACTGAACGCTTGGACGGTGGTTTCGCCGCAGAGTTCGCCATCCATGGCCCGAACGGTCTGCTGTCGGCTCAGCGGGTGCCAGAATGGCCGAAGCCGCCGGCACCGCGCTGGGTCTCGTCGAACTGTTCGACGATATCGAAGTGCGCCTGCACCACCGGCACCAGGATCAGCTGCGCGATACGCTCGCCAACGGTGATGGTGAACGGCGTGTTGCCGCGGTTCCAGCAGGACACCATCAGCTCGCCCTGGTAGTCGGAGTCGATCAGGCCGACCAGGTTGCCCAGCACGATGCCGTGCTTATGGCCCAGGCCCGAGCGCGGCAGGATCATGGCCGCCAGGCCCGGGTCACCGATGTACACCGACAGGCCGGTGGGGATCAGCAGGGTCTGGCCCGGTTCGAGGACGGTGTCCTCCTTGAGCAGGGCGCGCAGGTCCAGCCCGGCGGAACCGGGGGTGGCGTACTGCGGCAGGGGGAATTCGGTGCCCAGGCGTGGGTCGAGGATCTTGGCTTGAAGAGCGTGCATGTAACTTATTGAACCTGGTTGAGCCGTTCGGCGATGAAGGCGACCAACTGGCGGGCAATCTTGCCTTTGCTGGTCTGCGCGAAGAGGGTTTGATGCTGCTGCCGGTCGATCACGGTCAGGGCATTTTCCTCGCTGTTGAAGCCGATGCTGGGGTTGGCCACATCATTGGCGACGATCAGGTCGAGGTTCTTGTCCTTGAGCTTGCGCGTGGCGTAGTCGAGCAGGTGCTCGGTCTCGGCGGCGAAGCCGACGCTGAACGGACGGTCGGCGCGGCCGGCAATGGTCGCAAGGATATCGGGATTGCGCACCATCTGCAGCAGCATGCCGTCGCCGGTGGTGGGATCTTTCTTGAGCTTCTGCGGGGCGACGACCTCAGGGCGGTAGTCCGCAACCGCTGCCGAGGCGATGAACAGGTCGCACGGCATGGCTGCTTCGCAGGCCGCGAGCATGTCCCGCGCGCTGACCACGTCGATACGGCTGACCCGGTCGGGGGTCTGCAGGTGCACAGGACCGGTGACGAGGGTCACCCGGGCCCCGGCTTCGGCGGCGGCCTCGGCCAGGGCGAAGCCCATCTTCCCTGAACTATGGTTGGTGATGTAGCGCACCGGGTCGATGTTCTCTTGGGTGGGACCGGCGGTGATCAGCACGTGCTTGCCGGTCAGGGCCTGGCGCTTGAAGCTTTCGGCGGCGCACCAGGCCAGGTCGGTGGCTTCGAGCATGCGGCCCAGGCCCACGTCGCCACAGGCCTGGCTGCCGGAGGCCGGGCCGAACACCTGGATGCCACGGCGCTTGAGCAGCTCGAGGTTGTCCTGAGTTGCCGGGTCACGCCACATGGCCTGGTTCATCGCCGGGGCGACGGCGACGGTGGCGTCGGTGGCCAGCACCAGGGTGGTCAGCAGGTCGTCGGCCATGCCTTGGGCCATGCGCGCCATCAGGTCGGCGGTGGCTGGGGCGATCAGCACCAGGTCGGCCCATTTGGCCAGCTCGATATGGCCCATGGCCGCTTCGGCCGCAGGGTCGAGCAGGTCCATGTGCACCGGGTGGCCGGACAGCGCCTGCAGCGTGAGCGGGGTGATGAACTCGGCGCCACCACGGGTCATGACCACGCGCACCTGCGCGCCGTGTTCCAGGAGTCGGCGAATCAGCTCGGCGCTCTTGTAGGCGGCGATGCCGCCACCCACGCCGAGAACGATGCGCTTGCGATACAACCGCTGCATAGGCCTTGCCTTATTCCAGTGAAAGCGGGTGGCGACGACGGCTGCCTGCGGCAGATCGTCGCATTTTCGAAGCGAACTAGATTAACACAGCGCCCAAAGGGGCCGTAGTGGCAGGCGAGGAGGGGAAATGAACATCAGAGAGTGGCCGGCTGAAGAACGGCCGAGGGAGAAGTTGTTGCAGCGTGGTGCGGCGATCCTGTCGGATGCGGAATTGCTGGCGGTACTGCTGGGGTCTGGGGTAGCCGGGCGCAATGTGCTCGACCTGGCGCGTGGGCTGCTGGTGAAGTTCGGCGGGCTGCGGCAGTTCCTCGAGGCGGATCGGGCCATGGTGCTGCGCGAGCCTGGCCTAGGGCCGGTGCGGTATGCGCAGTTGCAGGCATTGCTGGAAATAGGCAGGCGCTACCTGGACGAGCACATCGAGCGTGCGTCGGTCCTGGAGAGCCCGGCCTCGGTGAGGCGCTATCTCAAGTCCATGCTGCGGCACGAGTCCAGCGAGGTGTTCGGCTGCCTGTTCCTGGACACCAAGCATCGGCCGTTGGCGTTCGAGATACTGTTCCGTGGCACCATCGACCGCGCGAGTATCTACCCTCGCGAGGTCGTTCGGCGCTCATTGCTGCACAACGCGGCGGCCCTGATCCTCTGCCATAACCATCCGTCGGGCATTTGCGAGCCAAGCCAGGATGATGTGCACTTGACGCTGATGCTCAAGCGCTCGCTGGCGCTGATCGATGTGCGGGTGATGGACCATGTCATTGTGGGTGATGGCGAGCCGTTGTCGATGGTCGAGCATGGATGGCTGGCCGGTTAGGCAGCGCGGGGCAAGCCCGCTGTCACAATGACTGTGGGCTTGCCTCGCGATTGGGCGTCAGCGGTTGACTGAGACCTTGCTGAAATCCTGCCGCCCGAACGGGCTCACCTGGTAACCCTGTACATCCTGGCGCAGCAGCGCTGCCGCCGTCGGATGCGCCAGCGGCAGCCACAGCGCCTGCTGCTGGATCAGCGTCTGAGCCTGCTGGTACAGGCGGCTGCGCACGCTCTGGTCGTTGGTGGTGCGTCCGGCGTTGATCAGCTGGTCCAGGCGGTTGTCGCAGAAGCGCGCGAAGTTGGTTCCGGACTTGACCGCGGCGCAGGCAAACTGCGGGCTGAGGAAGTTGTCCGGGTCGCCGTTGTCTCCGGCCCAGCCCATGAACAGCAGGTCGTGCTCGCCGGCCTTGGCGCGGCGGATCAGCTCGCCCCACTCGATGGTGCGGATCTCGGCCTTGATGCCGATTTTCGCAAGGTCGGCCTGCAGCATCTGTGCGCCCAGGCTGGGGTTGGGGTTGAGCAGGCTGCCCGACGGGCGGGTCCAGATGGTGGTCTCGAAACCCTTGCCCAGGCCGGCCTTGGCCAGCAGTGCCTTGGCTTTCTTGTGATCGAGCGTGTAGCCGGGCAGGTCCTTGGCATAGCTCCAGGTATTCGGCGGATAAGGACCGTTGGCGGCAGTGGCGGTGTCTTCGAACACGGCCTTGAGGTAGGCCGGCTTGTCGAAGGCCAGGTTGATGGCCTGGCGCACTTCAGGCTTGTCCAGTGGCGGGTGCTGGCTGTTGATGGCGACGAAGGCGGTCATGAATGCCGGGGTGGTGGCGACCTTGAGGTTGCCGTCCTTGCCGGCCTCGGCGATGTCCAGCGGCTTGGGCGACAGGGCCACCTGGCATTCGCCGCGCCTGATCTTTTGCAGACGGACGTTGGCGTCCGGGGTGATGGCGTAGATCAGCGGGTCGATCGACGGCTTGCCGGCGAAATAGTCAGGGTTGGCGCGGTAGCGCACCACGGCGTCTTTCTGGAAACGCTGGAAGACGAACGGGCCGGTGCCCACTGGCTGGTTGTTGAGTTTCTCGGGGGTGCCGGCCTTGAGCAGCTTGTCGGCATATTCGGCGGAGTAGATCGAGGCAAAGCCCATGCTCAGGGTGGCCAGGAAAGTGGCGTCGGCGTGGGTCAGGGTGAAGCGCACGGTGTGCGGCTCGGGTGCGTCGATGGCCTTGATCAGGCTGCCCAGTTGCAGAGATTGGGCATGCGGGTAGCCGCCCGGGGCGGTCTTGTGCCAGGCGTGGGCCGGGTAGAGCATGCGTTGGAAGCTGAACAGGACGTCGTCGGCGTCCAGATCGCGGGTCGGCTTGAAGTAAGCGGTGGTGTGGAACTTCACGTCCGGGCGCAGCTTGAAGTCGTAGACCAGGCCGTCAGGCGACACCGTCCAGCTTTGCGCCAGGCTCGGCACCACCTTGCCCTCGGCGGCGTCGAACTCGACCAGGCGGTTCATCAGCACGTCGGCCGAGGCGTTGGTGGTGGTCAGCGAGTTGTACTGCACCACGTCGAAGCCTTCGGGGCTGGCTTCGGTGCACACCGACAGCGCTGCGGCCTGGGCAAGGCCCGCGGCGCACAGGGTGGTGAACAGGAGGGAAAGGGCGGCGGCACGCATGGTGACTCCTTGGCTGGTCGGTGGCCCATCTGCCGGTGCAGTCTGGAAAATTGAGGAAATGTCCTACCCTAGTGCGGGCATGGGCAAATGACCACACCCTTTCGCATTAATTCGGCGACGGGCGGTCGACAGCTTGCCGCCCCAGTCGTTATGCTGCCCAGGCGCGCTCGGCCCGACCGGAACTCTCATATTCTGTTGTTGTGGCGGAGTCTTTCTGGTATAAAGCAGCGCTCTTTTCTAGGGGCTCGGTCTGTCGCGTAAGCGCACCCGGCCGATAAGACCCCCGGGAACACGGCGCCTTGGCGCCATTGACTGAGAGATTAAGCGGCCAACCCATGCCGGGTTGGGCATGTGGTTTTAGAGGGCTGAGGCATGTCGAGAGTCTGTCAAGTTACCGGTAAGGGTCCGGTAACTGGGAACAATATTTCCCACGCAAACAACAAAACCCGTCGTCGTTTCCTGCCGAACCTGCAGCACCACCGTTTCTGGGTTGAGTCCGAGAAGCGCTTCGTGCGTCTGCGCGTTTCCGCCAAAGGCATGCGTATCATCGACAAGCGCGGCATCGATGCCGTTCTGGTCGACATCCGTCGCGCTGGCGCCAAGGTTTAAAGGAGAACATCATGCGTGAATTGATCCGTCTGGTTTCGAGTGCCGGTACCGGCCACTTCTACACCACCGACAAGAACAAGCGCACCACTCCGGACAAGATCGAGATCAAGAAGTACGATCCGGTCGTCCGCAAGCACGTGGTGTACAAGGAAGCCAAGATCAAGTAATTGATCGGCAACCTGAAAAAACCCGCAACCGCAAGGTGGCGGGTTTTTTTATGTCTCCAGCAAAGTCATCGCGGGGCCTGCATAAAGCGGGGCCCCGCGATCGGGTTCATTTCTGCTCGAACATCACATAGATCTTGCGGCACGGCTCCAGCACCTCCCAGGTGCCCTTGAAGCCTGCGGGGATCACAAAGCGATCGCCGGCGCGCAAGGTCTTGGCGCCGCCGTCCTGGTCGCGCAGCACCGACACACCCTGGACGATCTCGCAGTACTCGTGCTCGGTGTAGTTCACCGTCCACTGGCCCACCTCGCCCTCCCAGACGCCTGCGGCGAACTGCCCGCACGGGCTGGCGTAGTGGTTGTAGACAGCCTGGTCAGGCTCGCCCTTGAGGATTTTCTCCGCCGCCGGGCGGTAGCGTTCGGCTTCGGTCAGAACCTGGGCAAAGTCGACGATGCTGGTGATACTCATGGTGGTTACCCTGTTGTTGTTTAATAAAATGAACATCAGTAGGCATTTGAGCCGTTGGTGTCAAATATATTGATAGTTTCCCCGCCCTGGTTTAGGGTGGCAGGTGCCCGTGTGCGTCGTCACCCGGCCAGAATTTCTGACAGCGCCCGTGAGTCCTCAGTGCGGCGTTGCACCTTAACAAGAGAGGAGTTTCCTATGACCACCCTGACTCGTGCGGACTGGGAACAGCGTGCCCAGCAACTGAAGATCGAAGGCCGCGCCTTCATCAACGGCGAATACACCGATGCCGCATCCGGTGAAACCTTCGACTGCCTGAGCCCGGTGGACGGACGCTTCCTGGCCAAGGTCGCCAGCTGCGACCTGGCCGACGCCAACCGCGCTGTCGACAACGCCCGCGCCGTGTTCGAATCCGGCGCCTGGTCGCGCCTGGCCCCGGCCAAGCGCAAGGCCAAGCTGATCCGCTTCGCCGACTTGCTGCGCAAGAACGTCGAGGAACTGGCCCTGCTCGAAACCCTCGACATGGGCAAGCCGATCGGTGACTCCTCCACCATCGACATTCCGGGCGCGGCGCAGGCCATCCACTGGACTGCCGAAGCCATCGACAAAGTCTACGACGAAGTCGCGCCGACTCCGCACGACCAGCTCGGCCTGGTGACCCGCGAGCCAGTGGGTGTGGTCGGTGCCATCGTACCGTGGAACTTCCCGCTGCTGATGGCGTGTTGGAAGCTGGGCCCAGCCCTGGCCACCGGCAACTCCATCGTGCTCAAACCGTCCGAAAAATCGCCGCTGACCGCGATCCGCATCGCCCAGCTGGCCATCGAGGCCGGTATTCCGGCTGGCGTGCTGAACGTGCTGCCAGGCTACGGCCACACCGTGGGCAAGGCCCTGGCCCTGCACATGGACGTCGACACCCTGGTGTTCACCGGTTCGACCAAGATCGCCAAGCAGCTGATGGTCTATGCCGGTGAGTCGAACATGAAGCGTGTCTGGCTGGAAGCCGGTGGCAAGAGCCCGAACATCGTCTTCGCCGACGCCCCTGACCTGCAGGCCGCTGCCGAGGCCGCCGCCAGCGCCATCGCCTTCAACCAGGGCGAAGTCTGCACCGCAGGTTCCCGCCTGTTGGTCGAGCGCTCGATCAAGGACAAGTTCCTGCCCATGGTGGTCGAGGCCCTCAAGGCCTGGAAACCGGGCAACCCGCTGGACCCGGCAACCACTGTCGGTGCACTGGTCGACACCCAGCAGATGAACACCGTGCTGTCGTACATCGAGGCCGGTCACCAGGACGGCGCCAAGCTGCTGGCTGGTGGCAAGCGCATCCTCGAAGAGACCGGTGGCACCTACGTCGAGCCGACCATCTTCGACGGCGTGACCAACGCCATGAAGATCGCCAAGGAAGAGATCTTCGGCCCGGTACTGTCGGTAATCACCTTCGATACCGCCGAAGAAGCCGTAGCCATCGCCAACGACACGCCATACGGCCTGGCCGCGGGCATCTGGACCTCGGACATCTCCAAGGCGCACAAGACCGCCCGCGCCGTGCGCGCCGGCAGTGTCTGGGTCAACCAGTACGACGGTGGCGACATGACCGCGCCGTTTGGCGGCTTCAAACAGTCGGGCAACGGCCGTGACAAGTCGCTGCACGCGCTGGAGAAGTACACCGAGCTGAAGGCGACCTGGATCAAGCTGTAATCGACGGGGCCGCCTGGCGGCCCTTTCGCCGGCAAGCCGGCTCCCACAAGCTACATGCAGACCCTGTGGGAGCCGGCTTGCCGGCGAAAGGGCTGCATGGCAGCCCCCAACTACAGCCGGGACGGTTCATGCCGCCCCGGCTGTGTTGTCTCTGCCATTTAAAAGTCATGCGCCTCGGAGGCCATCATGCGTTGGGGAACCTACTTTGCCGTCCTGGCGTCGGTGCTCAGTGTCGGGCTTGCGCTCGGCGTGAGCATGCCGCTGGTGTCCCTGCGCCTGGAGGGCTGGGGCTACGGTGGGTTCGCCATCGGCGTGATGGCGGCGATGCCGGCCCTTGGTGTGCTGGTCGGTGCCAGCCTGGCCAGCCGCCTCGCCGGCTGGGTCGGCGTGCCCATGGCCATGCGCCTGTGCCTGTGGGGTGGGGCGCTGTCGATCGGCCTGGTGGCAGTGCTGCCCAGCTATGCCCTGTGGCTGGTGCTGCGCTTGATGATCGGTATGTCGCTGACGGTGGTGTTCATCCTTGGCGAGAGCTGGATCAACCAGTTGGTCGTCGAGCAGTGGCGTGGCCGGCTGGTGGCGCTGTATGGCAGCAGCTATGCCCTGAGCCAATTGGCCGGGCCGCTGGTGCTGGGGTTCCTGGGCTCGGACGATGATTTCGGCTTCTGGGCCGCGACCGGGTTGTTGCTGGTCGCGCCGCTGATCCTGCTGGGGCGCGGCGGTGCACCGACCACCGAGGCGTGCAGCGTCACCTTTGCCGACCTGTTCGCCTTCTGTCGGCGCCTGCCGGTGATCGCCTGGGCCATCGCGCTGTTCGCGGCATTCGAGGCGATGATCCTGACGTTGCTGCCGGTGTACTGCCTGCAGCAAGGTTTCACCACGGAGGTGGCGTTGTTCATGGTCAGCACCGTGGTGGTAGGGGATGCGGTACTGCAATTGCCGATTGGCGCCTTGGCCGACCGCATGTCGCGACGCACGTTGTTCAGCGGTTGCGCGCTGACCTTGATGGTTTCCAGCCTGGCGATTCCGCTGCTGTTGCACACACCAGTGATCTGGCCGCTGTGGGTGCTGTTCGGTGCCAGTGCGGGAGGGTTGTTCACCCTGTCGCTGGTGCTGATCGGCGAGCGCTACCGAGATGATGAACTGGTGCGGGCCAATGCCCACGTGGCACAGCTGTGGGGTATCGGTTGCCTGCTCGGACCTTTGCTGGCCGGGGCGGGAAGCCAGTGGATCAGCGGGCATGCGCTGCCGTTGCTGATGGCGGTGGGCGCGGCGGGGTTGGTGCTGCTGACCCGGCGGCGGGATGCCTTCGAGCCGGCGTCTGCCTGACCGATTGCTATCGCGGGCTTGCCCGCGATGCGTTCTACAACATCTTCTCCAACCCGACCGCTTTGCTGATCCAGGCATTGAAGCGTCGCCATAGCCCCCCGGGCTCGGTCACCAACATGTGCCGCTGGCCGTTGTCCTCGGTCGCCCAGACCATCCTCCCGTCCACCAGCTTCACCTGGTAACTCAGCGCTGGTGCCATGCCTTGTAGCGCCAGTTCGCGGGTGTACTCGGCCAGCTCTGGGCTGTCCACCATCACGCCCACCTCGGTGTTCCACAGCACGGAGCGCGGGTCGAAGTTGAACGAGCCGATGAAGGTCTTGCGTCGGTCGAACACCATCGCCTTGCTGTGCAGGCTCGAATCGGAACTGCCGTGAAAGCCCAGCCGTGGACGTGGGTCACCGGGCTGGCGGCGCAACTCGTACAACTGCACGCCATGCTCCAGCAAGGCGCGGCGATAAGGCGCGTAGCCGCCATGGACCGCTGGCACATCGGTGGCTTCCAGCGAGTTGGTCAGGAGCTTGACCGAGGTGCCGGCGTCGGCGCGACTGGTCAGGTACAGCAGGCCGGGTTCGCCGGGTACGAAGTAGGCGGACACCAGGATCAATTCCGTGTGCACGCGGTTCAGGTCGGGCGCCAGTTGCTGGGTCATCAGCAGTTGCGGGTCCGGTTCGCCCTCTGCCAGGACTTTGCTCGGCGCGTCCCACAAAGCCTGGCTGTGGGCCCAGATCAGCTCATTGCGCCACACATCCAGGCGGGGCTGCGACTGATAGGCCATCAAGCGGTCGTAAAGAGCCTTGCGCTTGGTCCGTGCTTCGGCCAGGGACACCTCCAGGCGCTGACGGCTGCTGAACAGGTCGTCGGCGTCGGGCTGGCGCCAGAGAAAATCGCCGATCGGGCGGCTCAAGGCGCTGTTCCAGTACTGGTCGAAGCTGTGCCCGAGTTGTTCGGCCACAGGCCCCACGCCCAGCAGGTCGATGTCGGTGAAGTTGAGGTTGGGTTCGGCGTCGAAGTACTCGTCGCCCAGGTTACGGCCGCCGACGATGGCCATGCTGTTGTCCACCAGGAACAACTTGTTGTGCATGCGCCGGTGCTGGCGCGACAGGTTGAACAGCCGGCCGACGGCGCGGGTGGCACCGGTACTGCGCCCCAGGTGCAGCGGGTTGAACACGCGGATGTGGATGTTCGGGTGGGCGGCGAGGGTGCCCATGAGGTTGTCGAGGCCATCGCTGGTGGTGTCGTCGAGCAGGATGCGCACTCGCACGCCGCGGTCGGCGGCGCGCAGCAGTTCATGGACCAGGGCGCGGGTGCTGAGACCATCGTGGACGATGTAGTACTGCAGGTCGATGCTTGCCTGGGCGTTGCGGATCAGCTCCGCGCGGGCGCGGAATGCCTCGTTGCTGTTGGGCAGCAGGCGAAAGCCCGAGCGTCCCTCGTAGGGCGCGGCCTGGCGCTGCACCGAGCGGCCGAAGGCCGAGTCTGCCGCCGGCAGCGCCTGGCTGACTTCACGTGGTGTACCGACACTGGCGCAGCCCGACAGGCCGAGCAACAGCACCAGCAGCAGGGGCAGGGCATGCTGGAGTCTCAAGGGTGGATCGTCCTGTGCGGCAAGGGCTTATGAGGTTGGACCGTGGCAGGCGGCGCAAAGTTACCCGCCAGGGTGTTCGGCATCCAGTAGACGAAGGGCGGTTTCACCGACTTTGCGCACGGCGGCTTCGATCTGCTCCGTGGGCCGGGCGGCGAAGTTCATGCGCAGGCAGTTACGGTACTTGCCCGAGGCCGAGAAGATGCTGCCCACCGCGATCTGCACGCCTTGCACCAGTAAAGCGCGGTTCAGGCGCAGCGTATCGAAACTCTCCGGCAGTTCCACCCACAGCATGAAGCCACCTTGCGGGCGGCTGGCACGGGTGCCTGTCGGGAAGAAGCGGGTCACCCAGTCGCACATCTGGTCGCGGCCGCGCTGGTACTGGCCGCGCATGCGCCGCAGGTGCGGCTGGTAGTGGCCCTCGGCGATGAAGTCGGCGATTGCCAGTTGCGGCTGGCAAGCGGTACTGCCGGTGCTGATGTACTTCATGTGCAGCACCCGTTCCAGGTAGCGCCCCGGAGCCACCCAGCCAATCCGCAGGCCTGGCGCCAGGGTCTTGGAGAACGAACTGCAGAGTAATACCCGGCCATCGTCGTCGAACGACTTGATGGTGCGCGGGCGCGGGTAGGTGTAGGCCAGGTCGCCATACACGTCGTCCTCGAGGATCGCCACGTCGTAGCGCTGGGCCAGGGTGAGCAGCGCCTTCTTGCGCGCCTCGGGCATGATGTAGCCCATGGGGTTGTTGCAGTTGGGGGTGATCTGGATGAGCTTGATCGGCCATTGTTCGAGGGCCAGTTCGAGGGCTTCCAGGCTGATGCCGGTGATGGGGTCGGTGGGGATTTCCAGGGCCTTCATGCCCAGGCCTTTGAGCGTCTGCATGGCGCCGTGGAAGCTGGGTGAATCGACCGCGACGATGTCACCGGGTTCGCATACCGCGCGAATACTGCACGACAGCGCCTCGTGGCAGCCGGTGGTCACCACCAGGTCGGCCGGGCCCAGGCGGCAGCCGGAGTCGAGCATCAGCCGGGCGATCTGCTCGCGCAGCAAGGCGTTGCCGTGGATGTTGTCGTAGTACAGGCCGGGCATGTCCATGCGCCGGCTGATCTGCGCCAGGCTGCGCAGCAGTGGCTTGAGCGTGGGGCTGTCGACGTCGGGCATGCCGCGGCCGAGCTGGATCACGTCCGGGCGCGGGGTGGCGCGCACCAGCTCCAGCACTTGTTCCCACTGGGAGATATCCACAGGACGCTGGGCCGGGCGGCTGATGGCTGGCAGGGCTGGTAGCTGGCGGTCCTCGGCGACGAAGTAGCCGGACTTGGGGCGCGGCGAGACCAGGCCGTTGTCCTCCAGAAGGCGGTAAGCCTGCTGCACGGTGCTCAGGCTGACGCCATGCTCCACGCTCAGGGCGCGCACTGACGGCAGGCGCTGGCCGGGGCGATACAGGCCCTGCTCGATGCGTGAACCGAGCAGTTCGGCGAGATTGAAATAGAGGGTCACTGCATACTCCTGCACAGCTGATGACCGAGGACCGGTACAGATAGGCGAAAAATACTGCATGCAGCCCTATTTGCGCCAATTCTGTATGGGAATAATAAGTCGATTTTGGCTCTGTATTGGTAGGAGGTGTACCCGCATGCTGTCTCCACGTCAGGTACTGAACGGAGGACGTGGTGATGGGTGGCATGAGCGATGTGCGCTTGCAACTGTTGGCCAGTGAACTGGAGTCGGAGCAGCGTCCCCGGGTCTTCAGCGCGCCCCAAGGCATGGGTCGTTGGAGCCTGATGCTGCATCGCTGGCGCACCCGCAGGGCCCTGTTGCAGTTGGAGGATTACCAACTGCGCGATATCGGCATCAGCTGGGAGCAGGCTCGGCATGAGGCGAGCAAGCCCTTCTGGCGTGACTAGGCCAGCTCTTTGAGTCGATACCAGAGCATCCCCAGTGCCAGCAGCGGCGAACGCAGCAGTTTGCCGCCGGGGAAGGTGGTGTGCGGGACCTTGGCGAACAGGTCGAAGCGCCCGCTCTGCTGGCCGCTGATGGCCTCGCCGAGCAGACGCCCGGCGAGGTGGGTGGCGTTGAGCCCGTGGCCCGAATAGGCCTGGGCGTAGTAGACGTTGGGCTGGCCGGCCAGGCGGCCGATCTGCGGCAGGCGGTTGGCACCGATGCCGATCATGCCGCCCCATTGGTAATCAATGCGCACATCGGCCAGTTGCGGGAACACCTTGAGCATTTTCGGGCGCATGTAGGCGGCGATGTCCTGCGGGTCGCGCCCGGAATAGTGGCAGGCGCCGCCGAACAGCAGGCGGTTGTCGGCAGAGAGGCGATAGTAATCCAGCGCCACGCGCTGGTCGCATACCGCCATGTTCTGCGGCAGCAACTGGCGGGCGCGTTCCTCACCCAAGGGCTCGGTGGCGATGATGTAGCTGCCGGCGGGCAGCACCTTGCCGCCCAGTTCGCGGTTGAGGTCGTTGTGGTAGGCGTTGCAGCACAGCACCAGCGTCTTGGCGCGCACCCGGCCTTGGGCGGTATGCACCTTCACTTCCGGGCCGTACTCGATGCGGATCACTTCCGATTGCTCGTACAAGCCGACACCCAGGCGCCTTGCCACGGCGGCTTCGCCCAGCGCCAGGTTGAGTGGATGCAGGTGACCCGAACCCATGTCGATCAGGCCGCCGACATAGCGCTCGGAACCTACTACCGAGTGCATGTCGCCGGGCTGCACCAGGCGCAGTTCGTGACGATAGCCCAGGCTGCGCAGTTCCTCGGCGTCCTCGGCGAAGCCTTCCAGTTCGGCGGGCTTGTTGGCCAGGTCGCAGTAGCCCCAGGTCAGGTCGCAGTCGATGCCATGGCGCTCGACGCGCTCGCGGACGATTTCCACCGCCTCCAGGCCCATCAGCTTCAGGCTACGCACGCCTTCCTCACCGATCACCGGGAGAAACTGTTCCAGGCCGTGGCCGACGCCCCGGATCAGCTGGCCACCGTTGCGGCCGCTGGCGCCCCAGCCGAGCTTGCGTGCTTCCAGGAGGATCACCGACAGGCCGCGTTCGGCCAGTTCGATGGCGGTGTTCAGGCCCGAGTAGCCACCGCCGACAATGCACACGTCGGCGCTGTGCTCGCCTTGCAGGAACGGGTAGTCAGGGTGTGGCGCGCTGCTGGCGGCGTAGTAGGAGGCGGCGTGTTGCGCGCTGTGGACCATGTGTCGTTTCCTGGGTGCAAGGCGAAAAGGCGAGGATAGGCAACCGGCCAATCGCGGGGCAAGCCCGTTCCCGCGATTGCCTTATAATCCAGCACTCATGTCCAAGATGCGCCGCTTATGTCCTGCAACCGCCACAAGATCCATTTCCTGCGCGAGCTCATCCCCTCGTTCGAGTGCGAGCCCGGCTGCCATGACTGCTGCGGCCCGGTCACCACCTCGGCCGAGGAAATGGCCCGCCTGCCGCGCAAGACCCAGGCCGAGCAGGACGCCGCGCTGGAGCGCCTGGATTGTGTGCACCTGGGCCCGAACGGCTGCACAGTATATGAAGAGCGCCCGATGATCTGCCGCCTGTTCGGCACCACGCCGCGTCTGGCCTGCCCCAGGGGGCGGGGCCCAGAGCAGCCGATCGACCCGGCGGCCGAGCAGCTGGTTCACACCTATATAGCCAGTACCCGCCAGGTGCTGGTGTAAGGCTTCAGTCTGGGATCGGCAGGCACAGGCTCTCTTTCACTTCTTCCATCACGATGTAGCTCTTCGACTCGCGCACATGGGGCAGCTTGAGCAGGATGTCGCCGAGCAGCTTGCGATACGACGCCATCTCCGAGATCCGCGCCTTTACCAGGTAGTCGAAATCGCCCGACACCAGGTGACATTCCAGTACATGGGGCAGCTTGAGCACGGCGCGGCGGAACTCCTCGAAGGTGTCGCCGGACTTGTAGTCCAGGCTGATCTCGACGAACACCAGCAAGCTGCCCTTCAGGTGCTGCGGGTTGAGCCGGGCGTTGTAGCCCATGATGATCCCCTCGCGCTCCAGGCGCCGCACGCGTTCGGTGCAGGGGGTGGTGGACAACCCGACCTTCTCGCCCAGTTCGGTGAAGGAGATGCGCCCGTCATTCTGCAGGATCCGCAGGATGTTGCGGTCGATCTTGTCCAGTTCACGCTTGCTCTGGTGCTGGGTTCTCATAGGGGATGCCCCTCCGTGAAAGGCAATTTTGCCGAGAATTCTCGCCAAATATAGCTGCTTATATAGTGAATAGCACTGGTCGGAGATTCTTATACTGCGCGCATCCATGCCATTTCAACAAAAGACTGCGGCAAGCCGCGTGCGAGGGATACAACAATGCGAGTTCTGGTACTTGGTAGCGGTGTGATCGGTACCGCCAGTGCCTACTATCTGGCCCGGCAAGGTTTCGAGGTGACGGTGGTCGATCGCCAGCCGGCGGTGGCCATGGAAACCAGCTTCGCCAACGCAGGCCAGATCTCGCCCGGCTATGCCTCGCCCTGGGCCGCCCCTGGCGTGCCGCTCAAGGCCATCAAGTGGCTGCTGGAGCGCCACGCGCCCCTGGCCATCAAGCTGACCGGCGACGTCGATCAGTACCTGTGGATGGCGCAGATGCTGCGCAACTGCACCGCCAGCCGTTATGCGGTGAACAAGGAGCGCATGGTGCGCCTGTCCGAGTACAGCCGCGATTGCCTCGACGAGTTGCGCGCCGAAACCGGTATCGCCTATGAAAGCCGCAGCCTGGGCACCACCCAGCTGTTCCGCACCCAGGCGCAGTTGGACGCCGCGGCCAAGGACATCGCGGTGCTGGAGCAGTCCGGTGTACCGTACGAGCTGCTCGACCGTGACGGCATTGCCCGGGTCGAACCGGCCCTGGAGAGCGTGAAGGGTATCCTCGCTGGCGCCCTGCGCCTGCCCAACGACCAGACTGGCGACTGCCAGATGTTCACCACCAAGCTCGCCGAGATGGCCATCAAGCTGGGTGTCGAGTTCCGCTTCGGCCAGGACATCCAGCGCCTGGACGTCGCCGGCGACCGCATCAACGGCGTATGGATCGACGGCAAGCTGGAAACCGCCGATCGCTACGTGCTGGCGCTGGGCAGTTACTCGCCGCAGCTGCTCAAGCCGCTCGGCATCAAGGCCCCGGTCTACCCGCTCAAGGGCTACTCGCTGACCGTGCCGATCACCAACGGCGACATGGCGCCGACCTCGACCATCCTGGACGAGACCTACAAGGTCGCGATTACCCGTTTCGACAACCGCATCCGTGTCGGCGGCATGGCCGAGATCGCCGGTTTTGACCTGTCGCTGAACCCGCGTCGACGCGAAACGCTGGAGATGATCGTCAACGACCTTTATCCTCGCGGCGGCGACCTGAGCCAGGCGAGCTTCTGGACCGGCCTGCGCCCGGCGACCCCGGACGGCACCCCGATCGTCGGGGCGACCAAGTTCCGTAACCTGTTCCTCAACACCGGTCACGGCACTCTGGGCTGGACCATGGCCTGCGGTTCCGGTCGCCTGCTGGCCGACCTGATTGCGCGCAAGAAGCCGCAGATCAGTGCCGAAGGCCTGGACATCTCGCGTTATGGCAATAGCCGCGAGACTGCCAAGCACGGACAGCCGGCGCCTGCGCACCAGTAAGCATTCGATGCTGTTGGCCTCATCGTGGTGCGCCGATGCGACTTGCCCCACGATGAGGCCCGAAACCGATTGACCTGTTCCCTCACCCCGTCGCGGTGGGTACCTACCCCCATCTGCCGCGCCGGGGCTTTATCGATAACCAGAACTGCCAGAAGGCTGCCGCCATGCGTCCCGCCCGTGCCTTGATCGACCTCCAAGCCCTCCGACACAACTACCGCCTCGCCCGTGAGCTGACCGGCGCCAAGGCACTGGCCGTGGTCAAGGCTGACGCCTACGGTCATGGCGCGGTGCGTTGCGCCCTGGCGCTCGAGGCCGAGGCCGACGGTTTTGCCGTGGCCTGCATCGAGGAGGCCCTGGAACTGCGCGCGGCAGGCATCAAGGCCCCCGTTCTGTTGCTCGAAGGCTTCTTCGAGGCCAGCGAGCTTTCGCTGATCGCTGAACATGATCTGTGGTGCGTGGTGCATTCGCCATGGCAGTTGGAAGCGATCGAGAAGACCTCGGTGCACAAGCCGCTGACCGTCTGGTTGAAGATGGACACCGGCATGCACCGTGTCGGCGTGCACCCCAAGGACTACGCCGATGCCTACCAGCGCCTGCTGGCCAGCGGCAAGGTCTCGCGCATCGTGCTGATGAGCCACTTCGCCCGCGCCGACGAGCTCGACGCCGCCGCTACCGAACAGCAGGTCGCCGTGTTCGAGGCTGCCCGCCAGGGCCTGGCCGCCGAGTGCAGCCTGCGCAACTCGCCGGCCGTGCTGGGCTGGCCGAGCATCAAGAGCGACTGGGTGCGCCCAGGCATCATGCTCTACGGCGCCACGCCGTTCGAAGTGGAGCAGGCCGAGGCTGCTCGCCTGCAGCCTGTGATGACCCTGCAATCGCGCATCATCAGCGTGCGCGAGCTGCCTGCCGGTGAGCCGGTAGGCTATGGCGCCAGGTTCATCAGCCCGCGGCCGACCCGGGTCGGCGTGGTCGCCATGGGCTATGCCGACGGCTATCCGCGCCAGGCACCTACCGGCACGCCAGTGGTGGTGGCCGGCAAACGCACCCAGCTGATTGGCCGCGTGTCGATGGACATGCTCTGCGTCGACCTGACAGACGTGCCCGAGGCCACTGTCGGCAGCCCGGTCGAGTTGTGGGGCAAGCAAGTACTGGCCAGCGACGTGGCCATGCAGGCCGGGACCATTCCGTACCAGATCTTCTGCAATCTCAAGCGCGTGCCGCTGGACTATATCGGCGAATAAAGCGCCAAAGCGGACAGGCTGCGGGGCTGTGTGTTGTAAATACTGAACGGCATTGCCATCATATCGTTCACACTCCCCCAACCTCGACCGTTTCTGGAGGCGCAAGCTTTGGACGTCGGTGAACGACTGCAAGCCATCCGCAAGCTCAAGGGCTTGTCCCAGCGCGAACTCGCCAAGCGCGCGGGGGTGACCAACAGCACCATCTCGATGATCGAGAAGAACAGCGTGAGCCCGTCGATCAGCTCCCTGCGCAAGGTGCTCAGCGGTATCCCCATGTCCATGGTCGAGTTCTTCTCGGTGGAGCTGGCCCCGGAAAGCCCGACCCAGATCGTCTACAAGGCCCACGAGCTGATCGACATTTCCGACGGCGCGGTCACCATGAAGCTGGTCGGCAAGTCGCACCCCAATCGCGCCATCGCGTTTCTGACCGAGGTCTACCCACCGGGCGCCGACACGGGGGCGGAAATGCTCACCCACGATGGCGAAGAGACCGGCATTCTTCTCGAAGGCCGCCTGGAACTGGTAGTCGGCACCGAGATCTTCATCCTCGAGGCCGGCGACAGCTACTACTTCGAAAGCACCCGCCCGCACCGCTTTCGCAACCCGTTCGAGGAGCCGGCCCGGCTGATCAGCGCCGCCACCCCGTCGAACTTTTGATCCAGCGCAGTGCATTGACGGGTCAATACCCTTTCCCTGAGTGTGGTCGTTTCACGCCTTCCAGGTTCCCGCTATACTTTTCAACGCTCGCAATTCCGTGGCCGCGGGCGTGATTAGCCACCATGAGGGTGTTCGCGTGAACCAAATCAAGAAGATGCTGGCCGTACCAGCAGCCGTATTCGCCCTTTGGGCAATGAGCGCAACCGCTGCAACCAACGACGACATCGCCAAGCGTCTCGAACCGGTCGGCCAGGTGTGCGTCCAGGGCCAGGAATGCAAGGGCATGGAAGTGGCCGCCAGCGCCGGTGGCGGC
This sequence comes from Pseudomonas sp. TE50-2, assembly GCF_040813665.1. Classification (NCBI taxonomy): domain Bacteria; kingdom Pseudomonadati; phylum Pseudomonadota; class Gammaproteobacteria; order Pseudomonadales; family Pseudomonadaceae; genus Pseudomonas; species Pseudomonas sp. TE50-2. The sequence goes on along the minus strand of NZ_JBFNXN010000001.1, from coordinate 2,857,737 downwards.
GGTGCCAAGACGCCGGACGAGATCATCGCCAAGCATTGCAATGCCTGCCATGGCACCGGCCTGCTGAACGCGCCGAAGATCGGTGATACCGCCGCGTGGAAAGAGCGTGCCGACCACCAGGGCGGACTCGATGGCATCCTGGCCAAGGCCATCACCGGGATCAACGCCATGCCACCGAAGGGCACCTGCGCCGATTGCTCGGATGATGACCTGAAGGGTGCGATCAAGAAGATGTCCGGGCTGTGAGCCAGACCTGACTTGTATAAAGCCCGCCTCTGATGGCGGGCTTTTGTTTTTGGGCTGGTAACCCTATTGCGGGGGCGGGACAGGCAACCAACCCGCTGTGACTTGTGTCCAACCCCTGAACCTACGGATGACTCAGGAGGCCCAGATGTATCGCTGCTCCATCGACCAGGCTGTCGAGCAGGCCCTGGCCCGACTGCCCAGCCATATTCACATGGGCCTGCCGCTCGGCCTGGGTAAACCCAACGCCTTCGTCAACGCGCTGTACGCCCGCATCCGCGAGTTGCCTGAGCGTCGTCTGACCCTCTACACCGCCTTGTCCCTCGGCCGCCCGCCGTTGGGCGATGGCTTGCAACGGCGCTTCCTTGAGCCTTTCGTCGAGCGTGTATTCGCCGACTATGAGGAGCTCGCCTACCTGGCCGACCTGCGTGCCGACAAGCTCCCGCCGAACATCCGCGTCGAGCAGTTCTTCATGCAGCCCGGCAGCCTGCTGCACAGCGACACGGCCCAGCAGGACTACGTCAGCAGCAACTACAGCCACGCCGCACGGGATATCAACGCCAAGGGCCTGAACCTGATCGCGCAGCTGGTGGCGGCCACGCCCGAGCGGCCCGATCACCTGAGCCTGGCCTGCAACCCCGACATCACCCTCGACCTGCTGCCGATGATCGCCCGGCGCCGTGCTGAGGGCGAGACCATCCTGGTGCTTGGCCAGATCCATGACGAACTGCCCTACATGCCAGGGGACGCGGAGCTGGGCCTGGAGCAGTTCGACCTGTTGATCGACCAGCCCGAAAGTCGCCGGTTGTTCTCCACGCCAAACATGCCGGTGAACACCCAGGACCATTGCATCGGCCTGCATGCCAGCACCCTGGTGCGCGACGGCGGTACCCTGCAGATCGGCATCGGCGCCATGGGTGATGCGGTGGCGGCGGCGCTGCTGGCACGCCAGGGCGACAACGAAGGCTATCGTGCGCTGCTCGATGAGCTGGATATCGGCCCATGGCAGGCACTGATCGAGCGGGAAGGAGGGCTGGATACCTTCGCCCAGGGGCTGTATGGCTGCAGCGAAATGTTCGTCAACGGGTTGCTTGCCCTGGCCGAGGCCGGGGTGGTGCGCCGCCCAGCCGACGAGCACGGCGTGCTGGTGCATGGCGGCTTCTTCCTTGGCCCACGGGCGTTCTACCAGCGCCTGCGCGAGATGCCGCTGGAGCAGCGCGCACGCTTCGCCATGACCGCCATCAGCTACATCAACGAGCTGTACGGCCAGGAAGAGCGCAAGCGCAGTCAGCGCCGGGATGCGCGCTTCATCAATACGGTATTCGGCATGACCTTGCTGGGTGCCGGTGTCGCTGACCAGCTCGAAGATGGCCGGGTACTCAGCGGCGTGGGCGGGCAGTACAACTTCGTGGCCCAGGGCCATGCGCTGGAGGGTGGTCGCTCGATCCTGTTGCTGCGTAGCTGGCGCGAGGCCGGTGGCGAGGTGACCTCCAACCTCTACTGGACCTACGGCCACTGCACCATACCCCGGCACTTGCGAGACATCGTGATCACCGAGTACGGCATCGCCGACCTGCGCGGGCAGACCGACAGCGAGGTGATTGCGCGGTTGCTGGCGATCAGTGACTCTCGTTTTCAGCGCGAGCTGATGGAGCGAGCCAAGGCGGTGGGCAAGCTGGCGAAGGATTTCGTGCTGGATGCGCGTTATACCGACAACACTCCCGAGCGCCTGGAGGCAACCCGCGCACGGCATGCGCGATTGTTCCCGGAATATCCGCTGGGCAGCGATTTCACGGCCGAGGAGCGTGACTTGTTGCGGGCGCTGAATTGGCTCAAGAGCAAGTTCAAGCTGAGCGAGGTGCTGGAACTGGGCAAGGCGGCGCTGGATGCGCCGGCGCCCGAGGCCTATGCAGCGCAGTTGGCGCGCATGAGGCTGGGGGAGCCACAGGGGCTGAAGGAGGAGTTGTACCAGCGGCTGCTGCTGGCGGGCTTGGCGGCGACCTGAAAGATTGCCGGGGCTGCTTTGCAGCCCAATCGCCGGCAAGCCAGCTCCCACAGCAGTACCGCAGGGCTTTGACCTTGTGCGGTACCTGTGGGAGCCGGCTTGCCGGCGATGAGGTCGGTACAGGCTTACTCGATGAAGGTGACCACGCCACCTTCCAGCGACTTCACCCGGGCCAGCGACTCGACGCGGTAGCCCTGGCTGTCCAGCTCGGCGCGGCCGCCCTGGAACGACTTCTCGATGACGATGCCCAGGCCGGCCACGGTGGCGCCGGCTTGCTTGATAATCGAGATCAGCGCCTGGGACGCCTTGCCGTTGGCCAGGAAGTCGTCGATCACCAGCACACGGTCGCTGCTGTTGAGGTGGCGCGGCGATATGGCCACGGTGTTTTCGGTCTGCTTGGTGAAGGAGTAAACCTTTGCGGTCAGCAGGTTCTCGGTCAGGGTCAGCGACTGGTGCTTGCGGGCGAAGATCACCGGGACGCCCAGCTTCAGGCCAGCCATCACTGCCGGGGCAATGCCCGAGGCTTCGATGGTGACGATCTTGGTCACGCCGGAGTCGGCGAACAGGCGGGCGAACTCGTCACCGATCAGCTGCATCAGCGCCGGGTCGATCTGGTGGTTGAGAAACGCATCGACTTTCAGGACCTGATCGGAAAGCACGATGCCTTCTTCGCGAATCTTCTGCTGCAGTGCTTCCACTGTGGTTTTCCTCGATGTAGCAAAGGTGGCCGCAACAAGCGGCAATGTTAAAGAGTAATGGTTGATCAGCGTTTGAGCATTGCCCGGATATCGGCCAGGGCGTTGTTGCCGCGCGCTGCTTTCACTTCCACGGGCGCATCGTCCAGGCCTTCCCAGGCCAGGTCGTCCGGCGGCAGTTCGTCGAGGAACCGGCTCGGTGTGCAGTCGATGATTTCGCCGTACTGCTTGCGCTTGGCGGCGAAGGTGAAGGCCAAAGTCTGGCGCGCGCGGGTGATGCCCACGTAGGCCAGGCGGCGTTCTTCCTCGATGGTGTCGGCCTCGATGCTCGAGCGGTGGGGGAGAATTTCCTCCTCCATGCCCATGATGAACACGTAAGGGAATTCCAGGCCCTTGGAGGCGTGCAGGGTCATCATCTGCACGCCCTCGGCGTTTTCTTCCTCTTCCTGCTGGCGCTCGAGCATGTCGCGCAGCACCAGCTTGCCGATGGCGTCCTCGATGGTCATGTCACCCTCTTCGTCCTTCTCGAGGGTGTTCTTCAGCGCTTCGACCAGGAACCAGACGTTGCTGATGCGGAACTCCGCGGCCTTGTCGCTGGCGGTCTGCTGGCGGATCCAGTTCTCGTAGTCGATGTCGCGGATCATCTCGTGCAGCGCGGCGATCGGGTCGTCCAGGGCGACTTTGTGGCGTACCCCGTCGAGCCAGTGCTTGAAGCGCTGCAGGCGCTCGGTGTAGCGGGCGTCGAGGTGCTCGCCCAGGCCCATCTCTTCGCTGGCGGCGTACATCGAGATGCCGCGCTCGGTGGAATAGTTGCCGAGCTTTTCCAGCGTGGTCGAGCCGATCTCGCGGCGCGGCACGTTGATGACGCGCAGGTAGGCATTGTCGTCGTCAGGGTTCACCAGCAGGCGCAGGTAGGCCATCAGGTCCTTGACCTCCTGGCGGCCGAAGAAGCTGTTGCCGCCGGAGAGGCGGTACGGCACCTGGTGGTGCTGCAGCTTCAATTCGATCAGCTTGGCCTGGTAGTTGCCGCGGTAGAGGATGGCGAAGTCGCTGTACGGGCGGTTGGTGCGCAGGTGCAGGGTGAGGATTTCCATGGCCACGCGTTCGGCCTCGGCTTCCTCGTTCTTGCAGCGGATCACGCGGATCTCGTCGCCGATGCCCATCTCGCTCCACAGCTGCTTTTCAAAGGCATGCGGGTTGTTGGCGATCAGCACGTTGGCGCAGCGCAGGATGCGGCTGGTGGAGCGGTAGTTCTGCTCGAGCATGACGATCTTCAGGGAGGGGTAGTCCTCCTTGAGCAGCATCAGGTTCTCGGGGCGGGCGCCGCGCCAGGCGTAGATCGACTGGTCGTCGTCGCCGACCACGGTGAACTGGTTGCGCATGCCGATCAGCATCTTCACCAGCAGGTACTGGCTGGCGTTGGTGTCCTGGTATTCGTCCACCAGCAGGTAGCGCACGCGGTTCTGCCAGCGCTCGAGCACATCGGGGTGCTCCTGGAACAGCTTCACCGGTTGCAGGATCAGGTCGTCGAAGTCCACTGCGTTGAACGCCTTGAGCGTGCGCTGGTAGTGGGTGTAGACGATGGCCGCGGTCTGCTCGCGCGGGTTGCGCGCCTTTTCCAGGGCCTCGGGCGGCAGGATCAGGTCGTTCTTCCAGGCACCGATCATGTTCTTGATCTCGTCGATGCCGTCGTCGCCGGAGTACTCCTTCTGCATGATGTCCGACAGCAATGCCTTGATGTCGGACTCGTCGAAGATCGAGAACCCCGGCTTGTAGCCCAGGCGGTCATGCTCCTTGCGGATGATGTTCAGGCCCAGGTTGTGGAAGGTGCACACGGTCAGGCCACGGCCTTCCCCCGGACGCAGCAGGGTGGCGACTCGCTCCTTCATCTCGCGCGCGGCCTTGTTGGTAAAGGTCATGGCGACGATGTACTGGGCACGGATGCCGCAGTTCTGGATGAGGTGGGCAATCTTGCGCGTGATCACGCTGGTCTTGCCGGAGCCTGCACCGGCGAGCACCAAAAGAGGGCCGCCGACGTAGTCGCGGGCTTCCTGTTGCCGGGGATTGAGTCGGGACATGCTAGAAACCGGGGGTAACCAGAAAATAGCCGCGCATTCTAGCAGGCATGGGGTGGTTAATGCGCGACCGTCTGACGTTGTGATGCAGGGCGCGAATCGGATTTGCCGCATCTGCTACTTTCGCGCAGGATGCACGTCAGATTGCGTCGGGATGGTGGCCAGGGACAGGCAATGACTAAAAGTGAAAATCATTTCCAATTAATCGGGTAGGATTGCCCGCGCTCGCCGTTCCACCGCCCACATCTAAGGAGCCCGCTTGTCCACGCCTGTCGAACCCCTGCGTTTGCTGCTGTTGGCTGATGAGCCGGAGTGGGCCGTGCACCTGCGCGAATGCCTGCAACCGATGGGTGGCAGCGTCGTGCTGCTGACCGCACCGAACTGGGCGGCGGTGGACAGCCTGTTCGCCAACGACCGTCAGGCCGTGGTGCTGGCCACGCCCGAGCTGCAGCCCGCGCCAGGGCGTTGCGAGCTGCCGACGATCCTGCTGCTCGAGCAGGAGCCGGCCAGCGCGCCGCTGGGCGCCAGCGACTGGCTGGTGCTGACGCAACTGACTACCGACACGCTGCGTCGCTCCCTGCGCCATGTGCGTGAGCGCGGCGTGCTGGTGGCCACCCTGCAGCGTCTGGCCGAACAAGACCCGCTGACCGGCATCGCCAATCGCCAGGGCTTCCAGGCCTTGCTGACCGCACGCTTGGCCGAGAACGAAGGGCGTGGCCTGGCCCTCGGCCACCTCGACCTGGACAACTTCCGCCACGTCAACGACGCCCTCGGCCACCAGGGGGGCGATCGCTTGATCCTGCAGGTGGTCGCCCGTCTGAAGCACCAGCTGGAGGCGAGCGACCAACTGGCGCGCCTTGGCAGCGACGAGTTCGCGTTGTTGATCGACACCCGGCGTGATCCCAACCGCGCCGAGTGGATGGCCGAGCGCATCACCGAGGCGCTCACCGAGCCCTACTGGATCGACGGCGAGAGCCTGCTGCTCGGCTGCAGCCTGGGGATCGCCCATGCCCGCGCCCAGGCCGGCGCCGACCCGCTGATGTGGCACGCCCACATCGCCATGCGCCAGGCCAAGGGTAGCCAGGGCTGCACCTTCCACGTATTCAATGAGCGTATCAATCGCAACGCCCGCAGCCTCGCTGACCTGGAAAGCGAGTTGCGCCGCGCCCTGCGCCGCGACGAGCTGGAGCTGCACTACCAGCCGCGGCTCAACCTATCCGACGGTCGTATCGTCGGGCTCGAGGCGCTGGTGCGCTGGAACCATCCCGAGCGCGGCCTGCTGGCGCCCAGCGAGTTCGTGCCGCTGGCCGAGCAGAGCGGGTTGATCGTGCCACTGGGTTACTGGGTGATCTCGCGGGCCCTGAGCGATATGCAGGCCCTGCGCGAACGTGGCCTGGCACCGCTGCACATGGCGGTGAACCTGAGCTTTCGCCAGTTCCAGGACAGTCAGTTGCTGGCAACCCTGAGCCGGCTGATCGTCGAGCACGGGGTCGATGCGCGCTGGCTGGAGTTCGAGCTGACCGAGACCGCCGTGATGCGGCGCAATGAGTTGGTGCGCCAGACCATGGATGCCCTCGGGCGGCTGGGGGTGCGCTTCTCGCTGGATGACTTCGGCACCGGCTTTTCATCGTTCGTGCACCTGAACAGCTTGCCGATCACCTTGCTGAAGGTCGATCGCAGCTTCGTCGGCGGCATGGAGCAACGCGAAGAGAACGCCAAGCTGGTCCACGCGATGATCAACCTGGCGCACAACCTCAATCTGGAGGTGGTGGCAGAAGGGGTGGAGAGCGAGGAGCAGCTGGCGCTGCTGCGGGCGTTCGGTTGCGACCAGGTGCAGGGCTTCCTGGTCAGTCGGCCGTTGCCGGTGGAGGCGTTGATCGAGTACCTGTTGCAGGTGCCCACCCCGGGTTTGGTGCAGACCCTTTAGGCCCAATCGCCGGCAAGCCGGTTCCCACAGGTGTTGCGCCGTCCTTGTGGGAGCCGGCTTGCCGGCGATGCGCCGCGTCAGCGGCGCCCTGTTGCCTTTGGATCAACCCGCCAGCATGCGCCCGGTTTCTTCCAGGTTCTCGTGCCAGCTCAGCGCCTCGCGCAGGATATGCGGGGTATGCCCGCCACGCTGGCAGGCGCGCTCGAAGTAATCGTTCAGCGCGGCGCGGTAGTCCGGGTGCACGCAGTTGTCGATGATCACCCGGGCGCGCTCGCGCGGCGCCAGGCCGCGCAGGTCGGCCAGGCCCACCTCGGTCACCAGGATGTCCACGTCATGCTCGGTGTGGTCGACGTGGCTGACCATCGGCACCACGCTGGAAATCGCGCCGCCCTTGGCGATCGACTTGGTGACGAAGATCGCCAGGTGGGCATTGCGGGCGAAGTCGCCCGAGCCGCCGATGCCGTTCATCATCTTGGTGCCGCAGACGTGGGTCGAGTTGACGTTGCCGTAGATGTCGAACTCGAGCGCCGTGTTGATGCCGATGATGCCTAAGCGACGCACCACTTCAGGGTGGTTGGAGATCTCCTGCGGACGCAGCACCAGCTTGTCCTTGTAGCGCTCCAGATTGCCGAACACATCGGCATTGCGACGGCTCGACAGGGTGATCGAGCTGCCCGAGGCAAAGCTCAGCTTGCCGGCGTCGATCAGGTCGAAGGTCGAATCCTGCAGCACTTCGGAGTACATGGTCAGGTTTTCGAACGGCGACTCGATCAGGCCGCACATCACCGCGTTGGCGATGCTGCCGATGCCGGCCTGCAGTGGGCCGAGGTTGTTGCTCATGCGGCCGGCGTCCACCTCGCCCTTGAGGAAGGCGATCAGGTGGTCGGCGATGCCTTGGGTCTCGTGATCCGGCGGCAGCACGGTGGACGGCGAGTCCGGCTGGTCGCTGATGACGATGCCGACGATCTTCGCCGGGTCGATCGGGATCGCGGTGCTGCCGATGCGGTCGTCGACCTTCACCAGCGGGATCGGCGTGCGGGTCGGGCGGTAGGTCGGGATGTAGATGTCGTGCAGGCCTTCGAGGTTGGCGTTGTGCGACAGGTTGATCTCGACGATGACCTGTTTGGCGAAGATCGCGAAGCTGGCCGAGTTGCCCACCGAGGTGGTCGGCACGATATGGCCTTGCTCGGTGATCGCCACTGCTTCGATGACCGCGATGTCCGGCAGGGTCAGTTGCTTGTTGCGCAGTTGCTCGACGGTTTCCGACAGGTGCTGGTCGATGAACATCACCTTGCCGTCGTTGATGGCCTTGCGCAGGGTGCTGTCGACCTGGAACGGCATCCGCCGGGCGAGTACGCCGGCTTCGGTCAGTTGCTTGTCGAGGTCGTTGCCCAGGCTGGCGCCGGTCATCAGGCTGATCTTCAGCGGCGACTGCTTGGCGCGCTCGGCCAGTGCGTGAGGCACGGCCTTGGCTTCGCCGGCGCGGGTGAAGCCGCTCATGCCGACGGTCATGCCGTCCTCGATCAGGCCAGCGGCGTCAGCCGCACTCATTACCTTGCTGTGCAGGGAGGACAAGCGGATACGATCACGGTACATGGATTGTTATCTCAGGCTACTGAAGCTACTGGAAGCGCAGTCTAGAGATTTCGCCCGGTGCCGTCCCGCGACCATGGTCGTATGAGCGGCCCGGAAATAGAGCCGTTGATCTGGATCAGGCAAATGCGACAAACCCCGGAAATGGCTTCCCGGGGTTTGTCTTGTACAAGCGGTCGCGATGCGGTCCTTGGACCTACTCCACAGCCTTGACCATGTCCTCGATGACCTTTTTGGCGTCACCGAACACCATCATGGTCTTGTCCAGGTAGAACAACTCGTTGTCCAGGCCGGCATAGCCGCTGGCCATGGAGCGCTTGTTGACGATGATGGTCTTGGCCTTGAAGGCTTCGAGGATCGGCATGCCGGCGATCGGCGACTTCGGATCATTCTTCGCTGCCGGGTTGACCACGTCGTTGGCGCCCAGCACCAGCACCACGTCGGCCTGGCCGAACTCGGCGTTGATGTCCTCCATCTCGAACACCTGGTCGTACGGGACCTCGGCCTCGGCCAGCAGCACGTTCATGTGCCCGGGCATACGCCCCGCTACCGGGTGGATCGCGTACTTCACGGTCACGCCGTTGTGGGTCAGCTTCTCGGTCAGTTCCTTGAGCGCGTGCTGGGCGCGAGCCACCGCCAGGCCGTAGCCCGGGACGATGATCACGCTATCGGCATTGCTCAGCAGGAAGGTCGCGTCGTCGGCCGAGCCGGATTTCACCGGGCGTTGCTCTTTCGAACCCGTCGCGGCACCGGCATCCACGTCGGCACCGAAGCCACCGAGGATCACATTGAAGAACGAACGGTTCATCGCCTTGCACATGATGTACGAGAGGATCGCACCGCTGGAGCCGACCAGGGAGCCGGCGATGATCAGCATCGAGTTGTTCAGCGAGAAGCCGATACCGGCTGCTGCCCAGCCCGAATAGCTGTTGAGCATCGACACCACCACCGGCATGTCGGCGCCGCCGATCGGGATGATGATCAGCACGCCCATGACGAAAGCCAGGGCCAGCATCAGGGTGAAGGCGCTGTAGTGGCCGGTGAAGGTGAACAGCAGCCCCAGGGCGATGGTCGCCAGGCCCAGGATCAGGTTCAACTTGTGCTGGCCGGCGAACTGTACCGGTGCGCCCTGGAACAGGCGGAACTTGTACTTGCCCGACAGCTTGCCGAAGGCGATCACGGAACCTGAGAAGGTGACGGCGCCGATGGCCGCGCCAAGGAACAGCTCGAGGCGGTTGCCGGTGGGGATCGGGTCGCTGATGGCGGCGACGATGCCCAGCGACTGTGGTTCGAGCACGGCGGCGATGGCAATGAATACCGCGGCCAGGCCGATCATGCTGTGCATGAAGGCGACCAGCTCCGGCATCTTGGTCATCTCGACGCGCTTGGCCATGATCGAACCGGCGGTACCACCGACCAAAAGGCCGACGATCACGTAGCCGATACCCGCTGTCGCAAGCTCAGCCCCAAGCTTATAGATGAGGCCCACCGTGGTGAGGATCGCAATGCCCATGCCGATCATGCCGAACAGGTTGCCGCGCCGCGAAGTGGTCGGGTGCGACAGGCCCTTGAGCGCCTGGATGAAGCATACCGAGGCGACGAGGTAGAGGAGCGTTACCAGATTCATGCTCATGCTTACTTCTGCGCCTCGTTCTTGGTTTTCTTCTTGAACATCTCAAGCATGCGGCGGGTGACCAGGAAGCCACCGAACACGTTGACCGCGGCCAGCGCCACGGCCAGGGTGCCCATGACCTTGCCGGCCGGGGTGACGGTCAGCGCGGCGGCCAGCATGGCACCGACGATGACGATCGCGGAAATGGCGTTGGTAACTGCCATCAGCGGCGTGTGCAGGGCCGGGGTGACATTCCACACCACGTGGTAGCCCACGTAGATGGCCAGCACGAAGATGATCAGGTTGTAGATGCCGTGGGAAATCAGCATGTCTTCCATTGTCGTGCTCCTCAGCCGTTCTTGCGCACGACCTGGCCGTCGCGGCACATCAGGCACGCGGCGACGATGTCGTCTTCGAGATTGATGACCAGGTTGCCGTCCTTGTCGAACAGCAGCTTCATGAAGTCCAGCAGGTTGCGCGCGTACAGCGCCGAGGCGTCGGCACCGACCTGGGCCGGCAGGTTGGTCGGGCCGACGAGGGTCACGCCGTGCGCCATCACCACCTGGTCGGCCACGGTCAGCGGGCAGTTGCCGCCTTGGGCCGCGGCCAGGTCGATGACCACCGAACCGGGTTTCATCTGCGCCACGGTCTCGGCGCTGAGCAGGGTCGGTGCCTTGCGTCCGGGGATCAGCGCGGTGGTGATGACGATGTCCGCCTGCTTGGCACGCTCGTGCACGGCCTGGGCCTGGCGCTGCATCCAGCTGGCCGGCATTGGCCGGGCGTAGCCGCCCACACCTTCGGCGCACTCACGTTCCTCGTCGGTCTCGTAGGGCACGTCGATGAACTTGGCGCCGAGCGACTCGATCTGCTCCTTCACTGCCGGGCGCACATCGGACGCCTCGATCACCGCGCCCAGGCGCTTGGCCGTGGCGATGGCCTGCAGGCCGGCCACACCGGCACCGAGGATCAGCACGCGGGCGGCCTTCACAGTGCCGGCGGCGGTCATCAGCATGGGCATGAAGCGCGGGTAGTGGTGGGCTGCCAGCAGCACGGCCTTGTAGCCGGCGATGTTGGCTTGCGACGACAGCACGTCGAGGCTCTGCGCGCGTGAGGTGCGCGGTGCGGCCTCCAGGGCGAAGGCGGTGATGCCGCGCTCGGCCATCTTGGCGATCAGTTCGTTGTTGAACGGGTTGAGCATGCCTGCCAGCAGGCTGCCGCTGTTGATCAGCGCCAGTTCCTGGTCACTGGGCGCGACCACCTTGAGCACCAGCTGCGCGCCGAAGGCGTCGGCGGCTTCGCCCAAGTTGGCGCCAACGGCCTCATAGGCACTGTCCGGAATGCTGGCCTTGAGCCCTGCCCCCCGTTGCACGGTGACCTGATGGCCCTGGCCAACCAGTTTCTTGATGGTTTCCGGGGTCGCGGCGACCCTTGTCTCACCCGTCTGCGTCTCGAGAGGAACACCAATGTGCACGACTTTGTCTCCTGCGGTGACCTTTTGTCTTTATAGGAACCAGCGCACTTCGGGTGGTGCGGCTGGGTGGTCGTAGAGCACGACCCCGCCGGATCCGGGGCGGGGGAGGCATTTTGCAGACGAACCCGAGGGCCTTCAACCAGTTCTGAAGCGAAACGAAGTTGAAACTACAAGTCACCCTGTGACCGTATGTCGCAACGATTTGCCCTCAACCCGTCAAGCACGCGCTATGCGGAGCTTAGGAGAAAATTTGAAAAAATTTCCGCTATTTTCGTTCTCAGTTTGCTGAATGTCGCAAAATCAGCTGCAAACCCGCGCAGTAACTAGGGTTGCTAGGTTTTTAAGGGCGAACGGAACAGATTACGAATTTGCGACAAATCCATACATCTGTAGGTGTTAAAAATAATTGACTACGGGGTCAGCTTTGCCTGCTTCACCCTATTCCGTAGCGGTGTACTGTTGCGCCTGCGCCACCAGCCAGTCGCGGAACGCCCGTAGCGAGGCGGACTCGACCTTCCGCTCGGGGATCATCAGATGGTAGGCCTTGTCGCTGGAGAGGGCATGCCTGTTAGCGACCACCAGTCGGCCCTCCTGCAGCTCGCGCTGGATCAGGAACGGTGGAATCAGCGCAATGCCCATGTCATGCATGGCGGCCTGGGCGAGCATCGAAAACAGCTCGTAGCGCGGGCCGGTCATGTCGCGTTCGACGCTCATCCCCAAGCCGTCGAACCATTGTCGCCAGGCATAGGGGCGGGTGGTCTGCTGCAACAGCGGCAAGCCGGCAATGCGCTGGGCGTCGAGGCTGGCTTGTCCTTCCAGCAGGGAAGGGCTGCACACCGGCATGGGGTTCTCGCCCATCAGTCGGTGGGACTGGGTGCCCGACCAGTCGGCGTCGCCGAAGTAGATGGCGGCATCGAAGGGCGTGTCGGCAAACAGGAAGGGGCGGGTGCGGTTGGTCAGGTTGACCGTGACTTCCGGGTGACGCTGCTGGAAGTCCTTCAGGCGCGGCAGCAACCACTGGGTGCCGAAGGTCGGGACAACCGCCAGTTCGATCACATTGGCGCCTTGCTGGCGCATCACCGAAAGCGTGTCGCGCTCCACCGCATCCAGCTGTGCGGCTACCTGGCGACTGTAGGAGAGCCCGGCTTCGGTCAATTTCACGCCCCGGCGTGAGCGGCGGAACAGTTCGACATTGAGGAAGGTCTCCAGGCTGCCGATCTGCCGACAGACGGCACCCTGGGTCAGGGCCAGTTCCTGAGCGGCCTTGGTGAAGCTCTCGTGACGTGCGGCCGCCTCGAAGCAGACCAGGGCAGTGGTACTGGGAATCTTGCGGCGCATGTACGTGAACCTCACATGTCAGGCGTTGAGCAGGGCATTTTGATGATTACGAAGTGAGAAAATATCACTAAACGGTGCGCAATCCTCGTTTGTCCCTCACGCCAAACAGGCCTAGGATCAATCCAGCACAACAATTCGTTCCCATCTTTCGAGGAATCCGCACATGGCTGGCAAGGCAAGCTTCAACTGGATCGACCCGCTGCTGCTGGATCAGCAGCTCACTGAAGAAGAGCGCATGGTCCGTGACAGCGCCTATCAGTTCGCCCAGGACAAGCTGGCACCCCGTGTGCTGGAGGCGTTCCGTCATGAGCAGACGGATCCGGCGATCTTCCGTGAGATGGGTGAAGTCGGCCTGCTCGGCGCGACCATTCCCGAGCAGTACGGTGGCAGCGGCCTGAACTACGTGTGCTACGGCCTGATCGCCCGCGAGGTGGAGCGTATCGACTCCGGCTACCGCTCGATGATGAGCGTGCAATCGTCGCTGGTCATGGTGCCGATCAACGAGTTCGGTACCGAGGCACAGAAGCAGAAGTACCTGCCGAAGCTGGCCAGTGGCGAGTGGATCGGCTGCTTCGGCCTGACCGAGCCCAACCATGGTTCCGACCCGGGCTCGATGATCACCCGCGCCCGCAAGGTCGACGGTGGTTATCGCCTGAGCGGCAGCAAGATGTGGATCACCAACAGCCCGATTGCCGATGTATTCGTGGTCTGGGCCAAGGACGATGCCGGCGATATCCGCGGCTTCGTGCTGGAGAAAGGCTGGGACGGCCTCAGTGCTCCGGCCATCCATGGCAAGGTCGGCCTGCGTGCTTCGATCACCGGCGAGATCGTCATGGACAACGTGTTTGTGCCGGAAGAGAACATCTTCCCCGACGTGCGCGGCCTCAAAGGCCCGTTCACCTGCCTGAACTCGGCCCGCTACGGCATCTCCTGGGGTGCGCTGGGTGCCGCCGAGGCCTGCTGGCACACCGCTCGCCAATACACCCTGGATCGTCAGCAGTTTGGCCGCCCGCTGGCTGCCAACCAGTTGATCCAGAAGAAGCTGGCTGACATGCAGACCGAGATCACCCTGGCCCTGCAAGGCTGCCTGCGCCTGGGCCGGATGAAGGACGAAGGGACCGCGGCGGTCGAGATCACCTCGATCATGAAGCGCAACTCCTGCGGCAAGGCCCTGGACATCGCTCGCCTGGCGCGGGACATGCTGGGTGGCAATGGCATTTCCGACGAGTTCGGCGTCGCCCGCCACCTGGTCAACCTCGAGGTGGTCAACACCTATGAAGGTACTCACGACGTGCACGCGCTGATCCTTGGGCGTGCGCAGACCGGCATCCAGGCGTTCTATTAATAGAGGAGCCAGGCCATGGGCGCGCTTTCCCATCTGCGGGTGCTGGATCTTTCCCGGGTATTGGCCGGCCCCTGGTCCGGCCAGATCCTTGCCGACCTTGGGGCGGATGTAATCAAGGTGGAGCGCCCCGGCGCGGGTGACGACACCCGTTCCTGGGGGCCGCCTTTCCTGCGCGATGCCCAGGGCGAGAATACCAGCGAGGCGGCCTACTACCTGTCGGCCAACCGCAACAAGCGCTCGGTGACCATCGACTTCACCCAGCCCGAAGGCCAGCGCCTGGTGCGTGAGCTGGCGGCGAAGTCGGATATCGTCATCGAGAACTTCAAGGTGGGTGGACTGGCGGCCTATGGGTTGGATTACCAAAGCCTGAAGGCCATCAACCCGAAGCTTATCTATTGCTCCATCACCGGCTTCGGTCAGACCGGGCCGTATGCCAAGCGTGCTGGCTACGACTTCATGATCCAGGGGTTGGGCGGGCTGATGAGCCTGACCGGGCGCCCGGAGGGGGAGGAGGGCGCGGGGCCGATGAAGGTTGGGGTAGCGCTCACCGACATCCTGACCGGGCTGTATTCCACCGTGGCGATTCTTGCGGCCTTGGCGCATCGTGATCAGGCGGGCACAGGCCAGCATATCGATATGGCGTTGCTGGATGTGCAGGTGGCCTGCCTGGCCAATCAGGCGATGAACTACCTCACCACTGGCAACCCACCCCGGCGGTTGGGCAATGCGCACCCCAATATCGTGCCCTACCAGGACTTTCCGACGGCGGATGGCAATTTCATTCTTACCGTGGGTAATGACGGGCAGTTCCGCAAGTTTGCTGAAGTGGCGGGGCAGGCGCAGTGGGCGGATGACCCGCGGTTCTCTACTAATAAGCAGCGGGTAGCCAATCGTGCGGAGCTGATTCCGTTGATTCGTCAGGCTACGGTGTTC
>NZ_JBFNXN010000001.1:2495000-2840000 GCF_040813665.1 Pseudomonas sp. TE50-2 | reverse complement strand
TTGGTTAGAGCGCACCCCTGATAAGGGTGAGGTCGGCAGTTCAAATCTGCCCAGACCTACCAATATGCGGGGCCATAGCTCAGCTGGGAGAGCGCCTGCCTTGCACGCAGGAGGTCAGCGGTTCGATCCCGCTTGGCTCCACCACTTTCTGTTGTGTCTACTTGATCAGAACTTAGAAATGAGCATTCGTTGATGAATGTTGATTTCTGACTTTTGTCAGATCGTTCTTTAAAAATTCGGATATGTGATAGAAATAGACTGAATACCAGTTTCACTGCTGGTTATTCAGGCTAAGGTAAAATTTGTGAGTTCTGCTCGAAAGAGCGACGTGCGAATTTTCGGCGAATGTCGTCTTCACAGTATAACCAGATTGCTTGGGGTTATATGGTCAAGTGAAGAAGCGCATACGGTGGATGCCTTGGCAGTCAGAGGCGATGAAAGACGTGGTAGCCTGCGATAAGCTTTGGGGAGTCGGCAAACAGACTGTGATCCAGAGATCTCTGAATGGGGGAACCCAGCCAGCACAAGCTGGTTATCTTGTACTGAATACATAGGTGCAAGAGGCGAACCAGGGGAACTGAAACATCTAAGTACCCTGAGGAAAAGAAATCAACCGAGATTCCCTTAGTAGTGGCGAGCGAACGGGGACCAGCCCTTAAGCTGGTTTGAGATTAGTGGAACGCTCTGGAAAGTGCGGCCATAGTGGGTGATAGCCCCGTACACGAAAATCTCTTGCCAGTGAAATCGAGTAGGACGGAGCACGAGAAACTTTGTCTGAACATGGGGGGACCATCCTCCAAGGCTAAATACTACTGACTGACCGATAGTGAACCAGTACCGTGAGGGAAAGGCGAAAAGAACCCCGGAGAGGGGAGTGAAATAGAACCTGAAACCGTATGCGTACAAGCAGTGGGAGCCTACTTTGTTAGGTGACTGCGTACCTTTTGTATAATGGGTCAGCGACTTATATTCAGTGGCGAGCTTAACCGAATAGGGGAGGCGTAGCGAAAGCGAGTCTTAATAGGGCGCTTTAGTCGCTGGGTATAGACCCGAAACCGGGCGATCTATCCATGGGCAGGTTGAAGGTTAGGTAACACTGACTGGAGGACCGAACCGACTACCGTTGAAAAGTTAGCGGATGACCTGTGGATCGGAGTGAAAGGCTAATCAAGCTCGGAGATAGCTGGTTCTCCTCGAAAGCTATTTAGGTAGCGCCTCATGTATCACTGTAGGGGGTAGAGCACTGTTTCGGCTAGGGGGTCATCCCGACTTACCAAACCGATGCAAACTCCGAATACCTACAAGTGCCGAGCATGGGAGACACACGGCGGGTGCTAACGTCCGTCGTGAAAAGGGAAACAACCCAGACCGTCAGCTAAGGTCCCAAAGTCATGGTTAAGTGGGAAACGATGTGGGAAGGCTTAGACAGCTAGGAGGTTGGCTTAGAAGCAGCCACCCTTTAAAGAAAGCGTAATAGCTCACTAGTCGAGTCGGCCTGCGCGGAAGATGTAACGGGGCTCAAACCATGCACCGAAGCTACGGGTATCATCTTATGATGATGCGGTAGAGGAGCGTTCTGTAAGCCTGTGAAGGTGAGTTGAGAAGCTTGCTGGAGGTATCAGAAGTGCGAATGCTGACATGAGTAACGACAATGCGAGTGAAAAACTCGCACGCCGAAAGACCAAGGTTTCCTGCGCAACGTTAATCGACGCAGGGTTAGTCGGTCCCTAAGGCGAGGCTGAAAAGCGTAGTCGATGGAAAACAGGTTAATATTCCTGTACTTCCAGTTATTGCGATGGAGGGACGGAGAAGGCTAGGCCAGCTTGGCGTTGGTTGTCCAAGTTTAAGGTGGTAGGCTGAGATCTTAGGCAAATCCGGGATCTTAAGGCCGAGAGCTGATGACGAGTGCTCACTAGAGCGCGAAGTGGTTGATGCCATGCTTCCAAGAAAAGCTCCTAAGCTTCAGATAACTGGGAACCGTACCCCAAACCGACACAGGTGGTTAGGTAGAGAATACCAAGGCGCTTGAGAGAACTCGGGTGAAGGAACTAGGCAAAATGGCACCGTAACTTCGGGAGAAGGTGCGCCGGTGAGGGTGAAGCACTTGCTGCGTAAGCCCACGCCGGTCGAAGATACCAGGCCGCTGCGACTGTTTATTAAAAACACAGCACTCTGCAAACACGAAAGTGGACGTATAGGGTGTGACGCCTGCCCGGTGCCGGAAGGTTAATTGATGGGGTTAGCGCAAGCGAAGCTCTTGATC
The DNA here is from genome assembly GCF_040813665.1 of Pseudomonas sp. TE50-2. Classification (NCBI taxonomy): domain Bacteria; kingdom Pseudomonadati; phylum Pseudomonadota; class Gammaproteobacteria; order Pseudomonadales; family Pseudomonadaceae; genus Pseudomonas; species Pseudomonas sp. TE50-2. The sequence continues at coordinate 2,837,737 of NZ_JBFNXN010000001.1, read as the reverse complement.
GAAGCCCCGGTAAACGGCGGCCGTAACTATAACGGTCCTAAGGTAGCGAAATTCCTTGTCGGGTAAGTTCCGACCTGCACGAATGGCGTAACGATGGCGGCGCTGTCTCCACCCGAGACTCAGTGAAATTGAAATCGCTGTGAAGATGCAGTGTATCCGCGGCTAGACGGAAAGACCCCGTGAACCTTTACTATAGCTTTGCACTGGACTTTGAGCTTGCTTGTGTAGGATAGGTGGGAGGCTTTGAAGTGGGGACGCCAGTTCTCATGGAGCCATCCTTGAAATACCACCCTGGCAACCTTGAGGTTCTAACTCAGGTCCGTTATCCGGATCGAGGACAGTGTATGGTGGGTAGTTTGACTGGGGCGGTCTCCTCCCAAAGAGTAACGGAGGAGTACGAAGGTGCGCTCAGACCGGTCGGAAATCGGTCGTAGAGTATAAAGGCAAAAGCGCGCTTGACTGCGAGACACACACGTCGAGCAGGTACGAAAGTAGGTCTTAGTGATCCGGTGGTTCTGTATGGAAGGGCCATCGCTCAACGGATAAAAGGTACTCCGGGGATAACAGGCTGATACCGCCCAAGAGTTCATATCGACGGCGGTGTTTGGCACCTCGATGTCGGCTCATCACATCCTGGGGCTGAAGCCGGTCCCAAGGGTATGGCTGTTCGCCATTTAAAGTGGTACGCGAGCTGGGTTTAGAACGTCGTGAGACAGTTCGGTCCCTATCTGCCGTGGACGTTTGAGATTTGAGAGGGGCTGCTCCTAGTACGAGAGGACCGGAGTGGACGAACCTCTGGTGTTCCGGTTGTCACGCCAGTGGCATTGCCGGGTAGCTATGTTCGGAAGAGATAACCGCTGAAAGCATCTAAGCGGGAAACTTGCCTCAAGATGAGATCTCACTGGAGCCTTGAGCTCCCTGAAGGGCCGTCGAAGACTACGACGTTGATAGGTTGGGTGTGTAAGCGCTGTGAGGCGTTGAGCTAACCAATACTAATTGCCCGTGAGGCTTGACCATATAACACCCAAGCAATTTGCGCTGAGGCCAAATTGCGGTGGTGAAGACGAAACGAACCGAAAGTTCGCGACGAACCACAAATATCGCATATCCGAATTGGCTGGCATGTCTGCAAGGACGTACTGGCAACCGAATTTCTTGACGACCATAGAGCATTGGAACCACCTGATCCCATCCCGAACTCAGCAGTGAAACGATGCATCGCCGATGGTAGTGTGGGGTTTCCCCATGTGAGAGTAGGTCATCGTCAAGATTCATTTCGCAAAACCCCTATCTGCGCGAGCAGGTAGGGGTTTTGTCTTTAAGTAGAGACTACAGAGATTCGCAGGTACGTCCTTCAGGACGGACCAGCACACAGAATTTCTTGACGACCATAGAGCATTGGAACCACCTGATCCCATCCCGAACTCAGCAGTGAAACGATGCATCGCCGATGGTAGTGTGGGGTTTCCCCATGTGAGAGTAGGTCATCGTCAAGATTCAATTCCAAAGCCCCTGATCGCGATGCGATCAGGGGCTTTGTCTTTTCCGGGTATCAATGCGTGAAGTTCCCGTATGAGCTCGTCCAGCTCCCTGCGCTGGCACGAAGGGAACAGTATTCACAAGCACAGCACGTCCCCTGTAGGAGCGGTTTCAGCCGCGATCACCCGCGAAGCGGGTGCCAGACACCGAGTTGCTTGCATCGCGGCTAAAGCCGCTCCTACAGAGATATCTTTTTGCTGTGCAACAGCGACCCCTGATGTTCAAGACAAAAAAAGGCCGCTCCCGGTTGGGAGCGGCCTTTTTGCTATTGGGGCATACGCCCCTGCCCGTGCTATCAGCTCAGCAGATTACGCACATTGCCCATCGCTTCATCGGCAAAGCCCTGCAGGAACGCCTGGAAGCTCGGCAGAGCCTCCGGGCCACCTTCCCAAGGCTCGGCCTGGATGGTCCAGGTCGCACGGCTGCGGCTGGCGTCGATCGCCTGCACTTGCATGGCCGCCCACAGATTGCCGATGTTCAGGCTGGTGTAGATCAGGCTCCAGGTCATGTTCATGGCTTGATCGTCACGGCTGTTCAACTGCTCGATCACCACGTTGCCATCCTTGAACAGCTTCTTGCGCACCGAGCGCACACCGCTGCCGGTCATCTCGATATGCGCCAGGGCAGGAATGAACACCGGGAAGCCAGCGAAGTTGCCGACGATGTTCCACACGTTGGCTGCCGGCGCGGCGATCTCCACGCTGGAAACCACCAGACAGCCTTGCGGGTTGCGGATCAGGGTATCGGGTTTGAGTGCTTGCATAGGGGTATTGCTCCTGTTGTGTATGTAAGGGATCAGATAAAGCCGATGTCGGCCAGGTAGCGGCAGCCGCGGCTGAGCAGTGCCGAGTCCTTGCTCGGGTAACGGGCGCCCATGCGCTGCACGCCGGCACGGGCGTTGTCGTGGGCGATGCCAGAGATGTCACCGATGTCTTCCTCGAAACCGTCCAGGTAGAAGCCCAGGACGTCGTACAGCGCGTTGTCGCTATCGACCCTGGCCAACTGGCGCTGCCATTGCTCGATGCTGACCAGTTCGAAGGCATGGCCCTGGGCATGGAATGAAGCCAGGTAGTCACGCCAGCGCAGGGGTTCGGGGTTGTGCAGGTTGAACACGCACTGGCCGGCCTGGTGACGGCTGCTGTGGAAGGCGATGAAGCGGGACAAGAAGTCCACCGGCATGAGGTCGAAGTCGATCTCGAGCTCCGGCACCTGGCCCAACTGCAGCGAGCCCTTGAGCATCAGCATCAGCCGGTTGCGCTGCGGCTGGCAGGCCCCGGTGCGGCTATCGAAGGTAATGTTGCCGGGGCGGAACAGGTTGACCCACACGCCCTGCTCACGGGCACGGCTGAGGATGCGCTCGCCGACCCATTTGCTCAGGTTGTAGCCGTTGCGGATGTAGATCGGCGGGGTACTGGCCGGATCGCTCTCCAGCACACGACCGTCAATGTCCACCGCGCTGCAAGCGGACAGGGTCGAGATGAAGTTGAAGATCTTTTTGCGCCGGCCTTCGCATAGCCGCAGGCACTCGAACAAGGGCTCGATGTTGTCGGCTGCCAGTACTTCGTAGTCGAGCACATGGTTGACCTGCGCGGCGTTGTGCAGCAACGCGCCATAGTTGCTGTCCAGGTAGTCGTAGTCGGCCTGGGCCAGACCCAGCAGTGGTTTGCGCAGGTCCGCTTCGAATACCCGCACGCGGCTGCGGTCCAGGGTGACGTGGTTGTCCCGCAGGGCCTGGGAGAAACGCTCATCGGCGGATAGCCCTGCGGCGCTGCGTACCAGGCAAGCGACTTCACTTGCGCCCCACTCCAGCAGGGCCTCGACCAGATGCACGCCAAGGAAGCTGTTGGCCCCGGTGACGATCACCTTGTGCACATCGCCCAGGCGCTCCATCGGTTGCACCTGCAGGTCCAGTTCGCGATTGGCGTCCTGCTCCAGGCGTACCAGGGAGGTTTGCAGCGCCTCGTGATCGCCATCGAGCAGCGCGCCCAGGCGTTGCAGGGTCGGCTGTTCGATGAAGCGGTTGATGGCCACCCCCTGGCCGAAGTGTTCCCTGACCTCCAGTAGCAGGCGCGACAGCAGGATGGAGTGACCGCCGAGGTTGAAGAAGCTGTCGTCGACGGAAATCTCGCTTTGTGGGAGCTCCAGCAGTGCACTCCACAGGCAGCGCAGGCGCTCCTCGGTGGTTGTCCGTGGCTCGATGCGCTGGCTGGTTGGCAAGGCCAGTGGACGCAACGACAACGCCCGGCGATCCACCTTGCCGTTGGCGGTATAGGGCATCTGCTGCAGGACCTGATAGAACATCGGGCGCATGTAGTCGGGCAGGTGTCGCTCGGCATGCCCGCGCAGCAAGATTTCGGCATCGGCTCGTTGCGGGTGGGCAAGGAAGGCCAGGACCCGCCGCTGGGCGTCGATCACCACCGCCACCTGGGCGAACAGCTGGCTATCGCGCAGGCAGTGTTCGATTTCTTCGGGTTCGACCCGGAAGCCACGGATCTTCACCTGGTTGTCTCGCCGGCCGCACAGCTCGATACCTTGTTCGGTCCATTTGCCGATGTCCCCCGTGCGGTAGGCGCGCAGTTTGCGGCCCGCGGGCAAGCTCAGCTCGACGAAGCGTTCGGCGCTCAGTTCGGGGTTGTTCAGGTAGCCCAGGCCGACGCCTGGCCCGACGATGTACAGCTCGCCGGGGGTCTGCTCACAAACCGGCTGCAGGTGCTGGTCGAGGATCAACACCTGGGTGTTGGCGATCGGCAGCCCCAGGTTGCGGTTGTCGTCGTCCGTACCGAACACCCGGGTCGTGGCCAGCACGGTGGTTTCGGTCGGCCCATAGATATTGTGCATCCGGCATTGCCCGGCCAATCGGGCGATGACCTCTGGTTCGCAGACGTCGCCGCCGGTGACCAGATGGCGCAGGCCCAGATGGAGATCCCGGGGCAGGATGCTCAGCAGCGCCGGTGGCAGGAACGCGTGGCTCACCTCCTCTCTGTGGATAAGTTGCACCAGCAGCTGCGGATCGCGACGCTGGTCCTCACTGGGCAGGACCAGTTCCGCGCCACAGGCGAACGTCGGCAGGATATCCAGCAGCGAGGCATCGAAGCCGATGGTGGAGAACTGCAGGACCCGGCTGTGCCGGTCCAGGTCCACATGCTCGCGATACCAGGCCATGAAGTGCGCCAGGTTGCCCTGGCTGAGCAACACGCCTTTCGGTTGGCCGGTGGTGCCGGAGGTGTAGATCGCCACGCAGGCCTGCTCGGCGGCAGCCTGGCGCAACGCCAGGCTGGGCAGCGGCAAGTCCTGCGCCAAAGCAAGGTTGCGCACATCCACATCAGGGATATCCACAGGCGTCTGGCCGTCGTGCAGCATGACGCAGGCGCCAGCGTCGTCGAGGATCAGCTGGCGGCGCTCGGCCGGTGTGGCCGGATCCAGTGGCAGGTAGATGGCGGCGCAGCCCAGCACCGCCAGCAGGCTGGCGTAGAGCTCGGGTGACTTGCCCATGCACACGGCGACCACAGGCGGCTGTTCCCCGGCTTTGGGCAACAGCGGCAACAGGGCCTGCTGGATGACGGCGGCGCGGGCGTGCAGTTGCTCATAAGAGCAACGCTGGCCGTTGTGGTTCACGGCAGGAGACCCGGCGTGCACACGCAGGCTGTGGTCCAGGCCGCCGATCAGGCCTGTTTCGGCCTTCTCCAGCAAATCGGCGCGCAGTGTGCGGTTGAACGGGTGGCGGTAGGCCAAAGTGTCCAGCCAGTCCAGGCCGTGCTCACGCTCATGTTCTCCTGGGCTTACCGCAGGCGTTTCCTGCAGATGCAACGGGTTGCGGGCGAAGCGGGTGACCTGCAGCGCCAGTTGCTCGCACAGGGCTTGCAAGGTGTCCTCACGCAGCTGTTGGCCATTGCCGGAGCGCGGCGTGTGTATCGGCACCCGATGGATCAGCCGCTGGGCGCTGGCACTGCCGCACCAGCACAGGGCCTCCAGTTGCGGCAGGGTGTCGGCGTAGCTCGCACCCAGGCGTAGCCTGAGCAGCGGCGTGCCGCCCAGGGGCTGCCAGTCACTGCTGCTCAGTGCCAGGCTGCCATCCTCCACCACCAGGTCGGGATGGGCCGACAGCTGCCGGGGCAGGGCCTGGGCGCTGTCGGCCCTGGCCGAGCCATGTCCGTGCTCGGCGAGCAGGCGGGCGAACTCCTCCAGGGGCGGGCTGGTGCCCACCAGGAGTATGTCGAGGCGTCTCATGTCTAGGTCCTCAGGGCAGATAGTCGCGCAGGGCGTCCTGTACGCAGGGCGACTCGAGCATCGAGCTGCTGCGGAAGAAACGCAGGATGTTGCCCAGCAGCGGGTGCTGGCGGTTGATCGGGTAGGCCAGGCCCAGCGCTTCCTCGCGCAGCGCCCGGCGTACCGTATCGCTCACCGGCAAGGCGTCGATCAGGGCACAGTCGAAAGCCTGCTGGATGTCGTTGGTCAGGTACTGGCGCAGGAACAGCGGCAGTACCTTGGCGATCATCTGGCGATCCGCCTCAGGCGCGGTATGCCAGTAGATGCGCGTCAGGCGCGCCCAGAAGCTCGAGTGACGACCTTCATCCAGCAGGTGATCGGCCATCAGGCCCTTCACCGAGGGCTTGACCGAATCGTCGCGGGCAAAGGCCGCGACATCGTCGGTCAGGGTGTTCTCGGCGATGCCCACGCAGATCAGCTCCAGGGCGTCACGCAGGGCCTCGGGCACCTGTTCCAGCACGGCTGGAATGGCGCGGCTGAGTTCGATTTCCTGGGGCAGGGCGATCGGCTCGATCCCGGTCAGGGCGATGGTCTGCTGCAGGAAGTCCATCGCCACCAGGGCGTGATAGTCCTCGTCCACCACCACGGTCATCGCGTCGTAGCGGCAGGCGAACGGGAAACGCACGGCAAAGCGGTCCTTGGCGATGCGCCGGGCGGTGCGGTCGACGATCTCGGTCTCGAAGATCACCACGTCATTGATGAACTTGTAGAGGCTCTGTACCAGCACGAAGTCGCGCAACTGCGGGCACTCGCGCTGGAACGTCGCGCCGAGCACCAGGGGCTGGCGGCTCAGGGGGTAGATCAGGCGCTGGTCATCCTCTACCAGGCGCCGCGGCCGGGTGCGAATGGTTGCCCTGGCCTCCCAGGCCTCGGCAAAGGAGCGATACTCGAGGGCATTCATGGGGTGACCTCGGCAACAGCCGTTTTCAGCGACGTACGCAGGCGGTCCCACAGGGCCATGCGGCTGTCCACCGCGGCGATGGCGGCCACGTAGACGTCTTCCTGGCGCAGTGGGTCGTGATCGACCAGGCGTGCCAGCAATTGCTCGGCGGCGGGGCCGTGGTCCTCGGAGTCGACCTCGATGTGACGTTGCAGGTAGTAGCGGAAGGTCGGTGCCTGCTCGGTGCCGATGCCCCACTCGTCGAGAATCTGCTGGAACATTGCTGGAATGACGCTTTCCCGCCCGTGCAGGAAGGCGGCGGCAACCTGGTGGGCCGGTGCCTCGATGGCCACTTCGAGGGTGTCGCGAACGAATCGCTGCGCGGCTTCACTGGCGCCACAGCGTTGCAGCGCGTCGAATGCCGCGACGCCTTGTTGCTGCAGGCTGACGAAGCGCTCGATGGCCTGGGTGCTGGCACCGACTTCGCGCATGGCATCGAGGTACAGCTCGAAGTGGCTGTAGTGACCATGATCGAGGCGATCGTCCGATTCCTCGCCCAGGACGATCTCGTTGATCAGGCGCGCCGCGGCCGGGTCCCTTGGTGGCAGCCAGGGCAGGCTGACGCAAGTCAGTTCCTGCTGCAGGCGCTTGGTCAGCGACATGAAGTCCCAGACGGCGAACACGTGGGTTTCCATGAATCCACGCAGCGTCTCCAGAGAGTCGATTTCGGAAAATAGCGGATGCAGGGAAAGTTCATGTTTCTTGTCGGAAAGTGTGCGCTTCAATGTGCTCATGATGAGATCCGTTTAGAGGTGATATACAGGGGCGTTATGCTCTGGAAGTTGCAAGGCAACTAAATGCCGGGCGAATGAAGGCCTCGAGTGAAAACTCGAATTCGAACAACAGGCAGAGGCCAGCAGGGCTTGTTTTGCAAGGCGTCCACGGTGACGCCTGGCTGCCCTTGGCTGGCGATATAAAAGTTAGAACAACTTAGAAGTTTGTCGCAATTGTTTTTTTGATTATTTTATGTTCGGACTTTTCTTGAAATGTAAGTGCCTGAATAAAACATTGAGTAAGTTTTATTTTGGCAATACGTACTCCTTCCGATAAATAACGATCAGAAAATGACACAGAGTGAATGCCTCACTCGGAGCACGAATGAATTGAGATGGAGAGAGTGACTATTGAGGGGCGGCTGATCGCTTGCGGTCCTTGCCCCGGTGCCAGGTTCCTTCTGCAGGTGAATGAGGAGGCAAACGGCCAGGTCCACGTCTGATGATCAGCGGCCGCTGCGGGGGGTAGAGTGTGCTCAAAATGCTGGCACTGCCATGGCCAGGCACTGACCAGGCAGCGGAAAAGCCTTGATCAGCGCACGGATGGCAAGGGGAGAATTAGAAGCTTAGCAACCCGAGGTGGGCGTTGAAGATGCGCACCAGGCGCTGGTTCAGCAGCGAAGTATCGACCGCTTGCACCGGTAGCTCAATGAGCTCCAGCTCCCGGCGTACCAAGCTGTGCCAGCCGAGCATCGCTGCCAGCGAGCCCGGCGGATAGAGCACGGTCATGGGGATATGCAGGGGCAGGTAGGAGGTGCTGAATTGTGGGCTGTCACAGCTTGCAACAAACAAGTGCCGGGTCAGGCCCGGGCAAGCACCTTGCACCTGCTGTATCAGGGCCAAGGCGATGTGCGCGCCCAGGCCTTGGGCAAACACCGCATGCGGCTGCATGAGGTAGGGCTGGAGCTGCTCGACCAGGGCCTGGGTCAGGCGCCCGGAAATGGGCAAGGATTGTTCGAGGTCGGCAATGGAGGGGACATCGACCGCGACCAGCTCGATGGGGTCGCTCAGGGTCCTTGCCCAGGTGCGGTACTGGGCAAGTTGCTGCCGTGTGCTTGCCAGGCAGATCAGGCGAATCCTGGGCGGCTGGTCGGGCGTGGTGTCCTGTCGAGTCTGCACGTGCACTGCCGTTCCTTGTGGCGGATCGTGTCGGCGCAGCAGGGTGGTCGCCAGGGGCGGCTGCGCGGTTGGGCAGGATCAGTTGGCCGATTGCCTGTCGAGGTATTTCCTGATGGTGCGCGCGGCGTGGTTGAGGTGCTCTTCCAGGAGCTTCACGGCCTCTTCCACCAGTCTGTCGTTGGCGGCATCGACAAGGGCAATGTGGTCATCCTGGGTGAGTTTGCCCAGGCCCATCGAGGACAGATGGAAGCGCAGGAAGCGTTCCTCTTCGTTGAGCTCGATCTCGATCATGCGCAGCAGCTTCTGGTTCTGCGCCTTGCTGTAGAGAGCCATGTGGAACAGGCGATTGAGACGGCCGATTTCGGCATGACGGGTCTCGGTCTCCAGTTGGCGGATGTAGGCCCTGGCCTGGGCGATGTCGTCGGCATCGAGCAAGGGGATCGACTGGCGCAACGCCTCGGTCTCGAGCAGCACGCGCAGGGCGTACGTGTCGACGGCATCCTCACCGATCAATGGCGCTACCACGGCGCCTTTGTGCATCACCACCTGCAGCAGGGACTGGGCTTCGAGTTGGCGCAGTGCCTCGCGCACGGGCATGCGACTGACACCGAACAGGGTCGCCAGCTCTTGCTGGCGCACGGCGGTGCCCGGGGGCAGGCGGCCATCGAGGATGGCACTGCGCAGGCGCTCTTCGATAACACCCCGGGCCAGGTGCGGTGGTACTTGTTCGCTGCCCAGGACGGTGCTCAGGAGTTTGGGTTTCTCAGCCACGCGGGGTTCGCCTCGGCAACATGAAAATTGGATCCAATAACCCTAGTGAGGGAAGGGGGCGCTTGTCAAACGGATTGATCAAGCGATGCGCCGTGGCGCAGAGTCAAAACGCGGCTATCGTGAAGCAAGTTGCCGGCATTGGGAAGACAGCCAAGGTCGCCAGCCCTTGTACGAAGCGGGTTTGCCGACAGTTGGCAGCATGATCGCACGGTGCCATTGTCTTTTGCGCCTCCAGCCCGCACCATCGCTGCTTTCGACTGATCTGAACGGGTGTGCGCAGTGGCGATACCTTGGCCTGTCAATGCGACCGCACGCCGGCTCGGCCTTGCCGCGCTGCTCGGTTGCCTGTGGCTGGGCGTCATCCAGGCTGATTGGGACTTCTCGCAGATCAGCCGTCGTGCCCAGGCGCTGTATGGCCCGATGGGCGCGGGGCAGGGGCGTATCGATGCCTGGCAGAACCTGATGGCGACACAGAAGCAGGGCAGCGAACTGGAGCAGCTGCAGGTGGTCAACCTGTTCTTCAACAAGCAGCTGCGCTATGTCGAGGACATCGACCTGTGGCACGAGGTCGACTACTGGGCCACGCCGGTACAATCGCTGATAAAGGGTGCGGGCGACTGTGAGGACTATGCCATCGCCAAGTACTTCAGCCTGCGGCGTATGGGCATCCCCGCCGAAAAGCTGCGCATCACCTACGTCAAGGCCTTGCGCCAGAACCGTGCGCACATGGTCCTGACCTATTATTCAAGCCCACAGGCCCAGCCGCTGGTGCTGGACAGCCTGATGGACGCGATCAAGCCGGCCAGCCAGCGTACCGACCTGCTGCCGGTGTATGCCTTCAACGGTGAAGGCCTGTGGTTGACCGGCGCGGGCGGCAACAAGAAGGTCGGCGACACCAAGCGCCTGTCGCGTTGGCAGGATCTGCTGAAGAAAATGCAGGCCGAAGGGTTCCCGGCCGAACCGGTTTACTGAAGGAGCACAGATGTCACTGTTCAAACAATTGCTGCTAGCCATTTGCCTGTTCCTGGTGATCGCCTTCAGTGGCAGCTTCATGGTCAGCCTGGAGAGCTCGCGCAGCCAGTACGTCAACCAGCTGCGTTCCCATGCCCAGGACGCCGCAACGGCCCTGGCGTTGTCGCTGACGCCGAACATCGACGACCCGGCGATGGTCGAGCTGATGGTCAGCTCGATTTTCGACAGCGGCTACTACTCGAGTATCAAGGTCATCGACCTGGACTCCAACGCCGTGCTGGTCGAGCGCCACGCAGAGCCCGACGCCGGCGGCGTGCCGGGCTGGTTCATCCAGCTCATCGGCCTGGAGCCGGCCGGTGGCGATGCCCTCGTCAGCCGTGGCTGGCAGCAGGCGGCGCGGGTCGAGGTGATCAGCCACCCGATGTTCGCCCTGGGCAAACTCTGGCAGAGCGCCCTGGGCAGCCTTGGCTGGCTGCTGCTGTGCGGCGCGGTGAGCGCGGTGCTCGGGGCCTTGCTGCTGCGTCGCCAGTTGCGCCCGCTCGACTACATGGTGGCGCAGTCCCACGCCATTGCCCGTCGTGAGTTCCTCAGCCTGCCCGAGCTGCCACGCACCCCCGAGCTGCGCCGTGTGGTGCAGGCGATGAACCAGATGGTCGAGAAGCTCAAGGCACTGTTCACCGAGCAGGCCGAGCGCAGCGAAAAGCTGCGTGCGGAGTCCTACCAGGACAGCCTCACCGGCCTTGCCAACCGGCGTTACTTCGAAATGCAGCTCAATGCCCGGGTCAGCAACCTGGAGGAGGCCCGTACCGGCTACCTGCTGTTGCTGCGGGTTCAGGACCTGGCCGGGCTCAATGCCCGCCTGGGTGGCCAGCGTACCGACCAGTTGCTGCAGGCAGTGGGTGAGCAGCTGCGCCGCACCTGTGCGAACTATCCGGAGACCAACGACCTGATCACCCGCAGCCGTGGCGGCGAGTTCGCGGTATTGGCGCCGGGCATGGTCCATGACGAGGCGATCCAGCTGGCCCAGGCCCTGGAAGCCACCTTGCAGAGCCTGCACGAGACCGGTGCCAGCGATGTCGACCCGGTGGCCTGCATCGGCCTTGCCCCCTACAGCCCCGGCGATGCGCCGCAAGCGTTGCTCAAGCTCGCCGACGAGGCCCTGGCCCGCGCCGAGAGCCAGCCCACGCCGGGCTGGGTATGCCTGGAGCAGGGCGCCGCGGGCCAGGCCGCCGACAGCCACCACGCCTGGCACACGCGCCTGGACCAGGCGCTGGGCAAAGGGCAGTTCGAGCTGTTCTTCCAACCGGTCGTGGACGCCAAGGCGCCAGAGCGGGTGCTGCATTACAAGGTCATCTCGCGCCTGCACGACGACGAGGGCGAAGCCCTGGCGGCCGGCCGCTTCCTGCCTTGGCTGGAGCGCTTCGGCTGGATGGCGCGGCTGGACCTGCTGGTGCTGGAGAAGGTGCTCAAGCATCTGCAAGGGCATGGTGAAGCGCTGGCGCTGAACCTGTCGGCCGCGACCCTGGCCGACCCCAAGGCGCTGCAGCGGGTCTATGACCTGCTGGGGCAGCACGGCGCGCTGGGGCAGCGGCTGACCTTCGAGATCGGCGAGGAGCAACTGCCCGAGCAGACGGTGCTGGAGCAGCTCACCCGGCGCCTGCGCGCTTTGGGCTTTAGCCTGGCGCTGCAACGCTTCGGCGGGCGCTTCAGCATGATCGGCAACCTGGCCCACCTGGGGCTGGCCTACCTGAAGATCGACGGTGGCTACATCCGCAACATCGACCAGGAACGGCACAAGCGCCTGTTCATCGAGGCCATCCAGCGGGCTGCGCACAGCATCGACCTGCCGCTGATCGCCGAGCGGGTGGAGACCGAAGGGGAGTTGAAGGTGCTGCGGGAGATGGGCGTGCAGGGCATCCAGGGGCAACTGGTGGGTGGCCCGGCACCCTGGCGTTGAGCAGGCTCGGCGTTATCGCGGGGCAATTCGCACCGCGATGCGCCGCCAGCATGATCAGATCAGCCCGCCTTCCTCATCTTCCTCGATCAGATTGTTCAGGCTACCCAGCGCCTTGCGCGCGGTGGAGCGGTTGAGCAACTTGGCCTGGGCGCCGGGCGGCAGGTCGGTGATGCTGAACACGCCTTTGGCAGTCAGCACCTCGATCAGGTCCTCCAGCACCCGGATCATGTCCAGATCGCTCTGCTTGAGCTGCTTGAGGCTGTTCTCAACGACATCGTCGGCGAACCATTCCTGGATCTCGGCACTGTCGGCGGGGACCATGTCCGTAAATCCATCAAACCCGGCGGCTTCCACTCGCAGCAAACGGCCGTCAGCGTCGCGTTGCACGTAGAACATGGCGGCGTCCCTCGTCACGATGATTCCTTGTTGGTAGTCAGCAGCATAGGCAAAGTTCACCGGGCGTGTAGGCCCGGTGCACGAGTATGCGCGTGAAGCGTTGGCGGGGAAAGCCCGCCCCCGACGCGGCGGCCGTTGCCGGCTGCCGCGGGGGTGGGGATCAGCTGTTGGAGTTGTCGATCTTGATGGTCGGGTCGCCACCACTGATCAACGAGTTGATCGTGGTGTTGGACCAGTTGACCCCTTCGAGCTTGATGCTCACATCGGCGTTGGCCAAGCCGCCGGCGGCGTTGAGCTTGCCTTCGGTGCTGACTTGCAGGGTCGACTCGCCATTGACCGTGGTGATCTTCAGGAAGTTGTCGATGGTGCTGGCCTTCTCGCCCTGGAGCAGGTCTCTCAGGTCGAGGCGGTCGCCTTCGCTTGCCTTGAAGTCCTTGATCACGTCGTTGCCCAGGTCGCCGGCCTTCCACACGAAGGTGTCGGCACCGCTGCCACCGGTCATGATGTCATCGCCCTTGCCGCCGTTGAGGATGTCATTGCCGGCACCGCCAAACAGGATGTCGTTGCCTTCACCGCCGAGCAGGGTGTCGTTGCCGGTGCCGCCGAGCAGGATGTCGTTGCCCTTGCCGCCGTCGATGTAGTCGTTGCCACCCTGGCCGAAGATGATGTCGTTGCCGTTGCCGCCCAGCAGGGTGTCGGCGCCGTCGTTGCTGCGTGAGACGTCGAACTCGGTGTAGTGCTCGGTGATGTACTTGTGCATCGCCCGTGCGTCCACGCTGCCCGCATCTACGCCCAGCTTGTCGGCGACATAGCCGCGGATCGCCTCGACACCGGTACCGGCAACACCGTCGAAGACCATCAGGTCGCCGAAGATGATGTCGTTGCCGTCGCCGCCATTGACCGTGTCGTTGCCCGGCTGGGTGACTTCGGTATGGCCGAGGATGGCCTCGGCGAGCTTGCTCGGGTCGATGTTGGTCTGCGGCTTGCCGTCGGTGTCGTACGGTTTCAGGTCGTTGGTGTTGACGCCATTGTTGAGGCCGATGGCCTCGACCTCGGACAGGCCCGAGAGCAACTTGAAGCTGTCCTGCGAGTTGCTCGTGGTGGTGCTGTTGGTGTCGTAGCCCAGGCCACCACGCGAAGACAGCTCGTAGGTGCCGTTACCTTCCGCGTGCAGCTCGCCCGATACGCCGTATTTCCAACCGTTGCGGTAGTACTGCACCTGCAGGTTACCGGCGTTGTCGATGCTGACGTAGTTGGTGTTGCTGCTGTCGATGTAGCCGTTGTACGCCATGCCCGGCTTGTAGTTGATCGAAGCCAGGAAGGTGTCCAGGGTGATGCCCGAGGTGCCCAGGGTCGGGTTGGAGTTCTCGTTGGTCTGGTAATAGGTCGGCTTGCCATCGGTGATGAAGAACGTCTGGTTGCTGCCGGTATTGCCACCATCCTTGAGGTTCTGGAACCAGTTGGCGGTGGTCTTGAAGGCGTCCTCGTAGTTGGTGCCGCCGTCTGCCCGCAGGTTGTTCAGGGCGTTGAGCAACTGTTGCAGGCCGGCATCGTTCAGGGTCACCGAAACGCTGCTCTTGACCTGGGTGGCGAAGTCCACCAGGAGGATGTTCACGGTACCCGACTGGTCGCCCTTGACGCTGGCGGCCAGGGTCTTGAACACCGATTCCAGGGATTTCTTCGCCGCATCCACGCCGGACGAACCCATGCTGCCCGAGGTGTCGACGATGAAGGCGAGGTTGTAGTCCTGGCCCGGCACCACGTGCAGGCCGGTGACGTCGGCAACCACCACATCGTTGCCGTCGGTGCCGGTGATGTTGTCGCTGTCCGAGGACAGGTTGCTGGTGGTGTAGGACTGTGGGTAGACGGTGACCTTGATGGTGCCTTCGCTGGTCGCGGTGCTGCCGCCGACGCTCTCGGTGGAGGTTGAGCTGACCTTCACGTCGAACTGGCCCTGGTAGTAGGCCGGCGGCTTGATGGTCAGGCTGCCCAGGTTCCAGCCGGTGACGTCCACCGCGTCCTTGCCGACGGTGAAGGTATGGCCGGCATTATCGGCCAGCACCGAGCCTGCCGGGATGCCGCTGAGCTTGACGCTCAGGGACTCGGAGCCGTCGGTATCGGTGAGGTTGGTGCTGATGCCCACCAGCTTGACCGGCGCGCCGTTCTCGCTGCCTTCGTTGAGCTTGTAGCCGTCGTAGTAGCCCTGGTTGTTGCTGCCGTGCAGGTCGCCGACGGTCACGCCGGCGTTGGTCAGGTCCTTGACGCTCGGGTACATCGGGATGTTCGAGCTGTTGAGGTCGGTGACCGCGCCGTTGCCCACCTTGATGTTGACGTCCAGGCTGCCGGGGCCGGCCTGGTTGGCGTTGTAGATCTCCAGGGTGTAGTAGCCGCTGGTAGTCGGGGTGAAGCTGCCGGAGATGGCGCCGCTGCCCGAGCCCCAGGTGCCGCTGGCGACGTTCTTGCCGCCCACGACGATCTGCAGACTGTCGTCGGCGGTGCCGCTGAACGCATAGGTCTTGCCGGCTTCCAGGTAGATCAGGCCGGAGGTCTTCGAGCCGCTGCCTGCGGTCACGCTGGCAACCGTGTCGACCCCGGTGACGGTCTCGCTCTTGCTGGCATTGCCGGAGTTGGCAAAGACATTCTTCAGCGCATCGCCGGTGATGCCGTTGCCGTTGCTACCCAGGCCCGTGAGGCTGTTCCAGGTTTCCTTGAGCAGGCCGATCGAGTTGACGTTGTTGTTGCCGATGTTCAGGTCCGGCTTGTCGGCCACCGGGGCGATATCGACCTTCATGGTCACTTCGCCGCCGGCGTTGGTGCCGTCGTTGGGCTTGTACTTGATCTGCGCGTAGTCGGCTTGCTTGTTGCCCACGCCGCTGCCGCCATAGCCGTCGACGCCCGACTGGTTGGCCAGCGGCACGAACTTGAGCTTGCCGGCGGCGATGTCGGCCTGGCTGATGTTCTGGTTGAGCGAGACATCCACCCACGAGGTGCCGTTGAAGAACTTCAGGCTGCCCAGGTCCGGCAGCTTGCTGATGGTCACCGACAGGCCGGTGTTGCCATCGGCGTCGCTGACGTTGAAGTCACCCCACTTGAACACGTAGTCGGTGTCTTCGTTGCCAGTCACCGCGCCGCCGGTCGACACCGGCGCATGGTCGTTGTCGATGATGGTGGTGGTGACGCTGGACTTGCCCGAGTCGACCTGCAGGTTCTCGAAGCCGCCGCCCGTGGCGCCGCTGATCTTGACCGTGAAGTTCTCCGAACCCTCGACCAGCTTGTCGTCGATGGTCTTGATGTCGAAGCTGGTGCCGCTGCTGCCGGCCGGGATCTTCACGGTGACCACACCGGTGAAGTCCTGGCCGTCGGTGGCGGTGCCGCTGTAGGTCAGGGTGATGGTCACCTCGGACTTCGACGGGTTGCTCAGGGTCAGGTTGTAGTGGGCGGTGTCGCCTTCGGTCACCGAGGTGTCGCCGCTGATGCCGACGGTGGTCAGGTCGCCCTGGCCGCTCGGCTCGTCGGTGACGCTGGTGGTGACGGTGTTGCTGCCCAGGGTCAGCTTCTCGAAGTTGTCGCCACCGGCGACCGACTCGATCTTGTTGACGATGTTCGGCTGGCCACCGAGGTACGGGTCGTCCTTGGCGGTAATGGTGAAGGTGCCGCTGGCGCTGCCGGCCGGAATGGTGACCTTGGTGCCGTCGGTGAGGGTGAAGGTCAGGCCGTTGTGGCCGACTACCGACAGGCCTTGGGCATTGGTCAGGGTCACGGTGTAGGTGACCTGGCCGCCTTCGCTGACGGTGGTCTTGTCGGCAGACAGGGTAGCGACCACTTCACTGATGGTGTCGGTGATCTGCACGGTGGCGTTGCCGCCCAGCTCCAGGTTCTCGAAGGTCTTGCCGGTGACCGCGGCATCGGTGATGCCGACGGTCAGCGAGCTGCCGTCCTTGAACACGTCGTCACCCTGTGCGGCAGCCTTGTACTCGACCTGGGTCTGGCCGGCCGGGATCACCACCTTGGTACCGTTGGACAGGGTCACGGTCAGGTCCTGCGCCAGTTTTTGGCTGACCTTGACGGTGAACGACGGCTGCTGGTCTTCGGTGACGTTGCCGTTGCTGACGATGGTGACCGAAACCTTGTCGCCCTGGTTGCCGGTGCCCGGAGTGCCCGAGCCAGGCTCGTCGGTGACGGAGGTCTTCACTTCGTTCTGACCCAGGGTCAGCTTCTCGAAGTTATCCGCGCCGGTGACGCCGGTGATCTTGTTGCTGATGGTCGGCTGACCACCTACGAACACATCGTCCGGTGCATTGATGGTGGCGGTGCCAGTGGCGCTGCCGGCCGGAATGGTGACCTTGGTGCCATCGGTCAGGGTGAAGGTCAGGCCATTGTGGCCGGTGACCGACAGGCCCTGGGCATTGGTCAGGGTCACGGTGTAGGTGACCTGGCCGCCTTCGGACACGGTGGTCTTGTCGGCGGACAGCGTGGCGACCACTTCACTGATGGTGTCGGTGATCTGCACGGTGGCATTGCCACCCAGCTCCAGGTTCTCGAAGGTCTTGCCGGTGACTGCGGCATCGGTGATGCCGACGGTCAGCGAGCTGCCGTCCTTGAACACGTCGTCGCCCTGTGCGGCAGCCTTGTACTCGACCTGGGTCTGGCCGGCCGGGATCACCACCTTGGTACCGTTGGACAAGGTGACGGTCAGGTCCTGGTCGAGCTTCTGGCTGACCTTGACGGTGAACGACGGCTGCTGGTCTTCGGTGACGTTGCCATTGCTGACGATGGTGACCGAAACCTTGTCGCCCTGGTTACCGGTGCCCGGAGTACCCGAGCCCGGCTCGTCGGTTACGGTGGTCTTCACTTCGTTCTGACCCAGGGTCAGCTTCTCGAAGTTGTCCGCGCCGGTGACGCCGGTGATCTTGTTGCTGATGGTCGGCTGACCACCGACGAACACGTCGTCCGGTGCATTGATGGTGGCGGTGCCAGTGGCGCTGCCGGCCGGGATGGTGACCTTGGTGCCATCGGTGAGGGTGAAGGTCAGGCCGTTGTGGCCGGTGACCGACAGACCCTGGGCGTTGGTCAGGGTCACGGTGTAGGTGACCTGGCCGCCTTCGGACACGGTGGTCTTGTCGGCGGACAAGGTAGCCACGACTTCACTGATGGTGTCGGTGATCTGCACGGTGGCGTTGCCGCCCAGCTCGAGGTTCTCGAACGTCTTGCCGACCACGCTGGCATCGCTGATGCCAACGGTGAGCGGGCCGCCGTCCTTGAACACGTCGTCGCCCTGGATCGGCGCCTTGTACTCGACCTGGGTCTGGCCAGCCGGGATCACCACCTTGGCGCCATTGCTCAGGGTGACGGTCAGGTCCTGGTCGAGCTTCTGGCTGACCTTGACGGTGAACGATGGCTGCTGGGCTTCGTTGACATCGCCGTTGCCGACGATGGTGACCGAGACCTTGTCGCCCTGGTTACCGGTGCCTGGAGTGCCCGAGCCCGGCTCGTCGGTGACGGAGGTCTTCACTTCGTTCTGACCCAGGGTCAGTTTCTCGAAGTTGTCGGCACCGGTGACACCGGTGATCTTGTTGCTGATGGTGGCCTGGCCACCGATGAATACGTCGTCCGGCGCGTTGATGGTGGCGGTGCCGCTGGCACTGCCCGCAGGAATGGTGACTTTGGTGCCATCGGACAGGGTGAAGGTCAGGCCGTTGTGGCCGGTGACCGACAGGCCCTGGGCATTGGTCAGGGTCACGGTGTAGGTGACCTGGCCGCCCTCGGTGACGGTGGTCTTGTCGGCAGACAGGGTGGCGACCACTTCACTGATGGTGTCGGTGATCTGGACGGTGGCGTTGCCACCCAGTTCGAGGTTCTCGAAGGTCTTGCCGGTGACTACGGCATCGGTGACGCCGACGGTCAGCGAGCTGCCGTCCTTGAACACGTCGTCACCCTGCGCAGCAGCCTTGTACTCGACCTGGGTCTGGCCGGCCGGGATCACCACCTTGGCGCCGTTGCTCAGGGTCACGGTCAGGTCCTGCGCCAGTTTCTGGCTGACCTTGACGGTGAACGACGGCTGCTGGTCTTCGGTGACGTTGCCGTTACTGACGATGGTGACGGAGACCTTGTCACCCTGGTTGCCGGTGCCGGGAGTGCCCGAGCCTGGTTCGTCGGTGACGGAGGTCTTCACTTCGTTCTGACCCAGGGTCAGCTTCTCGAAGTTGTCCGCGCCGGTGACGCCGGTGATCTTGTTGCTGATGGTCGGCTGACCACCGACGAACACATCGTCCGGGGCATTGATGGTGGCGGTGCCAGTGGCGCTGCCGGCCGGGATGGTGACCTTGGTGCCATCGGTCAGGGTGAAGGTCAGGCCGTTGTGGCCAGTGACCGACAGGCCCTGGGCGTTGGTCAGGGTGACGGTGTAGGTGACCTGGCCACCTTCGGACACGGTGGTCTTGTCAGCGGACAAGGTGGCCACGACTTCACTGATGGTGTCGGTGATCTGCACGGTGGCATTGCCACCCAGCTCCAGGTTCTCGAAGGTATGGCCCGGAACCGTGGCATCGGTGATGCCGACGGTCAGCGAACTGCCGTCCTTGAACACGTCGTCGCCCTGTGCGGCAGCCTTGTACTCGGTCTGGGTCTGACCGGCCGGGATCACCACCTTGTCGCCGTTGGACAGGGTGACAGTCAGGTCGTATCCAAGCTTCTGGCTGACCTTGACGGTGAACGAGGGCTGCTGGTCCTCGGTGACATTGCCATTGCCGACGATGGTGACGGACACCTTGTCGCCCTGGTTGTCGGTGCCCGGGGTTCCAGTGCCCGGCTCGTCGGTCACGGAGGTCTGCACCTCACCTTGGCCGAGGGTCAGTTTCTCGAAGTTGTCGGCACCGCTGACGGTCACCAATTTGTTGCTGATGGTCGCCTGGCCGCCGACGAACACATCGTCCGGAGCATTGATGGTGGCAGTGCCGGTAGCGTTGCCGGCCGGGATGGTGACCTTGGTACCGTCGGACAGGGTGAAGGTCAGGCCGTTGTGGCCAGTGACCGACAGGCCCTGGGCGTTGGTCAGGGTCACGGTGTAGGTGATCTGGCCACCTTCGGACACAGTGGTCTTGTCGGCGGTGAGGGTCGCGACGACTTCACTGATGGTATCGGTGATCTGCACAGTGGCGTTGCCACCGAGCTCCAGGTTTTCGAAGGTCTTGCCGGTGACTGCGGCATCGGTGATGCCGACGGTCAGCGAACTGCCGTCCTTGAACACATCGTCGCCCTGGGCGGCAGCCTTGTACTCGGTCTGGGTCTGACCGGCCGGGATCACCACCTTGTCGCCGTTACTCAGGGTCACGGTCAGGTCCTGCGCCAGCTTCTGGCTGACCTTGACGGTGAACGAAGGCTGCTGGTCTTCGGTGACATTGCCGTTGCCGACGATGGTGACGGTGACCTTGTCGCCTTGGTTGTCGGTACCTGGAGTGCCGGTGCCTGGCTCGTCGGTCACGGTCGTGGTGACGGTGTTGTCGCCGAGGGTAAGCTTCTCGAAGTTGTCTGCGCCGCTGACGCCTTCGATCTTGTTGATGATCGCAGGCTGGCCGCCGACGAACACGTCGTCCGGAGCGGTGATGGTGAAGGTGCCGCTGGCACTGCCCGCAGGAATGGTGACTTTGGTGCCATCGGTCAGGGTGAAGGTCAGGCCGTTATGGCCAGTGACCGACAGGCCCTGGGCATTGGTCAGGGTCACGGTGTAGGTGATCTGGCCGCCCTCGGACACGGTGGTCTTGTCCGCAGTCAGGGTCGCGACCACTTCGCTGATGGTGTCGGTGATCTGTACCGAGGCGTTGCCACCCAGCTCCAGGTTCTCGAAGGCCTTGCCATCGACGGCGGCATCGGTGATGCCGACGGTCAGGGTATCGCCGTCCTTGAAGACGTCATCGCCCTGAGCCTTGGCTTTGTACTCGGCTTCGGTCTGACCGGCTGGAATGACGACTTTGTCGCCGTTCGACAGGGTTACGGTCAGGTCGTGGTCGAGCTTCTGGCTGACCTTGACGGTGAAGGCAGGCTGCTGGTCTTCGGTGACATCGCCTTTGCCGACGATGGTGACGGTGACCTTATCGCCTTGGTTATCGGTACCTGGAGTGCCGGTGCCTGGCTCGTCGGTCACGGTGGTGGTGACCGAGTTGTCGCCGAGGGTCAGCTTCTCGAAGTTATCCGCGCCGCTGACGCTTTCGATCTTGTTGA
The DNA here is from genome assembly GCF_040813665.1 of Pseudomonas sp. TE50-2. Taxonomy (NCBI): domain Bacteria; kingdom Pseudomonadati; phylum Pseudomonadota; class Gammaproteobacteria; order Pseudomonadales; family Pseudomonadaceae; genus Pseudomonas; species Pseudomonas sp. TE50-2. The sequence goes on along the minus strand of NZ_JBFNXN010000001.1, from coordinate 2,816,787 downwards.
CGATGCTCGGCTGGCCACCGACGAACACGTCGTCCGCAGCGGTGATGGTGAAGGTGCCGCTGGCGCTGCCAGCCGGGATGGTGACCTTGGTGCCGTCGGTCAGGGTGAAGGTCAGGCCGTTGTGGCCGGTGACCGACAGGCCCTGGGCGTTGGTCAGGGTGATGGTGTAGGTGATCTGGCCGCCTTCACTGACGGTGGTTTTGTCGGCAGACAGGGTCGCTACGACTTCGCTGACGGTGTCGTTGATCTGAACGCTGGCGTTGCCGCCGAGCTCGAGGTTCTCGAAGGTCTTGCCGGTGACCGAGGCGTCGGAAATCCCTACGGTCAGGGTGTCGCCATCCTTGAAGACGTCATCGCCTTGGGCGGTAGCCTTGTACTCAACCTGAGTCTGTCCCGCCGGGATCACGACTTTATCGCCGTTGCTCAGGGTTACGGTCAGGTCCTGACCGAGTTTCTGGCTGACCTTGACGGTGAACGACGGCTGCTGGTCTTCGGTGACTGCGCCGTTGCCGACGATGGTGACGGTGACTTTGTCACCTTCGTTGCCGGTGCCCGGAGTGCCGGTGCCTGGCTCGTCGGTGACGGAGGTTTTCACTTCGTCCTGACCCAGGGTCAGTTTTTCGAAGTTGTCGGCACCGGTCACGCCTTCCAGTTTGTTGGTGATGGTCGGCTGACCGCCGACGAATACGTCGTCCGGCGCATTGATGGTGATGGTGCCGGTGGCGCTGCCCGCTGGCACGGTGACCTTGGTGCCGTCGGTCAGGGTGAAGGTCAGGCCGTTGTGGCCGGTGACCGACAGGCCCTGGGCGTTGGTCAGGGTGACGGTGTAGGTGATTGGGCCGCCTTCGCTGACGGTAGTCTTGTCGGCGGTCAGGGTTGCGACCACTTCGCTGACGGTGTCGTTGATCTCAACGCTGGCGTTACCACCGAGCTCAAGGTTCTCGAAGGTCTTGCCGGTGACCGACGCATCGGAAATGCCGACGGTGAGGGTGTCGCCATCCTTGAAGACGTCATCGCCTTGGGCGGTAGCCTTGTACTCAACCTGGGTTTGACCCGCAGGGATCACGACTTTATCGCCGTTGCTCAGGGTTACGGTCAGGTCCTGACCGAGTTTCTGGCTGACCTTGACGGTGAAGCTTGGTTGCTGGTCTTCGGTGACCGCGCCGTTGCCAACGATGGTCACGGAGACCTTGTCGCCTTCGTTGCCAGTGCCCGGAGTGCCAGTACCTGGCTCATCGGTCACGGTCGTGGTGAGGGTGTCCTTGCCGAGCGTGAGCTTCTCGAAGTTATCCGCGCCGCTGACGCTTTCGAGCTTGTTGACGATCGAAGGCTGACCGCCGACAAACACGTCGTCCGGTGCGGTAATGGTGAAGGTACCGCTGGCGCTGCCGGCCGGGATGGTGACCTTGGTGCCATCGGTCAGGGTGAAGGTCAGGCCGTTGTGGCCATTAACCGGCAGACCCTGGGCATTGGTCAGAGTGACGGTGTAAGTGATCTGGCCACCTTCCGACACAGTGGTCTTGTCGGCGGTCAGGGTCGCGACCACTTCACTGACGGTGTCGGTGATCTGCACCGAGGCGTTGCCGCCCAGTTCCAGATTCTCGAAGGACTTGCCGTCGACAGCAGCATCGGTGATGCCGACAGTCAGGGTGTCGCCGTCTTTGAAGACGTCGTCGCCCTGGGCTTTGGCTTTGTACTCGGCTTCGGTCTGACCGGCTGGAATGACGACTTTGTCGCCGTTCGACAGGGTCACGGTCAGGTCGTGGTCGAGCTTCTGGCTGACCTTGACGGTGAAGGCTGGCTGCTGGTCTTCGGTGACATCGCCCTTGCCGACGATGGTGACGGTGACCTTGTCGCCCTGGTTGTCGGTGCCCGGAGTGCCAGTGCCCGGCTCGTCAGTCACGGTGGTGGTGACCGAGTTGTCGCCGAGGGTCAGCTTCTCGAAGTTGTCGCCACCGGCAACCGATTCGATCTTGTTGACGATGTTCGGCTGGCCACCGACGAATACGTCATCCGGTGCGGTGATGGTGAAGGTACCGCTGGCGCTGCCGGCCGGGACGGTGACCTTGGTGCCATCGGTCAGGGTGAAGGTCAGGCCATTGTGGCCGTTGACCGGCAGACCCTGGGCGTTGGTCAGGGTCACGGTGTAGGTGATCTGGCCACCTTCCGACACAGTGGTCTTATCGGCGGTCAGGGTCGCGACGACTTCGCTGACGGTGTCGGTGATCTGCACGGTGGCATCGCCACCCAGCTGCAGGTTCTCGAAGGTCTTGCCATCAACGACTGCATCAGTGATGCCGACGGTCAGCGAACTGCCATCCTTGAAGACGTCATCGCCCTGGGCATCCGCCTTGTACTCGACCTGGGTCTGGCCAGCCGGAATCACCACCTTGGCACCATTGCTCAGGGTGACGGTGAGATCCTGGTCCAGCTTCTGGTTGACCTTGACGGTAAAGGACGGCTGCAGGTCTTCGGTGACATCGCCGTTGCTGACGATGGTGACAGATACCTTGTTGCCGGTATCCGGATCATCAGTGACGGTAGTGGTGAGTGTCTCCTTGCCGAGCGTCAGCTTCTCGAAGTTGTCCGCGCCGCTGACACCTTCGAGCTTGTTCACGATCGAGGGCTGGCCGCCGACGAATACGTCGCTCGGGGCGGTGATGGTGAAGGTACCGCTGGCGCTGCCGGCCGGAACGGTAACTTTGGTGCCATCGGTCAGGGTGAAGGTCAGGCCGTTATGGCCGGTGACCGACAGGCCCTGGGCATTGGTCAGGGTCACGGTGTAGGTGATCTGGCCGCCTTCGGTGACGGTGGTCTTGTCGGCGGTCAGGGTCGCGACCACTTCACTGATGGTGTCGGTGATCTGAACCGAGGCGTTGCCACCCAGCTCCAGGTTCTCGAAGGCCTTGCCGTCAACGGCAGCATCGGTGATGCCGACGGTCAGGGTATCGCCGTCTTTGAAGACGTCGTCGCCCTGGGCTTTGGCTTTGTACTCGGCTTCGGTCTGGCCAGCCGGAATGACGACTTTGTCGCCATTCGACAGGGTCACGGTCAGGTCGTGGTCGAGCTTCTGGCTGACTTTGACGGTGAAGGCTGGTTGCTGGTCTTCGGTGACATCGCCTTTGCCGACGATGGTGACGGTGACCTTGTCGCCTTGGTTATCGGTGCCTGGAGTGCCAGTACCTGGCTCGTCAGTCACGGTGGTGGTGACCGAGTTGTCGCCGAGGGTCAGTTTCTCGAAGTTGTCGCCCCCGGCAACGGATTCAATCTTGTTGACGATCGAAGGCTGGCCGCCGACGAACACGTCATCCGGTGCGGTAATGGTGAAGGTGCCGCTGGCGTTTCCGGCCGGAATGGTGACCTTGGTGCCATCGGTCAAGGTGAAGGTCAGGCCGTTGTGGCCGCTGACAGGCAGACCCTGTGCATTGGTCAGGGTCACGGTGTAGGTGATCTGGCCGCCTTCGGTGACGGTGGTCTTGTCGGCGGTCAGGGTCGCGACGACTTCACTGATGGTGTCGGTGATCTGCACCGAGGCGTTGCCGCCCAGTTCCAGATTCTCGAAGGACTTGCCGTCAACGGCAGCATCGGTGATGCCGACGGTCAGGGTATCGCCGTCTTTGAAGACGTCATCACCTTGAGCCTTGGCCTTGTATTCGGCTTCGGTCTGGCCAGTAGGGATCACCACCTTGTCGCCATTGGACAGGGTTACGGTCAGGTCATGGTCGAGCTTCTGGCTGACCTTGACGGTGAAGGCCGGCTGCTGGTCTTCGGTGACATCGCCCTTGCCGACGATGGTGACGGTGACCTTGTCGCCTTGGTTGTCGGTGCCTGGAGTGCCAGTACCCGGCTCGTCAGTGACGGAGGTCTTCACTTCGTCCTGACCCAGGGTCAGTTTTTCGAAGTTGTCGGCGCCGGTGACGCCTTCCAGCTTGTTGGTGATGGTCGGTTGACCACCGACGAACACGTCATCCGGTGCGGTAATGGTGAAGGTGCCGCTGGCGTTTCCGGCCGGAATGGTGACCTTGGTGCCATCGGTCAGGGTGAAGGTCAGGCCATTGTGGCCGCTGACCGGCAGACCTTGGGCATTGGTCAGCGTCACGGTGTAGGTGATTTGGCCACCTTCGGTGACGGTGGTCTTGTCGGCGGTCAGGGTCGCGACGACTTCACTGACGGTGTCGGTGATCTGCACCGATGCGTTGCCACCCAGCTCCAGGTTCTCGAAGGCCTTGCCATCGACGGCAGCATCGGTGATGCCGACAGTCAAGGTATCGCCATCCTTGAATACGTCGTCGCCCTGGGCCTTGGCCTTGTACTCGGCTTCGGTCTGACCGGCTGGAATGACGACTTTGTCGCCGTTCGACAGGGTCACGGTCAGGTCATGGTCGAGCTTCTGGCTGACCTTGACGGTGAAGGCCGGCTGCTGGTCTTCGGTGACATCGCCCTTGCCGACGATGGTGACGGTGACCTTGTCGCCTTGGTTGTCGGTGCCTGGAGTGCCAGTACCCGGCTCGTCAGTGACGGAGGTCTTCACTTCGTCCTGACCCAGGGTCAGTTTTTCGAAGTTGTCGGCGCCGGTGACGCCTTCCAGCTTGTTGGTGATGGTCGGTTGACCACCGACGAACACGTCATCCGGTGCGGTAATGGTGAAGGTGCCGCTGGCGTTTCCGGCCGGAATGGTGACCTTGGTGCCATCGGTCAGGGTGAAGGTCAGGCCATTGTGGCCGCTGACCGGCAGACCTTGGGCATTGGTCAGCGTCACGGTGTAGGTGATTTGGCCACCTTCGGTGACGGTGGTCTTGTCGGCGGTCAGGGTCGCGACGACTTCACTGACGGTGTCGGTGATCTGCACCGATGCGTTGCCACCCAGCTCCAGGTTCTCGAAGGCCTTGCCATCGACGGCAGCATCGGTGATGCCGACAGTCAAGGTATCGCCATCCTTGAATACGTCGTCGCCCTGGGCCTTGGCCTTGTACTCGGCTTCGGTCTGACCGGCTGGAATGACGACTTTGTCGCCGTTCGACAGGGTCACGGTCAGGTCATGGTCGAGCTTCTGGCTGACCTTGACGGTGAAGGCCGGTTGCTGGTCTTCGGTGACATCGCCTTTGCCGACGATGGTGACGGTGACTTTGTCGCCCTGGTTGTCGGTGCCTGGAGTGCCAGTGCCCGGCTCATCGGTCACGGTCGTGGTGAGGGTGTCCTTGCCGAGCGTGAGCTTCTCGAAGTTATCCGCGCCGCTGACGTTTTCGAGCTTGTTGACGATCGAAGGCTGACCGCCGACAAACACATCGTCCGGTGCGGTGATGGTGAAGGTGCCGCTGGCACTACCCGCAGGAATGGTGACCTTGGTGCCATCGGTCAGGGTGAAGGTCAGGCCGTTATGGCCGGTGACCGACAGGCCCTGGGCATTGGTCAGGGTCACGGTGTAGGTGATCTGGCCACCTTCGGTGACGGTGGTCTTGTCTGCGGTCAGGGTTGCGACCACTTCGCTGATGGTGTCGGTGATCTGAACCGAGGCGTTGCCACCCAGTTCCAGATTTTCGAAGGCCTTGCCATCGACTGCAGCATCGGTGATGCCGACAGTCAGGGTGTCGCCGTCTTTGAAGACGTCGTCGCCCTGGGCTTTGGCTTTGTACTCGGCTTCGGTCTGACCGGCTGGAATGACGACTTTGTCGCCGTTCGACAGGGTTACGGTCAGGTCGTGGTCCAGTTTCTGGCTGACCTTGACGGTGAAGGCTGGCTGCTGGTCTTCGGTTACATCGCCCTTGCCGACGATGGTGACGGTGACCTTGTCGCCCTGGTTGTCGGTGCCTGGAGTGCCGGTACCTGGCTCGTCAGTCACGGTGGTGGTGACCGAGTTGTCGCCGAGGGTCAGCTTCTCGAAGTTGTCGCCACCGGCAACCGATTCGATCTTGTTGACGATGCTCGGTTGGCCACCGACGAACACGTCATCCGGTGCGGTGATAGTGAAGGTACCGCTGGCGCTGCCGGCCGGGATGGTGACCTTAGTGCCATCGGTCAGGGTGAAGGTCAGGCCGTTATGGCCAGTGACCGACAGGCCCTGGGCATTGGTCAGGGTCACGGTGTAAGTGATCTGGCCGCCCTCGGACACGGTGGTCTTGTCAGCGGTGAGGGTCGCGACCACTTCGCTGACGGTGTCGGTGATCTGCACCGATGCGTTGCCACCCAGCTCCAGGTTCTCGAAGGCCTTGCCATCGACGGCAGCATCGGTGATGCCGACAGTCAGGGTATCGCCGTCTTTGAAGACGTCGTCGCCCTGGGCTTTGGCTTTGTACTCGGCTTCGGTCTGACCGGCTGGAATGACGACTTTGTCGCCGTTCGACAGGGTTACGGTCAGGTCGTGGTCGAGCTTCTGGCTGACCTTGACGGTGAAGGCCGGCTGCTGGTCTTCGGTGACATCGCCCTTGCCGACGATGGTGACGGTGACCTTGTCGCCTTGGTTGTCGGTACCTGGAGTGCCGGTGCCTGGCTCGTCGGTCACGGTCGTGGTGACGGTGTTGTCGTCGAGGGTCAGTTTCTCGAAGTTGTCGCCCCCGGCAACGGATTCAATCTTGTTGACGATCGAAGGCTGGCCGCCGACGAACACGTCGTCCGGTGCGGTGATGGTGAAGGTGCCGCTGGCACTACCCGCAGGAACGGTGACTTTGGTGCCATCGGTCAGGGTGAAGGTCAGGCCGTTGTGGCCGCTGACAGGCAGACCTTGGGCATTGGTCAGGGTCACGGTGTAGGTGATCTGGCCGCCTTCGTTAACTGTGGTCTTGTCCGCAGTCAGGGTCGCGACGACTTCACTGATGGTGTCGGTGATCTGCACCGAGGCGTTTCCGCCCAGTTCCAGGTTCTCGAAGGACTTGCCGTCAACGGCAGCATCGGTGATGCCGACGGTCAGGGTATCGCCGTCTTTGAATACGTCGTCGCCCTGAGCCTTGGCTTTGTACTCGGCTTCGGTCTGACCGGCTGGAATGACGACTTTGTCGCCGTTCGACAGGGTCACGGTCAGGTCGTGGTCAAGCTTCTGGCTGACCTTGACGGTGAAGGCGGGTTGCTGGTCTTCGGTGACATCGCCTTTGCCGACGATGGTGACGGTGACCTTGTCGCCCTGGTTGTCGGTGCCTGGAGTGCCGGTACCTGGCTCGTCAGTCACGGTGGTGGTGACCGAGTTGTCGCCGAGGGTCAGCTTCTCGAAGTTGTCGCCACCGGCAACCGATTCGATCTTGTTGACGATGCTCGGCTGGCCACCGACGAACACGTCGTCCGCAGCGGTGATGGTGAAGGTGCCGCTGGCGCTGCCGGCCGGAATGGTGACCTTGGTACCGTCGGTCAGGGTGAAGGTCAGGCCGTTGTGGCCGTTGACCGGCAGACCCTGGGCGTTGGTCAGGGTCACGGTGTAGGTGACCTGGCCACCTTCGGTGACGGTGGTCTTGTCGGCGGTCAGGGTCGCGACGACTTCACTGATGGTGTCGGTGATCTGTACCGAGGCGTTGCCGCCCAGTTCCAGATTCTCGAAGGACTTGCCGTCAACGGCAGCATCGGTGATGCCGACAGTCAGGGTATCGCCATCCTTGAAGACGTCATCGCCTTGGGCGGTAGCCTTGTACTCAACCTGGGTTTGACCCGCTGGGATCACGACTTTATCGCCGTTGCTCAGGGTTACGGTCAGGTCATGGTCGAGCTTCTGGCTGACCTTGACGGTGAAGGCGGGTTGCTGGTCTTCGGTGACATCGCCTTTGCCGACGATGGTGACGGTGACCTTGTCGCCCTGGTTGTCGGTGCCTGGAGTGCCGGTACCTGGCTCGTCAGTCACGGTGGTGGTGACCGAGTTGTCGCCAAGGGTCAGCTTCTCGAAGTTGTCGCCACCGGTGACCGATTCGATCTTGTTGACGATGTTCGGCTGGCCACCGACGAACACGTCGTCCGCAGCGGTGATGGTGAAGGTGCCGCTGGCACTGCCTGCCGGGATGGTGACTTTGGTGCCATCGGTCAGGGTGAAGGTCAGGCCATTATGGCCGCTGACCGGCAGACCCTGGGCATTGGTCAGGGTCACGGTGTAGGTGATCTGGCCACCTTCGGACACAGTGGTTTTGTCGGCAGTGAGGGTTGCGACCACTTCACTGACGGTGTCGGTGATCTGCACGGTGGCATCACCACCCAACTGCAGGTTCTCGAAGGTCTTGCCCGCCACGCTGGCATCGGTCACGCCGAGGGTCACGGAGCCGGCGTCCTTGAATACGTCGTCGCCCTGGGCCGGCAGGCTGTAGGTGGCCTGGGTCTGGCCGGCGCTGATAACCACAGTGGCGCCATTGGACAGGGTCACGGTCAGGTCGTGGTCGAGCTTCTGGCTGACTGAAACAGTAAAGGTCGGCTGTTCGGCCTCGGTCACGTTGCCATTGCTGGCAATGCTGACGGTCACCGTGTCGATGCTGTCGCTGATCACGGTCTGGGTTGGCGTGGTGTCGGGCACCAGTTTTTCGAAATTGCCGCCGGTGGCGCCGGTGATGCTGGTGCTGACTGTGCTGCCGTTGACGAACACATCGTTGGCCGGGGTCTGGAAGTCGACGCTGCCGGTGCTTTCGCCGGCCTTGACGGTGATGGTCTGGCCATTGGACAGAGTGACGGTGACCGGGGTCTGGGCCGGGTTGGTCAGGGTCACGGTGTAGGTGATCACGCCGCCTTCGGTGACGCTTGGGGTCGCGGTCAGGGTGGCGGTGGTAGTGTCGATCGAGTCGTTGATCTTAGTTTCCGCTGGTGCCGGGTTCGGCTCCAGTTTCTCGAAGTTGCCGCCCGTTGCACCCGTGATCGTGGTACTGACAGTGCTGCCGTTGTTGTAGACGTCGTTGGCCGGGGTCTGGAAATCGACGCTGCCGGACGACTTACCAGCCTCGATGGTGACGGTCTGGCCATTGGACAGGGTGACGGTGACTGGAGTCTGCGCCGGGTTGGACAGGGTCACGGTATAGGTGATTGCCCCACCTTCGGTCACGCTTGGCGTGGCGCTCAGAGTCGCGGTGGTGGTATCGACCGAGTCATTGATGACCGTTTCCGCTGGCGTCGGGTTCGGCACCAGATTCTCGAAGTTGCCGCCTGTTGCCCCCGTAATCGTGGTGGTAACAGTGCTGCCATTGTTATAGACGTCGTTGGCCGGGGTCTGGAAATCGACGCTGCCGGACGACTTGCCAGCCTCGATGGTGACGGTCTGGCCATTGGACAGGGTGACGGTGACCGGAGTCTGCGCCGGGTTGGTCAGGGTCACGGTGTAGGTGATCACGCCACCTTCGGTCACGCTTGGGGTCGCGGTCAGGGTGGCGGTGGTAGTGTCGACGGAGTCGTTGATCTTCGTTTCCGCTGGTGCCGGGTTCGGCACAAGATTCTCGAAGTTGCCGCCCGTTGCCCCCGTGATCGTGGTGCTTACAGTGCTGCCATTGTTATAGACGTCATTGGCCGGGGTCTGGAAATCAACGCTGCCTGACGACTTGCCGGCCTCGATGGTGACGGTCTGGCCATTGGACAGGGTGACGGTGACCGGGGTCTGGGCCGGGTTGGTCAGGGTCACGGTGTAGGTGATTACGCCACCTTCGGTCACGCTTGGATTGGCGGTCAGCGTGGCAGTGGTGGTGTCGATGGTGTCGGTGACCTGGGTCTCCGCCGGGGTGGTGCTCGGCGTGACGATCAGGCCATTGCCGCCGCTGGTGCCGGTGATGGTCGCGGAAATCTGGCCGCCATCAATGTAGGGCGTGTCGTTGGCCGGGATATTGACGTTGACGGTACCGGTGGTCTGGCCGGCCGGGATCACGATGACGGCGCCGTTGGACAGGGTCACGGTCAGGTTGGTCAGCGGAGGCTGGCCGACGGTGGCGGTATAGACGATGACGCCACCCGCCTCGGTGATCGTGGGGGTGGCGCTCAGGGTCAGACCGGTGGTGAGCGGGACGTTGGCCGTGTTGGTGCTGGCAGCGTTGCCGTCCAGTCCGCCCAGCTCCTCGACCGCCAGGCCGTTGCCGAAGCCTATCGGGCCGGTGGGGAAGCCGATGGTCGGGTCGACCACTCCAGCGGTTTCCTGGAGCAGGACGAAGCTATGCCCGCCGCCTACCGAGCCGCCGCCCGCCGCGGCCGGGCCGGCTGCGGTGGCTTCAAGTTCGGTGGTCGGGTCGACGCCGGCGGCGATGGCTTGTTGCAGCTCTTCGACCGAGGGCGCCGCCTGGGCGGTGGCCTGGTTCAGGTCAATGCTGCTGTCGGGGGCGTCGGCACTCCACTGGGTGTCGCGACCGAGGTCGAGCAGACGGCCGTCGGCCAGCTCCAGAGTGACCGCGCCGCCAGTGCCGGTGTCTACCTGTTCACCGGCAAGCAGGCGATCGCCTTCGATCAGTACACGCCGGATGCCTTCTGGGGAAACTGCGATGACTTGGCCAACAATGCTTTTGACGATGGCAACAACAGTGCTCATTGGACTCTCCGGACTACCCGTTCAGTTGGCTTCCATGCCCGGCCGGCATTCGAAGGCGGCGACTGATGGAATGTTTCAATAATGTTTTTGACGCACAATTGCGTCAATTTTACGTCTATAATTTCTGGCTATTAAGTTTATGCCAAACTATTGACCTTCTGGCTGCCATCCTAAACAATCGCCAAGGTAATGTCACATTGATATTTGGCCAGCCAACCCCTTTCTTTTGTATTAATCGCACTGCCTATTCGGAAGCTTCCTACATACAGATCAGGGTTCGCCATTTTCCAAGGCAGGCACGGCTTCGGCTGTGATTTGGGACAACAGCTCTCTCGGGAACCAGTAAAAATGCGTGCGTCACTGTTCACCGCTCTTCCTTTCGCTCTCGCCGCCTCTTTTGTTCAAGCACAAACCTTGCCCGAAGCCATGCAGAAGGCCCTCGAGGTACACCCGGAAATCCAGGCCGGCGTGAACGCGCGCACGGCCGCGGACTATCAACTGCGTGCAGCCCAGGGCGGCTATTTGCCGCGGGTCGATGTGACGGCCGGTTATGGCCGCGAGGGCACCGACAGCCCAAGCACCCGCAACCGCTGGGAGACGCTCAACCGTGGCGAATCGGCGATCCGCCTGCGGCAAATGGTCTTTGACGGTTTTGCCACCTCCAGCGAGGTCGGGCGTCAACAAGCCACCGTCAACGCACGTGCCTACTCCCTGCTGGGGACCTCCGAGCGCACCGCGCTGACCGTCGCCCAGGTCTACCTGGACGTGCTGTCGCGCCGTGAGATGGTGCGCCTGGCCGAAGAAAACCTGCGCAACCACGATCGTATCCTCGACCAGATCAAGTTGCGCACCAGTCGTGGCGTAGGCCGCATGGCCGACCTCGACCAGGCCGAAGCGCGCCAGGCCCAGGCCCGCAACAACCTGATCACCGAGCAGACCAACCTGGCCGATGCCAACACCAACTACCTGAGCGTCGTCGGGCAAATGCCCGACGAGTTAAGCACGCCCGCGCCATTTGTCGACCTGCTGCCGGCCACCCTCGACGAAGCTCGCCACCAGTTGGTCGAAGAAAGCCCGATCCTGCGTTCGGCCGAGTCGGACATCGCGGCTGCCGAGAAGCAATACGAAGCGGCAAAGTCTACGTTCTATCCACGTTTCGATGCCGAACTCGGACGAACGGCCGACAACAACCTCGACGGCGCGGTCGGCCACAACAACGAGTGGCAGGCCATGCTGCGCATGAACTTCAACCTGTACGCCGGCGGCAGCAACAAGGCCGACCTGGAATCGAAGTCGTACCTGGCCAACCAGGCCCTGGACATTCGCAACAACGCCTTGCGCCAGCTCAATGAGGAGTTAGGCTTGGCATGGAATGCTCTGGAAAACGCCAACGCCCAGGTGCCGATCGCCCAGCAGTACGTCGATCACAGCAACCGGGTGCGCAGCGCCTACCAACAGCAGTTCGGCCTGGGCGAGCGAACCCTGCTCGACCTGCTCGACAGCGAGAATGAAACCTTCACCGCCCAGCGTCGTCTGGTAGAGGTGAAGAACATACAAATGTTTACTCAGTACCGAATCAAGGCGACCATTGGTCAGCTGCTCAAGAGCCAGGGTGTCGTAGCCCCGATGGCCACCGTTGTGCAGAACGACCTGAAACCCAAGGTGAACCTGCCAGGCATGAACTGAAAGGCGCCTTGAACCCACCCCCGCAAGGATGAAGAGAGCGCCGCGTGGAATCCGAAGTCAGTCGAGTCCAACTCAGCCACGATCCACGCAGTCAGCATGACGACCCGCTGCTGGACAGTCTGTTGACCCTGTGTGTCCTGCATCAGAAACCCGCCAGCCGGGCCATGCTGACCACCGGGCTGCCCTTGCCCTCGCAACGCCTGACCGCCGAGCTGCTGCCGCGTGCGGCCGCCCGGGCCGGGCTGCAGGGGCGCCTGTTGCAGCGCAAGCTGGAGCAGATACCCAGCATCGCCATGCCGGCGATGCTGCTGCTCAAGGAAGGCCGCTGCGCGGTGCTGCTGGGCTGGGAAAATGAAGACACCGCGCGGCTGCTGCTCAGCGAGAGCGATGGCGGCGAAGTGCATGTCACCCGTGAGGCGTTGCTGGGCGACTACAGCGGCAAGGTGTTCTTCGCCCAGCCGCAGCACAAGTTCGACGTCAACCACGGCAACCTGATCCCACGCGCGCGTTCCTGGTTCCGCGATACGCTGCTGCGCAGCAAATGGCTGTACATCGATGCCATCGCCGCAAGCCTGGTGATCAACCTGATCGCCCTGGCCGCGCCGCTGTTCGTGATGAACGTGTACGACCGGGTGGTGCCCAACCAGGCCACCTCGACCCTGTGGGTACTGGCGGTGGGTATCGCCGGGGCCTATGTCTTCGACCTGATTCTGAAGGGGCTGCGCAGCCTCTGCCTGGACCTGGCCGGCAAGAAGACCGACCTGATCATCTCGGCGACGCTGTTCGAGCGCATCGTCGGCATGGCCATGAAGTATCGCCCGGCACGGGTCGGCAGCTTCGCCCAGAACATTCACGAGTTCCAGGGCCTGCGCGACTTCCTCGCCTCGCTGACGCTGACCAGCCTGATCGACCTGCCGTTCACCCTGCTGATCCTGATGGTCATCGCCATCATCGGCGGGCACCTGGTGTGGATCCCGGTCCTGGCCTTCCCCTTGGCCCTGGGCATCGGCTACGCCTTGCAGAAGCCGCTGATGGCGACCATGGAGCGCACCATGGCGCTGGCCTCAGAGCGCCAGTCGAGCCTGATCGAGACCCTGGCCGGCTTGGACGGGATCAAGGTCAACAACGCCGAGAGCGAGCGCCAGTACATGTGGGAGCAGACCCTCGGCACCCTCAGCCGCCTCGAGTTGCGGGTCAAGGTGCTTTCGGGCCTGGCCATGAACATCACCTTGCTGATCCAGCAATTGGCCGGTGTGGCGATGATCTGCGTGGGCGTGTACCTGATCATCGACGGCAACCTCAGCATGGGCGGCCTGGTGGCCTGCTACATGCTCAGCGGTCGCGCCCTTGGCCCGCTGGGCTCGCTGAACGGCCTGCTGGCCCGCTACCAGCAAGCCAAGGTGACCATGGTCGCCACCGACCAGATGATGGAACTGCCCCAGGAGCGCAACTTCGAAGAGCGCCCGCTGAGCCGCCAGGTGCTGCAGGGCGCCATCGAGTTCCGCGGCGTCGAGTTCACCTACCCGAACCAGCAGAACCAGGCGCTCAAGGGCATCAATCTGAACATCCGCCCAGGCGAGAAGGTCGGCATCATCGGCCGCAGCGGCTCGGGCAAGAGCTCGCTGGCCAAGCTGATCGTCGGCCTGTACGAGCCGGACAACGGCTCGCTGTTGGTCGATGGCGTGGACATCCGCCAGATCGACGTCAGCGAACTGCGCCACAACATCGGCTACGTGCCCCAGGATATCCAGCTGCTGGCCGGTACCCTGCGCGACAACCTGGTCAGTGGCGCACGCTACATCGAGGACGAGCTGATCCTGCAAGCCGCCGAGTTGGCGGGCGTGCACGAGTTCGCCCGCCTGCACCCCGACGGCTATGAGCTGCAGGTCGGCGAGCGTGGGCAGAATCTCTCCGGTGGCCAGCGGCAGAACGTCGCCCTGGGTCGGGCGCTGCTGCTCAACCCGCAGATCCTGCTGCTCGACGAGCCCACCAGCGCCATGGACAACACTGGCGAGGAGCGCCTCAAGCAGCGCCTGGCCGCAGTCATCGAAAACAAGACCGTGCTGCTGGTCACCCACCGGGCGTCGCTGCTGTCGCTGGTGGACCGGTTGATCGTCATCGATCGTGGACAGATCGTCGCGGATGGCCCGAAAGCCGCCGTCATGGATGCGCTGAAGAAGGGGCAGATCAGTGTTGCATAAGCTGGATATCGGGCGTTTCAAGGACAACCTGCGCCGCTACTTCAAGGGCTCCGAGTCGCTGGCCGGGCAGCCGCTGCCCGAGGTCAACAAGGCGCTGATCGAGGACGCGCCGCGAGTGGTGCGCCTGACCATCTGGGGCGTGATCGCGTTCTTCCTGTTCCTCATTATCTGGGCCAGCGTCGCGCCCATCGACGAGGTGACGCGCGGCGAGGGCAAGGCCATCCCGTCGTCCAAGGTGCAGAAGATCCAGAACCTCGAGGGCGGCATCGTCGCCGAGATCTTCGCCAAGGAGGGGGAGATCGTCGAAGTCGGCCAGCCACTGCTACGCTTGGATGAGACCCGCTTCGCCTCCAACGTCGACGAGACCGAGGCCTCGCGCCTGGCCATGGCCCTGCGGGTGCAGCGTCTGAACGCCGAGGTCGAGGACAAGCCGTTGCAGATCGACGAGGAGCTGCGCAAGGCCGCGCCAAGCCAGGCGGCCAACGAACAGTCGCTGTACCTGAGCCGGCGTCAGCAGTTGCAGGACGAAATTGGCGGCCTGCAACAGCAACTGGTGCAGAAGCAACAGGAGCTGCGCGAGTTCAACTCCAAGCGCGCCCAGTACGCCAACAGCCTGCAGCTGTTGCGCCAGGAAATCTCGATGTCCGAGCCACTGGTAGCCCAGGGCGCGATCTCCCAGGTCGAGGTGCTGCGCTTGCGCCGCGCCGAGGTCGAGAACCGTGGCCAGATGGACTCCACCACCCTGGCCATTCCGCGGGCCGAGGCGGCGATCAAGGAGGTCGAGAGCAAGATCGAGGAGACCCGCGGCAAGTTCCGCAGCGAGGCGCTGACCCAGCTCAACGAGGCCCGCACCGAGCTGAACAAGGCCACTGCCACCAGCAAGGCGCTGGACGACCGCGTGCACCGCACCATGGTCATCTCGCCGGTGCGCGGTATCGTCAAGCAGCTGCTGGTCAACACCATCGGCGGCGTGATCCAGCCGGGCAGCGACATCATCGAGATCGTGCCGCTGGACGACACCCTGGTGGTCGAGGCGAAGATCCTGCCCAAGGACATCGCCTTCCTGCACCCGGGCCAGGAAGCCATGGTCAAGTTCACCGCCTATGACTACACCATCTATGGCGGGATGAAGGCCAAGCTCGAGCAGATCGGTGCCGACACCATCACCGACGAAGACAAGAAGACCACCTATTACCTGATCAAACTGCGTACTGATAAAAGCCATCTGGGCAGCGACGAGAAGCCGCTGCTGATCATCCCGGGGATGGTGGCCACGGTGGATATCATGACCGGCAAGAAGACCATCATGAGCTACCTGCTCAAGCCGATCATCAAGGCCCGTTCGGAAGCCTTGCGCGAGCGTTGATCGCTCGTGGGAGCGGGGAAGCCCGCTCCCACGCTTTGCCTTTTGCTGCTTGCACAGGGCGGAGCATATTCATATGAATATGCGATAAAGGTATTTAAAATACTGTTCTTATGACTTTATAGTCACCCCACTGCGTACCCGCTGACCAATCGGCGCGCCGCACGACTCGAACCCACACGGGCAATCCCCGTGCGTTTCCGATCGTTGCGCGCCCTGAAGTCGCGCACTGCGTGGGAGTGAACAATGCCAGCCGCCTCGAACGCCTTGTCGACCATCGACAGCGCCCAACCGCAAACCTTCGACATCCGCCCGTTCCCCGGCGCCGTCGGTGCCGAGATCATCGGCCTCGACCTGACCCGTCCGGTCAATGCCGAGGATTTCACCCGCATTCACCGCGCCCACGTGGACCATCATGTCCTGGTGTTTCGCGACCAGCGCATCACCCCCGAACAGCAGATCGCCTTCAGCCGCCGGTTCGGCGAGCTGCAGATCCATGTGCTCAAGCAGTTCCTGCTCGCCGGCCATCCCGAGATACTGATCGTGTCCAACATCGTCGAGGACGGCCGTAACGTCGGCCTGGGCGACGCCGGCAAGTTCTGGCACTCGGACCTGTCGTACAAGGAGCTGCCGAGCCTGGGCTCGATGCTGCATGCCCAGGAGCTGCCCAGCGAAGGCGGCGACACCTTGTTCGCCGACATGCACAAGGCCTGGGACGCGGTGCCCGAGGCCCTGCGCCGGATCGTCGAGGGCCGCAGTGCCGCCCATTCCTATACCGCCCGCTACGCCGAGACCAAGTTCGAAGGCAACTGGCGCCCGACGCTGAGCGCCGAGCAACTGGCCCAGGTCCAGGAGGTCATCCACCCGGTGGTGCGTACTCATCCGGAAAACGGCCGCAAGGCGCTGTTCGTCAGCGAAGGCTTCACCACCCGCATCGTCGGCCTGCCGGATGACGAAAGCCGCGACGTGCTGCAACAGCTGTACGCCTTGAGCGTGCTGGAGCAGAACATCTACCGCCATCAATGGCAGCCCCATGACCTGGTGTTCTGGGACAACCGCTCGCTGATCCACCTGGCCGCCGGTTGCCCCGCGCACCTGCGCCGCAAGCTGTACCGCACCACTATCCAGGGCGATGCCCCGTTCTGACGACTGAGGAAATACACCATGCGCAAATCCATCAGCCGCCTGGCGGCAAGTATCGGCCTGGGCATTAGCTTGGGCTTAGGCAGTCTGGCGGCGCCCACCGTGGCCCACGCCGAAGGGCAGATCCGCATCGCCGAGCAGTTCGGCATCGTCTATCTGCTGCTCAACGTGGTCCGTGACCAGCAACTGATCGAGAAGCACGGCAAGGAGCAGGGCCTCGAGATCAAGGTCGACTGGGCCCAGTTGTCCGGCGGCGCGGCGATCAACGACGCGTTGCTGTCCGGTTCGGTGGACATCGCCGGTGCCGGCGTCGGGCCGCTGCTCACCGTGTGGGATCGCACCAAGGGCCGCCAGAACGTCAAGGCTGTGGCCTCACTGGGCAACTTCCCGTACTACCTGGTCAGCAGCAACCCCAATGTGAAGACCATCGCCGATATCTCCGACAAGGACCGTATCGCCGTCCCGGCGGTGAGTGTTTCGGTGCAGTCGCGCTTCCTGCAGTACGCCGCCGCACGGCAGTGGGGCGACAAGGAATACAACCGCCTCGACAAATACACCCTGGCCGTGCCGCACCCGGACGCCACTGCGGCCTTGCTGGCCGGCGGCACCGAGCTTAACGGGCACTTCTCCAACCCGCCGTTCCAGGACCAGGTACTGGCCAACAAGAACGTGCACGTGGTGCTCAACAGCTACGACTTGCTCGGCCCCAACTCACCGACCCTGCTGTTCGCCACCGAGAAATTCCGCAAGGACAATCCCAAGA
This sequence comes from Pseudomonas sp. TE50-2, assembly GCF_040813665.1. Classification (NCBI taxonomy): domain Bacteria; kingdom Pseudomonadati; phylum Pseudomonadota; class Gammaproteobacteria; order Pseudomonadales; family Pseudomonadaceae; genus Pseudomonas; species Pseudomonas sp. TE50-2. Next base: position 2,799,175 of record NZ_JBFNXN010000001.1, on the reverse strand, counting down.
CCTACAAGGCCTTCGTTGATGCCCTCGCCGAAGCCGCCGACTTCGCCCAGAAAGACAAGGCCGCCGCGGCCGATACCTACATCCGCGTGACCAAGGCCAAGATCGACCGCGAGGCGCTGATCAAGCTGATCGACAATCCGCAGTACGAATTCACTGTCACGCCGAAGAACACCTACAAGCTGGCCGAGTTCCTCTACCGGGTCGGCGCGATCAAGCACAAGCCCGAATCGTGGAAGGACTACTTCTTCCAGGATGAACGCCCGTTGCAGGGGAGCTGAGCGCCGATGACCGCCCCATTGCCAGGCCACACGGCCAGCACCCTGAGCCGTGTCGCCACGCCACCGCTGCTGACGGTGGACAACCTGAGCCTCGAGTACCGCACCGCCCAGCGCGTGGTGCGGGCCACCCACCAGGTCAGCTTCGAGGTGGATCGCGCCGACCGCTTCGTTCTGCTCGGCCCGTCCGGCTGCGGCAAGTCCACCTTGCTCAAGGCCGTGGCTGGCTTCATCGAACCCCGGGAAGGGCGGATCCTGCTGCAGGGCCAGCCGGTGCGCGGCCCCGGGCCTGACCGGATCGTGGTGTTCCAGGAATTCGACCAGCTGCCGCCGTGGAAGACGGTGAAGCAGAACGTGATGTTCCCGTTGCTGGTGTCCGGCCAGCTCAAGCGCGTCGAGGCTGAAGAGCGGGCGCTGCATTACCTGGAGAAGGTCGGCCTGGCCGCCTTCGCCGACGCATACCCACATACCTTGTCCGGCGGCATGAAAGCCCGTGTTGCGATCGCCCGGGCACTGGCCACGCAACCGAAGATCCTGCTGATGGACGAGCCGTTCGCCGCGCTCGATGCGCTCACCCGGCGCAAGATGCAGGAAGAGCTGCTGCTGTTGTGGGAAGAGGTGCGCTTCACCCTGTTGTTCGTCACCCACTCCATCGAGGAGGCGCTGGTGGTGGGCAACCGCATCCTGCTGCTGTCGCCGCATCCCGGGCGGGTGCGGGCCGAGGTGCACAGCCATCAGTACGATCTGGGCAGCCTTGGCGCCAGCGACTTCCAGGCCAGCGCCCGGCGCATCCACCGGTTGCTGTTCGACCAGGCCGACGCCCCGGAAAGCACGGGTGATCTGGGCTTCAACGATATCCGTATTGCCTACTGACAGGAGCCAGGACATGACCACGACACCTGTACGCCAGGAATACGAAGTGCAGCTGCAACCCCTGCCGGGTGTGCCGCTGGAGCGCGAGTTGCCGCTGGTGCAACGCTTGTGGCAACAGGGCTGGCTGCGCAAGGCCGTGATCCTGGTGCTGCTCGCGGTGGCCTGGGAGGCGGTGGCTCGCTATACCGGTAACGACCTGCTGCTGCCGGGCTTCCTGCAGACCTCCAGCGCATTGTGGGACGGGCTGCTCAGCGGCGAGCTGCCGGCCAAGGTCGGCGTTTCGCTGGTGGTGCTGCTCAAGGGCTATGTGCTGGGCATCGTCCTGGCATTCGGCCTGACCAGCCTGGCTGTCTCGACGCAGCTGGGGCGCGACCTGCTGGGCACGCTGACCTCGATGTTCAACCCGCTGCCGGCCATAGCCCTGCTGCCGCTGGCCTTGCTCTGGTTCGGCCTGGGCGACAACAGCCTGATCTTCGTGCTTGTGCATTCGGTGCTGTGGGCCTTGGCGCTGAACACCTACGCAGGCTTTCTCGGCGTGTCGGAGACCCTGCGCATGGCCGGGCGCAACTATGGGCTGCGAGGCCTGCGCCTGGTGCTGCACATCCTGGTGCCGGCGGCGCTGCCGTCGATCCTGTCGGGGTTGAAGATCGGCTGGGCCTTCGCCTGGCGCACATTGATCGCCGCCGAGCTGGTGTTCGGCGCCAGCAGCGGCAAGGGCGGGCTTGGCTGGTACATCTTCCAGAACCGCAACGAGCTGTATACCGACAAGGTGTTCGCCGGGCTGGCAGTGGTGATCCTGATCGGCCTGTTGGTGGAGGGGCTGGTGTTCAACACCCTCGAACGGCTGACCGTGCGGCGCTGGGGGATGCAGCGCTAGATATCCGCGCCCGATCGCGGGGCAAGCCAGTTATTCCAGGTATTGCGCCGCTGCGCTGGCCAATGTCCGCGCAATCTCCTCGCGCAATGCCTGCGGCGCTTCCACCACCAGCCCATCCCCATGGCTCAGCAACCACCAGCGCAAGGGCCAGCCATCCGCCACGGTTGCCCGCAATCGGTGCCCCTGATCCAGCGCGGTCAACTGCATGTCCGCGGTCAGCGGCGTTTCGCGCAGACGGCGGGCCAGCAAGTCGCTGATCCATGCCTGCAGTTCGATGCCTTCCCCTTGGCCAGGCTGCAACGTATCGCCGCGCAGATACCCCTGCAGGTCGAAGTTTCCGCGCAACTCGCCACCGGCGTTGGCCGACCAGTGCCAGCCGAACGGGATGCTCTTGTCGTTGCGCTCCAGTGGAAAGATCAGCGACAGCTCATTGAGGTCGCGCTCGACCGTGCGCTTGCTGACGTTGAAGCCCACGTCACGCAGGCGCCACACCAGTTCGGCACTGGTGATCCCGGGGGAGCGGCTGGGCAACTGGCGCAGCAATGCCCATTGGCGGCTGAGGGTGGCGCGGGTGGTGGCGAACGGCAAAAGGAAACGTCCTTGTCTAGGCTTGCCGGCATAGGATGGCGGCACGGGCAGGGCATGGCAATTGGCCACAGCCTGCTCAGATCAAGGAAGATGCAATTGGTTGCCTGGGATCAATTCGTTCGCGACAGGTTTTGTCGTGGCATCGCGCAGAATCACGCCTCACCACAGTGGAGGTTGGAGCTGTGGGTCGTTCAATGAGGATGAACATGTCTGCCGCCAGCAATATCCATTCGCTGCTTGCCCGGCTTCTACCCGAGCGGATCGTCCCGGCGCCGGCCCGCCCCGGACAGCGCCACCGGCTGTTCGCCGGGGTCGGCATGCCTGCCCAACAGGCCCTGAGCGGCGAGCGCTTTGGCCTGATCGACCGCCTGGACGAGGCAGTCGACCTGCAGGCGGTCTACCACGACCTCTGCCGCCAGGCCCTGCTGGGCAATGTCGCGGCGCTCAACGACCTGGGCTGGATCTGGCTCAATGGCAAATACTGGCGCGGCGACACGGTGCTGGCGGGGCACCTGTTGCGCATGGCGGCGTTGCAGGGCAACGCTGCCGCCTGGTTCAACCTCGGCCAGCAGCACTACTTCGGCAAGGGCGTCGATGTTTCGTACGTCAATGCGGCCGAATACTACCGCCATGCTTTCGAGCGGGGCATGGTGCATGCCGCCGCGGCGCTGGGCGATCTGTATGAGGAAGAGGTGTGCGAGGGTGACCAGGTATGGCAGGTCGATCCGCTCGAGGCTTACCAATGGTTTCTGCGTGGCGCCGAGCGTGGCGAGAAGCGCTGCCGCTTCGAGGTGGGGTACCGATTGCTGCACGGCCTGTACGTCGAGGCCGATATCAAGGCCGGTCTGTACTGGCTGGAGTTGGCGGCGGCAACCGGGGTGATGCAGGCCGCCGAGGAGCTTGCTGTGCATTTCAGCAGCCGCGACGCGGCGCGCTACCTGGACTGGCGCGACCAGGCAATTCAGCTGGGCAGCACGCTGGCACTGACCATGAAGCTGGAAGACCAGATCCAGCCTTGAGCGCAGCGCGCCTGCCGGGATCATGAACAACCTTTCATCTTTTCCCTCCGTCACCTGCGGTTGACGACAGGGGGAGGGCAGGGCGTATATTGATAGTTAGCAAACTATGAATATCCTCGGTTCTCACATGTCCCTCGACGCACTGCACCTGAAAATCAGCAGCGGCATGGTTGTGGCTGCCCGGCACTGGCGCCGCCTGTGCCAGGGCGCCCTGACCGGCTACGGCATTTCCGAAGCCTGCGCCGTCCCCTTGCTGATGATCGTGCGCCTGGGCGATGGCGTGCACCAGGTGGCAGTGGCCCAGGCGGCCGGGTTGGAAAGCCCGTCGCTGGTGCGCCTGCTCGACCAACTGTGCAAGGCTGGCCTGGTATGCCGCAGCGAGGACCCGCTGGACCGGCGTGCCAAGGCGCTGAGCCTGACCGTCGAGGGCCGCGCCCTGGCCGAGTCCATCGAAGGCGAGCTGGTACGCCTGCGTCGTGAGGTGCTTGGAGGCATCGACCAGGCCGACCTGGAGGCCACCTTGCGGGTCATCCACGCCTTCGAACAGGCAGGCCTGCAGCCATGAGTGGCTTCTTCAGCTCGGTCCCGCCGGCCCGCGACTGGTTCTACGGCGTGCGCACCTTCGCCGCGTCGATGATTGCCCTGTATATCGCCCTGCTGATGCAGCTGCCACGCCCGTACTGGGCCATGGCCACGGTCTATATCGTCTCCAGTCCATTCCTCGGCCCGACCACCTCCAAGGCGCTGTACCGCGCCCTGGGCACCCTGCTGGGCGCTGGCGGGGCGATATTGCTGGTGCCGCCGCTGGTGCAATCGCCGCTGCTGCTGAGCATCGCCATCGCCCTGTGGACCGGCACGTTGCTGTTCCTCTCGCTGAACCTGCGCACGGCCAACAACTACGTGCTGATGCTGGCCGGCTACACCCTGCCGATGATCGCCTTGGCGGTGGTCGACAACCCGCTGGCAGTGTTCGACGTGGCCTCGTCCCGGGCCCAGGAAATCTGCCTGGGGATCGTCTGTGCGGCGGTGGTTGGCGCGGTGTTCTGGCCGCGCCGGCTGGCGCCCGTGGTGGTCGGCGCCACCGGCAGCTGGTTCGGCGAGGCGATCCGCTACTGCGACACCTACCTGGCCCGCGAAGCCGGCGCCGACAAGGTCGGCGGCATGCGTGGCGCGATGGTCGCCACCTTCAACTCGCTGGAGCTGATGATCGGCCAGCTCGGCCATGAAGGCGCTGGCCCGCATACCTTGAAGAACGCCCGCGAATTGCGCGGGCGGATGATCCATCTGCTGCCGGTGATCGACGCGCTCGACGATGCCCTGATCGCCCTAGAGGGTCGTGCCCCGGCGCAGTTCGCCTTGCTGCAACCGGTGCTGGACAGCGCCCGTGAATGGCTCGAAGGTACCGCCGACAGCGCCTCGGTGGCACGCTGGACCGCCCTGCACGAGCAGATCGACCGCTTGCAGCCGGGCGCCGCCGCCCTCGACCAGCGCGCCGAGTTGCTGCTGTCCAACGCCCTCTATCGCCTGACCGAATGGGCCGACCTGTGGCAGGACTGCTGCAGCCTGCAGCACGCCCTGCGCAGGGACGACGCCACGCCCTGGCGCGCGGTCTATCGTCACTGGCGCCTGGGCCGGCTGACACCCTTCTTCGACCGCGGGCTGATGCTCTACTCGGTGTTTTCCACGGTCACTGCCATCGTCGTCGCCTGCGGCCTGTGGATCGGCCTGGGCTGGAACGACGGCGCCAGCGCGGTGATCCTCGCCGCCGTGTCGTGCAGTTTCTTCGCCGCCATGGACGACCCGGCGCCGCAGATCTACCGGTTCTTCTTCTGGACGCTGATGTCGGTGATCTTCTCCAGCCTGTACCTGTTCCTGGTGCTGCCCAACCTGCACGACTTCGCCATGCTGGTGCTGGCCTTCGCCGTGCCGTTCATCTGCGTCGGCACCCTGACCGTGCAGCCGCGCTTCTATCTCGGCACCTTGCTGACCATCGTCAACACCTCGACCTTCATCAGCATCCAGGGCACCTACGACGCCGACTTCTTCACTTTCCTCAATTCCAACCTGGCCGGCCCCGTGGGGCTGCTGTTCGCCTTCATCTGGACCCTGGTGGTACGCCCGTTCGGCGTGGAGCTCGCGGCCAAGCGCATGACCCGCTTCGCCTGGCGCGACATCGTCGAGATGACCGCGCCGGCCACCCTGGCCGAGCACCGCCAGGTCGGCGTGCAGATGCTCGACCGCCTGATGCAGCACCTGCCTCGCCTGTCGCAGACCGGCCAGGACAGCGGCGTGGCCCTGCGCGACCTGCGCGTGGGCCTGAACCTGCTCGACCTGCTGGCGTACATGCCGCGCGCCGGTGCCCAGGCTCGCGAGCGCTTGCAGACGGTGATCGAGGAAGTCGGCGCGCACTACGCCGCCTGCCTTCGCGCCGGCGAGCGCCTGCATGCCCCGGCGGCACTGCTGCGCAACATGGAGCGCGCGCGCCTTGCGCTGAACCTCGATGAGCTTTACGAGCGCGGCGATGCCCGCACCCACCTGCTGCACGCCCTGGCCGGTTTGCGCCTGGCGCTGCTGCCAGGTGTCGAGGTGATGCTCGAGCCCGCCGAACAAACGCAACTGCCCCCGGGCCTCGACGGAGCACCCCTGTGATCGGTGAGCTGGATATCAGCGGGGTGTTCCTGCCCACGCTGCTGGTGATGATGTTTGGCACCTACCTGTTGTACCTGGGCGTGCACGCAGTGCTGGTGCGCCTGCATTTCTACCGCCTGGTCTGGCACCGGGCGCTGTTCAACGTTGCCCTGTATGCCGTGCTGCTTGGCGCGGTGGACCACTTTTGCCGAAGCCTGATGCTGCCATGAAAAAACCTTTGCTGACCTTGGGCCGCGTGGTCCTGACCTTGCTGGTAGTGACCTTCGCCGCCGTGCTCGTGTGGCAGATGGTGGTGTACTACATGTTCGCCCCCTGGACCCGCGACGGTCATATCCGCGCTGACGTGATCCAGATCGCCCCGGATGTCTCCGGGCTGATCCAGCAGGTCGAGGTGCGCGACAACCAGACCATCAAACGCGGTGACGTGCTGTTCACCATCGACCAGGACCGTTTCACCCTGGCCCTGCGCCAGGCCAAGGCAACCCTGGCCGAACGCCAGGAAACCCTGGCCCAGGCCTCCCGCGAGGCCCAGCGCAACCGCAAGCTGGGCAACCTGGTGGCGGCCGAGCAGTTGGAAGAGAGCCAGTCCCGCGAGGCCCGCGCCCGCTCGGCGGTGAGTGAGGCCCAGGTGCAGGTGGATGTCGCCCAGCTCAACCTCGACCGCTCGGTGGTGCGCAGCCCGGTGGATGGCTACCTCAACGACCGCGCCCCGCGCGCTCATGAGTTCGTCAGCGCCGGGCGCCCGGTGTTGTCGGTGGTCGACAGCACCTCGTACCACGTCGATGGCTACTTCGAGGAAACCAAGCTGGGTGGGATCCATATCGGCGACGCCGTGGATATCCGCGTGATGGGCGACCCTACCCGCCTGCGCGGCCGAGTGCAGAGCCTCTCCGCCGGTATCGAGGACCGCGACCGCAGCAGCGGCGCCAACCTGCTGCCCAACGTCAACCCGGCGTTCAGTTGGGTGCGCCTGGCCCAGCGGATCCCGGTACGCATCACCTTCGACGAAGTGCCGGCGGACTTTCGCATGATCGCCGGGCGCACCGCCACGGTGTCGATCGTCGAGGACCAACGCCCATGAAACAGCTGATCCTGGTGGGGCTGTGCCTGTCCCTAGGCGCCTGCATGATGGTCGGCCCGGACTACGAGCTGCCCAAGGAGGCCGCCGTGCAGCGCGGCGACCTCAACGGCCCGCTGCGCCAGGACGCCGACAGCGTGGTCTCGGCGCCGGTGCCCGAGGACTGGTGGCAGCTGTATCAGGATCAGCGGCTCAACCAGCTGGTGCGCGATGCGCTCGGCGCCAACACCGAGCTGCGCGTGGCTGCCGCCAACATCGCCAAGGCCCGCGCCCAGGTGGAGGTGGCCGAGTCGCAGGGTGGCTTCAATGGTGGCGTCAAGCTGGGTGCCCAGCGCCTGCAGGAGTCCGGCGAAGCGTTCCTGCTGCCGGAGAAAGTGCCGGTGGCCAACATTGGCGAGGCGATCATCAGCGCCAGCTACCAGTTCGACCTGTGGGGCACCTTCAAGCGCGGCACCGAGGCTGCCAAGGCCAATGCCGATGCCGTGCAGGCCGCCGCCGACACCGCGCGCATCACCCTGGTGGCCGATGTGGTCAAGGCCTACACCCAGGTGTGCTCGGCCAACGAGGAGTACCACATCGCCCGCGAGTCGCTTGGCCTGCAACAGCAGAGCGTGCAACTGACCCAGCGTTTGCGCGACGCCGGGCGTGGCGACGAGAGCCAGGTCACCCGGTCGCAGACCCAGTTCAAGTCCTTGCGCGCCGAGCTGCCGCGCTTCAAGGCCGAGCGCGAGGCGGGCCTCTACACGCTGGCCGCGTTGCTGGCCAAGCCTGTCGAGCAGTTGCCTGCCGGCACCGCCGATTGCGCCGAGCTGCCTCAGCTGTCGCAACTGGTCCCGGTCGGCGATGGTGCGGCTCTGCTCAAGCGCCGCCCGGATGTGCGCCAGGCCGAGCGCCAGTTGGCCGCAGCCACTGCCACCATCGGTGTGGCAACCGGCGCGCTGTACCCGGATATCAGCATCGGCGCCCAGGTGGGCACCATCGGCATCCTCGACAACCTCGGTGAGCCGGCCACCAACCGCTGGGGCTTCGGTCCGCAGGTCAGTTGGACCATTCCCACCAACGGCACCCGCGCGCGCATCCGCATGGCCGAGGCCTCGACCCAGGCGGCGCTGGCGCATTTCGATGGGGTAGTACTGAATGCCATTCGCGAAACCCAGACCCGCCTGGCGCAATACAGCGCATTGCTCGACCGGCGTGATGCGTTGGCCGAGGCGGAGCGCTCCGCCAAGGAGTCGGCGGACCAGACCCACATGCGCTATCAGGTAGGGCGTGAGTCGTTCCTGGCGGACCTGCAGGCGACGCGGACCTACACCGACGTACGGGCACAGCTGGCGGCAGCCAACAGCCAGGTGGCGATGGGGCAGATCGGGGTGTTCCTGGCATTGGGTGGCGGCTGGAAGAATAGCGCCAGGCCCTGAAATCCCTGGGGCCGCTGTGCGGCCCTTTCGTCGCGGTTCGTCGCCACGACAAGCCGGCTCCCACAAAGGCTGCACAGATCCCTGTGGGAGCCGGCTTGCCGGCGATGGAGGCAACACAGAAACATCACGTGTCACTCCATTTACGCCTCGCCCGCTGAGGGAACTAGCCTGACCTGTCATCAACAGGAGCAGGCATATGGATAGTCCTCATTCCGATCAACTCAGGCGTGGCAGGTTCTCCGAACCAGGCAGGCTTTATCTGCTCACCAGCAAGACCTTGAACCGCGTGCCGTATCTGGTCGATCTGCGATCGGCTCGGTTACTGATTGCGCAGTTGCGCACTGTGGAGCAAGAAGGCATCGCCCGTTCGCTGGCCTGGGTTGTGATGCCAGATCATTTTCACTGGCTTGTGGAGCTTGGGGACGTGGATCTGAAAACGCTGATGCGCAGGGTCAAGTCGCGCAGTACGCGGATGATCAATGGATATCAGAGGCGCACCGGTCGCCTGTGGCAGCAAGGCTTTCATGATCGGGCATTGCGGCGTGAGGAAGATGTGCGCGCTGTTGCGCGCTACGTTGTCATGAATCCCAAACGGGCAGGCTTGGTTGAGAGGATCGGCGACTATCCGCATTGGGATGCCATCTGGCTCTGAATGGGCAGCTGTCATGGTTGCCTGTGCTGGCCTCATCGCCGGCAAGCCGGCTCCCACAAAAGCTGCTCCGATCCCTGTGGGAGCCGGCTTGCCAGCGAACGGGCTGCGGAGCAGCCCCAGCGATTTGTGCATCACGGCTAAATCCCAGGGGCTGCTTCGCGGCCCTTTCAGAGCTGCTCCGATCCCTGTGGGAGCCGGCTTGCCGGCGAAAGGGCTGCAGAGCAGCCCCAACGATTTGTGCATCACAGCTAAATTCCAGGGGCCGCTTCGCGGCCCTTTCCGGCCGGTCCGACGCCTCGGTAAGGCCGCTCCTACAGGGATTGCGTGTGGCTTAGTTCAGCACCCGCGCCGGCTCATCCGGCGGCAGGTTGTCCCGCCCACGCGGCTGCTTCGCCTGCCCAGGCACCGAGCCGCCCAACTGCTCGGCCAACTGCTGCGCCACATCCTCGCCCAGCGCCTTCGATACATCGCGCACCACCCGCGGACGGTTCAACGTCACGCGGCGGTCCTGGCTTTTCACCAGCTTGGTGTCCTGCCCTTCGCCCATGGCGGTGAACGCCGAGGTGATCTCGTAGGTGCGGGTGTTGATCAGGCTGAAGTCGGCGACCACGGTCAGGCCCAGCACCGCCGAGTAGCTGTCGGTGTGGTCCAGCGAGTTGATGTCCTGCTGGAAGTCGATGTCCGACAGGGTGCCGAACAGCACGTAGTCGGCACCCTTGAACGCGCCGTTCTTGATGCGGCGGATCACGTCGTACACGTCTTCCTTCGAGTCGGCGGTGTAGGGGCGGCCCTGGACCAGCTGGAACATGCCGGTCTTGAGGATCTCACCCTTGATGTCGCCACCGAACTTGCGCAGTTCGGTCTGCTCGATGTAGCTGTTGAGGCTCTCGTACTCGCTGTAGCTCGACTGGCCGCTGGCGTGGTACATGCCGGCCTGGCCGCTGCTCTGGGCGTTGATGGTGTGGATGTATTCCTCCACCTGCGCCTGGTAGGCCAGGTCGGTCACCGCCACCTTGGGGGCCGCCTGCGCGCCGAAGGCGCAGGCCAGGCCGATTATTGCCATCCATGCACGCATCGATCAGCGCTCCGTGGTCTTGCGGATTTCTTTTTCGTCCATCCACTCGGCCAGGCCGCTTTCCACGTCGATCAGCTGCAGGCTGAACTTGTAGAACACGTCCTTGTAGTCGCTGCTGCGCTTGACGATCGAGCTGATCGAGCCTTCCAGGCGGTATTTGGCGGCGATCATGTTGCCGGTCTTGGCCACGGTCTTCTTCTTGTACAGGCCGCTCTGGTTCTGCAGCTTGAGCTGGTCGACCTGGCTCTGCATGTCGGTGTTGTCGCTGGCGAAGCGGGCGGCGCCGGACTTCATCAGCTGGGTCTTGATCGAGGTGGTGATCTCGCGGGTATCGATGTACTCGCTGGTCTTGTTCTTCACGTCGTACACCTGCACCACCGGGCGGCCGTGCAGCACGCCGGACTGGGCCAGCGAGCGGGTCATGCTCTCGGCGATCATCTGCAGGTCGGTGGAACCGAACTCGTTGGTCACCAGTTCGACGGCCTTGCTGTCGCCGTAGCTGATGTTCTTGCCGCCGAGAACCGGCGAAGGGGTGCTGCAGCCGCTGACCAGGGCGATGGCGAGGGCGGCGAGGGAAAGGCGTGCAAACATCGAATGTGCTCCTGAAAGGGGTTACCGGGTGTGGACTTCGAGGCGGTAGTCACGGGCTGCGGGGGTCGGTGCGATGGCGGGCAGGAACTTGGCCTGCTTGCCGTACAGCGGCAGGGCCTTCCAGCTCTCTTCATCGGCCACCGGGAAACCGTCGCTGCCCAGCCAGGCGAAGCGGTAGAACAGGGTCTGGTTGCTGCGGCTGGTGTTGGTCAGCGCCACATTGACGGTGAGGTAGCCGTTCTCGCGGGCGACGCGCATCTGGCCGACTTCGATGTCATCCAGCTGGCCCATGGTCACCACCTTGCTGGCGGCGCTGCCCGGGGCAGGGGGCGGGGTGGCGCAGCCGGCCAGGAGGGCGACGGCGGCCAGGGCGAGGCATGTTTTGCGCATGTTCGATCCTTGGGTTACTTGAGGCTGGCGACAGCGGTGGCTGCGGCCTGCGGGGCGACTTCGACGGACGGGCCGCCAGCGAACACGCGGTTGCCGACCACGCGCAGGCTGACCACCTGGTAGGGGCGATCGACTTTCACCGTGACCTGGGTACCGCCGAGGCTCGACGGCAGGCTCAGGTGGTGTTCACCCTGCTTGAGGCGTACGCGGGCCACCTGGGTTTCGTTTGGCAGGGTGCGCCAGGTGCGGGTATCGGCACCTTCCAGCACGGTGGAGGCAATGCCCACCACCAGCCCGGCCATCGGGTTGGTCTGGTTCAGGTTCTTCTGCGCCACGCCGCGGCTGATGGCGCGCACGCTGGTGCGCAGGATGATGCCCGGCATGTCGTCGCGCAGGGCGCGGCGTGACATGGCGGTGGTGCTGTTGAGCGCGGTCAGGGCCAGGGCCTTGTCGTTGAGCTGGATCTCGCTCAGGTGCGCGGTCGAAGTGTCTTCCCTGATGATCGGGAACGACAGCGGAGTGATCACCAGGTTGTCCTGGATCGGCAGTGGCAGCGGGATGCGGATCGAATCGCGTGCCGGGGCCAGGCCGGTCTGTACCACGATCAGCACGTCGCTTTCACCGGCCTTGGCGCTGTTCTTGTCCAGCTCCAGCAGCGCCTGGTCCAGCAGCGGGGTATTCGGGCGCAGCTCGGCGGCCTTGCGGTAGCCCGGCGCGGCCAGGCCCTTCTCGCCGAGGGCCTCGTAGACATAGCCGGACAGGTAATGGCTGAAGGCGCTCTGGTAGCTGTTCTTCAGGCCGACCACCTCAGGGGCGTCGAGGCTGGCGACCGGGTAACCCTGCAGGTCCTTGTATTCGGTCTTGATGCCTTCCTTCTCGGCCTCTTCCTCGCGCTTGAGGTATTCCTTGTCGCGCAGCTCGGCGATGATCGCTTCGCGCTCGTGGGTCTTCTTGATCTCGGTGCGGGCGCCGTCGAAGTCGTTCTGCGCCAGCAGGTTCAAGGCCATCTGCGTGGTCAGCATGACTTTTTCGTAGTCGTAGCCTTCGTAGCGGCGCACCTTGTCGTTGACCAGGTAGCTGCCGAACTGGCTCAGGTACTTGTCGGTGTCGAGCTTGACCGACTCTTCCCACTGGAACACCACGCTGTCGGCCGAGCGCCAGGCGTCCTGGCTGCCCTTGAGGTCGCCCTTGGAGCGCAGCAGCTCGCCTTTTTCGAAGTAGTAGAGCAGGTCTTTCTTGTCGCCCTTGTTGTTGTTTTCCAGCAGGGCGAGGGCGGCGTCGACATTGCCGGCGGCCAACTGCTTGTTGGTCTCCTGCAGTTCGCTGTCGTAGCTGCGGAACACCGAGCAGCCGGTAAGCTGCACGGCGGCGACCAGGGTCGCCAGGGTGAGGGCGCGGGATACCATCGGACTTCTTCTTTCCCTGAAACGGTTGGCCGCGTGGGCGGGGGCGGCAGATCCCTCTGTTTTATCGCCAGAACCTCTCGATGGAGGCGCCTTGATTGCTAATGGCTATTACGGCGGCGCGGGATTATACCCAAAGTAGTAGCTACGTGATGGCGAATTGCTTCGCATTTTCTGCAGGCGTGCCATCAGGCGGAAAAGCGCTGTCCAGGCTGTCGATCGGTCAATTTGTCGCAAGATTTTTCATGAAATCTGCCGGTGAGCCTTGAGCGGGGGAGAGTGGAAGTGAACAATGTTCTCTTTCGTATTTCCGTCGAGATTGGCCATGATTTCCCGTTCCCGTCTGCTTGCCTGGCTGCCTGCCCTGTTGCTTGGCCCGATGCTGGCGCTGTGCAGCACCCCGACGCTGGCCGAAGCACCTGCCGAGGCGACCAAGGCGTTGCATCTGCTGGATTACATCGGTGCCGACTACCCACCAACCGTGCGTGACGGCAAGGTGGTGGACGACGGGGAATACCGCGAGCAACAGGAGTTCAGCGGGGTGCTGGCCGAGTTGGTCAAGGGGCTGCCCGAGCATGCCGAGCGCGGCGCGCTGGAGCAGGGTGTCCAGAGCCTGCGCCAGGCCATCGACCAGCGACAGGATGGCGCCGGCGTTGCTCGCCAGGCCCGCCAGCTGGGTGCACGCCTGGCCGTGGCCTACGAGGTCAGCCAAGCACCGGTGATCACCCCGGACCCGGCCCGCGGCGCATCGCTGTATGCCCAGAATTGCTCGATCTGCCACGGTGATACCGGGCTGGGCGATGGCCCGGCCGGTGTCGGCCTGGAGCCTGCGCCAGCCAACCTGCGCGATGCCGCGCGCCTCGACCAGCTCAGCCTGTTCGACCTGTACAACACCCTCGGACTGGGCATCGAGGGCACCGAGATGCCCTCGTTCGCCGACCAGCTCGACGAGCGCCAGCGCTGGGACGTGGCGGCCTATATCGCCAGCTTCACCGCCGATCCGCAGGCGGCAAAGAGCGACAAGACCTGGAACCTCGCCGACCTGGCCCGGCAGACCCCGGCCGAGGTTGCCGCCAGTGAAGGCGCAAACGCTGTGGCCGCGTTCCGCGCCCAGCGGGCGCAACCGCCGCAGGTCAAGCGTGGCCCGGCGCAGTTGCTCGAGTACACCTCCAGCACCCTGGACAAGAGCCTGGCGGCTTACCGCGCCGGCGACCACGACCAGGCCTACGACTTGTCGGTGGCGGCTTACCTGGAAGGCTTCGAGCTGGTGGAAAGCTCGCTCGACAACATTGACACCCAGGCCCGCAAGGACACCGAGAAGTCGCTGATGGCCTACCGTCAGTCGCTGCAGGACGGCCTGCCGGTGGCCCAAGCCGAACAGCGCCTGGCCGAAGCCAAGGTCAAGCTCGAACAGGCCTCGAAGCTGCTGGGCAGCGATGGCCTGAGCTGGTCGTTGAGCTACATCTCCGGCCTGCTGATCCTGCTGCGCGAGGGCCTGGAGGCGATCCTGGTGCTGGCGGCGATCCTCGCTTTCCTGCGCAACACCGGCCAGCAGTCGGCTGTGCGCAGCGTCAACGTTGGCTGGGCCTTGGCCTTGGTCGCCGGCTTCGCCACCTGGGCCCTGGCGGCCTACGTGATCGACGTCGGTGGCGCGCAGCGTGAGCTGCTCGAAGGCTGCACGGCCTTGTTCGCCGCGGTGATGGTGCTGTGGCTCGGCGTGTGGATGCACGACCGCCGCCACGCCGCCGCCTGGCAGGACTACATCAAGAGCAGCCTGGTCGGTGGCGGCGGGCGCTTCGGCTTTGCCGTGCTGGCGTTCTTCTCGGTGTACCGCGAGCTGTTCGAGGTGATCCTGTTCTACGAGACCCTGTGGCTGCAGGCCGGGCCGGCTGGCCACCAGGCGGTTCTTGCAGGCGGTGCCACGGCGCTGGTGCTGCTGGTGGGCCTGGCCTGGGTGATCCTGCGCGGCTCGGCCAAGCTGCCGCTGTCGCTGTTCTTCAGCATCAACGCGGCTTTGCTCTGTGCGTTGTCGGTGGTGTTCGCCGGGCACGGCGTCAAGGCGCTGCAGGAGGCCGGCGTGCTGGGTACGCGGCCGGTGGCGTTCTTCGAGTTCGACTGGCTGGGGATCCACGCCGATCTCTACTCACTGAGCGCGCAGGCGGTAGCGTTGCTGGCTATCGTGTTCCTCTATGGGCGCAGCCGCTTGGCCGAGAAGCACCGGGCGGCGGCGAGCTGAGTCTGTGCAGGGGGAAGGGGGGGGCCACTGGCCCGCCCCGCGATGAGGCTGGGGCTGGCATAATGTCCGCCCGGAGCACAGGATTAATCTCATGCGTGTATGGATCGATGCCGACGCCTGCCCCAAGGCGGCCAAGGACCTGATCGTCAAGTTCGCCCTCAAGCGCAAGCTGGAGGTGGTGATGGTGGCCGGCCAGCCGCAGATCAAGCCGGCCTTCGCCTGCGTGCGGCTTATCGTGGTGCCCAGCGGCATGGACGCGGCCGACGACTACCTGGTGGACAACGCCGAGCCCGGCGAGCTGGTGATCTGCAGCGACGTGCCGCTGGCCGACCGCCTGATCAAGAAAGGCGTGGCCGCGCTGGACCCGCGCGGCCGCGAGTTCGACGAGCGCAACATGGGCGAGCGCCTGGCGGTGCGCAACCTGTTCACCGAACTGCGCGAGCAGGGGCAGGTGGGCGGCGGGCAGGCACCTTATGGCGAACGCGAGAAGCAGGCGTTCGCCAATGCCCTGGACCGGATTCTGGGACGGCTTTCCAAGCGTTAAGTACGTGGGGCTGCCGGTTCCCGCATGTGTAGGTGATCCTGTGGGAGCCGGCTTGCCGGCGATGGCCTGCGTAGCAGGCCTTCGAGGCCTTACTTGTCACCCTCGTGGGTCAGCTCCAGCACCCGATCCACCAACTTGTAGATGCCACCCGCCGCCTCGCTGATCGACTTAGCCAGCATGTACGCCGGGGTAGTCACCAGCTTGCGCTGGGTATCTTCGACGATGTCATGCACATCGCACTCTTCATGGGTGCCGCCCATCTTCACCACCGCCGCGCTGGTACCGGCGTCAGTGCCGATGGTGCAGACCACGCCCGGCCCATAGATCTTCGCCGCCAGGGCCGGCGAGATGCAGATCAGCCCGACCGGCTTGCAGGCATCGGCAAACGCCTCGGCCAGCGCCAGCACGTCTGGTTGCACGGTGCAGTTGGCGCCTTCGACGGCAAAGTTCGACAGATTCTTCGCCGCGCCGAAGCCTCCCGGCACGATCAGGGCGTCGAAGTCCTCGACCTTGGCTTCGCGAATGTCCTTCACCTCGCCACGGGCGATGCGCGCCGACTCCACCAGCACATTGCGCGATTCGGGCATCTCTTCCCCGGTCAGGTGGTCGATCACATGCATCTGCGCGATGTTCGGCGCGAAGCACTGCACCTGGGCGCCGCGCTGGTCCAGGCGCAGCAGGGTGATCACGCTCTCATGGATTTCGGCGCCGTCGTACACGCCGCAACCGGACAGAATCACCGCAACTTTTTTTGTCATGCTCAATACTCCAGTGTCGAGGCGCTAAATGTCCTCTAGTTTGGCAGATGTAGCCATGGGATTTGCCCCAGTGCAGGCCTAATCTTCGTGGACAACCTTGGAGGTGGCCGTTCATGGACCTGATTCTGCTGGCCGTGCCGTTCTTCTTCGTGCTGATCGCGGTGGAGCTTATCGCCGACCGCGTGCGCGGGCGCCGCAACTACCAGCTTGCCGACTCGATCAACAGTCTGAGCACCGGTGCGCTGTCCACCAGCACCGGGCTGCTGACCAAAGGGGTGGGGCTGGTCACCTATGCCGTGGCCTGGGAGCACTTGGCCTGGCTGCGGCTGCCGGCGGATGCCTGGTGGGTGTGGATGGTCGCCTTCGTGCTCTACGACCTCTGCTATTACTGGCTGCACCGCCTGGGCCACGAGCGCAACGTGTTGTGGGCCGCGCACTCGGTGCATCACCAGAGCGAGGAGTACAACCTCACCACCGCCTTGCGCCAGACCAGCAGCGGTTTTCTGTTTTCCTGGATCTTCTACCTGCCGCTGGCGTTGCTGGGCGTGCCGCCCCTGGTGTTCATCACCGTGGCCTCGCTGAACCTGCTCTACCAGTTCTGGGTGCACACTCGCCATGTGCCCAAGCTGGGCTGGCTCGAGTGGATTTTCATCACGCCGTCCAACCATCGCGTCCACCATGCGCAGAATCCTCTGTACTTGGATCGCAACTACGGCGGCGTGTTCATAATCTGGGACCGGCTGTTCGGCACCTTCCAGGAAGAGGACGAGCGCGAGCCGGTGATCTTCGGCGTGACCACGCCTTTGGCGAGCTGGAACCCGCTGTGGGCGAACGTGCAGTTCTACGCCCAGCTGTGGGACGACGCCCGGCGAACGGCCCGTTGGTGGGACAAGCTGCGTATCTGGTTCATGCCCACTGGCTGGCGGCCGGCGGACGTGACCGCCGCTTATCCACAGGCCAAGCAGGACCTCGCCGCGTTTCGCAAGTTCGCGATCCCGCTGGGCGGCGCACAGCAGCTGTACGTCACGGCGCAGTTCGCGGTCTACGTGGCGTTGGGCAGTTATCTGATGGACGTGGCGGAACAGGTGACGCCCACGGCCCTGGCATTGGGCTGGACGGTTATGGCGTTCGGGCTGTTCGTGCTGGGCGTGGCGCTCGAGGACCGACCCTGGGCAGCGCGCCTGGAGCTGGCGCGCCTGCTGTCGAATGCGCCAGCGCTGTACCTGGCCGGCGCGCTGGGCTTAGTGCTGGTCACGCCCCTGTTCTGGCTGCTGCTCCTGGGTTACAGCCTGCTCAGCCTCGGCGGCCTGGCCCTCTGCCGCCGCGCGACGCTCGGCGCGGCTGTTGCGAAAGCGCCGGCGCAGCCAGAGCGCGAGGCCCAGCACCAGCAGGCCGCCGAGCACCCATAGCTCGTACTTCTTGATGCTGCCCAGCATGCCTTCGAGGATAGCGCCGAAGTGATAGGCGGCCAGGCCCAGGGCCAGGGCCCAGACTGCGGCGCCGATGCCGTTGAGCAGCAGGTAGCGGCGTGGCGGGTAGCCGGACAGGCCGATGGCCACCGGCATCACCGTGCGCAGGCCGTAGACGAAGCGGAAGCTCAGCACCCAGATGTCCGGATGGCGGCGGATATGCTCCAGCGCACGGTCGCCCATGGCTTGCCAGCGAGGCTTGCGGGCGAGGATCTTGCGCCCGTGTCGGCGACCCATGAAATACCACAACTGGTCACCGGCATAACTGCCACAGAAGGCCACCAGGACCACCAGCTTGATATCCATGTATTCGCGAAACGCAAGAAACCCTGCGAGCACGAGGATGGTCTCGCCTTCGAAGAACGTGCCGAGAAAAAGGGCAAAGTAGCCGAAATCGTTCAGGAATTGTTGAAGCATTTTCTGGCGTGCTGGCGAAATGAACGCGCAGCCTACCCCTTCGGGCGCGATCGGGAAAGTGTCCAAATGTGTCTCGACGTGAACAATTCCTACAAGGACAATGACTGCGGCCACAAGTCGCAGGGTTGCCCTCGGGTGTCACACAGGCGTCATAATGGCCGCTTATAACTGTCGCGCTCGCCCGCCTGCGCGGGCTCAGGAGTCTGCCGTGAGCTTTACCCCCGCCAATCGTCTGTTTCCTGCCACCCGTCTGCGTCGCAACCGTCGGGACGAATTCTCCCGTCGCCTGGTTCGCGAAAACACCCTGACTGTCGATGACCTGATTCTTCCGGTATTCGTACTGGACGGCGAGGGCCGCCGCGAAGAAGTGCCGTCCATGCCGGGCGTCGAGCGTCTGTCGATCGACCTGCTGCTGGAAGCCGCGCAGAGTTGGGTAGAGCTGGGCATTCCGGCGCTGGCGCTGTTCCCGGTGACCCCGACCGAAAAGAAATCCCTCGACGGCGCCGAAGCCTGGAACCCGGATGGCATCGCCCAGCGCGCCACCCGCGCCCTGCGTGCCCGCTTCCCGGAACTGGGGGTGATCACCGACGTGGCCCTTGACCCGTTCACCACCCACGGTCAGGACGGCATCCTCGACGAGGAAGGCTATGTGCAGAACGACATCACCGTCGACGCCCTGGTGCGCCAGGCGCTGTCCCATGCCGAGGCTGGCGCCCAGGTGGTCGCGCCATCGGACATGATGGACGGCCGTCTCGGCGCGATCCGTGAAGCCCTGGAAGTGGCCGGCCACGTCAACGTGCGCATCATGGCCTACTCGGCCAAGTACGCCAGTGCCTACTACGGCCCGTTCCGTGATGCGGTCGGCTCGGCGCTGAACCTCGGCAAGGCCAACAAGGCCTCCTACCAGATGGACCCGGCCAACAGCGACGAAGCCCTGCACGAAGTGGCCACCGACCTTGCCGAAGGCGCCGACATGGTCATGGTCAAGCCGGGCATGCCGTACCTGGACATCGTTCACCGGGTGAAAACCGAGTTCAAGGTGCCGACCTTCGTCTATCAGGTCAGCGGCGAGTACGCCATGCACATGGCCGCGATCCAGAACGGCTGGCTCAGCGAAGCCGTGATCCTCGAATCCCTCACCGCATTCAAACGGGCAGGCGCCGATGGCATCCTGACCTATTTCGCCGTGCGTGCCGCTCAAATGATGAGAGGGCAGTAACGCTCTCCAGGAACGTCAGATGAATAACGAAGTGCTCAACCCTGTCGCGATCAAGGATGCCCAGGCCGTGCCCGAAGAGATGGTGCAGACCCCGCCCGACCTGCCAGAGGTAGCGCAGCCGGAACCTGTCGCTGAAGCCGCCCCGGCCCCAGCGCCTGTGCCGGCCCCGGCGATCGCCGTGCCGAGCCTGGACGACAGCAGCCTGTACATTCATCGCGAGCTTTCGCAGCTGCAGTTCAATATCCGCGTGCTGGAGCAGGCGCTGGACGAGTCGTACCCGCTGCTCGAGCGCCTGAAGTTCCTGTTGATCTTCTCCAGCAACCTGGACGAGTTCTTCGAAATCCGTGTGGCGGGCCTGAAGAAGCAGATCAACTTCGCCCGCGAACAGGCCGGCGCCGACGGCCTGCAGCCGCACCAGGCGCTGGCGCGGATCAGCGAACTGGTGCACCTCGAAGTGGATCGGCAGTACGCGATCCTCAACGACGTGCTGCTGCCAGAGCTGGAAAAACATGCCATTCGCTTCATCCGTCGCCGTTACTGGACGCCCAAGCTCAAGACCTGGGTACGGCGCTTCTTCCGCGACGAGATCGCGCCAATCATCACCCCGATCGGCCTCGACCCGACCCACCCGTTCCCGTTGCTGGTGAACAAGAGCCTGAACTTCATCGTCGAGCTCGAGGGTGTCGACGCCTTCGGCCGCGATTCGGGCCTGGCGATCATCCCGGCGCCGCGCCTGCTGCCGCGGGTAATCCGGGTGCCGGAAGACGTCGGCGGGCCTGGCGACAACTATGTGTTCCTGTCGTCGATGATCCATGCCCATGCCGATGACCTGTTCCAGGGCATGAAGGTCAAGGGCTGCTATCAGTTCCGCCTGACTCGTAACGCCGACCTGGCGCTGGACTCGGAAGAGGTCGACGACCTGGCCCGTGCCCTGCGCGGCGAGTTGTTCTCGCGTCGCTACGGCGATGCCGTGCGCCTCGAGGTAGCCGATACCTGCCCGAAACACCTCTCCGACTATCTGCTCAAGCAGTTCAGCCTGAGCGAGAGCGAGCTGTACCAGGTCAACGGCCCGGTCAACCTGACCCGTCTGTTCAGCATCACCGGGCTCGATAGCCACCCGGAGCTGCAGTACACGCCGTTCACCCCGGCAATCCCCAAGCTGCTGGTGAACGCCGACAACATCTTCAGCGTGATCGGCAAGCAGGACATCCTGCTGATGCACCCATTCGAATCGTTCACCCCGGTGATCGACCTGCTGCGGCAGGCCGCCAAGGACCCGCACGTGCTTGCCGTGCGCCAGACGCTCTATCGCTCGGGTGCCAACTCGGAGATCGTCGACGCCCTGGTGGACGCGGCGCGTAACGGCAAGGAGGTCACCGCGGTGATCGAATTGCGCGCACGCTTCGACGAAGAGTCCAACCTGCAGATGGCCAGCCGACTGCAGGCCGCCGGCGCGGTGGTGATCTACGGGGTGGTGGGCTTCAAGACCCACGCCAAGATGATGCTGATCCTGCGCCGCGAGCAGGGTGAAATCGTCCGTTACGCGCACCTGGGCACCGGCAACTACCACGCCGGTAACGCCCGCCTGTACACCGACTACAGCTTGCTGACCTCCGACGACGCCCTCACCGAGGACGTCGGCAAACTGTTCAGCCAGCTGATCGGCATGGGCAAGACCCTGCGCATGAAGAAGCTGCTGCACGCGCCCTTCACCCTGAAAAAGGGCATGCTCGACATGATCGCCCGGGAGACCCAGTTCGCCCTGGAGGGCAAGCCTGCGCACATCATCGCCAAGTTCAACTCGCTGACCGACGCCAAGATCATCAAGGCGCTGTACAAGGCCAGCCAGTCGGGCGTGCGCATCGACCTGGTGGTGCGTGGCATGTGCTGTCTGCGGCCGGGCATCCCGGGCGTTTCGCACAACATCCATGTGCGCTCGATCATCGGCCGCTTCCTCGAGCACACCCGGGTGTTCTACTTCCTCAATGGCGGCGAGGAGCAGATCTACCTGTCCAGTGCCGACTGGATGGAGCGTAACCTCGACAAGCGTGTCGAGACCTGCTTCCCGGTGGAAGGCAAGAAGCTGTTGCTGCGGGTCAAGAAGGAGTTGGAGGGATACCTGACCGACAACACCCAGGCCTGGACCCTGCAACCGGACGGGCGCTACGTGCGCAGCACCCCGACCGGCAACCAGAACCCGCGCAGTGCCCAGGCGACCCTGCTGGAGCGCCTGAGCAACCCGGTCCTCAACGTACGCTGAGGACGAAGCCGACCCGGGCCAGCCACTCCGCCTCGTTGGCGAAGTCGGCCTGGGTCAGCTGGTTTTCTTCCAGCCAGTTTCCAGGGAAGACCACTTCGAGGCTGTCGTCGCCGGCCTGCAGTACCACTTTCGGCATCTGCTGGTTGCCACGGATATGGTGGAAGAGGATAGCGAAGCGCAACAGCACGCACAGGCGGATCAGCTTGATGCCTTCGTCGCCGAACTCGGCGAACTTGTCCTTGGGAATGTTGCGGCGATGGCCGCGCACCAGCAGGGCCATCATCTGCTGGTCCTCGCGGGAGAAGCCGGACAGGTCGGAGTGCTCGATCAGGTAGGCGCCGTGCTTGTGGTAGTGGTAATGGGCGATATCCAGGCCAACTTCGTGCACTTTCGCCGCCCAACCCAGAAGATCGCGCCAGTTGCCGTCCTCGAGCTCCCATGTCTTGGCCACTTGGTCGAAGGCGTGCAGCGCCTTGCGCTCGACCCGTGCGGCCTGGCCCTGGTCGACGTGGTAACGCTCCATCAGCGAGTTCAGGGTGCGCTCGCGCACATCTTCGTGATGGTGGCGGCCCAGCAGGTCGAACAACACGCCTTCGCGCAGGGCACCGTCGCAGTGTTCCATGCGCTGCAGCTCCAGCGCATCGAAGATCGCCTCGAGGATGGCCAGGCCCGCCGGGAAAATAGTTCGGCGATCGGGCTTGACCCCTTCGAAGTCGATCTTGTCGGTCTCGCCCAGCTTGAACAGCTTGCGCTTGACCCAGGCCAAGCCCTCGGCGTTGACCTCGCCATTGCCCAGTCCGCCGGACTTGATGGCGGCGCCGATGGCGCGGATGGTCCCGGACGAGCCGATGGCCTCGTCCCAGGTCAGGCGGTGCAGGGCGTTCTCGATGCTCATCAGCTCCAGGCGCGCGGCGGTGTAGGCCTGTGCGTAGCGCGCCGGGGTGATCTTGCCGTCGCGGAAATAACGCTGGGTGAAGCTGACGCAGCCCATTTGCAGGCTTTCGCGCAGCAGCGGCTCGAAGCGCTGGCCGATGATGAACTCGGTGCTGCCGCCGCCGATGTCGGCGACCAGGCGCTTGCCCGGGGTGTCGGCCAGGGTGTGGGACACGCCCAGGTAGATCAGGCGCGCCTCTTCACGGCCGGAAATGACCTCGACCGGGTGGCCGAGGATGGCCTCGGCGCGCAGGATGAATTCGTTGCGGTTGCGTGCTTCGCGCAAGGCGTTGGTGCCGACGATGCGCACCGCGCCCTGGGGCATGCCGTTGATCAGCTGGGCGAAGCGCTTGAGGCATTCCAGGCCGCGTTGCATGGCTTCTTCGCTGAGCCTGCGCTCATCGTCGATGCCGGCGGCGAGCTGAACCTTTTCTCCAAGCCTTTCGAGGATGCGGATTTCCGTGTGATGGGCCTTGGCGACGACCATGTGGAAGCTGTTGGAGCCCAGGTCGATGGCGGCGATCAGAGACAGGTTCTTCGCGGTGGTATGCGGCATGGTCTGGAGGTTCTCGGTCGTTAACCCGGCAATCGTGCCACGATCGTGGTCCTACGCCAACGAGCGGCACTGCAAGGCTTGATGCATGGCAATGTCATAGCAATGTTATGACCGTGATATGACAGTTTCGATTCGTGGCGTCTTGCACAACTATAGTTACACTCAATCGTCTGTGGCTTCCTGTCGCGCCTGGGTGCGGCTATGATGGGCAACGTTTTTTTGTGCTTACGACCTGGAGATATCCATGAGCAGCGATCTTATCAAACATGTCACCGACGCCAGCTTCGAAGCCGACGTACTCAAGGCTGAAGGCGCGGTGCTGGTCGACTACTGGGCTGAATGGTGCGGCCCATGCAAGATGATCGCGCCGGTACTGGACGACATCGCTTCGGAATATCAAGGCAAGGTGACCATCGCCAAGCTGAACATCGACGAAAACCAGGAAACCCCGGCCAAGCACGGCGTGCGTGGCATCCCGACGCTGATGCTGTTCAAGAACGGCAACGTCGAGGCCACCAAGGTCGGCGCGTTGTCCAAGTCGCAGCTCAAAGCGTTCCTCGACGCCAGCCTGTGATGTGAAGAAGCCCCGCAAATGCGGGGCTTTTCTTTATCTGTTGTAGGTAGTTTCCCCGATGGCTCGCGAGCCCCGGCCTTGCGGCCATCCAGTCGGATAGCCCCGTAAAACACTGGCCAAAACCACTAGACGTCGAAAAAAGCAAGTGTTACATTCGGCCTCGCACTGCTTCTCCAGTGCCCTCTGCACGCCGTCGCCGAAGCATCCCTAATTCGAATCAGTACGCGATCCTGTCGCCATCTAGCGGCGCGGCCTCATTAAGCCAACTGCTTAATTTTTCCCTTCCTTACATGATTACGTCACTCCCCTTATGAACCTGACAGAACTCAAGCAAAAGCCGATTACCGATCTTTTGGAAATGGCCGAACAGATGGGCATCGAAAACATGGCCCGTTCGCGCAAACAGGACGTGATTTTCGCCCTGCTGAAAAAGCATGCGAAAAGCGGCGAAGAGATCTCGGGTGACGGCGTGCTGGAGATTCTCCAGGATGGTTTCGGTTTCCTGCGTTCGGCGGATGCCTCTTACCTGGCCGGCCCTGACGACATCTACGTTTCGCCCAGCCAGATCCGTCGCTTCAACCTGCGCACCGGCGACACCATCGTCGGCAAGATCCGCCCACCGAAGGAAGGCGAGCGTTACTTCGCGCTGCTGAAGGTCGATACCATCAACTTCGACCGTCCGGAAAACGCGAAGAACAAGATCCTGTTCGAAAACCTGACGCCGCTGTTCCCGAACAAGCGCCTGAAGATGGAAGCCGGTAACGGCTCCACCGAAGACCTCACCGGTCGCGTCATCGACCTGTGCGCCCCGATCGGCAAAGGCCAGCGTGGCCTGATCGTCGCACCGCCGAAAGCCGGTAAGACCATCATGCTGCAGAACATCGCGGCCAACATTACCCGCAACAACCCCGAGTGCCACCTGATCGTCCTGCTGATCGACGAGCGCCCGGAAGAAGTGACCGAGATGCAGCGCACCGTGCGCGGCGAAGTGGTCGCCTCGACCTTCGACGAGCCGCCGACCCGCCACGTGCAGGTTGCCGAAATGGTCATCGAGAAGGCCAAGCGCCTGGTCGAGCACAAGAAAGACGTGGTCATCCTGCTCGACTCCATCACCCGTCTGGCGCGTGCCTACAACACCGTGATCCCGAGCTCCGGCAAGGTGCTGACCGGTGGTGTCGATGCCCACGCCCTGGAGAAGCCGAAGCGCTTCTTCGGTGCCGCCCGTAACATCGAGGAAGGCGGTTCGCTGACCATCATCGCCACCGCGCTGGTCGAGACTGGCTCGAAGATGGACGAAGTGATCTACGAAGAGTTCAAGGGTACCGGCAACATGGAGCTGCCCCTGGACCGCCGCATCGCCGAGAAGCGTGTGTTCCCGGCCATCAACATCAACAAGTCCGGTACCCGTCGTGAAGAGCTGCTGACCGCCGACGACGAACTGCAGCGCATGTGGATCCTGCGCAAGCTGCTGCACCCGATGGACGAAATCGCCGCCATCGAGTTCCTGGTCGACAAGCTCAAGCAGACCAAGACCAATGATGAGTTCTTCCTGTCGATGAAGCGCAAGTAAGCGTTTCAGACTGGAACTGATTGGGGCTGCTTTGCAGCCCATCGCCGGCAAGCCGGCTCCCACAGGGCTCACACTGACCTTGTGGGAGCCGGCTTGCCGGCGATGGGGCGCGAAGCGGCCCCAAGTCATTCTTGGCCTTTACCCCGCCAACGGCGCTACACTCTGCACCCCGACCGATACGCCCAACACGAGGCCCTTGCATGCAGTATCGCGATCTGCGCGACTTCATTCGTGGCCTGGAACAGCGCGGTGAACTCAAGCGCATCCAGGTTCCCATCTCCCCAGTTCTGGAAATGACCGAAGTCTGCGACCGCACGCTGCGCGCCAAGGGCCCGGCCTTGCTCTTCGAAAAGCCCACTGGGTTCGACATGCCGGTGCTGGGCAACCTGTTCGGCACCCCCGAGCGCGTGGCCATGGGCATGGGCGCCGAGTCGACCGAAGAACTGCGCGAAATCGGCAAGCTGCTGGCGTTTCTCAAGGAGCCGGAGCCGCCGAAGGGCCTGAAGGACGCCTGGTCGAAGCTGCCGATCTTCAAGAAGGTCGTGTCCATAGCGCCGAAGGTGGTCAAGGACGCGGTATGCCAGGAAATCGTGGTCGAAGGCGATGACGTTGACCTCGGCCAGCTGCCTATCCAGCACTGCTGGCCTGGCGATGTTGCGCCGCTGATCACCTGGGGCCTGACCGTGACCCGCGGGCCGAACAAGGACCGCCAGAACCTGGGCATCTATCGCCAGCAGGTGATTGGCCGCAACAAGGTGATCATGCGCTGGCTGAGCCACCGCGGCGGGGCGCTGGACTACCGCGAATGGTGCGAGAAGCATCCTGGCCAGCCGTTCCCGGTAGCCGTGGCGTTGGGCGCTGACCCGGCGACCATCCTCGGTGCCGTGACCCCGGTCCCGGACACGCTTTCCGAGTACGCCTTCGCTGGCCTGTTGCGTGGCAACCGCACCGAACTGGTCAAGTGCCGTGGCAACGACCTGCAGGTACCGGCCACCGCCGAGATCATCCTCGAAGGCGTGATCCACCCCGGCGAGATGGCCCCGGAAGGCCCGTACGGCGACCACACCGGCTACTACAACGAAGTGGACAGCTTCCCGGTGTTCACCGTCGAGCGCATCACCCATCGGCAAAAGCCGATCTACCACAGCACCTACACCGGCAGGCCGCCGGATGAGCCGGCGATTCTCGGCGTGGCGCTGAACGAAGTGTTCGTGCCGATCCTGCAGAAGCAGTTCCCCGAGATCACCGACTTCTACCTGCCGCCGGAAGGCTGCTCGTACCGCATGGCGGTGGTGACCATGAAGAAGCAGTACCCGGGCCATGCCAAGCGCGTCATGCTGGGTGTGTGGTCGTTCCTGCGACAGTTCATGTACACCAAGTTCGTTATCGTCACCGACGACGATATCAACGCCCGCGACTGGAACGATGTGATCTGGGCCATCACCACGCGCATGGACCCCAAGCGTGATACGGTGATGATCGACAATACCCCCATCGACTACCTCGACTTCGCGTCGCCGGTATCGGGGCTGGGGTCGAAGATGGGCCTGGACGCCACGCACAAATGGCCGGGCGAGACTACACGCGAATGGGGCCGGGTCATCGTCAAGGACGAGGCCGTCACCCGCCGTATCGATGAGTTGTGGGACCAGTTGGGAATAGATTGATGCAGGTAACCTTGCAGCCTTCCGGGGCGGTACTGGCGGTCGAACCGGGTGAAAGGATTCTGGATGCGGCACGGCGACTGGGCTATGACTGCCCGAACAGCTGCCGCAACGGCAACTGCCATGTGTGTGCCGCGCTGCTGGTGGAAGGCAGTGTTCGCCAGGAAGGCCAGGTGCGCGATCACGGTGAGCTGTTCACCTGCATCGCCGAGCCGCTGGAGGACTGTGTGTTGTTGTGGGATGGTGTGCTGGCCCTGGGCGAGCTGCCGCTGCGCAAGCTGGCCTGTACCGTGAGCGAGTGCGTCGAGATCGGTGGCGATGTCTGGCGCGTGCGCCTGCGCGCGCCGGCCGGCAAGCCGCCCCGCTACCACGCCGGGCAATACCTGATGATCGAGCGCGAGGGCATGGACAAGGCAGCTTTTTCGCTCGCTTCGGCGCCCCACGGTGGGCGAGAGCTGGAGCTACACGTGCTGGCCCGCGAAAGCAGTGCCGTGCAGTTGATCGAGCAGTTGCAGCGCAATGGTCTGGCCCGCATCGAACTGCCATTTGGTGATGCTCACCTGGCGGAATTGCCCGACGGCCCGCTGGTATTGATCGCTGCCGGTACCGGCATGGGGCAGATGCACAGCCTGATCGAGCACTGCCGGGCGCAGGGCTTCAAGCACCCGGTGCACTTGTACTGGGGTGTACGCCGGCCTGAAGACTTCTACCAGATCGAACACTGGGCCGAATGGGAGCGCCTGCCGAACCTGTTCCTGCACAAGGTGGTCAGCGATCTGTGCGGTTGGGAGGGGCGCTGTGGCCTGCTCCACGAAGCGGTATGCGAGGACATCGGCGACCTCAACCAGGTGCATGTCTATGCCAGTGGCTCGCCGAACATGGTCTACGCCACCCTCGATGCATTGGTCGAGGCCGGCATGGATGCCCACCGCATGCGGGCTGACGTGTTTGCCTATGCGCCACGCGGGTGAAGTAACCCGGCATGCCGCAAGGGCGTGCCGGGTTTAATAACCAAGTGTTTTCCTGTTAATTATATGGCGGAGATTGTTACCGGTGCGGGTAATAAGTTTCGCTATACTCGGACTATTAGTTCCCGTTCAGCGGATGCTTTAATGAAATCCTGTTTTCGGGGTTGAGTGCAAAGTGCGTTCTGCCTTACGTTAGGTGCCAGGTAAATCGCCGGGCAAGCCCGTTCTCACGCGATCCTGGTAGGCCTTGGTGGAAGCGGGCTTGCCCCGCGATAGCCTCCGAACAGGCACGGCATTACCTGCACTTTGGTAGTTCTCAGGAATTAATGGCGGCAGCTCATGTCGACGCTTGAAAGTTCATCCTGGCAAATAGCCTATCCGCCGTCACTCGACTTCGGGCAGCAGTTGACCCGTGAACAACTGCAGCGTTCGATGCAGGAAACCATGTCCCAGCACGAAGGCGGCCCGGTCTGGCTGTTTGCCTATGGTTCGCTGATCTGGCGCCCCGAATGCAACTCGGTCGAGCGCCAGCGGGCGCGGGTGCATGGTTATCACCGCGGCCTCTACCTGTGGTCCCACGAGCACCGTGGCACCCCGGAGTGCCCGGGTCTGGTGTTCGGCCTGGACCGTGGCGGCTCCTGCAGCGGCTTCGCCTTCCGTCTGGACGAAACCAACCTGCACGACTCGCTGATGGCCCTGTGGCAGCGTGAGATGCCGTTCCCGGCCTATCGTCCGCATTGGTTGAGCTGCCGCCTGGACGATGGCAGCAAGGTGCAGGCGCTGGGCTTCGTGCTCGAGCGGCACCTGCCGTGCTACGCAGGCAACCTGCCGGACACGCTGCTCAGCCAGATCCTCGCCAGCGCCAAGGGGCGCTACGGCACCACGCGCGATTACGTAGAGCAGACCCTCAACGCCCTGCGCAGCCACCAGATGCCCGATCGCAACCTGGAAGCGCGCTTCAGGCGTTGCCACAACCTGCGCGAGGTGTGAGCCCCGCGCATCGGGTTCACTCCTGGCCGGCGGCGGTGCCGAGGAACTTGCGCAGGAACTGACGCGTGCGCTCTTCCTTCGGGTTGGCGAACAGCGCCTTGGCCTCGCCCTGCTCGACGATCACGCCCTTGTCGAAGAAGATCACCCGGTTGGCGACATCGCGGGCGAAGCTCATCTCGTGGGTGACGATGATCATGGTGCGCTTCTCCTCGGCCAGGCCGCGGATGGTTTCCAGCACTTCGCCGACCAGTTCGGGGTCGAGCGCCGAAGTGGGCTCGTCGAACAGGATCACTTCCGGCTCCATGGCCAGGGCGCGGGCGATGGCCACCCGTTGTTGCTGGCCGCCGGACAGGCGCCTGGGGTAGGCGTCTTCCTTGCCTGCCAGGCCAACCTTGGCCAACAGGCGCCTGGCCAGCTCGATGGCCTTGTCGCGGGGCGTCTTCTTGACGATCACCGGCCCTTCGATGACGTTCTCCAGAGCGGTGCGGTGAGGGAACAGGTTGAAGTTCTGGAACACGAACCCGGCCTGTTGGCGCAGGCGGCGGATCGCACTCTGCTGGCCGCCCAGCGGGCGATTGGCATCGATGCTGATATCGCCGATCTGGATGCGCCCGGCATCTGGGGTTTCCAGCAGGTTCAGGCAGCGCAGGAAGGTGGTTTTGCCCGAGCCGCTGGGACCGATGATGGCCACCACTTCGCCGGGTTGCACGCTCAGGTCGATGCCGTTGAGCACGGTCTGGCCCTTGAACTGCTTGGTCAGGCCTTCTACTACGATCATCTCAATGCTCCTGGTCGTGCTGGTTGACCCGCGCTTCCATGCGGTTCTGGAAGTGCGCCAGGATGCTGCAGAGGATCCAGTAGACCACCGCGACAGCCAGGTACATGGTGAAGACCTCGAAGGTCCGTGCGGTGATCAGCTGCGCCTGGCGGAACAGCTCGGGCACCTGGATGGTCGCCGCCAGGGCGGTGTCCTTGACCAGCG
This sequence comes from Pseudomonas sp. TE50-2, assembly GCF_040813665.1. Taxonomy (NCBI): domain Bacteria; kingdom Pseudomonadati; phylum Pseudomonadota; class Gammaproteobacteria; order Pseudomonadales; family Pseudomonadaceae; genus Pseudomonas; species Pseudomonas sp. TE50-2. The sequence goes on along the minus strand of NZ_JBFNXN010000001.1, from coordinate 2,769,147 downwards.
AGATGAAGCTGTTGCCCAGCGGTGGCAGGGCAGTGCGCAGGGCTTGCGGCAGGATCGCCCGGCGCATGGCCTGGGTGCGGGTCATGCCGATGCTGGCGGCTGCTTCCCACTGGCCACGGTCGATCGAGGAGATTGCCGCGCGGAGAATCTCGCAGATATACGCCGCCATGTTCAGTGACAGACCAATCAGCGAGGCCGGGATCGGATCGAGCTCGATGCCGATCTGCGGCAGGCCGAAGTAGATCACGAACAGCTGCACCAGCAGCGGCGTGCCGCGGAAGAACGACACATAGATGCGCGCCAGCCAGTCCAGCGGCAGGATCTTCGACAGCCGCATCAGCGCCAGGGCAAAGCCCAGCACCAGGCCAAAGAACATGCCGCCGACGCTGAGCAGCACGGTATAACCCGCGCCCTTCAACAGGAAGGGCGCGGAATCGACAACGAGTTGCAGGCTTTCAGCGATCATTTGGTGACATCGGCACCGAAGTATTTCTCGGACAGCTTGGCCAGCGAGCCGTCGGCCTTGAGCTTGTCGATGGCCTTGTTCAGCGCATCGAGCAGTTCAGGTTCGCCTTTGCGCAAGGCCACGCCCGATTCCAGCTTGGAGAATTTCTCGCCAGCGAGTGCGGTCGGTTTCTTGTCCTTGGCGGTTTTCTGGACGTACTCGAGTGCAGCCAGGCGATCGATCAGGATGGCGTCGATACGACCGTTGCGCAGGTCGGCGAACTTGGTCGGGTCATCTTCGTAAGTGCGCACATCGGCTGTCGGCACATCCTGCTTCACCCATTGCTCATAGTTGGTGCCCAGGCCGACACCGACCTTCTTGCCACCGAGATCGGCAGCAGTCTTGATGTTTTTCTCGTTGTCACTGCCCTTGAGTACCAGGGCCTGAATGCCGGAAACGGTGTAGGGCTCGGAGAAATCGTACTTCTTCTTGCGTTCCTCGGAGATGGTCACCTGGTTGATCACCACGTCGAGACGCTTGGATTCCAGTGCGGCGAGGATGCCGTCCCACTTGGTCGGCTGGACCTTGGCCTTGACCCCCAGCTCCTTGGCCAGCAACTCGGACAGCTCGACCTCGAAGCCGGTCAGCTTGCCGTTTTCGTCCTGGAAGCTGAACGGTGGGTAAGTGCCCTCCAGGCCGACGTTGATCACGCCCTTTTCCTGGATGGTCTTCAACTGCTCGCCGGCAAAGGCCTGGCCGAGCAGGCCGGCGCCGAGCAGGAGCGCCAGGCTGGCGTTGAGAAGGGGTTTGGCGAATTTGGTCATGGCATGCCCCGCGCTTGTTGTGGAAGTAGTGAGGTGGCGACTATAGAGGTGGGCTTCATAGGCCGGGAAATAATAAAAAATCAGGTTGTTATTCCCAAACTGCAAATTGCAGCGGCTTATACCCGACTTAGCTCAGGATGGAATAAAGCGTTGTTTTTTCCAAGAGGCAGATTTGACGTATCGTGTTTTACACCTCCTTGTGAGGAGCGTACGCATATCGAGAAAGCCGCCTGGCAGGAGAAACACCGTGAGCGAACAACCATCAACCGGGCACTGGCAGTTGCAGGGTATCGTCAGTGGCCTGCGCAACGCCCGCGAGCAGTGGCGCAGCAGCAATGGCCGCAGCAGCGGCGAGCAGGGCGGGCGCGAACTGCCGTCGCGCGAGGCGCTGCGGCAGATCCTCGAGCAGTTGTGCGGCGCGCTGTTCCCCATGCGCCTTGGGCCGGTGGACCTGCGCGAGGAAAGCGAGGACTTTTATGTGGGCCACACCCTCGACGCCGCCCTCACCGCGCTGCTGGCCCAGGCCCGTCTGGAACTGCGCTACGCGGCGCGCCATGGCAAGACCGATGTGGTCGATGTCGATACCCACGCCCTGCGCCTGATCCAGGATTTTGCGGCGGCCCTGCCGGCGCTGCGCGTGCTGCTGGACACCGACGTACTCGCCGCCTTCCACGGCGACCCGGCGGCGCGCAGCGTCGACGAGGTGCTGCTGTGCTACCCGGGCATCCTGGCGATCATCCACCACCGGCTGGCCCACCACCTCTATCGAGCCGGCCTGCCGCTGCTGGCGCGGATCAGTTCGGAGCTGGCGCACTCGGCCACCGGCATCGACATCCACCCCGGTGCGCAGATCGGCCCGAGCTTCTTCATCGACCATGGCACCGGCGTGGTGATCGGCGAGACCGCGATCATCGGCGAGCGGGTGCGCATCTACCAGGCGGTGACCCTGGGCGCCAAGCGCTTCCCCAGCGACGAGTCCGGCACCTTGCACAAGGGCCTGGCGCGGCACCCGATCGTCGAGGACGACGTGGTGATCTACGCTGGCGCGACCATCCTCGGGCGGATCACCATCGGCAAGGGTTCGACCATTGGCGGCAACGTCTGGCTGACCCGCAGCGTGCCGGCTGACAGCAACATTACCCAGGCGAACCTGCAGCTCGATTGCGAGGGCAAGAAAGCCCTCTAGCTCAAGGCTTATGAGGCGTGGCGGCGGGACTTCCCGCCCCCACCTCGATCACGCCCTGGAGCGGCATCGGGTCGCATTGAAATCCAATCCATGTTTAACTTGAACGCTTGTTCAACGAAAAACGCTGGTCCATTGCCGGTGTTCAAAAGGAGGAATCGCCTTTGCTGAACCCGTTCAATCCGAACCTCACGTCCCGTGCCGAGGTGCCCGTTCGATGAGTGCACCGACCCCCGACCTTGCCAACGGCAAGATCCGCATGAACCCCCCCGTGTTCTATTTCGCGGCAAGCTTCATCCTCATTTTCGGCCTGATCGTCATCGCCCAGCCCCAGGCTGCCGGCGAGTGGTTGCTGGCCGCGCAGTACTGGGCGGCCAACACGGTCGGCTGGTACTACATGCTGGCCATGACCCTGTACCTGGTGTTCGTGGTGGTCACTGCCTTGTCGGGCTACGGCAAGATCAAGCTCGGCGCCGACCATGACGAACCCGAGTTCAGCTACCTGTCCTGGGCCGGCATGCTGTTCGCCGCCGGCATCAGCATCACGCTGTTCTTCTTCTGCGTCTCCGAACCGCTGACCCACATGCTCCAGCCGCCCCAAGGCGAGGCGGGCACGGCCGAGGCCGGGCGCCAGGCGATGCAGATCCTGTTCCTGCACTGGGGCCTGCACGGCTGGGGTGTGTTCGCCTTCGTCGGCATGGCGCTGGCTTACTTCGCTTATCGGCACAACCTGCCGCTGGCCCTGCGTTCAGCGCTGTACCCGCTGATCGGCAAGCGCATCAACGGGCCGATCGGCTACGCGGTGGATGGCTTCGGCATCATCGCCACGGTCTTCGGCCTGGGCGCCGACATGGGCTTTGGCGTGCTGCACCTGAACGCAGGCCTGGACTACCTGTTCGGCATCAGCCACAGCCAATGGGTGCAGGTGATCCTCATCACCCTGATGATGGGCGCGGCCGTGGCCGTGGCGGTCGCCGGGGTGGAGAAGGGCGTGCGGGTGATGAGCGACATCAACCTGTTCCTGGCCTGCGCGTTGCTGCTGTTCGTGCTGTTCGCCGGGCCCACCCAGCACCTGTTCAACACCCTGATCCAGAACCTCGGTGACTACCTTGGCGCCCTGCCGCGTAAGAGCTTCGATGTGTACGCCTACGGCGAGCAGCGCGACTGGCTGGGCGGTTGGACGGTGTTCTACTGGGCCTGGTGGATTGCCTGGGCGCCGTTCGTGGGGTTGTTCATCGCCCGTATCTCGCGGGGCCGGACCATTCGCGAGTTCGTCTTCGGCGTGCTGCTGATCCCGCTGGGCTTCACCCTGGCGTGGATGTCGATCTTCGGCAACAGCGCCCTCGACCAGGTGATCAACCACGGCATGACCGCGCTCGGCCAGTCAGCCCTCGACAACCCGTCGATGAGCCTGTACCTGCTGCTGGAAACCTACCCGTGGAGCAAGACGGTGATCGCCGTGACGGTGTTCATCAGCTTTGTGTTCTTCGTCACCTCGGCCGACTCCGGCACCGTGGTGCTGTCGACGCTGTCGGCCAAGGGCGGCGGCGCCGACGAGGACGGCCCGAACTGGCTGCGGATCTTCTGGGGCGCAATGACTGCGCTGATTACCAGCAGCCTGCTGTTCGCCGGCAGCATCGACTCGCTGAAGTCGGCGGTGGTGCTGACCTCGCTGCCGTTCTCGCTGATCCTGCTGTGCATGATGTGGGGGCTGCACAAGGCCTTCTATCTGGAAAGCCAGCGGCAGATCGCGCAGATGCATTCGCTGGCGCCCTTCGCCCAATCCCGGCGCGGGCGCGGCGGCTGGCGCCAGCGTCTGAGCCAGGCGGTGCACTTCCCGTCTCGGGACGAGGTGTATCGCTTCATGGACGACGTGGTGCGCCCGGCCATTGCCGAAGTGCGCGAGGTGTTCGAGCAGAAGGGCCTGGTGCTGATCACCCAGGACGACCCGAGCCACGACAACGTCAGCCTGAAGATCGGTCATGGCGAGGAACAGCCGTTCATCTACCAGGTGCAGATGCGCGGTTACTTCACGCCATCGTTCGCCCTGGGCGGGCTGGGCACCCAGGACTTGAAGAACCGCCGCTACTACCGTGCGGAGGTGCACCTGTCCGAGGGCAGCCAGAACTACGACCTGGTGGGCTACAGCAAGGAACAGATCATCAACGACATCCTCGACCAGTACGAGCGGCACATGCAGTACCTGCACCTGGTCAGGTAGATCGCTGGGGACGCTATGCGGCCCTTTCGCTGGCTCCCACAGGGTTGTTGCAAAACCTGTGGGAGCTGGCTCGCCAGCGAAAGGAAGCCAAAGGCCTCCCCCCGATCTTTCAGAACGGCGCATCCCCCAGGATGGTCGCCCGATGCATTACCCGCCGGCTGGGCCGGTAATCATCCACCGCAAAGTGCTGCGTCACGCGGTTGTCCCAGAACGCCACGTCATTTTCCTGCCAACGCCAGCGAATGCTGAACTCCGGCCGCGTCGCATGGGCGAACAGCAGCTTGAGCAGCGCCTCGCTCTCCTGCTCATTCAATTCGTTGATCCGCGTGGTGAAACCTTCATTGACGAACAATGCCTTGCGCCCGCTGACCGGGTGGGTACGTACCACCGGGTGCGACAGCGGCGGGTTGTTGCGCCGGGTGGCTTCCCAGCGTGCCAGGTCCTCGGGCGTGGTGCCGAAACGCTCCAGCGGGAACGACTTGGTGAAATCATGGGTGGCGGTCAGGCCGTCGAGCATCGTGCGCAGCGGCGCCGACAGCGCCTCGAACGCGGCGATGCCGCTGGCCCACAGAGTGTCGCCGCCATAGGCCGGCAACTGCTTGGCGCTGAGCACCGCGCCCAGCGCCGGGGTGGGCAGGAAGGTCACGTCGGTGTGCCACATGGCGTTGTCGCGCACATCGGTGACTGCGGTGTCGAGGATCAGTACCTGCGGTGTCTCCGGCACATTGGGATAGATCGGGTGGATATGCAGGTCGCCGAAGCGGGCGGCGAAGCGCGCCTGCTGCTCGGGGGTGATCGGTTGGTCGCGGAAGAACAGCACCTGGTGTTCGAGCAGCGCCTGCTCGATGGCATCACGCTGTTCGGCAGTGATGTCGCGGCTGATGTCCACGCCGCTGATCTGCGCGCCCAGTGCCGGGCTCAAGGGGGTAACGGTCAGGCTCATGTGGTTTCTCGTTGCAGGTGCCGGGTTGCCGGCGTGGTCATTCGGTGGTCAATGGCTCTGGCCGTGCCAGGGCACCAGCTTGCGCTGCAGGGCGCGCAGGCCCATCTCCAGGGCGAAGGCGATCAGGGCGATCAGCAGGATCCCCAGGACCACCACATCGGTGACCAGGAACTGCGCTGCCGACTGCACCATGAAGCCCAGGCCACTGGTGGCGGCGATCAGCTCGGCGGCCACCAGCGTCGACCAGCCCACGCCGAGGCCGATGCGGATGCCGGTGAGGATGTCGGGCAGTGCACTGGGCAGGATCACATGGCGGATCAGCTGGATTTTGCTGGCGCCCAGCGACTGCGCGGCACGCAGCTTGGCGGGGTCGACGGTGCGCACGCCGGTAGCGGTAGCGATGGCAATCGGGGCGAAGATCGCCAGGTAGATCAAAAGCACTTTCGACAGCTCGCCTATGCCGCACCAGATGACGATCAGCGGCAGGTAGGCCAGCGGCGGAATCGGTCGGTAGAACTCGATCAGCGGATCGAGGATGCCGCGGGCCACGCGGTTGTAGCCGATGGCGATGCCCACCGGGATGGCGGTCAGGGTGGCGGCCAGCAGCGCCAGGCCGATGCGCCCCAGGCTCGCGCCCAGGTGCTGCCACAGGCTGGCGTCCATGTAGCCCTGGGTGAGCAGCGTCCAGCCCTTGGCCAGGATATCCGCGGGCGAGGGCAGGAACAGCGGCTCGATCCAGCCGGCGGCGGTAACCAGCCACCACACCAACAGCAGCGAGGCCAGGGTGAGGGCGCTGATCCAGCGGGTCGGCAAGGGCTTGCGGGTTTTCACGACAGGTGGCGTCCGGGCTGCCTGCTTGGCGGCGGCTGGCAATTCGATACTGCTCATGCGGACTCCTGACGTTGCGAGAACACCCGCGCCAGCACGTGCTCGCGGGTCTCGATGAAGCGTGGATCGGACTTGATCGCCCGGGCCGACTCGCCAGCGGCGTAGCGCTGACCGAAGTCCAGTTGCAGGCGCTCGACCACCCGTCCCGGATTGGGCGCCAGGAGCACCAGCTCGGTGGCGAGGAATACCGCTTCCTCGATGTCGTGGGTGATCAGGAACACTGGCTTGGCGGTGCGCTGCCAGACCTGCAGCAACAGCTCCTGCATCTGTTCACGGGTAAAGGCATCGAGGGCGCCGAACGGTTCGTCCATCAACAGCACTCGCGGATCGGCGGCCAGCGCCCGGGCAAGGCCCACGCGCTGCTTCTGCCCGCCGGACAATTGCCACACACGCCGCTCGCCGAAGCCGGCCAGGTCTACCAGCGCCAGCATCTCGCGCGCCTTGGCTTCACGCTGCGCACGCGGCACGCCGGCCAGTTCCAGGCCAAAGGCGACGTTGCCGAGCACATCCTGCCAGGGCAGCAGGGCGTCGTCCTGGAACACCACGCCGCGCTCGGCGCCTGGGCCTTGCACCGGTGCGCCATCGAGGGTGATGCGCCCGCCGCTGGGGGCGACGAAGCCGGCGATCAGGTTGAGCAGCGAGGTCTTGCCGCTGCCGGAAGGCCCGAGGGCCACCAGCAGCTGGCGCGGACCCAGGCTCAGGTTGATGTCTGCCAGCACCGGGGTGGTGGCGCCGGGGTACTGTGCGCTGATGCGCTCCAGCTCGAGCAAGGCCATGACGGGCTCCGGATCAGTTGGGCAGGTACTGGGCGCTGACGTAGGGCGCGTAGTCCGGCAGCACGGCATCGACCTTGCCCTGTTGCTTGAGGAAGGTGGCGGTGTCGGTCAGCGCCTGGGTGGTCGGTGCGCCGAGTGCGCTGGCCTGGTCGGCGGCCAGTGGGTAGACGTTGCCCTGCAGCAGCACCGGAATATCGGCGGGTTTGGCGCCAGACAGCTTGACCAGCTTGGCGACGTTGTCCTTGTTGGCCAGCCAGGCTTGCGGGTCCTTGCGGTAATCGGCATAGGCGTCGAGGGTGACCTTGGCGAACGACTTGACGATCTCCGGGTGCTTGGCGGCGAAGTCCTTGCGCACGATCCAGGCGTCGAAGGTCGGCGCGCCTTTCTCGGCCAGCTCGCCGGAGGTGATCAGTACCTTGCCGTTTTCCTTGGCCACGCCCAGGGCCGGGTCCCAGACGTAGGTGGCGTCGATGTCGCCGCGTTTCCAGGCGGCGATGATCGCCGGTGGCGCGAGGTTGAGGATCTGCACTTTCGACGGGTCGATGTTCCAGCTCTTCAATGCGGCCAACAGGCTGTAGTGGCCGGTGGAAACGAACGGCACGGCGACCTTCTTGCCGACCAGATCCTGCGGGGTCTTGATGCTGTCGCGGGCGACCAGGGCTTCACCGGCGCCGATCTGGGTGGCGATCAGAAAGGTTTCCACAGGCAATTTGCGGGTGGCGGCGGCGGCCAGCGGGCTGGAGCCGAGGTAGCCGATCTGCACGTCGCCCGAAGCGACGGCGGTGATCACATCGGCGCCGTTGTCGAACTTGCGCCAGTCGATGCTGGCCTTGCTGTCCTTTTCATAGGTGCCATCGACCTGGGCCACCTTGGCCGGGTCGACGGTGGTCTGGTAGGCAACGGTCAGGTCGGCGGCCTGGGCCAGCCAGCTGGCACTGGCGAGGGTCAGGGCGGCGAACAGGCGCAGCGGAGCATGCGGGATCATGGTTGAACCTCTCGTCAGGCATTCGGGGGTAGATGGCGAGAAGACTAGATGATCTAAGAAATATGAAATAAATAACTTTTTAGAATTAGCTTAAAAGCCAATCGCTCTGACCCCCGCCCGTGTGGGGCGGCGGTACCGGTGGCGGAATCTGCCAAGCCAGCTAGGCTTGATCGGTTCCGACGGGAGGCCGTCGGTCGCCACCCCTGCAAACGTTTGCACATAACCTAAAGGTATGATTGACGGCGTCGATACAACGATTTGTAGGAATGGTTCCGATGTTATTCCGTAAAAATCTTACAGATTCATAAAACGGTCATTTTGGATTTATAGGATTGTCATTATCCTGTAGCGCAGATCGACGGATTAGACCAAAGTCGCGAATCGATCGTTAGCGATTGACTTGGCGGTCACGCTTTAGGGCTAAATCGCCAATCCGGGTGAGTGGGGCAGCAGATTCCGCCGCTTGAGACGCACAAAAATTAGAACGTAGAGGAGCAAAACATGTACAAGTCCAGCCTGGCCCTGGCCGTGGCACTGGGGGTTCTCGCCCAACAAGCAGGCGCTGCAGGTTTCATCGAGGACAGCAAGCTGTCCCTGAGCTCGCGCACCATGTACTTCAACAACGATAACCGTGAAGCGCCTGGTAGCAAGCCACGTCCTGACGTGCGTGAGTCCGGTCAAGGTTTCAAGCTTGACTACATCTCCGGCTTCACCGAAGGCACCGTTGGCTTTGGTGTCGATGCCCAGGCTCTGTGGGGCATCCACCTGGATGGTGGCAAGGGCTACCACCAGGATGGCAGCACCTTCATGCCGAGCGACAGCAACGGCTCCTCCGTGGCCCAGTGGGCCCGCTTCGGTGCCAACGCCAAGGCTCGTTTCTCGAAGACTGAAGCCCATTTCGGTAGTGCTCTCGCTCCGAACCTGCCAATCCTCGTTTCCAACGATGGTCGTCTGCTGCCGCAAACCTTCGAGGGTGCCACCGTCACCTCCAAGGAAATCGACAACCTGACCATCAATGCCGGTCAACTGACCCATGCGATGGGCCGTGCCTCGAGCAATCGCACCGGGCTCTCCGTGCAGGGTGCGTACCGCGACAGCAACAAGTTCCGCTTCGGTGGCCTGGACTACAAACTCACTCCAGACCTGACCCTGCAGTACTACTACTCGAACCTGGAAGACTTCTACAAACAGCACTTCCTGGGCGCTACTCACGTCTTCAAGATCGCCGACGATCAGTCGTTCAAAACCGATCTGCGCTACTTTGACAGCAGCAGCGACGGCAAGAACGGCAGCGGTAACGGCTACAACTTCGGCAACAACGGCGGCTACGCCAAGCACACCGGCGAAGTCGACAACAAGACTTGGTCGGCCATGTTCACCTACACCTTGGGTGGCCACGCGCTGATGCTGGGGCATCAGCAGATCAGCGATGATGGCGGCTTTGTTTGGCTGAACCAGGGCAACGTGCGCAAGGACGGCTCCACCTCTCCGTTGGAAGGTAATGGCGGCGCGAGCTTCTATCTGTTCACCGACAGCATGATCAACCAGTTCGCCAAGGCCGGTGAAAACACCACCTTCGGTCAGTACTCCTACGACTTCGCACGTCTGGGCGTGCCGGGCCTGAAAGCATCGGTTGCTTACCTGCGTGGTGAAGATGGCCGTGCCACCAATGGCCACGGTACCTTCAGCGAGTGGGAACGTGACGCTCGCGTCGACTACGTTCTGCAGGAAGGCACCCTCAAGGGCCTGGGCTTCAGCCTGCGCCAGGGTGTCTACCGTGGTACCGGTTCGGGCTCCGCAGCCGACCAGGACCAGACTCGCTTCATCGTCAACTACACTTACGCCTTCATGTAAGTCGTAGCTGTACAAAGAAAGCCTCGCCTAGCGCGAGGCTTTTTTGTGTCTGCGAATCCGTATGCAATCTGGTTATAAATAAATCGATATTTATTCTTTTTATTTTTATTCGGAAGCAGGCACATTGAACCCACAAGGCCAGACACAGCACAGGAGCCGCTTCCATGAGCCTCAAACTCGGCGATATCGCCCCCGATTTCGAACAGGATTCCAGCGCCGGCAAGATCCGTTTCCACGAATGGCTGGGCGACAGCTGGGGCGTGCTGTTCTCCCACCCGGCCGACTTCACCCCGGTGTGCACCACCGAGCTGGGCCTGACCGCCAAGCTCAAGGATGATTTCGCCAAGCGCGGGGTCAAGGCCATCGCCCTGTCGGTGGACCCGGTGGACTCGCACCACAAGTGGATCGACGACATCAACGAGACCCAGAACACCGTGGTCAACTTTCCGATCATCGCCGATGCCGATCGCAAGGTCTCCGACCTGTACGACCTGATCCACCCCAATGCCAGCGACACCCTGACCGTGCGTTCGCTGTTCGTCATCGACCCGAACAAGAAGGTGCGCCTGACCATTACCTATCCGGCCAGTACCGGGCGCAACTTCAACGAGATCCTGCGGGTGATCGACTCGCTGCAGCTGACCGACAACTACAAGGTCGCCACGCCGGGCAACTGGCAGGACGGCGATGAGGTAGTGATCGTGCCTTCGCTCAAGGACGAAGATGAAATCAAACGTCGTTTCCCGAAAGGGTATCGGGCGGTGAAACCCTATCTGCGGCTGACCCCGCAACCCAATCGTTGAAGCATTCCTCGTTGCATTGCTCTTAGCCAAGCAGGGATCTTCGGGCCGTTTCGACGGCCCTTTTTTATTGCGTGGCTACAACAAATCAGAAATTCATAAATGGAATAAACAAATGAAAAAATATGATTTATAGGTATATGTGACGAGCTGTTAATGTCGTTACATCCAGCGGGGACAACCCCTCGCGGCCCTGCAATCGAATCGAAGGAAGCGCTTTCAATGCTGGTTGTCTCTGTCGGTGGTAGCCCCAGTCTTCGTTCACGCTCCGGCGTGCTGCTAGAACGCTCGCGCGACTGGCTGCAAGAGCGTGGCGTCGAAGTGGTGACCTTCCAGGTGCGTGAGTTTCCCGCCGAAGATCTGCTGCATGCCCGTTTCGACAGCCCGCAGGTGCGCCACTTCAACGAACTTGTAGCCCAGGCCGACGGCCTGGTGGTGGCCACCCCGGTGTACAAGGCGTCCTTCGCCGGGGCCTTGAAGACCTTGCTCGACCTGCTGCCCGAGCGGGCCCTGGAACACAAGGTGGTGTTGCCGATCGCAACCGGTGGCAGCATCGCCCACATGTTGGCCGTGGACTACGCGCTCAAACCCGTGCTGTCGGCCCTCAAGGCGCAGGAGACCCTGCAAGGGATCTTCGCCGACGACAGCCAGATTGCCTACGGTGAGGGCACCCGACCCGCGCAACTGGCCGCTGCCCTGGAGCAGCGTCTGCAGGATTCGCTGGAAACATTCCACAGCGCCATGGCGCGCCGGCCCCAACCTGTCGCCCCCGGCGTGCTCAACGAACGCCTGATCAGTGCCCGCTGGAGTATCTGAACCAGGCTTGACCGCTCCATCGCTGTCCCCACCTTACTCGCCCGCCAACGAGGCAAGCAGGTGCTACCCGAACCCAACTCGCACAGGAGAGCGCCATGCGCACAGTCTTCTTGCGTCGTGGTCTGGTCGCCCTGTTCGCGGCGGCTGTGTCCTTCGGCGCCATCAGCCAAGCCCAGGCCGAGAGCCTGCGTATCGGTTACCAGAAATACGGCACCCTGGTGCTGCTCAAGGCCAAGGGCTCGCTGGAAAAGCGCCTGAAGGAACAGGGCATCGACGTGCAATGGACCGAGTTCCCCGGCGGTCCACAGCTGCTCGAAGGTCTCAACGTCGGCTCCATTGACTTTGGCGTGACCGGCGAAACGCCGCCGGTATTTGCCCAGGCCGCGGGCGCCGATCTGCTCTACGTCGCCTATGAGCCACCAGCTCCGCACAGCGAGGCGATCCTGGTGCCGAAGGGGTCGACGATCCAGTCGGTGAAGGAGCTCAAGGGCAAGAAAGTCGCCCTCAACAAGGGTTCCAACGTGCATTACCTGCTGGTGCGTGCCCTGGAAGACGCCGGTCTCAAGTACACCGATATCCAGCCCGTCTACCTGCCCCCGGCCGATGCCCGTGCCGCCTTCGAGCGCGGCAGTGTCGATGCCTGGGTGATCTGGGACCCGTACCAGGCCGCCGCCGAGCAACAGCTGCAGGCACGCACCCTGCGTGACGGCAAGGATCTGGTCGACAATCACCAGTTCTACCTCGCCACCCGCAGCTATGCGACCCAGCACCCGGCGGTGATCAACACCCTGGTTGAAGAAGTGCGCGCCGTGGGCGAATGGTCCCAGGCCAATCCGCAGCAGGTCACCGACCAGGTTGCGCCGCTGCTTGGCCTGCCCGCCGACATCACCCTGACTTCGGTCAAGCGCCAAGGCTACGGAGCCGCGCCGCTGACCCCGGCAGTGATCGCCGCGCAGCAGAAGATTGCCGACACCTTCCAGGCCCTGAAGCTGATTCCCAAGCCCTTGAGCATCAAGGACGTGATCTGGACACCCCCGGCCAAGGTCGCCAGTGCGCCTTGAACGTTTCGCCTGCGCCGGGGCGTCGCCCCGGCATGAGCCACCCTTGAGGAGACAACTCCAATGAGCCTTAACATTTTCTGGTTCCTCCCTACCCATGGTGACGGCAAGTACCTGGGCACCAGCGAAGGCGCCCGCGCCGTCGATCACGGCTACCTGAGCCAGATCGCCCAGGCCGCCGACCGCCTGGGCTTCGGCGGCGTGCTGATCCCCACTGGACGTTCCTGCGAGGACTCCTGGCTGGTGGCGGCGTCGCTGATTCCGGTGACCGAGCGCCTGAAGTTCCTGGTGGCCCTGCGCCCGGGGATCATCTCGCCGACCGTCGCCGCCCGTCAGGCCGCGACCCTGGATCGTCTGTCCAACGGCCGTGCATTGTTCAACCTGGTGACCGGTGGCGATCCGGACGAACTGGCCGGTGATGGCCTGCACCTGAACCACCAGGAACGCTATGAGGCGTCGGTGGAGTTCACCCGTATCTGGCGCAAGGTGCTCGAAGGCGAAACGGTCGACTACGACGGCAAGCACATCCAGGTCAAAGGCGCCAAGCTGCTCTACCCGCCGATCCAGCAGCCGCGCCCGCCGCTGTACTTCGGTGGGTCGTCCGACGCTGCCCAGGACCTGGCCGCCGAACAGGTCGAGCTGTACCTGACCTGGGGCGAGCCGCCGGCCGCGGTGGCCGAGAAGATTGCTGCGGTACGTGAGAAAGCGGCCGCCCAGGGCCGTGAGGTGCGCTTCGGCATTCGCTTGCACGTGATTGTGCGGGAAACCAACGAGGAGGCCTGGGCTGCCGCCGACAGGCTGATCTCGCACCTGGACGACGACACCATCGCCCGCGCCCAGGCGTCGCTGGCGCGCTTCGACTCGGTCGGTCAGCAGCGCATGGCCGCGCTGCACGGTGGCAAGCGCGACAAGCTCGAAGTGGCACCGAACCTGTGGGCCGGCGTCGGCCTGGTGCGTGGTGGCGCCGGCACCGCGTTGGTGGGCGATGGCCCGACCGTCGCGGCGCGGGTCAAGGAATACGCCGATCTTGGCATCGATACCTTCATCTTCTCGGGCTATCCACACCTCGAAGAGTCGTACCGCGTCGCCGAGCTGCTGTTCCCGCATCTGGACGTGCAGCGCCCGGAGCAGCCGAAAACCGGCGGCTACGTGAGCCCGTTCGGTGAAATGGTCGCCAACGACATCCTGCCCAAATCCGTGTCGCAGAGCTGAGGGCCGGGGCCATGAGTCGTGCATCCACCACCACCTGGTCCAAGCGCCTGGCGCCCTGGGCCCTGCCGATCCTGCTGCTGGCGGTATGGCAGTTGGCGGTCAGCGCAGGCTGGCTGTCGACCCGCATCCTGCCGGCGCCGAGCGCGGTGGTCAGTGCCGGCGTCGAGCTGGTGCGCAGTGGCCAGATCTGGACCCACCTGGCCATCAGCGGCTGGCGTGCCGGCCTGGGCTTCGTGATCGGCGGCAGTCTCGGCCTGTTGCTCGGCTTCATCACCGGCCTGTCGAACTGGGGCGAGCGCCTGCTCGACAGTTCGGTGCAGATGATCCGCAACGTGCCGCACCTGGCGCTGATCCCGCTGGTGATCCTGTGGTTCGGCATCGACGAGTCGGCAAAGATTTTCCTGGTAGCCCTGGGGACGCTGTTCCCCATCTACCTGAACACCTATCACGGGATCCGCAACGTCGATCCGGCGCTGGTGGAGATGGCGCGCAGCTACGGGCTGTCGGGCTTCGCGCTGTTCCGCCAGGTGATCCTGCCGGGTGCGCTGCCCTCGATCCTGGTCGGCGTGCGCTTCGCCCTGGGTTTCATGTGGCTGACGCTGATCGTCGCCGAGACCATCTCGGCCAATGCCGGCATCGGTTATTTGGCAATGAACGCCCGCGAGTTCCTGCAGACCGACGTGGTGGTGCTGGCGATCGTCCTGTACGCGGTGCTCGGCAAGCTGGCCGACCTGGCCGCCCGTGGCCTGGAGCGTGTGTGGTTGCGTTGGCACCCGGCCTACCAGGTGGCGAAGAAGGAGGGCGCGTGATGACGGTGCTCAAGGCACAACCGCCACGCCTGCTGCGTGGCATCCCCCTGGCGGCCCGGGACCTGCGTCGTACGTTCGGCCAGCGCGAAGTACTGCGCGGGATCGATCTGCACATTCCGGCTGGCCAGTTCGTCGCCATCGTTGGTCGCAGTGGTTGCGGTAAAAGCACCTTGTTGCGCCTGCTGGCCGGGCTCGACCAGCCCAGCGGCGGCCAATTGCTGGCGGGCGCCGCAGCGCTTGCCGAGGCCCGCGAGGATACCCGGCTGATGTTCCAGGACGCGCGCCTGCTGCCCTGGAAGAAGGTGATCGACAACGTCGGCCTGGGGTTGTCCGGCAACTGGCGGCCACGCGCCCTGGAAGCCCTGGAGGCGGTCGGCCTGGTCGATCGCGCCAATGAGTGGCCGGCGGCCTTGTCCGGTGGCCAGAAACAGCGGGTGGCCCTTGCCCGGGCGCTCATTCATCAGCCGCGCCTGCTGCTGCTGGATGAGCCCTTGGGCGCGCTGGACGCCCTGACCCGTATCGAGATGCAGCAACTGATCGAGCGCCTGTGGCGCCAGCACGGTTTTACCGTGCTGCTGGTCACCCACGACGTCAGCGAAGCCGTCGCCGTGGCCGACCGGGTGATCCTGATCGAAGACGGCGCCGTCGGCCTGGACCTGGTCATCGACCTGCCGCGACCTCGAGTGCGGGGTTCGCACCGCCTGGCGGCGCTGGAAAGCGAAGTGCTCAACCGTGTTCTCTCCGTCCCGGGAACGCCGCCCGATCCGGAACCTGTCGCCCCGTTGCCCACGCAGTTGCGTTGGGCTCATTGAATCCCCGAAACCGCAAAAAGGAATGACGCCATGACCATCAAAGCCATCAACGTTCGCAACCAGTTCAAAGGCACCGTGAAGGAAATCCTCGAAGGCCCGGTACTGTCTGAAATCGACGTGCAGACCGCCTCTGGCATCGTTACCTCGGTGATTACCACCCGTTCCGTGAAGGAGCTCGAGTTGCAGGTGGGCAGCGAGGTGATCGCCTTCGTGAAATCGACCGAGGTGTCCATCGCCAAGCTCTGAAGTCTTGCACGGTACCTTTAGGGGCGACTTTAGCCGCGATCACCTGCGGAGCGGGTGCCAGACATCGCGTTGGCGGCATCGCGGCTAAAGCCGCTCCTACAGGATATTTGCAGGGCTCAGGGTCAGCGTTTGGCCAGATAAGGCGGCAGATACAGCCCGAGATACGCCTCGAACACGCGCATCCCTTCCTCCGCCATGCGTGGCGTGATCGCCTCATGCAGCTGCATCGAGCGGGCATACACCCGGTCGCTCAGTTCCATCGCCAGGGCGAACACGTGCACATCCCTCGGCATCGCTGGCAACTGAAAATGCCGGTCGAACAGTTGGTGCATCAACTCGCCCAATTCCAGATCATGCTGGCGATCAGCCTGGACCACTTCGCTCAAACCATGCTGGGCGAGGATCAGCTGCCGCGCCGCGGCGTCTTCGTTGTAGATGTCGAGCATGCGCTGCTCGATCAGCCGCGACAGGCCATGCCAGGTGCTGAACGCCGCGCTGTCGATCGGTGCGCTCAAGGCTTCGCGAAATGCCCGGTGCACGTCGGCGGTCAGCGCCTCCAGCAAGGCCGGCACGCTGGCGAAGAAGTGATACACCGACGATGGCGGAATCTGCGCCCGTTCCGCCACGCTGTAGATCGACAACCCCGCCACCCCTTGCCCTGCCAGCAGCTCGCGCGCCGCGGCGAGGATCGCTTCGATCCTGGCCTGGCTGCTGGCGCGTGGCTTGCGCGGGGTGGCGGTGCGGTTCATCAGTTGCTGATTGCCAGGATGCTGGCCTGGTAGGCACCGACGAACAGGTCGAAGTCACCGACCTCTTCCTGTTCCAGCTCGGACTGCTTGGCGATCGACTCGCGAGCCAGGGTTTCGAAGGCCTGTTGCTGCGCGCTGCTCAGTGGCTGCTCGCGGAAGCTCTCGGCGTGCAGGCGGCTTTGGCGCAGGGAGAACTGGACGAAGGTCTCGTCATGTTCGGTCATGCGCGCCAGCACCTGGGCCGATGGCGTCAGCTCGGGGTCTTCGACCTTGGCCTGCTGTGCTTCCAGGGCCTTGGCGTGGTCATTGCCACCCTGGGCACGGTCGAGCAGCCCGGCCAGCTGGCCGATCCGCTCGATCAGTTCGCTTGCCCACTCCTTCAATGCGACCGGTTGGCCGTCACGGCGCAGCTCCAGGCCCGGGCGCCGACCTTCCTTGACCACGGTGAGGAAGTTGTCGGTGCACTGGCCGCACTCGCCGTTGTCCAGTTGCGGGCTCTCTTCGAGGGCGCAGAACAGCAGGAAGGCGTCGAGGAAACGCGCCTCGGTCAGGTCGATGCCCACTGGCAGGAACGGGTTGATGTCCAGGCAGCGCACTTCCACGTACTGCACGCCGCGCGAGGTCAGGGCCTGGATCGGCCGCTCGCCGGTGTAGGTGACGCGCTTGGGGCGGATGTTCGAGTAGTACTCGTTCTCGATCTGCAGGATGTTGGTGTTCAACTGCACCCACTCGCCATCGACGTGCGTGCCGACCTCGACATAGGGCGGGTAGGGCGTGCCGACGGCCTTGCGCAGGCTGTCGGTGTAGCTGGCCAGGTTGTTGTAGCAGGGCGTCAGGCCCGCCTGGGCGTTGCTCTGGTAGCCCAGGTCGCTCATGCGCAGGCTGGTGGCGTAGGGCAGGTACAGTGTTTCGGCGTCGAGTTCTTCGAGCTGGTGCGGGCGGCCGCGCAGGAAGCCCTTGTCCAGGGCCGGGGACGCGCCGAACAGGTACATCAGCAGCCAGCTGTAGCGGCGGAAGTTGCGGATCAGCGCGATATAGGCCGAGGACTGGTAGTCGCGGTCGTCCTGCTCGCCGCCTTCGGCATCGCGCAACAGCGGCCACAGCGCCTCGGGCAGCGAGAAGTTGTAATGGATGCCGGCGATGCACTGCATGGTGCGGCCGTAACGTAGGGCCAGGCCCTTGCGGTACACGTGCTTGAGCTTGCCGATGTTCGAGCTGCCGTACTCGGCGATCGGGATGTCCTCTTCGGCCGGCAACGCGCAGGGCATCGACGGGCTCCACAGCAGTTCGTCGCCCAGTTTGCTGTAGACGAAGCGGTGGGTCTGTTCGAGGCTTTCGAGCACCTTGGCAGGGTCCGCCAGGGCTGGGGTGATGAACTCCAGCAGCGACTCGGAATAGTCGGTGGTGATCTGCTCGTTGGTCAGCGCCGAACCCAGTGCTTCGGGGTGTGGGGTCTGGGCCAGGCGACCTTCTTTGGTCACGCGCAGGCATTCGCGCTCAATGCCGTGCAGGCACTGCTTGAGCAGGTCGATATTGTCGCCGAGCAGGCTCAGGCGGCGGTTGAGGAGGTCGCTCAAGATGGATTCCTTCACGCGTCAGTCGCCCCAATATGGGGGTAGAGATGACGGTCTACAAGGGTAGTTGGGAAAGGAACTGGCGTTGTCGCCTGGTTTATGCGGTTCCGGCTAGGCTTAGCGTCGATTTCAGGGCCGCTTCGCGCCCCATCGCCGGCAAGCCGGCTCCCACAGAGCATGCATACCCCTGTGGGAGCCGGCTTGCCGGCGATGGCGCGCGAAGCGGCCCCGAGTAGCTCGAAAATACCGCAGATTTAGCTACATCAGCTAGAGAACCGCGAAGGTTCCCTGCGCCTTGGCCACCAGCTTGTCGTCCTGGAGCACGTCGGCGTCGACCACGAGGGTCCGCCGTCCCGCATGCAGCACCCGGGCGGTGCATACGACCTCGCCCTCGCTGACGGGGCGCATGTAGTTGATCTTGCACTCGATGGTCACGCTCTGCTGGTCGAAACCATGGCTGGCCGAGCAGGCCAGGCCCATGCTGATATCGACCAGGCTGAAGATCGCCCCGCCGTGCAGCTTCTGGCCACGGTTGCGCAGGTGCGGCTCGAGCGCCAGGGCCACTTCTGCAACACCCGTTTCCAGGCGTTGCAGGCGGCAGCCGAGGAGCTGGCTGAAGGCGCTTTCGACGTACTCCTTCGGTACTTCCATCACTTCTTCTTCAGTTGCTTGGCGTTGGCGAACAGCGCTGCCATGGCGTTGTTGGCCGGCGCGGCGGCGGTGGCCTCGCGCTGGCGCGGCGCCTGCTGCTGGCGGTTGCCGCCATTGCCGCGGTTGCCGCCGCGGTTGCCCTCGACCTTCTCGCCCGGGGTGTCGCTCATGCGCATGGACAGGCCGACGCGCTTGCGCGGGATGTCCACTTCCATGACCTTGACCTTGACCACGTCGCCGGCCTTGACCGCTTCACGCGGGTCCTTGACGAACTTCTCCGACAGCGCCGAGATGTGCACCAGACCATCCTGGTGCACGCCGATGTCGACGAAAGCACCGAAGTTGGTGACGTTGGTCACCACGCCTTCGAGGATCATGCCGGGTTCCAGGTCCTTGAGGTCCTCGACGCCGTCCTGGAAGGTGGCGGTCTTGAACTCCGGACGCGGGTCGCGACCTGGCTTGTCGAGTTCCTGGAGGATGTCGGTGACGGTCGGCAGGCCGAAGGACTCGTCGGTGAATTTCTTCGGGTCCAGGCGCTTGAGGAAGCCGCTGTCGCCGATCAGCGAGCGGATGTCACGGTCGGTGTCGGCGGCGATGCGCTGCACCAGTGGGTAGGCTTCCGGGTGCACCGCCGAGGCGTCCAGCGGGTTGTCGCCGTTCATCACGCGCAGGAAGCCGGCGGCCTGCTCGAAGGTTTTCTCGCCCAGGCGGCTGACCTTTTTCAGCGCGGCGCGGGTGGCGAACGGGCCGTTGGCGTCGCGGTGGGCGACGATGTTCTGCGCCAGGGTGGCATTGAGGCCGGAAATGCGTGTCAGCAGCGCCACCGAGGCGGTGTTGACGTCCACGCCCACGGCGTTCACGCAGTCCTCGACCACGGCGTCCAGGCCACGGGCCAGTTTCACCTGCGACACGTCGTGCTGGTACTGGCCGACGCCGATGGATTTCGGGTCGATCTTCACCAGCTCGGCGAGCGGGTCCTGCAGACGGCGGGCAATGGACACCGCGCCGCGGATCGACACGTCCAGGTCGGGGAACTCGCGGGCGGCCAGTTCAGAGGCCGAGTACACCGAAGCGCCAGCCTCGGAAACCATGATCTTGGTGATCTTCAGTGCCGGGTACTTCTTCACCAGCTCCGCCACCAGCTTGTCGCTCTCGCGGCTGGCAGTACCGTTGCCGATGGCGATCAGCTCCACCGAGTGTTTGGCGCACAGCGCGGCCATCACGGAAATGGTGCGGTCCCAGTCATTCTTCGGCGCGTGCGGGTAGACCGTGGTGTAGTCCAGCAGCTTGCCGGTGGCATCGACCACGGCGATCTTGCAGCCGGTACGCAGGCCCGGGTCGAAGCCCAGGGTGGCGCGCGGGCCGGCCGGGGCGGCCAGCAGCAAGTCGTGCAGGTTGTGGGCGAAGACGTTGATCGCCTCGCCTTCGGCGTTGTCGCGCAGCTCGCCGAACAGGTCGGTTTCCAGGTGGGTGTAGAGCTTGACCTTCCAGGTCCAGCGCACCACCTCGCCCAGCCACTTGTCGGCGGGGCGGTTGCGGTTCTCGATGCCGACATGGTTGCCGATCATCACCTCGCACGGGTGCAGGGTGCCCGGCAGTTCTTCGCCGACCTTCAGCGAGGCGCTCAGCACGCCTTCGTTGCGCCCGCGGAAGATCGCCAGGGCACGGTGCGACGGCGCGTTGCGCAGCAGTTCGTCGTGGGCGAAGTAATCGCGGAACTTGGCGCCTTCGTCTTCCTTGCCGGCGACTACGCGGGCAGTGAGTACTGCTTCCTGCTTGAGGAAGTTGCGCAGCTTGTCCAGCAGGCCGGCGTCTTCGGCGAAGCGCTCCATGAGGATGTACTTGGCGCCTTCCAGGGCAGCCTTGACGTCGGCCACGCCCTTGTCCGCGTCGACGAAGCGCGCGGCTTCGGCTTCCGGGTTCAGTTGCGGGTCGTCGAACAGGCCGTCGGCCAGCTCGCCCAGGCCGGCTTCCAGGGCGATCTGGCCCTTGGTGCGGCGCTTCTGCTTGTACGGCAGGTAGAGGTCTTCGAGGCGGGTCTTGGTATCGGCCAGCTTGATCTCGCGGGCCAGCTCCGGAGTCAGCTTGCCCTGCTCCTCGATGCTGGCCAGGATGCTGGCGCGGCGCTCGTCGAGCTCGCGCAGGTAGCGCAGGCGCTCTTCCAGGTGGCGCAGTTGGGTGTCATCCAGGCTGCCGGTCACTTCCTTGCGGTAACGGGCGATGAAGGGCACGGTCGATCCTTCGTCCAACAGGCCCACGGCCGCTTCGACCTGCTGTGGGCGCACGCCCAGTTCCTCGGCGATACGGCTGTTGATGCTGTCCATGAAAACCACCTGACAAATAGTGAATGCAAGGCCGCGGGTGGGCGTTCAGCCCCGGCGACACTGGGTGAAAGCCGCGCATTATACCCATCGGGCCGAGCTTGCGGTGATGGCGCGGCGCCAGTCGTCGATGGGGCGGCAGTGGCACGGCGGGAAAAATCTGCTAACAATGCACACGGCACGCGCGGCAATGGCTACGCCATAATGCGCGGCGATATCAGAGGAGTAATTCATGACCAGCACCGCAAACGCCGTAGAAGGCGACAAGATTCTCATCGTCGACGACGACCCGGGCCTGAGCAGCCTGCTGGACCGTTTCTTCACCAGCAAGGGCTTCCGTGTGCGCACCGTGCCCAACGTCGAACAGATGGATCGCCTGCTGGCCCGTGAAGTGTTCAATCTGGTGGTGCTCGACCTGATGCTGCCGGGCGAGGACGGCCTGTCGGCGTGCAAGCGCCTGCGCGCCTCGAACAACCAGATCCCGATCATCATGCTCACCGCCAAGGGCGATGAGCTCAGCCGTATCAAGGGGCTGGAGCTTGGCGCCGACGATTACCTGGCCAAGCCGTTCAACCCAGACGAGCTGGTGGCCCGGGTCAAGGCCGTGCTGCGCCGCCAGGCCCCGGCAGTGCCAGGCGCGCCGGGCAGCGAGGAAGAGACCGTCACCTTCGGCGACTACGAACTGTCGCTGGCCACCCGCGAGCTCAAGCGCGGTGAAGAAACGCACATGCTCACCACCGGCGAATTCGCCGTGCTCAAGGCCCTGGTGATGCACGCTCGCGAGCCGCTGACCCGCGACAAGCTGATGAACCTGGCCCGTGGCCGTGAGTGGGATGCCCTTGAGCGCTCCATCGACGTGCAGATCTCGCGCCTGCGCCGGATGATTGAGCCCGATCCTTCCAAGCCGCGTTACATCCAGACCGTATGGGGTGTGGGCTACGTCTTCGTGCCGGACGGAAACGCCGGCAAATGAGCCTGCCGGCTCGTCAGGGTGCAGCAGGGCGACCCATGCGGGTCGCCCTGTTTTCGTCTACGGCGACCGGCCTTTTCAGCAAAGTAGTAGATCGATGAAAACGCCTCTCTGGTTCCCGCAAAGCTTCTTCGCTCGCACCCTCTGGCTGGTGCTGATCGTCGTGCTGTTCTCCAAGGCACTGACGCTCGTGTACCTGCTGATGAACGAGGACGTGCTGGTCGACCGCCAGTACAGCCACGGCGTGGCCCTGACGCTGCGTGCCTATTGGGCAGCGGATGAAGAGAACCGCGACCAGATTGCCGAGGCCGCCGGCTTGATCCGTGTGACCGGCGCCGGCGTGCCGGAGGGCGAGCAACACTGGCCCTACAGCGAGATCTACCAGCGCCAGATGCAGGCCGAGCTGGGCGAGGACACCGAAGTGCGGTTGCGTATCCACGCGCCGCCCGCGTTATGGGTGAACGCCCCGAGCCTGGGCCCGGGCTGGCTCAAGGTGCCGCTGTATCCGCACCCACTGCGCGGGCAGAAGATCTGGAACGTGCTTGGCTGGTTCCTGGCCATCGGCTTGCTGTCCACGGCGTCGGCCTGGATCTTCGTGCGCCAGCTCAACCAGCCGCTCAAGCGCCTGGTGTTCGCTGCCCGCCAGTTGGGTCAGGGGCGCAGTGTGCGCTTGCCGATCAGCGATACCCCCAGCGAAATGACCGAAGTGTACCGGGCGTTCAACCAGATGGCCGAAGATGTCGAGCAGGCCGGGCGCGAACGCGAGCTGATGCTGGCGGGCGTTTCCCACGACTTGCGCACGCCGCTGACCCGGCTGCGTCTGTCGTTGTCGCTGATGGGCAACGAAAGCGACCTCAGTGAGGACATGGTCCGCGATATCGAGGACATGGACGCGATCCTCGACCAGTTCCTGGCGTTCATTCGTGACGGGCGTGACGAGCCGGTGGAAGAGGTCGACCTGAACGATCTGATCTACGAAGTGGTGGCCCCTTACAACCAGCATGAGGAGCAGGTGCGCCTGTGTCTCGAGCCGATTCCGCCGTTCCCGCTGCGTCGGGTCTCGCTCAAGCGCATGCTCGGTAATCTGATCGGCAACGCCCTGCATCACGCTGGCAAGGGGGTCGAGGTGGCGGCCTATGTGTCGGGTGACCAGAGCGCGCCTTATGTGGTGCTCAGCGTGCTGGATCGCGGGGCGGGGATCGACGAGTCGGAGCTGGAGACCATCTTCAACCCGTTCATCCGTGGCGACCGGGCGCGGGGCGGCAAGGGCACCGGGCTGGGGCTGGCGATCGTCAAGCGTATCGCCGCGCAGCATGGCGGCAATGTCGAATTGCGCAACCGCTCCGGTGGCGGGATCGAGGCGCGGGTGCGGTTGCCGTTGGGGTTGTTGCTGCCGCGTAACGCTGTGTGAAATCAATCGCGGGGCAAGTCGCACCGGCGCACCGCCGCTGCGACTTGCCCCGCGATGTGTTTAACCCTTGCCCTTGGTCCGGGTCTGATTGGGCCCGCTGTTCTTTTCCAGGTGCTCGATGATCATCCCGGCGACGTCCTTGCCGGTAGTCACCTCGATCCCCTCCAGGCCCGGCGACGAGTTCACCTCCATCACCAGTGGCCCATGGTTCGAGCGCAGGATATCCACACCCGCCACGCTCAGTCCCATCACCTTGGCCGCGCGAATCGCGGTCATGCGCTCTTCGGGGGTGATCTTGATCAGGCTGGCCACGCCTCCGCGATGCAGGTTGGAGCGGAACTCGCCCGGCTTGGCCTGGCGCTTCATCGAGGCGATCACCTTGTCGCCGACCACGAAGCAGCGGATATCGGCGCCACCGGCCTCCTTGATGTACTCCTGGACCATGATGTTCTGCTTCAGGCCCATGAACGCCTCGATCACCGACTCGGCGGCCTTGGTGGTCTCGCACAGCACCACGCCGATGCCCTGGGTACCTTCCAGTACCTTGATCACCAGTGGCGCGCCGTTGACCATCTGGATCAGGTCGGGGATGTCGTCCGGCGAGTGGGCGAAGCCGGTGACCGGCAGGCCGATACCGCGCCGCGACAGCAGTTGCAGCGAGCGCAGCTTGTCCCGCGAGCGGGCGATGGCCACCGATTCGTTGAGCGGGTAGACGCCCATCATCTCGAACTGGCGCAGCACCGCGCAGCCATAGAAGGTGACCGAGGCGCCGATGCGCGGTATGACCGCGTCGAAGCCTTCCAGGGGTTTGCCGCGGTAGTGGATCTGCGGCTTGTGGCTGGCAATGTTCATGTAGGCCCGAAGCGTGTCGATCACCACCACTTCGTGGCCCCGCTGGGTACCGGCCTCGACCAGGCGGCGGGTGGAATACAGACGCGGATTGCGCGACAGCACAGCGATCTTCATGCAGCACCTGTGACAGGGGAAAGGGTGGCCGCGAAGGCCGGTTTGTCCTGAACGTACTTGAGGCCGGGGTTGACCACCAGTTGGCCATGGATGAGCGCCTTCGAGCCGAGCAGCAGCCGATAGCGCATGCTCTTGCGGCAGGCCAGGGTGAATTCGACCTCCCAGACCCGGTCACCGAGCGCCAGGGGCGTGCGGATCACATAGCGGGTCTGGGCATGGCCGTTGGAGCTCTTGATCGTCTTCATGGTCACCATGGGCGCTTCGCAGCGCCGGTGGCGCAGTTGCACCACCGAGCCCAGGTGGGCGGTAAAGCGTACCCATTGCTGGCCATCGCGTTCGAACGGCTCGACCTCCGTGGCGTGCAGGCTGGAGGTGCTGGCGCCGGTGTCGATCTTGGCGCGCAGGCCGGCGACGCCGAGGCCGGGCAGGGCGACCCACTCGCGCAGGCCGATCACAGTCAGGTGGTCAAATGTCTTCACTAAGCGTGCCCTGCGGATAAGGAGGTGAACTGTAATGACGGCACGGACTTTTTGCATCTGTCAGTCACGGTAGTACAGTTCCGTGAAAGACAGAATTCGAGGAAAAACCATGGCACAAAAGCCTGAAGACGACGACAAGGTACGCCTGGACAAGTGGCTGTGGGCAGCGCGCTTCTACAAGACCCGCGCATTGGCCAAGGCGGCCATTG
The DNA here is from genome assembly GCF_040813665.1 of Pseudomonas sp. TE50-2. NCBI lineage: Bacteria > Pseudomonadati > Pseudomonadota > Gammaproteobacteria > Pseudomonadales > Pseudomonadaceae > Pseudomonas > Pseudomonas sp. TE50-2. Next base: position 2,743,945 of record NZ_JBFNXN010000001.1, on the reverse strand, counting down.
AAAGCGGCAAGGTGCACTGCCGGGGCGAGCGCTGCAAGCCGGGCAAGGAGCCACGGGTGGGCGATGAGTTCGTGCTGCGCACCGGGTTCGACGAGCGCACCGTGGTGGTCAGGGCGTTGTCGGTGGTGCGCCGTGGCGCGCCCGAAGCACAGACGTTGTACGAGGAAACCGCCGAGAGTGTGAAGCGCCGCGAGCAGGCCGCTGAAATGCGCAAGGCGGGGACGATGGGCGTGACCACCGACGGGCGGCCGACCAAGAAGCAGCGGCGGCAGATTCACCAGTTGCACGGCAGTTTCGAGTGACGAGGGCCGCGTAGCGGCCCCGTGAGCGATCAGGCGGCGCGAATCACACTCATCCGCCCGATCAATGGCAACCTGCCCAGCAGGTCGAACAGCGGTGCAGTCCAGCGCAGCAACGCTGCGCTGCCTTTGGCCGCCAGCGGCGTGTAGCAGCTCCAGCCCAACGCCAGCATCGCCATCAGCAAACCACCGATGTAGTCATCCTGCCCCCAGTGGGCACCGGCGACCAGGCGCGGCAGCATGAACAGCAGGGCCAGCCCCCACACCAGCAGGTATTGCAGGGGGCGGCGGCTGAACAGGCTCATGAACAGTGCCCAGACCAGCAACACCGAGGCGTGATCCCCGGGGAAACTCTTGCTCGAGCGGTCCTTGAGTTCCCAGGCCGCCTCCAGGTTCGGGTAGTAGTCACTGAGGTGCACCACGTCGTCGAACATCATCGACGGGCTCTTGTGTTGCCACCCGGCTGCATCCACCCACTTGGAAAACAGCGCGCGAATCACCACTAAGAGGAGTAGCGTGACCAGAAAGCCGAAAAAGGCCTGGCGGACCTGGGCTGCCTTGAACACCCAGTCACCACGGATAAGCACTGCCAGAAGGATCAGGCCGACGATAACGTCGAACGGGCGCAGGCTGCCGACGGTCCAGATGTAGCGCCAGGTGGTGTTGTCGGCCAGCGGCGCATTCAGGCTATGGAACAGCCACTCGTCGAATGTCAGGCAAAGGATCTGGCCAACGGGCCACAACCAGAAACACAGTAGTGCGATGGGCAGCAGGGTGCAGGCTGCCAAAGGTCCCCAGGACCACCTTGCTTGGAACAGTGGTCGATTGTCCATAAAATACCTCGATATCCAGCAGGAAGTGAGCGCCTCGTAAGCGCTCTGCGATGGACCTTTCGGTCTCCTGTAATTATTTTGTAATCATTTTTAGAAAGCCAGACAACCATGAGCGACTTGCCAGATACCGATTTCACCCAACGCTTCCTGTTCGACGACCGCGACGTGCGCGGCGAGATGGTCGCGCTGGAACGCAGCTACGCCGAGGTGCTGGCCAAGCACGACTACCCGCAGCCGGTAAAGCATCTGCTCGGTGAACTGATGGCCGCCGCCGCGCTGCTGGTCGGCACCCTGAAGTTCGACGGGTTGCTGGTGCTCCAGGCGCAGTCCCAGGGCCCGGTTCCGCTGCTGGCCATCGAGTACACCAGCGAGCACGACATCCGTGGCCTGGCGCGCTACGAGGCCGAGCAGATCCAGGCGGATGCCAGCCTTGCCGACCTGATGCCGGGCGGTCACTTGGTGCTGACCATCATTCCGGTCAACGGCCAGCGTTACCAGGGCACCGTCGAACTGGACGGCAAGGACCTGTCGGAGTGCTTCACCAACTACTTCGTCATGTCGCAGCAGGTGAACACCTGCATTTCCCTGGCCGCCGATGGCGCCCGCGCCCGTGGCCTGCTGGTGCAGCAGCTGCCGGCCGAGATCCACAAGGACAGCGAGGAGCGCGAGGAAAGCTGGGCCCACGTCAAGGCTCTGGCCAACACCGTGAAGATCGAGGAACTGCTCGGCCTGGACAACGAAACCGTGCTGCACCGCCTGTACCACGAAGACGCGGTTCGCCTGTTCGATATCCAGCCGCTACGCTTCCGCTGCAGCTGCTCGCGCGAGCGCTCCGGCAACGCCCTGGTCAGCCTCGGCGAGCAGGATGCCAATGCGCTGGTGGCCGAATGTGGCGGCCAGGTCGAGATCGATTGCCAGTTCTGCAACGAGCGTTATGTGTTCGACGCGAGCGATGTTGCGCAATTGTTTGCTGGCGGTGGCACCGAGGCGCCATCAGAAACTCAGCACTGAAACGGTTCACTACAGGAAATACTCCTGTCGAATTGCGCAAAAGCGCAGTTCTGACAGGAGGGGCCTACTTTTTTTGGGCTTTTCTGGCATAATCCGGCCACTTTTTTCGCTGTAGTAGTTTTTTCGAGACAACTACAAAACGTTTGGAGCACTCGGCCTCGGGCCGGATGGGGTATCTCATGACGCAAGCCAACAACACCGTGTACACCGACCTGAGCGTCGATGAGCTGGTAAAAGAAGCGCTGTCCCGCGGTGAAGGCGTGCTGGCCGATACCGGCGCGCTGGTGGTGGAAACCGGTCACCGCACCGGCCGTTCGCCGGCTGACCGTTTCATCGTCGAAGAACCTTCCACCCAGGACCAGATTGGCTGGGGCCCGATCAACCGCAAGTTCCCGGCCGACAAGTTCGATGCCCTGTGGGACCGCGTCGAGGCGTTCAACAACGCCCAGGATCACTTCGTTTCCTACGTTCACGTAGGCGCTGCCGCCGAGCACTACCTGCCGGTCAAGATGACCACCCAGACTGCCTGGCAGAACCTGTTCGGCCGTTGCCTGTTCATCAACCCGGCCCAGTACAACCCGGCTGGCCGCGATGAGTGGCAGGTGCTCAACGTCGCCAACTTCGAGTGCGTGCCAGAGCGTGACGGCACCAACTCCGACGGCTGCGTGATCATCAACTTCGCCCAGAAGAAAGTGCTGATCGCCGGCATGCGTTACGCCGGTGAAATGAAGAAAGCCATGTTCTCGGTGCAGAACTTCCTGCTGCCGGCCGCCGACGTGCTGCCGATGCACTGCGCCGCCAACATCGGCGAAGCGGGTGACGTCACCCTGTTCTTCGGCCTGTCCGGCACCGGCAAGACCACCCTGTCGGCCGACGAAAGCCGTTACCTGATCGGTGACGACGAGCACGGTTGGGGCGAAGGCGTTGTCTTCAACATCGAAGGCGGTTGCTATGCCAAGTGCATCGACCTGTCCGAGAAGAACGAGCCGGTCATCTGGAAAGCCATCAAGCACGGCGCAGTGCTGGAAAACGTCGTCATCGACGATGCCAAGCACGCCGACTACGCCGACGTGAGCCTGACCCAGAACAGCCGTGCAGCCTACCCGCTGACCCACGTAGCCAAGGTCTCCGAGAAGAACCTGGGCGGCGAGCCGAACGCGGTCATCTTCCTGACCTGTGACCTGACCGGCGTGCTGCCGCCAGTGTCGATCCTGAACAACGAGCAGGCGGCCTACCACTTCCTGTCCGGCTACACCGCGCTGGTCGGTTCCACCGAAATGGGTTCGGGCAGCGGCATCAAGTCGACCTTCTCCACCTGCTTCGGCGCACCGTTCTTCCCGCGCCCAGCCGGCGTCTACGCCGAGCTGCTGATCAAGCGCATCAAGGCGTTCGGCTCCAAGGTCTACCTGGTCAACACTGGCTGGACCGGTGGTGGCTACGGCGTTGGCAAGCGTTTCAGCATCCCCACCACCCGTGGCGTGATCGCTGCCATCCAGAGCGGCGCGCTGGTCGGTGCAGAAACCGAGCACCTGGACATCATCAACCTGGACGTGCCGAAGGTCGTTCCGGGCGTCGAGACCGAGCTGCTCAACCCGCGCAACACCTGGGCTGACAAGGCTGCCTACGACGAAGCTGCCAAGGGCCTGGCCACGCTGTTCACCGAGAACTTCAAGAAGTTCGACGTTTCCGACGCCATCAAGGCCGCTGGTCCGCAGCTGTAAGCTGCTGCCGGTTCGGATAAGGAAGCCGCCCCTCGGGGCGGCTTTTTCGTGGTTGAAATCATGGCCACTGTTGCCGTGCATGCAGGATTCGGAGGATGTCGACTTCGTCATCCTGTACCTGGTAGATCATCACGTAATTGGGCGTTACCACAATTTCGTGTGTATCAACGCATCTGCCGGGCTTGTACAGGCGTGGATTGCGAGCGGCGCGTCTGGCCTTTTCCCTGAAGGCTTCATCCAGTGCCTCGGCCGCTGCCGGATTGTCTTGTGCAACGAGAGTCATGATGCGCAGACGGTCATTGCGAGCCATTGCCGACCAGACAAGGCGCATCAGCGGTTTTTGGCTCTCAGCTCGGCTCGGCGGGCGGCAAAGAACTTCTCGACCTCTTCGTCATTCAGCGCGGGTGATGAATCGCGACGGCTTGCTTCGACCTGTTCACTGAACCAGGCGTCGTAGGCCGCCGCCTGATGGGCCCTTTTGAGTGCCTGGGCGCGATCCGGCCGCTGATAGGTGGCGGCCTGTCGCGCATCCCATATCGAGCTATCGACTTCGAAATGGTCGATACCCAGGTCATGCAGGTAGCTGACCAGCGTCTCTAGCTTCTTGAACAGCCGCACGTTGCCGCTACGCTGTGCGGTGAGTACATGCTCCTGATCGTCGACATCCACCTGAACAGCCCAGCCTCCGGGTTGCCCAACGATGTGGGTGGCGTTGATTCGACGGCTTTCAGCCAGGCGGCTGAGGTTGGCATGATCCAGTTGCAGAGTCGGCACGGGGGTATGTCTCGGTTTCATGGGACGCGTACTATCTTATGCAATCTATTGTTGATTGCGACTATAGGCGTTCCCCAGCCTATGTGGGAAGCTTCGCTGATATGCAAAGGAAATAAGGTTGTTCTCATGACAGAATCCCCCCAACGCTCCGCCTTCTCCCATTTCCACCCCATCCTCACCCGTCCCCAGGACAACGACCACAACGGCCACCTCGCCGGCTCAACCGTGCATGCCTGCTTCGAAACCGCGATCCAGGCCTTCCTGGTCGAACAAGCCGAGCTGGACCTGCGCGACGGTGAGCTGGCCGGTTTCGTCGTGAGTTCGGCGGCAGACTTCTTCGCCTTGCCTGGGTTTCCCGACGTGCTTGAGGTGGGCCTGGGGGTGACCCGTCTGGCGGGCAGCACCGTTGAGTTCCGCCTGGCGCTGTTCCGCCCGGGCGAGACCGACGCCTGTGCGGCGGGCAGCGTGGTGCAGGTGTTCATCGAGCGTGCCTCGGGCCGCCCGGCGGCACTGCCGGAAACGCTGCAACTGATCCTCGCCGGGTTGTCGCTCAATCGTTGAGGCGAATGATCCCTTCGCGCACGGCGAACAGCACCAGGCCTGGCACGTCGTGGATCTGCAGACGGTGCATGATCTGCGAGCGGTGCGCCTCGACGGTCTTGATGCTCAACCCCAGGCCGTCGGCGATGGAGCGGGTGGTCTCGCCCCGGGCGATCAGGCGCAGGATTTCCAGCTGGCGGGTGGTCAGGGGCGGCGGCTGGACCTGATTGGCAACGCGCTTGCGGCTGTGCTTGAGGGCCTGGCCGATGACCATCGGCAGCACCGCCGAAGACAGGTACTGGCCACCGCCGCGCAGGGTCTGCAGGGCCTGCTCCAGCTCGGTTACCGTGGCGTTCTTGAGCAGGAAACCATGGGCGCCGAGCTGCAGGCAGCTCATCACATGTTCGAGCTCCGAGCGCGGCGAGAACATCAGTACCCGGCTGGCGGGGGCGCGGATGAACAGTTCCTGCAGGGCCTGCTGGCTGTCAAGTTCACCGCTCATGTCGAGCACCACGATGTCCGGCTTGAGCTTTTCGGCCAGGCTCACGGCACTCATGGCATCACCGGTGTCGCCCACCACGACGAAATCTTTCTTCTGCTCCAGCAAGGCACGCAAGCCGGCGCGGAAGAGGGGCGAATGATCGGCAAGCAGGATTCGGCAAGGCATGGATTAGGGCCTGTTTCGCAAGGGAAGGGGGGCGGCAGGCCTGCTCGATCCGAAAGCGCACTGCCGCGCAACTGCGCGATCAGTCCTTGTCTGCCGATTGGCGCGGCAGTGCCTCTTATCATAGGCGTTCGAACACCGACGGCAGTAGCGGGCGCAGGGGCAGGCCCAGCGCGTGGACGCTTTCGCTATGGCCGATGATCAGCAGGCCACCGGGGCGCAGGTGCGCCAGCAACTGCTGGAGCACCTCGCTCTTGTAGCGTGGCGCCAGGCTCGACAGCAGGTTGCGCAGCAAGATGACGTCGAAGCTGCCGAGGTGGGCAGGCAGGGGCCGGATCAGGTTGATGGCCTCGAAGCGTACCTGTTCGCGCAGAGCGGGCGCGATGCGTAGTCGCCCGGCCATTTCGCCGACACCGCACAGGCAGTGGCGGGCCAGCCAGCCCTCGGGGAAGTAGCGAGCCTGGGCGATGTCATAGATGCCAGCACCTGCGTTTTCCAGCAGCTGCGGGTCGAAGTCGCTGGCCAGTACCTGCCAACCTGGGTGACGGGCTTTTTCGGCGGCGACCATGGCCAGGCTCCAGGCCTCTTCGCCGGTGGCACAGGCTGCGCTCCACAGGCGTGCGGGGTGGTCGAGGTCGGCCAGCCAGCCGGCCAGGCATTCGAAATGGCGATGTTCACGAAAGAAGTAACTGTCGCGGGCGACCAGCAGGCGCAGCAGATGCTCGTGCTCGTCGGTGCCCTTCGGGCTTTCGAGCAAGCCGAGGTAATGCTCGTAGTCAGTCAGGCCCAGAGCCTTCAGGCGCTTGTGCAGACGTGCCGCGACCACGGCCCGGCGATCATCGGCCAGTTGCAGGCCGGTAGCCTGCATCACGCGCTGGCGTATCGAAGCAAAGCCGGCTTCGCTGAGCAGTGGCGGGCGGCGGCTGGGCATCCTTCAGCCTCTCCTGGCCCGGGGCAGACAGATGAGATCGGTGAAGGTCGCGCGCATTCCCTGCGTCCTGTACGTGGTCGAAACAGCGATGATAGCTAGTGGCTAGTGGCCTCCATATCGGGGTGGCCCTTAATCCCTTGGCGTGCCTGCAAACGAAAAGGCCCTGCCGATGAGGGCAGGGCCTTAGGCGTCAGGCGTAAGCCTGGCGATCAGTCATGGCGCCAGTGGCGCTTGTGCTTGCGGTGGCCGTAGTGATGGCCGCGGTCGTAATGACGGCGATCATCGTAGTCACGACGGTAGCGGCGCGACTCATGACGCTCGTCTTCGTCGGCCTTGTTGCCCATGTAGTTACCCAGTGCGCCACCAGCGCCACCGCCGGCCGCCGCACCGATGTAGCTACCGGTGGTACCGCCCACCGAGCGACCAACCACGTTGCCGCCGGCCGCGCCCAGTGCGCCACCGATGGCCGCTTCGCCGCGCTGGCGCTTGTCGGCACCCAGGGCACCGCCGGCCGCGCCGCCCAGACCGGCACCGATGGCGCCGCCGGTGCTGCCACCGATGGAGTTGCCCACCACGGAGCCCAGTACCCCACCCAACGCGCCGCCAATACCGGCCTCGGTGGTGCCGCCTGCCATGGCAACGCCGCTGAGCAGACCGAAAGACAACAACAGAATCGAGGAGTACTTCTTCATCAAGAGAGCCTCAGAGGGATGACGAAGCGGAATTTGAGGCTCGGCGAAGCGGCTGGCAATTGAAATCCGACGAGTAGCACGAGTTGTACACAATTCTCTAAGTTATTGAATTATGTATGAAACTTTCTCGATTTTTGCTTGTCTGAGGTACTTATGACAAAGCCCTGAACCGTTGCGGAACAGGGCTTTTTTGTGGGCGGCGTTCAGCTGTGCCGGGCGCGAATCAGATGATGCGCCCGTCGTCCCGCGCGCGCTCCAGCTTGATGGCGATGAACTTCGACGTCGGCGTGTGGCTGCCGTCACCGATGCTTTCCAGCGGCACCAGCGGATTCACCTCTGGGTAGTAGGCCGCCGCCTGGCCGGCGGGGATGTCGAACGCCAGCAGGGTGAAGCCATGCACTCGGCGCACATGCTCATCGCCCCACAGCGATACGATGTCGACCTTCTGCCCCGGCTGGAAGCCCAGGCGGACGATGTCGGCCTCGTTGGCGAACAATACGTCGCGCTGGCCGCGCACACCGCGGTAGCGGTCGTCCATGCCATAGATGGTGGTGTTGTACTGATCGTGCGAGCGCATCGACTGCATGATCAGGTCCGGGAGCTGGCCGCTGGCGCGCACGCGCTCATCGAGCAGGCTGTCCGGCAGGAGATTGGCCTTGAAGTTGGCGCGGCCGCTGGCGGTCTTCCACTGGCGGCTACCGGCGCTGTTGCCGAGGTAGAAGCCGCCGGGCAGGCGCAGACGCTCGTTGAAGTCGGCGAAGCCCGGGATGGTGTCGGCGATCAGGTCGCGGATGCGGTCGTAGTCGGCCACCAGCCAGTGCCAGTCCACTGGCTGCTTGCCCAGGGTGGCGGCGGCGATGCCGGCAACCACGGCGGGCTCCGAGCGCATCTGCCTGGACAGTGGCTTGAGCTGGCCGTTGGAGGCGTGGACCATGCTGAAGGAATCCTCCACCGTCACAGCCTGCGGGCCTTCGCCCTGCAGGTCGATATCGGTGCGGCCCAGGCACGGCAGGATCAACGCCTGTTTGCCGTGAATCAGGTGACTGCGGTTGAGCTTGGTGCTGATATGCACGGTCAACTCGCAGTTGCGCAGCGCCTGGGCAGTGCGCTCGGTGTCCGGCGTGGCCTGGGCGAAGTTGCCGCCCAAACCGATGAACACCTTGGCCCGGCCTTCCAGCATGGCGTGGATGGCCTCGACGGTGTTGTGACCGTTGTGGCGTGGCACCGGGAAGCCGAAGCGTTTTTCGATGGCATCGAGCAGGAACACCGGTGGGCGTTCGTTGATGCCCATGGTGCGGTCGCCCTGCACATTGCTGTGGCCACGCACCGGGCACAGGCCGGCGCCCGGTACCCCGAGGTTGCCGCGCAGCAGCATCAGGTTGACGATTTCCTGGATGGTCGGCACCGAATGGCGGTGCTGGGTGATGCCCATGGCCCAGCACATGATCACGCGTTTGCCTTTGCAGTACATGCGTGCCGACAGCTCGATATCGGCCAGGGTCAGCCCGGACTGGGCCTGGATCTGTTCCCATGGGGTGGCGTCGACCACCGCCAGGTAGTCGTCCACGCCATGGCCGTGTTCGGCGATGAAGGCATGATCGAAGATCGCTGGCGCGCCGCTGGCCTGGGCCTCACGCTCCCATTGCAGCAGGAACTTGGCCATGCCGCGCAGCAGCGCCATGTCGCCGCCCAGCGCCGGGCGGAAGAATGCGGTGTTGGTCGGGCGGTCGCTGTTGGTCAACATCTCCAACGGATTCTGCGGGTGCTGGAAGCGCTCCAGGCCACGCTCCTTGAGCGGGTTGACGCACACCACCTGGGCGCCGCGTTTCACCGCGTCACGCAGCGGGTCGAGCATGCGTGGGTGGTTGGTGCCGGGGTTCTGGCCCCAGACGAAGATCGTGTCGGCGTGCTCGAAGTCGTCGTAGGTGACCGTGCCCTTGCCCACGCCGACGCTCTGGCCCAAGGCCACGCCGCTGGCTTCGTGGCACATGTTCGAGCAGTCGGGGAAATTGTTGGTGCCGTAGGCGCGCACGAACAGCTGATAGAGATAAGCCGCCTCGTTGCTGGCCCGGCCGGAGGTATAAAATTCGGCCTGGTCGGGGCTTGCCAGGTTGTTCAGGTGCCGGGCGATCAGGGCGAAGGCGGCGTCCCAGTCGATTGGCCGGTAGCGGTCGGTGATCGGGTCATAGACCATCGGCTCGGTCAGTCGGCCCTGATACTCGAGCCAGTAGTCGCTCTGCCCCAGCAGCGCGCTCACGCTGTAGCGGGCGAAGAACGCGGCGTCCACCCGGCGCTTGGTGGCTTCCCAGTTGACCGCCTTGGCGCCGTTCTCGCAGAACTTGACCATGCCGCTTTCGGGCGAGTCGCCCCAGGCGCAGCCGGGGCAGTCGAAGCCGCCGTTCTGGTTGGTCTTGAGCAGGGCGCGGATGTTCTTCAGGGCGTTGTCGCTGCCCACCCAGGCCTTGGCCACGCTGCGCAGCGCACCCCAGCCTCCGGCGGGGCCGGGATAAGGTTTGTAGCGAGGGGTGGAGGCGGGGGCGTTGTCTGGCAGTTTTTCGTAGGAGGTCACGGCTGTTGCTACTCCGCCGCTGGGCTGAACACCCGCGGTGCGCTGTGTTTGGGCAGATGAATGAGGTTGAGGTTGTGCTTGCGGGCCCATTGCAGGGCCAGGCCGGTGGGCGCGGAAAGGCTCACCAGGGTCTGGATGCCGGCGCGCAGGACTTTCTGGATCAGTTCCAGGCTGCAGCGGCTGGTGACGATGGCCAGCCCCCCTTGGGTCTCGATACGCTGGCGCAGCAGGGCGCCGATCAGCTTGTCCAGGGCGTTGTGCCGGCCAATGTCCTCGCGACCTAGCAGCAGCTGGCCGTCGCGGTCCATGAACAGTGCCGCGTGCACCGCGCCGCAGTGCTGGCCCAGTGGCTGGAAGGCGTCGATGCGCTGGCGCAGGTCCTTCAGCCAGTGGGCAGGCGGCAGCAGCGCGCCAGGCAGCACGTTCAGCTCGGGCAGCGCCTGCTCCAATGCCTCGACGCCGCACAGGCCGCAACCACTGGTGCCGGCCAGTTGGCGGCGCTGGTTCTTCAGGTTCCAGAAGGCGCGGCTGGAGATTTCCAGGTCGGCGTAGAGCGCCGAACCGCTGCCGGAGAGCTTCACGTCGTAGATTTCCTCGGTGCCGGCAACGATGCCGCTGCCGACGCTGAAACCGACGGCGAAGTCTTCCAGGTCGGTCGGGCTGACCAGCATCACCGCCTGGTTCAGGCCGTTGTAGACGATCGCCAACGCCACTTCCTCGGCCAGCGGGGTATTGTCGCGGGCGGCATCGGAGAGCTGGACATAGTCGTAGGTGTTGCTGGCGGCGGGCAGGGCGAGAGGCGTTGACGCCGCGCAGACCGGTGGCTTGCTGTTCATCGGCTCGAATACCGGCTGGCAGTTTGACCCCACAAGCCTAGGCCCCTGTGCAGATGGCGTCTAATCGCTAGCGTCTATCCCATGATAGAGCGCGTCGATTGGTCGCACCGGGGCGGGTTGGCCGATCCTGGCCTAGACTCCTGCTTCCATGGATTCACATCAAAGGAGCGCCACATGAGCCTGTTCAGTTTCGTGAAGGAAGCCGGCGAGAAGTTGATCGACCTGCTGACGCCGGGTAATGCCGAAGCCCAGACGCAACTCAAAGAATATGTGAGCAAGTTTGGTTTGGACAATCCCTCCATCAAAGCCACTGTAGAGGTGGATAAGATCATCCTTGAGGGCGAGGTTGCCAGCCAGGAAGAGAAGGAGAAGATCATCCTGGCGGCTGGCAACATCGCTGGCGTGGCCTCGGTGGATGACCAGATCACCGTTACCGGGCCAATTGCTAAAGCGGCCCGGTTCGTCGAGGTCGAGAAGGGTGACACCTTGAGTGCCATCTCCAAACGGGTCTACGGCGATGCCAACAAGTACAACAAGATCTTCGAGGCGAACAAGCCGATGCTGACGGACCCCAACAAGATCTATCCGGGGCAGGTGCTGCGTATTCCTGACTGAGGGGGCGCTTGTAGGAGCGGCTTTAGCCGCGATGCGGGCATCGCGGTGCCTGGCACCCGCGTCGCGGGTGATCGCGGCTGAAGCCGCTCCTACGGGGCGAATGCGCAGTTACAACCCTTCCAGCAGTACCCGGTAATCCTCTACTGCCGCGAACTCCTGGGTATCGCGTGGCTCGGCCCGACTATCCGGCTGGCGCACAGCCAGCAGGTGCCCCACGCCAAATTGCCGGGCACTGCGCAGAATCGCCAGGGTGTCATCTATGAACAGGCTGCGCGCCGGCTCGAAGCCGATGTCCGCCTGCAACGCATCCCAGAACTGCGGGCTCTCCTTCGGATAGCCATAGTCGTGCGAGCTGATCAGCCGCTCGAAGTACGGCGCCAGTTCCACCCGCTCCAGCTTCAACGACAGCGAATCGCGGTGGGCGTTGGTGATCATCACCACCCGCTTGCCGGCCTTGCGAATGGCGGCGAGAAAGGTATCGGCATCCGGCTTCAAGGCGATCAGGTCGGCGATCTCCAGCTTGAGCTCGCGGATCGGCAGGCGCAGTTCACGGCTCCAGAAGTCCAGGCAGTACCAGTTGAGCGTGCCGGCATGCTGTTCGAACAGCGGGCGCAGCTCGAGCTCGGCCATGGCTCGGCTCACGCCATGCAGCTCGGCGTAGCGCTGGGGCAGGTGATCCAGCCAGAAGCGGTTGTCGTAATGGAGATCGAGCAGGGTACCGTCCATATCCAGCAGGACGGTATCGATGGCGGACCAGGGAAGAACGGGCATGGGAAATTCTCGATCAGTCGGCAAGCCACGGTATAGTAACCCGTTCACGCCAAGGAGCCGCCCCATGCGCCAGAAACCCACCGTCCTCAGCCGCGAGATCGTCGCCAGCAGCCGCCTGTTCCGCGTCGAAGCCGTGCAGTTGCGCTTCTCCAACGGCACCGAGCGCACCTATGAGCGACTGGTCGGCCGTGGCAACGGCTATGGCGCAGTGATGATCGTGGCCATGCTCGATGCCGAGCATGCGGTGCTGGTCGAGGAATACTGCGGCGGTACCGACGAGTATGAGCTGTCGTTGCCCAAAGGCCTGATCGAGCCGGGCGAGGACGTGCTCGCCGCCGCCGACCGGGAGCTCAAGGAAGAGGCCGGTTTTGGTGCGCGTCAGCTGGAGCACCTGACCGAGCTGTCTCTGTCGCCCGGGTATATGAGCCAGAAGATCCAGGTGGTCCTGGCCACCGACCTGTACGAAGAGCGTCTGGAGGGCGACGAGCCCGAGCCGATGCGGGTCGACAAGGTCAACCTGCGCGAGCTCTCGGCCCTGGCCATGCACCCGCAGTTCAGCGAAGGCCGGGCACTGGCGGCGCTGTACCTGGCCCGTGACCTGCTGATCCAGCGTGGGGTGCTCAGCGTATGAATGATCGGCAACTGATGCAGGACGTGGTCAAGCTCGCCCTGTTGGCTGGCGAGGCGATCCTGCCGTTCTGGCGCGCTGACGTGGCGGTAAGCAACAAGGCTGACGATTCACCTGTGACCGCTGCCGACCTGGCGGCCCATCGGGTTATCGTCGATGGCTTGCAGGCGTTGGCGCCGCAGATTCCGGTGCTCTCCGAAGAGGACTGCGACATCCCGCTGGCAACCCGCGCAGGCTGGCAGCGTTGGTGGCTGGTCGATCCTTTGGATGGCACCAAGGAGTTCATCGCCGGTAGCGAGGAGTTCACCGTCAACATCGCGCTGATCGAAAACGGCGAGGCGGTGTTCGGTGTGGTGGCGATGCCGACTAATGGCCGCTGTTACTTCGGTGGGCGCGAGTTCGGTGCCTGGAAGACCGAGCGTGACGAAGAGGCTCAACCGATCCAGGTGCGTAATGCCCCACCGGCACAGGAGCGGTTTACCGTCGTCGCCAGCCGTCGGCATTCGAGCCCGGAGCAGGAAGCGCTGCTGGCGGGGCTTGGGCGTGCAGTGGGGGAGCTGGAACTGGCCAACATCGGCAGCTCCTTGAAGTTCTGCCTGCTCGCCGAAGGCAGTGCCGACTGTTATCCACGGCTGGCACCGACCTCGCAGTGGGATACTGCGGCTGCACAGGGCGTACTGGAAGGTGCCGGGGGCGAGGTGATCGGGCTGGACGGGTTGCCGTTCCGCTACCCACCGCGTGAGTCGCTGCTCAATCCGTTCTTCCTGGCATTGCCCCGCGCTGCCGAATGGCGACAGGCGTTCGTCGAGCTGGCGCGTGCGATCGAGGCTTGAATTGTCGGGGCGCGAAGCGCCCCCAGCTTTCAGCGATGCAGCACGTACTGCCCGCTGAACGTCACCGCAGGCTCGTCACTACCCTCGTTGCTCACCACCGTCTCCAGCGTCAGTCGTGCCCGCCCACGACGCTGGTACATCGTCAGGAATCGCTCCCAGGTCTTCTCGTCCGGCGCCGGGCAACGTGCCACGGCAGCCCCGGTGACTGGCAGCGGGTAGCTGATCTGCCCCTCCTGGATGACGATATGCCCGTCATCGATCCCCAGCTCGCGCAGGCGCAGGTGCAGCCAGCCCCAGCCCACCAGCACCGCGCCGCAGTACAGGCTGCCGCCGAACATGGTGCTCTTGTGGTTGACGTTGGGCGCCAATGGCAGCCTCAGGCGCAAGGTGTGCGCCTGCCAATCGATGACTTCCATGCCCATCTCGCGGGTCAGCGGAATATCGCTGTGCAGTACGGACTGCAGGTACTGGCTGTCGTTGCTCATTGACGGTTGTCCTCCTGGTCGTCGTGCCCGCCAAAGCTCAGGCTGTGCTTGCGCAGCTTGTCGTGCAGGGTCTTGCGTGGGATACCCAGGGCCTCGGCGAGGCTGCGCATGGAGCTGTGCGGCTGCATCAGTTCGGCGGCGATCAGCGAGCGCTCGAACTGCTCGACCTGCTCGCTGAGGTTGCCGGTCGACACCGCAACATGGATATCGTTGGCCGCCGCAGGCGCCTGGCCATCAAGGGCCAGCTCCAGGCCAAGGGCAAAGCGTTCGGCGGCATTCTGCAGCTCGCGGACATTGCCCGGCCAGTCATGGCGCAGCAGCAGGGCCCGCTGCGCCGGTTGCAGGTTGTGGGGCGGCAGGCCATGGCGTTCGCTGGCGGCATCGGCGAAGTGCTGGAACAGCACCAGGATGTCGTCGCCGCGCTCGCGCAGCGCGGGGATACGCAGCGGCGCGACATTCAGCCGGTAGTACAGGTCGGCACGGAAACGCCCTTGGTCGGCGGCCTGGCGCAGGTCTTCCTTGGTGGCGGCGATGATACGGATATCCAGCGGGATCAGCTGGTTACCGCCCAGGCGCTCGACCACCCGCTCCTGCAGCAGGCGCAGCAGCTTGACCTGCACATCCAGGCTCATGCTCTCGATTTCGTCGAGGAACAGCGTGCCGCCATTGGCGAACTCGAACTTGCCGATGCGGCGCTTCTGCGCGCCGGTAAAAGCGCCCGGCTCATGGCCGAACAACTCGCTCTCGACCACTGACTCGGCCAGGGCGCCGGCATTGATCGCCACGAACGGGCCGTCGCGGCGGCTCGACAGGTCGTGCAGGGCTCGCGCCACCACCTCCTTGCCGGCGCCGGTCTCACCAAGAATCAGCACGTCGGCGCGGGTGCCGGCCAGGGCGCCGATCTGTTCGCGCAGGCGTTGCATGCCGGGCGACTGGCCGACCAGGCGCGTGGCCAGGTGCTGGCGGTCGCTCAGGGCCAGGCGCAGGCTACGGTTGTCCAGCACCAGGCGGCGCAGGGCCAGGGCGCGGCGCACGCTGTCGAGCAGGGAATCACTGGCGAAAGGCTTTTCGAGGAAATCGTAGGCCCCGGCGCGCATTGCCTGCACTGCCAGCGGCACATCGCCGTGGCCGGTGATCAGCAGCACCGGTAGTTCGCTGTCGCGGGCGTGCAGTTGCTCCAGCAGTTGCAGGCCATCGATGCCGGGCATGCGGATATCGCTGACCACCACGCCCGGCCAGTCCTCCTCCAGGCGTTCGGCCAGGCCCTGGGCGTCGGCCAGGGCCACCACCTTGAGCCCGGCCAGGTCCAGGGTCTGGCTCAGGGCCTGGCGCAGATGCGGGTCGTCGTCGACCAGGAGCACCTGGGCGTGGCTGTCGATCGGTGTCTCGGTACTCATGCCGAGGTGTCCTCCGAAGATTGCAGATTGGCGCCGGGCTTGGCCACGCGCAGTTTCAGGGTCAGCAGGGCGCCGCCTTCCGGGTGGTTGCCCAGCAGCAACTCGCCGCCGAGCGCGTGCATCAGGCTTTCGCAGATAGCCAGCCCCAAGCCGAGGCCCTGGGTGCGCGTCTTGGTGGTGAAGAACGGCTCCTTGGCGTGCTCCAGGGCCTGGCGGCTGAAGCCTGGGCCATTGTCGCGGATGTACAGGTAGACGCAGCCGTCCTGGTGCTCGGCACTCAGCCACAGCCTGCGCGGGTTGGCTTTTTCGGTCAGGGCATCGAGGGCGTTGGCCAGCAGGTTGCCCAGCACCTGGCGCAGGCGGGTCTCGCCGGCCTGTACCCACAGCGTGGCCTCGGGCAGGTCGCGCACCAGCTCGACGGCCATTGCCCGGCGACGCTTGGCCAGCAGCGCCAGGGCATCATCCAGGGCCGGTTGCAGGGCAACGCTCTCCGGGGCGTGCTGGTCGCGACGGGCGAAGGCGCGCAGGTGGGCGATGATCGAGGCCATGCGTCCGGTCAGTTCGCCAATCAGCTTGAGATTGCCGCGCACGTCCTCGGTGCGCTGATGGTCGAGGAGAATCTCGGCGTTCTCGGCATAACTGCGAATCGCCGCCAGCGGCTGATTGAGTTCATGGCTGATGCTCGCCGACATGGTGCCCAGCACAGAGAGCTTACCGGCCTGGACCAGTTCGTCCTGGGCGCGCACCAGCTCCTGCTGGGCGCTTTCGCGCTCCAGCACCGCGCTCTTGAGCCGGGTATTGAGGCCTTCCAGGTCGGCGGTGCGTTCGATCACGCGCTTTTCCAGCTCTTGCCGGGCAAGGGCCTCGAAGTCGATGCGGTCGATGTAGTGGCGGCGGCGCTGCATCACCAGGCCGGCCAGGAGCATGGTCACCAGCAGCGCGCCACCGCCGATGGCCATGACCGTCTGCACCGAGCGATCGACCAGCAGGCGCGGGGCGAGGATGTTCACTTGCCAGCCGGTTTCCTTGATGTCGCGGGTCTGGACCAGCCAGGCGTCGCGGTTGAGGCTCAACGGCTGCGGGGCCTGGGTCGGGTAGGGCTGGATGGCGACGATGGCCTGGCGCTCGGCCGCGGTCAATTCGCGGGTGGCGCGGAACCGCCAGTCCGGGCGCGAGGTGAGCACCACCACGCCGTTCTGGTCGGTCAGCAGCAGTTGTTCCGGCGTACGGCCCCACAGGGTTTCGGTGTGGTCGAGGTCGACCTTGACCACCAGCACGCCGATCACCTTGTCGCGGTCGTGCACGGCGGCGGCGAAGAAGTAGCCGCGCTTGGCCGAAGTGGTGCCCTGGCCGAAGAACCGTCCCAGCCGCCCCTCCATCGCCTCGATGAAGTACGGGCGGAACGAGAAGTTGCGGCCGACGAAGCTGTCCTGCTTGTCCCAGTTGGACGCGGCCAGGGTGTTGCCGCTGACATCCATCAGGTACATCACCTCGGCACCGGTCTGCTGGGTGATGCCCTTGAGCAACCGGTTGGCGTTGGTCACCGCCTCGAGGCGAAACGGGTCGGCCAGTACGCCGCGCAGCGCCGGCAGGTCGCCGAGGATCTGCGGCAGGGTTTCGTAGCGGTGCAGGGTGCCCAGCAGGTTGGCGACGTAGAGGTCGAGGGTCTGGCGATTCTGCGAGGCCAGCTCATCCTGGTAGTAGCGCTCGGCCAGGTGGTGCAGCGGCCACAGCAGCGGGGCCAGGCACAGCGCCAGCAGGGCCAGGCTGCGCCAGCGGGGGCGGCGGGGAGGCGTGGGTCTTGGGATCATTGCGATAAGGGCGCCAGTAGGATCTGGCGCAATTATGCGCTACTTGAGGCAGTCGATGAGTGCATCGTGCCAGTGCGGCTGGCTGACCTGCCATTCGCGGGCCAGACGCGAACAGTCCAGGCGTGAGTTGAGCGGTCGCTTTGCCGGTGTCGGGTACTCGCTGGAAGGGATCGGCAGCAATTCGGCGCAGGGCAGGCCACGGGCCTCGAGCTGTTCGCCGATGGCCTGGGCGAAGCCGAACCAGGAGGTTTCACCCTGGGCGGTCAGGTGGTAGGTGCCCCAGGCGCCGGCCTGGCCGTTCTGCCAGCGCTCGATCAGTGCGCGCGTACTGGCTGCAATTGTGGCTGCCCAGGTCGGGGCGCCGATCTGGTCGTCCACCACTTTCAGTTGAGCGCGTTCCTGAAGCAGGCGCTGCATGGTCAGCAGGAAATTGCGCCCATGCAGCGAATAGACCCAGCTGGTGCGCAGGATCAGATGTTCTCCGGCGACAGCGATGATGGCCTGTTCGCCCGCCAGCTTGCTTCGGCCATAGACGCCCAGTGGATTGGGGGCGTCATCCTCGTTGTAGGGAGCTGGCTTGCTGCCGTCGAAGACATAGTCGGTGGAGTAGTGGATCAGCGGTGCGCCGAGCCGTGCGGCTTCTTCGGCCAGTACCCGGGGCGCTTCGGCGTTGATGGCGTGGGCCAGCTGCGTTTCGCTTTCGGCCTGGTCGACTGCCGTGTAGGCGGCGGCGTTGATGATCAGGTCGGGCGCCATCTGGCGCAGCACGGCGCGCAGTTGCCCTGGTCGGGCCATGTCGAACCCGTCATGACCGAGCCGCTGCACATCGCCCAGGCCGCGCAATGCTTCCTGGAGTGCCAGTGCAACCTGGCCGTGGCGGCCGCAGACGAGGATCTTCATGGGAACAGCTGTGCATCAGCAAATGAGGTGGCGGCCTGGTCCTTGGCCGACAGCAACGGTGGCAGGCCGTCCAGCTGCCAGTCGATGGCCAACTGCGGGTCGTCCCAGCGGATGCCGTGCTCGGCGTCGGGGTTGTAGTAGTCGGTGGTCTTGTAGAGCACTTCGGCCGACTCGCTCAACACCCGGAAACCATGGGCGAAACCCGGTGGCAGCCACAGCTGGCGATGGTTGTCGGCGGAAAGCCGCACCGCCACCCACTGACCCAGGGTTGGCGAGCTGCGACGGATGTCCACCGCCACGTCGAGGATATCGCCTTGCAGCACGCGGACCAGCTTGCCCTGGGCATTCTGCAACTGGTAGTGCAGCCCACGCAGCACGCCGTGTCGGGAGCGAGAGTGGTTGTCCTGGACGAAGGGCGTGTCGATGCCGGTGCGCAGGGCGAAGTCGCGGGCGTTGTAGCTTTCGTAGAAGAACCCGCGGCTGTCACCGAACACCTTGGGCTCGATGATCAGGACGCCGGGGAGTGCGCTGGCGATGACATTCATGGCTGTTCTTCGGCCAGCTGGCTCAGGTATTGGCCGTAGCCGGTCTTTTGCAGTTCGCAGGCCTTGGCCAGCAGTTGCTCACGGCTGATCCAACCGTTCTGGAAGGCGATCTCTTCCAGGCAGGCCACCTTCAGCCCCTGGCGATGCTCGAGGGTCTGCACGTACTGCGAGGCTTCCAGCAGGCTGTCGTGGGTGCCGGTGTCGAGCCAGGCGAAGCCACGGCCGAAGCGTTCTACGCGCAGGTCGCCGCGTGCCAGGTAGGCGTTGTTGATGTCGGTGATCTCCAGTTCCCCGCGTGCTGACGGGCGGATACTCTTGGCGATGTTCACCACATCGTTGTCGTAGAAGTACAGGCCGGTCACGGCATAGCTGGACTTGGGCTGCCTGGGTTTTTCCTCGATCGACAACGCCCGGCCATCGGCGTCGAACTCGATCACGCCGAAGCGCTCCGGGTCCTTGACCCAGTAGCCGAACACAGTGGCGCCCGAGGGCTGCCGCACCGCACGTTGCAGCTGTTCGCTGAAGCCCTGGCCGTGGAAGATGTTGTCGCCAAGGATCAGGCACACGGCATCGTCACCGATGAACGATTCGCCGATCAGGAATGCCTGTGCCAGCCCGTCGGGGGACGGTTGTTCAGCATAGCTTATGTGAATGCCGAACGGGCTGCCGTCACCGAACAACTGGCGGTACTGCGGCAGATCCTGTGGCGTGGAGATCAGCAGGATGTCGCGGATTCCGGCGAGCATCAGCACCGAGATCGGGTAGTAGATCATCGGTTTGTCGTAGATCGGCAGCAGTTGCTTGGAGACGCCGAGGGTGATGGGGTGCAGGCGGGTGCCCGTGCCGCCGGCCAGGACGATGCCTTTGGTCATGCGATCAGGTCCTTGAAGTCCGAATTGCCCAGGCGCTCGCCTTGATAGCTGCCGTCCTGGACCTGGCGGCACCACTCGAGATTGTCCAGGTACCATTGCACAGTCTTGCGCAGGCCCGAGGCGAAAGTTTCCTGCGGTACCCAACCGAGCTCACGCTCGATTCGGCCGGCATCGATAGCGTAGCGCAGGTCATGCCCCGGGCGGTCCTTGACGTGGGTGATCAGGTCGGCGTAGCGGGTCACCCCGGCGGGATGCGCAGGGGCCAGCTCTTCGAGCAGCGAACACACGGCCTGCACCACGTCGATGTTCTTCTGCTCGTTGTGGCCGCCGATGGTGTAGGTCTGGCCGACCTCTCCAGCGGTTACGATCCGGAGCAGGGCTCGGACGTGATCCTCGACGTACAGCCAGTCGCGGACTTGCTGGCCATCGCCGTACACCGCAAGCGGCTTGCCGGCCAGGGCGTTGAGGATGGTCAACGGGATCAGCTTTTCGGGGAAGTGGTACGGACCGTAGTTGTTGGAACAGTTGCTGATCACTGTCGGCAGCCCGTAGGTACGGTGCCAGGCGCGGACCAGGTGATCAGCTGCCGCCTTGCTGGCCGAGTAGGGGGAGCTGGGCGCGTACGGCGTGTTTTCATCGAACAGGTCGTTGGTGCCTTGCAGGTCTCCGAACACTTCGTCGGTGGAAACATGGTGGAAACGGAACGCTTCGCGGGCGCTTTCGTCCAGCGTGCTCCAGTATCCGCGAGCGGCCTCCAGCAGGCTGTAGGTGCCGACGATGTTGGTCTGGATGAAGTCCGCCGGGCCATCGATGGAGCGGTCGACGTGCGACTCCGCGGCCAGGTGCATGATGGCGTGTGGCTGGAACCTGGCAAGCATGGCGCTGACACTGACCTGTTCGGCGATATCGGCCTGGACAAACTCATAGCGGGGGTGGTCGGCAATCCGCTGCAGCGACTGCAGGTTGCCCGCGTAGGTCAACTTGTCGAGATTGAGCACTTCATGATCGGTGTGTTCGATCAGATAGCGGACCAGGGCCGAGCCGATGAAGCCGGCGCCGCCGGTGACGAGAATGCGCATGTGCGGGTGCCTGTGCGGAAAGTGTATTGCCAGATGCCTAGCTTGTTGGCTGGGGCCGCTCGTGGCAAGTCGTGAATGCACGACGGCCTGTCGTCTGTGCAAGGCTGCCACTTGCTTATCACCCTCGGTGGTGGCGATATAAGCGACAAAAAAACGAGGTTCCCCGTTCATGCCCCTGAGCACCCTGATCCAGCGTTCGAGCCAGCCCAGTCCCTCACTTGGCGAGGCCCAGGCCCATGCCCTGCTGAGGTCGCACTACGACTTGCAGGGCACGTTGCAGGTGCTGGGCAGCCAGCAGGACCTCAACTTTCGCGTGGACAGCAACCAGGGCCGCTTCGTGCTCAAGGTCTGCCATGGCAGCTATGCGCAAGTCGAACTGCAGGCCCAGCATGCGGCGCTGGCATTCCTGCATGGGCAAGACGTACCAGTGCCGGTAGTGCGCACAGCCAGTACCGGCGAGCTATTGCTGGACCTCGAGGTCGATGGCCAGCCGCTTCGGGCCCGCCTGCTCGATTACATCGACGGGCAGCCACTGACCCGCCTGGGCCATCTGCCAGCGCGGGTGATGGCTGAGCTCGGCACGCTTTGCGCCCGTGTCGATAAGGCGCTGGCCGACTTCGACCATCCAGGCCTCGAGCGCACCTTGCAGTGGGATCCACGCCATGCCCAGGTACTGATCCAGCATTTGTCGCCCGTGTTGCAGGATGCCCAGCGCCGGGCGCAGGTGGAGCAGGTCGCCCAGGCGGCATCCGCACGTCTGCAACCGTTAATTGACCTGCTACCGACCCAGGCCGTGCACCTGGACATCACCGACGACAACGTGGTCTGGGCCCGCGACGCCGAGCGGCAGTGGCAGGTGCAAGGCGTTATCGACTTTGGTGACCTGGTGCGTACCTGGCGCATCGCCGATCTGTCGGTGACCTGCGCGGCCTTGCTGCATCACGCCGAGGGTGACCCGCTGCGGATCCTGCCGGCGGTCAGCGCCTATCATGCCGTGAATCCCCTGCGGGACGCGGAGTTGCGCGCCCTCTGGCCGCTGGTGCTGAACCGCGCGGCTGTGCTGGTGCTCAGCAGCGAACAGCAACTGGCCATCGATCCGGACAACCAGTACACCCGCGACAACATCGCCCACGAATGGGAGATCTTCGATACCGCCTGCGCCGTGCCCGCGGCGTTGATGGAGGCCGCGATCCTCCTGGCGGCTGGGCGCAAGCCAGCCAGTATCGATCTTGGCGATTGCGCCGTGTTGCTGCCGGCGTTGAACAGCGAGGCTGTGACCCGGGTCGACCTGGGCGTGCTCAGCCCCTACTGCGAGGCGGGCAACTGGGAGCAACCCGGTTTTGACCAGCGCCTGCTTGCTGCCCAGCCGGGGCCGGCGTGCAGCCTGCATGGGCAGTACCGCCTGTCGCAAACCCACATCGACCGGCCTGAAGAACCGGCTACCTGCGCCCTGGGCGTGGAGCTGAACCTGTCGCCCGGCACCGCGTTGCAGGCGCCCGATGCTGGGGTATGGCAATGCATCGGCGATGGCCATGGCTGCCTGCGCACCGCGCACTGGAACCTGTGGCTCGAAGGCCTGGAAGAGGCGCCGACCGATGGCCAGGCGCTGCTCAAGGGCCAGGTCATCGGCACGACCTGTGGTTTCCTCCGCGTGCAACTGTGCGTGGATACCGATATCCGTCCACCCTTCTTTGCCACGCCCTCCCACGCTGCCGCCTGGCTGGCCCTGTGCCCGTCACCGCGCACCCTGCTCGGCTTCGACTGCGATGCCGAGCCGCTGGCTGACGCGCAAGCCCTGCTGGCCCGTCGCGATGCCAGCTTCGCGCGCTCGCAGAAGCATTACTACGCCCAGCCTCCGCACATCGAGCGCGGTTGGCGCAACTACCTGATCGACATGCAGGGCCGCTCGTACCTGGACATGCTCAACAACGTCGCGGTGCTTGGCCATGGTCATCCGCGCATGGCCGCCGAGTCGGCGCGCCAGTGGTCGTTGGTCAACACCAATTCGCGCTTTCACTACGCAGCCATCGCCGAATTCTCCGAACGCCTGCTGGAAGTGGCCCCGGAAGGCTTCGACCGGGTCTTCCTGGTCAACAGCGGCACCGAGGCCAATGACCTGGCGATCCGTCTGGCCTGGGCCTACAGCGGCGGGCGCGATCTGCTCAGCGTGCTGGAGGCCTACCACGGCTGGTCGGTGGCCACTGACGCGATCTCCACCTCCATCGCCGACAACCCCCAAGCCCTGGAGACCCGGCCGGACTGGGTGCATCCGCTGGAGGCGCCGAATACCTTCCGCGGGCGCTACCGGGGCGCCGACAGCGCCGCCGACTACCTACGCGATGTCGATGCCAAGCTGGCCGACCTCGACGCCCGTGGTCGCCAGCTGGCCGGGATGATCTGCGAACCGGTTTATGGAAACGCCGGGGGCATCTCGTTGCCGCCAGGCTACCTGCGCGAGGCCTACGCCAAGGTACGCCAGCGCGGTGGGGTGTGCATCGCCGACGAGGTGCAGGTCGGCTACGGGCGCCTGGGCGAGTACTTCTGGGGCTTCGAAGAGCAGGGCGTGGTGCCGGACATCATCACCATGGCCAAGGGCATGGGCAACGGCCAGCCGCTGGGTGCGGTGATCACCCGGCGCGAGATCGCCGAGGCGCTGGAGGCCGAGGGCTACTTCTTCTCGTCGGCCGGTGGCAGCCCGGTCAGTTGCCGCATCGGCATGGCGGTGCTGGACGTAATGCGTGATGAAGGGTTGTGGGACAACGCCCGAGACGTGGGCCGTTACTTCAAGGCTCGCCTGCAGGCATTGGTCGATAAATATCCACTTGCTGGCGCCGCCCATGGTTCCGGGTTCTACCTGGGGCTGGAGCTGGTGCGCGATCGCCAGACGCTGGAACCGGCGACCGAGGAGACCATGCTCCTGTGCGATCGCCTGCGTGACCTGGGGATCTTCATGCAACCGACCGGCGACTACCTGAACATCCTCAAGATCAAGCCACCGATGTGCACCACGCGGGTCAGCGTGGACTACTTCGTCGACAGCGTGGAGCGGGTCCTCGGCGAAGGGCTCTGATTCAAGGCATGCAGGCCTGGCAAGTCGATTGTTATCGGTTCGCCAGGCTTTTTTATGCCTAAATATTTTGTGATTATCTATTTAAAGTCGATATTTATCGGTTGTAATATCGGCTGATCATTACGCTGCCTATACTGGCGGGCATCTTTTTCGATCACTGACCTGGCGCCACTGGCCCCGGGCCTTCGCAGAGGTTACCCATGAAGACCCTCAACTCGACCCCCCGCGCCGACGGTTTCCACATGCCCGCCGAGTGGGCCCCGCAGACCCAGGTATGGATGGTCTGGCCGGAGCGCCCGGACAACTGGCGCTTGGGCGGCAAGCCGGCGCAGGCCGCGCACGTGACCCTGGCCAAGGCCATCGCCCGCTTCGAGCCGGTCACCGTGGCGGTGTCCGCCGGCCAGTACGAGAACGCCCGTCGCCAGCTCGACCTGCCCAACATCCGCGTGGTCGAGATCAGCAATGACGACGCCTGGGTGCGCGACACCGGCCCGACCTTCGTCATCAACGACCACGGCGAGGTACGCGGCGTGGACTGGGGCTTCAACGCCTGGGGCGGTTTCGACGGCGGCCTGTACGCGCCCTGGAACCGTGACGAGGAGCTGGCCGCCAAGGTCATGGAGATGGAGCGTGTGCAGCGTTACCACACCGAAGGCTTCGTGCTCGAAGGCGGTTCGATCCACGTCGATGGCGAAGGCACCCTGATCACCACCGAAGAATGCCTGCTCAACCGCAACCGCAACCCGCACCTGGACCGCGAACAGATCGAGGAGATCCTGCGCGAGCACCTGGCGGTCGAGACTATCGTCTGGCTGCCGGACGGCCTGTACAACGACGAGACCGATGGCCACGTCGACAACTTCTGCTGTTACGTCAGCCCAGGCGAAGTGTTACTGGCCTGGACCGATGATTCCAATGACCCCAACTATGCGCGCTGCCACGCCGCCTACGAGGTGCTGAAAAACACCCGCGACGCCAAAGGGCGCGAGTTCGTGGTGCACAAGATGCCGATCCCGGGGCCGCTGTACGCCACCCAGGCAGAATGTGACGGCGTCGATCACGTGGCGGGCAGCCAGGAGCGCGACCCTTCGGTACGCCTGGCCGGTTCCTATGTGAACTTCCTGATCGTCAACGGCGGCATCATCGCCCCGAGCTTCGACGACCCGGCTGATGCGCAAGCCAGAGCGATCCTGGCCAAGGTCTTCCCGGACCACGAAGTGGTGATGATCCCGGGGCGTGAACTGCTGCTTGGCGGTGGCAACATTCACTGTCTGACCCAGCAGCAGCCGGCACCGGTCAAACGCTGATCGGCCACTGAGGGAAAAGCCCGTCGCAAGACGGGCTTTTTTTGTTGGCGATAGTCGGACACTTGAAATGGCACAGCAATTGTATTGATTTTTCCTCGTACTTCAGGGGAATCGGCCTACGCCGTTCTGTAACGTGCCTGAAGTAACTTAGCCGCTCACTCGGCCCAGGGAGTACGTGAGGAAATGAACGCAGCAAGTGAGTCGGCTTTGCCCTCAACGGCGGCCAGTCACCAATCGCTCAGAATCCTGGCTCAGTGGTTGAAACGTCATGGAGACGATCGGGTCAGGACGACCGACCCACGACGCCTGCTGGATGGGCGATACCCCCAAGGCCTGATCAGCGAGGAAGAGCTCGAAGCTCTGCTGGCTGTCTGGCATTGACCGGGAAGGATCCCGCCGCAGAAAAAAACGCCACCGCAATTGCGGTGGCGTTTTCGTTTGGGCGACCCGTCCTTGACGCTTGCGCCTGTCACAACTCAGAAGCTGTAGGTCCCGGTAACCACCAGGCTGCGCGGATCGCCCACCTGGATCTGCGCCGCGCTGGTGGCCGAGCTGTAGTAGGTCTTGTCGGTGATGTTGCTCAACGCCGCGCGTACATCCCAGTCGTGGGTGCGATAGCCCGCCAGCGCGTCCCAACGGCCGTAGCCCGGCAGGATCACGGTGTTCTGGTTGTCGGCATAGCGATCGCCGACCAGGGTCAGGCCGGTTTCGGCGTACCAGCCCAGCTCCGGCTTCCAGGTCACGAACAGGCTGGCGTTACGCTTGGCCACGTCGTTGATGCGGTTGCCTTGCTGGCCGTTGTTGTCCTTGACGATGGTCGCGTCCTGCAGGCCGATGCCGCCGCGCACGTACCAGTTGCCCACCACGTTGCCGGTGGCGGTCAGCTCGATGCCGCGTGAACGCTGCAGGCCGCTGAGCTGGATCAGTTCCGGGTTGATCGGGTCGCGGGTACGGCGGTTGTACAGTTCCAGTTCGTAGATCGCCAGGGTGGTGCTCAGGCGTTCGTCGAACCATTCGCTTTTGACCCCGATCTCCTTCTGCCGGGTCTGTTCCGGGTCGGTCTGGTTGGCGTTGCCGGCCGCGCCGGGGGTGATGCCGATCAGGCCGCCACCGACCGGAGAGTAGGTCTTGCTCCAGGAGGCATAGAAGGAGTGGTCCTGCCAGGGGGTGTACACCACGCCGATACGCGGACTGAAACTGTTGTCCTTCTGCTTTTCCGAGATGTTGCGCAGTTTGTTGGTGGTGTCCACCTCGAACTGGTCGAAGCGCACGCCGGCCAGCAGCTGCCACTGGTCGTTGAGGCGGATCTGGTCCTGCAGGTAGATCCCTCGGCTCTCGACGTCGGTGTGGTTGTTGCTGGACACCCGCATCGTGCCGTTGTGCTGCTGGCTGACCGTGGCCCCTTGCAGTGGTACCGAGGGCACGCCTACGCCTTGGCTCAGCAGCGAGTTGCGACGCTGTTCGCCCATTTCCAGACCCACCAGCAGCGTGTGCTCCAGACCGAAGGTTTCTACATGACCTTCGAGTTCGACGGTGTTGTAGAGATTGCGGGTGCTCAGGTCCTGCTGCCAGCGCTGGCGGTCCACCAGTCCGGTAGCGGGGCGGTAGGCGGTCAGGTAGGTGTTGTCGAAGTCGCTCTCCAGGGTGAACAGGCTGAAGGTGTGGCGCAGTTGCCACTGGTCATTCAGCTCGTAGTTCAGGCGTGAGCGCAGCGACTCGGCGCGGTCGTTGATGTAGTCGCGCTGGGTGTCGCCATAGGTGGTCTTGCGGCTGACATCGGCCGGTCGCCCGGTGAGCGGGTTGCCGGGGATGCCACGGTCGGGCGTGCGGTCGTAGCGGCTGTACTCGTACTGCACCAGCCAGTTCAGCTCGGGGGTGATCTGCCAGCTCATGGATGGGGCGAACAGTTGGCGGTGGTTGCCATCGATGCCGTCGCGGAAGCTGTTCTTGTCCTCGTTGCCCAGGTTCAGGCGCAGGCTGAGGGTGTCGCTGGGGTCGGCGCTGAGGTCGGCGTACAGGCTACGCAGGTCCTGGCTGCCACCTTGTGCCTCGATGGTCGAGCGGCGGCCGTGCTCCGGCGCCTTGCTCACCCGGTTGACGATGCCGCCCTGGCTGCCACGGCCATAAAGCACTGCCGCCGGGCCCTTGAGCACCTCGACCCGCTCGATGTTGTGCAGATCACGGGTGTACTGGCTGTCGTCGCGGACTCCGTCCAGGTAGAAGTCGTTGCTGGCGTCGAAGCCGCGGATACGCAGGCTGTCGAAGCGGGTGTCGGCGCCGCTGCTGACGTTGGGGATGCCTTCCAGTGCCTTGCCCAGGTTGCTGCTGCCGTAGTCCAGCACGTTGCGGGTCTTCACCGAATCGATGGCCTGTGGCACGTAGCGCGCCGGGGTCGAGGTGCGGGTCGCGGTGGTCACGTCCTTGACTCGTGGGTTGTCCTCTTCGCGGGTGCTGTCGGCGGTCACCGAGGTTTCCGGCAGGGTCGTGGTGGCGGCGCTGGCCAGGCCGGCGCTGAACAGCAGCGACAGGCCCAGGGTCAAGGGTGAAAGGCGGCAGGGGGCAGGCATCGAAGGCGTCCAAGGGAGGGAGTGAGAAATTGGGCGCGAATGGTAATGCTTGCTATTTACTGTTGCATCGACATTTGTAAAGGGTTGTCTTTACATATGTTTCAAAATGTTGCTATTCGTTTGGATTGATTTGAAGTTATCCGGGCATTCACGGGGATGCGCTTCGAAATGGCTTGTAGAAGCGGCGGTGCTTGCAACATTGCTCTCTGCGTGACAGGGCAGTGGGAAGAGCAGGGCACTTCAAACAGGCTTTCGGAAGCATGGCCGTATGACGGTTTTATGGATTTCGACCGCTTTCCACAAAAGAGACAAATTTGCGCTGACCCACGGCAGATATGCATGGAAATGCACCAGCGCTGACCTTGTTTTTGGTTATATCAACCTGCATTTCACGTTTTTTTGACATGTATAAGCAGGCAGGGCTAGGATTCGGGCTCTACGCCTGCTGGCCATTCTCTGGCCATGCGGCTGCAAGGCCCGTTGCAGACCATTGGCGGGCCTTCGGCTTGGATCCGCATAGCGTCGAACCTACGAAGGGGCGTTGGTTCCTGGCGTTCTGATGCAGAGCGTTTTTGAATACGAAATAAGGAAAATAACATGTTGAAAACCAGGATCAGCCTGGTCGCCCTGGCGATGATCGCCGCGACCCAGGCACAGGCCAATGACCAGGCCGAGAGCAAGGGCTTCATCGAGGACAGCCACGCCAATGTCCTTCTGCGCAACGCCTTCATCAACCGTGACAAGAAGCACGGCACCAATGACCAGTCCCAGTGGGGCCAGGGCGTCATCGCCAACTTCTCTTCCGGCTTCACCCAAGGCACCGTGGGTGTAGGTGTCGACGCGTTTGGCCTGTACGCCTTGCGCCTGGATGGTGGCAAAGGCCGCAACCAGGGTGGCGGTGTTGACTTCTTCAAGCGCTCGGACCCCTCCCGTCCTGACGAAAAAACCAACGCTTCGCACAACCTGGCCCGTGGTGGCGCAGCGGTGAAGTTCCGTGTCTCCAACACTGTGCTCAAGTACGGTGACCAGATGCCGGCCTTGCCAGTTCTGCAGTACGACGACGGTCGCCTGCTGCCAGAAAGCTTCACCGGCACCATGATCACCTCCAAGGAGATCAAGGGCCTGGAAATCAACGCCGGCCGCTTCACCCAGGAAGCGCGCAAGAGCGCCGAGCGTCGTGATGGTGGCGGCCTGAAGTCGATCAACGTGCTCGGCGGCAGCTACAAGTTCACCGACAACTTCACCGCGTCGCTGTACACCGCCGACAACGAAGACGTGATGAAGAAGCACTACCTGGGCTTGAACTACGTCTTCCCGATTGCCAGCGACCAGTCCCTGACCCTGGACTTCAACGGCTACAAGTCGGACATCGACAACAAGTACGTGCGTGCCGCCAAGCTCAACGGCGACTCCAACACCATCTGGAGCCTGGCCGCCACCTACGCCTACGGCCCGCACTCGTTCACCCTGGCGCACCAGCGCAGCACCGGCAGCACCGGCTACAACTACGGCTGGTACCAGAACGAAGGTGGCGTGGGTGACGGTGGCTCGACCATCTACCTGGCCAACTCCTACTGGTCCGACTTCAACGCAGAAGACGAGCGTTCCTGGCAGCTGGGCTACGGCCTGGACTTCGGCGCCTTCGGCGTGCCGGGCCTGACCTACAAGTTTGCCTATGTAGTGGGTGACAACATCAATACCCGTACCGCCGGCAAACCGGATGGCTACGGTGAAGGTAAAGAGCGCGAGATCTTCAACCAGATCCGTTACGTGGTTCAGGAAGGCCCGGCCAAGGACCTGTCCGTCAAACTGCGTAGCTCGTTCGTGCGCACCAACACTGCTACCCGACAGAGCGAGTACAACGACGACGGCAACGAAGTCCGCGTATTCGTCGAGTACCCGATCAGCATCTTCTGATCCTGATCCTGCGTCACCCACAGCCCCGGCCTATGCCGGGGCTGTTTCTTTCCGGCGCACGTTAACCGACGCCGCCAGGTCGATCTCCCCCGTCTCCGGCGCAAAGCTGTCACTGCGCGCCATCCGCCACATCCGTGCATAGAACTCGCTGTCGATCGCACCGCTGAGCAGCTCGCCCGGCTTGAGGAAGGTGTGCAGCTGCGAGAACAGGCCGATCTCGCTGGCGCTGATACGCCGCGCCAGGTGCTTGGGCTTGAGTTCAGAAGGATGGTCCAGACCGGCGGCGGCAAGCATCTCGGCCAGGGCATGCAAGGTATTGCGGTGGAAGCTGGCGACCCGCTCGGCCTTCTCCGGCACCACCAGCGCGCGCTGGCGCAACGCATCCTGGGTCGCCACTCCGGTCGGGCACTTGTTGGTGTGGCAGCTTTGCGACTGGATGCAGCCGATGGCGAACATGAAGCCCCGTGCCGAGTTTACCCAGTCCGCGCCGATGGCCAGCACGCAGGCTATGTCGAAGGCGCTGACCAGCTTGCCCGCCGCGCCGATGCGGATGCGCTCGCGCAGGTTCAGCCCCACCAGGGTGTTGTGCACGAACATCAGGCCCTCGCGCAGCGGCACGCCCATGTTGTCGGAGAACTCCCGGGGCGCCGCGCCGGTGCCGCCTTCCTTGCCGTCGACGACGATGAAGTCCGGGGTGATGCCGGTGGCCAGCATGGCCTTGGCGATGCCCATGAACTCCCACGGATGGCCCAGGCAGAACTTGAAGCCTACCGGCTTGCCGCCGGATAGCTCGCGCAGACGGGCGACGAACTGCAGCAGCTCCCGCGGTGTGCTGAAGGCACTGTGGGCGGCCGGCGAGATGCAGTCCTCGCCTTCGCGCACGCCCCGGGTGGCGGCGATCTCGGCGCTGACCTTGTGCCCCGGCAAAATCCCGCCATGGCCCGGCTTGGCGCCCTGGCTGAGCTTGATCTCGATCATCTTCACCTGGGCCGAACGGGCCTGCTCGGCGAAGCGTTCGGGGTCGAAGTTGCCGTCCTCGGTACGGCAGCCGAAATAACCGCTGCCGATTTCCCAGATCAGGTCGCCGCCGTGTTCGCGGTGGTAGGGGCTGATGCTGCCTTCGCCGGTGTCATGGGCGAAGCGGCCCAGGCGCGCGCCCTTGTTCAGCGCGGCGATGGCGTTGGCGCTGAGGGCGCCGAAGCTCATGGCCGAGATATTGAAGATCGACGCCGAGTACGGCTGGCGGCACTGCGGGCCGCCGATGCGGATGCGGAACGAGGCCGGGTCGGCCATCGGCACCGGCAGCATCGAATGGCTGATGAACTCGAAGCCCGGCTTGTAGGCATCGTTCAGGGTGCCGAAGGCTTTCTCGGCGCTTTCGTTCTTGGCCCGGGCGTAGACCAGTGAACGCTGGGCGCGGGAGAACGGCAGCTTGTCGTCGTCGCCCTCGATCAGGTACTGGCGGATCTCCGGGCGGATGGTCTCGATCAGGTAGCGGATGTTGCCCAGGATCGGATAGTTGCGGCGCACGGCGTGGTGGCGTTGGCGCAGGTCGTTGAGGCCGATCAGGCTGAGCAGGGCGCTGATGACGGTGAAGGGCCAGAGCCAGGTGTGCGCAAGCAGGAACGGGACGCTGGCGATCGTGAAGACCAGGCACAGGAACAGGCAGGCATAGCGGCTGGGGAGCGAGTCTTTCATAAGTCCATCGCAGGCGGGATGACCCGGCCTAGGATAGGCAAAGGCTGCAGGGGGAAAACCTGGGGTTTCGGTAAAAGACTGTTACTCGACGCGGAATTGCCTTGGAGGAGTACACACGGTCAGGTTTGACCGGAGCCAAGGCGCCGGTCTTCAATCAGGTGAACTGGATGAAGAAGAAGCCGGCTTCATCGCCTTGCTTGCCGCGCCGTGCCTGCCTGTCGACATACAGGTAGCCGATACCGTCCGAGAACAATCCCACGTGCTGCGGGCTGGCGGCGGCCACATCACTGTCGAGCAGTTGCATCAGGAACAGGAAGCGCTGGGGTTCGTAGATCGGATCCTGTAGCCAGCAAGGCCGCCCGACGGGCTTGCTCAGGTCGATGCCGCTGTCCTCGTCCTCCAGTTCCTGCTCTTCCTCTTCATCGCTGAACGGTTCGAACTGGATGTAGGCACGTTCCAGCAGGAGGGCTGCGGTTGGCGGCGCGATCGACTGGGCGGCCAGCTCATGCAGGATGACCCGGGCAAAACCATTGGCACGTTTTTCGTCGAGCTCACTCTGCTGGTTGACGGTGTAATGGCGCTGGGTGGATCGACTGAAGGCACCGTCATGCTGACGCGTGGTGATGAACACCGTGATTGCCATGCCGGGTGGAATGAAGGTGACGGGCAGGAAGCGTTCGCTCAATGTCAGCAACGGGGTCATCGGCTCACCGGTGTCCGGGCTTCTTGGCCACAGCGAAGCATCCTTGAGGCGGGCACCGCCGCCGATCTGGCCCAGACCGTGATCCTGGCCGGAAAGCACGACTTTTTGCGAGGTCATGGTCGATAGCATCCTTTGCTTTTGGCGAGTCTGATTGTGCAGTGCCGCAATGGTCGTGGCTGTTGCTGTGATCTGCCTGCCAATGGCCTACGCCTTGAGCAACTCGGGATAGTCGCTGAACCAATAGTGCAGGGCGTCCTGGTTGAGGCCATGCTCACCGCGCCAGAAGTCCATCGGGTAGCTCCAGTCCGACGATCGCGCGCTGCGTGGCGCCAGGCCGAGGTTGGTGTAGCGGTACAGCAGGCCAGGGTGCTCCGGGGTCTGCAGTATCCCGCAGTGTCCAAGCAGGTCGAGGAAACCCCGGCCTTCTTCTTCGCTCATCTTGATGCCGGGTAGTTTGCGCAGTAGCTTGAGCAATTCCTTGGGCTTGGTCGGGGCCGGAACATTACGAATAAGATCAATGACAGAGACCATCAAGTCGAAATTTTCCGGTCGCAGCTTCGCCGCAGCGTTGTGCTCTTGCAGCATGAACGCGATGTGCAGGATATCGCCACCTAATACGGCTCCGACGAAAAAACGAACCCGGTTGAGTTGCATGAAGTTGACATCGATCTGCTCGAACGCGCTGCAAACCTGGCAAGTCAGTTGATCGTGCACCGTGAAGGGATGTTTGGGCAGGTGTGTAGCGCACGCAAAGGCCGACATTGCCGCGCGCAGACTCGCTTCATTACGTTCGACACCTACAAGAAAGTTGCCAACGATCTCGCTCTTACGTGCCTTGGCTTGCTCGGTGAACAAACAGTCAAGAACCTGATCGTGTCCTTGATGGCAGCGCCCGGTCGCCAGGCCTGTTGCAAGTAATCTCTCGCTGGGTGGTTCCAGAGGGTTCTGGGCCTTCAGGGCCTTGCGTAGTTCGGCAGTGCTCATACATGTTCATCCTCCGCAGCTACTTGCCTTGGTCTTTGTCGATGGCGCTTGCTGGAGAGCCATTACTGTCAGTGCGATGGCCTTGTTCATGGCACGCTTGTATCTCCAGCCATCCAACAGGGCGTCGCCCTTCAAAGACCTCGAGCCTTCTGCTGGGATGGAGTAGATCTTTGGGCGCGTTTGGTAAAAGGAACCGGACACTGCCTGCGCCTACTCGATGTCCTTTAACTGTGCGGTTGTAAGTGACCTGAAGTACCAGGCTCCAGGTCACCGGTGTCCCGTCCGGTCCGCTCAGTGGGCTGGTAGTGACATAGTAGGTCTGGTCGAGAGGCAGTCGGGCTTTCCCGCCCTCGGCTTCGTCTCGCCAGTGGATGTCGACATTGAATGCGATGGTTTCCATCAGGTCACTTCCAGACACGCGACGTTACGTGCCCACTGCTGGCTCTTGCTGCCAGCGTGGGCGAGCAGTGCTGCTTCAAGTCGGCGTCTCCAGCGCCAGGACCTTCCAGCTCGCCTTGCGTTTACGCTCGATGAGCGCGGCCAGGGCTTTGGCGGTCGGAGCACCTTTGCCGGTGAATTTCACCGGTGCCAGGGTCATCAGGGTGACCTTCTCACTTTCGGGAATCCGCTCACCATCACCGTGCTTGTTCCAGGGCTTGTCCACCGCCAAAAGCGCATCCACCGCGCAAGGCCAGTGCAGGTCGGTAAATTGTGGATCGTCACGCTGGAACAGCGCGCCCTCGACCACCGGGCCGTGCTCGAAGGTTATGGCGGCGAGGCGTGCCAGCATTCGTACTGGAAAACACCAGGCGTCTGGCACCGGCAATCCGGCCTGGGGCAGTGCCCAGTCACCTGGCAGGCAGAGGAACAACTCGGTCATCGGGGCAACCTGGTACAGGCCGCTGGTGAACAACAGCTTGTAGTCAGTCTTGCTATCGATCAGGCTGACATGCAGCGTGCTGCGAGGGTCTTCACTGGGGGGGCAGAACTCGGTGGGCAGGACCCACCCAGCAGTATTGTGCACGAAGGTGACAATGGCCTGTCCGGCGCCTTCGGCATCGGCGCCCTCGACATCGTTGATGCTGCGTGCGCCGTGTTCGAGCAGCAGATCAACCGTGCGCTGATGCCCCCATTCACGCGCAGCGTCCAGTGCGCTGTCATTGGCGCGTCGGTGCAGGCGATTGACCTGTGCGCCTCGTCTCAGCAGCAGTGCGACGACCTCGTTGTGGCCCGATTGGGCCGCTGCGTATAGCGGTGGGCAGACGCTGAGTGGTAGGCCATCGACCCAGGCACCGGCATCGAGCAGGCAAACGCAGGTTTCAAGGTGCCCTTCACTGGCTGCCAGTTCGAGTGCACTGGCATGGCCCTCGTCTACATACGGCTGGTTAGGCGCCAGGCCCAGCTCCAGGAGCAGGCCACAGTTCGCAGTCTGTCCGGCCCGGGCGGCCATATGCAGCAGCCCTTCCTCGTCGGCCTCGCCATAGCGGGGCAGCACCAGCAGCTCAGGGTATTTCTGTGCGAACGCACGTAGCCGCTCCAGCTTGCCCTCTTCTACATCGTCATAGAGGCGGTCGAGCTTGGTCTCATGCTTTTCGTAGAGTTGTTGCCAGTCGATCATCAGATGAAAGTTCCCCGTTTGAAGGCCAGTCCCATGCGTTTTAATTCGCGCTCCACCGCTTTCAATCCTTTGGCATCGGCTTTCTGCAGACGCTCGAAGACTTTCTGGGCCGACGCGACAGTGTGGGTTTTGCCGCCATTGCGCGCCCAGGTGAAATTGCGTAGATCGGTGTTCAGGTCGATTTTGTGCTTGGCCATGATCGCCTGCGCATTGAGGATGTAGTCACGGTTCTGCTGTTTCCAGTTGCGTGGCGCGTTTTCCCGAACGATGTGGTGCCGGTGCGGGTTTTTCATGTTTTTGGGCGCGCGCCCCATCTTCTTCTTGTCTGCGCTACTCAACCGGCAGACTTCCAGCCCTAGTGGGTCGATCCAGGTGGCGGGTGTCGGGGCGTATTGGTACAAGTTCAGCCCGCCCGCCAGGCCGATCGGATCCGGCTGGGTAAACCGACCCACATCCGGATCGTAGAAGCGGAACAAGTTGTAGTGCAGGCCGGTTTCCCTATCAAGGTACTGGCCCTGGAACCTCAGGTTCTGTTGCTCGACGAGTGCCGGCTCGCGCAGTTCCTGCACGGTATTACCCCAGACCTGATAGCGGGCCTGCCAAACGATGTTGCCAGCTTCATCACTCAGTTGCTCCGCCAGGCCATTGAGGTCGTTGTGGTAGTGATGTATCTGCTGGTGCTCGCCCAGGCCGTCGACGCGGGCCAGGGGCTCATGGCTGTCGTCTTCATACAGGTAGAGGCAGCGTTGCCCATGGCGACGCTCTTCGAGCAAGCGGTAGCCGTCCCAGTCGAACCGGGTGAGGCCGAGGCACTGCCCCGTATCATCGTATTCGCTCTTGGCGATGCGTCTGCCAAGGGGGTCGTACTGCATGCGCACCACGCGCTCGCGTCCGCTGTGCTGGGAGCGCACTTCGATCAGACGGTGCTCGGCATCGTAACGCAAGCGCTGCACACCGCGCCGCGCGCTACGCTTCTCGATGAGCCGGCCAAAAGCGTCATAGCGGTAACGCTTGTCCTGGTAAGTCAGCACGCGATTGTGGCGGACCCAGCCACCCTGTGGGCCATCGAGCAGGTTGGCTGCCGCATCATAGGCGAAGGTTTCACCCGGCTGCATACCGGCTGGCTGGCTGGCGATGATGCGTTCACTGGCATCGTGGCGCAGATGCTGTGCGTGCTGCTCGCCAGGGCTCTGCCGTAAGCGAGTCGTGAGGTTGTCCGTCGGGTCGTATTCGAAGTGCTGCTGCAGGGGGGCTGGCAGCTGCCTGGGCATTCCCCGCGGTCGACTCCGACGCGAACGCAAGCGGCCGGATCGGTCGTACTCGCTGTGGGTATCGAGGTTGCCCTGGGTGCGCAGGACTTCGCGGTGCAGGCGGTCACGCTCGAAGTCGCAGATCACCTTGCCATCGAGATTCACCTGATGCAGATAGCCACTGCCGTAGTAAAGCTGGTTCAGCTCGCGGCCGTCCGGTAACTGGGTGCGGATGCGATTGCCCAGTTCATCGTACTGATGGCGTAAAACACCCGATGTACCGTGCTCCTCGATCAGTCGACCCAGGGCATCGTAGGCAAAGCCAAGCTGTTGGCTATCGCCCTGGTTGTCGGTGAAGCGGACCATGAGCAGTTGGTCGAGTGCATCGTATTGGTGCTCGGTACGTCCGTCGTCGGTCACCTTGGCCAGGAGGCGACCACCGGCATCGCGCTCGAAGACGTGGCTGATCGGCGCCATCGGCGTGCCGGGTACCAGTGCCATTCCCAAGCCATGGGGCGCAGGCATGTAATCAAGGCGCTGCAGACAGTCGAGGCGGTCGTAGTGGTAGCGTCGCGCGCTGCCATCTAGATCACGCTGCTCAACCAACCGGTCGGCGGAGTCCCAGGTAAATCGATAGCTTTCGCCGTTCTCGTTGGCCAGTCTGAGCAGACGACCATAAGTGTCGTAGCGGTACGCGACGGTCCTCCCCAGGGGATCAACCTGCCGTTGCAGGCGGCCGCAAACGTCGTAGTGAAACTCATAGCCATGGCCGCTGGGGTCCTCACGTCGCACCAGCAGGCTGGCGGTATCGTACCGGTAGTGCTCGCTGCGACCATCTGGCGTGCGGACCTCCAGCAGTCGTCCCTGTGCATCATGGCGATAGTCGGTGCGTTCCCCTTGTGCGTCGACCACCGTGGCCAGGTAGCCATGGCGGTCATAGACGAGGCGCGTGGTGTAGCCGGAGCAATCGGTAAATGCACTGATCAGGCCCAGGTCGTTCCATTGCAGTTGTCTGGCTTTACCCATGGCGTCGACGATTTCGACCGTGCGGCCGTGTCCGTCATGGCGATAACGGGTTACCAGGCCTAGCGGATCAGTTTCCCGGACACAATTACCACGCTGATCGTAGCCGTATTGCCAGCAGTTGCCGGCGGCGTCGGTCCAGGCGCGGGGTAGTGCCCAGTGCTCCATCCAATGTGTCGACTCACTGCGACCAAGAGGGTCGATAGTCTGTGCGAGGTTGCCAGACGTGTCGTAGTCGAACGCCCACAGCCCACCGTCCGGGTCGCTGGCGGCCAGCAGTTGGCGCTCGTCGTTCCAGTCGAAGCGCCAGGTCCGGCCAAGGGCATCAGTGTAGGCGGTAACCTGGTATTGGTTGTTCCAAATGCGGATGCTCTGGCGTTGAAGCCCATCGGTGATACGGGTCACACCGGCGGCCACATCGTACTCAAAGAGGTACTCGTCACCTTCGTCGGTCCAGTGCCGAGCCACACGCCAGCCATCTTCGGTCAGCACCCACTCGTAATGGCAGCGCAGGCCGGTTGGCAGTTGGTGCTCGATCATTCTCTGGCCCAGGTCATAGGCGAAGCGTCGTTTCACCTGGCCCTGGGCGTCTCGCACCTCGGTGAGGTTTCCTCTGTCGTCGTAGTTGTAACTGACCAGTTGTTCGGTGCTGGTATCGGCGAAGCGGCGTTGCACATGGCTGACACGTTGAGGCCATTGCGGGCTGTAGTGCAGTTCCACCTCGACCAGGCCGAAGGTATCCCGCAGGCCGCGCAGGCGCCCGCGGTCGTCATAGTCCAGGTAGACACGATTGTCATTGCGGTCGCCGATCTGGCTCAAGCGCAATCTGGCTGGGTTGCCGGGCACCTGCTCAAATAGACGATAGCGGCCATCACGATCTTCGATCAGTACCTCACCGTTGAGTGCTCGGCGCACGCTCAGGCCTTCGCCGGTGCTATATAGCGCATCACCCAGCGGGAGATGCCCCATGTCGATTGCTCGGGCCTGCTCATCGTTGAAGACCAGGCTTTCACCGCCATCGGGATGGGGTATGACGTCGATATGGACCTCGTAAGGTACGCTCCAGCCGCTGCCGAGCAGTCCTGCTTCACGCTCGCCATGGCTGTTGTAGTAGCGCTGCCAGTCCAGTGGGATCAGTGCCGGCAGCTCGAAATCCAACTCGGCCTCACCATTGAGGATCTTCGCGCCAGTGGGCGCGTGCACCGGGTTGGGTGAGCCGGCGATGGCCGAAGTGAGGGCACTGGTGACTTGGCTGGTCACCAAGTTGGTGACGCCCCCAATCAACATGCACCCAAACTTGCTATAAAACTTTCCCCCCCGCCCCCGCAACATCATCAACGCCGTGATCGCCAGGCCGATCCCCGGCGTCTTGCCGCTGCGGATCTCGCGCACCACGATCGGCCCGCCGCCGATGCGCACGTTGTTCGACACCAGTCCGCCATCGACGATCACCGCCTCGCAGGTGCTGCGATCGCCACTGCGACAGGCTGGGTGGCCGTTGATCAATACCTTGCTCGAGCCCTCGGCCAGGTACTGCGGCGGCATCGGCGGGTGCTTGGTGCACAGCACCTTGTCGTCAGGGGCTTCCTGGGTGTTGGCCGCTGGGCTGGCGACGGTCGGCCGCCACATCTGCGAGAAGAAGCCCTTGGCCATGTCGAGGAAGGTCTCTTCCTGCTCCTCGGCCTGCGCGCCACCGCCCCCGCCACTGGCCGGGGCGGAGGGAGCGGTCACCACGCCGGCCGCGCGCGCGGCGCGCTTGCCGTTGGTCTTGGTGTTGGGCGAGCCACTGACGATGGTGGCTTGCACGGTCGGCGGGAACAGGGCGTTGCCGATGCCCTCGCATAATCGACTGAGCCCGGTGTCGGCGCCGGTCTTGGCCATGACCACGCCGACCACCAAGCCCACCACCGCGCCCAGCACGAAGCAGCCCAGGCCGCCGGTGACCACGGTAATGCCCAATGCCGCAGCCACCGCGGCGGTGGCCAGGGCGCCGATGGCGACGTTGGCGGC
This sequence comes from Pseudomonas sp. TE50-2, assembly GCF_040813665.1. Lineage (NCBI taxonomy): Bacteria > Pseudomonadati > Pseudomonadota > Gammaproteobacteria > Pseudomonadales > Pseudomonadaceae > Pseudomonas > Pseudomonas sp. TE50-2. The sequence goes on along the minus strand of NZ_JBFNXN010000001.1, from coordinate 2,704,992 downwards.
CACTTCCAGCACGCCGCCGATGATGTCGGCCATCACCGAGGTGTGCAGCAGCGCATCGCCTTCGCGGGCGGCCCAGAGTGCGTCGGACATGGTGCGGTGTCAGCCCAGGTTGTCGAAGTCGAGGGACTGCTTGAGCGCCGCCCAGTGCTTCGCCTCGGTCTCGCCCAGGGGGGTGGGTTTGACGTAGCTCAGGGCGAACATCTTGCGCGTGCCCGGCAGCACCAGCGCCAGCTGGTACTGGTAGACCTTTTCCTGGCCCTTGCTGAACTGGCTGCTCAGCTCGATCGCCTCGATCGGCTGCGCCGCGCCCACCTGGGTGGCGCGGGCCGGCTGGAACTGCAGGTCCTTGACCTGTTGCTGCAGGCGCTGCAACTGGCCGTCGAAGTTGCTCTGCAGGGTCTCGCCCTCTTCGAGCAGGCTGCGGCTGACGATCAGCGAGGTGCCCAGGGCTTCGAAGCGCAGGATGTTGATGCTGGTGTCGCGTACCTGCGCATCGGGCAGGGCGAAGCGGAATTCGTTGACGCGGTAGCTCATGGTTCGGTCTCGTTACTTGCCGGCGCCGGGGAAGAGGGCCTTCACCGCGCCGTCGATGGCCGTTTTCACGCCCTGGTTGTTCGGGTCGGTCTGCGCACCGCTGCCCACGTTCAGGTCAAGGGTGCCGCCGGTGTTGATCTCGGCGTCGGCGTTGGCGTGGAAGCTGAACTGCTCGCAGCTGATGTTGATCTGCCCGCTGGCGTTGAGCTCGATCACGCTCTTGCCGCAGACCAGGCGCAGGTTCTCGCCGACTTCGATCAGGTAGCTGGTGCTGACACTGTCGGTCTTGCTCGCACCGACCAGCAGCATGTCGTCGCGGCGCACGGCGCGGATGCGGTCCTGGCCGATGGTGATGGTCTCGAGCATGCCGACGGTCTGGGTGCGGTTGATGCCCACCGACAGCGTCTCGCTCTGCTCGACCACGGTGTCCATGTTGCGTTCGGCATGCATGTACAGCTGCTCGGCGCCCTTCTTGTCTTCCATGCGGATTTCATTGAAGTTGGCCGGGCTGCCGCCCTTGCTCGAACGGCTCTTCATGCCGCTTTGGGTGGCGCCGCCGGGCAGGTCGTAGGGCACGGTCTGTTCGGCGTTGTACACCCGCCCGGTGATGATCGGCCGGTCGGGGTCGCCTTCGAGGAAGCTGACGATCACCTCCTGGCCGATGCGCGGCACCTGGATCGAACCCCAGTTCTTGCCGGCCGTGGCCTGGGACACGCGGATCCAGCACGAGCTGTTCTCGTTGGACTGGTCGTGGCGGTCCCAGTGGAAGTGCACCTTCACCCGGCCGTATTGGTCGGTCCAGATCTCCTCGCCAGCCGGGCCGACCACCACGGCGGTCTGCGGCCCCTTGACGATCGGGCGCAGCGAACTGCTCACCGGGCGGTAGCTCTGCTGCGCATCGATGCAGCTCAGGTTGCTCTCGAACTGCGCCGCGCCGCTGCCGCCACCGCTTTCCAGGCGTTCCTGGTGCACGTAGTAGCGGGCGGCGACGATCAGGTACTCGCGGTTCTGGTCCTGGCGGCTGAAGTTGCTCAGGCTGAACAGATGGCCGCTGCCCAGGCCCCGGGCGTTGCCGCGCAGCTCGACGCGTTCGTGCAGGCTTTGCAGCGATTCCAGGCGGGTGCGGGCGTAGTGCTCGCCATCCTGGGTCTGTTCGTAGGCACCGGGGTAGTCGTACAGCGGGTAGTCGCCGGCCTGGTGCGGCCGGGGCATCGCCGAACGCACGTCGATGCGCGCGCTGGGGCGCTGGAAGTCGTAGTCGTTGAGCTCCAGCGAGCCCGGCTGGACTTCCTGGGCCAGGTGCCAGTCGTTGATATGGTCGCGCTCGCGGTGCTGGCCGTCCGGCGGGTAGTAGGGCACGGTCTCGTAGCCCGGCGCCTTCTGGTGTGCGCCATAGGCGTCGGCGAGCACCAGCACGTGGCGCTCCTGCTCGTGGCGGAAGAAGTAGTAGATGCCTTCTTCTTCCATCAGGCGGCTGACGAAGTCGAAGCTGGTCTCGCGGTACTGCACGCAGTACTCGCGCTCGCGGTAGTTGCGGCTGAGCAGGTCCTCGAAATCCGAGAAGCCCAGGTCGCGGAACACCTGCTTGATGATCTGCGGCGCGCTCAGGTGCTGGAAGATCCGGCAGTCGCTGGTGCGCGTCAGCAACCACAGCCACGGGCGCAGGGTGACGCGGTAGCTGGCGAACTGGCCCTGGTCCACCGACTGGCTGCAGCGGGCGACGATGCCGTGGAAGTGCCGCGATGTGCCGACGCTCTGCTGCACGCTCAGGCTCATCGGTTTGCCCAGCAGCTGGTTAAGGTCGATGGCCGGGTCGTCGCTGGTCAGCTGCAGCTCATAGTCGAACAGGCGGCCAAGCTCCTCGCTGCCGCCCATCTCGGCAAGGATCAGCTTGTCCGGCCCCAGGGGGCTGTTGATCTGCGCCAGGCGCGTGAACTGCTTGAACAGCATGGTCGGTCCTGTCAGTCGGCGGCGCCGAAGTCATAGTGCAAGTCGTTGTCGCGACGGCTGATGCTGACGCTGGCCAGCGGCTTGCCTTCGAGCAGGCGGGTGAGGAACTCGCGGCTCATGTCCGGCAGCAGGCCGTTGGTGAGGATGGCGTCGATCATGCGGCCACCGCTTTCGGTCTCGGTGCAGCGCGAGACAATCAGCTCGACCACCTCGTCGTCGTAGGCGAAGCCAACCTTGTGGGTACCTTCCACACGCTTGCGAATGCGCTCCAGCTGGAGGCGGGTAATGGCCTTGAGCATGGTGTCGCTGAGCGGGTAATAGGGAATGGTCACCAGGCGGCCGAGCAGCGCCGGCGGGAAGATCTCCAGCAGCGGCTTGCGCAGCGAGGTGGCCACGGCCTCGGGGTCGGGCAGGGCCTGCGGGTCCTTGCAGGTGTTGGCGATCAGCTCGGTGCCGGCGTTGGTGGTGAGCAGGATCAGGGTATTGCGGAAGTCGATCTGGCGGCCTTCGCCGTCTTCCATCACGCCCTTGTCGAACACCTGGAAGAAAATCTCGTGCACGTCGGGGTGGGCTTTTTCCACCTCGTCCAGCAACACCACGCTGTACGGGCGGCGGCGCACGGCCTCGGTCAGCACGCCGCCTTCGCCGTAGCCGACGTAGCCGGGTGGAGCGCCCTTGAGGGTCGAGACGGTATGGGCTTCCTGGAATTCGCTCATGTTGATGGTGATCAGGTTCTGTTCACCGCCGTACATGGCCTCGGCCAGGGCCAGGGCGGTCTCGGTCTTGCCCACGCCGGAGGTGCCGGCGAGCATGAATACGCCGATCGGCTTGTTCGGGTTGTCCAGGCCTGCGCGGGAGGTCTGGATGCGCTTGGCGATCATCTTCAGCGCGTGATCCTGGCCGATGATGCGCTTGGCCAGGTGCGAGTCGAGGTTGAGCACGGTCTCGATCTCGTTGCGCGCCATGCGCCCCACCGGGATACCGGTCCAGTCGGCGACCACCGAGGCCACCGCCTGGTAGTCCACGGTTGGCAGGATCAGCGGGCTCTCGCCTTGCAGCTGGCTCAGGCGCTGCTGCAGGTCGACGAGTTTTTCGCGCAGTTCATGGCTGCCCTGCACGTCCACTTCCTGATCGACCACGCCGACCTGCTCGCGCAGTTGCGCGCGGGTGGCCAGCAGCTCGTCGACCAGGGCTTTCTCCTCGGCCCAACGGCTTTCCAGGGCGGCCAGGCGCTCGCGCTCCTCGGCCAGCAGGCTGTCGGCCTGGGCCTGACGTTGCCCGGTGTTCACACCGATGGCGGCTTCGCGGGCGATGATCTGCAGCTCGACTTCCAGCGCCTCGATGCGCCGACGGCTGTCGTCCACCTCGGCCGGCACCGCGTGCAGGCTGATGGCCACGCGGGCGCAGGCGGTGTCGAGCAGGCTCACCGACTTGTCGGGCAGCTGGCGTGCCGGAATGTAGCGGTGCGACAGCTTCACGGCGGCTTCCAGCGCTTCGTCGAGGATCTGCACCTGGTGGTGCTTCTCCATGGTCGAGGCCACGCCGCGCATCATCAGCAGCGCCTTGGCCTCGCTCGGCTCGTCCACCTGGACTACCTGGAAGCGCCGGGTCAGCGCCGGGTCCTTCTCGATATGCTTCTTGTACTCGGCCCAGGTAGTCGCCGCCACGGTGCGCAGGCTGCCACGGGCAAGGGCCGGCTTGAGCAGGTTGGCGGCATCGCCCGTGCCGGCCGCGCCACCGGCGCCGACCAGGGTGTGGGCTTCGTCGATGAACAGGATGATCGGCTTGGGCGAGGCCTGCACGTCTTCGATGACCTGGCGCAGGCGCTGCTCGAACTCGCCCTTCATGCTGGCGCCGGCCTGCAGCAGGCCGACGTCCAGGCTGCGCAGTTCGACGTCTTTCAAGGCCGGCGGCACGTCGCCGGCGACGATGCGCAGGGCGAAGCCTTCGACCACGGCGGTCTTACCGACGCCGGCCTCGCCGGTGAGGATCGGGTTGTTCTGGCGGCGGCGCATGAGGATGTCCACCAGTTGGCGGATCTCCTCGTCACGGCCGACGATGGGATCGAGCTTGCCGCTGCGCGCCTGCTCGGTGAGGTCGACGGTGAAGCGCTTGAGCGCCTCCTGCTTGCCCATCGCCGCCGGCGCCACTGCGCCGCTGGCTTCGCCCGGGGCGGCGGCGCTGAAGCCGTCGCTGGCAGCCAGGTTGTTTTCCGGCGAGTCGCCGACGTACTCGTCGAAGCGCTCGCTCAGGGCCTCGACCTTCAGCTTGGCGAACTCGCTGGACAGCCCCAGCAGGGCGTTGCGCAGGCTCGGGGTCTTGAGGATGCCGACCAGCAGGTAGCCGGTGCGCACCTGGCTTTCGCCGAACATCAGGCTGCCGTACACCCAGCCGCGCTCGACGGCTTCCTCGACCTGGGAGGACAGGTCGGTGATCGACGTCGAACCCCGCGGCAGGCGGTCCAGGGCGTCGGTCAGGTCGCGGGCCAGGCGCGCCGGCTCGACGTTGAACTGGCGGATGATGCGGTGCAGGTCGCTGTCCTGCAGCTGCAGCAGCTGGTGCAGCCAGTGCGCCAATTCGACATAGGGATTGCCCCGCAGCTTGCAGAACACCGTGGCGGCCTCGATGGCCTTGTAGGCGACACTGTTGAGTTTGCCGAACAGCGCGGCGCGGCTGATTTCACCCATGGTCCTGACTCCTTGTTGGCGGGGCGTTGACCGGCCGCTCGGCGTAGTACCGGGCAAGCTTCAGGTCGTTGGCATCGTGCGACGGCCGGCCGAGCCAGGTATCGAACCCCAGGCGTTGGCCGGCATTGAGTTGCAGCGCGGGCACCTGGCCCTGCGCGAGGATGAGGTTGAGGTCCCAGTCCAGTTCCTGGCCCAGGTACTCGGCGACCCACGCGGCCAGCTCGACGAACGCCTGCCCGCCGGGGAGCAGGGCGTGGTACTGGTCGAGGGTCAGCGGGCCCAGGCACAGGCGGAACTTGTGCTGGCGGTCCCAGACGTAGCGGCCCAGGCACAGGTCGACACCCAGGCGGTTGGCGCGCACGCCGAGCTGGCTGCGCTCAGGCAGCTCCAGCCACTGGCCGACGTATTCCTCGAGCTTTACCGGCACGCCGAAGTAGCTGGCCAGGATGCTGCACAGGCCATCCGGGTAGCGGGTCTGCGCGGCCAGGTGGCCGGACCAGTGCAGCTTGGCGGTATCGGCCAGCGGCCCCTGGCCTTGCAGCTCCGGTTGACCGCGGCCGCTGAGGGCGGCCAGGCGCGCGGCCCAGTAATCGTCGCCCGGGCGGTCATGGCTGACGGTCGGTCGGGCCTCGGCCCAGGCGCGATAGAACAGGCTCAGCAGGCGATGGTGGAAGACATCGAGGAAGCGCTTGCTGGTCGGGTCGGCGTGGTTGCGCTGGCGCTCGCGCATGTACTCGGTCAGGTGCAGCGGCAGCGGGCCGTTGGGGCCGCCGAGGCCGAAGAAGAACTGCTCCAGGCGCGCTGGCTGGTCGTCGTTGGCCGTGACCGAGGCCAGCGTCGCCGGGGCGAAGCCGCAGTCCAGGCGCTGGCCCAGGCGCACCGGTTCGTCGGCCAGACGCAGCGAGTGGCCGAAGCGGGGCAGCTCGGGGTTCTCCGCCTCGAGGCGACGCAGCGCCTGGAAGAAGTCGTATTCCCAGGGCTCGGCCTGCATGGCCTGTAGCGTGTTCACAGGTTTGGCCTGCGCCCGGGCTTGGCTTTCCAGCGCATGATCTCGCCTCGTTCGCTGGTGCGCAGCACGGTTTCGGTGAAGCTGTTGATCGACACATAGCGGGTCAGGAAGCGCTCGAACACCGCGCCCAGCAGGAACACGCCGGTGCCGCGGAAGGCGTTCTCGTCGAACGTCAGGGTGATCTCCAGGCCACGGCCGAAGACGATCGGCCCGGGCATCGGCAGGCGCCGCGTGCAGGGTTTGCAGCTGACTTCGCGCAGGCCGTCGATCTGCAGCTGCAGGGCGCTGTCCTGCTGGTCGCCGTACAGGCGCAGCAGCTCGCGCAGGGCGGCGGCGCCCTGGCCTTGCTCGGCCAGCGACAGGTAGTTCAGCGACAACTGGCTGATCAGGCGCCAGGCCCGGTTGTCGTGGGCGTGGCTGGCCTTCGGTCGGCTGGGGCCGGCCAGGCAGCGCACGGCGGATACCGGTGCGCTGTCGGCCAGGCTGAAGTCGCTGCGCCCGTCGCCGACATTCATGAACAGCGGCAGGTCGCGGTTGCTGCACAGCGCGCTGATGCCCAGCTGGCGCAGGTCATGGCGGTACGGCGCCTGGTTGCCATCGACCAGGCTGACGAAGGTCTCGCTGCCCATGTAGCTGGAGCGCGTACCGTTGCGCCGCTGCTCGCTGGAGAGCACCCGCGGTTCGCGGCGCACCAGGTAGTACGCCTGGTCACGGCCATAGCGCGACGGGTCGCGCACCGCGTAGAACGGCAGGAATTCCTGGTCCGGCCCGGTACCGTGGCCGGTGACCCGCTGCAGTGAGTGGATCTCGAAATCGGTTGGCCGGGTACGGTCGGCGATCACATGGTGCTCGTGGACCCGGTCGGTCAGGTGGATGCGATCCACCCGGCGCGGGAACAGGTTGATCGCCGGGGTGCAGAACGGCACGAACTGGGCGGGGCCCACGCTGCTTTCCAGCGCGGCGTCGATGCGGTCGAACAGCACCAGCAGCTCCAGTTCCTGACCGTCGCAGCGCTTGACCGCGCGCTCCAGCCCGGCGAAGTCGACGAACAGGTAGCGCTGGGGCAGGGCGAAATACTCCTGCAACAGGCGATAGCCCTGGAAGGCCTGCGGCACCACCGGCAACGCTGCTTCGCGGTCATCGAAGCCACAGGGCAGCAAGGCGTCCTCGACCGGGATGCGTTCGATCCAGTCGGCGCCCGGCTGGCGCACGAACACCGCGCAGGCGCTGCCCAGCAGTTGTTCGTACAGGCGGAACGGGGTTTCGTCGGCACCGTTGAGGTACAGCGGCAAGTGCGTCAGCGGCAGGCTGGAGAACGGAATCTCGGCGCCGCTGCGCAGGGTCAGGCGCAGTCCGGCGCGGGCTTTCGGTTCGCTGGCGGCCAGGCGCCCGAGCACAGCCCCAGGGTTGCCGAAGTACTCGGCCCGGGCCACCTGCAACGGCCACAGGGTGACGTCCTGGGTGCTGCGAAATTCGCAGGGCGTCTGCGAATTGCGCCCAAGATTGGCGCGCAGGACGCTGTCACGGGGTAGCTGGAATCCGGCGGCCAGCGAGCCTTCGTCGGGATCGGTCTGCAGTTGCACCACGGTCATCGACGGCGTCGGCGCCAGGTAGTGCGGGTAGGCGATTTCCAGCAGGTTGTGGGTGAAGGTCGGGTACTCGGCGTCGAGCTTGAGTTGCACCCGCGCGGTGAGGTAGGCGAAACCTTCGAGCAGGCGCTCGACGTAAGGGTCGGCGCACTCGATCCCGGACAGGGTCAACCGCCCGGCGATCTTCGGGTATTCCTTGGCGAACTCGGCGGCACCCTCGCGGATGTGCTGCAGTTCCTGGTTGTACAGCTCGAGCAGGCGCGGGTTCATGCGCGCCTCCGGCGGTCGGCGGGGGCCACACGCACGTGCCCGGATTCCAGGTCGACGTCGGTCTGCAGCAGCAGCGGCAGGGCCGCCGGCTGGGCCCACAGGTCGCCTTCGATCTCGAAGCTCAGGGCGTTGGCGTTCATCTCGCCGGGCGCGGCCTGTGCCCGTACCTTCAGGGTATGGGCGAGGATGCGCGGCTCGTAGGTGGCGATGGCCTGGTGGATGATGCGTTCGAGCGCGTTGAGGTCGATGTTCGACGCGCTGTTGCCGGCCAATGCCGGCAACCCGTAGTTGATCACCGAGGCGCCGGCCGGGGAGTTCAGCGTGGCGCCGGTGTCGAGCAGCGACGTGGTGTTGAGCAGCCAGGCCAGGTCGCGCAGTACCGAGGCCTTGAGCTGCTGCAGGCTGAGCACGCGCTTGTCGGGGGCTTCCTGTGGGTTGCCCGGGTCATCGTCGGTCAGGCGATCCAGCAGCGAAGGCTGCAGGCGGTCGCGGGTGGCGATTTCGGCTACCACTGGAACATCCCTGTGAACATTTTCTGGTCTTCGAAGCCGGTGTCGCACGAGGCGCTCGGCGCCGGGGTTGAGGCTTCCAGGCCGGCCTGGGTCAGGCGCACGGCGCGCGAGGTCTTCAGGCATTCGCCCTTGAGCGTCGGGTGTGGCTGCACATGGGTCACCAGCACGATTGGCGTGCCATTGAACTGCTCGACCCGGGCCTTGCCGGCGCGGTCCGGGCTCAGGCCGCAGGGCCATTGCATGTCCAGCGCCAGGCGCTGTTCGCCGCGATCGAGCACACACTGGCCGGCATTCTCGCTCAGCGTCACGGTCTGCCCACCCAGGTTGGCCTGGTTCAGCAGTTCGGCGTCGGCGCAGGCGCTCAGGGCCAGCAGCAGGGCGCCGGCCAGGGCAGCGCGGGTCATGTGAGCTCCCAGAACCAGACTTGCTTCGACTGGTAGTTGTGGTCGGAGAAGCCTTTGGTCAGGCCGCGGTTCCACAGGTCGATATGATCGCCCGTGCGGTTCTCCTGGCTTTGCCCGGTGCGGGCGAAGCAGTCCTTGTAGAAGATGATCCCGGTCTTGGCCTTGAGCGCGTCGCGGGCCTTGGCGGTGCCGGCAATCTTCAGCGGGTAGAACAGTCGCGTTTCCAGCCAGTTGGCCAGGGATTCGGCGCCACGGGCATGGCCATGGGCGCACTTGTGTTCGGTATAGGTCGATTTGTTGACCTTGAGGCTCATCTCGCCATTGAGCGCGATGCTCATGCGGATGGCGCACTGGTTGTCCCACCCGCCGTCGCAGGGCGATGACACGCTGGGGTAGGCATTCCACAGGTTGATGAAAGAAGGCTTGGCCATGATGTTCACCGTGAGCGGGTGACGCGTGGGGAGGTGCGCCCGCGCCGCGCCCAGGCGCGACACGGGCGCGGTCGATCAGATCTTGACGTTCGAGCGGATGTTCCAGCCGTACTTGATCGGGCCGCCTTCCTTGGTGCCGTCGGCTTTCTGCGGCTGGTAGTCGACGGTGACCTTGGCGAAGTTCAGGGTCACGTTCTCGGTCAGGCGGTCGTCGCTGCCCGAACCGCCGGTGCTCAGCGAGCTGATGATCACCTCTTCGAGGTTGATGATCAGGTACTCGACCTGGCTTTCACCGCCAGCCTTGCGCACGGTCAGCTTGACCTTGTCGATGTGCTTGCCGCTGGAGCAGTGGGCCATCAGGTTGGGGCTGGACTTGTCGATGTACTTGGTGATCGACAGGTCCTGGATGTTGACCTTGCCCGAACCGCCGCCGCTGCCCAGGTGCATGTTGCCGGACTGGGACATGCCCCAGCTCCAGTTGAGCACGTCGATTTCGTCCTTGTGGGCCTTGTCGTGGGACTCGCCCTTGATGTCGCCGATCTTGATGAAAATATCTACAGCCATGATGTCCTCGGGATTTCGCGTCGGTTAGCGGTAGTAGTGGCTGATCGCGGAGCCAGCCCCCACCGTGGGAGCGGGCTGGCCCCGCGATGATCAGGCCCCTTTGGCCGAAGGCAGCTTCGACACCAGGCGCAACGACACGGTCAGCCCTTCGAGCTGGTAGTGCGGACGCAGGTAGAAGCGCGAGTTGTAGTAACCCGGGTTGCCTTCGACTTCCTCGACCACCACTTCGGCGGCCGCCAGCGGGTGCTGGGCCTTGGTGGTCTCGGTGGAGTGCGCCGGGTCGCCGTCGACGTAGTTGAGGATCCAGTCCTGCAGCCAGCGCTGCATCTCGTCCTTTTCCTTGAACGAGCCGATCTTGTCGCGAACGATGCACTTCAGGTAATGGGCGAAGCGGCAGGTGGCGAACAGGTACGGCAGGCGCGCGGCCAGGTTGGCGTTGGCGGTGGCGTCCGGGTCGTCGTACTCGGCCGGCTTCTGCAGCGACTGCGCGCCGATGAAGGCGGCGAAGTCGGTGTTCTTCTTGTGCAGCAGCGGCATGAAGCCGTTCTTGGCCAGTTCCGCCTCGCGGCGGTCGGAAATGGCGATCTCGGTCGGGCACTTCATGTCCACGCCACCGTCGTCGGTGGGGAAGGTGTGCGCCGGCAGACCTTCGACTTCGCCGCCCGACTCCACGCCACGGATGCGCGAGCACCAGCCGTAGTGCTTGAACGAGCGGTTGATGTTTACCGCCATGGCGTAGGCGGCGTTGGCCCAGGTGTACTTGCTGCTGTCGGCGCCGTCGGTGTCTTCCTCGAAGGCGAAGGCCTCCACCGGGTCGGTCTTGGCGCCGTAGGGCAGGCGCGCCAGGAAGCGCGGCATGGTCAGGCCGATGTAGCGCGAGTCTTCCGATTCGCGCAGCGAGCGCCAGCCGGCGTATTCCGGGGTGGTGAAGATCTTGGTCAGGTCGCGCGGGTTGCTCAGCTCCTGCCACGAGCCCATGCCCATCACCGTCGGCGAGGCGGCGGAGATGAACGGCGCGTGCATCGAGGCGCAGACCTTGGACACTTCGCCGAGCAGCTCGACGTCGGGCGGCGACTGGTCGAAGTAGTAGTCGCCCACCAGGCAGCCGTAAGGCTCGCCGCCGAACTGGCCGTATTCCTCTTCGTAGAGCTTCTTGAACACCGGGCTCTGGTCCCAGGCGGTGCCCTTGAACTTCTTCAGGGTCTTGTGCAGGTCGTTCTTCGAGATATTGAGCACACGGATCTTCAGCTGCTCGTCGCTCTCGGTGTTGTTGACCAGGTAGTGCAGGCCACGCCAGGCGCTTTCCAGTTTCTGGAAGTCATCGTGGTGGATGATCTGGTTGACCTGGGCGGTGAGCTTGGCGTCGATGGCGGCGATGATCTGCTCGATCGAGCCGATGGCATCGTTGGACACCAGGCTGGTCTGCGCCAGGGCCTGCTCGGCGAGGGTGCGCACGGCGCTCTCGACGGCTTCCTTGGCCCGCTCGGTCTTGGGCTTGAACTCCTGCAGCAGCAGGCTGGCGAACTCGCTCGGGTCCTGGGTGGCCGCCTGCGGGGCCTGGCTGTCGCGCAACGGATCGTTCATGGTCGGTCTCCTCAGGCCTTCGGCTCGGTGTCGGCGGGTTTCGGCGCGCTGGCCAGGGCCTGCAGCAGGGCCGGGTCCTTGATGGCCTTGAGGATGATGTCCTCGGCACCGGTCTTGCCGTCCATGTAGGTCAGCAGGTTGGCCAGCTGGGTACGGGCCTCGAGCAGCTGGTTCAGCGCGTCGACCTTGCGTGCCACGGCGGCGGGGCTGAAGTCGTCCATGCTCTCGAAGGTGATGTCCAGGCTCAGGTTGCCTTCACCGGTCAGCTCGTTGGGCACGTTGAACGCCACGCGGGGCTTCATGGCCTTGAGGCGCGAGTCGAAATTGTCGACGTCGATCTCCAGGAACTTGCGGTCGGCCACCGCCGGCAGTGGCTCGGCGGGCTTGCCGGCAAGGTCCGAGAGCACGCCCATGACAAAGGGCAGCTGGACCTTCTTCTCGGCGCCGTACAGCTCGACGTCATATTCGATCTGCACCCGCGGCGCACGGTTGCGCGCGATGAACTTCTGGGAGCTGTCTTTCGCCACGTTGTTCCTCCTGGTCGCCGGTACGGCGGCGTTGCTTGTTGCGGGCGTCGGTGTTGATGCGGTGTCGAGGCGTCAGTCGCCTTCGGGGCCGCGCAGGTTCTCGAATTGCGACAGACCCTCGGGGATCAGGTCGCGGACGATGGTCGCGAAATCGGCGTTGACCAGGTTCTTCGCCCGGCGCAGCAGTACCGGCAACGGGCTCGAGGGCTCGTGGCGGGCGTAGTACTGGAGCAGGCGTTCGAGGCTCTGCAGCACGTCGTCGCGGCTGTTCACTTCGCCGGGCCGCGCCGTCGGGCGGGGTGCGGCGGCGCTGGCAACGGGTTGCCGGTCGTCATGGCTGCTGCTGGCGGGTTGCTCTTCGCTGCTGCTCGAAGGCGGCGCTGCGCCTTCCGGGCTGTAGTCGGCCAGCACCTGCTGGACCTGACGCAGCGGCTGGCGCAAGGCGGACAGATCGACGCCGCTGGACGAGCCGACCTGGTCATTGACCCGGCTCTCGATGACGTCAAGGGCGTCACGGGCCAGTTGCAGCGCCTGGCGGCACTGTTCGAGCTGCTCGGGGTCGGCATCGCGCAGGGCGGCGGCCAGTTCCTCGGCGCTCAGCTGCTCGCTGGCGAAGTGCTGCACACCGGCTGCATGCAGGGCGGCGCGCAGGGTCACCGGGCCGAACGCCCGGGAGCGCACCAGCACGGCGTCGCGCAGCAGGCCGATGTTGGTGTCGCAGGTAAGGCCGGCCAGGGCGTTGATGCGTACGGTAGGGTCGTTGTCGTCGGCGGCGTCCAGCTGCGGGTGCAGGTGCAGCCAGTATTCGCCGAGCAGGTCGCGGATCAGCTCGAGGCTGGCGGCCAGGCCCGGCAGGCCGTGCAGGGCCAGGTTGGCCTGGACCAGGAAGTGGGTGATGCGCAGGTCCTTGCTGCGTTGCAGCAGGTCGGTGCAGGACTGTTCGATGGCACGCCACTGCGGCGGTTCGGCTGCTTGCACGGCATCGCCCATCACGCGCTCGGGGCGGCCCTGGGCATCGCGTTCCAGTTGCAGGAAATCGGCGTCGTATTCGAGGTCGTCGCCGCACGGGAAGTCTGCGGAAACAGCGGCGAGCAGCTGCGGTGAGTTCACCAGAAATCGATCTCCATATCGGCCCTTGGCGAGGGCTTCGTATGCGCCAAGTTACAAATGTGAATTGGCGCACAAACTTGTCAAAGAATGCGAAGTTGATATCACTGTGATATCACTTTGGCACTCTTAAGTTGCGCATTTATGGTTTATTTCCAAATTGCTGTCAAGGTAAGCTACGCGCCGCGCAAGGTGACTGTGAACCAGTTGGCAACCCTTGGCGTCCATTGGTCAGGTGCCATCAAAGTGCCTTGCCGATAGGGTTTAATACGACCTTCCGGGAAGCGTATTTTGGCATCGGGCCCTTGATTTCAAAGGGCTTGGTCGAAATGCGAGGTCGGGCTCGTTTATCCACTCAAATGGATAGATGAGTGTTTCATATATATGCAAGGAGGCATGATGGCACTTTGCCTGACCATTACCAGTTATCACAAGATCACCCCGGGGCAGTGCCCGGAGAAGTTGCTGGAAAACGGTGCCATCAGCGTCGGTCGGGCCGCGGATAATGATTGGGTACTTCCCGATCCGGAACGCCTTGTTTCTTCGAAACATTGTGTGATCCAGTTCAAGGATGGTCGCTACTATTTGACCGATAACAGCACCAATGGCGTGGAATTGGTGCATGCCGGTATTCGCCTTCGTCGCGGTAACAGTGAGCCGTTGATGGACGGCGAAGTTATTCGAATTGGCGATTACGAGATCCAGGCACGTATCGATTCCGGCTTGTCGATCCCGTTTGCCGGGCAGCCCGAGGCTCACAGTTTCGAGGCCTTGATGGCCAGCCAGGGGGCCGCCCCCAGTGCGCCCATCGCCGGTGCGCCCGCCGCCTTCCTGCAGGGGGCGTCGAGCCACGACACCCTGCCGGATTTGTTCGATTTTCTCGGCCCCTCCAGCGTACCGCCTGTCAGCCAGCCGGATCATGTCCCCGCGCAGCAGCATGATTTTCGACCGCCCACGCCGGTGGCGCCGCCCGCGCCGTTACCGGCAGCCACGCCCGGCGCGCCGGGCGTGATCCCGGATGACTGGAACCTGTTCGATGAAACCCCGGCGCCTGTTATCCAGCCCGCCCCTGTACTGGCGCCAGCACCGCCACCGCCGCTGCCGGAGCCACTGACCCCGAGCGAGCCTGTTGTTCGGCCGCAGCCCGTCGTGACGGCTGCCGCGCCTGCTGACAGCGATGCGCTGCTCCAGGCTTTCCTGCGTGGCGCAGGCATCGAGCACCTGCGCATCGACGCCGTCGATGCCGCCGCGCAGATGGAGGCCATTGGCCGCAGCTACCGGCTCATGGTCGAAGGCCTGATCGATGTGTTGCGCGCGCGCAGCAGCCTGAAAGGCGAGTTCCGCATGCAGCAGACCACCATCGCCCCGGTACAGAACAACCCGCTGAAGTTCGCCCCCAATGCCGACGAAGCACTGTTGTTGCTGCTACGCGAGGGCAACCAGGCGTTCATGGCTCCCGACCAGGCGGTACGCGACAGCTTCGACGACCTGCGGGCCCACCAGCTGGCGGTGATGGCGGGCATCGAGGCGGCGCTCAAGCACCTGCTCAAACGCTTCGAGCCCGCCCACCTGGAAGAGCGCCTGGCACCCGCCGCCGGGCTGGCCAAGCTGTTCGGCGGTTCACGCCAGGCCCACTGCTGGCAGCAGTTCACCGAGCTCTACAAGCAGATTTCCCGCGAGGCCGAAGACGACTTCCAGGACCTGTTCGGCCGCGAGTTCAGCCGCGCCTACGAGGCCCACAGCCAACGCATTCAACGTTCCTGAGGCCAACGCCCGGGATACAGGAAGAACACAAGACGTCATGAGGACGAGGATGAGTGCAACAAGACTGATCGCAGCCCTGGCCATGGTGCTGCTCAGTGCCTGCAGCAAGGACACGCCAAGCGAGCCTGCCCCCGAGGCGGCGCCCGCGACGGGCGTCACCCTGTACTTCAGTGCCGCCGCCGGGCTCAACCCCGGTGCCAGTGGCATGCCCGCGCCGGTACGGGTGCGCATCTACGAGCTGAAGAACAGCGCTGCGTTCGCCCGTGCCGACTACTTCGCCCTGGCCGAACGCGCCCAGGCCACCCTGGCCGCCGACCTGATCGACCAGGACGAAGTCCTGCTCCAGCCCGGCGAGCAGCTGCGCCTGGAGCGCCCGCTCGACCCGGCCACGCGCCAGGTCGGCCTGGTGGTCGGTTACCGCGAGGTCGACCGCGCCCAGTGGCGCAGCGTGCTGCCGGTACCGCCCCGTGACTATCAGATCAGCCTCGATGTGCGCGCCGTGCGCAGCGCCGTGGCCACCCCACAACCTGAGCCTGCCCGCTAGGCAATCGGAGAAAGCATGTCCTGGAACAATCGCGTGGTCTGGTCGGAAGGGATGTTCATCACCACCCAGCACTTCCAGCAGCACGACCGCTACCTGGAAAACTTCGTCGATGCCCGCAGCCGGCCGCTCAGCGCCGCCGCCTGGGGCTTTTCCGAACTGCTGATCGATCAGGGCCTGCTGGCCCAGGGCAAGCTGGCGATCCTCAGCGCCCGTGGCCTGCTGCCGGATGGCACGCCGTTCGATATTCCCCGTGACGACCTGCCGCCCGCGCCGCTGGAGATTCCCGACGACCTGCGCAACGGTGTGATCTACCTCGGCCTGCCGCTCAAGCGTGCCGGCGCCCGCGATACCGTGGACGACGGCGAGGTGCCTGACGGTGCGCGTTACGTCAGCCGTGTCAGCGAAGTGCGCGACGACAATGCCCCGTTCGAAAACCGCGCGCCGCTTGCCCTGGGCAGCCGTGCCCTGCGCCTTCTGCGCGCCGAGGATGGCCTGAGCGACTATGCCGCGTTGGGCGTGGTGCGTATCCGCGAGAAGCGTGCCGACCGCGCACTGGTGCTGGATGACAGCTACATCCCGCCGCTGCTCGACGTGGCCGCCAGCAACCAGCTCTCGGGCTTTCGTGGCGAGCTGCTGGGTCTGCTGCACCAGCGCGGCGAAGCCCTGGCCGGGCGCGTGGTCGCCTCGGCCAATGGCGGCGCCTCGGAGATCGCCGACTTCATGCTGCTGCAACTGGTCAACCGCGCCCAGCCGCTGGTCGAGCACCTCAACCAGCTGACGCCGCTGCACCCCGAGCGGCTGTACAGCGAGCTGGTGGCCCTGGCCGGCGAGTTCGCCACCTTCACCCGCGATGGCCGCCGTCCGGAAAGCTACCCGGTGTACCAGCACGACGACCTGGCGGCGACCTTCGCCCCGTTAATGGCCGCGCTGCGCGAGGCGCTGTCGATGCTGATCGACAGCAAGGCCGTGGCCATCCCGCTGGTCGAGAAGGCCTACGGTATCCATGTCGGCATGCTCGCCGACCGCAGCCTGCTCGACAGCGCCAGCTTCGTGCTGGTGGTGCGCGCCGACGTGCCCAGCGAGACCCTGCGCAGCCGCTTTGGCCAGCAGAGCAAGATCGGCGCGGTGGAGCACATCCGCGACCTGGTCAACCTGCAACTGCCGGGCATCGGCCTGCTGCCGCTGCCGGTGGCGCCACGGCAGATTCCGTTCCATGCCGGTTCCACCTACTTCGAGCTCGACCGGGGCAGCGAACACTGGAAGCAGCTGCAGCATTCCGGTGGTTTTGCCTTCTACGTCGCCGGCGAGTTCCCCGGTCTGAACCTGGCCTTCTGGGCCATTCGAGGATAAGCCGCGATGCAATCGGACGATCCGCTCGCCAACGACCGCACCCAGTTCATGCCGCGCCCCGGTGGCCGTGGCCCGCAACCGGCCACGCCGGGGCCTGCGCAAGCTGCGCCGCCGCCACCCCTGAACGTGCCGGCCGAACCGCTGGCGCCGGGGCAGGCGGCGGGCCTGAACCCGCTGGAGCAGGCGGCCGGTCCATTGCTGGCGCTGCTCACGCGCCTGCGCAACACCATCGCCCATCCGGCCCCGGCCAGCCTGCGTGCGCAACTGCTGGCCTACCTGCGTCAGTTCGAAGAGCGTGCCGAGGCCGCCGGGGTGCCGCGCAACGAGGTGCTGCTGGCGCGCTATGCCTTGTGCACCGCGCTCGACGAGGCGGTGCTGAGCACGCCCTGGGGCAGCGCCAGCGACTGGGGCAAGCAGAGCCTGCTGATCACCGTGCACAACGAGGCCTGGGGCGGCGAGAAGGTGTTCCAGCTGATGGAGCATTGCCTGCAGAGTCCGCGTGAACGCCTGCACCTGCTGGAGTTGCTGTACCTGTGCACCAGCCTGGGCTTCGAAGGCCGCTACCGGGTGATGAACGGTGGCCGCGCCCAGCTCGAGGCCCTGCGCGAGCGCACCGCCGCGACCATCCGCAGCGCCCGTGGCGAGTTCGAGCGCGAGCTGTCGCCGCACTGGCGCGGTGTCACCGTGGCCCGCGATCGCTTGGCGCAGTTCGTGCCGCCCTGGGTCGGCCTGGCGGTGGCCCTGGCGTTGCTGCTGCTGGTGCTGTTCGGCCTGCGCCTGAAGCTGGCGGCCGACGCGGAGCCGGTGTTCCGCGGCATTCATGCCCTGGGCGAGATCCCGGTGCAGGCCATGGATCGTCCGGTGGTGCAGCCCAAGCCGGTGGAGCGTCCGCGCCTGGCTGGTTTCCTTGCCGAAGACATCAAGGCCGGCCGGGTCGCCGTGCAGGACGCGGTGGACCGTTCGGTGGTGACCATCCGTGGCGACGAACTGTTCGCCTCGGCCAGCGCCAGCATCAAGGGCGACTTCGAGCCGTTGATGCTGCGCATCGCCGAAGCCGTGGCGAAAGTGAAAGGCAACGTGAAAGTCACCGGCCACAGCGACAACCAGCGCATCGCCACGCTGCGCTTCCCGTCCAACTGGGCGTTGTCCCAGGCCCGCGCCGAAGAGGTGAAAAACCTCCTCGCCGCCCGCACCGGCCAGCCCGAGCGCTTTACCGCGCAGGGCCTGAGCGACACCGAACCGCTGGCGTCGAACGACAGCGCGCAAGGCCGGGCGAAGAATCGCCGGGTTGAAATCACCGTTCTGGCGGAGGGCGTCGAGTGAAGGCGTTTTTCAGTTTTGTCATTCGCTGGGTGATTCCGCTGCTGGGCCTGCTGGCCCTGAGCTTGATCATCTGGTTCCTCGGCCCGTTGCTGGACATGCTGGTGCCGGCCGCTCCGCGCCTGGTACTGATCGGCCTGTTGTTCACGGTGTGGATCGCCTACCGCGTGTGGCGCATCGTCCAGGCCCGCCGTCAGGCGGCCAAGGTCATGCAGAGCCTGGCCGCGGAGAGCGCGCCGGACCCCGCCAGCGTGGCCACCGCCGAAGAGCTGGCGACCCTGCGCCAGCGCATGGACGAAGCCCTGGTGCTGCTGAAGAAGGCACGCCTGGGCGGCGACGAGCGACGCAACCTGTATGAACTGCCGTGGTACGTGATCATCGGCCCGCCCGGCTCGGGCAAGACCACCGCGCTGGTCAATTCCGGCCTGCACTTCCCGCTGGCGGCGCAGCTGGGCGAGGGCGCCATCCGTGGTGTTGGCGGTACGCGCAACTGCGACTGGTGGTTCACCGACCAGGCCGTGCTGCTGGACACCGCCGGCCGCTACACCACTCAGGACAGCCATGCCCAGGTGGACAAGGCGGCCTGGCTGGGCTTCCTCGAGCTGCTCAAGAGCCAACGCTCACGCCGCCCCATCGACGGCGCGTTCATCGCCATCAGCCTGTCCGACCTGCTGCTGGGCAGCGACGCCGAGCGCGCCGCCCACGCGGCGGCGATCCGTACCCGCATCCAGGAGCTGTACAGCCAGCTGGGCGTGCGCTTCCCGATCTACCTGATGCTGACCAAGCTCGACCTGGTGCCGGGGTTCATGGAGTTCTTCGACACCCTGAGCAAGGAAGAGCGCGCCCAGGTGTGGGGCGTGACCTTCCCGCTCGACGATGGCCAGCAGGGCGACGGGCCGCTGGCGCAGTTCGGCAATGAATTCGCCTTGCTGGAGCAGCGTCTGAACCAACGCCTGGTCGAGCGCCTGCAGCAGGAGCGCGATCCGGCGCGGCGCGATCTGGTCTACGGTTTCGTCCAGCAGTTCGCCGCCTTGCGCGGCAACCTGAAAACCTTCCTCGACGGCATCTTCAAGCCCAACGCCTTCGAAGAGCGTGCGCTGCTGCGCGGCGTGTATTTCACCAGCGGTACCCAGGAAGGCAGTCCCATCGACCGCCTGATCGGCAGCATGGCCCAGAGCATGGGCCTGGACCGTGCCCACCTGGCGCGACAGAACGGCACCGGGCGTAGCTACTTCATCGAGAAGCTGTTCAGCGCCGTGGCCTTCGCCGAGCGCGGCCTGGTCGGCAGCAATCCGAAGGTCGAGCAGCGGCGCAAGTGGATCGCCCGTGGCGCCCTGGCCCTGAGCGTGGCCCTGGTGCTGGTAGTCGGTACCCTGTGGACCCTGAGCTACCGTGCCAACCAGCAATACATCGCCGAGGTCGACAGCCGCCTCAAACCACTGGGCAAGAGCGTGCAGGAACTGAGCCCGGCGCAGCGCAACGTGGTCGAAGTGCTGCCGCTGCTCAATGGCGTGCGCCGCCTGGCCGAGGATCCGCCCGGCTGGGCCGAGGGCCTGGGGCTGTATCAGGGCGACATGCTCGAAGGCGAGTCGGACAGCGTCTATCGCAAGCTGCTGATCGCCATCTTCGCCCCGCGCCTGGTCACTCGCATCGAGGAGCAGTTGTACGCAGGGGGGCCGTCCGACTACCTCTACGAGGGGCTCAAGGCCTACCTGATGCTGGCCGACGGCGAACACTACGACGCCGAGTTCATCAAGGCCTGGGTCACCCTGGACTGGGAACGCAGCCTGCCGCGCGACCTGGCCCCGGACCTGCGCCAGGCCCTGGAGCAGCACCTGGCTGCACTGTTCGACAAGCGTCCGCCGAACGCCCGCCTGGACCAGCGCCTGATCGACGACACCCGTCGCCAACTGCAGCAACTGCCGGTGGCCCAACGGGTCTACGACCGGGTCAAGCGCCAGAAACTGCCCGCCGGGGTCAGCGACTTCCGCGTCAGCGATGCCGCCGGGCGTGACGCCGCGCTGGTGTTCCGCTTCAAGGACGGCAAGCCGCTGAGCGAGCCGCTGCCGGGCATCTTCACCGTCGAGGGCTACCGCAAGGCCTTCCTCGCCGCCAGCCTGGCCCACAGCGAGACCCTGGCCGAGGAGCGCTGGGTGCTGGGTCGCGAGGCCAGCGAGTCGGCCGATGCCAAGCGCCTGGCCGACGATGTGCTGCAACTGTACTACCAGGACTACATCCGCCATTGGGATGCCTTGCTGGCCGACCTGGACTTCGTGCCGATCACCAGCGTCGGCCAGGCCGCCGATGTGCTGCGGGTGTTGTCCGGGCCGACCTCGCCGATGAAGAAGCTGCTGCAGGCGGTCGCCAAGGAGACCAACCTGGCGCAGCCGACCACCCTCGACAAGGTCCAGGCCAAGGCTGAACAGGCCGGCGTCGATCAGTTGCGCCAACGCCTGGGCGGCCTGCTCGGCGATGCGCCCCTGCCCAGCGACAACCCGGCCGCCCGCGAGGTGGACCCGGTCACCGCGCACTTCGCTGAACTGGCCGCGCTGGTGGAAACCGGCGAAGGCCAGCCTGCGGCTATCGACGGCCTGCTTACCGACCTCAATGCCCTGTACGTTCAGGTCAGCGCCATGGTCGGCGCCAGCGGCGACGCGCTGCTGGGCGAGGCCAAGAACCAGGCCCAGGCCGCCGCGCAGCGTGTTGCCCTGGGGGCCGCGCGTCAGCCGAAGGTAGTGCAGAACCTGGTGAGCTCGGTGCTTGGCTCGACCCACAACCTGGTCATGGGCGGAGTGCGCAACCAGCTCAACGCCGCCTGGACCAGCGAGGTGGTGAACGTCTATCGCCAGTCCCTCAGCGGTCGCTATCCGTTGGTGGCCGGCAGCTCGCGGGATGCGACCCTGGAGGACTTCGGCCTGTTCTTCGGCGTCGGCGGGGTGATGGACAACTATTTCCGCAAGTACCTGCAACCCTACGTCAACACCTCCAGCACCCCCTGGAGCTGGCAGCCGGGCGCGGCGCAGAAGCTGGGGATCAACAGCAACGTGCTGTACACCTTCCAGCGCGCGGCGAGCATCCGTGACGCGTTCTTCCGCAACAGCAACGGCGTGCAGCCGGGGGTGCGCTTCGAGCTCAAGCCGGTGGCGATGGACGCGACCATCACCCAGTTCCTGCTCGACCTCGACGGCCAGCAGGTGAGCTACGACCACGGCCCGAGCCGGCCGGTGGCGTTGCAGTGGCCGAACCCGAACAGTATCGGCGTGGTGCGCCTGTCGATCTCGCCGCCCTCGGCCAGCGGTCGTTCGGGGCTGACCGTGGAAGGGCCGTGGGCCTGGTTCCGCCTGCTTGACCAGTCCGACCTGGTGGCCGGTGGCTCGCCGGAACGCTTCAACCTGCGCCTGCGCGTCGACGGAGCCAGCGTGTCCTACGAGCTGCGTGCCAGCAGCGCCTTCAACCCGTTCCGCAGCCGAGTGCTCAGCGGTTTCAGCCTGCCGGAGCATCTGTGAACGACGTGGGTTTCTACGGAAAGCTGGCCTGCCGCGGCGACTTTGTCAGCCGCGGCCTGCCGCACGGTTTCATCCAGCCCTGGGACCAGTGGCTGGCGGCGGGGATCCAGGCGAGCCAGCAGGCCCTGGGCGAGCGCTGGCTCGAGGCCTATCTGGTCAGCCCCTTGTGGCGTTTTGCCCTGGCGCCGGGGCTTTGCGGGCCCGAGGCGGTGGTCGGGGTGCTGATGCCGAGCATCGACCGGGTGGGGCGGTACTTCCCGCTGACCGTGGCCCAGGTGCTGGAGCCGGGGGAGCCGCTGGCGCCTGTGGTGGCCGGGGCCGAGGAATGGTTCGAGGCGGTCGAGGAGACCTTGCTGGCGACGCTTGAGCCGGGAGCCGCCTTCGAGGATTTCGAGGCTGCCTTGCAGCCTTTTCGCGGCGCGAGGCCGCTTGTGCAAGAGCCGCGTGCGACGGTGGGCGGGCTGCAGCGGTTGGATGCGACCACGCCGCAGGGGCGCGCACTGGCCTTGGCCGAATGCGCCTGTGAAGGCATGAGCCTTTGGTGGGGCAGGGGTTCCGAACGGATCGCCCCGGGGCTGATGCGCTGCGCGGGCTTGCCGCGCAGCGAGGATTTCGCCGGTTTTCTATTGGGTAGCGAGGCGCGGATCGGATGACCGGCATGCAGTACACAGCGGCCAGCTACAGCCATGTCGGCATGGTGCGCAAGATCAACGAGGACGCCTGCCTGGAGTTGACCTGGGCAGGCCTGTGGGCGGTGGCCGACGGCATGGGCGGCCATGCGGCGGGCGATTATGTCAGCAGCCTGGCGGTCGATAGCTTGCGCAGCCTGCCGAGGCTCGATTCCCTGGACGACTTTGCCGGCGAAGTGCGCGACGGCCTCGCCTGGGTCAACGGCATCGTGCGCGAGGAAACCGCGCGCCGTGGCGTGGCGATGATGGGCAGTACCGTGGTGGTGCTGGCCGCCCGAGGCGACCAGGCCATCGGCCTGTGGGCCGGCGACAGCCGCCTGTACCGCCTGCGCGACGGCCGTATCGAGCGCCTGAGCCACGACCACAGCTACGTCCAGGAGCTGCAGGACAGCGGCCTGCTCAACGAAGCCGAAGCCCGTGTGCATCCTCGCGGCAACATCGTCACCCGCGCCATCGGCGTCGAGGACCACCTCGAGCTGCAGGCCGTCGCCTTGCAGGTGCAGCCCGGCGACACCTACCTGCTGTGCAGCGACGGCCTGAACAAGACCGCCGAAGACCACGAGATCGCCGAGGTGCTCGGCCACGCCGATCCTTATGAGGTGGTGCGCAGCCTCGTACACCTGGGGCTGACCCGCGGCGCCCCCGACAACATCACCGCCGTCGTCGTTAAGGCCAGCTGAAGACATCATGGACATGCAGATTCCCGGATTCGACATCGACAGCGAGCTTGGCCAGGGCGCCATGGCCAGCGTGTACCTCGCCACCCAGCGTTCCCTGGAGCGCAAGGTGGCGCTGAAGATCATGGCGGCGAGCCTGGCCGCCGACCCGACCTTCTGCGAGCGCTTCCTGCGCGAGGGCCGCACCCTGGCGCGGCTGGCGCACCCGAACATCGCCACCATCCATGACATCGGCAATGTCGGCGAGCTGTACTACATGGCCATGGAGTACCTGCCCAGCGGCACGCTGAAGGAGCGGATCGCCGCAGGGCTGACGCCCGAGCAGGGCCTCGTCTACGTGCGCCAGATCGCCCAGGCGCTGGGTTATGCCCACGCCCAGGGCCTGGTGCACCGCGACGTCAAGCCCGCCAACATCCTGTTCCGCGCCGACGGCACTGCGGTGCTGTCGGACTTCGGCATCGCCAAGTCGCTGGATGACCGCACCCAGTTCACCCAGGCCGGCTTCGCCGTCGGCACGCCGAGCTACATGAGCCCGGAGCAGGCGCGCGGCATGGACATCGACGGGCGCGCCGACCTGTATGCACTGGGTGTGGTGCTGTACGAAATCCTCGTCGGCAAGCTGCCGTACAACGGTACCGATGCGTTGTCCACGGCGCTGGCGCACCTGACCGAGCCGCTGCCGGAGCTGCCCATCGAACATGGCCGCTACCAGGACATCCTGCGCGGTCTGCTGGCCAAGGATCCCAACGAGCGCTTCGCCGACGCGGCGGCGTTGCTGGCCGCACTGGACCGCTTGACGGTCCAGGCGCCGGCCGAGGACAACGACAGCACATTGGTTCGCCCGCTGCCGATCCCGCCACCGGCCATCCCGCAGCCGGTGTCCATTGATATTCCGCAGGCCGTTGCCGCTCCCGTGAGCGAGCCTGCCCGGCGGTCCGAACCCAAGCCCGCGCCTGCTGTGAAGCCCGCCTCGAACAAGCCGGCCAAGGCCGTGCTGGCGGTGGCGATAGCGGCGGCGCTGGGTCTGGGCGGCGCGTTCTTCTGGTTGCTCGGCGGCAATGACGCGCCCGCGCCTGAAACGCCGGTGGTGCAGGCGCCCGCCGACAGCGTGGTCCCCAGCGAACCCAAAGTCACGCCGGTGGCCGCCTCGGACGACGGTCGTCCACTGCTGATGCCCGGCAAGAAGACCCTGTTCCAGCGTGTGCTGACCAAGCCCGACGCCCAGTTGGTGGCCCAGCCCGGCGATGCCTCGGGCGAGACACTGCCGGCTTTCTCCGTGCTCTATGTCTACCAGCGCAAGGACGTCGGCGGCCAGGCCTGGGTCCAGGTCGGCGCCGCCAGCGACGGCCAGCGCGAGGGTTGGCTGCCGGCGGCGCAGACCAGCGACTGGAAACAGAGCCTGGTGCTCAAGTTCACCGAACGCTCGGGCCGCTCGCCGGTGATGTTCATGCGCCAGGTGGACGATGTGCAGCATCTGCTCGACGACACCCCGCTGGCTCGCGACAGCCTGCTCAAGGCGCAGAACAACCCCGACCAGGTGCCCCAGGTCATGGCCCTGGAACCGGCGGCCAGCGCCGTGCCGCAGAACCAGTTCTACCTGATGCCGATCTTCGACTACCGCGAAAGCTTTGACGCTGGCGGCCAGCCGGTGCAACTGCTCAACATCGCCTCCATCGACCCCGGTGCCAGCGCCCGCGACAGCGCGCCCAAGGCGGCCGGCGTCGCGGCGGTCGGCGACAACAGCTTCCGTACCGGCATCGTCCTGGTGGTGGACACCTCGGTGTCCATGCAGCCGTACATCGATCGGGTACGCCAGGTGGTCAGCGAGCTGCAGCAGCAACTGGCGGCCCGTGGCGAGCTGGACAGCGTCAGCTTTGGCTTGGTCGGCTTTCGCAATAGCGTCAAGCGCACCCCGGGCCTGGAATACCTGAGCAAGACCCTGGTCAGCCTGGAGCAGGGCCGCGATCCGGCGCGTTTCCTCAAGGCCGCCTCGCAGGTCAAGGCCACCAGTGTTTCCAGCCACTCGTTCAACGAGGACGCCTTCGCCGGCGTGATGCAGGCGGTCGAGGGCATGGACTGGTCCGGCTACGGCGGGCGCCTGATCCTGCTGGTCAGCGATGCCGGCGCACTGCGCAAGAACGACCCGTTCAGCAGCACCCAGATGAACGAAGCCGAAGTGCGTCAGGCCGCGCTGAGCAAGCAGATCAAGATCTACGCCCTGCACCTGCGCACCCCCGCCGGGGTCAAGAACCACGGCGCGGCCGAGACCCAGTACCGCGTGCTTACCGCCGACAGCAACCCGCAGATCGGCGACCTCTACGTCAGCGTGCCGGGCGGTGAAGTCGGTGCTTTCGGCGACCGCGTGCGCGAGATCGGCTCGACCTTCGCCGAGCTGGTGCACCAGGTGCGCAACCAGCAACCGCAACCCGTACCGCTGCTGACCTCGGCCTCGAGCCTGGCGGCCAAGTCGCAGGCCATCGGCTACGCCATGCACATGGACTTCCTGGGTCGCCACGGCGCCAGCCAGGCGCCGCAACTGGTCAGCGCCTGGACCGCCGACCGCGACCTGACCAACCCGACGCTGCCGACCCTGCAGGTGTGCGTGATGCTGACCAAGCTGCAGCTCAACGACCTGCAGCAGTCGCTCAAGCTGATCGTCGATGCCGCGCGCAAGACCCGCAGCTCGCCGGGCGACTTCTTCAACGAAATCGCCAGCGCCAGTGCCTACATGAGCCGCGACCCCGGCGCGTTGCGCAAGGGCGCCAACCTGGCCCAGGGCGGCGTGCTCGGCGAATACCTCGACGGCCTGCCGTACCGCAGCAAGTCCCTGAGCATGACCCAGGACCTATGGCTGTCGCTGTCGGTGGCCGAGCAGGAAGACTTCATCGACGAACTGGACTCGAAGATCCGCCTGTACGAAACCTTCCACAACGACATGGCCAACTGGGTGCGCTTCGGCAAGGCCGAGCCGGGCGACGCCCTGTACCGTGTCCCGCTGTCGACGTTGCCGTGATGATCCGCCTGGACGGGGTGCGCAAGACACGCGGGCAGGGTGCCCAGCGTTACAGCCTGGAGATCGACCGCTTGCACCTGGCGGCGGGCGAGCGGGTGGCGCTGGTCGGGCCCAGCGGCTGCGGCAAGAGCACCTTGCTCGACCTGCTGGCGCTGGTGCTGGCGCCGGATGCGGCGCAGGGCTTCGCCCTGGGCGGCGAGGATGTCGCCGGGCTGTGGCGTGCCCGGCAGCTCGACCGCCTGGCCAGCTGGCGCAGCCGTCACCTGGGCTATGTGCTGCAGGCTGGTGGGTTGCTGGGTTTTCTCGATGTGCGCGGCAATATCCGCCTGCCACGCCAGTTGCTGGGGCTCGGCGATGACGGCAGCGTCGAGCGTCTGGCCGAAGCGCTGGATGTGCACGACCAGCTGGGCAAGAAGCCTGCGACCCTGTCCCTCGGCCAGCGCCAGCGGGTCAGCTGTGCCCGTGCCCTGGCCCATGGCCCGGCATTGTTGCTGGCCGATGAACCCACGGCGTCCCTGGACCCGGTGAACGCCGATAGGGTGATGCAATTGCTGTTGCGCGAGGCCGAGGCGCGCCAGGTGACCTGCGTGGTCGCCACCCATGACGAAGCCCTGGCCCGCCAGGCCGGGCTGACGGTGCTGCGCATGGCCTGCCGGCGTGACGCCGACGGCGGCGTCACGGCGAGCCTGGAGAGGGCCGCCTGATGCGCCCGCTGCTGATCGCCGGGCTGGCCTGGCAGGACTACCGCAACGATGCGCGGTTGTCGGCGTGCGCCGTGCTGGCGCTGGTGGCGGTGATCGCGCCGCTGCTGGTGCTGTTCGGGCTGAAGTTCGGCCTGGTCGGCAGCCTGACCGAGCGCCTGCAGCGCGACCCGGGTGTGCGCGAGATCATTCCGCTGGGCGGTGGGCGCTTTCGCGCCGAGTTCATCGAGGAACTGACCCAGCACCCGCGAGTGGCCTTTGCCATCCCGCGCACCCGGCAGATCGCTGCCACCGCCGAGCTGTTGCTGCCAGCCCATGGACGTGGCCTGACAGTGGAGATGCTGCCCACTGCCGAGGGCGACCCCTTGCTGGCACAGGTCGCTCCCCCGGATGGCCTGCAACAGGTGGTGCTGAGCTTTACCGCTGCGGAAAAACTCGGTGCCAGGGCCGGGGACGAACTGCAGGCCAGCTTCAGCCGGCAGCAGGCCGGGCAGCTGCAATGGCGACGCACGCGTCTGCAGGTCAGCAGCGTGCTGCCCCTGGCAGCGTTCGAGCGTGATGGCCTGTTTGCCTCGCTGCAACTGCTCGAAGCCGTCGAGGATTACCGCGATGGCCGCGCCGTGGCTGCGCTGGGCTGGCAGGGGGAGGAGCAAGGCAGCGCGTCAGCGCGGGTGTACCCGGCCTTCCGCCTGTATGCCCGCGAACTGAACGATGTCGAGCCACTGCGCCAGT
The DNA here is from genome assembly GCF_040813665.1 of Pseudomonas sp. TE50-2. Classification (NCBI taxonomy): domain Bacteria; kingdom Pseudomonadati; phylum Pseudomonadota; class Gammaproteobacteria; order Pseudomonadales; family Pseudomonadaceae; genus Pseudomonas; species Pseudomonas sp. TE50-2. The sequence continues at coordinate 2,677,528 of NZ_JBFNXN010000001.1, read as the reverse complement.
TCTTCGCCGAACGCAAGCTGCTGGTTTCCACACAGGCCGCGCAGATCGCCCAGGTGCAATCGCTCAGCCGCAATCTCGACCTGGTGTTCTGGATCATCGCCAGCCTGGCCGTGGCCGGCGCCGTAGCGGCCATCGCCGCAGGCGCAGTGGCGGCGGTCGAGCGCAAGCAGCGCGAGCTGGCAGTGCTGCGTCTGCTGGGCTTCGGCACTGCTGCGCTGCTGTTGTTCGTGGTGCTCCAGGCGCTCTACAGCGGGCTGCTGGCCGCCGCCGTGGCGGGGCTGTTGTACCTGCTGGCCGAACATGGCCTGAACCGACTTTTCATGCAGGTGCCCGGCGAGTTCGCCAGCCACCTGCTGCCCATGCACTACCTCGTTGCATTGTGTGCCGTGCTGCTGGCCAGCACCGCCGCCGCCGCCCTGGGCGGCTGGCGGGTGGCGCGCATCGAGGCTTGCCAAGGAATACGTGATGTCTGATCGCCGCCTCGGGGCTGCCGCCCTGCTCCTGACCGCTTTGAGCCTGGGCGCCTGTTCCCCGGCCGATGGCGACGACAAGGCCAAGCCAGTTGCCCAGGCGCAGCCGGGGACTGAAAGCAAGCTCGACAACCCCAAGCCGTTGCCGGGCGATGTCAGCCTGCCGCTGCCTTGTGGCGGTGAGCTGGTGCTGCGCAGTGTCTATGTGCTGGCCCAGGGCAGCCTCGACGACCGCGAGGTCAACCTCGGCTACCCGTTCAGCGAAGGCGAGGCCGGCTACAAGCAGTCGTTCATCTCTGGTTACCGACGCGACTTCATCAATGGCCAGTTCAGCCTGCAGGACCTGGCGCCACAGTGGCAGAAGGCGGTTGCGCCAAGCCTGCCGAAGGTCGAGAAAGGCAGCCCGCTCACGCCGATGATGTACTTCATCGGCAAGTACGAAGTGACCGCCCGCCAGTACGCCCAGGTGATGGCCCAGGCGCCGTCGCTGGCCGGCGGCGACGCGGCACCGGCCTGCGAGGCGAACAACGATGCGGCGGGGCGCCTGCCCAAGGTAAAACTGTCGCGCTTCGAGGCCGAACGCTTCGCCGCCGTCTACAGCGCCTGGCTGATGAAGCACCACCGCGACCTGCTGCCGGTCAGCGGCCGAGGCAGCAAGGCCGAGGATGGTGGCGTGGGCTTCGTGCGCCTGCCCACCGAGGTGGAATGGGAGTTCGCCGCCCGTGGCGGTTCGGCGGTCAGCCGCCAGGAGCTGGAAGGGCGGTTGTTCCCGCGCAAGGTCGAAGGCGCCGACAGCGAAGGGCCGCTGGGCGACTTCGCAGTGTTCAACCAGGTCGCCGGTGGTACCGGGCAGGCGGCGCGGCTGATGCCGATCGGCACCAGACAGCCCAACCCGCTGGGCTTGTTCGATGTGATCGGCAACGCCGCCGAGATGGTTCAGGAGTCGTTCCAGCTGGTCAACGCCGGGCGCCTGCAGGGCGCCTACGGCGGCTTCGTGGTCAAGGGCGGCAACTACCTCGAAGGCGAGGGCACCTTGTTCACCGGCATGCGCCGCGAGTACCCGCTGTTCGGCGTCGACGGCACCGAGCAGCGCAACGAGACCACTGGCTTCCGCGTGGCCATCGGCGCCTTGTCGGCCCCGCGCTCGCGCTACCAGGAGCTGTTCGAGCAGTGGCAGAAGGAAGGTCGCCTGGCCGGCCTGACCGACGACATCGACGCCGCCCAGGACCCGACCAAGCGCCTGGACAGCATCATCGCCGCCGCCACCGACCCGCGCCAGCAGGCCGAGCTGGGGCTGGTCAACGAAGAGCTCAAGCGCAACGTGTCGCTGATCGCCCGCCAGCGCGAGGAAGCGGCCGGCAATCTGATCCAGTCCGCCGCCCTGGTGGCCGAGACCGTCAATAACTACAACATTCGCCTGACCAACCTGCAGAACACCCAGGCCAAGGCCGAGGCCTCCGGCGACCAGACCAGCGCGCGCATGTACGGCGCCGCCATCGCCAATGGCCGCGCGGCCCTCGACGGCGCCGTGGCGATCTACATCGACAACCTGGCCAGCGGCACGCGCTACACCGACGCGGTGATCCAGGCGCAGTTCCAGCGGGTCAAGGAAGAGCTCAATCGCAAGCCGGTGCTGGGCAACAGCCTGGTCACCCGCGCCACCCTGTTCGTCCGCCACGTCGGGGAGTACCGCCAGAACCGGCGGGCCGATCCGGCGACGATCCTCAAGGAGCTGCTGGCATCGGCCGCCCCGCGACCCTAAGGACAGCTTCGACAGAAAGGACTCCCGGGTGGCACGAAGCCCCCGGTCACCCAGAAACCCAAGAAGAGAAACCAGACCATGTTCACCCGCAAACCCCTGATCACCGCATCCCAGGCCCGTACCGCACTGCTGCTGGCAGCCGGTTTCAGCACCGTGCTGTTGAGCGGTTGCGCCAGCTCGCCGGCGTCCAAGGTTGGCGCCACGACCAAGGTCGAGTACTACCCCAACTGCTACGAGCCGGTGCAGCACCTGCGCTCCACCGACGGTGACATGACCCGCTCGGTCGCCACCGGCGCGCTGCTCGGCGCGGTCGGCGGCGCCCTCACTGGCGCCCTGGTCGACAAGGAAAACCGAGGCCGCAATGCCGCCATCGGTGCCGCCGGTGGCGCCCTGGTCGGTGGCGCCGCCGGTTACTACACCGAGCGCCAGAAGCAGATCAGCGACGACAAGCAGCGCATCGCCTCGTACGCCACCGACATCGACAAGAGCGCGGCCGACATGGACCGCACCACGGCCTATGCCAAGTCGTCGCAGAGCTGCTACCAGCGCGAGTTCGCCAGCTTGATCCAGAACCGCAAGGCTGGCCGCATCAACGATACCGAGGGCCGCAAGCGCCTGGCCGAGATCGTCGCCGGCCTGCAGGAGTCGAACAACCTGCTGACCACCGTGAACGGGCGTCTGGGTGAGAACCTCAACAACTACACCCAGGCCTACGAGCAGGACCTCAAGCAGGTGGGCGTGCAGCGCACCGAAGTGGTCGCCGTGGCCGAGCCGCCGAAGGTGGCGACCACCGGCAAGAAGAAGGATGTGAAGAAGGTCCAGCCGGCCAAGACCAACACCAAGGTGCCACAGGAAGCGGTGGCCACCGAGAAGACCCTGCAGAACGCCAACGGCAAGAAAGCCGAAGCCCAGCAGGTGGCCAAGGCGGGTACCGACCAGGTCAACGCCATGTGCCGCAACCCGGACATGGGTGACTGGGCGCCGGTGCCGTGCCCGAACGTGTGATCCGTTGAGGCTGCTCGCATGACCTGTAGGCGCGGGGCAAGCCCTCGCCTGCAGGTCATGCGACTTGGCCAGGCTTTGTGCAAGGAAACCTATTCGTGACAGATCTTCTGGTCAATTCCCTGGCCAACAACTCCCAGTTTCTTGCCCGTCAGCGTATCCAGGCGCGGATCAACCTGCCGCAGATGTTCGCCGCCATCGACGCCGACCCGCGTATCGTCGGTGCCGGTGTGGTGTACATCGACGCCGAATACAACATTGTCACCCTGCGTGAGTTTCAGCCGATCTGCAGCATCCGTCCCAAGCGCGTGATCCTGCGCGAGATCAAGAAGTACCAGACACCTGACCAGTACACCCAGCAGTTGCAGCACAATCCGCGCGAGTCGCGGGTGGTCAAGGAGGCGGTCAACACGACCCTTTCCTGCGCGGGCGCTGTGATCGGCTGGTTCGTGGTGTTCAGTGGCACCATTGCCGCGCCCTTTTCAGGCGGTACCAGCCTGGTACTGACCTATGTCGGTGGCGCCGCCGCCACCGCCAGCAGCATCCAGTGCGGCATCGGGGTAATGCGCACGGTGCGTGAAGTGACCAACCCAGCGGCCAACGATGCCCTCGATGAGAACCAGTGGTACCAGGCCGCCTCGATGGTGCTCGATGGCGTCTCGTTGCTGGGTGTCGGCGCGTCGGGCCTGAGCACCTTGAAGTACCTGCAAGTACACAAGGCCGCCACGGGTCGCAGCTGGCTGGAGTTGTCCAAGAGCCTCAGCCGCCAGCAGCGCAAGGCGCTGACCGACGAGCTGCTGTCGATCAAGCACCCGAGCCTGACGGCCAGGCAGATCAAGTTGCAGCAGGCGGCAGGGACCATGACCAAGCGCTACACCCCGACCGAGATCAGCCACGCCACGCAGACCCTGATGCGCGACTCGCTCGGCGCCACCTTCGGTTTGGCCGGGAGTGCCACGGTGCAGAGCATCGCCGTAGGGCTATATGAAGAGATCGAGTGATGATGAAGCCTGCGCAATTCCAGACTTTCATGCGCCGTTACTTCCCGACGTTCTTGCTGGGGTTCTTCATTTGCCTCCTGTCGGCGGCGTTGTCAGCCACTCTGTGGATCGACAGTCACTGGCGCAATCACCCGGATAACCCCCTGTTCACCATGATGTCCAGCGCAGTGCTGGTCTTGCTGCTGTGTTCCGGGCATTTCGCGATGGTCCGGGGCTTCACATGGGCAGTATGGGTTGTGCTCTCTGTACCGACTGTGGCCTTGCTGATGGCGTTGAGCCTGCTCGGTAGTGGAGTGAATGCTGTGTTGCTGGCAATTTTGCTGGCGCTGCCATTGCTCGCGCTGCTGGTATTCAACAGCCAGCGGCATCGGGAAATGCGCCGGCGGTTGGTGGAGCTGCGCAAGGTGCGGCGTTAGCGTAATGACGCTCAAGCCCTCTGAAGCGTTACTTGGGAGTATTCATCGCCGCGCACGGAGCTACAGTTCCGCCACCAGGGCTTCCAGTTGCTCCTGCCGCTCGGCCTGGCTGACCCGTGCCCCGGGATTGAGCGTCGACCACTGCGGATGCGCCCGCGCCTTGCGCAAGGCCTCGGGCAGCTTGCCTTCGCGCCAGCCTTTGTCCTCCGGCGCCGCCAGGCGGATGCTGTCCTGCGCCGCGTGCCCGCGTGCTTCCAGGGCCAGTATCAACTGTTGCTGACGCAGCGCCAGCAGGCGCAGCACGGCGTCATCCACCGTCAGCTCGCGCTGGCCCTTGAGCTTGCCCATCAGGCGCGAGCCATAGTTGCGCGCAGTCTGCAGCGCGCCGCCGGCAATGGCCCCGGCGAGCGCGGCGGCGCCCAGGGTCAGGCCGCCAACCAGCAGGTCGACGCCGGCACCTGCCGCCGCGCCCGCCGCCACGCCGCTGCCCAGGCGCACACCGAGCAGCTTCAGGGTCTCCGGATTGAACAGGTCGTCGCCCCAGCGCCCATCGAGCAGCGGCAAGTCGCCGGCATTGGCGTCCTCGCGGCGGAACGCATACAGCTTGAGCAGCGCCTCGACACAGCGTTGTTCGCGCTGGCGCACCGCCTGGCGCAGGGTTTCGATGGCCTGCGCCTCGGCGGCGGGCTCGGCCTCTACGCTGCGTCGGCAGGCGGCGCAGTCGAGCAGCAATTCGGCGACCAAACGCTTGCCGCTGTGGCGGCGGGCTTCACGCTGAGCCTGCTGGTCATCGATCAGCCGTTGCAGGGCAGGACGGGCCTCTTCCAGCAGCAGGGCCAGGCTTTCGTAGAGGCGGCGCTCGCCATCCTCGGGCGGGGCCACGCTGTCGAAACGCACCAGCGCATGCAGGCCCAGGCGCGCCAGGGCCTCGCGCCATTCGGGCTCGCGGTGCTGGCTGCTGGCAACGAAGTTGAGTACCGGCAACAGCGGCTTGCCGCAGCTGGCCAGCACCTCCAGCTCGTCGCGGTACTTGGCCAGCACCGGTTCACGGGCGTCGATCACATACAGGCCGGCATGGCTTGCCAGCAGCTGGCGTAGCACCTTGGCTTCCTGCTCGAAGCGCTGGCGCGCCTCGCTGCCCTGGAGGAAACGTTCAAGGCGAGCGGGACCGTCCAGGCGCTCGCCCGGGCGTTCGAGGCGCTCCAGGTAGTCGAGCAGGGCGATGGCGTCCTCCAGGCCAGGGGTGTCGTACAGCTCCAGCAACGGCTCGCCGTCCACCGACAGGCGGGCGCCTTCGACATGGCGGGTGGTGCTGGGGCGGTGCGAGACCTCGCCGAAGCCGACGTCGCGGGTGAGGGTGCGCAGCAGCGAGGTCTTGCCGACGTTGGTGTGGCCGACCACGGCCAGTTTCAGCGGCTCAGTCATGGCCATGCTCCAGCCAGGTCAGGGGCGAGGTGTCGGCATGGGGCAGGCCCAGGCGGTCGAGAGCCTCGTGCCAGTCGCCCAGGCGTGCCGCGTCCAGGGCCTGGCCGGGTTGCGCCTGCAGCAGCCAGATACGCGTGGCGCCGGCGTTGCGCGCCAGCTCAGCGAGCAAGGCCAGGCTGCCACGGTCGGGCGAGCGGCGTGGGTCGCAAGCGACGGCCAGACGCGCCGGGGGGAAACGGCTGAGTTGCTCAAGCAGCTTGTTGCGCGACTCGCGGCTGTCGAGCACGCCCGCATGGGTGACCGAACGGGGCAGTGCGGGTGGCCAGGGGCGCTGGTCGTCCAGCTCCAGGCCGACCAGCAGGGCACCGCCGCTGTCGCGCTCCAGCTGGCCGGCCTCGAAGCGGGGCAGGGTGTCGGGGGCTGGGTCCTGCACGCCGAGGCGTTCGCTGCGTGGCATCAGGGCTTCGCGCAACTGCGCGTAGCCGGGCAGGTTGAGATCCAGCGCCAGGCGCTCGCGGCCCTGGCGCCAGCGCCACAGGCACAGCGCGGCCAGCAGCAGGCGGGGCAGCAGGCCATAGACCAGCACCACGCCGAGCAGCCAGCTGGCCCAGGCCTGGCGCGCCAGATCGAGTGCCGGCAGGGTGTCGCCGCTGGCGCGAATCATCGCTTCGTCGGGCACGGCGAAGCCGATCAGTGAGGGCAGGGCGCCAAGGGCCTGGGTCAGCGTGATGAAAGGTTCGGCGGCAAGCAGCGTGGTTTCCCAGACGAAGCCGTAGCGTCGCGTCGCCAACAGGGCCAGGAGCATGCCCAGCGCCGCGAGCATCGCCAGTGACCACAGGCCATGCACCAACAGGCCGAGCAGCCAGCGGTTCAGGCGCTGGCGCTGCAGCAGCACCAGCAACGCGGGGGCCAGTTGTGCGGCCTTGGCGTCACGGGCAAAACGCTCGCTTAGCCACAGCCACAGGCGGCCCAGCGCCGCGCCTTGCTCACTGGCGAAGAAGAAACCCACGGCCCAGCCAAGCAGCAGCATGAGATTCAGCCCGAGCAGGCTGCCCAGGGCCCAGAACACGTTCACCGGCCGCTGGCCGTCGCCCAGGGCCGCCAGCCCCAGGCCGGCGCCACTGAACAGAGCCAGGACCATCAAGCTCAGCAGGGCCAGCCGTGCGCCCTGTTTCCAGTGGCGCAGCGCCGTGTCCATGCCGTCGCGCTCGGCCAGCCACAGGGCGCGGGCCTCGATGCGCGTGGCCAGGTCGCCGCCCTGCTGGCGGGCGCGGCGGTTGGCTTCCTGGTCTTCCAGAGGGCCGGCGTGTTCCTCGCGCAGGCGTACCGCTTCGGTGAGCCAGCGCTTGTCGAGTGGAGTGGGTGCAGTCACAAGCTCTTCCATTGCACAGGTCTGGCCGCAAGCATAACCCACGTGCCCGGTGCTATCCTCGCCGGCATGAATACATCACTCCCCCTCAGCCTGATCGCGGCGCTCGCCGAGAACCGTGTGATCGGCATCGACAACTCCATGCCCTGGCACCTGCCGGGGGACTTCAAGTACTTCAAGGCCACCACCCTGGGCAAGCCGATCATCATGGGGCGCAAGACCTGGGATTCGCTGGGCCGGCCATTGCCGGGACGGCTGAATATCGTCGTCAGCCGGCAACCTGGGCTGCAACTGGCCGGCGCCGAGGTGTTCGCCTCGCTAGAGGCGGCGCTGGTGCGCGCCGAGCAGTGGGCGCGCGAGCAGGGCGTCGGGGAATTGATGCTGATCGGCGGTGCGCAGCTGTATGGGCAGGCGCTGGAAAAAGGGCTGGTGAGCCGGATGTACCTGACCCGGGTGGAATTGTCGCCGCAGGGCGATGCCTGGTTCCCGGAGTTCGACCACGGGCAGTGGCAGTTGACCTCGAGCGAGGCGCAGTCCGAAGCGGACAAACCGGTCTATCACTTCGAAGTCTGGGACAAGGCCTGAGTGTGTTCGGGGCCGCTGATACGCGATAACTGCAATTGCGAACAAATATCATCTTCTGCTAGCGTTCGCTCCTCTTGAGACCCAGAGCCAGGATGTGCCGTGTCTTCGTGGAACAAGCAGATCGCCCGGTTGTTCACCGAGCACAAGAAGGCCCTGGAGGCGTTCGTCGCACGGCGCACCGGCAATAGCCAAGTGGCCGCCGACCTGACCCAGGAGTCCTTCCTGCGCCTGGCGCGGCTGCCTGCCGACAAACAGATCGACAACCTGCCAGCCTTCCTCTTCACGATTGCCAGCAACCTGGTGCGCGATCACCAGCGCCAGGCCATTCGCCGCGAGCGCCTGGATGGCGGCGAGCCCAGTGACGAACTGGCCAGCGATGCCCCCGGCGCCGAGGACCAGTTGGCCGCGCAGCAGGAGCAGGCGCTGATGCAGACGGCGATCCAGGCCCTGCCTGAGGCGACCCGGCACATCTTCCTGCTCTATCATGTCGACGGCTGCACCTACCGCGAGATCGGCGAGCGCATGAATGTCACGCCCCGCAGTGTCGAGTACCAGCTGCGTCGGGCTTTGCTCGACTGCCGCGCCTTCATCCAGGCGCGGCTGGCCGGTGACGCGAGAGGGCAACGTCCATGAGCCGTCATCCCGAGAGTGCGACCGATCCCATGAGCGACCTGCCCGACAGCGAGCGCCTGTTCGCCGAAGCCACAGCCTGGTATTACCGTCTGCATGCCGAGGACGTCACCCTGGACGAACGCCAGGCGTTCGCCGTATGGCGCGCGCAGGGGCCGGCGCATGCCAGGGCCTGGGAGGAAGTGCTCGACCTGTTGGGGGCTTTGCAGGGCCCGGCCAGGCGCCTGCGGGAAGACCAGCAGGCGGCTTGGCACTCCCCCCGACGCCGGATCTGGCCCAAGGTGGCAAGTGCTGCCGCGGCGGCGGTGCTGTTGGGTGTGCTGCTCGTCCAGACGCCCTGGCTCGACCGCTGGCGCGCCGATTACGCCACCGCCACGGGTGAGACGCGTAGCCTGCAGTTGGAGGATGGCTCGCGCATTCAGCTCAACACCGACAGCGCCGTGCAGGTCGAACTGGGGACCACCGAGCGGCGTGTCCGGCTGTTGCGTGGCGAGGCCTGGTTCGAGGTAACCCGCGATGTGGCTCGGCCTTTCGTGGTGCGTGCCGGTGAGGGCTGGGTGCGGGTAGTCGGTACACGTTTCAGCGTGGCCGAGACGGGCGGACAGACCCGTGTGCAACTGGCCCAGGGCAAGGTCGAAGTTCGCGCCGGCGCCGGCCAGGGGTTGTTCCTCGAACCCGGGCAAGCCGTGGAGTACGCGGCAGGCGGGCCGGGTGCCGTGCATGGCTTCGAGCCCGCCCGCGCCTTCGCCTGGCGCGAGCGGCAACTGGTATTCAGCCAGCAGCCGCTGGGTGAGGTGGTGACTGAACTCAATCGCTACTGGCCCGGGCAGACCCTGGTGCTGGGCGACGGCCTGCGCCAGCGCAAGGTCTCCGGCGTATTCGACATCGACAAGCCGGAGGCCGTGCTCAAGGCCTTGACCCATACCCTGGGCGTGCGTGCCGACCAGTACACACCGTACCTGCGCATCCTGCGCGAAGGCTGATTGAAAATATTTTCGGGGATTCCCGTCGCACCGACGTCCTTGATCTCGTAGGCGCAAATAATAAGCACTCTCAGACAGTGCCGCGCCAGTCGATCACTTTGACGCTTTCGGGGAGCCCCATTGATGAAAACCACCGCCACTCGGGCCGTGCTCGGCCTGGCCATCGCGCTTGGCAGCGCCGCGTTGATCGGGCCCGGGCAGGCCCTGGCCGCCACGCAGGCGCAGGTCTACCGTTTCGACATCCCGGCGCAGTCGCTGGACTCGGCCCTGGCGGCCTTCAGTGCGGTTACCCGGATCCAGGTGCTGGTACCCGGTGAGTTCACCCAGGGCCTGCGCTCGCCGGGCCTGAGTGGCAGTTATCCACAGGAGCAGGCACTGGCCCGCCTGCTCCAGGGCACTGGCCTGAATGCCGCCTACATCGACAACGACAGCGTCACCCTGGAGCGCCAGCGCGCCGGGAACGACGACGCGATGCAACTGGGCGCGGTGAAGATCGATAGCAGCCAGTTGGGCACCACCACCGAAGGCACCGGCTCCTACACCACTGGATCGCTGACCCTTGGCAAGGGTGAGCAGAAGCTCAAGGACATCCCGCAGTCGGTGTCGGTAATGACCCGCCAGCGCCTGGACGACCAGAACATGAACAGCCTGCAGGACGCCATGCGGCAGGTGACCGGTACCACGATCAAGAGCTACAACACCGGCTCCAACCTCAATGACGTTTACATGCGCGGCTTCCCGGTCGACCTGGTGCAGGTCGATGGCGTCACCCAGCCCACCGGGCAAGGCGACATGGCCACGGCGTTCGACCTGGCCATGTATGACCGCGTCGAAGTGCTGCGCGGGCCATCCGGCCTGTACCAGGGCGCGGGCGAACCCGGTGGCACCATCAACCTGGTGCGCAAGCGCGCCTTGGGCAAGTTTGCCCTGTCTGGTGAGCTGTCGGCGGGCACCTACGATCGCTACCACTCCACGGTTGACGTCACCGGGCCGCTGAACAGCGATGGCAGCCTGCGCGGGCGTTTTGTCACCGCCTACGAGAACAACCAGGCCTTCGTCGACTACGCACAGAACGAGCGCCCGATGATGTATGGGCGCCTGGAATACGACCTGTCGCCGGCCACCACCCTGACCCTGGGCGGCGCCTACCAGCGCAACAAGTCGGTGCCCGCGTTCGGTCTGCCGGCCTACGACAGCGGCAAGTTGCTCGACGTCAAGCGCTCGACCTTCGTCGACGCGAAGTGGAACGAGCTGGACGAGCGGGTCTGGGAAAGCTTCTTCGAGGTCGACCATGCGCTGGATGATGGTGGCCAGTTCAAGACCTCGCTGACCTATCGCGACGCCGAGGCACCCACGCGCAACTTCACCTGGACCGACGGCGCCGTGGACCCGGCGACCGGTGCCAGTTCCGCGGTGGCCTACAACTACTACACCCACATCAAGACCCTGGGCCTGGACAGCTTCGTGACGCGGCCGTTCGAGGCGTTCGGGCGTACCCATGAGCTCACCGTGGGCGCCGACTACCAGCATGTGGACAAGGACTTTCGCTACGGTGGCCGGGAGTGGTTCGACATCAACGTGTTCGACCCTGGCAGCATCGACATCCCCAAGATCGACTACGCCATGGACAACGGCAACTCGTCCAAGTCGAACCAGTACGGACTGTATGCGCGCACCAAGGTCAGCGCCAACGACTGGCTGGACGTGATCCTCGGTAGCCGAGTGATCTGGTTCGACAGCGATGGCCACAACGCCAACCCGTTCTTCAACGAATTCTCCGACCCCCACACCAGTGTTCGCCGCAAGGTGATCCCCTACGGTGCGCTGGTCGCCAAGCTCACCCCCGAACTGTCGGCCTATGCCAGCTACACCACGGTGTACAAGCCGCAGACGCAGATGGCCGGCGGCAACAGCACGGTGGCGCCGCGCGAGGGCAAACAGTATGAGTTGGGCCTGAAACGGGAGTTCTTCGACGGCCGCCTGAACGGCAGCGTGGCGGTGTTCCGCATCTATGACGAGAACCGCGCCCAGCAGATTGGCCAGACGCCGTTCTACGAGGCCCAGGCCAAGGTGCGCAGCCAGGGTTGGGAAACCGAGCTGTCCGGTAACCTGACCGACAACTGGAGCATCAGCACCGGCTACGCCTTCACCCGCCTGGAGTCGGGGCGTCAGGCCGACTACCAGGGCATCAGCATCACGCCCAAGCACAACTTCAATGTGTGGACGCGCTATGCGTTCGCCGATGGGCCGCTGGAAGGGTTCAGTGTCGGAGGCGGCGTGCGGGTGGTCAGCTCCACCTACTACACGCGCAACAGCGTGGACTTCGTGCAGGGTGGCTACAGCGTGGCCACGGCGCAGGTGGGCTATCGCTTCAACAAGCACCTGTCGGCGACACTCACGGCCAACAATTTGTTCGACCGTGTGTATTACGAGCGTGTGGACAGTGCCTGGGGCTCGAACTTCTATGGCGAGCCGCGCAACCTGACGCTCAAGCTGCGCGCGACGTACTGAGCCTGGATCGCCGGGGGCGCAAAGCGCCCCCGGTAATCTTTCAGGAGTGACTCAGTTGTGCATGCTCATCCCCAGCCAGCACCTGCTGGTCGGTCTGCTTGAGCAACTGGCTGGTAACCACGCCCGCCGTCATCGAACCATTCACGTTCAACGCCGTGCGGCCCATGTCGATCAGCGGTTCCACCGAGATCAGCAGCGCCACCAGTTCCACCGGCAGGCCCATGGCTGGCAGCACGATCAGCGCGGCGAAGGTCGCGCCGCCGCCGACGCCGGCAACGCCTGCCGAGCTGAGGGTAACGATGGCCACCAGGGTGGCGATCCACAGCGGGTCGAAGGTATCGATGCCCACTGCGGGGGCGACCATCACCGCCAGCATCGCCGGATACAGGCCGGCGCAGCCGTTCTGGCCGATGGTCGCGCCAAACGAGGCGCTGAAGCTGGCGATCGATTGCGGCACGCCCAGGCGCAAGGTCTGCGCCTCGATGTTCAGCGGGATGCTGGCGGCGCTGGAACGGCTGGTGAAGGCGAAGGTCAGCACCGGCCAGACTTTACGGAAGAAGCGCAGCGGGCTGACGCCGGTCAGCGCCAGGATCACCCCGTGGACCACGAACATCAGGCCCAGGCCGATGTACGACACCACCACGAAGCTGCCCAGCTTGAGGATGTCGTCGAGGTTGGAGCTGGCCACCACCTTGGTCATCAAGGCCAGCACACCGTAGGGGGTGAGCTTCATCACCAGGCGCACCAGGCGCATGACCCAGGCCTGCAGCACGTCGATGGCCGACAGGGCGCGCTCGCCCTTGTCCTTGTCGTCCTTGATCAGTTGCAGTGCGGCGAGGCCGAGGAACACGGCGAAGATCACCACGCTGATGATCGAGGTCGGCTTGGCCCGGGCCAGGTCGCCGACCGGGTTGGTCGGGATGAACGACAGCAGCAGTTGCGGAATGTTGAGGTCGGCGACCTTGCCCGCGTAGTCGCTGTGGATGGCCTGCAGGCGGGCGCTTTCCTGGGCACCGGCCACCAGCCCCTCGGCACTCAGGCCGAACAGGTTGGTCAGGGCGATACCGAGCAGCGCGGCGATCGCGGTGGTCAGCAGCAGGGTGCCGATGCTCAGCACACTGATGCGGCCCAGTGCCGAGGCGTTGTGCAAGCGGGCCACGGCGCTGAGGATCGAGGCGAAGATCAGCGGCATGACGATCATCTGCAGCAAACCGACGTAGCCATTGCCGACCAGGTCGAGCCAGCCGATGGTGGCCTTGAGCACCGGGTGCCCGGCGCCGTAGATCGTATGCAGCACCAGGCCGAAGCCGACGCCGAGGGCCAGGCCCAGCAGCACCTTCTTGGCCAGGCTCCAGTCGGTGCGACGGGTTTGCGCCAGGCCCAGCAGCAGGGCCAGGAACGCCAGCAGGTTGAGTGACAGCGGCAGGTTCATTGAAGCTCCGGAAAAAGGCAAAAGAGGCATCGCCTCTGTGAGCGATTACGAACGGAAATGCTAACAGCCTGAAAACAAACGAATTTATACCTAAAAGGAATTTGCATAGTCGTTTATGGAATAACGCCTGGTCGTTTTTGGCAATACACATGGCGTTTGCGGTTGCTTCGAGGTCGGTGGCGCATGCCTGCCTGTCACAAATCAGGTCTAGGGTTGAGCGGCCACGTCTTTGGGAGAACCGCACATGATGTCAGCTCCGAAAATCCTTGCCGGCGGCCTTGCCTTGTTGCTGAGTGCCAGCAGTTGGGCGGCCACCGAGCTCAAGCACTGGCCGGCCGAAGCCGCGCAGAAGCTCGACGCGATGATTGCCGCCAACGCCAACAAGGGTAACTACGCGGTGTTCGACATGGACAACACCAGCTACCGCTTCGACCTCGAAGAGGCACTGCTACCGTTCATGGAGAACAAGGGCCTGCTGACCCGCGACAAGCTCGACCCTTCGCTCAAACTCATCCCGTTCAAGGACAGCGCCGAGCACAAGGAGAGCCTGTTCAGTTACTACTACCGCCTGTGCGAACTCGACGACATGGTCTGCTACCCCTGGGTGGCGCAGGTATTCTCGGGCTTCACTCTCAAGGAACTGAAGCAGCAGGTCGACGAGCTGATGGCCTCGGGCAAGCCGATCCCCAGCACCTACTACGAGGGCGACCAGGTCAAGAGTATCGAGGTGCAGCCGCCGAAGGTGTTCACGGGCCAGGCCGAGCTGTACAACAAGCTGATGGAGAACGGCATCGAGGTCTATGTGATCTCGGCGGCGTCCGAAGAGCTGGTACGCATGGTCGCCTCAGATCCCAAGTACGGCTACAACGTCAAACCACAGAACGTGATCGGTGTGAGCCTGCTGCTCAAGGACCGCGCCAGTGGCCAGCTGACCACGGCGCGCAAGCAGATCAGCGCCGGGCAGTACGATCCCAAGGCCAACGAAGGCCTGGAGCTGACCCCGTACCTGTGGACGCCGGCCACCTGGATGGCGGGCAAGCAGGCGGCGATCCTCACTTACATCGATGAGTGGAAGAAACCGGTGCTGGTAGGGGGCGATACCCCGACCAGCGATGGCTACATGCAGTTCCACGGCGTCGATGTGAACAAAGGCGGCATCCACCTGTGGATAAACCGCAAGGCCAAGTACATGGACCAGCTCAACGGCATGATCGCGAAGAATGCAGCGGCCCAGGCCAATGAAGGCTTGCCGGTGACGGCGGACAAGAACTGGGTGATCGTGACGCCGGAGCAGATTCAGTGAAATACGCATGACCTGTTCCGGCCCAATCGCTGGCAAGCCAGCTCCCACAGGTGCAATGCCAAGGCCAGCGATTGCATTGTGGGAGCCGGCTTGCCGGCGATGAGGCCTTCTCAGGCATAAAAAAACCGGCGCACCAGGCGCCGGTTCTTTTTGCCTTCAGAGCCTCACAGCCCTTCGAGCATTGCCTTGTTGCGCACCGCGCCCTTGTCGGCGCTGGTGGCCAGCAGGGCATAGGCCTTCAGTGCAGTGGTCACTTTACGTGGGCGCACTTCCGCCGGCTTCCAGCCCTTCTTGTCCTGCTCGACACGACGCGCGGCCAGCTCTTCATCGCTGACCAGCAGGTTGATCGAACGGTTGGGGATGTCGATCAGCACTTTGTCGCCATCGCGCACCAGGCCGATGGCGCCGCCTGCGGCGGCTTCCGGCGAGGCATGGCCGATGGACAGGCCCGAGGTGCCGCCGGAGAAGCGGCCATCGGTGAGCAGCGCGCACGCCTTGCCCAGGCCCTTGGACTTCAGGTACGAGGTCGGGTAGAGCATCTCCTGCATGCCAGGGCCGCCTTTCGGGCCTTCGTAGCGGATGATGACGATATCGCCGGCCTTCACTTCGTCGGCGAGGATGCCACGCACGGCGCTGTCCTGGCTCTCGAAGATCTTCGCGTTGCCTTCGAACACGTGGATCGACTCATCCACGCCGGCGGTCTTCACCACGCAGCCGTCCAGGGCGATGTTGCCGTACAGCACGGCCAGGCCGCCCTCTTGCGAGTAGGCGTGCTCGAAGCTGCGGATGCAGCCGTTTTCGCGGTCGTCGTCCAGGGTTTCCCAGCGGGTCGACTGGCTGAACGCGGTTTGCGTGGGGATACCGGCCGGGCCTGCCTTGAAGAAGGTGTGCACGGCTTCGTCATCGGTCTGGGTGATGTCCCACTTGGCGATGGCTTCTTCCATGCTGGGGCTGTGCACGGTCGGCAGGTCGGTGTGCAGCAGGCCGCCACGGGCCAGCGAGCCGAGAATGCTGAAGATGCCGCCGGCGCGATGCACGTCTTCCATGTGGTACTTCTGGATGTTCGGCGCCACCTTGCACAGCTGCGGCACCTTGCGCGACAGGCGATCGATGTCGCGCAGGTCGAAGTCCACCTCGCCTTCCTGGGCCGCGGCCAGCAGGTGCAGGATGGTGTTGGTCGAGCCGCCCATGGCGATGTCGAGCATCATGGCGTTCTCGAACGCCTTGAAGTTGGCGATGCTGCGCGGCAGCACCGACGCGTCGCCCTCGCCGTAGTAGCGCTTGCACAGCTCGACGATGGTGCGGCCTGCGGTAAGGAACAGCTGCTCGCGGTCGGAGTGGGTCGCCAGCGTGGAGCCGTTGCCCGGCAGGGCCAGGCCCAGGGCCTCGGTCAGGCAGTTCATCGAGTTGGCGGTGAACATGCCGGAGCACGAACCGCAGGTCGGGCAGGCGCTGCGCTCGTACTCGGCGACCTTCTCGTCGCTGGCCGAGGAGTCGGCGGCGATGACCATGGCGTCGACCAGGTCCAGGCCGTGGCTGGCCAGCTTGGTCTTGCCGGCTTCCATCGGGCCGCCGGAGACGAAGATCACCGGGATGTTCAGGCGCAGGGCGGCCATCAGCATGCCGGGGGTGATCTTGTCGCAGTTGGAGATGCAGACGATGGCGTCGGCGCAATGGGCGTTGACCATGTACTCGACGGCGTCGGCAATGATCTCGCGGCTGGGCAGCGAGTACAGCATGCCGTCGTGGCCCATGGCGATGCCGTCATCGACGGCAATGGTGTTGAATTCCTTGGCCACGCCACCGGCGCGTTCGATCTCGCGGGCAACCAGCTGGCCCAGGTCCTTCAGGTGCACGTGGCCCGGGACGAACTGGGTGAACGAGTTGGCGATGGCGATGATCGGTTTCTTGAAGTCTTCGTCCTTCATCCCGGTGGCGCGCCACAGGGCACGGGCGCCGGCCATGTTGCGGCCATGGGTGGAGGTCTTGGAACGATAATCAGGCATGGAGCGCTCCTGGCGGCTTAATCAGGTCACTAATGAGGGAGTGAGCTTCTCTTGTCCTAAAAACGCCGAAGGCCGGTTGCCACAGGCACGGATGGGGGTCGAAGGACCGCGCGGGATCGCCGCAGGCTCGACCAGAGCTCATAAACCCGCCGGGGGTGTCTGGCGATGAATGGCTCGATTCTACACCGCCGCGCTCGTGAGGGAATGGCGTTGTGATAATTGGCAGTCGCCAGCCCGCAAGGTAAAGGCCTTGGCGTGGTGCGAGCCGGTTTCGGTAGACTTGCGCGCCTCCTACCTCTCTGGCCAAAAGGATTTGCAATGCCAGCGCCAAGTCGCTCCTTATTGTTCTACGTCGTCATCGGCCTGATCCAGGGCCTGGTGTGGCTCACCACCGTGAAGGGGGAGGGTCAGCTGCTGGGTTTCAGCCTGTCGGTAGCCCTGTGCGTCGCGGTGGCGGTAGCGGGCGTGAACCTGCAGTTGCTTGGCAGCGCGGTGCTGCAGCGTGGCACCGGCTGGTTGGTACTGGGCCTGACCGTGCTGCTCAGCGGGATCAGTGCCTGGCTCTTCGATACCGGGCATATGGACTGGCTGCAGCAGACCTGGTGCCTGGCCGCCATCGTGCTGGCCTATATCGGCACTGCGTTCATTCTCGCCTGGCCGACCGGCGAAGGGTTGCGCCCGCGCTACGAAGATCTGTTCCGGCATGCCTGGAACAACGTTTTCATCGTCTTCCTGGCACAGCTGCTGACCGGACTGTTCTGGCAACTGCTGTGGTTGTGCGCGCTGCTGTTCAGCATGCTGGGCGTTGCGCAGGTCAAGGACGCGGTGGAGTCACCGGTGTTTCTCTGGCTGGTGTTGCCGGTGGTGTTTTCGCTGGGCATGCGCATGGGCCGGGAAAACGAGAAGATCATCGGCCTGCTGCGCGGCATCCTGCTGACGCTGTGCCGCTTCCTGCTGCCGCTCAGTGCGCTGATCGCCGTGCTGTTCACCCTGACATTGCCGTTCTCCGGCCTGCAACCGGTGTGGGACACTGGCTATTCGACCACTCTTCTGTTGGTACTGGCGGGCATCAACCTGTTCCTGGTCAACGGCGTGTTCCAGGATGGCCGGCAAGGTAGCGTCTACCCCGCGCCGCTCAAGCGCCTGGTGGAGGCCAGCCTGCTGTGCCTGCCGGTGCTGGTGGGCCTGGCGGCCTATGCGAGCTGGCTGCGTATCGACCAGTACGGGCTGACACCGACACGGATCATGGCGTCGATGCTGGTGGGCGTGATGCTGGCGCATGGCCTGGCGGCGGTCTGGGCGGTGCTGGCGTCGCGCCAGGCCTGGCTGCACAGCCTGCGCCTGAGCAATCCATGGATCGCCCTGCTCAGTGCACTGTTGGTGGTGGTGTTCTACACGCCGCTGCTCGATCCGCAGGCATTGAGTGCGAGGAGCCAGGTGCAGCGTCTGGTCAACGGGCACACGCCGATCACCGAGTTCGACGCCGAGACCTTGTATCGCGACCTCGGCCAGCCGGGGCGTGAAGCCTTCGAGCAGCTCGAGCAGCGGCTGCAGACGGATGAACTGTTCGATGCGGGCCGCCGCCAGCAGTTGTTGGTGCAGATGGCCCAGGTGCGTCAACCTACAGTGGCCGAAGACCATGGCCCGAAGTTCGAGTGGCTCGGGCCGGTGC
The DNA here is from genome assembly GCF_040813665.1 of Pseudomonas sp. TE50-2. Classification (NCBI taxonomy): domain Bacteria; kingdom Pseudomonadati; phylum Pseudomonadota; class Gammaproteobacteria; order Pseudomonadales; family Pseudomonadaceae; genus Pseudomonas; species Pseudomonas sp. TE50-2. The sequence goes on along the minus strand of NZ_JBFNXN010000001.1, from coordinate 2,658,961 downwards.
AATCGAGCAGCGAATCATTGGCCGACGCGACGCTTGCGCAAAGCCAGTGCGGTGGCAAGGGCTGCTACCTGTGGGCAGTCGACCTGGATGGCGACGGGCACAACGAAGTGCTGATGATCCCCCGGCACACCTATGCATCGCAGCTGTTCGTGTTCACCTGGGAAGACCGCGAGTGGCGCGAGGTGGGCAGCCTGAGCGGCAACATGGAAAACCTCGAAAGCCTGGCCAACGGTATTCGCGAGGGGGCGGTGAAACTGGTGGCGCCGCGTTACAAGACGCTGAGCATCGATGGCCAGGAGCTGCGGCCGGAGTTCAGGCGCTAGCGCCCGGCGCGGAAACTCCCCGGGGGCCGCTTGGCGGCCCTTCGCGGGCAAAAGGTCACTGCTGGCCGATGCCCTGCAGGTACTCCGACCGCTCATCGCTACGTTGCGCCACGCAGGTGTCCCACGCCGCCTCGAACGCCTTGCTGCCGGGTTTCTCGGCCCAGGTCTCGACCTTGCAGTCGGCGTCACGCAGCTGCGTCCAGAGTTTCTCGGCGGCTTCCATCTTGCCGCTCAGCGCCGCGGCCTTGTCGCTTTCATCCGCGTACTGGTCGCGAATGCGCTGCATGAGGTCGTCATAAGCCGCCTTCAGCTCGCGTTCGGCGGTCTGCTTGTTGTAGGCGGCGCAGGCATAGCCCTGCTGGTCGGTCTCGACGTTGTCGCAGGGGGTGCTTTCCTCTTCGGCAGCGTGAGCGCCGAAAGCCACTGCCAGCAAGACCAGCCATGCCATTGATTTCATCGGGTTTCTCCTGAAGAGGCTGCGAGTCGCTGGATTCTCGCTCAGCCCAGGCCCGGGCGATAGCTCCCCGAGAAAATGTTCATGAAACAGCGTTGTCGAGACTCGCTCTCATTGCCGAGGGGCGCGTTAGAGCGTGCCAGGTCGGCCATTGACGCTTTCGGCAAACCCCCTGTCGTTTTTGCATCGGGGCGCCTCGGGCCGCAGGCATATGCTGGCCCCAAAGCGTCGGCACAAGGTTCGGCGCCTGCAAACTTCAATAAAAGGGGACAGCCTGATGAGCCCAGCCGAACTTCACGCCGACAGCATCGTCATCGACGGCCTGATCATTGCCAAATGGAACCGCGAGCTGTTCGAGGACATGCGCAAGGGCGGGCTGACCGCGGCCAACTGCACGGTCTCGGTGTGGGAGGGCTTCAAGGCCACCGTCGACAACATCGCTTCCAGCCAGAAGCTGATCCGCGAAAACAGCGACCTGGTGATGCCGGTGCGTACCACCGCCGACATCCGCAAGGCCAAGGAACTGGGCAAGACCGGCATCCTCTTCGGCTTCCAGAACGCCCACGCGTTCGAGGACCAGATCGCCTACGTCGACGTGTTCAAGCAACTGGGCGTGGGCATCGTGCAGATGTGCTACAACACCCAGAACCTGGTCGGCACCGGCTGCTACGAGCGCGACGGCGGGCTGTCGGGCTTCGGTCGCGAGATCGTCGCCGAGATGAACCGCGTCGGCATCATGTGCGACCTGTCCCATGTCGGCTCGAAAACCTCCGAGGAAGTCATCCTCGAATCGAAGAAGCCGGTCTGCTATTCCCACTGCCTGCCTTCAGGCCTCAAGGAACATCCGCGCAACAAGTCCGACGCAGAGCTGAAATTCATCGCCGACCACGGCGGTTTCGTCGGTGTGACCATGTTCGCGCCGTTCCTGGCCAAGGGCATCGACTCGACCATCGACGACTACGCCGAAGCCATCGAGTACACCATGAACATCGTCGGTGAAGACGCCATCGGTATCGGTACCGACTTCACCCAGGGCCACGGCCAGGACTTCTTCGAGTATCTGACCCACGACAAGGGCTACGCCCGGCGCCTGACCAACTTCGGCAAGATCATCAACCCACTGGGCATCCGCACCGTCGGCGAGTTCCCCAACCTCACCGAGACCTTGCTCAAACGCGGCCACAGCGAGCGCGTGGTGCGCAAGATCATGGGCGAAAACTGGGTCAACGTCCTGAAGGACGTCTGGGGCGAGTAAGCCGCTCTCCAAGCCTGAAAGCCCCTGCCAGCAACGCCGGGGCACACCAATAAAAATTTGTATGGAGTTGAGTTTCCATGGCCAAGATCGCCCCGCAATTGCCAATTGAAGTCGACAGCGAGACCGGTGTCTGGACCAGTGACGCCCTGCCGATGCTGTATGTGCCACGGCATTTCTTCGTCAACAACCACATGGGCATCGAGGAAGTGCTGGGCGCCGACGCCTATGCCGAGATCCTCTACAAGGCCGGCTACAAGTCCGCCTGGCACTGGTGCGAGAAGGAAGCCGAATGCCATGGCCTGGAAGGCGTGGCGGTGTTCGAGCATTACATGAAGCGCCTGAGCCAGCGTGGCTGGGGCCTGTTCGAAATCCAGGACATCGACCTGGAAAAAGGCACCTGCAGCGTCAAGCTCAAGCACTCGGCGTTCGTGTACGTGTACGGCAAGTGCGGCCGCAAGGTCGACTACATGTTCACCGGCTGGTTCGCCGGCGCCATGGATCAGATTCTCGCCGCTCGCGGCAGCTCGATCCGCACCGTGGCCGAGCAGGTCTACGGCGGGTCGGAAGAAGGCCACGAAGATGGCCTGTTCGTTACAAAGCCGTTGTAAGCCGGAGATAGCGTCATGGCCTTCGAAGCAATGTTCCAGCCGATCCAGATCGGCAAGCTGACCATCCGCAACCGCGTGCTCAGCACCGCGCACGCCGAGGTGTATGCCACCGACGGCGGCATGACCACCGACCGCTATGTGAAGTACTACGAAGAGAAGGCCAAGGGCGGCATCGGCCTGGCGATCTGCGGTGGCTCGTCGGTGGTGGCCATCGACAGCCCGCAGGAGTGGTGGGCCTCGGTCAACCTGTCCACCGACCGCATCATCCCGCACTTCCAGAACCTCGCCGACGCCATGCACAAGCATGGCGCCAAGATCATGATCCAGATTACCCACATGGGCCGGCGTTCGCGTTGGGACGGCTTCAACTGGCCAACGCTGATGTCACCCTCGGGCATCCGTGAACCGGTTCACCGCGCCACCTGCAAGACCATCGAGGTGGAAGAGATCTGGCGGGTGATCGGCAATTACGCCCAGGCTGCGCGTCGGGCCAAGGAGGGCGGCCTGGACGGCGTCGAGCTGTCGGCCGTGCACCAGCACATGATCGACCAGTTCTGGAGCCCGCGGGTCAACAAGCGTACCGATGAATGGGGCGGCACCTTCGAAGGCCGCATGAAGTTCGGCCTGGAAGTGCTCAAGGCCGTGCGCAAGGAAGTCGGCGACGACTTCTGCGTGGGCATGCGCATCTGCGGCGACGAGTTCCACCCCGATGGCCTCAGCCACGAGGACATGAAGCAGATCGCCGCCTACTACGACGCCACCGGCATGCTCGATTTCATCGGCGTGGTCGGCTCGGGCTGCGACACCCACAACACCCTGGCCAACGTCATCCCCAACATGAGCTACCCGCCGGAGCCGTTCCTGCACCTGGCGGCCGGCATCAAGGAAGTGGTCAAGGTCCCGGTGCTGCACGCGCAGAACATCAAGGACCCGAACCAGGCCACGCGCATTCTCGAAGGCGGCTACGTGGACATGGTCGGCATGACCCGCGCGCACATGGCCGACCCGCACCTGATCGCCAAGATCAAGATGGGCCAGATCGACCAGATCAAGCAGTGCGTCGGTGCCAACTACTGCATCGACCGCCAGTACCAGGGCCTGGATGTGCTGTGCATCCAGAACGCCGCGACCTCCCGTGAATACCTGGGCGTGCCGCACATCATCGAGAAGACCACCGGGGTCAAGCGCAAGGTGGTGGTGGTTGGCGCAGGCCCCGCCGGCATGGAAGCGGCCCGCGTGGCAGCCGAACGTGGCCACGATGTGACCCTGTTCGAGAAGAAGGAGCAGATTGGCGGGCAGATCACCATCGCCGCCAAGGCCCCGCAGCGTGACCAGATTGCTGGTATCACCCGCTGGTACCAGCTGGAGCTGGCGCGTTTGAAGGTCGACCTGCGCCTGGGCACTGCCGCCGACGTGGCGACCATCCAGGACCTGCGCCCGGATGTGATCGTGCTGGCGGTGGGCGGGCACTCGTTCCTTGAACAGAACGAGCACTGGGGCGCTGCCGAAGGTCTGGTGGTCAGCAGCTGGGACGTGCTCGACGGCAAGGTCGCGCCGGGCAAGAACGTGCTGGTGTACGACACCATCTGCGAATTCACCGGCATGTCGGTGGCCGACTTCATTGCCGACAAGGGCAGCCAGGTCGAGATCGTCACCGACGACATCAAGCCGGGCGTGGCCATGGGCGGCACCACCTTCCCGACCTACTACCGCAGCATGTACCCGAAAGAAGTGATCATGACCGGCGACATGATGCTGGAGAAGGTCTACCGCGAAGGCGACAAGCTGGTGGCGGTGCTCGAGAACGAGTACACCGGCGCCAAGGAAGAACGGGTGGTCGACCAGGTGGTGGTGGAAAACGGCGTGCGTCCCGATGAGCAGCTGTACTACGCGCTCAAGGACGGTTCGCGCAACAAGGGCCAGATCGATGTGGAGGCGCTGTTCGCCATCAAGCCGCAGCCGATCCTCAGCCAGCCGGGCGAGGGCTACCTGCTGTACCGCATCGGCGACTGCGTGGCCCAGCGCAACGTGCACGCGGCGATCTACGACGCCTTGCGGCTGTGCAAGGATTTCTGAGCCCAGGACCAACGCGGTTCCTGTAGGGAGAACACGGTGGGAGCGGGCTTGCCCCGCGATAGCGCCAGCAGGTGCAACCTGATTGGCCGATCGGACGCTATCGCGGGGCAAGCCCGCTCCCACCGACCTCTCCCACAGGGACCGACGCACGCTTACCGCTGTTGTGGGAGCCTCCCATGTTGAACACCCTTCTACCCATTCTGCTGTTCACCGCTCTCGCCCTGGCGGTGCTCGGCGCCCTGCGCCGGGTGCGCATGTGGCGGCGCGGGCGGCCAAGCGAGGTCGACCTGATCGGCGGTCTGCTGGCCATGCCGCGGCGCTACCTGGTGGACCTGCACCATGTGGTCGAGCGCGACAAGTACATGTCCAAGACCCACGTGGCCACCGCTGGCGGCTTCGTGCTCTCGGCCGTGCTGGCGATCCTGGTGCACGGCTTCGGCCTGCACAGCAAGATCCTCGGTTACGCCTTGCTGGTGGCCACGGTGATCATGTTCACCGGCGCTCTATTCGTCTTCAAACGCCGCCTCGATCCGCCTGCGCGCCTGTCCAAAGGCCCGTGGATGCGCCTGCCCAAGAGCCTGCTGATGTTCGCGGCGAGCTTCTTCATTGCTACCTTGCCGGTGGCGGGGATCCTGCCTGAAGGCACGGGCGGCTGGGTACTGGTCGCACTGCTGGGTATCGGCGTTGTTTGGGGCGTGTCCGAGCTGTTTTTCGGCATGACCTGGGGCGGGCCGATGAAGCACGCCTTCGCCGGTGCCCTGCACCTGGCCTGGCACCGCCGCGCCGAACGCTTTGGCGGTGGCCGCTCCACTGGCCTCAAGCCGCTGGATCTGGAAGACCCGAATGCGCCGCTGGGCGTGGAAAAGCCGGTGGATTTCACCTGGAACCAGTTGCTCGGTTTCGACGCCTGCGTGCAGTGCGGCAAATGCGAGGCCATGTGCCCGGCGTTCGCCGCTGGCCAGCCGCTGAACCCGAAGAAACTGATCCAGGACATGGTCATCGGCCTGGCCGGTGGCACCGACGCGCGGTTCGCCGGCAGCCCGTACCCGGGCAAGCCGATCGGCGAACATGGCGGCCACCCGCACCAGCCGATCGTCAACGGCCTGGTGGATGCCGAGACGCTGTGGTCGTGCACGACTTGCCGCGCCTGCGTCGAGGAATGCCCGATGATGATCGAGCACGTCGATGCCATCGTCGACATGCGCCGCCATCTGACCCTGGAAAAGGGCGCCACGCCGAACAAGGGCGCCGAGGTGCTGGACAACCTGATCGCCACCGACAACCCCGGCGGCTTCGCCCCCGGCGGGCGGATGAACTGGGCGGCCGACCTCAACCTGAAGCTGCTCCCAGAGGTGAAAACCACCGAGGTGCTGTTCTGGGTGGGCGATGGCGCCTTCGACATGCGCAACCAGCGCACCCTGCGCGCCTTCGTCAAAGTGCTCAAAGCGTCCGGCGTGGACTTCGCCGTGCTCGGCCTGGAAGAGCGCGATAGCGGTGACGTGGCGCGCCGCCTGGGCGACGAGGCAACGTTCCAGCAACTGGCCAAGCGCAATATCCAGACCCTGGCCAAATATCAGTTCCAGCGCATCGTCACCTGCGACCCGCACAGCTTCCATGTGCTGAAGAACGAGTACGGCGCCCTTGGCGGCGAGTACCAGGTGCAGCACCACAGCACCTACATCGCCGAACTGATCGCCGCCGGCAAGCTCAACCTCGGCCAGCACAAGGGCGGTAGCGTGACCTATCACGATCCCTGCTACCTGGGCCGCTACAACGGCGAGTACCAAGCCCCGCGCGACGTGCTCAGGGCCCTCGGTATCGAGGTACGCGAAATGCAGCGCTCGGGCTTCCGTTCCCGCTGCTGTGGCGGAGGCGGCGGTGCGCCGATCACCGATATCCCCGGCAAGCAGCGTATCCCCGACATGCGCATGGACGATATCCGCGAGACCGAAGCGGAGCTGGTGGCCGTGGGCTGCCCGCAGTGCACGGCGATGCTCGAAGGCGTGGTCGAACCGCGCCCACAGATCAAGGACCTGGCCGAGCTGGTCGCCGATGTACTGATCGAAGATGAGGCCCCCGCCAGCGCAAAGTCGCCAGCGGCGAAACGTGAACCTGCGGAGGTGCACTGATGAGCGACATCATCCGCCGCGACCCACGCGCCGAGTGGATCGCCCGTAACCGCCTGCACCCGCTGCATGCGGCCATGCAGACGCAACAAACCAGCTGGATGGGCCCCAATGGGCTGATGCGCAAGAATCCCCATGCGATTGCTGCCGGCTTCATCGGCCCCAACGGCCTGAAGCGCATCGACCGCAGCGGCGCCCAGCAGGGCACCAGTGTCGGTGGCCGGCGCACGGCAGCTGCCGAAGTGCAGTTGCCGCTGCACAGCGTGGCTGCGCCTGCGTTCTATATCGCCGTGGTCCCGGATATGGTCGGCGGTCGTCTCGGCAGCCATGACCGCGATCTGCTCGGCCTGGCCCACAGCCTGGCCGGTAGCGACGGTGCGGTGCTGGCCGTGGTGTTCGGCGAGCACAAGGAAAGCAACTTTTCCACAGCCGGCGTCGACCGCCTGCTGGTCATCGAGGGTGAGGCCTTCGAGGGTTATGCACCGGAACAACTGGTCCAGGGCCTGCGGGCTGTGGATAACCAGTTCGCCCCACGCCACTGGCTGCTGCCCGACAGCCGCAGCGGTGGTGGCGAGCTGGGCCGACGTTTCGCCGCAGCCCTGGGTGAGCGCCCGGCAACAAGGGTGTGGCAGGTCAAGGATGGCCAGTGCATCGGCCGTGCCGGCGCGGGCCAGCAGGATATCCAGCGCGACGTGCCGCGGTTGATCCTCGCCGCTGCCGAATGCGCCGAGCCGGTAAGCGAGACTCGCCATGAAGCCCTGCCGGTGGAGTTGTCCACAGGCGTGGCGCGCAGCCTGTCGCGCATCGAAGACCTCGGCTCGGTGGCCGTGGACCCGGCGGCCATCGCCATGGCCGAAGCCGAGTTCATCGTCTCCGGCGGCAACGGGGTCAAGGACTGGGATCTGTATCACCGGGCCACCGCTGCCTTGGGCGCCACCGAAGGCGCGTCGCGGGTGGCGGTGGACGACGGCTTCATGCCGCGCAACCGCCAGGTCGGCGCTACCGGCACCTGGGTTACCGCACGGGTGTATGTGGCTGTGGGTATCTCCGGCGCCATCCAGCACCTGCAGGGCATCGGTGCCTGCGACAAGGTGGTGGCGATCAACATGGACCCGGGCTGCGACATGATCAAACGGGCCGACCTGTCGGTGATCGGCGACAGCTCGGCGATTCTCCAGGCACTGATCGAGGCTGTGGACAACTTCCGCAGCAGCGGCCAGCGCGACGCGGCATAGGGGCAGCGAGCATGAGTACGAAAGTCATCAGCCTGGTCTCGATCGGCGCCCACCCCAGCTCCGGCCGCGCCCGACGCGCCGAGCAGGATGCCCGTGCCGTGGAACTGGGCTTGCAACTGGCTGGGGATAACTTGCAGGTGGTGCATGCTGGCGATCCTCGGGAAGAGGCGCTGCGTGCGTATCTGGGCATGGGGCTGGATCATCTGGATGTGCTGGAACAGCCTGCGGGCGCCGATGTCTTGGGCGTGCTCGGCGATTATCTGCGCGAGGCGGGTGCCCAGCTGGTGCTGGCTGGCAGCCAGGCCGAAACCGGTGAAGGCTCGGGCATGCTGCCATTCCTTCTGGCCGAGAAACTGGGCTGGCCGCTGGTGGTGGGGTTGGCCGAGGTCGAGTCCATCGACAACGGCACTGCCCAGGTGCTGCAGGCACTGCCACGCGGCCAGCGGCGTCGCCTGAAAGTGCGCCTGCCATTGCTGGCGACTGTGGATAACGCCGCGCCCAAGCCACGGCAATCGGCCTTCGGCCCGGCCCGGCGCGGTGTGCTGGCGGCGCGCACGGTAGAAGTCGTGGACGATCCGCTGCTGGCCGAAGACGCCCTGCAACCGGCCCGCCCACGACCCAAGCGGCTCAAGGTGATCAAGGCCAAGAGTGGCGCCGACCGTATGAAGGCTGCCACGGCCAAGGCCAGTGGCGGAGGCGGCAAGGTACTAAAGGATGTTTCTCCACAGGAAGGGGCCGAGGCCATTCTCAAATTGCTGATGGAGGAGGGGGTGCTGCGCTGATTTACCCACAATGGCTGTTGGTCACATTGTGGATAATTTGTTCGAAAACCGCTGTAAGCCATGTACGACAGGGCTTATAAAGAATTGGTCGAATTTTGAACAGTAGTGTTTTCGCTGGGGCGGAGACTCGGCATTGGGGGAGAATTCAAATATGCACAGGGTAGGGCTAGAAGGTTTCGAGTTTTCAACAAAGCCTGTTCATGCCTCTGTGGATAATTTGTTTGCTCAAGGCTGCGGGCCCGGACTTCATTGAGCTGCCCAGAAGTGACTATTTTTTGAGCCGCGGTGGGCGGCGGAGCCGTTGGATAAATAGGTCGGGCCGTACCCGTCAATAGCTTAAAGGGGTCCCCATGGACCAAGCTGTCTGTCTGACCTAGCAATTTTGCCAGTTAAAGCTCGGTGGTAGTGGGTGATAGCGTTGCTGTCACGTCAGACAGGAGCCTACCCATGTTCAAGAAAAAGCTATTAGCGAGCGACCACCTGCTGAGCACTAGCCTTGCTTTGGACGCTTCAGGATATGCGCTTGCTTCCTATACCCCATTCGGTGACCGTTGCGCGTTAACGGGTTTCGCGCGCATGGGGTATTCAGGGCAGTTTCGTGAATCAGGATCGGGTAGTTACCTGCTGGGCAATGGCCGTAGGGCTTACAACGCTCAGCTGATGCGTTTCCATTCTCCCGATACGCTGAGCCCTTTTGGTGCCGGAGGCCTGAACCCCTATGCGTATTGCAAGGGGGACCCCATCAACATGACGGACCCAAGCGGTAATATTCCTGGGTACAAGGCGACTGTGGCAGGTAATTTGCCGGCGCTGTATGTGGCCGGCAGAGAAGTAGTCAAGATGATAAAAAATCGAGAATTGCCATCGACAGCGGATGCGATTACCGCGCTCATTGCTGCTCCCGTCGCCGCAGTGGGGATGTATAGTGCTTTGCTGCAGTACCACGGGGAACCCGCTGGTGATGACTATGCTAACTGGACAACGGGCATAAATGGTTTTGGCACATTCGGGTACCTGTTTGGAAAAGATATGCTGAAGGGCGGCAGTTACTATCTTAACAAGCTCCAGGCATTGGCTGCGCCTGTGGCCAACCGTGTCCAACAGAGTTTCCGGACCATACATGCGGACGAAATCGCAATGGCGGAAATGGCCCAGGAAAATGAAAAAGTGCTTAGCACGTTCAAAACTCAGCACAGCGTCGTAGATGTCAGGGGCAGCCGCCCGGGCTCGACTAGCTCTGATAGCGATCCCGAACCTTCCGATCATGCCGCTGCATTGAGGCGAGTTGATTAATTTTCCGGTTAGGATACTCCGTCAACTTTGACGCAGTTACGATTCGTTTTGACTATTCGCCCTGTCGAGGTAACGACCATGTTCACCTCTCTCTCATTGTTGCAGACTGATCTTCAGCACAGCACCCTAGCTGTCAGGCTACGAGGCGGTCCTAGATTTATTGCTTATACCGTATATGGCGCAAGTCCGGTAATGCCCGCCGGGCCATTGATGGGTTTTGATGGGATAGTGCGTGAAAGTTTCTTGAAGGGGTATCTGCTCGGAAATGGCTATCGGGTATTCAGTCCCGTGCTGATGCGTTTTTTTTCTGCCGACCAGATGAGTCCATTTGGGCGAGGTGGGATAAATACCTACGCATACTGTCATGGAGATCCAGTTAATTTTCGAGATGACACTGGGAGAACGCCAGGAAAGCAAAGGTTAGGTAGGAAGATATCCCCGGCGGATTTTCAGTCTGCTCAATTATATGATCTTTCAAATCGGGCTGTGAGTTTAAATTTAGCAATTAAAGAACTGGATGATAGGCTGGTGTCTAGCCAGAAGGTGCTAGTCGAAAATATTAGCCCCTCTTCGGTTAATCCAAGCAAAGCGGAAATAATGCTTAGAAAAACTATCGTGGAACTGTATCTTCGCAAGCAAAGTTTCGAAGAGTCGTTAATGCAAGTCACTCAACAGCTTAATGAGCTTTCACCACCAGGGTCGCAAGCGTCAAGTGATACAGAGTCAAGTGGAAGCGTACCTCCTTCACCAGGTTCATTAAACGTACAGACCATGAATGTCCGAGGTTCATCGAGCACTGCAGATTATCGAGAGGAAAGTAACAGGTTTTTCTAGGGGAAACCGTCATGACAATCAATGCGCTGTTTTATCAAACTGACAGGCAAAGAAGCACGTTGAGCAGCCTCACAGGTGGTGCATACACCGTCTACGGATTTGTGAAGTCACCTAGCGCGTTACTGGGGTTCGCAGGTCAGTTGGGTGAGTGTAGTCTGAACGGGTACGCGCTCGGTAATGGTCATCGTTTTTACAGTCCCTCCCTGATGCGTTTTCTTTCTCCAGACGCATTGAGTCCTTTTGCCCAAGGGGGGATAAATTATTATGCCTATTGCGGGCTTGACCCTGTCAATCATGTAGACACTGATGGGCGACAGTTCTATTCAGTCGCGAAAAATAATCTCATGACGGCAAAAATTTTCATGGAAGGTATTCTTGTTTCCGAGAAAATTGTAAAGCGTGTTGTCACCGGCTCAGAGGTGCCATGGTATGAACCGAAAAAGCTTGGTGAATATGTTTCACACACGCTCAAGGCGACTGCAGTTGGATTGACCGCGATATCTGAGCTTGTAAGCAACCTGCCAGGCCCTACTACGCCGGGAGAGCAGGCGGGCTATGATGGACTGATGATTACCGCTGACAATTTGAAGGGAGCGGCCGCAGTATTCAGTCTAAGCGCGACAGGTGTCGACATTCTCATTGCCGGTGTAGATATTGTTCAGGCGATACAGAAAAAGAGGCAAGCCGGTCTGAGTCGCACCAACGATATGTTGAGGCAAGCAGGGGAGAATGAGGACTTTTTGAGCAGGCTGTAAGGGGATATTTGCTGTGTAGCAGAGGGCCTCCCGTAGTCGTTCCACGCGAACATAAGAAGACTACAGGGTTATAGCTGTGGCTGCGCAAGATGAGGGTGGAATGCCCTACATACCGACTGCCTATGGCCAGACAGCAAGTAGGGCTCCGAGGTTACTGAGAGGTCACTTCCTTTAAATAAGGGGCCGGCTCGGCACCTAAGTTGTTCAGCAGCCGCTGGCTATACCAGTCAATGAAATTCACCACCCCAAACTCATAGGTCTTCGAATACGGCCCCGGCTGATAGGCGGTTGAGTTGATCCCCCGTTGATTCTCCTCCGCCAACCGCCGATCCTGGTCATTGGTGGCATCCCACACCTTGCGCATCTCCTCGGGGTTGTAATCCACACCCTCCACCGCATCCTTGTGCACCAGCCACTTGGTGGTGACCATGGTTTCCTGCGCGCTGATCGGCCACACGGTGAACACGATCATGTGGTCGCCCATGCAGTGGTTCCACGAATGCGGCAGGTGCAGGATGCGCATCGAGCCCAGATCCGGGTTCTTGATGCGGCCCATCAGCTTCTTGCACGCCACCTTGCCGTCCATGGTCATCGACACGGTGCCCTTGAGCAGCGGCATGCGCACGATGCGATTACGCAGGCCATGACTCTTGTGCAGGTAGGGGATCTTCTCGGCGTCCCAGGCAGCGGCCGAGGCGGCGACGTGGTCCTTGAATTCCTGGCTGGCGCGGGGGTCGTTGGTGTCGTCCCACTCCAGCAGCGTCTTCAACAGCTCCGGGTGCGAGCCGCTGCAGTGGTAGCACTCGCGGTTGTTCTCCAGCACCAGCTTCCAGTTGGCCTTCTCCATCAAGGTGGTCTGCACCGCCACCTTGGTGTTCTCCATGTCGTAGGGTTCCATGTAGTGGTCGAGGGTGGCGAGGAACTCGTCGATGGCCGGCGGATTCTCGGCCAGGCTGATGAAAATGTAGCCACCGGCCACTTTCACGTTCACAGGCTTGAGGCCGTACTGGTTCATGTCGAAGTCGGCGCCCATCTCGGTGCCGGCGAACAGCAGCCGGCCATCGAGCTCATAGGTCCACTGATGGTAGTGGCAGACCAGCTTGGCCACCTTGCCTTTGTCGCTGACGCACAGGCGCGAGCCGCGGTGGCGGCAGACGTTGTGGAAGGCATGCACCTTACCTTCGGCACCGCGTATCACGATGATCGGGTTCTTGCCGATCTGCAGGGTGATGTAGTTGCCCTTGGTCGGGATCTCGCAAACCATGCCGGCGATCAGCCACTCCTTGTGGAAGATCTCCTGCATGTCGATCTGGAACAGGCGCTCATCGCAGTAGAACGGTTGCGGCAGCGAGTAGGTGCGCTCGCGGGTCTGCAGCATCTCGGCGGTGGCCTTGCGTGCAGGTTCCAGTGGATCGCCCAGGCTCAGGGTTGCGGTGACGTCCATCGTGTGGTCCTCGTGGCCGCGTGCGGCCGGCTGAAGTGGCTAATCGTTGTTGTAGTGCCGCAAGGCTGTTCTTCGAGATAAACAGCGTGTTGTTTTGCCGAGGAGTGTGCGTCCGGGCAGTGAAAGGACCATATCCACGGGCGACATGGCCGCATCGAATTCCGACGCGCCAGCCCTTGTAGCGCGGGGCTGGTCGCGATAAGCACGCCGATGTCGCGGATGGGAATGTACGTAGACGGCGCTATGCGCATTATCGGAGCCATAAGAAAGGCCGACAGTCGGCTGCTGGAGATGAACATGTCCGATACCTTCCTCAACCCGGTTACCACCCAGACCTGGGCCAATGGCCGCCACATCGTGCGTTGCGTCAAGGTCATCCAGGAAACCTGGGACGTGCGCACCTTCTGCTTCATGGCTGACCAGCCGATCATGTTCTTCTTCAAGCCCGGGCAGTTCGTCACCCTGGAACTGGAGATCGAAGGCAAGCCGGTGATGCGTTCGTACACCATCTCCAGCTCGCCGTCAGTGCCTTACAGCTTCTCGATCACCGTCAAGCGGGTGCCGGGTGGGCTGGTGTCCAACTTCCTCCACGACACCATGCACGAAGGCGCCGAGCTGCCGGTGCACGGGCCGGTAGGGCTGTTCAACGCCATCGACTTCCCGGCCGGCAAGACGCTGTACCTGTCCGGCGGCGTCGGCATCACCCCGGTGATGTCCATGGCGCGCTGGTTCTACGACACCAACGCCAATGTCGACATGGTGTTCGTGCACAGCGCCCGCTCGCCGAAAGACATCATCTACCACCGTGAGCTGGAGCAGATGGCCTCGCGCATCCCCAACTTCAGCCTGCACATCATCTGCGAGAAGCACGGGCTGGGCGAGCCGTGGGCGGGTTATCGGGGCTACTTGAACCAGCGGCTGATGGAGCTGATTGCCCCGGACTACCTCGAGCGCACCATCTTCTGCTGCGGCCCCACGCCCTACATGAGCGCGGTCAAGCGCATGCTCGAAGCGGTCGGCTTCGACATGAAGAACTACCACGAGGAATCGTTCGGCGCGACGCCGCCTGAAGCCAAGGCCGATGCGGTCGAGCACGCCGAAGCGGCGGCCGATGCGCCGGAAGTGGATGTGGCCGATCTGAATCTGGTGGAGTTCGTTGGCAGCGACAAGAGCATCCGCGTGGCCCCGGGCGAGACCGTGCATGCGGCGGCGGCCAAGGTCGGGCTGATGATCCCCAAGGCCTGCGGCATGGGCATCTGCGGCACCTGCAAGGTGCTCAAGCTCGGCGGCGAGGTGGAGATGGAGCACAACGGCGGGATCACCGAGGAGGATGAGGCCGAGGGCTACATCCTGTCGTGCTGCAGCGTGCCGAAGGGGGATGTGCGGATCGAGTATTGATCCATCAGGGAGCGCCGTAGGACAGGTGCGCTCCCACATGCTCCGCCTTCAGCTTCAGTTCTCTGTGATATGCCCAGCCCAAGTGGCTGGGTAATCCTCTGCGGAGATTGCGCCCGCATTGGCCTGTGAGTAGTGCTACCTGGTAATTCTGTCAGTTTCATACCTGCGGGGGCTGCTGTCAGTATGTCTGGGACGGCAAACGAACGCAGGTTGAACGGATATGTCGACTCCCCATCTGCTCGCTGCGGACAAGCAGAGAACGCCACTCTCTGGCACAGGCTTTTCCAACCGTTGCCATACGCCCTACGGAGCGTTGCCTTCTCACGACGGGCCGGTAGTCGCGTACTGCGGGGAGCCGCGTGACAGCGGGATGGATCGCTACCACCTGGGTAACGGCCATCGTGTCTACAACCCGACCCTCATGCGCTTTCAATCGGCTGACCGCCTCAGCCCGTTCGAGGCGGGAGGTCTGAATGCTTACGTTTACTGTATCGGTGACCCGATAAACCAGACCGATTCGAGCGGCAGAGCGTCAATACCAATGCTTGTATCTAAGCGGCCGAGGAGGTCCCCCCAACCTCAGGCTGACGTGACGTTCGGATCAGTGTTGAATGAAGTACCGCCCATCGTTGCGGTCGGTTCCGCGTTCCTCCTGGCCCTGAATGATGTCTCCAATCGATACACCCAGCCGGTAGCCGATTACAAGCCACTCACTGCGTCGAGGCAGGCGGGTATTGCCACTGCATTCTGGGTTGGCGTTTTAAAGTTTGTCGATACGACAGGCATCGTTGAAGTACCAGACGATCTCATCACTGGCGCAGCGCTGGGGAGCACTGGCTTGAACTACTGGGAAATGACGCGGGACATCTATCAGCGCATGCGCTCATCGGAGGCGAGTGTAGTCGGCATGTTGGCCTCGACTGCCTACCAGGTTACTGGCGCGAAGCTGCTTATGGATCAGATACTCAACAGAGGCAATCAGATACGGCAAAGTGACTATGAGGTTCTAGCGAGCTCCAACCGATCGTAGATGACATTCGACTGATCGGAGCACCGTGCCTGCAGGCTGGCATTGGATGCCAGCCTTTGTTCAAGGGTTCAGGTGCGGAACCGCGCCACCAACCCGTTCAGATCCACCGCCAGCCGCGACAGCTCGGCACTTGCCGCGCTGGTCTGGTGCGCCCCGGTAGCGCTCTGCACCGACAGGTCGTTGATGTTCACCAGGTTGCGGTCCACCTCGCGGGCCACCTGGGCCTGCTCCTCGGCGGCGCTGGCGATCACCAGGTTGCGCTCGTTGATCTGCGCCACCGCGCCGGCGATGGTGTCCAGCGCCAGGCCCGCGCCACGGGCGATGTTCAGGGTCGATTCGGCGCGCTCGGTGCTGGTGCGCATCGAGTCCACGGCCTGCTCGGTACCGCCCTGAATGCTGCCGATCATCCGCTCGATCTCGCTGGTGGACTGCTGGGTGCGGTGGGCCAGGGCGCGCACTTCGTCGGCAACCACGGCAAAACCACGGCCTGCCTCGCCGGCGCGGGCGGCCTCGATGGCGGCGTTGAGCGCCAGCAGGTTGGTCTGGTCGGCCAGGCCGCGAATCACGTCGAGCACCTTGCCGATATCACGGGACTGCTCGGCGAGGTGTGCGATCAGCTTGGCGGTGGCCTGCACATCGCCGCTCATGCGCTCGATGGCGCCCACGGTCTCCAGTACCAGGTCGCGGCCATCGCCGGCCGAACGGCTGGCTTCGCTGGAGGCTTCCGAAGTGCTGACCGCGTTACGGGCCACTTCTTCGACGGCACTGGTCATTTCGGTAACGGCGGTGGCGGCCTGCTCGATCTCGTTGTTCTGCTGCTGCAGGCCACGGGCGCTTTCGTCGGTGACGCTGTTCAGCTCTTCGGCGGCGGAGGCCAGCTGGGTGGCGGAGCCGGCGATCAGTTGCAAGGTGTCGCGCAGCTTGTCCTGCATCTTGGCCATGGCCTTGAGCAGGCGCGCGGCCTCGTCGGTGCCGTCGGCATGGATGCTATGGGTCAGGTCGCCTTCGGCGATCTGCTCGGCGGCCTTGAGCGCCTCGTCGATGGGCTTGACGATGCTGCGGGTGAGCAGGAAGGCGAACAGCAAGGTCAGCACCGTGGCCGCTACCAGCAGGCTGATGACCAGGGCAAAGGCGCCACTATACTGCTCGGCCGCCTGGGCGTTGGTGGCGCTGGTCTGGTCGGTGTTGATGCGCACCAGCGCGTCCATGACCTTGTTGATCTGCTCGGAGTTGTCCAGCAGGTCGCGGTTGAGCAGGTCACGCAGGGCATCGAGGTCACCGGCCTGGCTCAGGCTGCGCATGCGCGCCTCGAGCTGGCGGTACTGGTTGAGCAGCTGGCCGTATTGGTCGAAGGCGGCCTTCTCGTCGGCGGCGGTCACCAGTGGCTCGTAGGCGCGGCGCGCCTTGTCGATCTGCGCATTGCGCTCGTCCAGCAGGCGCAGGGTGTCTTGCTGGGTGGCCGGCTCGCGGTTGAGCAGCAGGCGGTAGGAGAGGGTGCGCAGGCGCAGGTTCAGTGCGGTCAGCTCGTCGAGGGTCTTGATGCTGGGCACGCTGACTTCTTCGATGGTCACGCCGGCCTGGCGGATATTGCCCATCTGGATCAGCGAGAAGATACCCAGGCCGAGCATCAGCACACCGATCACGGCGAACCCGAGCAACGCGCGGGGCGCGATATTCATATTGCGTAAGGACATGGAGGCGGTTTCCAAGGCAGAAGAGGTGCCGCGATCCATGCGACGGAAGAAGACCTGCCTGCCTATCGGTCGTGACCGGCCAGTCTTTAGGCTGACTTGATGAAATTGTGAGGCAGCTAACTATTTTCCTGACCAGCGGTTGACCCAAGTCGGAACAAGGGGGCTGATCCTGGGTCAACCTGAACCCGGCAAACACCTTTTGAATCCGATATTTAATGGCGAGGGCGCAGGTTTTTCCTTATCGTGTGCGCCCTTTGCAACAACCGAGATAGACGCATGTTGGAAACTTCCCTGAATCAACTCGAGCAACTGGTCAGCGACCTGATGCACAAGAACGCACAGCTGGCCGAACAGAACGCCAACCTCAGCCAGGAACTGGCCCAGGCCAAGGAAGAGAACGACAGCCTGCAGTTGTCGCTCATGGAGCAGGAAGAGAAGCACGGCGCCACCGCCGCGCGCATCCAGGCCTTGGTCGAGCGCGCCAGCGCAGGTGTCGTGAACGCATGAGACTGCAAGCGCAGCCGGTCAATGTCGTGTCGATCCTGGGCAACGACTATTCGCTGAAGGCCCCCGAGGGCCAGGAAGAAACCCTGAACCAGGCCGTGCGCATGCTCAATGTCGCCCTGGCCGAGACCAAGCGCAGCTACCCGACCCTGATCGGCGACAAGCTGCTGGTGCTGGCCGCCCTGAACCTGTGCTCCAAGCAGATCGAACTGCAGCGCGAGCACGACCGCACCCTCGAGCGCACCCAAGCGCAGATCGACGCTACGGTCGATGCCATCAGCAAGGCCGTCTCCGACGTCTGAATGACGCCATCGCGGGGCTTGCCCCGCGATGAGGCCATTACAGACCCCAGGTCTTGATCATCTTCTCGCGCCATATCCGCTGCCAAAAATGCCAATCCTTCGATCATGGCCTCGCCTTCTCGCGATGCCGAAGCAATCGCTCCACAACCTGGTATTTTTGCCAGGTTTGCGGTCGTTGATGTTTTGGTAGATTTCAAACAGAAATCTGCATGCGAGGAAACAGGCGTGGGTGCGCAGAAACTTTTGGCGACCGATTGGATGTTCAGCCCACTTTCGGTCCACACGGTGTCAAACGTTCAGGCAGTGGTCTACTCCGTCTACGGCCATCGGGCGGCCATCGAGTCTTTGCCAATGACAGGCTTTACCGGGCAACGCTTTGAGCCCGGGTTGAAAGGGTATCTGTTGGGCAATGGTCATAGAGCCTTTAACCCAGCGTTGATGCGTTTTCATTCCCCCGATCAGCTGAGTCCTTTCGATGATGGAGGGATCAACGCTTATGCATATTGCGCGGGGAACCCGGTGAATCGACGGGATCCCTCAGGCCAAACCGCTGTAACTGTGGTTGGCCATGTCTTCGGCTATTCGGCCAGCACGATGACCTCTGTCGGAGCCTTCAACCGCGTTGCTGATCAAGTTGTGAAAAAACGCATAAACCCGGGGGGGGTTGAGCCGACCCTTCTCAACAAATGGGGTAACACATTGCAGTTCTGGGGGGGATTTTTCGGGGATGTTGGCAGATCAGTGCTGCTACAAAAGGGGCTTGCTGACGCGCCGACGGGCGCCGAGGATATTTCGACCTATGTTGCGCAAACGGCCAGTAGCATGGGCATTGCCGGAGGGGGGGCGTTGCTGACCCAGCCGATGGTGACAGGCTGGGTGGCCAAGGCTAAGGAAAATAAGCTCTCCGTCCTTGGTGTGGTTGCAGAAACGTTTTATGAAGTGTCCGGAACAGCAATGGTGGTAGAGGGCGCTCAGGCTGCTGCAAGTCTGGTAGCTAGGGGCGCACAAGCAGCAGCAGGCCTAGTGGTGGGGGGCGTTCGAGCACTGTACACAGGGCCCGTAGTTGGCGAGATCCGTGGCGCCGCGTGACCAGTTGGTTAGCCATTACACGATCGAGTGAGCACGAGCAGGCCGTCGAACGCCTCGTTCCCACAAGGCCCGCTGCCACGTCGTGGATTTGGAGAGTGGACACCCGCGTTGATGGCGACCCTCACTGTCGCGGATCGCTGGAATAACTGGATACTTAAGTGTATACACTTCCCGAAAAACAATAATTATCGGGGAGTGGCACATGCGCATCTGGCGGCGGAGCATCCAATGGCAATTGATCGCGAGCATGGGCGCCGCCCTGCTGGCGAGCATCCTGGTGGTGGTGGCGATCTACACGGTGGCGCTCAACCGCCTCACCGAGCGCTACCTGGTGGACACGGCCTTGCCGGCCAGCATCGAAGCCATCCGCAACGATATCGAGCGCATGCTCGGCCGCCCGCTGGTGGCGGCCGCGGATATCGCCGGCAACACCCTCCTGCGCGACTGGCTGGCTGCCGGTGAAGATCCCGCCGCGCTGCCGGCGTTCATCGAATACCTCGACGCCGCCAAGCAGCGCAACCACGCCTTTACCACCCTGTTCGCCTCCACGGTGAGCGGCAACTACTACAACGAAAAAGGCCTGGACCGCACCCTCAGTCGCGCCAACCCCAAGGACAACTGGTTCTACGGCTACATCGACAGCGGTGCCGAGCGCATGCTGAACATCGACATCGATGGCTCCACGGGCGAATTGGCGCTGTTCATCGACTATCGCGTGGAAAAGGCCGGCCAGCTGGTGGGCGTGGCGGGCATGGGCCTGCGCATGACCGAGCTGTCCAAGCTGATCCACGACTTCAGCTTCGGCGAGCACGGCAAGGTGTTCCTGGTGCGCAACGACGGGCTGATCCAGGTGCATCCCGACCAGCAGTTCAGTGGCAAGCGTCAACTTGCCGAGCAACTGGACGTCAAGGCGGCGAAAGCTGTGCTGGTAGGCGGCGAGGGCCTGCGCAGCAGCCGTTTCCAACGTGATGGCGAGGACTACCTGGCCTTGGGCTTGCCCTTGCGCGACCTGAACTGGACGCTGGTGGCCGAGGTGCCGGAAGCCGAGATCTATGCCCAGGCGCGCCAGGCGATCTGGCAGACCTGCCTGATTGGCGGCGGCGTGGCGCTGATCTCGTTGTTGCTGGTGGTGCTGCTGGCGCGCGGGTTGGTGCGGCCGATCCGCCAGGTCACGGCGGCGCTGGTGCAGATCGGCGGTGGCGCGGGCGACCTCAGCCATCGCCTGGACGATGCGCGCCAGGACGAACTGGGCGATCTGGCCCGGGGCTTCAACCGTTTCCTCGACAGCCAGCGCGGCCTGATCGGCGAGGTACTGCGCACCACCGAACGCCTGCACCAGTCGGTAGAGCAGGTGACCCAGGTGGTGGACAACACCGCCGAGCGCTCGGGCCGCCAGCAGGAAATGACCGAGATGGTCGCCACCGCCGTGCATGAGATGGGCCTGACCGTGCAGGATATTGCCCAGAACGCCGGCTCCGCTGCCCACGCCTCGCAGTCGGCGCGGGATGAGGCGCTGCAGGCGCGGGAAGTGGTGCGCCGCTCCATCCACAACATCGAGGGCATGTCCGGGGAGATCGGCCGCGCCGCCGAGGCCGTGACCCAGCTGGCCGACGAGGTTGCCTCGATCGATGAGGTGCTGGCGGTGATCCGCAGCATTTCCGAGCAGACCAACCTGCTGGCGCTCAACGCCGCCATCGAGGCCGCGCGGGCCGGTGAGATGGGCCGGGGCTTCGCGGTTGTCGCCGATGAAGTACGCACCTTGGCGCGACGCACCCAGGTGTCCACCGACGAAGTGCAACAGATGATCCAGCGTCTCAAGCACGGCGCCGGCATGGCGGTGGCGTCGATGCAGGCCGGGCAAACGGCCACCGGCAACGGGGTCGAGTCGAGCCAGCGCACCGGCACCTCGCTGGGCGCGATCACCGATCAGGTCGAGCGCATCAGCGGCATGAACGAGCAGGTGGCCACGGCCACCGAGGAGCAGTCGGCGGTGACCGAGGAGATCAACCGGACGGTACAGGGGATTTCCGACCTGGCGCGGCAGACGGCCGCCGAGGTGCAGGATTGCCGCGAGGAGTGCCAGGCGCTGCGTGGTTTGGCCGATGACCTGGCGCGGCAGATGGGTGGGTTCCGCCTTTGAATCGCAGGCGAGCGCTTTGCGCTCGTTTCGCCGGCAAGCCGGCTCCCACAGGTGATCGCTTAACCCTGTGAGAGCCGGCTTGCCGGCGATGGCGGCCTGTCAGGCGTTGAAGATACCGCGGATATCCGCCGCCAACTCCCGCACGCGAGATTCCTGGGTATCCCACGAGCACATGAACCGCGCACCACCGCTGCCGATGAAGGTATAGAAACGCCAGCCTTTGTTGCGCAGCGCCTCCAGCGCAGGTTCCGGCATCTGCAGGAACACCCCGTTGGCCTCAACCGGGAACATCAGCTCCACCCCCGGCAGGTCACTCACCAGCGACGCCAGCAGCTGCGCGCAGTGGTTGGCGTGCTGGCCATGGCGCATCCAGGCGCCGTCTTCGAGCAGCCCGACCCATGGCGCCGACAAGAAGCGCATCTTCGACGCCAGCTGCCCGGCCTGCTTGCAGCGGTAGTCGAAGTCTTCGGCCAGGTCGCGGTTGAAGAACAGGATCGCCTCGCCCACCGCCATGCCGTTCTTGGTGCCACCAAAACACAGCACATCCACGCCAGACTTCCAGGTCAGCTCGGCCGGCGAGCAGCCGAGGAACGCGCAGGCATTGGTGAAGCGCGCGCCGTCCATGTGCAGGTTCAGGCCCAGTTCCTTGCAGGTGGCGCTGATCGCCTTGAGCTCGTCGGGGCGGTAGACGGTGCCCACTTCGGTGGCCTGGGTAAGGGTCACCACCCGCGGCTTGGGGTAGTGGATGTCCTGGCGCTTGAGTGCCACTTCGCGGATCGACTCGGGGGTGAGCTTGCCATTGACGCTAGGCGCGGTAAGCAGCTTGGAGCCGTTGGAGAAGAACTCCGGCGCGCCGCATTCGTCGGTCTCGACGTGGGCGGTCTCGGAGCAGATCACGCTGTGGTAGCTCTGGCACAGCGAGGCCAGGGCCAGGGAGTTGGCAGCGGTGCCGTTGAAGGCGAAGAACACTTCGCAGTCGGTCTCGAACAGCTTGCGGAAGTACTCCGAGGCGCGTTCGGTCCACTGGTCGTCGCCGTAGGCGCGTTCGTGGCCCTGGTTGGCCTTTTCCATCGCGGCCCAGGCTTCGGGGCAGATGCCGGAATAGTTGTCGCTGGCGAATTGCTGGTTGTTATTGGTCATGACGCCTGTCCTTTTTACGACGCAGGCACGCACTCTAAACCATCGATTCGGCGGTTGCCTATACAGGCCAACGCTATCCCTGTGGGAGCCGGCTTGCCGGCGATAGCGTCCGCTCAACCAGCGATGGTTCTGCGTCTGGCCCCATCGCCGGCAAGCCGGCTCCCACAGGGCTGTGTGGCGCTTGGGGTAGCAATGTCGTAAACGCGCCATTGCAAGGCGCGCGCAGGCATCTGTACCGCCGTGCCCGGTCATACCATCGCTGCAAAGGGTGGGAAAACCCTCACCAGACAAGAAACGATCGCTGCCGGGAGATACACGATGTTCAGCAAGCAAGACCAGATCCAGGGTTACGACGACGCACTGCTGGCGGCGATGAATGCCGAGGAACAGCGCCAGGAAGATCACATCGAGCTGATCGCCTCGGAAAACTACACCAGCAAGCGCGTGATGCAGGCCCAGGGCAGCGGCCTGACCAACAAGTACGCCGAAGGCTACCCGGGCAAGCGCTACTACGGCGGCTGCGAACATGTGGACAAAGTCGAGGCGCTGGCCATCGAGCGCGCCAAGCAGCTGTTCGGCGCCGATTACGCCAACGTCCAGCCGCACTCCGGCTCCTCGGCCAACGGCGCTGTGTACCTGGCCCTGCTGCAGGCCGGCGACACCATCCTGGGCATGAGCCTGGCCCACGGCGGCCACCTGACCCACGGCGCCAAGGTGTCGTCCTCGGGCAAGTTGTACAACGCCGTTCAATACGGGATCGACACCGCAACCGGCTTGATCGACTACGACGAAGTCGAGCGCCTGGCCGTGGAACACAAGCCGAAGATGATCGTCGCCGGCTTCTCGGCCTACTCCAAGACCCTGGATTTCCCGCGTTTCCGCCAGATCGCCGATAAAGTCGGCGCGCTGCTGTTCGTCGACATGGCCCACGTCGCCGGCCTGGTCGCCGCCGGCCTGTACCCCAACCCGATCCCCTTCGCCGACGTGGTCACCACCACCACCCACAAGACCCTGCGCGGTCCGCGTGGCGGCCTGATCCTGGCCAAGTCCAACGAAGAGATCGAGAAGAAGCTCAACGCCGCCGTGTTCCCCGGTGCCCAGGGCGGCCCGCTGATGCACGTGATCGCCGCCAAGGCGGTGTGCTTCAAGGAAGCGCTGGAGCCTGGATTCAAGGCCTACCAGAAACAAGTCATCGAAAACGCCCAGGCCATGGCCCAGGTGTTCATCGAGCGCGGCTACGACGTGGTGTCCGGCGGCACCGACAACCATCTGTTCCTGGTCAGCCTGATCCGCCAGGGCCTGACCGGCAAGGACGCCGACGCCGCCCTGGGCCGCGCCCATATCACCGTCAACAAGAACGCCGTGCCCAACGACCCGCAGTCGCCGTTCGTCACCTCGGGTCTGCGCATCGGCACCCCGGCCGTCACCACCCGCGGCTTCAAGGTCGCCCAGTGCGTGGCCCTGGCCGGCTGGATCTGCGATGTGCTGGACAACCTGGGCGACGCCGATGTCGAGGCCGATGTGGCCAAGAACGTCGCCGCGCTGTGCGCCGACTTCCCGGTCTACCGCTGAGTGGAGCAGAACACCATGCAACGTTATTCGGGCTTCGGCCTCTTCAAGCACTCCCTCAGCCACCACGAGAACTGGCAGCGCATGTGGCGCACGCCGACGCCGAAGAAGGTCTATGACGTGGTCATCGTCGGCGGTGGCGGCCATGGCCTGGCCACCGCCTACTACCTGGCCAAGGAGCACGGCATCACCAACGTCGCGGTGATCGAGAAGGGCTACCTGGGCGGGGGCAACACCGCTCGCAACACCACCATCGTGCGTTCCAACTACCTGTGGGACGAGTCGGCGCACCTGTATGAGCACGCCATGAAGTTGTGGGAAGGCCTCTCGCAGGACATCAACTACAACGTGATGTTCTCCCAGCGCGGCGTCTACAACCTGTGCCACACCCTGCAGGACATCCGCGACTCCGAGCGCCGGGTCAACGCCAACCGCCTCAACGGTGTAGACGGCGAGTTGATCCGCACAGAGCAGGTGGCGGCCGAGATCCCCTATCTGGATTGCTCGAAAAACACCCGCTACCCGATCCTCGGCGCCACCGTGCAACGGCGTGGCGGCGTGGCTCGCCATGATGCCGTGGCCTGGGGCTTCGCCCGTGCCGCTGACGCGCTGGGCGTGGACCTGATCCAGCAGACCGAAGTGATTGGCTTCCGTAAGGAAAACGGCGCGGTGATCGGCGTCGAGACCAACAAGGGCTTCATCGGCGCCAAGCGCGTCGGCGTGGTCACCGCCGGTAACTCCGGGCACATGGCCAAGCTCGCCGGCTTCCGCCTGCCGCTGGAGTCGCACCCGTTGCAGGCGCTGGTATCGGAGCCGATCAAGCCGATCATCGACAGCGTGATCATGTCCAACGCCGTGCACGGCTACATCAGCCAGTCCGACAAGGGTGACCTGGTGATCGGCGCCGGTATCGACGGCTGGGTCGGCTACGGCCAGCGCGGTTCGTACCCGGTCATCGAGCACACCCTGCAGGCGATCGTCGAGATGTTCCCGATCCTCTCCCGCGTACGCATGAACCGCCAGTGGGGCGGCATCGTCGACACCACCCCCGACGCTTGCCCGATCATCTCCAAGACCCCGGTGAAGAACATGTTCTTCAACTGCGGCTGGGGCACTGGCGGCTTCAAGGCCACCCCGGGCTCGGGCAACGTGTTTGCCGCCAGCCTGGCCAAGGGCGAGATGCACCCGCTGGCCGCGCCATTCTCCATCGACCGTTTCTACAACGGCGCGCTGATCGACGAACACGGCGCCGCTGCCGTCGCCCACTGACCCCGGAGACAACCGTCATGTTGCACATCTTCTGTCCCCACTGCGGCGAGCTGCGCTCCGAGGAAGAATTCCACGCGTCCGGCCAGGCCCATATCGCCCGCCCGCTGGACCCGAACGCCTGCTCCGACGAGGAGTGGGGCACCTACATGTTCTTCCGCGACAACCCGCGTGGCATCCACCACGAGCTGTGGGACCACGTTGCCGGCTGCCGCCAGTACTTCAACGTCACCCGCGACACCGTGACCTACGAGATTCTGGAAACCTACAAGATCGGCGAGAAGCCTCAGGTCACCGCCGCCTCGAAACAGAGCAGCGCGCCAGCGACCGCCAAGGGCCAAGGGGAAAAAGTATGAGCCAGACCTATCGCCTCGCCAGCGGCGGCCGTATCGACCGCAGCAAGGTGCTGAACTTCACCTTCAACGGCAAGACCTACCAGGGCTATGCCGGCGACACCCTGGCCGCCGCGCTGCTGGCCAACGGCGTCGACATCGTCGGGCGCAGCTTCAAGTACTCGCGTCCCCGCGGGATCATCGCCGCCGGTACCGAAGAGCCGAATGCGATCCTGCAGATCGGCGCCAGCGAAGCCACCCAGATCCCCAACGTGCGCGCCACCCAGCAGGCCCTGTACGCAGGCCTGGTGGCCACCAGCACCAACGGCTGGCCGACCGTCAACAACGACATGATGGGCATCATCGGCAAGGTCGGCGGCAACATGATGCCGCCCGGGTTCTACTACAAGACCTTCATGTACCCCAAGTCGTTCTGGATGACCTACGAGAAGTACATCCGCAAGGCGGCGGGCCTGGGCCGTGCGCCGCTGCAGAATGACCCGGACAGCTACGACTACATGAACCAGCACTGTGACGTGCTGATCGTCGGCGCCGGCCCTGCCGGCCTGGCTGCCGCGCTGGCTGCCGCCCGTAGTGGCGCACGGGTGATCCTGGCGGACGAGCAGGAAGAGTTCGGCGGCACCCTGCTCGACAGCCGCGAAACCCTCGACGGCAAACCGGCCGCCGATTGGGTCAATGCGGTTGTGGCCGAGCTGGAAAGCCTGCCGGAAGTTACCCTGCTGCCGCGCAGCACGGTCAACGGCTACCACGACCATAACTTCCTGACCATCCATGAGCGGCTCACCGACCACCTCGGCGACCGCGCCCCGATCGGCCAGGTGCGTCAGCGCGTGCACCGCGTGCGCGCCAACCGCGTAGTACTGGCTGCTGGTGCCCACGAGCGCCCGCTGGTGTACGGCAACAACGACCTGCCGGGCAACATGCTGGCCGGCGCCGTGTCCACCTACGTGCGCCGCTATGGCGTGGCCCCAGGCCGCAAGCTGGTGCTGTCGACCAACAACGACCACGCTTACCGCGCCGCGCTGGACTGGCACGACGCCGGCCTGCAGGTGGTCGCCATCGCTGACGCCCGCCACAACCCACGCGGGTCTCTGGTCGAGGAGGCGCGTGCCAAGGGCATCCGCATCCTCACCTCCAGCGCCGTGATCGAGGCCAAGGGCAGCAAGCACGTCACCGGCGCCCGCGTGGCCGCCATCGATGTGCAGGCGCGCAAGGTCACCAGCCCCGGTGAAACCCTCGACTGCGACCTGATCGCCACCTCCGGCGGCTACAGCCCGGTGGTGCACCTGGCCTCGCACCTGGGCGGTCGCCCGGTGTGGCGTGAAGACATCCTCGGCTTCGTGCCGGGCGATGCCCCGCAGAAGCGCGTGTGCGTCGGTGGCGTGAACGGTGTCTACGCCCTCGGTGACGTGATCGCCGACGGTTTCGAAGGCGGTGTTCGCGCCGCCACCGAGGCCGGCTTCAAGGCCAGCGTCGGCACCTTGCCGAAAACCCTGGCGCGCAAGGAAGAGGCCACCGTGGCGTTGTTCCAGGTGCCCCACGACAAAGGCACCGCCCGTGCGCCGAAGCAGTTCGTCGACCAACAGAACGACGTCACCGCCGCGGCCATCGAGCTGGCCACCCGCGAAGGCTTCGAGTCGGTCGAGCACGTCAAGCGCTACACCGCGCTGGGCTTCGGCACCGACCAGGGCAAGCTGGGCAACATCAACGGCCTGGCCATCGCCGCCCGTTCGCTCGGGATAGGCATCCCGGAAATGGGCACCACCATGTTCCGCCCCAACTACACGCCGGTGACCTTCGGCGCGGTAGCCGGCCGGCACTGCGGCCACCTGTTCGAACCGGTGCGCTTCACCGCCCTGCATGCCTGGCACATCAAGAACGGCGCCGAGTTCGAGGACGTCGGCCAATGGAAGCGCCCGTGGTACTTCCCCAAGCCCGGCGAAGACATTCACACCGCCGTGGCCCGCGAATGCAAGGCCGTGCGTGACAGCGTCGGCCTGCTGGATGCCTCGACCCTGGGCAAGATCGATATCCAGGGCGCGGACGCCCGCGAGTTCCTCAACCGCATCTACAGCAACGCCTGGACCAAGCTCGACGTGGGCAAGGCCCGCTACGGCCTGATGTGCAAGGAAGACGGCATGGTCTTCGACGACGGCGTGACCGCCTGCGTCGGCGACAACCACTTCATCATGACCACCACCACCGGCGGCGCCGCCCGCGTGCTGCAGTGGCTGGAGCTGTACCACCAGACCGAATGGCCGGAAATGAAGGTGTACTTCACCTCGGTCACCGACCACTGGGCGACCATGACTCTGTCCGGCCCCAACAGCCGCAAGCTGCTGGCCGAGGTCAGCGACATCGACCTGGACAAGGACGGCTTCCCATTCATGAGCTGGAAGGAAGGCCTGGTCGGCGGCGTGCCGGCGCGGGTGTTCCGCATCTCGTTCACCGGCGAGCTGTCGTACGAGATCAACGTGCAGGCCAACTACGCCATGGGCGTGCTGGAGCAGATCGTCGAGGCGGGCAAGAAGTACAACCTGACCCCGTACGGCACCGAGACCATGCACGTGCTGCGCGCCGAGAAGGGCTTCATCATCGTTGGCCAGGACACCGACGGCTCGATGACCCCGGACGACCTCAACATGAGCTGGTGCGTGGGCCGCAACAAGGCCTTCTCGTGGATCGGCCTGCGCGGCATGAACCGTGAAGACACCACCCGCGACAACCGCAAGCAGCTGGTGGGCCTCAAGCCCGTGGACCCGAACGTGTGGCTGCCGGAGGGCGCCCAGCTGGTGTTCGACCCCAAGCAGCCGATCCCGATGGACATGGTCGGCCACGTCACCTCCAGCTACGCGGCCAACTCCCTGGGCTATTCGTTCGCCATGGGCGTGGTCAAGGGCGGCCTCAAGCGCATGGGCGAGCGGGTGTATTCGCCGCAGGCCGATGGCAGCGTGATCGAGGCGGAAATCGTGTCTTCGGTGTTCTTCGATCCGAAGGGTGAGCGGCAGAACGTTTGATTCCGGGCCCTGTGGGGGCAGGCCAGGCCCTTCGCCGGCAAGCCGGCTCCCACAGGTTCGATGCAGTTCCTGAGGTCGATGCGGTCCCTGTGGGAGCTGGCTTGCCAGCGATGGGGCCAGCGCATCCATCCAGTTGCTGCATCGCTTCGACGAACACGAATTCAAGGCAGGTAAGAAATGAGCGCTATCAACGTCTTCCAGCAAAACCCCGGCGCCGACGCCAAGGCTCAGTCGCCGTTGCACCACGCCGACCTGGCCAGCCTGGTCGGCAAGGGCCGCAAGAACGCAGGCGTGACCCTGCGCGAAAAGAAATTCCTCGGCCACCTGACCCTGCGTGGCGACGGCCATGACCAGGCCTTCGCCGGCGGCGTGCACAAGGCCCTTGGCCTGGAGCTGCCGGTGGCCCTGACCGTGGTCGCCAACAGCGAGATGTCGCTGCAGTGGGTCGGCCCGGACGAGTGGTTGCTGATCGTCCCCGGCGGCCAGGAGTTCACTGTGGAGCAGAAGCTGCGCGATGCCCTCGACGGCCAGCATATCCAGGTGGTCAACGTCACCGGTGGGCAGACCCTGCTCGAGCTGCGCGGCCCCAACGTGCGCGACGTGCTGATGAAATCCACCAGCTATGATGTACACCCGAACAACTTCCCGGTCGGCAAGGCCGTCGGTACCGTGTTCGCCAAGTCGCAACTGGTGATCCGCCGCACCGCCGAGGACACCTGGGAGTTGGTGATTCGCCGCAGCTTCTCCGACTACTGGTGGCTGTGGCTGCAGGACGCATCGGCCGAGTACGGCCTGGCCATCGAAGCCTAAGGAGCAGCACCATGAGTCGGGCACCGGACACCTGGATTCTCACCGCCGACTGCCCGAGCATGCTCGGCACGGTCGATGTGGTGACGCGTCATCTCTACGAGCAGCGCTGCTACGTCACCGAGCACCATTCCTTCGATGACCGGCTTTCGGGGCGGTTCTTCATTCGTGTGGAGTTCCGCGCCGCGGACGGCTTCGACGAGGAGGGCTTCCGCGCCGGCCTCGCCGAACGCAGCGAAGCCTTCGGCATGGCCTTTGAGCTGACCGCGCCGAATCACCGCCCCAAGGTGGTGATCATGGTGTCCAAGGCCGACCATTGCCTGAACGACCTGCTGTACCGCCAACGCATCGGCCAGCTGGCCATGGATGTGGTCGCGGTGGTGTCCAACCACCCCGACCTGGAGCCGCTGGCGCACTGGCACAAGATTCCGTACTACCACTTCGCCCTCGACCCCAACGACAAGCCGGCGCAGGAGCGCAAGGTGCTGCAGGTGATCGAGGAGAGCGGCGCCGAACTGGTGATCCTCGCCCGCTACATGCAAGTGCTGTCGCCGGAGCTGTGCCGCCGGCTGGATGGCTGGGCGATCAACATCCACCACTCGCTGCTGCCTGGGTTCAAGGGCGCCAAGCCGTATCACCAGGCCTACAACAAGGGCGTGAAGATGGTCGGTGCCACCGCGCACTACATCAACAACGACCTGGACGAAGGGCCGATCATCGCCCAGGGTGTGGAGGTGGTGGATCACAGCCACTATCCGGAAGACCTGATCGCCAAGGGGCGGGACATCGAGTGCCTTACCCTGGCGCGGGCGGTGGGGTATCACATTGAGCGGCGGGTGTTCCTCAACGCCAATCGCACGGTCGTGCTCTGATAGATCGCCGGGGCTGCTGCGCAGCCCTTTCGCTGGCAAGCCAGCTCCCACAGGTTCTGCGCGGACACTGTGGGAGCTGGCTTGTCGTGGCGACGAACCGCAGCGAATGGGCCGCAAAGCGGCCCCAGGTTTTTGCGCCGCAAACAGGCATCCCCCTGTCGCATCCAGTCACCGCCCCATCCCCCATCAAGCCCACAATCCCTTCATTCCAGTAACACAGGCCGCCCACGGAAAGGCGGCGCTTTCCACCACCGCTGCATAAATACAAATCAAGCGAGGTAAGAGCATGTCTGGTAACCGTGGAGTGGTGTATCTCGGCGCGGGCAAGGTCGAGGTGCAGAAGATCGACTACCCCAAGATGCAGGACCCGCGCGGCAAGAAGATCGAGCACGGTGTCATCCTCAAGGTGGTCTCCACCAATATCTGCGGCTCCGACCAGCACATGGTCCGTGGCCGCACCACCGCCCAGGTCGGCCTGGTACTCGGCCACGAAATCACCGGTGAAATCGTCGAGCTGGGCCGTGACGTCGAGCGCTTGAAGATCGGCGACCTGGTGTCGGTGCCGTTCAACGTCGCCTGCGGCCGTTGCCGTTCGTGCAAAGAGATGCACACCGGCGTCTGCCTCACCGTCAACCCGGCCCGCGCCGGCGGCGCCTATGGCTACGTCGACATGGGCGACTGGACCGGTGGCCAGGCCGAATACGTGCTGGTGCCGTATGCCGACTTCAACCTGCTGAAACTGCCGGACCGCGACAAGGCCATGGAGAAGATCCGCGACCTGACCTGCCTGTCCGACATCCTCCCCACCGGCTACCACGGCGCCGTCACCGCAGGTGTTGGACCGGGCAGCACCGTCTACGTTGCTGGTGCCGGT
This sequence comes from Pseudomonas sp. TE50-2, assembly GCF_040813665.1. Lineage (NCBI taxonomy): Bacteria > Pseudomonadati > Pseudomonadota > Gammaproteobacteria > Pseudomonadales > Pseudomonadaceae > Pseudomonas > Pseudomonas sp. TE50-2. The sequence goes on along the minus strand of NZ_JBFNXN010000001.1, from coordinate 2,627,721 downwards.
CCAGTCGGCCTGGCCGCCGCAGCGTCCGCCCGCCTGCTGGGCGCCGCCTGCGTGATCGTCGGCGACCTCAACCCGTTGCGCCTGGCCCACGCCAAGTCTCAGGGCTTCGAGGTGGTCGACCTGTCCAAGGACACCCCGCTGCACGAGCAGATCGTCGATATCCTCGGCGAGCCGGAAGTGGACTGCGCCGTCGATGCCGTCGGCTTCGAAGCCCGTGGCCATGGCCATGAAGGCGCCAAGCACGAGGCCCCGGCCACCGTGCTCAACTCGCTGATGCAAGTGACCCGAGTGGCCGGCAACATCGGCATTCCGGGCCTGTACGTGACCGAAGACCCGGGCGCGGTGGATGCCGCCGCCAAGATCGGCGCGCTGAGCATCCGCTTCGGCCTGGGCTGGGCCAAGTCGCACAGCTTCCACACCGGGCAGACCCCGACCATGAAGTACAACCGCCAGCTTATGCAGGCGATCATGTGGGACCGCATCAATATCGCCGAAGTGGTGGGGGTGCAGGTGATCAGCCTGGATCAGGCGCCGGAGGGGTATGGCGAGTTTGATGCAGGGGTGCCGAAGAAGTTTGTGATTGACCCGCATAAGACGTTTAGTGCGGCGTAGGTCGGAATAGTCAGAGCCCCGTATATAGGGGCTCTGTTTTTTGTATTGCTCATGTTCGATAGGCACTTTAAGTGCGTGACTTTTTCGGCTCTGATGAATTTGCAGTAGAAGATGCTTTGTCTTTTTCAGAGAGGCTTTCGTAAGAAGCATCAGGGTTTTCGGGGGAGCGCTGATGGAGCACTGAGCCCTGCATATCAGTTGCCAGTAATTTTGTGGAGGTCATGTGCTTATTGGTCTGATTCATAGGGTCACCTATGTTTGAGTGATTCAGCATCTGAATCTGCCGCGAAACCATAGGGTTGACAACTGGCATAAATACTAGGGCTATTGGATGGCCTAATCATGCGGCCTACCACTATTTTCTGCCCTATTAAGGCTGTCGGGATCTGTATGTGGCCAGATCTGGGCGCGGTGGATGCCGCCGCCAAGATCGGCGCGCTGAGCATTCGCTTCGACCTGGGCTGGGCCAAGTCCCACAGCTTCCACACCGGGCAGACCCCGACCATGAAGTACAACCGCTAGTTGATGCAGGTGATCATGTGGGGCCGTGTCAATATCGCTGAAGTGGTGGGGGCCGGTGATCAGCCTGAATCAGGCGCCGGAGGGGTATTGAGAGTTTGATTCGGGGGTGTCGAAGAGGTTTGTGATTGATCCGCATAAGATGCTTGGCACAGCATAGGAAGATGCTCTGGTGTTAGGCTTTACAGTTAAGGGTGCGCGCCAGATGTACAGACCAAAGCGCTATTGCGCTTTGGTCTTTTGTATTTTTGCAGGGTGTGATTATTGAGCTGTTAGCAGGGTTTTAGTATGTGGTCTTCTATTGTTGTAGGCTTCTAAGGGCCTCGGTCATCTGCGGGGTGTTAAAAATTCGTGTAAAGGTTTTTGGTTTGCCTATTTGAGCTGCATACTCTGCTTCGGATAGTCCAAATTGCTCGTGCTTAGGGACTTTGCGCGGTTGAGGAGCTTCTGTATTTGCCGAGCGGGAGATAGTTGATTGTTCTGGGGGTGCTAATGAGGCTTTTTGGTATATTACTTTCGAGTGTCCAAGGCGGCTAAGCCGATTATTGTGTTTGTCTAAGTGATCCTTTGCGTTGACAGCGATGGAGCGCGCGTTATTGATAGAGGCCTGTTTTTTCATGTCATAAAATTCCGCAGGCTTCATGTCTTTTACCGCATTATCATAGGCGACTTTATAATGGTCGGCTCTGGTTTTGGAGTGTTGTTGCAGTGATGCATTACTTGAGAATATTTTTCTGATAATCCATGGTAAATGACCGGTTGGGTCTGTCATGTTTATAGGGTTGTTGTCAACGTAAGTGTATGGATTTACACCGCCGGCATCGAAGGGGCTAAGATTGTCTGGAGAATTGAAGCGCATAAGCACTGAAAGGTAGCTTCGAAAGCTTCCAAGGATGTAGCTGTCGGTCCTCGAGCGCCTCTCGCCATTAAAGCCTAGATGAGATGGCCCAGTGTTTTCAACACGGTCATAGCCGAACGGTGTGTAAGTGAATTTTTGGGTTTGTGTACCTAGGACTGTCCCGCTCCTATCGCATAACAGTATCGTGATCAAATTCCTGTTGGGTCTATTACTCATGATCCGGCCTCCAACTATGGTATTCAGGAGCATGAAGCCGATCGGCGAATCAAACAACTAGCAAAATTGCTAGGTGTGGGAATTATCCTCCCTATTTCGCAGGGAGTTTCTTACAGGCTTACAGAGTCGAAAGAAATACCCTGTGCAATCTGTCGATACACGTCTGATTGTCGAGGGAAATCCTGGCCACTAGGCTTTTCCGGTCGCCAACACAGCATGGTGCCTCGATGAAAGAAATCGTCCCTGACCCACCTGAAGACCTTCACGCCAAATTCCAGCTCCCACCCGGCTAATCCCTTTCCACTGCCATCCTCGAAAGACAACTCCAGGCGTCCAGCTTGCAGCACTTGACCGTCGCCTGGGGGCAGGTCGATGCGCTGGTGGGGGCGTTGAAGCAGGTGCCTGCCTCGGGCTTTTATCAGCAGGGTTGAAACAGCCGGGGCCGCTGTGCGGCCCATCGCCGCGGTTCGTCGCCACGACAAGCCGGCTCCCACAGGGGCCGCGCAGGGCCCTAGCTATTGCGCAATCCACTGTGGGAGCTGGCTTGCCAGCGATTGGGCCCTGGGATGAACACCGATGGCCGGCCCGGAACAAACCCCCGGCACCCCAGTCCAACCCCTCGTTTCCCGGCCATTCCGGCCGACGAGGTCCCTCCCGATGAAAGCATTCACCCTGGCAACCCTGATGACCCTGGCCGCAAGCCCGGTGTTCGCCTTCAACCTCAGCGATGCGGCCAATGCCGTCTCGGCCATGCAGAACCAGAACCAGCAGGCCCAGGGGCAAGCGCCAGCCGCCCAGGCCAACCTGCTCAATACGCTGGGCAGCGAATTGAAGATCACGCCCGAGCAGGCCATCGGCGGCGCGGGGGCCATGTTGGGCCTGGCGCGCAACAACCTCAGCGGCGATGACTACGGGCAGTTGACCAAGGCTGTGCCGGGGCTCGACCTGCTGTCGGGCAACAATGCATTGGGTGGGCTGAACGGGCTGGGGCAGTTGCTGGGCAATGACAAGAACAGCTCGGCCCTGAGCAATGCGCTGGGTGGTGAAGTCGAGAACCGCAACGACCTGGACACCGCCTTCAAGGCGCTGGGCATGGATACCGGGATGATCGGCCAATTCGCGCCGTTGATCCTGCAGTACCTGGGGCAGCAGGGGATTGCCGGATCGTTGCTGCAGAACCTGGGGAGTTTGTGGGGTAGCCCGGCGGTAAACACCCCGTCGGTCTGACCCCATCCTCTGCAGGAGCGGTGCACCGCCGCTCCTGCAGGAGGCATGCGGGGCTACGCTGTTTCGGAGAAATCCACCAGCCGCACCGGCCGACGGAAACCGGCTGTCAGCACCGCCAGGTACGCCAGCCCCAACGCAAACCAGCACAAGCCGATCACCAGCGTCAGCGCCGACAAGCTGGTCCACAGCCACAAGGTCAGGCTCAACCCCACCAGCGGTACCGCGCCATAGCGCAGCAGGCCCAGCGGCGTGCGCTGGCTGGCGTCATCCATCAGGTGCGTCTTCACCACCGCCAGGTTCACCGCCGAGAACGCCACCAGCGCGCCAAAGCTGATCAGCGAGGCGAGGGTGGCCAGGTCGATCACCAGTGCCAGCAGCGAGAACGCCGACACCAGCAGGGTGGCGAACACCGGCGTGCCGAAGCGCGGCGACAGGTAGCCGAAGCTGCGCTGCGGCAGCACGCGGTCGCGGCCCATGGTGAACAGGATGCGCGACACCGCCGCCTGCGAGGCCAGCGCCGAGCCCAGGCTGCCGGCAACGAAGGCAGCGGTGAAGAAGTTGGCGAGGAACTGCCCGCCGGCCTTCATCATCACTTCGTTGGCGGCGGCATCGGTGTTGGCGAAGGTGCTGCCCGGCAGTACCAGCTGGCTGACGTAGGCCAGCACGGTGAACAGCAGCCCGGCGCCAAGGGTGGTGAGGATGATCGCCCGCGGCACGTCGCGGCGGGCGTCCTTGCATTCTTCGGCCAGGGTCGACACGGCATCGAAGCCGAGGAACGACAGGCACAGCACCGCCGCCCCCGCCATCAAGGCGCCGAAGCCCGGCGCGCTGCCATCACCGCGCAGCGGTGCCAGCAGGTCCACCGGCTGGCCGGCCAGGCCCTGCCAGGACAGGGCGACGAACACGCCGATGAAGACGATCTGCGCGCCGACGATCAGGTTGCTGGTCTTGGCCACCGAGTGGATGCCGACCACGTTGAGCACGGTCACCACGGCGATGGCCGCCAGCACGATGGTCCAGGCCGGGATGGCCGGGAAGGCGATGTTGAGGAACAGCCCGATCAGCAGGTAATTGATCATCGGGATGAACAGGTAGTCGAGCAGCAGCGACCAGCCCGCCAGGAAACCCACGTTGGGGCCGAACGCCATGTTGGTGTAGGAGTACGCCGAGCCCGCGACCGGGAAGCGTTTGACCATGAAACTGTAGGAGGTGGCGGTGAACAGCATGGCCAGCAGGGTGACCAGGTAGGCAGCGGCGGTGCGGCCACCGGTGAGTTCGGTGACGATGCCGTAGGTGGTGAAGATGGTCAGCGGGACCATGTACACCAGGCCGAAGAACACCAGGGCGGGCAGGCCCAGGACGCGGCGCAGTTGCGCGGGGGCGGAGCAGGGAGGGTTGGCCATCGATCGATCCTGGCTTTTCTTGTAGTTGTGGTTGATCGATTTTTATCCACTCAGGTGGGTGGTGACAAACAAAGAGTTCCTTATGTCGATTATAAATCTGGATTTTAATCGAGGTTTGGTGAGGTGTTTGTAGGCCCTATCGCGGGCAAGAGCGCGACAGGGCCATTGGTTTCAGCGCATCTCCGCGCGCAATTGCGCGATCCGCTGGTCCTTGTCCAGCCACAGCTGGTTGACCCAGGCCTGCACCGTCTGGCGGAACGCCGGGTCGTTCTCGTAATCGCCCTCGCACAGCGCCGGGTCCAGCTCGCGTACGCGGATGTCGATGATCACCCGGCTGATGCTGCCGTTGAGCAGGTCCCAGAACCCCGGCGCCTTGTCGCCCGGGTAGACGATGGTCACATCAAGCAGCGCATCCAGCTGCTCGCCCAGCGCCGCCAGCACGAAAGCCACGCCGCCGGCCTTGGGCTTGAGCAGGTGACGGTAGGGCGATTGTTGCTCGGCGCGCTTGGCCTCGGTGAAGCGGGTGCCTTCGAGGTAGTTGACCACGGTCACCGGCTGGCGCTTGAACAGCTCGCAGGCGGCCTTGGTGATCTCCAGGTCCTTGCCCTTGAGTTCGGGGTGCTTGTCGAGGAAGGCCTTGCTGTAGCGCTTCATGAACGGATAATCCAGCCCCCACCAGGCCAGGCCCAGCAGCGGTACCCAGATCAGCTCTTTCTTGAGGAAGAACTTGAAGAACGGCACGCGGCGGTTGAGGCTCTCGATCAGTGCCGGGATATCCACCCAGGTCTGGTGATTGCTCACGCACAGGTACGAGGTGTCCTGGCGCAGCGTGTCGACGCCGCGGATGTCCCACTGGGTGGGGATGCACAGGGCGAAGATGGCCTTGTCGATTTCCGACCAGGTTTCGGCGATCCACATCACCGCGGCCGACGCGTAGTCGCGGCCACGGCCCGGCAGCACCAGCTTGAGCAGGGCGAAGACCAGCAGCGGGCCGATCAGCACCAGGGTGTTGAGCAGCAGCAGGGTGAGGGTGAGGATGCCGGTCAGCAGGCGACGCATAAGGGGACTCTTGTTGTGTGAAGTGAACGGTTGGCAATGATAAGCAGGGTATGGCCCTTAGCCAAACGTCGTACGTCCATTAACTGGGACAAATGTTTCACATTATGTTGTTTAACCTGTGGCGACGAACCTATCCTGCCCGCACAGTCTAAGCACTGACCCCTCTCAAGGAAGCCTGCCCTGTGAAACCCTTGCTTGCCCTGCTGTCCCTTCTGGCGCTGCCGGTGATGGCCGCGGAACCGACGCTCTATGGCCGTTACGAGAACATCAAGCTGCCGGAGATCGGCCAGACCCTCAAAGCCAAGATGGATACCGGTGCCTGGACCGCTTCGCTGTCGGCCAAGGACATCGAGATGTTCACCCGTGATGGCAACGAGTGGGTGCGCTTCCGCCTGGCGACCGAGGGCGCCAGCGACAAGCTCTACGAGCATGAAGTGTCGCGTATCAGCAAGATCAAGAACCGCGCCGAGGAAGATGACGAGGAGGAGTCGCCAGCGCTCTCGCATCGCCCGGTGATCGACCTGGAAATGTGCCTGGGCGATGTGAAACGCACCGTGGAGGTCAACCTGGTCGACCGCAGCAATTTCCGCTATCCGCTGTTGATCGGCTCCAAGGCCCTGCGCAAGTTCAAGGCGGCGGTGGATCCGCGCGAGAAGTTCACGGCAGGCAATCCGGGCTGCTGATGCGGCAGTAGCAAGCATCGAGCGACAAGCTGCAAGAAACGGCGGATCGGTGTAAGTTGCCGCGATCCGCTTTCACTTGAAGCTTGCAGCTCGAGGCTTGCCGCTCAGATGCCCCACATCCTCATCGTCGAAGACGAATCCGCCATCGCCGACACCCTCATCTACGCCCTGCAGGCCGACGGCCACAGCACCGAGTGGGTGACCCTCGGCAGCGCCGCCGTCGAGCAGCAGCGCCTGCGCCCGGCCGACCTGGTGATCCTCGATATCGGCCTGCCCGATATCAGTGGCTTCGAGACCTGCCGCCAGCTGCGCCGTTTCAGCGAGGTGCCAGTGATGTTCCTCAGCGCCCGCGACGCCGAGATCGACCGCGTGCTGGGTCTGGAAATCGGCGCCGACGACTACGTGGTCAAGCCGTTCAGCCCCCGCGAGGTGGCGGCGCGGGTGCGGGCGATCCTCAAGCGCATGGCGCCGAGGGTTGAAGTGGCCAGCGACAGCACGCCGTTCCAGCTCGATACCTTGGCGATGCGTATCAGCTACCGGGGCCAGGCGCTGGCGCTCACCCGCCATGAGTTCCGCCTCCTGCAAAGCCTGCTCGAGCAACCGCGCCGGGTGTTCAGCCGCGAGCAACTGCTCGATGGTTTGGGCGTGGCCTCGGACGTGGGCTATGAGCGCACCATCGACAGCCATATCAAGAGCCTGCGCGCCAAGCTGCGCCAGGTCGCGCCCGATGCCGAGGCAATCCAGACGCACCGCGGCCTGGGCTACAGCTACAGCCCGGAGCACGCCTGATGCGCCTGGGGATTCGCATCTTCCTGGTGTACTTCCTGTTCGTCGGCCTGGCGGGTTACTTCCTGCTCAATACGGTGCGCGAGCAGATCCGCCCGGTGGTGCGGCAGTCATCGGAAGAAACCCTGGTGGACACCGCCAATCTGCTGGCCGAGATCCTTCATGACGATGTGAAGAACGGCACCCTGACCCAGAGCCGCCTGTCGCAGGTACTGGCCTCCTATGGCGAGCGGCGCCCGAGCGCGCAGATCTGGGGGTTGGCGAAAAACCAGGTCAGCCACCGGATCTACGTGACCGATGCCAAGGGCGTCGTCCTGCTCGACTCCAGCGGCCAGGCCGTGGGCAAGGACTATTCGCGCTGGAACGACGTCTACCTGACCTTGCGCGGCCAGTACGGCGCACGCTCGACCCGCAGCGACCCGGATGACGAAAGCACCTCGGTGATGCATGTGGCGGCGCCGATCCTCGACGGCGGCCAGATCATCGGCGTGGTCACCGTGGCCAAGCCCAACAGCTCGCTGCAGCCGTACATCGACCGCTCCGAGCGGCGCCTGCTGATCCTCGGCCTCGGGCTGATCGTGCTTGGCCTGTTGGTGGGGGCGGCGCTGTCGTGGTGGCTGACCCGCTCGCTGCGCCGCCTAACCCACTATGCCCAGGCGGTCAGCGAGGGCCAGCGTGCCGCGCTGCCGCACTACAAGGGCGGCGAGCTGCTGCAACTGGCCACGGCGGTGGAGCGCATGCGTACCCAGCTCGAAGGCAAGGCCTACGTTGAACGCTACGTGCACACGCTCACCCATGAACTCAAGAGCCCGCTGGCGGCGATCCGTGGCGCCTCGGAACTGCTGCAGGGCGACATGCCGCAAGATCAGCGGGCGCGCTTTGCCGGCAATATCGAGCGCGAGAGCGACCGCTTGCAGCAGATGATCGAGCGGCTGCTCAACCTGGCCCGGGTCGAACAGATGCAGGCCCTGGAGGACGAGCAGCAGGTGGCGGTGGCGGCATTGATCGACGAGCTGCTGCTGGCCCATGGCACGAGGATCGACGGTGCCGGGTTGCAGGTACGCCAGCGGATCCCGGCGGGCCTCAGGCTGCTGTGCGATCCATTCCTGATGCGCCAGGCGCTGGCCAACCTGCTGGACAACGCATTGGACTTCACTCCGCAGCAAGGCGCATTGGCCTTCGAGCTGGAGCGCGATGGCGAGCGGGTGGCCTTGAGCCTGTTCAACCAGGGGCAGGCGATCCCCGAATATGCCCTGGGCCGGGTCAGCGAGCGCTTCTATTCGCTGCCAAGGCCCGGCACCGGGCGCAAGAGCACCGGGCTGGGGCTGAACTTCGTGGCCGAGGTGATGCAGTTGCATGGCGGGGCGCTGGCCGTGGACAACGTCGAGGGTGGCGTGCGGGTGAGGTTGTGGCTGCCGGCGCGGCGCGTCAGTTGAGTTGCCGGGGGCCGCTTTGCGGCCCTTTCGCCGGCGAGCCGGCTCCCAAGGGGATTTGCGCATGGCATGCGCGCGGGTAGCCCGAATCTCCACACAATCTCCACATTCCCTCCCCAAGGGCTCCACGCAGCGGGCAGACACTGCCCCCATCGCAAACGGAGCCCAATCCCATGAACAAGACCCTAGGTTTCAAGCTCGGCCTGATTGCCGTGCTGATCCTGATGCTGCTGATTCCCCTGCTGATGATCGGCGGCTTGATCGACGAACGTCAGCAACTGCGCAACAACGTGCTCGGTGAGATCGCCGCGAGCTCCAGCTTCGACCAGTTGGTCAGTGGCCCGGTGGTGGTGGTGCCCTATCGCAAGTACGAGCGCCGCTGGATCGACAAGGACGGCAAGAGCGTCCAGGAAACCAGTACGGTCCACGGCCAGCTGTATTTCCTGCCGGAAACCTTCGAAATGGATGTGGGTGTCGATACCGAGCTGCGTGCCCGGGGCATCTACCAGGCGCGCCTGTTCCATGCCAAGAGCAGGATCAGCGGCCGCTTCAAGCTGCCCGAGCGCTGGGGGATCGAGAAGGACTACGACGACTATCGCTTCGACAAGCCGCGGCTGATGGTCGGCATCAGTGATATCCGCGGCATCGAGAACAGCCTTGAACTGAAGTTGGACGACCAGCGCCTGCCGTTCCAGCCCGGCAACGGTGTCGACTGGTTGCCTGGCGGCGTGCATGTGGACCTGCCGCAGTTCAGCGAACCGCAGGCCCGGGAGTTCACCTATGCCTTCGACCTGGACCTGCTGGGCACCGGGCAACTGGCCGTGCTGCCGGTCGGGCGCAGCAGTACCGTGGACATGCGCGCCAACTGGCCGCACCCGAGCTTCATCGGCAACTTCCTGCCCAGCCGCCGCGCCATCGACGAGAAAGGCTTCAGCGCCCACTGGCAGACCACGTTCTTTGCCACCAACCTGGAAGAAGCGGTGCGCCTGTGCGCCTCGGCGCAGAAGTGCGCTGACTTCACCGACCGGGCTTTCGGCGTCAGCTTCGTCGACCCGGTGGACCAGTACCTCAAGAGCGAGCGGGCGATCAAGTACGCGTTGCTGTTCATTGCCCTGACCTTCGCCGGCTTCTTCCTGTTCGAGGTGCTGAAGAACCTCAGCGTGCACCCGGTGCAGTACATCCTGGTGGGCGTGGCCCTGGCGTTCTTCTACCTGCTGCTGCTGTCGTTGTCGGAGCACCTGGGGTTCGGCCTGGCCTATGGGCTGTCGGCGTCGGGCTGTGTGCTGCTGATCGGCTTCTACCTGGTGCACGTGCTGCGCAGCCTGGGACGCGGGGTGGGCTTTGCGGCGGGGTTGGCGGCGTTGTACGGCATGCTCTACGGGCTGCTCAGCGCCGAGGACTACGCACTGCTGATGGGCTCGTTGCTGTGCTTTGGCCTGCTGGGCGTGTTCATGGTGCTGACCCGCCGGCTGGACTGGTCGCGGGTGGGGAGGGGGGTATGAGGGAGGATAGAGAGATCGGGCGCTGGTTGGCGCTCAGGATTGCGCAGTTGTTTCCTGTGATACCGCAGTGACGCCGGGGCTGCCGTGCAGCCCAATCGCCGCGGTTCGTCGCCACGACAAGCCGGCTCCCACAAGGATTGCGCTGAACTCTGTGGGAGCCGGCTTGCCGTGGCGACGAACCGCGGCGATTGCGGCGGATCAGGTTACAGGAGCTGTAGCCACCATCGACGGCCGCTTCGACACCTCGGCATACCACGCCGCCAGCCCCGGATACTCTCCGCGCCAGTCGAACTCCGGCTGGCGCAAGTCCAGATAACCCAAGGCGCAGGCCACACCGATCGCGGCGATATCGAAGCCGGAGATGATCTCTGCCAGGTGCTCGTGCTCCAGGCTCGCCAGCCCGCGGCGGATCTTCTCGCCCTGCGCTGTCACCCAAGCGTCCCACTGCTTGTCCACCGGGCGCAGGAAGGTCTCGTAGCGCGTAGCCACCGCGGCATCCATGATCGCGTCGGCCTGCGCGGCCAGGGTCAGGCGCCGCCAGCGCGCCGAGCCCTCGCGGGGGATCAACGGCAGGCCGACATGCTGGCTGTCGAGGTATTCGCAGATCACCCGGCTATCGTGCAGCACGCTGCCATCGTCAAGGCGCAGGGCCGGGATCTTGCCGATCGGGTTGTCGCGGTTGAGCTGCTCGTCGCCGTTCAGCGGGCTGATGTTCACGCCCTGCACGCTGACGCGCTCCAGCTGGCCGGTCTCGTGCAGGACGATCATCACCTTGCGCACGAACGGTGACAACGGCGAATGGAACAGGATCATGGCTCAGTTGCCCTGCAGGCTGGGCGGCAGGCAAACGCCGGTGCCGCCGATGCCGCAGTAGCCGTCCGGGTTCTTGGCCAGGTACTGCTGGTGGTAGGCCTCGGCGAAGTACACGGTCGGCGCCTGGGCGATCTCGGTGGTGATCTCGCCGAAGCCGGCCTTGCTCAGTTCGGCCTGGAAGGCGGCCTGGCTGGCCTGGGCTTCCTCGAGTTGCTGCGGCGAGGTGCAGTAGATCGCCGAGCGGTACTGGGTGCCGACATCGTTGCCCTGGCGCATGCCCTGGGTCGGGTTGTGCAGCTCCCAGAACATCGCCAGCAGTTCGCGGTAGCTGACCTTGTTCTTGTCGAACACCACCAGCACCACTTCGGTGTGGCCGGTCAGGCCCGAGCAGACTTCTTCATAGGTCGGGTTGGGGGTGAAGCCGCCGGCGTAGCCGACCACGGTGCTGACCACGCCTTCGCGCTGCCAGAAGCGCCGTTCGGCGCCCCAGAAGCAACCCAGGCCAAAGATGGCGAAGTCGATGTCGCCTTCGAAGAACGGGCCGAGCAGCGGGGTGCCTTCGAACACGTAGTGGAACTCGGGCAGGGTCATCGGGGTTTCGCGGCCAGGCAGGGCCTGTTCCGCGGTGGGCAGGACGTTTTTGTTCACCAGGATTTCCGAACGCAGGACCATGGCCGTTCCTCTGTGTTTACCAGTTGGACAGGTGTTGGCCTCATCGCCGGCAAGCCGGCTCCCACAGGAGATCGGGATTACTGTGGGAGCCGGCTTGCCGGCGATGAGGCCTGGATGGCTTCTATAGTGCCCGAGGTTTGTGCCGCTGTCAGTCCACCGGCCCACGCGGATAGCGGCGCAGTTTTTCGCTCAGCTCGCGCCCCGGGATAGGGCGGTCGAACAGGTAGCCCTGGCCGACGTCGCAGCGGTGCCGGCGCAGGAACGCCAGCTGTTCGGGCGTCTCGATGCCCTCGGCGACCACCTTGAGCTTGAGGTTGTGGGCCATGGCCACCACCGCCGAGGTGATCTCCATGTCGTCCTGGTTGTCGGGGATCTCGTTGATGAAGCTGCGGTCGATCTTGATGATGTCGATCGGGAACTTCTTCAGGTAGCTCAGCGACGAGTAACCGGTGCCGAAGTCGTCCATGGCCAGGGTCAGGCCCAGGGCCTTGAGCTCGTCGAGCTGGCGGTGGGTGTCTTCGGTGGCTTCGAGCAGCAGGCCTTCGGTCAGCTCGAGTTCCAGCAGGTGCGGCGGCAGGGCTTCTTCCTTGAGGATGCCGGCGATCGAGCCGACCAGCTCCGGGTCGGAGAACTGCTTGGGCGACAGGTTGATGGCCACGTGCAGGTTGCCAAGACCTGCTTCGCGCAGCTGCTGGCTCATGCGGCAGGCCTGGCGCACCACCCACTTGCCGATGGGGATGATCAGGCCGGTTTCCTCGGCCACGCTGATGAACTGGTCGGGGCGGATCATGCCGCGCTCGGGGTGGTTCCAGCGCAGCAGCGCCTCAAGGCCCAGCAGGCGACCGCTGCGCAGGCACAGCTTGGGCTGGTAGAACACTTCCAGTTCGTTCTGGGTCAGGGCGCGGCGCAGGTTGTTCTCGACGAACAGCTTGTAGCTGGCCTCGGCGTTGAGCACCTCGGTGAACACCTGGACCTGGTGCTTGCCGTTGGCCTTGGCCTTGTGCAGGGCCAGGCCTGCGTTCTTCATCAGCGTGGCCGGGTCGCTGCCGTGCAGTGGCGCGCAGGCCAGGCCCACGGAAGCGGTGACGTTGATCAGCTGGTTGTCGACGAACATCGGCTTGTCGAGGGTGCGCAGCAGCTGGTGGGCCACGCCCTGGCCGTCATCGAGGCTGGTGTCGTCGAGCAGCACGGCGAACTCGTTGCTGGCGAAGCGCGCCAGGCTGCCGCCGTTGGCCAGGCTGTTGCGCAGGCGCCGGGCCAGGCTGATCAGCAGCTTGTCGCCGGTCTGGTGGCCGAGGCTGTCGTTGATCCGCTTGAAATTGTCGATGTCCACCAGCAGCAGGCAGATCGGGCTGTTGCTGTCGCGGGCGAAGCGCTCGTCGAGGTTGCGGATGAACGCCGGGCGGTTGCCCAGGTTGGTCAGGTTGTCGGTGTAGGCCAGGCGCTCGATGCGCTGCTGGGCCAGTTTGCTCTGGGTGACGTCTTCGTAGATGCCGATGTAGTGGGTCAGCTCGCGGTTGTCGCCGTACACCTTGGAGATCGACAGTTGCCCCCAGTAGGGCTCGAGGTTCTTGCGCCGGCTCTTGAACTCGCCCTGCCAGCTGTTGCCCATGGCCAGGCTCGACGGCGAGTCGAACAGCAGCTCGCTGAGGTTTTCCAGGGCCGGCAGTTCGGCCAGGTGGTGGCCCTGGACTTCCTCGGTGCTGTACTGGGTGATCGCTGTGAAGCTGGGGTTGACGTATTCCACCACGCCGTCGCGGTTGACCAGCAGGAAGGCGCTGGCGCTCTGCTCCACGGCCCGCTGGAACAGGTGCAGGGCGCTGGCGGCGGTGCGTCGGTTGTGGTTGTTGATGACCTGGGCGAACTGGTCGGCCAGCTCGCCGGCGAAGGCGATCTCGTCCGACTGCCAGGCCCGCGGCTGGCCGGTCTGCTCCAGGCACAGCACGCCGACCACCTGGCCATCAATGCGGATACTGGCATCGAGCATGGCGTTGTCGTCGGTGCTGTACAGCGACTCGGCCATCTCGCGGGTGCGCGGGTCGTGGCTGGCGTTGTGGGCGTCGATGGCGCGGCTGGCGTGCAGGGCCTCGAGGTAGTCGGGGAAGCGGCTGGCGTCGATCGCCTCGGGCATGCGGTGCTGCTGTTCGCGGCGATACCAGGCGCTGATCGGCTCCAGGCGCTGGTCGTCCAGGTACCAGATGCTGGCGCAGTCGACCCGGTAGATCTCGCAGGCGCTGCGGGTGATCAGCTCGGCGGCTTCGAGCAGCGAGTTGCCGACGCTGTAGCGCTGGCGTGCCAGGCGCAGGATCAGGTCCTGCTGGGCGCGGACCCGGTCCAGGTGCTCGAGCTGCTCCTGCTGGGCGCGCTGGTTCAGCTGCAGGGCCAGCTGCAGGCGGTTGTTGCGCGATTCCAGGTCGTTGGCGTCGAGGTCGGGGGCGTCCTGCTGGTGGTCGTCGAACACCGTCAGGTAGCCACGCAACAATTGGCGATTGTGCTGCTTGTAGCTTTCGCCGACTTCCAGCAGGCGTAGTGGCGCGGGGCAGGCGTGCAGGGTATAGCGCACCCGGTAGTAGCCGCGCTGGGCCAGTTGCAGCTGGATTTCGTCGTGCAGCTTGTAGCGCGCCTCCGGCTCCATGAGGCTGGCATAGGGCGAGCCGATCAGGGCGCAGAGCTCGGCGGCGGGCAGGCCGAACTGGCGGTCGCAGGCCGGATCGAGGTAGAGCATCGCCCAACTGGCTTCGTTCAGCCGTTCGAAACGCAGCATGCCGAGCCGCGAGGGCACGGGGAGCTGCGTCACGACCTCGGCCGCCACACGGCTGGCGGCATCGGGTTGGCTTTTCATCGAAGACTCGCTTGAACTGGGGCGCGGCCTGAGGCACGGCGTATCGGGCAAGGTTGCATCATGTCCCGTGGGCTGGCAAGCGGCCATGCGGGATGCTGTGAACAGGTTGTCGGCCAACAGGATGAAATCTGAAGCGAGGTCCTTGGTGGGAGATTCTATGGTTTGCAGCAAGCCAGTTTTCCGCCTTTAGTGACATATTCGTCCTGGTTTTTCATCAGGGCGAATGCCACTCGTGCAAGCTTTCTAGCCAGGATTACCAGCGCCTGTGTCGTTGCTTTACCCGCTTTCCGATATTGTTCGTAGACGTCTTTCCAAGCAGCCGATCGGCTCGCCGCCATGGCGGCGTTATGCAATAGACGCCTGATCTCCGAGCAGCCTCTTTTCGTCAGGCGGCGGCGTCCATTTTTCTGTCCTGAATCACTGACTCGTAGATCCATTCCCAGGAATGCAATGTACGAGTCACTGCTTTTGAACTCGCCCCGCATAAAGGCCATCACCAATGCCGTAGCGGTGAGAAAACCAATGCCCTCTATCGCTTGGCAGCGGGCAACTTGTTCGTGCAGGCCAGCTTCTCGCAGCACTTCCTTAATCTTTTTTTGGATCAGTAGATCCAGCCTGTCTATGGATTTTACAAAGGTTTTGAAGGCGACTTTCAACAAGGCTTCATTAGCCCAGCTCTGCATCATTGCAGTGCGAGCAGTCACCAAGGCCGATCTGCGTCGAAGAAGGCTCTGTAGCTTGCCGTAGACGGCGGGAGGAGGAGTCCAAGGGCGAAGGTCTTCCCCCTCGTTTTTCAAAAACCGGGACAGCAGCCGAGCATCAGAAGGATCCGTTTTCACTCGTCCACCCACGCTTTTCCGGTAGTTGCTCAGCTGGAACCCATCAATGACATACACCTCGAAGCCTAGGCTGTGAGCCAGTTCAACCAGATCGAGGTGATAAACATTAGTCGCCTCAACAGCAATAGCCGTGTTGAGAGGCTGCTGTTTCAGCCATCTTTTGATTTCGAGTTTGGCGTTTTTCAGCCTGATGACCTCATCGCGATCATCGTGATGAATCACCAGTTCAGCTTTCGCGACATCCGCACCCACGATCAGCTTGCCAACCTGCATTGCCATGGGCGCTTCCTCACGTTATGGTTTTTTGGCTTGAAGGGGTTTCACCAAGAGGCGCTGGCTTGCTTCTATCGTCGCTTGCAAACGATGCATTCTTTATCGGCGCTTTGGTGGAAGGGGTGGGGCGATGTCTCCCACGGTCTGTACTGATGCGAACAGTCAGAATCGGGCATTTAGTCCCACCACCCCTTCAAGTCTAACCATACAAGCGGGCCCAATAAAAAAAAGCCCCGCCAATTGGCGGGGTTGAGGTACGAGCGTGGCAGCTCGAAAACGGTGCTGCCCCTCGAGTGAGGGGCAGCGTGCAGCTATTACAGCAGCATGGTGCGGATATCGCCCAGCACGTCGCCCAGGCGCTTGGTGAAGCGCGCGGCGGCGGCGCCGTTGATCACACGGTGATCGTAGGACAGCGACAGCGGCAGCATCAGCTTGGGCTGGAAGGCCTTGCCATCCCAGACCGGCTGCATGGTCGCCTTGGAGACGCCGAGGATCGCCACTTCCGGCGCGTTGACGATCGGCGTGAAGCCGGTGCCGCCAATGTGGCCGAGGCTGGAGATGGTGAAGCAGGCGCCTTGCATGTCGTCGGCCGAGAGCTTCTTGGTGCGGGCCTTCTCGGCCAGCGCGGCGGCTTCGGCAGCCAGTTGCAGCAGGCTCTTCTGGTCGACGTTCTTGATCACAGGGACCAGCAGGCCATCCGGGGTGTCAACGGCGAAGCCGATGTGCACGTACTTCTTGCGGATGATCGCCTTGCCGCTTGGCGCCAGCGAGCTGTTGAAGTCCGGCAGTTCCTTGAGCAGGAAGGCGCAGGCCTTGAGCAGCAGCGGCAGCACGGTCAGCTTGACGCCAGCCTTCTCGGCCACGGCCTTCTGCGCAACGCGGAAAGCTTCCAGCTCAGTGATGTCGGCGGAGTCGAACTGGGTCACGTGCGGCACGTTCAGCCAGCTGCGGTGCAGGTTGGCGGCACCGACCTGCATCAGGCGGGTCAGGGCGACTTCTTCGACTTCACCGAACTTGCTGAAGTCGACGACCGGGATCGGCGGGATGCCAGCACCACCGGTAGCGCCGGCAGCCGGGGCTTCCTTGGCCTTCTGCATCATCGCCTTGACGTAGACCTGCACGTCTTCTTTCAGGATGCGGCCGTGCGGACCGGTAGCCGCGACCGAACCCAGGTCGACGCCGAATTCACGGGCCAGCTGACGAACGGCAGGGCCTGCATGGACCTTGGCGTTGCTGCCAGCGGCCGGCGCGGTGGCGGCCGGTGCTGGGGCGGCTGCCGGAGCAGCAGCGGCAGGTGCAGCAGCTGGGGCAGGAGCGGCAGCCGGTGCGGCAGCGGCCGGAGCCGGAGCCGGAGCAGCAGGGGCAGCGCCAGCGGCTTTGATCTTGAAGATCAGGTCACCGGTGCCGACTTCGTCTTCCAGCTTGCACAGCACGGCTTCGATCACGCCAGCGGCAGGCGACGGGATCTCCATGGAGGCCTTGTCGGACTCCAGGGTGATCAGCGACTGGTCGGCTTCGACGGTGTCGCCGACCTTGACCAGCACTTCGATGATCTTGGCCTTGCCCGACGAGCCGATGTCCGGCACGTGGATGTCCTGCACGCTGGCGGCAGCCGGGGCTGCGGCCGGAGCAGGGGCGGCTTCGGCAGCAGGCGCTGGGGCAGCAGCTGGCGCCGGAGCAGCAGCGGCAGGCGCCTCAGGTGCCGCGGCAGCGGCACCCTCGACTTCCAGGACCAGCAGCTCGTCGCCTTCTTTCAGGCGGTCGCCCAGCTTGACCTTCAGTTCCTTGACCACGCCGGCCTTGGGGGCCGGAATCTCCATGGAGGCCTTGTCGGACTCCAGGGTCAGCAGGCTCTGGTCGGCCTCGATACGGTCACCGACCTTGACGAACAGCTCGATGATTTCACCTTCACCGCTGCCGATGTCAGGTACGCGAATGAGTTCGCTCACTTAAAAATACTCCTCAGCAGTCCAGTGGGTTGCGCTTGTCCGGGTCGATGCCGAACTTGACGATGGCGTCAGCCACAACCTTGGGTTCGATCTCGCCACGGTCAGCCAGGGCTTCCAGGGCAGCCAGCACCACGAAGTGGCGGTCTACTTCGAAGAAGTGACGCAGCTTCTTGCGGCTGTCGCTGCGACCGTAACCGTCGGTACCCAGGACCTTGAACTCTTTGCTCGGCACCCACTGGCGAATCTGCTCGGCGAACAGCTTCATGTAGTCGGTGGAGGCGATGACCGGGCCCTTGCGACCGGCCAGGCACTCTTCGACGTAGGTCTGCTGAGGCTTCTGGCCAGGCTTGAGGCGGTTGGCGCGTTCCACGGCCAGGCCGTCGCGACGCAGTTCGTTGAAGCTGGTGACGCTCCACACGTCGGCGCCGACGTTGAACTCTTCACGCAGGATCTTCGCCGCCTCGCGAACTTCGCGCAGGATGGTGCCGGAGCCCATCAGCTGCACGTGGTGCGCGGCTTCGCGGGTGTCTTCTTCGAGCAGGTACATGCCCTTGATGATGCCTTCCTCGACACCGGCCGGCATGGCTGGCTGCTGGTAGGATTCGTTCATCACGGTGATGTAGTAGAAGATGTCCTGTTGCTCTTCGGTCATCTTCTTCATGCCGTCCTGGATGATCACCGCCAGCTCGTAGCCGTAGGTCGGATCGTAGGTGCGGCAGTTCGGGATGGTGCCCGCCATCATGTGGCTGTGACCGTCTTCGTGCTGCAGGCCTTCACCGTTCAGGGTGGTACGGCCGGCGGTACCGCCGATCAGGAAGCCACGGGTGCGGCTGTCGCCAGCGGCCCAGGCCAGGTCGCCAATGCGCTGGAAGCCGAACATCGAGTAGAAGATGTAGAACGGCAGCATCGGCTGGTTGTGGCAGCTGTACGAGGTACCGGCAGCGATGAACGACGACATGGCGCCGGCTTCGTTGATGCCTTCCTCGAGGATCTGGCCCTTCTTGTCTTCGCGGTAGAACATCACCTGGTCTTTATCGACTGGCTCGTAGAGCTGGCCGACCGACGAGTAGATGCCCAGTTGGCGGAACATGCCTTCCATACCGAAGGTACGGGCTTCGTCCGGGATGATCGGGACGATGCGCTGGCCGATGTCCTTGTCCTTGACCAGCTGCGCCAGAATACGCACGAAGGCCATGGTGGTGGAGATTTCGCGGTCGCCCGAGCCGTCCAGGATCGCTTTCAGCGTTTCCAGTGGCGGGGTCGGCACGCTGAAGCTCTTGGCGCGACGCTGAGGCACGAAACCGCCCAGGGCAGCACGGCGCTCGGCCAGGTACTTGGCTTCGGCAGAACCTTCTTCAGGCTTGAAGAACGGCAGGTTCTCAAGGTCGGCATCCTTGACCGGGATGTCGAAGCGGTCACGGAAGTGACGCAGGCTGTCGACGTCGACCTTCTTGGTGTTGTGCGCGGTGTTCTTGGCTTCGCCGGCACCGGTACCGTAACCCTTGATGGTCTTGGCCAGGATGACGGTCGGCTGCTCTTTGTGGTTCACGGCCTGGTGGTACGCCGCGTAGACCTTGTACGGGTCGTGGCCGCCACGGTTGAGCTTCCAGATCTCGTCGTCGGACAGGTCTTCGACCATGGCCTTGAGCTCTGGGGTGTTGAAGAAGTTCTCACGGACGTACGCGCCGTCCTTGGCCTTGTAGTTCTGGTACTCGCCGTCGATGACTTCGTCCATGCGGCGCTGCAGGGCACCGTTGGTGTCCTTGGCCAGCAGTGGGTCCCAGAAGCGGCCCCAGACGACTTTGTTGACGTTCCAGCCACCGCCACGGAACACGCCTTCGAGTTCCTGGATGATCTTGCCGTTGCCGCGAACCGGGCCGTCGAGGCGCTGCAGGTTGCAGTTGATGACGAAGATCAGGTTGTCCAGCTTCTCGCGGCCGGCCAGGGCGATCGCGCCCAGGGATTCCGGCTCGTCGCACTCGCCGTCGCCCATGAAGCACCAGACCTTCTGCTTGCCGGCCGGGATGAAGCCACGGGCTTCCAGGTACTTCATGAAGCGCGCCTGGTAGATCGCCTGGATCGGGCCCAGACCCATCGAAACGGTCGGGAACTGCCAGAAGTCAGGCATCAGCCACGGGTGCGGGTACGAAGACAGGCCGTTGCCGTCCACTTCCTGGCGGAAGTTGTTCATCTGTTCTTCGTTGATGCGGCCTTCCATGAAGGCGCGGGCGTAGACGCCTGGCGAAGCGTGGCCCTGGAAGAAGATCAGGTCGCCGCCGTGTTCGTCGGTCGGGGCCTGGAAGAAGTAGTTGAAGCCGATGTCATACAAGGTGGCGCTGGAGGCGAAGCTGGAGATGTGTCCGCCCAGGTCCGAGTCTTTCAGGTTGGTGCGCATGACCATGGCCAGGGCGTTCCAACGCACCATCGAGCGAATGCGGCGTTCCATGAACAGGTCGCCGGGCATGCGTGCTTCGTGGGTGACAGGGATGGTGTTGCGGTACGGCGTGGTGATGGCATACGGCAGCTGCGAGCCACTGCGGGTGGCCAGCTCGCCCATACGGGTCATCAGGTAATGAGCGCGGTCTTCGCCTTCTTTGTCGAGGACCGACTCCAGGGCATCCAGCCATTCCTGGGTTTCGATTGGATCGAGGTCTTGCATGGCTTGCTCCAGGGCGGAAAGGCCACCAGAATCGATGGCCTGAGTTTGCGACTGGCCTTATGGGCAGACGTCGTGAATTCTTGGATTACCGGACAGTCATCCGGCGCGGTGTAGTTTTACTACAAATGCTTTCGCATTTCATGCTTTTGCACGTTGGGCGTAGTAGTAAAACTACACAAATGCGACGTTTGGTCGCATCCCGGGTTGTGAGGAAAAACGTTCATGTTGGTTGGCGGTGTGTCGCGAGTAGGTGAATCTTGATGGGTTTTGCCAATTTTTCGGCTTTATCAGCTATTTCCAACTTTTGTACGACAGTCCAACCGTGGTCCAACCCCCGTTTGACCTCCCCAACCGCTCTCTTTCACGCCGATCAAGGATAGACCATGCGCCTGCCTTTGCCGCTCGATCTGCCTGCCGCTCTCCAACCACTGGTCGCTCGCAACCAGCAATTTCTTCGCGATGCCTTGGCCGGTCATGCTGACCTGCAACTGGACAGCCTGGGCGCCGGACATCGGCGCCAGTTCGACCAGGTCGCCGCCGCCAGCGACTTCGTCCTGGAGCAGGCCCAGCGCGATCCGGCGGTGCTGTTCGAGCTGCTGGCCAGTGGCGCGATGGACCGGGCATACACCCCAGGCCAACTGCGCGCTCACATCCACGTCGTCGCCCAGGCCGCGCAAAGCGAGGACGAACTGGCGCGCAACCTGCGCCGCGAGCGCAACCGCCAGCAGTTGCGCATCATCTGGCGCGACCTGACCCGCCAGGCAGCGTTGGCCGAGACCTGCCGCGACCTGTCCGACCTGGCCGACGCCAGCATCGACGAAGCCTATCAGTGGCTCTACCCGCGCCATTGCCAGCAGTTCGGCACGCCCATCGGCAATCGCAGCGGCCAGCCCCAGCACCTGGTGGTGCTGGGCATGGGCAAGCTGGGCGCGGTGGAGTTGAACCTGTCATCGGACATCGACCTGATCTTCGCCTTCCCCGAGGGCGGTGAAACCGAAGGCGTGAAGCGCTCGCTGGACAACCAGGAGTTCTTCACCCGCCTGGGCCAGCGCCTGATCAAGGCGCTCGACCCGGTCACCGTCGATGGCTTCGTGTTCCGTGTCGACATGCGCCTACGCCCGTATGGCTCTGCCGGCGCGCTGGTGCTCAGCTTCAATGCCCTGGAGCAGTACTACCAGGACCAGGGGCGCGACTGGGAACGCTACGCCATGATCAAGGCGCGGGTGGTGGCCGGCGACCAGGCGGCCGGTGCGCAGCTGCAGGAGATGCTGCGGCCGTTCGTCTATCGGCGTTACCTGGACTTCTCTGCCATCGAAGCGCTGCGCACCATGAAGCAGCTGATCCAGCAGGAGGTGCGGCGCAAGGGCATGGCCGACAATATCAAGCTGGGGGCCGGCGGCATCCGCGAAGTCGAGTTCATCGCCCAGGCATTCCAGCTGATCCATGGCGGGCGCGACCTGAGCCTGCAGCAGCGGCCGCTGCTGAAGGTGCTGACCACCCTGGAGGGCCAGGGCTACCTGCCGCCGGCGGTGGTCGCCGAGCTGCGCGACGGCTACGAGTTCCTGCGTTATACCGAGCACGCGATCCAGGCCATCGCCGACCGCCAGACCCAGATGCTCCCGGACGACCCGACCGACCGCGCGCGCATCGCCTATATGCTGGGCTTTGCCGATTGGGACGGTTTCCATGCCCAACTGATGCACTGGCGCGGGCGCATCGACTGGCATTTCCGCCAGGTGATCGCCGATCCGGATGAGGATGAAGCCGAGGGCGAACTTGTAGTCGGTGGCGAATGGTCGCCTCTGTGGGAGCAGGCCCAGGATGAAGAAGCCGCCGGGCGCCAGTTGCAGGAGGCCGGTTTCCATCAGCCTGCCGAGGCGCTGCGCCGGCTCAACGCCTTGCGGGTCAGCCCGACGCTGCGTTCGATGCAGCGCATCGGTCGTGAACGCTTGGATGCCTTCATCCCGCGGCTGCTGGCCCAGGCGGTCGAGCACGACAACCCGGACCTGGTGCTGGAGCGGGTGCTGCCCCTGGTCGAGGCGGTGGCGCGCCGCTCCGCCTACCTGGTGCTGCTTACCGAAAACCCCGGTGCCCTGCGCCGTCTGCTGACCTTGTGCGCGGCCAGCCCGTGGATCGCCGAGCAGATGGCCCGCTATCCGCTGCTGCTCGACGAGCTGCTCAACGAAGGCCGGCTGTTCAGCCCGCCGCTGGCCCCGGAGCTGGCCGCCGAGCTGCGCGAACGGCTCACCCGTATCCCCGAGGACGACCTGGAACAGCAGATGGAGGCCCTGCGCCACTTCAAGCTGGCCCACAGCCTGCGCGTGGCCGCCTCGGAGATCAGTGGCAACCTGCCGTTGATGAAGGTCAGTGACTACCTGACCTGGCTCGCCGAGGCCATTCTCGACCAGGTGCTGGCCCTGGCCTGGCGCCAGACCGTGGCGCGCCATGGCCAGCCCAAGCGCAGCGACGGCAGCCTGTGCGACCCGGGCTTCATCATCGTCGGCTACGGCAAGGTCGGCGGCCTCGAGCTGGGCCACGGCTCGGACCTGGACCTGGTGTTTATCCACGATGGCGACCCGAACGCCGAAACCGACGGTGCCAAGCCGATCGACAGCGCGCAGTTCTACACTCGCCTGGGCCAGCGCATCATCCACCTGCTGACCACCCAGACCAACTCCGGCCAGCTCTATGACGTGGACATGCGCTTGCGTCCGTCCGGCGCCTCGGGGTTGCTGGTGAGCTCGCTGGGCGCCTTCGAGCGCTACCAGCAGAACGAGGCCTGGACCTGGGAGCACCAGGCCCTGGTGCGGGCCCGGGTGCTGGTGGGTTGTCCACAGGTGGCGAGTGCGTTCGAGGGCGTGCGGGCCAAGGTGCTCGGCCAGCCCCGTGACCTGGACAAGCTACGCGTCGAAGTGAGCGAGATGCGCGCCAAGATGCGCGACAACCTGGGCACCAAGGCCACCGCCGCAGGCACGGCGGGCAATGCCTTCGATGCCGGGCAGCCCTTCGATATCAAGCAGGATGCCGGCGGTATCGTGGATATCGAATTTATGGTGCAATACGCCGCTTTGGCCTGGTCCCACGACCATCCGGCCATACTGCGCTGGACCGACAACATCCGTATCCTCGAAGAGCTCGAACAGGCCGGGTTGATGCCCGCCGCCGACGCCGTGCTGCTGCGCGAGCTGTACAAGGCGTTCCGCTCGGCCTCGCACCGCCAGGCGTTGCAGAAGCAGGCCGGGGTGATCGACGCGGCGCAGTTCGCCGAGGAGCGCCGTGAGGTAAGGCGGATCTGGGGGCAGCTTGGGTTGACCTGAGCTTGCCGGGGCCGCGCTGCGGCGAACAGGGCGCAGCGCGCCCTCGGTGGTACACTGTCCGCCACATAGCCTGAATATAAAGAGGGGAGGCCAGGTTGTAGCGCAGCCTGCAGCCTCCCCGAATGTTTCTGGATAAAGCATGAGAATACTGATCATTGGCCCCAGCTGGGTCGGCGACATGGTGATGGCGCAGACCCTGTTCCAGAGCCTCAAACAGCAGCACCCCGACTGCGTGATCGACGTGCTGGCACCCGAGTGGAGCCGGCCGATCCTCGAACGCATGCCCGAGGTGCGCCAGGCCTTGAGCTTCCCGCTCGGCCACGGCGCGCTGGAGCTGGCCACGCGACGGCGCATCGGCAAGTCGCTGGCCGGCCAGTACGACCAGGCGATCCTGCTGCCCAATTCGCTCAAGTCGGCGCTGGTGCCGTATTTCGCCGGCATCCCCAAGCGCACCGGCTGGCGCGGCGAGATGCGCTACCTGCTGCTCAACGATGTGCGCAAGCTGGACAAGGCGCGCTACCCGCTGATGATCGAGCGCTTCATGGCCCTGGCCTACGCACCGGGTACCGAGCTGCCCAAGCCGTATCCGCGCCCGGCCCTGCAAATCGAGGCCGCCAGCCGCGAGGCCGCCCTGGCCAAGTTTGGCCTGGAGCTGGACCGTCCGGTGCTCGCCCTGTGCCCCGGCGCCGAGTTCGGCGAGGCCAAGCGCTGGCCCGCCGAGCATTACGCCGAGGTGGCCGAGGCGATGATCCGCCAGGGCTGGCAGGTGTGGTTGTTCGGTTCGAAGAACGACCACCCGGTTGGCGAGCAGATCCGCGACCGGCTGATCCCGGGCCTGCGTGAAGAATCCTGCAACCTGGCCGGCGAGACCTCGCTGGCCGAGGCCATCGACCTGATGTCCTGCGCCAGCGCCGTGGTGTCCAATGACTCCGGGCTGATGCACGTGGCCGCCGCCCTCAACCGTCCGCTCGTGGCGGTGTATGGCTCGACCTCGCCGGGCTTTACCCCGCCGCTGGCCGACCAGGTGGAAGTGGTGCGCACCGGTATCGAATGCAGCCCCTGCTTCGACCGCACCTGCCGCTTCGGCCACTACAACTGCCTGCGGCTGCTGGAGCCGGCGAAAGTGATCGCCGCCTTGCACAGCCTGGGTGGCTCCGACCTGATCGCAACCGTGGCCGAGGTCGACTGAGTGCGGGTCCTGATCATCAAGACGTCGTCGCTGGGTGACGTCATCCATACCTTGCCGGCGCTTACCGACGCCGCCCACGCCATCCCCGGCATCCGTTTCGACTGGGTGGTGGAGGAGGGCTTCGCCGAGATCCCCAGCTGGCACCCGGCGGTCGACCAGGTGATCCCGGTGGCGATCCGCCGCTGGCGCAAGAATATCTGGCAGACGCTCAAGAGCGGCGAGTGGAAGGCCTTCAAGCAGCGCCTGCGCGAGCGCAAGTACGACCTGGTGATCGATGCCCAGGGCCTGGTCAAGTCGGCCTGGCTGACCCGTTACGTGAAAGCGCCGGTAGCCGGTCTGGACCGTTACTCGGCCCGTGAGGGCTGGGCCAGTCGCTTCTACGACCGGCGGCTGTCGGTCGCTGTCGGCCAGCATGCCGTTGAGCGCGTGCGCCAACTGTTCGCCCTGGCCCTGGCCTACGACCTGCCGGAAGGGCTGGGCAACTACGGCCTTGACCTCAACCGCCTGCAACTGCCGCCCGCAGCGCCCTACGTGGTGTTCCTGCATGGCACCACCTGGGCCACCAAGCACTGGCCCGAGGCTTACTGGCGCGAGCTGGCCGAGCGCATGGGCCGGCGCAAGTTGCAGGTAATGCTGCCATGGGGCAACCCTGCGGAAAAAGCCCGCGCCGAGCGTATCGCCCAGGGCTTGAACAATTGCCAGGTGCTGCCCAAATTGAACCTGGCAGGCGTGGCCCGTGTGCTGGCCGCCGCCAAGGCCTGCGTGGCGGTGGACACCGGCCTGGGCCACCTGGCTGCCGCCCTGGATGTGCCGACCATCTCCCTGTTCGGCCCCACCAACCCTGGTCTGACCGGTGCCTACGGACGCGCCCAGATCCACCAGGCGAGCGACTTCCCCTGCGCCCCGTGCCTGCAGAAGAAGTGCACCTACAAACCGAGCGCCGAGGACCTGCGCCGGTTCGATCTCAAACGCGAGTGGCCGCTGTGCTTCACTCGCCTGAATCCCGAGCATGTGGCGGGCCGCTTGAGCGCGCTGCTGCTGGCTGAGGATGTTCGTTGATGCAACTGGCTTTTGTGCTCTACAAGTATTTCCCCTTTGGCGGGCTGCAGCGTGACTTCATGCGCATCGCCCTCGAATGCCAGAAGCGTGGCCACCAGATCCGTGTCTACACGCTGATCTGGGAAGGCGACATTCCGCCGGGCTTCGAGGTGCTGGTGGCGCCGGTCAAGGCGCTGTTCAACCACCGCCGCAACGAGAAGCTCAGTGCGTGGATGGCGGCGGACCTGGCCAAGCGTCCGGTCGATCGCCTGATCGGCTTCAACAAGATGCCCGGCCTGGACGTCTACTACGCCGCTGACGGCTGCTTCGAGGACAAGGCCCAGACCCTGCGCGGCGGCCTCTATCGCCGCTGGGGCCGCTATCGCCACTTCGCCGAGTACGAGCGGGCGGTGTTCGCCAAGGATGCACGCACCGAGATCCTGATGATCTCCGAGGTGCAGCAGCCGCTGTTCATCAAGCACTACGGCACGCCCGAGGCGCGTTTCCACCTGCTGCCGCCGGGCATTTCCCAGGACCGCCGGCGCCCGGCCGACGCCGAGGCCATCCGCGCCGCCTTCCGCCAGGAGTTCGGCCTGGCCGACGACGAGTTGCTGCTGGTGCAGATCGGCTCGGGCTTCAAGACCAAGGGCGTCGACCGCAGCCTCAAGGCCCTCGCGGCGCTGCCGTCGGCCCTGCGCAAGCGCACGAAACTGATGGTCATCGGCCAGGACGACCCCAAGCTGTTCCAGGTGCAGAGCACGGCTCTCGGCCTGGGTGACCAGGTGCAGTTCCTCAAGGGGCGCAGCGATATCCCGCGCTTCCTGCTTGGCGCCGACCTGCTGATCCACCCGGCCTACAACGAGAACACCGGTACCGTATTGCTCGAGGCGCTGGTCGCCGGCCTGCCGGTGCTGGTATCGCAGGTGTGCGGCTATGCCCACTACATCGCCGAGGCCGACAGCGGCCTGGTGCTGGACGAGCCGTTCGAGCAGGACCAGCTCAACGCCTATCTGCAACGCATGCTCGAAGACGCCGCGGCCCGTGCATCCTGGTCGAGCAACGGCGTGGCGTTCGCCGCCACCGCCGACCTGTACAGCATGCCGCAGCATGCCGCCGACGTGATCCTTGGGCAGGAAACCGCATGAAGCTGATACTGGCCGAACCGTTCAAGCGCCTGTGGGCCGGGCGTGACCCCTTCGACGCCGTCGAAGCCCTGCAGGGCGAGGTGTACCGCGAGCTGGAAGGCCGTCGCACCCTGCGTACGGAGGTCGATGGCGCGGGCTTCTTCGTCAAGATCCACCGTGGCATTGGCTGGGGCGAGATCTTCAAGAACCTGTTCAGCGCCAAGCTGCCGGTGCTCGGCGCCGGCCAGGAATGGCGCGCGATCCAGCGCCTGCATGAAGTCGGCGTGCCGACCATGACCGCGGTGGCATATGGCGAGCGTGGCGGCAATCCGGCCACCCAGCACTCGTTCATCGTCACCGAGGAGCTGGCGCCGACCGTCAGCCTGGAAGACTTCAGCATCGACTGGGTGAAGCAGCCGCCAGCACCGCGCCTGAAGCGCGCGCTGATCGCCGAGGTGGCGAAGATGACCGGCGGCATGCACCGTGCCGGGGTCAACCACCGCGACTGCTACATCTGCCACTTCCTGCTGCACACCGATCGCCCGGTGACGGCCGACGACTTCCGGCTGTCGGTGATCGACCTGCACCGTGCCCAGACCCGAGCGACGGTCAGCCGCCGCTGGCGCGACAAGGACCTGGCCGCCCTGTATTTCTCGGCCCTGGACATCGGCCTGACCCGCCGCGACAAGCTGCGCTTCTTGCGTGGCTACTTCCAGCGCCCGTTGCGCCAGGTGCTCAAGGACGAGGCCGCACTGTTCGCCTGGCTGGAACGCAAGGCGCAGAAACTCTACGACCGCAAGCAACGTTACGGGGACGCACTCTGATGGCGAGCTGGAACCTGGCGCCCGAGTATGCGCACCTGGCGGCCGATTTCGGCAGTATCGACGCGGTGTTCGCCATCAAGGGCGAGCGCCTGACCCGCGACCCGTTGAGCGAGGTCATCCGTATCGAACGGGACGGGGTCAACTACTACGTCAAACGCTACACCGGCGCCGGCAAGCACATGCGCCGCTACGTGGGGCGCCCGCGCGTCAAGGCCGAGTGGCAGAACCTCAAGCAGTTCGCCAAGTGGGGCATCCCCACCGCCGACGTGGTCGCCTGGGGCCTCGAGCGCCAGGGCCTGGCGTTTGGCCGTGGGGCAATGATCACCCGCGAACTGCCACGCACCGAGGATCTCTCGGCGTTGGCCGAGCGCGATGACCCGCGCCTGCGTGATCCAGCCTGGGTCGATCATGTCAGCCGCCAGCTAGCGCGGCACACCCGGGTGATGCACGATCACCATTTCGCCCACAACGATCTCAAATGGCGCAATCTGCTGGTCGATGACCAGGGCACGCTGTTCTTCATCGACTGCCCGACCGGCGACTTCTGGCGTGGCTTCATGCTGCGCCACCGGGTGATCAAGGACTTGGCCTGCCTGGACAAGGTTGGCAAGTATCACCTGTCGGCAACCCAGCGCCTGCGCTTCTACCTGCAGTACCGCGGGCATGCGCGCCTGCATGCGCGCGACAAGAAGCGCATCCGCCAGGTGCTGAGCTTTTTCGAGGGAAGGGAATGACCGACTACCTGGCCAGTGCCGACCAGGCACTGCTGCAACGCCACGGACTGGGCGACTTCGAGGCGCTCTGGGCCTTGCAACTGGACGCCGTGGACGAACCCAACACCGGCCGCGGCGGCTGGAGCAGCGTGTTCCGCCTCGAGCTCGAGGGCAAGGGCTACTACCTCAAGCGCCAGAGCGACTACCTGACTCGCAGCCTGCACCGGCCGTTCGGCGAGCCGACCTTCGCTCGTGAGTTTCGCAACATCAGCCGTTACCAGAAGCTCGATATCCCGGCGCTGCAGGCGGTCTTCTATGGGGAGCGCAAACAGGCCGGCCAACACCGGGCGATCCTCATGACCCGGGCGTTGGACGAATGGACCGACCTTGAGCATTTGCTCGGCCATTGGCCGCAGACACCCGCGCCGCAACGCCAGGGCATCCTCCAGGCCTGTGGCCAGCTGGCGCGCACCCTGCACGGCGCCGGGCAGATGCACGGTTGCTTCTACCCCAAGCACATCTTCCTGCGTGAGCGCCGCGAGGGCTGGCAGGCACAGTTGATCGACCTGGAGAAGACCCGTCCGCTGCTGTTCGGCATGCGTGACCGGGTCAAGGACCTCGAGCCGCTGCTACGGCGTGCCCGGGCCTGGAGCGAGGCAGACGTGCGTGTGCTGCTGGCCGCCTACCTGGAGCAGCCGGCGGACAGCGCCCTGGTTTCCACCTGGCTGCAACGCCTGACCCAACGCCGCCGTCACAAAGAGGCCCGCTGATGCGCCTTTCCGAATTGAAGGAGGCCGGGCGCAGCCCAAGCCTGCCCCTGACAGTCACCCTCGCCGACGCGGCGGGCAGTGCCGACCTGCAACTGCTCAGCCTGCTGCGTGTGCTGCCGGGCCAGCGCTATGTCGGCGCCGGTATCTGGCGTGGCGCCAAGGTCCTGGCCAAGTTGCTGGTCGGCGGCAATGCCGCCCGCCACTTCCAGCGCGAACGCGATGGTGCCCGACTGATGGCCGATCAGGGCCTGACCACGCCGCGGCTGCTGGTCGATGGCCTCAAGGAAGGCGAAGGTGGCTGGCTGTTGTTCGAATACCTCGAGCACGCCGAAAGCCTGGGTGACGCCTGGGCCAAGGTGGAATCATTGCCGATGCTCGCCGACGAGCAGCACCTGGTGCTTGGCGAGGCGTTGACCGCCATCGCACACCTGCATGCCAAGGGTTTGTGGCAGGAAGACCTGCACCTGGACAACCTGCTGCGCCAGGACGGTCAGCTGTACCTGATCGACGGCGCCGGCATCAAGGCCGAAACGCCCGGCCAGCAGCTGTCGCGTCAGCGCGTGCTGGAGAACCTCGGGGTGTTCTTCGCCCAGTTGCCCAAGCGCCTGGAGCCTTTTATCGAGGAGGCGCTGGTGCACTACATCCTGGCCAACGCCGAGCATGCGCTGCCGCTGGAGGCGTTGCAAAAGCAGGTGGACAAGGTGCGCAACTGGCGCCTGAAGGACTACCTGGCCAAGGCCGGGCGCGAATGCACGCTGTTCAGCGTCGAGCGTAGCCTGTCGGGCCTGCGCGCCATCCGTCGCGGCGAAGTCGAGGCGCTGCTGCCGGTGCTCGAGCAGGCCGATGCGCTGATCGACCATGGCCACCTGTACAAGACCGGTGGCGCGGCAAGCGTGGCGCGTATCGAGGTGGCCGGCCGCACGCTGGTGCTCAAGCGCTACAACATCAAGAACACCGCACACTGGTTCAAGCGCTTCTGGCGCCCGAGCCGAGCCTGGCATTCGTGGATCGAGGGGCATCGCCTTGAGTTTCTCGACATTGCCACGCCACGGCCATTGGCGGTGCTGGAGCAGCGGGTGATGGGGCTGCGCAGCACGGCCTACCTGGTGACCGAGTACGCCGATGGGCCGGACCTGATCGAATGCTTCGCACCCTACGTGCAAAGTGGCGAGGCGCCCGACGATCAGGTCGAGGCCCTGGTGCGGGTGATGCAACAGCTGATCCGCGAGCGCATCAGCCATGGCGACTTCAAGGGCCACAACCTGTTCTGGCAGGACGGGCAATGGTCGCTGATCGACCTCGACGCCATGTGCCAGCACGCCACCCAACTCAGCTTCGCACCGGCCTTCGCCCGCGACCGGGCACGCATGCTGCGTAACTGGCCCAGTGGTAGTGCGCTCCATCAGCGGCTTGATCGCCTGTTGCCGCGGCTGACCGAGTAGACGTCCGGCAGAAGCAGCCAGTCGCTGCTGCGTCCTGCCTGACGCACGCGGATACGCCACTGACGATCCTGCCAGCGCAGGGTCGCCCAGGGCACGACCCCGGCGTCGGCGGCATCGGGGATCAGCAGGTGGTAGTGCCCTGGCAACAGGTGCCGGCGCAGCGGCAGCTGCCCGCGAGCCGTCGGCAGGTAAAGCTGGCCCGCTGCCTGCCACAGCCCGTCGGGTCCGTCAGTTGCGGTGCCCTGCAATGCAGGGTGAAGGCGGCAATCGTCCAACAGGCGTGTCAGATCAGGCAGGCCGTCATACCAGTGCAACGGCGAGTCGATGACCCAGTTGCCGTTGACCAGGCGCTTGACTGGCTGCGCCAGGTAAGCATCGGGTTGTTCGGGGTCGATGACTCGCCAGCGTTCGCCATCGAAGGCCACTTTGTAGAACCGGTCCTGGGCATCTTGAATGAAATAGTGGCTCAGCCCGTCGAATTCCGAGGCCTTCTCGTAAACCTGCTCGCCGTACAGCCCATCGATGTGGAAGCGCAGGTGCCTGGGGTCTGCATTGACGGTGTAGCGTGAGGGCAGCGGCAGCGGCGGGTGTGCTGGCATGCCGCGCAGAAGGCGACGGACCAACCCCGTGCTGGCCAGGCTGGTGCCGGCATCATTGAGGTGACTGAAGGCGTTGTACATATGCCGCAGGACAGCATTCAGGTCGTCCTGATGATAAGCGTCCACGCCACTCCAGATTTCGATCGCCATGCGCCCGAGCACCAGCGGGATGAAAACCTTGGCAGGCAGCACCAAGGTAATCAGGTCGACCAGGTACCAGCTGAAACCGACGGCCTGGTCGATGTCGACCTCCAGCGTGGTGCGGCTGTTGGCATCACTGACCGCCAGCAAGCCGCGGACTTCGGCTTTGTAGCAGGCAATGAACAAGTCCTCACGAATGGCGGGAGTGCGCAGCACTTTGCCCAGCCGGCCTTTGCGCAACAGCTGTTCGGTTTCGGCCGCTGGCAACTGCGCCAGGCGCCGTCCCGCGTAGTGGCGCAGCGCCGGTTGCGCGCGCAGCAGGCGCAACAGCTCGAAGCTGCTGGCGAACGAGCGCCACGCCCGGCGATCGGGCGCATCCGGGGTGTACATGACAAAAGCCGAGATGCTGGGTGACGGGCTGTCTATCAGCAGCACACCTTGCACGCTATGACCTTTGATCAGCAGTTGACGAGCGACCACGCGATGGCCGTCAACCTTTGGGCGCTGGGTGTTCTGGGGGTGTTCGATGACCTGTCGCACCCAGTGGTAGGCGCGTTCGTTCCAGGCCTTGTCGAGATGCCCGGCGTAACGCGCCTTGGCTGCCTCCGCACGCATGCGTGCCCGGTTGATTCTGCCATGTGCTTGCAGGCGCCAGGCACCAGCCGGGGACTCAAGCAGTTGCGTCTTGAGAAACCTGGCATAGGTGCCGCCCACGTTCAGGTTCCTGACCAGGCTTTTGACGTAGTCCGGCGACAGTTGTGCAGGCAGTGGCTTGCCCTGGCGGTGGGTGATCCGGGCGGTCAGCCAATAATCGAAATCGAACCAGGTGACATTGCGCATGGCCAATGCATCCAGCGGGTAGCTTTCGCGAACGGTTTCGACCAGTTCGCCGCCCACTCGCTCGATGCCCCGCCAGGTCACGTAGCTGGAAGGTTGCAGCGGGTTGACGTGCGGGCCGGTCTGGCGGGTATGGACGATGTTGACCAGGATGTCCGAAACGGCGTGGGTCAGGCCCAGATCGTGGTGCAAGCTTTGCTCAAGACGCTCTCGGGCCCAGGCCTGCAGGGAGTGTTGCTGCTGGAACTGGACAAATGTCGGTATGCCGGGAGCGGCTACCTGCTCGCCCGTCGCCACCAGTTCCTGCATGGTCTGCATGATATGCGCCAGTGCCTGTGGGCCTGCCGCAACCAGCCAGTTGGGCAGGTTTCTTTCCAGCAGCAGTGCATAGCGTGTGTCGAGCAGCGCGCGACTGCCGGCTTCGCTGGCCAGCGCCATGGCCTTGCGTACAGCCGCGACCGCGCCGGCGGCCGCGGCCGGATCCTTGGGCCAGGCATGGTTGAGGCGTTGCCGCTGTGCCCGGACGAAACAATCGATCTGGTCTTCCAGCGGATCGTCGGCATACCACTCGTAGCGCAGGCGATCGGCCTGGGTGGCATTGGTGATGCTTCGCTCCAGTACCAACAGGTTCAGCAAGGGCGGGCCTTGGATCGGGTCGTCGAGGCGCTCGCACAACTCCCGGTGCAATGCTGAGATAGAGGCGTAGGCTTCGATACCCTGGGCGGGCCCGCAGAGCAGAGCAGGGCCGCTTGGCTGTTCAGGCTCGAGGGGCTCACCTGGCGCGGTGCCGGTGATGATCACGAACATCCCAGGCAAGGGGGAGCGCCAAGAGGGACGGATGCGTGACAGCGTCGGGCGATAGACCTGCGCTCTGCGCCCCAAGGGATGGTGATGGCGTTGCCAGGCGTACGGCAAGTCGAGCAGTGTGCTCAAGGTTGCGGCCAGCGCTGGGCTCAATGTCTGGTCGCTGACCCTCAGGTCTATTTCGGCCTGCATCATCGCCCGGCGAATGTCGGTGAGGCGCAGCTGGCGTGAGCGACCCTGGGCGTCGGTGGCCGCCCAGAACTGCGCAAGGTCGCCGTGCAGTTGCGGGCGGGTTTGTATCAGTGGGTCGGCGACGGGCATGGCGTCAAGCAACGCCAGGACCTGCCGGTTGAGGAATTCGATGCGTTCCAGGGCTCGCATGTGGCGCTCCTTGTGTCGGGGAGCGCGCATGCTAGGCCGGTGGGTGATGCCTCTGGCGGTTACGGGCTACTTCAACGGCAGAGGCCGCGCAGCCCTAGCCAGGCCGGGATGCCGAGGCCGAGCCAGGCGAGCATGTCCCATGCGCCGTCACCGAGCAGCGCGGCGAACAGGCCCAGCGCACCGAGCAGGGCGATGGTCGTTGGCCAGGCAAATACCTTGGCGGTCGATTGCGAGCGGTGGCTCATGCCTGGCCCTCCCTGGAACGGCGCTGCTTGCCCCACCACAGGTACAGCCCGCTGCCCAGCACGATGATGGTCAGCACATCGAGCACGGCCCACAGTATCTGCATCGGCCGGCCACCGTAGTCACCAAAGTGCAGGGGCTGCGAAAGGCCCATGGCGTCCATGTACCAGGGCCGGTTTCCGACTGCGGTCACTTCGAGGGTGCGGGCGTCGATCAGTACCGGGGTGAACAGGTGCGAGGTCAGGTGCGTGGCGCCGTTCATGAACACCGCGTAATGGTGCTCGCTGGAGAAACGCGTGCCGGGGAAGGCGATGAAGTCCGGGCGCATGCCGGGCGCGGCCTGTTCGGCGATGTTCAGCAGCTGCGTGGCCGGAGCGCGCTCGGTGAGCGGCGGTGCATCGCGGTAGGGCGCGACCATGGCCGCCAGGCTGTCGTTGCGCCAGGCGGCGATCACCAGGTCGGACAGGGCGCTGATTACCCCGGTGACCCCGACCACCAGGGCCCAGGTCAGGGTGACCACGCCGATCAGGTTGTGCAGGTCGAGCCAGCGCAGGCGCCGGGATTTGTCGTGGCGCACCGTGGCGAACTCCAGGCGGCGCATGAACGGCGCGTACAGCACCGTGCCGGAGACGATCGCGACGACGAACAGCAGGCCCATGAAGGCCAGCCACAACTTGCCGGGCAACCCGGCGAACATGTCCACGTGCAGGCGCAGCATCAGCATCATGAAACCGCCGTTGGCCGCCGGCATGGCCACGGCCTCGCCGGTGCGGGCATCGAGCATGAAGGTGTGCGATTGGTCCGGGTGGGTGCCAGCGGTGGCGGCCATGATCGCCACCACGCCGTTGGGTTCGTCCTCTTCGTAGCCGAAGTACTGCATGACTTCGCCAGGGCGGTGTTGCTCGGCCTTGAGCACCAGTTGCTGCAGGTCCAGGTGCGGGGTGCCGGCGGGCATCTCGCGCAGTTCGGGGGCATCGCCCAGCAGGTGTTCCAGCTCGTGGTGGAAAATCAGCGGCAGGCCGGTCAGGGCCAGCAGCAGCAGGAACAGCGTGCACACCAGGCTGCTCCAGGTGTGGATCGCTGACCAGCGGCGGATGGTTTGGCTTTTCATCACGGCTCCTTACGCATCGCGGGGCCAGCCCGCTCCCAGACCGTGGGAGCGGGCTGGCCCCGCGATGGCTTCGGTCACTCAGAACTTGTAGGTGGCGCTGGCGACGACACTGCGCTGGTCGCCGTAGTAGCAGTAGTAGCCGTCGCAGGTCGAGAGGTAGTCCTTATTCAGCAGGTTGCTGGCGTTGACCGCCACCGAGGCGCCCTTGAGGCTGTTGTCCAGGCGACCCAGGTCGTAGTGCACCGCAGCGTCGAACACAGTGTAGGCCTTGCTCTTGCCGAGCCAGGTGTTGGCTTCGTCACCGTAGCGGTTGCCGGTGTAGCGTGCGCCAAGGCCAATGCCGAAGCCGTCAAGCACACCGGTATGCCAGGTGTAGTCGGCCCACAAGGAGGCCTGCTGGTTGGGCATCTGTTGCAGACGGTTGCCTTTGTACTGCCCTTTCTGGACTTCGGACTTGGCCAGGGTATAGGCGGCGATCACTTTCAGGTTGTCGGTGACGTCGGAGACGGCTTCCAGTTCCAGGCCGTGGACCTTGACCTCGCCGGTCTGGCTGGAGACCGGCCTCCCACCCACGTTGTTGGTGACGGTCACGTTCTTCTGGGTGAGGTCATACACGGCCGCAGACAACAGGGTGTTGGATCCAGGTGGCTGATACTTCAGACCCAGCTCCCATTGCTGGCCTTCGGTCGGTTTGAACGACTTCTCGACGTCTGCGTTCGAGCCGCTGCTTGGCTGGAACGACTCGGCATAGGACAGATAGGGAACAAAGCCTGAATCGAACACGTAGCTGAGCGCCGCGTTGCCGCTGAACTGCTTGTCGCGCTGGGTGTTGGTGGCATTGCCCTTGTTGCGGAACGTGGTGCCGGTATGCACCCAGTCTTCACGCCCGCCCAGGGTCAGGCGCCATTTGTCGAGCGCCATCTGGTCCTGGATGTAGAGCCCGGTCTGCACGGTTTTCTGGTTGTAGTCCAGATAGGCCGCGGAGCGGTCCAGGCCGATCAGAACCGTGTGGCTGATGTCACCAGTGGTGAAGTCGGCCTGGAAGTTGTTGTCGAGAGCGAATTGGCTGATGTCCTCATCGACGTTGGTGGACATGCGGTTGGCATTGCCCTCGTTGTCCACCGGGCCGCCGGGTTGGAAGTAGGCACCAACGGTGAGCGCCTGGAATGACAACTCGCTCTTGGTGTAGCGCACGTTCTGGCGGAACTGCCAGACATCGTTGAAACGATGTTCGAAGGCATAGCCCAGCGCGTAGTAGGTGCGGTCGTAGTATTCGTAATCCGGGTCACCCAGGTTCTTGTGGCGGGATACCTTGCCGAACGGCATGTCGATCTTGGTGCCTTGGATCGGGTAGAACTGGCTGGTGGCGCCGGTATCGTCGCGGGTGAACTGGCTGAGGAAGGTCAGCGATGTGTCGTCATCGATGTTCCAGGTCAGGCTCGGGGCGATGTTGTAGCGTTTGTTGTCGATATGATCGATCTGCGTGCCGCTGTCGCGCACCACGCCACTGACGCCATAGAGGAACTGACCCTGCTCATCGAGCTTGCCGGTGCTGGCGAAGTTGATCTGACGGTGGTTGTCGCTGCCGTACTGCAGCTGGATCTCGTGGCTGCTCTCGGCCTGGGGGCGGCGGCTGACCATGTCCAGCAGGCCGCCGGGCGGGGTCTGGCCATACACCGACGAGGCCGGGCCACGCAGCAGCGCAAGGCGGTCGAGGTTCCAGGTTTCGGCTTTCGGGTTGGCATAGACGCCGCGGGGCAGGGGCAGGCCGTCGAGGAACTGGGTCGGCTCGAAGCCGCGCACGCGCATCCAGTCATAGCGGGTGTCGCTGCCGAAACTGGCGGAGACGATGCCGGGCATGTACTTCACCGCATCATCCAGGCTCTGCACGCCGCGGTCGCTCATCTGCTGGCGGGTGGCGACGGAAATGGAGCGTGGGACTTCGACCAGCGCGGTGTCGGTCTTGGTGCCGGCGGCGGTGCGCTTGGCGGTGTAGCCCTCCACCGGGCCCCAGGCACTTTCAAAGCTGCTGTTGGCGTCGATGTTGGTTTCCGGCAGCGCCAGGCTGCCTTCCGCCACCAGGCTGTAGCTGCCGGCGCTGCTTTGCTGCAACTGCAGGCCGGTACCACGCAGGGCTGCCTGTAGCGCGCCGATACCGTTGTACTGGCCGCTTACCGGCGCCGAATTGCGCCCACTGACCAGCGCCGGATCCAGCGCCAGGGCGATACCGGCCTGGCTGGCGATCTGGTTCAGGGTACTGGCCAGCGGTGCGCTGGGCAGGTTGTAGGCACGCATGGCGGACTGTTCGGCGGCGAACAGGGCGGTGCTGGCCAACGGGGTGGCCAGGCCGATGGCCAGGGCCATCAGGCTGGGGCGAAGCAAAGCATCAACGGCACGGGACATTCAGCGGCTCCTCGACGAAATAGTGCTGACTGCTTCCTTGCCGAGCGAGAGTGGAAAAGTGACAGGGGGGTGTGAAAAAAATACGACTGATTTGCAAAACCCTTTGGGAGGCGGCAAGCCGGCTCCCAAAGGGCGGTCTGGCTGGGGCTATTTGGCGGTAACGGTGACCCACCACGGCGTATGTCGTTCGATCTTCACCGGCAGTACCGGTTGCAGCGAGGCCAGGGCCAGGTCGGTGTCGGTCAGCGGGAAACTGCCGCTCACGCGCAGCTCGGCCACTGCGTCGCTGACGCCCAGGTGGCCGCTGCGATATTGGCCGAGGGTGGCCACCAGGTCGGCCAGGCGCACGTTGTCCACCACCAGCATGCCGCGGGTCCAGGCGTCGCTGCCGACCGCCACGGGGCTGACACTGCCCAGGCCGTCGGCGCTCATCAGCACTTGCTGGCCTTCGCGCAGCACCTGCTCGTCGCCGCTGTGCTGGGGTTTGGCGGCTACCGATGCCTGCAGCACCTCCAGGCGTGTGCCGGCCTCCTCGCGCTTGACCAGGAAGCGGGTGCCCAGCGGGCGCAGGCGACCTTCCTCGGTACGCACCAGCAACGGGCGGCTGTCCTTGTGGCCGGTTTCCACCGAGATCTCGCCCTGGTGCAGGACGATCAGCCGTTGTTCGCCCTGGAAGTCGATGTCCACCGCGGTCTGGCTGTTGAGGCTGAGCAGGGTGCCGTCTTCCAGGCGCAGGGTGCGCAACTCGCCGGTACTGGTGCGTTGGTCGGCCAGCCAGTAGGTGGGCGACAGTGACGGTGCCCCGGCCCAGGCCAAGAGGCCACCGAGCAGCAGCATGCCGGCCAGGCCGCCCAGGCGCTGGCGCAACCCGGCCCGGGATTGCAGCAGGGTGTGGCGTACCGGCCCGGCTGCAGCGTTGACGCGCTGGTCGAGCATGCCCAGTTGCAGCCAGGCGCGGGCGTGCTCCTCGTGGGCGGCGTGCCAGCGCGTGAACTCGCTGCGTTCGTCCGGGGTACCGCTACCTTCGTCGAGGCACAGCTTCCAGGCGATGGCCGCTTCCAGCACCTTGCTGGAAACCGGGACATGCTTCATGTCGGCTCCCCGTACAGGGCGACATAGCACTGGCGCAGGCCTTGGGCGATGTACTGGCGCACGCGCGAGACCGACACCCCGAGGCGCTCGGCAATCTCGGCGTGCCCCAGGCCGTCCAGGCGGTTGTACAGGAAGGCTGCCCGGGCCTTGCTCGAGAGCTTGCCCAGCAAGCGGTCGATGGCCTTGAGGTCTTCGAGGATCAGGTGTTGCTGTTCCGGTGATGGGTGCTCGGCTTCGGGCAGCAGCGCCAGTTCCGCGAGGTAGGCCTGCTCGAGGGCGGCACGGCGGAAGTGGTCGAACAACAGGCCCTTGGCCACGGTGACCAGAAAGGCGCGGGGTTCGCGGGGGGCGTCCAGGCGCTCGCGGCCGAGCAGGCGCACGAAGGTGTCCTGGCTCAGGTCCTCGGCACGCTGGCGGCAGGCGGTGCTGCGCTGCAGCCAGGCCAGCAGCCAGGTGCGATGGTCGCGGTACAGCGCTCCGACCAGTTCGGCATGTGGACTGTGCGCAGACGTCAAGAAGCGTTCCCCGGGAAAGAATGCGTTAACTAACGATAATTATTCGCGATTGTGGCAGAGGCAGGGGGCAGGGCGCAATTGACGCTTATCGGATTGCCAGCATGACAGGGGAGCGTGATAAAAGTCAGAGGCCGTGGTGCTGCGCTTTGCGTCGTCGCCACTGGCGCACCCGTTGCTCCAGCTGCAGCGGGCTGTCCAGTTGCTGGCGGCGCGCCTGGCTGAAGAGAATCAACGCAAGTTCCGCGGTCACCTGGGCATCGGCGCTGGCATGGTGGCGGGCCTGGACTTCGAGGCCGAAACGGGCGATCCAGTCGTCCAGCCCGGCCTCGCGCAGCACGGTGTCGGGGTTGAGCATCGGCGCCAGCTCCGCCACGTCGAGAAACGGATGCTGCAGGCGCAGGCCCAGGCTGTCCTTCAACGCCCGGGCCAGCATGCGCTGGTCGAAAGGGGCATGGAACGCCAGTACCGGACTGTCGCCGATAAACCTCATCAGGTCGAGCAGGGCTTCGGCCGGTTCGCAGCCGGCAGCCAGGGCGCTGGGGCCCAGGCCGTGGATCAGCACGCTGGCGTTGGTTTTCTGTTCGGGGCGGCGCAGGGTTCGCTCGAACGGCCGACCGAGGTCGATGGCACCGTCCTCGATGGCCACCGCGCCGATCGACAGCACCTGGTCGCGATTGAGATTCAGGCCGCTGGTCTCCAGGTCCAGCACCACCCAGCGCTGTTCGCGCAGGGAGCACACGCCCAGGGGCGCAGGGCCGGGCAGCGCGGCCAGGCGCCGCTGCAGCGCCGCATCGAGTTCGGGGGCTGTGGGGCGCAACCAGGCGAACAGGTTCACAACTGGTACCGCAAGGCCAGGCTGCTCTGCAGGCGCTGGGCCTGGCGCAGGGACTCGCGCAGGATGCGCCGGTCCAGGTGGTTGAGGCTGTCGGGGTCGAGCCGGTTGGAATAAGGCATGTTCTCGCGGCTCTGGCGCTGGTGTTGCTGCATGCGGGTCTGCTGGATGAAGTGGTAGGCCTCTTCATAGGCGGCGCCGTCGAGCGGGTCGATTACCCCCTTAGTAATCAGCTGACGCAGCCGTTCGAGGGTGTTGCAGGCCGTTATGCCATGGGCTAGGGCCAGCAGCCGAGCGCCATCGACGAACGGGGTCAGGCCCTGCACCTTGAGGTCGAGGGTGGCGGCCTTGTCGTCACCCTGGCGAGTCAGCACGAACTCGCGCAGGCGCCCGACTGGTGGACGCTGGCGCAGGGCGTTGTCGGCCAGCATGCGCTGGAAGATGCGGTTGTCCGCGACCTGCTCGAGCAGGCCCTGGCGCAGTTGCTCGCAGCCTTGCTCGTCGCCCCAGACCACGCGCAGGTCGAAGTAGATGCTCGAGCCCAGCAGGTTCTCGGGGCTGGCTTCGCGTACGAAGCCGGCGAAGCGCCGCGCCCACTCGCCACGCGACAGGCACAGCTCGGGGTTGCCGGCCATCACGTTGCCTTTGCACAGGGTGAAGCCGCACTGGGCCAGGTTGTGGTTGATCTGTTGGGCCAACGGCAGCAAGCGTGCGCGGATCGCCTCGGCTTCGGCGCCGTCACGGGCCTCGAAAAGAATGCCGTTGTCCTGGTCGGTGTGCAGGGTCTGCTCGCGGCGGCCCTCGCTGCCGAAGCACAACCAGCTGAACGGTACGCCGGGGTCGCCGCGCTCGGCGATGGCCAGTTCGATCACCCGGCACACGGTGTGGTCGTTGAGCAGGGTGATGATCTGGGTGATCTGCGTCGAGGATGCGCCGTGGGCGAGCATGCGTTCGACCAGCTGGCCGATTTCGCCGCGCAGTGACACCAGGCTGTCCAGCCGCGGTGCATGGCGGATGGTGCGGGCCAGGTGCACCAGATCGACGCGTTGCAGGGAGAACAGGTCGCGCTCGGAAATCACCCCGCACAGGCGCTGGTTGTCCACCAGGCAGACATGGGCAATGTGGCGTTCGGTCATCGCCATGGCGGCGTCGAACGCACTGGCCTGGGGGCTCAGGTAGAACGGCCTTGCGGTCATGTAGCGCTCGATGGGCGCGGTCAGTTCGGCGCTGGCGTCGGCCACCACCTGGCGCAGGTCGCGCAGGGTGAAGATGCCGATGGGGTGGCGCTGCTCATCGATGATCACGATGCTGCCAACCTGCTGCTCGTGCATCAACCGCACGGCTTCGCGCAGTGGCGTGTCTGGCGTGCACACCACCGGGTGGCGCAGCGCCAGCTCGCCCAGCGGCGTGTTCAGCGAGTACTGGGTGCCCAGGGTTTCCACGGCGCGCTGGCGCACTTGCTGGTTGACCTGGTCGAGCAGGCTGCTGACGCCGCGCAGGGCGAAGTCGCGGAACACCTCGGACATGGAAAACACACGAATGAACGCGGCCTTGTCCAGTTGCAGGCAGAAGGTGTCCTCGCCGGCCAGGTGCTCGGTGCGGGTGGCCCGCTCGCCGAGCAAAGCCGCCAGCGGGAAGCATTCACCGCTGGTGATCTCGAAGGTGGTCTCGGTGCCTGGCTTGGTGACATGGTGACGTTCGCCGACCACGCGCCCCTGCTTGACGATATAGAAGTGCTCGACCGGGCCCTCGGCCGGCGTGATGATGCTTTCGCCGCCTGCGTAGAAGCGCAGCTGGCACTGTTCCACCAGGTAGGCCAGGTGGCTGTGTTCCATCTGGTTGAACGGCGGGAAACGCTGCAGGAACTGCAGGGTGCCCTGGATGTTTTGCAGTACCGCTGTCCTGCCGGCCTGGGTATAGGCGTCCTTTTTGCTCATGAAGCTGACCGTATCGCTACGCCGAACTATATATATCTATCTATAGGGGTCGGCTTTGTTGTTCTCGGCCCCCATGGTCGGCTGGCCGTACTGTGGTGCCCATTGGACGTAAGTCTAGAGCGAGGCTGTCAAGGACCCGACGAAAGGCGAACCGGGCTATGTAAATTTCGCGGTCCTAAGCTGTGAACGAGATTTTTTTGACGAGATGGGCCATGGCCGAGCATGACGACATACTGAGTGACGCCGAACGCGAGGCACTGGCCGGGCTGACTGCACCTGTCGCGGCTCGTCCCGTGGTGCTGGTGGTGGACGACAACCCGGTGAACAGCGAGGCGCTGAGCCTGTACCTGAAGAGCCGAGGCATCGCCTGCATGACGGCTGACGGCGCGCAGGAAGCGATGTTGAAGCTGCCGCGGATCGCGCTGATGATCACCGACCTGCGCATGGAGCCGAAGGATGGCCTGGAGCTGATCCAGCAAATTCGCGCATCGAAGCGGGCCGACTTGCCGATCATTGTGGTGTCTGGGGAGTCTGAAGTGTCCGAGGCTGTTAAAGCAATGCACCTCGGCGTGGTGGACTTTCTGGTGAAACCACTGGATGCCGACAAGTTGCAGGTGTTGCTCGGGTTGGTGAAGCGGGAGCTGAAATTGGAGCAGCCCTGAAACGATCGCGGGGCAAGTCGGGACGCCGCACCGCCGCTCCCACACCAGATGTGAACTGGCGTGGGAGCGGCGGTGCGGCGTCCCGACTTGCCCCGCGATGTGTTACTGGCGGCTTACAGCCCGTTGCGCGCCTTGAACTCGCGACGACGACGGTGCAGGACCGGCTCGGTGTAGCCGTTCGGTTGCTTGGCACCCTCGATCACCAGCTCGATCGCCGCCTGGAACGCGATGTTGTCATCGAAGTTCGGCGCCATCGGGCGGTACAGAGTGTCACCGGCGTTTTGCTTGTCCACCACCGCGGCCATGCGCTGGAGGCTTTCCAGCACCTGCTCCTGGGTGACCACGCCATGGCGCAGCCAGTTGGCCAGCAGTTGGGCCGAAATCCGCAGTGTTGCACGGTCTTCCATCAGGCCGACATCGTTGATGTCCGGCACTTTCGAACAGCCCACGCCCTGGTCGATCCAGCGCACCACGTAGCCGAGGATGCCCTGGGCGTTGTTGTCCAGCTCGTTGCGGATTTCCTCGGCCGACCAGTTGGTGTTGGCCGCCAGCGGGATGGTGAGGATATCGTCGACCTGCGCTTGGGTGCGCGAAGCCAGCTCGCGCTGACGGGCCTGCACATCGACCTTGTGATAGTGCAGGGCGTGCAGGGTGGCGGCGGTCGGCGACGGTACCCAGGCGGTGTTGGCGCCGGCCAGCGGGTGGGCGATCTTCTGCTCGAGCATGGCGGCCATCAGGTCGGGCATGGCCCACATGCCCTTGCCGATCTGCGCGCGGCCCTGCAGGCCGGTGGCCAGGCCGACGTCGACGTTGTTGTTTTCGTAGGCGCCGATCCACTTCTCGTTCTTCATGGCGCCCTTGCGCACCACGGCGCCGGCCTCCATGGAGGTGTGGATCTCGTCACCGGTGCGGTCGAGGAAGCCGGTGTTGATGAACACCACGCGCTCGGCCGCAGCCTTGATGCAGGCCTTGAGGTTGACCGTGGTACGGCGCTCCTCGTCCATGATGCCGACCTTGACGGTGTTGCGCTTCATGCCCAGCAGGTCTTCGACGCGGCTGAAGATCTCGGCGGCGAACGCCACCTCTTCAGGGCCATGCATCTTCGGCTTGACGATGTAGACGCTGCCGGTACGGGTGTTCTTGCGGCTGGTGTTGCCGTTGAGGTTGTGCAGGGCGATCAGGTTGGTGAACAGGCCGTCCTGGATGCCTTCGGGGATTTCATTGCCCTGGGCGTCGAGGATCGCCGGGTTGGTCATCAGGTGCCCGACGTTGCGCACGAACAGCAGCGAGCGGCCGTGCAGGGTCACGCTGCCGCCATTGGGCGCGGCGTATTCGCGATCCGGGTTCATGGTGCGGGTGAAGGTCTTGCCGCCTTTGCTCACGCTTTCGGCCAGGTCACCTTTCATCAGGCCCAGCCAGTTGCGGTAGACGATGACCTTGTCGTCGGCGTCGACGGCGGCGACCGAGTCTTCGCAGTCCATGATGGTGGTCAGTGCCGACTCCATCAGGATGTCTTTCAGGCCGGCGGCGTCGGTGCTGCCGACCGGGGTGCTGGCGTCGACCTGGATCTCGAAGTGCAGGCCGTTGTGCTTGAGCAGCACCGCGGTCGGCGCGGCGGCATCGCCGTGGAAACCGATCAGCTGGGCATCGTCACGCAGGCCGCTGTTGCTGCCGCCCTTGAGCGCGACTACCAGCTTGCCGCCTTCGATGCGGTAGGCGGTGGAGTCGACATGGGAGCCGGCGGCCAGTGGCGCGGCCTGGTCGAGGAAGGCGCGGCCGAAAGCGATCACCTTGTCGCCACGGACCTTGTTGTAGCCCTGGCCTTTTTCAGCGCCGCCTTCATCGCTGATGGCATCGGTGCCGTACAGCGCGTCATACAGCGAGCCCCAACGGGCGTTGGCGGCGTTCAGGGCGAAGCGGGCGTTCATCACCGGCACCACCAGCTGCGGGCCGGCCATGACCGCGATCTCTTCATCGACGTTCTGGGTGGTGGCCTGGAAGTCCTCGACGGCTGGCAGCAGGTAGCCGATTTCCTCGAGGAACGCCTTGTAGGCCACGGCGTCGTGGGCCTGGCCTTTGCGGGCCTGGTGCCAGGCGTCGATCCTGGCTTGCAGCTCGTCGCGCTTGGCGAGCAGGGCTTTGTTCTTCGGAGCGAGGTCTTTAATGATCTCTGCCGCCCCGGCCCAGAACGCATCGGCCTTGATGCCGGTTCCAGGGATCGCTTCGTCGTTGACGAAGTCGTACAGGGCCTTGGCGACCTGAAGGCCACCGACTTGAACGTATCCAGTCATTGCTTGCCTCACCTCTGCTCAGCTATTTCGCTTTCGCTCTTCTGTATTAAGCCTGTAGCGCTTCTCTAAACACGGCACCAGTGCATGCCCGCGTGATCCGGGGCGGCTGGGTGCGGCTCGCCAGACGGGCCGGCGGGCGGTTGGCGTATTTTCACAGGCGCCTTGGCAGACATCGAAACGACGTTTTTGTAGTCCGCGCCGATGCATACTACATGAAGCAGCAGGCAGGTAAACATCAGACTAAAAGCGTCGCTCTGCGACCGATTGGTCGCATGGGGTCACGCTGGGAGACGACATGTTCGCAAAAAACAGGTGGATTGTTCCAGA
The DNA here is from genome assembly GCF_040813665.1 of Pseudomonas sp. TE50-2. NCBI lineage: Bacteria > Pseudomonadati > Pseudomonadota > Gammaproteobacteria > Pseudomonadales > Pseudomonadaceae > Pseudomonas > Pseudomonas sp. TE50-2. Next base: position 2,582,783 of record NZ_JBFNXN010000001.1, on the reverse strand, counting down.
TAAATCTTGAAACAGTACACGATGAGTTGCCTTGACTGTCCTGCGGCAGGTTGCCGCGCCTTGCCTATACTGATTCGATCCCCGTATCGCCCCCATCTGCGGCGGTGCTTGCAGACGAATGAAGGAGTGGCCCCGTGGACCATCTTGTACTGACCGTGATCGCCCCTGACAAGGCCGGGCAGGTAGAACGTATCGCCCAGTGCATCGCCGATCACAATGGCAACTGGCTGGAAAGCCGCATGTCACGCATGGCCGGCCAGTTCGCCGGGATCTTGCGGGTGGCGGTACCGGCGGAGAACTATGCCGAACTGGTCGAGTCGTTGCAGAAACTGGGCGACCACGGCATTCGAGTGTTGATCGCCGAAAGCGGCATCGAGCCGTCCTGCACCTGGAAACCGATCGCGATGGAACTGGTGGGTAACGACAGGCCCGGCATCGTTCGCGACATTACCCGCCTGCTGGCGGAGCTTGGGGTGAACGTGGAGCGTCTGAGCACCGAGGTGCGCCCGGCGCCGATGAGCAGCGAGCCGTTGTTCCAGGCTGATGCGCTGCTGGCGCTGCCGTTGACCTTGTCGCTGGATGATTTGCAGGCAAGGTTGGAGAGCCTGGCGGATGATCTGATGGTGGAGTTGCGGTTGCGGCCGGAGGATTGACTGCAGGCAATCGCGGGCAAGTCGCAACGGCGAACCGCCGCTCCCACGGTTATCCCGATTTAACGGGGACGCCCCTGTGGATAACCTGGGGGCGTACCGCTACAGCCCAATAGCCACGCAGGTTAGCCAGCATTGAGCAAAAAACACCCAGTTATCAGTCGCTTGTGCACAAACCACGGGGACGAGGGTGTGGATAACCTCTGGAGACCTTGCTGCAGGCCACGCATTTCGTGGCCTCCAGCTGTTTGATCATTAATTGATCAGGCGCGCTTGCGCAAACTCAGCCAGGCATCGACGCTGTACACCGCCAGCCCCGCCCAGATGCACGCGAACGCCAGCAGGTTGCTGGAGGTCAGGTGCTCATCGAACAGCCACACCGCCTGCAGCAGCACCAAGGTCGGTGCCAGGTACTGCAGGAAGCCCAGGGTGGTGTACGGCAGGTGGCGCGCGGCGGCGTTGAAGCACACCAGGGGTATCAGGGTGACCGGGCCGGCGGCGATCAGCCACAGGGCCTCGCTGCTGTTGAAAAACGCCAGGCTGGCGCTGTTGGCCGTCGGGTGCAGCAGCAGCCAGCCGATCGCCAGTGGTACCAGCATCCAGGTCTCGACCACCAGGCCGGGCAGCGCCGCTACCGGTGCCTGCTTGCGGATGAGCCCGTAGAAGCCGAACGACAGGGCCAACGCCAACGATACCCAGGGCAGGCTGCCGACCTGCCAGACCTGTTGCGCCACGCCGAGGGCCGCCAGGCCCACTGCCAGCCATTGCAGGCGGCGCAGGCGCTCACCGAGCAGCAACATGCCCAGTAGTACGTTGATCAGCGGGTTGATGTAGTAGCCCAGGCTGGCTTCGAGCATGCGCCCGTTGTTCACCGCCCATACATAGGTCAGCCAGTTGCCGGCGATCAGCGTGCCGCTCAGGGCCAGGATGGCCAGGCGCCTGGGGTTGTCGCGCAGTTCGCGCCACCAGCCGGGGTGCTTCCATACCAGCAGCAGGAGCGAGCCGAACAGCGCCGACCAAAGCACCCGATGGACGATGATCTCCACCGCCGGGACGCTCTGGATCGCTTTGAAGTACAGGGGGAACAGGCCCCAGATGATGTAGGCGCCAAGGCCCAGAATATACCCGCGACGCGGGTTTGCGGCGTGCATGCAGAATCCTTGCTTAGGTAGCTAAATAAAGCGACGCCTATTGTAGACAGAGCGCGGCGCGCTTCTAGAACAATTTCAACGGTTGTTCATCCAGCGCGGCCATCTGTTCGCGCAGGGCGAGGATCTGGTCGCCCCAGTAACGCGGCTGGCCGAACCACGGGAAGCTGCGCGGGAACGCCGGGTCATCCCAGCGCCGTGCCAGCCAGGCGCTGTAGTGCAGCTGGCGCAGGGCGCGCAGCGGCTCGATCAGGGCCAGTTCGCGCGGGTCGAAGTCGTGGAATTCGTTGTAGCCGTCGATCAGTTCGGCCAGCTGGCCGAGGCGTTCCTCGCGGCTGCCGGCAAGCATCATCCACAGGTCCTGCACCGCCGGGCCCATGCGGCAGTCGTCGAGGTCGACCACATGGTAGACGTCGTCTCGGTGCATCAGGTTGCCGGGGTGCAGGTCGCCGTGCAGGCGGATTAGCTGGTGCGGGGTGCGGGCGTAGATTTCCTCGACCCGCTTGAGCAGGTCGCGGGCCACGGATTCGAAGGCCGGCAGCAGCTCGCGAGGAACGAAGCCGCCGTCCAGCAGGGTGTTGAGCGAGGCATGGCCAAAGTTGTCCACAGCCAGCTGTTCACGGTGTTCGAATGGTCGGATGGCCGCCACGGCATGCAAGCGCCCGAGCAACTGACCCAGGCGGTACAGCTGGTCGAGGTTGCCCGGCTCCGGAGCATGGCCGCCACGGCGCGGGAACAGGGCAAAGCGAAACCCCTGGTGCTCGAACAAGGAGCGGCCCTCGTGCAACAGCGGCGCCACCACGGGCACTTCGCACTCCGCCAGCTCGGCGGTAAAGGTGTGTTCTTCGAGGATTGCCGCATCGCTCCAGCGCCCAGGGCGATAGAACTTGGCGATCAGCGGTTGTTCCCCCTCGATGCCCACCTGATAGACACGGTTTTCATAGCTGTTGAGCGCCAGCACCCGCGCATCGCTGAGAAAGCCCAGGCTTTCCACGGCGTCCAGCACGAGGTCGGGGGTGAGGGTGTCGAAGGGGTGGGACATGCAAGGCTCCAGGCGCGGGGACGGCGTGGCTGCATGTTACCCCAATCACATGGCAGGCCCCGCCCTTGTCGTAGCCGGTTAGACCGGCACCCCCAGCAACACGAACGACGGATGGAACTGCACCCGCATCATGCTCTGCGGCCCGACTTGATACTGCGCCAGCCAGTCAGCCTCGGCGAAAGCGCACAAAGTCTGCCCGTTACCCAGTGCCAGGCGCACCTCGACTGGACCGTCCTGCTCACCGACAAGCTCCTCGACCTTGGCCTTCAGGCAATTGCTGCCTTGCTCCGCCAGCTCGTCCGGCCCCAGCAACTGTACCCACCCCGCCTTCAGCAGCGCCACCACCGTGCCCCCCAGTGCCAGCTCCAGGCGCTCGGTACTACCCCGGGTGATCAAGGCCTCGATCTCCAGGCCGCCGCCCAGGTCCAGGCTGATGCGGTCATGCCGGCCTTCGCGGCGCAGCCCGCTGATCCGCCCTTGCAACTGGTTGCGCGCACTGGTGCGCAGCATCAGCCGGCCGAGCAATGCGAGGTCGTTGCTGTCCTCGGCGGATTCCAGGATTTCTGCCTGCAACGCCTGCAGGCGCTGGTACAGGCGCAGTACCCGTTCGCCTTCGGCGGACAGCCGGGCGCCACCGCCGCCGCGGCCCCCGGTGCTGCGTTCGACCAGGGGCTGCGCGGCCAGGTTGTTGAGTTCGTCGATAGCATCCCAGGCAGCCTTGTAGCTGATCCCCGCGGCCTTGGCGGCGCGGGTGATGGATCCCTGCTCGGCGACATGTTGCAGCAGGGCGATGCGCTGTGGGCGGCGGGCGATGTGCTGGGTGAGCAAGGCGGGCAGTGACATGGGCGGGCATCAGGCGTGGTGTAGGTCCCGCGACGTTGCCGCCGTCACCGGGGCAAGTCAAGCCTGGCCCGGGCGCGGTGTGCGCGCCAGGCAGTAGATATCCACCCGCCGGGCACCGGCCTGGCGCAGCAACCGGGCGATGGTCTGCGCGGTCGCCCCGGTGGTCAGCACGTCGTCGACCAGCGCCAGGTGCAGGCCTTGCAGTTCGCTGCCGGGGGTGAGGGCGAAAGCCTGGCGCAGGTTGCGTTGCCGGGCCTTGGCACCGAGCGCCTGTTGCGCCGGTGTATCGCGCACCCGCTGCAGCAGGTGCTCGTCGCAGGGCAGGTGCAATTGTCTGGCGAGCCAGCGGGCGAGCATCGCCGCCTGGTTGAAGCCGCGCTGGCGCAGTCGACGCCCGGCCAGTGGAACAGGCAACAAGCAGTCAGGCCGTGGCAAGCCCTCGTGATAGTGCTGGCTCAGGCTGTGGCCGAGCAATTGGGCCAGCAACCGCCCCAGGGGCCACTGGCTGTTGTGCTTGAAGCGGCTTATCAGGCTGTCGACGGGAAAGCCGTAATGCCAGGGCGCGATCACCCGTTTGAATGCCGGTGGGCGGCGGCTGCAGTTGCCACAGACAAGGTCGTCCAAGGCCAGGGGCAGCGCGCACCGGCGGCATTGCTCTTGCAGCCAGGGCAGCGCCTGCTCGCAGGCGAGGCATAGGGGATAGGGCTGCCCTGCGGGCTCGTCGCAAAGCAAACAGGTTTGATCGATATTTGTACAGATGTAAACCAGTATGTTCTTGATTGGTTGACAGTTCATGGGCCTTCCGTGACTATGCGAGCTATCCGTGATGCGCTGGAGGGTTTTCCTGTCCCGGCGTCAGTCAGACCATAGATAAGGAAACGCCGATGAGCGCCAGCGCAATTGCAACAACCCGTCACGACTGGTCCCTGGCCGAGGTCAAGGCACTGTTCCAGCAGCCGTTCAATGACCTGCTGTTCCAGGCCCAGACCATGCACCGCGCGCATTTCGACCCCAACCGTGTGCAGGTCTCCACGCTGCTGTCGATCAAGACCGGCGCCTGCCCGGAAGATTGCAAATATTGTCCGCAGTCCGGCCACTACAACACCGGGCTGGAAAAACAGAAGCTGATGGAAGTGCAGAAGGTGCTGGAGGAGGCCGCCCGGGCCAAGGCCATCGGTTCGACCCGCTTCTGCATGGGCGCGGCGTGGAAGCATCCCTCGGCCAAGGACATGCCCTACGTGCTGGAGATGGTCAAAGGGGTCAAGGCCATGGGCCTGGAAACCTGCATGACCCTCGGCAAGCTCGACCAGGAGCAGACCCAGGCCCTGGCCCAGGCCGGCCTGGACTACTACAACCACAACCTCGACACCTCGCCGGAGTTCTACGGCAGCATCATCACCACCCGTACCTACAGCGAACGCCTGCAGACCCTGGCCTACGTGCGTGACGCCGGCATGAAGATCTGCTCCGGCGGCATCCTTGGCATGGGCGAGTCGCTGGACGACCGCGCAGGCCTGTTGATCCAGCTGGCCAACCTGCCCGAGCACCCGGAGTCGGTGCCGATCAACATGCTGGTCAAGGTTGCCGGCACGCCGCTGGCCGACGAGGAAGACGTCGATCCGTTCGACTTCATCCGCATGCTTGCCGTGGCCCGGATCCTCATGCCCAAGTCCCACGTGCGCCTGTCGGCCGGCCGTGAGCAGATGAACGAGCAGATGCAGGCACTGGCGTTCATGGCCGGGGCCAACTCGATCTTCTACGGCGAGAAGCTGCTGACCACGGCCAACCCGCAGGCCGACAAGGACATGCAACTGTTCGCCCGCCTGGGTATCCAGCCGGAAGCTCGCGAAGAGCACGCCGACGAAGTGCACCAGGCCGCCATCGAGCAGGCGCTGGTCGAGCAGCGCAGCAGCGAGCTGTTCTACGACGCAGCCTCGGCCTGAGCATGGCCTTCGATCTCGCCGCGCGGCTGGCCGAACGGCGTGCCGCGGACCTCTATCGGCAACGGCCGCTGCTGGAAAGCCCGCAAGGGCCGCAGGTGGTGGTCGATGGTCAGCCGCTGCTGGCCTTCTGCAGCAATGACTACCTGGGCCTGGCCAATCACCCCGAGGTGATCAAGGCCTGGCGCGATGGCGCCGAGCGCTGGGGTGTCGGCGGTGGCGCCTCGCACCTGGTGATCGGCCACGGCACGCCGCACCATGCCGTTGAAGAAGCGCTGGCCGAGTTGACCGGGCGTCCTCGGGCGTTGCTGTTCTCCACCGGCTACATGGCCAACCTCGGTGCCATCACCGCGCTGGTGGGGCAGGGCGACACAGTCTTGCAGGACCGCCTCAACCACGCTTCCCTGCTCGACGGCGGGCTGCTCAGTGGCGCCCGCTTCAGTCGCTACCTACACAACGACCCGGCCAGCCTGAGCAGTCGCCTGGAGAAAGCTACCGGCAATACCCTGGTGGTCACCGATGGCGTGTTCAGCATGGATGGCGACTGCGCCGACCTGCCGGCCCTGGCCAAGGCCGCGCGCAGCCGCGACGCTTGGCTGATGGTCGACGATGCCCATGGCTTTGGTACCTTGGGAGCCAACGGCGGCGGCCTGGTCGAGCATTTCGGCCTGGGTGTCGATGACGTGCCGGTGCTGATCGGCACGCTGGGCAAGGCCTGTGGCACCGCTGGCGCCTTCGTTGCCGGCAGCGAGGACCTGATCGAGGCACTGGTGCAGTTCGCCCGGCCCTACATCTACACCACCAGCCAGCCGCCGGCATTGGCGTGCGCCACGCTCAAGGCGCTGGAGCTGCTGCGCCGAGAGCGCTGGCGGCGTGAGCACTTGGCCGCGCTGGTCCGACAGTTCCGTGCCGGCGCCGAAGAGATCGGCCTGACCCTGATGGACAGCCACACCGCAATCCAGCCGATCCTTATCGGCGATGCGGGGCGGGCGCTGGCATTGTCCCGCTTGCTGCGCGAGCGCGGGCTGCTGGTCACGGCGATTCGCCCACCCACCGTGCCCGCCGGCAGTGCCCGTCTGCGGGTGACCCTGAGCGCCGCCCACAGCGAGGCGCAGGTGCAGCTATTGTTGAATGCATTGGCCGAGTGTTATCCACAGCTGGAGTCCGCCGATGCGTAACCGAATGATCCTTCTGCCCGGCTGGGGGCTGGGCACCGCCTCACTGGAGCCGCTGGCCGCCAGCCTGCGTGCCCAGGACCCGCGCCTGCAGGTCGAACTGATGCCGTTGCCGGATCTGCCCGACCACGACCCGCTGGCCTGGGTCGACTACCTCGACCGCAAGCTGCCCAACGACGTGTGGCTGGGCGGCTGGTCGCTGGGTGGCATGCTTGCCAGCGCCCTGGCGCACAAGCGCGGCGATCATTGCTGCGGCTTGCTCACCCTGGCCAGCAACCCCAGTTTCGTCGCTCGGTCGGATTGGCCGCACGGGATGGCGCCGGATACCTTCGGCACCTTCCTCGATGGCTGCCGCAGCCATACCCAGGTGACCCTCAAGCGCTTCCGTACCTTGTGCAGCGACGGTGCGCAGCAACCGCGCACCTTGCTGCGCCAACTGGGCGTCGGCGTGCCCGACACCGATCCGCTGTACCTGGCCACCGGGCTAGAGGTGCTGGCCAGCCTTGATACACGCGCTGCCCTGGAGCAATACGGCGGCCCGCAGCTGCACCTGTTCGCCGGCAGTGATGCGCTGGTGCCGGTGGAGGCTGCCAAGGCCCTGAGCGACCTGTTGCCCGACGTGGAAGTCGGCCTGGTCGAAGACAGTTCCCACGCCTTCCTGCTGGAGTACCCGCAGGAGCTGGCGGCGGGCATCAAGAGTTTCCTGCATGAGAGTGGCGATGACTGATCTTTCCCAGCCCACCTTGCCCGGTGCCCTGCCTGACAAGCGCCAGGTAGCGGCTTCGTTTTCCCGCGCCGCGGCCAGCTACGACAGTGTCGCGGCCCTGCAGCGCGCCGTAGGCATGGGGCTGCTGGAGAAACTGCCCGCAGGTCTCGCCCCTGTGCGCTGGCTGGACATGGGCAGTGGCACGGGCCATTTCAGCCGGGTCCTGGCCGAGCGCTTCAACGATGCTGATGGTGTGGCGGTGGACATCGCCGAGGGCATGTTGCGCCATGCCCGTGAGCACGGCGGCGCCCGGCACCATGTTGCAGGTGACGCCGAGCGTCTGCCGTTGCACGATGGCAGTGTCGATCTGCTGTTCAGCAGCCTGGCGGTGCAGTGGTGCGGCCAGTTCGCCAGCGTGCTGGCTGAGGCGCGGCGGGTGCTGCGTCCAGGCGGGGTGCTGGCGTTCAGCAGCTTGTGCGTGGGCACCCTCGATGAGTTGCGTGCCAGCTGGCAAGCCGTCGATGGCATGGTGCATGTCAATCGCTTCCGGCGTTTCGAGGATTACCAGCGTCTATGCGCGGACAGCGGCATGGAGCTGATCGACCTGGAGCGACGTCCCCATGTACTGCATTACCCCGATGTGCGCAGCCTGACCCATGAGCTCAAGGCACTGGGTGCGCACAACCTCAATCCGGGGCGCCCATCGGGGTTGACCGGACGTGCGCGGATGCAGGGCCTGTTGCAGGCCTATGAACAGTTCCGCCAGCCTCAGGGGCTGCCTGCCACCTATCAGGTGGTGTATGGCGTCTTGCGCAAACCGCTGGCCGGGGAGCAGTGACATGAGCCAGGCCTATTTTGTTGCCGGCACCGACACCGATGTCGGCAAGACCACCATCGCCGCGGGGCTGCTGCATGCGGCGATGCAGTCGGGGCTGAGCACGCTGGCGGCCAAGCCGGTGGCATCCGGGTGCATGGTGACGCCCAGAGGGTTGCGCAACAGCGATGCCCTGGCGTTGATCGATGAAAGCTCGGTCAAACTGCCCTATGAAGCGGTCAACCCTTTCGCTTTCGAGCCGGCCATCGCTCCACACGTGGCGGCGCACGAGGCGGGGGTGGTGTTGAGCGTGCCGGTGCTGCGTGATGCGATGCAGCAGGTGCTGGCGCAGCACGCCGACTTCACCTTGATCGAAGGGGCCGGCGGCTGGCGGGTGCCGTTGTCCGACCATGCCAACCTGTCAGACCTGGCCATTGCCCTGAAACTGCCGGTGATCCTGGTGGTAGGGGTGCGGTTGGGGTGCATCAACCACGCCTTGCTCAGCGCCGAGGCCATCGCCCGCGACGGCCTGCAACTGGCCGGTTGGGTGGCGAACATCGTCGATCCGCGGACATCGCGTCTGGAGGAAAACCTGTCGAGCCTGGCCGAGCGGCTGCCCGCGCCATGCCTGGGGCGCGTACCTTGGTTGAAGCAGGCGAGCGCCGCCGCGGTGGCCGAGCATTTGCACCTGGACCTGTTGGATTAGGCCTCTGCCTATCAGCTGGCACAAGGCTATTAGGGATTTCAACGGGCCTTTTTCCCGTTCTGCTGCTTTAATAAGGCCTGTTCATCATCCAGCGTCATGGAGTCCTGACATGGAAATCAATGCGAGCTCCGCCTACTACGCGGGCCTGGGTGCCATCCAGAACGGCCAGAACCGTGTCGACCAGGCCGCCCAGCAGATCGCCAGCGGCGCCGTCGAGCGTGGCACCAGCGGGCAGTCCACCGACTACCAGGCCGAGCGCCTGCGCGGCGTTGACCGCAGTCAGCAGATGGATCTGGCCACCAGCACCGTGCAACTGGCGCTGGGCAAGCACGAAGTCGAACTGGGTGCCAAAGTCGCCAAGGCTTCCGATGAAATGCTCGGTCGGTTCATCGACACCTACGCCTGATTCGCTGAACCACATTCGCTTACTGCGCGGGGCAAGCCCGCTTCCATTCGTGGGAGCAGGCTTGCCCCGCGATGCGTTTGAGGGTGTTTGGCTGAATCGTCATATTCGGCGGCGTAAATGCCATTGTTAGCCCTCCTTGACAGCGAGGCCTCCTAAACGTAAGTTTCAAACAACTGTTTGACCGAAAGCCGCCAAGAGCTGGTCGGTACCCGCGGTCTCCCTACCGAACTCATCACAGAGGTTCATCGCAATGCCTGATTACAAAGCCCCCTTGCGTGATATCCGCTTCGTCCGCGACGAACTGCTCGGCTATGAGGCGCATTATCAGAGCCTGCCGGGCTGCCAGGACGCCACGCCCGACATGGTCGACGCGATCCTGCAGGAAGGCGCGAAGTTCTGTGAAGAGGTACTGGCCCCGCTGAACCGCGTCGGCGACCTGGAAGGCTGCACCTGGAGCGAGGCGGGCGTGAAGACCCCGACCGGCTTCAAGGAAGCCTACCAGCAGTTCGTCGAAGGCGGCTGGCCGAGCCTGGCCCACGACGCCGAGCACGGCGGCCAGGGCCTGCCTGAGTCGCTGGGCCTGGCCCTGAGCGAAATGGTCGGTGAGTCGAACTGGTCGTGGGGCATGTACCCAGGCCTGTCCCATGGTGCGATGAACACCATCTCCGAGCACGGTACCCCCGAGCAGCAGGAGACCTACCTGACCAAACTGGTGTCCGGCGAATGGACCGGCACCATGTGCCTGACCGAGCCGCACTGCGGCACCGACTTGGGCATGCTGCGCACCAAGGCCGAACCTCAGGCCGACGGCAGCTACAAAGTGTCCGGCACCAAGATCTTCATCTCGGCCGGTGAACACGACATGGCCGATAACATCGTGCACATCGTCCTGGCCCGCCTGCCCGATGCGCCGGCCGGCACCAAGGGTATCTCGCTGTTCATCGTGCCGAAGTTCCTGCCCAACGCCGAAGGCGGCGCGGGCGAGCGCAACGGCGTGAGCTGCGGCTCGCTCGAGCACAAGATGGGCATCCACGGCAACGCCACCTGCGTGATGAACTTCGACAGCGCCACCGGCTACCTGATCGGCCCTGCCAACAAGGGCCTGAACTGCATGTTCACCTTCATGAACACCGCTCGCCTGGGTACTGCGCTGCAAGGCCTGGCTCACGCCGAAGTGGCGTTCCAGGGCGGCCTGAAGTATGCCCGCGATCGCCTGCAGATGCGCTCGCTGACCGGCCCGAAAGCACCGGAAAAAGCCGCTGACCCGATCATCGTCCACCCGGACGTGCGCCGTATGCTGCTGACCATGAAGGCCTTCGCCGAAGGCAACCGCGCCATGGTCTACTTCACCGCCAAGCAGGTGGACATCGTCAAGTACAGCCAGGACGAGGAAGAGCGCAAGAAGGCCGACGCGCTGCTGGCCTTCCTCACCCCGATTGCCAAGGCGTTCATGACTGAAGTCGGTTTCGAGTCTGCCAACCACGGTGTGCAGATCTATGGCGGCCACGGTTTCATCGCCGAATGGGGCATGGAGCAGAACGTACGCGACAGCCGTATTTCCATGCTGTACGAAGGCACCACCGGCATCCAGGCACTCGACCTGCTCGGTCGCAAGGTGCTGATGACCCAGGGCGAGGCGCTCAAGGGCTTCACCAAGATCGTTCACAAGTTCTGCCAATCCCAGGAAGGCAACGCCGCCACCAAGGAGTTCGTCGAGCCGCTGGCCGCGATCAACAAGGAATGGGGCGAGCTGACCATGAAGATCGGCATGGCCGCGATGAAGGACCGCGAGGAAGTGGGTGCCGCTTCGGTGGACTACCTGATGTACTCCGGCTATGCGTGCCTGGCCTACTTCTGGGCCGACATCGCCCGCCTGGCAACCGAGAAACTGGCGGCCGGCACCAGCGAAGAGGCGTTCTACACCGCCAAGCTGCAGACTGCGCGCTTCTACTTCCAGCGCATCCTGCCGCGTACCCGTACCCACGTGGCGGCCATTCTGTCCGGCGCCGACAACCTGATGGCGATGAAGGAAGAAGACTTCGGTCTGTCCATCTAAGCCAAGACGGTTGCACGAAACCGCCTGCCCTTACCGGCAGGCGGTTTTTTTTTGCCTGCGACTTTGCGCGAAGCCGCTTGGCGCGGGGCACACCCATGCCCCGTGATGGAGTACGCCTATAGGCCAATGTCGCATCCAGTTACGAGAAAGTCTCAAGCTGGCCGCCATCCTTGCCGTTAAAGCGTCCGTAAATTCATCTATTCATGTGCGCTGCCGATGAAGTAGGGGCACAATGCCATTATTGATCTGCCGGGTCGGAGATTACCCTTGTTTCGTCTATCCGCTGTACGCGCGAGCCACTTCCTGCCTTCGCTGATTCTGTTGTTGGCAGGGCTTGCGGCAGCCTATGTGAGGGACCTCAGCGTCTTCTTCACATCGCTGTTCAACGTTCTGCCCACCTTGGTGCTTTTGCTGGGTGGCGCCTACTGTGCCGTGTACCGCCGCCAGCGTGAGCTGTTCCTGATGGTCACGGTGTACATCGCCTATTTCCTGCTCGACACCCAGACCGACTTCTACCGCGACAATGGCCGGGTCCGCGAGGATGCCGCGGTGATCTTCCACCTGGTCTGCCTGTTGTTGCCGGCGCTGTTCGGCCTGTATGGCGCCTGGCAGGAGCGCACGCACCTGGCCCAGGACCTGCTGGCCCGATTCGCCGTGCTGTTCGCCGTGAGCAGCGTGGCGGTCGCGCTGGAGCAAAGTTTCCCCGACGCGCTGCTGGGCTGGCTGGCCGAGATCCGCTGGCCCTCGCTGCATGGCCAGTGGATGAGCCTCATCCAGTTGGCCTATCCGCTGTTCCTGGCGGTGTTCATCCTGCTGGTGGTGCAGTACCTGCGTGAGCCCAGGCCGTTGCATGCCGCGCAGATCATCGGCCTGATCGGCATCTTCTGGATGCTGCCCAAGACCTTCATCCTGCCGTTCACCCTGAACATCATGTGCAGCCAGGTGATGCTGATGATCGCCGCCGCGGTATCCCACGAGGCTTACCAGATGGCCTTCCGCGACGAGCTGACCGGCCTGCCGGGGCGGCGCGCCCTGAACGAGCGCATGCAACGCCTGGGGCGCAACTATGTGATCGCCATGACCGACGTCGACCACTTCAAGAAATTCAACGACACCCATGGTCACGATGTTGGCGACCAGGTGTTGCGCCTGGTTGCCAGCCGTTTGTCCAAGGTGACTGGGGGCGGGCGCGCCTACCGTTACGGTGGCGAGGAATTCGCCTTGGTGTTCGCCGGCAAGACCGCCGAAGAATGCCTGCCGCACCTGGAGGCGGTGCGCGAGATGATCGCCAACTATGCGATCCAGTTGCGCGACCAGAACAGCCGACCGCAGGATGACTCCACCGGTCGCCAGCGCCGTGGCGGCGGCGCCAACACCACGGTGTCGGTGACCATCAGCATCGGCGTCGCCGAGCGCCAGGTCGAGCACCGCAACCCCGACGAAGTGCTCAAGTCCGCCGACCAGGCGCTGTACAGCGCCAAGGGAGCGGGGCGTAACTGCGTCATGACCTTCGGTCAGCAGTCGCGGCGTGGGGCCGTGCGCATGGCGAGTTAGCGCGTGACTATGCCTGACCATTCGGTCGCATGATGACCCTATGTCTCGTAAAAGTTGTTCGGTTACACTGCGGTCATCCCAGTGCCGCGGCCCTCACGGGCCGCCCCGACCCTTATAGCGAGAGGTTGTCATGGCTGAATATAAAGCGCCCCTGCGCGATATGCGCTTCGTCCTCAATGAAGTCTTCGACGTGGCCACGCTCTGGTCGCAACTGCCCGGCCTTGCCGAGGCAGTCGATGCCGATACGGCCATGGCGGTGCTGGAGGAGGCCGGCAAGGTCACCGGCAAGACCATCGCGCCGCTGAGCCGCGCCGCCGACGAAGAGGGTTGCCACTGGGACAACGGCTCGGTGCGCACCCCTGAGGGCTTCATCGAGGCATACAACACTTATGCCGAAGGGGGCTGGGTCGGTGTTGGCGGCGATCCGCTCTTCGGTGGCATGGGTATGCCCAAGGTCGTTTCCGCCCAGGTCGAGGAAATGGTCAATGCCTCGAGCCTGGCCTTCGGCCTGTACCCGATGCTGACCGCCGGCGCCTGCCTGTCGATCAACGCCCACGCCAGTGAAGCGCTCAAGGAAAAGTACCTGCCGAACATGTACTCGGGTGTCTGGGCCGGCTCCATGTGCCTCACCGAGCCCCACGCCGGTACCGACCTGGGCATCATCCGCACCAAGGCCGAGCCCCAGGCTGACGGCAGCTACAAGGTCAGCGGCACCAAGATCTTCATCACCGGCGGCGAGCACGACCTCACCGAGAACATCATCCACCTGGTACTGGCCAAGCTGCCGGATGCACCGGCAGGCCCGAAAGGCATCTCGCTGTTCCTGGTGCCCAAGTTCCTGGTCAACGAAGATGGCAGCCTCGGCGCGCGCAACCCGGCCACTTGCGGCTCGATCGAGCACAAGATGGGCATCCAGGGCTCGGCCACCTGCGTGATGAACTTCGACGAAGCGGTCGGCTATATCGTCGGCGAGCCGAACAAGGGCCTGGCGGCCATGTTCACCATGATGAACTACGAGCGCCTGGGTGTCGGCATCCAGGGCCTGGCCTCGGCCGAGCGTTCCTACCAGAATGCCGTGGAATACGCCCGTGACCGTCTGCAGAGCCGCGCCCCGACAGGGCCGCAGGCCAAGGACAAAGTGGCCGACCCGATCATCGTCCACCCGGACGTGCGGCGCATGCTGCTGACCATGAAGGCGCTGACCGAAGGCGGCCGGGCGTTCTCCACCTATGTGGCGATGCAGCTCGACAGCGCCAAGTACAGCGAAGACGCCGCGACCCGCAAGCGCAGCGAGGAACTGGTGGCGTTGCTGACCCCGGTGGCCAAGGCCTTCCTTACCGACCTGGGCCTGGAGTGCACGGTGCATGGCCAGCAGGTCTTCGGCGGCCATGGCTACATCCGCGAATGGGGCCAGGAGCAGTTGGTGCGCGATGTACGCATCACCCAGATCTACGAAGGCACCAACGGTATCCAGGCACTGGACCTGGTCGGTCGCAAGGTGGTGGCCAGTGGTGGCGCCTACTACAAGCTGTTCGCCGACGAGATCCGCGAGTTCATCGGCGCCAGCGCTGCTGACCTTGGCGAGTTCACCAAGCCCCTGGCAGCCTCCCTCGACCAGCTCGACGAGCTGACCAACTGGGTGCTGGATCAGGCCAAGGGCAACCCCAACGAGATCGGCGCGGCTTCGGTCGAATACCTGCACGCATTCGGTTATGTCGCCTATGCCTACATGTGGGCACTGATGGCGCGTGCCGCCAAGGCCGGCGAAGGGGATGCTGACTTCTATGGCGCCAAGCTGGGCACGGCACGGTTCTACTTTGCCCGCCTGCTGCCGCGTGTTCATTCGCTGGCAGCTTCGGTAAAGGCCGGTAGCGAGTCGCTGTACCTGCTGGACGCTGCGCAGTTCTGACCCCGCCGGGCTGCCTGGCAGCCCTGTTGCGGCATGAGGCCGCCCCCGCACCGGATGCAATTTCGGCTGCGGGGGCGGCCTTTTTGTTTGGTCGGCGGCACATGTTTATGAATGGATCTCTTTTGTAAGCTTTGGCTTACACGACGTGGTGACGTTTCGCCTCTTTCCTAAGATTGGATCCACGGTTACTCTTTCTTACATGGACGTAGCGCAGGACGCGCAATGGACAGAGCAGGACGCCTTACAAGGAAGTTGCGCAGGAAGCGCGAAAAGATAGAACAGGGACAAGAAGGATTTCCTGCCAGGATGGCGGGATGATAGGGATGTCGAAGGGAAACAGTCTGGAGAACCCCGCTTAGGCGGGGTTTTCTTTGTGCGCGTGTTTCAGCCAAGCGCGTCCAGCGGCGATATACCCAGTTGGCGTGGGTCGGTCTCTTCCTCCAGCAAGCTGCGCAGCAGCTCGACCGAGGCCTGTTGGCGTTGCGCGTCACGGAACACCAGGCCTACCTTCAGTGGAATACGTGGCTCGCTGAGGGGCTTCCACAATAGCTCCTGGTCGTCCTGCGCGGCATCCTTGGCCCGGCCCGGCAGGATGGTCACCAGCGCCGTGTGCGCCAGGCTGTCGAGGATCCCCGCCATGTTGTTCATCTCGGCCTGCACCTGCGGCCTGCGCCCTTGGCTGGCCAGCTGCGCCTTCCAGATCTGGCGGATCTGGAATTCCTCGCCAAGCATCAGCATCGGCAACTCGGCCGCCTGACGGATCGAGACCTTCTTGAAGTCCTTCAACGGGTGGGTACGGGGGATGACCAGCTGCAGTTCATCTTCGTACAGCAGCAAGCCATGCAGCCCTGGCTGGCGTGGCGGCAGGTAGCTGATGCCGATGTCCAGGCTGCCGTTGAGCAGGCGCCGCTCGATCTCCGACCCCGACAGTTCATAGATCTGTACCACCAGGTGCGGCTGGGCTTTGCGCACCCGCTCCAGCAACTGCGGCACCAGGCTTGGCCGTACGGTCTGCAGCACGCCGATGGCCAGGGTGCGCAGCGACTGGCCCTTGAAGTTGCCCATGGCCTCATGGGCCCGTTGCAGGCCATCGAGCAAGGGCACGGCATGGTTGTACAGGGTATGCGCGGCTAGCGTGGGCAGCAGGCGTTTGTTGCTGCGTTCGAACAGGCTCAGGTCGAGGCTGTGCTCCAGCTGGCGAATCTGCTGCGACAGTGCTGGCTGGGACAGCGACAGGCGTTCGGCGGCGCGGCCCACATGGCCTTCTTCATAGACCGCGACGAAGTAACGCAGTTGGCGAAAATCCATAAGTTATACTTATCGAAAAAGCTGAGAAAACGAAATGGCCGCGAAACGACCAGAGGCCTAGTCTATCGCCGTATTCCAACGGGTTATAGCGCTTATCCCGGCGATTGTTACCCCAGCTGAAAAACACTTTTGATAGGCAAGGCAGAATATTCAATTCCGGCGCCAGACCGGAACCTTGAACGCCCACCACCGTGATTGGCCGGAGTCCCGATGAACCTGTTCAACCTGCGCCGTTCGGCACCCGCCGTCGCTGAGCCCGAGCGTGCCTCGGTGAGCGTGCCCGCCGCCGCGCAGTGCTCCCGCGAGCGACTGATGCCCAGCATCGAACGTGCGCCGCACGTGTTTGTGCGAGGCCAGGGGTCGTGGTTGTGGGACGACGAGGGTCACGCCTACCTGGACTTCACCCAGGGTTGCGCGGTGAACAGCCTGGGCCACAGCCCGAGCGTGCTGGTCAAGGCCCTGGGCGACCAGGCCCAGGCCTTGATCAATCCTGGCGCGGGCTACCACAGCCGCGGCCTGCTGAACCTGGTCGAGCTGCTGTGCCAGCGCACCGGCAGTGATCAGGCCTACCTGCTCAACAGTGGCGCCGAAGCCTGCGAGGGTGCGATCAAGCTGGCGCGCAAATGGGGCCAGCTGCACCGCAACGGCGCCTATCACATCATTACCGCGAGCCAAGGCTGCCATGGGCGCACGCTCGGGGCGTTGTCGGCGTCCGACCCGCTGCCATGCAACCGTTGCGAGCCCGGCTTGCCGGGCTTCAGCAAGGTGCCGTTCAACGACTTGGCGGCGCTGCATGCGGCGGTCGACTCGCGCACCGTGGCGATCATGCTCGAGCCGATACAGGGTGAGGCCGGCGTGATCCCGGCCACCCGTGAGTACCTCCAGGGTGTCGAGCGGTTGTGCCGTGAGCTGGGCATTCTGCTGATCCTCGATGAGGTGCAGACCGGTGTAGGACGTTGCGGCGCCCTGTTGGCAGAAGAAACCTACGGCGTGCGGGCCGACATCATCACCCTCGGCAAAGGCCTGGGCGGCGGTGTGCCGTTGGCCGCGCTGCTGGCCCGCGGGCGTGCCTGCTGCGCCGAGCCGGGCGAGCTGGAAGGCAGCCACCACGGCAACGCACTGATGAGCGCTGCCGGGCTGGCTGTGCTGCAGACCGTGCTGGAGACGGGGTTCTTCGAGCAGGTGATGGACAGTGGTCGCCACCTGCGCGATGGCCTCAGCCGCCTGGCTGGTCGCTACGGCCAGGGCGAAGTGCGCGGCCAGGGGCTGTTGTGGGGGCTGCAACTGCGTGAGGGTGCCGCGGCGCAGCTGGTCGAGGCTGCGTTGCAGGAAGGCTTGCTGCTCAATGCGCCGCAGGCCGACGTGGTGCGCTTCTCGCCGGCATTGACCGTGAGCAAGGGTAACATCGACGAGATGCTCTTGCGCCTGGCCCGGGCGTTCACCCGGCTGCATGCCCAGCAGCACAATCGCCGTGAAGTGCCGGCCTGACCCGGCAGCCGACGTACAGAATTTCAACGAACCGTCTCGCGTTCCTGCGCATCGCCTCTGGTCTGAAATACATGGCCAGGGGCGTTTTTTTGCCCGGTGGAACCTCCGGCAGGTACGGCTAGTCTGTGTTGATACACCTTCAAGGAGCACACCGCATGGACTTCATCCGCATCATCATCGCCATCCTCCTGCCGCCGCTGGGCGTTTTCCTCCAGGTGGGGTTCGGTGGCGCGTTCTGGCTGAACATCCTGCTGACCTTGCTGGGTTACATCCCCGGGATCGTGCACGCGGTGTACATCATTGCCAAGCGCTGAATACTGGGGCTGCGCAGCAGCCCCAGGTGAGTTACCGGCCTAGCAACCGGCAGTAGAACTTCCACTCTTCCTCAAGCGCATGCGCAAGGTTCTTCGCCTGGCGGAAGCCATGTCGCTCGCCCGCGTAGAAATGCCCCTCGGCCTCGATGCCATTGGCCTTGAGGGCTTCAAGCATGCTGCGTGTCTGCTCCGGTACCACCACCGCATCCAGCTCACCCTGGAAGAAAATCACCGGTACCTTGATTCGCCCGGCGTGCAGCAATGGTGTGCGCTGGCGATACCGCTCGGCATCGCGTTGCGGGTCGCCGATCAGCCAGTCCAGGTAGTCGCCTTCGAACTTGTGGGTGGCCCGGCCCAGCGCCTCGGGGTCGCTGACGCCGTACAGGCTGGCGCCGCCACGGAACACATCCTGGAAGGCCAAGGCGCACAGGGTGGTGTAGCCCCCGGCGCTGCCACCGCGGATGAAGGCCTGGGCCGGGTCGATCAGGCCCTGCTCGGCAAGATGCCTGACTGCCGCGCATGCGTCCTCGACGTCGC
This sequence comes from Pseudomonas sp. TE50-2, assembly GCF_040813665.1. Taxonomy (NCBI): domain Bacteria; kingdom Pseudomonadati; phylum Pseudomonadota; class Gammaproteobacteria; order Pseudomonadales; family Pseudomonadaceae; genus Pseudomonas; species Pseudomonas sp. TE50-2. The sequence goes on along the minus strand of NZ_JBFNXN010000001.1, from coordinate 2,564,187 downwards.
ATTCGCCCCAGCGCAGGTGCAGCGCCTCGCGGTAGGCGCGACCATAGCCGCTGCTGCCCCGGTAGTTGAGGTCGGCGACGGCGAAGCCGCGTTGGGTCCAATACTGGATACGCGGGTCGAGCACCGGGTAGCAGGCCGACGTCGGGCCGCCATGGATGAACACCACCAGTGGGGGTAGGCCGGCCGTACCTTGCATGGCTGGATAGAAGAAACCGTGGGCCGTGCCATCGCCACTGGCATAGCGGATCGGTTGCGGGCGGCTGATTTGTTCCACCAGTAGCACCTCGGCGCCGCCTGCCAGTACTTCGACTTCGTGGCTGCGCCGGTCGATGGCGATCACTGCCGCTGGGCTGATCGGCGAGGCGGCCACTGCATAGATCCGCTCGTTGTCCAAGGCCAGGCTACGGAACCGCGTGTATGCACTGGCATAGCGTTCCACTTCGCCGCTGTCGCGGCGCAACCCCAGTTGCCCGAAACCGCCCTCGAACCAGCTGGCCAGATAGCTGGTGGCGCCGAGGGTCAACCAGGTGCTGGCGCCCAGCTGCCAGGGAGCGGTGGCGTGGTCTGCGGATGCGGCGGGCAGGCGTTGCCAGTGTCCGTCGAGTTCGCCCCAGGGCTGCCAGAAACCGTCGCGGTCGGAGAGGCAGTACAAGCAGCCTTGTTCATCGAAGCGGGGCTGCTGCAAGGATTCGTCCTGCGCGGCGACGCAGCGTGCCGCGCCCCAGGCGCCAGAAGGTTCGCGTTCCCGGCTCATCAGGCGGGTAACGGTCCAGGGTTGCGCCGGCCGGTCCCACTCGATCCAGGCCAGGCGGCATCCATCGTGGCTCAGTGTGGGGGAGGCATAGAAGTCGGCGCCTTCTGCCAGGATCTGTCGATGCTCTGCGGTGAGACCCACAAGGCGATGCTCGACCTGCTCCCCGTGGTGTTCCTCGACGGCCAGCACCAGGCCCGCATGCCACTGCACATCACCGTAGCGGCGGTCGTCGGCATGGGTGAGCCGGCGCGGCAAGCTGCCGTCCAGTGCCTGCAGGTAGACCTGCTGGTCCTGTTCGTTGACGAACACCAGCCCTTCGTCGCTCAGGCAAAAACTGCCGCCGCCGTACTCGTAGACCCGGCTGCGCACACTGAACCCGTCCGGGGTCAGGCAGCGTGCCTGGTGGTTGCGCCAATGCCAGATCCGACAAGCGCCATCGGCGGGCCGGAACTCGTTCCAGAACACACCGTGTTCACCGACCTTCAGTTCGGCGAAATCGGTCCCGGCGGCCACCGCCTGGGTGGCGCTGAACTCAGCCGCGGGCAATGACATGGGAGTTGCGCTCGTTGCGGAAGGTCATCTGTTCAATCTCCAGCGTGGCGTGCTCGGCTTCTTCGCGGGCCTTGAGGATGATGCCGTGGTCCGGTGACTTGGCGCACACCGGATCGGCCTTGCTGGCATCGCCGGTGAGCAAGAAGGCCTGGCAGCGGCAGCCGCCGAAGTCCTTTTCCTTCTCGTCGCACGAGCGGCACGGCTCGGGCATCCAGTCATAGCCCCGGAAGCGGTTGAAGCCGAACGAGTCGTACCAAATGTGGCGCAGGTCATGGTCGCGCACATTGGGGAACTGCACCGGCAGCTGGCGCGCGCCATGGCAGGGCAGGGCGGTGCCGTCCGGGGTGATGGTCAGGAACAGGCTGCCCCAGCCATTCATGCAGGCCTTGGGGCGCTCTTCGTAGTAGTCGGGGGTGACGAAGATCAGCTTGCACGGGCTGCCTTCGGCCTTGAGCTTGTCGCGGTACTCATTGGTGATGCGCTCGGCCCGCTCCAGCTGGGCGCGGGTCGGCAGCAGGCCAAGGCGGTTGAGGTGCGCCCAGCCGTAGAACTGGCAGGTGGCCAGCTCCACGAAGTCGGCCTCAAGGGCGATGCACAGCTCGATGATGCGGTCGATCCGGTCGATGTTGTGCCGATGGGTGACGAAGTTGAGCACCATCGGGTAGCCGTGGGCCTTCACTGCCCGGGCCATCTCCAGCTTCTGCGCGAAAGCCTTCTTCGAGCCGGCCAGCAGGTTGTTCACCTGCTCGTCGCTGGCCTGGAAGCTGATCTGGATATGGTCCAACCCGGCCTGCTTGAACGCGGCGATCTTCTGCTCGGTCAGGCCGATGCCGGAGGTGATCAGGTTGGTGTAGTAGCCCAGGCGTCGGGCTTCGCCGATCAGCTCGGCGAGGTCCTGGCGCACCAGTGGTTCGCCGCCGGAAAAACCGATCTGCGCGGCGCCCATCTCGCGGGCTTCGGCCATCACCTTGAACCACTGCTCGGTGCTCAGCTCTTTGCCCTGCTCGGCGAAATCCAGCGGGTTCGAGCAGTACGGGCACTGCAGCGGGCAGCGGTAGGTGAGTTCGGCCAGCAGCCATAGCGGCAGGCCTACTGGTACCTCAGGCGAGGGTGATCCAGTGTTCGGCACGGGCCACCTCCATGAATTGCTCGATGTCGTCGGCGACTTCGGGCACACCGGGGAACTGCTGTTGCAGCTCGCCAATGATCGCGGCGACGCTGCGCTGGCCATCGATCAGCCCGCCGATCAGGCCGGCGCTGTCGTTGAGCTTGATCATCCCCTCGGGGTACAGCAGCACATGGCCCTTTTGCGCGGGCTCGTACTGGAAACGATAGCCGGGGCGCCAGGCGGGCACTTGTTGACGGTCGAAACTCATAGGGTGATCCCCTTGTGCCAGACCCGCTCGGCGGTGACGCTGTGGTACGGCGGGCGGTTCAGTTCATAGGCCATGCTCATGGCGTCGAGCATGCTCCACAGGATATCCAGCTTGAATTGCAGGATCTCCAGCATGCGCTCCTGCCCTTCGCGGGTGGTGTAGTGCTGCAGGGTGATCGCCAGGCCGTGTTCCACATCACGTCGGGCCTGCCCCAGGCGGGTACGGAAGTATTCATAGCCGGCCGGGTCGATCCACGGATAGTGCTGCGGCCAGCTGTCCAGGCGCGACTGGTGGATCTGCGGAGCGAACAGTTCGGTCAGCGAGCTGCTGGCGGCCTCCTGCCAGCTGGCGCGGCGGGCGAAGTTGACGTAGGCGTCGACGGCAAAGCGCACGCCGGGCAACACCAGCTCCTGGCTACGCAATTGGTCCGGGTCCAGGCCCACGGCCTGACCGAGGCGCAACCAGGCCTCGATGCCGCCGTCCTCGCCGGGTGCGCCATCATGGTCGAGCAGGCGCTGGATCCACTCGCGGCGGATTTCGCGGTCCGGGCAGTTGGCCAGGATCGCCGCATCCTTTATCGGGATGTTGACCTGGTAGTAGAAGCGGTTGGCCACCCAGCCCTGGATCTGCTCGCGGCTGGCGCGGCCTTCATACATCGCCACGTGGTAGGGGTGATGGATGTGGTAATAGGCGCCCTTGGCGCGCAGGGCCTGCTCGAACTCGGCAGGGGACATCGGCGTTGCGTCGCTCACAGGGCCTCCTTACAACTCGATACTCATGCCATCGAAGGCGACTTCCACGCCGCGGCGCTGTACTTCGGCGCGTTCCGGCGAGTCTTCGTCGAGGATCGGGTTGGTGTTGTTGATGTGGATAAGCACCTTGCGCTGGCGCGGGAAGCCGTCCAGCACCTCGAGCATGCCGCCCGCGCCATTCTGCGCCAGGTGGCCCATCTCGCGGCCGGTGCGGGTACCGACGCCGCGGCGCTGCATCTCATCATCCTCCCACAGGGTGCCGTCGACCAGCAGGCAGTCGGCGTCATGCATCATCTCCAGCAGCTTGGCGCCGACCTGGCCCAGGCCCGGCGCGTAGAACAGCTTGCCGCCGGTGCGGGTGTCCTCCACCAGCAGCCCGAGGTTGTCGCCGGGGTGCGGGTCGAAACGGTGCGGCGAATAGGGCGGCGCGGCGCTGCGCAGCGGGAAGGGAGTGAAGCGCAGGTTCGGGCAGGCGTCGATGACGAAGCTGCCTGCGAGCTCGATGCGGTTCCACACCAGCCCGCCGTTCCAGTGGCTGAGCATGTTGAACAGCGGGAAGCCGGTGGTCAGGTCCTGGTGGACCATGTCGGTGCACCACACCTGGTGCGGGCAGCCTTCGCGCAGGCTGAGCAGGCCGGTGGTGTGGTCGATCTGGCTGTCGAGCAGGACGATGGCATCAATCCCGGTGTCACGCAGGGCACGGGCCGGCTGCATTGGCGCGAAGGCCTGGAGCTGGGCGCGGATGTCCGGTGAGGCATTGCACAGGATCCAGTGCTCGCCGTCGTCGGACAGGGCGATGGACGACTGGGTACGCGCCGTGGCGCGCAGGGTGCCGTCGCGGTAGCCCTTGCAGTTGACGCAGTTGCAGTTCCACTGGGGGAAGCCGCCACCGGCGGCGGAACCGAGAATCTGGATGTACATGCGCGCCCTCGTAAACGCTGATCCGAAAAACGACAACGCCCCGGCGGGCCGAGGCGTCGTAACGCACTGCCGCTTAGCGGTTGGCGAAGTACATGGTCACTTCGAAGCCGATACGCAGGTCAGTGTATGCAGGTTTGGTCCACATGGGTTTGCTCCTTCCGGATGGGGTTTGAGGTGGTCGGTTCATTATTGGGTTCTCTCAGGCACGAGAGGTTCCATTGGCCGAGATTGCGCTATCTTACAAGAAAAAATTGTACCGAAAGGTTAATTATTCGAAATGTGCCCTTGCGCAAACGGTAACAATCCTCCTATGCGTCATCGCCATTTTGTGTCTGGGGCGGCGGCATTGGCCATGCACAGCCAACCGTGCCTGGCGTCGATGAGTTGCTGCAGAAGTTCGTCCAACTGAGCTTGTTCGACGTTGAGAATAGACCGCTGCATGCGCGAAAGGTCCGGATTATGTGTCGCCATATGTGCCTGCCAGGCCCATTGCACGACATCGGCATTGCTCATCGCCGCTTCGTCGAACTGGTCTGCCAACTGCGCACGGGCAGCGGCGTCCAGCGCGACGCCTTGACCCAGCAGTTCCAGCAGGTGGCCAAGGATCTGCGCGTGGCTGGCGTGCGGCGATTGCACGCCGAACAGGAGCCCACCGTAGCCTTCGATCTGACGAAAGGCGCTGATTACTGCATAACCCAACTGCAACTCGACGCGCAGGCGTTGATAGACCGGGCCTTGCAACAGCTGGGCGAGCAGGCGGCCGGTGGGCTGCAGATGCGCAGGCAATGGGCAGAACAGCAACAGTGCGGGCTCGCTGCCCGAAGTCTGGATGTGCCGCCAGTGGCGTCCCTGGATCGGGCGTGGCGCTGAAGGCTCGGCAGGCTGGCCCATGAGGCCTTGCAATACGGTTCCCAACGCCCCCTGCTGCGTTGCGTCGAATCCTTGTGCCAACCCCTGCCACCGAGCCTGCTGCCAGAGTGAATCGAGCTGCGGCTGGTCCGGCGTGCAGGCCGGTAGTGGTTGCATTGCGCCCATCAGCAAGGTGTCCGGCAGTGCCTTGAGCAAGGCGCGGATCGGTATCAAGGGGGCTTCGGCTGCCGCTGGCGCCTGCCAATGCTGCCTGGCAGGCACGCGCAGCAACGCAAGCGCCTCCTGTGTGGCGTTGATCACGGCCAGGGGATGCCCCGCCAGACGCAACTGCCAGTACTCGCCGCTGGCCTCGAAGCCCAGTTGCAATGCCGCCTGTGTGGCACGCTCGCGCAACGGTCGGAGGCTGTGCCCGAGAACGGTCCACAGGCGTTGGCGCAGAGGTGACGGAACCTGCCAGCGCAGGTCCAGGGCCGCGAACTGGCGTGCTGGCTGCAGGCAGTGGCCGATACCGAGCGCGGCTGGCAATGCCCTGCCGATCGTGGGCAGTGTGTCTGCCAGCAGTGCTTCCTCGGGGGGCAGTTGCCAGTCTCCCGCAACCATGGATGGCAGGTCGGCCAACAGTGCATCGAAGGCGGTCAGGCCTTGGGCGGACAGGCCGCTGAATGGCCGGCCGGCGCTGTCGCGCTGGGCCAGTTCGAGCGCGCTGCCAGCTTGTTCCCGGCGTTGCTGCAGTTGAATAAAGCGCAGGTTCAGCTGTCCAGGATCCTGCTGTCGTAGAAAACCCAGCCAGCCATACAGCAGCGCCCGGGCCTCGGCCAGGCATGCCTCGTCCGACAGCTGCAACTGGACATGCCAGAGCAGCTGCCCGGCATGGGCGTGGAGTTGTTGCGCCTTGCAGTCCTGCAGCCAGCCCCGTTTGCGCAAGGCATCCAGCCAACCGCCAGGCCGGCTGTCGGTGAGCTGGGCCAATAACAATTCAAGCGCCTGCTCCGCGCCTTCCGGCACGCGGTCATGGGCGAACAGCCAGTCATGACGGGCACCCCACGCGGTTGGCTGGCGCAAAGGCGCTTCGAGCAACGTGGGCGGCCGGTTGCGTACGGTGCCCGCACCCTGGGCGAACAGCTCGCCGTACTGTCTGCCCAATAGTGTCAGCTCATCCAGCGACTGCGGGCCGGCCAGGCTCAAGGTGAGCTGCTTGCCTTGATAGTGGCGTTGATGGAACCGTCTCAGCCCTTGCTGGAAGGCCGGGCTTTCCAGCGGCAGGCTGTAGCGGTTGCCGGCATGGAAAGCGCTCAGCGGATGGCGCGCCGACACCGATTGCAACAAGGTGAACTGGCGTTGGGCTTCGGGGTTGCGCGACCAGGCGATGAACTCGGCATGAATCACCTCGCGTTCGCGGCGCTGGCGCTCGATGGCGAAGTCCGGTTCGGCGAGCATCTGGCACAGGCGCTCCAGCCCACCGGCCAGCGCTGTGGGCGGCACTTCGAAGAAGAAGTCGGTGGTGCGCTCGCGGGTGCTGGCGTTGACCTGGCCCCCCAGGCCCTGGACATAGCGCATGAGGCCGTCGTCCAGTGGGAAGCGCGCGGTGCCGAGGAAGAACAGATGTTCGAGAAAGTGTGCCAGGCCCGGCCAGCACGCCGGGGCATCGTGGCTGCCGGCATGCACCCGTAGCGCCGCCGCCGCGCGCTTGAGGCGCGGGGCGTGGCGCAGGGTCAGGCGCAGGCCGTTGGCAAGGGTATGGTGGCGGATGGCGTCGGACATGACGCCATGCTAGCGCGCAATGCCGAGGTTGTCTGTTCTGGCTGGCCCTCTGCGGGAGCCGGCTTGTCGTGGCGACAGGCCGCAAAATGGCGCAATCAGTGCAGATCCCGACGCAGGTCCGCCAAGTAGGGAAACGCTTCCCGCCCTTTCACTATCCGCTCGCGCTGCAGATCTGCCAGCAACAGGCCTTCCTCGTGGCCGGCTATCGCCAGCACATCGCCGTCCGGCCCGATGATGCTGCTCTGCCCGCAATACTGGATCTCGCCCTCGCTGCCGCAGTAGTTGGCGTATACCAGGTAGCACTGGTTCTCCTGCGCCCGCGAGCGCACGGTCACCTGGCAGACGAAGTCGTAGGGCGCCATGTTCGCTGTCGGCACCAGGATCAGCTCAGCGCCGTTCAGCGCCAGGCGCCGGGCGTTCTCCGGGAACTCGATGTCGTAGCAGATCAGCATGCCGACCTTCCAGCCGTCCAGCTCGACCACCGGGAAGTGATCGGCGCCTGGGCTGAACATCGAGCGGTCGAGCTCACCGAACAGGTGGGTCTTGCGGTAGTTGCAGAGGCTGCGGCCATGGGCGTCGATCAGTTGCACGCTGTTGTAGATCGTCCCGTCCTCGCCCCGCTCGGGGTAGCCATAGACGATGGCGATCCGGTGCGCCTGGGCAATCTCGACGACGCTCATCGCCGAGGGGCCGTCCTCGGCCTCGGCCAGGCGTTCCACCTGGTCCAGGCCGATGTTGTAGCCGCTGAGGAACATCTCCGGGCACACCAGCAACTGCGCGCCTTGGGCGGCAGCCTGCTGGGCCTGGTGCTGCAGGCGCTCGAGATTGCCGGGCACGTCCAACGGCTTGGGCGTGCCCTGGAACAGGGCGATGCGCATGGCGCTACTCCTTCACTCAGTCGGCCAGGGCGATCGGACCGATCTCGTGGAACACATCGCCCGGGCCGGGGTTGTCCGGGTGGGTCTGGCCACCGAAGTGGTTGATGATACCCCACACGGCATTGAGCGATGTCTGCACCGCGCCTTCGACCCAGGCCGGGGTCCACGATACGTCGTCACCGGCGATGAAGATACCGCGCTGCTCGGCGGGCATGTCGGCCTGCATGAAGTGCGCGTACATGCGCTGGTTGTAGCGGTAGTGGCCCGGCAGCGCGCCCTTGAAGGCGCCGAGGAAGTGCGGGTCGGCCTCCCACGAGATGGTGATCGGATCGCCGATGATATGCCCGGCGATATCGGTCTTGGGGTAGATCTTCTTCAGCGCGTCGAGGGCCAGTTGCACGCGCTTTTCGGTCGGGTGCGGCAGCATCTTCAGGGCGTCGCTCATCCAGGCGTAGGACAGGCAGATCACCCCCGGCTTGTCGTCGCCGTTGTCGAACAGGTAGGTGCCGCGGGTCAGACGGTCGGTGAGGGTCATGCTCATCAGGTCGCGGCCGGTCTGCGGGTCCTTGTCCTTCCAGAATGGGCGATCGACCATGACGAAGGTCTTTGACGACTGCATGTAGCGGGTGCGGTCCAGGGCCATCCACATCTTCTGTGAGAACAGCGACTCCTCGCAGTCGATCTGGGTGGTCAGCAGCCAGCTCTGGCAGGTGGTGAGCACAGCAGCGTAGTGGCGCACGTCACCGTAGTTGTCGGTGACCGCCAGGCGACCATCGCTGGCGCGGGCAATGCGCTTGACCCCGGTGCGCGGCGCGCCGCCATGCAGCGTGCTGAGGCTGGTGCCCGCCGGCCAGTGGGCGCAGCGCTCCGGTACATGGCGCCAGATGCCCTGCGGCACCTGCTCGACGCCGCCGACCACCAGGTGCTGGTGGTCGTCGCAGTTGGTCATCACCACGCGGAAGATTTCCAGCATCGAGTTGGGGAAGTCCGAGTCCCAGCCGCCGGTGCCGAAGCCCACCTGGCCGAACACTTCGCGGTGCTGGAAGCTCAGTTTGGCGAACGAGCGCGAGGTGGCGACGAAGTCATAGAAAGTGCGGTCGTCCCACAGCGGCACCAGCTTGTTCCACAGGTCTTTCAGGCGCGGTACGTCGCGGTCGCGAATGGCCTGCTGAATGTCGGCGAACTGCGCGCCGCTCTCCAGGGCGTCGGCCCAGGCGTCGGCCACTTCGTGGAACAGTTGTGGCAGGTCGGCGTACTTCTCGGCGTAGTAGGTCTGGCCTTCCAGGTCGATCACAGTACTCCCCGAGGCCGGCGTCAGCGGGTTAGGGAAGGGCTTGGTCTCCAGGCCCAGCTTGTCGACGTAGTGGTAGAAGGCGGTGGACGACACCGGGAAACGCATGCCGCCCAGTTCGGCGACGATGCCGTCGGTGCCGTTGAACACCTGCGAACGCAGCCTGCCACCCAGCTTGGAAGCTTCGTACACCACGGGCTTGAGGCCCAGCTTCATCAACTCGTAGGCCGCCACCAGCCCGGCAATACCGCCACCGACGATCGCCACCTCTTCGCCATGGCGCGCCTCGGGAATGCTGCCCAGGCCGGCCGGGTGCTCCAGCCAGTCGTCGAAGGCGAAGGGGAAGTCCGGGCCGAAGATGGTGATGGGTTTCTTGCCGTCGGCGGGGTGGCGGTTTTTCTTGTTCATGTAATGACCTTGCCAGGGGCTGCGCAGGGGGCGGAGCCTGAGTATAGAGAATGCCTGGTGGCCATTTTATGAAGTGGGGTGTTCGTTATTAAGGTGAAAATTGACGTCGTTATGTGATTTGTTTCGTCTTGATGATTGATGTTTATTAAAAAATGACGAATCAGCTCAATGACGCCAGGTGCTCGACGGTTTCAGGGTACTTCTGCACCAGCCGAATCAGCGCCACGGCCTGGGCGTTGGGCTTGGAGCGGCCTTGCTCCCAGCTCTCCAGGGTGCGGGCGTTGGTGCGCAGGTACGCGGCAAACACCGCCCGGGACATGTTCAGGCGCTGGCGCAGCTCGGTCAGTTCATTGGGGGCCAGCGGGGCCAGTTCCTCGAAGGCTACCTTGTGCGAACGCAGGGTCAGTTTGCCGGCGCGCTCATCGGCAAGGGCGTCGAAACCTTCGGTGAGTTCAGTGAAGATGTTGCGTGGCATTGGTCGTCCTCATCAGGTATTCGCGTTCAAGCAGGTTCTTCAGGGCCTGGCGTTGCTGCGGTGTCAGGTCATCCTGGACTTCCTTTCCGTAAAGCGTGAAAAGCCAGAACTGCAGCCCGGCCTGCCACCAGTAGTAGATGATCCGGGTGCCGCCTCGCTTGCCTTTATGGCGTAGTGCATCGGCGAAACGCACCTTCCTGGGGCCGCCCGTTCCCTTGATGACGTCACCCGCATGGGGATGCAGAAGCAGTACGCGTTGCAGAGACCGGAAATCTTCATCGTCCAGATACTGGCTGCGAAAGCGCTCGAAAGCGGGCAGCTCGATAAATAGGGCATCCATTTTTGTACGTGATCCGCGTATAGTTTGTGATGAGGTTTGTGCTACGTCAATAGGGCATATGTCATCAGCCTAAACGTGGATCGAGGGAGTGCTGGCGGGGGAGAGTTGCCGGATATGTCATTGGGAGGATGCTAGGTTTTTGTTTGTCAGACCTTTTCCTACAGACGTGAAATTTAACGAGACCTATCCTACAAGCCCTGTCGCTCCGGTCTGGCTGTGCGGGTAAACCTTCGCGGTTAACTTCAGCCGGTCACCGCATATTCGGTGATCGGGCGTGAGAACCCGGCGATCAAACTGGAGGCATGCTGTCATGGCAGCTGTGCGCGGGCAGGTTTTGCCTGGCCGGAATGTAGCCTCCAACTTCGCCGGTTCTCACCTCGCGCATGGCTGCCACCCATTCCCGTGAGAAGGTTGCGTGGTGGCTTCCTTGAGCCGGTAATGGAGGCAACACCATGAAAAAGATCGTCCCCGACCCACCCCTCGCCCTGAACCCAACTACCGAGCAGTCCTTCTGCTCCTGCCAGTCCAGCCATCCCCCTATCTTCACCGTACGCCCCGGCGTCGATGCCGCCGACGCCCTGGTCCACGCCAGCATGCTGGCCCGGGCCATCCAGGAAATCGCCGACGACTATGCCCAGCACCATGCCCCCGAGGCGGGGCGGGCGATGATCTGGTCGATCCTGCATTCGGCGGAAACGGTACGGGCGCTGCTGGAGGGGCTGCTCGACGCGATGGAGGCCTGAGGGCCTCAGCCTGGCTGCCCGCGGTCCACCTTGCTGCTGAGGATGATCGACGTGGTGGTCTTCTCCACCCCGTCGAGGCTGCCGATCAGGTCGAGCAACTGGTCCAGTTGCTCCGGTGAGTCGCTGAGCAGCCAGGCCACATAGTCGAATTCGCCACTGACCGCGCACAACTGCTGGACCTGCCCCATGGCGCTCAGGTGGCGCACGATGTCCTTGCCCGAGCGTGGCTGCGCCTTGATTCCCACGTACGCCTGCAGGCCGCCGCCGATCAGGCGTTGCCCCAGGCGCACGCCATAGCCGGTGATCACCTTGTTGCGTTCCAGGCGTTCGAGTCGCGAGTTCACCGTGGTACGGGCGATCCCCAGTTGGCGGGCGAGCGTGGCGACGCTTTCGCGGGCGTTGATCTGCAACAGGGAGATCAACTGGCGATCGACTTCGTCGAGGGTTATAGCGCGGGCGTCTGGCATGGCGAGTCTCGGCATAGGGTGCACTAGCCTAGCCAGCCTGGGGCCGATGAGAAAGAGGCGGGTGGAACATTCGAAGCAGGCGTGAGGTGAAGTCACGCTACGCCAACAGCCTTGGGCCAGGCACTGAAGGCGCCTGCCCCAAGGCTGTCGCTGGGTTTTATCAGCGTGACGCGCTGGTCTGCGCCGTGGCGCAAGGCGACTTCAGGCCAGCAGTCATGCTCTCGACATTGTCGAGCATCTGGTTGCCTTTGTTGACCTTCTGCGCGTTCTCCGCAAGCTGCATGCGTTGGTCATAGGTGGCTGAAGTGCCATTCATGCTGTTCTTGGTTTCGAGTACCGAGTTGGCGATGCTGAGCAGGCTGCGGCCGGTGGATATCAGGTTGTCGGTCGCACTGGGTGTGCACGGGGCATTGCCGCCGGCCATCTGGCTAGGCTGCTGGCCCTGGTTGTAGGAGCCCGGTGCCACGCAACCTGCGAGCGTGGCCAGCATCGGTACAATGAGCAGGGTCCCAAGCGTTCCTTGGATATTCATGTGACGTTCCCTCGATCACTGGGCTCCGACCCGGTGCCGAAGCGATGGAGGGATTCTAGAAACGCGGCAGTGATGGCGAAATAGAACGGGTGTGCTAAAGGCACTTTGCCGCTGGTCAGAGCGACCCGAACTACAGATCCAGAGACTGCACCGGTATACCCAGCGCTGCCGCGATCTTCTCGCGGGTAGCCTTGCGTGGCCGTTCGGCCGCTTCTTGTTGGGCGTAGGCTGACTGGGATATACCCAGGCGCTCTGCTACTTGAGCCTGGGTGAGGTCCAGATGCTTGCGCCACGCGCCGATGGGGGTCAAACCGTCTTTGACCATGTAGCCCACGACTGCATTGGGCACCAAGTCATCCTTTGGGCGGCTGGAGATGTAGTCGGCGTAAGGGAGCACGACGAAGGCTGGCCGGCCATCCGCCCCGTTGATGATCTGTACGTTAGTAGGTGTGCTCATCGCGCTTCTTGACCTCTTCGATATTTACGATCTTCACCCCGCCGTCCCAGTCGAAAAGGATGCGGTAGTTCCCGACCCGTAGCCTGTAGCCATACTGATGATTGACCAACGTCTTGACGTTCTGGACGTTCGACATGTGAGCCAGTGCCTGGGCGGCATCGTAGATCTTGGGCTGATCGGCCTTGTTGATCTTCCTGAGCTGTTTGACTGCCTTGCGTGACCAGCTGATCGTGCTCATGCCCATTCCACCTTGCTCCCAAGGTTGAATTATAAGTTATTTATAAGCTTTGTCGAGATGGGGCAGGTGGTCGCAGTTGGCATGAAGGGGCGATCTGGGGCCGGGGCGGGGTACGGCTGACAAACACACGAAAGCCGCGCAGTGCGCGGCTTTGAAGGTGGTGGGCCCACACGGACTCGAACCGTGGACCAAAGGATTATGAGTCCTCTGCTCTAACCGACTGAGCTATAGGCCCTCAGCAGGAGCGCTGGATTATAACGAGGGTTTCGATAGCGTGCCATCCGAAAGATCCGTTTGTGCTATGCGAAGAAAGGTCGCCGCGAATTCGTCCGGCGGCAGGGGCAGGCTGACGATGTAGCCCTGGATCTGCTCGCAGCCTTCGGCGGCGAGGAAGCGCTGCTGCGCCTGGTTCTCCACGCCTTCGGCAATGATCGTCAATTGCATGCTGCGGCCCAGGGCGATGATCGCGCGGGCGATGGCGGCGTCGTGGGGGTCGTCGGGCAGGCCGCGAATGAACGACTGGTCGATCTTGAGGATGTCCAGCGGCAGGCGCTTGAGGTAGCTGAGCGAGGAGTAGCCGGTGCCGAAGTCGTCGATGGCCAGCTGCACGCCCAGCTGCTTGAGTTGGTGCAGCACGCTCAGCGCCTCTTCGGCCTGGCTCATGATGAAGTTTTCGGTGATTTCCAGTTGCAGGTCGCCCGCCTTGAGCTGGTAGTTGCGCAGCAGTTGTTCGATGCGCCGGGCCAGGTTGGGCTGGCGCAGCTGGGCGCCGGCGAGGTTGATCGAGAGCGGGCCGAAGGCGTGGTAGGTCTTTTTCCAGCTGTGCATCTGCCGGCAGGCCTGTTCCAGCACCCAGTCGCCAAGTTGGAGAATGGTGCCGTTCTCCTCGGCCAGGTGAATGAACTGCTCGGGCGGCACGTCGCCGAAGGTTGGGTGGGTCCAGCGAATCAGCGCCTCGGCGCCCACCAGGCTCTGGGTCTTGAGGCTGAACTTGGGCTGGTAGCACAGGCTCAGCTCATTGCGCTCGATGGCGCGGCGCAGTTCGTGCTCCAGGGCGATGCGCTCGCTGGCCTGGGTGGTCAGTTCGCGGGTGTAGGCCTCGACCCGGTTGCGGCCCTTGGCCTTGGAGCGGTACATGGCGGCGTCGGCATTGCGGATCAGGTTGGCGACATCGGTGCCGTCTTGTGGGTACAGGCTGATGCCGATGCTGGCACTGGTGAAGAACTCATGCTCGCCGGCCTGGAACGGTGCGTGGAAGCCGGCCAGCAGCTTGTTGGCGATGGCGCTGGCGTCGCTGGGCTTGTGCAGGCCGGGCAAAAGGATGATGAACTCATCGCCGCCCAGGCGGGCCACGGTGTCGACATCGCGCACCTGCTCCTTGAGGCGTTGGGCGATGCCCTTGAGCAACAGGTCGCCCACCGGGTGGCCGAGGCTGTCGTTGATGTGCTTGAAGCGGTCGAGGTCGAGGAACAGCACCGCGCCCTGGCGGTTGGATACCTGGGCGCAGCTGAGCGCGGCCTGCAGGCGGCTTTCGAACAGGGCGCGATTGGGCAGGCCGGTCAGTGGGTCGTGGTGGGCCTGGTAGTCGAGCTTGGCCTGGGCATGCTTGAGGCTGGAGATGTCGGCGAATACGGCGACGAAGTGGGTGATCTCGCGTTCGTGGTTGCGCACGGCGCTGATGGTCAGCCAGCCGGGGTAAAGCTCGCCGTTCTTGCGCTTGTTGTAGATCTCGCCCTGCCAGTGGCCTTCGGCGGTCAACTGGTGCCACATGGCGACGTAGAAGGCGCTGTCGTGCTGGCCGGAGGCGAGCAGGCGCGGAGTCTGGCCGAGGGCTTCGATTTCGCTGTAGCCGGTGATTTCGCTGAACGCGCGGTTGACCGCGCTGATGCGCTGGTCGGTGTCGGTGATCAGTACGCCCTCGGCGGTGTTTTCGAACACCGTGGCGGCCAGTTGCAGCTTCTCCTGCATCAGGTGGCGTTCGGTGATGTCGCGGGCGATGGTCAGCATGCAGTCGACGCCGCCGATGGGCAGTGGCCGGGCGGACAGTTCGCAGAGGCGAATCTGCCCGTCGCTGCGGCGGATATGGCAGCTGAAATCGCGCACGAAACCGTCACGCTGCAGCTGATCGACCAGGCGTTGGCGCTCGTTGAGGTCGACCCAGATGCCCAGGTCCAGCGAGGTCTGGTCGACCGTTGGGCTGATGTCGTAGCCGGTGAGACGGCAGAAGCCTTCGTTGACCTCCAGCAGCAGGCCATCGCTCTGGCGTGACAGCAATAGGCCATCGGGTGAGGCATGGAAGGCCTTGGCGAACTTCTCCTCGGAGGTCTGCAGTTGCTGTTGGGTTTCCTTCAACTGGCTGATATCGCGGATCGCCACCACCAGCGCCGGCATGCCGTCGAGGTCGAAGGTCTCGGCTGAGGTCAGCCCGGTGAACAACTCGCCGTTGTTGCGGCGGAAGGTCATTTCCAGGTTGCGGATGCCGCCGCGATGCAGGCGCTCGAGCAGGGCCGGGCCGGTACCGGCCACGCCCCACAGGCCCAGCTCGGTGGCGGTGCGGCCGATCACTTGCGCCGGACTCAGGCCGATCAGTTCCTCGAAGGCTTCGTTGACCTCCAGCAGGCAGCCGTCGCTGTGCCGGGCGATGATCAGGATGTCCGGGCACTGCTGGAATACCGAGGCGAACTTCTGCTCCGACAGGCGCAGGGCATCTTCGGTGTGCTTGGTTTCGCTGATGTCGATCATCAACCCGCGCATCAGCGACTTGTGGCCGTGTTCGATCATGCTGACGATGTTGCGCACCCATAGCGTATGGCCGTCGGCGCGGATCACTCGGTAATCGAGGCTGTGGTCGCGCCCGGCGGCTGTTTCGCTGTCGCAGTAGGCCTGCGCCCACAGGGCATCTTCGGGGTGCAGGATGCTGCGCCAGAAGCCCGGCTTGAGCCATTCTCCCGTCGGGTAGCCGAGCAGGTCCTCGGCGTGCGGCGACACATAGCTGTAGCTGAAGTCGTTGGCATCGGCTTCCCAGGCCACCGCCGACAGGCTCTCGATCAGGCCGCGGTAGTGATACTCGCTGCTGCGCAGTTCCTGTTCGAGGGCGATGCGTCGGGAAATCTCCGAGCTCAGTCGGCGGTTGATGCGGATCACCACTGCCAGGATGGCCATCAGCACCAGCACGGCCGGCAGGCCATAGAGCAGCACGTCGTGCCAGAAAGTCCGTTGGTCGACGACATTACCCACCCAGCGTTGCTGAATGTGGCTGACTTCACTGCTGCTCATGTCGGCCATTACCTTGTCGAGGATGCCGACGAGCATCTTCTGTTCCCGCGGCACGGCCATCGCCAGCTGGTAGCGGTACGGCGTTTCTCCGCTTACATACAAACCGTCGAGCTTGAGCTGGCGCAGGCTCCAGATACTCGAGGCAAGGTCGCCGACCACCGCGTCCACCTCGTCGGTAGCCAGGGCCTGCAAGGCGGAGCTGACATTGGGCATGGCCACCAGGTTGAGGTCCGGGTGGTGGGTGCGCAGCAGCTCATGGGGGGCGTAGTTCTCCACCACGGCGATCTTCAGGCCGTAGAGGTCCTTGAGGTTGCGCGGTTGCGCGCCGCCGGAGTGGGCGAGGATGACGATCGGGAAGTCCAGGTAAGGGCGGGTGAAGGCCAGGTAGCCCTGCCGTTCCGGTGTGGACATGATGCCGGGTAGCAGGTCGAGCCGGTTGCTGCGTGCCTGCGCGAGGACTTCGGTCCAGCTGCTGGGCTCGATCGGCTTGAGGGTGATCCCCAGGCGTTCCTGGATCAAGGCGATGTAATCGGCGGCCAATCCCTGGTAGCGACCTTCCTGGTCGCGGAATTCGAACGGCGGCCATGAAGCATCGACGCCCAGGCGCAGCTGCGGGTGGGCGCTGAGCCAGGCTTGTTCCTCGTCGGTCAGGGTCAGGGCGCCGGCCGTTGTGTTCCAGGCGAGCAGGATCAGCAACAGGAAGGCCGGCATCAGGGGCATAGCGGCCTCTCGATCAGGGGGTCTGATTCGAGTGTAGACGGGCTTCCCGCCCGCTGGGTAGACAGGGGCCATGACCTTCTGTCACATAAGAAAAACCCCGGCCTGGGCCGGGGTTCGTCTTTACTCGTCGAGGAAGGAGCGCAAGTGCTCGCTTCGCGTCGGGTGGCGCAGCTTGCGCAGCGCCTTGGCTTCGATCTGACGGATCCGCTCGCGGGTCACGTCGAACTGCTTGCCGACTTCTTCGAGGGTGTGGTCGGTGTTCATGTCGATGCCGAAACGCATGCGCAGCACCTTGGCTTCACGTGCGGTCAGGCCCGAGAGCACGTCACGGGTCGCTTCCTTGAGGCTTTCGACCGTGGCCACGTCGATCGGGGACTGCATGGTGGAGTCCTCGATGAAGTCGCCCAGATGCGAATCTTCGTCGTCACCGATCGGGGTTTCCATGGAGATCGGCTCTTTGGCGATCTTCAGTACCTTGCGGATCTTGTCCTCAGGCATTTCCATGCGTTCGCCCAGCTCTTCCGGGGTCGGTTCGCGACCCATTTCCTGCAGCATCTGGCGGGAAATACGGTTGAGCTTGTTGATCGTCTCGATCATGTGCACCGGGATACGGATGGTGCGCGCCTGGTCGGCGATCGAGCGGGTGATCGCCTGGCGGATCCACCAGGTGGCGTAGGTCGAGAACTTGTAGCCGCGACGGTATTCGAACTTGTCCACCGCCTTCATCAGGCCGATGTTGCCTTCCTGGATCAGGTCGAGGAATTGCAGGCCGCGGTTGGTGTACTTCTTGGCGATCGAGATCACCAGACGCAGGTTCGCCTCGACCATTTCCTTCTTGGCGCGGCGAGCCTTGGCTTCACCGATGGACATGCGACGGTTGACGTCCTTGATCTCTGCGACGGTCAGGCCGGTCTCGGTCTCGAGGTCGATCAGTTTTTGCTGGCAAGCGACGATGGCGGCGTTTTTCTCACCCAGGGCTGCGGCCCATTTGGTGTTGCGCTTGGCCAGGTCACCGGACCAGGTCTGGTCGGTCTCGTTGCTCGGGAACAGGCGCAGGAAGTCGGCACGCGGCATGCGCGCGTCACGCACGCACAGTTGCATGATGGCGCGTTCCTGCTGGCGCAGACGATCCAGGGCACCGCGTACGCGCTCGACCAGAACGTCGAACTGCTTCGGCACCAGCTTGATCGGCATGAACAGGTCAGCCAGCGCCTGCATGGCGCTGATGCTGTCTTTATGGCCTCGACCGTGCTTCTTCAGCACTTTGAGGGTATCGACCAGCTGATCCTTGACTGCACCGAAACGCTGGGCGGCAACGACCGGATCCGGACCGCTTTCGGCCTCTTCCTCGTCGTCGCCATCGGCGTTCTCTTCGTCTTCGTCGTCGCTTTCTTCCTTCGCGGCAGCGGCCTTGGCACCCGGGATCGGTACTTCTTCGGTCGGTGCGGCGATGTTGTCGTCAGGGTCGATGTAACCGCTGAGGACGTCGGACAGACGGCCACCTTCGGAGGTGACGCGATCGTATTCGCCGAGGATGTAGTCGACAGTACCCGGGAAGTGAGCGATGGCGCCCATGACTTCACGGATGCCTTCCTCGATACGCTTGGCGATTTCGATCTCGCCTTCACGGGTCAGCAGCTCGACGGTACCCATTTCGCGCATGTACATGCGCACCGGGTCGGTCGTGCGGCCGATATCGGTCTCGACAGCCGCCAATGCGGCGGCGGCCTCTTCGGCTGCGGCCTCGTCAGTGTCGGCTTCCGCCAACAACAGGGCATCCGCATCCGGAGCACTCTCGAATACGTTGATCCCCATGTCGTTGATCATGCGGATGATGTCTTCCACCTGCTCCGGATCTGAAATATCCTCTGGCAGGTGGTCGTTGACCTCCGCGTAAGTCAGGTAGCCCTGCTCACGACCGCGGGTGATCAACTCTTTGATACGAGATTGCTGTTGCGCTTTTCCGGACATAACACCCTATCCACTGAAGGTCTTGGCGGGCAAAAAACAAGCCGAGGATTATACCCGAGCATGGACCTCACGCGCCAGATGAGGTCGGGTTTTGTGCGGGAACATTACGGCTCAGCAGGGTAAGCAGCTGAGATTTTTCCTCTGTACTCAGTTCACTTAGACGCGCTTTCCTGAGCAGATGTTCCAGGCTGCGCTCGCGTTGGCGAGCGGACAAGCTAGTTATAGTGTCGAAAAACTGTTGTTCAAGGTTGTCGGCATCGATCAACCATTCCTTTTCCGCCAGGGCGCGCAGCAGGCGACCCTGTTCGGTCCCGTGCCAGCGTGCGATCAGCTGCATTGAGCTTAGCTTAGGATTCTTCTGCGCGGCCTCGATGAGGGCCACCAGCAGTTGGCTGTACAGTTGTTCTTCGTCGGCGAAGTGGCTGGCATCCTCGACCTTGCCGGCCAGCAGCGGGTGATGCAGCAAGGTGCGCAGGGCCGAGAGCGTCGGTGGTTCCACTGGCGCGGGTACCCGTGGCGGCGCTTCGCCGCGCTGGCCATCGCGCTGCCACGGCTTGCCACCTTTCTTGTCCCAGGGTTTGCCGTCCCACTGCTTCTTGCCGCCACCTTTGTTCGGCGTCCAGGGGCGTTGCTCCTGTTGTGGCGCGGCATAGTCGGGCTGGTAGTGCATGTCACCATGGTCAGGCGCGTAGCTTGCCATGGCGTCGTAGTCATAGCCGGGGTCGTAATCAGGCGCGCTGGGTGCTGGCGCGCTCTGGGCCAGTTGCTCCATCTGCTGTGGGTCGAGGCCGGTAATGTCTTTCAGGCGGTTGCGCATCAGTTGGCGCAGGTTGGCGCCTGGGACCTTTTCGATCAGCGGTGCGGCCAGCGTCACCATGTGCGCCTTGCCTTCCAGCGAGCGCGGGTCGGCCTCGTTGCTCAACTGCTCGAAGAAATAGTCGGCCAGCGGCTGGGCGTGCTGGTTGATGCGGGCCTGGAAGGCATCGGTGCCTTCGGCGCGCACCAGGCTGTCCGGGTCTTCGCCTTCTGGCAGGAACAGGAAGCGTGCGCGGCGACCGTCCTGCAGGCTCGACAGGGTCGCCTCCAGGGCGCGCCAGGCGGCCTTGCGGCCGGCCTGGTCGCCGTCGAAACAGAACAGCACGCTGGGTACCACGCGGAACAGGCGCTTGAGGTGCTCCTCGCTGGTGGACGTGCCGAGGGTGGCCACCGCATTGCGCAAACCCTGCTGGGCCAGGGCGATCACGTCCATGTAGCCTTCGACGACGATGATCTCGTCGAGGTTGCGGTTGTGCTTGCGTGCCTCGTACAGGCCGTACAGCTCCTGGCCCTTGTGGAACACCGGGGTTTCCGGGGAGTTCAGGTACTTGGGCTTGTCGTCGCCCAGTACCCGGCCGCCGAAGGCGATGACCCGGCCGCGGCTGTCGCGGATCGGGAACATCACCCGGTCGCGGAAGCGATCATAGCGCTTGCCGCTTTCGGCGTTCTCGATCAGCAGGCCGGCGTCGATCATCACTTTCTGTTGCAGCGAGTCGGCACCCAGGTGCTTGAGCAGGTTGTCCCAGCCCGGCGGCGCGAAGCCCAGGCCGAAGTCGCGGGCGATCTCGCCGGACAGGCCGCGCCCCTTGAGGTACTCCACTGCCGCCTTGCGGGTGGCGTGGCTGCGCAGGGCCTGGCGATAGAACTCGCTGGCCGCCTCGAGCAAGGGGTACAGCGGCGAGTCGGTCGGCTGGCGTGGCTTCTGCCCGCGGCGGCCTTCCTCGCGGGGGACTTCCATGCCGGCCGCGCGGGCCAGCTCCTCGACTGCCTGGGGGAAGTCCAGGTTGTCGTGGTCCATGACAAAGCCGAGGGCGTTACCCCCAGCGCCGCAACCGAAGCAGTAGTAGAACTGCTTGTCGGGGCTGACGGTGAAGGAGGGGCTCTTTTCCTTGTGGAACGGGCAGCAGGCGGAAAGATTCTTGCCGGTCTTTTTCAGCTGGATGCGCGAACTCACCACATCGACGATGTCGGTGCGGTTGAGAAGGTCATCGATAAAGCTCTGGGGAATCAGCCCGGCCATGGCAGCCTCGTCATCTGGCAACTGGCAAGTCTAAACGCTTGTGCGCGGGTTTGGCGTGGGGTCTCGCAGGAAGAGGTGTGTGCTCGTCGGTAGCCGGTGAGGGCTCGTCAGAAAAGACGTGCACGCCTGGCCAAAGACCAGTTCTGACGCGTTGAGGCAGGTTGCCCATGGCTTTTGCCGGGGCGCCCCAGGCGCATGGCCAAGGGTTTCAAGCAACCGCTACCATAAGCCCGGCACGAGGCCGGGCATGGCAGAAGCTTTGCGTAGAACGGCTGTACTTAGTACAGACGAACGGCGCGGCGCTGTTCGCGCTGAACTTTCTTCGCGTGACGCTTAACAGCGGCAGCGGCTTTGCGCTTACGCTCGGCGGTCGGCTTCTCGTAAAACTCGCGGCTACGAACTTCAGCCAGTACACCGGCTTTTTCGCAGGAGCGCTTGAAACGACGCAGAGCTACGTCGAAGGGTTCGTTCTCTTTAACTTTGACGGCTGGCATCCAGGGCTACCTTAATTCATTACCGGGGTAGACGTGCTCCTGGCAAAACATAAGGTGTGCTGGAGAACGTCGGTTTTCAAGGGTTGCGGATGTTAACCCTTAGCTGGCCGGAATGCAAAGCCTCTGATCGAAAACCGCTGGTCGGCACCGGGTACGGGGACTATCATGCGCGCCTTCGAATTCAGCCTCCACAAGGCACGGACCCATGCTAGTACTGGGATTGGAAACATCCTGCGACGAAACTGGCGTCGCATTATACGACAGTGAACGCGGCCTGCTGGCCGACGCGCTGTTCAGCCAGATCGACCTGCACCGCGTCTATGGCGGCGTGGTGCCCGAGCTCGCCTCGCGCGATCACGTCAAACGCATGCTGCCCCTGATTCGCCAGGTGCTGCAGGAGGCCGACTGCGTCGCCACCGAGATCGACGCCATCGCCTATACCGCGGGCCCGGGCCTGGTCGGCGCGCTGCTGGTGGGCGCCTCTTGCGCCCAGGCACTGGCGTTCGCCTGGGATATTCCGGCGATCGGTGTGCACCATATGGAGGGCCATCTGCTGGCGCCGATGCTCGAAGAGCAACCGCCGCAGTTTCCGTTCGTCGCTTTGTTGGTTTCAGGTGGCCATACCCAGCTGGTTCGGGTCGATGGCATCGGCCAGTACGAACTGCTGGGCGAGAGCCTGGACGACGCCGCCGGCGAGGCGTTCGACAAGACCGCCAAGCTGATCGGCCTCAATTATCCGGGTGGCCCCGAGATCGCCCGCCTGGCCGAACAAGGCACGCCCGGGCGCTTCGTGTTCCCGCGGCCGATGTGCGACCGCCCCGGCCTGCAGTTCAGCTTCAGCGGCCTCAAGACCTTTGCCCTGAATACCTGGCAGCAATGCCGCGATGCCGGGGACGACAACGAGCAAACCCGTTGCGACGTGTCGCTGGCGTTCCAGCAGGCGGTGGTGGAGACTCTGACCATCAAGTGCAAGCGCGCCCTCAAGCAGACCGGCCTCAAGCGCCTGGTCATCGCCGGCGGCGTGAGCGCCAACAAGGCCTTGCGCGTTTCCTTGGAGGAGATGCTGGCCAGCATCAAGGGCAACGTCTACTACGCCCGCCCACGCTTCTGCACCGACAACGGTGCGATGATTGCCTATGCCGGTTGCCAGCGTCTGTTGGCCGGGCAGCAGCAGGACCTGGCGATCAGCGTGCAGGCGCGCTGGCCGATGGAGCAGTTGCCGGCAGTATGAGGTGAGCCGGGCTTGTGCGAACGCATCAGAAGTGGCGTTCGCGCCCGGCGAACAGGTCACGCAGGTTGCGGCGGTGGCGCCAGACGATCAGCACCGTCAGCACGGTCATCGGCAGCAGCGCCTCAGGCTCGCGCCAGGCCAGCAAGGGCAGCGTCAGCGGTGTGGCGATCAACGCTGCGAGCGAACTGGTGCGGGTCAGGTAGAAGGTCAGCAGCCAGGCGCCGATGGCCAGCAGGGCCGCTGGAAAGTACAGCGCCATGAGCATGCCGGCGGCGGTGGCCACGCCCTTGCCGCCTTTGAAGCGGAAGTACACCGGGAACAGGTGGCCGAGCACCGCGCAGATGCCTACCCAGGCCTGCTCTTGCTGGTCGAGGCCGGCCAGGCGTGCCAACAGCACGGGCAACATGCCCTTGCACAGGTCGCCGAGCAGCGTCAGGATCGCCAGTTTGCGGCCCGCCAGGCGTAGCATGTTGGTGGCGCCGGCATTGCCGGAACCGCTGGAGCGCGGGTCGGGGCTGCCACTGAGGCGGCTCAGGACAATGGCGAAGGACAGAGAGCCGAGCAGGTAGGCAAGCAGCGCCAGTGACCAAAACATGCTAACTATTCCGGGCGAGGACGCCCTGATTCTAACGGCGCCCGTCGCCCTTGTCGTGCTGTGGAGAGAAGTGCTTGGACAGAGTGTTCATCGAAGGCCTGGAAGTCGATACCGTGATCGGCGCCTATGACTGGGAGCGGGATATTCGCCAGTGCCTGCGCCTGGACCTGAGCTTCGCCTGGGACAACCGCCCGGCGGCGGCCGGTGACGACCTGGCGCTGGCACTGGACTATGCCAGTGTCTCGGCACGTATCCAGGCGTTCTCCGAACAGGCCCGTTTCGAGCTGGTCGAGACCTTCGCCGAGCGCTTGGTCGCGGTGTTGATGGCGGAATTCAACATTCCCTGGGTGCGCCTGAAACTCACCAAGCCGGGCGCGGTACCGGCGGCCCGTGGTGGTGTAGGCGTGGAGATCGAGCGCGGATGTCTCTGAGCACGGTATACCTTGGGCTGGGCAGCAACATCGAGCGTGAGCGGCACTTGTGCGCCGGGCTCGATGCCCTCGCCGGCATCCTCAAAGGCATGCAGTGTTCTGCGGTGTTCGAGAGCCAGGCCGTGGGGATCAAGAGTGGCCCGTTCTACAACCTGGTGGTGCGCGGGCGCACCGAACTGCCGCTGCTGGAACTCGATCGCCGGCTCAAGTTCATCGAGGCCGACAATGGCCGCTACGCGCCGGACCGCAAGGGGCTGCCGCTGGATATCGACGTGCTGATGTTCGATGACCTGTGCGGGACCTTCGATGGCCTGGTGCTGCCGCGCGCGGAGATCCTGAAGAACGCCTTCGTGCTCTGGCCGCTGTCGTTGCTAGCCCCGGAGCTGGTGCACCCGGGCGAGGGCAAGTCCATGGGGCAGTTGTGGCAGGAAGCGCGCATCGAGCAGGTACTGGCGCCGGTACCGTTCGAATGGCGCGGGTTGCAGTTGACCCCTGCTTAGCCTGCGCCGGCCTCTTCGCGGGTCTACCTGCGAAGAGGCCGGGCAGATCAAGCAGCCTTGTAGGCTTCGAGCGCTTTCAGTCGCTCACCTTTGAGCGCTTCGCCCAAGCCCTGGCCGGCAAGCCCGGCTTCCAGCAACGGCTTCACATCCACGGCACGCGCCGCTTCAGCGGCCCCGCGCAAGTACTCGCCTTGTGGATAACCTGAACCCAGCGCTGCCATCTCGCAGGCGGCGATGAAGTCCTCGAAGCGCTGCGGCCGTCGGTACACGTCAAACTTCTGCAGCATCTCCAGCAGGCTTGTAGGTTCCAGCTGCGGAGCCTGGTCCGCCCGCTCGGCAAACTCCCCCACCAGCATCGCCAGCTCCTGGCATTCACGCGGGGCCTTGAAGCGCTGGTTCAGCGCCTTCAGCGCGGCAGGTTGCAGTCCGCGTAGCAGGCACGCCCAGCGCACCGCCAGCGGCTGCTGGTGCCTCGCCGCCTGGTGCAGCGCGGCCAGTGTACTGGCGCCCTCAAGCTCGGGCATCAGCTCGCTCAACCCGCCGCAGCTGCGCAGCACCTCAATGAATACCTGCGGCTCGCTTTCCATCAATGCGCGCTCGATCTCCTTCCAGCTGCGCTCGGCGGTCAACGCCTGCAGTTCGCCCGATTCGGCGATCTGGCGCATCAGCTGCAACGTCTCGTCGGCCACCCGAAAGCCCAGCGGTGCGTAGCGCGCGGCAAAGCGGGCAACGCGCAGTACACGCAGGGGATCTTCGGCGAATGCCGGGGAAACATGGCGCAGGAGGCGCTGCTCGAGATCTGCCTTGCCATGGTAGGGATCGTGCAGGTTGCCGTGCTCGTCCTCGGCCATGGCATTGATGGTCAGGTCGCGACGAACCAGGTCCTCCTCGAGGGTGACTTCGGGGCTCGCGTGGAAGGTGAAACCACCATACCCGCGCCCGCTCTTGCGTTCGGTGCGGGCCAGGGCATATTCCTCGCCCGTCCTGGGGTGAAGGAATACCGGAAAATCGGCACCGACCGGGCGAAAGCCCTCGGCCTGCATCTGTTCGACCGTGGCGCCGACCACCAGCCAGTCGATGTCGCTGACCGGACGGCCGAGCAGGCGGTCGCGCACGGCGCCGCCAACCTTGTAGATCTGCATGTGGAACCTCCATTACTGGCGACAGGATACCTTGTCGACGGCAATGGAGGTGGGCTGCCGCTAGAGGTGGTGCACCACGGCCAGGTCCATGCGGCCGTAGTCGCCGGCCTCGCTGTGCTCGCCGCGTGGCGGCATGTGGTGGGTCTTCATTACCTGATCGCCCTGAACGGTCTCCAGGTGGATATCGAAGCCCCACAGGCGGTGCAGGTGCTTGAGCACCTCTTCGGTGGAATCACCCAGGGGTTTGCGGTTGTGCTGCTGGTGGCGCAGGGTGAGCGAGCGGTCGCCGCGGCGATCGATGCTCCAGATCTGCACGTTGGGTTCACGGTTGCCCAGGTTGTACTGGGCGGCCAGTTGCTCGCGGATGGTGCGGTAGCCGGCTTCGTCATGGATCGCCGGGACCAGCAGGTCGTCACGCTGGTCATCGTCGAGGATGCTGAACAGCTTGAGGTCGCGCATCACCTTGGGCGACAGGTACTGCAGGATGAAGCTTTCGTCCTTGAAGCTGCTCATGGCGAACTTGATGGTCGAAAGCCAGTCACTACCGGCGATGTCCGGGAACCAGCGGCGATCCTCCTCGGTGGGGTCCTCGCACATGCGACGGATGTCGGTGTACATCGCAAAGCCCAGGGCGTAAGGGTTGATGCCGCTGTAGTAGGGGCTGTCGAAGCCTGGCTGGAACACCACGCTGGTATGCGACTGGAGGAACTCCATCATGAAGCCTTCGGTGATCAGGCCCTCGTCGTAGAGATCGTTCATCAACGTGTAGTGCCAGAAGGTCGCCCAACCTTCGTTCATCACCTGGGTCTGGCGTTGTGGGTAGAAGTACTGGGCGATCTTGCGCACGATGCGCACCACCTCGCGCTGCCAGGGCTCGAGCAGCGGGGCGTGCTTCTCGATGAAGTAGAGAATGTTCTCCTGGGGCTCGGCCGGGAAGCGCGCATCGTCCCTGTCGCCACCCTTTTCGGCGCCCTTGGGAATGGTTCGCCAGAGGTCGTTGATCTGCCGTTGCAGGTGTTCTTCACGCTCCTTCTGCCGGCGCCGTTCCTCTTCGGCGGAGATGGGGTAGGGGCGTTTGTAGCGATCCACGCCATAGTTCATCAGCGCATGACAGGAGTCGATCAGGTCCTCGACGGCGTCGATGCCATGACGCTCCTCGCACTGGGCAATGTACTGCTTGGCGAACACCAGGTAGTCGATGATCGAACTGGCGTCGGTCCAGGTGCGGAACAGGTAGTTGCCCTTGAAGAAACTGTTGTGGCCATAGCAGGCGTGGGCGATCACCAGTGCCTGCATGCACATGGTGTTTTCTTCCATCAGGTAGGCGATGCACGGATCGGAATTGATCACGATCTCGTAAGCCAGGCCCATCTGGCCCCGACTGTAGGACTTCTCGGTACTGAGGAACTGTTTGCCGTAGGACCAGTGGTGATAGCCCAGCGGCATGCCGACCGAGGCGTAGGCGTCCATCATCTGCTCGGCGGTGATGACTTCGATCTGGTTGGGGTAGGTATCCAGGGCGTAGCGGGCGGCCAGGCGACTGATCTCGCGGTCGTACGTCTGGATCAGCTCGAACGTCCATTCGGAGCCGGTGGAAATGGGTTGGCGTCTCTGCTCTCTGGCGGTCATGTGGCTAACCTGCGCTGGAAGAGTTCACGGAAGACCGGGTAGATATCGCCGGCCGATACCAACTGCTGCTGGGCGAAGGTGTCGGGAAATGCTTCGCCGATGCGCTCGTACTCATACCACAGCGCCTGGTGTTCGCGTGGGGTGATCTCGACGTAAGTGTAGTACTGCACATGCGGCATGATCTGGTTGGCGAGGATGTCGCGGCAGATCGGCGAATCGTCGTTCCAGTTGTCACCGTCCGAAGCCTGGGCGGCATAGATGTTCCAGTCGCTGGCCGGGTAGCGCTCGGCCATGACTTCCTGCATAAGCTTGAGCGCGCTGGAGACGATGGTGCCGCCGGTCTCGCGGGAGTAGAAGAACTCTTCCTCGTCCACTTCGCGGGCGCTGGTGTGGTGGCGGATGAACACCACCTCGATGCGGTCGTAGTTACGCTTGAGGAACAGGTACAGCAGGATGAAGAAGCGCTTGGCGATGTCCTTGGTAGCCTGGGTCATGGAGCCGGAGACATCCATCAGGCAGAACATCACCGCCTTGGAGCTGGGGTTGGGCTGCTTGATCAGCAGGTTGTACTTGAGGTCGAAGGTGTCGAGGAAGGGCAGGCGATTGATGCGCGCCTTGAGGCGCTCGATCTCGGCCTCGGTATCCTGGATATCGGTGAAGTTGTCGGGCTCTTCGACCTTGAGTCGGTCCAGCTCCTTTTGCGCCTCGCGCAGCAGCGCGCGGCTGCTGCCGGTCAGGGCGATGCGACGGGCGTGGGCCGAGCGCAGGGTACGCACGATGTTGATGCGCGAAGGGTTGCCCTCGTTGGCAATACCGGCGCGCACGGTCTTGAAGGTGTCGGCACCGGTAAGGTGGCGTTTGACCAGGTTGGGCAGTTCCAGGTCTTCGAACATGAATTCGAGGAATTCTTCCTGGGTGATCTGGAACACGAAATCGTCCATGCCCTCGCCGGAGTTGCCGGCCTTGCCGCGCCCGCCGCCACCGCCGCCACCTTGTGGCCGGGCAATGTGTTCGCCGGCGGTGAACTCCTTGTTACCTGGGTGAACGATGGTCTGCTTGCCGCCGCGGCCGTGGTGCAGCACCGGTTCGTCGATGTCACGCCCCGGGATACTGATCTGCTCGCCGTGCTCCATGTCCATGATGGAGCGGCGGCTCACGGCCTCTTCGACGGCTTTCTTGATGTGCTCGCGGTAACGCCGCAAGAAGCGCTGGCGGTTGACCGTGCTCTTGTTCTTGCCGTTCAGGCGTCGGTCGATAACGTAGCTCATGGGCCCTCCGGTAGCTGGGTACAGCTGCAAGCTTCAAGCTACGAGCTGCAAGTAAAAGCAGTCGCTGCCGCCACGGGCCGGCGGGGTGCCGGGGCACACCGCCAAGCGCCCGGGGCGTGCCGCTTTTACTGCGATTTCCTGACCCGCAGGTACCATTCCGACAGCAGGCGTACCTGTTTGTCGGTGTAGCCACGCTCCACCATCCGGGTGACGAAATCGTTGTGCTTCTGCTGGTCTTCCTTGCTGGCCTTGGCGTTGAAGCTGATGACCGGCAGCAGGTCTTCGGTGTTGGAGAACATTTTCTTCTCGATCACCACCCGCAGCTTCTCGTAGCTGAGCCAGCTGGGGTTCTTGCCATTGTTGTTGGCACGGGCGCGCAGCACGAAGTTGACGATCTCGTTGCGGAAGTCCTTCGGATTGCTGATGCCGGCCGGCTTCTCGATCTTCTCCAGCTCCTCGTTGAGGGCGATGCGGTTGAGGATCTCGCCAGTCTCCGGGTCGCGGTACTCCTGGTCCTGGATCCAGAAGTCGGCATACAGCACGTAGCGGTCGAAGATGTTCTGGCCGTACTCGCTGTAGGACTCCAGGTAAGCGGTCTGGATTTCCTTGCCGATGAACTCGATGTAGCGCGGCGCCAGGTACTCCTTGAGGTAGCGCAGGTAGCGCTCGCGTACTTCGGCAGGGAACTGCTCCTGCTCGATCTGCTGTTCCAGCACGTACAGCAGGTGCACCGGGTTGGCGGCAATCTCATGCGGATCGAAGTTGAATACCTTGGAGAGAATCTTGAAGGCGAAGCGGGTCGACAGGCCGTTCATACCCTCGTCGACGCCCGCGGAGTCGCGGTACTCCTGGATCGACTTGGCCTTGGGGTCGGTGTCCTTGAGATTCTCGCCGTCGTAGACGCGCATCTTCGAGTAGATGTTGGAGTTCTCCGGCTCCTTGAGGCGTGAAAGCACGGTGAACTGGGCGAGCATCTTCAGTGTGTCGGGCGCGCAATGAGCCTTGGCCAGCGAGCTGTTGATCAGCAACTTGTCGTAGATCTTGATCTCGTCGCTGACGCGCAGGCAGTACGGCACCTTGACGATGTAGATACGGTCGATGAACGCTTCGTTGTTCTTGTTGTTGCGGAAGGTGTGCCATTCCGATTCGTTGGAGTGGGCCAACAGGATACCGGTGTAGGGGATCGCCCCCAGGCCTTCGGTACTGTTGTAGTTGCCTTCCTGGGTAGCGGTGAGCAGCGGGTGCAGCACCTTGATCGGCGCCTTGAACATCTCGACGAATTCCATCAGGCCCTGGTTGGCCCGGCACAGCGCGCCCGAGTAGCTGTAGGCATCGGCGTCGTTCTGTGGGAACTCCTCGAGCTTGCGGATATCCACCTTGCCGACCAAGGCCGAGATATCCTGGTTGTTCTCGTCACCTGGTTCGGTCTTGGCGATGGCGATCTGGTTGAGGATCGACGGATAGAGCTTCACCACCCGGAACTTGCTGATGTCGCCGCCGAACTCCTGCAGGCGCTTGGTGGCCCAGGGCGACATGATGGTGTTGAGATAGCGGCGCGAAATGCCGAACTCTTCCTCGAGGATCGCTCCGTCCTCGGTGGCGTTGAACAGCCCGAGTGGCGACTCGAAGACCGGCGAACCCTTGATGGCGTAGAACGGTACCTTTTCCATCAATTGCTTGAGTTTTTCGGCCAGCGACGACTTGCCGCCGCCCACCGGACCCAGCAGGTAGAGGATCTGCTTCTTCTCTTCCAGGCCCTGGGCGGCGTGGCGGAAGTAGGAGACGATCTGGTCGATGCACTCTTCCATACCATGGAAATCGGCAAAGGCCGGATAGCGGCGGATCACCTTGTTGGAGAAGATCCGCGACAGCCGGGAGTTGCTTGAGGTGTCGATCAGCTCTGGTTCACCGATGGCCAGCAACAGCCGCTCGGCCGCCGAGGCATAGGCGCTGCGATCCTCTTTGCACAGCTCGAGGTACTCCTGCAGCGAAAGTTCTTCCTGGCGGGTGGACTCGAAACGTTGTTGGAAGTGGCTAAAAATGCTCATGACGTCACCTCGCTCGATACGTGGAGACGACGCCGGATCAGTCAGCCGATGCTGGCATGCAACCGGTTTTGCTGGTTGCTGTATACCCCCCAGAACACCCTGTAACGCTACCGATGACCCGCACGCCGGTGTACCGGCTCTCCCCTTTTTTGGATGGCCTGGGCTTAAGGATAGTTGGTTATACGAGAGGTCAAGGGCGGGGAGCGGAGAAGACGCCTACGACCGTTCGTCAGGTCGGGCGCTAGCCCGCGCCAAGCGCGGGCTGCAGGAAAAATGAAAAAATTATTCGGCGCTGCCCTGGGCGGTTTCCGCCGGGTAGGTGTTACGCCACAGTTCGAAGCCACCATCGATGCTGTAGACGTTGGAGAAGCCTTGGCCGACCAGGTAGGCGGCGGCACTCTGGCTGGAATTGCCGTGGTAGCAGACTACCAGTGTAGGCGCGTCCAGGTCGGCGCTGCGGATGAAGTCGGCTACCGAGTGATTATCCAGATGAGTGGCGCCGGCGATATGGCCGGCGGCAAACGCCTGTGGGTCGCGGATATCGACAACGATCGCACCGTCGGCACGCAGGGCGAGGGCTTGTTCTGGGGAGATACGCTTGAATTCGCTCATGGGTGCGGTTCCTTCATGGCTGATCGTTGAGAGATGCCGGCGGGCGAGGGGTGCCTTCGCGGGTGCAGTCGCAGCGGTGGAATTCGCCGCTGTCGACATTGTACAGGGTCATCGCGCCCCCCCAGACACAGCCGGTATCCAGGGCAATCACGCCGGGGACGTCGACCCGGCCTTCGAGGGCTGCCCAGTGACCGAAGATGATTTTCACATGGCGCGAGCGGCGGTCCGGGTGAGCGAACCATGGTTTATAGCCTTTGGGTGCGCTGTCGGCGCCCTCTTTGCTCTTGAGGTCGAGCTTGCCGGTGGCGGTGCAGAAGCGCATGCGGGTGAAGTAGTTGGTGATCACTCGCAGGCGTTCGACGCCGGCCAGATCCTTGCTCCACTTGTTCGGCTCGTTGCCGTACATACCGTCCAGATACAGTTTCAGGCGACTGTCGTCGCGCAGCACTTCCTCGACCTCCGCCGCGAGCTCCAGTGCTTTGCCCAGGGTCCATTGCGGCGGGATACCGGCATGGGCCATGGCGATGCCGCGGGCTTCGTCGTAGTGCAGCAGTTTCTGCTGGCGGAGCCAGTCGAACAGCTGATCGGCGTCCGGGGCTTCGATGACTTCGCGCAGGGTGTCGCTCTTCTTCAGGCGCTCGACGTTGTGCCAGGCGGCCAGCAGGTGCAGGTCATGGTTGCCCAGCACGCAGACCAGCGCATGGCGGATAGAGTAGAGATAACGCAAGGTCTCGAGGGACTCGGGGCCACGGTTGACCAGGTCGCCCACCAGCCACAGGCGATCGACGGCCGGGTCGAAGCGTACGCGTTCGAGCAGGCACTTGAGTGGTTGCAGACAGCCTTGCAGGTCCCCGACGGCATAGGTGGCCATCAGTGCAGCGCCCCGGGCACGGCCAGGCGAAACGGGGCGATCTGGGCATCGAAGCGTTTGCCGTCTTCGGCGAACATCTGATAGCTGCCCTGCATGGTGCCGACGCGGGTGCTGATCACGGCACCGCTGCTGTAGGTGTGGCTCTGGCCTGGCTCGATCAGCGGCTGTTGGCCGATCACACCGGCACCGCGCACTTCCTCGACTTCGCCGTCACCGTTGGTGATCAGCCAGTGACGGGACATCAGCTTGGCCTTGAGCGTGCCGTTGTTCTGCACGGTGATGGTGTAGGCGAAGGCGAAACGGCTGCTTTCTGGGTCGGATTGTTCTTTGAGGTAGCGGGTCACGACGCTGACGTCGATCTGGTAGCGGGGGTCGTACATGCAAGGGCCTTGGGCGAACTGACGCAATAACGCAGTCTAGGCCATTGGCAGGGGTGGAGGCCAGTCATGCCTGAGCGCGGGGCAAGCCCATTCCCACGGTGGGACGGGCTTGTCCTGCGCAGGCTCGGTCAGGCCTGCTGTTCGGCCAGCTTGTCGGCCAGGCGCACGAAGGCGGCCAGGTCGAGCTGCTCGGGGCGCAGGCTGCCATCCACGCCAGCGGCTTCGATGGCCTGGCTGTCGAGCACGCCTTTGAGCGTGTTGCGCAGGGTCTTGCGGCGCTGGTTGAAGGCTTCGCGTACCACGTGCTCCAGCAGCTTGGGGTTCTTGGCCGGGTAGGGCAGCACTTCGTGGGGCACCAGGCGCACGATCGCCGAGTCCACTTTTGGTGGCGGGTTGAAGGCACCCGGGCCGACGTTGAACAGGTGCTCCACGCGGCAGTGGTACTGCACCATGATCGACAGGCGGCCCCAGTCGCCGCCGCCTGGGCCCGCGGCCATGCGTTCGACCACTTCCTTCTGCAGCATGAAATGCATGTCGCGGATCAGGTTGGCATGGGCCAGGAGGTGGAAGATCAGTGGCGTGGAGATGTTGTAGGGCAGGTTGCCCACCACCTTGAGGCTGCGCTCAGGCACGCCCAGCTGGTTGAAGTCGAACTTCAGGGCATCGCCCTGGTGCAGGCGGAAGTTGTCGCGCCCGGCGAACTTGTGTTGCAGGATCGGCACCAGGTCCTTGTCCAGCTCGACCACGTCCAGCTGAGCGCCGCTGCCCAGCAGGCCTTCGGTCAGGGCGCCCTGGCCCGGGCCGATCTCCAGCAGGTGTTCGCCGGCCTTGGCGTTGATCGCCCGCAGGATACGGTCGATGATTCCGGTGTCATGCAGGAAGTTCTGGCCGAAGCGCTTGCGCGCCCGGTGTTGGTATTGCTCGGTCATGGTCGGTTCTCGGCCATCTGGTAGGCGGTTTGCAGGGCGACGCGCAGGCTGCCGGTGTCGATCCGGCCGGTGCCGGCCAGGTCCAGGGCGGTGCCGTGGTCGACCGAGGTGCGGATGATCGGCAGGCCCAGCGTCACGTTGACCGCGGCGCCGAAGCCCTTGTACTTGAGCACGGGCAGGCCTTGGTCGTGGTACATCGCCAGCACCGCGTCGCAGTGCTCCAGATATTTGGGGGTAAACAGGGTATCGGCCGGCAGCGGGCCGCGCAGGTCCATGCCTTCGGCACGCAGGCGTTGCAGCGCCGGCTCGATGATGTCGATTTCTTCGCGGCCCAGGTGGCCGCCTTCTCCGGCATGCGGGTTGAGCCCGCAGACCAGGATGCGTGGGTTGGCAATGCCGAACTTGTCGCGCATGTCCGCATGCAGGATGCGGGTGACGCGCTCCAGGCGGTCGCCGGTGATGGCCTCGGCGATGTCCCGCAGGGGCAGGTGGGTGGTCACCAGTGCCACGCGCAGCCCGTGGGTGGCCAGCATCATTACCACTTGCGTGGTGTGGGTGAGGTCGGCGAGGAACTCGGTATGCCCGGAGAAGGCGATACCGCTTTCGTTGATCACGCCCTTGTGCACCGGCGCGGTGATCATCCCGGCGAAGTGCCCGTCCAGGCAGCCTTGTCCGGCACGGGTCAGAGTTTCCAGGACGAATGCGGCGTTGGCCTTGTCCAGCTGCCCGGCTGTCACCGGGCGGGCCAGGGGGGTATCCCAGACATACAGGCTGCCAGCGGCAGCCGGTTGCTCCGGCCAGGCGGTCGGCACAACCGTGATCAGCTTGACGTCCAGGCCCAGCTGCGCGGCCCGCTCGGCGAGCAGGTCACGGCTGGTGATGGCGATCAGGGGGTGGGGCTGGACCTCGGCGGCGAGCAGCAGGCACAGGTCGGGACCGATGCCGGCTGGCTCGCCGGGGGTGACGGCGAAGCGCAGGGGTTTCACTGGGCGACCTGGTCGGCGCCAGGCAGCTTGATTTCAACGTAGGCTTCGTCGCGGATCTGGCGCAGCCAGTTCTGCAGCTCTTCGTCGTACTTGCGGTTGCGCAGGACGTTCATGGCCTGCTGCTCGCGAGCCTGTTCGGTGCTGTCGGTGGCGCGGCGGCCCAGCACTTCCAACACATGCCAGCCGTACTGGGTCTTGAACGGCTTGGTCACCACGCCTTGCTCGGCGTTGGCCATCTGCTCGCGGAACTCAGGTACCAGGCTGTTCGGGTCGACCCAGTTGAGATCGCCGCCGTTGAGCGCCGAGCCCGGGTCTTCCGAGAAGCTTTTCGCCAGCTCGGCGAAGTTTTCACCGTTCTGGATCCGGTCGTACAGGCGCTCGGCCAGTTGCTCGGTGGCGGCTTCGCTGCGGATTTCGCTCGGTTTGATCAGGATGTGGCGTACATGCACTTCGTCGCGCAGCACGCTCTGGCTCCCGCCGCGCTTCTCTTCCAGCTTGAGGATGATGAAGCCGTTGGGGATGCGGATTGGCTGGGTGATGTCGCCGACCGCCATGCTGCTGAGCATCTTGGCGAAGTCTGGTGGCAGCTGGCCTGCCTGGCGCCAGCCCATTTCACCGCCTTCCAGCGCGTTTTCACTGCGCGAGCGAGCGATGGCCATCTGGCCAAAGTCCGCGCCTTGCTTGAGCTGCTGGTAGACATCGCCTACCTGGCGCGCGGCGGCCTGGATGGCCTCCGAGTTGGCGCCTTCCGGGGTAGGGATGAGGATGTTGGCCAGGCGGTACTCTTCGGACATCTGCATCTTGCCCAGGTCCGAGTTGAGGAAGTTCTTCACTTCCTGCTCGGAGACCTGAATGCGCTCGGCCACGCGGCGCTGACGCACGCGACTGATGACCATCTCGCGCTTGATCTGCTCGCGGGCATCGTCGTACGACAGGCCGTCATGGGCCAGGGCGGCGCGGAACTGTTCCAGCGACATGCCATTGCGCTGGGCAATGGTGCCGACGGCCTGGTTCAGCTCTTCGTCGGTGATGCGGATGCCTGAGCGCTCGCCGATCTGCAGTTGCAGGTTCTCGACGATCAGGCGTTCCAGCACTTGCTGTTCCAGCGCACTGGTGGGCGGCACGCCGCCGCCACGCTTGGCGATGGTCTGCTGCACTTCGCGAACGCGCTGGTCCAGCTGGCTCTGCATGACCACGTCGTTGTCGACGGTGGCCACGATGCGGTCGATGGGTTGTACCGCGGCATGCACCGCGCCACTCAGCATTGCGGCGCCCAGCATCAGCGGGCGCAGACGATCAATAAGCTTGCTCTTCACGGGTACGGTAACCTTGAATGCCTTTGTCGAGGAACGTTTCGACCTTGTTGCCCATCACACCACCGAGGCCCTTGAGAACGATTTGCAGGAATATGCCGTGGTCGCCTTTCTCGTTTTGCGGGAGTGCCTGGCTGAAGTCGTCGTAGTCGATCCAGTAACGGTTGATCAGGCGCAGCTTCCAGCAGCAGTTGTCATACTCGAAACCACCCATAGCCTCGAGGGTGCGGTTGCGGTTGTAGTCGTGCTGCCAGCGGGCGATGACGCTCCATTGCGGCACGATCGGCCAGATGACCGAGAAATCGTGCTGCTGGATCTTGTAGTAGTCCTTGATGTAGTTCGGAGTGCCCGGGGTGCCGTAATCACCACCGCCGACCTTCCAATTACCGGTCTGCGAATCATAGGTAATAAGGTCGTTGCGATAGCGATAACCGAGATTGACGATCTTGTTCGGGTTGTCCTCAGGCTGGTAGTGGAACATCGCGCTGCCCGAGCGGGTGCTGCGGCTGTCCGGATCCCAGTTGAAGTCCGAGTTGAAACGCCAGTCGCGGTTGAAGGCGTACTCATATTCAAGCGCGTACGGCGAGACATCCGACTTGCTGTCATCACGAGTACGGTAGTCGATGCCAGGCAGCTGTACCTTGCGATCCTTGAAATAGAACGCCTGGCCTATGCTGAAGCGCTGACGCTGGAAACCGTTGTCTTCTATCCAGCGGTTGGTCACGCCCAGAGACAGCTTGTTTTCGTCGCCGATGCGGTCGGTGCCGCTGAAGCGATTGTCTCGGAATAGCGAGGCGTAGTTGAAAGTAGTTTCGCCGGTGTCGAAGAGCGGGATGTCTGTCTGGTCCTTGTAGGGAACGTAGAGGTAGAACAAGCGCGGCTCGAGGGTCTGGCGGTAGTTTGTACCGAACAGTTGGGTGTTGCGGTCAAAGTACAGGCCGCTGTCAACACTGAAGATCGGAACATCCCGGTTCTGGTTGCTCTTGAAGTCTCCGTAAAGGCCTGTCATCCCAGGATTGTCGATCAGATCCCGCTTACCCTTGCCGTCCAGATCCAGATCGTAATGGGTATAGACATACTTTAGTTTCGGCGTGATGAAACCATAGCTGGCTTCCATCGGCAGGCTGATGGCCGGTGCAAGGTTGAGGCGGGTGCCATTGGAGCGAGCGACACCAAAGACGTTCTCATCCAGGCGACGACCAGGAATGCCAGCACTGGTGTCCAGATTGCC
This sequence comes from Pseudomonas sp. TE50-2, assembly GCF_040813665.1. Lineage (NCBI taxonomy): Bacteria > Pseudomonadati > Pseudomonadota > Gammaproteobacteria > Pseudomonadales > Pseudomonadaceae > Pseudomonas > Pseudomonas sp. TE50-2. The sequence goes on along the minus strand of NZ_JBFNXN010000001.1, from coordinate 2,527,689 downwards.
GTCCTTGTCCGTGACGATGTCATTCTTGAGGTCACGATCAAAGCGCACGGCTTCGGTTTCGTAGCTCAGGTCGAAACCGCCAGGGTGGTATGGCAGCATCCCGTTGAAGGTGATCTGCGGTAGCTTGTCGTAGGGTGTGATCTGCGAGATGGTTGCCATCTCATAGGCGTGCAGGTTCAGACGCGCAGTGTAACTATCGCCTCGATAGGTGAGCGCACCTTGCTGATTCACGAGGTCGCGGCTCTCGACTCCGATCTGGTCAGACTCCAGGTCCTGGAAATAGAACGGATCACTGATATCGGTGTAGTCCACCTCGGTCATCAGGCGATCGTCCAGGCCACCCTTGTGCTGCCAGTTGACCATCCAGCGATCTTTCTTGTAGTCCGTCTGCAGTTCGCGGTCGTCGTCCTTGTCGTTCAGGAAACCACCACCGAACTGCCCTTCGCTGGACTTGGTCAGGTAACGGAACTCACCTTCCATCAGCAGGCCGCGCTTGGCCATGTAGCGCGGGTACAACGTGGCATCGTAGTTCGGTGCCAGGTTGAAGTAGTACGGCGTGACCAGCATGAAGCCGGTGTCGCTGCTGGAGCTGAACGACGGCGGCAGGAAGCCGGACTGGCGACGGTCGTCGATCGGGAAGTAGATGTACGGTGTGTAGAACACCGGGAAATCCTTGACCCGCAGCGTCACGTTGGTCGCGGTGCCGAAGCCGGTGGCCGGGTTCAGGGTGATGTTGTTGCCCTTGAGCTGCCACGCATTGCTGCCCGGCTCACAGGTAGTATAGGTACCGTCCTTGAGGCGGATGATGGCGTTTTCCGCACGCTTGGCATACAGCGCGTTGCCGCGGATGTGCGACTTGTGCATCACGTATTCGGCGTTGTCGACCCGGGCCTCGCCGGTATCGAGCTGGATCTGTGCCTCGTCGCCGACCACCAGCGACCCGTTGTCACGGATCTTGACGTTGCCCTTGAGCTCGCCGCGGTTTTCGGCCTGGTACAGATTGGCCTCGTCGGCCTCGGCCTGCATGCTGCCCTGGCGCATGACCACGTCACCGGCGAGGGTGGCGATCTGCTGCTCCTGCTGGTACTTGGAGACCTTGGCGTTGATGTAGGTCGGCGACTCGTCCTTGGGCGTGGAGTCGCTCATGCCCGGGCGGGTCGGCTCGATGTAGGCGCCGCCGCAGTACGGGCCAGTCTCGGCCAGCTGCGCGGCAGTGAGCTTCTCGCGCGGGACCCAGTCCAGATGGCTGTAGTCTTCGCTGCGCGACTTCAGGCCGCGGCCCTTGGCCTCGGTGACCAACATCGGCTTTTCGGCCTCTGCCGCGGCGACTTCGCCGGGTGCCTCGGCACCCGCGCTGGCAGCGGCAGCACCCGGGTGTACCGGGCGCGGAGGCAGGTTGGCAGCGGTCTTGGGCTTGCAGTCCCAGCCACCGGAAGCGGACACTTGGCAGTCGAACTGCTCGGCCGCTACCACGTACGACGTGGCCAGGGGTTGCAGGGCCAGCAAACCGCCAGTCACGAGCAACGGAAACTTTCTACGAAACGCGGGGGATTTCAATGCCATCTTATTAGTCCGGGCTTCCTGCGTGCCATCTGCCCGCGTGTGGGGGCCGCACGCCTCTCGATGGTCTGAAAAAGATGCTGGATAATAAAGCATGACCCGCTTGACGGCTAGGGCCGTCGGAGAACCCTTGTAATGCCCGATCACGATGTACGCCTGCAACAACTGACCGCCTGGCTTGCCGGGCAGCTGGAGAACCTCTTCCGTACCAATGCCTGGGGCGAAGTGCCCGCCGGCAGCCTGACCGCCGCCAGCAGCGATGCGAGTTTCCGCCGCTACTTCCGCTGGGAGGGCGCCGGGCACAGCTTCGTGATCATGGATGCGCCGCCGCCCCAGGAGAACTGCCGCCCGTTCGTCGACATCGACCATTTGCTGGCCACGGCCGGCGTGAACGTGCCGGTCATCCATGCCCAGGACCTGGAGCGCGGTTTCCTGCTGCTGGGGGATCTGGGCCGCCAGACATACCTGGACATCATTGATAAGGACAATGCCGATGCCCTGTTCGCCGACGCCATCGAAGCGCTGCTGGCGTTCCAGCGCTTGCCGATGGACGCGCCACTGCCCAGCTACGATGTTGCCCTGCTGCGCCGTGAGGTCGAGCTGTTCCCCGAGTGGTACGTGGGCCGCGCGCTTGGCCTGAGCTTCAGCGACGCGCAGCAGGCCACCTGGCAACGGGTCAGCCAGCTGCTGATCGACAGTGCCCTGGACCAGCCCAAGGTACTGGTGCACCGCGACTACATGCCGCGCAACCTGATGCACAGTGCGCCAAATCCAGGCGTGCTGGATTTCCAGGATGCGGTCTATGGCCCGGTCACCTACGACATCACCTGCCTGTTCAAGGACGCTTTCCTCAGCTGGCCCCAGGCCCGCGTCGAGGGCTGGTTGCATGATTACTGGCGCAAGGCAAAGACCGCCGGGATTCCGGTACAGGCTGACTTCGAAGCCTTCCAGCGTGCCAGCGACCTGATGGGGGTGCAGCGCCACCTCAAGGTGATCGGTATCTTCGCGCGCATCTGCCACCGCGACGGCAAGCCACGCTACCTGGCCGACGTTCCGCGTTTCTTTGCCTATATAGATGAGGTGATCAGCCGCCGGCCTGAGCTGGCCGAGCTGGGCCAGCTGATTGCCGAACTCCAGGCCGGGGCGCGTTCATGAAGGCGATGATCCTGGCGGCAGGCAAGGGCGAGCGCATGCGCCCGCTGACCCTGCACACGCCCAAGCCGCTGGTGCGAGCCGCCGGCAAGCCGTTGATCGAGTACCACCTTGAGGCGCTGGCCCGTGCCGGTATTGGCGAGGTGGTCATCAACCACGCCTGGCTTGGCCAGCAGATCGAGGATCACCTGGGCGATGGCAGCCGCTTCGGCCTGGTGATCAGCTATTCGCCGGAGGGCGAACCGCTGGAGACCGGTGGCGGGATCTTCAAGGCGCTGCCGTTGCTGGGTGATGCGCCGTTCATCCTGGTCAATGGCGATGTCTGGACCGACTACGACTTCGCCGGCCTGAATGCGCCGTTGCACGGCCTGGCGCATCTGGTGCTGGTGGACAACCCCGGCCACCACGGCCGTGGCGACTTCCGCCTGGCGGACGGGCAGGTGAGCGATGGCGATGACGCCCCAGGAACGCTGACTTTCAGTGGTATCTCTGTGCTGGACCCGGTGCTGTTTGCAGGTTGTCAGCCCGGCGCATTCAAACTGGCCCCCCTGTTGCGCAGCGCCATGGCCGAAGGGCGGGTGAGCGGCGAGCACTATGGCGGGCACTGGATCGATGTCGGCACCCTAGAGCGCCTGGCCGAAGTCGAGCGCCTGATCGGGGAGCGTGCCTGATATGTGGTGGCCGAGCACAGTGATTGGTGCCGGTGCCGGTTTCGCCGTGGCCAGCATCCCCGGTGCGTTGCTGGGGGCGCTGCTGGGCCAGGCCATGGATCGGCGCCTGCGGCTGCAGGGTTGGGAAGACGTGCGCGAGCGCCTGGGTGGGCGCCCGGCGCTGCGTGACGAAGAGTTGTTGTTCGTGTTGCTCGGCCGCTTGGCCAAGAGTGATGGCCGGGTTGTCGAGGGCCACATCCAGCAGGCGCGACAGGAGATGTCCCGTCTGGACCTGGCGGAACCTGCTCGGATGCGAGCGATTGCCGCGTTCAACCGTGGGAAGTCGGGCAAGGAGCGCCTGGGGCACTACCTGCGCCGTATCAGGGTGCAGCCCCACGGCGCCGAAGGTACCTTGCGCGCCTGCTGGCGCATGGTCTGGGCCGACGGCAAGGCCGGGCGGCAGGAACGCGACCTGTTGCTGGGCTGGGGCCAGCAGTTGGGGCTCAGTCGCAACCAGATACAGGCCTTGTCGCTGGAGTATGAGCCTCGCCGGTCGTCGATCGAGGGCGGTGTCATGACCTATGCGGCGGCGCTGAGGTTGCTGGGGGTGGAGCCGGACACCGAGGCGGACAAGGTCAAGCAGGCCTATCGGCGATTGCTCAGCCGGCATCATCCGGACAAGCTGGTGGGCAGTGGCGCCAGCGAAGCGAAGGTGCGCGAGGCGACCGAGCTTACCCGTGAGTTGCATCAGGCCTATGCCATGATCCGCAAGCGGCGGGGCTTGTAACGCCATTGTGGGCAAGGTCGCGCCTGCCCGAGTAGGCAGGCGCGGTCACTCTTACTCTGTCTTCGGCGTCAGCCAGCCGCGTACCCGACGCAACAGTTGTTCTTGCTCCGCCGATTTGTTGCCAGGCACGGCCATCAGCGAAAGCTGTCGGTACAGGCTGCTCTTCTGCCGCTTGCTGGCCTGCAGGCGCTGCTGGGCCGCGAGCCGATCGGCTGTGCGGGTGGCGTAGTAAAGGTCGGCGGTCGGCACCTTGAGGGTCGGCGTCAGGCTCAGCAGGTCATGCTCGACTCGCGCCGGTGTCTGCGCGGCGACCATCACCAATTTCTGCACCTGAGGCGGCTGCTTCTCGCTGAGATAACGCGCGGCCCAGTATGCGCCACTGCCGCTGCCCAGCAGCACGATGCTGCGCGCCTTCTGCTGCTGGGCATAGGCCACGGCGGCGTCGAGGCGGGCGAAGATACGCTCGGCGTCTTCCTCGCTGGTGTGTTCGTCGGCTTCGACCGCGTCGGTGCTCTCGGCGGTATCCGCTTCCGGCGCGGTCGCCTGGGCGACGTTGGCGTTGGCATCGGCGGGCGTGTCCTTGCCCGGAGCCGACTCACCGTCCTCTTTTTTCGGTTCGATTGCAGGCTTGGCCTCGACCCGCGCCTGTGGGCGCTCGGCCAGCAGGTCGGGCATGCTCAGGCTCAAGGTGCTCCAGCCGACATCGGGGAAACCACGGCGCAGCGGGCCAACAGTGGTCGGCCAGTCGGCGCTTTCGCCCGCGCCAGGGACAATGATCACCGCGCCTTGCGGATCGCTGTCGTTGGCCGGCCTCCACAGCGCCAGGAAGTTTTCACCATTGGCCTGCAAGGTCTGTTGTTCTGCCTTGGGTACCTGGCGCTCGAGGGCCAGTGCATCGTCCTGGCTACGCTCGAGCAGCGGTGGGCGCGGAGCGGGGGCGGAGGCAGCGGCAGCGGCCTCGGTGGGCGCCTCGGGTTTCTCGGCGTCGTCGGCCTGAGCCGCGAACGGCAGGGCCGAAGCCAGGCAGAACATTGCCAGCGTCGTGCGATAAAGTGTGAACATCGATCAATCCAAGGCCAGAATCATACCGGCAGCCTAATGGTATTTGCCCGCGACGGCCACGCCAGGTGGCCGTCATTGCCAAGACGAGCGTAGAGATGAAGCGAGTGCGTTGCCTGTGGGTTATCGGCTGGTTGTGTCTACCCTTGATCGCCCTGGCCAAGCCGCAGGCGCCGCCCGCCGAGGTGCTGGAGCCAGCCCAGCAGCAATGGCTGGATGAACACCGCGACTTGCGCGTCGGCCTGGTACTGCAGGCGCCCTATGCCCAGTTCGACCGCCGCCTGCAGCAATTCTACGGGGCCAACGTCGAACTGGTCGGCGCCTTGTCCCAGGCGTTGGGCCTGGATTTGACCTGGCGCGGCTTTGCCGACCAGGCCGCTCTTGAGCATGCTTTGCAGGCGGGCGAGATCGATTTCGCCCCAGGCCTTATGCAAACGCCGACCAGCCTGCGGCTGTGGTTGTTCAGTGACCCTTACATGCGTGTGCCGCAATTGGTGGTAGGCATGCGCAGCGGCGCGGTAGCCGTGGAACTGGAAAAACTGAACGCCAATGAACGCGTGGCGGTACGCATGCCCGGTACCTTGGCGGATTACCTGCGCGGCAACTACGGCAATCTGAACCTGCAGGGTGTACCCGACGAGCGCGAGGCCCTGCAGTTGGTGTTGGGCGGGCAGGCCAGCTTCGCCGTACTGGACGAGGCGCAGCTCAGCCGGCTGTCGCGCGAAGGCGAGTTTGCCGACCTTGCGGTGGTGGGTGATATCGGTCTGCCGCAGTTGCTGCGGGTCGGCTCACGGCGCGATTGGCCAGTGCTGGCCGATATTCTCGAGCGTGCCTTGCAGGCCCTGCCGGCCAAGACCCTGGAGCAGATGCACCAGCGCTGGTTGCAGCCCAGGTATCCACGGTTCTCCGAATCTGCCGGGTTCTGGCAGAACCTGGCCTTGCTGTTCGGCCTGCTGCTGCTGTGCGCCTTGGCCACCCTGGCCTGGCAGCGTCGTCAGCAGCGGGGCCTGGAGCGTGGGTTGCTGGCGGCCCGGGAGAGCCTGGTCGAGCGCCAGGTGCGTGAGGAGGCTTTGCGCCTGAGTCAGTTTTCCATCGACCAGAGCACGGTGGGCATCCTCTGGGTCAACTGGGACAGCCATGTGCGCTACGCCAACCATGCCGCCGAGCGCATGCTGGGCTTTGCCGAGGGGGCGTTGCTGGAACTGCCGCTGGTCGTTATCGAGCCGAACCTGAAGATGGACCGCTGGCTAGAACTGTGGAAGCGTGCCCGTACCGGCGATGGCGGCGAGCAGCAGTTCGAAAGCCAGTGTCGGCGCGCCGATGGCAGCCTGTTCCCGGTCGAGTTGTCGCTGTCGTTCCTGCGTTTTCGCGATGCCGAGTACCTGGTGGTGTTCCTCGCCGACGTCACCGAGCGCCGGCGCGACCTGGCCGCGTTGCGCGAAAGCGAGGCGCGGCTCAAGGGGATCGCTGGCAACGTGCCGGGGCTGGTGTTCCGCCTGGAGCGCGATCCGGCCGAAGGCGACCCGGAATTTCCCTATATCAGCGAAGGCAGCGAGGCGCTGGTCGGCTACACCCCGGCGGCGATCCAGCACCCGCAGATGGGGCTGCGCAACCTGGTCCACCCGGAGGATCGCGCCGACTACCATCGGGTCCAGGACCTGGCCTTGGCCAGCGATCAGGACTGGTCCTGGCAGGGGCGTATCCTCACCCGCCAGGGCGAGCAGCGCTGGGCCGACATCAAGGCGACCACTCGCCGCCTGGCCGATGGGCGCATGGTGTGGGACGGCGTGGTCTGGGACATCACCCAAGGCAAGCAGGCCGAGCTGGCGCTGGCCGGGTCCCAGGAGCAATTGCGCGAGTTGTCGGCGCACCTGGAAAGCGTGCGCGAAGAGGAGAAGGCGCGGATTGCCCGCGAAGTCCACGACGAACTGGGGCAGATGCTCACGGTGCTCAAGCTTGAGGTGTCGATGTGCGAGCTGGCGTTCGCCGAGCTGGACCCCGCCCTCAACGAGCGCCTGGCCAGCATGAAGCGCCTGATCGCCCAGCTGTTCCAGCTGGTTCGCGACGTGGCCACGGCCCTGCGCCCGCCGATCCTCGACGCCGGCATCGCCTCGGCCATCGAGTGGCAGGCGCGGCGTTTCGAGGCGCGTACACAGATCCCCTGCCTGGTGCAGGTACCGGACAATCTGCCACCCTTGAGCGATGCCAAGGCCATCGGCCTGTTCCGCATCTTGCAGGAGGCGCTGACCAACGTCATGCGCCATGCCCAGGCGCACACGGTGCAGATCGAGCTGGTTCACGAGGCCGGGCAGTTGCGCATGACCGTGATCGACGACGGCGTGGGGTTTGCCATGGAGGCGGCACGGCCGACTTCGTTCGGCCTGGTGGGTGTGCGTGAGCGGGTGCTGATGCACGGTGGCAGCATGAGCCTGGATAGCGAGCCGGGTGAGGGCACCAGCCTGAGCGTGGCGATTCCTTTGAAGCAGGAGAAACAATCGTGATTCGAGTGCTGGTGGCGGAAGACCACACCATCGTCCGGGAAGGCATCAAGCAATTGATCGGCCTGGCCAAGGACATGCAGGTGGCGGGCGAGGCGGGCAATGGCGAGCAGTTGCTGGAGACCCTGCGCCACACGCCCTGCGAGGTGGTGCTGCTGGATATCTCCATGCCTGGGGTGAATGGCCTGGAGGCGATCCCGCGGATCCGCGCGCTGAACAATCCGCCGGCGATCCTGATGCTGTCGATGCATGACGAGGCGCAGATGGCGGCGCGGGCGCTCAAGGCCGGTGCCGCGGGCTATGCGACCAAGGACAGCGACCCGGCGCTGTTGCTCACGGCCATCCGCCGGGTGGCGGGGGGAGGGCGCTACATCGACCCGGCCCTGGCCGACCGCATGGTGTTCGAGGTGGGCCTGACCGAAACCCGGCCGCTGCACACACTGCTGTCGGAGCGCGAATTCTCGGTGTTCGAGCGCCTGGCCCAGGGCGCCAACGTCAACGACATCGCCCTGCAGCTGGCGCTGTCGAGCAAGACCATCAGCACCCACAAGGCGCGGCTGATGCAGAAGCTCAAGGTCAACTCGCTGGCGGAGCTGGTGAAGTACGCCATGGAGCACAAGTTGGTGTGAATGTTCTGGTTACGACAATAGCTTTTACGCGATCTCAGCGTAGGAGCGGCTTTAGCCGCGATGCAAGCGCCGCTGTCTCCGACACCCGCTTCGCGGGTGATCGCGGCTAAAGCCGCTCCTGCAAAGCTCGAGTTATCTGAAAACGCCATCCTTGTAGGGCGATCCCTACAGCAACACTTCCATCCGGATGATGGCATTCTCTCAGCGCCCCCGATTTCCGGGGCTTTGCGCGTCTTCTACGCTTTTGCCTACGCAGTCATTCCAACAAGAAGGTGCAGGGCATGAGCGAGGCGAATTCGAACGAGACGCTGGTCAGCTTCCGAGGTGTGCAGAAGAGCTACGACGGCGAATCGCTGATCGTCAAGGACCTCAACCTGGACATCCGCAAGGGCGAGTTCCTGACCCTGCTCGGCCCTTCCGGTTCGGGCAAGACCACCAGCCTGATGATGCTGGCAGGTTTCGAGACCCCCACCGCCGGTGAGATCCAGCTGGCCGGGCGCTCGATCAACAATGTGCCGCCGCACAAGCGCGATATCGGCATGGTGTTCCAGAACTACGCACTGTTCCCGCACATGACCGTGGCCGAGAACCTGGCCTTCCCGTTGACCGTGCGCAACCTCAGCAAGACCGACGTCAGCGAGCGGGTCAAGCGCGTGCTCGGCATGGTCCAGCTCGATGCCTTCGCCAAACGCTATCCCGGCCAGCTTTCCGGTGGCCAGCAGCAGCGCGTGGCGCTGGCCCGCGCCCTGGTATTCGAGCCGCAACTGGTGCTGATGGACGAACCGCTTGGCGCCCTCGACAAACAGCTGCGTGAACACATGCAGATGGAGATCAAGCATATCCACCAGCGCCTGGGCGTGACCGTGGTCTACGTGACCCACGACCAGGGCGAAGCGCTGACCATGTCCGACCGGGTGGCGGTGTTCCACCAGGGCGAGATCCAGCAGATCGCCGACCCGCGCACCCTTTACGAAGAGCCTTGCAACACCTTCGTCGCCAACTTCATCGGTGAGAACAACCGCATCAACGGCACCCTGCTGGCCAGTGACGGTAATCGTTGCCAGGTGCAACTGGCCCGTGGCGAGCGGGTCGATGCGCTGGCGGTCAACGTTGGCCAGGCCGGTGACCCGGTGACCCTGTCGATCCGCCCCGAGCGGGTACGCCTGAACGGCCACAGCGAGAACTGCGTCAACCGCTTCTCCGGTCGTGTCGCCGAGTTCATCTACCTCGGCGATCACGTGCGGGTGCGCCTGGAGGTCTGTGGCAAGGCCGATTTCTTCGTCAAGCAGCCGATCGCCGAGCTCGACCCGGCCCTGGCTGTGGGCGACGTGGTACCGCTGGGCTGGGAGGTGGAGCACGCCCGCGCGCTCGATCCGATTGCCGAGGCCCATTGATGGTTTGCTTCACCAACCCTGAACTGTGGAGAGAATAATAATGCGCAAGCAGTTGAAACTGACCGCCCTGGCCCTTGGCCTGTTCGCCGCCGGCCAGGCCATGGCGGCCGACCTGACCGTGATTTCCTTCGGCGGCGCCAACAAGGCGGCCCAGACCAAGGCGTTCTACGAACCATGGGAAAAGGCGGGCAAGGGCAAGATCGTCGCCGGTGAGTACAACGGCGAGATGGCCAAGGTCAAAGCCATGGTCGACACCAAGAGCGTCAGCTGGAACCTGGTCGAGGTGGAGTCGCCGGAGTTGGCCCGGGGTTGCGATGAAGGCATGTTCGAAGAGCTTGATCCCGCACTGTTCGGCAACGAAGGCGACTTCGTGCCCGGCGCCATTCAGCCGTGCGGCGTGGGCTTCTTCGTCTGGTCCACGGTGCTGGCCTACAACGCCGACAAACTCAAGAGCGCGCCTGCCAGCTGGGCCGATTTCTGGGATACCAAGAAATTCCCGGGCAAACGCGGCCTGCGCAAGGGCGCCAAGTACACCCTCGAATTCGCCCTGATGGCTGACGGCGTCGCACCCAAAGAGGTGTACAAGGTGCTGGCGACCAAGGAAGGCCAGGACCGCGCCTTCAAGAAACTCGACGAACTCAAGCCGAGCATCCAGTGGTGGGAAGCCGGTGCCCAGCCGCCGCAGTACCTGGCCTCGGGTGACGTGGTCATGAGCTCGGCCTACAACGGTCGTATCGCCGCGGTGCAGAAGGAAAGCAACCTCAAGGTGGTGTGGAACGGCGGCATCTACGACTTCGATGCCTGGGCCATCCCGAAAGGCGCCAAGGATGCGGAGGAGGCGAAGAAATTCATCGCCTACACCGTCCAGCCCGAGCAGCAGAAGACCTACTCCGAGAACATCGCCTACGGCCCGGCCAACAGCAAGGCGGTGGAGCTGCTGTCGGCCGAGGTGAAGAAGGACATGCCGACCACGCCTGAGAACATTGCCAACCAGGTGCAGATCGACGTGGCCTTCTGGGCCGACAACAGCGAACAGCTGGAGCAACGCTTCAACGCCTGGGCGGCGAAGAAGTAAACCATCTGGAGCTTTCATCGCTGGCGAGCCGGCTCCCATAAAACCTGTGCAGTACTTGTGGGAGCCGGCTTGCCGGCGATGGGCTGCGCAGCAGCCCCAATTTCAGCCTGTATCGCGGAGTTCGCCATGGCCATTGCAGTGCCCCTCAACGAAGGCGCGGGTAAAAGCCTCAAGCAGCGCCTCAAGCATGCCGAGCGGGTCAACCGCTGGAAGGCCCAGGCGTTGATCGCGCCGCTGGCGCTGTTCCTCCTGCTGGTGTTCCTGGTGCCGATCGCGGCGCTGTTGTACAAGAGTGTCGGCAACCCCGAGGTGGTCGCCGGCCTGCCGCGCACCGTCGAGGCAGTGGCGCTGTGGGATGGCAAGAGCCTGCCGGGCGAGGAGGTCTACAAGGCCCTGAGCCAGGACCTGGCCGAGTCTCGCAAGAACCAGACCCTGGGCGACCTTTCCAAACGCCTGAACATGGAGCTGGCCGGCTATCGCAGCCTGTTGGCCAAGACCGCGCGGGCGCTGCCGTTCAAGGCCGAGCCTGCCTCCTATAAAGAAGCCTTGCAGACGCTCGACGAGCGCTGGGGCGATCCTGCCTACTGGCAGGCGATCCGTCGCAACACCAGCAGTGTCACGCCGTTCTATCTGCTGGCCGCGCTGGACCACCGTATCGACGACCTGGGCGAATTGGCCAAGGCCACCCCCGACCAGGCCATCTACCTGGACATCTTCGCTCGCACCCTGTGGATGGGGGTGGTGATTACCGTGATCTGTCTGTTGCTGGCCTATCCCCTGGCGTACCTGCTGGCCAACCTGCCGACCCGGCAGAGCAACCTGCTGATGATCCTGGTGCTGCTGCCGTTCTGGACCTCCATCCTGGTGCGGGTGGCGGCCTGGATCGTGCTGTTGCAGTCAGGCGGGCTGATCAACAGTGCGCTGATGGCCATGGGCATCATCGATCAGCCGCTGGAGCTGGTGTTCAACCGTACCGGCGTGTACATCTCCATGGTGCACATACTGTTGCCGTTCATGATCCTGCCGCTGTACAGCGTGATGAAAGGTATCTCGCCCAGCTACATGCGGGCGGCGATCTCCCTCGGCTGCCATCCGTTCGCCAGTTTCTGGCGGGTGTACTTCCCGCAGACCTACGCCGGTGTCGGCGCCGGCTGCCTGTTGGTGTTCATCCTCGCCATCGGCTACTACATCACCCCGGCGCTGCTGGGCAGCCCGAACGACCAGATGGTCAGCTACTTCGTCGCCTTCTACACCAACACCAGCATCAACTGGGGCATGGCCACCGCCCTGGGCGGATTGCTGCTGCTGGCCACCGTGCTGCTGTACCTGATCTATAGCTGGCTGGTCGGCGCCAGCCGCCTGCGCCTGAGCTGAGGAGCCTTGTCATGCTGAGCCCTTACATGTCGCCCGTGGAGCGGGTGTGGTTCTACAGCCTGCGCATCCTGTGCGGCCTGATCCTGCTGTTCCTGGTATTGCCGGTGCTGGTGATCATCCCGCTGTCGTTCAACAGCGGGAGCTTCCTGGTCTATCCCCTGCAAGGCTTCTCGTTGCACTGGTACCAGGACTTCTTCGCCTCCGCCGAATGGATGCGCGCCCTGAAGAACAGCATCATCGTTGCCCCGGCAGCCACGCTGCTGGCCATGGTGTTCGGCACCCTGGCGGCCATCGGCCTGACCCGTGGCGACTTCCCCGGCAAGTCGCTGGTGATGGCGCTGGTGATCTCGCCGATGGTGGTGCCGGTGGTGATCATCGGCGTGGCCAGCTACCTGTTCTTTGCGCCGTTGGGCATGGGTAACAGCTTCACCTCGCTGATCCTGGTACATGCAGTGCTGGGTGTGCCGTTCGTGATCATCACCGTGTCGGCCACGCTGCAGGGGTTCAACTACAACCTGGTGCGCGCGGCGGCGAGCCTTGGGGCCTCGCCTCTGCTGGCCTTCCGTCGGGTGACCTTGCCGTTGATCGCCCCTGGGGTGATCTCCGGGGCGCTGTTCGCCTTCGCCACGTCGTTCGATGAGGTGGTGGTGACCCTGTTCCTCGCCGGGCCCGAGCAGGCGACCCTGCCACGGCAGATGTTCAGCGGCATCCGCGAGAACCTGAGCCCGACCATCGCTGCGGCGGCGACCTTGTTGATCGCCTTCTCGGTGATCCTGCTGCTGACCCTGGAGTGGTTGCGTGGGCGCAGTGAGAAACTGAGGACCCAGCAGCCAGGTTGAATCTTCGACGCAGGTGACGTGGGAGCGGCGATGCGGCGACCCGACTTGCCCCGCGATGGCATATCGAATTCACGATCGCAATCGCGGGGCAAGCCCGCTCCCACGCCATCCGTTCGACCATCTGCCGCGCCGGCGTTGATACCAATCAGCCCCGATCCGCTTCCCTGAGTTACAATGCGCGCCACCGTGATTCTGCCCAACAGGTGCGCCATGCAGCCCTACGCTATTGCCCCCTCCATTCTGTCCGCCGACTTCGCCCGCCTGGGCGAGGACGTCGACAAGGTCCTGGCCGCCGGGGCCGACATCGTCCACTTCGATGTCATGGACAACCACTACGTGCCCAACCTGACCATCGGTCCGATGGTCTGCAGTGCCCTGCGCAAGTACGGCGTGACCGCACCCATCGACGTGCACCTTATGGTCAGCCCGGTCGACCGCATCATCGGTGACTTCATCGAGGCCGGCGCCACCTACATCACCTTCCACCCGGAAGCCTCGCAGCACATCGATCGCTCGCTGCAACTGATCAAGGACGGCGGCTGCAAGGCTGGCCTGGTGTTCAACCCGGCCACCAGCCTGGATGCGCTGAAGTACGTGATGGACAAGGTCGACATGGTCCTGCTGATGAGCGTCAACCCGGGCTTCGGCGGCCAGAAGTTCATCCCCGGCACCCTCGACAAGCTGCGCGAAGCCCGTGCCCTGATCGACGCCAGCGGTCGTGACATCCGCCTGGAGATCGACGGTGGCGTGAACGTCAACAACATCCGCGAGATCACCGCCGCCGGCGCTGACACCTTCGTCGCCGGCTCGGCGATCTTCAATGCCCCGGACTACAAGGAAGTCATCGACAAGATGCGTGCCGAAATGGCGCTGGCACGCGCATGAGCGGCTTCGAGCAGCTGTTCCCGGGGACACTGCCCAGGCTGGTGATGTTCGATCTGGATGGCACCCTGATCGATTCGGTACCCGACCTGGCCGCAGCCGTCGACCGCACGCTGCTCGAACTCGGGCGACCGCCTGCTGGCCTTGAGGCCGTGCGCCACTGGGTGGGTAACGGCGCCCAGGTGCTGGTGCGCCGGGCCCTGGCCGGCGGTATCGATCACGCCGCGGTGGACGACGAGCTGGCCGAGCGCGCGTTGGCGCTGTTCATGGAGGCCTATGCCGACAACCATGAACTCACCGTGGTCTACCCCGGCGTGCGCGACACCCTGCGCTGGTTGCGCAAGCAGGGTGTGGAGATGGCGCTGATCACCAACAAGCCCGAACGCTTCGTTGCCCCCTTGCTCGACCAGATGAAGATCGGGCGCTATTTCCGCTGGATCATCGGTGGCGACACCCTGCCACAGAAGAAACCCGACCCTGCGGCGCTGCTGTTTGTCATGAAAATGGCCGGCGTCAGCGCCGAGCAGGCGCTGTTCGTCGGCGACTCGCGCAGCGATGTGCTGGCCGCCAAGGCCGCAGGGGTGCAGTGCGTCGGCCTGAGCTATGGCTACAACCATGGCCGCCCCATCGACGAGGAGTCGCCCAGCCTGGTGCTCAGCGACCTGCGCCTGCTGCTGCCCGGTTGCTTAGTCACCGACACTGGGATAACGTTGGCGGACCTTCAAGCCCCGCAAAGCAGAGACAACGACGTGGTGGTTACTGGCAAATTCTGGATGAAAGTCATCAAGGCCCTGGCCCGCTGGCGCTGGCGCGCCTGACTCCCGCCCGCCGGCGCCTGCCGGTACATCCGTTTGCCCGACCCCATTGCTGCTTGCCCCGAGGCTACACATGACCCGCGAAGAATTCCTGCGCCTGGCCGCTGCCGGCTACAACCGCATCCCACTGGCCTGCGAAACCCTGGCTGACTTCGACACGCCGCTGTCGATCTACCTGAAACTGGCTGACCAGCCCAACTCCTACCTGCTCGAGTCCGTGCAAGGTGGCGAGAAATGGGGCCGCTACTCGATGATCGGCCTGCCGTCGCGCACCGTCATGCGTGTGCATGGCTACCATGTGAGCATCCTGCAGGATGGCGTCGAGGTGGAAAGCCACGACGTCGAAGACCCGCTGGCTTTCGTCGAGGCGTTCAAGGACCGTTACAAGGTCGCTGACATCCCAGGCTTGCCGCGCTTCAATGGTGGCCTGGTCGGTTACTTCGGCTACGACTGCGTGCGCTACGTGGAAAAACGCCTGGGCGCCAGCCCGAACCCCGATCCGCTGGGTGTGCCGGATATCCTGCTGATGGTCTCCGACGCGGTGGTGGTGTTCGACAACCTGGCCGGCAAGATGCATGCGATCGTGCTGGTCGATCCGGCCGAAGAACAAGCGTTCGAGCAGGGCCATGCCCGCCTGCAAGGTTTGCTGGACACCCTCCGCCAGCCGATCACCCCGCGCCGCGGCCTGGACTTGAGCGGGCCGCAGGCGGCCGAGCCCGAGTTCCGCTCCAGCTACACCCGTGACGACTACGAAAGCGCGGTGGGCCGGATCAAGGAGTACATCCTGGCCGGCGACTGCATGCAGGTGGTGCCGTCCCAGCGCATGTCCATCGACTTCAAGGCCGCGCCCATCGACCTTTACCGGGCGCTGCGTTGCTTCAACCCGACGCCGTACATGTACTTCTTCAATTTCGGCGACTTCCATGTGGTCGGTAGCTCGCCGGAAGTGCTGGTGCGGGTCGAAGACAACCTGGTGACCGTGCGCCCGATCGCCGGTACCCGCCCGCGTGGCGCCACCGAAGAAGCCGACCGGGCCCTGGAAGACGACCTGCTGTCGGATGACAAGGAAATCGCCGAGCACCTCATGCTGATCGACCTGGGGCGCAACGACGTGGGCCGTGTATCGTCCACCGGCAGTGTGCGCCTGACCGAGAAGATGGTGATCGAGCGTTACTCGAACGTCATGCATATCGTGTCCAACGTCACTGGTCAGCTGCGGGAAGGCCTGACCGCCATGGACGCACTGCGGGCGATCCTGCCGGCCGGCACCCTGTCGGGTGCGCCGAAGATCCGCGCGATGGAAATCATCGACGAGCTCGAACCGGTCAAGCGCGGTGTCTACGGTGGCGCGGTGGGCTATTTTGCCTGGAACGGCAACATGGATACCGCCATCGCCATCCGCACCGCGGTGATCAAGGACGGTGAACTGCATGTGCAGGCCGGTGGCGGCATTGTCGCCGACTCGGTGCCGGCGCTGGAGTGGGAAGAGACCATCAACAAGCGCCGGGCGATGTTCCGTGCGGTGGCGCTGGCCGAGCAGACCTGCTCCAAGTAGGTTGATCGGGGCCGCAACGCGGCCCCGACAAATCAGAAGTCCAGGCTCAATGCCACGCTCACTCCCTGCTGGCGCAACTCATCACTCTTGCGCCAGTTGTAGTTCCCCCGCAGGTTCACCCCTGGCACCAGTTCATGGCTCACCCCCAGGCTGGCCCGCGTCAGGTTGCTGTGCGGTGTATAGCCGGTGAGGGTGAAGTCGTTTGCCGGCAGGCTGGTCAGGTGCATGCGCAAGTCCTGCTGGTCATCCTCGAACTCATGCTCGCGGGCCACCTCGGCAAACAGCTTTGTCGTCGGCAGCACTTGCACGCTACCCAGCAGGCCGGCTCCGAGCCGGCGCGACGTACGTTCCTGGTCGTCGAAACCGAGCGCCGTGGAGCGGCCGCTCTTCTCGTCGTAGCCATCGACCTTGACCCGCGCATAGTCGGCACTGATGAACGGCGCCAGTTGCCAGTGGCTGCTCTCGGGCGCCAGGTTGTAGCCCACCCGGCCGGTGACGGCCCAGGCCTCGCCATCGGTGTCGCCTTTCTCGCTGCGGTCGTTCACACCCAGGGCGAAGGTGCGCTTGAGGTCGCGGTAATCCAGGTGACCGGCGGTCAATGCCGCATCAGCCCACCAGCGATCCTGGCGGAACTGGGCGAAGGCGCTGGCCAGGTAGCTGTCGAGCTTGTAGTCCGAATCATCCTGGCCCGCCTCGAGCTTTTGTCGGTACACACCGGCCGCCACCCCCACGCGCCAGGCGTCTTCGAGCCGGTAGCTGCCGCCGAGGGTCAGGTTGTAGCCGCGCCCGTCACCACTGGCGGCGCTGCGCTGGCTGCCGAAGTCCAGGTCCTGGCCGCCGGTGGCGACGAAGGCCTGCCATTGACCGACGGCCTGCCAGGGTGTCTGCCACTGGTTGCGCAGTTCATCCTGGTGGGCGCGGATGCTGGCGTGGGCGATTTCCGGGAGCAGGGTCAGCTCCCACGGTGCGGCCAGGATCGAATAGGCATAGTCGGCGATCAACCGCTGGCCGGCGATGGTCGGGTGCACCGAGTCGTTGAACAGCAGCCGGCTCGGGTCCGGGGTCGTGCCGTTCAGCCCGTAGACCGGGTTGCCCACGCAGCCGTCGCCGCTGTAGCAGGTGCCGACCAGGTTCTGGTCGGCGGCCAGGCCGAACTGGGCGGGGTTGGTGAGGGCCTCCTGCAACAGGGTGGGAATGTTGAGCGGAATGATCTCGGCGTCGATCTGCCCGAGCTGGCTGACCAGCGACTGGTTGAACACGCCGGACAGCTGCGACAGCGGTCCTTGCTGGGGCGTGCCGCTGAAGTTCGGTGTCTGGCCCAGGTCTGGCAGCAGCCAGACCATGATGTAGCGCGCTCCGCCCTGTTGCAGCGCCTGGGCGCTGGCCGCCAGGCGGGCACCTGCTGCGGCTGCGGTCGCGGGGCTGTTGACCAGGCCCTGGAGGAAGTCGTTGCCGCCACCGGTCAGGTAGTACAGGGCATTGGGGTCGGCGCGCAGGCCGTTGGCCAGGTAACCGTCACGCTCGCGCAGGACCACCCCCGCGCCAGGGCGCCCGGGCGGGATGACGGCTTTCGAGGTGTCGGTGATCGAGTCGAGGATCTGCTGGGTGGTGTAGCCGCCCACGGCCCAGTTGTTGCCGTCGGGCGTGCCTTGCAACTGGTTGCTGAGTGATGTCGATGGTCCCAGGGCAGTTCCCGAAAAGCCCAGCCTGCCCCCCAGGATCATCGGCGATACGGGCGCGTAGTTGCCATCGGCATCGCGGTTGGTGAAACGCATGCCTGGCGTGCCGCCGGTCAGGTCGGGAAACTGCCCGGCATCACTGAGGCTGTCGCCAAAGACGATGAACGATGAATAAGGGGAGGGGCCGGCCATCGCCTGGCTGCAAGCCAGGGCGAGGATGCCGAGGGCGGAGTACAGGAAGGGAGTCTTGCGCATGCATGAATATCCTTTTCGTTGTTTTTATCGAAGCAAGCCGCATGACCTTAGCAAATCGCCGGTCTTCGCCCACCATCGCATTGGTTTCCCAGTGTTTACGGGCGTATTGCGCCCGTCGCCCCGGTAGGCTACTGTGCCCTGACGTATGAACGAGACCTACCCCGTGTTGATCGTCAGCAAACTCTTGATGCGCGTTATCAAGGCCGTCGCCCGTTGGCGTTGGCGCGCCTGACTTTATCTCTTGCCGGCATGCCCGGCCCGCTCCTGTTTGCCTTCCCTTCGCTTTAACCGCCGCTCACCGCGGAATTTTCCCGCGCCCATGGCAGCAGGGAAGGCTCGAATCAAAAGTCAGTATTCAAGAGGTTCGTTCCAGATGTTACTGATGATCGACAATTACGACTCCTTCACCTACAACGTCGTGCAGTACCTCGGCGAGCTCGGTGCAGAGGTCAAGGTCATTCGCAATGACGAAATGACCATCGCCCAGATCGAAGCCCTGAACCCCGAACGCATCGTTGTCTCCCCGGGCCCCTGCACGCCGAGCGAGGCCGGTGTGTCCATCGAGGCCATCCTGCACTTTGCCGGCAAGCTGCCGATCCTCGGCGTGTGCCTGGGTCACCAGTCCATCGGCCAGGCCTATGGCGGTGACGTGGTGCGTGCCCGCCAGGTGATGCACGGCAAGACCAGCCCGGTGTTCCACCGCGACCTGGGTGTGTTCGCTGGCTTGAACAACCCGCTCACCGTGACCCGCTACCACTCGCTGGTGGTCAAGCGCGACACGTTGCCCGACTGCCTGGAAGTGACCGCCTGGACCGCGCATGAAGACGGCTCCGTCGACGAGATCATGGGCCTGCGTCATAAAACCCTGAACGTGGAGGGGGTACAGTTCCACCCGGAATCCATCCTCACCGAGCAGGGACACGAGCTGTTCGCCAACTTCCTCAAGCAGACCGGCGGACGCCGTTAAGGACCGATCATGGAAATCAAGACCGCTTTGAGCCGCATTGTCGGCCACCTGGACCTGTCCACCGAGGAAATGCGCGACGTCATGCGCCAGATCATGACCGGCCAGTGCAGTGAGGCGCAGATCGGCGCCTTCCTCATGGGCATGCGCATGAAGAGCGAGAGCATCGACGAGATCGTCGGCGCGGTGTCGGTGATGCGTGAGCTGGCCGACAAGGTCGAGCTCAAGACCCTCGACGGCGTGGTCGACATCGTCGGCACCGGCGGCGACGGCGCCAACATCTTCAACGTGTCCACCGCCTCGGCCTTCGTGCTGGCGGCTGCGGGCTGCACGGTGGCCAAGCACGGCAACCGCGCCGTCTCCGGCAAGAGCGGCAGCGCCGACCTGCTGGAAGCTGCCGGCATCTACCTGAACCTGACCCCGGTGCAGGTGGCCCGCTGCATCGACAGCCTCGGCATCGGCTTCATGTTCGCCCAGACCCACCATACCGCGATGAAGCACGCCGCCGGCCCGCGTCGCGAGCTGGGGCTGCGTACCTTGTTCAACATGCTCGGCCCGCTTACGAATCCGGCCGGTGTGAAGCACCAGGTGGTCGGCGTGTTCACCCAGGCCCTGTGCCGCCCATTGGCCGAAGTGCTGCAGCGCATGGGCAGCAAGCATGTGCTGGTGGTGCACTCCAAGGATGGCCTGGACGAGTTCAGCCTGGCTGCGCCAACCTTTGTCGCTGAACTGAAGAACGACCAGATCACCGAGTATTGGGTCGAGCCGGAAGACCTCGGCATGAAGAGCCAGAGCCTCCATGGCCTGGCGGTCGACGGCCCGCAGGCCTCGCTGGAACTGATCCGCGATGCCCTGGGCCGACGCAAGACCGAGAACGGCCAGAAGGCCGCCGAGATGATCGTGCTCAACGCTGGCGCGGCGCTGTATGCCGCTGATCACGCGATGACCCTGGCCCAGGGTGTCGAGCTGGCTCACGATGTCCTGCACACCGGCCTGGCCTGGGAGAAACTGCAGGAGCTGGGCGCCTTTACCGCGGTATTCAAGGTGGAGAACGAAGCATGAGCGTACCGACGGTGCTGGAAAGGATCATCGCCCGCAAATTCCAGGAAGTGGCCGAGCGCAGCGCGCAGGTCAGCCTGGGTGAGCTCGAGCGCCTGGCCAAGGCGGCCGATGCCCCGCGTGGCTTTGCCAATGCCCTGATCGAGCAGGCCAGGCGCAAGCAGCCGGCGGTCATCGCCGAAATCAAGAAGGCTTCGCCGAGCAAGGGCGTGATCCGCGAAAACTTCGTGCCGGCGGAAATTGCCGTCAGCTACGAGAAGGGTGGCGCGACCTGCCTGTCGGTGCTGACCGACGTGGACTACTTCCAGGGCGCTGACATCTACCTGCAGCAGGCGCGTGCCGCCGTTTCGCTGCCGGTGATCCGCAAGGACTTCATGGTCGATCCTTATCAGATCGTCGAGGCCCGCGCCCTGGGTGCCGACTGCGTGCTGTTGATCGTGTCAGCGCTGGATGACGTGAAAATGGCCGAGCTGGCGGCCACGGCCAAGGACGTCGGTCTCGACGTGCTGGTCGAAGTGCATGACGGCGATGAGCTGGAGCGTGCGTTGAAGACCCTCGATACACCGTTGGTCGGTGTCAACAACCGCAACCTGCATACCTTCGAAGTCAGCCTGGAGACTACCCTCGACCTGCTGCCGCGTATCCCCCGCGATCGCCTGGCCATCACCGAGAGCGGCATTCTCAACCGTGCCGATGTCGAGCTGATGGAAATCAACGAGGTGTATTCGTTCCTGGTCGGCGAGGCGTTCATGCGCGCCGAGCAGCCAGGGTTGGAGCTGCAGCGGTTGTTCTTCCCCGAACAGGTGAAGAAGACCGTTCAGCAACTGGACTGATCGAACAGAGAGCCGGCATCGTTTGCCGGCTTTTTTGTATTCGAGAGCTTCATCGCGGGGCACCGTCCCAACGTGGGAGCGGGCTTGCCCCGCGATGAGGGCGGTGAACATCACATCAAAGGTGGATCAATGACCGATCAACCCCTGGCCCTTACCGTCGAACAGGGCCTGCACGCCGAACAGGACCTGCTGGCCGCCGTCTGCCGCGGCGAACGCGAATCCGGCGTGCTGTTCTGGCGCCCGACCGACCATGCCCTGGTCATGCCCCGGCGCATGAGCCGCCTGGACAACTTCGAGGCCGCTTGCGCCGAGCTGGCCATCGCCGGCTGGCCAGTGCTGCTGCGCGAAACCGGTGGCGAGCCGGTGCCGCAATCCCATGCGACCGTCAACGTGGCACTGGTCTACGTGGCCCCGCGTAGCGAGGGGGACCAGGGGCGTATCGAGAACGCCTACGAGCGTCTGTGCCTGCCGCTGTGCGATGTCCTGCGCGAATGGGGCGGTGTGGCCTCGGTGGGGGAAATCGAAGGCGCTTTCTGCGATGGCCGCTACAACGTCAACCTCAATGGCCGCAAGCTGGTCGGCACGGCCCAGCGCTGGCGCCAGGGGCTGGGAGGCAAGCGCCCGGTGGTGTTGGTGCATGGCGCGCTGTTGCTGGACAACGAACGCGAATCGATGGTTGCGGCGGTCAACCGCTTCAATGAATGCTGCGAACTGGATCAGCGCTGCCGTGCCGACAGCCACATCGCCCTGCACGAGGTGGCGCCTGCGGCTCCCTGGTTCGAGCGTCTGAGCCGGGCCTATGAGCAAGTGCTGGCGGAGCTGCCGCAGGACTAACGGGTGCCGTAGACCACCATGGTCTTGCCCTTGACCTGCACCAGGCTGCGTTCCTCGAGGTCCTTGAGGACGCGGCCGACCATCTCCCGTGAACAACCGACTATACGACCGATCTCCTGGCGGGTGATCTTGATCTGCATGCCATCGGGGTGGGTCATGGCGTCAGGCTGCTTGCACAGGTCGAGCAGGCAGCGGGCGACGCGGCCGGTGACGTCGAAGAACGCCAGGTCGCCGACCTTGCGCGTGGTGTTGCGCAGGCGCTGGGCCATCTGGCTACCCAGGGCGTAGAGGATGTCCGGCTCCAGACGCGCCAGCTCCCGGAACTTGTCGTAACCGATCTCGGCCACTTCGCACTCGGTCTTGGCACGGACCCAGGCGCTGCGCTGATGCTCCTGGCCGGCTGGCTCGAACAGCCCCAGCTCGCCGAAGAAGTCACCGCTGTTGAGGTAGGCGATGATCATCTCGTGGCCGTCGTCGTCCTCGATCAGGATGGTCACCGAACCCTTGATGATGAACGACAAGGTCTCGGCCCGGTCACCGGCGCAGATGATGTTGCTCTTGGCGGCGTAGCGGCGGCGTTGGCAGTGGGCCAGCAGCTTGTCGATGTTCTTGATCTTGGGTGGCAGGGCTGAGGAGACCATCACGAAATCCTGTTCGATGCGACGCATTGGCTTTTTATAGAGGCTGCCTGGCAGCACGCGCCAGTCATTTGGCGCCAGCTTATCAGACACTTCAACTTGAATCGGCACAAAAGCGCCGCGGCTTGAGCTTTTCCGACAGCCTCGCAAGGTCTAAGCTGACACCCTTTTACGAGATCGGGAGTCCGGATAGATGAAGGCACGCATCCAGTGGGCCGGTGAAGCGATGTTCCTTGGCGAGTCGGGGAGTGGCCACGTCGTGGTCATGGACGGCCCGCCCGAAGCCGGAGGCCGCAACCTGGGCGTGCGCCCGATGGAAATGCTCCTGCTTGGCCTGGGTGGCTGCAGCAGCTTCGACGTGGTCAGCATCCTCAAGAAATCCCGCCAGGCCGTGGAAAGCTGCGAAGCCTTCCTTGAAGCCGAGCGCGCTGGTGAAGACCCCAAGGTGTTTACCAAGATCCACATGAACTTCGTGGTCAAAGGGCGAGGGCTGAAAGAGGCGCAGGTCAAGCGCGCAGTGGAACTATCGGCCGAGAAGTACTGCTCGGCGTCGATCATGCTTGAGCGTGCCGGTGTGGAGATCACCCACGGTTACGAAATCGTCGAACTCGGTTGATCGAAGGCAGCGCCTGCCGGTCAGGCGCTTTGCTTGTGCAGGCGTTCGACACCTAGCAGCAACGCGAGCCCCGGGATCAGCGCAAGCACCAGCCAGGGCGTATTCACCCCGAGCAGGATGAGGATTTCGCTGCTGCTCCAGGTGGTGCCGAAGTGTTCGGCAAACACCTGGCACTGCAGCCACGCAGCCAACGTGCCAGCGAGCACGAACGTGCCGATCAGCAGTTGGCGGCTGGCTAAAAACACGCTGAGCAGCAGGAACAGCAATTGCGCGGGCAGTGTGCCGAGCATCAGCTCAGCGGTGCTGTTGCTGTCAGGGTCGGTAAGCGTCGGCAGTTCCAGGTTGAAAGTGCTTTGCCCGACACTGGCGACCATCAGACAAACGAACAGATAGGCGACCGGGATCAGGCCAAGGCCCTGCAGCAGCCGGGTGAGCGATCGTCCCATGTTCAGCGACGCAATGCCGGCAGCAGTTGCAACAGGCGTTCGGGTAGCTGTGCCCGAAGCTGCTCGCTCAATGCCTCACGTCGCTTCTGGTACAGCACGCCGAGACCGATCACGCCGAGGCCGATCAAGGTCAGTATGACCGGGAACAGCAGGGAATCGGCGAACACCTCGTAGGACAGATAGCCCAGATAGGCCGCCACCCCCATCGCTCCGAACACCATGAACACGGGGCGGCGCAGCAGGACGGCCAGGCCCATCAGTCCCAGGTTGATCAGGCAGTACAGCGCCTTGCCCCACTCGCTGCCGCTGTCCATCAGCGTCAGCCCGCCCCAGAACGCCGCCAGGCCGGCGAGATAGCCCCAGAAGGCATAGTCCCGGCGGGTGCGTCCGTCGATCACCAGAAATACCAGCAGCAGGCCCAGGCCGAACCACAGCGAGACCGTGCGCCGTTGCTCCCAGCTGAACAGGTCGCCATGGAACCACTCGCTCAGGTCCATGGACATGAACCACAGGGCCACCGCGATCGGCATGACGATGAAAGGGAAGGGAATCAGGCGCAGCATCAGCAGTCCAGCCAGTACCGTCGCTGCCTCCATCGCCAACCAGCCACCCTGCACGTAGGTGTAGTACTGGTGGTAGTCGCCCTGGGCGTCGTCCAGCGGCCACCAGCCTGCCAGGCGCTCGATAGCGAACACCGCCAGCGGCACGATGCTGACCGCCACGGCGGCCAGCACGCCGGCGGCGACAGGCTGGTTGCGTCGTTGCAGCGACAGGGCGAACAGGGTGATTCCGGCGATGTAGAGCAGGGCGATGGCCAGCAGTGCACCGTCGCCTATACGCATCCAGGCCTCGGTGAGCAACCAGCCCATGGCACCCATGATCAACAGTGCGCCGAAGTAGAACGCCACATGGGCCAGCTGGAAGCTGGCGCGGCTTTCCGGCTGCTGGCGCAGGAAGGCCAGCAAGGCCTGGTCCTGCCCCGGGTGCAGCACGCCGGCGCTTACGGCGCGTGCCAGGTCCCTGGCGTCGAAACGTTCCATGGTGCGCGTCTCAGATTCGGTAGGTGCTCTTGGTCATGACCTTGGCCAGCAGGCTCATGCCAAAGCGCACGGGCGCCGGGAAGCGGTAGCCGCCGGCTTCCAGCGCGGATTCGGCATGGTGTTCCTCGTCGACGCGCATCTGTTCGAGGATGGCGCGGGACTTGCCGTCGTTCTCGGGGATCTGCTCAAGGTGTTCGTCCAGGTGCTTGCACACCTGATGCTCGGTGGCGGCGACGAAGCCCAGGCTGACCTTGTCGCTGACCAGCCCAGCGAGGGCGCCGATGCCGAACGACAGGCCGTAGAACACCGGGTTGAGCACGCTGGGGTGGCTGTTGAGCTGGCGAATACGCTGCTCGCACCAGGCCAGGTGGTCGATTTCTTCTTCGGCCGCATGCTCCATGGCCTTGCGCACCTGGGGCAGCTTGGCGGTCAGGGCCTGGCCCTGGTACAGCGCCTGGGCACAGACTTCGCCGGTGTGGTTGATGCGCATCAGGCCGGCGATATGACGGCTCTGCTGCTCGTCGAGCTCGGCGTCCGGCTGGACGATGGCCGGCGAGGGACGGGCGGGTTGGCCGCTGAAGGGCAGCAAGGTGCGCATGGCGGTATCGGCCTGCAGCAACAAGCGGTCGAGCGGCGAGTAGTGACGTTCGGTAGCCATCGGGCACCTCCGCTGAAGTGATGCCCGACAGTCTACCTCAATACCCTTGGGCGGGCTTGCCTTGGATCAGCCCGGTGGCCAGTGCATCTGGCGCTGGCCAAGCACGTGCATGTGGATGTGGTAGACGGTCTGGCCGCCTTTCGGGTTGCAGTTCATGACCACGCGGAAGCCTTCCTCGCAGCCCTGCTCGACGGCCAGGCGCTGGGCGGTGAACAGGATATGGCCGGCCAGGGCCTTGTCCTCTTCGGTCAGGTCGTTGAGGGTGCGGATGTGTTTTTTCGGAATGACCAGAAAATGCACAGGTGCCGCTGGGGCAATGTCCTTGAAGGCCAGGATCTGGTCATCTTCATAGATGATATCCGCCGGGATTTCCCGGTTGATGATTTTGAGGAATAGATCGTCCACAGCACGTGCTCCATGGTGAGTGTCGGGGCTGAGTGTACTGAGCCCGACGCTGCTCGCCCAGTGGCTATTCCATGCCGACCGGGCAGTAGCGCCGATGGATGACACCGGCCAGCTTGCGCGCCAGCCAGCGCGGTAGCAGGCGTGGGGCGAAGGCCAGCCAGCGGTTGCGCCTGCCGGGCAGGATCAGGGCGCGGTTTTTGTCCAGGGCGCGCACCGCATACAGGGCGATTTCCTCGGGGCTCAGGCAGCGGGTGTTGCCTTCCAGCCGGGGAATGCGACGTCTGGCTGAGCGCACCGGTCCGGGGCACAGCACCGACACTTTGATCCCGGTGCGTTTCAGCTCTTCGCGCAACGCATCGGAAAAACTCAGCACATAGGCCTTGCTGGCCGCATAGGCAGCCATCCACGGCCCGGGGGCGACGCCGGCAAGTCCCGCGACATTGAGGATCTGCCCGCCACCCTGGATCGCCATCAGGTTGCCGATCGCATGGCACAGGCGACTGAGCGCGAGGATGTTGACCTCGAGCAGGTCCTGCTCATCGGCCCATTCATGCGCCAGGAATGGCCCGTAGGTTCGCTGCCCCGCGCAGTTGACCAGAAGGTCGATACGCCGCTCGCCTTCCTCCAGCTCGAGCACGAAGCCCGACAGGCGCAAGGGTTGGCTGAGGTCGCAGGCACGGAACAGCACTTCCACGCCAAAGCGTTGGGTGAGTTCGATGGCCACCGGCTCCAGCGTTTCGCGCTGGCGTGCCACCAGGATCAGGTTGCGCCCGCGCCGCGCCAGAGCCTCCGCCAGGGCCAGGCCCAGGCCGCTGGAGGCACCAGTGATCATGGCGTAACGGGTCATGCAAGGCTCCTGGGGCGAAAGGGGCGCCTAGTGTACAGCGTGGCCGTTTTGCTACAAGGCGTTGCTGCGCAGCTGCTGGCTGCGCTCGAGGGCCGCTCGGTATTCGTCCTGCAAGCGCCCGATCAGGTCACCGGCAGTGGGCAGGTCATGGATTTCGCCGACACCCTGGCCGGCCGACCATACGGTCTTCCAGGCCTTGGCTTCCTCGTCCAGCGGCTTGAGCTTGCCAGCCTCGTGGCTGCTCTTGAGCGCGGCCAGGTCGTACCCTGCCTGCTCGAGGCTCTGGCGCAGGAAGCTGGCGGGGATGCCGGACACCGCCGGGGTATGCACGATATCGGCCGCACCCGCGCCCAGGATCATCTGTTTGTAGGCGTCCTGGGCCTGGCTCTCGCGGGTGGCGATGAAGCGTGTGCCCATGTAGCCCAGGTCCGCCCCCAGCAACTGTGCGGCCAGCAGTTCGTGACCATGGTTGAGGCAGCCCGCCAGCAGCAGGGTCTTGTCGAAGAACTGGCGGATCTCCGCAACCAGGGCGAACGGGCTCCAGGTGCCGGCATGGCCCCCGGCTCCGGCCGCCACGGCGATCAGCCCGTCGACACCTGCCTCTGCGGCCTTCTCGGCGTGGCGGCGGGTGGTCACGTCATGGAAAACCAGGCCGCCATAGCCGTGCACCGCGTCGACCACCTCCTTCACTGCGCCAAGGCTGGTGATGACGATGGGGACCCGATGCTCGACGCACAGTGCGAGGTCGGCCTGCAGACGCGGGTTGCTCGGGTGCACGATGAGATTGACCGCATAGGGAGCGGGTGCCTGCAGTTCGGCCAGCCCTGCTTCGATCTCCTCCAGCCAGGCCTTGAACCCTGCACTGTCACGCTGATTCAGGGCCGGGAAGCTGCCCACCACGCCATTGGCGCAGCAGGCCAGCACAAGCCGGGGGTTGGAAATCAGGAACATCGGCGCCGCGACCAGAGGCAGGCGCAGATGTTTTGCGAGCGAGGCGGGCAGGGACATGGCGAAACTCCTGTAGGCGGGTGGATATCGTCAGAACGGTTTGACCACCACGAGAATTACGACGCCCAGCAGCATCAGCACCGGTGCTTCGTTGAACCAGCGGTAGTACACGTGGCTGCGGGTGTTGGTGCCGGCGGCGAAGCGTTTGCGCTGGGCGCCGCACATGTGATGGTAGACGGTGAGCAGCGCGACCAGGGTGAGCTTGGCGTGCAGCCAGCCCTGGCTCAGCCAGCCGGGGTTCAGGTACAGCATCCAGCCGCCGAACACATAGGTGGCGATCATCGCCGGGTTCATGATGCCCCGGTACAGCTTGCGCTCCATGGTGACGAAGCGCTCAAGGCTGATACTGTCCTGGCTCTGGGCGTGATAGACGAACAGCCGTGGCAGGTAGAACAGGCCAGCGAACCAGCAGACCACGCTGACGATATGCAGCGCCTTGATCCATAGATAGAGCATGGGGAGTTCCTTCAGGTTTTCACGGTCGTCAGATAGTAGAGGCCAAGGGGCCGAAGGGTCATCCCAAGAGTTGTTACAGGCGCCTTGGCCCCCTATTATCGTGCGCTTTCCAGTGGTCTCGTTGATAAGGGGCAAGCGTCATGATCAAGGTCGGTATCGTCGGCGGCACGGGTTACACCGGTGTCGAACTGCTGCGTCTGCTGGCGCAGCATCCACAGGCCGAAGTGGCGGTCATCACTTCGCGCTCCGAGGCGGGCGTGGCGGTTGCCGACATGTATCCGAACCTGCGCGGCCACTACGACGGCCTGGCGTTCAGTGTTCCGGACAGCAAGACCCTGGCTGCCTGCGATGTGGTGTTCTTCGCCACGCCCCACGGTGTCGCCCACGCCTTGGCCGGCGAGTTGCTGGCCGCCGGGACCAAGGTCATCGACCTGTCCGCCGACTTCCGCCTGCAGGACGCTGTCGAGTGGGGCAAGTGGTACGGCCAGCCCCATGGTGCTCCAGAGCTGCTCAAGGATGCGGTCTACGGCTTGCCCGAGGTGAATCGCGAGAAAATCCGCCAAGCGCGCCTGATTGCGGTGCCGGGTTGCTACCCGACCGCTACCCAGCTGGGCTTGCTGCCATTGTTGGAAGCCGGCCTGGCCGATCCGTCGCGCCTGATCGCCGACTGCAAGTCGGGCGTCAGCGGCGCCGGGCGTGGTGCCGCTGTGGGCTCGCTGTTCTGCGAGGCTGGTGAAAGCATGAAGGCCTATGCGGTCAAGGGCCACCGTCACCTGCCGGAGATCAGCCAGGGCCTGCGCCAGGCAGCCGGCAAGGACATCGGCCTGACCTTCGTGCCGCACCTGACCCCGATGATCCGCGGCATCCATGCCACGCTCTATGCGACGGTCGCCGACACTTCTGTCGACCTGCAGGCGCTGTTCGAGAAGCGCTATGCCAATGAACCGTTCGTCGACGTGATGCCCGCCGGCAGCCACCCGGAAACTCGCAGCGTGCGCGGTGCCAACGTCTGCCGCATCGCCGTGCACCGGCCGCAGGGCGGTGATCTGGTGGTGGTGTTGTCGGTGATCGACAACCTGGTCAAGGGCGCGTCGGGCCAGGCGGTGCAGAACCTCAACATCCTGTTCGGCCTGGATGAACGCATGGGCCTGTCCCACGCGGGCCTGCTGCCGTAAGCCAGCGTACGTCGCCAAGGCCCGCCGCGTGCGGGCCTTTTTCGTGGGGCCGACTAAAGCCGCACAATTGTTGACCGATTTTCTCGGACAAGCGGATAATACGCCCCATCGAGTTTTATGGCGGCACTGCGCCGGGAGAATCAACATGAGCGTCGAATCCTTCACCCCCACGGCTTTGGAGTTCACCCCCGGGGCTGCGCACAAGGTGAAGACCTTGGTCAGCGAAGAGGGCAACGAGCGGCTGAAGCTGCGTGTGTTCGTGACCGGCGGCGGTTGCTCGGGCTTCCAGTACGGCTTCACCTTCGATGAGGACGTGGCCGATGACGACACTATCGTCGAGCGCGAAGGCGTCGCGCTGGTCGTCGACCCGATGAGCTACCAGTACCTGGCCGGCGCCGAGGTGGATTACCAGGAGGGCCTGGAAGGCTCGCGCTTCGTGATCAAGAATCCGAACGCCACCACCACCTGCGGTTGCGGTTCGTCGTTCTCGATCTGATCGGGTCGGGCATAAAAACGCCGCGCATTTGCGCGGCGTTTTGCATTCAGGCGGGGTAGATCGCGCCGAGGATGCGCAGGCCTCTGGCGGCGGTCACACTGGGCCGATTGGCGGGAATGCCTTCCAGGCAACAGTGGGCCAGCCAAGCGAAGGCCATGGCCTCCACCCAGTCGGGGTCCACGCCATGCGCGGCGGTGCTGGCAACCTTCGCCCCAGGCAGGAGGGCGGCCAGGCGAGCCATCAGGACGCCGTTGCGGGCACCACCACCGCAGACCAGCAGGGCTTCAGTCCCTGACTGAGCCTGGCGTAGCGAGTCGATGATGGTGTGGGCGGTCAGCTCCAGCAGCGTGGCTTGGACGTCTTCGTCGCGATAAGCGGGTAGCCGGGCCAGGTGGGCATCCAGCCACGGCAGGTTGAATACCTCGCGCCCGGTGCTCTTCGGGCCGCTGCCAGCGAAGAACGGATCGCTCAGCAGCGCCTTCAACAGATCGTGCTGCACGCAGCCGCTGGCCGCCCAGGCGCCATTGGCATCAAAGGCCTGGCCTTGCTTGCGCTCGATCCAGGCATCCAGCAACACATTGCCCGGCCCGCAGTCGAAGCCATGTACCGGTTGGTCCCGCTCGATCAGGCTGAGGTTGCTGAAGCCGCCTACGTTGAGGATCGCCAGGCTGTGGCCAAGATGGCCGAACAAGGCTTCGTGAAATGCCGGTACCAGGGGGGCGCCCTGGCCGCCTGCCGCCACGTCGCGGCGGCGGAAGTCGCCCACCACGCAGATGCCGGTGAGTTCGGCCAGCAGGGCCGGGTTGCCGATCTGCACGGTGAAGCCGCGGGCCGGCTCATGGCGAACAGTCTGGCCATGGCTGCCGATGGCGCGAATGGCCTCGGGTTCCAGGCCTTGGGCGGCCAGCAAGTGGTTGATGCCCTGGGCGGCCAGCGTGGCCCAGCGGTTCTCTGCCAGGGCGGCACGCGCGATCTCGTCGGGGCCGCTGGCGCAGAGCCCGAGCAGATCCTGGCGCAGGTCGACGGGCATGGGGATGTAGTGGGTGGCGAGCAGCCGCAGCTGCTCGTTTTGCTCGATCAGGGCGATGTCCAGGCCATCGAGGCTGGTGCCGGACATCACCCCCAGGTAGAGCGCCATGGGCTCAGCGCTTGTTGGCTGCGAGCAGAGTGGCCTTTTCCTGATCCATGCGGGCAATCAGGGGCTGGCTCTGCTGGTTGAAGCGCTGGCGCTCGGCCTTGGCGATCGGATCGGCCATCGGCACCTTCTGGCTGAGTGGGTCGACGTGCACGCCATTGACCTGGAACTCGTAGTGCAGGTGCGGGCCGGTCGAAAGGCCGGTGGTGCCGATATACCCGATGATCTGCCCCTGCTTGACGCTGGAGCCGGTCTTGATGCCCTTGGCGAAGCCCTGCATGTGGCCATAGAGCGTCTTGTACGAGTTGCCGTGGGCGATGATCACGGTGTTGCCGTAGCCGCCACGGCGGCCGGCGAGCTCGATGCGACCGTCGCCTGCTGCCTTGATTGGCGTGCCGCGTGGCGCGGCGTAGTCCACGCCCTTGTGCGCACGGATCTTGTTGAGGATCGGGTGCTTGCGGCCGGCGGAGAACCGCGAGCTGATGCGGGCGAAATCCACCGGGGTGCGGATGAACGCCTTGCGCAGGCTGTTGCCGTCGGCGGTGTAGTAGTTGGTGTTGCCCTGCTTGTTGGTGTAGCGCACGGCGGTGTAGGTCTTGCCGCGGTTGGTGAAACGGGCGGAGAGGATGTTGCCGGTGCCGACCACCTTGCCGTCCATCATCTTCTGCTCGTAGACCACGTCGAATTCGTCGCCCGGGCGGATGTCCTGGGCGAAATCGATGTCGTAGCCGAGGATGCGCGCCATGTCCATGGTCATGCTGTGGGACAGGCCGGCGCGCTGGGCAGAGGCGGACAGCGAGCTCTTGATCACGCCGTGGGCGTAGGCGGTGCGCACCACCGGCTTGCTGACCTCGCGCTCGAAGGCGAAGCCCTTGTCGGTGCGGTTCAGGCGGATGGTCTCGAGGTTACTGACCTTGCTGTGCAGGCTTGCCAGCTGGCCGTCCTTGTCCAGCTCGAACTGCAGCACCTGGCCATGCTTGAGCTGGCTGAACTGCTTGGCCTGCTTGTTGCTGGCCAGTACGTCGTGAACGACGTTGGCAGGCAGGCCGACCTTGTTGAACAAGGTCGAGAGCGTATCACCGCGGCTGACGACCACTTCGCGGTGACCCGGGGCCTTGTCCTCCGGTTTGGCCGCAGGGGCTGGAACGGGTTCTGCCTTGGCGGTTGCGGGTTCTGCACCTTCGATCTGGGCGAAGGGCGAGTCGCTGTTCTGCTCGGCCTGTACCAGCGGGGCGCCGCGGGACTCGTCCTTGAGCTGTTCGGCCGGGCTTTCCAGCTCCAGGCTGAGGGTGGTTTTCTTGGCTTCCACTTCGCTGGACGGGAATACCAGCAAAGCCAGACTGAGAAGGGCGGCGATGCCGCTGGCGGCCAACAGATGGCTTTTCGGATAAAGCGGGGGCGCTTTAGGCGTTTCGTTGGTCATAGGTAAGGTGACTTTGAAAAAGGTGAAATGGAAAAGATGAATGACATGATGAAGATGAAATAACTGTATAAAATATAACCAAATCCATTCTCACGCAAGGGCGCGTAGACGTTGCGGTGCGCCGTTCGGGTCACAATCCGTTGCGAAACTTGTATTTGATGGCCGATCTTGTATGGTTGGCTCCCCTTGAATCCTAGCGTTGCGGGTCTGTCTATGAAGTCGGTTGAAGAGCAGCTGGCGCTTATCAAGCGCGGTGCGGAAGAGGTATTGGTCGAGTCGGAACTGGTGGAGAAGCTCAAGCGCGGCCAGCCGCTGCGCATCAAGGCGGGCTTCGACCCAACCGCGCCCGACCTGCACCTGGGGCACACGGTGCTGATCAACAAGCTGCGTCAGTTCCAGGAGTTGGGCCACCAGGTCATCTTCCTGATCGGCGACTTCACCGGCATGATCGGC
>NZ_JBFNXN010000001.1:2285000-2490000 GCF_040813665.1 Pseudomonas sp. TE50-2 | reverse complement strand
GAGGGACGGAGAAGGCTAGGCCAGCTTGGCGTTGGTTGTCCAAGTTTAAGGTGGTAGGCTGAGATCTTAGGCAAATCCGGGATCTTAAGGCCGAGAGCTGATGACGAGTGCTCACTAGAGCGCGAAGTGGTTGATGCCATGCTTCCAAGAAAAGCTCCTAAGCTTCAGATAACTGGGAACCGTACCCCAAACCGACACAGGTGGTTAGGTAGAGAATACCAAGGCGCTTGAGAGAACTCGGGTGAAGGAACTAGGCAAAATGGCACCGTAACTTCGGGAGAAGGTGCGCCGGTGAGGGTGAAGCACTTGCTGCGTAAGCCCACGCCGGTCGAAGATACCAGGCCGCTGCGACTGTTTATTAAAAACACAGCACTCTGCAAACACGAAAGTGGACGTATAGGGTGTGACGCCTGCCCGGTGCCGGAAGGTTAATTGATGGGGTTAGCGCAAGCGAAGCTCTTGATCGAAGCCCCGGTAAACGGCGGCCGTAACTATAACGGTCCTAAGGTAGCGAAATTCCTTGTCGGGTAAGTTCCGACCTGCACGAATGGCGTAACGATGGCGGCGCTGTCTCCACCCGAGACTCAGTGAAATTGAAATCGCTGTGAAGATGCAGTGTATCCGCGGCTAGACGGAAAGACCCCGTGAACCTTTACTATAGCTTTGCACTGGACTTTGAGCTTGCTTGTGTAGGATAGGTGGGAGGCTTTGAAGTGGGGACGCCAGTTCTCATGGAGCCATCCTTGAAATACCACCCTGGCAACCTTGAGGTTCTAACTCAGGTCCGTTATCCGGATCGAGGACAGTGTATGGTGGGTAGTTTGACTGGGGCGGTCTCCTCCCAAAGAGTAACGGAGGAGTACGAAGGTGCGCTCAGACCGGTCGGAAATCGGTCGTAGAGTATAAAGGCAAAAGCGCGCTTGACTGCGAGACACACACGTCGAGCAGGTACGAAAGTAGGTCTTAGTGATCCGGTGGTTCTGTATGGAAGGGCCATCGCTCAACGGATAAAAGGTACTCCGGGGATAACAGGCTGATACCGCCCAAGAGTTCATATCGACGGCGGTGTTTGGCACCTCGATGTCGGCTCATCACATCCTGGGGCTGAAGCCGGTCCCAAGGGTATGGCTGTTCGCCATTTAAAGTGGTACGCGAGCTGGGTTTAGAACGTCGTGAGACAGTTCGGTCCCTATCTGCCGTGGACGTTTGAGATTTGAGAGGGGCTGCTCCTAGTACGAGAGGACCGGAGTGGACGAACCTCTGGTGTTCCGGTTGTCACGCCAGTGGCATTGCCGGGTAGCTATGTTCGGAAGAGATAACCGCTGAAAGCATCTAAGCGGGAAACTTGCCTCAAGATGAGATCTCACTGGAGCCTTGAGCTCCCTGAAGGGCCGTCGAAGACTACGACGTTGATAGGTTGGGTGTGTAAGCGCTGTGAGGCGTTGAGCTAACCAATACTAATTGCCCGTGAGGCTTGACCATATAACACCCAAGCAATTTGCGCCGAGGCCAAATTGTGGTGGTGAAGACGAAACGAACCGAAAGTTCGCGACGAACCACAAATATCGCATATCCGAATTGGCTGGCATGTCTGCAAGGACGTACTGGCAACCGAATTTCTTGACGACCATAGAGCATTGGAACCACCTGATCCCATCCCGAACTCAGTAGTGAAACGATGCATCGCCGATGGTAGTGTGGGGTTTCCCCATGTGAGAGTAGGTCATCGTCAAGATTCATTTCGCAAAACCCCTATCTGCGCGAGCAGGTAGGGGTTTTGTCTTTTGCGCGTTTGGCAAGTTAACGCCCGCCCTTGCAGGAGCCCGTCGCCTGTAGTGGCAGCGGTAGCCCTTTTCCTATGCAAGCCCTCGGGGCGTGGCTATCATGCCAGCCTTATTCCGAGTCGAGATTGGCATGCTGAAGTTGTTGAACCTCCTCAAGGATGGCCGGTTCCATTCCGGAGAAGCCCTGGGGGCCGCCCTTGGGGTGAGTCGCAGCGCCGTTTGGAAGCAGCTGCAGCACCTGGAGAGCGAACTGAACCTGACCATTCACAAGGTCCGTGGCCGCGGCTATCAGCTGGCGGCGCCGTTGAACCTGCTCGAAGCGCAGGCAATCGCCAAGTTCTCGCAGGGCGAGCCATGGCCGGTGTTCATTCACGAAACCATCGACTCCACCAATGCCGAAGGGCTGAGGCTGATCGCGCAAGGGCAGGCAGCGCCGTTTCTGGTGCTGGCCGAGCGCCAGAGTGCAGGTCGCGGTCGTCGTGGGCGTCCGTGGGTCAGTCCTTTTGCAGAAAACCTCTATTACAGCCTGGTCTTGCGCATCGATGGCGGCATGCGTCAGCTCGAGGGCTTGAGCCTGGTGGTCGGCCTGGCGGTGATGCGTACACTGCAGGCATTCGGGCTAAAGGATGTGGGGCTCAAGTGGCCCAATGATGTCCTTGCCGGCGGGCGCAAGATCACCGGAATACTCCTGGAGCTGGTTGGGGATCCTGCGGACGTCTGCCATGTGGTGCTGGGTATCGGCATTAATGTAAACATGCAGGGCAACGAACAGATCGATCAGCAATGGGCCTCGATGCGCGGCGAAGCTGGGCAACTGGT
The DNA here is from genome assembly GCF_040813665.1 of Pseudomonas sp. TE50-2. Lineage (NCBI taxonomy): Bacteria > Pseudomonadati > Pseudomonadota > Gammaproteobacteria > Pseudomonadales > Pseudomonadaceae > Pseudomonas > Pseudomonas sp. TE50-2. The sequence continues at coordinate 2,487,397 of NZ_JBFNXN010000001.1, read as the reverse complement.
GGATCGCAACCAGCTGGTGGCGGTGCTCAGCCAGCAGTTGCAACACGAACTTGGTCGCCATCGCCGCTATGGTTTCGCTGCGTTCCAGGAGGAATGGGAGCAGGCGCACCTGTGGCAGGGGCGCAAAGTTTCGCTTGTCGCGGGCACTTCGCGTATCGAAGGCGTCGCGCTGGGGGTGGATGGGCAGGGCGGCTTGCGTCTGGAGGTCGATGGTGTGGAGAAGAGCTTCAGCGGCGGTGAGCTGAGCCTGAGGTTGCGTGATGATTCTTGAGCTCGATTGTGGAAACAGCTTTATCAAGTGGCGCGTCATCCATGCAGCCGACGCCACCATCAACGGTGGTGGCATCGTGGACTCCGATCAGGCATTGGTCGCAGCTGTCGCAGGGCTCTCGAGCCTGAGTCTGACTGGTTGCCGCATGGTCAGTGTACGCAGTGAAGAGGAAACTTCATCGCTGTGCGCGCTGATCCAGGCCTCGTTCGGGGTCGAGGTAAACGTGGCCCAACCTGTGCAGGAAATGGCCGGCGTGCGCAATGGCTATGACGATTACCAGCGTCTGGGCATGGACCGCTGGCTGGGCGCGCTGGGTGCCTATCACCTGGCCGGGCGTGCTTGCCTGGTCATTGATTTCGGCACCGCAGCCAAGGCGGATTTCGTCGCGGCCAATGGTGAACACCTTGGTGGCTACATCTGCCCGGGCATGCCGCTGATGCGTAGCCAGTTACGTACCCATACCCGGCGTATTCGCTATGACGATGCGTCGGCCGAGCGCGCTCTGAACAGCCTGGCACCGGGGCGCTCGACCGTCGAGGCGGTCGAGCGTGGTTGCGTGCTGATGCTCCAGGGCTTCGCCCGTACCCAGATCGAGCAGGCCAGGGCGATGTGGGGTGAGGACTTCACTGTCTTTCTGACCGGTGGGGACGCGCCCTTGGTGCAGGAGGCGGCGCCGAAGGCTCGGATCGTGCCGGACCTGGTATTCGTCGGTTTGGCCATGGCCTGTCCATTGAACTGAGGTGACTGACTATGCGCTGGTTGTTTCTGCTGTTGGTTGTGCTCAACGTCTTTTATTACGTGTGGCATCAGCAGGAAGCTCCCCTGAAGGTCAAGGAAGTCGCCCCGTTGGCTTTGTACAAAGGTTCCCAGCAGGAAATCCGCCTGTTGCGCGAAACCGGAGTTGCGGCGCCCGCCCGGCGCCGTGACGAATGCCTGGTGGTTGGGGGCATGGCTGCGCCCGAGCAGCTCGAGGCCTTGCGTCAGCGGCTAGTGAGCCTGGATATCGCTGCCCTGCCAGTGGTTGGTCAGCTGCCGGGTGCCGACGGGCTCTGGCTCAAGGTTGCCCCGGAAAGCGAGCGTTTGCTGGACCCGGCTGTGCTCTCGACTCTTTCCAAGGATTTCAAAGACTTAAAACACAAAATTATTTTGTGCGAGGGTATTGCAACTGCCGAATAGCTTGATAGAATGGCGCCCGCTTCACAGGGAACATCACTTAGGTGGTAGATCTGGAGGCAGTGTCAAAGCAGCTAAGTTTCAGATTTGATTGAAAAAATTTGAAAAAACGCTTGACACTGGGGCGGCAGCCAAATAGAATGCCGGCCACATCTGGAGGGATTCCCGAGCGGCCAAAGGGGACGGACTGTAAATCCGTTGCGAGAGCTTCGAAGGTTCGAATCCTTCTCCCTCCACCAGTTTTAGCGAGAGCCGCAAGCTCCGCGGGTATAGTTTAGTGGTAGAACCTCAGCCTTCCAAGCTGATGATGCGGGTTCGATTCCCGCTACCCGCTCCAAGTTTGCTGTTGTTGCACAAAGTGTTTCGCTCTTGTAGCTCAGTTGGTAGAGCACACCCTTGGTAAGGGTGAGGTCAGCGGTTCAAGTCCGCTCAAGAGCTCCATATAAACAAGGCAGATATGAAAATATCTGCCTTTGTTTTATCAGCGGTATGACTATTTCTTCTGCGGAGGACTGTATCGATGGCTAAGGAAAAGTTTGATCGTTCGCTACCTCACGTTAACGTCGGCACTATCGGCCACGTTGACCACGGTAAGACCACTCTGACTGCAGCGCTGACTCGCGTCTGCTCCGAAGTTTTCGGTTCGGCCGTCGTTGAGTTCGACAAGATCGACTCGGCTCCGGAAGAAAAAGCTCGCGGTATCACCATCAACACCGCGCACGTCGAGTACAACTCGAACATTCGTCACTACGCTCACGTTGACTGCCCAGGTCACGCTGACTACGTGAAGAACATGATCACCGGTGCTGCCCAGATGGACGGCGCGATCCTGGTTTGCTCGGCCGCCGATGGTCCGATGCCACAAACCCGTGAGCACATCCTGCTGTCCCGTCAGGTTGGCGTTCCGTACATCGTGGTCTTCCTGAACAAGGCTGACCTGGTAGACGACGCTGAGCTGCTGGAACTGGTCGAGATGGAAGTTCGCGACCTGCTGTCCACCTACGACTTCCCAGGCGACGACACCCCGATCATCATCGGTTCGGCTCGTATGGCGCTGGAAGGCAAAGACGACAACGAAATGGGTACCAGCGCTGTCAAGAAGCTGGTAGAAACTCTGGATGCCTACATCCCTGAGCCAGTTCGTGCCATCGACCAGCCGTTCCTGATGCCGATCGAAGACGTATTCTCGATCTCGGGTCGTGGTACCGTTGTTACCGGTCGTATCGAGCGTGGTATCGTCCGCGTTCAGGACGCCCTGGAAATCGTTGGTCTGCGTGACACCACCACCACCACCTGCACCGGTGTTGAGATGTTCCGCAAGCTGCTGGACGAAGGTCGTGCTGGCGAGAACTGCGGCGTTCTGCTGCGTGGTACCAAGCGTGACGACGTTGAGCGTGGCCAGGTTCTGGTCAAGCCAGGTTCGGTCAAGCCGCACACCAAGTTCACCGCAGAAGTCTACGTCCTGTCGAAGGAAGAAGGCGGTCGTCACACTCCGTTCTTCAAAGGCTACCGTCCTCAGTTCTACTTCCGTACCACTGACGTGACCGGTAACTGCGAACTGCCGGAAGGCGTTGAAATGGTAATGCCAGGTGACAACATCCAGATGACTGTCACCCTGATCAAGACCATCGCAATGGAAGACGGTCTGCGTTTCGCCATCCGTGAAGGCGGTCGTACCGTCGGTGCTGGTGTCGTAGCAAAAATTATCGAATAAGTAGTTGATTTACTTGATCAGGCCGGTATAATGGCCGGCCTGATACAGCGTTACAGGTCAGTAGCTCAATTGGCAGAGCGACGGTCTCCAAAACCGTAGGTTGGGGGTTCGATTCCCTCCTGACCTGCCATTCACCTCGGTGTGATTGGCTTTCTTCTTACAGGATCCTCCCCGATGACTCCCAAAACTGAAGCCCAAGAATCGCGTTTCGACTTGTTCAAGTGGCTGGCTGTAGTGGCTTTGGTGGTTGTCGCCGTTGTGGGTAATCAGTATTACTCCGCGTCGCCGATCCTGTACCGCGTTCTTGCACTTCTCGCCCTGGCTGCGGTTGCAGGCTTCGTTGCCTTGCAGACTGCGAAGGGTAAGTCGTTCTTCACGCTGGCGAAGGAAGCGCGGACCGAGATCCGTAAAGTCGTGTGGCCGACCCGCCAAGAAACCACTCAGACCACGCTGATTGTCGTGGCTGTTGTACTGGTTATGGCACTGCTGCTGTGGGGTCTCGACTCCCTGCTCGGCTGGGCGGTCTCCTTGATTGTTGGCTAAGGGTGTCCCGTGGCTAAGCGTTGGTACGTAGTGCATGCTTACTCGGGTTACGAGAAGCATGTGATGCGCTCCCTGATCGAGCGCGTCAAGCTGGCTGGCATGGAAGACGAATTCGGCGAGATCCTGGTCCCGACCGAAGAAGTCGTTGAAATGCGCAACGGCCAGAAGCGCAAGAGCGAGCGCAAATTCTTCCCTGGCTATGTATTGGTCCAGATGGAAATGAACGAAGGGACTTGGCACCTTGTCAAGGACACCCCTCGAGTCATGGGTTTCATTGGTGGTACCGCAGACAAGCCTGCGCCGATCACTGATAAAGAGGCCGAGGCCATCCTCCGTCGCGTTGCCGATGGTAGTGACAAGCCGAAGCCGAAGACGTTGTTCGAGCCGGGTGAAGTGGTTCGAGTCGTTGATGGTCCGTTTGCTGACTTCAATGGCACCGTCGAAGAGGTTAACTACGAAAAGAGCCGCCTGCAGGTTGCAGTGCTCATTTTCGGTCGCTCTACTCCGGTGGAGCTCGAGTTCGGCCAGGTCGAGAAGGTCTAGCAGGACGAAGCATCCCATACCCCGCAGCCCTATGTGCTGCGGGGTTTTGTCGTCACTGGGATAAAACGCAAGTCATCCGGGGAGCCATCTGGCGTTTGTACCCGATTTTGGAGTAGCTCATGGCTAAGAAGATTCAGGCTTACATCAAGCTGCAAGTAAAGGCCGGCCAGGCCAACCCAAGCCCACCCGTTGGTCCAGCACTGGGTCAACACGGTGTTAACATCATGGAATTCTGCAAGGCCTTCAACGCCCGTACTCAGGGTCAAGAGCCAGGTCTGCCGACTCCAGTGATCATCACTGTCTACAGTGACCGTAGCTTCACCTTCGAAACCAAGAGCACCCCTGCCTCGGTTCTGCTGAAGAAAGCTGCTGGCCTGACCAGTGGTTCGGCTCGTCCGAACACCGTTAAAGTCGGTACCGTTACCCGCGCTCAGCTGGAAGACATCGCGAAAGCCAAACAGGCTGACCTGACTGCCGCTGACCTGGACGCTGCTGTACGCACCATCGCTGGCTCTGCCCGCAGCATGGGCCTGAACGTGGAGGGTGTGTAATGGCTAAGCTGACCAAGCGCCAAAAGGCAATCGCCGAAAAAATCGAAGCAGGCAAGGCCTACAACTTCGAAGAAGCGGCAACTCTGCTGGCCTCGCTGCCTGCTGCCAAGTTCGTCGAGTCCTACGACATCGCCGTCAACCTCGGTGTTGACCCGCGTAAATCCGACCAGGTCGTACGTAGCGCTACCGTGCTGCCGCACGGCACTGGCAAGACCGTACGTGTTGCCGTCTTCACCCAGGGCCCGGCTGCTGAAGCCGCTCTGGCTGCCGGCGCTGACCGCGTAGGTATGGACGATCTGGCTGCCGAAATGAAAGGCGGCGACCTGAACTATGACGTCGTCATCGCATCGCCTGATGCCATGCGTGTTGTAGGTCAGCTGGGTCAGGTTCTGGGTCCTCGCGGCCTGATGCCTAACCCGAAAGTCGGTACCGTTACCCCAGACGTAGCCACTGCCGTGAAAAACGCCAAGGCTGGTCAGGTTCGCTACCGTACCGACAAGAACGGTATCATCCACACCTCCGTTGGCAAGATCGGCTTTGAAGCTGGCAAGCTGAAGGAAAACGTTGAAGCCCTGATCGCTGATCTGAAGCGTATCAAGCCGGCTTCCTCGAAAGGTATCTACGTCAAGCGCGTTACCCTGAGCACCACCATGGGCCCAGGTCTGATCATCGATCAGAGCTCGCTGGACGTGTAAGACCATGCCGGCGGGTGTAAGCTCGCCGGCAGCAAAAATTGGGGTCCCTGCCTGGCGGGGGCTATCCAAGACCGTAGGCGGCGCAAGCCTTAAACAACCAGCCTACGCAGATGGTGCTCCCGGTTCCTTACCGAATCAGACACCAAAACGACATCCGGCTTCGGCCAGATGAAACGGTAACAAGCAGGAGTTTTACCCGTGGCAATTAAACTCGAAGACAAGAAGGCCATCGTCGCTGAAGTCAACGAGGCTGCCAAAGTCGCTCTGTCCGCTGTCGTGGCTGATGCCCGTGGTGTGACTGTAGGCGCAATGACCGGACTCCGTAAAGAGGCTCGTGAAGCTGGCGTATACGTACGTGTCGTACGTAACACCCTGCTCAAGCGCGCTGTTGCCGACACTGAATTCAGTGTCCTCAACGACGCCTTCACTGGCCCGACCCTGATCGCTTTCTCCAACGAACACCCGGGCGCCGCTGCTCGTCTGTTCAAAGAGTTCGCCAAGGGTCAGGACAAGTTCGAGATCAAGGCAGCTGCGTTTGACGGCAAGTTCATTGCAGCGAACCAGATCGACGTGTTGGCTACCCTGCCGACCCGCGACGAAGCCATCGCGAAGCTGATGAGCGTGATCCAAGGCGCTACCAGCAAGCTGGCCCGTACCCTGGCAGCCATTCGCGACCAGAAAGAAGCCACCGCTGCCTAAGGCACCGGAAACTCTTTCAAATCATACGTTTAATTTGATAGCTGCGTAGGCTGTCACCCCAATACAGGATTTAAGTCATGTCTCTGACTAACGAGCAAATCATCGAAGCAATCGGCCAGAAAACCGTTCTGGAAGTTGTTGAGCTGATCAAAGCAATGGAAGAAACCTTCGGCGTTACCGCTGCTGTTGCCGCTGCCGGCCCAGCTGCTGCCGCTGCCGTTGTTGAAGAGCAAACCGAGTTCAACGTTGTTCTGGTTGAAGCCGGCGACAAGAAAGTAAACGTGATCAAGGCCGTTCGCGAGCTGACTGGTCTGGGCCTGAAAGAAGCCAAAGAGAAAGTCGATGGCGCTCCTCAGGTTGTAGCTGAAGGCGTTTCGAAAGAAGCCGCTGAAGACGCTAAGAAGAAGCTGGAAGAAGCAGGCGCTAAAGTCGAGCTGAAGTAATTTCGACTTTGCGATGCCAGCCCGAGCGTCAAGCGAAGGGCTGATGGCTGGTGGCTTATGCCACCGGCCTTTTTCCGTTATTGGTGGCCGATCAGGTCGGCCCCGATAACGAGCTGCAAGACACCCAAGAGGGTGGCGCAAACCAAAGGGTTTGCACGATTTTCTGGCTGCTCCCGCCGGGAGATGCCAAACAAGCAGGTGACCAAGCTGGGGAATGCTGATGGCTTACTCATACACTGAGAAAAAACGTATCCGCAAGGACTTTAGCAAGTTGCCGGACGTCATGGATGTGCCGTACCTCCTGGCCATCCAGCTGGATTCGTATCGCGAATTCCTGCAGGCGGGAGCATCCAAGGATCAGTTCCGCGACGTCGGTCTGCATGCGGCCTTCAAATCGGTATTCCCGATCATCAGCTACTCCGGCAATGCTGCCCTGGAGTACGTCGGCTATCGCCTGGGCGAGCCGGCTTTCGATGTGAAGGAATGTGTCCTGCGCGGTGTGACCTTTGCGGTCCCGCTGCGGGTGAAGGTGCGCCTGATCATCTTCGACAAGGAATCGTCGAATAAAGCGATCAAGGACATCAAAGAGCAAGAAGTCTACATGGGTGAAATCCCCCTGATGACTGAAAACGGTACCTTCGTTATCAACGGTACCGAGCGTGTGATCGTATCCCAGCTGCACCGTTCGCCTGGTGTGTTCTTCGACCACGACCGTGGCAAGACGCACAGCTCCGGTAAGCTGCTGTACTCCGCGCGCATCATCCCTTACCGCGGTTCGTGGCTGGACTTCGAGTTCGACCCGAAAGACTGCGTGTTCGTACGTATCGACCGTCGCCGCAAACTGCCGGCCTCGGTACTGCTGCGTGCCCTGGGTTACAGCACCGAAGAGGTTCTGAACACCTTCTACACCACCAACGTGTTCCACCTTTCCGGCGAGAAGCTCAGCCTGGAACTGGTACCTCAGCGTCTGCGTGGTGAAGTTGCGGTCATGGATATCCATGACGACAGCGGCAAGGTCATCGTCGAGCAAGGCCGCCGTATTACCGCGCGCCACATCAACCAGCTGGAAAAGGCTGGCGTGAAAGAGCTGGACGTTCCGCTGGAGTACGTACTGGGTCGCACCACCGCCAAGGCGATCGTGCATCCGGCTACCGGCGAGATCATTGCCGAGTGCAACACCGAGCTGACCACCGACCTGCTGGTGAAGATCGCCAAGGCCCAGGTCGTTCGCGTCGAGACGCTGTACACCAACGACATCGACTGCGGTCCGTTCATCTCCGACACCCTGAAGATCGACACCACCAGCAACCAACTGGAAGCGCTGGTCGAGATCTACCGCATGATGCGTCCGGGCGAGCCGCCAACCAAGGACGCCGCCGAGACCCTGTTCAACAACCTGTTCTTCAGCGCCGAGCGTTACGACCTGTCCGCCGTTGGCCGCATGAAGTTCAACCGTCGTATCGGTCGCACCGAGATCGAAGGTTCGGGCGTGCTGAGCAAGGAAGACATCGTCGAGGTCCTCAAGACCCTGGTCGATATCCGTAACGGCAAAGGCATCGTCGACGACATCGACCACCTGGGTAACCGTCGCGTCCGTTGCGTCGGCGAGATGGCCGAGAACCAGTTCCGCGTTGGCCTGGTGCGTGTTGAGCGCGCGGTCAAAGAGCGTCTGTCGATGGCTGAAAGCGAAGGCCTGATGCCGCAGGACCTGATCAACGCCAAGCCGGTTGCGGCGGCGGTGAAAGAGTTCTTCGGTTCCAGCCAGCTCTCGCAGTTCATGGACCAGAACAACCCGCTTTCCGAGATCACCCACAAGCGCCGCGTTTCCGCACTCGGCCCTGGTGGTCTGACCCGTGAGCGTGCTGGCTTCGAAGTCCGTGACGTACACCCGACCCACTACGGCCGCGTGTGCCCGATCGAGACCCCTGAAGGTCCGAACATCGGTCTGATCAACTCCCTGGCAGCCTATGCCCGCACCAACCAGTACGGCTTCCTGGAAAGCCCGTACCGCGTGGTGAAGGAAGGCGTGGTCAGCGACGACATCGTGTTCCTGTCCGCCATCGAAGAGGCTGATCACGTGATCGCCCAGGCTTCGGCCGCGATGAACGACAAGAAGCAGCTGATCGATGAGCTGGTAGCTGTTCGTCACCTGAACGAATTCACCGTCAAGGCGCCGGAAGACGTCACCCTGATGGACGTTTCGCCGAAGCAGGTAGTTTCGGTTGCCGCGTCGCTGATTCCGTTCCTCGAGCACGACGACGCCAACCGTGCGTTGATGGGTTCCAACATGCAGCGTCAGGCTGTACCGACCCTGCGTGCCGACAAGCCGCTGGTAGGTACCGGCATGGAGCGCAACGTTGCCCGTGACTCCGGTGTCTGCGTGGTTGCTCGTCGCGGTGGTGTGATCGACTCGGTCGACGCCAGCCGTATCGTCGTGCGCGTTGCCGACGACGAAGTCGAGACCGGTGAAGCAGGTGTGGATATCTACAACCTGACCAAATACACCCGCTCCAACCAGAACACCTGCATCAACCAGCGTCCGCTGGTCAGCAAGGGTGACAAGGTTGCGCGTGGCGACATCATGGCCGACGGCCCGTCCACCGACATGGGTGAACTGGCACTGGGTCAGAACATGCGCATCGCGTTCATGGCGTGGAACGGCTTCAACTTCGAAGACTCCATCTGCCTGTCCGAGCGTGTGGTTCAGGAAGACCGCTTCACCACGATCCACATCCAGGAACTGACCTGTGTGGCCCGTGACACCAAGCTTGGCCCAGAGGAAATCACCGCGGACATCCCGAACGTCGGTGAAGCTGCGCTGAACAAGCTGGACGAAGCCGGTATCGTCTACGTGGGTGCCGAAGTCGGCGCTGGCGACATCCTGGTCGGCAAGGTCACTCCGAAAGGCGAGACCCAGCTGACTCCGGAAGAAAAACTGCTGCGTGCGATCTTCGGTGAGAAGGCCAGCGACGTCAAAGACACCTCCCTGCGTGTGCCGACCGGCACCAAGGGTACCGTCATCGACGTACAGGTCTTCACCCGTGATGGCGTCGAGCGCGACAGCCGCGCCCTGGCCATCGAGAAGATGCAGCTGGACGAGATCCGCAAGGACCTCAACGAAGAGTTCCGCATCGTCGAAGGCGCGACCTTCGAGCGTCTGCGTTCCGCTCTGAACGGCCAGGTGGTCGACGGTGGCGCGGGCCTGAAGAAAGGCACCGTGATCAGCGACGACGTGCTGAACGGTCTGGAGCACGGCCAGTGGTTCAAACTGCGCATGGCCGAAGATGCACTGAACGAGCAGCTGGAAAAGGCTCAGCAGTACATCGTCGATCGCCGTCGCCTGCTGGACGACAAGTTCGAAGACAAGAAGCGCAAGCTGCAGCAGGGCGATGACCTGGCTCCAGGCGTACTGAAGATCGTCAAGGTCTACCTGGCAATCCGCCGTCGCATCCAGCCGGGTGACAAGATGGCCGGTCGTCACGGTAACAAGGGTGTCGTCTCGGTAATCATGCCGGTCGAAGACATGCCGCACGACGCCAACGGTACTCCGGTCGACGTCGTACTGAACCCGCTGGGCGTACCTTCGCGTATGAACGTCGGTCAGATCCTTGAAACCCACCTGGGCCTCGCGGCCAAGGGCCTGGGCGAGAAGATCGACCGCATGATCGAAGAACAGCGCAAAGCCGCTGAACTGCGCACCTTCCTCACCGAGATCTACAACGAGATCGGTGGTCGTCAGGAGAACCTGGAAGAGTTCACCGACGAAGAGATCATCGCCCTGGCGAACAACCTGAAGAAAGGCGTGCCGATGGCCACTCCAGTCTTCGACGGTGCCAAGGAGCGTGAGATCAAGGCCATGCTGAAACTGGCAGATCTGCCAGAGAGCGGCCAGATGGTGCTGTTCGATGGCCGTACCGGCAACAAGTTCGAGCGTCCGGTGACCGTTGGTTACATGTACATGCTCAAGCTGAACCACTTGGTGGACGACAAGATGCACGCGCGTTCCACTGGTTCCTACAGCCTGGTTACCCAGCAGCCGCTGGGTGGTAAGGCGCAGTTCGGTGGTCAGCGTTTCGGGGAGATGGAAGTGTGGGCGCTGGAAGCATACGGCGCGGCATACACCCTGCAAGAAATGCTCACAGTGAAGTCGGACGACGTGAACGGCCGTACCAAGATGTACAAGAACATCGTGGATGGCGATCACCGTATGGAGCCGGGCATGCCCGAGTCCTTCAACGTGTTGATCAAAGAGATCCGTTCGCTCGGTATCGATATCGATCTGGAAACCGAATAACACGTGACGCGAGGGGAGTGGGCAGGTAATGCCCACTCCCTGCTCCGCCAGGAGGAAAGGCCTTGAAAGACCTACTGAATTTGCTGAAAAACCAGGGTCAAGTCGAAGAGTTCGACGCCATCCGCATCGGTCTGGCGTCGCCTGAAATGATCCGTTCGTGGTCGTTCGGTGAAGTCAAGAAGCCGGAAACCATCAACTACCGTACGTTCAAGCCTGAGCGTGACGGTCTGTTCTGCGCCAAGATTTTTGGCCCAGTCAAGGACTACGAGTGCCTGTGCGGCAAGTACAAGCGCCTCAAGCACCGCGGCGTGATCTGCGAGAAGTGCGGCGTTGAAGTTGCTCTGGCCAAGGTTCGTCGTGAGCGCATGGCGCACATCGAACTGGCCTCGCCGGTTGCCCACATCTGGTTCCTGAAGTCGCTGCCGTCCCGTATCGGCCTGCTGATGGACATGACCCTGCGTGACATCGAACGCGTGCTCTACTTCGAGAGCTACGTGGTGATCGATCCGGGCATGACCACCCTCGAGAAGGGCCAGCTGCTGAACGACGAGCAGTACTTCGAAGCGCTGGAAGAGTTCGGTGACGACTTCGACGCCCGCATGGGTGCCGAGGCTGTCCGCGAGCTGCTGCACGCTATCGACCTGGAGCACGAGATCGGCCGCCTGCGCGAAGAAATTCCGCAGACCAACTCGGAAACCAAGATCAAGAAGCTGTCCAAGCGCCTGAAGCTGATGGAAGCTTTCCAGGGCTCGGGCAACCTGCCTGAGTGGATGGTCCTGACCGTCCTGCCAGTACTGCCGCCGGACCTGCGTCCGCTGGTACCGCTGGATGGCGGCCGCTTTGCGACCTCCGACCTGAACGACCTGTATCGTCGGGTGATCAACCGTAACAACCGTCTGAAGCGCCTGCTCGATCTGTCGGCGCCGGACATCATTGTGCGCAACGAAAAGCGCATGCTGCAGGAGGCGGTCGACGCCCTGCTCGACAACGGCCGTCGCGGTCGCGCCATCACTGGCTCGAACAAGCGTCCGCTGAAGTCCCTGGCCGACATGATCAAAGGTAAGCAAGGTCGCTTCCGTCAGAACTTGCTCGGTAAGCGCGTGGACTACTCCGGTCGTTCGGTAATTACCGTAGGCCCGACCCTGCGTCTGCACCAGTGCGGTCTGCCGAAGAAGATGGCCCTCGAGCTGTTCAAGCCGTTCATTTTCGGCAAGCTGGAAATGCGTGGTCTGGCGACCACCATCAAGGCTGCCAAGAAGATGGTCGAGCGCGAGCTGCCGGAGGTGTGGGACGTTCTCGCCGAGGTGATCCGCGAACACCCCGTACTGCTCAACCGTGCGCCGACCCTGCACCGTCTGGGTATCCAGGCTTTCGAGCCTGTGCTGATCGAAGGTAAGGCTATCCAGCTGCACCCGCTGGTCTGCGCCGCGTACAACGCCGACTTCGACGGTGACCAGATGGCCGTTCACGTGCCGCTGACCCTGGAAGCCCAGCTCGAAGCGCGCGCGCTGATGATGTCGACCAACAACATCCTGTCGCCAGCCAACGGTGAGCCAATCATCGTTCCGTCGCAGGACGTGGTACTGGGTCTGTACTACATGACCCGTGAAGCCATCAACGCCAAGGGCGAAGGTCGCGTATTCGCCGACCTGCAGGAAGTCGACCGCGTATTCCGCGCCGGCGAAGCCGCCCTGCACGCGAAAATCAAGGTTCGTATCAACGAAACCGTGAAAGACCGTGATGGCAGCATCACCAAGAACACCCGTATCGTCGACACCACCGTCGGCCGTGCGCTGCTGTTCCAGGTAGTACCGGCCGGCCTGCCGTTCGACGTCGTCAACCAGTCGATGAAGAAGAAGGCGATCTCCAAGCTGATCAACCAGTGCTACCGCGTGGTGGGTCTGAAAGAGACCGTGATCTTCGCTGACCAGCTGATGTACACCGGTTTTGCCTACTCGACCATTTCCGGCGTTTCGATCGGCGTTAACGACTTCGTTATCCCGGACGAGAAAGCCCGCATCATCGGTACCGCTACCGACGAAGTGAAGGAAATCGAGAGCCAGTACGCCTCCGGCCTGGTCACCCAGGGCGAGAAGTACAACAAGGTCATCGACTTGTGGTCCAAGGCGAACGACGAAGTGTCCAAGGCGATGATGGCCAACCTCTCGAAAGAGAAGGTCGTCGACCGCGAGGGCAAGGAAGTCGAGCAAGAGTCCTTCAACTCGATGTACATGATGGCCGACTCCGGTGCGCGTGGTTCCGCCGCTCAGATCCGTCAGCTGGCCGGTATGCGTGGCCTGATGGCCAAGCCGGACGGCTCGATCATCGAGACGCCGATCACCGCGAACTTCCGTGAAGGTCTGAGCGTACTGCAGTACTTCATCTCGACTCACGGTGCTCGTAAAGGTCTGGCGGATACCGCGTTGAAAACCGCGAACTCCGGTTACCTGACTCGCCGTCTGGTAGACGTTGCCCAGGATCTGGTCGTGACCGAGATCGACTGCGGCACCGACCAGGGCCTGCTGATGACCCCGCACATCGAAGGCGGCGACGTTGTAGAGCCGCTGGGTGAGCGCGTACTGGGTCGTGTCATCGCCCGTGACGTATTCAAGCCAGGCACCGAGGACGTCATCGTTCCGGCCGGTACCCTGGTAGACGAGCAGTGGGTCGAGTTCATCGAGCTGAACAGCATCGACGAAGTCGTCGTGCGTTCGCCGATCAACTGCGAAACCCGCTACGGCATCTGCGCCAAGTGCTACGGTCGTGACCTGGCTCGTGGTCACCAGGTGAACATCGGTGAAGCTGTCGGCGTTATCGCTGCACAGTCGATCGGTGAGCCGGGTACCCAGCTGACCATGCGTACGTTCCACATCGGTGGTGCTGCAAGCCGTACTTCGGCTGCCGACAGCGTCCAGGTGAAGAACGGCGGTATGGTGCGTCTGCACAACCTGAAGCAGGTCGAGCGTGCCGACGGTAACCTGGTTGCCGTATCGCGTTCCGGCGAGCTGGCGATTGCCGACGAATTCGGCCGTGAGCGTGAGCGTTACAAGCTGCCTTACGGTGCGGTGATTTCGGTCAAGGAAGGTGACAAGGTCGAAGCTGGCGCCATCGTCGCCAAGTGGGACCCGCACACCCACCCGATCGTTACCGAGCTGAAAGGTACCGTGACCTTCGTGGGCATGGAAGAAAACATCACCATCAAGCGTCAGACCGATGAACTGACCGGCTTGACCAACATTGAAGTTCTGGACGTCAAGGATCGCCCTGCCGCAGGCAAGGAAATCCGTCCGGCGATCAAGATGGTCGACGCCAATGGCAAGGACCTGTACCTGCCAGGTACCGACGTACCTGCCCAGTACTTCCTGCCTGCCAACGCCCTCGTCGGTGTGGCTGACGGTGCCCAGATCGGCGTCGGTGACGTTATCGCGCGTATCCCGCAAGAAACGTCGAAGACCCGTGACATCACCGGTGGTCTGCCACGCGTTGCCGACTTGTTCGAAGCGCGCCGTCCGAAAGAAGCCTCGATCCTGGCTGAAGTCAGCGGCACCATCGCATTCGGTAAAGAGACAAAGGGCAAGCGTCGCCTGGTCATCACTCCGACCGACGGTAGCGATCCGTATGAAGAGCTGATTCCGAAGTGGCGCCACCTGAACGTCTTCGAAGGCGAACAGGTCAACCGCGGCGAAGTTATCTCCGACGGCCCAAGCGATCCGCACGACATCCTGCGTCTGCTGGGTGTGAGCGCGCTGGCGAAGTACATCGTCAACGAGATCCAGGACGTTTACCGTCTGCAAGGCGTGAAGATCAACGACAAGCACATCGAGACCATCCTGCGTCAGATGCTGCGCAAGGTCGAGATCTCCGAGTCGGGCGACTCCAGCTTCATCAAGGGCGACCAGATGGAACTGACTCAGGTCCTGGTAGAGAACGAGCGTCTCGCCGGCGAAGACAAGTTCATCTCCAAGTTCACCCGTGTGTTGCTGGGTATCACCAAGGCCTCGCTGTCCACCGAATCGTTCATCTCGGCGGCTTCCTTCCAGGAAACCACCCGTGTACTGACCGAGGCGGCGGTAACCGGCAAGCGTGACTACCTGCGCGGCCTGAAAGAGAACGTGGTCGTGGGTCGTCTGATCCCGGCCGGTACCGGTCTGGCCTACCACAGCGAGCGCAAGCGTCGCCGTGATGCCGACAAGCCGCTGCGTGTGAGCGCCAGTGAGGTGGAAGCCGCACTGACCGAAGCACTGAATTCCAGCGGTAACTAAGTACAGGGCAGGGCCCCGGCAAGCCTCGGGCGGGCATCGGCGACATGATTTGTTGCCGATGACCGGGCGAGGAGGGCCGGGGCCTCGTCTTGACTGGGTGCAAGATCCTCTTTAGACTTTTGTACCCTTAAATTTGGTGAGGCTCCGTCTCGCCAATTTTTGGCTTTCTTGCAAGACAATAGAGTCGCAAGACAATCAGTGGAGCTAGTAGATGGCAACTATCAACCAGCTGGTACGTCAGCCGCGTAAGCGTTCGGTCGAGAAGTCCGACGTTCCTGCGCTGCAGAACTGCCCGCAGCGTCGTGGCGTGTGCACCCGCGTGTACACCACCACGCCGAAAAAACCTAACTCGGCACTGCGTAAAGTATGCCGTGTGCGTCTGACCAACGGTTTCGAGGTTTCCTCGTACATCGGTGGTGAAGGCCACAACCTGCAAGAGCACAGCGTCGTCCTGATCCGTGGCGGCCGTGTAAAAGACTTGCCAGGTGTTCGTTACCACACCGTTCGCGGCTCTCTGGATACCTCGGGCGTCAAAGGCCGTAACCAGGGTCGTTCGAAGTACGGTACCAAGCGTCCGAAGTAATCGGCCGTTTGCACATATCCAATTTTTTGAGTCGATAAGAGTAAGGTCGGGCAGGGGTCGAAGACTCACGTCCCGGGCTAACCTGAAGACCGTTTGAGGGCTTATCATGCCAAGACGTCGTGTAGCAGCAAAACGTGAGATCCTGGACGATCCGAAGTACGGATCCCAGATCCTCGCCAAGTTCATGAACCACGTGATGGAAAGCGGCAAGAAGGCCGTGGCCGAGCGCATCGTTTACGGTGCCCTGGACGCAGTCAAAGCACGCAAGAACAGCGACCCCCTGGAAATCTTCGAGAAAGCTCTCGACGCCATCGCTCCGCTGGTCGAAGTAAAGTCCCGCCGTGTCGGCGGTGCCACTTACCAGGTCCCGGTTGAAGTTCGTCCGTCCCGTCGTAACGCTCTGGCAATGCGCTGGCTCGTAGACTACGCCCGCAAGCGCGGCGAGAAGTCGATGGCTCTGCGCCTGGCCGGTGAACTGCTGGATGCTGCCGAAGGCAAAGGTGCTGCAGTCAAGAAGCGTGAAGACGTTCACCGTATGGCTGAAGCCAACAAAGCGTTCTCGCACTACCGCTTCTAATTCAAGCATCAATCATTTTGCGAGGGCTTTATGGCTCGTACTACAGCAATTAACCGCTACCGTAACATTGGTATCTGTGCCCACGTTGACGCGGGCAAGACCACCACTACCGAGCGGATCCTGTTCTACACAGGTCTGAGCCACAAGATGGGCGAGGTGCATGACGGCGCCGCGACCACCGACTGGATGGTGCAGGAGCAGGAGCGCGGTATCACCATTACCTCCGCTGCCGTTACCACCTTCTGGAAGGGTTCCCGTGGTCAGTACGACAACTACCGCGTAAACGTCATCGATACCCCCGGCCACGTTGACTTCACCATTGAAGTTGAGCGTTCGCTGCGCGTACTCGACGGCGCGGTCGTTGTGTTCTGCGGTACCTCCGGCGTTGAGCCACAGTCCGAAACCGTATGGCGTCAGGCCAACAAGTACGGCGTCCCACGTGTTGTCTACGTGAACAAGATGGACCGTGCTGGTGCCAACTTCCTGCGCGTTGTCGGTCAGATCAAGAACCGTCTGGGTCACACCCCGGTTCCGGTCCAGCTGGCTATCGGTGCGGAAGACGACTTCCAGGGTCAGGTTGACCTGATCAAGATGAAAGCCATCTACTGGAACGACGACGACAAAGGTACTACCTACCGCGAGGAAGAAATTCCTGCCGAGCTGGTGGACCTGGCCAACGAATGGCGCAGCAACATGGTCGAGGCTGCTGCCGAGGCCAACGAAGAGCTGATGAACAAGTACCTTGAAGAAGGTGACCTGTCCGTCGAAGACATCAAGGCTGGTCTGCGCGCCCGTACCCTGGCGAGCGAGATCGTTCCTGCTGTCTGCGGTTCCTCGTTCAAGAACAAGGGCGTTCCCCTGGTTCTCGACGCCGTTATCGACTTCCTGCCTGCGCCAACCGAGATCCCTGCGATCAAGGGTATTCACCCTGATCTGATCGACGTGCCGAAGGACGAAGTCACTGCAGAACAGTACGACGAGCGTCCTGCTGACGACAACGAGCCGTTCTCGGCCCTGGCGTTCAAGATCGCTACCGACCCGTTCGTGGGTACTCTGACCTTCGTCCGCGTCTACTCGGGCTTCCTGACCTCCGGTGACTCCGTCATCAACTCGGTCAAAGGCAAGAAAGAGCGCGTTGGTCGTATGGTGCAGATGCACGCTAACCAGCGTGAAGAGATCAAAGAAGTGCGCGCTGGCGACATCGCTGCTCTGATCGGCATGAAGGACGTCACCACCGGTGACACCCTGTGCAACGCCGACAAGCCGATCATCCTCGAGCGTATGGACTTCCCTGAGCCGGTAATTTCGCTCTCCGTAGAGCCGAAAACCAAGGCTGACCAGGAGAAGATGGGTATCGCTCTGGGCAAGCTGGCCCAGGAAGACCCGTCGTTCCGCGTCAAGACCGACGAAGAAACCGGCCAGACCATCATCTCCGGTATGGGTGAGCTGCACCTGGACATCCTCGTTGACCGCATGAAGCGCGAGTTCAACGTCGAGTGCAACGTCGGCAAGCCGCAGGTTTCGTACCGCGAGAAGATCACCAAGTCCAACGTCGAGATCGAAGGCAAGTTCGTTCGTCAGTCGGGTGGTCGTGGTCAGTTCGGTCACTGCTGGATCCGTTTCTCGGAGCCGGACGTTGACGAGAAGGGCAACATCACCGAAGGTCTGGTGTTCACCAACGAAGTCGTTGGTGGTGTGATTCCTAAGGAATTCATCGCCCCGATCCAGAAGGGTATCGAAGAGCAGATGAAAAACGGCGTTGTCGCCGGCTATCCGCTGCTCGGCCTGAAGGCCACGGTATTCGACGGTTCGTACCACGACGTCGACTCCAACGAAATGGCGTTCAAGATCGCCGCTTCGATGGCGACCAAGCAACTGGCCCAGAAGGGCGGTGGCGTGGTGCTTGAGCCGATCATGAAGGTCGAAGTTGTAACCCCGGAAGACTACCTGGGTGACGTGATGGGTGACCTGAGCCGTCGTCGCGGGATGATCCAGGGTAATGAAGACTCGGTGTCCGGCAAGGTAATCACTGCTGAGGTACCGCTCGGAGAGATGTTCGGTTACGCAACCGACGTTCGTTCCATGTCTCAGGGTCGCGCAAGCTACTCCATGGAATTCTCCAAATACGCCGAAGCTCCGTCGAACATCGTCGAAGCACTCGTTAAAAAACAAGGCTAATCCCCTTTAGGCAAGAGGTTCACTGTCGTGGCTAAAGAAAAATTTGATCGTTCCCTTCCCCACGTTAACGTCGGCACCATCGGCCACGTTGACCACGGTAAGACCACTCTGACCGCAGCTCTGACCCGCGTCTGCTCCGAAGTTTTCGGTTCGGCCGTCGTTGAGTTCGACAAGATCGACTCGGCTCCGGAAGAAAAAGCTCGCGGTATCACCATCAACACCGCGCACGTCGAGTACAACTCGAACATTCGTCACTACGCTCACGTTGACTGCCCAGGTCACGCTGACTACGTGAAGAACATGATCACCGGTGCTGCCCAGATGGACGGCGCGATCCTGGTTTGCTCGGCCGCCGATGGTCCGATGCCACAAACCCGTGAGCACATCCTGCTGTCCCGTCAGGTTGGCGTTCCGTACATCGTGGTCTTCCTGAACAAGGCTGACCTGGTAGACGACGCTGAGCTGCTGGAACTGGTCGAGATGGAAGTTCGCGACCTGCTGTCCACCTACGACTTCCCAGGCGACGACACCCCGATCATCATCGGTTCGGCTCGTATGGCGCTGGAAGGCAAAGACGACAACGAAATGGGTACCAGCGCTGTCAAGAAGCTGGTAGAAACTCTGGATGCCTACATCCCTGAGCCAGTTCGTGCCATCGACCAGCCGTTCCTGATGCCGATCGAAGACGTATTCTCGATCTCGGGTCGTGGTACCGTTGTTACCGGTCGTATCGAGCGTGGTATCGTCCGCGTTCAGGACGCCCTGGAAATCGTTGGTCTGCGTGACACCACCACCACCACCTGCACCGGTGTTGAGATGTTCCGCAAGCTGCTGGACGAAGGTCGTGCTGGCGAGAACTGCGGCGTTCTGCTGCGTGGTACCAAGCGTGACGACGTTGAGCGTGGCCAGGTTCTGGTCAAGCCAGGTTCGGTCAAGCCGCACACCAAGTTCACCGCAGAAGTCTACGTCCTGTCGAAGGAAGAAGGCGGTCGTCACACTCCGTTCTTCAAAGGCTACCGTCCTCAGTTCTACTTCCGTACCACTGACGTGACCGGTAACTGCGAACTGCCGGAAGGCGTTGAAATGGTAATGCCAGGTGACAACATCCAGATGACTGTCACCCTGATCAAGACCATCGCAATGGAAGACGGTCTGCGTTTCGCTATCCGTGAAGGCGGTCGTACCGTCGGCGCCGGCGTCGTAGCCAAAATCATCGAGTAATCACTCGACCGATTGAAAAAGCCCCCGCTCAGCGGGGGCTTTTTTTATTGGGTTGACACTAAATTGGGGCGTCTATAGAATCACGCCTCCTTTTAGCGGGCGTAGTGCGTCCGTTGGGAACAGCCTGGAGTCTGAAATCCAATGCAAAATCAGCAAATCCGTATCAGGTTGAAGGCTTTCGACCATCGCCTGATCGACCAATCCACCCAGGAAATCGTGGAAACCGCGAAACGTACTGGTGCACAAGTGCGTGGTCCAATTCCACTGCCTACCCGCAAAGAGCGTTTCACCGTTCTGGTTTCCCCGCACGTCAACAAAGACGCGCGTGACCAGTACGAGATTCGCACTCATAAGCGTGTTCTGGACATCGTCCAGCCAACGGATAAAACCGTTGACGCGCTGATGAAGCTCGATCTGGCGGCCGGCGTGGAAGTACAGATCAGCCTCGGCTAAGACTTCGGTCTGGTCGTGTAACGCTCTGAAATGGGCGGCCATAGCGGGTGAAAGCCCCGTACACTCATGAGGTTTACAACATGACTATTGGTGTAGTCGGTCGGAAAGCGGGCATGACCCGTATTTTCACCGAAGAAGGTGTCTCCATTCCGGTCACGGTCATCGAGATCGAGCCGAATCGCGTCACCCAGTTCAAAACCGAAGAAACTGATGGCTACCGTGCAGTGCAAGTCACTGTCGGCGAGCGTCGTGCTTCGCGTGTGACCGCCGCTCAGGCAGGCCACTTTGCCAAGGCCAACGTTGCCGCTGGTCGCGGTGTCTGGGAGTTCCGTCTTGAAGAAGGCGATTTCCAGGCTGGCGATCTGATCAAAGCTGAACTCTTCACTGCAGGCCAGCTGGTAGACGTAACCGGTCAGTCCAAAGGTAAAGGCTTCGCCGGTACCATCAAGCGCTGGAACTTCCGTGGTCAAGATAACACCCACGGTAACTCCGTATCGCACCGTGTCCCTGGCTCCATCGGCCAGTGCCAGACTCCTGGTCGTGTATTCAAGGGCAAGAAAATGTCCGGTCACATGGGCGCTGAGCGCGTGACTGTGCAGTCCCTGGAAGTAGTACGCGTAGACGCTGAACGCAACCTGCTGCTGATCAAGGGTGCCGTTCCAGGCGCTACTGGCGGCGACGTGGTTGTGCGTCCAGCTGTCAAGGCTCGCGGGTAAGGGGAAACTGACATGCAACTTAATGTAAATGACGCTCAGGCGATCGAAGTTTCCGAACTGACTTTCGGTGGCGAATTCAACGAGACGCTGGTACACCAAGCAGTCGTGGCCTACATGGCCGGCGGCCGTCAGGGCACCAAGCAGCAGAAGACCCGTTCTGACGTGGCCGGTGGCGGTAAGCGCCCATGGCGTCAGAAAGGTACTGGCCGTGCTCGTGCCGGTACTACCCGTGGTCCGATCTGGCGTGGCGGTGGTGTAACCTTCGCAGCTCGTCCTCAAGATCACTCGCAGAAGCTCAACAAGAAGATGTACCGCGCAGCTCTGCGCTCCATCCTCGCCGAGCTGGTGCGTAGCGACCGTCTGGTCGTGGTTCAGGACTTCGCTGTTGAAGCACCGAAAACCAAAGACCTGCTGAACAAGCTGAACGGCATGGGTCTGAGCGACGTACTGATCGTTTCGGACGCTGTTGATCAGAACCTGTACCTGGCTGCTCGTAACCTGCCGCACGTCGACGTACGTGACGTTCAAGGTTCCGACCCGGTCAGTCTGATCGCATACGAGAAAGTGTTGATCACTGTCTCGGCCGTGAAGAAATTCGAGGAGCTGCTGGGATGAACCAGGAACGCGTATTCAAAGTCCTCCTTGGCCCGCACGTTTCCGAGAAGGCTACCGTTCTGGCTGAGAAAAAAGGCCAGTTCGTATTCAAGGTTGCTACCGATGCAACCAAGCTGGAAATCAAGAAAGCTGTCGAAGGCCTGTTCAACGTAAAAGTTGAAAACGTGTCGACCGTTAACGTTCTGGGTAAAACCAAGCGTACCGCACGTGGTCTGGGCAAGCGTAATGACTGGAAGAAGGCGATCGTCTCCCTTCAGCCAGGCCAAGATCTCGATTTCAGCAGCAGTGCTGAGTAAGGAAGGGGTGCATCATGGCAATCGTTAAATGCAAACCGACTTCCCCTGGCCGCCGTTTCGTGGTCAAGGTGGTCAACAAGGAGCTGCACAAAGGCGCTCCTCACGCACCGCTGATCGAGAAGAAATCGAAGTCTGGTGGTCGTAACAACAATGGCCGCATCACCACGCGTCACGTGGGTGGTGGTCATAAGCAGCACTACCGTCTGGTCGACTTCCGTCGCAACGACAAAGATGGCATCCCAGCCACTGTCGAGCGTATCGAATACGATCCAAACCGTACTGCTCACATCGCCCTGCTGTGCTACGCAGACGGTGAGCGTCGCTACATCATCGCCCCTAAAGGCGTGAGTGCTGGCGACCAGCTGATCGCAGGTGCCCTGGCCCCAATCAAGGCCGGTAACTCCCTGCAACTGCGCAACATTCCAGTAGGTAGCACCATTCACGGCATCGAACTGAAGCCGGGTAAAGGTGCTCAGATCGCTCGTTCCGCTGGTGCCTCGGCTCAGCTGATCGCTCGCGAAGGTGTCTACGTGACCCTGCGTCTGCGCTCTGGTGAAATGCGTAAAGTCCTGGCTGAGTGCCGTGCGACCCTGGGCGAAGTCTCGAACTCCGAGCACAGCCTGCGTTCGCTGGGTAAAGCTGGTGCCAAACGCTGGCGCGGCGTTCGCCCAACCGTTCGTGGTGTTGCCATGAACCCGGTTGACCACCCACATGGTGGTGGTGAAGGTCGTACCTCCGGTGGTCGTCATCCGGTATCGCCATGGGGCTTCCCAACCAAGGGTGCTAAAACCCGTGGTAATAAGCGTACCGACAACATGATCGTCCGTCGTCGCAAGTAACTAGAGGGATACGACAGTGCCACGTTCTCTGAAAAAAGGTCCTTTTATCGATCTTCACCTGTTGAAGAAGGTCGAAGTGGCGGTGGAGAAGAACGATCGCAAGCCAGTTAAAACCTGGTCGCGCCGTTCGATGATCCTGCCACAAATGGTCGGTCTGACCATCGCGGTACACAACGGTCGCCAACACGTCCCAGTTCTCGTGAACGAAGACATGGTCGGCCACAAACTGGGCGAGTTCGCCGGTACCCGCACCTACCGCGGGCACGTGGCTGACAAGAAAGCCAAGCGTTAAGGGGTAAGGAAATGGAAGTAGCCGCTAAGTTGTCGGGCGCTCGCATCTCCGCCCAGAAAGCCCGCTTGGTCGCCGACCAGATCCGCGGGAAGAAGGTGGGCGAAGCGCTCAACCTGTTGGCCTTCAGCAGCAAAAAAGCCGCTGAAATCATGAAGAAAGTCCTCGAGTCGGCCGTTGCCAACGCCGAACACAACGAAGGCGCAGACGTTGATGACCTGAAGGTCTCCACCGTCTTCGTCAACGAAGGGCGTTCGCTGAAGCGCATCATGCCACGTGCCAAAGGCCGTGCTGATCGCATCGTCAAGCGGTCTTGCCATATCACTGTCAAGGTTGCGGACAAGTAACGGAGTCGATCAGATGGGTCAGAAAGTACATCCCACTGGCATTCGCCTGGGAATCGTCAAGGAGCACACCTCCGTCTGGTACGCAGACGGCGCGACTTACGCAGATTACCTGCTGAAGGATCTGCAAACTCGCGAGTACCTCCAAGACAAACTAAAAAGCGCGTCCGTTAGCCGTATCGATATTCATCGCCCGGCTCAAACTGCACGCATCACCATCCACACCGCTCGTCCCGGTATCGTTATCGGCAAGAAAGGTGAAGATGTTGAGAAGCTGCGTCAGGACCTGACCAAGCAGATGGGTGTGCCTGTGCACATCAACATCGAAGAGATCCGCAAGCCGGAACTCGACGCTATGCTGGTTGCTCAGAGCGTAGCCCAGCAGCTGGAGCGCCGCGTAATGTTCCGTCGCGCCATGAAGCGCGCCGTGCAGAACGCCATGCGTATTGGTGCCAAGGGCATCAAGATCCAGGTGAGCGGTCGTCTCGGCGGTGCCGAGATCGCACGTACCGAGTGGTATCGCGAAGGTCGTGTGCCCCTGCACACCCTGCGTGCCGATATCGACTACAACACCTACGAAGCTCACACCACCTACGGTGTGATCGGTGTGAAGGTTTGGATCTTCAAAGGCGAAGTTATTGGTGGTCGCCAGGAAGAGCTGAAGCCGCAAGCACCAGCGCCTCGTAAAAAAGCTGCTAAGTAAGGGGTACGCCAAATGTTGCAACCAAAGCGTACAAAATTCCGCAAGCAGATGACCGGCCACAACCGTGGTCTGGCACTGCGCGGTAGCAAGGTCAGCTTCGGCGAGTTCGCTCTGAAAGCTGTCGCCCGCGGTCGTCTCACCGCTCGCCAGATCGAGTCGGCACGTCGTGCCCTGACCCGTCACGTTAAGCGTGGCGGCAAGATCTGGATCCGTGTGTTCCCGGACAAGCCGGTTACCAAGAAGCCTCTCGAAGTGCGGATGGGTAAAGGTAAGGGTTCCGTGGAATACTGGGTTGCCCAGATTCAGCCAGGCAAAGTCCTGTACGAGATCGAGGGTGTTTCTGAAGAGCTGGCGCGCGAAGCTTTCGCCCTGGCCGCTGCAAAGCTGCCTCTCGCCACCTCCTTTGTTAAGCGGACGGTGATGTGATGAAAGCGAATGAACTTCGTGAAAAATCCGCACAGCAACTGAATGAGCAACTGCTCGGCTTGCTGCGCGACCAGTTCAATCTGCGCATGCAGAAAGCAACTGGCCAGTTGGGGCAGTCGCACCTGCTCTCGCAAGTTAAGCGTGACATCGCTCGCGTGAAAACTGTGCTCAACCAGCAGGCAGGTAAGTGATCATGGCTGAAGCTGAAAAAACCGTCCGTACGCTGACTGGCCGTGTCGTCAGCGACAAAATGGACAAGACCATCACCGTTCTGATCGAGCGTCGCGTAAAGCACCCGATCTACGGTAAATACGTTAAGCGTTCGACTAAGCTGCACGCGCACGACGAAGCCAACCAGTGCAAGATCGGCGACAAGGTTTCCATCCGTGAAACCCGTCCGCTGGCCAAGACCAAGTCCTGGGCACTGGTTGAAGTCCTCGAACGCGCTGTTGAAGTCTAAGGGCTAGGGGTCGGAGAAATTTTATGATTCAGACTCAATCCATGCTCGATGTGGCCGATAACAGCGGCGCTCGTCGCGTCATGTGCATCAAGGTGCTCGGCGGTTCCCACCGTCGTTACGCCGGTATCGGTGACATCATCAAAGTTACCGTCAAGGAAGCAATTCCTCGCGGTAAGGTCAAAAAAGGCCAGGTGATGACCGCTGTTGTCGTCCGTACCCGTCACGGTGTACGTCGCGCTGACGGTTCCATCATTCGTTTCGACGGCAACGCTGCTGTTCTGCTGAACACCAAGCAAGAGCCGATCGGTACTCGCATCTTCGGGCCAGTGACCCGTGAACTTCGTACCGAGAAGTTCATGAAGATCGTTTCGCTCGCCCCTGAAGTGCTCTAAGGAGATCCGACATGCAAAAGATTCGTCGTGACGACGAGATCATCGTGATCGCCGGCAAAGACAAGGGTAAGCGCGGTAAGGTGCTGAAGGTTCTGGCTGATGACCGTCTGGTCATCGGTGGTGTGAACCTGGTCAAGCGTCATACCAAGCCTAACCCGATGGCGGGCGTTCAGGGCGGTATCGTCGAAAAAGAAGCGCCACTGCACGCTTCCAACGTTGCCATCTTCAACAGCGAAACCAACAAGGCTGACCGCGTTGGCTTCAAAGTAGAAGAAGGCAAGAAAATTCGTGTCTTCAAGTCGACCCAAAAAGCGGTTGATGCTTGAACACTGCTAGGTAGAAGACCATGGCACGACTGAAAGAGATTTACCGGAACGAAATCGCTCCCAAGCTTAAGGAAGAACTTAAGCTGTCGAACGTGATGGAAGTTCCGCGCGTTACCAAAATCACCCTGAACATGGGTCTGGGCGAAGCGATCGGCGACAAGAAAGTCATCGAGCACGCTGTTGCTGACCTGGAAAAGATCACCGGTCAAAAGCCGGTCGTGACTTTCGCTCGTAAATCCATCGCGGGCTTCAAAGTCCGTGAAGGCTGGCCGATCGGCGTCAAGGTGACCCTGCGTAGCGACAAGATGTACGAATTCCTGGACCGCCTGCTGGCGATCTCCCTGCCTCGGGTTCGCGACTTCCGCGGCCTGAATGCCAAGTCCTTCGATGGTCGTGGCAACTACAGCATGGGCGTGAAAGAGCAGATCATCTTCCCGGAAATCGACTACGACAAGATCGATGCTCTGCGCGGTTTGGACATCACCCTGACCACCACTGCTCGTTCGGACGACGAAGGCCGCGCTCTGCTGCGTGCTTTCAAGTTCCCGTTCCGCAACTGATTGGAGTAGGAAAATGGCCAAGAAGAGCATGAAAAACCGCGAGCTGAAGCGTCAGCTCACGGTAGCCAAGTACGCCAAAAAGCGTGCCGAGCTGAAAGCGACCATCGTCAACCTGAACGCCTCTCCAGAAGAGCGTTTCGCTGCCGTTGTCGCCCTGCAGAAGCAACCACGTGACGCCAGCGCTTCGCGCATGCGTAACCGTTGCCGCATCACCGGTCGTCCGCACGGCGTGTACCGCAAGTTCGGCCTCGGCCGTAACAAGCTGCGCGAAGCCGCCATGCGCGGTGACGTGCCAGGTCTGGTCAAGGCCAGCTGGTAATCCCGGTTGGCGTGACCACCGGTGGAAGGGGAGTGATCTTCCGACCGCCGGTGACCTCGCATTGAAACAAGCCCCTATATGGGGCTTGTTTCGTTTCTGCCTTGTGTCTAGAATGACCGGCTCACCTGAGCCCGGGTTTTTTGCCCTGCCTGCTCGGGTGGTTGTGATAGCCGCAAGGCTAATAATTCTTGTATCAGGAGCATCTAGCCCATGAGTATGCAGGACCCGTTAGCGGACATGCTAACTCGCATCCGTAATGCCCAGATGGCTGAAAAGTCTGTCGTAAGCATGCCTTCTTCTACCCTGAAGGTCGCGGTTGCCAAAGTACTGAAAGACGAAGGCTACATCGCTGGCTACGAAGTCAACGGCGAAGCCAAGCCTTCCCTGTCTATCGAACTCAAGTACTTCGAAGGCCGTCCGGTCATCGAGGAACTGAAGCGTACCAGCCGTCCTGGCCTGCGCCAGTACAAGGCCGTCTCTGAGCTGCCGAAAGTACGTGGCGGCCTGGGCGTGTCTATCGTCTCCACCAACAAAGGTGTGATGACTGACCGCGCTGCGCGCGCTGCCGGTGTCGGCGGCGAAGTTCTGTGCACAGTGTTCTAAGGGGAGATAGGCATGTCTCGCGTCGCTAAGAACCCCGTTAAGCTGCCAGCAGGCGTCGAAGTCAAATTCGCCGGCCAGCAGCTTTCGGTGAAGGGTGCCAAGGGCACTCTCGAACTGAACGTTCACTCGTCTGTTGAAGTTACCGAAGAGTCTGGTGAGCTGCGTTTCGTCGCTCGCAACGGTGACCAGCAAGCTCGCGCCATGGCCGGTACCACCCGCGCCCTGGTGAACAACATGGTCCAAGGCGTAAGCCAAGGCTTCGAGCGTAAGCTCCAGCTGGTCGGTGTTGGTTACAAAGCTCAGGCCAAAGGCACCGTCCTGAACCTGGCTCTGGGCTTCTCGCACCCAGTGGATTACGAACTGCCAGCCGGTATCACCGCTGAAACCCCAAGCCAGACCGACATCCTGATCAAGGGTATCGACAAGCAGCTGGTGGGTCAGGTGGCCGCTGAAGTCCGCGGTTTCCGTCCGCCAGAGCCTTACAAGGGCAAGGGTGTGCGTTACGCGGACGAAGTAGTCCGTCGTAAAGAAGCCAAGAAGAAGTAGGGCCTAGCAAATGACCGACAAAAAAGTTATTCGACTGCGTCGCGCTCGCAAAGCACGCCTGAAAATGCACGAGCTCGAAGCCGTGCGTCTGTGCGTGTTCCGCTCCTCGCAGCACATCTATGCCCAGGTCATTTCGGCCGACGGCAGCAAGGTTCTGGCAAGCGCCTCTACCTTGGACAAAGAACTGCGTGATGGCGCCACTGGCAACATCGACGCGGCCACTAAGGTTGGCAAGCTGGTAGCTGAGCGCGCGAAAGCCGCCGGTGTATCTCAAGTTGCCTTTGACCGTTCCGGCTTCAAGTACCATGGCCGCGTCAAGGCGCTGGCTGATGCTGCTCGTGAAGGCGGGCTGGAGTTCTAAGTTATGGCAAATAACGATCAAAAGCGCGACGAAGGCTACATCGAGAAGCTGGTTCAAGTTAACCGCGTAGCCAAAACCGTTAAAGGCGGCCGTATCTTCACCTTCACCGCGCTGACCGTGGTAGGTGATGGCAAGGGTCGTGTTGGCTTTGGCCGTGGCAAGTCGCGCGAAGTACCTGCCGCGATCCAGAAAGCCATGGAAGCTGCTCGTCGCAACATGATTCAGGTTGACCTGAAGGGCACCACCCTGCAGTACGCCACCAAGGCCGCCCACGGCGCCTCGAAGGTCTACATGCAGCCTGCCTCGGAAGGTACCGGTATCATCGCCGGCGGCGCAATGCGTGCCGTCCTGGAAGTTGCTGGTGTTCAGAACGTCCTGGCCAAGTGCTACGGTTCGACCAACCCGGTGAACGTGGTTCACGCCACCTTCAAGGGTCTGAAAGCCATGCAATCCCCTGAGTCCATTGCTGCCAAGCGCGGCAAGACTGTTGAGGAGATCCGCTGATCATGGCAACCGTCAAAGTTACGCTGATCAAGAGCGTCTCGGGCCGTATCCCTAACCACAAGCTGTGCGTGAAGGGTCTGGGTCTGCGTCGTATCGGTCACACTGTAGAAGTCCAGGATACTCCCGAGAACCGCGGGATGATCAACAAGGCTTACTACATGCTGAAGGTCGAGGGTTAATCGATGAAACTCAATGATCTGAGTCCAGCGCCGGGTTCCCGTCGCGAGAAGCACCGTCCGGGCCGTGGTATCGGTAGCGGTCTGGGCAAGACTGGTGGCCGTGGTCACAAAGGTCAGACTTCCCGTTCCGGTGGCTCCATTGCTCCAGGCTTCGAAGGCGGTCAACAGCCGCTGCACCGTCGCCTGCCGAAGTTCGGCTTCGTTTCCCTGAAAGCCATGGACCGCGCAGAAGTGCGTCTGTCCGAGCTGGCCAAGGTGGAAGGCGATCTGATCACCGTTCAGTCCCTGAAGGACGCCAACGTGATCGGCCAGCACGTACAGCGTGTGAAAATCATGCTGTCGGGCGAAGTCACTCGCGCAGTCACCCTCAAGGGTATCGCCGTCACCAAAGGTGCACGTGCGGCTATCGAAGCAGCTGGCGGCAAGTTCGAGGAATAAATGGCTAAGCAAGGTGCTCTCTCTTCGCTCGGTAAGGGCGGGATGTCGGAACTCTGGGCTCGTCTGCGTTTTCTGTTCATGGCGATCATCGTCTATCGGATTGGCGCGCACATCCCGGTACCAGGCATTAACCCGGACCGTCTCGCGGATCTGTTCCGGCAGAATGAGGGGACCATTCTTAGCTTGTTCAACATGTTTTCCGGCGGCGCGCTGGAGCGCATGAGCATCTTTGCACTGGGGATCATGCCGTACATCTCGGCATCGATCATCATGCAGCTCATGACCGCTGTCAGCCCGCAGCTGGAGCAGTTGAAGAAGGAAGGTGAAGCTGGCCGTCGCAAGATCAGCCAGTACACCCGCTACGGCACCGTTATCCTGGCGCTGGTTCAAGCCATTGGCATGTCCATTGGCCTGGCTAACCAGGGCGTGGCGTTTTCTGTTGGCCTCGGCTTCCATGTCGTCGCCGTCTCCACCTTCGTGGCGGGCGCGATGTTCATGATGTGGCTGGGCGAGCAGATCACCGAGCGCGGTGTGGGCAACGGTATCTCGATGTTGATCTTCGCAGGTATCGTTGCCGGTCTTCCGAGAGCAATCGGGCAGTCTTTCGAGTCTGCACGCACAGGCGATATCAACATCTTCGCCCTGGTCGCAATCGGTTTGCTGGCAGTAGCGATTATCGGCTTCGTGGTGTTCATCGAGCGTGGTCAGCGTCGTATCGCCGTTCACTACGCCAAGCGTCAGCAGGGCCGCAAGGTCTTCGCTGCGCAGACCAGCCACCTGCCGCTGAAAGTGAACATGGCGGGCGTAATCCCGGCCATTTTCGCGAGCAGCATCTTGCTGTTCCCGGCTTCGCTGGGTGCCTGGTTCGGTCAGTCTGAAGGTATGGGCTGGCTGCAGGACATCTCGCAGTCGATCGCTCCTGGTCAGCCGTTGAACATTCTGCTGTTTAGTGCAGGGATCATTTTCTTCTGCTTCTTCTACACAGCGTTGATGTTCAACCCGAAAGACGTAGCGGAAAACCTGAAGAAGTCCGGTGCCTTTATTCCGGGCATCCGTCCTGGTGAGCAGTCGGCGCGCTACATTGATGGCGTTCTGACCCGTTTGACCATGTTCGGTGCTCTTTACATGATGGCCGTGTGCCTTCTGCCCCAGTTCCTGGTGGTAGCAGCAAACGTGCCGTTCTACCTTGGCGGGACCTCGTTGCTGATTGTGGTAGTGGTTGTGATGGACTTCATGTCCCAAGTACAATCGCACCTCGTTTCGCACCAGTACGAATCCCTGATGAAGAAAGCCAACCTGAAAGGCTACGGCGGCAGCGGTCTGCTGCGCTGATTTAGCCCCTTAAGGTTCGAGGAGTCGGTAATGAAAGTTCGTGCATCGGTGAAAAAGCTGTGCCGCAACTGCAAGATCATTCGTCGCGAAGGTATCGTGCGCGTGATCTGCAGCGCGGAACCGCGTCACAAGCAGCGCCAAGGCTGAGTGTGATCCGCGCTTCAAACCCAGCAGCTAGTGTGCTGCTGGGTTGATTATTCGTTTCTACAGCGATATTATCTCGCGCCCTATTTCTTGGCTTCCGGGGCGTAGGTAGCTGTCAATTGGAGTCCCACTGAATGGCCCGTATTGCAGGCGTCAACATTCCAGATAACAAGCATACTGTTATCTCGCTGACCTACATCTATGGTGTCGGTCGCACAACTGCACAGAAAATCTGTGCGGATGCTGGTGTAAACCCAGCCGCTAAGATCAAGGATCTGAGCGACGAGCAAATCGAAACCCTGCGTGGCGAAGTCGCGAAGTTCACCACCGAAGGTGACCTGCGCCGTGACATCAACATGAAGATCAAGCGCTTGATGGACCTGGGTTGCTACCGCGGCCTGCGTCATCGTAAAGGTCTGCCGGTTCGCGGTCAGCGCACCAAGACCAACGCACGCACCCGTAAGGGCCCGCGTAAGCCGATCCGCAAGTAATCGCCCAGGAATATAGACATGGCAAAACCTGCTGCTCGTCCTCGTAAAAAAATCAAAAAGACAGTGGTTGATGGCATCGCCCACATCCATGCGTCTTTCAACAACACCATCGTGACCATCACCGACCGTCAGGGCAACGCACTGTCCTGGGCTACTTCCGGTGGTTCGGGTTTCCGTGGTTCGCGCAAATCCACCCCGTTCGCAGCACAGATCGCTGCTGAGCGTGCTGGTCAAGCTGCGCTGGAATACGGTCTGAAAAACCTCGACGTGAACGTCAAGGGTCCAGGTCCAGGTCGTGAGTCCGCCGTTCGTGCACTGAACAGCTGCGGCTACAAGATCGCCAGCATCACCGACGTGACGCCAATCCCGCATAACGGGTGCCGTCCGCCGAAGAAGCGTCGCGTGTAATCAGGAGACAGATAAATGGCACGTTACATTGGTCCAAAATGCAAACTGTCTCGCCGTGAAGGCACTGACCTGTTCCTGAAGAGCGGCGTTCGCGCTCTGGAATCGAAGTGCAACATCGAAGCAGCCCCAGGTATCCACGGCCAGCGCCGTGGCCGTCAGTCCGACTACGGTACCCAGCTGCGCGAGAAACAAAAAGTCCGTCGTATCTACGGTGTTCTGGAGCGTCAGTTCCGCGGTTACTACCAAGCTGCTGCCTCGAAAAAAGGCGCAACCGGTGAGAACCTGCTGCAACTGCTCGAGTGCCGTCTGGATAACGTCGTTTACCGTATGGGCTTCGGCTCGACTCGTTCCGAGTCCCGTCAGCTGGTTTCGCACAAAGCGATCAGCGTCAACGGTAAGACTGTAAACATTCCATCCTACCAAGTTCGTCCGGGTGACGTGGTCTCGGTTCGCGAGAAGTCGCTGAACCAGCTGCGCATTGTTCAAGCCCTTGAACTGTGCGCCCAGCGTGGCCGCGTTGAGTGGGTTGATGTGGATGCTGCTAAAAAGTCGGGCGTTTTCAAGAACGTTCCTGCTCGCAGCGACCTGTCCGCCGACATCAACGAAAACCTGATTGTCGAGCTCTACTCCAAGTAAGGGCTAGAAAATAGGTGCATCCATGCAGATTTCGGTAAATGAGTTTCTGACACCCCGTCACATCGACGTGCAGGTTGTCAGTCCAACCCGCGCCAAGATCACGCTCGAGCCTCTCGAGCGTGGCTTCGGCCATACCCTGGGCAACGCGCTGCGCCGCATCCTGTTGTCCTCCATGCCTGGCTGTGCAGTAGTCGAGGCCGAGATCGATGGCGTACTCCACGAGTACTCCGCGATCGAAGGTGTACAGGAAGACGTCATTGAAATCCTGTTGAACCTGAAAGGCCTGGCTATCAAACTGCACGGTCGTGACGAAGTTACGCTGACCTTGTCGAAAAAGGGTTCGGGGGTGGTTACCGCTGCCGATATTCAGCTGGATCACGATGTCGAGATCGTCAACCCCGATCACGTAATCGCGAACCTGGCGTCCAACGGCGCCCTGAACATGAAGCTCACCGTAGCTCGTGGTCGCGGTTACGAGCCGGCCGACTCCCGTCAGACCGACGAAGACGAAAGCCGCAGCATTGGCCGTCTCCAGCTGGACGCCTCGTTCAGTCCGGTGCGTCGTATCGCCTACGTGGTCGAGAACGCCCGTGTTGAGCAGCGTACCAACCTGGACAAGCTGGTCATCGATCTGGAAACCAACGGTACCCTGGATCCTGAAGAGGCCATCCGTCGTGCCGCGACCATCCTGCAACAGCAGCTGGCCGCGTTCGTCGACCTCAAAGGTGACAGCGAGCCGGTTGTGGTCGAGCAGGAAGACGAGATCGATCCGATCCTGCTGCGCCCGGTTGACGACCTGGAACTGACCGTACGTTCGGCCAACTGCCTCAAGGCGGAGAACATCTACTACATCGGCGACCTGATTCAGCGTACCGAAGTAGAGCTGTTGAAGACTCCTAACCTGGGCAAGAAGTCCCTGACTGAAATCAAGGACGTCCTGGCCTCCCGTGGTCTGTCTCTCGGCATGCGCCTCGACAACTGGCCGCCTGCAAGCCTTAAGAAAGACGACAAGGCGACTGCCTGATCGTCGTAATCACCGAACGTTGTGTTTGGTAAGGAATGAATCATGCGTCATCGTAAAAGTGGACGTCACCTGAGCCGTACCAGCTCTCACCGCAAAGCTATGTTCCAGAACATGGCTGTGTCGCTGATCGAGCACGAGCTGATCAAAACCACCCTGCCGAAAGCCAAGGAACTGCGCCGCGTTGCCGAGCCGCTGATCACCCTGGCCAAGGAAGACAGCGTTGCCAACCGTCGTCTGGCCTTCGACCGTACCCGTTCGAAGTCCGCCGTTGGCAAACTGTTCAACGACCTGGGCAAGCGCTACGCCACCCGTCAGGGCGGCTACCTGCGTATCCTGAAGTGCGGTTTCCGCGCTGGCGACAACGCGCCTATGGCGTACGTCGAGCTGGTTGATCGTCCGGTCGGTGGTGCTGTAGAAGCTGCCGAGTAAGACGTTCTGTCTGCTACAAGAAACCGGGCCTAGGCCCGGTTTTTTGTTGTCTGGTGAATTGTTATTTTCTATTGATATAAGTCACTTAATGAATTTGTTCTTGTAACCTCGCTCGACAATACTCTCCTCAAGCCGATTAGCCGGCAATTCAAGACCGATCAGGAGAGCCCATGAGCAAGATTCTCACTACCGCCAGCGGTGCACCCGTAGCCGACAACCAGAACTCCCGTTCCGCAGGCCCCCGTGGCCCGCTGCTGCTCGACGACTTCCACCTGCTCGAGAAGCTTGCCCACTTCAACCGCGAGAACATCCCGGAGCGCCGCGTGCACGCCAAGGGCTCCGGCGCCTACGGTACCTTCACCGTCACTCGTGATATCACCGAGCTCACCAGTGCCAGGCTGTTCGAGGCTATTGGCAAGCAGACCGAGACGTTCCTGCGATTCTCCACCGTGGGTGGCGAGCGCGGCTCCGCGGACACCGAACGCGACCCGCGTGGTTTCGCGGTGAAGTTCTACACCGAGGAAGGTAACTGGGACATCGTCGGCAACAATACCCCGGTGTTTTTCATTCGTGATCCGCTGAAGTTCCCCGACTTCATCCACACCCAGAAGCGCCACCCGCAGACCAACCTGAAGAACGCGCAAATGATGTGGGACTTCTGGTCGCATTCGCCCGAGGCACTGCACCAGGTCACCATCCTGTTCTCCGATCGCGGCATTCCCGATGGCTACCGCCACATGCACGGCTTCGGCAGCCACACCTACAGCCTGATCAACGCCCAGGGCGAGCGGAGCTGGGTAAAATGGCACTTCAAGACCCAGCAAGGCATCAAGAACCTGGCGCCGGCCGATGCCGCCCGCCTGGCCGGGAGCGACCCGGACTACGCCCAGCGTGACCTGTTCGAAGCAATCGAGCGCGGCGATTTCCCGCGTTGGACCGTGTGCATCCAGGTGATGAGCGAGGCCGAGGCGGCCAGCCGCGACGAAAACCCGTTCGATGTGACCAAGACCTGGTCGCAGAAGGACTACCCGTTGATCGAAGTCGGTGTGCTGGAGCTCAACCGCAACCCGCTCAACTACTTCGCCGAAGTCGAGCAGGCGGCGTTCGGGCCCAGCAACATGGTCCCCGGGGTTGGCCTGTCGCCAGATCGCATGCTGCAGGGCCGTGTGTTCGCCTATGCCGATGCGCATCGTTACCGCGTAGGCACCAACCACCAGCAACTGCCGGTCAATGCGCCGCGCAGCCCGGTGAACAGCTACCAACGCGACGGCTCCATGGCCATCGGCGCATACGGCGGCGCTCCTAACTACGAGCCCAACAGCCATGCAAGCGCGCCGAAGCAATCGCCGCGGCATGCCGAGCCCGCACTGGCCCTGAACGGCTCGGCGGATCGTTACGATCACCGTGAGGACAACGATTACTACAGCCATGCCGGGGCGTTGTTCCGCCTGATGAGCGAAGAGCAGAAGGCGCTGTTGATCAACAACATCGCCGGGACCATGGCCGGTGTCAGCGACGATGTCATCCAGCGTCAGCTGCAGTACTTCTACAAGGCTGATCCGGCCTACGGCGAAGGGATTGCCAAGGCATTGGGTGTGAATCTCGGCTAAGTCGAAGTGATAAGAAGAACCGCCCTCATTTGGGCGGTTTTTCAATGAATATCACTACTGGTTAGCCGATTTTTTGCTTCTAATTGCGCGTTTTTCAGTGACCGCGAGCAAAACCTGGTTCACACTAGGCTCTATTGACGTATTCACACGGAGAAGCAGGGCGATGCAAGGTCACCCGGACGTAATCAACTATCTCGTCACGTTGCTGAAGGGCGAACTGGCAGCACGCGATCAGTACTTCATCCACTCGCGCATGTACGAAGACTGGGGCCTGACCAAGCTCTACGAGCGTATCAACCACGAGATGGAAGAAGAGACGCAGCACGCCGATGCCCTGATGCGCCGTATCCTCATGCTCGAAGGTACTCCGGACATGCGCGCCGACGACCTGGAAGTGGGCAGCACCGTACCGGAGATGATCGAGGCCGATCTCAAGCTCGAGTACAAGGTGCGTGGCGCGCTGTGCAAGGGCATCGAGCTGTGCGAACTGCACAAGGACTACATCAGCCGTGACATCCTGCGCGCGCAGCTGGCCGACACCGAAGAAGATCACACCTACTGGCTGGAGAAGCAGCAGGGTCTGATCAAGGCCATCGGCCTGGAGAACTACCTGCAGTCGCAGATGTAAGTTATCCACAGCCCTATGAAAAAGCCCCTGGCACCGACGGTACCAGGGGCTTTTTCATGTCAGCGACTTCACTCAGGCCCGGTCACGTTCCAGCAGTGGCTTGAGGTAGTGGCCGGTGTACGACTGCTTCATCTTGCTCAGCTCCTCTGGGGTGCCACAGGCAATGATCTGGCCGCCTTTGGACCCACCTTCCGGTCCCAGGTCCACCAGCCAGTCGGCGGTCTTGATCACATCCAGATTGTGCTCGATCACCACCACGGTGTTGCCGTGGTCACGCAGGCGGTGCAGTACATCCAGCAGTTGCTGGATATCGGCGAAGTGCAGGCCAGTGGTCGGCTCGTCGAGGATGTACAGGGTCTTGCCGGTGTCGCGTTTGGACAGCTCGCGAGACAGCTTGACCCGCTGTGCTTCGCCGCCCGACAGCGTGGTCGCCGATTGCCCCAGCTTGATGTACGACAGGCCCACATCCATCAGGGTTTGCAGCTTGCGCGCCAGGGCCGGCACTGCGTCGAAGAACTCGCGGGCATCCTCGATGGTCATTTCCAGCACCTCGTGGATGTTCTTGCCCTTGTACTTGATCTCCAGGGTCTCGCGGTTGTAACGCTTGCTCTTGCACACGTCGCACGGCACGTAGATGTCCGGCAGGAAGTGCATCTCCACCTTGATCAGGCCGTCGCCCTGGCAGGCCTCGCAGCGCCCACCCTTGACGTTGAACGAGAAACGCCCCGGGCCGTATCCGCGCGAACGCGATTCCGGCACGCCGGCGAACAGCTCGCGGATCGGCGTGAAGATGCCGGTATAGGTAGCCGGGTTCGACCGTGGCGTACGGCCGATCGGGCTCTGGTCGATATCGACCACCTTGTCCAAGTGTTGCAGGCCATCGACGCTGGCGTGCGGCGCAGCCTCCAGGCTGCTGGCCCCGTTTAGCGCAGTGGCGGCCAGGGGGAACAGGGTGTTGTTGATCAGCGTCGACTTGCCCGAGCCGGACACACCGGTCACGCAGGTCAGCAGGCCGATCGGCACTTCCAGGTCGACGTTCTGCAGGTTGTTGCCGCGCGCGCCCTTGAGCTTGAGCGACAGCTTCTTGTTGCGCGGGGTGCGCTTGGCCGGCACGACGATCTTCTTGCGCCCGGACAGGTATTTGCCGGTCAGCGAGTCGGGATGCGCCATCACCTCCTCGGGCGAGCCCTCGGCGACGATCTGCCCGCCATGCACGCCAGCGCCCGGGCCGATGTCCACCACGTAGTCGGCCAGGCGAATGGCGTCCTCGTCGTGCTCGACCACGATCACCGTGTTGCCGAGGTCGCGCAGGTGGTTGAGCGTCGCCAGCAAGCGGTCGTTATCGCGCTGGTGCAGGCCGATAGAGGGCTCGTCGAGGATGTACATCACGCCCACCAGGCCTGCACCGATCTGGCTGGCCAGGCGGATGCGCTGGGCCTCGCCGCCAGACAGGGTATCGGCGCTGCGGTCGAGGGTCAGGTAGTCGAGGCCGACGTTGACCAGGAACTGCAGGCGCTCGCAGATCTCCTTGAGGATCTTCGCCGCGATCTCGCCACGCCGACCGGTGAGGCTCAGCGCGCCGAAGTAATTGCTGGCTTCGCCGATCGGCAGGTTGGTCACTGCCGGCAGGGTCTTCTCGCCCACCCAGACATGGCGCGCTTCACGGCGCAGGCGTGTGCCGCGGCAATCAGGGCAGGGCTGGGTGCCGAGGAACTTGGCCAGCTCTTCACGCACGGTGGCCGACTCGGTCTCGCGATAGCGACGCTCAAGGTTCGGCACGATGCCTTCGAACGGGTGCGAGCGCTTGACGATGTCGCCACGGTCGTTGAGGTACTTGAAGTCGACACTCTGCTTGCCACTGCCTTGCAGGATGACCTTCTGGTGCTCGGCGGACAGCTCGCCGAACGGTTCCTCCAGGCTGAAGCCGTAATGCGCGGCCAGCGAGCCGAGCATCTGGAAGTAATAGACGTTGCGCCGGTCCCAACCGCGAATCGCGCCTTCGGCCAAGGTCAGCTCGGCGTTGACCAGGCGCTTGGTGTCGAAGAACTGCTTGACCCCCAGGCCATCGCAGGTCGGGCAGGCGCC
The DNA here is from genome assembly GCF_040813665.1 of Pseudomonas sp. TE50-2. Lineage (NCBI taxonomy): Bacteria > Pseudomonadati > Pseudomonadota > Gammaproteobacteria > Pseudomonadales > Pseudomonadaceae > Pseudomonas > Pseudomonas sp. TE50-2. Next base: position 2,449,494 of record NZ_JBFNXN010000001.1, on the reverse strand, counting down.
AGCCGGGTTGTTGAAGGAGAACAGCTTCGGCTCCAGCTCGCTGATCGCATGGCCGCACACCGGGCAGGCGAAGCGCGCCGAAAAGATCACTTCTTCGCCTTCCTCGTCGTCCATCGGCGCCACCAGGGCGATGCCGTCGGCCAGCTTGAGCGCGGTCTCGAAGGATTCGGCCAGACGCTGCTGCAGGTCGGCGCGGACCTTGAAGCGGTCTACCACCACATCAATGCTGTGTTTCTTCTGTTTGTCGAGCTTGGGCAACTCGTCGAGCTCGTAGAGCTTGCCGTTGACCCGGGCGCGCACGAAGCCCTGGGCGCGCAGCTCGTCGAACACCGCCAGGTGCTCACCCTTGCGCTCGCGGATAACCGGCGCCAACAGCATCAGCTTGCTGCCTTCGGGCTTTTCCAGCACCAGGTCGACCATCTGGCTGATCGTTTGCGCCTCAAGCGGGATGTCATGGTCCGGGCAGCGCGGGGTGCCGACGCGGGCATAGAGCAGGCGCAGGTAGTCGTAGATCTCGGTAATGGTGCCGACGGTCGAGCGCGGGTTGTGCGAGGTCGACTTCTGCTCGATGGAGATGGCCGGCGACAATCCTTCGATGGTGTCGACGTCGGGTTTCTCCATCATCGACAGGAACTGCCGGGCATAGGCCGACAGCGACTCGACATAACGGCGCTGGCCTTCGGCGTACAGCGTGTCGAACGCCAGCGAGGACTTGCCGGACCCGGACAGGCCGGTGATCACGATCAGTTTGTCCCGGGGCAGGGTCAGGTCGATGTTCTTCAGGTTGTGGGTACGCGCCCCACGGATCAGGATCTTGTCCACTACGGCCTCGCTCGGCGGGCATAAACAAAGCAGTATACGGCGCGCTGCCAGTACGCGGCAAAGCGTCGCGTATATGCCGTCAAGGCGTCGGACTGATAGAATCGCCGCCGGTTCACACGAGGTTAATCCATGCACGACACCCACAACGAGCGCATGAGTGGCAGCGAAACCCGCGCCGCGAGCGGCCTGGCCCTGGTCTTTGCCTTTCGTATGCTGGGCATGTTCATGGTGCTGCCGGTGCTGGCCACCTACGGTATGGACCTCGCCGGTGCGACGCCTGCACTGATCGGCCTGGCCATCGGTGCCTATGGTCTGACGCAAGCGGTGCTGCAGATTCCGTTCGGGGTGATTTCCGACCGCATCGGTCGCCGGCCGGTGATCTATGTGGGGCTGGTGATCTTCGCCCTGGGCAGTGTGCTGGCGGCCCAGGCCGACTCGATCTGGGGGGTTATCGCCGGGCGCATCCTGCAGGGCGCGGGGGCAATTTCCGCGGCGGTCATGGCGCTGTTGTCCGACCTGACCCGCGAACAGCACCGGACCAAGGCCATGGCCATGATCGGCATGAGCATCGGCTTGTCGTTCGCCGTGGCGATGGTGGTCGGCCCGCTGTTGACCCGCGCCTTTGGTTTGTCAGGATTGTTCCTGGCCACGGCAGGACTTGCCCTGGTCGGCATCGCGCTGATCGCCTTCGTCGTGCCCAGCTCGCACAGTGTGCTGAGCCATCGCGAGTCCGGTGTCGCCCGCCAGGCCCTCGGCCCGACCCTGCGCAATCCGGACCTTCTACGCCTGGACATCAGTATTTTCGTGCTGCACGCGATCCTGATGGCCAGCTTCGTGGCGCTGCCCCTGGCCTTCGTCGAGCGTGGCGGGCTGCCCAAGGAACAGCACTGGTGGGTGTACCTGACCGCGCTGCTGGTTTCATTTTTTGCAATGATCCCCTTCATCATCTACGGGGAAAAGAAGCGCAAGATGAAACGCGTGTTGCTCGGCGCGGTCAGTGTCCTGCTGCTGGTGGAGGTGTTCTTCTGGCAGTGGGCTGACAACTTGCGCGGACTGGTGATCGGCACCGTGGTATTCTTTACTGCATTCAACCTGCTGGAGGCATCCTTGCCTTCGCTGGTCAGCAAGGTGTCGCCTGCCGGCGGCAAGGGCACGGCGATGGGGGTGTACTCCACCAGCCAGTTCCTTGGCGCGGCACTGGGTGGCATCCTCGGTGGCTGGTTGTTCCAGCACGGTGGCTTGAGCATGGTGTTCCTCGGCTGCGCTGGCTTGTGCGCCTTCTGGCTGCTCACGGCGTTGCGCATGAACGAGCCGCCGTACGTGACCAGCCTGCGCATGCCGCTGACGCCGGAAGCGGTCCGGGAAGCCGGGCTGACCGAGCGCCTGATGGCCGTGCCGGGTGTGACCGACGCCGTGGTGGTGGCAGAAGAAGCCGCCATCTATATCAAACTGGATACGAAAATTTTGGACCGTGCGACCCTCGAGCGTCTGGTGAATCCAGCCTCTGCGGCGTGCGAAGCCTAGGAGAACGTTATGGCCCGTGGGGTTAACAAAGTCATTCTGGTCGGTACCTGCGGTCAGGATCCCGAAGTCCGCTACCTGCCCAACGGTAACGCCGTGACCAACCTGAGCCTGGCCACCAGCGAGCAGTGGACCGACAAGCAGTCGGGCCAGAAGGTCGAGCGCACCGAGTGGCACCGTGTCTCGCTGTTCGGCAAGGTCGCCGAAATCGCCGGCGAATACCTGCGCAAGGGTTCGCAGTGCTACATCGAGGGCAAGCTGCAGACCCGCGAGTGGGAAAAGGACGGCATCAAGCGCTACACCACCGAGATCATCGTCGACATCAACGGCACCATGCAGCTGCTCGGCGGTCGTCCGCAGGGCCAGCAGGGCGGTGGCGACCAGTACAACCAGGGTGGTGGCAACAACTACAACCAGGGCGGTCAGCAGCAACAGTACAACCAGGCCCCGCGCCAGCAGGCCCAGCGCCCGCAACAAGCTCCGCAGCGCCCAGCGCCGCAACAGCCGGCTCCACAGCCAGCCGCTGACTTCGACAGCTTCGACGACGATATTCCGTTCTGATCCTTGCCTGTGGGCACTAGGTGCCACAGGTGAACGGAGCTGTGACAAGAAACCCGCTTCAGGCATGAAGCGGGTTTCTTTTTGCCTGTCAGCTTTCTTCGAGCGCCGCCTGGGCAAACTGTGCATCTAGCTCTGGTGTTGCTCCGCTGATGCCTATACCGCCGATATGCCTGCCGTTCGCATCCATGATTGGCAACCCGCCTTCCAGCAAAGTGAAGCCGGGCAGCGAAGCGTAGGGATTGGCTGGCAACCCGGCGCTGCGTTCACCCAGTGAGCCGGATGACAGTGGAAAGCGTGCAGATGTAGCGGCTTTGAGCTGCGCTACCTGGACACTACCGCTGCTGGTGCCGTCCATGCGGTGGAAGTGCTTCAGGTTGCCGTGGTTGTCGACGATGCTGATGACGATGGCGAAGCCCTGGGCGCGAGCGGCACGTTCGGCGGCGGCGGCCATGCTTCGCGCTTTCTCGGCGCTGATGGGCGAAATGGCAGGGGCGTCAGGCCGGTTGGCTGGAGTCGCCAGTGTGGGCGTTACGTGCATCGGGAGGGCGAGCAAGAGCCCGACCATGAAGTGTTTCGTGTTCATTCATACGTGCCTCGTCCATGTGGATTCAGCAACCTAGCAAGCAAAAGCTGGTTTGCGGTGTAGTCCGTTTCTGATCGCGATGTGGGATTGCATTACCTTTCCATGATCCAGGTCACCCCACTTCCCAGATTCTTGACTAGGCTTAACAGTTGGCGGTCTCTACCCACCGCCACCGTGAAGTCCCTGAGGCGCCGGCCAAGTCCCGTGCGCCCGAGAACCTGATCAGGAGTGCACGATGGACCTCAACCGTCGGCAATTCTTCAAGGTCGCCGCCGTCGGCCTTGGAGGCTCGAGCCTCGCGGCGTTGGGCATGGCCCCGACCCCCGCGTTCGCCGAGCAGGTGCGCCACTTCAAGCTGGCGCACACCAAAGAAACCCGTAACACCTGCCCCTACTGCTCGGTCGGCTGCGGCCTGATCATGTACAGCCAGGGTGATGCGGGCAAGAACGTCAAACAGAACATCATCCATATCGAGGGCGACGCGGACCATCCGGTCAACCGCGGCACCTTGTGCCCGAAAGGCGCGGGCCTGCTGGACTTTATCCACAGCCCGAGCCGCCTGCAGTACCCCGAGGTGCGCAAGCCGGGCAGCAACGAGTGGACCCGCATCGAGTGGGACGACGCCCTCGATCGCATCGCCGACCTGATGAAACAGGACCGCGACGCCAACTTCATCGAGAAGAATGCCCAGGGCCAGACGGTCAACCGCTGGCTCACCACCGGGTTCCTTGCTGCGTCCGCCGCTTCCAGCGAAGCGGGCTACCTGACGCACAAGGTGGTCCGTGCAACCGGCATGCTGGGGTTCGATAACCAGGCGCGTGTCTGACACGGCCCGACGGTGGCAAGTCTTGCCCCGACGTATGGCCGTGGCGCGATGACCAATCACTGGTCTGATATCGCCAACGCAAACCTGGTCCTGGTGATGGGCGGCAACGCCGCTGAAGCGCACCCGTGCGGCTTCAAGTGGGTGACCGAAGCCAAGGCGCACAACAAGGCGCGGCTGATCGTGGTCGACCCGCGGTTCACCCGTACCGCCTCGGTGGCCGATTACTACGCGCCGATCCGTACCGGCAGCGACATCGCCTTCATGGGCGGGCTGATCAACTACCTGCTGAGCAACGACAAGATCCAGCACGAGTACGTGCGCAACTACACCGATGTGTCGTTCATCGTCAAAGAGAGCTATGGCTTCGAGGACGGGCTGTTCAGCGGCTACGACGCGGCCAAGCGCGTGTATGCCGACAAGTCCGGCTGGGGCTACGAGCTGGGCGAGGACGGTTTTGCCAAGGTCGACCCGACCCTGCAGCACCCGCGTTGCGTGTACCAGCTGATGAAGCAGCACTACAGCCGCTACACGCCGGAGCTGGCGAGCATGACCTGTGGCATGCCCCAGGACCAGATGATGAAAGTCTGGGAAGAGATCGCCACCTGCTCGGTGCCGGGCAAGACCATGACGATCCTCTATGCCCTGGGCTGGACCCAGCACTCGATCGGCGCGCAGATCATCCGCAGCGCGGCGATGGTGCAGTTGCTGCTGGGCAACGTCGGCATGCCCGGCGGCGGGGTCAACGCCCTGCGCGGGCACTCCAACATCCAGGGCCTGACCGACCTGGGCCTGCTGTCGAACTCGCTGCCGGGTTACCTCACGCTGGCCGGCGACGCCGAGCAGGATTACGCCACCTACATCGACAAGCGCGCCTCCAAGCCGTTGCGCCCGGGGCAGCTGTCGTACTGGCAGAACTACGGCAAGTTCCATGTCAGCCTGATGAAGGCCTGGTACGGCGCCAATGCCACGGCGGAGAACAACTGGGGCTATGACTGGCTGCCCAAGCTCGACGTGCCGGCCTACGACGTGCTGCGCATGTTCGAGATGATGGGCCAGGGCAAGGTTAACGGCTACATGTGCCAGGGCTTCAACCCGATCGCCGCGTTGCCGGACAAGAACCGCGTCACCGCCGCGCTGGCCAAGCTCAAGTGGCTGGTGATCATGGACCCGCTGGCTACCGAAACGTCCGAGTTCTGGCGCAACGCCGGCCCGTTCAACGACGTCGACACGGCCAACATCCAGACCGAGGTGATCCGCCTGCCCACCACCTGCTTCGCCGAAGAGGACGGTTCGCTGGTCAACAGCAGCCGCTGGCTGCAGTGGCACTGGAAGGGCGCTGATGGGCCGGGCCAGACCCGTACCGACGTGCACATCATGAGCGAGCTGTTCCTGCGCCTGCGCAAGCGCTACCAGGCCGAGGGCGGCGCCTATCCGGACCCGCTGCTCAACATCAGCTGGCCGTACAAGGTCCCTGAGGAGCCATCCCCCGAAGAGCTGGCCAAGGAGATGAACGGCTGGGCGGTCAGCGATCTCACCGATGCCACCGGCGCCACGCTCAAAGCGGGGCAACAGCTCGCCGGCTTCGCCCAGATGAAGGACGACGGCAGCACCGCGTCGGGCTGCTGGATCTTTGCCGGCAGTTGGACCGAGCAGGGCAACCAGATGGCCCGTCGCGACAACAGCGACCCCTATGGCATGCACCAGGTGCAGAACTGGGCATGGGCATGGCCGGCCAACCGCCGCATCCTCTACAACCGCGCCTCCAGCGACCCGCAAGGCAAGCCATGGGACCCGGAGAAGAAGCGCCTGGTGTGGTGGAACGGCAAGGCCTGGACCGGCACCGACGTGCCCGACTTCAAGGTCGACTCGCCGCCGGAAGCGGGGATGAACCCGTTCATCATGAACCCTGAGGGCGTGGCGCGCTTCTTCGCCATCGACAAGATGGCCGAGGGGCCGTTCCCCGAGCACTACGAGCCATTCGAGACGCCGATTGGCATCAACCCGCTGCACCCGCAGAACAAGAAGGCCACCAGCAACCCGGCCGGGCGCATCTTCGATTCGGTGTGGGACACCTTGGGCACCCACGACGAGTTCCCCCATGCGGCGACCACCTACCGGCTGACCGAGCACTTCCACTTCTGGAGCAAGCATTGCCGGCTCAACGCCATCGCCCAGCCCGAGCAGTTCGTCGAGATCGGCGAGGTGCTGGCGAACGAGAAGGGCATCAAGGCCGGTGACCGGGTGCGGGTGTCGAGCAAGCGCGGGCATATCGACGCGGTGGCGGTGGTGACCAAGCGGATCCGCCCGCTGCAGGTCAACAACCAGACCGTGCACCAGATCGGCATCCCGTTGCACTGGGGGTTCACCGGCGCCACGCGGCACGGTTACCTGACCAACACCCTGGTGCCGTTCCTCGGTGATGGCAATACCCAGACGCCGGAGTCCAAGTCGTTCCTCGTCAAAGTGGAGAAACTCTGATGGCCAGCCAAGACATCATTGCCCGCTCGGCCACCACCACCGTGCCGCCTTCGGTACGCCAGCAGCAGGAAGTCGCCAAGCTGATCGACACCACCAAGTGCATCGGCTGCAAGGCCTGCCAGGTGGCGTGCTCGGAGTGGAACGAACTGCGTGACGAGGTCGGCCACAACCATGGCACCTACGACAACCCCCAGGACCTCAGTGCCGAAACCTGGACCTTGATGCGCTTCACCGAGCATGAGCGCGACGACGGCAACCTGGAGTGGCTGATCCGCAAGGATGGCTGCATGCACTGCGCCGATCCGGGTTGTCTGAAAGCGTGCCCGAGCCCAGGGGCGATCATCAAGCATGCCAACGGTATCGTCGACTTCAACCAGGACCACTGCATCGGTTGCGGCTACTGCATCACCGGCTGCCCGTTCAACATCCCGCGCATTTCGCAGAAGGATCACAAGGCGTACAAGTGCACCCTGTGTTCCGACCGCGTGAGCGTGGGCCTGGAGCCGGCCTGCGTGAAGACTTGCCCGACCGGGGCGATCGTCTTCGGCAGCAAGGAGGAGATGAAGGTGCATGCCGACGAGCGCATCGTCGACCTGAAGTCGCGGGGCTACGACAACGCCGGGTTGTACGACCCGGACGGTGTCGGCGGCACCCACGTGATGTACGTGCTGCACCATGCCGACACGCCGCGGATCTACGCCGGCCTGCCGGACCAACCGGTGATCAGCCCGCTGGTCGGGCTGTGGAAGGGCTTCAGCAAGCCGCTGGCACTGCTGGCCATGGGCGCGGCGGTGCTGGCCGGGTTCTTCCACTACGTGCGTGTCGGCCCGCAGCGGGTCGAGGAAGACGAGCATCCGGCACCTGTGGATAACGATGTCCACCAGGTGGACCCGGCGGTGCATGTCTATGATCCGAACCGCCCGGGCGGGCAGGGGGAGCAGCGGCCATGAACGACAACAAGCCTATCCTGCGCTACAACGCCAACGAGCGGAGCAACCACTGGATCGTCGCGATCCTGTTCGTGCTGGCTGGCCTGTCGGGGCTGGCGCTGTTCCACCCGGCGCTGTTCTGGCTCAGCCACCTGTTCGGCGGCGGGCCGTGGACACGGATCCTCCACCCGTTCATCGGCGTGGCGATGTTCGTGTTCTTCCTTGGCCTGGTATTGCGCTTCTGGCGCGCCAACTTCATCACCGCCAACGACCGCCTGTGGCTGCGCCGCATCGACCGGGTGATGCTCAACAAGGAAGAGGGCGTGCCGCCGATCGGCAAGTACAACGCCGGGCAGAAGCTGCTGTTCTGGACGCTGCTGGCGTGCATGCTGGTGCTGCTGGTCAGTGGCGTGGTGATCTGGCGCGCGTATTTCAGCCATTGGTTCGGTATCGACGTCATCCGCCTGTCGGCGCTGCTGCATGCCCTGGCGGCGTTCGTGCTGATCCTCAGCATCATCGTGCACATCTACGCCGGGATCTGGATCAAGGGCTCGATTGGCGCCATGCTGCATGGCTGGGTCAGCCGCGCCTGGGCGCGCAAGCACCATGAACTGTGGTACCGGGAAGTCACCGACGACAAGACGCCGCACAGTAGAAAAGAAGGATGAGCGTTTGAGCACGATTCTCGAACCTGGACAGATCGAAGCGTCGGCGGTAATGCCGCCGTTCCTGCATCTGCCGCCCGCCAACCTGTTCGCAGTGCGGGCCGCGCGCCTGGAGCACCTGGCCGAGGGCAATGCCCTTGGCGAGTATCTGCATCTGGTCGCGCGGCTGTGCCGGATCCAGCAGCAGCTTGTGGATAACCCGCCCGGTGGCTTGCCGGTGGCCGCGGAGCGTCAGCGCCTGTGCATAAGTCATGGCCTGCCACCTCTGGCAGCGGACGGCCTGGTGCGCGAAGGGCAGTGGCTGGTGTGGCTGCAAGCGCTGCTCGATCGCTTCGAGCCGGCGCCCGAAGGGCCGCTGGCAGCGGCGCTGGGCAGCCTGCGCGAGAGCGGTGACGAGCAGCGCAAGGGCTGGGCCGTCGCGCTGCTCGGTGGCCAGTACGACGCCGTACCGGCGGCCTTGGTGCCCTTCCTGGGCGCGGCGTTGCAGGCCGCCTGGTCGAGCTGGTTGCTGGCGCTGCCGGAGCCTGAGCTCAAGCCCGCTGGCAGCCTGGCCCAGTGCCCGGCCTGCGGCTCGCCGGCCATGGCCGGTGTGGTGCGCAATCGTGGCAAGCACAACGGCCTGCGCTACCTGGCCTGTTCGCTGTGTGCCTGCGAATGGCATGTGGTGCGGGTCAAGTGCGTGTACTGCGAGTCGAGCAAGGACCTGCGCTACAGCAGCCTCGAGGATGACCGCCATGCGCCGGGCAAGGCGCCGCTGCGCGCCGAGTGCTGTCCGGGGTGCCAGGGCTACCTGAAGCAGAGCTACCTGGAGAACGACGCGGCGGCCGAGCCGTTGGCCGATGACCTGGCAAGCCTGGCGCTGGACATGCGGCTGGACGAGGAGGGCTTCCATCGGCTGGCGCCGAACCTGCTGCTGGCGCCAGGTTGAGGTCTACACTGCAATCGAGTTGAGCCCACTCGCGGGGCAAGCCCGCTCCCACGCATGGCACACATTGCGTGGGAGCGGGCTTGCCCCGCGAGTGGGCCGTAACAGACAACGGATCAGTCACAGGTAGTACCGCATGTCTCCAAGCCCCGCCAGCGACACCCCACGCTTGCCCTCCATCGACACCCTGCTGCGCCACCCGGCCTGCCAGCCGCTGCTCGACCGTCATGGCCGCGACGCCACCCTGGCCACCCTGCGCCAGCTGCTCGACGACCTGCGCGAACCGGCCCGTCTAGGTCAGCTTGGTACCGTGGAACTGAGCGCCGACGTCCTGCTCGGGCGCACGGGCGAGCGCCTGGCCATCCAGCAACGCAGCCAGGTGCGCCGGGTCTTCAACCTCACCGGCACGGTGCTGCACACCAACCTCGGCCGCGCCTTGCTGCCGGAGGAGGCGGTGCAGGCGATGCAGGTCGCTGCCCGCTATCCGCTGAACCTGGAGTTCGACCTGGCCACCGGCAAGCGGGGTGACCGCGACGACCTGATCGAAGGCCTGATCCGCGAGCTGACCGGCGCCGAAGCCGTAACCGTGGTCAACAACAATGCAGCCGCCGTGCTGCTGGCGCTCAACAGCCTGGGCGCACGCAAGGAGGGCATCATCTCCCGCGGCGAGCTGATCGAGATCGGCGGTGCGTTCCGCATCCCCGACATCATGGCCCGCGCCGGGGTCAAGCTGCACGAGATCGGCACCACCAACCGCACCCACGCCCGCGACTACGAAGGCGCGATCAACCCGCGTACCGGCCTGCTGATGCGCGTGCATTGCAGCAACTACAGCATCCAGGGCTTCACCACCCAGGTACCCACCGCCGAGCTGGCGCGCATCGCCCACGACCACCAGTTGCCGCTGCTCGAAGACCTGGGCAGCGGCAGCCTGCTCGACCTGACCCGCTGGGGCCTGCCGGCCGAGCCGACGGTGCGCCAGGCGCTGGCCGACGGCGCCGACATCGTCACCTTCAGCGGCGACAAGCTGCTGGGCGGCCCGCAGGCGGGGATCATCGTCGGGCGCAAGGAACTGATCGCGAAGATCAAGAAGAACCCGCTCAAGCGTGCCCTGCGGGTCGACAAGATCACCCTTGCCGCGCTGGAGGCGGTGCTGCAGCTTTATCGCAACCCCGATCGCCTGGCCGAACGCCTGCCCAGCCTGCGCCTGCTGACCCGCGCGCAAGCCGAGATCGCCGCCCAGGCCGAGCGTCTGGCGCCTGAGTTGGCTGCTCGTCTCGGCGCGCAATGGGTGGTGAGCGTCGAGCCGGCCCTGGGCATGATCGGCAGCGGCAGCCAGCCGGTGGCGCGGCTGCCCAGCGCGGCGCTGTGCCTGCGCCCGCAGGTGTCGAAGAAACTGCGCGGGCGTAGCTTGCATGTGCTGGAGCGCGCGTTGCGCGACCTGCCGGTGCCGGTGCTCGGGCGTATCGACGACGATGCCCTGTGGCTCGATCTGCGCCAGCTGGACGACGAGGCCCAGTGGCTGGCGCAACTGCCGGCGTTGCAACTGGGGCCGGTGCAGTGATCGTCGGGACTGCCGGCCACATCGACCATGGTAAGACCGCGCTGCTCCAGGCCCTGACCGGCCAGGCCGGCGACACCCGCCGGGAGGAGCGCGACCGGGGCATGACCATCGACCTCGGTTATCGCTACGCGGCGCTGACGGAAGGAGCGCCGCTGACCGGTTTCATCGATGTGCCGGGCCACGAGCGGTTTATCCACAACATGCTGGCCGGTGCCCATGGCATCGACCTGGTACTGCTGGTGGTGGCTGCTGACGATGGGGTGATGCCGCAGACCCGTGAGCACCTCTCGATCATCGAGTTGCTGGGCATTCCCCAGGCGTTGGTGGTGATCAGCAAGTGCGACCGTGTCGAGCCGTCGCGGTTGAGCGAAGTCCGGGCCCAGGTCACCGAACTGCTCGCGCCAGGCCCCTTCGCCGGGGCTAGGCAGTTTGCGGTTTCGAGCCTGTCCGGCGAGGGGATCGACGCCCTGCGCGAGGCTTTGATGGCGGCTGAAGCGCATGTTCGCCAGCGCAGCGTGCGTGGCGGTTTGCGTCTGGCGGTAGACCGAGCTTTCGCGGTTTCCGGAGCGGGAGTCGTGGTCACCGGCACGGCGCTGGCCGGGCAGGTCAGCGTCGGCGACACCTTGCTGCTCGGCAAGGTCGGCAAAGCGGTGCGGGTGCGTGGCCTGCATGCCCAGAACCAGGCGGCCCTGGTCGCCGCAGCCGGGCAGCGGGTGGCCTTGAACATCAGCGCGGAAAAGCTTTCGGCCGAGCAGGTGCATCGTGGCGACTGGCTTGTGCCGGAGTGGCTGCACGCGCCCAGCGTGCGGGTCGATATCGACTTCACCCTGCTGCCGGGCGAAACCCGCGCCTTCGAGCATTTCAGCGCGGTGCACGTACACTTGGGCACCCAGGATGTCATCGCCCGGGTTGCCTTGCTCGAGGGTGAACGGCTCGCCGCCGGCCAGCGCATGTTCGCCCAGTTGCTGCTCAATGCCCCGCTGCAGGCGGTGCACGGGGATCGCCTGGTACTGCGGGACCAACGCGCCCAGCGCACGCTGGGTGGTGGGCGTGTGCTCGACCCGTTCGCCCCGAGCCGGCAACGGCGCAGCGAGGCGCGCTTGCGTCAGTTGCAGGTGCTGCGCGAAGCCGACAATCTCGAGCAAGCGCTGTCGGCCCTGCTCGAGGCGGCCCCCGGCGGTCTCGAGCCCCGGCGTCTGGAGCGCCAGTTCAACCGCCTGCGCGAGAGCTGGCAGTTGCCGGACTCGGTGCTGGTGGTTGCCACCCGTCAAGGTCAGCTGTTGTTCGATCGCTTACAGTGGCAGGCACTCAAGCGACAGGTGCTGGAGCGTCTGGCGCAGTTCCATGAGCAGGAACCCGATCAGCTTGGCCCGGACCGGGACCGCTTGCGCCGCTTTAGCGCCTTGCCATTGGAGCGTCCCGCGTTTGTCAGCTTGCTGGATGAGTTGCTGGGCGCAGGTGCGATCAGCAGCAGTGGCCCATGGCTGCACCTGCCGGACCACCGGGTCCAGTTGAGCGCCGCGGACAGCGCGTTGTGGGAGCGTCTGTTGCCGCGCCTGTTGGCAGGTGAGTTCGACCCGCCCTGGGTAAGGACCCTGGCCGGCGAGGAGGGCTGCGAAGAGGCTGATGTCCGGCTGTTGTTGCGCAAGCTGGCCCGATTGGGCGTTGTGCATCAGGTGGTGCGTGACCTGTTCTACCCGGAAGCGACTCTGAGGCGCATGGCAGAGCTGCTGTTGCGCCAGGCCGCGACATCGCCGATAGTGCAGGTCGCGGCGTTTCGCGATGGTTTGGCCATCGGTCGCAAGCGCAGTGTGCAGATCCTCGAGTACTTCGATCGCATTGGCTTGACCCGACGGGTCGGTGACCTGCGGCAGGTTCGTGCCGACAGCGCCCTGGCCCAGCCGCAACACGGGCCCTGATTTCAAGGAAGGCAATCGCGCCCGGTGGCGCGGCCGGGCTTCAAACCCGGTTGGGGACGGCAGCCGTTCCCGGGCAGGTTCGACTCCCGCTGCCTTCCGCCACTTTTCCAGATGCTGAAACGATCGCGGGGCAAGCCCGCTCCCACGGATTTGTGGGAGCGGGCTTGCCCCGCGATGGCGAACGGAAGATCTGCGAGTCAGGCGCGCTCGCCGCACAGGTCCAGCGCGAACCAGTGCTCCGCCGCCTGTACATCCAGCCCCGAGCCCAGCAACGCGAACAGCTTGCCCAGCGCCGCCTCGCGGGTCATGCCGCCGCCACTGACCAGCCCGGTGTCGCGCAGGCGGCTGCCGGCGGCGTAGGTGTCGAACACCACCGAGCCTTCCGGGCACTGGCTGATGGCAACGATCATCACGCCGCCCTGGCGGGCGTCATGCAGTGCGTCGAGCAGCGCCTGGTCATCCGAAGGGCCGGTGCCGCTGCCATAGCACTCCAGCACCAGGCCCTGGATGCCGCTGTCGAACAGGCCGCGCAGGTGTTCGGCCGCAAGGCCCGGGAACACCGGCATGACCGCCAGCTTGACCGGCTGGCGTGGCTGGCGGTAGTCCAGGCGGGTCGGCAGTTCCGGGGCACGCTCGCCATCACGATGGCGCGGCAGCACGGTGAAGGCGTCGAACGCCTCGCTGCGCAGTTTCGAGGCGCGGCAGCCGTGCAGCAACTGGCCATGGAAATACAGCTGCACGCCATCTTCCAGGCCGTTCTCGAACAGATTGAGCGCGCCGACCAGGTTGGCCCAGGCATCGCTGTCCGGCGCGCCGGCCGGCAGCATCGAGCCGGTAAGCAGCACCGGCACCGGCAGGCCCAGCAGCAGGAACGACAGGGCAGCAGCGCTATAGGCCAGGGTGTCGGTGCCGTGCAGCACCAGCACGCCGTCATGCCCGTCGCGTTCGACCGCCTCGACGATGGCATCGCGCATCGCCAGCCAGTTGGCCTGTTGCATGTTGGCGCTGTCGATCAGCGGATTGAGTTCACGCAGCGCCCATTGCACCTTGGGCGCATCGCCGCAGGCGGCAAAGTGTTCGCGCATGCGCGCTTCGAAGCCACCGGCCGGCGCGAGGCCTTCGGCGGTCTGCAGCATGCCGATGGTGCCGCCGGTGTAGAGGACAAGCAGATTCTTGACTGCACGCATGGAAGTATTCCGTAGCGATGTAGCGAAGGAAAGAGACAACCGCCCCGGGCGGGGCGGTTGTGGCAGGGCAGGGTATCAGTGCTGCGCTGGCGCCGGGGCGGCGGCTTTGTCAGCGGCTGTTTCAGCCTGCGGGTTGGCCGGCCAGGCGGCGCGGTCCAGATCCAGGTCGGCGAACTTGCTGGAGTCGAACACCGGCTGCTTGATGCCCGCCTTGCGTTGTGCGTCGTAGTCGCGCATCACGCGCAGGCCGACCTTGAACAGCATGGCCAGGGCGATCAGGTTGACGAAGGCCAGGCAGGTCATGGTGATGTCGGCGAAGGCGAACACGGTCGACAGGTCCTGGGTCGAACCCCACACCACCAGCGCCAGCACCAGGCCACGGAAGGTCATCAGCACGGCACGGTTGCGGCTGAGGAACTGCAGGCTGTTCTCGCCCAGGTAGTAGTTGTAGAGGATGCAGGTGAAGACAAACAGCGACAGCGCGACGCTGACGAAGATGCGGCCCCAGTCACCAACCACGGCGGCCAGCGAGTTCTGGGTCAGGACGATGCCGTCACCTTCGAAGCCCGGGGTGTAGAAGCCCGACAGCAGGATCAGCAGCGCGGTGCAGGTGCAGATCACGAAGGTGTCGAGGAACACGCTGAAGGCCTGGACCACACCCTGGGCGCCCGGGTGCTTCACGGCGGCCACGGCGGCCACGTTCGGCGCGCTGCCCAGGCCCGCTTCGTTGGCGAACACGCCACGCTTCACGCCCATGACGATGGCGCTGCCGAGCAGGCCGCCGAACGCCGGGTCGAGGCCGAAGGCGCTCTTGAAGATGGTTTCCAGCATGGCTGGCACGTGTTCGATCTGGGTGCCGATCACGTACAGGGTCACGCCGATGTAGGCCAGGGTCTTGACCGGTACCAGCAGGTCGGACACTGCGGCGATGCGCTTGATGCCGCCGATGAAGGTGATGGCCAGCAGCACGGCGAGGACGATGCCGGTCTGCTTGGGATCGAAGGCGAAGGCGTTCTGCAGCGAGTGGGTCACGGTGTACGACTGCAGGCCGATGAAGGCGAAGCCGTAGGTGACCAGCAGCAGGATCGAGAACACGATGGCCATGCTTTTCAGCTTCAGGCCGTGCTGGATGTAGTACGCCGGGCCGCCGCGGTACAGGCCGTCGCCGTCGGCGCGCTTGTATACCTGGGCCAGGGTGCACTCGAAGAAGCTGCTGGACATGCCCACCAGTGCGGTGACCCACATCCAGAACACGGCGCCTGGGCCGCCGAGGGTCACGGCGATACCGACACCGGCGATGTTACCGGCGCCGACGCGGCCGGCGAGGCTCAGCATCAGGGCCTGGAACGAGCTCAGTTGGCCTGCCTGGCCGCGAAGGGATTCCTTGAAGACGCCGAACATGTGGCCGAAGTGGCGGAACTGGACGAACCGCGAGCGGATGGTGAAGTAACCGCCGAGTCCGACGATCAGCACGATGAGGAGTTTCCCCGAAAGGAAATCGTTGAGTGCTTCGAGCATTGGAAAATGACCTCGATTCTTATTCTTCGCATGGAAAGACCAGCGGACGGCAGGCGCACCGCTATTCATTGGGGGCGCATGGTTGGCCATGACAACTATGGTTACAATTTCGCGGGTTGCTCCATTTTGGTGCGAGTTGATGCTAGAATGGCGCCACTCGCATCACCTGGACCCGCGTATCATGGGCGATCATTTCGCTATCAACCTCAAATTGGCCTGCAGCCATTACCGCTCTATCTCCGAGGTTTGCCGGCAGCTGTCGATCAACCGGGCGCAGTTCAACAAGTACCTGAGCGGCCAGAGCCGCCCGACGGCCTACAACCTCAAGCGCATCGGCGACTTCTTCGGTGTGGAGGACTACGAGCTGGGCCTGCCGCCCGAGCAGTTCGCCCGCCTGATCGGCGCACGCAACCAGCAGCAGCCTGTCGGCCCCCAGGACGACCCCATCAGCGAGCTGTTCAAGCCACTGCATAAAGAAGCCGGCAACCTCTCGCGCTATTGCGGCTACTACTTCGAATACTCCAACTGCATGTCGGTGCCCGGTTCGATCCTGGTGTCGCTGGTGCACCTGTGGGAGGAGCGCGGCAGTTTCCTGTTCGAGCGCCAGGAACGCCAGGAGCGCAGCAGCGGCCTCGACCGGCATGCAGAGGTGCGCTGCCGCTACCTGGGTGCGGCGTTCCAGCTGCAGGACCGGATGTTCCTGATCGACTACGAGTCGCTGACCCTCAACGAGATGAGCCAGACCGTGCTCATCCCCAGCTTCAAGAGCCGTATCAGCCGCCTGAACGGCCTCAAGACCGGGGTTTCCAGCGGTGACCGGCGCAACCCGGCCTGCACCCGCGTGGTGTGGGAATATCTGGGCGAGGAGATCAACCGCATCAACGCCTTCCGCCAGATCAAGCTGTACCGCCCGGACGATCCGCGCATCGATGACGATATCCGCGACCGCCTCAGTGCGGGGATGATCAGCAACGGGTTGTTCGAAATCGAGTGAAGCAACGTTGATGGCGCATTGACTCGTGGGCGCCCGCAGAGCTAGTCGAGAATGAACGCCGCCACCGCATCGGCCACCTGATCCGCCACCTGTGGCCGGTCTCGCAGGTGCGCGGCGATGCCGTGGTCGCAGTCGGTGAGCATCAGGCATTCCACATGGGGCGCCGGCACCGAACGCAACAAGGCATGGGTGACTTCCTCGGGGATCGGGCTGTAGCGCTCGACACCCGCCAAGCGCCGGGTCCCGGCCGAGGTCCCGGGGCCCTGGCCGTGGACCTTGGAGTTGAGCCCGTCATATTCGCCGATCACCAGCAGCACCCGGCCCTGGAATTGACGCAGGAAGGCATAGCTGTCGCAGTCGAGGAACGCAAAAGGCTTGCGAATCGCTTCGCTGAAGGCCGGCCCGAAGGGCGCGCAATGGGCCGCATCGGGATAGACCGCCGGGCAGATCAGCACCAGCTTGCGCACGTTGGGGCGCTGGGCGGCCAGCTTGAGAGCGATGGCGGCGCCCAGGCTGTGACCGACCAGGGTGTCGCTGCGCGCATCCAGATGCTGGTGGAAGCGCAGGGCTTCCTGCAGGTTGCTGGCCAACGACGCGTCCTTTGCACCGGGCTCGCTGGCCAGGCTGTGGCCGGAGAGGTTGCCGGTCAGCGAACCGATCCCCTGCTGTTGCAGGCGATAGAGCAAAGGGTTCAGGCGGGTGAAGTCGGAGCGGGCGCCGCCGACCACAAAGACCGTGGGGGCGCACTCATGTGCCGGGAGCAGCAGGCGGGCCTGTTGCCGATAGCCGTCGAAAGCCTCGTCGATGAAGCGTTCCGGGCCGGGAGCGGGTTCGTCGTATTGCCATCTGGCGCGCAGCGCGGTGTTCGACTCGGCATCCATGTTGATCTCCTTGAACAGGCCATGCGCAGTATAAGTAGCTGTCGGCAAAGGCGGAACACCCGTCCGATCGGCGCCAATCGGCACGCCGCGCGCGCCAGGCCTTGCCTGGGTTGGACTTCCCCTGTCGGAAACAGCAAAATGAACCCTTTCCTCCATCGACCAGACCGGACCTGTTGACTCTATGCGTATGCGCCTGATGCTGTTGGGTGGTGGCAATGCCCTCGGGCAAGCGCTGATTCGTCTCGGGGCCGAGGAAGACATCGCGTTCCTGGCGCCTCGCCCTCCGGAAAACGGCTGGGATCCGGCCAGCCTGACCCTGCTGCTCGACGAGCAGCGCCCGCACACCGTGATCAACCTGGCCTACTACTTCGACTGGTTCCAGGCCGAGTCGGTCAGCGAGCAACGCCTGGCCCAGCAGGAGCGGGCGGTGGAGCGGCTCGCCGAACTGTGCCAGCACCACGAGATGATCCTCGTGCAGCCGTCCAGCTACCGGGTGTTCGATGGCTCGCGCGCCACGGCCTACAGCGAGAAGGACGAGCCGGTGCCGCTCGGCCTGCGTGGCCAGGCGCTGTGGCGCATCGAGCAGAGTGTGCGCGCCACCTGCCCGCAGCATGTGCTGCTGCGTTTCGGCTGGCTGCTGGATGAAAGCCTCGATGGCGCGCTCGGGCGTTTCCTGACCCGCGCCGAACAGCCCCAGGAGCTGCTGCTGGCCGATGACCGCCGCGGCAACCCGACACCGGTGGACGACGCCGCGCGGGTGATCCTCTCGGTGCTCAAGCAACTCGATTGCCAGGCGCCGCTGTGGGGCACCTACCACTACGCCGGCAACGAAGCGACCACGCCGCTGGTGCTCGGCCAGGCGATCCTCACCGAGGCCACCCAGTGGCGCAAGCTGGCCGTGCAGGCGCCCACCGCCCAGGCCCACGCCGCCCGCCCGGATGCCAGCGAGGAGCCGCAGCACGCGGTACTGGCCTGCAAGAAGATCCTTCATACCTTCGGCATCAAGCCACGCGCCTGGCGCGCCGGCTTGCCGCCCCTACTGGACCGATTCTACCGACATGGCTGACGCCCCCATCCTGATCACCGGCGGTGCCGGCTTCATTGGCTCGCACCTGTGCGATGCGTTGCTGGAGAAAGGCTACGCGGTGCGTATCCTCGACGACCTGTCGACCGGCAAGCGCGACAACCTGCAGCTTGGCCACCCGCGCCTGGAACTGCTCGAGGGCGATGTCGCCGATGCCGCGCTGGTGGCCCGTGCCGCCAGTGGCTGCCAGGCGGTGGTGCACCTGGCCGCGGTGGCCTCGGTGCAGGCCTCGGTGGAAGACCCGGTGAAGACTCACCAGAGCAACTTCATCGGCACGCTGAACGTGTGCGAGGCGATGCGCCTGAACGGCATCCGCCGCGTGCTGTTCGCCTCCAGCGCGGCGGTGTACGGCAACAACGGCGAAGGCCAGTCGATTGCCGAAGATACGCCCAAGGCGCCGCTGACCCCCTACGCAGTGGACAAGCTGGCCAGCGAGCAGTACCTGGACTTCTACCGCCGCCAACACGGGTTGGAGCCGGTGGTGTTCCGCTTCTTCAACATCTTCGGGCCACGCCAGGACCCTTCCTCGCCGTATTCCGGGGTGATCAGCATCTTCTGCGAGCGCGCCACCAGTGGCAAACCGATCACGGTGTTCGGTGATGGCGAGCAGACCCGCGACTTCCTGTTTGTCGGTGACCTGGTCCAGGTAATGGTGCAGGCGCTCGAGCAGCAGGCGGTGGAAGAGGGCGCGGTGAACATCGGCCTCAACCAGGCGACCTCGCTGAACCAGTTGCTCAAGGCGCTGGAACAGGTGGTGGGCGGTTTGCCTGCAATCAGCTACGGCCAGGCACGCTCGGGGGACATCCGCCATTCGCGGGCGGACAACTCGCGTTTGCTGGCACGTTTCGCATTCCCCGAGCCAACGCCGTTTGTAGAAGGTCTGGCCCGCTTGCTCGGCAAAGCTTGAGCCTCTCGCGGGGCTTGCCCCGCGATGACGTCACGAATGCCGAATCAGCTGTCGCCGGCAATCCTCCGGCCCCAGCACTCGCCCGTCCCGGGCCCGCACCTGCAACGTCTCCAGCCCCTGGCCGCGATCATCGACCAACTGCGAGCGTGACTCTCCTGACGTGAACAGGTACCGCTCCCCCCATTGGCGCAAGCCGATCACGATCGGAAACACCGAGCGGCCCTTTTCCGTCAGCACATATTCCTTGTAGGCACTGCCATCGGATGCAGGCTGCTGTGCCAGTAGCCCGGCCTCCACCAGCAGTTTCAGGCGCGAAGCGAGGATGTTCTTCGCCAGCCCGAGGTTTTTCTGCAATTCGCTGAAACGGCACGGGCCATCGAAGGCATCACGCAGGATCATCAGCGCCCAGCGGTCGCCGAGCACCTCCAGGGCGCGGGCCACTGGGCATTGCTGGTTGTTCTCGTCGAGCATGAGGCGTTCCTTAAACGTGATCTGGTTGCAGAATAAAACTACATTTGCTAAAAGCCAATCATGTGGTTTTAAATTGAAACCAGAAATGAAAGGGTCGCTGATGCCATCGCTCACTCGTGGATTGACGCTGTTGCTGGCTGCCGCCTGCGCCTTGGCCGTGGCCACTGTGTACCTCGCCCAGCCGCTGCTGGAGGCCATGGCCGCAAGCCTCGGCGTAAGCGCTGCGCGCGTCGGCCTGGTGGTGGGCATGACCCAGGCCGGCTATGCCTTGGGTCTGTTGCTGATCGTGCCGCTGGGCGACCTGGTCGATCGCCGCCGGCTGATCGTTGGCCAGTTGCTGGCATCGGCCGGCGCGTTGTTGGCCGTGGCGTTTGCCGTGGACTGGGCCATGTTGCTGGCGGCGATGGCCATGGTCGGCCTGGCTGCGGTGGTGGTGCAGGTGATGGTCGCGCATGCCGCCACACTGGCCACGCCGGCTCAGCAGGGGCAGGCGGTGGGGACTGTCACCAGTGGCGTGGTGCTGGGCATCCTGTCAGCGCGCCTGGTCTCGGGTGCACTGGCTGACCTGCTGGGCTGGCACGGCGTATACGTCGTGGCGGCGGGGCTGGCGTTGGCCATGGCGTTGTTGCTGGCCTGGCGCTTGCCTGCTGTCAGGCCGCAGGGGCCGAGGCAGCGCTATCGGGTACTGCTGGTTTCAGTGCTGCGCTTGTACCGGCATGACCGTCTGCTACGTCAGCGCGGTGTGTTTGCGGTGCTGATCTTCGCGGCGTTCAGCGTGCTGTGGAGCGCGATGGTGTTGCCCCTGAGCGCCCCGCCGCTGGCGCTCGATCATACCCAGGTCGGGTTGTTCGGTCTGGTCGGCGTGGCTGGCGCGTTGGCGGCGTCGCGTGCCGGGCGCCTGGCGGATCAGGGGCAGGGCCGGCGGGTGAGCGGATGGGCGCTCGGGCTGTTGACGCTGTCATGGCTGCCCAGCGCCTACCTGGAGCAGTCATTGCTGGCGCTGGTGATCGGGGTGCTGATGCTGGACCTGGCCGTGCAGGCCGTGCATGTGACCAACCAGAGCCTGTTGCTGGCGGGGCGCGGCGAGATGGCCAGCCGGTTGATCGGTGCCTACATGTGCTGCTATTCGGTGGGCAGCGGGGTGGGTGCGGTCTTGGCGACCTGGGTGTATGGGCAGTGGGGCTGGGTGGCGGTGTGCGGATTGGGGGCGGGAATAAGCGCGGTTGCCTGGGGCTACTGGGGGTATCTGTGGTGGTGCGAGACGGCGCGGGGCAAGCCCGCTCCAGAAGGAACGGGCTTGCCTGCGGATCAGAACTTGTAGCCGATGCCGACCATGTAGACCCATGGATCGACGTCCACGTCGACCTTGGTCTTGCCGACGCCCAGGGCGCTCGGGCCATCGATGCTGGCCTTGGTGTCGATGTCGACGTACCAGACCGCGGCGTTGAGCAGCAGGTTGTCGGTGAGCATGTAGTCCATGCCCAGCTGGCCGGCGATGCCTACCGAGTCCTTCAGCTTCATGTTGCTGAAGCCCTGGGCCTTGCGGTTGCTGGTCAGGTCTTCATCGAAGAACATCGTGTAGTTGATGCCCACGCCAGCGTAGGGCTGGAATTTGGAGCTTGGCTCCATCGGGTAGTACTGCAGCGACAGGGTCGGTGGCAGCTGCTTGATGTCGGCCAGCTTGCCATCCAGGCCTGGGCCGAGGCCCTTGACGCCGACTTTGTGCTGGAACGGCGTGGCGGCCAGCAGCTCGAGGCCGATGTGGTCGGTAAGCATGTAGGCGAAGGCCAGGCCCAGCTGGGTGTCGCTGTCCAGGGTCGCCTTGGTGCCCGAGACTTTGGCGCCATCGAGCTTGATGTCACCGCTGCTTTCGTTCGGCGCAGTGGTGATGGCGCCGGCGCGGAGGATGAAATCCCCCGCCTGGTGGGCGTGGGCAACAGGGGCTGCGAGCGCCAACGCGACGAGCGAGGCACTGAGCAAGGACTTGTTCATGGAAGCTCCCAGAGGACGTGAGTAATCGAGTAGTCCAATGGTACGAAGCTGACTAAACAGAAAGTTTGACCCAGCTCAACGAAGCCTCTTCAAACGGGCGTGCACAGTTCTCACTTCAGCTCATAAGCGTAGATTTTCTCGGCTTCCATCTGATAGCCCGCATCGGCCAGCTCGCTGCTGGACGCCTTGACCTGCATCGTGCCTTCGATCCAGTAGGGTTGATAGAGGTCTTCGATGCGCACGCCCATCTCGCTGAAGATGTGCACGATCTGGTTCGAGGGCGGCGGTGGCACGTGGATGCAGGCGCCGTAGTAGGGCACCAGGAGGAACTCGGTGGTGCGGCCTTCGTCGCTGACTTCCAGTGGCACGATGTAGCCGGGGATCTTCACCGGCTGGCCGTCCAGCGCCTTTACCACCGGCGCGTTGGGCGCCTGCTGGCGCGCGGCGGGGGCGGCCTCGGCGGCCAGCGCGTCGCTGATCTGCGACAGGTCGTGCAGTGGCGTCAGTTGCGGCGGGATGATCGGCGCGCCTTCGGGGATCAACGCGGGCCAGTCCAGCTCACGAGGTTCGGCGGCGCACACCGTGGATGCCAGCAACACCACTGCCAGTAACAAGTAATGCCAAGCAGTGGAAGCCTGCCTGTTGTCCATGGACGTCGCGCTCATGAAGGTTCTCAAAGATGAATCGACAGGCCATCGGCCAGCGACTGCCGGTAGGCACGCCAGGCCGGCACGCTGCCCATCAGCAGCGCCGCGCCAAGGATGATAGCCAGCAGCGTCCACTCATGGGCGCTTGGCCAGGCCAATGGCAGGTACAGCCCGTAGTTGGCCTGCACATAGCCCTGTGCCAGGGCTATGCCGGCATACAGCAAGCCAAGCCCGGCGGCGATGCCCGACAATGCCAGGGCCAGTGCCTCGAGCACCAGCAGCCCGGCGATGTGCCAGGGACGGGCCCCCACCGAGCGCAGGATGGCCATTTCCCGGCGGCGTTCGTTGAGGCTGGTGAGAATCGCGGTGAGCATGCCGATCAGGCCGGTGAGCACGACGAACAACGACACCACGAACAATGCCTGCTCGGCCGTGCCCATCAGGCTCCACAGCTCCTGCAGGGCCACGCCGGGCAGGATCGCCAGCAGGGGCTCGGCACGGTACTCGTTGATCTCGCGCTGCAGGCTGAAAGTGGCGATCTTGCTGTTGAGCCCGAGCATGAAGGCGGTGATGGCGGTGGGTTGCAGGTCCATGGCGCGAGCCTGTTCGGCACTGATGCGTCCGGCGCCACGGGCCGGGACGCCGTTGTGCCAGTCGATGTGAATCGCTTCCATCCCTGCCAGGCTGATGTGCAGGGTGCGGTCCACTGGGGTGCCGGTGCGCTCGAGCACGCCGACCACGGTGAATGGCTTGTCGTCATGCTTGACCAGGCTGATGGCGGCCACGCCGTGCGCCAGCACCAGCTTGTCACCCAGTTTGTAGTGCAGCGCCTCGGCGACTTCGGCACCCAGCACCACTTCGAATGGATCGTCGGCGAACGCCCGGCCCTGGTCGAGTGCCAGGTGCTGGCGGCGCCCGAACTGGTAATGGCTGAAGTAGTCGGCGCTGGTGCCCATCACCCGGTAGCCACGGTGCGAATCGCCCAGTGAAATCGGGATCGCCCACTTCACCCGTGGATCCTTGGCGTAATGCTCGTAGCTGTCCCAGCGGATGTTGTTGGTGGCATTGCCGATGCGGAACACCGAGTACAGCAGCAGATTCACCGACCCCGAACGGGCGCCGACGATCAGGTCGGTGCCGCTGATGGTGCTGGCGAAACTGGCGCGGGCTTCGGTGCGTACCCGCTCGACGGCCAGCAGCAAGCACACCGACAGGGCGATGGCGAACGCGGTGAGCAGGGCGGTGAAACGGCGGTTGGCCAGGCTGGCCAGGGCAAGGCGAAGCAGGTACATCAGGCCTCCCGGGGCTTGGCGGCGCGATTGAGCTCGGCCAGGGACAGATGGCGGTCGAACAGCGGCGCCAGGCTCTGGTCATGACTGACGAACAGCAGGCTGGCGCCGGCGTCGCGGCATTCGTCGAACAACAGGCGGATGAACGCCTCGCGGGTGTCGGCGTCGAGGGCCGAGGTCGGCTCGTCGGCGATCACCAGCTCGGGCTGGCCGATCAGCGCCCTGGCCGCGGCGACTCGCTGCTGCTGCCCGATCGACAGGCTGTCGGCGCGGCGGGCGAGCAGGGCCGGGTCGTCCAGGCCCAGGTGGGCGAGCAACTGGGCAGCGGCCTGGTCGATGCTGCCGTGGCGCTGGGCGGCGCGAACGGCACGGCTTTTCGAGAAGCGGCAGGGCAGCTCGACGTTTTCGCGCACCGAGAGGAACGGCAACAGGTTGAACTGCTGGAAGATGTAGCCGGTGTGATCGACCCGGAAGCGGTCGCGCGCGCCCTGGCCCAAGGTCGCCAAGTCCTGGCCGAGCAGGCGTATGCTGCCCTGGCCTGGGCGGTTGACCCCGCCCAGCAGGCCGAGCAGGGTGGTCTTGCCACTGCCGCTGGGGCCCTTGAGGAACAACGCCTCGCCGGGCTCCAGGCGAAACGCCGGGATCTCCAGCAGCGGCGCCTGGCCAGGCCAGGCGAACACCAGGTCATGCAGTTCGATCAGCGGCTGGCTCATTCAGAACTCGACCACGGCCTTGGCGGGGGTGGCTTCCACGCCTTTCTGGCCATTCGGGCCGATCAGTTGCACGTTGATCTTTTGGGTTTGCGGGAAGGTTTTGAACAGGCGGCCGAGGTCGATCTGGGTGAGTTTGCCCGGGGTGGCGCAGGTCAGCTGGTAACGGGCATTGATGTCGGCGTGCTGGTGCGCGTCGCCGCCAGCCTCGGGGGCATTACCGAACAGCGGGCTTTCCAGCTCCTGGGCCTCCTCCTTGCAACCAGCGGCTTGGGCGATGGCGAACAACTTCAGGGGTTGTTCGAGCTGCTGGCGGGCGGCGGCGACCTTGGCTTTGTCGGCGTCGCTGCTGGCGGCGTGTTCGAAGCCGACCAGGTTCATCGCCGGGCTGTCCAGTGCCAGCTCGAGGACGTTGCCGTCGATTACCGCGTTGAGCTTGGCCACGCCGTGCTCATGGGCACCGAGGGTGCCATGGGCGTGATCGTGATCATGGTCATGGTCATGGTCGTCGTGGGCATGGGCCACGGCCAGGGGAAGCAGGGCAAAGGGCAGGGCGAGCAACAGACGACGCATGGACGGCTCCACAGGCGGCTTGGGATGAATTTGTGATGTTATAACAATTTGCATTTGCGCCGCCAGCCTGCCTGGCACAGGTTTCATGTTCGTGGGAGCATGGCGTAATCGAGCCTGGAAACAAGGAAATAATCGTGAGAATTCGTGGACAGATCGGCGCGTGGCCGGTGGACCTGACTGTCGAGCTGGAGCCGCATGAATGGGCGCAGCTGGGGCGTAGGATGGATGTCCAGGCCCCGGTGGAAGCTGCGCCGGTCAGCGCCAGCCCCGTACCCCGACAGGATGACGGACAGTGGGCGGCGGCGCGTGAAGTGCTGCGTCAGGCGGGGCAGATGGGTGGTCCGGAGCTGCTGGAGCGTCTGGAAGGTTTGGCCGGAAGCGTGGCGGCAGGCAAGCGGCTGCTGGTGCGCTTGCGCCATAGCAGTGAGGTGAAGGTGGAAAGTGGCGTGGATGCGCCGGTGTATCGCTGGGTGGGATGAGGGGCTGCATAGCAGCCCCAGCAGCCTCAGAACAACGCTGAGGACAGCTTGCGGCGGTACACACTGACCAGCGGATGCTCGTTGCCCAGCAGCTCGAATACCTGTAGCAGCCCCAGCAGCCTCAGAACAACGCTGAGGACAGCTTGCGGCGGTACACACTGACCAGCGGATGCTCGTTGCCCAGCAGCTCGAATACCTGTAGCAGCGCCTTCTGCGGCAGGCCGTTCTCATAGGCGCGGTTGCGCTGGAACAGCTTCAGCAGACCATCCATCGCGGCCTCGTACTGCTGGCGTGCCAACTGCTGGATGCACAGCTGGTAGGCTGCTTCGTCATCCTGCGGATTCTGCGCCAGGCGGCTCTTCAGCTCCGCGGCTTCCGGCAGGCTGGCGGCCTGGCGCAGGAAGGTCAGCTGGGCCTTGGCGCCGGCCAGTGCGGCCTTGTGCTCGTCGGTCTTGACCGCGTCGAGCACCACCTGGGCCTCGCCCAGCTCGCCGCGCTCGGCCAGGCAGCGGGCGTAGAGGATCAGCGCCTCGGCATTGCTGTTGTCTTCACCCAGCAGCACTTGCAGCAGGGCCTCGGCCTCGCTGAAACGACTCTCGGTGAACAGCGCCTTGGCCTGCTCCAGCGGCGCGGCGGCGGGCGGCGCGGGCATCTGCACGTGAGGTTCGAGCATCGCGCGGATCGCCGACTCGGGCTGCGCGCCGGCAAAGCCGTCGACCGGTTGGCCATCCTTGAACAGCACCACGGTCGGCAGGCTGCGGATGCCGAACTGGGCGACGATCTGCTGCTCGACGTCGCAGTTGATCTTGGCCAGCAGCAGCTCGCCCTGGTAACCCTCGGCGATCTTCGCCAGCAGCGGCATCAGCGCCTTGCACGGCGCGCACCATTCGGCCCAGAAGTCGACCAGTACCGGCTTGTGGAAGGAGTTCTCGATGACCAGTTGCTGGAAGTTGGCATCGGTGGCATCGAAGATATAGGGCAGGCTTTGGTTAACTGGCGCTTGGCTCATCGCAACTCTCGCAAATCCGTGAATGCCCCCACTATAAGGGCTCGCGGCTGGCGTGGTACAGGCTGACCCGGCGGAATTCGTGCGGCTCGGCCAGATCCGGCAGGGTCAGCGCCTCCAGCACGCCGAGCGGACGGTACAGCGGATGGCTGAAATCGCGCACCCGCGAGTCGGCCACCAGCGCCTGGCGGCCACGGCCGAGGAATGCGTCCAGCAACGGCAGGTTGGCGCGGTCGTAGAGCACATCGGCGACCAGGATCAGGTCGAAGCGGTCGGCCTCGGCGAAAAAATCGCTGCTGTAGCCCAGCGTCACGCCGTTCAGCGCGGCGTTGGCGCGGCAGGCGTCCAGGGCCAGCGGGTCGAGGTCGCAGGCCACCACCTCCAGCGCGCCGGCCCGGGCGGCGGCGATCCCGGCGATGCCGGAGCCGGCGCCGAAGTCCAGCACGCGCTTGCCACGCACCCAGTGCGGTTGCTCGGCCAGGTAGCGCGCCATGGCCAGGCCGCTGGCCCAGCAGAAGCTCCAGTAAGGTGGCTCTTCGAGGATGCGCCGGGTTTCCTCGCTGCTGAATGCGCGGTCCATGTTCTGGTCGTCGATCAACCAGAGTTTCAGGTCGCACTCGGGCAGTTCACTGACGATCAGGCGTGCTTCGCCGATCAGGCCGCTCAAGGCCTGCTGCAGGGCCAACGGGGCCATCTACGGTGCCTTTTCGAAACGCAGCGGGCCGGTGGCCTGGGTCTGGGCCTGGGCGATGGGTACCGGAGGCAGGTGCAGGATCAGTTGCCCGGAGCGGCTGGCGCGGCCGCGCAGTTCGACGCGGGCGCCGGCCGGGAAGGCTTCGGGGTTGAAGCGCAGGCGGTAGGGCAGGGCCTGGCCGGTACCGCTCAGGGTGCTGCTGGCCAGCAGTTGCTGCGGGCGGCCACGCTCGTCGATCACCAGCAGGGCCAGCTCCACATCGGCACCTGCCGGGATTTCCATCAGGGTACCGCTCAGCTCGCGCTGGTAGGCCGGCAGCGGGCCCAGGGGTTCGGTCTTCTTCGCCACCTTGGCCGGCACCGGCGCCGGGGCTTGCTCCGGCTTGGGGCGGTCGCTGCCGCAGGCGGCGAGCAGGGCGGCGCAACACAGCACGACGAGCGCTCGAGGGTACATGGGGTCGTCCTTCACGGGCAGATTTGCATGGATGGTAACCCCTTTGGCTTGTCTTGCCAGTGCAATGCGCTACCATGGCCCTCCCTTTTTTTGTTGCCTGCCACCATGCACTGTCCGTTTTGCGGCGCCAACGACACCAAGGTCATCGACTCGCGCCTGGTCGCCGAGGGCGAACAGGTGCGTCGCCGTCGCGAGTGCGTCGCCTGCGGCGAACGTTTCACCACCTTCGAAACCGCCGAGCTGGTGCTGCCGCGGCTGATCAAGCAGGACGGCACGCGCCAGCCCTTCGATGAAGACAAGCTGCGTGCCGGCATGCAGCGCGCGCTGGAAAAGCGCCCGGTCAGCGTCGAGCGCCTGGAAGCGGCGTTGGCGCACATCAAGAGCCGCCTGCGTGCCACCGGCGAGCGCGAAGTGAAATCGCTGGTGGTCGGTGAGATGGTGATGGCCGAGCTGCGCAAGCTCGACGAAGTGGCCTACATCCGATTCGCCTCGGTCTACCGACGTTTCCAGGACCTCGACGAATTCCGCGAAGAAATCGACCGCCTGGCCCGCGAGCCAGCCAAAGAGTAAGCATGTCCAGCCAAGCCATTCTCGACGCCCACTACATGGCCCGGGCCGTGGAACTGGCCCGCAAGGGCCTGTACAGCACCCACCCCAACCCCCGCGTGGGCTGCGTGATCGTGCGCGATGGCGAGGTGGTCGGCGAGGGCTGGCATGTGCGTGCCGGCGAGCCGCACGCCGAGGTTCACGCCCTGCGCCAGGCCGGCGAGCGCGCCCGAGGCGCCTGTGCCTACGTCACCCTCGAGCCCTGCAGCCACCATGGGCGCACGCCGCCGTGCGCCGAAGCCCTGGTCAACGCCGGGGTGGCGCGGGTGGTCGCGGCCATGCAGGACCCCAACCCGCAAGTGGCCGGCAATGGCCTGCGCCGTCTGCGCGAGGCCGGCATCGAGGTCGCCAGCGGGGTGCTCGAAGCCGAGGCCCGCGCCCTCAACCCAGGCTTCCTCAAGCGTATGGAGCACGGCCTGCCATTCGTGCGCGCCAAGCTGGCCATGAGCCTGGACGGTCGCACTGCCATGGCCAGTGGCGAGAGCCAGTGGATCACCGGCCCCGCCGCCCGTGCCGCGGTCCAGCGCCTGCGCGCCCGGTCCAGCGTGGTGCTGACCAGCGCCGAGAGCGTGCTGTTCGACAACGCCCGCATGACCGTGCGTGGCGAGGAACTGGGCCTGGATGAGGCGCTCACTGCCCTGGCCGTGTCGCGCCCGCCGCTGCGCGTGCTGATCGACGGGCGCCTGCGCTTGCCACTGGACGCGCCGTTCTTCCAGGCCGGCCCGGCGCTGGTGGTGACCGCCGCCGGCGAGGACCCTCGTTATGCCGCCGCCGGTCATGAGCTGCTCGACCTGCCCGGCAGCGACGGCCGCGTCGACTTGCCGGCCCTGCTGCGGGTGCTGGCCGGGCGCGGCGTCAACGAGATCCTCCTGGAAGCCGGCGCCGGCCTGGTCGGCGCCTTCGCCCGCCAGGGCCTGGTCGACGAGTACCAGTTGTTCGTCGCCGGCACCTTCCTCGGCTCCGACGCCCGTCCGCTGCTGGACTGGCCGCTGTCGAAAATGAGCGAGGCGCCGCGGCTGAAGATCACCGACATGCGCGCGGTCGGCGATGACTGGCGAGTCACTGCCATCCCCCTGCCGGCCCCCGGCGTATAATGCCTGGCTTGCTTCGCGCAGCCCGTACTTGAGGAGAACAGCATGTTCACCGGCATCATCGAATCCATCGGCACCATCCGCAGCCTCACCCCCAAGGGCGGTGACGTGCGCGTCTACGTTGAAACCGGCAAGCTCGACCTGGCCGACGTCAAGCTTGGCGACAGCATCGCGGTCAACGGCGTGTGCCTGACCGCCGTCGAGCTGCCCGGCGACGGCTTCTGGGCCGACGTCAGCGTCGAGACCCTCAAGCGTACCGCCATGGTCGACCTCAAGAGCGGCAGCCGGGTCAACCTGGAAAAGGCCCTGACCCCGACCACCCGCCTGGGCGGACACCTGGTCAGCGGCCACGTCGACGGTGTCGGCGAGATCGTCTCGCGCGCTGATAACGCCCGCGCCATCCAGTTCCGCGTGCGCGCACCCAAGGAGCTGGCCAAGTACATCGCCCACAAGGGCTCGATCACCGTCGACGGCACCAGCCTGACGGTCAACGAAGTCGATGGCGCCGAGTTCGAGCTGACCATCGTCCCGCACACCCTGTCCGAAACCATCATGGCCGACTACCGCGCAGGGCGTCGGGTGAACCTTGAGGTCGACCTGCTGGCCCGTTACCTGGAGCGTCTGCTGCTGGGCGACAAGGCCGCCGAGCCGAGCAAAGGCAGTGGCATCACCGAAAGCTTCCTGGCCGCCAACGGCTTCTTGAAATCCTGATTGAGAAGGGGGTGCCGCGTGGCGCTCAACAGCATCGAAGAACTGGTCGAAGACATCCGCCAGGGCAAAATGGTCATCCTCATGGATGACGAAGACCGCGAGAACGAAGGCGACATCATCATGGCGGCCGAGTGCTGCCTGCCCGAGCACATCAATTTCATGGCCAAGCACGCCCGTGGCCTGATCTGCATGCCGATGACCCGCGAGCGCTGCGAAACCCTGAAGCTGCCGCTGATGGCGCCGCGCAACGGTTCGGGCTTCGGCACCAAGTTCACCGTGTCGATCGAGGCCGCCGAAGGCGTCACCACCGGCATCTCCGCCGCCGACCGCGCCCGCACCGTGCAGGCGGCTGCGGCCAAGGACGCCAAGGCCGAGGACATCGTCAGCCCTGGGCATATCTTCCCGCTGATGGCCCAGCCCGGCGGCACCCTGGCCCGCGCCGGCCATACCGAGGCCGCCTGCGACCTGGCGCGCATGGCCGGTTTCGAGCCGAGCGGGGTGATCTGCGAGGTGATGAACGACGACGGCACCATGTCGCGTCGCGCCGAGCTGGAAGTGTTCGCTGCCGAGCATGGCTTGAAGATCGGCACCATCGCCGACCTGATCCACTACCGCATGATCCACGAGCGCACTGTGCAGCGCGTTTCCGAGCAACCGGTCGAGAGCGAGCTGGGCGAATTCAACCTGGTCACCTACCGTGACGCGGTGGAAGGCGACGTGCACATGGCCCTGACGCTGGGCAAGATCTGCGCCGAAGAGCCGACCCTGGTACGGGTGCACAACATGGACCCGCTGCGCGACCTGCTGCTGGTCAAGCAGCCGGGGCGCTGGAGCCTGCGCGCGGCCATGGCCGCGGTGGCCGAGGCCGGCAGCGGCGTGGTCCTGCTGCTGGGCCACCCGCTGGACGGCGACGTGCTGCTGGCGCACATCCGCGAAAGCGCGGGCGATGCGCAGCCCAAGGCACCCACCACCTACAGCACCGTCGGTGCCGGTTCGCAGATCCTGCGCGACCTCGGTGTGCGCAAGATGCGCCTGATGAGTTCGCCGATGAAGTTCAATGCGATATCCGGATTCGATCTGGAAGTTGTAGAATACGTGCCCTCCGAGTGACTTGAGGCGGCCTGATCGCCCTTAAGCTCGAGTCAAAACCCTCCCGAGGCCGCCACAGCGCGGCCTCGCTCTTGAAGATGAGAACTCCGGAATGACCCTGAAGACCATCGAAGGTACCTTCATCGCCCCCAAAGGTCGCTATGCTTTGGTGGTTGGCCGCTTCAACAGCTTCGTCGTCGAAAGCCTGGTAAGCGGTGCAGTCGATGCCCTGGTACGCCACGGCGTCAGCGAAAGCGACATCACCATCATCCGTGCCCCGGGCGCGTTCGAAATCCCGCTGGTGGCACAGAAAGTCGCCCAGCAGGGCGCTTATGACGCGATCGTCGCCCTGGGCGCGGTGATCCGTGGCGGTACCCCGCACTTCGAATACGTGGCGGGCGAGTGCACCAAGGGCCTGGCCCAGGTGTCCATGGAGTTCGGTGTTCCGGTGGCCTTCGGCGTACTGACCGTCGACTCCATCGAACAGGCCATCGAGCGTTCCGGCACCAAGGCCGGCAACAAAGGTGCCGAAGCTGCCCTGTCCGCTCTGGAAATGGTCAGCCTGCTGGCGCAGTTGGAGGCCAAGTGATTAGCGACGAAAGCGATCGTTTCAACCCGCGCGATCCAAAACCCGCGGATGCCGGCAAGCCCTCGAAGAGCGCCAAGCGTCGCGAAGCCCGCAAGCTCGCCACGCAAGCGCTCTACCAGTGGCACATGGCCAAGCATTCGCTGAACGAGGTCGAAGCGCAGTTCCGGGTCGACAACGATTTCACCGATATCGACGGCGCCTACTTCCGCGAGATCCTGCACGGGGTCCCGGCGAAGAAGGCCGAGATCGACGAGGCGCTCAAGCCTTGCCTGGATACGCCGCTGGAAGAGCTCGACCCGGTCGAACTGGCCGTGCTGCGCCTGTCCACCTGGGAGTTCATGATGCGCGCCGACGTACCGTACCGCGTGGTCATCAACGAAGGTGTGGAACTGGCGAAAGTCTTCGGCGCCACCGACGGCCACAAGTTTGTCAACGGCGTGCTCGACAAGCTGGCTCCGCGTCTGCGTGAGGCGGAAGTCAAGGCGAACAAGCGCTGATCGCGGCGCTGACCAGCCATGGGTGAGTTCGAGCTGATCCGTCACTACTTCGCCGCCGCGCCCTGTGCGCAGGGCGGCGAGGGCGTGGCCCTGGGGATCGGCGATGACTGTGCCCTGCTGGACCTGCCTGCCGGCGAGCAGCTGGCGATCTCCACCGACACGCTCGTGGCCGGTGTGCATTTCCCCGCAATCTGCGACCCGTTGCTGCTCGGCCAGCGCTCGCTGGCCGTGGCGGTCAGCGACCTGGCGGCCATGGGCGCCACGGCCGTCGGCTTCACCCTTGCCCTCACCTTGCCCCAGGTCGGCGCGCAATGGCTTGCCGGCTTTGCCGACGGCCTCGGCCGCATGGCCGCGCGCTGCGGTATCAGCCTGATCGGTGGCGACACTACACGCGGTCCGTTGAGCATTACCGTGACCGTGTTCGGCCGGGTGCCGACCGGCCAGGCGCTGCGTCGCAGCGGCGCGCAGCCGGGCGACCTGCTGTGTGTCGGTGGTTTCCTGGGCAATGCGGCGGGGGCCTTGCCGCTGGTGCTGGGCGAACGCCAGGCGGCAGTCGATGTGGCCGGGCCATTGCTCGAGCACTACTGGTCGCCCTTGCCGCAACTGCAACTGGGCGAGCGCCTGCGCGGCCTGGCCACGGCGGCGCTGGATATTTCCGACGGACTGCTGGCCGACTGCGGGCATATCGCCAAGGCGTCCGGTGTTGCGCTGCAGGTGAACCTGGCGCAGGTCCCCGTGTCTGCTCCTTTACAGGCTTTCCTCGGTCGAGAAGCGGCCTTGCATGCAGCGCTCACCGGTGGTGACGACTATGTGCTGGCGTTCACCGTGCCGGAAAGCGCACTGACCGCCCTGGCCCGTGAGGTGCACGTCATCGGTCGGGTATTGGAAGGCCAGGGCGTGACCTTGCGTGACCCGCAAGGCCAGGACATCACCCCCGTGCAACGGGGCTATCAACATTTCAGGGAGACACCGTGACCGACCACCCCAACCAGGTGCCTGCGGAGTTCGTTCCGCCTTCGGTCTGGCGCAACCCGTGGCACTTCATCGCCTTCGGCTTCGGCTCGGGCACCCTGCCCAAGGCGCCGGGGACCTGGGGTTCGCTGGTGGCGCTGCCGTTCATCCCGCTGTGGCAGATGCTGCCCGACTGGGGTTATTGGCTGTTGCTGGGCATCAGCATGCTGTTCGGCGTGTGGTTGTGCGGCAAGGTGGCCAACGACTTGCGCGTGCACGACCATGAGGGCATTGTCTGGGACGAGATCGTCGGCATGTGGATCACCCTGTGGCTGGTGCCGGAAGGTTGGCAGTGGCTGCTGGCGGGGTTCCTGATGTTCCGCTTCTTCGACATCCTCAAGCCGTGGCCGATCCGCTGGGTCGACCGCCATGTGCATGGTGGGTTCGGGATCATGCTCGACGATATCCTGGCTGGCGTGTTCGCCTGGCTGGGCATGCAGGTTCTGGTGTGGGCGGTGGCCTGATACAGGGAGCGTTGCGATGGGCCTGAAGGCTGTGGTGCTGGCATCGATGCTGTTGGTCGCGGGGCCGGGTGCGATGGCCCAGGAGGCGCCGGCGCAGGTGCGTCTGGTCAGCGAGGCGTGGGTCGACTACACCAATGCCGATGGCTCCGGGCTGGCCTGGGACGTGTTGCGCAAGGTGTTCGAGCCGGCCGGGGTCAAGGTCGTGGTCAAGAGCGCGCCCTACAGCCGCGCCGTCGGGCTGGTGAAGCGCGGCGAGGCGGATGCCTGGGTCGGCTCCTACAAGGAAGAGAACGCCGACAACCTGTATCCACAGTGGTACTTCGACCAGGACCATATCTATGCCCTGGGCCTGGTCGACAAGCCGGTGCCAACGCTCGAGACCATCGGCCAGTACCGGCTGGCCTGGGTGCGCGGCTACGACTACGCCAGCTATCTGCCCGAGGTCCACAACTTCCGCGAGATCCAGCGTCGCGAGGGCATCCTGCCGATGCTCGAGCATGACCGGGTCGATTTCTACATCGATGCGCTCGCCGAGGTCGACTATGTGCTTGGCCAGGCGCCCGATGCCACGCGCTTTCGCCGCACCCACGTCGCCGAGCTGCCGTTGTACCTGGCCTTCACCCACAGTGAACAGGGCAAGGTCCTGCGCGACCTGTTCGACCGGCGCATGGAGCAACTGGTGCGCAGCGGCGAGCTGAAGCCGATCTTCGAGCGCTGGAAGCAGCCTTATCCGTTTACGGTTGATCACCTGCCCCATCAGTAACTGCCCGCAGTCCGCTCCCGCAGGGGCCGGTGTGGGGCCATATGCATCTAACTTTTCGATCTTAAGCCACGATATTCCTCCTGCGCACCTGCGCCGGGCTGCTGATACAATCGGCCGATCTGAAAAATCCTACTGCCCAGGAGCACAACGTGCCCGTCGTCTTTGTTGCCGCCTCGAAACTCCCGACTCCCTTTGCGACCTTCACCATGCATGGCTTCCTCGACGAAGCCACTGGCCGCGAGCACGTGGTGCTCAGCCTGGGTGATATCGCCGACGGCGAGCCGGTGCTGGGGCGTCTGCACTCCGAATGCCTGACCGGCGATGCGCTGTTCAGCCAGCGTTGCGACTGCGGCTCGCAGCTGAAGGCTGCATTGCAGGCCATCGCCCGTGAAGGCCGTGGCGTGCTGCTGTACCTGCGCCAGGAAGGCCGTGGCATCGGCCTGCTGAACAAGATCCGCGCCTACGAGCTGCAGGACGGCGGTGCCGATACCGTCGAGGCCAACGAGCGCCTGGGCTTCGCCGCCGATCAGCGTGACTACGCCATGTGCCTGCCGATGCTCGAGCACCTGGGCGTGAAGTCGCTGCGTCTGATGACCAACAACCCGCGCAAGGTAAAGGCCCTGACCGACATGAGCATCAAGGTCGCCGAGCGCGTGCCGCTGCACACTGGCCACAACCCGCACAACCGCCTGTACCTGGCCACCAAGGCCGACAAGCTCGGCCACATGATGGGCAACAAGCACCAGGGCGAGGTGCCCCAGGCGTGACGCGCACAGAGGTGAAGCGGCGGCTGGCGCTGGCCTGGTGGCAGTACCTGGCCGTGGGATTGCTGCCGCTGCCGGTGATGGCCTGGGCCTTCGGTGGGGGCGAGGTGCTGATCCCGGTGTTGGCCATGCCGCTGTTCATCGCCGGTGCCGCCAGCATGTTCCTCAGCCTGCCGCGCTTCAGCGCGTACAAGCGGGCGTTGATCGCCACCGACAAGGCGCTGGGCAGCGCCGAAGAGCCGGCCGCCTGGATCGAGCTGGCGCGGGTGCGCCGCCTGGCCATGCTGTTCGCCTGCTTCCCGGCCTGGGTTGCCGCGCTGTCGGTGCTGGTCGGGCTGGAGGCAGTGCCGCAGATTCTCCTTGCGCTGTCCACCGTGGTGCTGCTTTACCTCTATCGCATCCCGCGCCAGCTCGGTTGATGCGGGCGCTGCTCGCCGGTGTATCGCTGCTGTGCCTCGGCGCCTTGGCCGAGGCTGCGCCGCGGGTGGTCAGCCTGGCGCCATCGATGACCGAGATCGTTCTGGAACTGGACGCCGGCGAGTTGCTGGTCGGTGTGCTCGATGGTGGCGAGCGCCCGTCGGCGCTGGCCCGGTTGCCCTCCGTCGGCCGCCATGGTCAGCTCGACATGGAGCGTCTGTTAAGCCTCGAGCCCGACCTCTTGCTGCTGTGGCCCGGCAGCGTGCCTCCGGCCCAGCGCGACCAGCTCAGGCGCCTGGGCATCGCCACGTTCAGCGGCGAGCCCGGCAACCTCGACCAGTTGATCGACCAGATCGAAGCCATCGCCCAACGTATT
This sequence comes from Pseudomonas sp. TE50-2, assembly GCF_040813665.1. Taxonomy (NCBI): domain Bacteria; kingdom Pseudomonadati; phylum Pseudomonadota; class Gammaproteobacteria; order Pseudomonadales; family Pseudomonadaceae; genus Pseudomonas; species Pseudomonas sp. TE50-2. The sequence continues at coordinate 2,413,438 of NZ_JBFNXN010000001.1, read as the reverse complement.
GGCCGTGACCAGCAAGGCCGCGCCTATGCCGCCAGCCTGCGTGAGCGGCTGCAAAGGCTGCGCGACCGCTACCGGCGTGAGGCGCCGCTACGGGTGTTCTACCAGGTCTGGGACAAGCCGCTGTACACCTTGGGTGGGAGTCAGGTGGTCAGCGACGCCTTGCGCGTGTGCGGGGCGCGCAATGTGTTCGACGACCTGGCCCAGCCCGCCCCGCAGGTCAGCGTGGAGTCGGTGCTGCTGCGCGACCCCGAGGTGATCCTGGCGGGCGATGAGGCGCAACTGGCCAGTTGGCGCAACTGGCCGCGGCTGAGCGCCGTGAAGGGCGAGCGCTTGCTAGTGGTGCCGGACAAAGGCCTGGAGCGGCCCAGCGGGCAGATGATCGAGGCGACTGCTCGGCTGTGTGCGTTGCTCGATGCTAGAGCGCCGGTGTCCAGGTAAGGCTCAACAGCCAGTTGCGGCCCTCGTCGCGGTAGCCGTGCCAACTGCCGTCGTAGCTGTAGAGGGCGCGGCTGTACTGCTTGTCCAGCAGATTGTCCAGCTTCAGTTCCACCCTCACCTCGTCTGTCAGGGCCATGCCTCCACGTAGGCCGAGCAACCCATAGCCTCCCATGCGCCGATTGTTGGACGGATCGTCGTAGCTGCCACTGACGGCCTGCCAGCTGGCGCCCACGCTGTAGCGAGCAAATTGTCGATCTACATCCAGGCTCAACGTGCGACGAGCGCGGCGTTGAAGGGTATGGCCGCTTTCCCGGTCACGCGGGTCGACCAGGCTCAGGCCCAGCTGAGAGGTCCAGCCGGCCCATTGCTGCTGCAGCGACAGCTCCATGCCATTGATTCGCGCGTTTTCGACATTGCCGGGCCGCCTGCGGTCAGGGTCGTAGTTGATTGCGTCGCGCAGGTCGGTGCGATACAGCGAGGCTTCCAGCCGTGTGTCACTGGCCAGCTGGCTGCGCCATTGCAGTTCGTAGCTTTTCGAGTGCTCGGGGCGCAGGTCCGGGTTGCCGTACTTCACATCGTAGAGATCGTTGAAGGTCGGGGCGCGGAAGCCTTCGCTGTAGGAGAGCAGCACGTCGTTGCGAGGGTTCAGCGGGACAGTGAGGCTGGCATTCCAGGTGGTCTGGTCGCCGAATTGCTGGTTACGGTCCTGGCGTACACCCAGTTCGCTCGAGAAGCTGTCCCCGGCAAAGCGGTACTGAGCGAAGGCTGCGCGGTTCCAGCGGCTGTCCTCGCTGAAGTTCGCCGTACCGTGGAAGCGGTCCTGGTACCAGTCGCCACCCAGCATCAGTTGGTTGCGCTCGTCGAGTGCGAAGTCGTTCTGCCAAGTGACCTGGTCACGGTAGGTGTTGTAGATGAAGTGCTCGTCGCTCATCTTGTCACGCCTGTCGTCACGGTTTTCGCTGTGGCCAAGTTCCAACCTGGAGTGCCAGGCGTCGCTTAGCTGGGCGTCGAACCAAGTGCCCAGGCTGCTGACACTGAAATCGGTATAGGGCTGCTGTGGATAACTCAGGTAAGTGGTTTCATCCAGCCGCCCATAAGGATTGTCGTATTCACTGCGCCCACGGCTGTCGAGCAGGTTCAGGCCCGCTTCGAAGCGCTCGTTGAAGCTGTGGCTCAAGCTCAGGTTCAGCGAGCGGTTGCGATAAACATCATGGTCGCCATCGCTGGCATACGACGGCCCGGTCGAATCGATGCCGGCCGTCTCGTCCAGGCTGGCGCCGAGGTTGAAGCGGGTCGCGCCATCGCCACCGGACAGGCCCAGGCTGCGCTGCCAGGTCTGGTTGCTGCCGGCCGCCAGGCGCAGGCGCGGTTGCAGGCCCTGGCCCTCGCCACGCCGGGTGAAGATCTGGATCACCCCGCCGATGGCGTCGCTGCCGTATACCGCCGAGCGCGAGCCGCGCAGCACTTCCACGCGTTCGATCTGGTCGATGCCAAGAAACTGCAGGCCGCTGTCGCCGGAGGTGGCGTTGGCGATGCGCACGCCATCAACCAGCACCAGGGTCTGGGCGGCCTTGGTGCCGCGCACGAAGATGCCCGGCAGGCTGCCGCGACCGCCGGTGGGCGCGACCTGCACGCCGGGCACGCGGGCGAGCAGATCGGTGACGCTGCTGGGTTGCAGGCGGTCGATGTCGGCACGGGTGAACACCGTATTGGCCGCACTGGTGGCGGTACGCGACTCGACCTGGCGACTGGCGCTGATCAGCACGTCGGGGAGCTTCAGGGCGTCATCGCGAGAGGGGTCGGCGGCAAGGGCGGCGGCGGGGAGGCAGAGCAGGGGGAGGGCGCGGATCTTCATGGGGCAGTTCCATTGCGATCACGGGGCAAGTCGCATCGGCGCACCGCCGCGACTTGCCCCGTGATATGGCCTTACAGGCCGAGCTTGGCCATTCGGGCTTTGACGGAGGCTTCGATCCCAGCCACATTCAGCCCGCACTCGGCCAGCATCTGCGCAGGCTTGGCATGCTCGACATAGATATCCGGCAGCCCCAGGTGCAGCAGCGGCTTGACCACCGCTTCGCGGGCGAGGAACTCGCCGACCGCTGCGCCGGCGCCACCCATGATGGCATTCTCTTCGATGGTCACCAGCAACTCATGGCTGGCGGCCATTTCCAGCAGCAGCGCCTCGTCCAGAGGCTTGACGAAACGCATGTCGACCACGGTGGCATCGATCTGCTCGGCTACCTGCAGGGCTTCGGCCAGCTGTACGCCGAACACCAGCAGGGCGACCTTGCCACCCTGGCGGCGGACCACGCCCTTGCCGATTTCCAGCGGCTCCAGGTCGCCGCTGATCGGCGCGTTGGGGCCGGTGCCGCGTGGATAACGCACGGCGGCCGGGCCCTTGTAGTGGTGGCCGGTGCTGAGCATCTTGCGCAGCTCGTTCTCGTCGCTCGGGGTCATCACCAGCATGCCGGGGATGCAGCGCAGGTAGGACAGGTCGTAGGCACCGGCGTGGGTCGGGCCGTCCTCGCCGACCAGGCCGGCGCGGTCGATGGCGAACAGCACATCGAGGTCCTGCACCGCCACGTCGTGGATCAGCTGGTCATAGGCGCGTTGCAGGAAGGTCGAGTAGATCGCCACCACCGGCTTGGCACCCTCGCAGGCCATGCCCGCGGCCAGGGTGACCGCGTGCTGCTCGGCGATGGCGACGTCGAAGTAGCGCTCCGGGTAGCGTTCGCTGAAGTCGATCAGGTCCGAGCCTTCCTTCATCGCCGGGGTGATGCCCACCAGGCGATTGTCGGCGGCGGCCATGTCGCACAGCCACTGGCCGAACACCGAGGCGTATTTCGGGCCGCTGGCCTTCTTCGGCGCGACCGGCTTGTCGGCCGGCTCCAGCTTGGTGATGGCGTGGTAGCCGATCGGGTCGACCTCGGCCGGGGCGAAGCCCTTGCCCTTCTTGGTCACCACGTGGAGGAACTGCGGGCCCTTGAGGTCGCGCATGTTGCGCAGGGTGGCGATCAGGGTCGGCAGGTCGTGGCCGTCGATCGGGCCGATGTAGTTCCAGCCCAGCTCCTCGAACAGCGTGCCCGGCACCAGCATGCCCTTGGCGTACTCTTCGGTGCGGCGGGCGATTTCCCAGGCACCGGGCAGGCGCGACAGCACTTTCTTGCTGCCTTCGCGCATGCTCGCGTAGGTGCGGCTGGAGAGGATCTTGGCCAGGTAGTTGGACAGGCCGCCGACATTGCGCGAAATCGACATGTCGTTGTCGTTGAGGATCACCAGCATGTCGGCGTTGACTTCCTGGGCGTGGTTCAGCGCCTCGAAGGCCATGCCGGCGGTCAGCGCGCCGTCACCGATCACCGCGATCGACTTGCGCGGGTCGTTCTGCAGGCGGGCGGCGATGGCCATGCCCAGCGCGGCGCTGATCGAGGTGCTGGAGTGGCCGACGCCGAAGGTGTCGTACTCGCTCTCGCTGCGGCGCGGGAAGGCGGCGATGCCGTCCTTTTGGCGCAGGCTGAGCATGCGCTCGCGCCGGCCGGTGAGGATCTTGTGCGGGTAGGCCTGGTGGCCGACGTCCCACACCAGCCGGTCATCCGGGGTGTCGAAGACGTAGTGCAGGGCGATCGTCAGCTCGATGACGCCCAGGCCCGCACCAAAATGCCCACCGGTCTGCCCAACGGTATAGAGCAGGTCCTGGCGCAGCTCGTCGGCCAGGGTCTCCAGGTCGGCTTCGGCCAGCCGGCGCAGGCCGGCGGGCGTGTCGGCGCGGTCCAGCAACGGCGTGACCGGGCGTTCGCGGGGGATCTCTTGAAACGTCGTGGGCATCAGGCGAGTCGTTATAGGTGTGAAGACGCGGCAGTTTACCCCATTGTAGGAAAAGCTGCCCATTCAGTCGGGTGTTGAGCGGGGGCTGCTGCGCACCCCATCGCCGGCAAGCCGGCTCCCATAGGTATCGCGTTGTCCGTGAGCGCCGGCATGTCGGCAGCGGTGCTGATCAGTGGCGGCGCTCGACGATGTAGCGGGCCAGCGCACGCAGTGGCTCGGCGTTGTCGCCAAAGCCTGCCAGCGCGGCCAGCGCCTGGTCGCGCAGCTCCAGGGCATAGGCCTTGGCCGCCTCCAGCCCGAGCAGCGCCGGGTAGGTCGGCTTGTCGCGGGCGATATCGGCGCCCTGGCGCTTGCCCAGGGTGGCGGTGTCGCTCTCCACGTCGAGGATATCGTCCTGCACCTGGAACGCCAGACCGATGGCCTGTGCATAAGTCTGCAGCGCATCGAGCTGGACCTGCCCGGCGCGGGCGCTGGCCAGGGCGCCGAGGCGCACGCTGGCTTCGATCAGCGCGCCGGTCTTGTGCCGGTGCATGTACTCCAGGGCTTTCTGGTCGAGCTTCAGGCCCACCGAGCCGAGGTCGATGGCCTGGCCGCCGACCATGCCTGCGGGGCCGGCCGCCTTGGCCAGGGCCTGGACCATCTGCAGGCGGATGGCGTCTGGCTGCGGGCTCAGGCGCGGGTCGAGCAAGGCGTTGAAGGCCAGGCTTTGCAAGCCGTCGCCGGCGAGGATCGCGCAGGCTTCGTCGAAGGCCTTGTGAGTGGTGGGCTGGCCGCGGCGCAGGTCGTCGTCGTCCATGGCCGGCAGGTCATCGTGCACCAGCGAGTAGGCGTGGATCAGCTCCACTGCGCAGGCAGCGCCGTTGGCCTGCTCCGCCGGCACGCCGAAGGCCTCGCAGGCGGCGTAGGCCAGCAGCGGGCGCACGCGCTTGCCGCCGTTCATCACGCTGTAGCGCATGGCCGCGTAGAGACGCTCGAGCTCCTTTGAGGGGGCTTGGAACAAGGGTTCCAGGGCCGCGTCGACCCGGGCCTGGGCGCTCGCCTGGTACTGGGCGATCATGCCTCGGGCTCCGCGTCGAACGGCTGCGCGGCCAGCTCGCCGTCACGCTCCAGCAGGATCTGCACTTTCTGCTCGGCCTGGGCCAGGGCGCCCTGGCAATCGCGGGTCAGGGCGATGCCTTGCTCGAAGGCGGCCAGCGACTCTTCCAGCGACAGTTCGCCGTTCTCCAGGCGCTCGACCAGGGCTTGCAGGTCGGCGAGGGATTGTTCGAAATCGATGGAGGCTTTTTTGCGGGCCATGGCGACAGTCTCGGTGGTGTCCAGAACGGCGCGACACTAGCAGAGCGGGGCAGGGGGAGCAAATTGCAGGGGGAGTTCGTCGCATTTTGTTGCACTTGTCCCCAGTGGCCCGTCTTGCAATCTGTGAAGCAATCGAATTGTGGGGGTGGCGGCCCTCTGCCATAATCCGCGCGCTCTGGCCCGCGGGCCAGCGGCTTCCCTCCCCGACGTCATGTAATGGACTACGTTGTGAGCTTCCTCTCGATCGAATTCGGCCTCTGTTTCACGCTGTTCTTTCTGCTTTATTGGAGCCTGTGCTGGAGTGTCCGGCTGCAGAACCTGTTGCTGCTGACGGCCAGCTATGGCCTGGTGGCCAGTTTCAGCCTGCAGTCGCTTTACATCCTGCTGGGCTACAGCGTGCTGGTATACCTGCTCGGCCTGCTGGCGGGGCGCTACCCCGGGCGCTGGTTCAGCCGCGTGCTGCTGTTGACGCTGGTGCTGGGCTGTTTCTATCTGTTCAAGTACCAGGCGTTCTTCGTCGAAGGGGCGCAGGCCGCGCTGGCCACCGCCGGGTTCGACGTGGCGCTGCCGCTGCTGGAAGTGCTGGTGCCGATCGGGCTGTCGTTCTACACCTTCCATTCGGTCAGCTACCTGGTGTCGATCAACCGGCGCGAGCTGGCGCCGTCGGCGCCGCTGGACCTGGCCTTGTACCTGGCGTTCTTCCCCAGCCTGGTGGCCGGGCCGGTCAACCGCGCCCTGCACATGCTGCCGCAGATCCGCCCGCCAGCCATGCGCCAGGTGCTGGAGCCACAGCGGGCACTGGGCTTGATCGCGATGGCGGTGGTCAAGCTGTTCTTCCTCAGTGCCTGGCTGGGCAGCGAGTGGGTGGACCCGGTGTTCGACACCCCGGGCAGCGCCACCCCCGAGCAGGTGCTGCTGAGCGTGTACGGCTACAGCCTGCTGATCTACTTCAACTTCAGCGGCTACACCAACCTGGTCACCGGCATCGCCCTGTTGCTGGGGTTCCGCCTGCCGGACAACTTCGACGCGCCATATGCCGCGCACAACCTCAAGGAATTCTGGGGGCGCTGGCATATCAGCCTGTCACGCTTCATCCGCGACTACGTCTATATCCCGCTGGGCGGTAACCGCCAGGGCGTATGGCGCGGCAACCTGAACATGCTGTTGGCGATGCTGGTGTCCGGGCTGTGGCACGGGGCGAGCGTGAACTTCATCATCTGGGGCGCGCTGCACGGCGTGGGCCTGGCCATCTCCAAGCTGTTCAGCCAGTGGTGCCCGGGGTTCGCCCGCCTGCCGGGATCGGGCTTGCTGGCGCGGTTGATGACCTTCCACTACGTGGCCTTCGCCTGGATCTTCTTCCGCAGCCCGACGCTGGAGGGCGCGCTGGAGATGCTCGGTGACATCGCCCAGCTGAGCCTGGCGGGCCTGAACAGTGCCACGGGCCTGATGCTGCTGGCCTGCGTGCTGTTCGTGGCCAGTTACCCACAATGGTTGGCGCTGCTGCGCCAGAGCGGCGCGGCCTTCCAGCGCCTGCCGTGGCAGCTGTACCCGATCCCGCTCGGGGTCGGCGTGTCGTTGGTGATTTTCGCTTCGCAGTCGGGCGTGCCGGGGTTCATCTATGCAAGCTTCTGATAGCAAACAGCTGTTCCAGGTGCAGATGGGCGCCGCCCGTGGGCTGTACGCGATCGTGGTCACCACCGCGCTGTTGTTCTGGCTGAACCAGGACTCGATCAAGCTCTACTGCCAGCAGAAGTACCACCAGAGCTGCGAAATCCCGCTGCTGGGGCAGATGCCGGCCTGGCGCATGGGCGCACAAATGACGGCGCTGCTCGAGGCGCGCCGCGACGACCTGCTCGAGCGCCTGCAGCCAGCGCCACAGGTGGCCGAAGCGCCGCTGCCCGAGGTGCTGCCCGCACCGATACCGGTGGTTACGGTCGACCTGCAGACCCCGGCGGCACTGGCCAAGCCGCTGCCGCACGGTGCGGCGCACACGCCGGCGCCTGTTCATGTGCCCGCGCCCGTCGCTGTCGCCCAGCCCGTCGCGGCAGTGCCGGCGTCAGCGCCAATGCCAGCGGCAACTCCGGCACCAGTCCCGGCGCCGGCATTGCTGCAACCGGGCACCGTGGCCTCCCTGGCCGCCGGTGACGAGGTGTTCCTGGTCGGCGATTCGCTGATGCAGGGCGTTGCCCCGCACCTGGCCAACAGCTTGCGCAAGCGCTACCAGATCCGCACCGTCAACCTCAGCAAGCAGAGCACCGGCCTTGCCTACCCGGGCTTCTTCAACTGGCCGAAGACCGTGGCCGAGACCCTCGACCACGAACCGAACGTGCGCCTGATGGTGGTGTTCCTCGGCCCCAACGACCCGTGGGACATGCCTCAGGGCAAGGGCAAGCCGTTCCTGCGCTTCAAGTCGCCGGAATGGGAGGTGGCCTATCGCGCGCGGATCGATTCGATCCTCGAGCAGGCCCGCACGCACAACGTGCAGGTTATCTGGGTCGGGCCGCCGAACATGGAGAAGGCGCGGCTGTCCACCGCCATGGGCTACCTCAGCGGGCTCTATCAGGAGCAGACCGCGCTGTACGGTCAGCACTACGTGTCGGCCAACCCGATCCTCGGCTACGCCGACGCCAGCTTCTCGTACACGGTGCAGACCGCGCAGGGCAAGCGGGTCAAGGTGCGGGTCGACGACGGCATTCATTTCACCATCACAGGCCAGAAGATGATCGCCGAACAGGTACTGTCCCTGATCAGCTTCCCTGGCCTGACCGTAACAGGACATTGAGATGCGCCAATGGCATCACCTGCTGGGCCTGGCCCTGCTGATCAGCGCCGCGCCGGGTTGCAGCACCGGCGCCAACAGCGTGAGCGCCCAGCCCGCGGCGCGGCCCACCGCCACGCCCGTCACTCGCCAGGACGGCAACGTCGCCCTGCTCGCGAGCAAGCTGCGCAATGCCGGGCGTGCCCCGGTCGGCATCGTCCAGCTGGGTGACTCGCATACCGCCGCCGACCTGTTCAGCGGCGAACTGCGCAAGCTGTTACAGGCGCGCTACGGCGATGGCGGCATCGGCCTGGTGCCGGCCTCGCCGGTGCCGGGGATCCGCAACGACCGGGTGATCATAAAGAGCGAGAAGCGCCAGTGGGAACTGGTGTCGGCGCGCAACCAGCAGAGCCAGCAGTTTCCCTTGGGTGGCTACCTGTCGCTGCCGCAGGCCAACCGCTCCAGCGTGATGCTGCAGGCGCGTGACGAGGACCGCCAGCGCTACAAGGTCTCGGCGCTGTACCAGTCCAGCGGGAGTGCCAGCCTGCTGGTCAATGGCGGCCAGCGTCGGGTGTTGCCGGCCAGCAATGGCCAGTGGCGCTTCAGCCCGGCGTTCGCCAATGTCGGCCTGCCGGTGCAACTGACGGTGGAGGGTGGCCGTGGCGTCGCCTTGGGTGGCTGGTACCTGCAGGGGCAGAAGAATGCCGGGGTGACCTATTCGACGCTGGGCATCAACGGCGCGCGCCTGGAGGTGGTGGACAAGTGGCAGGCGGGTTGGCGCGACAGCCTCAAGGCCGTGCGGCCGGACCTGGTGATCCTGGCCTACGGCACCAATGAAGCGTTCGACGACAAGCTCGACCTGGCGCTGTACCAGGCGCAGCTGGAGGCGACCCTCACGGGCTTGCGCAAGGACCTGCCGCAGACGGCGATCCTGCTGGTCGGCCCACCGGACTCGATCAAGCAGCGCAAGGCGCGCAGTTGCGCGGCACGCCAGCCGCAACCGCTGGCCTCGGTGATCCGTATCCAGAAGCAGATGGCGCGCAAGCACAAGGCGCTGTTCTGGGATTGGCAGGGGTTCATGGGCGGGCCGTGCTCGATCGCCGGCTGGCAGGCGCAGGGGCTGGCGCGGCCTGATCTTGTCCATCTGACAGCTGATGGCTATCGCAAGAGTGCGGCGGGCTTGTATGAGTTTCTGAAGGGGCCGTTGGGGTTGCGTTGAGGCCTGGCCTCATCGCGGGGCCAGCCCGCGCTGATCGGGAGCGGGCTGGCCCAGGTATCAGGCCGGCTCGGCCTCCAGCTCAACCATCGCCTCGCGATAGCGCGCCAGTTCCTCGATGGTCAGCACCGGCAGGTTGTACTGCCGCGCATACACTGCCACCTGTTCGCCGCGGGCCATGCTGCCATCGGGGTTCATCAGCTCGCACAGCACCGCCGCCGGGCGCAGGCCGGCCAGGCGGGCCAGGTCCACCGAGCCTTCGGTGTGGCCGCGACGGGTCAGCACGCCGCCGTCACGGGCGCGCAGCGGGAATACATGGCCGGGGCTGACGATGTGGCGCTGTTGCGCGGTGGAGCGCAGCGCGGCTTCGATGGTGGTGATGCGGTCCTGCGCCGACACGCCGGTGCTGACGCCCTCGGCGGCTTCGATGGTGACGGTGAAGCCGGTGCCGTGGCGGGCCTGGTTGTTCTGCACCATCGGCGCCAACTGCAGGGCGTCGACGGTGGCTTCGTCCAGGCACAGGCAGACGATGCCGCTGCAGTCGCGGATCATCATGGCCATGGTCTGCAGCGAAAGGTTCTCGGCGGCGGCGACGATGTCGGCTTCGTCCTCGCGGTCGTCGTCGTCGAGCAGCAGCACGGGGCGCCCGGCCTGGAAGGCGGCGATGGCGGCACTGACGTTGGGGAATTGCTTGTTAAGCGGGGTGGACATGAAACGCTCCTCGTGAATGATCGATGAACGTCTCGGGGCGAACAAAATGCGCGCGCAAGGGCGCCTGGGTGGCCCCTGCCAAACGCCTTCTTTCATCCGGACTATGACCGTCGGCCCTGGAATCTCACCAGATCTGCTGACCCCCGGCATGGCCGGGGCGCTCGCGGGCTCATCTTTCGATTTACCGCCGGTGGGGACTTTCACCCCGCCCTGAAGACCGGGCAAGCATACCCCACGGTGGCGGTCTGCTGGCAAGCCCTACGACTTTAGTTGCTGCCAGTCGAGTCCGAACCGCGCCAGGTACTTGCGCAGGCGGTCGGCGTCGTTGGGGTTGGCCTTCTCCTGCCGCGACACCGCGAACAGCTGGCGCCCGGCCTCGGACAGGCTAGGGGCGCGGCGGCACACATCGATCACCGCCTGCAGTTGCACCTGGTCGAACAGGTCCAGTTCGCGGCCGTCCAGCAGCGGCTCGGTTGCCGATTCCAGGCCCCAGGCATAGCGCAGCCGTTCGATCTCTTCCTCGACCAGTGCCTCGTCGATGCGCCCGCTGTCGGCCAGGGTCGCCATGCGCGTGATCGATGCCGACAGCTCGCGGAAGTTGCCGGCCCAGCGTGCTTCGCTGGCGTGGGCGAAGGCCAGGTAGCGGCGCTTGGCTTCGAGGTTGAAGCGCACCTGGCGGCCTTGCTCGCGGGCGTGGCGTTGCAACTCGAAATCCAGGTTCGGCTCGATGTCCTCGCGCCGCTGGGCCAGGCCCGGAAGGGCGAAGGTCCACAGGTTGATGCGGGCGAACAGGTCTTCGCGGAACGAGCCGTCGGCGACCTTGGCGCGCAGGTCGCGGTGGGTGCCGGCGATCAGCTGGAAGTCGCTTTCCACCTCGCGGTCGGCGCCCAGTGGGAAAAAGCGCTTTTCTTCGATGGCCTTGAGCAGCATGGCCTGTTCGTCGGCGCCCAGCTCACCGATTTCGTCGAGGAACAGCATGCCGCCGTCGGCGGCGCGCAGCAGGCCGTCGCGGGCGTTCTGCGCGCCGGTGAAGGCGCCTTTGGCGTGGCCGAACAGGGTCGACATGGCGCCGTCGCCGCGCAGGGTGGCGCAGTTCACCTCGATGAAGCGACCGCCCAACTGGTGACGACCGCGCTTGAGCTCATGGACGCGGCGTGCCAGGAACGACTTGCCGGCGCCGGTCGGGCCGACCAGCAGCATGGGCGCCTTGGAGCGCAGGGCGACCCGTTCGATCTGCTCGATGGTGCGGTTGAAATCCGGGTTGCGCGTGGCGATGCCTGACTTGAGCAGCGACTGCCCCTCGACCTGTTCGCGGCGAAAGCGCGAGGCGATCGGGTCGTAGCGCGACAGGTCGAGGTCGATCAGCGTGGCGATGCCGGCCGGGTCGCTGTTTTCGTCGTGCTTGCGCGAGGGCGAGGTCTGCACCAGGCGCGCCGGCAGGTAGCGCGCCTCGGTGAGCAGGAACCAGCAGATCTGCGCGACGTGGGTGCCGGTGGTGATATGCACCAGGTAGTCCTCGTGCTCGGTGTCGAAGCTGTAGCCGCTGGCGAAGTCGTGCAGGGCGCCGTAGACCTCCTCGAAATCCCACGGGTTGCGCAGCGCCAGCGGGTGCAGGCGCACCTCGGTGCCGGGCGAGACCTGCTGGATGTCGGCGCGGATTCGCTCGGCCAGGCCGAGGTCGCGTGCGCCGGGGCCGTGGATCAGTTCCAGGCGATCGAGGGGCAGGTCGGGTTGCTGGCACAGGCCGATGGTTGGCCGCCACCTGTTCCAGCGCGCCGCACCCTTGCCGTTGCGGTCGAGGGTGGTGCCGAGAAAACCGATGGCAACGAGGGGCTTGGTCATCCGTGATTATCCAAAAAGATAAATATGTATCTCAGGATATACGAAAAATGGAATAGGTATGACGCGTTGCAATGTACATGCTAACGCGCAATAAAAAATAAATGCTTATAAATCAGTTAGTTAGAAGATTTTTTCAAGGGCGAATGAAAACCTGGCACGCCGCTCGCTATATCCCTCTCGACCGCATCGCCAGGCAGGCCCTCGGGACAGGGGAACCCCCCGCCGGTGCACGTACCCACCTTCAGGTGTCGGTGTCGTGCATGCCGCCGCCGCAACGACCGGTCATTGCTGCGCTGGGCCCCTGGAACGGCCGGCGCAGACGCTCGCCGGGCAAAGCCCCGGCACTACCCTCCTAAGGTAGCTGTAACCGCAACACCCGCCGGGTGGGCACAGGCAACGCAAGCAGGGCCAGGACGGCCCGTCACTGCGAAGGACGCCTGGCCCGCCGCTGGCCCACCCGGCTCGCCGGCCGGGCCTGGCGCAACGATGGTGGCCGCTGGAGCAATGCTCCCGGCCCCGGACTCCGCCAGGCTTCGCTCGCGACGCCCTATGGGTTGGCGACCCCGGCACTTAAGGACATTGGAAAAGGATGAGCAAGATGAAACTGTTGAAACGCTTTGTGGTGAAGAAAAACGAACGTGGCCTGCTGATGAGCGAAGGTGACTTCGTGTCGATTCTCGAGCCTGGCCAGTACTCGCGTTTCGACTGGCAAGACCGGCTGACGGTGACCACTTTCAGCCTCCAATCCCCGCTGTTCGACCACCCGCTGGCACAGTACCTGCGCGGGCAGGAGCCAGCTCTGGTCGAGCAGCATTTCGAAGCCATGGACCTGGCGCAGCACGAGGCCGGCCTGCGTTTCGAGGACGGCCGCCTGGTCGAGTTGCTGGCACCGGACAGTCGCCGCCTGTACTGGAAAGGCCAGGTCGAGCATGGCTTGCAGCGCATCGACCTGAATCAGGGACGGCGCCTGGACGATGGACTGGTAGTCCGCCTGAACCGCCCCGGCGTGGCCGGCACGGACCTGGTGCTGCTGGCGCTGGTGCCGGCGTTCCATGTCGGTGTGCTGAAGATTGACGGCGTGGTGGCCGGGTTGCTCGCCCCGGGCCGCCATGGCTACTGGCGCTGCGGCAGCCAGGTAGCGGTGGAGATGGTCGACACCCGCTTGCAGGCGCTGGAGGTCAACGGCCAGGAGATCCTCACCCGTGACAAGGTCAGCCTGCGCCTGAGCCTGGTGGCCAACTGGCGCTACACCGATGTACTCGGCGCCCACGGGCAGATGAGCAAACCGGTGGAGCACCTGTACCGCGAACTGCAGTTCGGTTTGCGTGCCGCGGTGGGTACCCGCACCCTCGACGAACTGCTGGAAGACAAGCAGTCCATCGACGGTAGCGTCACCGAGCACCTGCTGGCGCACCTGCAAGGCTGTGGCCTGGAGGTGAGCAGCCTGGGGGTGCGCGACATCATCCTGCCGGGCGAAATGAAAACCCTGCTGGCGCAGGTAGTGGAGGCAGAGAAGGCCGCCCAGGCCAACGTGATCCGCCGCCGTGAGGAAACCCAGGCGACCCGCTCGCTGCTCAACACCGCCAAGGTGATGGAAGGCAACCCGACGGCCCTGCGCCTGAAAGAGCTGGAAACCCTGGAGCGGGTGGCCGAGCGCATCGACCGGATTTCGGTGTTCGGTGGCCTGGATCAGGTATTGAATGGCATGGTCAGCCTCAAGGCGGGTTGACCCTGTGCGACACGACGTAACGCAACAAGGAACAAGGTAATGAACATACTCGAAGTGGCGGGCGGCAAGCCGATCAAGCTGTGGACCGACGGTGTGCCGGTCGAGGACGACGCCCGCAAGCAACTGATGAACACGGCGAAGATGCCGTTCATCTTCAAGCACCTGGCGGTGATGCCGGACGTGCACTTGGGCAAGGGCTCGACCATCGGCAGCGTGATCCCCACCGTGGGCGCGATCATCCCGGCGGCGGTGGGCGTGGACATCGGCTGCGGCATGATCGCCGCGCGCACCTCGCTGCATGCCCGTGACCTGCCGGACAACTTGCATGGCCTGCGTACAGCCATCGAGAAGGCCGTGCCCCACGGCAAGACCTTCGGCCGGCGCGACCAGGGTGCCTGGGACAACGTGCCGAACCAGGCCGACCAGGTCTGGAGCGGCCTGGCCGGGCGCTTCAAGGCAATCACCGACAAGCATCCGCGTCTGGAGAAGACCAACAACCGCCAGCACCTGGGGACACTGGGCGGCGGCAACCACTTCATCGAGGTCTGCCTGGACGAGGCCGACCGCGTCTGGTTCATGTTGCACAGCGGCTCGCGTGGTGTGGGTAACGCCATCGGCAACCTGTTCATCGAACTGGCCCAGGCCGACATGCGCCAGCACATGGTCAACCTGCCGGACCGCGACCTGGCGTATTTCGAGGAAGGCAGCCGGCACTTCGCCGACTATGTCGAGGCGGTGGAGTGGGCGCAGGACTTCGCCCGGCACAACCGCGAACTGATGATGCAGGCGGTGGTCGCCGCCACCCGCAAGGTGCTGGGCAAACCGTTCGAGGCCAGCCTCGAGGCAGTGAACTGCCACCACAACTATGTGCAGAAAGAGCAGCACTTCGGCCGCGAGGTGCTGGTGACCCGCAAGGGCGCAGTGTCGGCGCAGAAGGGCCAGCTGGGCATCATCCCCGGCTCCATGGGCGCCAAGAGTTTCATCGTGCGAGGGTTGGGCAACGAGGAATCGTTCTGCTCGTGCAGCCATGGTGCGGGCCGGGTGATGAGCCGCACCAAGGCCAAGAGCCGCTTTACGGTCGAAGACCAGCAACGCGCCACTGCCCATGTGGAGTGCCGCAAGGACAAGGATGTGATCGACGAGATCCCGATGGCCTACAAGGATATCGATGCAGTGATGCAGGCCCAGCGTGAGTTGGTCGAAGTGGTGCACACCCTGCGTCAGGTGGTGTGTGTGAAAGGTTGAGACGGGCGCCGTGTGGCGCCCAGTACAAGGAACGAAGACATGTATCAGGACGACCCCCACCCACTGCCCGAGGCGATGCGCGCCCGGGTGCTCGATGAACTGCAATGTATCGAGCGCGAGCACCAGGTGACCGTGCTCTATGCCTGCGAGTCCGGCAGTCGGGCCTGGGGCTTTGCCTCGCCTGACAGCGACTACGATGTGCGCTTCGTCTACGTGCCGCGCAACGACTGGTACCTGCGGGTGGATGAGCCGCGCGACGTGATCGAGCGGCCGCTGAGCGACGAACTGGACATCAGCGGCTGGGAGCTGCGCAAGACCCTGCGCCTGATGCGCGGCGCCAACCCGAGCCTGCTCGAGTGGCTGGGCTCGCCGCTGGTGTATCGCGCCGACGCCGAAGCTACCAGGCGCTTGCGCGAGCTGGGCGAGGCGTTCTACTCGCCACGCGCGGTGCGCCATCACTACCTGTCGATGGCACGCAAGAACCTGCGTGGCTACCTGATGGGCGAGACGGTTCGCTTCAAGAAGTACCTGTATGTGCTGCGACCGTTGCTGGCGGTGCGCTGGATCGACCAGGGCCTGGGCATGCCGCCGACGGCGTTCGCCGCGTTGATGGCACGCACCGTCGATGACCCGCGCCTGCAGGCGGCGATCGATGCGTTGCTGGCCGTGAAACGACGCAGCGGCGAAGCCGAGCACGGGCCGCGAGACGAGGTACTGCATGGGTTCATCGAGGCCGAGCTGGCGCGGGCTGACGAGGTGCGGGAGGTGCCGGTGACGCGTGGTGACACCGGGCTGCTGGATGATTTCCTGCGGGACATCGTGCGCCGAAGTTCGTCAACGCCCAACTGACGCCAACACCGACCTCGAGCGTAACGGTGTGATTTAACGGGACGGCGTGGCCGCGATTCGATTTGGGTATTTCAGCGGCTGATGAATATCCCGCCGGCCTCGCTGCGGGTACGCAGCTTATGGCTCTGGGCCAACATGGCCAGGGCCAGGGGCAGGTCATCGATCGGGAAACTGCCCGAAACCCGCAACTCGGCCAACGCCGGGTCGCAGACCAGGCGCTGGTCGCTGTAGCGCATCAGTTCCTGGGTCCATTGCAACAACGGCATCTCGTCGATTACCAGCAGGCCATTGCGCCAGGCCAGCTGGGCGTCGCGTGCATCCTCCAGTGGATCGAATCGATCACGGCTGAAGCGCAGCTGCGAGCCTGCCTGGACGATGACACCGCCGGCGGCTTCGGGCTGGACCTGGACGGCGCCTTCGTAGACCGCGAGCAGGGTCTCCTGGGGGAACTGGCGCACGCTGAAACGGGTGCCCAACGCCTGCATGAGGCCTTGCCCGGTGCGCACCCGCAAAGGCCGCGACGGGTCCGCCGCGGTGACGATGTATATCTCGCCCCGGCGCAGGTGCAGCAGGCGCTGCTCGGCCGTGAAGCGCACACCCAGCTCGCTGCCGCTGTTGAGTGAAACCTGGGTGCCGTCGGCCAGCAGCACATCCCGGCGTTCGCCCAGGGCGGTCAGGTACTCGATGCCACCTTCGTTGCGCCGCCATACCCACCAGCCCAGCGGTGCCGCGCCCAGCAATACCAGCAGGCTGCGCAGCACGGTGCGCCGGCTGCTGTCCGGGCGCACCAGCGTCTGTCGGGCCAGGGTGGGCGGCAGGGTGCCGAGGCGGGTGAGCAGGCGCTGCGCCCGGTTCCAGGCGCGTTCGTGCTCGGCATCGCGGTATCGCCAGTGCTCCAGTTCGAGCTGTTGTGCCGGCGTCAGCGGCCCTTCCTGCATCAACAGCAGCCAGGCGGCGGCTTGGGCGAGAATGGCCTGGGCGATGGGGGGCTGTTCACTCATCGGGCATCTGACTCAGGCAGGCGACGTAGCCCTCGTGAATGTATTTCTTCACCGTCGGCAAGGCGATGTTCAGTGCCTGGGCGATGTCTTTCTGCTTCATGCCGTCCAGTGTTGCCATCAGGAAGGCTTGCCTGACCCGTGGCCGCAGGCTGTCGAGCACGGCATCGATCTCGTGCAGGGTCTCGAGAATCACGCTCTGCTGCTCGGGCGACGGATGTTCGACTTCGGGTACCAACGCCAGGGCCTCGAGCCAGGCCTGCTCAAGGGAATGCCGCCGACGCCAGCTGACCAGCACGCAATTGGCGATACGGGCCAGGTAGGCACGTGGCTGGCGCAGGGTATCAGGCTGGGTGGTGTCACGGCTGGCCAGCACGCGCACGAAAATGTCCTGGGCCAGGTCATCGGCCACGCCACGCCCCCAGGAGCGCAAGCGATATGCCAGCCAGCCGCGCAACCAGGCGTGGTGTTCGACGTACAGCGTGGTCACGGCGCAGTGCTCGATGTGCCGGGGCGGGTTCTTGAAGAGGGTCATGGGCAGCGGGGTCAAGGGTGTAAATGCAAACAATTATCACTAGATTTGGCTAAATCACAAGATCAAGTGAAAATGCGAATCGCACGCATATACCTTTTTCGCTGTCGTGCGACAGAAGGGGTGCAAGCCCGCATCGAGTGCCGGGCACTGACCTCACGAGCGAGAAAAGCATGCCCGCCAGCTATCGGCTTCCCCCTGTTTCGCGCCCATCGCAACGCTTGTCCCCGATCAGCTTCGCCGTACGGTGCGCGGTGCTCGGCTGTTTGCTGGGCTCTGGCGCAAGCCTGGCCCAGGCTGCACCGGCGGCAACCGAGAACAGCCGGCCCGACGACGCCACGCGCCGCGACTACGATATCGCCCAGGGGCCGCTGGGCACCTCGCTGGGCGTGTTCGCCAAGCAATCGGGGCTGTTGCTGTCTTACGACCCCGACCTGACCCGCGGCCGCGCCGCGCCAGCGCTTAAGGGGCGCTACACCGTGCAGGAGGGCGCCCGGCGCCTGCTGGCCAATACCGGCCTGCAACTGCTGCCCAACTCACGGGGGGCGTACATCCTCATCCCGCAGGCCCAGGCATCGGCGATGGCAACCGAGCTGACACCGACCGTGGTCGCCTCCAGTGAAATGGTCGACCCGCAGCGTGATACCTACCGCGCGCCGCGTTCGACGGTGCACCTGTCGCGTGAAGATCTCGACCGCTTCAGTACCGTGTCGGTGGGCGACATGCTCAAGGGCGTGGCCGGCGTGCAGGTGGGCGACAGCCGCAACGGCGGCGCGCTGGACGTCAACATTCGCGGCATCCAGGGGCAGAGCCGGGTCGCAGTCAGGGTCGATGGCGCGGAGCAGGCGCTGGATGTGTACCGCGGCTACGGCGGTACCCAGCAACGCAGCTACATCGACCCGGACCTGATCAGCAGCGTCACCGTGAACAAGGGCCCGAGCACCCGCTCCGGGGCGATTGGCGGCTCGGTGGAGATGAAGACCATCGGCGTGGATGACATTCTGGTCGATGGCAAGGACGTCGGCGTGCGCCTGACCGGCAACCTGTGGAACAACGGCGTCGAACCCGAGCACCGCAACCGCCATTCCCGCGACGAGGACCTGAGTGCGGCGCCGCGTGATGAGCGCGGCAGCCTGTTCGGCTCCAAGGCCGAAGCCGGCAGCGCCGCCTTCGCCTATTCCCACGAGCGCTTCGACCTGGTGGCGGCCTACGCGCACCGCAACCAGGGCAACTACTTCTCCGGCAAGAAGGGCCAGGACCGCTACCGCCTTTATGATCGCTGGGGCGAGGAGCAGGCCAGTGTCGCCAACACCTACAATGCCGGCGAGGAAGTGCTCAACTCGTCGGCCGAGACCGACTCCTACCTGCTCAAGACCACCTGGCGGCTGGCCGACGACCACACCCTGGACCTCGGCTACCGGCGCTTCGATGGGCATATGGGCGAGATCATGCCGTCGGACATCTTCCGCTACGGCACCGCCGGCATCTACCAGTACCCCACCAGCGAAATCGAGATCGACACCTACACCGCGCGCTATCACTACCTGCCCGAGGGCAATCCGTGGGTGGACCTCACCAGCAACCTGTGGATGACCGACTCGAAGACCAGCACCTTGAGCGCGGCCTGGATGGCGCCCAAGTCGCAGTTGTTCCGCACCGATCGTGCCTGGTCGCGCCAGGACAACCGCCGCATTGGCGGCGACCTGAACAACGTGTCGCGCTTCACCACTGCCCATGGCGATTTCAAGCTTGACCTGGGCGGTGCCTTCCAGCTCGAGGATCTGCAGCCGCAGAAGAGCGTGCTGGCCACCCAGCACGACATCAACGCCAACCGCATGTTGCGCGATGCCTCGCGTCAGGAATTCAGCTTCAACGGCAATCTGGAGTACAAGCCCGTCGAGACGGTGACGCTGTGGGGCGGCGGCCGCTATGCCCACTACCGAACCAAGGACAACACGGTGCTGGCCGAGGCGCGCCGCGAGGAGCGCGAAATGCGCTGGATCACCGCCAGCAGCCCGGGGCACTGGGGCAGCATGATGTGGTTCCCGGACCAGAACGGCCAGTACACCGACGCCACCGACCCGCGCCTGAACAACGGCATTGTCTTCGAGAACAGCAACGAGCCGTTCAATGGCGTGCCGTTCAACGAGTCCGGCGCGACCAATGTGGAGGTCCATCCTGAAGGTGTAAGCCGAGTGGTCACCGGCTACGACTACACCCCTCAGGGCAAGAGCAGCGGCGGTGGTTTCTCGCCGGCTTTCGGCATCAATGTCGAGTTCCTCCCCGACACTTTCGTGTACGCGTCCTACACCCAGGGCCTGCGCCTGCCTTCGCTGTTCGAGACCAGCCAGGGCACCCAGCAGGTCACCCCGGGCAAGCACCTCAAGCCCGAGCGCTCACGCAGCTGGGAAGTCGGCGTCAGTGCCTTGCGCAGCGACCTGCTGACCGCGGGGGACGAGGCGTCGGCCAAGCTGGCCTGGTTTGACAACGACATCAAGAACTACATCACCCGCTACTACGACCCAAGCCCGGGGCTGTGGGGGCAGATGACGTTCAGCAACACCGATAGCTTTCATACCCGCGGCCTGGAGCTGCAATCGCACTACGATGCCGGACGGGTGTTCGCCGACCTGTCGGCCACCTACTACCTGATGACCGAGACCTGCGACGCGGCCTTTGCCGGCAAGCTGCGCGCCAGCGCCAATCAGTATCAGCGTACCCACGACACCCCTGACTGCACGCCGGGCAGCTACATGGGCTCGTACACCAACACGCAGAACCCGCCACGCTTCTCGGCCAACCTGCTGACCGGCTTGCGTTTCTTCGACGAGGCGCTGACCGTGGGCGGGCGCATGACCTATACCTCGGGGCCCACCGCGCAGATGGACAAGCCTTGGCAGACCGGCGCCACCACGCCGCAGATCGACTACCGCTCGGTGGCGCTGTTCGACCTGTTCCTCAAGTACAAAGTGCTGGAGCACACCGAACTGAACGTGTCGGTGCAGAACCTGACGGACCGCTACTACCTGGATCCGCTGGCGCAGAGCTTCATGCCGGCACCTGGACGGACCTGGCGGGTGGGGATGGTGGCGCGATTCTGAGGGGGCCTTGCTTGTCGAGAGGCATTAAAAAGCCGGCTTGTGGCCGGCTTCTCGGGGACGGTCTTGGCTCATTTTTGATAAGCCGCAACCGCCTTAAACGGTTGGCAACATGGCCTGAAAAAGATGGCGGACGGCTGTGTGAGGCGTCGCCAGGCCCTCTGGAATGCGGCTTGCACCATCAGGGGGCATGATGTGCCGCGTAGCATACCCGTGTGCGGGGCACCTGCCCAGCAAAAAGTGGTGCGAGGTGTTTCAGCCCGGACGCGCAGGGTGCAGGCATGACCACCAGAACACCCAGCCGAGGATTTCCAGCTTCTGCACGCGGCGTTGATAGGCGGTGTAGCGTTCGCTGGGGTGGTTGAGGCGGTCATGGCTGTGCAGGCACAGCGTACCGTTCTGGCCAACGGAGAGACGCTGAACACGCAGGCGGCCATTGTGCAGCAGCGCATAGCACTCGCCCTCCACGATGCGGGTAAAGCCGCGGTCGATGGCCAGCAGGGTGCCTTGGGGCAGCAAGGGAGCCATGTTGTTGCCCGGCATGCCGAGGCAGATGGCTTTCTCCGCAGAGACCTGCACGGCCTCCAAGGCCCGGCGGGGAAGCGGCTGGTAGTGCCCAGGCAGGGCTTGCAGGCGACCTTGCTCCACGTGATGCAGGGGCAGATGCGCCATGTCAGTGTCCAGGGCCAGCAGTGGTGGCGGCAAGGGGGTGGCCGAAGAGGCGGGGCGTGCGCAGACAAGCGGGGTCGGATGCTTCGGGCCTTCGCCACTGCGCAGCCAGCGCTTGCGTACGCAGAACAGGTCGGCCAGTTCCTCGAGCCGGGCCAGGGGCACGCCGCGTTTGAACCAGTTGTTCACGTGCTGCGGCGTGATCCTGCGCTGCGCGGCAAAGTCGGAAGGGGTCAGGTTGCACTCCAGCAGGAGGGCTTTGAGACGGTCACCGGATGTTTTCATGATGGCGAGTCTATCGCCCGTCGAACAGTGTGGAAATCAACCCGATGTCGAGGGTATTTGTAGGAAACGTGGCGGTTTGTAGGGGGTTGCTTAGGATTCGGTAGGAAGATTCGATACGGTCCCCAATTGCAGAGCCAAAACGCTGCCTCAGGCCCGCTGCCGGGTGGCTGCCGGCGCCCATAAAAAAACCCTGCCGGAGCAGGGTTTTCTTCGTGTCAGGTTCAGCCCTTGTAGGCTGCGACCGACTTGGTGATCGCGGCGCGGGCGGCGTCGGCGCCTTCCCAGCCTTCGATCTTGACCCACTTGCCCTTCTCGAGATCCTTGTAGTTCGCGAAGAAGTGCTCGATCTGCTGGATCAGCAGGGCAGGCAGGTCGGTGTATTCCTTCACGTCGACATACAGCTGCGACAGCTTGTCGTGAGGAACGGCGATGACTTTGGCGTCGCCGCCGCCGTCGTCGGTCATGTTCAGCACGCCAACCGGACGGGCGCGGATCACCGAGCCTGGGGCGACCGGGTACGGGGTCACGACCAGCACGTCCAGCGGATCACCGTCGTCGGCCAGGGTGTTGGGGATGAAGCCGTAGTTGGCTGGGTAGAACATCGGGGTGGCCATGAAACGGTCGACGAACAGGGTGTCGCTGTCCTTGTCGATCTCGTACTTGATCGGCGCGTGGTTGGCCGGGATTTCGATGGCGACGTAGATGTCGTTCGGCAGGTCTTTGCCGGCTGGAATCTTGCTGTAGCTCATTGGGCAATGCCCCCGTGTTTGATCAAAAAAGTGGCGGCGATTATAGGCACATTCCCACATTGGGTGCCACGCCCGGCCTGATGCGCGGCGTTCAGCCGTGGCTGGCGCGGTAGCCCGGGTGCTCGGCCTGCAGACGCGCCAGGCGGCTCAGCGGATCCTGGCGGTAGAACAGCGACAGCTGCTGGTAGACCTTCGGGTAGGCCTCATGCAGCAGGTCGGGAGCGCTGAAGAAGTATTCGCTGGTGACGGCGAAGAACTCGGCTGGGTTTTCCGCGGCATAGGGGTCGATGGCCGTCTCGGCGTCGGGGTTGGCGTCGAGCTGGCGGTTCAGCTCGTCGTAGGCCTGCTGCATGGCTTGGGCCCAGTCCTCCACGCGCATGCCGTTGTGCAAGGGCGGCAGCCCGTTGGCATCGCCGTTGAGCATGTCCAGCTTGTGCGCCAGTTCGTGGATGACCAGGTTGTAGGCCTCCCAGTCGCCGCTGCTCAGGACGCCGGGCCAGGCAAGGATCACCGGCCCCTGCTGCCAGGCTTCGCCGCTGTGCTCGGCGTCCCAGACATGCTCGACCCCGCTGCTGTCGCGGTGGCGCTGGGGGCTCTTGAAGTCGTCGGGGTAGAGGATGATCTCGTGGAAGCCCTGGTACCAGTTCAGTTCGCCCAGGTGCAGCAGCGGCAACTGGGCCTGGGCGGCGAGGAACAGGCGCTGCTCGTCGTCCAGCTCGACGCCGGGCAGGGTGGTCAGGTGCTTGTCGTGCAGGAACAGCACGCAGGCGTCACGTAACCAGCGGTCTTCTTCGTCGCTGATGCCGTCGAGCAGCGGCAGGCGATCGCGGATCACCTGCCACAGCTGTGGATCGACCGGATAGCGGGCCAGGGTGCGCCGGCGCCGCCAGGCGCTGAACGACCACATGCCCAGGTCAGTGGGCCTTGGCCGTGCGACCGAAGCGACCGCGCAGCAGGCCAAGGATCATCGGTATCAGCGACAGCAGGATGATCGCCACCACCATCAGCGACAGGTGTTGCTTGATGAATGGCACGTTGCCGAAGAAGTAGCCCAGGGTCACCAGGCCGCCCACCCACAGCAGCGAGCCGGCCACGCTGAAGGCCAGGAAGCGCGGGTAGTGCATGTGGGCAATACCGGCGACGAACGGCGCGAAGGTACGCAGGATCGGCAGGAAGCGCGCCAGGGTGACGGTCTTGCCGCCATGGCGCTCGTAGAAATCGTGGGTGCGCTGCAGGTAGTCCTTGCGGAAGATCTTCGAGTTGGGGTTGCGGAACAGGCGTTCGCCCGCCGTGCGCCCGATCACGTAGTTGGTGCTGTCGCCGAGGATTGCCGCGGCCATCAGCAGGCCGGCCAGCAGTACCGGGTCCATCCCGCCACCTGCGGCCACGGCGCCGGCGATGAACAGCAGCGAGTCACCCGGCAGGAACGGCATGACCACCAGGCCGGTCTCGCAGAAGATCACGGCGAAGAGGATGGCGTAGATCCAGGGACCGTAGTTGTTGACCAGCAGATCGAGGTACGCATCGAGATGCAGGATGAGGTCCAGCGGGTTGAAATCCATGTACAGCACCTGTGTTCTTGACCCGCTTCCACGGGCACGCGATGACGGACAGCGCCATGGTTGGGGAGGTTTACCGGTTGTGCCGGTAACTTTTCGCACATGACAGGAGGGGGATTATACGGCGAAGTCCAGATCGTGCCCGGAGAGTTTGTAGCGAGGGGTTACGACTGCGTGATCGCGTGCGTGGGAGCGGGCTTGCCCCGCGCTGGGGCCATCGCGGGACAAGCCCGCTTGTATGGTTAGACTTGAAGGGGTGGTGGGACTAAATGCCCGATTCTGACTGTTCGCATCAGTACAGACCGTGGGAGACATCGCCCCACCCCTTCCACCAAAGCGCCGATAAAGAATGCATCGTTTGCAAGCGACGATAGAAGCAAGCCAGCGCCTCTTGGTGAAACCCCTTCAAGCCAAAAAACCATAACGTGAGGAAGCGCCCATGGCAATGCAGGTTGGCAAGCTGATCGTGGGTGCGGATGTCGCGAAAGCTGAACTGGTGATTCATCACGATGATCGCGATGAGGTCATCAGGCTGAAAAACGCCAAACTCGAAATCAAAAGATGGCTGAAACAGCAGCCTCTCAACACGGCTATTGCTGTTGAGGCGACTAATGTTTATCACCTCGATCTGGTTGAACTGGCTCACAGCCTAGGCTTCGAGGTGTATGTCATTGATGGGTTCCAGCTGAGCAACTACCGGAAAAGCGTGGGTGGACGAGTGAAAACGGATCCTTCTGATGCTCGGCTGCTGTCCCGGTTTTTGAAAAACGAGGGGGAAGACCTTCGCCCTTGGACTCCTCCTCCCGCCGTCTACGGCAAGCTACAGAGCCTTCTTCGACGCAGATCGGCCTTGGTGACTGCTCGCACTGCAATGATGCAGAGCTGGGCTAATGAAGCCTTGTTGAAAGTCGCCTTCAAAACCTTTGTAAAATCCATAGACAGGCTGGATCTACTGATCCAAAAAAAGATTAAGGAAGTGCTGCGAGAAGCTGGCCTGCACGAACAAGTTGCCCGCTGCCAAGCGATAGAGGGCATTGGTTTTCTCACCGCTACGGCATTGGTGATGGCCTTTATGCGGGGCGAGTTCAAAAGCAGTGACTCGTACATTGCATTCCTGGGAATGGATCTACGAGTCAGTGATTCAGGACAGAAAAATGGACGCCGCCGCCTGACGAAAAGAGGCTGCTCGGAGATCAGGCGTCTATTGCATAACGCCGCCATGGCGGCGAGCCGATCGGCTGCTTGGAAAGACGTCTACGAACAATATCGGAAAGCGGGTAAAGCAACGACACAGGCGCTGGTAATCCTGGCTAGAAAGCTTGCACGAGTGGCATTCGCCCTGATGAAAAACCAGGACGAATATGTCACTAAAGGCGGAAAACTGGCTTGCTGCAAACCATAGAATCTCCCACGGTACGTGATTTGCTCAATCCTGGCTGATCGGCAGGATGTAGTTCTCGAACTCGGTGTCCTTGCGAAAGCCCATGGACTCATAGGTCTTGCGCGCCACCTCGTTGTCGCTGCTGGTGGACACGCGCATGCGCACGGCGTTGGATTTCTTGGCCATTTTCTTGGCCTCGCGCATCAGGTTGTCGGCTACCAGCATGCGCCGCGAGTCTTCGGCCACATAGATATCGTTGAGGATCCACACGCGCTTGAGCGACAGCGAAGAGAAGCTCGGGTAGAGCTGGCAGAAGCCCATCAGGCGGTCATCGGCATCATCCGGCAGGGCCAGGTAGATGATCGACTCCTTGCGCTTGAGGCGCTTCTCGAGGAAGGCCCGCGAACTGTCCGGGTAAGGCAGTTGCCCATAGAACTCGCGGTATTTCACGAACAGCGGGGTGAGCAGGTCAAGGTGTTCCAAGGTTGCCTGGATGATGCGCATGGGCGGGCCTCTGAGTCCATTGGGAATACGGCGGATTGCCAGCAGCGTCCACTGGCATGCTGCCTAAAGCAGGCTAGAAGCGCAATCCGCCTTCGGTGACATGTTTTTTACCCTTCACCGAGCAGGAAGTTTCCGCTTTTCCCGGCAGAATCTTCGCTGTCGATACTATGGACCTCGGCTTCGTCCTTCAGATTCACCCCCGACAGCTGGCGCCTGCAGGCCTCGCGCATCAGGTACAGCAGGCGATGAGCGGCCATGCCGTAGCTCAGGCCTTCCAGGCGCACATTGGAGATGCAGTTGCGGTAGGCGTCGGTCAGGCCGACCTTCGGCGCGTAGGTGAAGTACAGGCCCAGGCTGTCGGGTGAACTCAGGCCCGGGCGTTCGCCGATCAGCATCACCGTCATCCGCGCGCCGAGCAGTTCGCCCACTTCGTCGGCCACCGCGACCCGGCCTTGCTCCACCAGGATCACCGGGGCGCTGCTCCAGCCATCGGCGGCGGCCTGTTCCTCGAAGCGGCTCAGGAAGGGCAGGGTGTGGCGGTGCACGGCCAGCGCCGACAGGCCATCGGCCACGACGATCGCCAGGTCGACGCCGCCGGGGTTGGCTTGGGCGTGCTCGCGCAGGCACTGGGCCGAGTCCTCGTGCAGGCGCCGGCCCAGGTCCGGGCGTTGCAGGTACTGGTGGCGGTCGCTGGCGGCGCTGTGCAGCAGCAGGCTGTCGCGCCCGCGGTCGCTGAGCTGCTGGCGCAGGCCGACGTGGTCGAAGGGCAGGTGCACGGCGTCGCGGGCCTGGGCATGGGCG
This sequence comes from Pseudomonas sp. TE50-2, assembly GCF_040813665.1. NCBI lineage: Bacteria > Pseudomonadati > Pseudomonadota > Gammaproteobacteria > Pseudomonadales > Pseudomonadaceae > Pseudomonas > Pseudomonas sp. TE50-2. The sequence continues at coordinate 2,386,956 of NZ_JBFNXN010000001.1, read as the reverse complement.
AACTGGAAGTCCAGTTGGGCGCCGGTCGGCAGGCTGATGCCGGTGCGGCCCAGGGCGATGCGTGCCGGTGTCAGGTTGCGCAGGGCCAGCCAGGGGTTGTCGGGGGTGGGGGTGTGTCGTTCCATGCTCACCTCTAGGCCAGCTGTGCCAGGGCCTGGCGGAAGGCCGCCGGCAGGTTGTCGCCGAAGCGGATGCGGCCATCGGCCTGGGTGAAGATACCGGTACGTTCCAGCCACGCCTCGAATTCCGGCCCGGGCTTGAGGCCCAGGGTCTGGCGGGCATAGAGCGCGTCGTGGAACGAGGTGGTCTGGTAGTTGAGCATGATGTCGTCGGAGCCGGGGATGCCCATGATGAAATTGATCCCGGCCACGCCCAGCAGGGTCAGCAGGGTGTCCATGTCGTCCTGGTCGGCTTCGGCGTGGTTGGTGTAGCAGATGTCGCAGCCCATCGGCACGCCCAGCAGCTTGCCGCAGAAGTGGTCCTCGAGGCCGGCGCGGATGATCTGCTTGCCGTTGTACAGGTACTCCGGGCCGATGAAGCCGACCACGGTGTTGACCAGGAACGGCTTGAAGTGCCGGGCCACCGCATAGGCGCGGGTTTCGCAGGTCTGCTGGTCGACGCCGTGGTGGGCGTTGGCCGACAGGGCGCTGCCCTGGCCGGTCTCGAAGTACATCAGGTTCTGCCCGACCGTGCCGCGCTTGAGTGACAGGCCGGCCTCGTAGCCCTCCTGCAACACGTTGAGGTTGATGCCGAAGCCGGCGTTGGCCGCTTCGGTGCCGGCGATGGACTGGAACACCAGGTCCAGCGGCACGCCGCGGTTGATCGCCTCGATCGAGGTGGTGACGTGGGTCAGCACGCAGGACTGGGTGGGGATGTCGTAACGCTGGATGATTGCATCGAGCATTTCCAGCAGCGCGCAGATCGAGGCGATGCTGTCAGTGGCCGGGTTGATGCCGATCATCGCATCGCCGTTGCCGTACAGCAGGCCGTCGAGAATGCTCGCGGCGATACCGGCCGGCTCGTCGGTGGGATGGTTGGGCTGCAGGCGGGTCGACAGCCGCCCGCGCAGCCCCATGGTGCCGCGGAACGCGGTGACCACGCGGATCTTCTGCGCCACCAGCACCAGGTCCTGCACGCGCATGATCTTCGACACCGCCGCGGCCATTTCCGGGGTCAGGCCGGGGGCCAGGGCCCTGAGGCTGTGTTCGTCGGCCTGGTCGCTGAGCAGCCAGTCGCGCAAGCCGCCGACGGTCAGGTGGCTGACCGCGGCGAAGGCCGCGGCATCGTGGGTGTCGATGATCAGGCGGGTGACTTCGTCCTGTTCATAGGGGATCAGCGCTTCACTGAGAAAGTGCTTGAGCGGGATGTTGGCCAAGGCCATCTGTGCGGCCACCCGTTCGCCGTCGTTGCTGGCGGCGACGCCGGCCAGGTAGTCGCCCGAGCGTGCCGGGCTGGCCTTGGCCATCACCTCCTTGAGGCTGTCGAAGCGGTAGACCTGGTGGCCCACGGTATGCGTGAAACTTGCCATACAGAATCTCCAGGGCGCCGCAGGGCTGGCCTGCGGCGCAAGTCGGCAATCAGTGCAGGGCCTCTTCGGCCTTCTGGATCGCGGCGAATTCCTCTTCCGGTGTACCGGCCACCAGGTGGTGGCGGCTGTAGAACGCAAAGTAGGCAATTAATACTGCATAGATCACCGCGGCGCCAATCACCACCCGCGGGTCGACCAGGAAGCCGGCGACCACGGCGATGCAGGCCAGTACCAGGGCCACGCTCGAGGTGAAGATGCCGCCGGGGGTGCGGTACGGACGCTCCATTTTCGGGCGACGGATACGCAGGGTGATGTGCGCGGCCATCATCAGCACGTAGGACAGCGTGGCGCCGAACACCGCCACCAGGATCAGCAGGTCGCCCTGGCCGGTCAGCGACAGGGCGAAGCCGATGATCCCGGGGATCACCAGGGCCAGTACCGGGGCCTTGCTCTTGTTGGTCTCGGACAGTTTGCGTGGCAGGTAGCCGGCGCGGGAAAGTGCGAAGATCTGCCGCGAATAGGCATAGATGATCGAGAAGAAGCTGGCGATCAGGCCGGCCAGGCCCACCAGGTTGACGAAGCCGCCCATCCAGGTCGAACCGCCGTAGGCCTTCGACAGCGCCTCGACCAGCGGGTTGCCCGAGGCCTTGAGGGCTTCGGAACCGGCGCCACCGGGGCCGACCACCAGGATCAGCAAGGCGAAGGCCAGCAGCACCAGCATCGCGCCGATCAGGCCACGGGGCAGGTCACGCTTCGGGTTCTTGGTCTCTTCGGCGGCCAGTGGCACGCCTTCGACCGCGAGGAAGAACCAGATCGCATAGGGAATCGCCGCCCAGACGCCGACATAGCCGAACGGCAGGAAGCTGCTGGCGCCGACGGCGTCGGTCTTGGCGATGTCGAACAGGTTCGCTGCATCGAAATGCGGCACCATGCCGATCAGGAACACGGCCAGGGCGATGGCGGCAACCGCGGTGATGATGAACATCAGCTTCAGCGCCTCGCCGACCCCGAAGATGTGGATGCCGATGAACACGATGTAGAAGGCCAGGTAGATCATCCAGCCGCCGATGCCGAACAGCGACTGGCAGTAGGCACCGATGAACACGGCGATGGCTGCGGGCGCGATGGCGTACTCGATGAGGATCGCCGTGCCGGTGAGGAAGCCGCCCCAGGGGCCGAAGGCGCTGCGGGCGAAGCCGTAGCCGCCGCCGGCGGTGGGGATCATCGACGACAGTTCCGCCAGGGAGAAGCACATGCACAGGTACATGGTGGCCATCAGCAGGGTGGCGAGGAACATGCCGCCCCAGCCGCCTTGTGCCAGGCCGAAGTTCCAGCCGGCGTAGTCGCCGGAGATCACATAGGCCACGCCCAGGCCCACCAGCAGGACCCAGCCGGCGGCGCCTTTCTTCAGTTCACGTTGCTGGAAATAGTCCGAGCCGACCTTTTCGAAGTCGACGGAGGAACTCGCCGGCGCGCTGCCGGAATGATCGCTTGGCATAGGGTTCACCTGTTGTTTTTCTTAGGTTGCCGGAGGGACTGCCGGCTACTGGTGATTCGTTTTGCAGGAAGCGGGCCAGAGCGGCTCGTGCACGCGAGCAGCGCTGGTCTGACAGGCCTCATCGCGGGGCAAGTCGGGTCGCCCCGCGATGAGCCGAACTTAGAAGAAGCCCAGCGGGTTGATGTCGTAGCTCACCAGCAGGTTCTTGGTCTGCTGGTAGTGGTCGAGCATCATCTTGTGGGTTTCACGGCCGACGCCGGACTTCTTGTAGCCACCGAACGCGGCATGCGCCGGGTACAGGTGGTAGCAGTTGGTCCACACGCGGCCGGCCTTGATGCCGCGGCCCATGCGATAGGCGCGGTTGATGTCGCGGGTCCACACGCCGGCGCCGAGGCCGAACTCGGTGTCGTTGGCAATCGCCAGGGCCTCGGCCTCGTCCTTGAAGGTGGTGACGCTGACCACCGGGCCGAAGATCTCCTCCTGGAACACGCGCATCTTGTTGTTGCCCTTGAGCAGGGTCGGCTGGATGTAGTAACCGCTGGCCAGCGCGCCTTCGAGTTGCTCCACCTTGCCGCCGGTAAGCAGCTCGGCGCCCTCTTCCTGGGCGATCTTGAGGTAGGACTGGATCTTCTCGAACTGCTGCTGCGAGGCCTGGGCGCCGACCATGGTGTCGGTGTCCAGTGGGTCGCCGCGCTTGATCTGCAGCACCTTCTTCATCACCACTTCCATGAACTGCGGGTAGATCGATTCCTGCACCAGGGCACGCGAAGGGCAGGTGCACACTTCGCCCTGGTTGAAGAACGCCAGCACCATGCCTTCGGCCGCCTTGTCGATGAAGCTCGGCTCGGCCTGCATGATGTCCTCGAAGTACACGTTCGGCGACTTGCCGCCCAGTTCGACGGTGGAGGGGATGATGTTCTCGGCGGCGCATTTCATGATGTGCGCGCCCACCGGAGTGGAGCCGGTGAAAGCGATCTTGGCGATGCGCTTGCTGGTGGCCAGGGCCTCGCCCGCTTCACGGCCGTAGCCTTGCACCACGTTGAGCACGCCCTTGGGCAGCAGGTCGCCGATCAGTTCCATCAGCACGCTGATACCCAGCGGGGTCTGTTCGGCGGGCTTGAGCACCACGCAGTTGCCGGCGGCCAGGGCCGGGGCGAGCTTCCAGGCGGCCATCAGCAGCGGGAAGTTCCACGGAATGATCTGCCCGACCACGCCCAGCGGCTCATGGATGTGGTAGGCCACGGTGGTTTCGTTGATCTCGGCTGCGCCGCCTTCCTGGGCGCGAATGCAGCCGGCGAAGTAGCGGAAGTGATCGACCGCCAGCGGGATGTCGGCGTTGAGGGTTTCGCGGATCGGCTTGCCGTTGTCCCAGGTTTCGGTGATGGCCAGCAGCTCGAGGTTCTGTTCGATGCGGTCGGCGATGCGCAGCAGGACGTTGGAACGGTCCTGCACCGAAGTGCGGCCCCAGGCATCGGCGGCGGCGTGGGCCGCGTCGAGGGCCTTTTCGACGTCTTCGGCGGTGGAGCGGGGGAACTCGGCGATCAGCTTGCCGTTGACCGGGGAGGTGTTCTCGAAATACTGCCCCTTCACCGGCGCCACGAACTCACCACCGATGTAGTTGCCGTAGCGGCTCTTGAAGTTGACCTTCGCGCCTTCGGTGCCGGGATGTGCATAACGCATGATGTGTCTCCTGGTCGTTGTGATTGTTGCGGAGTTACCAAGCGTAGAGCAAAGGTCGGGCCAGTGCCTGGAGGCCCTTGTGTATCAATGACTTGGGTCAAGGACGGCGCGGCTATCGAAATGACCTGTACCAGCCTCGGCACGGCCAGGGTGACACTTTGTACCCTTTGCGACACAGGCCGTGACCGCAGGGTCGGTGCAACGTTGCAAAGCGTTCACGCCTGGAGGATGCTGACGGCACGCTCTATCTGCGGAGAACAACAAGAAATGCAGAGCAATCCGTTCAGCCGCCATGCCCAGCAAGTGCTCACGGTCGCCCAAGGCCAGACCAGCGGGCCGGGCAGCGACCCGTCCATCGCCCGCTCCTGGCTGCGTTGCCTGGAGGACTACCACCTCGATCCCGCGCGGGTCCAGGCACCGGTGGTGCTCGAACACGGCCGCCTGCTGGAGAGCCGCGAGCGCCTGCGCCAGGTGCTGCAGATCGCCGACAACGAGATGAACAGCCTGCACCAGCAGTTGTCCGGCGCCGGGCACGCGGTGCTGCTGACCGATGCTCGCGGGGTGATCCTCAACTGCGTCACCGCGCCCAGCGAGCGGCGCATCTTCGAGCGTGCCGGGCTGTGGCTCGGCGCCGACTGGAGCGAGGCCCGCGAGGGCACCAACGGTATCGGTACCTGCCTGGTCGAGCGCCAGGCCCTGACCATTCACCAGGACGAGCACTTTCGTGGCCGCCATACCGGGCTGACCTGCTCGGCCAGCCCGGTATTCGACCCACACGGCGAGTTGCTGGCGGTACTCGATGTGTCGTCGGCGCGGCCCGATGTCTCGCGCCAGAGTCAGTTTCACACCATGGCGTTGGTCAACCTGTCGGCGAAGATGATCGAGAGCTGCTACTTCCTGCGCCACTTCGAGCAGCAATGGCTACTGCGTTTCCACTTGCAGGCCGAGTCGGTCGGGCTGTTCAGCGAGGGCCTGCTGGCCTTCGATGGTGACGGGCGGATCTGCGCCGCCAATCAAAGTGCGTTGAACCTGCTGGGAACGATCCGCGGTGGAGTGCTGGGCAAGCCATTGGACAGGTTCTTCGCCTGCAGCCACGACGAAATGTTCAGCCGCGCCACTCTCCAGGGCAGTACTGCCTGGCCGCTGCACACCCGCGACGGTCGCCAGGTATTCGCCAGCCTGCGCGGCCAGGCACGGGCGCCGGTGTGGTCGGTGCCGGTGGCCTTGCCCCAGACCGCTGCGCCGGGTATCTGCCTGCTCGATCCGGCCTTGCGCGAGGACTTCCGTCGAGCCGTGCGGGTGTTCGAGCGTGACGTGCCGCTGCTGTTGCGCGGCGAAACCGGTTGCGGCAAGGAGGCTTTCGCCCAGGCGGTGCACCAGGCCAGCGCACGCCGTGACAAGCCGTTCGTGGCGATCAATTGCGCATCGATCCCGGAGAGCCTGATCGAGAGCGAGCTGTTCGGCTATCGCGGCGGCAGCTTCACTGGTGCGCGTAAGGAAGGCATGCGCGGCAAGCTGTTGCAGGCCGATGGCGGCACCTTGCTGCTGGACGAGATCGGCGACATGCCGTTGGCGCTGCAGACTCGCTTGCTACGGGTGCTGGAGGAGCGCCAGGTGGTGCCGATCGGTGGTGAGCCGCAGGCGGTGGATGTGCGGATCATCAGCGCCACCCACCGTGACTTGCTGGAGCGGGTGGCGCAAGGCGGGTTCCGCGAAGACCTCTATTACCGCCTCAATGGCCTGGAGGTGGCTCTGCCGGCGCTGCGCGAGCGCAGCGACAAGGCACAGTTGCTGGACTTCCTGCTGGCGCAGGAGGGCGAAGGGCAGGTCATCGAAATCGAACCTAAGGCACGACAGGCGTTGCTGGACTTTGCCTGGCCAGGGAACGTGCGGCAGTTGCGCAATGTGCTGCGCACGCTGGTGGCGTTGTGCGAGGAGGGGCGGATCGAGTATCCGGACCTCCCGCAAATGGTGCGCAATGTGGGAGCGGGCCCTGGCAACGCCATCGCGGGGCAAGTCGCATCGGCGCACCGCCGCTCCCACGATGGTCGTGTCTGTCTTGGCGATGCCGAACGCCAGGCATTGCTCAGCGCCCTGGAGGCAAACCACTGGCACATGACCCGCGTCGCCGAGCACCTGGGCATCAGCCGCAATACCTTGTATCGAAAACTGCGCAAACATGGCATAGCCAAGGCCTGCTGAGCGAAACAGCGGGTGCGATTTCCCTCGCCCTGGGCTACCCTGCCTCGACGTTTTGCGAGGTCGATCATGCACATTCATATTCTCGGTATTTGCGGCACTTTCATGGGTTCGCTGGCGGTGCTGGCCAAGGACCTTGGCCACCGTGTCACCGGCTCCGACGCCAACGTGTATCCGCCGATGAGCACCCAGCTCGAAGCCCAGGGCATCGAGCTGACCCAAGGCTACGATCCGGCCCAGCTGGAGCCGGCACCGGATCTGGTGGTGATCGGCAACGCCATGTCGCGGGGCAACCCGGCGGTGGAGTACGTGCTGAACAAGGGCCTGCCGTACGTATCGGGCCCGCAGTGGCTGGCCGACCATGTGCTGCAGGGGCGCTGGGTATTGGCCGTGGCCGGCACCCATGGCAAGACCACTACCAGCAGCATGCTGGCCTGGGTGCTGGAACACGCCGGCATGAGCCCGGGCTTCCTGATCGGCGGCGTGCCGCAGAACTTCTCGGTGTCGGCGCGCCTGGGCAATACGCCGTTCTTCGTGGTCGAGGCCGACGAGTACGACAGCGCCTTCTTCGACAAGCGCTCCAAGTTCGTGCACTACCACCCGCGCACCGCGATCCTCAACAACCTCGAGTTCGATCACGCGGACATCTTCCCTGACCTTGCGTCCATCGAGCGGCAGTTCCACCACTTGGTTCGCACCATTCCCAGTGAGGGCCTGGTCATTCACCCGACCACCGAGCAGGCGCTGGAACGGGTCATCGGCATGGGCTGCTGGACCCCGGTGCAGACCACGGGCGAGGGTGGCCAGTGGCAGGCGCGCCTGCTCAGTGCCGATGGCTCGCGCTTCGAAGTGCTGTTCGAGGGCCAGGCGCAAGGCGTGGTGGACTGGGCGCTGACCGGCCAGCACAACGTCGCCAACGCCCTGGCCACCCTGGCCGCCGCTCGCCATGTCGGCGTGGCGCCGGCCATGGGTATCGAAGGCCTGAGCGCGTTCAAGAGCGTCAAGCGCCGCATGGAACTGGTTGCCGAGGTTCAGGGCGTGACCATCTATGACGACTTTGCCCACCACCCGACCGCCATCGCCACCACCCTCGATGGCCTGCGCAAGCGCGTAGGCGAGGCCCCGGTGATTGCGGTGATCGAGCCGCGCTCCAACTCCATGAAGCTGGGCGCGCACCGCGACGGCCTGCCGGAAAGCGTCAACGACGCCGACCAGGTGATCTGGTACGCACCGCCCAACCTGGGCTGGGACCTGGCAGGCACCGCCGCGCAGTGCAAGGTGCCAAGTGTCGTAGCCGACAGCCTCGAGGCGATCATCGAGCGCATCAAGGGCCAGGCCCGTCCAGGTACCCATGTGGTGATCATGAGCAACGGCGGCTTCGGCGGCCTGCACGGCAAGCTGGCCGAGGCCCTGAAGTGAGCGGACCGGAACGCATCACCCTGGCCATGACCGGCGCCTCCGGGGCGCAGTATGGCCTGCGCCTGCTCGATTGCCTGGTGCGCGAGGACCGCGAGGTGCATTTCCTCATCTCCAAGGCCGCGCAACTGGTAATGGCTACAGAGACCGACGTGGTGTTGCCAGCCAAGCCCCAGGCCATGCAGGCGTTCCTGACCGAGTACACCGGCGCGGCCGACGGGCAGATCCGCGTGTATGGCAAGGAAGACTGGATGTCGCCGGTGGCTTCGGGCTCCGGCGCGCCAGCGGCGATGGTGGTAGTGCCGTGTTCCACCGGCACCCTGTCGGCGATTGCCACCGGTGCCTGCAACAACCTGATCGAGCGGGCGGCCGACGTGACCCTCAAGGAGCGTCGTCAGTTGATCGTGGTTCCGCGCGAGGCACCATTCTCGACCATCCACCTGGAGAACATGCTCAAGCTGTCGCAGATGGGTGCGGTGATCCTGCCGGCGGCGCCGGGCTTCTATCACCAGCCGCAGACCATCGACGACCTGGTCGACTTCGTCGTGGCACGCATCCTGAACCTGCTGAATATCCCGCAGGACATGCTGCCGCGCTGGGGCGAGCATCATCATGGGGTCGATGATTGAGGCGGTTTGTGCTGGGGTTGCTGGTGCTGGCCCAGCTCGGTGGCTGCGCCACGGTACGTACCCTGGATGCCAACAAGCCCGGGGCGCCGGTGGTGTATGCCGGGACACGGCTTGACCTGTACGTGATCAATGGCGGGTGCTGCCCAGAAGACCGGTTCGGCGCCGAGGCGCCGGCCTATCCGGGGCTGGACCTGCCTGGGAGCGCGTTGCTTGATACCTTGCTGCTGCCATTGTCGTTATTGACGGCGGCGGGGGTGGGGTTCAACGCCACGGGCGGTCTTTGATAACCAAGGGCTGCTGCGCAGCCCAATCGCCGGCAAGCCGGCCACAGGGTTACGCAATCACCTGTGGGAGCCGGCTTGCCGGCGATTGGGGCGGCTCAGGATTGACTATTTCTTCCCCAGCTTGCGCAACTCGTCCGACTCGACCACGCGAATCCCATCCTCCTCCTCCAACGCCAGGCGCCACAGCGCCCGGGCCAGGGTGCAAGCCTCGATGCCGCGGTACTTGCCCGGTATCAGGCGGGCGAACGGAGCGGCCATGCGCTCACCCAGCCGTGGCTCGATTCGCTCGCCCAGCAACAGTGAAGGCCGCACGATGGTCAATTGCGGCCAATCCTGCTGCTTTAGGGCTTCCTCCATCTCGCCCTTGACCCGGTTGTAGAAGATCGATGACTTCGCATCGGCGCCCAGGGCGCTGATCACCAGCAGGTGGCGGGCGCCCAACTCCCGGGCGCGCTTGCTGAAGGCCACGACCATGTCCAGGTCCACGGCGCGGAAGGCCGTCTCGGAGCCGGCCTGCTTGAGGGTGGTGCCCAGGCAGCAGAAGGCGATGTCGACACGGCCGGCCAGTTGCGGGAGAAACATGGCCGGATCACCCACCGGGTTTTCCAGGTGCGGGTGCTCGGCCAGCGGGCGGCGGGTCGGCGCCAGCACGCGGCTGATGGTGGGCTCGTTGAGCAGGCGGTCGAGCAGGTGTTCACCTGTCAGACCCGTGGCACCGGCAAGCAGGACATGCTGAGGCGTCAGGTACATGGTGTGTCTCCCTCGTTACTACACAGCTTAGTGGGCACCAGGGTTTTTTGCCTGATCCCCCGAAGCTGGCTGGGCTTCATTGCGCAGGGCTTGCTCGGCTTGTTGGCGGCGCAGGCGCTGCCAGTGGCTGATCACCGCCGGCGGCGCCCAGAGCTGCGGCTCAGAGGCTTCGAAACCTTCCCTTCGTTCTCGTTCGGCAACGCTTTGCCGCGCCAGTTCAAACGCCTGTTTCAGATCGTCGGTCTGGTTCAGTGCCTGGGCGAACAGGGCGTCGCCGAAGTAGGTGAAGTCGGCCTCTTCCGAGCAGCCGAATGACACCCTGTCAGGCCGGGCGGCGGTCATGACCAGGGTGCGGTCGTCCTTGAGCGGGGCGATGTAGCCACCGGAGTAGCAGGCGGAGATGACGATCACCTTGTCGCGGTCCTTCAACGGGGCGAGGGCGCTGGCCAGCTCGTCGGCGGAGAGGTCGGCCAGTTGCAGGCGTGGCTGGTCGAGCACCAGTTGGTGGTCGTGGCTGCCATGGCTGGTCAGGTAGATGAATATCAGGTCTTCGGGGCCGCTGCGCTCGGCCAAGGTGCGGGCAGCGCGGGTAATATTCTCGCGGGTGGCCATGGGCCGGTCGGCCAGATGGTCGCGATGGTTGACCAGGGTGATCTGGCCATGGGCGCCGAAACGCACTTTGAGCATGTTGCTGACGTAGTCGGCCTCGCGCAGGAACACGCTCTGCTGGCCGTCGCCGGCCACCACCAGGCTGTACAACTGCACCGGCGGAACTGACGCCGGCACCTTGGCCAGCGCATTGGCCAGCAGTTTGCCCTGGTTGAGCAGGGCCAGGTCGAGCGGGTCGGGCAAAAGCTTGCCCTGGGCGTCGCGCACGCGCACGCCGTTGACCCAGGTACCGGCTTCGCTGCGACCGTCCGGGTGGGTCAGCTTGCCACGCCCGTGGTAGGCATCGTCGGCGAAACCGCCGACATACTGGCTACCGTCGGCCAGTTGCAAGGTGCCGGTGCCCGCGAAGCGCCAGTCACGGAAGCCACCCTTGTAGCGGCTGCCATCGCTACCCAGCAGTTCGCCCTGGCCGGCCAGCGATCCGTCCTTGAAGTCGCCGATCCAGACGTCGCCGTCGGCGCTCTCGTAGCGGCCACGGCCCTCGAGGCGATTGTCCTTGAACTCGCCGATGTACTGTTCGCCGTCGGCGCTGTCGTAGGTGCCGGCACCCTGTAGCTGGCCATCGATGAAGTGGCCGCTGAACTGGTTGCCACTGGCATCGCTGCGCACCCCGGCACCGTTCGGTTTGCCCTTGGCGAACAGGCCCTGGTAGCGGCTGCCGTCAGCCAGCTCCAGCTGCCCCGCGCCTTCGTACTGGTCGTCCTTGAACTGGCCGCGGTAGGTCTGGTCGTTTTGCTTGAGGGTGCCTTCGCCATCCCGGCGGCCATGCTTGAAGGTGCCGGCGTAGTGGCTGCCGGGCGTGGTCAGGTCGCCCAGCCCCTGGAACAGGCCTTCACTGAACTGGCCACGGTAGACCTCGCCGTTGCTGCCGTGCCATTCACCCTGGCCGTGCCACTGGCCATCCTTGAAGCTGCCGGCGTACCAGCTGCCGTTGGGGTAGTCGATGCGCCCCTCGCCCTGCAGCAAGCCGTTCACCACCTGGCCACGGTAGCGGCCACCATCGGGCAGGCGCGCGTCCGGCGGAGACAGGGATTCGCCTTCGCCACAGGCGGCGAGCAGCAGGATCAGGGTCAGGGGGAGCAGGGGGCGCATGGCGGCTTCCGGGGAAAACGATGCGCCGAGTATGCCGCAGAATACGCCAGGCCGTGAATTGGGGCGCTGCGCGCCCCGTGCGTCTGCTCCAGGCGCGGTGTGGGGGTCAGACGAAGCAGAGTGACAGTGGTTCGGCGATGTAGGCCGGTTTCTCTTCGCCTTCGATTTCAAGGGTGACCGTGGCCTTGAGCAGCCATTGCCCGGGCTTCTTCTCGGTGGCGTCGGTCAGGTCGACCTTGAGTCGTACCTGGCTGTCGACCTTTACCGGCTGGATGAAGCGCACGCTGTCCAGGCCATAGTTGACCACCATCTTCAACCCCTCGGGCAGCACGAGGATGTCTTCCATCAACTTGGGGATCAGCGACAGGGTAAGGAAACCATGGGCGATAGTGCTGCCGAACGGGGTCTTGGCCGCTTTCACCGGATCGACATGGATGAACTGGAAATCGCCGGTGGCTTCGGCGAACAGGTTGATGCGTTGTTGGTCGATCTTCAGCCATTGGGAACGGCCCAGCTCCTTGCCAACGTACTGCGAAAGCTCTGTAACGGGTACATAGGGCATCGCGACATCTCCAGATTGTCATTTGGTACGAATGTTCAAGATCAGCACGCAGCACCGTTTCAGTCAAGTTGTCCGCTTTTCGCCGAATATCGCCTTATAGGCAATTGCTTAGCGTGCTTATAATGGCCGCCATGTTCTGACGGAGGTCCCTATGCTGTTGCGTGGTCTGACCTGGCTGGTGCTGTTCCAGTTGCTGGGAACGGCGATCAACCACTTGTTCCTGCACATCCTGCCCGGGCCCATCATCGGCCTGTTGCTGCTGCTGGTGTTCCTGATGGTTCGTGGCGAAGTCGGCCAGCCGCTCAACGAGGCCGCCGGCAGCCTGCTGCGCTACCTGCCGCTGCTGCTGGTGCCGCCGGCGGTGGGGGTGATGGTCTATGCCAGGGACATCGCCGCCGACTTCTGGGCCATCGTCGGGGCGCTGTTGATCTCCTGCCTGGCGACCCTGGTGTTCGTCGGCGTGCTGATGCAGAAGCTCATCCAGCGCCAGGGCAGGCACGAGGAGCAGCCATGACCCTCGATTGGCACGGCGCGCTCGACGCGGTCATCCATCATCCACTGTTCGGTATCGGCATCACGCTGGCCGCCTACCAGTTGGTGCTGGCAGGTTATGAAAAGACCCGCTGGATCTTCCTGCAACCGGTGCTGGTGTCGATGCTGGTGGTGATCGGCATCCTGCTTGTCTGCGGCATCGACTACGCCGAGTACCGCAAGAGCACCGAGATCATGAACATCCTCCTGGGCCCGGCCACCGTGGCCCTGGCGGTGCCGCTCTACCTGAACCTGCGGCGGATCCGCCAGCTGTTCTGGCCGACATTTACTACGCTGGTAATCGGAGGCCTGTTCGCCACCGTGGCCTGCCTGGCGCTGGGCTGGTGGTTTGGCGCCGAGCACATGATCCTGATGACCATGGCGCCAAAGTCGGTCACTTCGCCGATCGCCATGCTGGTAGCTGAGCAGATTGGTGGTGTGGCGGCCTTGGCCGCGGTGTTCGTGCTGATCACCGGGGTGATCGGCGCGATCTTCGGCCCGGCGCTGCTGAGCCGCTTCGGCGTGCTCAGCCCCGAGGCCCGGGGCATGGCGCTGGGCGTCACCGCTCACGCGGTGGGCACGTCGGTGGCCTTGCAGGAAAGTGACGAATGCGGCGCCTTCGCCGCGCTGGCGATGAGCCTTATGGGGGTGGCCACGGCGGTGTTCCTGCCGTTGGCGGTCAGCCTGGTGGCTTGAGGAATCGAGATGACATTACCGCTGTTTCCCCTCAATACCGTGCTGTTCCCCGGTTGCCTGCTCGATCTGCAGATCTTCGAGGCGCGCTACCTGGACATGATCGGCCGTTGCATGAAGCAGGGTGAAGGCTTCGGCGTGGTATGCATCCTGGAAGGCGAGCAGGTGGGCAAGGCGGCGCCGGTGGTGGCGTCGGTCGGCTGCGAGGCGTTGATCCGCGACTTCGTGCAGCAGGACAACGGCCTGCTGGGTATTCGCGTCGAAGGCGTGCGGCGTTTTCGTGTCGAGCGCACCGAGGTGCAGAAGGACCAGTTGATGATCGGCGAGGTGCAGTGGCTGTCGGAGCTGGCGGACGGCCCGCTGCAGGAGCAGGACGATGACCTGCTGGCGCTGCTGCTGGCCCTGGGCGAACACCCTATGGTCGAGGCGCTGGACATGCCGCGGGATGTCGACGGGCGACAGGCGTTGGCCAACCAGTTGGCCTACCTGCTGCCGTTCGTGGAGGAGGACAAGCTCGACCTGCTGGCCATCGACTCGCCGCAGTTGAGGCTGGAGGCGATCCAGGCGTTGCTGGAGCGGATCCAGGGCGAATTGTTCGCCTGAACCATCCAGGCCCGCTCCGATGTTCGGTAGGAGCGGGCTGCCCAGTGATGGCCGTCAGTATTGGTAACGCAGCAACGCCTTGGGCAGCGCGTGCAGGGCAAAGAACGTCAGCAACGCGATGCACGCTGGCAATACCAGCCACCATACCCGCTGCGGCAGCGCCGTAAGCGGCTGGCGATATTGCACCAGGGTCAGGCTCAGCGCGCACACGCAGCATGCCAGCAGCGCGCCAGCAAGGATATCGGTCGGCCAGTGCGCGCCCAGGTATACCCGCGACAGCGCGATGGCCAGGGCCGGAATGCATCCCAGCAGCACCCAGGTCAGGCGCATGCGCGGCGGCTGGCCGCGCCCGGCCAGCACTGCCAGCACCAGGAAGAAGGCGAACGATGCCGAGCTATGCCCGCTGGGCATGCTGTAGCTGGTCAGCGGGTCGGTCAGCACCTCGGGGCGGGCGCGGGCGAACAACCATTTCAGCGTGCCGTTGGCCAGGGCTGTACCGATCAGCGTCGCCCCGGCGAACAGTGCATGGCGCCATTGCCGGGCCAGCAGCAACAGGCCCGTGAGCAGGCCACCGAGGAAGAACTGGGTACGGAAGTCGCCCAGGCGGGTAATTACCACCACGGCACCGTCGATGGCCTGGCTGCGGTGTTCCTGCACCAGGGTCATCACGCCCTGGTCGAATTCGCTCAAGTAGCGCCAGCCGATGAACAGCGCGGCTACCGCCAGGCCACTGAGGGCGGCGATCAGGCGGGTGCCGTGGCGTTGATCGCGGATGCTGGTGCTCAGGCTCAGGCCGATCAGCACCGCCAGGGTGCCCATGACAATCCCCGCGTCCAGCCAGAAGCCTTCCGGCAGTGGCAGGCGCATTGCCGCGCCGGTGGCCCAGCCGGGCAGCAGGTAGGCCACCGACCAGCCGGCGCCAGCCACCAGGCTTACCGCGATGAAGCGCGGCAGCGGCATGTCGAACATGCCGGCGACCATCGGCAGCATCGGCCGCAGCGGGCCGATGAAGCGGCCGACCAGCAGGCTGGCGATACCATAGCGCTGGAAGTACGCCTCGGCGCTGCCGATCCACTCCGGGTGGCTGCGCAGCAACGGCAGGCGGCGGATGTTCTGGTGGAAGTACTTGCCGATGGCGTAGGAGATTGCGTCGCCGAGCATGCCACCGAGGAAACCCAGCAATAACGTTTCGCCCAGGCTGAAGGTGCCGCTGCCGGCCAGCACGGCGACCGCGAACAGCAGCACGGTGCCGGGCACGATGATGCCGGCGATGGCCAGGCATTCGACGCAGGCCACGATGAAGATTGCCAGTCCCAGCCACTGGGGGTTGGCGCCAAGCCAGGTGGTCAGGCTGTCCAGCCATTGGCCCATGGTTCAGTTTCCTTGTTCAAGCATGAAGAAGTCTTGCCCTTCGACCTGGCCTCGTCGCAGCGGGTTTCGGGTGCAGTGGCGGGCGTAATCGGCATCGACGAAGCGGTAGGGCAAATGTTCGTCGCGGCCATGGGGTATGCCCAGGCGGGTGGTCTGGATCACCCGGGGTACCGCGATGCCGCAATCCTCGACGTACAGGCGCTCGGGGTCGAAACGTCGGGCATCCCAGTGCGGCACCTTCAGGCCCATGGCGCGGCACAGCAGGGTCTGGCCGTTGCACAGGCGCTCGGGAGGGCGCAGGTTGCCGCTGGCGTCGGGGTTGTTCAGTTGCATCCGGGCCAGGCTGTTGGCGTCGGAGATGGCGTCGATCCAGGGATAGGCGGACTTGATCAGCACCGCGTTACCCGGGCCCTGGGCGCTGAAGTTCAGTGAGTCGCCGCCGCGGGCGTAGTACATGTAGATATGGCCGCCATCGAGGAACAGCGCCTTGCGCTTCTCGGTGAAGCCCAGGGACGCATGGCTGCCCTTGTCGGTGAGGTAGTAGGCCTCGGTTTCGATGATGCGCGCCGCCAGCCAGAGGTCGCCCTGGCGGTGACGGATGACCTTGCCCAGCAGGTCGCGGGCGAGGGTCTGCGCATCGCGATCGAAGAAACTGTCGGGCAGGGCGCGGGCCGGGCAGGGGGCTGGGGCGGACATACGGGCGGTTCGTGGCTGTGAAGGCGGGGATGATAGCAATGAATGGCTTAATCGAGGCTGAATCAGATTGACCCCATCACGGGGCACGCCCGCTCCCGCGTTAAAGCCTGGACGGCGCGCCGGGCGTGGCAGCGGGCGTCCCCCGCGATCATGGCGATGTAATTTTCGATACGGGTGGTTACATCTTTCCTACGTATCGGCGGCAACCATTTTCTACCATCCGCCACCCGCCGCTGGGCGTACCCGAGCGCTCCAGTTATAATCAGCCGATTTCCCCTTTGCCAAGACACCGAACCCATGACCGAGTCCGTTCTTGACTACATGACCCGCCTGGGTCGCGCCGCCCGTGAGGCCTCGCGGGTGATCGGCCGTGCCAGCACCGCGCAGAAGAACCGCGCCCTGCAGGCCGCCGCCGACGCTCTCGACGCGGCCCGCGACGCGCTCACCGCAGCCAACGAACAGGACCTGGCCAATGGCCGCAAGAACGGCCTGGAACCCGCGCTGCTCGAGCGCCTGGCGCTGACCCCGGCGCGCATCGACGGCATGATCACCGGCCTGCGTCAGGTGGCCAGCCTGCCGGACCCGGTCGGCGCCCTCCGCGACATGAGTTACCGCCCGTCGGGGATCCAGGTCGGCAAGATGCGCGTGCCGCTGGGGGTGATCGGTATCATCTACGAGTCGCGCCCCAACGTGACCATCGACGCCGCCAGCCTGTGCCTGAAGTCGGGCAACGCCACCATCCTGCGCGGTGGCTCCGAAGCCATCCATTCCAACCGTGCCATCGCCACCTGCATCCAGCGTGGCCTGGCCGAGGCCGGCCTGCCGCCGGCAGTGGTGCAGGTGGTCGAGACCACCGACCGCGAAGCCGTGGGCGCGCTGATCAGCATGCCGGAATTCGTCGATGTCATCGTGCCTCGTGGCGGCCGCGGCCTGATCGAACGCATCAGCCGCGATGCCCGGGTACCGGTGATCAAGCACCTGGACGGTATCTGCCACATCTTCGTCGATGCCCACGCCGACCTGGACAAGGCCTGGCGCGTTGCCTTCAACGCCAAGACCTACCGTTACGGTATCTGCGGCGCCATGGAGACGCTGCTGGTGGACCAGTCGGTGGCCGAGCGCTTCCTGCCGGAAATGGCCCGCCGTTTCCAGGACAAGGGCGTCGAACTGCGCGGTTGCGAGCGCACCCGGGCGTTCATCGACGCCAAGCCGGCCAGCGAAGACGACTGGCACACCGAGTATCTTGACGCGATCCTGTCGATTCGCGTGGTCGACGGCCTGGAACAGGCCATCGAGCACATCAACCACTATGGCTCGCACCACACCGATTCGATCATCACCGAGCACCAGGGCCAGGCCCGGCGCTTCATGGCCGAGGTCGACTCGGCGTCGGTCATGCTCAACACCCCGACCTGCTTCGCCGACGGCTTCGAATACGGTCTGGGCGCGGAAATCGGTATCTCCACCGACAAGCTGCATGCCCGCGGCCCGGTCGGCCTGGAAGGCCTGACCTGCGAGAAGTACGTGGTGATCGGCGATGGCCAGCTGCGCGGCCAGGAGCCGTGCTGAGTTGAGCAACCCTGTCGCAGTCCGGCGCGTCGGCATTCTCGGCGGCACCTTCGACCCGGTGCATATCGGTCACCTGCGCAGTGCGCTGGAAGTGGCCGAATTCATGTGCCTGGACGAACTGCGCCTGCTGCCCAACGCCCGGCCGCCGCACCGCGACACTCCGCTGGTGGCCGCGCAGGACCGCCTGGCCATGGTGCGCGGCGCCGTGCAGGGCGTCGAGCGTCTGAGCGTGGATGCCCGCGAGCTGGCCCGCGACAAACCGTCGTACACCATCGACACGCTGGAGTCGATCCGCGGCGAACTGAACGCGCACGACCAGTTGTTCCTGGTGCTGGGCTGGGACGCATTCTGCGGCCTGCCCAGCTGGCATCGCTGGGAAGAGCTGCTGCAACACTGTCACATCCTGGTGCTGCAACGCCCGGATGCCGATGTCGAACCCCCTGACGAGTTGCGCAACCTGCTGGCGGCGCGCTCGGAGAGCGATCCCACCGCCATGTCCGGCCCGGCGGGGCACATTTCGTTCGTCTGGCAGACCCCGCTCGCGGTGTCCGCCACGCAGATCCGACAGCTGCTGGCCAGCGGCAAGTCGGTGCGGTTCCTGGTGCCGGACGCAGTACTGGCCTACATCGAGGCGCACGACCTGTATCGTGCGTCCAACTGACGGCGCCCATGGGCGCCTCAATCAATGAGTTGAACGAGTTTTATATGACCAAGCAGAAAATCAACGGCATCAGCGGCGAAGAACTGGTCGAACTGACCAAGGCCGCGCTGGAAGACGTCAAGGCCCAGGACATCCAGGTCATCGACGTGCGTGAAAAGCACAGCCTGACCGACTACATGATCATCGCCACCGGTACTTCCAACCGTCAGATCAACGCGATGCTGGAAAAGGTCCGTGAAGCGGTCAAGGCCAAGGGCGCACAGCCACTGGGCGAAGAAGGCAAGGGTGACAGCGACTGGGTACTGCTGGACCTGAATGACGTCATCGTGCACATGATGACCGCCGCCGCCCGCCAGTTCTACGACCTGGAACGCCTGTGGCTGGGCGCCGAGCAGAGCCGCGCCAACGACGGCAAGCACCACAGCCCGGAGCACGCTCACGAGTACTCCGACAAGCTCAAGGACCGGGAATAAGGAAGCGTCGTGCGTCTGCGCCTGATCGCGGTCGGCTCGCGCATGCCCAAGTGGGTCGAGGAAGGCTGGCATGAATATGCCAAGCGCCTGCCCCCGGAGCTTGCGCTGGAGCTGGTGGAAATCCCGCTGAATACCCGCGGCAAGAACGCCGATGTCGCCCGCCTGATCCGTCAGGAGGGCGAGGCGATGCTGAGCAAGGTGCAGCCTGGGGAACGCATCGTCACCCTCGAGGTCCATGGCAAGCCCTGGAGTACCGAGCAACTGGCGGGCGAGCTGGACCGTTGGCGCCTGGATGCGCGTACGGTCAACCTGATGGTGGGCGGCCCGGAAGGGCTGGCGCCGGAAGTCTGCGCACGCAGCGAGCAGCGCTGGTCGTTGTCGCCGCTGACGTTGCCGCACCCGTTGGTAAGGATACTCATCGGCGAGCAGATCTACCGCGCCTGGACCGTGTTGTCCGGGCATCCCTACCACAAATGAACCTGTAAGCCTGTCCGATGCCGCAGCAGATCCGCCTCAAGGACCACGAGAAAGACGCCCGCCTGGTGCGCAACCGCGTCGTCGTGGGCGCCGTGGCGGTGGTGCTGCTCGTCTGCGTATTGATCGCCCGGCTGTATTACCTGCAGGTCATCCAGTACGACTATCACTCGACGCTGTCGGAGAACAACCGGGTGCATGTGCAGCCGATCCCGCCGACACGCGGGCTGATCTTCGACCGCAACGGCGTGGTGGTGGCCGACAACCGCCCCAGCTTCAGCCTGGTGATGACCCGCGAACGCGCTGGCAACGCGGGTAAATGGCAGGATGTGCTGGACGTGATCGTCGAGGTGCTCGAGCTCACCCCTGACGACCGTGCCCTGTTCGAAAAGCGCATGAAGCAGGGGCGCCGGCCGTTCGAGCCGGTACCGATCCTGTTCGAGCTCAACGAAGAGCAGATCGCCCGTATCGCGGTCAACCAGTTCCGCCTGCCTGGGGTAGAGGTGGCGGCGCAGCTGGTTCGCCACTATCCCCAGGGCGCGCACTTCGCCCATTCGGTGGGCTATGTCGGGCGCATCAACGAGAAGGAACTCAAGACCCTCGACCCGGTGAACTACAGCGGCACCCACCATATCGGCAAGACCGGCATCGAGCGCTTCTACGAAGACGAACTGCATGGTCAGGTGGGCTACGAGGAAGTCGAGACCAACGCTCGGGGCCGGGTGCTGCGGGTGCTAAAACGCACCGATCCGAAGCCGGGCAAGGATATTGTCCTGAGCCTCGACATCAAGCTGCAGGAAGCCGCCGAGCAGGCGTTGGGCGGGCGCCGTGGCGCCATCGTCGCCCTCGACCCGCGCACCGGCGAGGTGCTGGCGATGGTCAGCCAGCCGAGTTTCGACCCCAACCTGTTCGTTACCGGCATCGGTTTCAAGGCCTACGCCGAACTGCGCGACTCGATCGACCGGCCGCTGTTCAACCGCGTGCTGCGCGGCCTCTACCCGCCGGGCTCGACCATCAAGCCGGCGGTGGCGATCGCCGGGCTCGACAGTGGCGTGGTGACGGCGGGCAGCCGGGTGTTCGACCCGGGTTACTACCAACTGCCCAACTACGATCACAAATACCGCAACTGGAACCGCACCGGCGATGGCTGGGTTGACCTGGATGTGGCGATCATGCGGTCAAACGATACGTATTTCTATGATCTTGCGCACAAGATGGGCATCGATCGGCTGTCCAGCTACATGAACAAGTTCGGTATCGGGCAGAAGGTCGCCCTGGACATGTTCGAAGAGTCGCCCGGCTTGATGCCGTCCCGCGAGTGGAAGCGCGCCACCCGCCGCCAGGCCTGGTTCCCCGGCGAAACGCTGATTCTCGGTATCGGCCAGGGCTATATGCAGACCACGCCGCTGCAGTTGGCCCAGGCCACCGCGCTGATCGCCAACAAGGGCGTGTGGAACCGCCCGCACCTGGCCAAGACCATCGAAGGCCAACCGCCGGTGGA
The DNA here is from genome assembly GCF_040813665.1 of Pseudomonas sp. TE50-2. Taxonomy (NCBI): domain Bacteria; kingdom Pseudomonadati; phylum Pseudomonadota; class Gammaproteobacteria; order Pseudomonadales; family Pseudomonadaceae; genus Pseudomonas; species Pseudomonas sp. TE50-2. Next base: position 2,366,077 of record NZ_JBFNXN010000001.1, on the reverse strand, counting down.
CGAGAACCCCATGGAAAACATCGTACTGCGCGACAAGTCCGACTGGGCGCGGGTCACCCATGGCATGGAGCAGGTGATGCACGGCGCCCGCGGCACCGCCCGCAAGGCCGCAATCGGCTCGCAGTACCGCATCGCCGGCAAGAGCGGTACCGCCCAGGTAGTGGCGATCAAGCAGGGCGAGAAGTACGACCGCAACAAACTCCAGGAACGCCACCGCGACCACGCCCTGTTTGTCGCCTTCGCCCCGGCCGACGACCCCAGGATCGTGGTCTCGGTGATGGTCGAGAACGGCGAGTCCGGCTCCGGCGTCGCTGCCCCCGTGGTACGTCAGGTCATGGATGCCTGGCTGCTTGACGAGAATGGCCGGCTCAAGCCCGAGTTCGCCCCCGCCACAGTCGCCCAGGAATCGGCCCCGTGAAGAACAACTTCGACCGCATGCTCTCCAGCGAGGACGTGATGCGCAGGCGCGCCAGCTTCCTGCAGCGCATCCATATCGACGGCCCCTTGCTGATTATCCTGCTGACGCTCGCCGCCGGCAGCCTGTTCGTGCTGTATTCGGCCAGCGGCAAGAACTGGGACCTGCTGATGAAACAGGCCAGTTCGTTCGGCATCGGCCTGGTGTCGATGTTCATCATCGCCCAGCTCGAGCCGCGCTTCATGGCGCGCTGGGTGCCACTGGCGTACCTGGCAGGGGTGTTCCTGCTGATCGTGGTGGATGTCATGGGTCACAACGCCATGGGCGCCACGCGGTGGATCAACATTCCCGGGGTGATCCGCTTCCAGCCCTCGGAATTCATGAAGATCATCATGCCGGCGACCATCGCCTGGTACCTGTCCAAGCGCACCTTGCCGCCGCACCTCAAGCATGTGGCGATCAGCCTGATCCTGATCGGCGTGCCGTTCATTCTCATTGTGCGCCAGCCCGACCTTGGCACGGCGCTGCTGATCCTCGCCTCCGGCGCCTTCGTGCTGTTCATGGGCGGGCTGCGTTGGCGCTGGATCGTCAGCGTGATCGCGGCGGCGGTGCCGGTGGCGGTGGCGATGTGGTTCTTCGTCATGCACGACTACCAGAAGCAGCGCGTGCTGACCTTCCTCGACCCGGAAAGCGACCCGCTGGGCACCGGCTGGAACATCATCCAGTCGAAGGCGGCGATCGGTTCGGGCGGGGTATTCGGCAAGGGCTGGCTGCTGGGCACCCAGTCGCACCTGGACTTCCTGCCCGAGAGCCACACCGACTTCATCATCGCCGTGCTCGGCGAGGAGTTCGGCCTGGTCGGCATCTGCCTGCTGCTGCTGATCTACATCCTGTTGATCGGTCGCGGGCTGATGATCACCGCCCAGGCCCAGACCCTGTTCGGCAAGCTGCTCGCGGGCAGCCTGACCATGACCTTCTTTGTTTATGTGTTCGTCAATATCGGTATGGTCAGCGGCCTTCTGCCCGTGGTGGGCGTGCCGCTGCCCTTTATCAGCTATGGCGGAACTTCGTTGGTGACGCTGCTGTCAGCGTTTGGCGTTCTGATGTCGATCCATACGCACCGCAAATGGATCGCACAGGTTTGAAAAAGGTGAAGAATTTCATGCAAGCAGTGCGTGGCTGGGCTGCCCGCCTGGCGCCGTGGTTCGGCGCGTTGGGTTTGCTCGGCGCAGTCCAGCAGGCCAATGCCGGTGACTATGACGGCTCGCCGCAAGTGGCCGAGTTCGTTGGCGAGATGACTCGCGACTACGGCTTTGCCGGCGAGCAACTGATGGGTGTGTTTCGCGAGGTGCAGCGCAAGCAGGCGATCCTCGACGCGATCTCGCGGCCGGCCGAACGGGTCAAGCCGTGGAAGGAATACCGCCCGATGTTCATCACCGATGCGCGCATCGCCCGTGGCGTGGACTTCTGGCGCCAACACGAGGCCGTGCTGGCCCGCGCCGAGCAGGAATACGGCGTGCCGGCGCAGGTGATTGTCTCGATCATCGGGGTGGAAACCTTCTTCGGCCGCAATACCGGCAACTATCGCGTCATCGACGCGCTGTCCACGCTGGGCTTCGATTACCCGCCACGCGCCGAATTCTTCCGCAAGGAGCTGCGCGAATTCCTCTTGCTGGCTCGGGAAGAGCAGCTCGATCCGCTCACGCTCAAAGGCTCCTACGCCGGCGCCATGGGCCTGCCGCAGTTCATGCCAAGCAGCTTCCGCGCCTATGCCGTGGACTTCGACGGCGACGGGCACATCAATATCTGGAACAACCCGGACGATGCCATCGGCAGTGTCGCCAGCTACTTCAAGCGCCACGGCTGGGTGGCCGGGGAGCCTGTGGTCAGCCGTGCCACCGTGCGTGGCGAGCGCGCCGACGAAGGCCTGACCAGCGGCATCGAGCCGGTGAAGACGGTCGCGCAGTTGCGGGCGCTGGGCTGGTCGAGTCATGATGCGCTGCGCGATGATCTGCCGGTCACCGCCTTCCGCCTGGAAGGTGAATACGGCCCTGAGTACTGGATGGGCCTGAAGAATTTCTACGCGATCACTCGCTACAACCGCAGCGTGATGTATGCCATGGCGGTGCATCAGCTTTCGGAACAGCTGGTTCTGGCACGGGGCGTCAAGTAAATGCGCGAACTCTTCACTGTAAATGCCGCAAAACTGCTGACCTGCGTCGCCGTCGGCCTGGTGCTGGCCAGTTGCTCGTCGAGCCGGCCCTCCACCCCGCAGAGCGGCAACACCGTGCGTGCGCAACCGGGCCTGGACATCAACCGTGCCCACAAGGATGGCGCGCCCTGGTGGGACGTGGACGTCAACAAGATCCCCGACGCCACCCCGACCGTGCACACCGGCAACTACAAGGCCAACCCGTACACGGTGCTGGGCAAGACCTACTACCCGATGCAGGACTCGCGCAACTACCGCGCCGAGGGCACAGCGTCGTGGTACGGCACCAAGTTCCATGGCCAGAACACCGCCAACGGCGAGCTCTATGACCTCTATGGCATGAGCGCGGCGCACAAGACCCTGCCGCTGCCGGCCTACGTGCGGGTGACCAACCTGGCCAACGGGCGCAGCGTGATCCTACGGGTCAACGACCGTGGCCCGTTCTATTCCGACCGTATCATCGACCTGTCCTACGCTGCTGCGAAGAAGCTCGGCTATGCCGAAAGCGGCACCGCGCACGTGCGCGTCGAGGGCATCGACCCGCAGCAATGGTGGGCCCAGCGTGGCCAGCAGCCGCCGATGGTGCTCAAGGAGCCGCAGGTGGCCCAGGCCCAGCCGATCGCCGCCAGCACCGGGCGCGTCGAGCAGTGGACCCCGCCGCCGCAGCAGCACGCGGCGCCGGTGGTGCCGGTGCAGGTGGGCGGCAACAATGTGCCGAACGCCAGCGGCGGCAGCATCCTGCAAGTGGGCGCGTTCGCCAACCCGGACGCCGCCGAATTGCTGCGCTCGAAGCTGAGCACCATGGTCAGTGCGCCGGTATTCATCAGCTCCGTCGTGCGCAACCAGCAGACCCTGCACCGTGTACGCCTGGGACCGATCAGCAGCCAGGGCGAGATCCAGCAGGCACAGGACAGCATTCGCCTGGCCAATCTCGGCCAGGCGAAAGTCGTGACTGACTGAGCGGCATCGCGCAGCGAACCCGCGCCCATGCCAGGTGGTCCGAACGGCGTGGGAGCGGGCATGCCCCGCAATGAATCAGCACACCGACCTGTCGGTTTGTTCATGAATTGCCGGTCGCAGGTATGTACAATGCCGCTTTTGCCCGCAGCGGCATTACGCCGCACTTTTTGGGCCAGGCCACAGGCCATAAAACTAGACTGACGGGGCGCTGGGCAAACGAACTTGCCCACGGAACATCAGACCATTAGCGATTTACGAGAGACGGATGAACATCACCAACCTTGCCAAACGACTTTGCCTGCCTGTTCTGCTGCTGATCACGCCTGCTGCCTTCGCAGCGGAGCAGATGATGCCGGCACCACCGCAACTGGCCGCCAAGTCCTATGTACTCATGGACGCGTCCAGCGGCAACGTGCTGGTCGAGAACAACGGTGACGAGCGCCTGCCGCCAGCCAGCCTGACCAAGCTGATGACCGCCTACATCGCCACCCTGGACATCCGTCGTGGCCAGATTGGCGAGAACGACCCGGTGACCGTCAGCGAGAACGCCTGGCGCACCGGCGGTTCGCGCATGTTCATCAAGGTCGGCAGCCAGGTGACCGTCAGCGACCTGCTGCACGGCATCATCATCCAGTCCGGCAACGATGCATCGGTCGCCCTGTCCGAGCACATCGCCGGCAGCGAAGATGCCTTCGCCGACATGATGAACAAGACCGCCACCGACCTGGGCATGGCCAACAGCCACTTCATGAACCCCACCGGCCTGCCGAACCCGGAGCACTACTCCTCGGCCCACGACATGGCCCTGCTGGCGCGCGCGATCATCAACGAAGATCCGGCGCACTACGCCATCTATTCGCAGAAAGAGTTCTTCTGGAACAACATCAAGCAGCCTAACCGCAACCTGCTGCTGTGGCGCGACAAGACCGTCGACGGCCTGAAGACCGGCCACACCGACGAAGCCGGCTACTGCATGGTTGCCTCGGCCGTGCGTGACGGCCAGCGCCTGATCGCCGTGGTATTCGGCACCAACAGCGAGCAATCGCGGGCCGCCGAGACCCAGAAGCTGCTGACCTACGGTTTCCGCTTCTTCGAAACCCAGACCTTCTACCAGAAGGGCACCGAGCTGACCCAAGCTCCGGTATGGAAAGGCGCGACCAACCAGGTGAAAGCCGGCCTGGCCAACGACCTGACCATGACCATGCCTAAAGGCCAATTGAAACGCCTCCAGGCTTCGATGACCATGAACCCGCAACTGACCGCGCCCATCGCCAAAGGTGACGTGATCGGCAAAGTGGAAGTCAAACTGGATGAGAAAGTGGTTCACAGTGCCGACCTCATCGCCCTGGACGGCGTCGAGGAAGCAGGTTTCTTCGGCCGCATGTGGGACAGCATCCGCCTGTTCTTCTACGGTTTGTTCAACTGATACGTGACTTGCACGCCCCCGTGAACCAGGCGGGGGCGCTGCTGCCACGGCTTACGAGGCCGTTTCCGCCATGAGCGAAGAAGACGTCAAGTCGCACAAGATCGAATTCCCCTGCGAGGATTACCCGATCAAGGTGATCGGTGACACCGTTGTCGGTTTCAAGGACACGGTAATCGAGATTCTCAGCAAGTACGCCAAGGTCGACCTCTCGACGCTGGCCGAACGCCAGAGCAAGGAAGGCAAGTACACCACGGTGCAACTGCATATCGTTGCCACCGGTGAGGACCAGCTGCACGACATCAACAGCGCCTTGCGCGCTACCGGCATCGTGAAAATGGTGCTGTGATGCCCGCTTGCCTCGGTTTTCGCGATCTTGGCCTGCAGCCCTATGAACCGGTGCTGGAGGCCATGCGTCGCTTTACCGAGCAGCGCGGCCCGGACAGCCTGGACGAAGTCTGGCTGGTCGAGCATCCCCCGGTGTTCACCCAGGGCCAGGCCGGCAAGGCCGAGCACCTGCTGATCCCCGGCGAGATACCGGTGGTGCAGACCGACCGCGGCGGCCAGGTCACTTACCATGGCCCCGGCCAGCTGGTGGCCTACCTGCTGCTGGATGTGCGCCGCCTGAGTATCGGCGTGCGCGAGCTGGTCAGCCGCATCGAGCAGACCCTCATCGACCTGCTCGCCAGCTATGGCGTGCAGGCGGTGGCCAAACCCGACGCTCCGGGCGTCTATGTCGATGGCGCGAAGATCGCGTCCCTTGGCCTTCGAATCCGCAATGGCCGTTCATTCCACGGCCTTGCCCTGAACGTGGACATGGACCTTGCGCCATTCCGCCGAATCAACCCCTGTGGGTATGCGGGGCTGGCCATGACCCAGCTGCGCGACCTGGCAGGTCCGATCGAACTCATTGAGGTCAGGACAAGGCTGCGCGGACAGCTGGTCAAGCACCTCGACTATGCTGAGCAGACGACCCTGACGGGCGGAATCGACTGATTATGACAACTGTGCAAGAAGCCGTGCCGAACCTGATCCCGACGCAAGACGTCACCCCGCGCCCTGCTCCTAAAAAAGTGGAAGCTGGCGTGAAGCTGCGTGGCGCCGACAAAGTGGCACGTATCCCGGTGAAGATCATCCCCACCGAAGAGCTGCCGAAAAAGCCCGACTGGATCCGCGTGCGCATTCCGGTTTCCCCGGAAGTCGACCGCATCAAGCAACTGCTGCGCAAGCACAAGCTGCACAGCGTATGCGAAGAAGCCTCCTGCCCGAACCTGGGTGAGTGCTTCTCTGGCGGTACCGCCACCTTCATGATCATGGGCGACATCTGCACCCGCCGCTGCCCGTTCTGCGACGTCGGTCACGGCCGGCCGAAGCCGCTGGATCTGGACGAGCCGAAGAACCTGGCCGTGGCCATCGCCGACCTGCGCCTGAAGTACGTGGTGATCACTTCGGTGGACCGCGACGATTTGCGTGATGGCGGTGCCCAGCATTTCGCCGATTGCATCCGCGAGATCCGCGCGCTGTCGCCGGGCGTGCAGCTTGAGACCTTGGTGCCGGACTATCGCGGCCGTATGGACGTGGCGCTGGAAATCACCGCGCAGACCCCGCCGGACGTGTTCAACCACAACCTCGAGACAGTGCCGCGCCTGTACAAGGCCGCACGCCCGGGCTCGGACTACGACTGGTCGCTGGACCTGCTGCAGAAGTTCAAGCAGATGGTCCCTCACGTACCGACCAAGTCCGGCCTGATGCTGGGCCTGGGCGAGACCGACGAGGAGGTCATCGAGGTGATGCACCGCATGCGCGAGCACGATATCGACATGCTCACTCTCGGCCAGTACCTGCAGCCGTCGCGCAACCACTTGCCGGTACAGCGCTTCGTGCACCCGGACACCTTCGCCTGGTTCGCCGAGGAAGGTTACAAGATGGGCTTCAAGAACGTCGCCTCCGGTCCTCTGGTACGCTCGTCGTACCATGCCGACCAGCAGGCTCACGAAGCCAAGATCAAGCTCTGAGTCGGGCTTGAGCGGGATATGCCGATGCGCGCCGGAAGGCGGCATCGGCATTTTTTTTGAGCTGCATGTTTCAAGCGACGAGCTGCAAGGAGTGGCGCGATGAATTGCCTGGAGACCGCTGAACCCCTGTTGCCCAAGGCACTGCCTGGCAACGCCCGTTTCGCCATCATCGCCCCGGCTGGCCCGGCGCGGCTGGATACCGACAAGGCTCGCCAATGGTTCGAGAAGCGTGGCCACCAGTGCCGGATCTACCCCGGGGTGCTGCAGGCGGACGGCTACCTGGCGGGCAGCGACGAGCAGCGCCTGCGAGACCTGCATGACGCGTTCCGCGCCCCGGACATCGACGCGATCCTATGCATGCGTGGGGGCTACGGCAGCATGCGCCTGCTGGACCGTATCGACTTCGACTTGATCCGCCGTCACCCCAAACCACTGGTGGGCTACAGCGATATCACAGCGTTGCATACGGCGATCAACCGGCATGCGGGGTTGGTGACTTTCCATGGGGCGATGCTCAATGCCGACTTGCTGGGAGCGAAGCTGGAGCCGACCGTGCGCTCATTGTTCGACCAGCTTGGCGGGCAGGTAGTGGCGGGGGACGAGATTGCCCATCCGGCGGATTTTGCGCTGACCGGAGTCATTCCCGGCGTGGCCAGTGGCAGGTTGGTTGGCGGCAACCTGTCGGTGCTTGGGGCAACATTGGCGACCTTGGGCGAAGTCGATACCCAGGGCAGTATCCTGTTCATCGAGGACGTCAACGAGCCGCTCTATCGTGTCGACCGCCTGCTGACCCAATTGCGCCTGGCCGGCAAGCTCGCGGGCGTGCGTGGTGTACTGGTGGGGGATTTTGCCGGGATCACGGTCGCGGCCATGACGCCCTTGCTGCTGGATACCTTCGGCCCGCTCGGGGTGCCGGTGCTGGCGGGGTGGCGTAGCGGGCATTGTGACCCGAATGTGTGCCTGCCGTTGGGGGCACGGGTAAGGCTCGACGCGGGAGAGAAGCGGCTGGTGCTCGAACAGGCCTTGTTCAACGCCTGAAACAGTCGGGGCCGCTTTGCGGCCCCGGTACGTTCTAGCGACGCAGGCTGTCGAGCAGCTTGTGCGTCGGATAACCATCCGCCGGCCAGCCCTGCGCCTGCTGCGCATTGCGAATGGCCTTGCGGGTATTGGCGCCGATGATCCCGTCGGGATTGCCCGCCTCATGGCCACTGGCGTTGAGCAAGGTCTGCAGCTCGATACGTTCGCTGCGGCTCAGCGGCAGGTCTTCTTTCGGCCAGCTGCCGGCAATGAACCCCCAACCGTAGAAGCGATCCCCCAGCAGGCTCACCGCCAGCGCGTAGGAGGACGAGTTGTTGTACTTGAGGATCGCGCGGAAGTTGTCCAGCACCAGGAACGCCGGCCCACGGGCACCGGCGGGCAGCAGCAGGGCAGCGGACAGCTGGTTGCTGCCTGCGGGCAATGCGGTGCCGGCGGGCAGTTTCACGCCCAGCTGCAACCATTCGCTGACGCTCTTGCGCTGGCTGCCATCGGCCAGCCACCAGTCGAAGCCGGCAGGTACCTGTACCTCGAAGCCCCAAGGCTGGCCACGCTTCCAGCCGGAGGCCTGCAGGTAGTGCGCGGTGGAGGCCAGCGCATCGGCGGTGCTGTTCCAAATGTCACGGCGACCATCACCGTCGAAATCCACCGCGTGGGTGAGGTAGGTGGTCGGGATGAACTGGGTCTGGCCCATGGCGCCGGCCCAGGAGCCGCGCATCGCGTCAGGCTGGATGTCGCCGTTTTGCAGGATCTGCAGGGCGGCGATCAGCTGGTCCTGGGCAAACTGTGGGCGGCGGCCTTCATAGGCCAGGGTGGCCAGCGAACGGATCACCGACTTGCTGCCCTGGAACTGGCCGAAGTTGCTCTCCATGCCCCACACCGAGACCAGCACCTGGCGGTCGACGCCGTAGCGTTGCTCGATGCGTGCCAGCAGCTCGGCATTCTGTTCGAGCAGTTTCTTGCCGTTGCGTACGCGCAGCGGCGACAGGGCACCGTCCAGGTATTCCCAGACCGGGCGGGTGAACTCCGGCTGGCTGCGGTCAGCCTTGATCACGTCCATGTCCGGGGTGACGCCGAGGAAGGCACGGTCGAACAGACTGGCGCTGATCCCGGCTTGCAGGGCTTGCTCGCGGAAACCGGCCTGCCATTGGGCGAAGGTCTGCAGGGGCTGGATTTCGCTGCTGCTATCGGGCGTGGTGCCGGGCAGCGTAACGACGGGTGCGGGCTGGGCGGGTGCCAGCGGCAGGGCATCGGCGGCGGTGGGTTTCTCGGCGCAGGCGACGAGCAGGATGAAGCTTGTGGCCGCGATCAGCTGGCGGGGTTGCCAGCGGAGAGTGAGACGAGAGGGCATGCACAGATCCAGAATTGCAGGTCAGGTGCCGACCATACCATGCCTGCGCATTTCATGCCTTTTCAGGCGGCCATAAAGCAGGAAGCCTCCCAATCTCTCGATTGGAAGGCTTCGCGGCGGTAGCTGCCTTTGCCTTTTCCTGCCTGTTCCTGGCGGCAGCGGAACAGTGGTTGGGCGATGATCGACTTGGCCTTGTTGGGGCCGTGCTTTTTCGGCTTCTTGCTCATGGCGGGTTCCCGGTCTGGGTGGATTGCGGGCGCACTTTAGGCCTGTAGCGCTATGTGAGCCAATTGATTGTGTTTATGGCGGTGGGGCGCTTTATTCGGCGGGCAGCGCCAGGCGCTGTCCGGCCATGAGCAGCGACAGGCGCGCCAGACTGGTCCACGGCGAGCCCTCGGCCTGGCCCTTGATCTGTGCATCGATACGCTGGGCATCCTGCAGCAGCATGGCCCAGCGCTGTGCAGAGAGGCGCTGCAGGGCCTTGCTCACCAGTGGGCGGCGCTTGTCCCACACCGGCGGGCGCGCCTGGCTGAAGGCCTTGTCCAGCGGCACGCCCTGGCTGAACTGCTGCGCGAGGCCGGCCAGCAGGCGCAGTTCGCGGGCAAGGGCCCAGAGAATGACCGGCGGCTCGACACCTTCGCCACGCAGTCCTTCGAGCATGCGCAGGGCATGAGCCGCTTCGCCATTGAGAATGGCATCGACCAACCCGAACACATCGAAGCGGGCGCTGTCGGCGACAGCGGCCTGGACGGTTTCGACGGTGATCTGGTTGCCCTCGGCGAGCAACTTGAGCTTCTCGATCTCCTGGGCGGCAGCCAGCAGGTTGCCCTCGACGCGGGCGGCGATCAGGTCGATGGCGTCACGCTGGGCCGACAGGCCGGCCTGGGAAAGGCGCTGGTTGATCCATTGCGGTAGTTGCTGGGCGTCCACCGGCCAGATCTGGATGAACTGGCAGTACGCGCCTTCGATCAAGGCCTTGCCCCACTTGGTTTTCTGCGCGCTGCCATCGAGCTTGGGCAGGCTGATCAGCAGCAGCGTGTCCTCGGCCGGGTTGGCGCAGTATTCCATCAGCGCGGCAGCGCCTTTGTCGCCGGGCTTGCCCGAGGGCAGGCGCAGCTCCAGCAGCCGGCGCTGGGCGAACAACGACAGGCTGGCCCCGGCCAGCAGCAGGTTGCCCCAGTCGAAGTTGGCATCGGCGCTGAACACCTGGCGTTCGTCGTAGCCCTGCTGGCGCGCGGCGCCGCGGATGGCGTCGGCGGCCTCCTGGCACAGCAGCGGGTCATCGCCGCTGACGATGTAGACGGGCGCCAGCTGGCCTTGCAGGTGCTTGTTGAGTTGGGCGGGGGAGAGCTTCATGGCGAAGGGCGGGGCACCTAAGGGTGCCCCGTTCAGGCTCAGGGTGCCGGGACTTCGATTGGCGACTGCTGCGGCGTCTCGTCCTGGATACGCTGGGCTTCCTGGAGGGCACGGGCTTCAGCCTTGGCGCGCTCGTCGGCCTTGTGCTGCAGGTCTTGCAGGCGCGCCGGAGTCAGCTGCTGCAGCCGGGCCATCATGCCTTGTACCAGATCGCGGCGCATTTCCTCGCGAACCTGGTTTGCTTCCTGGCCGGAACCGTTGACGTTGTTGCCGTTGTAGACGTAGTACTTCTGTACTTGCAGCTTGTCTTCCAGCAGCACGCTGTCGTTCTGGCCTTCAATCGCGTAGCTCAACACGGTGGTCAGCTCGTACTCTGCCGAACGGTTGCCGCCGCTGTAGGTGGCGGCACGCTGGGATTCCTGCTCGTTGGTCAGTACCAGTTTGTACGGTGCGCCGGCGTAGACCTTCACACCGCTGCTTTCCAGGGTCCGACGCAGCTGCATGACAGTGGCGCCGTACTGGTTGCGGGCGCCGAGGTCCAGTTCCTTGATGCTCAGTTCATTGGTGCCGGTGCCGCGCAGCTGGAAACCGCAGGCGCTGAGCAGCACAGCCAGGCCCATTACCAGCAGATTGCGTTTGATCATGTGTGTTGCTCCCTCGTGGACCGATTACGCCCGCTTGCAGGGTGTGCAGGCGGGCGTTGCCATCAGTTGGCGACGATGTTGACCAGTTTGCCCGGAACGACGATGACCTTGCGGATGGTCAGGCCGTCGGTAAAGCGCAGGACGTTCTCGTTGTTGCGAGCGGCGGCCTCGACTTCCTCGCGGCTGGCGGCAGCCGGCATTTCCACCTGACCGCGGAGCTTGCCGTTGACCTGAACCACCAGGGTCACGGTGTCCTGCACCAGTGCGTTCTCGTCGACCGTCGGCCAGGCCGCGTCGATCGCCGCCTGGTCGTGGCCCAGTGCTTTCCACAGCTCATGGGAGATGTGCGGGGTGATCGGTGCCAGCAGCAGGGTCACGGCCTCGAGGCCCTCCTGCAGCAGGGCGCGGTCTTGAGCGGTGGCCTGTGGCGCCTTCTCGAGCACGTTCATCACGGTCATCACCTGAGCGATGGCGGTGTTGAACTTGTGGTACTGGCCCACGTCGGTGCTGGCCTGCTTGATCGCGGCATGGACGGCACGGCGGATGACTTTCTGCTCGTCGCTCAGGGCGGCGATGTCCAACGAGCCCGGCAGGCCTTGGGCCACGTGGGCCTGGGCCAGGCGCCAGACGCGGCGCAGGAAGCGGCTGGCGCCTTCGACGCCGGAGTCGGACCATTCCAGGCTCATGTCGGGTGGCGAGGCGAACATCATGAACAGGCGGCAGGTATCGGCGCCGTACTGCTCGATCATCGACTGCGGGTCAACGCCGTTGTTCTTCGACTTCGACATCTTCTCGGTGCCGCCGATTTCCACCGGCAGGCCGTCGGTCTTCAGGCGCGCGCCGATGATCTTGGCCTTGGCGTCACGCTCGATCTCGACGTCGGCCGGGTTGAACCAGTCCTTGCCGCCGTTGCTGGCGACGCGGTAGTAGGTTTCGGCGACGACCATGCCCTGGGTCAGCAGGTTCTTGAACGGCTCGTTGGAGGTGACCAGGCCTTCGTCGCGCATCAGCTTGTGGAAGAAGCGCGCATACAGCAGGTGCAGGATGGCGTGCTCGATGCCGCCGATGTACTGGTCTACCGGCAGCCAGTGGTTGGCGGCTTTCGGATCCACCAGGCCCTTGTCGTAGTTCGGCGAGGCGTAGCGGGCGAAGTACCAGGACGACTCGACGAAGGTGTCCATGGTGTCGGTTTCGCGCTTGGCCGCGGTGCCGCATTTCGGGCAGGTGCACTCGTAGAACTCGGGCATGCGCGCCAGGGGCGAACCGGCACCGTCCGGTACCACGTTTTCCGGCAGGGTGACCGGCAGCTGGTCTTCCGGCACCGGCACGTCGCCGCAGGACGGGCAGTGGATGATCGGGATCGGGCAGCCCCAGTAGCGCTGGCGGCTGATGCCCCAGTCGCGCAGACGGAACTGGGTGCGCGACTTGCCGAGGTCCTTGCGGATCAGCGCGGCCTCGATGGCGTCGAAGGCGCCCTGGAAATCCAGGCCGTCGAATTCGCCGGAGTTGATCAGCTGGCCATGCTCGCCGTAGGCGGCCAGCCATTCGCTGCCGACTTCGTCGCCGACGCTGGTGCGCACCACCGCCTTGACCGGCAGGTTGTACTTGTGGGCGAATTCGAAGTCGCGCTCGTCGTGCGCCGGCACGGCCATGACCGCGCCATCGCCGTAGTGCATCAGCACGTAGTTGGCGACCCATACCGGCAGCTTCTCGCCGGTCAGCGGGTGCTCGACGAACAGGGAAGTGGCCATGCCCTTCTTCTCCTGCGTGGCCATGTCGGCCTCGGCGACGCTGCCGCTCTTGCACTCGTCGATGAACGCCTGCAGCGCCGGGTTGCCCTGGGCGGCCTGGGTTGCCAGCGGGTGTTCGGCGGCGACGGCCACGTAGGTGGCGCCCATCAGGGTGTCCGGACGGGTGGTGAAGACTTTCAGGGTGCCCGCATGACCGATGCTCGCCTGGTCATAGGGGAACTGCACTTCCATGCCGCGGGACTTGCCGATCCAGTTGCGCTGCATGGTCTTGACCTGCTCGGGCCAGCCCGGCAGCTCGTCGAGGCTTTCCAGCAGCTCGTCGGCGTAGTCGGTGATGCGGAAGTAGTACATCGGAATTTCGCGCTTCTCGATCAGCGCGCCCGAACGCCAGCCGCGGCCGTCGATGACCTGCTCGTTGGCCAGTACGGTCTGGTCCGCCGGGTCCCAGTTCACGGTGCCGTTCTTGCGGTAGATGATGCCTTTTTCGAACAGGCGGGTGAACAGCCACTGCTCCCAGCGGTAGTAGTCCGGCTTGCAGGTGGTGACTTCACGCGACCAGTCGATGGCCAGCCCCAGGCTCTTGAGCTGGGTCTTCATGTAATCGATGTTCTCGTAGGTCCACTTGGCCGGGGCGACGTTGTTCTTCATCGCGGCGTTTTCCGCCGGCATGCCGAAGGCGTCCCAGCCCATCGGTTGCAGGACGTTCTTGCCCAGCATGCGCTGGTAGCGGGCGATCACGTCACCGATGGTGTAGTTGCGCACGTGGCCCATGTGTAGCTTGCCGCTCGGGTACGGGAACATCGATAGGCAATAGTAGGTGTCTTTGCCTGGCTGTTCGGTGACAGCAAACGATTGTTGCTCGTCCCAGGCATTCTGGGCGGCGGCTTCTACATCACGGGGCGTGTATTGTTCGTGCATGGCTACTTTGTATTGAGAGATAAGAGACATGTTCCAGGCAGCTCGACCTCGCTGCGTCCGGCACTCCGGGATCTGCAAGAGTGAACGCCGTAGCATACATGAGCGCCGCGCATCGTGGGAAACCCTGATTGCATCGCCCGCCGCGCGGGCCGTTGGTCGCAGCGCCCGGCCGCTTTTACGAGTGACGCTAAGCTCATTTGTGGGGGGAGATATTCTTACCTTCAATGAGGTGAACGGATGGGAGAGTCGCAACTAACCGCAAGCAAACCGGAGCTATACGAACGCCTGATCGACCGCCTGGGCCTGGCACTGGAAGTGGCCAGAACCTCCGTGCGATTGCGCGACGAGATGCCTGCCGAACTGGAGTTGCGTGGCCTGAGCCATGCCGAGTTCGAGGTGATCAAAGCCTACCTGGAATCCCTCCCGGAAGGCCGATTTGCCAGTGCCGGTGCCTACCCGCAACCGGAGCCGTCCTCGGCCAGGATCGTCTGGCTCAAGGACCGCAGGCGCCCCGGCGCCGCAGCCAGCTCCAGGACATTGCCGTCCCGATAGCCGTTCAGGGTTGCAGGCGCGGCGACGCGCCGGTTTTCGCAATGCACGCATCGATCGGCGCCGGTTGCCCTTGAGGTCCGGCGCCGATCCTCTTAGGCTGCACGCCTTCCATGGAGGTCTGTGATGCCGCTGCGCTTTTTCATCAAACAATGGTTGATGCCGCCCGGCGTCCTGTTCTTGTTGCTGCTGGCCGCCTGGTGGTGGCGCCGTCGCCGTCCACGCCTGGCGGCAGGCTGTTTTGTTTTGGGGCTGGGCGGCTTGTGGTTGATGAGCCTGCCTCTGGTCGTACAGCAAGGTGCGCGAGTGCTCGAGACTGAGCCAGCGCTGGGCGTCGATGACTGGTCGAAGCTGGCGACCAGGGCCGACGCCATCGTGGTGCTGGGCGCTGGACGCGAACGTGGAGATCCGGCTTGGGGTGGCGCGGATCAGCCCACCTTCCTGGCATTGGAGCGCATGCGCTATGGCGCCCAGTTGGCGAAGGCCTCGGGGTTGCCGGTTTTGACCAGTGGCGGCCTGCACTATGGCACTCCGCCCAGCGAGGCCCAGTTGATGGCTGACCGCCTGCAAGCCGATTTCGACGTGAAGGTGTCCTGGAGAGAAGAAGCCAGCCGAACCACTTGGGAAAACGCTGAGCTCAGTGCCAAGATCTTGCAGCCACTGGGTAAAAAGCGGGTGGTGGTGGTGACACAGGCCTGGCACATGCAGCGCTCGCGCTGGAGTTTCGAGCGGGCCGGGTTCGAAGTGGTGCCGGCACCGGTGGGGTTCCTGGGGAGGGATCATGCGCGGCCGTTCGCGGGATTGCTGCCAGAAAGTCGGGCAATGTGGCAGAGCGGGCAGTTGCTCAACGAGGTGGCGGGGTTAGTGGGGTATCGCCTGTTCTACTAAGACTTGGGCCGCTACGCGGCCCAAGGGATGCTTCAGACGGTCCGCGCAATGCGCCCGGCCAGCAACGCCCAGCCCAGCAGCAGCACGCAGACGATCGCCAGCGGCCACGAGCGCCATTGCAGGTACGGCGTCAGTTGTTGCATCGGTACCACCTCGCCATACAGCACGGCCCGCTGGAACTGCGGGACCTGCGTGGTGATCCTGCCGAATGGGTCGATCAGCGCGGTCACGCCGTTGTTGGTGGCGCGGATCATCCAGCGGCCGGCCTCCAGCGCGCGCATCTGGGCCATCTGCAGGTGTTGCAGCGGGCCGATCGAGGTGCCGAACCAGGTGTCGTTGCTGATGGTCAGCAGCAGGTCGCTGCGTGCGGCCAGGCTCGCAGCGAACTCGGGATAGACCACTTCGTAGCAGATGTACGGGGCGACCTGGTACCCCTTGGCCTGCAGCAGTGGCTGGTCCGCGGGACCACGGGCGAAATCCGACATCGGCAAGTTGAAGAACTCGATCAGGCCGCGCAGCATGTCCTGCAAGGGCACATACTCACCGAAGGGCACCAGCTTCTGCTTGAGGTAGGTGCCGTCGCCTTCGCCGGCCACAGTGATGCCGTTGAAGTAGCGGCGTTGGTGGTGAACCATCTGCCGTACCGGCACCCCGGTGATCAGCGCCGAATGCCGTTCGGCGGCGAAGGCACCCATCATGTCGATGTAGCCCTGGGCCTGGTCCTTGAGCACCGGCACGGCGGTTTCCGGCCAGATCAGCAGGTCGACGGGTTTCGAGCTGAAGCTCATGTCGCGGTACAGCGCCAGTTGCGCATTGACGTGCGCCGGGTCCCACTTCAGGTCCTGCTCGACGTTGCCTTGCAGGGCCGCGACCTTCAGCGGATCGCCTGCCGGCTTGGTCCAGGCGTGATCCTTCAGGGCCAGGCCGATGATCCATGGCGCCACCAGCAACACGACACCAATGGCCAGGAACGAGCGGCGCTGGCGCAGGCGATGGAGGTTGCACAGCAGGGCGGCGGTAAGCGCCAGGGCGAACGAGATCAGCCACACGCCGCCCAGTGGCGCGAGGCCTGCGAGGGGGCCGTCGAGCTGGCTGTAACCTGCGTAGAGCCACGGGAAACCGGTGAGGAACCAGCCCCGGAAGGCCTCTTGCAGCAACCACAGGGCGGCAAAGCACAAGGCGTCGGCCAGCGGCGCCTCGTCGCGGCGCAGCCAGCGTGCCCAAAGCCAGGCGGGCAGGGCGAAGAAGAAGGCCAGGCAGGCGAAGAATGCCAGTAGCAGCAGGATCGCCAGCAGCGGCGAGGCGCCACCGTAGGTGTTCATGCTGACGTAGATCCACCAGGTGCCGGCACCGTAGAGGCCGAAGCCGAAACACCAGCCCCGGCCCAGGGCCTGGCGCGGGCTCAGTTCGCGCAGCCCTGCATAGAACAGCGCGAGGGACAGCAGGGCCAACGGCCAGATGTCGAAGGGGGCCAGGGCCAGCAGGGTGGAGGCGCCGGCCGCCATGGCCAGCAGGTTACCGGGCCAGCCGGGGCGGGTGATCCAGCGCATGTTCGTCCTTAACGGTTGATCGGTGTCAGGCGCAGCAAGTGTATCCGGCGGCTGTCGGCATTGAGAATGCGGAAGCGGTAGCCGCCGATCTCGGTGGTTTCGTTACGTTTGGGCAAATGGCCGAACGCACTCATCACCAGGCCGCCGACCGTATCGAACTCGTCATCGGAGAACTCGCTGTCGAAGAACTCGTTGAAGTTCTCGATCGGGGTCAGTGCCTTGACCAGGAAGTCGCCGCTGGGCAGCGGCTTGATGTAGCTGTCTTCCTCGACGTCATGCTCGTCCTCGATATCGCCGACGATCTGCTCGAGCACGTCCTCGATGGTCACCAGCCCCGCCACGCCGCCGTATTCGTCGATGACGATGGCCATGTGGTTGTGGTTGGCGCGGAACTCGCGCAGCAGCACGTTCAGGCGCTTGGACTCGGGCACGAAGGTGGCCGGGCGCAGCAGGTCCTTGATGTTGAAGCTGTCGCCGTTCTCCTTGAGGATCAGCGGCAGCAGGTCCTTGGCGAGCAGGATGCCGAGCACATCGTCGTGGCTCTCGCCAATCACCGGGTAGCGCGAGTGCGCGGCATCGATCACTGCCGGCAGGAACTCGCGGGGCGACTGGTTGGCCTTGATGCTGATCATCTGCGAACGCGGCACCATGATGTCGCGCACCTGCAGGTCGGCGACCTGGATGGCACCTTCGACGATGGTCAGCGCTTCGCTGTCGAGCAGCTTGTTCTGATGGGCTTCGCGCAGCAGCTCGAGGAGCTCCTGGCGGTTTTTCGGCTCATGGGCAAAAGCCTGGGTCAGCTTACCCAACCAGGACTTTTGCCCGTTGCTCGATCGGTCTTCGCTCATGGCGGTTACTCGTGATCCTTGCAGTATCAGTGTGTGATTGTTTCGGTTTCGTCGTCGGCGTAAGGGTCCGGATGACCCAGTTCCGCCAGCAATTGTCGTTCCAGCGCCTCCATTTCCTCGGCCTCATCGTCTTCGATGTGGTCGTAGCCGAGCAGGTGCAGGCAGCCGTGGATGACCAGGTGCGCCCAGTGCGCCTCCAGGGACTTGCCCTGTTCGGCGGCCTCGCGCTCGACCACCGGCACGCAGATCACCAGGTCGCCCAGCAACGGGATGTCGAGCAGCTCGTCGGGGACGTCGGCGGGGAAGGACAGCACGTTGGTGGCGTAGTCCTTGTGCCGGTAGGTGTGGTTCAGCTCGCGGCCTTCGGCGGCGTCGACCAGGCGGATGGTCATTTCCGAGTCGGCGCTGCGCTGGCGCAGGGCAAGTTCGCACCATCGGCGGAAGGCGGCGTCATCGGGGGCAGCGGCGTCCGTGGCCCGTTGCAGGTCGAGTTCAAGCATCTTTGCCGGGTGCCTCGGGCTTGGACTGACGGGCTTCGAAGCGGTCGTAGGCTTCGACGATACGCTGCACCAACGGGTGGCGTACCACGTCCTTGGGCTGGAAATGGGTGAAGCTGATGCCTGGCACGTCCTTGAGCACCTCGATCACATGGGCCAGGCCCGACTTGGTGCCGCGGGGCAGGTCGACCTGGGTGATGTCACCGGTGATCACCGCGGTCGAGCCAAAGCCGATGCGGGTGAGGAACATCTTCATCTGTTCGAGCGTGGTGTTCTGACTCTCGTCGAGGATGATGAAGCTGTTGTTCAGGGTGCGGCCGCGCATGTAGGCCAGCGGCGCGATCTCGATCACCTGGCGCTCGATCAGCTTGGCCACGTGCTCGAAGCCAAGCATCTCGTAGAGCGCGTCGTAGAGCGGGCGCAGGTACGGGTCGATCTTCTGGGCCAGGTCGCCGGGCAGGAAACCGAGCTTTTCGCCGGCCTCGACCGCCGGGCGCACCAGCAGGATACGGCGCACCTGTTCACGCTCCAGCGCATCGACCGCGCAGGCCACGGCCAAGTACGTCTTGCCGGTACCGGCCGGGCCGATGCCGAAGTTGATGTCGTTGGCCAGGATTTCCTTGACGTAGCGCTGCTGGTTGACGCCGCGCGGGCGGATGTTGCCCTTGCGCGTGCGCAGCGAGACGCTGACTTCGTTGACGGCCGGGTTCTCGAGGCTCTCTACCGCCGATTCCTGGAGGTAGAGGTGGACCGTTTCCGGCGACAGGTCGGTGGCCTTGGTCTCGCGATAGAGGCGGCGCAGCAGTTGTTCGGCGGCAGAGGTGGTCTTGGGTTCGCCGATCAGTTCGAACTGATTGCCGCGGTTGCGGATCTCGATGGCCAGGCGTTGTTCGATCAGGCGCAGGTGCTCGTCGAACTGGCCGCACAGGTTGGCGAAACGGTGGGCCTCGAAGGGTTCGAGGATGAAGCGATGGGGTTGTATGGGTGCGTTCAAGGTCGTTTTTAGCCGCTCGACGGCAATGAATGTGAACTCAAGAATAACCCTTGAGTGGCAGTGGCGAAAGCACTGAAACGATCAAGGGTCGCTGGGAAGCGTCCGATCCGTGCGTCAAGCATGGCAGGGCAAGTTGACGAATCGATGATGCCGGGGCCAGCGCCGGGCCGGGCAACGGTTCAGGGAAGCGGGGAGAAGGGCGTGCGTCCTTCGGCGTTCTGCAGTTCCAGCAGGTATTTGCGGAAGATCTGGCCGAGTACCTGGGTGGCGTGTTCGAGCTCGTCGCGGGGCATTTGCTCGGTGACTTCGTCGGCCATGTCCAGGGCGTCTTCGGCACCGTTGACCGCGGCGATCTTGAGCAGGATGTAGGCTTGCACGTTGTTGGCCTTGACCCCTTCACCGTGGAAGAACATCGAGCCGAGGCGGTACTGTGCTTGCGCCTGGCCTTGCAGCGAGGCTTTCTCGAACCATTTGAGCGCGTTGTCGAGTTGACGCGGTGTGCCGCTGTAGTAGAACTCGCCCAGCTCGTACTGCGCTTCGGCGTCCCCTGTCTGCGCGGTCTGCTCGCAGGCCTTCAGGGCATTGGGCAGGTCTTCGGGCGCGGTATCGAGGGCGCAGCGGCCCGTCGTTGGAATCAGCAACGAATTACCGCCCTCCGCCAAGGCCAGCAGGGGCTGAAGAAGCAACAGGCAGCCCAGGGTAAGGGCGCGGCCGGTGCGGTTCATGGGGATCGACTTACCTCTGCAAAGCTACGGCCAATGTCTCTGGTGGCACATTATGGGATAAGCAGCGCCTACCTTACAAAGATTTACGCGAATTTCTACAACGGGGTAAGCAGGGCAAGGGTGTGACGGGGTTAACGCTTTGCTCATTTGTCGCCTGTAGCGTTCTCATCGCGGGGCAAGCCCGCTCCCACGCCTTATCTGTCGTGGGAGCAGGCTGACGCCCTTACTTCAGCTTGGCAAATGCCCGCTCGGCCGCATCCAGGGTGATCTGCAGCTCCTTGTCGCCATGGGCGATGGAGGTGAAGCCCGCCTCGAAGGCGCTTGGCGCCAGGTACACGCCGCCTTCGAGCATCAGGTGGAAGAAGCGCTTGAAGCGTTCGGCATCGCTGGCCATCACGTCGTCGAAGGTGACGATGTCGTCGGCGCCGCTGAAGTACAGGCCGAACATGGCGCCCGCCTGGGTGGTTACGAACGGGATACCCGCAGCGTCGGCGCGCTGTTGCAGGCCATCGAGCATGCGGCTGGTGAAGGCACTCAGCTCGTCATGGAAGCCCGGGCGGCTGATCAGCTTCAGGGTGGTCAGGCCGGCGGCCATGGCCAACGGATTGCCCGACAGGGTACCGGCCTGGTAGACCGGGCCCAGCGGGGCGATGCAGCCCATGATCTCGCGCTTGCCACCGAAGCAGCCGACCGGCATGCCGCCGCCGACGATCTTGCCGAAGGTCGACAGGTCGGGGGTGATGCCATAGTGGCCTTGGGCACCGCCGAGGGAGACGCGGAAGCCGGTCATCACCTC
Organism: Pseudomonas sp. TE50-2; assembly: GCF_040813665.1. NCBI lineage: Bacteria > Pseudomonadati > Pseudomonadota > Gammaproteobacteria > Pseudomonadales > Pseudomonadaceae > Pseudomonas > Pseudomonas sp. TE50-2. Next base: position 2,345,150 of record NZ_JBFNXN010000001.1, on the reverse strand, counting down.
GTCGAAGATCAGTACCACGCCGTGCTTGTCGCACAATGCGCGCAGGCCTTCGAGGAAGCCCGGCGCCGGCGGCACGCAGTTCATGTTGCCGGCCACCGGCTCGACGATGATGCAGGCCACGGTCTGGCCGACGTCGGCCAGGGTCTTCTCGACGGCGGCGATGTCGTTGAACGGCAGGGTCAGGGTGTGCTTGGCGAAGTCCGCCGGCACCCCGGCCGAGCTTGGCACGCCCTGGGTCAGCAGGCCAGAGCCGGCCTTGACCAGCAGGCTGTCGGAGTGACCGTGGTAGCAGCCTTCGAACTTGATGATGGCGTCACGGCCGGTGTAGCCACGGGCCAGGCGGATGGCGCTCATGGTCGCTTCGGTGCCGGAGCTGACCATGCGCACCATCTCCATCGACGGCACGATCGAGCAGACCAGGTCGGCCATCTCGGTTTCCATGGCGGTCGGCGCGCCGTAGGACAAACCGTGCTCCAACTGCTTGCGTACGGAGTCCAGCACGTCCGGATGGGCATGGCCGAGGATCATCGGGCCCCAGGAACCGACATAGTCGACATAGCGCTTGTCGTCTTCATCGATGACGTAGGCGCCTTCGGCGTGCTTGAAGAACAGCGGGGTGCCGCCGACGCTCTTGAAGGCGCGCACCGGCGAGTTGACGCCACCGGGGATGTGTTTCTGGGCTTGGGCGAACAGGGCTTCGGAACGGGACATGGGATCTTCTCTCGAAATCAGCAAGCGAACAGGGCATTGAAGGCGCGGGCGCGGCGGGTGACTTCCTGCGCGCTGTCGGCACCGAACAAGCCGTGGATCACCGCCAGCAGGTCGGCGCCATGGGCGACCAGCGGGGCGGCGTTGTCGAGGGTGATGCCGCCGATCACCGCGATCGGCAGCTTGACCTGGGCGCGGGCCTGCTCCAGCAGCTCGACGCTGGCAGCGGGCGCGCCCGGTTTGGTGACGGAATTGAAGAAGCGACCGAAGGCGACATAGCTGGCGCCCTCGTCGGCGGCCTGCTGCGCGAGGTCGAGGCTGGCGTGGCAGGTCGAGCCGATGATCGCCTGGCGGCCGAGCAGGGCGCGGGCCGGCGTGAGCGGGCCATCGGTCTGGCCAAGGTGCACGCCAACGCCCAGGCGGGCAGCCAGTTCGGCGTCGTCGTTGATGATCAGCTCGGTGCCGTAACGCTCACAGAGCGTCTTCAGCGCTTCGGCCTCGCGCAGTCTGTGGGCGGTATCGTCGCTCTTGTCGCGGTATTGCAGCAGACGAACGCCACCTTCCAGCGCCGCTTCAACGTGGGAGAGGAAACGGCCGGCCAGCAGCTGGCTGTCGGTGATCGCGTACAGACCGCGGAGCTTCATCGGATGGCCTCGTGTCAGGAACAGAAATCCAGGGGCAGGCGGCGCGGCACGTACTGGCCCTTGCCCAGCTGTTCTGCGTCGCGCAGGGTGCGCCAGGTGTAGTCCAGGGCGCTGCGCACGGCGCTGGTCAATGCTTCGCCCAGGGCCAGGCGGCCGGCAAGGGCGCTGGCCAGGGTGCAGCCCGAGCCGTGGTAGCTCCCCGGCAGGCGTTGGCAGGTCCAGGTGTGCTGCTGACCGTCGCGGCTGTACAGGCGGTTGTGGATTTCAACCTCGTCGCCGTGACCGCCGGTAATCAACAGGTGTCTACAGAACGGCAGCAGTTTTTCGGCGCACTCGTCCGCGGTGCCTTCGGGCAGTTCCGCCAGAATGCGTGCTTCCGGCAGGTTCGGCGTGGCGATGGTGGCCAGCGGCAGCAGGCGTTCGCGCAGCGCGTAGCCGACCTCGTCCTTGCCCAGGCGACCACCGCCACCGGCGCGCAGCACCGGGTCGCAGACCAGTGGCAGGTGCGGGTGGGCGGCCAGCAGTTCGGCGACGGTGTCGACCATCTCGATCGAACCGAGCATGCCCAGCTTCACTGCGGCCACCGTGGAGTCGGCCAGCACGGCGTTGGCCTGGGCCAGCACCCACTCGCGGTCAAGCACGCGGAAGTCGGAAACGTTGACGGTATCCTGCACGGTCAGGGCGGTCACGGCGGGTGCGGCGTGACAACCCTGGGCGATCAGGGCTTCGATATCTGCCTGCAGCCCGGCGCCACCACTGGGGTCGTGGCCGGAGAGACAGAGGACAACGGGGCGGGAGCTGTAGGTATTCATGGTCGGCGAGCTTATCACCAAACCTTTTTGTGCGGTTCGGTCGCGGCGAGAGAATTGCTGATCAAGTGGTCAGGTTGGTTTTGTTGAATATTCTGAAATGTGCGTTCTAGAGCCTCTGCATTGAAATTCTCAGTAGCTGCTGAGCAGTGCTGGAGGCTATGCTAGAGTGCTCGGATAACTCGATGAACGGGTTCTGCCGGATCACGTCGTCTCAAAGGGAAGGGAGGCAACCGCGACGCGACCGGACAGGCCATGCTGGGGCTGTATGCGCTATTTGCTGATTGTGCTTCTGGGCTGCTTGCCCCTGCTGGCCGGAGCGGTCGAATTCGACGACGCCACCGGGCGCTTGCCGCTGGGTCGCTACATGCAGGTCTATGAAGACCACGATGGCAGCGCCAGCATCGCCCAGGTCAGTACCGCCGCATTCGCCGGACGCTTTCATGCCCATCACGACGAGGTGCTCAACGCCGGCTATTCGACCTCCGTTTTCTGGCTCCGTGTCGATCTCGCCTATGCAGCCACGTCTTCGCCAGCACCACGCCAGTGGTTGCTGGAGCTTGCCTACCCGCCGCTGGATCATCTGGAACTCTATCTGCCGGACGCCCAGGGCACTTATCGGCTGGCCCAGCGCACGGGTGATGCCCTGCCCTATGCCAGCCGGCAGATCCGCCAGAACAACTACCTGTTCGAACTGCCACTGCGCCCCGGCCAGGCGACGACCGCCTACCTGCGCCTGCACAGCCAGGGTTCGATCCAGGCGCCGCTGACATTGTGGTCGGCCCAGGCCTATCTGGAAGACCAGCCCACGCGTCTGTATGTGCTGGGCATGATCTACGGCGTGCTGCTGGTAATGCTGGTGTACAACCTGTTTCTCTACCTCAGCGTGTGTGATGTCAGCTACCTGTACTACATCCTCTACATCGCTTCGTTCGGCCTTTATCAGGTCTCGGTCAATGGTGCTGGCATCGCCTACTTCTGGCCCGACAGCCCCTGGTGGGCCAACGCCGCCACGCCATTTTTCATCGGCGCCGCCGGGCTGTTCGGCTGCCAGTTCGCCCGTCACTTCCTGCAACTGGGCAACCTCAGCCGTGGGCTCGACCGCCTGCTGAAGGGGTTGATGGCTGGCGGCGCGCTGGTGATGGTGCTGGCGGTGACCCTGCGTTACGGCGTGGCGCTGCGCATGGCCACGCTGCTGGCGTTGTTGTTCACCGTGAGCATCTTCAGTGCGGGGTTGTATGCCTGGTGGCGCGGCTTGCGCGTGGCGCGCTGGTTCATCATCGCCTGGACGGCCTTCCTCGTCGGCGGGCTGGTCAACACCTTGATGGTGCTGGGGTACCTGCCCAACCTGTTCATCACCATGTACGCCAGTCAGTTGGGCGCTGCGCTGGAGGTGGCGCTGTTGTCGCTGGCCCTGGCCGACCGCATCAACAGTTTGCGTGAGCAGCAGGCTCAGGCCCTGCGTGACACCGGGCGCACCCTTGAGCAGTTGAACCTGCAACTGGCCCGCAGCAACCGGCTCAAGGACGAGTTCCTCGCCACCGTGACCCACGAACTGCGCACGCCGATGAACGGCGTGATCGGTTCGCTGGAGCTGCTGCACACCCTGCCCATGAGCGCCGAGCAGGCTCAGTACCATCGTACCGCCACCGGCTCGGCCCAGGACATGATGGCGATGGTCGACGATATCCTCATCCTCACCGAACTGCAGGCCGGGCGCCTGCGCAACCATGGCATGGCGTTCAGCCTGCGGCGCCTGCTCCAGGAACTGCGGGCCGGTTATGCCAGCCAGGCGCTGGCCAAGGGCCTGTACCTGAGCCTGGACATCCCCGCCGACCTGCCCGACAGCCTGGTCGGCGATGCGCAGAAGCTCGCCCGCTGCCTGGCGTGCCTGGTGGACAACGGGCTGAAGTTCACCCACCAGGGCGGCGTTACCGTGCAGGCCCGTGGCCGGCGTACCGGACCTGACAGCCTGGCCCTGAGCCTCACGGTCAGCGACAGTGGCATCGGTTTCGACGATCTGGACCAGGCGGTGCTGTACCAGCGCTTCTTCCAGGTGGACGGTTCGATGACCCGGCGCTATGGCGGATTGGGGATCGGCCTGTCCATCTGCCGCCAGTTGAGCGAGTTGATCGGCGCCAAGTTGTCCCATGAATCCACGCAGGGGCTGGGCAGTCGATTCGAGCTGACGCTGCCCCTGGCGGTGGCACGGGTGCAGGCTCCACCGGCGCGTGCCGCCTCGAGCCTGGACCGCTTCTGAACAGAGGTGCCCCCGATGTAGTCCGTTTTGTCACTTTGACTGACCGGCCCGCGGTGCTTCACTGGGTTATCCAGGCATGACCGGATCCAGGAGGCCCACGATGAACCTGCACCAGTTCGCGGAAACCCACGAAGTCACCAACCAGCCGCCGTCCCTCGACGGTGCCAACCTCTACCGCCTCGACCAGCCCTTGCAGGAGTGGTCGCGGCGCTTCGGTGCCGGCTGGGCCGAGTCGCGGATCGACGCCTACGGCGCCCTGGCCGGTGGCCCGCTGATGGCGGCGGGTTTCCTGGCCAATGCCCACAAGCCCGAGTTCAGCAGCCATGACCGCTATGGCCACCGCATCGACCTGGTGGAATTCCATCCCGCGTATCACCAGTTGATGCGTACTGCCGTCGAGCATGGCCTGCCCTCGTTGCCGTGGGCGGAGCCACGAGACGGTGCCCACGTGGCCCGGGCCTCGATGACCTACCTGCACAGCCAGGCCGAAGCCGGTACCGGCTGCCCGCTGACCATGACCTTCGCCGCCGTGCCGGCCTTGCGCCTGCAACCTGAGCTGGCCGGCTACTGGCTGCCCAAGGTCCTTGCCCGCGAGTACGACCCGCGCAATGTCGGCGACCGGCACAAGACCGGCGTCACGATCGGCATGGCCATGACCGAGAAGCAGGGCGGTACCGATGTGCGCGCCAACACCACCCGCGCTTACCCGGTCGGCGCGCCCGGGCCGGGCCAGCCCTATGAACTGGTGGGGCATAAATGGTTCTGCTCGGCACCGATGTGCGATGCCTTCCTTACCCTGGCGCAGACCGACAAGGGCCTGAGCTGCTTCCTGTTGCCGCGCCACCGCCCTGACGACAACCGCAACCAGTTCTACATCCAGCGCCTGAAGAACAAGCTGGGCAACTGTTCCAACGCTTCCAGCGAAGTGGAGTTCCGTGGTGCCCTGGCCTGGATGGTGGGCGAGGAGGGGCGCGGCGTGCCGACCATCATCGAGATGGTGGCCATGACCCGCTTCGATTGCATGGTCGGCTCCAGCGCCTTGATGCGCCAGGCCTTGACCCAGGCCGCGCATCACTGCGCCCACCGCAAGGTCGGTGGGCGCGTGCTGGCCGAGCAGCCCTTGATGCAGAACGTGCTCGCCGACCTGGCCCTGGAAAGCGAGGCCGCATTGGCCCTGAGCCTGCGCATGGGCCAGGCGCTTGATCGGCTCGACGACCCGCAGCAGGCACATTTTGCCCGCCTGGTGACAGCCGTGGGCAAGTACTGGATCTGCAAGCGCGCCCCCGGGATGATCAACGAGGCCGCCGAGTGCCTGGGCGGCGCCGGCTACGTCGAGGACAGCATCCTCCCGCGGCTGTACCGCGAGGCGCCGGTCAACTCGACCTGGGAGGGCTCGGGCAATGTGCAGTGCCTGGACGTGCTGCGCGCCTTGTCGAAGGAGCCGGGTGTGCTGGAGGCACTTTTCACTGAGCTCGGGGACGGGCATGGCGACCCACGCCTGGCGGCGTTCATCGGCAACCTCAAAGGCGCCTTCGCCGATACCGGTGATATCCAGTACCGCGCCCGGCAGCTGACCGAGGACATCGCCGTGGCGCTGCAGGCCAAGCTGTTGCTGGAGGCGGGCAACGCCACGGTGAGCGATGCGTTCATCGGCAGTCGGCTGGGCGCTGGCGGGCGGGTGTATGGTGCGTTGCCGCGCGGGGTGGATGCTGCGGCGCTGGTGGCCAGGGCCACGCCGGCGTGGGCCGGGTAACGCCATCGCGGGGGTGTTTTTACCCTGCAACGCAGGCAAGATGGTTGTCATGCATTCCATAAGACAGGAAGCCCAGCGTGAGCCAAGCGTTTGTAGTCGTTGAAACCCCCGAACAGGCCGTCGACCGTCTGGCGGCCTTGCATGAACAGGCCACCGGTGCCCTGAGCCAGGCCCTCAAGCGCTACCTGAAAGACCGCACCGAGCCCGGTGACGAAGAACGCGCGCTGTTTCGCTACCCGGCCCTGCGCCTCATCTATTCCAGCCAGGGCGAAGTCGCCGCGACCACCCGCGCCTACGCCAAGGTCCAGGTGGATGGTACCTACAGCGTCACCGTCACCCAGCCCGCGGCGTTTCGTGGCTATCTGCTCGAACAGCTGCGCCCGTTGATGCACGACTACACAGTGACCGTGGAAGTCGGTGTCAGCGAACAGAACATCCCGTACCCCTACGTGGTCGACCAGGGCGATGAGCTGGCGGGCAGCGGCATCACCGCGGCCCAGCTGGCACGCGTTTTCCCCAGCACCGACCTGTCGGCGGCCACCGACAACACCGCCGATGGCCTGTACGACTGGGAAAGTGCCGAGACCCTGCCGCTGGCGCTGTTCGACGCCGCCCGCGTGGACTTCTCCCTGCGCCGCCTGGTGCACTACACCGGCAGCGACTGGCGGCACATGCAGCCATGGATCCTGCTGACCAACTACCACCGCTACGTCGACCAGTTCATCGCCCATGGCCTTGAGCAACTGCGCGAGGATCCACGCTTCGTACGCATGGTTTTGCCGGGCAACGTGGTCATCGAGAAAGGCATGGACAACGGCGAGGCCCAGGCCCTGGTTGCCAGCGTGGTCTGGCACCGCTACCAGATGCCGGCCTACCACCTGATTGCCGCCGACGGCGATGGCGTGACCCTGGTCAACATCGGCGTCGGCCCGTCCAACGCCAAGAACATCACCGACCACCTGGCGGTGCTGCGTCCGCACTGCTGGCTGATGATTGGTCACTGCGGCGGCCTGCGCCAGTCGCAGACCATCGGCGACTATGTGCTGGCGCATGCCTACATGCGCCGCGACGGCATCCTCGACCGGGTAGTGCCGCCGAACATCCCGATCCCGGCCCTGGCCGAGGTGCAGTTGGCGTTGCAAGAGGCGGCCGCGCAGGTCACTGGCGAGCGTGGCGAGCAGTTGAAGAAGCGCCTGCGTACCGGCACCGTGCTCACCTACGACGACCGCAACTGGGAGCTGCGCTGGGCCCAGGAGCGCCCGCTTATCAACCTGTCCCGTGCCGTGGCGGTGGACATGGAAAGCGGTACCATCGCCGCCCAGGGCTATCGCCTGCGCGTCCCCTACGGCACCTTGCTGTGCGTCTCCGACAAGCCGCTGCACAGCGAGATCAAGCTGCCGGGGTCGGCCAACGCCTTCTACAACCGCGCGGTCAGCCAGCACCTGAAGATCGGCATCGCCGCCCTCGACCTGCTGCGCACCGAGCTCAACTCGCTGCACTCGCGTAAACTGCGCAGCTTCGATGAGCCGCCGTTCCGCTGAGGATTCATGCCCCTGCCACCCCGTAGCACCCCGCGTCGCCCTGCGGCGCGACCCACCGGCCCGCGTCGCCAGCCCAAGGCGCCGCCGGCCGAGCCGCGCCTGATCCTGTTCAACAAACCGTTCGATGTGCTCACCCAGTTCAGCGACGGTGAGGGGCGCGCCACGCTCAAGGATTTCATCGACATCCCCGGCATCTACCCGGCCGGGCGCCTGGACCGCGACAGCGAAGGCCTGCTGTTGCTGACCAACGACGGGCGCCTGCAGGCGCGGATCGCCGACCCCAAGCACAAGCTGGCCAAGACCTACTGGGTGCAGGTGGAGGGCGAGCCGAGCGAGGAGCAGTTGCAGCGCCTGCGCGAGGGCGTCCAACTCAACGACGGGCCCACGCTACCGGCGCAGGCACGTCTGCTCGAGGAACCCGAGTTGTGGCCGCGCAATCCACCGGTACGTTTTCGCAAGAGCGTGCCGACTGCCTGGCTGGAGCTGGTGATCCGTGAAGGGCGCAACCGCCAGGTGCGGCGGATGACGGCGGCGGTGGGGCTGCCGACCTTGCGTCTGGTGCGGGTGCGTATCGGTGACTGGACGATCGAAGGGTTGCAGCAGGGATGTTGGCGGGAAGTGGCGGCGAAGCTGTAGTCGCCGCCCCAGGTGGGGTTGTCAGACCCCTTCCAGGAACCCCACCACCACGCTTTTAATGATGAACGCCAGCACGCCAAGGCCCAGCACGAAGAACAGGATCAGCGTGCCGAAGCGGCCGGCCTTGGACTTCTTCGCCAGGTCCCAGACGATGAAGCCCATGAAGGCGATCAGCACGGTGACGAGGATGATCATCATCCATTCTTCGAATACGGCGGGATCCATCGGTTTACTCCAGGCAAGCACAAAGCCCGATCATACGCCGGGCGCGCAGGGATTCAACGCAGGTGGGTCAATGGCAGCTCAGTGCTGGCCAGTACCTGGTTGAGCACGAAGCTGGAGCGCACACTGGTCACCCCTTCGATACGGGTCAGGCTGCCCAGCAGCAGTTTCTGGTAATGGTCCATGTCCGGCACCACCACCTTGAGCTGGTAGTCGGCGTCCATTCCGGTGACCAGGCTGCACTCGAGGACCTGGGGCAGGCTGCGGATCGCCGCCTCGAAGGTTTCGAAACGTTCGGGGGTGTGCCGGTCCATGCCGATCAGCACATAGGCCGTAAGGCTCAGGCCGAGTTTCTTGCGATCCAGCAGCGCTACCTGGCGCGAGATATAACCGTCGTCTTCAAGCTGCTTGACCCGACGTGAGCACGGGGAAGGCGACAAGCCGATGCGCTCGGCCAGTTCCTGGTTGGAGATGCGCGCATCGCGCTGCAATTCAGCGAGGATGCTCAGGTCGTAGCGGTCGAGCTTGCTCATGGAAAGGGCCTTTTCTGTTCAGATTGCGGCGAATTATCGATCCTGAGTGAAAAATTGCGCAAGCCCTATTTAACAGAGCAATCTTCGCAATCCTCTGCCCCAGCGTCTGCCCTATCTTTATCAACAGAATCACTGCCCGGACATCAGTCCACGGCGACGCGCCCTAGGCGGGCGGTCGCGGCCAGCCATCCAACAGGATCCGCCAGGCCCCCGGGCTACGCACTGTCCAGAAGACGGCGCGAGGTGAGCCGGTGCCACAAGTGCCGAGCACGGACGACAATTCCCGAAGGGAGGCCGCAAGGCCTCCCTTTTTTATTGTGCTGAAGATTGCACAGGCCTGGCCTGGCGACGACCCGCCACGGCGAGCGCCGCCAGCAGCACCAGCAAGCCGCCGATCACGGCAATCATGAAGCCGCTGTGTGTTGTCGTGGCGTCTACCCATTGGCCAGCGCCTGCCGCGCCGATGGCCACGCCGACATTCAGCCCGGCGAGCAGCCAGGTCAGGCCCTCGGTCAGCTGGCGCTCTGGCACGCTACGCTCGACCAGGGCCATGGCCACGATCATGGTCGGGGCGAAGAACACCCCGGCCAGTAACACTGCCGCCGCGAGCAGGGCGATATTGCCGACCAGGAGCAGCGGCAGGGTGCTGAGGGTGGTGGCGAGTGCGCCGACCAGCAACTGACGGGGCAGCGACATCCGCCAGCGCAGGGTGCCGAACAGCAGCCCGGAAACGCAGGAGCCCACGGCATAGGCCGACAACACCAGGCTGGCGGCAGCCGGTTGCCCTTGTTCGTTGGCGAAGGCGACGCTGACGATGTCCACGGTGCCGACGATCATGCCCATTGCCACCATCAGCAGCGTCAGCTGAGGCACCCCTGCGCATCGCCATGCCGGCAGGTCACGCCTGGACGAGGTTTCGGCAGCGGCCACCGGTGGTTCGCTGCCGGTCTGCAGGGTCAACGCCAGGGTACCCAGCAGCAGTAACGCGGCAGCGGCCAGCAACCCGGTCTGGGGCCACAGCGCCACGCTGAGCCCGACGGCCAGCGGTGGGCCGGCAATGAAGCTGACTTCATCGAGTACGGTTTCCAGCGAGTAGGCAGTCTGCAGTTGCGGCTGGCCGCGGTACAGGTGGGTCCAGCGCGCCCGGACCATCGCTGACATGCTCGGCATGCAGCCGGCCAGCAGGGCGGCGACGAACAGCAGCCAGTCGGCGCTGCGCCACCAGGCGCAGGCAGCCATCAGCAGCAGCCCGAGCACGCTCAGCAGGCTGGCCGGCGGCAGCACGCGGCGCTGGCCCAGGCGATCCACCAGGCGTGATACCTGTGGCGACAACAGGGCATAGGTGAGCACGAAGCAGGCCGACACCGCCCCGGCCAGGGCATAGCTGCCGCGCCATTGCGCCACCAGCGTGATGATGCCGATACCGGTCATGGGCAACGGCAGGCGGGCCAGCAGGCCGGCCAAGGTGAACCCGAGGGTTCCGGTCGGGACGAACAAGTGTGCATAAGGGTTGGGCATGTCGCTTCCTCCGTGAGGCGGCCCGCTTGCTGGCGGCAAGGCAGGGCGTGGATAATACGTACAGTGCGTATGATTAAATATTCATACGAGCTGAATGTAAATATTCATACGGATTGTACGTAAAGGAGAGGCCATGGTTCGTCGCACCCGCGCCGAGATGGAAGAAACCCGCGCCGCCTTGTTGGCAATGGCCCGCCAGGTCTTCAGCGAACAAGGCTACGCACAGGCGTCCATGGATGACCTGACCGCTCGCGCCGGGCTTACCCGTGGTGCGCTCTACCACCATTTCGGCGACAAGCAGGGCCTGCTGGCGGCCGTGGTGGCACAGATCGATGGTGAGATGGATGCACGTCTGCTGGCCATCTCCGCATCCTGCGATGACCCCTGGCAAGGCTTCTGCCAGCGTTGCGAGGCCTACCTGCGCATGGCCCGCGAGCCGGAGATCCAGCGCATTGTCCTGCGTGACGCGCGCGCCGTCCTGGGTGCGGCCTCGCCTGAGGCGCAGCAGCATTGCATCGCATCACTGCAGCGGATGCTCAGCGGGCTGGTCCAGCAAGGTGTGGTTGCCGAGGCCGATCCCTGGGCGTTGGCGACCCTGGTACATGGCAGCCTGTCGGAGGCGGCGGTCTGGATCGCCCAGGCGGAGGACGGCGATTCCCGCCTCGGCCAGGCCCTGGTCGCCCTGGAGTTGATGCTGCGTGGCTTGCTGGCGCGCTAGGCTGTCGGCTATTTCATCTGCCGGTCGCGGTCTGCGCAGTAGACTGCGTACGGTAAAGCAGGCGTTTTCATCGAGAGGAACAACATGAGTTCGCGCATCTGGCGGTTGGCAGGTGTTGGTTTGCTGGGCCTGGGCATCAGCCTGGGCGCTATGGCCGAGGGCCCCGGAGACGGGCATGACGGTCATGGCGGCCAGCAGGAGCAGGGCGGTGGTGAACGGCGCGGATCGCCGCTCAATTCACGTGATGAAGTGCGCCAGACGCAACCGCCGCGCCAGGGCTACTACCAGGACATTCCCCGGCGTTACGGTGACAACCGTCACTGGGAGGCGGGTGGTCCGGGTCAGCGCCCCGGCGGCGATTGGTCGGGACGGCCCGATGGTCATGGCAATGGCTGGGGGCCAGGGCCGCAGTATCACCCCGGGCACACTGTCGATCGCTTCCCGGACCGCTACTGGAAGGTGCCTTACCGTGGACAGGACTACTTCTACTCCGGCGGTTATTGGTACCGGCCCCATGGCGGCGGCTACGTGGTGGTCACGCCGCCTTACGGTGTGCGGGTCGGCTATCTGCCGCCCTATGCCCGCGAGGTGTGGTTGAGCGGTGCGTTGTTCTTCCTGGTGGCCGACACCTACTACCAGTACCTCGCCGACAGCCGCGAGTACGTGGTGGTCAACCCGCCCAGCGTCGCGCCTGCACCGCAGCAGCAGGGCAGTGGCTATGATGTGATCGCCTACCCGATGTACGGCCAGGGGCCGGAGCAGCAGGAGCAGGACCGCTACCAGTGCCACCGCTGGGCGGTGAGCCAGTCGGGGTTCGATCCGGCGACGGCGACCTATGCGCCTCCGGCCAATGTGGCGGACAACTATAGGCGGGCATTGGGCGCGTGCCTGAGTGGGCGCGGCTACAGCGTCAATTGACGGGGCATTCGCGATGGCGGGCTACACCGGGTCGGCGTGAACCATCACATCGGCCCGCGGATAGCGCTGGCGAATGACCTGCGAAGCCTGCACGCATAATTCATGGGCGGCGTGCAGCGGCATTTCGCCGGGCAACTCCAGATGCAGCTGCACGAACCACTGGCTGCCGGACACCCGCGTGCGCAGGTCATGCACCCCCTTTACCCCGGGAATCGCCAGCACCACTTCGAGCATGCGCTCGCCGACATCGGCAGGCAGTTCCTTGTCCATCAGGATCGCCGTGCTCTCGCGGGCGATCTGCAGCGCGCTCCACAGGATGTACAGGGCGATGCCCAGGCCGAACAGGGCATCGAGCTGCGGCCAGCCGAAGCGGGCCAGCAGCAGCGCCAGGAGGATGCTGGCGTTGAGCAGCAGGTCGGAGCGGTAGTGCAGCGAGTCGGCGCGCACGGCCGTGGAGCCGGTCGCGCGGATGACCTTGCGCTGGAATGCCAGCAATGCGAGGGTCATTATCAGCGACAGCAGCATCACCGCGATGCCGGCGGCGGTGTCGCCCAAAGGCTCCGGCGACTTCAGCCGATCAACCGCCTGCACCCCGATCAGCACCGCACTGACCCCGATGAACAGCGCCTGGGCCATGCCGGCCAGGGCTTCGGCCTTGCCGTGGCCGAAGCGGTGATCGTCGTCGGCGGGGCGCAAGGCGTAGTGAACGGCAAGCAGGTTGAGAAAGGAGGCGGCGGCATCCAGCGCCGAGTCGGTCAGCCCGGCCAGCAGGCTGACCGAGCCGCTCAGCCACCAGGCCACGGCCTTGCTCAGCACCAGGATGCAGGCGACGCTCAGCGAGGCACGGGTGGCCAGGCGCAGCAGGCGTTGGTGTTCGGCGGTGACGGTCATGCGCAGTGGATCGTCCGTGGTCGGATCAGGCGGCGGGCACCAAGCCGTAGCTGGCCAGTTGTTCGACACTGCCACGGTGCTGGATCAGGCGTGGGTCGTTCAATGGCAGGCGCTGGCCCAGTTCGCTCTCCAGGATAGCCTGCAGCTTGGCCCTGTCGACCTGGCCGTTGGCATTGATCGCCGGCTTGAGCTTGGTCGGGTCGACATGGGCCGTGGTGCCCCCAGGGTAGTAGATGGCGCCGGTGGCGAAGTCGATACCGAAGGCGATCAGGCCGGGAATGACATAGAACAGGATACCGATGGCATCCAGCGCCGCGACTACCGGATCGATCTTGCCTTCGATCTGGCCGCGACGGTCAGGGTAGAACAGGGTGCCGCAGGCCGTCAGCTGGGTCAGCAAGGTGGCGATGAGGGCGCCACCGATGACGCGGGAGGGGATGCGCATGTGAATCTCCGAAAGGTAACGACGATCAAGGGCGCGGCAATCGCCGCGCGCCTGAGGTTAAGACCATGATAGGGCTGCCTCGGTTCGCCGTTATACTCGGACGATTGTCCGAGGACCACCATGATTTCATTACCGATCGATGCCGTACTGTCCGACCTGCGCCAGGCCCTGGCCGAACGTGACGAAGCGGTGCTCGAGGCGCCACCCGGCGCCGGCAAGACCACCCGCGTACCGCTGGCGCTGCTCGACGAGCCCTGGCTGGCCGGGCAGACCATCCTCATGCTCGAGCCCAGGCGCCTGGCCGCCCGCGCCGCCGCCGAACGCTTGGCCTGCGAGCTGGGCGAGAAGGTCGGCGAAACCGTGGGTTATCGCATCCGTCTCGACAGCAAGGTCGGCCCGAACACGCGCATCGAAGTGGTCACCGAAGGCATTCTCACCCGCCGTCTGCAAAGCGATCCTGCGCTTGAAGGCGTGGGCCTGGTGATCTTCGACGAGTTCCACGAGCGCAGCCTGGATGCCGACCTGGCCCTGGCCCTGAGCCTCAACGGTCGGGCGCTGCTGCGTGATGAGCCGCCGCTGAAGATTCTGCTCATGTCGGCGACCTTGGAGGGTGAGCGCCTGTCGCGCCTGCTCGACGATGCACCGATCATCAGCAGTCAGGGACGCATGCACCCGGTGGATATCCGCTGGGGCCGGCCGTTCCAGCCTGGCGAGTTCGTCGAACCGCGGGTGGTCGACTGCGTGCTCCAGGCCCTGGCCGACGAATCCGGCAGTCTGTTGGTATTCCTTCCCGGGCAGGCCGAGATCCGCCGCGTGTACCAGGCTCTGCAGGAGGCCGTGGGCGAGCGTCCGCAGATCCTGCTCTGCCCGCTGCACGGCGAGCTTGAGCTGAGTGCCCAGCGCGCCGCCATCGAGCCGGCGCCCAAGGGCCAGCGCAAGGTGGTGCTGGCCACCAACATTGCCGAAACCAGCCTGACCATCGACGGTGTGCGCGTGGTGATCGACGCAGGGCTTGCGCGGGTGCCACGCTTCGACCCCGGCAGCGGCATGACCCGCCTGGACACCCAGCGCATCTCCCGGGCCAGCGCCACCCAGCGCGCCGGTCGTGCCGGGCGCCTCGAGCCTGGCGTGTGCTATCGGCTGTGGTCCGAGGCGCAGCATGACCAGTTGGCGGCCCACGGCAGTGCCGAGATCCTCCAGGCCGATCTGGCCGGACTGGCCCTGCAGCTGGCGCGTTGGGGAGTGCCGCCGGAGCAGCTCGGCTGGCTCGACCAGCCACCTGCCGCAGCCTATGGTCAAGCCCAGGACCTGCTGACCCGGCTCGGCGCCTTCAAGCCAGGTTGCCGCGACAATCTGAGCGCCCATGGCCAGGCCATGGCCGAGCTGCCTGCGCATCCACGCATCGCCCATTTGCTGCTGCGCGGTCAGGATCTCGGGTTGGCCGAGCTGGCGTGCGATGTCGCAGCGTTGCTGGGCGAGCGCGACATCCAGCGTGGTGGTGGTGCCGACCTGCATAGCCGGCTGGCTTTGCTCAGCGGTGAAAGCCGGGCCGCGCGAGGTGGGCAGGGTGGTGTGCAGCGTGCGCGGCAGTTGGCCCGGCAATACCGTGGCCAGCTGCGTGGCAAACCGCGCAGCCCGGTCGCCGACCCCGACCATCCACGCTGGCTGGGCGCGGTGCTGGCGCTGGCCTACCCCGACCGGGTGGCGCAACAACGTCGCGAAGGTGGCGGCGAATACCGCCTGGCCAATGGCCGGGCGGCGCTGTTCGCCGAAGCCGATGTGCTGATGAAAAGCCCCTGGCTGGTGATTGCCGACCTGGGCAGCCGGCAGGGGCAGCGCGAGGAACGCATCTACCTGGCTGCAGAGTTCGACCCGGCTTTGTTCGACGGAGTGCTGGCCGAGCAGGTCGAGCAACTCGACCTGCTCGACTGGGACGAACGCGAACAGGTGTTGCGCGCCGAGCGCCAGCGCAAGGTCGGCGAGCTGGTGCTCAGCCGTGAACCGTTGCCTGGGCTGGACGACGAGGCGCGGGCCAAGGCGTTGCTCGGCCTGGTTCGGCGCAAAGGTCTGAACCTGCTGACCTGGACCCCGGAACTGCGCCAGTGGCAGGCCCGCGTCGCGCTGCTGCGTCAGCTGGATCTGGAAAAGGACGGCCACAGCGAGTGGCCCGATCTGGGCGACGACGCCTTGCTGGCCAGCCTGGAAGACTGGCTGCAACCCTACCTGGGCAAGGTGTCGCGGCTGAGCCATTTCGCCAACCTGGATCTGTCCTCGATCCTGCGCAACCTGCTGCCCTGGCCGCTGCCCCAGCGTCTGGACGAGTTCGCGCCGTCGCACTTGGCCGTGCCTTCGGGCTCAAGCATCCGCCTGGACTACAGCGAGCAACCACCGATCCTGGCCGTGCGCCTGCAGGAGCTGTTCGGCCTGGCCGATACTCCGCGCATCGCCAATGGGCGGCAGCAGGTCAAGCTGCACCTGCTGTCGCCAGCACGTCGGCCCGTGCAAGTGACCCAGGACCTGGCCAACTTCTGGCGCACCACCTACGCCGAGGTGAAGAAAGACTTGAAAGGGCGCTATCCCAAGCATTACTGGCCGGACGATCCGCTGGTGGCCGAGGCTACGGCGCGGGCCAAACCCAGGAAAGCCTAGATTGCTCGCACTATCAGGTACTCGTGTGTTTCACCGGCGCCAGTTGTCAGATAAAGACTGCTGGACTTGTCACTGGCCACGGTCTTGACCTGGTGGCCCAGGTTGTCACGGAACCGACAGCGCACTTGATCGCTGCTCCACGTCAAGGGTTGCAGCTTCCAGAAGTTTGCAGCAGAGGTATTGGTGTAAAGGCCCAAATGTCCACTGGAGTCGGTAGCCAACTGCCGTGCGCTGTTGATTGCCGATGAAATCAGGAAGTGCAGGCGGTTGGGGCCTTTGGAGTGGTAACGGAACAGAAAGACTTCTGCCTGTTCATCGCCACCCACTTGAAGCCAGCCTGTGTCATTTCGCACATTCACGTCGAAGCTGAAATCGTAGTGGTTTTCATGGATATGGACAGGTGCCCATCTTCCATTCTTCCGAAGGTGGATTGTTGCAAGAAATGATCGGCCGTCTGCCCACGGCTTGGCAGGTTGATCTGCGCTCATGGCATTCTCCTGAAGGCAAAGTGAGTTGCGCCTTCCGGTAACGAGGCGCAACTCACGGTAAGCATCCGCAGGCGAGAAGGGCAGATTGAAAGGGTTCCTGGCTGGCGTCAGGCGCCCGTTTCACTGTCCAGCAGCATGAACAAGCGGTACAGCACCACGGTGCTGAACAGCTGCAGGAAGCCGCTGAGGCTGTCCAGCGCCAGTTGTACTCCGGCCTGCGGCTTGGGGAACAGCTGCAGCAGCAGGCCGTCGATCAGCCACAGCGGCGCCAGCACCGAGAGCATGCACACCATGATGCGCAGGAAGTGCCCGGTGGTCATGCGCGCGCTGGTGCGCATCGCCTCGATCACCGGCAGGCCGCGCAGCACCAGCAGGTACTCGGCGAACACCAGGTTCACCATGATCCACACGCCGGGGAAGATGAACAGCGCCAGGCCCGCCATGATCAGCAGCGAGCTGATCACGATCAGCAGGGCCAGCATCGGCCACAGCTGCAGGGCGCGGGCAAACAGGTCGCGCTTGGCGGTGTCCTGGCCATTGCTGCGGGTGTCGAGGTAGAGGATCAGCGCGGCGCTGTACAGCGGATAGAACAGCAGGCTGACCAGCATGCCGTAGGCCGGCGAGGCCTGTTCGCCCAGCTGGTTGTAGAGCAGCTGGGTGCCGAGGGCCTCGAGTACCACCAACGGCAGGCACAGCTGGAGGATGCTCGTCAGGTGACGGCGGAAGAAGTACAGGGAGTCGCGCAGAACGCTCAACGGATTCATCGGTCAACATCGCATGGCGGAAAAAGCAGGGCGTAACTTTAGCCCAGACCGCCCGCTTGCTGAAAAAAGTTTCATGGCCGGGGCAATTGAATCGTCGCGCCCGGCCCCCCATCTTTGACGCTGTCCGATGCCCTGTTCAGCGCACGAGGTTGTCCCGATGAACACTGAAGAACAAACCCTGATCGATGGCCTGTTCGGCCGTCTCAAGCAAGCCGAAGACCCGGCCCAGCCGCGCGATGTCCAGGCCCAGGCGCGCATCGAGGAGCACCTGCGCCAGCAGCCGGCGGCGCCGTACTACATGGCCCAGGCGATCCTGGTGCAGGAAGCGGCGATCAAGCGCCTGGACGAACAGAACAAGCAGCTCGAGGCCGAGCTCAAGCAAGCGCGGGCGCAACTGGAGGCAAGCCGCCCCAGTGGCAGCGGCGGCGGTTTTCTTTCCAGCATCTTCGGCGCGGGAGCGCGCAGCCCGGAGCCGCAGCGGCCGGTTGCAGCGGCTTCGACTTCCACGGGAGGCTGGCGTGAGCCGGCGCCGCAGGCTTACACCCCGCCGCCATCGCAACAGGGTTTCGGTGCGGTGCCTGCTCCGGCGCGCAGCGGTGCCAGCAGCTTCCTCGGCGGGGCAATGCAGACTGCTGCGGGGGTGGCTGGTGGCGTGCTGCTGGCCCAAGGTATCAGCAGCCTGTTCAACCACAACTCGCAGCCTGAAGAAATCGTCGAGGTGATCAAGGAAGAGCCGGCGCCGGCCAGCGACGCTGGCGGCTGGAACGATCAGGACAGTCAGCGCCAGGTGGCCGACAACGGTGGCTGGGGCAATGACCAGGGCGGGTTCGCCGATACCGACTACAGCGGCGGCGACGATGGCGGCTTCTTCTCGGACGACGACTACGTCTGAGGGCTCTGGCATACTGCAGCGTCTGATTGCGGGGCAAGCCCGCTCCTGCCGAAGCGTGGGGGCGGGCTTGCCCCGCGATTGTCTGCCACCGCCAGAGAGAGGCTCCCGGTGAAGAAAATCGCGCTGTTCGCCGATGTACAGAACCTCTACTACACGGTTCGCCAAGGCCATGGCTGCCATTTCAACTACGCCGCGCTGTGGGCCGACGTCAGCCGCGAGGGCCAGATCGTCGAAGCGGTGGCCTATGCCATCGACCGCGGCGACAGCAAGCAGCAGCAGTTCCAGCAGATCCTGCGCAACCTCGGTTTCGAGGTGCGCCTCAAGCCGTTCATCCAACGTGCCGACGGTTCGGCCAAGGGTGACTGGGACGTGGGCATCACCCTCGATGTGATCGAGGCGGCGGCACGGGTCGACCAGGTAGTGCTGGCCTCTGGCGACGGTGATTTCGACCTGTTGCTGGAGCGGGCGATGCAACGCCATGGCGTGGAAACCGTCGTGTACGGCGTGCCGGGGTTGACGGCGTTGTCGGTAATCCGCGCCGCAAGCCGCTACGTGCCGATCGAGGGCAGGCTGCTGCTGCGTCACTGAACCCAGGCTCAGGTTTTTTTGCCGTTGCCCCCCAGATGCCCCAGCGGCACCCTTCGCGCCACCGCGCTGGACAGGATGATCGAGGTCTTGGTGAAGCCCAGCTGCGACACGCGGTTGATCAGCGCCTCCAACTCGCCCATGGACGTGACCGCCGCTTGCATGATCACGCACGGGTCACCGGTCACTCGGTGGCATTCGGTGAGTTCAGGGATCTTCTCCAAGGCCTCGTAGGCCTGCTGGTTGCCATGGCTGGCCAGCCGCAGTTCCATCACGCACTGGATCGGCAGGCCGATTTTTTCCAGGTCGACCTTGGCCGTGTAGCCGCTGATAACACCGCTGGCCTCCAGCTTGGCCACCCGCTCGGCCACCGCCGGGGCGGAGAGATTGACCTGGCGCGCCAGCTGCGCGTAGGTGGCCCGGCCGTTTTCCAGCAGCGCGGCGAGAAGCATGCGATCGTACTTGTCCATGGCGATTCCAGGTGACCTTGCAATCGACGGTGAAGCGTCTGCATAACCGTGTATTGCAAAGTGTTTCGGTGTTTTAAACGTGTTTTGTAACTTAAGTTTGCGCGATGGCCTTTCTAAACTAATCCACCCGTAAACGGATTTCGAGCCCTGCCATGTCCACCGCCCGCCGCTTCCCGCTGTTGCTCATCGGAGCCTTCCTTGCCTTGTACCTGGTGTGGGGCTCGACCTACCTGTTCATTCGTATTGGCGTGGAGTCCTGGCCGCCGATGCTGATGGCCGGGGTGCGTTTCGTGATTGCCGGCAGCCTGCTGTATGGCTTCCTGCGCTGGCGCGGCGCGCCGGCGCCGACCTGGCCGCAGTGGCGCGCCGCCGGCGCCATCGGCTTTCTCCTGCTCAGTTGCGGCAACGGTGGCGTGACCCTGGCCGAACACGCCGGGGTCGCCTCGGGCGTGGCGGCGCTGGCGGTGGCCACGGTGCCGCTGTTCACCCTGGTGTTCGGGCTGTTCTTCGGTCATCGCAACTCGCGCCTGGAATGGGCGGGGATCGTCCTCGGGCTGGTCGGCATCGGCATGCTCAACCTGGGCTCGAACCTGCAGGCCAGCCCCATGGGCGCGGCGCTGATCCTGTTCGCCGCGGCGGCCTGGGCCTTCGGCTCGGTGTGGAGCAAGAGCCTGCCGCTGCCCCAGGGCGCCATGGCCAGTGCCGCGGAGATGCTGGTGGGCGGCGCAGCCTTGTTGATCGGCAGCGCCGTGAGCGGTGAGCGCCTGACCGAGATGCCCACGGCCGCCGGTTGGGGGGCGCTGGCCTACCTGGTGTTCTTCGGCTCGATCCTGGCGTTCAGTTCCTACATGTACCTGCTCAAGCACGTGCGTCCAGCGGCAGCGACCAGCTACGCCTACGTCAACCCGGCGGTGGCGGTGCTATTGGGGATCGTCTTCGCCGGCGAGCAGATCGGCGCCGAGGAGTGCGTGGCCATGGCGGTGATCATTGGCGCGGTGGTGCTGATCGGCCTGCCGCAATGGCGCAAGGCGCCGCAGCAGCCAGTGCCGCTGAAAGGCGAAATGTGCAAGTAGGGCAGGGCGTTGCGGTAAACTTGCCGCCTTCGCTGAACCCCCTGACGGTATTGCCATGAATTTCGCCCAACTCGGCCTGATCGAACCGCTGCTGCGCACCTTGCAGACGCTGGACTACACCACGCCCACCCCGATCCAGGCCAAGGCCATCCCCGCCGTGCTCGCCGGTCGCGACCTGATGGCCGCCGCCCAGACCGGCACTGGCAAGACCGCCGGCTTCGCCCTGCCGGTGCTGCAGCGCCTGGCCCTGGAGGGGGAGAAGGTCGCCAGCAACTCGATCCGCGCGCTGGTGCTGGTGCCGACTCGCGAGCTGGCGGAGCAGGTGCACAACAACGTGCGCGAGTACGCCGAAAACCTGCCGCTGAGCACTTACGCGGTGTATGGCGGGGTCAGCATCAACCCGCAGATGATGCGCCTGCGTCGTGGCGTCGACCTGCTGGTGGCGACCCCAGGCCGCTTGCTCGATCTCTTCCGCCAGAACGCAGTGAAGTTCAACCAGGTGCAGACGCTGGTGCTCGACGAAGCCGATCGCATGCTCGACCTGGGCTTTGCCGAGGAGCTGCAATCGGTGTACGCGGCGTTGCCGCGCAAGCGCCAGACACTGCTGTTCTCCGCCACCTTCTCCGAGCAGATTCGCCTGCTCGCGGGCCTGGCGCTGAACGATCCGCTGAGCATCGAAGTGAGCCCGCGCAACGCCGCCGCGACCACGGTCAAGCAGTGGCTGGTGCCTGTGGATAAAAAGCGCAAGGCCGACCTGTTCATCCACCTGATGCGCAAGCAGCGCTGGAAGCAGGTGCTGGTGTTCGCCAAGACTCGCAACGGTGTCGATCAACTGGTCGAGCGCCTGTTGGCCGAGGGCGTGAATGCCGACGGCATCCACGGCGACCGCCCGCAGGCCACCCGCCAGCGTGCCCTGGACAGCTTCAAGACCCGTGAGATCCAGGTATTGGTGGCTACCGATGTGGCCGCTCGCGGCCTGGACATCGACGACCTGCCGCTGGTGGTCAACCTCGACCTGCCAATCGTCGCCGAAGACTACGTGCACCGCATAGGCCGTACCGGCCGCGCGGGGAACAAGGGCGAGGCGATTTCGCTGGTGTGTGCCGACGAGGTGCAATTGCTGGCCACGATCGAGACCCTGATCCGCCAGGTGTTGCCACGGCACGAGGAGCCGGATTTCATCCCCGATCACCGGGTGCCGGTGACCGATGCCAGTGGCCAGGTGCTGAAGAAACCGAAGAAGCCCAAGAAGCCGAAGGAGAACAGCGCCAAGCGAGGCCTGGGGCGCTGGATGGACAGCGAGGGCGCGGGGGCTGCGGCACCGTCGGTCAAGGCGGTGCGCAAGGTACCGGCGTTCGGTGGCAAGCCGCGCAAGCCCAAGCCTTGAGATCCTCGGGGCTGCCTAGCAGCCCCGGCATTCCTCAGGTCAGGCGCGTCAGCCAATCAGCTGCCGCATTTCCCGCCCGCAACCCACTAGCGAAGCATGCCGTCAGCAGGTACCCACCCGTCGGCGCTTCCCAATCCAGCATCTCCCCCGCGCAGAACACCCCAGGCAGGTTGCGCACCATCAGTCCGTCGTCCAACCCTTCGAACCGCACCCCGCCGGCACTGCTGATCGCCTCGTCCAGCGGCCGGGTCCGCACCAGCACGATCGGCAGCGCCTTGATCGCCGCTGCCAGGCACGCGGGGTCGGCAAAGGTCGCCTGGTCGGTCAGTTCGCGCAGCAACGCTGCTTTCACCCCGTCGATGCCCAGCTGACCGTGCAGATGCTTGGCCATCGAGCGCGATCCACGCGGCCTGGCCAGGGCCTGGGCAATCTTGTCCACAGGCCGGTCCGGCAGCAGGTCCAGCAGCAGGGTCGCCTGCCCGTCGCGGTTGATCGCCTCGCGCAGCGCCGCCGACCAGGCATACACCAGGCTGCCCTCCACTCCCTGAGCGGTGAGGATGAACTCGCCCTTGCGCGGCGCGGCGCCGGGGACGCTCATGGCAATATTCTTCAGCGGGGCACCGGCGAACTTGTCCTTGAGCAGCGTGCTCCAGCTTTCGACTTCGAAGCCGCAGTTGCTCGGTTGCAGCGCTGAGATATCCACACCCCGCTCGACCAGCAGCGGTACCCAGGCGCCGTCCGAACCCAGGCGCGCCCAACTACCGCCACCCAGCGCCAGTACCACGGCGTCTGCCTGCACGTGTCGTTCGCCCTGTGGATAACTGATCCGCAAGGCGCCAGCGTCGGTCCAGCCCAGCCAACGGTGGCGGGTGTGGATAACCACCCCGGCCTCGCGCAGGCGCTTGAGCCAGACACGCAGCAGCGGCGCGGCCTTCATGTCGCGGGGAAATACGCGACCCGAGGTGCCGACGAAGGTTTCGATGCCCAGGCCATGAATCCACTGGCGCAGGGCATCGGCGTCGAAGTCGCGCAGCAGCGTGTCGATCTCGCCATAGCGTTTACCGTAGCGGCCGACGAAGGCTGGGTAGGGCTCGGAATGGGTGATGTTCATGCCACCGACACCGGCCAGCAGGAACTTGCGGCCCACCGAGGGCATGGCGTCGAACACTTCAACCGCCATCCCGCGCCTGGCCAGGGCTTCGGCGGCCATCAGGCCAGCAGGGCCGCCACCGATCACGGCGACAAGGGGGCGGGAGGCGGGGCGAGGATCGTTCATGGCGGGCGGCAGGCTGTGGAAAAGAGCGCGCATTCTACCCCAGCGGGACGGCTCGCGGCACTGCTCAAAAAACAACCAACTCTTTGCAGCTCAGGCAGTTAAAGGGCTGGAGCGGCTTTCCCGCAGGTTATCCACAGGCGGTTCCACAGTCATTGTGCACAACCGAGCACCCGCGCCGCGCTGTGGTGGAGGATGCCGTGGCGCCGGGCCAGGGCCTGGCGGTCCTTGCTGTAGCCGCCACCGATCACCCCCACCACCGGGATGTCGCGGCCCAGGCATTGACGCAGCACATGCTCGTCGCGGGCAGCGAGGCCTGCGTCAGTCAGTTGCAGGTAGCCCAGGGCGTCGTCCTTGTGCACATCGACGCCGGCGTCGTACAGCACAAGGTCTGGCTGGTACAACGGCAGCAGGTAGTTCAGCGCATCCTCGACCACCTTGAGGTAGGCGCTGTCGTGCATGCCGCGGGGCAGGGGGATGTCCCAGTCGCTCTGGGCCTTGCGCGCCGGGAAGTTCTGCTCGCAGTGCAGCGACACGGTGATCGCCTCCGGCGTGTCGTGGAGCATGCGCGCCGTACCGTCGCCCTGGTGCACGTCGCAGTCGAAGATCAGCACCCGGTGTACGCGTCCGGCTTCCAGCAGGTAACGGCTGATCACTGCCAGGTCGTTGAAGATGCAGAAGCCGGCCGGGTGATCGTAGTGGGCATGATGGGTGCCGCCGGCCAGGTGGCAGGCGATGCCATGCTGCAGCGCTTGCTCGGCGGCCAGCAGTGAACCGCCCACGGCGCGCACGGTGCGCCTGGCCAGGGCTTCGCTCCAGGGCAGGCCCAGGCGGCGCTGGTCCTCGCGGGACAGTTCGCCGTTCATGTAGCGCTCGATGTAGGCGCGGTCATGGGCTAGGGCGAGGATGTCGTTGGGGCAGATTTCAGGGCGCAGCAGGGCGGCGTCGGTGGTCAGGCCGCTGTCTACCAGGTGATCACGCAGCAGGCGGAACTTGTCCATCGGGAAGCGATGGTCCGGCGGGAACTCGGGGCTGTAGTCGTCGTGGTAGATCAGCGGCAGGGGCATGGTGTCGGCGCGTTGGGGGCGAACACCGATCTTGCCAGTATTGGTGGCGCCGGCGCCAACGCAATCGCGGAGCAAGCCCGCTCCCACTGAGCTGCGGTTATCTTGTGGCGCTCATTGGCCTGCCGATGCCAGCACCCTTTGCCAGTCCGGCTCGTTCATCCGCCCAAGAATCCGTGCCTTGCCATTGCCATCCACCGACACGAACAGCGCACTGGCGTAGCCGCTCTCACGCTCGCCGCCCGGCACATGCTGCTGGCGGGCGAAGTGATCGATGCAACCATTGTGGGTCACCAGTACCAGGTTATGCCCGGGCCGCTTGCGGGCCATGGCCTCGGTGGGGAACGGACGGTCACAGCGCTCCAGCCAGTCTTCGCTGGACACGGCCTGGCCAAGGATGAAATGCGCGGTCTGGCGGGTTCGCAGCTTTGGGCTGCTGAGCAGATCGGCACCTGTCAGCCCCAGTTGCCGCAGGCCCTGGCCGACCCGCTGCGCCGCCTGGCTGCCGGCCACGGTGATGCCGGTCGCATCGTCCAGGCAGGGGCCCGGGGCGCTGTCACAGCGTTCGGCGTGGCGGATCATCACGATCACCGCGCCTTCCTTCCAGTCCTGCAGCAGGCCGCTGTCGCTCAGTTGTTGCTCGTTGCCAAGGTTCACGATGTGCGTCCTCGTCGCTAGCCAGGTACTGGCCCCGGCCAGTGCCAGAAGCAGGCCTAGGGCGGCGCCGAGCGCGGTGCGTGAACGGCGGCGTTCGGGGCGGGCCAGCAGGGCCGGGTTGTGCAGGGTGTTGCTGGGGGGCATGCGTCACTCCAATGCCGTGCGCGGTAGGTGCCGACATTGTGCGAAGGGGGCTGTCGGGGGGCGGTGAAGCCGATGTGAAAAAAGCATCGGCTGGCCGATGCACGCGGCCTACGCTGTACACTGGCAGACCGTGATTTCGGAGCCGCGCCGATGACCCCCATCCTCGAACTGGAAAGCCCGCGCCTGGTGCTGCGCCAATGGCAGGACGACGACCTGCGCGAGTTCGCCGCCTTGTGCGCCGACCCACAGGTGATGCGTTACTTCCCCGCACCGATGACCCGGGTCGAGGCGGCCGCGCTGATCGGCCGGGTGCGCGGTCATTTCAACGAATACGGTTTCGGCCTCTGGGCCCTGGAGCGCAAGGACAGCGGCGCCTTCATCGGCATGACCGGCCTGCTCAACGTCAATTTCGACGCGCCCTTCGGCCCGGCGGTGGAAATCGGCTGGCGCCTGGCCCGCCGGCACTGGGGGCTGGGCTTCGCCAGCGAGGCGGCCTGGGCCTGCCTGCGCTGTGCCTTCGCCCAGTTGCATCTGGACGAGGTGGTGTCGTTCACCACCGAGGGCAACTTGCCGTCGCAGAAGGTGATGCAGGCCATCGGCATGGTCCAGGACCCCGAGGGCAGCTTCGAGCACCCGCGCCTGCCACCGGGTGATCCGCTGCGCCCTCATGTGCTCTACCGCATCGACCGCGCCCGCTGGCAACAGAACCTGCGCGGCTGAATAGGTGGCCATTCGTACGGCGGGACTACAGACAAACCCTGTATCATTTACCGCCATAACAGCGCCGTATTGCCTTGCCAGGAGAGCCCCATGAGCCACGTACTCGACGATCTGGTCGACTTGCTGAGCCTCGAGTCCATCGAGGAGAACCTGTTCCGCGGACGCAGCCAGGACCTGGGCTTCCGCCAGCTGTACGGTGGCCAGGTACTCGGCCAGTCGTTGTCGGCGGCCAGCCAGACGGTCGAGGACGCGCGCCATGTGCATTCGCTGCATGGCTACTTCCTGCGCCCGGGTGATGCCAGCATGCCGGTGGTGTACTCGGTGGACCGCGTGCGTGACGGCGGCAGTTTCAGCACCCGGCGGGTCACGGCGATCCAGAAGGGCCAGCCGATCTTCACCTGCAGCGCCTCGTTCCAGTACGACGAGGAAGGCTTCGTGCACCAGGCGCAGATGCCCGATGTGGTCGGCCCGGAGAACCTGCCCAGCGAGGTCGAGCTGGCCAGCGCCATGGCTGACAAGCTGCCCGAGCGTATCCGCGAGAAGGTGCTGTGCGCCAAGCCCATCGAGATCCGCCCGGTCACCGAGCGCGACCCGTTCAATCCCAAGCCCGGCGATCCGGTCAAGTACGCCTGGTTCCGTGCCGACGGCAACCTTCCGGACATTCCGGCGCTGCACAAGTACCTGCTGGCGTACGCCTCGGACTTCGGCCTGCTGACCACGGCCTTGCTGCCCCATGGCAAGTCGGTGTGGCAGAAGGACATGCAGATCGCCAGCCTCGACCACTCGCTGTGGTTCCACCGTGACCTGCGCGCCGACGACTGGCTGCTGTACGCCACCGACAGCCCCTGGGCCGGCAATGCCCGTGGCTTCTGCCGGGGCAGCATCTTCAACCGCGCCGGGCAACTGGTGGCCTCGTCGACCCAGGAAGGTCTGATTCGCCATCGCAAGGACTGGGCATGAGCCTGGGCGACATCCGCCACTGGGTGTTCGACATGGACGGCACCCTCACGGTCGCTGTGCATGACTTCGCGGCCATCCGCGAAGCGCTCGATATCCCGTCTGAGCACGACATCCTCACCCACCTGGCAGCCTTGCCGGCAGCGGAGGCGGCGGCCAAGCATGCCTGGCTGCTGGAGCATGAGCGTGACCTGGCAATCGCCTCCAAGGCCGCCGACGGCGCCGTGGAGCTGGTGCGCGAACTGGCTCGCCGCGACTGCCGGCTGGCCATTCTCACGCGCAATGCCCGCGAGCTTGCCCACGTGACCCTCGAGGCCATCGGCCTGGCTGACTGCTTCCCGGTTGAGCATATCCTCGGTCGCGACGAGGCGGCCCCCAAGCCCAGCCCGGACGGGTTGTTGCAGATCGCCCGGGCCTGGGGTGTGAGCCCCGGTGCAATGGTGATGGTCGGTGACTACCGCTTCGACCTCGACTGCGGCCGGGCCGCAGGCACCCGCACCGTGCTGGTCAACTTGCCGGACAATCCCTGGCCGCAATTGGCCGACTGGCACGCGGCCGATTGCCGGGCGTTGAGGGCGTTACTCGGCTGACGCCCCTGTCGCGGGCCTGCCCCGCGATCGTCCAGACCTGTCTAAGCTGCACTGCACCTTTTCCCACGATGGAGACCCATCCCATGAGCACCAAGGCCCTCTACGTCCTGCCCGGCGGCGGCTACGACAAGGTCCAGGTCGGCACCTGCGAAACCGCCGCGCCCGCAGCCGGCGAGATCACCGTGCGCCTGCACGCCAGCTCCCTCAACTACCACGACTTTGCCGTGGTCAGTGGCATGTGGGGGCCGAGCGAGCGGCGCATCCCGATGGCCGATGGCGCCGGTGAAGTGATCGCGGTGGGGGCCGGGGTCAGTGAGTTCCAGGTTGGCGATGCCGTGGTCAGCACGTTCTTCCCCGACTGGCTCGACGGCCAGGCCCAGGTCGAGGGCTTCGCCAGCGTGCCGGGGGATGGCATCGACGGCTACGCCCGCGAACAGGTTACCGCCCGGGCTACCTCCTTCACCCTTGCGCCCAAAGGCTACAGCCATGCCGAGTCGGCGACGCTGACCACCGCCGGCCTCACCGCCTGGCGCGCGTTGATGAGCGACGACCACCTCAAGCCCGGTGACAGCGTGCTGGTGCAGGGCACCGGTGGCGTTTCGATCTTCGCCCTGCAGTTCGCCAAGCTGGCCGGCGCCACGGTGATTGCCACCTCGTCCAGCGATGCCAAGCTCGAGCGCCTCAAGGCACTGGGCGCGGATCACCTGATCAACTACAAGGCCACGCCTGCCTGGGGCGAAAAGGTTCGTGAACTCACCGGCGGCCGTGGCGTGGACCATGTGATCGAAGTTGGCGGCCCGGCCACCCTGGAGCAGTCGATGATCGCTGCGCGCATCGGTGGCCACGTGTCGTTGATCGGCATTCTCACCGGCGTGGCCGGGCAGTTGCCGTTGGTGCAGGCGCTGGTGCGGCAGATCCGCCTGCAGGGCGTGCTGGTGGGCAGCCGCGCCCAGCAGCAGGCGATGGTCCGCGCCATCGACGCCAACGGTCTGCGGCCGGTGGTGGACAAGCATTTCGAACTGGAGCAGATGGTCGAGGCGTTCCGGTACCAGGAGAGCAACCGGCATTTCGGCAAGATCTGCCTGACCTGGTGAAGGTCTGAGGGCCCTGTGAAGAGACGGTGCGCTGTTTGGCGGGGGACCCAGTCAGGTATGGGACAGCAGTGGAAACATCAGCGCCTGTCCATCGACACTGGTGGGTGCCGCGCCCCAGACGAACAGCGCATCATCGTTATCCACAACTCGAGTAGCGAAGCCATCGCCATGTAGCGGCGCAAACCCCAGCACCACCTCCCGGGTCGTTGCCGTGACCAGTTCAGCCAGCACATCGGCCAGCACCAGTTCGCGTTCGCAGAACACATCCACCAGCACCATCCGCTCGCCATCATGTTCGATCACCACATAGGCCTCGTGCAATGAGGAATGGAACACCGCCTCCCGGTATGGCCCATCGCAATAGAACATCGTCAGCGGCACATTCGGCACCAGGCTCAATCGCGCCTGTGGACAACTCTTTTCCAGCGCATCGATGAAGCGTTGACGTTGTTCGCCATCGTCCATGTTCACCGGGTGGAAGGTCGTGGCCCGTGGCTGCGCAGCCCAGGGTTGGTAGTACTCGTGTTCGACCACTCGGCGAAAACCGAACTTGGGATAGAGATCGGGTACGGTGCTGTTGGCGAACAGGTACAGCAGGTCGCATTGGCCTGCCCAGCGCTCCACCAGCACTTCCACCAGATAACGGCTGTAGCCACGGCCCCGTGCTTCGGGCGTAGTCATCACCGTGCCGATCTGAACGCAGCGCAGATGTTGGCCACCGAGGGTGAAGTCGAGCAGGTTGGCCGAGGCGTTGGCCAGCATCTTTCCGTAGCGAACCAGTGAGCACGGCTGGTTGTCGGCTTGCCAGAAACCGGCCTGGTACCAGGCTTCGAAGTCGAAGCCATAGGTCTGGTGGGTGAGGGCGTTGAGTTCGGCGCGCAGATGCGGGTTGTCGTGGTAGCGCTCGACCTGCGCGAGCGCGGGGTCGTCGAGGATGATTGCCATGGCGTCCATACCTGTCCGTGAAGTGAAGGTGAACGTTAACCGTAGCGTGGATGAAAAGTTGTAAGGGTTTGTACCCCCTTAGGTGCCTGGCGTCAGTCCGGCACCAGTCGATCCCGGCTGTTGGACAGATGCAGGCACATGGCTGCCCGCGCCGCGTCCGGGTCTTGCCGGCGGATGGCATTGAGGATCGCCTCGTGTTCCAGGTTCGCGAGGTACGCGTGCCTGGCCAGCCTGGCCCCGGCACGCTCGGCCTGGGCGATGCGATTGCGGGGGATCAGCGCCTTACCCAGGTGCGCCATCATCTCGCCGAAATACAGGTTCCCGGTGGCCTCGGCGATCAGCAGGTGAAAGCGCCGGTCGGCTTCGATGCAGCTGTCGCCGGCGGCGGCCAGGTCCTGGTAGTCGTCCAGCGCCTGGCGCATCTGCGCCAGCTGGCGCTCGTCGCGGCGCAGGGCGGCGAGGGCGGCAGCCTGGCCCTCCAGGCCGAGGCGCAACTCCAGCAGGTCGCGCACGCTGGCCGCGCTTTCCGGGGCCACCCGCAGCCCTGACTGGGCCTGGCGTTCGATGACGAAGGTGCCGATACCGTGGCGTGTTTCCACCAGGCCCGAGGCCTGGAGTTTCGACAGCGCCTCGCGGACCACGGTGCGGCTGATGGCGTGATCGCGCACCAGGGTATTTTCCGAGGGAAGCCGGTCGCCTGGTGCGTAGGTACCGAGGAGGATCTGCTGGGTCAGGCGAGAGACCAGGTCGTGGGCGCGGGACATCAGAGGTTCTCAGGTGATGTGGGCTTGCCTGGCGATTGCCATTGAGACTGCACGAACACCGTCAATCTACTTGTATGACAAGTTGCGTGCAAAGATTTTTTTGATCTGGAAATTGGCTGCTTATTGCCAGCTTCAAAGTCCTGGTTTGTGAGTTTTTTGCCGATTTTATTCAGTAAATAGCTTGTATTTTGCGATTTATAAGAAAAATTGCCGTTGTCGTACAACTGCCTCGGGAATATGCTTCTTCGCACCTGGAGGTCAGACAACTCTCTGTCCTTCACCAGTCCCCAATAAAAACAATGAGTGGGAGCCCCCCATGAACGACACCCCAGATCCGTCTGCGCACGCGCTCGCCAGCGCCGTGGCCAAGGTCAAGCGCCATGTCCTGCCACTGTTCGTCATCATGTTCATCGTCAACTACCTCGACCGCGTCAATATCGGCTTTGTCCGCCCGCACCTGGAGAGCGACCTGGGCATCAGCGCGGCGGCCTATGGCTTCGGCGCCGGCCTGTTCTTCATCGGCTATGCCCTGTTCGAAGTACCGTCGAACATGCTCCTGCAGCGGGTCGGCGCGCGCCTGTGGCTGACCCGTATCATGTTCACCTGGGGGCTGGTGGCCACCGCCATGGCTTTCGTGCAGACCGAAACCCAGTTCTACGTGCTGCGTTTTCTGCTCGGAGTCGCCGAGGCCGGCTTCTTCCCCGGGGTTATCTACTACTTCACCCGCTGGCTGCCGGCCGCCGAGCGTGGCAAGGCCATCGCCATCTTCCTCAGCGGTTCGGCCTTCGCCTCGCTGATCTCCGGGCCTTTGGCCGGGGCGCTGATGCAGATCCAGGGCATGGGCCTGCACGGCTGGCAATGGATGCTGTTCATCGAGGGCATGGCCTCGGTGATGCTGTGCTTCTTCGTGTTCTTCTGGCTCGACTCCAAACCCCACGACGCCAAGTGGCTGAGCCGCGAAGAGCAAGACGCGCTGGTGGCCGCCATCGACCTGGAGCAGCGCGAACGCGAGGCCGGCGGCGTGGCCAAGGTCTCGGCCTGGCGCCTGCTCAAGGACCGGCAGATTGTGCTGTTCTGCCTGATCTACTTCTGCATCCAGCTGACCATCTATGCTGCCACTTTCTGGCTGCCGAGCATCATCAAGCGCATGGGCGAGATGAGCGACCTGCAGGTCGGATTCTTCAACTCGATTCCCTGGCTGATCTCGATCATCGCCATGTATGTCTTCGCCGCCTGCGCCAAGCGCTGGCGGTTCCAGCAGGCCTGGGTCGCCGCGGCATTGCTGGTGGCCGCCTGCGGCATGTTCATGTCCACCACCGGCGGGCCGGTGTTCGCTTTCGTCGCGGTGTGCTTCGCCGCCATCGGTTTCAAGGCCGCGTCGTCGCTGTTCTGGCCGATCCCTCAGGGCTACCTGGATGCACGCATCGCCGCGGCGGTGATCGCCCTGATCAACTCGGTGGGCA
Source organism: Pseudomonas sp. TE50-2 (assembly GCF_040813665.1). Lineage (NCBI taxonomy): Bacteria > Pseudomonadati > Pseudomonadota > Gammaproteobacteria > Pseudomonadales > Pseudomonadaceae > Pseudomonas > Pseudomonas sp. TE50-2. The sequence goes on along the minus strand of NZ_JBFNXN010000001.1, from coordinate 2,313,575 downwards.
ACCTCGGCGGCTTCGTCGCGCCGACCACCTTCGGTTTGCTCGAGCAACAGACCGGATCGATCCAGGGCGGCCTGTACGGCCTGGCGGTGACCTCGGTGCTGGCCGCCATCGCGGTGTTCTTCGTACGCATGCGCCCCAAGGGCGTGGCTTCCCCTGACCTCAAGGCCGCTTCGGCCAACTGACCCCGAGAGAGATTTCATGAACATGCAGACAACCCCGCAGGCTCACCTCGGCACGCCAGTGGTCACCGACCTGCGCGTGATCCCGGTGGCCGGACACGACAGCATGCTGCTCAACCTCAGTGGCGCCCATGGCCCATTCTTCACCCGCAACGTCGTGGTATTGCGCGACAGTGCCGGCAACACCGGCCTGGGCGAGGTGCCCGGCGGCGAGAAGATTCGCCAGACCCTCGAGGACGCCCGCGCCCTGGTGGTCGGCCAGCCCATCGGGCACTACCAGCGCGTGCTCAACGCCATGCGTCAGGCTTTTGCCAACCGTGATGCGGGTGGGCGCGGGTTGCAGACCTTCGACCTGCGCATCACCGTGCACGCCGTCACTGCCATCGAGTCGGCCCTGCTCGACCTGCTCGGACAGTACCTGGGCGTGCCCATGGCCGCGCTGTTGGGCGAGGGCCAACAGCGCGAGGCGGTCAAGATGCTGGGCTACCTGTTCTACATCGGTGATCGTCGTCGCACCGACCTTGCATATCGCAACGAGGCCGATGCCGACGACAACTGGTTCCGGCTGCGCCATGAGCAGGCTCTGACCCCGGAAGCAGTGGTGCGCCTGGCCGAGGCGGCCCAGGCCCGCTATGGCTTCAACGACTTCAAGCTCAAGGGCGGCGTGCTGCGCGGCGAGGAGGAGATGGAGGCGGTCACGGCGCTGGCCGAGCGCTTCCCCGAGGCGCGCATCACCCTCGACCCCAATGGCGCCTGGTCACTCAAGGAGGCCATCGCCTTGTGCCGCGACAAGCACGCCGTGCTGGCCTATGCCGAAGACCCTTGCGGAGCCGAGAACGGCTATTCCGGGCGAGAGATCATGGCTGAGTTCCGTCGTGCCACCGGGCTGCCCACCGCCACCAACATGATCGCCACCGACTGGCGGCAGATGGGCCATGCGATCCAGTCACAGGCGGTGGACATTCCTTTGGCCGACCCGCATTTCTGGACCTTGCAGGGATCGGTTCGGGTGGCGCAGATGTGCCATGACTGGGGGCTGACCTGGGGCTCGCACTCGAACAATCACTTCGATATTTCGCTGGCGATGTTCACCCAGGTGGCGGCGGCCGCGCCCGGCGAGATCACCGCGATCGACACCCACTGGATCTGGCAGGACGGCCAGCGCCTGACCCGCGAACCGTTGCGCATCGTTGATGGTCATGTGCGCGTGCCGGAGCGTCCTGGGCTCGGAGTCGAGCTGGACGAGGACCAGTTGGCCCAGGCCCATGAGTGCTATCGCAACATGGGCCTGGGGGCTCGGGATGACAGCGTGGCCATGCAGTATCTGATCCCGGGGTGGGCTTTCGATAACAAGCGGCCTTGCCTGGTGCGCTGATCAAACACTTACCGGCAAACATTTCCTGCTGCCACCGGCGTTGCCGGTCGGGCGTAGGCAGACGCCTGTGCAGCACCGCCCCGGCCAGCCGGGGCTTTTTTCGTTTACGCCGCCGTTGCGTACACCACCACCGCCGCCCGCAACTTGCGCCCGCCGAACAGGCTCATGCGCTGGAACTCCTGGTGGCTGACTGGCAGGTGCTGGCAGTCCAGGGCCTGCCGGTGGCGAGCGTGGTCGGTGTCGGGGTCGTGCAGGTAGACGAAGTCGTCGTCGCAGGCGGTGACCAGCACCCAATGCGGCGCCTTGCTGCCGGTCAGCCGGTAGTTGCTGATCAGCACCAGCGCCAGGCCGCCTTCGGCCAGTACCCGGCGCAGGTCGGGGGCCTGCCGGGCGATCACCACGTCGCTGTCCTGCAATTCGGCGCAGAAGTCCTCATGAACCAGGCGCATGACCTCCTTCTTGCCGGGCTGGCGCACACCATCGAGAAACAGCGGCCCTTCGGTATTGAGCAGCAGGCGCACGCGAAAGCCCCGACGCCACGCGGCCAGCGCCAGCCCGTGGGGGCTGCAGCCGCCGTGGCCGGAGGTCATGAACACGGTGGTTGCCTCGCGCCACAGGCGCAGTTCCTCGCGGCGACTCGGCGGGCGCTGTGATCGCAGCGCGGCCATGGCCATCAGCAGGCAGGCCGGACCGCAGGTGAAGTCGGTGGTCTGGGCATAGTAGGGGACCGGTCGCGTCTCGCCCGTCGGGTGCTGGAGGATGCGCTTTTCGTAGCGCAGGGCGCTGGTGTGGTCTTGGTAATAGTCGTCGACCTGGGCGAAGCGCCGGTAGCCATGGCGTTCGTACAGGGCGATGGCCTTGGGGTTGTCGGTGCGCACCTCAAGACGCAGGTAGGCGCGCTCGTGTTCCAGGGCGCAGCGTTCGGCCTGTTCCAGCAGGCGCGCGCCAAGGCCATGGCCACGCGCCTGTTCGGCAATGGCGATGGAATACAGCCGGGCCAGCGAGGTGCTGCGGTGGAAGAGTAACAGCGCATAACCCATCAGCTGGCCGTCGCGTTGCGCCACCAGCAGGCTGGCGTTGGCGTGGGACAGCATCCAGCGGAAGCTGCGCGGGGTCAGCCGGTCGAGGGCGAAGCACTGGTTCTCCAGCGCCAGCAGGGCCGGCAGGTCGTCAACAGTTGCCAGGCGAAATTCGATGTGCATAGGGCCGCCGTAAAAGTTGCGTAATGAAACGGGACATTCGAAAAACTTCGTGCTTAATAGAAACCGTGTCTACCCAACACAGGGCTTCAATAATGTCATCGTTTCAGGAACCCTTACCTGGCTGGCCCGGGGAAAGTTCACACTCAAGTACAACTGGTGTTATTTATCCTCTGACCCTGGATAACAAGTCAAGTCAGCTGGTAATCATCGTGGAGCGGCGTGAAGACTGGGCTTCCTACCTGCCCAGCGAGGACGTCGTGACGGCCCAGGAGTACTTGGAAGAACCGCGCGAGGCTGACAGCGGCAAACGTGTACAAGTGATTAACTTATGCCGTAATTACAAGTATCTAGGTCACGGTTACTATTGTTCGTTGTTGGCCGAGGCGCGCGGGCATAAAGTTATTCCCTCGGTCAGAAGTATCAGTGAGTTAACCCGAAAGTCGTTATACGGATTGGCCCTCGACGACATGGCGCGCAGCCTCGAGAGTGCCTTGGCCAATCACCCCTACGGAGAAACCGAAGGGTTCACCCTGACCCTGTATTTCGGCCGTACCGATCTGGAACCGCTGCAGGACATCGCTCGCCAGCTGTTCGAAAGTTTCCCGTGTCCGATCCTGCTGGTGGAGTTCCGCAAGACCAGTACCTGGCATATCGCCGGGGTCAAGACTGGTGCGCTGCACAAGTTGCGTGAAGACCAGCAGGACCCGTTTGCCAACGCCCTCGATGGCTTCAGCCGCAGGATCTGGCGCCAGCCACGCTCGCGCCGGGTGGCGCGCTACGACCTGGCGATCCTCCATGACCCTGACGAAGCGCTGCCGCCTTCCAACCCCAAGGCACTGGAACACTTCATCCGCGCCGGGCGCCAGTTGGGGGTCGACGTCGAGCTGATCGGCAAGAAGGACTACGCCCGCCTGGCCGAATACGACGCGTTGCTGATCCGCGAGACCACCAGCGTCGATAACCACACCTACCGCTTCGCCAAGAAGGCCGAGAGCGAAGGGCTGGTGGTAATGGACGACCCGGCATCGATCCTGCGCTGCACCAACAAGGTCTACCTGACCGACCTGTTGCGCAGCCATCGCCTGGCCATGCCGGCCAGCGAGATCCTCTATCGCGACAACCCTCAGGCCCTGGAAGGCATCGGCGAGCGGTTGGGCTTTCCGCTGGTGCTGAAGATTCCCGACGGCTGTTTCTCCCGGGGCGTGATCAAGGTCAAGGACCCCGGCGAACTCCAGGCCGCCACCGCCGAACTGTTCGAGCATTCGGTACTGCTGCTCGCCCAGGAATACCTCTACACCGAGTACGACTGGCGTATCGGCGTGCTCAACCGCAAGCCGATCTTCGCTTGCCAGTACTTCATGTCCAAGGGCCACTGGCAGATCTTCAACCACCAGGCCCAGCGCGACGAGGTCAACGGCGAGTGCCGCACCCTGGCCGTGCACGAGGCGCCGCGGGCGGTGGTGGAGCTGGCGGTGAAGGCGGCCAACCTGATCGGCGATGGCCTGTACGGGGTCGACCTCAAGCAGGTCGGTGACCGGGTGGTGGTGATCGAGGTCAACGACAACCCCAACCTCGACGCTGGCATAGAGGATGCCTACCTGCACGACGACCTCTACACCCTGGTGCTCGAGGAATTCATCCGCCGCCTGGAGCAGAAACGCCGGGGGCAAGCCTGGTAACGAGGTGCTGGCATGATCGAAAGCTACAGCCTGACCCATGGCCAGTTGCGCAAGCGCAAGGGGCTCGATTGCGAGGTGCTGCTGTTCGTTGAACCGGACAGCGCCGAGCGTGAACTGTTGCAGGCGTGGTTCCACCTGGACGCCCATGCCCTGGCTTCGGCACTCGACCCGGACGAGGTGTCGCGCCTCGAACTGCACCGCGATGGCCTGTTCCTGATCTGGAAACGCCCGGAGAGCTACACCGGGGGCGACAGTTTCGCCTTCCAGGTGTCCTCGTTCGGCATGTTGATGGTCGACGGCCACCTGGTGCTGATCGCCCCGGACGCCTCCCTGCTCGACGGCCTCGGGCAGCGCCATGCGCTGCACGATCCGATGGATGTGCTGCTGGCCATCCTGCTGGACAACCTGCACCACTACCTGGGGCACCTGAAGGTGATCAAGATGGTCGCCCGCGAACTGCAGCAGCGCTTCGAGCAATCGCTGGAAAACCACCACCTGATGCAGATGTTCAACCTCAGCGAGAGCCTGATCCACTACATCAACGCCATCCACAGCAATGGCGCGGTGCTCTCGCGCTTGCGCGCCCATGGCGAGAAGCGCCACTTCAACCCTGAGGTGCTGGCGCTGATCGACGACCTGGTCATCGAGAACAACCAGTGCCACAAGCAGGCCGAGATCTACTCGACGGTGTTCGCCGGCTTGATGGACGCTCGCGGCAACCTGGCCAACAACGCGATGAACGAGACCCTGCGCAAGCTGACCCTGATCAACGTAGTGTTCCTGCCACTGAACCTGATCGCCAGCATTGGCGGCATGTCCGAGTTCAGCATGATGACCGCGGGTGTGCCCTGGTGGCTGGCCTATGCCGTGCTGGTGCTGGCGATGCTGCTGCTGGGCGTGCTCATGGTGCTGGCGCTCAAGCGCCTGGCCCGGGGGCGTCGTCCCATGGTGGTGCCTGCGCAACCCAAACGTCCCGATGTGCGGCCGACCCCTTCTTTCCCTGGTATCGCCAATTGGAGAACGCCATGAGCAATCTGCAGATCGGCCTGATGATCGTCACGGTGATCGTGGTGTTCGCGTTGGTGAACTTCTACTTGGATTACCTGCGTGACCGCGACTGACGCAATCAGGCATGTCCGGGGGCTTGACTGACGTGCATGGGCACGCGGTGTCGTGATCGAACAGTTGTCTGACGTTTTCGAGCATTTTGCTCGCGCCGCGCCCAGCTTAAAGTGAAGCCCGCATCCCCATGGTGCGTTGCCCCGGGCGCATGAGAAGGCCGTAACAGAGCGTGCGCAACGTACTCCGCCCTTAGCCGAGGAGACCGTTTCGCCTACGCCTGCCCGTCCCTTCCTTGTGTCAGTAAAAAGAGAACAAGACCAATGAACACCGTGGGAACTGATGGCAACCTTGCTCAAGGTTTCAAGCCACGTCACGTAACGATGCTGTCCATCGCTGGCATCATCGGCGCGGGACTTTTCGTCGGCTCCGGGCATGCCATCGCGGCTGCCGGGCCCGCCACCATTCTGTCCTATTTCGTGGCCGGCACCCTGGTGGTGCTGGTCATGCGCATGCTCGGCGAAATGGCCGTGGCTCACCCCGACACTGGCTCGTTCTCCACCTATGCCGACCAGGCCATCGGCCGTTGGGCCGGTTACACCATCGGCTGGCTGTACTGGTGGTTCTGGGTACTGGTGATCCCCATCGAGGCGCTGGCCGCGGGGCATGTGCTCAACGCCTGGTTCCCCCAGGTAGACAGCTGGATCTTCGCCCTGGCCTCGGTGCTGTTGCTGGCCTGCACCAACCTGTTCAGCGTGGCCAAGTACGGCGAGTTCGAATTCTGGTTCGCCATTCTCAAGGTCACCGCGATTCTCGGCTTCATCGGCCTGGGTTTTGCCGCACTGGCAGGCTGGTTGCCGGAGCGCGAGGTCAGCGGGTTGAGCACGCTGGTCGACGAGCATGGCGGCTTCGCTCCCAAGGGCTGGTCGGCGGTGGTCGGTGCCTTCATCACCGTGATGTTCAGTTTCATCGGCACCGAGGCGGTGACTATCGCCGCCTCCGAGTCCAGCGATCCGGCGCGCAACATCGCCAAGGCCACCCGTTCGGTGATCTGGCGCATCAGTACGTTCTATATCCTGTCGATCTTCGTGATCATCTCGGTGGTGCCCTGGAACGACCCACAGTTGGCGGTGGTGGGCTCCTACCAGCGCGCGCTGGAAATCATGAACATCCCCAATGCCGCGCTGATGGTGGACTTCGTGGTGCTGATCGCGGTGACCAGTTGCATGAACTCGTCGATCTACATCGCCTCGCGGATGATGTACTCGCTGGCCAAGCGCGGCGATGCGCCGGCGCTGCTGAAGAATACTTCACGGGTTGGCGTGCCGCGTGCGGCGGTGTTCGGCAGCACCCTGATCGGCGCGGCCATCGCCATCCTCAACTACTTCGCACCCAAGGGCGTGTTCGAGTTCCTGCTGGCCAGCTCCGGCGCCATTGCCTTGCTGGTGTACCTGGTGATCGCCATTTCGCAACTGCGCATGCGTGGGCGGCTGGAGCGCGAGAACGCCAACCTCAAGTTCCGCATGTGGTTGTTCCCCTGGCTGACCTGGGCGGTGATCCTGTTCATCAGTGGCGCATTGACCGTGATGATGTTCACCGAGGAGCACCGCGCCGAGGTCACCGCCACCTTGAGCCTGGCGATCGTGATCTCGTTCCTCGGCATCATCACCACCCGAGGACATGTGCGGGGCGCCGCAGCAGCACGCTCGGCGGGTTGAGGTGAAGCTGGGCTTGCCCGCAATGCGGCAAGCCCGCGCCTGCGAGTTGCCATGACGTTTCCCGGAGGATTTGCGAGCTCCGGCAAGTCCCCGGATCTTCATCGGCGTGATATATCCGTGCCATCATTTTTTGTCTTACACTCCGGCCATCAGCTCGCAAGGGAGTGCGCAACATGCTTAGCGGTTTCCGTCTGGCTTTGACCCTGGGTCTGTTGCACCTGCCACTGGCGCAGGCTGGTGACCCGCCCGCCGACCCCTTGCTCGATACTCCCGCAGCGTCCAGCGCCGGACAGAATCCCCGAGGCGTACTGCGTGCCCGCGACCAGGCCGTGCTGTCCAGTGAGCTGGCCGGGCGCATCGTCGAGATGCCCTATGCCGATGGCCAGGACTTCAAGCAGGGCAGCACCCTGGCGCGCTTCGATTGCAGCGCCTACCAGGCCCAGCTCAACGCCGCCCAGGCCGCCGTTCGCGCTGCTCGCGAAGAACTCAACCACAACCGCCAACTGGCCGCGCTGAAGTCGGTCGGTCAGTTCGAGGTGTCGCTGGCCGAGGCCAAGCAGGCCCAGGCCCAGGCCGAGGCCCAGGTGTACCAGGTGCAGGTCCGGCGCTGCGTGGTCAGCGCGCCGTTCGATGGCCGGGTGGTGCAGCGCCGGGCCCAGCCCCATGAAAGCGTCGCCAGTGGCTCGCCGCTGCTCGAGGTGGTGGACAACCGCTCGCTGGAGATCCACTTGCTGGTGCCCTCGCGGTGGCTGGGGCAGCTCAAGCAAGGCCAGCCGTTCGAGTTCGTTCCCGATGAAACCGGCAAGCCGCTGCAGGCACAGGTCAAGCGCGTCGGCGCCCGGATCGACGAGGGCAGCCAGACGTTGCTGCTGATCGGCGAACTGCCCCGTGACAGCCAGGGGCTACTGGCCGGCATGAGCGGTACCGCCCACTTCGCCGCGCAACCATGACGGCCGCCGCCACGGGTGTGGCCGAGCATGCCTTCGCGCTGTTTCTCGGCCTACAGCGCCAGGCCCGCCAGGCGGCTGGTCCCGAGCAGCTGGCCTATGGCATGGTCAACGATGGCCAGGCCTTGTTCGGTTTTCGCCATGCCGCCCTGCTGATCGCCGGCAAGGTCCGGGCACTGACCGGCATCAGTGTGGTCGAGGCCCATGCGCCGTTCGTGGCGTTTGTCGAACGCGCCGCTCACACGCTCCAGGCTGCCGGCGTCGCGGCCCAGGCCGGGGCCGTGGATCCGACGACGCTGGACACCCAGGCCCAGGCAGACTGGCGCTCGTTATCCGCCGCTCACGCATTCTGGCTGCCCTTGCTCGATCGCCAGGGCAAAGTGTTCGGCGGGCTGTGGCTGGCCCGCGACCAGGCGTTCAACCCCGCCGAGCAAGCCTTGCTCACTCAGTTGGGGGAGACCTACGCCCATGCCTGGCTGGCTTTGGGCCCGGCCAAACCCTGGCGATTGCGTTGGCCACGGCGGCGCCTGCTGGTGGCCTTGGGGTTGTCGCTATTGGTGCTGCTGGTGCCGGTGCGCCAGTCGGTGCTGGCCCCGGCCGAGGTCGTGCCACGGGCAGGGCGGGTGGTTGCCGCGCCGCTGGACGGGGTGATCGCCGAGTTCCTGGTCAAGCCCAACCAGACGGTCGCCGTCGGTGACCTGCTGGTGCGCTTCGACGCCACCACCCTCAAGGCCCAGGTCGATGTCGCCGAGCGCGCCCTCGGGGTCGCCGAGGCCGAGCTCAAGGCCAGCACCCAGCGCGCCTTCAGCGATGCCGAATCCAATGCCCGCCTCGACCTGCTGGCCGCCCGCGTGGAACAGAAACGCGCCGAACTCGACTACGCCCGCCAGCTCCTCGGCCGCAGCGAAATTCGCGCCGAGCGTGCGGGGATCGCGGTGTTCGCCGACGCCGAGCGCTGGACCGGCAAGCCGGTGCAGACCGGCGAGCGCCTGATGCAACTGGCCGATCCGCAGCAGGCCGAACTGCGCCTGGAGCTGCCGGTGGGCGATGCCATCGCCTTGCAGCCTGGCGCCGAAGTAGCGTTGTTCCTCGACAGCGACCCGTTGCATCGCCATGGCGCCCGCCTGGAGCGCGCGGCCTACGAGGCCCAGGCCACCGCAGCCGGGCAACTGGCCTATCGGTTGGATGCCGGTTTCGACGAGGCACCTCCGCGCATCGGTTTGCGTGGTACCGCCAAGGTGTATGGCGAGCGCGCTCCGTTGGTCTACTACCTGCTGCGTCGCCCGCTGGCTGCGTTGCGTCAGGGGCTTGGGCTGTGACCCTGCCGGCGTTGCGCGCCGACCTGCAACTGTCGCCGGCGGCGGCCGGGCATGACGGCGCACCCCAGTGGACCCTGGCCGACCCGCTGCGCGGGCGTTACTTCAAGCTGGGCGGTGGCGCCGTGCGACTGCTGCAGCACTGGCGCCTGGGTGACCCGCAACGTGTGCTGGCTGCCGCCAATGCCGAGCCTGGCCTGGCCGTCGACGAGCAGGCATTGGAAGAGCTCTTGCTGTTTCTCGGCCAGCACGACCTGATCGGCGCCGAAGATGCCCGCCAGCGCGAAAGCTATGCGACCAAGGCCGCCGCCACCCGGCAGAGCCTGTGGACCCGTGTGCTGCACCAGTACCTGTTCTTCCGGATTCCACTGTGGCGCCCGGATGCCTTCCTCAACCGCGCATGGCCGGTGCTCGAACGCCATGGCGGCTGGATCTTGCGCTACGCCCTGCCGTTGGTGCTGGCGTTGGGTGTGTTCCTGGTGATCCGCGACTGGTCGCGCTTCATCGCCACGTTCCCGCACCTGTTCAGCCTCGGCGGCATCCTCGCCTTTGGCGTGGCGCTGGGGTTCGCCAAGCTCTGCCATGAGTTCGGCCACGCCTTCATGGCCAAGCGGGCCGGGTGCCGAGTGCAGAGCATGGGCCTGGCGTTCATGGTGCTGTTGCCGATGTTCTACACCGATGTCAGCGATGCCTGGCGCGTCAGCGACCGCCGTGCGCGGTTGCTGATCGATGCCGGTGGGGTGTTCGCCGAGCTGCTGCTGGCGGTACTGGCGCTGCTGGCCTGGTCGCTGCTGCCTGACGGCCCGGCGCGCACGGCGGCGTTCATGCTGGCCAGCGCCACCTGGATCACCACCTTGCTGGTCAATCTCAACCCCTTCATGCGTTTTGACGGCTACTTCCTGATCAGCGACCTGTGGCGGGTCGAGAACCTGCAGAACCGCGCCTTTGCCCTGTGTCGCTGGCGACTGCGCGAGGCGCTGTTCGGCTATGGCGAGCCGGCCCCGGAAGCCTGGTCGCCGACCATGCGCCGCCGTTTGCTGGTGTGGGGCTATGGCGCCTGGCTGTGGCGCGCGGTGCTGTTCTTCGGTATTGCCCTGGCGGTATATCACCTGTTCTTCAAGGTGCTGGGCATCTTCCTGATGCTGGTGGAGCTGGCCTGGTTCATCGGTTTGCCGGTGTACAAGGAGTTGCGGCAATGGTGGCTGCACCGTGGTCAGGCGGCGCCGGGCAAGACCTTGCGGGTGGCGGCCGGGCTGGGTTTGTTGCTGGCCGTGCTGGTGCTGCCCTGGCGTGGCGCGGTGGACGTGCCGGCGATGCTCGAGGCGTCCCGCGTCAGCGCCCTGCATGCGCCGGTGGCGGCACGGGTGAAAAGCTTGCCGGTGGGCGAAGGGCAGGCGGTTCGCCAGGGCGAGCTGCTGGTGGAACTGGAGTCGCCCGACCTGACGTCGCGCCAGTCCATCGTGCGCCGCGAGATCGACATCCTGCAGCTGCTATTGCGCCGCCAGGCCGGGCGCAGCGAGACGGCGGCGGACGCTGGGGTGCTAGAGCAGCAACTGGCCGAAGCCGTGGCCGAGTACCGCGGCCTTGCCGCCCAGCGTGAGCGCCTGCAACTGCGCGCGCCCCGCGACGGTGTGCTGCGAGACCTGCCGGCCGGCCTGGCAGCGGGGCAATGGGTCAGTCCGGCACAGACCTTGGGTCGGGTGGTCGAGCCGGGGCTGCGTTTGCGCGGCTACCTGGCTGAGGCCGACCTGTGGCGGGTGGCGGCCGGCAGCGAAGGGCGCTTCATCGCCGATGACCCGGCGCGCCCGGCATTGCCGGTGCGCGTGGAGCAGGTGGATGCCACTGGCGTTGCCGTGCTGGAACTCGAAGCGCTGGCCTCCGACCGCCATGGCCCGGTAGCCGTGCGGCGTGATGGCCAGCAGCGTGCGGAGCCGGTGCAGGCCCAGTACGGCGTGCGTTTGAGCCCGCTGGGCGAAGTGCCCGATGTGGCCCAGCCGTTGCGTGGGGTGGTGGTACTGGACGGCGCGCGCGAGTCGTTGCTGGGGGCCGCCTGGCGACGGTTGGCGGCGTTGGGGGTTCGTGAGAGTGGGTTTTAGGCGGCCTTTCCCCTCCAGGGACCCGTCGTCTTCGCCAGGAACACCGTTCAAGACAATGCCAACGCAAGGAGCCCGCATGACCGAGACTGCTCTGCCACTGTGTTCCCGCCTTACCTTGCCCACGAACCTGCCCGCCTTGCTGCAGGCCCTGACCCGGCTGGACACTCACGCCTGGCAGGCGCACTTCAACCGGGGCTACCACGAAGGTGACTGGAGCGGTGTGGCGCTGGTCGCCGCGGAGGACGCGCCGTTGCCGCTGGCCCCAGGCACAGGCGCGCCGACAAGCCTGGCCTGGTGGCAAGGCGAGCCGGCCTGGCAGCAAGCCCTTGCGCCCTTCCAGGCATCGCTGCGCGCCGCCCGCCTGTTACGCCTGGGGGCGGGGGCGAGGATTCACGAGCACCGTGACCCCGACCTCGGGCGCCCAGGCGGCTGCCTGCGTTTGCACATACCGCTGCTGAGCCCACCGGGCGTGGAGTTCCTTGTGGATGGCCTGCAAGTGCCGATGCGCCCGGGCGAGTGCTGGTTCATCGACCTGTCGCGCCCCCACCGGGTCAACAACCCCGGGCCCGGTGAGCGCATCCACCTGGTACTCGACTGCGCGGCCGACCCTTGGCTGCTGGCGCTGATCGACGAAGGCCTGGCGCAGACGCCGGCATTGCAGCCTGGCAGGGCCGGGCAGGCATTCGAACGGTTTCGCCAGCAGGTGAGTGAGGCGCCGACATTGGCCGCGCAACTACAGGCGTTGGAGGATCCCCGGGCCTTCGTGGCCGAGGCGGTGCGCCTTGGTGCCGAGCTAGGGCTGGCGTTTTCCGAGGCAGAGGTCCTGGGCGCCATGCGCCGGGGCAAGCAGGCATGGAGCGATCAATGGCGAGTGTGAATACCCCGATGGATTTTCACGGCTGGCTGCCCATCCGTCTCTGGCAGGGCGACGCCGGATGGCGGGTGGACTGGTGCTGGTTCGGCGAGAGGCGCCTGGCCCGGCCGTTTTTCCGCGATGACGTCGACCAGGCGTTACGCCTGCCGTTCAACCAGGCTATGCGCCGCGACACCGATGTCTCGGCTTTGCTCGATTGGCACGCCCGTAGCCCGGGGCTGACGCCCTCGGCCTTGGTGTTCCATGCTTCACGCTGTGGTTCGACGCTGATCGCCCAATTGCTGGCCAGCCAAGCGCGAAATATCGTGCTGTCCGAGCCGCCGCCGTTGGACAACCTGTTGCGCGCCGCGCGCCAGGACCCGTCCGCCGCCGCCTGGCAGGCCGATGCATTGCGGGCGCTGTGCTCGGCCTACGGTCAGCGTCGTCGGGGCGACGAGCGCCAACTGCTGATCAAGCTCGATGCCTGGAACATCTTCGACGCGCCATTGCTGACAGCGCTGTATCCCCAGGTGCCACGGGTGTTCCTCTACCGTGACCCGCTGGAGATCGTCGTTTCCCAACTGCGCCAGCCGGGCATGCACCGGGTGCCGGGCCTGCTCGGCGGCTCTGGGCTCGACAGTGTGCTGACCGATGCCCAGGGCATGAGCGCGGTGCAATACACCTGCCGGATGATTGGCGAGATCCTTGCGGCTGGCCTAGCGTTGTGCGAACGCGAAGGCGCCATCGTGGTGAACTACAGTGAGTTGCCCAATGCTGTCTGGGGGCGCCTGGGGCCACTGTTCGGCATCCTGCCAGGCGAAGTAGCGGATTTGCAGGCGGTCGCGGCCTTCGATGCCAAGCAGCCGGCCATGAACTTCAGCGCCGATGGCCAGCGCAAGCGTGACGAGGCCAGCGACGAGGTGCGCGCGGCAGTCGCCCGATGGGCCCTGCAGCCGTACAACGCTTTGGAATCCATACGGTTGCGAAATGCCTAGAAAGTGGCGTCAAAGTACCTCGAACGGGTGTTTGAGAAAATAAACGTAAAGACCACGCTCGGGTAGTGGCTATATGCCTTGTTCTTCGGCTACGCTGCGAATGATCGTGTAGGACAATTCACTTGGATGTGCGCCCCTCACCATGGGGTAACCTTACGCAGGGAAGCCAGACCCGATGTCCATCCTCGAGGTGAACCTCCGTCCCACGGTGGACGCCGACCGGGCGTTCCTGCGCACACTCTATGGCACCACCCGTGCCGCCGAAATGGCCCTGCTGCCGTGGCCGCAGGCCGCCATCGATACCTTCCTCGACCAGCAGTTCCAAGCACAGCACGACTATTACCAGGCCCAGTTCGCCGGCGCCGACTTCCTCGTCATCGAAGTAGCGGGCGAGTCCATTGGCCGCGCCTACCTGCACTGGGCGGACAGCCACGTGCAGTTCATCGACATGGCCCTGCTGCCCGCCTGGTGCGGGCGTGGCATCGGCAGCCGATTGATCGGCGAGTGGCTGGCGCAAGCCGATGGCGATGGGCTCAGCGCCGGCCTGCATGTCACCCCTCACAACCCGGCCTTGCAGCTCTACCAGCGCCTCGGGTTCGAGGTGGTCGGCGAAACCGGCCCCTCTCTGAAAATGCGCCGAGCGGCGCTCACCACCGCCATTCGTGCCTGAAGGATCAGCCCCATGCATGCCATGCCTACGTTCGACGAACTGCAACAGGCCACCGGCAGCCACTTCCAGCTGTGGGTCAGCGACGACCAGGCGCTCGAGGCGCAACTGCTGGCCGTGACCGAGGGCCAGGCCATGTCGCCGCGCCACCAGCGCTTTGCGGCGGAGTTCGCCCTGCCGAGTGGCACAGCCCTGCCGCAAGCGGTGTTCCGCCTGTCGCCACCGGGCAAAGAGGGTTGGCTGCTGATGATGACTCCGGTGGGCCCCGATACCGAGGGGCGACCGGTGCTGGAGGCTGTTTTCCACGTCGAACGGCCGCTCTGAAGGGGCCTGCCACACGCGTCATTTCCCGCGGGCCAAAGGGCCCGCCCTTGCAGTGTTGTCATAGGAGAGCCGTAGATGAGTGAGCCATTCATTGGACAGATCACCTTGTTCGCAGGCAACTTCGCCCCTCGGGGCTGGGCCTTGTGCAACGGGCAGATTCTAGGTATCAACCAGAACGCTGCGTTGTTCGCGATCCTGGGCACCACCTACGGAGGTAATGGCCAGAGCACCTTCGGCTTGCCTGATTTGCGTGGCCGTGCCCCCGTTCATGCGGGGCAAGGGACAGGGACGAACAACATCTTGCTGGGCGAGGCGGGAGGAACGACATCGACCACCTTGACGCTTTCGAACATGGTGCCCCAGGTCGTGAACATCCCCGCCGCAACGGTTTCGGTCGCCATCCCGGCCACCACTGGCACCGCCGAGCTGGATACGCCCTCGACCGGTGCGGTGCTGGCCAAGTCGGTCGACACCACAGGCTCGGGGCCTGAGATCAAGATCTACACCGCCACGGCCACCAACACCACGCTCAAGCCGTTCGACATCACGGTCCCGGCCAAGACGGCAACGACCTCGGGAAGCAACCTGCCGTTCTCGAACCAGAGCCCTTACCTGGGCATCAACTTCATCATCGCGCTTGAAGGGGTCTTCCCGTCCCGTAACTGAGGCCGGGCAACCAGCAGGCAGGGCAGCGGGGCGCACATCGGCGCCCCGTCGTCCGTTCAGGATTTCCCAACAAGGACAGGCCTTCCTCATTTGCAAGGACGGCGCGCACAAGCAGCCCCAGGGCTGAGCGAGGGCATCATGGCATTCTGGAAACGCGGCAAGGACACCCATAAACAATACGTTTCCACGAGCCGCCCGAGCCTCATCCAGGCCCTGGAGCCGCGCATGATGTTCGACGCCTCGGTAGGCGTGGTCGCCGACCAGGGAGCCCAGGCGGTCGAAGCTGCTGCTGCCGCCACCGTGGCCAAGGACACCGGCGCCGCCAGTGATGCGGCCAGCACCCGCGACAGCGCCAGCCACGAGCCGGTCCACGAGGCGGCACCGGCCACCGCGTCGGTCACAGCAGCCTCGGGCAACCACGAAGTGGTGTTCATCGACTCGGCCGTCAGCGACTACCAGAAACTCATCGCGGGCTTACCCGCCGGGGTCGAGGTGGTGGTGCTGGAGAACGGCAAGGACGGTTTCAAGCAGATCGCCGATTATCTCAACGGCCGCAGCGACGTTACTTCGGTCGACATCATCAGCCACGGCGACCAGGGCTATGTCTACCTGGCCGGCAACGCCATCTGGGCCAACCAGCTGGCCAGCCATGGCGCGGACCTCGCCCGCATCGGCGCGAGCCTGGCGCCGGGTGGTGACATCCGTTTCTTCGCCTGCAACACCGGCGCCGGCAGCGATGGCCAACTGTTTGTCAACGAGGTGGCCCGGCTCAGCGGCGCCGACGTTGGGGCATCCTCCGACTCGACCGGCAACCGCGCCGGCGAGGACTGGGCGCTGGAGACGGTCTCCGGGGTGGTGGCCAGCGGCGTGGGCGTGCAGCGTGGCGACCTGTCGGCGTTCAGTACCTCGCTGGCGACCATCACCGTCACCAGCAAGGACGCCTCGCTCATTTCGGCCGGCGATGGCGGGGTGACCCTGGCCGAAGCCATCCAGGCCGCGAACACCGACACCTCGGTGGATGGTTCCACCGCGGGCAGTGGCCCCGACATCATCGTGTTCCACCAGAGCCTGAAAGGCCAGACCATCCGCTGGACGACGTCCTCGGCGCTGCTCGTGACCAGCAACATCACCATCAATGGCGATGTCGACGGTGACGGCAAGGGCGACATCATCTTCAGTGGCGACGCCAATGACAACGGCATACGCGACTCTGCGGACGCGTCGGGCCTGCAAAGCAATGGTGGTGGCGTGCTGACCGTGCGCAACCTGGATTTCCGTTATTTCTCCAGCAACATCGCCGGTGGCACGATCCGCGCCTTTGGCGGTTCCATCACGGTCGAAGACTCCAATTTCCAGGAGAACTACGGCACGGTGATCAACTCAGCGACCACGGCGGGGTCCACCGTGGTGGTGCGCAACACCACGATCCACGACAACAATGCCAGCATCCTCGGCGGCACCTCCATGTCGACCCTGGTGCGTCTGGGCGGCGCCAACAACCATGTTTTGGAAAACGTGGCGATCTACAACAACACCGGCACCTACGGCGCCACCGGCACGGTGGCGGCCGGCGCTATCATCGTGCTGGGCAACAGCGGCGGCACGGTGCGCATCACCAACAGCACTGTGGCCAACAACGTGTTCCTCAACACCAGCAGCGGCAGCATCACCTCGGGCGGCCTTGGCTGGGCCAGCGGCCAGGCCGGCACAGTGACGGTGCAGAACAGCATCTTCACTGGCAACACCGTCAACGGCACCCAGCTCGATGCCGCCACCAATGGTGGCGTCGGCGGTGGCTACACCAGCACCACCAACCTGATCGGTGCCTCGGTCAACTTCGTCAACACCGCCGCTGGCGACTATCGCCTGGCCAGCACCGCCAGCAACGCCATTGACCAGGGCACCCTCACCGGTGCGCCGGCCACTGACCTGCGCGGCTTCGACCGACCCCGTGGCGGCGGTGTCGACATCGGTGCCTACGAGGTGCTGTATTCGGCGCCACCAGTGGTCGACCTGGATACCGGTAGCGGCGGCAACGACAGCACGGTCAACTTCACCGGCAGCCCGGTGGCCATCGTGCCGAACATCAGCCTCACTCAGACCGACGGCGACACCCAGGTCAGCGGCGCTACCCTCACCCTGGGCGGCGTGCTCGACGGCGGCAATGAAACCCTCTCGCTCAGCGCCGGGCAGATCGCCACGGCGGCCAGCTACGGCATTACCATCAGCGGCTCCGGCACCACGGTGCTGTCGCTCAGCGGCGTGGCCACCCTGGCCCAGTACCGCTCGATCCTCGCCGTGGTGACCTACGGCAACAGCACCGGGGCCTACACCAGCGGCACGCGCAATGTCACGGTCAGCGTCAACGACGACATGGGCAGCACCACCCGCACCGCCTCGGTGGTGGTCCAGCCGCCCAATGCCGCGCCGGTGATCGGCAACCTCAACGGCGACAGCCAGACCTTCACCCAAGGCAGTGGCGCCGTGCTGCTCGACAGCGGCAGCAACGCCACGGTCACCGACAGCGACTCGGCCGACTTTGCCGGCGGTAACCTGACCGTGGCGGTCAGCGGCAACGGCGTGGCCGGCGAAGATCTGCTGGGTATCCGCAACCAAGGCACCGGCGCCGGGCAGATCGGCGTCAGCGGCAATGCGGTCAGCTATGGCGGAGTGGCCATCGGCACTTACACCGGCGGCACGGGCGGCGCCAACCTGGTGCTGACGTTCAACGGCAATGCCACGGCCGCAGCGGTCCAGGCGGTGGTGCGCAACCTTACCTACGACAACAGCAATGCCGCCAACAGCATCGGCCAGGCCACCCGTACCCTGTCGGTCACCATCAACGATGGCGACGGCGCCACTTCCAGCGCGGCGTCGGTCACGGTGGCCATCCACGAGACCGTGCCGCCCACCGCCACCATCAGCCTCAGCGACACGGCCCTGAAAGTGGGCGAGACGGCGACGGTGACCATCACCTTCAGCGAGGTGGTGAGCGGCTTCACCAATGCCGACCTGACGGTGACCAACGGTACCCTGAGCGCGGTGTCCAGCAGCGATGGCGGCAAGACCTGGACCGCCACCTTCACTCCGACCAGCAACATCACCAGCGCCAGCAACGTCATCACCCTGAACAACGCCGGCGTCACCGACCTGGCCGGCAACGCTGGCGCAGGTACCACCAGTTCGGCCAACTACAGCATCGACACACAGCGCCCGACGGCGACCATCGTAGTGGCCGACAGCAACCTGAGCATCGGTGAGACGTCCCAGGTGACCATCACGTTCAGCGAGGCCGTGACCGGCTTCACCAATGCCGACCTGACGGTGGCCAACGGCACCCTGAGCGCCGTCTCCAGCAGCGACGGCGGGATCACCTGGACCGCGACGTTCACCCCGACCAGCGCTATCAGCGACGCGACCAACCTCATCACCCTGGACAACACCGGGGTGAGCGATGCCGCTGGCAACGCCGGCAGCGGCACCACCAACTCGAACAACTACGCCATCGACACCCAGCGCCCGACCGCGACCATCGTGGTGGCCGACAGTAACCTGAGCATCGGTGAAACGTCGCAGGTGACCATCACCTTCAGCGAGGCCGTGACCGGCTTCACCAATGCCGACCTGACGGTGGCCAACGGCACCCTGAGCGCCGTCTCCAGCAGCGACGGCGGGATCACCTGGACCGCGACGTTCACCCCGAACAGCGCCATCACCGATGCGACCAACCTCATCACCCTGGACAACACCGGGGTGAGCGATGCCGCTGGCAACGCCGGCAGCGGCACCACCAACTCGAACAACTACGCCATCGACACCGTGCGCCCGACCGCGACCATCGTGGTGGCCAACCCCACCCTGGCCATCGGCCAGACGTCGCTGGTG
This sequence comes from Pseudomonas sp. TE50-2, assembly GCF_040813665.1. Classification (NCBI taxonomy): domain Bacteria; kingdom Pseudomonadati; phylum Pseudomonadota; class Gammaproteobacteria; order Pseudomonadales; family Pseudomonadaceae; genus Pseudomonas; species Pseudomonas sp. TE50-2. The sequence continues at coordinate 2,294,614 of NZ_JBFNXN010000001.1, read as the reverse complement.
ACCTTCACCTTCAGCGAGGCAGTCATTGGCTTCAGCAATGCCGACGTGACCGTGGCCAACGGCAACTTGAGCGCGGTGTCCAGCAGCGACGGCGGGATCACCTGGACGGCCACCTTCACCCCGTCGAGCAACATCACCGACACCAGCAACCTCATCACCCTGGACAACAGCGGGGTGGCCGACCTGGCCGGCAACGCCGGCAGCGGCACCACCGACTCGAACAACTACACCATCGACACCCAGCGGCCGACGGCCACCATCGTGGTCGCCGACAACAATCTCACCGTCGGCGAGACCACCACGGTGACCATTACCTTCAGCGAGGCGGTCACCGGCTTCACCCTGGCCGATCTGACGGCGCCGAACGGTAACTTGAGCGGGCTTTCCAGCAGTGACGGCGGCATCACCTGGACGGCGACCTTCACTCCTTCGGTGAACGTGCAGGACGCCACCAACGTCATCACCTTGAGCAACACTGGGGTGACCGACCTGGCCGGCAACGCCGGCAGCGGTACCACCAACTCCAACAACTACGGCGTCAGCACCTTGCAACCCACGGCCACCGTGGTGGTAAGCGATGCGGCGCTGCGTATCGGTGAAACCTCGCTGGTGACCATCACGTTCAGCGAGGCGGTGAGCGGTTTCACCAATGCCGACCTGACGGTGGCCAACGGCACCCTGAGCGCGGTATCCAGCGCCGACGGCGGTATCACCTGGACGGCCACCTTCACGCCAACCAGCAATATCCAGGATGCGACCAACCTGATCACTCTGGACAACAGTGGCGTGGTCGGGGCCAGCAGCGGCAACGCCGGCTCCGGCACCACCGATTCGAACAACTACGCCATCGACACCCAACGCCCGACCGCGACCATCGTGGTGGCCGACAGCAACCTGGCCATCGGCCAGACGTCGCTGGTGACCATTACTTTCAGCGAGGCGGTGACCGGCTTCAGCAACGCCGACCTGACCATCGCCAATGGCACCCTGAGTGCGGTAAGCAGCAGCGATGGTGGTATCACCTGGACCGCGACCCTGACCCCGACCGCCGGCATCACCGACACCAGCAACCTGATCACCCTCGACAACAGCGGCGTGACGGACAGCGCGGGCAACGCCGGCACTGGCAGCACCGACTCGAACAACTACGCCATCGACAGCCAGCGCCCGACCGCCACCATCGTGATTGCCGACCCCACCCTGACCGCGGGCGAAACCACCACGGTGACCTTCACCTTCAGCGAGGCGGTGACCGGTTTCAGCAACGCCGACCTGACCATTGCCAACGGCACCCTGAGCGCCGTGAGCAGCAGCGACGGCGGCATCACCTGGACCGCGACCTTCACCCCGAACGCCGGGGTGCGCGACCTCAGCAACCTGATCACCTTGAACAACACCGGTATCAGCGATCTGGCCGGCAACGCTGGCGTCGGCACCACCTCGTCGGCCAACTACACGGTCGACACCGTGGTCCCCACGGCCACCATCGTGGTCGCCGACAGCGCCTTGCGGGTCGGCGAAACGTCGCTGGTGACCATCACCTTCAGCGAGGCGGTGACTGGCTTCAGCAATGCCGACCTGACCTTGGCCAATGGCACCTTGAGCGCTGTCTCCAGCAGCGATGGCGGCATCACCTGGACCGCGACCTTCACCCCCACCAGCAACATCACCGACAGCAGCAACCTGATCACCCTCGACAACAGCGGCGTGGTCGGCGCGAGCAGTGGCAATGCCGGGGTCGGCACCACCGACTCGAACAACTACGCCATCGATACCCAACGCCCGACCGCAACCATCGTGGTGGCCGACAGCAGCCTCGCGATTGGCGAGACGTCGCTGGTGACCATCACCTTCAGCGAGGCGGTAAGCGGTTTCACCACCGCCGACCTGACCGTGGCCAACGGCACCCTGAGCGGGCTGAGCAGCAGCGACGGTGGTATCACCTGGACCGCGACCCTGACGCCGACCGCCGGCATCACCGACACCTCCAACGTGATCACCCTGGACAACAGCGGGGTGATGGACGCCGCCGGCAACGCCGGTTCCGGCACCACCGACTCGAACAACTACGCCGTCGACAGTCAGCGGCCAACCGCCACCATCGTCATGGCCGACAGCGATCTGCGTGTCGGTGAAACCTCGTTGGTGACCATCACGTTCAGCGAGGCGGTGAGCGGCTTCAGCAACGCCGACCTGACCGTGGCCAACGGCACCTTGAGCGCGCTCTCCAGCGCCGACGGCGGTATCACCTGGACCGCCGTGTTCACACCGAGCAACGGTGTGCAGGATGGCACCAACCTGATCGTACTGAACAACACGGGCTACACCGACCTGGCCGGCAACAGCGGAACCGGTACCACTTCATCGGCCAACTACACGGTCAACACCGTCGTCCCCACCGCCACCGTCGTGGTTGCCGATACGGCCCTGCGCGCGGGCGAGTCGAGCCTGGTGACCATCACTTTCAGCGAGGCGGTGAGCGGCTTCACCCTGGCCGACCTGACGGTGGCCAACGGCACCTTGAGCGGATTGAGCAGCAGCGATGGCGGCATCACCTGGACCGCGACCCTGACACCCGGCAATGGGGTCGAGGACACCAGCAACCTGATCACCCTGGACAACAGCGGCGTGGTCGCGGCGTCTTCCGGCAACGCCGGCGTGGGCAGTACCGACTCCAACAACTATGCCATCGACACCCGCGTTCCCAGCGTGACCAGCGTTGGTGGCCCAGCGGGGGTTTCCTACAATGCCGGCGACGCGCTGGTGTTCGTGGTCAACGCCAGCGAAGCGGTCCAGGTCACCGGGGCGCCGCGCCTGGCCCTGGACATCGGTGGGCACACGGTGTTTGCCGAACTGGTGGCGGGCGCCGGCACCTCGACCCTGGTGTTCCAGTACATCGTCCAGGCCGGTGACAACGACGCTGACGGCATCACCGTGACCGGCCTTGCCGGCAATGGCGCGACCCTTGTCGACGCTGCTGGCAACGCCATGGACCTGACCCTGAATGGCGTGGCCGATACCCACCAGGTGCTGGTCGATACCCAGGCGCCGAGCGCGGTCGGCATCGTCACCCTCGACCCGTCGCCGAGCAACGCCCAGAGCGTGCGCTTCACCGTGACCTTCAACGAGCAGGTCAATGGCGTCGACCTCAGCGATTTCAGCCTGGTCGGCACCGGCTCGGCCAGCGGCACGCTCAGCGGCCTGCAAGCGCTGGGCGGTGGAGTCTATATCATCACCGTCAGTGGCGTGCACGGCACCGGCACTCTGGGCCTGAACCTCAATGGCAGTGCCACGGGTATCACTGATGTGGCCGGTAACGCACTGGTCGGTGGCCTGACCGGCGCCACATACAACATCGACCGCGACGCCCCCACGGTGAGCAGTGTCGGCGTGCCGGTCGGCGTCCCCTATAACACGGGCGATGTGCTCACCTTCGTGGTCAATACCAGCGAAGCGGTGCTGGTCGACGGCGTGCCGCGGCTTGCCCTGGATGTCGGCGGGCGCACGGTTTACGCCGATTTCGTCGCCGGCTCAGGCACGCCGACGCTGGTGTTCCAGTACCAGATCCAGGCCGGCGACAACGATGCCGACGGCATCCAGGTGCTCGGCCTGTCGGCCAATGGCGCGAGCCTGCACGATGCGGCCGGCAATCAACTGACACCGGGGCTGAACAATATTGGCGACAGCCACGGGGTCATTGTCGACAGCACGCCACCCGGCGTGGTCTCGATCGTGGCGAATCCGTCGCCGACGCCGGGCAGCCAGTCCTTCACCGTGACCTTCAGCGAGGACGTCAGTGGTGTGGACCTGGGCGACTTCGAACTGCTGGCCAGTGGCAACGCCAGCGGCACGCTGCAGTCGCTGGTACGCCTTGACGGCCATACCTGGCAGGTCAATGTTGCAGGGGTGGCGGGCAGTGGTGGCCTGGCCCTTGGGCTCAAGGCCAGTGGCACGGGCATTCGCGATGGCGCAGGCAACGCCCTGGTCGGCGGCTTCGCCGGGCAAAGCGTGACATTGCAGTCGACCGACGGTGATCCGGAATTCCGCGCCTACCCACCGGCGCGCCCGGGCCAGGCCAGCCCAGGCACGCCAGTGGTGATCGCACCGTTGCCGGTAACGGCGCCGTTCCAGTCGCCGCTGCTGCCACAGCCGTTGTTCGAAGTGCCGACAGTTGGCGGCGGGCTGCCGACCTTGGGCAATCTGTTCATCCAGAACGGTGCGCTGGCGCCCAGCTACCTGGCCCAGGTATTCGCCGGCCAGCACGCCGACAGCGGTATCGGCAATGGTTCGGGGGCCGGTTTCCTCGGCTTTGGTGGCGGTGACGCCAATGTCTTCGGGGCCAGCAGCCTGGCCAACATCTTCGACAAGACGCTGCCGGATGACGGTGGCCAGTATGAACTGAGCGGAGGCAAACCATTCCGCCAGGGGGCAGAGGCGGGGGCGGGCAAGGGCCTGACCGGGGCGCCGACCCTTGGGCAGCAGTTGCAGGCCTTCCGGGAGGGGGAGCAACACCAGGCCAGGCAACTGGCGCAGGCGTTGGGGCAGGTCGAGGTACCCGTGCCGCAGGCCTGAGCCGGCGCACGCGAGCAATCCAATTAGAAGAAAAGCAGTGCCGTACCAAGGGGGCGGACAGGGATGAGCAGAGCATCGAGGATTTTTGCGGTAAGCGTACTGGCACTGGCGGTAACAGGGTGCGCGGTCAAGACCCAGCCCATCGACCGCAGCGTCAGCGAGCAGCGGGCGCGGGCGGACCTTGCCAGCATGTTCAAGGGCCAGGAGGCCTTGCAAGGGCCGCTGACCCTGCACCAGGCCATGGCCCGTGCGGTCAAGTACAACCTGGAGGCACGCCTCAAGATCATGGAAGAAGCCCTGGCCCAGCGCCAGGTCGACCTGGCCACCTTCGACATGCTGCCGCGCATGGCCCTGTCGGCCGGTTACGCCGGGCGCAGCAATGTCAGTGCTTCGAGCAGCCAGAGCGTGCTGACCAATACCCAGTCCCTGGAGCCATCGACCTCCCAGGACCGCGACCGCGACGTGGCCGACCTGACCATGGTGTGGAACGTGCTCGACTTCGGTGTCAGCTATGTCAGCGCCAAGCAACAGGGCGATCAGCGCCTGATCGTCCAGGAACGCCGGCGCAAGGTGGTGCAGACCATCATCCAGGACGTGCGCTCGGCCTACTGGCGGGCGGTCGCCGCCGAGCGCCTGCTCAAGCAGATCGACGCGCTGATGGTGCGGGTCGAGCAGGCGCGGGACAACAGCCAGCGCATGGGTGACCAGCGCATTGGCGACCCGATCCAGGCGCTCAACTACCAGCGCTCGTTGATCGAGGCTACCCGCCAGTTGGAGGAACAGCGCCGTGCGCTGTCGCTGGCCAAGACTGAACTGGGGGCGCTGATCAACCTGCCGCCGGGGAGCGAGCTGACCCTCGCCGCCACCGACGACTACAGCGTGCCGGAGCTCAAGGTAGGCCTCGAAACGCTGGAGCAGCAGGCCCTGGCCACGCGCCCCGAGTTGCGCGAACAGGACTACCAGGCGCGCATCAGCGCCGCCGAGGTACGCAAGTCGATGCTGCGCATGCTGCCGGGGCTGGAGTTCTCGGCGGGCGGGCACTACGACAGCAACAGCTTCCTGACCAACCAGCACTGGGCCGATTATGGCGTCAAGGTCACCTGGAACCTGTTCAACGTGCTGTCGGGGCCGGCGTCCATCGAGGTCGCCAAGGCTGGCGAACAGGTGGTCGAGGCGCGTCGCCAGGCGATGTCGATGGCCATCCTGGCCCAGCTCTACGTGGCCAATGCCAATTACAACGAAGCTCGCCGCCAGTTCGCCACCAGCCAGCAACTGGTCGCCCTCGACCAGCAGATCGTCGAGCAACTGCGCAATCGCCACCAGGCGCAGGGCATTGGCGAGCTGGAGCTGATCCAGGGGGAACTGAATGCGCTGCAGGCCGATCTGCGCCGCGACCTGGCCTATGCCGAGCTGCGCAACAGCTATGGCCAGGTGTTCGCCAGCGCCGGGCTCGACCCGCTGCCGCAGACCCTGCCGTCCGGCGAGCTCGCCGACATTGCCCAGGCCCTGGGCAACAACGAGGCACGCTGGCAGCGTGGCGATATCGCCCCGGGCAGTTGAGTGCAACCAGCAGGCGCGGGGTCAGTCCGCGCCTACTGCGCTTGGTGCAGTACCCGCTGCTGTACGTACGCCAACAGTTGCGCCGTGGCTATCGGCAGCGGCACTTGTGCCGTCTCCACCACCAGCTCCGGTCGCTCCGGCACTTCGTAGGGCGCATCGATCCCGGTGAAGGCCGGCAGCTCTCCCGCCCGGGCACGGCGATACAGGCCCTTGGGGTCGCGGGCCTCGCAGGTGGCCAGATCAGCCTTGACGTGCACTTCGTGGAAGCCCGCCTTGCAGGCTTGGCGCGCGGTGGCGCGTCCGGCGCGATAGGGCGAGATCAACGCGGCAATGCAGATCAGCCCGGCATCGGCAAACAGCGCCGCCACCTCGGCTGTGCGGCGGATGTTTTCGTGGCGATCCTCGGGCGAGAAACCCAAGTCGGCATTCAGCCCTGTGCGCAGTACATCACCGTCGAGCACGTAGCAGCCATGTCCAAGCTCATGGAGCTCTCGGGCCAGGGCCTGGGCCAGTGTCGACTTTCCCGCGCCTGAGAGTCCGGTAAGCCAGATGACTGCGCCAGCTCGGGCACGTGCCGGTGGATGTTCATCGCTTCCTGCGTGATGCACCTTGGACGTCTCCGAAAGGGGGAGGGCCCGAGTGTACTGCGCGGCGTGGTGGAATGTCAGTGGCTGGGGAACAGCAGCTGGGCAACACCTGGATCGGTCAGCAGGCGGGCGGGGTCATGGCCGATGCCCGGCAGTACGTACTGACGATGCGCGAGCGTAATCGACCAGCGCTGGGCCAGAAAAGCCTCGTAGCGCAGGTAGTTGAGTTGCCGCTCGACCCGGTCACTGCCCTGGGCCTGGGCTGCACAGCTGCGGTCCATGATCCGGCTGTGGGGGTGGCGGTCGCGCTCGCCGACCAGGTAGGTCACGTCGCGTGCGGCGTAGCGGCTGAGCACCTGGCGGGCATCGAGATGCTGCGTGACGAAGTAGTCCGGTGCGCCTGGCAGGCCATAGCGGTAACGGTCGTAGTCGGCGCACTGCGCGGCAGGTAAAGGGGCGAAGCCTTCGCCAAGGGGGCGGTTGGCATCCAGGTACAGGTAGGTGGAGGGGCTGGCGACAATGTAGCGCACATGGATGCCGAGGGCGCGCAACGCCTGGTCGCCCGTGCCGAGCAGCGTGTAGCGCTGCAACAGTTGGCCGCCGGCGGAATGGCCGATCAAGGTGATGTCTCCGAGGTGTGGAAATCGATGACGATCGGCAAGGTAGGCGAGAAGGTCGTCGAGCACGGCAAATGCTGAGATGCCGGAACGTCCAGCCACGGACTCGTGGCCCTGCAGCCATTGGCTCTTCACCCATAAGGGCGGAGTGGGTGTTGCCTGGGGATCGTCTTCGCTGAAGAAGCGGGGGGCCAGCAGCAGCGTGTCGTCCTGGGTGAGTCCCGCATTGCCGAGCAGGGTCAGGCCGCTGCGATAGTAGTGGTCGGCATCACGGTGTACGCCATGGAGCACGATCACTGCGTGTTGGACCGGCAGGCGGGTATCGAGCCTGGCATTGGCATAGGTGAAGAAAGAGTAGGGCACAGGCTTGCCCAGCGCCATCGTCTGCATGGCGTCGCCGGCCCTCGAGGGCCAGGCCAGGCAGGCGAGCAATGCCAGCAGTGCCAGCAGAGCCCGATGATCATTCGGCACCTTGGCGCACTCCTTCTATATAGCGCAGCACTGCGGGCGACTTTTCGAAGCGGCGGTGCACCAGGCTCAGCCATGAACTTGCCTGGGCGTCGGCGATGGGCCGGTAGTTGACCTGGGGCAAACTGATGCGCTGGACCACCGACGCCGGTACCACGGCCACGCCCTGGCCCAGTGACACCAGGGTGAGCACCGCCACCAGGCTGCCCGGTTGCGGCCCCAGGCGCGGGGTGAAACTGCCCTGGCTGGCAATTGCCAGGGTGCCGGAGATCTGCTCGGGCAAGATGAAGGTTTCGTCGGCCAGGCGTGAGGCCGGGATGGTCTTCAGTTCGTTGAGGCGCGAGCTGGCCGGTAGCGCCAGGACGAAACCTTCCTGATGCAGGGCGATGGCATTCAGGGTCTGCGGCAGCTCCATCGGCGAGCGCAAGTAGGCGAGGTCGAGTTGGCCCTCGTCGACAAGAGAGGGGAGCTCGAGCATGGGCACTTCGCGAATGTTCAGCTGTATGCCGGGATAAGCCTGGGCAAACCGACTGACCTGTTGCTGTAGGGTGCCGGAGTAAGCCGCCGAGGCAACGTAGCCGAGTTCGATCCGCCCACTGTCGCCGCGACCGGCACGCTGTGCACCCAACTGCGCGGCGTCGAACTGCTGCACCGCCTGTTCGGCCTCGGTGAGCAAGGCCTGGCCGGCGGCGGTGAGGCTTACCTCGCGCTGGCTGCGCTCGAACAGCCGCACGCCCAGCTCACGCTCCATGTCCTGGATCTGCCGGCTCAGGGTCGGCGGGGCGATCCCCAGTTGCTCGGCGGCGCGGGTGAAGTGGCCGTGGCGGGCGACGGCAAGGAAGTAGCGGAAGTGACGTATCTCCATGGGGCCTCGTTAGCCAGGCGCTAATGACGCGGGACGTGCTGGCTAACAAGCCGGGCGCCCTGCGGCGTTATGGTTGAGGCAACACTACAAGGCTGGCGTCGTGGCGGTAAAGCGGCGACGACCTGCCTGCTCTCTATAACGGAGCCTTGCCATGCCTGCAGCCGCCTCACCACGCTTCACCCTGTTCACCGCCTCGGCGGTGTGCGCCGTGATCATCCTCGACACCAACATCGTCGCGGTCAGCCTGCCCAGCATTGCCCGCGATCTGTCCGGCTCGTTCAGCGACATCGAATGGGTGGTCAGTGCGTACTTGCTGGCGTTCGCTGCCTGCCTGCTACCCGCAGGCAGCCTGGCCGACCGCTTCGGCAGGCGGCGCATGCTGCTGCTCGGCCTGGCGCTGTTCGGCGCAGCCTCGCTGGCGTGCGGCGCCGCGCCGAGCCTGTTGTTCCTTGATCTGGCCCGCGCAGCCAAGGGCATCGGTGCCGCGTTGTTGCTGACTGCCGCGCTGGCCGCCATCGGCCACCGCTTCCATACGCCGCAGGAACGCATGCGGGCCTGGGCCTTCTGGGGCGCCTGCATGGGCGCGACCATCACCTTCGCGCCGCTGCTCGGTGGGCTGATCGCCAGTAGCTTGGGCTGGCGCTGGATCTTCTATATCAACCTGCCGCTGGTGATCGTGCTGGCGTTCATGGTCGTACGCAGTATCGAGGAGTCCCGTGACGGTTCGGCGGCGCGGTTCGATCCACTGGGCAGCCTGACTTTCGCCGGTGGCCTGGGCTACCTGATCTGGGCCTTGATCGACGCCAATCGGGTCGGTTGGGACAGCGCCCCCACGTTGGGGCGTCTGCTGATCGCCGCGTTCCTGCTTGGCCTGTTCGTGATGGTCGAGCGCAGCCAGGCGCGGCCGATGGTCGACCTCGGCCTGATGCGCAGCGGGCGCTTCAT
>NZ_JBFNXN010000001.1:0-2280000 GCF_040813665.1 Pseudomonas sp. TE50-2 | reverse complement strand
GTGAGGGTGAAGCACTTGCTGCGTAAGCCCACGCCGGTCGAAGATACCAGGCCGCTGCGACTGTTTATTAAAAACACAGCACTCTGCAAACACGAAAGTGGACGTATAGGGTGTGACGCCTGCCCGGTGCCGGAAGGTTAATTGATGGGGTTAGCGCAAGCGAAGCTCTTGATCGAAGCCCCGGTAAACGGCGGCCGTAACTATAACGGTCCTAAGGTAGCGAAATTCCTTGTCGGGTAAGTTCCGACCTGCACGAATGGCGTAACGATGGCGGCGCTGTCTCCACCCGAGACTCAGTGAAATTGAAATCGCTGTGAAGATGCAGTGTATCCGCGGCTAGACGGAAAGACCCCGTGAACCTTTACTATAGCTTTGCACTGGACTTTGAGCTTGCTTGTGTAGGATAGGTGGGAGGCTTTGAAGTGGGGACGCCAGTTCTCATGGAGCCATCCTTGAAATACCACCCTGGCAACCTTGAGGTTCTAACTCAGGTCCGTTATCCGGATCGAGGACAGTGTATGGTGGGTAGTTTGACTGGGGCGGTCTCCTCCCAAAGAGTAACGGAGGAGTACGAAGGTGCGCTCAGACCGGTCGGAAATCGGTCGTAGAGTATAAAGGCAAAAGCGCGCTTGACTGCGAGACACACACGTCGAGCAGGTACGAAAGTAGGTCTTAGTGATCCGGTGGTTCTGTATGGAAGGGCCATCGCTCAACGGATAAAAGGTACTCCGGGGATAACAGGCTGATACCGCCCAAGAGTTCATATCGACGGCGGTGTTTGGCACCTCGATGTCGGCTCATCACATCCTGGGGCTGAAGCCGGTCCCAAGGGTATGGCTGTTCGCCATTTAAAGTGGTACGCGAGCTGGGTTTAGAACGTCGTGAGACAGTTCGGTCCCTATCTGCCGTGGACGTTTGAGATTTGAGAGGGGCTGCTCCTAGTACGAGAGGACCGGAGTGGACGAACCTCTGGTGTTCCGGTTGTCACGCCAGTGGCATTGCCGGGTAGCTATGTTCGGAAGAGATAACCGCTGAAAGCATCTAAGCGGGAAACTTGCCTCAAGATGAGATCTCACTGGAGCCTTGAGCTCCCTGAAGGGCCGTCGAAGACTACGACGTTGATAGGTTGGGTGTGTAAGCGCTGTGAGGCGTTGAGCTAACCAATACTAATTGCCCGTGAGGCTTGACCATATAACACCCAAGCAATTTGCGCCGAGGCCAAATTGTGGTGGTGAAGACGAAACGAACCGAAAGTTCGCGACGAACCACAAATATCGCATATCCGAATTGGCTGGCATGTCTGCAAAGACGTACTGGCAACCGAATTTCTTGACGACCATAGAGCATTGGAACCACCTGATCCCATCCCGAACTCAGTAGTGAAACGATGCATCGCCGATGGTAGTGTGGGGTTTCCCCATGTGAGAGTAGGTCATCGTCAAGATTCATTTCGCAAAACCCCTATCTGCGCGAGCAGGTAGGGGTTTTGTCTTTGTGCCCGGAAAACTCATGGCCTGACCGGGCAGCATCGCGAGACCTCGCCTGCTGTCTCCGTGATAAGGTTTCCCGTCAGCATCAACCGCATTCCCGAGAGCTTCTATGCCGCAGACCACCTCACTCCACCCAGGTTTCATGATCGTCCAGGGCAATCGCCTGGACGAGCTGCGCAATCTGGTGGTGAGCGTGATGCGCCGCTACCCCCTGGCGCCGTTGGAGAACGAGATTGCGCTAGTGCAGAGCAACGGTATCGCCCAATGGCTGAAACTGGCTCTGGCCGAAGACCCGCAAGACGACGATCAGGGCGGTTGCGGCATCGCCGCTGCCATTGATGTGCAGCTCCCGGGCAGCTTCATGTGGCAGTTGTACCGCCGCGTGTTGGGCCGAGATGAAATCCCCGAGGTTTCGCTGCTCGACAAGGCCCCCCTGACCTGGCGCCTGATGCGCCTGCTCCCGGAAGTGATCGAGCGCCCGCACTTCGAACCACTGCGCCGCTTCCTCACCGACGACAGCGACCTGCGCAAGCGCTACCAGCTGGCCGAACGCCTCGCCGACCTGTTCGACCAGTACCAGGTCTACCGCGCCGACTGGTTGAAGGACTGGGCAGATGGTGCCCATGTGCTCAATACCGCCCGTGGCGAGCGCAAGCCCTTGGCTGCTGGCAATCGCTGGCAGGCCGAGCTGTGGCGGCTCCTGCTCGAGGACGTGGGCGAGGAGGGCATGGCTCAGAGCCGAGCTGGTGTGCACCAGCGCTTCATCGAGCGGATCAACAGCCTGGAGCAGGCGCCCCCAGGGCTGCCGGCGCGGTTGATCGTGTTTGGCATTTCGTCGCTGCCGGCACAGATCCTGGAAGCGCTGGCAGGCCTTGCCCGTTTCAGTCAGGTGCTGCTGTGCGTGCACAACCCCTGTCGTCACCACTGGGGCGATATCGTCGCCGACAAGGACCTGCTGCGGCACCAGTACAAACGCCAGCAACGCAAGCAGGGCATGCCTTTGCAGCTGGATGACGAACTGCTGCATCAACACGCCCATCCGCTGTTGGCGGCCTGGGGCAAGCAGGGACGAGACTACATCAACCTGCTCGACAGCTACGACGACCCAGGCAGCTACCAGAATGTCTTCAGCGAAGGCCGTATCGACCTGTTCAGTGACGCGCAACCCGAGACCCTGCTCAACCAGTTGCAGGACGATATCCTCGAGCTGCGGCCTTTGGCCGAGACGCGTACGCAATGGCCAGCAGTCGATCCGACCAAGGACCGCTCCGTGCGCTTCCATCTGGCCCATAGCCCGCAGCGCGAAGTCGAGATCCTCCACGACCAGTTACTCGCCCGCTTCAGCGCCGACCCGACTCTGCGCCCGCGCGATGTCATCGTCATGCTGCCGGCCATCGACACCTACGCGCCGCATATCCGTGCCGTGTTCGGCCAGCTCGATCGCAACGACCCGCGCTACATCCCCTTCACCCTGACCGACCAGGGCCAGCGTGGTCGCGACCCACTGCTGATTGCCCTGGAGCACCTGCTCAAGCTGCCCGACAGCCGCTTTGCAGTCAGTGAAGTGCTCGATCTGCTGGACGTACCGGCCGTGCGCGCCCGTTTCGCCATCCAGGAAGGCGACCTGCCGACGCTGCATCGCTGGATCGAAGGGGCGGGCATCCGCTGGGGGCTGAGTGCCGAACAGCGCGCCAGCCTGGGGCTGCCGGAAGGTCTGGAGCAGAACAGCTGGCGGTTCGGCCTGCGCCGGATGTTGCTGGGGTACGCGGTCGGGGTGGGCGAAGGCTGTGACGGCATCGAGCCTTATGATGAGATTGGCGGCCTCGATGCCGCATTGATCGGGCCGCTGGTGGCCTTGCTCGATGCCCTGGAGGTCGCTTGCCAGGCCCTGACCCAGCCGGCCTCGGCGCCAGAGTGGGGCGCACGGCTGCACGCCCTGCTGCAGATCTTCTTCCTGGCCGAGAACGAACACGACGAGCTGCTCCTGGTGCAACTGCAGGATCTGCGCGACACCTGGCTGGAGACTTGCGAGGCGGTTGGCCTGCAAGACCTGCTGCCGCTAACGGTGGTGCGCGAGGCCTGGCTGTCGGGGTTGGACCAGGGCAAGTTGTCGCAACGCTTCCTTGCCGGTTCCGTGAACTTCTGCACCCTGATGCCCATGCGCGCCATCCCGTTCCGCGTGGTCTGCCTGCTGGGCATGAACGATGGTGACTATCCACGCGCCCAGCCGCCCTTGGACTTCGACCTGATGGCCAGCGACTATCGTCCGGGCGACCGCTCCCGACGGGAGGATGACCGTTACCTGTTGCTCGAAGCCCTGCTGTCGGCACGTGACCAGCTCTATGTCAGCTGGGTCGGGCGCAGTATCCGCGACAACAGCGAGCGTCCGGCCTCGGTGCTGATCGGGCAACTGCGCGATCACCTGGCTGCCGGCTGGCAGCTCGCCGGGGCCAAGGCCGGGTTGCGCGATGACGCTGGACAGCAGTTGCTGCATGCGTTGACCCAGGAGCATCCGCTGCAACCGTTCAGCCAGCGCTATTTCCAGAAAGGCAGCCCGCTGTTCAGCTTTGCCCATGAGTGGCTGGCCTTGCATCAGGCCGAGGACGGCGCAGCCTCCGCTACTATCGGGCTGTCGCCCTACGTCAGCGATGAACCGCTGAACCTGGTGCAGCTTCAGGATTTCCTGCGCCACCCGGTACGGCATTTTTTCAGCCAGCGCCTGAAAGTGTTCTTCGAAACGTTGGAAGCGCCGACGCCGGACGAAGAACCCTTCGTGCTGGATGCCCTGCAACGCTATGGCCTGAGTGAAAGCCTGCTCGGCGCTGCGCTGGCCGACCCCGACAACGCCGAGCGGGCCTTGCAAGCCCAGGCCCGGAGGCTGCAGGCCTGCGGGCTGCTACCGTTGGCCGGATTTGGTGAGGCCTTGCAGGCGGAGCTGATCCAGCCGCTGCCGGACTTGCTGCAACGCCATCGACAATTGCTGCAGCGCTGGCCGACGCTGGTCGAGGGTGCCCTGCCGATTCACTTCGAACAGGGCGCGCAGCGCCTGGAAGGCTGGCTCGGCCGTGTGTACCAGGGCGAAGACCAAAGCCTGCTGAGCATCGCCACCGTGCCCAATACCCTCAGTGCCGGGCGCAACAGCCTGAAATGGCATCGCCTGATTCCGGCCTGGGTCATGCACCTTGCCGCCTGCGCCTCGGGCTATCCGCTGCACAGCGCGTTGGTGGCCAGCGACCTGACCTTGCTGTTGGCACCGCTGCCGCAGGCCGATGCGACGCAGCGCCTGGGCGAGTTGCTGGTGGCACGCCAGGCGGGAATGAACGCGCCCTTGCCCGTCGCGGCCAAGACCGCCTTCGCCTGGCTCGCCCAGGAGGACCCGGACAAGGCCCTGGCCGCCGCAGCCCGTGCCTACGAAGGTGACGGCCAGAACAGCTTCGGCGAGCGCAGCGAGAGCCTGGCCCTGGCCCGTCAATACCGTGACTTCGCCGCACTGGCCCTCGAGGAAACCTTCGAGGGTTGGTGCGAAACCCTGTATCGCCCCTTGTTCGCGGCGCCCTGGCAAACCCTGGGTAACCCGGAGAGCGCCCAATGACCCAAGCCCGCCCCCTGGCGCTGAGCTTTCCTTTGCACGGCAGCCAACTGATCGAGGCCAGCGCCGGCACCGGCAAGACCTTCACCATCTCGGCCCTGTACCTGCGCCTGATCCTCGGGCATGGCGGCGAGCAGGGCTTTGCCCGCGAGCTGCTGCCGCCGCAGATCCTGGTGGTGACCTTCACCGATGCGGCAACCAAGGAACTGCGTGAGCGTATCCGTGGGCGCCTGGCCGAAGCGGCGCGCTTTTTCCGCGGCGAACTCGAGGATGCCGACCCCTTGCTGCACCTGCTGCGCGAGGATTATCCACAGGCGCACTGGCCACGCTGTGCCAACCGTCTGGAAATCGCCGTGCAGTGGATGGACGAAGCGGCGGTGTCGACCATCCACGGCTGGTGCCAGCGCATGTTGCGCGAGCATGCGTTCGACAGTGGCAGCCTGTTCACCCAGAGCCTGGAAACCGATCACAGCGAGTTGCTGGGCCAGGTCATGCGCGACTACTGGCGGCGCTTCTGCTACGGCATGCGTGGCGAGTCGCTGGCCTGGGTGCGCGGCAACTGGGGCAGCCCCGATGCCTTGTTGCCAAGGATCAGGCCATTGTTCGGCCGAGTGCGTGGCCAGGTGGACGATCAGGAGCCGCAAGCCTTGATCGAGGCGACCCTGCGCCAGCGCACCGAGCAGCTGGCCCAGCTCAAGGCCCCTTGGGCTGCCTGGGCCGATGAGCTGCAGCAGATCTGCCGCGATGCCGTGGCCGCCAAGCAGGCGGACGGGCGCAAGTTGCAGGCACGCTACTTCGAGCCCTGGTTCGACAAGCTGCGCGCCTGGGCCGGTGATGAGCAGGCCATGGAGCTGGACCTGGGCACCGGCTTTACCCGGCTGACCCCGGCGGGCATGGCCGAGGCGTGGAAGGCCGGCGAGCCACCGCAGCACCCGGCGCTGCACGCCATGGCGGCCCTGCGTGAACAGTTGCAGGGGCTGGCCAGTCCCGATGCGCGCCTGCTGGAGCATGCCGCCGCCTGGGTTTCGGCGCGTTTCGAGGTAGAGAAGCGCCGACGCGCCGAAATGGGCTTCGACGACATGCTTTTACGCCTTGAGCATGCCCTGGGCAGCGATGCCGGCGAGCGCCTGGCCGCGTTGATCCGCGAGCAGTTCCCGGTCGCGTTGATCGACGAGTTCCAGGACACCGACCCTGTCCAGTACGGCATCTTCGAACGTATCTACCGTATCAGCGAGAACAACCCGGACACCGGCCTGTTCATGATCGGCGACCCCAAGCAGGCGATCTACGCGTTCCGCGGCGCCGACATCTTCACCTACCTGGCCGCGCGCCGCGCCACCGCCGGGCGCCTGCACAGCCTGGACACCAACTACCGCTCCAGCCAGGCCATGGTCGCGGCGGTGAACCGGGTATTCCTCCAGGCCGAGGAGCGTGCCGAGGGCCGTGGGGCATTCCTGTTCCGGGCCCATGGCGATAACCCGCTGCCCTTCGTCGAAGTACGCGCCAAGGGCCGTGGCGAGCAATTGCTGGTGGCCGGTCAGCCGAGCGCAGCCCTTTGTTGCTGGCAACTGGAAAGTGATGAGCCGGTATCCAGTACCTTGTATCGCCAGCAGCTGGCGGCCAGTTGCGCGAGCCATATCGTCGAGCTGCTCAATGGCGGGCAGCAAGGCGTCAGTGGATTCGCCGACACCGCTGGCAAGTTGCGCCCCTGCCTGCCCTCCGATATCGCCATCCTGGTGCGCGACGGCCGCGAGGCCCAGCTGATCCGCGCCGAGCTGGCCGCCCGCGATGTGCGCAGCGTATACCTGTCGGACAAGGACTCGGTGTTCGCCGCCCAGGAGGCCCACGACCTGCTGGCCTGGCTCAAGGCCTGCGCCGAACCGGACTCGGAGCGCCTACTCAAGGCCGCCCTGGCCAGCCTGACCCTCGACCTGCCGCTGGTCGAACTGGAGCGCCTGAACCAGGACGAACGGGTCTGGGAGGGCTGGGTGATGCGTTTTCGCCGCTACCGCGACATCTGGCAACGCCAGGGCGTGCTGCCGATGCTGCGCCGCCTGCTGCATGACTTCCAGCTGCCCCGCGCGTTGATGGGCCGCAGTGACGGCGAACGCGTGCTGACCAACCTGCTGCACCTGGCCGAGCTGTTGCAGCAGGCGGCGGGCGAACTGGATGGCGAGCAAGCGCTGATTCGCCACCTCACCGAGCACCTGGCCAACGCCGGGCAGGCGGGCGAGGAGCAGATCCTGCGCCTGGAAAGCGACGAGCAACTGGTCAAGGTGGTGACCATCCACAAGTCCAAGGGCCTGGAATACCCGCTGGTGTACCTGCCGTTCATCTGCACCAGCAAACCGGTGGATGGCCAGCGCCTGCCCCTGGGCTGGCACGATGACCAAGGCGTGGCGCACCTGACCCTGACACCGAATGCCGAGCAGATCGAGCGCGCCGACGACGAGCGCCTGGCCGAGGACCTGCGCTTGCTCTACGTCGCCCTGACCCGTGCCCAATACGCCTGCTGGCTGGGCGTCGCCGACCTCAAGCGCGGCACCCAGCGCAGCTCGCAACTGCACCGTTCGGCACTGGGTTACCTGCTCGGCGGCGGGCTGCCGTTGCCTGCCTCCAGCCAGTTGGGCGAGTGGCTCCAGGCGCTGGCGGCGAGCAACCCGGCCATCAGCCGGGAGGCGCTGCCCGAAGTGCAGACACAGAGCTATCGCACGCCGGACAGCCAGCGCGAACTCCTGCCGCCACGCAAGCCACGGCGCGCCGCCGCGGAACACTGGTGGATTGCCTCCTACAGTGCCCTGCGGGTGGGCGACCAGACGCTGATCGCCGACAGCTCCCAGGCCCAGCAACTGCTGGACGACGAGGTGCTGGACAGCCAGCTGCTGCGCGAGGTCCCGGCCGAGGCGGGCGATATCCACCGCTTCCCCCGTGGGCCGAACCCGGGGACCTTCCTCCATGGTCTGCTCGAATGGGCGGGTCGCGAAGGTTTCGCCGAGATCAGCAGCCAGGCCGAGGTGATCGAGCGCACCGTGGGGCGGCGCTGCAATCGACGCGACTGGACCGGCTGGATCCCCACGCTGACGCAGTGGCTGCAGCAACTGCTGCTGCAACCCATGCCGCTGCAGGGGGCCACCCTTACCCTGGCGCAACTGAACCATTACCAGATCGAAATGGAGTTCTGGTTCGCCAGCCACCAGGTCGACGCCCTGCGCCTCGACTACCAGGTGGCGCGCCATACCCATGGCGGTACGGCGCGCCCGGCCGCGCAGCCGACCTTGCTCAATGGCATGTTCAAGGGCTTCATCGACCTGGCGTTCGAGCTCGATGGGCGCTACTACGTGGCCGACTACAAGTCCAACTGGCTTGGCCCCGACGCCGAAGCCTATGGCGACCTGGCGATGGAGCAGGCGATCCTCGAACACCGCTACGACCTGCAGTACGTGCTCTACCTGCTGGCCCTGCATCGCCAGTTGCGCGCCCGCCTGCCTGACTACGACTACGATCGGCATGTCGGTGGCGCCGTGTTCATCTTCCTGCGCGGCGTCACGTCGGCGGGCCACGGGCTGTATCATGCGCGCCCACCCCGGGCGCTGATCGAGCAGCTCGACGCGATGTTCCGGGGTGAGCAAGAACCTGAACAACAGGACCTGTTTGCCGGAGCCGCGCCATGAGCCGCAACCTCGATGACCTGCTGCCCACGCCATTGCAGGCGGAGCATCTGAGCGCCCTGGCGCCGCTGAGCGCCAGCCACGACCTGCTGGCGTTGCTCGATCGCTGGGTCGAGCGCGGGTGGTTGCGTGCCCTGGACCGGGCTTTCGTGAGTTTTCTCGAGGAGCGGGCGCCAGGCAGTGACCCTTTGGTGCTGCTGGCCGCGGCGCTGGCCAGCCACCAGCTGGGGCATGGGCATGTCTGCCTGGATCTGCGCCAGACCCTCGCTGAACCAGACTTCGCCCTGTCGCTGCCTCCGGAAGGCGATGCCCTGGCCGGGCCGCTGCTGCTGCCTTCGCAACTGCTGGCCAGCCTTGACCTGGGTACCTGGCTGCAACGGATTGCCGAGAGCCCGCTGGTCGCGGCGGGCGATAGCGTCGAACAGCGCGCCCGGCCCCTGGTGCTCAGTGCAGAGCGCCTGTACCTGCGCCGCTACTGGGCCTACGAGCGGCGGATCGACGGCGCCCTGCATGAGCGCCTGGCACGCCGTCAGCCTCAGCCCGCCGATCTGGCCCAGCGCCTGGCGCAACTGTTCGACGGCGGCTCGGCGGCCGGCGAGGTGGACTGGCAGAAACTGGCCTGCGCCCTGGCCACCCGAGCGGGTTTCAGTGTGATCACCGGCGGCCCCGGCACCGGCAAGACCACCACCGTGGTGCGCCTGCTGGCGCTGTTGCAGGGGCCGGCGGTCGAGCAGGGCCGACCGCTGCGTATCCGCCTGGCGGCACCGACCGGCAAGGCCGCGGCGCGCCTGACCGAGTCCATCGGCCAGCAGGTCGAGCGCCTGCAGGTGGACGTTGAGGTACGGGCGCAGATCCCCACCGAGGTCAGCACCGTGCACCGCCTGTTGGGCAGCCGTCCAGGCTCGCGGCATTTCCGCCATCATGCCGGCAACCCGCTGCCGCTGGATGTGCTGGTGATCGATGAAGCCTCGATGATCGACCTGGAGATGATGGCCAACCTGCTCGATGCCCTGCCGTCCACCGCACGGCTGGTGCTGCTGGGCGACAAGGACCAACTGGCCTCGGTGGAAGCCGGGGCGGTGCTGGGCGACCTGTGTCGCGACGCCGAGGAAGGCTGCTACTGGCCGCAGACCCTGGCCTGGCTGGAGCAGGTGGGCGGGCAGTCGCTGGCGGGCAGCGGCCTGAAACCGGGCGATGGCCAGCGCAATCCGCTGGCCCAGCAGATCGTGATGCTGCGTCATTCGCGGCGTTTCGGCGAAGGCAGCGGCATCGGCCAGCTGGCGCGCCTGGTCAATCGCCAGCAGGCGCTGGAGGCGCGGGCGCTGCTGGCGACCCGGCCTGCGGACGTTCATTGCCTCACCCTGGGCGGCGAACACGACAAGCGCTTCGATCGCCTGTTGCTCGACGGCCTTGGCCAGGGCGGCGAAGGGCCGCAGGGTTACCGTGGCTACCTGCGCACCATCGGCCGCTTGCGCCCGCCACCTGGCACGCCGGGCGACGATCCGCGCTGGGAGCGCTGGGCGGCCGAGGTACTGCAGAGCTTTGAAGCCTTCCAGTTGCTTTGCGCCGTGCGCAGGGGCGCCTGGGGCGTCGAAGGCCTGAACGAACGCGTGGCCCGGGTGCTGCACAATGCCGGGCTGATCGATAGCCAGCAACCTTGGTACGAGGGCCGCCCGGTACTGGTCACCCGCAACGACTACGGCCTCGGCCTGATGAACGGTGATATCGGCATTGCCCTGCGCCTGCCGGACGAGCAGGGCGAGGCGCTGCTGCGCGTGGCCTTCCCGCGCAACGATGGCAGCGGTGGGGTGCGCTTCGTCCTGCCCAGCCGGCTCAGCGAAGTGGAAACCGTTTTCGCCATGACCGTGCACAAGTCCCAGGGCTCGGAATTCAGCCATACCGCGCTGGTGCTGCCCGATGCCTTGAACCCGGTGCTGACCAAGGAACTGGTGTACACCGGCATCACCCGCGCCAAGCATTGCTTCAGCCTGATCGAGCCGCGCGCCGGGGTGTTCGAGGAAGCGGTGGAGCGCAAGGTCAGGCGTGTCTCGGGGCTGATGCTGGAGCAAGTCTGACTCTGGAGTTCGCCGCCGATATGCTATCGTTGCGGCATTATCCGCAAACATTTTGTGAGATTTTCCCCCATGACTGTGGCTGTCTCGGTCTTGAGACGAGTGACGGGTTGTGCGCTCTCGCTGCTGATGGCCACGCTGTTGTCGACCGGCGCTCCCGCCTGGGCGGGCACTGCCGCGTCGGACGCGCAGGCGCAGCAACGGGCCAAGGCCGTGACCCAGGTGGTACTGGGGATCCTCAGCTACGCACGCTGGCCTGCCGACCCCAACCCCTTGCGCCTGTGCCTGGTTGGCCCTACCGAGTACGCCGACGACCTGATCAAGGGCAATGTGCAGAACTCCGGGCAACCCCTGCAGGTGCGCCGTCTGCTGGCCGACGACCCGAGCGTGGCCAATGCCTGCGATGCCATCTATATCGGCAAGCTCGACAAGCTGGAACGTGAGCGGTTGTTCCAGCGGGTCAACGGTCATCCGCTGCTGAGCATCAGCGAGGCCGATGACCCGTGCACGGTGGGTAGCCTGTTCTGCCTGCGGGTCAGCGACCAGCAGGTGGCGTTCGACGTCAACCTCGACTCGGTGGCGCGCAGCGGTGTGCGCATCCACCCCAGCGTGCTGCAGCTGTCGCGACGGCGGGCAGGGCAGCCATGAAACGTTCAGCCAAGCGCTTCAGCCGGCCGACCCTGCGTGCCGTGCTCGGCCGTCGTCACCTGAGCGTGGCGCTGCTCGCCGCGGGCCTGGCCGGTGTGCTGGTGACCCTGCTCGGTGTGGCGGCGTTGCGCGTCTATGCCAATCACAACCTGCACCTGATCGCCCGCTCCATCAACTACACCGTCGAGGCCGCCGTGGTGTTCGACGACAGTGCCGCGGCCAACGAAGCGCTGGCATTGATCGCCTCCACCGAGGAGGTCGCCGACGCCAAGGTCTATGACAACGACGGCGAACTGCTCGCCCATTGGCAGCGTGATACGCCCGGCGTGATGGCGCAGTTGCAGACCCAGGTGGCGCGCAGCTTGCTGGAAGAGCCGATCAACATGCCGGTGCAACACATGGGCCAGCGCGTCGGGCATATCGAGTTGACTGGGCAGGGTGGCAGCCTGGTGCGCTTCCTGCTCAGCGGCCTGGTCGGGATCCTGGTGTGCACGGTGCTCAGTGCGGTGCTGGCGCTGTACCTGTCTCGGCGCCTGTTCGGCGACATCATCCGGCCCCTGCGCAACCTGGCCAGCGTCGCCCATGCGGCGCGGCGCGAGCGCAGTTTCGACCGCCGCGTGCCGGAAACCCAGATCGCCGAGCTCAACGAGCTGGGCAACGACTTCAATGCCCTGCTCGATGAGCTGGAGGTGTGGCAGAGCCACCTGCAAAGCGAGAACGAAACCCTCGCCCACCAGGCCAGCCACGACAGCCTGACCGGCCTGCCCAACCGCGCCTTCTTCGAAGGGCGGCTGAGTCGCAGCCTGCGCAACGCCGCACGCACCGAAGATCACCTGGCCCTGTTGTTCCTCGACAGCGACCATTTCAAGCAGATCAACGACAGCCTCGGCCATGCGGTGGGTGACGAAGTGCTGATCAGCGTGGCCAGCCGGGTGCGTGCGCAACTGCGCGAGCATGACCTGGTGGCGCGCCTGGGCGGTGACGAGTTTGCCGTGCTGCTGACGCCGCTGCACTCGCGTGAGGATGCGAAGCGCATCGCCGAGAAAATCGTCGCCAGCATGAAGCTGCCGGTGCAACTGGAGGATGGTACCAGTCTGACCACCTCGCTGAGCGTCGGTATCGCCTATTACCCGGACGACGGCCGCGACCCGGCCAGTCTGCTCAATGCCGCCGATGCGGCGATGTACCAGGCCAAGCGCAATCGCCGCGGCCATTGGCAAGTGGCACAGACGGAACGCTGTGCCAACGATGCAAAGAACAGGAGCTGAACCGTGACCAAGCGTTTTTCCCTACTGCGTTTCCCGTTGTTCACCCTGCTGCTGGCGCTGTTCGCCCTCACCGGCTGCCAGAGCGTGCCGCCCAAGGGGCTGACACCCGAGCAGGTCGCCGTCCTCAAACGCGAGGGCTTCGCCCCGACCGATGACGGCTGGGCGTTCGACCTGTCCGGCAAGGTGCTGTTCGGCAGCGACCTGGACAGCCTCAACAGCCAGAGCGAGTCGATCGTCGAGCGCATCGGCAAGGCGTTGCTGTCGGTGGATATCCAGCGCGTGCGCATCGACGGCCACGCCGACGCCTCGGGTAAGGCCGCCTACAACCAGCAGTTGTCCGAGCGCCGCGCGCAGAGCGTGGCCAAGGCCTTGGCCGGCATCGGCATGCAGCCGCAGAACATCCAGACCCGCGGCATGGGCAGCAGCCAGCCGGTGGCGGACAACCGCACTGCCGCAGGGCGCATGGAGAACCGCCGCGTGTCGATCGTGGTGGGGTCGGAGTGATACCGACATCGCGGGGCTTGCCCCGCGATGATGCCTACCCTCAATCCCGCGCGAACTTCATCTCCCGCGTCTCCCCCATCAACAACGGCGCATTGGCCTCGGTCACCTCACGGATGTAATCCCACAGCAGGGTAATCCGCTTCAACTTGCGCAGGTCCTCCCGGCAATACATCCAGAACTGCCGCGTCACCTCGATCTGCTCCGGCAGCACCGTCACCAGCCGTGGGTCCTGCGCCGCCAGGAAGCACGGCAGGATCGCCAGCCCACGCCCCTGCAACGCTGCCGTGTACTGGGCGATCACGCTGGTGCTGCGCAGGTGCGCGTTGGCGTTGGGGATCAGGTTGGCCAGGTACAGCAGCTCCGAACTGAAGGCCAGGTCGTCCACGTAGCTGATGAACGGGTGGCGCCCCAGGTCGGCGATCTCGCGGATCGGCTCGTGGTTGTCCAGGTAGTCCTGGGTGGCATACAGGCGCAGACGATAGTCGCACAGCTTGCAGCACACGTAAGGGCCGTGTTCCGGACGCTCCAGGGCGATGACGATATCGGCTTCGCGCTTGGACAGGCTGATGAAGTGCGGCAGCGGCAGGATGTCCACCGAGATCGCCGGCCAGGCATCGACGAAGTGGCTCAACTGCGGGGTGACGAAGAAGCTGCCGAAGCCCTCGGTGCAGCCCATGCGCACATGCCCCGACAATGCCACGCCCGAGCCCGAGACTTGCTCGCAAGCCATGTGCAGGGTGCTCTCGATCGACTCGGCATAGCCCAGCAGACGTTGGCCCTCGGCGGTGAGGACGAAGCCGTTGGTCCGCGATTTCTCGAACAGCAAAGTGCCCAGCGCCCCTTCCAGTGAACCGATGCGCCGCGACACCGTGGTGTAGTCCACGGCCAGGCGCTTGGCCGCACTGCTGGCCTTGCGGGTGCGCGCTACCTCAAGAAAGAACTTGAGGTCGTCCCAGTTCAGCGCGCTCAGGGAGGTGAGGTCTTTTTGCATGATGATCCGGTTTTTTTGTGCATTCTTGTTGGATGTTTGCACATCTATACTCGATCTCAGCCCCTGTACGCCACCCCGTGTCCATGCCGGCGTAGGCGTCTTCGTTCCGACAATAATTCCAAGGAGAGCGCAGATGAACGCACCCCAGACGCCCGACCAGACCAAGGTCGAGCAGGTCAAGCTGCTGATCGACGGCCAATGGGTCGAGTCGAAAACCACCGAGTGGCGCGACATCGTCAACCCGGCCACCCAGCAAGTGCTGGCGCGAGTGCCGTTCGCCACCGTCGAGGAAGTGAACGCCGCGGTGGCCGCCGCCGAGCGTGCCTTCAAGACCTGGCGCGACACCCCCATCGGTGCGCGCATGCGCATCATGCTCAAGCTGCAGGCGCTGATCCGCGAACACAGCAAGCGCATCGCCGTGACCCTCAGCGCCGAGCAGGGCAAGACCATTGCCGACGCCGAGGGCGATATCTTCCGCGGCCTGGAAGTGGTCGAGCACGCCGCCTCCATCGGCACCCTGCAGATGGGCGAGTTCGCCGAGAACGTCGCCGGCGGCGTCGACACCTACACCCTGCGCCAGCCGATCGGCGTGTGCGCCGGCATCACCCCGTTCAACTTCCCGGCGATGATCCCGCTGTGGATGTTCCCGATGGCCATCGTCTGCGGCAATACCTTCGTGCTCAAGCCGTCCGAGCAGGATCCGCTGTCGACCATGATGCTGGTCGAACTGGCGCTGGAGGCTGGCGTGCCGGCCGGCGTGCTCAACGTGGTGCATGGCGGCAAGCAAGTGGTCGATGGCATCTGCACCCACCCGGACATCAAGGCGATCTCGTTCGTAGGTTCCACCGAAGTCGGCACCCACGTCTACAACCTGGGCAGCCAGCACGGCAAGCGCGTGCAGTCGATGATGGGCGCCAAGAACCACGCCGTGGTGCTGCCCGACGCCAACCGCACCCAGACCATCAACGCCCTGGTCGGCGCTGCCTTCGGCGCGGCCGGCCAGCGCTGCATGGCCACCTCGGTGGCGGTGCTGGTGGGCAAGGCCCGCGAATGGCTGCCGGATATCAAGGACGCGGCGAGCAAGCTCAAGGTCAATGCCGGCAACGAGCCGGGCACCGATGTCGGCCCAGTGGTCTCCAAGCGCGCCAAGGAGCGTGTGCTGGGCCTGATCGAAAGCGGTATCAAGGAGGGCGCCAAGCTCGAACTGGACGGCCGCGACGTGAAGGTGCCGGGCTACGAGCAAGGCAACTTCGTCGGCCCGACCCTGTTCTCCGGGGTGAAGACCGACATGCAGGTCTACACCCAGGAAATCTTCGGCCCGGTGCTGGTGACTTTGGAGGTGGATACCCTCGACGAGGCCATCGCCCTGGTCAATGCCAACCCGTTCGGCAACGGCACCGGCCTGTTCACCCAGAGCGGCGCGGCGGCGCGCAAGTTCCAGAGCGAGATCGACATCGGCCAGGTCGGCATCAACATTCCGATCCCGGTACCGGTGCCGTTCTTCAGCTTCACAGGTTCGCGCGGTTCCAAGCTCGGCGATCTCGGCCCGTACGGCAAGCAGGTGGTGCAGTTCTACACTCAGACCAAGACCGTCACCGCCCGCTGGTTCGACGATGACAGCGTCAATGACGGTGTGAACACCACCATCAGCCTGCGCTAAGGAGCTCGTCATGCGTATCGCATTCATCGGCCTGGGCAACATGGGCGCGCCCATGGCCCGCAACCTGATCAAGGCCGGGCACCAGCTCAACCTGTTCGACCTGAACAAGACCGTGCTGGCCGAACTCGCCGAGCTGGGCGGGCAGGTCAGCACCTCGCCCAAGGACGCCGCCGCCAACAGCGACCTGGTGATCACCATGCTGCCGGCCGCCGCTCATGTGCGTGGCGTGTACCTGGATGAAGAAACCGGCGTGCTGGCCGGCATTCGCCCCGGCACTCCGACTGTGGACTGCAGCACCATCGATCCGCAGACCGCCCGTGAGGTCTCCAAGGCCGCGGCGGCCAAGGGCATCGACATGGGTGATGCGCCGGTCTCCGGCGGCACCGGCGGCGCGGCGGCCGGCACCCTGACCTTCATGGTCGGCGCCAGCGCCGAGCTGTTCACCACGCTCAAGCCGGTACTGGAGCAGATGGGCCGCAATATCGTGCATTGCGGCGAAGTCGGCACCGGGCAGATCGCCAAGATCTGCAACAACCTGCTGCTGGGCATCTCGATGATCGGCGTGTCCGAGGCCATGGCCCTGGGCAATGCGTTGGGCATCGACACCAAGGTGCTGGCCGGGATCATCAACAGCTCGACTGGACGTTGCTGGAGTTCGGACACCTACAACCCTTGGCCAGGCATCATCGAGACTGCCCCGGCTTCACGGGGTTACACCGGCGGCTTCGGCGCCGAACTGATGCTCAAGGACCTGGGGCTGGCCACCGAGGCCGCGCGCCAGGCGCACCAGCCGGTGATCCTGGGGGCCGTGGCCCAGCAGCTGTACCAGGCCATGAGCCTGCGCGGCGAGGGTGGCAAGGATTTCTCGGCGATCGTCGAGGGGTACCGCAAGAAGGATTGACCCGCGAGTGGACTTGATCGCGGATCGCATGGTCTTCCCCCTTGTAACTGCGCACCTTGGGGGAGGGGCATGCGCTCCGCGATTTTTTTTGCCCGCGATCTTCCAGGCAATGAAGCCCCTGTGGGAGCTGGCTTGCCAGCGATGCAGGCAGCGCGGTTTTGGGCACCGGCTTTGCCGGTGATCGCCGGCAAGCCGGCTCCCACAGGATGTGCGTTTTTGCCGAACGATCAGGCAAACACGAAGTACTTGCGCACCGTCTCGACCACCTCCCAGGTCCCTTTCATCCCTGGCTCGATCACGAACACATCCCCCGCCTTCAGATGCTTCGGCTCCTCGCCTTCCGGGGTGACGATGCAATAGCCGTCGAGGAAATGGCAGTACTCCCACTTTTCGTAGTTGACCTCGAACTTGCCCGGCGTGCAGATCCAGGTGCCCATGATCTTGCTGCCGTCGGCGGACAGGTAGGCGTTGAGGTTGACGGTGTGCGGGTCGCCGCCGATGCGCTTCCACTTGGTCGCGTCGACCACCGGGGTCGGGCAGGTTTCGCGCAGGACGGTGATGAAATCGGACATGGCGTGGCTCCAGGTAACGGGTGAGATGACGCGTCACCATAGGGCCATCGACGTACGGGCAGTTGCCTGGGCTCGCCGTCCAGCTGTCAGAGCGCGCTATGCTCAGGTGTTTGCCGGATGCCTTGCAGCGCCTATGAGACCGAGCGCCGCGCGGGCGGCGCTTGATCTCACCGACACTGCAAGGCTTTCGCCAAACCCCAGTACCTCACGCCCACCAGTAACGCACGAAGTGGAAGAACACCGGCGCGGCGAAGCACACCGAGTCCATGCGGTCGAGCATGCCGCCGTGGCCTTCGATCATGTGGCCCCAGTCCTTCACCCCACGGTCGCGCTTGATCGCCGACATCACCAGCCCGCCGAAGAAGCCCATGGCATTGACCGTCAGCGCCATCAGCGCCGCCTGCCAGAAGGTGAACGGGGTGATCCAGCACAGCAGCGCGCCGACCAGGGTAGCCAAGGCCACGCCGCCGGCCAGGCCTTCGACGGTCTTCGACGGCGACAGGTTGGGCGCCACCTTGCGCTTGCCGAACAGCTTGCCGCAGACGTACTGCAGCACGTCGCTGATCTGCACCACCAGGATCAGCCAGGCGATCAGCAGCAGGTTGCGGCCTTCGTAGCCGGGGATGTCCAGGGTCATCAGCGCCGGCACCGAGGACACGCAGTACACCGCGATCATCAGGCCCCACTGCACCTTCGAAGCGCGCTCGAGGAAGCGCGTGGTGTCGCCGCCGAAGCTGGCGAGGATCGGCAGCAGCAGGAACAGGTACACCGGGATGAAGATGCTGAACAGGCCGTACCAGTCCATGGCGATCAGCAGGTACTGCACCGGCAACGCCACGTAGAACGCCGCCACCAGGGCGGGGTAGTCGCTGCGTCGGGTCGGGGTGAGGGTCATGAACTCGCGCAGGGCGTAGAACGAGACGCCGTAGAACAGCACGATGACGCCGTACTTGCCGAACAGGAAGGCGATGCCGATCACCAGCACCATCACCCACCAGGCATTGATGCGCGCGTTGAGGTTGTCGATCACCGCATGTGGCGCGGGGCCGGCACGCCACTTCAGCAGGCGGCCGACGAGGCTGGCGAGCAGCAGCAGGGCGCCGATACCGGCGAACAGCGACAGGGTGTTGTGATCCATCTCAGGCTTCCTTCGGGGCCAGGTTCAGCAGGGCCTGGCGGGCCCGCTCGAGAAAGGCATGCTTGGCTTCGTCCGGCTGCAGGTGCAGCGGCTCGCCAAAACTCAGGGTGCACAACAGCGGCAGCGGCAGGGCGCGCCCCTTGGGCATGACACGGTTGAGGTTGGCGATCCACACCGGCACCAGCTCCACCTGCGGGTTGGCCGAGGCCAGGTGGAACAGGCCGCTCTTGAACGGCAGCAGCGGGTCATCGGTGAGGTTGCGCGTGCCTTCCGGGAAGAAGATCAGCGAGTCACCCTGGGCAAAGGCATCGAGCACCGGTTGCAGCGGGTTGCCCTCGCTGGCCTGCTGGCGATCGATCAGCACTCCGTTGAACACCTGGCGGATCAGGAAGTCGCGGATGCCCGGTTTGCACCAGTAGTCGGCGCCCGCCACTGGCCGGGTACGGCGGCGTAGCGGCTCGGGCAGCGCGGCCCAGAGCAGCACGAAGTCGCCGTGGCTGCTGTGGTTGGCGAAGTACAGGCGCTGCACCGGTTGCGGCGTGCAGCCCAGCCACAGGGCGCGGGCACCGGTGATCAGGCGGGCGGCGGAGGTGATGACGAAGGCAGTCAGGCTGGCGAGCATCGGGGTTATCCGGTGAAGGGGAGGGTGACGGCGAGCAGCACCTGCGCGGCCAGGCACAAGGCCTGACGGCGCAGCAGGGCCAGGGCGGCCTCGCTGCGCGCAGGCCAGCCGCGTGGATCGTCGGCGGTCGGTTTCAGGCGCAGTTCGAACAGGGCACGGTCCAGGGCCTGGGTATCGGCGGGCAGGTCGTCGCGGCTGGCGAGCCGGGCGAACAGCTCGGCATCCAGGGCAACGCGTATGGCCCAGTACTTGTGCACCAGGCCAAGCGCCAGCAACGCTGCGCAGAACACCCGGGGCAGCGCTGGCAACGGCACGCCCAGCATGGGCGCCAGGCTGCAGGCCAGGGCCAGCAAGGTGATGCCGTCCGACCAGCGCTCCAGTTGGCGACCACGGGCGAGCAGGCTGGCGACGACGAGCAGGTTCATGGCCGTGTCTCCAGCGGCTGCAGGGCCTGGCGGTGGGCTGGATGCAGTACCACGCCGGGGCGCGCCTGGCGGATCAGTGTTTCGGCATGCGAGATTGCCTTGCAGCGACCGCTGACCACCAGCCAGGCGGCGACCGCGCTGGCGCTGCGCGAGTAGCCGAGTGCGCAGCAGACCAGTACCGGGCCGTGCCGGCGCAGGTGTTCGATAGCCTCGGCAGCTTGCTGCAAGGTCTGCGTGTCAGGGGCGACCAGGTCTAGTGACGGCAGATTCAGGTAGGACTGCGAAGCCTGTGGCGTCTGCTCGTGGGAGCGCGCTTGCCCCGCGATGAGGGCTCTGCAGGCCAGCTCCGCGCTGAGGTCGATCACCGCCTGGAACTGCACCGCGTCACCCGCGCCCGGCACACGCCCGAGGTACACCCCCTCGCACACCTCATCCGCCTGCGGGTGGCGCCAGGTCCACAGCCTTGAATTGATCCAGGCTCCAATCAGGTAAGGCGCCAGCAATGCCGTCGCCGCGACCGACAGCCGGCCATCGCTGCCTTTCTGGAAACCTTGCGCCCCGAACAGCGCATAATTCAACGCTACCAACAGCAATGAAGCCGCAGGCCAGAGCAGCCACAAGGCGGTGTGTCCCAGCTTGAAGCCGAGCACCGCCAGCAGCAGCGCACCCAGTCCATAACGCAGCGCCAGCCGCCAGCGTTTGGGATCGCGTGCCAGGCGCGCCTGCTGCCAGGGCAGCGGCCCTTGTTGCGGCCACAGCCACAGGCAGACGAACCCGGCCAACGCTCCGGTCGGTACATCGATGAAGTGATGCTGCCAGGTGCTCAGGACCGACAGCCCGATCAGCCCCATCCAGCCGTGCACCAGCCAGCGCCAGGCTGGATGCCGCGTATGGCGGGCGAACATCGTCCAGATGATCATCAACAGCGCGATATGCAGCGAAGGCGCCTGGTTGTAAGGCTTGTCGAAGCCCATCAGCACATCGAACAGCCAGCCGAACAGCCCTGACAGCTCGGGGCGCTCGAAGGTGAAGCGCAGCGGCCAGAGCAGGAAGCAGGCCACGCAGATCACCTGTGCCGTGAGCAATGCCAGGGCATGTCGGTCCATCTCGCGACGTGTCCGCGGCAGCAGGAACGACAACCCGTACAGCAGGTCGATCGACCAGTACGGAATGATCGTCCACGGCGACAGCGGCATGTGCCGTTCCCAGGCGAACACCAGGCTGCCGATATCGTCGCGTCCGGCCGTGTAGGAGTTGGCCAGGCCGTAGCTGAGGAAAAACAACGGCCCGAGCAGCAACAGCCAGAGCACGCCGCGGCGGATCAGCCCGGTTTCACGGGCCATCAGCGCACCCGCTGCGCCAGGCTGACGCTGAAGATGCCCCATTCATCGATGCGCTGGGTGATCTTGCGGAACCCTGCGGCCTCGACCAACTGATCCATCTCTGCCTGGCTGCGTCGGCGCATCACCCAGGCCTGGCCGCCGCGGTGGCTGGTCAGGGCGCGGGCGATCATCTCCAGCTGCGGATGCCAGGGCTGGCCGGTGTAGACCAGGTAGCCGCCGTCCTCGACGGCATCGGCCAGGCCCGCCAGCGAATTGCCGACCAGCTCGTTGCTGGCGAACAGTTCGTAGAGGCCCGAGACCACCGCGAGGGTGGGGCGTGGGGTGAGGCTGGCCAGGCTTTGCCGATCAAAGGCATCACCCTGGACGAAGCGGGCGATCTCGCCGAGGCCTTTTTCGCTGATCAGTGCGTTGCCCTGTTGCACGTTCAACTCGCTGTAGTCGCGCAGCAGGATCGAGTCGGGCAGTTGCTGCAGGCCTTGCAAGGCCTCGAGGATATAGCGGCCATGGCCGGCGGCGATATCGACGATATGGACCGGGCGCTGCTGCTCGCGCAACTGGGCGATGGCCAGGCGCAACAGCTCCTCGACGTTCAGCTTGCGCTGGCGGATACCGCGCCAGCCGATGGCGTCCAGGTAGTTCCGGTCGACCAGCTCGCCCAACCGGCCTTTGCCGGTCGGCGTATTGCGGTAGACGTAGTCGAGGGTCGAGCCGGAGTCGAAGCCGGTGTCGAAGCCCAGTTTCACCCCCTCGGAAAGGCCTTTGCCCAACCGCAGGCCGGCGCGGGTGGCGCGCCAGTAGAGGTCGCGTGGCGAATGGCGTGGCAACGGCGCAGCCAGGCTCTCGGCCTCGGCGCAGCTGGCGCCGCTCCTGTCGGCGTCCAACAAGGAAGGGCGCGCTGGCGGCGCGTCGAAGCAGTGCTCGACGAAGCGTTCGATCCGCGCCAGGGCGTGGGCGCGGTCGCGCTCGCCAAGGGTGTCATGGAAGAAGCCGGGCAGGACGTGCTTTTCCTTGCGTGCGCTGCCCAGGCGATCGAAGAACTGCTCCTGCGGCTTGCGCTCGACCACCAGGTCCGCGCCGGAGATCAGTAGTTGCGTCGGCACCTGGATCGCCTGCGCGTCGGCCACCACGCGGTCGGCGGCGTCATACAGGCCCAGCAGCATGGTGACCGAAATGGGCCGGCTGATCAGCGGGTCGGCGACATACGACATGACCCGCTCCGGGTCATGGGTCAACAGGCGCGGCTTGACGTAGCTGTTGACGAAAAAGTTGCCGCGCAGGGCCTTCATCAGCTTCAGCCCAGGGCGGGCGAAGGGCACATAGAGCTTGACCTTGAACGCCGGCGAGGCGAGCACCAGGCAGCGCACCCTGGGCGCATAGTCGTGGGCCCAGGTGGCGATCAGCACCGCGCCGACGCTTTGCGCCAGCACCACCATGTCGGGTTCGGCGATGCCATGCTGGGCCTGGAGGTGCTCGATGAAGGTCTGCACGTCGCGCACGCTTGTGGCGAAGCCTGGGCTGTCGCCGCGTGCTCCTGGCGATTGGCCATGGCCGCGGGCGTCCCAGGCGAAGAAATCATAGCCGGGCATGTTCAGTTCGTCGGCCAGGTGGGCCATGCGCCCGCCGTGCTCGTGGCCACGGTGGAACATCACCACGGCGCGGCGTGGTTGATGCTCGTTGCGCGTGGCGGGCCAGTGGCGATAGTGCAGCTCGACGCCGTCATGGGTGCAGAAATGCAGCGATTGCGCTTGGCGCATGGCGAATATCCTTGTCCGGCAGCGAGGGGCTCAGCGGGTTTCGGCCAGGCCGTGGCGAACCCGGTTGTACAGGGTATAGAGCGAGAGCAGCAGGATCACCAGCAACAGGCCATTGATCCAGCTCGCGGCCAGCAGCCCGAATGCCACGCCGGTGCCCAGCACGCCGAAGGCGAAGGCCCGGTCGCTCTTGCCCATCGGCCCATCGTAGCGGCGTGACGCGCCGGCCAGCGGGCCCATTACCCCGGCGTATTCGCTGATCACGGCGAACACCACCACCAGCACCACCAGTGTCGGCGAAACGCCGGGCAGCAGGGCGAACGGCAGGTACAGCGCGGTGTCGGCGATCACGTCGCACAGTTCATTGAGGTAGGCGCCGAGCCTGGACTGCTGGCCGAACTCGCGGGCGAGCATGCCGTCGACCGCGTTCAGCGCCATGCGCAGCAGCATCCACAGCGGTATCAGGATGAACAGCCAGGTGACCTGGTGCTGCCAGGCGAGCAGCAGTCCAAGGACGATGGAGACCGCCGCGGCGGCGACGGTGACCTGGTTGGCGGTGACGCCACGCTCGTACAGGCGTTGCACCGAAGGGCGCAGCAGCGCCTGGAAGCGGGGTTTGAGCTGGTAGATGGATGGCACGGCGAATTCCCTGTCATGGTGCGGCATGGCCGCGATTGTGGGGAATCAGGCCGGGCGCAGGCAAGGGGGCAGGCGAGGGCTTTCGCCTGGTTTCGTGACGCAGCGCTGCAAAGCGGCGCCGCTCTCAGTGAATCCAGCGGTCGCGCTGCTGCAAACGCCACCCCAGCCACCCCAGCGTCACCGCCCGCAACACCATGAAGCCGAGGAACGCCCACCACAGCCCATGGTTGCCGAACCCACGCATGGCAAGTGCCAGGGGCAGTGCGACCGCCACCGACAGCAGCATCGCATTGCGCATCTCGCGTGCCCGCGTCGCGCCGATGAACAAGCCATCGAGCAGGTAGCTCCACACCGCTACCAATGGCAGCACCGCCAGATAGGGCATATAGGGATACGCGGCTTCGCGCACACTGGCGATGTCGGTCTGCAGGTCGATGAACAGGTGCCCGCCGAGCAAAAACAGCACGGCGAACACCAGGCTGACGATCAGTGACCAGCCGCAGGCTACCACCAGTGCCTGCTTCAGGGCACTGCGGTCACGGGCGCCGATGGCATGGCCGCACAGGGCCTCGACCGCATGGGCCAGGCCATCGAGGGCATAGGCGGTGAGCATCAGCCCATTGAGCAGCAGGGCATTGGCCGCCACCGTTGCCTCGCCCAGGCGCGCACCCTGCACGGTGAGCAGCAGGAACACCAGTTGCAGGGCCAGGCTGCGCAGGAAGATGTCGCGGTTGACCGCCAGCAGCGGTCGCCAGCTCTGCCAGCGTTTCAACGCGGCCCAGGCGACCTGCCCTGGGTAGGCGCGCAAGGCCGGGCGGGTGAGGGCCAGGCCGAGCAGGGCAGCGCTCCATTCGGCGATCACCGAGGCCCGCGCCGAGCCGACCACCCCCCAGTCCAGGCCAAGCACGAACCACAGATTCAGGGCGATGTTGAGCAGGTTGGTGGTCAGCAGGATCGCCAGCGGCGCCCGGGCGTTCTGGGTGCCGAGGAACCAGCCGACCAGGGCATAGCTGGCCAGTGCTGCCGGCAGGCCGAGCAGGCGGGTGTGGAAGAAGGCTTCGATCGAGGCATGCAGCGCCTCGCTGGGCTGCATCGCCTGCAGTGCCAGCTGGCTGAAGGGCAGGGCCAGCAGGCCGATCAGCACGGCGAAAGCCAACGCCAGCAGCAG
Organism: Pseudomonas sp. TE50-2; assembly: GCF_040813665.1. Taxonomy (NCBI): domain Bacteria; kingdom Pseudomonadati; phylum Pseudomonadota; class Gammaproteobacteria; order Pseudomonadales; family Pseudomonadaceae; genus Pseudomonas; species Pseudomonas sp. TE50-2. The sequence goes on along the minus strand of NZ_JBFNXN010000001.1, from coordinate 2,255,551 downwards.
CCCCTGCACCAGCACCTGGCGCAGCGCGGCGCCGTCGGCGCGGCCGGCGGCCTGGGCGGCGAAGCCGGTGGAGCCCATGCGCAGAAAGCCCAGCAGACCGACCATGAAGGTGAACAGCGTGGCACCGACGGCCACCGCGCCCAACTGATGGGCATGGGGCAGGTGGCCGATCACCGTGCTGTCGACCAGCGCCACCAGCGGCACCGAGATGTTGGACAGGATCATCGGCGCGGCCAGGGCCCAGACCTTGTGATGAGTGGGGCGGTTGCGCCAGGCGGTGGACAGTGAAGACATGCACATCCTTCATATCAGGACCGCTTCGCGCCCCATCGCCGGCAAGCCGGCTCCCACAAGGCGGCCTCGATCCCTGTGGGAGCCGGCTTGCCGGCGATGGGACGCGAAGCGGCCCCTTGCAAGATCAAAAGCGCTCATTGTACCGGCCCGGCAACCTATTGGCGCGAACACGGTCTCACTTGCCGCGCATCGCCAGGAAAGCCTCGAGCCGTTGCGCTATAGTTGCCTCCCTCACGTACACGCTGCCGAAGAGTTCTCTCTCAAATGCTCAACAAAGGATTGTTGCTGGCCTGCGCGCTGGCCCTGCTCAGTGCCTGTGATTCTTCCACCCCGGACAAGCCATCGGCGCCTGCCGCTGACGCCGCTGCCGTCGCGCCCGTCGAAACCCGGACGGCCAAGCGCGAAGATCCGGCAGTGCTCGCCAAGCGCTATGCCGGCCGCGAGTTGACCGTGCTGGACGTCTCGGAAGTGCAGCTCGACGGCGCCAGCACCCTGTCGGTCAGCGTCTCCGCGCCGCTGGACGCCAATCAGGACTTCGCCGGCAAGTTGCACCTGGTCGACACCGTCAAGGGCAAGGTCGACGGTGCCTGGGAACTCTCCGACAACCAGATGGAACTGCGCCTGCGCCACCTGGAGCCGCAGCGCAAGATGGTCCTGACCATCGACAAGGGCCTGCTCTCGGTCAACGGCAACCAGCTGCAGGCCGAATCGGTCAGCCGCTTCGAGACCCGCGACATGCAGGCCACGGTGGGCTTCGCCAGCCGCGGTTCGCTGCTGCCAACGCGCCTGGCCGAAGGCCTGCCGGTGATTGCCCTGAACGTCGACAAGGTCGATGTCGAGTTCTTCCGCATCAAGCCGGACATGCTCTCGAGTTTCCTGGTCAACTGGGGGCGCAACAGCAGCCTGTACTACTACCAGTCCAAGGAAACCCTGGAGATGGCCGAGCTGGTCTACAGCGGCCGTTTCGACCTCAACCCGGCGCGCAATACCCGCGAAACCGTGCTGTTGCCGATCGCCGGGATCAAGCCGCTGCAGGAGCCAGGCGTGTACCTGGCGGTGATGCGTGCCTCGGGCACCTATGACTACTCGCAACCGGCGACCCTGTTCACCCTGAGTGACATCGGCGTCTCGGCGCACCGCTATCGCGATCGCCTGGACGTATTCGCCCAGGCCCTTGAGGGCGGCAAGGCGCTCAAGGACGTCACCCTCGAACTGCACGACGACAAGGGCAAGCTGCTGGCCCAGGCCAAGACCGACGGCGACGGCCATGCGCAGCTGCCGATCACCGCCAAGGCCGATACGCTGATCGCCACCCAGGGTGTGCACACCACCCTGCTGCGTCTGAACACCGCGGCGCTGGACCTGGCCGAGTTCGACATCACCGGGCCCCAGGCCAACCCGCTGCAGTTCTTCATCTTCGGCCCGCGCGACCTCTATCGCCCAGGCGAGACCGTGCTGCTCAACGGCCTGCTGCGCGACCAGGACGGCAAGCCGGTCAAGGCCCAGCCGGTGAACGTGGAAGTACGCCGCCCCGATGAGCAGGTCAGCCGCAAGTTCGTCTGGGAGGCCGACCAGAACGGCCTGTTCCAGTACCAGCTGCAACTGGCCAGCGAAGCGCCGACCGGCCGTTGGCAGTTGCTGCTCGACATGGGCGGTGGGCGCAAGCAGGTCTATGAATTCCTTGTCGAGGATTTCCTCCCCGAGCGCCTGGCGCTGGAGCTCAAAGGCAGTGCCGCGCCCCTGGCGCCGGACCAGACCGCCACGATCCAGGTCAATGGCCGTTACCTCTATGGTGCGCCCGCCGCCGGCAACCGCCTCAGTGGCCAGGCCTACGTGCGCCCGCTACGTGAAGCGGTGAAGGCGCTGCCGGGCTACCAGTTCGGCGCGGTTACCGAGACCGAGCTGAACCAGGACCTGGAACTGGACGAAGTCACCCTCGACCAGAACGGCAAGGCCCGCATCGACATCGAAAGTCGCTGGGCTGAAGCCCGCTCGCCGCTGCAACTGACCGTGCAGGCCAGCCTGCAGGAGTCCGGTGGTCGGCCGATCACCCGGCGCCTGGAGCAGCCGATCTGGCCAGCCGAGCGCCTGCCGGGCCTGCGCGGCCTGTTCGACGGCGAAGAAACCGACGGCGACGGCCCGGTGGAGTTCGAGTTTCTGGTGGCTGACCGCGACGGCAAGAAACTGGCTGCCGACAACCTGAAGGTACGGCTGATCCGCGAGCGCCGCGACTACTACTGGAACTACTCGCAGAGTGATGGCTGGAGCTACAACTACAACGAGAAGTTCCTCACCCAGGCTGAAGAAACCGTCAGCGTGAAGGCAGGTTCCACCGCCAAACTGAACTTCCAGGTGGAGTGGGGCCCGTACCGCGTCGAGGTGGAAGACCCGCAGACCGGCCTGGTCTCCAGCGCCCGCTTCTGGGCCGGCTACCGCGCCCAGGACAACGCCGAGGGCGGCGCCGTGCGCCCCGACCAGGTGAAGATCGCCCTGGACAAGCCAGCCTACAAGGAAGGCGGCACCGCCAAGGTCACCGTCACCCCGCCGGCCGCCGGCAGCGGCTACCTGATGATCGAGTCCGCCGACGGCCCGCTGTGGTGGCAGGAAATCGAGGTGCCGGCCGAGGGCAAGACCTTCGATGTCGAACTGGACAAGAAGTGGGCACGCCACGACCTGTACATCAGCGCCCTGGTGATCCGCCCAGGTGAGCGCAAGGCCAACGCCACGCCGAAACGCGCCGTGGGCGTGCTGCACCTGCCGCTGGATCGCGCCGAGCGCAAGCTGGCCGTGTCGCTGCAGGCACCGGAGAAAATGCGGCCCAAGCAACCGCTGACCGTCAAGGTCAAGGCGGTCAACGCCGATGGCAGCGTGCCCAAGCAGGTGCATGTATTGTTGTCGGCGGTGGACGTGGGCATCCTCAACATCACCGACTTCAAGACCCCCGATCCGTTCGCCAGCCTGTTCGGCCGCAAGGCCTACGGCGCCGACCAGCTGGACATCTATGGCCAGTTGATCGAAGCCGGCCAGGGCCGCCTGGCCAGCCTGGCCTTCGGCGGTGACGCCGCCATGGCCAAGGGCGGCAAGCGCCCGAACACCACGGTGACCATCGTTGCCCAGCAGAGCCTGCCGGTCACCCTCGATGAAAAAGGCGAGGGCCAGGCCAGCGTCGATATTCCCGATTTCAACGGTGAGCTGCGCCTGATGGCCCAGGCCTGGACCGAGGAACACTTCGGCATGGCCGAAGGCAAGACCGTGGTCGCCGCGCCGCTGATTGCCGAGCTGTCCGCGCCGCGCTTCCTCGCCGGTGGCGACCAGACCCGCCTGGCGCTGGACCTGGCCAACCTGTCCGGCCGTGACCAGCAACTGAGCGTGCAGGTGTCCAGCGAAGGCCAACTGAGCCTGGTCGGTGGCGCGCAGCAGAACTTCAGCCTCGCCGAAGGCCAGCGCACCACCCTGATGATCCCGGTGCAGGCCCAGGGTGGCCTGGGCCAGGGCAAGGTCCGCGTGCAGGTCAACGGCCTGCAGCTGCCGGGTGAGCCGGCCAGTACCTTCGAGCGTGAATGGACCCTGGGTATTCGCCCGGCCTACCCGGCGATGCTCAAGCACTACCGCGTGGCCCTCAAGGACCAGCCCTGGAGCTTGCCCGACAGCGACCTGGCCGAGTTCGAGCCGGCGGGCCTGGAGGCCAGCCTGGCGTTGTCGAGCCGCCCACCGCTGAACCTTGCCGAGCAGATCCGCGCCCTGGAAGCCTACCCCTACGGCTGCCTGGAGCAGACCACCAGTGGCCTGTACCCGTCGCTGTACGCCGATGCCGACAGCCTCAAGCGCTTGGGCATCAAGGGAGAACCGGCCGATGTGCGCAAGCGCAAGATCGAGATGGGCATCGAGCACCTGCTGGGCATGCAGCGCTACAACGGCAGCTTCGGCCTGTGGAGCTCGGACAGCGAGGAGGAATACTGGCTGACCGCCTACGTCACCGACTTCCTGCTGCGCGCCCGCGAGCAAGGCTACGGCGTACCGGCCGAGGCGCTGAAGAAGGCCAGCGAGCGCCTGCTGCGCTATGTGCAGGAGCGCAACCTGATCGAAGTCGACTACAGCCAGAACGCCGACCACACCCGCTTCGCCGTGCAGGCCTACGCCGGCCTGGTGCTGGCGCGCAGCCAACAGGCGCCGCTGGGCGCCTTGCGCAGCCTGTTCGAGCGTCGCGCCGACGCCCGCTCCGGTTTGCCGCTGGTGCAACTGGCCGTGGCGCTGGACAAGATGGGCGACAAGCAGCGTTCGCAGCAGGCGCTGCAGGCGGGCCTGGCGGTCACCCGTGGCAAAGGCTGGCTGGCCGACTACGGCAGTGCGTTGCGTGACCAGGCGTTGATCCTGTCCCTGTTGCAGGAGAACAACCTGGCCGCCAATCAGGTCGACCAGCGCCTGTTCGGCCTGTCCGACGAGCTGGCCGCCAACCGTTGGCTGTCCACCCAGGAGCGCAATGCGCTGTTCCTTGCCGGTCGGGGCCTGCTGGGCAAGCCGGAAGGCAACTGGAAGGCCCGCCTGGACAGCGCCGGAGAGATCCGCGAGTTCGACAACAATGACTCGGGCATGAAGCTCGAGGGCCCGCTGCTGGCCTCGCCATTGACCGTGCAGAACCAGGGTGGCGACACCCTGTACCAGCAGCTGACCCTGTCCGGCTACCCGCGCCAGGCTCCGGCCGCCAGCGGCAATGGCATGGAAATCCGCCGCGAGTACCTGGGCATGAATGGCCAGACGCTGGATGTGCGCAACCTGCGCAGCGGTGACCTGGTGCTGGTGCACCTGGCGCTCAAGGCCCAGGACCAGGTGCCCGACGCCCTGGTGGTGGACCTGCTGCCGGCAGGCCTGGAGCTGGAGAACCAGAACCTGGCGCAGAGCGCCGCCAGCCTGGACAACGCCAGCAGCGCGGTGAAGCAGTGGCGCGAGTCGATGCAGAACGCCAGCGTGGTGCACCAGGAGTACCGTGACGACCGCTACGTGGCCGCGCTCAAGCTCGACAGCTACGGCACCACCCACCTGCTGTACCTGGCCCGTGCGGTGACACCGGGCAGCTACCGCATTCCGCCACCGCAGGTGGAGTCGATGTACCGGCCCAACCTGCAGGCGATTGGTGATAGCCAGGGTGAGATGATTGTAAGAGCTCGCTGACCCTCAAGCTGTGAGCTGCAAGCTACAAGAGAAAGCAGTCGATGCAGGCTGCTTTCAACTTGTGGCTTGTAGCTCCAAGCTTGCAGCTGCTTTCAATGCACCACCCAGCTCAACACCCACAACCCCAGCAACGCCCAGATGATCCCGAGGATGATCGATGCGCGCATGAATGCGCGGACCGCCGAGTACAGCAACATCAGGCCGACGATAAGCGCCAGGATGCTCACCAGCGAGGTGTCCATCCCCAGCGTGCGCGCCAGGCCATCGATGAAATTGCCACCGGCGTTGGCCAGCAGGTTGAACAACCCGCTCAAGCCATCGACGATGAACCGGATCACCGAACCCAGTGCCTGGCCCAGCCATTCGAAAAAACCTTCTACATGCATAGTCGCTTCCTGATCAACGAATCGGCGATTCCCAGCCTTTGGCCATCACCTGGCCCGGTCGGTTCCCGATGCCAAGCTTAGCGCGCCCGCGCCTGACCAGGCTGCTGCGGCGTGTCGCCGTCGGCGTGCTGCTGGGCATGGCCCTGCTGTGGCTGGCCGACCGGATCTGGCCATTGCCCATGCCGGGCGACGACCTGGCGCGGGTGGTGCTGGCCGAGGACGGCACGCCGTTGTGGCGCTTCGCCGATGCCGACGGCGTGTGGCGCTATCCGGTCAGCCCGCAGGAAGTCTCGCCGTTGTACCTTGAAGCCCTGCTCGCCTACGAGGACCGTTGGTTCTATCGCCACCCCGGGGTGAACCCCATGGCCCTGGCCCGGGCCGCCTGGCTCAATTTTCGTGGCGGGCGGGTGGTGTCCGGCGGCAGCACCTTGTCGATGCAGGTGGCGCGCCTGCTCGACCCGCACGACCGCACCTTGCCCGGCAAGCTGCGCCAGCTGTGGCGCACGGCGCAGCTGGAGTGGCACCTGTCCAAGGACGAGATCTTGCAGCTGTACCTCAATCGGGCGCCGTTCGGCGGCACCTTGCAGGGCGTGGCAGCGGCCAGTTGGGCATACCTGGGCAAGTCGCCGAAACACCTCACTCCGGCCGAAGCCGCATTACTCGCCGTGCTACCCCAGGCGCCGAGCCGGCTGCGTCCGGACCGCCACCCTGAACGCGCCCAACGCGCCCGGGACAAGGTGCTGCAGCGCCTGGCCGAGTACCAGGTGTGGCCAGCCCAGCGCATCGACGAGGCGCGTGAGGAGCCGCTGTTGCTGGCGCCACGCCAGGAGCCGGCGCTGGCGCCGCTGCTGGCCCGGCGCCTGAATACCCCGAACAGCCCGCCACTGATCCACACCACCCTGGACGCAGCCTTGCAGCGGCGCCTCGAAGACCTGCTGCTGGGCTGGCGCGCCCGCCTGCCCGAGCGCACTTCGGCGGCATTGCTGGTGGTCGAGACCCAGAGCATGGCCGTGCGCGCGTATCTCGGCTCCATCGACTTGAACGATGAGCGCCGCTTCGGTCACGTGGACATGATCCACGCCCTGCGTTCGCCCGGCTCGACCCTCAAGCCGTTCCTCTACGCCATGGCCATGGATGACGGCCTGATCCATTCCGAATCGCTGTTGCAGGATGTGCCACGACGCTACGGCGACTACCGCCCCGGCAACTTCTCCATGGGTTTCAGCGGCCCGGTGTCGGCCAGCTCGGCGCTGGCGCTGTCGCTCAATCTGCCGGCAGTGCAACTGCTCGAGGCCTACGGCCCGAAACGCTTCGCCGCGCAGATGCGCATGGGCGGGATGCCGCTGGTGCTGCCGCCGCTGGCCGAGCCGAACCTGTCGCTGATTCTTGGTGGCGCAGGCAGCCGGCTGGAGGACCTGGTCGGTGGCTATGCCGCGCTGGCTCGTGGAGGGTTGAGCGCGCAGGTACGCCTGCAACCTCAGGACCCGCTGATGGAGCGCCGCTTGCTGTCGCCGGGGTCGGCCTGGATCACCCGGCGCATTCTCAGCGGCCTGGCGCGGCCAGACCGAGACCCCCACGCCGAGCTGGTGCAGCGTCCACAATTGGCCTGGAAGACCGGCACCAGCTACGGCTTTCGCGATGCCTGGTCGGTGGGCGTCGGCCCGCGCTACCTGATCGGCGTGTGGATCGGCCGCCCCGACGGCACCCCGGTGCCGGGCCAGTTCGGCCTGGCCTCGGCGGCGCCATTGATGCTGCAGGTGCATGACCTGCTGAGCAACCGCGACAGCCAACGCGGTATCGAAGTGCCGGTCGAGCAGGTGCCCGATTCGGTCGGTGTGGCGGCGATCTGCTGGCCGCTGGGCCAGCCGATGAACCGTCAGGACCCGAACTGCCGTCGGCAACGTTTCGCCTGGACCCTCGACGCCACCACGCCACCGACCTTGCAGGCTGCCGATCAGCCGCTGGGGCTGGGTTTGCGCGAAACGGTGTGGCTCAACGAGCGTGGCTTGCGTGTCGATGCCTCCTGTCCCGGTGCCAAGGCCCAGGATGTCGCGCTGTGGCCGGCCCCGCTCGAGCCGTGGTTGCCCAGCGCCGAACGCCGGGCAGCTCGGCTGCCGGCTGTCGATCCCGTTTGCCCACCGCAGATGGCGGCCAGCGCGCCACCGCTGTCGATCGTCGGGGTGCGGGCCGGCGACAGCCTGCGTCGCCCGGCCACCAGCCATGAGCCACTGCAGGTGCGGGTGTCGGCATTGGGTGGGGCGGGGCGGCGCTGGTGGTTCCTCAATGGCCAGCCCTTGGGCGAGACCCAAGGGCAGGACAGCCTGCAGGTAAGTTTCGAGCAGGCCGGGCGCATCGAGTTGAGTGCTTTGGATGAAAGCGGCGAGACGGCGCGGGTGGAGTTCCAGGTCAGCGAGTGAGCACGTTGCCCAGGCTCAGCCTTTGACCGGGTTCAGATCGAAGGCACCAGCCTGGTACTGGAACAGCAGGCAATCGGCCGCCGCGGTGCAGCCACTTTCATGCACGAGGTTGGCGGGCAGTTTGTAGTAGGCGCCTGCCGGGTACTCCACCCGCTTGCCATCGATCACCGCGTAGAAGGTTCCGCTCAACACCACGGTCGGCAGGTTCTGGCTGTGGGTGTGCAGGCCATTGTCGGTGCCTTTGCGGAACTTCACGTAGGCCGAGTACGGCCCCTTGCCGAACAGGTCGCCTTCGACATTGGCGTAGCTCACCGCGCCTTGAGTGCCGGGCACCTGCTGCCATTTCAGCGCGGCGCTGTCAGGGACCGAACTCAGGGTGTCGCCTGCGGCGCTGGCGGTGGCGGTAATAGTGGCCAGGGTGAGGCCGGCGAACATCGTGTGCAGTACTTTCATGGGGAGGCTCCTTCGCCAAGTGACAATGGGCGAAGGTTAAACAATCAAGTTGCGCACAAATACTTCGTCAGGGTGCCATGTCTTGTGCGATTTAAGCACAAATCAATTTTGCCATCTCGGCTCTGCGTAGTACGCCTGCACGTAGTCGAGCAGTGCGCGTACCTTGGGCGCCACATAGCGGCTTTGCGGGTAGACCGCGTACAGGGTGCGTGAGGGCAGCGACCAGGCCGCCAGCACCGGTACCAGGCGCCCGTCGCGCAAGGCATCGTGGGCGATGAAGCGGTCGAAGCTGGCGATCCCCAACCCGCCGATCGCTGCCGCGCGCAGGGCCATCGGTGAGTTGGCGCTAAGGCGCTGGGGCATCAGCAACTCACGGCGCTCGCCGGCGGGGCCGGTCAGTTGCAGGCGCTGTGGATGCGGCAAGCGGCTGTAGCCGAGCAGCGGGTGGGCCGCCAGGGCGTCGGGCGTGGTCGGCGTGCCGTGGCGCTCCAGGTAGCCGGGAGCGGCCACCAGCACCACCTCGCTGTCTGCCAGCCTGCGGGCCACCAGGCTGGAGTCGGGCAGGTGGTCGGTGACCCTCAGGCAGACATCGATGTCTTCTTCCAGCAGGTCGATGAAGCGGTCGCTGCAATGCAGTTCGACCTGCAATCGCTCGTGACGTCCGACGAAGTCGGGTAGCCAGTGTCCGAGTTCCAGCTCGCCAAAGGCAGTGGCCACACCCAGGCGCAGCGTGCCGCTGGGCTGTTGTTGATGCTCGGACAGTTCAAGGTTCATGGCCTGCATCTGCTCGAGAATCCGTGTGCAGTGGCGATAGAACAGCGCCCCGGCTTCGGTCACTTGCAGGCGACGGGTGGTGCGGTTGAGCAGTTGCGTGCCGAGATGGCGTTCGAGGTGCTTCACCTGGCGCGACAGCACGGTGTGGGAAACGCCCGCCTGGTGGGCGGCGGCGCTGAAGCTGCCGAGGTCGACGACCCGGCGGAAGGTCTGCATGGCGCTCAACTGGTCCAATGGCACATCACTCCTTGCAGCGAACGGCGGGGCCCTGGCGGCCCCGCGTCGTCGCGGGTCAGCGCCGAACCAGCAGCACCCCGCTTTCCATGTGGTGGGTGTAGGGGAACTGGTCGAACAGCGCGCAGCGTTCGATACGGTGGGTATCGTGCAGCTGGGCGATGTTCTGCGCCAGGGTTTCCGGGTTGCAGGAGATGTACAGGATGCGCTCGAAGCGACGGGTCAGCTCGCAGGTGTCCGGGTCCATGCCGGCGCGCGGCGGGTCGACGAACACCGTGCCGAAGTCGTAGCTCTTCAGGTCGATGCCTTCCAGCCGGCGGAACGGGCGGACCTCGTTCAGGGCCTGGGTCAGCTCTTCGGCCGACAGGCGCACCAGGCGCACGTTGTCCACGCCGTTCTCGTCGAGGTTGTGCAGGGCGGCGTTGACCGAAGTCTTGCTGATCTCGGTGGCCAGCACCTGGCGGGCGCGGGTGGCCAGCGGCAAGGTGAAGTTGCCGTTGCCGCAATACAGCTCGAGCAGGTCGTCCTGGCGCTCGCCCATGGCCTCGAAGGCCCAGCCGAGCATCTTCTGGTTCACCGCGCCGTTGGGCTGGGTGAAGGCGCCTTCGGGCTGGCGATAGCTGAAGGTGCGCCCGGCGATGTCGAGCTTCTCTACCGCGTAGTCGCGGCCGATCACCACGCGCTTGCCTTTCGAGCGGCCGACCACGCTGACACCGAGGTCGGCGGCCAACTGCTGCGCGGCGGCCTCCCAGGCCTCGTCCAGCGGGCGGTGGTAGCACAGGGTGATCATCGCATCACCGGCCAGGGTGGTGAGGAACTCCACCTGGAACAGCCGGTTGTCGAGGTCTTCATTGGCCTGCCAGGCGGCTTTCAGGCGCGGCATCAACGCATTGATGCGCTCGCTGGCGATCGGGAAGTCGTCGATCAGGATGGCCTTGTGCTTCTCGCCTGGGGCGAACATCGCATAGTGGCGCTGGCCGCCTTCGCGCCACAGGCGGAACTCGGCACGCAGGCGGTAGTGCCCGCGCGGCGAGTCGAACACGGCCGGCTCCGGCGCGTCGAACGGGGCCAGCAGGTCGCGCAGGCGGGCGGCCTTGGCCGCCAGTTGCGCGTCGTATTGCGCGGGATCGTAGGCAGCACTCATGCGGGGAACCAACCCAGCTTGATGACGAACAGGATGGACAGGATCACCAGCGCCGGGTTCAGGTCATGGCGACGGCCGGAGATCAGCTTGATGGCGGTCCAGGCGATGAAGCCGAAGGCAATGCCGTTGGCGATCGAGTAGGTCAGCGGCATGGCCAGGGCGGTCACCACCACTGGCGCGGCTTCGGTGACGTCGTCCCAGTTGATCTCGGCCAGGCCCGAAGCCATCAGCACGGCGACGAACAGCAGCGCCGGGGCGGTGGCGAAGGCCGGCACGCTGCCGGCCAGCGGGGCGAAGAACAGCGCCAGCAGGAACAGGATGGCGACCACGATGGCGGTCAGGCCCGTGCGCCCGCCGGCACTCACGCCCGCCGCCGACTCGATGTAGCTGGTGGTGGTGGAGGTGCCCAGCAGCGAACCGGCCATGGCGGCGGTGCTGTCGGCGATCAGGGCGCGGCCCATCTTCGGCATGTGGCCGTCCTTACCCATCAGGCCGGCGCGCTTGGCCACGCCGATCAGGGTGCCGGAGTTGTCGAACAGGTCGACGAACAGGAAGGCGAAGATCACGCTGATCAGGCCCACGTCGAGGGCGCCGGCGATGTCCAGTTGCAGGAAGGTCGGGGCCAGCGATGGCGGCATCGAGACCACCCCGCCGAACGGCGTGACGCCCAGCGCGATCGCGGCCACGGTCACCGCCAGGATACCGATCAGCACGGCGCCGCGAACCTTCAGCGACTCGAGGGCGACGATCAGGAAGAAGCCCAGGGTGGCGAGGATCGGCGCGGGTTTGCTGAGGTCGCCCAGGCCCACCAGGGTGGCCGGGTTATCGACGACGATGCCGGCGTTATGCAGGGCGATCAGCGCCAGGAACAGGCCGATGCCGGCAGCAATGGCCGAGCGCAGCGGCAGCGGGATGCTGTTCACGATCCATTCGCGGATGCGGAAGATCGACAGCAGGAAGAACAGCACTGCGGAAAGGAACACCGCGCCCAGCGCCACCTGCCAGGTGTGGCCCATGTGCAGGACCACGGTGTAGGTGAAGAAGGCGTTCAGGCCCATGCCCGGCGCCAGGGCGATCGGGTAGTTGGCGATGATGCCCATGGTCACCGAGCCGATGGCCGCGGCCAGGCAGGTGGCGACGAAGAGCGCGCCCTTGTCCATGCCGGTCTCGCCGAGGATGCTCGGGTTGACGAACAGGATGTAGGCCATGGCCAGGAAGGTGGTGACGCCCGCGAGAATCTCGGTGCGCACGTTGGTGTTGTGTGCTTTTAGTTGAAACAGCCTTTCCAGCATGCCTGCTCCCCGGGCGCCCTCGCGCCGTGAATGTATCGACCCCAACAGCAAAGCACAGACCGTACCGGGTGCCGTGGTTTTGTGTGGGGTGGAAAAAAGCCGCGCATCATACCAGCAAGGATGGCGGGGGCCTATGGCCATTGGGGAGAGAGGCCATTCGGGCCCTCTCGCGGGTTTTTCGCCTCGCGAGGGGGCGAACACGGTTTTCAGCCGTTATGCATACGGTCGCGATGGGTCAACGTCGGGAACAGCTTCATCCATACCCCGGTCACCAGCAGCGTGCCCACGCCGCCGAGCACCACCGCCGGGACTGTGCCAAACCAGTGCGCGGTCAGCCCCGACTCGAACTCGCCGAGCTGGTTCGAGGCACCGATGAACAGCCCGTTCACCGCGCTTACCCGGCCGCGCATCTCGTCTGGCGTCTCCAACTGCACGAAGGCGCCGCGGATGACCATGCTGATCATGTCCGCCGCGCCGAGCACCACCAGCACCGCCAGGGAGAACCAGAACGAGGTCGAGAGGCCGAAGGCGATGGTCGCCACGCCGAACACGCCGACCGAGGCGAACATGATCAGGCCCACCTTGCGCTCCACCGGGAAGCGCGCCAGCCAAAGTGACATCAACAGCGCGCCCACCGCCGGTGCCGAGCGCAGCAGGCCCAGGCCCCAGGCGCCGGTGAGCAGGATGTCCTTGGCGAACACTGGCAGCAGCGCGGTGGCGCCGCCCAGCAGCACGGCGAACAGGTCCAGGGAGATGGCGCCGAAGATGTCCGGGCGGCTGCGGATGAAGCGCACCCCGGCCAGCAGCGATTCCAGGTTGGCCCGACCGCGCTGGGGTAGTTGTTGGCGCGCGTCGAGGCTCAGGGTCAGCAGGCAGGCGATGAGGTAGAGGGCCACGGTCGGGCCGTACACCCAGGTACTGCCGAAGGCGTAGAGAAAGCCGCCGACCGCCGGGGCGACGATGGTCGCCGACTGGGTGGCCGACGCCGATGCCGCCACGGCCCGTGGGAACAGCCCGGGCGGCACCACGTTGGGCAGCAGCGCCTGGGTCGCCGGCATCTCGAACGAACGGGTGGCGCCGAGCAGGAAGGCGAGGATGAAGATCAGCTCGCGGCTGACGTTGTCGCTGACGCTGCCCAGGGCCAGCGCCAGGGCGATCAGCGCCTGCAGGGTCTGGCACAGGGCGGCCACCTTGCGTCGGTCGTAGCGGTCGGCGACGTGGCCTGTGTGCAGCATGAACAGCACCCGGGGCGCGAACTCGACCAGCCCGACCAGGCCCAGGTCGAGGACATTCCCGGTCAGTTGGTAGAGGTGCCAGCCAATGGCCACCGTGAGCATCTGGAAGCCGCTGGCGGTGAATACGCGGGCCAGCCAGAAGGCCAGGAAAGGGCGGTGATGACGCAGCAATTGCGGGGCGGAATCGGACATCGGGGGGCTGCAGCCTCGGAGATAGAGGGGCCTGCAGAGTAACATCTGTTTGTAACAAATAGTTGCTGAAAGTCGTGTGGATCAACTCCCGCGACTTCGCAAAAGAGGGTGAGGCAACCGGTCACGCGGCAATCAACCACACATCCGGATGGGGCATTCAGGACTATGCTTCCATTCAGTCGTTGATCTGGATCAATCGTTCCAGATGCAACGATCTTGGCCTTCGGGCCGGAATCCCCGCGATCGAACAGAACAATTCCAACGCGCCGCACTCGATACCCGTGGGGGCAGTGGGCGACAGGCCATGAGCCCGGTCGCCGGATTACCTGAAGAGGAAGCACCATGTTCGGATTGGAAGCCCTAGAGCTCGCCCGAATCCAGTTTGCCTTTACCGTGTCCTTTCACATCCTGTTCCCGGCCATCACCATTGGCCTGGCGAGCTACCTGGCGGTCCTCGAAGGCCTTTGGCTGAAGACCGGCGACAACACCTACCGTGACCTCTACCACTTCTGGTCGAAGATCTTCGCCGTGAACTTCGGCATGGGCGTGGTCTCGGGCCTGGTCATGGCCTATCAGTTCGGTACCAACTGGAGCCAGTTCTCCGACTTTGCCGGATCCATCACCGGTCCCTTGCTCACTTACGAGGTCTTGACCGCCTTCTTCCTCGAGGCCGGTTTCCTCGGCGTCATGCTGTTCGGCTGGAACCGTGTCGGTCGTGGCCTGCACTTCTTCGCCACCTGCATGGTGGCGCTCGGCACGCTGGTGTCGACCTTCTGGATCCTCGCCTCCAACAGCTGGATGCAGACCCCCCAGGGCTACGAGATCGTCAATGGCCAGGTGATTCCGGTGGACTGGTTCGCGGTGATCTTCAACCCGTCCTTCCCCTACCGGCTGATGCACATGGCCACCGCGGCCTTCGTCGCCACCGCGTTCTTCGTCGGCGCCTCGGCGGCCTGGCACCTGCTGCGCGGGCGGGACAACCCGGCGGTGCGCAAGATGCTGTCGATGGCCATGTGGATGGCCCTGGTGGTGGCTCCGATCCAGGCCGTGATCGGCGACTTCCATGGTTTGAACACGCTCAAGCACCAACCGGTGAAGATCGCCGCCATCGAAGGCCACTGGGAGAACAAACCCGGCGAGCCGACGCCGCTGATCCTGTTCGGCATTCCCGACATGCAGGCCGAAACCACGCGCTTCAAGGTCGAGATCCCAGCCTTGGGCAGCCTGATCCTGACCCATAGCCTGGACAAGCAAGTGCCGGCGATGAAGGAGTTCCCGCCTGAGGACCGACCCAACTCGACCATCGTGTTCTGGTCGTTCCGGGTCATGGTCGGCCTGGGCATGCTGATGATCTTCGTCGGCCTGTGGAGTGTGTGGCTGCGCAAGCGCGGCACCTTGTACAGTTCGCGCCCGTTCCTCTACCTGACCCTGTGGATGGGCCCGTCGGGGTTGATCGCCATCCTCGCCGGCTGGTTCACCACCGAGATCGGTCGCCAGCCGTGGGTGGTCTACGGGCTGATGCGCACCGCCGATGGGGTGTCCAACCATAGCTACGCGCAGTTGGGCTTCACCCTGGTGATGTTCGTGGTGGTCTACTTCGCCCTGTTCGGCACCGGCATCGGCTACATGATGCGCCTGGTGCGCAAAGGGCCTAAGACCGGTGAAGGCGATGAGCACACCCCCGGTGGCCCTGGCCAGAAACGTACGCCGGCGCGGCCGCTGTCCGCCGCCGATGAAGGCCATGAGGCCGACTCCACCAGCCTGAGCAAGGGGAACTGAGATGGGTATCGATCTTCCGCTGATCTGGGCCGTGATCATCATCTTCGGCGTCATGATGTACGTGGTGATGGATGGTTTCGACCTGGGCATCGGCATGCTTTTCCCCTTCGTCCAGGACGAGCGTGACCGCGATGTGATGATGAACACGGTCGCCCCGGTGTGGGACGGCAACGAGACCTGGCTGGTGCTGGGCGGGGCGGCGCTGTTCGGTGCCTTCCCGCTGGCCTACTCGGTGGTGCTGGAGGCGCTGTACCTGCCATTGATGCTGATGCTGGTAGGCCTGATCTTCCGTGGAGTGGCATTCGAGTTCCGCTTCAAGGCCCGGGCCCACAAACGCCATATCTGGGACAAGGCCTTCATCTGGGGCTCGCTGGTGGCGACTTTCTTCCAGGGGGTTGCGCTGGGCGCGTTCATCGAAGGCTTCAAGGTGGTCGACCGCAAGTTCACCGGCGGCACCCTGGATTGGCTGACCCCGTTCACCGTGTTCTCGGGCTTGGGCTTGATCGTTGCCTACACGCTGCTGGGCTGCACCTGGTTGATCATGAAGACCGAAGGGCCGTTGCAGCAGAAGATGCACGACATGGCCCGTCCCCTGGCGCTGGTGCTGCTGGTGGTGATCGGCATCGTCAGCCTGTGGACGCCGATCGCCTATCCGCAGATCGCCGAGCGCTGGTTCAGCATGCCCAACCTGGTTTGGTTCATGCCGGTGCCGATCCTGGTGCTGGTGACCTTCTACGGGTTGCTGCGGGCGGTGGCACGCAATGCCCACTACACCCCGTTCCTGCTGACCCTGGTGCTGATCTTCCTCGGTTACAGCGGCTTGGGCATCAGCTTGTGGCCGAACATCATCCCACCGTCGATCAGCATCTGGGATGCCGCGGCGCCGCCGCAGAGCCAGGGCTTCATGCTGGTGGGCACGCTGTTCATCCTGCCGTTCATCCTTGGTTACACCTACTGGAGCTACTACGTGTTCCGCGGCAAGGTGACCCATGAAGACGGCTATCACTAGGAGCGCCGGGTGATGAATGTCGAAGAGAAGAAACCGCTGTGGCAACGCCTGGGTTGGCTGGTGCTGATCTGGGGGCTGAGCGTGGCAGCGCTTGGCGTGGTGGCTTATGGCATGCGCATGTTCATGAATGCGGCAGGCCTGAGTACTCACTAAGCCATCGAGTCATCGCGGGGCAAGTCGTACCGATGCGACTTGCCCCGCGATGCTTTTATTTCCGGGCCTTGAGCACCACGAACTTCGGCGTTGCCGCCACCTGCTCGACACCCCGGAACAAACGCGCCAGCTTGCTGTGGTAGCCCAGGTGGCGGTTGCCGACGATGTACAGCGCGCCACCGACTTCCAGCGCCTCGCGGGCCTGCTGGAACATGCGCCAGGCGAGGAAGTCGCCGACCACCTGCTGCTGGTGGAACGGTGGATTGCACAGCACCACGTCCAGCGATTGTTTCTCCTGCCCCGCCAGGCCGTCCGCGGCCCTGATCGTCACTGCGCGTTCTCCCAGTGCCGCCTGCCAGTTCTCCCGCGCCGACTGCACCGCCATGTACGACTCGTCGACCAGGGTGAACTGCGCATCCGGGTTGGCCAGGGCGCAGGCGATCGCCAGCACGCCATTGCCACAGCCCAGATCGGCGACCCGGGCGCGACCCAGGTCACGGGGCAGATGTGGCAGGAAGGCGCGAGTGCCGATGTCCAGGCCTTCGCGGCAGAACACGTTGGCGTGGTTGACCAGCTCCAGGGCCGGCGTCTCCAGACGATAGCAGCTGGGGTAGGGGGAGCGGGCGGCCGGGCGTTCGGCGAAGGTGGCAATCAGCAGGCGCGCTTTCTTCTGCGCCAGCGACGCCTGCACCGGGCCGATGTACTTCTCCATAAGGTCGCCGGCGGCTCGCGGCAAGTGCTTGATCATCGCCCCGGCAATCACCTGGGCGCCTGGCGCCAGCTGGCCCTGCAGGCGGATCAGTTGCTCCTCGAGCAGGGCCAGGGTCTTGGGTACGCGCACCAGCACGCGGTCGAACGGGCCCTGGAAGGGCTCGCTGGCCGGGATGAAGGGCACGCTGTCGAACGGCTTGCCGTTGCCCGCCAGATTCTTCTCCAGGGCCAGGTGCGCCAGGTGCGAGTCGCCGCTGCTGGTCACGTCCAGGTGCCCGGCCAGGCTGGCGGCCAGGGCGCCGAAGCTGTCGTTGAGCACCAGCACCTTGCAGCCTGAGCCCGGTGCCTGGGCGGCCAGGTGCTCAAGCAGGTACTGGTCGGCGGCATCGAACGCCAGCAGCGGGTCGTTGGCTTGCTCCGGCTGGCGGATCAGGTCGAGGTCGGCGAAGGGGCTGTTGAACAGGGGCATGACGTGGGGCTCTGCTGCGTATCTGCCCGGCGCGCGGGTGCGGCGGGCTTGCGGCAGGTGATTCTACAGGGCTTTGTGTCTGGGTGGGGGACGGGGGCTGTCAGAGCAGGCCGCGCAGGGCAGCAATGGCGATGGCGCCGGCTTTGTTGGAGGCGTTGGTCTTGCTGATCACGCTGCGAATATGAAAATTCACGGTGCTGGTCGACAGCGAAAGAATCATCGCCACGTCGGCTGCGGTCTTGCCGGCGGCCGACCACTTGAGCACTTCGAGCTCGCGCTCGCTCAATTGCGGCAGTGGGCTGTACTTGGCCAGATGGTGTGTGCTGAGGGCGGCGTGCAAGGTGTTGCACAGCCACATCACCTGGGCGCTTTTCTCGAACAGTTCGTCACGGGAGACAGCGCCCTGAGGCCTGGTGACACTCAACTGGCTTTCGTTGTGCTGCTGGTCGTGCACCGACTGGCTCCAGCCATGGGTCATGCCGTGGGCAGTGGCAGCCTCCCGCAACTGAGGCACCTCGTGGAACAGTTCGTCGCTCCAGACCAGCGGCAACGTCGTGTGGTGGCATTTTGTCACTGCCGGATCTATCTTGATGAAGTCTTCAGCTTGGTAGCGCGTATTCCAGGCACTTGGGTAATTGTTGTAGAGGATCACCTGGGGGCCACGGGCAGCGACATGCAGGTGCAGCGTCAGGCCGACGAACTCCATGTCCAGTGCCTGGACCAGTTTCACGGCCTGGCCGAACAGCTGCTGCGGCTCTCGCTCCTCCAGCATCTGCTGGAGTTGCTCACTCTTCCAATGTGGCATCGGTGAAGCTCCCTTTGTGTCGCGGTGGATCCAAAGTCAGCGTTGTACGGGCAGTAGTGTAGGAAATCTCCTAATGGTGTGCTGGGTTTTTTTGCTATAGCTGTCACGCATTCTTAAGCAGATTGTGCTTGGTTCCTGGCGATACCTTACAAACCGACGGTGTTTATCTCTGCTGCTTTGCGCGACACTGTGCGCACTTGATTCGTGGAGCCCGTCATGACCGCCAGCGCCGACAAATTCACCCGCCAGACCCTGCTCGGCGTCCAGCCCCTTACACCCAACCTTTTTTCCCTGCGCGTGACCCGCGATGCAGGCTTTCGCTTTCGTGCCGGTCAGTTCGCCCGGCTGGGGGTGAACAAGGCCGATGGCAGCGTCGTCTGGCGTGCCTATTCCATGGTCAGCGCGCCCCATGACGAGTTTCTCGACTTCTTCTCCATCGTGGTGCCCGGGGGCGAGTTCACCAGTGAGCTCAGCCGGCTTGGCGAGGGCGACACCCTGCTGATCGATCGCCAGGCCTTCGGTTACCTGACCCTTGACCGCTTCGTCGGCGGCCGTGACTTGTGGCTGCTGGCCACCGGCACCGGCATCGCACCGTTCATGTCGATCCTGCAGGACTTCGAGGCCTGGGAGCGTTTCGACAACATCAAGCTGGTGTACTCGGTGCGCGAGGCGAAGGAACTGGCGTATATCGATGAAATCGCCGCGCTGGAGCAGCGCGACTACCTGGCGGAGTACGCGGGCAAGCTGCAGTTCATTCCAGTGGTCACCCGAGAGCAGCATCCGGGTGCGTTGAACGCGCGGATTACCACGTTGATCGAGAACGGTGAACTGGAAAAGGCGGCGGGGCTGGCGCTGTCGCCGGAGCATTCACGGATCATGCTGTGCGGCAACCCGGAGATGATCGACGAGACGCGCAAGGTGCTCAAGGCGCGGGACTTGCAACTGAGCCTGAGCAAGCGGCCGGGGCAGGTGGCGGTGGAGAACTACTGGTAAGGAACGATGGCGCCTTTTGGAACGCCGTCACTGGGGCCGCTGCAAAGCGGCCCCAGTCGTTTTGTGCTTCAGGGCTGGCGATTCTGCGCCTTAAGCAGGTCGCGAATCTCGGTCAGCAGGGTTTCCTCGGCGCTGGGCACAGGCGGAGCGGTCGGTGCCACGGCTTCTTCGCGCTTGAGGCGGTTGATCACCTTCACGCCCATGAAGATGGCGAAAGCGACGATGATGAAGTCGAGGATGGTCTGGATAAACTTGCCGTAGGCCAGCATCACGGCCGGCACATCGCCTTCGGCAGCCTTGAGCGTGATGGCCAGGTCGCTGAAGTCGACACCGCCGATCAGCAGGCCGATGGGGGGCATGATCACGTCACCGACGAAGGACGAAACGATCTTGCCGAACGCCGCGCCGATGATGATCCCCACCGCCATGTCGACGACATTTCCCTTGACCGCGATGGCCTTGAATTCACTGAGCATGCCCATGCTGTATTCCTTTGTTACGAATGGAGAGGTAAACGCAGTGTAAGCCACTAAAACGCTTCATGCGTGACGTTCGCAGCTACAGACTGTTTATAGAGCGAATAGTTTTGTCGCCCGCCGAGGCCTCCGGGGCACGTCCGTGTTCGGCTATCATGGCGGTTTTTTCCAGGAGACCCAGCCCATGGCCAAGGCCAAGCGTTTGTATGGCTGCACCGAGTGCGGCGCGACCTTCCCCAAGTGGGCCGGGCAGTGTGGCGAGTGCGGGGCCTGGAACACCCTGGTCGAGAGCATGATCGAAAGCGGCGGCGCCGCGGCACCGAGCGGGCGTACCGGCTGGACCGGGCAGCAGGCGCAGATCAAGACCCTGGCCGAAGTGAGCGTCGAGGAGATCCCGCGCTTCACCACCAGCAGCACCGAACTCGACCGCGTACTGGGCGGCGGCCTGGTGGATGGGTCGGTGGTGCTGATCGGGGGCGATCCGGGTATCGGCAAATCGACCATCCTCCTGCAGACCCTGTGCAACATCGCCGTGCAGATGCCGGCGCTGTATGTCACCGGCGAGGAGTCGCAGCAGCAGGTGGCCATGCGCTCCCGGCGCCTGGGCCTGCCCCAGGACCAGCTCAAGGTCATGACTGAAACCTGCATCGAGACCATCATTGCCACCGCGCGCCAGGAAAAGCCGCGGGTGATGGTGATCGACTCGATCCAGACCATCTTCACCGAACAACTGCAGTCGGCGCCGGGTGGCGTGGCCCAGGTGCGCGAGAGCACGGCATTGCTGGTGCGCTATGCCAAGCAGAGCGGCACGGCGATCTTCCTGGTCGGTCACGTCACCAAGGAAGGCTCGTTGGCAGGTCCTCGGGTGCTCGAGCACATGGTCGACACGGTGCTGTATTTCGAGGGCGAGTCCGATGGCCGCTTGCGCCTGCTGCGCGCAGTGAAGAACCGCTTTGGCGCGGTCAACGAGCTGGGCGTGTTCGGCATGACCGACCGCGGCCTCAAGGAAGTCTCCAATCCGTCGGCGATCTTCCTCAATCGCACCCAGGAAGAGGTGCCCGGCAGTGTGGTCATGGCCACCTGGGAGGGCACCCGGCCGATGCTGGTGGAAGTCCAGGCGCTGGTCGACGACAGCCACCTGGCCAACCCGCGACGGGTGACCCTGGGCCTGGACCAGAACCGCCTGGCCATGCTGCTGGCGGTGCTGCACCGACACGGTGGCATCCCCACCCATGATCAGGACGTGTTCCTCAACGTCGTCGGCGGGGTGAAGGTGCTCGAGACCGCTTCCGACCTGGCGTTGCTGGCGGCGGTGATGTCGAGCCTGCGCAATCGTCCGCTGGCCCATGGCCTGCTGGTGTTCGGCGAAATCGGCCTGTCGGGCGAGGTGCGCCCGGTGCCCAGTGGCCAGGAGCGTCTGAAGGAAGCGGCCAAACATGGCTTCAAGCGGGCCATCGTGCCCAAGGGCAACGCGCCGAAAGAGGCGCCCGCCGGGTTGCAGGTGATTGCCGTGACCCGTCTGGAACAGGCGCTGGATGCATTGTTCGAGTAGGTCATTTTCTTGTAAGTGATTCTCAATAACGAGTAGCATACCGCCACCTTGCGACCACCTCATGGAGCGCGTGTGGCGGAGTTAGACCTCAAGCGGCTGTTTCTCAAGCACGCGAAAAACCTTCAAGGCCTGCTCTCGCGCAAGGTGCGCGACCCACAGCTGGCCGCTGACCTTGTGCAGGACAGTTTCCTGCGCCTGGCCGAGCAGCAGCGTACCGAGACCATCGACAACGCCCAGGCGTACCTCTATCGCACCGCGCACAACCTGATGATCGATCATGTGCGTCAGCAGCAAAGGCGCAAGACCGACACGGTGCCCCACGAGGCTTTCGAGGCGCTCGTCGAGGACGGCCCTGGGCTTGAGGAGCAAGCCGTGCGCGAGCAGCACCTGCGTCGCCTGCAGATGATCCTCGGCGAATTGCCCGAGCGCACCCGGGAAATCTTCCGCCTCAACCGCCTGGAAGGGATGACCCATGCCGAGGTTGCCCGGCACCTGGGGATCTCCGACAGCTCGGTGCAAAAGCATCTGGCCAAGGCCCTGGCCTATGTGATGCAGTGCCTGCAGGAAACCGAATGACCAACGGTTTACTGACTAATGCCGCTTCAGACGTCAGCCCAGACATAACCAGATCGCGAGAGAACCGTGTGAGCAGCCAGAACGAGCAAGCCATCCGCGAGCAGGCCGCCGAGTGGGTGGTGCTGGAGGGGGGCGGCCCCCTGAGCCCGGCGCAGCAGCTGGCGTTGGCGCAATGGTGCGGCAGCGATCCGCGCCATGCGCGGGCCTATGCCTTCGCCAAGGCGACCTGGGCCGATCTCGGCCAGGTGACGAGCCTGGCGCCGACAATGCCGCACCGGGCATCAGTGGCCCGGGCCGAGCGTCCGCGTGGCCGGCGTCGGCCGACGCGGCTGCGCTGGGCGGTGGCCAGCAGTGCGTTGCTGTTGCTGGCAATTCTGGGCGTCGAACAAGGCCCTCAAGTACTGCTCGACTGGCGTGCCGACTACGCCACCGCCGCTGGCGAAGTGCGCCGCGTAAGCCTGCCCGATGGTAGCCAGGTCGACCTGGACAGCGGCAGTGCCGTGCAGCTCGACTTCGATGGTCGGCAGCGTCGGGTGCGCCTGTTGGCGGGGGAGGCGGTGTTCAGTGCGGCGCCGGTCAGCGCGGATGAGCCGCGGCCCTTCGTGGTCGAATATGCCGGTGCCACCAGCCAGGCACTGGGCACCCGATTCGTGGTGGGCGAGGCGGGTGATGGCGGCTGGGTGGGCATGCTCGAGCATAGTGTCGACGTGCGGCTGCAAACGGCGCCGGCCCAGGGTGCCGCCCATCAGCTCCTGCAGGAGGGGCAGGCACTGCGCTACGACCAGGCCCAGGGTATCCGGCCATGGAGTGGCCGCGATCTGCATCGGGCCACCGACTGGCAGCGGGGTGTGCTGGTGTTCGAGCGCCAGCCTCTGGCCGAGGTTGTCGAGCGCCTGAACCGTTATCGCGATGGCCGCCTGATGGTGGTCGATGGCACGCTGGCGCAGCGTGAAGTGAGCGGTGTGTTCCGCCTCGACAACCTGGGCGCCGCCGCCGATACCCTTGCCCGCGAGCTGAAGGCCAAGCGCCTGCAGTTACCGGGCTTGACCGTGATCTACTGAGTCTTTCGCAAAAACTTTCATCTGGCGTTACTGAGTTTTCCCACGTTGCTCGTCTGACTGTTGAGATTGATTTTCATTATTAGAAAACGCTAACAGACGAGACGCGCAGTGAGCACGCAATCAACTCGATCCCTCCGGCCTCTGAGCCGCATCGCCCTTGCCGGCAGCCTGGCCCTGGGCACCTGCACCCTGCCGATGGGGATCGGCATGGTGCAGGCTGCCACCGCCGCCAGCAGCACCAAGCACACCGTCATTCAGTTCGACATCCCTGCCCAGCCTCTGGACAGCGCCGTCCTGGCCTATGCCGAGCAATCCGGGGTGCAGGTGTTCTTCGACAGCCGAACCCTGGCTGGCTTGCAAAGCGAAGGCCTGCACGGCGGCTACAGCGTCGAAGAGGGGCTGCACCGGTTGCTGCGCGGCATGCCCGTACGCTATCGCTTCAGTGCCCCGGGCCAAGTGGGCCTGGAGCGCCTGGCGGAGGGTGGCCAGGTCATGGAACTGGGCGCCACTCATGTTGATTCGATGCGTGACGGCGACTGGGTCTACCAGACGCCTCGCTCGGTCAGCGTGATCACCCGCGAGCAGATCGACAAGCGCCCGCCGCGCCACGCGGCCGACCTGCTCGAGCAGACTGCCGGGGTATACACGGCAGTCAACCAGCGCGACCCCGGGTTGTCGGTGAACATCCGCGGCGTGCAGGACTATGGCCGGGTCAACATGAACATCGATGGCATGCGCCAGAACTTCAGCGTCAACGGCCACCAGCAGCGCAACGGCACGATGTTCATCGACCCGGAGTTCATCCAGGGCGTGGAAATCGACAAGGGCACCTCTGCCGGCATGGGCGGCGCCGGGGTGATCGGTGGCATCGCCAGTTTCAATACCGTCGAGGCCCGTGACCTGCTTGGCGACGGCAAGGAAGTCGGCGGTCGCCTGCGCGCCGGCCATGGCATCGGCGAGCTGGGCAATGGCACGTACTTCAACGGCAGTGCGCTGTTTGCTGCCGGCAACGAGATAGGCGACATCCTCGTCGGCTACAGCGAGCGACACTTCGGCGACTACCGCAGCGGCACGCAGAATGCCGACAACCTGGGCACGCAGATCCGCGGCAAGCTGGAGAATCGCGAGGCCTGGAAGAGCTGGTTGCACGGTGAAGTCGGAGCGATGGACAGCATCACCCGCTCCCAGCTGTTCAAGTTCGGCATCAACCTGCCTGAGCATCAGCGCCTGCAGTTCAGCTACTTCGAGACCGATGCCGACAGCAAGGATGCCTGGACCTACAACGACAGCAACAGCAACCGCTACTACTACCGGGTCACCGGGACCAATGACATCAATGCGAAGAACACTGCAGTCGACTACAGCTTCTCACCCGACAACGACCTGATCGATTTCAAGGCCAAGCTTTATTACGTAACCACCCGCCAGGACCGCTGGAACGCCGACAACATGTCCAGCGTGGGTACCGGCAACCGTGTCGAGGCCTATACCGACCGCTTCCAGACCGACACCTGGGGGCTGCAAGTGCAGAACACCTCGCGCTGGCACTTCGGGCAGGTCGACACCTTGAGTTTCAACTACGGCACCGAGCTGTTCCAGGACAGTTTCCGTCCCAGCACGGACCGTGTCGCCGCCCAGAACGAAGTGGAATCGCTGCCCTATGTGCAAGGTGCCAACCCCAAGGGCAAGCGGATCATGGCCAGCTTGTTCGGCAATCTCACCTACGAGCATGACGACTGGCTCAGTCTGGATGCCGGTTTGCGTTATGACCGCTACCGGCTGAGCGGCAAGACCGGCGTCACCACCTGGATGTACCCCGAGGGGGTCACCGAGGTCAGCCTTTCGCGCCAGCAGACCCACATGATCTTCGACGAGCAGACGGAGGAGGGCCGTTTCTCGCCAACCTTCGGTATTGCGGTCAAGCCAGGGCCGGACTGGTTGCAGGTCTACACCCGCTGGGGCCGTGGCTGGCGTCCGCCGGCGGTGACCGAAGTGTTCATGAGCGGCCGCCCACATGCCGGCGGCAGTGCCGAGATGGTCTATCCCAACCCGTTTCTCAAGGCCGAGGAGTCGCACAACTGGGAGTTGGGGCTGAACATTTTCAAGGAGTCGCTGCTTCGCGACGGCGACCGGTTCGGCGCCAAGGTCGCCTACTTCGACACGCGCATCGACAACTTCTCGTTTCTCGACACCAATGTCTCGCTGCCCGGCAGCAGCGTGGCGGGTATCGCGCTGGGTCGCTCGGCCTACCAGAACAATCTGGAGACCACGCGCTTTCGCGGCGTGGAATACAGCCTGGATTACGACGCCGGCGCCTACTATGGGCAGCTCAGCTACACCCACATGATCGGCAGCAACGAGTTCTGCTCCAACCAGTTCTACATGGGCGGCGCACAGCGGCTGGTCAGTGCCGGCACCGTCATGCGCCCGGTCCGTGTGGGCAGCCGCATCATCATGCTGCCGGTGCGGGTATCACGCGCCGAGGGCGCGGCGGACACCAACAGTATCGTCAGCTGCGGCGACATCATGGGCAACGCCTCCTATATGCCTGCAGACCGCGGCGCGCTGACCCTGGGCATGCGCCTGCTCGATCGCACCCTGGATGTAGGCATGCGTGTGCGCTACAGCGAAGGCAATGGTGAAAACCTCAAGAGCCATACCTACAACCAGATCGATCAGGCGCAGTGGCCCCAGTACACAGTCTATGACCTGTACGCCAGCTACTGGATGACTTCCAGCCTGAACCTGGCCCTTTCCCTGGAAAACGCCACCGATGAGGCCTACTTCGTGGCCATGGGCGACGGCAACAACCTGTCGCTGGCCCGTGGCCGCACCTTGAGCGGCATGCTCGAGTACCGCTTCTGATCCAACCGGGTTTGCCCATTCCGGGCGACGCGAAGGCACGGAACACGCCTTCGTCATCACTGTGCAACAACGAGGAACCGTCATGACCCTTTCCGTTAACTACGACGCCGCTTTCGCCAGCTCCACCGTCGACGATTACCTGGCCTTCTGGAGTGCCGGCTTCGTCACCGCCGGCCACGGCTACAGCAACACCGGCGGCTTCAGCAACGGCACCTTCGACGGCGACCAGTACGCCACTCACGGTCGCAACAGCTCGGATTACGCCTTCGTTGCCGACAGCGACAGCGCCAACGGCCTGCACTACGTATTCGACCCGTCGAAGGCACCGGGCGACAACCTGAATCACTACCTGTGGGGTTCGCTGGACAACGTTTCCCTGGGCGAAGTGCTCGGCGGCGGCAGCGGCAGCGACTTCACCCTGAGCAACTACGTGGTCAGCTTCAACGGCCTCGACCTGGATGCCGCGCAGGGCGCAGGCCGTGCCGGCAACGAAGTGCAGAGCGTGATCTACGGCCTGATGCAGGGCAACACCTCGGCCCTGGAGGGCGTGCTCGACAACCTGCTGGCCGGTTATGGCGTGTCCACCAACAGCACCTTCGCCGAGATCGGCGCGGCCCTAGCCGCAGGCCCCGCGCACGCTGCCTCCGCCGAAGCGGTCGGCGTGCAGGCGCTGCCTGAGGACCTGGCCCTGGCGGCCTGAGCGCAGGCATGAAAAAGCGAATGGAAGGTCACCCTGCCATTCGCTGATCTGATGCACTTACCCCGCAGCCCGTGTCTTTGCCGGGCCCAGGCTGCGGCGGTGCGAATTCTGTGGCGACGATGGCGCGAATGCAATCGCCTGTCGGCGCCTTCCAAGAGGTTTCCAACAAATGCGAACCGCTCCCGCCGCGGCCAATGAAGTGCTGCGGGCGCTCAAGGCCTGCCGTGCCGGGCTTGGCAACGTCGCGTTGTTCACCGCGGTGATCAATGTGCTGATGCTGGCGCCGGCGCTCTATATGCTGCAGGTCTATGACCGGGTCCTGTCGTCGCGCAACGAGATGACCCTGCTGATGCTCAGCCTCATGGTGCTCGGGGTGTTCGCCTTCATGGGGCTGCTGGAGTGGCTGCGCAGCCAGGTGGTGATCCGCCTGGGCACGCGCATGGACATGGACCTCAACCCGCGGGTGTTCGAGGCCGCCTACGAGGCCAGCCTGGCCGGGCACAAAGGTGCGGCGGGGCAGATGCTCGCCGACCTGACCGCGCTGCGCCAGTTCGCCACCGGCCAGGCGTTGTTCGCCTTCTTCGATGCGCCGTGGTTCCCGGTGTACCTGCTGGTGATGTTCATGTTCAGCCCGTGGCTGGGCCTGATGGCGCTGGCGGGCGCGGTGTTGCTGACGGTGCTGGCGTGGGTCAACGAGCGCCTGACCCAGGCGCCGTTTGCGCAAGCCGGGCAGCTGTCGCAGCAGGCGGGCCTGGAGGCCAGCGCCAACCTGCGCAATGCCGAAGTGATCGAGGCCATGGGCATGCTCGGCGCCGTGCGCCAGCGCTGGGCGCGGTTGCATCATGGGTTCCTGGCCCGGCAGAACCTGGGCAGCGAGCGTACCGCGGCGGTCACCGCGCTGACCAAGACCGTGCGCCTGGCCTTGCAGTCGCTGGTGCTCGGGCTGGGCGCCTGGTTGGCCATCGAACAGTTGATCACCCCGGGGATGATGATCGCCGGTTCCATCCTCATGGCCCGCGTGCTGGCGCCGATCGACCAGTTGATCGGCGCCTGGCGCCAATGGAGCGGTGCGCGCCTGGCCTATCAGCGCCTGAGCGAGTTGCTGCAGGCCCAGCCCCCGCGCCCGGCTGGCATGCCGCTGCCGGCCCCGCTGGGCAAACTCACCGTCGAGCAGGTGGGCGCGACGCAACCGGGCAGCAGTCGCCTGTGCCTGAACAACCTGGGCTTCGAGCTGCCGGCGGGCGAGTCGCTGGGGATCATCGGCCCTTCGGGGTCGGGCAAGTCGACCCTGGCGCGGCTGCTGGTCGGCGCCGGCGCGCCGATCACCGGCAAGGTGCGCCTGGACGGCGCCGACCTGCGGACCTGGGACCGTGGCGCGCTGGGCCAGCACATCGGCTACCTGCCGCAGGATGTGCAGCTGTTCGCCGGCAGCATTGCCGACAACATCGCCCGTCTGGGCCTTGTCGACGCCCAGCAGGTGGTCGCTGCGGCGCAGCTGGCGGGCGTGCACGACATGATCCTCGCCTTGCCGGGCGGCTATGACACGCTGTTGGGGGAGGGAGGCATGGGGCTTTCCGGTGGTCAGCGCCAGCGCATCGGCCTGGCACGCGCGCTGTACGGGCTGCCGGCGCTGATCGTGCTCGACGAACCCAACTCCAATCTCGATGAGGCCGGTGAGCGGGCGCTGGTCGAGGCCATTGCCAGGCTGCGCGAGCACAAGCGCACGCTGATCCTGATCACCCACAAGTCCTCGCTGCTGGCCGGCCTGGACAACCTGTTGATGCTCAAGGGCGGCCAGTTGCAGGCCTTCGGCCCCACCGCCAGGGTATTGCAGGACGCCCAGCGGGCTGCCCGGCCCGCCCCCGTCGCCCCCTCCACCACACCCCCCATCGCCCGTAACCCCATCGGCATGAACGTCACGTTCGGCCAACCAAGAGCCTGATTTCATGAGCGTACACGCCCTCTCCACGCAAAAGACCGAAGCGAGCCTGCTCAGCCTCGATGAACACCGGCCGGGCCGGGTCGGCCGCTGGCTGGTGTTGGCAGGTTTCGGCGGCTTTCTGTTGTGGGCCGCGCTGGCGCCCTTGGACAAGGGCGTGCCGGTCAGCGGTAGCGTAATGGTTGCCGGTAGCCGCCAGGCCGTGCAGCACCCCACGGGCGGGGTGATCGAACAGTTGCTGGTGCGTGACGGTGACACGGTGAACGCCGGCCAGGTGCTGCTGCGCATGGACCCGACCCAGGCCCAGGCCCAGGTCGGTTCGTTGCGAGTGCAGTACGTCAACGCCCGCGCCGGGGAGGCGCGCCTGCTGGCCGAGCGCGATGGTCGGGCGACGATTGCATACCCCGAAGACCTGCTGGCCCAGGCGAATCTCCCCTGGGTGGCCACGGTGCTGGAAGGGCAGCGCCAGCTGCGTGGCAGCCGGGCCCAGGCGCTGGACATGGAACTCGGCG
The DNA here is from genome assembly GCF_040813665.1 of Pseudomonas sp. TE50-2. Taxonomy (NCBI): domain Bacteria; kingdom Pseudomonadati; phylum Pseudomonadota; class Gammaproteobacteria; order Pseudomonadales; family Pseudomonadaceae; genus Pseudomonas; species Pseudomonas sp. TE50-2. Next base: position 2,226,361 of record NZ_JBFNXN010000001.1, on the reverse strand, counting down.
GCCTGCGCGAGAGCATTGCCGGTGCCGAAGCCTCGCTGCAGGGGCTGCAAGGTTCGTTGGCCAGCAAGCAGGCCCAGCGCGATGCGCTGGACGAGCAGTTGCGCGGCCTGCGCGAGCTGGCCCGGGACGGCTACATCGCCCGCAATCGCCTGCTCGACAGCGAGCGCCTGCTGGCCCAGGTCAATGGCTCGATCGCCGAGGACTTCGGCAACATCGGTCGCACCCGGCGCCAGGTGCTGGAGCTGAAGCTGCGTATCGGCCAGCGCCAGCAGGAGTACCAGAACGAGGTGCGCCAGCAGCTCGCCGAACTGCAGGCCAGCGCCGAGGACCTGGGCAACCGCTTGCGCAGCGCCGAATTCGAACTGGCCCATGCCCAGGTGCGGGCCCCGGTGGCCGGTACGGTGGTCGGTCTCAGTGTGTTCACCAACGGCGGGGTCATCGCCCGCGGCCAGCAACTGATGGAGATCGTGCCGCGCGATGCGCCTTTGCTGGTCGATGCGCGGGCCTCGGTGGAGATGATCGACCGCCTGCGCCCCGGCTTGCCGGTGGAACTGATGTTCGTGGCGTTCAACCAGAGCACCACGCCGCGGGTGGACGGCGAGGTGACCCTGGTCTCGGCCGACCGCCTGGTGGACGAGAAGACCCAGCAGCCCTACTACCAGGTACGTATCAAGGTCAGCGAACAGGGGCTGGGGCAACTGGCGGGCCTGGATATCCGCCCTGGCATGCCGGTGGAGGCCTTCGTGCGCACCGGTGAACGCTCGATGCTCAATTACCTGTTCAAGCCACTGGCCGATCGGGTGCACGTTGCTCTGGCGGAGGAATAAGGGAGATGCCGGCTCTTTTGCGTTTCGCCTGTCCGCTGTTGCTGCTCACCAGCCTGTCGGCGCAGGCCCTGGATCTGGGCGATGCCTATGCCCTGGCCCTGCGCAACGACCCGACCTGGCAGGGTTCGATCGCCGAGCGTGAGGCCGGGCTTGAAAACCGGGCGATCGGCCGCGCCGGACTGCTGCCGAAACTGTCGTATCGCTACAACCGTGCCCGCAACGACTCGGAGGTGACCCAGCGCAGCCAGTTCGGCGACGTGACCACCCAACGCGATTACCGCAGCTACAGCTCGACCCTGACCCTCGAGCAGCCGCTGTTCGACTATGCCGCCTGGAGTGACTACCGCCGTGGCGTGGCCCAGGCCGCGCTGGCCGACGAACGCTATCGTGGTCGTGGCCAGGAACTGATGGTGCGGCTGTTCGGCGCCTACAGCGAAGCGCTGTTCGCCAATGAACAGATCGCCCTGGCCCAGGCCCAGCGGCGTACCTTTGCCGAACAACTGACGCTCAACGAACGTCTGGTCAAAGGTGGCGAGGGTACCCGCACCGATGTGCTCGAGACCCGGGCCCGCTACGAGTTGGCCCAGGCCCAGGAGATCGAGGCAGGCGACAATCTCGATGCGGCGTTGCGGGCCTTGCAGGCGATCATCGGCGAGCCGGTAGAGGTCGATGACCTGGCGCCGATGACCGGTGATTTTCGCGTCCAGCCACTGACGCCCGCGCGTTTCGAGCCCTGGCGCGACCTGGCTGTTGCCCGCAACGCCGAGCTGGCCAGCCAGCGCCATGGGCTGGAGGTCGCCGAGCAGAACATCGAGCGTCAGCGGGCCGGTCATCTGCCCTCGTTGAGTGCCTATGCCAGCAAGGGTATATCCAGCTCCAGCTCCGAGAGCAGCTATAACCAGCGCTACGACACCGACAGCATCGGCGTGCAGTTGAACGTGCCGCTGTTCGCCGGTGGCGGCGTGTCGGCGTCGGTGCGCCAGGCCCGTGCCCAGCGGGATGCCGCGGGCTTCGAGCTGGATGCGCAACTGCGCGACACGGTCAACCAGTTGCGTCGGCAGTTCAACCTGTGCGCCAGCGGCACGGCGAAGATTCGCGCCTACGACCTGGCGGTCAAGGCAGCTACAGCCCTGGTGCAGGCCACGCGCAAGAGCGTGCAGGGCGGTGAGCGGGTCAACCTCGACGTTCTGGATGCCGAGCAACAGTTGTTCGGTGCCAGGCGCGACCTGGCTCAGGCGCGGCACGAGTACCTGCGGGCGTGGTTGCAGCTGCGCTATCTGGCGGGGGTTCTGGAGGCCGGGGACCTGAATGTGTTGAATCGATACTTCGTGGCGCACGGCTAGGGCGATTGGGAGCGGGTTTGTTCCCATGCATCTGCCCAGACAAAAAAGGGAGCCGACGATGCGCGTCGGCTCCCCTCGATGACCGTCCTGGTCAGCGATCAGTGTTCGGCAACCGCCTTGCGCCTGGGCGTCTCGTTGCCGTGCTCGTCCAGTTCCAGCACCGGTACCTCGTTGCCCTCGGCGTCGAACAGCTTGCCATCCTTGAAGTAGTCGCCATCACGCAGGGCCGAGATGTCGGAGTACTGGATGGTGCGCTCATAGGCTGCGGCAAATACCGACTGGTTTTCCGAGTTGCCGGTGGTGAAGTGGTTGAACATCAGGTTCAGCAGAATCGCCATGATCGCCGCCGAGCTGATGCCGGAGTGGAAGATGGTTTCGAACCAGCTGGGGAAGCTGTGGTAGAAGTTCGGCGCCGCGATCGGGATCATGCCGAAGCCCAGCGAGGCGGCGACGATGATCAGGTTGACGTTGTTCTTGTAGCTGACTTTCGACAGGGTGCGGATGCCGCTGGCGGCCACGGTGCCGAACAGCACGATACCGGCGCCCCCAAGTACCGGGGTAGGCACTGCCGCAATCACCCGGCCCATGATCGGCAGCAGGCCGAGCACCACCAGGATCACGCCGCCGGTGGCCACCACATAGCGGCTCTTCACGCCGGTCACTGCCACCAGGCCCACGTTCTGGGCGAAGGCGCTCTGGGTGAACGAGCCGAAGATCGGCGCCAGGATGCTCGATGCCATGTCTGCGCGCAGGCCATTGCCCAGGCGCTTGGAGTCGACCTTGGTGTCGATGATCTCACCGACCGCCAGGATGTCCGCCGAGGTTTCCACCAGGGTCACCATGATCACGATGCACATCGACAGGATCGCGGCGATGTGGAAGGTCGGCATGCCGAAGTGGAACGGGGTGGGGAAGGCGAAGATCGGGCCTTCGGTGACCTTGCTGAAGTCGGCCATGCCCAGCGACCAGGCGATCAATGTGCCGGCGACCATCGCCAGCAGGATCGACAGGCGCGAAATGCTCGCGCTGCCCAGCTTGCTCAGCAGCAGGACGATGGCGAAGGTCAGCGCCGCCAGGCCGATATTGGCCATGCTGCCGAATTCTGGCGAGGCGCTGTTGCCGCCCATCACCCAGCGGGCCGCGACGGGCATCAGGGTCAGGCCGATGGTGGTGATGACGATGCCGGTCACCAGGGGCGGGAAGAACTTGGTGATGCGCGAGAACACCGGGGTAATCAGGAAGCCGATCAACGAAGCTGCCATTACCGCGCCCAGCACCGCCGGCAGGCCACCGCCGCCCTGGCTGCCAAGAATCGCGCCCATGGTCGCCACGCCCGCGAACGACACGCCCTGGACCAGTGGCAGCTGGCAGCCGAAGAACGGCAGCCCAAGGGTCTGCAGCAATGTCGCCAGGCCACCGGCGAACAACGAGGCAGCAATCAGCAGGCCGATCTCCGCCGGCGCCAGGCCGGCGGCCTGGCCAAGGATCAGGGGTACGGCGACGATCCCTCCATACATGGTCAGGACATGCTGCAGCCCGTAGGCCAGGTTGGCGCCGAGACCGAGGTTTTCGTCCTCGGGGCGCGGGGCGGGAGACGTGCTGGGGGACGTGGTCATTGGAGCAGGCTCTCTGTTTATTGTTGTGCCGCTACTGTAGACAACTAGCGCAAATAATTGCCACTAAAATTGTATACAAAGTTTTGATCGTAGCGCCGTAACGGGTGCGTCCAGGGTGCCTGAAACCTGGATGCACGTTGCGTTCCAACCTGCGAGAGGCTGTTCCAGAGGGGTGTGTACAAAGGGGTTGGGAAAGGCAGGAAAGCTGTCTGGCTGGACAAGAAAGCTGTCACAGCCAGATTGTTAGCAGGCTAAGAGATATCAATCTTCGATGAGTTCGCGCAGCTCGCGCATCATTTCGGTGCTGTCTGCCAGGTTGAGTTCCACAAGACGGTGCAGGTGGGTCATCGAATCGACATCGATGAACAGGCAGATAAAGCCCAGCCGGGCGGACTCGTCGTGGCGCAGTTCGACCTGCATCCTGACCTGGGTTTTCTTGTCGTTGAGATGGATGACCGCGTCGAAGTCCTGGGTGGAGTCGGCATCCCAGGGTTCCGGGCGCTCTACCAGCAAGCCCTTCAGCGACAGGTCGAGGAGCTTCACCGGCCAGCGACGTTCGCCCTGGCGCAGTTCGGTAGGGGCATCGAAGGCGATGCGCTGGAAACGGCGGCGTTCGTCGTGGGCGCTCATGGTGGTTTCTCCGGGTGACATCCTGACTATAGTGAGTTTGGTATGTGCATCAGGTACTGCAATCTGGCCGCAGAGGCTCTAGACCAAAGCAAGTGTGGCAATGCGTCTTGACTGGCCCTAGACTCGATGGGCGGTCTTTCCAATCCACCAGCTGGAAGTAAACCATGAACAACAATAATAGCCTGCTACGCCACATTCCGTGGCTGGCGCTGGCAGTCATAGGGGCCTGCGCGCTGGGTGTGGTCGCCCTGCGTCGCGGTGAGGCGATCAATGCCTTGTGGATCGTCGTCGCGGCAGTGGCCATCTACCTGGTTGCCTACCGTTACTACAGCCTGTTCATCGCCACCAAGGTGATGCAGCTCGACCCCCGCCGGGCCACGCCGGCGGTACTCAACAACGATGGCCTGGACTACGTCCCGACCAACAAGCACATCCTTTTCGGTCACCACTTCGCCGCCATCGCTGGCGCCGGCCCGCTCGTGGGCCCGGTGCTCGCGGCGCAGATGGGTTACCTGCCCGGCACGCTGTGGCTGATCGCTGGCGTGGTGCTGGCCGGCGCGGTGCAGGACTTCATGGTCCTGTTCCTGTCTACGCGCCGCAACGGCCGCTCGCTGGGCGACATGGTCCGTGAGGAAATGGGCCGCATACCGGGCACCATCGCCCTGTTCGGTTGCTTCCTGATCATGATCATCATCCTCGCGGTGCTGGCGCTGATCGTGGTCAAGGCCCTGGCCGAGAGCCCGTGGGGCATGTTCACGGTGATCGCGACCATCCCGATCGCGATGTTCATGGGCATCTACATGCGCTACATCCGCCCGGGCCGCATCGGTGAAATCTCCATCGTCGGCGTGGTCCTGCTGCTGCTGTCGATCTGGCTGGGGGGCCAGATCGCCGCGGATCCGGTGTGGGGCCCGGCGTTCACCTTCACTGGCGTGCAGATCACCTGGATGCTCGTGGGCTACGGTTTCGTCGCCGCCGTGCTGCCGGTATGGCTGGTGCTGGCGCCGCGCGACTACCTGTCGACCTTCCTCAAGATCGGCACCATCGTCGGCCTGGCCATCGGTATCCTGATCATCGCGCCCGAGCTGAAGATGCCGGCGCTGACCCAGTTCACCGACGGTACCGGCCCGGTCTGGAAGGGCACGCTGTTCCCGTTCCTGTTCATCACCATCGCCTGTGGCGCGGTGTCCGGCTTCCACGCGCTGATCTCCTCGGGGACCACGCCGAAGCTGCTGGACAACGAAACCAACGCCCGTTACATCGGCTACGGCGGCATGCTGATGGAGTCGTTCGTCGCCATCATGGCGATGGTCGCCGCCTCGGTGATCGAGCCGGGCGTGTACTTCGCCATGAACAGCCCGGCCGCAGTGGTCGGCGCCGACGTCGCTTCGGTGGCGCAGACCGTCAGCAGCTGGGGCTTCATGATTACCCCCGAGCAGCTGGAGGCCACCGCCCGCGACATTGGCGAGCACACCATTCTCGCCCGTGCCGGTGGCGCGCCGACCCTGGCGGTCGGTATCGCGCAGATCCTGCACCAGGTGCTGCCGGGCGAGAACACCATGGCGTTCTGGTACCACTTCGCCATTCTGTTCGAGGCACTGTTCATCCTCACCGCAGTGGACGCCGGTACCCGTGCCGGGCGCTTCATGCTGCAGGACCTGCTGGGCAGCTTCGTCCCGGCACTCAAGCGCACCGAGTCGTGGGGGGCCAACCTGCTCGCGACCGCCGGTTGCGTGGCAATGTGGGGTTACCTGCTGTATCAAGGCGTGATCGATCCGCTGGGGGGTATCAACACCTTGTGGCCGCTGTTCGGTATCTCCAACCAGATGCTGGCCGGTATCGCCCTGATGCTCGGCACCGTGGTACTGATCAAGATGAAGCGCCAGCGCTACATCTGGGTCACCCTGGTACCTGCGGTATGGCTGCTGATCTGCACCACCGCCGCGGGCCTGATCAAGCTGTTCGACCCGAACCCGGCTGTGGGCTTCCTGGCCCTGGCCAAGAAGTACAGCACCGCGCTGGACGCCGGCCAGGTGCTGGCGCCTGCCAAGGACATCGGCCAGATGCAGCATGTGATCTTCAACGCCTACACCAACGCTGGCCTGACGATCCTGTTCCTGGTGGTAGTGTTCAGCATCCTGTTCTTCGCCCTCAAGGTCGGCTACGCCGCCTGGGGCCGCAAGGAGCGCAGCGACAAGGAAACCCCGTTCCAGGCCCTGCCTGACGCTTGAGAGGAATGCCGCGATGTTCAACGACCTGGGTCGACTGGGCAAGTACCTGGGGCAGGCAGCCCGCTTGATGGTCGGCATGCCCGATTACGACAACTATGTCGAGCACATGCAGACCAAGCACCCGGACAAGCCGGTGATGAGCTACGAGGCGTTCTTCCGCGAGCGCCAGGAAGCGCGTTATGGTGGCAAGTCCGGGCCCAAGTGCTGTTGAACCCGCGACACGCATGAACCAGTGGGAGCCCGGGCAACCGGGCTCCCACTTTCATTTTCAGCTGCAGGAGACAACCGCGTGCAAACGCCGATTCCCGTTACCGTGCTGACCGGCTTTCTTGGTGCCGGCAAGACCACACTGCTCAAGCACATGCTCAAGGCCGAGCACGGCCTGAGGCTCGCCGTGATCGAGAACGAGTTCAGCGAGGCCGGCATCGACAGCCAACTGCTGGGCGATGAGCCAGTGCAGGTGATGACCCTGGCCAACGGCTGTGTGTGCTGCAGCATCCATGGCGACCTGACCCGTGCCCTGTACCTGCTGCTCGAACGCCTGGACGCCGGCGAGATCGCCTTCGATCGCCTGGTGATCGAGTGCACGGGCCTCGCCGACCCGGCACCCGTGGCACAGACCTTCTTCATCGACGAAGAGCTGCGCGAGCGCTATATCCTCGATGGCATCATCACCCTGGTCGACACTGCCCACGCCGAACTGCACCTGACCCAGGCCATCGCCCAGGCCCAGGTCGGCTTTGCCGACCGCCTGCTGCTGAGCAAGACCGATCTGGTCGAGCCGCAGGTGGTCGATACCCTGCGCGAGCGCCTGGCGCGCATCAACGGCCGGGCAGCGATCCGCGTGGTCGAGCACGGCCGTATCGACCTGGCCGAGCTGCTCGATGTGCGAGGGTTCAACCTCAACCCGGACCTGGGCATCAGCCCCGGGCCCAGCTTGCGCCCGGTCCTCAAGCCCGCCACCCCGGATCGCATTTCGACGCTGGTGCTGCGCACCGAAACGCCGTTGGATATCGATCGGCTCAGCGACTTCATGAACGAGCTGCTGGAGGAGCACGGCAAACAGCTGTTGCGCTATAAGGGCGTGTTGAATATCGCGGGTGAAGATCGTCGTTTGGTGTTCCAGGGCGTGCTGAAGCTGTACGGCTTCGACTGGGACGCCGAGTGGAAGGAAGGCGAGCTGCGGGAAAGCGTGATGGTGTTCATCGGCGATGAACTGCCGGAGGAAAAGATTCGGGCAGGGTTTGAGGCCTTGAGTTAAAGGGGCAGAAGTATCTGATTTGCTCATGCCGCCTTATGGCGGCATTTTTTTTCAAGCAGCGCCTCATTTGGCTGTTGATGCAATTTATCAAGAATATTCAGCCTGCAAGAAACGATGGCGTTCAGGGGCTGGCGCGAGTCGCCAACCAGGCGAGTGATGCCAATCCAACGCATAACATAACTAGCATAACGGCACTGATGTCCAAGGTGCTGGAGATCAAGTTCGCCAGAGCCGCCAGCAGTTGATGAACAAAAGCAATAAGTGCCATGGCAGGGGACGCAGCTCCCGTTGACTGCCTGCTAGCCAATGACAGGCTCACTGGGTATGCAATTCCCTGAGCTACAAGCATCAGGCAATAAGGAAGCCAGATCGCGTACGCCGCAGTCTTCAACAGTGATGATGCAATAAGCATGATGAGTGCGCCAAATAACAGCAAGGCACTCGAATATCGAAGCATCCGTATTTCATTATCACCGGTTGCAAGGTTACTGGCCAGACGGGTGCCGAGCAGATAGGCAATGCTGATTGGCCATCCCAACAGACCATATTCCCACATCGACCAATTGAAAGACTGCTGAAGAAGCAAGGGCGCTGTACTGCTAAATACGACGATGATGGAGTACCCCAAGCCTCCAGCCAGCACAGGTAGAATGAAGCGCGGTTGCACAATGAGCTTATGGAGGCTGGCGCTCTCACCTGCTCGATGCGCAAGCCCCCTGTGGTGAGCCGTTACATTCAGCCCCTTCACTGTGGCCATTAGTACGCAAGGTATCGCGACGACAAGCATGGCCACCCGCCAGTTCGTGAGTGTGGCAATCATAGCCCCGATAAACTGGGAGGCTCCGAGGGAGAGTACGAAGCAAAGTGAAAGGCTGCTGTAGGCTCGTGTCAGATCCTTGCCATCATACTGCTCGACCATTAACGCGCGAGCTGCAACTGATATACCGCCCGCCAACGCTCCCTGAAGCAGGCGTAGGACAAGGAATGCCCAGTCACCTGGTGATACTGCGAGCAGTAATGTGCAGCAGCCGTAGAGGAGTAGCGTCCAGGTCAGCATACGGCTTGAACCGAGAGTGGCTCCCAACCGACCCCACAGCATTACGCATGTCCCCATTCCCACAAGAAACAGGCTCAGGCTGAGTGCGGCGAATTCATCTGTTGCATTCAGGTCATCAGCAATAGTTGGGAGCATGGGTAGGTAGAAGGTTATACCCGACTGACACAACAGTACGGCTAAGCAACTGAAGTAGAGAATTCGCCGTTTGGTCATGGCTGAGTGTTTAGTAATTGAAATGGATTCCTGACAATAGCCTGCACCTGTAAGCCGGAAAGATGCTTGGCATACGATGTCTGCCAATCCGTCTCGGACCGCTGAATCATGCTCCTGTAATTGGTGTATCGATTTCGAGCGACTGCCACGTCAAACACTTCCCGTAATGGGTTGGAGCAAGCAGTGTGCATTGGAGGGGAACTTCGGTATGTCCGAAGTCGGGTGTTTTGGTCGAGGTAATTTTCCGAGGAGAATGTCAGAGATACCTTGGTGTATCGCGGAGGGTTAAACGCTTACGTTCAAGGTTTGTAGGCGCAGACCTTCTTCATCGACGAAGAGCTGCGCGAGCCCTGGATCCTCGATGACCCAGGCTCAGGTCGGCTTTACCGACCGCCTGCTGCTGAGCAAGATCGATCTGGTCGAGCCCGCTCGAAGGGGATGCTGAATGGAAGAACGGCGAGTTGCAGGAAAGCGTCATGGTGTTCATCGCCGATGTGCTGCTGGAGGAAAAGATTCGGGCTGGTTTCGAAGCTGCGAGCCACGCCTGATTGGGATACAGCCGACTGTTCGATGCCGCCGTAAGGCGGCATTTTTTTGGCCTCGTTTCAGCGATCAGGCCAGTCGAGGTGGCCGCTTGCAGGAGGTACTTTTTTTGGTACACTTGGCCGCGTCGGATCTAAAAATAAATGTGCAATTCTTCCGCAGTGCGTTGGGTAATGAGCCCGTGAGGGAGTGGCTAAAGGGCTTGGCACGTGAAGAACGCTATCTGATTGGCATGGAAATCAAGACCGTTCAGTTGGGATGGCCACTTGGCATGCCCTTGGTCAGAAAGCTGGAGCACGGGCTTTGGGAAATTCGAATCGACATGGGGCATGTCGTTGCCCGTGTACTGTTCACGATCATGGATGGCGTGATGTTCATGCTCCATGGATTCATCAAGAAAAGCCAGAAAACGCCTTCAGCAGATCTGGCTCTGGCCAGGCAACGCAAGGCCAGCTTACGGAGGTCAACTACATGAACCCGCATATCGGTTCGAACTTCGACGATTTTCTCGCCGAAGAGGGCATCCTCGAAGAGGTCACGGCGGCTGCGCTGAAGCGGGTGATCGCCTGGCAACTGACGCAGGCGATGAAGCAGCAAAAGATCAGCAAGAAGGCCTTGGCCGAGCGTATGCACACCAGCCGGGCGGCGGTCGATCGAGCCCTGGATCAGACAGACGCGGGCATGACCTTGGCAACGTTGGCCAGCGCTGCCAGGGCCTTGGGGCAGCGCGTGGAAATACGTCTCGTACCGGATGTCGCACCAGCCCGATGAAGTACAAACATGAAAAAGCCCGGCACAAGGCCGGGCTTCTTCATTTCAGGCGTCTGCCAATCAGTTGCCGTACACCGGCAGCTTCTTGCAGATGGCCTTGACCTTCTCACGTACGGCGTCGATCACCGCTTCGTTGTTCAGGTCGGCCAGGATGTCGCAGATCCAGCCGGCCAGTTCGCGGCACTCGGCTTCCTTGAAGCCACGGGTGGTGACGGCTGGGGTGCCGAAACGCAGGCCCGAAGTGACGAACGGCGAACGTGGGTCGTTCGGTACCGAGTTCTTGTTGACGGTGATGAAGGCCTTGCCCAAGGCGGCGTCGGCGTCCTTACCGGAGATTTCCTGCTTGATCAGCGACAGCAGGAACAGGTGGTTTTCGGTGCCGCCGGAGACGACGTCGAAGCCACGCTCGATGAATACGCTGGCCATGGCCTGGGCGTTTTTCACGACCTGCTGCTGGTAGGCCTTGAACTCAGGCTGCAGGGCTTCCTTGAAGCAGATCGCCTTGGCAGCGATGACGTGCTCCAGCGGGCCGCCCTGGGCGCCTGGGAAGACGGCGGAGTTCAGCTTCTTCTCGATGTCGGCGTTGGCACGGGCCAGGATCAGGCCGCCACGTGGACCGCGCAGGGTCTTGTGGGTGGTGGTGGTGACCACATCGGCGAACGGCACGGGGTTCGGGTACACGCCAGCAGCGACCAGGCCGGCGACGTGGGCCATGTCGACGAACAGGTAGGCACCGACCTTGTCGGCGATTTCGCGGAAGCGCGGGAAATCCAGCACTTGCGAGTAGGCGGAGAAGCCGGCAACGATCATCTTCGGCTTGTGCTCGACAGCTAGGCGCTCGACTTCGTCGTAGTCGATCAGGCCGTTGGCGTCGATGCCGTACTGGATGGCGTTGTACAGCTTGCCCGAGGAGGAAACGCTGGCACCGTGGGTCAGGTGGCCGCCGTGGGCCAGGCTCATGCCCAGGATGGTGTCACCGGCCGACAGCAGGGCCAGGTAGACAGCGGCGTTGGCCTGGGAACCGGCGTGCGGCTGGACGTTGGCGTAGTCGGCGCCGAACAGCTCCTTGGCGCGGTCGATGGCCAGCTGCTCGACGACGTCGACGTACTCGCAACCACCGTAGTAGCGCTTGCCTGGGTAGCCTTCGGCGTACTTGTTGGTCAGAACCGAACCCTGGGCCTCCATGACCGCCGGGCTGGTGTAGTTTTCCGAAGCGATCAGCTCGATATGCTCTTCCTGGCGCAGGGCTTCTTGCTGCATGGCTTCGAAGAGCTCGGCGTCGTACTTGGCAATGGTCAAATCACGGCTGAACATGGCGGTCCTCAAGGATCGGGCAGAATTGGGGGAGCATTCTAACCGATTGATTCGCCGCTGGCATATGAAGTGGCATCAAGTCGCGGACCAATGGGCTTCATGTTGCAGGCCGCGTGGCGACTGGGCTGGAGTTGACTTTGAGGTCCGGTTTTTTCCAGGCTGCATGAGGTCTGCGTGGGCGCGAAGAACCCGCGCAACGCCTACTGGAACATGAACAACGTCTCGTTGCTGAACTGGGCCTCGAACTGGTTGGCCGGCATCGGCCGGCCGAACAGGTAGCCCTGCACCTCGTCACAGCCGTGTTCGCGGAGGAACTCCAGCTGCTCATGGGTCTCCACGCCTTCGGCGATCACCGCGAGGTTGAGGCTGTGGGCCATGGCGATGATCGCCCGGGCGATCTGCGCATCCTGCTCGCCTTCGGGCAGGCCATCGACAAAGGTGCGGTCGATCTTCAGCACGTCGATGGGGAACTGCTTGAGGTAGTTGAGCGACGAGTAGCCGGTGCCGAAGTCGTCGACCGCGATGCTCAGGCCCAGGTTCTTCAGGCTGTCGAGGATCTGCATGGCCTCGTTGACCTCGCGCATCAGGATGCTTTCGGTCAGCTCCAGCTCCAGGCACGCCGGCGGCAGCCCGGTTTCGTCGAGGATCGTGGCGATGCGCGTGCCCAGCTGGCCGTCGGAGAACTGCCGGGCGGAGATGTTCACCGACACCTTGGGCACACGCACTTTCTGCTGGTGCCAGGCCTTGAGCTGACGGCAGGCTTCGCGCAGTACCCAGTCGCCGACGTCGACCACCAGGCCCAGCTCCTCGATCACCGGGATGAAGTCGCCCGGCGGCACCAGGCCGCGGGTCGGGTGGCGCCAGCGCAACAGTGCCTCGGCACCGGTCAGGCGCTTGCCGTCGCCGCTGAACTGCGGCTGGTAGTAGAGGATGAACTCGTTCTGCTCCAGGGCATGGCGCAGGTCGCTCTCCAGCTCCAGGCGCTCCAGGGCGCTGGCGTTCATGTCTGCCTGGTAGAACTGGAAGTTGTTCTTGCCGCGTTCCTTGGCGTGATACATGGCCGTATCGGCGTTCTTCATCAGTTGGCTGAGCTCGCTGCCATCCTGCGGGCTCAGGGCGATGCCGATACTGGCGGTGACGAAGAATTCGCGGTTTTCCAGGACGAACGGGGTGACCAGCCCGTCGAGGATGTGCTCGGCAACATGGATGGCGCGGTTGAGCGCCTGTTCGCGGCTGGCCTTGGGCTGCAGCAGCAGGGTGAACTCGTCGCCGCCCATGCGCGCCACGGTGTCGTCGTCGTCGACGCAGGCCAGCAGGCGCTCGGCCATGTCCTTGAGCATGCGATCGCCCGCCGCATGACCAAGGGAGTCGTTGATCGGCTTGAAGCGGTCGAGGTCGAGGAACATCAGCACCACCCAGGCCTTCTGCCGCTCGGCCTGTTGCAGGGCGGTGTACAGGCGGTCCTGGAACAATGTGCGGTTGGGCAGGTGGGTGAGGGCGTCGTAGTAGGCCAGGCGGTGGATGCGCTGCTCGCTGGCCTTGCGTTCGCTGATGTCGGTGAAGAAGCACACATAGCTGGCCAGGTCGCCTTCATCGTCGAGCACTGCAGTGATGCCTACCCACGCCGGGTAGTGCTCGCCGTTGCGCCGTTTCAGCCAGACCTCGCCTTCCCAGCTGCCGCGCTGGCTCAGTTGCTTGAGCACGTAGCCTTGCTGGGCGTTCTGTTGCTGCTCGACGGTGAGCATGCCGGGGAGCTGGTCGAGTACCTCGGCCACGGCATAGCCGCTGACGCGGGTGAATGCTTCGTTGGCCTGGACGATATAGCCGGCCGGGTCGGTAATGAGGATCGCCGAGGTGGAGTGCTCGAACACGGTCGCGGCCATGCGCAGGTCTTTTTCGGCCCGGCGTTGCTGGCTGATGTCGCGGCCCACGCCGAGTACCCCCTCGAAGCGCTCGTGTTCGTCCCACACCAGCACCAGGCGCAGCTCGATGGGGATCTTGCGGCCGTCGGCGCGCAGGCAGTCGAACAGGAACAACTGCGTAGGCAGGGTACTGCGCAACTGGGCCAGTTGCGTGCTGTCGTCCAGCACCTGGCTGACGCGCTCGAGCAGGTTGTAGACACCGCTGAGCTGGGCCGGGTTGGCAATGATCGACTGCCAGCCGTTGGCAAAGATCCAGTCGGCCTGGTAGCCCAGCACCGCCTGCACCGAGGGGCTGACATAGTTGAGCTGCAGCTGACTGTCGGTGGAGAAGATCACGTCGCTGATGCTCTCGGCGAGCATGCGGTAGCGCTGCTCGCTGTCGCGCAGCGATTCGCTGGCTTCGATCTGCACGGTGACATCCTTGCCCACGCCGATGATGCGTGTGACCAGGCCTTCGCTGTCGCGGGTCAGCACCTGCTCGCGGATGTCGTAGCAACGCCATCCGCCGTCGCGGTGGCGGAAGCGCAGCTGGCAGTGCAGCGACTGGCCGTAGCCGGTGTCACGCTGCTGCTGGCGCAGGGCGCGGTAGTGCTCGGCGTCGCCGGGGTGCAGGAGCATCTCCCAGAAGCGGTCGCCCATCTGCGCCAGTTCCGCGCGGTCGTAGCCCAGGGTCTGGCCAAGGTGGCGGTTGCTGAAGATCATCCGCTGGCTGTCAACGTCCTGCACGTAGAGCTGGTCGGGCACGGTACGCACCACGTCCGACCAGAAACCCTCGCGTTCGAGCAGCGACAGCTCCACCTGCTTGCGGCTGGTGATGTCGCTTATGCTCAGGATCACTGCCTGGTAGTCGCGGCGCTGCTGCGGCAGGCGGGCCATCAGCCACAGGTGCAGTTCGCCGCCCAGCGGTGCCGGCAGGCGCACCTCCAGCTCGAGCTGCGGGCGCTCTTCGATCAACGCGTCGATCAACTGCATGCCGACACTGTCGCGGCCGTCGCCGCTGCCATCGATCAGGCGCTGCCAGGCGCCTTCGTGGCAGTCGACGTTGAGCAGCTGGCGGGCCACCTGGTTGATCTCGGTGATCTTCAGCTCCGTGAGCAGCGAGCGGCGCAGCTTGGTGTCCAGGGCCAGGCTCTGCTTGAGCGCGGCGCGGTTGCGCAGGTGGTAGCGGTCGAGCTGCCCCGGCAGGCTGGAGAGATCGAGCACGCACAGGGCCACGCCGGTGCCCTCGAAGATTTCCTGGTAGCGCCGGCGATCTTCCTGCAAGGCGCGTTGACGGCGGCGCATGTTGATCAGCGCCAGCACCGGCAGCAGCGCGCAGAACAGCACTAGCACGCATTTGCCGAGCAGCGCCGGCAGCAACCTGTCGCGGGCCAGGCCTGCATCGAACAGGCCACGCAGTTGCCAGGTGCTGTTGTCGATGAAGGCAAGCATCACGCTTTGCAGAGGCTCTTCGCTGGTCTGCCGGTGTCCGTGGCGCTCGATGACCTCGCCGCTGCGGCTGTTTTCCAGCAGCCACAGGGGATGGGTGGGGCCGTCAAGGTGACGGGTCAGCTCCTGGTAGTAGTCGCGGCTCAGGCGCAGCAGCCAGTAGCCGCGGTCTTGCTCGGTCGGCTGGCGCAGCAGCAGGTAGAGCCGCTGATTGTCGGCATCGTTGCCATAGAAGAACGCCCGGCCTTGATTCAATTGCAGCAGGTCGTCAATCAGCTGACGGTCGGGTGAGCCAACGAGGGTGTCGCTGCGCACCTGCCCGGTGGCGTCAAGCCAGGCCAGGTCGCGCAGGGCCGGCAGGCGGGCCTGCAAGGTGGCGAGCAGGCTGGGCAGGGCGACAGGCGCCGGAGGTTTGACGTAGGGCTGGACCAGGTTCAGCGATTGCTGGGCCTTCAACGCCATGTTCAGGCTCAGGTGGTCGGCCAGTTCGGCACTGGTGGCCAGGCTCTGCTGGCGCAGGTCGGCCTGGGTATGGCGGTACTGGGCGAACAGTTGCCACAGCAGCAGACCCAGCAGAACCAAGGCGAGCAGGGCCAGCGCCCCCTTGAGCGAGCCACGCAGGTGCGTGCCGGCCGTGGAATCGGCAGGACGCAGGGATGACGGTTGCGTGAGATTGGTCAAGCGTTGGGTCCTGCGATTGGGCTGACGATGGCAGGGGTTGCGTTCTCGCGGCATGCACGGCCTGTGCCGTGGCTGCTGGGCGCACTATAAGGCGCACGCGGGAAGCCGACTAGCATGCCTTCAAATATGGCAAAGTGCCAGTCCACATGTCCGATGCCGACCCGCAGTTGGTCATGCCGGTTCGGCAAGTCCCTGCAACCTGTGCGAGAATGCCGCCCGCTTCATAGTCAACGCATCGGAGATGTACGGTTTTGGTTACCCACTATTCCACCAATGGCCTCGATTCCGCCTGCGGGCGTAGCAGTCAGACGCTGGTCAGCACTGCCGTGGCCGAGGACGTATCCTGCAAGACCTGCCAGCGCTCGCTGGCCAAGCCGGACGCGGCTGCCGCCAGTGCCAACAAGACGCCGTCGCTGGCCGAGCTGCGCAAGTCGGCCAAGGCTGCTGCCGAGCCGCTTGCCCAGGTTGCCGCACAACCCACCGCCAAGCCCACTGCCGCGCCTGCCAAGGCCGTGAGCAAGCCGGCTGGCAAACCTGTCCGCAGTGGCGGCTTCAGCGTCAAGTCCGCCTGGGCCGCGCGCCTGGCCGAGCAATCGGACCGTTGCCGCCTGCCGCGTGGCAAGGCCAGGCAGTCGCACGTCTGAGCCCGCGCCAAGCCCGCCCCACCCATGCCGGCGTGGGCGCGGGCTTGCCCCGCGAAGGCCGCCGAGCGGCCCCGCCATCTACCCCATCTGTGCAACGCCGCGACTTGGCGTAGAATGGCCCACTTTGTTCAATGACCCCGTAATCACATCCCCTGGCCAATGCCGGGGCGCGTGTCTTTACCTATCTGATAGAGGGCTTGGTTTTGGCTCAATACGTCTACACCATGCATCGGCTGAGCAAGGTCGTGCCGCCGAAGCGGGAAATTCTCAAGAACATTTCCCTGTCGTTCTTCCCGGGTGCCAAGATCGGCGTGCTGGGCCTGAACGGCGCTGGTAAATCGACCCTGCTGCGGATCATGGCGGGCGTCGACAAGGAATTCGACGGCGAAGCCCGTCCGATGCCCGACATCAACGTCGGCTACCTGCCCCAGGAGCCGCAGCTGGACCCGAGCAAGACCGTGCGCGAAGTGGTCGAGGAGGCGGTCAGCGTGATCAAGGACGCCCAGGCTCGCCTGGACGAGGTCTACGCCGCCTACGCCGACCCGGATGCCGACTTCGACAAGCTGGCCGCCGAACAGGCCAAGCTCGAGGCCATCCTGCAGGCCGCCGACGGTCACAACCTCGAGCGCCAGCTGGATGTCGCCGCCGATGCCCTGCGCCTGCCGGCCTGGGAGGCGAAGATCGAGCACCTGTCCGGTGGCGAGAAGCGCCGCGTGGCCCTGTGCCGCCTGCTGCTGTCGGCCCCCGACATGCTGCTGCTCGACGAACCGACCAACCACCTGGACGCCGACTCGGTAGCCTGGCTGGAGCGCTTCCTGCACGACTTCCCCGGTACCGTGGTGGCAATCACCCACGACCGTTACTTCCTCGACAACGTCGCCGGCTGGATCCTCGAGCTGGACCGCGGCGCCGGCATTCCGTACGAAGGCAACTACTCGGGCTGGCTGGAAGCCAAGTCGGACCGTCTGGCGCAGGAATCCAAGCAGCAGAGCGCCCACGAGAAGGCCATGAAAGAGGAACTGGAGTGGGTGCGCAAAGGCGCCAAGGCCCGTCAGTCCAAGTCCAAGGCCCGTCTGCAGCGCTTCGAAGAGATGCAGTCGCAGGAGTTCCAGAAGCGCAGCGAGACCAACGAGATCTACATCCCGGCAGGTCCGCGCCTGGGCGACAAAGTCATCGAGTTCAAGAACGTCACCAAAGGCTATGGCGATCGCGTGCTGATCGACAACCTGTCGTTCGCCATGCCCAAGGGCGCCATCGTCGGCGTGATCGGTGGTAACGGTGCCGGTAAATCGACCCTGTTCCGCATGCTGATGGGCAAGGAGCAGCCGGACTCGGGCAGCATCGAGATCGGTGAAACCGTGCAGCTGGCCTGCGTCGACCAGAGCCGCGAAGACCTGGACGGCAGCAAGACCGTGTTCCAGCAGATCTCCGACGGCTCCGACCAGATCCGCATCGGCAGCTACGAGATCCCGTCGCGCACCTACGTCGGCCGCTTCAACTTCAAGGGCGGCGACCAGCAGAAGTTCGTCAAGGACCTCTCCGGTGGTGAGCGTGGCCGCCTGCACCTGGCCCTGACCCTGAAGGAGGGCGGCAACGTCCTGCTGCTCGACGAACCGTCCAACGACCTCGACGTCGAAACCCTGCGTTCGCTGGAGGAAGCCCTGTTGGACTTCCCGGGCGCCGCCATCGTGATTTCCCACGACCGTTGGTTCCTGGACCGTGTGGCTACTCACATCCTGGCGTACGAAGACGATTCCAGCGTAGTGTTCTTCGAAGGCAACTACACCGAGTACGAAGCCGATCGCAAGAAGCGCCTGGGCGACGCCGCTGCCCAGCCGCACCGTGTGCGTCACAAGAAACTGGCCCAGTAAGCCGGTTTTCGCTGCACAACGATGGGGCCCTCAGGGGCCCCATTTTGTGCCTGGCTTTCAGGGATGAGGAGGGCTGCGTGGGAGCGGGCTTGCCTCGCGATTGCGACGTTACAGGAGATCGAGGAGCGGGTTTTCTCTCACAAGTACGCCCAGAAAACTTGTATACAGTTATAGAAAACGCACCAATTAATTTCATAAAAACGACATTGCGCCCTGTTCCAGTGCGATTGGTTCTTGGTACATTCCCGAAAAAACCAAAAACAATCCCTCTCTTGGTGAGATGTCTACCATGATCGAATCTGTCGACGATTTCCTGGCCCGACTGCAACAACGCGACCCGGCCCAGCCCGAATTCCACCAGGCCGTGGAGGAGGTGCTGCGCAGCCTGTGGCCTTTCCTCGAAGCCAACCCTCACTACCTGCAGGCAGGCATTCTCGAACGCATGGTCGAACCCGAGCGCGCCGTGCTGTTCCGTGTGTCGTGGGTCGACGACCAGGGCAAGGTCCAGGTCAACCGCGGCTACCGCATCCAGATGAGCAGCGCCATCGGCCCGTACAAGGGCGGCCTGCGCTTCCACCCGTCGGTCAACCTGGGCGTGCTCAAGTTCCTGGCCTTCGAGCAGGTGTTCAAGAACTCGCTGACCTCGCTGCCCATGGGCGGCGGCAAAGGCGGCTCGGACTTCGACCCGAAGGGCAAGAGCGACGCCGAAGTGATGCGCTTCTGCCAGGCGTTCATGAGCGAGCTGTACCGCCACATTGGCGCCGACCTGGATGTGCCGGCGGGTGATATTGGCGTCGGTGCCCGCGAAATCGGCTTCCTGTTCGGCCAGTACAAGCGCCTGGCCAACCAGTTCACTTCGGTGCTGACCGGCAAGGGCATGACCTATGGCGGCAGCCTGATCCGCCCGGAGGCCACCGGCTACGGCTGCGTGTACTTCGCCGAAGAGATGCTCAAGCGCCGCGACCAGCGCATCGACGGTCGCCGTGTGGCGATCTCCGGTTCCGGCAACGTTGCCCAGTACGCTGCGCGCAAGGTCATGGACCTGGGCGGCAAGGTCATCTCGCTGTCCGACTCCGAAGGCACCTTGTATGCCGAAGCCGGCCTTACCGATGCCCAGTGGGACGCGGTGATGGAGCTGAAGAACGTCAAGCGTGGCCGCATCAGCGAGCTGGCCGAGCAGTTCGGCCTGGAGTTCCGCAAAGGCCAGACGCCGTGGAGCCTGGCATGCGATATCGCGCTGCCGTGCGCGACGCAGAACGAACTGGGCGCCGAAGACGCCCGTACCCTGTTGCGCAATGGCTGTATCTGCGTTGCCGAAGGGGCCAACATGCCGACCACCCTGGAGGCTGTGGATATCTTCATCGAGGCCGGCATCCTCTACGCGCCTGGCAAGGCATCCAATGCCGGTGGCGTGGCCGTGTCGGGCCTGGAGATGTCGCAGAACGCCATGCGCCTGCTGTGGACGGCCGGGGAGGTGGACAGCAAGCTGCACCACATCATGCAGTCGATCCACCATGCTTGCGTGCACTACGGCGAGGAGGCCGATGGCAGCATCAACTACGTCAAGGGCGCCAATATCGCCGGCTTTGTGAAGGTGGCTGACGCGATGCTGGCCCAGGGCGTGGTCTGATTCGATAACTTGCGACCGCTTCGCGCCGAAAGGGGCGCGAAGCGGCCGCGATGATTTCAGCACTCACCCAGAATGGCCAGCACCTCGATCATCTGGTCCCCCGCCGGCCTTCGCCACAACACTTCATCGCCAGGCCCGGCCCCCAGAAGCGCCCGCCCCAGCGGCGAGCCCCAGTTGACCAACCCCTGGGCGGCATCGGCCTGATCCTCGCCCACCAGTTGCACCTGATGCTCCTGGTCATGCTCATCGACGAACCGCACCAGGCTGCCGATCTGCACTTTCTCCGTGGACGTTGCAGCAGGTACCACCTGCGCGCTCTGTACCCGGGCGGTGAAGTAGCGCAGGTCACGCTCGGTATCGGCCAGACGCTGCTTGTCGGCATCGCCCTCGGCCTGCAGCTCGGCGCGCAATGCATTGAGCGCGGCCACTCGCTGCTGCAACTGCGCCAGGCCGCTGGCGGTGACATAGTTTGGCTGGTCGCTGACCAGGCGCTCGACCGGCTGGCTGGCCTGGGCGGCGGCCTGGTCTTCATTGACGAATGCTCGGCTCATTTCAGCTCCAAGTTGCAAGCTTCAAGCTGATCAGTAGTTGCCTGAGAGCAGGTGTCGATCAGGCATCGCTTGTGCTTTTGCTTAGAGCTTACTGCTTGCGGCTTGAAGCTGGCATGTCCGTTTGCGACGTCAATTGCGCCGATAGGCACGGGCCGCACCTTGGTCTTTCTCCTGCTGCCAGTCGCGGTCACGCTCGTCCCAATAGCGTTCGCGATACTCGCGCAGGTCTTCGTTGGACTGCATGGCGTGGCACTGGCGAAAGCCATCGTCCCAGCCGCTTTCGTACTGGCGGTTATGCAGGTAGCGCGGGACATCCTTGCGAAAGTCGCCGGCCATCAGCCCGGCGGCCTGGCGACCGCTGCTGCAGCCATCCTGGAAGCCGTCGGCGTAGGCGGGCGGGTAGCCTTGGTTGACCATCTGTTCATGGGTGGTTTCGCAACCCGCCAGCAGCAAGAAAAACAAGGCTAACCAGTACCGCGACATGACCACAGGACCCTCGGATTGATACCGCAAAGTCTAGGTCGGGAATTGTTGGCACGATGTCAAAACGCTGTCGAAGGATTGCACCGGGACTGGGTCCGCAAAGCGGCCCAGATGCTCAGTATTGATACCACTTCAACTCCAGCATCACCTCGTTCTGTGCCGTGGCCAGGTGGCTGAACTGGCGTGAAGCACTCAATCGCAAGCCCAGGTCGCGGCTGATCTCCCACTGCTGGTTCAGGCTCACGCTGCGCCGCACTTCGCCGTTGGTGAAATAATCACCCTTGGCCTCAAGCGTCAGGTTGCCCAGCGGGTTGCGCCACAACAGCCCGCCATTGAACCCGGCGGCGGGCGAGATGAATTCGGCGAAATCGTTGTGATGCTCGACCCGCACCGTGCCCAGGGCAAAGCCCAGCAAGTCGTCACCCAGTTGCCAGGTGCCGCCGGCGCCGCCGTTGACATGGCTGACCAGCACCTCGTCGTCATGTTTGCCCGGCACGCGTTCCAGGCCACCCGCGACCTGCCACGACCAAGGCTTGAGTAGTTCGTTGCGCGGTGTCAGCGAGCGGATGGTGGCCAGGTCCAGGCGTTGTACCTGCCAATCGTTACCCTCGTACTGACGCAGCTTGAGCTGCAGGATCTCGATCTGCGCGCCGAGGGGGAAACTGTCCATGTTGTCGTTGAGGTCGTGGTAGGCCATGCGCAGGCCATACTCGGCGTAGGCGCGGTCCTCGCGGGTACCCACCCCCAGTTGCCAGGTGCGCGACTGGTGGCCGTCCTCCGGCAGGCCGGGCCGCTCGATCTGTAGCGGCGGCGGCGGGTTGCGGTTGATCGCCCTGAGCAGTTCATAGCTGCGGCCGGCCTGGGCCGGGTCGCGTTCCTGGCCATTGGCGCGGTAGCGCTCCAACCGGTAGGCGGCGTCCTGTACCAGCGCCTGGCGGTCGCGGGGCAGGGCGGTGAAGGAGGGGCTTTGCAACTGCGCGGTGTCGGCGCTGATGGCCAGCACCTGCTGTTTTTCCTCGTGGTCCAGCGGCTCGGCACGGGCCAGCAGTTCACGCTCGCGGGATGGGCGGTAGCGCACGTCCGCCACCAGCCCGGACTGTTTCACCGCCTTCACGGTGTCGGTAGGGATGGCGGTCAGCGGGAACTGCGAGGTCAGGTCCAGGCTGGGGCGTGCCACCTGCAACAGCTCCAGCAGGCGATAGGAGCAGTTCTCGTCGAAGAAGAAATAGTCGAACTTGATCTGCTTGAGTTCCCACACGTGCTCGACCATGCGCCCGGTCTCTTCCGGGGTCAGGTCCAGCTGGTACTCCCACAGGTCGCGGTTTTCCAGGCTGCGGTACTCGGACAGCTTTTCCTGGTAGGGCATCATCGCGAACAGCCCGGGATAGCCGCCCATCAGGCCTTTCCAGGCATAGAGGATGCTGTTGTCGCTGCCCTCGATGTAGGCGCCGAAATTGATCGCGTAGCTCAGCAGCGTGGTGTCGTCGCGCCGGGTATTGGACTGGTCGATGCGCAGCAGCGTATGGCCGAACATCGACGACGGGCTGTTGAGATAGGCCGCCGGGAAGATCAGCGCCGCGCTGTGCGGGTCGATCGACTTGTACCAGGTATCGAACTCCTGGCAGGCCGGGCTCGGCAGATCGGTGAGGGCCAGCTGTTCGCGCAGCCAACGGGTCCGTGCCGGAAACACGCATTGGGCGTGCTTGTCGCCCAGGCTGGCCGGGGCATACAGCGCGGCGACCGTGGCCTGCAGCTCCTGGTCCGGGTGATGCGCGCCATCCTCGGCGAGAAAGAAGCGCGGGTCGTCCACATAGCTGCGCCAACCGCCAAGCTTGGCAGTCTCGTAGTGTCCGAGGGCGATCCAGTAGGGCGTGGCCGCCAACTGCTGGACGCGGGCCGGGTCTGGTTGTGGGGCGGCATGAAGCGGTGCGCTGACGATCAGCGCCAGGGGAACGAGGCGTTTGAGCATGTCGGGCAACTACATCCTGATGATGCCGGAAGGTGAAGCGCCAAACCCGCCCCGCTGCCGGGGCGGGAGGCGTGGTACTCAAGCCTCGGTGGCGTACTTGGCCAGTTGCGGGTCGCTCTTGAGCACCGCCAGGGTGTTGGAATGGACAGTCTCGGCAGTCACGTCGGCGCTGCTGAAGATCTGCTGGAAGTGCTCGTGGGTGACAGCGGCGAAATGCGCGCGGTCTTCAGGCGCCACACCAAGGACCACGGCATAGGTGGTCAGGGCTTCGCCCTGGCCCTGGGCCATGTCTTCGGAGAGCTCGTTCATCATGCCGTTCATGGCGAACCAGGATTTGCCGCCATAGGTGAGTGCGGCCTTGGTCGAGCAGCCGTTGGTGCCCGAGGTCATGCCGAAGGTTGCGTTGCCGGAGGTGCCGTTGGTGGTGGAGGCCAGGAAGTGGGCCGGCGTGCCGCGCTGGCCCTCGAACAGCAGGTTGCCCCAGCCGCAGTTCGGGCCGCCTGGCGCTTCGGCCATGGCGTTGATCGAGACAGCGGCGAACAGAGTACCCAGAAGAATCCGTTTCATAGCGTTGTTCTCTTTCTCAAGTGACGTACCAATGGTCAGGTTTCTGGCAACGCGGTTGCCAGGGCGGGAGGATTTCCATCCCCCTGCGCAGCTTGGAGTTTAGGCACGATCCAAAGGTTGCGTTGTTTATTGCGAAAAATTGCTTGCGTGATTGCTTGGCTTGGGCTGTGACATAAAGTCCCACGGAGCCTTGCCGCTGCGCGCTGGCAGCGCCAGAATGCCTTTCATCCGCCCCGCCGAAGTAAGGAAACCCAATGCCCGATCCTGTCGCCTCGCGCCTGCGTCTCGCGCCAGAAGCCCTGACCCGGCGTTTCTCCGCTGAACAGTTTGCTTTTTCCAATACCGACGATCTGGAGCCGTTTCGTGGTGTGCTGGGCCAGGAGCGTGCCGTCGAGGCCCTGCAGTTCGGCGTGGCGATGCCGCGCCCTGGTTACAACGTGTATGTGATGGGCGAGCCCGGCACGGGCCGGTTCTCCTTCGTCAAGCGTTACCTCAAGGCCGAGGGCAAGCGCCAGCACACCCCGGCCGACTGGCTGTACGTCAACAACTTCGAGGACTCCCGCGAGCCGCGCGCGCTGGAGTTGCCGGCCGGCAGCGCGCAAGCGTTCCTCAGCGACATGAACGGCCTGATCGACAACCTGTTGGCCACGTTCCCTGCGGTGTTCGAGCACCCTTCCTACCAGCAGAAGAAGAGCGCCATCGACCGCGCCTTCAACCAACGCTATGACCGCGCATTGGACGTGATCGAGCGTGCCTCGCTGGAGAAGGATGTGGCGCTGTACCGCGACAGCAGCAATGTCGCCTTTACCCCCATGGCCGATGGCAAGGCGCTGGACGAAGCCGAATTCGCCCAACTGCCTGAGGAATTGCGCGAGCGTTTCCATGAAGACATCGCCGAGCTCGAAGAGCGCCTGAACGAGGAACTCTCCAGCCTGCCGCAATGGAAACGTGAATCGAACAACCAGTTGCGCAAGCTCAACGAGGAAACCATCACCCTCGCCCTGCAGCCGCTGCTGGCGCCGCTGTCGGAAAAGTACGCGGAAAACGCCGCGGTGTGCGCCTACCTGCAGTCGCTGCAATTGAACCTGCTGCGCACCGTGGTCGAGCAACTGGTCGATGACAGCAAGACCGACGCGGTGGCGCGCAAGATGCTCGAGGAGCAGTACGCCCCCAACCTGGTGGTCGGCCACCCTGGCAAAGGCGGGGCGCCGGTGGTGTTCGAACCACACCCGACCTACGACAACCTGTTCGGTCGCATCGAATACAGCACTGACCAGGGCGCGTTGTACACCTCCTACCGCCAGCTTCGCGCCGGTGCGTTGCACCGAGCCAATGGCGGCTTCCTGATTCTTGAAGCCGAGAAGATGCTCGGCGAGCCCTTCGTCTGGGACGCCCTGAAGCGTGCCTTGCAGTCGCGCAAGCTGAAGATGGAGTCGCCGCTGGGCGAACTGGGCCGTGTCGCCACCGTGAGCCTGACGCCGCAGGTGATCCCGCTCAGCGTCAAGCTGGTGATCATCGGCTCGCGCCAGCTGTACTACGCGCTGCAGGACCATGACTCGGACTTCCAGGAGATGTTCCGGGTGCTGGTGGACTTCGATGAAGACATGCCCATGGTCGACGAGAACCTGGAGCAGTTCGCCCAGTTGCTGCGCACCCGCACCAACGAGGAAGGCATGGCGCCGCTGACCAGCGACGCGGTGGCGCGCCTGGCCACCTACAGCGCGCGCCTGGCCGAGAACCAGTCGCGCTTGTCGGCGCGTATCGGCGACCTGTTCCAGCTGGTCAGCGAGGCCGACTTCATCCGCCAGCTGGCCAGCGAGAGCATGACCGACGCCGGCCACATCGAGCGGGCGCTCAAGGCCAAGGCCCAGCGCACCGGGCGGGTGTCGCAGCGGGTGCTCGACGACATGCTCGCCGGGATCATTCTGATCGACACCGAAGGCGCGGCGATCGGCAAGTGCAACGGCCTGACCGTCCTTGAAGTAGGCGATTCGGCGTTCGGCATGCCGGCGCGGATTTCCGCCACCGTCTACCCGGGCGGCAGCGGCATCGTCGACATCGAGCGCGAGGTCAACCTGGGGCAGCCGATCCACTCCAAGGGGGTGATGATCCTCACCGGCTACCTGGGCAGCCGCTATGCCCAGGAGTTCCCCCTGGCGATCTCGGCGAGTATCGCGCTGGAGCAGTCCTATGGCTACGTCGATGGCGACAGCGCCTCGCTGGGGGAGGCGTGCACGCTGATCTCGGCGTTGTCGCGTACCCCGCTCAAGCAGTGTTTCGCCATTACCGGCTCGATCAACCAGTTTGGCGAGGTACAGGCGGTCGGTGGGGTCAACGAGAAGATCGAAGGCTTCTTCCGTCTTTGCGAAGCCCGTGGCCTGACTGGTGAACAAGGGGTGATCATCCCGCGTGCCAACGTCGCCACGCTGATGCTCGACGAGCGGGTGGTGCAGGCGGTCGAGGCCGGTCGCTTCCATGTCTATGCCGTCAGCCAGGCCGACGAAGCCTTGAGCCTGCTGGTTGGCGAGGAGGCCGGCGAGATGGATGACAAGGGCGAATTCGCCGAGGGCAGTGTCAACGCCCGGGTGGTCGAGCGCCTGCGGGTGATCGCCGAGATGATCAGCGAGGAAGAAATCAAGGAAGCCGAGAAAGAGCGCCTGGAGGAGGTCATCGCCCAGGCCAAGCCTGCGTAAGTCAATAAATTGGCGCTAGCGGCGAAGTGCTACCGTTCAGCGCCAGTTTTCCAACTTTTCCCTTAGGTCGGCTACAGTGGAACTTAAGGACGTTATCAGGGTTCAGGATGGAAACAGCCTGATGGTTTCAGGCTGAACAGGGCTTTACAGAGGGGACGCCGCCATGCGCAACCTCAGCCTCACCCGCCAGTGCCTGGGCCTGGTGACCCGCATAGAATGCAGCATCCGTCCGCTGGCCGGCGACAATGGCATGTGGACCTTGCTGTTCGCCGCCGGCATGGCCGGTGAACAACCCTCGGCGATCAAGGCCCAGGGCCCGTTCCACGGGCCGATGGTGGCCGAATCGGTGATGAACGCCATCGTCGACAGCCTCACCCTCCATGGCTATCAGGTCGCTGAAGATCCGCAGATCTGGTGCCTGCACCTGCAGGCGCAGTTGCGTCGGATCAATGGTGAACGTTGCCGGAACCTTGGGGATTATCAGTTCCATCCCGAAACCTGACCCAATGATCGCATCGCCAGCAAGCTGCCACACACCTGACCTGTGGGAGCCGGCTTGCCGGCGATAGGGTATCGAGGATGTATCGGGCCTGCGGCAACTGACCGCAGGCTTTTGCTGTCACAGGTGGCTGGATATACTCGCGCTCGCTTTTCCAGTCACTTCAGAGTCCCCTATTGTCCATGGAACGTATCCTCGAAAACGCGATGTATGCCTCGCGCTGGCTGCTCGCCCCGATCTACTTCGGCCTCTCGCTGGGCCTGCTGGCACTGGCCCTGAAGTTCTTCCAGGAAATCATCCATGTCCTGCCCAACGTCTTCACCCTCGCCGAAGCCGACCTGATCCTGGTGATCCTGTCGCTGATCGACATGTCGCTGGTTGGCGGCCTGCTGGTGATGGTGATGATCTCCGGTTACGAGAACTTCGTCTCGCAACTGGACATCGACGAGAGCAAGGAAAAGCTCAACTGGCTGGGCAAGATGGATTCCTCGTCGCTGAAGATGAAAGTCGCCGCGTCGATCGTCGCCATTTCCTC
Source organism: Pseudomonas sp. TE50-2 (assembly GCF_040813665.1). Taxonomy (NCBI): domain Bacteria; kingdom Pseudomonadati; phylum Pseudomonadota; class Gammaproteobacteria; order Pseudomonadales; family Pseudomonadaceae; genus Pseudomonas; species Pseudomonas sp. TE50-2. Next base: position 2,199,082 of record NZ_JBFNXN010000001.1, on the reverse strand, counting down.
GATCCACCTGCTGCGGGTGTTCATGGATGCGCAGAACATCTCCACCGACTACCTGATGTGGTACGTGATCATCCACATGACCTTCGTCATTTCGGCATTCGTCATGGGTTACCTGGATCGCATCACCAAGCACTGATCCGTCTGCTCTCATCGCGGGCTTGCCCCGCGATGCTTTTCAGCTCCTGACGGATGGTGGCTTGTACTTTCAGCAGGTCTGTACAAAAAATGAGCACTCATGCGTGGTTCCCGCAGCGAGGTACGCCCATGAACCTGCATCAGCTCAATACCGAGGCCAGGGCTGGCCATGTCGACGAACTCAACCTGATCGCCATCGAAGGCGGTGATTACCTGCTCGAGGCCCGGGTCAAGGGCCGCGCCCACCCACTTGACGACCCGCGTGGTCAACGCCTGCGTGTGCATTCGGTCGAGGATGCGCGCCTGCTTCTGCAATCGATCCCCCTGCTGTCGCTGAACCTGGTGCACTGGTCCGTGCAGGACGAGATGTGCGGCATGGGCACGCACCCGGAAGAAGACCTCAAAGTACCGATCTCCCAGCGTTCGGCCTGGTAGCTGCTTCGCGCGGCGCCAGTGTGCTAGGCTGCTCGCCCTTTTCATCAGGGCGCGGATGCAGTGCGCCCTCAAGCGGAGCACGCCAATGTCCGAACTCAATCTGTCCACCGACGAATCCCGCGTCAGCTACGGCATCGGCCGTCAGCTGGGTGGCCAGCTGCGCGACAACCCGCCACCGGGCGTCAACCTGAACGCCATCGTCGCCGGCCTGACCGACGCCTTCAACGGCACCGACAGCCGCGTCAGCGAAGAAGACCTGTCGGCGGCCTTCAAGGTCATCCGTGAAGTGATGCAGGCCGAAGCTGCTGCCAAGGCCGAAGCCGCTGCTGCCGCCGGCAAGGAATTCCTGGCTGATAACGCCAAGCGTGAAGGCATCGTCACCCTGGCCTCGGGCCTGCAGTACGAAGTGCTGACCGCAGGCGAAGGCGCCAAGCCGTCCCGCGAAGACAACGTGCGTACTCACTACCACGGCACCCTGATCGACGGCACCGTGTTCGACAGCTCCTACGATCGTGGCCAGCCTGCCGAATTCCCGGTTGGCGGCGTGATCGCCGGCTGGACCGAGGCCCTGCAACTGATGAACGCCGGCAGCAAATGGCGCCTGTACGTGCCGAGCGAGCTGGCATACGGCGCCCAGGGCGTCGGCAGCATCCCGCCGCACAGCACCCTGGTGTTCGACGTCGAGCTGCTCGACGTTCTGTAATACCGTCGGGGCCGCTTTGCGGCCCATTCGCGGGCAAGCCCGCTCCCACAGGAACAGCACAAGACCTGAGGTCGTTGCGATCAGTGTGGGAGCCGGCTTGCCGGCGATGAGGGCAGGCCTGCTAAATTCAGTTCCAATCCGTTCCCCCCGGGCGCAATGCCCGCGCATAGCAGAACAGGAACAGGTTCCTCACCAGCTCCTTGAGCACTCCCGGTTCACTCGAATTCAGCCCCATGAGGTCCAGGTCGCCCTGGTCGCGCAGTTCATCGAGCGCGTCTTCCTCGAGCACGGCGCAGACTTCGCCAGTCTCGCGATGCAGGATGCGCAGGTAAGGGTGGGGGCGGTCGAGCCAGGCGTCGATCAGATAGGTCATGGCTACTCTCCTTGGATAGCGGTTCCAATGAGAATAATTCTTATTATCAAAATAGCAAGAGACTATTGGAAGATTTCTTCCGAGTGGTCCCGGCGATCCTGTTGCAGGATCTGTCAGGGCCGCCCGTTGGGCAGCCCCGAGGGGCAGGCGATCAGACCTTGCGCACGAACTCGGACTTGAGTTTCATCGCGCCGATGCCGTCGATCTTGCAGTCGATGTCGTGGTCGCCTTCGCACAGACGGATGTTCTTGACCTTGGTGCCGACCTTGACCACCAGGGACGAACCCTTGACCTTGAGATCCTTGATCACGGTGACGGTGTCGCCGTCCTGCAGGACGTTGCCGACCGAATCCTTTTTCACCACGTCGTCGCTGGCGGCTTCGGCTTCGCCGTTGGCCGACCACTCGTGGGCGCATTCGGGGCAGATCAGTTGGGTGCCATCCTCATAGGTGTATTCGGAGTTGCATTGGGGGCAGGGTGGCAGAGTGCTCACGGCGTTTCCTTTCAAGTACAGGCGATTAAAGGCGCACATTGTATAGGGTTTAGTGATTTCCTGCACAAATGCATCGCGGGGCAAGCCCGCTCCCACGCCATGATGTGCTGGCGTGGGAGCGGGCTTGCCCCGCGATAGGGGTGATGCGATGGATCAGTGCGTACGCGCTACGGCAAACTCGCTCAGCTCTACCAGTGCGTCCCGGTACTCGCTGGCCGGCAGCACTTCCAGGCAGGCGATGGCGCGGGCGACGTAGTCGCGGGCCATCTGCGCGGTGTAGTCCAGGGCGCCGGATGCCTCGACGGCGATGCGGATCTGCTCCAGGTCCTCCAGGCCACCCTTCTGGATCGCCTGGCGCACCAGCGCGGCCTGCTCCGCGGTGCCTTCGCGCATGGTGTAGATCAGCGGCAGGGTCGGCTTGCCTTCGGCCAGGTCGTCGCCGACGTTCTTGCCCAGGGTCTCGGAGTCGCCCTTGTAGTCGAGCAGGTCGTCGACCAGCTGGAAGGCCACGCCCAGGTGGTCGCCGAAGGTACGCAGGGCTTCGCGCTGCGCGTCCGTGGCGCCGGCCAGGGCCGCGGCGCTGTGGGTCGAGGCTTCGAACAGCATCGCGGTCTTGCCGCGGATGACGTCCATGTAGATTTCCTCGGTGGTGCTGGCATCACGCACGCGCGACAGCTGCAGCACTTCACCTTCGGCGATCACCCGGGTGGCCTTGGAGAGGATCTGCATGACCGGCATCGAGCCCAGCTCGACCATCATCTCGAACGAGCGCGAATAGAGGAAGTCGCCCACCAGCACGCTCGGCGCGTTGCCCCACAGGGCGTTGGCGGTGGAGCGGCCACGGCGCATGCCGGACATGTCGACCACGTCGTCGTGCAGCAGGGTGGCGGTGTGCAGGAACTCGATGGTCGCCGCCAGCAGGCGCAGGTCGTCGCCCTCGCGGCCCAGGGCCTTGCCACACAGCAGCACCAGCAGGGGGCGCAGGCGTTTGCCGCCAGCGGACGTGATATAGTCGCCGATCTTCGATACCAGCGGCACGCGCGAGGTCAGCTGCTTCTTGATGATCTCGTCGACGGCGCTGAAGTCATCAGCTACCGCGCGGTAGAAGGTTTGGGGTTGCATCGGCTGCTCCATTGAGGTTGCGCGGCATGCTAGGTCGCAGGTACCGGTGTGTCAAGGCGCGGTGGCCGTGGCCCCGGGCCGGTACTTGCAAGCATTTATGGGGTTGCGTACAATCGCGCACCCTAACTTCCTGGGCAGCACCTGCCTTACGCAATTGCACCGGGCCGTTCCAGCCCTGTGCAGCCATGCCAGCCAATACTCATCATATAAAGCGCTGGGTGAGCAGGATTATCGGAGAAATACCATGTCTTACGCAGTAATCGTTACCGGCGGCAAGCAGTACAAAGTCGCTGAAGGTGAATTCCTCAAGATCGAAAAACTGGAAGTCGCCACTGGCGAATCCGTGACCTTCGATCGCGTTCTGCTGGTCGCCAACGGTGAAGAAGTCACCATCGGTGCTCCAGTTGTTGCTGGTGCTAAAGTAGTGGCCGAAGTCGTTTCGCAAGGCCGCCACGACAAGGTTCGCATCATCAAGTTCCGTCGTCGTAAGCACCACATGAAGCGCATGGGCCACCGCCAGTGGTTCACCGAAATCAAAATCACCGGTATCCAGGCTTAATCGCCCCGATCCCCTGAATTTATTGGAGAATTGAACCATGGCTCACAAGAAGGCTGGTGGTAGTACTCGTAACGGTCGCGACTCAGAATCGAAACGCCTTGGCGTGAAGATGTATGGCGGTCAGGTCATCAAGCCTGGCAACATCATCGTCCGTCAGCGCGGCACCGAATTCCACGCTGGCTACGGCGTTGGCATGGGCAAGGATCACACCCTGTTCGCCAAGATCGAAGGCGTGATCAAGTTCGAGAAGAAAGGCGAGTTCATGCGCCGTTACGTGAGCATCGTCGCCGCTTAATCGCGACGTCGCTCCAGAAGCCCCGTCATGCGACGGGGCTTTTTCGTTTGTGGTGAGCCTCTTGCAAAGCTGTTTGAATGGGCTGCCGGCGTTGGTTTCTGGTTCGTACGGGGCCGCCGCGCTCATCTTTGCAAGAGCCTCATGGTTTTCTGGTTTTCGACTCGTCGTCCGACGAGAGGCGGTTTTGAATGAAGTTTGTAGACGAAGTATCGATCCGGGTTAAGGCCGGTGACGGCGGCAACGGTTGCATGAGCTTCCGCCGCGAGAAATTCATCGAGAACGGTGGCCCCAACGGCGGCGACGGCGGTGACGGCGGCTCGGTGTACATGGTGGCCGACGAGAACCTCAACACCCTCGTCGACTATCGCTATACCCGCCACCACGAGGCCCAGCGCGGCCAGAACGGCGGCAGCACCGATTGCACCGGCAAGAAAGGCGAGGACCTGTTCCTGCGCGTGCCGGTCGGCACCACCGTGATCGACGCCTCCACCCAGGAAGTGATCGGTGACCTGGTCACTCCGGGCCAGAAGCTGATGGTCGCCCAAGGCGGCTGGCACGGCCTGGGCAACACCCGTTTCAAGTCGAGCACCAACCGTGCGCCGCGCCAGACCACCCCAGGCAAGCCGGGCGACCAGCGCGACCTGAAGATGGAAATGAAAGTCCTGGCCGACGTCGGTCTGCTGGGCCTGCCGAACGCCGGCAAGAGCACCTTCATCCGCTCGGTTTCGGCAGCCAAGCCGAAGGTCGCCGACTACCCGTTCACCACCCTGGTGCCGAACCTGGGCGTGGTCAGCGTCGACCGTTGGAAGAGCTTCGTCATCGCCGACATCCCCGGCCTGATCGAAGGCGCCTCCGAAGGTGCCGGCCTGGGCATCCGCTTCCTCAAGCACCTGGCCCGTACCCGCGTGCTGCTGCACCTGGTCGACCTGGCGCCGCTGGATGGCAGCAGCCCGGCCGACGCCGCCGAGGTGATCATCAACGAGCTGGCGCAGTTCAGCCCGGCGCTGGTCGACCGTGAGCGCTGGCTGGTGCTGAACAAGGCCGACATGATCATGGACGACGAGAAGGATGAGCGCGTCAAGGAAGTGGTCGAGCGCCTGAACTGGGATGGCCCGGTCTATGTGATCTCGGCCATCGCCAAGCAGGGCACCGAGAAGCTCAGCCATGACCTGATGCGTTATCTGGAAGACCGCGCCGACCGCCTGGCCAACGACCCGGCCTACGCCGAGGAACTGGCCGAGCTCGACCAGCGCATCGAAGACGAAGCCCGTGCCCAGCTGCAGGCCCTGGACGACGCCCGCACCCTGCGTCGCACCGGCGTCAAGAGCGTGCACGACATCGGCGACGATGACGATTGGGATGATTTCGAGGACGACGAAGACGGCCCGGAAATCATTTACGTGCGCGACTGATCGGTTGCAGTACACTAAACGCCGCTCTCTGGAGCGGCGTTTTTGTATCCAAGGTATCTACAGATTCGACATAGGTTGGAAGAGAAGATGCGAAGCAAGGTGACTGGCGCCAAGCGCTGGGTCGTGAAGATCGGCAGCGCGCTGCTGACCGCCGACGGCAAGGGCCTCGACCGGGGCGCCATGGCGGTCTGGGTCGAGCAGATGGTGGCCCTGCGTGAAGCGGGCGTGGAACTGGTGCTGGTCTCCTCCGGGGCCGTGGCGGCGGGCATGAGCCAGCTGGGCTGGACCACGCGACCGAGCGCGATGAACGAGCTGCAGGCCGCCGCCTCGCTTGGCCAGATGCGCCTGGTGCAGGCCTGGGAGTCGAGCTTCGGCGAGCACGGCAAGCACACCGCGCAGATCCTCCTGACCCACGACGATCTCTCCGACCGCAAGCGTTACCTCAACGCCCGCAGCACCCTGCGCACCCTGGTAGACCTGGGCGTGGTGCCGGTGATCAACGAGAACGACACCGTGGTCACCGACGAGATCCGCTTTGGTGACAACGACACCCTGGCAGCGCTGGTGGCCAACCTGGTGGAAGCCGACCTGCTGGTGATCCTCACCGACCGCGACGGCATGTTCGACGCCGACCCGCGCAACAACCCCGAGGCCCAGCTGATCTACGAAGCCCGCGCCGATGACCCGGCGCTGGATGCCGTGGCCGGCGGCACCGGCGGCGCCTTGGGCCGTGGCGGCATGCAGACCAAGCTGCGCGCCGCGCGGCTGGCCGCCCGTTCCGGTGCGCACACCATCATCATCGGTGGCCGTATCGAGCGCGTGCTCGACCGCCTCAAGGCCGGTGAGCGCCTGGGCACCCTGCTGTCGCCCGAGCGCGGCATGCTCGCCGCGCGCAAGCAGTGGCTGGCCGGCCATCTGCAGACCCGTGGCACCCTGGTGCTCGACGCTGGCGCCGTGAAGGCCCTGCGCGAATCGAGCAAGAGCCTGCTGCCGGTCGGCGTGAAGACCGTGCAAGGTAGCTTCCGCCGTGGCGAGATGGTGGTCTGCGTCGGCCCCGATGGCCTGGAAGTGGCCCGTGGCCTGGCCAACTACAGCGCCCTGGAGGCGCAGAAGATCATCGGCCAGCCGTCCGATGCCATCGAGAGCCTGCTGGGCTATAGCGCCGAGCCCGAGCTGGTGCACCGCGACAACCTGGTGTTGGTCTGAAGGAGATGCAAGTGCTTAAAGGATTGATTGCCGCCGCCGCGCTGGCGCTGCCGATGCTGGCCGGGGCCGAGGAAATCGGCCAGGTATCCACCGTGTTCAAGTTCGTCGGGCCGAATGACCGCATCGTCGTCGAGGCGTTCGACGACCCGAAGGTCGATGGCGTGACCTGCTATCTGTCGCGGGCCAAAACCGGCGGCCTGAAAGGTGGGTTGGGTCTGGCCGAGGACCGTGCCGAGGCGTCGATTGCCTGCCGTCAGGTTGGGCCGATCCAGTTCAAGGGTGAACTCAAGGATGGCGAGGAGGTGTTCAAGGAACGCACCTCGCTGGTGTTCAAGACCATGCAGGTGGTGCGTTTTCTCGACAAGAAGCGCAACACGTTGGTGTACCTGGTGTACAGCGACCGTGTGATCGAAGGCAGCCCGCAGAATGCGGTGACGGCGATTCCGATTGTGCCTTGGGCACAGCAATAGCCGCCTGAATATTGGGAGGCCTTCGGCTAATGCCAGTCAGTTAAGCTATAGGGGCCGCTTTGCGGCCCATCGCCGGCAAGCCGGCTCCCACAAATACAGCGCAGGCCTCACTAATTGCGCGGTCCCTGTGGGAGCCGGCTTGCCGGCGATGGGCTGCGTAGCAGCCCCAGTGACGCTAACTGACAGGCATTAGGTCTTCGGCCTCCTTTCGCTGGCAAGCCAGCTCCCACAGATTCAGCGAGCCCCCTGTGGGAGCTGGCTTGTCGTGGCGACGAACCGCAGCGAAAGGGCCGCGAAGCGGCCCCTATTTCCTCAGGCCAACTCTTCGGCCTCATCCTCACGCACGATCGCCTTCACCTCGTCGCGACGGCTGATGTACTTCCAGTCCGCCTCGTCGATGTAGATACCGTTCGGCCCGCTGCCACCTTCCAGGTCGATCGCCACCCGCGCCGACACCTGCGGCTTCACGCTCGCCAGGATTGGCACGAAGCCCAGCTGCTGGCTGGTTTCCAGCAACGCCGCCTGGTTGCGTTCGTCGATGTCCGCCGCCTCGTCGAGGTAGTACGGCAGGCGAATGCGCCCGGCCAGGTCGCGGTCCATCAGGTGCAGCAACAAATACATGTTGGTCAGCGCCTTGATGGTCATGGTGGTGCCGTTGGACGCGGCGCCATCGATGTCGGCGTGGATCACCGGCTGGCTGTTGATCTTGGTGATCTCGAAGGCCAGTTCGAACAGGTCCTTCAGGCCCAGCTGGTTGTGGTTGGCCGCCACCAGCCGCGCCAGGTACTCCTTGGCCTCTTCGTTCTTGTGGTCCTGCTCGGCGCTCTGGGTCAGGTCGAATACCGACAGGGTTTCGCCTTCCTCGTACTGGCCGGCGCTGTGGATGATCTGGTCGATGTGCTTGAGCGCTTCCTTGTTCGGTGCCAGCACCACGCGGAAGCTCTCCAGGTTCGATACCTGGCGCTTGTTGATCTCGCGGTTGAACAGCGCCAGCTGGTGCTCGAGGCTGTCATAGTCGCTACGGATATTGCGCAGGGTCCGGGCAATGTCGGTGACCGCGGCGCGGCGGGCCTTGGCCAGGGTCAGCGCTTCCTCGGTGCGGTGCGAGTAGGCGTTGATCAGCAGCTGCAGGCGGCGCTCCATGTCGTCTTCGCTGTCGAACTTGGCCACGCCCTTCAGGCGCACCTGGGCGTACAGCGCCTCGATCTGGTTGTCCACGCGCTGCAGGGCCTGCCAGCTGTCCTGGTAGTCGTTGAGCAGCGGCAGCAGGTTGTCCATGGAATCGTCGATGGCTTCCATGAACGGCGTGCCGAACGGCAGGTCGGCCGGCAGCAGCTGGCGACGGCGCAGGGCGTCTTCCAGGGTGCGCTGCTTGGCTTCCAGGTCGGCGATCTGCCGGCCCACCAGTTGCAGCTTGGCCGACAGCTGCTGGACGCGCTCGGTGAAGGCGTCACTGGAGCGCTTGAGCTCGTCCTGGGCGGCTTCCAGCTGGCCCAGTTGCTCCATTTTTTCCGGCTCTTCGGCGGCCAGGGTCTCGGTGCGGCGGAAGTCTTCCAGGGCCTTCTGCGCATCCAGCACCTGCTGGTACAGCGCCTCGGTCTGCGCCTTGCTCGCGGCGCGGTCGAGGGCCACGGCCTGCTGGGTCTTGAGCTGCTTGAGCTCCTTCTCCAGGCGTTCCTTCTGGTCGCGCAGGGCGGCGCGGTCGGCCAGGGCCTGCAGCGCGGGCGGGTCGATGTGCGAGATGTCGATGGACAGGCCAGGCACTTCGAAGCGCTCGCCCTTGAAGCGGTCGAGCACGCCTTCCAGGGTTTTCACCCAGACGTCGCTGTCGTCCAGCTCGATGCCGCGGTCACCCATCGGCAGGCTGAACAGCGCGCCGTTGAACAGGCGCATCAGGCGGTCCACGTCCTGCTGCGAGAACTCCTCGCGCAGGCGGGCATAGCTGTTGTTGTCGGCGTGGTCGAGCTGCTGCTTGACTGCCTTGACGCGTTTTTCCAGGTCGCGCACGCGCTCGTCGAGGTCTTCGGCGGAGAACTGCCGCGACTGGGCCAGGGCGCCGGCCAGTTCATCGTGGGCATCCTTGGCGGCCAGCAGCTGCTGCTCCAGCACCTTGACGTCGGTGACCAGGGCGAAGCGGTGCTTGAGCACCGACAGCTCACCCAGCCAGCGCTGGATACCGGTGATCTCGCGCTCCAGACGCATCAGCTCCTGGGTGCCGCCGCGCTGGTCGTTCTGCAGGCGGTCCTGCTCGCCACGGTAGTGCTCGGATTGGATTACCAGCTCTTCCTTGCGCGCCATGGCGTATTCCTGCCAGGTGCCCAGCAGGTTATCGAGCAGTGGCGAGATGCGGTGCAGCTTGCCGCGCAGGATGTCGCGCTGGGCCACGCCGCCGGCCAGGGCCTCGACCAACGGGCCGGCAGCCACCAGGGCGTTGTAGTCGCCCTCCATGCGGCGCACGTCGCGGAAGGCCTCTTCGCAGGCGGCGATGTAGTCGACGCTGCCTGAGCGCAGGCTGTGCTCGAAGGCGTCGAGGAACAGCTGCTTGAGCTTGGCGGCGGTGATTTCGCGCATGTGCAGCAGGTTGATGAACAGCGCGCGGAAGGTCTTCAGGCTCTGCTCGCTGGTCGAGCGCAGCGGGATCAGGGTCAGGTCCAGCGGCACCGAGGTGTGGCCGCCGACCAGCAGCCGGCGCAGTTCGTCCGGCTTGAGCTCGTAGGCCTTGAGGCCATGGCGCTCGAGGTTGGTGAACAGCTCTTTCTGGCGCAGGCAGGTGTCGTCTTTCTGGTAGTGGGCCAGGTCCAGCTCGCCCTGGTAGGCGAAGAACTGGTGGCCGAAGCCGCCACCCGGCCCGCGGCCGACCACGCCGATCACGTGCGGGCCGTGGGGCAGGTTCAGTTCGGTGAGGATGTAGCTGGTGTCGCTGGCGAAGTAGAAGCGCCGCGACTGCTCCAGGCTGTACTTGCCGAAGCTCATGTCGGACATGCGCGCCAGGATCGGGAACTGCAGGGCGTTGATCGACGCCGATTTACCCAGGTTGTTGGCGCCATAGACCGACAGCGGGTGTTCCAGGGGGAACAGGCCGAGGCTGTAGCCGGCGGTGTTGAGCAGTGCGAAGCGGCGGATGCCGTAGCGTTCCTGGCTCATGCGTCAATCTCCTGTTGCTCTTCGCGGATCGCCCGGGCCAGGGCATCCTCTTCGCTTTCCTCGCCGTCGAACGGGGTGAGGTCGAGCGGGTCGTCGGTGCGGTTGAGTTCTTCGGGCGTTTCCTCCACCACCAGCACGGGTACCGGCAGCGGCAGGTCGCTGTGCAGGGTGGCGGCCAGGTCGCGGTCCTGCTGGACCGACAGGCAGACGTCGAGGAAGCGGTGCATCGGCGGCAGGAAGCGGTAGATGCCGCCTTCCTCATGGGCAAAGCCGAGCTGGCTCATGCGGCGCATGATCTTTTCCTCGAGCTCGTCGACGGTCTGCACTTCGGCCTGCAGGAACAGGTCGCGGTACTTGTCCAGCAGTGACGGCAGTTCGTCACGGCCGATGCTGCCACCGTCGAGCACGGCCATCGGGTCGCGCCCCTGGTCGGCGAGGTGCTCGACCAGGATGAAGGTGAACAGCGACAGGCGCTGGGCGGTCTTGTTGACCTGCGCGGCGGCCTGCTCGGGGACGAAGTAGTAGAAGCCGCGGGTATCGCACACCAGCTCGAAGCCCAAGGCCTTGAACAGGGTGCGGTACTGGTCCTGGAAGTTCGACAGCTGGGCGTACAGCTCCGGGTCGCGGCGGCTGACGTGGAAGCCCTTGAACAGCTCGCGGAAGATCGGCGCGAGCTGGGACAGTTCGGAAAGATCAAGATGCATGGGTGGGGCTCGCGGTGGATTCGGTCGTGGTCGCCGGCTTGTCGCGGCTGGAGGTCAGGGCGAAGGAGCGCAGGCTGACCAGGTGTTCGCGGGTGAGGTATTGCTGGCGATCGAGGCGTTCGCGGCTGAAGCGCTTTTCGCGCGACAGGCGCGAGAACCAGTACAGCAGTTCGTCGGTGGCGCCTTCAGGCTCCTGCTCCAGCAGCCAGACCATCAGGTCCGGCAGCGGCAGGGCGTCTTCGCAGCGCTCGAGCATTTCCTTGACCGTGCGCGGGGCGCGGGGCAGCGGGCCCTTCTGCGTCTTGTGCGCCTTGGGGAAGCGCGCGGGCTTGGGCTCGAAGCGGGCCAAGGCGTAGACGTAGGCCTCGACCTGGCTGGCGCTGCCGAGGAAGGTGCTCTGTGGGCGGGTGAACATTGGCATGGCCGCCTGCGGCACGGCGTCGATGCCCTTCTTGCGGATCACCGACAGGGCCAGCGCGGCGCCGCGGGTCACGGCGTTGTGCCGGCGCGCTTCTTCACGCAGCGGCAGCAGCAGCTCGCGGGCGTGGCGCAAGGTCAGCTGGGCGCTGGTCTGCATTTCGAGGATGCGCGCGTGGGTGCGCAGCAGCATGTCGTCGTCGACCAGGTGGCCCAGGCGCGCCTGCTCGCCCAGCAGGCGCAGCAGCACGGTCTCGACCTTGCGCACGCCCTGCTCGAAGGCGCCGTCGGCGTTGACCAGCTGGATCATCGGCTCGACGTACTCGTCCCAGGTCGCCAGTACTTCGGCGTAGCGCTGGCGCAGGGGGATCTGGCGGTTGCTGGTCTTGGCCCGCTCGGCCACGGCTACCAGCGCCTGCTCGTCGTTGTCGAGCTTCTTCAGTACATCGCGCACGCGCATGTCGAGCAGGCGCAGCTGGCGCGCCAGGTCGTCGCTGTCGCGGTTGTCGAAGGCGTCCTGGATATGCCCGGCCAGGCGCTCCAGGTGGCGCAGGTAGGCCTCGATCTCCAGGCACAGGCCCAGCCGGTGCTCGCGGCGCAGGTAGGCGAGGAAGTCGTGGATCTGCGCGTTGAGCTCGAAACGGTTCGGGCTCTTGGCCACCGGGACCAGGATGTCCAGGCGGATCCACACGTCGAGCAGCTGGGTGATGTCCTGCGGGGTGCTTTCCACCTGCTGGCGGGCCAGTTGCTGGCGCAGCTCGACCAGGCTCAGGGTGCCCTGGTCGAAGCGCTCGCACAGCGGCTCGATCAAGGCCCAGTGTTCGGCTAGGGCGCGCAGGACGCGCTTGGGTTCGATCATTGGCGGGTCGACTCGTTGCCAAATAAAAGCGGCGATTGTACTGCATCCGGGGGGGAGGATTTCACCCCTTGGTCTGTTATGGGGATAACCCTGATGCTCAAGGGGGGATTCACCGGCCCACCAAGGGGCGTGGGAGCACGATGACCGACAATCTGTTGCGGCGCATCCAGGTCAACAGCGTTAGAATGCCCGACTGTTTCGACTATCCCCGGATACCCGCGCCTTGCTGATCGAGTCCCGCCGCCGCGCCTACCTGTCCGCCATGCAAGTGGTGCACTGGCTGCCGCGTGCCGAACTGCCGTTCGCCGCGCCGTCGCGGCCAGAGCTGCTGTTGCCGGTGGCGCCGGTCGATGAGGTCGACTTCGAGGTGCGTCCGGCCGCTCCCGCACCTGCGCCGAGCGCCACTCCGGCAGCTCCTCAGGCACGTGCCGAGCGGCCGAAGATCGAGATCCCGCGCCCGGGCAGCACGCCGAAAGTCGCCGCCAAGCCGGTCGAGGCCGAGGCAGAGCCTCCCGCGCCGCGCCCGGCGCCTGTGCCACCGCCACGCTTCGCCCTGCAGTTGCTGCGTGCCGGCGATTGTCTGCTGCTGGTGGAACTGGCCACCGGCCAGCCGTTCCAGAGCCGCGACCCGTCCTACCTGCTGCTCAAGGACATGCTGCGCGCCGCCGGCCTGCCGGACGCCCCGCAGATCATTGGCGAGCCGGTGCGTTGGCCGCTACTGATGCGCGGCAACATGGATCAGGGGCCGGATGCCGCCCGGGACTTTGTCCAGGGCTTTATCGCCGCGCGCCTGGAGGAGGCGCCGTGCGCCTGCCTGTGGCTGATCGGCCTGCCGGCGATTCGCTTCGCCGGCCAGGCCGACGGCGAAGCTTATTACCAAGAACTCAAGGTCGACCTGCTCGGCGATGCCTGGGCCCTGCCCGGCCTTGAACTGTTGATGGACGAGCCGCAGCGCAAGGCGGACGTCTGGAAAGCCATGCGCCAGCTGATGGCGCGCTGGAAACGCGTTGAATGAGTGACTCGATCAGTTTCCGCCCGGCGACCGAGGCGGATCTGGATACCCTGCTGAAGATCGAATATGCCGCCTTCAGCCATCCCTGGACCCGCGGCATCTTCCAGGATGCGCTGAAGTCCTACGAAGTGTGGCTGATGTTCGACGGCCAGCAGCAGGTCGGCCATGGCGTGATCAACGTGATCATCGACGAGGCGCACCTGCTCAACATCACCGTAAAGCCGGAGAACCAGGGTTGTGGCCTCGGCCTGCGCCTGCTCGAGCACCTGATGGCCCGGGCCTACCAGCTCAATGGCCGGGAGTGTTTCCTGGAAGTGCGTGCCAGTAACCAGTCGGCGTATCGCTTGTACGAGCGCTATGGCTTCAATGAAGTCGGCCGGCGCCGTGACTACTACCCGATGGCGGGCGGGCGGGAAGATGCGCTGGTGATGGCCTGTACGTTACTGGAAGACTGATCGGGGCCTGGGGACTTCGCGTTCCGCCAGACGGGTTTGCAAATCCGGCCGCCCCCTTCTAGGATGGACTCCGACTACGTAGACAGCAGAAAATTTGTCGGCGGTGCTGCGTAGGCCCTGGGCAACCGGGGTCATATGAAGGGAATTCGCAGGCGCATGGGTTGTTCCGCTTCGGTGCGGGAGACCTGCCTTCGAGGCCGTCCTTCCTCCGTAGTCATGAAATATTCCGAATCTTGGCCTCCGTTGCGTGATACGCCGTAACGGGGGCCAAGTACGTTTTACCTCCCGCGCTACAGATTCTCATGACAGCCACTGCGTAATAGCTGCCTTTGCCGATCCTGACCTTGCGGCCGGTATTGAACAGGATGCCCTGGCCATGCTTGGGCTTGTTCAGTCCGACCTGGCTGTAGGCGCTGTAAGCGTTGATCAGAATCTGCAGTGTCTCCTGCGGCGTGCATCGATCCTTCGTCTCTCTGGCGTGCAAAGGATGAAGGATGGCCTGGAGGTCGATTCGAATGCCCCGGCACTGTGGCACGGGCCAATTCATTTGCCTGCAGATGCGACGAATGCGTTCGAGCTGCTTCGGCGTCAGGAGGTAGCTGAACTCGGTCACCTGTTGCGCATGATGCGTCGACCCGCCTGCCTCTTGCAGGGCGATTGCCTGGTGCAGCAATCGGCTGAATGCCTCGGCAAGGCTTTCGTCGCCTAGTTGGGTAAGGTTCTTGCGCATGGCCGACTTCCTGTCGTGTCCAAAAACGAAAAAACCGGCACGAGGCCGGTTTCTTCACCCTGATAGCCAATGAACCGAGTCATTGTTTCGGGGCTGAGCGGTGGACAGATTATGCCGTGCGCAAAATGCTCATCAAAGCGCCTGATCCGAGCCATTCGTTTCCAAAGGTTTACGCAGGTCGCGCAAGCTGCGCGTCACCGTTCCGGTATTGCACTTGGCTGCCGCCTGCTCCGGGGTCATCTCGCGGATGGTGCGGTAGAACAATTCGCAGGTCTGCTTCTTCTGGGTTACCTGCCACTTGCTGGTGCAGGCATCCAGGGTGAGCTTGGCGTCGGCCTGCGGGTTGCGCCCCATGCCGGCCTGCCAGCAGGCGGCGGAGAGGTCCTGGCCCATCATCTTCAGGCCTGCGGCGTCGGCCTTGTCCTGGTCGCCGTCGTAGCTTTTCGGGTCGGCGGCGTACCAGATCGCGCTCGGGTGGTTGGCGCCGAGCACGGGCACCTTGGCGCTGCTGGGCTCGGGGCTGATGCTCACCAGGCCGAGCACGTTGACCTTCGGCCCATACTGTTGCTGGATCCAGGCCCGTACCGGCGCGCCGAACGCGACCATCGGCAAGGCGCCTTTGCCGTCGTGGGTCAGGGCCACTTCCTTGACCATGCGCACCTGGTAGTCGTTGAAGTAGCTGTAGACCCCTTCCAGGTCCTTGCCGGCGCTGGCCGGCGCGGCGATCGGGGCGATGTCGACGATGGTCTGGTAGGCCGGGGTCTGGGTAGCCTCGACACCATTGAAGGTCAGAAGCTGCGCCCAGCGGTCGGTGGTGTTGGACTTCAGGTAGTCCTGGTAGCGGGTCAAAGAGTAGTCCGGCGGGAAGTGCAGCAGTTCGATGCTGCGGCGGTTCTCCAGGGCCATGCCCAGGGGCAGGAACAGGTACCAGCTATAGTCCCAGCCGCCTTTCTGGTTGAGGCGGGTGGCGCCCTGGTAGGCCAGCTCGCCGCTGTCGAGCAGCTTGCGCAAGGGTTCGGCGTAGCTCGCCGGTACGTCGGTGATGCTGGCGTGCAGCTTGTCGTTGTCGCGGTTCACCGTGACCTTGGCATTGGCATAGCCGTCTCGCTGCACGCTCTGGGTGAGGTAGTGCTCGACGGTCTGTTCGAGTGTCCAGTCGCGGTAGCAGATCACGTTGCAGTTGTTGGGGTAGGCGAACAGCCGGGTGACCCGCTGGGCATCGCCCAGGTCGATCTGCGCGTCGGCCATGGCCAGGCCGCTGAAGGTGAGGGCGGCCAGGCCCGATACAGCAATCTTGTGCATGCTTAACTCCTTGTCAGTGGCCGCCAGGACGGCGGACCGCCCATGGTGGATGAAGAGGTGGGGGAATGAAAAGCGCCAGGATATGGCTATTGGCTAGCGCGCTGGTCGGGCTGGGTGCGGTGCAGGCCGATGAACGCGATGTGTGGATGTTTGCCCAGTGGGCCGGGGATCACGAGAACCGCAGGTTTCGTGAAATGCTGGTGGACGCCCGGTTGTATGGCGTGGTGCCGATCCATCAGTTGCTGCGTTCGGCCTCGGACTGGCGCCTGTGCAAGGCTTCACCCTTTGCGGTGCCGCCGGCGAGCCACTGGCCGGCGGTGCGTTCGACGCTGGCATTGATCAAGACCCTGGACCAGCAGGGCATCCTGCGTCAGTTCGAAGTGGTGTCGGCCTACCGTGATCCCCGGCTCAATGCCTGTGCCGGCGGCGCGCCGAGCAGCGCGCACATGCGCGCCTTCGCCGTCGACCTGCTGCTGCCGCGCTGGGCCGACCCGAACCCGCTGTGCCGCTTCTGGCAACAGCACGGCCAGGCCTGGAACATGGGGCTTGGCCGTTACCCCTCGGGGCGTATCCATATCGACACGGCCGGCTATCGCACTTGGGGCGATGACGGCGGGGCCGGGTCGTCGTTCTGCAGCAAGCCCAGGTGAGCCAGGCAGGCCCGGCACTCGTCGCCGACCCACTGCGCGAAGCGCTGGCGCTTGCTGCCGTCGTCCAGCGGCTGCGGGCTGAGCAGGTGGTAGCCGGAGCCGTCGCGCAGGAAGCTGTACGGCGCCTGTAGCTGGCCATTGTCCAGTTCGTCGCGAACCATCAGCGCCGAGGCGATGGCCAGCCCCATGCCCGCGCTGGCAGCCTGGATCGACAAGTAGAAGTGCTCGAAGTCGCTGCGCGCCGTGTGCCGGATGCCTTGGCCGCTCAGGCGTAGCCAGGTGGCCCAGGCATCGGGGCGGGTGGCGCTGTGCAGCAAGCGTTGGCCCTTGAAGTCTGGCCTTGCGACCGGGCCGATCCACTCATCGCAGATCTTCAGGCTGTGCAACTGGCGATCCCAATGGAAGTCATCGCGGCGCAGTGCCAGGTCGATGCCGCCACGGGCGAAGTCCACCGGCCCGCCGGCCGCCACCAGGTGCAGTTGCAGGTCGGGGTGTGCGGCGTGAAAGCGCGGCAGGCGCGGGATCAGCCAGCGCATGGCGATGGTCGGCTCGCAGGAGACCACCAGTACGTTGTCTTCAGGCTGCTGTTGCAGGCGCTGCACGGCGCCCTCCAATTGCTCGAAGATCGACTGGGTGGTGCTGTGCAGCTCGCGACCGGCGGGGGTGAGAAAGATTGCCCGGTTGCGCCGTTCGAACAGTGCCACGCCGAGGCTTTCTTCGAGCAGGCGCACCTGGCGGCTGACCGCGCCGTGGGTGACATGCAGGTGCTCTGCGGCGCGCACGAAGCTTTCAGTGCGGGCGGCGATGTCGAAGTAGCGAAAGGCGGTAAGGGGAGGCAGTTTCATGTGCTGGCCTGTTTCGGCTTTATCGCGGGGCAAGCCCGCTCCCACGCATGCTCAGGCTGCGCTCGTGGGAGCGGGCTTGCCCCGCGATAGGCCAGTCGATTCAATGCGGATAGGAGAGTAAAACTAGCAGATTAGCCAGACTATAAATCGATTTTTACTCGTTCAAGGCAGCAGGATAATCCCATCTTCCGTGAATTTTCATCGAGGATCCCTGTTCGTGAACGAACTCATCGCCGTAGCCCTGTTCACCATCCTGGCTGTCATCAGCCCTGGCGCCGACTTCGCCATGGTAACCCGCAGCAGTTACGCACAAGGCCGCAAAGCTGGCCTCGCTGCCGCGGCAGGCATCGCCCTGGGCGTGCAAGTGCATGTGCTGTACACCGTGCTCGGCATCGCCGTGATCATCAGCCAGAGTCCGACCCTGTTCCTGGCCATGAAGGTGGTAGGGGCGGGCTACCTGGTGTACCTGGGCTACAAGTCGCTGACCAACACCACGCGCATCAGCCTCGACGGCCTGGCGCAGGGCGCGTCCAGCGTGGCGAGCGCGTTGCGCACGGGCTTTCTGACCAATGCGCTGAATCCCAAGACCATGCTGTTCGTGGTCAGCGCCTATACCCAGGTAGTGCGGCCGGGCAGCCCGCTGGGGCTGGACTTCGCCTATGGCGCGTTCATGTCGTTTGCCCATTGGGTCTGGTTCAGCCTGGTGGCGGTGTTCTTTTCCAGTGCGCGATTGCGTGCGGCGATGATCGAGCGCCAGCGCACGGTTGACCGGGTAATCGGGGTGGCCTTGATCGGCCTGGGGCTGGCCGTGGTGGTGGCGGGAGTGAAGTAACGTTTTCGCGGGCAAAGAAAAAGGGCTTATCTTTCGATAAGCCCTTTTAGAAGGTGGTGGCTACACAGGGACTTGAACCCCGGACCCCAGCATTATGAATGCTATGCTCTAACCAACTGAGCTATGTAGCCAACTTGGCGCGCATTATTAGCTCGAATCGCGATCCTGTCAACAACGTTTTCAAAAAAATTTTCCAACCTTTCAAACGCTTAGCCCGGAAGGGCGCCTCAACGCACGATCAGCCAGTGGCCGAGCAGGCTGTGCAGGCGCAATTGCTGATCGGCGGCCAGGCGCTCGAGGCTCTGCGCCGGGTGGTCGAGGTCGAAGTCACCGTTGATCCGCTGATAGGCTGCTTGCTCGTTCATCATCCAGACACGCTGGCCACGGTAATCGGCCAGGCGCTCCAGCACTTCGCTCAACGGCAGGTTCCTGGCCTTCAATTGGCCGTTACGCCAGGCATCGGCCAATTTGGCATCGATCTTTTCGACCGGATTGATACGGCGTTCGCTGAACGTCACGCGTTCGCCGGCACTTACCAGGCGCTGGTCGCCACCCTGCAGGACTGCGGCCTTGCCGCTGAGCACCACCAGTTCGTCATGGTCGGCATGGCGGGCAATCTGCAGGCGGGTGCCGAACACTTGGATCCGAGTGTCATCGACCTGCACCTCCATGGCGCGGCCATCAAGCATTACTTCCAAGTAAACCTGGCCTTGCACCAGATGCAGTTGGCGGGTGCGGCCACGCAGGTCGACATTCATCGCGCTGGCGCTGTCCAGGTGCAGGGTCGATCCGTCGGCCAGGCGCACGCTGCGGCGTTCGCCGCTGTCGGTGTGCAATTCACTGCCCAGGCGCTGCATCAGTGGCCAGTAGAGCCAGGCCAGTGCCGCCACCAGCATCAGGAACAGCAGCGCCAGGCACAGCCCGGCACGGCTGCGGCGTACCTTGGCGACCCGTGGTCGTGGCCGGGCGGCCGGCACCTGCAACTGCTGCCAGTAAGCTTCGAGCTGGGCATACGCCCTGGCGTTGAGCGGGTCCTGGCACCAGTTGGCGAACGCCTGGCGCAGGGCCTCGTCACAGCCGGGTTGGCGCAGGCGCGAGAACCAGTCCAGGGCTTCCTGCTCGGGGTCGGGCGTGGGCTGCAAGGCGGGCATCGGGCTCATGGGATCGGTCTGCTCGCAGAGGGCGGGCGGTTTCGCCCAGCGTTCACAGGGAAGAGGAGAAAGGATGCTAAATATATTGAGAATTATTTACAAGTACGTGTCGGATGGAAGGCTCGCGCAAATAAAAAGGTAGCTTCGTATCTATTTGTTTCACGATAATCGGATCCCAACCCGCAGACGGACATCCAGCTCATGGCCATCAGCAGCACCCCGACTTCCAGCGCCAGCAGCCCGGCAAACCCGGCCACGCCGCTGGTGATGAGCATCATTGGTTTCTGTGCCCTGGCGCACCTGATCAACGACCTGATCCAGGCCGTGCTGCCGGCGATCTACCCGATGCTCAAGGCCAACTACAACCTGAGCTTCGCCCAGATCGGCCTGATCACCCTGACCTTCCAGATCACTGCGTCGCTGCTGCAGCCGTGGGTGGGCTTCTTCACCGACAAGCGGCCCACGCCGAACCTGTTGCCGCTGGGCACCCTGTGCACCCTGGTGGGGATCGTGATGCTGGCCTTCGTTGGCAGCTTCCCGATGATCCTGCTGGCCTCGGCGCTAGTGGGCATCGGCTCCTCGACCTTCCACCCAGAGACCTCGCGCATTGCCCGGCTGGCCTCGGGCGGGCGCTTCGGCCTGGCCCAGTCGAGCTTCCAGGTTGGCGGCAACGCAGGCTCCGCCCTCGGCCCGTTGTTGGCGGCGGCAATCGTCATTCCCTTCGGCCAGACCCACGTGGCCTGGTTCGGCGTGGCCGGGCTGTTCTTCTTTGCCGTGACCCTGATGCTGCGCCGCTGGTACAAGGAGCACCTGAACCAGGCCAAGGCGCGCAAGGCGGTGCAGGCCACCCACGGCATCTCGCGCCAGCGGGTGATCATGGCCTTGGTGGTGCTGGGCCTGCTGGTGTTTTCCAAGTACTTCTACATGGCCAGCTTCACCAGCTACTTCACCTTCTACCTGATCGAGAAGTTCCAGCTGTCGGTGGCCAGTTCGCAGCTGCACCTGTTCCTGTTCCTTGGCGCGGTGGCGGCGGGCACCTTCTTTGGCGGGCCCATCGGTGACCGCATCGGGCGTAAGGCGGTGATCTGGTTCTCGATCCTGGGTGTGGCACCGTTCACTCTGGCGCTGCCCTATGCCGACCTGTTCTGGACCACCGTGCTCAGCGTGGTGATCGGTTTTATCCTGGCTTCGGCGTTCTCGGCCATCGTGGTGTATGCCCAGGAGCTGGTGCCGGGCAATGTGGGGATGATCGCTGGGATCTTCTTCGGGCTGATGTTCGGGTTTGGCGGGATCGGCGCGGCGCTGCTGGGGTATGTGGCCGACCTGCGTGGGATCGAGTATGTGTACGGGGTTTGCTCGTTCCTGCCGTTGTTTGGGTTGCTGGCGGTGTTCTTGCCTTCCACCGGCAAGCGCTGAGAGGGTAGGGGCGCTGTGCGCCCCTTTCGCCGCCGCGACAAGCCGGCGCCCAGACGTTTGCGCTCAGGTGTCTTGCCTGCGCGATGCTTTTGAGGTGTCAGCGCTTCATGCCTAGCTCGGCATCATCCATCAGCGCCTTGGCCAGCGCGCTCAGGTAATACGACGCCCAGAGCAGCTGGGGCTTTTCTTCCATGATCCCGGTGATGTCATGGTTGTTCTCCCTGAAAGGGTCGGTGCCTGTGCGGGCGCCATCGCGGGGCAAGCCCGCTCCCACACTTGGACTTCTCAGTACTTAGCTGCGTGAAGCGGGCTTAATTCAGCGTCGGCGCCTGTAACGGCATCTGCAAGGTGGCAACTGTACATGGGTTGACAGACCGGTGAACAAGACCAGAAACCGGCGCACACGAGGTGCCCCACGCACAGCCGCCATAAAGCAGCGCCATGCGGTTTTGTTCAGAGCGGCCTGTCAAAGCCGGTCGCTGATTTTGCAGCGACCGCCCGAGACTAGAGGCCAACCCAGAGCACCGCAATGGCTTGAAAGGGCTTGGGAGTATGTTTGGGAAATGGACTACAGGGAATGGGGAAAGTCTTAAAAAATCACCACTTCTCCGCTCAGGACTTTCAGCGGGCGTTGTAGCGCGGCGGCGTCCACAGAGAGGGCGAAGCCACTGTGGCGATTGACGGTCCGGATCACCTTGGCCTAGAGTGCCGCCTCCTCAATATCCTGCGTAGCCGATGCAATGCGCCGTACCCGTAGTCTTCGCCCACACCGCCAGCCTGTCGCCCCGACAGCGCGCCGCGCGTGGCCGAGCGACACGGTGCTCAAGCGTCGACGCAGCGTGCTGTTCGCCTTCACCTTCTCGCCACACCTTGCCCTGAACTGATCCGCGCCCCTGCGTAGCGCGCCTTCCCGGCGTGACGGCGGGCGCCTGCGTTCGAACATCTTTCAGCGGATTTTCCAGTCGGCCAGGGCCAGAGCCCCTGCGCGCCGGCTTGCAAGGAGTGGTACATGAACATGCGTTTGCTGGCGGGCCTGTTGTTCGCCGTGTCGGTGGTCGGTTTCAGCCTCGGGGCGAGCCTGCCGCTGGTGTCGTTGCGCCTGCACGAGGCGGGGGCGGGGACCCTGGAGATCGGCATCATCTCGGCGATCCCGGCGGCGGGCATGATGCTCTCGGCGTTCATGGTCGACGCTTGTTGTCGGCACCTGACCCGCCGTGTCATCTACTTGCTGAGCTTCAGCCTGTGCACCCTGAGCATCGCCTTGCTCGAGTGGGCCTTCGACTCGATGCTGTGGTTGGCGCTGCTGCGCCTTGGGCTGGGCATCGGCATGGGCATCGCGATCATCCTTGGCGAGTCGTGGGTCAACGAGCTGTGCCCGGAGCACAACCGCGGCAAGATCATGGCGCTGTACGCCACCAGCTTCACCGGTTTCCAGGTGCTCGGCCCGGCGCTGCTCGCATTGCTGGGCGCCAACAGCCCATGGCTGACCGGCGTGGTCACCCTCTGTTATGGCCTGGCCTTGCTGTGCATCCTGTTCACCGTGCCCAACGATCATGTCGAGCATGAGGAAGACGCCAAGAGCTTCGGCCTGGCCGGTTTCTTCCGTGTGGCCCCGGCCTTGTGCGTGGCGGTGCTGTTCTTCTCGTTCTTCGATGCCGTGGTGCTGTCGCTGCTGCCGGTGTACGCCACCAGCCATGGTTTCGTCGTGGGCGTGGCGGCGCTGATGGTGACCGTGGTGTTCGCCGGCGACATGCTCTTCCAGCTGCCGCTGGGCTGGCTCGCCGACCGGGTCGAGCGCACCGGGTTGCACCTGGTATGCGGGTTGGTGGCAATGATTATCGGCATCGCCTTGCCCTGGCTGCTGCAGATGACCTGGCTGCTGTGGCCGCTGCTGGTGGTGCTCGGCGCGGTGGCGGGGGGCATCTATACCTTGGCGCTGGTACTGATCGGGCAGCGCTTCAAAGGCCAGGACCTGGTCACGGCGAACGCCAGCGTCGGCTTGCTGTGGGGCGTCGGCAGCCTGGTCGGGCCGCTGGTCAGCGGCGCGGCGATGGACGTGGCGCCCCATGGCCTGCCCATGGCGCTGGCGCTGATGGCGGGGCTGTTCGTGTGCTTCGCCCGCCAGGCCTATCGCCGGGCAGGCAAGCTTCAGGCTGTGGCGGACTGACCCCCAGCCATCGAACGGCAGCTCAGAACGTTCCGCGCAAGGTCACCGACACATTGCGCGGATCGCCCCAGTAGTACCCGGTCGGCGTCGGCGCCACCTGGCGGTAGTACTTCTTGTCGAACAGGTTGTTGGCGTTCAACTGCAACGAATAGTTGTCGTTGAAGCGGTAGTTCACCATCGCGTTGTACACCGCATACCCCGACTGCGAAGCTTCGGCTGTGCCGCTGCGGTTGTAGATGGCGCTCTGCGCCTGTACGCCGCCGCCCACGGTCCAGGCCTGCAGCTCGCCCGGCAGGCGATAGCTGGTGAACAGGCGCAGCATGCGCTTGGGGTCGGTGGTGCGGATCGGGTTGCCGTTGTTGCCGGTGGTGTCCTTGAGGTATTCGGTGGTGTTGTAGGTGTAGCCGCCGGTCACGTTCCAGCCCGGCAGCACTTCGCCGGAAATCTCCAGCTCGAAGCCCTGGCTGCGGTTCTTGCCCGCGGCGACCTTGCAATAGCCGCTGGTGTAGTTGGGCAGGCACGGGTTCGGCCCGCTGAGGTCGTCCAGTGCGTTGCCGACCTGGTAGATGCGGAAGAACGCCAGCGAGGTGTTCAGCCGGCCCTCGTAGAACTCGCCCTTGATCCCGGTCTCGTAGGCTTCGCCGGTGACCGGCTCGAGCACGGAGCCTGCGGCATCGGTGTTGGTCTGCGGGTTGAAGATCTCGGTGTAGCTGGCGTAGGTGCTGAAGTTCTCGTTGAGGTCGTAGATCAGCGCGGCGTACGGCACGATCTCGTTGTCGACGCTGAACTTGCCGTTGGCCTTGGTGTTGTTTTCCTGCTCGTAGTCGTACCAGTTGGCGCGGGCGCCGATGATCGCGGTGAGCGGATCGGCCAGGGAGATGCGCCAGGTGGCATAGGCGCCTTCCTGGGTGGTGCGGGTGCGTACCGGGTGGGCGGTGATGTCGATGCTCGGGTTGGCCAGGCTGGTCTTCGGGTCCCAGGTGCGGATGTCGAACACGCCCGATTGCACATTGTTGGTGGCCGAGGCGTAGGAGTCGTTGCGGATGCGTTCGACGCCCAGCATCAGCTCGTGGCTGCGGCCGAGCAGGTCGAACGGGCCGTTGAGGGTGGCACTGAGGTTGTTCTGCAGGCTCTCGCCGCCATCGCCTTCGGTGACCTGATAGCTCATCAGGTAAGGGTTGCGGGTCGGGTTGGCGGTGCCGGTGGCACGGCTGAAGTAGGTCTGCTTGAAGCCGTTGTCGTCCAGTTCGAAGTGGGTGCGCTGGGCCATCAGCTTGAGCGTCCAGTCGTTGTCGAAACGATGCTCGAGCTCGGCAAAGGTCTGCAGGTTGCTGCGGTTCCAGCGGTTCCAGTCGGCGCCCAGGTAGGTGCTGCGGCCGAACGGCAGTGGCGAGCCGTCGTAGTCGGCCGGCAGGTTGCCCCAGGCACCGGTGGCGTCGAGCTGGGTCCACTCGAGGCCAGTGGTCAGGGTGGTGCTGTCGTCGAGATCGAAGGCCATGACCCCGTACAGCACATCCTTGCGCTCCTGGCGCGATTGCTGGAAGTGGTCCTTCTCGTCATGCACCGCGATCACCCGGCCACGCACGTTGCCAGTCTCGGTCAAGGGGCCGGAAAGGTCGGCGACGTAGCGCTGGGCATCCCAGGTACCAAGGGTGACGCTGCCTTCGCCCTGGAATTCATAGGTGGGGCGCTTGCGCACCAGGTTGACGGTGCCGGAAGGATTGCCAGCACCGCGCAACATGCCGGTGGCGCCGCGCAGGATCTCGGCGCGGTCGAGGATTGCCGAATCGCTCTGGATGAACGAACCACCGCCGCTGCTCTGCACCACGGTGGCGCCGTCGTACTGGATGGCGTCGATCTGGTAGCCGCGCGAGTAGTACTGCACCCGCTCGCTGTCGGTCAGGTTGACCACCACGCCTGGGGTCTGCTCGAGCAGGTTGGTGAGGTTGGTGATGTTCTGGTCGTCGATCCGCTGGCGGGTG
This sequence comes from Pseudomonas sp. TE50-2, assembly GCF_040813665.1. Classification (NCBI taxonomy): domain Bacteria; kingdom Pseudomonadati; phylum Pseudomonadota; class Gammaproteobacteria; order Pseudomonadales; family Pseudomonadaceae; genus Pseudomonas; species Pseudomonas sp. TE50-2. The sequence goes on along the minus strand of NZ_JBFNXN010000001.1, from coordinate 2,174,213 downwards.
ACCACGGTCACCGATTGCGGCGTGTGGCGGATGCTCTGCGGCGTCTTGCCGATGGTGACCGCCCCGGTGGTGTAGGAGCCGCTGTGCTCGGTGGTCTCGCCCAGGCGGTTGCTGGAGATGCTGGTGGCGCCTAGTTGCAGGGCATCGCCCACCTCCAGGGCAGGTATCAGCAGGAAGCTTTTGTCGCTTTCCTGCTGTACCTGCACATCGCTGCCCTGCAGCAGGATCTGCAACGCCTGCGCACTGTCATGTCGGCCCTGCACGCCTTGGGTGGTCTTGCCCTGCAGGCTACCGGCGTCGAACGACAGGTTCAGCCCACCCTGGCGCGCCAGCTGGTCCAGCGCGGCGGCCAACGGGCCGGCCGGGATGTTCCAGTCGCGCTGCTGGCTCTGGTTGGCGGGCGCGGCGACGGCGACTGTCGGCAGCACGCCTGCGCAGGCCATGCCCAGGCCGAGGGCGGCAGCGTGGATGGCATGGCGCAGGGTGGCGTTGCGAGGGGAACACGGGCGAATCATGAAGCGCTCCTGAAGGTTGTCAGACCACTGTTCGGGCTTGTTTTCCTTCAGGCCGGACGAGAATGAGATTCCACCTCATTTATTTTCATCAATTGTTCAGGCGGCGCCGATGCTCACCCAATAGCGTGTGCGGTAGTCGACGCGCACCGGCAGGCTCCGGGCGACCAGCAGCAGGACCTGATCGGTGTCGGCCAGCTGGAAGGTGCCGGAAACTTTCAGGCCCGCCACCTCCGGCGCGCAGCGCAACACGCCGGGGCGGTAGCGCGACAGCTCGCCGATGAACTCGCCCAGGGGCATCTGCTGCACGCTCAGCACGCCGTCGGTCCAGCCCCAGGGGTCGCCATGTACGGTGGCAGGCCGGTAGTCGCCCTGGGCGAACACCTGCAGCACCTCGCCAGGCTTGACCGAATGCGCTGCGCTGGAGGCGGGGAACAACGTCACCTCGCCTCGGCGCACGGCCACCAGCAGGCCCTGGTCGTTCTCGCGCAGCAGCAGCTGGCCGCCCTGGGTGCCGAGGGTGCCAACCGGGGTGTCAATGCTGAACGGGCGGTTGTCGTTGACGTTGCTGTCCAGGCTGATTTCGCCACGCAGCAGGGTCAGCCGGCGTAGGTCGGCGCTGTAGCGCAGGTCGATGGCACTGGCGGTGTTCAGGCGGATCAGGCTGCCGTCGCTGCCGAGCAGTTCACGGCGCTCGCCGGTGGCGGTGCGGCTGTCGGCCATCCAGGCCGACAGGCCCAGCGGTTCACGCGCCGCCCAGCCAGCGGCGCCGCCCAGGGCCAATACCGACAGCAGCTTGAGATGGTCGCGCCGGCTCATGCGTCGGCGCTCGGTACCGGCGAGGGTCTGCCGACTCAGCTCGGCGGGCAGGCTGGCCAGTTCGTCACCGAGGCTGCTGACCCGCTGCCAGGCCTGGGCATGCTGCGGGTGGCTGGCCAGCCAGCGCTGGAACTGCTGTTCGGTACGTGGGCCGGGGCTGTCGTAGCGCAGTTTGACCAGCCATTCAATGGCCTGGTCGACCTGGGCCTGGGTCGGTATCTGTTCAGGCGTCGGCATAGCGCATCCGGTAGCAGACGCCCAGGGCCTTGGCCAGGTCGCGTTCCACGGTGGCCCGGGAAACGTCCAGGCGCTGGGCGATCTGCGCCAGGCTGAGGCCGTCGAGCTGGGCCAGCAGGAAGGCCTGTCGGGCCCGGGGCTTGAGGCGTTGCAGGGCAAGGTCGAGGCGTTCGAGGGTATCGAGGATCAACAGGCGTTGCTCCTCGCTGGGCGCCTCTTGTTCCGGCAGGTTGGCCAGGCTTTCCAGGTAGGCTTTTTCCAGGGCGCGACGGCGGAACTGGTCGATCATCAGGCCACGGGCGATGCTGCTCAGGTAGGCGCGTGGCTCTTTGAGTGGCGAGGCCTGGCGCGCCTTGAGCAGGCGCACGAAAGTGTCCTGAGCCAGGTCGGCGGCGTTCTCCCGGCAACCCACCCGGGCGCCGAGCCAACCGCGCAGCCAGCGGTGATGGGCCTGATAGAGCAGATCGACCTCGGCCGGTTTCAGCGTGTCTTCGATCTGCATCGTCTGGAGAACCTGCCCGGATAATGTGATTGTTAATGGTTCTCAATTCTATGCGGGGCGCCGTAGGCGGATCAATGGTATGCCAGCGATTAGATGCGCAAGATTGAGCGTTTCACCGATGAACGGTTGGGCTAGGCTGGGAGGCTGTGTCCATGGGAACGCCAACAATGATCCTTGCAGACCTTTCCCCGCAGGCCTTTGACGCTGCCGCTGCCTGGCTGGCCGGGCAGGATGCGGACTGGGCGCGGCATATTGCCGCCGTGGGGCCCTGTCTGCATCGGGCTACCCCCGGGCGCGAGCCTTACGAAGCGCTGGTGCGGGCCATCGCCTACCAGCAGTTGCACGCGCGGGCCGCCGAGGCGATCCTCGGGCGATTGCTGGCGCTGTTCCCGGAAGGAGCGTTTCCCTCGCCCAAACAGTTGCTGGCGGTGACGCCGGAGGCGATGCGCGCCTGTGGGCTATCCGCGAGCAAGATCGCCACGGTTCACGGGATCGCCCAGGCGCGTGTGGAGGGTGTGGTGCCGAGCCGGGAAGAGGCGCTGCATATGTCGGATGCCGCACTGGTCGAACGCCTGGTGGCGCTGCGAGGAGTCGGGCGCTGGACGGTGGAGATGCTGCTGATCTATAGCCTGGAGCGATCGGATATCCTGCCGGTGGACGACTTCGGCGTGCGTGAGGGGTATCGACGCATGAAGGGCCTGGACAAGGCGCCGACGCCCGCGCAAATGCGGGTATTGGGCGGGGCGTGGAGCCCCTATCGCACCGTGGCGGCCTGGTACCTGTGGCGGGCTTGACCCGTGATTGGCCCGTTGAAGATAACGCAAGATTCGGAGTGTTCACTTTCGACCAACCCGCCAAGCTCAGCGCATCGAACCAAGGAGAGGCGCCATGACCCCCGCCCCGACCACCTACACCACCGACGCTGAACGCTGGCACGCCGTGCAGTCCCGCGACACCGCCGCGACCGGCCACTTTGTCTACGCCGTGCGCACCACCGGCGTCTACTGCCAGCCCGCCTGCAAGTCGCGCCTGGCCAAGCGCGAGAACGTCGAGTTCTTTGCCGATCCCGGCCAGGCCGAGGCAGCTGGCTACCGCGCTTGCAAGCGCTGCAAGGCCGGGCAGGGCAGTCGGCGCACCGACCTGGTTGCCCGCGCCTGCCGCCTGATCGAGGCCCGTGAAACCGCGCCCAACCTCGACCAGCTCGGCAGCGAGCTGAACGTCAGCCCGTTCCATCTGCATCGCCTGTTCAAGGCCGAGACCGGCCTGACCCCCAAGGCCTACGCCTCGGCCTTCCGCGCCCAACGTCTGCGCCAGCGCCTGGATGCCGCCGACAGCGTCACCGAGGCCATCTACGACGCGGGCTACAACTCCAACAGCCGGTTTTACGAGAGCGCCGCCGAGCGGCTGGGCATGCGCCCGCGGGAGTACCGTGCCGGCGGCCAGGGTGCCACCATCCATTTTGCCGTGGCCCAGTGCTCGCTGGGGGCGATCCTGGTGGCCCAGAGCGAGCGGGGCATCTGCGCGATCCTGCTGGGTGACGAGCCCGAGCCCTTGCTCAAGGACCTGCAGGACAAGTTCCCCAAGGCCCGGCTGATCGGCGGCGATGACACTTTCGAGCGGCTGGTGGCCGAGGTGATCGGCTTTGTCGAGGCACCGGCGCTGGGCCTGGCGTTGCCCCTGGATGTGCAGGGCACGGCGTTCCAGGAGCGGGTCTGGCAGGCGCTGCGCGAGGTGCCGCCAGGGACCACGGTCAGCTACACCGACATCGCCGAGCGCATCGGCGCGCCCAAGGCCGTGCGGGCGGTGGCTCAGGCCTGCGCGGCCAACGCGATCGCCGTGGCCATTCCCTGTCACCGGGTGGTGCGTCGTGACGGCGACCTCAGTGGCTACCGCTGGGGCATCGAGCGCAAGCGTCAGTTGCTGGACCGAGAGACGGCACTCTCCTGAGCGCCCGGACCGAGTAGAATTCACGCCCTGTCGAGTTGCGTAGAGGAACATTCGATGAGGCGTGTCAGCCTTGACCGATTCTATGCGGGGATTTTCGCCCTGCTGTTGTGCCTGGCCGTCCCGGCCTGGGCTGCCCCGGCCACGCCGGCATCGCGCCTGGCCGTGGCCGAGCAGCAGGTGCTGGACGAGAACGCCAGCCTGGAAGAGTTGAGCGAACGACTCGACCAGATCCGCCAGGGCGTCACCAGCAACGCCAATGACGACCTGCTCGCGCAGTTGCGCCAGTCGGCCCTGCAGGTGCAGCGCCAGGCCGATGCGCTGGCCACCCAGCGTACCGCCGACGTGCAGCGCCTGGACGACCAGCTCAACGTGCTTGGCCCGCCCATGGCCGAAGAGGCCGAGAGCCTGACGCGGCAGCGCAAGCAGCTCACTGACGAGAAGAACAAGGTGGTCGCCGAGCAGAAGGACGCCACCACGTTGACCCAGTCGGCCCGTGACCTGTCCACGCAGATCGTCAACCTGCGCCGCAGCCTGTTCAACTCGCAGATCACCAGCCGCGCCGCCAGCCCGTTGAGCCCGGCGTTCTGGTCGAGCCTGATCCGCCCCACCGACGACGACGTGGCGCGCCTGCGCGACCTGCGCGGCGAAGTCTCGGACGCCATGGCCAGTGCCTTCAGCGCCGAACACCGCTGGTTGTTCATCACCGCGCTGGTGGCGGCGGTGCTGGTCTGGACCCTGGTACGGCGGCTGCTGGAGCGCCTGCTGGCCGATGCGATGATCCGCTGGCTGCCCGAAGGCCGCCTGCGTCGCAGCGCCCTGGCCCTGAGCGTCAGCCTGGCCACGCTGGGCACCATCTCCGGCTCGGTGTCGCTGCTGCGTTGGGGCCTGGAGAGCAGCGCCGACCTGGGTACCGACGTCGCCAGCCTGACCAACCATATCCTTGCGTTGGTGATCTTCAGTGCCTTCATTTCGGGCCTGGGGCGCGCCATGCTGATGCTGCAGCGCCCGTCCTGGCGCCTGCCGCCGATCGCCGACGAGGTGGCCAGCGCGCTGGGCTGGTTCCCCAAAGTGCTGGCCCTGGCGTTGATGGTGCTGCTGACCCAGGAGCGTATCAACAGCGTGATCGGCACCAGCCTGGCGCTGACCCTGGCTACCAACGGCGTGACCGCGCTGGTGGTGTCGCTGCTGTTCGTCGTGGCGCTGCTGCGCTATCGCCGCGCCCACCGCCTGCACGACCTGGAGCGTCCCAAGGGCCTGGCCGGGCTGATCCCGTTCGTGATCGTGGTGTGGGTGGCGGCGGTTCTGCTGACCCTGCTCGCCGGCTACCTGACGCTTGCCTACTTCCTCACCGCCAAGCTGCTGTGGGTCAGCGTGGTGATTACCTGCGCCTACCTGCTGGTGACCGTGTTCGGCGACCTGTGCGAAACCCTGCTGTCACCGCGCCAGCCTGGTGGCCTGGCGCTGGCCTCGGCGCTGGGCCTGCAGCAACGCCACCAGGCCCAGGCCAGCACGGTGCTGGCGGGCATCGGCCGCACTCTTCTGCTGTTTGCCGCCGCGCTGCTGATATTCATGCCATCGGGCACCAGCCCGGGCGAGCTGCTGCTGAGCCTGGCAGACTGGGACGGCACCGGTGGCAAGGTGCTGGGCAACCTGAACATCGTGCCCCAGGACATCTTCCTGGCCGTGGCGATCTTCCTCGGTGGCTGGTTCGCCATCCGCGTGGTCAAGCGCTGGCTGAGCGAACGGCTGCTGCCGGAGACCGACATGGACGCCGGCATGCGCGCCTCGCTGGTGACCCTGGTGGGCTACCTGGGCTTCCTGTTCCTGGCCATGCTGGTGATGTCCACCCTGCACATCAACCTGACCAGCCTGACCTGGGTAGTCAGTGCGCTGTCGGTGGGTATCGGTTTCGGCCTGCAGCAGATCGTGCAGAACTTCATCTCCGGCCTGATCCTGCTTACCGAGCGCCCGGTGAAGGTGGGCGACTGGGTGAGCCTGGCGGGTGTCGAGGGTGATATTCGCCGGATCAACGTGCGCGCCACGGAAATCCAGATGTCCGACCGCTCGACGGTGATCGTGCCCAATTCGCAGTTCATCTCGCAGAACGTGCGCAACGTGACCATGGCCAATGCCCTGGGGGTGGTGGGCATCACCCTGACGCTGCCGCTGGAGACCGACCCTGCGAAAGTGCGCGAGGTGTTGCTGGCGGCGTACAAGGAGCACGAGTCGATCCTCGACGCGCCGGCCACTTCGGTGACCTTCAAGGACCTGACCAGCAGTGGCATGGTCATCGGGGTGAGCGGCTATGTTGCTTCGCCTCGACAGGTGTCGGGCACGCGCAGCGACCTGCTGTTCACCATTCTCGGGCGCTTGCGTGAAGAGGGTATCGCCCTGTCGTCACCGGCGAGCATGGTGCTGGTGCAGGAGAACGGGCGCCAGGCCGACGAACCGGCATAAGGGCAATCGTGAGGCCAGCCCGCTCCCACTGATTGCACATGTCGGCGTGGGAGCGGGCTTGCCCCGCGATGGGGTTCTGAATGCGATTGCGTGAAGACGGGCAGGTGTTCGCCAATAGGCGTTGAAAAAACTCGCCGAACACCTGCCTGCCTCTCCATTTCCTTAAAAGGGACGCCTAAAAAATCACCCCAAGCACCGCGTCACATGCTTCACCGACTGATACCCCGAAAGCCCCCAAGGCCCGAGCTCCCGCCCGATCCCGCTACCCTTGGTCCCGCCCCACGAGGTTTCGACGAACACCGCCTGCACCGAGTTGATCCACACATGCCCCACCTCCAGCGCATCGGCCACGCGCTCGGCGCGTTCCAGATCGGCGGAGCACACGGTGGCGACCAGGCCGAAGCGGCTGTCGTTGGCCTGGGCGATGGCCTCGGCCTCGCTGCCGAAGCGCCGCGCGCACAGCACCGGGCCGAAGATTTCTTCGCCCCACAGGCGACTGCTTACCGGTACATCCACATACAACGTCGGGCTGACGAACCAGCCGTCGCGGTCCAGCGCGGTGCCGCCGGCCAGGCACTTCAGGCCCTCTTCGCGGGCTGTGGCGAAATAGCCGGCGACCTTGAGCCACTGCGCCTGGCTGGTCAGTGGTCCCATGTCCACTTCTTCAGATAGCGGGTTGCCCACGCGCAACGCCGCCAGCGCCGCCTGCAAGCGCGGCAGCAGGGCATCGGCGATGCCTTCCTGCACCAGCAGGCGCGAAGTGGCCGAGCACATCTGCCCGGCGTTCCAGGTAATACCGGCGACGATCCACTCCACCGCATGGTCGACATCGCAATCGTCGAACACCACGATGGCCGACTTGCCGCCCAGCTCCAGCGTTACCGGCCGGCACTGGGCCGCGGCGGCGCGCATCACCTGGCTGCCGACGCCGTTGCTGCCGGTGAATGACAGCTTGTCCAGGCCGTTGTGGCCGCTCAGAGCAGCGCCGGTCTCGGCCTTGCCGCCCACGATGTTCAGCACGCCGGCCGGCAGACCCAGCACCTCGGCGATCTGGCCGTAGGCCTGCTCGATCAGCGGGGTGATTTCGGAGGGCTTGAGCACCACGGTGCAGCCGGCCGCGAGGGCCGGGGCGAGCTTCCAGGCGCTGGTGACCAGCGGGAAGTTCCACGGCACGATCAGGCCGACCACGCCCACCGGCTCAAGGCGGGTGCGGGCGGTGAAGCCCGGCGCGGCCAGGGGCACGTTACGGTTTTTCGACGGTAACTGCTCAGCCAGGTCGGCGTAGTAGGCGAAGGTGGCGATGGCGTCGTCCAGATCGATCTCGGCCTCATGGCGCGGCTTGCCGTTGTTGCGCATCTGCAACGCGATCAGTTCGTCGCGGCGCTGGCCCAGCTGTTCGGCGAAGCCGCGCAGGTAGTTGGCACGCTCGGTGGCGCTGACCGTCTTCCAGGACGCCAGGGCACGGCGCGCGGCGGCCACGGCCTGGTCGACCTGGGCGCTGCTGGCGGCCATCAGTTCGGCGAACGGCTGGCCGTCGGACGGGTTGTGGACAACGATGCAGTCGCTGCCCTGGCCTTCGACCCAGCGGCCGTCGATGTAGTGAGGTGTGGTCATGGTCGGATTCCAGTCAGGCCATTTCGGCAGTGGTCACGGGCTTCACGGGCGTGCTTTTGCAGCGCACCCAGCGCGGGCCACGGGGGCCATACACGCCAGCAGGTTCAGGGAACAGGTTGAGCAGGATCAGGTACAGCACGGCGGCGATGCCGAGGGTCACCGGCAGGCTCAGGTCGATGCCGCCGGCGAGCTCGCCCAGTGGGCCGACGAACTGCCCGGGCAGGTTGACGAAGCACAGGCCAACCACCGCGCTGGGGATCCACGCGCCCATGCCGCGCCAGTTCCAGCCATGGTCGAACCAGTAGTGGCCGCCTTGCTGGCCACGGGTGAACACTTGCAGGTCGTCGGCATGGTAGAAGCCGCGTCGGGTGATCAGGCCGAGGATCATGATCACCATCCAGGGGCTTGTGCAGGTGATGATCAGCACGGCGAAGGTCGACACGCTCTGCACCAGGTTGAAGGTGAAGCGGCCGACGAAGATGAAGCCGATGGCCAGCACGCCGATCAGCAATGTGGCGGCGGCGCGGCTGAGCAGGCGCGGGAACACGCTGGACATGTCCAGGCCGGTGCCGTACAGCGCCGTGGTGCCGGTGGACATCCCGCCGATCACCGCGATCAGGCACACCGGCAGGAAGAACCAGCCCGGCGAAATCGCCAGCAGGCCGCCGACGTAGTTGTTGGCGGCGATGTAGTCCGGTGCCTGGCTGGCCACCAGGGTGGCGGTGCACAGTCCGAACAGGAACGGGATCAGCGTGGCGGCCTGGGCGAGAATCACCGCCAGCATGATGCGCGACTTGGGTGTTTGCCGCGGGATGTAGCGCGACCAGTCGCCGAGGAAGGCGCCGAACGACACCGGGTTGCTCATGGCCAGGATCGCCGCGCCGACGAACGCCGCCCAGAAGCCGGCCTGGCCGAGGTTGATGCTGCCGGCGTAGCCCGCATCGAAGGGCCCGGCGAAAGCGAAGATGCCCAGCAGGAACAGCAGGCTCGAGGCCCACACCGCAATCTTGTTGACCCACAGCATGAAGCGGAAGCCGAAGATGCACACCACCAGCACCAGTATCGCGAACAGGCCGTAGGCCAGGCCCAGGGTCAGGTCGGTTTCCGGCAGGCCGACCAGGCGCTTGGCGCCGCCGACCAGGGCATCGCCGGAGCTCCATACCGACAGCGAGAAGAACGCGACGGCGGTCAGCAGTGACAGGAACGAGCCAACGATACGCCCGTGCACACCGAAGTGCGCGCCGGACGATACCGCGTTGTTGGTGCCGTTGAGCGCGCCGAACAGGCCCATCGGCGCGAGGATCAGCGCGCCCACGCCGACGCCGAGCAGGATCGCCCAGACCCCGGCCTGGAACGACAGCCCGAACAGCACCGGGAAGCTGCCCAGCACGGCGGTGGCGAAGGTATTGGCACCGCCGAAGATCAGGCGGAACAGGTCCAGCGGGGCGGCGTCGCGTTGATCGTCGGGGATCTGTTCGACGCCATTGGTCTCGATACCGGTCGAGTGGCTCATGGTGATGCTCCAGCGCGAATGTTGTCGGCCGTCGGGCGGCCTTGTTGTGGGTGCGATGGCAGTGCGGCAGGGCCGCTTGAAAAGGGATCAGGCCGGCGAGACGGCCGACAGGTGCTCGTGACAGGCCAGCCAGCGGTCGCCGTGCAGGCGGAAGACAATGGTCTCGCGCTCGTTCAGGTCGAGGGTTTCGCCGGCGACGCGCAGGCGCGTGGCCACGTCGTGCATGAAGATCGCCACGTCGCCCTGCAGGCTCACCTGGGCATTGCTCGACTCGCAGCCGAGCACGGCGAAGCCGTCCGCCTGCCAGTTGGCCCAGAGATCTTCATAGGCACGGCGCGACAGCAGCGGTTGCGGCACGGTGTGGAAGAGGAAGGTGGCGTCTTCGCTGAAACAGGCGAAGTAGCGGGCGGTGTCGTTGCTGGCGAAGGCGGCGACGAGGTCGGCGGCGGCCTGCCGTACCTGGAGTGTCTGGTCCACGGGAGTGGCCTCACGGTTTATTGTGATTGTTGGTGAAGCGATTCTGGTGGGGGGCGGCGAGAGGAAGAATCGCTGTGGACAAATAATCAGTTCAGGAAATCGTGAACCAATGGGGGGCTGCGCTTTACCCGGGTGTTGCCACTGGCTAAGGTGTCGGCAGCCTTGACTTCATCAAGGTTCAAGATCGTATTCACGCTTCCAGACCTTGATGGACATTCCCATGAGCCAGTATCAGCCGCCACTGACCGTGACACCGCGCATGCTGGCGCTTGTTGCCGATATCAGCGAGCAAGTGGGGGCTCTCACGGCCAATCGGGAAGTGGCGCTTACCCCGCAACTGCGCCGGGGCAACCGCATTCGCACCATCCAGGCCTCGCTGGCGATCGAGAACAACACCCTGAGCGTCGAACAGGTCACTGCAGTTCTGGAGGGGAAGCGGGTACTCGGCTTGCCGCGTGAAATCCAGGAGGTGCGCAATGCCTTTGCCACCTATGAAGCGATGAGCGGATGGAAGCCCGAGCATCAGGCCGATCTGCTGGCTGCCCACAAGCTGCTGATGATGGGCTTGATCGACGACGCCGGTCAGTTTCGCCAAGGAGGTGTCGGCATCTATCGCGGCCAGCGCCTGTTGCACATGGCACCGCCTGCCAGTCGCTTGCAGCCGCTGATGCATGATCTGTTGCGTTGGTTGGGCGCCAGTGACTGGCACCCGTTGATCAGCAGTTGCGTCTTTCACTACGAGTTCGAGTTCATCCATCCATTCGCCGATGGCAACGGGCGGATGGGCCGTCTGTGGCAGACGCTGATACTGAGCCGCTGGCGCCCGGTACTCGCCTACTTGCCGGTGGAGTCGGTGATCTGTGCCCAACAGGAGGCGTACTACGGTGCGCTCGCGGCTGCGGATCAGGCTGGTGAGGCCACGCCGTTTGTCGAGTTCATGCTCCAGGCGCTGCGCCAGGCATTGGCCGAGGCGAGTGAGACCGACCAAGTAACCGACCAAGTAACCGACCAAGTAGCGCGATTGCTGGAGGTGCTGAAACCGGGTGTCGCGCTGCGCGCCAATGAACTGATGGAGCGCCTCGGATTGTCTCACCGTCCGACCTTCCGAGCGAACTATCTCAAGCCTGCGTTGGCTGACGGTTTGATCGAAATGACCGACCCTGATGCGCCGCGCAGTCCGGCGCAGCAATATCGCCGTGTCACAAGGTAACCGCTTGTGCAGGCCAGCCAGTTACCTTTGGCCGACTGACGGTCGGCCTTGTGCGTGTTGATTGCCTACGCTGGATACTCCCTACCCGCAAAGCAAGGAGTTCAGCCATGGCGTTCCAATACAAGCGATTGGACAAGAACAACGCTGCCGTCCTGCTGGTCGACCATCAGGCCGGCCTGTTGTCGCTGGTACGCGACATTGACCCGGACCGGTTCAAGAACAACGTGCTGGCGCTGGCCGACCTGGCCAAGTACTTCAAGCTGCCGACCATCCTCACCACCAGCTTCGAGACCGGCCCCAACGGCCCGCTGGTACCCGAGCTCAAGGCGCAATTCCCCGACGCGCCTTACATCGCCCGCCCCGGCAACATCAATGCCTGGGACAACGAAGACTTCGTCAAGGCGGTGAAAGCTACCGGCAAGAAGCAACTGCTTATCGCCGGGGTAGTGACTGAGGTGTGCGTGGCCTTCCCGGCCCTCTCGGCGCTGGAGGAGGGCTTCGAGGTGTTCGTGGTCACCGACGCTTCCGGCACCTTCAACGAGCTAACTCGCGACTCGGCCTGGCGCCGCATGGAGGCTGCCGGAGCGCAGTTGATGACCTGGTTCGGCGTTGCCTGCGAGCTGCACCGTGACTGGCGCAACGATATCGAAGGGCTGGGTACGCTGTTCTCCAACCATATCCCCGACTATCGCAACCTGATGACCAGCTACGACAAGTTGTCCAGATAAGCCTCGACTGGCGCCGTGAGGGATCACTGCGCCATATTCAACGCGCCAGCCCGTGGCATGGCCGACCAAAACGCCAGGCCTGCCGCCAACGCGGTCAGCGCGGCGCCGGCCCAGGGGGTGGCCGCCAGTGTCGCTCCGGTGATCACCACGCCGCCGATGGCCGAACCCAGCCCGACGCCCAGGTGCATGGCCGACATGTTCAGGCTCATGCCGGCTGGGAAGGTGTCCGGGCCACGGGTCGCCAGGTAGCTCTGCACCACCGGTGAGGTGGTCCAGCTCAGCCCGCCCCAGAGCATCATGGTCGCCAGGAACAACCATGGCGTGCCCACGCTCAAGGGCAGTACCAGCAAGCTGGCGAGATAGAGCAGCGGCGCCAGCGCGATGGAGCGGCCTGCGCCGAGCCGGTCCGCCATCCAGCCGCCGACATAGCCGCCCGAAACACCGGCGATGCCGAAGGCGGCGAACACTGCCGCCAGCCATTGCAGCGGAATGTCGGCGACCTGGTGGGCATAGGGGGCCAGGTAGGCGAAGACCGTGAAGTGCCCGGCAATCATCAGCAACGACACACCCTGGGCTGCCATCAGGCGGCTGTCGCGCAGATGGCGGACATAGCTGCGCAGGGCGATGCGTTCGCTGCTCTGCAGCTGCGGCAACCCTTGCCAGGCCATCAGCAGCACCGCCATTGCCAGCACGCTCAGCCCGGTGAAGACGCCACGCCAGCCCAGCACGTCGCACAGCAGCATCCCGGCCGGCACCCCCAGCACCAGCGAGCTGCAGATGCCCATGAAGATCACCCCGATGGCGCGGCCACGCAGGGCGTCGGGCACCATGCGCGTGGCCATCAGGGTGCAGGTCAGGCAGGTCAGGGCGCTGGTCGCGGCCATGCCTATGCGCGCCACCAGCAACGCGGTATAGCCAGGCGCCAGTGCTGCTGCCAGGTTGCACAGGGCAAAGATCGCCAGGGTGGCGCACAGCAGGCGGCGCAAGGGCAGGCGTGTGGTCAGCAGTGGAGAGAAGGGCGCGGCAAGGGCGAAGCTCAGGGAGAACACCGTGGTCAGCTGCCCGGCGATACCGAGCGGGACCTGCAGGCCATCGGCCAGGGCCGGCAGGATGCCGACCGTGATGTTTTCTGCCATGCCCGTGACGAACGTCGCCAGGGCCAGCAGCCAGATACGCGGGCTCATTGTGTTGCCTCCGATAAACAGGCCGGCCAAGGTCCGGACCCATTTGTCCCGACGGTTGACCGGCAAGGGTCAGGTCCATCGGGTTTCGAGGCAGTGCTTCGGTTATCCCGGTTCAAGCAGGGGGAGTGTAGGGCCGCTGGGGTACACGCGCAACCTGGGCAGGCGCGCGCTTGTTCATCACTTCAGCTCGGTTTCGATGAACACCACTTCGTGGTCACTGGCATTGACCACGTTGTGCTCCACACCGGCCTTGCGAAAGTAGCTCTGGCCCGCCACCAGAGGGGCGAGCTTCTCGCCTTCCGGGGTCTCCAGCAACAACGTGCCATCGGTCATCGGCACCACCACGTAGTCATGGCCGTGCAGGTGCCGGCCAGTCTCGGCACCTGGGGCGAAGCGCCATTCGGTGACGATCACTTCTTCGGTGTTCACCTGAACGGTGGGTACGGCTTTGGGGCGTTGGGGCTTCTGCGTCATGGGGTAGGCCTGCTCACGGAAAAGCGTCCAGCCTGGACCGCTTGCTCGGTGGTTTAAATCCAAGTCTGCTGGCAGTCAGTCGTGTGAACGCTCAACTTTTTCCGGCGCAAACGAACGCGGGGCCAGCCCGCTCCCCCAGGCTCAAGGTTGAGCCTGGGGGAGCGGGCTGGCCCCGCGATACGAAACGCCCTGAAAACTACAGCGTGATTGGCTTCAACTTGAGCCCCATGGCCTGGGCCTGCACTGCCGCGCCGCTGAAGGCCGCCGCATTGCTCGGTGGTGGCGTGGGGCCGTGCACATGCGCGGCCAGTTCGGTGTTCATCGCCTGGACCAGCTCGAGCAGGTCGCAGAGCACCTGCAGCACGTTCACCGCCTCCGAGCCCAGCCAGGTCTTCGGCGCCTGCAGGCGCTGGCTGATCTTCACCACGCTGTCGCGCAGGCCCTCGATTCGTTCCTGGACGTCGCCGCCGATCGCCGCGTTGAGTTTCTGCCCAACCGCCAGGTTCAGGTCGCGCCCGGTGGCCTGGTGCAGGTCGTCGAGGGCGGCCAGGCTGGCGGAGCCGCCGGACAGCAGCTTGAGCGCGCCGAGGGCCTCGATCTTCTTCACCCCGCCCACGGTCTCGGTCGAGTGGTCGTCCACGGTCCGCGCATGGCTCTGGAACTGCTCGGTGTTGGCCAGTGCCTCGACCTCGCGCTCGATCGCCTTGTCGCGGATCCGGCCATCGGTCTGGCGCAGCCAGTTGCCATCGGCGTCGGCGCGCTGCTGGCAGGCCTCGCTGTGTTGCCATACCAGATCACCCTTTGGCACCTTGGGCAGGCTGAGCCCATGGGGCAGGATCTGCTGGATGAAGGGTTTGTGGGGCAGGCCGTAGGCAAACGACACCACCACGGTGGTGCCTTCTTCGGGGAAACCGAACATGCCGCGCTCCTGGCCACCCATGGGCGCCGGCAGCGGCAGGCTGGTGAACACCGGCAGCGCCGGGTCGGGCTCGCCATCTGGTAGCAGCACCTGGACATCGACACCGAAGCGCGGGCGGAAGTCGTCGCACAGCCCGGGCGCCGCCGGCGCATCGGGGACCGCGACCACCCGACCGAAGCGCGGCAGGTGGTAGCCGCCGGTGATCTCGGGGAACTGGCGCGCTACGGCGCGGCGGATTGCGTCTTCCATCGTATGGCCATCTGGTTGCCGGCCAGCGTGACATGGGTCACGCGCTCGCCGTGGTTGATCGGTGCGCCTGGACGCAGCCCTGGCAGGGCGGCAATCGTGGCGCTCTGGTTACCCTGGTAGTTGTCGAACAGCTCCGTGGGCAGTTGCAGCGCGGGGCGGGCGCCGAAGTAGCTGTCGGCCCAGCTGCCCACGTACACCTCGCCATTGCCCTGCTGCTGCCAGATGAAGTCGGGGATGTCGAACACCTGGGCCAGGCTCTCCATGGCCTGGAAGCCAGCGGCCAGGCTGTAGAAGAACGGTGCGCGCACCGATGCGTAGGGCCGCTCGGGCACGCGAAAGCGCAGGCCGGTCTGCTGGCCGACCTGGTCGAGCACGCCGTGCAGGTCGACATGGCGCAGGTTCATCGGCAGCGGCCTGGCCAGGATCGCCGCCAGCTCGCGGCAGAACAGCACCTGCTGCTTGGCGTTGGCGGTGGTGCAGCGCTCGACGTAGCCGATGAAATGCCGTTGCAGCGTGCTGTCGTTGTAGCCGATGTCGAGGGTGACCAGGCCTTTGAGGGGCGCCTCGGCCTGGACGATGAAGGTCGCCCGCCCCGGGTTGCGCAGCTCCAGACGCACGTCCGCCCTGACCAGGTCGTGGCGTTCGCCTGCCACGCGGAGTACCTGATGCAGTTTCATGGTTTCTCCCCCAGCCAGTCGTCCACTTTTTTCAACAGTTTTTCGAAACTGGTCAGCTCCGGATCCTTGTCATCCTCGTCATCTTCCGCCCCTGCCGCGGCACCGGGTGCGGCCTGTGCCTTGACGCGCTTTTTGGCGCGGCGCTTCTCGACCTTTTCCGGGTTGGAGGTCTTCTCGGCCAGGCCGAACTGCACCCGCCAGCAGGCCAGCGAGTCGTCCTCCCGGACGTTGACGTTGTCGGCGAAGCACACCTGGCGGATGCCGAAGGCCTCGGCCGTGTCGTTGACGATGCGGTAGGTCTTGAGCTGGCCGCCACTCTGGGTGGCTTCGGCCAGGCGCATCAGGTTGCGCAGCCAGACGCTGTTGACGTAGGGGATGGTCAGGGTGACGGTGAGGGTCTTGGGTTTGAAGCCTTTGTGCGCGGTGTCGGTATTGCTGGTCTGGCCGGACAGGTCCTCGGCTTCGATGCGCAGGTTGCCGGTGACTTTCAGGGTCTTGCCTTCGACGGGCTGGCCGTCCAACAGTAGCAGTGTCATAAACCCACCATTTCACGAACGAAGCTCAGGCCTTTTGCCGAGCCGACCAGGATCACGCCCGCGCTCATCACCCACTCATGCCCCGGGGCATCGCCTTCGAGCAGCATGCGCCGCAGTTGTGTGTTGTTGCCCGGGCCGAACAGGCGGGCGCGTACCGAGCTGTCGGCCTGGCCGCCTTCCAGCAGCTGGCGCAGGTCGGCCAGGCGCTGGTCGCGGAGCTGCTGCTGGTTGGCCTTGAGTGCCGCCAGCCCGGCGAGGTCGCTCATGGGCGAGCTGTCGGCGGCGTAGCTTTCCAGCACCGCGATCTGCCCGGCCAGCGATTGCTGCGCGGCCTTGAGCACCGTACAGCGCTCCAGCGGCAAGGCCTCCCAGCGCGGCAGGACGGTGGCCTGGGGAATCTGCCATTTCTCGGTTTCAAGCCGGGCCAGGTGCTCCGCGCGGCGTTGCGCGCGTACCAGCTCGGGGATCGGCATCAGGGCGTTGAAGCGGCCCAGGCCGGCGGCCAGCTGGTCGTGGCGGGTACCCAGGAACAGCAGGCACAGCGCGTGCTGCTCACCCTGGGGGCTGCCGCCGTCGGTGGCGTCGGTCAGTTTGTTGGCCAGCTGCCGCAGCAGGTTCGGCGCGGACAGGAAGCGCTGGTAGCCACGCCCCTGGCCGACACCGCTCTGGAACGGCGTCACCACCAGGCACCTGGGCACTTCGCCCAACTGCTCGGCCAGCGCCTGGCGTCCGGCCGCGATCGCGCCCTTGGCCGCGGCGCCGACCGGCCCGGGGTTGGTGCTGACCAGTCCCTGCAACCCGCTCAGGCGCTGTGCGGTACTGGCGAGCTCGCTGACGGCCATGGCCTTGGCGGTGTCGAGCTGGTCCATCCAACGGGTCGCCTCGGCTGGCCAGCGCAAGGTGACGGGCGCCCAGTTCATGCCGGCACCGTCCACTTGATTGCACGCAGCGCGTCGAGCTTCCTGGCCTGCAGCGCCTTCGCCGCATCACGCTTGAGCTGGTCGGCGTGCTGCAGAGCCGCTTGCTTGAACAGGACCAGGTCCTTGTTCACCTGCAGCAACTGGTCGCGGCTGTGGGTCAGGAACTGACGCGCGCCATCGCTGCCGATGCAGGGGTAGGTGCTGTCCAGGCCGCTGAACACCAGGCCGGTCAGGTTGACCTGGTCTTCCAGCGAACTGCCGTAACGGTGCGCCTCGCCCAGGGCCGCCGAGTCGAAGCCGGCTTCGAGGTACTGCGCGCAGCTGGCACTGATCTCGTCCAGTTTCTGCTGATGAACCTTGGCCAGCACGGCGGTGGTGTCGTCTACCCACTCGCCGTTCTTCCATACCTGGTCCGGGCCGGGCTGCTTCACCGTGTAGCCCGAAGGGATCGGCCCCATGCCGGTGATGGTAAGAGGCTCGGCGTTGGTGATGCTGTAGACCACCAGACCGTCGTGGTAGTCCACCAGGGTCCAGGCCTGGCCGTTCCAGTGGGCGGCCTTGTGTTCGGGGATCGATGGCGGGGCTGTTTCCACGCAGCCGCCGGGAATCAGGAAGACGCCGGGTTCGAGGGGGGACTCGTCCGCTTCGGTGATGCCGGTGAACAGTCCAAGCTGGGAAGTTTGATAGACGGTCTTGGTCGTTGCCATGCGGCACCTCAATATTTGATGAAGGAGTACAAGGCCATGTTCACTGGCCGCGATTCATTGCCGCCGTCGCCAGCGATGGTGATCGCATGGCTGTGCACGCCATCGCCGACCATCGACAGGCCGTGGGTGTGCGAGCCGGCGGCATGGGTCGGTGCCGTCACGCCGTTGGCATAGTTCGCGGTGGTGAAGTTGGGGGCGCCGTTACCGACATCGTTGTTCATGGCGCGAGGCGCGGTGTGGGTGTGTTCACCACCTGCCGCAATCGAGCTGCCGGGGTGGTAGTGCCAGCCGGCCTCGGCTGCCGAGGCCGAGTGCGCATGCCACAGGTTCTGGCTGTTCTGGACGGAGCCTTGGGCTCGGCCCGGGTCGAATCCGCGCCCGTCATCGACGTCCCGGGTGAACAGGCCGCGGGTGTCTGGCAGGTTGAACGTTGTCGCGCCATCGCCGACGCCGTAAATGATGCCGATCGCTGCAAACAGCGCGGCATAGGTCGTGCGGCTCACTGCCGCGCCATTGCAACGCAGCGTGCCGCTGGGAGCGGTGCGGCTGAACGTCTGGATCAGCGTGCCTGCCGGCACGATGGCCGCCGGGTTCAGGTTGCCGGTGTGATAGAGCGGCAGGCCGTTCCAGGCGATCACGCCTTGGGCATTCATGGCCAGGTCGCCCGCTACCTGGCTTCCCCAATGGAAGCCAAGGCGAGGAGCGTATTCCCAGGTCAGTTTGGAATTGAGGACCAGCCCTACCTCGCGGATTTCCAGGGCTGCATTTATGTAGTTCGTACTCGGTGTATCTGAATAGAATCGGGGTATCTGGTTGCTATATCCGGTGCGTAGTGCATCGGTAATGCCATACCCTTGCAGCGTGCTCGGTTTACCGCTGGTGAGCTTGCTCCAGTCCAGGCTCGGGATGTCGGCCGGCTTCAGTGGCTCGTTGCCAACGACCTGGCCTTTGCCGTTGATGATCACTTTCGAATAGGCCCCGGGCACCACACCGATATCCGCAAGCGTGGCCTGGAGGGCCACATTGCTGCTGCCATCGAAGTCCACGCGACCGGTGACATCGCCCTGCAAGGCGATCTGCCGCGCCTCGGCCAGGCGGCGGGCCTTGCCGGCCGACGTGGTGCCATCCTCGAGATCGGTGACCGATTTACGGGTTGCGAAGTGCCTCACCAACGGGCCGTCGATTGGCTCTACCGTGCGGCGATCGACGATGCCGGCGCTTGTCACGTCGGCGATCGCCACACAGTAATGGAACTTGCCCGCAGCGTCCCAGTAGTTGGGCCGCTCCTTGGCTGTCACCAGCGTCCATTTGCCATACACGTCATTGCCGTTGCGCTCCATCGCAACATCCACCCAGACCGTGGCGGGCAAGGACGAAATGGTCACGCCAGTAGTGCCCGAGCCCAGGCCGCCGATGCGTATCCCCTCGACGTAGGCCAGACCGCCCTTTGCACGATAGCCACCGGAATCGTTGGCTTTCTCCAGTTGCATGGCGGTGCCGAAGAAGCACGCCGGGCCGAAGATGTCCCGGTTGCTCACGCGCTCGCGCTCATCGATCCCGGCCAGGCGAACGGTACTGTCGTATTGCCAGGTGCTGGCGTCGATGGTGATGCCTGTCACCGCCTGGGCGCCGCTGAATTCGACCAGGATGTTGCGTGTGGTGTTGTTGCCGATCTGCAGGGGCGGGATGTTGCGGCGTTTCTGCTGCATTGGCACGTAGGCCGCCGCGAACAGGATCCCATCCGTGGTTTCCAGACCGAGCCAGTTCCAGTCGAAATCGCCGATGTCGCTGCCGAGCATCGAGCTGTAGACCACCTGGTTGGGGTTGACGAAGCCCCGGTTGCTGTTGGGTACTTCGTAGCGGTGAACGATCTGCTGCGCAGGGGGGATGGCTTCGTTGCGATCCACCGGCTTGGCAGGGTCGAGCCCCGGGACGTTGGCGTAGATGAACCGGGAGATCGTCAGGAAGTCATCGTTCGCGATCTTTTCGGCGATCAGTCTTTCACCGGCGAGCGTGATTGTAGCCATGGTGGCTCCTACAGGCTGGCGACCAGCGTCTGCTGGTCGTCGTTGAAATGAACTGCGCCAATGCGCAGCGAAACGGGGGTGATCGACACGAAGTCATAGCGGCGACAGGTCCGACCGTATTGCTGGACCAGCACACGCAACAGTTCAGGGTTCTCCGATAGCTGCGAGTCGGAAAGGCGCAGCAGGACCACGTCCCAGTCGCGCCCCGCCAGGCGTTCGTCGATCTCCACGTAGCCGACGCCCAGCCGATGCAGGATGCGTTTGAGGCCCGCCGTGCTGCCGGCATCGACCGCGTTGATGAAGGCGAACTTCACCCGCAGCCGGTACAGGCTTTCCGGCTCGTCCTTGAAGCGGGTGATATCGCGCTGCCAGGCGAGCAGGTCCAGCACGGTGAGGTGGCAGGTCTCGGCATCCATCTGCATCAGCGGCCAGCGCAGCCACTCGGTCACCCTGGCCCACCAGGCCTGGGCGGCGTCCTTGAGCTTGGTCAGTTCGCTGCCGGCGAGCCAGAACGGCAATTTCAACGGGCTCATACCAGGTCCACCCGCAGATCGGCGATGCGCGCGATGCTCAGCGGCGAGACGATGTCCTCGTTGGCGAAGTGCAGCGATTCGATGTCGGCGAAGGCCTGGTGCAGTTCCTCGGCCAGGCGGCTGAAGGAGAACCGCGATTGTGGGTAGGTCAGCGTCGGCCGGTAGTCGCTGGCCGTGCTTTCACGGAACGCCGCGCGGATGAACTGGGCAATGCCTTGCAGCAATGCCTCGCGGCGCTTCGTCGTCAGGTTCGCCCGCGGCCAGACCGTCAGTGCGATGTCGTGCTGCGTCTCGGGCATGACCATCACCAACAGGTCGTCGCCGTGGCCGTGGTTGCCCTCGTCGCGCACGTGGGCGTTGATCTGCGCCAGGTACGATTCCGCTGGCACATCGGCGTCGAACAGCACGTAGGCGTTGGCGCTGCCCGGACCACGCGGCGCGTCATGGAGGAAGTACACGCCATCGGGGCGCACGCCCGGGAAGGCGGCGATCATGGCGCGATAGACCGCGTCGGTGTGCCATTGGTTGACCGCGCTGAACTGGTTGCGGGTGCGCAGGCGCAGTTGCTCGTCGGGCTCGGGGTCGGCCCCGGGCGAGGTCATCCAGCCGTCGTCATTGACCACCTGAACGATCCCCGGCACTGGCTCGGGCAGGATGGCGTAGTAGCCGGGCGCCAGGTTGTAGCCGCTGCCGACCTGCTGTGCCTGGACCTTGACCGATTGTTGCAGGCGGCCGTCCGGGAACACCGCGTCCTCGACGGTCACCAGTTGATAGACGTGTCCGTTGATCGCAGCGGACTGCACCACGACGCCGGCGCGCATCAGCAGCTCGCCGGCGCTGTTCTCGCGGGTGAATAGCAGTTGCCCCTGGGCCTTGGTCGCGCCTTTGCGCTCGATGTTCACTGCCCAGGCCAGGCTGTCCAGCCAGGCGCCGCTGGCGGTCTTGACGAAGAAGTTGGGCAGCACGGTGTCGCTGATGAAGCCCACCAGCCAGAGCACTGGCTTGGTCACCAGCGCCGTCACCACCCGCCAGAACGGCGAGTAGGCGCTGGTGTTGCTCAGCTTGCTGCCCTGGGCGGCCACTTCGGCCTCCCAGGCCTTGTGCAGCGCCGCCTCGGTGGTGGGAATGCCGGCGTCGGCCAGCACCTTGCGAAAGTCCAAGTCGCTCACAGGTATACCTCGATGTCACCGAATTTCAGGGTTTTAGCCGTGACCCGGTACACGCCCGGCCGCTCTTGCAGGATGCGGGCGGTACCGGGCAGCAGGCGCTCGTCGTCCTCTACCAGCAGTTCCAGCTGCAGGATGCAGTCGGCCTGGCGCTGGCGGCTGCGCTCGGCCACCAGGGTCACCAGCAGGCCGCTGTCGCGGATCATGTGGGCGATGTCCTGGGCGATGCTGGCGCGGTCCTCGATCAGCAGCGGTTGATGGGAAGGGTCCAGTACCAGGTCGTTGTCGTGGATCAGCAGATCGATGTAGTCGCTCATCAGCCCACCGCCATTTCCATCATCTGCTCGAGCTCCAGCGGGTTCATGGCCTTGCTGGTGTTGATCTCGATCCTCTCGACGTGCATGCGTCGATCCTGGGTCTGGGTGCTGCTCTGGATCTGGGTCATCAGCCCCCCCTGGGGAACACTCGTCGGGCTGGCCGGCGAGAGGTTGAGTGCGGTCTGGGTCATGCGCTGGCGCTGTTGGTCGAGTTGCTCGATCGGTGCGCTGGCCATGGTGGCCGCGACGGCTGCGGGTGCCATCGAAGCCGTGAGCGGGGCCGGTGAGGGCACCTGCATCAGGGTCTTGAGCAGTGGCGGCGTGTTGCTCATGGGCAGTACGCCGATCGGCGCGACCTGGCTGGCAAGCCCTGGCACCTTGGGGGATTCCGGCAGATCGGCGAACGAGGTCTCGATGTTGACGCCCGGGATCTTGTTCAACCACTCGATCACCTGGTCGAGCGAACTCCGGAAGACCTTGACGATGCCGTCCCAGGCGGCCTTGGCCATACCTGTCCAGCCCCCCATATCGGTGAACCACTTGCTCAGTGCATCCAGCTGTCCGCTGACCCACTGGAAGGCGGCACTGTCCAGGAACGCGGCCTTGAGTTCGTCCCAGTACGCGATGACCAGGACCACGGCAGCGACCAGTGCGATGATGCCCGCGATGATGAGGATGATCGGATTGGCCAGAAGCGCGACGTTGAGCAGCCAGACCGCACCCTGCCAGGCGAGGGTGGCGAGTCTCACGATCCCCATCCAGGCGAACATTGCGACCAGGCGTGCCAGGAAGAGCGACAGCACGAAGGTGTGCCTCAAGACCACCGCGATGCTGCGCAGCCCGACCAGGTTGAGCAGGGCCCAGGCGGCTTGTGCACCCAGCAGGCTTATCCGGGCCAGCCCGCTCAGAACTGCAAGCGCGGTCAGCGCGGCGCTGGCGCCAAGGATCGTCAAGGTAGCGATGGCGATCACCCGGGTGATATTGGGAAACAGCTTGATCCAGCGGACCAGGGTCTGGGCGATCTCGACCAGGCGTGCCATCAGCGGTTGCAGAATGGGAATCAGCGCCTGGCCGAAGGCGATGCGCAGCCCTTTTACCGCAGCCCCGAACTGCTGCCAGGGGTCGACCATGGCCTTGGCCATCTGCTCGGCCTGTTTCAGGCCTCGCACCTGGCCCAGCTTGTCGATGCCGTTCTTGAGACGGTCGGTGTCCTGGGCCAGCGCGCCGATGAGCTGGGCGGCCTCACCGCCGAAGGCCTCGGTGATCTTGGCGTTGGCCGCAGCTCCGCGCAGGTCGCCGAACCTACCCTGTAGCTTGGCCAGGATGTCCAGCATCGGCAGGACCTTGCCGTTGGTGTCGGTGAACTTGATGCCGAG
The DNA here is from genome assembly GCF_040813665.1 of Pseudomonas sp. TE50-2. Lineage (NCBI taxonomy): Bacteria > Pseudomonadati > Pseudomonadota > Gammaproteobacteria > Pseudomonadales > Pseudomonadaceae > Pseudomonas > Pseudomonas sp. TE50-2. The sequence continues at coordinate 2,151,112 of NZ_JBFNXN010000001.1, read as the reverse complement.
CTTGTCCGAGGCGTCCTCGATGTTCTCGAAGAAGGCCTTGTAGAGCCCGCCGGCCGCGCTGCCGTCCATGCTGCCGGACAGGCTGCCGATCACGGCCATCTGCTCGGCCAGGCCGATGCCGGCGGCGGAAGCCTGGGCGCCGGCCTCCTTGAAACCATCCTTCATCTGTTCGCCGCTGGTGCGGAACAGCTGGACCGCCAGGGCGGTCTGCCCGCCCAGGATCTTGACCCACTGGCCCTTGCCCATGGCGTCGGCCTGCTGCTTCTGCAGGTTGTACATCGTGCCGACGTACTCGGCCATCACGCCCTGGTCGGACTTGGTGGCCTTGGCCAGCACGCTGCTGGTGTAGGTGAAGGTGGCCAGCTGGGAGCCGGAAAGGCCCTTGATCGCGCCTTCGATCTTGTACGCCGAGGCGACGAAGTCCCGGGCGTTCTCGCCATAGGCGATGGAGAACGCCAGGGCTTTCCTGTTCAAGGCCTCCAGGGCGTCCTCGGCCACGCCAAGCGAGCGCACATCCCCAAGGGCGCGGTTCATTTCCAGGGCGGGCTCAAGGAAGGTGCCAAAGCCGCTGGCGGAGTTTTGCAGCTTCTGCGTGCCATCGCTGATCTGTTTGATGGCGGCCTGACCTTTCTCGGTCAGCTTGTTGAAACCTTGGGTCATCCTCGCCAGCGGCGCGGTGACTTTGTCGGTCAGCGACAGGATGAAATCCAGCCGGCTGATTGCGGTGTTCGCGCTCATGGGATGTCAGCTTCCGTTGAATGCACGTGCGATGCCGTTGGCAATGGCGATTTCCATTCGCCGCCAGTGCTCGTCCTCCAGCCACTTGGCTGTGCCCAGGTTCTCGGGCGTGGCGGATGCACCGGGCAGCCAGCGCGCGGTCAGGGCCAGCAGCTGGCCCAGGCCGTCCTCGGTCAGTCGCTCTGCGTGGCCGAGCGCTTTTTTACGGTGACCTCGACGGTCGGCGCGTATTCCTCGACCAGGGCGCCGGCCAGCTGGATGACGGTCATCGGGTTGGCCAGCAGCGGCTTGAGCTGGTCCTTGTGCTCGGGCTTCACGGCGGTGACCAGCAGGTTGTTGGCCGGTGCGACCTTGTTGGACGGGGTCAGGGCGTTGATGTACTTGGTCATCAGCGCCGGATCGACGGCGAAGTCCAGGGACAGGTCGCCGACTTCCAGGGTGATTTCGGTGCGTTGGGTCATGGGGTACTACTCCAATGAAATACGGGAATCAAAACGAAGGGGGGAGCGCTGCGCTCGTGGCGGTGCTGGCAGGGGACGCAGCGGCGCATGCCACCCAAGGCGCGGCGCGCCTCGGGGATCTCGTCGCCGCAGTCCGCGCAATCGGTGAGGCTCGGCCCAGTCGCCGCCCGTCGGTCACGCACAGCGGCGATCGCCAGATCACGCCTGAGCTGTTCCAGGGCCTGGGCGCGGTCGAATGGGCACACCATCAGCTCAGGCCCTCGACCTCGGCGAAGGACAGGTAAGGCACGCCGTTGACATGGATGAAGTCCGGGCTGGTGACGTCGAACGGCAGCTTGTGCTTGGTCTTCTCGCCGCCCTTGGCGTCGATGTTGAGCAGGCTGGAGATCTTGAAGCGGCAGCCGAAGGCCTCGACGCGAATCTCGTCAGTGGGGGTCTTGGCGTAGAACAGCTGGTCGAAGGTGCTCAGCTGGCGGAAGCTGCCGGCCTTGGCGGCGGCTTCGATGATCAGGTTGAAGTTGCTGGTGTCCACTTCCAGCTCGCCGCTGGCGGCCACGTCGCCGGCGACCCAGCCGTCTGGCACGCCCTTGGTGTGGGCCACGGCGCTGTTGTCGGTGATGTCGAGGGTTGCGCTTTCAACGTGGATCTTCAGGTCGCCCACGTTGATGTCGAAGTTCAAGCCACTGATCTTGGCCATGGGTTACTCCTGGTTGTCCTGGGAAAGGTCCAGCGCGATGTTCGCGGTGATGTCCTTGGGGCAGTTGTGCGGGCGGATGCGGATGAACACTTCCACCTGGGTGTGGCTCTTCCAGACGATGACCAGGTCGCCGTCGCGGGGCGGCTGGATTTCGCCCGGGAACACTTCGCCGGCGAATTTCACCGCCTTGGCCATGCGGCGCAGCGGCGCCATCAATGCGCTGGTGTTGGCGGCCATGCTGGCGGGGCTGTTGTTCAGGCGGCGGTCGCCGATACGGCGGATCAGCAGCGGACGGACCTGGCGTGCGGCCTTGTCGGCCAAGCGCAGGTATTCCAGGACCTGGAAGTCGCTGGCGGCGGTGTCGAGCATGTTGGCGTCGCCCCAGTACACACCCTCGTAGTCCGGGTAGGTCTGGGATACGGAGAAGCGTGCCTTGTCCAGCTCGCTGCGTACTGCCGAGGGCAGCGGCACGCCGTCCTTGTCCGCCGGCACGGTGCCCAGGCCCAGGACAGGGCCACTGGCGACGCGCATCGGGGTATCGGCGATGCTCCAGGCGGCATTGGCCAGGCGACCGGCGAGCACGCCCAGGTCGTTGCCGTGCAGTTGCGGCACCACCACGACACGTGGCGCGGCGATACCGTCGGTGAGCGCCTTCTGCTCGAGCAGGTAGTCCGACCAGGTCACGGTCGGCAGGATGCCGGCGGACGCGGCCAGGACGAACGAACGCCGGCCATGGCGAGCGTTCAGCTGTTCGGCGGCGGTGTGCAAGGCCAGCAGTTCCGCGCCGGCGGTCACCGGCTTGGTGACGACGATGCCTTCGACCGAGTAGCCGTGTTGCTGGGCGTACTCCAGGGCGCTGGCCCAGTCGCCTTCGGCGCCGATCGGCGCGGCCAGGCAGGCCCAGCGGCCGCCGCCGTTGGCGCGGGCGGCGATCAGTTGGGTCTTCAGGTCGCTGGCGGCCACGCCCAGTTCGTTGTCCAGGTCGCTGTCAGTGTTCAGGGCCAACAGCTTGCCGACGTTCTTTGCGGCGGGGCCGATGAAGAGGAAGTAGCGCTCGATCTCGGTCACGGCACCCTGGCCGAGGTTGAGATTGTTCACGCTGATTTTACCGAGTGCCATAGGTTGCCTCGTTAGCGGGGTGATTGAAGGGTTGTGCCGGAGCCTGCCAATCAGGTTGCCGGCGGGACGGGCGCTGGGCCCGGGTAACAGGTCAGGGGAGGGGACTGCCCTGCACGACCACATCGCCTTGTTCGGCGACCCACAGGTCGTGGGGCTGGAATGACCAGGTCTTGCCGAAGACCTCGATTTCTCCGGCTGCGTCCTCGGTCAGGTAAAGGGGCTCGACGAACTCCAGGGCCAGCGACACATCCAGCAAATCGCTGCCTGGGACCTTCTGCTTGACGGTGAGGGTCGGTGCCGGAAGGGCGAACAGATGGCGCCCGGGGTCTTTGGCTTCCAGCCAACTCCCGGCGAGGGCCATCAGGCGCCCGGGATGGCCGCTGAAGTCGTCGAGATCGAACAGGGCGCGGTAGCGCAGGTTGCCCATGTGCAGACCCAGCTCGGTCTGTGTCCAGGCCAGTTGCAGGTCGAGTTGCTGCGCCTGGGCATGGAGTTGCTCAGCAGGCACCAGTTTGCGTTCGAGCAGGTAACTGGTCAGTGCTTTCAACTGGTTCATGGGGCTGACCTCGGGGCGGGGTTGCCTGAATAAATCATCGTTGAGTACTCGTGTGAGAGAGGCTGGCCCTGGGAGCGGCATTCCAAAAAGCCCGCCGTGCAGGCTTTTCAGTAATGCGCGTGGTCACCGCTGGCCACGACTGGTGACGCCATGCGGTTGCGCTTCGAATTGGTGACTCCGACCGCGGCCGTGTGCCCGCCGGATAACTGATCGTGGTGCTTTACGCTGCACACCCGGGCCAGTTGCCAACCCTCTGAACAGTCGAGGCCTGTTCATCGCTGCCTGTGTAACAACCGGTTGCTGTCCGGTTCGAGACATAGATTATGCAGCAATGCATATGCAGTCAATGCGAATCTGGAAATATTTATGCATAAAAAATTGCCGATATGCATGTCGGTCTTTGCGGGCGGGGGTTGTAGGGCTTTTCTGTGGGCGAAAAAAAACCCGCCGAAGCGGGTTTTTTCAGGGGCGCTGCATCAGACGTTGAAGCGGAAGTGCATCACGTCGCCGTCCTTGACGATGTAGTCCTTGCCTTCAAGGCGCCATTTACCGGCTTCCTTGGCACCGCTCTCACCCTTGAACTGGATGAAGTCGTCATAGGCCACCACTTCGGCGCGGATGAAGCCTTTCTCGAAGTCGGTGTGGATAACGCCGGCCGCCTGCGGCGCGGTGGCGCCCACGCGCACGGTCCAGGCACGCACTTCCTGCACGCCGGCAGTGAAGTAGGTCTGCAGGTTGAGCAGCTCGTAGCCGGCGCGGATCACGCGGTTCAGGCCAGGCTCTTCCAGGCCCAGGGCCTCGAGGAACATGTCCTTCTCCTCACCGTCGTCGAGCTCGGCGATCTCGGCTTCGATCTTGTTGCACACCGGTACCACGACCGCGCCTTCTTCCTCGGCGATGGCCTTGACCACGTCCAGGTGCGGGTTGTTGTCGAAGCCATCTTCGGCAACGTTGGCGATGTACATCACCGGCTTGCTGGTCAGCAGGTGGAAACCGCGGATGACGGCTTTTTCGTCGTCAGCCATGTTCTTCATCAGGCTGCGTGCCGGCTTGCCTTCGGTGAAGTGCGGGATCAGCTTTTCCAGGATGGCCTTTTGCGCCAGGGCATCCTTGTCGCCGCCCTTGGCGTTGCGGGCGACCTTCTGCAGTTGCTTCTCGCAGCTGTCGAGGTCGGCGAAGATCAGTTCGAGGTCGATGATCTCGATGTCGCGCTTGGGGTCGACGCTGTTGGAAACGTGGATCACGTTCTCGTCTTCGAAGCAGCGCACCACGTGGGCGATGGCGTCAGTCTCGCGGATGTTGGCGAGGAACTTGTTGCCCAGGCCTTCACCTTTCGAGGCGCCAGCGACGAGGCCGGCGATGTCGACGAACTCCATGGTGGTCGGCAGGATGCGGTTCGGCTTGACGATCTCGGCCAGCGCGGCCAGGCGTGCGTCGGGCATCGGCACGATGCCGCTGTTCGGCTCGATGGTGCAGAAGGGGAAGTTCTCCGCCGCGATGCCGGACTTGGTCAGGGCGTTGAACAGGGTGGACTTGCCGACGTTGGGCAGGCCGACGATGCCGCAATTGAAACCCATGGGTATTCCCCTATCTAAAAGTGTCAGGCCTTCTGGCTGTGCAGTTCGCGCATCGCCTTGGCGAAATCGCCGGCAAGCACGTCGGGCATCACGCCGAGGGCAAAATCGATGCTGGCGTCGAGCTTCTCCTGCTCGGCGCGCGGCGCGCGGCCCAGGACGAAGTTGGAGACCAGTTTGGCGTCACCCGGGTGGCCGATGCCAAGCCGCAGGCGGTGGAAGTCGTTCTGGTTGCCGAGCTGCGCGATGATGTCGCGCAGGCCGTTGTGCCCACCATGGCCGCCGCCTCTCTTGAGCTTGGCGACGCCGGGGGGCAGGTCGAGTTCGTCGTGCGCCACCAGGATCGCTTCCGGCTTGATGCGGAAGAAATTGGCCAGAGCCGCCACGGACTGGCCGCTACGGTTCATGTAGGTGGTGGGGATCAGCAAACGAACATCGTTGCCTTGATGGCTGAACTTAGCCGTCAGGCCGAAATACTTCTTGTCAGCGGACAGCGAGACGCGCTGGGCGCTGGCGAGGCGTTCAACGAAAAGAGCCCCTGCGTTATGCCGGGTCTGTTCGTATTCGGGGCCGGGGTTACCCAGGCCGACGATCAACTGGATGGCGGTCACGTCAGGGGCTCTTCCTTGGAGTTGGTGGGTTACGGTGCGCGCGGCACTGTAACCCGATCAACGCCGGCGTGCGAGTGGATTACTCGGCAGCGCCTTCAGCAGCTTCAGCGGCAACGCGCGGGGCGTGGACGTTGGCAACAGCTTTGTCATCACCGTGGGCCAGAGCGACGAACTCTACGCCTTTCGGAGCTTTCAGGTCCGACAGGTGGATGATGGTGCCGACTTCGGCCTTGGACAGGTCGACTTCGATGAACTCAGGCAGGTCTTTGGCTTCGCAGGAAACTTCGATCTCGGAAACAACGTGCGAGATCTCGCCGCCTTTCTTGATCGGGGCTTCTTCGCCGACGAAGTGAACCGGGACCTTGGCGGTCAGCTTCTGGCCAGCAACGACGCGAACGAAGTCGGCGTGCATGATGAAGCCTTTGGCCGGGTGACGCTGCATGGCCTTGACCACGACGTTCTGCTTGGCGCCGTCGACATTCAGTTCGATAACGTGGCTGAAGGCAGCTTCGTTTTCGAACAGTTTGGCGATTTCCTTGGCCACGATGGTCAGGGACTGGGCTTCTTTATCGCCACCGTAGACAACGGCAGGGATGTTGGCGGAGTGACGCAGGCGGCGGCTCGCACCTTTCCCCAGGTCAGTACGCGCTTGGGCGTTCAGGATGAAATCAGTCATTTTGCTTCTCCAAAATAGCCCCCCGAGGGCGTTTGCGACCAGCGCCAACGGGGATGGCAAAAAAGCCCCGCCCCAACGAATGCTGGGGCGGGGCGCTTCATATCAACACGTGTTCCGCTTAGCGGAACATCGCGCTGATCGATTCTTCGTTGCTGATGCGGCGTACCGCTTCAGCGACAACCGGTGCGATATCCAGCTGGCGGATACGGTCACAGGCTTGAGCAGCGGCGGACAGCGGAACGGTGTTGGTCACCACCAGCTCGTCCAGTACCGACTTCTCGATGTTCTCGATCGCGCGGCCCGACAGGACAGGGTGCGTGCAGTAGGCGTAAACCTTGGCAGCGCCGTGTTCTTTCAGGGCCTTGGCCGCGTGGCACAGGGTGCCGGCGGTGTCGACCATGTCGTCTACCAGGATGCAGGTGCGTCCTTCGACGTCGCCGATGATGTGCATAACCTCGGAGTGGTTAGCCTTTTCGCGGCGCTTGTCGATGATCCCGAGATCGACGCCCAGGGACTTGGCGACGGCGCGAGCACGCACCACACCACCGATGTCCGGGGAAACGATCATCAGGTTCTCGAAACGCTGGTCTTCGATGTCGTCGACCAGTACGGGCGAGCCGTAGATGTTGTCGACGGGGATATCGAAGAAACCCTGGATCTGGTCAGCGTGCAGGTCGACGGTGAGTACACGGTCGATACCTACGACAGTGAGCATGTCAGCGACGACTTTGGCGCTGATGGCTACACGTGCCGAACGCGGACGGCGGTCCTGGCGGGCGTATCCGAAGTAAGGAATCACGGCGGTGATTCGCGACGCTGAGGAGCGGCGGAAGGCGTCGGCCATCACTACCAGTTCCATCAGATTGTCGTTGGTAGGGGCACAGGTGGGCTGAATGATGAAGACGTCTTTACCGCGGACATTTTCGTTGATTTCAGCACTGATTTCGCCGTCGGAGAACTTACCGACAGAAACATCACCCAGTGGAATATGCAGCTGACGTACGACACGCCGAGCCAGATCGGGGTTAGCATTCCCCGTGAAGACCATCATCTTGGACACGCGCAGTACCTGAAGGCTGAGGGTAACCTGGATGAGTATAAGAAATGGCAGGGGCGGCTGGATTCGAACCAACGCATGGCAGGATCAAAACCTGCTGCCTTACCGCTTGGCGACGCCCCTGTATCTGTTGCTGCGAATTCTTATGAACTCGACTTCTTGATCAGACTTTGCAGCTTGCGATGCAACATCGAAACATTGCTTCCTTTCGCCACAAACCCTGTTTGGGTCTCTGAAAGAAGGGCCAGAACTTTATCAGCTTCGGCTTTGCTTGGGAAGGCCCCAAACACACAACTTCCAGTGCCGGTCATTCGAGCTTCGGTAAATTTACCCAATGAAATCAGCGCATTGCGAACTTCAGGATAACGTTGCTCTACTACCGGTTGGCAGTCATTTCGACTGTTTCCCTCGGGAACGGGGCGCATCTTAAGGGGGAGGGAATCACGTGTCAACTCTGGATGCGAAAAAATTTCCGCTGTGCTGACAGACACTTGCGGTACCAGCACGACATACCAGGGTTCGGCGGGGTCGACCGGGGTCAGTTGCTCGCCGACACCCTGGGCAAAGGCAGCATGGCCACGGACGAACACAGGTACGTCCGCGCCGAGCGAAAGGCCCAGGGTCGCCAGGCGGTCTTCGTCCCAGTCCAGTTGCCACAAGTGCGCAAGTGCCAGCAGGGTGGTCGCCGCGTCAGAGCTGCCGCCACCGATGCCGCCGCCCATGGGTAGTACCTTGCGCAGCCAGATGTCGGCACCGAGCTTGGCGCCGGACTGGGTCTGCAGCATCCGCGCCGCGCGAACGATCAGGTTGCTGTCGTGGGGCACGCCGTCAATTTCCGTGCGCAGGCAGATCTGGCCATCGTCGCGCAGGGCGAAGCTCAGTTCGTCGCCATGCTCGAGAAACTGGAACACGGTTTCCAGCTCGTGATAACCATCGGCGCGGCGCCCGGTGATGTGCAGCCACAGGTTGAGCTTGGCCGGTGCAGGCAGTGTCAGCTTTTGCATCGAATCAGTGCCCCAGCTGGCGTGGCTGCCAGTCCTTGACCACCAGGGTCACGTCGATGTTCTCGCCGTGCAGCTTCAGGCGCTCGGGCAGCCAGTAGCCGTTCTGCTCAACATAGCTCAGGTATTCGACCTTCCAACCGTCCTGGGCGAGGCTGGCCAGGCGGCTGTCGCCGTCGAGGGTCAGCTGGCTCTTGCTGTCCGGGGCGGGCAGGCCGCGCACCCACCAGACCAGGTGCGACACCGGCAGGCGCCAGCCCAGTTGTTCTTCCAGCAGGGCCTCGGGGTTGGCCGCCTCGTAGCGGCCCTGGTTGGCGACTTCCAGCACCACGCCGCCGGGGCGCCCGGTCAGGCGTGCCGCGCCGCGGCCCAGGGGGCCGGCCAGGCGGATGTCGTAGTAGTCCTGGCGTTGCAGCCAGAACAGCGTGCCGCTGCCCGAATCACGGGGGGCGCGGATGCCGACCTTGCCGTTGATCTGCCAGCCGTCAAGGCTGCCCAACTGCTGTTTGTGCTCGCGCCACAGTTGCGGGTTGCCCTGGCCCTGCACGGCTTCCTTGCTGCCGAAACCGGCGCAGCCGGCGAGCAGGGCGATGAGGGTGAAGGTGATGCAATGACGCAGGAACATGGTTTACAGGCTCTCGGATCCGGTCAGGCGCAGGAGGGTCTTGCGCAGGATGGGGCTGTCGGCCTGGGCTTCGAAGCCCTTGGCCCAGACTTGGCGGGCTTCGCGGCGTTTGCCGTTGGCCCAGAGGACTTCGCCCAGGTGGGCGGCGACTTCATGATCGGGGAAGCGTTCGAAGGCCAGGCGCAGTTGGCGCTCGGCTTCTTCGAGGTTGCCCGTGCGATAGGCGATCCAGCCCAGGCTGTCGAGCACGGCCGGGTCGTCCGGGGTGAGCTGGTGGGCTTTTTCGATCAGCGCCTTGGCTTCGCCGTAGCGGGTGGTGCGGTCGGCCAGGGTGTAGCCCAGGGCGTTGAGGGCCATGGCGTTTTCCGGCTCGCGGGCGATGATGGCGCGCAGGTCTTTTTCCATCTGCGCCAGGTCGTTGCGCTTCTCGGCAAGCATGGCCCGGGTGTAGAGCAGGTTGAGGTCGTCGGGGTAGCGTTTTATTGCCTGCTCCAACACTTGGGAAGCCTGGGCTTCCTTGCCGTTGTTGCCCAGGCTTTCGGCCTCGATCAGGTACAGCTGTATGGCGTAGTCCGGCTGCGCCTCGCGGGCCTCGGCGAGCAGTTTCGAGGCTTCGGCGCTGCGGCCGTTGGCAATCAGGATATCGGCCTGGCGCAGTTGTGCCGGCAGGTAGTCCGGGCCGGGGCCGACCAGGGCGTACTCGCGCAGGGCGGCGGCCGGCTGGCTGCGTTCTTCACGGATGCGGCCGAGGTTGAGGTGGGCGGCATCGACATTGGCGTCACGCTCGACCAGTTCCTGCAGGTAGCCTTCGGCCTCGTCCCAGTGTTTGGTTTCCAGGCATACCAGGGCCAGCGAGTAGCGGATCTCGTCGTCTTCCGGGTATTGCTGGAGCAGGCTCTCGAACTCGGCCTTGGCGTCGTCGATGCGGTCCTGCTCGACCAGGGTGCGCGCGTAGGTCAGGCGCAGGCGCTTGTCTTCGGGGTTGTCGCGGATTGCGCCGCGCAGCAGCGGCAGGGCCTCCGGGCCGCGGTCCAGGGCCTGCAGCAGGCGGGCGCGCAGCAGCACAGGGGCGATCTCGCCGTTCTGTGGCGGGTGGGCCTCGAGCAGGTCGAGTGCCTGTTGCGGCTTGTCATCCTGGTTCAGCAGCAAGGCCTTGCCAAACACCAACTGACTGTTCTCGGGGTACTTCACCAGCAGGCGGTCGAAGCTTTGCATCAAGCCGTCGCGGGTATGCTGGTCGGTCTCGGCGGCCGACAGGGCGAGGAAGTCGAAATGGGTATCGCCCTGGCCTTGCAGCACCTTCTCCATATACGTCATGGAGTCGTCGTAACGCCCGGCGCGGGCCAGCTGGATGGCGGCGGCGCGCTGGGCGTCGAGGTTCTGCGGGTCGTTGCGGGCCCAGATCAGCGCGGTGTCCATGGCCGGCTCGTCGGCGCCCAGGTACTCGGCGATGCGATAGGCGCGTTCGGAGACAGCCGGGTCCTGGGTCTTCTCGGCCTGGTCGACGTAGTTGGCCAGGGCGATGTCGAAGCGGTTGCGCTGTCCGGCCAGCTCCGCCACCAGCAGGCTGTACAGGGTGTCCTGCTTGAACGATCCGTACACCACGGGCTTTTCCGCGCTCTTGCCGGCGTCGGCGGCGGGCGTCTGGACGTCCGTCTTCTGGGCCAGGCTCTGGCAGCCTTGAAGCAGGGCGAGGGCAAGCAGCAATGCGTAGGATTTGTTCATAGAGGCTTATAAAGAGGCTAAACCGGCGGTCGGAGCATGATGACACAAGCGCGATGGCAAACCCACCTGCGAAGGTCGTGGTGTGAAGCGGCGCTTCGGAGTATAGGGACAATGTATGGCGGTGGTGGTTCGCAAACGGCCTTGCGGCATCTTGCCCTTGCCCTTGCCCTTGCCCTTGCCCTTGCCCTTGCCGTTGTTTTTGCTTTGCTTCTAAGCGCGCGGTAGTTCAGGCAACGCCAATTGCGACTTCAGGAGGCCGAACGCAGGTCTTGCGGAGGGAGGTGACGGGCATGGATGCCCGTCAAGCGCTGCGCCCCAGGATGGGGCGTTCAGCGCGGTCCTCCCGGGAGCAAGGCCGGAGTGAGGGGACCCCGGAGCGAAGCGTAGGGGCCGGATGAATGGAGCCGGGCGGCTTTGGTTACTTTGGCCGTCCAAAGTAACCCGCCGTAAGGGCGGAAAGGTGACTGTGCGTCGCCGCAGCGAATGAATGCGCATACAGCTTCCAATACACACGCTCTAAAAAGCCAAAGCCAAAGCCAAAGCCAAAGCCAAAGCCAAAGCCAAAGGCAGACAGAGGTGGCAGGACAGCCAATAGCCTGGCCGCATTAGCACAATAGCGAACGGTGGTTGTTCTAAAACCTGCGAAGTAGGACAATTATCGGCTTCACGTCCCAACCAGCGATCTTGCATGGCCTTTCTTGCCCTTGGTATCAACCATAAGACTGCCTCGGTAGACGTACGCGAGCGCGTGGCGTTTACGCCCGAGCAGCTGGTCGATGCCCTGCAGCAGCTGTGCCGACTGACCGCCAGCCGCGAAGCGGCGATCCTGTCGACCTGCAACCGTAGCGAACTCTATATAGAACAGGACCACCTTGCCGCCGATGCCGTGCTGCAATGGCTGGCCGACTACCATCAGCTGAGCCTCGACGAGCTGCGCGCCAGCGCCTATGTCCACGAGGAGCACGACGCAGTCCGGCACATGATGCGCGTGGCCTCCGGCCTCGATTCGCTGGTGCTCGGCGAGCCGCAGATCCTCGGCCAGATGAAATCGGCCTACGCCGTGGCGCGCGAGGCCGGCACTGTCGGGCCGCTGCTTGGGCGCCTGTTCCAGGCCACCTTCAGTGCCGCCAAGCAGGTGCGCACCGATACTGCCATCGGCGAGAACCCGGTGTCGGTGGCGTTTGCCGCAGTGAGCCTGGCCAAACAGATCTTCTCCGACCTGGGCCGCAGCCAGGCGCTGCTGATCGGCGCTGGCGAGACCATCACCCTGGTCGCCCGCCACCTGCATGAGCAGGGCGTGCGGCGTATCGTCGTGGCCAACCGTACCCTGGAGCGCGCCAGTATCCTCGCCGAGCAGTTCGGTGCCCATGCAGTGCTGCTGGCGGACATCCCGCAAGAGCTGGCCAACAGCGACATCGTCATCAGTTCCACCGCCAGCCAGTTGCCGATCCTGGGCAAGGGCGCGGTGGAGAGTGCGCTGAAACAGCGCCGGCACAAGCCGATCTTCATGGTCGACATCGCCGTGCCGCGAGACATCGAGCCGCAGGTCGGCGAGCTGGACGACGTCTACCTTTATACCGTCGACGACTTGCATGAAGTGGTCGCGGAAAACCTCAAGAGCCGCCAGGGCGCGGCCCAGGCCGCCGAGGAGCTGGTATCGGCGGGCGCGGACGATTTCATGGTGCGCCTGCGCGAGCTGGCGGCGGTGGACGTGCTCAAGGCCTACCGCCAGCAGAGCGAGCGCCTGCGCGACGAGGAACTGCAAAAGGCCCAGCGCCTGCTGGCCAACGGCGGCAACCCCGAGGACGTGCTCATGCAGCTGGCCCGGGGCCTGACCAACAAGCTGTTGCATGCTCCCAGCGTGCAACTGAAAAAGCTCTCCGCCGAAGGCCGCCTCGATGCGCTGGCCATGGCCCAGGAACTCTTCGCCCTCGACGAGGGCTCGACGGACAAATCCCCGCAATGAAAGCGTCGCTGCTGAACAAACTGGACACGCTCCAGGACCGCTTCGAGGAACTCACCGCGCTGCTCGGTGATGCCGAAGTCATTTCCGACCAGACGCGCTTTCGCGCCTATTCCCGTGAATATGCCGAAGTGGAACCGGTCATCGGGGCCTATAAAGAGTGGCGCAAGGTCCAGGACGACCTGGAAGGTGCCCAGGCGCTGCTCAAGGACGCCGACCCCGATCTGCGCGAGATGGCGGTCGAGGAGGTGCGCGAGGCGAAGGAGCAACTGGTCGGTCTTGAGTCGCAGCTGCAGCGCATGCTGCTGCCCAAGGACCCCAACGACGGGCGCAACGTGTTCCTGGAAATCCGTGCCGGTACCGGCGGCGACGAGGCGGCGATCTTCTCCGGCGACCTGTTCCGCATGTACTCGCGCTATGCCGAAAAGCGCGGCTGGCGCCTGGAGATCCTCTCCGAAAACGAAGGCGAGCACGGTGGCTACAAGGAGATCATTGCCCGGGTCGAAGGAGACAGCGTCTACGGCAAGCTGAAGTTCGAGTCCGGCGCGCACCGTGTGCAGCGTGTGCCGGAAACCGAGTCGCAAGGCCGTATCCATACCTCCGCCTGCACCGTGGCGGTGTTGCCCGAGCCCGACGAGCAGGTGGCGATCGAGATCAACCCGGCCGACCTGCGCGTGGACACCTACCGCGCATCCGGTGCCGGCGGCCAGCATGTCAACAAGACCGATTCGGCGATCCGTATCACCCACTTGCCCACCGGCATCGTGGTCGAGTGCCAGGAAGAACGTTCGCAGCACAAGAACCGTGCCCGCGCCATGTCCTGGCTCTCGGCCAAGCTCAACGACATGCAGACCAGCGCCGCGCAGAACGCCATCGCCAGCGAGCGCAAGCTGCTGGTCGGCTCGGGCGACCGCTCCGAACGCATCCGGACCTACAATTATCCGCAGGGCCGGGTCACCGACCACCGCATCAACCTCACCCTTTACTCGCTCGACGATATCCTCGCCGGCGGCGTGGACGCGGTGATCGAACCGTTGCTGGCCGAATACCAGGCCGATCAGCTGGCTGCCCTGGGGGACTGAGATGACCATCATTGCCAGCTTGTTGCGCAATGCACAGTTGCCCGACTCGCCGACCGAACGGCTGGACGCCGAGTTGCTCCTGGCCGCGGCCCTGGGCAAGTCGCGCAGCTACCTGCACACCTGGCCCGAGCGCATCGTCAGCAGCGAGGCGGCAGCCGCCTTCGCCGGCTACCTCGAGCGCCGTCGCGCCGGTGAACCGGTGGCCTATATCCTCGGCCAGCAGGGGTTCTGGAAGCTGGACCTGGAAGTGGCGCCGCACACGCTGATCCCGCGTCCGGACACCGAGCTGCTGGTGGAGACCGCCCTGGAGCTGGTTTCGCCCAAGCCCGCACGGGTGCTCGACCTGGGCACCGGCACCGGGGCCATCGCCCTGGCCCTGGCCAGCGAGTGTCCTGGTTGGCAGGTGATGGCAGTGGACCGTATCGACGAGGCCGTGGCCCTGGCCGAGCGCAACCGCCAGCGCCTGGGCCTGGGCAATGTCCAGGTGCGTACCAGCCACTGGTTCGACGCCCTCGCCGGTGAGCGCTTTGACCTGATCCTCAGCAACCCGCCCTACATCCGCGCCGCCGATCCGCATCTGGTGGCCGGTGACGTGCGTTTCGAACCCAGTAGCGCACTGGTGGCCGGTGAAGACGGGCTGGACGATCTGCGTGTGATCGTCGCCCAGGCGCCCGGGCATCTGCTGCCTGGTGGCTGGCTGCTGCTCGAACATGGCTACGATCAATCCGCCGCGGTACGTGAGTTGCTGGTGATCGGTGGCTTCACCGAGGTGGTCAGCCGGGTCGACCTGGGTGGCCATGAACGCATCAGCCTGGGGCGCCTGCCATGCTGAGCGACCAGGAACTGTTGCGCTACAGCCGGCAGATCCTGTTGTCGCAGGTGGATATCGACGGCCAGTTGCGCCTGAAACACAGCAAGGCCTTGGTCATCGGCCTGGGCGGGCTGGGCTCGCCAGTGGCGCTGTACCTCGCCGCGGCGGGTGTCGGTGAGCTACACCTGGCCGATTTCGACACCGTCGACTTGACCAACCTCCAGCGTCAGGTGATCCACGACAGCGACAGCGTCGGCATGAGCAAGGTCGATTCGGCTATCAGGCGGTTGCAGGCGATCAACCCACAAATCAGCCTGGTCGCTCATCGCCAGGCGCTGGACGAGGATTCGCTGGCCGCCGCGGTGGCTGCAGTCGACGTGGTGCTGGACTGCTCCGACAACTTCGGCACCCGCGAGGCGGTCAACGCCGCCTGCGTCGCCGCTGGCAAACCGCTGGTCAGCGGCGCGGCGATCCGCCTGGAGGGCCAGTTGTCGGTATTCGACACACGGCGCGACACCAGCCCCTGCTACCACTGCCTGTATGGCCATGGCAGCGAAGCCGAACTGACTTGCAGCGAGGCCGGGGTGATCGGCCCGTTGGTAGGGTTGGTCGGTAGCCTGCAGGCACTGGAGGCCCTGAAGCTGCTGGCAGGTTTTGGCGAGCCACTGGTGGGTCGCCTGTTGCTGATCGACGCCTTGAGCACCCGCATGCGCGAGCTGCGGGTCAAGCGCGATCCGGCCTGCGCCGTGTGTGCCACGCGCCATGGCTGAGCGCACGGCGCCGGTGGGCGTGATGGACTCCGGCGTCGGCGGCTTGTCGGTGCTGGCCGAAATCCAGCGCCTGCTGCCCAGCGAGTCCTTGTTGTACGTGGCCGACAGCGGTCATGTGCCGTATGGCGAGAAATCGCCGGACTACATTCGCCAGCGCCTGCGGCATATCGCCGGGTTTTTCCACGAACAGGGCGCCAAGGCCATGGTGCTGGCGTGCAACACCGCCACCGTGGCCGCGGTGGCCGACCTGCGCGAGCTGTACCCGGACTGGCCGCTGGTGGGCATGGAACCAGCGGTCAAGCCGGCGGCGGCGGCGACCCGCTCCGGCGTGGTCGGTGTGCTGGCGACCACCGGCACCCTGCAGAGCGCCAAGTTCGCCGCCTTGCTCGACCGTTTCGCCAATGATGTGCGGGTGGTCACCCAGCCTTGCCCCGGGCTGGTCGAGCGTATCGAGGCGGGCGATCTGTTCAGCGAGCAACTGCGCCAATTGCTATCGGGCTATGTGAAGCCGTTACTGGCGGCCGGTTGCGACACTTTGATCCTGGGTTGTACCCACTACCCGTTCCTGCGGCCGATGCTGGCCGAGATGGTGCCTGCTGAGGTGGCGATCATCGACACCGGGGCTGCCGTGGCGCGGCAACTGCAAAGGCTGCTGGAGGCACGCGGGCTGCTCGGCGAGGGCGCGGCGCAGGCGACCGCATTCTGGAGCAGTGGGGAGCCAGACCGCCTGCAGAAGGTCTTGCCGCTGTTATGGCATCAGCCTGGCAACGTGCAGCGCTTCCTGTCTTGAGCTACCCCATGCAGGAGCGGGCAAGCCCGCACTTGCATGTATCAGCTGTTCTTCGGTAGCGGCCACAACTCGCCTGGCTCGAGAACCTCAAGCACCAGTTCGGGTTGACGCTGACCCAGGCGTGTCAGCAACTCCTGCGCAGCACTTTGCGCCGTCCAGGGCTCCGGAATGACCTGTGCCGAGGTCACCGGACCTTTCAGCGACTGTGGCGCCGCGACGGTCAGGTCGATACCCAGCGCCTTCAGGGCGGGACGCTGCAGGCGGAGCCACTGTGGCAGGTTGTTGCTGCCACTTGCTGGCTGGTTCGGCTCGTACAACTGCAATGCCGAGTAACGGCTGAGAACGGCCATGACCTGGGGTTGGTCACCTTTGGCCAGATGCGGCAATGCGCCGACCAGACACTGTTCGGTGGCGCGCAGGTTGCTGCTGACGATCTGTTCGAACAGTTGCGCATCCGCCATATTGGCCGGCAGGTAATCGCAGGTCCCGGCATTGATGATCAGGCAATCCAGCGCGCTCCAGCGGCTCGATAGGCGCTGTGCGGCGCCCGCCAAGTCGTCCCCAAGGCGCATCAGGTGCCCACCGTGGCGCTGGCTCAAGTTGTCCAGTTCCTGGCTATCCCTGCCACTGGCGGCAACCTGGTGCCCACTCGCGAGCAACTGTTCCACCAAGGCCAGGCCAAGGCCGTGGCCGGCACCCGTAATCCAGAAGCGACGTGTCATGTTCTATGCCCCCTGATCCTGCCAGCTGGACAAGCTTTTGAAGGCTTCCAATGCGCGTTGGCGACTGCTATCGAGATCGACTATCGGGCCCGAGTAATTATTAGTAGCAAATAGATCGGCAGATTTCACCGGGTAGTGAATCGTTTTATCGTCCCTGCTCTCCAATTCCGGCAGCCATCGACGAATGAACATGCCCTTCGGGTCAAAGCGCTGCGACTGGGTAACAGGATTGAAAATGCGGAAATAGGGCACTGCGTCAGTGCCTGTAGAAGCGCTCCACTGCCAGCCGCCGTTGTTGGCGGCCAGATCGCCGTCTATCAGGTGGCGCATGAAATGCCGCTCGCCATGTCGCCAGTCGATCAGCAGGTTCTTGCTGAGGAACATGGCGACGATCATGCGCAGCCGGTTGTGCATCCAGCCGGTGTGCAGCAACTGACGCATGGCCGCATCGATGATAGGGAAGCCGGTGCGGCCTTCCTTCCAGGCCTGCAGGTCGGCCGGCGCATCACGCCAGGGCAACGCTTCGGTGTGCGGGCGGAAGGCGCGATGCCGCGAGACCCGGGGATAACCCACCAGGGTGTGTTTGTAGAACTCGCGCCACAGCAGCTCGTTGACCCAGGTCTGCACGCCGACGCTGCCACTGTCGAATTCACCACGGTTGCTCCCCAGGGCCGCATGCAGGCACTGACGTGGCGAGAGTACACCTGCAGCCAGGTATGGCGAAAGCTGGCTGGTACCGGCCTTGGCGGGCTGGTCTCGCAGTTGCGCGTAGTCCTCGATGGTTTCGTCGACGAAGCGTTGCAACCGCTGCCGTGCTTCATCCTCACCGGCGGGCCAGTGCTGGCGCAGGGCGTCGGAAGGTGCCTCGAAGCCGTCGATACGCTCGGGTATGGCGTCGCCGTGAATACCCAGTGCCTCTTGACGACGTACAGGCGGAACAAGAGAGGGGAGGCTGCGGTGCAGATGTTCCAGGCAGACCCGTTTGAATTGGCTGAAGACCTGGAAATACTGGCCTGCGCGGGTCAGTACGCTACCGGGCCTGAACAGCAACTGGTCGAGGTGGGCGGTAGCGTCGATTCCTGCTTGTTGCAACAGGTCATGGGTCGCTTCGTCGCGCCGGGTCTCGTTGATGCCGTATTCCTCGTTCCAGTGCACGGCCTCGATGCCGTGCTGGCGGCAGACATCGAGCACGCATCGCGGGGCGTCCTCCCACGTGTCGACTTGGCGAATCAGCATTGGGATGTTCAGCGCAGCAAGCGACTGGCTTAACAGGCGCAGGTTGCGCAGCCAGAAGTCGACTTTGCAGGGTGCGTCGTCATGGGCCAGCCACTGGCCAGGGCTGGCGATCCACAGGGCCACGGTCGGGCCGCGCTGGCAGGCGGCCGCGAGAGCGGTGTTATCGTCCATACGCAGGTCACTGCGTAGCCACATCAATTGCATGGAATACGAGCCCAAGGTTGGTCAGGGTTGTTGCAGGCCGCGCAAGGCGGCTTGCGGGCTGTCGAACAGGTACAGGTCGGTAAGCGACAATGCGCGTAGCTCGGCCTCATGGAGAGTGACCGGGCCACCGCCCAGGAGTTTCCTCACGGTGATTTCCCGCAGCATGCGGCCCAGTGCGGCGAGGTCGGGGCGGCGCCCGAGGTGCAGCAGCAGCGCTTGGGGCTGAAGCCGCTCCACGGCCAGGCGCAACTGGCGAGGCTCGACCGACCACTCGAGAATTTCCAAGGGGTAACCATTGCTGCTCAGCAGCCAGGCACAGAGCCAGAACTCGGGGTCGAAGGGGGTATCGTCGGTGCGGGCAAGCAATACGCAGGGCCCGGTTAGCGAGTGACCATCGTGATAGACCCGCGCTCCTAGCTTGCTGCGTAGCCAGGTCTGGAAGAACACCTGCTCCAGGCGGGCGTCGAAATGGGTTTGCCAGCGCAAGGTGAGGGACTCCAACAGCGGCAAGAGCAGGCGCTCGCACACGGTCACGGCAGGGTAGAGGGCCATCACCTGATTCAACAGTTGGTCCAGGGGGCGCTGGGCAAGGCGAGCGATTGCCGTGATCAGTTGCTCGATACGTTCGCCCCATTCGCCCTGGAGGGTTGGCGGAGTGCTCTGCGTGTTGTCCAGCAGCTCGCGCACCTGGCTGATTGCGGCGCCGCGCTCCAGCCAGCGCAGCGCGGCCTGGACCCGATGCACCTGGTCTTGTGGATAGAGGCGATGGCCCTTGGGGGTGCGCTGAGGCTTGATCAGGCCGTAGCGACGTTCCCAGGCGCGCAGGGTGACCGGGTTGACGCCGGTGAGCCGGGCTACCTCGCCGATGGGAAGCAACTCGTCAGATGGCATTGCGTAGTCCAAGGTCTTCCGGGTGGGGTTGCAGGTAGGCCTGTTGCAACAGGTAAGGGTCGGGATGGCAGCGCAAATGGTGCTTGAGCAGGGTCAATGGGACCACCAGCGGCACCACGCCTCTCTGGTACTGGCCAATGACCTGCTGCAGCTCGGCCTTGTCGCCCTGGCCCAGGTCGTTGCGCAGGTAGCCGCTCAGGTGCTGCAGCACGTTGCCGTGGGTGCCGCGGCTGGCGCATCGGCGCAGGGCCTGCATCAACTGGCTGAAGTAGCGCGGGCCGAGCTGCTGCGGATCGTCGTCGCGGCGCATGTTGCCAAGCAGGCGGCCAAGGGTGCGGTACGCCTGGGGATTGTGGGCCATGAGCAGGTACTTGTAGCGAGCATGGAAGCGAATCAGTGCGCTGCGGCTCAGGCCCTGGCGCAGCTGCTGCTGCCAGTCGGCGTAGGCATACACGCGGGCGATGAAATTTTCCCGCAGTACCGGGTCGTGCAGGCGACCTTCTTCCTCGACCGGCAGGTCCGGGCGCAGGGCGCAGAAGGCCGCGGCATAGACACCGCGACCATGATGAGCCGGGTGGCCGTCTTCCTGGTACACCTTGACTCGCTCGAGGCCACAGGACGGTGACTTCTGCATGAAGATGTAGCCGCAGATATCATCCAGTTCACCGGCCATCTGCTGACCATAGGCACGCAGTGGGCCGGCAAGGTCGGTGGTGCTGTTGCGCGTGCCGGTGACTGCCGGATGTTCAGGGTCCCCCACCAGGCGGATGGGTTCGCGCGGGGTGCCCAGGCCGATGGCGACTTCGGGGCACAATGGCACCCAGTCAAAGTGCTTGTCGAGCAGGTCGAGGCACAGGCTGGAGGCCTTGTGGCCGGCGTTGTAGCGCACGTTGAGGCCGGTCAGGCAGGCGCTGATGGCCAGGCGCGGCTTGCCGTTGGGCGAGGGAGCGTTCATCACTGTCTCCGAATGACTTGTACAGGCAGCACGATTTGTACAAGGCAATTTCAGCACAGATGCAAACTTATACAAACAAAATTTTTTGTATAGGTTTGTTGAGCGACTAATCCAGATGCTCCAGCAAGCGCCTGGCGGCTTCCTGTCCGCTGAGCCAGGCACCCTCGACGCGCCCGGACAGGCACCAGTCGCCACAGGCGTACAAGCCCAGGTCGGCATCGGCCAGCGTGCCCCATTCATGGTTGCTGGAGGGGCGAGCGTAGAGCCAGCGGTGGGCGAGGGCAAAGGTTGGCGCGGGTACCACGCACCCGACCAGTTCGGCGAACTCACCCCGCAGTTGCTCGATCACTTCCTCCTTGGCCAGGTCGATATGCTGCCTGCTCCAGCTGGAGGTGGCATGCAGCACCCAGGTGTCGAGTTGCTCGTCACGGCCTGGCTTGCTGCGGTTGCGCGCCAGCCAGTCGAGCGGGTTGTCCTGGACGAAGCAGCCCTGCATCGGGGTGTCGAGTGGTGCCTCGAAGCCCAGGGCGATGGCCCAGGTCGGCTCCATCTGTACCCCGGCGGCAACCGCCGCGAGTTTCGGCGCGGCCGCCAGCAGCGGTGTGGCCTGAGGGGCCGGCACGGCGATCACCACGCGGCTGAACGGCCCATGGCTGCAGCCTTCGGTGTCCTGCAGGTGCCAGTACTGCTTGCCGCGGAATACCTCGGCGATGCGGCAGCCGAAGTTGACCGTGACATCCTTGAGCAGGCCACGGGTGATGGCACTCATGCGCGGCACGCCGACCCAACGGAGCTGTTCGTCTGGGGAGGGCGTCAGTTCGCCATCGCGATAGTTGTAAAGCTGCGGTTTCCACTGCTCGGCCCAGCCCGAGGCGACCCAGTGCTGGACCTGTTCGACGAAGCGCCGGTCACGGGCTGTGAAGTACTGCGCGCCCAGGTCGAGGGCCCCGGCCTCGCTGCGCTTGCTGGCCATGCGGCCACCGCTGCCATGGCCCTTGTCGAACAGGTGGACGGTCTGCCCGGCCTTCTGCAGGGCCTGGGCTGCGGACAGGCCGGCGATACCGGCTCCGATGATGGCGATGGGTACTGTCATGATGGCCTCTTCGAACCTAGCTTTACGCAGCGTACGCTGCCAGGCAAACCTGTACAATGCACAATGTTTGTATAAGGTTATTCCGCTCGATAGGCAGGTGGCCTATGTTTATCCGAGAGCGATCGGTCAAAAAAGTGCCTTGATCTTAAAAATAGACCACGGCCGCCAAGTGTGAGGACACAGCCATGCATATATTGCTGACCGGCGGTACCGGCCTTATCGGCCAACACCTGTGCCAACGGTGGCTAGGCGAGGGCCATCGGCTGACGGTCTGGAGCCGCAGGCCGGAACAGGTGGCGAAAATCTGTGGCACTGGAGTGCGTGGCGTTGCGCGGCTGGACGATATCGCCGAGGACGACCCAGTGGATGCGGTCATCAACCTGGCCGGAGCGCCCATCGCCGATCGGCCCTGGACTGCGGCGCGGCGCACTCTGCTCTGGGCCAGCCGGGTGGCGCTCACCGAGCAGTTGCTGGCCTGGTTGGAGCGCCGCGAACAGCGCCCGCCGGTGCTGATCTCCGGCTCTGCGGTAGGCTGGTACGGCGACGGCGGTGAGCGCGAGCTCACGGAGAGCTCGGCCCCGGTGAAGGAGGACTTCGCCAGCCAGCTGTGCATCGCCTGGGAGGAGACTGCCCTGCGTGCCCAGGCATTGGGGATCCGCGTGGTGCTGGTGCGCACCGGCCTGGTGCTGGCAGCCGATGGCGGCTTTTTGTCGCGCCTGCGCCTGCCCTACAAACTGGGCCTGGGCGGGCCTCTGGGCGATGGCCGGCAGTGGATGCCCTGGGTGCATATCGATGATCAAATCGCCTTGATTGATTTCCTCATGCAGCACAAGGAAGCCAGCGGTCCCTATAATGCCTGCGCGCCGGAGCCGGTGCGCAATCGCGAGTTCGCCAAGCGCCTGGGGCGTACCTTGCATCGTCCGGCGTTCATGCCGATGCCGGCGCTGCTGCTCAAGGCCGGGCTCGGCGAGCTGTCGACGCTACTGCTCGGTGGCCAGCGCGCCCGCCCTGTACGCCTGCTGGCGGCGGGCTTCACGTTCCGTTTCAACGATCTGCAATCGGCGTTGGACAACCTGTCCAGCCGCCTCTGACATAGGACGCTGCATGACCGATCATGCCCTGCTGCTGGTCAACCTGGGTTCGCCGGCTTCCACCTCGGTGGCCGACGTGCGCCGTTACCTCAACCAGTTCCTGATGGACCCGTACGTGATCGATCTGCCCTGGCCGGTGCGGCGATTGCTGGTGTCGCTGATCCTGATCAAGCGGCCGGAGCAGTCGGCCCATGCCTACGGGTCGATCTGGTGGGATGAAGGTTCGCCCTTGGTGGTGCTGACCCGCCGCCTGCGCCAGGCGATGCTCGAGCATTGGCCCCATGGCCCGGTGGAGATCGCCATGCGCTATGGCGAGCCGGCACTGCCTGACGTGCTCGAGCGCCTGGCCGCACAAGGTGTGCGCAAGGTGACGTTGGCACCGCTTTATCCACAGTTCGCCGACAGTACCGTGACCACGGTGGTGGAGCTGGCGAAGCAGACCATCGCCGAGCGCCGGCTGCCCTTGCAGACCCGCGTGCTCCAGCCGTTCTACGAGCATCCCGACTATATCGAGGCATTGGCCGCCAGTGCCCGCCCGTACCTGGAGCAGGACTACGATCACCTGCTGCTTAGCTTCCACGGTTTGCCCGAGCGGCACCTGAAAAAGCTCGACCCCACCGGCAACCATGACTTCCAGGCTGCCGACTGCTGCAAGGACGCCAGCGCCGAGATGCGCGCGGTGTGTTATCGCGGCCAATGCCTGGCCACGGCCAGGGCGTTCGCTGCGAAGATGGGCATCCCGGACGGCAAGTGGTCAGTATCGTTCCAGTCGCGTCTGGGGCGGGCCAAGTGGATCGAGCCTTACACCGAAACGCGTCTGGATGAACTGGGCAAGGCGGGAGTGAAGAAGTTGCTGGTGATGTGTCCGGCGTTTGTCGCCGACTGCATCGAGACACTGGAAGAGATCGGCATGCGCGGCAGTGAGCAGTTCGTCGAGGCCGGTGGCAAGGAGCTGGTGCTGGTGCCGTGCCTGAATGACCACCCGGAGTGGGTGAGGGTGTTGGCGGGGATGTGCGAGAAGGCCTGACCAAGTATTCGTGGGAGCAGGTTAGCCCGCTCCCACGAACGCAGCAGCCCGATCAGGGCAACTGATCATCCAGCTTCTTGTTCTTCCAGCCATCATTGCCCGGCAGGATCAGGTTCAGGGCAATGGCCACCACGGCGCACAGGGCGATGCCCTTCAGGCCCCAGTCGTCCGGGCCGTCACCGCTGCCGATCAGCACGCCGCCGATACCGAATACCAGGGTCACCGAGACGATCACCAGGTTGCGGGCTTCGGCCAGGTCGATCTTGTGGCGGATCATGGTGTTCATGCCCACCGCGGCGATCGAGCCGAACAACAGGCAGAGAATGCCACCCATCACCGGCACCGGAATGCTCTGCAGCAATGCGCCGAACTTGCCGATGAAGGCCAGGGTGATGGCGAATACCGCCGCCCAGGTCATGATCTTCGGGTTGTAGTTCTTGGTCAGCATCACCGCGCCGGTCACTTCGGCGTAGGTGGTGTTGGGCGGGCCGCCGAACAGGCCGGCTGCCGTGGTGGCCAGGCCGTCACCCAGCAGCGTGCGGTGCAGGCCGGGTTTTTTCAGGTAGTCGCGGCCGGTCACGCTGCCCACCGCAATCACCCCGCCGATGTGTTCGATCGCCGGGGCCAGGGCCACGGGCACGATGAACAGAATGGCCTGCCAGTTGAAGGCTGGCGCGGTGAAGTTGGGCAGTTCCAGCCATGGGGCCGCGGCGATCTTGGCAGTGTCGACCACGCCGAAGGCGAACGACAGAGCGAAGCCCACCAGCACGCCGGAGATGATCGGTACCAGGCGGAATATGCCTTTGCCGAACACTGCCACGATCAGCGTGGTCAGCAGTGCCGGCATGGAGATCAGCATGGCGGTCTTGTACGGCATCAGCGCAGCACCGTCACCACCCTTGCCCATCGCCATGTTGGCGGCAATCGGCGCCATGGCCAAGCCGATGGAAATGATCACCGGGCCGATGACCACCGGCGGCAGCATGCGGTCGATGAAGCCGGTGCCCTTGATCTTCACCATCAGGCCCATGAAGGTGTACACGAAGCCTGCCGCCATGACGCCGCCCATGGTCTCGGCCAGGCCGAACTGGCCCTTGGCGAGGATGATCGGGGTGATGAAGGCGAAGCTCGAAGCCAGGAACACCGGGACCTGACGGCCCGTGACCAGTTGGAACAGCAGGGTGCCGATGCCGGCGGTGAACAGCGCCACGTTGGGGTCGAGGCCGGTGATCAGCGGCATCAGCACCAGCGCGCCGAATGCCACGAAGAGCATCTGCGCGCCCGAAACGACCTGGCGCCAGAGCGGGTCGTTGAAGCCGTCCTGCATGGTCAGGCGTCCTTCTGCTTGGTGCCGAAGATCTTGTCACCGGCATCACCCAGGCCCGGCACGATGTAGCCGTGCTCGTTGAGGCGCTGGTCGATCGAGGCGGTGTAGATCTGCACGTCCGGGTGGGCTTTTTCCACCACTTCGATGCCTTCGGGCGCCGCGACCAGAACCATGGCGCGGATTTCCTTGCAGCCGGCTTTTTTCAGCAGGTCGATAGTGGCGACCATCGAGTTGCCGGTGGCCAGCATCGGGTCGATGATCAGGGCCAGGCGCTGGTTGATGTCCGGCGCGAGCTTTTCGAGGTAGGTATGGGCCTCGAGGGTTTCTTCGTTGCGGGCCACGCCCACGGCGCTGACCTTGGCGCCGGGGATCAGGCTGAGCACGCCGTCGAGCATGCCGATGCCGGCGCGCAGGATCGGCACTACGGTGATCTTCTTGCCGGCGATTTTCTCGACTTGCACCTTGCCGCACCAGCCGTCGATCTCGTAGGTTTCGAGCGGCAGGTCCTGGGTGGCTTCATAGGTCAGCAGTGCACCGACTTCCTGGGCGAGTTCGCGAAAATTCTTGGTGCTGATATCGGCACGGCGCATCAGGCCGAGCTTGTGGCGGATCAGCGGATGGCGGATCTCACGAGTAGGCATAGGGGGAGGGCTCCGGGAGGCGGGCAAAAAAACCGCGCTAGATTAATCTATTCAGTCCTTGATGTCGTGCAGTCATTGTGCACGTTAGTCCATAAAGGCTTGATCTGGGACGAGCGGATGCGTACCTTTGCCCGCTTTTCCAAAACGCACCCCCTGGAGAGCGCCATGTCCGCCGATCTCGAGCATATCCGTCAAGTGATGCGCGAGGCTGATTGCCTGTACAACGAAGCCGAGGTCGAGGCCGCCATCGCCGAGGTCGGCAAACAGATCTGCAAGGACCTGCACGACAAGAACCCGGTGGTCTTCTGCGTGATGAACGGTGGCCTGATCTTCTCCGGCAAGCTGCTGACCCACCTGCAGTTCCCGCTCGAAGCCTCGTACCTGCACGCCACCCGTTATCGCAACACCACCAGCGGTGGCGAGCTGTTCTGGAAGGCCAAGCCGGAAGTGTCGTTCATCGACCGCGACGTGCTGATCGTCGACGATATCCTCGACGAAGGGCACACCCTCAGCGCCATCATCGAGTTCTGCAAGCACGCTGGCGCCCGCGCCGTGCACACCGCAGTGCTGATCGACAAGGACCACGACCGCAAGGCCAGCCCGGACCTGAAGGCCACCTACACCGGCTTGTCGTGCGTCGATCGCTACGTCTTCGGCTACGGCATGGACTACAAGGGTTACTGGCGCAACGCCAACGGCCTCTTCGCCGTCAAGGGGATGTGAGCATGCGCCAGCCTGCGTTCCTCGATCAGTCGTTGTTCGTCGGGCTGGCGCAACAAGCCATCTCCAGCCCACGTGGACGGCAGAACCATAACTTCCATGCGATGGAGGAGCCGTGCCACCGCATGGCCGTTGGCCTGCAGCCGCGCACCTATATCCAGCCCCATCGCCACTTGAGCGACGACAAGGCCGAGACGTTGATCGTGCTGAAAGGGCGTCTGGGCTTGCTGATTTTCGATGACCAGGGCGCGGTGATTGGCAAGCGTGTACTAGAGGCGGGAGGGGAGTGCCTGGGCGTCGATCTGGTGCCGGGCGTATTCCATGGCCTTGTCGTGCTGGAGGACGACAGCATCATGTTCGAATGCAAGGCAGGGCCGTATCGTCCGGTGGGCGAGGGTGAACTGGCTGAATGGGCGCCTCGCGATGGCGAAGCGGGCGTCGCCGATTATCACGCCTGGATGCGCGCGCAGTTCGATTGAGCTTGCACCGACCGTGAGCCCGCTCCCTTATCGTGGGAGCGGCGATGCGGCGACCCGACTTGCCCCGCACCAGGGCCTGTGCGTAGAGTGCCTGCTCATGCCAAGGAGCCCCACATGCGTGCGATCGTCCCCCTCCTGCTGGCGGTGAGCCTGCCGCTTGCCGCCGCGCCGCTGCACAGCCAGTTCCTCCCGCCCGACGACCTCTCACTGCGCCAGGAAGCACCGACCAGCCAGCAACTGCTGCAGGTCACCGACTACAGCGTGGTGGTCGGCACCCAGCGCCAGTCCGACCAGCAGCCGATCCCGATCACCTCTTCCTTGCAGGTGCGCCTGAAGGGCAAGCCGCTGAGCAAGGGCTCGACCATCGGCCAGGTCCTGCTCAATTTCGACGGCGAGGGCGGCAAGAGCCTGAAGAAACCGGTGTACGACGACAAGACCCGCACGCTGACGCTCAACTATCCGTTGGCCGACTACCGGGTGATCATCGACCTGCTGCGTAACGAGACGCTCTACGTACAGTTCCTCACCTATGCCAACGGCCATATCTGGGCCGACCTGCACACCGGCACCGTACGTACGCGTTGAGGCTCGCCGTCGCCGGGGGGTAAACTGCCGGCCTTCGAAAATGTCCGTGATGGTCCAGTTGGAGTCGGCGATGCGTAAAGACAAGAAACAAGTGATTGGTGACGAGATCAGTGACGAGTACATCAAGACGTTCCTGCAATTCGAGCCGGCCGACGGCCTGACCTCGCCTTCGCATCACAAGCTGATCAAAGGTTACCGTGGTCTGCGCGTCGACGACTTCGAGCGTTACGTCGGCTTCTTCGTGGCGGCCGGCTACGATCTGGACGGCAAGGACGAACATGGCAAGACCTTCGCCGAGGCGATCGCCGACCAGCGCAATGCGCCGGAGTACATCGAGATCATCGACAACGCCCGCGGCTGATCTGGCTGGCCCGCTTTGCGGGCTCGGCCCAGGCACAAAAAAACGCCCCGAGGGGCGTTTTTTCGTTTCAGCCGGATCAGGCGTAATGCTTGGCCGGGCTGCTTTCCACCAGCTCCAGCGCCACATCGTTTTCAGCGCTGATCTTGTGGTAAAGGGCTGCGTCGGCGGCCAGGGTCTTCTCACGGGCGGGGAAGATTTCCTTGAGCTTGGCGGCCCAGGCGCCCTTGGCCTGCTCTGGGAAGCAGCGCTCGATCAGCTCGAGCATGATCGACACGGTCACCGAAGCGCCCGGCGATGCGCCCAGCAGGGCAGCCAGGCTGCCGTCCTCGGCAGAGACCAGCTCGGTGCCGAACTGCAGGATGCCGCCTTTCTTCGGATCCTTCTTGATGATCTGCACCCGCTGGCCGGCCACTTCCAGGCGCCAGTCCTCGGCTTTCGCCTCCGGGTAGAAGCGGCGCAGCGATTCCAGGCGCTGCTCCATCGACTGCATCACTTCGCTGACCAGGTACTTGGTCAGGTCCATGTTGTCACGGGCCACGGCCAGCATCGGGCCGATGTTGCCCATGCGCACCGACAGTGGCAGGTCCATGAACGAGCCGTGCTTGAGGAACTTGGTAGTGAAGCCGGCGTATGGCCCGAACAGCAGCGATTTCTTGCCGTCGACCACGCGGGTGTCCAGGTGCGGCACCGACATCGGCGGGGCGCCGACCGCGGCCTGGCTGTAGACCTTGGCCTGGTGCTGCTTGACGATCTCCGGATTGTCGCAACGCAGCCACTGGCCGCTGACCGGGAAGCCGCCGAAGCCCTTGCTTTCCGGGATGCCGGACACCTGCAGTAGCGGCAGGGCGGCGCCACCGGCACCGAGGAAGACGAAGCTGGCGTCCACTTCACGGCTGCCGCCGCTGTTGACGTCCTTGATGCTCACGGTCCAGCCGCTGCCGTTGCGGCGCAGACCAACGACCTTCTTGCTGTACTTGACCTGGGCATCCGGCGAGTCGCCAAGCAGCTTGAGGAGCTTGTTGGTGAGGGCGCCGAAGTTGACGTCGGTACCTTTCATCACGCGGGTGGCGGCGATGTGCTGGTCGGCCGGGCGGCCTGGCATCATCAGCGGCATCCAGTCCTTCATCACCGCCTTGTCTTCGGTGTATTCCATCTCGGCGAAGGCGTGGTGCTGCTTGAGCAGCTCGAAACGCTTCTTGAGGAACGAGACGCCCTTGTCACCTTCGACGTAGCTCAGGTGCGGCACCGGGTTGATGAAGGCGCGCGGCGAGCCGAAGTTGCCTTTGCGGCTCAGGTAGGCCCAGAACTGGCGCGAAACCTCGAACTGGGTGTTGATGTGCACGGCCTTCTTGATGTCGATGCTGCCATCGGCGGCCTGTGGGGTGTAATTGAGCTCGCACAGGCCGGCATGGCCGGTACCGGCGTTGTTCCAGGGGTTGGAACTCTCCGCGGCTCCGGAGTCCATCGCCTCGACGACCTCGAGCTTCAGGGTCGGGTCGAGCTCCTTGAGCAGTACGGCCAGGGTGGCACTCATGATGCCCGCGCCTACCAGTACCACATCAACCGATTCGTTCTGCGCCATTAACGCGTCTCCACAATCTACAGCACCTAATTGACAGCATAGGATCCCTGGGTTGGCCAGGATCGCCATGTCCGACTCTTCGCAGTTCTTGCAACTTCCGCGGACACCGCCAATCAGTCTTGGGTGTTCGGCTATTGAACGCCCATTGCCACGGGTGCGGCAATTCGACTTATGGTCAAGTGGTCCGTCGTGCGTTATGGACCGGCCTCAGGCGTTCATCAGGGATGAGCGCTTTTGCCGTCTGTTCAGGGCTGTTCGGTACACATCTGCCGCTCTTGCACATGCCAGACTGTTCATTTGCTCGCCACACTCTCGTGAAGTTGTGAAAAACCGTTTTTTCACGCTCTTTTGGAGTCGTGAACCTCAAAAGTGGACTGCGCGATGGCAACCCGCAGGTTCATGCGCAGCGGACGGCCGGAAACAGCAGGCACGACAGCCAATGCAAGACCTGAGTGGAAGGCTCTCTGTGGGCGAAGCGTCGAGGGTGCCGGGTTGAAGCGGCGAATGCGGGGCCCGATCAGGAGACGTCCTTATAATCGGGGGGAGATTATAACGATGTCGCGGGCGGAAAGGGCGTACTTGTTGGGTTTTTATTGCAGCGTTTGTCAGGCTGCGAGGGTGCGTTGCTGCCAACGGCGCGTTGCACCGTCGCAAACCCGGGCGCTGGCCGGTAGCGGGCGGCCCAGCCAGGCCAGTCGCGCTTCGCTGACCTGCACCCAGGTGCCGTTGCCCGGTGGTGTGGCGCAGTGCTTGAAGGCCAGGCAGGTGCCATCGCTGTCGAGGCGGGCGTAGGTGGCGTGGCGCGGGCGGTGGAAGAGCAGGGTCCAGAGCGAGGCCATGACGTGGTGTCCTGTGAGTGAGGGCTGACGCAAGGATAAACGCAGGGGCATGAAACGATTGTGACAAGCGGGCCGGGCGATGGCTGGCGTGTGGCGCGCTAGGTATACTGTGGGCCTTTGCCGCTTTTTCTGGAGAAATGCGCATGTTGCAACGTCTGTTGGTCGGTTTGTTCGCGGTGGCCAGCCTGAGCCTGGCCGGTTGTGCCCACAGCCCGCAACAACTCAGCCCGCAACCCAAGCTCACCCAGCAGTTGGCCCCGGTCGGCCACGGCCAGCCGGTGGTAGTCAGGGTCGTCGACGGGCGTGCCTCGCAGTCGCTCGGCACCCGTGGTGGCATGTACCCCGAGACCAGCACCATCACCGTCAATGGCAATGACGTGGTGCCCAAGCTGCAGGCCCAGGCCGAGGCGGCGGTGCGCCTGCTGGGCTTCACCCCGACGCCGAATGCCGGCAATGCCCCGCAGTTGACCGTGACCCTGGCCGAGCTCAAGTACCAGTCGCCCAAGGACAAGATGTACGTGACCGAGGCGACCATCGGTGCCACCTTCCGCGCTGATGTGTCGAACGCCAACCGTCGCTACAGCGGCCGTTACGGTGCGTCGCTGGACCAGCGCTTCGGTATGGCGCCGAACCAGGAAACCAACACCAAGCTGGTGAGCGACGTGCTCAGCGATGCCCTGACCCGCCTGTTCAAGGACCCGACCATCGGTCAGGTACTGGGCGAGTAAGTACGCCGATACCGCGTAAAAAAGCCCGCTGCCTGCGAAACAGGCAGCGGGCTTTTTCATGGCTGTATCTAGTGTGGTGTTTCACAAATAACGACCATAACTCGCGGTGCTTTTTGCGCTCATGCGGCGTTGTCGCTCCTCGCCGTAGCTGGGCTACGACTCGTCGCGACGCCTTGCCTGAGCGCAAAAATCACCGCGAGTTATTGGTCGTATTTGCAAAACACCACACTAGGACCGATCAGGCGGCCTGGACGTGAAAGTCCAGCAGGCTGATGCCAGTGTGCGGGTCGATCTCCGGCAGGTCGTCGTGGGCATGCCCGCCCAGGGCGCAATACACCAGCCACTGACGGTCCTGGACGTTGATCGCGAAGCCGTCGATCAGCGCCTGTTGTTCGTCGCTCTGGGCCACGAGGTAGAGGCGGTCCTGGTTTTCGGCGTGCAGCATGACAAGCTCCGGTCAGTTGAAGGCCGACAGGGTGGCCTGTCTTGATGACGAGCGTGTGACAGGTGAAATTAGATGACAGCTGGTCGCAAAGTGGCGGTGGTTGAAGTGGGCTTGGGTAGAATGCCGGGCTTTGCCACACGTGATACCGAGGTCGCGTAATGTCGTTGCAAGTGCTCTGGGGCTTCCTGGCCGCCCATCCGGCCAAGCTGATCAATCTGCTGGCTTTGCTGATCACCTGCCCCGGCGGGTTGCTGCTGCACGGCGCCCGGCGCCGCGAGGCGCTTGCGAGGGAAAGCCTGGCGATGGATGAAGGGGTGGTGGACGTGCTCGAGCAGCGGGTGCCGCGCTATTACTACATCCTCGGTTTCTGCTGCCTGGCGATGGCGTTGCTGCTGTCCTGGTTCAGTACCTGGATCTGAATCGCTGATGTCGACCCTGTAGGAGCGGCTTCAGCCGCGATCCAGGCAACGCGGTGCCTGGCACCCGCTTTGCGGGTGATCGCGGCTAAAGCCGCTCCTACAAGTGTGTTGTCAGGCTGAAGTGGGCTGACGCTTCACCTGATACTGATTGCGCACCGGCGTCGCGTACTGCTGCACCAGGTACGGCTGCTGCTCGACCGGGCAGGCATCCAGCCGGCGCTGCCATTCTTCCTTGGCCTTGGCCAGTTCATCGGCGGGGAACAGCTTTTCCGCGCTCGGCACTTCGAGTGCCGCATCCTTCTCCGCCCACATCGCATAGGCCAGGTAATGCACCGGGAACAGCCGGTAGCCGCCGAGGATCTGCCGGTCGATGGCCTGGGCCAGCTGCTTGGTGTCCTCGTGGTACTCGGTCACCGGGGGGGCGAAGTTGATGTGTACCCGCCCTTTGTAGCCGGTGATGCCCTGGGCAATGCTGTTGTCGTCCTCGCCGGGTGCCTTCTTGTAGGTGCCGGTGGTGGCGCGGATGTACAGCTCGCGGGCCTTGGCCTGGTCGCAGGGGTCGTACTCGTAGCTGATCGACACGGGGATCAGGTTCAGGCTCTGGATCACCGCGCCGAACGGTTCGTCCTTGCGGCTCATGTGGAACATTTTCAGGATTGCCGAATCGGTGCGGTCGTCACCGTCCTTGGCGCGGCCTTCGGCCTGGGCGATCCAGATCGACGCGCCATCGTTGCGGATCGAGTGGTTGATGTAGGCCGAGAGCAGTTGATAGGCGGCCAGTTTCTCGCGGCGGCCGCTGATCGAACGGTGCACGATGAAACTCTTGTTCAGGCGCATCATGTCGCTGACGAACGGCTTTTGCAGCAGGTTGTCGCCGATGGCGATGCGCGGTGTTGGCAGGCCCGCGTGGTACACCGCGTAGTTGACGAAGGCCGGGTCCATCACGATGTCGCGATGGTTGGCCAGGAACAGGTAGGCGGTACCGGACTTGAGCTGTTCGACGCCGCTGTAGGTGACGCCGTCGGTGGCGCGGTCGATGGTGCGGTCGACGTAGTACTCGACCTTGTCCTGCAGCGTGGACACGCAGGTCACGTCGGCAAATTCCTTGCGCAGGCGCCGTGCGATCAGTGGTTTGAGCAGCCAGCCGAAGGCACCCGCCGCGCGCGGAAAGCGGAAGTGGGTGAGGATATCGAGGAATGCCGGGTCGCTGAGCAGGCGTGCCAGCACGGCAGGGACCTCAGCGTCGTCGTACGGTCGGATGGCATCGAATTCGCCCATCATGCTCTCTTGTTGGAAACGGCTAGGGTAATTAGGTAGGGACGGGCTCCGAAAAACGGCTCGGACGCACACAGGCCCTGTAAACAGACCGGCAATTATACGCACAAGTCACTCCGGAGGCCGCGATGCTGGAAACTGCGATCTACGATTGCCCTTACTGTGGCGAGGAAGTCGAAACCACGGTGGACTTGTCCGGCGGCGACCAGGAGTACATCGAGGACTGCCAGGTGTGCTGCAAGCCCATTCGCTTCGTGCTGCAGGTCCATGGTGAGGAGTGGATGCTGGATGTCTACGGTGAGAACGACTGATGCGGCGAATCTATGAACCGGAAAGCCTGCTGGAGGCCCAGGTGCTGGTGGGCATGCTGGCCAGCGAAGGCATCGAGGTGCACCTGGTCGGGCGCGATCTGATGGGCGCCGTGGGTGAGTTGCCGATGCACGGCTTGCTCGGTCTGGCGGTGCCCGACGAGCAGGCTGGGTACGCACGGCAACTGATCGATGAGTACAATGCCGCCCAGCCGCTTGCCGGTGACGAACCGGAGAGTTATCCCGGAACCCTGATCTGCTAGGTTTTGATTTCGCCCATGTGTGGACGCTACGCCCTGTTTCGCTGGTCCCAGAGCTTCGCCGGCCTGCCGGGCTTCCCCCCGGGCCAGAAGGCCCAATGGAACATTGCGCCCGGCGCCTCGGTACTGATTCAGCGCCAGATCGACGGCCAGCTGCAGCTGGCCAGCGCTCGCTGGGGGCTGACTCCGGCCTGGCTCACCGACCTTTCCCGCACACCGGCACAGGCCCGTGCCGAAACCCTGGCCGAGCAGCCGATGTTCCGCGAGCCCCTGCGCCAGCGGCGTTGCCTGATGCCCGCCAACGGTTTCTACGAGTGGCGCGGCACGGCGCGCAAGCGCCCGTACTGGGTAACGCCGGGGGAGGGCGCGTCGCTGTTCTTTGCCGCGGTGTGGGAGGTCTACCCGGTGCAGGAGCAAGAGTGGCTGAGTTGTGCGGTGGTCACGCAAGCGGCGATGAACCAGCGTCGGCCGCTGATTCTGGACGAGGCCGAGCAGGCGCTGTGGCTGGACCCCGACACGCCGATGGCAAAACTGCACGAGCTGCTGGCCAAGCCGCCGACGGCACTGCGTGAGCGGGCGCTGGCACATTTCGTCAACGACCCGAAGCTCGATGGGCCGGAGTGCCTGACCCCCGCCTGACGGCGTAAGCTGCAAGCGGCAAGTCAAAGCGGTTCGTGCTCGGCTTTGACTTGTCGCTATACACTTGCGGCTTGAATCTCAGACCCTGAATTGATTGATCAGGCGGCGCTGCTGCTCCGCCAGCTTGGTCAACTCGGCGCTGGCCTGGCTCGACTCGTCGGCACCGCCCGCCACTTCGCCGGCCACCTGGCCAATGTTGATCACGTTGCGGTTGATGTCCTCGGCCACGGCACTCTGTTCCTCGGCGGCACTGGCGATCTGGGTGTTCATGTCGTTGATCACCGACACCGCCTGGGTGATGCTTTCCAGCGCCTCGGCGGCGCGGCTGGCCTGCAGCACGCTGTCGTCGGTCTTGCCCTGGCTGTCTTCCATCACCTTGACCACTTCGCGGGTGCCCTGCTGCAGTTGCTGGATCATCTGCTGGATTTCTTCGGTGGCCTGCTGGGTCTTCTGCGCCAGGTTGCGCACCTCGTCGGCGACCACGGCGAAGCCACGGCCTTGCTCGCCGGCGCGGGCGGCCTCGATGGCGGCGTTGAGCGCCAGCAGGTTGGTCTGCTCGGCAATGGCA
Source organism: Pseudomonas sp. TE50-2 (assembly GCF_040813665.1). NCBI lineage: Bacteria > Pseudomonadati > Pseudomonadota > Gammaproteobacteria > Pseudomonadales > Pseudomonadaceae > Pseudomonas > Pseudomonas sp. TE50-2. The sequence goes on along the minus strand of NZ_JBFNXN010000001.1, from coordinate 2,116,461 downwards.
CGGATGGCCACGAGGATGGCATTGATGTTTTCGCTGTCGCGGGCCAGGTCCTGGACCACGGTGACTGCGCGGCCGATCTCGCTGGCCAGGGCGCTGATGGCGCTGGAAGTGTCGCGCACGATTTCCAGGCCCTGGTTGGCGGCGCGGTCGGCCGCGCTGGCGGCCTGGGCCGCTTGCGTGGCGTTGCGCGCCACATCCTGGGCAGTAGCGGTCATTTCATGCACGGCGGTGGCCACTTGGTCGATCTCGGCCATCTGCTTGTGCACGCCCTGGTTGGTTCGGATGGCGATGTCGGCGGTGTGCTCGGACGAGTCGCTGACCTTCTGCACCGAACCCACTACCTGGCTGATCATGGCCTGCAACTTGGCCAGGAAGGTATTGAAGCCCTTGGCGATGGCACCCAGTTCGTCGGCGCGGTCGCTGTGCAGGCGACGGGTCAGGTCGCCTTCGCCCTGGGCGATGTCGTCGAGCATCGCCACCATCTGCTTGAGCGGGCGGGCGATGCCCAGGGCCAGCAGCCAGATCACCAGCAGGCCAAGGGCGGCGATGCCGAGGCCAACGAGGGTCATGCCGGTGATATCGGTACGACGCTGTTCGGCCAGGTCCTTCTGCAGCTGGTTGACCTCAGCCATCACGGCGCTCAGCGGTAGCTCCAGCAGCAGTGTCCAGCGCGCGTCGGTGTTGGCGACCTTGAACGGCAGGTACAGCTCGATGCGATCCTTGCCGGCGTCCACTTCGTAGTGCAGGGTTTCGCCGCTCAGGCTCTTGAGGGTGCCGGCTTCGTCGCTGTCCAGCACATCGCTGGCCTTCTCGCCGAACTTTGCCGGGTCACGGGTATAGGCCACCAGGCGGCCGTTGCTGGAAACCAGCGCCAGCTCGCCGGCGCCGTCGTACAGCTGGCGATCGGCGGCATTGAGCAGGTCCTGGATGAAGTTCACCGACAGGTCGGCACCGGCCATGCCCTGGAACTGGCCATCGACCATGATCGGTTCGACGAACGACGCCAGCATGACCATCTTGTCGCCCACTTTATAAGGCGCGGGGTCGATCACGCAGGCCTTCTTCGACTCCTTGGGGCACAGGTAGTACTCGCTGGCGCGCACGCCGGTGGCGAGCACCGTGCGGTCGTCGACATCGGCCAGCTTGTCCTGGCCAAGGCTGCCATCGCCATTGCGGAACCACCAGGGCAGGAAGCGGCCGTTGGCGCTGTCGATACCCACCAGGCTGCTGCCGACATAGCGGGCATCGGCATGGTCGAGGGCGTTCGGCTCCCAGCCAAGGTAAGCGCCGAGCACGCTCGGGTTGACCTCCACGGTGCGCTTGAGCTGGTTGATCAGGTGCTCGCGGTCGACCCGCATCAGCGCTTGGCCGTCGCTTCCCTGCATGCCGAGCATGGCGTTGCCGGTGGCCAGGCTGCGGGCGATCGACAACGGGGCTTCGAGGCCGCGCTGGATCTCGCTGACCTGGGTACGCGCCAGGGCGGTGAGGCGCTGCTCGATGACGTTTTCGAACTGTTGCTGGGTGCGCTGTTGCACCAGGGCCTGGGTGCGTTGCCCGGAGTAGACGGCGTACAGCACCAGTGCCGCGACAATGCTCAGCACGATGGCACCGGCCAGGGCGGCCACGGAAAACTGGATCGACTTGAACTTCATGGCAAAGCTCCGCGCGCAAGGAGGTCGTTACCGAATGTTATCGGCGGGCTAATACCAAAGCATGAGGACCTTGTCAGAAATCTTACCTGCGGCTCTGGCAGGGGCGGGCGTCTGGGCCTAGGATACGCGGCACGTAAAAAGGGAGTGTTTTCATGCGTAAGTCATTCGTTGTCAGCATGCTGACGGTCGGCGTCCTGCTCGGCGGCTGCCAGGCGGTCAATACCACCAGTGGTGGTGCCGTGGGCGTCCAGCGCCAGCAATACATGTTCAGCATGCTTTCGACCGATGAGGTCAACAAGATGTACGCCCAGTCCTACCAGCAGACCCTCGGCGAGGCGTCGAGCAAGGGCGTGCTGGACAAGAGCAGCAATGATGCCAAGCGCGTGCAGGCCATCGCCAAGCGCCTGATCGCCCAGGCGCCACAGTTCCGGCCGGATGCCGCGCAGTGGAACTGGGAAGTCAACGTGATCAAGAGCGACGAGCTCAACGCCAACTGCGGCCCGGGCGGCAAGATCATTGTCTACACCGGGCTGATCGATCAGTTGCAGCTGACCGACGCCGAGATCGCCGCGGTGGTGGGCCATGAAATCGCCCACGCCCTGCGCGAGCACAGCCGTGAAGCGATGTCCAAGGCCTACGGCGTGGAGATGGCCCGCCAGGGTGCCGGCGCGATCTTCGGCCTGGGCCAGGACAGCATGGCCATGGCCGACACTGTGGTGAACTACGCCATGACCCTGCCCAACAGCCGGTCCAACGAGAACGAAGCCGACCTGATCGGCCTTGAACTGTCGGCCCGTGCCGGCTATGACCCGAACGCCGCGATCACCCTGTGGAACAAGATGAGCAAGGCGTCCGAAGGCGCGCCGCCAGAGTTCATGAGCACCCACCCGGCTTCGAGCAGCCGTATCGCCTCGTTGCAGGCGGCGATTCCGAAGGTGATGCCGCTGTATCAGGCGGCCAAGAAGTAATCCTTCGGGGATATGCAAGGCGTGGGAGCGGGCTTGCCCCGCGATGAAGGTGTAAAGCCCAGCATCTTCAGAGCGAAAGCAAGCCCGCATCTACGGTCAGCCTATCCAGCCACTGGTCTTCATCGCCGAGTACACCGCGACGATGGCCAGCACGATGAACGCGGTCGCCGCCAGGCGACGGATCAGCGTCAGCGGCAGTTTCTCCGCCGCGAAGTTGCCCGCCAGCACCACCGGCACGTTGGCGATCAGCATGCCCAGGGTGGTGCCGATGATCACCATGATCAGGTGCGGATACTGGGCGGCCAGCATCACCGTGGCCACTTGGGTCTTGTCGCCGATTTCGGCGAGGAAGAACGCGATCAGCGTGGTCACGAATGGCCCGAACCGTCGTGCATTGCTGGTTTCTTCATCGTCCATCTTGTCCGGCACCAGGGTCCACAACGCGGTGGCGGTGAAGCTCGCGGCGAGGATCCAGTGCAGTACCGACTCGGTGAAGAAGCTGCTGACCCAGGCACCGACCGCGCCAGCGGCGGCATGGTTGGCCAGCGTCGCGGCGACGATCCCGGCAATGATCGGCCAGGGCTTGCGGAAACGGGCGGCGAGGATGAGCGCGAGCAATTGCGTCTTGTCGCCGATTTCGGCAAGCGCGACGATCGCGGTAGGGACGAGCAATGATTCCAGCATCAGGATTCCTACGGGGGCGGGTCGACACGGCTATGACACGTACGACCTCCCCGCCCCGGGTAAGGTGTGCGTGTCATAGGTCTTGTCAAACCCTGGACCTGTCTGCGCAGATCGTGGGTCGCACGCGCCATGGCCTGTGGGCCAAGTGTGTTGACGCGTACCGGGCGAGCAGGGTGCTCGCGGGAGACTACTCCCCTAGGACGGAGCGGATTCTGCCTAGGCGAATCGCTTTCGGCAAGCCCTGTTTTTATCCATGTGTTGCGCGGTAGATGCGAAAACCTTGTGCTTCGGCACGGATCTCACAGTTGCCCAGGGCGCCTTCGATGAGCGGTTGGTAACGAAGGAAACTGTTGGCTACCAAACGGATTTCACCGCTTTTTCGCAGATGTTCCCTGGATTTTTTCAGCAGGTTTTCCGAGGCGTGATAGTCGGTGTGTACACCGGTATGGAACGGCGGATTGCTCAGGATGACATCCAACCCGCTGGGGGCCGCATCGATCCCGTCACCGCTGATCACCTCGCCTTCCAGACCATTGGCGGCCAGGGTCAGGCGACTGGCCGCGACCGCGAAGGCGTCGACATCGAGCAAGGTGACCTGGCTCTGCGGATAGCGACGCTTGATCGTGGCCCCGAGCACACCGGCACCACAGCCGAAGTCCAGGACATGGCCGTTCGGCAGGCCGTCGAGGTGTTCCAGGAGCAGGGCCGTGCCTTTGTCCAGGCGTCCGTGGCTGAACACGCCGGGCAGGCTGATCACCTGCAGCGGGCCATCTTCGAGTGGCAGTTCGAAGCGCTCGGCCAGGCTTTCCAGCGACTTGGCCTCGGGCGCGTTGTCCACGGTCACCTGCCATAGCTGGCAGTGGCGGGCGCTGTCGAGCTTGCGCGGCCGGCCGAAGGCCTGCAATTGCTTGGCCGCGCCCTCGACGCCACCGCGTTTCTCCCCCACCAGGTACAGCGTGCGACCGGCAAGGCGCGAGGCCAGGGCGTTGAGCAGGTAGGCCGCCAGCTCGCGTGACTTGGGCAGGAACAGCACGGCGGCGTCGAAGGCTACCTCGGGAACCTCGACACCGTAGTGACTGCGCCCGGCGAAGCGGCTCTCGAGCACGGCCTGGTCACCGGCATGCCAGGTCCAGCCGTGGGCCCCAGGCAACTGGCCGAGCAGGCCATCGGCCTGGGCGCCGGCGACCAGCAGCGGGCCTTGGAACAGCTCTGCCTGGCGGAGCAACACTTCACTGCGCGGGTCCATGGACGACGCCTCCTGAAAAAGTGGCGCAGTGTACCAGAGGCGGGTCAGCCGACCACGCGTCGCGGCTGCCCGGCGAAGTAGGCCTGGGCGTTCTCGGCCAGCTGGCCGACGATGCGCTGGCGCGACTCCACCGCGCCCCAGGCACTGTGCGGGGTGATGATCAGGCGGGGGATGTCCGCCGCCAGCAGCGGGTTGCCGTTGACCGGCGGTTCGACGCTCAGCACATCGGTAGCTGCGCCACCCAGGTGGCCGCTGCGCAGGGCGTCGGCCAGGGCCTGTTCGTCGATCAGCCCGCCGCGGGCGGTGTTGACCACCAGCGCGTCGGGCTTGAGCAGCGCCAGCTCACGGGCACCGATCATGTGCCGGGTCTGCTCGTTGAGCGGGCAGTGCAGGGTCAGGGCATCGACCTGTGGCAGCAATTCGTGCAGTGGCAGGCGATCGGCCCGGGGTGGCCGGCCGGGGATCTGCCCGCTCAGCACGCGCATGCCGAAGGCCTCGGCCAGGCGCGCCACCGCGCCGCCCAGTTCGCCATGGCCGAGCAGGCCGAGGGTCTTGCCCTCCAGCTCGACGATGGGGAAATCCAGCAGGCAGAACTGGTTGGCCTTGGCCCATTGCCCGGCCTTCACCGCTTGCTCGTAGTCGCACAGGCGCGTGGCCAGGGCCAGCAGCAGGGCCAGGGTGTGCTGGGCCACCGACGGCGTGCCGTAGCCCTGGCAGTTGCTTACGGTGACGCCCTGGGCGCGGGCGGCGGCCAGGTCGACATTGTTGGTGCCGGTGGCGGCCACCAGGATCAGCTTGAGTTGCGGGTTGGCGGCCAGCGTGGCGGCATCGAGCATCACTTTGTTGCTGATGACGGCCACGGCACCTTGCAGGCGTTCGGCGACCTGCTCCGGGCGGGTCGTGGCATGCAGTTGCAGCGTGTCGAACTGGGCATGCAAGGGCGAAAGGTCGAGGTCACCCAGGTCCAGTGACTGGTGATCGAGAAACACGGCGCGACGTGGGCTGGACATCAGGGGCTCCGGTGGCAGGGCAGGATGGGCTCGGCGCAGTGTCCGGCCCGGCGCCGCCGCTCGTCAACGGTAGCGCCTGCGCTCATACCCGCACGGCACAAATCATTCCTTCGGCTGATTTGACCGCTGCGTCACCGAACTACAGTTGTTGCCTGAACTGTCCTGCCCGCTTTGAAGAAAAGGGATACCCATGTTGCAGACACGCATCATCAAGCCCGCCGAGGGCGCCTACCAGTACCCACTGTTGATCAAGCGCCTGCTGATGTCCGGCAGCCGCTACGAAAAGACCCGCGAGATCGTCTACCGCGACCAGATCCGCCTCACTTACCCGCAGTTGAACGAGCGTATCGCCCGCCTGGCCAACGTATTGACCGAGGCTGGCGTGAAGGCCGGCGACACCGTGGCGGTGATGGACTGGGACAGCCACCGCTACCTGGAATGCATGTTCGCCATCCCGATGATCGGCGCCGTGGTGCACACCATCAACGTGCGCCTGTCGCCGGAGCAGATCCTCTACACCATGAACCACGCCGAAGACCGCTTCGTGCTGGTCAACAGTGATTTCATCGGCCTCTACCAGGCCATCGCCGGGCAGCTGACCACGGTGCAAGGTACCGTGTTGCTGACCGACGGGCCGGACAAGTCTGCCGACCTGCCGGGCTTGCAAGGCGAGTACGAGCAACTGCTGGCAGCGGCGAGCCCGCATTATGACTTCCCCGATTTCGATGAAAACTCGGTGGCTACCACCTTCTACACCACCGGCACCACGGGCAACCCCAAGGGCGTCTACTTCACCCATCGCCAGCTGGTGCTGCATACCTTGGCCGAAACCTCGGTCCTCGGCAGCCTCGACAGCGTGAGGCTGCTGAGCAGCAACGATGTCTACATGCCGATCACGCCGATGTTCCATGTGCATGCCTGGGGCATCCCCTACGCGGCGACCATGATGGGCATCAAGCAGGTCTACCCCGGGCGTTATGAGCCGGACATGCTGATCAGGCTGTGGCGTGAGGAGAAAGTGACCTTCTCCCATTGCGTGCCGACCATCCTGCAGATGCTGCTCAACTGTCCGTCGGCAGCCGGCCAGGATTTCGGTGGCTGGAAGATCATCATCGGCGGCAGCGCGCTCAACCGCGCCCTGTACCAGGCCGCACTGGCCCGTGGTATCCAGCTCACCGCCGCCTACGGCATGTCCGAAACCTGCCCGCTGATCAGCGCCGCGCACCTGAATGACGAGTTGCAGGCCGGCAGCGAGGATGAGCGTACCAGCTACCGGATCAAGGCTGGCGTGCCGGTGCCGTTGGTCGAAGCCGCCATCGTCGATGGCAATGGCAATTTCCTGCCCGCCGATGGCGAAACCCAGGGCGAGCTGGTGCTGCGCGCGCCCTGGCTGACCATGGGCTACTTCCGCGAGCCGGAGAAGGGCGAGGAACTCTGGCAGGGTGGCTGGCTGCACACCGGCGATGTCGCCACGCTCGATGGCATGGGCTTCATCGATATTCGCGACCGCATCAAGGATGTGATCAAGACCGGTGGCGAATGGATCTCGTCGCTCGACCTGGAAGACCTGATCAGTCGCCACCCTGCGGTGCGCGAGGTCGCGGTGGTCGGGGTGCCCGATCCGCAATGGGGCGAGCGCCCGTTCGCGTTGCTGGTGGTGCGCGAGGGGCAGAGTATCGATGCACGTGCGCTCAAGGAGCACCTCAAGCCTTTCGTCGAGCAGGGGCACATCAACAAGTGGGCGATTCCCAGCCAGATCGCCCTTGTTACTGAAATTCCCAAGACCAGCGTCGGCAAGCTGGACAAGAAGCGCATCCGCGTGGACATCAGCCAGTGGCAGGCCAGTAACAGCGCTTTCCTTTCCACTCTGTAACCCAGGCGCGGGTCGTGCTTCTTTCAGCGCGACCCCGCAGACTAGACAGTATGCCGCCTTGTCAAACAGCAGAATTGAGCCATGCTTGAGCACTGCCAGCGCGCAGGCCGGCCGATCGGGGTGGGCCGCAAGCAGGACGCGCAAATCACACTTTAGAGGGATCAAGCACCTGTGACCGCTGGCTATAGTCGGGTCAGGGGATTTTCAGGAATGGGGGAGGGCGCCGCACGGCAACGCGCGGCGTCACGGGCAGGAGCCTGCTTCACCAGGCGCTCGAGCCGTTTCTGAAAGGACTCACTGCCATAACAAAAAAGTACATGGAGTAGCGTCGATGACATCTGCAAACCCGTTCTGGCGCCGGGCGAAACTGCCCCTGGCCGTCAGCCTCGCTTCCACGCTCGCAAGTCCTGCTTTCGCGGTCAGCTTCAACATCGGTGAAATCGAAGGCCAGTTCGACTCGTCGCTCTCCGTTGGCGCCAGCTGGTCGACAGCCAACCCCAACAAGAACCTCATCGGGGCCAACAACGGCGGCAGGGGGCTGTCGCAGACCTCCGACGATGGCCACCTGAACTTCAAGAAAGGCGAGACGTTCTCGAAGATCTTCAAGGGCATCCACGACCTGGAGCTCAAGTACGGCGACACGGGCGTATTCGTCCGCGGCAAGTACTGGTACGACTTCGAGCTCAAGGATGAAAACCGCCAGTTCAAGGACATCAGCGATTCGAACCGCAAGGAGGGCGCCAAGTCCTCGGGCGCGGAACTGCTCGACGCCTTCGTCTACCACAACTACAGCATCGGCGACCTGCCGGGCAACGTGCGCTTGGGCAAGCAGGTGGTGAGCTGGGGTGAGAGTACCTTCATCGGCGGCGGTATCAACGCCATCAACCCCATCGATGTCTCGGCGTTCCGTCGCCCTGGCGCGGAGATCAAGGAAGGCCTGATCCCCGTCAACATGTTCTACGTGTCGCAGAGCGTGACTGACAACCTCACCGCAGAGGGCTTCTACCAGATCGAGTGGGACCAGACCGTCGTCGACAACTGCGGGACCTTCTTCTCCCAGCCTGACGTGATCGCCGACGGCTGCAACAACAACCTGGCGGTGTTGGCCAAGCAGGCCAACGTCGCTAACAGCCTTGCTGCACGGATCGGCCCGTTTGCCGGGCCTGCCATGAACGCATTGACCGGGCAGGGCGTGTCCTGGGGCTCGCCGGACGAAGGCGTGATCGTGCGCCGCGGCCCCGACCGTGATGCCCGTGACAGCGGCCAGTTCGGTGTGGCCTTGCGCTACATGTACGAGCCTCTGAATACCGAGTTCGGTGGCTACTTCATGAACTACCACAGCCGGGCGCCAATCTTCAGCGGCCGCGGCGCCGCCGCCGGCTTCTACAACCCGGCCAACCTGGCTGGGGCACTGGTCAGGGCAGGTGTTCCGGGGGCCGCCGCCACCAACCCGGCGCTGCTCCAGGCCCTGATGCCGTTGTACGTGGCGGGTAACTCCAGCTACTACGTCGAGTACCCGGAAGACATCCGCCTCTACGGCCTGAGCTTCTCCACCACCTTGCCCACCGGCACGGCCTGGAGCGGTGAGATCAGCTACCGGCCGAATGCGCCGGTGCAGTTGAACACCACCGACATCCTCTATTCAGGGCTGACGCCGCTGGACCCCAATGCATCCGTCCTCAAGGGCACGCCTAACACTGACCAGCCTGGCTATCGCCGCAAGGAAATCACCCAGCTGCAAACCACGTTCACCCACTTCTTCGACCAAGTCATGGGCGCCGAGCGTCTGACCATGGTCGGCGAGGTAGGCTGGACTCACGTCGGTGGCCTGGAAAGCACCTCCAAGGCCCGCTATGGCCGCGACCCGGTCTACGGCCCTGGCCCGCTGCCCAACGGCCGCTGCCAGAGCCTCAACGCCACGACGCTGGCGGGTGTCGAGCAGAACAACCTGTCGCGCTATTGCGAAAACGACGGTTTCACTACCTCCGACTCCTGGGGTTATCGCGTTCGCGCCATCTGGGACTACAACAACGTCTTCGCCGGTGTGAACCTGCGCCCGAGCGTGGCCTGGTCCCACGACGTCGACGGCTACTCCCCGGGCCCTGGCGGCAACTTCGAGGAAGGGCGCAAGGCCATCAGCCTGGGCCTGGACGCCGAGTACCAGAACACCTACACGGCGAGCCTGTCGTACACCAACTTCTTCGATGGCAAGTACACCACCGTGGATGACCGCGACTTCGTCGCGCTCAGCTTCGGCGTGAACTTCTAAGAACATTGATCCAGGACGACAAAGAATGAAAATGACCACACGTCTGCTGCAAGCCGGTGTACTGGGCATGTCCCTGCTGGCAACCAGCGTCATGGCTGCGGTTTCCGCTGACGAGGCCGCCAAGCTGGGCGCGTCGCTCACCCCGATGGGCGCCGAGAAGGCCGGTAACGCCGATGGTTCCATCGGCCCGTGGGAGCCGCTGTCCAAGAGCGCCGGCAGTGCCGACGCCAAGGGCTTCCTCTCCGACCCTTACGCCAGCGAAAAACCGCTGTTCACCATCACCGCGCAGAACGTCGACCAGTACAAGGACAAGCTTTCGCCTGGCCAGGTGGCGATGTTCAAGCGTTACCCGGATAGCTACAAGATTCCGGTGTACAAGACCCACCGCGGCTCCACGGTGCCGGACGATGTCTTCGCCGCCATCAAGGAAAACGCCAGCAAGACCACCCTGGTCGCCGGTGGCAACGGCCTGGAGAACTTCAAGACCGCCGTGCCGTTCCCGATTCCCAAGGACGGCCTGGAGGTGATCTGGAACCACATCACCCGCTACCGTGGCGGCAGCGTGACCCGCCTGGTCACCCAGGCCACCCCGCAGCAGAACGGCTCCTACAGTCTGGTGTACTTCCAGGACCAGTTCGTCTTCCGCGACAAGATGAAGGACTACGATCCGGCCAACCCCGGCAACATCCTGTTCTACTTCAAGCAGGAAGTGACCGCTCCGGCCCGTCTGGCCGGGACCGTGCTGCTGGTCCACGAAACCCTCGACCAGGTCAAGGAACCGCGCAAGGCCTGGATCTACAACGCCGGCCAGCGCCGTGTGCGCCAGGCGCCGCAAGTGTCGTACGACGGCCCGGGTACCGCCGCCGACGGCCTGCGCACCTCCGACAACCTGGACATGTACAACGGCGCGCCAGACCGTTACGACTGGAAGCTCGAAGGCAAGAAGGAGATGTACATCGCCTCCAACGCCTACAAGCTGGACGATCCGAAGCTCAAGTACAGCGACATCATCAAGGCCGGGCATATCAACCAGGACCTGTCGCGTTACGAGCTGCGTCGTGTCTGGCACGTGGTCGCCACGCTCAAGCCGGGCCAGCGCCATATCTATGCCAAGCGTGACTTCTATATCGACGAGGACACCTGGCAGGCCGCGGTGATCGACCAGTATGACGGCCGCAACCAGCTGTGGCGTGTTTCCGAGGCTCACGCCCAGCCGTACTACAACGTGCAGGTGCCGTGGTACACCCTGGAAGCCATCTACGACCTGCAATCGGGCCGCTACCTGGCGCTGGGCATGAAGAACGAAGAGAAAAGTGCCTACAACTTCGGCTTCAGCGCCAGCAAGGCTGAGTTCCAGCCGGCAGCGCTGCGTCAGTCAGGTGTCCGTTGAACCGTTAAACGCAAACTCCGTTTGATCTCCCAGAACGCCCCGGCTTGCCGGGGCGTTTCTGTTCCAGAGGTGTCCGCCGGTCAGCATTGTTTCTTTTTGTTGTAGTCTTTTTCGCTCGATGCGTTTCCATCATCTTCAAATGCGCCGCGTTTGCCGCTAGTCTCGCAACCATCCGTACTGCCGCATTACTCCAATCAGAACGAGCCGGCCATGACAGATTTGTCCCGTACGCATGGAGTCGCCAGCCAGGCCCTGGGCCTGCTGGACGGGCGTTTCTTCCGTCCACCCCTGCCGGAGGCCCACGTCCCCCGAGCTCGCTTGTGCCAGCGCTTGCAAGGCGGGCTGGGCGGGCGTCTGCTGTTGGTGAACGCACCGGCCGGGTTCGGCAAGAGCTCGCTCGCCATCGAGTTCTGCCAGGAGTTGCCCGGCCATTGGCGCAGCCTCTGGCTAGGGTTGAGCCAGCGCGATGCTGACCCGGGCCGCTTTCTCGAGCGCCTGCTCGAAGGGCTGCAGCAGTTCTGCCCGGCGCTCGGCGGGCAGGCCATGGGCCTGTTGAAGATGCGCCAGCGTCATCAGCCCTTCGCCTTCGAGGAATGGCTCGATGGGCTGCTCGATGAGCTCGCGCTCTATCTGCAGCCGGATACACCCCTGCTGCTGGTCCTGGATGACTACCATCTGGCCCAGGGCCCGGTGCTCGATCGATGTTTGCAGTTCTTCCTCAATCACCTGCCTGCCGGGCTGGTCCTGCTGGTCACCAGCCGTCAGCGGCCCGACTGGCACCTGGCACGCCTGCGCTTGTCGCGCCAGCTGGTCGAGCTCAACGAGCAGGACTTGCGCCTGACTGCCGATGAAGCGTTGGCGGTGATTGGTCGCCAGCCCACCGGCCTGCGTGGTCAGGCCCTGGACAACCTGATCCAGCGCAGCGACGGCTGGGTGGCCGGGCTGCGCTTCTGGCAGCTGGCGGCCAGCGAATCCGGCGATGACAACGCCTTGCCCCAGGCACTGCATGGCGGCGAGGGACTGATTCGCGACTACCTGCTCGAGGAAGTGATCGAGATACTGCCGGCGCCCGTGCAGGCGTTTCTCTACGACACCGCCTGCCAGGAGCGTTTCTGCGCCGAACTGTGTGATGCCCTGCGCGAGCGGCACGACAGTGCCGAGATCCTGCGTTACCTGCAGGCCCACCAGGTGTTCCTGGTGCCGCTGGATGAGCATGGCCTGTGGTTCCGCTATCACCATCTGTTTTCCGATCTGTTGCGCAGCCGGCAGGCCAGTGGCCCCCAGGCGGGGTTGCACTTGCGTGCCTGCCGCTGGTTCGAGGGGCAGGGCCTGCTGGACGAAGCGGTGGAGCAGGCCCTGCGGGCCGGCCACCTGGATGTGGCGGCGGACCTGGTGCAAAGCCTGTCGGAGGAGCAACTGCTCGCCGAGCAGAATGTGGGCATGCTGCTGCGCTGGAAAATGGATTTGCCCGACAGCCTGCTGATCAGTACGCCCAGGTTGATTGTCCTGTACAGCTGGGCCCTGGGGCTTGCCTGCCAGTTGGACGCCGCCGAGGAACTGGCGGCCTACCTGAGCCGTTTCCTGCCCGCGCCTTCGGCCACGGCGCAAAAATCGATGCTCGCCCAGTGGCTGGCCTTGAGCGGGGTCATCGCCCGCGGCCGTGGTGATCGCGAGCGAACCCTCGCCTACTGTGGCGAGGCGCTGCAGAGCTTGCCGAGCAAACGTTATGGGCAGCGCTTGGTGTGCCTGTCGACCTTGTCGAACCTGGCCATCGCCGATGGCGATTTCTGGCGCGCGCGGGGCTGGAACCGAGAGGCGCTCGAGCTGGCGCAACGGGTCGGCAACCCGCTGTTCGAGGCACTGGCCCATTACGACCGGGCGCGGGTGCTGCACGCTCGAGGCGAGATATTGCGGGCACTGGATGAAGTGCGTCAGGGGCTGCAACGGTTGCAGGGCCTGTCGGGGCAACGCCTGTATGCGGTGCGCGCCCGCCTCACCTTGTACGAGGGCTACCTGTTGGCCACCCGCCTGCACTGTGCCCCGGGCCGTGCGCGTTTGCGCGCTGGGCTCAGCGAGGCGCGGAGCTGTCGCGATATCAGTGTCCTGATCGGGCACTGTGTGATCGCTTCGCTCGATGGGCGCGAAGGGCGGTTCGCCGAGGCATTCTCCGAGCTGGCCGAGGCCGAGCGGCTGATGCATATCTGGGATGTGCCGCCGATCTTCTACCTGGCCATGATTACCCTGGTGAAATGCGAGCTCTGGTTGGCCCAGGGCCGTACGGACCTGGCGGAGTCGTGGCTGTTGCGCCTGGGGCAGACCTATGGTGGCGAGCAGCCTGCCGCCGCGCCGGAGTTCCACCCCTTGTTGCCGCTGCATATCGAGTTGCAGCAAGCGTTGCTGGAGCGGGTGCTGGCCCGTGTCGACGATGCCGAAGCGAGGCTGCACAGGCTGATCGAGCGCGGGCAGGCCAGCGCTGGCATGACGCTGATGGTCAGCGCGCAATGCCAGTTGATCGCGTTGCTGTTGGCCCAGGGGCGTGAACCCGAGGCGGCCAAGTTGCTTGCGCAGGCACTGGAGGCCGCGCAGGGCGGTGCCTTGCAGGCATTCCAGCGCTTGATCGAGGAGCAGCCACAATGGCTGCGTGAGCAGTTGGCCGGCCGTGCCGCCTGCCCCGTGCAGCGCGATCTGCTGACGTACCTGCCGCAATCCCTCGTTGCCAGTACCTGCACCACCGAGGCCCTGAGCAGCCGCGAGTTCGCCGTGCTCGAACTTATCGCCCAGGGTTGCTCGAACCAGCAGATCAGCGAGCGGCTGTTCATTTCCCTGCATACGGTCAAGACCCACGCCAGTCATATCAACAGCAAGCTGGGTGTGGAGCGGCGTACCCAGGCGGTGGCCAGGGCCAAGTCCCTCGGGTTGCTAGTCTAGTGGTTCGCGGCAGGGGCGGCCGTTAAGATAGCGGCACCAGGCTATCGCCGTTGCGGGCTCATCTTTCCCGATCTTCTGCCGATAAACATTTCGGCGGCATGCATCGCCACTTCCCCACATCTTTCAATACAGGTCGTGTTGATGCTGCAGTACGGGCAAAAAAGCTTTCTGATCGTCGACGACTTTACCGACTTCCGCACCTCGACCCGCTCGATGCTTCGCGAGCTGGGCGTACGCGACGTGGACACCGCCGACAGTGGCGAACAGGCGCTGCGCATGTGCGGGCAGAAACGCTACGACTTCATCCTCCAGGATTTCCACCTGGGCGATGGCAAGAAGAATGGCCAGCAGGTGCTCGAGGACCTGATTCTCGACAAGCTCATCAGCCATGAATGCGTGTTCATCATGGTCACCGCCGAGAGCAGCCAGGCCATCGTGCTCAGCGCTATCGAGCACGAACCCGACGCCTACCTGACCAAGCCCTTCAACCGCGTGGGCCTGGCCCAGCGTCTGGAGAAACTGACCCAGCGCAAGACCTTGCTCAAGCCCATCCTCCAGGCCCTGGACCGCAGCCGCCCGGCCGAGGTGCTCGCCGCCTGCGCCGAGCTGTGCAAGAAAGACCCGCGGTTCGCCCCGTTGTGCCTGCGCTATCGCGCCGATGCCTTGCGCGACCTCAATCGTTTCGACGAGCTGGAGAAGTTCCTCAAGAACATCCTGGCCAGCCGCCCGCAGCCCTGGGCCTACGCGGCGCTCGGCAGCCTGTTGCACAAGCGTGGCCAGAACGCCCAGGCCCAGGGCGTCTACGAGCAGGCCCTCAAGGCCTTCCCGATCATGCCCAACCTGTACGATGGCATGGCCGACGTGCTGGTGGCCCAGGGCGAAACCAAGCGCGCCCAGCACATGCTCGAGGAGGCTGTGCGCCTGTCGCCGCTCGCCGTGCGCCGCCAGGCCGCGCTGGGCAAGCTGGCGCTGGACAACGCCGACTTCGAAAGCGCGTCCAAGGCCTATCGCCATGCGGTCAACCAAGGGCAGAGCTCGCGCTACAAGGACGCCGAAAGCAATCTCGGCCTGGTCCAGGCGCTGATGAGCAAGAACACCGGCAACGGTCTCGATGCGCGCACCCGGGTGGAAATCAACACCGTGCTCAGTGAGGTGGCCAAGGAGAACGTCGAGGACCAGGGCCTGCAGGTGCGTGCCCGCTTGATGAAGGCTGCCAGCCTGCAGCAGGCCGGTGACCCGGACACCGCCGCCAAGCTCACCGAGCAGGCCATGCTGCGCCTGGAAAAGATGGATCAGTTCTTCTCCGTCGAGGCGGCGCTGACGGTGGCCAAGCAATTGCAGCAACTTGGTCAGGACGCGGCGGGCACCTCTATCCTCAAGGGCTGCGTGGAAACCTACGGGGACGACCCCAAGGTCATGCAGAGCGTCGCCAAACTCACCGACGACCCGCTGGTGCTGGGGGCGGTGACCGAAGCCGTGGACCTCAATCGCCAGGGCGTGCGCAGCTACCAGGGTGGCCAGCTCAACGAGGCGCTGGGCATGTTCCGCAAGGCGCTGTCGCTGCAGCCGAAGAACATCAGCATCGCCCTGAACACCGCCCAGGCGCTGCTGCGCATCGGCGGCGAGACGCCACCGCCGGCGTTGATGCAGGAGTGCCGCGACTGTCTTACCAGCGTGGCCGGCATTCCCGCCAGCGACAGCCGCTACGACCGTTACCGCAAACTGCACATCCGGGTCTTTGGCGCATGAACCAGGACAACCAGGGGCTGGATTTTTCCACGGTGATCGCCTCCACCGTGCACGATCTGAAGAACTCCCTCTCGGCGCTGACCCACGCCCACAGCCAATGGCTGGCGCGCCTGCCCGAAGAGCTGCGCGGCGGTACCGAGCAGGGCGTGGTGGAGCACGAACTCAGCCACCTGAATGGCATGCTGGTGCAGTTGCTTGGGCTGTACAAGCTGGGCGTCAACCAGTTGCCCATCTGCCCGGACTACCACGAGCTGGACGACTTCATCGAGGCCCAGCTGGCGGCCCAGGAAGACGTGATCAAGCATCGCGACATCCTCGCCACCTGGCGCATCGAGACCGAAAGCCCGTTGGGTTTCTTCGACCGTGAACTGGTCGCCTCGGTGGTGGCCAATGTCCTTACCAACGCCATCCGCTATGCCGGCCACGCCTTGTTGATCAGCATCGAGGAAGAGGGCGAGCAGCTGGTGATCAGCGTCAACGACGACGGCGCCGGTTATCCACAGCGCATGCTCGAACGCCAGCATGACTACGTGCAGGGCATCGATTCGCAGAGTGGCAGTACTGGATTGGGGCTGTATTTCGCGGCGCGGATTGCCGCGTTGCACGAGCGCAATGGCGTGCGCGGGCGGATCGAGATCGCCAATGGCGGGACGCTGGGGGGCGGGTTGTTCCGGTTGTATCTGCCTTGATTTGGTGAGAGGCAAGCTGGACCATGGTCATATTTGCTCTCTCTATCGACTGTACCGAGTTCCAGAACGATGAACCCATTGCCCGTTAGCCTCATCCGCGAAACCTTCCCCGTCGGCCCCTTGCAGTGCAACTGCACCTTGATCGGTGACCCGGTCAGCAAGCACGCCATCGTCGTCGACCCGGGCGGGGACGAGCAGAAGATCCTCGCCCGCCTGCAGCACCATGGCCTGACCCTGGTGAGCATCATCCACACTCACGCGCACTTCGACCATTTCCTCGCCTCGGGCAGGCTCAAGGAGCTGACCGGCGCCACGCTGCACCTGCACAAGGCCGACCAGCCGCTGTGGGAAAACCTGGAAATGCAGTGCCAGATGTTCGGCGTGCCCTATACGCCGGTACCGTCGCCGGACCGCTGGCTGAGCGACGACGAGGCGCTGGCCTGCGGCTGCGGCGTGGCGTTGCACACCCCCGGGCACACGCCGGGCTCGATGAGTTTCTGGTTCGCCGAGCACAAGTTGCTGATCGCCGGCGATACCTTGTTCCGCCGTGGTGTCGGGCGCACCGATTTGTGGGGAGGCGATCAGCGGGCTATCGTTCGTTCCATCAAGGAACGGCTGTACCGCCTGGATGAGGACGCCATCGTGGTGACCGGCCATGGCCCGGACACCCGCCTCGGCGACGAGATGCGCGAGAACCCCTTCGTGCGCGCCTGAGGTTTCATGGAATTTTTCCGCTGCGCTGCAATCCAAGGCTGGCATAGATCCGTAGTCGATCCGCTGCACTTTCGAATTTCAGTAGGAGCTTGTCCATGTTCACCATGCGTCGTCTGATTATCGTCGCTACCGCCGCCGCGCTGATGTCTGGTTGTGCCAGCCCCAACCCGTATGACAGCCAGGGCCAGGCGCAGGGCTCCACAGGGATGAGCAAGACCGCCAAATATGGTGGCCTGGGCGCGCTGGCCGGTGCCATCGCCGGTGCCGCCATCGACCACAACAACCGTGGCAAGGGGGCGTTGATCGGCGCCGCCGCGGTCGGTGCCGCCGCTGCCGGTTACGGCTACTATGCCGACAAGCAGGAAGCCGAGCTGCGGGCGCAGATGGCCAATACCGGCGTCGAAGTGCAGCGCCAGGGTGACCAGATCAAACTGATCATGCCGGGCAACATCACCTTCGCCACCGATTCGGCGAACATTGCCCCAAGCTTCTACTCGCCGCTGAACAACCTGGCCAACTCGTTCAAGCAGTTCAACCAGAACACCATCGAAGTGGTGGGCTTCACCGACAGCACCGGCAGCCGCCAGCACAACATGGACCTGTCGCAGCGCCGCGCCCAGGCGGTCAGCACCTACCTGACCTCCCAGGGCGTGGACTCGTCACGGGTCAGCGTGCGTGGCATGGGCCCGGACCAGCCGATCGCCAGCAACGCCGACGCCAACGGCCGTGCGCAGAACCGTCGGGTCGAGGTCAACCTGAAGCCGATCCCGGGCCAGCAGTATGACCAGCAAGGGACCGTGCAGCAGTATCCGTAAGCGCCGGATTGGCGATGCCGGGGATGAGCGCCAGCCCCGGCAACCGCGCTAGATCGCCGGGCACTGGTTGGTCACGCAGTGAATCCCGCCCCCTCCCGCCGCAATGGCGTCGATGTCCAATTGCACCACCTTGCGCCCTGGGTACAGCTTCACCAACAACGCCCGCGCCTGCTCATCGGCACTGCGGTCCCCGAACTGTGGTGCGATCACCGCTCCATTGATCACGAAGTAATTGATATACCCCGCCGCGAAATCCGAATTGCCCTCGCTGAACTTGCTGCGCCTTGGTTTTAAGGGCGGCGACATTGTGTGTACCTGTAGCTTGCGCCCATCGGCATCGGTGGCGTTGCGCAGGATCTCGAGGTGCTTGAGTGTCACCTCGTGGTCGTAGGAGGCCGGATCGTTGTCCAGGTTCGCCACCACCACGCCGGGCGCGGCAAAGCGGGCATAGAAGTCCACGTGGGCATCAGTGATGTCCTTGCCCTTGATGCCCGGCAGCCAGATGATCTTGCGCAGCCCCAGCCGCTCCTTCAGTTCCGCCTCGACCTGGACCTTGCTCCAGCTGGGGTTGCGGTTGCTGTTGATCCAGCTGCTCTCGGTCATGATCCCGGTGCCATGGCCGTCCACTTCGATACCGCCGCCTTCGCCCACCAGCTCGCTGCGCTGGTACTGGGCGCCACCCAACTTTGCAACACGGGCCGCGAGCTTGGCGTCATGGCGGTGTTGCTGCTTGCCGCCCCAGCCATTGAAGTTGAAGTCCACGGCACCCAGGGTGCCATCGTCATCGACCACGAAGTTGGCGCCGATGTCGCGCATCCAGATGTCGTCCAGCTCGGTCTCGACGTAGGTGATGTTGTGGCTGCCGCATTCCTCCTCGGCAATGTCGCGTTCGCTGGCGCGGCAGAACACTGTCACCGGCTGGTAGGCAGCGATGGCGCGGGCGATGCGCCCGAGGGCGGCCTGGACGTCTTCGGTGAAGTCTTCCCAGATGGCGTCCTGGGCGCCGAAGGCGATGTAGGCGCGCTGGTGCGGCTCACCCTCGTCGGGCATGAACCAGCGGCCTGCTTCGCTGGCGCGGGCGCTGCCGCTGCCGAAGGGCAGGCCGAAGCCGGCGGCGGCACCGAGGCCGGCGACGACGCTCATGTGTTGGAGGAAAGTGCGGCGAGTGGGCATGGGGTCAGTCCTGTGCGGTCTTGAAACGGGTCCAGACGCGCATGCGCGCACGCATGTCGGCCTGGGGGATGTCCTTGCCCGGGATCAAGCGGGTGAAGGTGGCATCGCTGAGGTAGATGTCCGGGTTGTCACGCAGGCGCGCGTCCACCTGCGACCGGGCCTTGGCACTGGCAGTGGGGTAGCCGGTGAAGTTGCTGATCGCGGCCATGTTCTCCGGGCGCATGACGAAGTTGATGAAACGATAGGCGTACTCCGGGTGCTTGGCATCGGCGGGGATGGCCATGGTGTCCATCCACACCGTGGTGCCTTCGCGAGGCACGCGGTACTGGAAGTCGATGGCCTTGCCCGCGGCTTCGGCGGTGCGCTGGGCCTGGATCACGTCGCCGCTGTAGCCCAGCGACAGGCAGGTGTTGCCATTGACCAGCTCGGTGACCGGTTGCGACTGCAGCTTGCGCACGTACGGGCGGATGCCCTTGAGCAGCTCGCTGGCGGCGGCCAGGTCTTCACGTTTGGCGCTGCGCGGCTCGCGGCCCAGGTAGTGAAGCACCACGGCCAGCACTTCGTCGGGCGAGTCGATCATCGAGATGCCACAGTCGGCGAACTTGGCCGCCAGCTCCGGCTTGAACAGCAGGTCGAGGCTGTCGAGCGGGGCGTCGGGCATGCGCTCGCGGATCTTCTTCGCGTCCATGGTCAGGCCGATGGTGCCCCAGGTGTAGGGCACGGTGGCTTGGCTGGCCTTGGGGTAGCGGTCGTGCAATTGGCGCAGGCCGGGCTCGATATCATCGAGTGCGGTCAGCTGCTTGCGATCCAGTGTCCGCAGGCTGCCGGCGCGCATCAGCCGTTCGGCCACGGTGTCGCCAGGGAAGACCAGGTCGTAGCCGCTGCGCCCGGACATCAACTTGGCCTCGAGCACCTCGCTGCCATCCATGACGTCGTAGATCACCGGGATGCTGGTTTCGGCGGTAAAGCGCTTGAGGGTGTCCTCGGCAAAATAGTCGGCCCAGTTATACAGGCGCAGGGCGTCCTGTTCGGCCTGGGCAACACCGGCGCAGGCCAGCAGGGCAGCGATGGCGAGCAGTTTCGATGGACGGCTTGGCATGGTTCAGGCCCTCGCGGTCTGTGGGGTACGGCCGTCAAGGGTCAGCAGCGGCGCATACATGTCGGGGCGGCGGTCACGGTAGATGCCCCAGCTCAGGCGGTCTTCGCGCATGCGCGCCAGGTCCAGGTCGTGCAGCCAGACGCCGCTGCTGTCGCGGTCGGCCTCTTGCAGCATCGCGCCCTTGTGGTCGCAGATGAACGACGAGCCGTAGAAGCGCATGCTCAGGCTGTCGTCGCTGCGCGCCACCTCATGGCCGACGCGGTTGGCGGCCACCACTGGCAGCAGGTTGGCGGCGGCATGGCCACGCATGGCCATCTGCCAATGGTCGCGTGAATCCAGTTCGGCGGCGCCAGGCTCCGAGCCGATGGCAGTGGGGAACAGCAGCACTTCGGCACCCATCAGCGCCAGGCAGCGGGCGGTCTCGGGGAACCACTGGTCCCAGCAGATGCCGATGCCCAGGCGACCGAAGGCGGTGTCCCAGACCTTGAAGCCGGTGTCACCGGGGCTGAAGTATTCCTTTTCCTGGTAGCCGATGGCGTTGGGAATGTGGGTCTTGCGGTACACGCCCAGCAGGCGCCCGTCGGCATCGGCCACGGTCAGCGAGTTGAAGAAGGCGTTGCCGGCCCGTTCATACCAGCTGAGCGGTAGGACCACGCCCAGTTCCTTGGCCAGCGCGGCGAAGCGCTTGAGCAGCGGGCTGTCGTGGTAGTCCTGGGCCAGGGCCTGGTGGCTGTGGCACTGCTCGATGCAGAAGTACGGGGTGGCGAACAGCTCCTGCAACAGGATCACCTGGGCACCCTTGGCAGCGGCCTGGCGCACCAGTCGTTCGGCGTGGTCGAGGTTGGCGGGCAGGTCCCAGCTGCAGGCCATCTGCGTGGTGGCGATGCGCAGCGTGCTCATGGGCGCGCTCCCTGCCAGGCCGGCTGCTGCTGGGTGATGCAGTGGATGCCGCCACCGCCGTGGGCGATATGGTCGATGCGCACCGGTACCACTTCGCGACCGGGGAAGGCCAGGGCCAGTTGCTGCGCGGCGGCCTGGTCGGCGTCGATGCCATAGGCCGGCATGATCACCGCGCCGTTGGCCAGGTAGAAGTTGGTGTACGAGGCGCAGAACACTTCGGCTTCGGTGTCCACGGCCGCGGTGGCCTCGAACAGGTCGAGCAGTTCGAACGAACGGCCCTGGGCGTCCGTGGCCAGTTCCAGCGCGCGGCGGTTTTCGCGGGCCACTTCGGCATACACCGAGCCCTGGTCGTGGGTGGCGTCGACCAGCAGTACGCCAGGACGGGCGAAGGCGCACACGCCATCGACATGGCCGTCGGTCATGTCGCCGGTGACGTACTGCGGGTCGCCCGGCAGCCAGATGGTCTTGCGGATGCCCAGCAGGCGGGCGAAGCAATCCTCGAAGTCGTCCTTGCTCAGGCCCGGGTTGCGGTTGGGGTTGAGCAGCACCGATTCGGTGGTGATCAGGGTGCCTTCGCCGTCCACATGGATGGCGCCGCCTTCGTTGCACAGCGAAGTGCTCAGGCCTTCCAGGCCAAGGTGGTCGAGGATGCGCCGGGCCAGGCTGCGGTCCTTGCCGTGCTCGGACTTGCCGCCCCAGGCGTTGAAGCGCCAGCTCAGGCCCGCCACGCCGTGTTGCGGGTGGGTCAGGAAGGTCGGGCCGCTGTCGCGGCACCAGCTGTCGTCCACGGCCAGCTCGACCAGCTCGATACCGGCGCCGCACAGTTCGCGGGCGATGGCCATGGCCGACGGATCGACCACCATCTTCACCGGCTCGAAGCGGGCGATGGCGGCGGCCACCCGGGCGTAGTCGCGCTGCACGTCGGCCAGGGTCACGCCCCAGCCCGACTCCCACAGCGGTTGGTTGTGCGGCCAGATCATCCAGGTGGCGGCGTGGCGGGCCCATTCGGCGGGCATGCGCCAGCCGCTGTCGAGGGACAGGGTCATAGTGAACTCCGATCTATTAGGGATTGTTATCAACGAAGCCCGCCGTCGCGGGTGTTGTCGTCCATGTTATGACTGGGAATCCGGGGCGACAAACGATAGATTTAGCGTACTTCTGATCAGTCAGGCTTATCAGCATGCTCAAGCATTGGCCCCCGCTCAACGCCCTGCGCGGCTTCGAAGCCGCTGCCCGGCTGGGCAGCTTCCACAAGGCCGCCGAGGCCCTGAACCTCACCCAGTCGGCAATCAGCCAGCAGATCCGCAGCCTGGAGGGCTACCTGGAACAGCCGCTGTTCCACCGCAGTGGCCGTAGCGTCAGCCTGACCGACGCCGGGCACGATCTGCTCAGCACCACTCAGGCCTTGTTGCAACAACTGGCGGTGGGCATCCGCCGCCTGGAGCAGTACCGCAAGCCCAACCAACTGGTGGTCAACACCACCCCGGCGTTCGCCCGGCACTGGTTGCTGCCGCGCCTGGCGGACTTCCACCAACGCTGCCCGGAAGTGGACCTGTGGCTGTTCACCAGCTTCGAGGTGCCGGACATGGCCAGCGAGACCATCGACCTGGCGATCCGCGACGATATCGGGCCGCAGGCTGAATGCAGCTTCACTGTGCTACACCAGGACACGCTGTATCCGGCCTGTCACCCGACGTTGCCCGAGACCGGGCGCACGACCTTGCACGGTGAGCGCGAGATGGACTGGAGTCACTGGCAGCTGGAGGGCGGCGAGGAGGTGGGGCAGCAGGGCAAGGGGCTGAATTTCTCTGACCCGGGGCTGCTGCTGGAGGCGGCGGGCGAGGGGCTGGGGATTGCCTTGGTCAGCCAGTTGCTGGCGCAGCGGATGGTCGATGAGGGGCGCTTGCGGCCCTTGTCTGAGCAGCGTGTGCGCGGACCCGTGTGGAGCTGCCTGGTGCATTGGGAAAGCCAGGAGGATCCGTTGGCGCGGCAGTTCCTGGGATGGTTGAAGGCGGCGCTGGCGCAGGTATAGCGTTTGTCAGAGCCGCTGCGATTTTTCATTGCTCCGATCACCCCGTAATATGTGTCGGATGACTTGCGAGGGTAGTCTCACCCTCTAGATCAAACGGCAGCACCCCGAATCCGGGCGCTGCCCCAGCCTAAACCTGACGAGGTACAGACATTGGCCATCATTCATCCCAAGGTTCGCGGTTTCATCTGCACCACGACTCACCCCAAGGGCTGCGAGCTCAACGTCCGTGACCAGATCGAAGCCACCCGCAAGCTGGGCGTGCGCGAGGATGGTCCGAAGAAAGTCCTGGTGATCGGTGCCTCCAGCGGCTACGGCCTGGCTGCCCGCATCACCGCGGCGTTCGGCTTCAAGGCCGACACCCTGGGCGTGTTCTTCGAAAAGCCGGGCACCGAGACCAAGGCCGGCACCGCCGGCTGGTACAACGCCGCCGCCTTCGACAAGTTCGCCAAGGCCGAAGGCCTGTACAGCAAGTCGATCAACGGTGATGCCTTCTCCGACGAAGCCCGCGCCAAGGTCATCGAGCTGATCAAGAACGAAATGGGCGGCCAGGTCGACCTGGTCATCTACTCCCTGGCCTCGCCGGTGCGCAAGCTGCCGCAGACCGGTGAAGTGATCCGCTCGGCCCTGAAGCCGATCGGCCAGCCGTACAAGTCGACCGCCATCGACACCAACAAGGACACCATCATCGAGGCCAGCATCGAGCCGGCCACCGAGCAGGAAATCGCCGATACCGTCACCGTGATGGGTGGCCAGGACTGGGAACTGTGGATCGACGCCCTGAATGCCGCCGGTGTTCTGGCGCCACAGGCCCGTACCGTGGCCTTCAGCTACATCGGCTCCGACATCACCTGGCCGATCTACTGGGACGGCGCGCTGGGCAAGGCCAAACAGGACCTGGACGAAACTGCCCAGCGCCTGGGCAACAAAGTCGGTGGCAGTGCCAACGTTGCGGTGCTGAAGTCGGTAGTTACCCAGGCCAGCTCGGCGATCCCGGTGATGCCGCTGTACCTGTCGATGGTGTTCAAGATCATGCAGGAGAAGGGTATCCACGAAGGTACCCAGCACCAGCTGGACCGCATGTTCCGTGACCGCATGTACCGCGCCGATGGCGCCCCGGCGGCGCTGGACGAGAAGGGCCGTCTGCGTCTGGACGACTGGGAGCTGCGTGATGACGTGCAGAACGCCTGCCGTGAGATGTGGCCTAAAGTGACCACCGAGAACCTGTTCGAGCTGACCGACTACGCCGGTTACAAGAAGCAGTTCCTCAACCTGTTCGGCTTCGAGCGCGCTGACGTCAACTACGACGAAGACGTGGCCACCGACGTACGGTTCGACTGCGTCGAGCTGTAAGCAAGTCCTTGACCGCGCAGCCGTTCATGACGGCTGCGCGGTTCCCGCCGACGACTTGTTAATATTCTGAAACAAATCCCTCGCTGGCCCTTTGCCATGGCCACCCTCTGCCTGATCTATACCCCAGCTATTGGCCTGGCAATTTCGCTGGCGCCGAGGAGGGAGCAATGGGCGTACTGCAAAAACTACAAGAACGCATCCGCCAGAAGGGCCTCAAGCGCACCTTCAAGACTTTTTTCGAGCGCTACGTGTTTTTCCATTGGGAACTGCTGTGGATGGAGCGCGACCTGATCAGTCCGGTGCCGCCGCACAGCCTCAAGGCGCATGCGCCGGTCACCCTGGTGCAGATCACCACGGCCAATGCCGATGCCTTTGCCCGACATTTCGGCGACCGTGTCGAGACCATGCGCGAGCTGGCCGCCGAGGGCCATACCGGGCACATGTACCTGGATGAGCAGGGCGATGCCGTGGCATTCATCTGGGCCAGCGTGGTGGATTACCACGACAAGCATTACTACGGTTGCACCTTCCCGGTGAAACCCGGCGAGTTCTTCGAGTTCGGCGGCGAGATGACCCGGCCGTACTTTGGCAGCGAGTTGTCGGTGACAGCCCAGGTCGAGCTGTGGAACACCATGCGCGAGAAGGGCTGCCACAAGGTGGTGGACGTGGTGGAGACCCACAACGTGCCAGCAATGAAACTGCACCTGCGCATGGGCTACCACGAGCAGGGCCGGGTGATGCATGTGTACGGCCTGTTCGGTCGCTGGAAGCTGTTCCGCGAAACCCGCTACCACGGCTCGCGCCTGGCGGTGCTGCGCAAGCCGGGCGTGGCGCGGGCGCTGCCCACTACCTGAGGGCACAGGACCTGTAGGAGCGGCTTCAGCCGCGATGAAGCCAACGTGGTGTATGGCACCAGCTTCGCTGGTGATCGCGGCTGAAGCCGCTCCTACAAGGAACTTGAGCTGTTCGGGAATTTTTTTGCTAGCGTTGGCGCACGACAACAGCCCGTCCGCCAGCATGGCGCGACGCCGCAGGGAGCGCGCCATGAGCAGCCTTACCCAACCCGCCTGTGCCTTTCGTCATGTCGCCGCCGACGGCTATGGCCTCGGCGGATTTCGCTGGCGCCACGCCGAGCCCGACCCCCTGCGTCCCCTGGTGATCATCAACGCCGCCACCTCGGTACGTTGCCGCTACTACTCGCGTTTCGCCGACTACCTGTTCGCCCAGGGCTTTGACGTGCTCACCTACGATTATCGCGGCATCGGCGAGTCGCGCCCGGCCACGCTGCGCGGTTTCCAGGCGTCCTGGAGCGATTGGGGCCGGCTGGACTTCGAGGCGATGTTGCAACTGGCCGCCGCCGAGCATCCGGGCCAGCCGATGCATGTGGTCGGCCACAGCTTCGGCGGCTGGGCGCTCGGGCTGGCGCCGTCGGCGGGGCAGGTGCGCCATGCGCTGCTGGTGGGCGCGCAGTTCGCCTACTGGCGCGACTATGCGCCGGAGCAGCGTTGGCAGCTGTTCGGCAAATGGCACGTGGTGATGCCGCTGTTGACCCGGATGTTCGGCTATTTTCCCGGCAAACGCCTGGGCTGGCTGGAGGATACCCCGGCCGGCGTGGTGCGCGATTGGGTTGCCCGTACGCCGCGTTATGAGCAGCGGCCCAGTGGGCGTCTACTGTCGGCTACGCCATTTGCCCAGGTACAGGCGGCGACCCTGGCCATCAGCCTGACTGACGATCCGTTCGGCACGGTGGCGGCCACTGAACGATTGTTGGGGTACCTGCAAACGGGCGAGCGGCGGCATCTGCGGGTGGCGCCTGTGGATATCTCGGTCGGGGAGATCGGGCACTTCGCGTTCTTTCACGATCGGTTTCGTGAAAGTCTGTGGCCGATTGCGCTGGAGTGGTTGCAGAAGGGGCGCCTTGAGGCTGGAACACCAGGCCGGTTCATCAGTTGATGTCCGGTTGGGGCCACACAGCGGCCCCATCTGCTATCAGCCCAGGCGCGCAAGTGGCTGGGCGGTGAACTTCACCCCGGCCAGCCCATGCTTGATCAGCGCACGGATATTGCCATGGTCGCTGCCCTCGGGCGTGGCGACCACGCTGCGGTAGTGCTCACCGAAGGCCAGCAGTGCCTCTTGGTCGCTCAACCCTTCGAGCTGCGCCAGGCCCAGGGTCTTGCACGAACCTTCGTTCTGCCCGGCGGCGTTGTGCACGTCGCCATTGTCGAAGGCCTGGGGCTGGTAGCTGTAGTTCGCGGCGATGAAGGCCAGGGTGTCGGCAAAAACGTGTTCGCCGCTGGCTAGGCTGCTGCGCAGGGTATTCAGGTCAGTCACGCGGTTTTCCTTGTTCGAACGCCGCTTTCTGCTCGGCGCTGGCTTCGTTCTGGTATTGGGCTTTCCATTCGGCATAGGGCATGCCGTATACCTGCTCACGGGCATCGTCCAGGCTCAGCTCGATCTGGCGATCATCGGCGGCGGCCTTGAGCCACTTGGACAGGCAGTTGCGGCAGAAGCCGGAAAGGTTCATCAGGTCGATGTTCTGCACGTCGGTACGTTTTTGCAGGTGGTCGACCAGGCGCCGGAACGCGGCGGCTTCGAGTTCGAGCTGTTGTTGCGGGGTCATGGGCGATCTCTTCAGGTCATGCGGTTCTTCAGATGGCGGCCACCGTTGATGACCACCTGGCTGCCGGTGCTGTACTGGCTTTGCAGCAGGAACAGCACGGCGTCGATCAGTGGGCGGGCGCCGGGTTCGAATTCGAGCAGTGCCTTTTTCAGGGTCTGCTCGCGGTACTGCTCGTCGCCGCCTTCCTTGAGGATCAGCAGGCCAGGCAGGATACCGTTGACCCGCACCTTGGGCGCGTACTTTTCGGCGAACGACAGCACCATGTTCTGCAGCGCGGCCTTGGTCGCGGCATAGCCGATGTGGCTCTTGCTGCCGCGCGAGGAGGTCTCGTCGCAGATGTGGATGATGTCGGCCTTGTCCACCTTGTTCAGCAGCTCGCCGAGGGCGACGTTGAGGTGGTAGGGCGCCTCGACGTGCAGGCGGAACATGGTGTCGAGGTTGTCCAGGCCATCGTCGAGCCAAAGCGAGGCGTTATGGATGATCGCACGCAGGCCGTCGTACTCACGTTGCAGGTACTCGATCAGGGCCTGGCGGTCTTCGCTGCGGGTCAGGTCGGCCTGGAACTGCCGGATGTTCGGGTGGGCAGCCTGCCCCTGCAAGGTGCGGCTGGCGCTGACCACCGAATGGCCGGCCTGGGCCAGCTCCATGGCCAGGGCCAGGCCGACGCGCTGGCTGGCGCCGGTGATGAGGATTGGGCTGTTCATGTTCGGGCGGTCTGTTCGTCTGTCCGTGCGTGATGCCCCAGCATACCCGAACTGCGCGGCCTTGCGAGCCCGTGCCTCAGCGGCTGCGCAGCCCCTGGGAGCGCGCGGTGGCGGCGCGTGGCGTGGCGTTGAGCCAGCCGGCCAGCAACCGGGTGGACAGCGGGATGAACAGGTACACCATCAATGGCGTCAGGGCCAGGGTACTGAGCAGCACCCGAGGCACCAGGTCGAGCGGCGCCAGCCAGTGGCCGAACAGCAGGTTGAACAGTAGCGAAACCGGAAAAAACGCCAGCCAGATGGCCGTTGCCTGCTTCCAGCGTGGTGGTTTTTGCACTGTATTGGTGCCGAACCAGTCGTCGATACCGCTCACGCGCCTCTCTTTGGGGCGCTCGAACAGGCCGTTGCCGCGTTCCAGCCAGGCCCTGCGCGAGGCGGAATGCTCCCAGGCGTGCATGGTCTGTTCGCTGGCGAAGCGGAAGATGATCTGGAATTCGTCACCCTCGCTCGGCGGGGCGAGGATGCCCGAGCCCAGGTAGCCGGGAAAGTCGGTGGCCAACTGCTCGCCTTCGTGCAGCCAGGCCAGCAGGTCCTGGTAGCGGCCGCAGGCGGCGCGGCGCGACACCATCAAGGTGACGGGTGGGGTAGACATCGTGTATCTCCTGACGACGGGGCTGGCGGGTAGCCGGCCCCTGGCTTGCGGCCCGGGGTGATGGGCGGCGCAGGCGGGCTTGCAAGAATCGGGCACGGATTATCGCCGATCAATCATGACCGGTCAGTTTCAATGGCTGGACGGTCGTCAGAAGGTGTTGGGTGCCTGGGCGTGCAGCTCGGGGTGGGCCTTGCGGTGGGCCTGGAGGATGTACTCGCGCAGGCGCTCGACCTCTTCGGCCGGAGTGTGGGTCAGGTCGTAGGCGGCGAGGCGCGGGCCGATGCGCCGGCGCAATGCGCCGTGCAGGCCGATCGGCGGGATGTCCTCGGCGGCAAAGCGCAGGTTGAATTGCGCAGGGGCTTCAGCCCCACCGCGTACTTCCAGCAGCACACCTTTGAAGGAAATGTCGCGTACCCACAGGTCGCTGGCCTGGCCGTGATCGTCCAGCAACGCGGTCGGCTGCTGCAACGAAAGGCGCCAGGGCCTCAGCATGGGGCCGTCCTCGTAGATGTCCGGCGAGCCCAGTTGCAGGTGCAGGGCGTGGAATTCATCCTCGACCAGTTGCAGGGGGAAGCTCAATTGCTGGTTGTTGAAGCTGGCCTGCAGCGTTACTTGCTCGTTGGCCACCAGGCGGGTGAGCAGGTCCTTGAGACGACGGTCGCCATTGACCAGCAGGCTCGACATGGGGTCGGCCAGGTTCAGTTGGGGCGAATGCTGCATGTCCTGGATGAAATCCAGTTCGTCCTGGGAGAGTAGGGCGTCTGCTTGCATGGTCTGACTCGAAGGGGCGATCGGTAACGGCGATTTCTTCACGGCGGTGGACAGTGGTCAATCCGCTTCGTTCCGGTCATTCGTCGGATAATCCTGAAGCCTGTGACTTTAGCCGGAGGCGGCCTTTTGCCACTGTCGAGTGCTAGTATCCTACGTTTTCACTCAGTTTCGGAATCCTCACCCGATGAAAGTCGCCATTATTTCCGGTTCGGTGTACGGCACCGCCGACGAAGTCGCCCGCCACGCCGAGTCGCTGCTCAAGGCCGCCGGCCTTGAAGCCTGGCACGCGGCACGCGCCACCCTGCAGGACATTGAGGGCTTTGGCCCCGACGCGTTGCTGGCGGTGACCTCGACCACCGGCATGGGCGAGCTGCCCGATAGCCTGATGCCGCTGTACAGCACGATCCGCGATGTGCTGCCGGCGGCCTGGCGCGGCTTGCCAGGGGCGGTGATCGGCCTGGGCGATTCCAGCTACGGCGATACCTATTGTGGCGGCGGCGAGCAGATGCGCGAGTTGTTTGCCGAGCTGGGGGTGAACGAAGTGCTGCCGATGCTGCGACTCGATGCCAGTGAGACCGTGACACCAGAGGCCGATGCCGAGCCGTGGCTGGCGGAGTTTGCGGCTGTGCTGAAAGGCTGATATTGCCTGGGCCGGCCCCGCGACAGGGCCGGTCGCCTCAATGCATGGCTGAGTCCTCACGCAACAATGCCAGCCACGCCTGCGCCGCCCGTGACAGATACGCCCCGCGCCGCCAGATGAAAGCGATGTCCCAACGCAGGTATTCCGGCGCCCGCAACGGCAAGCGCACCACCCCGGGCCGTTCCAGCGCCCGTGCGACGATCGCCGGCAGCAGCACCACGCCTTGCCCGGCCGCCACCAATGCGGCAAGAAAGTCTGCCTGGCCGCTGCGCCCACCCTCCTTGGGCGTGAAGCCTTCCTGCTGGCAGGCGCTGAGCAATCGATCGTTGAGCACGAAACTGCGCTGGTACAGCAGAAACGGCGTGTCGGCCAGCTGTGCCAGGGCGACGTCGACCTGCCCGGCCAGCGGGTGGTCGGCGGGCAGCAAGGCTTCCAGTGGTTCATTGCAGAACGGCTGGTAGTCGAACGCCGGGTCGCTCGGGGTGAGGCTGCCGCCCAGCTCCAACTCGCCACTCTTGACGGCTTGCTCGACCATGCGGCTGCCGCCTTCGAGCAGCTGGATCGAGATATTCGGATGGCGTCGCCGGTACTCGGCGAACAATCCGGCGAACAGCGCATCACTGCCCAGCAGCGGCAGGCCCAGACGCAATTCGCCGCGGGCCATCTGGCTGAGGTCGTCCAGTTCGCTCAGCAGTTCCTGGCGCTGGCGCAACAGCGCTTCGCCGCGTTCCAGGACGATGCGCCCGGCGGCAGTCAGCAGCAGCTGTGAGCCTTGGCGTTCCAGCAGCGGCTGGCCGATGTCCTGTTCCAACTGGGCGACCTGCTTGCTCACCGCCGACTGGCTGACGTGCAGGGTACCCGCCGCCTGGGTGAAGCCGCCTTTGTGGACGACTTCGATGAAACTGCGCAGCTGTTTGAATTCCATGTATGCCGGATTCCGTTTTGGAATGGCTGTCAGTCTAACAATTCGCTTCTGGCCTAGGGGGCCGACTTTTACAATGGGCCCGTTGTCGAGGAACTCCCGCCCATGAATCCTGCATTATTGAAAAAGACCTTGCGCCTGCTCGCCGAGCTGACGGTGTTGCTGGCGCTGTTCCTGATCGGTGGCCAGTTGGCCGCCTGGCTTGGCTGGCCGATTCCTGGTGGCGTGATGGGCCTGGCGCTGCTGCTGGCCCTGTTCGCCACCGGCCTGCTCAAACCCGCCACGCTGCAATTGGGTGCCGGCTGGCTGATGGCCGAGATGCTGCTGTTCTTCATTCCCGCGCTGATGAGCCTGCTGGACTACGGCAGCCTGCTGCGCAGCGAGGGCTGGCGCATCCTGTTGGTGATCGCGTTGAGCACCGTGCTGGTGATGGTGGTCACCGCGGTCACCGTCGAGCTGGTGTGCCGTTGGAGGTTGCGCCATGAGCCTTGAACCCATGCCGCTGTTCTGGCTGGCCCTGACCCTGGGCGCCTACCTGGGCAGCCGCTGGCTGTACCGGCGCAGCGGACGCTACCTGCTGTCGCCGCTGATCCTGGTGCCGGCCTTGCTGCTGGCGGTGGCCGTGCCGCTGCACACCGCCTACGCCGAGTACGCCCGCAACACGCATTGGCTGATGGGCGTCCTCGGCCCGGTCACCGTCGCCTTCGCGGTGCCGATCTGGCAACAACGGGCACTGCTGGCGCGGCACTGGCCGGCGCTGCTGGTCGGCATGCTTGCCGGCAGCGTAGCGTCCATCGGCAGCTCCTGGGCGCTGGCGCACCTGCTCGCGCTGGACGATGCGGTCAGCCTGTCGTTGCTGCCGCGCTCGATCACCACACCGTTCGCCATGCCCGTGGCCCAGGACCTGGGCGGCGTGCCGGAGCTGACGGCGGTGTTCGTGATGTTTACCGGGGTGCTCGGGGCGATGTTCGGCGGCATTCTCCTGCGTTGGCTGCCCTTGCGCACACCGCTGGCACGGGGCGCTCTGTTCGGGGTCGGCGCCCATGGCGCGGGGGTGAGCCGCGCCCAGGAAGTCGGGCGCGAGGAAGGCTCGGTGGCTGGCCTGGTCATGGTCCTGACCGGGCTTCTCAACCTGTTGGCCGCGCCGTTGCTGGTGATGCTGGTCTGACCGTTCGTGCCACTGACTCGCACGGTCATCAGGCTGGCTGCCAAGGCGACTTATCACCTTCGTATAGGCCTCTAGACTGAGCCTCGACATAGAGAGCACATGTATGTGCCGAGGTGACATGCAATGAACGCAGCCTTGCCCTCTTCCGACACTTATCCACCGGGACGACCGTGATGCCACTGGCCGAAATTCCATTGTGCGTCTGGCGCACCCGGAGCCAGGGTTTCACTTTCCGGGGCCAGAGCATCCGCTACTGGACGGCAGGGCAAGGAGAGCCCCTGCTATTGCTTCACGGTTTCCCCACGGCCAGCTGGGATTGGCACTACCTGTGGGCACCCCTTACCCAGCGTTTTCGCGTGGTGGCCTGCGACATGCTTGGCTTCGGCGATTCGGCCAAGCCTGCGGACCACGACTACAGCCTGCTCGAGCAGGCCGACCTGCAGCAGGCCTTGCTGGCGCACCTGCATATCGACCAGCCGGTGCACCTGCTGGCCCACGACTACGGCGGCAGCGTTGCCCAGGAGCTGCTGGCCCGGCACCACGAACAGCGGCTCCAGGTGGCCAGTTGCGTATTCCTCAACAGCGGGCTGTTCCCCGAGAGCTGCCGGGTGCTGCTGGTCCAGAAGCTGCTGCTCAGCCGCCTGGGCTGGCTGGTCGGGCGCTCGTTCGGGCGCGACGACCTGGTGCGCAACGTCACCCAGGTCTATGGCCCGTGCACCCATCCCAGCGAGAGCGCCCTGGATGACTACTGGAGCCTGATAGCTTCCAATCGTGGCCCACGGATCCTGCACAAGCTGGTCAGCTTCCTGCCGGAGCGCAGGGCCCAGCGCGAACGCTGGGTCGCCGCGCTGCAACGCCCGGGCGTGCCGCTGCGCTTCATCAATGGCGCGGTCGATCCTTTGTCCGGCGCGCACATGGTCGAGCGCTACCGGGAAATCGTCCCGGATCCGGACACCGTGGTGTTGCAGGGCATCGGCCATTACCCGCACACCGAGGCGCCGGTGCAGGTGTTGCGCCACTACCTGGCCTTTCGTGAACAACCGATGAGCTATGTACCACTGAAGGTCGCCTGGTCCTGACCGGGCGATCATCGCCGGGCGTTATCAAGCGGCATTCGCCACGGTGCGCTTGATTGCCCGGCCCCGGCGGCTGGCGGAGACTGCGTTGCATCCCTTCATTGCCAGGAGCCTTGAGCATGAGCGAACCAGTACGTCTGCAGGATCGAGTGGTGATCGTCACGGGGGCCGGTGGCGGCCTGGGCCGGGCCCATGCGCTGCTGTTCGCCGCGCGCGGCGCCCACGTGGTGGTCAACGATCTGGGTGGGTCTACACATGGTGAAGGCGCCAACGCCTCGGCGGCCGACCGCGTGGTGGAGGAGATCCGCGCCGCGGGCGGTTCGGCGATCGCCAACCATGACTCGGTCACCGATGGCGCGCACATCGTCGAGCAGGCCCTGGACACCTTCGGCCGGGTCGATGTGCTGGTGAACAACGCCGGCATCCTGCGTGACAAGACCTTCCACAAGATGGAGGACAGCGACTGGGAGCTGGTCTACCGCGTGCACGTCGAAGGCGCCTACAAGGTCACCCACGCGGCCTGGCCGCATCTGCGGGCGCAGAACTGGGGGCGGGTGATCTTCACTTCGTCCACCTCGGGCATCTACGGCAATTTCGGCCAGGCCAACTACGGCATGGCCAAGCTTGGCCTCTACGGGCTGACCCGGACCCTGGCCATCGAGGGCCGCAAGCACGGTATCCTGGTCAACGCCATCGCCCCGACCGGTGGCACGCGCATGACCGAAGGGCTGATCCCGCCGCAGGTTTTCGAGCGGCTGCAGCCCGAGCTGATCAGCCCGTTGGTGGTGTACCTGGGCAGCGAGCAGTGCCAGGACAGCGGCGAGCTGTTCGAGGTGGGCGGCGGCTGGGTGGGCAAGGTGCGCTGGGAGCGTAGCCAGGGCGTGGGCTTCGATCCGCGTGAAGGGTTCACCCCCGAGCAGGTGGCGGACAACTGGGCGCGGATTGGTGATTTCGAGGGGGCGGGGCACCCGCAGGACAGCCTGCAGGCGTTGCAGCAGATGATGGCGAACCTGCAGAAGTATCCGTTGGGTTGAACAATGCCGGGGCCGCGCTGCGGCCCTTTCGCCGGCAAGCCGGCTCCCACGGGGATCGCACCAGCTTGTGGTCGGCTTGCCGGTGATGAGCCTGGCGCCGATCTTGCGATTCTTGCAGAAATAAAAAAGGCCGCTGCAATCGCAGCGGCCAATCGAGACGTTAGATCAAGGAGCTTCAAAATCAACGTCGGTGAACCTGGGCGGGCGCGAAAAGCAGGGGGGAGAGCCCTTCGTGCCGGCCAGTGAGATCAGAATAAGCGCATGATCCCGTGGGAAAAATAGCCGCTTATGACATTCACCTTTACGTTTCGAGTAAAAGTGCGAGGCGGACTATAGGCCGCTCTCGCAGGAAAAGTCCGTAATGCTTTGTAAGCCCTTTCACTGATCCGCGCCGTATCCCATTCGCCAGCTGGTGGCCTGGGTGGCGGCGAGCAGGCGCCGGGCGGCCGGGCCGTGCTCGTCGGCGTGGAAGATCGAGGTCGGACCGACCACGGTCATCACTGCGGCGACCTGGCCCATGGCGTTGAACACCGGCGCAGACAGCGCGTCCACCCCCGGCATCAGCAAACCGTGCACATGGTGCAGGCCGCGCTGGCGGATCTGTTCGAGCAGGGCGGCATAGTCGTCAGCCGACTGGCCGAGCGCTGTCAGTTCCCGGTCGCGCAGCTCCACGGTCTCGCGCTCGGGCAGGTGCGCGGCGAACACCAGCCCGGTGGACGAGCTGAGCAACGGCAGCACCGAGCCGATCTGGGTCACCACCGTGACCGCCCGCACCGCTGGCTCGATGCTCACCACGGTCGCGCCCTGGTTGCCCCACACGGCGATAAAGCAGCTTTCGTTCAACTCGTCGCGCAATTGCGACAGTGGCAGCGCCGCCACCTTCAGCACATCGATGCTACCCAGGGCCGCCATGCCCACCCGCAACGCCTCGCGCCCCAGCCCGTAGTGGTTGGTGGCCGGGTCCTGTTCGGCGAAGCCGCTGGCGATCAGCGCCTGCAGGTAGCGGTGCACCTTGCTCGCAGGCATGTCGACATGCTCGGCCAGGCGCGACAGCGAGGTGGAGGGGGAAAGTTCGGCCAGGGCCTTGAGGATGTCGGTGCCGACTTCCGCCGAGCGGACCTTCTGTTTGCCGTTGTCGGTGCTGCTGGCTTTGGCCATGGGGGACTTCTATGCAGATTTCATGGGGTGGCGCCTTTATAGCTTGACGCCTGCGCGCGGGCAAATTACGTTATTCGTAATCTGATTACGATAAAAACAATGCAGACGCGCTGCCGCCCTTGGTGCCGGTTTCAGGATCGGGCTCCGCAGCCAGCTGCCCGAAACGGCTCCCAGCAGCCCGGAGGCACCGATGACCCGCGACACATCCCCTGAACTCGAGTACCTGAGCGGCTTCGGCAACGAATTCGCCAGTGAAGCCCTGCCCGGCGCCCTGCCGGTCGGGCAGAACTCGCCGCAGAAGGCTCCCTATGGCCTGTACGCCGAGCTGCTGTCGGGCACCGCGTTTACCATGACCCGCAGCGAGCTGCGCCGTACCTGGCTGTACCGCATTCGCCCCTCGGCCCTGCACCCGCGCTTCGAGCGCCTGGAGCGCCAGCCGCTGACCGGCGCGCTGGGCGCCATCAACCCCAACCGCCTGCGTTGGAGCCCGCAACCGATTCCTTCCGAACCGACCGACTTCATCGACGGCTGGCTGCCGATGGTGGCCAACTCGGCATCGGAAAAACCGGCCGGCGTGAGCATTTACATCTACCGCGCCAACCGTTCCATGGAGCGGGTGTTCTTCAACGCCGACGGCGAGTTGCTGCTGGTGCCCGAGCAAGGCCGTCTGCGCATCGCCACCGAACTGGGCGTGCTTGAGGTCGAGCCGCTGGAGATTGCGGTGATCCCGCGGGGCATGAAGTTCCGGGTCGAACTGCTCGATGCCCAGGCCCGTGGCTACATTGCCGAGAACCACGGCGCGCCGCTGCGCATCCCGGACCTTGGCCCGATCGGCAGCAATGGCCTGGCCAACCCGCGTGACTTCCTCACCCCGGTCGCCCATTACGAAGAGAGCACCGGCCCGGTGCAGCTGGTGCAGAAGTTCCTCGGCGAACACTGGGCCTGCGAGCTGCAGCACTCGCCCCTGGACGTGGTCGCCTGGCACGGCAGCAACGTGCCGTACAAATACGACCTGCGCCGCTTCAACACCATCGGCACGGTCAGCTTCGACCACCCCGACCCGTCGATCTTCACCGTGCTGACCTCGCCCACCAGCGTGCATGGCATGGCCAACATGGACTTCGTGATCTTCCCGCCGCGCTGGATGGTGGCCGAGAACACCTTCCGTCCACCATGGTTCCACCGCAACCTGATGAACGAGTTCATGGGCCTGATCCAGGGCGCCTACGACGCCAAGGCCGAAGGCTTCCTGCCCGGCGGCGCTTCGCTGCATGGGGTGATGAGCGCCCACGGCCCCGACGCCGAGACCTGCGACAAGGCCATCTCGGTGGACCTGGCGCCGCACAAGATCGACAACACCATGGCCTTCATGTTCGAGACCAGCCAGGTGCTGCGCCCGAGCCGCCAGGCCCTCGAAAGCCCGCAGTTGCAGGCCGACTACGATAGTTGCTGGGCCACCTTGCCGAGCACCTTCAACCCGAACCGGAGATAACCGATGAACCACACCGCCATTGCCCGTAGCTGGGTCGAGCACGCCAACGGGCACCGCGACTTCCCGTTGCAGAACCTGCCCCTGGGCATCTTCAGCCGCCCAGGGCAGGCGCCACGTTGCGGCGTGGCCATCGGCGACGCGATCCTCGACCTCGAGGCCGTGCTGGCCGCCGGGTTGTTCGAGGGGGCGGCCAAGGCTGCGGTCGAAGCCACCGTCGGTGGTGCGCTGAATGCCTTCTTCGCCCTTGGCCGCGAGGCCCGTGTCGCCTTGCGCGAGCGCCTGCTGGCACTGCTGGGCGAGGGCAGCGAGCACCAGGCGGCCCTGAAGGCCGCGCTGTACCCGGCTGATGAATGCCAGCTGCACCTGCCGGCGAAGATCGGTGACTACACCGACTTCTACGTCGGCATCGAGCACGCCAAGAACGTCGGCAAGCTGTTCCGCCCGGACAATCCGCTGCTGCCCAACTACAAGCACGTGCCGATCGGCTACCACGGCCGCGCCTCGACCATCCGCCCGTCCGGCACCGACGTGCGCCGCCCCAAGGGCCAGACCCTGCCGGCGGGCCAGACCGAACCGAGCTTCGGCCCTTGCGCGCGCCTGGACTACGAGCTGGAACTGGGCATCTGGATTGGCCAGGGCAACGACATGGGCCAGCCAATCCCGATCGGTGACGCCGCCGAACACGTGGCCGGCTACTGCCTGCTCAACGACTGGTCGGCACGCGATATCCAGGCCTGGGAATACCAGCCGCTGGGCCCGTTCCTGTCCAAGAGCTTCATCACCACGGTGTCGCCGTGGGTGGTCACCGCCGAGGCCTTGGAGCCGTTCCGCTGCGCCCAGCCAGCCCGTCCGGAGGGTGACCCGCAGCCGCTGTCGTACCTGCTGGACAAGCGCGACCAGGCCGCCGGCGCCTTCGACATCGAACTGGAAGTGCTGCTGCTGACCGAACGCATGCGCGAGCAGAACCTGCCGGCGCATCGCCTCACGTTGAGCAGCACCCGCAGCATGTACTGGACCGTGGCACAGATGGTCGCCCACCACAGCGTCAACGGCTGCCAGCTGCAACCGGGCGACCTGTTCGGCTCGGGCACCCTGTCGGGCGCGGCGCCAGGCTCGTTCGGCAGCCTGCTGGAGATCACCGAAGGCGGCAAGCACCCAGTTGAACTGGCCAGCGGCGAAGTGCGCAAGTTCCTCGAGGACGGCGACGAGATCATCCTGCGCGCCCGTTGCGTGCGCGATGGCGTGGCCAGCATCGGCTTCGGCGAATGCCGTGGCACCATCGTCGCGGCCGGCTGAGGAGGGCAGGGCGATGGAACTGTTCACCTACTACCGCTCCACCTCTTCGTATCGGGTGCGCATCGCCCTGGCGCTCAAGGGCCTGGAGTACCAGGCCGAGCCTGTGAACCTGCTCAAGGGCGAGCAGCGCGGCGCGGACTACCTGGCGCTCAATCCGCAAGGGCGGGTGCCGGCCCTGCGTACTGACGCTGGCGAGTTGCTGGTGCAGTCGCCGGCGATCATCGAATACCTGGAGGAAGCCTTCCCGCAAACGCCACTGCTGCCCCGTGCGCCCGAAGCCCGGGCCAGGGTGCGCGGCGTGGCGGCGATCATCGGTTGCGATATCCACCCGCTGCACAACGTCAGCGTGCTCAACCAGCTGCGTCAGTTGGGGCACGACGAGGGCCAGGTCAACCAGTGGATCGGCCACTGGATCAGCCAGGGGCTGGCGGCGGTGGAGCAACTGATCGGCGATGACGGCTTCTGCTTCGGGGCGACACCCGGCCTGGCCGACGTCTACCTGATCCCGCAGCTGTACGCGGCCGAGCGTTTCAACATCGACCTCGGTGGCTACCCGCGCATTCGCCGGGTGGCCGCCTTGGCCGAGCAGCACCCGGCCTTCCATCAGGCCCACCCGGCGAGGCAGCCCGACACGCCCGACTGATCGCCACCGCCCGCACCTGCACCCATAACAACAAAAGACAGGGACCTTGCGATGCACAACCAGATAGCCAGCTTTCGCGCGGCGCTCGACGTGCGCCCGGTGTCACCCTACCAGTGGCGCCTGCTGCTGCTGTTGATCCTGCTGTTGGTCACCGATGGTTATGACGCCCAGGTGCTGGGCTATGTGATCCCCGCGCTGGCCCAGGACTGGGGCCTGGAAAAGGCCGCTTTCGGGCCGGTGTTCAGCGCCAACCTGCTGGGGCTGACGGTCGGTTCGCTGGCGGTGACGCCACTGGCCGACCGCTTCGGCGTGCGCCGGGTGCTGCTGTGCTGCGTGCTGCTGTATGCCAGCCTGACGCTGCTGATGGTGTTCGCCACTTCCCTCGACAGCCTGATGCTGGCGCGCTTTCTCTGCGGTATCGGCATGGGCGGCGCGATGCCCAGCGCCATGGCGCTGATGGCCGACTACGCGCCGCCCCGACTGCGCACCTTGATGGTCACCCTGGCGGCCTGCGGTTTCTCGCTGGGTGGCGCTGCTGGGGGCTTCGTCGCCGCGGGCTTCATCGATCATTACGGCTGGCAGGCAGTGTTCCTTGCCGGCGGCGTGGCGCCCTTGCTGCTGTTCCCGTTCCTGGCGCTGTTCCTGCCCGAGTCGCTGCCGCGCCTGCTGCGCGACGCCCCGCCCTATGCGCGGCTGCAGCGGGTCAGCGCTCGCCTGCTGCCGGGCTGGCAGGTACCGGCGGCGCGCATCGCCACCGACGAGCCGGCGGACAGCAAGCTCACCGTGGTGGCGTTGTTTCGCGAGGGGTTCGCCCGGCCCACGCTGCTGCTGTGGAGCACCTTCTTTGTCAGCCTGATCCTCTTGTACTTCATGATCAGTTGGCTGCCGTCGCTGCTGCAGGAAAGCGGGCTGGCGCTGAACCAGGCCAACCTGGTGACTTCGCTGTTCCTGTTCGCCGGCACCTTCGGCGCGGTGTGCCTGGCCTGGTGCGCCGACCGCATGGCGAACAAGGCCCACTTGTTGGCGGGCGTGCTGCTGGGGGCGGCGCTGTTCAGCGTGCTGGTCGGCCTCAACCATGACGACCCGCGCTGGCTGGTGCCCAGTGTGTTCGCCGCAGGGTTCTGCATCATCGGTGGGCAGTTGACGCTCAATGCCTTCGTCAGCAACTTCTACCCGGCCCAGGTGCGCGCCACCGGTACCGGCTGGGCCCTGGGCGTCGGGCGCTTCGGCTCGATCCTCGGACCGTTGCTTGGCAGCCTGCTGCTGACGTTGCACATGCCAGTGGAGCAGATCTTCTTCTTCTGCGCCGTGCCGGCGCTGCTCGGCGCGCTGCTGATCAGCCGGGTACGCGCACCGCAGCCGCGCGAAGCGACGGTCAAGGGCGAGGCATTAGTGGATTGAGCGTTTGCCGTTGGGCAGTTGGCCGAGGCGTTCGGTGAGTTTCAGGCGCTGCACCGGGTCGTCGGTCAGCAGCAGGGCGTGCTCCAGGTCGAAGCGCTCTGCCTGGGGGCAATCCAGGTGCTGGTACAACGTGGCCCGCGCCAGGTAGTCGCCGACCTGCACCGGGCCCAGTTGCATGACCCGCTCGGCGTCGATAAGCGCCGCGAGGTCGTTGTCGTTGCTGATATGCAACTGGCGAAGGTTGCGCGACAGGCGCTGGAGCATCTGCATCGGCGAGGCGCTGCGCAGGTGCTCGGCGGTCAGCGGCAGCTGTGGGCCGAACTGGCGGGCGAGCAGCTCGCGGCAGTCGTTGGGGTACAGGCGCCGGCCGCCGCAAGGGTCGAGCAGGTGATCGGCACCGGGCACCCGCAGCAGGAAGTGGCCGGGAAAGTTCACGCCCTCCAGGGGGATCGACAGGCGGCTAGCCAGCTCCAGAGCAAGGATCGCCAGCAACAGAGGTTGGCCACGCCGGCGTTGCAGCACTTTGTCCATCAAGGCCACGTGTGGGCGCAACGGGTGGTACTCGTCCTGCTGGTAGCCCAGTGCGTTGAGCTGACGCAGCAAGGGCTGGGCCAGTTCGTTGACCGGCAGCATCGGCAGGCTGGTGCTGACTTCGCGTTGCAGCTCATGCAGCCTGGCCAGGCTGGCCGCGGGCTCGACAGTGCGGTCATGCTCGGCGGCGATCCACAGCGCGGCTTCCAGCAGGGCGACCGGCTCGCGTTCCAGGCAGGCCAGGCAGGCTTGGCGTGGGTTCATGGGGCTTCTCCATCACGCTTAACTTGTAGCCCTGGCGCGGCTTTTCGTCCAGTGGTCCGCCCGCGCGGTGTGCGGCCTTGACCTGTTTATACTGGTAGGAGCACCTCTCGGGGGAGCCCGTCGATGTTCGCGCTCATGCAAAGCACCCGCACCCAGTCACTGCACCTGTTCATCGACCCGCCCACGGGTTTGAAGGCCGTGGTGGCGATTCACAGCGAACAACTGGGCCCGGCCATGGGCGGCTGTCGCTACCTGCCCTATGCCGACGACGAGAGCGCCATGACCGATGCCATTCGCCTGGCCCAGGGCATGAGCTACAAGGCGGCCTTGGCTGGCCTGCCGATGGGCGGTGGCAAGGCGGTGATCGTGCGCAATCCGCATGTGGAAAACCGTGCAGCGCTGTTCGAGGCGTTCGGGCGCTTCGTCGACACGCTTCAGGGGCGTTTCATCACCGCCGTGGACAGCGGCACCTCGACCCTCGACATGGACTGCATTGCCCAGGCCACCCCCTATGTCACCAGTACCACCGCCTCGGGCGATCCTTCGCCCCATGCGGCGCTGGGCGTGTTCGCCGGCATCCGCGCCACCTCGATGGCAAGGCTTGGCAGTGACAACCTGGAGGGGCTGCGAGTGGCGGTGCAAGGGTTGGGCAACGTCGGCTATGCGCTGGCCGAGCAACTGCATGCGGCGGGTGCCGAATTGCTGGTCAGCGACCTGGATGCCGGCAAGGTGCGCCTGGCGGTGGAGCAGCTCAATGCGCACCCGGTGGCCCATGAGGCCTTGATCAGCACGCCGTGCGATATCTTCGCGCCGTGTGGCGTCGGGCCGGTGTTGAACGGGCAGAGCGTGATGCAACTGCGTTGCGCGGCAGTGGCGGGGTCGGCGAACAACCAGTTGACCACGCTGCAGGTGGCCGACCAGTTGGAGAACCGGGGCATCCTGTATGCGCCGGATTACGTGATCAATGCCGGTGGGCTGATTTATGTGGCGCTGACCCATCGGGGCGAGGGGCTGGGGACCATTACCGCGCACCTGGCGCGGATACCGTCGCGGCTGACCGAAGTATTCGCC
Source organism: Pseudomonas sp. TE50-2 (assembly GCF_040813665.1). Classification (NCBI taxonomy): domain Bacteria; kingdom Pseudomonadati; phylum Pseudomonadota; class Gammaproteobacteria; order Pseudomonadales; family Pseudomonadaceae; genus Pseudomonas; species Pseudomonas sp. TE50-2. Next base: position 2,074,480 of record NZ_JBFNXN010000001.1, on the reverse strand, counting down.
CATGCCCAGGCGGAGAAACGTTCGCCGGCGCGGGTGGCGCAGATGCTGGCGGAAAGGTTGCTGTACGGCTGAAAGCCATTTCGCGGGGCAAGCCCGCACCCACGAGATTTTCCATGGATGCGGGCCGTGCGGGCTTGCCCCGCGATGGCGTCATTCCACCGCGCCGCCTTCGAGCAGCTCCGCCAGCGCATCGGGCTGGCTCTTGAATGCCCGGGCGAACACATCGCGGTTCTTGGCCATGTAGATGCCGGCTTCCTCTACCTGCTGCTCGCTCATCGAAGGCACGGCCTTGTGCAGTACCTCGGCCAGGCGTTCGGCCAGCTCGAGCATCTTGTCGTGACGGTCTGCTTCGGCCTTATCCATGAACAAGCGCTCCGGGTCGCGGCTGCTGCGGTACACCACTTCGACGGCCATTCATCACCTCTGTGCCTTTTTGCTGATTGGGTTGCGGACAACTGTACTTTTATACAGTACATCGCCAGGCCATCACCGTGCAACCGCAATGATGGCCAGGCAAACTGAAAATCAGCGTAGCCCACAGGTGCCCTGCGGCAATCGACCGCCTTCCAAGACAGGAGCCATGGCCCTTTAACTGCATGGCACCAGACCTTCAGTATCAGGAATCGAACATCGTGAACATCAAATGGGCAGAAAAGCTGCGCAAGGGCCTGCACGGCTCCGCCGACTCGCTGGGCAACCTGTGTGTGGAGGCCTTCCACTACCTGGCGCTGTTCGGTATCGGCGCGATCACCGCCTATGCGGCGGTGGTGACCTTCCTGGACATGCTGGGCAAGGGCGGGGTGAGCGTCGATGACATCCTGCTGCTGTTCATCTACCTGGAGCTGGGGGCGATGGTGGGGATCTACTTCAAGACCAACCACATGCCGATCCGCTTCCTGCTCTACGTGGCGATCACCGCGCTCACGCGTTTGCTGATCGGCGATGTCTCGCACCACAAGGCGCCGGATGTCGGCTTGCTGTACGTGTGTGGCGGTATCCTGCTGCTGGCCTTCGCCATCCTGGTGGTGCGCTATGCATCGTACCGCTACCCGTCGACCAAGGCGCTGGATGCCAGCGGCAAGGAAGTGGACGAGGGCAAATAGCCCTCAGTTGGCCAGGCCGGCGGCAGGAAAGCGGCGCTCGCCCTGCGCGGGGCGGGTCAGGGCGGCAAGCACTTCCAGCGGGTTCTGCCCCAGCTCGATGGCCAGGCCCAGGCGGATGCTGTCGATGACCCGTTGCAGGCGCACCGGGTCGTTGCGCTGGGCCTGGCTGATCAGGCGCTTGGCAACCACGCCGCTGTCGTCGGAGAGGGTCAGCATGATGCTGCCGTCCAGGCGCTCGATGCTCAGGTTGACCCGGTACTCCGGGGCGAAGGCGGCGCTGATCTGATCAAAGGGATTGTTCATGGTCGGGTTCTGCAGTGAATGATTGCAGAAGTTGACCGGACTCGGCCGAGGTTGGTTCAGGCCCGCTGATCGGTGAACAACGAAAACGCCCGGCGCAAGGCCGGGCGTTTTCGTCTGACCCGTTGCCGGTCAGGCGTCTGGATCACTCAGTTCCAGGGCGCCGCGCTTGCTGCGCAGCTTGCCGTAGAAGTGTTCCAGGGCGTGGTTCAGTTTGCTGGCGGCGCCATCGACGGCATGTTCCAGCGAAGTGGCGGTGTGGGTCACGGAAATCGGTTGGTGACCCTTCGGGCGAGCCTCCATCTGGCAGCGTTTGTCGTGGGGACCGGGCTTGGCGCCGTTTTCGTCACGCAGGTGGACTTCAATGCGGGTGAGGTCGTCCTCGTAACGTTCGAGGCTGCTTTGCAGAGTACTGCGGACCCATTGGTCGAGACGGATGTTGCCTTCGATATGGTTGCTGCTGTTGACCTGGATTTGCATGATTCAATCCTTATTCAGCTTGCTCGCGAGAGGCGCGCCTAGGCCACTGAGGACGTTGGTTTTCCTGCGCCTCTTGACTCTAAAGTCAGGCAAGCGCCGGACGAATTCAAGCCCTTTCTGAAAATAAATTTCCTGTTGCAATTCGCTCCGCTCACAACGATGACGGCCGATCACTGCAATCAATAATGCTGGGCCATCCGCCAGGCGGCCCCTAAGCTCAGGCGCATTTCCTCACCCGTCGGGAGCGCCGCATGTCCAGCAACCCTCTGTTCCAGCCCTTCACCCTCGGCACCCTCGATCTGCCGACCCGCGTGGTCATGGCACCGATGACCCGCACCTTCTGCCCCCGTGGCGTACCCCATGACGCAGTGGTCGACTATTACCGTCGCCGCGCCGCCGCCGGTGTCGGGTTGATCATCACCGAAGGCACCACGGTCGGGCACAAGGCCGCCAATGGCTACCCCAATGTGCCGCGCTTCCATGGCGAAGATGCCCTGGCCGGTTGGAAGCGTGTGGTCGACGCGGTCCATGCCGAAGGCGGGCGCATCGTGCCGCAACTGTGGCACGTGGGCAGTGTGCGCCGCCTGGGCACCGAGCCGGATGCCGAGGTGCCGGGTTACGGCCCGAGCGGCAAGGAGAAGGATGGCCAGGTACTGGTCCAGGAGATGAGCCACGACGACATTCGCGAGGTGATCGCCGCCTTCGCCCAGGCCGCGCGCGATGCCCAGGCCATCGGCATGGACGGTGTGGAAATCCACGGTGCCCACGGTTACCTGATCGACCAGTTTTTCTGGGAGGCCAGCAACCGTCGCGACGACGAATACGGCGGTGACCTGGCCGGACGCTCGCGTTTCGCCATCGAACTGATCCAGGCCGTGCGCGCAGCCGTCGGCCCGGACTTCCCGATCATCCTGCGCTTCTCGCAGTGGAAGCAGCAGGACTACAACGCACGCCTGGTACAGACCCCGGAGGCCCTGGCGGCATTCCTCAAGCCCTTGTGCGACGCGGGTGTGGATATCTTCCACTGCTCTACCCGGCGCTTCTGGGAGCCGGAATTCGAGGGCAGCGAGCTGAACCTGGCCGGCTGGACCCGCCAGCTCACCGGCAAGCCGACCATCACCGTGGGCAGTGTCGGCCTGGATGGCGAGTTCCTGCAGTTCATGGTCGCCACCGACAAGGTGGCCAAGCCGGCCAGCCTCGAAGGCTTGCTGCAACGCTTGCAGGACCAGGAGTTCGACCTGGTGGCCGTGGGCCGCGCCTTGCTGGTGGATGCCGAATGGGCGCGCAAGGTTCGCGAGGGGCGTGAGGCGGACGTGCTGCCGTTCAGCCGTGAGGCGCTGACGACCCTGGCTTGATCACCAGCGGCGGCGACTGTTCGCGGGTAGCCTGCAACCCGCGGCAGGCATCGTACAGGTAGCCCTCGAACTGTTCGATGATCGCCGGCCAGCCCTGGCGGCTGGCGTGCTGGCGGGCATTGAGGCGCACCCGGCGCAGGGTTTCGCTTTCCTCCAGCAACCAGCAGGCGGCGTCGATGAACGCCGCCTGATCACCCGGCATGGCCAGCGCGCCGCTGTGGCCGTGGCGGATGTGCTGGGCGGCGGCGGCTTCATCGTAGGCGACCACGGCAAGGCCCGAGGCAAGCGCCTCGAGCACCACGTTGCCGAAGGTCTCGGTCAGGCTTGGGAACAGGAACAGGTCGCCGCTGGCATAGTGCTCGGCCAGCACCTCGCCGCGCTGCGCACCGCAGAACACCGCATCGGGCAACTGCTGTTCGAGCTGGCCGCGCAGTGGGCCATCGCCGACGATCACCAGGCGCAGCCGCCTGTGTGGGTAGGCCCTGCGCAGGGCTTCCATGCAGGGGCGCAGCAAGGCCAGGTTCTTCTCCGCGGCCAGGCGCCCGACGTGCAGCACGGCCAGGTCATCCACGCCCAGCCCCCACTGCTCGCGCAGGGCCTGGCTGCGCCGCGTCGGGTTGAACAGGCCGGCATCGACCCCGCGGGCCATCAGGCCAAGACGTTCGAAGCCGCGGCGTTGCAGTTCCAGGCGCTGGCTGATGCTGGGCACCAGGGTGATGGCGGTACGCCGATGGAACCAGCGCAGGTAGTGGGTGAGCAGTCGCGACAGCAGCCCCAGGCCATACTGCCCCGAATACTGCGCAAAGTTGGTGTGAAAACCACTGACCACCGCCACGCCCAAGCGCCGGGCGGCGCGCAGGGCGCTCAGGCCCAAGGGACCTTCGGTGGCGATGTACAGCACGTCCGGACGCTGCCGACGCCAGCGGCGCCAAAGCTTGTGCATCGACACTTCGCCCCACTGCAGGCCGGGGTAGCCGGGCAATGGCCAGCCACGGCACAGCAGCAGTTCGTCATCGTTGCCCGTTGCGCTGTCGGCGGCCTGTCGCGGGCGGATCAGTTCGACCTGATGCCCGCGCTGGCGCAGCCCCTCGCTGAGGCGGCCGAGGGTGTTGGCCACGCCATTGATCTCGGGTGGGAATGTTTCGCTGACCAGGGTGATGCGCAAGGACGGTGTGTTCATGGCAAAAAGTGTCCGACGCCCCCATTGCGGCCATATGACGCCTTTGTGACGTGCGGATGACGCCTGATTTCCGGCAGTTCCATCCGTATGAATATTTCCTTGCAACGCACTCAAGAACTCTCGGGACGCAGCCGATGCAGATGCATTCGACTACGGGAATTCGCTCCGGGAGAGCGGCCATGTTCAACAGCAAACTGAAGAAAGAAATCCAGCAACTGCGCGAAGAACTGATGTCCATCGAGCAGGTCAAGAACAGCCTCGACAGCGAGATGCTGGTGCTCCAGCTCGACCCACAGGGGCGCATCGAGTCGGTCAACGGCAACTTCGAGGCCGAAATGGGCTACCGCGCCGAGCAGCTCATCGGGCGCAATATCGAGGAGATCGTCCCGGCCCATGTGAAGAAGCTCGATTTCTATCAGCGCATGAAGCACGCCATCACCCGGGGCGAGCACCTCAACGGCGCCTTCCGCCTGCTGCGTGGCAACGGCGAAGAGGCCTGGCTGCGCTCGATCCTGCAACCGGTCAAGGACAGTGACGGGCGCATCAAGTACTTCTCTCTGCATTCCAGCGACCTGACCCGCACCATCGAGACGTCCCGCGAGCATGAGAGCCTGATCAAGGCCCTGATGCGCTCCACCGCGGTGATCGAGTTCAACCTCGAAGGCCAGGTGCTGACCGCCAACGACCGCTTCCTGCAGACCATGGGCTACACCCTCGAACAGATCCGTGGCAAGTCGCACCGCATGTTCTGCGAGCCGGAAGAAGCCAACTCGGCGGGCTACCAGGAGTTCTGGAACAGGCTGCGCCGCGGCGAATTCGTTGCCGAGCGCTTCAAGCGCATCGATGCCCATGGCCGTGTGGTGTGGCTGGAGGCCTCGTACAACCCGATCATCGACGCCCATGACGTGCTCTACAAAGTGGTCAAGTTCGCCACCGTGATCACCGACCAGGTCAACCAGGAACTGGCCGTGGCCCAGGCCGCCGACATCGCCTACACCACCTCGCTGGAAACTGACGACAGCGCGCGCAAGGCCACCGACGTGGTAACCCAGACCGTCGAGGTGATGCGTGGGCTGGAGGGCTCGATGCAGGACGCCGCCGAGGGTATCCAGGCACTGGACAAGCAGTCGAAGGTGATCGGCGCGATCATCAAGACCATCAGTGACATCGCCGGGCAGACCAACCTGCTGGCGCTCAACGCCGCCATCGAAGCCGCCCGCGCCGGCGAACAGGGCCGTGGTTTCGCCGTGGTCGCCGACGAAGTGCGCCAACTGGCCTCGCGCACCAGCAGCGCCACCGAGGAAATCGCCAAGGTAGTGCAGCAGAACGAACAGCTGGCCCAGGCCGCAGTGGACATCATCGACACCAGCAAGCGCCAGGCCGAGCAAGGCTTGGCCTTGGCCGCCGATACCGGCGGGGTGATCGTCGAGATCCAGGAAGGAGCGAAGAAGGTGGTGGATGCGGTGGGGCAGTTTTCCAGCCAGTTGAGCCACTGATCCGTTCAGCGTCTTGCTTTAGCTGCTGCGGCGAGACGGCTGCTACAGAGGGTTGCGCTGTGCCTGTGGGAGCCGGCTTGCCGGCGAAAGGGGCGCAACGCGCCCCCGGTCCTTTCAAGTGCGTTCCCGCACCCAGAACAACGTCGCCCCGGCCACCGCCGCCGGCATCATCAGCACGTTGACTCCCGGAATCATCAGCGCCAGGTAGGTGATCCCGCCAAAGCCCATCGATTGCCAGCGCTTGGCGCGCAGCCAGGCGAGCATGTCCTGCCAGCTCATCTTGTTGTTGTCCGCTGGGTAGTCGATGTACTGGATGGCCATCATCCAGATACCGAACACCAGCCACAGCGGCGCGGCGATCACGTTCACCACCGGGATGAACGACAGGATGAACAAGCCGATGGCCCGTGGCAGGAAGTAGCCGAGCTTGCGCATCTCGCGGCTCAGGGTGCGTGGCACCATGGCCATCAGCTCGCTCCAGCTGAAGGGCGGGAAGTTGTCCTGGCCGCGTACCACCACTTCGACCTTTTCCGCCAGGAAACCGTTGAACGGCGCGGCGATGACGTTGGCCAGCAGGGTGAAGGTGAAGAACACCATCAACAGCACCAGGGCGACGAACAGCGGCCACAGGATGTAGGTGAGAAAGCCCAGCCAGTCGGGCAGGGTGGGCATCAGCGCATCGACCCACAGGCTGAACTGGTGGCCGGCAAAGTAGATCAGGCCGCCGAACAGCAGCAGGTTGACCGCCAGGGGCAACAGCACGAACAGGCGCAGGCTGGGGCTCAGGACCAGTTTCAGGCCTTCGCGCAGGTACTGCGGGCCGGACAGGACGGGGGCTTGCATCGGAATGCTCCGCTTGAGGAAAACGCGCTGACCTTACCGAGTTTGGCGCGCCGACGAAAGGCGCCGCGCCTTCGGGAAACGGCGTGTAACAAAGCGCCGGCACAATGCCTATCGGTTTCCTTGGCGAATAGAGACTGTCTATAAGGTGGATTGTCGAAGGATATTTCCTTAATCTCTGCGGCCTCGCTACAGTGCGCTCAACTTTTTTGGTTTTGGACCAACGCGTTGTAGCCTTCCCCAAGTGCTGCGTGGGTCCCTTTTAATTCCAGCTGGCGCAACCGGCGCACCGACGCCGGCCCCGTGCGGCCCGCTCGACAGGAGTTCGACATGTCCGAAGTACGTCATTCGCGCGTCATCATTCTCGGTTCCGGCCCTGCCGGTTACAGCGCCGCGGTGTATGCCGCCCGCGCCAACCTCAAGCCGCTGCTGATCACCGGCATGCAGGCGGGCGGCCAGCTGACCACCACCACCGAAGTCGACAACTGGCCGGGCGACCCCCACGGCCTGACCGGCCCGGCCCTGATGCAGCGCATGCAGGAACACGCCGAGCGCTTCGAGACCGAGATCGTCTTCGACCACATCAACGCCGTTGACCTGGCCAACAAGCCGTTCACCCTGCGCGGTGACAGCGGCACCTACACCTGCGACGCGCTGATCATTGCCACTGGCGCCAGCGCCCGCTACCTGGGCCTGCCGTCGGAAGAAACCTTCATGGGCAAGGGCGTGTCGGCCTGCGCCACCTGCGACGGCTTCTTCTACCGCAACAAGCCGGTGGCGGTCGTCGGCGGCGGCAACACCGCCGTGGAAGAGGCGCTGTACCTGGCCAACATCGCCAGCAAGGTGACCCTGGTACACCGTCGCGACACCTTCCGCGCCGAGAAGATCCTGATCGACAAGCTGCACGCCCGTGTCGCCGAAGGCAAGATCGAACTCAAGCTCAACGCCACCCTGGACGAAGTACTGGGTGACAACATGGGCGTGACCGGTGCGCGCCTGAAGAACAACGACGGCAGCTTCGACGAACTCAAGGTCGACGGTGTGTTCATCGCCATCGGCCACACCCCGAACACCTCGCTGTTCGAAGGCCAGCTGACCCTGAAGGACGGCTATCTGGTGGTCCACGGCGGCCGTGAAGGCAACGCCACCGCCACCAACGTCGAGGGCGTGTTCGCCGCCGGCGACGTGGCCGACCACGTCTACCGCCAGGCCATCACCTCGGCCGGCGCCGGCTGCATGGCGGCCCTGGACGTCGAGCGTTACCTGGACGGCCTGGCCAACGCCGCGCACTGATCCAGCCTTTGCGGGCCGGCCCGCTCCTGCACAGAACGTGGGAGCGGGCTGGCCCCGCGATAAAAAAACCGGCCATCTGGCCGGTTTTTTGTGCCTGCGATTCAGCTTACAGGCTGAGCCGCATCGACAGGTCCACCGCCTTCACATCCTTGGTCATCGCACCGATCGAGATGTAGTCCACACCGGTGTCGGCGATCACCCGCAGGGTGGTCTCGTTGACCCCGCCGCTGGCCTCGAGCTTGGCCTTGCCCGCGGTGATGCGTACCGCTTCGCGCATTTCATCCAGGCTCAGTTCGTCGAGCATGACGATATCGGCGCCCGCCGCCAGCGCCTGGCGCAGCTCGTCCAGGCTTTCCACCTCGATCTCCACCGGCTTGCCCGGGGCGATGCGGTGCGCCGCCGCCACGGCCTCGGTCACGCCACCACTGGCGGCGATGTGGTTTTCCTTGATCAGGAACGCGTCGTACAGGCCGATGCGGTGGTTGTGGCAGCCGCCGCAGGTAACCGCGTACTTCTGCGCCAGGCGCAGGCCCGGCAGGGTCTTTCGGGTATCGAGCAGGCGTACCTGGGTGCCCTCGACCAGGTCGGCCAGGAAGCGTGCGCGGGTTGCCACCCCCGAGAGCAGTTGCAGGAAGTTCAAGGCCGAGCGTTCACCACTGAGCAGCGAGCGTGCCGGGCCTTCGAGGTGGAACAGCGCCTGGTTGGCGGTGGCGCGCTCGCCATCGGCCACCTGCCAGTGCACCGCCACCCGCGGGTCGAGCTGGCGGAACACCGCATCGACCCAGGCGGTGCCTGCGATCACGCAGTCCTCGCGGGTGATGATGGTCGCCTTGGCCAGGCGCTCTGCCGGGATCAGCTGGGCGGTGATGTCGCCGCTGCCGATGTCCTCGAGCAGCGCGCGGCGCACGTTGGCTTCGATTTCGGCGGTCAGGTCGGCGAGGCGTAGGTTCGGCATGGTCGGCTCCACAAGCTAGGTGCCGGCGATTATAGGGCAGGGGGGCGGTGTGTACAGCTGCCGTGCCGATGACCTTTGGTCAGGCGGTTTGAGCAATTGGGCAAATGCATTGTCCGTTGAGGCGTGCGAAAGGCGTGCTAGCAGCTGTCAGAATTTTCACCGATAATAGCGCCTTGTAATTGGCGTCATAGCTTTGACGATTTCTCTTCCAGTCGAACAACGCAACATCCAGCAAGGAGTCCGGGATGCATGATGAAGGCAAGGTGGTGCCCTTGGCGGCTGCCATCGACCGGGGTGCGCGCGCGCCCTCGCCATGCCTTCCAGTCCTGCTCCTGCAGGTGCGCGACAAGGCCGCGCTGCAATTGCGCCAGGGCTTGCAGGCGCTGTTCGACAATGCCGACGACACCCTTTTCGAAATGGCCGACAAGGCCAGTGGCCGCCTCGACCAAAACCTGTACTTCGAAGCCATGCGTGACCTGCGCCTGAAGCGCAAGAGCATCGAGCGCGGGTTCCTCGACACCTTCTACGACGCCTTTGCCCGTATCGGCCAGGGCGGTGGGCTCGAGGCCCTGGTCAGGTCACAGACCCAGGACCGGTCGGCGCTGGAGCGCACCGTGGCCGTGCAGGCCATGGTCGATCGGGTGCTGTCGCGTGATGGGTTTCTGCTCGATCAACTGAACCTGCGCTTCACCACGTTGCTGGAAGTGCCGCTGGAAACCGCGCACAACCCACTCGGCCCAGGCAACCTCTGCGGTTACTTTCTGGATGCCGGGCGCAACCTGGGGGTTGGCGCCAACGTCAAGATGGTGCTGCTCAAGCTGTACGAGCGTTATGTGCTGCGCGACCTCGACCTGCTCTACGGCGAGGCCAGCCAGTTGCTCGCCAGTGCCGGCGTGCTGCCGGAGCTGCTGCCCGCGCCACGGCGCCGTGCCGAGGACCGGCGCGGCATTGCCAGGCGCGTGACGGCCAGCGTCATGCCGGGCGGCCTGCCCGACTCCGCCGGCCAGGCGTTCTTCGCCTCGGTGCAGGCACTGCTGGCGCCGGTGCGCGGGCGGGTCACGCCGCGTTTGCAGGCGGCCGGTGCGGCCCAGCCGACCAGTACCGGCGACCTGCTGCGCCTGCTCACCCACTTGCAGCACTATGTGCCGGCCCCTGGCGAGCCGGATGACTTCAACCTCGGCCAGCAGCTGGAGCAACTGCTGTTGCGGGTCAGCGTGCGCAGCGGCACGCGGCGGCGCATTGCCACCGACGACGAAGACACGATCAACCTGGTCGACCTGCTGTTCGCCTTCATCCAGGGTGACCACAACCTGCCGGCCAGCCTGCGCGCGTTGATCGTGCGCCTGCATATCCCGGTGCTCAAGGTGGCGCTGATCGACAAGGGCATGTTCAGCCGTGGCAGCCACCCGGCGCGCCGCCTGCTCAACGAAATCGCCGCCGCGGCCATTGGCTGGGAGACTGAGGCCGAGGGGCTGCGCGACAGCCTGCACCTGCGCGTCGAACGTATCGTGCAGCGCCTGCTCAATGACTTTTCCGACGATTGCGCCCTGTTCGACGAGCTGCTCGATGAGTTTCTCGCTTTCAGCCAGGATGAACGTCGGCGCAACGAACTGCTCGAGCAGCGCACCCGTGACGCCGAGGAGGGCCGTGCCCGTACGCTGCTGGCCCGCCAGCGTGTGCAGCAGGAGTTGAACGACCGCCTGCATGGCCGCGTGCTGCCGCAGGTGGTGGTGCAGATGCTGGTGCAATCCTGGAGCCAGGTGCTGCTGCTGGCCTGGCTGAAGCAGGGTGAGGCTTCGCCAGCCTGGGCCGAGGCCCTGGCGACGGTGGACGACCTGCTGGTCAGCATTGCCCCGTACCGTGAGCCGCAGCGCCTGCTGGAGCAGGTGCCGGGCCTGCTCAAGGCGCTGCGCGACGGCCTGGCGGGGGTGGCGCTGGACTCCGCCGCCACCCGTGATTTCTTCCTGCAACTGGAGAAGCTGCACCAGCGCGCCTGTGGCGGCACGCCGGAGGCGGATGCCGCGCTGGACGAAGTGTGGGTGGAGGACGATATCGTGCTGGTCGTCAGCGATGAGTCCGAGTTGGACGCTGGCCTGCCGCTCGACGAGCATGACCCTGCCGTTCATCAGGTACAGCGGTTGCAGGTCGGCACCTGGGTCGAGGTGATGGACGACGACGAGGCGATGCGCTGCAAGCTGGTGGCACGTATCGACAGCAACGACCGGCTGGTCTTCAGCAACCGCACCGGCATGAAGGTACGCGAATGGAACCGCATGGGCCTGGCCATGGCCCTGCGCCGTGGCGAGGTACGCTTGCTGGACGATGGCCTGCTGTTCGAGCGGGCGCTGGAGGCGGTGCTGGAGCAATTGCGTGGGCAGCAGGCGCAGCAAAGCTGAAGCTTCCTGCACAATCATTTACATGCAAGCACTGGCCACCCACGGCATACTGACCATCTGTCTCGGGCGTCATTTCAGGATCTGCACCATGCAATTGGACCGCGCGACCGGCTGGTTCACCGGCGTCAGCCACTGCCCCTCGCCGAACTTCAACGCCCGCCCCGAAGGTGAGGCCATTGCGCTGCTGGTCATCCACAACATCAGCCTGCCTCCGGCCTGCTTCGGCACCGGCAAGGTGCAACAGTTCTTCCAGAACCGCCTGGACCCGGACGAGCACCCGTATTTCGCGACCATCAACCACCTGACCGTCTCGGCGCACCTGTTCGTCGAGCGCGATGGCGCGGTGACCCAGTTCGTCTCGTTGCTCGATCGTGCCTGGCATGCCGGCGTGTCGCGCTTCGGCGAGCGCGAGGGCTGCAATGATTTTTCCATCGGCATCGAGCTGGAGGGCACCGACGAGCTGCCCTACACCGATGCCCAGTACGCCACGCTGGAGCGGCTGACCCGCGAGATCCGCGCGGTTTGGCCGGTGATCGACGCCCAGCGCATCTGTGGCCACAACGATATCGCCCCGCAGCGCAAGACCGACCCGGGCCCGGCCTTCGACTGGCCGCGCTATCGGGCCGCGCTGCAACGCAACGAGGACAAGGCATGAGTTTTCTGGTGTTGGTGCTGGCGCTGTGGGTCGAGAAGTTCTCGGCCCTGCGCCAGCGGTTGCAGCGCGACGGCTTCTATCTGGGCGAGCTGGTGCGCCTGGAGCGCAGCGGCAAGGTCCACCCGTGGTGGACGCTGAGCATCCTGATCCTGGCGCCGGTGGCGCTGCTCGTGCTGCTTTTGCATGTGCTGGAGCCGGTGGCCTACGGCTTGCTGGCGCTGCCGGTGCATTTGCTGGTGTTGGTCTACAGCCTGGGGCGCGGCGATGTGAAGGCGGCGTTGGGGCCGTTTCGCGACGCCTGGCGCCGGGGTGACGAACAGGCCGCGCTGCATGTGGCCGAGCGCGACCTGGGGCTGGCCGCCGACGATGCCCAGAGCTTGATCAAGCGGGTTCAGGGCCACCTGCTGTGGCAGGCCTACCAGAGCTTCTTCGCGGTGATCTTCTGGTACTTCCTGCTCGGTCCGGCGGCGGCGTTGGCCTACCGCCTGCTGGCGCTGACCATGGACAACAGCCGCCAACCGGCCTTGCAGAGCCTGGCCGGGCAACTGCGCCACGCCATGGACTGGCTGCCGGTACGGGTGATGACGGTGAGCTTCGCCCTGGTCGGTAACTTCGTCGCGGTGACCCGCGTGATGCTGCACGAACTGCTCGACTGGCATGTCAGCGCCGGACACCTGGTGGCCAAGGTTGGCCGGGTGGCCGACGATATCCCCGAGGAAGAGGACCGCCAGCGCGGGCTGGAGCGGCTGGACAGCCTGTGGGAGTTGCTGCTGCGCTGCGCGGTGTTGTGGTATGCCTGCTTTGCCCTGTGGACCGTGCTGGTCTGAATGCGAGGCTCCGCGGTGCCTGCATCGCGGCTAAAGCCGCTCCTACCGAACCGCGCTTAACCATAAGTTACAAACCTTGATTCCAATCTGCGCTATACAAAGCCACTGGCCCTAGATGGCCTAGTGCTACCCCGCAGAACAACAAGAATTCAAGGAGGTGACCTGTGAAGCGTCTGCTCTATCCGGCCATCGCACTGATGAACCGGCTGAGCTTCGGCATGAAGTTCAGCCTGATCAGCGTCCTGTTCTTCCTGCCCATGCTGGTCACCAGCTTTTATCTGGTACGCGACGCCTACAACCAGCTCCAGGCCACCCGTGGCGAATTGCAGGGGCTGGCGCCGTTGTCCGAGAGCCTGACATTGCGCGGCGACCTGGAGACCCTTGGCAACCTGCTGCAGATCAACGCCGTGCTGGGCCAGTCGGGCCAGGCCGGCGATGTGGAAAGCCGTATCGCGGCGCTGCAGGACAAGGTCCAGGCCCGGCTCGATGGCCTCAAGGGTAGCGACCCTGCGTTCGAGGCCAAGCGTGTCGAGCTGGCCGAGGCCTTCGCCAGTGCCCGTGACGAAAGTTCGCTGCAGAACAAGGCGGCGCTGTTCGACAAGTTGCTGGCCCAGGCCCAGGTGCTGGGCAAGCTGGTGGCCAGTCAGTCGGGCCTCAGTCAGGACAGCCAGGCCTCGGTGCGTCAGTTGAGCGAGCTGCTCGGCAATGCCACGGCCCAGGTGACCCAGGCCATCGGTGAGGGTCGGGCAATGGGCGCGGTGGCCCTGGGACGTGGCTTCATGGACTCCTCGGGCAGCGCGCGTTTCGAAGACCTGCTGCAGCGCCTGGAGCGCTTGTCCGCCGATTACGCCATTCGCCTGGATGACGCCCTGGCAACCGATGCCGGGCTCAAGCTTGCGCTCGCCAGCAGCGCCCAGGCCAGCCAGGCCACCGTCAAGCAGGCGGCGACCCTGTTCGAGGACCAGGTGGTAGTGGCCGAGAGCCTTGACGCGCCGTGGGCCGGTTTCTACCAGCAGACCAGCGACCTGATGGCGCAGACCTACCGCTTGAACGATGCCGTGCTGGCCCATCTGCACGGGCAACTGGAAGAGCGCCTCGGCCAGCACCGCCTGCGCACGGTCGCGCTGGTGGCGGCCTTGGCCAGCGTCTTCGCATTGATCATCTACCTCTACAGCGGCTTCTACGTATCCACCCGGGAAACCCTCGGCAACCTCGGCACCGCCATGGACAAGGTGGCCGCAGGCGACATGACCATCAGCTTCCAGGCCAGCAGCCGGGACGAGCTGGGCGAACTGGGGCGTGGTTTCAACGAGACCGTGCGGCGCATTCGCGGGCTGATCGAACAGGTCGGCAAGACCGTAACCACGGTCGAGGAACAGGCCGGCCAGGTGCTGTCGGTGTCGAGCCGCAGCAACCAGGCGGTCAGTGGCCAGCGTGAGCAGATCGAGCAGGTGGCCACGGCCATGAACCAGATGAGCGCCACCGCGCTGGAGGTCGCCCGCAGCGCGGCCCTGGCCGCCGAAGGCGCGCAGCGGGTCAACCATGAGAGCGCCTCGGGCCGCGACCTGGTGGAAAGCCAGCAGGGCAGCATCGCCCGCCTGGCCGGCGAGATCGACCAGAGTGTGGCGGCGGTGAACCAGCTGGCGGGCGACAGCCAGGCCATCGGCCGGGTCTTGGAGGTGATCCGCAGCATCGCCGAGCAGACCAACCTGCTGGCCCTCAACGCGGCCATCGAAGCAGCCCGAGCCGGCGAGCAGGGCAGGGGGTTTGCCGTGGTTGCCGATGAGGTACGCACCCTGGCCAGGCGCACCCAGGATTCCACCGAGGAGATCGCGCAGATGATCCAGCGCCTGCGCGAAGGCGTGGGTGCGGCGGTGCGGGTGATGGGCAGCAGCCACCAGATGGCCGCCGGCACCGTGGACGAAGCGCGCCAGGTGCAGCAGGCGCTGGGCAATATCCTTGGCGCGGTCGGCGGGATCGTCGAGCAGAACCAGCAGATCGCCGCCGCCGTCGAACAGCAGACCGCCGTGGCCCACGACATCGACCAGAACATCGTGGCGATCAACCGTGCGGCGCAGGACACCACCGAAGGCGCTTGTCAGACCGAGGATGCGAGCCGCGCATTATCGGCGCAGGTGGTGGAGCTCAAGCGGTTGATCGGGGCGTTCAGGGTGTGATCAAGGCCGACGCGGATCCTGTGTCGGACTGCCAGCCAAACACCTCGCAGGCATTGCGACTGCTGGCTTCTGCCAGCAGCGCTGTCTCGATCCCCATGACTTCGGCCAGCGCCCCGGCAATCTCGGGTAGGTGCTCCGGGCTGTTGCGCTGCCCCGGGAACATCGCCGGCGCCATGTCCGGCGCGTCGGTCTCCAGCACCACGCTGTCCAGCGGCAGCCGCGGCAGGGTCTTGCGCAGGCGCAATGCCTGGGGCCAGGTGCCGGCGCCGCCGAGTCCCAGCTTGAAGCCGAGCTTGATGTACTCCCGCGCCTCTTCGTAGCTGCCGGCAAAGGCATGGATGATCCCTGCCCGCGCCGGCTTGTAGCGCTTGAGCGTTGCGATCACCTGGGCGTGGCTGCGGCGCACATGCAGCAGCGACGGCAGCTCGAAGTCGCAGGCCAGTTGCAGTTGGGCCTCGAACAACGCCTGCTGGCGCGTCGGGTCCAGTTCGGGCAGGTAGAAGTCCAGGCCGAACTCACCCACCGCGCACAGCCGTGGATTGCCGCGCAGGCGTTCGAGCCAGTCGCGCAACTGCGCCAGGTGCTCAGGAAGGTGCTGCTCGAGGTAGATCGGGTGCAGCCCCAGCGCCGCGTACACGCCTTCGTTGGCGCAGGCCAGGTCCCAGACTCGCTGGAAGTTGTCCTGGTACACCCCCAGCACCACCATGCGCTCCACCCCGCGCGCCGCCGCGTTGGCCAGAAGGCGCGGGCGGTCGGCGTCGAAATCGGCGAAGTCGAGGTGGGTGTGGGTGTCGATCAGGCGCATGGTCAGGCCTTGGCGATCCGCTGCTTGAAAGTGCGACCGATGGCGTGCACGCCGGGCTCGTAGCGCTTGTCCTCGATGGCGGCCAGGGCCAGTTCCAGCGCGGTGGCGGCAATCAGGCCGTGCTGCTGGGCCATGGCGTTTACCGGCAGCGGCAGGAAGTCGAGCAACTGGTTGTCGCCGAAGGTGCCCAACTGCAGCTGGCGTGAGTCCTCGGGGCGCGCCTGAAGTGTGTCGAACACGCCTTGCAGCAGCACGTACGAAGTGGTCACCAATGCATCCGGCAGGCCACCCAGTTCATCGATCAGCTGTTGCATCAGGCGTTGGCCGCACTCGCGGCTGAAGGCTTCGCCCTGGCAGCGGCGCACTTCGCCGGCGAAACCTTGCAGGGCCTCGTCGAAGCCCCCGGCACGGGCCTGGCTCACCGACAGTTCGGGGCGGGCGCCGATCAGGGCGATGCTGCGCGGGCGGGTTTTCAACAGGCTCTGGGCCAGTTGGCGGCTGGCGTCGCGGTCATCGCTGATCACCGAGCAGAAGTGCGCCGGGTCCAGGCGCCGGTCGATGGCGATCACCGGCAGGCCCTTGGCCTGCAGCTCGCGGTAGCTCTCGTCTTCCGGCGGCAGGCAACTGGCGACGAACAGCGCGTCGCAGCGCCGGGCACGGAACAGCTGCTGCAACTGGCGTTCGCTGTCGGGCTGGTCGTCACTGCTGGCGATCAGCAGCTGGTAGCCACGGGCACGGGCGCCTTGCTCCAGTTGCTTGGCGATGCGGGCATAGCTGGGGTTCTCCAGATCCGGGAGAATGAAGCCCAGGGTGCGGGTGTGGCGGCTGCGCAGGCCGGCGGCCTGGGGGTTCGGGGTGAAGCCGTGGGCCTCGACCACCGCACGCACGCGCTCGACGGTGCTGCTGCTGATGCGCTGCTGTTCGGCCTTGCCATTGATGACGTAGCTGGCGGTGGTCACGGACACACCGGCCAGACGGGCGATATCGCTGAGTTTCACCGAATTTTCCTTGTTGTTTCCGGGACTGCCTGCGGGGCTTGACCGGCTAGTTTCACCCATCGACGGGCCCGCGCGCAGGCGACCATTGTCGCAATTGTCCGACAGGATGGGGCTTTTTCGTTGGCAGATTATCGAGTAACGTGGCCGCTTGGTCAGATTAAACGTTTCAGCAAGGCGAATTTTCCTGCCTGAAAATCAGTCTTCGCCGGTTGTGCTGATCGTTTCGGCGGCTTTTGTCGTCGAATTCCACAACAATACCTCGGTAGCCGACGGGGCTGCCGCAAAAGGAGAGGGTCATGCTCGAGCTTGCCGTTGAGCAGATTGCCATGGGCCAGCGTGCCGCCGACAAGGGCGAGGCACTGGCGCTGCTGGCCGATCGACTGGTTGCCGATGGTCTGGTCGCCGAGGGTTACCTGGCGGGGCTGCAGGCCCGGGAGACCCAGGGCTCGACCTTCCTCGGCCAGGGTATCGCCATTCCCCACGGCACGCCGCAGACCCGCGAGCTGGTGTTCGCCACGGGCGTACGCCTGCTGCAGTTTCCCGACGGCGTGGACTGGGGCGACGGCCAGATCGTCTACCTGGCCATTGGCATCGCTGCCCGCTCCGATGAACATTTGCGCCTGCTGCAACTGCTGACCCGCGCCCTCGGTGAAACCGACCTGGCCGAGGCGCTGCGTCGCTCCGGCAGCGCCGAGGCACTGCTCAAGTTACTGCAAGGTGCGCCACGCGAGCTGGCGCTGGATGCCCAGCTGGTCGGCCTCAACCTGGCGGCGGAAGACTTTGACGAACTGGCCTGGCGTGGCGCTCGTCTGTTGCAACGCGCCGGTTGTGCCGACAGCGGCTTTGCCGCCGTGCTGCAGCAGACCGAGCCGCTGCCGCTGGGTGAAGGCCTGTGGTGGCTGCACAGCGAACGTGAGGTGCGCCAACCGGGGCTGGCCTTCGTCACCCCGCAGCAACCGTTGCGCTACCGCGATCAACCGCTCAATGGCCTGTTCTGCCTGGCCAGCCTCGGAGCGGCGCATCAAGCCCTGCTCGAGCGCCTGTGCGAGGTGCTGATCGAGGGACGTGGGCAGATGCTCTACCAGGCCACCAGCAGCCGCGCCGTGCTCGAAGTGCTCGGCGGCGAGGCGCCCGCCGACTGGCCCAGCGCCCGGATAGTATTGGCCAACGCCCATGGCCTGCATGCTCGCCCTGCAAAGGTACTGGCGCAGTTGGCCAAGGGTTTCGAGGGCGAGATCCGCATACGGCTGCACGACAGCGCCCAGCCCGCCGTCTCGGTGAAGAGCCTGAGCAAGCTGCTGAGCCTCGGCGTTCGTCGTGGCCAAGTTCTAGAATTGATCGCTGAACCTGGCATCGCAGCCGATGCCTTGCCCGCGTTGCTGGCGGCTATCGAGCAGGGCCTCGGCGAGGAGGTCGAGCCCTTGCCGCAAACGGCGGCAGTGGAGCAGCCGCAGGTCGAAACCCTCCAGGCCCCGCCGCCCGGCAGCACCCTGCAGGGTGTCGCGGCCGCGCCGGGCATCGCCAGCGGTCCGGCCCATGTCTGCGTCGAACGCGATATCGACTACCCGCTGCGCGGCGAGTCGCCTGCCCAGGAACGGGCCAGGCTGCGCCAGGCCATCGACACGGTGCACGCCGATCTTCAGGCCCTGGTGCAACGCAGCGACAAGGCCATCGGCGAAATTTTCGTCACCCATCAGGAAATGCTTGCCGACCCGGCCCTGACCGACGACGTCGAGCTGCGCCTGGCCCAGGGCGAAAGCGCCGCCGCTGCGTGGATGGCGGTGATCGAAGCCGCTGCCCGTCAGCAGGAGGCCCTGCACGATGCGCTGCTGGCCGAGCGGGCCGCCGATCTGCGCGATATCGGTCGTCGGGTGCTGGCGCAACTGTGCGGCGTCAAGGACAGCGCCGAGCCAGAGCAGCCCTATGTGCTGGTGATGGCCGAAGTCGGCCCTTCGGACGTGGCGCGCCTGGACCCGGCACGGGTCGCCGGCATCGTCACCGCCCAGGGTGGCGCCACCGCGCACAGCGCCATCGTCGCCCGCGCCCTGGGCATCCCGTCGGTGGTCGGGGCCGGGGCGGCCGTGCTGTTGCTGGATAGCGGCACGCCGCTGCTGCTCGATGGTCAGCGCGGGCGCGTCGTGGTTGCGCCAGCCGAGGCCGAGTTGCAACGAGCCCTGGCAGAGCGTGATGCCCGCGAGCGTCGGCTGCAGATCGCCTGGGCCAACCGCCATGAGCCCGCGCGGACGCGCGACGGCCATGCCGTCGAAGTGTTCGCCAACATTGGCCAGAGCAACGGCATCGACAAGGTGGTGGAGCAAGGTGCCGAAGGCATCGGCCTGTTGCGCACCGAGCTGATCTTCATGGCCCACCCGCAACTGCCCGACGTGGCGACCCAGGAAGCCGAGTACCGTCGGGTGCTCGATGGCCTGGCCGGACGGCCACTGGTGGTGCGCACGCTCGACGTCGGGGGCGACAAGCCCTTGCCGTACTGGCCGATCGCGGCTGAGGAAAACCCCTTCCTCGGCGTGCGCGGCGTGCGCCTGACCCTGCAACGCCCGCAGGTGATGGAAGACCAGCTGCGCGCCTTGCTGCGTGCAGCGGACAACCGCCCGCTGCGCATCATGTTCCCCATGGTCGGCCAGCTACATGAGTGGCGCGCCGCCAAGGCCATGGTCGAGCGCCTGCGTCAGGAGATCCCGGTGGCCGACTTGCAGGTAGGCATCATGGTCGAAGTGCCGTCGGCCGCCTTGCTGGCGCCGCAGCTGGCCCGTGAAGTGGACTTCTTCAGCATCGGCACCAACGACCTGACCCAGTACACCATGGCCATCGACCGCGGTCACCCGAGCCTGTCGGCCCAGGCCGACGGCCTGCACCCGGCAGTGCTCAACCTGATCGACATGACCGTGCGCGCCGCCCATGCCCAGGGCAAGTGGGTGGGCGTGTGCGGCGAGCTGGCGGCCGACCCGCAGGCGGTCGCGGTGCTGCTGGGCCTGGAGGTGGACGAACTGAGCGTCGCCGCCCGCAGCATTCCTGAAGTCAAGGCCCTGGTGCGCCAGGCCGACCTTTCGACGGCTCGCGCCCTGGCGCGCGAGGCCCTGCAACAAGACAGCGCCGAGGCAGTCCGGGCGCTGGTGGAGCGTTATTGATGGCCAAGATCCTCACCCTCACCCTCAACCCGGCGCTGGATATCACCATCAGCCTCGACCGCCTGCGACCCGGCGCGGTCAACCGCAGCCAGGCCCAGCACAGCCATGCCGCCGGCAAGGGGCTGAACGTCGCCCAGGTGCTGGCCGACCTGGGCCACAGCGTCACCGTCGGTGGTTTCCTGGGGCAGGACAACCTGGCGCCGTTCGAGGCGCTGATTGCCTGGCGCGGGTTCGCCGATTGCTTCGTCCGCGTGCCGGGCGAGACCCGCAGCAACATCAAGCTGGTCGAGGCCGATGGCCAGGTCACCGATATCAACGGGCCAGGGCCGCAGGTCGACGAGGCCGCCCGCGACGCCTTGCTGCAACGTCTGGCCCACGTGGCCCCGGGGCATGACGCCGTGGTGGTGGCCGGGAGCCTGCCACGGGGGATCAGCCCCGAGTGGTTGCGCGAGCTGCTGCTGATGCTCAAGGCGCAGGGCCTGAAGGTGGCCCTGGACAGCAGCGGCGAAGCCTTGCGCGCAGGCCTGCAGGCCGCGCCCTGGCTGGTCAAGCCCAACACCGAGGAGCTGGGTGAAGTCCTCGGGCTGCCGGTGCAGGCCGCGGACGAGCAACGCGCGGCCGCACGGCGGCTGCTCGCCACTGGCGTCGAGCATGTGGTGGTGTCCCAGGGCGAGCAGGGCGTGAGCTGGTTCGCCGCTGGCCTGGCGCTGCATGCGCAACCGTCGAAAGTGCGCATCGCCAGTACCGTCGGCGCCGGTGATTCGCTGGTCGCCGGCATGGTCCATGGCCTGCTCCAGGCCGAAGCGCCCGCCGCTACCTTGCGTCGTGCCACCGCCATCGCCGCCCAGGCAGTCACCCAGGTCGGCTTCGGCATTCACGACCGTGAGCAACTGGAGCGCCTGGAAGCCGCCGTGCGCCTTACAGAACAACAAGAAGAGGGCTGCTGATGAACATTGCCATTGTCACCGCCTGCCCCAACGGCCAGGTGTCCAGCGTGCTCAGCGCCCGCTTGTTGGCCGCCGCCGCCCAACGTCGGGGCTGGAAAACCTGCGTCGAGGTGCACGACGCCGAACACCCGGAGCTGCGCCTGACGCCAACGCAGATCGCCGAGGCCGACTGGGTGCTGGTGGTCAGCACCGGGCCGGTGGACCTGGCGCGCTTTGCGGGTAAGCGCCTGTACCAGAGCACGCCGGCCCAGGCCCTGGCCGACCGTGAAGGCTTCCTCGACGAGGCTGCTGCCGGCGCCCAGGTGCAAGTGACGCAAACCCCGGTGCATGGCGCGCCGAAGATCGTCGCTGTGACCGCCTGCCCGACCGGCGTGGCCCACACCTTCATGGCCGCCGAAGCCCTGCAACAGGCGGCGCAGGCCATGGGCTACCAGCTCACCGTGGAAACCCAGGGCTCGGTCGGCGCGCGCAATCCGCTGCCGGCCGAGGCCATCGCCGCAGCCGATGTGGTGTTGCTGGCTGCCGATATCGAAGTACCGGCTGCGCGCTTCGCCGGCAAGCGCATCTACCGCTGCGGCACCGGCATCGCCCTCAAGCAGGCCCGCGCCACGCTGGACAAGGCCCTGGCCGAGGGCAAGGTAGAGGCGGCGGGAACGACCGGCGCGGTTTCGCCGGCCGAGAAGACCGGTGTCTACAAGCACCTGCTGACCGGGGTGTCGTTCATGCTGCCGATGGTGGTGGCTGGCGGTTTGCTGATCGCCTTGTCGTTCGTGTTCGGCATCGAGGCCTACAAGGAGCCCGGCACGCTGCCCGCCGCCTTGATGCAGATCGGCGGCGAAGCGGCGTTCAAGCTGATGGTGCCGCTGCTTGCCGGCTATATCGCCTGGTCCATTGCCGACCGCCCGGGCCTGGCGCCCGGGATGATCGGCGGCCTGCTGGCGAGCACGCTCGGGGCGGGGTTCATCGGCGGCATCGTCGCCGGCTTCCTGGCCGGCTACAGCGCCAAGGCCATCGCCCGCTGGGTGCGCCTGCCCAGCAGCCTCGACGCGCTCAAGCCGATCCTCATCATCCCGCTGCTGGCCAGCCTGTTCACCGGCCTGGTGATGATCTACGTGGTCGGCCAGCCCGTGGCGGCCATGCTCGAGGGACTGACCCATTTCCTTGACAGCATGGGCACCACCAACGCCATCCTGCTCGGGCTGCTGCTCGGCGGCATGATGTGCGTCGACCTCGGCGGGCCGATCAACAAGGCCGCCTATGCCTTCTCGGTGGGGCTGCTGGCCTCGTCGAGCTACGCGCCGATGGCCGCGACCATGGCCGCTGGCATGGTGCCGCCGATCGGCCTGGGCATCGCCACCTTCCTGGCCCGGCGCAAGTTCGCCCAGAGTGAGCGCGAGGCCGGCAAGGCGGCGCTGGCGCTGGGCCTGTGCTTCATCTCCGAGGGCGCGATCCCGTTCGCCGCCAAGGACCCGCTGCGGGTGATTCCGGCGAGCATCGCCGGGGGCGCGCTGACCGGGGCCTTGTCGATGTATTTCGGCTGCAAGCTGATGGCGCCCCATGGCGGGCTGTTCGTGCTGCTGATCCCCAACGCGATCAACCATGCGCTGTTGTACCTGCTGGCCATCGTCGCTGGCAGCCTGCTGACGGCGGTGGTGTATGCGCTGATCAAGAAGAGCGAGCAGGTGGAGATGGTCGTGGCGCCGGCCAAGGGCTAGGCCCGCGATTGCTCCATCAAATGCTTCAACCCCTGGTCTTGCCCCGCAACGGTTTCAGCAGATCGCCCAACCCGTTGTGGTCGATCTCGTGCATCAGCGCCAGCAACCCGCCCAGCTCCCCGGGCGGGAAACCCTTACGGGCAAACCATGCCAGGTAGTCCCCGGGCAGGTCGGCGATGATCCGCCCCTGGTACTTGCCAAAAGGCATGGTGCGGGTGACCAGCAGTTGCAGGGTTTCGGGTTTCATCGGGCGGTGGCCTGTGGCGGTTGAAGCGCGACCTTACTGCAAACTGCACGACGACCCAAGCGGCGATCATGCAGAACGCCGTTGAACGGTATGTTTATGAAATCATCAAGCTACTGATTTACATGAATTATTTTTATTTACTAGGCCTGGCACGAAGCCTGCTCCGATCAAGGTGACTATCACCTGCCAAGGAGTTGTTGCCATGAGTAATCCCAACAAAGACACGATCGACGTACTCAACGACCTGATCGAGTACAGCAAGGATGGTGAGAAAGGCTTCAAGACCTCTGCCGAGGATGTGAAGAACCCTGAGCTCAAAGCCTTCTTCGTACAGCGGGCAGGCGAATGCGCCAGTGCCGCCGCAGAGTTGCAGGGCGAAGTGCGGCGCCTGGGCGGCGACCCGGAAACCAGCACCAGCATCAGCGGCGACCTGCACCGTGGCTGGGTCAACCTCAAGTCGATGGTCACCGGCAAGGATGAAGAAGCGGTGCTCAATGAAGTGGAGCGTGGTGAAGACCATGCGCTGAAGGCCTACAAGGAAGCCCGCGAGAAGCTGGTCAAACTGGGGCGCTCGGCCAATGACACTTCGTATGCCTTGGTAGAGAAACAACTGCAGGGCGTGCAGCGCAATCATGACCAGGTGAAGGCTCTGCGTAACGCAGCCCGCGCTCGGTCCTGATCAGCATGGGGCCGTGTAACGGCCCCATGACTCACCCCTCGGGTCCTTCCACCCGGTTCCGGCCATTGGCCTTGGCCCGGTACAACGCCTCGTCCGCATCACCCAGCAGCGCCGCCAGGTCCTGATGGGTACCGGGGATATGCAGGCCAATCCCCACACTGACCGTCACCGACCGCTCGTCATCGCCGAATGGCGGCATCGCCTCGACACTGGCGCGAATCCGCTCGGCCAGCAACCGGGCGCCGGCCAACTCGGTTTCCGGCAGCACCACCTGGAACTCCTCCCCGCCGTAACGCGCCGCCAGGTCCGCAGGGCGGCGGATGCACAGCTCGATGGTGGTGGCCACCTCGCGCAGTACATGGTCGCCACCGGCATGGCCATGGCGCTGGTTGAAGGCCTTGAAGTGGTCCACATCCACCATCAACACCGCCAGCGGCTTGCGGTTGCGCTGGGCGCGCGCCCATTCCTGGCGCAGCACCTGGTCGAGGCGGCGGCGGTTGGCAAGGCCGGTGAGGCTGTCGGTGGCGGCGAGGGTGGCCAGGCCCAGTTCGGCATCGTGGCGCCGACGTAGCTCGCGGCCCAGCAGCAAGGTCAGCCACAGGATGCCGATGCACAACACGCCGGTGGCCACGCTGACCACGATCGCGGTACGCCGCCACGACTGGAACACTTCATCGGCCGAGTGGGCCACCAGCACGATCAGCGGCAGGTCGGCGACCCGGGCGAAGGTGTAGAGGCGCTGGCCCTCATAGGCCGTCGAGCGGGCGGTGAAGCTGCCGCTGCGCTCGCTGAGGATGCGCTTGAAGTTGGGGCGCTCGCTGAAGCTGGTGCCGATCAGTGGATCCTGCGGCCGGGTCGGCTGGCGCGCCAGCAGTTGGCCATCGGTATTGAGCAGGTTGATGCTGCTGTCCACGCCGATGTCCAGGCGCTGGAACAGCTCGTTGAAATAGGACAGGCGCAGGGCCCCGGCCGCCAGGCCCTGGAACTCGCCACTGGCGCCTGAGATGCGCCGGCTGAAGCTGATGCACCAGTCCAGGTTGCCCAGCCGCGCCTTGAACGGCGGGCTGATCAGCAGGCCCAGGCCTGGGCGGTCGCGGTGCGCCTGGAAGGCCACGGTGTCGGCGAAGTTGGCCTGGCGCGGCACCGCGCTGGTGGAGTCGCCGAGCACGTCGCCCTTGGCGTCGAGCCAGAGAATGTCGCCGCGCACCGGCGCGGAGAAGGCCTGGTTGAACAGGATCTGCTGGCGCAGCTTGGTCGGCACGTTGAGCAGTTCGGGGTGCTGCACGGCCCAGATCAGGCCCTTGAGCGACTGGTCGTAGAGTTCGACGTTGCGCAGGATATCGCTTTCGATCAACTGCACGATGTTGCTCGACGAGCGCATTTCCGATTGCTCGACGCTGTCGCGCTCGCGGGCCAGCAGGTAGCCGACGATGGCCACGATGGCGAGCACGGCAAGGCAGCTGCCCAGGTTGAGGACCAGCTCGGGGTGTGACTTGTACAGGGCGGATCGTGGTGATCGGGTGGGCAACGTCATGCTCGCAACTGCATAAGCCCCGGGATCCATGGGGAGTGGGCCGGAAAGCGGCGGCGGTATTTTAGGCAAGGCGGGATTGTCGGACAAGATCAAAGGTGTTTTGCCCGACGGAATTGATTCAGTAGGCCTGCGATGGGATGTACGACATTTCCGAATCTGAAACCAAATGCTTCAGTTGGGCTGTGCTTGGGACCTATCCTACGCGCTTGCCGGAAGGATCTGGATAGGCCGGGAAATGCATCAGGGCTAACGTCGTCGGGTCGCCAAATTTGGTGACCGGGCGTGAGAAACCCGAACGATGTTGGTTCCGCATTCTGTTACGGCAGCCGTGCATGGGCAGACTTAGGTCTGGCCGGGTTCCAATGTCCTCGGTTTTCTCACCCCATGTACGGCTGCCACCCTTATCTGGTGAGAAAGGATGAGCTGGCGGTTTCCTTTAACGACATTGGAAATTGCTTATGAAAAAGCTGGTACCTGATCCACCCATCCCCTACATCTCCATCATCGACCATCTGCCCCTCGCCGAAGTCTGGGAGCATGCCGCTGTCCTGATGACCATGATGACCCGTACCTGCGACGTCTACATGGCCTTTCCCGTGGATGAGCGTCCGGAGATCCTGGTGGAGAACATTTCCATCCTCAGCCGGCTGCTGAGCTGCCTGATGGCCCACGCCAGGTCGCTGGAGGCGCAGCCATGAGCGAGCAGCCCGATATGCCCGTCACCGCTGGCGACGAGACCTTCCTGGAATGTTATCGCGTGCTGCCGGGTGTGCCCTTGAGCCGGGCATTCGATGAGCTGTCGGTATTGCAGGATTGCATCCTGCACCTGACCACCGAGGCGGAAATGGAAGGGGACCTGAAAGCAGGGAGTGCGGCGCGGATGCTCAGTGCCATGGCCAAGGCGCTGATCAATGACCTGGAAACAGGACTGAAAAGAAACAGTTGAAGCAGAGCATCGCCGGCAAGCCGGCTCCCACAAAAAATAGCGCTGTACCTGTGGGAGCCGGCTTGCCGGCGAAACGAGGGCGTAGCCCTCGCCCGCGATGATGGATCAGAACACGTTCAGCGGGTAATCCACGATCACGCGGAATTCGTTGTTGTCCTGCTCACCCGAGTACGCCGCGTTGGCCCGGTGCGTGGCATAGCGCAGCAGCACCGACAGGTCCTTCATCTGACCCTCCTGGAACACATACTTCACGTCGAAGTCGCGCTCCCAGTGCCGGGCGTTCTTGCCGTCGGCGTTGTAGAAATCGTAGTACTGGGTGTCCTGGCTGGCCTTGGTCAGGTCGGCCTTGCCGCGCGAGTACGACAGCGAGGTGCTCAGGCCTGGGATGCCGAGGCCGGCGAAGTCATAGTCGTACTGCAGCTTCCACGAGCGCTCGTTCGGCGCGTTGAAGTCCGAGTACATGCGCGAGTTGTCGAGGAAGATGCTGTCGCCCAGGTTGATGTAGTCGAATGGCGTGTCGCCATTGACCCGCTGGTAGGCGGCGGTGACGCTGTGGTACCCGGCGGCGACGGTGAAATGCACGCTCCAGGTGTTGTTGTCGATGCTGCCCAGCTTCGACTGGCCGGTGTCCTGGGTGTGATAGAAGTGCACGCCCGGGTTCAGGCTGACCAGGTCGTTGACCGCGTAGGTGTAGTCGAAGTCGGCGTAGTACTGGTTCCAGATGTCCTTCAGCTCGGCGGCGTAGAGGTTGGCGGTGACGCCCTCGGTGCCGCTCCACGACGCGCCGGCCCAGCTCAGGTTCTGGCTGTCCTGCTCGGGCGTCTGGTTGCTGTAGTAGGTGTTGATGCGGCGGTGGCCGCTCTGGTTGTACGGCTTGGTGAAGCTGACCTTGCCGCCTTCGAGCATCAGCCCGTCGATGCTGTTGTTGGTCAGCGCGACGCCGCGGAAGGTCTGCGGCAGCATGCGGCTTTCGCCACCGGCGATCACCGGGTTGGTGAGGAACAGGTCACCGGCCTTGAACTCGGTGTCGAAGCCCTTGAGCTTGATCGCGCCGCCGGCAGTGGAGAAGGCGTGGCGCGCCTTGTCTTCTGGCGCGCTCGGCAGGATCGAGGTGCCGGCGCGGCCATCACCGCCGTCGAGCTTCAGGCCGACCATGGCGTGGGCGTCGAGGCCGAAGCCGATCACGCCAGGCGTGTAGCCGGACTCGAAGCGTGCGACGGCGCCCTGGCCCCACTCGCGCTTGTCCTTGATCGAGGCATTCTTCTCGTTGCGATTGAAGTAGGCATTACGCAAATGCAGGTTCAGCGTGGAACCCTCGATGAAGCCATCAGCCTTGTCTTCATCGGCCTGTGCGGCCACGGGCATCGTTGCGGCCAATGCAACGAACAACGGGGTGAAACGAAACGCGAAAGACACCGGTACAAACTCCTTTGGTCAAGCGATGGGGCAGTTTTTTATTGTCGTGTCTGCAAGTTCTTATTAGAGACGTAACAGCCAGGCTGAGATTTTCGACGCATAAAAAAAGCCGCTGAAAGGCAGCGGCTTTGAAAGGCTAACATATCGTCACAGGCAGTGCCCATGGTGTAGCCCAGGGAAAACTGGAAACAGTTGGCGTGGTCGGTCAACTATCGGCATCGGAATCGACAGATACCTTGGAAGCGGTCTGCTGTGCGTCTTTAGCCGCAGCGGACTGCTGCGCGGCGTAGGCGTCACGCGCCTCCTGGTGAACCGCGGCGAGTTCGGCGTTGCGGGCGACGAAGGCCGGGGATTCTTCCGCCATGGCCAGGGGCGACAACAACAGGGAAGACAGGACGAAAACGCTGGCAATACCCATACTGTTGGACATTTGGAACAACCTTCTTGCGGGGCAAGTGCTAATGGAGACAGGGCTAAAGTTAGTCCTGTAAACAGCGTGGAAACAGAGGCTGTTCAGATAAGCACTGTTGCGCAAAAAGTAATGATCGCGGCAAAAACACTCAGACTTTTACCGCAAACCCGCGTAGTTGAGCGCTCGGCAAGTTGATACCGAAGGTATTGGCCCCGGCCTCGCTGTGCACGAAAACACTGCCGCCGTGCATCAGGGCGATTGCCTTGACGATGGCCAGGCCCAGTCCGTGGTTGCCGCCGCCGCTGTTGGCGCGGGCCGCATCCACCCGATAGAAGCGCTCGAACAGCATCGGCAGGTGTTCTTCATCTATCGCCGGCCCTGGGTTGCTCACCGCGATGCTGACTTGTTCGTCATCCGCCTCGATGCGCACCTGGATCGCCTGGTGCGGTGCGGTGTGCTGCACGGCGTTGTTCAGCAGGTTGATCAGCGCCCGGCGCAACTGGGCCTTTTCGATGCAGGCCTGGGCATCGCCGCTGACGGTGACGCTGACGTGGGCGTCTTCGAGGATGTAGTCGAGGTAGTCGAGGGTGGTGGCCACTTCCTCGGCCAGTGAGGCCTGGGTAAGGGCGGTGGCCTTGCTGCCCTGGTCGGCGCTGGCCAGGAACAGCATGTCGTTGATGATGCTGCGCAGGCGCTCGAGTTCTTCGAGGTTCGATTGCAGTACCTCGAAGTAGTGCTCGGCGCTGCGCCCGCGGGTGAGGGCGACCTGGGTCTGGCCGATCAGGTTGGTCAGCGGCGAGCGCAGTTCGTGGGCGACGTCGGCGTTGAAGGCTTCCAGTTGCGAATAGGCCTGGCTGACGCGGTCGAGGGCGGCATTGAAGGTGCCGGCGAAGCGCGCCAGTTCCGGCGGCAGGTCGCGGGTCTGCAGGCGACCGTCCAGGCGTGGCGGCGCCAGGGCCTGGGCTTCTTCGGAGAGGGCGAGCAGGGGCCGCAGACCAATACGCGCGACCCAGTAACCAAGCAGCGAAGCCAGCAGCACGCCGAAAGCCGCCAGGCCAACGATGGCCACCAGCAGGCTGTGCTGGGCCTGCCAGAAGGTTTCAGTGTCGATGCCGATCAGAAAACGCAGGGGCGGGCGCTCACCCTGCGCGGGCAGCTCGCTGACCAGCACCTTGTAGGGATAGAGGCTGTCGGACAGGCGCAGCTCGCGCATGCCCACAGGGCCCTTGGCGAAGCCGCGCACCTGTTCGCTGGGCTGGCCGTACTCGAAGGCCGGGGCGCCGCTCACCACCCAGAAGCGGATGCGTCGGTCTTCTTCGCTCAGCAGGTTGAGTTTGTTGTTGATCTTGGCCCAGTGCTCGGAGGTGCCGAAGCGGTTGAGGGTGGATTCGAGCACGCTGAAGCGTGCGTCCAGTTCGGCCGCTGGCAGCAGGTCGAGGCTGTGGTCGACCTGGCGGTACAGCGCGCTGCCGATCAGCACGAACACGGCCAGCGCCACCAGGGCGAAGAGCGCCGACAGGCGCAGGGCGATGGAGTTGCGCCAAGGATTCATGGGGCGTTACCTGCGGCCGATTCATAGGGGCGGGTACTGCAGGTTTCAGCCTCGATGTTCCAGGACATAGCCCATGCCTCGAATGGTATGCAGCAGCTTGTTGTCGAACGGCCCGTCGAGCTTGGCGCGCAGGCGCTTGATCGCCACCTCGACGACATTGGCGTCACTGTCGAAATTGATGTCCCAGACCAGCTCGGCGATGGCGGTCTTGGACAGGATTTCGCCCTGGCGCCGGGCCAGCACGCTGAGTAGCGAGAACTCCTTGGCGGTCAGGTCCAGGCGCTGGCCGGCACGACTGGCCTTGCGCGCCATCAGGTCGATCCACAGGTCCGCCACCTGGATCTGCAGCGGCTCATGAATGGCGCTGCGCCGGGTCAGGGCCTGCAGCCTGGCCACCAGTTCGAGGAACGAGAACGGCTTGCCCAGGTAGTCGTCGGCGCCTTCGCGCAGGCCGTGGATGCGGTCCTCGACCCGCTCGCGGGCGGTGAGCATGATCACCGGCGTCTGCTTGCGCGCCCGCAGCGCGCGCAGCACGCCGTAGCCATCCAGGCCAGGCAGCATCACGTCGAGCACGATCACCGCGTAGTCGCCTTCGAGCGCCAGGTGCAGGCCGTCGATGCCGTCGCGCGCCAGGTCGACGGTGAAGCCCTGCTCGGTGAGGCCGCGATGCAGGTAGTCGGCGGTTTTTTCTTCGTCTTCGATGATCAGCACACGCATGGTCTTGTCTCAACTGGCGGTCGGCGCGGGGGCGGCGATGGCCCGGCGGCGGTGGAACAGACGCTCCAGGGCCAAGTATATGACCGGGGTGGTGAACAGCGTCAGGGCCTGGCTCACCAGCAGGCCGCCGACCACGGCGATGCCCAGTGGCTGGCGCAGTTCGGCGCCGGCGCCGAAGCCGAACATCAGCGGCAGCGCGCCGAGCAATGCGGCTAGGGTGGTCATGATGATCGGTCGGAAGCGCACCAGGCACGCCTGGTGGATCGCCTGCTCGGGCGTCATGCCGTGGTTGCGCTGGGCTTCGAGGGCGAAGTCGATGAGCAGGATGCCGTTCTTCTTGACGATGCCGATCAGCAACACCACGCCGATCAGGCCCATGATGGTGAAGTCCTGGCCCATGGCCCAGAGCAGGATCAACGCGCCCAGGCCCGCCGAGGGCAGGGTGGAGATGATGGTCAGCGGGTGCACGAAGCTCTCGTAGAGCACGCCGAGGATGATGTACACCGCCACCAGCGCGGCGAGGATCAGGTAGGGCTGGCTCGACAGTGAACTCTGGAAGGCCTGGGCGGCGCCCTGGAAGTTGCCGGCGATGGAGTCGGGCATGCCCAGTTCGCGCTGGGTGCGTTCGAGGATCTGCACCGCATCGCCCAGGGCCACGCCGGGGGCCAGGTTGAACGACAGGTTGGCCGCCGGGAACAGGCCGTCGTGGCTGATCGACAGCGGCCCGGTGCTGGGCGGCGCGACATGGGCCAGGGCCGACAGCGGCACCATCTCGCCGGACAGCGGCGAGCGCAGGTAGAAATAGTTGAGGCTCTCGGCCTTGCCGCGCTGGCGGGCGTCCAGTTCGAGGATCACCTTGTACTGGTTGGTCTCGGTCTGGAATTCGCTGATCTGCCGCTGGCCGAAGGCATCGTACAGCGCCTGGTCGACGTCGGTGGTGGTCAGGCCGAAGCGCGCGGCGGCCTGGCGGTCGATGTCGATGCGGGTGACGCTGGCGCCCAGTTGCAGGTCGTTGGACAGGTCGCGGAACGCCGGATTTTCGCGCAGGCGTTCGGTCAGGCGCTGGGTCCACAGGTTCAGCGCGACGCCGTCGTTGCTCTTGAGCACGTACTGGTACTGGGTGCGCGACGGCCCGGAACTGAGGTTGATATCTTGCCCTGCGCGCAGGTACAGGACGATGCCGGGAACCTGCGCCAGTTTCGCGCGCATGCGGTCGATCCATTCGCTGGCCGACACGTCGCGTTCGCCACGGGGCTTGAGGGAGATCCAGAAGCGCCCGTTGGCGATGGTCTGGTTGCTGCCGGTGACACCGACCGAATGGGAGAAGGCGCGCACCGCCGGGTCGGCTTCGATGATCTTCGCCAGGGCCTGGTGCTTCTCGATCATCGCGGGGTAGGACACATCGGCCGCCGCCTCGCTGGTGCCGAGGATGAAACCGGTGTCCTGTAGCGGGAAGAAGCCCTTGGGGATGGCCACGTAGCCGACCACCGCCAATGCCAGGGTCAGGCCGAACACGCCGAGGGTGACACGCTGGTGCGCCAGGGCCCGGTCCAGGCCCTTCTCGTACCAGCGCACCAGGCGCTGGCCGAAACCGTCATGCTGCGCCTCTGTCGGGCGGCGCATGCACAGCGCGGCGAGGGTCGGTGCCAGGGTCAGCGAGACCACCACCGAAATCAGGATGGTCGCGGTGGCGGTCAGGGCGAATTCCTTGAACAGCCGGCCGACTACGCCGCCCATGAACAGCAGCGGAATGAACGCGGCGATCAGCGAGAAGCTGATCGACACCACGGTGAAGCCGATCTCGCCGGCGCCCTTGAGCGCGGCCGTGCGGCTGTCGTCGCCGGCCTCCAGGTGGCGGTGGATGTTTTCCACCACGACGATGGCATCGTCCACCACGAAGCCCACGGCGATGACGATGGCCACCAGGGTGAGGTTGTTGAGGCTGAAGCCGAACACGTACATCAATGCGCAACTGGCGATCAGCGACACGCCGAGCACGCTGGAAACGATGAAGGTCGCCGACCACTGGCGCAGGAACAGCGCCATCACCCCGATCACCAGGGCCACGGCGATCAGCAGGGTCAGCTCGACCTCGTGCAGCGAAGCGCGGATGGTCTGCGTGCGGTCCTGCAGCACCGATACCTCGACCGCCGCCGGCAGCATTTCCTGCAGGCGGGGCAGGGCGGCCATCACCCGGTCCACGGTGTCGACGATGTTTGCCCCGGGCTGGCGGAAGATCACCAGGTTCAACCCCGGCTGTTCGCCGGACCAGGCCCTGACGTAGGCGTTCTCGGCGCCGTCGATCACCTTGGCGACGTCGGCCAGGTGCACCGGGGCGCCATTGCGGTAGCTGACGATCAGCTTCGCGTAGTCCTCGGGGTGGAACAGCTGGTCGTTGGCGGCGAGGGTCGACACGCTGTGCTCACCGTACAGCGCGCCCTTGGCCAGGTTGAGGCTGGTCTGCTGGATGGCCTGGCGGATGTCGGCCAGGGTCAGGCCGATGGCGGCGAGCTTCTCGGGCTGGGCCTGCACGCGGATGGCCGGGCGCAGTTGCCCGGTGATGTTGATCAGGCCGACGCCGTCGATCTGGCTGAGCTGGCGGGCCAGCAGGGTCTCGGCATAGTCGCTCAGTTGGTTGCCGGGCATCTGCGCCGAGCTGACGGTGAGGATCAGCACCGGGCTGTCGGCGGGGTTGACCTTGCGCCAGGTGGGCGGGCTGGGCAGGTCCTGGGGCAGGCGTGCGGTGGCGGTGTTGATCGCCGCCTGGACCTCCTGGGCGGCGGTGTCGATGTTCTTGTCGAGGGTGAACTGCAGGATCAGGTTGGTCGAACCCAGGGCGCTGCTGC
This sequence comes from Pseudomonas sp. TE50-2, assembly GCF_040813665.1. NCBI lineage: Bacteria > Pseudomonadati > Pseudomonadota > Gammaproteobacteria > Pseudomonadales > Pseudomonadaceae > Pseudomonas > Pseudomonas sp. TE50-2. The sequence goes on along the minus strand of NZ_JBFNXN010000001.1, from coordinate 2,041,463 downwards.
TGGTCATCTGGGTCATGCCGGGGATGGCGCTGAACTGCACCTCCAGGGGCGTGGCGACCGACGAAGCCATGGTTTCCGGGCTGGCGCCGGGCAACTGGGCGGTAACCTGGATGGTCGGGAAGTCGGCCTCGGGCAGCGGCGCCACCGGCAGGCGCGGGAAGGCGATGGCACCGAGCAGTACCAGGGCGAAGGTCAGCAGCAGGGTGGCGATGGGGTGGTCGATGCACCAGGCCGAGACGCCGTTGCGGGTGTTCATGGCTGGCTCCTGCTTTCGGCCATTTGCGCCGGGGCAGGAGTGTCGGGGGTGACTTCCACGGTGCTGCCGGGCTTGAGCCGCGACTGGCCGTCCAGCACCAGGCGATCGCCGGCCTTGACCCCGGCAATGACGTTCAGCGTGCTGTCCTGGTACACCACCTTGACCGGTACGGCGCTGACCTTGTCGCCGTCCAGGCGGTAGACGAAGTGGCCGTCGATGCTGCGCTGCACCACCGGTGGCGGTACCACCAGGGCGTCCTCGTCCACTGCCGTGCGCAGGCGCACGGTGACCAGTTGGCCGGGCCACAGGCGGCCGTCCTTGTTGTCGAACTCGGCCTTGACCCGCACCGTGCCGGTGGTGGCCGAGACCTGGTTGTCGATCAGCATCAAGTGCCCCTTGGCGAGCAGGCTGCGTTCGCCGTCGGCGTCCAGGTAGGTCTCCACTTCGGCGGGCGTGGCCGAGTTGAGCAGGCCCTGCAGGACTGGCAGCTGCTGTTGGGGCAGGGCGAATTCCACGGCGATCGGGTCGATCTGGGTGACGCTGAACAGGCTCTGGGTGTCGCTGGTGCGTACCAGGTTGCCAGGGTCGACGTTGCGAATGCCGACACGACCGCTCACCGGCGAGCGGATCTGCGTGTAGCTGAGCTGCACCGCGGCATTGTCGATGGCCGCCCGGTTGCCCTTGATCGTCGCCTGCAACTGGTTCACCAGCGCCTGCTGCTGGTCGAGGGTCTGCTTCGACACGCCGTCGTCGCTGCTGAGCAACTGGTAGCGCTTGAGGTTGACGTTGCCCACCTGCAACTGCGCCTGGGTCTGGCCGAGCTGGGCGCGGGCCTGGTCGAAGTTGGCGCGGATCGCCCGGTCATCGAGGGTGGCCAGCAGGTCGCCCTGCTTGACCCACTGGCCTTCCTTGACCAGCACCTGGGTCAGCACGCCCTCGACCTGCGGGCGCACCTCGACGCTGTGCAGCGACAGCACCGAGCCGATGGCGCTCAGGTAGCGCGGCACGTCCTGCTGGGCCACGGCGACCACGCGCACCGGTATCGCGCTGGCGGCGCGCTTGACCGGGGCTTCGCGGCGCAATCCCTGCCAGGCGCCGATGGCGACCAGCAGGACAAGGGCCAGGGCGGCGAGTACGAGGGAGCGGGACGGACGTCGCATCGGGGCGGGCACCTTGGCCAAGGGGCTGGGAAATGGATTGGGCTATTGCAGGGTTATAGCGCGCCGACCGGGTCGGCAGCGTGACGCCAGGCTGTCACGGCTGTCAGTTTCGGCGCGTTGATGGCCAAGTGCCAATACCCTGCCATGGATCAATGTTACGCCGGCATTTGCCCCTAGAGTCGTACGCCCTGCCGATTTCCCGTACAACAACGAGTGCCTCCGATGAAGTGCAATATGCCTGTTACCGGTCGCGAAGTGGATTACCCCGGCGACGCCAACATCCTGTCCACCACCGATCTGGACAGCCGCATCACCTATGCCAATGAAGATTTCCTGCGGGTCAGCGGGTTCCCGCGCGAGGAGCTGCTGGGCAATCCCCACCACATTGTCCGCCACCCCGACATGCCGCCCCAGGCCTTCGCCCAGATGTGGCAGGCGCTCAAGGCCGGACGCTCGTGGATGGGGCTGGTGAAGAACCGTTGCAAGAACGGCGACCACTACTGGGTGAGCGCTTTCGTTTCGCCGATCAGCAGCGGCGGGCAGGTGCTGGAGTACCAGTCGGTGCGGACCAAGCCTGGGGTCGAGCAGGTCGCGGCGGCCGAGCGGTGTTATGCAAGGTTGCGCGAAGGCCGGCGTGGCTGGCGCGAGCGCTTGCCGGTGCTGCAGCTGGGCACGCGCTTGTCGCTGGCGGTCGGTGTGGTGCTGGCGCTGGTGATCGGCGCGGGTCAATGGTGGCTGGGGGCACCGCTGCTGGAATCGCTGCTGGAGATGGTGGCGGCGGCGGGCTTGAGCAGCCTGGCGATCCTTGGGCTGCTGCGCCCTTACGAGCGGCTGCGTCGGCAGGCCCAGGCGATCGCCGACAACCCGCTCAGCCAGCACCTGTACACCGGCCGGCGTGACGGCCTGGGGCAGATCGAGTTCGCCATACGCATGCTCAAGGCGCAGCTGGGGGCGGTGGTCGGGCGCATCGGCGACACCTCCTCGCGCCTGGCCGGGCATTCTGGCTCGCTGGTCGAGGCTTTGCACAGCAGTCACGCCAACAGCCTCGAGCAGCAGAGCGAAGCCGACCAGGTGGCCACGGCGATCCACCAGATGAGCGCCAGTGTCGCCCAGGTGGCCAGCAGCGCGCAGATGGCGGCGATGGCGGCCGACCAGGCCGAGGACGAGACCCAGTCAGGCCACCAGTTGGTCGATCGCAACCGCTGCGCGATCCAGGACCTGGCCGGTTCGCTGGTGGAAGCCAGCGAGGTCATCCAGCAACTGGAGAACCACAGCAGCGAGATTTCCGGGGTGCTCGACGTGATCCGTGGCATCGCCGAGCAGACCAACCTGCTGGCGCTCAACGCCGCCATCGAGGCGGCGCGTGCGGGCGACCAGGGGCGGGGGTTCGCGGTGGTCGCCGACGAGGTGCGTGGCCTGGCCCAGCGCACCGCGCAGTCGACCCACGATATCCAGCGCATGATCGGCGCCCTGCAGGACGGCGCCCGCGCGGCGGTGCAGGTGATGCAGCAGAGCAGCGCCCATGCCGGGCACAGCGTCGAGCAGGCGCAACTGGCCAGCGATGCGCTGGACAGCATCAGCGTGCGGGTCAACCAGATCAACGAGATGAGCCTGCAGATCGCCGCGGCGGTGGAGCAGCAGAGCCAGGTCAGCGAGAACATCAACCGCAACATCACCAGCATCCGCCAGGCCAGCGAGGCGACGGTCAGCGTCGGGCAGCGCAGCCACAGCAGCGCCAGTGACGTGGCGGACCTGGCCAAGGACCTAAGGCGTCTGGCGGATGAGTTCTGGCGGCGCTGTCAGTGATTGACTGAGTTCTCTGTGCCGGCCTTATCGCGGGGCAAGCCCGATCCCACACTGTTGGCAACCATGCTTGGAAGGGGCAGGGCGTGGGAGCGGGCTTGCCCCGCGATTGGATCTATCTAGAAACCGATGAACGCATAGTAGACCGGCGCTTCGCCCGTCACCTGTAGGCGATGACCCTGCAGATCGGCCGCAAGCGCCTCGTCCTGCACATGCACCGCCCACGGTCCATCGACCGCCTGTGGCGCCTGCTCCAGCACCGAGGCCAACGCCGCCATGTCCGGCAGCCACGCGGTAAACCCATTGCCCTTCAGTGCACTGGTGGTCATCCCCAGCGCCTGACAGATCGCCACCTTGGCCGCGATATCGTCGCGGTCGGCCTGGCGTGAGGCCTCGATCAGGGCACGCAGCGCCTCATCCACCGGCAGGCTGCCGTGAATCAGTTCCGGCCCTTGCGTCCAGGCCTCGGGCGGGCAGTCCTTGTTTTCCGGACGCAGCGGCAGGTGCGGATTGATCTCTGCCGGGTAGATACGACAGACCAGCGGGCGGCTTTCATAGATGCCGCACAGGTCGTTGTCATCAAGGTTGCGGCAGCGCCCCGGATTGAATGCGGCGAAGGTGACCGACACGTGCAACTGCCCAGCGCCACAGGGCACCGGAAACGAGCGGCGCAGCACATGCTCGCGCTGGTCCGTCGGCATGCCAGGGCCATCAGCGATGAATCCTTCGATCAGCACCACCACCTGGCCGCCGGAAACAGCCCACTGGTGGGCCTCGGCAAGCGTCAGCGGCACATGATGGCCCGTGCAGCATTTGCCGCAGCCGGTGCAGGCGAAGCGAATACTGTCGCTCATCGCTTGCCGGCTTCCCATTCCGTGGTGAAGGCTTGCTGGCGTTGGCGGTCGTAGAGGCACAGCTCGGTACCGGTGCGGTTCTGCATGTGCTTCTGGGGGTAGGTGCCCTCGATCAGCAGCGCGCTGTAACCGACCTGGTCGTCGAACTCGGCGGGCTTGCCCAGGGCGTGGGCATCCTTGAACTGGCTGGCGGCCAGGCAGGCCTTGAGCATGTGCTGGCGTTGGTCGCTCCAGGCCTGGGGCGTCGAGGCGTGAGCGGAAACGGTTAGTAACGAAAGGCTAAGCAGTATCAAACGGAGCATGGGGCATGACCTCAACAAGAGAGGGAATTATGCCTTTCCATTGGCGCAACGCAAATTGCGAATTTTCTTACGTTTTAGCGGAAGGCTGAAACTTTATTAGCAAGCATTGCTCGTCCTGGAAAGAGGATGATTCGTAGCTATACCTGTATGGATTCGAAAGCCAACGGGTAACGGTGAGGTCATGGAATGCGTTTCGAGGGATCATTTGCGCAGTTGAAGGAGCGCCTGGAAATATTGGCGCAGGTTGGAACATGGAAAGAGCTTAACCCGAACCAGTATGAGTTTCGTACCCATAGCGGCGGTGTGATGTCTTGGTATCCGGGCACGGGTGAACTGGGTTTTCAGGGGCAGCCGGAGTCCTCCCTGGAGCTTGAACAGTTGGTAAAAGGGATGCTGTCACAAGACGGTGAAGCCATGCCCGATGCCAGGCCTATCATGGAGAACCTTGCGCACGCTCCTGAATACATGAATATGTCATTCCTGGATGATTCCTATGCGGATTCCGAGTTGGTTCTGGGATTCGTCGGGGCACTGGGAACGGACCTAAAAGTGGTCTGCCAAATTGTCGAAGATCGGCTCAAGGCGTTTCGCTATACCGCCCATTGCATTCGTATATCCACTGATGTCATTACAAAGATCGGCGATGTTCCGCAGACCGAGAATCGCGTTGAGCGTATTGACAGGTATATGCGTGAAGGTAATCGATTAAGGAAAGTGTCGGGGGATAATTCGATATTGGCATTAGGCGCTGCTGTCGCCATCAGCCAATTGAGATACCAGGAAAGCAAGGCGGAGCCGGGCAGAAATGCTTATCTGATAAATTCATTGAAAACGCCGTTTGAGGTGCAGCGATTACGGAAGATTTATGCCGGGGGGTTCTTCTTGATCGGCGTGCATGCGGACCATGAGCGTAGAAGCCGTTATCTTCTCGACGACCTACGATTGACCAAGGAGCAGGCAGCGGATCTGATCTCACGGGATGAAAACGAGAAAGAGCCACACGGGCAGCACACTCGAGACACTTACCATTTGTCTGACTTCTTTGTCAGCTATGACGGAAATTTAGATGCCCTGAAGAATCAGATCTGGCGCATTCTGGATTTGTTGTTCGGCAAGCCGTATGTCACCCCCACTTTCGATGAGTATGCGATGTTCATGGCCTTCTCGGCCTCACTGAGGTCGGCCGACCTGTCGCGGCAGGTCGGTGCTGTATTGACCAAGCACGACTGTATCATCGCAACAGGGGCTAACGATGTACCCAAGGCAGGCGGCGGCCTGTACTGGCCGACCAGGAACGCAGCACATGAAATTGTGGATGAGGAGGATGGGCGGGACTATAAACGAGGTGAGGACTCCAACGCCATGCAAAAAAAGGAAATTGTAGAAAATATCATTCGATCATTACCCGAGCACTGTCGGGATGAAGTAGCACCCTTGATAAGGGACAGTGGAATAAAGGATATTACCGAGTATGGGCGGGTTGTTCATGCAGAAATGGAAGCGTTGCTTTCATCTTCAAGGGTAGGGGTAAGTGCAGTCGATAGTACGTTGTATTGCACCACCTATCCATGCCATAACTGTGCGAAGCACATCATTGCCGCAGGTGTCGATCGTGTGGTTTATGTCGAGCCTTACCCTAAGAGTAAGGCTCAGAAATTTCATTCGGATTCGATTTCCCAGGATCGTTCGCGCAAAGGAGTATTTTTTGACGCCTTCATCGGGGTGGGGCCAAGAAGCTTCTTTGATCTGTTTTCCATGAGTCTGGGCAGCGGCTACGCTGTCATACGTAAAACCGAACATGGGCAAACGGTTGACTGGACTGAAGCAGATGCTAAATTGCGCACCCAGATGCTGCCTTGCTCATACATCGACCATGAAGACGAGGCTGGGTATACTTTGTCAATGTACTTGAAGGGTGATTCCGATGAACGGAAGTAAAGAGGAATTTCTTCGTTATCTCGATGAGTGCCGAGAAAAGGTCGAGCAGTGGCCGACCTGGAAGCGAGGGGCCGTGAAAGCTCCAAACCGCGAGCCAGTCGTGTCCAGGGCGGCCTCCCAAGCTCGCCCTCAGTCGACGAATAGCCGCTGAATCTTCAAGAGCCATGCACGAGTGTCCTGTCTCGGAAATAAGCTGTTCACTTTTGGCGGCGTCTTGGGCGCCCGGCCTGCGTTGCCACTCCTCGCCATAGCCCTGCTATGACTCGTCGCGGCGCCTTGCCCGAACACCCAAGCCACTCGCCAAAAGAGAACGTATTTCCGAGACAGGACACTCGCATGGCTCTTCACTTTCTGGCTTTCAGCGCTCCTCGAACACCACCGCCCGCGCCGCCGTCACCAGGCAGTTGGTCAGCTCCGGCGAGGAGAACTTGGTGAGAATGGCATTGGCCCCGGCCAGCTTGGCCTTGTCACCGCTCATCGCGCTGTCCAGCGAGGTGTGCAGCAGGATGTACAAGTGCTGGAAGTCCGGGGTTTCGCGCAGGGTACGGGTGAAGGCGAAACCGTCCATCTCGGACATCTCGATGTCCGATACGATGATGTTGATCTCCCTTTCGGTGCCTTGCAGCTCAAGCAGCACATTGATCGCATCCTTGGCGCTGCGCGCGGTATGGCACTCGATGCCAAGGTTGCGCAGGGTGTGCACCGACTGCTGCAACGCGACCTGGCTGTCGTCTACCACCAGGATGTTGGCGGCGGCCAGCAGGCTGGCGTCCTCTTCGCTGACTTCCCCCGGGTGCGGTTCGTGGGGCGGCGGGGCGATGCCGTGGATGACCTTCTCGATATCCAGCACCTGCACCAGGGTGTTGTCGACCCGAGTGACGCCGGTAATGAACGAGCGGTTGCCCGAGCCGTAGGGTGGCGGTTTGATGTCGGTGCTCAGGCAATGGACGATACGGCTCACCGCTTGCACGTGCAGGCCCTGACGCGAGCGGCTGATCTCGGTGACGATCAGGCAGCCGCCGTCGGGGTCGGCCAGGGGCATTTCGCCGATGGCGCGGGAGAGGTCGATCACCGACAGCGAGTTGCCGCGCAGGGTGGCGACGCCTTTGACGTGCGGGTGGGACTCCGGCAGCTTGGTCAGCGGCGGGCAGGGGATGATCTCGCTGACCTTGAGCAGGTTGATAGCCATCAGCTTGCCGCTGCGCAGGGTGAACAGCAGCAGGGACAGCGAGTCCGCGCGGGCTTTTTGCGTGGCCATGGACAACCTTCGCTATGGATGAGGGGGAGGATGCCGGGTTATCGGCTTTCTGGCGCCAGGCTTTAGCTTAGTTTGCTATTCGCTCTGTATGAGGCTGCTTCGCCGCCCCATCAGCGCAGCCCCAAGCGCTTGGCCAACCGGCTCAGGTTGGCCCGATCCAGCCCCAGCTCCCGGGCTGCGGCTGCCCAGTTGTCCTGGTGACGATCCAGGCACGCTTCGACGATCTGCCGTTGATAATCATCCACCGCCTCGCGCAGCCCCCCCTCGGGCAGCGGCGCGTCAGCCGACGGTGCCTCGGTTTCTGCCAGTATGCTCGGCGTCACGTTGCGCAGATCGAGGTCAGCCGCTTCCAGGGTGAGGATCTTCGGCCGCCGCCCGTGCTGCCCCAATGCCTTGAGCGCCGAGCGACCGATCAGGTGTTCCAATTCGCGGACGTTGCCCGGCCAGCCGTACGCCAGCAGGGCAGTCTGGGCGTCGGTGGACAGCCGCAGGCTCCCCAGCCCCAGGCGCGCGCGGTTCTGTTCGAGGAAAAAGCCCGCCAGCAACAGCACGTCGCGGCCTCGCTCGCGCAGGGGCGGAACTTGCAGCGGGTAGACGCTCAGCCGGTGGTAGAAGTCGGCGCGGAAGTTGCCATTGCGCACCTCTTCGGCCAGGTCGCGGTTGGTCGCGGCGATCAGGCGCACATCGACCTGATGGTCGCGGTCCGAACCCAGGCGTTGCAACTGCCCGCTCTGCAACACCCGCAGCAACTTGGCCTGCACCGCCAGCGGCAGTTCGCCGACCTCGTCGAGGAACAATGTGCCGCCGTTGGCCAGCTCGAACTTGCCGCGGCGTTCACCATGGGCGCCGGTAAAGGCGCCGCGCACATGACCGAACAGTTCGCTCTCCACCAAGGTGTCGGGCAGGGCGGCGCAGTTGAGGCTGACCATCGGCTTGCCGGCACGCTGGCTGGCATGGTGCAGGGCCTGGGCCACCAGTTCCTTGCCAACGCCGGTCTCGCCGGTGATCAGCACGGTCAGGTCGCTGCCGCCGACCAGGCGGATCTCCTCGACCAGGCGCTTGTGCGCCTTGCTCTGGCCGATCAGTTCGCGGTCCTGGCCGCTGGCCTGGCGATACACCTCGGCGCGCTGGTGTTCATCCTCGGCGCGCAGGGCCAGGTGCTCGATGCGCTCGGCCACGGTCACCGTGGCGGCGGCCAGGCTGGCGAAGGCCTGCAGGGCGTCGAGTTCGAGGCTCTGGAACTGGCCGGCGGTGAGCGCGTCGAGGGTCAGCAGACCCCACGGGCGTTCGTCGACCATCAGCGGGCAACCCATGCAGTCGTGCACCTCGAGATCCACATGGGCGGCGTCGACCAGGCCGTCGTAAGGGTCGGGCAGCGGGCTGTCGCTAGGGAAGCGGGTGGGCTCGGGGCGGCTGAGCAGGGCCTGGAAGCGCGGGTGCTCGCTGACCCGGAAGCGTCGGCCCAGGGTGTCCGCTGACAAGCCATCCACTGCCAGCGGCACCAGCCATTCGCCGTCCAGGCGCAGCAGCGCCGCGGCATCGCACGGCAGCAGACCGCGCATGGCCTGCAGCAGCCGGCGGTAGCGTTCCTGGTCGGGGAGGTCGCGGGACAAGTCGCTCACCAGGGGGAGGAGGGCGGTGAGCAGGGGCTTTGCAGTCATATGGACTCCTGTTGGTCGGAATGACTATACGCCTGAGTGTGTCCTTTTGACATCGATCAATGAAAACCCCCGGTTTTACTGACGATCAAAGTTGGCACGATTGCTGAAATGGTCTACGCAACCATTCGAAGCCACAGGCTCAGGAGTTGTCGTAATGCTCAATGCCGAACAACGTGCAATCATCAAAGCCACCGTGCCCCTGCTGGAAAGTGGTGGCGAGGCCCTGACCACCCACTTCTACAAGATGATGCTCAGCGAGTACCCCGAGGTACGCCCGCTGTTCAACCAGGCCCACCAGGCCAGCGGCGACCAGCCGCGTGCCTTGGCCAACGGCGTGCTGATGTACGCCCGGCATATCGACCAGCTCGAGCAGCTGGGCGGTCTGGTAGGCCAGATCATCAACAAGCACGTCGCCCTGCAGATTCTCCCTGAACACTACCCGATCGTCGGCAGCTGCCTGCTGCGCGCCATCGAGGAAGTGCTGGGCAAGGAGATCGCTACCGCCGAGGTGATCGCCGCCTGGGCGGCGGCCTACGGCCAGCTTGCCGACATCCTCATTGGCGCCGAGGAGAACCTGTACAAGGAGAAGGAAGAGGCTGCCGGCGGCTGGCGCGGCACCCGCGAATTCCGCCTGGTGCGCCGCGAGCAGGAAAGCCGCGAGATCGTCTCGTTCTACTTCGCTCCGGTCGATGGCAAGCCGGTGCTCAAGGCCGAGCCGGGCCAGTACATCGGCCTGAAGCTGGAAATCGATGGCCAGGAGCAGCGTCGCAACTATTCGCTGTCGGCCCTGTGCGACGGTGAGCAGTACCGCATCAGCGTCAAGCGCGAGGCGGGCGGCAAGGCCTCCAACTACCTGCATGATGGCTTGATGGTCGGCGATACCCTGCAACTGTTCCCGCCTTCCGGTGATTTCACCCTGGTCGCCAGCGACAAGCCGCTGGTGCTGATCAGCGGCGGTGTGGGCATCACCCCGACCCTGGCCATGCTTGAGGCGGCCCTCGCGACCGAACGCCCGGTGCACTTCATCCATTGCGCGCGCAACGGCGCGGTGCATGCCTTCCGCGACTGGATCGATGGCCTGGCGGCGCGCCACCCGCAACTCAAGCGCTTCTACTGCTACGCAGAAGAAGATGGCAGCCAGGCTGCCGACGCAGTGGGCCTGCTGGACCAGGACCTGCTGGCCGAATGGCTGCCGCGTGAACGTGATATCGACGCCTACTTCCTCGGACCCAAGGGCTTCATGGCGGCGATCAAGCGTCAGCTCAAGGGTCTGGGTGTGCCGGAAGGGCAGAGCCGCTATGAGTTCTTCGGGCCGGCTGCGGCGCTGGAGTAAGCGATAGGCCTGGCTGGCCCCATCGCCGGCAAGCCGGCTCCCACAGGGTTCAGCGATACCTGTGGAAGCCGGCTTGCCGGCGATGGGGCCGGGACAGGCTACGAGTAATTCATCCCAATCGCTGCGGTTCGGCGTTCTGTCGGGCCGCCAGCACACGGATGCTCCCGGCCGTGGGTAATCGAGAACGAAGCGGACGATGACATTCGACGCTGTCGGCCTGGCAGAGCGCCGAACCGCAGCGATTGGGCCTAACCGATCTTCTATATAAGGAAGAGGTGAACGCGGTTACACCCGCTTTCATCTTTAATCCTCCTTTAATCACTGTATCCTTCACTCCCAGGTGTCGAGGGGCCTGCTCCTGCCCGGCACCTGGGCTGGCGCATTTTTCACGCGCGTCAGTGAACCGAAACCGACCCGCTCGGTCCTAGGCCATCAGTGGATAGCCGCGCACGCCCCCGCTCGATGCATTCAAAGGTCATCTCCAGCGTGTAGACTGGGCGCCCCTCGGGCAGCCCGCGCTGTCACTCTCCATCGAAGGAATCGGCAATGAACGAACTCTCATCGCGCCTGAATCGGGAACGGCGCTTTCTGGTGCTCCTCGGCGTGATCTGCCTGGCGCTGATCGGCGGCGCCCTGTACATGCAGGTGGTGCTGGGCGAGGCACCTTGCCCGCTGTGCATCCTGCAGCGCTATGCCCTGCTGTTCATCGCGATCTTCGCCTTCATCGCCGCCGCCATGCCCGGGCGCCGCAGCCTGACCTTCTTCGAGGCGCTGGTGGTGCTCAGCGCCATCGGTGGCATCGTTGCCGCCGGCAACCATGTGTATATACTCGCCAACCCCATGGTCAGCTGCGGTATCGACACCTTGCAGCCCATCGTCGACGACCTGCCGCTGGCCAAGCTCTGGCCGCTGGCGTTCCAGGTCGATGGGTTCTGCTCCACGCCCTACCCACCGATCCTCGGCCTGTCCCTCGCGCAATGGGCGCTGGTGGCGTTCGTGCTGACGGCGGTGCTGGTGCCCCTGGGCATCTACCGAAACCGTCGCCGCGCTTAGACCAAAGTCCCGAATTGACCTGGGTCTATTGCGCGGCGAGATAAGCTGCAAATGGCCCCCGATGATTGATCCAGGTCAGCCACCAGCCCTTGCGCGGCAAGGGTTTCAGGGCTACTGCGCGGGGTGCGACAAACTGTCGCGAAGTTGATTTTTTGACCAGTATTGTTACGCATTCTGTAAAAGACTGTTGCTCAATAAGTCATAGTCATCGTGGGGCGACCTATCTACAATCGCCCCCAATTTCCGTTCGGCACTGCTTGCGAGTCGCAGGATTGATGGGAGCCGCAGCGCTTTCCATTTGCTGACTTCGACAAGTTTCGCCCAACGGCGATACCGGGCGGACACCCCTCCGCGTTTTCCCGCACCAAATGGACTTGGTCTGAAGTACAGGCCTGTTGCCTACGAAACCATAAGCACCGCCAACCCGCTTGACGCCAAGATCCAGCAGTCGGATCCCTGGCAGGGGCGAGTACGGGCGCCAATTGCCGCACTTGGCAGGACGAAGTGTTGGCTACCAAAACACAAATTGCATTGAAGCAAGCTGATCTAGAGGTCGTGAGATGAGTAAAAAGCGTTACCCCAGACTGTTTGGCATATTGCCCTTTTTAGGCATGCTTTTACTCAGTGGGTGCAACTGGACCCTGCTCGATCCGAAGGGCCAGGTCGGCATTGAGCAGAAGAACCTGATCCTGATCGCCACCGGCCTGATGCTGCTGGTGGTCGTGCCCGTGATCATCATGACCCTGGCGTTCGCCTGGAAGTATCGCGCGTCCAACAAGGCCGCCACCTACACCCCCGACTGGTCGCACTCGACCAAGATCGAGGCCGCGGTGTGGATCATCCCGATCCTGATCATCATCGCCCTGGGTTACTTCACCTACCACTCCACCCACAAGCTGGACCCGTACCGTCCACTGGATTCCGATGTGAAGCCGGTGCAGATCGACGTGGTCGCGCTGGACTGGAAATGGCTGTTCATCTACCCGGAACAGGGCATTGCCACGGTCAACAAGATCGTCTTCCCGGCTAACACCCCGGTCAACTTCCGCGTGACCTCCGACGCCGTGATGAACTCCTTCTTCATCCCGGGCCTGGGTGGCCAGATCTACGCCATGGCTGGCATGACCACCAAACTGCACCTGATCGCCAACGAGAACGGTGAGTTCGACGGTATCTCCGCCAACTACAGCGGCGCCGGCTTCACCGGTATGAAATTCAAGGCTGTTGCCACCTCCCAGGCCGACTTCGATGCATGGGTCGCCGAGGTGAAGGCTTCGCCGAAGAAACTGGACCAGGCCGAATATGACGCCTTGGCCAAAGCAAGCGAAAACAACCCAGTCGCGCTGTACAGCGAGGCTCAGGCTGACCAGTTCCAGCGCATCGTCGACAAGTACGAAGGCATGAACCGCGGTCGTCCGAACCACGAAGAAGCAGGCAGCAAAGACCTGGCCACTACCAAGGGTGTGGAATCGAGTATGCAACCAGCTGCCGGTGCAGAGGAGTAAGAGATGTTCGGTAAATTAACTCTGGAGGCGATACCGTATCACGAGCCGATAGTCATGGTGACGCTTGCCATGATCGCGCTCGGTGGTCTCGCTGTCGTTGGTGCCATCACCTATTTCCGCAAGTGGACCTACTTGTGGACCGAGTGGCTGACCACGGTCGACCACAAGAAAATCGGCGTGATGTACATCATCGTCGCTATGGTCATGCTGCTGCGCGGCTTCGCCGACGCCATCATGATGCGTACCCAGCTGGCCGCCGCCACCGGTGGCTCCGAAGGCTACCTGCCGCCTGAACACTATGACCAGATCTTCACCGCCCACGGTGTGATCATGATCATCTTCATGGCGATGCCGTTCTTCACCGGCCTGATGAACCTTGCGGTTCCTCTGCAGATCGGTGCACGTGACGTTGCCTTCCCGTTCCTGAACTCCCTGAGCTTCTACCTGCTGCTGGCAGGCGTGCTGCTGGTCAACATCTCGCTGGGCGTTGGTGAATTCGCCAAGACCGGCTGGGTTGCCTATCCGCCGCTCGCGGGTATCCAGTACAGCCCTGGGGTGGGTGTCGACTACTACATCTGGGCGCTACAGCTATCAGGTCTGGGTACGACGCTTACCGGCGTGAACTTCCTCGTCACCGTGATGAAGATGCGCGCACCTGGCATGAAGCTGATGGACATGCCGATCTTCACCTGGACCTGCACCTGGGCCAACGTGCTGATCGTCGCTTCCTTCCCGATCCTGACCGCCGCACTCGCACTGCTGACTGTTGACCGTTATCTGGACTTCCACATCTTCACCAACGAGCTTGGTGGGAACCCGATGATGTACGTCAACCTGTTCTGGGCGTGGGGTCACCCTGAGGTCTACATCCTGATCCTGCCGGCCTTCGGCGTGTTCTCGGAAGTCACCTCGACCTTCGCAGGCAAGCGCCTGTTCGGTCACCACTCGATGATCTACGCATCGGGCGCGATCGCCATCCTCGGCTTCGCGGTCTGGCTGCACCACTTCTTCACCATGGGTGCCGGCGCCAGCGTCAACACCTTCTTCGGCCTGGCGACGATGCTGATCTCCATTCCGACCGGTGTGAAGCTGTTCAACTGGCTGTTCACCATCTACCAGGGCCGTCTGCGCTTCACCGCGCCGATCATGTGGACCCTGGGCTTCATGGTCACCTTCTCCATCGGTGGCATGACCGGCGTTCTGCTGGCTGTTCCAGGTGCCGACTTCGTTCTGCACAACAGCCTGTTCGTGATCGCCCACTTCCACAACGTGATCATCGGTGGCGCGGTATTCGGCTACATCGCCGGCTTCGCCTTCTGGTTCCCGAAAGCCTTCGGTTTCACCCTGAACGAGAAGTGGGGCAAGGCTGCCTTCTGGTTCTGGATCTCCGGCTTCTACGTAGCGTTCATGCCGCTGTACGCCCTGGGCTTCATGGGCATGACCCGTCGTCTGAACCACTCCGACAACCCGCTGTGGGAACCCTACCTGTACGTAGCCGTGGTCGGCGCCGTGCTGATCCTGTTCGGTATCGCCTGCCAGCTGATCCAGATCTACGTCTCGGTTCGCGATCGCAAGGACAACATGGACGTCACCGGCGACCCATGGGGCGGCCGTACCCTGGAATGGTCGACTTCGTCGCCACCTCCGTTCTACAACTTCGCCCACATGCCTGAGCACGTTGGCCTGGACGCCTGGCACGAAGCCAAGCAAGCCGGCGCCGCCTACAAGGCTCCGGCCAAGTACGAAGCGATCCACATGCCGAGCAACACCTCCACCGGTCTGTTCATGGGTCTGTTGCTGACCGTGTTCGGCTTCGCCTTCATCTGGCACATCTGGTGGCTGGTGGGTGCGAGCCTGGTTGCGACCATCGCTGTCTTCGTTCGCCACGCCGCGCGTGACGACCAGGGCTACATGGTGCCGGCCGAAGAAGTGGCGCGCATCGAAGGCGAGCGCATGAAAGCGCTGGCCAACGCTGGTGCACTGCCTGCCGGCGGCGCACGTGTCGAATCGTTTGAACGGGTGTAATCAATGTCCAGTCAAGTAATCCACGGTGGCGCGCATGGTCATGACCATGCGCACGATGACCACCACCACGACTCGGGCCAGATGACCGTACTCGGTTTCTGGCTGTACCTGATGACCGACTGCATCCTGTTTGCGTCGCTCTTCGCCACCTACGCGGTGCTGTCCGGCGGTTTCGCCGGCGGCCCGTCGGGTCACGACATCTTCCAGCTCGACTTCGTGCTGGTCGAAACCGCGTTCCTGCTGCTGTCCTCGATCACCTTCGGCTTCGCCATGCTGAAGATGTTCGCCGGCAACAAGGCAGGTGTACTGGGCTGGTTGGCTGTGACCTTCCTGTTCGGTGCAGGCTTCATCGCGATGGAAATCTATGAGTTCCATCACCTGATCGCCGAAGGCTACGGCCCGCAGCGCAGTGGCTTCCTGTCGGCGTTCTTCGCGCTGGTCGGTACCCACGGCCTGCACGTGACTGCCGGTCTGATCTGGATGGCAATCATGATGTACCAGATCAACAAGCACGGCATCACCCCGACCGCCAAGACCCGCATGAGCTGCCTGAGCCTGTTCTGGCACTTCCTCGACGTGGTCTGGATCTGCGTGTTCACCGTCGTCTACCTGCTGGGGGTTCTGTAATGGCTAGCGCACACGACACTCATCACGAAGGCAATCACGGTAGCGTGAAGTCCTACATGATCGGCTTTGTACTGTCGATCATCCTGACCGCGATCCCGTTCGGCCTGGTGATGTACCCAAGCCTGCCGAAGAACCTGACCGTCCTGATCGTGGTGGCCATGGCCGTCATCCAGGTGGTGGTGCACCTCGTGTACTTCCTGCACATGGACCGCTCGAAAGAGCAGCGCTCCAACGTGTCGACGTTCCTGTTCACCGTTCTGGTAATTGCACTGCTGGTCGGCCTGTCGCTGTGGATCATGTTCAGCATCCACTTCGAAATGCTGGCCAAGTGAGGTAAGACTGCATGTCCGTGAAGCACTTTATCCAAATCACCAAACCGGGGATCATTTTCGGTAACGTGCTTTCCGTGGCAGGCGGTTTCTTCCTTGCCGCCAAGGGGCATGTGGATTTCGCCCTGTTCCTGGCGGTGGTGATCGGTACGTCCCTGGTGGTCGCGTCCGGATGCGTGTTCAACAACTGCATCGACCGTGACATCGACCACAAGATGGAGCGCACCAAGAACCGCGTCATGGTCCAGGGCGGCATGTCGCTGCCCCTGGCGCTGATCTACGCCACCCTGCTCGGGGTGGCGGGCTTCAGCTTGCTGTATGTCCAGGCCAACCCGCTGTCGGCGTTCTGCGCCCTGGTTGGCTTCGTGGTCTACGTCGGCTTCTACAGCCTGTGGCTCAAGCGCAAATCGGTGCACGGCACCCTGGTCGGCAGCCTGTCCGGTGCCATGCCTCCGGTGATCGGCTACTGCGCGGTGAGCAACAGCTTCGACCTGGCCGCGTTCACCCTGCTGGTGATGTTCAGCCTGTGGCAGATGCCGCACAGCTTTGCCATCGCCATCTTCCGCTTCAAGGACTACAGCGCCGCCAACATCCCGGTCCTGCCGGTGGCGCGCGGTATCCTCGCGGCGAAGAAGCAGATCGTGCTGTACGTGCTGGCCTTCGTCCTCGCCACCCTGATGCTGACCCTCGGCGGCTACGCCGGCCTGGGTTACCTCGCCGTGGCGGCCGCCATGGGCCTGTACTGGCTGTACATGGCCTGGGGCGGCTACAAGGCCGAGGACGACAGCAAGTGGGCGCGCAAGGTATTCGGCTTCTCCATCCTCACCGTCACCGCCCTGAGCGTGATGATGGGCGTGGACAGCCAGACCGCGGCCGACGTGCTGATGACCTACGCACGCTGAAACACCCCAGCTGCACAAGACGCCCCGGCTTGCCGGGGCGTTTTTTTTTGCCTCGGAAAATTCATTCGAAGGGCAGTTGACAGCGCCATGCCCTTTGCCGGATGTTATGCGCCGCAGGTCAGGACGACCTGCAGGCCAGGGTAGGCCGCGATCCATTCGGATCGATCCACATGACAAGGACTGTTCCATGACCGAATCGAGCTCCGCTCCTTCGGCGTGCGCGGCTTCGCTGCGTCAACGCCATGCCTCTGCCAGCACCGCTACCGCGCTGGCCATCCTCGAATGCCTGTTTCGTCGACGCAGCCTGGCCCCCGGGCAGGATGACGCGCTGGATGATGCCGTGCTCGCCCCGCACCTGCCCAAGGTGCTGCAGGCCGTCGAGCACGGGCTGCCGGTGGAGATGGTCCTCCCGGCCTTCCCCGGCAAGTCGCCCAATCGCCAGAAGACCCTCGGCCCGCTCCCGGACCTGGCAGAGCACCATGCCATCGACGAGCTGAACCGCCTGGCTGAGGAAATCCGCGCATTGCATGCCCCCGGTGCAGTCATTCACATCTGCTCGGACGGCTATGTCTTCGCCGACCTGGTGCGGGTGCCCGATGCCCATGTCCAGGCCTACACCGACGATATCCAGCGCTATGCCGGCCAGCACTATCCCGGCCGTTTCACCTTGTTCGACCTCAAGGATGCCTATCCGCAGCTGGGCTGCCTGGACTCCATGCGCGAAGAGTTGATGATCGAGCATGGCCAGTCGCTGCGCGCCCTGCAGCAGCGCTTCGAGGACGAGGAGCACATGCGGCTGATGTACTGCGGCATCCATCGTTTCCTCGCCGAGGACTACGCCGGGCTGGTGGAGTTCGAAGGCATGAGCATGAACGCGGTGAAGAAGGCCGCCAAGCCCGCCTCCCAAAGGGTGATCCAGCGTAGCGAGGCCTGGAGTGCGTTGCTGCAAGCGCGCTATCCGCATTGCCTGCGCCTGTCGATCCACCCGCAGTTGGCGGTATCGAGCAAGATCGGCATCCGCCTGGTGCCGACCAGCGACCTGTGGCGCACCCCCTGGCATTCGGTGGCGATCAAGCGTCGTGGCGTGGTGACCCTCGACCGGCGCAGCAATGTCGATGAGCGTTACAGCCGGCTGGTATTCCGCCGTGGCCGGCCTTGCCACTACGCCAGCGCGCAGTGAGGGTGGCGCCAATGGACATACGCGCGGTTCTGTTCGACCTCGACGGCACCCTGGTCGATACCCTGCCGGATATTGCCTGGTGCCTGAATCATGTGCTGACCCTGCACGGGCTGCGCACGCTGCAGCCGGATGAGGTGCGCGGCATGATCGGCGGCGGTGTGGCGGCGATGCTCGAACGGGCCGCCGTCAGCCTCGACGCCGAGCAACGCCAACGCCTGCATGACGACTACAGCAGCTGCTATCACGACAACCTGGTCCGGCGTTCCCGAGTGTTCCCCGGTTGTATCGGCCTGATCGAGAGGATTGCCGGCAAAGGGCTGCCCATGGCTGTCGTCACCAACAAGGCCCACACCCTCGCCGAGCGTGTCGTGCAAGGGCTGCTGCCCGCGCAGCGATTTGCCGCGGTGCTCGGTCATCGCCCCGGCGAGCGGCTCAAGCCAGCACCGGACATCGCGCTGCAGGCTGCCGAACGGCTGGGCATCGACCCAGGCCACTGCCTGTTTGTCGGCGATACCCCCGTCGACCTGTTGACCGCCAAGGCCGCCGGCATGCCCGCCGCCGCCGTCGGTTGGGGCTACGGCGAGTGGCAAGCGTTGCTCGAGCAGCGGCCACAGTTCCATTGCCAGCAACCCTTGCAGCTGCTCCGGGCCCTGCGCCCGGAGCAAGTGCGCCACTGTGCAAGCCAATCCGCAACGCCAATCGGTTCGCTGTAGCCGTTCTCAAGGAAGACACGACATGCAAGACAAAGACAGCTGGATGGAAGCCGTCGGCCAGGTGCTGGACGGTTACCTGCTCAAGGCCCAGGACGACCGCTTCGACCAAGCGGGCAGGGCGCACCTGGCCCAAGACCTGGCGCGCTGCTTCGAGAGCGGCGAGCCGCTGCGCATGGTGTTGCCGGGTTTCCCGTGCAAGTCGCCGAATGATCACGACAAGACCTTCGGCGTGCTGCCCGACCATGGCGAGGTGATCGCCATCGAGCGCCTCGACCGCCTCGCCCAGGAGCTCGCCGAGCTCCACGCCCCTGGCTGCGAGATCGCGATCCTCAGCGACGGCACCACCTTCAACGATATCGTCGGCGTGCCGGACGATGTGCGCCGCGCCTACAACCAGGCGCTGCGCACCCTGTGTACCACCCATTGCATCCGTTGGGTGAGCATGGAAGACCTGTTCCCCCAGGCCAGCAGTGCCGAGGCCTTGCGCGCCACTCTGGTCAAGCAGGCCCGTCTGCCGTGGAAGAACGTCGAGGCACTGATCGAGCAGTGCCAGCACGACGAGGCCCTGGGCCGTACCCACGACAAGTTGTGCAGCCACCTCTACAACGACCTGCGCCTGTGCCGCCAGGCCGGGCAGGACGAAGACGAGCACCTGCGCCAGATCAGCTACAAGGCCTACCAGATGATGCTGCGCGGCCAGGCCTTGAATGCGGCGGTCGAGCGGTTTTTCCCCGGGCACGTGCGCCTGTCGGTGCACCAGTACGACAACGCAGGCCCCAAGTTCACCGTGGCCCTGGCCGAGGGGCTCGATCATGTAGCCAGCCCCTGGCATGCAGTGCCGGTGCGCCAGCTTGACGGTCACCAGACCCTGCGCGGCCGCGCGCAGATCGACCCCGCGCGGCATGTGCTGGTGACCTGGCAGGGGCAGCCATGGCTGTTCCATGAAACAGCGGGCGAGGCGCTCGAGGGCTTCAACTTCACATTGCAGAAGCTCCCCCTGTTCGGGTTGCTGGTCAGCGACCCGCTGGGGCTGGGTTTCCAGCGACTGTCCACCGAGACCTTGCAGGCCCTGGTGCGCAGTTTCGGTTTTGTCTGCCTCAGAGGCTGTGAATTCACCGACCAGCAGGCATTCGCCACCGACTGCGAGCGTTTTGGCACCATCTACCGTTGGTCCTTTGGCGAGGTGCATGTGGTCAAGCCGGCCGACCAGCCCCAAGGCGTGGTGCATTCGCTGGAGAAGACACCCTTGCACTGGGACCTCAACATGCTGCCCGACAGCGATCCGCTGGTGCAGCGCGATCCCAAGTTCTGTGCCCACACCTTCATGCTGTATTGCAAGACGCCGCCGCAGCCGGGGGAAGGGCAGACCACGGTCGTCGACAGCCGCAACGCCTTGCGCAAGGTGGGCCTGCGCACCGCCCGCCAGTGGCAGGGCATCGATTTGACCTACTACACGCGCATGACCTATTTCGGCGGTTCGCCGCGCAGCTACTCGCTGGTCGACCTCGATCCGCGCAGCGGCGAGCGGGTACTGCGCTACCAGGAGGGCTGCCAGTCGTCGTTGCAGACCCTCGAACAGAAGGTGCAGGGGCACGACGATGACTTCCAGCAGGCATTGATCAGCCAGCTCGACGAACTGGTCTACGACCCCGAATGCCTGATTGCCCATGAGTGGCAGGCGGGTGACCTGGTGCTGATCGACAACTACCAGACCTTGCACGGGCGCCTGCCGATGAGCGCGGCCTCGGCCGCGCGCGAACTGTGGCGGGTGCAGGTCTACTGAGCCCTTTGACGGCGGTGCTTGCCGGTGTATCGGCAAGCACCGCCTGTTGAGGGGGATTCTGTAATTGCGATTTTTTCAAATGAAGTGGCTGAAAAAATCTAATAAAACAGGAAATTATCCTTTACGAAGTGGTTGTGGCGGGATTATGTTGTTTGTCGGCCGCCGCAGCGGCCAGCGTCGCTCGGACGGTTCCGGGCGCATACGTCTCTCGAGGAACACATGGCCAACCCAGGTTCGCCGCGCCGCTTTGCGCGCATCGATCGTCTCCCCCCTTACGTCTTCAACATTACTGCCGAGCTCAAGATGGCCGCCCGCCGCCGTGGCGAGGACATCATTGACCTGAGCATGGGCAATCCCGATGGCGCCACGCCGCCACACATCGTCGAGAAACTGGTGCAGGTTGCCCAGCGCGAAGACACCCATGGCTATTCCACCTCCCGTGGCATCCCGCGCCTGCGCCGCGCCATCTCCAACTGGTACAAGGAACGCTACGAAGTCGACATCGACCCGGAAAGCGAAGCCATTGTCGCCATCGGCTCGAAGGAGGGCCTGGCGCACCTGATGCTCGGCACCCTCGACCACGGCGACACGGTCCTGGTGCCCAACCCCAGCTATCCGATCCACATCTACGGCGCGGTGATCGCCGGCGCCCAGGTACGCTCGGTACCGCTGATACCGGGCGTGGACTTCTTCAACGAGCTGGAACGGGCGATCCGCGAATCGATCCCCAAGCCGAAGATGATGATCCTCGGCTTCCCATCCAACCCCACCGCGCAGTGCGTGGAGCTGGACTTCTTCGAGCGCGTGGTGGCCCTGGCCAAGCAGTACGATGTGCTGGTGGTGCACGACCTGGCCTACGCCGACATCGTCTACGACGGCTGGAAGGCGCCGTCGATCATGCAGGTGCCGGGGGCCAAGGACATCGCGGTGGAGTTCTTCACCCTGTCCAAGAGCTACAACATGGCCGGCTGGCGGATCGGCTTCATGGTCGGCAACCCTGAGCTGGTCAGCGCCCTGGCGCGGATCAAGAGCTACCACGACTACGGCACCTTCACTCCGCTGCAGGTGGCTGCCATCGCCGCCCTGGAAGGCGACCAGCAGTGCGTGCGCGATATCGCCGAGCAGTACCGCCAGCGCCGCAACCTGCTGGTGAAGGGCCTGCACGAGCTGGGCTGGATGGTCGAGAACCCCAAGGCCTCGATGTACGTATGGGCGAAGATCCCTGAGCAGTACGCTCATCTGGGATCGCTGGAGTTTTCCAAGAAGCTGCTGGCCGAGGCCAAGGTTTGCGTGTCGCCGGGGATCGGCTTTGGTGACTACGGCGATGATCATGTGCGTTTTGCCCTGATCGAGAACCAGGACCGTATCCGCCAGGCCATTCGCGGGATCCGCCAGATGTTCCGCGCCGATGGTTTGACCAGCAAGTAAACAGGTCCGACCTCATCGCCGGCAAGCCGTCTCCCACAGGATGGCACCGGACCTTGTGGGAGCCGGCTTGCCGGCGATGGGCCGATACAGGCGATATCGATCACGACTTTCAGATCGCCGATCAGCGGCGATCTTTTTTTGCATTCCCCCTCTTCTCAGCCGCCCGCGCCTGGATTACAAATAGCGCCGCGGGCGCCCGCCCCGATAACAACAACCTCCCTCCCTGGCCATCATGTCCGAACAGAATCCTTGCATGACCTGCGGCGCCTGCTGCGGCTACTTTCGTGTGTCTTTCTTCTGGGGTGAGTGCCAGTCCGCCGGTGGCCTGGTGCCCGACGACCTGGTCGTGCAGATCAACCCGACCCGCGTCGCCATGATCGGCACCGACGCCAAGCCCTGCCGTTGTGTCAGCCTCGGCGGCGAGATCGGCACGCAGGTGGCGTGCTCCATCTACGAGAACCGCTCCAGCCCCTGTCGCGAGTTCGAAGCGTCGTGGGAAAACGGCGTGCACAATCCGAGCTGTGACGACGCTCGGGCAGCCTATGGCCTGCCACCGCTGACGCCGCCGGGCGCCAACGAGCCGCATTGGCCGGATGACGGGGCGGAGGTCGCCTGAACCTGCTCGGGTCAAGCCTGCTCCTCGCGGAGCAGGCACTACCGTTCGTCGGTTGGATCCAATGAATGCATCGCTGAAACCCGCGAAACACGTGCCGCCTCGACAAAGTATTAACACCATTTGACCGGCCCCGACGCCAAACCGCCCAGCCCTGAGCGGCTACACATTCCTTCAAAGGATATTCGTAGCCATAGATCAGGCGTTTCGGCCGTCGCGTGTGTCACTGCTCCTGCCTACCCCGCTGTGCACGCTTTCAAGGACGGAATCGCCTGATCCACGAAGGAGCTCTCCGTGGACAGTCGCGCCGCCCCCCGTTCGCCCGCCCGTTTCTCCCAACTGTCGCTGGCCGTCAGCCTGGCCGTGACTGCCATGGCCTTTGGTCTGCACGGCGAACAGGCACTGGCCGCCTGCAGCCTGGCCGGTTCCACGGTGACCTGCAGCGGCGCGGCCAACCCGCTCGCGCCGAGCTATTCCAACAGTGGCAGCGGCCTCACCGTCAACGTCAACACTGGTGCCTCGCTGGGCGTGCTGCTGGGCGTGGGCGGCACCGCGCTGTCGCTCACCGGCAACAACATCACGTTGAACAACTCCGGTACCGTCAACCCGTCGTTGCTGGGGATCCTGAGCATCCAGTCCACTGCGGCGCTGATCGGCAACACCAGCACCGCCAGTACCATCAACATCACCAACAATGCCACGGGTGTGATTCGAGGAACCGGGGCGGTGCTGGGCGCGAGCCTGTTGAACCTTACCGGCATGGCAATGGACGTGCGTAACGCTGCCGGTGGCGTCACCACCATCAGTAACGCCGGGAGCATCGGCTCCGCGGCGCTGGCCAGCCTGACGATCCTCAGCGAGGACACCCCGGTCATCGCCGTGAGCGGGGGCGGGTCGGTGGACTTCACCAACACCGGTACCGTGCTCGGTCGTACAGCATTTCAGGCGTCGGCAGCCGGCAACACCTTCACCAACGCCGGGAGCCTGACCGGCAGCCTCTCGATGGGCGCGGGCAGTACCAACCGCTTCAACGCCATTACCGGCTCCAGCCTCAGCGCGGGAGCCGGTATCGGTGTTTCGCTGCTGGTCACCAGTAACCCCAACCTGGCCTTCGCGCCTGCAGGGGTGGTCGACGGCGGTGCCGGCGGCACCAATACCCTGGCGCTGCAGAACGCCATCGGTGGCGGCAGCGGCACCAGCGGCAGCGGCACCATCAACGCCTCGAACTACATCAACTTCAACCGCCTGATCGTCGACAGCGGGACTTGGTCGCTGATCGGGCAATTGCTCAACGGCACCACCCAGACCACCCTCAACGGTGGCTTGCTCAATTTCGACAATGCCAGCGCCTTCGGTACCGGTGGCATCACGGTGAACGGCGGTGGTCTCGCGGGCACGGTGGCAGGCCTGGGCCTGAACAACGCGCTGACCTTGAATGCCGGCCTGAACGTGGGCGGTGCCACCGACATGGCCCTCAATGGCGTGGTCTCGGGTGTCGGCGGCTTGACCAAGACCGGTGCCGGGCTGCTCACCCTTGGCGCCAGCAACACCTACAGTGGCGGTACCACCCTGGCCGCCGGCGGCCTCAACCTGACCAGTGCCACGGCACTCGGCACAGGCGGGCTGACCGTCAGTGGCGCCGGCAGCCTGCAAGGCAGCGTGCCGCTGGTGTTGAACAATGCGGTGGCGCTGAACGCAGCCTTGACGCTGCCCGGCAGCAACGCACTGACCCTTGGCGGCGTACTCAGCGGCACCGGCTCACTGGTCAAGAGCGGCACCGGCAGCCTGACGCTCAATGGCATCAATACCTTCAGTGGCGGCACCTCCCTGGGCGGCGGAACGCTTACCTTGGGTAGCGACACGGCGTTGGGCAGCGGCGCCCTGACGGTGACCGCCAGCAGCATCCTGGACAGTGCCTCGGCGCTCAACATTGGCAACGCGATTGCCCTGAGCGCAGGCACGCTCACCCTCGCTGGCAACAATGCCACCACCTTGGGTGGCATCATCAGCGGCACCGGTGCGCTGGCCAAGGCGGGCGCCGCCGACCTCACCCTCAACGGCGTAAATACCTACAGCGGCGGTACCAGCCTGGCGGGTGGCAAGCTTACCGTCGGCAACAGCAGTGCGCTGGGCACTGGCGCGCTGACCCTGGGTGGCAACGCCAGCCTCGATGCCAGCAGCGCGGTAAGCCTGGGCAACGCCATCAGCCTTGGCGCCAACACCCTAAACCTGCTCGGCACCAGCGCCACCACCCTGGGTGGCGTGATCAGCGGTACCGGTACGCTGGTCAAGAGCGGGGCAGGGGACCTGGCGCTGAACGGCAACAACACCTTCAGTGGCGGCCTCACCCTCAATGCCAGCAAGCTCACTGTCGGCAACAGCAACGCTCTGGGCACCGGCGCCCTTACCCTTGGCGGCAACGCCAGCCTGGACGCCAGCACGGCGGTGAGCCTGGGCAACGCCGTCAACCTCGGCGCCAATACCCTGAACCTGCTGGGCACCAGCAGCACCACGCTGGGCGGCGTGATCAGCGGTACCGGGGCGCTGGTCAAGAACGGCAGCGCCGGGTTGACCCTGAACGGCAGCAACACCTTCAGCGGTGGCACGACCCTCAACAGCGGTGTTCTCACCGTGGGTAACAACAACGCCCTGGGCACCGGCGGCCTCACCTTGGGCGGCAACGCCAGCCTCGACGCGGGCGTGGCGGTGAACCTCGGCAACACCATCGACCTGGCCGGCAACACCCTGACCTTGCCTGGTACCAGCGCAACCACCCTGGGTGGTGTGATCAGCGGCACCGGCGCGCTGGTCAAGAACGGCAGCACCAACCTGACCCTGGGCGGCGCCAACACCTTCAGCGGTGGCCTCACCCTCAACGCCGGCACCCTGACCCTGGCCAGCGCCACGGCGCTGGGTACCGGCGCCCTGACCGTGGGTGGCGCTTCGACGCTGGCCAACACCGCGGCGCTGACCCTGGGCAACGCGGTCAACCTGGGCGGCAGCCTGACCCTGGCAGGCGCCAACAACCTCAACCTCGCCGGGACCCTCAGCGGCACCGGCGGCCTGGTCAAGAATGGCAGCGCCAGCCTGACCCTCAGCGGCAACAACACCCACAGTGGCGCCACCACGCTCAACGCCGGCACCCTGGTGCTGGGCAGCAACACCGCGCTGGGCACCGGCGTGCTCAACGCCGCGGCCAACACCAGCCTGGACACCAGCGTCGCCGGGCTGAACATCGGCAACGGCCTGAACCTGGCCGGCAACCTCAACCTGCCCGGCAGCAACGACCTGACCTTGAGTGGTGTCATCGCCGGCAGTGGCGGCCTGACCAAGGCCGGCAACACCACGCTGACCCTGACCGGCGCCAATACCAACAGCGGTTCCACTTTCCTCAACGGCGGCACCCTGGTGGTCGGCAACAATACGGCGCTCGGTACCGGCATCCTCAACACCGCCGTGGGAACGCACCTGGACGCCAGCACTGCGGTCAGCCTGGCCAACGACGTCATCGCCGCCGGCCCCCTGACCATCGACGGCACTGCCAACCTCGGGCTGAGCGGCGTGATCAGCGGCATCGGCTCGCTGGTCAAGAACGGCAACGCCAGCCTGACCCTGAGTGGCAGCAACACCTTCACCAATGGCACCCAGCTCAATGCCGGCACCTTGATTCTCGGCAGCAACACCGCACTGGGCATCGGCGGCCTGACCTTGGGCGGCAACGCCAACCTGGACACCAGTACCGCCGTCTCGGCGACCAACAGCATCAGCCTGGGTGGCAACACCCTGACCGTGCTGGGCAGCAACGCCACCACCCTGACCGGGCAGATCAGCGGCACCGGTGCCCTGGTCAAGAGCGGCAGTGCCGGCCTGACGCTCAATGGCAACAACACCTTCAGTGGCGGTACCACCCTGAACGCGGGGCTGCTGACCCTGGGCAACAGCAATGCCCTCGGCACTGGCGGCCTGACCCTGGGCGGCAATGCCAGCCTCGACGGCAGCGGCACCCTGAACCTGGGCAATGCCATCAACCTGGCCGGCAACACCCTGACCCTGCCAGGCAGCAACACCACCACCTTGGGCGGGGTGATCAGCGGCACCGGCGCACTGGTCAAAAATGGCGCCACCAACCTGACCCTGAGCGGCGCCAACACCTTCAGCGGCGGCCTCACGCTCAATGCCGGTACCTTGACCCTGGCCAGCGCCGCCGCGTTGGGGACCGGCGCGTTGACGGTCGGTGGCGCGTCGACCCTGGCCAACTCGACGGCAATGACCCTGAACAACGCCGTCAACCTCGGTGCCGACCTGACCCTGCCGACCACCAGCAACCTCACCCTGGCCGGCACCCTCAGCGGCACTGGCGGCCTGGTCAAGAACGGCAGCGCCACCCTGACCCTGAGCGGCAACAACACCCACAGCGGCGCCACCACGCTCAACGCCGGCACCCTGGTGGTCGGCAGCAATACCGCACTGGGCAGCGGCGCGCTCAACGCCGCCAACAACACCACGCTGGACACCAGCGTGGCTGGGCTGAACCTAGGCAACGCACTCAACCTGGCGGGCAACTTCATCCTGCCCGGCAGCAACGATTTGACCCTGAGCGGCGTCATCGCCGGTGCCGGCGGCATCACCAAGAATGGCGCCACCACCCTGACCCTGACCGGCAACAACAGCAACAGCGGCATTACCCGCCTGAACGCCGGTACCCTGGTGGTCGGCAGCAACACTGCGCTGGGTACCGGTACCCTCAACACCCTGGCCGGTACCCATCTGGATGCCAATACGGCGGTGAGCCTGGCCAATGATGTGAACATCGCCGGCCCGTTGACCATCGATGGCAGCGCCGACCTGGGCCTGAGCGGCGTGGTCAGCGGCATCGGTTCGCTGGTCAAGAATGGCAACGCCAACCTGACCCTGAGCGGCAACAACCTCTACACCAACGGCACCCAGCTCAATGCCGGCACCCTGACCCTGGGCAGCAACACCGCGCTGGGTATCGGCGCCCTGACCGTGGGCGGCAACGCCAATCTCGACGCAAGCACCGCCGTTGCCGTGACCAACGGCATCAACCTCGGCGCCAATACCCTGACCGTGCTGGGCAGCAACGCCACCACCCTCGGCGGTCTCATCAGCGGCAGCGGTGCGCTGGTCAAGAACGGCAGCGCCGTGCTGACCCTCAACGGCAACAATACCTACAGCGGCGGCACCACCCTCAATGCCGGCACCCTGGTCCTGGGCAACAACAACGCCATCGGCGGCGGCGCCCTGAGCGTGGGCGGCAATGCCAGCCTCGACTCCAGCGCCACCCTCAACCTCGGTAACGCCATCGCCCTTGGCAACGGCGCTACCCTGACCCTGCCAGGCACCAACACCACGACCTTGGGCGGCGTGATCAGCGGTGCCGGGGCCTTGACCAAGAACGGCAGCAGCAATCTGACCCTGAGCGGCGCCAACACCTTCAGCGGTGGCCTGAACCTCAATGCCGGCACCCTGACCTTGGCCAACGCCGCCGCGCTGGGCACCGGCGCATTGAACGTCGGCGGCGCCTCGACGCTGGCCAACAGCGTGGCAATGACCCTGGGCAACAACGTAAACCTCGGCGCCAACCTGACCCTTGGCGGCAGCAACAACCTGACCCTGGGCGGCGTGCTCAGTGGTACCGGCGGGTTGATCAAGAACGGCGTGTCCGACCTGACGCTCAGCGGCAACAACACCTTCAGCGGCGCCATCGACCTGCTTGGCGGCAGCATCACCACGGTCGGCAACACGGCCCTGGGCAACACCTCGGCGGTCAGCGTCGGCGCTGGCACCAGTCTCAATCTCGGCGCCAGCGCCACCATCGGTGGCCTGAGCGGGGCCGGCACGGTGAACATCGCCGGCGGTGGTGCCCTGACCCTGGGCGGCAACAACCTCAACAGCGTGTTCAGCGGTGCCCTGGCCGGCAGTGGTGGGCTGGTCAAGACCGGTACCGGCAGCTTCGAGCTGTCCGGCGTCAACGTGCTCGGCGGCAATACCACGGTCAATGCCGGCCTGCTCAACGTCACCGGCTCGCTGGCCAGCCCCAGCGTGCAGGTCAACAGCGGCGCCAGCCTCGGGGGCACCGGCAGCCTGCTCGGCGCAGTCGACATTGCCAATGGCGCGCACCTGCTGGCCAACAGCGGCGCGACCCTCAGCACCGGTGCGCTGACCCTGCACAGCGGCTCGATCCTCGACTTCGGCCTGGCATCGCCGGCCACCGGCGGCACCGCAGTGGTCAGCGTCAATGGCAACCTGACCCTGGACGGTACCCTCAACGTCACCGACCTCGGCGGCTTCGGCACCGGTATCTACCGGCTGTTCGACTACACCGGCGCGCTGGTCGACAACGGCCTGCTGATCGGCAACGTGCCGGGCGTCATGTTGCCCGGCGACCTCCAGGTGCAGACCTCCATCGGCAGTCAGATCAACCTGCTGGTCGGCGGCGCCAGCGGCACCGTGCAGTTCTGGGATGGCGCGCAGAGCGTGCCCAATGGCGTGATCGATGGCGGTACCGGTACCTGGAACGGTGGCAACACCAACTGGACCGATGTCAACGGCGTGCTCAATGGCAGCTGGGCCAGCGACTTCGCGGTATTCCAGGGCACCGCAGGCGATGTCACCGTGGTCGGCACCCAGGCCGCCACCGGCCTGCAGTTCGTCACCAACGGCTATCGCCTGATCGGCGCCGGTGGCCTGGACCTGGTCAACGGCAGCAACGGCGCCTTTGCCTTGCGCGTCGACCCGGGTGTCACCGCGACCCTCAACGTCGGCCTCTCTGGCAGCGGCCAACTGGCCAAGCTCGACAGCGGCACGCTGGTGCTCAATGGCGCCAACAGCTATACCGGCGGCACCCTGTTCAATGGCGGCACGGTGGTAGTCGGCAACAACACCGCCTTCGGTACCGGCACGGTCAGCACCGCCAACGGCACTACCCTGGACAGCAATACGGCTGTCACCCTCGGCAACGCCTTCAGCCTCAGCGGTGCCCTGACCGTCGCCGGTTCCGCCGATCTGGGCCTGTCCGGTGTGGTCTCGGGGGTTGGCAGCCTGATCAAGAACGGCGGCGCCAACCTGACCCTGGGCAATGCCAACACCTACAGCGGCGGTACCAGCCTGGGTGCCGGTACCCTGACCCTGGGCAACGCCCAGGCCCTGGGCACTGGCGGCCTCACCGTGACCGGCGCCGCCAGCCTGGCCACCACCGGCAACCTGGCGCTGGGCAATACCATCGCCCTGAACGCCAACCTGACCCTGCCGGGGAGCAACGACCTCACCCTCAACGGTGCGCTCAGCGGCACCGGTGGCCTGATCAAGGGCGGTGCCGGCACGCTCACCCTCAACGGCAGCAACAGCCAGCAGGGCATCACCAGCCTGAACGGTGGCACCCTTGTGGTCGGCAGCAACACGGCGCTAGGCACGGGTGCCCTGAACGCAGCCGGCGGCACCACCCTGAGCAGCAATGCCAACGTCACCCTGGCCAACCTGATCAACCTGGCCGGTAACCTGACCGTCGCCGGGGCGCAGAACCTGACCTTGGGCGGCAACGTCACCGGCGTCGGCGGCCTGACCAAGACCGGCAGCGGCACCCTGACCCTGAACGGCACCAATGGCAATCTGGGCAACACCAATCTCAATGCCGGCACCCTGGTGCTCGGCAGCTCCAGCGCCCTCGGCCTTGGCCAGCTCAACGCGGCTGCCGGGACCACGCTGGACAGCGCCTCGGCGATCACTATCGGCAACACCGTCAACCTGGCGGGCAACCTCACCATCGCCGGCAGCAACGACCTGGGCCTGGGCGGGCTGGTCACGGGGGCCGGCAGCCTTACCAAGAACGGTGCCGGCAACCTCACCCTCAGTGGCGCCAACACCTTGATTGGCGGCGTGACCCTCAATGCCGGCACGCTCACCCTGGGCAACAACCAGGCCCTGGGTACCGGCAACCTTGTCGTCGGCGGCGCCAGCAACCTGGCCACCACGGGTGCCTTGACCCTGGCCAACCAGGTGGCGCTGAACGACACCCTGAGCCTGACCGGCAACAACGACCTGACATTGAACGGCGTGATCAGCGGTAACGGAGGCCTGACCAAGACCGGTACCGGAAACCTGACCCTCGGCGCCGCCAACACCTATCAAGGCAGTACCACGCTTGGCGCTGGCACCCTGACCCTGGGCAACAACAGCGCGCTGGGCACGGGCAACCTGTCGGTGACCGGCAACAGCACCCTGGCCACCACCGGGGCGCTGCAACTGGCCAATGCCATCGGCATCGGCGCTACCACTACCCTGAGTATCAACAATGCCCAGGCCCTGACCCTCGACGGTGTCATCAGCGGTGCCGGGGCGCTGAACAAGCTGGGCGCCGGGCAGCTGGTGCTCAATGGCAGCAACACCTACGCCGGCGGCACCTCGCTGCAGGCCGGCAGCCTGCTGCTGGGCAATGATGGCGCCTTGGGCAGCGGGGCCTTGACCGTCAACGGCGCCGCCGGCCTCGACGTCAGCCAGGCGCTGGTACTGGCCAATGCCGTCAACCTCGCCGGTGGCAACCTGACCCTCGGCGGCAGCCAGGCGCTGACCCTCGGCGGCGTGGTCTCCGGCAACAACGGCCTGGTCAAGAACGGCGCCGCCAGCCTGACCCTCAACGGCAACAACACCTACAGCGGCGGCACCACCCTCAACGCCGGCACCTTGGTGGTCGGCAGCAACACCGCGCTGGGTAGCGGCGACCTCAGCACCGGTGCCAACACCAGCCTCGATGCCGGCGGTGCGGGCGCTACCCTGGCCAACAACGTGCACCTGGGTGGCACCCTCAACCTGCCGGGCAGCGCCGACCTGACCCTCACCGGCGTGGTGGATGGCGTCGGCGGCCTGAACAAGGCCGGTGCCAGCACCCTGACCCTCAACGGCGCCAACAATTACCTGGGCGGCACCACCCTGAATGCCGGCCGGCTGGTGGTCGGCAACGACAACGCGCTGGGGCAGGGGGCTCTGACCGTCGCTGGGGCCTCGTCCCTCAGCAGCGGCGCCAGCACCACCCTGGCCAACAACGTCACCCTCAACGCTGGCCTGACAGTCGATGGCAGCAACGACCTGACCCTAAACGGCGTGATCAACGGCACGGCAGGCCTGACCAAGAACGGCAGCGGCAACCTGACCCTCAATGGCAACAACGGCTACCAGGGCGGCACCCAGCTCAACGCCGGGCGCCTGACCCTGGGCAGCAGCGGTGCACTGGGTACCGGCACCCTGGCGGTCACCGCCGACGCCACCCTGGCCAACAGCTCGGCCATGGCCTTGGGCAACACCATCGCCCTGAGCAACGGCGCCAACCTGACTATTGAAGCCGCCAATGTGCTGATCCTCAGCGGCGACCTCGGCGGCAGCGGCAACCTGGTCAAGACCGGCGTCGACGACCTTACCCTGGTCGGGGTCAAGACCTTCACCGGCAACGTGGATATCCAGGCGGGCTCCCTCACCACCCTCGGCAGCGGTGTGCTGGCCAACGTCGACACCCTCAACGTCGGCGCCAGCGGCCAGCTCAACCTCAACGGCAACGCCAGCCTCGGCAGCCTGACCGGCAGCGGCCTGGTCGATGTCGGCGTCGGCAGCGTCCTGAGCCTGGGCGGCAACAACCTCAGCAGCACCTTCGCCGGTGGTCTCAACGGCCTGGGCGGCCTGACCAAGGTCGGCAGCGGCACCCTGACCCTGACCGGCACCAGCAACCTGGCCGACAACACGCTGGTCAACGCCGGTACCTTGAAGGTCGACGGCACCTTGGGCAGCAACCTGCTGACCGTGGCCAGCGGTGCGACCCTCAGCGGCAGCGGCACCGCCAATGCCTCGGTGGTGATCGACAACGGCGGCCACCTGGCCGGGCAGAGCGGCGCCACCCTGGGCCTCGGCAGCCTGGTGCTCAACAGCGGTTCGATCGTCGATATCGGCCTCGGCTCGCCGTCCACCGGTGGCACCGCGCTGTTCAACGTCGGTGGCAACCTGACCCTCGACGGCACGCTCAACGTCAGCAGCATCGGCGGCTTCGGCAACGGTGTGTACCGCGTCTTCGACTACACCGGCGCTCTCACCGACAACGGTCTGGACTTCGGCAGCCTGCCGCTGGGCGTGGGCCTGGGCGACGTGACCTTGCAGACTGCCCTGGCCAACCAGGTCAACCTGCTGGTCAGCGCTGCGGGGCTCAATATCCAGTTCTGGGATGGCAGCCAGAACGTGGCCAACGGTCAGGTCGACGGCGGTGCCGGCGTGTGGAACGCCGGCAATACCAACTGGACCGACCTCAACGGCCTGACCAACACCACCTGGGGCAGCACCTTCGCGGTGTTCCAGGGCACCGCCGGCGATGTCACCGTCGACGGCAGCCAGACGGTCAACGGCCTGCAGTTCGTCAGCGATGGCTACCGCCTGCTGGCCGGCACCGCCGGCGCGCTCGACCTGATCAACGGCACGAGTGGCGACACCAGCGTGCGGGTCGATCCGGGTGCCACGGCGACCCTCGATGTCGGCCTGACCGGCGTCGGCAAGCTCAACAAGCTCGACAGCGGTACCCTGGTGCTCAACGGCAGCAACAGCTACAGCGGCGGTACCGTGCTCAGTGGCGGCACTTTGATTGTCGGCAGCAACACGGCCCTGGGCAGCGGTACGCTTGAAACCGCGGCGGGTACCACCCTCGACAGCAATGCCTCGGTCACGCTGGCCAATGCCATCACCCTGGCGGGGCCGCTGAACATCGCCGGCAGCAACGACTTGGCGCTGGGCGGCAACATCGGCGGCGCCGGTGGCCTGGTCAAGGCTGGCAGCGCCCGGCTGGCGCTGGCTGGCAACAACACCTATGCCGGCAACACCGCGCTCAACGGCGGCACCCTGGTGCTGGGCTCCAATACCGCGCTGGGTAGCGGCAGCCTGAACACCGTGGCCGGCACCAGCCTGGACAGCAGCCAGGCCGTGACCTTGGCCAACAACGTCAACGCTACCGGCGACCTGACGATCCTGGGCAGCAACGACCTGACCCTCGGCGGCACCGTCGGCGGCAGCGGCCGCTTGCTCAAGGCCGGCCTCGCCCGCTTCGCGCTGATGGGCGCCAACACCTACAGCGGTGGTACCGAGCTGCAGGCCGGCACCTTGGTGGTGGGCAACGATGCCGCCCTTGGCAGCGGCGGCCTGGACGTCACCGGTAACGCCAACCTCGACAGTGCCAGTGCCGTCACCTTGGCCAACTCGGTGAATGTCAGCGACGTGCTCAACGTGCTGGGCAGCAATGACCTGCACCTGGCCGGCGTGCTCAGTGGTGCAGGTACCTTGAACAAGAGCGGCCTGGCTGACCTGACGCTGTCGGGCAACAACACCTTCAGCGGCATCCTCAATATCCTGTCCGGCAGCCTGAGCACCATCGGCACCACCGCCCTCGGCACCCAGAGCGAGCTGAACGTCAGCAGTGGCGCCAGCCTCAACCTCGACGGCAACACCACACTGGGTGACATAGGAGGCACTGGTGCGATCGCCATCGCCGCTGGCAACAGCCTGAACGTCGAAGGCGGCACTTTCGATGGCAATATCGGTGGCACCGGCACCCTGAACAAACTCGGCGCTGGCACCCTGGCGCTGCGCAGCGCCAACAGCCATACCGGCAATACCAACGTGCAAGGCGGCGGGCTGAAGGTGGATGGGTCCCTGGCCAGCGGCACGGTCAACGTTGCCAGTGGCGCCACCCTCAGCGGTGCCGGCAGCCTCGGTGGTGCGGTGACCGTGGCCAATGGCGGCAGCCTGGCGGCCATCGGCGGCAGCACCCTGAACGCCGGCAACCTGGTGCTCGACAGCGGCGCCAACTTCAACGCTTTGCTGGGCGCGCCGTCGGCTGGCGGCACACCGCTGGTCAACGTGGCCAACGACCTGACCCTGGGCGGCACCCTCAACGTCACCGACATCGGCGGCTTCGGCGCCGGCGTGTATCGACTGTTCGCCTACGGCGGCAGCCTCACCAACAACGGCATGAGCTTCGGCACCACGCCGGTGCCGGTCACCGACCTGACGGTGCAGACCGCCGTGGCCAACCAGGTCAACCTGGTGGTCGGTGGCGCCAGCAACGTGTTGTTCTGGGACGGCAGCCAGACCGTGGCCAACGGTGTGATCGAGGGCGGCAGCGGCGTCTGGGATGCCACCAACACCAACTGGACCGACGCCAACGGCGTGCTCAACGGCACCTGGAACGATACCTTCGCCGTGTTCCAGGGCGCCCCCGGCACCGTCACCGTGAACGGCAGCCACAGCATCACCGGCCTGCAGTTCGTCACCGACGGCTATGTGCTCAATGCGGGGACGGCCGGTGAACTGCTGGGCAACGGCACCACCAACCTGCGGGTCGACAGCGGCGTCACCGCCACCCTCGACGTCGCCCTCAACGGCACCGGCAGCGTCGCCAAGCAAGACGGCGGCACATTGGTGCTCAATGCTGCCAATGGCTACAGCGGCGGTACCGCCCTCAACGGCGGCACCCTGGTGCTAGGCAACGATAGCGCGCTGGGCAGTGGCGCCCTGACGGCCGCGGGCGGCACCACGCTGGACAGCAACACCGCCGTGACCCTGGCCAACAATGCCGTGCTCAACGGCGCCCTGGCCATCGCCGGCAGCAACGCCCTGACCCTCAACGGGGTGGTCAGCGGCACCGGTGGGCTGATCAAGAATGGCGCTGGCCTGTTGACCCTGAACGGTGCCAACACCTACACCGGCGGCACCCAGATCAACGCAGGCGGCGTGGTGGGCAATACCACCAGCCTGCAAGGCGCGATCCTCAACAACGCGGCCCTGACCTTCGAGCAGAACGCCAATGGCAGCTACACCGGCAACCTCACCGGTACGGGCACCCTGACCAAGAACGGCACCGGCGAACTGCTGCTGACCGGCATCAATGGCCTGACCGGCGCGACCCAGGTCAACGCCGGCAGCCTGCTGGTCAATGGCCGCCTCGACAGTGCCACCGTGCAGGTCGCCACCGGCGCCCGCCTGGGCGGCAGCGGTACCTACGGCGGTGCGGTGCAGATCGCCAATGGCGCCACCCTGGCCGCCGGCCAGAGCGCCACGCCGCTCACCGTCGGCAGCCTCGACCTGGCGTCGGGCAGCGCCCTGGACTTCAGCCTCGGCGCCCCGGCGGCCTCCACCACCGTGGTCAAGGTCAACGGCAACCTGGTGCTGGACGGCACGCTGAACATCACCGATGCCGGTGGCTTCGGCACCGGTGTCTACCAACTGTTCAGCTACGGCGGCACGCTCACCGACAACGGCCTGGTGTTCGGTGCGATTCCAGGCAGCGTGGTGCTGGGTGACCTGACCCTGCAGACCGCCATCGCCAACCAGATCAACCTGGTGGTGCAGAACTACGGCGAAGAGCTGCAGTTCTGGAATGGCGGCAAGACCAACCCCGATGGCAGCATCGGCGGCGGCAGCGGAACCTGGGGGCCGAACACCGGTTGGACCAACGCTGGTGGCACCAGCAACGAAGGTTGGAGTGGTGGCTACGCGGTCTTCGGCGGTACCCCGGGCACCATCACCGTGGTCGGCAACCAGTCGTTCGAGGGCTTGCAGTTCCTCAGCAACGGCTACCAGGTCGTTCCGGGTGCTGGCGGTAGCCTGACGCCGGTCAATGGTGCCGATGGCAGCCTGGCGCCGGTGCGTGTCAACGCAGGCGGCACCGCCACCGTCAGCGCACCGCTGGTCGGTACCGGCGGCATCGAGAAACTCGACGCTGGCACTCTGATCCTCTCTGGCGCAAACACCTACAGCGGTGGCACCACTGTCAGCGGCGGTACCCTGGTCGGCAACACCACCAGCTTGCAGGGCAACATTCTCAACAACGCCAACCTGGTCTTCGCCCAAGGCAGCAATGGCACCTTCAATGGCACTCTCAGCGGTACCGGCACTACCACCAAGCAGGGCGGCGGTACCTTGCTGCTGACCGGCAACCAACCATTCAGCGGCGCCTTCAACGTTAACCAGGGCGTGCTCCAGGTAGGCGATGCCGCCAATCCGGGCAGCAACCTCGCAGCCCAGGTCACAGTGGCCAATGGCGCCGCACTGACCGGCAACGGCACCGTCGCCGGGCTGACCAACAATGGCACCGTGCTGCCAGGGCCTGCCGGTAACCTGAACGTGTCGGGCAACTTCACCAACGGCGCCACCGGCACCCTGGTGATCGACCTCGGCACCTCGCCGGTGAACTACCTGAATGTGGGCGGCACCGCCAACCTCGGCGGCAGCCTGATGGTCGCCAACCTGGCCAGCGGCAATGGCCAGTACACCGTGGTCAGCGCCGCGGGCGGGGTGAACGGCACCTTCGCCACCACCAACCTGGCCAACTCGGCGTTCCTCAACAGTTCGCTGGACTACGGCGCCAACCAGGTGACCCTGTCGGTCAGCCGCAACGGCAACTCCTTCGCCGATGTCGCCGCCACTGGCAACCAACGTGGCGTAGCCACTGCGCTGGCCAGTGCCGGGGCGCCGGCCGAACTGGTCAACAACCTGCTGCCGCTGGACCGCCAGGGCGCCCAGGCCGCGTTCGACAGCCTGTCCGGCGAGATCCACGCCAGCACCGCGACCGTGCTGATCGAGGACTCGCGCTACGTCCGTGACGCGGTCAATGACCGCCTGCGCCAGGCCGACTGCACCAACCAGGACGACCCGCGTCGCACCCTGGCGCCGACCGCCAACCAGCAACTGACCAGCGAAGGCTGCCAGGGCCAGGCCGTGGGCTGGATCCGCGCCATCGGCGGCTGGGGCACCTACGACGGCAGCAGCAGCCATGCCAGCGTCGACCGCGACCTGTCGGGCTTCATGCTCGGTGTCGACCGCGCGCTGGACGATGAGTGGAAAGTGGGCGCCGCCGCCGGCTACACCCGCTCGAGCATCGACGCGCACCGTCGCCGCTCCGACGCCACGGTGGACAGCTACCACCTGACCACCTACCTCGGCTACCAGCTCGATGCCTTCGCCGCTCGCCTGGGTGTGGCCTACAGCTGGCACGACATCGACACCAAGCGCGATGTCACCGTGGGCAGCTATGACGACCGTCTCAAGGCCAAGTACAAGGCGCGTAGCGCCCAGGTGTTCGGTGAGGTGGGTTACGCCATCGATGCCGGCGGCATTGCCCTGGAGCCGTTCGCCGGGCTGGCGTATGTCAACTACGACAGCGACACCGCCCATGAGAAGGGCGGGGCAGGGCGGCTGGAGGGCAAGGTCGACCAGGATGTGACCTTCTCCACCCTGGGCGTGCGGGCTGGCAAGCGCATCCTGCTCGACAACGGCAGCACCATCACGCCTCGGTTGACGGTAGGCTGGCGCCATGCCTTCGGCGACGACAAGCCCGATGCCGATCTGCGCTTCATCGGTGGTGGCGACGGTTTCAGCACCGAGGGTGTGCCGATTGCCAAGGACGCGGCGGTGGTCGAGGCCGGGGTGGACCTGTCGGTGGGCGCGAGCGGCAAGCTCGGGGTCGGGTACTCCGGGCAGCTGTCCAGCGAGAACCGCGACCATGGCGTGGTGGTGAGCTTCAGCATGGGGTTCTGAGGTCGCATCCGGGGCCGCTACGCTGCCCATCGCGGGGCAAGCCCGCTGCCACGAGAACGTCAAGTCTCGTGGCAGCGGGCTTGCCCCGCGATACGTTTCTGCATGCGTAAGATTTTTCCGAAATTGAAACCAAATCCTTCAGCCAGCCAGCGCTTCGGACCTATCCTACGTGCCTGCCGGAAGGCTCTGAATTGGCCGGGAAATACATCAGGGGTACCGTCTCTGGGTCGTCACATTTGGCGACCCGGGTGTGAGAAGCCCGTCCATGTCCAGATCCAGGTTGCCTGTTATGGCAGCCGTGCGCGCGCAGACTTCGGTCTGGCCGTGGTGTCTGGACACGGTCTTCTCACCTCGCGTACGGCTGCCACCCTTGTCTGTGAGAAGGATGCTGGTGGTTGCTCTAGAAACCCTTTCCAGAGTAACAACTATGAAAAAACTAGTACCTGATCCACCCTATCCAATCCCCTTCGTCACCATCATCAGCGACCTCGACCCCGAGGAAGCCATGGCCCACGCCAACAAGCTGATGCACACCCTCAGCGACACCGTCCACGCCTACACCGTCTGCCAGCGCGACGCGCGCCTTGACGTGATGATGGACAGCGTCGAGATCCTCGGCCAACTGGTCATCTCGCTGGTCCGCCACGCCCGGGCCAAGGGGGCGCCGGTATGAGCGACGACTTCAAGCCCGGCCCGACCCGGGGCAAGACCACCTGTCTCGAGATCTTCTGTATCCAGCCCGGCATCCCGTTCGACCACGCCTTCAGCGACCTGTCGGTGCTGCTCGGCTGCGTGGCGCATTTCACCACCGAGGCCGAGATGGAGGGGGACCTCATGGCTGCCAGTGCGGCGCGGATCCTCAGCGGGCTGGCCAAGGGGCTGATCGATGACATGGAACTGGGGTTGAATCAGCAGTAGTGACCTGTAAGAAACTAGCGTGGACAGTGCGGGTGAGGGGGGCGACTCCGCATCCGCCTGTAACTTCTGCCAGGCTTGGCCTACTGATAGGGATGGATGCCAGGCATGAGGTCGCAAGTAGAACGCAGATAAGAAAAAAACGGCGGTCGGGGTTCTAATAGGCACAAATCCCTTGGTGTACGAGAATTAAAGCTTCTCTCCGATATGAGCGATTTCAATTGTACGATTGGTAGTGTTACACCAGAAATGGATGCGTCCAGCGCCTGGGGTGTATCTAGCATGCAGATCGAAGAGTTGCTCGCCACTGCTTGCACTATCAAAGTAGCAGAGGCTTCTTCGTTGCTCGTACTCGGGTGTAACTTTGCTGGAGAATGTAGGGAGTGCTGAGTTGGCTGGCCAGTTTTTTGCTGCAATTTCTAATTGCCAGAGCCGCTCGTTGACAGGGGCAAGTGCCAAAGAACCATTTTGCAGATCAATCAGCTGTTGCCGCGTTCGTGGAAGGAAGTGAAGTGTAGGGAAATATTCTTCGCGATTATCCCATAACGCTTGGCCATTGGTAGCGAGAACAAGAGGCACTGTTCGCAGCCAGGCAAGAAGTTCTGCAATGTGAGCGCTCGAGGCCACGTGCTTGACGGACGCTGGCGAATTCTTGATTTCGCCGTCCTGGTCAAGCTCTCGACAAATCAGGTCGATGGTGTGCCGGCCCCAGTGCTCGCCTTCAAAACTGACGGCCAAGGCTTCCAGCGCGTGTGCCAAGCCCAGCCCTATGCATTGGGTACCCTCATATTCATAGTCAACCGACAGATCATGAATGGCGTCAGCCATGTCAAATGCACGGTTATCCAAGCCTCTCAAAAATTGCCATTCCTCACGCGTGCTTGCATCTGCGCGCAAGGTCGAAAGGGTTCGGTGGCTGCCCAGACTGATCGACGGGAGCGCTGAAGCGGTATGCAGTTCAAGTGCGGGACGAATCTTTTTGAGCTCTTTCAGTACGCCAATGAGTACACGTACTGTCGCTCTGGCTTGTGCATCTGAAAGCTGATCAGTTGGGTGGGAAAGCTCATTGAGTACCGTTATAAGTCTCATCGTTAGTCCAGAATCCTGTCCAGGGCTTTGTCCCACTGATCGAAGAAACCGTCTGGCCATTCGCTCAGCCGACCACTTGGGGAGATCTCGGGGCGCGAGTGAATGGGTTGGGACGCTGCATCGGCTCGGTTGAAAAAATTGAGGCCGACAGCTGTGTTCGGAATAACGCCCTCTTTCACGGCAATCCGTATGCCGTTTAGCACGTGATCACTATGGGTCTCAACCAGTACTTGTACGCCGCACGCGGCTGCGCGCGCAATCAAGCCACCGATGGCAATCTGGCCCTGTGGATGAAGATGCGCTTCAGGGTTTTCCAGCATGACAAGGCTGCCTTTAGGGGAGGCGAGGCAGGCGACGATAATCGGCAGTGAATAAGTCAGGCCGAAACCGACGTTGGTCGCTCTGAAAGGGTTGTTGCCCCGTATGCCCGAAGTACTGCCGTAGCTGTACTCAAGGCGCATGAAGTCCGTCCTGGGGACCTCTTCGGTGCTCACGCGTGCGCCAGGCGATACTTCCTGCAACCAGGCGTTCACTTGGGTCAAAAGGCCGTGGGTGGAACTTGCGGAAGGATGCCTCCTGGCGCTGTCAGTGATCTGTTCATCCCTGAAAAGGCTCAGAAAGTGCGCCGTGTACTCGCCGCGGGTGCCTAAGAACTTACGCTCACTGACCGTATGGTGGGATTTCGGATAGCTGACAGCAGGACTGATACGGTCAGCTCTTAAGTATTGAAAACCCGGTTCATAGAGCCCCGGTATGGGGTTCCCTTTACGATAGGAGTGCTCCACAGGCAGTACGTCAGAGGTGCTGGAGTAACTGGTTTCGTAAATGTAGTAGTTGTCCGATGCTTTGCTATTAACCGTAAAGGAAATGGTTTCGTCATCATGTTCGTTGTGCAGGACATCGCTGCCAGTGCCCAATTCGACCAACTCTCCGTTGAGCAGCAGGCCGTGCAGGTTGGAGTAACCATTGGCATCCATGGACTGCCTAAGCAGGGCAATGGCTTGTAGGGTGGTGCTTTTGCCGCTGCCATTTTGACCGGAAAGCAGGGTCAGTGGACGAAGCTCGATACTGATGTCTTTGAAAGCCTTGAAATTGTGAATGTG
This sequence comes from Pseudomonas sp. TE50-2, assembly GCF_040813665.1. Lineage (NCBI taxonomy): Bacteria > Pseudomonadati > Pseudomonadota > Gammaproteobacteria > Pseudomonadales > Pseudomonadaceae > Pseudomonas > Pseudomonas sp. TE50-2. The sequence continues at coordinate 2,000,054 of NZ_JBFNXN010000001.1, read as the reverse complement.
GAGTTCTTTTTTCATTGGGCGTGATCATCGACAAGTTGTTGGATAGACGCGAAGCGCTTTCTTACTTTAGCCGCATCCCCCGTGCCCTGAGAGATGGAAGTGTCAAAATCTGTTTCAAGCATGAGCTTCATGAACGCTTTCTTCAGGCTGTTGGCGTTCCGTATGCAGTTTTCTCTCTGCACGTTGGTCAGCTTTGAGAACGCGACGCAGAATGTCTCGAAAAGGGCTTTGTTGATTGGGTATCTGCCATGCTTTGAATTGTACCGCTTGCGAAATGCATCGGTACTAAATACAAGTCTGGAAGTTATAAGGGCGTCCTTGAATGATTTTTCGAGTTTCGATAGCTGTTTCGCGTCAAGTGCGTTTATGGCACGCATGGCGTTGCCGAGAAAGCGGTCAAAATCTCGTTCTTTATAACGGGTAGGTGCGTCCAGTTTGAATGCAATGAAACGAAGTGCCATCTCTCTCGCACCCATTCGCTCATCGCGGATGCTGTAGTCGGTAGCACTTTTGAACTCGGCGCACTCTGCAAGGTATTTCAGAATGTCGCGTGCCCGCCCCGGGATTAGTGCATGTCTCAGTTCTTGACCTGATAGCGGGAGTCCCCCGGTATTGATTCGAGCAAAGATGTTGAACTTTACCTCTTCGGGAGTTCCGTGCTTGATAACATGTACGACCAGCTCCGTTTCTCTGAGTCGACGCTTGAGGCGGGGGGGCAAGTCTTCAAATGTGCAGTTATTGAACTCTTGGCCAAGATATTCCAGGTTTTTTAAAGTTAGCCTCGTAAAATTTTCATTGTCGGGCGAAATAAATCTTACGATCGTGCTGAGTCGCTGAATACCATCTACGATCGCCCAATTTTCTTCTTCGTCTTCGGCTGCGTACAGTGTGGGCAAAGGGATACGCAATAATAAAGATTCAATCAGCCTGCTTTGCTGTTCTTCGTTCCAGATACCGGCTCGTCTCTGGAAGTCTGGTGCCAAGTCAATGGCTTCATCTTCGATCCTGGAAAGCAGCAAGTCGATGGTCATCGTACGGGTTGTGATGTCGATGTCATCAGGATTGAAGGGCTCACCTATCGAGATGTCTTCAGGCTCGGGAGGGCGCTCAAATTCAATCCCGGCACTGTAGCCAAATGAGTTAATCTCTTCTGTGACGTTTTTTGCGGACATTCCCATACTTCTCGAATTGGCCTGCTGTGAGTATTGAGGCATGTTCCGATTCGTTAGTATCAAAGCGGGGCCGTGGGCAGGATGCTTTGATTTAGCGATATCTTCCATATTGTGCTGAACTGAATCCTCAGCAGTTGGGCGAAGCCTAGATTTATTTGCATGGTCTTGCAACAGGTCAGGGCTGTAAGCATCGACAAGGCCTACAGTACATAAGCGCAGTGTGAATGAGCATTGGGACATATGACACTGCCCAGTAGTCGAGCAGGTCGTTCGGCATTCATCCATTTGAGTCAGCAACGACATGGCGCTGCCTTGCCAGGGCGAGGCGAAGGCGTGCGCAGCAACGCACTCTGACGTTAAACTGCCATGTCCCAACCACCGGACAGGAGTCCCGGCGTGCCCGACCCCCGCAGTTTCCCCAGCGACCTGTGCCTCGACAGCCCACGCCTGCAGTTGCGCCCCATGCGTCATGGCGACGCGCAGCAGTGGCTGACCATCATGGCCGACCCCGAGGTCATGCGTTACTGGTACCACGCCCCCTGGCAGACCCTGGCCGAGGCCGAGAGCGCCCTGGCTGCCGACCGCGAGGCGTATGCCGCCGGCCAGTTGCTCAAGCTGGGCATGTACCGCCGTGACAACGGCGAGCTGATCGGCATGGTCCAGCTGTTCAACCTCGAAGAGGCCTCGCGCCGGGGCGAAATCGGCTACTGCCTGGCCAAGTCCGCCCAGGGCCGGGGCTACATGGACGAAGCGCTGACCTGCTTCATCGACTACCTGGCCCACACCCTGCACCTGCGCCGCCTGGAGGCGGAAATCGACCCGCGCAACCAGGGCTCGGCACGTACCCTGGAGCGCCAGGGCTTCGTCCTGGAGGGCACCCTGCGCGCGCGCTGGTGCGTGGCCGGCGAGCTGTCTGACTCGGGGCTTTACGGTCTGCTGCTCGAACCGCCTGTCGCCTGACGCCCGCTTGCGCTATGGTCGCGCCTTTCGCTGCTGGATGGAGCCTGCGCGTGCCTGCTTTTTATGTGATGTTCACCCTTGTGCTGTTCCTTCTTTGCCTGTGTTTCGATGGCCTGCTGATGGGCGTCGACGGGCATATGCCGGCGCTGCAGATACTGCTCATGGGCCCATGGGGCATTGCCTTCGGGTTGTACCAGTGGTTTGCCAATCCGTTGTTGGGGCTGGCGATCCTCGCCCGCCGGCGTTTTCGCTGGGTGGCGCTTGGCGCGGGCCTGATCGCCCTGGGCCTGGCGCTCAGTTGCCTGGGCATCGAGCGGCTGCCGGACAACCGCAGCTATGATTTCCTGCCGCTTACCGGTTTTGGCCCCGGCTACTACCTGTGGACACTGGCAATCCTGCTGTTCTGCCTGGGGCAGGGATGGTGGTGCCGCAAGGCGCAGACGGCGCAGGATATGCCGCGCTGGCGCTGGTTCGATGTGCTGCTGATCGCGGTGCTGACGAGCACCATCTACCTGGCGACTCAGATGCCCAGCCTGGGCGTGCAGATTCGCAGTTCCGACGAGCCAATGGAGCAGGTACAGGCAGGCTGAACTCCGGATTGGCTGCGCGGCCTTTTTGTCGGAGGGCCAGACGCGCCTTGGGTTTGGAAAGACGGCAGGGGCTGGGTTAAGGTCGCAGCTCGTCCGCTTTTACCAGGTGCCTGACTTGCCCGCTTTCTACCTGACCACAAGCCTCGCCCTGTACCTGCTGAGCCTGGCCTTCGATGGTGCCCTGACCGGCGCAGGGCGACATGTACCGGCATTGCAGATGCTGCTCTACGGCCCGTGGGGTATCGCCTTCGGCCTGTACCAGTGGTTCGCCAACCCACTGCTGGCGTTGGCGATCCTCGCCCACCGACGGCTCCGCCGCCTGGCGTTGGGGTGCGGCCTGCTGGCGCTGTATCTGGCGGCCAGCAGCTTCGCCATCACCCGCTTGCCGGACAACCAGAGCTACGCCTTCCAGGACGTAACCGGCTTTGGCGCGGGTTTCTACCTGTGGTTGCTGGCGATCCTGGTGTTTTGCATGGGGCAGCTATGGTGGTGCTGGAAGGCGCGTTCGGCAGCGGATGTACCGGGCTGGGGCTGGCTCGATGTGGCGCTGATCGCGGCCCTCAGCGTGGCGCTGTATGCCGGTACGCAAATGCCGTCATTGCGCTTCGAGCCGCACAAGGTGATCGTGCCGCCGGAGCAGCCGCGCACCTTGTGATGGCCTTACCGCGCCGTCCCCCATTGCACCACGATCATCCCGAGCACGATCATTCCCACTCCCGCGAGCCGCAGCAGGTTCACAGGTCGCTCCGGCAGGCCCATGAGGCCGAACTGGTCGATCAGCAGCGACGACAGCACCTGCCCGGCCACCACGCAGACGATGAACCCCGCCGCGCCTAGCCGTGGCGTCAGCACCAGCGCGGCGGTGATGTAGAGCACCCCGGCAACCCCGCCGAACCAGGCCCACCAGGGCGCATGGGCCAGTTGCTGCACCTGTGGCAGCGGCGCGCGCATCAGCAGCAGGGCCGGCACCAGCATCAGCAGGCTGACCAGCAACGACACCCCGGCCGCCCACAGCGGATGACCGAGCAGGCGCCCGAGCGCGGCGTTGCTGCCCGCCTGAAACGGCACGGCAGCCCCGGCGAGCAGGGCGATGAGCAAGGGGAGGGCGGCGAAGAGGCTGGCGGGCATGGTGTCTACTCCTGATCAAAACACTGGCCTCAGTCTTCGCTATGCACTTAAATGATGGAAATTCGAACTTCGCACAGTCTGTATTCGTAGCATGGATGATTTGCGCCGTATCGACCTTAATCTATTGCTGACCCTGCACGCCCTGCTCAGCGAGCAGCATGTCTCGCGTGCGGCATTGCGCCTGCACCGCAGCCAGCCGGCGGTCAGCCATGCGTTGGCGCAGTTGCGCGAGATCTTCGCCGATCCGCTGCTGGTGCGACGCGGTGGTCGCCTGCAACTGACGGCCCGCGCCGAAGCCCTGCACGCGCCGTTGCAGGAGGCTTTGCAGCAACTCGACGGATTGCTCGGCACGCCGGGCTTCGAGCCGGCGCGGGCTCGACGTACCTTTCGCCTGGCCATGTCCGACTACGGCGCCCGCGTGGTGTTGCCGTCGCTGATGGGCCTGCTGCGGCGCGAAGCACCGGGCATCGACCTGGTGGTGTCCCAGGGTAGCCGCGAGGCGATGCTCGGCCAGTTGATCGACGGCGAGGCGGACCTGGCGTTGGGCGTGTTTCCGGAGCTGCCGACGGAAATGGCCCAGCAGGTGCTGTTCGAGGAGTCCTTCGTCTGCCTGGCCGACCGCGCCAGCCTGCCGCCCCGCGGCGGCCTGGCGCTGGACCCGTGGCTGGCGCGGCCCCATGTACTGGTGGCGGTGCGTCCCGGCATCGACAACGAGATCGACCAGGCCTTGGCCACCTTGGGCGCGCGTCGGCGCATCGCCTTAACCCTGCCGCATTGGGGCGTGGCCCAAAGTGTGATTGCCGGGACCGACCTGGTGCTCACCGTGGCCCGGCGCAGCCTCGCCGGTGCTCGCCTGGACCCCGCCCTGCGCCAGTTCGCGCCGCCCCTGGCGATCTCGCCGTTCGCCTTCGCCCAGGCCTGGCACTCGCGGCGCGACGGTGATGCCGGGCACCGCTGGCTGCGGGCGCAAATCCAGGCGCTGTGCGTGAACGAAGGCGGAGCAGAATGCTAGGCTGTGCCACATTCATCTGCGAAAAGGAAAGCCCATGTTCAAGCATTGCCTGGTCGGCGCCGCGGCCCTGCTGATCGTCGCCGGCGCCCAGGCCGAGGACTATTCGCCCACCTATACCCAGTGCATGGACAAAGCCTCCAGCACCCTGGCCATGGGCGCCTGCATCCAGGCCGAGACCCAGTTGCAGGATGACCGGCTGAACCGGGTCTACAAGCAGCTGATGGCCAAGCTCGACAGCCAGCAGCAGAAGGACTTGCGCGAAGTCCAGCGCACCTGGATGAAGTACCGCGACGGCAACTGCGCGTTCCACGGCAAGTTGAGCAACGGCAGCATCTACCGCATCGAAGGCGCGATGTGCGAGATGGACATGAGCAAGGACCGGGCGGCGGAGCTGGAACGGGTGCTCAGCCCGGGGCAGTGATACGGCATCCGCGAATCAGGCGCCGCGTTGCTCACGCAGCGCCCGGGCCTTCAGGTACTCACGCACTTCCACCCCGTCTCCGGCGAATTCGATCCGTTGCGCCTTGGCCGCACGCTGGTAGGCGTACATCGGGTCGTAGTATTCCTTGAGCAGCCCTTCTATCCACCCTCGGTGCAGGCTCACGTCGCCGCTGCGCAACTGCTCGTCCAGCGCCTGGTCGAGCAACGCCGACAGCCGCTGGAAGCGCTCGCCGCCCAGGCGTTTGTAGATGTTGGTCATGCTCTGGCGCATGCGTTCGGCGAACAGCGGACCGCCGGCCTCTGCACCGTGCACGGCGATGAACTCGGCGCACAGGTTGATCACGTAGTCGCGCAGGATGCGTTCCACGCGATGCTCGAAGCTGTCTTCAAGCCACACCAGCGGATAGCGCTGCATGCCCTGGTACAACTCCAGCGGCACCGCGCAGCTGCCGACCACGCGACCTTCGTCCTCGAGCACGAACTGGGCGATGCCCCGGTCTCGTTTTTTCAGAATGTCGATGGCCAGCGCGTTCTCGAAATCGATCTGCGCCGGCTGCGCGGTGGCGCGCTTGCCGAAGCTGGAGCCGCGGTGGTTGGCATGGCCTTCCAGATCCAGCACGTTGTCCAGCTGGAGCAGCACGTCGGTCTTGCCGGTGCCGGTCAGGCCGCCCACCAGCACGAAGTCGCAGTGTTGCACCGCTTGTTGGGTGGTCTCCAGCAGCAGGGTGCGCATGGCCTTGTAGCCGCCCACCACCTTCGGATACTGGATGCCGGCTTCTTTGAGCCAGCCCTGGACGATCTGTGAGCGCAACCCGCCGCGCAAGCAGTAGAGGTAGCCATCGGGGTGAGCCTGGGTGAAGGCCGCCCAGGCGTCGAGGCGTTGCTGCTTCACCGCACCATTGACCAGCTGGTGGCCCAGGGCGATGGCGGCGGCCTGGCCCTGCTGCTTGTAGCAGGTGCCGACTTTGTGCCGCTCCTGGTCGGTCATCAGGGGGAGGTTGACCGCACCGGGGAAGGCGCCCTTGGTGAATTCGATCGGCGCGCGCATGTCCATCAGCGGCACGTTGTCGAGGAACAGCCGTTTCAGATCGGTGCAATCGGGGCGCATCAGATCACCTCGACTGCGTGGCTCTGTCGCTCGACCAGTTCGCCGATAGGCGCCAGTTCGAGGCCGAGTTCCCGGGCCACGGCGAGGAATTCGGCCTCGCCCTGTGGGCTGACTGCCACCAGCAGGCCACCGCTGGTCTGCGGATCGCACAGCAGGTGCTTCTGCTCGTCGCTCAGCGCGCCGATCTTGTGGCCGTAGCTGTCGAAGTTGCGCAAGGTGCCGCCGGGGATGCAACCCTCGGCCAGGTAGTAAGCGACGCTGGGCAGGCGCGGCACGGCGGCGAACTGCAGGCGTGCGGTGAGGCCGCTGCCTTCGGCGACTTCGACCAGGTGGCCGAGCAGGCCGAAGCCGGTGACGTCGGTCATGGCCTGCACGCCGTCGAGCTTGCCGAAGCGGCTGCCGGGGGTGTTCAGGGTGCACATCCAGTCGCGGGCCAGGCCCTGGTCCTGTTCGCGCAGCTTGGCCTTCTTCTCGGCGGTGGTGAGGATGCCGATGCCCAGCGGCTTGGTCAGGTACAGGCGGCAGCCGACGCTGGCGGTGTCGTTGCGCTTGAGGTGGCGCTTGCTTACCACGCCGGTGACGGCCAGGCCGAAGATCGGTTCCGGGGCGTCGATGGAGTGGCCACCGGCCAATGGGATCCCGGCCTCTGCGCAGACCGCGCGGCCACCGCGGATCACTTCGCGGGCGACCTCCGGCGGCAATACGTTGATCGGCCAGCCGAGGATGGCGATGGCCATCAGCGGGTCGCCACCCATGGCGTAGATATCGCTGATGGCGTTGGTGGCGGCGATGCGGCCGAAGTCGTACGGATCGTCGACGATGGGCATGAAGAAGTCGGTGGTCGAGACTACGCCGCGCTCGTCATCCAGGGCGTAGACGGCAGCGTCGTCGCGCGAGGCGTTGCCGACCCAGAGGTTCGGGTCGAGCGCCTGCGTACCGCTCTCGGCGAGGATTACATCCAGCACCTTGGGAGAAATCTTGCAGCCACAACCAGCGCCGTGGCTGTACTGTGTCAGACGAATCGGCTCGCTCATGTGCACCTCGACTTTTGCTGATGCGCGATTGTAGCAAAGCTGGCCTTTGTGCCTGCGGCTCTTATACTTCCCTCGTTTGCCCCGCGATGCGACATCGACCCATGCCCCGCTATCGAACCGGAGAATCCCCATGCTCAAACGCCCCCTGGCACTGTTTGCCGGTCTCGCGCTGTCCTGCTGCGCCGTGGTCGCCCAGGCCGCCGATGTGCTGCGCGTCAGCGCCATCCCCGACGAGGCACCGACCGAACTGCTGCGCAAGTTCAAGCCACTGGGCGAATACCTCGAGCAGCAACTGGGCATGAAGGTGCAGTTCGTACCGGTGGCCGACTACCCGGCGGTGGTCGAGTCGCTGGCCAGCGATCGCCTGGACCTGGCCTGGCTGGGGGGCTTCACCTTCGTCCAGGTGCACCTGAAGGATCCAAAGGCCACGCCGCTGGTGCAGCGTGAGCAGGATGCCAAGTTCACCAGCAAGTTCATCACCGCCAATCCGGACGTGAAGAGCCTCAAGGACCTCAAAGGCAAGACCTTCGCCTTCGGTTCGATTTCGTCCACCTCGGGCAGCCTGATGCCGCGTTACTTCATGCTCAAGAACGACAACATCAAGCCTGAGGAATACTTCAGCCGCGTCGCCTATTCCGGCGCCCACGATGCCACCGCCGCCTGGGTCCAGGCCGGCAAGGCCGATGCCGGCGTGCTCAACGCCAGCGTCTGGGACAAGCTGGTCGCCGCCGGCAAGGTCGACACCAGCAAGGTGCGGGTGTTCGCCACCACGCCGGAGTACTTCGACTACAACTGGACCGTGCGCGGCAACATGGACCCGGCGCTGAAAGAGAAGATCAAGCAGGCCTTCCTCGCCCTGGATCCGGCCAAGCCTGCGGACAAGGCGATCCTCGATCTGCAGGCCGCCAGCCGCTTCATCGAAACCAAGCCGGAGAATTACCAGGGCACCGAACAAGCCGCGCGCGAGGCCGGCCTGCTCAAGTGAGTATCCGTGTTCAGGGCGCCAGCGTGCGCCATGGCCAGGTCCAGGCCTTGAGCGCGTTGGACCTGCAAATCGGCCAGGGCGAGCGGGTGGCGATCATCGGTCCGTCCGGAGCCGGCAAGTCCAGCCTGCTGCACTTGATGGCCACTGCCGTGCCGCCCAGTGGCGGGCGTCTGGAGTTGTTGGGCGAGCAGCCCTGGGCACTGTCTGCCCGCGCTCGCCAGCGCTTGCGCGCACGGGTCGGCCTGGTGCACCAGGCACCGCCCCTGCCGCCGCGCCAGCGGGTGGTCACCGCCGTGCTGGCGGGGCGCCTGGGGCAGTGGGGCACCTTGCGCGGACTGCTCAACCTGATTCACCCCGGGGATATTCCCGGTGCTCGCGCGGCACTGGCCGAGCTGGGCATGGCTGACAAGCTGTTCGCCCAGTGCGGGCAGTTGTCGGGGGGACAGTTGCAACGGGTCGGTATCGCCCGCGCCTTGTACCAGCGACCCGAAGTGCTGCTGACCGACGAGCCGGTCTCGGCCATGGATCCGGTGCTCGCCGATCACAGCCTGGCGTTGCTCAATCGTCATGCCCTGGCCCATGGCGTGACGCTGGTCGCCAGCCTGCACGCGGTGGAGCTCGCCCTCGCGCACTTTCCGCGCATCGTCGGCATTCGCGCCGGGCAGGTGGCGTTCGATTGCCCGGCGCAAGCGGTCAGCGAAGCGATGCTCGACGCCTTGTACGCCAATGAGCAACTGACATCGCCTGTCGCCGCGACGGCGAGCCTGCAGGTGCAGATCCCGCGATGCTGAGCACTGACCAGCGCGATCCCGCTGCCTTGCCTCGTTTGCTGCTGACCCTGCTGTGCCTGGCGCTGCTGTGGCCGGGCCTGCACTTGAGCGAGCTTGACCCCGGCGTGCTGTTGCAGGCCGAGAACCGTCAACAGATGGCCGGCTTCGTCAGCGCGTTCTGGCCCCCGGCCCACGATGCCGGGTTTCTCGATTTGCTGCTCACCGCCACGGTGCAGACCCTGGCCGTGGCCACTGCGGGCATGAGCCTGGCACTGTTGCTGGCGGTACCGGCCAGCCTGCTCGCCAGCCGGGCGCTGTCGTTACGGGCAGCCTCCAGCGCCGGGCGCCTGGGGCCATGGTCCCGGGCTGCGCGCCTGCCGGTGCGCGGCGTGCTGATTTTCCTGCGCAGCGTGCCCGAGATTGTCTGGGCACTGTTGTTCGTCCGCGCCGTGGGCCTGGGCCCGACTGCCGGTGTGCTGGCCATCGCCATCACCTACAGCGGCATGCTCGGCAAGGTCTACGCGGAGATCTTCGAGTCGGTGGACCAGCGTCCCGCCCATGCCTTGCTGCAGGCCGGCAGCAGCCGCCTGTCGGCGTTTCTCTACGGCACCCTGCCCGAGGCCGCGAGCGAAGTGGTGTCCTACACCGTGTACCGCTGGGAGTGCGCGGTGCGCGCCTCGGTGGTGATGGGCTTCGTCGGTGCCGGTGGACTAGGCCAGCAGATCGATCTGTCGATGCGCATGTTCGCCGGTGCCGAGGTGGCGAGCATGCTGCTGACTTTCCTGCTGCTGGTCGTGCTGGCCGACTTGCTCAGCCGTTTCCTGCGCGGGAGGCTGGCATGAACCGGGTGATCAATGGGCTGGTGGTCGTCGCGATCCTGGCGGCGGTACTGGCGTCGTTCGCTTATCTGGAGCTGGACCTGGCAGCGGTCGTCGGCAGTGGCGGGCCGGCGCAGATGGGCGAGTACGCGGCGCGTTTCCTGCACCCGGACCTGTCGCTGGCACACCTGCGCGCGGTAGGGCAGGGCGCCTTGGAAACACTGGCGATGTCGGGGATGGGGACGCTGCTGGCGATGCTGCTCGGCCTGTTGCTGGCGCTGCCGGCCGCCGGGCGTTTCGGCTTGTCGTTGCAGGGCGCGGCGCGCCTGCTGCTCAATGCGCTGCGGGCGATTCCGGAGCTGGTCTGGGCGGCGCTGACCGTGTTGGCTGCGGGTCTGGGACCGAATGCCGGCACCCTGGCGTTGGCGCTGCATACCGCCGGGGTGTTGGGGCGGTTGTTCGCCGAGGCACTGGAGAATGCACCGCCCGAGCCTGCGGCGGCGATTCGCCTGCAGGGCGGCAGCCAGGTGGCGGCCTTCTGCTTCGGCACCTTGCCCAACCTGTGGCCGCAGTTGCTGGCGTACAGCTTGTATCGCTGGGAGAACAACATCCGCATGGCCAGCGTGCTGGGTTTCGTGGGGGCGGGTGGGCTGGGGCAGATGCTCTACGCGACCCTGAGCCTGTTCCAGGAGGCCCAGGCCAGCACGGTGATCATCGCCATGCTGGTGCTGGTGTTGCTGGTGGATGCCCTGAGCGATGTGTTGCGCCAGCGTTTCGTGCGCGCCTGAGGGCATTGCGCGGCACCTGATCCTTGACTGTAGTCCTGCTCCGGGCCCGCGCCAAGCCCTGTTCGTCAATCCGAAAAATAAACTTCACCTGAGCGTAAAAAGACTTTTTTCGGTCATGGTTTTTGCGGTATCAAGGAACCAGACAGCCGAACCCTGCAGCACAGGTGGCGTCATCCACGCCCTCCTTGCCAGGTGAGCTTCCCGCCCGTAACGACGCGGATACGGGGAGAACGGCAGTCACTTTGCGGCGCAGCCGTTCGCGCCGTGTGGCTTTCACATAAGGTGAACGAGTATGGATGACCAAGGACGCAACCCTTCCTCCAACCAGCCAATCCTGTATGTGCTCGATACCAACGTCCTGATTCACGACCCCAACGCCCTGCTCAACTTCGAGGAGCACCACGTCGCCATACCGATGACGGTGCTGGAGGAACTCGACAAGCTCAAGACCGGTAAACAGACCATCGCCGCCGAATGTCGCCAGGCCATCCGCCTGATCGACCAGACCCTCGGCGACGCCTCGCCCAGCGATGTCGAGCAGGGCGTGCCGATCCAGCGCGGCAAGAGCGGGCCCAAGGGCTTCCTGTCCATCCTCATGAGCACGCGCAACGAGCCTAACCGCCTGCTCCCCGAGAACCTCGCCGACAACATCATCATCAACCAGCTGCTGGACCTGCGCGCCAAGCGCAAGGACCTCGACGTGGTGCTGGTGACCAAGGACATCAACATGCGCCTGAAGGCGCGTGCGTGCGGGATCGCCGCCGAGGACTACAGCACCGACCAGTTGGTCGACGATGTGTCCTTGCTGTCCAAGGGCTACCACTCGGTCACAGGGTCGTTCTGGGACCGCGTGAGCAAGGTCGATACGCGTCAGGAACGTGGCCGTACCTGGCATCGGGTGCAGTTGACGGACAACTTGCCCGCCGTGCACGTCAACGAGTTCATCATCGACGAACAGGGCTTCGTCGGCTGGATCAAGGGCATCCGCAACGACGAGCTGCTGCTGCTCGACCTGCACCAGGAACCGCTGCTGCACCAGGAAGCCTGGGGCCTCAAGCCACGGGACATCCACCAGAGCCTGGCGCTGTTCGCCTTGCTCGACCCGGATATCCACCTGGTCAACCTGACCGGCGCGGCGGGCTCGGGCAAGACCATCCTGGCGCTGGCCGCGGCCATCGAACAGACCATGGTCAGCAAGCGCTACCGGCGCATCATCGCCACCCGCAGCGTGCAGGGGCTGGACCAGGAGATCGGCTTCCTGCCGGGCACCGAGGCGGAGAAGATGGAGCCTTGGCTGGGCGCCATCACCGACAACCTCGAAGCCTTGCACATGGATGACGAGAGCACCCACGGCAGTGTCGAGTACATCCTCGAGCGGGTGCCATTGCAGTTCAAATCGCTGAACTACATCCGTGGGCGCAGCTTCCAGCAGAGCCTGATCCTCATCGACGAGTGCCAGAACCTAACGCCGCACCAGATCAAGACCATCATCACCCGTGCCGGGACCGGCTCGAAGGTGGTCTGCCTGGGCAACCTGGCGCAGATCGACACCCCCTACCTGTCGGCCACCAGTTCCGGGCTGACCTACCTCACCGAGCGCTTCAAGGACTTCCCCCACGGCGTTCATATCACCCTGCAGGGCGTGCCACGCTCGGTACTGGCCGAGTACGCCGAGTCGCACCTGTAACCTGTCGCCGGCCAGCCCGTTCCCACCGTGGGGGCGGGCTGGCCCCGCGATGCGCTGTTCTGCCCTCTGCTCAAAGCTGACCGGCAGGTTTACACTCTGTTATCCCTTCCCAGGAGCAGAGCAGTGCTGACTCATCTTGATTCCCAGGGGCGCGCCAACATGGTCGACGTCACTGAAAAGGCCGTGACCGCCCGCGAGGCGATTGCCGAGGCACGGGTGCGCATGTTGCCGGACACCCTGCGCATGATCGTCGATGGCCAACACCCCAAGGGCGACGTGTTCGCGGTGGCGCGCATCGCCGGCATCCAGGCGGCGAAGAAGACCAGCGACCTGATCCCGCTGTGCCATCCGCTGATGCTCACCGGCGTCAAGGTCGAGCTGGCCGCCGAGGGCGAGGACGTGGTGCATATCGTCGCCCGCTGCAAGCTGGCCGGGCAGACCGGCGTCGAAATGGAGGCGCTCACCGCCGCCAGCGTCGCCGCGCTGACGATCTACGACATGTGCAAGGCAGTGGACAAAGGCATGGTCATCGAGCAGGTGCGCCTGCTGGAGAAGACCGGTGGCAAGAGCGGGCACTACAAGGTGGAGGGGTGATGAAGGTCAAGGTCATGTATTTCGCCCGCTACCGTGAGTTGCTGGGCATCGACACCGAGCGCCTGGAAGGCGACTTCAAGGTGCTGGACGACGTGCGCCAGGCCTTGGCGGGCAAGGGCGGGCACTACGCGGTGCTGGCCGAGCAGAACCTGATGTGTGCCCGTAACGAAGAGCTGTGCCGGCTCGATGAGCCATTGGAAGAGGGTGACGAGATCGCGTTCTTCCCACCCGTGACCGGAGGTTGACCATGGCCGTGCGCGTTCAGGAGGCGGCCTTCGACCCGGGCGCCGAAGTCAACGCCATGCACGCCGCCAATGTCGGCGTGGGCGCGGTGGTCGGCTTTGTCGGCTATGTGCGTGACTTCAACGATGGCAGGGAGGTGGCGGGGATGTTCCTCGAGCACTACCCGGGCATGACCGAGAAGGCCCTGGCCAAGATCGTGGTCGAGGCCGAAGGACGCTGGCCGCTGCTCAAGGTCGAGGTGCTGCACCGTATCGGCGCCCTGGAACCGGGCGAGCCGATTGTCTTTGTCGGCGTGGCCAGCGCGCATCGGCAGGCGGCGTTCGATGCCTGCAACTTCATCATGGACTACCTGAAGACCCGGGCGCCGTTCTGGAAGAAAGAGAATACCCAGGAAGGGCCGCGCTGGGTGGAAGGCAAGCAGAGCGACCAGGATGCGGCGGGCCGCTGGTGATGCTCTATTCGCTGGCCGGGGCTGCGCCCCGGATCGCCGGCAAGCCGGCTCCCACAGGAGCGCGTATCTCTGTGGGAGCCGGCTTGCCGGCGATAGGGCAGCGTAGCGGCCCCGATCCTGCCATTCAGTGATGCTTGCGCGGCACGGGCTTCAACAGCTCGTCCGGCGGCATCTCGCACTTGATCTTGCGCCCCAGCAACTCTTCGATCGCCGGCAACTGGTACGAATCGTCCTCGCCGGCAAAGCTGATCGACACGCCGCTGGTGCCGGCGCGACCGGTACGGCCGATGCGGTGCACGTAGTCGTCCGGGTCTTCCGGCAGGGTGAAGTTGATCACATGGCTGATGCCGTCGATGTGGATGCCACGACCGGCCACGTCGGTGGCCACCAGCACGGTGATGCGCCCTTCACGGAAGCTCTCCAGGGTTCGGATACGCTTGTGCTGCGGCACGTCACCCGACAGCTGGGCGGCGTTGATGCCGTCACGCACCAGTTTTTCCTCGATGCGCCGTACCTCGTCCTTGCGGTTGGCGAACACCATCACCCGTTCCCACTTGTTCTGCGTGACCAGGTTGTACAGCAGCTTGTACTTGTCGCTGCCGGCCACGGCGTAGACGTGCTGTTCGACGGTTTCGCTGGCGACGTTCTCCGGCTCGATCTCGACGATGGCCGGGTTGGTGGTCCACTGCTTGGCCAGGTTCATCACATCGTCGGTGAAGGTGGCGGAGAACAGCAGGGTCTGGCGTTCGCTCTTGGGTGGGGTCTGGCGGATGATCTGGCGGACCTGGGGGATGAAGCCCATGTCGAGCATGCGGTCGGCCTCGTCCAGCACCATCACTTCGACCATGTCCAGGTGCACCTCGCCGCGCTGGTTGAAGTCCAGCAGGCGGCCCGGGGTGGCAACCAGGATGTCGCAATGGCGTGCTTCCAGCGACTTGAGTTGCTTGTCGAAGTCCATGCCGCCGACAAAGCTCATCACGTTCAGGCCGGTGTACTTGGTCAGGGCCTGGGCATCCTTGGCGATCTGCACCACCAACTCGCGGGTCGGGGCGATGATCAGCGCCCGTGGCTCGCCCATGTAGCGTTCCTTGGGCGGTGGGGTCTGCTGCAGCTGCGAGATGATCGAGATCAGGAACGCGGCGGTCTTGCCGGTGCCGGTCTGGGCCCGGCCGATGGCGTCCTGGCCACGCAGGGTGTAGCCCAGGACCTGGGCCTGGATCGGCGTGCAATAGGGGAAACCGAGGTCGTGGATGGCATGCATCAGCTCATTGGAGAGCTTGAAGTCGTGGAAACGCGTCTTGCCTTCCTGCGGCTCGACGACGAAATCCTCCGGCTTCCACAGGCTCGCCTGCGGCTTGGGCTTGCGTTCGCGGCGTGGTTTGTCCTTGGCAGGCGACTCGGCGCGCGGCGGTTGGGCGACCTGGACGGCGGCTTGTGGCTCGGCCTTGGCCTTGGGCGCAGGCTTTGGCCTGGGTTTGCCGGCCTGGCGCTCTGGCGCCTGGGAGGCGGCCGGCTGAGGAGCCGGCTCGGGTTGGGACGCGGCGATGGGCGGTGCGGCGTCACCTTTGGCGAATATTTTCTTGAGTGCCTTGAGCACGGTCGTCTCGTCAACTGGTTAAGGAATGTACGCCGGGCAGTGTAATGCAAGAATCGGGCGCGGCGTAGTGCAATGCGGGCTGGGCTACAGAATCACTGCAACTGGCGGCTCAGCCAGTCGTGGATGTCCTTCAGCTCCTCGACCACCACTTCGTGCTCCATCGGGTACTCATGCCACTGGGCGGCCACACCCCAGGTATTGAGGTACTCGAACGCCGTGCGGCCCATCGAGGGGATCACCACCGGGTCGTGCATACCGTGCAGGCACAGCGCCGGCGTGCGCTGCTGACAGGCGCTCAGTTGCTGCGCGTCGCTGAAGGTTGGCGCGTAGGTGGAGAGGGCGATCACGCCGCCCAGCGCTTCCTGCCACTTTATATAGGCAGTGTGCAGCACCACCGCACCACCTTGGGAAAACCCGGCGAGGAAGATGCGCGACAGGTTGATGCCCTTGGCCTGTTCGGCCTTGATCAGGGCGATCACCTGGTCGGCCGACTCTTCCAGTTGCGTCTCGTCGATGGCCCGCGCCGGGGTCATGGCCTTGATGTCGTACCAGCTGGGCATCTGGTAGCCGCCGTTGATGGTTACCGGGCGGGTTGGCGCCTGGGGCATGATGAAGCGGGTGCTGAGCAGGCGTTCCTGCATGAATTCCGCTACCGGTAGGAAGTCGTAACGGTCGGCCCCCAGGCCGTGCAACCAGATCACACAGGCGTCGGCGGTTTTCTGCGGTTCGAGAATCAGCGGTTGGGTCATGACTGCTCCGAAAGAGTGCTGGCGTACTGATGTAGTGCGTAAAAAGAAGGCATTGGCGGCAAATGCCAGAAAAAGATTGTCGCAACTCTACAACTTTTCCTACTTGACTACCGCTTTATCGCTTAAGCCGTGGACTGTGGTACGCCCTTTGCTATGTCCTGGATATGCGAAGAGGTGGGCCGGTCCCGGTAACACCCCTCGTGTGGATCGAAGGCTGTCATAGAACAGCCCATTGCGCCAATTGACCCAAAAACAAGCCAACAAGGGGTCGGATGCGCCTCATAAGGGTGCGGTGCAATTCCGGCTCATACAACAAGAGCGATTTGGAGGTTGTTGATGAAGATGTTGAAAACCACCCTGGCAGTCCTGACCGCCGCCGCCGCGCTGGGCGCCACCAGCTTCGCCCAGGCCGGCGCCACCCTCGACGCGGTGAAGAAGAAGGGCTTCGTCCAGTGTGGCGTGAGCGATGGTCTTCCCGGCTTCTCCGTGCCTGACGCACAGGGCAAGATCGTCGGCATCGACGCCGATGTGTGCCGCGCCGTGGCCGCCGCCGTGTTTGGCGATGCGACCAAGGTCAAGTTCAGCCAGCTCAACGCCAAGGAGCGCTTCACCGCGCTGCAGTCCGGCGAGGTCGACGTGCTGTCGCGCAACACTACCTGGACCAGCTCGCGCGATGCCGGCATGGGCCTGGTGTTCGCCGGTGTCACCTATTATGACGGCGTCGGTTTCCTCGCCAACAAGAAGCTCGGTGTCTCCAGCGCCAAGGAGCTCGATGGCGCCACCATCTGCATCCAGGCCGGTACCACCACCGAACTGAACGTCTCCGACTACTTCCGTGCCAATGGCTTGAAATACACCCCGATCACCTTCGACACCTCCGACGAGAGCGCCAAGTCGCTGGAGTCCGGCCGTTGCGACGTGCTGACCTCGGACAAGTCGCAGCTGTTCGCCCAGCGCTCCAAGCTGGCCGCACCGACCGAGTACGTGGTGCTTCCGGAAACCATCTCCAAGGAGCCCCTGGGCCCCGTCGTGCGCAAGGGCGACGAGGAATGGTTCAGCATCGTCAAGTGGACCCTGTTCGCCATGCTCAACGCGGAAGAAGCAGGGGTCACTTCGAAGAATGTCGAGGCCGAGGCCAAGTCCACCAAGAACCCTGACGTCGCCCGCCTGCTGGGCGCCGATGGCGAGTATGGCAAGGACCTCAAGCTGCCCAAGGACTGGGTAGTGCAGATCGTCAAGCAAGTCGGCAACTATGGCGAAGTGTTCGAGAAGAACCTGGGCCAGAGCACCGACCTGAAGATCGACCGTGGCATGAATGCCCTGTGGAACAACGGCGGCATCCAGTACGCGCCACCTGTGCGCTGATGGCTGCACCCCGCGGCGGCATCCTGCCGCCGCGGGTCGTTCGAATCCCTTCTTTTCGGGGCACTTCATGCAAAATCAAATCGGCGCACGGAAAGGGTTTTCCCTTAGTGATCCACGTGTGCGCGCGTGGCTGTTCCAGATCCTCACCGTGGTCTTCGTGGTGGGCCTGGGCTGGTACCTGTTCCATAACACCCAGACCAACCTTCAGCACCGGGGCATCACCTCCGGTTTCGATTTCCTCGAGCGCAGTGCCGGCTTCGGCATTGCCCAGCACCTGATCCCCTACGTGGAATCGGACAGCTACGCCCGGGTGTTCGTCATCGGCCTGCTCAACACCCTGCTGGTGACCTTCATCGGCATCATCCTGGCTACCTTGCTGGGCTTAATCATCGGCGTGGCGCGGCTGTCGCCGAACTGGATGATCAACAAGCTGGCGACGGTGTACGTGGAGACCTTCCGCAACATTCCACCGCTGCTGCAGATCCTGTTCTGGTACTTCGCCGTGTTCCTGACCCTGCCGGGGCCGCGGGGCAGCATCAATATCGACGACACCTTCTTCATCAGCAACCGCGGCCTGAACATGCCCGGCGCCTCGATGGCCGAGGGCTTCTGGCCGTTCGTGATCGCATTGGTGCTGGCAATCGTCGCCATCGTGTTGATGGTGCGCCTGGCCAACAAGCGTTTCGATGAAACCGGCCAGCCATTCCACAAGTTCTGGGTGGGCCTGCTGCTGCTGATCGGCATCCCCGGCGTGTGCGCGTTGCTGTTCGGCAGCCCGGTGCACTGGGAAGTGCCGCAGCTCAAGGGCTTCAACTTCGTCGGTGGCTGGGTGCTGATCCCCGAGCTGCTGGCGCTGACCCTGGCGCTGACCATCTACACCGCTGCGTTCATCGCCGAGATCGTGCGCTCGGGTATCCGTTCGGTCAGCCACGGCCAGACCGAGGCAGCCCGCTCGCTGGGCCTGCGCGAAGGCCCGACGCTGCGCAAGGTGATCATTCCCCAGGCGTTGCGGGTGATCATCCCGCCGCTGACCAGCCAGTACCTCAATCTGGCGAAGAACTCGTCGCTGGCCGCCGGTATCGGCTACCCGGAGATGGTCTCGCTGTTCGCCGGTACCGTGCTCAACCAGACCGGCCAGGCCATCGAGGTGATCGCCATCACCATGAGCGTCTATCTCGCCATCAGCATCAGCATTTCGCTGTTGATGAACTGGTACAACAAGCGCATTGCGCTGATCGAACGGTGAGGGTCCTTCCGTGACAGCCCATGTTTTCAAACCCGACATGCCGCCACCGGTGAAGACCGTTGGCGTGCTCGCCTGGATGCGGGCCAACCTGTTCTCCAGCTGGCTCAACACCTTGCTGACGCTGTTCGCCCTGTACCTGGTGTGGCTGATCGTGCCGCCGCTGGTGCAGTGGGCGTTCATCGACGCCAACTGGGTCGGCACCACACGCGCCGACTGCACCAAGGAGGGCGCCTGCTGGGTGTTCATCCAGCAGCGCTTCGGCCAGTTCATGTATGGCTACTACCCGACGGAACTGCGCTGGCGCGTCGACCTGACGGTGTGGCTCGCCGTGCTCGGCGCGGCCCCACTGTTCATCAAGCGCTTCCCACGCAAGGCCGTGTATGGCCTGGGCTTCCTGGTGCTGTACCCGATCCTGGCCTACATCCTGCTGCACGGTGGCACGCTGGGCCTGGAAACGGTGCCCACCAGCCAATGGGGCGGCCTGATGCTGACCCTGGTGATCGCCACGGTCGGCATTGTCGGCGCGTTGCCGCTGGGCATCCTGCTGGCGCTGGGGCGGCGTTCGAACATGCCGGCGGTGAAGGTGGTCTGCGTGACCTTCATCGAGTTCTGGCGCGGCGTGCCGCTGATCACCGTGCTGTTCATGTCCTCGGTGATGCTGCCGCTGTTCCTGCCCGAAGGCATGAGCTTCGACAAGCTGCTGCGGGCGATGATCGGCGTGATCCTGTTCCAGTCGGCGTACATCGCCGAGGTGGTGCGCGGCGGCCTGCAGGCCATCCCCAAGGGCCAGTATGAAGCCGCCGCGGCCATGGGCCTGGGCTACTGGCGGGCGATGGGCCTGGTGATCCTGCCCCAGGCGCTCAAGCTGGTGATCCCCGGCATCGTCAACACCTTCATTGCCCTGTTCAAGGACACCAGCCTGGTGATCATCATCGGCCTGTTCGACCTGCTCAACAGCGTCAAGCAGGCCGCGGCCGACCCGGCCTGGCTGGGCATGGCGACCGAGGGCTATGTGTTCGCCGCCCTGGTGTTCTGGATTTTCTGTTTCGGTATGTCCCGCTACTCCATGCACCTGGAGCGCAAGCTGGACACTGGCCACAAGCGTTAGGAGTTTCGAAATGAGTGAAGCGATCAAGCAGCCTGCCGGCCCCGAAGGCATCATCCAGATGCAGGGCGTGAACAAGTGGTACGGCCAGTTCCATGTGCTCAAGGACATCAATCTGAACGTGCGCCAGGGCGAGCGTATCGTGCTGTGCGGGCCGTCGGGCTCGGGCAAGTCGACCACCATCCGCTGCCTCAACCGGCTGGAGGAACACCAGCAGGGGCGTATCGTCGTCGATGGCGTCGAGCTGACCAACGACCTCAAGCAGATCGAGGCGATCCGCCGCGAGGTGGGCATGGTGTTCCAGCACTTCAACCTGTTCCCGCACCTGACCATCCTCGAGAACTGCACCCTGGCGCCCATGTGGGTGCGCAAGCTGCCGAGGCGCAAGGCCGAGGAAATCGCCATGCACTTCCTCGAGCGCGTGCGCATTCCAGAGCAGGCGCACAAGTACCCCGGGCAGTTGTCCGGCGGTCAGCAGCAGCGAGTGGCGATTGCCCGGGCGCTGTGCATGAAGCCGAAGATCATGCTGTTCGACGAACCGACTTCGGCGCTGGACCCGGAGATGGTCAAGGAGGTGCTCGATACCATGGTCAGCCTGGCCGAGGATGGCATGACCATGCTCTGCGTGACCCACGAGATGGGCTTTGCCCGCACCGTGGCGAATCGGGTGATCTTCATGGACAAGGGCGAGATCGTCGAGCAGGCGGCGCCGGATGACTTCTTCGACCGGCCGCGCAGTGACCGGACCAGGCTATTCCTGAGCCAGATCCTGCATTGATGTACCCGGGGCCGCTTCGCGGCCCTTTCGCCGCGGTTCGTCGCCACGACAAGCCGGCTCCCACTCCGACCGCGCTGCCCTCGAGTCAAGCGCCGTTCCTGTGGGAGCTGGCTTGCCAGCGATGAGGCCCTTGCAAACGACACAGGGCAGTTGCTCCCACTCCTGTAGCCTTACTTCTCTTCTTTTGCGGCCACCGGCGCTGGTGGTGGCCGCAACCCCACCTCGGCCACCAGCTTGAGCTGCTGACCATTGCGCATCACCTCGATGGTGATCTTCTCGTTGGGCTTGATCCGCGCCACCTGGTTCATCGACTTGCGCCCGTCGCCGGCCGGCTCGCCATTGATGCTCAGGATCACGTCACCCAGTTGCAGGCCGGCACGCGCCGCCGGGCCATCGCGGAAGATCCCCGCCACGACGATACCGGGGCGGCCCTGCATGCCGAACGAGTCGGCCAGCTCCTGGCTCAACGGCTGCACTTCGATGCCCAGCCAGCCACGAATCACCTGGCCATGCTCGACGATCGACTTCATCACCTCCAGCGCCAGCTTGACCGGGATGGCGAAGCCGATGCCCTGGGAGCCGCCGGACTTGGAGAAGATCGCGGTATTGATACCCACCAGGTTGCCGTTGGCATCCACCAGCGCACCGCCGGAGTTGCCCGGGTTGATCGCAGCGTCGGTCTGGATGAAGTCTTCGTAGTTGTTCAGGCCCAGTTGGTTGCGGCCGGTGGCGCTGATGATGCCCATGGTCACGGTCTGGCCGACACCGAAGGGGTTGCCGATGGCCAGGGTCACGTCACCGATATGGATGCTGTCGGAGCGGCCGATGGTGATCGCCGGCAGGCTCTTGAGGTCGATCTTCAGTACCGCCAGGTCGGTTTCCGGGTCGCTGCCGATCACTCGGGCGAGGGTCTCGCGGCCATCCTTGAGGGCCACGACGATCTGGTCGGCGCCGCTGGTGACGTGGTTGTTGGTCAGCAGGTAGCCTTCCGGGCTCATGATTACCGCCGAACCCAGGCTCGACTCCCAGCGCCGCTGCTTGGGCAGGTTGTCGCCGAAGAAACGGCGGAACTGCGGGTCCTCGAACAGCGGGTGCGCGCTCTTGTTCACCACCTTGGTGGTATAGAGGTTGACCACTGCGGGCGCGGCCAGGGTCACGGCATCGGCATAGGAGACCGGCCCCTGCATGAGCTTGGTGGTTTGCGGGGCTTGTTGCAGGTTGACGTCCTGGCTGGGCAGGCCGACCCATTCAGGGAAGCGCTGGATGACCAGCATGGCGATCAGCACACCGGTGAGCAGGGGCCAGCCGAAGTAACGCAGAGCCTTGAGCATGAATCGATCCTGGGAGTGGGGCGGGGGCCGTGTCTATGGGGCCCGGGGCGCGAGCGGGCGCGATCATACACCTGAAGAAACCGAACGGCGATGGCTGGACACCCCGAGCGCCTGCCAGCGGTTTCCCCCACGCCGGCGACGGCCCATAATGGCGGCCATTATAGGGCCTGACGCCCGTCGCAATGCCGAATTCGAGGAGATTTTTCATGGCCGTCGCCCTCAATACCCTGGTCGAGGAAGCCGAGCGCTACCTGGCCAGTGCCAGGATCCAGGATTACTGCCCCAACGGCCTGCAGGTCGAAGGCCGTCCCCAGGTCAGCCGCATCGTCAGCGGCGTGACCGCCAGCCAGGCGCTGCTGGACGCCGCGGTCGAGGCCGAGGCCGACCTCGTACTGGTGCACCATGGTTATTTCTGGAAGGGCGAAAACCCCTGCATCACCGGTATCAAGCAGCGACGCTTGAAGACCCTGCTCAAGTACGACATCAGCCTGCTGGCCTTCCACCTGCCGCTGGACGTGCACCCGGAGGTGGGCAACAACGTGCAGCTGGCGCGCCAGCTGGACATCACCGTCGAAGGTCCGCTGGACCCCAACAATCCCAAGGTTGTGGGCCTGGTCGGCTCGCTGGCCGAACCGGTATCGGCGCGGGATTTCGCCCGCCGTGTGCAGGAGGCGCTGGGGCGTGAGCCGCTGCTCATCGAGGGTGAGCAGATGATCCGTCGGGTCGGCTGGTGCACCGGGGGCGGGCAGGGCTACATCGACACCGCCATCGCCGCCGGGGTCGATCTGTTCATCAGTGGCGAGGCGTCGGAGCAGACTTTCCACAGTGCCCGCGAGAACGGCGTCAGTTTCATCGCCGCCGGCCACCACGCCACGGAGCGTTATGGCGTGCAGGCGCTGGGCGATTACCTGGCGCGTCGCTTTGCCCTGGAGCACCTGTTCATCGATTGCCCGAATCCGATCTGACGGCCGCATCGCGGGCGTGCCCCGCGATGCTTTTTTGCCCAAACCCCCAGTCATATCATTAGACCTTTTCGATCTAGCCACCCGCCTAAATAGAATCAGGTGCTGTGATAAAGTGGCTCGCTCGAACACGGCCCGCAGGCCGTCCATAAGATCGTTTTTCGTGAGTAGCCATGGTCGACAATCTGACGCACTTGAAACAGCTGGAGGCGGAGAGCATCCACATCATCCGCGAGGTGGCCGCCGAGTTCGACAATCCGGTGATGCTGTACTCGATCGGCAAGGATTCCGCGGTCATGCTGCACCTGGCGCGCAAGGCGTTCTTCCCGGGCAAGCTGCCGTTCCCGGTGATGCACGTCGACACCCAGTGGAAGTTCCAGGAGATGTACCGCTTCCGCGACAAGATGGTCGAAGAGATGGGCCTGGAGCTGATCACCCACGTCAACCCCGAGGGTGTGGCGCAGGGCATCAACCCGTTCACTCATGGCAGCTCCAAGCACACCGATATCATGAAGACCCAGGGCCTGAAGCAGGCGCTGGACAAGCACGGCTTCGACGCCGCCTTCGGTGGCGCGCGTCGCGACGAAGAGAAGTCGCGGGCCAAGGAACGCGTCTACTCGTTCCGTGACAGCAAGCACCGCTGGGACCCGAAGAACCAGCGCCCGGAGCTGTGGAACATCTACAACGGCAAGGTCAACAAGGGCGAGTCGATCCGCGTGTTCCCGCTGTCGAACTGGACCGAGCTGGACATCTGGCAGTACATCTACCTCGAAGGCATTCCGATCGTGCCGCTGTACTTCGCCGCCGAGCGTGAAGTGATCGAGAAGAACGGCACCCTGATCATGATCGACGACGAGCGCATCCTCGAGCACCTCTCCGAGGAAGAGAAGGCGCGCATCGTCAAGAAGAAGGTGCGTTTCCGTACCCTGGGCTGCTACCCGTTGACGGGTGCGGTCGAGTCCGAAGCCGAGACCCTGACGGACATCATTCAGGAAATGCTCCTGACCCGGACGTCCGAACGCCAGGGCCGTGTCATCGACCACGATGGCGCCGGCTCCATGGAAGACAAAAAACGCCAAGGCTACTTCTAATTTCAGGGTTCCAGCATGTCGCACCAATCTGATCTGATCAGCGAGGACATCCTCGCCTACCTGGCCCAGCACGAGCGCAAGGAACTGCTGCGCTTCCTCACCTGCGGCAACGTGGACGACGGCAAGAGCACCCTGATCGGGCGCCTGCTGCACGACTCGAAGATGATCTACGAGGACCACCTCGAGGCCATCACCCGTGACTCGAAGAAGTCCGGCACCACCGGCGAGGAAGTCGACCTGGCGCTGCTGGTCGACGGCTTGCAGGCCGAGCGCGAGCAGGGCATCACCATCGATGTCGCCTACCGCTACTTCTCCACTGCCAAGCGCAAGTTCATCATCGCTGACACCCCGGGCCACGAGCAGTACACCCGTAACATGGCCACCGGCGCGTCGACCTGCGACCTGGCGATCATCCTGGTCGACGCCCGCTACGGCGTGCAGACCCAGACCCGCCGGCACAGCTACATCGCATCCCTGCTGGGCATCAAGCACATCGTCGTCGCGGTCAACAAGATGGACCTCAAGGGCTTCGACGAGCAGGTCTTCGAGTCGATCAAGGCCGACTACCTGAAGTTCGCCGAGGGCATCGACCTCAAGCCGAGCAGCCTGCACTTCGTGCCGATGTCGGCGCTCAAGGGCGACAACGTGGTCAACCGCAGCGAGCGTTCGCCGTGGTACACGGGCCCGGCGTTGATGGAGATCCTCGAGACTGTCGAGATCGCCGCCGACCGCAATGTCACCGACCTGCGTTTCCCGGTGCAGTACGTCAACCGCCCGAACCTCAACTTCCGCGGCTTCGCCGGTACCATTGCCGGTGGCGTGGTGCACAAGGGCGACGAGATCGTCGTGCTCCCTTCGGGCAAGAGCAGCCGGGTCAAGTCCATCGTCACCTACGAAGGTGAACTGGAGAACGCCGGCCCTGGCCAGGCGGTGACCCTGACCATGGAAGACGAGATCGACATCTCCCGTGGCGACTTGCTGGTGCATGCCGACAATGTTCCAACGGTGGCCGACCAGTTCGACGCCATGCTGGTGTGGATGGCCGAGGAGCCGATGCTCCCGGGCAAGAAGTATGACATCAAGCGCGCCACCAGCTATGTGCCGGGCTCGATCGCCAGCATCACCCACAAGGTCGATGTGAATACCCTGGAGCAGGGCGCCGCCAGCGCGCTGCAACTCAACGAGATCGGCCGGGTCAAGGTCGCCCTGGACAGCGCCATCGCCCTCGACGGTTACGAGAGCAACCGCACCACCGGCGCATTCATCGTCATCGACCGCCTGACCAACGGCACCGTCGGCGCCGGCATGATCATCGCCCCGCCGGTCCTGCCGCACGGCGGCACTGGCCAACATGGCAAGCTGGCCCATGTGTCCACCGAAGAGCGCGCCCTGCGCTTCGGCCAGCAGCCAGCCACCGTGCTGTTCAGCGGCCTGTCGGGCGCCGGCAAGAGCACCCTGGCCTACGCCGTGGAGCGCAAGCTGTTCGACATGGGCCGTGCAGTCTACGTGCTCGACGGCCAGAACCTGCGTCACGACCTGAACAAGGGCCTGCCGCAGGACCGCGCCGGGCGCACCGAAAACTGGCGCCGTGCCGCCCATGTGGCGCGCCAGTTCAACGAAGCCGGCCTGCTGACCCTGGCCGCCTTCGTCGCCCCCGATGCCGAGGGCCGCGAGCAGGCCAAGGCGCTGATCGGCAAGGAGCGCCTGGTGACGGTGTATGTCCAGGCTTCGCCTATGGTGTGCCGCGAGCGTGACCCGCAGGGCATGTATGCCGCCGGTGGCGACAATATCCCGGGCGAGAGCTTCCCGTTCGACGTGCCGCTGGATGCGGACCTGGTGATCGACACCCAGTCGGTCAGCGTCGATGAAGGCGTGAAGCTGGTGCTGGATGTGCTGCGTCAGCGTGGGGCGATCTGATTGATTGCCTGATGTGAAAAACCCCGCTTCGGCGGGGTTTTTCATTTGTATGTCGTCTGTTGGCAGGATTTGGGTCTGCTTTGCAGCTCTAGATATGCTTCTCCGACACCGGAATCACCCGTCGCTCTTTCACCGCCTTGTACGAAAAGCTCGAGTAGATCTCCTTCACCCCCGGCAACCGCTGCAGCACCTCCCGGGTGAATTCGCCAAACGATTCCAGGTCCCGTGCCAGAATCTCCAGCAAAAAATCATAGCGCCCGGAGATATTGTGGCAGGCGACGATCTCGGGGATCTCCATCAGCCGTTTCTCGAACGCCAGGGCCATTTCCTTGGTGTGCGAGTCCATCATGATGCTGACGAACGCGGTCACCCCGAAGCCCAGCGACTTGGGCGAAAGAATGGCCTGGTAGCCGGTGATGTAGCCGTTGTCCTCGAGCAACTTGACCCGCCGCCAGCAGGGCGAGGTGGTCAGGGCGACCTGGTCGGCGAGTTCGGAGACGGTCAGGCGGGCGTTGTCCTGCAGGGCGGCGAGCAGGGCGCGGTCGGTACGGTCGAGAGTTGAAGGCATATCTTGCCCTCCTGGTTCTATTTTTGTTGTTTTTCTTTCAAAACATGCCCGATTGCGTGGGCAAGTTTGGAAAAAGCGCGGCAGCTTGGTGGCATAAGCTTATAACAAACCACAAGAGACTGTTGCCATGCGCGACTCCAACAACTACACCGGTTTCTCCACCCGGGCCATCCATCATGGCTATGACCCGATGTCCCACGGCGGCGCCCTGGTGCCGCCGGTCTACCAGACCGCCACCTACGCTTTCCCGACTGTCGAGTACGGCGCCGCCTGCTTCGCCGGCGAAGAGCCGGGGCACTTCTACAGCCGTATTTCCAACCCGACGCTGGCCCTGCTGGAGCAACGCATGGCGTCGCTCGAAGGCGGCGAGGCCGGGCTGGCGTTGGCCTCCGGGATGGGCGCCATCACCGCCACGCTATGGACCCTGCTACGCCCGGGTGACGAGCTGATCGTCGGCAGCACCCTGTATGGCTGCACCTTCGCCTACCTGCACCACGGCATCGGCGAGTTCGGCGTGAAGATCCGCCATGTTGACCTCAACGACATCCCGGCACTCAAGGCCGCGATCACCGCCAAGACGCGGATGATCTACTTTGAATCGCCGGCCAATCCCAACATGCAGCTGGTGGATATCGCCGCGGTGGTCGAGGCTGCACAGGGCCATGACCTGAGCATCGTGGTCGACAACACCTACTGCACACCCTACCTGCAGCGCCCGCTGGAACTGGGCGTGGACCTGGTGGTGCATTCGGCCACCAAGTACCTGTCCGGGCATGGTGATATCACCGCCGGGATGGTCGTCGGGCGCAAGGCGCTGGTCGACCGCATCCGCCTGGAAGGGCTCAAGGACATGACCGGCGCCGTGCTCTCGCCCCACGACGCCTCGCTGTTGATGCGCGGCATCAAGACCCTGGCCCTGCGCATGGACCGCCACTGCGCCAATGCCCAGCAGGTCGCCGAGTTTCTCGCCGAACAATCACAGGTTGAGCTGTTGCACTACCCGGGCTTGCCATCCTTCCCGCAGTACGCGCTGGCCCAACGGCAGATGCGTCTGCCGGGCGGGATGATCGCCTTCGAGCTGAAGGGCGGGATCGAAGCCGGGCGCCGTTTCATGAACGCCCTGCAGCTGTTCAGTCGCGCGGTGAGCCTGGGTGATGCCGAGTCGCTGGCCCAGCACCCGGCGAGCATGACTCACTCCAGCTATACCCAGCAGGAGCGTGCCGAGCATGGCATCTCGGAAGGGCTGGTGCGTTTGTCGGTGGGGCTGGAAGACATCGACGACCTGCTTGCCGACATTGCCCAGGCCCTGAAGGCCTGTGCCTGAATCGCCACGGACGAGGCCTGCGCGATGGTAGCGATGATGAACCCGAACGAGCCGTTGACGGCCCTTGATGCCGCCCTGGACAGCGACCCAGCGGAAACCGCCGAGTGGTGCGAGGCGCTGGCCTCGACCCTGGCCCACTGCGGCCCGGCGCGGGCCCGCTACCTGCTGCAGCGCCTGCAAGCCCATGCGCTAGAGCTGGGCCTGGAACGCGAGGCCCAGGCCTTCTCGGCCTACCGCAACACCGTGCCGGTGGAACAGCAGGGCACTTACCCCGGCGATCTCGAGCTGGACGAGCGTATTACCGGCATCCTGCGCTGGAACGCCCTGGCCATGGTTGTACGGGCCAACCACGCCTATGGCGAGCTGGGCGGGCATATCGCCAGCTACGCCTCGGCGGCGGAAATCTTCGAGGTCGGCTTCCAGCATTTCTTTCGCGGCGAGGGCGGTGGCGTGCAGCGCAGCGGCGACCTGGTGTTCTTCCAGCCGCACTCGGCGCCTGGCATCTATGCCCGCGCATTTCTTGAAGGGCGCCTGAGCGAGGAACAGCTGGCCAACTACCGGCAGGAGGTCGGCGGCAACGGGCTGTGCTCCTATCCGCACCCTTGGCTGATGCCGGACTTCTGGCAGTTTCCCACAGGTTCCATGGGCATCGGCCCGCTCAATGCGATCTATCAGGCGCGCTTCATGCGCTACCTGCAGCATCGCGGGCTGCTCGACACCTCTGCCCGGCATGTCTGGGGCGTGTTCGGTGATGGCGAGATGGACGAGCCGGAGTCGACCGCCGGCCTGACCCTGGCTGCCCGTGAAGGCTTGGATAA
This sequence comes from Pseudomonas sp. TE50-2, assembly GCF_040813665.1. Lineage (NCBI taxonomy): Bacteria > Pseudomonadati > Pseudomonadota > Gammaproteobacteria > Pseudomonadales > Pseudomonadaceae > Pseudomonas > Pseudomonas sp. TE50-2. The sequence goes on along the minus strand of NZ_JBFNXN010000001.1, from coordinate 1,971,422 downwards.
CCTGACCTTCATCGTCAACTGCAACCTGCAGCGCCTGGACGGCCCGGTACGCGGCAACGGCCAGATCATCCAGGAACTCGAAGCATTGTTCAGCGGTGCCGGCTGGAACGTGATCAAGGTGCTGTGGGGCTCGGAGTGGGACGCACTGTTTGCCCGCGATCACGAGCATGCGCTACTGCGCCAGTTGGCGGCGACGCCCGACGGTCAGTTCCAGACCCTCGGCGCCAAGGACGGCAGCTACAACCTCGAGCACTTCTTCAAGCAGAACCCGGCATTGCAGCGCCTGGTGGCACACATGAGCGCCGAAGAGATCAACGCCCTCAAGCGCGGTGGCCATGATTTTCGCAAGCTGCATGCCGCCTATGCCGCCGCCAGGGCCTGCAAGGGCCGGCCAACGGTGATCCTGGCCAAGACCAAGAAAGGCTATGGCATGAGCAGTGCCGGCGAGTCGCGGATGACCGCGCACCAGGCCAAGAAACTCGATGTGCAGGCGTTGCTGGCCTTCCGCGACCGTTTCCATTTGCCGTTGTCGGATGAGGCGGTGGAGCAACTGCGTTTCTATTGCCCGGCCGAAGATAGCCCGGAGATGGTCTATCTGCGCCAGCGCCGCCAGGCACTGGGTGGGCCGCTGCCGCTGCGGCGCAACGACTGCGCCACCTTGCCTGTGCCCGAGTTGGAGGCGTTCGGCGGTTTCGCCCTGCACGCCGAAGGCAAGGAGATGTCCACCACCATGGCCGCGGTGCGCTTGCTGGGCAACTGGCTCAAGGCGCCGGGGTTGGGGCCACGAGTGGTGCCGATCGTCGCCGACGAGGCGCGCACCTTCGGCATGGCCAGCCTGTTCCGCCAGATCGGCATCTATTCGCCTCACGGGCAACGCTACGAGCCAGAGGACGCCGGCTCGTTGCTGGTCTACAAGGAGGCGCGGGACGGCCAGCTGTTGGAGGAGGGCATCACCGAGGCGGGGGCGATCTCTTCATGGGTCGCGGCAGCGACCGCCTACGCGGTGCATGGCGAGCCGATGCTGCCGGTGTACATCTACTACTCGATGTTCGGCTTCCAGCGGGTCGGCGACCTGATCTGGGCCGCCGCCGACCAGCGCGCCCGAGGCCTGTTGCTGGGTGCCACAGCGGGGCGCACCACGTTGGGCGGCGAGGGCTTGCAGCACCAGGACGGATCGAGCCTGGTCATGGCGTCGATGGTGCCCAACTGTCGGGCCTGGGATCCGTGCTTTGCCGGCGAGCTGGCGGTGATCCTCGACCATGCCGCGCGGCGCATGCTGGTGGAGCAGCAGGACGAGTTCCACTATGTGGCGGTGATGAATGAAAACTACCCGCAGCCGTCGTTGCCCGAAGACATGCACGACGATGTACTGCGGGGCATGTACCGGTTTGCCCGGCATTCCTCGGCCGCTCCCCGTGGCCAGGTGCGCTTGTTGGGTTCGGGCACCATCCTGCGCGAGGTGATTGCCGCCGCCGAGTTGCTGGCCAGTGACTGGCAGGTCGACAGCGAGGTGTTCAGCGTCACCAGCTTCAGCGAACTGGCGCGTGGGGCCAGGGATGCGCAACGCCTGGCGATGACCGGGGCGCAGGCGGATTGCCATTTGCGTCGTTGCCTGCCCGGCGACGCCCCGGTGATCGCGGCCAGCGACTATGTGCGCGCCTGGCCGCAGTTGATCGCCGAGTATGTGCAGGCGCCCTATACCACCCTGGGCACCGATGGTTTCGGGCGCAGCGATACGCGCCAGCAGTTGCGACGGTTTTTCGAGGTGGATCGGTATGCCGTGGTGCTGGCGGCCTTGCATGGGCTGGTGTGCCAGGGCGTGTTGTCGAGGGATGTGCTGGGGCAGGCGCGGGCGCTGTATGACATCGGCGAGGAGGGGGCGGCCTGGTATCGCTGAGGTGATCTGGGCCGGCTCAATCGCGTGGTGATAGGGCGAGTAGACGCCCACAAAAAAGGCCTCTTGCGAGGCCTTCTTCATGTCATCGATTCAGCGCTTGAGCCCGTAGCTCTCATCGAGCATGCCCGGCGAGTTCGGCGACTTCGGTGCGTAGTCGCGTGGCACTTCGGCGGTATCCTTCGGCGGCGTCAGGCGATCACGCGGGCCTTGTGCGGCTTCGGAGTGCAGCGCGGCCAGCAGGCGTTGGCGGGTCAGCTCGTCCAGGGCCAGGCGGTTGGCGCCGTCGGCCAGGTGATCCTGCACGTCCTGGTAGCTCTGGGTCAGTTTCTTGACCAGCGAGGCAGTGCTGTTGAAGTGGGTCACCACTTCATTCTGGTAATTGTCGAAGCGCTGCTGGATGTCATCCAGCTGGCGTTGGGTATTGCTCGGTGCCGCGTTGGGCAGCAGGCGGGCCAGCGCGAAACCGACGACGACACCGACAACCAGGGCCAGGGTCGGCAGCAACCAAACAAGGAGCGAGTGTTCCACGAGTCCTTCCTCTATAAACGGCTTTGCTTTACGTTAACGGCTCAGACCTGCGCTGTATACCGCGAGCGATCGCAAATCAGAACAGAATTCCTTTGCTAGACGAGTCGACCCTTCACGAGGTCACGGAGTAGTACCTTGCTTATCCGCGAAACCCCCTTGTTTATCGATGGCCCGACCGGCCAGCTCGAGGCTTTGTACCTGGACGTGGCCGATGCCCGTGGCGCGGTGCTGATCTGCCACCCCAACCCGGTTCAGGGCGGCACCATGCTCAACAAGGTGGTCTCGACCCTGCAGCGTACCGCCCGTGATGCAGGTTACGTCACCCTGCGCTTCAACTACCGCGGCGTTGGCCAGAGCGCCGGCAGCCACGACATGGGCGCCGGCGAGGTAGCTGATGCCGAGGCTGCCGCAGCCTGGTTGCGCCAGCAGCACCCCGAACTGCCACTGGTGCTGATGGGCTTCTCCTTCGGCGGCTTCGTTGCCGCCAGCCTGGCCGGTCGCCTGGAGGCGGCGGATGTCGAGCTGCAACAGCTGTTCATGATCGCCCCGGCGGTGATGCGCCTGAACGCGCAGTTCCCGCTGCCCGAGCGCGTCGCGCTGACCGTCGTGCAGCCGGACACCGACGAAGTGGTCGATCCGCAACTGGTCTACGATTGGTCCGCCGCCCTGTCGCGCCCCCACGAGCTGCTGAAAGTGGCAGAATGCGGACACTTTTTCCATGGCAAGCTGACCGATCTGAAGGATCTGCTGCTGCCGCGCCTTTCGAACTGAGCCAAGCCTGAATAAGCGAACCCCCATGACCACGCGCATCCTCACCGGTATCACCACCACCGGCACCCCGCACCTGGGCAACTACGCCGGCGCCATCCGTCCGGCCATCCTCGCCAGCCAGCAGCCCGGCGTCGACTCGTTCTACTTCCTGGCCGACTACCACGCCCTGATCAAGTGCGACGACCCGCAGCGCATCCAGCGTTCGCGCCTGGAGATCGCCGCCACCTGGCTCGCCGGTGGCCTGGACCCGGCCAAGGTGACCTTCTACCGCCAGTCGGACATCCCCGAGATTCCGGAACTGACCTGGCTGCTGACCTGTGTCGCCGCCAAGGGCCTGCTCAACCGCGCCCACGCCTACAAGGCGTCGGTGGACAAGAATGTCGAGGCCGGCGAAGACCCGGACGCCGGCGTGACCATGGGCCTGTTCAGCTACCCGGTGCTGATGGCCGCCGACATCCTGATGTTCAATGCCAACAAGGTGCCGGTTGGCCGCGACCAGATCCAGCACGTGGAGATGGCGCGTGACATCGGCCAGCGTTTCAACCACCTGTTCGGCCAGGGCAAGGACTTCTTCGCCCTGCCCGAGGCGGTAATCGAGGAGAGCGTGGCCACGCTCCCGGGCCTGGACGGTCGCAAGATGTCCAAGAGCTACGACAACACCATCCCGCTGTTCACCAGCGCCAAGGACATGAAGGATGCGATCTCGCGCATCGTCACCGACTCCAAGGCCCCCGGGGAGGCCAAGGATCCGGACAATTCGCACCTGTTCACCCTGTTCCAGGCCTTCTCGACGCCGGCGCAATGCGCCGAGTTCCGCGAAGAGCTGCTGCAGGGCCTGGGCTGGGGCGATGCCAAGCAGCGCCTGTTCCAGCTGCTCGACGGTCAGTTGGCCGAAAAGCGCGAGCACTATCACCAGCTGATCTCGCGCCCGTCTGACCTCGAGGACATCCTCCTGGCCGGCGCCGCCAAGGCCCGCAAGATCGCCACGCCGTTCCTCGAGCAATTGCGCGAGGCAGTTGGCCTGCGTTCGTTCCGCACCACCGTGCAGGCCAGCACCGAGGTGAAGAAGAAGGCCGCAAAAAGCGCCCGCTTCGTCAGCTTCCGTGACGAGGATGGCAGCTTCCGCTTCCGCCTGCTGGCCGCCGATGGCGAGCAATTGCTGCTGTCGCGCAGCTTCGCCGATGGCAAGAGCGCGGGGGCGGTGAGCAAGCAACTGCAACAGGGCGGCGAGGCCGACGTGCGTGTCGAGGGCCTGGGCTTCTCGCTGTGGCTGAACGGTGAGCAAGTTGCCGACGGGCCGCAGTTCGAGGCCGCCGAGGCCCGTGACGCGGCCATCACCAGCCTGCGCGAGGCCCTGGCGCCACAGGCGGACTGAGTCACTTTGACGCAAGTCTGATTGCCATTAAGCGGGCCGGTCGCTACAGTGACGGCCCGTTTTTTGTTGCCTCGCTAACGAAATCATGACGCCCCTAGAACGATACCAAGCCGATCTGAAACGCCCCGACTTCTTCCATGACGCGGCGCAGGAAACTGCGGTGCGTCACCTGCAGCGCCTGTACGACGACCTGGTACACGCGCAGAACAACAAGCCGGGCGTGTTCGGCAAGCTGTTCGGCAAGAAGGAGCAGACGCCGGTCAAGGGCCTGTACTTCTGGGGCGGCGTGGGCCGGGGCAAGACCTACCTGGTCGACACCTTCTATGAAGCGCTGCCGTTCAAGCAGAAGATGCGCACGCACTTCCACCGCTTCATGAAGCGCGTCCACGAGGAGATGAAGACCCTCAAGGGCGAGAAGAACCCGCTGACCATCATCGCCAAGCGCTTCAGCGACGAAGCCAAGGTGATCTGCTTCGACGAGTTCTTCGTCTCCGATATTACCGATGCCATGATCCTCGGCACCCTGATGGAAGAGCTGTTCAAGAACGGCGTGTCGCTGGTGGCCACTTCCAACATCGTCCCGGACGGCCTGTACAAGGACGGCCTGCAGCGCGCGCGCTTCCTGCCGGCCATCGCCATGATCAAGCAGTACACCGATGTGGTGAACGTCGACAGCGGCGTGGACTATCGCCTGCGTCACCTGGAACAGGCCGAGCTGTTCCACTTCCCGCTCGACGACGCGGCGCATGAAAGCCTGCGCGCCAGCTTCAAGGCATTGACCCCAGAGTGCACCCAGGCCGTCGAAAATGACGTTCTGATGATCGAAAACCGCGAGATCCATGCCCTGCGCACCTGCGATGACGTCGCCTGGTTCGACTTCCGTGCCCTGTGCGACGGGCCGCGCAGCCAGAACGACTACATCGAGCTGGGCAAGATCTTCCATGCCGTGCTGCTGAGCAACGTCGAGCAGATGGGCGTGACCACCGACGACATCGCCCGGCGCTTCATCAACATGGTCGACGAGTTCTACGACCGCAACGTGAAGCTGATCATCTCGGCCGAGGTGGAGCTCAAGGACCTGTACACCGGCGGGCGCCTGAGCTTCGAGTTCCAGCGGACCCTGAGCCGGTTGCTGGAAATGCAGTCCCACGAGTTCCTGTCCCGGGCGCACAAGCCCTGACGGCAGCTGCAAGCTTCTAGCTGCAAGCCACAAGAAAAAGCCAGAGCAGTTCGCGTACTGCTCTGGCTTTTTCTTGTGGCTTGTAGCTTGAGGCTTGAAGCTGGGAGGTCTTTCAGGCCTCTTGCATGAACTGCTGCCGATACTGGTTCGGCGACAACTCCGTATGCTGGCGGAACAGCCGGGCGAAGAAACTCGCGTCGTCGTAGCCCACCTCGTAGCTGATGGTCTTGATGCTCTTGCGCGTGCTCGACAGCAGGCCCTTGGCAGTCTCGATGCGCAGGCGCTGCAGGTAGTGCAGGGGCTTGTCGCCGGTGGCGCTCTGGAAGCGGCGCATGAAGTTGCGGATGCTCATGCCGTGGTTGCGCGCCACATCCTCGAAGCGGAACTTGTCGGCGAAGTGTTCTTCGAGCCAGTGCTGGATCTGCAGGATGATCAGGTCCTGGTGCAGCTTCTGGCCGCCGAAGCCCATACGCCCCGGGGTATAGCTGCGCTGTACCTCGTAGAGGATGTCGCGGGCCACCGCGCGGGCCACGTTGGCGCCACAGAAGCGTTCGATCAGGTAGATGTACAGGTCGCAGGCCGAGGTGGTGCCGCCGGCGCAGTAGAGATTGTCGGCGTCGGTCAGGTGCTTGTCCTGGTTCAGGCGGATCTTCGGGAAACGCTCGGCGAAGCTGCTGAAGAAGCGCCAGTAGGTGGTCGCCTCCTTGCCGTCGAGCAGCCCCGACTCGGCCAGCCAGAACACGCCGCTGGCCTCGGCGCACAGCACCGCGCCACGGGCATGCTGCGCGCGCAGCCAGGGCAGTACCTGCGGATAGCGTTGCAGCAGGTTGTCGAAGTCGTCCCAGAAGGCCGGCAGGATGATCACGTCGGCATCGTTGAGGCCGCTGTCGACCGGTAACTGCACGTTGCTGAAGCTGTCCACGGGCAAACCGTCCGGGCTCACCAGGCCGATCTCGAACATCGGTTGCAGGCCCAGGCCCAGTTGCTTGCTGTAGCGCAGGCTGGCCAGGTGGAAGAAATCCTTGGCCTGCATCAGTGTCGAAGCGAACACTTTATCAACGGCCAGGATGCTGACGCGCCGCAGCGACGCCGGGGGTTGGGTAAACATCATTGTCATTGTTCTTATAGGGTAGAGTGGTCAATCACCGGCTGGATCGTCTTATTTTTTGGCGATTGTGTCTACCCCACGAAAGAGCAGTGCAGCACCTGCGTTGCATCAAGGCGCGGGGTTCGGCTGCTCCTGATGGACCGCCTCGATTGCCGCCAGCAGTTCATCGCCCAGGTTCAACGCCTGGCTGTCGATATTGCTGCGCAGTTGCTCGAGGTTCGTCGCGCCGATGATGTTGCTGGTCACGAACGGTTGTCGGGTCACGAACGCCAGCGCCATCTGCGCCGGATCCAGCCCGTGTTCGCGGGCCAGCTGCACATAGCGGCCGCAGGCGGCCACGGTCTGCGGATTGGAATAGCGGGCAAAACGGCTGAACAGGGTCAGGCGGGCGTGTTCGGGGCGGGCGCCGTTTTCGTACTTGCCCGACAGCATGCCGAAGGCCAGCGGTGAATAGGCCAGCAAACCGCACTGCTCGCGGATTGCCACCTCTGCCAGGCCCACCTCGAAGCTGCGGTTGAGCAGGTTGTAGGGGTTCTGGATCGACACCGCGCGGGGCCAGCCGCGGGTTTCGGCCAGGTGCAGGAATTTCAGGGTGCCCCACGGGGTTTCGTTGGACAGGCCGATGTGGCGGATCTTGCCGGCGCGCACCTGTTCATCGAGCACCTCCAGGGTTTCCTCCAGCGGGGTGAAGATGTCCTGGGGCAGGTGCTGGTAGCCGAGCTTGCCGAAGAAGTTGGTGCTGCGCTCGGGCCAGTGCAGCTGGTAGAGGTCGATGCGGTCGGTCTGCAGGCGCTTGAGGCTCTCGTCCAGCGCGGCGACGATGTGCTGGCGGTTGTGCTTGAGCTGGCCGTCGCGGATGTGGCTGATGCCGTTGCCGGGGCCGGCGACCTTGCTGGCAAGGATCCAGTCGTCACGGTCGCCGTTGGCGGCGAACCAGTTGCCGATGATGCGTTCGGTGGCGGCGTAGGTCTCCGGGCGCGGTGGCACCGGGTACATCTCGGCGGTGTCGATGAAGTTGATGCCGCTGGCCTTGGCCAGGGCGATCTGGGCGAAGGCCTGGTCCTGGGTGTTCTGTTCGCCCCAGGTCATGGTGCCCAGGCACAGGGCGCTGACGTCGAGGTCGGTACGGCCGAGCTTGCGGTATTCCATCGGGTAGACGCTCCATGGCAAAGATGACCATAAAAGCAGGTTGAAATTTTTCCTGCAATCTGGATAATTCTGCCCCTCTCCGTGTGGCGGAAGTGATGCACCACCACGCAGGGAACCCTTGTCGAACATTGGCGTGCCCGACCCGAGCCCCCAAAAGCGTCAGCGTTCGGCTGCGCGCTTGCCCTTGGCAAGCTGTGCACTATCCAGTAAGATTCGCCGTCTATTTTTCGCTGGGCGGCCTCTGAGGCTTTAGAGAATGAAAACTTTTACTGCTAAACCGGAAACAGTAAAGCGCGAGTGGTTCGTAGTCGACGCCGCTGGTCAGACCCTGGGTCGTCTGGCTACCGAAATCGCTAGCCGCCTGCGTGGCAAGCACAAGCCAGAATACACCCCTCACGTTGACACCGGCGACTACATCGTCGTCATCAACGCCGAGCAAATCCGTGTGACTGGTGCCAAGTCTTCCGACAAGATGTACTACTCCCACTCCGGCTTCCCGGGCGGTATCAAGGAAATCAACTTCGAGAAGTTGATCGCCAAGGCCCCTGAGCGTGTTATCGAAACCGCGGTCAAAGGCATGCTGCCGAAGAACCCGCTGGGTCGCGACATGTACCGCAAGCTGAAAGTGTACGCGGGTGCTGCTCACCCACACACTGCTCAGCAGCCTCAAGAACTGAAGATCTAACGGGATAGTTCATTATGTCGGCGACTCAAAACTACGGCACTGGCCGTCGCAAGACCGCAACCGCTCGCGTTTTCCTGCGTCCAGGTACCGGTAACATCTCCATCAACAACCGTTCTCTGGACGTGTTCTTCGGCCGCGAAACCGCTCGCATGGTTGTTCGCCAGCCGCTGGAACTGACCGAAACCGTTGAGAAGTTCGACATCTACGTCACCGTTTCCGGTGGTGGTGTCAGCGGTCAGGCCGGTGCAATCCGCCACGGCATCACCCGCGCCCTGATGGAATACGACGAAACCCTGCGTGGCGCTCTGCGTCGTGCTGGCTACGTCACCCGCGACGCTCGTGAAGTTGAGCGTAAGAAAGTGGGTCTGCGTAAAGCGCGTAAGCGTCCTCAGTACTCCAAGCGTTAATACCGCTTCGGCAGTCGAAAAAAGCCCGGTTCCTTTTTGGAACCGGGCTTTTTTTATGTCTTCAACTAACCTGTCTGCTAGTCCGTGGCCGTTTGTCGCATAGACGCAGATCAAGCAAAGCGAGGGTAGTGGCCCGACGAGCGGGTAATCACCTTGTCAGCGTGTGGATTTGTTCCTTACCATTGCGGCCAATTTTTAGTGCCACAGACGTACCTAAGTAGATGCCTGTTCAAACAGGCCAAGCAAGCTGATGGGAGAGGACTGAATGAGCAATGACGGCGTCAACGCAGGCCGGCGCCGCTTCCTCGTAGCCGCGACATCCGTGGTCGGGGCAGCGGGGGCAGTGGGGGCAGCGGTACCGTTCGTGGGGTCATGGTTTCCCAGTGCCAAGGCGAAAGCCGCAGGGGCACCGGTGAAGGTCAATATCGCCAAGGTCGAGCCCGGTCAGCAGATGGTAGCTGAATGGCGTGGGCAACCTGTATTCATCGTGCGGCGAACGGAGGAGATCCTCGGTAATCTGAAAAAGATCACCGGCGAGCTGTCCGATCCTGAATCCAAGGCGTCGGTGCAGCCCACCTACGTCGACCCGCAAGTCCGCTCGATCAAGCCCGAGATTCTCATCCTGGTAGGCCTGTGCACGCACCTGGGTTGCTCGCCGACCTTCCGCCCTGAGGTCGCCCCGGCTGACCTGGGGCCGAAGTGGGTCGGTGGCTATTTCTGCCCCTGCCACGGTTCGCACTACGACCTTGCCGGGCGTGTCTACAAATCCCAGCCGGCGCCTCTCAACCTGCCAGTGCCACCGCACTCGTACGAGTCGGACGAAATCATCGTCATCGGCGTCGATCAGGAGAACGCATGATGAGCAAGTTCATGGAGTGGATCGATGCGCGCTTCCCCGCGACGAAGATGTGGGAAGACCATCTAAGCAAGTATTACGCGCCCAAGAACTTCAACTTCCTGTACTTCTTCGGCTCGCTGGCATTGCTGGTGCTGGTCAACCAGATCGTCACCGGCGTGTGGCTGACCATGAGTTTCACCCCCTCGGCGGAAGAGGCCTTCGCCTCGGTCGAGTACATCATGCGCGACGTCGAGTACGGCTGGATCCTGCGCTACCTGCACTCCACCGGCGCCTCGGCGTTCTTCATCGTGGTCTACCTGCACATGTTCCGCGGCTTGCTCTACGGCTCCTACCAGAAGCCGCGCGAGCTGGTCTGGCTGTTCGGCATGCTGATCTACCTGGCGCTGATGGCCGAGGCGTTCATGGGCTACCTGCTGCCCTGGGGGCAGATGTCGTACTGGGGTGCCCAGGTGATCATCTCGCTGTTCGGCGCGATCCCGGTGATCGGTGATGACCTGACCCAGTGGATCCGTGGTGACTACCTGATCTCCGGCATCACCCTGAACCGCTTCTTCGCCTTGCACGTGGTGGCCCTGCCGATCGTGATCCTGGGCCTGGTGGTGCTGCACATCCTGGCGCTGCACGAAGTGGGTTCGAACAACCCCGATGGCGTGGACATCAAGAAGAAAAAGGACGAGAACGGCATCCCGCTGGATGGCATCCCGTTCCACCCGTACTACACCGTCAAGGATATCGCCGGGGTCGTGGTGTTCCTCTTCGTGTTCTGTGCCGTGGTGTTCTTCTTCCCGGAAATGGGTGGCTACTTCCTGGAAAAACCGAACTTCGAGCAGGCCAACGCCTTCAAGACGCCTGAGCATATCGCCCCTGTGTGGTACTTCACGCCGTTCTACGCGATCCTGCGCGCGGTGCCCGACAAACTGTTCGGGGTCATCGCCATGGGTGCGGCAATCGCGGTGCTGTTCGTGTTGCCCTGGCTCGACCGCAGTCCGGTGCGCTCGATGCGCTACAAGGGCTGGCTGAGCAAGATCTGGTTGCTGGTGTTCTGCGTGTCCTTCGTCATCCTTGGCGTGCTGGGCGTGCTGGCGCCGACCCCGGGGCGTACCTTGCTGTCGCAGGTGTGCACGGTGTTGTACTTCGCCTACTTCCTGCTGATGCCGTTCTACACAAGGCTCGAGAAGACCAAACCGGTTCCGGAAAGGGTGACTGGCTGATGAAAAAGTTTATTGCAGTATGCTTGCTGGCATTGATGCCTGGCCTTTCGTTCGCCGCCGAGCACGGCCTGGAGCTGGACAAGGTCGATATCGACCTGACCGACAAGGCCGCGATGCAGGATGGCGCGCGCACTTTCGCCAACTATTGCATGGGGTGCCATAGCGCCAAGTTCCAGCGTTACGAGCGTGTCGCCGACGATCTGGGGATCCCCCACGAGCTGATGCTCGAAAACCTGGTGTTCACCGGCGCCAAGATCGGCGACCACATGAAGATCGGCATGCAGCCCAACGATGCCAAGACCTGGTTCGGCGCCGCGCCGCCCGACCTCACCCTGGTTGCCCGGGTGCGTGGCAACGACTGGTTGTACACCTACCTGCGCAGCTTCTATGAAGACAAGACGCGGCCATACGGGGTGAACAACAAGGTCTTCCCCAACGTCGGCATGCCCAACGTGCTGGTTGGTCTGCAGGGCAACCAGGTGATTGGCTGCAAGCAGGTGCAGAGTGTGGTCGACGGCAAGAAGCAATATGACCCGCTGACCGGCAGCCCATTGACCCATGAAGCGTGCGACCAGCTGACCGTCGAGGAGAAATCCGGTACCCTGACGACCGAGCAGTTCGACGAGAAGGTCAAGAACCTGGTGACCTTCCTGGCCTATTCGGCCAACCCGGTCAAACTGGAAAGCCAGCGCATCGGTACCTACGTGTTGCTGTACCTGGCTTTCTTCTTCGTGTTCGCCTACTTGCTCAAGCGCGAATACTGGAAGGACGTGCACTGATCACGCAGTAGTTTCTGGTAGTTGAACGCGCCCGGGGTGCCCCAGCCATGTCGCTGGGGCACCCCGGGCGCGTTTTCATTTGCAGTATTACAAGCATCCCGTACGAGGAGGCGCTACATGGGCGCAACCAACAGGTTAGCCTGCTATTCCGACCCTGCTGACCATTACTCCCATCGGGTACGCCTGGTGCTCGCGGAGAAAGGCGTCACGGTGCAGATCATCGATGTCGATCGCAATCGCCTGCCGCCCAAGCTGGTCGAAGTGAACCCCTATGGCAGCCTGCCGACCCTGGTCGATCGCGATCTGGCGCTGTACGAGTCGAGCGTGGTGATGGAGTACCTCGAGGAGCGTTACCCGCACCCGCCGCTGATGCCGGTCTATCCGGTGGCCCGCGGCAACAGTCGCCTGCTGATGCACCGCATCCAGCGCGACTGGTGCAGCCTGGCCGACACCGTGCTGGACCCGCGCAGCAGCGAGCCGGCACGTACCCAGGCGCGCAAGGAGTTGCGCGAGAGCCTGACGGGCGTGGCCCCGCTGTTCGCTGAAATGGCCTGCTTCATGAGCGAGGAGCAGAGTCTGGTCGATTGCTGTCTACTGCCCATACTCTGGCGCTTGCCGGTGATGGGTATCGAATTGCCGCGGCAGGCCAAGCCGCTGCTGGATTACATGGAGCGACAGTTCGCCCGCGAGCCTTTCCAGGCGAGCCTGTCTGCTACCGAACGTGAAATGCGCAAGGTTTAAAGAGGAGCCGTTGATGAACTCCAGTCGCCCCTATCTGGTTCGCGCGCTGTACGAGTGGATCGTCGACAACGATTGCACGCCCCATATGCTGGTCAACGCCGAATACCCGGCGGTCCAGGTGCCACAAGGTTTCGCCAGCGATGGCCAGATCGTCCTGAACATCTCCCCCAGTGCCGTGCGCAGCCTGCACATGGACAACGAGGCGGTTAGCTTCGAAGGACGCTTCGGTGGCGTGGCGCACACGCTGTATGTGCCGATTGGCGCCATCCTGGGGATCTACGCCCGGGAGAATGGCCAGGGCATGGTCTTCGAGCTGGAGCCGCCGCTCGCGGATGAGGATGACCTTGAGGATGACGGTGTCGAACCGGATGACGACGGTCCGCCCGAGCCGCCGCGTCCGAGTGGTCGTCCGAGCCTGAAGGTTGTGAAGTAACAGGCAGGGACAAAAAAGGCGATCCGCAGGGATCGCCTTTTTCATTACTGCTGCAATTACAGGTCCTTGATGCTCTGCACCTGGTCCTTGTTGATGCGGGTCGGCTTGCCATCCAGTTGCTTGAACTCGTAGAAGCCGGAGTTGCGGTCGAAGTGCGGCGTGTCGGTGGTCTGCAGTTCGCGGCCATCGTTGAGGGTGATCACGCTCGGGGTGGAGCAGCCGGCCAGGGTGGCGAAGGTGCCGATCAGCAGGGCGGGCAGCAGCAGCTTTTTCATGGGGTACTTCCTGGATCAGAGTGAAGAAGGCGAGCGTCCCGACGCCCGCCGAGGGGTTGTCAGTCGATGTACTCGAACAGCTTGACGATCTTCTGCACGCCCGACACGCCTTGCACCACATTGGTGGCGGCGTTGGCCTCCTGCTGCCTGACCAGGCCGAGCAGGTAGACGATGCCGTTTTCGGTGATCACCTTGATGCGCGAGCTGGGCACGCTCTCGTCGGTCAGCATCTGGGTCTTGATCTTGGTGGTCAGCCAGGCGTCGTTGTTGCGCGCCAGGATCGACGACGGCTGAATGACTTGCAGCTCGTTATGCACCTTCTTGACCCGCTGCACCTGGCCGGCGGTCTGCTCAGCGAGGGACTTGAGATCGGCGCGTGGTGTCTGGCCGGCAAGCAGCACGACACCGTTGTAGCTGCTGACGACGATGTGCGAGCCCTTGTCCAGCTCCGGGTTGGCCTTGGCGATGTTGACCGAGACCTTGGTCTCGATCAGCGAGTCATCGATCTTGCTGCCGATGGTGCGGGTGCCGCGGTCATCCTCGATAGGCGAGTTGCGCGCCGAGGTGAGCACGGAACTGCAGCCCGATACGCCGAGGCACAGGGTCAGGGCCATCAGGCCGATACGCTTGGAGATCATTCTTCACTCCCGAACAGTTGGCTGTCGATCAGGTCGCACAGACAGTGGATCGCCAGCAGGTGGACTTCCTGGATGCGCGCGGTGACCGTGGCGGGGACGCGGATCTCGACGTCCTCGGGCAGCAGCAGCGAGGCCATGCCGCCGCCATCGCGCCCGGTCAGGGCGACGACAATCATTTCGCGGTCATGGGCGGCCTGGATCGCCTGGATCACGTTGGCCGAGTTACCGCTGGTGGAGATCGCCAGCAGCACATCGCCGGGCTGGCCCAGGGCGCGGATCTGCTTGGAGAAGACTTCGTTGTAGCTGTAGTCGTTGGCGATCGAGGTCAGTGTGGAGCTGTCGGTGGTCAGGGCGATGGCCGGCAGGCTCGGGCGCTCGCGCTCGAAGCGGTTGAGCAGCTCCGAGGAGAAGTGCTGGGCATCGCCGGCCGAGCCGCCGTTGCCGCACGCGAGCATCTTGCCGTCGTTGAGCAGGGCGTTGACCATGACCAGGCTGGCCTGCTCGATGTGGGGTGCCAGGATGTCCATTGCCTGTTGCTTGGTGTCGATGCTGGCCTGAAACAGCCGGCGAATTCGGGATTGCATGTCCATCTGGGTGACCTTAAGAGGGGCGGTGGCCTTTGCTACGCGCAACAGTGACCAGCCCGCGAAACATAGAGCTAGAAAATCGAATTGGGTTCAGCATTCGAAGGCATTTTTCAGCCATTGAAGCGGTTGCCCCGCATGCCCCCGGCCCTGCAGGGCGATAACGTCGAAGCGGCAGGGGCGGGTGGCCCAGCGGGGTTCGTGCTGCAGGAAGAGGTTGGCGGCAAGCGCCAGTCGTTGCTGCTTGCGCCCATCGATACTGGCGAGCGCTCCGCCGAACTCCGCATGCAACCGGTAGCGGACTTCGACGAATACTACTGTATCGGCATCGAGCATGACCAGATCGAGCTCGCCCCCCTTGCATCGCCAGTTGCGCTCCAGCAGCCGCAGACCTTGCCCTTGAAGGTATTCAAGGGCGTGATCTTCGGCTGTCTGGCCGGCAAGGCTGGGCGATGCGCCGGGCATCAGCGAGGGGTGTCCGGCAGGCGCTTGACCTGGCCGCCGGCGAATTCGGCCCATGGCAGCTGGCGTTCGATGCGCTGGCTGGGGTTCATGCTCAGGCTACCGGACAGGCCTTCGACGCGGTTGTCCGGCAATGCCTTGAGCTGGCCCAGGCGCGGAGCCAGGCTGTAGGCGTCGACGCCCATGGCGTACAGGCGGCCGAGGCTGCCGGCGGCCTGGGGCCACTGCTGCACGACTTGCTGGCGCAGGCTGTTGGTGGTGTCCAGCAGCCAAGGCGTTTCGCAGAAGCGGATGCCGTTCATGTCGTTGTACTGGTTCACGTCACCGCTGGCGCTGTACAGGTTGGAGGTGGCGTAGACCGGCACGTCACCGGCGTACTGGAAGTTCAGCGTCGGCTTGATCTGCTGGGCCTGCTGCGGCGTCGAGGCGAGGAAGATGAAGTCGATGTCCTGGCGGCGCGAAGGCTGCGCGGCGATGGTGCCGCCAACGGTGCTCTGCAGGCTCTTGGCGCGGCCTTCGCTCTGGCGCAGCTGGAACAGATCGGCGATCTGCTGGGCAAGGGCGACGGGCTGGGCGATACGCTGCGCGGTGATCAGGGTGCCGCCATTGCCTTCCCAGTCCTGGCGGAAGGCGGCGAGCACGCGGTCGCCCCATTCACCGCTCGGTACCAGGGCCACGGCGCGGACCATGCCGTCGGCGCGGGCACGGCGTGCCACTTCGCGGGCTTCGTCCTCGGCGGCCAGGCCGAACTGGAACAGCTGTGGCGGCGCTTTCTGGCCGGCGTCGGCGTAGTTCAGGGCCAGGGTAGTGATGGGCAGTTGCGGGTAGGCGGCGAGCTTCTTGACCAGCGGCTTTTCCAGTGGGCCGACCACCAGTTGCACGCCGGCAGCCTGGGCCTGACGGTAGAAGTCGTCGAGCGAGGTGATGCGCGAGCTGTCGAACACTTGTACCGCAGGGGCGGGCTGGCCACCTTGCTGGGCCTGGAAGTGGGCGGCCATGAAGCCATCGCGCAGGGCGCGGGCGACACCGGCCAGCGGACCTTCTTGGGGCAGCAGCAGGGCGATCTTGGTCAGTGGCTGGCTGGCCAGCTCCTTGAGCTTGACCAGGGCTGTCGGCAATTGCTTGGCTGCCGGGTGCTCGGGATGCTGCTGGCGCCAAGTGTCGATGGCGGCCTGTTGCTGTTCCAGGGTGCCCGCGCGCTTCACGGCCAGGGCCAGGCTGGTCCAGCCGGCCAGGGTCTCATCGGCGGCCGGCTGCTGCAGCTGTTCGGCGGGCAGCGAGGCGACCAGGGCCCAGATCGCGTCATTGTTGGCGCTGGCGGCCTGGCCGCTGAGCAGGGGGGCCAGCAGCACGCGCTGCTGGGCGGCGGCCAGGGCCTGGCCGTCGGCTTCGAGGGCTGCGGCATGAACGCTGTAGGTGCGGGCCTGCTGCTCGGTCGGCAGTTCGCCGACGCGCTGCAGGCTCGGGTGGGTGAGGGCGGTCAGGGCGGCCTTGGGCTGGTTGCGACTCATGGCGAGCTCGGCGGCCAGGGTGGAGGCGAACACCTGCTGGGCGGGCTTGAGCGGCTCCAGCGGGACTTGCTCGAGAATCCGCGCTGCGCGCGGGAAATCCTTTTGCTTGTATGCCAGGTCCGCGGCGCTCAAGCGCAGCAGGGCCGCATCCTCGGCGGACTTGCTGGAGGCCGCCTTCTCGAGCAGTTGCTCGATGCTGGCGTCCGGGGTGCGTGGCAGTTCGCCCAGGCTGGATGAGGGCGAGCTGGCGCAGGCTGCCAGCAGGGCAGCGAGGCAGAGGGCTGTGAGCAGCCGCAGACAAGCGATCATGTAAAGGTCCTGTTACTCGATCAAGTTGGCCGGCAATTGTACCCAAGCGGGGGGCACGGCGCGATCTCGCCGACACTGAACCTTCACTATAGGTGGCCCGTGGTGTGCCCGGGGCGAAGTTCTTTGCGCCCTGTTACCGGTGCTCGGGCTACAATGGCGACCTTTGATCCGGAAAGCAGGTGTGCGCAGTGACTGATGTTGCAGGGGTTTCGAAATCCACGTTGGGCAAGCTTTACGTCGTTGCCACGCCCATCGGCAACCTCGACGACATGAGCGCCCGGGCGCTGAAGGTGCTGGCGGATGTCAGCCTGATCGCCGCCGAGGACACCCGCCACTCGGTGCGCCTGCTGCAACACTTCGGCATCGACACGCCGCTGGCCGCCTGTCATGAGCACAACGAGCGTGATGAGGGTGGGCGCTTCATCACTCGCCTGCTGGCCGGCGATGATGTGGCGCTGGTGTCCGATGCCGGCACGCCGCTGATTTCCGATCCGGGCTATCACCTGGTGCGCCAGGCGCGTGCTGCGGGTGTGCAGGTGGTGCCGGTGCCGGGCGCCTGTGCGTTGATCGCCGCGCTGTCGGCGGCGGGGTTGCCGTCGGACCGCTTCATCTTCGAAGGCTTCCTGCCGGCCAAGGCCGCCGGGCGCCGTGCGCGTCTGGAGCAGGTCAAGGAAGAGCCGCGCACCCTGATTTTCTACGAGGCGCCACACCGGATCCTCGAGTGCCTTGAAGACATGGAGGCGGTGTTCGGTGGCGAGCGTCCGGCGCTGCTGGCGCGCGAGATCACCAAGACTTTCGAAACCCTCAAAGGCTTGCCGTTGGCCGAGTTGCGCGCATTCGTACAGGGTGACAGCAATCAGCAGCGTGGCGAGTGTGTGGTGCTGGTGGCCGGTTGGAGCGCGCCGGAGGGCGAGCAGGCGATCAGCGCCGAGGCGCAGCGGGTGCTGGATCTGCTGCTGGCCGAACTGCCGCTGAAGAAAGCAGCGGCGCTAGCGGCCGAGATCACCGGGGTGCGCAAGAACCTGCTCTATCAGTTGGCCCTGGAAAAGCAGAAAGCCCATTAGTGGCATAATGGTATTAATGGTCGCGCCGCTTGTTCTTGAGCGCTGCTACCGGTAACCTTGGCGGCGGAGAGTCGATCGGACAGTCGCTGCCGTCTTTTGTTCCGCAAAAGGCGGGGGAGGAAAGTCCGGGCTCCATAGGGCAGAGTGCCAGGTAACGCCTGGGAGGCGCGAGCCTACGGAAAGTGCCACAGAAAACAACCGCCTAAGCACTTCGGTGCCGGTAAGGGTGAAAAGGTGCGGTAAGAGCGCACCGCACGGCTGGCAACAGTCCGTGGCTAGGTAAACCCCACTCGGAGCAAGACCAAATAGGGTTCCATACGGCGTGGCCCGCGTCGGAACCGGGTAGGTTGCTAGAGGCGTCCAGTGATGGCCGTCGTAGAGGAATGACTGTCCTCGACAAAACCCGGCTTACAGATCGACTCTCCACCTCTCCTTTCCTGCTTGAATCGATAGCAGATGCGTCCTGGTAATACCGAAAAAATCTTACTCTTAATAAATTACTTTAACTTCTCACTCTATCCGCTTGAGTGTGTTTGATTTTTTCCGTCAGTTTTTCCCTCCTGTAATCCTTCCACCTTCCTTTGTTGCGCTAAATCGCCGTCCTGTAAGGGATTTCCTTATGAACGTGCCTTGACGGTGTGGCGGGCGGATTCCTATAGTGTGCGCAAGTGGCAGAAAGTGGGATGAAGTGGGTTTTCTGGCACAAAAAAGCTAACATTGTGGGGAATCGCAGCCGTGTTCCGCGGAGCCAACGCCGTCAGCCTCGATGCAAAGGGCCGTCTCGCCATGCCGAGCCGGTACCGTGACGAGCTCGATTCGCGTTGCAATGGTCAATTGATCGTGACCATCGACGCCGTTGATCCCTGCTTGTGTGTTTATCCCCTCGATGAGTGGGAACAGATAGAAGCCAAGTTGCGTGCCTTGCCGTCGTTGCGTGAGGAAAACCGTCGCCTGCAGCGTTTGCTGATCGGCAATGCGGTGGACCTGGAGCTCGATGGCAGCGGGCGTTTCCTGGTACCGCCCCGCCTGCGTGAGTACGCCAAGCTGGACAAGAAGGCGATGCTGGTAGGGCAGCTGAACAAATTCCAGCTGTGGGATGAGGATGCCTGGAACGCGGTTTCGGCAGCCGACCTTGCAGCTATTCAACAACCGGGCGCCATGCCCGATGATTTGCGTGACCTGATCCTGTGACCATAGATAGCGGCTTCAACCACATCACCGTCCTCCTCGACGAAGCCGTCGAGGCATTGGCCCTGCGCGCCGACGGTTGCTATCTGGACGGCACCTTCGGGCGTGGCGGCCACAGCCGCCTGATCCTCAGCAAGCTCGGGCCGCAAGGGCGGTTGCTGGGGTTCGACAAGGATCCTCAGGCGATTGCCACCGGGCAAGCGCTGGCGGCCGAAGACGGCCGCTTTGTCATTGTGCAGCGCAGCTTTGCCGAACTCGGCGACGAAGTGCGCGCCCGCGGTCTGGACGGCAAGGTCAGCGGCATCCTGCTCGACCTGGGCGTATCCTCGCCGCAACTGGACGACCCCGAGCGTGGCTTCAGCTTCCTTAACGACGGCCCGCTGGACATGCGCATGAACCCGGGCCAGGGCATCAGCGCCGCCGAGTTCGTCGCCACCGCCCCCGTCGAAGAAATTGCCCGCGTGTTCAAGGAGTACGGCGAGGAGCGCTTCGCCGGTCGCATGGCGCGCGCCGTGGTCGAGCGCCGCGAGAAGCAGCCGTTCACCCGTACCGCCGACCTGGCGGAGGTGCTCAAGGTCGCCAACCCGGCCTGGGAAAAGGGCAAGAACCCTGCGACCCGCGCCTTCCAGGGCCTGCGTATCCATGTCAACAACGAGCTTGGCGACCTCGAGACCGGCCTTGAAGCCGCGCTCGACGCCCTTGAAGTGGGTGGCCGCCTGGCAGTGATCAGCTTCCACTCGTTGGAAGACCGTATCGTCAAACTGTTCATGCGCAAGCTGGTCAAGGGCGAGGCAGACAATCTGCCGCGCAACCTGCCGGTCCAGCACAAGGCCTTCGAGCCGAAGATCAAATTGATCGGCAAGGCGCAGTTCGCCTCCGAAGCCGAACTCAAGGCCAACCCGCGGTCGCGCAGCGCCGTGATGCGGGTAGCGGAGAAGTTGCGGTGAGCAGGCTGTTTGCCAAGCCGCTGCCAGGCGGAAGCTTCCTGATGCTTCTGCTGTTCGTCGCCGTCCTGATTTCGTCGATCGCCGTTTCCTACAGCGCCCACTGGAACCGTCAGTTGCTCAACACCCTGTACGGTGAACTGAACGAGCGCGACAAGGCCCAGGCCGAGTGGGGCCGGTTGATCCTCGAGCAAAGCACTTGGACTGCCTCCAGCCGTATCGAGAGCCTGGCCTCGGAGCAGCTCAGGATGCGCGTGCCCGCCGCTGACGAAGTGCGGATGGTGGCGCCATGATGAAGCTCGAAGGCGCACTCTACCCCTGGCGCTTCCGGGTGGTGATCGGTTTGCTGGCGCTGATGGTTGGTGCCATCTGCTGGCGCATCATCGACCTGCAGGTCGTCGACCGCGACTTCCTCAAGGGGCAGGGCGACGCTCGCAGCCTGCGCCATATTCCCATCCCTGCGCACCGCGGGCTGATCACCGATCGCAACGGCGAGCCGCTGGCTGTCAGTACGCCCGTCACCACCTTGTGGGCCAACCCCAAGGAAATGCAGGCGGCCAAGGATCGCTGGCCACAGCTGGCCGCCGCGCTCGGGCAGAACCCGCAGCAGCTGAGCGAGCGGCTTACCCAGCAGGCGAGCAAGGAGTTCATCTACCTGGTCCGCGGCCTGACCCCGGAGCAGGGCCAGCACGTCCTCGACCTGAAGGTTCCAGGCGTCTATGGCCTCGAAGAGTTCCGCCGTTTCTATCCGGCCGGCGACGTCACCGCGCACATGGTTGGCTTCACCGACCTGGATGACCATGGCCGTGAAGGCGTCGAACTCGCCTACGACGAATGGCTCGCCGGGGTACCCGGCAAGCGGCAGGTGATCAAGGACCGGCGTGGCCGGCTGATCAAGGACATTCAGGTAACCAAGAACGCCAAGGCCGGCAAGACCTTGGCGTTGTCGATAGACCTGCGTCTGCAGTACCTGGCCACCCGCGAGCTGCGCAACGCCATTGCCGAACAGGAAGCCAAGGCCGGCAGCCTGGTGATCATGGACGTCAAGACCGGCGAGGTCCTGGCCATGGTCAACCAGCCGACCTACAACCCGAACAACCGCCGCAGCATGTTCCCGGCGGCGATGCGCAACCGGGCGATCATCGATGTGTTCGAGCCGGGCTCGACGGTCAAGCCGATTTCGATGAGTGCCGCCTTGCAGAGTGGCCGCTGGAAGGTCACCGACAAGGTCGAGGTCTATCCGGGCAGCCTGCAAATCGGCCGCTACACCATCAAGGACGTGTCGCGCAGCGAGGGCCCGATCCTCGACCTGACCGGCATCCTGATCAACTCGTCCAACGTCGGCATGAGCAAGATCGCCTTCGATATCGGTGGCGAGGCCATCTACCGGGTCATGTCCCAGGTAGGCCTGGGCCAGTACACCGGCCTCGGCTTCCCCGGCGAGCGCGTCGGCAACCTGCCCAACCACCGCGAGTGGCGCAAGGCCGAGACCGCGACCTTGTCGTATGGCTACGGCGTGTCGGTGACAGCCTTGCAACTGGTGCATGCCTACGCCGCACTGGCCAACGACGGCAAGATGGTGCCGCTGTCGATCCTCAAAGTCGACAAGACCCCGGAATCGGTCCAGGCGATCCCCAAGGAAACCGCCGAAACCGTGCAGGGCATGCTGCAGCAGGTAATCGAAGCACCGCGCGGGGTATTCCGTGCCCAGGTGCCGTTCTACCACGTGGGTGGCAAGTCCGGTACGGCGCGTAAAGCCACCGTCGGCTCCAAGGGCTACACCGAGAACGCCTACCGTTCGCTGTTCGCCGGCTTCGGCCCGATGAGCGATCCGCGCTATGCCATCGTCGTGGTCATCGACGAGCCGAGCAAGGGCGGCTACTTCGGCGGCCTGGTCTCGGCCCCCGTATTCAGCAAAGTGATGTCGGGCACCCTGCGCCTGATGAATGTACCGCCGGACAACCTGCCGCCCTCGACGCAGCAAGCCAGCGCAGTACCCGCCAAGGGAGGGCGAGGTTGATGACGATGCCATTGAGCAAACTGTTCGCCCATGCCAGCCGCGATCCGTTGATCCGCGAGCTGACCCTGGACAGCCGCGCCGTGCGGCCAGGAGACCTGTTCCTGGCCGTGCCGGGGGCCAAGGTCGATGGTCGCACGCACATCGCCGATGCCCTGGCCCGTGGCGCCGCCGCGGTGGCCTATGAAGAGCAGGGCGCCAGCGTGCTGCCGCTCACCGATGCGCCACTGATTCCTGTCAAGGGTTTGATTGGCCAGTTGTCGCAGATCGCCGGGCGCTTCTATGGCGAGCCGAGCCGTCAGCTCGACCTGGTCGGCGTGACCGGCACCAACGGCAAGACCAGCGTGACCCAGCTGTTGGGCCAGGCGCTTGATGCCCTTGGCCGGCGTTGTGGTCTGATCGGCACGCTTGGCACCGGCTTCTATGGCGAGCTGCAGAGTGGCCGCCTGACCACGCCGGACCCGATTGCCGTGCAATCGACCTTGAACGACCTGAAAAAGGGTGGCGCCAAGGCCGTGGCCATGGAGGTTTCCTCCCATGCCCTCGAACAGGGTCGGGTGGCCGCGCTGGACTTCGACATCGCGGTGATGACCAACCTGTCCCGCGACCACCTGGACTACCACGGCAGCATGGAGGCCTACGAGGCTGCCAAGGCCAAGTTGTTTGCCTGGCCAAGCCTGCGCGCCCGGGTGGTCAACCTGGATGATGACTTTGGGCGTCGCTTGGCAGATGCTCCAGCCACATCGCGTCTGATCAGCTACAGCCTGCAGGATTCGGCGGCGACGTTGTTCTGCAAAGAGGCTGTCTTCAACGATGATGGCGTGCGCGCCGTGATCGTCACCCCGCAGGGCGAGCATGTCCTGCGCAGCCGCCTGCTGGGGCGTTTCAATCTGAGCAACATGCTGGCGGCAGTAGCCACGCTGATGGCGCTTGATTACCCGCTGGATGAAATTCTCAAGGTCACCCCGCAACTGCACGGGCCGGTCGGCCGCATGCAGCGCCTGGGTGGCGGTGACAAACCGTTGGTGGTGGTCGACTACGCCCACACCCCGGATGCCCTGGAAAAGGTGCTCGAGGCATTGCGCCCGCACGCCCACGGCAAGTTGCTGTGCCTGTTCGGCTGTGGCGGTGATCGTGACGCCGGCAAGCGCCCGCTGATGGCGGCAGTCGCCGAGCGCCTGGCCGATCGTGTGCTGGTGACTGATGACAACCCGCGTACCGAGGATCCGCAGCGCATCTTCGATGACATTCGCCCCGGCTTTGCCCAGCCCGACAGCGTGGAGTTCGTCGCTGGCCGTGGCCTGGCCATTGCCCATCTGGTCGCCACTGCTGCTGCCGAGGATGTGATCGTCCTGGCCGGCAAGGGCCACGAGGATTACCAGGAGATCAATGGCGAGCGGCATGACTTCTCCGATCTGGTCGAAGCCGAGAAGGCCCTAGCCGCCTGGGAGGCTCCACATGCTTAAGCCCATGATGCTCAGCCAGCTGACTGCTGCACTGAGCGCACGCCTGGCAGACGCCGACGCCAGTTTCACCGGCGTCAGCATCGACAGCCGCAGCGTCGCTGCCGGTCAACTGTTCGTCGCCCTCAGCGGGCCGCGCTTCGATGGCCATGACTACCTGGCCGATGTGAAGGCCAAGGGGGCCGTCGCCGCGCTGGTCGAGCGCGAAATCACCGATGTCGATCTGCCGCAACTGGTGGTTGCCGACTGCCGTGTAGCGCTTGGCCAGCTCGGCGCGCTGAATCGTGCTGCCTTCGACAAGCCGGTGGTGGCCATTACTGGCTCCAGCGGCAAGACCACGGTCAAGGAAATGCTCGCCGCGATCCTGCGTACCCGAGGGCCGGTGCATGCCACCCGTGGCAACCTCAACAATGACCTCGGTGCACCGCTGACCTTGCTGGAGATCGCTTCGGAGCACAGCGCCGCGGTGATCGAGCTGGGGGCCTCGCGCATCGGCGAGATCCGCTACACCGTCGGCATGACCCGGCCGCAGGTGGTCATCATCAACAACGCCGGTACCGCCCACGTCGGTGAGTTCGGCGGCCCGGAGAAGATCGTCGAGGCCAAGGGCGAGATCCTCGAAGGCTTGGGCGAGGGTGGCACGGCCATCCTCAACCTGGCCGACAAGGCGTTTGATATCTGGCGCCAGCGCGCGGGCAATCATCGCGTTATCAGCTTCGCGCTGGACAATCCGCAGGCCGACTTCCACGCCAGCGATATTGGCCGCGACGCCCGTGGTTGCCCCTCGTTCACCCTGCATGGCCCGGACGGCAGCGTCCCGGTGCAATTGAACCTGCTCGGCACCCATAACGTCAGCAACGCCCTGGCCGCCGCAGCAGCAGCCCATGCCGTTGGTCTGAGCCTGAACGGCATCGCCGCCGGCCTTGGCGCCGTGCAACCGGTCAAGGGCCGTACCGTTGCGCAGATTGCGCCCAGCGGCGCGCGGGTGATCGACGACAGCTACAACGCAAATCCCACCTCGATGTGTGCCGCCATTGATATACTCGCCGGCTTTTCCGGCCGCACCGTCCTGGTGCTCGGGGATATCGGCGAACTGGGGCAATGGGCCGAGGAAGGTCACCGCCAGGTGGGTGACTACGCACGTGGCAAGGTCGATGCGCTGTACGCGGTGGGCACCAACATGGCCTACGCCGTTAAGGCATTCGGTACCAATGGCCGCCATTTCGCCACTCAAGCTGAGCTGATCGAAGCCGTCAAGGCCGAGGCCGCCAGCGACACCACTATCTTGATCAAGGGCTCGCGCAGCGCTGCGATGGAAAACGTCGTGGCCGCACTGTGCGGCGCCAGCGGGGAGAAACATTAATGCTGCTGCTGTTGGCTGAGTATCTGCAACAGTTCCACAAGGGCTTCGCGGTCTTCCAGTACCTGACCCTGCGCGGGATCCTGGGTGTACTGACCGCGCTGTCTCTGGCCCTGTGGCTGGGCCCGTGGATGATCCGTACCCTGCAGATCCGCCAGATCGGTCAGGCCGTACGTAACGACGGCCCGCAATCGCACCTGTCCAAGTCCGGCACCCCGACCATGGGCGGTGCGCTGATCCTTTCCGCCATCGCCATCAGCACCCTGCTGTGGGCCGACCTGACCAATCGCTATGTGTGGGTGGTACTGATCGTCACCCTGGCGTTCGGCGCCATCGGCTGGGTCGACGACTACCGCAAGGTCATCGAGAAGAACTCCCGCGGCCTGCCGAGCCGCTGGAAGTATTTCTGGCAGTCGGTGTTCGGCCTGGCCGCGGCGATCTTCCTGTACAAGACCGCGCCGACCAGCGTCGAGACCACGCTGATCATCCCGATGCTCAAGGACCTGGCCATCCCGCTGGGCGCCGGCTTCATCGTGCTGACCTATTTCGTCATTGTCGGCTCGAGCAACGCGGTCAACCTGACCGACGGCCTCGATGGCCTGGCGATCATGCCGACGGTGATGGTCGGCGGCGCGCTGGGCATCTTCTGCTACCTGTCGGGCAACGTGAAGTTCGCCGAGTACCTGCTGATCCCCTACGTGCCGGGCGCGGGCGAGCTGATCGTGTTCTGCGGCGCGCTGATCGGCGCGGGCCTGGGCTTCCTGTGGTTCAACACCTACCCGGCCCAGGTATTCATGGGCGACGTCGGCGCGCTGGCCCTGGGCGCTGCGCTGGGCACCATCGCGGTGATCGTGCGCCAGGAAGTCGTCCTGTTCATCATGGGCGGCGTGTTCGTGATGGAAACCCTGTCGGTGGTCATCCAGGTGGCCTCGTTCAAGCTCACCGGCAAGCGCGTGTTCCGCATGGCGCCGATCCACCACCACTTTGAACTCAAGGGTTGGCCCGAGCCACGGGTGATCGTCCGCTTCTGGATCATCACCGTGATTCTCGTGCTGATTGGCCTTGCCACCCTGAAACTGAGGTAAACGAGCGTGTCACTGATCGCTTCCGACCAATTCCGCATCGTTGTCGGCCTCGGCAAGAGCGGCATGTCCCTGGTTCGCTTCCTGGCGAGCCGGGGCATTGCCTTTGCGGTCGCCGACACCCGCGAGCAACCGCCGGAACTGGACACCCTGCGCCGTGAATACCCGCAGGTGGAAGTGCGCTGTGGCGAGCTGGACGTGGACTTCCTGTGCCGGGCCAGCGAGCTGTATGTCAGCCCGGGCCTGGCCCTGGCTACACCTGCGCTGCAACAGGCCGCCGCGCGTGGCGTCAAGCTGTCCGGGGACATCGAGCTGTTCGCCCATCACGCCAAGGCGCCGATCGTGGCCATCAGCGGCTCCAACGCCAAGAGCACCGTCACCACCCTGGTCGGCGAGATGGCCGCCAAGGCAGGCAAACGTGTGGCGGTCGGCGGCAACCTCGGCACCCCGGCCCTGGACTTGCTGGCTGACGACGTCGAGCTGTACGTGCTGGAGCTGTCGAGCTTCCAGCTGGAGACCACCGACCAGCTCAACGCCGAAGTGGCCACCGTGCTGAACATCAGCGAAGACCACATGGACCGCTACAGCGGCCTGCCGGCCTATCACCTGGCCAAGCACCGGATCTTCCGCGGCGCCCGCCAGGTGGTGGTCAACCGCCAGGATGCCCTGAGCCGTCCGTTGCCGGTCGAAGGCCGTCCGTGCTGGACCTTTGGCCTCAACGCACCGGACTTCAAGGCCTTCGGCCTGCGTGAAGTGGATGGCGAGAAATACCTGGCGTTCGAGTTCCAGACCCTCATGCCAGTGCGTGAGCTGAAGATCCGCGGCGCCCACAATCACAGCAACGCCCTGGCTGCCCTGGCCCTCGGCCACGCCGTCGGCCTGCCGTTCGAGCCGATGCTCGAAGCCCTGCGTGAATTCAAGGGCCTGGCCCATCGTTGCCAGTGGGTGCGCGAGCGCAACGGCGTGAACTGGTACGACGATTCCAAGGCCACCAACGTCGGTGCCGCGCTGGCAGCCATCGAAGGCCTGGGCGCCGATATCGAGGGCAAACTGGTGCTGATCGCCGGCGGCGATGGCAAGGGTGCCGATTTTGCGGCCTTGCGCACCCCGGTGGCGCAGCATTGCCGCGCCGTGGTGCTGATCGGTCGCGATGCCGCACGCCTGGCCGAAACCCTGAAGGATGCCGTGCAACTGGTGCCCGTGCAGACCCTCGATGAGGCCGTGCAGCGATGCGCCGAGCTGGCCCGCGCCGGTGACGCGGTACTGCTGTCGCCGGCCTGCGCCAGCCTCGACATGTTCAAGAACTTTGAAGAACGCGGGCGCCTGTTCGCCCAGGCAGCGGAGGGGCTGGCATGATCTTCGGCATCCTCAAGCCGTACCCGTCGCCGCTGATCAGCGGCCGTGGCATCGACCTCGACTTCCCGCTGCTGGCCGGTTGCCTGGCGCTGCTCGGCCTGGGCCTGGTGATGATCACCTCGGCCTCCTCCGAAGTGGCCGCGGTGCAGTCGGGCAACCCGCTGTACCACATGTTCCGCCACCTGGTGTACGTCACCCTTGGCCTGGGCGCCGGGTTGATGACCATGCTGGTGCCGATCGCCACCTGGCAGCGCATGGGCTTCATGATGCTGATCGGTGCCTTCGGCCTGCTGGTGCTGGTGCTGGTGCCCGGTATCGGCCGTGAGGTGAACGGTTCGATGCGCTGGATCGGCTTCAGCTTCTTCAACGTCCAGCCGTCGGAGATTGCCAAGGTCTTCGTGGTCATTTATCTCGCCGGCTACCTGGTGCGTCGCCAGACCGAGGTGCGCGAAAGCTGGATGGGCTTCTTCAAACCGTTCATCGTGCTGCTGCCAATGGCCGGCCTGCTGCTGATGGAGCCGGACTTCGGCGCCACGGTGGTGATGATGGGCGCTGCGGCGGCCATGCTGTTCCTCGGTGGGGTGGGGCTGTTCCGCTTCTCGCTGATGGTGGTGCTGGCGGTCATATCGGTGGTGGTACTGGTCCAGGCCCAGCCTTACCGGATGGCGCGCCTGATCACCTTCACCGACCCCTGGAGCGATCAGTTCGGCTCCGGCTACCAGCTGACCCAGGCGTTGATCGCTTTCGGGCGCGGCGAATGGTTGGGCGTGGGCTTGGGCAACAGTGTGCAGAAGCAGTTCTACCTGCCCGAGGCGCACACCGACTTCGTGTTCTCGGTACTGGCCGAAGAGCTGGGGGTGATCGGCTCGCTGCTGACCATCGCACTGTTCGTGTTCATCACCGTGCGCGCCCTGTACATCGGCCTGTGGGCCGAGAAGGCCAAGCAGTACTTCGCCGCCTACATGGCCTTCGGCCTGTCGTTCCTGTGGATCGGCCAGTTTTTGATCAACATCGGCGTGAACGTCGGCCTGTTGCCGACCAAGGGCCTGACCCTGCCGTTCCTCAGCTACGGGGGCAGCTCCCTGGTGATCTGTTGCGCCTGTGTCGGGCTGCTTTTACGCATCGAGTGGGAGAGCCGCACCCATCTGGGCAGCGAGGAACACGAATTCAAGGAAAGCGATTTTGCCGAGGAGACCAGTCATGGCCGCTGACGGCAAGAACGTCCTGATCATGGCCGGTGGCACCGGGGGCCACGTGTTCCCGGCCCTGGCCTGTGCCCGCGAGTTCCAGGCCCGCGGCTACAGCGTGCATTGGCTGGGTACCCCGCGTGGCATCGAGAACGAACTGGTGCCCCAGGCCGGCCTGCCGCTGCACCTGATCCAGGTCACCGGCCTGCGCGGCAAGGGCAAGCTGTCGCTGCTCAAGGCGCCGTTCACCCTGGTCAAGGCCGTGCTGCAGGCGCGGCGCATCGTCCGTGAGCTCAAGCCGGTCTGCGTGGTCGGCTTCGGTGGCTATGTGACCGGCCCCGGTGGCGTAGCCGCGCGGTTGTGTGGCGTGCCACTGGTGATCCACGAGCAGAATGCCCGCGCCGGCACCACCAATCGGTTGCTGCTGCCGCTGGCTACGCGTGTCTGCGAAGCATTCCCGGACACCTTTGCCGCCAGCGACAAGCTGCGCACCACCGGCAATCCGGTGCGCCCGGAGCTGTTCATGGACGCCCTGCGCGCACCCCTGGCCGAGCGCCGTGCGCGCCTGTTGGTCATGGGCGGCAGCCTGGGTGCGGAACCATTGAACAAATTGTTGCCTAAGGCCCTGTCCGAGGTGCCGGCGAACCTGCGCCCCGAAGTGTTCCACCAGGCGGGCAGGAACCACGCGCCCGTTACCGCCGAGCGTTATCACGAGGCGGGGGTCGAGGCCCAGGTCGAACCGTTCATCAAGGATATGGCCCATGCCTATGGCTGGGCCGATATGGTGGTGTGCCGGGCCGGTGCCCTGACCGTCAGCGAACTCGCGGCGGCGGGCCTGCCCTCGATGCTGGTGCCCTTGCCCCATGCCATCGACGACCACCAGACCCACAACGCCCAATACCTGGCACGTGAAGGCGCCGCCTTCCTGATGCCACAAGCGACTACTGGCGCAGCGCAGCTCGCTGAACGCCTGAACGAGGTGCTGATGCAACCCGAGAAACTCAACGCCATGGCCGGCACCGCCCGCCGCCTGGCCAAACCTGCCGCAACCAGCACCGTGGTGGATATCTGCCTGGAGGTGGCCCATGGTTGAGAGCCAGAAAGCCATGCCGCATCCGAAGATGGGCCGCATCCGTCGCATCCACTTCGTCGGTATCGGCGGCGTGGGCATGTGCGGCATCGCCGAAGTGCTGCTGAACCTCGGCTATGAAGTGTCCGGTTCCGACCTCAAGGTGTCGCCGGTCACCGAGCGCCTCGAGTCGTTCGGCGCCGAGATCTTCGTCGGCCACCGCGCCGAGAACGCCGCCAACGCCGATGTGCTGGTGGTGTCCAGCGCGATCAATCCGGCCAACCCGGAAGTCGCCACCGCACTGGAGCGCCGCATCCCCGTGGTGCCGCGTGCCGAGATGCTCGCCGAGCTGATGCGCTATCGCCATGGCGTCGCGGTGGCTGGCACCCACGGCAAGACCACCACCACCAGCCTGCTGGCCTCGGTGTTCGCCGCTGGTGGCCTGGACCCGACCTTCGTCATCGGTGGTCGCCTGACCGCGGCCGGGACCAACGCGCAGTTGGGCACCAGCCGCTACCTGATCGCCGAAGCCGACGAGAGCGACGCCAGCTTCCTGCACCTGCAGCCCATGGTCGCCGTGGTCACCAATATCGACGCCGACCACATGGCCACCTACGAAGGCGACTTCAACAAGCTGAAGAAGACCTTTGTCGAGTTCCTGCACAACCTGCCGTTCTATGGGCTGGCGGTGATGTGCCTGGACGACCCGGTGGTGCGCGAGATCCTGCCGCAGGTCAAGCGCCCGACGGTCACCTACGGCTTCAGCGAAGAGGCCGACATCCGCGCCATCAATGTGCGTCAGCAGGGCATGCAGACCCACTTCACCGTGCTGCGCCGTGACTGCGAGCCGCTGGAAGTGTCGGTGAACATGCCGGGCAACCACAACGTGCTCAACGCGTTGGCGACCATCGCCATCGCCACCGACGAAGGCATCAGCGACGAGGCCATCGTCCAGGGCCTGTCGGGCTTCCAGGGCGTTGGTCGACGCTTCCAGGTCTACGGCGAACTGCCGGTCGACGGTGGCAGCGTGATGCTGGTCGACGACTATGGCCACCACCCGACCGAGGTCGCCGCGGTGATCAAGGCCGTGCGTGGCGGCTGGCCG
Source organism: Pseudomonas sp. TE50-2 (assembly GCF_040813665.1). NCBI lineage: Bacteria > Pseudomonadati > Pseudomonadota > Gammaproteobacteria > Pseudomonadales > Pseudomonadaceae > Pseudomonas > Pseudomonas sp. TE50-2. The sequence continues at coordinate 1,940,685 of NZ_JBFNXN010000001.1, read as the reverse complement.
AGCCGCCGCCTGGTGATTGTCTACCAGCCGCACCGCTATAGCCGCACCCGCGACCTGTACGACGATTTCGTGCAGGTGCTGGGCGATGCCAACGTGCTGTTACTGATGGAGGTCTACCCGGCCGGCGAAGAGCCGATCCCCGGCGCCGACAGCCGCCAGCTTTGCCACAGCATCCGCCAGCGCGGCAAGCTCGACCCGATCTATATCGAACGCGGCGCCGAGCTCGCGCCGCTGGTCAAGCCGCTGCTGCGTGCCGGCGACATCCTGATCTGCCAGGGTGCCGGCGATGTCGGTGGCCTGGCCCCGCAATTGATGAAAAGCCCGCTGTTCGCAGGCGCCAAGCAGGAGAAGTCGAAATGACCAGCGCCTACGACAAGTTGCACTCGACCCTGGACGTCAAGGCCTTTGGCCGCGTCGCCGTGTTGTACGGTGGCAAGAGTGCCGAGCGTGAGGTTTCCCTGAAGTCGGGCAAGGCAGTGATCGAGGCGCTGACCAACGCTGGTGTCGACGTAGTCGCCATCGACGTCGGCGACGACCTGCTGAGCCGCCTGCAGAGCGAGAAGATCGACCGCGCCTTCATCATCCTCCACGGCCGTGGCGGTGAGGACGGCAGCATGCAGGGCCTGCTCGAGTGCCTGGGGATTCCCTACACCGGCAGCGGCATCCTCGCCTCGGCGCTGGCCATGGACAAGCTGCGCACCAAGCAGGTGTGGCAGAGCCTGGGTATCCCCACGCCGCGTCACGCCGTGCTGGCCAGCGAGCAGGATTGCGTGGCCGCCAGTGCGGAACTGGGCTTCCCGTTGATCGTCAAACCCGCCCATGAAGGTTCGAGCATCGGCATGGCCAAGGTGAACAGCGAGCAAGAGCTGGTCGCCGCCTGGAAAGACGCTGCCAACTACGATTCGCAAGTCCTGGTCGAGCAATGGATCCACGGCCCGGAATTCACCATCGCCGTGCTGCGTGGCCAGGTGCTGCCGCCGATCGCGCTGGGCACCCCGCACGTGTTCTACGACTACGACGCCAAGTACATCGCCAATGACACCCAGTACCGCATCCCGTGCGGCCTGGACAGCGTCAAGGAGCAAGAGCTGATCGACCTTACCGCGCGCGCCTGCGATGCCGTTGGCATCGAGGGCTGGGGCCGTCTGGACGTGATGCAGGACGAGCAGGGCCGTTTCTGGCTGCTTGAGGTCAACACCGCACCGGGCATGACCGACCATAGCCTGGTGCCCATGGCGGCCCGTGCCGCCGGCCTGGACTTCCAGCAACTGGTGCTGGCGATCCTGGCCGACAGCGTAGCGACGAGAGGTTAATAGCCATGCAAGGCGCGATGATACGTCAGCAGCCACCCGTTACCGGCCGTAGCAAGCCGGTGCCGCGTGGTGCCAGCCGACTGGTGGCCGACGAGCCCGTATCGGCGCGCCTGCCGCGGCCAAGCTTCGGCGGCCTCAAGCGCCTGCTGTGGCCGGTATTGCTGGTGGTCGCCGGTTTTGGTGCCTATGAGGGTGCCATTCGCCTGATGCCCTACGCCGACCGACCGATCACCAAGATCGCCGTGCAGGGCGACCTCAGCTACATCAGCCAGCAGGCGGTGCAGCAGCGGATCGCGCCCTACGTGGCGGCGAGCTTCTTCACCGTCGACCTCGCGGCGATGCGCGTCGAGCTTGAGCAGATGCCCTGGATCGCCCACGCCGAAGTGCGCCGGGTGTGGCCGGACGAGGTGGTGATCCGCCTGGAAGAACAGTTGCCGGTGGCGCGCTGGGGCGACGAGGCCTTGCTCAACAACCAGGGCCAGGCCTTCACCCCGCGCGAGCTGGCCAACTACGAGCACCTGCCGCAGCTGTTCGGGCCGCAGCGCGCTCAGCAACAAGTCATGCAGCAGTATCAGGTATTGAGCCAGATGCTGCGCCCCATGGGCTTTTCCATCGCTCGCCTGGAGCTGCGCGAGCGAGGCAGCTGGTTCCTGACCACCGGCGCGGGTAGCGCCGGCCCAGGCATCGAGCTGCTGCTGGGGCGCGACCACCTGGTGGAGAAGATGCGCCGTTTCATTGCCATTTACGACAAATCGCTTAAAGACCAGATCACCAATATCGCCCGCATCGATCTGCGTTATTCCAACGGACTTGCCGTTGGTTGGCGGGAACCGAATGCACCGACGACGGCCCAACCCGCCGTTGCGAAGAATTAGAGAGAGGCAGGACCATGGCAAACGCGCATAGCGGCAAAATGATCGTCGGGCTGGACATCGGCACCTCCAAGGTGGTGGCGCTGGTGGGTGAAGTCGGCGAGGACGGCACCCTGGAGATCGTCGGGATCGGCACCCACCCGTCACGCGGCCTGAAGAAGGGCGTGGTGGTGAATATCGAATCGACCGTGCAGTCGATCCAGCGCGCCGTCGAAGAGGCCCAGCTGATGGCCGGCTGCCGCATCCATTCGGCGTTCGTCGGTGTTGCCGGCAACCATATCCGCAGCCTGAACTCCCACGGCATCGTCGCCATCCGCGACCGCGAAGTCAGCACCGCCGACCTCGAGCGCGTGCTCGACGCCGCCCAGGCCGTGGCCATTCCGGCTGACCAGCGGGTGCTGCACACCCTGCCGCAGGACTACGTGATCGACAACCAGGAAGGCGTGCGCGAGCCCCTGGGCATGTCGGGCGTGCGTCTGGAGGCCAAGGTCCACGTGGTTACCTGCGCGGTGAACGCGGCGCAGAACATCGAAAAATGCGTGCGTCGCTGCGGTCTGGAAATCGACGACATCATCCTCGAGCAACTGGCCTCGGCCTACTCGGTGCTGACCGACGACGAGAAAGAGCTGGGCGTGTGCCTGGTGGACATCGGTGGCGGCACCACCGACATCGCCATCTTCACCGAAGGCGCGATCCGCCACACCGCGGTGATCCCGATCGCCGGCGACCAGGTCACCAACGACATCGCCATGGCACTGCGTACGCCTACGCAGTACGCCGAGGAAATCAAGATCCGCTACGCCTGCGCCCTGGCCAAGCTGGCCGGTGCCGGCGAGACCATCAAGGTGCCGAGCGTGGGTGATCGCCCGCCGCGCGAGCTGTCGCGCCAGGCCCTGGCCGAAGTGGTGGAGCCGCGTTACGACGAGCTGTTCACCCTGATCCAGGCCGAACTGCGTCGCAGCGGCTTCGAGGACCTGGTGCCGGCCGGCATCGTCCTCACCGGCGGCACCGCGAAGATGGAAGGCGCCGTGGAACTGGCCGAGGAGATCTTCCACATGCCGGTACGCCTGGGCGTGCCGCACAGCGTTCGGGGCCTCAGCGACGTGGTGCGCAACCCGATCTATTCCACCGGCGTGGGCCTGCTCACCTACGGTCTGCAGAAGCAGTCCGAGGACCCGTCCCTGACCGGTATCAGCAACAGCAACAGCAGCAACAACAGCTATGGCGATGAACCCAAGGGTCCAGTGCTTGAGCGACTCAAGCGTTGGGTCCAGAGCAACTTCTGAGTTTCAAAGCAGTAGTGGTAGGCGCGACAACTAGAGAACTGTAAGGAGAGGGAAAATGTTCGAGCTCGTAGACAACGTCCCGCAAAGTCCGGTCATCAAGGTGATCGGCGTCGGCGGTGGCGGCGGCAACGCCGTCAACCACATGGTCAAGAGCAGCATCGAGGGCGTGGAATTCATCTGCGCCAACACCGATGCTCAGGCGCTGAAAAACATCGGCGCGCGCACCATCCTGCAACTGGGCACCGGTGTGACCAAGGGCCTGGGTGCTGGCGCCAATCCGGAAGTCGGCCGCCAGGCCGCGCTGGAAGACCGTGAGCGCATCGCCGAAGTGCTGCAGGGCACCAACATGGTGTTCATCACCACCGGCATGGGTGGCGGTACCGGTACCGGCGCGGCGCCGATCATCGCCGAAGTGGCCAAGGAAATGGGCATCCTCACCGTCGCGGTGGTGACCCGTCCGTTCCCGTTCGAAGGCCGCAAGCGCATGCAGATCGCCGATGAAGGCATCCGCATGCTGGCTGAAAGCGTCGACTCGCTGATCACCATCCCCAACGAGAAGCTGCTGACCATCCTGGGCAAGGATGCAAGCCTCTTGTCCGCCTTCGCCAAGGCCGACGACGTACTGGCCGGCGCCGTTCGCGGCATCTCGGACATCATCAAGCGTCCGGGTATGATCAACGTCGACTTCGCCGACGTGCGCACCGTGATGGGCGAGATGGGCATGGCGATGATGGGTACCGGTTGCGCCAGCGGCCCGAACCGTGCCCGCGAAGCCACCGAGGCGGCGATCCGCAACCCGTTGCTCGAAGACGTCAACCTGCAGGGCGCCCGCGGCATCCTGGTGAACATCACCGCAGGGCCTGACCTGTCGCTGGGCGAGTACTCCGACGTGGGTAGCATCATCGAGGCCTTCGCCTCCGACCACGCGATGGTCAAGGTCGGTACCGTGATCGACCCGGACATGCGTGACGAGCTGCACGTGACCGTCGTGGCCACCGGCCTGGGCGCGCGCATCGAGAAACCGGTCAAGGTGGTCGACAACACCCTGCAGACCGCCCAGCAGGCGTACGAGGCTTCCAACCCGGCCCCGGTTCGCCAGGAGCAGCCGGCCGTCAACTACCGTGACCTGGAGCGTCCGACCGTGATGCGCAACCAGGCCCATGCAGGTGCCGCGGCAGCCGCTAAACTCAACCCTCAGGATGATCTGGACTACCTGGATATCCCGGCGTTCCTGCGTCGTCAGGCCGATTGATGGAATTTATCAGGGGTATAAGGGTGATTGGTGTTCAGCAAAGGCCGGGTCTGTTATCATCCCCAGCCTTTGTTGATACCTGTTCGCAATTTGCGCTGAAGCGGCCAATGCCATGATTAGACAACGCACCCTGAAGAATACCATCCGTGCCACAGGCGTCGGCCTGCACTCCGGGGAGAAGGTCTACCTGACCCTCAAGCCTGCGCCTGTCGACAGCGGCATCGTCTTCCGTCGCGCCGACCTCGACCCTGTGGTCGAAATCCCGGCGCGCGCGGCCAACGTCGGCGAGACCACCATGTCCACCACGCTGGTCAACGGTGACGTCAAAGTCGATACGGTCGAGCACCTGCTCTCCGCCATGGCGGGCCTGGGCATCGATAACGCCTACGTCGAGCTCTCCGCCTCGGAAGTGCCGATCATGGATGGCAGCGCCGGACCCTTCGTATTCCTGATCCAATCGGCCGGCCTGGAAGAACAGGACGCACCGAAGAAGTTCATCCGCATCCTGCGTGAAGTGACAGTGGAAGAGGGCGACAAGCGCGCCACTTTCCTGCCCTTCGACGGGTTCAAGGTGAGCTTCGAGATCGACTTCGATCACCCGGTCCTCAAGGGCCAGACCCAAAGCGCGGTCGTCGACTTCTCGAGCACCTCGTTCGTGAAGGAAGTCAGCCGTGCCCGTACCTTCGGTTTCATGCGTGACATCGAGTACCTGCGCAAGCACAACCTTGCGCTGGGTGGCAGTGTCGAGAACGCCATCGTCGTCGACGAAACCGGTGTGCTCAACGAAGACGGCCTTCGTTCCGATGACGAATTCGTCAAGCACAAGATCCTCGACGCCATCGGCGATCTGTACCTGCTGGGCAACAGCCTGATCGGCGAGTTCAAGGGCTACAAGTCCGGACACGCGCTGAACAACCAGCTGCTGCGCAAGTTGATCGCAGAAACCGACGCTTGGGAAGTGGTCACCTTCGAAGATGCCAGCACGGCACCGATCTCGTACATGCGCCCTGTTGCGGCTGTGTAAGTTCGAACACTCTCTCTAGTGATTAAGGCCACCTTCGGGTGGCCTTTTTTATGGCCAGAAGATGGCGCGTGGGAGCGGCGATCGTCTATCAGGCTTTGCCCTGCGCATGCGCGGCCAGGCGCTCCAGCGCGGCGCGCAGCTTTGGATCACTGATGCCCTGGGCCGAACCACGAATGCTCTCGGCAGCGTTCTCCGACAGCTCAGGCCCTTGCCCTTCGCGTTTGGCCGCCACCAGCGGCGGTTGCACCTTGAACAGTATGCGCGTCAGGTTGGCGAAGGCTTCCATGCCCAGGAGCTGACGTTGCAGGCGTTTCTGCTGGTAGCGCAGGCGGGTCGCCCAATGGCCATCGGTAACTACCAGCAACAAGGTTCCTTCCTTCCAGGAGGCCACGTGGCAATGCTCGCGGGCGGCTGGCTGCAGCTGGCTTTCCAGCAGGCGCTGCAGGTGCTCCAGGCGTTCGGCCTGGTTCAGCAGCAGGCGCAGCGGGCGCGCCTTGCGCAGCAGGGCCGAGGGCAGGTGGGCGGAGGAGGGTTTGTAGGCCATGGAGGTTCGCGGCGGGTTGCTAGACCGGCAGTTTAACAGGCGCCGCCTGATCGCGGGGCAAGCCCGCTCCAACGCAATGTGCGAAACAGCCATGCGGGCTGGGATCTTGATGCAAGTCATTCGCGATACGTTTCATCTGCGCGCACCTTGAACTTGCGCAAAAAGCCCCTATGTTAGTCAGGCCCCCTAAAAGCGCTGTGCCAGCATCGTGGAAATCCACCACTTTCCTCACCATCGTTTCCGGGTAGAATGCTCGTTCGCATGCGGCCTCTGGGCTGCACGGGCGACTCATGGGGCCGCCCTCCATCCCTACGTGTGGAAGATCCTGCCGATATGTTTGCGCCTTTGTTAAAAAAACTTTTTGGAAGCAAGAACGAGCGTGAAATCAAACGCATGCTCAAGACGGTGAGCACCGTCAATGCCTTCGAAGAGAAGATGGTGGCCCTCTCCGACGAGCAGCTGCGGGGCAAGACCGCAGAGTTCAAGGAACGCCTGGCCAAAGGCGAAACGCTTGATCAACTGCTGCCCGAAGCCTTCGCCGTGGCCCGTGAGGCCGGCAAGCGCGTGATGGGCATGCGTCACTTCGATGTCCAGCTGATCGGCGGCATGACCTTGCACGAAGGCATGATCGCAGAAATGCGTACCGGTGAAGGCAAGACCTTGGTCGGTACCCTGGCCGTGTACCTCAATGCGCTGTCCGGCAAGGGCGTGCACGTAGTAACGGTCAACGACTACCTGGCCCGCCGCGACGCCAACTGGATGCGTCCGCTGTACGAGTTCCTCGGCCTGACCGTGGGCATCGTCTCGGCCTTCCAGCCGCCGGAAGAGAAACGCGCCGCCTACGCCGCGGACATCACCTACGGCACCAACAACGAATTCGGTTTCGACTACCTGCGCGACAACATGGCGTTCAGCCAGGACGAGAAGTTCCAGCGTGAACTCAACTTCGCTGTGATCGACGAAGTCGACTCGATCCTCATCGACGAGGCGCGTACCCCGCTGATCATCTCCGGCCAGGCCGAGGACAGCTCCAAGCTGTACATCGAGATCAACCGCCTGATCCCGCGCCTGACCCAGCACATCGAGGAAGTCGAAGGCCAGGTAACCCAAGAGGGTCACTACAGCATCGACGAGAAGAGCCGCCAGGTCGAACTGAACGAGGCCGGCCACCAGTTCATCGAGGACATGCTCACCCAATCCGGCCTGCTGGCCGAGGGCGAGAGCCTGTACTCGGCGCACAACCTGGGCCTGCTGACCCACGTCTACGCCGGCCTGCGTGCGCACAAGCTGTTCCACCGCAACGTCGAGTACATCGTCCAGGACGGCCAGATCCTCCTGATCGACGAGCACACCGGCCGCACCATGCCGGGCCGCCGCCTGTCCGAGGGCCTGCACCAGGCCATCGAGGCCAAGGAAAACCTGAACATCCAGGCCGAAAGCCAGACCCTGGCCTCGACCACCTTCCAGAACTACTTCCGCCTGTACACCAAGCTGTCGGGCATGACCGGTACCGCCGACACCGAGGCGTTCGAGTTCGCGCAGATCTATGCGCTCAACGTGATGGTCATTCCGCCGAACAAGCCGTTGGCGCGCAAGGACTTCAACGACCTGGTGTACCTGACCGCCGACGAGAAGTACGCGGCGATCATCGCCGACATCAAAGAAAGCATGGCCCAGGGCCGTCCTGTCCTGGTCGGCACCGCGACCATCGAAACCTCCGAGCACATGTCCAACCTGCTCAAGAAGGAAGGTATCGACCACAAGGTCCTGAACGCCAAGTACCACGAGAAAGAAGCCGAGATCATCGCGCAAGCGGGTGCGCCGGGTGCCCTGACCATCGCCACCAACATGGCCGGCCGTGGTACCGACATCCTGCTGGGTGGTAACTGGGAGGCCGAAGTCGCCGCCCTGGACAACCCGACCGCCGAGCAGATCGCCCAGATCAAGGCCGACTGGCAGAAGCGTCATCAGCAAGTGCTGGAGGCCGGTGGCCTGCACGTGATCGCCTCCGAACGCCACGAATCTCGCCGTATCGACAACCAGCTGCGTGGCCGTGCCGGCCGTCAGGGCGATGCCGGCTCGAGCCGCTTCTACCTGTCGCTGGAAGACAGCCTGATGCGCATCTTCGCCTCCGACCGGGTGAAGAACTTCATGAAGGCCCTGGGCATGCAGTCCGGCGAGGCCATCGAGCACCGCATGGTGACCAACGCCATCGAGAAAGCGCAGCGCAAGGTCGAGGGTCGCAACTTCGATATCCGCAAGCAGCTGCTCGAATACGACGACGTGGCCAACGAACAGCGCAAGGTGATCTACCACATGCGCAACAGCCTGCTGGCGGCTGAGAACATCGGCGACACCATCGCCGAGTTCCGCCTGGAAGTGCTCGATGCCACCATCAGCCAGCACATCCCGCCGCAGTCGCTGCCCGAGCAGTGGGACGTGGCTGGCCTCGAGGCCTCGCTGTCCAGCGACTTCGCCATGAAGCTGCCGATCCAGCAGTGGCTTGACGAGGACGATCACCTCTACGAGGAGACCCTGCGCGAGAAGCTGCTCAAGGAAATCACCGACGCCTACAACGAGAAGGAAGACCAGGCCGGCATCGACGCCCTGCGTACCTTCGAGAAGCAGATCCTGCTGCGCGTGCTGGACGACCTGTGGAAAGACCACCTGTCGACCATGGACCACCTGCGCCACGGTATCCACCTGCGCGGCTATGCGCAGAAGAACCCCAAGCAGGAGTACAAGCGCGAATCCTTCACCCTGTTCCAGGAGCTGCTCGAGTCGATCAAGCGCGATACCATCCGCGTGCTGTCGCACGTTCAGGTCCGTCGCGAAGACCCGGTCGAGGAAGAAGCCCGTCTGCGCCGCGAGGCCGAGGAACTGGCCAGCCGCATGCAGTTCCAGCACGCCGCCGCACCTGGCCTGGAAGGCGAGCAACTGGCCGAGGAGGGCGCTGAAGTCGCCGTCGCATCGGCCCCTGTGCGCAACGACATGAAGCTCGGTCGCAACGAGCCTTGCTGGTGTGGCTCGGGCAAGAAATTCAAGCATTGCCATGGTCAGATTGAATGATCTGAACCACCTGCAGTAACGTGACACATCCGGGGCCGCTTTGCGGCCCCGCTTTTTGTTCTCAACCGATTTATCTAGGAGCGCTCTAATGGCTGTTGGTCTTGGTCCCCTGCCCACCCTGCACCCGGTTCCCGGTTTCGAACTCGGTATCGCCTCGGCGGGCATCAAGCGCCCGGGGCGCAAGGATGTGGTGGTGATGCGCTGCGCCGAAGGCTCCAGCGTCGCCGGCGTGTTCACCCTCAACGCCTTCTGCGCGGCACCGGTGATCCTCTCCAAGCAGCGCGTGCAGGGCAGCGTGCGTTACCTGCTGACCAACACCGGCAACGCCAACGCCGGCACCGGCGCACCGGGCCTGGCCGCCGCCGAGCGCACCTGCGCCAGGCTGGCCGAACTGGCCGGTGTGCCGGCCGAGTCGGTCCTGCCGTTCTCCACCGGCGTGATCGGCGAGCCGCTGCCGGTCGAGAAGATCGAAGGCGCGCTGCAGGCCGCCCTGGATAACCTGTCGGAAAACAACTGGGCCGAAGCCGCTACCGGCATCATGACCACCGACACCCTGCCCAAGGGCGCCAGCCGTCAGTTCCAGTTCGACGGCAAGACCATCACCGTCACCGGTATCAGCAAGGGCGCGGGGATGATCCGCCCGAACATGGCCACCATGCTCGGCTACATCGCCACCGACGCCAAGGTCGCCCCGGCGGTGTTGAAGGACCTGATGCTCGACGGCGCCAACAAGTCGTTCAACCGCATCACCATCGACGGCGACACCTCGACCAACGACTGCTGCATGCTGATCGCCACCGGCAAGGCCGATGTGCCGGAAGTGACCGAAGCCAGCGGCGCGCTGTTCGAAGCACTGAAGCAAGCGGTGTTCGAAGTGTGTATGGAGGTAGCGCAGGCCATCGTCCGTGACGGCGAAGGCGCCACCAAGTTCGTCACCGTGCAGGTCAACGGTGGTGGCAACCACCAGGAGTGCCTGGACGTCGGCTATGCCGTGGCTCACTCGCCGTTGATCAAGACCGCGCTGTTCGCCTCCGACCCCAACTGGGGCCGCATTCTCGCAGCTGTCGGTCGCGCCGGCGTGCCCGAGCTGGATGTCAGCCTGATCGACGTGTATCTGGACAGCGTGTGCATCGCCAGCAAAGGCGGGCGCAGCCCGAGCTACACCGAGGCGCAAGGCTCGGCGGTGATGGCCCAGGAAGAGATCACCATCCGCATCGACCTCGGCCGTGGCCAGTGCAGCGAAACCATCTGGACCACCGACCTGTCCCACGAGTACGTGAAGATCAACGCCGAATACCGCACCTGATGTCACAGGGGCTGCGCAGCAGCCCCAATATCCCGAATTCTATGGAGCCGAACCATGAGCTATCACCTGATCATCGGCGACAAGCTGTATTCCTCCTGGTCGCTACGCGGCGCCCTGGCTCTTGAGCTGGCTGGCGCCCCCTACGAAGAAACCCTGGTCAAGCTCAACCAGCCCGACACCCGCCAGCGTCTGCTGGCCTTCTCGGCCACCGCCAAGGTGCCGCTACTCCAGAGCGAGCATGGTGTGATCGCCGACTCCTTGGCTATCGCCGAATACCTCAACGAACGCCACCCTGAGGCCCGCCTGTGGCCTGAGGACATTGCCGCCCGCGCCCAGGCCCGTTCGGCCTGTGCCCAGATGCACAGCGGCTTCTTCGCTCTGCGCGGCGCCATGCCGTTCGACCTGTCCCGCGACCAGGCGCTGGAAAGCGTGCCGCTGGATGTTCAGGTCGACATCGACCGCATCGTCGCCCTGTGGTCCGAGTGCCGCCTGGTGGCCAAGGATAGCGGCCCGTTCCTGTTTGGCCGGCCGACCCTGGCCGATGCCTTCTTCGCCCCGGTGGCCGTGCGCCTGCGCACCTACCGCGTCGAGGTGCCGGCCGAGGCTGCCGCCTATATCGAAACCATCTACCAGTGGCCGGCCTTCCAGGCCTGGCAGCGGGCGGGCCTGGCGGAGCGTGAAGGGTGAAACGGATTCATGTAGTGGCCGCGGTCATCCGCGGTGCCGATGGTCGCATCCTGATCGCCCGTCGTGCGGATACTCAGCATCAAGGCGGCTTGTGGGAGTTCCCCGGTGGCAAGGTGGAAGCGGGGGAGAGCGTCGAAGCGGCGCTGGCCCGTGAGCTGCGCGAGGAGCTGGGTATCGAGGTCACGGGTTCGCGCCCGCTGATCAAGGTCAGCCACGATTACCCGGACAAGCAGGTGTTGCTCGATGTGCGCGAGGTGGATGGCTTTACCGGTGAGCCACATGGGGCAGAAGGGCAGCCTTTGGCGTGGGTGGCTCCGCGTGACCTGGGGCAGTATGCGTTCCCCGAGGCGAACAAGCCGATCGTCGCCGCCGCGCGTTTGCCCGATCAATACCTGATAACCCCGGACGGTCTGGAAGTGCCCGAGTTGCTCAAAGGTATCCAGAAGGCCGTGGCCAGCGGTATCAAGCTGATCCAGCTACGGGCACCGGACATGTACGACCCGAAGTACCGCGATGTGGCGGTCGACGCGGTTGGCCTGTGCGCAGGCAAGGCGCAACTGATGCTCAAGGGGCCGCTGGAATGGCTCGGCGACTTCCCGTCGGCCGGCTGGCACCTGACCGCCGCGCAGTTGCGCAAGTACGCGGCCAAGGGCCGGCCATTCCCGAAGGAGCGCTGGCTGGCGGCGTCCTGCCACAGTGCCGAGGAGCTGGCATTGGCCGAGCAGATGGGGGTGGACTTCGTCACCCTGTCGCCGGTGCAGGCGACCCAGACTCATCCCGAGGCTGAGCCGTTGGGTTGGGATGAGGCACAGCGCTTGATCACTGGGATCAGCCATCCGGTGTTTCTGCTGGGTGGGGTCGGGCCGGGTGAGCGGGAGCGGGCCTGGGAGGTTGGTGCCCAGGGTGTTGCCGGAATCAGGGCGTTCTGGCCTGAGGCTTGAGTCATCCGCCAATCGCGGGGCAAGTCGGGTCGCCGCAGCGCCGCTCCGACTTGCCCCGCGATGCTTTCAGACGGGCTTCTCGGCCGCCTGCCACAGCACCTCGTCGACACCTTGGCGCCGCCCAATGATCCGTGCTGCGACAAACAGCAGGTCCGACAGCCGGTTGATGTAGGCCAGCCCCACTCCCTCCAGCGGCTCCAGCGTGTTCAACTGCTGGCAGCGTCGCTCAGCTGCGCGTGCCGCGCTGCGACATACATGGGCCTGGGCCACCAGCATCGAGCCTCCGGGGAGGATGAAGTTCTTCAGTGGCCCCAACTCGTCGTTCCAGCGGTCTATCGCAGCCTCCAGGCGCTCCACTTCAACGCTGTTCAGCGCCTGGTAAGTGGGCATCGCCAACTCGCCCCCCAGGTCGAACAGCCGATGCTGACAAGGCGCCAGCACCTCGATCAGCTCGCTCAGCCCTGCCTCGGCCAGACCCGCCAGCAACACGCCGAGCTGGCTGTTGAGGCTGTCGACCTCGCCGATTGCCTCGACGCGCGGGTGGTCCTTGGACACCCGGCGCCCGTCGCCCAGGCCGGTTTCACCTTTGTCGCCGGTGCGCGTATAGATCTTCGACAGGCGATAGCCCATGTCATGTCTCCGTGTTCAGGGGGGCCGGTTGGGCCTGGTTCAGGGGCAGGCGCAGGGTGAAGCAGGTGCCCTGGCCCGGGGTGGACTGTACCTCCATCTGCCCCTTGTGGTTGTTGGTGATGATGAAGTACGACACCGACAGGCCCAGGCCGGTGCCCTGGCCGATCTCCTTGGTGGTGAAGAACGGCTCGAAGGTGCGCTTGCGCACCGTCTCGGGCATGCCGACGCCGTTGTCCTCGACCTGGATTTCCGCCCAGGGCGGGTTGAGCCGGGTGCGCAAGGTGATACGCCCGGGCTCGCTGGGTTGCGGGCGCTGGTGGATGGCCTGGGCGGCGTTCTTCAGCAGGTTCAGCAGCACCTGCTCCAGTTCGTTGGCGGTGCAGGGCACCGGCCCCAGCTGTGGGTCGAACTGACGGACGATGGCCTGGCCCTTGAAGTCGAAGCCGATGGCCAGGTCGAAGTCGTTGCCGGCGATCTCCACCGCCTGGTCGATCAACGCCGGCAGGTCGCAAGGGGCGAGCTGACGGTTGCTGCGGCGGCTGAAGCTGAGCATGTGGGTGACGATCTTGGCGGCCCGTGCGCCGGCTTGCTGGATGCCGTCGAGCAACTGTGGCACCTCGCGGCTGTCGAGGTAGCGATTGACGGCCGGCAGGTCGATGCCCAGCTCGCTGGCCTGCTCCTGGTTGCGCGGCAGGTCCGGCGACAGGCGGCGGCGGATGTTCTGCACGTTGTGCAGGATCGCGCCCAGCGGGTTGTTGATCTCGTGGGCCATGCCGGCGGCCAGGCCGCCAACCGAGAGCATCTTCTCGGATTGCACCATCATTTCTTCCAGTGACAGGCGCTGGGTGATGTCGTCGATACGGATCACCACCCCGCGTCCGCCACCGCCCATCAGCGGGTAGAAGGTCAGCGCGTAGTGGCGCAGGTCTTCGCCCTTGGGCCAGGTGACGCGCTCGATCTTGGCGACCCGGTGCTTCTCCACGCTTTCCTTGAGCTGCGGCAGGAACGGCTTGAGCGGCTCGAAGGCAAGGAAGATCGGCTGGTTCAGCGCTTCGTCCAGCGGGGTCCCGGAGAGCACCGTGGCCTCGTGGTTCCACTGGGTGACGTAGAGTTGTTCGTCGAGGGCGATCAGCGCCGAGGGCATCGAGTCGATGATGCTGTTGAGGTAGTTCTGGAAACCGGTGAGCTTTTTCTCGATCTTGCTGCGCACCTGAACTTCCAGTTCCAGCTTGCGGTTGGTATGGCGGGTTTCCTCGGCCAGGCCCTGGGCCTGGTCGTAGGCATCCTGGAACTCGTCACGGGTGCGCTTGAGCTGCTGTTCGCGGGCTTCGATGCGCGACAGCATGGTATTGAACGCCTCGGCCAGGCCGCCGATTTCGTCGTCGTTGCCGCGCTGGGCGCGCAGTGCATAGCTTTCCTCGCGAGTGACCTGGCGGGTCAGCTCTTCGAGGCGATTGATCGGCAGGGTGATCAGGCGCTTGATCTGCCGGGCGATGAGCAGCCACAGCAGCACACTGAACACCAGGATCGCCAGGCTGGCGGAGAGGGTGCCGGTGTAGAACGCCGTGGGCAGTTCACTGCTGGCCACCAGCAGCAGGTGTGCGGGGGGCGCGGCGTTGCGTGGCAGGCGGATCAGCTGGGTACTGCGAAACTCCATCAGGCGCCAGCCATCGATGTTGCGGTAGCGCTTGGGCAGGCTCAGCGGCTCGCCATGTTGCAGTTGCGCCAGCAGGCGCCCGTCGCCGCCGTAGATGGCCGCGGCGCGCAATGGCGAGTAGCTGTCGAGTTCCTTCAGTAGCGCCGTGGCGGCTTCCGGCGAGTCGCCGGCCCGCGAGGACAGCTGCGGGTTGGACACCAGCTTGCCGATGGTCTGCAGGGCCTGGGGCGCCATGCTCTCCTGGGTGATCCAGTAAGCGGCGCTGATGAAGGCGAGGTTGGCCACCAGCAGGATGGTCACCAGCAGCACCAGCAAGGCCGCCAGCAGCTTCTGCCCGACCGGGAGGTTTTCCAGGCGTTGACGCAGGGTCATGGGTCTGAGGGTGTCCGTTTCCGATGAATGGGCAGGATCAGTCGCTGCGCAGGCCACGCGCCTGCAGGTTATCGACCAGGCGTCGGTGCAGGTGTTCCAGTTGCGGCACTGCCAGGCCGTGTCTGCCGGCGGCACGACAGGCGTGGCCGAGCAGGTAGTGGACCTCGGTGCGCCGGCCATGGCGGACATCCTGGTACATGGAAGAGTAGTTGGCCGCGGTGGCCAGGATCACCCGCTGTACTTCCTCATGCAGGTCGCTGGCCGCTTCGGGCTGGCCGCAACGGTGCAGCAGGTTGACCAGTTCGTCGCACAGCGGGTCGACTTCGGTCAGGTGCCCGAGCAGGCCGCCATTCTGGCAGTCGTGCAGTACCGTCAGCGGGTTGATCGCACAGTTGAGCGCCAGTTTGCGCCACAGGCGAGCAGGGATGTCGAGCGCCCACTGGGCCGGTATGCCTGCGTCGTGCAGGTCGTCGAACCAGGATGGCATGCCGGGGCTGGCTGGATCACCCAGCCAGTTGAAGCCGTGGCCGGCAAAGCGAACCTGCCAGTCCGCTTCGCGGAACGCGCCCTCGGTGCTGGAGGCGAAGATGCAGCGGGCGTGGGGCACCTGCTCGGCAACCTCGTCCTGGCTGCCCAGGCCGTTCTGCAGCAGTATCAGCTCGGCGCCATGGGCCAACCTGGGGGCCAGGCGCGCCACGGCAGGCGCGGCGTCGTAGGCCTTGCAGGCGACCAGCAGGCGATGGATCGGGCCGGGCGCGTCGAAGCTCTCCGCGGGGATCGCATAGTCGTGCTGGGCATCCTGCTCCACCAGGGTCAGCCCGCCCTTGCGTTCATAGGCGGCCAGGCGCTGCTGGTCGCGCAGGATCAGGCGGACTGCCTTGCCAGCGCGGGCCAGGCGGCAGGCCCAGAGGCTGCCGAGGCTGCCGGCGCCGAGAATATGCCAGGTGCTGCTCATCTGCGTTTCGCAACCCGTTATAATGAGTCCGCATTTTAACCATCAAACCCGACGCGCTCCATCTTCAGGCCGAGCGCGCTTTTTTTTCTGGAGATCAACCATGCCTTCGTTCGACGTGGTATCGGAACTGGACAAGCACGAAGTGCAGAACGCTGTCGACAACGCCATCAAGGACCTCGACCGTCGCTACGACCTGAAGGGCAAGGGCACCTTCGAGTTCAAGGACAAGGAGCAGACCGTGCTGCTGACCGCCGAGGAGGAGTTCCAGCTCGAGGCCATGCTGGAAATCCTGCGCCTGGCGCTGGTCAAGCGCAAGATCGACGTCAAATGCCTGGAAACCAAGGATCCCTACGCTTCGGGCAAGGAGAAGAAGCAGGAAGCCAAGTTCCGCGAAGGCATCGACAAGGACCTGGCCAAGAAGATCGTCGCCACCATCAAGGACGGCAAGCTCAAGGTCCAGGCGGCCATCCAGGGCGAGCAGGTTCGCGTCACCGGCAAGAAGCGCGATGACCTGCAGGAGGCCATTGCCTTGCTGCGCACCAAGGAATTCGACATGCCGCTGCAGTTCAACAACTTCCGCGACTGATCACACGGCGGCCCGGAACCTTGATGGCGCATTGATGTCCATCGGGGTCCGGGCCGCTGGCTTTGCGCTGCCCGCTTCACTGTGTACTTGCCGTTCGGCATCAGGAGATAAACATGGATTTGAACGCTGAAGTCGATCAGCTGGTTCGCCAATCGCAGACCTGGGTTCCCTTGATCATGGAGTACGGCAGCCGCCTGTTGCTGGCGCTGCTGACACTGGCCATCGGCTGGTGGATCATCAACAAGCTCAGTGCCCGTCTTGGCAAGCTGGTGGGCCTGCGTGCCGACGCCGCGCTGCAGGGCTTCATCAGCACCCTGGCCAACATCGTGCTGAAGGTGCTGCTGATGGTCAGCGTGGCGTCGATGATCGGTATCGAGACCACCTCGTTCGTCGCCGCCATCGGTGCCGCCGGCCTGGCCATCGGCCTGGCCTTGCAAGGCAGCCTGGCGAACTTCGCCGGCGGTGTGCTGATCCTGATGTTCCGCCCGTTCCGTATCGGTGACTGGATCGAGGCCCAAGGTGTCAGTGGCACCGTGGACAGCATCCAGATCTTCCACACCGTGCTGCGCACCGGCGACAACAAGACCGTGATCATGCCTAACGGCAGCCTGTCCAACGGCATCATCACCAACACCAACCGCCAGCCGACCCGCAAGGTGGTGTTCGATGTGGGCGTGGACTACGACGCCGACCTGCAGAAGGCGCGCAATGTGCTGCTGGAGCTGGCCCAGGATCCGCGTGTACTGCAGGACCCGGCGCCGCAGGCGGTGATTTCGACCCTGGGTGACAGCTCGATCACCGTGTCGCTGCGCATCTGGACCAAGACCGCTGACTACTGGGACGTGATGTTCATGCTCAACGAGCATGCCCGCGACCGGCTCAAGGCCGAAGGGATCGACATTCCGTTTCCGCAGCGAGTGATTCGCGTGGTGCAGGAAGCGGCGGTACAGTAACACTGCGTCAAAACTCCCATCGCGGGGCAAGCCCGCTCTCACAAGGCCGCCAGCGCGCTTGTGGGAGCGGGCTTGCCCCGCGCTGCTTTGCAGCGCCTTACACTTGTTCACAGCCGCAGCAGATGATTTCTGGCATACAGCCTGACCCCCATCTGTTCCCACCCGATACCGATCATGAAACCATTGCTGTACATCACTCCCCTGCGCGCCTTGCTGTTCGGCCTGACTCTGGCGCTGTTCGAACTGTTGACCTATCTGGCCAGCGACGCGGTCATGCCCGCCATGCCGGTCGTGGTCGGCGATCTCCAGGCCAGCCCCGAATACATTCCCCATGCCCTCAACCTCTACCTGCTGGGTGGCGTGCTGTTGCAATGGCTGATCGGCCCGTTGGCCGACCGCTATGGGCGGCGCCCGCTGTTGCTGGGGGGCTGTGTGTTCTTCGGGCTGGCGTGCCTGGCGACCTTCTGGGCCCAGGATATCGGTGTGTTCAACCTGCTGCGGCTGTTGCAGGGCATCGGCCTGGGTTTCGTGGTCACGGTCAGCTACCCGGCGCTCAACGAGGCATTCAGCGAAGCTGATGCGGTGCGCATGATGGCGCTGCTGGCCAACATCGCGCTGCTGTCGCCGTTGCTTGGACCACTGGTGGGCACCCTGATGCTGCAGTGGCTGGACTGGCGCTGGCTGTTCGTGGCCTTCGCCGTGGGCGCGGTGCTGTGCTGGTTGCTGCTCTACCGGCTGATGCCGGAAACCCTGGGCGTGGAGCGTCGCGACGGTTCGCGCCTGCCGTTCACGCCCATTCACCTGCTGCCATTGCTGGCGGGCTACGGGCAGTTGCTGGGCAACCGTCGTTTCGTGGCCGGTAGCGCGGCGCTGGGGCTGGTGGGGTTGCCTCTTATCGGCTGGATCGGCCTGTCACCTGTGCTGCTGATCCATGATGAAGGCCTGAGCACGATGGAATACGCGTTGTGGCAATTGCCGGTGTTCGGCGGGCTGATCCTGGGCAACCTGATCATCAACCGCATCGCCGATCGCTACCCGCTGCCGGCCTTGGTGCGTGGCGCCCTGTGGCCTTACCTGGCGGGCTTGTCGCTGATGGCCGTGGCCACCTGGCTCTGGCCGACGGTGACCAGTGTGGTGGCCGGCATGTCGCTGTACGCGCTGGGCCTCGGCGTGGCCAACGCGGTGCTGTACCGCATGACGCTGTTCTCCAGCGAGCAGAGCAAGGGCCTGGTGTCGGCGATGCTGGGGATGATCACCATCGCCTTGCTGGGCCTGGGCGGTGCGGTGTTGGCGATGCTGGGTGCCGGGGCCAGCCTGATGCATTTTGCCCTGGCCGCGGGCGTGGCGGGTGCGTTGGCGCTGTGGCCGTTATGGTTCGTGGTGGGCGGGCGCTCCGGGGAAGGCGCTGTGACGCAGTAGAAACATCGCGGGGCAAGTCGGAGCGGCGATGCGCCGATCCGACTTGCCCCGCGATAAGGCCGATGACGGCCTAGTGTTGTTCAGCCGCCGGGCTCTCCACCGGCGCCGGCTTTCCCCGACCGACTTCCTGGCGCCAGTGCAGCGCGATCAGTACCAGCGTCGGCACGCCCAGCAGTGCGGTGATCAGGAAGAAGTCGTGATAACCGAACTTCTCCACCATGACCCCGGAATAGCCGCCGATCAGGCGTGGCAGCAACAGCATGATCGAGCTGAGCAGGGCGTACTGGGTGGCCGAGAACTTCAGGTTGGTCAGACTCGACAGGTAGGCGACGAAGGCCGAGGTGGCGAGCCCCGAACTGAAGTTGTCCAGCGAGATGGTGACCACCAGCATTTCCAGGTTCGGGCCCATGTCGGCCAGCATCAGGAACAGGATGTTGGTGGCTGCCGAGGCCGCGCCGCCGATGAACAGGATCGGCAGGATGCCGAAGCGCACGATCAGCAGGCCGCCGGCGCCGGCGCCAACCAGGGTCATGATCAAACCGAAGATCTTGCTGACGCTGGCGATCTGGTCCTTGGTGAAGCCCATGTCGATGTAGAACACGTTGGCCATCACGCCCATCACCGTATCGGACATGCGGTAGGTGGCGATCAGCCCGAGCAACAGCAGGGCCTGCCAGCGATAGCGCACGATGAAGTCGTTGACCGGCGTGAGCACCGGCGCGAGGCCGCGACGACCGAGGGACGACAGGCACGCCCAGGTCAGCAGCACATAGAGGATCAGGCGCAGGAAGGCGCGGTCTTCGAGCAGCAGGTCGAGCATGGTCGCGTCGCCGAACGCCACGCTGCCCCAGTCGGTGTTGAACATCTGGGTGAAACTGGCCGGCACCGAGACCAGCAGGATGATCAGCACGAACACCGACGCCAGCTGGTGCATCAAGCCATAGCGCGCGGCCGACAGCTGGGTGCGCAGTGGTACCGGTGGCTCACGCATCACCAGGGTGGTGAACACCGCAGGCAGCATCAGCACGCCGAACAGTACGTAGGTGCCGGTCCAGGCTTCGTGCAGGTAGCTGAAACCGGTGGAGCCGAACCACTCGGCGAAGAACAGCGCACCGGCGGTGGCAAGCAGGGCGGCGACCCGGTAGCCGGCCATGTAGCTGGCAGCCAGGGCAGCCTGGCGCTGGTCATCGGCGATTTCCAGGCGGTAGGCGTCGACGGCGATGTCCTGGGTCGCCGAGGCGAAGGCCACCAGTACCGCCAGGGCGACCAGCCACGACAGGTGTTTCTGCGGGTCGCAGAAGCCCATGCCGACCAGCCCGAGCACCACCAGCAGTTGCGACAGCAGCAGCCACGAACGGCGCCGGCCCATGCCGCCGAGCAGCGGCAGGCGCCACTGGTCGAGCAGCGGCGACCAGACCCATTTGAACGCGTAGGCGAGGCCGATCAGGCTGGCATAGCCGATGGTCTCGCGAGCCACGCCGGCTTCGCGCAGCCACACCGACAGCGTCGAGAACACCAGCATGTACGGCAGGCCGGCGGCGAATCCGAGCAGCAAAAGCACCAGAGTTGACGGGCTGGCATAGGCAGCGAGCGCAGCGCGCCAGGTTTTACGGGGCATGGGCCAACATCTGCCTCAAGGTTTGCGAAAACAAAGCGCGCACTCTAACCGCTGTGCTCCATCGGACGCCAGCCATGGCGCGCCATATCCACACGATTATTGGCCACATTCACGCCTTCTGCGCGCAGCCGGGCGCGTTGTTCGTCGCCCGACGGCGTGCCCAGGGCCAGGCTCAGCCTGCCACCCGCGCCCAATACCCGGTGCCAGGGCAGGCGGGTGTCCTGGGGTAGCTGCGAAAGTGTGCGCCCGACCCACCGCGCCGCGCGGCCAAGGCCTGCAAGCTCGGCCAATTGGCCGTAGCTGACGACCTTTCCCGGTGGTACCTGGCCGAGGACGGAATACAGTGCCATTCGTCGGGCTTGTGCATTTTGCTCCGCGGGCGGATCGAGGGCGGACATCAGAGGATTCCTGTGCTGCAGATGAAACCGGACAGAAGGCTGCGGCAAATGCGAGTGGAACTCATCGGCATGGGCTGGGTCTGTCCTTGCTCAGGTTGTCGGTATCTGGATAATGCCCGGCTTTTTCGTCGAATCGAACCCATATTGCGCTTATGTCTTCTAGAACCCTGCTGTGCCTCATCGCTGCGTCCCTTTGCACGCCCGTGCTCGCCGACACCGTGTGGATGAAGAACGGTGACCGCCTGAGCGGCAAGATCAAGGTCTTCGACGGCGGCAAGCTGCTGCTGGAGACTCCCTATGGCGGTTCGATCGCCCTCGACTGGAAGCAGGTAAAGACGCTGGAAAGCGATCAGGAACTGCTGGTCAAGCAAGATGCCTACAGCGGCGAGAAGGCCAAGGCGCTGAAGGCCGCCGAACCTGGCAAGGTGACCCTGGCCAACGGCGACGCGCCGAAGACCGTCGAGCTGGCCAGCATCGAGCAGATCATGAAGCCGCGTCCGGTGCTCGAGGACTTCCTGTGGAAGGGCAACGTCGATGTGGCAATGGACTACAAGCGCGCCGAGAACAACACCGACGACTATGACGTCAGCTTCAAGACCACCGCCCGCCATGGCCGCTGGCGGCACAACGCCGAGGGCGAATACAACCGCGAGACCAAGGACGACGTCACCACCACCAACAACTGGAGCGCCGAGTACGCGCTGGACCGCTTCATCACCGAGAAGTGGTTCTGGCAGGGGCGCGTGGAATACAAGCGCGACCATATCGAGGATCTGGCCCGCCAGCGTACCGTCGGTACCGGCCCGGGCTATCAGTTCTGGGATGACGAGCTCGGCGCGTTCTCGCTGGGTTCGCTGATCAACCGCACCGACTTCGAATACCGCGACGGTGGCAAGGACAACTTCTATTCCGCCGCGGTGAAGTGGGACTACAACCGTTACCTGATCGGCAAGAAGGTCGAGTTCTTCACCAATGGCGAATTCGGCAAGCCGCTGGGCGGCGTGGCCGACTACTCGCTGGATGCCGAGATGGGCCTGCGCTACAAGGTGACCGAGTGGGCCTCGCTCAACCTCAAGGCGGAGAAGGACCTGATCAAGGGCACCCGCGACAGCGACCTGGACAAGACCCGCTATACCGCCGGGTTCGGCGTTACCTGGTAGATCGCAGGGGCGCTCCGCGCCCCATCGCCGGCAAGCCGGCTCCCACGGGGGCACTTCGACTCCTGTGGGAGCCGGCGATGGTCTGCGCAGCAGACCCAGTGGCAGTGGTGGGTGATAATGCTTATCTTGTCACCCATCCAGTCCGCCGCCAGGAGCCCTACAGTGAGTACCAACGCCCTTCGCCCCGCCCGGGAACTGCTGCTCAAAGAGTACCGCGGCGTCCTCTCCACCCATTC
Source organism: Pseudomonas sp. TE50-2 (assembly GCF_040813665.1). NCBI lineage: Bacteria > Pseudomonadati > Pseudomonadota > Gammaproteobacteria > Pseudomonadales > Pseudomonadaceae > Pseudomonas > Pseudomonas sp. TE50-2. The sequence goes on along the minus strand of NZ_JBFNXN010000001.1, from coordinate 1,918,407 downwards.
CAAATCGATGCCCGGGTTCCCCTTCGGTTCGGTGGTGCCGTACTGCCTCGACGCCGATGGCCATCCGCTGATCCTCATCAGCCGCATCGCCCAGCACACCCATAACCTGCAGAAGGATCCCAAGTGCTCGATGCTGGTTGGCGAGCGCGAGGCCGAGGATGTCCAGGCGGTGGGGCGGCTGACGGTAATGGCCGAGGCCCGCAAGCTTACCGACGAAGCGGCCATCGAAGCCGCAGCGAGCCGTTATTACCGGTACTTCCCCGAGTCGGCCAACTACCACAAGGCTCACGATTTCGACTTCTGGGTACTCGAGCCGGTACGCCACCGCTACATCGGCGGCTTCGGCGCGATCCACTGGCTCGACCAGGTCACGCTGGCCAACCCCTTTGCGGGCAAGGCCGAGACCAGCATGATCGAGCACATGAACAGCGACCATGCCAACGCCATCGCCCACTACGTCGAGCTGACCGGGCTGCCGCGCGGCGCGCCCGCCGAGCTGGTCGGCATCGACAGCGAAGGCATGCACCTGCGTATTGGCCAGGGGGTGTACTGGCTGGCTTTCCCGAGCATTTGCAATACGCCGACACAAGTCCGCGAAGCCTTGGTATTACTGGCTCGCGCTGACCAGTGGCCGGTTGTGGAAAGCGTCGAGGGTTGAAAACCGGCGTAGAGGCATCCATCTGATGGTCTTACAGGAAGATTCTCTTCCGTCGAGGAACCCTTGATGCGTGCTTTTCTATTGTTGTTTCTGCTTTTCCCCGTGCTGGAGCTGTTCGTCTTCGTCAAGGTCAGCGCGGCCATCGGTTTCTTTCCGGCGCTGCTGTTGATCATCGCCGGTTCTGCCCTGGGTGTGCTGGTGATGCGCGTGGCAGGCCTTGCCACCGCCCTGCGTGCCCGGGAGAGCCTGCAGCGCGGCGAACTGCCGGCCGAGGACATGTTCCAGGGCTTGATGCTCACCGTCGGTGGCGGCCTGTTGCTGCTGCCGGGCTTCATCAGTGACGTGCTGGGCCTGCTGTGCCTGCTGCCGTTCACCCGCCGCCTGGTGGCCGGCCGCCTGCGCCGCCGCGCCGAAGAGCAGGCCCTGCGTCAGCGGGCGTTCCAGGATGATCCGTTCCAGGCCCAGCCGCGTGACGCCGGGCACCGCCCGAACGTGATCGAGGGCGAGTACGAGCGTCGCGACAAGTAAGGCGTGTTCATGCGTGGGAGCGGGCTTGCCCCGCGATGGGGCCAGTCGCCCTGATCGCAGGGCAAGCCCGTTCCCACGATGACTCTCACACCTTATGAAAATTTTTCTGTAGCAAGCCTTGTAATCGAATATCCCGGCCTCATGTATGTGGTCACCGCAAGGTTTCTGGTGGCGACACCAGACATGACACAGGTGGTTCGCCCATTGCGGGCCACCCCCCGGCAACGCCGGATCGAATCAACCCGCCGGTGCTGACACCGGCCGATGAAAACCACAATTTGGGAGAGATCGACAATGAAGCTTCGTCCTCTGCATGACCGCGTCGTCATCCGTCGCAGCGAAGAAGAATCGAAAACCGCTGGCGGTATCGTCCTGCCGGGTTCGGCCGCTGAAAAACCAAACCGCGGTGAAGTCGTTGCCGTCGGTACCGGTCGTATCCTGGACAACGGCGAAGTACGTGCGCTGGCCGTGAAAGTGGGTGACAAAGTGGTTTTCGGCCCTTACTCGGGCAGCAACACCGTGAAAGTCGACGGCGAAGACCTGCTGGTCATGGCCGAGAACGAAATCCTGGCCGTTATCGAAGGCTGATTTCCCCGACTTCCCGTTATTCCAAAGAATTCCAAGGATTAAACGATCATGGCTGCTAAAGACGTAAAATTCGGCGATTCCGCCCGTAAGAAAATGCTGGTTGGTGTCAACGTTCTGGCTGACGCGGTAAAAGCGACCCTCGGCCCGAAAGGCCGCAACGTGGTCCTGGCCAAGAGCTTCGGCGCGCCGACCATCACCAAGGACGGCGTTTCCGTCGCCAAAGAAATCGAGCTGAAAGACGCTTTCGAGAACATGGGCGCCCAGTTGGTCAAGGAAGTCGCTTCCAAGGCCAACGACGCTGCCGGTGACGGCACCACCACCGCTACCGTTCTGGCCCAGGCCATCGTCAACGAAGGCCTGAAAGCCGTCGCTGCCGGCATGAACCCGATGGACCTCAAGCGCGGCATCGACAAGGCCACCGCCGCCGTCGTCGCCGAGCTGAAGAACCTGTCCAAGCCATGCGCCGACTCCAAGGCCATCGCCCAGGTAGGCACCATCTCCGCCAACTCCGACAACTCCATCGGTGAAATCATCGCCGAAGCTATGGAAAAAGTCGGCAAGGAAGGCGTGATCACCGTTGAAGAAGGCTCGGGCCTGGAAAACGAACTGTCCGTCGTCGAAGGTATGCAGTTCGACCGCGGCTACCTGTCGCCGTACTTCGTCAACAAGCCGGACACCATGGTTGCCGAGCTGGAAGGCGCCCTGCTGCTGCTGGTCGACAAGAAGATCTCCAACATCCGTGAGCTGCTGCCAGTTCTGGAAGCCGTTGCCAAGGCCGGCCGTCCGCTGCTGATCGTTGCCGAGGACGTCGAAGGCGAAGCCCTGGCTACCCTGGTGGTCAACAACATGCGCGGCATCGTCAAGGTCGCCGCAGTCAAGGCGCCAGGCTTCGGCGATCGCCGCAAGGCCATGCTGCAGGACATCGCTGTCCTGACCGGCGGCACCGTGATCTCCGAAGAGATCGGCCTGTCCCTGGAAACCGCCACCCTGGAGCACCTGGGTAACGCCAAGCGCGTCATCCTGTCCAAGGAAAACACCACCATCATCGACGGTGCTGGCGAAGAGTCCGACATCCAGGCTCGCGTCACCCAGATCCGCGCCCAGGTTGCCGACACCACTTCGGACTACGACCGTGAGAAGCTGCAAGAGCGCCTGGCCAAGCTGGCTGGCGGTGTTGCCGTGATCAAGGTCGGTGCAGGCACCGAAGTCGAGATGAAAGAGAAGAAAGCCCGCGTCGAAGACGCCCTGCACGCTACCCGTGCAGCCGTTGAAGAAGGCGTGGTGCCTGGCGGTGGTGTTGCCCTGGTTCGCGCCCTGAACGCGATCGTTGCCCTGAAAGGCGACAACGAAGACCAGAACGTCGGTATCGCCCTGCTGCGTCGCGCTGTCGAAGCGCCGCTGCGCCAGATCACTGCCAACGCCGGCGACGAGCCAAGCGTTGTTGCTGACAAGGTCAAGCAAGGTTCGGGTAACTTCGGTTACAACGCCGCTACCGGCGAGTACGGCGACATGATCGAGATGGGCATCCTGGACCCAGCCAAGGTCACCCGTTCGGCCCTGCAAGCCGCAGCTTCGATCGGTGGTCTGATGATCACCACCGAAGCCATGGTTGCCGACCTGCCGGAAGACAAGCCAGCTGCTGGCATGCCTGACATGGGCGGCATGGGTGGCATGGGCGGCATGATGTAAGCCAGCCTTACCCCCGGTACCAAGAAGAAGCCCCGGTTCGTGAGAACCGGGGCTTCTTCGTTTTCCTGTGCCTGCCAGGGATCAGGCTGCGCTGCGCTCGACGGCAGGTAGCTTGGCCGTCGCGTGGCGATACAGAATCAGGTAGTACGATCCCAGCCCGATCAGCCAGCAGAACACCGCCGTCCATATGTTGTGCGACAGGAAGTGCGCCCCCTGCATCATCCGCCCGATCGACAGCACCGAGCCGGCGACGAAGGCCACTGCCAGCGCGACCCGGGCCAGGCGTGGCTTGCGGTCACGCAGCATGAAGAACAGGCCGAACAGGCAGAACCCGGTCGCCGCATGCCCACCGGGCCAGCACAGGCCAGGCTTGTCGGTAGCCGGGCGGGCTTCGAGCAACTTGCTGTAGGTCTCCTTGCCGCCGAACTGCGTCAGGCTCCACGGGCATTGCACCTGGGTCACCTTCTTCAGCGGCGTGACGAAGGCCGTCGACAGCGCCAGCGCCAGTACCAGGCAACCCAACTCGCGGCGCCAGCCCAGCAGCCGGCTCCAGAAGAAGCTCAGGGCGAACCCGGCCACTGCCAGTAGACCGAACAGGATCACACCCTGCTTGACGCGGTCATGCAGGATATTTTCCAGCACATAGCTATGGCGGCCGATGAACCCGCCGGCGGCCGGGTCGTAGAACAGGTTGGCCAGGTCCATGTCCAGCGAGGTCCATTCCAGCAGGACCAGGGTCACGACAGTGATGAAGGGGATGCCCAGGTACAGCCACAAATTGATCGGGCGAGGGGGGACGCTAGCCTGCATGGTGACTCCAGAAGGTGTAAGAGACGAGGCATTGTCGTTGGGCCGCTATCCTGTGTTCGTGAATGATCGGTGAAAAAACTGTCAAGTCCGGTGATTTCGACCCAGGGCATGGCACCATGCGGGCAAATGGCCGTAAGCTGCGCCTGCCGCGCCCGGCGAAGCGCCGCACAGGAGATCTCGATGCGCATTCTTTTGGTTGAAGACAACCGCGATATTCTGGCCAACCTGGCCGACTACCTCGGCATGAAGGGCTACACCGTCGATTGTGCCCAGGATGGCCTGTCCGGCCTGCACCTGGCCGCGACCGAACACTACGACCTGATCGTGCTCGACATCATGTTGCCGGGCATCGACGGCTACACGCTGTGCAAGCGCCTGCGCGAGGATGCCCGCCGCGACACGCCGGTGATCATGCTTACCGCCCGCGACCAGCTGGACGACCGCCTGCAAGGCTTCCGCTCGGGGGCCGACGATTACCTGCTCAAGCCGTTCGCGCTGTCGGAGCTGGCCGCGCGTATCGAGGCGGTGCTGCGGCGTGCGCAAGGGGGCGGCCGGCGCTCGTTGCAGGTCGCCGACCTGAGCTACGACCTCGACACCCTGGAGGTGACCCGCCAGGGCCGCCTGCTCAAGCTCAACCCCGTCGGCCTCAAGCTGCTGGCCGTGCTGATGCAGAAGAGCCCCCACGTCCTGCGTCGCGAGGTGCTGGAAGAGGCGCTGTGGGGCGACGACTGCCCGGACAGCGACAGCCTGCGCAGCCATGTCCACCAGTTGCGCCAGGTCATCGACAAACCCTTCGACAGACCGCTGTTGCATACCGTCCATGGCGTCGGCTATCGCCTCGCCGAGGGCCGCGATGGAGTTTAAGCAGAGCCTTGCCCAGCGCATCATCATCGCCTTTGCGCTGATGAGCGCGCTGGTGGCCGGGGCCTTTGCCTTTGGCATTGTCGCCACGGTGCACCTGGTCGAAGAGCGGTTGATCTCTTCGGTACTCGGCGGCGACCTGCAGCGCCTGTTGCGCATGGACAGCGTCAGCGACTGGAGCCACCGGCCACGCCCCGACCAGTTGTTCTACTTCAGTGGCGGGCGAGACGATTTCGAGCTGCCCAAGGACCTGCGCCACCTGGACGCCGGCTTCCACGAAGTGTTTCGCGACCAGCTCTCGTACCACGCCATGGTCGAGATCGTCGACGGCCGACGTTATGTGCTGTTGCAGGACCAGAGCGATTTCGAGGAGCGCGAGCGGGTGTTGTTCGCCGTTGTCGTGGTCGGCTTCGTGCTCAGCCTGGCCCTTGCGGTGATTCTCGGCTGGTTGCTGGCGCGACGGGTGATGGCGCCGGTGATCCGCCTGGCGCGCCAGGTCCGTCACCGTGACCAGCTGTTGGGATTGGCACCGCCATTGGCACCGGATTATGCCGCGGATGAGGTCGGCCAGTTGGCCGTCGCCTTCGACGATACCTTGGGGCGCCTGCGTGATGCCTTGACCCGTGAGCGCTTGTTCACCAGCGATGTCAGCCACGAGCTGCGTACGCCGCTGATGGTCCTCGCCACCTCATGCGAGCTGCTGATGGAAAACCCCAACCTCGAGAGCCGCGCTCGCAGCCAGGTCGAACGTATCGCCCGGGCGACCGAGGAGATGCGTGAGTTGGTGAAAACCTTCCTGATGCTTGCCCGGGCCCAGCGCGATGAAGGTGCAATCGCTTCGCGGGCGCCCCTGCGCGAGGTGGGCGACGACTTGATCGGGGTATGGCGCGATACCATCGAGCAGAAAGGCCTGGCGCTTTACTACGATGGCCAGGTCAGTGCCAGCCCGGTGCTGTACAACGCCACCTTCCTGCAATCGGTGATGGGCAACCTGCTACGCAATGCCGCCCACTACACCGACAGTGGATACATCCGCCTCAGCCTGGAGGCCAATGGCTTCAGTGTGGAAGACAGTGGCGTGGGGATTCCCGAAGAACAGCGCGAGGCGATGTTCCGGCCATTCGTGCGCGGTGATGAGCGTCGCGGCGAGGGGTTGGGGTTGGGCCTGTCGCTGGTCCAGCGCATCTGCGACGACCAGGGCTGGCGCGTGACCCTGACGGCGACGCTGCCCCACGGCTGTCGTTTCCAGGTCGATCTGAGCCAGGGCAATCCGACGGCGCAGCACGGCGAAGGGCGTGGCGGGATATTGGATCCGGGTTAACTTCCGGTAACACCTGCGGAACTTTCCTACAGATTTTTCACATCGGCATGACCTGACGCTAACGCCCACCTGCCTAAGGTGGGCGCACTGGAGTCAGGAGATGCTCAATGCGTAGCCCCATCAAACTCGAATTCTCGGACAAGTACGATCGGGATCATGCCCGCCAGTACTTCCTCAAGCATCAGGATGGCCTGGCTCGACGCCTTTCCCACCAGCGCGACGAGCAACTGGCCCGGCGCGCCCTGGCGTTGGCTGGCGAGCCAGGGCTGGTGCTCGACCTGCCTTGTGGCGCCGGGCGTTTCTGGCCGCTGCTGGCGGAAAAGGCCAACCGGGTGATCATCGGTGCAGACAACTCCGCCGCGATGATCGAGACAGCCTGTGCGGCACAACCGCCAGAAGTCGTCGCACGGGTACGGCCCTTGCAGACTTCCGCCTTTGCCATTGACCTGCCGGACAACTCGGTGGACAGCATTTTCTGCATGCGCTTGTTCCATCACATTGGCGACCCTGCGCATCGCAAGACAATTCTCTCGGAATTCCAAAGGGTTAGCCGCGACAGCGTGATCCTGTCGCTGTGGGTGGATGGCAATTTCAAGGCCTGGCGCCGGCGCAAGCTCGAAGCGCGGCGCAGTGCCAAAGCCACGCAGGACAGCTACCAGAACCGATTTGTGTTACCTGCGGCTACAGTGGAAGAAGAGTTTTCCTCAGCAGGCTTCAGAATTCAGGAACGTCTCGACTTTCTGCCGTTCTATGCCATGTGGCGAGTGTACGTATTGCGCAAGGGGTAAAGAGTCATGGCGGTAGCCCAGCATCATTCCAGGCAGTTCGACTATTACTGGCAGCAGCAAGGGGAATGGGTCGAGGAACCCAACCAGCGGCGTGGCGGCGAAAGTGGCGTGCAGCGGCTGAGCGATGACCATGGCCATATGCTGTATGCCAAACGCCAGGTCGGGCATATCTACCGCAGCCTCCTGCATCCTTTCGGGCGCCCCACGGTGTTGCGCGAACTCGACGCATTGCACAGTTTCGAGCAGTTGGGCGTGCGGGTGCCGCGTATCGTCTATGCCGGTGCCGAGCGTGACGCCGATCACCAGTGGCGTGCGTTGCTGGTCAGCGAGGCACTCGATGGCTTTGTCGATCTCGATGCCTGGCATGCCTCGGGAGCTCGCGAGCATTATCCGCAGGCGGTGCACGAGCGCATGCTCAAGGATCTGGCCGACAACCTGGCGCGCATGCACCTGGGGCATTGGCAGCATGGTTGCCTGTACGGCAAGCATGTGTTCGTCAAGGTGCTTGGCGAGGGGGAGCAGGCGCGGGTGGAAGTCGCGTTGCTGGATCTGGAGAAATGTCGGCGACGGATCAGTTGCCAGCGAGCGGCGTACAACGACCTGCGTCAATTGCGCCGCCACTCGTCGTTCAACGAGGCGGAGTGGCAGACCTTGCTCTACTTTTACCAAATGGCGTTTGGCAGCGCTGTCAAAGGTTTAGAGCAATGAAACTAGAAATCGCTCGAGCTTTGTTCCTGGTTGCGGCGTTGGCGGTGACCACCGCTGCGGCGGCAGCCTGGGACCAGCCGCGGCCCATGGTGTTCAGCAAGGCCGGGGAGGGTGGGCAGTGCCCGTTGCCTCGTGTGGTGAAGGCTGACCAGGCGCAGGCTCAGCCGGATCATGATCTTTTACTGTTTCTGTTCGGGATGAGCCAGGGCCTGCGGCCGGTTGGTTGAGGCAGGTCGTCTTGACGGGCGCCAGGGGATCTCCATGAGCCTCTGGCGTTTTACCGTTTAATCCGCGGTACTCGCCTGATAGCTGTCGATCACTTCCTGCGCCGCGCGAAACGCATCGATCGCCGCCGGCACCCCGGCATACACCGCGCAATGCAGCAACGCCTCGCGAATCTCCTCGACCGTGCAGCCATTGTTCAACGCCCCACGCACGTGGCCCTTGAGTTCCTGCGGGCACTTGAGCGCGGTCAGCGTGGCCAGGGTGATCAGGCTGCGGGTCTTCAGCGGCAACCCGTCGCGAGCCCAGACGCTGCCCCATGCATGTTCGTTGACGAAGTCCTGCAGCGGTTGGGTGAACGCCGTTGCATTGCCCAGGGCTCGATCGACGAAGGCATCGCCCATTACCTGGCGACGAATGCTTTCACCGGTCTGTTTGTTGTCAGCCATGTTGTTTTCCTTAGTGTTGGCGGCGCCAGGCGCGCACTGTCGTGTACAGCAGCACGACCCCGAGCACTGGCATTACATAGAACAGCATCAGTTGTTCGAGGCGTCCGGCCAATGGCAGGCCGGTGGTGAAGGTCACCACGTGCAGTCCGTAGGCCAGGTAAAGACACAGGAACACCAGGCCTTCGGCGCGGGTGACCCGGTAGCCGGAATAGAACACTGGCAGGCACAGCGCGGCGACGCCGAGCATCACCGGCAGGTCGAAGTCCAGTGCATTGGGTGAAATCGACAAGGGGGCGGGGGTGGTCACTGCCGTCAGCCCCAGCACCGCCAGCAGGTTGAACAGGTTGCTGCCGATCACCGTACCCACGGCGATCTCCCGTTCGCCGCGCAGGGCCGCGATCAGCGCGGCGGCCAGTTCCGGCAGCGAAGTGCACACCGCGACCACGGTCAGGCCGATGATGCGTTCGGACAGGCCCAGGTCAGTCGCCACCTCGACGGCTGCCTCCAGTACCAGGTGACCCGCCAGGCTCAGCAGCCCCAGGCCCATGAGAATCTGCAGCAGCGCCCCGCTCCAGAAGCGCAGCGGGCTGGCGTGCTCGGTGCGTGGCGCCGGGTAGGTGCGGGCATAGTGGCGCGACTGATGCCAGAGCATGGCCAGGTAACCGGCCAGGCCGAGCAGCAGCAGGCCGCCTTCCAGCCGCCCCAGTTCGCCGTTGAGCGCAAGCAGGTAGACCAGGGCGCTGGCGAGGATCATCAGGGGGATATCCAGGCGCACCAGCTGGCGTGACACACGCAACGGAATGATCAGTGCGGCAAGGCCCAGGATCACCAGCACGTTGAAGATGTTGCTGCCCACGACGCTGCCCACCGCGACATCCGGCGCGCCCTGGTAGGCGGCTTGCAGGCTCACGGTCAGCTGTGGCGCGGTGCTGCCGAAGGCGACCAGGCTCAGGCCGATGATCAGCGGGCGCACGTGCAGGCGGCTGGCCAGGCGCAGGGCGGCGCGTACCAGCAGCTCGGCACCGAAGATCATCAGCAGCAGGCCCAGGCCCAGTTGCAGCAGGCTGAAGGCGGGGAGGGTGGCCAGGTCGAAAATGGCGAGGGCTCCAGTCAGGTCAATCGCTCAGACCTTGTACCCGGACTCGCGCGGTTCCGCTACGGAGCATGCCGATTTTTTCTGCGGCGGCGCGTGACAGGTCGATCAGCCGGCCGCGGGTGTGTGGGCCACGATCGTTGATGCGTACCACCACGCTGCGCTGGTTGGCCAGGTTGGTGACCAGCACACGGCTGCCAAAGGGCAGGCTGCGGTGGGCGGCGGTGAGGCCATGCTGGTTGAAGGGCTCGCCGCTGGCAGTGCGTTTGCCGTGGTGGCGGCTGCCGTAATAGGAGGCGGTGCCGGTTTCGTTGTAACCGCGGGGGTCGATGTCGTGGCTGGCGCAGCCGGCCAGGACGGAGAAGAGGGTGAGGGTGGTGAGGGATCGTTTTAGCAAGTCGGACACTCCGGTGTTGCCGCAGACGATCGCGGGGCAAGCCCGCTCCCACGACAGAGCGTGGGAGCGGGCTTGCCCCGCGATTGGGGTCACCCTTCGAGCTTGGCCTTGAGCAATTGGTTCACTTGCCCTGGGTTGGCCTTGCCTTTCGACGCCTTCATCGCCTGGCCGACGAAGAAGCCGAACATCTTGCCGCGCTTGGCTTCATCGGCGGCGCGGTACTGTTCGACCTGTTCGGCGTTGGCGGCGAGCATCTCGTCGAGCATCTTGTCGATCGCGCCGGTATCGGTGACCTGCTTGAGGCCGCGGCTTTCGATGATGCTGTCGGCATCGCCTTCGCCAGCGGCCATGGCCTCGAACACGGTCTTGGCGATCTTGCCGCTGATGGTGTTGTCGCGGATGCGCAGCAGCATGCCGCCGAGGTGTTCGGCACTGACCGGCGACTGGTCGATCTCGACGCCGAGCTTGTTCAGCAGGCTGCCCAGTTCCACCATCACCCAGTTGGCGGCCAGCTTGGCATCGCCGCCGATCTTCACCACCTGTTCGAAGTAGTCGGCCTGCTCGCGGCTGGAGGCCAACACGTTGGCGTCATAGGCCGACAGGCCGTACTGGCTCTGGAAGCGCTCGACCTTCTGTGGTGGCAGCTCCGGCAGGGCGGCGCGCACGCTGTCGAGGAAGCCTGGCTCGATGACCACCGGCAGCAGGTCCGGGTCGGGGAAGTAACGGTAGTCGTTGGCTTCCTCCTTGCTGCGCATGGAGCGGGTCTCGTCCTTGTTCGGGTCGTACAGGCGGGTTTCCTGCACCACCTTGCCGCCGTCCTCGATCAGGTCGATCTGGCGCTGGATCTCGCTGTTGATCGCACGCTCGATGAAACGGAACGAGTTGACGTTCTTGATCTCGCAGCGGGTGCCGAACTCGGTCTGGCCCTTCGGGCGGATCGACACGTTGCAGTCGCAGCGCAGCGAACCTTCGGCCATGTTGCCGTCGCAGATGCCCAGGTAGCGCACCAGGGCATGGATGGCCTTGACGTAGGCCACGGCTTCCTTGGCGCTGCGCATGTCCGGCTCGGAGACGATCTCCAGCAGCGGGGTGCCGGCGCGGTTCAGGTCGATGCCGGTGGCGCCGTTGAAGTCTTCATGCAGGCTCTTGCCGGCATCTTCTTCAAGGTGCGCGCGGGTCACGCCGATGCGCTTGATGGTGCCGTCTTCCAGGGCGATGTCCAGGTGGCCCTTGCCGACGATCGGCAGGTCCATCTGGCTGATCTGGTAGCCCTTGGGCAGGTCGGGGTAGAAGTAGTTCTTGCGCGCGAACACGTTGCGCGGCCCGATCTCGGCATCGATCGCCAGGCCGAACATGCACGCCATGCGCACGGCCTCCTGGTTGAGCACCGGCAGCACGCCGGGCATCCCCAGGTCGACCAGGCTGGCCTGGGTGTTCGGCTCGGAGCCGAAGGTGGTGGCGCTGCCGGAGAAGATCTTCGACTGGGTGGCGAGCTGGGTATGAATCTCCAGCCCGATCACAACTTCCCATTGCATGTGTGAACTCCTCAGAAGCCGTTGGGGGCGCGGGTGTGCCAGTCGGTGACTTGCTGGTAACGGTGCGCGATGTTGAGCAGGCGGCCTTCCTGGAAGTACGGGGCCAGCAGTTGCACGCCCACCGGCAGGCCGTCGACGAAGCCGGCCGGCATCGACAGGCCCGGCAGGCCGGCCAGGTTGGCGGTGATGGTGTAGACGTCTTCCAGGTAGGCGGCGACCGGATCGCTGCTCTTGGCGCCAAGTTTCCAGGCCGGGTTCGGCGTGGTCGGGCCGAGAATCACGTCGACGTCGGCGAACGCGGCCATGAAGTCGTTCTTGATCAGGCGGCGGATCTGTTGCGCCTTGACGTAGTAAGCGTCGTAGTAGCCGGCCGACAGGGCGTAGGTACCGACCATGATGCGCCGCTGCACTTCCGCGCCGAAGCCTTCGCCACGGGAACGCTTGTACAGGTCGGTCAGATCTTTCGGATCTTCACAGCGATGACCAAAGCGCACGCCGTCGAAGCGCGACAGGTTGGAGGACGCTTCCGCCGGGGCGATCACGTAGTACGCCGGGATGGCATGCTGCATGTTCGGCAGGCTGATTTCCTTGACCACCGCGCCGAGCTTTTCCAGCTCCTTGACGCTGGCCTGGACCAGGTCGGCGATGCGCGGGTCGAGGCCGGCGCCGAAGTATTCCTTCGGCAGGCCGATGCGCAGGCCTTGCAGCGAGGCGTTCAGGTTGGCGCTGAAGTCCGGTACTGGCTCGTCGACCGAGGTCGAGTCCTTGGCGTCGAAGCCGGCCATGCCTTGCAGCAGCAGGGCGCAGTCTTCGGCGGTACGGGCCAGCGGGCCGCCCTGGTCGAGGCTCGAGGCGTAGGCAATCATGCCCCAGCGCGATACGCGGCCATAGGTCGGCTTGAGGCCGGTCAGGTTGGTGAAGGCTGCCGGCTGGCGGATCGAGCCGCCGGTGTCGGTGCCGGTGGTGGCCGGCAGCAGGCGCGCGGCCACGGCGGCGGCCGAGCCGCCGGACGAACCGCCGGGCACGTGCTCGAGGTTCCACGGGTTCTTCACCGCGCCGTAGTGGCTGGACTCGTTGGCCGAGCCCATGGCGAATTCGTCCATGTTGGTCTTGCCCAGGGTGACCATGCCGGCTTCGGCCAGCTTGGCGACCACGGTGGCGTCGTACGGGGCGGTGAAGTTGTCGAGCATCTTCGAGCCGCAGCTGGTGCGCACGCCGTTGGTGCAGAACAGGTCCTTGTGGGCGATCGGCGCACCCAGCAGCGCGCCGGTCTCACCAGAGGCACGGCGCGCGTCGGCGGCGCGCGCCTGGTCCAGGGCCTGTGCTTCGGTGACGGTGATGAAGCTGTTGAGCTGCGGGTCGAGCTGCTTGATGCGCGACAGCAGGACGCCGGTCAGTTCTTCCGAGGAGAACGACTTGTCGGCGAGGCCGCGGGCGATTTCGGCCAGAGTGAGTTGATGCATGGCAGGCGCTATCCCTTAATCGATGACTTTCGGAACCAGGTACAGACCGTTCTCGGTCGACGGGGCGACGGCCTGGTAGCGGTCGCGCTGGTTGCTTTCGGTGACCTGGTCGGGGCGCAGGCGCTGGGTGGCTTCCAGCGGGTGGGCGAGGGGCTCGATGCCAGAGGTGTCGACGGCTTGCATCTGGTCGACCAGCCCGAGAATACTGTTCAAGGCATCGGTGATGCGTGGCAATTCGCCTTCATTCAGGCCCAGACGGGCCAGATGGGCGATCTTTTCCACGTCGGAGCGTTGAAGCGCCATGGGGATCTCCAGGGAAACGAAAAACGGAATGGGTCCGCAGATGAGGAACATGCCGGCATTCTGGCGGTCAAAGGGCCGCGAACATCGGCAGGCATGCTCGGAAAAACAACCAATTTAACATATTGGCTCCTTGCCCAAAATCCCTGCCATTGTTAGAGTTTGCCGCACTTTTTTACCCACGCTTTCCCCAGGGTCACTTTCCCATGTTCAAGAAACTGCGTGGCATGTTTTCCAGCGATCTGTCCATCGACCTGGGTACTGCCAACACCCTTATCTACGTGCGTGAGCGCGGTATCGTCCTGAATGAGCCCTCGGTTGTTGCCATCCGTACCCACGGCAACCAGAAAAGCGTCGTCGCAGTCGGTACCGAAGCCAAGCGCATGCTGGGCCGCACCCCCGGCAACATTGCTGCCATTCGTCCGATGAAGGACGGCGTGATCGCCGACTTCAGCGTTTGCGAAAAAATGCTGCAGTACTTCATCAACAAGGTGCATGAGAACAGCTTCCTGCAGCCCAGCCCACGCGTGCTGATCTGCGTGCCGTGCAAGTCGACCCAGGTCGAGCGCCGCGCCATCCGTGAATCGGCCCTCGGTGCCGGTGCCCGTGAAGTATTCCTGATCGAAGAGCCCATGGCCGCCGCCATCGGTGCCGGCCTGCCGGTCGAAGAGGCCCGCGGCTCGATGGTCGTCGATATCGGTGGCGGTACCACCGAAATCGCCCTGATCTCGCTCAACGGCGTGGTCTACGCCGAATCCGTGCGCGTCGGCGGCGACCGCTTCGACGAAGCCATTGTCACCTACGTGCGCCGCAACTACGGCAGCCTGATCGGCGAATCCACCGCCGAGCGCATCAAGCAGGAAATCGGTACCGCCTACCCGGGCGGCGAAGTGCGCGAAGTCGACGTCCGTGGCCGCAACCTGGCCGAGGGCGTGCCGCGTGCCTTCACCCTGAATTCCAACGAAGTGCTCGAGGCGCTGCAGGAATCGCTGGCAACCATCGTCCAGGCGGTCAAGAGCGCCCTGGAGCAGTCGCCGCCGGAGCTGGCCTCGGACATCGCCGAGCGCGGCCTGGTGCTGACCGGTGGTGGCGCGCTGCTGCGCGATCTGGACAAGCTGCTGGCCCAGGAAACCGGCCTGCCGGTGATCGTCGCCGAAGACCCGCTGACCTGCGTCGCCCGCGGCGGTGGCCGTGCCCTGGAGATGATGGACAAGCACGCCATGGACCTGCTCTCCAGCGAGTGATCGCTGATGCAGTAGTGTATGTCCAGGTTTACAGGTGGCACGCACAGTGCTACCTGTAAGCGCTGTGCTGGCGCCCGCCCGGGCGCCTTTTCCGTCAATCCGCAGCAGGCCGGTGCATTGCCCCATGTCCAATGACCTCCTGAGTCGTCCACGAGGAACGGCCCATTAAACCGCTTTTCTCCAAGGGCCCCTCGCTGGGCGTTCGCCTGCTCGTGCTGGTCGTGCTGTCGGTCGCGCTGATGGTGGTCGACTCGCGCTTCGACCTGCTCAAGCCGGTGCGCAGCCAGATGGGTCTGGTGCTGATGGAATCCTACTGGATCACCGACCTGCCGCAGCGCACGTGGCAGGGCGTGGCTGGCCAGTTCGGCAGCCGCACCGAACTGATCGCCGAGAACGAGAAGCTCAAGACCGAGGCCCTGCTGCTGCAGGGGCGCCTGCAGAAGCTGGCCGCCCTGACCGAGCAGAACGTGCGCCTGCGTGAGCTGCTCAACTCTTCGGCGCTGGTCAACGAGAAGGTCGAGGTCGCCGAGCTCATCGGTGTCGACCCCAATCCGTTCACCCACCGTATCCTGATCAACAAGGGCGAGCGCGATGGTGTGTTCCTCGGCCAGCCTGTGCTCGATGCCCGTGGCCTGATGGGCCAGGTGGTCGAGCTGATGCCGTACACCGCGCGGGTACTGCTGCTTACCGACACCACCCACAGCATTCCGGTGCAGGTCAATCGCAACGGCCTGCGCGCCATTGCCAGCGGCACTGGCAACCCGGAGCGCCTGGAGCTGCGCCACGTGGCCGACACCGCCGACATCAAGGAAGGCGACCTGTTGGTCAGTTCGGGCATGGGCCAGCGTTTCCCGGCGGGCTACCCGGTGGCCACGGTCAACGAAGTGATCCATGACTCCGGCCAGCCGTTCGCCATCGTCCGTGCCATCCCGACTGCCGCGCTCAACCGCAGCCGCTACATGCTGCTGGTGTTCAGCGACCGGCGCACGCCCGAGGAACGCGCCACCGAGGCGGCGATCGCCCAGGAAGAGGCCGACCGTCAAGGCGCTGGCCACGGCCATGCACCGGCCACGCCGGCTGCATCTGCGGCGGGTAGCGCGGTTCAGCCTGCGCCCGGCGCAGCCCCAGCGGCTGCGGCGCCTGCGCCAAGCCCGGCAGCGGTGCCCCCGGCGCCTGCGGCCGCCCAACCCCGGAGACAATAATGGCCAGCACCCGTAGCAGAAACGGCTGGGCCATCTGGCTGACCTTCGCCATCGGCCTGTTGCTCAGCGTCTCGCCCATGCCGCAGTTCATGGAAGTGTTCCGGCCCATGTGGCTGGCCCTGCTGCTGGCCTTCTGGACCCTTGCGGTGCCGGGCAAGGTCGGCATGACCACCGCGTTCCTGCTTGGCCTGGCCGAGGATGTGCTGTACGGCACGCTGCTTGGCCAGAACGCCCTGATCCTTACCCTGATCACCTTCCTGGTGCTTTCGTTGCAGCAGCGCCTGCGCATGTTCCCCATGTGGCAGCAGAGCCTGGTGATCCTGGTGATCTTCGGTATCGCCCAGCTGATCCAGCTGTGGCTCAGCGCGCTGACCGGCAATCGACTGCCGACCCTGGCCCTGGTCTGGTCGGCGGTGATCAGCGCCTTGCTCTGGCCGTGGGTCAGCTTTGCCCTGCGCGGCCTGCGCCGTCGCCTGCATATCCACTGACGCGCCGCCACTGACAGGGAGATGTCCACATGACTCAGCTGTACCTGGCCTCCGGCTCGCCACGCCGCCGTGAACTGCTGACCCAGATCGGGGTGCCGTTCACAGTCGTCAGCGCACCCATCGATGAAGCCCCGTTGCCGGGCGAAGCGCCGGCGGCCTACGTCGAGCGCCTGGCCCAGGCCAAGGCGGTTGCGGGCTTCGCCCACACCGATGGCGCAGGGGTGGTACTGGGCGCCGATACCACTGTGGTGCTCGATGGTCAGATCCTTGGCAAGCCAGAGAATCGCGAGCAGGCGTTGGCCATGCTCGGCGACCTGTCAAAGCGCGAACACCAGGTGCTTACCGCCGTGGCGCTGACCGATGGCCAGCGCAGTATCAGCCGCTGCGTCAGCACTACCGTGCGTTTTCGCACCATCTCCTTCGAGGAAGCGCTGCGCTACTGGGACAGCGGCGAACCTGTCGACAAGGCCGGTGGCTATGCCATCCAGGGCCTGGGCGCGGTGTTCGTCAGCGGCATCGAGGGCAGCTACTCGGCCGTGGTCGGGCTGCCCCTGAGTGAAACCGCCGAACTGCTCGAGCAATTCGGCGTGCCATGTTGGCAACTGCAAGAGGGTTCCGCACAGCGCTAGCCAGCCACGCCGCAGCAATCCATCATTACCCCAGACCACTGACGAGAGCGCGCCATGAGTGAAGAGATCCTGATCAACATCACCCCGATGGAATCACGCGTGGCGGTGGTGGAGAACGGAGTCCTGCAGGAGGTACATGTAGAGCGCACCCAGCGCCGTGGCATCGTCGGCAACATCTACAAAGGCAAGGTAGTGCGGGTATTGCCGGGCATGCAGGCGGCATTCGTCGATATCGGCCTGGAGCGGGCGGCGTTCATCCATGCCTCGGAGATCTCCCAGCGCGAAGGCTCGGCCGTGGAGACCATCACCGCGCTGGTCCACGAAGGCCAGGCACTGGTGGTCCAGGTCACCAAGGATCCCATCGGCAGCAAGGGCGCACGCCTGACTACCCAGCTGTCGATTCCGTCGCGTTACCTGGTGTACATGCCGCGCAGCAGCCATGTCGGCATCTCGCTCAAGATCGAGGAAGAAGCCGAGCGCGATCGCCTCAAGCAGGTGGTCACCGACTGCATGGCCCAGGAAGACATGAAGGATGCCGGGGGGTTCATCCTGCGCACCGCCGCAGAGGGCGCTCGCGCAGAGGATATCCTCCAGGACATCCGCTACCTGCGCCGCCTGTGGGAGCAGATCGGCTCGCAGATCAAGACCTGCGGAGCGCCCGTGGTGATCTACGAGGACCTCGGCCTGGCGCTGCGGACCTTGCGCGACCTGGTCAACCCCAAGATCGAGAAGATCCGCATCGACTCGCGGGAAACCTTCCAGAAGACCACCCAGTTCGTGGCCGAATTGATGCCGGAGATCGCCGATCGCCTGGAGCACTACCCTGGCGAGCGGCCGATCTTCGACCTGTATGGGGTGGAGGACGAAATCCAGCGCGCCCTGGAGCGCAAGGTGCCGCTCAAGTCCGGCGGCTACCTGGTGGTTGACCCGGCGGAGGCAATGACCACCATCGACGTCAACACCGGTGCGTTCGTCGGCCATCGCAACCTCGAAGAGACCATCTTCAAGACCAACCTCGAGGCGGCCACCGCGATTGCCCGGCAACTGCGCCTGCGCAACATCGGCGGGATCATCATCATCGACTTCATCGACATGGAGGACGAGGAGCACCAGCGCCAGGTCCTGCGTACCCTGGAGAAGCAGCTCGAGCGTGATCATGCCAAGACCAACATCATCGGCATCACCGAGCTGGGCCTGGTGCAGATGACCCGCAAGCGTACCCGCGAAAGCCTCGAGCAGGTGCTCTGTGAGCCCTGTGCGGCGTGCCAGGGCCGCGGCAAGCTGAAGACCCCCGAGACGATCTGTTACGAAATTTTCCGCGAGATCCTTCGTGAAGCCCGTGCTTACCAGGCCGAGGGCTATCGCGTGCTGGCCAACCAGAAGGTGGTGGATCGGTTGCTCGATGAAGAATCGGGCAACGTCGCCGAACTTGAAGCGTTCATCGGGCGAACCATCCGCTTTCAGGTGGAGTCCATGTATTCCCAGGAACAATACGATGTGGTGCTGCTCTGACCCGTTCTAACAGCGGTCGCCCCATGGACGGGCTGGCAAAGCGCTATACACCGGCCATAGTTAAGGGACGACTTGGAGGGCCTCGGCCATGGAACGTCTGACCCGCGTTCTGAGCGCCTTGACCCGCTGGGGGCTGGTTATCTGCGCCCTGCTGGCGGTGCTGGTGGCGCTGTATGTCAGCCTCGGTCGGCAACTGGTGCCTCTGGTCGCCGAATACCGTGCAGACGCCGAACTCAAGGCCGAACAGGCCTTGGGCATGCCCGTGCACGTCGGGGCGCTCGAGGGGCGCTGGAGTGGCTTGGCGCCGGTACTGCGTGTACGTGACCTGCAACTGGGCGAAGGCGCCTCGGCGCTGCGCCTGGACGACGTCAAGCTGGTGCCTGACCTGTGGGCCAGTCTCAAGGCGCGCGAAGTGCGCCTGGCGCGCATCCAGCTCAGTGGGCTGCAATTGATCCTGCGCGAGAACGAGCAGGGCGACTGGGCTCTGGAAGGCCTGCCGCACAAGGATGATGCGCCGCTGGATCCTGCGGATGCGCTCAAGCGTCTGCGCCAACTCGGTCGAATCGATGCCTTCGACAGCCAGGTCACCTTGCATCCCTGGCAACGAGACCCCCTGACCCTCACCTACGTAAGCCTTGGCTTGCAGGCAGGCGCCTCGCGCCAGAGCCTCGACCTGCGTGCCACGCTGCCCGACGGCCAGCCCCTGGCCTTGAGCCTGAACAGCCGCGCCACGGCCAAGGCCTGGCGCGACGGGCGCGTGCAGGCTTACCTGAGCCTGCCGCAAAGCGACTGGGCACGCTGGCTGCCGCCGCAGTTGCTGGGCCAGTGGCAGGCCGGCGCGCTGCGCGCTGGTGGTGAGCTGTGGATCGACTGGCAGCAAGGGCAGTTGCAGCAGGCGATGGTTCGCCTCAATGCCCCGCAGCTCAAGGGCGCCTACACCGGGCGCAAGGCCATCACCGTGGACAATCTGGCCCTGTCGGCCTGGTTCCAGCGCCGGGACCAGGGCTTCGACGTCGCCGTCGACTCGCTGGCCATGAGCCTTGGCAAGAACCGTTGGGAGTCGCACCTGCAATTGGCACAGCGTCCGGGCCAGAACCCGGCCGAGGAAAGCTGGCAGGTGCAGGCGGACCGCCTCGACCTGACCCCGCTGACGCCCTTGATCGACGCCCTGGCGCCATTGCCGGACAAGCTGATGATCGTGGTCGATGCGCTCAAGGTCACCGGCGCCCTGCGCAACGTGCGCCTGGACATCCGACCCAAGGCCGAAGGCGACCAACGGCTGCAGTTCGCCGCCAACCTGGAGAAGGTCGGCTTCGATGCCTATCACGGCGCGCCGGCGGCGGGCAATGTCTCCGGGGCGATCAGCGGTGACCTTGGGCACGGCGAGCTGCGCCTGGATACCCAGGCGTTCATGCTGCACCTGTACCCGATCTTCGGCAAACCCTGGCATTACCCGAAAGCCAATGCCCGCCTGACCTGGACCCTGGACAAAGAGGCCTTCACCCTGGTCGCCCCCTACATCAAGGTACTGGGCGACGAAGGCAAGATCGCGGCGGACTTCCTTATTCGCATCCACCTGCAGCCGGGCCATGAAGACTACATGGACCTGCGCGTCGGCCTTACCGAAGGCGACGGGCGCTACACCGCCAAGTACCTGCCCGAGGTGCTCAGCCCCGCCCTGGACGAATGGCTGCGCAGCGCCATCGTCAAGGGCAATGTCGACGAGGGCTACTTCCAGTACCAGGGGTCGCTGCATCACAATGCGCCGCCCCATGCCCGCGATATCAGCCTGTTCTTCAAGGTGCATGACGCCGCGCTGGATTTCCAGCCAGGCTGGCCGCAGGTGCAGCAGGTCGATGGCAATGTGTATATCGAAGACACTGGTGTGCGCATCCAGGCCCATCATGGGCTGCTGCTGGACACCAAGGTCAGTGATGTCAGCGTCGACATTCCCCATGTCGAAGGCGACCAGCACAGCCACCTGATCCTCGACGGTGATTTCGACGGCAGCCTCGGCGATGGCCTGAAGATCCTCAAGGAAGCGCCCATCGGCACGGGGGAGATCTTCGCCGGTTGGGAAGGCGAGGGGCCGCTCAAGGGCAAGGTCAAGCTCGACGTACCCCTGGCCCACGGGCAGCGGCCCAAGGTGCTGGTGAACTTCGCGACCGCGGACGCTACCTTGAAAGTGGCGCCACCGGCCCTGGAACTGAGCCAGCTGAAGGGCGACTTCAGCTTCGACCTCGACAAGGGCCTGAGCGGCAAGGACATCAGCCTGCACGCCTTTGGCAAGCCGGTCAGCGCGCAGATCAGCGCCGAAGGGCAGGGTGGGCAGATCCAGACCCGGATCAATGCCAATGGCCAGGTCGGCCTCAAGGCCCTGACCGACTGGTTGCAGTTCACGCAGCCGCTGCCAGCCTCAGGTGAGCTGCCCTATCAGTTGCAAGTGACACTGGGCAGCCGCGACAACCGCTTGACCGTCAATTCGTCGCTCAAGGGCCTGGCCATCGATCTGCCGGCGCCTTTTGGCAAGGCCGCCGCAGAGACCCGTGATAGCCGCTTCGGCCTGACCCTGCAGGGCCCGGAACGGCGCATCGATGGCAGCTATGCGGACCTGGCCCGCTTCGCTTATGCCGCGCCGGCCGACAAGCTGGGCCAAGGGCGTGGCGAGCTGTTGCTGGGCACGGGCGAGGCCAGCTTGCCGTCTGGCCAGGGCCTGCGGGTGCGTGGCCGGCTGGAGACGCTGGACCTGGCCCCCTGGCAGCAACAGATGGAGCGCCTGGCCGGCAAGGATCCGGGCGGCAGTGCCCGGCAGAACCTGCAGAGCGTTGACCTCAGCATCGGCCAGCTCAAGGCGTTCGGCCTGGACCTCAACCAGGCGGTGATCCGCCTGATGCGTGGTGGTCCGGCCTGGGACCTGCGCCTGGACAGCCAGGAAGTCATCGGCAATGCGCGCATTCCCGATGCCAAGGCCACGCCCATGACCGTCCGCCTGCAGAGCCTGCGCCTGCCGCCAGCCGATCCGAATGAGGCCCAGGTCGAGAACGCGCCGGATCCATTGGCCGGGTTCGACCCGCGCAAGGCGCCGCCGCTGGACCTGACCATCGACAAGCTGTACCGCGGCGACGACCTGTTCGGCAGCGCCACCCTGAAGCTGCGCCAGACCCCCCGGGGCATGGCCATGAGCGATATCGACCTGGACCTCAAGGGGCTGCATATCGACGGCAGCGGTGGCTGGGAAGGCGAGCCCGGCAGCACGTCCAGCTGGTACAAAGGCCGCGTGGACGGCAAGGACCTGGGGAATGTGCTCAAGGCCTGGGGTTTTGCCCCCACCGTCACCAGCCGCGACTTCCGCATGGACGTGGATGGCCGCTGGCCGGGCTCGCCGGCCTGGGTCAGCCTCAACCGGTACTCCGGCAGCCTCGACGCGGCGCTGCGCAGTGGCCAGTTTGTCGAGGTCGAGGGCAGCGCCCAGGCCTTGCGGGTGTTCGGGCTGCTCAACTTCAACTCCATTGGCCGGCGCCTGCGCCTGGACTTCTCCGACCTGTTCAGCAAGGGCCTGGCCTACGATCGGGTCAAAGGCTTGCTGGTGGCCAGCGAAGGGGTCTATGTGACGCGAGAGCCGATCACCGTCACCGGCCCGTCGAGCAATTTCGAACTCGACGGCACCATGGACTTCGTCCGTGATCGGGTCGACGCCAAGCTGCTGGTGACGTTGCCGGTCACCAACAACCTGCCATTGGCCGCCTTGATTGTCGGCGCGCCGGCGGTCGGGGGCGCGCTGTTCCTCGTCGATCGCCTGATCGGTGACCGGGTGGCGCGGTTCGCCAGTGTGCACTATCGCGTCGAAGGTCCGGTCAAAGAGCCTAAAATCACCTTTGTGAAACCTTTCGACAAATAATCCCGGGGTGGTCATGACGTCAGCAGTGATCCAGATGGTCAGCCAGGACGATGTGCTGGCCAACCTGCAACGTGCCACGGCGCTGCTCGAGCAGGCCGCCGCCGGAGGCGCGCGCCTGGCGGTGCTGCCGGAAAACTTCGCTGCCATGGGCCGTCGCGACGCCGCCGCCATCGGCAGGGCAGAGGCGCTGGGCGAGGGGCCGATCCTGCCATGGTTGAAACGCACCGCCCGCGACCTCAGGTTATGGATAGTCGCAGGTACCCTGCCGCTGCCGCCGGTCGGCCAGCCGGAGGCCAAGGCCCATGCCTGCTCGTTGCTGG
The DNA here is from genome assembly GCF_040813665.1 of Pseudomonas sp. TE50-2. NCBI lineage: Bacteria > Pseudomonadati > Pseudomonadota > Gammaproteobacteria > Pseudomonadales > Pseudomonadaceae > Pseudomonas > Pseudomonas sp. TE50-2. The sequence goes on along the minus strand of NZ_JBFNXN010000001.1, from coordinate 1,895,704 downwards.
TCGACGAGCACGGCGAGCTCGCCGCTCGCTACGACAAGCTGCACCTGTTCGATGTGGACGTGGCCGACAACCGTGGCCGCTACCGCGAGTCGGACGATTATGCCCACGGCAGCCGGGTGGTGGTGGCCGACACACCGGTGGGCCGCCTGGGCCTGTCGGTGTGCTACGACCTGCGCTTCCCCGAGCTGTACAGCGCCTTGCGCGCCGCCGGGGCCGAATTGATCAGCGCGCCAGCGGCGTTCACCGCGGTGACCGGCGCTGCGCACTGGGAAGTGCTGATTCGCGCACGGGCCATCGAGACCCAGTGCTATGTACTGGCGGCCGCCCAGGGCGGCCTGCATCCGGGGCCGCGGGAAACCCACGGCCAGGCGGCGATCGTCGACCCCTGGGGGCGGATCGTCGCACAACAGGCGCGGGGCGAGGCGGTGTTGCTCGCCACGCGCGATATCGAAGAACAGGCGTCCATCCGGGCGCGCATGCCGGTAACAACGCACCGGCGCTTTTTCTCGCAGGACGCCTTGCGGCCTGCGCATACCTCGGAGTGACTATGAGCCAGATGTTATCCACCGTCAGTGAGCAGCTCCTGGCCCCGGGCGGGTTGACCCTCGACAGCCTGCAGACGGTGCTGGGCGAGTTGGCCGGTCCCGGCATCGATGCCGCCGACCTGTATTTCCAGGGCCAGATCTCGGAAACCTGGGCACTGGAGGACGGCATCGTCAAAGAGGGCAGCTTCAACCTCGACCAGGGCGTGGGCGTGCGTGCCCAGTCCGGCGAGAAGACTGGCTTTGCCTACAGCAATGCGATCAACCTCGAAGCCCTGACGTCGGCGGCGCGCGCCGCCCGCTCGATCTCCCGCGCCGGGCAGAACGGCACTGTGCAAGCCTTCCGCAGTCAGGACGTGACCGCCCTGTACGCGCCTGACAACCCCCTGGATGTACTGACCCGCGCCGAGAAGGTCGAGCTGCTCAAGCGCGTCGATGCCGCCACCCGTGCCCTCGATCCGCGCATCCAGCAGGTCAGCGTGAGCATGGCCGGGGTGTGGGAGCGCATCCTGGTGGCCGCCGCCGATGGCAGCCTGGCCGCCGACGTGCGTCCGCTGGTGCGCTTCAACGTCAGCGTGATCGTCGAGCACAACGGACGTCGCGAACGTGGTGGGCAGGGCGGCGGTGGGCGCACCGACTATCGCTATTTCAGTGAAGAGCGGGTGATGGGCTACGCCCGTGAGGCGCTGCGCCAGGCGCTGGTCAACCTCGAGGCGATTCCCGCTCCGGCCGGCACGCTGCCGGTGGTGCTCGGCCCGGGTTGGTCCGGCGTGCTGCTGCACGAGGCGGTCGGCCACGGCCTGGAAGGCGACTTCAACCGCAAGGGCAGCTCGGCGTTCAGTGGTCGTATCGGTGAAAAGGTGGCTTCGAGCCTGTGCACCATTGTCGACGACGGTACCCTCGAAGGCCGTCGCGGCTCGCTCAGCGTCGATGACGAAGGCACGCCGACCGAGTGCACCACGCTGATCGAGAACGGCATCCTCAAGGGCTACATGCAGGACAAGCTCAATGCTCGCCTGATGGGCATGGCGGTGACTGGCAACGGCCGGCGCGAATCCTACGCGCACCTGCCGATGCCGCGCATGACCAACACCTACATGCGTGCTGGCGACAGCGATCCCGAGGAAATCATCCGGTCGGTGAAGAAGGGCATCTACTGCGCCAACCTTGGCGGTGGCCAGGTGGACATCACCAGCGGCAAGTTCGTGTTCTCCACCAGCGAGGCCTATCTGATCGAGGACGGCAAGATCACCGCGCCAGTAAAAGGCGCGACCTTGATCGGCAATGGTCCGGAAGCGATGCGCGGTGTGTCGATGGTCGGTAACGACCTGGCGCTGGACAGCGGCGTGGGGACATGCGGCAAGGATGGGCAGTCGGTGCCGGTCGGGGTAGGGCAGCCGACCCTGAAGCTGGACGCGATTACCGTGGGCGGTACCGGCGCTTGATGACAGATCGCGGGGCAAGTCGCATCGGCGCACCGCCGCTCCCACGCAGGTCGTGGGAGCGAGCTTGCCCCGCGAGGACGTTAACGCAACCCGCGCTGGGTTTCGTCGAGGTCGCGGATGTACTTGAACACTTTACGCGCAGCGGCAGGCGGCTTGTTCCGTGCCTTTTCATGCTGGGCATGACGGATCAGCGAGCGCAGGTGCTGGCGATCGGTGTCGGGGAACTCGTTGACGAAGCGCTCGAGGTCTTCGTCGTTACCGTCGATCAGGCGATCGCGCCAGCGCTCGAGGCCGTGGAAGCGCTCGTTGTACTGGCGGCTGGAGCTGTCGATCTGCTCGAGCACGGCATGGATGGCGTCCAGGTCCTGCACGCGCATCAGCTTGCCGACGAACGACATGTGGCGTTTGCGGGCGCCGTGGGCAGTGTGCTTGCTGGCTTCGTCCAGCGCCTTGCGCAGCTCGTCGGTCAGCGGCAGGCGGGCCAGGGTGTCGGCCTTGAGGGTGGTGAGGCGTTCACCGAGTTCGACCAGCGCATGCAGCTCGCGCTTGATCTGGGTTTTGCTTTTTTCGCCATCGAAGGCGTCGTCGTAAGAATCAACCATGGGGGCCGTCCGCAAGAAATCGCCGCCATGATAACCAGTCGGGGGCCGCTTGTCCGGCCCGGTCGTAGAATGACCCAAGCCGTACGCAGAATTTTCAGTGGAGAAAACCATGAGTGCAGTCCAGAGCGTAGGCCCCAAGGACCTGCCGGCGTTGCAGGAGCAGGTCGAGGCGATCGTCGCCGAGGCGCGCCGCCAGGGCGCCAGCGCCTGCGAAGTGGCGGTGTCGTTGGAGCAAGGCCTGTCCACCACGGTGCGCCAGCGCGAAGTCGAGACGGTCGAGTTCAATCGCGACCAGGGGTTCGGCATCACTCTTTACGTAGGTCAGCGCAAGGGTTCGGCCAGCACTTCGGCCAGCGGCCCTGAGGCGATCCGCGAGACGGTCGCCGCCGCGCTGGCAATCGCGAAACATACCTCCGAGGACACCTGCTCGGGGCTGGCCGATGCCGCGTTGATGGCCCGTGAGATCCCCGACCTGGACCTCTACCATGATTGGGACATCGAGCCGGAGAAAGCCATCGAGATGGCGCTGGCCTGCGAGGCGGCGGCGTTCGATGCCGACAAGCGCATCAGCAACGCCGACGGCACCACGCTCAATACCCATCAGGGTGTGCGGGTGTACGGCAACAGCCATGGTTTTATCGGTGGTTATGCATCCACTCGCCACAGCCTGAGCTGCGTGATGATCGCCGAAGCCGATGGGCAGATGCAGCGTGACTACTGGTACGATGTCAATCGCCAGGGCCAGCTGCTGGCCGACCCGCGTAGCATCGGCCTGCGTGCCGCGCAGCGCGCGGCAAGCCGCCTGGGTGCCCGTCCGGTACCCACCTGCGAGGTGCCGGTGCTGTTCTCGGCCGAGCTCGCCGGCGGCCTGTTCGGCAGCTTCCTGTCGGCCATTTCCGGCGGCAACCTGTACCGCAAGTCGTCGTTCCTCGAGGGTACCCTTGGTCAGCGCCTGTTCCCCACCTGGCTGACCCTCGACGAGCGGCCACACATCCCGCGTGCGCTGGGCAGTGCGGCGTTCGATGGCGATGGCCTGGCCACCTACGCCAAGCCGTTCGTCGACAAAGGCGAGCTGGTGTCGTACATCCTGGGCACCTATTCGGGGCGCAAGCTGGGTTTGCCGAGCACCGCCAACTCAGGTGGCGTGCACAATCTGTTCGTCACCCACGGCGTCGAGGACCAGGCCGCACTGATCCGGCGCATGGGCCGTGGCCTGCTGGTAACCGAGCTGATGGGCCATGGGCTGAACATGGTGACCGGCGACTACTCGCGGGGTGCGGCGGGCTTCTGGGTGGAAAACGGCGAGATCCAGCACGCCGTGCAAGAAGTGACCATTGCCAGCAACATGAAGGACATGTTCCAGCAGATCGTCGCAATTGGCAGCGATATCGAGACGCGTAGCAATATCCACAGCGGCTCGGTGCTGATCGAGCGCATGACGGTGGCGGGCAGCTGATCGGCGCTCTGTAGGGATAGAGCGTGGGAGCGGGTTTGCCCCGCGATTGGCCATTGCAGCTATCGCGGGGCAAGCCCGCTCCCACGCATCAGTATTTTTGGTGACGAACAACCCGGCCATCGCGCCGGGTTTATTTTGCCTATCGTCTAGCTTGAACTGATTCTATTTATCACTTAATAATGAATATCATTATCCAGTAACCCGGCGATGATGTTCATGAAAACCGTCCTCCACGAACTGCCCTACCTGGAAAACTGGCGCTGGCTCAGCCGGCGCATCCGTTGCGCGCTGGAACCCGACGAACCACGCCTGATCGAGCACTACCTCGCCGAAGGCCGCTATCTGGTGTGCTGCACCGAGACCTCGCCGTGGACGGTGGCCTTGACCGCCTTGCGTCTGCTGCTCGATACCGCCAACGATCGTATGTTGCCCTGGCACTGGCGCTGCCTGTGCCTGGACCAGGCCTGGCGCCCGCTGCTCGACCTGCGCAATCTCGACCGCCTCGAACAGAACCAGCGTTGGCAGCCCTACGCGATGCAGCTCGCCAATTGCGTGCTGCTGCCGTCGATTTCTCCCGAAGAACTGATGCAAGGACTTGAAGATGAGTGATACCCGTATCGAGCGCGACAGCATGGGTGAACTGCAGGTGCCGGCCCAGGCCCTGTACGGTGCCCAGACCCAGCGCGCGGTCGACAACTTCCCGGTCAGCGGCAAGCCGATGCCGGCCCAGTTCATCCGTGCCTTGCTGCTGGCCAAAGCCGCTGCGGCCAAGGCCAACGTCGAGCTGGAACAGCTCAGCGCAGGGCAGGGCGCGGCCATCGTCAAGGCGGTGGAACAGCTGCTGGCCGAGGATTTCATCCAGCACTTCCCGGTGGACGTGTTCCAGACCGGCTCCGGCACCAGCTCGAACATGAACGCCAACGAGGTCATCGCGACCCTGGCCAGCCATGTGCTGGGCGAGCCGGTCAATGCCAATGACCACGTCAACTGTGGCCAGAGCAGCAACGACATCATCCCCACCACCATTCACGTCAGCGCCGCCCTGGCCCTGCACGAACAGCTGCTGCCGGCCTTGCGCCACCTCACCCAGGTGATCGAGGCCAAGGCAGTCGAGGTGCACAAGCATGTGAAGACTGGCCGTACCCATTTGATGGACGCGATGCCAGTACGCATGAGCCAGGTGCTCGGTGGCTGGGCAGCCCAGATCAAGGGTGCCCAGGCGCATATCGAAGCCACGTTGCCGAGCCTGCAAGCGCTGGCCCAGGGCGGCACGGCCGTGGGCACCGGGATCAATGCCCACCCACAGTTCGCCGCAGGCTTTGCCCGCCAGTTGAGTGGCCTGACCCAGGTCGAGTTCACCCCCGGCGAGAACCTGTTTGCCCTGATCGGCTCCCAGGACACCGCGGTGGCGCTGTCGGGCCAGCTCAAGACGGCTGCCGTGGCGCTGATGAAGATCGCCAACGACCTGCGCTGGATGAACTCCGGCCCGCTCGCCGGCCTTGGTGAAATCGAGCTGCAAGGCCTGCAACCAGGCTCTTCGATCATGCCGGGCAAGGTCAACCCGGTGATCCCGGAGGCCACCGCGATGGTCGCCGCCCAGGTGATCGGCAACGACGCGACCATCGCCGTGGCCGGCCAGTCGGGCAACTTCGAGCTCAACGTGATGTTGCCGGTAATTGCCCGCAACCTGCTGGAGAGCATCGAGCTGATGGCCAACGTCAGCCGTTTGCTGGCCGACAAGGCGATTGCCAGCTTCAAGGTCAACGAGGCCAAGCTCAAGGAGGCGCTGTCGCGCAACCCGATCCTGGTCACCGCGCTGAATCCGATCATCGGCTACCTGAAGGCCGCCGAGATCGCCAAGACCGCCTACAAGCAAGGGCGTCCGATCATCGATGTGGCGCTGGAGCACACCGACCTGTCGCGTGATCAGCTCGAAGCGTTGCTGGACCCGGAAAAACTCACCGCTGGCGGCATCTGAACCCGGGCCGCCCAGGAGGCACGTCATGCAGCATTGGAAACGCACCACCCAAGATGCAAACCGCCTGTTCGAGCAGGGCGAGCTGGTCGACGCCCGGGAGCACTACCTGCAAGCACTGGCCTTGGCCCAGGTGCTGTTCGAGCGCTGGCATGACGTCGACGAGGCGGTGGCCGCACTGGTCATCGCCCACCACAACCTGGCCGACCTGCACCTGCGCCTGAACCAGCCGCACGAAAGCGCCGACTACCTGTGCGCGGCGCACCAGCGGCTGCTCCAGGCCAGCCAGGATCCGCGCCTGCCCCAGGCCCTGCGCGACGCGGCCTTGCGCCACAGCGGGCGCACCTACACCGAACTGCTGAGTTTCATCGCCGAGTACGGCCAATACCCGCGTACCGAGCGCCTGCTGAACCGCCAGGCGCCCGCAGCCAGCGAACTGGTCGCGCACGCGGACATCACGGATCGCAAACCTGCCTACGGAATCCATTGATATGCCACATACCTTGCCTGCGTTGCCCTACGCCTACGATGCGCTGGAACCGCACATCGACACCCAGACCATGGAGATCCACCACAGCAAGCACCATCAGGCCTACATCAACAACCTCAACGCCGCCATCGAGGGCACCGAATGGGCCGAATGGCCGGTGGAGCGACTGGTGGGCGCGGTCAAGCAACTGCCCGAGAAACTGCAAGGGGCGGTGGTCAACCAGGGCGGCGGCCATGCCAACCACACGTTGTTCTGGACCGTCATGTCGCCCAAGGGCGGTGGCCAACCCGAGGGTCAGGTAGCCAAGGCCATTGACCAGCAGCTCGGTGGGTTCGAGGCGTTCAAGGAGGCCTTTACCAAGGCCGCGCTGACCCGGTTCGGCAGTGGCTGGGCCTGGCTCAGCGTGACCCCGCAGAAAACGCTGGTGGTGGAGAGCAGCGGTAACCAGGACAGCCCGCTGATGCACGGCAACACGCCGATCCTCGGCTTGGATGTCTGGGAGCACGCCTATTACCTGAAGTACCAGAACCGCCGTCCTGAGTACATTGGCGCCTTCTACAACGTGGTCGACTGGACCGAAGTGGAACGCCGCTACCTTGAAGTCCTGAAGTGAGTCTGACCGGTATGCGCTCCGAGGTGATGTCTGTCAGCAGTGTGCGCCTGTTCCGCCTGGCGCTTGGGACCGTGCTGTTGCTGGTTGGCACCGCATTGCTGGTGTCGCGTGGCATCGCCTGGCTGGACCTGGAACCGCGCATGTTGCGAGCCCTGGAGGGCGGAGCACTGTGCGCATTGGGGACGGCCTTGGGCGCAGTGCCGGTGCTGGTAATCCGCAACATGCCAGTGGCCGTGGCCGACACCTTGCTCGGTTTTGGTGCCGGGGTGATGTTGGCGGCCACCGCGTTCTCGCTGATCATTCCCGGGCTGGATGCGGCCCAGGCCATCGGCTTCAGCCCATGGGGCGCCGGTGGTGTGATCAGCAGCGGCCTGTTGTTCGGCGCGTTGTGCCTGTTCTTGGTCGACCTCAAGGTCTCCGGCGCTTCGCCGGAGGCTCTGGTCGGCAGTGAGCAGCAACCGGTAATCGCTGCGCGGATCTGGCTGTTCGTCATTGCCATCATTGCCCACAACATCCCCGAGGGCATGGCCATCGGGGTTTCCGCCGGTGGCGGGATGGCTGATGCCGATAGCCTGGCCATGGGCATTGCGCTGCAGGATGTGCCGGAGGGCTTGGTGATCGCGCTGGTGCTGGCAGGGGCGGGCATGCCGCGTTTCAAGGCGTTCCTGATCGGTGCGGCATCGGGGCTGGTCGAGCCGCTGGCCGCGGTGATCTGTGCCTGGCTGGTGAACATCGCCGAACTGTTGCTGCCGCTGGGCCTGGCCTGCGCGGCGGGAGCGATGCTGCTGGTGGTGACCCAGGAGATCATTCCGGAGTCACGCAGCAACGGGCATCACCGCCTGGCGAGCCTGGGGTTGTGTGTCGGGTTCTGTCTGATGATGGTGATGGACACGGCGATGTCGTGAAAAGCGCAGGATGAGCCGAGTTTCTCGTTTGCCGGCTTTGAGTGCTGTTCAGGCGAAAATGACTTCAACCCGTCCTTGAGGTCGTGACCGCGGCGCGGCCTTGACTACGATCTGCACGTCACGGCCAAGGCGTGCAAGACAATCGATCATCTTGCTTTCGCTGATACCACGGAATTTGCCGCGAATCATTTCCGAGACTTTAGGTTGGGGCAGGCCAAGGATCTGTGCGGCTTGCATCTGGGTCAGATGACGGGCCTTGATGATGCTGCAGATCTTGCTCGCCAGGCGTGCCTTGACCAGCATCTCGTCCGCATCAGGGTAGTTGAGGTCCGCGTAGACATTGCCGCTGCCTTGTTCGATTTCGCTCATGTCTGGATTCCTTCTGAGTGGGCCTGTGCAAGCTTCAATCGATTGCGCACCAGTGCGATGTCTGTTTGGGGCGTCTTGATGCCCGCCGTGGACTTCTTCTGGAAGCAGTGCAAGACATACACCGCAACGCCGAGACGTACGGTGTAGACCGCACGATAGGTGTTGCCGTCATGGTCTTCCACGACCTCAAGAACGCCAGCGCCTGAAAAGCCTCGGAGGACTTTCGACTGTAGGTGCCTGCCTCCTGTTTGAGCCAGATGCAGAGCGAAGCCGACGGTTTGCTGGACGCCCTCGGGTAGGCACTGCAGGTCCTTTTTGCTGCTTCCGACCCAGTACAGCGGTTTGGGTTGCCTGTCCTGCTCCATGAATTCACCTGTCGAATCTATACCTATATGGGTATAAACGCAATGTGGTGAGTCTGCATCCTGACAATTGGAAGAGGATGTTGCGGAAGGGGAAAGCGTTACTCGCCTTCGTCGAAGAAGTTGTTGATCAAGCCGACCAGCGCATCCATGGCTTCACCGTCCTGCTCGCCCTCGGTGAGCAGGTGCACCTGAGTGCCCTTGCCGGCGGCGAGCATCATCACCGCCATGATGCTCTTGCCGTCCACCAGCTTGTCCGGCGCGCGCCCGACCCGTACCTGGCAGGGGAAACGCCCGGCCACGCCGACGAACTTGGCGGCCGCCCGCGCATGCAGGCCCAGCTTGTTGATGATGGTGATTTCGCGGGCGGGCATCGTGGGGCGGATCCTGTGGCTAGAGGTCGCGGTGGCGGACCTGGACGTTTTTCAGGGATTGCTGGAGCAGTTGGCCAAGCCGTTCGGTAATGTACACCGAGCGGTGGTGGCCGCCGGTACAGCCGATGGCGATGGTGACGTAGGCACGGTTGCTGGCGGCGAAGCGCGGCAGCCATTTGAGCAGGTAGCTGGAAATGTCCTGGAACATCTCTTCGACGTCCGGCTGCGCGGCCAGGTAGTCGATCACCGGCTGTTCGAGGCCGGAATGTTCGCGAAGTTCCGGCTTCCAGTACGGATTGGGCAGGCAGCGCACGTCGAACACCAGGTCGGCGTCCACCGGCATGCCACGCTTGAAACCGAATGACTCGACGAGAAACGCAGTGCCGGGCTCGGGCTGGTTGAGCAGGCGCAGCTTGATCGAGTCACGCAACTGGTACAGGTTCAGGTTGGTGGTGTCGATCTTCAGGTCGGCAAGGTCGGCAATCGGCCCCAGCAGCTCGCTCTCCACCCGGATTGCCTCAGCCAGCGAACGGCTGTCGTTGGTCAGCGGGTGGCGGCGGCGGGTTTCCGAGAAGCGCTTGAGCAGCGTGTCTTCGTCGGCATCCAGATACAGCACGTCGCACTGGATATGCCGGGAACGTGCCTCCTCCAGCAACTGCGGGAAGCGTGACAGATGGCTGGGCAGGTTGCGTGCATCGATCGAAACCGCAACCTTGGGCTGCAGCAGCTCGGTATTGATCAAGGCGTTTTCAGCCAGCTGCGGCAACAGCCCGGCGGGCAGGTTGTCGATGCAGTAGTAGCCGTTGTCTTCCAGCACGTCGAGGGCGGTGCTCTTACCGGAGCCGGAGCGACCGCTGACGATGATCAGGCGCATGTTCAGTGCTCGTTCTGTACGTCCAGGACGACCTGGTAGAGGGTCTCGCTGCTGTCGGCGGCACGCAGGCGATCGCGGACCTCCTTGCGATCGAGCATGCTGGCGATCTGGCGCAGCAGTTCAAGGTGGGCGTCGGTGGCGGCCTCCGGGACCAGCAGGACAAACAGCAGGTCGACCGGTGCGCCATCGATGGCATCGTAATCGATGGGGGCATCCAGGTGCAGCAGGGCGCTGACAGGCGCGCTGCAACCTGCCAGGCGGCAGTGGGGAATGGCGATGCCATTGCCAAAACCGGTGGAGCCCAGTTTTTCGCGAGCCCACAGGCTGTCGAAGACGTCTTGCATCTCCAGCTCGGGTACTTGCTCGGCGATCAGGTTGGCGACCTTTTCCAGGGCGCGCTTCTTACTGCCGCCCGGCACGTTCACGAGGGAACGGCCGGGGGTCAGGATGGTTTCAAGTCGGATCATGGATGAGGGGGATCAGCGGGCGGCTGCGCCTTGCAGCAGGCTTTGCTGTTTTTCCTTGTGTTTTTTCAGTTGGCGGTCGAGCTTGTCGGCCAGGGCATCGATGGCTGCATACATGTCTTGGTGTTCGGCGTTGGCAACCACCTCACCGCCGGGAATCTGGAGCGTGGCTTCGATCTTCTGCTGAAGCTTCTCGACTTTCATGATCACCGTCACGTTGGTGATCTTGTCGAAATGACCCTCCACCCGGGCGAGCTTCTCGAGCACGTAATCGCGCAGTGGTTGGGTGACTTCTACATGCTGTCCACTGATGTTGACTTGCATACAGCTTCTCCTTTGTTGCCCGTGCATAAAGAGGCAGGTGTTGCACCTGCCACTGAAACGCTGTGGCACATCCGGGGGCTACATCAGCCGCTTGCGCTCGCTCGAGGGGGCAATCCCCAACGACTCGCGATACTTGGCGACGGTGCGACGGGCTACCTGGATGCCTTGTGCCTCCAGTAAACCAGCGATCTTGCTGTCACTCAATGGCTTTTTCTGATTTTCCGCAGCCACCAGTTTCTTGATGATCGCGCGGATTGCCGTGGACGAGCATTCGCCGCCTTCGGCGGTGCTCACGTGGCTCGAGAAAAAGTATTTCAGTTCGTAGATGCCGCGCGGGGTGTGCATGTATTTCTGCGTGGTCACCCGGGAAATGGTCGATTCGTGCATGCCCACCGCCTCGGCGATGTCATGCAGGACCAGCGGCTTCATGGCCTCGTCGCCATGGTCGAGGAAGCCACGCTGGTGTTCGACGATCTGCGTCGCCACTTTCATCAGCGTCTCGTTGCGGCTCTGCAGGCTCTTGATGAACCAGCGCGCTTCCTGCAACTGGTTGCGCATGAAGGTGTTGTCGGCGCTGGTGTCGGCGCGCCGGACGAAGCCGGCGTACTGCGGATTGACGCGCAGCTTCGGCACTGCTTCCTGGTTGAGCTCGACCAGCCAGCGCTCGCTGTCCTTGCGCACGATGACGTCGGGCACGACGTACTCGGGTTCACTGGACTCGATCTGCGAGCCTGGGCGCGGGTTGAGGCTCTGCACCAGTTCGATGATCTGGCGCAGCTCGTCTTCCTTGAGCTTCATCCGACGCATCAGCTGGCTGTAGTCGCGGCTGCCGAGCAGGTCGATGAAGTCGGTGACCAGGCGCTGTGCCTCGCTCATCCAGGGTGTCGAGGCCGGCAGCTGGCGCAGTTGCAGCAGCAGGCATTCGCCGAGGGTGCGGGCGCCAATGCCGGCAGGCTCGAACTGCTGGATGCGGTGCAGTACCGCCTCGACCTCGTCCAGTTCGATGTCCAGCTCCGGGTCAAAACCGGCGCAGATTTCTTCGAGGGTGTCTTCGAGGTAGCCCTGGGCGTTGATGCTGTCGATCAGGGTGACGGCGATCACGCGGTCGGTGTCGGACATCGGCGCCAGGTTGAGCTGCCACAGCAGGTGGCTTTGCAGGCTCTCGCCCACCGATGTGCGAGTGGTGAAGTCCCATTCGTCGTCATCGTTGCTGGGCAGGCTGCTGGCGCTGGTCTGGTAGATGTCTTCCCAGGCGGTGTCGACCGGCAATTCGTTGGGGATCCGCTCGGCCCACTCGCCGTCCTCGAGGTTTTCCGTGGTGCTGCTGGAGGTTTCCTGGAAACTGTTGTCCTGGGCTTCGGCGACCGGCTTGTTCTCGGCGTTGTCCGCCATCGGGTCGCTGTTGTCGAAGTCCTCGCCGTCTTCCTGACGTTCGAGCATCGGGTTGGACTCCAGCGCTTCCTGGATTTCCTGCTGGAGGTCCAGGGTGGAGAGCTGAAGCAGGCGGATGGCCTGTTGCAACTGAGGTGTCATCGTCAGTTGCTGGCCCATTTTTAGGACGAGCGATGGTTTCATGGCTGGGGCTTAATACCTTGTTGCCGGCGCGCATGCGCCATCCACTACACGTAGGGCGCTTGGGCGCCGACTTTAAGCAAGTTATATGCCTGAAATTGCAGCGTTTGCCTAGAGCACTGTAACAACTTAAGCCCCGATCAGGCGCATTCGCCAGTGCTCCGGGCAGGCCTGCGGTCAGAGTCGGAACTCGTGCCCCAGGTAAACTTCCTTGACCAGCTGGTTGGCCAGGATGGTCTCGGCATCGCCTTCGGCGATCAGCTGGCCATCGTTGACGATGTAGGCCGTCTCGCAGATGTCCAGGGTCTCGCGAACGTTGTGGTCGGTGATCAGTACGCCGATGCCCTTGTTCTTGAGGTGGTGGATGATCTGCTTGATGTCGCCGACGGAAATCGGGTCGACACCGGCGAACGGTTCGTCCAGCAGGATGAACTTGGGTGCGGTGGCCAGGGCGCGGGCGATCTCGACCCGGCGACGCTCACCACCGGACAGGCTCATGCCCAGGTTGTCGCGGATGTGGCTGATGTGGAATTCCTGCAGCAGGCTTTCCAGCTCCTTGCGCCGGCCTTCGCGGTCGAGGTCCTTGCGGGTCTCGAGGATGGCCATGATGTTGTCGGCCACCGACAGCTTGCGGAAGATCGAGGCTTCCTGCGGCAGGTAGCCGATACCGGCCTGGGCGCGCCCGTGCATCGGCTGGTGGCTGACGTCGAGGCTGTCGATCAGCACACGGCCCTGGTCGGCCTGGACCAGGCCGACGATCATGTAGAAACAGGTGGTCTTGCCGGCGCCGTTGGGGCCGAGCAGGCCGACGATCTGGCCGCTGTCGATGGACAGGCTGACGTCGCGCACGACTTGCCTGCCCTTGTAGCTCTTGGCCAGGTGCTGGGCTTTGAGGGTTGCCATTTACTCGGCCTTTTTCTTCGGTTGAATGACCATGTCGATACGCTGACGCGGTGCAGTCACGTTGCCACCACGCCCGGCGGTAGCCACCTGGGTCTTGGTGTTGTAGACGATCTTCTCGCCTTCGGTGGTGTTGCCTTCGTTCTCGACCTTGGCGCGGTCGGTGAGGATCACCACGTCTTTCTGCGCCTGGTACTGGATGGTCACGGCCCAGCCTTTCATCTTGTCGGGCTTGGCGGCGCTCTGCTGCTGCTCGAAGTAGGCCAGGTTGCCCACCGAGGTGACCACGTCGATATCGCCGTTGGCGGCGCGGGTCATGGTCACGGTGTTGCCTTTGATCATCATCGAACCCTGGGTGATGATCACATCGCCTGTGTAGGTGGCGACGCCCTGCTTGTCGTCCAGGTGGGCGTTGTCCGCCTGGATGCGGATCGGCTGGTCACGGTCGTTCGGCAGGGCGAAGGCGCTCGCGCTTCCCAGTGCTACGCCCAGGCTGAGCAGAAGGGGGATGGTTTTAACGAGCCTCATACTGTCCTCTTACGTTAGAGAGCAGGTCCATCCTGCCTTCTTTCAAATACGCTTTCATTCCTTTGCCCGTAGTCGTGCCACCGGCGCCGTCGATTCTAACGGCTTGCTCGGTCTGCGCATATTGCTTCTGCGGGAACACGGTCATGCGTGTGCTGGTGATGATGGTTTCGCGTTGCTTCTCGTCGGTGCGCGCCACGCGCACTTCGTCGATCAGCTCCACCTCGGTGCCGTCCGGGTTGACCTCGGCGCGCTTGCTCTGCACATGCCAGGGGTACTCGGTGCCACGGTACATGTGCAGGTCGGGGGTGGTCACCAGGGTGACCTCGCTGGCCTTGAGGTGCTCGACCTTGGCGGCGGTCATCTCGTACTGCAGCTTGCCGTCGGGCAGGAACTGCAGGCTGTGGGCGTTGATCGCGTAGTAGTCGATGGCGCTCTGGTCGACCTGGGCCTGGGGTTGCTCGAGGAAGCTTTCCGGGCTGATGTTCCAATAGCCTACCGCAACCAGCACGGCGGCGATCCCGCCTAGCAGCGCGACATTTCTGATCTTCTTGCTGAGCATGGGCAGCCTTACAGGTAATGGGCGTTGGCAGCGTCCAGGGTGCCCTGGGCCTGCATGATCAGTTCACAGAATTCGCGGGCGGCGCCTTCGCCGCCGCGGGCCTGGGTAACGCCGTGGGCGTGCTGGCGAACGAAGGCCGCGGCATTCTGCACCGCCATGCCCAGGCCGACACGGCGGATCACCGGCAGGTCGGGCAGATCGTCGCCGAGGTAGGCGACCTGTTCATAGCTTAGATTGAGTTCGGCGAGCAGGCCGTCCAGCACCACCAGTTTGTCCTCGCGGCCCTGGAACAGGTGCGGGATACCTAGGTTCTTGGCCCGGCGCTCGACCACGGGGGTCTTGCGCCCGCTGATGATTGCGGTGGTCACGCCCGAGGCCATGAGCATCTTGATGCCGTGGCCGTCGAGGGTGTTGAAGGTCTTGAACTCGCTGCCGTCCTCGAGGAAGTACAGGCGGCCATCGGTGAGCACACCGTCGACGTCGAACACCGCCAGCTTGATGGCCTTGGCGCGTTGCATCAGGTCCTGGTTCATTTACATCACTCCGGCGCGCAGCAGGTCGTGCATGTTCAGGGCGCCGGTCGGGCGGTCGTCCTGGTCGACAACCACCAGCGCGCTGATCTTGTGGTCTTCCATGATTTTCAGTGCCTCGGCGGCGAGCATCTCGGCGCGGGCGGTCTTGCCGTGCACGGTCATGACTTCGTCGATGAGCGTCTTGTGCACGTCGATGTTGCGGTCCAGGCTGCGGCGCAGGTCACCGTCGGTGAAGACTCCGGCCAGCTTGCCGTCGTTACCCAGCACAACGGTCATGCCCAAACCTTTGCGAGACATTTCAAGCAGCGCGTCCTTGAGCAGAGTGCCGCTCTTTACCACGGGCAGCTCTTCGCCGGCATGCATGACGTTCTCGACCTTCAGCAGCAGGCGACGGCCCAGCGCGCCGCCCGGGTGGGAGAAGGCGAAGTCTTCGGCGGTGAAGCCACGAGCCTCCAGCAGGGCAATGGCCAGGGCGTCGCCCAGCGCCAGCGCCGCGGTGGTGGAAGAGGTCGGTGCCAGGTTGAGCGGGCAGGCTTCCTGGGCGACGCTGGCGTCGAGGTTGACCTCGGCGGCCTGGGCCAGGGGCGAGTCTGGTTTGCCGGTGAGGCTGATCATCTGGATGCCCAGGCGCTTGATCAAAGGCAGCAGGGTGACGATCTCGGCGGTGCTGCCGGAGTTGGACAGGGCAAGAATGACATCGTCACGGGTGATCATGCCCATGTCGCCATGGCTGGCCTCGGCCGGGTGCACGAAGAACGCCGGGGTGCCGGTGCTGGCCAGGGTGGCGGCGATCTTGTTGCCGATGTGCCCCGACTTGCCCATGCCTACCACCACGACCCGTCCCTTGCTGGCCAGGATCAGTTCGCAGGCCTTGACGAAGTCCCCGTCGATGCGGGCCAGCAGGGCCTCCACGGCCTCGAGTTCGAGGCGCAGGGTGCGCTGGGCGGATTGGATCAGCTCGCTGGATTGGGTCATGTCGAAACGCAATGCCTGATGAAAAGGCGGCGATTATAGCCGCAATGTGTGAAAGGCTCATCCTTCGAATGTCATATGGATGCCGCGCCTGCCTGTCTGCGCCCTGAACGAGTGGGGTGACGGCCTTGGGGCGGGCCTATCAGCGGTGCTATAGTTCGCCGCTATTCGGCCCGCCGGGGACCTGTGTGCCTTCAAGATGAAGGCAGGCGTCCACTATGACGAGGCTGCACTAGCAAGGAGTCTAGATGAGTGTGGATAGCGCCTACGCGGTCGAGTTGAAGGGCGTCACCTTCAAGCGCGGTTCGCGCAGCATTTTCAGCAACGTGGACATACGCATTCCCCGCGGCAAGGTCACCGGCATCATGGGGCCTTCGGGGTGCGGCAAGACCACCTTGCTGCGCCTGATGGGCGCACAGTTGCGCCCGGCCGGCGGCGAAGTCTGGGTCAATGGGCAGAACCTGCCCGCGCTGTCGCGGGGCGACCTGTTCGATGCGCGCAAGCAGATGGGCGTGCTGTTCCAGAGCGGTGCGCTGTTCACCGACCTGGATGTGTTCGAGAACGTGGCCTTCCCGCTGCGGGTGCATACGCAGCTGTCGGATGAGATGATCCGCGACATCGTGCTGATGAAACTGCAGGCCGTGGGTCTGCGCGGCGCCATCGACCTGATGCCCGACGAGCTGTCCGGTGGCATGAAGCGCCGTGTGGCGCTGGCCCGTGCGATCGCCCTGGACCCGCAGATCCTCATGTACGACGAGCCGTTCGTCGGCCAGGACCCGATCGCCATGGGCGTGCTGGTGCGCCTGATCCGCTTGCTCAACGATGCCCTGGGCATCACCAGCATCGTGGTGTCCCATGACCTGGCGGAAACCGCGAGCATTGCCGACTACATCTATGTGGTCGGCGATGGCCAGGTGCTGGGGCAGGGCACGCCGGACGAACTGATGGGCTCGGACAACCCGCGCATCCGCCAGTTCATGAAAGGCGACCCAGATGGCCCGGTACCCTTCCACTTCCCTGCGCCTGACTACCGCGCCGATCTGCTGGGGACGCGTTGATGCGCAGAAAATCCTTACTCGAACGTATCCGTCTGTTCGGCCGTTCGGCCATCGATGTGCTGGCCGTGCTGGGACGCTCGTGCCTGTTCCTCGGCCATTCGCTGGGCGGGCGCAGTGGTATCGGCGGCGGTTTCCAGCTGCTGGTCAAGCAACTGTATTCGGTGGGCGTGCTGTCGCTGGCGATCATCGTCGTGTCCGGCGTGTTCATCGGCATGGTGCTGGCCCTGCAGGGCTACAGCATTCTCAACAAGTACGGCTCGGAACAGGCGGTGGGGCAGATGGTCGCCCTGACCCTGCTGCGCGAGCTTGGGCCGGTGGTCACTGCCTTGCTGTTCGCCGGTCGCGCGGGTTCTGCGCTGACCGCCGAAATCGGCAACATGAAATCCACCGAGCAACTGTCGAGCCTGGAAATGATCGGCGTCGACCCGCTCAAGTACATCGTGGCGCCACGCCTGTGGGCCGGCTTCATTTCGCTGCCGCTGCTGGCGCTGATCTTCAGTGTGGTGGGCATCTGGGGCGGCTCGTGGGTTGCCGTGGACTGGCTGGGCGTCTACGAAGGCTCGTTCTGGGGCAACATGCAGAACAGCGTCTCTTTCAGCGACGACGTGCTCAACGGGCTGATCAAGAGCCTGGTGTTCGCCTTCGTCGTCACCTGGATCGCCGTATTCCAGGGGTACGACTGTGAGCCCACTTCAGAAGGGATCAGCCGTGCCACCACCAAGACCGTGGTCTATGCCTCGTTGGCAGTCCTGGGTCTGGACTTTATTCTGACCGCCTTGATGTTTGGAGATTTCTGATGCAAAACCGCACCCTGGAAATCGGTGTCGGCCTGTTCCTCCTGGCCGGGATCCTGGCGCTGCTGCTGCTGGCCCTGCGTGTCAGCGGGCTGTCGGCCAGCCCGAGCAGCGACACATATAAAGTTTATGCGTACTTCGACAATATCGCCGGTTTGACGGTCAGAGCTAAAGTGACCATGGCCGGTGTGACCATCGGCAAGGTCACGGCCATCGATCTGGACCGCGACTCGTATACCGGTCGGGTGACGCTGCAGCTGGACAAGCATGTCGACAACCTGCCGACCGACTCCACTGCCTCGATCCTGACCGCCGGCCTGCTGGGCGAGAAGTACATCGGCATCAGCGTGGGCGGCGAGGACGTGGTTCTCAAGGATGGCGGCACCATCCACGACACGCAGTCGGCGCTGGTGCTGGAAGATCTGATCGGCAAGTTCCTGCTCAACTCGGTGGGCAAGGAACCGAAAGAAGCTCAACCGGCTAATTAAGGAGTTTCCATGATTTCGATCCTGCGACGTGGCCTGCTGGTCCTGCTGGCGGCCTTCCCCCTGCTGGCCCTGGCAGCGCCTGGGCAGTCTGCCCGTGATGTGATCCAGGGCACCACCACCCAGTTGCTCAGCGACCTGAAGAGCAACAAGGAGCAGTACAAGGCCGACCCCAATGCGTTCTACAACGCGCTCAACGCCAACCTTGGCCCGGTGGTCGATGCCGACGGCATCTCCAAGAGCATCATGACGGTCAAGTATTCGCGCAAGGCCTCGCCCGAGCAGATGCAGCGCTTCCAGGAGAACTTCAAGCGCAGCCTGATGCAGTTCTATGGCAACGCCTTGCTGGAGTACAACAACCAGGGGATCACCGTCGATCCGGCCAAGGCCGAGGGTGACGATCGCACCAGCGTCGGCATGAAGATCACCGGCACCAACGGCGCGGTCTATCCGGTGCAGTACACCATGGTCAAGCTGGACGGCGAGTGGAAGGTGCGTAACGTCATCGTCAACGGCATCAACATCGGCAAGCTGTTCCGCGACCAGTTCCAGGATGCCATGCAGCGTAACGGCAACAACCTGGACAAGACCATCGACGGTTGGGCCGGTGAAGTGGCCAAGGCCAAGGAAACAGCCGACAGCTCGCCGGATAAGGAAGTCAAATGAGCGACGCCGCCGTGAGCATGGCCGCGCCGGGCGTTCTTGCCCTGGCCGGCGTGCTGGATTACCGCAGCGGCCCGGCCCTGCGCAAACAGGGCAAGGCGTTGATCGCCGCCAGTGGCGAGTCGCGCCTGGTGTTCGATTGCACCGCGGTGGTCAAATCGAGCAGCGTTGGCCTGTCGTTGCTGCTGGGGTTCATGCGCGATGCCCAGGCGGCAGGAAAAACCTGGGAGTTGCGCGGTATCCCCGAGAACATGCAGGAAATTGCCGGGGTCTACGACCTCGATGAGGTATTGGCGGGCTGATGCCCTGCCGTTCGGGAAAGGCCCCTCGGTCAGTGCGCCCCTTCATGGGCTTCGCAGGCGAGGGGCTTTTTTGTATGATGGCCGACCCGCGCGCGTTGGGCGCCGATCGAGGTTGAGCATGCAGGCCGTAGAAGTTAAAAGCTTTCTGGAAGAGAAATTGCCGGGAACCCAGGTCGAAGTTGAAGGCGAAGGCTGCAACTTCCAGTTGAACGTGATCAGCGACGAGCTGGCCGGCCAGAGCCCGGTCAAGCGTCAGCAGGCGATCTATGCTCACCTCAATCCGTGGATCGCCAACGGCAGCATTCACGCGGTAACCATGAAATTCTTCAGCAGCGCAGCCTGGGCTGAGCGCACCTGAGCCTACTTGGCGGCGAGATACGTATGGACAAACTGATTATCACTGGTGGCGCGCGTCTCGATGGCGAGATCCGCATTTCCGGCGCAAAGAACTCCGCCCTGCCGATCCTTTCGGCCACCCTGCTGTGCGATGGCCCGGTCACGGTCGGCAACCTGCCGCACCTGCACGACATCACCACCATGATCGAGCTGTTCGGCCGCATGGGCATCGAGCCTGTGATCGACGAAAAGCTCTCGGTGGAGATCGACCCGCGTACCATCAAGACCCTGGTCGCCCCCTACGAGCTGGTCAAGACCATGCGCGCCTCGATCCTGGTGCTCGGCCCCATGGTAGCCCGCTTCGGTGAGGCCGAAGTGGCCCTGCCGGGTGGCTGCGCCATCGGTTCGCGTCCGGTCGACCTGCACATTCGCGGCCTCGAGGCCATGGGCGCGAAGATCGACGTCGAAGGCGGCTACATCAAGGCCAAGGCCCCCGAAGGCGGCCTGCGCGGCGCGCATTTCTTCTTCGATACCGTCAGCGTCACCGGCACCGAGAACATCATGATGGCCGCCGCCCTGGCCAAGGGCCGCAGCGTGCTGCAGAACGCCGCCCGTGAGCCGGAGGTGGTCGACCTGGCCAACTTCCTGATCGCCATGGGTGCGAAGATCCAGGGCGCCGGTACCGACACCATCACCATCGATGGCGTCGAGCGCCTGCACTCGGCCAACTACCGTGTCATGCCCGACCGTATCGAGACCGGCACCTACCTGGTCGCCGCTGCCGTGACCGGTGGCCGCGTCAAGGTCAAGGATACCGACCCGACCATCCTCGAAGCTGTCCTCGAGAAGCTCAAGGAAGCCGGCGCCGACATCACCACCGGCGAAGACTGGATCGAGCTGGACATGCACGGCAAGCGGCCGAAGGCCGTTAACCTGCGTACCGCTCCGTACCCGGCATTCCCGACCGACATGCAGGCGCAGTTCATTTCGCTCAACGCCATCGCCGAAGGCACTGGCGCGGTGATCGAGACCATCTTCGAAAACCGCTTCATGCACGTGTATGAAATGCACCGCATGGGCGCGCAGATCCAGGTCGAGGGCAACACCGCCATCGTCACTGGCGTCAAGGCGCTCAAAGGTGCGCCGGTAATGGCCACCGACCTGCGTGCTTCCGCCAGCCTGGTGCTGTCGGCGCTGGTCGCCGAAGGCGACACCCTGATCGATCGCATCTACCACATCGACCGTGGCTACGAGTGCATCGAGGAGAAACTGCAGATGCTGGGCGCGAAAATCCGTCGCGTACCGGGCTAGCAGTCATCGTGGCGCAGGGACGCGCCAGCCGAATCGTATGCGGTCGGGCTGCTGAGCCCGGCCGGCAGTAGACGCTTAAGGACCGACGTTCCAATGTTGACCATCGCGCTATCCAAAGGCCGTATTCTCGACGATACCCTGCCACTGCTGGCCGAGGCTGGTATCGTGCCGACCGAGAATCCGGACAAGAGCCGCAAGCTGATCATCCCCACCACGCAGGATGATGTGCGCCTGCTCATCGTGCGTGCCACCGATGTGCCGACCTATGTCGAGCATGGCGCCGCCGACCTCGGTGTGGCCGGCAAGGACGTGCTGATGGAATACGGTGGCCAGGGCCTGTACGAACCCCTGGACCTGCAGATCGCCCAGTGCAAGCTGATGACCGCTGGCGTAACCGGCGCACCAGAGCCCAAAGGCCGCCTGCGCGTGGCTACCAAGTTCGTCAATGTAGCCAAGCGCTACTATGCCGAACAGGGCCGCCAGGTCGACATCATCAAGCTGTACGGCTCCATGGAGCTGGCGCCACTGATCAACCTTGCCGACAAGATCATCGACGTGGTCGACACCGGCAATACCCTGCGCGCCAACGGCCTCGAGCCCCAGGACCTGATCGCCACGATCAGCTCGCGCCTGGTGGTCAACAAGGCCTCCATGAAGATGCAGCACGCCCGTATCCAGAGCCTGATCGACACCCTGCGCAACGCCGTCGAATCGCGACACCGCGGCTGACCTCTGCGCGCGACCTCCGCTGTCGCGCCCGTCTATCCGCGTCATAGCCTTTTTTCTCAGGTGCCCGCGCGGATGGAGTGGTAGCTTTAGGGCGCCTGAACATCCGCTAATAACGAGGCCCTCGCCATGACCGTGTCCACTGCAATTGCCCGTCTCAACGCCGCTGACCAGGATTTCGCCCGACATCTGGATCATCTGCTGAGCTGGGAAAGTGTGTCCGATGACGCGGTCAACCAGCGCGTGCTCGACATCATCAAGGCCGTGCGTGAGCGCGGTGACCAGGCACTGGTGGAGTTCACCCAGCGTTTCGATGGTGTTGATGCCAAGACGATCGACGACCTGATCCTCGATCGCGAGCGCCTGGAGCTGGCGCTGACGCGCATTACCCCGGTACAGCGCGAGGCCCTGGAAAAGGCCGCCAACCGCGTGCGGATCTACCATGAGCGGCAGAAGCAGGACTCGTGGCAGTACACCGAGGCTGACGGCACTGTCCTCGGCCAGAAGGTCACGCCGCTGGACCGTGCCGGGCTGTATGTGCCTGGTGGCAAGGCGTCGTACCCGTCGTCGGTACTGATGAATGCCATTCCGGCCAAGGTCGCGGGCGTCAGCGAAGTGGTGATGGTAGTGCCGACCCCGCGTGGCGAGGTCAACGAACTGGTACTTGCCGCGGCCTGCATCGCCGGGGTCGACCGTGTGTTCACCGTCGGTGGCGCCCAGGCCGTGGCAGCCCTGGCCTACGGGACCGAGAGCGTGCCGCAGGTGGACAAGATCGTTGGCCCGGGCAACATCTATGTGGCGACCGCCAAGCGCCATGTGTTCGGCCAGGTAGGCATCGATATGATCGCCGGCCCTTCGGAGATCCTGGTGGTCTGCGACGGCCAGACCGACCCGGACTGGATCGCCATGGACCTGTTCTCCCAGGCCGAGCACGACGAGGATGCCCAGGCGATTCTGGTCAGCCCGGACGCCGCTTTCCTCGATCGCGTCGCTGCCAGCATCGACAAGCTGCTGCCGACCATGGAGCGTGCCGATATCATCGAGAAGTCGATCAATGGCCGTGGCGCGCTGATCCAGGTGCGTGACATGCAGCAGGCCATCGAGGTGGCCAACCGCATTGCCCCCGAGCACCTGGAGCTGTCGGTGGCCGATCCGCAGGCCTGGTTGCCGCAGATCCGCCATGCCGGCGCGATCTTCATGGGCCGTCACACCAGCGAGGCGCTGGGCGACTACTGCGCCGGCCCCAACCACGTGCTGCCGACTTCCGGCACCGCGCGCTTCTCTTCGCCACTGGGCGTGTATGACTTCCAGAAGCGTTCGTCGATCATCTTCTGCTCCGAGCAGGGCGCGTCCGAGCTGGGTCATACCGCTTCCGTGCTGGCTCGGGGCGAATCGCTGACCGCCCACGCGCGCAGCGCCGAATACCGCATCCTCAACGAGAAGGGGAACTGAGCATGAGTCGATTCTGGAGTCCCTTCGTCAAGGACCTGGTGCCTTACGTGCCGGGCGAGCAGCCAAAGCTGGCGCGGCTGGTTAAGCTGAACACCAACGAGAACCCCTATGGCCCGTCGCCCAAGGCGCTGGAAGCCATGCGCGGTGAGCTCAACGATAACCTGCGGCTGTATCCGGACCCGAATGGTGACCGGCTCAAGCAGGCGGTGGCCGAATACTACGGTGTGACGCCGGCCCAGGTGTTCGTCGGTAACGGCTCGGATGAGGTGCTGGCGCACATTTTCCACGGCCTGTTCCAGCACGATCGTGGGCCGCTGCTGTTCCCGGACGTCAGCTATAGCTTCTATCCGGTGTATTGCGGTCTGTACGGTATCGCGTTCGAGCAGGTAGCACTGGATGAGCAGTTCCAGATCCGGGTTTCGGACTATAGCAAGCCCAATGCCGGGGTCATCTTCCCCAACCCCAATGCGCCGACCGGCTGCCTGTTGCCGCTTGAGGCGGTCGAGCAACTGCTGCAGGCCAACCGGGATTCGGTGGTGGTGGTCGATGAGGCCTACATCGATTTCGGTGGCGAAACGGCCATCAGCCTGGTTGATCGCTATGACAACCTGCTAGTGACCCAGACCTTGTCCAAGTCGCGGTCGCTCGCTGGGCTACGAGTCGGGCTGGCGGTGGGGCATCCTGACCTGATCGAGGCGTTGGAGCGGATCAAGAACAGCTTCAACTCCTATCCGTTGGATCGCATGGCGATAGTCGGGGCCGCGGCGGCGTTCGACGACCGGGAGTATTTCGATGAGACCTGCCGCAAGGTTATCGACAGCCGGGATGTGCTGGTTTCTGAGTTGGTGGCGCGTGGGTTCGAAGTGCTGCCTTCGGCGGCGAACTTTATCTTTGCCCGGCATCCCGGGCAGGATGCTGCCGGGATCGCGGCGCGGCTTCGTGAGCAGGGGGTGATTGTTCGGCATTTCAAGCAGGAGCGGATTGCTCAGTTCCTGCGGATTACGATTGGGACGCCGGAGATGAACCAGGCTTTGCTTGATGCTTTGAATTGATATCAGGGGTTTGACAGGGGGGCGGATTGGGGGTGGTTGTTCTGACTTCTGATTCGCCCCTTGTTGTTGTTGTTGTTGTTGTTGTTGTTGTTGTTGTTGTTGTTTGGTGGTTTTGGGAGTTGTATGCGCATTCATTTGTGATGTCGACGCTTATTCACCTTTCCGCCCTTACGGCGGCTTACTTTGGTCTTGGCCAAAGTAAGCAAAGCCGTTGCGCTCCATTCATCCGGCCCTCCGCTTCGCTCCGGGTTCCCTCACTCCGGCCTTGCTCCCGGGAGGACCGCGCTGAACGCCCCATCCTGGGGCGCAGCGCTTGACGGGCATCCATGCCCGTCACCTCCCTCCGCAAGACCTGCGTTCGGCCTCCTGAAGTCGCGAAGTTACGGGCGGCGCCTGGACTAACGCAGCTAGTCGCTAGTTGCCATCGTGGGAACTCTAGATCAACATCGCGGGGCAAGCCCGCTCCCATCATAGTTTGACTACGTGATTCAACGTGGGAGCAGGCTTGCCCCGCGATAGCGTAATGAAGAACAACATAACAGCCACTAACAAAACCAACATATCTGCTCTTGATCTTGCTTCTAAGTGCGCGATAGTTCAGGCGACACAAGTTGCGACTTCAGGAGGCCGAGTGGAGTTCTTGCGTAGTGGGGCGACGGCCATGGATGGCCGTCGAGCGCTGCGCCCCAGGATGGGGCGTACAGCGCGGTACCCACGGGAGCAAGAACGGAGCGAGGGAACCCCGGAGCGAAGCGTAGGGGCCGTATGAACGGAGCCGAACGGTTTTGCCGACTTTTGCCACGACAAAAGTCGGCCGCCGTAAGGGCGGAAAGGTGACTAAATGTCGATATCGTCTACGAATACGCCTACAAAACCAAAAACAATCACCTACGAATACCAATCCCTTCCTTATGCGCCAAAACACTATAAATGCACGGTAAAACAAACAACGTAAACAAAGTCCCCACCGACATCCCGGTAGCAATCACCATCCCGATATCAAACCGGCTGACCGCCCCGGCCCCGGTAGCCAGAATCAAGGGCACCATGCCAAACACCATGGCCGCCGTGGTCATCAGCACCGGTCGCAGGCGAATCGCAGCGGCTTCTTCGATCGCCTCACGTACCCCAAGCCCCCGCTCGTCCCGTAGCTGATTGGCAAACTCGACAATCAGAATCCCATGCTTGGTAATCAGCCCGATCAGTGTCACCAACCCCACCTGGGTATAGATGTTCATGCTCGAGACCCCAAGGAACAGCGGCAAGAGCGCCCCGCAGATGGACAACGGCACGGTCACCAGAATCACCAGCGGATCGCGGAAGCTCTCGAACTGCGCCGCCAGCACCAGGAAGATGATCGCCAGCGCCAGGCCGAAGGTCACCCACAACGCGCTCCCCTCCTGGACGAACTGCCGCGCTGTCCCGGCATAGTCCAGCGAAAAGCCTTCCGGCGCCTCTTCGCGGGCAATGGCGCGCACGGTTTCCAGTGCTTCACCCATGCTCACCAGCGGAACGCCCTGGATGATCGCCGAGTTCAGCTGCTGGAACTGGTTGAGCTGTCGCGGCCGGGCCCGGTCGCTCAGGGTGATCAAGGTCGATAATGGCAACAGCTGGCCTTGCTCGTTCTTCACGTAATAGTTGTTCAGCCAACCGGGGTTGGCGCGGTAGGGCCGTTCGACCTGGGCGATGACCTTGTAGCTGCGGCCCTCCAGCGTGAAGCGGTTGATCTCGGCCTCGCCCAGCAAGGTCGCCAGGGTGCTCCCCAGTGTGTCCATCGACACGCCCATCTGCGCCGCCTTGGCGCGGTCGATGTCGATCACCACCTCGGGTTTGTCGAAGGCCAGGTCGATGTCGAGGAAGGCGAATTTGCCCGAGGCCTGGGCGCGCTCCTTGACCCGTTGCGCCACCTCCAGTAGCGCCGGGTAGTCACCGGCGGTGTTGATCACCAGCTGGAACGGCAGGCCCTCGCCGGTGCCGGGCAGCGATGGCAGGTTGAAGCCGAAGATCTGCAGGCCGCCGATCTGTTCTAGTTCGGCCTGCACCAGTGGCAGCAGCTGCATCTGCGTGCGCTCGCGTTCGTTCCAGGGTTTGAGCAGGAAGCCGCCGATACCGCTCTGCACACCGTTGAAACCATTGATCTGGAATGACGAGTAGTACTCGGGGAAGCCCTTGAAGATCGGCGTGAACTGGTCGGTATAGGCGTTGAGGTAGTCGAGGTTCGCGGTCTGCGGCGAACTGCTCATCATGAAGATCACCCCCTGGTCCTCCTCCGGGGCCAGCTCGTTGCGGGTGAACATCAGCAGCACCGGGATCAGGCACAGGATGAGCACGGCGAACACCAGCACCACCGGGCGGCTGTTCAGCGTGCCGTGCAGCAGACGCTGGTAGCGGACCTTGAGCGATTCGAAGATCAGGTCCAGGCGGTGGGCCAGGCCGCTGGGGTTTTGTTCATGGCGCAGCAGCACGGCGCACATCATGGGCGAGAGGGTGAGGGCGACGACCCCGGAGATGACCACGGCACCGGCCAAGGTCAGGGCAAACTCCTTGAACAGGGCGCCGGTCAGCCCGGTAAGAAAACCAATGGGAGCGTACACAGCAGCCAAGGTGATAGTCATCGACACGACCGGCAGGGCGATCTCGCGGGCACCCTCCAGGGCCGCTTCGAAGGGCGTCTTGCCTTCTTCGATATGACGGTGGATGTTTTCCACCACGACGATGGCGTCATCCACCACCAGGCCGATGGCCAGTACCATCGCCAGCAGGGTCAGCAGATTCAGCGAATAGCCCATCATCTGCATGAAGAACAGCACGCCGATCATCGACAGCGGGATGGTCACCACCGGGATCACCACTGACCGCAGGGCGCCGAGGAACAGGAACACCACGACGATGACGATCAGCACCGCTTCGCCGAGGGTCTTGATCACTTCGTCGATGGAGGCCTGGATGAACAGGGTGGCGTCGTAGGCAATGGACACCTTCAGGCTGGAGGGCAGTTCTTCTTCGAGCTGCGGCATGATCCGCCGCACTTCCTTGATCACCTCCAGCGGGTTGGCCGCCGGCGTGGCCTTGATGCCGATGTAAACCGAGGGCGTGCCGTCGAACGAACTGACCGTGTCGTAGTTTTCCGCACCCATTTCCACTCGGGCCACGTCACCCAGCAGCACCCGGCTGTCACCGCTGGTCTTCACCGGCAGGGCTGCGAAGGCCTCGGCAGACTTGAGTTCGGTGGTGGCGTTGATGCTGGTGACCACGTACTCGCCCTTCACTTCGCCGGCCGCGGAGAGGAAGTTGTAGCGGCGCACGGCGTTGGTCACGTCCACCGCCGACAGGCCGAAGCCGGCCAGCTTCACCGGGTCGATCCAGATACGCATGGCGAACACCTGGTTGCCGAGGATCTCGGCCTCGGCCATGCCCGGCAACGTGGCCAGCTTGGGCTGGATGACCCGTGACAGGTAGTCGGTGATCTGCGGGTTGCTCATTTCCTTGCTGTAGAAGCTGATGTACATCAGTGCCGAGGCGTCGGCGGCCTCCTTGCTCAGTACCGGATCCTCGGAGTCCTGGGGCAGCTTGTTGCGCACCTCGTTGGCCTTGGCCAGCAACTGGGTGAACAGGCGGTCGGTGTCGGCGCCGATCCGCGCGTAGACCGAAATGATCGAGAAGTTCTGCCGGCTCACCGAGGTCATGTAGTCGATGCCGTCGGCGCTGGCCAGGCTCTGCTGCAGCGGCTGGGTGATGTAGCCCTGGATGGTCTCGGCGTTGGCCCCGGGGTAGGCGGTGGTCACCGTGATCAGGGCGTTTTCCATCTGCGGGTACTGGCGGATCTGCAGCTTGCTCCAGGCCTGCAGACCCAGCAGCAGGATCAACAGGCTGACCACGCAGGCCAGCACTGGGCGGCGGATGAACGGGTCGGTGAACGCCATGGCCGCCTCCCGTTCACTGCGCGCCAGACGCGGCGGGCTTCAGGGCCGAATCGGCGCTGATGCGGATCGCCGCGCCCGGGCTCAGCTTGAGCTGACCGGCGGTGACGACCTGGTCGCCGGCCTGCAGGCCCTTGAGCACCACGACCCAACCCTCGCGGCGCTCGCCGGTCTGCACGGTGAGTTGTTCGGCGATCAGTTGCGGCTGATCGTTGGCATCGCGCAGCGGCTGGCCGTCCTCGCCCTTTTTCGGGCTGACGCGATACACCGAGTTGCCGTAGAGGGTGTAGGTGATGGCATTTTCCGGCACCACGACCTGCGGTTGCGGGTCGGGCAGCAGCAGTTGCAGGCTGGCGAACATGCCCGGCAGCAGCTTGCCCTCGGGGTTGGCCAGGGTGGCGCGGACCAGCAGGTTACGCGTGCTTTCCTCGACCTTGGGGTTGATCGCGCTGAGGCTGGCGGGGAAGGTCTGGTCAGGGTAGGCGGCCACCTGGGCCAGCACCCGCTGGCCGAGGCTCAGGTGCGGTAGGGCCTGCTCGGGCACATTGAAATCGACGTAGAGGCTGGACAGATCCTGCAGGGTGGCGATTACCGTGCCGCTGGGCAGGTAGGCGCCGACGTCCACCTGGCGGATGCCGATGGTGCCGCTGAACGGAGCGCTGATGCTTTTTTTCGCCAGCGATGCCTTGAGCTGGTCGACCACG
This sequence comes from Pseudomonas sp. TE50-2, assembly GCF_040813665.1. Classification (NCBI taxonomy): domain Bacteria; kingdom Pseudomonadati; phylum Pseudomonadota; class Gammaproteobacteria; order Pseudomonadales; family Pseudomonadaceae; genus Pseudomonas; species Pseudomonas sp. TE50-2. The sequence goes on along the minus strand of NZ_JBFNXN010000001.1, from coordinate 1,867,042 downwards.
GCCTGGTTGCGCCGGTACTGGCTGGTCAGGCGGTCGTACTCGCCACGGGAGATCGCCGAGTCGCCGACCAGTTGGCTGCCACGGCCGAAGTCGACCTTGGCCAGTCCCAGGTCAGCCTGGGCGGTACCGAGCAGGGCGGTTTCCTGGTCGCTGTCCAGCTGCAGCAGCAACTGACCAGCCTTGACCTGCTGCCCGGACTCGAAATGCAGTGACTTCACCGTGCCGGCCACTTCCAGGCTCAACTCAACGCCCTGGTAGGCCTTGAGGCTACCGACCGCCGGCAGGCGCTCCTGCCACTGGCGTAGCTCGGCCTGGGCCGCGGCAACGCTGACCGGGGGCCTGGGCTGCGAGAACATCTGCACTTGCCGGTAGATGGAAAAGGCCTTGATGCCCCCCAGGATCAACACGATCAGCAGGACGACGGCCAACATGATCAGCATGCGGCGGCGCAACATGGTCCGGTTCCCTGGAGGTGGATTTTGTTGTTCGTCGGGCACGACCACGGGCGATCCGGCCCACGTGCGATGGGGCAAGTATTGTCGGTTTTCTGGAAAAGGGGAGGGGGAGTTGGCTTGTGTCGGCGCTATCGCAAGATAAGCCCGCTCTCACAGGTATTGCGTATCAGCTGTGGGAGCGGGCTTGTCCCGCGATGAGGCCGGTAGGTCCTGGCAGAAAAATCAGACCAGATGCAGGTGGTTGTCCCAGAGCCCGGACGGCAGGTCCATGGGTTGCCCGATCAACTGCGCCTGGCGGCAATCATAGAAGCGGCAGCGGCCTTGCCCGGAGGTGACGACGAAACCATCCTTCACCGCTCCGACCCCGGCGCAATCGGGCATCGGCGCATCAAGTTTGACTGCGCCGCTGTCCAGGTCCCAGATGAACAGGCGGTTGGCCCGCGGCGCGGTCAGCGCCACCAGGCGCAGGTCGCTGTGAATGGCGACGCTGGCGGTGTACTGGGCCATCGATTGCAGCTGACGCTCCGGCACCGGGAAGGCCTGGAACGGCTCGCCCGGGCGCTTGATCGCCAGCAGTTCGGCGGTTTCTTCCGAGCCCCCCATGAACTGCTGGCAGGCGGCGATGGTGCCATCTTCGCCAACTGCCAGGTGACGCACGCTGTTCATCTGCTGGGCCAGGGTCTCCTTGCTCAGCAGCGTGCCGTCACGCTGCATCAGCACCAGGCTCGGTTCCATGGCGTCGAGGTTCATCTCCACCCGGCTCTCGGCCTCGGTGCGGATGCCGCCGTTGGCCACCACCAGGGTCTCGCCGTCGGGCAGCCAGGCCACTTCATGGGGCCCGATGCCGTGGGTGGAGAGTTCGCCGCTGTGCACCAGGCGCTCGCCCTCGAAGCGGTAGACGCCCAATACGCCACGGCCCGGGTCGCTGGTGTCGTTCTCGGTCGCATACAGCCACTCGCCACCCTTGTGGATCACCGCGTGGCCATAGAAGTGCCGGCTGGGCTGTGAGGCGAGGATCTGCAGCAGGCGCCCGTCACGCAGGTCGACCAGATAGCTCTCGGTGCCGGGCCGGCGGGCGACGAACAGCGCGATCGGCAGCGTCGGGTGGTTGATGATCGCATGGCAACGCTGGGCCACCTGGGTGCTGAACACCTGGGTGCCGTCCAGGCGAAAGCCGACGGCGTAGTGCTTGCCGTCGCCGTCGTCGCGGGCCGAAAGCAGCAAGGGTTCGCTGCCTTTGCCGCGGAACAGGCTCCAGCCACCCAGGGTGAGGGCGCTGAGCAGAACGCTACCGAGTTTCAGGGCCTGGCGTCGCAGCATGATCAGTCACCGTCGTTGGCGTTGAAGCCCAGCTGGATGTTCAGCGCCTTGGCCAGCTCGCCTTCGTGCAGGCGGTGGACGACGTTGAGGGCATCGTAGATCTGGTTGAGGGTCTGTTTGCCAGCGTCATCGGCCAGCAGTTCGCCGAGGGTCTTCTGGTTGTCGGCCAGCAGCTTGAGCGCAGCAGCATAGGCGTCGTCTATCTTCTGTGCCAGTGCCGCCTGGTCCTTGCCCAGCAGTCCGCGCAGGCCTTGGTTGTCGACCCCGACCCAGACGGTCTGGGCGGCCTTGAGCGAGGCTTCCAGGCTCTTGATCGAGGAGTGGCTGCGCCAGGCCTCGGCTTGCAGCGGTTGGGCAATGCCCTTGCTCTGCCGGCCCATCGGCGCGCCGAGCTTTTTCTTCAGGCTGTCCAGGGCGGTGACCTGGGCACGCAGCACGTCGGCGATCGCCTCGTGGGAGTCAGCGTAGCGCTGGTTGGGGAACTTGGTCATCTGCGACAGCATGCCGTCGGTGCTGTTCCAGCCTTTGAGGATCTCTTCGGCCAAGGCCTTCTGGTGTTCGCCGATGGCGACCAGCAGCGGGCAGTAGCGGGCTTTCTGTTCGGCGCTGGCGATGTCTGGCTTGCTGTCGAACAGGATGTATTCGTAGGCGGACAGGCCACGGACCACGACGCTGGCCTTGCCCAGCGATTCGACGGTGACTGCCTGCTCGCCGTTGACCAGTTGCTCGACCTGGCGGCCGACCAGGTTCTTCTTGTCTGGCCAGAACTGCACCTGCCAGGCACGGTTGCCTTCGGCCAGCGGGCCGACCAGCAATGGCTGCAATTCGGCCCAGGCTTTTTGCGCGTTGAGGAAGTCGGCGCGGGCGGTCTCGAGGTCCTGCTTGCCCTCACAGTAGGCCAGGGCGCTGGCGGCCAGTTGCCGGTCAGCCTCGACCCAGCGGCTGTAGGTCGGCAGGATCACTTGCTTGGCGATGGCCGCGGAGGTCACTGCCTGTGGGTCCTGCGGCGAGCAGGCGCCCAAGGCGAGTGCGGCGAGGCTGGTGAACAACAGTTTGGGTCGGAACATGCCCGGCTCCTTGTGCGTTTAAAGTGAGTTCAGGAACGCCAGCAGCGCGGCGCGCTGCTCGGCATTGAAGGTCAGTACATGGTCGCGCGCCGCCTGGGCTTCGCCGCCGTGCCAGAGCACGGCCTCGAGCAGGTTGCGGGCGCGGCCGTCATGCAGGAACTGGGTGTGGCCGCTGACGGTTTCGCTCAGGCCGATACCCCACAGCGGTGGGGTGCGCCAGTCCTGGCCGTTGGCGGCAAATTCGGTGCGCTCGTCACTCAAGCCCGGGCCCATGTCGTGCAGCAACAGGTCGCTGTAGGGGCGGATCACCTGGTTGGCCAGTTCCGGCTCGGCCGCATTGGCGGCGGTGGTGAATTGCGGGGTGTGGCAGCCCTGGCAACCGGCTTGGTAGAACAGGTTCTTGCCGGCCAGTACCTGCGGCGCATCGACGTTGCGCCGTGCCGGCACGGCAAGGTTGCGGGTGTAGAAGGTGACCAGGCGCAGGATATTGTCACTGACCTCCTTTTCGCCGCCCTGGCCATCGCCATTGGGCGCGGCCAGGCAATCGACCTGCGCTGCGGTGCAGTCGTCCTTGGGCAACAGGGTGGTGGTCAGGCCCATGTCGCCGGCGAAGGCGTGCACGTTCTGCTGGTTGACGTTGGGCTGCCCTGCCTTCCAGCCGAAGCGGCCGACCACGGTCTTGCCCTGGGCATCGTCCCACACTCGGTTGGCGCGGCCACGGATGCCGTCGCGATTGTGGTCGTCCGGGTCCTCGTTGGCCAGCAGGTCGGCTTCGGGGATGGCCTCGAGCAGGCCCAGGCCAATCATCGGCGGGGCGACCCGGGCGGAAAAGCGGGTGTCCGGGTGCAGCGGACCGTAGCCGAGCTGGCTGATCTGCAGGGTCGGGCGGCGCAGCTCGACCTGGTGGCCGTCCGCGAAGGCGACGCTGTGGCTGTCGTAGGTCACGCGGACCTTGCCTTCCGGGGCCACGCCGGGGATGGCCATGTCCTGCAGCTGGGTGCCGTAGACCGGTTCGGGGACCACGCCCAGGCGCTCGATCACCTGGGCGTAGTACGGCTGGTCGGGGATCGACAGGCGCACCAGCATCGACACCGCGTTGCTGTCGTCTGGCTCCGGTGGATGGCCGCGACCGTCGCGCACGTGGCAGTTCTGGCAGGCGTTGGTGTTGAACAACGGGCCGAGGCCATCGCGCGCAGTGGTGGTGGAAGGGGCGATCACCCAGGGGTTGCGGAAGAAGCTGTTGCCCACGGCGAAGTCCAGGCGTCGTTCGGGCGTGAGATTGGCCGAGGGCAGCGAGTAGGCGTTGCGATCGCTGCGCTGCACCGTCGCCTTGCCGCCGGAGAGCGCCTCGCCGGGCTCGGCCTGGGTGAAACGCGGGGCGTCGTCACAGGCGGCGAGGGTGAAGGCCAGCAGCAGGGGGCTTAGGCGGAGCAAGGACATCGACAATCCTGGGCATGGGCGAAAAACCGGCGTGCAAGCTTATCAGGCCGGGGGTGATTGAATAAGAGCAATTTGCAATTGCCAGATGAAATTGGCTTTACCTGGAAATGTCCGCACCCGTCCATTTCGCTCCCGGAGGCGCATGACACGGAAATGAAAAAGGCGGCCCGAAGGCCGCCTCTGCTGAACCGCAACGCTGATCAGAATTCGTGATCGGCGGTGTCCGGGTTCAGGTTGTCGATGCCCAGCTTGCCCGCGGCCTGCTCGATCGCGCCGGTCTGCTTGACCAGGGAGGCGATGGCGTCACGCACGATCTGGTTGCCGGCGGCGTTGTCGGCGGCGATCAGCTGGTCGTAGTGCTCGCCCTTGAGGGCGTGGTCGACGATCACCTGGATCTTGGCTTCGGTGGCTTCCAGGTCGGCCTTGAGGGTGGCGTCGGTGGCTGGGTCGGCCTTGGCCACCAGCGACGACAGGCTCGGGCCGCTCAGCTTGCTGCCGTCGACACGGGTGTACTCGCCCAGGTAGACGTTGCGGATGCCCTTGGCGTCGTAGAAGTGCGAGTAGTGGGTGTTGTCGCTGAAGCAGTCGTGTTCGTCTTCCGGCGAGTTGGCCTCCAGCGAGACCTTCATGCGCTCGCCCGCCAGTTCTCCCAGCGACAGGCTGCCCATGCCGAACAGCATCTTGCGCAGGCCATCGTTGGCCGGCTCTTTTTCCAGGCTGGCGCGGTAGTTGTCGGCGACGTTCGGCGCCCAGTTGCCGACCATTTCCTCGAGGTCCTTGACCAGCAGGTCGGTGGCCGCCTTCAGGTAGGCACGGCGACGGTCGTTGTGCCCGCCGGTGGCACCTTTGCCTTCGAGGTAGTCGGAGGCCGGGCGGTTGCCCGCGCCTGGGCCGGTGCCGTTGAGGTCCTGGCCCCAGAGCAGGAATTCGATGGCGTGGTAGCCGGTGGCGACGTTGGCTTCGGAACCGCCCAGCTCGTTCAGGCTGGCCAGCTTCTCGGGGGTGATGTCCTTGACGTCGATCTTGTCTTCGCCCACCTGGATCTCGGTGTTGGCGATGATGTTGGCGTTGGCCGCCGGGTTGCCCAGGGCGTGCTCGTAGCTCTTGTCGACGTAGTCGATCAGGCCTTCGTCCAGGGGCCAGGCGTTCACCTGGCCTTCCCAGTCGTCGATGATGGTGTTGCCGAAGCGGAAGACTTCGCTCTGCAGGTACGGTACGCGCGAGGCGACCCAGGCGTCCCGGGCGGCTTTGAGCGTCTGGTCGTCGGGCTTGGCGAGGAAGGCGTCGACGGCGGTCTGCAACTGCTTGGCGGTGCTCAGCGAGTCGCTGTACACGGCATGGACCATCTCGGCGTAGTGCTTGACCACGGCCTTGGCGGCGGCTTCATCGACAGCCCCTGGTGCCGCGGTGGTGGTGGCAGCGGCAGGTGCCTGGGCTTGCGGTGCGGCGGCCTTGTCGTCCTTGCCTTCGCCGCAACCGGCGAGGGCGATGGCGATGGCCAGCAGACTGGCGGAGGCCAGAGGCATTCGAATCATTGTTGGTTTCCTGCGTCGTGTGGTTGGACCATGGGTGGACCGTGCGCCGTGGCACGCGAAACCGCAACATCATGCGAAAGATTTGCATTTGCTGTAAAGGGGCGGGCGCGCATTTCATGCAAACGCCCGTTTGCGCTGCTTGGCCAGGTTGGCGTGGGGTTACAGCGCGGAAACCTGGTTGCGTTGCGCCTGCTTGAGGAAGTTGGTCAGTTCGCGCGCGGACAACGGTTTGCTGTAGTGGTAGCCCTGACCCTCATGGCAGCCCTGGGCGATGATGTAGGTCTCCTGTTCGGCGGTTTCCACGCCTTCGGCGATCACCTGCATGCCCAGGCTCTTGCCCAGCTGGATGATGGCGCGAACGATGGTGGCGTCGTCATCGTCGTCGAGCAGGTCCTGGACGAAGCTCTTGTCGATCTTGATCTTGTCCAGCGGCAGCGACTTCAGGTAGCTGAGCGAGGAGTAACCGGTGCCGAAGTCGTCGATGGCGATCAAGGCCCCTGAGCGGCGCAGGCTCAGCAAGTGCTGGGCGGCGGTGCTGATGTCTTCCATCAGGCCGGTCTCGGTGACTTCCAGCTCCAGGCTGCGCGGTGGCAGGCGGTAGGCCTGCAGCAGGTTGTTGACCACCCGTGGCAGCTCGTTGTGGTGCAGTTGCACGGTGGACAGGTTGACCGCCATGCGCAGCTCGCTGAAGCCCTGGTCGTGCCATTCGCGCAATTGCCGGCAGGCCTGGTCAAGCACCCACTCGCCGATGCTGATGATGCTGCCGTTCTGCTCGGCTAGGGGGATGAACTGGTCGGGCGGGACCATGCCCAGCTCCGGGTGCTGCCAGCGCAGCAAGGCTTCGACGCCGACCACGCGGTGGTCGCGGTAGCTGATCTGCGGCTGGTACACCAGGTACAGCTGGTTGCGCGGCAGGGCTTCGCGCAGGTCCTTTTCCAGTTCGCGGCGGCGGCGCATCTCGCTGTCGACGCTGGCGATGTAGAACTGGTAGCGGTTGCGCGAGCGGGCCTTGGCCAGGGTCATGGTCTGCTCGGCCTTTTGCAGCAGCTTCTCGGTGCTGTCGCCGTCCTCGGGGAACAGGGTGATGCCGATGGTGGCGCGCAGGCGGATCTGCTGGTGGTCGAGGTCGAAGGGCGCCTCGAGGTCGTCGAGGATGCTCTGGGCCAACTCGGCGGCTTCGTAGGGCTGTTCGATATTGGCCTGGACCAGGGCGAACTGGTCGCCGCCCAAGCGGGCCAGGGCGCCGAGGCGGCCGCTGTGGGCGCGCAGGCGGTCGGCCAGGGCCAGCAGCAGCTGGTCGCCGACCTGGTAGCTGAACTGCTCGTTGATGCCCTTGAAGTCGTCCAGGCCCACGCACAGCACGGCGACGCGGCGTTGCAGGCGGCCACCGTCGACGAGGATCTTGTCCAGTTGCTGCTGCAGTTGCTGGCGATTGGGCAGGCCGGTGAGGAAGTCGTACTGGGCCATGCGTTGCAGGCTGTTCTCGGCCTCGTGGCGCAGGTGGGTGTTGCGCTCGATCGAGGCCAGCAACTGGTTGGCGGTGTTGACCCAGATGCCCAGTTCGTTGCGCTCGTGCCCCTTGAGCAGGGGGATCTGGTGCTGGCTGGGGCGGTCGGGGTTGATTTGCGTCAGGTGCTCGATGATCTTCGACAGCGGCTTGGTCAGCAGCCAGTGGTACACCAGGTACAGCACCAGGCCCATGGCCAGGGCGCGCAGCACGCCGGAGATGAAGATGATCACCGCGTTGACCAGGAAACCCTCGCCATAGGCGGAGGTGTCGAGGGTGATGCTCAGGTCGCCGTAGTATTCACTGTAGGGGCCGCGGCCAACCAGTTGCGTGGTGTAGGTGCGCTCCTGGCCGAGGATCAGGTCGGTCAGCCAGCGCATGGACATGTCCTGCAGTGGCCGGGATTTTTCCGCGAGCATGGTTTCGTTGGGGTGGCCGATGGAGGCCATGCGCACCGAGCCGTCCTGGAACAGGCCTTCCATCACCTGCATGCCCATTTCCCGGTCGAGGCTGTACACCGCCTGCGTCGAGGGGTCGCGGAACATGTCGAGGATGCGCTGGGCGTCGTTGTTCACCGACTGGCGGGTCTTGTAGGCGTCATAGACGATCTGCGCACAGCTGAGTACGACGCCGACAGCCAATGCCGAGAGCAGTACGACCCGCAGCAACTTGACCGATAAGCTGTTTCGGAATTCCAGCTTCAATGGGGTTTCCTTAATCCATGCGCATGCCATTATTTTGCCATCAACCATGGCGACAGACTATCGACCGAATGCCCCGGCAGGCAACACGTCCGTCGACGGATCTGCCCTTGGCTCTATATCGGTTGAGCGGTCATGCGACTTGAGTGCGCTGCGTCAACTTTCCAGAAGGTTGATGTTAGCGCGCTATGCGGGCTGAGCAAGAGCGCGCGGATGGGTTGCAGGCAATTCTGTCAGGTTGGCCCTGGTGGCAGCGAGCTTGCTTGGCGCTAGCGTCATGCCAGGCAACAAAAAACCCGGCACGAGGCCGGGTCTTTTTGCAGGCTTGGCGAACAATCAGGCCGTGAAGACCTTGCCTTCGAACTGCTCGGCAACGAACTTCCAGTTGACCAGGTTCCAGAACGCCTCGACGTACTTCGGACGCAGGTTGCGGTAGTCGATGTAGTAGGCGTGTTCCCAGACGTCGCAGGTCAGCAGCGGGGTGTCGCCGCTGGTCAGCGGGCAGCCGGCGCCGATGGTGCTGGCCAGGGCCAGGGAACCGTCAGCCTTCTTCACCAGCCAGCCCCAGCCGGAACCGAAGGTGCCGACCGAAGTCTTGGTGAACTCTTCCTTGAACTTGTCGAAGGAGCCGAAAGCAGCGGTGATGGCGTCAGCCAGGGCACCGGTCGGCTGGCCGCCGCCGTTTGGCGACAGGCATTCCCAGTAGAAGGAGTGGTTCCAGATCTGAGCGGCGTTGTTGAAGATGCCGCCCGAAGAGCTCTTGACGATCTCTTCCAGGGTCTTGCCTTCGAATTCGGTGCCTGGGACCAGGTTGTTCAGGTTCACGACATAGGTGTTGTGGTGCTTGTCGTGGTGATACTCCAGGGTTTCCTTGGAGATGTGCGGCTGCAGGGCATCGTGGGCGTATGGCAGCGGCGGCAATTCAAAAGCCATGGTGGATCTCCTGATTCAGGTCTGTTCGCGGTATGCGCAAGGCCGATCACGGGCGGCCCGGTGAGCGTCGGCGAGTTTGTACTCTTTGCGACGCAAGGGCTGGATCATAGCACCGGCCTTGGCGCTTAACCACGCAACATCTATAGGGAATAGAGGTTCCAGAGCGGTTGGCTGGGGCCGACAGGTGGGCTGCGTAATTGTCGCGGTCAGTGTGGGATACCCGGTTTTTTCGCGGCGTCAGTTGAAGATCAACTGCGCCGCCACCGCGAACATCATCACCGCCACCATCAGGTCCAGCATGCGCCAGGTCGCCGGACGTGCCAGCCATGGGGCCAGCCAGGCGGCGCCGATCGCCAAGGTCGAGAACCATACCAGCGAGGCACTGGCGGCGCCGGCCACGTAGGCGCCGGGCACGGTCTGCTGGGCGCCGAGGGAGCCGATCAGCAACACGGTATCGAGGTAGACGTGCGGATTGAGCAGGGTCACCGCCAGGGCGCTGAGCAAAACCGCGCGGCGCGAACGCATGCCCTGGCCTTCCTGATGCTGCAGGCTCTGTTTCGAGCAGGCGCTGCGCAGGGCCTTGGCGCCGTACCAGATCAGGAACAGCGCGCCGCCCCAGCGGGCCACGGCCAGCAGTGTCGGGTTGTGCGCCAGCACCGTGGCCAGGCCGAACACCCCGGCGGCGACCAGCAGCGCATCGCAGACGATGCACAGTGCCGCCACTGGCAGGTGGTGTTCACGGCGCAGACTTTGCGCCAGGACGAAGGCGTTCTGCGCGCCGATGGCCATGATCAGGCCGAAGGCCACCAGCATGCCGTTGAGATAGCTTTGCCACATAGCGGGAACACTCCACTGGCGCCGATGCGAGATCGGCGCGGGTTGCCAAGAAAGATGTGGCTATTGTGGCGGCTGTGGCGCTATAAGAAAAACAAATAGAGCTGATCAGTCATTAGAGAAATCGATGTTCGATTACAAACTGCTCGCTGCCCTCGCCGCGGTGATCGAGCAAGGTGGTTTCGAGCGCGCGGCCCAGGTGCTGGGGTTGTCGCAATCGGCCATCTCGCAACGCATAAAGCTGCTCGAGGCACGGGTTGGCCAGCCGGTGCTGGTGCGCGCCACGCCACCGAGCCCGACGGAAGTCGGGCGCCAGTTGCTCAACCATGTGCAGCAGGTGCGCCTGCTCGAGCGCGACCTGCAACGCCAGGTGCCGGCACTGGACGAGGACGGCATGCCCGAGCGCCTGCGCATCGCCCTCAACGCCGACAGCCTGGCAACCTGGTGGGCCGGTGCGGTGGGGCCGTTCTGTGCCGAGCAGCAGGTGCTGCTCGATCTGGTGGTCGAGGACCAGGACGTCGGCCTGAAACGCATGCGCGCCGGTGAAGTCGCGGCCTGCCTGTGTGGCAGTGAACGGCCGGTGGCCGGAGCGCGCAGCCTGCCGTTGGGCTCGATGCGCTATCGGGCGCTGGCCAGCCCCATGTTCATGGCGCGTTACTTTGCCAAGGGGTTCGCGGTCGAGCGCCTGGCCCGTGCCCCGGCAATCGTGTTCGGGCCGGACGATTTCCTGCAGCATCGCTACCTGGCGTCGTTAGGGGTACAGGAGGGTTTCCTGCATCACCTGTGCCCCTCGTCCGAAGGTTTCATGCGCATGACCGAGGCCGGCCTCGGCTGGGGGCTGGTGCCGGAGCGGCAGGTGGCCAAGCAGCTGGCACGTGGCGAGCTGGTGGAAATCTGTGCCGATACACCCATCGACGTGCCGTTGTACTGGCATCATTGGCGCAACGGCGGGCAGTTGCTCGCCCAGTTGACCGACCACCTGCGCCATTCGGCGCAGGACTGGCTGGTGCCCTTGTAGGCACTTCAAGCGTCAGCTGCATCCGAAATAGAGCAAGGCGGAGTCTTACATGCGAATTCTGGTCACCGGCGCGAGCGGCTTCATCGGCGGGCGCTTTGCGCGTTTCGCCCTGGAGCAGGGCCTGGATGTGCGGGTCAATGGCCGGCGGGCAGAGGGTGTGGAGCATCTGGTCAAGCGTGGGGCGCAGTTCATCCCCGGCGACCTGGGCGACGCTGAACTGGCCCGGCGCCTGTGTCAGGGCATGGACGCGGTGGTGCACTGTGCCGGCGCCGTGGGCACCTGGGGCCGCTATCAGGACTTCCACCAAGGCAACGTGGTGCTCACCGAGAACGTGGTCGAAGGCTGTATCAAGGAGCATGTGCGGCGCCTGGTACACCTGTCGTCGCCGTCGATCTACTTCACCGGTCGCTCGCGCCTGGACATCCGCGAAGACCAGGTCCCACGCCGCTTCCACGACCATTACGCGCTGACCAAACACCTGGCCGAGCAGAAGGTGTTCGGCGCCCAGGAATTCGGCCTGGAGGTGCTGGCGCTGCGCCCGCGCTTCGTCACCGGTGCCGGCGACGCGAGCATCTTCCCACGGCTGATGCGCATGCAGGCCAAGGGGCGTGTGGCGATCATCGGCAATGGCCTGAACAAGGTCGATTTCACCAGTGTGCACAACCTCAACGAGGCCCTGCTCAGCGCGCTGTTCGTCGAGGACCAGGCCTTGGGCCAGGCCTACAACATCAGCAACGGCCAGCCACTGCCGCTGTGGGATGTGGTCAACTACGTGATGCGCCGCATGCAACTGCCCCAGGTCACCCGCTATCGCTCACCCGGCCTGGCCTACAGCCTGGCGGCCCTCAATGAAGGCGCCTGCCTGCTCTGGCCCGGGCGCCCGCAGCCGACCCTGAGCCGCACCGCGGTGCAGGTGATGAGCACGGATTTCACCCTCGATATCAGCCGCGCGCGCCAATATCTGGACTACCGGCCCGGCACCGATGTGTGGGCGGCGCTGGATCAATTCTGCAGCTGGTGGCAGGCGCAACCTGGGCAACGCTGAACCTGTGCGTGGGATGATGGTCATCAGTGCGCCGCCCAGGCGGTTTATACTCATGCCTCTTTGCTACTACCGCGGTTGAATGCACCCATGCGTAACGACGCCCACGATGATTTCGATGATGTGCCGACCCTTCGTGCCGGCACCCCTGATGACGATGAATTGCTGCCTGCCCATGTGGCCCGTAGCCGCCAGAAGGCGGTGCGGCCGCGTAGCAATGGCCCGCTGTGGACATTGCTGGGCGCCTCGTTCATCGCCTTGGGCGGGCTTGGCTGGTGGAGCTTCCAGCAGATCACCCTGATGGAGCAGCAACTGGTCGCGACCCAGGAAAGCTTCGCCCGCATCAGCGAGGAAGCGGCCGGACGCCTGCAGGCGATCAGCGGCAAGGTCGATGCCAGCGAGTCCAGCAACAGCACCGGCAGCGAAGCGTTGAAGCTGCAGATCCGTCAGTTGCAGGCCTCGCTGGCCGAGCAGGACAAGCAGCAGCAGGGTGTCGCCGGGCAGGCAGGGGATCTGGGCAAGCGCCTGGAGCAGGTGCTGGCCGACACCCGCGAGCAGCAGAAGGCGGTGACCGAATTGCAGGGCCAGCTGCAGGCGCAGCTCAAGGCGGTCAATGCCGAGCTGGCGGCGCTGAAGTCGGGCCAGGTGGATGGCGGCAAGCTGGATGGTCAGCTCAAGAGCCTGAGCACTGAAGTGGCGACGCTGAAGAAGCAGGGCAACCCGAGCGCGGCGATCGAGAGCCTCGAGCAGGATGTGCTGGTGCTGAAAAGTCAGGTGGACAACCGACCGGCGGCGGCCGGCGGAGCCTCGGTGCAGGAGTTCGATGCCTTCCGCGGTCAGGTGACCCGCAACATCAGCACCTTGCAAAGCCAGATCCAGAACTTGCAGCAGCAGATCAACGCACGGCCTTGATTCGCTTTTCTGCGAGGACATGGCTGAAGTCTGTTATTGATGTTTAGAGAGTGTTAAGGCGCCGGGTACTTAGTATCAGGCGCCTTTGTTGTTGCCTCTGAAAACACGCGACATCCTTTATGACAAGCCCCGAGCGCGTAGTCACCTGGCATTTTTGTCAGGTGTCGTAGTTGCTGGAGTTTGTTAATTCTAATGACCAACAGTGCCAGCCATCGCCTGTTCAGGATCAGGGTATACGTCTGTCCGGATCCGTTTATTCATGCAAGTAAACCAGTTTGGGAGCGTGTCATGAACAAACCTGTTTCCCCTCTGCAGGGCGGTCAACTACGCCGGTCGGCAGGTAAGCGGTCCGTCTTGATTTCACCTCGGGGCGGTGTGCATGGGTTCAATGAATTGATTGTTGACGGCTTGGTCGACGATGGATACGACACGCCTCCTGAGTTGGTGGCACAGTCAGGACAGCCTTTGCAAACGAGGGTGCCTTGGTGGGATGAGATCGAAGAATATTTCGTCATCACACTGATCTGGAATGGAATCAACCTGCTTGATGCGGATGGTGTTTCCTACGAGGTGGAGCTTGATGATGAATTGAACCCCGACTTCGAATGTCCGCTCGAAGTGCCAGTGAGATATCTGGATCAGGTTGTAGAAGGTACCGATCAAACGTTCGAGCTGGGGTTTGCCGTAAGGCAGGGGTTCGGGGACAACTGGGACTACAGCGCCACCCGTAGAATTCGTGTCGACAAACTTTCCCCAGGCGGTAACGCGGGCAGCATGGCCAAGCTTGAGTTCCCAGCCGAGATTGAGGCCAGAGGGCGTATCCTGGTAACAGATTTCGATGCGAGCGGTGAACTAAGAATCGAGGCCAAGGGTTACGTCGCGCAGGAGCGTGGTGACAAGATCGTGGTGACCATGAGCGATGGCACCACTACGGAAACGGCGGGCCCGTTCGAAGTGCTCAGCAGCAAGGACTCGACCATCCTGCCTTTGCCTCTGGCCAAACTGCAGGCGCTGGTGGACGAGAAGCCAATCACCTTCACTTACCAGTCTACCGACCGAGCCAGCAACGTTTCGATCGTTTCCGTGGCCCACAATTCTCTCTCCTTGCTGTTACGGGATATTCCTCCTGTCTTGGATACACCTATGGTGCCGGGGTTCGATCAGGATACGGATCCTTTGGTGCTCGACGAAGATGCCCGTGCCGGCATCAAAGTCGTAATTCCTCCCGTCACCGGTGTCCGCCCTGGCGACAGGATTGTCGTGCTGTGGGGCGCGCAGCGGTCTGAAGAGCATGAAGTGGACGTGGTGCCAACACCTCCGAATCCACTGATGGAGATCATGCTGCTTTATCCGCTCACCAGTCAGGGATCGGTGCAAGGAAATGTATCGGTCAGCTACGAATTGTGGCGTAGCGGTAGCAGGATTGGTACATCGGCTGGCAGCGCGACGGTCAAGGTCGATCTGCGCTTGCCGGGTGGGCCCGACCCTGATCCAGAGCTCCCGTGGCACGGCAACCTGGTGAAGGCGAGCATCGTCGGTGATGACTCGGGCCAGGCCAACAACCTGACGCCAGAGGATGTGGCAGCCGGTGCAACCTTGACCATCCCCTGGAAGGCCGCCGATGGCACTAATGATGTGTTGGCCGAAGGCGACGAGCTTCAGTTGGTATGGGGGACGAGATCCTTCGTTCTTGATCCCGTGACCGATGTCGAAGCGGCGGCCGCAGTCCCTGTCACCCGCAAGGTACTTCCCGCATGGTTGGCGACAGAACCCAGCGGTGACGTGCAGATGGCCTACGCCGTCACCCGGGAGTTTGGTGCAGGTGGTGAGGCAAACACAGCGCTTTCGCCATCCGAATCGGTCAAGGTCGTGCGTGGGTTGGACCTGCCGGGTCAGGACGGTGCTCTGATCCCGCTCAAGTTCACCTATCTGAACAGTTCCGACGCGATTGACAAGGATATTGCGGAGCGTGACTTGCCAATACGCATCTGGCTTTACAGCAATGCACAGAAGGACGACCAGTTGGTGGTCCATCTCGCCGCCAACGACCGTCAGCGGCCGCCGCCAGGAAACCCGATTCCTGAAGCGCAATGGGACTTGCCGCTCATCAGGATCGAACAGCATCACCTCGACGCCCGCGATTCTAAGGACCCAGACGACCCCGGCTTCGGTTTTGTCGAGCTGTCGATCGAGCGGCGGTGGGCTTTCATCGTCTGCACCGGTTCGGCGACGGTCGAGTACACGGCGACGAACAAACACGGCGATAAAAGGTCCGGCCACATTCCTGTCCCGGTGGCCGTGAAGTTGCCTAGCGAACCTACCTGCCCGTTGTCTTGACGTTCTGGTTGATCGCCTGTCGCCCGGGCGCGTGTTGCAAATGCGTGAGGGTGGCAGGCGGTTATCGGGGCAAACCTGATGCGCCAGGAATGTGAACGCGCGCATCACTGATGCAAAGCCAGAGAGAGTAAGCCAATGTCAGGTCTGAAGGATTTCGATGTCTGCGCCTTGCTGGATGATGGTTATGACGAGGTGCCGGAGTTGCTTCCTGTCGACAGGCAAGCCGATACGCTTGAGGTCAGTGTCCCCGCATGGTCGGGCATTCTCCCCTACGACACGATTGCCTTGACTTGGGGGACCGAGCGTCTTGACGCTACGCCGGGTGCTTTTCATGACGTCACGGAGGAGGAAGCCGAGCGCCCTGATCAACGGTTCCTGTTGTATCTACCCGCCAGCAGCTGGGGTTCGGTGGATGACGGCGAAGAGGCTCGGTTCAGCCTGGGCTACGATGTCAAACCGGAATTCAGCGACCAGTGGGAACAAGGGCCGCGCCGGTGGGTTCGCATCGACAAGCAGGCACCGGGAGGGGCACCTGGGGCGCTGGGCAGGCTGGTTTTCCCCGAGGCGCTGGAGGAGAGGGGGCATATCCTCGAATCCGACTTCACTGAAGGCGTGCTGCAGGTGGAGGTCAGCGGTTACGACGGCAAGCAGCTCGGTGACCGGATCGAGGTGACCGTGACGGACGGCGTGGTAACGGCGAGCGCTGGCCAAACCACGGTCGCCAGTGCCAGTGAGTCCACCCCCGTGGACCTGCACCTGGACGCGTTGCAAAAACTGTTTGAAGGGGTACGGATCACGTTTACCTACCAGGTGACGGACAGGGCAGGCAACGTCTCCGAAGTGTCTCTGCCCCACAACACTCTCAAGCTGCAGCTCACTCCGTTTCTGGATCCTCCTCGGGTTGAGGACGTCAATGACGACAATGAACTGGACTTCAATGCCCTGGACGGTGGGGTGGTCGGTGTCGTTATCGATCCCGACGACAGCTGGCAGGCCGGAATCGTACTGTTTTTGCTGTGGACAGGCATGGCCGCCAACGGCGATGAGTTGCTGCCCGTCGTCAAGCGCCATGATCTGGAACCGATCGACCTCGAGAAGGGGGTCAGGTTCGAGTTGGAAAACGTCCATGCCGCCGCAGTACTGCAGGGCAGTGCCACGCTGGTCTATCGACTGGCCAGCACGCCATGGCGTCACTCGAAACCCGTTACGATTTCCGTCCTCGGCACCCTTGAGCTCGAGGGCCCGAGCCTGGATGGAGTGGATGGATCCTGGCTGGACCCTGAGGCGCTGCCAGAGGAGGGCGTCACGGTACGCATTGCCGCCTATGAGCACATGGCGTTGGGGGATCGGGTACTGCTGAAGTGGAAGGGGACCACTGGCGGTGGGGATCCCAGTGACTATGAATGGACTATCGAGGTTACGGCACTGGCGGATGTCGAGCACCTGGTCGACAAGGGTCATGTGCTGGCGCTGCGGGGCGGGACGCTCGAATTGTCCTATACCGTGACTTCCGTGGGCGGGGCTGCCTCCCCGTCCCCATCCAGGGACTGGCGCATACCTAACCTTTTGCGTCGGCCCGAGGTCGAAAAGGCCTTTGGTGACGATCTCGACCAGTTGGACTTCCAGCGTGACTTTATCGACGCCACCCATGTGAAAGTCACCGTGGCCACGTACCTCGATATGACTGGGGACGAGGTCGCGGTCCTTTGGGTGGGCACATTCACCTATCAATCGCCTTGGCTGCCGGTATCCGCGCCGGGTGACCTGGTGTTTGAAGTACCCCGGGCGGTACTGATGGACTCGATCGGCAAGACTGTGTTCATCAGCTACATCGTCAAGCGTGAGGAAGAGGAAACGTCGGATGTTCTCGAATTGACAGTCCTGCCTCAACAGCTGGAGATGCAGGCGCCAGTCTACATGTCGTTTGGCGGGGAGGAGCCGAAGTTCTCGCTCCGTTACGACGGTATCGAGGCCGGGGATGTCGTCGAGATCTACTGGCAGGTCGATCAGGGTGAATTGCGGGAAGACAGTCAGACCGTGTACCCGGACGGTCAATATCGCCTTGTGCTTCTCGACCAAGGCTGGATTAAAGACGACAAGGGCAAAACTGTTTACACCAATTACTCCATCATGGGAGAGAAGGGGCAGAGGCAGTTCTCTCCCGTATTGCGCTTCGAGCCTGGAGCTTACCGGCAACGCTCATTTGGCGGTGTTATCCGAGGTGTCTACGGACAATTCCTACATAAGATTTCGAGCTTTCTGTCGAGACTGTGACCTGTTTTCTCGGTGCCGAGGTACCCGAGCAGCGTTCAAGTTGATAACGACGAGTAGGAGAGCAATGTGAACCCCCCGATTTCTAGTGTCCCTTTGAGTGTTGCACTGGGCATGGTTGCCGCCATGTCCGGTATCGATCTGGCCGAGGCCAAGGTGCTGGATAACGAGAGCGAGACGGTCAGTACTCCGGTGGCGGACAATTACGAGCTGAGAAATGGTTCGACCCTGGAGGTCACCGCAGGTGGCAGCACCTACGGAATCATCGCTCGCAGTGGTTCGACAGTCGTGGTCGATGGCGGTCAAGTGAATGCTCTGGGGAATCAGACAGGTATAGTCGTGGAGGATGGCACCCATGCCACGCTCAAAGGGGCGACCGTGACCAGCCTGGGCGCGGGGTTCGGGGTTTCGAGCCTCGGCAACTCGACCCTGAGCGCTGAGGGTAGTTCGATTACCGGCCAGACAGGCGCGTCGCTTTCCCAAGGGGGGCGCCTCGACATCGTGGGCGGTAGCCTCACAGGCCATACCCGGGCGGGCGCTTTCGTCACCGGTTCCACCCTCAATGCCTCCGGTGGTGTCAGGATCACTGGCGAGACCAATGGCCTGCAACTGCGTCAGGAGTCGGTGGCCAATGGCGGTGGCGGTTCGCAGGTGACCTTGGATGGTGCGATCGTCGAGGGGAAAACCCGGAGTGCCCTTCTGGTGAGTGCGGGTAGCGGCGGGTCGAAGGGCACGGCAACCATCCTGGTGGCCAACGGCAGCCAGCTTATCGGTGGCAATGGCAATATCCTCGAGGTCATAGTCGGCATGACCGCCGACTTCACCGCGGACAACAGTCAACTGAGCGGCGACGTAGTGGTGGAAGCCGGCAGTACCGCGAACCTGCTGCTGCAGAACAATGCCTCGTTGCGGGGCAACCTGGTCAATGTGCAGAGCCTGGATCTGAACAGTGGTGGCCGCTGGATCCTGACGCAGGATGGCGAGGTCGGCGACCTGACGCTCGACAATGGCAGGGTCGATTTCACTGACAGGGATACCGTTGCTGGCTTCAAGACCCTGACGGTCGACAGCCTCAGCGGCTCCGGCGTGTTCGTGATGGATGTCGACCTGGCCAATGGCTCCGGCGACCTGCTCAAGGTTACTGGCGCCGCCGCAGGCGATCATCAACTGAGCATCGCCAGTACCGGCGCCGATCCGATCGAGGGGCAGGCTCCGCACCGTGTTGTCGAGACCGGCGGTGGCGATGCGACCTTCGGCCTGCTGCACGCTATCGATTTCGGTACCTTCACCTACACCCTGGAAAAGGGCGAAGGCGAGGACAACTGGTATCTGGTGCAGAAACTCGACGACGACGGCAAGCCGATCGTGACGCCGGGCGCCCGTGCGGTGCTGGGCATGTTCAGTGCCGCGCCGACCGTCTGGTACGGCGAGCTGTCGTCGTTACGCAGCCGCATGGGCGAATTGCGCCTGGGGCAGGGGCAAGGTCTGTGGATGCGCAGCTATGGCAATCGCTACAACCTGTCGGCCGGCAACGCCGTGGCCTATCAACAGGACCAGAATGGGGTGAGTTTTGGTGCCGACGGCGCTTTGCCCGGCTACGATGGCCGCTGGCTGCTCGGGGTGATGGGCGGTTACAGCGAGTCCGACCTGGACTTCAGCCTCGGTTCATCCGGCAAGGTCAAGAGCTACTACGTCGGTGCCTACAGCACCTGGATGGCCGACAATGGGTACTACATTGACGCCGTGCTCAAGTACAACCGTTTCCGTAATCGCAACGATGTGGTGATGAGCGATGGTCGCAAGACCAAGGGTGAGTATCACAATGACGGCCTCGGGGCCTCGGTGGAGGTCGGGCGGCACTTCAAAATGGGCGATGGCTGGTATGTCGAGCCGTTCACCCAGCTGTCCACGTTGTGGGTCGATGATGACAGCTACACCCTGGACAATGGCATGCGCGCCCAGAGCGATGGCGCCAACTCGGTGCTCGGCAAGGTCGGTGCGCAGGTCGGGCGCAGCTTGGTGCTGGACAACGGCAGCATCCTGCAACCGTACCTGAAGGTCGCGGCGGCCCACGAGTTCATCAACAGCAACAAGGTGAAGATCAACGATAACCACTTCACCAACGATCTCTCCGGCACTCGTGGCGAGGTGGCGGTGGGCCTGGTGGCGCAGGTATCGGAAGTGTTGCAGCTGCACGGTGAGTTCCAGTACAGCAATGGCGAGCATATCGAGCAGCCGTACGGGGTCAACCTGGGCTTGCGCTACAACTTCTGATCGTTCGCAGGTATCCACTTGTGGAAGCGGGCAAGCCCACTTCCACAACTCTTGTACTTCCCTACATCCGCGGGTAGTCGATATACCCAACCGGTCCTTTGCCATAGAACGTCTCCGGATGCGGCGCATTGAGCGGCGCATCCGCGGCCAGGCGCGCCGGCAGGTCGGGGTTGGCGATGAAGGGGATGCCGAAGGCCACCGCATCGGCTTTACCGCTGGCCAGGGCAGCGTTGGCGCCGGCCTTGTCGAAGCGCTCGTTGACGATGTACGGGCCGCCGAACGCTGCCTTGATCAGTGGACCGATGCTGTCGTCAGCCTCTTTCTCCCGCGAGCAGATGAAGGCGATGCCGCGCTTGCCCAGCTCCCGTGCCACATAGGTGAAGGTCTCGGCACGGTCGGCGTCGCCCATGTCGTGGGCATCGGCCCGTGGCGCCAGGTGCACGCCCACACGGCCCGGGCCCCATACCTCGATGGCGGCATCGGTCACTTCCAGCAGCAATCGTGCGCGATTTTCCAGCGAGCCGCCATAACGGTCGGTGCGCTGGTTGGTGCTGCTTTGCAGGAACTGGTCGAGCAGGTAGCCGTTGGCGCCGTGGATCTCCACGCCGTCGAAGCCGGCGGCCTTGGCGTTCTCGGCGCCGCTGCGGTAGGCCTCGACGATGTCGGCGATCTCTTCGGTTTCAAGCGCGCGCGGGGTCGGGTAGTCACTGAGCGGGCGCACCAGGCTGACATGACCCTTGGGCTGGATCGCGCTGGGGGCCACCGGTAGTTCGCCGTTGAGGTACGACGGGTGGGAGATGCGCCCGACGTGCCACAGTTGCAGGAAGATGCGCCCGCCCGCGCCGTGGATGGCCTTGGTCACGTTGTGCCAGCCGCGCACCTGCTGGTCGTTCCAGATGCCGGGGGTATCCGGATAGCCGACGCCCATTGGCGTGACCGAGGTCGCTTCGCTGAGGATCAGCCCGGCGCTGGCGCGCTGCACGTAGTATTCGGCCATCAGCGCGTTGGGCACGCGGCCTTCGTCGGCGCGGCAACGGGTCAGCGGGGCCATGATGATGCGGTTGGGCAGTTCCAGGTCGCCCAGGGTGATCGGGTCGAACAACGTAGTCATGTGCGAAGCCTCGCTTGGATCAGGTCAGAGCTCTTGGCTCATTTGCTCGAGAAACGCCTTGATGGTCGCCTCGTTGCGTTTGAAGAAATGCCACTGGCCGATCTTCTGGCTGCTGATCAGGCCGGCGCGCTGCAGGGTGGCCAGGTGAGCGGACACGGTCGACTGCGACAGGCCGCAGCGTTGGTCGATCTGCCCTGCACACACACCGTGTTCGGTGCTGTGGTGCTGCTCGGGGAACTGCGCGGCCGGGTCTTTCAGCCAGTTGAGGATGTCTCGCCGGACCGGGTGGGCCAGGGCTTTTATTATTTCGTCGAGATCGATAGGCATGGTTGGGCTCGTGGTGTGTAGCGGTATATCGCGATTAGGCGAAATATAAATCGCTGCATCGCGATATACAAATATGAAGTGGTCATAAGGCAGGTCTTGATAGCTATATCGTCTTGTGACGATATAGCTGCCAGCGGTGCTAGACTGGCGCCATGAATTATCTCGCACACCTTCATCTGGGCGGCCCCGCGCCGCAGCAACTGCTTGGCAGCCTGTATGGCGATTTCGTCAAGGGCGAGCTTGCGGGGCGCTTCCCGCCTGCGCTGGAGGCTTCTATTCGGCTGCACCGACACATCGACCGCTACACCGACAGCCACCCACTGGTGCTGACGGCGTTGGCGCGTTTCCCGCGCGAGCGGCGGCGGTTCGCCGGGATCGTCCTGGATGTGTTCTTCGACCACTGTCTGGCGCGGCACTGGACGGCGTATGCCGAGCAACCGCTGGCGCAATTCACCGATGATTTCTACAAGGTATTGCTCGCCGAACCGGAGTTGCCGGGGCGGTTGGCGCGCATCGCGCCCTTGATGGCGGCCGACGACTGGCTGGGAGCGTATGGCGATTTCGCCACCCTGGAGCGGGTGTTTGCCGGGATTGCCCGGCGCCTGTCGCGACCTGAGGGGATGGCAGGGGTGATGGTGGAACTGGAGCGGTTGTACGAGCCGTTGCTGGCGGACTTTCGCGAGTTCTATCCGCAATTGCAGGCATTTGCCCAGGCACAGCAATCGGCTTGAGTCCGCAATCGCGGACTCAGGCTGCCCGAGCCTGTCGCCTCGGTGCCACTTCGACGTTCTCGGCGCCGAACAGCGCCAGATTGACCGCCTGTTGCGCTTCGAAAGCCAGTACCGCGCGTTCCTTGCCCGCGCTGTCGATTGACGGCAACAGGTGGATCAGCACTTGTCCGCGGTCCTGCGCGAACAGCCGCATCAAATGGGAAACCAGGTCGTCCTCGCCAATGAACGGCGCGATCGGATCGGTCTGGCCCGCGCGCAGGTACTGGATTGCCACCGGCTGCACTGGCGTGGCCTGGTCGATAGCCCCGGCCAGCAGGCGCCCATGGAAGGTGCGCAGGCTGCGACCGTCCGTGGTGGTGCCTTCGGGGAAGATCAACAGGGGGCGTTGTTCGCCCAGTTGTTCGCTGATCTGCTCGCGCAGGCGCTGTGCATCGCCGCCGCCGCGACGAATGAACAGGGTACCGGCCTTCTCGGCCAGCCAGCCGGCCAGCGGCCAGTGGCGCACCTCGGCCTTGGACAGGAACGACAGCGGGGTGAGCATGCCGAGCAGTGGGATGTCGGTCCACGACACATGGTTGCAGACCCACAGCATTGGCTGTTGCGGCAGCTCGCCCTTGACCTGGACTTCGAAGGGCAGGGCGGCGACCAGGCGCCCCATGAACATCCGAGTCCAGCGTTGGCGCTGTTCTATCGAGGCGTTCAGCCCAAGACGCTCGCCCAGTGCGATGACACTGGCCATGGCCAGTCCCAGGGTCAGCACCAGGAACAGCCGCAGCAGGCGGGCAGCGGCCCGCAGGCGCGGCATCAGACCGCCGCCTTGAAGTGACGGGCGTAGCGCGGGCAGAGGTCGTCGCGCTTGAGCAGGATGAACACGTCGGCGACCTGGAAGTCCTCGTCCCAGCACGGCTCGCCGCAGATCTTCGCGCCCAGGCGCATGTAGGCCTTGAGCAACGGCGGCATCTCGGCGATGACGTTGTTCGGCAGCGGCAGGCTGGGCAGCGGGTTCTTCGGTTCGGCACGCAGGTGCTCGGTGCACAGGTAGCGTTCGCGCAGGCGCTGCATGATTGCGTGGGCCTGCACGCCGCCGTCCTGCATGGGGATGCTGGCGCAGCCCATCAGGTAGCTGTAGCGGCCCTCATTGAGCACTTCGGCCAGTTCGCTCCAGAGCACGGCGATGGTGCCGCCGTTGCGGTAGGCCGGGTCGACGCAGGTACGGCCCAGTTCGAGGATCGGGCCCTGCAACTGCAACAGACCGTGCAGGCTGAACTCCTCTTCACTGTAGAAGCGGCCGAGGCTACTGGCGGCCTGGTGATCGAGCAGGCGGGTGGTGGCGACCAGTTGGCCGGTGGCCAGGTCGCGCACGCCGATGTGGCGGCAGTGGATGTCGTAGTCGTCCATGTCCAGGCCGTGTTCGGCGCCCTTGAGCTTGGCCTTGAATTCGGCGCTGAACACCTTGAAACGCAGGGCCTGTGCTTCCTGCAGGGCCGCGGCGCCGACCAGGCGTTCGGCTTGCAGACGGCGTTCAGTGCTGGTGTCGCCAGAGCGAGCGATCCGGGTCATCGTGAGTCTCCATAAGCCAGCCAAAGGGTTGCGGCCGGTCGGCTTTGTTGTGCAAAGTCAGCCTAGGTACGCCCGGTGTCACCCCCGTGAATCTTTGGTGATGCTTGCGTGACACCCTTGAAAGGAGCTTGCGATGGCCTGGTTGCAACGACTCAACGACCCCTTGCGCCACCCGCTGGCGGCGACCCTGGGGGAAACCTATGCGGCGGTGCTCGAGCGCTTGGGCGCGGTGATGCCGTTCGAGCTGGCGGTGCTGGGCGGGCGCGCCATGGCCACTCCCGGGCTGGCGTTCCTGCTCGGCTACCAGGCGGCACTGCGGGTGCTGTGGCCCAGCGCGCCGGCCAGCCTGGGCGCGTTGTGTGCCACCGAGCGGCGCAGCGTGCGCCCGGCGGATATGCACACCCGCCTGGACGGCCTGCGCCTGACCGGCAACAAGGACTTCGTCACCGCTGGGCTGGATGCTGAATGGCTGTTGGTGGCGGCGCGCCACGAAGGACCGGGCGAGGCGCCGCGCTTGCAACTGGCGGTAGTCTATCCGGGTGAGCCCGGTGTAAGCCTCGAGGCCTTGCCGACCCTGCCGTTGATGCCCGAAGTGGGGCATGGCCGCCTGCTGCTCAAGGACGCCGCGTGCGAGTTGCTGGCCGGTGATGGCTGGGATGCGTACGTCAAGCCGTTCCGCTCCCTCGAGGACCTGTATGTGCTGGCCGCGCTGGTGGCCTGGCTGCATGGCGTTGCCCAGGAGTGCGCCTGGCCGCAGGCCCTGCGCCTGAAGCTGATCGGCCTGCTCGCCGGGTGCGCCGAGGGCAGTCGGCAATGCCCGGACAGCGTAGCCTGCCACCTGCTGCTGGGTGGCCTGTTTGCCCAGTTCCAGGACGTGCGGGGCGAGATCGACCAGGCGTTGGCCTCAGGGCCGGAGCACTGGGCGCAATTGTGGCAACGCGACCAGGGCCTGCTGGCGCTGGCCGGCGCGGCCCGTGACAAACGCCTGGCCAAGGCCTGGAGTGCCGCCGGACTGTCATGAAAGCCTGAGAGGCTGGGGGCACCTTTGAACCTGGGCCGCTGTGCGTCCCATCGCGGCTGAAGCCGCTCCTACAGGCCATGCGCAACCTTTGTAGGAGCGGCGTCAGCCCCTTGCAGGACTCTCCATGAAGGCAGTGATGCTTGCCCTGGCCATGACCACCGCCCCAGCCTGGGCCGAAGACTGGCCTGCGGCGCAGTGGCCGGTCGACAACATGCTCATCGACTGGCAAGCCGTAGACACCTACGCCTTTGCACCACGCGAGACCGAGCGCGGCGGCATTCGCACCGATGCGCTGTTGATCATCCGCGACGGGCGCATCCTCCATGAACGCTACGCCGAGCCGACCCGTGCCGACACACCACACCTAACCTGGTCGGTGAGCAAGAGCGTGCTGGCCACGGTCATGGGCGTTGCCTACGGCGAAGGGCGCTTCCAGCTCGAAGATCCGGCTTCCCGCTATTACCCGGCCTTGCAGGCGCACCCAACGCTGCGCCTGGCCGACCTGCTGCATTGGGCCAGCGGCTTGGCCTGGCAGGAAGATTACGAATACGCGCCATTGAAGTCGTCGGTGGTGGCCATGCTCTACACCCGTGGCCGCACCGACATGGCTGCCTACACGGCGGCCAGGCCCGCCGCCCGTGCGCCCGGCACGCAGTTCGTCTACTCCAGCGGCGACAGCAACCTGCTGGCCGCCAGCCTGCGCGGCATGCTCGCGCCTGAGCGCTATGCCGACTATCCCTGGCAAGCCCTGTTCACCCCGCTGGGGATCGACAGCGCTGTCTGGGAGCGTGATGGCGCGGGCACTTATGTGGGCTCCTCGTACCTCTATCTCAGTGCTCGCGATCTGGCGCGCATCGGCCTGCTGATGCAGCGTGACGGGCGCTGGCGCGAACAACAGTTGCTGCCGGCCGAGTGGGTAGCGTTCAACCGCACCTTGTTCAGCGCCGCGCAGCCTGTACCGGGCGAAGCCAACCCCGGCGGGCACTGGTGGCTCAACCAGACATTGCCCGGCCAGCCGGTGCCGTGGCCGGATGCGCCGAGCAACACGTTCGCCGCACTCGGCCACTGGGGGCAGGCGCTCTATGTACTGCCCACGCAAAAGCTGGTGATCGTGCGCTACGCCGATGACCGCGACGGCAGCTTCAGCCACAACGAACTGCTCAAGCGGGTGCTGGCCGTCGTGGCCGGGGAGGGCGCATGAAGCGGGTGGTGGTCCTGCTGCTACTGGCCGTGTCGGCCTGGGCCTGGCACGAGCGCCAGGCGTTGGCGGACTTCCCGGGTATCCTTTCTGCCTACTCGGCGAAAGAGTACTGCTCGTGTCGGTTCGTGATGGGTTTCCCTGAGGCCTATTGCCGGGGCTATGTGCGCCAGTACCTGCCATTGGGCCTGCTGGAAGAGGACAGCCCCGGGCGTCTGGTCACCGCCGAGGGCCTTGGCCGGCGCAACCAGGCGGCCTGGCAGGGTCACCGCGAAGGCTGCCGCTTGCTGCCGTGAAACCGTGCGGGTAAGGTTGACGGCCTTGATTCACAGGATTTCACATGTTCAAGCCGTCCCGTCTGCTGCCCGCCCTCCTGCTCGCCCTGTGCTTGCCCGCCCATGCCAACTGGCACCTGGATGGCGAATCCTCGCGCCTGTCCTTCGTCACCGGCAAGAATGGCAATATCGCCGAGGTCAACCGTTTCCTGGTGCTGCATGGCAAGGTCGACCGCAAGGGCGCGGCCGAGGTCAGCATCGAGATGGACTCGATCAGCAGCGGCATCCCGCTGCGTGACGAGCGCATGCGCGATGGCCTGTTCGCCTTCGAGCAGTTCCCCGAGGCCACGGTGCAGGCACAGATCGACCTGCGCCCGATCAACGACCTGGCCAACGGCGCGCAGCTGGAGCTGCGCCTGCCGGTGAGCGTGACCCTGCACGGCCAGACCCGCAGCTACAACACCCTGCTGCTGGCCACGCGCCTGGACGAACGGCGTTTCCAGGTGGTGACCCTGGAGCCGCTGATCCTGCGCGCCTCGGAGTTCGGCCTGCTGCCGGGCCTGGAGAACCTGCGCAAGCTGGCCGGGCTCAAGTCGATCAACCCCTCGGTGCCGGTGAGCGCGGTGCTGATCTTCACCGCCCGCTGACATGCCGGGGCCGGTCTTCCCCTGGCGGGATGGCAACCAGTTCGAACTGCTGATCGACGGCCCCGAGTTCTTCCCGCGCATGCTCCTGGCGATCGTGCGTGCCGAGTATCAGGTCGACCTGGAGCTT
Organism: Pseudomonas sp. TE50-2; assembly: GCF_040813665.1. Lineage (NCBI taxonomy): Bacteria > Pseudomonadati > Pseudomonadota > Gammaproteobacteria > Pseudomonadales > Pseudomonadaceae > Pseudomonas > Pseudomonas sp. TE50-2. The sequence continues at coordinate 1,840,399 of NZ_JBFNXN010000001.1, read as the reverse complement.
TACCTGGTCGAGGCCGGGGCGTGCGCCGAGGCGGTGGTCGAGGCCCTGGAGCAGGCCGCGCAGCGTGGCGTGCGGGTGCGTTGCCTGTTCGACGACTATGGCTCGCTGGCCTTCACCTCCTCCTTGCGTGAGCGCCTGTTGGCGGCGGGTGTCCAGCTGCGCTGGTACAACCGCCTGCGCTGGCGCCGCGGCCTGCGCAACCTCTATCGCGATCATCGCAAGCTGTTGCTGGTGGACGAGCGCTGGGCGGTGGTCGGCGGTACCGGGGTTACCGACGAGTTCTGGACACCCGAAGCCGACACCAGCGAGTGGCACGAAGTGATGGTGCGCATGGAGGGGCCGGTCGTCACCGACTGGCAACTCTTGTTCGACCGCCAGTGGCACGCCAACCAGCGCCGCACCGCCTGGCGCCCGCCCGAGGGCTTCGGCCTGCCCCGCCTGCCCCAGGTGCCGGCGCAGGGCCAGGGCATGGGCCGGGTAGCCTATGCCGACGCCCGCCAGCACAAGGACATCCTGCATGCGCTGGTGCGCGCCCTGAACAGCGGCCAGCGGCGCATCTGGCTGGCCACGCCGTACTTCCTGCCGACCTTCAGCGTGCGGCGCTCGCTGCGGCGGGCCGCGCAGAAGGGCATCGACGTGCGCCTGCTGCTCACCGGCCCACGCACCGACCACCCGGCGGTGCGCTATGCCGGGCACCGCTATTACCCAAGGCTGCTGCGTGCCGGGGTGCGGATCTTCGAATACCAGCCATGCTTCCTGCATCTGAAGATGGTGCTGGTGGACGACTGGGTCAGTGTCGGCTCGTGCAACTTCGATCACTGGAACCTGCGCTTCAACCTCGAGGCCAACGTAGAAGCCATCGATCCGCCGCTCAGTGCTGCTGTCGCCGCCAGCTTCGAGCGCGATTTCGCCCAGAGCCTGGAGGTCGACCTGGCGCGCTGGCATGCCCGTCCACTGTGGCGTCGGGTGCAACAGCGCCTGTGGGGCTGGCTGGACCGGTTGGTGGCCAATCTGCTGGATCGTCGCGACTAGTGACGTATATCGCCGTCACGCAAAGCAGACTATCGTGCTGGAACTGTTCCCAGACAACCGATGGAGTGGATGCGATGACGGCGAAGAAGATTCTCATGCTGGTGGGCGACTATGTGGAGGACTACGAAGTGATGGTGCCGTTCCAGGCCCTGGCCATGGTCGGCCATACCGTCCATGCCGTGTGCCCGGAGAAGATCGCCGGGCAGACGGTGCGCACGGCGATCCACGATTTCGAGGGCGAGCAGACCTACAGCGAGAAGCCCGGACACAACTTTGCCCTGAACTACGACTTCGTCCAGGTGCGCGCCGAGAGCTACGACGCCTTGCTGATCCCGGGCGGGCGCCGGAATACTTGCGCCTGAACGACAAGGTGCTGGAACTGGTCAGGGCGTTCGATCATGCGGGCAAGCCTATTGCCGCGGTGTGTCATGGCGCGCAGTTGCTGGCTGCGGCCGGGGTACTGGAAGGGCGCGAGTGCAGTGCCTACCCGGCGTGCGCACCTGAAGTGCGTCTGGCGGGTGGGCAGTTCATCGATATCGCGGTGGACCAGGTGCATGTGGACGGCAACCTGGTGACAGCGCCGGCCTGGCCTGCGCATCCGGCGTGGCTGGCGGCATTTCTCAAGGTGTTGGGAACGCGGATTCAGTAAGACGGACGTAACGCTGTGCGAGCGGTCAGGTGGCGGGCGCACGGCCACTCGGCAGCGGTCATGGAGAAATACCTGTCGCGCAGGGGAAAGGCCGCAGGGCAGGGGGGATGCTAGGGTGGGTCTCAGTCATGGCCATCGACAGGAGGACCGCCCCGCATGGAAATACGTTTGCTCCATGGCGCTGCCATAGCGCCTTACATCGATGACCTCGCGTGCCTACGCCTGACGCTGTTTCGTGAGTTTCCCTATCTGCTGGACAGCTCCTTGAGCCACCAGGCGGATTACCTGGCCAGCTACGCCGAATCCGGGCGCAGTCTGGTGGTGCTGGCACTCGACGGCAGTCAGGTGGTCGGCGCCGCCACCGGCTTGCCGTTGGTGGACGCCGATCTCGAGTTGCAGCAACCCTTCCTTGCCCAGGGGCGCGATCCGGCCTCGATCTATTACTTCGGTGAATCGGTGCTGCTGCCGGCTTACCGTGGGCGGGGGCTGGGCGTGCGTTTTTTCATCGAGCGCGAGTCCTATGCGCACAAGCTGGCCGAGTTCGATGCCTGTGCGTTTTGTGCGGTGGAGCGCCCCTCCGGGCACCCGCGGCGCCCGGCGGACTACAAGCCGTTGCAAGGTTTCTGGCGCAACCGTGGCTTTCTGCATGAACCGTCGTTGCGTACTGCCTACCGTTGGCGGGATCTCGACGAGCAGGCGCAGTCGGCCAAGATCATGTCGTTCTGGCTCAAGGCGCTGCCTGCATGATCTGTGCTGAGTCGCTCAAGCGAGCGCCGTAAACGAAAACGCCCGGCGTGGGCCGGGCGTTCCGTTGACAGTGAGCGGTGCTTTACTTCACTTCCACCGCCAGGCTTTCGGCGATCTTGCTCTGCCACAGCGCAGGGCCGGTGATGTGTACCGATTCACCCTTGCTGTCCACCGCGACGGTGACCGGCATGTCCTTCACTTCGAACTCGTAGATCGCTTCCATGCCCAGCTCGGCGAAGGCCAGGACCTTCGACTTGCGGATGGCCTGGGCCACCAGGTAGGCAGCGCCGCCGACGGCCATCAGGTACACGGCCTTGTTGTCCTTGATCGCTTCGATGGCGGTCGGGCCACGTTCGGACTTGCCGATCATGCCCAGCAGGCCGGTCTGCTCGAGGATCTGGCGGGTGAACTTGTCCATCCGCGTGGCGGTGGTCGGGCCGGCCGGGCCGACTACTTCGTCACCGACCGGGTCGACCGGGCCGACGTAGTAGATGAAGCGGCCTTTGAGGTCCACCGGCAGCTCTTCGCCACGGTTGAGCATCTCGACCATGCGCTTGTGCGCGGCGTCGCGGCCGGTGAGCATCTTGCCGTTGAGCAGGATGGTCTCGCCCGGCTGCCAGCTGGCGACTTCTTCCGGGGTGATCGCGTCCAGGTTCACGCGGCGAGCGCTTGGGCCGGCTTCCCAGACGATTTCCGGGTAGGCGTCCAGCGACGGCGCTTCCAGCTCGGCCGGGCCGGAGCCGTCGAGCACGAAGTGGGCGTGACGGGTGGCGGCGCAGTTGGGGATCATGCACACCGGCAAGGAGGCGGCGTGGGTCGGGTAGTCCATGATCTTGACGTCGAGCACGGTGGTCAGGCCGCCCAGGCCCTGGGCGCCGATGCCCAGCTGGTTGACCTTGTCGAACAGCTCCAGGCGGATCTCTTCGAGGCGGTTCTGCGGGCCACGGGCTTTCAGCTCATGGATGTCGATGGATTCCATCAACACTTCCTTGGCCATCACCGCGGCCTTCTCGGCGGTACCGCCGATGCCGATGCCGAGCATGCCAGGCGGGCACCAGCCAGCGCCCATGGTCGGGACGGTCTTGAGCACCCAGTCGACAATCGAGTCGGACGGGTTGAGCATGGCCATCTTCGACTTGTTTTCCGAACCACCGCCCTTGGCCGCGACATCCACCTCGACCTTGTCGCCTGGGACGATCGAGTAGTGGATGACGGCCGGGGTGTTGTCCTTGGTGTTCTTGCGGGCACCGGCCGGGTCGGCCAGGATCGAGGCGCGCAGGACGTTCTCGGGCAGGTTGTAGGCGCGGCGCACACCTTCGTTGATCATGTCGTCGACGCTCAGGGTGGCGCCGTCCCAGCGCACGTCCATGCCGACGCGGATGAACACGGTGACGATGCCGGTGTCCTGGCAGATCGGGCGGTGGCCGGTGGCGCACATGCGCGAGTTGATCAGGATCTGGGCGATCGAGTCACGCGCGGCAGGCGACTCTTCACGCAGGTAGGCCTCGTGCATCGCCTGGATGAAGTCGACGGGGTGGTAGTACGAGATGAATTGCAGGGCGTCGGCGACGCTCTGAATCAGGTCGTCTTGCTTGATCACGGTCATGCAGCGCGCTCCTCTTAAAGACGGGAACATTCGAAAAGGCATTCCGACAGTGCACACCTGTATGTCAGGAACGCCTGGCAAGGCGCCGGCTGGTCGGGCCGGCACAAAAAAGGCGCGGCAGTATACCGTGCCCCGCCTGCGGAAACACCTGCACGTGGTCTGGACCAAGGTCGGCAGGGAAGGGGCATCCTTTTTGCTGATGACATGCGATGCTGTTGTATCGGGAGCGTTTCGCCGGCAATGCACAGCCCCTGTGGGAGCCGGCTTGCCGGCGATGGGGCGCAAAGCGCCTCTGGAAAACCTTGAATCGAATGAGAAACCTGACCATGCCCGAACTTTGCGTGGGCGAGCGCCAATGGGTAGTGCCAAGTGGCAGCAATCTGCTCGATGCCCTCAACGAGGCAGGCCTGAATGTGCCCTACAGCTGCCGCGCCGGCAGCTGCCACGCCTGCCTGGTGCGTTGCCTCGATGGCCTGCCCGTGGATGCCAGGCCCGAGGCCCTGAGTACGGCCCAGCGCGACGAGGGCTGGCGCCTGGCCTGCCAGTGCTCGGTGGCCGGCGACCTGCGGGTGGCGCTGTTCGACCCGCTGCAGGATGGCCTGCCGGCCACGGTGGTTGCACTGGATTGGTTCGGCGACGTGCTGCGCCTACGCCTGCGCCCAGGCCGGACGCTGCGCTACCAGGCTGGCCAGCACCTGGTGCTGTGGTGCGGCGACGTGGCCCGCCCCTACTCGCTGGCGAGCCTGCCGGGAGAGGATGAGACGCTGGAGTTTCACCTGGATTGCAGCCGCCCCGGCGCGTTTTGCGACAGGGCCCGGCAGTTGCACGTAGGCGATGCATTGAGGCTGGGCGAGCTGCGCGGCGGGGCGCTGCACTACGACCCTGACTGGCAGGCGCGGCCTTTGTGGCTGCTGGCGGCGGGCACCGGGCTGGCACCTTTGTGGGGCATCCTGCGCGAGGCGCTGCGCCAGGGGCATCAGGGCGAGATTCGGCTGCTGCATGTGGCGCGCACCCCAGCCGGGCACTACCTGGCCGAGGCGCTGCAGGCGCTGGAAGGGGTGAGCGTGGAGTTGGTGCTGGCCGAACAGTTGGATGAGGCGCTGGCCGGCTTGCGTCTGGCGTCGCGCCAGACCATGGCATTGCTGTGCGGGGCGCCGACAAGTGTCGAACGGTTCGCCCGGCGGCTGTTCATTGCCGGGGTACCGCGCAACCAGGTATTGGCGGATGTTTTCACCGAGCATGCCTAGGCATTGAAAAATCGCGGGGCAAGCCCGCTCCCACGCAGGTGATACCTGATGCGTGGGAGCGGGCTTGCCCCGCGATAGCGTTTTAACGCCAGATCAGCCGACCAGCGGATCACCGACATGCAGGATCTTCATGCCGTTGGTGCCACCGATGGTGTGGTAGCTGTCACCCTTGGTCAGGATGACCCAGTCGCCTTGCTCCACCAGGCCGCGTTTGAGCAGCTCGTCGACGGCCGCCTGACTGACCTTGTCGGCCGGCAGCGAAGCCGGGTCGAAGGCGATCGGGTAGACGCCGCGGAACATGTTGGCACGGGCCTGGGTGGCGCGGTGTGGCGACAGGGCGAAGATCGGCACGTGCGAACGCAGGCGCGACATGATCAGCGGCGTATAGCCACTTTCGGTGAGGGCGATGATCGCCTTGACGCCGGGGAAGTGGTTGGCGGTGTACATGGCCGCCAGGGCGATGCTCTCGTCGCAGCGTTCGAAGGTGGTGTGCAGGCGGTGGCTGGACTTCTGGCTGGTCGGGTGCTTCTCGGCGCCCGAGCAGATGCGGGCCATGGCCTGGACCGCCTCGATCGGGTAGCTGCCGGCGGCACTCTCGGCTGAAAGCATCACCGCGTCGGTGTTGTCGAGCACGGCGTTGGCCACGTCGGACACTTCGGCGCGAGTCGGCATCGGGTTCTGGATCATCGACTCCATCATCTGGGTCGCCACGATCACCGCCTTGTTGTTGCGGCGGGCGTGCTGGATGATCTTCTTCTGGATCGCGATCAGTTCGGCGTCGCCGATTTCCACGCCCAGGTCGCCACGGGCCACCATGACAGCGTCGGAGGCGAGAATCAGCTGGTCGAGGGTCTCGTCGTCGGCCACTGCTTCGGCGCGTTCGATCTTGGCCACCAGCCAGGCGCTGCCGCCGGCTTCGTCACGCAGCTTGCGGGCGTATTCCATGTCGCTGGCGTCGCGCGGGAACGACACGGCCAGGTAGTCCAGGTCCATTTCCGCGGCAAGCTTGATGTCGGCCTTGTCCTTCTCGGTCAGGGCCGGTGCGGTCAGGCCGCCACCTTTGCGGTTGATGCCTTTGTGGTCCGACAGCGGGCCGCCGATGATCACCACGCAGTGCAGGGCGTCTGCGGTGGCCGTTTCGACGCGCATGACCACGCGGCCGTCGTCGAGCAGGAGTTCGTCACCGACGCCGCAGTCCTTGACCAGGTCGGGGTAGTCGATGCCGACGATATCCTGGTTGCCTTCGGTCAGCGGGTGAGCGGTGGAGAAGGTGAACTTGTCACCGACTTTCAGTTCGATGCGCTTGTTGGCGAATTTGGCGATGCGGATCTTCGGACCCTGCAGGTCGCCCAGCAGCGCGACATGGCGGCCGTTCTTGGCGGCGATGTCACGGATCAGGCGGGCGCGGGCCTTGTGCTCGTCCGGGGTGCCGTGGGAGAAGTTCAGGCGTGCCACGTCCAGGCCGGCGAGGATCAGCTGTTCGATCACTTCCGGCGAATTGCTGGCGGGGCCAAGGGTGGCGACGATTTTGGTACGGCGGATGGTCATGCACAGACTCCTATAGTGAAGCGCAGCGAAAGGCTACTCCTCAATTGCGCTGTAGTCATTGTTCCGTTGCACTACCTGTACGGTTGCGAGGGTGGCGTTTGAACGGTCGCGGTATGCTTGCAAAAGCCTGTGAAGATTTGTCGTGAAAGGCCGATACAGTGCCCATCAAAGGAGAATTCCCATGCGCACCCTGATCGTTTTGACCATGGCGGCCAGTGTCGTCGGCTGCACCCGCTGGTCCATGGACCACCACCTGAACAATGCCTACCGCGCCTATGACCGTGGCGACTGCGCCAAGGTGATGCTCGAGCTGTCGCAGGTCGACCGCACCAGCCGTGCCCGGCCGTTCATCCACCCGGAAGTGTCGCTGCTGCGTGGCCAGTGCCTGGAGCGCCAGAAGCTCTACGTCGATGCGGCGCAGACCTACCAGTACCTGATCCAGCAGTATCCGCGCAACGAATACGCCTACCGCGCCCAGGCACGTCTGCAGACACTGGAGAAGCTCGGTCACCTGCGCGGCAGCGAAGCGGCGGTGGCCAGCCCGGTGAACACTACACCTTGGCGTTAATCCCAAGGTGTCGATGATTTCATGTAGTCCGTCCGTCGGACTGGGCTAATCTGTTGGAGAGTTGTAACGATCATCGCCAGTACCTTGTCTTCCTGGCTCCAGGTACAGGACTTCACTTCGATCATGTTTATCGAGCGACATATAGAACGTCATCAACTGCCTTGCGTGCTCAAGGTCTTCAACCGCTGCACCGACCAGCAGATCGGCTACCTGGGCAACGCTTCCGAAGACGGCCTGATGCTGATCAGCCAGTTGCCGGTGCTGGTGGGGCCGGACTTCGAGCTGCAACTGCGTGTCCCCCTTGCCGGCGGTGGCCTGCAGTTCATCAACCTGACCGCCAGTTGCCTGTGGTGCCGCGAAGATGAGACGCCCGGGCATTTCGATGCCGGTTTCATGTTGTTGCAGGCGCCGCAGGAATACGACGGCTTTGTTCGCTCGCTGCGCGATTTCTTCAGCTTCCGGCCCATGAACGCCTCTGCGTGAGGCTGGCCCAGCCCTCACGCGTGCCGTTAGACTCTGGTCGACCTTGTTACAGGACGACCCCGTGAGCTCCAGCATCTTCTGGCACGACTACGAAACCACCGGCATCAATCCACGCTGCGACCGCCCCCTGCAGGTGGCCGGCGTGCGCACCGACCTCGACCTCAACGAGATCGAGGCGCCTATCAGCCTCTATTGCCGCCCCTCCGACGATATCCTGCCGCACCCGGCGGCCTGCCTGGTGACCGGCATCACTCCGCAGCAGCTGGCCAGCCAGGGGCTGTGCGAGGCCGAATTCATGACACGGATCCATGAGCAGCTGGCCCGGCCCGGCACTTGTGGCGCCGGCTACAACACGTTGCGCTTCGACGATGAGGTCACCCGCTACAGCCTCTACCGCAACTTCTTCGACCCCTATGCCCGTGAATGGCAGGGTGGCAACAGCCGCTGGGACTTGATCGATGTGGTCCGTACGGCCTATGCGCTGCGCCCGGAGGGCATCGTCTGGCCACAGCAGGATGGGCGCACCAGCTTGCGCCTGGAGCTGTTGAGCAAGGCCAATGGCATCGACCATGGCCATGCCCACGAAGCGCTTTCCGACGTGCGGGCGACCATTGCCCTGGCCCGGTTGATTCGTGACCGGCAGCCCAGGTTGTATGACTGGTTGTTCCAGTTGCGCAGCAAGCACAAGGTCATGGAGCAGATCCGCCTATTGCAGCCCCTGGTACATGTATCCGGACGTTTCTCGGCGCAGCGCAACTACATCGGTGTGGTGTTGCCATTGGCCTGGCACCCGCGTAATCGCAACGCGCTGATAGTCTGCGACTTGCAACAGGATAATTCGCCTCTGCTCCAGGAGAGTGCGCAAGCATTGCGTCAGCGTTTGTACACGCGGCATGAAGACATGGCCCAGGGCGAACTACCGGTACCGCTGAAGTTGGTACATATCAATCGCTGCCCGGTGCTGGCGCCGCTATCGGTACTGCGCCCAGCCGATCAACAACGGTTGGGGCTCGAGTTGTCGGTGTTGCAGGCACAGGCGGAGCAGTTGGCCAATCAGCAGATGACCTGGCGAGACAAGCTGGACATTATCTATCAGGAAGAGGGTTTTGCAGCCAGCGAAGACCCGGAACAACAGTTGTATGACGGTTTCCTCGGTGAGCGGGACAAACGCCTGAGCGAGCAAGTGCGGTGTACCGATCCGGCGCAATTGGCCAAGGGGCAGTGGATGTTCGATGATCCGCGCATGCCGGAATTGTTGTTCCGCTATCGGGCGCGAAACTTTTCCGACACCCTTGATGAACAAGAGCGCGCACGTTGGTATGCGTTCTGTCAGCAACGCCTTACAGACGCTGCCTTTGGTGCGCCGAACACCCTGGCCAATTTCGAGCAGGCATGCCAAGCCAGCCTGGCAGACGCCAGCGAGGCGGGGCGCCAGGTACTGGAAGCCTGGCAGGGTCATATCCGACAACTGAAAGTGCAATACCAGCTTTGAAATGTGCAGATAAACAAAAACGCCGGCAAGTGCCGGCGTTTTCATGTTGAAACCAATACACGCCTGTTAAGCGTATCAGTCCAGCAGGGTGGCCCAGCTTTCGACGACGTCGCCGCCCCACTTGGCTTTCCACTCTTTCAGGGTCTTGTGGTTGCCACCCTTGGTTTCAATAACCTCGCCGTTGTGCGGGTTCTTGTATTGCTTGACCTTGCGTGCACGCTTGGTGCCGGTGGTCTTGACTGCGCCGCGCGGGGCTTTGCTCAGTTTGCTTTCCGGATCGAGCAGGGCGATCACGTCACGCAGCGACTTGCCGTTTTCGGCCATCAGCTCGCGCAGCTTCTTTTCGAACTCCAGCTCTTTTTGCAGTTTGCCGTCTTGCGACAGGTTGGCCAGACGGGCCTGAAGTTCCTTGATAGCTTCTTCGGTGGCGCGGTACTCGTTGATCAGGGACATGGTGTGTTCCTTAGTACATGTTCAGAGAGAGAGACAGTGGGGCAATAATAGACAGACGATACTCTCAAGTAAACAATTTAAAATTGAAGACTCAATTAATAGTAGGGCATGACTTCACGGTCATTAGGTTAAGAAAAATTTACAAATTTCCTGGGGCAATGCCGATTACCCCCTTGAGAAAAAGGGAATGGCCCTGTGCGATCAAGCCCTCCAGGCTAGGGGTTCTGGTAAAGATGATTACTGCGTTTTCCCCGGCAGGCCGCTAGAATATGCGCCTTTGCGAAGTTCTGGAGTCTCTCTCATGCGCACCTATCGACTGGTGATTGCCTGCCCCGACCGCGTCGGCATCGTGGCGAAAGTCAGTAATTTCCTGGCCCTCTACAATGGCTGGATCAACGAAGCCAGCCATCATTCCGACGAGCAGAGCGGTTGGTTCTTCATGCGTCATGAGATCCGTGCCGAGTCCCTGCCGTTCGGTATCGAGGCTTTCCGCGAGGCGTTCGCGCCGATCGCCGAAGAGTTCTCCATGACCTGGCGCATCACCGATTCGGCACAGAAGAAGCGCGTGGTGTTGATGGCCAGCCGCGAGTCGCACTGCCTGGCAGACCTGCTGCACCGTTGGCACACCGACGAGCTGGACTGCGAGATCCCATGCGTGATCTCCAACCACAACGACCTGCGCAGCATGGTCGAATGGCACGGTATTCCGTTCCACCATGTGCCGGTCGATCCGAAGGACAAGCAGCCGGCGTTTGCCGAAGTCTCGCGTCTGGTCGAGGAGTGCGGCGCCGATGCCGTGGTGCTGGCGCGCTACATGCAGATCCTGCCGCCGCAACTGTGCCAGGCATACGCGGAAAAGGTCATCAACATCCACCACAGCTTCCTGCCGTCGTTCGTGGGCGCCAAGCCTTACCACCAGGCGGCGCTGCGTGGCGTGAAACTGATCGGCGCGACCTGCCACTACGTGACCGAGGAGCTGGACGCCGGCCCCATCATCGAGCAGGACGTGGTGCGTGTCAGTCATGCCGACAGCATCGAGGACATGGTCCGCTTCGGTCGTGACGTGGAGAAGATGGTCCTGGCCCGTGGCCTGCGCTATCACCTGGAAGACCGCGTGCTGGTGCATGGCAACAAGACCGTGGTGTTCAACTGAGTCGAGGGCCGGCATATGGCGGATCCACGTGACAAGGCCGGCGCTTCGGCGCCACCGACCTTGGGCGAGGGCTGCCTGGCCCGTTTCGACCCCGATGCGTTGAGCGATGAGGACGGCACCGAGTTTGCGGGTGCCGCCGAACTCTGGAAGCGGCTCAACCCGTCTGTCGACGGCGACGTTCCAGCAATGGACGCGCCAGCAGACAAAGGAACACCGGCCCCCCCGCCAGCAGGTAGAAGTAGTAGGTAACCGCGCGCCATATGAGGATCGCCGCGGCTGCCGTCGAACTCCCCACCAGCGGTGACAGCAGGGCCGCCGAGGTCAGCTCCGCCGCCCCCGCGCCGCCTGGCAGCAGGCTGAACTGCCCTGCGCTGAGCGACAGCATCTGCACCAGGAAGCTCGGAATCCACGCCAGGTCGACGCCCAACCCGCGCAGCACCAGGTACAGCACGCTGTAGCGCAGGCACCAGTGCGCGCAGGTCAGGATGAACACCAGCGCCAATGTACGCCGTGGCATGCGCCAGGTATCGGCCAGGGCATGGACGAAGCGCAGTACCTTGCGTGCCCAGCGTCGCCGCCGGGCCGGTGACATGCCCAGATGCCGCAGCAGCCGGCCATTGCCGCGCATTACCCCGCGTCGATAACGTAGCAGCAGGAAGATTCCCGCCAGCGCGCTGCACAACAGCAAGGCGCTGCCCAGCAACATCTGCGCCTGGCTATGGCCGAGCCTGTGGAACAAGGCGTACCCGGCGATCGCCAGCATGGCGCAGAAGAAGAACAGCAGGTCGTTCAACTGATCCATGGCGAACACTGCGCCGCTGCGCGAAGGCGCGATACGCTCGCGTGCCAGCAGGGTCATCAGCGTCAGCGGGCCACCTGTGCCGCCTGGGGTGGTACAGATGGCGAACTCTGTGGCCATGACCACTCCCAGGCTGCGGATACGGCCCACTCGGGTGCCCTGGTCGCCGAGCAGCAAGCGCAGGCGCAGGGCATTGAGCGTCCAGCACAGCAGGATCATGCTCAGCAGCAGCGCCATCAGGCCGGGGGCGAAGGATTGCAGGCGTGGGAGCAAATCGCGGCCGCCAAGCAGAGCGGGCACCGACACTGCCAGCAGCAATGCCAGGCCCAGCCAGCCCAGGCGATTCATGGCGCGGCCTGGCGCTCCAGCCAGGCCGACTTGGTCAGTGGCTCGCGGCCTTGCGCCAGCAGTTGCTGCAGGGTCTCGAGCCAGTAGTTGCGCGCGCTGGCGTGGCGCATGTCCACCGGATGCAGGCCCAGGCGCAGGGTGTCGGCCTCACGCCAGCGCCGGCACTGCCAGTCGCTGACCACTCTCGACAGCCCGCGGCGCCATGCGCTGCGGGCGCTCCACACCAGCCCAGGGGCATCGAAGGCAGTGAAGTCCGGCAGCCGGTACAGGTGCCGTGGTGTGCTGGTGTAGCGTAGCGGCAGCTGGCGCAGCGCCTGGCGCGTGCCTTCGCTCATCAGCCAGGCGGGGGCGACGAAACCCGCCACTGGCCAGCCCTGTTGCCCGAACAACGCCAGCCCGGCGTGCAGGCGCTGCAGCGCGCTGGCCTGGTCCAGGCCGTGGAACTCGCCTTCGTGGGTGTAGATCCTGCGCATGAAATATTCGCCAGGCCCGCGTGGCGGGGGACCGTCATCGGCGTGGTAGTAGCCGTGCAGGGCCAGTTCGTCGCCACGGGCCAGGCGCCGTTCGAGCAGCCGGCAGAAGGTGGGCGAACGCGTGAGTGGATTGCGGTGGTGAAAGTCCGGCACCACCAGCCAGGTCATGGGCACGCCACCCATGTCGTCGATCGCCTGGACGAAGGGTTGGTAGTCCGGCCAGGTCTCCGGCGCGACATCGTGCAGCACCAGCATCAGGCTGCGTCGGGTGGCGGCGGGCTCAGCCATGGGCGCGCACCGGCAACGCGTGACCCAGCACCGCCTGGTAATGCTGGAGCAGGCCACTGACCACGTTGTCCCAGCTGTAATGGCGTTCCACGTGGCGACGCGCCTGGCTGCCAAGCTGGCGTACGCCGTGGTCGAAGACTTCGCGCACGGCGGCGGCCATGGCGCGGCCATCGTTAGGTGGGCACAGGCGACCGCATTGCTCGTTGACGATTTCGCCGAAGGCGCCAGCGTGCACGGCCACCACGGGCGTGGCACTGGCCATCGCCTCGAGAATGACCAGACCGAAGGTTTCCTGGTCGCCGGCATGCACCAGCAGGTCGGCGCTGGCCAGTAGCCGGGCGACCTCCTCGGGTGGGCAGAAGTGGTCGATCACGCTGACATTGTCCGGCACGCCGATCGGCATGTTCGATCCGACCAGAAGCAGGTGATAGGGCTGTCCGAGTGCTTGCATGCAATCGAGCAGTACCGGCAGGTTCTTCTCCCGCGAGCCGCGGCCGGCGAACACCAGCAGTCGGCTGGTATCGGCGATGCCCAGTTCGCGACGCAGGCCGGGGTCGCGCTTATCGGGGTGAAATTGCACCAGGTCCACGCCCAGGCGTTGCACGTGCACATTCTCGACCCCCAGCCTGCGCAGCTTGTCGGCCATCACCTGGCTGGGCGCCAGTACCCGGTCGAAGTGCCCGTAGAGCTTGCTGACATAGGCCTCGACATTGGGGGTGAACCAATTGCCCATGCGGTTGCTCACCAGCAGCGGCAGATCGGAGTGATAGAAGCCGATCACCGGCACATCGAGCTTGCGCCGCGCTTCCAGAGCCGCCCAGGCGGTGAGATAGGGGTCGCCGACCTCGATCAGGTCGGGTTGCAGGCGGCGCAGTTCCTTGCACCAGGGGGCCAGGCGTACCGGGAAACGGTAGCCGTTGCCGAAGGGCAGTGGCGGCGCGGGAACATGATAGACGCCGTTGACCTGGCTGGCGCTGGCGCCGGGGATCAGCAGGCTGTGGCGAACGCCGGGCATGGCGTCGAGGCGGCGGTGTTTGGCATCAAGATAGGTTCGTACGCCGCCGCTGGCCGGGGCATAGAACATGGTGATGTCGGCGATGTGCACGATCAGCATCCCTCCGGGATCGTCCTCGGGTGTGTCATCAGGCGGTGGTGGACCGGCGATGACGCGCCTTAGGGTTGACCTTGTTGAAGGATAGTTTGTTCGATCAGGGTTTGGCGGGGCCCGCTCCCACGCAGAGGTGGGAGCGGGTGGGGGTCAGATGCGGAAGCTGCCGACCAGATGCTTGAGGCGACCGGCCTGCTGCTCCAGGTCCGAACAGGCGCGCAGGGTGGCCTGCAGGTTCTCGACGCCTTCCTGGTTGAGCATGTTGATCTCGTTGATGTCCATGTTGATCGAGTCGACCACGGCAGTCTGTTCTTCGGTGGCGGTGGCCACCGACTGGTTCATGCCGTCGATCTCGCCGATGCGTTGGGTGACGCTGCCCAGGCGCTCACCGGCCTGGTTGGCGATGTCCATGCTGTCCTGGCTGTGGCGCTGGCTCTGACCCATGGTGTCGACCGACTCGCGGGCGCCGACCTGCAGCTCCTCGATCATGGTCTGCACCTGTTGCGCCGACTCCTGGGTGCGGTGCGCCAGGTTGCGCACCTCGTCGGCGACCACGGCGAAGCCACGGCCGGCCTCGCCAGCGCGAGCCGCCTCGATGGCGGCGTTGAGGGCAAGCAGGTTGGTCTGCTGGGAAATGCTGGTGATCACCTCGAGGATCTGGCCGATGTTCACGGTCTTGTTGTTCAGCGTCTCGATATGTTCGCTGGAGGTGACGATCAGGTCCGAGAGGCGGTTCATCGCATCGATGTTGCGCTGCACCACCTGCTGGCCTTCCTCGGCCAGCAGCCGCGCGGAGCTGGCATGTTGCGAGGCCTGGGCGGCATTGCCGGCGATCTCCTGGGCGGCGGCGCCGAGCTGGTTGATGGCGGCGGCGACGCTGTTGGTGCGGTTGGACTGCTCGTCGGAGTTGGCCATCGACGAGTTCGAGGCGCTGATCACCCGCAGCGCCACTTCGTTGACCTGCTCGGTGGCCGAGGACACCTCGCGGATCGAGCCGTGGATGCGCTCGACGAAGCGGTTGAAGGCGGTGCCGAGGGTGCCGAATTCGTCGTGGTTGTGGATTTCCAGGCGGCGGGTCAGGTCGCCTTCGCCTTCGGCGATGTTCGCCATGGCACGGGTCATGGTGTGCAGCGGCTGCATCAGCACGCGGATCAGCAGGCCGAGCAGGGCGATGATGATCACTACCGCCACCACTGTGGCGATCACCGCCGAGGTGCGGAAGGTGCTGAGCATCGAGAAGGCCTTGTCCTTGTCCACCGACAGGCCGATGTACCAGTTGGCCGACGGCAGGCCTTTGACCGGGGCGAAGGTCAGCAGGCGGGTTTCGCCGTTGAGGGTGACTTCGGTCAGGTCGCTGGACAGGCGGGGGGTGTTCTGCGGGAACAGGTCCGACAGCGACTTCATCACCAGGTTCTTGTCCGGGTGGATCAGGATCTTGCCTTGGTCATTGACCAGGAACGCGTAGCCCATGCCGCCGAAGTTCAGCGAGTTGATGATCTCCACCAGGCCGTCCAGGGCCAGGTCGCCGCCGACCACGCCGACCGAGCGCGAGGCGGTGCTGATGATCGAGATGACCATCTTGTTGGTGGCCATGTCGATGTAGGGCTCGGTGAGGATCGGGCCGCTGGCGTTCAGGCCGTCCTTGTACCAGGGGCGCACGCGCGGGTCGTAACCGTCAGGCATCTTGGTGTCCGGGCGCACGGTGAAGGTACCGTCGGGCTGGCCCAGGTAGATGGTCAGGAAGCTCGAGGTGAGGGCGTTCTGGCCCAGCAGGGTGCCGGTGTTCTGTGGAAACTGAGCGAGGTTCTGGGCAACGTTGTCGACCAGCTTGATGCGCCCTTCGAACAGGTTGCGGATGTTGGTGGAGGTGGACTCGCCCATCTCGGCCAGGTAGTTCTCCAGGTCATCGCGAATGGCGTTACGCTGGAGGTAGTCGTTGTACAGGGTGAACAGACTGAAGGCGAGGATCACGATCAGTGATGCCGCCAGAAGAATCTTGTGGCTGAAACGAAGGCTTTTATTCATAACGTGATCGTGTCCGCTAAGGTTTTTTATCGGGTCGTTCGCACAAAGCACGGCTGGAAAACAGTGCAACAATTCCCGTGGGTCCTTCTCGGGTTGTTACTGTCTTTCTGGTTAGAATCATTTTGAAATATCGGCTGTCACGCGGCAGAACTTGAGCAGGGGATGAAAGAAGATGTCAGATTCCTTACGAATGGTTGTAGGAGCGGGGCCGGATGGTCAACCGGTATCCCAGGCCATGCGCCTGGCCAACCGGCATGGCCTGGTGGCCGGGGCCACGGGCACCGGCAAGACGGTTACCCTGCAGCACCTCGCCGAGCTGTTCAGTGACGCCGGGGTGGCGGTATTCGCGGCGGATGTGAAGGGCGACCTGTGTGGCCTCGGTGCCGCGGGCGCGCCGCAGGGCAAGGTGGCCGAGCGGATCGCCGGCATGCCGTGGCTGAACCACACGCCCCGGGGCTACCCGGTAAGCCTGTGGGATGTCGCGGGGCAATCGGGGCATCCCCTGCGCACCACGATGAGTGAAATGGGGCCGCTGTTGCTGGGCAACCTGCTGGAGCTTACCGACAGCCAGCAGGCTGCCTTGTATGCGGCGTTCAAGGTGGCTGACCGTGAGGGCCTGCTGCTGCTCGATCTGAAGGACCTCAAGGCCCTGCTCGCGCACCTCAAGGACAACCCGCAATTGCTGGGTGAGGACAGCGCGTTGATGACCAGTGCATCCACGCAGGCGCTCTTGCGCCGGCTGGCGACCCTGGAGCAACAAGGGGCCGAGGCGCTGTTCGGCGAACCGGCGCTGCAGCTCGAAGACCTGCTGCGCCCCGAGGGCGACGGGCGCGGCCGCATCCACCTGCTCGATGCCAGCCGCCTGGTACACGATGCCCCCAAGGTCTATGCGACGTTCCTGCTGTGGCTGCTGGCAGAACTGTTCGAGCAGCTACCGGAGCGCGGCGATGCCGACAAACCTGTGCTGGCGTTGTTCTTCGATGAGGCGCACCTGCTGTTCAACGGCACGCCCAAAGCGTTGCAGGACCGCCTGGAGCAAGTGGTGCGGCTGATCCGCTCCAAGGGCGTGGGGGTGTATTTCGTCACTCAGTCGCCGGGGGATCTGCCGGATGCGGTATTGGCCCAGTTGGGCTTGCGCATCCAGCATGGCCTGCGCGCCTTCACCGCCAAGGAGCAGAAATCATTGCGTGCAGTGGCTGATGGTTTTCGGCCGAACCCGGCGTTCGACAGCTTGGCGGTGCTTACTGAACTCGGTATCGGCGAAGCCCTGGTCGGCACCCTGGAAGAGAAGGGCACGCCAGCCATGGTTCAGCGGGTGTTGATCGCGCCGCCACAGTCGCGGATCGGACCCTTGAGCGCGGCTGAGCGCAGTGCGCTGATCGCGGCGTCGCCGTTGGCAGGGCGTTATGACAAGCCGATCGACCGTGAGTCGGCCTATGAAATGCTCACGCAGCGCAAGGGCGCGCCGGTGGAGCCGGTTCCCCAGGCCAAGGCCGGGGAAGACAGCTTTGCCGACAAGGCCGGCGAGTTCCTGCAGAGCGCGGCGGGGCAGGCGATCAAGTCGGCGGTGCGCCAGGCGGCCAATCAGTTGGGGCGCCAGTTGGTGCGTGGGTTGATGGGATCACTGCTGGGTGGGAAGAAACGTTAAACCTTATTGGGCCAAACGCGGGGCAAGTCGCATCGACGCACCGCCGCTCCCACGAAAAAGGCGCCCTGCAAGGGGCGCCTTTTTCAGTACGGCATCAGCACTCAGCTAATGGCCTTGGTGGCCAGCCAGAACAAGCCGGCCGCCAGGCCCATCGACGCCGGCAGGGTGAGCACCCAGGCCAGCAGGATGGTTTTCACGGTGCCGCCTTGCAGGCCGCTCTTGTTGGCAACCATGGTACCGGCCACGCCGGACGACAGTACGTGGGTGGTGGACACCGGCAGGCTGAACACGTTGGCCATGCCGATGGCGCAGGCCGCGGTGATCTGGGCCGACATGCCCTGGGCATAGGTCATGCCCTGCTTGCCGATCTTCTCGCCGACGGTAAGTACCACGCGCTTCCAGCCGACCATGGTGCCCAGGCCCAGGGCCAGGGCGACGGCGACGATCACCCAGAACGGGGCGTATTCGGTGGTGGCGGTCAGGTCCTTGCGCAGTTTATCCAGGTCAGCCTTTTCACGAGGCTCCAGGCCTGGCAGCTTGCCGACCTTCTTCGCCGTGTCGTCCAGGCACAGCAGGTAGCGGCGCACTTCGACGCGCTTCTCGGCGCTCAGGGCGCGATAGTCGGTCACACCGGCGAGCGACGATTGCAGCGCGGCGATGGTCGGCTCGGTCTGCTGTGGATTGCAGCTGAACTGCTCCGGCAGGTCGCTTGCCTGCGCCTTGCCCAGCGCGAGGAACTCGCCAAGGGTGGCGGCGTTGCGCTGGTAGAACTGGCTCAGGTGCAAGGTGGCGTCACGGGTGCGCTCGATCTGGTAGGTGGTGCTGTTCAGGTCGAGGACGAACTTGGCCGGGACGATACCGATCAGTACCAGCATGATCAGGCCGATGCCTTTCTGGCCATCGTTGGAGCCGTGCACGAAGCTCACGCCCATGGCCGAGATCACCAGCACCAGGCGGTTCCAGAACGGCGGGTGCTTCTTGTCGTCAAGCTTGCGGCGCTGGTCAGGGGTCTTGTGCATCTTCGACAGCGGACGCCACCATTTCAGGCCGATCAGCACCAGGGCGGCGACAGCGAAGCCGGCCATTGGCGAGAGCACCAGGGACATGGCGATATCAATGGCCTTCTGCCAGTTGACGCCGTCACCCAGTGGAATGTCGCTGAGCAGGGCGTTGGCCAGGCCGACGCCGAGGATCGAGCCGATCAGGGTGTGCGAGCTGGATGCCGGAATGCCGAAGTACCAGGTGCCCAGGTTCCAGGTGATGGCGGCGGCCAGCAACGAGAAGACCATGGCCAGGCCGTGGCCGGTGTTCACATTGATCAGCAGTTCGACCGGCAGCAGGTGGACGATGGCATAGGCCACCCCGACACCACCGAGCAGAACGCCGAGGAAGTTGAACACGCCAGAGAAGAACACGGCGAGGTGCGGTGGCATGGCCTTGGTATAGATGACGGTGGCTACCGCGTTGGCGGTGTCATGAAAGCCATTGATGAACTCGAAGGCGAGCACGAAGGTCAGAGCGAGCGTCAGGCTCACGATAACCCAGGCATCCAGTCCGCTGAATAAATCGATCATGAAGGTTGTCTGGCGGTCTTAGGGGGGGCGGATTATGCCAGAAAACGATGGCAATCGATGCACCTGCGGCTGACCGATGGCAGGCAAATGCCGACGTGGCACAAGCAGTCAGGTGCCGGGTAATCGCAAAGAAATGCCGTTAAAAATCGATAAAATTCAGAAAAATCAGCTATTTGAGGTGATTTTTACTGGACTTGCGCAATTAAAACGACTGTATGAAATTTGTGTGATTCCATTTCATATCACAGATTTTTGCTCATCCGCCTGGCCTCAGACCCTTCCTGGGTGATGGCGCATTGGCATCGATCGGCTTCAGTTGTCGTCGCTGCGCAGTTCCTTTTCGATCTTCTCGATTTCCTGGGCGAACGCCTGGTCGAGAACGCTGGCACGTTTACGCCAGGGCTTGCGTTCCGGATCGGGTTGCGCGGCATAGGTGGTGACTTCACCACCGTAAACATCCTTGTAACGTTCAGCCTGGCGCTCGAGTTCCGCGCGCAGTTCTTCTTTCGTCACAGTAATACCTGAATAGGTTGAAGTTGGGCGTCAGCCTTTAAGTACACACGCAGAATGCGGATATGTCGGCAAGCCGAACAATTCATTGCAGCGAAATGGCAATGTGTGAGTTGGCAAGCTGCGGTGCAGCGCACGGCAAGCCACAGCAAAGACAGGGGCTGGCAGTCGCAAGGCAACGAAAGTGCGTCGATTGGATCCGTTAAACGGTGCTTGCAATCAACACCGGCAATTATAGCAATCGCCCGGTTGAAGGCTATCGTTCTTTACCTGCAACTGACAATAGACCTGAAGTTTGTTGTGCAGCCTATAAACCCTTTGTCGTGCAGGCATTCAAAAGGTTCAAGCCGATGTGCCAGCAAAGTTCGCCGGCCACTGTCATAAATGAAAACGGCCTCGCTGAGGAGCGAGGCCGTTGCCTGGGACTTCTACGGTGGGTACCTGACCAGTCTCTCCAAAGAAGCCACATGTGGCAGGGGAAAGGTATAAGCAAAAGTGTCAGCGGTCAATTGCGATTATCGGCCGTTCGTTCGATAATCGCACGAGGTAGCGATTTTTTTGAGGCATGTCCATGAGCGAAGAAACCAGCGGCCAGTCAGCCAACGAGCCCGCACGCAGTAGCAGCCCCACCCTGGCCCCGCCGATCGTGGCATCGGCGGCCAAGCGTATCCAGGCGTTCACCGGCGACCCCGACTTCATGACCTCCCTGGCCCGTGGCCTGGCAGTGATCCAGGCCTTCCAGGAGCGCAAACGCCACCTGACCATCGCCCAGATCAGCCATCGAACTGAGATCCCGCGGGCCGCGGTGCGGCGCTGCCTGCATACCCTGATGAAGCTGGGTTACGCGACCACTGACGGGCGTACCTATTCGCTGTTGCCCAAAGTGTTGACCCTTGGTCATGCCTACCTGTCATCCACGCCATTGGCGGTGTCGGCCCAGCCTTACCTGGATCGCATCAGCGACCAGCTCCATGAAGCGGCCAACATGGCCACATTGGAAGGCGATGACATCCTTTATATAGCGCGCTCCGCCACGGTCGAACGGCTGATCTCGGTGGACCTTTCGGTCGGCGGGCGGTTGCCGGCCTATTGCACCTCGATGGGCCGCATCCTCCTGGCAGCGCTGGACGATGCCAGCCTGCACGAATACCTGGAGCGCGCCGACCTCAAGGCCCGTACCAGCCGTACCCTGCACGACCCGGCCTCGTTGTTCGCCTGTATCCAGCAGGTGCGTGAGCAGGGCTGGTGCGTGGTCGACCAGGAGCTGGAGCAAGGCTTGCGATCGATTGCGGTACCAATCTATGACGCCTCCGGCCAGGTGCTGGCGGCACTGAATGTCAGCACCCATGTCGGCCGCGTCAGCCGTGGGGAACTGGAGCAACGGTTCCTGCCGATCCTGCTGGCGGCCAGCAGGGACCTGTGCCATCAGCTGTTTGGCTGAGGCCCGGCGGGGGCGCGTTGCGCCCCATCGCCGGCACTGATCTCAAGCCAAGCGTCATCCCTGTGGATGCTGGCTTGCCAGCGATGAGGCCAACGACAGTCGCTCATTCGTAGGAGCGTTGAACATGCCTCGCCGTTTCCTGTTCGATAAACGCACAGTGTCGCTCTCGACGAATTGCGCCGCCCACGCCTGCTGATTAATGTCTGTCGCACGTATCGGCTGCGCCGACCGGATAATAACAACAGGCCTGAGGGCATCCCCATGACCACTGTCCCTTTGCTGTCGCGGTCGCATCCGCGCACGGTGCTGCTGCACTCCGGCTGAGCCTCGGCCGTCATATCCGCTGTTTCCTGTTTCAGTGCATCCGCCCTGCGCGGTAGCCTGCCTGCGCCCAACTCCCGGATAACAATAATGAACAACCCGCAATCCGCTGTCGGCAACTGCCTCGACGTCCAGTCCTTCATCAATGCCCAGCCGCTGTCCCGTTATCAGTGGCGGGTGGTGATCCTGTGCTTCCTGATCGTCTTTCTCGATGGCCTGGACACCGCCGCCATGGGCTTCATCGCCCCGGCGCTGTCCCAGGAGTGGGGCATCGACCGGGCCAGTCTCGGCCCAGTGATGAGCGCCGCGCTGATCGGCATGGTGTTCGGCGCCCTCGGTTCCGGCCCGCTGGCCGACCGCTTCGGACGCAAGGGCGTGCTGGTGGGCGCGGTACTGGTGTTCGGTGGCTTCAGCCTGGCCTCGGCCTACGCGAGCAACGTCGACCAATTGCTGGTGTTGCGCTTTCTGACCGGTCTGGGCCTGGGGGCTGGCATGCCCAACGCCACCACCTTGTTATCGGAATACACCCCGGAGCGCCTCAAGTCGTTGCTGGTGACCAGCATGTTCTGTGGTTTCAACCTGGGCATGGCCGGCGGTGGCTTCATCTCGGCCAAGCTGATCCCGGCCTACGGCTGGCACAGCCTGCTGGTGATCGGTGGCGTGCTGCCGCTGCTGCTGGCAGTGGTGCTGTTGGCCTGGTTGCCGGAGTCGGCGCGCTTTCTGGTGGTGCGCAATCGCGGCGCCGACAAGGTGCGCAAGACCCTGGCGCCGATCAATCCTGAACAGGTGGCCCAGGCATCGAGCTTCAGCGTGCCGGAACAGAAGGCGGTGGCGGCGCGCAACGTGTTTGCGGTGATTTTCTCGGGTACCTATGGCCTGGGCACCGTCTTGCTGTGGCTGACCTATTTCATGGGCCTGGTGATCGTCTACCTGCTGACCAGCTGGCTGCCGACACTGATGCGCGACAGCGGCGCAAGCATGGAGCAGGCCGCCTTCATCGGCGCATTGTTCCAGTTTGGCGGGGTGCTGAGCGCGGTGGCAGTGGGTTGGGCCATGGACCGCTTCAACCCGCACAAGGTGATCGGCATCTTCTACTTGCTGGCAGGTGTGTTCGCCTACGCCGTTGGACAGAGCCTGGGCAACATCACCTTGCTGGCGACCCTGGTGCTGGTTGCCGGCATGTGCGTGAACGGCGCGCAATCGGCCATGCCCTCGCTGGCGGCGCGCTTCTATCCGACCCAAGGCCGTGCCACAGGCGTTTCCTGGATGCTCGGGATCGGTCGCTTCGGCGCGATTCTCGGCGCCTGGAGCGGGGCTACGCTGCTGGGTTTGGGGTGGAATTTCGAGCAGGTGCTGACGGCACTGCTGGTGCCAGCGGCATTGGCCGCGGTGGCTGTCGTGGTGAAGGGGTTGGTCAGCCACGCGGATGCGACCTGAGGTCTGGGTGGCTCGCTCTTGCAGGAGCGTATAAATAGCAGGGTAACAAATGGTTCGATAATCGCACAAAAGTGCGATTATCGGATTGAGATACCCCCCTCAGTCTCCTTAATCTGGGCCCATCGCAGCGATGCATCGGCCCGCTGCTCACTGACCCGACTCGACCTGACCAGGAGTCTCCAATGGCAGCAATCCTCTCGCTTCACGAGGCCGTGAAGCAGTTCATCCAGGATGGCGACAGCGTCGCCCTCGAAGGTTTCACCCACCTGATCCCGACCGCCGCCGGCCACGAGATCATCCGCCAGGGCAAGCGCGACCTGACCCTGGTGCGCATGACCCCGGACCTGATCTACGACCAACTGATCGGCGCCGGCTGCGCGCGCAAATTGATCTTCTCCTGGGGCGGCAACCCCGGCGTCGGTTCGCTGCACCGCCTGCGCGACGCGGTGGAGAAACAGTGGCCCCACGCCATCGAGATCGAGGAGCACAGCCACGCCGACCTGGCCAACGCCTATGTCGCCGGCGCCTCCGGCCTGCCGTTCGCGGTGCTGCGCGCCTACGCCGGCTCCGACCTGCCGAAGGTCAATCCGCTGATCAAGTCCGTCACTTGCCCGTTCACCGGCGAAGTGCTCGCCGCCGTGCCGTCGGTGCGTCCGGACGTCACCGTGACCCATGCGCAGAAGGCCGACCGCAAGGGCAACGTGCTGCTGTGGGGGATCCTCGGCGTGCAGAAGGAAGCGGCGCTGGCAGCCAAGCGCTGCATTGTCACCGTCGAGGAGATCGTCGATGACCTGCAGGCACCGATGAATGCCTGTGTGCTGCCGACCTGGGCCCTCAGCGCGGTGTGCCTGGTGCCCGGCGGCGCCCACCCGTCCTACGCCCACGGCTACTACGAGCGCGACAACCGCTTCTACCAGGCCTGGGACCCGATTGCCCGTAACCGTGAGTCGTTCACTGCCTGGATCGACACCTATATCCGTGGCACCGCCGATTTCACCGAATTCCAGGCCAGGCTGGCCAGCACCGCGGAGGCCGCGCAATGAGCTACTCCACTTCCGAAATGATGACCGTCGCCGCCGCCCGTCGCCTGCGCAACGGCGCTGTCTGCTTCGTTGGTATCGGCCTGCCGTCCAAGGCCGCCAACCTTGCGCGCCTGACCTCGTCGCCTGACGTGGTGCTGATCTACGAGTCCGGCCCGATCGGTGCCAAACCCAGCGTGCTGCCGCTGTCCATCGGGGACGGCGAGCTGGCCGAGACCGCCGACACCGTGGTGCCGACCGGCGAGATATTCCGCTACTGGCTGCAAGGCGGGCGCATCGACGTCGGCTTTCTCGGCGCCGCCCAGGTTGACCGCTTCGGCAACATCAACACCACCGTGGTCGGTGACTACCACGCACCGAAAACCCGTCTGCCGGGTGCAGGCGGCGCGCCGGAGATCGCCGGTTCCGCCAAGCAGGTGCTGATCATCCTCAAGCAGTCGCCGCGGGCCTTCGTCGACAAGCTCGACTTCATCACCTCGGTCGGCCATGGCGAAGGCGGCGATTCGCGCCAGCGCCTGGGCCTGCCGGGTGAGGGGCCGGTCGGCATCATTACCGACCTGTGCATCATGGAGCCGGAGGCGGGTACCCACGAGTTCGTGGTCACCTCGATCCACCCAGGCGTGACCCGCGAGCAGATCATCAAAGCCACTGGCTGGGCGATCCGCTTTGCCGAGGACGTGCAGCAAACCGCGGCACCCAGCGAGGTAGAGCTGTCCGCTTTGCGCGATCTTGAAGCGCGTACCGCCGCCGCCCATGGCCAGACGGCAGGAGAAGCCTGATGCGTGACGTCTTCATCTGCGACGCTGTTCGTACCCCTATCGGCCGTTTCGGCGGGGCCCTGGCCGGCGTGCGCGCCGACGACCTGGCGGCAGTGCCGCTCAAGGCATTGATCGAGCGTAACCCGGGTGTGCAATGGGATCGGCTCGACGAAGTGTTCTTCGGCTGTGCCAACCAGGCTGGCGAGGACAACCGTAATGTGGCGCGCATGGCGCTGTTGCTGGCCGGCTTGCCACACAGCGTCCCAGGCGTGACCCTCAACCGCCTGTGCGCCTCGGGCATGGACGCCGTCGGCAGCGCCTTCCGTGCCATCGCCAGCGGCGAGATGGAGCTGGCGATTGCCGGTGGCGTCGAGTCGATGTCCCGCGCACCGTTCGTGATGGGCAAGGCCGAGAGCGGCTACTCGCGCAACATGAAGCTCGAGGACACCACCATCGGCTGGCGCTTCGTCAATCCGTTGATGAATGCCCAGTTCGGTGTGGACTCGATGCCGGAGACCGCCGACAACGTCGCCGATGATTACCAGGTGTCGCGTGCCGACCAGGATGCCTTCGCCCTGCGCAGCCAGCAGAAGGCAGTCGCCGCGCAGGCCGCCGGCTTTTTCGCCGAGGAAATCGTGCCGGTGCGTATCAAGCACCGCAAGGGTGAGACGGTGGTCGAGCACGACGAACATCTGCGCCCGCAGACCACGCTGGAGGCACTGGCCAAGCTCAAACCAGTCAACGGCCCGGACAAGACCGTCACCGCTGGCAACGCCTCGGGTGTCAACGACGGTGCCGCCGCGCTGATTCTGGCGTCGGCCGAGGCGGTGAAGACGCACGGTCTTACCCCACGTGCCCGGGTGCTGGGCATGGCCAGCGCTGGTGTGGCGCCACGGGTGATGGGCATCGGCCCGGTGCCCGCGGTGCGCAAGTTGACCGAGCGTCTTGGCATTGCCGTGGCCGACTTCGATGTTATCGAGCTCAATGAAGCCTTTGCCAGCCAGGGCCTGGCGGTGTTGCGCGAGCTGGGTGTGGCAGACGACGCACCGCAGGTGAACCCCAACGGTGGCGCCATCGCCCTGGGGCATCCGCTGGGCATGAGCGGGACACGTCTGGTGCTGACGGCGTTGCATCAGCTGGAGAAGAGCGGCGGGCGCAAGGGGTTGGCGACCATGTGTGTGGGCGTTGGGCAGGGGTTGGCGTTGGCTATTGAAAGGATCTGATCCTTTGGAACCCATCGCTCCCGCGATGAGGCCGGTAGCCATGACGCACGGGCAAGGCGGAACGAGTGTGTAACCAGGTCTGTCTAGAATTACCTGTGACCCTCCAGGAGCAAACGCACCATGACCTCAACCTATTACACCGGCGAAGAACGCAGCAAGCGTATCTTCGCCATCGTCGGCGCCTCGTCGGGCAACCTGGTGGAATGGTTCGACTTCTATGTCTACGCCTTCTGCGCCATCTACTTCGCCCCGGCCTTCTTCCCCTCCGATGACCCCACGGTGCAGTTGCTCAACACCGCCGGCGTGTTCGCCGCGGGCTTCCTGATGCGCCCTATCGGCGGCTGGATCTTCGGCCGCCTGGCCGACCGTCACGGGCGCAAGAACTCGCTGATGATTTCGGTGCTGATGATGTGCGGCGGCTCGCTGATCATCGCCTGCCTGCCCACCTACGCCAGCATCGGCACCTGGGCGCCAGCGCTGCTGTTGCTGGCGCGGTTGATCCAGGGGCTGTCGGTGGGCGGCGAGTACGGCACTACCGCCACCTACATGAGCGAAGTGGCGCTGCGTGGGCAACGCGGTTTCTTTGCCTCGTTCCAGTACGTCACCCTGATTGGCGGCCAGTTGCTGGCGGTGCTGGTGGTGGTGATCCTGCAGCAACTGCTCACCGAGGACGAACTGCGCGCCTATGGCTGGCGCATCCCGTTCGTGGTCGGTGCCATTGCCGCGTTGATCTCGCTGATGCTGCGCCGTTCGCTGAAGGAGACCAGCAGCGCCGAGACCCGCCAGGACAAGGATGCCGGCAGCATCAGCGGGCTGTTCCGCAATCACGCTGCCGCGTTCATCACGGTGCTGGGCTATACCGCCGGTGGTTCGCTGATCTTCTATACCTTCACCACCTACATGCAGAAGTACCTGGTCAACACCGCCGGCATGAATGCCAAGAGCGCCAGTTTCGTCATGACCGGCGCGCTGTTCCTGTTCATGATCCTGCAGCCGCTGTTCGGCATGCTCTCCGACCGCATCGGTCGGCGTAATTCGATGCTGCTGTTCGGCGCACTGGGGACGCTATTCACCGTCCCCTTGCTGATGGCGCTGAAGACCGTGACCAGCCCGTTCATGGCCTTCGTGCTGGTGACCCTGGCCTTGTGCATCGTCAGCTTCTACACCTCCATCAGCGGCCTGGTGAAGGCCGAGATGTTCCCGCCACAGGTTCGCGCATTGGGCGTGGGGCTTGCCTACGCCGTGGCCAACGCGGTGTTCGGCGGCTCGGCCGAATACGTGGCACTGGGCTTGAAAACCTTGGGGATGGAGAACACCTTCTATTGGTACGTGACTGCCATGATGGCGGTGGCTTTCCTGTTCAGCCTGCGCCTGCCGAAGCAGGCGGCGTACCTGCACCACGATCACTAAGGACGTTGCATGAGCAACCAACTGTTCGACGCCTACTTCACCGCCCCGGCCATGCGCGAGGTTTTCTCCGACCGGGGCCGGCTGCAGGGCATGCTCGACTTCGAGGCGGCCCTGGCCCGCGCCGAAGCGGCCGCCGGGCTGGTGCCGCACACGGCGGTGACTGCCATCGAGGCGGCCTGCAAGGCCGAGCGCTACGATGCCCGGGCGCTGGCCGACGCCATCGCGGTGGCCGGCAATTCGGCGATCCCGCTGGTCAAGGCCATGGGCAAGGTGGTCGCCAGTGGCGTACCCGAGGCCGAGCGCTACGTGCACCTGGGCGCCACCAGCCAGGATGCGATGGACAGCGGCCTGGTGCTGCAACTGCGCGAGGCCCTGGGGTTGCTCGAAAACGATCTCGGCAAGCTGGCCGACACCCTGGCGCATCAGGCATTGCAGCATGCCGACACGCCGCTGGTGGGGCGGACCTGGCTGCAGCATGCAACGCCGGTGACGCTGGGCATGAAGCTGGCCGGTTTGCTCGGCGCCCTCACTCGCCATCGGCAACGCCTCAAGGAACTGCGCCCGCGCCTGCTGGTGCTGCAGTTCGGTGGCGCTTCCGGCAGCCTGGCGGCGCTGGGCAGCAAAGCGCTGCCGGTGGCCGAGGCCCTGGCCGCGCAACTGAAGCTGGCCTTGCCTGAACAGCCATGGCACACCCAGCGTGACCGCCTGGTGGAGTTCGCCTCGGTGCTGGGCCTGGTCGCTGGTAGCCTGGGCAAGTTCGGTCGTGACGTCAGCCTGCTGATGCAGACCGAGGCGGGCGAGTTGTTCGAACCCGCCGCGCCGGGCAAGGGCGGGTCCTCGACCATGCCGCATAAACGCAATCCGGTCGGGGCGGCGGTGCTGATCGGCGCCGCTACCCGCGTGCCCGGGCTGCTTTCGACCTTGTTCAGCGCGATGCCCCAGGAGCACGAGCGCAGCCTCGGCCTGTGGCACGCCGAGTGGGAAACCCTGCCGGAGATCTGCTGCCTGGTCTCCGGAGCCCTGCGCCAGGCCCAGCTAATCGCCGAAGGCATGGAGGTGGACGTCGAACGCATGCGCCGCAACCTCGACCTCACCCAGGGCCTGGTGCTGGCCGAGGCGGTCAGTATCGTCCTTGCCCAACGCCTGGGCCGCGACCGTGCCCATCACCTGCTGGAGCAGTGCTGCCAGCGCGCCGTGGCCGAAGGGCGCCATCTGCGTGCAGTGCTCGGTGATGAGCCGCAGGTCAACGCCGAGTTGTCCGGCGACGAGCTCGACCGCCTGCTCGACCCCACCCATTACCTGGGCCAGGCCCGCGTCTGGGTGGCGCGCGCCGTGGCCGAACATCAACGTTTCACTGCCTGATAGGAGACCGCTGTGGCGCATTTGCAACTGGCCGATGGCGTACTGAACTACCAACTCGATGGTCCAGCCGATGCGCAGGTGCTGGTGCTGTCCAACTCCCTGGGCACCGACCTGGGCATGTGGGACGAGCAGATTCCCGCCTGGAGCGAACACTTTCGCGTGCTGCGCTACGACACCCGTGGCCATGGCGGCTCGCTGGTCACTCAAGGCCCCTACAGCATCGAACAGCTGGGGGGCGACGTGCTGGCCCTGCTCGATGCGCTGGACATCGAGCATGCGCACTTCGTCGGCCTGTCCATGGGCGGCCTGATCGGCCAGTGGCTGGGCATCAACGCCGGCCACCGCCTGCACAGCCTGACCCTGTGCAACACTGCGGCGAAGATCGCCAACGACGAGGTCTGGAACTCCCGCATCGACACGGTGCTCAAGGGGGGGCAGCAGGCCATGGCGGACCTGCGCGACGGCTCCATCGCCCGTTGGTTCACCCCGGCCTTCGCCCAGGCGCAGCCGGCCGAGGCCCAGCGCATCTGCCAGATGCTCGCGCACACCAGCCCAGAAGGTTATGCGGCCAACTGCGCGGCGGTACGTGATGCCGATTACCGTGAACAGCTGGGGCGCATCCAGGTGCCGACGCTGGTGGTGGCGGGCACCGCGGACGTGGTCACCACGCCTGAGCATGGCCGCTTCATGCACAGCCGCATCGTCAACGCGACCTATGCCGAGTTCCCGGCGGCGCACCTGTCCAACGTCGAGATCGGCGCGGCCTTCACCGCCCGTGTGCTCGATTTCCTGCTGGCCCGCTGAGGAACCTGCCATGGATGAGAAACAACGTTACGAAGCCGGCATGCAGGTGCGTCGCGCGGTGCTCGGCGATGCCCACGTGGACCGCAGCCTGGAAAAGCTCAATGATTTCAACGGCGAGTTCCAGGAGATGATCACCCGGCACGCCTGGGGCGATATCTGGACCCGCCCCGGCCTGCCCCGGCACACCCGCAGCCTGATCACCATCGCCATGCTGATCGGCATGAACCGCAACGACGAACTCAAGCTGCACCTGCGCGCGGCCGCCAACAATGGCGTGACGCGGGAGGAAATCAAGGAAGTGATCATGCAGAGCGCGATCTACTGCGGGATACCGGCGGCCAATGCCACGTTCCACCTGGCCGAGTCGGTGTGGGATGAACTCGGGGTGGAGTCCAGGCAGTAACTCATCGCTCCCACGCCTCGGGAATCGGCGCGTGGGAGCGGCGGTGCGCCGATGCGGCTTGCCCCGCGATTACTTCAGATGACTGCTTTCTTCTGGCGAACGGCGACAGGCCCGGCATTGGCCTCCACGGCCTTTTTCAGCTCGCCGCACAGCCCAGCCATGAACGCCAGCTCCGCCACCACGAACAGCGGCCCGACGATCAGCCCGCTGAGGTCATCGACGAATGCCGGCTTGCGCCCTTCGTAGGCATGTCCGACGAACTGGATGATCCAGCCCACCACGAACGCACCCAGCCCGGCACTCAACCACAGCCCGGTACTCTGTACGGCCAGCGCCTGGCCGGCCCACAGGCACAAGCCCAGCAGCAGGCCCATCACCAGGCCGAAGCGCAGGTCCAGGCGCAGGTAGAACCACACCGACCAGATCGCCAGCAGCAGTGCCGGCGACAGCCAGAGGCCCGCCACGTCCCAGCCCGGGCGTGACAGCAGCACGGCCACGGCCAGCACGATCAGCGGAATGCCGATGAAGTGGGTGGCGATGTTGCGTGGATCGCGGT
The DNA here is from genome assembly GCF_040813665.1 of Pseudomonas sp. TE50-2. Taxonomy (NCBI): domain Bacteria; kingdom Pseudomonadati; phylum Pseudomonadota; class Gammaproteobacteria; order Pseudomonadales; family Pseudomonadaceae; genus Pseudomonas; species Pseudomonas sp. TE50-2. The sequence continues at coordinate 1,809,893 of NZ_JBFNXN010000001.1, read as the reverse complement.
GGTAGGCCGCATATTGACTCAGGTGCTCGACGAGGTTTTTCATTGTTGTTCCTCCATCAGGGGTGAGCACAGCTTGCCCCTGTTCATTCATCGTCGTCTGTCGCCTGGCCGACAGAGTTCGCTTTGCGAGGTGCCATGCACGATCCGCGTACTCAGCTGCTGCATGGCCAATGGTTCCGGCAGTTGCCCGTTACCGTTCAGGATAGTCTGCTGGCCCTGGGCCGTCCGCGTGAGCTGGCAGCAGGGCAGCGTCTGTTCCAGCGCGGCGATGCGCCGTGTGGCCTGTATGCGGTACTCGAAGGGGCGATGCGGGTCGGGGCGGTCAGCAGCGCAGGCAAGGAGGCGTTGCTGACGCTGGTCGAGTCACCCCATTGGTTCGGCGAGATCAGCCTGTTCGATGGCCAGCCGCGCACCCATGACGCCTATGCCGAGGGGCCGACACGCCTGCTGTGGATTCCCCAGGCGCCGTTGCTGGAATGGTTGGCCTGCCAGCCAGAGCACTGGCGCGACCTGGCCCTGCTGATGAGCCACAAGTTGCGCTGGGTGTTCGTCGCCCTCGAGCAGCAGAGCCTGCTGGCCGCCGCGCCGCGGGTGGCGCAACGGCTGTTGCAGATGGCCGAGGGCTATGGTGAGCGCGATGTCGCCCAATGGCGGTTGCAGGTGTCCCAGGAACAGCTGGCCTTGATGCTGTCGCTGTCGCGCCAGACCATCAACCAGATCCTCAGGAGCCTCGAACAGGCCGGCGTGGTGCGCCTGGGCTATGGCGAGGTGGAGATTGTCGATGCGCCACGTCTGCGGGCGATGGGGCAGCATCCAGGCTGACCAGGGTGTCGATCATGGCCCGCGCCGCCGGTGACAGGCGCTGGCCACTGCGACTGATCACCCCACAGCGCACGCTGAGTACCTCCAGACCAGGCGGCAGGTTGCGCCAGTGCAGACGTACCAGATGGCCGGCGGCCAGGTCCTCGACCACCGCCTCTTCGCTGGCCGTGCCGATGGCGTCGCTGGCCAGCACCACGCTGCGCAGCACCGCCAGGTGCTCGGTCTGCAGGTGCGGGGTGAAGTCGGTGCGTCCGCTGAGATTGGCCAGGCGTTTGCGCACGCCGGGGGCCAGCAGGGCGCTGGCCAGCGGGTAGGCGAACAGGTCGTTGGTCGACAGGCTGTCCTTGGCCAGCAATGGGTGCCCGGGGCGGCAGAAGAACAGGCCTGGCCGCGGGGACAGTGCCTCGGTGTGGAAGTTGGGATCGGCCTCGAAGGGTCGCACGTCATCGACGAAAAACTCGATCTGCTCGCGACGCAGGGCCTGGCCCAGGCGCTCGGCATTGTCCACCAGCAGGTCGGTGCGGATACCGGGATGAGTGCTGATGAAATGTTGCAGGGCCTGGGGCACCAGTCGCACGGCCAGGGCCGGGCCGCTGCCGAAGTGCAGCTCTCCGGCATCGAGCTTGGTCATCTGCAGGACGTCGTTGTTCAGTTGCGCGGCGCCCTGGACCAGGCGACGGGCATGTTGCAACACCACCTGGCCCTCGGGGGTGGGGGGCAATGCCTTGCTGGCGCGATCGACCAGGGCACAGCCAAAGGTATGTTCGAGGTTCTGGATTGCGCGGCTGAAGGCGGGTTGGGTGATGCCCATGGCGTCGGCGGCGCGGACGAAACTGCGGTATTCGGTGAGGGCGATGAAATAGCGCAGTTGGCGGAGGTCCATGCTCGGGCTCTGGTGCGGGGATCGGAGCTTGGTTTTAGCGGCTTGTTACATATAGCGTCAAGGAATGTTATTTGATTTATATATATTTTTTAGTTATTTCCCTGGCGAGAGGTGCAATCGGGGCAAGTCGGGTCGCCGCATCGCCGCTCCCACGCCGCTCCTGCGTTGTGCGGGTGGCGTGGGAGCGGCGATGCGGCGACCCGACTTGCCCCGCGATGGCCTCAAAGGAGATTGAACGGGTAGCTGACAATCAACCGGTTCTCATCGAACGCGTTGCTGCTGAAATCCCTGCGCATGGTCGAATTACGCCACTTCACCGACAGGTCCTTGAAGGTCCCGGCCTGCACCACATAGGCCAGCTCGGTCTCCCGGGCCCATTCCTTGCCATCGTCCACAGTGCCGATATGCACGTTGTCGCCTTTGATGTAGCGGTTCATCAAGGTCAGGCCGGGGATGCCGACGGTGACGAAATTGAAGTCGTGACGCAGTTGCCAGGAGCGCTCCTTGGCATTGTCGAAGCTGGCGTTGTAACTGTCGTTGGCCAGCGTGCCGCCACTGGTGCCGTTGACCCGCATCCAGGCGTCGTCGCCACTGACCTTCTGCAGGCCGATATAGAAGGTGTGGCCCTGGTAGCGCGCCGAGAGCATGGCAGAGGCGGTGCGGTTGTCCAGGTCGCCGGCGCGGGCGCTGCCATCCTCCTTGCCGAGGAAGTAGCCCAGGTTGGCGCCCAAGGTCCAGTCGCCCAACGGCTGGCTGTGCACCAGGTTCAGATACTGCTGGCGATAAATGTCTTTCAGCCGGGCATCCCACAGGCCGAGCATCGTGCGTTTGTCGTTGAAGCTGTATTCGCCGCCGGCGAAGTTGAAGCGGTCGGAGGTGATACCGGCGCGTCCCTGCATGAACATGTCTTCCATGCTCGCATCGTTGCGCGGGCTGTTGCCGCGGAACTGGCCGGCGTACAGGGTCAGGCCGTCGATCTCCTTCGAGGTGAGCTGACCGCCGCGGAACGTCTGCGGGAGCGAGCGGCCATCGTCCGAACGCAGGATCGGCAGCACCGGCATCCACTCGCCGACTTTGAGTTCGGTCTGCGACAGGCGCGTCTTGAACGCCACCCCCAGGCGGCCGAAATCGTCCGCCGGGCGACCGTCGTCATGCACCGGCAGCAGGTGGGTGCCGGCTGTACCCTTGCCGCCATCGAGCTTGACCGAGTACAGCCCCAGCACATCGATGCCAAAACCGACGGTGCCCAGGGTAAAGCCGGAGCGGGCATCGAGAATGAAGCTCTGGGTCCATTCCTCGGCCTTGCCCTGGGGGTTGGCCGGGTCGACGAAGTTGCGGTTGATGTAGAAGTTGCGCAGGTTGAGGCTGGCCTTGGCGTCTTCCAGGAAGCCACCTTCGGCGGCCATGCCTGGCAAGGCGCAGGACAGGGCCAACAGGCCGGGCAGCAGCTGGCGTGCGGGTTGCAAAGTGCTCATCTGTCGTGGATCTCTTGTTTTTATTGGGCGAGCCGGGTCGCTGCGGGTGCGGCCGCAGGGATGGGCATCTTTAGAGAGAACTTGTGCAACGTTGCGGGGGCGATGGTGCGGGGGAGGGTGGGGGCTAGGCAATTCGTTGCAAGCGGAACGGGGCGGTTATCGAACGCAATGTGACCGCGCAACAAAAAGCCCACCGCAAGGGTGGGCTTGATGCTGTCAGCGAGCCAGTCAGCCTTTCGGTGTCTGGATCGAAGCCTGCTGCTGGGTCTGCTCGTACCAGCCGCCGCCGAGGGCCTTGTACAGGTTGACCTCGCTGACCAACTGCGACAGGCGATCACCGATCAGCGACTGCTGGGCGCTGAACAGGTTGCGCTGGGCATCGAGGAAGGTCAGGTTGCTGTCGATACCGATGCGGTAGCGGCGCTCGGCCAGGCGGTAGTAGTCCTGGTTGGCCGCGACCAGGTCGCGTTGCGCCTGCAGTTGCTCTTCGAACGTCTTGCGTGCGGCCAGGCCATCGGCGACTTCCTGGAAGGCGGTCTGGATGGTCTTTTCGTACTTGGCGACGTTGATGTCCTTCTGGATCTTCGAGTAGTCCAGGCTGGCCCGCAGGCTGCCGGCGTTGAAGATCGGCAGGTTGATCTGCGGCTGGAACAGCCAGGTGCCCGAACCGCCCTTGAACAGCCCGCCCATGTCCGGGCTCAGGGTGCCGGCGTTGGCGGTCAGGCTGATGCTCGGGAAGAACGCTGCCCGCGCCGCGCCGATGTTGGCGTTGGCGGCCTTGAGCAGGTGCTCGGCCTCCTGGATGTCGGGGCGGCGCTGCAGGATGTCGGACGGCAGGCCGGCCGGCACTTCGGCCAATTGGTCGGCATTGAGCTCCAGCGGCTTGGGCAGGTTGGCCGGCACGCCGGTACCTACCAGCACGGTGAGGCTGTTCAGGTCCTGGGCGACCAGGCGCTGGTACTGCGACAGCTTGACGCGTGCGCCTTCGACGGCAGTGCGGGCCTGGCTCAGGTCCAGGGCCGAGGCCACGCCCACCTCATTGCTGCGGCGGGTCAGGTTGTAGCTCTCTTCGTACGTCTTGAGCGTTTCTTCGGTCAGCTTCAGCAGCGCCTGGTCGGCCTGCCAGGTGTAGTAGGCGTTGGCCACGCTGGCCACCAGGCTGATCTGCGTGGAGCGGCGCGCCTGTTCGCTGGACAGGTAGGTTTCCAGGGCCTGCTGGGTCAGGCTGCGCACCCGGCCGAACAGGTCCAGCTCATAGGCGCTGACACCCAGGGTGGCCGAGTACTGGCTGCTGATGGTGGATTCGCCGGTCTGCGACATGTTCGCCGGCATCCGCTGGCGGCTGCCGCTGCCATTGGCGGAAACCGCCGGCAGCAGGTCGGCGCGCTGTATGCGGTACTGCGCGCGGTAGGCGTCGATGTTCAACGCCGCGACCCGCAGGTCGCGGTTGTTTTCCAGCGACGTCTGGATCAGTTGCTGCAGCGCCGGGTCGTGGAAGAACTGGCGCCAGCCCTGTTCGGCCGCGGCGACGTCGGCCGATTGGGTCGGCGAGTACGCAGGGCCTTGCGGCCACTGCGCGGCCACCGGCGCCTCTGGCGTCTGGTAGTCGGGGATCAGCGAGCAACCGCCGAGGATGAAGGCGGTTACCGCCAGGGACAACAAAGACTTGGTCATTGCCCAGCCTCATAACGTGGAGTTTCAGGGGTGGCGTGTTCTTTCGGCTCTTTGCTGCCGAACAGCGACGACACTGCGACGAAGAATAGCGGTACCCAGAAGATGGCCAGCACGGTGGCGCTGATCATGCCGCCGATCACACCGGTGCCGATGGCGTGCTGGCTGCCGGCGCCAGCGCCGCTGGCGATGGTCAACGGTACCACGCCGAGGATGAACGCCAGCGAGGTCATGATGATCGGGCGCAGACGCATGCGGCAGGCCTCGATGGCTGCGTCGTACAGGCTTTTGCCCTGTTCGTGCAGCTCCTTGGCGAACTCGACGATCAGGATGGCGTTCTTCGCCGCCAGGCCGATGGTGGTCAGCAGGCCGACCAGGAAGTACACGTCGTTGGACAGGCCGCGCAGGCTGGTGGCGAGCAGGGCACCGATGATACCCAGTGGCACTACCAGCACGACCGCGATCGGGATCGACCAGCTTTCGTACAGCGCCGCCAGGCAGAGGAACACGAACAGCACCGAGAGGGCGAACAGCGCCGGCATCTGTGAGCCGGAGAGTTTTTCCTCGTAGGACATGCCGGTCCAGGAGTAGCCGATGCCGGTTGGCAGTTCGCCGGCGATGCGCTCGACTTCGGCCATGGCCTCACCGGTACTGTAGCCCGGGGCCGGGGTACCGAGGATCTCGACCGCTTCCACGCCGTTGTAGCGCGACAGTTTCGGCGAGCCATAGCTCCACTCGCCCTTGGCGAAGGAGGAGAACGGCACCATCTCGCCCTTGCCGTTGCGCACGTACCACTTCTGCAGGTCTTCCGGGCTCATCCGGGCGTTTGGCGCACCCTGGATGTAGACCTTCTTGACCCGGCCACGGTCGATGAAGTCGTTGACGTAGCTACCGCCGAGGGCGATCGACAGGGTGTTGTTGATATCGGCGATGGTCACGCCCAAGGCACTGGCGCGTTCGTCGTCGATGGTCAGCTGGTACTGCGGCTCGTCGTTCAGGCCGTTCGGACGCACGGCGCTGAGGATCTTGCTCTGCGCGGCCTTGGCCAGGAACTGGTTGCGCGCTTCCATCAGCTTCTCGTGGCCGACCCCGGCGCGGTCCTGGAGGAACACGTCGAAACCGGTGGCGTTACCCAGTTCGAGTACCGCCGGCGGGGCGAAGGCGAACACCATCGCGTCGCGGAAGCTGAAGAAGTGCATCTGCGCGCGCTGGGCGAGGGCGAACACACTGTTCTCCTTCGAGCGCTCGCCCCAAGGCTTGAGCATGATGAATGCCATGCCCGAGCTCTGGCCGCGGCCGGCGAAGTTGAAGCCGTTGACGGTGAACACGGACGCCACTGTGTCGGCTTCCTTGTCGAGCAGGTACTCACGCATCTGGTCGACCACCACCTGGGTGCGCTCGGCACTGGAGCCGGCCGGGGTCTGTACCTGGGCGAACAGCACGCCCTGGTCTTCTTCCGGCAGGAATGCGGTCGGGATGCGCGCGAACAGCCAGATCATGCCGACCACGATCAGCGCGTAGGCCAGCAGGAACGGGATCTTGTTGCGCAGGATGGTGCCAACGCTACGCTCATAGCCGACGACGCTGCGGTCGAAGTTGCGGTTGAACCAGCCGAAGAAGCCGCGCTTGGCTACATGGTGCTCGCCCTTCTTCAGCGGCTTGAGCATGGTGGCGCACAAGGCCGGGGTGAAGATCAGCGCGACCAGCACCGACAGGCCCATGGCCGAGACGATGGTGATGGAGAACTGGCGATAGATCACACCGGTGGAACCGCCGAAGAAGGCCATCGGCAGCAGTACCGCCGACAATACCAGGGCGATACCCACCAGGGCGCCCTGGATCTGCTCCATGGAGCGCTTGGTCGCTTCCTTGGGCGGCAACCCTTCCTCGGACATCACCCGCTCGACGTTCTCCACCACGACGATGGCATCGTCCACCAGCAGGCCGATGGCCAGGACCATGGCGAACATGGTCAGGGTGTTGATGCTGAAGCCGGCGGCGGCGAGGATGCCGAAGGTACCCAGCAATACCACCGGTACGGTCATGGTGGTGATGATGGTGGCGCGGAAGTTCTGCAGGAACAGGTACATTACCAGGAACACCAGGACCACGGCTTCGATCAGGGTGTGGATCACCCCGCTGATCGATTCGGTGACCACCGGGGTGGTGTCATACGGGAAAACGGCCTTCACCCCCGGCGGGAAGAACGGCTCCAGGTCGCTGATGGTCGTGCGCAGCGCCTTGGCGGTATCCAGGGCGTTGGCGCCGGTGGCCAGCTTGACCGCCAGGCCCGAGGCCGGCTTGCCGTTGTACTGGGCGCTGATGGCGTAGTTTTCGCCGCCCAGGCCAACCTGGGCCACGTCGCCCAGGCGTACCTGGGAGCCGTCGGCATTGACCTTGAGCAGGATCTTCTCGAACTGCTCGGCGGTCTGCAGGCGGGTCTTGCCGATGATGGTGGCGTTGAGCTGGGTGCCTGGCAGCGCCGGCAGGCCGCCGAGCTGGCCGGAGGATACCTGCACGTTCTGCGCGGCGACCGCGGTGCGCACGTCGACTGGGGTCAGCTGGAACTTGTTCAGCTTGGCCGGATCCAGCCAGATACGCATGGCGTACTGCGCACCGAACACCTGGAAGTCGCCCACGCCTGCGGTCCGCGAGATCGGGTCCTGCATGTTGGAGACGATGTAGTTGGCCAGGTCGTCCTTGGTCATGCTGCCGTCTTCGGACACCAGGCCGATCACCAGCAGGAAGTTTTTCACTGCCTTGGTGACGCGGATACCTTGCTGCTGCACTTCCTGCGGCAACAGCGGGGTGGCCAGGTTCAGCTTGTTCTGTACCTGGACCTGCGCGGTGTCCGAGTTGGTGCCCTGCTCGAAGGTGGCAGTGATGGTCATGCTGCCGTCGGAGTTACTTTCCGACGACACATAACGCAGGTTGTCGATACCGTTGAGCTGCTGCTCGATCACCTGCACCACGGTGTCCTGCACCGTCTGCGCCGAGGCGCCCGGGTAGGTCACGGAGATGGCGATGGCCGGTGGGGCGATGCTCGGGTACTGGTTGATCGGCAGCTTCAGGATCGACAGGGCGCCGACCAGCATGATCACCAGGGCGATCACCCAGGCGAAGATCGGGCGATCGATAAAGAACTTCGACATGGTTTACTCCGCTTTGGCGTCAGCTTTGGCCGTGTTGGCCTGAGCAGGGCCGGCCGGCTTCTTGACGTTGGTGGCTTCGCTGACCTTGACCTCGACGCCGGGTCGCACGAACTGCAGCCCTTCGGTGATCAGGCGGTCGCCCGGGTTCAGGCCTTCCTCGATCAGCCAGTCGCTGCCCAGGGTACGGCTGGCCTTGAGCTGGCGCAGTTCGACCTTGTTTTCCTGGTTGACCACCAGCGCGGTCGGTGCACCCTTGAGGTCACGGGTCACGCCTTGTTGCGGGGCCAGGATGGCGTTGGCGTTGACCCCGGCCTTGAGCCGCGCATGCACGAACATGCCGGGCAGCAGGGTGTGGTCGGGGTTGGGGAAGATCGCGCGCAGGGTGACGGAACCAGTGGTTTCGTCGACCGCGACTTCGGAGAACTCCAGGCGGCCCTGTTGCTTGAACAGGCTGCCGTCTTCCAGCACCAGCTGAACCTGGGCGGCATTGTCGCCGGCCTTCTGCAGTTGGCCGCTTTCCAGGTCACGGCGCAGCTTGAGCAGCTCGGCGGTGGACTGGGTGACGTCGACGTAGATCGGGTCGAGCTGCTGGATGGTGGCCATGGCGTTGGTCTGGCCGTTGTTCACCAGGGCGCCTTCGGTGACCGAGGAGCGGCCGACGCGGCCACTGATCGGGGCCAGCACCTTGGTGTAGCGCAGGTCGATCTGGGCGCTCTTGAGCGACGCCTCGGCCTGCAATCGTTTGGCATTGGCGTCATCGTATTCCTGCTTGGAGACGGCCTGCTCGTCGATCAGTTGCTTGTAACGCTCGGCCAGCGAGCGGGTAGCCTGCAGGTTGGCCTGGGCGTTGGCCAGGTTCGCCTCGTAGACGGCTGGGTCGATCTGGTAGAGCTGTTGCCCTTCCTTGACGTCGCTGCCTTCCTTGAACAGGCGCTTGAGAATGATGCCGTTCACCTGTGGGCGGACCTCGGCCACACGGTAGGCGCTGGTGCGCCCCGGCAGTTCCGAGGTGAGGGTGAAGGCTTGCGGTTGTACGGTCACGACGCCGACCTGAGGAGCCTGCGGCGCAGGCGCTGCTTCCTCTTTCTTACAGCCACTGAGCAGGGTTGCCAGGGCCACGGCGGAAACCAGGGCGGTTACGGCTGGCTTGAATTGCATGAGGATCCTCGGGTCGCAGGAGCAGGGGAGCTCAAGAATATAGTGGAAGTGCTTTGTCAGAAAAACGCTATCCGGTGGATAAATAGCTTGCTAAGGAATATACTTACATTCATGGTTGTTTGTAAATAGCGCCGGTGCGTCGTGAGTGACCACCGCCGATCGCCCAAATCCACCCGGGAGCGGCCCTGAAAGAGCCTGCCCCGGCCTGATTCCCGCTCGCCAGATCGAGCGCGCGGGGCCTGATGAGGTTGTACTGCCATGGTCCGTCGAACCAAAGAAGAAGCCCAGGAAACTCGCGCCCAGATCATCGAGGCGGCGGAGAAGGCCTTCTACAAGCGCGGGGTAGCGCGTACCACCCTGGCCGACATCGCTGAGCTCGCCGGCGTCACTCGCGGGGCGATCTACTGGCACTTCAGCAACAAGGCCGAGTTGGTGCAGGCGCTGCTCGACAGCCTGCACGAGACCCATGACCACCTGGCCCGCGCCAGTGAAAGCGAGGATGAACTCGACCCGCTCGGCTGCATGCGCAAGCTGTTGCTGCAAGTGTTCAACGAGTTGGTGCTCGATGCCCGAACCCGGCGTATCAATGAAATCCTGCATCACAAGTGCGAGTTCACCGACGACATGTGTGAGATTCGCCAGCAGCGTCAGGGCGCGGTGCTGGACTGCCATCAAAGCATTGCCCTGGCCTTGGGCAATGCAGTACGTCGTGGCCAGTTGCCTGCCGAGCTCGAGATCGACCGGGCTGCGGTGGCCATGTTTGCTTATGTGGATGGCCTGATTGGCCGCTGGCTGCTGCTCCCGGAGAGCTTCGACCTGTTGGGCGATGTCGAGAAATGGGTCGACACCGGGCTGGATATGCTGCGCTTGAGCCCTGGCTTGCGCAAATGACACTTTGTTAACGATTGTGAGGAAGTGTTATCCCTTTTCGGTTAACGCAGGATTAATAGCGCGGGAGCGGGCTTGCCCGGCGATGACAACCTTCAGGCCGTGATGTCGCCTGGGCGGACGCTATCCCGGGGCAAGCCCGCTCCCGCGGCTTTCAGCGGCCGCGCAACTGTCTGTCCGGCAAGGCCAGCGCCGCTAACAGGCCGATCAGCGAAGCCCCGGCACTGACCAGCAACAGGCCGCGGAAGGTTTCCAGCAAACGCGCCTGGGTGTGCGGATCCGCCTCGCCCGCCTTGAGGCTGCCCAGCAGCGGGTTGCCCAGCACTTCGAAGCCACCCTGGTGCAACCACGCCAGCAACAGGCTGGACATGCACGCCACCCCCATTGCCCCACCCAGCGAGCGGAACAGGTTGGTGGTGCTGGTCGCCACGCCGATGTCCTGGCTGTCCACCGCGCTTTGCGTGCCCACCAGCGAGGTGGGAAATTGCAGGCCGCAGGCAATGCCTGTCAGCAGCATGAACAGCGCGCTCTGTAACCAGGCTTGCGGCGGCGTCAGCGCCATGGCTGCGATGGCCATTGGCATCAACAGCGCGCCTGTGAGGATCTGTGGCTTGAACCGCCCGGTGCGGCTGGTCATGCGCCCACCGGTGAAGGCGCCGATGGGCAACCCCATGGCCAGTGGCAGCAGGTGCAGCGCCGCGCTGTCGGCGCCGGCGCCGGTGATGCCCTGATAGCGCAAGGGCATCAGCATGGTCAGCGAAATGGACTGGAAACTGGCGAAGAAGATCACGCACCAGCACAGCACCGCGACCCGGTTGCCGAACAGGCCCAGAGGCAGCAGTGGCTCGCGGCAGCGCCGCTCGTGGGCTACGAACGCCGCCAGCCCCAGCAGCGCGCAGGCCAGCAACGCCAGGACTTCGGACGACTGCCAGGCATGTCCCTGGCCGACCAGGGTGATGCCCAGCAGCAGGCTGCCCAGGCCGAGGATCATCAGCACCGCGCCGAGGTAGTCGACCTGGGCCTGGCGATGCTTGACCGGCAACCCGTCCAGCGCCCGGTGGATCACCCACAGCGCGGTCAGCCCCAGTGGCAGGTTGATCCAGAACACCCAGCGCCAGGACAGGTACTCGGTCAGCCAGCCGCCCAGCACCGGCCCGGCGACGCTGGCCAGTGCGTACATGCTGCTGAAGTAGCCCTGGTAGCGACCGCGTTCACGAGGTGGCACGAAGTCGCCGATGATTGCCTGGCTGACCGACACCATGCCACCTGCGCCGATACCCTGAAGCACTCGGGCCAGCACCAGCTGCGGCATGTCCTGGGCCAGGCCGCAGGCCACCGAGGCCAAGGTGAACAGGGCGGTGCCGGTGAGGATCATGCGCCGCCGCCCGTACAGGTCACCGAGCTTGCCGTAGATCGGCACGGCGATGGTCATGGCGACCATGTAGCCGGAGATGACCCAGGCGAGCAGGCCGACATCGTTGAACTGCGCGGAAATCGCCGGCATGGACACGGCGACGATGGTCTGGTCGAGGGCACCAAGGAATATCGCCAGCATCAGGGCGGTGAGGACGCTGCGCAGAACAGTAGGGGGCAGGGCGGCGGTCACGGTGGGTACCTTGTGGTCAGAGCTGGCGCGATCGCGAGGCATCGTGGGAGATTCTATGGTTTGCAGCAAGCCAGTTTTCCGCCTTTAGTGACATATTCGTCCTGGTTTTTCATCAGGGCGAATGCCACTCGTGCAAGCTTTCTAGCCAGGATTACCAGCGCCTGTGTCGTTGCTTTACCCGCTTTCCGATATTGTTCGTAGACGTCTTTCCAAGCAGCCGATCGGCTCGCCGCCATGGCGGCGTTATGCAATAGACGCCTGATCTCCGAGCAGCCTCTTTTCGTCAGGCGGCGGCGTCCATTTTTCTGTCCTGAATCACTGACTCGTAGATCCATTCCCAGGAATGCAATGTACGAGTCACTGCTTTTGAACTCGCCCCGCATAAAGGCCATCACCAATGCCGTAGCGGTGAGAAAACCAATGCCCTCTATCGCTTGGCAGCGGGCAACTTGTTCGTGCAGGCCAGCTTCTCGCAGCACTTCCTTAATCTTTTTTTGGATCAGTAGATCCAGCCTGTCTATGGATTTTACAAAGGTTTTGAAGGCGACTTTCAACAAGGCTTCATTAGCCCAGCTCTGCATCATTGCAGTGCGAGCAGTCACCAAGGCCGATCTGCGTCGAAGAAGGCTCTGTAGCTTGCCGTAGACGGCGGGAGGAGGAGTCCAAGGGCGAAGGTCTTCCCCCTCGTTTTTCAAAAACCGGGACAGCAGCCGAGCATCAGAAGGATCCGTTTTCACTCGTCCACCCACGCTTTTCCGGTAGTTGCTCAGCTGGAACCCATCAATGACATACACCTCGAAGCCTAGGCTGTGAGCCAGTTCAACCAGATCGAGGTGATAAACATTAGTCGCCTCAACAGCAATAGCCGTGTTGAGAGGCTGCTGTTTCAGCCATCTTTTGATTTCGAGTTTGGCGTTTTTCAGCCTGATGACCTCATCGCGATCATCGTGATGAATCACCAGTTCAGCTTTCGCGACATCCGCACCCACGATCAGCTTGCCAACCTGCATTGCCATGGGCGCTTCCTCACGTTATGGTTTTTTGGCTTGAAGGGGTTTCACCAAGAGGCGCTGGCTTGCTTCTATCGTCGCTTGCAAACGATGCATTCTTTATCGGCGCTTTGGTGGAAGGGGTGGGGCGATGTCTCCCACGGTCTGTACTGATGCGAACAGTCAGAATCGGGCATTTAGTCCCACCACCCCTTCAAGTCTAACCATACAAGCGGGCTTGCCCCGCGATGGGCTCATTCATGGTAGGGCATTGTACGCTGAGTTACATAGCTACCTATGTACTCCGTGCATCCCCTATGCAAGATCGGCATTGGCGCATTCATCCAGTGCTGCATGGCCGCGTGATATCGTGGCTTGGCCGCAGAGGCTGAAATCCGGGGCCTGCACCAGCTTGGTGCAAGTATTTTCCAGAGGATTTCGCGTTGCTGTATGTCCACACCTTCTATTCCTCTGCCTGCATGTCGAGCATGACCGCCCTGATGGCGACGGTTGGAACAGTCAGGTAGACCCGATACAGGGGTCGGTTGTCAGCCGTTCACAATTTCTCATTACAAGCGGAGTGATCATGCCCAAGGCTTCCCACCACGATCTGCGTTTTGCCTTCCGCGAACTGCTTGCTTCAGGTTCGTGCTATCACACCGCGTCGGTCTTCGACCCGATGTCAGCCCGTATTGCCGCCGACCTTGGTTTTGAAGTCGGCATTCTCGGCGGTTCGGTCGCCTCGCTGCAGGTCCTGGCCGCGCCGGATTTCGCCCTGATCACCCTGAGCGAGTTCGTCGAGCAGGCTACCCGTATTGGCCGTGTCGCCCAGTTGCCGGTGCTTGCCGACGCCGACCACGGCTACGGCAATGCGCTCAACGTGATGCGCACGGTGATCGAACTGGAACGCGCCGGCGTTGCCGCGCTGACCATCGAAGATACCCTGCTGCCGGCCCAGTTCGGTCGCAAGTCCACCGACCTGATCTCGGTGGAGGAGGGCGTGGGCAAGATCCGCGCGGCGCTGGAGGCGCGGGTCGATTCGGCCCTGGCGATCATTGCCCGCACCAATGCCGGCGTGCTGACCACCGAGGAAATCATCGTGCGCACCCAGAGCTACCAGAAGGCCGGCGCCGATGGCATCTGCATGGTGGGGGTCAAGGACTTCGAGCAGCTCGAGCAGATCGCCGAGCACCTGAGCGTGCCGTTGATGCTGGTGACGTACGCCAACCCCAACCTGCGCGACGACGAGCGCCTGGCGCGCCTGGGCGTGCGTATCGTGGTCGACGGCCATGCCGCCTACTTCGCCGCGATCAAGGCCACCTACGATTGCCTGCGCCAGCAGCGTGGCCTGCAGCACAAGTCGGACAGCCTCGGTGCCACCGAGCTTTCGCACACCTACACTCAGCCCGAGGACTACATCCGCTGGGCGAAAGAGTACATGAGCGTCGAGGAGTGATCCGTCCTACCTGACGGCGCTCAGCGTGGCGCTGTGGGGAACGCAATGCTCATGGACGCAACTGTTGGCCGTGTTGGGCTGGCTGCGCAGCAGCTCCACCCGCCAGCAGGCCGAGCCGTACAGCCCGGCCACTGCGACCAGGGCGAAGACGAGGGCGCAACGCCTGGATTTGATACTCATGGTGCGGACCTCCTGTTGATGCAACAGGTGATACCTACAAGCATAGGCCCAATGCGCGTAACTGCACCGTCTTGACTCAACTCAATCCCTTGTCCCACTCCGGTTCGTCGCCAAACCGCTGCGCGAGAAAGTCCAGCATGCTGCGCAACGTCGCCGGCATGTGCTTGCGCGAGGTGTACACCGCATTCAGGGTCAGTTCCCGTGGCTTGGCTTGCGGCAGCAATCGCACCAGCTCGCCATTGCGCAGCGCGGCGGCCGCCTGGTAGGTGGGCAGCATGGCGATGCCGGCATTGGCCAGGGCGGCTTTCTGCAGGGTCATGGCCTCGTTGGCGCTGATGTTGCCCTGCACCGGCACGGCGACGTTCTGCCCGTCCACCTCGAAGTGCCACAGGCTGTGACCGAAGTAGGCGTGGGTCAGGCAGTTATGCTGGCTCAATGCCTCGACCCGGTCCGGCGTACCGTGCTCGCGCAGGTAGGCGGGGCTGGCGCAGACCACCGAGCGGCACACGCTCAGGCGCCGGGCGATGAGGTTTGGGTCGACGTCGTTGCTGGTGCGGATCGCCAGGTCGATGCGCTCGTCCACCAGGTTGACGGTGCGGTCGAGCATCTGCAGCTCAACCTTCACCCCCGGGTAGCGTTTGACGTAGGCCGCCAGCGCATCCACCAGTTGGGCCTGGCCGAACGAGGTGCTGACGCTGATGCGCAGTTCGCCACGGGGCGCGTCGTCCGGCTGGCGCACGGCGCTTTGCAGGTCGCCGGCCAGCTCCAGCATCTGCCGACAGCGTGGCAGGGTCTCGAGGCCTGCCGCGGTCAGGCTGAGCTTGCGGGTGGTGCGTTGCATCAGGCGTGCCCCGACCCAGTCCTCCAGTTCCGCCAGGTAGCGGGAAACCACGGGCCTGGAGAGTTCCAGGTGGTCCGCGGCGGCCGACTGGCTGCCCAGGTCGACGACGGTGACGAATACGCGCATGGCGTTGAGCCGATCCATGATCTGTCCGATTTCAGAAACAAACTATGTCGAAGCATCGCATTTTTTGTATTGGATCGGGCAACTAAGCTTGCATCCATCGTCCCACTCACAGGATCTTGCAATGTCTCTCTTCACGCCCCTTCGCGGCCTGCTGCTGGCCTGCCTTACCATCGGCGGCCAGGCCATGGCTGCCGAGCCGCTCAAACTGGAAGCCTACAACCCCGGTCACGCGGCGATCTTCCCGGTCAGCTCGGTGATCGTCAGTGGTGCCCACGACGCCATCCTGGTCGACGCCCAGTTCGGCAAGGCCCAGGCCGAGCAGGTGGTCGAGCGCCTGCGTGCCAGCGGCAAGCAGCTGACCACCATCTACGTCAGCCATGGCGACCCGGACTACTACTTCGGCCTGGACACCATCACCCAGGCGTTCCCCAAGGCCCGCGTGGTCGCCTCGGCCGCTACGGTCGAGCACATCCGCAAGACCATGGACGCCAAGCTGGCCTACTGGGGCCCGCAGATGGGCGCGGACAAGCCGGCACGCCTGGTGGTGCCCCAGGTACTGCAGGGTGATCGCCTGGAACTGGAAGGCCAGGCATTGCAGGTCGTCGGCTTGGACGGTCCGCAGCCGGACCGCAGCTTCGTGTGGATTCCCTCGATCAAGGCAGTGGTCGGTGGCGTGGTGGTTTCCGAGGGCATCCATGTGTGGATGGCCGACACCCAGACCGCGCAATCCCACGCCGACTGGCTGAAGACCCTGGCGAAGATCGAACAGCTCGCACCGCGCACGGTGATCCCGGGGCACTACCTGGGGGACAGCAGCCGTTCGCTGGACGCAGTGCGCTTCACCGCCGGCTACATTCGTGACTTCGATACCGAGGCCGCCAAGGCTGCCAATGCCGCCCCGCTGATCGCGGCGATGAAGCAGCGCTACCCGAACCTGGGTGACGAGAGCTCCCTTGAATTGGGTGCCAAGGTCGCCAAGGGCGAGATGAAGTGGTAACCCCTTTCAACCTGTTGGAGTGTTTCCCATGAGCAAGATCGCAATCATCGGCGCCACCGGGCGCGCCGGCAGCCAGTTGCTGGAAGAGGCCCTGCGTCGGGGTCACAGTGTGGTGGCCATCGCCCGCAATCCGAGTGCGCTGCAAGGCCGTGACGGCGTGACGGTCAAGGCGCTGGATGCCAAGGACAGTGCCGCCTTGCAGGCGGTCGTGACAGGCTGTGACGCGGTGCTGAGCGCGGCGCATTTCTCGACCATCGAGCCTGAAGCGATCATCGAGCCGGTCAAGCGTGCCGGGGTCAAGCGCCTGCTGGTGGTGGGCGGGGCCGGCAGCCTGCTGCTGCCGTCCGGGCACCGGGTGATCGACAGCCCGGATTTCCCGGAAGCCTATAAGGCCGAGGCCAATGCCGGTGTGCGCTTCCTCGATACGCTGCGCCAGGAGCCGACCCTGGACTGGACCTTCCTGTCGCCGTCGGCGGAGTTCGTCGAAGGTCAGCGCAGCGGGCACTACACCCTGGGCAAGGATCACCTGCTGATAGGTGCCGATGGCAAGAGCTGGATCACCTTTGCCGACTATGCCATCGCCATGCTCGATGAACTGGAAAAACCGGCGCATTCACGGGCACGGTTCACGGTCGGCTATTGAGTCGTCTGCACCACGGGGCAAGTCGGGTCGCGATTGATGTCATGTGCGGGCACGCGCCTGCAGCCACTCCATCAGCTCGACCAACCCCGTGGGCATGCTCTTCGACGGGCTGACCAGGTAATACCCCTTCCCGGTCGTCACCTTCAGCTCGAATGGCATGCACAAACGCCCGGCGCGCAGGTCGTCGCCAATGAGCGAAAAGTCGCCGATGGCGATCCCGGTCCCCTGGGAGGCCATGGCCATCGCCATGTCCAGTGTCTCGAAGTGCTGCTTCGGCCCCTGGGGTTCGACGCCGGCATTGGCTGCCTGCAACCACAACCGCCAGTCGTGCTCGTCCCGAGAGGGGTGTAGCAGCATCTGCCGCGCCAGGTCCTGCAACTGCAAGGGGACGCTAGATAGCGATGGTGCGCAGACCGGTGTCAGTTGTTCATCGAACAGCTTGCGTACCTGCAGCCCATGGTTTGGCACCGCGCCATACACAACGGCCGCATCGAAGCCCTCGCGGCGAAAATCCACGCCATGCTGCACCGTGGTGGTCAATTCCACCGGCACGTCCGGGCGCAGCGCCTGCCATTCCAACAACCGCGGCAGCAACCAGCGCATCACGCAGGTCGGCGCCTTTAGCTGCAGCGTCGTGCTGCGTCCGCCGACTTCGCGCACGCCTTGCTCGATCACTGCGAAGACCTGCTGCACCCGAGGCAGCCAGTCCTGTCCTTCGCGGGTCAGGGCCAGGCCACGGGCCTGGCGCTGGAACAGCGCATAGCCCAGATGTTCCTCGAGCCCGGCGATCTGTCGGCTGACCGCGCCCTGGGTGATATGCAGCTGTTGCGCGGCACGGGTGAAGTTGCAGTGCTGCGCGGTCACCAGGAAGGTGTGCAGGGCGGGGAGGGGCGGCAGGCGTTTCATTGTGACAAGCCATGATATGAGGTCATGACTAGTATGTGTTTTTTTGCATTGTGGCGGTAGTCGGCGCTTGTTTCCATGAGCACCAGTCTCAACAAGAATCGGGTACTCGATGATGGCAACCTGTGGTGAAGTGCTGGTCAAACTCCTCGAAGGCTATGGTGTC
Organism: Pseudomonas sp. TE50-2; assembly: GCF_040813665.1. Classification (NCBI taxonomy): domain Bacteria; kingdom Pseudomonadati; phylum Pseudomonadota; class Gammaproteobacteria; order Pseudomonadales; family Pseudomonadaceae; genus Pseudomonas; species Pseudomonas sp. TE50-2. The sequence continues at coordinate 1,791,937 of NZ_JBFNXN010000001.1, read as the reverse complement.
GATCATGTCTTCGGCATTCCCGGCGTGCATACCGTGGAACTCTACCGCGGCCTGGCTGCCTCCTCGATCCGCCACATCACCCCGCGCCACGAGCAGGGCGCCGGGTTCATGGCCGATGGCTACTCGCGTACCCGGGGCAAGCCTGGGGTGTGCTTCATCATCACCGGCCCGGGCATGACCAACATCACCACCGCCATGGGCCAGGCCTACGCCGACTCGATCCCGATGCTGGTGATTTCCAGCGTGCAGTCGCGCAGTCAGCTGGGTGGCGGGCGCGGCAAATTGCACGAACTGCCCAACCAGGCCGGGCTGGTGGCGGGGGTGGCGGCGTTTTCGCATACCTTGATGAGTGCCGATGACTTGCCAGAGGTATTGGCCCGTGCCTTTGCCGTGTTCGACGGTGGCCGCCCGCGCCCGGTGCATATCGAGATCCCGCTGGATGTGCTGGTGGAGCCCGCCGATCACCTGCTGCCGGGCCGCCCGGTGCGCACCGCGCGCGCGGGTGCGGCGCCGCAGACCGTGCAGCAGATGGCCATGCGCCTGGCCAAGGCGCGCCGACCGTTGATCCTGGCCGGCGGTGGTGCCCTGGAAGCCGGCGCCGGGCTGGCCAGGCTGGCCGAGCACCTGCAGGCGCCGGTGGCGCTGACCATCAATGCCAAGGGGCTGCTGCCGGCCAACCATCCGCTGCAGATCGGCTCGACCCAGACTTTGCCGGCCACCCGTGCGTTGGTCGCCGAGGCCGATGTGGTGCTGGCCATCGGTACCGAGCTGGCCGAGACCGACTATGACGTGACGTTCAAGGGCTGTTTCGAAATCCCTGGCAGCCTGCTGCGGATCGATATCGACCCGGACCAGACGGTGCGCAACTACCCGCCCGAGCTGGCCCTGGTGGCCGATGCCGCACAGGCGACCGAGGCCTTGCTGGTGGCCCTGCACATGCAGGCGCAACCACCACGTGATGATCACTGGGGAGCTGCTCGGGCCGCCCGGCTGCGCCAGGACAATGCCGCCACCTGGGACCAGCCGACCTTGAGCCAGACCCGTTTGCTGAACAGCATCCTGGAAACCCTGCCGGACGCTGTGCTGGTGGGCGATTCGACCCAGCCGGTCTACACCGGCAACCTGACCCTGGACATGACCCGACCACGCCGCTGGTTCAATGCCTCGACCGGCTACGGCACGCTGGGCTATGCGTTGCCGGCGGCCATGGGCGCCTGGCTCGGCAGTGCCGAAGCGCGCGCGGCACGTGCGCCCACGGTATGCCTGATCGGTGATGGCGGGTTGCAGTTCACCCTGCCCGAGCTGGCCAGTGCCGTCGAGGCGCAGGTGCCGCTGATCGTGCTGCTGTGGAACAACCAGGGGTACGAGGAAATCAAGAAGTACATGGTCAACCGGGCGATCGAGCCGGTCGGTGTGGACATCCACACCCCGGACTTCATCGGCGTGGCACGGGCGCTGGGGGCCGATGCCGAGTCGGTGGTTGACGTGGCGCAGTTGCAGGCTGCGCTGGGCCGGGCAGTGGAGCGCCAGGGGCCGACGTTGATCCAGGTGGATCAGGGGCAATGGCAGTTGGCTGTGCAAGGCTGACTGCGCCACGAGGGCTATGCCCTCGATTCCCCGGGTGCGGCGGGTCGTTCAACTGGCGCTGGCGCGCAACCTTGCCACGTCACGGATCGGCGGCGCGCCGTACAGCCGGCTGTATTCGCGGCTGAACTGGGATGGGCTCTCGTAGCCCACCCGGTAGCCGGCCACGGCAGCCTCCAAACCCTCGTTGAACATCAGGCGTCTGGCCTCCTGCAGGCGCAGTTGCTTCTGGTACTGCAAGGGGCTCATCGACGTCACCGACTTGAAGCGGTGATGCAAGGTGGAGACGCTGAGGTTCACTTCCCGGGCGAGGTCTTCGATACGCAATGGCTGGTGGTAATGGTTGTTGAGCCAGGTAATCGCCTGGCAGACCCGATGGGTCTGGCTGTTGGCCAGGGCGATTTCGTACAGCCGGTAACCCTGGGGGCCGCGCAACAGGCGGTAGAAGATTTCCCGGCGGATCATCGGCGCGAGGATGGCAATGTCGCGTGGCGAGTCCAGCAGTTTGATCAGGCGGATCAACGCATCCAGAAGCTGCGGATCGCTTTTCTCCACGTACAGGCCCAGACCTGATGGCCGGTTGGGCACCACCATCGGGCTGCTTTCGGCGATCAGCTGGCTCAGTTGCGCCGGGTCGATGTCCAGGCGCAAGCCCAATGCGGGATGCTCGGGGCTGGCCTTGAGCAGGGCGCCGCTGATCGGCAAGGTGACCGACACCACCATGTAGTGCAGCGGATCATAGGCGTAATGTTCGTCGCCGAGGATCAGGGTCTTGCTGCCTTGGGCAAGAATGCACAACGCCGGCTGGGCCAGCGCGGGCATGCCGCGGATTTCCTCTTGGTAGCATGTGAGGTAAAGGTCTTCGATGGCCGACGCGGGGCCATGGGGCTGGCCGGCGTGGCGCTGGATCAGCGCGGCCAGTTCCTGGCGCTGCAGCTCAAGGGTCGAGTCGGGTGGCGGGAGCGTGGTCATGACGTGGTTCCTCTACTGACCGGGCCAGCATAGGTATGGGCAATGTCGGGCGCTAGTCGAATGCTGTCGTTCGATTGCCTGATCCTGTCGCGCGGCAGGATCAGGCAATCGCTCGGCAGTAATGGCCTAACGTCGCGCGAGGACGGGGGCCTAATCTTGGCAGCCTGTTTTCCCGTCCGTAGCGCTTCAAGGAGATCGTTCATGACCCAGCCTCAACCGGTCACTCACCTGGCTTTCATCCGCGCCAGCAACGGTCGTTCGGCGGAACTCGGCATGCGCCTGCGCGACCTGCTGGAGCCGTCACTGCGGGCGCCCGGCTGCCTGAGTTTCAGTGTGCAGCGTTCGCAGGTCGATGCCGATCTGTGGCTGCTCAGCGGCAGCTGGAGCGACCAGCAGGCGATGAGCGGCTATTTCGCCTCGCCCACCCTGGAGGTGTTTGGCGATCTGGTCCAGGCGCAGGTGGTCAGTAGCCTGGACCTGCATACCTTCGCCTGATGTGTAGAATGCCGCCCCTACATCATTCAGGCGGAGTGCAGCATGGCACGTAGAGAATTCCCCCACTTCGAAGCGGTCTCGGCGATGGTCCCGGTGCAAGGCGGCGGCTACCACGCGGCGATCGCCGTGAAGGCCCTGGGCATGGGCGGTGCGCCGCGCTTTCACAAAGTGCTCGACGGGCAGGTGTTCCAGTCGGCGATCGCGGCCGACGCGGCCGCTTGTGCTGAACTCGAACGCCTGCAGGGCGTGGACGAGGAAGGCGAACTGGTCTTCTGATCAGACCTGTGGACGGGCCATCTTGAACAGCTCGCCCAGCGCAAAGTAGTCGGCCGGGCCGCCGCCACGCAGGATCGGCTCGGCGGCGGCGGTGTCGTAGATGCCGTCCTTGAGCAGGTGCTCGGCAATGTGCACCGCCACTACCTCTCCGAGGATCAGCCAGCTGGGCACAAGTTCCTGGTCGGCGCGCTTGAGCTGGACGATCTGGCTGACCTTGCATTCGAAGCTCACCGGGCTCTCGCCCACGCGCGGCACCTTGACCACGTTGGACATGGCCGGGGTCAGGCCACTGAGCGCGAACTCGTCGATATCTGCCGCCACCGCGGCACAGCTCTGGTTCATCTGCTCGGCCAGCGGCCGGGTAGCCAGGTTCCAGACGAACTCGCCGGTCTGCTCGATGTTGTTCAGGCTGTCTTTGCGCCCGACGCTGCAGAAACCGATGATCGGTGGAATGTAATTGAAGGCGTTGAAGAAGCTGTAGGGCGCCAGGTTCAGGCGGCCTTCGCGATCGTGGCTGGAGATCCAGCCGATGGGCCGTGGGCCGACGATGGCGTTGAACGGGTCGTGGGGCAGGCCGTGGCCTTTGGCGGGTTCGTAGTAGTACATCTGCGCAAGGCCGTGAGGCCCTTCCTGGTGGGGGACGAGGCGCCTAGTGTGCCAAGGCTTGGCTCAACTGCAAATGATCAAGCCCGGCCAAAGCCGGGCTGGTAGCGCGCATCGGGGTCAGCTGATGCGGTGGCCGTTGGTGCGGTCGAAACCATCCTCTGCGAAGCGCTGGCCGCCAGTACGGTCGAAGCCGTCTTCAGCGAAGCGCTGGCCGCCGGTGCGGTCGAAGCCGTCTTCAGCGAAGCGCTGGCCGCCGGTGCGGTCGAAGCCGTCTTCAGCGAAGCGCTGGCCGCCGGTACGATCAAAGCCATCTTCTGCGTAGGTGGCCGACTGACTCTGCACGGTAGCGAAGGTGTGGGCGCCGGTACGGTCGAAGCCGTCTTCGGCAAAGGCAGCAGTGGTCAGAACAGAGAGTGCGAGGGTGAGGATCAGTTTGTTTTTCATGGTTGTTGCTCCGGTGAGTTGCTAGGGGTTGTTGTTTCCATGGGCTCAATGTTACGCCTACCAAATAGATAAAAAAGTGCAAAAAATAGCGCTAATGCATTTATAAATTCGATTGAATTGGGTGTGGCTACGCCTCAGTGGCAGTGAGCATCGCGTGTGGCGAGCAGCACGACCGCCGATGAGTAATTCCAGTTCGGCAAAGATGAAAGCTGGAAATTAATGGGGAATTAAGGGCGCGCGAGCCTAGGGGTTAAGCCAACAACGGATTTTTCATGCGGCTCAAACCGATTTTTCAGGCTTCGCTCGCCAACATCGCCGCACTTGAATCCCTGGAGCCGCACACTCATGAACAAACTCCCGCAAATCACCTTGGCCTTCTGGGTCATGAAGATCTGCGCCACCACGCTCGGCGAGACGGCCGGCGACCTGCTGTCGATGACCCTGGACATCGGCTACGCCATGAGTTCGCTGTTGCTCATCAGCGTGTTCCTGCTGACCCTGGTCACCCAGCTCTGTTCGCGCCGTTATCACCCGATGCTGTACTGGCTGGTGATCCTCTCCACCAGCACCGCCGGTACTACCATGTCCGATTTCATGGACCGGACTTTGGGCCTGGGTTATGCCATGGGCTCGACACTGCTGATCGGCATTCTCCTGCTGACCTTCGCCCTGTGGCGTCTGAGCGGCAACCCGCTGGACGTCAGCCGCATTCGCAATCGTTCTGGCGAGATGTTCTATTGGGTGGCGATCCTGTTTTCCAACACCCTGGGCACTGCCCTGGGCGATTACCTGGCCGACGATTCCGGCCTGGGCTTCGCCGGTGGCGCGCTGCTGATCGGTTCGGCGATCACACTGGTGGCAGCGGCCCGCTACTGGACGAAAATCTCCGGCGTGGTGCTGTTCTGGATCGCCTTCGTGCTCACTCGCCCATTCGGTGCGACCCTGGGCGATGTGCTGACCAAGACCCACGAGAAAGGCGGGCTGGACTTCGGTACCGTGGGTTCGTCGATGGTACTGGGCGGGGTGCTGCTGGTGCTGGTGCTGGCGGCCACGTACTACCAGCGTCGTGAGCCGCAACGAGCGATGGAGATGCCCTGAATGACACCTATTCGGCTCATTCAGTGAGCCGAATAAACCCGCTATTCGGCTCAGGCTCAAATCACACCCAACAAAAAGGGGCGCTCCACCAGCCGGAGCGCCCCTTGTTCATTGCAGTGCAGCTGATCAGTCAGTGGTGATCCGCGAATGTTGCTTGGTGTCCTTCATGGTCGCGTACACCAGCAGCGAGCAGGCGATGCAGCCGGTGACGTACCAGTAGAAGCCGGTTTCCATGCCGTTGCTCTTGAACCACAGGGCCACGTATTCGGCGGTGCCGCCGAAGATCGACACGGTCAGCGCGTACGGCAAGCCGACGCCCAGGGCACGGATCTCGGTGGGGAACAGCTCGGCCTTGACCACGGCGTTGATCGAGGTGTAGCCACTGACGATGATCAATGCGGCCATGATCAGGAAGAACGCGCCCCACCAGGTCTGGATGGTGTGCAGGGTGCTGAGGATCGGCACGGTGAACAGGGTGCCGAGCACACCGAAGGCGATCAGGATCGGGCGTCGGCCGATCTTGTCGGACAGGCCGCCGATCACCGGCTGCAGGCACATGAACAGGAACAGCGTGGCCGCCGAGATGGTGGTCGAGTCGCTGATGCTCATGCCCACGGTGTTGACCAGGTACTTCTGCATGTAGGTGGTGTAGGTGTAGAAGGCCAGGGTACCGCCCATGGTCAGGCCGACCACGGTCATCAGTTCCTTGGGATGACGCATCAGGGTGCGCATCAGGTTCTCTTTGGACTTTTCCTTCTTGGTGAAAGAGGCGGTCTCTTCCATGCCGCGGCGCAGGTACAGGGCGACCACCGCGCACAGCGCGCCGATCACGAACGGCACACGCCAGCCCCAGGCGTACAGCTCCTCGGTGGTCAGCGTGTTCTGCAGGACGATCAGTACCGCCAGGGCGATGAGCTGGCCGGAGATCAGGGTGACGTACTGGAAGCTGGAGAAGAAGCCGCGGCGTTCCTTGCTGGCCATCTCGCTCAGGTAGGTGGCCGAAGTGCCGTATTCACCACCTACCGAGAGGCCCTGCATCAGGCGGGCGATGACCAGCAGGACCGGTGCTGCGACGCCGATGGTCTCGTAACCCGGCGTCAGCGCGATGACCAGCGAGCCTGCGCACATCAGCAGCACCGAGGCCATCAGCGCCGCCTTGCGGCCCTTGCGGTCGGCGTACAGGCCCATCAGCCAGCCACCGATCGGGCGCATGAGGAAGCCCACGGCAAAGATTGCGGCGGTGTTGAGCAGTTGGGCGGTGGTGTCGCCGGCGGGGAAGAAAGCCTTGGCGAAGTACAGCGAGAATGCGGCGTAGACGTACCAGTCGTACCATTCGACCATATTGCCGATGGAACCACTGAAGATCGATTTGAGGCGGCTGGCGGTGGACTTTTCCGCGGCGGGCGCAACGGCCGCCCCGGTGGGCAGAGTGCTGGCGTTATCCATCAGGGATACCTTCTCGTTGTTTTTGTGGAGCGCGCTCGGGGCGCAGCTTGAGAAGGGTTTTGCAGGAGCTGTGCCAAATGGGTGCTTGGTGGTCCATTTGGGGGCGTCTTGTGCCCTGTCGCTGGCAAGCCAGCTCCCACCGGATCTGGCTTGTATGGTGCTTTGTGGGAGCTGGCTTGCCAGCGATGGGCTGCCAGGCAGCCCCGGCGATTCAGCATACAGTGAGCGAACTTCCGCTCATTTGCCTGAATCGATAAGCGGAAATCCGCCTACTCGTTGTCGAGAAAGTCCTCACGCACCAGGCCATGCCGCTGCATCTTTTCGTTCAGCGTACGCCGTGGCAGTTGCAGCGCCTCCATCACACCCTTGATCTCGCCCTTGTGCTGGCGCAGCGCCGCACGCAGACATTGGGCTTCGAACGCTTCCATCTGCTCGCCCAGCGACTGTCCGCCTGGCAGGCTCTCAAGGTTCGGCGAGTCCAGCCCCAAGGCATGACGTTCGGCAGCATTGGCCAGCTCACGCACATTGCCCGGCCATTCGTGGGCCAGTAGCTGCGCCAATCGTCCTCCAGTGACCGCTGGGGCATGGCGGCCCAGGCGTTCGGCGGCAGTGCGAGCGAAGTGTTCGAACAGCAGCGGGATGTCTTCACGGCGCTCGCGCAGCGGTGCCAGGCGCAGCTCGGCAACGTTGAGGCGGTACGCCAGGTCCTCGCGAAAGCGCCCTGCACGGGCCTCTTCAAGCAGGTCCGGTTTGGTCGCGGCGATGATGCGCAGGTCGACGGCGATGCTCTGGTTGGCCCCCAGGCGCTCGAGCTTCTGCTCCTGGATCACCCGCAGCAGCTTGGCTTGCTGGGCCAGAGGCATGCTCTCGATCTCGTCGAGGAATACCGTCCCGCCATTGGCGTACTCCAACTTGCCGATGCGCTTGCCCTGAGCACCAGTGAAGGCACCGCTCTCATGGCCGAACAGTTCGGCCTCGAACAGTGTTTCTGGAATGGCCGCGCAGTTGAGCGCGACGAAGGGTTTGTCGGCGCGCGGGCCGAAGTCGTGCAGGCAGCGGGCCACGCGCTCCTTGCCACTGCCGGTTTCACCCCGGATCAGCACGTTGACCGGCAGGCTGGCCAGCTCGAGTACCTGGCGACGCAACTGCTGCAGCCCCTGGGACATGCCCAGCAAGGTGTTCTCCAGCTGTGCCTTGAGGTCGGCCTGCTCATGCAGGCGGCGGTTTTCCAGGACCAGCTGGCGTTTTTCCAGGGCCCGGCGCAGGCTGCCCATCAGGTGCTGCGGGGTGAAGGGCTTTTCCAGGAAATCGTAGGCACCGTTGCGCATCGCCTCCACCGCCATGGGTACATCGCCATGGCCGGTGAGCAGGATCACCGGTAGATCAGGGTCGGCCTGCTGTAACCGGTCGAGCAACTGCAGGCCGGACATGCCAGGCATGCGCACGTCACTGAGGATCACGCCGGGAAAGTGCGCCGGAAGTTGCGCCAGGCACTCCTCGGCACGCTCGAACAGTTGCACGTTGAAGCCCGACAGACTCAGCCATTGTTCCACCGCCGCGCGGATGCTGGCTTCGTCATCGACGACGATCACTGAATTCAACATACCGTCTCCCGGTCGCGGGGCAGGGTGAGGCTGAAGCGCGCGCCCCCCGGCAGGTTCTCGACCTGCAGGTGGCCGCCGGCATCGATGACGATGCCGTAGGAGATCGCCAGGCCCAGGCCCAGCCCCTCGCCGACCGGCTTGGTGGTGAAGAACGGGTCGAAGACCCGGCAAAGGTCGGTGTCGAGGATGCCGCCACCGGAGTCGAGCACGCTCAAACGCCACTGCGCATCGTCCGCCTCGATACGGATCTCCAGGCGTTTGTAACGCTTGTCGGCCATGGCGTCGAGGGCGTTGCGCAGCAGGTTGATCAGCACCTGCTCCAGGCGTATCGCATCGCCACGGACCCACGCCGGGCGGGCGAGGTACAGCGCCACCTCGACGCTTTCGGCGCGGATGCGGGGGTCCAGCAGGTGCAACGCCTGGTCGACCACGGTGGCCAGGTCCAGGCGTTCGCGCAGGCCTCCGGGGCTGTTGCGGGCGAAGGTCTTCAGGTGGCCGGTGAGCGCGGCCATGCGGCTGAGCATCTGCTCGAGCGGTTCCAGGGCCTGGCGGGCTTCGTCATGACGGCCATGATCAAGCAGCAGGCGCAAGGTTTCCAGTTGCATGCGCTGGGTGGTCAGCGGCTGGTTGATCTCGTGGGCCAGCGCGGCCGACATCTGCCCCAGCGCCGCCAGCTTGGCCGATTGCACCAGGCCTTCCTGGGCCGTGCGCAGCTCGCGGGTACGTTCCTCGACCTGGCGCTTGAGCTCCTCGCGGCTGCGTTGGCGTAGCCGGGCCAGGCGCAGGCGCTGGCTGACGAACAGCGCGGCGAACACCAGGCTCAGCCAGATCGCCGCGGCGGCGAGGGCGGCGTTGCGCCCATCCTCGGCGACCTGCGGCTTGCGCAGCAGGTGCAGGGTCCAGCCTTCGGCCTCCAGCGGCAGGCGTTCCCACAGGTACTCGGCGGTGCCATCCGGGCCTTGCACGCGGGTCAGGTGGCTGGTGTCGGTGAAGCGGGTCAGGGCCTGGTGCTGCAGGGGCACCAGCGGCTGTTTGTCGTACTGGCGGGTCTCGGCCAGCTCGGCGCGGTCGGCACCGGACAGTGGTTGCAACTCGCGGTAGCGCCAGCCGTCCTGGTTGGCGATGAAGGTGATGCCGCGGGCATCGCTGACCAGCAGGATGTCACTGCCCTGGCGCCACTCGCGCTCGAGCTCCGGGAACTCCAGCTTGACCACCATGGCGCCGAGGAAGCGGCCGTGTTCATCGTTCACCGCGCTCGCCAGGAAGTAGCCTGGCACGCCGCTGGTCACGCCGACGGCGTAGAAGCGGCCACTGCCCTGGCTGCGGGTCTGTTTGAAATAGGGGCGAAAACCGTAGTTGGAACCCACATAGGTGGTCGGCAGGCGCCAGTTGCTGGCAGCGATGGCCAGGCCAGTGCGGTCCAGAAGTTCCAAAGTGGAGGAGTTGGCGGCGCCGTTGATGCGTTCGAGCTTGCGGTTCAGGGCGTCCTGCACCTGTTCGGTAACCGGGCCGCGCAGGGCGGCGATCAGCTCCGGGTCCAGCGCCAGTACCGCAGGCAATGCACGGTAGCGCTCGATCAGGGTATGCAGGGCGTTGGCGTACAGGCCCAGTTGCTGGCTGGCCCGGCGGGCGTCGGTTGCCATCGCCTCGCGCTTGGCCTGGTGCATGGCCCAGCCAGCGCTGAGCGTGGTGCCGACCAGGATCAGCAGGATGATCAAACCCAGGCGCAGGGCGCGGAAGGATGAGGGCATGGGGCGGATCCGGGGTTGCGGTTGTCTGTGCCGACCTCATCGCGGGGCAAGCGCGCTTCCACAGCGTGATGCGTGGGTGCGGACTTGCCCCGCGATGGGGCCGGGTCTGGCTTACAGCAGCTCGAAGCTCTGCTGCTGCACCGCCTCGGAATCGAGGCCGACCTGAACGTTGAACTGGCCAGCTTCGGCAACGTGCTGCAGTTGGTCATTGTAGAACTTCAGGTCCTGCTCACTGATGTCGAAGGTCAAGGTTCGCGACTCGCCGGCCTTGAGCATCAGCTTCTGGAAGTTCTTCAGCTCCTTCACCGGGCGGCTCATCGACGCGCTCTGGTCCTGGATATACAGCTGCACCACGGTCTCGCCGTCACGCTTGCCGGTATTCTTTACGACGACCTTGGCCTTCAGGGTCGCGCCACGCTTCAGCTCGGTCTGCGACAAGGTCAGGTCCGACAGCTCGAAGCTGGTGTAGCTCAGGCCGTAGCCGAACGGATACAGCGGGCCGTTGGGCTCCTCGAAGTACTGCGAGGTGTAGTTGCCCGGCTTGCCTGGGGTGAACGGCCGGCCGATGCGCATATGGTTGTAGTACATCGGGATCTGCCCGACCGAGCGCGGGAAGGTGATGGCCAGGCGCCCGGACGGGTTGTAGTCGCCGAACAGCACGTCGGCGATGGCGTTGCCGCCCTCGGTGCCGCTGAACCAGGTTTCGAGGATGGCATCGGCCTGCTCGCGTTCCCAGGCGATCGACAGCGGACGGCCGTTCATCAGCACCAGCACCAGGGGCTTGCCGGTGGCTTTCAGCGCCTTGATCAGGTCGCGTTGCACCGCCGGGATTTCCAGTGTGGTGCGGCTCGAGGATTCGTGGGACATGCCACGGGACTCGCCGACCACGGCCACGATCACATCCGATTGCTTGGCGGCCTTGACCGCTTCGTCGATCAGCACCGCGGCCGGGCGCGGGTCGTCGACGATTTCCGGGGCGTCGAAGTTGAGGAAGTTCAGGTAGTCGAACATCGCCTTGTCGCCGGTGACGTTCGAGCCTTTGGCGTACACCAGCTTGGCCTTGCCTTCCACGGCGCGGCGCAGGCCTTCGCGCACGGTGACCGAGTGTTGCGGTTTGCCGTCGGCGGCCCAGCTGCCCATCATATCGATCGGCGCATCGGCCAGTGGGCCGACCAGGGCGATGGTGCCGGTCTTTTTCAGGGGCAGGGTCTGCTCGCGGTTTTCCAGCAGCACCAGGCCGCGACGTGCCACATCACGCGCGGCTTCGCGGTGCAGGCGGTCCTCGGCGTAGTAGTCCTTCAGGTCGGTTTCAGGCTCGGGAATGCGCACGTAGGGGTCTTTGAACAGCCCCATGTCGTACTTGGCACCCAGCACTTCACGCACCGCCTGGTCCAGTTCGGCCTGGCTGACTTCGCCGGACTTCAACAACCCGGGCAGTTCTTCGCCGTAGAGGGTGTCGTTCATGCTCATGTCGATGCCGGCCTTGATTGCCAGCTTGGCGGCTTCGCGGCCGTCACGGGCCACACCATGGCGGATCAGTTCCTGGATGGCGCCGTGGTCGCTGATGGTCACGCCCTTGAAGCCCCATTCCTTGCGCAGCAGGTCGTTCATCAGCCAGGTGTTGGAGGTGGCCGGCACGCCGTTGATCGAGTTCAGCGCCACCATCACCCCGCCGGCACCGGCGTCGAGCGCGGCGCGGTAGGGCGGCAGGTAGTCGTTGTACATCTTCGGCAGGCTCATATCGACCGTGTTGTAGTCGCGCCCGCCCTCGACCGCGCCGTAGAGGGCGAAGTGCTTGACGATGGCCATGATGCTGTCGGCATTGGCCGGGCTCGAACCCTGGAACGACTTGACCATCACCTGGCCGATCTTCGAAGTCAGGTAGGTGTCCTCGCCAAAGCCTTCGCTGGTGCGCCCCCAACGTGGGTCACGGGCAATGTCGACCATTGGTGCGAAGGTCATGTCCAGCGAGTCGGCGGCTGCCTCGATGGCCGAGGTGCGGCCGACCTTGGCGATGGCGTCCATGTCCCAGGACGAGGCCAGGCCCAGGCCGATCGGGAAGATGGTGCGCTCGCCGTGGATGGTGTCGTAGGCGAAGAACATCGGGATCTTCAGACGGCTGCGCATGGCCGCGTCCTGCATCGGACGGTTCTCGGGGGCGGTGCGCGAGTTGAAGGTGCCGCCGATGCGTCCGGCGGCGATTTCCTCGCGGATCTTCGCGTGCGGCATTTCGGGGCCGATGCTGATCAGGCGTAACTGGCCGATCTTCTCGGCCTCGGTCATCTGGCTGATCAGATGGTCGACGAACGCCTGCTTGTCCTGCAGGGGCGGGGCGATAGGGGCGGCAAGGGCCGCCTGACTGGCAAGGCCCATGGCCAGGCCCAGCAAAGACAGTTTCATCATCAATTCCGTTGTCGAGTGATAGCGGTGGGCCAAGACGTTTCGTACGCCTGTTGTTGTCGTGTCCGCTGGCCGTTTTGTGGATCATTCATCCATGATCCGACGCAGTCGCGGATTATGCCTTATATGAAGCACTTGTTGAGATACACTCTCGCCCACCCGATTGCCGGGATAACAACGATAAGAACGCTCGAGAGACGAAGGCATGACCGAATACGAACAGCGCCAGATCGCCGAGGCGATCGCCCGCGCCGAGCGGCGCACCGATGCGGAGCTTGTGACCGTGCTGGCCCGCCGCGCCGATGACTTCCCCTATCTGCCGTTGCTCTGGGCCGCCTTGCTGGCGTTGCTGGTACCCGGCGTGTTGCACCTGTGGCTGGGTGGTATCGGCGTCAATGGCCTGTTGCTGGCGCAGATGCTGACCTTCATCAGCTTGTGCCTGGTGTTGCGCCACCCGCGCCTGGCTGCCTGGGTGGTACCGTCGATCCTGCGCCGCCGGCGCGCTTCGGGCCTGGCCCGCCAGCAGTTTCTCGAGCTCAACCTGCAGCGTACCGCCGGGGCCACGGGCGTGCTGATATTCGTCAGCGAAGCCGAGCGCCATGTCGAGATCCTGGTCGACGAGGGCATCGCCCGACACCTGCCCGAGCAGGCGCGCGAGGCGATCGTCGCCCGTTTCACCGAGCAGGTGCGCCAGGGCCATACCTTGCAGGGCTTCGTCGAATGCATCGAGGCCTGCGGCGAGCTGCTCAGCGAACATGTCCCCCCGACCCATGCGCGCAACGAACTGCCCAACCGCCTGGTGATTCTCGACTGACCGTTGGTGAGCAAGGGTATGTTTCGCCAGGGGCACCATCGACGTAGAATGCCCGGCATTGCGCATCGCGCTCCCCGCATTTCGAGGCACCCGTTCCCATGTCTTCCCCTTCCTCCGCCCCTGGCGCGCCGGACGCGCGCGCCCAGTTCCTGAGCCTGCTCGCCGATGCCCTGGGCGACGGCAGCCTGAGCAAGCTGGTGCTGGCCCGCCATGTCGGCGCCGACCAGACCCTGCAGCGGATCATCGCCAAGCCGGTGCAGATCAAGGGCCAGGTCTGCCTGTCGTTGGTCTACCGCCATCAGACTCGCGATATCACCCGAAACCTGGGGTTGGACGAGGCGCAGACGCTGGTGGCCGAACTGCTGCCCGAGGGTTTTCGCAACGCGCACCTGTTTACCGCTGCCGGCGAGGTGCAACTGGAGTTCAGCAAGAAGGGCAAGCCGATGCTGCGCCGGCACTTGGCCCAGCAGGCGCCCCGCGAGGCGGGCGCGGCTGGCCATGATCGGCAGAAGAAGCGTTACCTGGAGCTTTCGCGGCCGTTCCTGCGTGACCTGGGGGTGACCGATGCGCAGGGCGCGCTGATCCCGTCCATGTCGCGCAAATGGAAGCAGATCAACAAGTTCATCGAGGTCTTTGACCATGCCTTGAACGACGCGCCCGTGGACGCCCAGCAGAGCCTGAAGGTTGCCGACTTCGGTTCGGGCAAGGGCTACCTGACCTTTGCCATGCACGACTACCTGCGCAACACCCTCGCCCGTGAGGCGCAGGTCACTGGTGTCGAGCTGCGCCCGGACATGGTCGAGTTGTGCAACGCCGCCGCCGCGCGCTTGGAGCACCCGGGCCTGGTGTTCGAATGCGGCGATGTGCGCAGCGTGGTGCCTGAGGCCATCGATGTGATGATCGCCTTGCATGCCTGTGACATCGCCACCGACTATGCCATCCACACCGGTATTCGCTGCAACGCCGCGATCATCATGTGCTCGCCGTGCTGCCACAAGCAGATCCGCCCACAGTTGCACAGCCCGGGGTTGTTGCAACCGATGCTGCAGTACGGGCTGCACCTGGGCCAGCAGGCCGAGATGCTCACCGACAGCCTGCGCGCCCTTTACCTGGAAGCTTGCGGCTACGAGACCAAGGTGTTCGAGTTCATCTCGCTCGAGCACACCAACAAGAACAAGATGATCCTTGCGGTCAAGCGCCGCCAGCCCCAGGACAATGCGGGTCTGCTGGAGAAAATCGCCGAGCTCAAGGCGTTCTATGGGGTGCGCGAGCATTGCCTGGAGACCCTGCTGCAGGCGGATGGCCTGATCGCTGGGTGATCGACCTACAGCACTTTCACAAATTCGGCTAGGTCGTTTCCTAAGCGACCTTTTGAGCCCGTTGCATCCCTCTTGGCACCTAGTCTGGCTTGTGATCACGCCTGTCGGCGCTGCGTGGTTGTCACTTGACAACCTTGTTCTCATGTCCATACTGGAGCTCAACCGATGGTCCGTCCCCTCCATCCAAACAAGGAAGTCGAACAGTCCCTGACGCACGCCGAGGCGCGGGGCTGGAAAGTCACGGTGCGAGGTGGCCATTGCTGGGGTCGGATCTATTGCCCTAACAACGACCGCGAATGCCGCTGCGGCGAGTTCTGCATCACCAGCGTGTGGAGCACGCCCAGAAACCCGGGCACCTTCGCCCGCCAGTTACGCCGGATCGTGGACAACTGTACGTCGACAAGCGCGATAGCCAATCAGTCAGTGGAGCGAAAGTGATGGAGTACGAGTTCACCCTCAAATACCAATTGACCGAGGACATGGACGTCGATGCGCTGATCGAGCGCCTGGGGAAGGCCGGATGCGATGATGCAGTGGTCGGTAGCGGCCAACCGGGCCGTCTGGCCCTTGCCTTCGCCCGCGAGGGCGGCACGGCGCGGGAGGCACTGCACAGCGCCCTGGCGGATGTGCGGCAAGTGTTGCCGGATGCCCGGCTGATCGAGGCCAGCCCCGACCTGGTCGGCCTGACCGATGTGGCGGAGCTGGTGGGGGTTTCCCGGCAGAACATGCGCAAGCTCATGCTCACCCATCACCGCAGCTTCCCGGCCCCGGTACATGACGGCACGCTCTCACTCTGGCACCTCGCCGATATCCTGTCGTGGATGCAGGCGCGCGGCACACATGCCGTTGCCCAGGCAGTCCATGAGCTGGCCATCGTGGCGATGCAGGTGAATGTCGCCAGGGCTCAGGAGCGGGTGGCGAACGGAAGGTGATGCACTCCGTTGCATCATTGCCTGCCAGCGGGCTCAGAAGAACCGGGTCACGCTGATCTTGGCATTACGCCCCTGGGTATAGGCGTTTTCACCTGACAGCTCCGGCCGGATGGCCTTGTTGAACAGGTTGTCCACGGTCAGGTTGACCTCGGTACCCTTGAGGTAGGGTTGCTGCGGTTTCCAGTTGGCGAACAGGCCGTGGATCTGGTACTTCTCGTTGCCGAAGTTGTCGTAGTAACGGTCACCGAGCGCACTCGCGGGGCCATCGAAGTACTTGTCGCTGGGCAGGTGGTGGGTGGCGCCGACGAACTGCGCGGTCCAGCCGACCCGGGCGTCCCAGGCCGGGATCTTCACGCCAAGGGTGGTGATCCATTTCGGTGCCGGTACATCCTTGGCCCAGACATCCGGCCCCCAGGGGTTGGTGTACGCGCCCTCGTGGCGACCTTCCATCCACGAGTACGACACTGCGCCGAACCAGTAGGTGGCGTCGTAGAAGGTCTCGATTTCGAACCCCTTGTAGGTCACGTCGCCGATATTGCGGTAATTGCCCATCAGCCCGTCGCCGCAGGTGTTGGCAATGGTACCGCCGCTGACCAGTTGCTCCTGGCAGCCGATGCCGGTGGCCTTGAAGATCTCGTCAGTGACCTTGTTGCGGAATGCCATGGTGCGAATCTGCGCGCTGTCGCCTTGGCTGAACACATTGGTGAAGGTACTGATGCTGCCGACCCGTACACCGGTGATGCGCTCGGGGTCGAGGTTGCGACTGGTGGCGGTGCGGCTGCCGACACCCTGCACTTCATACTGTTCATCCAGCACCGGGGCGCGCCAGGTCTTGCTGTAGTCGGCGAACAGCGCGGTCTGTTCGTTCATCTTCCAGAACAGCGACAGACGTGGCGACCAGCCGCTGTAGGTCTTGTCGCTGTAGTCGTGGCCGGCCACCGGGTTGTTGTAGTACGGCGCCTGGTTGGGCTTGCCTTCGTTGGTCACGTGGTCGTAGCGCAACGATGGGGTGATGGTCAGGTCGCCCAGGGTGATGGCGTCCTGCAGGTAGTAGCCCTGGCTGTCGACCTGGCCGCTGGGCATGAAGTACGGCTGGTAGTGACCATAGTTGTACTTGGGTACTTCGTAGGTCTTGCCGGGCATCCACATCTGCGTGTCGCGGTCATGGCGGCGCAGCTGCACGCCTGCGGTGAGCGCATGTTCCAGGGGACCTGTGAGGAAGGTGCTGGTGTTCTTCACATCCAGCATGCGGTCCTTGTACTCGGTGTCCATCTTGCGTCCACCGGTGGCGGGCTGGAAGAACGCCGTGGCGTCGCGCTCATCGGTCTGCTTGGTGTCCGATTCGGAGTACTTCACCTGCAGGTCCACCCACGGGTTCTCGATCGGTTGGTACTTGTAGGTGGCCGACCAGGTGGTGTCGATGGTGCGTCGGTTGGCGAGGAAACGCTTGAGAGCGGCTTCGTAGCCGTACTTCTTGATATCCGCCGCAGTGGGGGGCGTGCTGAAGGCGGTCGATGAGAAGGTGGTCCAGCGCTGGCTTTCCGATTGTGCCCAGGACAGCCCCAGGCTGTGCTCGTCGGTGAAATGGATGTTGGTCTTTAGCAGGGCGCCGTCCAGGTCCAGGGCGCTGTAGGGGATGCGCTGGGGGTTGATCGGCCATTTGCCGGTGGGGTCAGGCAGGCTGTCGGCCATCTTCAGGTTGCCGCCGTCGCGCTTGGTGTAATAGACCAGGCCGTCGATGCGACCGTCGTCGGTACGGCCGAACAATGCCGAGCTGTAGATCTGTTGGTGGTCGTTGCTGCCATAGCCGTACTTGAGCATCGCACCGCTGTTGCGGCCCTCTTGCAGCAAGTCGCCGGCATCTTTGGTCTCCATGTTGACGCTGCCGCCGAAACCGCCGTTGCCGGTCTTGACCGAGTGCGGCCCTTTTTCGACCTCGATGTGCTTGATCAGCTCGGGCTCGATGAAGATGGTGCCTTGCTGATAGCGCTCGAAGCCGCTCTTGGGCGCACCGTCGAGGGTCATCGGCACGTCCTCGGCGTCGCCGAAGCCCCAGATGTTGATGGTCTGGCCGCCGGGCTTGGACGAGCCGCCCATGTTCACCCCCGGCAGGGTCGCCAGCACGCTGGGAATGTTGCTGGGCTGGTAGCGGTCGATCTGCTCCTGGTCGAGCGTCGAGCGCCCGACGTTGCCAGCGTCGACCTGCTGGCCATCACCAACAATGCTCACGGCACCAAGTTGCAGGCTGTTGTCGGCAGTCGGGTCGTCCTCGCGCAGGCGCACCACATAGGTGTTGCCCATGCGCACCATGCTGAAGCGGCTGCCCACCAGCAGGCGGCTGATGGCCGCTTCGGCTTCGAAGTCGCCCTTGAGCGCCGGCGCCTGGGCACTGCCGAGCAGGGCCTCGTCGAACAGCAGCTGGACCTTAGCCTGCTGGGCCAGTTGGCTCAGCGAGCGCGCCAGCGGTTGCGCCGGCAGGTCGAACGGTACCGGTGCGGCTTCGGCGGCCAGGCTCATGGCCAGGCACAGGGCCAGCAATGTGGGTCGGACAGGCAGGCAGTGCAATGGACGCAACGCGGACAACATGGTTTCCCCCAAACGGCAAAAGGCCGGAAAAAGCCCACCATCACGCGGCAGGCGGGGAGGAAGACGCGATGTTGCGACAAAACCTCACCTGCGAATGATAAAAATTCTCAAATTATTTTTAGCGTCGCTCGATGCGCAGGCGGCCGTCGGCCAGCAAGGTAGTCTTGACCGGGAGCAGGGCGGGCAGGGCATTGAGCAAGGCGTCCGGGTCGTGGACGTCGAGGTTGCCGGACACCTTGTAGCGGCCAAGCGTCGGGTCGGCCAGCACCACCGGCTGCTGGCGATACAGGCCGAGCTCGTCGATCAGGCTGGCCAGTTCACGGTTGCGAAAGCTCACGTGGCCCTCGCGCCAGTCGGCCACCTGTTGTTCGCCCAGTTCACGGCGGGTCAGGGTGCCGCGTGCCAGGTCGTAGGTGGCGCCCTGGCGGGCACCGAGCAACAACGGCGGTTGTCGTTCGCCGGGAGTGTCGAACGCTACCTGGCCGTGGGCGACCGCTACCACCAGTTCGCGGTCGCCCCGGCGCACATCGAAACCAGTGCCGACCACGCGCACGCGGCCGCTGCCCGCATCGACGAACAGCGGCCGCTCCTTGTCGGGCGCCACCTCGATATACAGCTGGCCGTGTTCGAGCTGGATCAGCCGCTGTTCGGCGCTGAAATCCAGGCGCAGGCGGGTCTGGGCGTTGACATGCAGCTGGCTGCCATCGGGCAGTTGCAGTACCTGCAGGGCCTGGCTGGCGCTGATGCGTTGGCTGAAGGCTTCGCTGCCCGCGCCCAGGTTGCCGGCCAGTATGGCGCAGAGCAGGGCCGCCGCCGTTGCCAGGGCCGGGCGCCAGCGTGGCGCGCGGCGTACCGGCAAGGGCACGGGGCGATTGGCTTGCTTGAGTGCGGCCAGGTCATCCCACAACTGTTCGAACTGGCGATAGGCGCGGGTGTGCTCGGGCGTCTGCATCCACCGGGCGAACGCCTTGCGGTCTTGCCGTGAAGGCTGGTTGCGGTTGCGGCTGAACCAGCTCGCCGCCTGGGCGTCGATCGGGCGCGGGTCGAGCTCGTCGGTGGGGGTCATGGGAACTGCTCCGTGCCGTTGTCACTGTCCAGGCGTTGCTTGCATTGCAGCAGGGCGGCGGCGATGTGCTTTTCGACCATGCTGACGGAAATGTTCATGCGTTCGGCGATCTGGGCCTGGGTCAGGCCTTCGAAACGGTGCAGCATAAGGGCTTCGCGGCGTCGCGGCGAGAGTTCTGCGAGCACCTGACGCAATTGATTCAGCCGTTGTTGCTGTTGGGCGTGGTCCAGCGGATCGTTGGCCGGCGCGTCCTGCTGCTCGGGCAGGGTGTCGTCGGCCAGCGCCGCATGGCGCACTTTCTGCCTGCGCCAATGGTCGCTCAGCAGGTTGCGCGCCACCTGGAACAGGAACGCGCGCGGCTGCTCCACCTTGGCCCGATCCCGGTAACCCAGCCATTGGGCGAAGACATCCTGGGTCATGTCCGCGGCGTCACTGGCATTGTCCATGCGCTTGCGCAGGAAATGCAGGATGTCGGCATAGAAACCGTGGGCGACGGGGTCGGGTTTGGGGCGCTGCATGCACGCTTTCCGGGGCTGGCGGGGAGGAAAGGGTGCGGATCTTATCGAGAATTATTTACATTTGCAAAGTGTGCGGCTCAGCGCCGTCGATCCTGTGCGGCCGGAACGGGGATGGCCAGTTCAGCCAAGCCCAGGGGGTGGCTGGAAGCATCGAAAAAGTGCAGCGGAACCTGCGAAAGATCGCCAAAGCGATCAATGAAATGCTGCTTCTGGTTGATGACCGATGCCTCGCTCAGCGGCCGGATCGCGATGGCCAGGTGCTTGGGCCGCGCCTGGCGAATGGCGTCGAGCAGGTGCTGGTCGCTGGCGTCCAGGTGCTGGCCGAACAAGCATAATCCGTCGTGTTCGCGGGCCAGCTGTCCCAGGCTCCAGGACAGGTAATCGGAGTTGCGGATGGCGCGCAGCTTGTCTTCGCTGCGGCTTTCGTTGACGAACAGCGGTACTTCGCCGGGAATGTTCACGGCGAAGCCTTCGAGCAGTTCGGCCTGTTCCGCGCTGCGTCGGCGAGTACTGCCGTCGGGCAACTTGAGCAGGTGCATGCCGCCGTGCAGGTGGAGGATGCGGATACCGTCGGCCTGGCTGCGGCGTACGTCGAAGAAACCCTGCTCGTCGAACAGGTTGGCGAAACCTTGCGTATCCTCGGCCACGGCCCAGGGCAGGATCAGGTCGTAGTTGCTGGTGTAGATGCTGCGGTACTGGCGCAGTGCCTGGTTGATGGTCGTGCGCGTCGCGCCGGGGAAGCGCGGCCAGGGCAGGTGCACGGCGCGCACCGCGTGGATCAGCGCTTCCTTGATCGAGTAGTAGCGGTTCAGCGGCGCGGTGGAGTTGATCGCCAGCGCGGCGTTGGCCCGCACCGTGGTGTTCAGGGTGCTGAGCAGCGGCTCGAACAGCTCACTGCCCAAGGCCTTGAACAATGCCTGGTCGCTCACCCCCAATGCCTTGTGCCGCACCCGCTGGGCTTCCTCGAACAGCGAGAAGTAGCCGAACGGTTTCCACAGCGCGCGGCTGGCACCATTGCCCAGCAGCAGGGCGGTGCTGGGGTGGCGCTGGTTGAGGTCGGCCCAGGTGGGCAAGTGGGCGTCGAGTGCGGGCATGGGCGGTCCATTGGGTGAGGCGGAAAACGCCGGGGACTTTAGCATGTCATGCAGAGTGTGCGAGGCTTGCGCCCTCAAGGACTGCACCGTTGACCTTGCCGGCGTCTTCCAGAGGCCGGCCCCGATCTGCAAAGGACTACCCATGTACAAGACCCTTCTCCTGGCCACCTTGCTGGCGAGCACCGCGGCCCATGCCACCGACGGCAAGGCCCTCGCCAAGGCCCAGGACATCCCGCATCCGGCCGTGATCGCTCACCGTGGCGCCTCGTTCGACGCGCCCGAGTCCACCACCCCCGCCTATCTACTGGCCCGCGAACTGGGCGCCGACTACCTGGAAATGGACTTGCAGCGCACCCGCGATGGCGTGCTGGTGGTGGTCCACGACGATGTGCTGGCCCGCACCAGCGACGTCGCCGAACGTTACCCCGAGCGCAAGGCGAGCCCGGTCAGCGCCTTCACCCTGGCCGAACTCAAGGCGCTGGACGCCGGCAGCTGGTTCAACAAGGCCTATCCACAGCGTGCCCGCGAAGCGTTCAAGGGCCAGCGTATCCTGACCCTGGACGAAGTGATCGATATCGCCGAAGGCAACCTCGAGCGTCACCCGGGCCTGTACATCGAGACCAAGGAGCCGGCGCAGTTTCCCGGTATCGAGCAGGACCTGAAAAAGCGCCTCGAGGCTCGTGGCTGGCTAGACAAACCGGGCAAGGTGATCTTGCAGACCTTCGATCGCAACAGCCTCAAGCTGCTGCACGAGGCCATGCCGCAGGTGCCGAAGATCCTCTTGCTGTGGGTGGCCAAGGGCAGCATCGAGCCGGCATCGGGGCAGGACTTCGCCGAGTCCGGTGAGCAGGACAAGTCGGCCTTCTATGCCCGTCAGCAACCCAAGGACCGTGCCGAGTTCCAGCGCTGGCTCGACTATGCCAAGGCCGGCGGCGCCATTGGTACCGGCCCTTCGGCAATCCGCAGCCACCTCGGCGAGCAGAGCTACTCCGACCTGATCCAGCCGTGGATGAACCAGGCCAGCCACGACAAGGGGCTGCTGGTGCACGTGTACACCCTCGACGAGGCGGTGGACTTCGACAAGGCGATGAAAGCCGGCGTCGACGGCATCTTCACCAACCGTGCCGGCGAGCTGATGCGTTTCTATAAACGACCGATGCCACAGAACGAAGGCCAGTTGCTGCGCAAGCTGGGTTACTGATCGGCAACATGATGCTGGCGATGGCCGAATGACATGTGTGAGAATGATAGGAATTCCTATTAACGGCCCTCGCCACATCCGCAATGACCTCCCTTTCCAGTTGGCAGGCCCGGCCAGCCCTCCAGGCAGCCGTCGACGACCTGCTTGCCCATTACAGTGATCTGCGCCGCTACCTCTGCGGGCGGCTGCGCAACCCTGACGACGCCGCTGATATTGCCCAATCCAGCTTCGCCCAGGCCTACGCCCATGCGCTCAACGCACCGGTGATCAATGCCCGGGCCTTGCTGTTCCAGGCGGCGCGCAACCTGTGCATCGATCAGTACCGGCGGCGCAGCACCGAACTGGCGGCGCTGGAAGACTGGCTGGCACGGGCTGACTGGCTCAGCCCCAGCGTTGAAGAAATCATGATCGCGCGCGAACAGTTGCAGCACCTGATCGCACGCATTGAACGCATGCCCAAACTGCGCCGCGAAGTGTTCGTGCGCGTGCGTCTGCACGGCCACAGTCACCGTGAAGTGTGTGAGGCCTTGGGGCTGTCGGCCAAGTCGGTCGAGCTGCATATCGCCCGGGCGGTCTTTGACCTGTCCGAGCTGCGCCTGGCGAGCCGTCATGACTGAGCCGGCCGCGCCACGCAAGGTGCAGCAAGCGCTGGTCTACCTGGCGGCGCTGCAAGGGGATGATCCCGAACGCGTGCGCAAGACCCATGGCCTGGCGCAGCGCTGGCGCGGTCGCAGCGCCGAGCATGAACGCGCCTGGCTGGAGGCCGAACAGCGCTGGCAACTGGTTCACCGCCTCGCCCCGCAACTGCGTGGCGCCTTGCAACCGCAGGCTTGTGATGTGGGGCGTCGGCGGGTGCTGCGCCAGGGTGGCGCGCTGGCCTTGCTGCTGGCCGCAGGTGGCTGGCTGGGCTGGATGTACAAGCGCACCGCAGCGTTCGGCCTGGACCTGCAGACGGCCCATGCGCAAGCGCCGCAGGCCTTGGCATTGCCCGATGGCAGCCAGCTGCTGGTGGCCGCTGAAAGCAACCTGCGGGTGCGCTTCGATCACGGCCAGCGCCAGGTCCTGTTGCTGCACGGCAATGTCTTCTTCGATGTGGCTCATGAGCTGTGGCGGCCATTCCTGATCAGCACGCGCCTGGGCGTGGTACAGGTGCTGGGCACCGCGTTCACGGTCAGCGACCGGGGTGGTCAGGTCCAGGTGGCCGTAGCCAGGGGGCGGGTGCAGGTGCGCGACCTGCAGGGTGGCGAACAGGTGCTGCAGGCTGGCGAGCGTATTTGCCTGGAGGGCGAAGGGCGGTTGGGCAGCTTGCGCGCCGGTGGCCAGTACGGGCCAGACCAGGCGCATTGGCAGCGCGGTTGGTGGTCGTTCACCGACCAGCCGCTGGTCGAGGTGATCGGTGAGCTGAACGCCTATGCCGCGCAGGCCGTCAAGGTCGATCCCGGGCTGGTCAACCTGCGATTGACCGGGAGTTTCCCCAGTGACCGGCCAGAGGTATTGCTCGATGCCTTGCCGGGCATCCTGCCGGTCAGCGTGCAGGCGTTGGGTGGGCAACGTCTGATCGTGCCGCGCTGATCCTCTGAAAAACGTTTGAGGGGTAAACCGTCGCTGCCGCGTCATCAGCTGTGAACCCACCTCCTGCAAGGACTGATCATGTCGCTTTTCACCTCCCGCTTCCCCGGCACCCTGCGGCGCCTGGCACTGGCCTGCGCCCTGGGTGGCAGCGGCCTGGCCCTGGCCGATAGCCAGCCGCTGAACCTCGACTTGCCGGGCCAGTCGCTGGAGGCCACGGTGCATGCCCTGGCCCATGCCTCGGGAGTGGCGATCGCCGCCGACAGTCGTGTATTGGCCGGGCGCAGCACGCCTGCCTTGCAGGGCCGCTACACCGTGCTGCAGGCGCTGCGCCAGCTGCTGGCCGGCAGCGACCTGGTGGCGGTGGAGGAAAACGGCGTGATCATCCTGCGCGGCCCGACCGACCAAGGTGCCCTGACCTTGGGGGCGACCACGGTCAACGCCTCTGGCTTCAACAGCGACCTGCCGGAAAGCTACAGTGGCGGCCAGGTGGCCCGCGGCGCGCGCATCGGCATGCTGGGCAATCGCGACCTGATGGACACCCCCTTCAGCGTCACCGCCTACACCGCCAAGACCATCGAGAACCAGCAAAGCGGCACGGTCGGCGCAGTACTGCGCAACGACCCGTCGATCCGCTTCAGCACCGGCGAAGGGCATGCCTACGAGAACTTCATGATCCGCGGTTATGCGCTGGACTCCACCGAGCTGGCGCTGGGTGGCCTTTACGGCCTGGCGCCCGATGGCCATGTGCCGACCGAATTCCTCGAGCGCGTCGAAGTGCTCAAAGGGCCGGGCGCTTTGCTCAATGGCATGGCGCCCAACGGTGGGGTGGGCGGGGTGGTCAACCTGATGCCCAAGCGCGCCGGCGATACGCCGCTGACCCGGCTGACCAGCAGCTACGTGTCCGATGGCTATGTCGCCGAGCATGTCGATGTCGGGCGGCGCTTTGCCGAGGGGCGCTTCGGCATTCGCTTCAATGGGGTCTATGGCAGCGGCGACACCGGCGTCGACGAGCAGTCCAAGGACCGCACCTTGGCGGCGTTGGCACTGGATTACCGAGGGGACGACTTCAAGCTCGAGCTGGATGCCTACGAAAGCCACGAGAAACTGGAGAACGGCAGCCCGATGATGGCCGGCTTCAGCAGCCTCAATCACGTAACCCGCGCCCCCAAGCCAGACACCAACATCCTCGAAGGCATCCACGCCCGGCAGATCAGCAAGGCCGTGGTGGTGCGTGGCGAGTACCAGCTCGATGACAGCTGGACCGCCTATGCCAGCGTCGGTGGGGCCCGCACCCGCTACGACGGCTTCCTCAACGGCACCCGGGTGGTGGTGAACAAGGCCGACGGTACGGCCACGGGCGAAACCTACAACCAGGCCGGCTACACCCACAGTCTTTCCACCGAGGCCGGCCTGCGCGGCAACTTCATGACCGGCCCGGTCAGCCACCAACTGGTGCTCAGCACCACTTTGCTGCACCAGGACATCGGCCGTGCGCCGACGGTCACCGGCGCCAAGTACCCCACCAACATCTACCACCCGGGCAAGGCGATCATCGCGGGTGACCACGGCAGCAGCGACAAGACCGGCGACAACACCCTGTCGAGTTTTGCCGTGGCCGATACCCTGGGCTTCATGGACGAGCGTGTACTGCTCACCCTCGGCGTGCGTTCCCAGCGCGTGCGGCAGAAGATGAGCAACCCTTCGTACGACGAACGCAAGCTGACCCCCGCCGTGGGTATCGTGCTCAAGCCCTGGGAGGCGCCGGTATCGCTGTATGCCAACTACATCGAGGGCCTGACCCAGGGTGGCATGGTCACCGACCAGAAGGCCGCCAACTACGGCGAGCAGTTCGCGCCCTATGTCGCCAAGCAGATGGAGGCCGGGGTGAAGTGGGACCTGGGCGACTTCACCCACACGCTGGCGGTGTTCCAGATCGACAAGCCCAGCATGATCTACGACAAGCCCAGCAATCGCTACAACGACGACGGCGAGCAGCGCAACCGTGGCGTGGAGTGGACGATGTTCGGCGAAGTCGTCCCCAGCGTGCGCCTGCTCGGTGGCGTGACCTACACCCGTGCGGTGCTGAGCAAGACCGCCAATGGCGCCATGGACGGCAACACCGCCCGCGGCGTGCCGGCCTGGTCGGCCAACCTCGGAGCCGAGTGGGACCTGCCTGGGGTCGAGGGCCTGACCCTGACCGCCCTGGGTATCCACAGCAGCTCCCAGTACCTCGATTCCGCCAACCAGCTGAAGATCCCGCAGTGGACCCGCTATGACCTGGGCGCGCGCTATGCGACCAAGGTGCTGAGCAAGGACGTGACCCTGCGCGCCAGCCTGGAGAACGTCGAGAACCGCGCATACTGGGCCGGTGTGTTCAACGATGGTTATGCGACTGTCAGCGAACCGCGCACGCTCAAACTCTCCGCCAGTGTCGACTTCTGAGGTGAGCATGCAGCGATTGAAGCGCTTGGTCGGAGCATGCCTGCTGGCCACGCTCTATTCGAATCTGGCCTTGGCGAGCACGTACGCCGATCTCGAGGTTGGAAAGCCGGTTGCCGGCCAGGTCGGCGCAGCGCATCCGCCAGCCTGGCAAATGACGCTCAAGGCCGGGGACCTGGTGCGTGGTCGGCTCGACGGTGACGTCAGCCTGCGCCTGCTGGACGCCGAAGGGCGTCCGTTGCGCCTGCTGATCGACGGCCTGGACCAGCCCCGCGAGTTCCTCTTCGTCGCGCCACAGGACGGTCGCTACGCGGTGCGCGCCGAACCCCTGGCGATACGTCCGGCGGCGCGTTTCAGTCTGAGCCTGGAGCAGGTCCTGCCTGTCGGCGAGCAAAGCCGTACACCGGCGGCGCTGCTCAGTCCGACCCTGCGCGCCCTGCAGCAGCACCTGGCAACGGGTGGCACCAGCGAAGGCTTCTGGCAGGCCCGTGCCGTTGAGGGAACGCCATTGGTCGAGGCCATTGCTGGGCAACCCGGCAAGCGCCTGGTCACCTTCCTCTGGCGCGGGGCACGGGACAACGTGAGGATGTTCGGCGCCCCTACAGGCAATCACGAACCGCTGTCCCGGCTGGGCACGAGCGATGTCTGGTTCCACAGTTTCGAGGTGCCTGCGACGACCCGCCTGAGTTATCAGATGGCGCCGGATGTGCCGGTGTCCGACGACCGCCGGGTGATCCTGGCCAGTACCCGGCGCGACCCGTTGAACCCGAATACCTTTGCCGACACCAGCGGCGACGCCTGGTTGTCGCGCTCACGGCTGGAACTTGCGGATGCCCCACCCCAGCCGTGGGTGGCCGAGCGTGCCGGGGTGGCCCGTGGCAGCCTGGAACGCAGGCGCCTGGCCAGCGAGGTGCTGGGCAACGAGCGCGACATCTACCTCTACCGCCCGCCAGGTTGGCGCCCGGGCAAGGCCGACCAGGCCTTGCTGGTGCTGTTCGATGCCCATGCCTACACCCGTCAGGTGCCGACGCCGACGATACTCGACAACCTGATTGCCGACGGCCTGATCCCGCCCACCGCAGCGCTGATCATCGCCAACCCCAGCAGCGAAAGCCGCGAGCGGGAGTTGCCGCCCAATCCACTGTTTGGACGGTTCATGGCCGAGGAATTGATGCCTTGGGCCAGCCACCAGGGGCTCGCGGCACCGGCCTCGCGCACCGTGGTGGCAGGGTCCAGTTACGGCGGCCTGGCGTCGGCCTACCTGGGCCTCAGGCACCCGGAGTTGTTCGGCAATGTGCTGAGCATGTCCGGTTCCTACTGGTGGCCGATGGCCGCTGACGAATCTGGCTGGCTAACCCGCGAGTACGTCAAGGCACCTCGCCAGCCGTTGCGGTTCTACTTGCAGTCGGGTCTGTTCGAAGGGCCGAAAATTCTCGATACCAACCGCCACTTGCGCGATGTGTTGCTGGCCAAAGGGTACCGGGTGGAACAGGTGGAGTTTCCGGCTGGGCATGACTATCTGCAGTGGCGGGGGAGCCTGCCCTGTGGGTTGATCAGCTTGCTTGGGCAGGGGACACAGGCTGTTGCGCGAGCCTGTGTGCCGTAATACCGAGCCCACGTCCCGTTCAAGGGGCGTTCTGTCGGATCAGTGGGAAAGTGCTTTCAGAACATGGTCAGGATCGTTGTGGATGGCCCTCAACAGGGCTTTGGCGGGCCCTGTAGGTTCTCGACGTCCCTGTTCCCAGTTACGCAAGGTGGCCACCTGCACGTCGATCATCTCGGCAAAGCGTAGCTGTGATAGCCCGGTCGACTTGCGAATGCTTTTTACCTGGAGGGCGTCGATTTCGAACTGACGGGAGGGAGGGCGTTGACCTTGGATGATCTCATCCATTTGTTCAACGCTTTCCATCAGTTCGTCGAAGAAACGGCTCATGGCTGGCTCCAGTGTTCGATAACAGCTTTCAGTGTCTTGCGCTGCGTGGCGCTAAGGTCTGACTGTTCATTCTTGGGATAGATATACAGCATGGCTATCTGTGACCTGGCGACGAAGTGGTAGTAGATAACTCTGGCGCCACCACGTTTACCATGCCCATTTGCCGGGACGCGGATCTTGCGCAGGCCGCCGGTTTCCTCTACGAGTTCCCCAGCGTCGGGGCACATCATGAGGCGGACTTGAAGCATTCGATAGGCTTCATCGTCGAGCAGCTCTCTGACGCGTTTGGTAAAGATGGTTGTTTCGGTGAAGAGCATAGCAGAAGGTACGCCATTGGCGTAGCCGATCCCGGGATCATTGCTACGAGTTGAAGATGAATGGCAAGGCTACCGATTGGTGACTGCGTAGCTGCATCATTCCCTTCTGGTGATGGCGTAGTCCCTTTCTGTTACTCGCTCGTACCCTCCCGCCGAGCCCTGTTGCGCCATACCCGATACGCCCGAATCCCCGCTCGTACCGAGCCGAACAGCAGTTTTTCCTCCATCTCCCGCGCCATCCCGGAACGCACCAGCATGCGCAGGAAGGTGCCGCGGGCGCGGGCGATGGCGAAGTGGATGCCCTGGGCGGCGAGGGTGTCGCGCACCTCGCGCAGGGCGGCGATGCCGCTGACGTCGATGCTGGTCACAGCTTCCGCATCGAACAGCACCACCTGGGTTTTCTCCACGTTCTGCACGGCTTCGAGCAGGCGCATCTTGAAGTAGTCGGCGTTGAAGAACAGGATCGCGTCGTCGAAGCGATACACCAGCAGGCCCGGCACGGTACGGGCATCCTTGTGCTGGCGCACGTCCACCTGGCCCTCGATGCCCGGCACCCAGCCAAGCACCGCGTCGGTGGGCTGGTAGATGCTGTAGAGCAGGCGCAGGATGGCCAGGGTCACGGCGAACACGATGCCCGGCAACACGCCCAGGCCGAGTACGCCGACCGTGGTCAGCAGGCACAGCCAGAACTCGAAGCGGCTGAGCTTGCGGATGGTCTTGAGCGACTTCACGTCGATCAAACCCCAGCCGGCCATGAGCAGCACCGCGCCCAGCGCAGCCTGGGGAATCCAGGCCATGGGCGCGGTGAAGAACAGCAGGATCAAGGCGATCACCAGTGCGGCGATGATGCCCACCAGCTGGCTCTTGCCGCCGACCATGTCGTTGACTGCGGTGCGCGAGTCGGCGCCGCTGATGGCGAAGCCCTGGGAAATACCGGCGGCCAGGTTGCTCACGCCCAGCGCGAGGAACTCATGGTTGGCGTTGATCGCGTAGCCGTGGCGGGCGGCGAAGCTGCGGGCGGTGAGCATGGCGCTGCAGAAACTGATGGTGGCGATACCCAGGGCGTCGCGCAGCAGGCTCTTGGTTTCCGCAAGGGAGCTCTGTGGCCAGGCCAGCTCGGGAATGCCCGCCGGCACCGGGCCGAGGATCGCCACACCGAAACGATCCAGGCCGAACAGTCCGGCCAGGGCGGTGAATACCACCACGGTCACCAGCGCCGCCGGCAGCCGCGGATAGCGCCGTGGCAACCAGATCAGCAGGCCCAGGCCGGCCAGGCCAATGGCCAGCGTCAGCCAGTGGATCTCGCCCAGACGCTGGAAGAAGTTGATCAGGCTGAGGATGAAACCGTCGCCTTCGATCTTGAAACCCACCACCTTCGACAACTGCCCGGCGAGCAGGCTCAGGCCGATGCCGTTGAGGTAGCCGATGAGGATCGGCCGCGAGAAGAAGCTGGCGATAAAGCCGGCCCGCGCCACCCCGGCAGCGATCAGCATCACGCCCACCAGCACGGTGACGATCACCGACAGCTCGGCGATGCGTTGCGGGTCGCCCATGGCCAGCGGTGCCACGGCGCCGCCGATCATGGCGCAGGTGGCGGCGTCCGGGCCGACCATCAATTGCCGTGAACTGCCGACCAGAGCATAGACCATCATCGGCAGCACGCAGGCATACAAGCCGTACTGTGGCGGCAGGCCGACGATCTGCGCATAGGCGATGGCGATGGGGATCTGGATCGCGGCCACCGACAGGCCGGCCTGCAGGTCAGCATGGAACCACTCGCGGCGGTAGTGCAGCAGGTTGGCCAGGCCCGGTAGCCAGCGGGAGAGAAACATGCGCAGTCCTTTGGAGGTGTTTCACAAAGCGTAGCGGTCAGGCGCCACGAACGACTGGGCATTCAAGCCAATTGGCGTGGCGATGGCTATGGGCCAGATCAACAAAGGTACGCTGGAAACGAAAAAAGCCGTTGACGCTCCTTTTGACAGAGACGACGTGGACGGAATACGAGTTGGAGCGGGAGAGCGAATCGAACGGTTTTAGGACAAAACTTCGGGCAGGGGAGATTGAGCGGCTAAGGAATTCGCGAGGAGCGCTTTCATTATCGTTTTTGAGTAAACCATCTGGATCGGTAGCGAATTTGTGTGTTCCGTAGTATTTTTGCGTCTGACGGCTGACGGTATCGTTTTGCGGTGATAGTCAAAAAATATTAGCGTTTTTGGGCTTCCGGTAGAGGTTTTTCCATGCAGGTCGGTTTCAAGGCGTTAGCCACTCGGTACGGAGTTAATCCGGTACAACCTCTGCGCGTCGATTCGGCCATCGGCACAGTGCGAGCAAGCCGCGACACCGGTAGTCAAGTAGAAAACAGGTTTCCGCCCAACTACCGGCCCGACGACGATTTTGCAGGCCACTTCGAGTTCGGGCTCAAATACGAGGAGATTCACCTTGAGTTCTTCGCCCGCCTGTTTGCCGTCGTAGGACCCGAGCCAGTCGAGGCTTGGTGCCGGCGTTCCCCTTTTGGCCAGTACGCTCGGCGCACCGGTTTTCTATACGAGTGGCTGACGGGGCAACATCTGGATGTGCCTGATGTGACCAATGGCGCCTATATCGATGCCGTGTCGCCTACCCACTACCTGACCCGCACGACGCCGCTTCGATCTCGCCGCTGGCGGGTCAACGACAATCTGCCAGGCATGCCTGAGTTTTGCCCGCTTATCCGGCGAACCGACACCGTACAGCAAGCCTTGCAGTTTGACCTGAGAGCCGCTTTGGGAGAGCTCGATCAGACCTTCGGCCCCGACATCCTGATGCGGACGGCGAGTTGGTTGACGTTGAAAGAGTCGCGCGCCAGCTTTCTGATTGAAAAAGAGGAAGGCCAAGCCAGCCGCATCCAGCGCTTTGCACATGTCATCGCGCAACACTGCGGCCATATCGAAGAACCATTGAGTGACCGAAGCCTGCATCTCTTGCAGGTAGGTATCCTGGGGCACGATGCATTTGGCCTGGGGTTGCGGCGCTCCCCCGTTTTTGTAGGGCAATCCACGATGCGCGAGAACATCGTGCACTACGTCGCCCCTCATTTTGACGACCTTGCCCCGATGCTTGCTGGCCTCAACGAATTCGAGATGGCCACCCGGGGCGCTGAGTCGCTTGCGCGCGCCGCGGCATTGGCGTTCGGCTTCGTCTACATCCATCCGATGAGAGACGGAAATGGGCGAATCCACCGTTTCCTGATCAACGACACTCTGGTTCGGGACCAGGCGGTTCCGAATGGCGTGATATTGCCTGTTTCAGCAACCATTACCAGCTCGACCGAGTTCCGTGCCGGCTATGATGCGACACTGGAGCAGTTCTCCCGACCCTTCATGCGGCGCTATGCGGCATCCTGTCGCTTTGGCACGCTTGTGGCCTACGAAGACGGTACGCCGAGCAACTTCGAGTTCGACGATTACGAAGATGCGCGCTTCGCCTGGCGCTATCCGGATCTGACCGCACATGTTCTCTATACCGCGCGCGTCGTCGAACACACGATTCGAACGCAGATGGCGGAAGAAGCCAGGATCCTTGTCATCTTCCAGCTCGCCCAAGAGCGTTTAAAAGATGTTGTGGAGATGCCAGACCAGGATGCAAGCCGCATCATTCGCGCGGTGAAGGAGAATGGCTGGAATGTTTCAGGCAAGCTCAAGAAGCAATATCCGCAGCTCGACGACGAGCGCCTCGCAGCGCGAATCGTGGAGGCCGTTCGGTCGGCGTTTGAAGACCGAGAAGGGCAATGAGGATTGACCTTGGTATTCTCAGCGGTGCTTTGAATTTCAAGCGCAGAAACGAAAAAAGGAGCCGAGGCTCCTTTTGACAGCGACGACGTTAATGGAACGTCGTGCGGGGAATGCGAGATGGAGCGGGTAGAGGGAATCGAACCCTCCTCAATAGCTTGGGAAGCTATAGTTTTACCAATAAACTATACCCGCTTCGAAGCCAGACTTTTTACCAGAACCCTCCTCGAATGAGAAGCCCCAAGCTTGTAAAAAAGCCTGTCGGCGGCCCGTAGCCTGCGGGTGGCGAGGGCTACAGGACGCCGATGCGTTCAGATCGCCAGTGCATGCTGCCCCGGTTCCTGTGTGTAGCGTTGGCGGGATTCACGCAAGGCCGGCTTGAGGAAACCGAGCATGGCATCGCGGGTATCCTCGCAGGCGCTTTTGTGTTCCATGTCCAGGAAGTGGCCGGCCCCGCGGATCACGCTGAACTGGCTGCGCCCCACATGGCGGCTGAACTGGCGCGCATCCTCGACGGTGGTGTACTCGTCGCGGTCGCCGTTGATGAACAGCACCGGGATGTCGATGTTGCGCGCGGCCTTCAGTGCCCGCTCCAGGTCGTGGTCGAGCACCTGGTTGATGTGGAAGTGCATCTGCGCGTACTCATGGCTGTCCAGGCTGCTGACGTGCCGGTAGTTGAAGCGCTTGAACAACGATGGCAGATACTTGCCGATGGTGTCGTTGACCAGGTTGCCCACCTGGTAGCGGTCGCAGGCGGCCAGGTACTGGCAGCCGCGATCCAGATAGTCGCGCATCGGTTCGTTGATCACCGGCGAGAACGAGCTGACGATGGCCTTCTTCACCAACCGTGGCTGGTGCGCCAGGGCCAGCAGGGTGCAGGCGCCGCCCCAGGAGAACGACATCACGTGATCGGCACGGAAGTGCTCGATCAGTTCGAGCAGGATGTGCGCCTCGGTCTCCTTGGTCAGCAACCGTTCATGGCGGTTGTGGGGTTTCGACTTGCCGGCGTACGGCTGGTCGTACAGCACCACGTTGAACTGCGGGTGCAGGTTGCGCACTGTCTGTGCAAAGGACGCCGTCGTGGCCAACGAGCCATTGATCAGGATGATCGTCTTCTCGGCGCCCTGCGCGCGATGGAACTCCGTGTAAACCCGGTACTGCCCTTGGATATCAAGTACAGCGATTTCTGGCCTCATGTCATCGACTCCTGGCGCAAAAAGGGTATTCGCGTCACCTCGTGGCCTGCGTGGTCGCTTGGCGGGCTGGCGCCGAACCGACCGGAATGGCCATCAGGGTGCACGTGCTTTATGACAGGTAGGCATTCGCCTGGAACTGAAAACCGGTGGGCCCTTGTGTCGATCCTTGACGCTGGTGTCGACGGTATTGTTGTGGCGGGCGATTACCGTGCCCCAGGGCATCGAGACCCCGGGTGGCCGGTAAAGGGCGTCTTGGACTACGGTTGTGACTGGTGGGTCACATGCAGACCGACGAGTTAGCAGTCAAGCAGCGCGGGCAGGATCGCGCAAGTGCCGTCGGGACAATCTTTCGTGGGAAACCGCCGAATGGTGATCGACTCAGACCGAGGCGATTTCCGCGTCGGTCAGCGCCCTGAACTCTCCAGGATGCAATATCGGGTCCAGTGTGATCGACCCCATGCTTTCCCGATGCAGTGCCACCACCTTGTTCTGGAAGTGTCCGAACATCCGCTTCACCTGGTGATAGCGGCCCTCGACGATGGTCAGGCGCGCGCTGCGCGGGCCGAGGATATCCAGCTGCGCCGGCAGGGTGGTGAGGTCTTCGAAGGCGAAGTAGAACCCTTCACGGAACTTGTCGACGTAGTGCGCACCAATCTCGTCCTCGGTGTGCACCAGATAGGTCTTGGGCTGCTTGGTCAGTGGCTGGGTCAGGCGCCGCGACCACTGGCCATCGTTGGTCAGGATCATCAGCCCGGTGGTGTTGTAGTCCAGGCGCCCGGCGATGTGCAGCTCATCGCGCAGCGCCGCCGGCAGCAGGTCGAGCACGGTGCGGTGCCGCGGGTCCTGGGTGGCGCTGACGCAACCGCTGGGCTTGTGCAGCATCAGGTAGCGTGCCGGGCGCCCGGCCTGGTGGACCTGCTCGTCCACTTCGACGCGGCTGAATTCACGCACTTCCAGCAGCGGGTCGGCGGTCGCCATGCCGTCCACGCGCACACGCCCTTGCGCCAGCAGCAGGCGCACTTGCTGGCGGTTGTAGCAGGGCAGGTTGCCGAGGAATCGGTCGAGGCGCATGGAGGGTCGTTTGCGGGAAATCGGCGCGCAGTCTAACGGATAGTGCGCGCCTGCGCTGCCTTGAGCTGCGCGTCCACCTGTGCGCAGCGCGGGCACAGGCAGGCCTTGTTGCGCAGTTCGGCGGGCAGGGCTTCGATGACTGCCGAGTCGATGACCACCTCGAAGCACCAGCAGCCTTGCGTGGCGTTGCGCGGATCGGCCAGGCCGCATTGGTTGAGGGCGCCGCAGGCGGGGCAGCGTTGGGGGTCAGGCATGGTCGGTTCCGGGCATCTCGCTGCAGACGCGATTGCGTCCACCTTGTTTGGCACGATAGAGGGCGTGGTCGGCGCGGGTCAGCAGATTGTGCAGGCTGTCGCCGCGCTGCAGGGCGGACAGGCCGATGCTCGCGGTCAGGCGCAGTGGCTGGTCGGCATAGCTGAAGGTCAGCTGCTCGGTGCGCCGACGGATCTTCTCCGCCACTTCGATGGCCTGGCGGCCTTCGGCTTCACGCAGCAGCACGATGAACTCCTCGCCGCCCCAGCGGCAGAGTATATCGGACTGGCGCAGGCTGCCCTGCAGCACATTGGCGAACTGGCGCAGCACTTCGTCGCCGGCCAGGTGGCCGTGGGTGTCGTTGAGGGCCTTGAAGTGATCGAGGTCGATCAGCAGGGCGACCAGCGGCGCGTTGTCGCGCTGGGCCTCGACCAGCGCCTGGCCGGCCAGCAGGTCGAAGCTGCGGCGGTTGGGCAGGCCGGTGAGGCTGTCGAGGGTGGCCAGCGCCTCGGCGTTGTCCTGGTGGCGCTTGACCATGGCGTTGAGCAGCGACAGCACGACCAGGGTGATCATCGCGCAGATCGCCAGGTTCAGGTACAGCGACTGGCGGATGCGCTCCAGGGCGCCGGTTTCGCGCTTGTCCACCAGCAGGTACCAGCCCAGCTCCGGCAGCAGGCGCACGTTGAGGAAGTGGCTGTGGCCGTCGTTGTCGGTGTACTCATGGCTGCCGGTGGCGGGTGTCGGCATGCGTGCCAGCAACGCCTGCCACTGGTTGCTGTCGCCCAGTTGCTGGCCGGCGCGCAAGCCGTGGGGGCCACCGTCGGAGCCGGTCAGCAGGACCTTGCCCTGGGCATCGGTGAACAGCACCGAACGCTGGTACCTGCGTTGATAGTCATCGATCAGGCGCACCACCGACTCCACGCTCAGGCCCACCCCGGCGGCGCCGATAAAGCGTTGCTGGTAGTCGAGCACGCGGTGGTTGATGAACACGGTGAGCTTGTCCTGATTGGCCATGTCCAGGTCGACATTGATCTCGTAGGGCTTGTTCGACTGGCGCAGGCGGAAGTACCAGGCGTCGCGCCAGGCATCGGGGCGTACCTGCTTGAGCACGCCCTTGGCCTGGTAGTAGGTGAGGCTGCGGTCGGAAACGAAGAAACTGGTGCAGGTGACCTGGCTGCCCATTACTTCGCCGAGGTAGCGGGTGACGCGCGTGGTGTCCTGCTCGCCGCCCAGCACCCAGTCCCGCAGGAAGGTGTCCTGGGCCATCATCGATGAGATCAGCACCGGGCGAATCAGGTCTTTCTGGATTTCCGAATAGACCGTGTCGGACGTTAGCGGCAGCTCGGTGTTGACGATCCCGTCGCGGATCGCTCCGCGCGAGGCGTAGTAGCTCAACAGCGAGGTGGCCAGGAAGCCGCAGGCCAGCAACAGCAGCAGGGCAAGGATCAGCGAGCGTTGCGAGAACAGGGCGGAGGGCGAAGGCATGATCTTCCCGTGAAGTGTGCCGGTGGCCACATTCTAGTGAGATGACCGAAAAATGACTGCATGTTTTTCAGGGTTATACGACCTGTTTCAATTTGTTGCAGAAATGGCACCGAACCCTGGCGCGACTGTCTTATCCAGTGTCGATGAACGCATTGCCGTCGACGCCCGCCAGCGCCGCTGTGCCGGGCACCCCTGCGGTCCAGGAGGCCGCCATGTACCCACGAATCCTGCTCATCGTCCTGCTCGGACTGCTGACATCCGCCTGCGCCCCTTACTACGCGGACAACGGCTACTACCGCCGTGACTACTACACCAGCGATCGCTACGTTTACCCTGGCTACTACCGCCAGGATCGCTACTATGTGGCGCCGCAGCCACGCTATTACTACCAGCCCGCGCCGCGTTACTACCGGCCCGCACCGGTGCCTCATTACCGCCCTTATCCGGCGCCCGGCGTGCAGCCGCGCTGGCAAGGCAACCCACGTTACGACTATGGCAACCGCCAGCGCTACGACTATGGGCGCGATCGCGACCGCCACGACTATCGCAATGATGATCGCCGAGGTGATCGCTGGCATTCGAACGGGCAGGGCAATCGCGACCGTCGACCAGACGGCGGGCGAGGTGGCGAGCGAGGCTGGTCGCGTTGACCGCGTGCAGACAGGCCCCGCGATGCGTTATCCCAGTTCCGCCAGCGGGTGCCGTCCCTCCCAGACCTTGCTGAAATGTGCCTCCACCACCGCCGCTGGCACCTGCGCCACATCCGGCCAGTGCCAGTGCGGGGTGTTGTCCTTGTCCAGCAGGCGGGCGCGCACCCCTTCGCTGAACTCCGGGTGACGGCAGCAGTTCAGGCTCATCGTGTACTCCATCTGGAACACCTGGGCCAGCGAAAGGTGCCGTGCCCGGCGGATCTGTTCCCATACCAGGTGCGCCGTCAGCGGGCAGCCCTCATGCAGGCGCTGACCCGCCGCCGCCAGCAACGGATCGGCATGCCGGGCCAGGCCGGCCAATGCCCGCCATGCCGCGACGGGATCGGCCACGTCGAGCACTTCGTCGATCACGGCCCGACGTGCCAGCCATTGCCCTTCGGGCAGTTCCACGCAGGCACGGTGCTGTTCGGCCTTGAGCAGGCTGTTGAGCTGCAGGGCGGTCTGCTCCTGCCAGTTCAATTGCAGCAGCTCTTCGATCAGCGCCTCCTGCTGGTGCTCGCCCAGGAAGCGGTCGGCGAGGCCCAGGTCCAGCGCGTCGCGGGCATTGAGGGGCGCGCCGGTCAGCCCCAGGAACAGGCCAAGCTTGCCGGGCAGGCGAGCCAGGAACCAGCTGGCGCCGACGTCGGGATACAGGCCGATGCTGATCTCGGGCATGGCCAGGCGACTGCTGGGGGTGACGATGCGCACCGCGGCGCCTTGCAGCAGGCCCATGCCGCCGCCCAGCACGTGGCCATGGCCCCAGCACAGCAGGGGCTTGGGGTAGGTGTGCAGATGATGGTCGAGACGGTACTCACTGGCGAAGAAGGTGGCCGCAAGCGGCGGTACGCTGCCGGGGTGTTCGCGGCACGCCTGGACCAGCGCCCGCACGTCGCCGCCGGCACAGAAGGCCTTCGGCCCGTTGCCGCGCAGCAGCACGCAGACGATCCCGGGGTCGCTGGCCCAGGCGCGCAGCCGTTCGTCGAGCACTTCGATCATGGGCAACGTCAGGGCATTGAGCGCCTTGGGCGCGTCAAGGGTGGCGATGCCGATACGGGCGCCGTCGGCGCCGGTCAATACCTCGCATTGAATGGACATGGGCTACCTCGCGCAAATCATCCCCTCAGTATGGCCTGCCGCGCCGAAGCTGCCGGTCGTCGGTCGGATCGATTGACAAGCCGGCCAGGCTTTCCTAGTGTCGCGGCACTTTGCTTTTGGATGCCCCCATGACCGACGACGATCGCATCAAACTCGAGCCCAGCTGGAAAGCCGCGCTGCGTGCCGAGTTCGACCAGCCCTACATGCATCAGCTACGCGAGTTCCTGCGCGGCGAATACGCCGCCGGCAAGGAGATCTACCCGCCCGGGCCGCTGATCTTCAACGCCCTGAACTCCACGCCGCTGGAGCAGGTCAAGGTGGTCATCCTCGGCCAGGACCCGTACCACGGCCCGGGCCAGGCCCATGGCCTGTGTTTCTCGGTGCAGCCGGGCATCGCCACGCCGCCGTCGCTGGTCAATATCTACAAGGAGCTGCAGCGCGACCTCAACCTGCCGATCCCCAGCCACGGCTACCTGCAGAGCTGGGCGGAGCAGGGCGTGTTGCTGCTCAACACCACCATGACCGTGGAGCGGGCCAATGCGGCTTCGCATGCGAAGAAGGGGTGGGAATTCTTCACCGACCGGATCATCCAGGTGGTCAGCGAGCAGTGCCCGAACGTGGTGTTCCTGCTGTGGGGCGCGCATGCGCAGAGCAAGCAGAAGCTGATCGATGCCAGCAAGCACCTGGTGCTCAAGTCGGTGCACCCGTCGCCGTTGTCGGCCTACCGTGGGTTCTTTGGTTGCGGCCATTTCAGCCGCACCAACAGCTTCCTCGAGCAGCGCGGCATGGCGCCGATCAATTGGGCGTTGCCACCGTTGTGACCTGAAAAGAGGGCCGCGAAGCGGCCCATCTTGCTCAGTGCCTGGCCCACTGCCGGAACAACGGCTCGGCCAGGAACAGCACGAACAGCAAGCGCATCACCTGCAGCGCCGTCACCAGCGGCACCGACAGTTGCAAGGTCTCGGCCGTCAGGCTCATCTCGGCGATGCCCCCGGGCATCATGCCCAGGGTCAGCGAGCGCAGGTCCAGGTGCGTTAGCAGGCTCAGCGCCCAGGCCGCGCCGGCGGCGATCAGCATGCACAACGCCGTGGCCAGCAGGGTGCGCCCCAGGAAAGATGGTGCGCGGCGAAAGAACGCCCGGTTGAAGTGGCAGGCCAGGCCACTGCCGATCAACCACTGGCCGATCTGGCTGGCGCCGTTGGGCAGGCCGATCTGCAGGTTACCCGCCAGGCTTACGCCGGCAGCTACCAGCAACGGCCCGAACAGCCAGGGGTTGGGTTGGCGCAGGCGTTGCCACAGCAGTGCCATGAGCACCCCAAGCGGCGCGATCAACGCCAGCCAGCCCCAGCTCACGCTGCCGGCATGGTTCAGCGGCACGCCATCGCCCAGCAGCAGCTTGAACAGTGCTGGCACGCACAGCACCACCGCCAGCACCCGCAGGCTCTGCGCCGCGGCCACCTGGCTGAGCACCGCGCCATTGCGCGCGCCGAGGTTGACCATCTCGCCCGAACCGCCCGGCATGCTGGCGAAGAACGCCGTTGCCCGGTCTTCACCGGTGCGCCGCAGCAGCCACACGCTGATCACACTGGAGAGGGTGGTGAACAACGCGCCGAAGAAGATCAGCGCGAAGTGGCTGGCCACCTGTTCGATCACCGCCGGGGTGAAGTGCAGGCCGATGCCGATGCCGATGATCCACTGTCCGCACTTGCGGCCATTGGGGATTTCACTGAGCTGCCAGGGGGTCAGGCAGCGCACCAGGATGATCGCCAGCAACGAGCCGACCATCCACGGCAAGGGCCAGCCGACCTTGCTGGCGGCAAAACCGCCCGCAAGGCCGACCAGCCCGGTGGCCCAGAACAGTGGCAACGACCGGTCAGGCATCGGCCATGG
This sequence comes from Pseudomonas sp. TE50-2, assembly GCF_040813665.1. NCBI lineage: Bacteria > Pseudomonadati > Pseudomonadota > Gammaproteobacteria > Pseudomonadales > Pseudomonadaceae > Pseudomonas > Pseudomonas sp. TE50-2. The sequence continues at coordinate 1,752,025 of NZ_JBFNXN010000001.1, read as the reverse complement.
CCCGGCGCTGCAGGGCACGTTTGCGCCAGATGCGCAGCAGCGGCAGGCTCAACATGCAGACCACCAGCACCCACACGCCCATGCTGATCGGGCTCGACCAGAGGATGCCCAGCTCGCCATTGGAGATCGACAGCGCGCGGCGCAGGTTCTGCTCCATCAGCCCGCCGAGGATGAAGCCCAGCAGGATCGGCGACAGCGGGAAGTCCAGCTTGCGCAGGATGTAGCCCATGATGCCGATGCCGACCATCAGGAACAGGTCGAAGGTGGTGGCATGCACTGCGTACACGCCGATCGCGGTGATGATCGCGATCACCGGCACCAGTGCCCAGTTCGGCACGGCAAGGATGCGGGTGAAGATACGGATCATCGGGATGTTCAGGATCACCAGCATGATGTTGGCGATGAACAGCGAGGCGATCAGGCCCCAGACGATGTCCGGTTGCTGTTCGAACAACAGCGGGCCGGGGGTGATGTTGTACAGCGTCAGGGCGCCGATCATCACCGCGGTGGTGCCCGAGCCTGGCACGCCCAGGGTCAGCATCGGCACCAGGGCGCCGCAGCAGGAGGCGCCGATGGCGGTTTCCGGGGCAGCCAGGCCGCGGGCGTCGCCCTTGCCGAACTTGCCTTTTTCGCCGGCGATGCGCTTCTCGGTCATGTAGGCCACGGCACTGGCCAGGGTTGCGCCAGCGCCCGGCAGCACACCCATGAAGAAACCAAGCAGGCCGCAGCGGATGTTGACGGCGAACACCGACGCCGCTTCCTTGAGGTTGAACAGCATGCGCCCGGTGGCCTTGACCGCCACATGGCCATGGTGGGTCTTCTCCAGCAGCAGGAGGATCTCGCTGATCGAGAACAGCCCCAGCACCAGCACCACGAACTGGATGCCGTCGGCCAGGTGCACGCTGTCACCGGTGAAGCGGTACACGCCGCTGTTGGCGTCGATGCCCACCGCCGAGAGGAACAGGCCGATCAGCGCGGCAATGAACGTCTTCAGTGGTTTGTCGCCGGCCATGCCGCCGAGGGCGACGATGGCGAACACCATCAGCACGAAGTACTCCGCCGGGCCGAAGGCGATTGCCCATTTCGCCAGCAGCGGGGCGAACAGCACCATGCCGCAGGTGGCGATGAAGGCACCGATGAACGAGCTCCAGGCCGACAGCGACAGGGCCACGCCGGCCAGGCCCTGGCGGGCCATGGGGTAGCCGTCGAGGGTGGTCATCACGGTGGAAGCTTCGCCCGGGATGTTCAGCAGGATCGAACTGATCCGCCCGCCGTACTCGCAGCCCAGGTACACGGCGGCCAGCAGGATCAGCGCCGACTCCGGCGGCAGGCCGAGGGCGAAGGCGATAGGGATCAGCAGGGCCACGCCATTGATCGGGCCCAGGCCCGGCAGCAGGCCGACCACGGTGCCGATCAGGGTGCCGGTCAGGGCGGTGACCAGGTTGTACGGGCTCAGGGCGACGCCGAAGCCCTGGCCCAGGTAGCTCAAGGTATCCATGTGTCAGTTCTCCAGTACGTCGAGCAGGCCGAGGGGCAGGGGGACGTCCATCACCCGGTCGAACAGCCAGTAGAGGAAGATGCTCATGCCCACCACCACGATGGCGCTGTGCAGCCAGCGGCCACCGTACAGGCGGGCCATGGGCAGGCCGACCAGGATGGCGCTGAGGATGAAGCCCAGCGCCTCGAAGGTGGCGGCGAAGACAATCAGCAGGCCGACGCAGGCGGCGATCTTGATCAGGGTCTCGCGGTCCAGCTCCGGTTCGTCGTCCTTGCGCACGATCGGCGTGGGGCGAATGGCCAGGTACAGCAGGCCCAGGCTCATCAGGCCGAGCATCAGCAACGGGTAGGCGCGTGGGCCCACCGGTTCGTAGGAGAAGGCGGCCTGGTAGGGCCAGGCCATCACGGCCAGCACGGCGCACAGCGCCAGCAGGACGAGGGCGAAGAGGCGTTGCAGGATCATGTAGAAATCCTCGAAAAGGATTGCCGAAGCACAACTCGGGATCTGTGCTGGCCGTATCGCTGGCAAGCCAGCTCCCACAGGACATCCGTCGCTTCAGAACCTAGCGCAGGCCCTGTGGGAGCCGGCTTGCCGGCGATGGGGCCAGTACAGGCTGCATGGCTTACTGGATCAGGCCGAATTCCCGGGCCAGCGCCTTGTAGTCCGCCACCTGCTTCTTCACATAGCCGTCCAGCTCTTCGCCGGTCATGGCGAACGGGAACAGTTCGCGCTGGTCACGCAACTTGGCGAATTCCTCCGAGGCCAGCAGCTTGTCGAACGAGGCCTTCCACCAGGCGTAGTCCTCGTCGCTGACCTTCGGCCCCAGGTAGAAGCCGCGCACCACCGGCCAGACGATGTCGTAGCCCTGCTCCTTGGCGGTGGGGATGTCTTTCATCTCCGGCTCGTCCAGGCGGTTCTCGGAGAACACCGCGAGGATGCGCATGTTGCCGCTTTGGATGTGCGGCATGGAGTCGGAAATATCGGTGGAGCCCACCTGGATGTGCCCGCCGAGCAGCGCGGTGGCGATCTCGCCGCCGCCTTCCAGGGCCACGTAGCGCAGGTCGCGCGGGTTGATGCCGGCGGCCTTGGCGATCAGCGCGGTCTGCATCCAGTCCTGGCTGCCGACGGTGCCACCGGAGCCGATCACCACCTTGCTCGGGTCCTTCTTCAGGGCCGCGACCAGGTCATCGAGGGTCTTGTAGGGCGAGTCGCTCTTCACCGCGATGGCGCCATAGCTGGTGCCGACCGCCGCCAGCCATTTCACTGCGTTCTCGTCGAAGCGGCCGAACTTGCCCTGGGCCAGGTTCAGCAGCGAGCCGCTGGACCAGGCCACCAGCGTGCCGGCATCGCCTGGCCGCTGGGCAACCACGGCGTTGTAGGCTACCGCGCCGACGCCGCCGGGCATGTAGGTCACGCGCATGGGCTTGCTGAGGATCTTCTCGTTGACCAGGGCGCTCTGCACCAGCTTGCAGGTCAGGTCGAAACCGCCGCCGGGCGAGGCCGGGGCGATGCATTCGGGGCGTTTGGGTTCGGCGGCCAGGGCGTTGCCGGCCAGCAGCAGGCAGCCGGTCGCCAGGACGAGGCGGCGCAGTGAAAATGTCATCGTCTATCTCCGTGAGCGTTGTTGTTATGGGTTACCACAGAGCCACGCTGTAGCTCACCAGCAGCCGCACCTCGTCCGCGTCGCGGGCGAAGTTGGAGCGGAAGGTGGCGTTGCGCAGGCGCACGGCGACGTTTTTCAACGGGCCGCTTTGTACCACGTACTTCAGTTCGGTGTTGCGTTCCCACTCCTTGCCCTCGCCGCCGGCGGCGCGGCTGACGTTGTCGCCGCTGATGTAGCGGGTCATGAAGGTCAGGCCGGGGATGCCGAGGGCGGCGAAGTTGTAGTCGTAGCGTGCCTGCCAGGAGCGCTCGTCGGCGCCTGCGAAGTCATTGATCTGGACGAAGTTGACCAGGTAGGGATCGGCGCCGTCGACGTAGGGGAAGGCGCTGTCGCCGGAGAGCTGCTGCCAGGCGCCGCTGACCTTGTGCCCGCCCAGGGTGTAGCTGAGCATGCCGTTGACGGTGGTGTTGTCGATCTTGCCGGCCTTGGCCGCGCCGGCATCGTCGCTGATCGCCAGGCGCAGGTCGGCGCCCAGGGTGCCCGGGCCCCACGGCTGGGTGGCGAGCATGCCGATGAAGTGCTGGCGGTAGATGTCGTCGAGCTGGGCGAAGTGGTAGCTGCCGGTGATGCGGTCGGTGAACTGGTAGTCCAGGCCGCCGGTGTCGAAATGGTCGGCGCTGAAAGTGCCGCCGAAGCGACTGTTCTTGTTGTTGAGGGCCAGGTCTTCCCAGTTGGTGTCGTTGCGGTCCTTGGCTTTTTCCAGGCGGGCGCCGGTGAAGGTCAGGCCTTTGATCTCCTTCGAGGTGACCAGGCCGCCTTCGAAGGTCTGCGGCAGGATGCGCCCGTCGTTGGGCTGCAGCGTGGGCAGCTCGGGGATCAGCGTGCCGACCTTCAGTTCGGTCTGCGAGACCTTGACCTTGCCGGTCAGGCCGAGCTTGGAGTATTCGTCGGCAGCCTTGCCGTTGTCGTGGGTCGGCAGCAGGCCGGTGTCGGTGCGGTCCTTGCTGGAGTCGAGCTTGACCCCGAGCATGCCCAGCGCGTCCAGGCCGAAGCCCACGGTGCCTTCGGTATAGCCGGACTCGAAGTTGAGCATGAAACCCTGGGCCCATTCGTCGCGCTTGGATTGCTGCGCGCTGGTGCCGTCGCGGAAGTCGCGGTTGAAGTACATGTTGCGGGTTTCGAAGGTGGCCGTGCTGTCTTCGAAGAAGGCGGCCTGGCTCATGGGCGCGACACCGGCAAGGGCGAAGGCGCTGGCGAGGGCGGAAGGTCGGGCGGCGAGGGAACGGATAGGCGCGTACGCCTGCGGCTGCTTGGACAGCATCGTCGGTGACTCCATTTATTGTTCTTATGTGTTTGCACCTTGCTGGTGCTTTTTGCGGCGCGCGGGGCAGCCGTGGTGCGATGCTAGGTAACCAACCTTTCGCTAACCTTTCAGCGTGAAAGGTTTGTTGCGAGGGCTTCACAGCACTCGCCACGGCGGTACACTCCGCGCAAAAAGCCCAGCCGAACAGGGAGAATCCGATGCGTGTGCTGCTGGTCGAAGACCATCTGCAACTGGCCGAAAGCGTGGCCCAGGCCCTCAAGAGCCAGGGCCTGACCGTGGACGTGCTGCATGACGGCGTGGCCGCCGACCTGGCCCTGGCCAGCGAGGACTATGCCGTGGCGGTGCTGGATGTCGGCCTGCCGCGCATGGACGGCTTTGAAGTGCTGGCGCGCCTGCGCGGGCGCGGCAAGACCTTGCCGGTGCTGATGCTCACCGCCCGCAGCGATGTGAAGGACCGGGTGCACGGACTGAACCTCGGCGCCGACGACTACCTGGCCAAACCCTTCGAGCTGACCGAGCTGGAAGCAAGGGTCAAGGCCTTGCTACGGCGCAGCGTGCTCGGCGGCGAGCGCCAGCAGCGTTGCGGCCCGCTGGTCTATGACCTGGATACCCGGCGCTTCGGCCTGGACGGCGAGCCGCTGACCTTGACCCAGCGCGAACAGAGCGTGCTCGAGGCACTGATCGCCCGCCCCGGCCGGGTGATGAGCAAGGAGCAACTGGCGGCCCAGGTGTTCGGCCTCGACGAGGAGGCCAGCCCCGACGCCATCGAGATCTACATCCACCGCCTGCGCAAGAAGCTCGACGGCCACCCGGTGGCGATTGTCACTTTCCGTGGCCTGGGCTACCTGCTCGAGCACCGCGATGCGTGACAACGTCAGCCTGCGCGGGCGCCTGCTGGGCAACCTGGCGCTGCTGCTGGTGGTGCTGATGCTGGCCAGCGGCCTGAGCGCCTACTGGAATGGCCGCGAAGCCGCCGACACCGCCTATGACCGGACCCTGCTGGCGTCGGCGCGGACCATCGCTGCCGGCCTGTCGCAGCGCGACGGCACCCTCAGCGCCGATGTGCCCTACGTGGCCCTGGACACCTTCGCCTATGACAGCGCCGGGCGTATCTACTACCAGGTGCTGGACATCCAGCAGAAGCTCATCTCCGGCTACGAGCACCTGCCGCCGCCACCGCCGGGCACGCCGCGCACCGACGACTACCCGGCGCTGGCGCGTTTCTACAATGCCACCTACCTGGGCCAGGATGTGCGCGTGGTCAGCCTGCTCAAGGCGGTGAGCGAACCGAACATGAACGGCATGGCCGAGATCCGTGTGGCCGAGACCGAGGAGGCGCGGGTGCGCATGGCCCGCGGGCTGATGGCCGACACCCTGCTGCGCCTGGGAATGCTGGCCTTCGGCGCGCTGGTGATGGTGTGGTTCGCGGTGAGCGCCGCGCTGCGTCCCCTGGAACGCTTGCGCACGGCGGTGGAAGAGCGCCAGCCGGACGACCTGCGCGCCTTGCCGGTGGTGCAGGTGCAGCGCGAACTGGGGCCCCTGGTGCGTGCCCTCAATCATTTCACCGAGCGCCTGCGTGGCCAGTTCGAGCGCCAGGCGCAGTTCATCGCCGATGCCGCCCATGAGCTACGCACCCCGCTGGCGGCGCTCAAGGCGCGGGTCGAGCTGGGCTTGCGCTCACGGGAGCCGGAGGAGTGGCGCAAGACCCTGGAGGCGGCGGCCCTGGGCACGGACCGGCTCACCCACCTGGCCAACCAGCTGTTGTCGTTGGCGCGGGTGGAGAACGGCGCCCGGGCTATCGCCGAGGGCGGCGCCCAGCGCCTGGACCTGAGCCAGCTGGCCCGCGAGCTGGGCATGGCCATGGCGCCGCTGGCCCATGCCCGCGGCGTTGCCCTGGCGCTGGAGGCCGAGGCGCCAGTTTGGCTCAAGGGCGAACCAACCTTGCTCAACGAGCTGCTCAGCAACCTGGTGGACAATGCCCTGGCCCACACCCCGCCAGGCGGTGATGTGGTGCTGCGGGTACTGGCGCCGGCCGTGCTCGAAGTCGAGGACGACGGGCCGGGGATCCCGCAGGACGAGCGTGAGCGGGTGTTCGAGCGCTTCTACCGGCGCAGCGCCCAGGGCAGCGGGCTGGGGCTGGCTATCGTCGGCGAGATCTGCCGGGCGCACCTGGCGCAGATCAGCCTGCATGACGGCGAGCGCGGCGGGTTGAAGGTGCGGGTGAGCTTTATCGCGGATTGATGTCGGCAATCGCGGGGCTTGCCCCGCGATCAGCCCTGTCGATTCAGCGCAACATGCTCCGCGCATCCAGCAGTTCGGCGATATCCAGTTCGGTGCCATAGGGCAGCCCCAGGTGCCGGTAGGCGGGCAGCGCGGCCAGTGGCCGGCTGCGCTCGCGCTGGCTGATGCAGCGGGCGATCTGGACGATGTCGATGTAGTCGATCTGGTCGGTGCGCCGGTCCAGGTCCTGCACCTGGCTGGGCAGGTTGACCAGCTGCTCGGGGAACTCCCAGGCACTGAGGATCTTGTCGCCCAGCACTGGCTGGATCTGCTCGATCACGAAATGCAGGCAGATCGGGTCGGACAGCAGTTCGTTGTGCTCTTCGGCATAGATCAGCACCGGCAACGCGCCGATCTGGTGCACCAGGCCGCCGAGGGTGGCCTGGTCGGGTTTGAGTTGGGTGTAGCGTCGGCACAGTTCATAGCTGATGCCCGCCACATCCAGGCTGTTGGCCCAGATATCGCGCAATTTGTGTTCGACCGCCGGGGCCCGGGCATGGAAGATCTGTTCGATCACCAGGCCGATGGCCAGGTTGCAGCTGTAGTTGATGCCCAGGCGGGTGATCGCGGTGTGCAGGTCGGTGACTTCGACGGCGGCGCGCAGCAACGGGCTGTTGACCACCTTGATCAGGCGTGCCGACAGGGCGGCGTCGCGGCCGATCACCTTGCTCAAGGCGGACACGCTGATCTCGCTGTCTTCGGCGGCTTCGCGAATGCTCAGGGCAACTTCCGGAAGCGTCGGCAGGACCAGGTCGTCCCGGTCGATGGCGGCGAGCAATTGCGCTTGGACCTTCTCGGCCAGCTTGTTCATGGACTTCTCTACGGCAAAGGTGGTGCAGCCCCGGCGTGAAGCCGGGGCGGGCTGGTCAGCGCTGGATTTCCCGGTCGCGGTCCAGTTCGTAAGGCAGGTCGAGCAACGTCAGGCGCGGGCCTTCGAGGCTGCCCAGGTGCAGGTTGTCGTCCGCCACCGCATCGGCGCTGAGCACGGCCAGCAGTTCGACGGCGCTGCCGCTGTTGGCAGCGATCACCACCTCGCCGACCGACGAGCCGTGGGTTGGCGAGAAGATCTCGGCGCCCGGCTCGGGTACCGCTGTCTCGGCCAGCGCCAGGCGATATTGGCGGCGTTTGAGCTTGCCCAGGTACTGCATGCGGGCGACGATCTCCTGGCCGGTGTAGCAGCCCTTCTTGAAGCTCACGCCATCGACGGCCTGGAGGTTGATCATCTGCGGGATGAACAGCTCGCGGGTCGGGCCCATGACCTGGCCGATGCCGGCGCGCACCTGGCCGAGCAGCCAGTCGTTGAGCGTGCCCTCCGGCAGCGCGGCGGCGAGCGTCTCGCGCACGGCGCTGGCCCGCTCGGCAGGCGCCCACAGTTCGACCCGGCCAGCCGAGGCGCGGATGGCGATCAGGCCATCATGACGCGCGGTCGCGCCAGCCTCGTCCGCCACGCTAAGGCTCAGCGCCTGCAGGGCCGCGTCGCCGTCCTGCAAGCCGAAGCGCGCCCAGGCGGCGCTGTCATCGCTCAGCGTGGCCTTGGAGAACACCGCGTACTTCTTCAGGTCGGCCAACTGCGCCTCGAGCAGCTCGCTGGCCATGGCCAGCAGGTAGCCGTTGCCCTCGGGCAGGATACGGAAGCTCGACTGCATGCGGCCCTTGACCATGCAGCGGGCACCAAGGCTCGCATGGGCTTCGCTGAGGTAGCTGATGTTGCAGGTCAGTTGACCCTGCAGGAACTTGCCGGCGTCGGAGCCGCGGACGGCGAGGATGCCCTCATGGGAGAGGGAACAGAAGAAAGCGGAATCGGCCATGGGTCATCGCGGTAGCTAAAAGACTGGCGGCCATCATAGAACGCCGGTAACAAAATAGGTAGGTGAGTAGACCAACGCCTTGTGCCGCTTCATTCGCTGCGCGGTATACTGCGCGACCATTCGAGGAGGGCCCCATGGTCGAACAAACTGAACTCAATCGGCTTTTCTGGCACAGCCGTCGCGGCATGCTGGAACTGGACGTGCTGCTGGTACCGTTCACCCAGGAAGTCTACCCGAGCCTGAGCGAAGCGGACCGCGAGCTGTACCGTCGCCTGCTGACCTGCGAGGACCAGGACATGTTCGGCTGGTTCATGGAGCGTACCGAGTCCGAAGATCCGGAGCTGCAGCGCATGGTCCGCATCATCCTGGATCGTGTCCAGCCCAAGTGATTGTTTCGAGTGCCGTTGGCAGGGCTCACGCCTGTTGCTGGCGGCCTACCTCGCCTGCCTGGCGCTGGCGCTCATCGCCGGCGTTGTGGTCGCGTTGCCCGGTTGGTTAAAGGGCCTGCTGGTCATTGCCTGCCTTGCCCACGCCTGCTGGGCCATTCCCCGCCGTATCCTGCTGTCCCACCCTGGCGCCGTCACCGGCCTGCGTCGTGAGCCGCGTGGCTGGCATGTATACAGCCGTGCCCGGGGGTGGCAGCCGGCGCGCCTGTGCCGTGACAGCGTTGCCTTGCCCGCGGTGATAGTGCTGCGCTTCGTGCGCAAGGGGCAATGGTTCAGCCAGAGCCAGTGCATCCCCAAGGACGCCCTGGCGCAGGAGCAGCATAGAAGGCTGCGGGTGCGGCTGAAGTTCAGCCGGCGCCGCTGGGCCGCGCCGGCCTGAAGGGTCAGACCCCCTGCGGGATCTCTTCGCCGCCGAGTGCTTCGAACAGCACCGGCAGGAACTCGGTGAAGGTCATCATCATCAGCAGGAAGCTGGCGTCGAACTGTTGCTGGGCCTCGTCACCACCATCCTGCTCGGCCTGCTCTTGCAGCAGCTCCTCGAACTTCAGGCGTTTGATCACCATCTTGTCGTCGAGCACGAACGACAGTTTGTCCTGCCAGGCCAGGGCCAGCTGGGTGACCACCTTGCCGGTGCTCAGGTGCAGCTGGATTTCCTCGCCGGTCAGGTCCTGACGCTTGCAGCGCACGATGCCGCCGTCTTCGGCGGTGTCACGCAGTTCGCACTCGTCGAGGACGTAGAAGCCTTCGGCGGCCTGTTGCGACTTGACCCAGTCGGTCATGGTCGCGCTTGGCGCGATCTTCACGGTGGCCGGGCGCACCGGCAGCGAACCGATCACTTCACGCAGGGTCGACAGCAGGTCCTCGGCGCGCTTGGCGCTGGCCGAGTTGACCAGGATCATGCCCAGGCGCGGGGCGATGGCGGCGAAGATCATCGAACGACGAATGAAAGCGCGCGGCAGGAAGGCCTGGATGATCTCGTCCTTGATCTGGTCGCGTTCCTTCTTGTAGACCTTGCGCATCTGCTCGGCCTCGATCTCCTCGACTTTCTCCTTGACCGCGTCGTTGACCACGCTGCTGGGCAGGATGCGCTCTTCTTTACGTGCGGCGATCAGCATGAATTCGCCACTGACGTGAACCAGGGGGGCATCCTCGCCCTTGCCGAACGGTGCGACAAAACCGTAGGTGGTCAGTTCCTGGCTGGCGCAGGGGCGGGCCGGCTTGCTGGCCAGGGCGGCCTCCAGGGCCTCGGCCTCGAACGGTACTTCCTGGGTCAGGCGATAGGACAGCAGGTTCTTGAACCACATGAGGGGGAATCTCTCCTTAATACATAAGGCGGGCATTATTCTCCGAGCGATGGTTCCAGGCCAACCCTGTCAGAGGGCCAGCAGTCCTATATAGAGGAAGAAAATCGCGGCGCGGCTAGGTCTTTGAAAGGCCTGGAAATTTTTTTCAATTTTTTTGAAAAAAGTGCTTGCCAGGGTAGGAGGTCCTCCGTAGAATGCGCGCCACACCGAGACGAAGGGTGATTAGCTCAGCCGGGAGAGCATCTGCCTTACAAGCAGAGGGTCGGCGGTTCGATCCCGTCATCACCCACCACTCGATGTATAGCGCGGCGGTAGTTCAGTCGGTTAGAATACCGGCCTGTCACGCCGGGGGTCGCGGGTTCGAGTCCCGTCCGCCGCGCCATATTAAGCTTCCAGGGCCCACTGAACACCCGGAGGCAACAGAGAAAGCGACCTTAGGGTCGCTTTTTTTGTTTCTGGCGTTGCGTCAGAATCCCCCTGTCCGCCGCAAGTGGCCAGCAGGCCTTGCGCCGGTTCCTACCGCAAGCAAGAGACCGACCATGCAGGATGCCAGCCTCTCTCCCGCTACGCCACACGCCACTCCCTTGCTGGGAATCGACCTGGGTACCACCAACAGCCTGATCGCCGTCTGGCAGGATGGCGAAGCGCGGCTGATCGCCAATGCCCTGGGCGAGGTGCTGACGCCGTCAGTGGTCAGCGTCGATGACAATGGCAGCATCCTCGTCGGCCAGGCCGCCCGGGCGCGCCTGACCACCCACCCGCAACGCAGCGCCGCGGCGTTCAAGCGCTTCATGGGCAGCGACAAGCGTTACGCCCTGGGCGAACACCGCTTCACCCCTGAAGAACTGTCGGCGCTGGTGCTGGGTTCGCTCAAGCAGGACGCCGAGGCCTATCTGGGCTGCCCGGTGAGCGAGGCGGTGATCTCGGTGCCGGCCTATTTCAGCGACGAGCAGCGCAAACGCACGGTGTTCGCGGCCGAACTGGCCGGGCTCAAGGTCCAGCGGCTGATCAACGAACCCACCGCCGCCGCCATGGCCTACGGCCTGCATGAGCAGAAGTTCGAGCGCACCCTGGTGTTCGACCTGGGCGGCGGCACCTTCGACGTGACGGTGCTGGAGTACGCCCTGCCGTTGATCGAAGTGCATGCCTCTACCGGCGACAACTACCTGGGCGGCGAGGATTTCACTGAGGCGCTGCTGCAGGCCTGCCTGCGTGACTGGAACCTCAAGGCCGAAGACCTGGAGCCCCAGGCCCTGGCCAGCCTGCACGACGCCATCGAGCAGCTCAAGTGCGAAGTGGGCGAGGGCAGTCGCACCTTTGCCTGGAGCATGGATGGCCAGCCCCGCGAGTGGCAGTTGGACGACCATAAGCTGCAGGCGATCTGGGCACCCTTGCTGGCACGGGTACGCACCCCCATCGAACAGGCCCTGCGCGATGCCCGCTTGAGCCCGCGCGAGCTGGACAGCCTGGTGCTGGTCGGCGGCGCCACGCGCATGCCGCAGGTGCAGCAACTGGTGGCCAAGCTGTTTGGTCGCCTGCCATACCGGCACCTGGACCCGGATACCATCGTCGCCCTAGGCGCCGCCAGCCAGGCGGCGTGCAAGGCCCGCGACGCGGCCATCGACGAACTGATCCTGACCGATGTCTGCCCCTACACCCTCGGCGTGGCCTCGTCTCGGGGCGAAGATGTCACCGGCGCCTTCTCGCCGATCATCGAGCGCAATACGATCATCCCCACCTCCAAGGTGCAGCGTTTCTACAGCAGCCACCCGGAACAGAAGTTCGTGCGCATCGCCGTGTACCAGGGCGAGCGGCCCTGGGTGCGGGACAACATCCTGGTGGACAGTTTCGAGATTCCGTTGCAGCCGACCGGCGAGATCCAGTCGCTGGACGTGCGCTTCAGCTACGACATCAACGGCCTGCTGGAAGTGGACGTGACCTTCCTCGAGAGCGGCCAGAAGCACAGCCACAGTATCGACCGCAGCCCCACCGGGCTGGATGCGCAGGCACGCCAGGCCAGTGAGGAGCGCCTGGCAAAATTGAAGATCCACCCACGTGACACGCTGCCCAACCGCACCTTGCTGGCCCGCCTGGAGCGAGCCTGGATGCAGAGCCTGGGCGACGAGCGCGAGCTGATCGGCAGCTGGCTGGACGCCTTCAATGCCGTGCTGGCCGGGCAGCAGGCCGGCGAGATCAGCCGTGAGCGCCAGGCATTGAGCCAGGCGCTCGACGAGCTGCGTTACTGAGCGTTGAGCCGGCGCAGGGTGGCCTGCAGGCCGCCCTCCAGCGGCTGCCCTTTGCCCGGTACCGGGCCGTAACGGTTTGGCAGCTTGTCGCCGGGCAGGCCCAGCAGCACCAGTGACGAGAACGGCAGCACGCGGGTCAGCACCATCACCAGCAGCAGTGCCGGCACGCCGTGGCCGAGGTCGCGCAGGCGGCGCAGGAAGCCGCTGATCGACAGGATGCTGATCGCCACCAACATCGCCGGGATATGCAGCATCAGGCTGGCGCCCAAGGCGATGATTGCCACGTGCACCGCCAGGCCCGTGCGGTTCAGTCGACTCTTGAGCTTCCAGAACGCCCACATCGGCGCCGGCGGCTCCTTGACCATGTCCAGCAGCAGGCGTTCGCTCCATGACAGCACGGCCATGATCGCGCAGCGCAGGCCGGGGTCCTGTTCCGCGTCGTCCTTGATCTTTTGCAGGGCGCGCAGAACCCGGGTCTTGGGTGGGGTGCAAGTGTTCAGCAGGCTGTGCAGCGCATCCAGTACCTCGTCGACCGTGCGGCTGTCGAGACCTTGCGCGCGTATCGCGGCAGCCGGCGGGTGCTTGGCCTGGCCGTCCAGCAGCCCCCGGCGCAGCGCTTCGAACCAGTCGTCTTGCAGGTCCAACGCCTGCATGCGGTCGCGCAACGCGCAGCGTTGTGGTTCATCCAGCGACGGATCGTGGTGCAGCACTGCGCAAAACAGCAGGTAGCCCAGCGGATAATCGGTACGCAACCCGCCGTCGTCGTTGTCCAGGCAAGCCAGCAGTTGCGCGGCGTTTGGCAGGCGCGTGCTGTTGAGCGCCTGCTGCAAGGTCAGCAGGCGTGCCGAGATCAGGGCTTGTACCGGGTCGCGGATATCCAGGCTGCCGAGCAGCCCACTGGCGCCTTCGGGGCTGGTCAGCAGTTGACCGAGCAGGGCGTGTGTCGGAGCGAACGGGTGTTCGGTCGGGTAGTGCAACTGCGCGGGCAAGGCCGGGTCGATCAGTGCCAGCCAACGTGAAGGTTGCTCCAGCAGCGCCAGCATGAACAGCTGCTGGCGGTGCCACTGCCACAGTGCCTCGCCCTCGGGCATCGGGGGCAACAGGACCCCGGCTTCGGCCAGGCGGTCCTGCAGTTGCAGGGCGAATGGCGTGGTGAACAGGCGGCGCATGTCGAACTGACGGTTGAGCGTGTGCAGGGCATGGGCCGGATAGACCCGCATGCGCCGCAGCCATTCACGGCAGACCGGGCGAATGGCATCTTCGGTCAGGGCCTCGGGCAAGATAGCCGCCGGATCATCGCTGGCGCTGAGCTGCGTCAGCGCCTGGACCACAGGAGCCTGACCGAGCCAATGCAACTGCTGGTTCGCCTGGCGCTGGAAGCCCTCGAGGATCAGCGCGTCGAGGGCGTCCTCGGCCGGTGGCTGGGCGAGGACCAGGCGCAGCAAACCGGCCTCGCCGCGCTGCAGGGCCCAGGCATGCCAATACAAGCGGTGCAGATTCTGCTCCGGCTGCTCCTGCAGCAGCCAGGCCAGCAGGGGCAGTTCGTCGTCACCGTCCAGATGCCAGTCGACGAAGGTGCTGGCGATGCCGTCCAGCCCCAGGCGCGAGGCTTCGGACCAGCGCGCCAAGGTCTGCGCTGACTGCCCCGGGCTGCCCCATGCCTGGGCCGGGTCGCCAAGGTCTTGGGGCCAGCCGGCTGGCGTGTGCAGGCGGTCGAAGGCCTGGATCAGCAGGGGCAGGCGCTGGGGCTGATGGCGGGTACAGAGGTCGATCAGCCAACGCTCGGCCTGTGGATGCTGGTGTTGGCGGTACAGCCGCAACCAGCAGTCCAGGGCTTGTTGCTCGGCCCCCAGGGCATCGGCCTGGCGGGCCAGCAGGTAGAGCAGGTCGGCATCGTCCGGGGTTTGCGCCTGCTGTGCCTGGAGCAGTCCGTGGAAGGTCCGGCTGGCGATGCCGGCCTGGCTGAACTGCACCAGCAGGCGCTGAACCAGTGCCGGGTCGTCCGGGATCGCCAGGCAGGTATGCACGCTGGCGAACTGCTCGTACTCGAACAATGGGCGGTGCTGGTAGCAGTATTCGAGGCTGCGGAAATACCACAGGCTCTCCATCTGCGCCGGGGCTGGCCAGTCGCGCATGCAGGCGGTATCGAAGGGATCCGGCTGCGCGAGACGGTCGAGGAAGGCTTCCACTTCGTGGGGATTGTCCAGGCGCAGCAACTGCTCGGCCCAGCCCAGGCGCCGGGCCAGCAGACCCGCGCAGTGATGGGACAGCGGCCCGCAGTCGCGCAGGGTGTGCAGCAGCTGCCAGCCGAGGTCGTCCAGTTCGTCCAGTGGCAGTTCGTCCAGCTCGGCGATGTAGCCCTGCCAGGCTTGTGGGTCGAAGCGCAGGGACGGCTCCTCGAGCAGGCGATGGAAGTGCTGCAGCGCCGGATGGGGAGTGTCCTCGGCGACCCTTGGCTCGGCCTCCTGGGTTTCCTGCTCGCGGGCCAGGCGCAGCGCTTCCTCGTATGCCGCACGCAGGGCCTGGAAACCTTCCGGGTCGGTTTCCGGATGGTGCGCGGGCAGGCGGCCGCGGTAGGCCAGGCGGATGGCGTCCAGGTCCTGGGTCGGTTCGATCCCCAGGCGAATCCAGCAACTCATGACCAGCAGTCCTCTTCCAGGGTGGCGGGGCGCGCAGGTTCCGGCAGGTCCATGTCCCAGGGCAGCCCGGCCAGCAGCTCATGGGCGCCGAGGCGCAGGTTAAGCAGGATGCAGCGGTTCCAGTGTTCGCTGCCCTGGCGCTCGAGATCGGCGGCCAGGGTCTCGTCGCTGCTGTCGCTGACATTCCACAGCGCCTTGCCGAACAGGTAGCCGGCCAGGTAGCAATCCCAGCGGTTGTAGTAGTGTCGGGCGCGCAGCGCCAGGCGGTAGTGCAGGTAGAGGCTTTCGTCGCGATCGATCAGGCCTTTCTTGACCCCGGCGCGCAGCAGGAAGCTCATGCGCCCCAGGTCCCAGGCCCGCGTGCCGCCCGGGCCGCAGTCGGGGAAGGTGCGGGCGGCGTACTCGTGGCGGATGCGTTCGCGTGGGGGCAGGGTGTCGAGCAGGGCCTGCCACTGGCTGGGCAGGCAGCGCTGGTACTGCCAGTAGGCTTCGCTCATTTCGGTGGCGTGGCCGTTGTCGGCCATGTTCAGCATGTCCAGCAACTGGGCGCGATCGCTGATCCCCCACCAGCGCTCCAGATCGGTCTGGTCTTCCCCTTCGAAGTAGTCGGGGGCGGTATAGCTGGCGCCGTTGAGGGCGGCCATGGGGGCGGAGAGGGCATGCAGCCAGTGCTGCGCGGTTTCGTCCATGAAGGGGGTCCTGGGGGCGCTGGGAACTGGCGTGGATTGTATAGGAATCCGCAGGCTGGGTTGTCAGGGGTATGCGCCGAGCCGGTAAGCTTCGGCTACCTCCCGGAGCACCTCGCACACCCACTGCGCCGGCAGGCTCTGTGCCAGGGCGGCATTGCGGCAGATCCCCACCGAGCCGCCCGGTTCGCGCACGCCCAGGTCGAGTTCGGCCAGTTCGCCCCGCCCGAGGTCGATCAGCACGGCGTCGCGCGGGGCCACCCAGACCGCCTCGCTGCCCAGCACGTAGCGCCTGCTCAAGGCTAGCGACAGGGTTTCCAGGCGTTGTGCCGGCAGCGGGATGGCGCATTGCACGAACAAGCTGTCGGCGTGCTGGCGAATGGTCGTGCCGGGTGGTGGCAGCACCAGTGGATAGGCACCGACATGCCTGTGGTCAATAGGCTGGGCCGCCAGCAGTGGATGCCCGGGCCGCACCACCAGGGTCATCGACTCGCTGTACAGGTGCTCGAACGACAGCCCCCGGATCTGCGGGCTGTCGGTCATGCGACCGATCACCAGTTCCAGCTCGCCAAGGTGCAACTGCCCAAGCAGCTGGGCGCTGGCCCCGGTCACCACGCTGATTACCAATGCCTCGTGCTGCTGGTGCAGGCGGCACAGCACCTCGGGCATCAGCAGCCCTTCGACTGTCGACAGCACGCCGATACGCACCTGCGACGGCGCCCGAGCCTCACCGCGCACACTGCCGACTCCGTCACGCAGCGCCTGCACGCTGGGGCCGGCATAGCGCATGAAACGGGTACCGGCCGGGGTCAGGGCGACGCCCTGGTGGCTGCGCTCGAACAGGCGAGCTTCCAGCAGATCCTCCAACTCCTTGAGAGTCTTGGAGATCGCTGGCTGGCTGATCGCCAGCACGTCGGCGGCCCTGGCCAGGCTGCCCTGCCGGGCAATCTCCAGGAAGCACAGCAGGTGACGGAACTTGATGCGGGTATCGAGGTTCATGCCCGGCAGTGTATCCGCGCGGGCCAGACCTGCAACGTCTGGTTGCTCCGTTCGAGCATCAGCTACAGGCCAGTTCGACTTCGGCGCCGCGCAGGCGCGCCGTCCACACCCGCAAGGCTTGTGTCGGGTCCTCCAGGCAGCGCCCGTCGTGCAGGCAAAAATGCTGCTTGTACAGCGGCGCCGCGACTACCAGTTCGCCCTGCAGGCTGGCCAGCAGCCCGCGCCCGATGATATTGGCGCCGGAGCGCGGATCGCGGTTTTCCAGCGCGTAGACCTGTCGATCCCGCCCCGGCAGGTAGAACAACGCGACCTGCTCGCCTTCATGCCACACCACCACCCCGGAGTCGGCGACCAGGTCACTGGCCTGGCACACCGCCTGCCAGCGGGTTTCACTTGCTACAGCCGTGTTGGACAGGTTCATCACATTGTCTCCTCATGGGTGGGAATCAGCTGCAGGGGCGCCGCCGGCCGGCGTTGGCCGCGCTCGCGCACGAAGTGCACATCCGGATCGGCGCGTTGGTCATTGACGAAGGTGCGGAAGCGCTTGAGCTTTTCCGGATCGCCCAAGGCGTTGGCCCATTCGCATTCGTAGCGGTCGACCACTTGCTGCATCTGCGTCTCGAGTTCGCGGGCCAGGCCCAGGCTGTCGTCGATCACCACCTGCTTGAGGTAGTCGAGCCCGCCTTCGAGGCCTTCGCGCCACACCGAGGTGCGCTGCAGTTTGTCGGCGGTGCGGATGTAGAACATCAGCACGCGGTCGATCAGGCGCACCAGGGTCTCGTCGTCCAGGTCGGTGGCGAACAGTTCGGCGTGGCGCGGGCGCATGCCGCCATTGCCGCACACGTAAAGGTTCCAGCCCTTGTCGGTGGCGATCACGCCGATGTCCTTGCTTTGCGCCTCGGCGCATTCGCGGGTGCAGCCAGACACCGCGAACTTGAGCTTGTGCGGTGCGCGCAGGCCCTTGTAGCGGTCCTCCAGGCGCAAGGCCATGGCCACGCTGTCCTGCACGCCATAGCGGCACCAGGTGCTGCCGACGCAGGATTTCACCGTGCGCGTCGACTTGCCGTAGGCGTGCCCGGTCTCGAAGCCGGCGGCGATCAGCTCGCCCCAGATCAGCGGCAGCTCGTGCAACTGGGCACCGAACAGGTCGATGCGCTGGCCACCGGTGATCTTGGTATAGAGGTCGTACTTCTTTGCCACCTGGCCGATCACGATGAGTTTTTCCGGGGTGATCTCGCCGCCGGGAATGCGCGGCACCACCGAGTAGGTGCCGTTCTTCTGCATGTTGGCCATGAAGGTGTCATTGGTGTCCTGCAGCGGCACCAGCGCCGGGTCCATGATCGGCTGGTTCCAGCAAGAGGCGAGGATGTTGCCCACCGCCGGCTTGCAGATGGCGCACCCCACGTGGCCTTTGCCATGGCGTTCGAGCAGCTCGCTGAAGGTGCGGATGCCCTCCACCCGCACCAGCCCGTAAAGCTCCTGGCGGGTGTAGGCGAAGTGTTCGCACAGGCTCTTGTCGACGGTCACGCCGCGGGCAGTCAGTTCGTGCTCGAACACTTGCTTGAGCAGCGCCGCGCAACCGCCGCAACCGCTGGCCGCCCTGGTGCAGGACTTGACGGCGGCGAGGTCGCTGCAGCCACTGTCGATGGCGGCGCACACCGCGCCCTTGCTGACGTTGTGGCATGAGCAGATGGTCGCGCTGTCGGGCAAGGCATCGGCGCCCAGCGCCGGCGCGCCGCTGCCTTGGGGCAGAATCAGCGCGGCCGGGTCGGCCGGTAGCTTGATGCCGTTCTGGGCGTATTGCAGCAGGGTGTCGTAGTAGCTGTTGTCGCCCACCAATACCGCGCCAAGCACACGCTTGCCGCTGGCATCGACCACCAGGCGCCGGTATGAAGCGGTGGCTTCGTCGATGAAGCGGTAGCTGCGCGCGCCCGGCGTGACGCCTTGGGCATCGCCGATGGAACCGACGTCCACACCCAGCAGCTTGAGCTTGGTCGACATGTCGGCGCCGCTGAATTCGCCCGCCGACTCGCCCATCACCAGGGCAGCCAGGTTACGGGCCATGGCGTACCCCGGGGCGACCAGGCCGAACACACTGCCGTTCCACGATGCGCATTCGCCAATGGCGAAGATGCGTGGGTCGCTGGAGCGGCACTGACTGTCGATCACTATGCCGCCGCGAGGGGCGATCTCCAGGCCGCAGGCACGGCCCAGGGCATCCTGCGGGCGAATGCCGGCGGAGAACACGATCAGGTCGGTTTCCAGGTGTTCGCCGCCATCGAAGTTCATGCGGTAGCGGTAGTGTTCGCCAGCGCTGATCGACTGGGTGGCGCGGGCCAGGTGCACGCCCACGCCCAGCGCCTCGATGCGCGCCTTGAGCGCCGCGCCGCCCTCGCCATCCAGCTGGACCGGCATCAGCCGCGGCGCGAACTCCACCACATGCGCTTGCAGGCCTAGCGACTTGAGGGCGTTGGCGGCTTCGAGGCCGAGCAGGCCGCCGCCGACCACCACGCCACGGCGAGCGCTGCCGGCGGCGGCGCGGATCGCATCGAGGTCTTCGAGGGTGCGATAGACCAGGCGCGCATTGCCGCTGGATCCTTCGATAGGCGGCACGAACGGGTAGGAACCGGTGGCCAGGATCAACTGGTCATAGCCGAGGCGGCCTTCGGCGGTGATGACTTCCTGGCGTTCGCGATCGATGTCCAGTACCGCCTCGCCCAGGTGCAGGTGCACGCCGTTGCTCGCATAGTAGTCGCGGTCGCACAGGGCCAGGGTTTCGGCGCAACTGCCGGTGAAGTATTCCGAGAGGTGCACTCGGTCATAGGCGCGCTGACGCTCCTCGGCGAACACGTGCAGTTCGAAGCGCGCCAAGGCGCCGCGCTCGATCAGTTGCTCGACGCAGTGATGGCCGACCATGCCATTGCCGACGATGACCAGTCGCGCTCGTTGTGCTTCGTTCGCTGTTGCCTGCATAGCCGATCCTCGATCACGGAAAAACGAAAAAGGCGCCTGGAGCCGAAGCTCCAGGCGCCTTTGCCTGTACTCATCAGTGTGAGGCCCCTGTCGACCGCCGTTGGTCGTTGGGGCTGTTGTACTTCGTTGAAAAGCAGGGAGTGTGCCAAGCGGCCACTCAACGGCAGTCCTCACGGGCCTCATCGCCGGCAAACCGGCTCCCACAGGGCTGCGGACCCATTTGCGGCGTACCCTTGTGGGAGCCGGCTTGCCGGCGATGAGGCCGTTACGGGCACAACGAAGGTGCAAGCCTCACCAGCCTGGTGCATCAATACACATCCCGTCGGTAGCGCTTGTCCCGCGCCAGCCCCTCGACGAACGCCGCTGCCGCGCTCTCATCCAGGCCGCCGTGCTCAGCCACCACCTGGTGCAAAGCCGCGTCCACATCCCGGGCCATGTGCCGGGCATCACCACAGACATACACATGGGCACCCGCTTGCAGCCATTGCCACAGCTCGGCGCCATGCTCCAGCAGGCGGTGCTGCACATAGACCTTTTCCACCTGGTCACGGGAAAACGCAGTGCTCAGACGCACATGCCCGCTGGCCTCCCAGGCCTGCAATTGTTCGCGGTAATAGAAGTCGCAAGCGGCATGCTGCTCACCGAAGAACAGCCAGTTGCGCCCCTTGGCCCCGCGTACCTCGCGCTCTTCAAGGAAGGCGCGGAAGGGGGCGATACCGGTACCAGGGCCGATCATGACGATGGGCACCCCGTCGTCCTCGGGCAGGCGGAAGTGTTTCGATGGCTGGGCAAATATCCCCACCTCCAGCACTGCTGCCCGGTCCGCGAGGAAGCTCGAACAGACGCCCTTGCGCTCGCCATGGCGCACGATGGACACGGTCAGGTGCACTTGGCCGGGATGAGCCCGGGGGCTGGAGCTGATCGAGTACAGGCGCGGCTGCAAGGGTTTGAGCAGCGACAACCAGTTGCCCAGTGGCAAGGCCTGGGGGTGTTCGCGCAGCACGTCGGCCAGCTGACGGCCCCACAGCCATTCCTTGAGTTCGTCCTTGCATTCTGGCAGCAGCAGGCGTTGCAGGTCGGGAGCGTGCTGGCTGAAGGTTTCGAGCTGCTGGCGGCTGACCTGGGTGATGTCCAGGTGCCGCTCCAGCGCGGTTCGCAGGGGCATTGGGGCATGGCCCTCGAGTTCGATCTCGGTTTGGCCTTCCAGCTGCATCAGCATGAGCAGCTCGTCGACCAGCTCCGGGCAATTGCGCGGCCATACGCCCAGGGCATCGCCAGGTTGATAGCGCAGGTCGCTACCGGACAGGTCGAAGACCAGTTGGCGAGTCTCCTTGGTTGAACCCGGGCCGTTGAGCAGGCGGTTTTCCCGCAAGGTGGCAGGCCAGGGCTGCTGTTTGCCGCGGACGGTGACTGGCGCGGCGGCGGTGGCCGCCGGGGCACCGCCAAGTTCGGACAACAGGGCATCGAGCCAAGCGCCGAAGGCCGCCTCGCAATCCGGCTCGCAGTCGACCCGGTCCAGCAGGCGCCGGGCGCCCAAGTCGGCCAGGCGTTGGTCGAGCTTGCGGCCGAAGCCGCAGAACTGGTCGTAGCTTGAATCGCCCAGGGCCAGCACGGCGTAAGGGAGGGTGGCGCAACTGGCGCCTTCGTCGTCCTGCAGCGCCCGCCAGAACGCGGTGCCGCTGTCCGGCGCATCACCGTCGCCGAAGGTGCTGGCGATCAGCAGCAGGCTGGCGGCACCTCGCAGTTGGGATGGGCGCACCGCCTCCATGCAACTGAGCGCGACCACCAGCCCCGCGTCGCGCAGGCGTTGGGCGCAGCGTTCGGCTAGGTGCTCGCCATTGCCGGTCTGCGAGGCCCACAGCACGTGGTGACGAGGGCTTTCCAGCGCTGCTTGCGGCGCCGGCGCGGGCCGGGCGAACAGGCCGGCCAGCAGGCCGTCGACGAACAGGCGTCGCTCCGGCGCCAGGGGCGCACCGGGCGGCAGGCAAGGCACGTTCTCGGTGCTGGCCTGGCTCAGGCCGAGCAGGAAACCTTGCAGGTAATGGCGCTCATCCTCGGCCAGGACCGGAGCCGGCAAAGCCTCCAGGCCGAGCAGGCGGGACAGGGTGGCGGTGGGCATGGCGATGGCCTCCGGGGGAAGCGTCAGTTCGAGGGCTTCGATGCGCTCGCCGGCGACCCGCTCCAGGGCCACGGCACAATGCTTGAAGGCCGGTTGCAGTGAGGTCGGGTCCACCGCGTCGCAGGTCACCGCGTTGATTGCCAGTTGCTCGCCGTACAGATCGTTCCAGTGAAACGGGGCGAAACAGTTGCCTGGCAGCACCCGCTCGCTGAGCCGTGCCGGCAGCACGGCCTGGCCACGGCGCGAGCGGATCGCCACCTGGTCCTTGGGCGCGATACCCAGGCGCCGGGCATCGTCGGGATGGACCTCGACGAAGGGGCCGGGCTCCAGCTTGTTCAGGCTGGGTACCTGGCCGGTCTTGGTCAGCGTGTGCCACTGGTGCTGGACGCGGCCAGTGTTGAGCACGAAGGGGAAGGCATCGTCGGGCAGCTCCGCCGGCGGCAGCCAGGGGCGGGCGAAGAATCGGGCCTTGCCGGTGGGCGTCGGAAACACCGGCGTCTGTGGGGCGTCTGGCGCGACATAGCGCAGCGGGCTGCGAGTGTCCTTGCGCCCCGGCGCGCTTGGCCACTGCCGCGGGCCCTGGCGCAGGTCGGTATAGGCGATGCCGCGCAGGTCGTAACCGGTGTCGGGGTTGTGGAAGCGGCGGATCTCATCGAACACCGCTTCGGCGTCGGGGTAGTCGAAGGCGTGCGCATAACCCAGGGCACAGGCGATGCGCGCGATCAGGCGCCAGTCCTCGAGGCTTTCGCCCGGCGCCTCGACGGCGCGGGGCATCAAGGTCAGGTTGCGCTCGCTGTTGATCATCACCCCTTCGCCCTCGGCCCATAGTGACGCCGGCAGCAGGATGTCGGCGTAGCGGTTGGTCTCGGTGTCGAGGAAGGCGTCCTGGCTGATTACCAGCTGTGCCTGGCGCAGGCCGTCGATCACCTGCTGGCGGTTGGCGACGCTGGCCACCGGGTTGCTGCAGATGATCCAGCAGGCTTTCACCTCGCCATGCTTGAGTTGCTCGAACAGTGCCACGGTGCCTTCGCCCCCTTCACTGCGCAGGGTGCCGGGGGGCAGTTGCCATTGCGCTTCGACGAAGGCGCGGTCGGCCGCTACCTGCGCCGAACGCTGGCCCGGCAGGCCCGGCCCCATGTAACCCATCTCGCGGCCGCCCATGGCATTGGGTTGGCCGGTCAGCGAGAACGGCCCGCTGCCGGGGCGGCAGATGGCGCCGGTGGCCAGGTGCAGGTTGCACAGGGCATTGCTGTGCCAGGTACCGTGGATGCTCTGGTTCAGACCCATGGTCCAGCAGCTCATCCATTCGCCCGCCGCGCCGATCAGGCGGGCGGCTTCGCGGATATCGGCCTCGGCCAGCCCGGTGATGGCCGCGACGCGTGCGGGGGTGTAGTCCTCGAGAAACGCCGGCAGTGCCTCCCAGCCTTCGGTGTGGCGGGCGATGAAATCCGCGTCGGTATGGCCATTGGCGTGCAGCAGGTGCAGCAGGCCATTGAGCAGGGCCAGGTCGGTACCCGGGCGCAGTTGCAGGAACAGGTCGGCCTTGTCGGCAGTGGCGCTACGCCGAGGGTCGACGACGATCAGCCTGGCGCCGGCCTTGAGCCGGTCGAGCAGGCGCAGGAACAGGATCGGGTGGCAGTCGGCCATGTTCGCGCCGATCACCAGGAACACCTCGGCGCGCTCGAAATCCTGGTAGCTGCCGGGCGGGCCGTCGGCGCCCAGCGATTGCTTGTAGCCACTGCCGGCACTGGCCATGCACAGGCGTGAGTTGGACTCGATATGGCGGGTGCGGATGAAACCCTTGGCCAGCTTGTTGGCCAGGTACTGGGCCTCCAGCGACATCTGCCCGGAGACATAGAGGGCCACGGCGTCGGCGCCATGGGTATCGATGATCGTGCGCAGGCGCCTGGCCGTCTCGGCGATGGCGGTCTCCAGCGGGCGACGGGCTGGTTGCTGGCTGCGCTGGTCACGGACGAACGCATGAGCCATGCGCCCGGCCTCCAGCGGCACATGGGCGGTCAGCCCTTTGGTGCACAGGCGCCCGAAGTTGCTGGGGTGCTGCTTGTCGCCGCTGACCTTGACGATCTTGCCTTCGCTCACGTGCATGACGATGCCGCATCCGACCCCGCAATACGGGCAAACACTGCGCACTTCATTGCCGCTCATCACGATCTCCTGCTGACGAAACGACAAAGGCGCCGGCTGCCCGGCCTGCAAGTGGCAAGCGGGGCAGCACGGCGCCTTCGTCGTGGAGGGAGGACCATCGGCGTTGATGGCCTCGATGCCTTGCCGGCAGCAAATCCCGGGCCATATCACGGCGGGGCGCGCCGCTGCGGTGTCAGTGGGCTCGCCCGGCGAGGGGCGCGCACCGATATGGGGAGCGGTGCACCAGCGGATGGCGCCGGCCGACTTATGGATATATGATTCGCATACGTTTCATATATAGGTAACCGCATATGGGCATCGTCAAGATCGCCGACGACCTCCACGAAGACCTGCGCGTGGCCAGCGCCGCGCTGTCGCGCTCGATCAACGCCCAGGCCGAGCACTGGATCCGCATCGGCATGCTGGCCGAGTTGCACCCGCAGGCCACCTACCAGGAACTGCTGCGCCAGTTGCTGCGCCAGGAGCAGGCCAATCTCAAGGAGCTGCTGCAATGAGCAAGGTCATCCTCAAGGACCCCGCCCAGCTCGAATTGATGCGCCGTGCCGGTCAGTTGCTGGCCCGGGTATTCGCCGACCTCGACGGTTTCATTCGCCCCGGCGTGACGACCATGCAGATCAACGACCGCGCCGAGGCCTTCATCGTCCAGACCCTCAAGGCGCGGCCGGCGAGCAAGGGCCAGTATGGTTTTCCCTTTGCCCTGAACACCTCGGTGGACCATGTGGTCTGCCATGGCATGCCCAAGGCCGACGAGGTGCTGAAGGAGGGTTCGATCGTCAACGTCGACATCACCCTGGAGCAGGGCGGCTATATCGCCGATTCGTCGAAGATGTACAGCATCGGCCAGATCGGCGAAGAGGCCCGGCGGCTGGTGGACACCACCTATGCCGCGCTGTGGAAGGGCATCGAGCAGGTGCGCCCCGGCGCGACCCTCGGTGACATCGGCCACGCCATCCAGGCCCACGCCGAGGCCGCCGGCTACAGCGTGGTGCGCGAATATTGCGGGCACGGCATCGGCACGCAGATGCACGAGGCGCCGGAGGTGCTGCACTACGGCCAGCGTGGCACGGGCATGCAGCTGCAACCGGGGATGGTGTTCACCATCGAGCCGATGATCAACCAGGGAGGGCGCGGGACCCGCGGTTTGCGCGATGGCTGGACGGTGATTACCCGTGACCGGAGCCTGTCGGCGCAATGGGAGCACACCGTGGCAGTGACGCAGAGCGGCGTCGAGGTGCTGACCTTGCGCGAGGAGGAACGCGTGGCGCAGGGCGATGGGCGAACGCACCTCGGAGCCATGGTCTAGGCTGAAACCTACCGGTACCGGCCCACGCCCCACTACAAATGCCGGCCCGGCAACCATTGGAGTCCTTGGGAGGTGCGCCATGAGCCTGCTGCTCGAACCCTACACCCTGCGTCAGCTGACCCTGCCCAACCGTATCGCCGTTTCCCCCATGTGCCAGTACTCCGCCGTCGACGGCCTGGCCAATGACTGGCACCTGGTGCACCTGGGCAGCCGCGCTGTCGGTGGCGCCGGCCTGGTGATCAGTGAAGCGGTCGCGGTCACCGCCGATGGGCGTATCACAGCAGAAGACCTCGGCCTATGGAACGACGAGCAGATCCCCGCGCTGCAGCGCATCACCCGCTTCATCACTGCCCAGGGCGCCGTCCCCGGCATCCAGCTGGCCCACGCCGGGCGCAAGGCCAGCACCCACAGGCCGTGGCTGGGCAAGCACGGCAGCGTCAAGCTCGAAGACGGCGGCTGGCAGCCGGTAGGACCCTCCAGGATTGCCTTCGACCCCGAGCACACCGTCCCCCATGAACTGAGCAAGGACGAGATCCAGCAGGTCGTCGGCGCGTTCGTCGCCGCCACCGAGCGGGCCTTGAAGGCCGGCTTCAAGGTGGTCGAGATCCACGCCGCCCATGGCTACCTGCTGCACCAGTTCCTCTCGCCGCTGAGCAACCAGCGCCGCGACGAGTACGGCAGCTGCTTCGAAAACCGTATCCGCCTGACCCTGCAGGTCGTCGAGGCGGTGCGCCAGGCCTGGCCACAGGAACTGCCGCTGTTGGTGCGGGTGTCGGCCACCGACTGGGTCGAGGATGGCTGGAACCCGGACGAGACCGTGGAGCTGGCCCGCCGGCTGCGCGCCCTGGGCGTCGACCTGATCGACGTGTCGTCGGGAGGGACCTCGGTCAATGCAGAGATCCCCACCGGCCCCGGCTACCAGACCCGTTTCGCCGAGCGGGTGCGCAAGGAGTCGGAGATCGCCACCGGCACCGTCGGCATGATCACCGAGCCGGCCCAGGCCGAGCATATTCTGCGTACCGGCCAGGCCGATGTGATCTTCCTGGCCCGCGAACTGTTGCGCGACCCTTACTGGCCATTGCACGCCGACGACGACCTTGGCGGCAACAAGGCGACCTGGCCGGCGCAATACCAACGCGCGACAAGCCGGGCCAACCCGATCCACGAATCGGACTTGCGCGACTGACTCAGCTGCAGGCGGTTTGGCGAATATAGCGGTGCGTTGCAACAAAAGCCGGTGGGTGTTTTGCCCCCACCGGCCAGTCGTGCATCAGTGCTTGAACATCACATGGCGCACACAGGTGTAGTCCTCCAGCCCGTACATCGACATGTCCTTGCCATAGCCGGAATGCTTCTGCCCGCCGTGCGGCATCTCGCTGACCAGCATGAAATGCGTGTTGACCCAGGTGCAGCCATATTGCAGCCGTGCGGCGAGGCGGTGGGCGCGTCCGCTGTCACGGGTCCATACCGACGAGGCCAGGCCATACTCCGAGTCGTTGGCCCATTCCAGCGCCTGCGCTTCGTCGCTGAAGCGGGTGACCGACACCACCGGGCCGAACACCTCGTGGCGGACGATTTCGTCGTCCTGCAGCGCATCGGCCAGCACGGTCGGGGCGAAGAAGAAGCCATCACCGGGCAGTGCCTTGCCACCGGTGATCAGGCGAATGTGCGGCTGGGCGATGGCACGGTTCACCAGGCCGGCGACCTTGTCGCGATGCTGGGCGCTGATCAACGGGCCGAGTTCGGTGTCGGCCGCCTGCTGCGGGCCTGGCTTGATGCTCGCCACCGCCGCGCCCAGGCGTTCGACGAAGCGTTCGTAGATGCCGTCCTGCACGTACAGCCGGCAGGCGGCGGTGCAGTCCTGCCCGGCGTTGTAGAAGCCGAAGGTGCGGATGCCGTCGATGGCCGCGTCGAGGTCGGCATCGTCGAATACCAGCACCGGCGCCTTGCCGCCCAATTCCATGTGCATGCGCTTCACGCTGTCGGCGGTGGCGCCAATGATGTGCGCGCCGGTGGGGATGGAGCCGGTCAGCGACACCATGCGCACCTTGGCATGGGTGACCAATGGGGTGCCGACGGTCTGGCCACGGCCGAAAAGGATATTGAGCACGCCGGCTGGCAGCAGCTCACGGACCAGTTCGCCAAGGCGCAGGGCCGTCAGCGGGGTCAACTCCGATGGCTTGATGACCACGGTGTTGCCGGCGGCCAACGCGGGGGCGATTTTCCAGGCCAGCATCATCAGCGGGTAGTTCCACGGCGCGATGGAGGCGACCACGCCCAGCGGGTCGCGGCGGATCATCGAGGTGTGCCCGGGCAGGTACTCGCCCGCCGCCAGGCCACCCAGGCAGCGTGCCGCGCCGGCGAAGTAGCGGAACACGTCGGCAATGGCCGGGATCTCGTCGCCGAGCGCCGCGGCATAGGGTTTGCCGCAGTTGTCCGACTCCAGCCGGGCCAGTTCCTCGGCGTGGCGTTCGATGACCTCGGCAATCGCCAGCAATGCGCTGGCGCGTTCCTTCGGGGTGGTCTGCGACCAGTGCTGGAAGGCTTGGTCGGCGGCGCGCACGGCGGTGTCGACCTGGGCTTCGGTGGCTTCGTTGATCTGCGCCAGGGCACTGCCCTTGGCCGGGTCGAGCACGGTCCAGGCCGGGCCTTCGCCGTTCACCAGGTGACCGTTGATCAGCATTCGGGTTTGCATGGGGTACTCCTCCAGGGTCATTTGCCTGCGCCGGCGACGCTTTCTCCACCGCGGGTAAGGTAATAGGCACCGAGTATCGGCAGCATGGTCACCAGCATCACCAGCATGGCGACCACGTTGGTCACCGGCACGTCACGCGGGCGGCTGAGCTGGTTCAGCAGCCAGATCGGCAGGGTGCGCTGGTTGCCGGCGGTGAATGTGGTGACGATGATTTCGTCGAAGGACAGGGCGAACGCCAGCATGCCGCCGGCCAGCAGCGCCGAGCCCAGGTTGGGCAGGATGATGTAGCGGAACGTCTGCCAGCCATCGGCGCCCAGGTCCATGGACGCCTCGATCAGGCTCGCCGAGGTGCGTCGCAGACGGGCGATGACGTTGTTGTAGACGATCACCACGCAGAAGGTCGCATGCCCGACGACGATGCTGAACAACCCCGGCTCCACCCCCAGGCGCTTGAACGCCGAGAGCAAGGCGATGCCGGTGATGATGCCGGGCAGGGCGATGGGCAGGATCAGCATCAGCGAGATGGCGTCCTTGCCGAAGAAGCTGCGCCGGTACAGCGCCGCCGCGGCCAGGGTGCCAAGCACCAGGGCGATCAGGGTGGCCAGGCAGGCCACCTGCAGTGACAGCTTGATCGCCTCGAGCACGTCGGGGCGGGCGAGGGTCACGCCGAACCATTTCAGGGTGAAGCCCCTGGGCGGGAAGCTGAACGCCGCGTCCTCGGTATTGAAGGCGTAGAGCAGGATGATCAGGATCGGGAAGTGCAGGAACAGCAACCCGCCCCATGCCGCCAGGCGCAGCCCGGTCGAGGCTTTTTCAGAGTGCATCGAAGGCCCCCAGGCGTTTGACGATGGACAGGTAAACGGCGATCAGCATGATCGGCACCAGGGTGAAGGCCGCGGCCATGGGCATGTTGCCGATGGCGCCTTGCTGGGCGTAGACCATGCTGCCGATGAAGTAGCCGGGCGGGCCGACCAGTTGCGGCACGATGAAGTCGCCCAGGGTGAGCGAGAAGGTGAAGATCGAGCCGGCGGCGATGCCGGGGATCGACAGTGGCAGTATGACCTGGAGCAAGGTCTGCCCCGGCGTGGCTCCCAGGTCCGCCGAGGCCTGCAGCAGCGATGGCGGCAGGCGTTCCAGCGCGGCCTGGATCGGCAGGATCATGAAAGGCAGCCAGATGTACACGAACACCAGGAAGCGGCCCAGGTGCGAAGTCGACAGGGTGCTACCGCCGACCCCCGGGATTTGCAGTACCACCTGCAGCAGGGCCTCCAGGTGCAACTGCTGGATGAACCATTGGGCGACGCCGCCTTTGGCCAGCAGCAGGGTCCAGGCGTAGGTCTTGACGATGTAGCTGGCCCACATCGGCATCATCACGGCGATATAGAAAAATGCCTTGGTGCGCCCGCTGGTGTAGCGCGCCATGTAGTAGGCGATGGGAAAGGCCAGCACGGCACTGGCCAGCGACACCGCGAGAGCCATGCACAAGGTGCGCAGGATGATGTCGAAGTTGGCCGGGTTGAACAGCGCCGCGAAATTGCCCAGGGTCAGCTCGGGCGTCACCGCCATGGTGAAGTCGTCGAAGGTGTAGAAGCCCTGCCATAACAGGTTGAGCAAAGACCCCAGGTAGATTGCGCCGAACCACAGCAGCGGCGGGATCAGCAGCATCAGCAGGTACAGGTTGGGGCGCCGGTACAGCAGGTCGCTGATGCGCCGCAGCGCCGAGCTGCCGGCCGCGCGTTTCACGGCAAGGCTCATGGCTGGGTTTCCCGCAGCACCGTCATCGCCTCACGTGGCCAACTGGCTTGTACGCGCTGGCCGGTCTGCCAGGGCTGTGCCTGTGCCTGCCAGCGGTCGTTGGCCTGGCTCACCGCGAGCAGTTGGCCGCTGTCCAGCCTCACCTCCAGGCGCGTGGCGCTGCCTTGATACTGGATGTCGTGCAGCACGCCGCCGACCTGCACCTCGCCGCTGGCGGGCTGGCCGTCCAGGCGGATGTGCTCGGGGCGAATGGAGAACGGGGCTGCGCTGCCGCTGAGCTGTTGCGCCAGTTCGCCACGCAGCACGTTGGAGGTGCCGACGAACTCGGCGACGAAGGTGGTTGCCGGCTGCATGTACAGGTTGCGGGGTGAGTCGACCTGCTCGATGCGCCCGCGATTGAACACCGCCACCCGGTCGGACATCGATAGCGCCTCGGTCTGGTCGTGGGTGACGAAGATGAAGGTGATGCCCAGTTGGCGTTGCAGCTTTTTCAGCTCGCCCTGCATCTGCTCGCGCAGCTTGAGGTCAAGGGCCCCGAGGGGCTCGTCGAGCAGCAGTACCCGCGGCCGGTTGACCAGGGCGCGGGCCAGGGCCACGCGCTGGCGCTGACCGCCGGACAATTGCGCCGGCTTGCGTTCGCCATAACCGTCAAGCGCGACCATGGCCAGGGCCTCGGCGGCGCGGGCATGGCGTTCGGCCTTGGCCACGCCTTTGACTTTCAGGCCATAGGCGACGTTGTCGCGCACGTTCATGTGCGGGAACAGCGCGTAGTCCTGGAACACCGTGTTGACGTCGCGCTGGTACGGCGGCAGGCCGGCCGCCTCGCTGCCGTGAATACGGATCGAGCCGCTGCTGGGTTGCTCGAAGCCGGCGATCAGGCGCAGGCAGGTGGTCTTGCCCGAACCCGAGGGACCGAGCATCGAGAAAAACTCGCCATCCTCGATGTCGATGCTGATCTGGTCGACGGCCTTGACCTCGCCGAAGGTACGGGAAACCTGGGTGAACTGGACTGCTGGGGGCATACCGGGGCTCCACTTGGGTTACTGCTGATCGCGGTGCAAGTCACACCGCCGCTCCCACGCAGATGCATGTATCAACGTGAGAGCGGCGGTGCGCCGCGATGGCGCTTACCGCCCGCCCATGATCGCGATGTAGTCCTGGGTCCAGCGGCTGTACGGCACGAACTTGCCGCCCTCGGCCTGCGGGGTCTTCCAGAAGGCGATCTTGTCGAAGTTGTCGAAGCCGTTGGTCTTGCAGCCCTCGTCACCCAGCAGCGCGTTGCCGGTGCAGGCCGCGGGCACCGCCGGCAACGAGCCGAACCAGGCCGCCACATCGCCTTGCACCTTGGGTTGCAGCGACCAGTCCATCCACTTGTAGGCGCAATTGGGGTGCTTGGCCTCGCTGTGCAGCATGGTGGTGTCGGCCCAGCCGGTGGCGCCTTCCTTCGGTACCACCGAGGCCACCGGCTGCTTGTCGGCCTTCAGGCCGTTGACCATGTAGCCCCAGGAGCTGGTGGCCACCACGCCTTCGTTCTTCACGTCGCTCATCTGCACGGTCGCGTCATGCCAGTAGCGGTGGATCAACGGCTGTTGCTGGCGCAGGAGGTCGAGCACCGCCTTGTACTGCGTCTCGCTCAGTTCGTAAGGGTTCTGGATCCCTAGTTCGGGCTTGGCAGCCTTGAGGTAGAGCGCCGCGTCGGCGATGTAGATCGGCCCATCGTACGCCTGCACGCGGCCCTTGTTGGGCTTGCCGTCCGGCAGGTCCTGCGGCTCGAACACCACGCTCCAGCTGCTCGGCGGCTGCTTGAACACGTCGGTGTTGTACAGCAGCACGTTCGGCCCCCACTGGTAGGGCGTGCCGTAGACCTGATCCTTGACCACGTACCAGGCGCCGTTGCGCAGGCGCGGGTCGAGGTTTTTCCAGTTGGGGATCAACGCGGTGTTGATCGGCTGCACACGCTTGCCGGCGATCAGCCGCAGCGAGGCATCCCCCGAGGCGGTCACCAGGTCGTAGCCACCCTTGGTCATCAGGCTGACCATTTCGTCGGAGGTGGCGGCGGTCTTGACGCTGACCTTGCAGCCGGTTTCCTTCTCGAAGCCGGTGACCCAGTCATAGGCCTTGTCGCTTTCACCGCGTTCGATATAGCCGGGCCAGGCGACGATATCCAGCTGGCCTTCACCGGCACCGAGCTGCTGGGGCAGCCCGGCGGCCTGGGCGCCGGCAGTGGCCAGCAGGGCACCGAGCAGAAGGGTCTTGTGCACTGACATGGTGTTCCCTCTTTTTTGGACGTTGTGGTCGGGGGCAGACGTCAAGCAAAGCAGTGGAGCGCATATGCGCGGTGCAGGACAGCCATGCGGCGGACTGCCTGGAAGTTCCAGCGACTGAATCGAGTCTAGATCGCTTTTATCGATCGTTGATGCAACATCTGGAAGCACTTGCATGGGTGGCGAAACCCGTGCGCCGTCCTACTCTGGTGGCCTCTTTTTCGTACCCATGGAGGCACGTCAGATGAACACCCGTGGTCTGCTCGATCAACTGCTCAAGTCCGGCCAGGAACTGCTCGGCAACCAGGCTGGCAAAGGCGCGGGGCCCAAGCCCGGAGGCAGTGGCGGCCTCGGCAGCCTGCTCTCGGGCGCCGGTGGCGGTGCGCTGGCGGCCGGCGCCATGGGCTTGCTGCTGGGTAACAAGAAGGCCCGCAAGTACGGCGGCAAGGCACTCACCTACGGCGGCCTGGCCGCGCTCGGGGTGCTGGCCTACAAGGCCTATGGCAACTGGCAGGCCCGCCAGGGCGCCGGCGATCAGCAGCCGCAGACGCTGGATCGCCTGCCCCCGGCCCAGGTCGAGCAGCACAGCCAGGCCGTGTTGCGGGCGCTGGTGGCGGCAGCCAAGTCCGACGGCCATATCGATGACCGTGAGCGGGCCCTGATCGAAGGCGAGTTCACTCGCCTGGATAGCGATCGCGAGTTGCAGCACTGGTTGCACGCAGAGTTGAACAAGCCGCTGGATCCGGCCGAAGTGGCCCGCGCCGCGCAGACGCCGGAAATGGCTGCGGAGATGTACCTGGCCAGCGTGATGATGGTCGACCAGGAGAACTTCATGGAGCGCGCCTACCTCGACGAACTGGCGCGCCAGCTGCGCCTGGACCCTGCCTTGCGCCTGGAGTTGGAGAACCAGGTCAGGCTTGCCGCGGATCAATGAGCCTGCAATTGGCCATATCAATGGGCACGGAGGCCTGAATACAGCAGCATTCAGCCGCAAATACGTAGGAAGCCTGGGCTATACTTCGGCGATTTTTCCCGCTCGTATCGAATTCCTGAGGGCTGAATGTGAAGAACTGGACCTTGCGCCAACGGATCCTGGCAAGTTTCGCCGTGATCATCGCCATCATGCTGCTGATGATCGTGGCCGCCTACTCGCGGCTGGTGGCGATCGAGTCCAGCGAGGAGGCGGTAGGGTCCGACAGCATTCCCGGGCTCTACTACAGCTCGATGATTCGCAGCGCCTGGGTCGACAGCTACGTGACCAGCCAGCAACTGGTCGGCCTGTCGAACCACCGCGAGTTCACCACGACCGATGCCGAGTTGTTCAAGAGTTTCGACGACCGTCTGAAGCAGCATATGGCCAGCTACCAGGGCACTATCCGCGACCCGGCCGACCAGGCCGCGTTCGACGATTTCACGCGCCAGGAAGAGGCTTACGTCAAGATCGTCGATCAGGTCCTGGAAACCTATCGCCAGAAGAACTACGCCGAAGCCCAGCGCTTGATCGCCGAGGTGCTGACGCCGGCCTGGAGAGAAGGGCGCCTGCACCTGAACGAAGTGATCGAGCGCAACCGGGAGTCGGCCGACAACGCCACCAATGAAATCGTCAGCGCCGTGGCCACCGCCAAAGGCAGCATGATCGTCTCGCTGCTGCTGGCAATCGTCGCCGCCGGCGTTTGCGGCCTGCTGCTGATGCGCGCGATCACCGCTCCCATGCAGCGCATCGTGCACGCCCTCGACGGCCTGCGTTCGGGCGACCTGAGCATGCGCCTGAGCCTGGACCGCAAGGATGAGTTCGGCGCGATCGAGGGCGGCTTCAACGAAATGGCCGAGTCCCTGGCCAACCTGGTGTCGCAGGCCCAGCGTTCGTCGGTGCAGGTGACCACCTCGGTCACCGAGATCGCCGCCACCTCCAAGCAGCAGCAGGCCACCGCCACCGAGACGGCCGCCACCACCACCGAGATCGGCGCCACCTCGCGGGAAATCGCCGCGACCTCGCGTGACCTGGTGCGCACCATGACCGAAGTCACCTCGTCGGCCGACCAGGCCTCGAGCCTTGCCGGTGCCGGCCAGCAGGGCCTGG
Source organism: Pseudomonas sp. TE50-2 (assembly GCF_040813665.1). Taxonomy (NCBI): domain Bacteria; kingdom Pseudomonadati; phylum Pseudomonadota; class Gammaproteobacteria; order Pseudomonadales; family Pseudomonadaceae; genus Pseudomonas; species Pseudomonas sp. TE50-2. The sequence continues at coordinate 1,717,837 of NZ_JBFNXN010000001.1, read as the reverse complement.
CGCGCATGGAGGAGACCATGCACCAGGTGATGGGCGCCGCCGACCTGGTCAACGCCAAGCTGGCGATCCTCAACGAGAAGGCCAGCAACATCACGCAGATGGTGGTGACCATCGTCAAGGTCGCCGACCAGACCAACCTGCTGTCGCTCAACGCCGCCATCGAGGCGGAGAAGGCCGGTGAGTACGGTCGCGGTTTCGCCGTGGTCGCCACCGAAGTACGCCGCCTGGCCGACCAGACCGCCGTGGCCACCTATGACATCGAACAGATGGTGCGCGAGATCCAGTCGGCGGTGTCGGCCGGGGTGATGGGCATGGACAAGTTCTCCGAGGAGGTGCGCCGCGGCATGTTCGAGGTGCAGCAAGTGGGCGAGCAGCTCAGCCAGATCATCCATCAGGTGCAGGCGCTGGCGCCGCGGGTGCTGATGGTCAACGAGGGCATGCAGGCCCAGGCAACCGGCGCCGAGCAGATCAACCAGGCACTGGCCCAGCTCAGCGATGCCAGTACCCAGACCGTTGAATCGCTGCGCCAGGCCAGCTTCGCCATCGACGAACTGAGCCAGGTAGCCGCCGGGCTGCGTGGCGGTGTTTCGCGGTTCAAAGTCTGACGACGATGAACGAACCGTCCCCTCGCGAGGATCGCGAATCAGCCGGCAAGGGCGTGCTGTACCTGCAATTTCGCATCGCCGACCAGCGCTTTGCCCTGGACGTGCGCGAAGTGATCGAAGTGCTGCCGTGCCGTACCCTCAAGCCCATCGCCCAGGCGCCGGGCTGGGTGGCCGGCGTGCTCGCCCACCGTGGTGTGCTGGTACCGGTGATCGACCTGTCGGCGCTGAGCTTCGGTGTGCCGGCACAGTCGCGCAGCAGTACGCGGATGGTACTGGTGCACTACCGCGCCGACTCGCGCCGTCCTGACCTGCAACTGGGGCTTGTCCTGGAGCAGGCCACCGATACGCTGCGCTGTGCCCCCGAGGAATTCCAGCCATACGGCCTGGACAATGCCGACGCGCGCTACCTCGGGCCGGTGCGCCAGGACGCCCGCGGTTTGTTGCAGCGCATCCAGGTGAACGACCTGTTGTCGGATACGGTGCGTGAGCTGCTGTACCCCGTCGAGCCCGGGCAGGAGCCAGCATGAGCGAGCAACGTTTCTTCCGTTTCCTGCAGGAACGTATCGGGCTGGACGTGGAGTCGGTCGGCACAGCGATGGTCGAGCGCGCCCTGCGCCAACGCTGCACGCTCGTGCAGGCTGCGGATCTCGACGACTACTGGCTGCGTTTGCAGCAGTCCAGCGATGAGCAGCAGGCCCTGATCGAGGCGGTCATCGTTCCGGAGACCTGGTTCTTCCGCTACCCCGAATCCTTCACCGCGCTGGCGGGGCTGGCGCACAAGCGTGCGGCAGAACTTGCCGGCGCACGGCCCCTGCGCATCCTCAGCCTGCCGTGCTCGACGGGTGAGGAACCCTACTCGATCGCCATGGCCTTGCTCGACGGTGGCCTGAGCCCGGGCGCTTTCCGCGTCGATGGCATTGATATCAGCCCCAGTTCGGTGGCCAAGGGCGAGCAGGCGCTGTACGGTCGCAACTCCTTCCGCGGCAGCGAGCTGGCCTTTCGCGAGCGGCACTTCAGCCCAAGCGGCGATACCCATCGCCTGGATGAACGGGTGCGCCAGCAAGTCAGCCTGCAGGCGGGCAATGTGCTCGACCCGGCGCTCAAGGCGCGTGAAGGGTTATACGATTTCGTGTTCTGTCGCAACTTGCTGATCTACTTCGATGTTCCGACCCAGCAGCGGGTGTTCGAGGTACTCAAGCGCCTGATCCACGCCCAGGGCGTGCTGTTCATCGGCCCCGCCGAGGGCAGCCTGCTGGCGCGCCTGGGCATGCGCCCGCTGGGGATTGCCCAGTCATTCGCCTACGTGCGCCAGGATGATGCCCCACCGCCTGTTGCCAAGCCGTTGCCGGTTGCGCGCCAGCCGGTCGCTGCGCCGCTGCCGCCACGTGTCGTGGCACTGCCGCCCCGCGTCGCCAGGTCGAGCGCGGTGCCAGCGGCGCCGGTACCGGCGCAAGACGAAGCGCAGTTGCTGGCCCTCATTGCCCGGCAGGCCAATGCCGGTGAAAACCAGCAGGCCAGGGCGGACTGCGAACGCTATCTGCGCCAGTTCGCCCCCAAGGCGCAGGTCTATTACTGGCTGGGGTTGCTCAGTGACACCGAAGGCGATGCCGCGCAGGCCATCACCCATTATCGCAAGGCGCTCTACCTCGAACCGCAGCACCCTGAGGCACTGATGCACCTGGCCATGCTGCTGGCCGCGCAGGGGGACGAGGCCGGTGCCCGGCGCCTGCAGGAGCGTGCCGCCCGGGCCGGCAGGGAGTCTGAACGATGAGCGGCGGATACCATATGCAACTGATCGCCAATGACGACCAGCCCATCGATGATTGCTGGAACCGCATCGGCGTGCATGGCGACAAGCAGTGTCCGTTGCTGGAGCGGCATGTGCACTGCCGCAATTGCGAGGTGTATGCCGACGCGGCCACGCGCCTGCTGGACCGCTATGCGCTGGTCCAGGACGAGCAGGTCGAAACGGCCATCGTGGAGGAATGCGCGGTCGGTCGCTCGATGCTGCTGTTCCGCCTGGGCGAGGAGTGGCTGGCCCTGGCCACCGCCTGCCTGGCCGAGATCGCCCCGGCGCAGCCGGTGCACTCGTTGCCGCACCAGCGCTCGCGGGTGTTGCAGGGCGTCGCCAATGTGCGCGGTGCGCTGGTGCCTTGCCTGTCGCTCGCCGACCTGCTGGGCGTGCCGACGCAGGCGGGCGCGGAGCGCACCGGGCGGAGCATGCCGCGCATGCTGATCCTGGCAGCCGAGGGCGGGCCGGTGGTGGTGCCGGTGGACGAGATCGACGGCATCCATCGTCTCGACCTTGCGGGCCAGGACAACGGCCGCGATGCGGCGCATTTCACCGCCGCCGTGTTGCAGTGGCGAGGGCGCAGTGTGCGTGTGCTGGATGAACAACACCTGATGTCAGCCGTGAAGCGGAGCCTGTCATGACCCCGGAGCAAATGCGCGATGCGTCGCTGCTCGAGCTATTCAGCCTGGAGGCCGAGGCCCAGACCCAGGTGCTCAGCGCCGGCTTGATGGCACTGGAGCGCAACCCTGCGCAACCCGATCAACTCGAGGCCTGCATGCGTGCGGCGCACTCGCTCAAGGGGGCGGCGCGGATTGTCGGTATCGATGCCGGGGTCAGCGTCGCCCACGTCATGGAAGACTGCCTGGTGGCCGCCCAGGAAGGTCGCCTGCTGCTGCGCCCGGAGCATATCGACGCCTTGTTGCAGGGCACTGACCTGTTGATGCGCATCGCGACCCCTGGAGATCAGGGTGGCGACGCCGCCGTGGCGGTGTTCCTGGCACAGATGACAGCACTGCTCGACCCTTCGGCGCCCGTGCCGGTGATCGCGCAGGCTGGCGTTCCGGGCGCGCCGCCCGCTGCCTTGCCGGCGCGGCCGGAACCCGAGCCAACGCTCCAGGCCCCGCCTGAGCCTGAACCCGAAGCTGAGCCCGTGCCTGCCCGCAAGGCCGGCAAGCGCGGTGGTGAGGGGGGAGAGCGGGTATTGCGGGTGACCGCCGACCGTTTGAACAGCCTGCTGGACCTGTCGAGCAAGTCGCTGGTCGAGACCCAGCGGCTGAAACCCTACCTGGCCACCCTGCAGCGCCTGAAGCGCATGCATGGCCAGGGCATGCGCGGCCTCGATGGCCTGAAGGCCCAGCTGGAAGAGAGCGGGCAGGGGCCGGAGGTGCTGGAAGCGCTGGCCCAGACCCAGCAGTTGCTGGCTGAAACCCAGCAGATCCTGTTGCAGCAGGCGGCCGATCTCGACGAGTTCGGTTGGCAGGCCAGCCAGCGCGCGCAACTGCTATACGACACGGCGCTGGCCTGTCGCATGCGTCCGTTCGCCGATGTGCTCACCGGCCAGAGCCGGATGGTCCGCGACCTCGGGCGCTCGCTGGACAAGCCGGTGCGCCTGTTGATCGAGGGCGAGAAGACCCAGGTCGACCGTGACGTGCTGGAAAAGCTCGAGGCACCGCTGACACACCTGCTGCGCAACGCGGTCGATCATGGCATCGAACTGCCCGAGCAGCGCCTGCTGGCCGGCAAACCGAGCGAGGGCACCGTGCGCCTGCGCGCCTCGCACCAGGCCGGGCTGCTGATCCTGGAACTGTCCGACGACGGTGCCGGCATCGATCTGCAGCGCTTGCGCGAGAGTATCGTCGAGCGCGCATTGTCGCCGGCCGAGACGGTGGCGCAGATGAGCGAGGCCGAGCTGCTGACCTTCCTGTTCCTGCCGGGGTTCAGCCTGCGCGACACGGTCACCGAAGTGTCCGGGCGCGGTGTCGGCCTGGATGCGGTGCAGCACATGGTCCGGGAGCTGCGCGGCTCCATCGAGTTGACCCAGGTGGCCGGCCAGGGTTGTTGCTTCCATGTGGAAGTGCCGTTGACCTTGTCGGTGGTTCGCAGCCTGGTCGTCGAGGTGGGCGGCGAGGCCTATGCCTTCCCGCTGGCGCATATCGAGCGTACCGTCGATGTGGCGGCCGAGGCCATCGTGCAGATCGAAGGGCGGCAGCACTTCTGGCACGAAGGGCGACACATCGGCCTGGTGGCCGCCAGTCAGCTTCTCAACCGGCCGGCGGCCCAGGGCGACGAACAGAGCCTGCGGGTGGTGGTGATCCGCGAGCGCGAGCAGCTCTATGGGGTGGCCGTCGAGCGGCTGATCGGCGAGCGGGTGCTGGTGGTGATGCCGCTGGACCCGCGCCTGGGCAAAGTCCAGGACATCTCCGCCGGGGCCTTGCTCGACGACGGTTCGGTGGTGCTGATCGTCGATGTCGAGGACTTGCTGCGCTCGGTGGACAAGCTGCTCAGCACCGGCCGCCTGGAGCGCATCGAGCGCGGTGGGCGGGGCGTCAAGGGTGCGGTGCGCAAGCGCATCCTGGTGGTCGACGACTCGCTCACCGTGCGCGAGCTGCAACGCAAGCTGCTGGGCCACCGCGGCTACGAAGTGGCGGTGGCCGTGGACGGCATGGACGGCTGGAACGCGCTGCGCAGCGATGATTTCGACCTGTTGATCACCGACATCGACATGCCGCGCATGGACGGGATCGAGCTGGTCACCCTGGTGCGGCGCGACAACCGCCTGCAATCCCTGCCGGTGATGGTGGTGTCCTACAAGGATCGCGAAGAAGACCGGCGTCGTGGACTGGATGCCGGTGCCGACTATTATTTGGCCAAGGCCAGCTTCCATGACGATGCGTTGCTGGATGCGGTCGTGGAGCTGATCGGAGGTGCCCAGGGATGAGAATCGCCATTGTCAACGACATGCCCATGGCCGTCGAGGCCCTGCGCCGGGCGTTGGCATTCGAGCCCGCGCACCAGGTGATCTGGGTCGCCGGCAACGGCGCCGAGGCGGTGCGCCTGTGCGCCGAGCAGACGCCGGATCTGATCCTCATGGACCTGATCATGCCGGTCATGGACGGCGTGGAAGCGACCCGGCGCATCATGGCCGAAACCCCCTGCGCCATCGTCATCGTCACCGTGGATCGCAAGCAGAACGTGCACCGGGTGTTCGAGGCCATGGGCCATGGCGCCCTGGATGTGGTCGACACCCCGGCATTGGGCGCGGGCGATGCACGCGAGGCGGCCGCGCCACTGCTGCGCAAGATCCTCAATATCGGCTGGCTGATCGGCCAGCAGCGGCCCAGCGCGCCTCGGGCGGTTAGCGTGCCGCTGCGCGAGGCCTCGCAGCGCCGCGCACTGGTGGCCATCGGCTCGTCCGCGGGCGGGCCGGCCGCCCTGGAAGTACTGCTCAAGGGGCTGCCGCGCAGTTTTCCGGCGGCCATCGTGCTGGTCCAGCATGTCGACCAGGTATTCGCCGCCGGCATGGCCGAGTGGCTCAGCAGCGCCTCCGGCCTGCCGGTGCGCCTGGCCCGCGAGGGTGAGCCGCCGCAGCCGGGGCAGGTGCTGCTGGCTGGCACCAACCACCATATCCGCCTCCTTAAGAATGGCGAGCTGGCCTACACTGCCGAGCCCGTCAACGAAATCTACCGGCCCTCGATCGATGTGTTCTTCGAGAGCGTGGCGCGTTGCTGGTCCGGCGATGCGGTGGGCGTGCTGCTCACCGGCATGGGGCGCGACGGCGCCCAAGGCCTGAAACTGATGCGCCAGCAGGGCTTCCTGACCATCGCCCAGGACCAGCAGAGCAGCGCGGTGTACGGCATGCCCAAGGCCGCCGCGGCGATCGACGCTGCGGTGGAAATACGTCCGCTGGAGCGAATCGCCGGACGACTGATGGAAATCTTTCCGAAATGACGATATGTATTGAGTCGCGCCGCGTGGCCGGCAGTGGACGGGTGATTACGCATGAATGATCTACCGATCGAAGGTTTCACGACCATCAACGAAAGTGCGGCGATGGTCCTGCTGGTCGACGATCAGGCCATGATCGGCGAAGCGGTGCGCCGTGGCCTCGCCCACGAAGAGAACATCGACTTCCACTTCTGCGCCGATCCGCATCAGGCGGTGGCCCAGGCCATGCGCATCAAGCCCACGGTGATCCTCCAGGACCTGATCATGCCGGGCCTCGATGGCCTGACCCTGGTGCGCGAATACCGCAACAACCCGGCCACCCAGGACATTCCGATCATCGTCCTGTCGACCAAGGAGGATCCGCTGGTCAAGAGCGCGGCCTTTGCCGCCGGGGCCAACGACTACCTGGTCAAGTTGCCGGACACCATCGAGCTGGTGGCGCGTATCCGCTACCACTCGCGCTCCTACCTCACCCTGTTGCAGCGCGACGAGGCCTACCGCGCGCTGCGCGTGAGCCAGCAGCAGTTGCTCGACACCAACCTGATGCTGCAGCGGCTGATGAACTCGGACGGCCTGACCGGGTTGTCCAACCGCCGTCACTTCGACGAATACCTGGAGCTGGAATGGCGCCGGGCGATTCGCGAGCAGCAGCAGTTGTCGCTGTTGATGATCGATGTCGACTATTTCAAGGCGTTCAACGACAGTTTCGGCCACCTGGCCGGCGACGAGGCCCTGCGCCAGGTGGCCGAGGCCATCCGTGGCTGCTGCTCGCGTCCCACCGACCTGCCGGCGCGTTATGGCGGCGAGGAGTTCGCCCTGGTGCTGCCCAACACCTCGCCCGGCGGCGCGCGCCTGGTGGCCGAAAAGCTGCGCCAGACCATCATGGGCCTGAAGATCGCCCACACCGTGCCCGAGGCGGCGTCGCACCTGACCGTTAGCATCGGCCTGGCGACCCTGACTCCGAGTGTCGGCAGCCATTGCCGGCAGCTGATCTCGGCGGCGGACAAGGGGCTGTACCTGGCCAAGAACAGTGGGCGCAATCAGGTCGGGATCGCCTGAGTCAGTTCCTGAAAGGGCAACGGTGTTTTCTGTGGGAGCCGGCTTGCCGGCGAGAGGCCGCAACAGCAATTGCAAGACTGGAGCCCCACCTGCAAAAGCGTGCTACGACTCGTGAAACAGCGTGAATACTGGCCAAAGGCTGCCTGTGCGACCATGAACAACCTTTCACCCAGGAACTTCCTGCCCCCAACCCGCTCTTATGCCGGTAGCCATTGGTCGCGGCCGCCTGCTAAGCTCGCGGCTTTACCCTGATTGCCCTCATGGCGCATGAACAAGGAAATTACATGAAACAGCATCGTTTGGCGGCCGCGGTTGCCCTGGTAGGCCTGGTCCTCGCCGGTTGCGACGCCCAGACCAGCAGCGTCGAGCTGAAGACCCCAGCACAGAAGGCCTCCTACGGTATCGGCCTGAACATGGGCAAGAGCCTGGCCCAGGAAGGCATGGACGACCTCGACTCGAAAGCCGTCGCCCAAGGCATCGAGGACGCTGTTGGCAAGAAGGAACAGCGCATCAAGGACGAAGAGCTGGTCGAAGCCTTCACCGCCTTGCAGAAGCGCGCCGAAGAACGCCTGACCAAGGCCAGCGAGGAAGCAGCCGCCGCCGGCAAGAAGTTCCTCGAGGAGAACGGCAAGAAACCTGGCGTGATTACCACCGCCTCGGGCCTGCAGTATGAAGTGGTGAAGAAGGCCGATGGCCCGCAACCCAAGCCGACCGACGTCGTCACCGTCCACTACGAGGGCAAGCTGACCGACGGCAAGGTATTCGACAGCTCCGTCGAGCGCGGCAGCCCCATCGACCTGCCGGTCAGCGGCGTGATCCCGGGTTGGGTCGAAGGCCTGCAACTGATGCATGTCGGCGAGAAGTACAAGCTGTACATCCCAGCCGAACTGGCCTACGGCGCCCAGAGCCCGAGCCCGCTGATCCCGGCCAACTCGGTCCTGGTGTTCGACCTGGAACTGCTGGCCATCAAAGACCCGGTCAAGGCTGGCGAAGCACCGGCCAAGTAATAGCCGTCGTGTTGCATGAAGACGCCCCGTTTCGACGGGGCGTCGTCGTTTTCAGCAGTGCTTGACGCGAACCGTTGGCGTCATTCACTGTCGCAAGCAGTGCCCGGCCTGAATACAGGTGCCGTTGTCGCAAAACGTTTGCGCGGTTGAAACGGTTGTGTAAAAAACGCCCGATTCGTACCCGGCCCTTGCCCGGTGGGCACCACGCGGCGTCAATGCCGCCCTGTTCACAAGGTTATCCACAATAAATGTGGATAACCTCCGGCTCCCCTGGAGGCCCCATGAGCGCACCCTGGAATTTCGCCCGCTTCCTGCCCCTTGCCGAACGCTTGCTCAGCCGCGGCCGGCTGCCGGCATTGCTGTTCGCAGTGGCCCGCAAAGGGCCGAGGCTGGGCCAGCTGCGCGAGGACCTGCGCCTGATGCAGGCGCTTTGCCTGGCCTGGTGGCGTGGCGAGTACCGCGCTGTCAGCCCCAAGGCACTGGTGACCATCGTCGCCGGGCTGCTCTACTTCGTCAGCCCACTGGATGCCATCCCCGACTGGCTGCTGGGTGTCGGCCTGCTCGATGACATCGCCGTGCTGGGCTGGGTGCTCAAGACCGTGGCTGATGAGCTGGGCCGCTTCAAGGCCTGGCGCGACAGCCAGGCGCCGGAGCGGCTGCGCGTGGTCGAACGGCTACCGGATACCCCCGAAGCGCTGCGCCTGGAAAGGCCTGGCAGCTGATTCCGCACAGACCCCCGAGGTTGGTAATATAATTGGCATAAGGGTTATGCCTACGGATTACATGCCGTAATCCAACGTCAAGGGGGTTGTATGGGTATTCAGGTCATCAGCCGGGACGGTCAGCCCGAGTACGCAGTGGTTCCCTGGGAGCAGTATCAGGCGTTGCTCGCGGCCGCAGGCCAGGCACCGGCCAGCGCACCCGTCACCGACAGCAATGTTGCCAGCACTCAACCAAGCGCCAGCCTGTCCTCACTGGATGAGCTGGCGTCCTTGCGTCAGGCCAAGGGGCTGGCGCCGGAGCAGCTGGCCCGCAGTGTCGGCATCAGCCCGGCATACCTGGCCATGATCGAGTCCGGGGAGCGCCGCCCCGACGCGGCCATTCTGCGCAGCCTGGCGTGGCACCTGGGCGTGGCCGGCTGGAGCGAGCCGTCATGAGCCAGGTCAGGATCAGCCGTCAGCAATGGCAGGGCCTGCTGAGCGAGCTCGACCTGGCCCGCCGGCAACGCCATCTGCTGACCTACCGGGCACTGCTTGAGCGTTTGCAACTGCCCAGCCCGGCCATGCAGACCTTGACCGCGGCCCTTGAGTACCTGGCGCTGCTCGACGCCCGCGCCGAGCAGCCGCTGCGCAGTTCGCTGGTGATCAGCCAAGGCGCCAGCCGCCTGCCACGCACCGGGTTTTTCGAGTGTGTCGAGCGCCTGGGACGGTTTTCCGGGCCGGTGGACGGCATGGAGGCGGCGTCCTGGCATGCCTCGGAAGTGGTGCGGGTGTTCGAGTACCGTTACCCGGAAGAGGCCTGAAACCAGGGGAGGGGCTACCTTACGCGGTGGCGGTTGCTGGAGCCTGCCAGGTTTTACTCCAGTACCGTTGTGTCGATCAGGCTCAGGCTCGCCCCGCCGGTTTCCTTGGCCTTTCTTTTCGCCTGTGAGGCGAGCTCGGCCAACTGGCCGGCATCCAGCCCTGCGCAGCTTCCAGGCGCAAGCCAGACCACCCCGATCGACAGCGACAGCAGTTCGAAGGTTTCCCGTTGGCCCTGACGGTTATGGGCAATAAAGCAGCCGGCCTCCAGGTGTTCACCACGATAGAAGCGTCGACACTGCCGGACGAAGGCCTCCAGCAGCAGTTCAAGCCGCGCTCGCCAGTCTGCCGATCCCAGTACCAGCATGAAATCATCCCCACCGATATGGCCGACGAAATCCCTGCTTGGGTCGACGCAGTCGCTGAGGCACTGCGCAAGGCACAACAGCACTTCGTCGCCACGGGCATAGCCATAGATATCGTTGAAGGGTTTGAAGTTGTCGATGTCCACGTAGCATACGGCGGCCTCGCGCCGTTGCAGTAGCAGGCGCGCCAGGCATTGCTGGATCGGCACGTTGCCGGGCAGCAGGGTGAGTGGGTTGGCGTGCCTGGCCTGCTGGATCTTCTGTTCGGTGATCAGCTTGAGTACGTCGATCACTCGCCCCAGGCCCAGGTAACGCCCACTCTGGGTGATGATGAAATCTTCCTCGATGCGCTGGCGGGCGCGGCTGGTAAGCAGCCGGCTGACCTGCTGCAGCGACTGGCTGCGCTCGACGGCGAGAAAGTCCTGGCTCATCAACCGGCTGATTGGCTTGCGGGCGAACAGGTCGGTACCAAAAGGCTTGAGCAGGGCGTCGGCAAGTGAATGGCGGTGGACGATGCCACAGGGTTTGCCACGCTCATCCAGCACCGCGAGCGAATTGAGGTTGGCCTGGCGGTGGAACGCCTCGAGCACCTGCTGGATGGGGGTATCGCGCGTGACCGAGGGTTGCAGGATGAGCAGGGCGCTGAGATCGCTGCTGTCCTCCTCCAGCGCCACGGCGGTATCCGGCGCCGGGGGCAGTAGGCCGAGGCTGTCGCCTGGGGGAAACTCCTGGGGGCGCCCGAGCAGGTAGCCCTGGACCAGATCCACGCCCATGTCGCCCAGTATGGCCAGTTCCTCGGCCAGTTCGATGCCTTCGGCGATTACTTGAGCGCGGGAAGCGCGTGCGATCTGCAGGATCGAACCGACGAACTCACGCTTGAGTGGGTCCAGGTGGATGCCATCGATGAAATGGCGGTCGATCTTCACATAGTCCGGGCGCAGTTCCGACCACAGGCGCAGGCTCGAGTAACCGGCACCCAGGTCATCCAGGGCGATGGAAAAACCCATGTCGCGGTAGTGGTGCAGGGCGTTGTACAGCAGCTGGAAGTCTTCGGTGGGCGTCTGCTCGGTCAGTTCGATGACCACCCGACTGGGGGCCAGGCCGACCTGTTCGAGCATCTGCAGGGTGCGCCCGGAAGGGTAGTTGGGTTCCACCAGGGACTCGGGCGAGACGTTGAGAAACAGCTGGCCCGCAAGGTTCAGCTCGCTGAAGCGTCGGCAGGCGGTTTCCCGGCACAGCACCTCCAGCTCACCCAGGCGACCGGCCTGGCGGGCGATGGCAAACAGGTTCAGGGGTGAGTGCAAAGGGCTGTTGGAGGGGCCGCGGCTCAGGGCCTCATAGCCGAGGATGCGCCGTTCGGAGAGGCAGACGATGGGTTGGAACAGACAGTGGATGCTGCGTTGAGCCAAGATGGCACTCAATGCGCTGAGCTGTTCGGTGACGGTCATGGACTGCTTCCTGAATTGAAAAGGGCCGGACGCTTGCACGTTCGGCCCTTCCATTTCACGACAGTCCAGTGACTGTTTGATGACAGCTCACATTATTTTGCCATCACTTCAGTGCTTGGCAACCGAGGTGCTGAGGCTCAGGTAGTCGAGCAGGATGCGACCGGTCTCGGACAGGTAGGCATCGTCCTCAGGCTTGGTGTCGTCCGGCTCGGCAGGCAGGGCGTCCTCGTCCTCTTTCTTGAGTTCCTTGAGCGGCTCTTCGCCCTTGGCCTTGCGCCGGATGTTCTCCAGCGCCAGTTGCTTGGCCTCGATCTCGTCGTGACGGGCGCGGCGTTGCTGCTCGTTGAGGCTGACGGTCTTCTCGTTCATCAGCTTCTGGGTCAGTGCCAGGCGGTCGCGGATGTAGACGAACTCGGCATCCTTGTCGCTGCGCGCCTCATGCTGCGCCTTGAGCTGGGCCAGGAACGGCTTGAACGGATCGGAGGCAGGCTTGACCACTGGACGGATGGTGTCCCACGGCATGGCTTCAGGCAGCGCGCTTTCGCCGATTTCCTTGGTGTCGATGATCGACGGGTAGGCGATGTCCGGCAGCACGCCCTGGTGCTGGGTGCTCTGCCCGGAGACCCGGTAGAACTTGGCCAGCGTCAGCTTGAGTTCGCCATGGTTGAGCGGCTGGATGGTCTGCACGGTGCCTTTGCCGAAGGTCTGGCCACCGATGATCAGCGCACGGTGGTAGTCCTGCATGGCACCGGCGAAAATTTCCGAGGCGGACGCCGACAGGCGGTTGACCAGCAGTGCCAGCGGGCCTTTGTAGAAGGCGCCGGGGTTCTCGTCCTCGAGCACGTCGACGCGCCCGTCGCTGTTGCGCACCAGCACGGTCGGGCCCTTCTCGATGAACAGGCTGGTCAGCTCGGTGGCTTCCTGCAGCGAGCCGCCACCGTTGTTGCGCAGGTCGATGACCACGCCGTCGACTTTCTCTTTCTGCAGCTCGGTGAGCAGCTTCTTCACATCGCGGGTGGTGCTCTTGTAATCCGGATCGCCAGCGCGGTAGGCCTTGAAGTCCAGATAAAAGGCCGGGATCTCGATGATGCCGAGCTTATAGTCGCGGCCATCCTGCTTGAGCTTGAGCACCGACTTCTTCGCCGCCTGCTCCTCGAGCTTGACCGCTTCGCGGGTGATCGAGACGATCTTGCTGGTCTGGTCGTTCGGCGCGTTGCTGGCCGGGATGACCTCCAGGCGCACCACCGAGCCTTTCGGGCCGCGGATCAGCTTGACCACTTCGTCAAGACGCCAGCCGACCACGTCGACCATTTCCTTGTTGCCCTGGGCGACGCCGATGATCTTGTCGGCCGGTGCCACCTGCTTGGTCTTGGCGGCAGGGCCGGCCGGCACCAGGCGTACGATCTTGACCTGGTCGTTATCGCTCTGCAGCACCGCGCCGATGCCTTCGAGCGACAGGCTCATGTTGATGTCGAAGTTCTCGGCGTTGTCCGGCGACAGGTAGTTGGTATGCGGGTCGTAGGACTGGGCGAAGGTGTTGATGTAGGCCTGGAAGATGTCTTCCGCGCGGGTCTGGTCCAGGCGCGCCAGCTGGTTCTTGTAGCGCTTGGTCAGGGTTTCCTGGATCTGCTTGGGATCCTTGCCGGCGATCTTCTGACGCAGCACCTCGTCCTTGACGCGCTTGCGCCACAGGTCGTCGAGCTCGGCCTGGTTCTTCATCCACGGAGCGTCCTTGCGGTCGACCAGCAGGTCTTCCTTCACCGTGAAGTCGATCTTGTCGGCACCCTTGGCCAACTCCGCCAGGGCGAAGTCCAGGCGCGATTTCACGCGGTCAAGGTAGCGCTTGTAGATGGTGAAGCCCGGCTCGAGGTTGCCGCTTTTCAGGAAGTCGTCGAACTGGGTCTTCCATTTGTCGAATTCGGCGATGTCGGCGGCAGTGAAGTAGCTGCGCGAAGGGTCGAGCAGCTTGATGTAGCTGTCATAGATGATGACCGAACGGGCGTCGTCCAGCGGCGGCTTGCTGTAGTGGTGGCGCTTGAGCAGCTCGACGATGTTGAGGCTGGCGACCACTTCGTCGCGGTCCGGCTGCAGGCTGTCCCACTTGTTGGCGGCGGCCGCATTGCCACCGAGCGTGAGGCTGCCCAGGCCGATCATGAGGGCGAGGGCGGTGCTGGGGAGGAAATGCTTCATGCTGATTCGACGTGGAGGCAATTGATCACGCATAGTAGGCCGTCTTATCCGTTCGCCGGTTCCATCGGAGCCGGACGCATACTGCAAAAAGCCTGGGACTTGGCGTGCCCAGGCTCGGTCATATGATTCAACTATGGAGGCACTGTGAAGGCATTGCAAGGCGTTGACGGACATGTGGCGTGGGTCGAGGCCGAGCGCCCGGCCTGCGATGCCGGGCAGGTACGTATCCGTGTGGCCGCCGCGGGCCTGAACCGCGCCGACCTGCTGCAGCGTGCGGGGCTGTACCCGCCGCCTCCTGGTGCCAGCCCTTATATGGGCCTGGAATGCGCCGGTATCGTAGAGGAAGTCGGGGCGGGTGCCGATTGGCGTGTGGGCGACCGGGTCTGTGCATTGCTCGCCGGTGGCGGCATGGCCGAGGAGGTGGTGGTCGACGCCCGCCATGTGCTGCCGGTGCCCGAAGGGTTGAGCCTGCACGAGGCCGCTGCGATTCCCGAGGTGTATGCCACGGCCTGGCTGAACATCTTCCAGCTGGGGGCATTGAAGGCTGGCGAGAAGGTACTGGTGCATGCCGGCGCCAGTGGCGTGGGCTCTGCGGCCATCCAGCTGTGCAAGGCATTCGGCAACCCGGTGTGGGTCAGCGTCGGCTCGCCGGAGCGCCTGGCCTACTGTGAGTCGCTGGGGGCTGCAGGGGGCGTGGTGCGCAATGGCAACCTCGATGACCTCGAGCAGCTCGGTCCATTCGATGTGATCCTGGACCCGGTGGGCGCCAGCTATGCGCCGCTCAATCTCCAACTGCTGGCCCGTGACGGGCGTTGGGTGATCATTGGTTTGATGGGCGGGCGCAAGGTCGAGCTGGACTTGGCGTTGGTGCTGGGCAAACGCCTGGAAATCACCGGCTCCACGCTGCGCAACCGTGATGACGGGTTCAAGGCCGAATTGTTGCGCGAATTGCGCCAGCAGGTGTGGCCGTTGTTCACCGAGGGGCGACTGTCGCCACAGCTGGTCGATACCTATCCGGTCGAATTTGCCGAAGCTGCGTATGCGGAACTGGCAAGCAACCAGGTTTCCGGGAAGCTGGTGCTGGTGATCGATCCAGCACTGGTTTGATGGCGGTTCGTGGGAGCGGGCTAGGCTCTGTACGAAATGTATCTGCACTCGCCCATACTGCGTTGAAACGGGGCTCGGAATGCTCATGTACTCCAGTACAGTCGGGCGCGACCCCGGCCGTTCCTCTCCCCGTTTCGCCTTGTCTGGCCTTCGCGCAGACACATTTTGTACAGACCCTAGCGCGCTCCCACGCCTGTCCAGGCCTTACTCGTGGTTCAGTGGCACCAGGATCGTGTCCCTGGCCTCAGGCAGCATCCCCGGATAATCCAGGGTGTAATGCAGGCCCCGGCTTTCCTTGCGTTGCATGGCCGAGCGGATCATCAGCTCGGCCACCTGCGCCAGGTTGCGCAGCTCGATCAGGTCACGGCTGACCTTGTAGTTGCTGTAGAACTCGTCGATTTCGTCCAGCAGCATGCGCACCCGGTGCTCGGCCCGTTGCAGGCGCTTGCTGGTGCGCACGATGCCGACATAGTCCCACATGAAGCGCCGCAGTTCGTCCCAGTTGTGCGCGATGATCACGTCCTCGTCCGAATCGGTGACCTGGCTGGCATCCCAGCAGGGCAGGGCACGGGGCATGGCGACCTGGTCCAGGCGCGCCTCGATGTCGGCGGCGGCGGCGCGGCCGTAGACGAAGCATTCGAGCAGCGAGTTGCTGGCCATGCGGTTGGCGCCATGCAGGCCGGTGAAGCTGGTTTCGCCGATGGCGTACAGGCCGGGCACGTCGCTGTGGCCATGCTCGTCGATCATTACCCCGCCACAGGTGTAGTGGGCCGCAGGCACCACCGGGATCGGCTGGCGGGTGATATCGATGCCGAAGGTCAGGCAGCGCTCGTACACGGTGGGGAAATGGCTCTTGATGAAGTCGGCCGGCTTGTGGCTGATGTCCAGATAGACGCAGTCGACCCCGAGGCGCTTCATCTCGTGGTCGATGGCGCGGGCGACGATATCCCGTGGCGCCAGCTCTTCACGTGGATCGAAGCGCGGCATGAAACGCTCGCCGTTGGGCAGGCGCAGCAGGGCACCCTCGCCGCGCAGGGCCTCGGTGATCAGGAAACTCTTGGCCTGCGGATGGTACAGGCAGGTCGGGTGGAACTGGTTGAACTCAAGGTTGGCTACCCGGCAGCCAGCGCGCCAGGCCATGGCGATGCCGTCGCCGCAAGCACCGTCGGGATTGCTGGTATAGAGGTAGACCTTGGCCGCGCCGCCGGTGGCCAGCACGGTGAAGCGGGCGCCGAAGGTGTCCACCTCACCGGTGTTGCGGTCCAGGACGTAGGCGCCCAGGCAGCGATCTCCGTCCAGGCCCAGGCGCCGCTCGGTGATCAGGTCGACCGCCACGCGCTGTTCCAGCAACTGGATGTTCGGCCGCTTGCGCGCCTGTTCCAGCAAGGTGGTGAAAATCGCGGCGCCGGTGGCGTCGGCGGCATGGATGATGCGCCGGTGGCTATGGCCGCCTTCGCGGGTCAGGTGGAACTCGAAACCGCCGTCGTCGACGCTGTAGTGCTCGTCGCGGGTAAAGGGCACGCCTTGCTCGATCAGCCACTGGATTGCTTCGCGGCTGTGCTCGACGGTGAAGCGCACGGCGTCTTCATGGCACAGGCCGCCACCGGCGTTGAGCGTGTCCTCGACATGCGACTGCACGGTATCGGTGTCATCGAGCACCGCGGCGACACCGCCCTGGGCCCAGAAGGTCGAACCGTTGGCCAGGTCACCCTTGCTCAGCACGGCAATGCGCAGGTGGCCGGGAAGGTTCAGGGCCAGGCTGAGACCGGCGGCACCGCTACCGATCACCAGGACATCATGTTGGAATTGTTGGCTCATGTCGGGACACTAGTAATCTTTGGAGGGGGCACGGCACAATAGTCGGGCGCCGATGGCATTGTGAAACTATCGTGAAACCGGGTCGGGGTGCCTTTATAGCAGTCCCGGGCGCCTGATTTCCAATGGCACTTGCGTGAGGGTGGCGATCTTTGTGGGAACTTTCCGACACCCCTGGAAATCCTATACAGGCTGCCCGTACGTCACAGATCGATGCGGCGACGCAAGGCGCCGGCCCTATCCTGGGCTGGCACCTGCGTAACGAAAACTGATTATCGACGCAGCCGGCCGTGACCGCGTTGCGTCTTCCGTGCGAGCCGACCAAGGGCCGCAGGAAACTTGCTTGGAGGGGAGAACTTTTGCGAAAAGCCCGAGTCTATGGTTGCAAGCCTGAACGATGGCTGTTGCAACGCTCCTTCGAGATCACTGAGGAGTGTTCATGCTAACCCAGGAAGAGGATCAGCAGCTTGTCGAGCGCGTGCAGCGTGGCGACAGGCGAGCGTTCGATCTGTTGGTGCTGAAGTATCAGCACAAGATTCTCGGGTTGATCGTGCGTTTCGTACACGACACCCATGAAGCGCAGGACGTGGCGCAGGAAGCCTTCATCAAGGCATACCGTGCGCTTGGGAATTTTCGCGGTGACAGTGCGTTCTATACCTGGCTGTACCGCATCGCCATCAACACGGCGAAGAACTACCTGGTATCCCGTGGAAGACGGCCACCAGACAGCGATGTGAGCTCCGAGGATGCGGAGTTTTACGACGGCGATCATGGTCTCAAGGATCTCGAGTCCCCAGAGCGCGCGTTGTTGCGGGATGAAATCGAAGGCACCGTCCATCGAACCATCCAGCAACTGCCGGAAGATTTGCGTACGGCGCTGACCCTGCGCGAGTTCGATGGACTGAGTTACGAAGACATTGCCAGTGTCATGCAATGTCCGGTGGGTACCGTGCGCTCTCGAATTTTCCGCGCTCGGGAGGCCATAGACAAAGCCCTGCAACCTTTGTTGCAGGAAACCTGAGACAGCGGCGACAGCCAAGAGAGGAACCGCCATGAGTCGTGAAGCTTTGCAGGAATCGCTGTCCGCGGTGATGGATAACGAAGCGGACGAACTGGAACTGCGTCGCGTGCTGAACGCCGTCGACGATGCCGAAACCCGTGCCACCTGGTCGCGTTACCAGGTCGCTCGCGCAGCCATGCACAAGGAGCTGCTGCTGCCCAAGCTGGACATCGCCTCGGCGGTTTCCGCGGCGCTGGCCGACGAGGCCGTGCCGGCCAAGGTCAAGCAGGGCCCGTGGCGCAGCATCGGCCGCCTGGCCGTGGCCGCTTCGGTGACCGTTGCCGTGCTCGCTGGCGTGCGTTTCTACAACCAGGACGAGATCAGCGGCGCCCAGTTGGCCGCCCAGCAGCCAGCCCAGCAGGGCCTGAGCATGCCGCAGGTGCAAGGCCCGGCCGTATTGGCAGGCTATAGTGAAAGCAACGAGCAACCGACCGGGCCGATGGCCAACGGTGTGCTGCAGAACCAGGCCGGCTGGGATCAACGCCTGCCAGGCTACCTGCGCCAGCACGCCCAGGAGTCCGCGCTGAAGGGCAACGAAACCGCGCTGCCTTATGCCCGCGCCGCCAGCCTGGAAAATCGCTAAGTAAGGAGGATCATGCGCGCGCTACCTCTCCTGTCGCTGCTGCTTGGCAGCAGCCTGACGGTGCAGGCCCTGGCCGCCAATTCCTCGCCCGAGGCGAGCGAGTGGCTGAACAAACTGGCAAGGGCCGAGCAACAGCAGAGTTACCAGGGTTCCTTCGTCTACGAACGTAACGGCAGCTTCTCATCCCACGATATCTGGCATCGCGTCCAGGATGGCAAGGTCAGCGAGCGGCTGTTACAGCTCGACGGCTCGGCCCAGGAAATCGTGCGGGTGGACGGCAAGGTGCAGTGCGTCAGTGGCAACCTGGTCAGTAGTGTGAGCGCCCCGCCGGACAACGCCGCGCGGGTGCTCGATCCTCTGAAGCTTATGAGCTGGTATGACCTGAGCGTGGCAGGCAAGTCACGCGTCGCCGGGCGCGACGCCGTGGTTGTCTCGCTCACCCCGCGTGACCAGCATCGCTATGCTTTCGAACTGCATCTGGATCGCCGTACCGGCCTGCCCCTGCGCTCGTTGATGCTCAACGACAAGGGTCAATTGCTCGAACGCTTCCAGATGACCCGCCTCGACACCGACGACGTGCCGACCGACGCCGACCTCAGCGCCGGCGCTGCCTGCCGGCCAGTCGAACAGATTGCCTCCGGCACCTCCGAAAGCGTTGCCGGATGGCGTTCCGACTGGCTGCCGCCGGGTTTCGAGCTGGTCAATAGTTCGGTTCGGCGCGACCCCGAGCGCAAGAGTACCGTCAGCAGCCTGATGTATGACGATGGCCTGGCCCGTTTTTCGGTGTTCCTCGAGCCGATCGGCAACGAGTCCGGGATCGATACCCGTGCCCAGCTCGGCCCTACCGTCGCAGTGTCGCGGCGTCTGACCACGCCCAAGGGCAAGGTGATGGTCACGGTGGTCGGCGAAATTCCGCTGGGCACTGCCGAGCGTGTCGCCTTGTCGATGCGGGCCCAGGATGCCCAGGCGCGTCAATGACGGCGCAGTGCCCTGACAGCTCTTGTTACACAGAGCTGACATGAAATTAAGGCATTGTCATTTGCAATCCTGCCGCAAATTTTCTATAGGTCAGGCTTCTCGGAGTCTGGCCTTTCCTGCGTCTGCGGGAACCTTACTGCTAACTACGCTCGTTGTGACGGGAGCCGTATGTCAATACCACGCTTGAAAACCTACCTATCGATGTTCGCTGCCGTGCTGATGCTCGGCCAGGTGCTCAGCGCCCAGGCCGAGGAGTCCCTGCCGGACTTCACCACTCTGGTCGAGCAGGCCTCGCCGGCGGTGGTCAACATCAGTACCAAGCAGAAGCTGCCGGATCGCCGCGTGGCCGCCGGGCAGATGCCGGACCTGGAAGGCCTGCCGCCGATGTTCCGCGAGTTCTTCGAACGCAACATGCCGCAGCAGCCGCGTTCGCCACGTGGTGATCGCCAGCGTGAAGCGCAGTCGCTGGGGTCGGGCTTCATCATTTCCAATGATGGCTACGTGCTGACCAACAATCACGTGGTAGCTGACGCCGACGAGATCATCGTCCGCCTGTCCGACCGCAGCGAGTTGCAGGCCAAGCTGGTAGGCACCGACCCACGCACCGACGTGGCCTTGCTCAAGGTCGACGGCAAGAACCTGCCGACCGTCAAGCTGGGCGATTCGGAAAAGCTCAAGGTCGGTGAATGGGTGCTGGCCATCGGTTCGCCGTTCGGCTTCGACCACTCGGTGACCAAGGGTATCGTCAGCGCCAAGGGCCGCACGCTGCCCAACGATACCTACGTGCCGTTCATCCAGACCGACGTGGCCATCAACCCAGGCAACTCCGGTGGCCCGCTGTTCAACATGAAGGGCGAGGTGGTGGGCATCAACTCGCAGATCTTCACCCGTTCCGGCGGCTTCATGGGCCTGTCGTTCGCCATCCCGATCGACGTGGCGATCGATGTGTCGAACCAGCTGAAGAAAGACGGCAAGGTCAGCCGCGGCTGGCTGGGCGTGGTGATCCAGGAGGTCAACAAGGACCTGGCCGAGTCGTTCGGCCTGGACAAGCCGGCCGGCGCCCTGGTGGCCCAGGTCCTGGAAAACGGCCCGGCAGCCAAGGGTGGCCTGCAGGTGGGCGACGTGATCCTGAGCATGAATGGCCAGCCGATCGTCATGTCCGCCGACCTGCCGCACCTGGTGGGCAGCCTGAAGGATGGCGAGAAAGCCAAGCTCGAGATCATCCGCAATGGCAAGCGCCAGAACCTGGATGTCACCATCGGTGCATTGCCCGAGGATGACGCCGACATCGGCATGGGCGCCGGTGCCGATGGCAGTGCCGAACGCAGCAGCAACCGCCTGGGCGTATCTGTCGCCGACCTGAGCGCCGAGCAGAAAAAGTCGCTCGAACTCAAGGGTGGGGTGGTCATCAAGGAAGTTCAGGATGGCCCGGCGGCCATGATCGGCCTGCGTCCGGGCGATGTGATCAGCCACCTGAACAACCAGGCCATTGCCTCGGCCAAGCAGTTCACCGAAATTGCCAAGGAACTGCCGAAGAACCGTTCGGTGTCCATGCGCGTGCTGCGCCAGGGGCGTGCCAGCTTCATCACCTTCAAGCTGGCTGAATAAGCGGATTGCAAGGTAGGAAAGGGCGGCCTCGGCTGCCCTTTTTCTTGAGCTAGCAGGAGTAAAGATCCTGGGTGGGAGCGGGCTTGCCCGGCGATATTGTCAGATCAGGCAGCAATTTCAACTGATCGGACGCCGTCGCGGGGCAAGCCCGCTCCCACGCTAACCGATAGGGAGGCGACAAGGGTTCTCCCATATCCCTGCGGCTTGAGGTACAATTCCCGGCTATTTTTCGGCGGGCGTCCGGCTCGCAGCCTTTTCGAGTGTTGACCTGTGAGTGATTTGAGTCATATCCGCAATTTCTCCATCATCGCCCACATCGACCATGGCAAGTCGACGCTGGCCGACCGTTTCATCCAGATGTGCGGTGGCCTGTCGGCGCGCGAAATGGAAGCCCAGGTCCTCGACTCCATGGACCTGGAGCGCGAACGCGGTATCACCATCAAGGCCCACAGCGTCACGCTGCACTACAAGGCGCAGGATGGTAAAACCTACCAGCTGAACTTCATCGATACCCCCGGCCACGTCGACTTCACCTATGAAGTCTCGCGCTCGCTGGCGGCGTGCGAGGGCGCGCTGCTGGTGGTCGATGCCGGCCAGGGCGTCGAGGCGCAGTCTGTGGCCAACTGCTACACCGCCATCGAGCAGGGCCTGGAAGTCATGCCCGTGCTGAACAAGATGGACCTGCCCCAGGCTGACCCGGACCGCGTCAAGGACGAGATCGAGAAGATCATCGGCATCGACGCCACCGACGCCGTGGCTTGCAGCGCCAAGAGCGGCATGGGCGTCGACGAGGTGCTCGAGCGCCTGGTGCATACCATCCCCGCGCCGACCGGTGAGATCGACGCCCCGCTGCAGGCGCTGATCATCGACTCCTGGTTCGACAACTACCTAGGCGTGGTCTCGCTGGTGCGTGTGCGCCAGGGCCGCGTCAAGAAAGGCGACAAGATTCTGGTCAAGTCCACCGGCAAGGTGCACCTGGTCGACAGCGTCGGCGTGTTCACCCCGAAACACACCCAGACCGCCGATCTGAAAGCCGGTGAAGTGGGCTTCATCATCGCCAGCATCAAGGACATTCACGGTGCGCCGGTGGGCGACACCCTGACCCTGTCCAGCACCCCGGAAGTCGAAATGCTGGCGGGCTTCAAGAAGATCCAGCCGCAGGTCTACGCCGGCCTGTTCCCGGTCAGCTCCGACGATTTCGAGGACTTCCGCGACGCCCTGCAGAAGCTGACCCTGAACGACTCGTCGCTGCAATACATGCCGGAAAGCTCCGACGCCCTGGGCTTCGGCTTCCGTTGCGGCTTCCTCGGCATGCTGCACATGGAGATCATCCAGGAGCGCCTGGAGCGCGAATACGACCTGGACCTGATCACCACCGCGCCAAGCGTGATCTACGAGCTCGAGCTCAAGACCGGCGAGACCATCGTCGTCGACAACCCATCGAAGCTGCCGGACGTCTCGTCCGTCACCGACTTCCGCGAACCGATCGTCACCGCGACCATCCTGGTGCCGCAGGAGCACTTGGGCAACGTCATCACCCTGTGCATCGAGAAGCGTGGCGTGCAGCGCGACATGCAGTTCCTCGGCAGCCAGGTGCAGGTTCGCTACGACATGCCGATGAACGAAGTGGTCCTGGACTTCTTCGACCGGCTCAAGTCCACCAGCCGCGGCTACGCGTCGCTGGACTACCATTTCGACCGCTACCAGTCGGCCAACCTGGTCAAGCTGGACGTGCTGATCAACGGCGACAAGGTCGATGCCCTGGCCCTGATCGTGCACCGCGACAACGCCGCCTACAAAGGCCGTGCGTTGACCGAAAAGATGAAGGAACTGATCCCTCGGCAGATGTTCGACGTGGCGATCCAGGCAGCTATCGGCGGCCAGATCATTGCGCGGACAACCGTCAAGGCGCTCAGAAAGAACGTACTGGCCAAGTGCTACGGTGGTGACGTCAGCCGTAAGAAGAAGCTGCTGGAGAAGCAGAAGGCCGGTAAGAAACGCATGAAGCAGGTGGGTAACGTGGAGATTCCACAGGAAGCCTTCCTCGCTGTGCTCAGGTTGGATAGCTAGGTCCTATGTCGCTAAATTTCCCGCTGTTGCTCGTCATCGCCGTTGCCGTCTGCGGTCTGTTGGGTCTGATCGACCTGCTGTTCCTGGCCCCGCGCCGGCGGGCGGCGATCGCCAACTACCAGGGCAGCGTCAGCCAGCCCGAAATGGCCGTGGTCGAACGCCTGAAAAAGGAGCCGTTGCTGGTTGAGTACGGCAAGTCGTTCTTCCCGGTGCTGTTCATCGTGCTGGTGCTGCGCTCGTTCCTGGTCGAGCCGTTCCAGATCCCGTCGGGGTCGATGAAGCCGACGCTGGAAGTGGGCGACTTCATCCTGGTGAACAAGTTCTCCTACGGCATTCGCCTGCCGGTGGTCGACAAGAAGGTCATCGAGGTGGGTGATCCGCAGCGCGGGGATGTGATGGTGTTCCGCTACCCGAGCGACCCCAACGTCAACTACATCAAGCGTGTGGTCGGCCTGCCGGGCGATGTGATCCGCTACACCGCCGACAAGCGCCTGTTCGTCAATGGCCAGGCGATTGCCGAGCAGCTGGTCGGCAGCGAGCCGGGCACCCTGGGCAGCGCCGAGCTGTACAAGGAGAAGCTCGGTGAAGCCGAGCACCTGATCCGCAAGGAAATGACCCGCTATCGCATGCCGCCGGACCAGCAATGGACCGTGCCGGCCGGTCACTACTTCATGATGGGTGACAACCGCGACAACTCCAACGACAGTCGTTTCTGGGATGATCCGAACATTCCCAAGGAACTGCACGGCATGGTTCCGGACCGGAACATCGTCGGCAAGGCCTTCGCGGTCTGGATGAGCTGGCCAGAGCCGAAACTCAGCCACTTCCCGAACCTGTCGCGGGTCGGGCTGATCCATTGAGTAACGACGGCGCTGTCCACGGACGGCGCCGATTGCATTTCTGACATAGGCTGTGTTCTCAGGGAACGAGGCTTTCGCCGTTGCCGGCGTCTGACCACAGTCAAACCGTCTTTCAGGATGTTGATTTGAACAACGCGTTGAACATTGCCGGGGTGACCCCATGAGTGGTTCCCTTGCACGCCTGGAGCGCAAGCTCGGCTACACCTTCAAGAACCAGGACCAGATGCTGCTGGCCCTGACCCATCGCAGCTACGCCGGGCGCAATAACGAGCGCCTGGAGTTCCTTGGCGATGCCATCCTCAACTTCGTGGTCGGCGAGGCCCTGTTCGAGCGCTTCCCGCAGGCGCGTGAAGGCCAGTTGTCGCGTCTTCGCGCCCGTCTGGTCAAGGGCGAGACCCTGGCGCGGCTGGCCCGCGGCTTCGACCTGGGCGAATACCTGCGGCTGGGCTCGGGTGAGTTGAAAAGCGGTGGTTTCCGTCGCGAGTCGATTCTTGCCGACGCCCTCGAGGCCCTGATCGGTGCGATCTACCAGGACGCCGACATGCAGACCGCGCGCGAGCGAATCCTCGCCTGGCTGACCGACGAGTTCGATGGCCTGACCCTGGTCGACACCAACAAGGACCCCAAGACGCGCCTGCAGGAGTTCCTGCAGTCGCGTGCCTGCGAGTTGCCACGTTACGAAGTGGTGGATATCCAGGGCGAACCGCACTGCCGGACCTTCTTCGTCGAATGCGAAGTGGTCCTGCTGAACAAGAAAAGCCGCGGCCAGGGCGTGAGCCGGCGTATCGCCGAGCAGGTCGCCGCCGCCGCCGCATTGATCGCCCTGGGCGTGGAGAATGGCAATGACTGAGAATACTTCGACCCGCTGCGGCTATGTGGCCATCGTCGGTCGCCCCAACGTGGGCAAGTCCACGCTGCTCAACCACATCCTCGGCCAGAAGCTGGCGATCACCTCGCGCAAGCCGCAGACCACCCGCCACAACATGCTCGGCATCAAGACCGAGGGTGACGTGCAGGCGATCTACGTCGACACCCCCGGCATGCACAAGGCCAACGACAAGGCGCTGAACCGCTACATGAACCGCAACGCCTCGGCGGCCCTGAAGGACGTCGACGTGGTGATCTTCGTGGTCGACCGCACCAAGTGGACCGACGAAGACCAGTTGGTGCTGGAGCGCGTGCAGTACGTGACCGGCCCGCTGATCATCGCGGTCAACAAAACCGACCGCATGGAAGAGAAGGCCGAGCTGATCCCGCACCTGCAGTGGCTGCAAGAGCAACTGCCGAACGCCGAGGTGATGCCGATTTCCGCGCAGCAAGGGCACAACCTCGAAGCGCTGGAAGCACAGATCGCCAAGCACCTGCCCGAGAACGATCACTTCTTCCCGGAAGACCAGATCACCGACCGTAGCAGCCGCTTCCTCGCCGCCGAGCTGGTGCGCGAGAAGATCATGCGTCAGCTCGGTGCGGAGCTGCCGTACCAGATCACCGTGGAGATCGAGGAGTTCAAGCAGCAGGGCCATGTGCTGCACATCCATGCGCTGATCCTGGTAGAACGCGACGGCCAGAAGAAGATCATCATTGGCGACAAGGGCGAGCGCATCAAGCGCATCGGCTCCGAGGCGCGCAAGGACATGGAAGTACTGTTCGACTCCAAGGTCATGCTCAACCTGTGGGTCAAGGTCAAAGGCGGCTGGTCCGACGACGAGCGCGCCCTGCGTTCGCTGGGTTACGGCGACCTGTAACACGCCGACCGGGCCCGTGCCTCTTGTGGGAGCGGCGATGCGGCGGCCCGACTTGTCCCGCGAAAGCTATCGCGGGGCAAGTCGGGCCGCCGCATCGCCGCTCCCACAGTCATTTATGACGTCGAGAAATCGCTGATGGACCAACCCACCCCCCAGCCGGCCTACGTGCTGCACAGCCGTGCCTACAAGGAAACCAGTGCGCTGGTGGACTTTCTTACCCCGCAAGGCAAGGTACGCGCCGTGCTGCGCCGGGCGCGGGGCAAGGGCGGCAGCCTGGTGCGGCCGTTCGTGCCGCTGGAGGTGGAGCTGCGCGGGCGCGGCGAGTTGAAGAACGTCGGCCGCCTGGATGCCGTCGGTATTGCCGCCTGGTTGCACGGTGACGCGCTGTTCAGCGGGCTGTACCTCAACGAGCTGCTGATGCGCCTGCTGCCCGCCGAGGCGCCGCACCCGGTGCTGTTCGAGCACTACACCCTGACCTTGCAGGCCCTGGCCGCCGGGCGTGCGCTGGAGCCGCTATTGCGTTCGTTCGAATGGCGCCTGCTTGATGAGCTGGGTTACGCCTTTTCGCTTGAACAGGATGTCAACGACAGCCCTGTGGTCGCCGAAGGCCTTTATCGCCTCCAGGTGGACGCCGGCCTCGAGCGGGTCGAACTGTTCCAGCCTGGGTTGTTCAAGGGCGGCGAACTGCTGGCCCTGGCCCAGGCCGACTGGGAGGCGCCCGGTGCCTTGCTCGCCGCCAAGCGCCTGATGCGCCAGGCACTGGCGGTCCACCTGGGGCCCAAGCCATTGGTCAGCCGGGAACTGTTTCGCAAGCGCTGAGCAGCACGTATGCTGTGGCCCTCAACTTTCAGGAGTGCCCCTTCGTGACTCACAGCAACCGCATGCTTCTCGGTGTCAATATCGACCACGTGGCGACCCTGCGCCAGGCCCGGGGCACCCGCTATCCGGATCCGGTCAAGGCCGCCCTGGACGCCGAGGAAGCGGGTGCCGACGGCATCACCGTGCACCTGCGCGAAGACCGCCGGCACATCCAGGAGCGCGATGTGCTGCTGCTCAAGGACGTGCTGCAGACCCGCATGAACTTCGAGATGGGCGTCACTGAAGAGATGATGGCCTTCGCCGAGAAGATCCGCCCGGCGCATATCTGTCTGGTGCCGGAAACCCGCCAGGAACTGACCACCGAAGGCGGCCTCGACGTCGCTGGCCAGGAGGCGCGGATCAAGGCGGCGGTCGAGCGCCTGTCGCGCACCGGTGCCGAAGTGTCGCTGTTCATCGATGCCGACGAGCGGCAGATCGAGGCCTCGCGCCGTGTCGGCGCCCCGGCCATCGAGTTGCACACCGGCCGTTACGCCGATGCCGAGACGCCGACCGAAGTCGCCGAGGAGCTCAAGCGCATCGTCGATGGCGTGGCGTTTGGTGTTGGCCAGGGCCTGATCGTCAATGCCGGTCACGGCCTGCATTACCACAACGTCGAGGCCGTGGCCGCGATCAAGGGCATCAACGAGCTGAACATCGGCCATGCGCTGGTGGCCCATGCGCTGTTCGTCGGCTTCAAGGCCGCGGTGGCGGAGATGAAAGCGCTGATCGTCGCCGCTTCGCGCTGAGTCAATCGCGAGGTAAGCCCCCCACAGGCTTTACTGGAACTCCTGTGGGAGCGGGCTTGCCCGCGATAGCTTTACTCGGCCTTGAATACCAAGGTGAACCGCGTTGGCCCTTCGACCCGGCTCCTCACCTCGACCCGCCCCCCATGCAATTGCATGATCGACTTGACGATCGCCAACCCCAGCCCGGTTCCGCCCTCCAGCCGTGAACGCCCGGCTCCTGCGCGGTAAAAGCGTTCGAACAGGTGCGGCAGGTGCGTCTCATCTATCCCTGTGCCCTGGTTCTGCACCCACACGGCAATCTCGTTGCCCAGCCGCTCGATGCCCACGGCGACCGGCTTGCCCTCCGGTGCATGGCGAATCGCATTGCTCAGCAGGTTCGACAGCGCCCGCTGGAACATCAACCGGTCCGCCAGGGCCGTGCCCCAGCCTTGCAGGTGCAGGGAGATGCCCTTGAGCTCGGCACTGAAGGCGAACAGTTCGCTCACCCGGGCCACTTCGTCCGCCAACGTCAGTGGCGCCAGGGCAACTTGGGTCTGCGGCTGGCTGACCTGGGCGAGGAACAGCATGTCGTTGATGATGCGATTGAGGCGGGTCAGTTCCTCGACGCTGTCTTCGAGGGCTTCGCGGTACTTGTCGCCGTCACGCTCGCGGGCCAGGGTCACCTGGGCCTTGCCCATCAGGTTGCCGATCGGCGTGCGCAGCTCGTGGGCCAGGTCGTCGGAGAACTGCGATAGCTGACGCACGCCTTGGTCGAGCCGGTCGAGCATGATGTTGATGGCGCGCGCGAGGTCGGCCAGCTCGCTGGGCAGGCCCTCATCGGGCAGCCGGTGTGTAAGGTCCTGGGCCGAAACCTGCCCGGCGATCCGGCGGAAGTGCCGCAACGGACGCAGGCCGCGCTGCACCAGCTTCCAGGCGGCGATGCCGATCAGCACCAGCAGCAGCGGCAAGGCCAGTAGTGTCGAATGCAGATAGGCTTGCAGCAGGCTGTTGTCGTCGCTGCGGTTGAGCGACATCAACACTTTTACCGGGGTGTCGTCGCGCAGGCGCATCAGGCGGCTGGCGGTGAGGATCTGATTGTCGCCGTCGTCGCGCCAGGCATGGAAGGTCAGCCGCTCGTCCGCTTCCAGGTTCAGCAAATGCTGGGACTGCATGGCCGGGCCAAGGCTGAGCAGGGCCGGATGGCGGCCATTGACGGCCAGCACGCTGAGGCTGAGGTTGTCATGGCCCATGACCAGGTCGAGCAGAGGGTGGGCGCGGGCGCTGAGGTCGTCGCTGCGCAGGTCCACCCGCAGGTTGTGCTCGACCTGCTGCATCTTGCGCGCCAGGTCCTTGCGTGCCCGGCTATCCAGTTCGTGATCAAGGGCAAATACCGCCAGGCACGCCAGCAGCAGCACCAGCGCCGCGCCCAGCAGGGTGACGCCCAGGCCCAGGCGCAACGACAGGCTGGGGCGCTTCACGCCCGCGCCTCGAGCACGTAACCGACACCGCGCAGGGTGTGGATCAGCTTGTCGTCGAAGGGGTCGTCGATCTTCGCCCGCAGGCGGCGGATCGATACCTCCACCACGTTGGTGTCGCAGTCGAAGTTCATGTCCCACACCAGGGAGATGATCTGGGTGCGTGACAGCACCTCGCCGCTCTGGCGCATCAACAGATGCAGCAGGGCGAACTCCTTGGCGGTCAGGTCGATGCGCTGGCCGCCGCGCCAGGCGCGATGGCGGCCCGGGTCGAGTTCGAGGTCGGCGACCTTCAATGTGCTTGGTTGCAGGCGCTGGTCGTTGCGCCGGAGCAGGCTGCGGATTCGCGCCAGCAGTTCGGGGAACTCGAACGGCTTGAGCAGGTAGTCGTCGGCGCCCAGGTCCAGCCCCTTGACCCGATCGGCGAGACGGCCGTGGGCGGTGAGCATCATGATCCGCGTGGACGATTCGGCGCGCAGGCGCTGCAGCACGCCCCAACCATCGAGCCCAGGCAGGTTGACGTCGAGGATCACCAGGTCGTAGGGCTGCTGGCGGGCCAGGTGCAGACCGTCGGTGCCGGTGCAGGCGCAGTCGACCACATAGCCGTTCTCGCGCAGGCCCTGTTGCAGGTAGTCGGCGGTGCGGGGTTCGTCCTCGATGATCAGTAGGCGCATGGTCGGGCTCTGTGTGGAAAGGGGGCGATTCTCGACCCTGTAGTGACATCAGGGTCAAGCGGCGAGAATGTTACTGGATGCGAATGGCGATAAGAGGAGGATTGCTGATTTGTAATCTGTGGGTCATATGGGCGACAGGCTTGTCGCAATCGCGGGGCAAGCCCGCTCCCACGTGGTTCTGCGGGGATTTCAGGACTGTAATGTCCGCCTCACCTTGGCGTTAGCTCCCGCTTGCGATGATGGCCCTGTCGAAACGGTTATCACGAGGCAAGCACGATGAACCTGACCAAGTACCTGCTGCTGGCGATCCTCGCCCTGGGCAGCACCAGCGTTTTCGCCGAGGGTGGCGCGGAGCGTTCGAAGCAATTCTGGCAAGCCTTCCGCGAGGACCAGGCGCGTCTGCATGGCGACAAGCAGCAGGCCGTGGCCGAGCGTGAGCGCAAGGCCGAAGAGAAGGGCCGCGAGCTGGCCAAGGATTGAGCACCACACGCCTGCGCCGCCACAGCTCCTCGGCGCAGGTGAGCCTCGGCGCCCGAACGGGCGCCTTTTTTATTTGCGTGCCAGCAATGTGGCGCGGCGTGGCGCCGGCAGGCCTTCGATGGTCTTGCCGTGGTCGTTCGGGTCGAGGAAGTCGCCCAGTGACTGGTAGCGCATCCACTCGGTGCTGCGTTGTTCCTCGACGCTGGTGACGCTGACATCGACACAGCGCACATCGCTGAAACCGGCGCGGCGCAGCCAGCGCTCCAGGGCCGGCACCGACGGCAGGAACCATACGTTGCGCATCTGCGCGTAGCGGTCCTCGGGCACCAGCACCTGGTTTTCGTCGCCCTCGATCACCAGGGTTTCCAGCACCAGCTCGCCACCCTTGACCAGGCAATCCTTGAGCGCCAGCAGGTGCTCGATGGGCGAGCGGCGGTGGTAGAACACGCCCATGGAGAACACGGTGTCGAAACCTTCGAGGTTGGCCGGCAGCTCTTCGAGGGCGAACGGCAGGTGCCACGCCGGCAAGTCAGGCAGGTACTGCTGCACGGCCTGGAACTGGCAGAAGAACAACCAGTTGGGGTCGACGCCGATGACCATGTCGGCGCCGGCGCCGAGCATGCGCCACTGGTAGTAGCCGTTACCGCAGCCTACGTCGAGCACGCGCTTGCCCTTGAGGTCCAGGTGCGGGCCGACCCGCGACCATTTCCAGTCCGAGCGCCATTCGGTATCGACATGCACGCCGAACAGGTCGAACGGGCCCTTGCGCCAGGGCGACAGGCCCATCAGCGCCTGGCGCATCTGCGCCCGGGTGGCGTCGTCGCAGTCGCAGTCCAGGCGCAGGCCGTCGACCAGGTCGACTTCGCTCGGGGTCAGCTGCGGCAGTGCGTCGAGGGCGCCGCGCCAGCGATCGAGGTCGCCGTGGCCCTTTTCCAGCTTGCTCTCGAGTTGCGCCTGCAGGCCTTGGGACCAGGTGGCAAGGGGGGTGCCCGCCAGGCGGCGGACAAGGGGAGACAGATCGATCATGGCAGGGCTATCAGCGAGGCAAAGTTGAGGCATTGGAACCAGGGCACGACCTTGGAGAAGCCGGCGGCGCGCAGGCGCGCTTCATGGGTTTCCAGGGTGTCGGGTTTCATCACGTTCTCGATGGCGCTGCGCTTCTGGGCGATTTCCAGTTCGCTGTAGCCATTGGCACGCTTGAAGTCCAGGTGCAGTTCGTTGAGCAGATCCTGCTCCTGGGCGTCGGTGAAGCGCAGTTTCTCCGAGAGAATCAACGCGCCGCCCGGTAAAAGTGCCTGGCGGATGCGCGCAAGCAGGTCCAGGCGCTGTTCGGGAGCGACGAACTGCAGGGTGAAGTTCATCGCCACCACCGAGGCCGGCTCGAAGGGCAGGGCGAGAATATCGGCCTCCAGCACCTGCACCGGCAGCAACTCCTGGAACATCGAGTCCTGGGCGGTGAGGTACTGGCGGCAGCGCTCGACCATGGCCGCGGAGTTGTCCACCGCGATCACCCGGCAGCCGTCCGTGCGCACATGGCGGCGCAGCGCCTGGGTCACCGCGCCCAGAGAGGCGCCGAGGTCGTACAGTGCGGAGCCCGGCTGGGCGAAGCGCGCGGCCAGCACGCCGAGGTTCTCGACGATGGTCGGGTAACCGGGCACCGAGCGCTTGATCATGTCCGGGAACACCTGCACCACGTCTTCGTTGAAGACGAAGTCGGGCACCTGCTCCAGGGGTTGGGCGAAAAGGCGGTCGGGTTGTTTGCTCACGGTGGGTCCAGGCGGCTGGCAATCTACAGGGGCGGCATTCTAGCCAAACCACGGCAAGCTTGCATGACTGGCTGACCGGCGCCGTTCGCTCAGTTGACCCGAATGGCGCAATCGAAGGTCTGTACCGGACGTACTTCCGGGGCCCAGGGCTGCTGGTAGACCAGGATCAGGTGGCCCTCGCCGGCGGCCTTGGCCTGGAAGCGCCAGCTGGACAGGCCGCCGCTGCCGACGATGCCGGCTTGCTCCGGAGAGCTGTATACCTCGGGGCCGAGGCTGCGCAGGATCTCCGAAGCCGGGTTCTGCACCAGCCAGCGGTAGCCGGTGGTGGGGTTGCTGGGCAGGGTGAGGGTCAGGGTCTGGCCAACCTGCAGGCGCTTGGGACATTCGCTTTCGCCGTCCAGTTCGACGGTGCGTTGCGGTTGCTGGGCGCAGGCGGTGAGCAGGGCCAGGGCGGCGGGAACGAGCAGGCGAGGGAGGGACATGTTGGCTCCTGAAGCTGGAATGGCCTGAGGATAACCGAAGCTGTCGCAGTTTTGTGTGGTCTGCGCGGGCCCTATCGCCGGCAAACCGGCCCCACAAGTAGGATACATGCTGCACTTTGTGGGAGCCGGCTTGCCGGCGATAGGGCCGCAACGCGGCCCCGTCCTCTTTAGAACAATACTTTCGCCACGTCGGCAAAGCGCTTGGCGAAGTGCACGCTCAGCCCTTCCTTCAGGTAGTCAGGCAGCTCTTCGAAATCGCCACGGTTGGCCTCCGGCAGGATCAGCTCGAAGATCTTCTGGCGCCGCGCGGCGATCACTTTCTCGCGCACCCCGCCGATCGGCAGCACCTGGCCGGTCAGGGTCAGCTCGCCGGTCATGGCCACGCCTTTCTTCGGCGCCTGGTCGCGGGCCAGCGACAGCAGGGCGCTGGCCATGGTCACGCCGGCGCTGGGGCCGTCCTTGGGCGTGGCGCCCTCGGGCACGTGCAGGTGGATGAACGCCTCGTTGAAGTAGCCGGGCGTGCCACCGAACTGCTTGAGATTCGAGCTGATGTAGCTGTAGGCGATCTCTGCCGACTCCTTCATCACGTCACCCAACTGCCCGGTGAGCTTGAGGCCGCGGTTGAGGCTGTGGATATGCGTGGCCTCGATCGGCAGGGTGGCACCGCCCATGCTGGTCCAGGCAAGACCGGTGATAACACCCTTGCCGGCCAGCACCTGCTCGCTGCGGAACACCGGCATGCCCAGGGCGGGCTCGAGGTCCTTGGCGGCGATCTTGAGCTTGGCGTCCGGGTCTTCCAGCAGTTTGACCACCGACTTGCGCACCAGCTTGCCCAGCTGTTTTTCCAGCTGACGCACACCGGCTTCGCGGGCATAGCCCTCGATCACCGCACGCAGCGCGGCGTCGTTGATGCTCAGGCTGGTCTTGGCCACGCCGGCCTTGTCCAGCTGCTTGGGCCACAAGTGACGCTTGGCGATGGCCAGCTTTTCTTCGGTGATATAGCCGGACAGGCGGATCACTTCCATGCGGTCGAGCAAGGGGCCGGGGATCGAGTCCAGGGTGTTGGCGGTGCAGACGAACAGCACCTTGGACAGGTCCAGGCGCAGGTCCAGGTAGTGATCAAGGAAGTCGACGTTCTGTTCCGGGTCGAGGGTTTCCAG
Source organism: Pseudomonas sp. TE50-2 (assembly GCF_040813665.1). Classification (NCBI taxonomy): domain Bacteria; kingdom Pseudomonadati; phylum Pseudomonadota; class Gammaproteobacteria; order Pseudomonadales; family Pseudomonadaceae; genus Pseudomonas; species Pseudomonas sp. TE50-2. The sequence goes on along the minus strand of NZ_JBFNXN010000001.1, from coordinate 1,684,460 downwards.
CAGCGCCGAGGCCGGGTCGCCCTGGTAGCTCTGGCCCATCTTGTCGATCTCGTCGAGCATGATCACCGGGTTCATCACCTCGACCTCCTTCAGCGCCTGCACCAGCTTGCCCGGCTGGGCGCCGATGTAGGTGCGGCGGTGGCCCTTGATCTCGGCCTCGTCACGCATGCCGCCGACGCTGAAGCGGTAGAACGGCCGGCCCAAGGATTCGGCGATGGACTTGCCGATGCTGGTCTTGCCCACTCCGGGCGGGCCCACCAGCAGCACGATGGAGCCGCTGATCTCACCCTTCCAGGCGCCCACGGCAAGGAACTCGAGGATGCGCTCCTTGATGTCGTCGAGCCCGGCGTGGTGGCGGTCGAGTACCTTGCGCGCGTGCTTGAGGTCGAGCTTGTCCTTGCCGTACACACCCCAGGGCAGCGCGGTGGCCCACTCCAGGTAGTTGCGGGTGACGGCATACTCCGGCGAGCCGGTCTCGAGGATCGCCAGCTTGCCCATCTCTTCGTCGATACGTTTTTTCGCCTGGTCGGGCAGGGTCTTGCCCGCCAGGCGCTGTTGGAACTGCTCCACGTCGGCGCTGCGGTCGTCCTTGGTCAGGCCCAGCTCCTGCTGGATGACCTTGAGCTGTTCCTTGAGGAAGAATTCGCGTTGGTGCTCGCCGATCTGGCGGTTCACCTCGGCGGAGATCTCGTTCTGCAGGCGGGCGACCTCGACCTCCTTGCGCAGCATCGGCAGGACCTTTTCCATGCGCTTGAGCATGGGCACGCAGTCGAGCACTTCCTGCAACTGGTTGCCGGTGGCCGAGGTGAGGGCGGCGGCGAAGTCGGTCAGTGGTGACGGATCGTTGGGGCTGAAGCGGTTGAGGTAGTTCTTCAGCTCTTCGCTGTACAGCGGGTTGAGCGGCAGCAGCTCCTTGATCGCGTTGATCAGGGCCATGCCGTAGGCTTTCACCTCGTCGGTGGGCTCCGCTGGCTGGCGTGGGTATTCGACCTCCACCAGGTAGGGCGGGCGGTGGTGCTTGAGCCAGGTGCGGATGCGCACGCGGGTCAGGCCCTGGGCGACGAACTGCAGCTTGCCGCCTTCGCGGCTGGCGTGGTGCACCTTCACCAGGGTGCCGTATTCGGGCAGGGCCTTGGTGTCGAAGTGGCGGTGGTCTTCCGGCGGGGTGTCCATGAAGAACAGCGCCAGGGAGTGGTGCGGGGTCTTGGCGACCAGGTCGAGGGTTTCAGCCCAAGGTTCTTCATTGACGATCACCGGCAGCACTTGCGCGGGGAAGAACGGGCGGTTGTGGATCGGAATCACGTAGACCTTGTCCGGCAACTGCTGGCCGGGCAGGGCGAGATGGTGACCGGGTGCGGTCGCGGGATCGAGATGTTCGACTTCGCTGTGTTCGTCGGGATGTTCCGGGAAATCCTGCTGGTCGCTCATGGGGCACCTGCGTGAATGGCTATGGTGCTTAGATGGGGCGGTGGTTGGCAGGTTTCAATGGTAGACGAAGGGGGGAGAACTGCGGGGGGAAACAATAGCGGGGCAAGCCCGCTCCCTCGATGGGAGCGGGCGTGCCCCGCGACGGGCGTGACGCTTACTCAGCCAATTTGTAAGCGATGATGTAGTCGCCCATTTTCGTGCCGAGCGAGCCATGGCCGCCGGCGGTCACCAGCACGTACTGCTTGCCATCCTTGCCGGTGTAGCTCATCGGCGTGGCCTGGCCGCCTGCCGGCAGGCGAGCCTTCCATAGCTCCTGGCCGTTCTTCACGTCGTAGGCGCGCAGGTACTGGTCCAGGGTGCCGCTGAGGAAGCCGACGCCGCCGGCAGTGACGATCGAGCCACCCATGCTTGGCACGCCCACCGGCATGCCGATCGGCACCGGGGTGCTGTCACGGGTGGTGCCGTTCTTGTGCTTCCACACCACTTTGTTGGTGAACAGGTCGATGGCCGCTACGTAGCCCCAGGCCGGCGCCTGGCACGGAATGCCCAGTGGCGACATGAACGGGTGCATGGTCACGGCGTACGGCGCACCGGTGTTCGGCTGCACGCCGCTGGTCTCGCTTTCGCGCTTGCTGCCTTCGGCGACCTGCTCGCGTGGGACCATCTTCGACACGAAAGCCATGTAGTTCGGCGAGGTGAAGAGGATCTGGCGCACCGGGTCGACCGAGACGCTGCCCCAGTTGAACACGCCGACGTTGCCCGGGTAGACCAGGCTACCCTGCTCGGACGGCGGGGTGTACTGGCCTTCGTAGCGCAGGCTGCGGAACTGGATGCGGCAGAGCATCTGGTCGAACGGCGTGGCGCCCCACATGGCCTGTTCGGTCAGGTCAGGGCCGAGCAGGTTGAGGTCGGAACGGGCCTGGGTCGGCGCGGTGTGGTCGCCCTTGACCGCGCCTTGGGGTACCGGGATCTCGCGGATCGGCACGATCGGCGTGCCGTCGCGGCGGTCGAGCACGTACAGGCTGCCTTGCTTGGTCGGCACGATGACCGCCGGCTTGACGCCGTCGTCGGTCTTCAGGTGCACCAGGGTGGGCTGGCTGCCGACGTCCATGTCCCACAGGTCGTGATGGGTGAACTGGTAGTTCCAGCGCGCCTTGCCGGTGGCCAGGTCCAGGGCGACGATGCCGGCGCTGTACTTCTCGGCGCCCGGGGTGCGGTCGGCGCCCCACTGGTCAGGGGTCTGGTTGCCCAGCGGCAGGTAGATCATGCCGAGGTCTTCGTCGACACTGGCGATCGACCACATGTTGGCCGAGTTGCGGCTGTAGAACTTGCCGTCGGCCAGGGGCTTGGTGTCGTCCGGGTTGTTGCTGTCCCAGTTCCACACCAGGTGGCCGTCGTGCACGTCGTAGGCGCGGATCACGCCGGACGGCTCGTTGGTCGACTCGTTGTCGGTGACGTGGCCACCGATGATCACCAGGCTGCGGGTGATCGCGGCCGGGGAGGTGGAGTAGTAGCCACCGGCGGTGAACGGGCCGATGCCACGGGTCAGATCGATCACGCCCTGGTTGGCAAAACCTTCGCAGACCTTGCCGGTGTCGGCGTTGATGGCGATCAGGCGGGCGTCGGCGGTGGGCAGGTAGAGGCGGCGCGGGCAGGCTTGGGCCACGGCCTGGCCTGCGTCGGTGATCTTCGGCGCGGGGCTGCCATCGCGGCTGACGTAGCTGTTCTCGTCATAGTACGAGACGCCGCGGCAGGTCATGTGGGCGAAGCCCTTGAAAGTGCCGGTGGGGCTCTTGACCTGCGGATCAAAGCGCCAGATCTCGGCGCCGGTGTCCGGGTCCAGCGCCAGCAGGCGGCTGTGGGCGGTGCAGGCGTAGAGCATGCCGTTGACCTTCAGCGGCGTGTTCTGGTTGGTCAGCTCCACCGGGTCGTTCTCGGTCGGCAGGTCGCCGGTGCGGATACGCCAGGCCTCTTCCAGGCGGTAGGCGTTCTGCGGGGTGATCTGGCGCAGCGGCGAATAGCGGTCGCCGTGCTCGGTGCGGCCATAGGCCTGCCATTCACCGTCGGGCATGGCCGGGGCGGCGCTGCCCATCTCGCTGTTGTCGCGGGTGAACTCGCCACGGATTTCGCCCGGGTGAGTGAACTGGCTGGCCACGGCAGTGGCGCCGGAGGCGACCACGGCGACGCTGAGCAGGGCGGTGTTGACCTTGGACGCAGGGCCGACCAGCGGGCGGCGCGCCCACGGCAGCAGCAGGACCACGCCGATGGCGAACCAGATGGCCAGGCGTGGCACCAGCTGCCACCAGTCCAGGCCCACTTCCAGCAGCGCCCACGCGGTGCTGCCCAGCAGTACCAGGCCATACAGGCCCAGGGCGATGCGACGCTTGGCCAGCAGCAGGATGCCGGACAGGGCGAAGCCGATACCGGCAATCAGATAGTAAAGCGAGCCGCCCAGCTGGCTCAGCTTGATGCCGCCGGCCAGCAGGGCCAGGCCCATCAGCAGCAGCAGCACGCCCATCAGGCGCGGTAGCCAGCGGGTTCCATTCTTGGCACCGTCAGTGCTCATCGTCTGTTCTCCGTAGTGTGAAAGGGTCGGGTTAGAAACTGCTCTGGATCTTCAGGCCGCCGATCAACGCATCGTCGACCCGCGACACCCCGCCCGGATGGCGGATGTACTGCAGGTTCGGGCGTACGGTGAGCCAGTCGGCCAGGTGGATGCCGTAATAGAGTTCGGCGCTGTACTCGGTGTCCTGCACGGGCAGGAAGCCGGGGTTGTCGTAGTCGTCCAGGCCGTTGGCCTGGTTGATGAGGCGGGCGTTCTTGCGATAGCCGGGGTTGACGTGCACGCGGGCCAGGGCGAAACCGATGTCGTCCTTGGCGCGGGCATCGAACGGCCCTTTGTAAACCACACCTGCCTGCACATAGTTGTCGATGGCATTGGTCTTCTTGTCGTGCACCGTGGCGTTGGCGAACAGGCTCAGGCCGCGCGACTGGTCGGAGGCCAGCGCGGTCACCTGCTGCTGGGCGCCGAGCCACAGGCCGTGCTTGCTCGAGCTGCTGCGATAGGCGGCGCCGCTGATGGCGGCGGGCGTACCGTTGCTGTCCTTGAGTACATCCTGTGCCTTGGCATTACTGTAGTAGTAGCCGGCGCGATATTCCCCTTTCAGGCCATTGACCCGCGGGCTCCAGACCAGTTCGATCGGCATCACCGCGCCCTGGGTGCCGCTGCCGCTGAGCTTGAAGCCGTTGCCGCTCTCGAGGTTCGAGGGGTTCTGCTCGAACACCCCGACCTGGGCGTAGAGCGCGTCATTGAGGTTGTAGCGCACGCGCAGGGCCCACTGGCTGACCGGCCAGTTGTACCAGATGCCGCCCACCCAGTTGCCCACCTGCGAGCCGCAGAACGCCAGGTTCTGGAAGTCGCAGGGGAAGCTGTTGAAGTCCTCGCCCTCGCCGAAGCGGCCGAATTTCACGTCCAGCGCGCCATCGAAGTACTTCTGCTTGATCCACATCTGGGTCAGGCGCCAGGTCTGGCCACGGCCCCAGACTTCCTGGGCCGAGGTAAAGCCGCCGACGCGCGGGTCGTTGATGCGATCGTTGCTTATGTTGTTGCCGTGGCGTTCGGTGACGGTCAGCTGCACCTCGGTGTCGTGCCAGCCGAGGATCTTCTGCAGGTCCATGTTCACGCCGAAGGTGAACTGGTCGCTGTAGCGTGCGGCGCGGTCGTGGCTGTAGCCGCCGTGCAGGTTGCTGCCCATCTCGCCGGTGTAGCCAAGGGTGAAGTCGTAGCCCTTTTCCAGCAGTTCACTGCGGGTACCACCCCAGTCGCCGAGCATCCACTTCGAGTCCTTGGCGAACATTTCGCCAGCACTGGTGGTAGGGGACAGGGCACCGAGCAGGGTGGCGAGGGCGAGGCCGGAGTAGCGGGTATTGGGCAGCTGGAGCATGAGATAGCGCTATCTTTTGATTGTTGAGGAAACGGCAAGCGCAACGAAGTGCGAGGTCTTCGAAGGGAAATGGCTGCGATGGGTATCGAGTGAAGCGATTCAGCTTGCGGCAGGGAGGATATAGGGGAAGTTGTAAGAAAAAAAGACAAAATGTCGCAGGGGATTGTTGCTGATGGGGTAACAGTCCATCGGCCCTCGCCGGGTAGCCCACCCCACAGTGGGAGAGGGCTTACCCTGCGATAAGGTCAGAACGAGGTGCGCAAGCCAACCTGCACACTACGCCCCGGCGCCGGCGCGATATCGCGCAGGATCGAGCTGGCATAGCGCACGGTCTGGTCGGTGAGGTTCTCGCCGCGCACGAACGCCAGCCATTCACTCTGGCCGATGTCGAAGCGATACCCCACGCTTGCGCCGAGGGTGGTGTAGCCGTCGGTGCCGGTTTCGTTGGCCGGTTTGCGCCGTTGCGACGCGGCATGCTGCACATCGACCCGGGCCTGCCAGCGATCCAGTTCCCAGACCAGTCCGCTGTTCAGGCGCAGCGGTGCGATACGCGGTAGCGGCTCGCCGCTGTCGAGGTTCTTGGCCCGGGTGTAGTCGCCGGACAGTTCCAGGGCGAAGCTGCCGTAGCGATTTTCCAGCAACTTCCAGCGGTCCTGGGCCTCGATACCGTAGAAGCGTGCGCGCACACCCTGGTAGGCATACTCGGGGATATCACCGTGATCGTGATCATGGTCGTGGTCATGATCGTCGCCATGGTCGTGATCATGCCCTTCACGCAGGTTGCCGGTGCCGATCAGGCCGATGTAGTTGCGAAAATGGCTGTAGAACACACCGACGCTGCCCTTGTGGGTGCCGTTGTCGAAGCGCAGGGCCAGGTCACCGGAGATGGCCTTTTCCTTGTTCAGGTTAGGGTCACCGATCTCGTAGGCGCCGGTCGCCACGTGGGCGCCGTTGGCATACAGCTCGTAGAAAGTTGGCGCGCGCTCGGTGTAGCCGAGGTTGGCGGCCAGCGACCAGATCGGGTCGAGCTGGTACACCGCGCCCGATGACAGGCTGAAGGCATTAAAGCTACTGGCGCTGTCGGCTCCGGCAAAGGTTTCGTTGCCCTTGGCATCCGGATCAACCCGGGTGTGTTCCATGCGCGCGCCCAGGCTCAGGTTCAGGCGCTCGGTGGCCTGCCATTGCTCGAGCAGGAACAGCGCCAGGCTGTCGGTATCGGTGTGCGGGACAAAGGCTTCCTCGCCCAGTGCGGAGAACTCGTTGCGGCTGACCTGGGCACCGATCACGCCCTCGACCGGCCCCAGCGGCTGGTGGCGGGCCTCGATGCGTGCCTCGTAGCCCTTGTTCTTGAAGGTGGTGTGCACTTCACCGCTTTCGATTTCACGGTGCTGGTAGTCGGTATAGCCGGCATCGACCTTCACCGAGCTGAATGGTCCGTCGAGATCGCGTAGCTCCGAGGCGAAGCCGTAGTGGTCCTGCTGCATGTCCAGGCGCACGCCGGGCTCGGCTACCGAGCCGTAGTTGCTGTCATAGCGGCTGTAGGACAGGCCGGTATAGCCGTGATCCCAATGATAGGAACCGCCGATTGCACCGCCGTCCTGGCGTCCGTCGCTGTTCTTCAGGCGGCGCTTGCTGCCGGGCTCGTCGGCGTCGCGCACCTTCGAACTGCGGGCATAGCCGGGGATGCGCAGGTCGTTGAACTGGCGGCTGTTGGCATCCAGGTGCAGGGCGAAGGCGCCGTTGCCGGCCTCCAGTTTGCCCGCACTGCTGCGCGTGGTGTCGGCACCGCCGTAGCGCAGCTCGCCGGCGCCATGGATGCCGTCGATGGGCGTGTCGGGGATGCGGTTGTCGAAGGTGTTGACCACCCCACCGATGGCGTTGCCGCCGTAGAGCAGGGCGGCCGGGCCGCGGACGATCTCGACCCGTTCGACGGTCACCGGGTCCAGCGGCACGGCGTGGTCGTAGGACAGCGACGAGGCATCCAGGGCGCCGACGCCGTTGCGCAGGATGCGAATGCGGTCACCGTCCAGGCCGCGGATCACCGGGCGGCTGGCGCCGGGGCCGAACCAGGTGGAGGCAACACCAGGCTGTTTGTTGAGGGTCTCGCCGAGGCTGCCCTGTTGCTGTTGCAGCAGGTTATCGCCTTCAAGGACGGTGCTGGGGGCGGCCAGTTGGGCGTTGCCCAATGGGTTGGCGGTAATCACCTGGGGTTGCAGTTCCACGGCCTGGCTGGAAGTCGAGGCCAGCCAGAGCGCGACGGCTAGGGGGGAGAGGTGCAGCGGCATGTGACGCATGGGGATGTGGCGTTCCTTGGCAGATTCTTTGTGTTGTTACAATATAACATCGCTATTTCAGCACAAGGCTTCCCGTGCTTGCCAGTGGTTTTTGCATCGTCTTCAGCCGGCCTGTGGCGGGGCAAGCAACCTCGATCCCACCCGCTCGCTACACTCGTGTAAGGTGCGCACCTTCCCGAACCTGGAGCACTGCATGAGCACGGCCAACCATAACGCGCTGCACGGCAAGACCCTCGAACAGATCCTCACCGAGCTGGTAGCGCACTATCAGTGGCAGGGCCTGGCCGAACGCATCGATATCCGCTGCTTCAAAAGCGACCCGACGATCAAGTCGAGCCTGACCTTCCTGCGCAAGACCCCCTGGGCCCGGGAGAAGGTCGAGCAGCTGTATGTGAAGCTGCAGCGCAAAGGCTGATGCCGCGCCGGCCTTGGTTTGCCCTGGCGGCCGTTCTTGGCTGGGCGGGATTGGCGATCCAGCTGTACCTGGTACTGCTGGCGCGTTGGCAGGAACAGGCCAGCCTGATCGGCGGGCTGGTCAACCTGTTCTGCTATTTCACCGTGCTCAGCAACACGCTGGTGGCCACGGTGTTCAGCCATGCCGCATTCGGTCGCGACTCGGCGGCCCGGCGCTGGTTTCTTTCCCCGGCGGTCAGTTCGTGCATTGCAGCAAGCATCGTGCTGGTGGCGCTGGCCTACAGCCTGCTGCTGCGACACCTATGGCAACCCCAGGGCTGGCAGTGGCTGGCGGACGAGTTGCTGCACGATGTGATGCCGCTGCTGTTCATCCTGTACTGGTGGTTCGAGGCACCCAAGGGGCAGCTGCGGCTCTGGCATCTGGCAGCCTGGGCGCTGTATCCGATGCTGTATTTTGCCTTCGTGCTGCTGCGTGGGCATGAGATCGGCGTCTATCCCTATCCGTTCGTTGACGTCGCGCGGCTTGGCCATGGGCAGGTGCTGATGAATGCAGTGGGAGTGCTGGCAGGGTTCTGGGCCATCGGGCTAGTACTGCTGGGGCTTGACCGTTGGCGAGGGCGGCATTGAGGCGGGAGGAGTCCATGGCACCCTCAGCAAAGTGTTTATTTCGCCACCCTCGTAGTATCGCGTGTAAGCATTCGCTTACTCATCATGTAAGTGATCGCTGTAGGGATCAGTAAATCAATGTCGTTTCCAGTGGCGTATTTTTTCTAAGTGCATGAAATATATTATTTTTATAAATATCAGAAGATATTTCGCCTGAATCATCCTGAGATATTCGCCGCTTGTACCAAGGCGGGGAATCGCTAGTATTCGAACTGTGTCTACGGACTGACACAGGCTCTCAAGGATGATGGCCAAGGACATCGCGGGACGCGATTCATCAGGACGATGATTGGGACATACAGGGACTACGGAAAAAATGTGGGCGGGTCAAACCGCCCCTTTTTTTTGCCTGCTGAAAATGAAAAAAGGCCCTCGCGGGCCTTTTTCGTACCTGGGCGCTGTCAGCGCTCCAGATCGGCGATCTTGCCAGGCTTGCCATCCCACTCTTCGGCGTCCGCCAGGGCGTCTTTCTTCTCGGTGATGTTCGGCCAGATCTCGGCCAGCTCGGCGTTCAGCTCGATGAAGTTCTCCATGCCGGACGGCACTTCGTCTTCCGAGAAAATCGCCTGGGCCGGGCACTCAGGCTCGCACAGCGCACAGTCGATGCATTCGTCCGGGTGAATCACCAGGAAGTTCGGGCCTTCGTAGAAGCAGTCCACCGGACAGACTTCCACGCAGTCGGTGTACTTGCATTTGATGCAGTTGTCGGTGACGACGAAGGTCATTTCTAATTCTCTCCTCAGGCGACGGCAGCTTGCCCTTCCTTCCAGGGCAGCGCGGTTCACGGTGCTGGCTGCAGACCAGGCTAATAACCTGCAGCCCTCGCAAACCGCGCCGGATTCTACCAGCTTGCGCGGTGGGCCGTTATAACAGGTTTTTCAGTTGATATAGCATTTCGATAGCTTGGCGCGGCGTCATGTCATCCAGGTCCAGCTTGCCCAGCTTCTCGATGGCCGGGTGTGGCAGGCTGGCGAACAGGTCGCTCTGGTGCGGCACGTGAGGCGTATTGTCGCGCGGCGTTGCAAGCGGCGCTTCGTGGGGCAGGCTGGTGGTCTCCAGCCGACCCAGATGCTCGCGGGCACGCTGGATCACCGCCGCCGGCACACCCGCCAGTTGCGCCACGGCCAGGCCGTAGCTTTGGCTCGCGGGGCCCGGCAGCACATGGTGCAGGAACACGATGCGTTCATTGTGCTCGGTGGCGTTCAGGTGCACGTTGGCCACCAGCGGCTCGCTGTCCGGCAGCACGGTCAGTTCGAAGTAGTGGGTGGCGAACAACGTGTAGGCGCGCAGCTGGGCCAGGCGCTCGGCGGCGGCCCAGGCCAGCGACAGCCCGTCGAAGGTGCTGGTGCCGCGGCCAACTTCGTCCATCAGCACCAGGCTGCGGTCGGTGGCGTTGTGCAGGATGTTCGCTGTTTCGCTCATCTCGACCATGAAGGTCGAGCGCCCGCCGGCCAGGTCGTCGCTGGAGCCGATACGGGTGAAGATACGGTCCACCGGCGACAGCTCGCAGGCGGCTGCCGGGACGAAGCTGCCGATATGCGCCAGCAGCACGATCAGCGCGGTCTGGCGCATGTAGGTGGACTTACCGCCCATGTTCGGGCCGGTGATGATCAGCATGCGCGTGCTGTCGTCCAGGCCCAGGTCGTTGGCCACGAACGGCGTGGTCAATACTTGCTCGACCACCGGGTGGCGGCCCTGCTCGATGCGCAGGCACGGCTCGTCGACGAAGCTTGGGCAGTTCAGGTCCAGGTTCAGGGCGCGTTCGCCCAGGTTGCTCAGCACATCCAGCTCGGCCAACGCCGCGGCGCTGTCCTGCAGTGGCGCCAGGTGCCCGATCAACGTTTCGAGCAAGGCATCGTAGAGCATCTTCTCGCGGGCCAGGGCACGGCTCTTGGCCGACAGCGCCTTGTCCTCGAACGTCTTCAGTTCGGGGGTGATGAAACGTTCGGCGCCCTTGAGCGTCTGCCGGCGGATGTAGTCGGCGGGTGCCTGCTCGGCCTGCTTGGTCGGCAGCTCGATGAAATAGCCATGCACGCGGTTGTAGCCGACCTTGAGGTTGGCAAGGCCCGTGCGGGCCTTCTCGCGGACTTCCAGGTCGATGAGGAACTGGCCGGCGTTCTCGCTGATCGACAGCAGTTCGTCGAGTTCGCTGTCATAGCCGGTCTTGAGCACGCCACCGTCGCGGATCACCGCCGGCGGATTGTCGATGATCGCCCGCTCCAGCAGGCCAGCCAGCTCTGGGTAGGTGCCGGTGATCGCGGCCAGGCGCGCCAGGTGCGGTGCCTCCAGCTCGGCCATGGCGTTCTGCAGCTCGGGCAGGGCGCCGAGGGCGTCGCGCAGGCGTGCCAGGTCACGCGGGCGGGCGTTGCGCAGGCCAATACGCGCGAGGATCCGCTCGATGTCGCCGATTTCCTTGAGCTGTGGCTGCAGCTTTTCGAAGCGGTAGCCGTCGAGCAGGCAGCGGATCGAGTCCTGGCGTGCCTTGAGCACCTTCAGGTCGCGCAGCGGACGGTTCAGCCAGCGGGTCAGCAGGCGGCTGGCCATGGCGGTCTGGCAACGGTCGATGACCGATTGCAGGGTGTTGTCGCGGCCACCGGCCAGGTTGATGTCCAGCTCCAGGTTGCGGCGGCTGGCGGCATCGAGGATGACGGTGTCGTCCAGGCGCTCGTGGCGCAGGCTGCGCAGGTGAGGCAGGGCGGTGCGCTGGGTTTCCTTGGCATAGCTCAGCAGGCAGCCGGCGGCGCCGATGGCCAGGGTCAGCTTGTCGCAGCCGAAGCCCTTGAGGTCCTGAGTGGCGAACTGCTGGCAAAGGCTCTTGCGTGCCGAATCACGGTCGAAGTCCCAGGGGGCACGGCGCCGGGCGCCACGGCGCTTCTCCGCTGGCAGGCCCTGCGGCCAGTCATCCGGGATCAGCAGCTCCACCGGGTTGATGCGCTCGAGCTCGGCCAGCAGGTTCTCCCAGCCCTTGATCTCCTGCACGGTGAAATTGCCGCTGGTGATGTCCAGCACCGCCAGGCCGAACAGCCGCTCGTCGCCGAGCAAGGCGGCAATCAGGTTGTCGCGACGCTCGTCGAGCAACGCCTCGTCGCTGATCGTGCCCGGGGTGATGATGCGCACCACCTGGCGCTCCACCGGGCCCTTGCTGGTAGCCGGGTCGCCGATCTGCTCGCAGATCACCACCGACTCGCCGAGCTTGACCAGCTTGGCCAGGTAGCCTTCGAGCGAGTGGAACGGAATCCCGCACATGGGAATCGACTGGCCCGCCGACTGCCCGCGGGCGGTCAGGGTGATATCCAGCAGTTTCGCGGCTTTCTTCGCATCTTCGTAGAAGATCTCGTAGAAGTCGCCCATGCGGTAGAACATCAGCTGGTCCGGGTGCTGGTTTTTCAGCTTCCAGTACTGCTGCATCATCGGGGTGTGTGCGGAGAGATCAGACATTCAGGGCCTTACAGCGGGTGGTCTGGTGGCAAATTTCGAAACCGTCAATGGTACAGGCTTTTTTCGGTGGGCGCAGGTTGGATGGGTGGGGCAAATCTGCGCAGCTTGTCAGGCGTTGGCCTCAGCCCGGGTGGCCGAAGAACTGATTGAGGAGGATCAGTTCCATGATCACCACCAGCACGCAGAACATCACGAAGCCTCGGCTAAAGACCCGTCGTGGCCGTTCAAATGACGGCCAGTCCTGGATGTTCAGGCCGCCATAAACGCAATGATCAACCCGACAAGCAGGTAAGTGGGCCAGCGGCGTCGCGGCGAAAGGTCCATGCCGTTTTCCGATCCATGGTGAGAAATCGCGACGATAGCGATGGCCCGGGGGAGGGGGCAACCATTGTTTTCCGCTTGCCAGGCCATTGCATTTGCGCTGTTACGGTTGCATTATGCGCATTATGCAAAAACGCAACGTAGCCTCCGTACTTAGAGAACTGCTCGCCCGCCACGGCCTGTCCCCGACAGAGCTGCATCGGCGCACGGGTGTACCTCAATCCACCCTGTCGCGGATTCTCAGCGAGAAGATCGTCGATCCTTCGGACAAACACGTCTCGAAGATCGCCGAGTACTTCGGCGTGAGCACCGACCAGTTGCGCGGCCGTGTCGAACTGGGCGAGTCCCGTGACGCGGCTCCGCTCGCCCAGGGCCACGCGGCCCTGAGCGATATCAGCCTGTGGGACGATGAAACCCCCGTCGAGGACGACGAGGTATCCGTTCCTTTTCTTCGTGAGGTCGAGTTGGCAGCAGGATCAGGAAGATTCGTCATCGAGGAAAGCGAGAACGCTCGCTTGCGCTTCGGCAAACGCAGCCTGCGTCATAATGGCGTGCAGTTCGACAACGCCAAGTGCGTGACGGTGCGTGGCAACAGCATGTTGCCGGTGCTGCGCGACGGCGCTACTGTCGGGGTCAATACCGGTAAAAGCACCATCGGCGATATCATCGACGGTGACCTTTATGCCATCAACCACAATGGCCAGCTGCGGGTGAAACAGGTGTACCGCCTGCCTACCGGCATTCGCCTGCGCAGCTTCAACCGCGACGAGCACCCCGACGAGGACTACAGCTTCCAGCAGATGCAGGAAGAACAGATCAGCCTCCTCGGTCACGTTTTCTGGTGGGGCATGTACGCCCGTTGATCCCCAGCCCTCGATAAAAACCCGCCTTGGCGGGTTTTTTTTCGCCCTCAGAAAACCCCTACACCCACGTCAGATCAGGCCTCCATGCATAAGAGCAAACCCTGATGCATAAAATTTTGAATTTGTGCATTGACTGCATATGCATGAATGCATAAAATGTATCCCAAGCCGGACGAAACCGGTTGAGATACAGGCAGCGATGAACAGGCCTCGACTGTTCAGAGGGTTGGCAACTGGCCCGGGTGTGCAGCGTAAAGCACCACGATCAGTTATCCGGCGGGCAGGCGGCCGCGGTCGGAGTCACCAATTTGAAGCGCAACCGCACGGCGTCACCAGTCGTGGCCGGCGGTTACACCGCGCATTACTGAAAAGCCTGCAAGGCGGGCTTTTTGGAATGCCGAGTCAAGCCAATCACGATCCGCCGGCCTGTCGCCGGCGGGTAACACACAGGAGACAGGAACGTGACGAACGAGCAACAGACGTTGCTGGAGATGCCGCTCTGGCTGGTGATCCTCCTGGCATTGCTGGGCGGACTTTCCGGCGAGATGTGGCGCGCCGACAAGGCCGGCGCGCGCGGCTGGGGGCTGCTCAGGCGGCTGGCGCTGCGCTCCGGGGCCTGCATGGTCTGCGGGGTGTCGACAGTCATGCTGTTGTACGCCAGCGGCATGTCGATCTGGAGTGCCAGCGCCTTCGGTTGCCTTACCTCTATGGCCGGCGCCGACGTGGCCATCGGCCTTTACGAGCGCTGGGCCGCTCGAAGGCTGGGGTTGGGCGAGCAGCCTGCAGCTGTGCGCCAGGACGAAGAATGAACGCGGTAACAAGGAAGAAAGGCGGATGTTCAACGAGTTTCGCTGCGGTAAATGCAACCGCTTGCTGGCCCGCATCGGCGGGTCGGCGCTGGTCCAGATCAAGTGCTCGCGCTGCGCGACCATCAACCACATGAAGGCCACGGGCCTCGACAACGTGCCGACGAGCGATCAGGGCGGGCCACAGAGCCCGGCTCCCCTTCAATCGATCCAGTAGGAGAAACACCATGGCAGGTCGTACCCGCATTCCTTTCAACGGCGTCGGCACTTCGGTGCTGCCCGCTTACCAGACCCTGTCGGCGGGCCAGTACCTGCTGTCGCCCAACCAGCGCTTCAAGCTGCTGCTGCAGGGCGATGGCAACCTGGTGATCCAGGACAACGGCGCCACCGTCTGGATCGCCAATGAACAGCAACCTTTCAGCTCGACCATCCCCCTGCGCAACAAGAAAGCCCCGCTGGCCTTCTACGTGCAGTACGGCGCATTCCTCGACGACTACTCGCGGCGCCGGGTGTGGCTGACCAATAACAGCACCTTCACCAGCAACGACCAGTGGAACCGCACCCACCTGGTGCTGCAGGACGACGGCAACATCGTGCTGGTCGACTCCCTGGCGCTGTGGAACGGTACATCGGCTATCCCGCTGGTGCCCGGCGCCGTCGATTCGCTGCTGCTGGCGCCTGGCTCCGAGCTGGTTCAGGGCGTGGTATATGGCGCGGGCACCAGCAAGCTGGTGTTCCAGGGCGACGGCAATCTCGTGGCCTATGGCCCGAACGGCGCGGCCACCTGGAACGCCGGCACTCAAGGCAAGGGCGCTGTGCGCGCAGTGTTCCAGGGTGACGGCAACCTGGTGATCTACGGCGCTGGCAACGCGGTGCTGTGGCATTCGCACACCGGCGGACATGCCAGCGCGGTGCTGCGCCTGCAGGCCAACGGCAGCATCGCCATCCTCGACGAGAAACCGGTGTGGGCGCGCTTCGGCTTCCAGCCGACCTATCGCCATATCCGCAAGATCAACCCTGACCAGAAGCCTATCGACATCTGGACCTGGCACTTCTGAGCCGGGCGCCGGGCCTTTGCGGGCCCGGCCTTCGCCGAACCGAGCGTTCAAGGAGCACAAGCATGAGCGAACTGGCCCAGTTGTACGCGGCCGTCACCTCCACCCTGCGGGCGGCGTTGCCGGCCTTCGCCACAGTCGCCACGGAGGGCGACGACATTACCGAGCCGGCCCTGCCGGCCTTGGTGCATGGCGTGTTGCGCATGCGTGGCGACGAGGCGCTGCGTGACGGTCGCTCATTGCTGATGGCGACCTTCGAGGCCCGCGTCACCGCCCAGGGCACCCCCGCGCAGGCACGGATGCAGGCAGGAGTGCTGGCGGCACAGCTGATCGATGTGCTGCGCCAGCAGTTCTGGGGGCTCGATTACGTCGAGGGCGCACGGGACATTCTCGCCGAAGCCGAGGGCACCACCTGGCGGGTGCAATGGGATCAACCCATCCTGTCAGGCACTGTCCAGTGGCCTTGGCCCGACCAACCGGCGGGCAGCCTGATGCTGGGCTTTGCCCCGGACACCGGACCCGGCAACCAGGACAAGTACCTGTCACCGGAGGACCTGGCATGAGCTACGCCAGCGCCATGCACGATCGCATGCTGGCCAGCCTGGTGATCCCCTGTCGGGTGGTCGCGATCGACCTGGCCGCAGCCCGGGTGCGGGTGTCCGACGGCGGCGGCTGGACCAGCGCCTGGGTGCGCTGGCATGCCCAGGCTGCTGGCAAGGCCCGCCACTGGCGGGTACCGAGCCTGGACGAGCAGGGCGTGCTGATCAGCGCCAGCGGCGAACCGGCACTGGGCACCTTCGTCCCGGGGTTATACGGCAATGCCGGCACGGCGCCGGACAACCGCGACCATGTCGAGGTCTGGCGCTTCGATGACGGCGGATCGCTGGCTTACGACTGGCAGGCCAAACGCTATGACATCCAGCTACCCAGCGGCCAGGCCACGGTCAAGGTCGGCGCCAGCACCCTGGTGGTCAGCGACAACGCCATCACCCTCGACGCTGCGTCGATCACCCTGACCGGCGCGGTCGCCATCAATGGCCCGCTGACGGTCAGCGGTGACATCAACGGCGGTGGCCGAATCATCGATACGGCCGGCAACACCGCCAATCACAAGCACTGAACAAGGATCTGATCAGACCATGAAAAAATTCAAAACTACTCTAGTCGTGCTCACCCTGCTGTGTAGCGCCATGGCCCCCAGTGCCTGGGCGGCAACTGCCCAGTCGTGGAACCTGGCCCGGGACATGTATATCGCGACCCAGAGTGCCGCAGCCGACTCCCCTTGGACGTTCATGCAGAACAAGTCTGGGGTCAACGCACCGGCCAACTACACGCTGCTACCGACGTTCGTTGCCGACAACTGCAGTGGCGCCAACGTCACTTGCTGGCGCGATGACGCCAACAACGCGTACGTGAGTGTCATCAAGAAGAGCTTCGTCTTCAGCGGCTCGGGTGGCAGCTTCGTCTTCAAGCAGGGCGAAGTGGCCACCCATCCGGGCGGTGACAGCCAGAGCATCGTGCGTTGGGCGAGCCCGATCAGTGGCCGGGTCAACGTGCTGGGCCGGGTCAACGACCTGCACAGCGCGTGCGGCGACGGTATCGCCTGGTCGCTCAACCTGGGTGACAGCGTGGTGCAGTCGGGCGACCTGGCCAATGGCGGCAGTGCGGTCATCAAGGCCAACGATATCGAAGTGAGCACCACGTCGATGCTCTATCTGGTCATCGACAAGAAGGCCAGCAACGCCTGTGACGCGACCAGTCTGGATCTGCTGATCACCAACTGATTTTTGCCACCGAGCAGTGCCTGGACGTGCGCTTGCGTCATTGCGCAAGGCGCCTCCAGCGAACGCGATCGCCTGTGAGCGACATGTCTTGCGCAATGGTGCGCATCTGATCATTCGACTCAAAAGGTAAAGCAACATGGAAGCAGTAAAAGTCGGCAAGCATTTCTTCAACGCCCACCCAACCGCCGTCAGCCAGGTCTTCAGCGCGGCGGACAACAAGGATGGCGTGTACCTGCGCACCGCTACCCTGTGCACCGGTGGCGGCATCCTCAACCTGTACACCGGTCCGAAGGCGCCGGCCTACATCGGCGACATGAGCGTCCACGCCATCATGGGCGGGATCAATGGCGGCATCGATTCGCAGTACACCCTGCCTTATCCGCTGTTCATCCCGGCGGGGTACGGCCTGTGGACCGTTGCCAACAACGCCACGGCGGCCATCGCCCTGACCTACGACTTCGTCTCCTGAAACGGCTGCCCGGCTTGTCCGGGCAACCCATTCCTCTCTGCCAGGTGATAACCATGCGCTATCCGAACAGGCTACCTGGAGCCTCAATTCCAGGAGGTGCCCCATGATCGGCATGGACCGCCGCACCGGCCAACCCCTGTCGGGCGTGGCCCACCTGCGTCAATCCATCGAAGACATCCTCACCACGCCGCTGGGCAGCCGGCGCATGCGCCCGGAGTACGGCAGCCAGCTGCGCCGCTACGTCGACCTGCCGGTCAACGAAGGCTGGAAGAGCGCGGTGCAGGCCGAGGTGGCCCGCGCCCTGGGGCGCTGGGAACCGCGCCTGAAGCTGGAGCGGGTCAAGGTTGTCGCCGTGCTCGATGGCCAGGTCTGCCTGGCCCTGAGCGGCCGTTATCTGGGCGATGACGCCCTGGTGGAGGTGACTGTATGAGCCAGGTCGATCTGTCCAAACTGCCCGCGCCGCAACTGCTCGAGGACCTCGATTTCGAGGTGCTCTACCAGGAAGACCTGACCAGCTTCCGCACCCAGATGGGTGAAGGCTGGACCGCCAACCTGGAAAGCGACCCGGTGACCAAGCTGCTCGAAGTGGGCGCCTACCGCAAGCTGCTCAACCGAGCGCGCATCAACGACGCGGCCAAGGCGCTGCTGCTGGCCTACGCCCAAGGCAGCGACCTCGACCAACTGGCGGCCAACGTCAGCCTGCAGCGCCTGGTGATCCAGGCCGCGGCCCCGGGCACGATTCCACCGACCGAGGCGGTGCTCGAATCCGACGACGCCCTGCGCGAACGGGTGCAGCTGGTCTACGAAGGCCTGACCACCGCCGGCCCGCGCAACAGCTACATCCTCCATGCCCGCAACGCTTCGGGGCGGGTCGCCGACGCGACCGCCGAAAGCCCGTCGCCGGCCGTTGTGGACGTCACCGTGCTGAGCCTGGACAACGATGGCGTGGCCAGCCCCGAGCTGCTGGCCCAGGTCAACGCCTACCTCAACGACGACGACATCCGCCCGGTCGCCGACCGGGTCAATGTGCGCAGCGCCGAGGTGTTGCCGTACCGCGTCGAGGCGGTGCTGCATATGGCCGACAACGGCCCGGAGTTCGAGGCGATCCTCACCGAGTGTCGACGCCGTCTCCAGGCGTGGGTCAACCCGCGCCGACGCCTGGGCGTCGAGGTCGCCCGTTCGGGGATCGACGCGCAACTGCATATCGACGGCGTGAGCCGCGTCGAGCTGGTCGGTTGGAGCGATATCCGCCCGAGCAAGGCCCAGGCCGCCTGGTGCACGGACATCGAACTGCGGCGGGGTGGCTGACATGCAGAGTCTTCTGCCGCTCAACCGCACGCCACTGGAGCGGGCCATCGAGGTGGCCACCGATGAAGACCTCAAGGCCGCCTTGCGCACACTCTACAACCCCGACACCTGCCCGGCGCACCTGCTCTACCAACTGGCCTGGGCCTGGTCGGTGGACCGCTGGGACGACAGCTGGAGCGAGGCGATCAAGCGCTCGGTGATCCGCTCGGCGTTCTTCGTCCACGCCCACAAGGGCACCCTCGGCGCCCTGCGGCGGGTGGTCGAGCCGTTCGGCTACCTGATCGAGGTGCAGGAATGGTGGCAGACCCAGCCGGCTGGGGTGCCGGGGACCTTTGCGCTGAAGGTCGGGGTGACCGACACCGGCATCAGCGAGGAAACCTACAACGAACTGTCGTCGCTGATCGACGACGCCCGGCCGGTCAGTCGCCACATGACGGGGCTGGCGATCAGCCTCGAAAGCCGTGGCGCCCTCTACTTCGGCTGCACGCTGCAGGACGGCGATGAGCTCGACGTCTACCCGCCGGCATCGCCTGACCTGATCGTCAGTGGCGCCATCGGCCGCGGCGGCCGGGAACACACAATCGATACCTTGGACATTGCACATGGTTGACCAGAATTCCCAGTTCTACGCCATCCTCACCAACGTGGGCGCGGCGAAACAGGCCAACGCGGATGCCTTGGGCATCCCGTGGAAAATCACCCAGATGGGCGTGGGCGACGCCAACGGCGCCGACCCCACCCCCAACGCCACCCAGACCAGCCTGATCAATGAATGGCGCCGCGCGCCGCTGAACCAGCTGAAGGTGGACGACAAGAACAGCGCGATCATCGTCGCCGAGCAGGTCATCCCGGCGGATGTCGGCGGTAAGTGGATCCGCGAGATCGCGTTGTACGACGCCGATGGCGACATGGTCGCCGTGGCCAACTGCGCGCCGACTTACAAACCGTTGCTCAGCCAGGGCTCGGGGCGTACCCAGGTGGTGCGCATGAACCTGATCGTCAGCAGTGCCAGCAATGTGCAGTTGAAAATCGATCCGGCGGTGGTGCTGGCGACTCGCGAGTGGGTCACCGAGGAACTGGCGCGGCAGGATTTCAAGCATTCGGTGCAGGTCGCGACCACTGCCGCCATTACCTTGAGTGGGCTGCAAACCATCGATGGGGTTGTATTGCAGGCGGGCACCCGGGTGTTGGTCAAGGATCAGGCGGCGGCCAAGGACAATGGTCTCTACCTGGCGGCCGCAGGCGCATGGACACGCAGTAGCGATGCCGACAGCAATGCCAAGGTTACGCCCGGTCTGTTGGTACTGGTCGAGAAGGGCACGCTTAATGGCGATAGCGCTTGGCAGTTGGTCAGCGATGGCGCGACGACCTTGGGTGTCAGTGCCCAGAACTATGAGATGGCCTTCGGTCGTAGCGGTGTGCCGGTAGGGACTTATCGCAGTGTCACGGTAGACAAGTACGGGCGAGTGGTTGCCGCGACCAATCCAACTACGGTAGCCGGATACGGACTGACTGATGTCTACACAAGGAGCCAGGTAGATGCTGCGCTGGCACTTAAGGCTCCGCTTGCCAGTCCTGTATTTACCGGTGCCCCTGCCGCCATGACACCTGAAAGGGGAGACATTTCGACTCGTTTGGCTACCACCCAGTTTGTCAAGGAAATGGGATTATCATTTCCCTCATACGTGACAGGGTTTCCATCAGGTTCAACCTTGACCCTGTCTGAAGTAGGGCGAATGGTTTATATGAACGGTGGTGGTGCTCCGATATGGAGTAGTACTGTGGTACTACCTTCCTCGGGTATTCCGATTGGTTCAGTATTTTGTCTTTCCGTTGGGTCCGGGGATGGCACAATTACAGTTCATAAACCTGCCGTGGCAGGGGGATACATCGCAATTGGGTCTCGTGCATACGACACCATTACGATCCGTTCTAATGAACCACCTTTGATGTTGGTATGTAATGCTGATCACACGTATGCAGTGATTGCCGGTGGTCTTTCAAATACTGCCGATTACGCCTCGAAAATTGCCGCGAACGGATGGGCTAAGAGTCCTAATGGTTTAATCGAGCAGTGGGGTAGTATTTATCTGCCGGCGAATGTTTCTTCGGCAAATATTGATACGGTATTCCCGCTTAGATTTCCCAATGGTTGTTTGTCTGTGGTTGCCAGTATTGGTGTGACGATCGATGATTATGATCGAGTTTCATATTATCGTCAGGATAGGCAGTCCGTAAGCATCGGGAAACCAAGTGTCACAGGGTTTGATGGGCAAGCATTCTGTGATACCAATGTTTATGATGGTCGCACTGTGCAGTGGCGTGCAATCGGTTACTGAGGAGAATTTAATGTCAATCTTCGTCGTAAAGGGTGAGCGCACGTTCTACAATGATGACGTTCATAGGCGTATTCCCTCGGGCGCAATCAAGATATCTCACGAATTTTATGAGAAACTGCTTCAGGCGCAGTCAGAATATAAAATCCTTGATTTTAGTGTCTGCCCCCCTGAGATTCTGGAAAGAGACGCTGAATGGCCGAGCGTGGCGGATCTACAGGCGTTCATCGATGACCAGATAGCCTCGATCTATGCCAATTGGAGTCGCTTCGAAAAAGAGCATCTTTCCCGAGAAAATGCTGCCCGACAATACAAGGATGCCGGTTATCAAGGCGATGCCGGCATCTGGATCAAGAGTTACGCTGACTCCGCAGGCCTCAGCTGCACCGAGGCTGCTGACCTCATCATTCAGCAGGCTGAGCAACAACGGATGGACCAGGAGGCTCTAGCGGTACTGCGCATGCGCAAGCATGAACTGGATATTGCCGATGGCGAAGCCCGATTCGAACGCTATCAGTCTTTGGTGCGAGAGATCGAACTAATCACCAGCCCTGAAGCCAAGTAACTTCTGCTTTTCAGGAGGCCCCACATATTCGGGGCGTTGTTCATCATGAACCACCCCTTCCAGGCCCCGCACCCGCGGGGCTTTTTCATATCTGAACCTGGAGTAAACCTACATGAGTGGATTCTTCCACGGCGTAACCGTTACCAACGTCGACACCGGCGCCCGCAGCATCGCGCTGCCGTCGTCCTCGATCATCGGCCTGGTCGACACTTTCACCGAAGGCCCGGGCGTCACCGCCAAGGCCAATGACCTGGTGCTGATCACCAGCGAGCGCGAAGCGGTCGCGGCGTTCGGCCAGGACGCGGCGATCACCAAGGCCTGCCGCGCCATCTACAGCCGCGCCAAGGCGGTTATCGTCGCCTGCGGCGTGGCCAAGCTCGAAGACGCCGCCGAGCAGACCTCGGCGATCATCGGCAACGTGCTGGCCGACGGCAAGCGCACCGGCCTGCAGGCGCTGCTCGACGGCAAGAGCCGTTTCAACGCCCAGCCGCGCCTGCTGGTCACTCCCAAGCACAGCTCCACCCAAGCCGTCGGTACCGCCCTGGTAGCCCTGGCCGACAAGCTGCGCGCCATTGCCATCATCGACGGCCCCAACACCACCGACGAAGCGGCCATCGCCTACGCCAAGAATTTCGGCGCCAAGCGCGCCTTCCTGGTCGATCCGGGTGTGCGCTACTGGGACAACGCCGCAGAGGCCACCGTCGACGCGCCGGGTTCGGCCTGGGTTGCCGGCCTGTTCGCCTACACCGATCGCGAGTACGGCTTCTGGGCGTCGCCGTCGAACAAGGAGTTCGTCGGCATCACCGGCACCACCCGCGCCGTGGAGTTCCTCGATGGCGACGACACCTGCCGCGCCAACCTGCTGAACAACGCCAACATCGCCACCATCATCCGCGACGACGGCTTCCGCCTGTGGGGCAACCGCACCCTGTCGAGCGACCCGAAATGGGCCTTCGTCACCCGCGTGCGGACCATGGACATCGTCATGGACGCGATCCTCTACGGCCACAAGTGGGCCGTCGACCGTTCCATCACCGCCACCTACGTCAAGGACGTCACCGAAGGCCTGCAGGCCTTCATGCGCGACCTGAAGAACCAGGGCGCGATCATCAACTTCGAGGTCTTCGCCGACCCGGAGCTGAACACCGCCAGCCAGCTGGAGCAGGGCAAGGTGTACTGGAACATCCGCTTCACCGATGTGCCGCCTGCCGAAAACCCCAATTTCCGCGTCGAAGTCACCAACCAGTGGCTGACCGAAGTCCTCGATTCCGCCGCTTAAGGAGCGCACCTACATGGCAATGATTCCCGAAACACTGGCCAACCTGAACCTGTTCGTCGATGGCGTCAGCTTCCAAGGCGATGTGCCTAGCCTGACCCTGCCCAAGCTCACCCTGAAGATGGAAGAGCACCGCCCCGGCGGCATGGACATGCCGGTCGAGATGGACCAGGGCATGGAGAAGCAGGAAGCTGCCTTCACCACCACCGGCGTGCGCCGCGAGTCGCTGAAGTTCTTCGGCCTGGCCGACGGCACCGCCTTCAACGGCACCTTCCGCGGTGCCTTCAAGGGCCTCAAGGGCAAGATCAACCCGGTCATCGTCACTCTGCGCGGTTCGCTTAAAGAGATCGACATGGGCGACTGGAAGTCCGGCGACAAGGCCGAGATCAAGCACAGCGTCGCCGTCACCTACTACAAGCTCGAAGTCGATGGCCGCCTGGTCTACGAAATCGACGCCCTGGGCATGAAGCGGGTGATCGACGGTGTCGACCAGCTGGCCGCCCAGCGCGCCGCCCTGGGTCTTTAAGGAGAACGTTCGATGGCTCAAGCAAAGAAACTCCCGCAATGGCTGACCGTCAACGCCGAGCGCGTGACCGTGCGCCTGTCACGCCCCAGCGAAGCCAATGGCGTGCAGGTCGACAGCCTGTCGCTACGCGCACCGACCGTGCGTGATATCCGCAATGCCCAGGTCGGTGGCGCAGTTGACGACGAGCAGCGCGAACTGAACCTGTTCGCCTCGCTCGCCGAAGTCGGCATCAAGGACCTCGAAGGCTTGGCCCTGAAGGACTACAGCCGCCTGCAGACTGGCTATTTTCGCCTGGTGCAGGACGACGAGGTTTGACCCTGCCCGGCAGAAGGCCGCCGCCAGGCGGCTGGCCAAGGAGCTGAAATTTTCCGCCAGCGAAATCATGACCATGTCGTACAGCGATATGGTCTGGTGGCTGGCGGAGTGACAAGGAGGAACCCATGGCGAACACACAGCTGTTCACCCTCGGCGTCACCAGCAACCAGGCGTTGGGCAGGTCCGCCGAGCGCTTGCGTGTTCAGGTCGAGCACCTGCGCAGGCAAGTGGATGGTACCCGGCTCGGGCGGTTGATCGGCGAGGTCATCCGCCTGGGGCTCGAACTGGACAAGGTGGACCAGGCCGAAAGGCGGCTGGATAACGACCAGGCAGGAGCCCATGAGGCGCAGATCGAGCGATTGCGCCATGAGGGGAATGAGGTCGAGCGCTTGCGCAGGCTGTATCTGTCACTTGGACGCAAACCGTTGGAACTGCGTTCGGTGGTGGTGGCCTCGAGTGCGGCCGTCGCCAAGGAATCAGCAGTTCCGACGTTGGCGCAGCGCAAGGCGGCCTTGCTGGAGGGGACGAGCACCGCGCCACGGCCGGCCCGGGGTGATCCGCCCGAGGCGCGTAGCGCGGAGCAGGGGCGTGTGCCTCTGGAGTCGGCGAATGCGGGTTTGACGGTGCTCAAGGCTGGAGCGGTAGGTGCCGGTACTGTCGGTGTCGCCGCTGGCGCTGCCTGGGGAGCACGTTCGTACTATCAAAGCCGAACGCCGGAAAGACGCAGCGAGATCACCAAGGGCCTGAAGGAGAACGGTGGCAAGGCGGCGGCCAAGGGCGTCACCAAGCTTGGCTTGGCCATGCTCAAGGATAAGGGCGAGGACAAGGCCGAGGCCGCAGGTGCAGCCCTTGGAGGCGTACTCGGCAATCTGGGAGCGGAGCTCTTGGGCGGCCTGACCAGGAACAAGCAGATCCAGAAGTACGGCGGTGAGATCGGCGAAATGATCGGCGAAGGTGTTGGTGGGTTGATCGGCAAGACGGTCTTCGGCTGGTTCTCCGATACGCCCGCCGCCAACGATG
This sequence comes from Pseudomonas sp. TE50-2, assembly GCF_040813665.1. Lineage (NCBI taxonomy): Bacteria > Pseudomonadati > Pseudomonadota > Gammaproteobacteria > Pseudomonadales > Pseudomonadaceae > Pseudomonas > Pseudomonas sp. TE50-2. The sequence goes on along the minus strand of NZ_JBFNXN010000001.1, from coordinate 1,659,632 downwards.
CCTCAGGCACGGACAAGGATGCGGCTGATGCTTCAGCGCAACGTTCTGTCGATGCGCCCGAGGGTACCGCCACGCCGCCTGGAGAGGCCCGAAGCGCCGCACTCGAGAGCGCTGCTGCAGCTCAAGAGCTCCCCTCCGAGGGCCCCGCCAATGGTGCTCGGGAGATCATGAAGGGCGGATTGATCGCGGCAGGTGCGCTGGGTGGTACCGCGTTTGCCACCTGGGGCGCGCGTACGTACCAAGGGCAATCTCCCGAACGACGCTCCGAGATCACTAGCGGTCTGCGGGAGAACGGTGGCAAGGCGGCGGCCAAGGGCGCCACCAAGCTTGGCCTGGCCATGCTCAAGGACAAGAGCGAGGACCAGGCCGAGGCGGTGGGTGCTGCTTTCGGGAGTGTGCTGGGGAGCCTTGGAGCGGAACTGCTCGCCGGCGTGACCAAGAACAAGCAGATCCAGAAGTACGGCGGTGAGATCGGCGAGATGATCGGCGAAGGTCTTGGCGGCCTGGCTGGGAAGACGCTCCATGGATTGTTCTCCGACAAGCCCGCCGCCAACGATGCTCCTGCCGATAAGGCCAAGATTCCTGCCGCTGCCACTCGCATGCCTAAAGCCAGTGACGATGTCGAGGAGCTGGAGGAAGAGGAGGAGGAGGAAGAGGTCGACGAAACGGAGGACGAGGCAGCCTTCTTCGAGGCCCAGGAAACTGTCCCGGACAGCCCTCCAGCCACTGCATCGCCAGCCAGCGCGGTCGGGCTCGCCGGTACTGCGTTCGCCGGCCTGACGGGCAGGGCAGGGGCCGGCAATGCCAACGCCTCGGTGGCAAGGCGAGTGTTCAGGCGCATCCCAGGTGCCGCCTTGCTCGACACCGGCCTGCAACTTGCCGAGACCTACAACAGCGATGCCTCGCCCGAGCAGAAACTTGAGGGTTATGGCACCGCCGCTGGTGGCCTGGGAGGCGGTTTGGCCGGTGCTGCGGCAGGTGCTGCCATCGGCTCGGTGGTACCGGTGATTGGCACCGCGATCGGTGGCCTGATCGGTGGCGTGCTGGGCAGCATGGGAGGTGAAAGCATTGGCGGCTGGTTGGGCAAGGCGCTGGGTTCGGGCAAGGAAGAGCCTGCCGCCAAGCCGAGCCTGGGGGAGGCAGTACGGGCAATGGATAGCCCTGCGGCACAGCCGCCGCTACCCGCGCCGCCGGTAGCGACGGCAACGCCTGCGGTACCACCCGCGCCAATCAACCAGCAGTTCACCTTCACCGCCAACATGCCGGTCACCTTCAGCAACAGCCTCGATGACCCTTCCGTGCTGCAACAGTTGGAGACCATCGCCCGTCGTCAGTTGGAAGAGCTGATGCGCCAGGCCCGTTCGGCGCAGTTGGCCGACACCCCACACATCGCACTTTAAGGAGGATCCATGACCTATCTGGAGCAGCTGCAAGCCACGCTGCACGCCCTGGTCAAGGCGGGAGAGGCAGGGCGTCGGCGTGCCGACGCCATGCTCGATCCGATGAACGACGCGATCGGCCATATACAAGGCGCCGTGGGCGAACTGGAAGGTTTGCCGGTGGTTGGTCCGGTCATCGGCGCCAAGTTGCAACGCACGATGCGTGCAATCAGCAATGCCCAGGCCCGGGTCGCCAAGGTGGTGGCCAAGTACGACCAGGCGGTGGCGGTGGTACGTCAGGTGCGTGATCGCATCGACGGCTTCGCCGCCCATGCCGCCAAGGCCGGGGCAGCGATCCGCCGTGTGGTGGGGGAGGTGCGTTCGACCGTGAACGGCGTGCTGTCGACGCTGGGCTTCGCGCCCGAGGCGACGCCTGCCGCCGAAGCGGTCAAGCCATTCCCCCACCTGCTGGTGATGCAACCACTCAAGGCCGGTTCAGCGCCGTACTACTTCAACCTCGACACCGCCGCCTTCGACCAGTTGCGCCGGCAGACCCGCTTCCGCTGGGCCGGCCAGGAGCGGCTAAGCCGCGACACTGCGCAGCAGGCGGTGAGCCTGGGTGAAGAGACCATCAGCATTCGCGGGGCGATCTTCCCGGGTTTCAAGGGTGGCCTCGGCCAGTTGCAGACGCTGCGCAGCATTGGCCGCCAGCTGCTGCCGCTGTCGTTGACCACTGGCTACGGCGAGGTGCTTGGCACCTGGTGCCTGACCAGCATCGAGGAGGAGCAAAGTGTCCTGCTGGCCGGCGGTATTCCGCGCAAACAAGGGTTTTCACTGGAGTTCGTGAGCTATGGCCAAGACCTGCACAACGTCTGAGGGCGACCTGCTCGACACCCTCTGCCAGCACTATTACGGCCATCTTACCGGCACGGTCGAGGCCGTGCTGGATGCCAACCAGGGGCTGGCGGACGAGGCGCAGCCGTTTCGCGCCGGGGTGAGGATCCTGTTGCCGGAACTGCCGATGACGACGAGCGAAACCTTGCAACTGTGGGACTGAAATCGGAGCCTCAATCGTGCAACCCCAATTCCGTATCACCGCCGACGGCAACGACATCACCAACCTGATCAACGACCGTCTGCTGCTGCTGCGAACCACCGATAAACCTGGCCTCGAGTCGGACGAATTCGAGCTGCGCATCGATGCCCGTGACGGCAACGTGGCGCTGCCGGCCAGGGGCGCGCTGCTGGAGGTGCACCTGGGCTACGCCGGCCAGCCTTTGAGCCGCCTGGGCCGCTACACCGTCGATGAGGTCGAGCTGTCGGGCCCGCCAGACACCCTGGTGATCCGCGGCAAGGCCAGCGACCTGCGTGGCAGCGGCAAGACCATCCGCAGCGGCAGCTGGGAGAACACGACGCTGCAGCGCATCGTCGCCGAGATCGGCGCCCGCAACGGTTGGCAGGCGGTGTGCCCGGTGGCCGTGCAGGTGCCGCGGGTCGATCAGTACAGCGAGTCGGACTTCAACTTCGTCACCCGCCTGGCGCGCCAGCACGACTGCACCGCCAAGCTCGCCAATGGGCAACTGCTGGTGCTGCCGCGCCAGGGCGGACATAGCGCCAGCGGCAAGCCTCTGGACGTGGTGGGCATTACACGCAACCAGGTCAGCCAGTGGCAGTTCCGTCTGGCCGACAAGAGCACCCACAAGGCCGTCAGGACCCGCCACCAGGACAGCGCCAGCGGGCGCCTGCAGGCGGTGGAACTGGTCAATGGCGATGCTCCGGACGGCCTGCAGCCGGTCTACACCGACCGTCACCTGTACCCCAACCGTGCGGCGGCGGAACAGGCCGCCCGTGCCCGACTGGCCAGCTTCAACCGCGACACCGCGAGCGTACGCCTCGATATGCCTGGGCGCACCGATCTGTTCGCTGAGCGTGCCATCGATGTCCAGGGCTTCCTGGCTGGGCTCGATGGGCACTACCTGATCGAATCGGTCGAGCAGGTGTTCACCAGCAGCGGCTGGCGCACCACCGTGCAGTGCAACGGCGGCCGCCAGGGCAAGGCCAAAGCCAAGGGTTCCGCGCCTCGGCGGACGGGTTCGCTCAAGGCCTGAGGCAGGGTGGTGAGGGTTTCCCGATGCCTGCCGGCTGCGGCGCTCCCTATAGTCGCCGTCAGCCGGCCGCATCACCCTGTTTCCGAGCTCCAGATCAGGTGCGGCGGTCGCCACACCTTGAATTCTGTGAAAGCCAAGCGCTTCGAGCCATCGCCCATGAGCGAGCCACAGGCGGCACCGGCCGCCTTTCGATCAGACCGCAATGGAGAATGCACCGATGCCGCTCACTGAACAGCAACTCAAGCAGATCTACCCGCTCGCCGGCCAACGCATCGCCGCCTTTCTGCCGGCGCTGAACACGGCCATGGCCAACTGGGAGATCGACCACCCCAAGCGTGTTGCCGCGTTCCTGGCCCAGGTCGGCCATGAGTCCGGCCAACTGCGCTATGTGAAGGAACTGGGCAACGACAAGTACCTGGCCCGCTACGACACCGGCAGCCTGGCGCTGCGCCTGGGTAACACGCCCGAAGCCGACGGCGACGGCCAGCGCTATTGCGGTCGCGGCCTGATTCAGGTGACCGGGCGTAACAACTACCAGGCTTGCAGCCGTGCGTTGTTCGGTGACGAGCGCCTGCTGGCGCAACCGCAGATGCTCGAGCAGCCGCGCTGGGCGTGCGAATCGGCGGCCTGGTTCTGGCATTCGCGTGGGCTTAACGCCCTGGCCGACCAGGGTGAGTTCAACCGCATCACCCGGCATATCAACGGTGGCCTGAACGGCTTGTCCGAACGCCTCGAACTGTGGGCGCGGGCGCGGGAGGTGCTGTGCTGAGCCGCCTGCAACTGGCGGCTTGCGTCGGGCTGATGGTGTTGTCCGCTGCCGGGGCCTGGCAGGCGCAGGGCTGGCGCCTTGGTCGCCAGCTGGCCGAGCAGGAACAAGTGCTGGTGCAGCAGCGCCTGGACCAGGCCGAGGCGCTGCACGGCATGCTGCTGGCCGAGCGCGAGCAGCGCCAGGGCCTCGAACAACGCCTGCACGACAGCGAAACCAAACATTTCCAGGAGTTGACCGATGCCCAGCACACTCAGGCTCGCCTGCGTGACCGCCTTGCTACTGCCGATCTGCGCCTGTCGGTCCTGGTCGAGCGCGACACCGCCTGTGCCCCAGTGCCTGCCGCCACCGGCGCCGGCGGCGTGGATCATGGCTCCGTACGCGCCCGACTTGACCCGGCGCATGCTCGACGAATTATCGCCATCACCGACGACGGCGACCGTGGACTGATCGCCTTGCGGGCCTGTCAGGCTTATGTGCGCGCACTGTCGCACTGATCTGCATTTCCTATCTTTTTTCCGTCAGGGCGTTGATCGATGAATTGCGCAAGCTGGTCGATTACGACGTGCCAGCGGCGCTGGATGTCGAGCTTTCTCTCTTTACGGCAGCGCTGGCGTTGTATGTCGACCTCAAGGCGCAGGAGCAGTTGAGCGAGAAACTCGATGCCTTGGAAAAGGCCCGGCGTGACGCCGCGAAAAAGGAGGCCTACAAGGAAATCGCCAGCCGTTACGGTGAGCGCGTATCGCAAGCCGCCCGGGAGCTTCAGAAGGATATCTCGGGCAAACAGGTGCGCAGCTACCAGGATGCCCTGAAGACATTCGAGAAAATGTCGAGCAACCCTGGCTGGAAGCTCAATGGCAAGGATGCGGCTGCTGTCGCGCAAGCGTTGCGCGCACTGGACAAGGCGACCTTGGGCGATAACATGACGCGCCTGGGCAAGGCTTTCGGCGTTACCGGCGGGGCCATCCAGGCCCAAGGGCTTGTGGAGGCGGCCGCCACAGGGTTCCAGACGGGAGAGTGGAAGCCCTTCCTGCTGGAGATGGAGAGCGCCGTGCTCGGCAAGATCGCAGGCAGTGCGGCCGGGGCCATGCTCGGCATCACACCCGGTTTGCTGGGGGTGACGGTGACGGGTGGCGTGGCGCTGGTCGTCGGGGGTGTGCTGGTTGGCCTGGCCAGTTCCTACTTCGACCCGGAGAAAGTTGATCAGATCAACAACTGGGTAATGGACGCCGTAGGCGCCTGACGCTGTTCACCAAGGAGCGCGTTGCGCTCCTTGGCTTAATGCATGCAATGAACAGGATGTCATGAAAACCACTGAAAAAGCGGGTCTGCTCAAGCTTTGCCAATGGCTGCTCATCCTGGTGAGCGTACTGCCAATCTTCGCGATTGCCCTGTGGTTGCCAACCCAGGCCCAAGGCCAATTGCCGATCACGCTCGAGCAGTTCCTGGTACAGCACCTGCTGGGACGTGTCGGTCCCTGGTCATCGAACTTCCCTCTGGAATCCATGGCCATCGCCAATTACATCGCGGTTGCCGCCCCCCTGTTTGCCGCCGGGCTTGTCGTGATCCTGCGCCAGCCCGGCTCCGGCTTGCCTGCTCGCTTGCCCGTACTGCCATGGCATCGCTACCTGTTGCTGTACCTCGGCTGGGCAGCGCTTATCAGCTTCATGGTGCATTACAACTACTTCACCTCTGTGGATTTTGCCCATCACCGCGGCAAGTTTCGCGGTTTCGGCTTCAACCCGGTGCTGTTTGCATGCTTTGCCGCGAGCATGCTGATGGCGTTGGAGTATCTGCTGCTCCTGAGCTACCTGCTGTTCATTCATTACCCGGTCGGCTGGCTGCTGCGATGTGTGGGCAGGTCACCGGGGTGTTAGGGTAGGGCCCATTCTTCACAGGAGCCCATCATGGACCCGATCACTGTTCTCTCCACCCGCCTGGGTGAACACCTGCGGCGCTTCAATGCCCAGGTGACCACCGCCGAGTCCTGCACCGGCGGCGGCATCGCCGAGGCCATCACCCGCATACCCGGCAGTTCGGCCTGGTTCGAGGCCGGCTACGTCACCTACTCGAATACCCAGAAAACCCGCCAGCTAGGTGTACCTGAGGTGTTGTTCGCCGAGGTGGGCGCGGTCAGCCAGGAGGTGGTCGAGGCCATGGTACGCGGCGCCCGGGCTGCCAGTGGTGCGCGCTTTGCGGTCGCGGTCAGCGGCGTGGCCGGCCCCGACGGCGGTTCAGCGGCCAAGCCGGTGGGCACGGTGTGGCTGGCCTGGGCCGACGGCGACAACGTGAGCAGCGAGCGCCGCCACTTCGATGGTGACCGCGAAGCGGTGCGCCGACAGACGGTGATCGCCGCGTTAGACGGCTTGTTACAGCTTGGCGCAGAGTAATTCGCCCGACGGGGGTTTGCGGAAACGAATCCCTGTGGAATAATACTGGCTACTTATACAGTTATTCCGGCCGTCAGGGCCAGTCGAACACGTGAGGATTTCAATGGACGACAACAAGAAGCGCGCCTTGGCTGCGGCCCTGGGTCAGATCGAACGCCAATTCGGCAAAGGCGCGGTCATGCGCATGGGCGACCACGAGCGCCAAGCGATCCCCGCCATCTCCACAGGTTCCCTGGGCCTGGACATTGCCCTGGGCATTGGTGGCCTGCCGAAAGGCCGTATCGTCGAGATCTACGGCCCGGAGTCTTCGGGTAAAACCACGCTGACTCTGTCGGTCATCGCCGAAGCCCAGAAGAACGGCGCCACCTGCGCCTTCGTCGACGCCGAGCACGCCCTCGACCCTGAGTACGCTGGCAAGCTGGGCGTCAACGTCGACGACCTGCTGGTCTCGCAGCCGGACACCGGCGAGCAGGCCCTGGAAATCACCGACATGCTGGTGCGCTCCAACGCCGTCGACGTGATCATCGTCGACTCCGTGGCCGCGCTGGTGCCCAAGGCCGAGATCGAAGGCGAGATGGGCGACATGCACGTCGGCCTGCAGGCCCGCCTGATGTCCCAGGCGCTGCGCAAGATCACCGGTAACATCAAGAACGCCAACTGCCTGGTCATCTTCATCAACCAGATCCGTATGAAGATCGGCGTGATGTTCGGTAGCCCGGAAACCACCACCGGCGGTAACGCCCTGAAGTTCTACGCCTCCGTGCGCCTGGACATTCGCCGTACCGGCGCGGTCAAGGAAGGTGATGAGGTGGTTGGTAGCGAAACCCGCGTCAAGATCGTCAAGAACAAGGTCTCGCCGCCGTTCCGCCAGGCCGAGTTCCAGATCCTCTACGGCAAGGGCATCTACCGCAACGGCGAAATCATCGACCTGGGTGTTTCTCAGGGCCTGGTTGAAAAATCCGGTGCCTGGTACAGCTACCAGGGCAACAAGATCGGTCAGGGCAAGGCCAACGCCGCCAAGTACCTGCAAGAGAACCCGGCCATTGGTAGCGAGATCGAGAAGCAGATTCGCGACAAGCTGCTGACCGCCGGTGCAGCCGCCGCTGCAGCAGCGGCCGCCAAGGCCGGTGCCGCCGAAGCCGATGCCGATGATCTGGCTGACGCCGACGCCGGTTATTGATCTGCGTTCATGTCCGTCGTACTCGACACCCCCGTCGCCGTTCGGCGGACAGCCATGGACCTGCTCGCACGCCGCGAGCATGGTCGCGTGGAGCTGACCCGCAAGTTGCGCCAACGCGGCGCTACCGATGAGTTGATCGAGCCCGCGCTCGATCGGCTTGCCGAGGAGGGGCTGCTCAGCGAGGCCCGCTACCTTGAAAGCTTCATACGCTATCGTTCCGGCTCAGGCTATGGCCCTGGGCGTATCCGTGAGGAGCTTGGCCAGCGAGGTCTGGACCGTGGCGATATCGACCAGGCACTACGTGACAGCGAAGTGGACTGGGCGGTGCGGTTGAAAGAGGTGTGGCAGCGCAAGTTCTCAGGGCAACTTCCCCATGATCCACGCAGCCGCGCACAGCAAACGCGTTTTCTCGCCTACCGTGGATTTTCCATGGAAATGATCAGTCGGCTGCTCTGCGGGCGCGATCTTGACGATTATTGAAGCGTGACCAGCATTGATGGCCCACATGGCTGACCCCGACCGGGGCCAGCCATGTGGGCCATTTTGCGTTCAGTTCACCCGCAGGGCTTCCCGGGCTCGTTGGGTGGTGTGCATTGGCTGGGGTTTGGCCCAGTTCTCCGATAGGTTGATGAAGTCCACCAGTTCGCGCAGGCGACCCTGGTCACGGCCGTTGAAGGCGAAGGTCAGGCGTGTCAGGTGGCTGAAGTTGCCTTCTTCGTGCTCCGCGCCACTGTCAGGCTGCTGGTGATACCTGCCGCTCAGGCGCAGATCGGCAAAGCCTTCCTCCACGTCATGCAGCGCGGCCTCGCTCAAGGGGTGATGCATGCGAATGACGAACTGGTTCTTCAGCCATCGGCTGGAGTGGTAGTTGCTGTAGAACTGGTTGATTTCCTCCACCGCCTCGTCGGCACTGTGCACCAGGCGTACCAGCTTGAGGTCGCTGGGCAGGATGTAGCGGTTTTCTTCCAGTTGGCGGCTGATGAAGGCCAGGGCGTCCTGCCAGAAACTGCCACCGGGCGAGTCGAGCAGCACCACCGGAACCAGCGGGCTCTTGCCGGTCTGGATCAGGGTCAGCACTTCCAGCGCCTCGTCGAGGGTGCCGAAGCCGCCCGGGCAGAGCACCAGCGCATCGGCCTCCTTGACGAAGAACAGCTTGCGAATGAAGAAGAAATGGAACGGCAGCAACTTGTCGGTACCATTGACGGTGGCATTGGCATGCTGCTCGAAAGGCAAGGTGATGTTGAAACCCAGGCTGTGATCGCTGCCGGCGCCTTCGTGGGCGGCGGCCATGATGCCGCCTCCGGCGCCGGTGATCACCATCAGGTCGGAACGTGCCAGCGTTGCGCCCAGCTCTCGGGCCAGCGCATACATGGGGTGCTCCAATGGCGTTCGTGCCGAGCCGAACACGGTAACTTTGCGCCGCCCCTTGTAATGCTCGAGGGTGCGGAACGAATGGTCGAGTTCACGCAGGGCCTGCAGGGTGATTTTGGCGTTCCAGCGGTTGCGGTCGTCATGGGCCATGCGCAGCACGGTCAGCAGCATGTCGCGGTACAGCGGCAGGTTGGGGCTGTTCGGGGCAACCAGTTGCAGTTGCTCGTCGATCTTGCTCAGGTCGATGCCGTGGTCCCTGAAATGGTTGAACAGCAGCTCGTTCGATTGGTAAGGCATTCAACGTCTCCTTCTGCAGCAAAACCTCTGACCGGGTCGATGGCAGGTCCCGGCCGCGACACTGCGTGTGTCGCTGGCTGCTGTGGCTCGAGTGTGCCCCCCGAGCGTTGCAGTAGGCCTTCAAGGCCATTGTTGCAGTGGCAATTCCATCGCGTTGTCGTTGTTATGGGTACTCGTTATCAATCTAGACGCTGGGGCGCACTCGTGCCGCCACAGGCGTGCAATACCGCCTGTCAGACTGGATCCGATGACAGCAGCGCTTTGGTTAACTGGAGGCGGAAGAGTGATGCAGCGAGGTGGCGGTATGCACCGGCTGGTGATCGAGGTGGACGGGCAACTGTTGCAGTTGCTCGAGCGCGAGGCGAAGGTTCATCACCTGAGCCTGGAGGGGGAGTGCTTGCGTCGGCTGCAGGGGGGCGAGGGGCACTCGCCTTACCTGCTGGCCCTGTTGGCCGAGTTGCGCGCCGATGATGAGCAGCGGCGCGCCAGAGACAGCGATCAGCTGGCCTGAATCACTTTCTCTTGTTGCCAGCCGCGCAGCTGGCAGCGTCGAACGCCTGGTCCATGACCGGTTGGTTGGTCTTGTACACGGTGAAGCGGTAGACCATCACCGCGCCCTTGGACATCAGCTGACGGTAACCATTGTTACGGCAAACACTGTCACCCAGCTGGCTGCGTACCTGCGCGGGGTTGGCCTGCATGCCTTGCGCATGCTCCTGGCGCACGCTCAGGTGATTGACCAGCGCCTTGCCTTCGACGGTATAGCCTTGGTCGAGGATGTCTTCGTTGATGGCCCGGGGGGTACCGACGCTGCTTTCCTTGGCGACCTTCTGCAGCATCTGGGTCAGCTCGTATTCCTGCTTGGAGGCAGCCTGGGCGGCCAGGGGCAGGGCGAGCAACAGGCTCAGGGTCGGGACGATAAGACGCAGCATGAATCTCTCCTGGTTCGATGACTGGCGCTTTGACCTGCGCCGGCGGGCGGCGTTCCATGAAACTGCTGGGGTTCCCCGGCCGCCTGAGCCGCTGATTATAAAGGAGCGGCCGTAAGGGCTGCACGGCAAATGACGTACGCTCTGGTAGACTCGCATTTTGTTTTTACCGAGTCGTCGTCGTGCCCCTTCCATCTTCCTGCCAAGGCCTGCAGCCATGAGCCACGCGGTAGCGCGGCTGCGCGCCGAGCGCCTGGCGCGCAGCATCAAACCCTTTGTCGCCCGCGGCTCGCGAGCCGAGCGATGCCCGGATTGCCGGGTGATCGCCACGCACTGCCTGTGCGCGTGGAAACCGCGGGTGCCGGCAGACGCCGGCATGTGCCTGCTGATGCATGACACCGAGCCACTGAAGCCGACCAACACGGGGTGGCTGATTGCCGACGTGATCGAGGATACGTCCGCCTTCGGCTGGCTGCGTACCTCGGTGGACGAGGGTTTGCTGGCGCTGCTGGACGATCCGCGCTGGCAGCCTTACATCGTCTTCCCCGGCGAGTTCGTCAAAGAGGACCGCGTGGTCAGCGAGGTGGTGCGTGAACCGGGCAAGCGCCCGCTGTTCATCCTGCTCGACGCCACCTGGACCGAGGCGCGCAAGATGTTCCGCAAGAGCCCCTATCTCGACCGTTTCCCGGTGTTGAGCCTGCAGGCCGAGCAGATGTCGCGCTACCGCCTGCGCCGCTCCAAGCGTGACGACCACTTCTGTACCGCCGAAGTCGCCGCCATGTGTCTGGAATTGGCCGGCGACAGCCAGGCCTCGCAGGCCCTGGATGCCTACCTGGATGTATTCAGCCTGCACTACCTCAGCGGCAAGCGGCGCCTGGCGCTGGATGAGCAGGACGAGGTCCACCAGCGTTTGCATACCTTCCTATAGTCCAAGGGGCAGGCGCGGCGGATTGGTACATACTGTCGGGGCTGGCAGCCAGGGTAGGCGGGGACGACCGGGCAATTGGCTTGACCACCCGGGGCGTGCTCGGCATCCTTGGCGCCGCTTCGGGCACGACGAAGCTGCTGTTACCCCGGACTTCGCCGTGCCATCCCGGCCGGCGGCCCTGCCGTTCGCGCCATGAGTTGCCCGCCAGGCGTCTCCCGTACCCCCTGCGCCTGGTACAGAACAGGATCCCTAGATCGATGGCCACATACGAAATCCTGATTGCCGATGACCACCCGCTGTTTCGCAGCGCACTGCGCCAGGCCGTTACCCTCGGCCTGGGCCCGGATGTGCGCTTGGTCGAGGTGGCGAGCATCGCCGAACTGGAAACCAGCCTGACTGAAAAAGCCGACTGGGACCTGGTCCTGCTGGACTTGAACATGCCCGGGGCCTATGGTTTCTCCGGGCTGGTGCTGCTGCGTGGCCAATACCCGCAGATCCCGGTGGTGATGGTTTCGGCGCAGGAAGAGGCGGCCGTCGTGGTCAAGTCCCGCGAATTTGGCGCCAGCGGTTTCATCCCCAAGTCCAGCGAGCTGAGCAAGATCCAGGAAGCCGTGCGCAATGTGCTCGACGGCGATGTCTGGTGGCCGCCGCAGGCGTTCGAGAAGGTCGACGTGTCCGCCGAGGCCAAGGCCGCCAGCGAAGGGCTGGCCAGCCTCACCCCGCAGCAGTTCCGCGTGCTGACCATGGTCTGCGAAGGGTTGCTGAACAAGCAGATCGCCTATGAGCTGAGTGTCTCGGAAGCGACCATCAAGGCCCACGTCACGGCGATCTTCCGCAAGCTCGGCGTGCGCACCCGGACCCAGGCCGCGCTGTTGTTGCAACAACTTGAATCGGTTTCGGCCAGCTAAATCCCTGCGCCTTCACGCTTTTTTGACTGCGGTTGAACTAGCCTGCTGGCCTTTTTCGGTGAAGTGACTGACACACATGTCGCCATTCAAGGGCCAGACCGGCCTCAAACGTATCTTCAATGCCGCCGGCTACTCGCTGGACGGCCTGCGCGCCGCGTTCAAGGGTGAGGCCGCGTTTCGCCAGCTGGTGCTGGTCAACGTGCTGTTGATCCCCACAGCCTTCTGGCTGCCGGTGAGCCGCGCCGAACGGGCGATCCTCATCGCCGTGTGCCTGCTGGGGCTGATCGTCGAGCTGCTCAATTCGGCAGTGGAGGCGGCGATCGATCGCATCTCCCTCGATCGTCACCCGCTGTCGAAGAACGCCAAGGACATGGGCAGTGCCGCGCAACTGGTGGCCATGAGCATGGTCGCGCTGGTCTGGGGCGTGATCCTGCTCGGCTGACGTTCAGGCGATCGGCGGTAGCACGATCTCGTCGCTGCGCTGCACCCCAGCGGTGAAACTGCGGCACAGCTCGAGGAACTCGCGCATGGCCGAGGTCTGGTACTTCTGCTTGTGCCAGATGAAATAGAACTGTCGCGACAGATCCAGCGCCGGCGTCTCCACCGGCACCAGGCTGCCGCGGCGGAAGGCGTCGCGCAGCGCCAGGCGGGAGATACAGCCGATACCGAGGCCCGACTCCACGGCGCGCTTGATTGCTTCGGTGTGTTCCAGTTCCAGGCGGATGTTCAGGTTGGCGCGATGATGACGCATGGCCTGGTCGAAGGTCAGGCGCGTGCCCGAGCCCTGTTCGCGCAGGATCCAGGCTTCATGGGAGAGCTGCTCGATATCTGCATGACCGGCCTTGGCCAGCGGATGCTGCGGCGCGCAGAACACCACCAGCTCATCCTCCACCCAGGGCTGCACCTCCAGATCGGGGTGGTTGCAGTCGCCTTCGATTAGACCCAGGTCAATTTCGTAATGGGCAACCTGTTGCACGATATGCGCAGTGTTCTGTACGTGCAGCTTGACCTGGCTTTCCGGGTGCACCTGCATGAAGCTGCCGATCAGCAAGGTGGCCAGGTAGTTGCCGATGGTCAGGGTGGCGCCGACCGCCAGCGAGCCGAATCCCGACTTGCCGTTGAGCAGGTCTTCGATTTCCTTGGCCTGGTCGAGCAGGGCCACGGCCTGGGGCAGCAGTTGATGGCCCAGGGCGTTGAGGCTCAGGCGTTTACCGGCACGGTCGAACAGCTGGCAGCTGGACTGGCGCTCCAGTTCGGTGATCGAGGTGCTCGCTGCCGATTGTGACAAGGCCAGTACGCCCGCGGCCCTGGACACACTCTGGTGCTGGGCGACGGCGACAAAGACCTGGAGCTGACGAAGTGTGAATCGCATATCTATATAACCGATAACACATATCTTGATAATTCAGTTAACAGATATTGTCGCTGCCCCTAAACTATCGCGCAACTGCGCGTCTTGCGCGCGCCGCGTTTTCCTTCAGGAGCCCCATCGATGAGCAACATGAACCACGAACGTGTCCTCAGTGTGCACCACTGGAACGACACTCTGTTCAGCTTCAAGTGCACCCGTGACCCGGGCCTGCGCTTCGAGAACGGTCAGTTCGTGATGATCGGCCTGCAGCAGGACAGCGGCCGTCCGCTCATGCGCGCCTACTCCATCGCCTCGCCGAACTGGGAAGAGCACCTGGAGTTCTTCAGCATCAAGGTGCCGGATGGTCCGCTGACCTCCCAGCTGCAGCACCTGAAGGAAGGCGACGAGATCATCATCAGCAAGAAGCCCACCGGCACCCTGGTGCTGGACGACCTGAACCCGGGCAAGCACCTGTACCTGCTGAGCACCGGTACCGGCCTTGCGCCGTTCATGAGCGTCATCCAGGACCCGGAGACCTACGAGCGCTTCGAGAAAGTGATCCTGGTACACGGCGTTCGCTACGTGAACGAAGTGGCCTACCGCGAGTTCATCACCGAGCACCTGCCGCAGAACGAATTCTTCGGTGAGTCGGTGCGCGACAAACTGATCTACTACCCGACCGTGACCCGCGAGCCTTTCGAAAACCAGGGCCGCCTGACCGACCTGATGCGCAGCGGCAAGCTGTTCAGCGATATCGGCCTGCCACCGATCAACCCGCAGGACGACCGTGCCATGATCTGCGGCAGCCCGAGCATGCTCGATGAAACCAGCGAAGTGCTGGACAGCTTTGGCCTGAAGATCTCCGCGCGCATGCGTGAGCCGGGCGATTACCTGATCGAGCGAGCGTTCGTCGAGAAGTAAGGCCAGCGGCATGAATGAAAAAACGCAGGCTTGGCCTGCGTTTTTTTATGCCTGGCATTGCGTCTTATCGACGCTACATCACTCCGGCGTCACTTCCAGCACCCGGATCACATCCGGTTGCGGATAATGCCAGCGTACCTGCACATCCCAGAACTTGACCCCATATACCCGCTCGGGCGGCGGCACCTGGTAGGCAGGACGTGGGTCCTGAGCGAGGCACTGGTCGATCAGCTCGACCAAAGGTTCGCCCAGGCGTAGCGCGTGGGTGTGGGCCTGAGGCAGTGCGCTCTCGCTCCATTGCACCCTGATCGGCTCCGGTGCATCACTGGCCATCAGGTTCGATGCCTCGGCGACGCTGTCCGCATACGGCACATAAGGCTTGATATCCAGCACCGGGGTGCCGTCCAGCAGATCGATCCCCGACAGCAGCAGTCGCCCTGGTTCGACGCCCTCCAGGCGTACCACCGACTGGCCGATGCCGTTGGGCCGATGGGTGGCTCGGGTGGCGAACACCCCCATGCACTTGTTGCCGCCCAGGCGCGGTGGGCGCACCTTCAGGCGTGGCTTGTCTTCCAGTGCCTGGTGGAACAGGAACAGCAACCACACATGGCTGACCTGTTCCAGGCCTTCGACGGCATCGCCCTGGTCAAAGGGCGGCAGCAGCTCCAGCACGCCACGGGCGGCCGGCGCCAGCTTGGGCTGGCGCGGGATGGCGAACTTCTCCTTGAAGCAGGAGCGAACGATGCCGACCGGCGAGACGGTATGCTGCATCTTGGCTCAGCCGCGCACGCGAAGGGTCAGGCCCTTGAGGAAGTTGCGCAGCAACTGGTCGCCGCAGGGGCGGTAGTTGTCGTGGCCAACCTTGCGGAACAGCGCGCTCAGCTCCGGTTTGGACACCGGGAAGTCGACGGACTTGAGCACCGCGTGCAGGTCGTCCTCCTTCAGCTCGAAGGCCACCCGCAGCTTCTTGAGCACGGTGTTGTTGGTCACCGGCACTTCGATCGGCTGCGGCGGGCGGCTGTCGTCGCGGCCGCGACGGTGAATCACCAGACCGTCGAGGAAGTGTGCCATGACCTTCTCCGGACAGCGTACGAAGCCGGGTTCCTCTTCCTTCTTCACATAGGTGGCGATGGCTTCGACGGAAACCTCGAGGCCCGAGAGCTTGATGATCTCGGCCATTTTCTGGTCGTTGGCCTTGAGCATGTAGCGCAGGCTGCGCAGTACATCGTTGTGGTTCATTGCAGCGAATCCTGTTCTGTTGCCGCGTCAGTCGTTGCGCGGCGGTAATGCTAGAAGCGTTCTGTAGCGGCCACGTAGCGCCATTGGCCCAGCGGCAGCTTGCCCATCGACACCCCGCCAAGGCGAATACGGCGCATCCCCAGCACCTTGAGGCCGGCGGTTTCGCAAAGCTGTTCGATCAAGCCCGGTTGCGGGTTCTTCAGCACGATGCGCAGGTGTTGTTCGTTCTGCCAGCTGGCCTTGGCCTTCGGCAGTTCGACACCCTTGCGCTCCACGCCACGGGCCAGGCGCTCGAGGGCACCGGGTTTGGCTTCACCACTGACCTGGACGATGTATTCCTGCTCCATGCGGCGCAGGTCGGCCTCGAGCTTGCGGGTTACCCGCCAGTCCTGGGTGAACAGCTGTAGACCACTGGCGCCGGGCAGCAGCGGGACGATGCAGGCCTGGCGGGCGAAATGCCCATGCAACGGGCGCACGCCCTCGCGGTGCGCTTCGCTGAGGCTGGCCATGCTGATGCTGGCCAGGGCGCTTGCGCTGTTTTGGCCGGCCTGCTGGTTGAGCAGCAGGGTGACCGGTTCGAGCGAGTCGGCACGGGCGCCTGGGAGCAGCTCGACCTGCTGTTCGGTGATTTTGAACTGGGGTTGTTCGACCACCACGCCATCGACCGTGACCCAGCCACCCTCGATGTACAGTTCGGCCTCGCGGCGGGAGCAGCCAAGCTGTTCGATGAGGCGTTTGGAGAGACGAATGGGTTCGGACATGGACACGGGCATCACGCGGTAGGGAAAGCCTTCATTGTACCTGCCTGGGCGAGGTAGCGGCTGCAAATCGATGTCATTTGCGCCATTTCGGAGCGGGGTAGTGGTTTCCTGAGCTTGCGTACTAGGACGTTGTACGAACAAGCCTCATATGTAGTAGGGGATAGGGCTGCCCTAGGCCGTCGGTTTCCGAGCGGCCATAGATCTCGAAGCCTTCATGCAGGTAGAAACCCAGGGCTTGCGGGTTCTGTTCGTTGACGTCCAGGCGCTCGGCGTTCAATTCGTGCACCGCGTGACGCAGCAGGCGCCGCCCGATGCCCTGGCCACGGTGTTCGGGCGCGACGAAGAGCATGTCGACCCGGCCGTTGGCGACCCCGGCAAAGCCGAGGATGTGCCGCTTGCTGTCCTTGCAGCAGACCAGCATCACGGCATCCAGATACTTGCGCAGCACGTGCTCGCGCAGCAGCAGGATGTAGCTCTCGGGCAGGAAGTCGTGGGTGGCCCGCACCGACGCCTCCCACACCCGGACCAGCTCGGGGTAATCGCTCAGATGAGGTGTGTGCAGCGCGACAGTGGGCGACATCCTGTGATCCTCGGGGCCATTGAGGAAAACATAGATGCAAAAAAATACCCCGCCAGCTGGCGGGGTATTTTCAGGCGGGTTTCGCTCAGATGGGCTCGGCCCACATGTCGTACTCGTCGGCGTCGACGATGCGGCAGCGAACCTTGTCGCCCGGCTTGAAACCGTGGTCGCCGTCGATGAACACGCTGCCGTCGATCTCCGGCGCGTCGAAGAAGCTGCGGCCCACCGAGCCCTGCTCTTCGACTTCGTCGATCAGCACTTCGATTTCCTTGCCGATACGCAGTTGCAGGCGAGCAGTGCTGATGGCCTGCTGGTGGGCCATGAAGCGGTCCCAGCGATCCTGCTTGACGTCGTCCGGCACCTCTTCCAGGCCCAGGTCGTTAGCTGGAGCGCCTTCCACCGGCGAGTACTGGAAGCAGCCGACGCGGTCGAGTTGGGCTTCGGTCAGCCAGTCGAGCAGGTACTGGAAGTCTTCCTCGGTTTCGCCAGGGAAACCGACGATGAAGGTCGAGCGGATCACCAGCTCGGGGCACTGCTCACGCCAGTTCTTGATGCGCGCCAGGGTGCGGTCTTCGAAGGCCGGGCGCTTCATCGACTTGAGCACCTTGGGGCTGGCGTGCTGGAACGGGATGTCCAGGTACGGCAGGATCTTGCCGGCGGCCATCAGCGGAATCACGTCGTCGACGTTTGGGTACGGGTAGACATAGTGCAGACGCACCCAGGCACCCAGGCTGCTCAGCGCCTCGCACAGCTCGAGCATGCGGGTCTTGACCGGGCGGCCGTTCCAGAAGTCGGTCTTGTACTTGACGTCCACGCCGTAGGCGCTGGTGTCCTGGGAGATCACCAGGATCTCCTTGACGCCGGCCTTGACCAGGCGCTCGGCCTCGCTCAACACCTCGCCGACCGGGCGGCTGACCAGCTTGCCGCGCATCGACGGGATGATGCAGAAGCTGCAGCTGTGGTTGCAGCCTTCGGAAATCTTCAGGTAGGCGTAGTGACGCGGGGTCAGCTTGACGCCCTGGGGCGGCACCAGGTCGATCAGCGGGTTGTGGTCCTGGCGCGGTGGCACCACTTCGTGCACGGCATTGACCACCTGCTCGTACTGCTGCGGGCCGGTGACCGACAGCACGCTGGGGTGCACGTCACGGATGCTGCCTTCCTCGACACCCATGCAGCCGGTGACGATGACCTTGCCGTTTTCCTTGATGGCTTCGCCGATCACTTCCAGCGACTCGGCCTTGGCGCTGTCGATGAAGCCGCAGGTGTTGACCACCACCACGTCGGCATCCTCGTAGGTAGGCACGACTTCATAGCCTTCCATGCGCAGCTGGGTCAGGATGCGCTCGGAATCGACCAGGGCCTTGGGGCAACCCAGGGAGACGAAGCCGACCTTTGGGGTGGCGGGAGTGGTGGACATGGCTAACCTCGGTATTGAATACAGGTCGCCCGGCCGGTAACGGGGGCGATCCTGGCGGGCGCTTTCGGCGCCTCTGATCAAAAAGTGCGCAATTCTAGCGAGCACAAGGTCGCTTTACCAGCAGAAATACGACGAACGCTGCGCTATGCTTCGCGCCGTTGCGCCGGGGTATCCGGGAGGGTCCGGCGCGGGTAGGCATTCAACCGGTCTAACAGGCCGTCTGCGGGAGTGGTCGATGGTTCAGGCAAGCAGTCATGCCGAAGGCGGGCACGCGGGGAAGCAGGGAGCGGCACGGCCGCTGGGCCTGCTCGTGGCGGCCGTTGGGGTGGTCTATGGCGATATCGGCACCAGCCCGCTGTACACCCTCAAAGAGGTCTTTACCGGCGGTTATGGCGTACAGGTCAACCATGACGGGGTGCTGGGCATTCTGTCGTTGATCCTCTGGTCGCTGCTGTGGGTGGTTTCGTTCAAGTACGTGATGTTCATCCTGCGCGCCGATAACCAGGGCGAGGGCGGCACCATGGCCCTGACCGCGCTGGCGCGGCGGGCCACGGCGCAGTACCCGCGGCTGCGCATGCTGATGGTCGGCTGCGGCCTGATCGGCGCCTCGCTGTTCTACGGCGACAGCATGATCACCCCGGCGGTGTCGGTGCTGTCGGCGGTGGAGGGCATGGGCCTGGCGTTCGAGGGTATCGACCACTGGGTGGTGCCGATTGCGCTGGTGGTGCTGGTGGCGCTGTTCCTGGTGCAGAAGCACGGCACCGAGAAGATCGGCAAGGCCTTCGGCCCGATCATGGTCGCCTGGTTCCTTGTGCTGGCGGCGCTGGGCGTGCATGGGATCTTGCAGAGCCCGGAGGTGCTGAAGGCGTTCAACCCGGGTTGGGCCTTGAACTTCTTCATCGTCCACCCTGGCATGGGCGTGGCCATCCTTGGTGCGGTGGTGCTGGCGCTGACCGGCGCCGAGGCCCTCTACGCCGATATGGGGCACTTCGGCCGCAAACCCATTGCCCGCGCCTGGTTCGCCCTGGTGCTGCCGGCACTGGTGCTCAACTACTTCGGCCAGGGCGCCATCCTGCTGCAGAACCCCGAGGCGGCACGTAACCCGTTCTACCTGCTGGCGCCGTCCTGGGCGTTGCTGCCGCTGGTGGGCCTGGCGACGATGGCCACGGTGATCGCCTCCCAGGCGGTGATTTCGGGGGCCTTCTCGCTGACTCGCCAGGCCATCCAGCTGGGCTATGTGCCGCGCATGCAGATCCAGCACACCTCCAGCGACGAGCAGGGGCAGATCTATATCGGCGCGGTGAACTGGGCGTTGATGGTCGGCGTGGTGCTGCTGGTGATCGGCTTCGAGTCCTCCGGCGCCCTGGCGGCGGCCTACGGCGTGGCAGTGACCGGCACCATGCTGATGACCACCATCCTGGTCTCGGCGGTCATGCTGCTGCTGTGGAAGTGGCCGCCGGTGTTGGCGGTACCGCTGCTGCTGGGCTTCCTGTTCGTCGACGGGCTGTTCTTCGCCGCCAACGTGCCGAAGATAGTGCAGGGCGGCGCTTTCCCCGTACTGGCGGGTATCGTGCTGTTCGTGTTGATGAGTACCTGGAAGCGCGGCAAGCAGATTCTGGTCGAGCGCATCGATGAAGGCGCGTTGCCGTTGCCGCTGTTCATCAGCAGCATCCGCGTGCAGCCGCCGCATCGGGTCGAGGGCACCGCGGTGTTCCTGACCGCGCGCTCCGATGCCGTTCCCCACGCGCTGCTGCACAACATGCTGCATAACCAGGTGCTGCACAGCCAGGTGGTGCTGCTGACGGTGGTCAGCGAGGACCGGCCGCGGGTGCCGGAGCATGAGCGTTTCGAGGTGGAAGCCTATGGTGACGGGTTCTTCCGGGTGCTGCTGCACTTTGGCTTCATGGACGAGCCGGACGTACCGGCGGCGCTGAAGTTGTGTCACCTGGATGAGCTGGACTTCAGCCCGATGCGCACCACCTATTTCCTCAGTCGGGAGACGGTGATCGCCTCGCGCCTGGAGGGGATGTCGCGCTGGCGCGGGAACCTGTTCGCGTTCCTGCTGAAGAATGCCAACGGCAACCTGCGGTTCTTCAACCTGCCGCTCAATCGGGTGATCGAGTTGGGGACGCAGGTCGAAATCTGAGGGCTAAAGCATCGCGGGGCAAGCCCGCTCCCACAAGGCTTGTGTGACCTTGTGGGAGCGGGCTTGCCCCGCGATGGGCCGTAAAGCGGCCCCTTTCCTTATCATTTCTCAGCGACGTTGGCCTTTCCCTGGCGGGTCTCGATCTCACCGATCAGACGCTTGGCCAGCGCCGGGTAGTTTTCGTCGAAGTGGTGGCCGCCAGGCAGTTTCATGCGCTCACCCACGGCGGTCTTGTCGGTGCAGCCGCTCTCGTCAGTCTCTTCCACGCCATAGATGCACACCACCTTCGCCGCCGGCAACCTGGCCATCTCCGGCCCGGTTGGGGCTTCCTGGCCCTCCTTGCCGAGCCAGCCCTCCACCTCGATCTCGAAACTGCCACTGCGGGCGAACGCCAGCAGGATCACCGCATCGATGCGCTTCTGGTCGTCTGCGGACAGGCGGTTATAGATAGCCGGCAGCACGTCGGCGCCGAACGAGTAGCCGGTCAGCACGAAGCGCTTGGTGCCCCATTTCTGGCGGTAGTGCTGCATCAGCTCGGAGAGGTCGGCGGCGCTCTGCTCCGGGGTCTTGTGCTGCCAGTAATAGCGCAGGGTGTCGATGCCGACCACCGGGTAGCCAAGCTTGGCCATCTCGCCGGCCACATCGCGGTCCAGGTCGCGCCAGCCGCCGTCGCCGGAAAGGAACAGGGTGACGGTGTCGGTGGTCTGCCCGGCCGGAACTTCGACCACCGGGATGGCCAGGGCGTTGCCATCGTGACCGACCAGGGCCTGGGTCAACTGGGCCTTGAGTACCTGGGGCAGGTGGATGTCGTAGTCGGCGATGCTGGTCTCGGCGTTGGCCTGGTCGCGCACGAAGGCGGCGCTGGCGTCATCCGGGTTGTCGTTCCAAGCCACATTCCAGTGGCCATGGGCGGCGGACTTGGGCAGGGCGGCCTGGCAGCCGGGCTGCTCGACGGTGAAATCCACCGAGATGGCTCGTGCCTTGTCGTCGCCTTGCGCGGCCAGCCAGCGCCAGGCCTGGGCGGCGCCTGGGCCGATACCTGCAACCAGGGTCGGTTTGTCGGCCAGTCGAGTCAGGGCCTGGTCCATCGCGGCCTGCTGCTTGGCGCAGTCGGCCGGCGGCAGGACCACCTGCACCAGTTGGGCCTCGCCGGCCTGGCTCAGGTCGAGCAGTTGCTTGTCGGTCAGGGCTTGGTCCTGGGGCACGCCGATGGCCACCCGGGCCTTGGCATGCACGCCGGGAGTGGCACGGGTCAGGGCGCTGCCGTCGTCGAGTGTGAGGTGCTCCAGGCGTGCCTCGGGGGCCGGGCGGGTCCACAGCCAGAAGGCCGCGCCACCGGCCAGCACGGCGAGCAACAGGGGAATCAGTACGTACAGCCAATAGCGTCGGATCATCAACGTTTCACCAATCCAGTCAGGCCGCCAGCGATCAGGGCGGCGGTGTCAGCCAGTGCCACCAGCGGGTCGAGCCCGGCTGGCACGGCCATGTAGCGAGGTTCCCAGTCCGGCTGGAACTTGTCCTTGAAGCGCCGCAGGCCCTGGAAGTTGTAGAGCTGTTCGCCACGCTGGAACACCATCGAGCCCAGGCGCTGGGTCAAGGGGGCGCCACGCCGCGGCTGCAAGCCGGAAAGGGGGACCATTCCCAGGCTGAAGCGGCCGTAGTCGTGGCTTTTGTAGTGCAGGATCAGACCGACCATCATGAACTCCATGGTCAGTTTCGGTGCTTCTGGATGCGCGCGCATCAGGTCGAGGCTGGCCAGCTCGTTGCTGTGGGTCTCCAGCAGGTTGGCGAAGGCCACCGGACGGCCCTGGAAGCGGATCAGCGCGATGCGGAAATGCTGCAGGTACTCGGGGCTGAAGCGGCCGAGGGAGAAGCCTTTTTCGCGCACGTTCTTGCCGCTGAGCCAGGCGTCGGAGATCTCCTTGAGTGCCTCCAGCGGGGCGTGACCAGGCTCATGGATCTCCAGGGCCAGGCCGTCGCGGCCGCCGCGGTTCCAGGTGTAGCGCAGGTCCTTCATCTCCTTGCCCTTGGCATCGATATCGAAGCGGCGCAGGTCGACCCGTGCTTCCTCGCCGAGCTTGATCGCGGTCAGGCCGATGTCCATGTAGAACGGCAGGTTCTCCGCCCGCACCTGGTAGAACACCGGGCGCGCATGGTGCAGGTCGCACAGGTCGCGGAACTGCCAGATCATTTCGGCGCGTTCCTGGGCCGGGCCGATCGGGTCGTACAGGGCTACCAGGCTGCGGCCGCGACGGGCATACATCAGGAAGGCGTTGTCGTTGGGGTGGAACAGCAGCGCCTTGTCACCGGTCAGGGCCAGGCCGCCATCGGGCTGGTCGGAGGCGAGCAGGATGCGGTTGGCGCGCTGCAGTTCGTCTTCGCTGGGCAGATGGATCACTGGCCGGGCGGTGCGCAGCAGCCAGGTCAGGGCGACGATCACCAGTAGCACGGCGCTGCCCAGCGCGGCGCGCAAGCCCCGCGGCGCATCGGCATCAAGGGTGAACTGCCACCACAGCTTGTGGGTGTAGGGCACGTCCTGGTAGGCGAACAGCAGCAGCCATACCGAGGCGCCGACCACGCAGGCGCTGGCCACCAGGTACACCGGCGAGAACGGCAGCTCCAGTAGACGGCTGGGACGGTAGAACGAGCGGCGGAACAGGGCGAGCAGGGCAGCGGTGAAGCACATCAGGCTGGCTTCTTCCCAGTCGAAGCCCTTGAGCAGCGACAGCACCGCGCCCACCAGCAGCAGCACGGTGGTCAGCAGCCAGGCGGCCGACAGGCGCCGGCGCAGGCCCTGGGCGAGCAGCAGGCAGAGCACGCCGATCAGGCTGGCGCCGAAGTGCGAGGCATCGATCAGGCGGTGTGGGATCAGGAAGCCCATGTGCTCCAGACGGCTGTCGATCTCCGGGGTGGCGCCGGAGAACAGCAGCACCACGCCGGAAAGGAACACCAGGATCGCCAGCACCGGCGCTGCCAGGCCCGAGGCTGCGCGGATCGCCTGCTGGGCGACCATCAGCCGGCGGGCTTCGTTGGCCAGCAGCAGTACGCAGGCCACCAGCAACGGCAGCACCACGTAGATCAGCCGGTACAGCAGCAGGGCGGCCGCCAGTGGTGCCGCGCCCAGCTGGTTGGCGAACGCGGCCAGCAGGATCGCCTCGAACACCCCGACGCCACCCGGCACATGGCTGAGCACCCCGGCGGCGAGGGCGAGCAGGTAGACCAGCACGAACGCGCCAAAGGGCGGGGCTTCGGGCAGCAGCAAATAAAGTACGGTGGCCGCGGCGGCGACATCCAGGGCGGTGATCAGCAGTTGCAACGCAGTCAGGCGTGCGCCTGGCAGGCGCAGGGTGCGGCGCCCGAACTGCACCAGCAGGTTGTCGGCCAGCGGCTGTTCAGGCAGGCGACGGCGGTACAGGCCCATGACCAGGGCTACCGCCGCGACCAGCACGGCGATGGCGATACCGCCCAACAGCGGTGCAGGCAAGCGCAGCGCCGTTGCCGCTGCCGGCAGGTCGCTCAGGGTGGCCAGTGCCGCCAGCGGCGGCAGCGCGCAGCCCAGCGAAAGGCTGGCGAACACCGTCATGCGCGCGACCTCTGCGGCCCCCAAACCTTGGCGGGCATAGAGGCGATAGCGTACCGAGCCACCCGACAGCATCGACAGGCCTATCGCGTTACCAATGGCGAAGGCGCTGAAGCCCCCGAGCACCAGGGTGCGAGGTGGCAGTTGCACGGCGGCATAGCGGCTGGCCGACCATTCGTAACCGAGCAGGATCACGAAGCCGACCAACGTGGCCAGCAGCGCGCCGAGCAGCGACTGGGTCGGTACGCTGAGCATCGCATCATGCAGGGCGTAGATATCCAGTTCGCTCAACAGATGGCGGCAGGCAATCAGGCCCATGGCGAACAGCAGCAATGTCAACGCCAAACCCAGCGGCTGCCGGTACTTGCTCAGACGTTCCAGCCAGGGCAGGCGCTGCGCCGCCGCCGGCAAGGCCGTGGTCAACGGTGCCTGGGGCTCGGGAGTGGGGGCGGTCATGGAGTGCCTCGTGCGCAACGCGCGAGGTGAAGGCAAGGTACGGCCAAGTGAAAGTCCCTTTGGAAAAACGTATCCGAATATTACTCCGCGCCGGCGGCTTAATCTGTTTCAGGATAGTTAAAGATAGTTCATTCAGCCGTCTGCAAGGGCTGGAACCAGGGCTTGGCGAGGAGGAATCGAAAGGGTATGGGCTGAATGCAACAAACCCCGCACTGTCTTGCGACAGGCGGGGTTTGTTCTGACGAATATGGTTGCGGGAGCCGGATTTGAACCGACGACCTTCGGGTTATGAGCCCGACGAGCTACCAGGCTGCTCCATCCCGCGTCAGAGGGGCGCATTCTACGCATTTGCCATGGCTTGTCAAGGCTTGATATGACATTGGTTGCGATTGGAAAAACTGCGGCCAATAAAAAAGGCCACTGCGTGAACAGTGGCCTTTTCTTGAATCTGGTTGCGGGAGCCGGATTTGAACCGACGACCTTCGGGTTATGAGCCCGACGAGCTACCAGGCTGCTCCATCCCGCGCCTGTGGGATCGAATTCTACGGATTTTCCAACCGCTGTCAAGCGTTACTGCTTGATTTTTCGTGGTTTTTTCTTTCGGTGTAAATATAGAGGCAATAAAAAAGGCCACTGTATGAACAGTGGCCTTTTCTTGAATCTGGTTGCGGGAGCCGGATTTGAACCGACGACCTTCGGGTTATGAGCCCGACGAGCTACCAGGCTGCTCCATCCCGCGCCTGTGAGATCGAATTCTACGTATTTTCCCTTGCCTGTCAAGCATTTCCTCAAGAAAAACCTTTTTCGTTCAAACCCTTAGCGTGCCAGATCGCGCCGCAGCTCAGTGGCGACGGGGCTTGCAGGCCGATTGTCCGGTCCAGGCTGTCTCGTCCGTTGGCCATACGGTAATATCTGTATGAATTTACAGTAGTGACTGTCTTCCATGTCCTTGCGCAAGATCATCCACATTGATTGTGACTGCTTCTACGCCGCCATCGAGATGCGCGATGACCCGCGCCTGGTCGGTCGTCCCATGGCGGTGGGTGGGCAGCCAGGTCAGCGTGGCGTGATCGCCACCTGTAACTACGAGGCGCGCGCCTATGGCGTGCGTTCGGCGATGGCATCGGGGCATGCCATGAAGCTGTGCCCCGATCTGGAGATCGTCAAGCCGCGTTTCGAGGCTTACCGTGAGGCGTCCCGCGAGATTCACGCGATCTTCCGGGACTACACCGAGTTGATCGAACCGCTGTCGCTGGACGAGGCTTACCTGGATGTCAGTGACAGCCAATGGTTTGCCGGCAGCGCCACGCGGATTGCCGAGGACATTCGTCGTCGGGTCGCCCAGCAACTGCATATCACGGTGTCAGCAGGCGTGGCGCCGAACAAGTTCCTGGCCAAGATCGCCAGCGATTGGCGCAAGCCCAATGGGTTGTTCGTCATTACCCCGGACCAAGTGGAGGAATTCGTCGCGGCTTTGCCGGTTGCCCGCTTGCATGGCGTGGGCAAGGTGACGGCGGATAAGCTTTCGCGATTGGGGATCGATACTTGCCTGTCATTGCGCGACTGGTCGAGGCTGGCGCTGGTGCGCGAATTTGGCAGCTTCGGCGAGCGCTTGTGGGGGCTGGCGCGAGGGATCGACGAGCGTGCGGTGCACAACGACAGTCGGCGGCAGTCGGTCAGCGTCGAGAACACCTACGACCAGGACTTGCCCGACCTGAGCAGTTGCCTGGAGAAGCTGCCTGACCTGCTCGCCAGTCTGAATGAGCGGATTGCGCGCATGGATAGCAGCTATCGGCCCGACAAGCCGTTCGTCAAGGTCAAGTTCCATGACTTCAGCCAGACCACGCTGGAGCAGGCGGGGGCGGGGCGAGACCTGGAGAGCTACCGGCAGTTGCTTAGCCAGGCGTTTGCCCGAGGTGGCAAACCGGTGCGGTTGCTGGGGGTAGGGGTGAGGCTGCGGGACCTGCGTGGGGCGCTTGAACAGTTGGAGTTGTTTCGGGACATATAAAGAAGAAGGGGTCGCACAAGCGGCCCCTTCTCGTTTTACTGCACGCCCGGATCGGCAACCAGTCGCCCGGTGGCCTTGGTCAGTGCCTGCAGAAACTCCTGCTGCAGCTCAGGATCGTTGCGCGTCAGCTCGATCAGGCTCTGCTCGAGTTCGCTGGCCTCTTCTTCCAGGCCCAGTTCCGACAGGCGCTTGACCCGATGTACCCACTGGCCGACATCGTCGTCCTCGAGGTCATCGAAAATCAGCTCGTGGGCCTCGAGCAACTTGCCACGCAAATTGCCGCTGACCAGCAAGCTGGCATCGCCTCGTACCTGGTTTTCCTCATCCACCACCTGCAGGTGCAGGGTGCCGATATGGTTGAGGTTCTGCTCGGAGAACGGGCTGTCGAGCAGGTTCAGGCGCAGTACGCCATGTTTGTCGGTGGTTAGCTCGTGGGTCATCTTGCCGGCCTTGACCTCGACCAGGCGCTCGTTCCACGGCAGGCTGATGGACTCTTCGCGCTTGCCCTTCTCGACCTCGTCGATGCCCGCCAGGTTCTGCTGGGCACGGCCGTTGGACGGTACGTTCATGAACGGGTTGACGCCCGCCACGCCATAGCTCAGCCAGTCGTGGGTGACGCTGTCCGGCAGGTTGCCCAAGGCGAACACATTGGCCACGTTGGCACCGATGCCCGCCACCACGGCCACCGCGCCCAGCGGGATCTCGTAGATCTCCCGCCAGGGTTGGTAGGGGGTGTAGCGGTCGTAGCGGCGGGTCACTTCGAACTCGGTGACTTCGAAACGCTTGAGCTCATGAATGCGCACGCGCCGCTGCGGAAGCTCCATCACCTTCGGCTCGCCGACATCGATCTGCAGACTGTGCTCGAGCAGTTTGCGCTCGACGCGCTCCTCGTGGTCGCTGCGCTGGGACATCTGGTTGGCGCAGCCGCCGAGGAGCAGGGCGCCGCACAGTGCGGCGCCCCCCAGGGTGTAGGTACTTCGCTTGGACATGATCACTCGCGTAACGGGTTATCAGCGGCGGATGCGGGCCTGCAGGAAGGTCAGCACTTCATTGAGCGGCAGTGCCTGGGCCTCCGACTCGGTGCGGTGCTTGTACTCCAGGTTGCCATCGGCCAGGCCGCGGTCGCTGACGACGATGCGGTGCGGGATGCCGATCAGCTCCATGTCGGCGAACTTGATGCCGGGGCTGGTCTTCTTGTCGCGGTCGTCCAGCAGGACTTCGAAACCTGCGGCGGTCAGTTCGGCGTACAGCTTGTCGGTAGCCTCACGGACCACATCGGTTTCGTAGCGCAGCGGCACCAGGGCGATCTGGAACGGGGCCAGGGCGTCATTCCAGATGATGCCCTTGTCGTCGTGGTTCTGCTCGATGGCGGCGGCGACCACACGGGACACGCCGATGCCGTAGCAACCCATCGACAGGACCACAGGCTTGCCGTTCTCACCCAGCACCTGGCACTTGAGCGCTTCGCTGTACTTGGTGCCGAGCTGGAAGATGTGGCCGACTTCGATGCCGCGCTTGATCACCAGGGTACCCTGGCCGTCCGGGCTCGGGTCGCCCTCGACCACGTTGCGCAGGTCGGCGACCTGTGGAACCGGCAGGTCGCGTTCCCAGTTCACGCCGAAGTAGTGCTTGTCGTCGATGTTGGCACCGATGCCGAAGTCGCTCATCAGGGCGACCGAGCGGTCGATGATGCACTCCAGCGGCAGATTCAGCGGGCCGAGGGAGCCTGCGCCGGCACCGATGGCGGCACGCAGCTCGGCGTCGGTGGCCATCACCAGCGGGTCGGCGACCTGCTCCAGCTTGGTGGCCTTGATTTCGTTGAGCTCGTGGTCGCCACGGACGATCAGCGCGACCAGCTTGCCTTCCTCGGCGCCATGCACGATCAGGGTCTTGACGGTCTTCTCGATAGCCAGGCCGAAGTTTTCCACCAGTTGCGCGATGGTCTTGGCGTCCGGGGTATCGACCAGGCGCAGCTCTTCGGTCGGCGCCGGGCGCACGGTTTCGCGCGGGATGGCCTCGGCCTTCTCGATGTTGGCGGCGTAATCGGAGCTGTCGCTGAAGATCACGTCGTCTTCGCCGGAGGAGGCGAGCACGTGGAATTCGTGGGAGTAGCTACCACCGATCGAGCCGGTGTCGGCCTGCACCGGACGGAAGTCCAGGCCCAGGCGGGTGAAGATGTTGGAGTACGCCAGGTGCATGCGGTCGTAGGTTTCCTGCAGGGAAGCCTGGTCGGCATGGAAGGAGTAGGCGTCCTTCATGATGAACTCACGGCCGCGCATCAGGCCGAAGCGCGGACGGATCTCGTCGCGGAACTTGGTCTGGATCTGGAACATGTTCAGCGGCAGCTGCTTGTAGCTGGACAGCTCGTTGCGCGCCAGGTCGGTGATGACCTCTTCGTGGGTCGGGCCGACGCAGAATTCACGCTGGTGGCGGTCTTTCAGGCGCAGCAGCTCGGGGCCGTACTGCTCCCAGCGGCCGGATTCCTGCCACAGTTCAGCTGGCTGGATGCTCGGCATCAGCACCTCGAGGGCGCCGGCGGCGGTCATTTCCTCGCGTACCACGGCTTCGACCTTGCGCATTACCCGCAGGCCCATCGGCAGCCAGGTGTACAGGCCGGAGGCCAGCTTGCGGATCATGCCGGCGCGCAGCATGAGCTGGTGGCTGATGACCACTGCATCGGCCGGGGTTTCTTTCTGGGTGGCGAGCAAATATTGACTGGTGCGCATGGTGAGCCGTGTCGATTGCCTGAATGTGAAATGACCCCGCATTGTACGGGGGCGAAACGAAAGCGTACAGAATGCAGCACTGGCGCGGTTCTGTCAGCCAAGAAAAAGCCCGGCGATCGCCGGGCTTCTTCATCTTGGGGCGTCGCAAACCTGGGTTTACAGGATGCTCAGCGGGTACTCGACGATCAGGCGCAGTTCGTCGATCGAGTTGGAGCCGTAGTAGACGCCATCGGAGGAGCGGTAGGTGGCCTGGCGCACGCGCAGGCTCAGGTCCTTGGCCGGGCCGCTTTGCAGGACGTACTTGACGTCGATGTCGCGTTCCCATTCCTTGCCGTTGTCGGTGGTCTCGGTCGTGGCGCCGGTACCGCGGGCGTAACGAGTCATGAAGGTCAGGCCTGGGACGCCGTATTCGGCGAAGTTCAGGTCGTAGCGGACCTGCCAGGACTTCTCGTCTTCGGCGTTGAAGTCGGAGCGGGCGATGGAGTTGGCCAGGAACACGGTGCCGCCGCCGTCGACGCCATAGGCGTAGTCGCCGTCACCGCTGACTTTCTGGTAAGCCAAAGTGAAGGTGTGGGCGCCAATGTTGTAGGCAGCCGAGAGGCTGGCTGCAATGTTGTCGAGTTCATTGGTGCCATCGGCTTTGGCGACAGCGGCGCCCGTGCGGTTTTCACCGATGGACTTGGTGTCATAGATGTTGAAGTCGAACACCAGGCCTTGCTTGTCGCTGATGGGCAGTGCCCAGTTGACGTTGCCGTACCACTTGCGGAAGTGATCTTCCACGCGCGAGTAGTACAGGCTGGTGCTCAGGCTATCAGTAATGGCATAGGTGCCGCCGAAGACGTTTGCCTCGGTCAGGCCAGGGCGTTTCTGGCGTGCCCTGTTGAGGCCGCCGATACTGTCTTTGTAGCTGGCTGCCTGGGCGTCGAGGCGGGTGAAGTGGCCGGCATTCAGCTCCAGGCCTTTGATCTCCTTGCTGGTCAGCAGGAAGCCTTCGGCAACTTCTGGCAGCAGGCGGCTGTCGTCGGTGGCGAACACTGGCATTGCGGTGTACTGGCCGCCATATTTCAGGACGGTGTCCGAAATGCGGAATTTGACCGCGCCGTACCCCTTCGAGTAGTCGTCTTCCGAGCGGCCGTCGGAGCCAGTTGGGAACAGGCCGGTGCCCGCGCGGCCTTTACCGCTGTCGAGTTTGACGCCGAGCAGGCCGATGGCATCGGCGCCGACACCCACGGTACCTTGGGTGAATCCGGATTCAAAAGTGCCGTGGAAACCGAGGCCGGTTTCTTCCACGCGGCTCTTGTCACCAGCCGGGGCATTACGGAAGTCACGGCTGAAATACAGCATCCGGGTCTTGACGCTGAGCTTGCTGTCTTCGACGAAGCCCTTGGACTCATCCTGCGAAGAGGCGACAGCCATCTGCGAAGTCCCTGCCGCTACGGCCAGGGCGATCATGCTCCACTTCATCACGCGCATCGTGATTTGCTCCTTTGGTTTTTAGGAAGAGTACCGCCGCACCCAAGTGTTTTAGTTATAGGGCCGGCTCTTTCTTGTTATGTCGGCGAAAATGTATATCACGCGGACTATTCTTGGCGATATGGGCAGAAACAACCTTTCGGTAACTTTATGGCCATGTCGCTGTCAGTTGTCTCCATGTCGCAAATCACGCCCGTTTTATAGAGGCGTACAACGCCAGCGCTGTCTCGAAACCGTCATGTTTGTATAAATACAAAGTACGGCTTGTGAAACTCCCTGGTTTATCCGATGCCGCTGTTGTTATTTGTCGCATTCACCCTGCAATGCAGGGAGCATGCCGACTTGGCGAGTAACGAATGCAACAAGCATGCTCAAAATCACGAACCTTTGATGAAATTTTCACAAAGGCCCTGCCTGTAGCCGGAAAACCTCCGAAAACACGGGCTGCGACCGGTTTGATGGCGGTTCACGGTGATCTTTGGCGTATGCGTGTGAAGCTGCCTTCCAAGTCAAGGTGTTACCGACGATTGTTTATCCTGGCTGTTTTATGTGACGGATGTGTGGTGGAGGTCTGACGAGCGGCATCATTTTGGTGCGAAAAGTAGCGCTGTGTTACCGAAGCGGGGCGTCGATGTTGTCATTCGCGTGCTACAAATGGCTCGAATCGACGTCGGCGGGTGTGGCAAATGCCGAAGCAGAGTATCCTTGCGCCCCTGTGCCCGGCCGGTTGGAAGGGCTGTATCGCTAGTAAGGAGGTTTGCCGTGTTCACCCTCGATTCGCGTCTGCAGGAGGATTCCCTGGTATTGGGCGACCTGCCGCTGTGCCGCCTGCTGCTGAGCAAGGATGCCAACTACCCGTGGTTCATCCTGGTGCCGCGTCGCGCCGATATCACTGAAGTGTTCGAGCTCGAGGAAGCGGACCAGCAGCAGTTGTGGGTCGAGACGAGCGCCCTGGCCGAGGCGTTGAAGGATGCCTTTGCCGCCGACAAGATGAACGTCGCGGCCCTGGGCAATGTGGTCAGCCAGCTGCACATGCATGTGATCGTGCGCCACCGTGGTGATGCCGCCTGGCCCGCCCCGGTCTGGGGCAAGGTGGCGGCCATCGGCTACACCCAGGAGCAGCTCGACGGTATTCGCCAGCAAGTGCGTGCGCTGCTGGGTGAGAGCTTCAAGGAGGCTTGAGGATGTCGCAGGAACTGGAAATGCGCATGATCGAGCTGGAGACCCGCCAGGCGTTTCAGGATGACAGCTTGCAAGCGCTCAATGATGTGATTGTCGAGCAGAGTCGAGTGATCGAACGCCTGCAATTGCAGATGGCGGAGCTGATCAAGCGCTACGAGGAGATGGCCGGCCAGCAGGGCGGCGGGGAAGAAGAAGCGCCGCCGCCTCACTATTGAGTACGGCGGCGGCACGGGTTCAGCGGCGCGCGACGGCGACCACGTCTTCGGCCTGCAGGCCTTTGTCGCGGTGCATCACCGAGAACTCCACGCGCTGGCCTTCGACCAGCACCCGGTGGCCCTCGCCGCGGATGGCGCGAAAGTGCACGAAGATATCGTCACCGGAGTCGCGGGAGATGAACCCGAAGCCCTTGGAGGTGTTGAACCACTTCACGGTGCCGGTATCGCGCAGGCCGGCCTCCTGTGGATTGCCCTGGCTGGCGCGGGCCTTTCGCGTGCCGCGAACGAAACCGGCCACCAGGTGCAGCACGCTGGCGAGGAAGGCGCAGGCCAGTGCTGGCAGGTTGCCAAGCTCCGGGCGGGCCAGCAGGGTGAGGGTCTGCAGCACCACGGCCACGACCAGCAGGATGCTGGTGGCGTGTTGCAGCTGTTGGCGCATGCCTTTGTAGTACTGTGGCAGCACCGGGGCAATCACCAGGTTGAGCAGGCCGAGCAGCGCCAGGTAGACGGCCTCGGGGTGCTGCAGGAAGGGTGTTGCGTCAGTTTTCAAGGTGGGTATGAGCGATAGCAGCAAAGCCGCCACGCCCGTCACCAGATGGACGATCTTGAACATTGGGTTTGGCTCACGTTGATAAGGCCGATCACAGGATGAGCTGGTCGCACGGTGCGCGTGAACTGTAGGCGCGAAAACGTGACGGGCCAGCCTATGCACCCGGCACTGACAATCCGCACGGGTGGCACACTGCCTATTTAACAGCAAAGGCGGGGGCTTCTCAAACCGATTGGCGCCGACGGCTGTCAGTGCAGCCTTGTGCCGCATGCGCCGGTAACCAACTCTTGTTAGAGTGTTTGCTGCCCGCTTGATGATCAAGCCTTATGGAAAGGGGAGCTTCATGGCAATCGATATCGGTATCAGTGAAGAAGATCGCAAGTCCATCGTCGATGGGTTGTCCCGCCTGTTGTCGGATACCTATGTGTTGTATCTGAAAACCCACAACTTCCATTGGAACGTCACCGGTCCGTCGTTCCGCACCCTGCACCTGATGTTCGAGGAGCAATACAACGAGCTTGCCCTGGCGGTCGATTCGATCGCTGAGCGTATCCGTGCCCTGGGCTTCCCGGCGCCGGGTTCCTATGCCTTTTATGCCCGCCACTCTTCGATCAAGGAAGAGGAGGGCGTACCGCCTGCCGAAGAGATGATCCGCCAGCTGGTGCAGGGGCAGGAGGCCGTGGTGCGTACCGCTCGCAGCATCTTCCCGGTGGTGGACAAGGTCAGCGACGAGCCGACCGCCGACCTGCTGACCCAGCGCATGCAGGTGCACGAAAAAACGGCATGGATGCTGCGCGTCTTGCTCGACGGGAACTGATTACCGCTTGACCGTCGTTTGGCCCCGCCAAACCAGGCCCGATGCCTTCACAGGTATCGGGCCTGCGCGTTTGCGGGGAAGGCTTTGCCGCTGCTATCGGCATGATCGGGTGGCGCTTCATGAAACACATGGATCCGTTCGCAAGGCGGGCGGGGTGTGGTTTCGAGATGATGGAGCGGTGCGGTGGACAATCCGATGCGTGGTATCGACGGCAATGCGAGGCACAGGCAGGGCGTGGGCAGCCCCCGGGTCGATCCGTTCAGGCGGGACTTCGACATGGCGCAGGCGGGGCCTGTGTCACGCTCGGTGCGGCTCAACGGCTTCGCCACCTGCCTGCGTCTGGAGGTGGTGTACTGGCGCATCCTGGAGCGCATCGCCCAGGCCAACCGCTGTTCGGTGAGCGCGGTGCTGTCCTATGTGGACCGCGAGGTGCACCTGCGCCATGGCGGGGTGAGGAATTTCAGCGGGCTGGTCCGGGTGATCTGCGTCACCTGGTTGCAGGAGGCGCGGGACGTACACTGATCGCCGGGCTGCACAGCACTCCTTAACCATATATAATCCCGCTCTTTGCTGCCTTGGGCAGCGTGCGATGTGGTTGACGAGAGACGCCATGCCCCTTTACGACTATCAATGTGCATCCTGCGAACACCGCATGGAGGTGTTGCAGAAGATCAGTGCCGCGCCGCTGACCGATTGCCCGGCATGCCAGGCGCCGGCATTGAAGAAGCAGCTGTCGGTCCCCGGCTTCCGCCTGAGCGGCAACGGCTGGTACGAGACCGACTTCAAGACCGGGGCGAAAAAGAATCTGGCAGGCGGCGACAAGGCCGACTGAGTTGAATTGCACCGACCAGGTCTTGCAGTATTAGCCCCTTGGGCGGCCAAGACCTCCACCGAACATACGAATCACGAGAAGCGAAACCACGACCATGATGCGCAGCCATTATTGCGGCCAACTGAACGAGTCCCTGGACGGCCAGGAAGTCACCCTCTGCGGCTGGGTCCATCGTCGCCGCGACCACGGCGGGGTGATTTTCCTCGATATCCGTGACCGCGAAGGCATGGCCCAGGTCGTGTTCGATCCGGATCGCGCCGAAACCTTCGCTGCCGCCGACCGCGTGCGCAGCGAATACGTCGTGCAGATCACCGGCAAGGTACGCAAGCGCCCGGATGGCGCGGTGAACGCCAACATGGCCTCCGGCGCCATCGAGATCCTCGGTTACCAGCTGACCGTGCTCAACGAGGCCGAAACGCCGCCGTTCCCGCTGAACGAATACTCCGACGTGGGCGAAGAAACCCGCCTGCGCTACCGCTTCATCGACCTGCGTCGCCCGGAAATGGCCGACAAGCTGCGCCTGCGTTCGCGCATCACCAGCAGCATCCGTCGCTTCCTCGACGAGAACGGCTTCCTCGACGTCGAGACGCCGATCCTCACCCGCGCCACGCCGGAAGGCGCCCGTGACTACCTGGTGCCAAGCCGTACCCACGCCGGCAGCTTCTTTGCACTGCCGCAGTCGCCACAGCTGTTCAAGCAGCTGCTGATGGTCGCCGGCTTCGACCGCTACTACCAGATCGCCAAGTGCTTCCGTGACGAAGACCTGCGTGCCGACCGCCAGCCGGAATTCACCCAGATCGACATCGAGACCAGCTTCCTCGACGAGTCCGAGATCATGGGCCTCACCGAGAGCATGATCCGCAAGCTGTTCAAGGAAGTCCTGGACCTGGAGTTCGGTGACTTCCCGCACATGACCTACGAAGAGGCCATGCGCCGCTACGGCTCCGACAAGCCGGACCTGCGTATCCCGCTGGAACTGATCGACGTTGCCGACCAGCTCAAGGATGTCGACTTCAAGGTCTTCGCCGGCCCCGCCAACGATCCGAAGTGCCGCGTCACCGCGCTGCGCCTGCCGGGCGGCGCCAGCATGCCGCGCAGCAAGATCGACGAGTACACCAAGTTCGTCGGCATCTACGGTGCCAAGGGCCTGGCCTACATCAAGGTCAACGAGCGCGCCAAGGGTGTCGAGGGTCTGCAGTCGCCGATCGTCAAGAACATCCCCGAGGCCAACCTCAACACCATCCTCGACCGCGTTGGCGCAGTCGATGGCGACATCGTGTTCTTCGGCGCCGACAAGGCCAAGATCGTCAGCGAAGCCCTGGGCGCGCTGCGTATCCGTCTGGGTCATGACTTCGAGCTGCTGACCTGCCAGTGGGCACCGATGTGGGTCGTCGACTTCCCGATGTTCGAAGAGAACGAAGACGGCAGCTTCACCGCGCTGCACCACCCGTTCACCGCGCCGAAGTGCACCCCCGAGGAGCTGGAGGCCAATCCGGCCACCGCGCTGTCGCGTGCCTACGACATGGTGCTCAACGGCACCGAGCTGGGTGGCGGTTCGATCCGTATCCACCGCAAGGAAATGCAACAGGCGGTGTTCCGCCTGCTGGGTATCGAGGCGGCGGAGCAGGAAGAGAAGTTCGGCTTCCTGCTCGACGCCCTGAAGTTCGGCGCACCGCCTCACGGTGGCCTGGCCTTCGGCCTGGACCGCCTGGTCATGCTGATGACCGGCGCGCAGTCGATCCGTGAAGTGATCGCCTTCCCGAAAACCCAGAGCGCCGCGTGCGTCATGACCCAGGCCCCGGGCATGGTCGACGCCAAGGCCCTGCGCGAGCTGCACATCCGTCTGCGCGAGCAGACCAAGGTCGAGTAACCTCGGCCCCGGGCGCACTGGCTGCGCCCACGTATTCATGCGTTCCGCCCTTCGGGGCGGAACCTGTTTCTGTTTCAAGGATTTGGAGTCGTTATGGCCGGTCATTCCAAGTGGGCGAACATCAAGCACCGCAAAGAACGCCAGGATGCCAAGAGAGGCAAGATCTTCACCAAGTGGATTCGCGAACTGACCGTCGCTGCCAAGCAAGGTGGTGGTGATCCGGCGTCCAACCCGCGCCTGCGCCTGGCGCTGGACAAGGCCCTGGGTGCCAACATGAGCCGCGACATCATCGATCGCGCCGTGGCCCGCGGTGCCGGCACCAACGAAAGCGACAACGTCGAAGAGCTCAGCTACGAGGGCTACGGCCCGGGCGGCGTGGCGATCATGGTCGAAGCCATGACCGACAACCGTAACCGTACTGCCGCGGCCGTGCGGCATGCCTTCACCAAGTGCGGCGGCAACCTCGGTACCGACGGTTCGGTGGCCTACCTGTTCGAGCGTAAGGGGCAGATCAGCTTCGCTGCCGAGCTGAACGTGGACGAGGATGCGCTGATGGAAGCCGCGATGGAGGCCGATGCCGACGATGTGGTGGTCAACGACGACGGCTCCTTTGACGTTTTCACCTCGTTCAACAGCTTCTATGCCGTGCGCAACGCCCTGGAAGAGGCCGGCTTCAAGGCGTCCGACGCCGAGATCGTGATGCAGCCGACCACCAGCGCCGAGCTGGATCAGGACGGTGCGGAGAAGGTGCTCAAGCTGATCGACATGCTCGAGGACCTGGATGACGTGCAGAACGTCTACTCCAACGCACAGATCTCCGATGAGATCATGGAAACGCTGGGCTGATCGTTTCGGCTATCGGCTGTAGCGCGGGGCAAGCCCGCTCCCACAAGGCCTGCGCCAGATTGCGGTGTAGTCTTTGTGGGAGCGGGCTTGTCCCGCGATAAGGCCGGCAAATTCGCACACCTTTGTAGGCGCTATGACTCTCATTCTTGGTATCGACCCCGGCTCGCGCATCACCGGTTTTGGCGTGGTCCGCCAGACAGCCCGTGGCTGCGAGTACGTGGCGTCGGGCTGTATACGCACTGGCGGCGGTGAGCTGCACGAGCGTCTGCAGATCGTCTTTCGCGGTGTCAGCGAGATCATTCGCCAGCATGAGCCGGTGACCATGGGCATCGAGCGGGTGTTCATGGCGCGCAACGCCGATTCGGCGCTCAAGCTTGGCCAGGCCCGGGGGGCGGCAATCGTCGCCGCGGCCGAGGCCGGCCTTGAGATCGCCGAATACACCGCCAGCCAGGTCAAGCAGGCCGTGGCCGGCACCGGCGGCGCCAACAAGGAACAGGTGATGATGATGGTCATGCACCTGCTCAAGCTGACCCAGAAGCCGCAGATCGACGCCTCCGACGCCCTGGCCATCGCCTTGTGCCATGCCCATACCCGCTCCAGCCTCATCCCCCACGGGTTGGCGACAGCCCGGCGCCGTGGCGGACGCTTGCGTCTGTAACCGCTTCATGCGGTGATACACATTTTGTCCGGGTGAAGCACTCTCCCGGCGCATTTGCTGATAGGGTGGACCGGTTTTCGACCGGCGCCCGAGAGGAAGGATCGGAACGTGATTGGACGTTTGCGTGGCACCCTGGCGGAAAAACAGCCGCCGCACCTGATTATCGACGTCAACGGCCTGGGCTATGAGCTCGAAGTGCCGATGACCACGCTGTACCGTCTGCCCAAGCTGGGCGAGACCGTCACCCTGCACACTCATCTGGTGGTGCGTGAAGACGCCCATCTGCTGTACGGCTTCTTCGAAAAACGCGAGCGCGAGCTGTTCCGTGAGTTGATCCGCCTCAATGGCGTTGGCCCGAAACTGGCGCTGGCGCTGATGTCGGGGCTCGAGGCCGATGAGCTGGTGCGTTGCGTCCAGGCCCAGGATGCCTCCGCTCTGGTGCGTGTGCCCGGTGTCGGTAAGAAGACTGCCGAGCGCCTGCTGGTCGAGCTCAAGGACCGCTTCAAGGCCTGGGAAACCTCGCCGGCCATGTTCGCCCTGGTGTCCGACGGGCCGGTGCCGGTGGCCAGTGCCTCCAACGCCGAGGCCGACGCGGTCAGCGCCCTGGTGTCGCTGGGCTACAAGCCGCAGGAAGCCAGCAAGGCGATTGCCGCCATCGAGGGCAAGGCCAACCTCAGCAGTGAGGAACTGATCCGTCGCAGCCTCAAAGGGATGATTACCAAGTGATCGAGACTGACCGCCTGATCGCCGCCTCCGGACGCGACCGCGAAGAGGTCCAGGATCGTGCGATCCGCCCGCTGAGCCTGGACGAGTACATCGGCCAGCCGGTGGTGCGCGAGCAGATGTCGCTGTTCATCCAGGCCGCGCGCGGGCGCAGCGAGTCGCTTGATCACACCCTGATCTTCGGTCCGCCGGGCCTGGGCAAGACCACGTTGGCCAACATCATCGCCCACGAGATGGGCGTGTCGGTCAAGAGCACGTCCGGCCCGATTCTCGAACGGCCCGGCGACCTGGCGGCGATGCTGACCAATCTCGAGCCGCATGACGTGCTGTTCATCGACGAGATCCACCGTTTGTCGCCGGTGGTCGAGGAAGTGCTCTATCCGGCGATGGAGGATTTCCAGCTGGACATCATGATCGGCGAGGGCCCAGCCGCGCGCTCGATCAAGCTCGACCTGCCGCCGTTCACCCTGGTCGGCGCCACCACCCGCGCCGGCATGCTGACCAATCCGCTGCGTGATCGCTTCGGTATCGTCCAGCGCCTGGAGTTCTACAGCGACAGGGACCTGGCGACCATCGTCAGCCGTTCGGCCGGCATCCTCGGCTTGCCCATGGACGACAAGGGCGCATTCGAGATCGCCCGTCGGGCGCGTGGCACCCCGCGGATCGCCAATCGCCTGTTGCGGCGGGTGCGCGACTTTGCCGAAGTGCGCGGCAAGGGCGAGATCACCAAGGCGGTCGCGGACATGGCGCTGAACTTGCTGGATGTCGACGAGCGTGGCTTCGATCACTCCGACCGGCGTCTGCTGCTG
The DNA here is from genome assembly GCF_040813665.1 of Pseudomonas sp. TE50-2. NCBI lineage: Bacteria > Pseudomonadati > Pseudomonadota > Gammaproteobacteria > Pseudomonadales > Pseudomonadaceae > Pseudomonas > Pseudomonas sp. TE50-2. The sequence goes on along the minus strand of NZ_JBFNXN010000001.1, from coordinate 1,620,216 downwards.
ACCATGATCGAGAAGTTCGACGGTGGCCCGGTGGGGCTCGACAATATTGCTGCGGCGATCGGCGAGGAGCGCCACACCATCGAGGACGTGCTCGAGCCCTATCTCATCCAGCAGGGCTATATCATGCGTACCCCGCGGGGCCGTGTGGTCACCCGGCACGCCTACCTGCATTTCGGCCTGAACATTCCCGGGCGTTTCTGCGAGGGCGGGGAATATGCTGCGCAAGACGACGAATGACAGATCGAATCGGCATTTTCGTGGTCCTACCGCTGGCATGCCCTGGGCTCGCTGGCAATACGACATTATCGATGCAAAAACAGTTGCCGCAGCGGATTGGCAAGCACAGGAGTAAGCACTAGAGTATGCGCGCGCAAAATGGGCTGGAACCGTTCGCACACCGCTGTCGCGTCTATTACGAGGACACCGACGCCGGTGGCGTGGTGTATTACGTCAACTACCTCAAATTCATGGAGCGCGCGCGCACCGAGCGGCTGCGTCACCTGGGGTTCTCCCAGGCCCAGCTGGCGCAGGACAATCTGTTGTTCGTGGTCCATTCCAGCGAGGCGCGCTATCACGCGCCGGCCCGCCTGGACGACGAGTTGCGGGTAACCGCGCAAGTACTTGAATTGAATCGTGCCAGCCTGCGCTTCGTGCAGCAGGTGTGGCGAGCAAAGAATGAAGTGCTGCTCTGCGAGGGGCAGTTCCTGGTGGCCGCCGTGCGCGCCGACACTTTCAAACCCCGGGCCATTCCCCCAGAACTGCGCGACGCCTTCCTGGCGGACGGCACGGGTACTCAATCGAACGCAGGAGAATAAGCGTGGAAGCAAACGTCGTCGACCATACCTCCATGTGGAGCCTGGTCGCCAATGCCAGTGTCGTGGTTCAGCTGGTAATGCTGACCCTCGTGGCAGCCTCGGTGACCTCTTGGATCATGATCTTCCAGCGCAGCACCATGCTGCGCGCCGGTCGTCGTGCACTGGACGCTTTCGAAGAGCGCTTCTGGTCGGGCATCGACCTGTCCAAGCTGTACCGCCAGGCGGGCAGCAACCCGGACCCGGACTCGGGTGTAGAGCAGGTCTTCCGTGCCGGCTTCAAGGAGTTCTCGCGCCTGCGCCAGCAGCCGGGCGTCGACCCGGACGCGGTCATGGAAGGGGTAGGGCGTGCCATGCGCGTGGCCATCTCCCGCGAGGAAGAAAAGCTCGAGCAGAGCCTGCCGTTCCTGGCCACCGTCGGTTCCACCAGCCCGTACATCGGTCTGTTCGGTACCGTATGGGGCATCATGAACTCCTTCCGTGGCCTGGCCAGCGCCCAGCAAGCCACCCTGGCCACCGTGGCCCCGGGTATTGCCGAAGCCCTGATCGCCACTGCGATCGGTCTGTTCGCCGCGATCCCGGCTGTTATCGCCTACAACCGTTTTGCCGCGCGCAGTGAAGTGCTGATCGGGCGCTACTACACGTTCGCCGACGAGTTCCAGGCGATCCTGCACCGCAAAGTACACACCAGCGAAGAGTGATCAGGTAGAAACCCATGGCCCGAGTTCGCCACAAACGCAAGCCGGTCGCCGAGATGAACGTGGTGCCCTACATCGACGTGATGCTGGTGCTACTGGTTATCTTCATGGTGACCGCCCCGATGCTCAACCAGGGCGTGAAGGTGGACCTGCCCAAGGTTTCCAGCGAAGCCCTGCCGCAGGACAACAACGTCCAGGTCCTGACCATCTCGATCAAGGCCGACAAGACCTACTATTGGAACCTCGGCAGCGAAGTCGACACCGACAAGCAGATGGACAAGGCCATGACCTTGCCGGAAATGACCAGCGCGGTGACCAAGATCATCGCCGCCGGTCGTGACCAGGGCAAGCAGACCCAGGTCTTCATCCGTGGCGACAAGGCTGTCGACTACGGTGCGGTGATGGGCGCCATGGGCGGGTTGCAGAAGGCCGGTGTCGGTAACGTTGGCCTGATTACCGAGGCGCCCTGATGCAACAGCGAGAGCCATCCGCCTCGGAAAGCTACTTCTGGCCCAGTGTCTGGGCCATTGCGCTGCACGTGCTGGTGTTCGGCATGCTGTTCGTCAGCTTCGCCATGACGCCCGAGCTGCCGCCCTCCAAGCCTATCGTCCAGGCCACGCTTTATCAGCTCAAGTCCAAGAGCCAGGCGACCACCCAGACCAATCAGAAGATTGCCGGGGAGGCCAAGAAGACCGCTTCGCGCCAGACCGAGGTCGAACAGCTGGAGCAGAAGAAGGTCGAGCAGGAGGCCGTGAAGGCCGCGGAACAAAAGAAAGCCGACGCCGCTCAAAAAGCCGAGGAGGCTCGCGAAGCCGCCGAGGCGAAGAAAGCCGAAGACGCCGCCAAGGCCGCCGAGCAGAAGAAAGCCGCCGAGGCCAAGAAAGCCGAGGAAGCGAAAAAGGCCGCCGAGAAGCAGCAGGCCGACATCGCCAAGAAGAAGGCTGAGGACGAGGCCAAGAAGAAGGCCGAGGAAGAAGCCAAGAAACAGGCCGCGGAGGAGGCGAAGAAGAAAGCCGCCGAAGACGCGAAGAAAAAAGCAGCCGAGGACGCCAAGAAGAAAGCGGCGGCCGAGGATGCGAAGAAGAAGGCAGCTGAAGAGGCCAAGAAAAAGGCCGCGGCAGACGCCCAGAAGAAAAAGGCACAGGAAGCGGCCCGCAAGGCGGCGGAAGACAAGAAGGCCCAGGCACTCGCCGAGCTGTTGTCCGACACCACCGAACGGCAGCAGGCGCTGGCCGACGAGCAGGGTGACCAGGTGGCCGGCGACTTCGACGACCTGATCCGCATGCGCGCGGCCGAAGGTTGGGCGCGTCCGCCATCCGCGCGCAAGGGCATGACGGTAGTTCTGCAGATCAACATGCTGCCGGACGGCACCCTCACCAACGTGAGTGTGGCCAAGTCCAGTGGCGACGGTCCGTTCGACAGCTCGGCCGTGGCCGCGGTGAAGAACATTGGTCGGTTGACCGAAATGCAGGGCTTGAAGCCGAACGAGTTCAATCCGTATCGTTCATTCAAGATGACATTTACACCTGAGGATCTAGCGTTGTGATTAAACGTCTGAGAGGACTCCTGGTCTTGCTCTGCTGCGTGGCAGGCATGGCGATGGCAGAGGAAAAGAACATCCTGGTCACCAGCGGTAGCGACCGGGCAACTCCCATTGCGGTAGTGCCGTTCGGTGTCCAGGGCGGCAGCGTGCTGCCGGAAGACATGGCCGATATCATCGGCAACGACCTGCGCAACTCCGGCTACTACGCGCCGATCCCGCGGCAGAACATGATCAGCCAGCCAAGCCAGGCCAGCGAAGTGATCTTCCGTGACTGGAAAGCGCTGGGCGCCCAGTACGTCATGGTCGGCAGCATCGTACCGGCCGGTGGTCGCCTGCAGGTGCAGTACGCCCTGTTCAACGTCGCCACCGAGCAGCAGGTGTTGACCGGCAGCGTGGCCGGCGGCGTCGACCAGCTGCGCGACATGTCGCACTACATCGCCGACCAGTCGTTCGAGAAGCTCACCGGCATCAAGGGTGCGTTCTCCACCCGCATGCTGTACGTGACCGCCGAGCGCTTCTCGACCAACAACACCCGTTACACCCTGCAGCGTTCGGACTATGACGGTGCCCGCGCGGTGACCCTGCTGCAGTCGCGTGAACCGATCCTGTCTCCGCGTTTCGCGCCGGATGGCAAGCGTATCGCCTATGTCTCGTTCGAGCAGAAGCGCCCGCGCATCTTCATCCAGCACATCGATACCGGTCGCCGCGAGCAGATCACCAACTTCGAAGGCCTGAACGGCGCGCCTGCCTGGTCGCCTGACGGTTCGCGCCTGGCGTTCGTGCTGTCGAAAGACGGCAACCCGGACATCTATGTGATGAACGTGGCTTCGCGCCAGATCACCCGTGTCACCGCCGGCCCAGGTATCAATACCGAGCCGTTCTGGGGCAAGGATGGCAACACCCTGTACTTCACCTCCGACCGTGGCGGCAAGCCGCAGATCTACAAACAGTCGGTCGGTGGCGGTGGTGCCGAGCGCGTGACGTTCGTGGGCAACTACAACGCCAACCCGAAACTGTCGGCGGATGAAAAGACCCTGGTGATGATCCATCGCCAGCAGGGTTTCACCAACTTCAAGGTGGCCGCGCAGGACCTGCAACGTGGAAGTGTAAAGATTCTCTCCGAGACCAGTCTTGATGAGTCTCCCACTGTTGCGCCAAACGGCACCATGCTAATCTACGCCACCCGCCAGCAGGGCCGGGGAGTCTTGATGCTCGTGTCGCTTAACGGCCGCGTGAGGCTCCCACTTCCTACCGCTCAAGGCGAAGTCAGAGAACCGTCCTGGTCCCCTTACCTGAACTGATTGCGGCGTAACACGTTTTGCTTAACACACTGGGGTTTCATTAGGAGTTTCACGATGGAAATGCTGAAGTTTGGTAAATTCGCTGCGCTGGCTCTGGCCATGGCTGTAGCTGTAGGTTGCTCCTCGAAAGGCGGCGACAACGCTGGTGAAGGCGCTGTTGATCCGAACGCTGGCTACGGTGCCAACACTGGCGCTGTTGACGGTTCCCTGAGCGAAGAAGCCGCCCTGCGCGCAATCACCACCTTCTACTTCGAATACGACAGCTCGGACCTGAAGCCAGAAGCCATGCGCGCTCTGGACGTTCACGCCAAGGACCTGAAGTCCAACGGCAACCGCGTTGTCCTGGAAGGCAACACCGACGAGCGCGGCACCCGCGAGTACAACATGGCTCTGGGTGAGCGTCGTGCCAAGGCCGTTCAGCGCTACCTGGTTCTGCAGGGCGTTTCCCCTGCTCAGCTGGAACTGGTTTCCTACGGCGAAGAGCGTCCAGTTGCCACCGGCAACGACGAGCAGTCCTGGGCTCAAAACCGTCGCGTAGAACTGCGTAAGTAAGTTCCTATGCGTATGTGCCGTCGTGCTGTAACCGTCCTCGCACTCAGCCTGCCCCTTTCGGCGTGGGCTGCGGTTCCCGTAGTAGATGACAACGCGGGTGGCTATCCACCCGCGGGTTATGGCACGAGCGGCGCCTATGCCGGAGCAGGGGCTTCGGCCCCTGCTTCTGCAAATGGCCAGCTGTTCATGCAGCTGCAGCAGATGCAGGACCAGATTTCCCGCCAGCAAGGCATCATCGAAGAGCTGCAGAACGATGTGTCGCGCATGAAGCAGGAAAACCTCGAGCGCTACCAGGATCTCGACCGCCGCATCAGCAGCGGTGCCGCGCCTGCCGCGACTCCAGACAATTCTTCCACCGGTGGCGCGAACAGCGCAGCCACGGGTGCGGCCGCCGGCGCCAATGCCGCGCAGCCACCGGCCGCGAGCAGCGAGCCGGGCGATCCGGCGAAAGAGAAGCTGTATTACGACGCCGCTTTCGACCTGATCAAGCAGAAGGACTTCGACAAGGCCAGCCAGGCCTTCAACGCCTTCCTGCGCAAGTACCCCAACAGCCAGTACGCCGGCAATGCCCAGTACTGGCTCGGCGAGGTCAACCTGGCCAAGGGCGACCTGCAAGGCGCCAGCCAGGCGTTCGCCGAAGTCGGCCAGAAGTACCCGAAACACAGCAAAGTGCCGGATTCGCTGTACAAGCTGGCCGACGTCGAGCGCCGCATGGGCCACACCGACAAGGTCAAGGGCATCCTGCAGCAGGTCATCACCCAGTACCCCGGCACCTCCGCCGCGCAACTGGCGCAACGCGACCTGCAAAAGCTCTGAACGACCCGTTGAAGAAGAAACCCGCGCTTGTCGCGGGTTTTTTCGTTAGAATCACGGCCCTTTTTTCGTAAACACGCTGCCGCGGATAACGCTTTGTCGAGTCCGCTACAGTGCCTGACGGAGGCGGACAGCCTGTTCAGCTGTCACGCCCGTGGCGATCATGCAAGACACATTACGCATCACCGAAGTGTTTTACTCGTTGCAGGGTGAAACGCGAACGGCCGGGCTGCCCACGGTTTTCGTGCGCCTGACCGGTTGCCCCCTGCGCTGCCAGTACTGCGACAGTGCCTATGCCTTCAGTGGCGGCACTATCCGCACCCTCGACTCCATTGTTGAGCAGGTGGCCGGCTTCAAGCCGCGCTACGTCTGCGTGACTGGTGGCGAGCCTCTGGCCCAGCCCAACGCGCTGCCTCTGCTGCAACGCCTGTGCGATGCCGGTTACGACGTGTCGCTGGAAACCAGTGGCGCCCTCGACATCAGTGGCGTCGACACCCGGGTCAGCCGCGTGGTCGACCTCAAGACCCCAGGCTCCGAGGAGTCTCACCGCAATCGCTACGAGAATATCGAGCTGCTGACCGGCAACGACCAGGTCAAGTTCGTCATCTGTTCCCGTGAGGACTACGATTGGGCGGTTTCCAAGCTGATCCAGTACAACCTGGCCGAGCGCGCCGGTGAAGTGCTGTTTTCGCCCAGCCACCATCAGGTGAGCGCCACCGACCTGGCCGACTGGATCGTCGCCGACAACCTGCCCGTACGCTTCCAGCTGCAGCTGCACAAGCTGCTGTGGAACGACGAACCCGGACGTTGAGGAGAAAGACATGACTGACAAACGCGCGGTAATCCTGCTGTCCGGTGGCCTGGATTCGGCCACCGTGGTAGCCATGGCCAAGGCCGACGGCTACCAGTGCTACACCATGAGCTTCGACTACGGCCAGCGCCATCGCGCCGAGCTCAACGCCGCGGCGCGGGTGGCCCGTGACCTGGGCGTGGTCGAGCACAAGGTGATCGGCCTGAACCTCGATGGCATCGGTGGCTCGGCCCTGACCGACAGCAGCATCGATGTGCCCGAGGCGCCGAGCGAGGGGATTCCGGTCACCTATGTGCCGGCTCGCAACACGGTGTTCCTGTCCTTGGCGCTGGGCTGGGCGGAAGTGCTCGAGGCCCGTGACATCTTCATCGGCGTCAACGCCGTGGACTACTCCGGCTACCCGGACTGCCGCCCGGAGTTCGTCGAGGCCTTCGAGCGCATGGCCAACCTGGCTACCAAGGCCGGCGTGGAAGGGCAGGGCTTCCGTATCCAGGCGCCGCTGCAGAACCTGAGCAAGGCGCAGATCGTCCAGGCCGGGATCGCCCGTGGCGTGGACTACAGCCTGACCGTTTCCTGCTACCAGGCCGATGATGCCGGGCGTGCCTGCGGCAAATGCGACAGCTGCCGCCTGCGCGCTGATGGCTTCAAGGCTGCCGGTGTAGAGGACCCCACTCGGTATTTTTGAAAAAATTTGCGATGGGGTGTTGAATTCTTCTGAGAAATCAGTAATATACGCGCCATCCAACGGGTCGTTAGCTCAGTTGGTAGAGCAGTTGGCTTTTAACCAATTGGTCGTAGGTTCGAATCCTACACGACCCACCATATGCAGTACGAAAGAGCCCGCCTTCATGGCGGGCTTTTTCATGCCTGTCGAAAAGTGGCCTGACCCACTGTCAGCGGTTCAGTCGCCGCGCATCAAAGGCGTCCCGTGCCTGGTAGGCGGTGTAGGTGGCCTGCGCAGCCACCAGGCCGGCCAGGCCGAAGGTGCGGTCGAGGCCGAACCGACTGAAACCACTCGGGATCGGCAGGCGGTGGGTGATGGCGTCCGCAAGGACTTCGCCGGCGACCGTGGTCGGTGCCATGCCATGGCCGCCGAAGCCGACCGCGTGCCAGATGCCGTTGTCGTCCTGGCCGATCTGCGCCATCTGGTGGCGTCCGTAACTCATCAGGCCGCCCCAGGAGTATTCCAGCTCCACGTCCTCGAGTTGCGGATAGACGCTCGCCAGATCGGCCTTGAGCAGCTTGGCGATGGCTTGCGGCCCGCGATCGAGAATGGAGATGCGTCCGCCCCAGAGGATCCGGGTGTCTTTCAGCGGGCGGTAGTAATCGAAGGCGAAGCGTGTGTCGTAGATGGCCGACTGGCAGTCGATGGCGTCCTGCAGGCGTGCGCCCAGTGGCGCGGTGGTCACCACGTAGGTGGCAATCGGCAGCACGGCGCGCTCGATCGGGGCGTAGACGCCGCGGGCATAGCCCCCTGCGCTGAACACCACCTGCTCGGCATGGACTTCGCCCTGGCCGGTGCGCACGATGTAGCCGCCAGCCTTCTTCTCGATACTGGTCACCGGCGATTGTTCGTAGATCGTCACCCCGGCCTGCGCGGCTGCCTGGGCGAGGCCGCAGACATACTTGAGCGGGTGGAAGTGGAATGCGTTGCGCTCCAGCAACCCGCCGTAATAGCGCTCGGTCCTGAGCTGTTCCTTCAGTTCGCCGGGGGCGATGTATTCCCAGTCGACGCCATAGGCCTGCTTCATCAGCTGGCGCGGTTTTTCCAGGCGCGACGGGTCGTTGAACCAGTTGGCGAGGATCACGCCCTGGTCGACCAGGTCGCAATCGATGGCGTAGCGGCGGGTGCGCTCACGGATCAGCTCGACGGCGTCGAGTGTCAGCCGATAAAGCTTGCGGGCCTCGTTGGCGCCCAGGGTCGACAGCAGTTCGGCGTTGCCGAGGCTGTAGCCGCCGAAGACGAAGCCGCCGTTGCGGCCCGAGGCGCCATGGCCGACATGTTGCGATTCGAGGAGCGTCACATCGGGCACTCCGCGCTCGGCAAGCCCTATCGCGGTCGACAGGCCGGCCAGGCCGCCACCGAGGATGCAGACGCGGGTATCGGTGCGCCCACTCTGGGCAGGGTAGAGGGTTCTGCTGGCGGTGGCTTCGTAGTAGGAGTCGAAGGTGCTGTTCATCAGGGTCCCGGAGCAGTGGTGGGCGGACCGGGGCGGGTCCGCCAATGGAGTGTCAGGCGGGCTGCTGGCTGACCGCGAGCGCATCACCGGCAGGCTCTGTCTTGCTGCGTTCGGCTTTGCGAATCTCGATACTGGAAAAGTCCATTTCCCTGTAGCGCACCACCTTGGAGCCTGTGACCAGCTTGTGGCCGAACCAGACCACCACGAACAGCACCAGGCCGACGTAGGTGGCGAAGGCGCCGATCCAGTCGATCTGCCCACCGATGAACGCCTGGTAGTTCTGCCCGAGCATCACCACCATGCACAGGCCGAAGGCGAACAGCGGGCCGAACGGGAAGTATTTCGACACATACGGCAGTTTCGCCAGGTCATTGCCATTGAGCAGGTAGCCGCGGCGGAAGCGGTAATGGCTGATGGCGATGCCTAGCCAGGCAATGAAACCGAGCATGCCGGAGGTGTTCAGCAGCCACAGGTAGAGCTTGCCGGGGCTGAACAGGAAGCTCAGCAGGCACAGGCCCGCGACCGCAGCGGTGGCCAGCAGCGCCCAGACCGGCGTGCCACTGCGGGTTACCCGGGCGAAGATGGCCGGCGCCTTGCGCTCCAGCGCCAGGCTGTAGAGCATGCGCGACGAGGCATACATGCCCGAGTTGCCGGCGGACAGCACCGAGGTCAGGATCACCGCGTTCATCACGGCGGCCGCGGCGAGCATGTCGGCCTTGGTGAAGATCAGGGTGAACGGGCTGATGGTGACGTCCGACAGGCCATCCTTGAGCAGGCGCGGGTCGGTGTAGGGAATCAGCAGGCCGATCACGACAATGGTGAGTACGTAGAACAGCAGGATGCGCCAGAAGATCTGGCGTACGGCTTTGGGAATGTTGCGTCCCGGGTTTGCCGTTTCGCCAGCGGCGATGCCCACGAACTCGGTGCCCTGGAACGAGAAACCGACGATCATCGCCACGCCGATCAGCGCCGGCAGGCCGCCGGCAATGGGCGCGTCGCCGATCTGCCAGAGGTGGGCGCCGCCGTCCTGGCCGCCTTCGAGGATGCCCAGCAGCATCAGCACGCCCACGGCGATGAAGATGATGATGGTGATGACCTTGATCAGGGCGAACCAGAACTCCGCCTCGCCGAAGAAGCGCACCGAGGCGACATTGAGTGCGAACAGCAGCACCAGGAAGGCCGCGCTCCAGATCACCCCGGGGGTGTCCGGGAACCAGTAGAGCATGATCATCTGCACGGCCACCAGGTCCACGGCGATGGTCACGGCCCAGGAGTACCAGTAGTTCCAGCCCAGGGCGAAGCCGAAGCTTTCTTCGACGTAGCGCGAGGCATAGGTGGAGAACGAGCCGCTGACCGGCATGCATGCAGCCATTTCGCCGAGGCTGGTCATCAGGAAGTAGACCATCAGGCCGATCACCGCGAAGGCCAGCAATGCACCGCCGGGGCCGGACTGGGCGATGGTGGCGCCGGAGGAGACGAACAGGCCGGTGCCGATGGAGCCGCCGATGGCGATCATGTTCAGGTGGCGGCTGGTGAGGGTGCGTTTGAGGTGTCCGGAAGGCGGGGCTGCGGCAGTCAAACTTCCGTTGTTGTTCGAATGGGTCATGGGCAACCTATTTGATCTGCATTCGGGTGAGTTGTTGTTCTTGTTGTGATCTGACCACTTCCTGTTGCAGGTGACGGGCGCGGATGGGCGCCGGTCGGCCAGCAGCTTCTCCAGTGCTGCGGCGGTCGCGATTGCATTGATTGAAATCAGTATTGGCGTTGAAAGGTGTTCGCAACAAACGACAATTAGTTGTTACTTCATTCCGTTTTGGAATGCATGATTTCGTCGTTTTGATCATGTGCCAACGTTGATATTTGCACGCATTCATCTGGATTGCCCATATTTACTGATATGCATCGACGTCATTGTGAAGTGTTAAATGGTCGTTTTGTATTTTCATTAAAATGTACGAAACAATATGGCGGAAATTTATTCATCATTGATGCAACAAAAAACCGATACCTGGGGTGGCCAGATATCGGTTTGGGAGGGTCGTATCCCTTCAAGCGGAAGGGTTGCTGGAGGAGCAGCCTTGTCGAGAGTTGTCAGCCTTTGTCACGGCGGACCGTGCTGCTGCTGGCAGTCCGCTGTTGCTGTTTCATCCGGGGGTGGACTCAAACCCGGAACTGCGCCATCAGTGCCTGCTGCTGGTTGGCCAGCCGGTTCAGTGCCTGGCTGATATGCGCCGACTCGTCGGCCTGGCCCGACAGCGATTCGGTAACGTCGCGGATGCCCGCCACGTTGCGGTTCACCTCTTCGGCCACTGCACTCTGTTCCTCGGCGGCCGAGGCGATCTGCAGATTCATGTCGGTGATCACCGTCACCGCCTCGCCGATACGCTGCAGCGCCGGCAAGGTCTGTTCCATTTGCGCGGCACTGTCCTGGGCCTGGCGCTGACCGGCCTGCATTGCCTCGACCACGTCCTGGGTGCCTTGCTGCAAGCCTTCGATGACCTGGCGGATCTCCTCGACCGACACCTGGGTGCGCTGCGCCAGGTTGCGTACTTCGTCGGCGACCACCGCAAAGCCTCGCCCGGCTTCGCCGGCGCGGGCCGCTTCGATGGCGGCGTTGAGGGCCAGCAGGTTGGTCTGCTCGGCGATGGCGCGGATCACTTCAAGTACCGAGCCGATCTGTTCGCCACGGCTTTCCAGGGCGCGGGCTTCATCCATGGCCGCATCCATGCCGCCGGCAAGCTGGGCGATCGCTTCCCGGGTGGCGCCCACCCGCGCCAGGCCATCGCGGGTTGCCTGGTCGGCACCGCGTGCGGCCTGGGCGGCTTGGGCGGCATTGTGGGCAACGTCATGGGCCGTGGCGCTCATTTCGTTTGCCGCCGTGGCCACCTGTTCGATTTCGCGGTGCTGTTGCTGCATGCCCTCGCTGGTCTGACGGGCGATCAGTGCCGACTGGTCGGCAGTGCCGCGGGCTTCCTGCAGCGAACCCTTGAGCTGGGCGATCACCGGTTGCAGCTTGTCGAGGAAGCGGTTGAACCAACCGGTGAGCTGGCCCAGTTCGTCGTCGCGGGCGTAGTCCAGGCGTCGGGTCAGGTCGCCTTCGCCGCTGGCGATGTCCTTCAGGCGGGCGGCCACGGCCAGGATCGGCCGGGTCACGCCGCGGGCAGTCAGCCACACCAGCAGCAGCCCCAGCACGGCGGCGCCCAGGCCGATCAGCAGGCTGACGAGGTTGGCCTGCTGGTTCTGGCTGTCCAGGCGTTGGTTGAGGGTGACGGCGGGCGCTTGCAGTACCTGCTCGGGCAGTTCGAGCAGCACCTGCCACGGTGCCGCGCCAGGAATTGGCGCAAAGGGTCGGGAAATACGCATGGTGCCTTGGTCCAGGCGCTCGACGGCCTGGCCGGCCCGCAGTGGTGCGGCCAGGGCTGCCGCGCTGGCGCCGAAGGCCTGTTGCACGGTCTTGCTCAGCTGGCCGGCATCCTGGCTGTGGCCGGCGAGCAGGCCCGCAGGGCTGACGATGCTGACCTGGCCCTGGCCGTCGAACAGTTCCTGGCGGCCGGCCAGGCTCAGTTGCTGCAGGTTGTCCAGGCCGATGTCCAGGCCGACCACACCCACCACCTTGCCGTTTTCCAGCAGCGGCAGGGCGATGCTGGTCATCAGTACCTGGTGGCCGTTGACCTCGTCGAAGTACGGGTCGAGCACGCAGGCCTTGGCGGTTTCCAGCGGGCAGGTCAGCCAGCGGTTGTAGGGTGAACCGTTGGCGCCAATGCTGGTGTCGGCAAGCATCGACTCGGGCATGGCCTCCACTTCGAGGCTGCCAGTGCCGGGCTGCGACCAGTACAGCGAGAAACGCCCGCTGTCGTTGCTGCCATTGTCGGCCTGGCCGACGAAGCGCGCGTCCTGCTGGTCCAGGGCGTTGGGCTGGAACACCAGGTACAGGCCGATCAGGTCGGCATTGCCGGCCAGTGCGGCGCGGGCTTCGCGGCTGAGCTCACCGCGCAGGTCGGCGCCGCCACGGGCCTTGAGCGCCTGCACCAGGCGGGCGAAACCGTTGCCGTACTGGTAGGCGTCCATGAAGTAGCGCTGGATGCGCAGGGCCTGGGTTTCGCCGTGGGCCTGCAGGCGCAGGCGGGCGCTGTGGTCGAGCAGCTCGGTGTTGGCCTGGAACACCTGCTCGGCGCTGCGCCGGGCCTGGGTGAGCGAGGTGGCCACCAGCAAGGCGACGATGGCCAGCAGGCACAGGCCGGCGAGCAGGGTGATCTTCCACTGGATGGAGAGACGGCGCTGCGACATGGGCTTTTCCTTCTCGGGCAAACACAACGCCCGCGGTCAGGCGGGCGTCGATGGGGTCATTCGGCGATGCAGTTCGGTGGCGCAACCCTGAAGGCCTTGGTCAGCCAGGCCAGGTAGAGCACGCCAAGCAGGGCCCAGACACCGCCGAACAGCAAGGAGTGTTCGTTCAGGTCCAGCCACAGCGAGACGATGATGCAGAAGCCTATCGTCGGCGCCACCAGATACTTGAGGTTGTTCGTCAGGCCCTTGTTCTGTCTCTCACGGATATAGCAGTGGTTGATCACCGAGAGGTTGACGAAGCTGAACGCCACCAGTGCGCCGAAGTTGATCACCGAGGTGGCGGTGACCAGGTCGAAGAAGATCGCCGACAGCGAAATCAGGCCGACCACCGCGATGTTCAGCACCGGGGTCTTGTAGCGCGGGTGCAGGCGGGCGAACACCCCGGCCGGGATCACGTTGTCGCGGCCCATCACGTACAGCAGGCGCGACACGCTGGTCTGCGAGGCCAGGCCCGAGGCGATGGTGTTGATCACGGTGCAGGCGATGAACACCGACTGGAACAGCTTGCCACCGACGTACAGGGCGATTTCCGGCAGGGCCGCTTCCTGGTCGTGGAAGCGCTGCATGGTCGGGAAGTAGGCCTGGATGAAGTAGGACACGCTGATGAACACCACGCCGCCGATCAGCGCCGTGAGGAAGATCGCCCGCGGGATGGTCTTGCCCGGGTCGCGGGTTTCCTCCGACAGGCAGGTCACTGCATCGAAGCCCAGAAACGAGAAGCACAGGATAGTCGCGCCGGCGGCCAGGGCGGCGAACTGGGTCTGATCGTCGGCGAACGGTACCATGCTCCAGGCCGTGCCCAGGCCTTCGCCATGGCCCAGGCCACGCCAGCAGAGGTAGATGAACACCGAGATGATTGCCACCTGTACGGCGACGAACAGCAGGTTGAAGTGCGCCACCAGGTTGATGCTGCGCATGTTGATCAGGCTGATCAGGGTGACGAAGCCGAACACCCACACCCAGGCCGGCACTTCGGGGAACATTGCCGACAGGTAGAGCTTGGCCAGCAGCGCATTGACCATGGGCAGCAGCAGGTAGTCCAGCAGCGACGACCAGCCGACCAGGAAGCCCACGTGCGGGTTGATGGCGCGCTGGGTGTAGGTGTACGCCGAGCCCGACTGCGGGAAGCGTCGCACCAGGGTGCCATAGCTCACGGCGGTGAACAGGATGCCGGCCAGGGCCAGGATGTAGGCGCTGGGCACATGCCCGGCAGTGATCCCGGAGACGATGCCGAAGGTGTCGAACACGGTCATCGGGGTGAGGTAGGCCAGGCCGATGATCACCACATGCCAGAGACGCAGGGACTTGCGGAACTGGGCGTCAGGCTGCATGGGGTGCCTCCTCTGGCGGGCGGACGGAGGTGTGCGGCAAGGACGTGCGGATGGGCTCCATGTTATTCACCATTTGTAGTTGGAGCGGCAGGTAACGCCCGAAGGCGTGGCAGAAGGTACGCGGATCAGCCGATCGAGGGGCCGGGGCGTGGATGGCGGACGTGCACGAGGGGGTGGCGAAGATGATTCGAGGACGGGATCGGCATGATCGGGGCGCTTGCCTGTAGTTGTGGTTTATCGGGCGCGACGCAAAGCGGGAAAAATAAACGACGAAGGGGGTGGGGGTGTCAAGTGAAACACGACAGCATGTCGGGTTTGTGTGAATTTTTATTGAACGACTAGTCGCTATTTTGGTTTTTTCGTCGTTTTTTGAGTGTTTTCCTCGTTATGTGTGTTGATAAAAATTAACGCTTACCTGAAATGTGTTGTGACGAAATACGTCGCGCTTGCGACGGCTGTCATGGATTTTTCCTTTATCCCTTCTAGGGTGATTCGTTCTAGTAAAAGTACTCGCCTGGCGGCCCTGCAACGGGTTGGCCGGGCCGGGCTCCACGGATCAGGAGTCTGCTGGCGCGCCAATCCTGGCACGCCCTGGGCAAGGGAGCTGGCATGGAGAGCGCGGCGTTTCTGGATTACTTGCTGGTGCTGGTACTCGGCTCGATCGTGGTCGAGGGGGCATGGCTGGCTTGGCGCCGGACAGCGGACTGGCACCCGGCCGAGGGACTGGTCAATTTCGTCCTCGGCATCGGCAACCTTGCGGTCGGCGTGCTGTTCGCCGCGACCAGCCTCGGGCTTTATGCTTACCTGCACAGCCATTGGTCGCTGGGGCTGGACCTGGGCAGCCCCTGGGCGAACATCGCCTTTGCCTTCCTCGTCTATGACTTCCTGTACTGGGTCAATCACTGGGCCCATCACAAATGCGCGCTGCTCTGGTGCAATCACCTGATCCACCACTGCGGTACGGCCTTCAATCTCACGACCGCAGTGCGCATAGGCTGGCTGGGCAATTTCACCGTCTGGCTGTTCTTTCTGCCCATGGCGGTGCTGGGCATCCCCCTGCAACACTACCTGCTGGTGGTGGCCGCGCAGCTGATCTACCAGTTCTTCATCCATTCGCCACTGATCCCTGAGCTGGGCGTGCTGGAGCGAATCCTGGTCACGCCGTCCCAGCATCGGGTCCATCACGCCAGCAACGATCGCTACCTGGACAAGAACTTCGGCTGTTTCCTGGTGATCTGGGACCGCCTGTTCGGTACCTACCAGCGTGAACTGCCGCAGGAGCCGGTGCGTTACGGGGTGACCACGCCGATCAGCCAGCCGGGCTCGCCTGGCCACCTGAACTTCTTCCTCTATCGGCATTGCCTGCGTTCGGCGCGGGAGGCCAGCGGGTTGTGTGGCAAGTTGCGGGTGCTGTTCGGCAGTCCGGCGCATACCCGGGTCATCGAGCAACACGCCAGCCTGGGGCAGGGCGCGTTCGCCTGGCCGGACTACCTGCCGGCCTTGTTCCTCGGTTTTTTCCTGGTGACCCAGTACGCCGTCCTGCCGCCGGGGCAGGCGGCCCTGGCGGCGCTCGCATTCCTGTTGGCGGCCAATAGCGCCGGCCACCGCGAGTCCGGCCTGGCGCACCTGCGCTGGCCGTTGTATTTGGGGCTGGCGCTGGCCAGCCTGTTCCTGTGGTGGCAGGCGACCGGCGGAGCCTGGTTGCTGCTGTTGGCAATCCTGAGCTGCTGCCTGCCTCTGCTGGCCGTGCGGCGCAATCCATTGTTGATCAAGGAGTGATTGATGAACCCGACAAGCGCCTTGCGGGGCTCGGCCGACGACGGGGCGCAGCCCCAGCGGCTGGCCCGCGACAACCAGGCCCTGGAGAGCCTGCTCGAACGCCTCGAAAGTCTGGTGGGGCAGGGCTACATGGACGTCATCGGGCGGGTGTTCCATTCGATGCCGACCAAGCATGCCTCGGTCAGCTTCAGCGAGCATGCCAGGGTCCCCGAGCGCCGTGACGTGTTGCACCTGGGGTCGTACAACTACTCCGGGCTCAATGGCCATCCCCGTATCAACGAGGCGGCCATCGACGCCATACGCCATTACGGCACCACCTCCAGCGGCGTGCGCCTGCTCAACGGTACCAGCGAGCTGCACCTGGAGATGGAGCGGCGCCTGGCGCAGTTCCTCGGGGTCGAGGCGGTGATCACCTTCTCGTCGGGGTTCGCCGCCAACCTGGCAGCCCTGGGCACCCTGTGCCGCGAGGGCGACGTGGTGCTCAGCGACATGCTCAATCACCAGTCGATCGTCGATGGCCTGCGTCTGAGCGCGGCGCGGGTAGTGCCTTACCGCCATGCCTCGCTACGCAGCCTGGAGAGCCACCTGCAGCGCCTTCCCGCGCAACAGCGCAAGTTCATCGTCACCGATGGCGTGTTCAGCATGGACGGCGACCTTGCTCCGCTGGACCGGATCGCCGAACTCGCCAGGCGCTACAACGCCTTCCTGGTCGTCGACGATGCCCATGGCACGGGGCACCTGGGACCCCATGGGCGGGGCACGCCGGCGTTGTTCGGGGTAGCGGGGCAGGTCGATGTGCTGACCGGCAGCCTGAGCAAGGGGTTGCCGGGTGTCGGCGGCTTCATCGCCACTCGCCATGAAACCGCCAGCCTCTTGCGTGCAGGCGCCAACCCTTACATTTTCTCGGCGTCGCTGCCGCCCCCTGTGCTGGCCTCGATCATCGCCGCGCTGGATGTGCTGGAGGCTTCGCCACAGATCATCGAGCAATTGCGCGACAAGACCGAGTACTTTGTCGCGACCCTGCGCGCCCGTGGCTTCGACCTGCTCGACACACGCAGCAGCATCATCCCACTGATGACCTACGAAGAGCACAAGGCCTACGAGCTGGCCAAGGCCTTGCACCTGCGCGGCGTCTACGTCAATCCGGTGGCTCACCCGGCGGTGAGCCGTTCGCGTGCACGGGTGCGCATCAACCTCAGTGCCAATCTCACCCGAGAAGAACTCGACTACAGCATCGAGGCCATCACCGACGTTGGCCGGACACTGCGGCTGATCGATGCGCACGGAGCCCGGGATGGCCGTCGTGTTTGAGTGGACCCGGCAACTGAGTGATATCGGACGGAGCGAATGGCAGGCCTGCTTCGGCGCCGGCAGGGTGACCGCCTCGTACGAACTGCAGCAGGCACTGGAGCGAGCAGGCATCGTCGACAGCTTTCATTACCTCAGGGTGCTACGTGACGGGCGGTTGGTCGGCATTGTGCCGTGTTTCGTGATGGACTATTCGCTGTCCGACCTCGCGCCGGTGGAGGTTCAGGCCGTGGTACGGCAGGCGCGCAGGGTGTACGGGCGCTTGCTCAAGGCACGCCTGTTCGTCATCGGCAGCCCGTTGGCGATCTGTTCCGACCTGCTGGGCCTGCCCGGGGTACGGGATGGGGCCTGGGATCCGGTGCTTGCGATGCTGCATCAGGAACTGCAGGCCAAGGCCGACGCGTTGGGTATCGGGTTCGTCTGCCTCAAGGAGTTCGACCAGGCCCTGCAGCGGCGGCTTTCAGCGGCGTTCGGCGAGCACTACCTGCTGTGCCGCAGCCCCGACACCACCTTTGTGAGCACTGCGGCGGTGAATGGCATGGGCTATGTCGACAACATGCTCAGCAAGTACCGCAACGTGTTGAAGAAGCGCCGCAGGACGTTCGACGAAGCGGGCTTGCGCTGGGTGGTCGAAGTGAACTTCGCCGATCATGCAACACAAATGCATCGGCTCTACCTGAACGTGCTCGAACGCTCCAGCACCCGATTCGAGCGTCTCTCCGAAGCGTTCTTCCGTGAGGTTTGCCACTGCCTTGGTACCCAGGCCTACGCCTTGCTCTGCTTCGATGAGCAGCGTCTGGTGGCGTTCGAGTTGTTCCTCGCGGGCGATGCGTTGCATCCGCTGTACCTGGGCATCGATTACGCCTATCGCGATGCCGGCAGCCTGTATTTCAACTGCCTGTACCGCATCGTCGAGGAGGCCGAGCGTCGTGGCGTGCCGTATATCGAGCTGGGCCAGACCAGCTACGAGGCCAAGTTCAGCATCGGGGCCGTTTCCTCACCGCTGTATTTCTACATCCGCCATCGTCGAGGCTGGGTCAACCGACTGTTGTACCTGCTGCGCGACGGACTGTTCCCGGCGCCGCAGATTCCGGCGCTGCGCAATGTGTTCAAGCACCACGATGCCTACCTGGACAGTCTCAAGGCCCAAGGATTGCTCGACCATGCTGATTGAAACCTACGACCTGGATACCTGGCAGGTGCAGGTTTTCGACAGCATCGACGACCTCGACCAGAGCCTGTGGGACAGCACCCTGGCCTTCCATCATCCGTTTCGCAGCCACGCGTTCATGCAGGTGGTCGAGGCTTGTTTCCACGATCGTGACTACCGCTACCTGGTGGCGCGCCGGCCTGGATCGGCGCAAGTCGCCGGGATGCTGTTTGTCACCCAGCAGGACCTGGACCTGATGGCCGAAGCGCCAGCCTGGTTGCGCCGTGGCGTTGGCCCGCTGCGGCGGCTGGTGCCGCGAATCGGCATGCTGCGGGTGGCCATGCTGGGCTGTTTCGAAACGGCAGGGCAGCACTGGTGGGTAGCGCCGGAGCATGACCAGGACGAACTGTTCGCGCTGCTGGTGACCAGTGCCGAACGGGCGCTGCCGCGGGCCCGGGTGCACGTGGTGCGTGACCTGGACCGCGAGAACGCCAGTCATGCCGCATTCGACGGCCTGCTGCACAGGCGCGGCTTTCGTCATTGCCACAACTATCCCCTGGCACTCATCCACCTGCACGGCCTGGACTGGGCAGGGCATTACGCCCGGCTCAAGGCAAACAGCCGCAAGATCCTCAAGAAGGCACTGAGCAGTTTCGAAGCCTCCGGTTACCGGGTACTTCATCATGAGGGCGAGGTACCCGGCCTGGAGCGGCTGTACGAGCTGTATGTGTGTACACACCGGCATGCGACCGAGTACCAGCGCGAGCAATTGCCACTGGCTTTCCTTCAGCGCCTGCAAGGCAGTGACCAGGCCGTGTTCTCGGTGTTACTTGATCCGAATGACCGGGCCGTGGCGTTCGTGCTCAGCGGGGTGGGCGAGCGGGTCATCAACCCGTTCCTGTTTGGCCGTGACTATGCCGTGGACCTGCCGGTTAATGCCTACTATGTGCTGCACATCGACCTGTTGCGCCGGTTTGCCTCGCCGGCCACGGAGCGGGTCGACCTCGGTATCACCAACTATTTCGTCAAGCAGAACCTCGGCTCGCAGCTCAGCGGCAGCGGCCTGTACCTGAAGCTGAAGAACCCCGTCCTGAACAGGATCCTAGGACCTCATGTCGCAGAAATGTTCGATATCAAGCAGCCCAGCCAGCGCCGCGTCTTTCGCGCCGCCGCCCAGTCAGAAGCGGAACCGGCAGGCCCTGCGTGACGACTTCACGGCCAGGTCGAGCCGTCATCGGCAACAGGTCGTCCGGCTGTCGGCACGCCTGCGCAAGACCGAGTGGGCGCGCCTGCTGGTGTTCCTGGCCATGCCCACCCTGGCCTGGCATGGCTATGAGAACGGCTTCGCGCCGTGGCTGTGGTTGGCCTTTGGCGGTTGCCTGGCGCTGTTCGTGGCGCTGGTCCGGCGTCATGCCGGCCTGCGCGAGCGTATCGCCCACCAACAGCACCGGGATACGCTCAATCAGTGGGCCCTGGCACGGCTGGACCGGCGTTTCGACGACCTGCCCGCGTGTCCAACCAGCCTGCGTCCACTGTTCGACAAGCAGGACCTGGACATCAACCTGTTTGGCCCGGCATCGCTGGGCCAGCTGTTGTTCAGCCAGTCCACCAGCCTGGGTGACGAACGCATCGCCGCCTGGCTGACCCTGCCGGCCACCACGGCTCAGCAGGCCGAGCGCCAGGCGGCCATTGCCGAGTTGGTCGAGCGCCGGAGCCTGCGTCAGGCCCTGGCGGCTCACGCGCTGCAGATCAATGCGCGTGGCTACGGGCTGGGGCGGCTGGCCGCATGGGTGGTTCGGGTGGATGCCGGGGTGTTCCCGCCGGCGCAGGTCGTACTGGGGTTGCTTGCCACGCTCGCCAGCCTCGGTGGCGTCGTGGCGGTGCTGGCCGGCATGGTGCCGCCGTTGGCGTTGCTGGCCTGCATCGTGGTCAATCTGATGTTCTACGGCTGGCGGGCCAAGGCCTGGCACAAGGTGTTCGACGGTGCGGACGATACCGCCGATGCGCTTGGTGGCTTGTCGGACTGGTTGGCCCTGGCCGTTGCGCAGCGGTTCGACAGCCCGGGCCTGAGCCGCCAGGTGGCGCGCCTGCAGGCCGATGGCCGGGCACCGGCAGCGGCGATTCGCCAGCTTGACGGCATCCTCGGCTACGCCCGGTTGCGGCACAACCCGACCGTCAGCGTGTTCGCCCAGGCCCTGCTGCTCTGGGACTTCCATTGCGCCCGTGCCCTGGCCCGCTGGAAGCGCGAGCAATGTCGTCGCTTGCCCGAGTGGCTGGAGGTGGTCGCCGAGCTGGAGGCCCTGGCAGCCTTTGCCGGATTGGCGGACGAGAACCCGGGCTGGTGTCGGGCCGAAGCCATCGGCGAGGCCGAGATTCATGCCGAGGCGGCCAGTCATCCGCTGATTCACCCGGAGCGGGCGGTCGCCAACCCGATCGATCTGGTACCGGGGCGGGTCACGGTGATAACGGGCTCCAACATGTCGGGCAAGACCACCTACATGCGTACCGTGGCCCTCAATCTGCGCCTGGCACAGGCCGGCTCGGTGGTGGCGGCGCGGCATTTCGCTTTCGGGCGGATGCGCATGGTCTCGTCGATCTCGGTCAGCGACTCGCTGGAACAGGGGTTGTCGTACTTCATGAGCGAGGTCATGCAGGTCAAGGCGGTGATCGACACTGTGCGCCAGGCAGCGGAGCCGGTGCTGTACCTGCTCGACGAGCTGCTCAAGGGCACCAACGAGAAGGAGCGCAACCTGGCGATCATCGAGATCCTGCGCACCCTCTGCGCCCATCAGGCACTGGGCATGCTCACCACCCACAACGTGGCGCTGGCCACCGCGCCTGAACTCCAGGGGCTGGGCAGCAACATCTACTTCGAAGAAGGTTTCGAAGAGGGCGAGGCACAGGTGCTGCGCTTCAACTATCAGCTGCGCCACGGCATTTCGCGCAACACCAACGCCATCCGCCTGCTGCGCAGCATGGGAGTGCTCAAGGGTGACTGACACACTGAACATGGGCGGGCAGCTCGCCGATGCCGGGCATGTCGGCCAGGTCGTGCCGCTGGTCGCCAGCATCGCGCCGCAACCCCTGGCGTTCATCTACGGGACACGCCATCTGGAGCCTTACCTGGCGCACGCCTTTGCCCGCAACCTGGGTTGGTTTGGCCACGCCCGGCATCGGGTGCTGGTGCAGGCAGGGGAATGCCAAGGGGTTGTGGCTACGCTTGGTGCCCGCGAAAAGACCTGTTTCGACCTGGCCCTGCTCACCTCGATACTGCGTTTCTATCCGGGGCTGTCCGGGTTGCGGGTGATCCGCCGCCTGCAGCGGTCGGTGGCGCGCCATCCGCGGCCTGGTCACGATGTGTTGTGGCTGTACAACCTGGCCGTGGCGCCCCAGGCGCGCGGGCGGGGGCTTGGCACGCGGCTGCTGCGAGGCGCCATCGCCCGGGCACGGGCGGCGGGGCATGGGCGCCTGCAACTGGATGTGGACGCCGACAACCAGCTGGCGCAGCGCTTGTACCGGGCCCATGGTTTCCAGGTTGACAGCGAGATACCGGGGGTGTGTTGCGAAGGTTTTCTATTCGCCGACCAGTTGCGCATGAGCCTGGATCTGGGCAACCGCGGATAACGATGCGAAAACTTGCGTCTCACGCCGGGCCGGTCAGTGCTAATCTTGCATACCCCCATTCGAGGGGGCCTATCAGCCCCATATGGACAGCAATCGGTTCTATTCATGAAGAAATCAGTAGGCATCCTTTCCGGTCTGGCCGTGGCCATCGCCGTCGCAACCACCGCTGGCGCCTGGTATACCGGCAAGCAGTTGCCCGCGGAGCTGGAGCGCTCCGTTGCCCGCGGCAACGAAGAGCTGAAGAAAGCCCTGGTCGGTAACGGCGGCAGCATGACCATCGAGCTGGTCTCGCTGGACCAGCACTTCTTCACCAGCACCGCGCACTACCGCCTGAAGGCCGAGAACGTGCAGCTCGGCGAGGCCGAGGCGCTGAACTTCCAGGTTGGCGTGACCGACCAGATCGAGCACGGCCCGTTCCCCTGGTCGCGGGTCAAGGCGTTCAAGCTGATGCCGGTCATGGCCACCAGCAACAGCGCTTTGGACAAGGATGACTTCACCGCGGGCTGGTTCACCGCCGCCGGCGACAAGGCACCGGTCACCGCCCAGGTCAGCCTCGGCTACAACGGCAGTGTCGACAGCGATATCCGCCTGGCGCCGGTGACGCTCAAGGAAGACGGCGGCAACGTCCTGGACTTCTCCGGCCTGCAGTTGCAACTGCGCGGTGACCGCGACGGCAAGGCGGTGGAGATCCACGGCAATGCCGAGCACCTGGAGTTGAATTTCGTCGATGAGCAACAGGCGCCGGTGAAGATCCTGCTCAACGGCTTCAAGGCCGGTGGCAAGCTCCACGAAACCGCCCACGACATGGTCTATGTCGGCAACTTCGACCTGGCCCTGGCCGACACCCAGGTGACCTTCGGGCCGAAGCAGGAAGTGCTGGTGCTCAAGGGCCTGCAGCAGAACAACCTGTACAACGCCGAGGGCGAGGCCAAGGACAAGCTGGCCGGGCGCCTGGAATACAAGGTTGCCGACATCAGCTACGCCGGGCGCAAGGTCGGCAGCGCGGAAATGGTCCTGACCATGAAGTCCATCGACATCGCGGCCATGCAGGCGCTGATGGAGTGGTACCAGACCCAGCTGCCGCAGATGCAGCAGGAGGCGGCCGAGGGCGAGGCCCCATCGCTGGACATGACCCCCGAGGAACAGGCCAAGATCCAGGGCGACCTGCAGAAGCTGCTGGTGGCCAAGCCGCAGGTGGCGGTGGAGAAGCTGGCGTTCAAGACCGCCAATGGCGAGAGCCACTTCAACCTGGCGATGGACTTCGCCAGCCCGAGCTCGTTCGACCTGCCGCCTGACCAGCTGGGCAAGCAGCTGCTGACCCAGCTGAAGGCCAAGCTCAGTGTCTCCAAGCCGATGGTCGGTGACCTGGCCACGTTGCAGGCGCTGCTCGACGGCGAGACCGACGCCCAGGCCATTGCCCAGCAGTCCAGCCAGGCTGGCGAGATGCTCGGCATGATGGCGCTGCAGAGCGGCATGGCCACGGTAGAGGGCACCGATGTGGTATCGAGCCTGCAGTACGCCGATGGCATGGTCGACTTCAACGGCAAGAAGATGACCGTCGAAGAGTTCGCCATGCTGATCAGCGGCCACCTGGCGGCGCTGCAGCCGCAGGGCTGACCCTTCGGGCAGACCCGCTCCCATCATCGTGGGAGCGGCGATGCGGCGACCCGACTTGCCCCGCGACGGAGGGCTGCAAAAACCCCTTTTGCATCCTTCCGATTGCCTGTAGCCTTCGCGTCCGATAATAATCCGCGCCCGCAGAGGGGCCGAGACGCTGGCCGTCCGGCACCGCTAGCCGATCTGCAAGGGCCGGGTGATACACTCGACTGACGCGCTCAAGCGCCCTGCAGGTCCAGCGATCATGACCCAGATTTCCGAACGCCTGTTGGTCCAGGCGCACCTCGATGCCAAGCAGCCCAACCCGCTGACGCCCGCGCAGGAGGCCGATTACCGTGCGGCCATCGCTGCCGAGCTGAAGAAGCAGAACGCCGTGCTGGTGGCCCACTACTATTGCGATCCGGTGATCCAGGCCCTGGCCGAGGAAACCGGCGGCTGCGTGTCCGACTCGCTGGAAATGGCGCGCTTCGGCAAGAATCATCCCGCCGAGACCGTGGTGGTGGCGGGGGTGCGCTTCATGGGCGAGACGGCGAAGATCCTCACCCCGGAAAAGCGCGTGCTGATGCCGACCCTGGAAGCGACCTGCTCCCTCGACCTGGGTTGCCCGGTCAAGGAGTTCTCGGACTTCTGCGACCAACATCCCGAGCGCACCGTGGTGGTCTACGCCAACACCTCCGCGGCAGTTAAAGCCCGGGCCGACTGGGTGGTGACCTCCAGCTGCGCGCTGGAAATCGTCGAAAGCCTGATGGACAACGGCGAGACCATCATCTGGGGCCCGGACCAGCATCTGGGTCGTTACATCCAGAAGCAGACCGGTGCCGACATGCTGCTGTGGGATGGCGCCTGCATCGTTCATGAAGAGTTCAAGTCGCGCCAGCTGGCCGACATGAAGGCGCTGTACCCGGACGCCGCGATCCTGGTGCACCCGGAGTCGCCGGAAGCGGTGATCGAACTGGCCGACGCGGTAGGTTCCACCAGCCAGCTGATCAAGGCGGCGCAGACCCTGCCGAACAAGACCTTCATCGTCGCCACCGACCGCGGCATCTTCTACAAGATGCAGCAGCTGTGCCCGGACAAGGAATTCGTCGAGGCGCCGACCGCTGGCAACGGCGCGGCCTGCCGCAGCTGCGCGCACTGCCCGTGGATGGCCATGAACACCCTGGAGCGGGTGCTGGACTGTCTGCGCAATGGCAGCAACGAGATCTTCGTCGAGCCGGCGCTGATCCCCAAGGCGATCAAGCCGTTGAACCGCATGCTCGACTTCACCCAGGCGGCGCGGTTGAAGTTGTCCGGTAACGCCTGACCGGTTGCACAAACCATCGCGGGCCTGCCCCGCGATGGTTTCTGGCTGTGTATCAGCGCCCCATCATCTCCTTGACCATGCGCTGCTGTTCCATGATCTCGCGCTGGCGCTGGTCGATCTGCGACGCCAGCGGGAAGTTGCTGCCCGAGCGTCGCTTGGCGTAGTCGAGCTGCTGGATCGCCTGGTCGA
Organism: Pseudomonas sp. TE50-2; assembly: GCF_040813665.1. Lineage (NCBI taxonomy): Bacteria > Pseudomonadati > Pseudomonadota > Gammaproteobacteria > Pseudomonadales > Pseudomonadaceae > Pseudomonas > Pseudomonas sp. TE50-2. Next base: position 1,594,858 of record NZ_JBFNXN010000001.1, on the reverse strand, counting down.
AGTCGCCTACCAGGGTGAAGTATTCGGCGCGCGCGCGGTGCAGGCCGATGGTGTTGCCCGACAGTCCGCGCACTTCGGCCACGTCGTACCACACGTCCGGATCGTCTGGGCGGTTCTTGACCAGGTCATCCAGCACCTTTTCCGCTTCGGCCGGCTTGTTCTGCTTGACCAGCAGGTCGGCGCGCACCTGTTTCAATGGGTAGTTGCCCGGATACAGCGCCTGCATGCGCTGGGCGCGCTGCTGGGCGTCGGCCAGGCGGTTGTTGGTGATGTCCAGGTCGATCTGCGCCAGGTTGTAGGTGATGTCGTTGGGGGCCTTGGCCAGCAGTGGCTTGAGGTTCTCCCGCGCTTCGTTGAGCTGGCCGCCCTTGATCTGCGCCAGGGCCAGGCCGTAGCGGGCGGCATCCATGTTCGGGGTTTCGTCGAGCTGGGCGCGGAAACGCTTGGCGGCCATGCCCGGCGTGCCTTCGTAGGTGAGCTGCACGCGGGCGCGGATCAACTGGTAGCGCAGGCTGTCTTCCACGCCGCCCTTGGGCGCCTGTTCGGCGCGGTTACGGGTGTCGGCGATACGCGATTCGGTGACCGGGTGGGTCAGCAGGAATTCCGGCGGCTTGGCATCGTAGCGGTACTGGCGGGCCAGGCGCTCGAACATGCTGGGCATGTTGCGCGGATCGTAGCCGGCCTTTTCCAGGTTGAGGATGCCGAAACGGTCGGCTTCCTGTTCGTTCTGCCGGGAAAAGCGCCGCTGTTCCTGGATTGCCGCAGCCTGGGTGCCGGCGATCACGCCAATGCCGGCATCGCCGCCGCCGCCCGCCGCCAGCACGATACCGGCCAGCAAGGCCGCCATCATCGGCAACTGCATGCGTTGTTGGGCCTCGACGCCGCGGGCGAAGTGGCGTTGCGACAAGTGCGCCAGTTCGTGGGCCAGTACCGAGGCGTACTCGCCTTCGGTCTGGGCATTGAGGAACAGGCCGCCGTTGACCCCGACGATGCCACCGGGTGCGGCAAAGGCGTTGAGTTCCTTGCTGTCGATAAGGATGAACTCCAGGCGTCGGTCCTGCAGCTGGCTGGTCTCGGCCAGCTTGTACACGCTGGTCTCGACGAAGTCCTTGAGCTGCGGGTCGTTGAGCTGGTTCACCTGGCCGCGCAACAGGCTCAGCCAGGCGCGGCCGAGCTGGTGTTCCTGTTGTGGCGAGACGATCGCGGAGCTGGCGTCGCCCAGTGACGGCAGGTCGTCGGCGTGGCCGGGCAGGGCCAGCAGGCAGGCCAGCGTCAACAGGGTGGGGCGCAGTAGATTCATGCAGAAGCTCGCGTCGGTCAAAAGCCTTACTGTAGCCGGGTCGCGCGATGCCGACCAGTGGCGGTATCCTAGCGGCCTTCCCCATGCGGTCCTGGAGCGCTGCCCGATGAGTGACACCCCGACTTGTGACGCCGAGCTCGATGCCAGCGGTCTCAACTGTCCATTGCCGCTGCTCAAGGCGAAGATGGAGCTCAATCGCCTGGCCAGCGGCGCGGTGCTCAAAGTGCTCGCCACCGACGCCGGTTCCCAGCGCGATTTCCGCACGTTCGCCCAATTGGCCGGTCATACGCTGCTGCATGAAACGGCCGAGGCCGGGGTCTACACCTACTGGCTGCGCAAGGCCTGATTCCCTACTTTAGGATCGTCAATGTTCAAAGTGCTTCGCGACTGGATGCAGCGCTACTTCTCCGACGAGGAGGCAGTGGTGCTGGCGGTCCTGCTGTTCCTGGCCTTCACCGTGGTGCTGACCCTGGGCGGCATGCTCGCGCCGGTGCTGGCGGGCATGGTCCTGGCGTTTCTCATGCAGGGGCTGGTCAATGCCCTGGAGCGCTTGAAGGTGCCGACGCGGCTGGCCGTCTGGCTGGTGTTCGCGCTTTTCATGGGCGCGCTGGCGGTGTTCATGCTGGTGCTGGTGCCGCTGCTCTGGCATCAGCTGATCACCTTGTTCAACGAGCTGCCCGGCATGCTCGGCAAGTGGCAGTCGCTGTTGCTGCTGTTGCCCGAACGCTATCCGCACCTGGTGTCGGATGAGCAGGTGCTGCGTGCCATCGAGTCGGTGCGCGGTGAAATCGGCAAGTTCGGCCAGTGGGCGTTGACCTTCTCCTTGTCGAGCCTGCCGTTGCTGGTCAATGCCATGATCTACCTGGTACTGGTGCCGATTTTGGTGTTCTTCTTCCTCAAGGATCGCGAGCTGATCGGGCGCTGGGTCAGTGGCTACCTGCCGCGTGAGCGCACGTTGCTCAACCGGGTGGGCGACGAGATGAACCGGCAGATCGCCAACTATATCCGCGGCAAGGGCATCGAGATCCTGATCTGCGGGATTGCCACCTATATCGCCTTCATCAGCCTGGGCCTCAACTATGCCGCCTTGCTGGCGCTGCTGGTGGGGCTGTCGGTGGTGGTGCCGTATGTCGGTGCGGTGGTGGTGACGGTGCCGGTGACCCTGATCGCGCTGTTCCAGTGGGGCTGGGGCGACCAGTTCATCTACCTGATGGCGGTGTACGCGATCATCCAGGCGCTCGATGGCAACGTGCTGGTGCCGCTGCTGTTTTCCGAGGCGGTGAGCCTGCACCCGGTGGCTATCATCTGCGCGGTGCTGCTGTTCGGCGGGCTGTGGGGGTTCTGGGGGATCTTCTTCGCGATCCCGCTGGCGACGCTGTTCAAGGCGGTGCTGGATGCTTGGCCGCGGCAGGAAACGTCTGTGGCGCCGATGCTGTAATTGCTGGGGCTGCGCAGCAGCCCCATGCGTCCTTAAGCTTTGTTCAAGGCCTCGGCCGCAGCCAGTACCGCATCCACATGCCCGGGCACCTTCACCCCGCGCCATTCCTGGCGCAGCACACCGTCCTTGTCGATCAGGAAGGTGCTGCGGTCCACGCCCAGGTACTCCTTGCCATACAGCTTCTTCAGCTTGATCACGTCGAACAGCTGGCACAGCGCCTCGTCCTTGTCGCTGATCAGCTCGAAGGGAAACGCCTGCTTGGCCTTGAAGTTCTCATGCGACTTGATGCCATCGCGCGAAACGCCGAACACCACGGTGTTGGCGGCGAGGAATGCCGCGTGCTGGTCGCGGAAACCCTGGCCTTCGGTGGTGCAGCCCGGAGTACTGTCCTTGGGGTAGAAGTACAGCACCACTTGCTGGCCTTTCAGCTCAGCCAGGCTGACGGTCTGGCCGCTGGTGGCCTGCACCTGGATATCGGCGACGGGTTGGTCGATTGCTACGGCCATGGGAGCTTCCTTAGACAGGGTTCTGTGGGCGCCACGGTTCGATCAGCGCGTCCAGGTTCAGGGCGTCGGCGAAGTCGAGGAACTGGTCGCGCAGCCAGCTGATCTGGGTGCCGGCCGGCAGGATCACGGTGAACTGGGCGTTGAGCATGCTGCTGCCGGTCTGCGGGGCGAGGTAGGTGTCGCAGGTCATGGCTTCCAGTTCGACGCGGTGGTCGAGGAAGAACTGGCACAGCTCGTTGATGATGTCCGGGCGATAGGCGGCGCTGACGTAGGCCACGTAAGGCAAGGCCTGCGGGCGCACCTCCTGGTCGGCGCTGCGGACCACGTCCAGCGTCAGCCCGTGCTTCTTGCCCAGGCCCGGCAGGGTGGCCTCGAGGCGGGCCAGGGCATCCCAGCTGCCGCCGACCTGCAGCACCAGGGCGCTGGTTTCGCCGTGGCGCGACAGGCGCGAGGTGACCACCGCGCAGCGATTGTCGAAGGCCGCGCGGCTGAGGACGTTGGCCAGCTCCATGGGGTTGGGGCCCAGGGCGCTGATGACGAGGAATTGTTCGCGAACGGTGGGGGTGGACATGCAGCATTCCTAAAGCGATGAGCGGTCGGTACAGGACGGGGGCAAGCCTCCTTTTCCAGCAGGGCCCCGGCCGGTTTGGGCGGCTGTGGACGCAGGCGAGGCGCACTGTCGACGGCCCGACGGGCCGCGCTGTATCGATCAAAGGATCAAGGGTAGCGAAAAGCGGCGCGAAGGGGAATGCTCCGCCCGCCTGCTTCGCTTGTGCAAGGCCGATGGCGCCAGTACCATTACCGCTCTCTTTTTCCGGCAGGAGCAATTACATGATTGCGGGCAGTATGGTGGCGTTGGTCACACCCATGGATGCACAAGGGCGTCTGGACTGGGACAGCCTCGACAAACTTGTAGACTTCCACCTGGAAAACGGCACCCACGCGATCGTAGCTGTCGGCACCACCGGCGAGTCCGCCACCCTGGACGTCGAAGAGCACATCCTGGTCATCAAGCACGTGGTCGAGCGGGTCAAGCACAGCAAGAAGCGGATCCCGGTAATTGCCGGTACCGGTGCCAACTCCACTGCCGAAGCCGTGCACCTGACCCAGAACGCCAAGAATGCCGGCGCCGACGCCTGCCTGCTCGTCGTGCCGTACTACAACAAGCCGACCCAGGAAGGCCTGTACCAGCACTTCAAGCACATCGCCGAAGCCGTCGACATCCCGCAGATCCTGTACAACGTGCCCGGCCGCACCTCCTGCGACATGCAGGCCGACACCGTGATCCGCCTGTCGAAGGTCAAGAACATCATCGGTATCAAGGAAGCCACCGGCGACCTGGTCCGTGCCAAGGCCATCCTGGACGGCGTCGACAAGGACTTCATCGTCCTGTCCGGCGACGATCCGACCGCCGTCGAGCTGATCCTGATGGGCGGCAAGGGCAACATCTCCGTCACCGCCAACGTCGCCCCGCGCGAAATGGCCGACCTGTGCGAGGCCGCCCTTGAGGGCAATGCCGAGAAGGCCCGCGCAATCAACGAAAAACTCATGCCGCTGCACAAAGACCTGTTCTGCGAAGCCAACCCGATCCCGGTGAAATGGGCGCTGGTTGAAATGGGCCTGATGCAACAAGGTATCCGCCTGCCGCTGACCTGGCTGAGCGAAGGCTGTCACGAAAAAGTCCGTACTGCCTTGCGCCAGTCCGGCGTACTGGTTTAATCGAGGAAGTACACCGCATGAAGCGACTGGCTGGTCTTTCCGCTCTCGCCCTGATCATTTCCAGCACCAGTGGGTGCGGTTGGCTGTGGGGCGAGGATGGCTATTTCCGCGACCGTGGCAGCGACTACCTGCAGGCGCAGCCTACCGCGCCGATGCAGCTGCCGCCGGACGCCAGCAACGTCAAGCGCCTGGATCCGCTGCTGCCGATCCCGCGCAACGTGGCCGACGATCGCGCCACTGGCGAGTTCGAGGTACCCCGTCCACAGCCGCTGTCGGCCACCGCCGACATCAGCGATTTCAGCCTGCAGCGCAGCGGCAACAGCCGTTGGGTGCTGGCCCAGCGCTCGCCCGCCGAAGTCTGGCCGGTGACCCGCCAGTTCTTCGAGGACAACGGTTTCCGCATCGCTGAAGAGCGCCCGCAGACCGGCGAATTCAACACCACCTGGCAGCGCTTCGACGAACTGTCGGCTTCCCTCGGCCAGCGCCTGGCCAGTACCTCCAGCAGCCCGGACAGCGAAGTTCGTGTGCGGGTGCGCATGGAGCCCGGCGTGCAGCGCAACACCTCCGAGGTGTATGTGGTCAGCGTCGAGCGCCCGGCCGGCAGCACTGCCGAGCCTGACTTCCCGTCCGCCTCCAGCAACACCGGCACCGACGCCCTGCTGGTCGACGAGATGCTCGCCAGCATGAACCGCAGCGCCGAGAAGGGCGGGTCGGTCTCGCTGCTGGCCGCGCGCGACTTCGATGCCCCGAGCCAGGTCAGCCTGAGCGAGGACGGCAGCGGCAACCCGGTGCTGTTCCTGGGTTCCGACCTGGACCGCGCCTGGTCCGGCGTCGGCCGCGCCCTGGAGCAGGGCGAGTGGCGCGTCGAGGACATCAACCGCAGTCTGGGCCTGTACTACATCAACCTGTCCGAGAAGCCCGACGACAAGCAGAAGGAGCCTGGCTTCTTCAGCCGCCTGTTCGGCAGCGAGCCGAGCAAGGAAGAGCGTGAAGCCCGCGCCGAGCGTTATCAGGTACGCCTGAGCAAGGTGGGTGATAACGTCCAGGTGACCGTCGAGAAGAACATCAACACCGTGGCCCCGGCCGATGTCGCCCGCCGCGTGCTGAGCGCGATCCAGGACCACCTGGGCTAAGTGCGCTTCGCGGTTCTGGGAAGCGGTAGCCAGGGAAACGGCACGCTCATCGCCAGTGGTGACACGGTCATCCTGGTCGATTGCGGCTTTTCCCTGCGCGAGACCGAGCGGCGCCTGGCGCTGCTCGGGGTTTCGGCCACGCAGCTGAGCGCGGTGCTGGTGACCCATGAACATGCCGACCACGTGCATGGCGTGGGGTTGCTGTCGCGGCGCTACAATGTACCGGTCTACCTCAGCCAGGGCACCTTGCGCGGCATGCGCAAGCCGGTGGAGGTGGCCGGTTTTCTCGGTTGCGGCGATGTCGTGCAGATCGGCGATCTGCAGGTCAGCGCGGCACGGGTCGAGCATGATGCCTACGAGCCGTTGCAGTACGTGATCAGCGACGGTCGCCGCCGCTTCGGCATGCTCACTGACCTGGGCAGCTACGACGCGCAGTTGTTGGAGCGCTATCAGGGGCTCGATGCCCTGCTGATCGAAGCCAACCATTGCCGCGACCTACTGGCCCGTGGGCATTACCCGCGCTTTCTCAAGCTGCGGGTCGGCGGCGGCCAGGGACATTTGAACAACCACCAGGCCGCGAGCCTGGTGGCCGAGTTGGGCTGGCAAAACCTGCAGCACCTGGTGCTGGCCCACCTCAGCAGCAAGAACAACCTGCCACATCTGGCCCGCCAGTGCTTCGTCGACGCCCTCGGGTGCGACCCGGACTGGCTCCAGGTGGCGAATCAGGATCAAGGGCTCGACTGGCGCCAAATCGCCTAGCCCACCTACTCAAGCAAGCGGAGCCCATCATGGAAAAACGCGACGAACTCTACCGCGGCAAGGCCAAATCGGTTTACAAGACCGACGACGCCGACCGCTTGATCCTGCTGTTCCGTAACGACACCTCGGCGTTCGACGGCAAGCGCATCGAGCAACTCGACCGCAAGGGCATGGTGAACAACAAGTTCAACGCCTTCATCATGCAGAAGCTCGAAGAAGCCGGCGTGCCGACCCAGTTCGACAAGCTGCTGGGCGACAGCGAGTGCCTGGTGAAAAAGCTCGATATGATTCCGGTCGAGTGCGTAGTGCGCAACTACGCCGCCGGTAGCCTGGTCAAGCGCCTGGGCGTGGAGGAGGGCATCAAGCTGGAGCCGTCCACCTTCGAGCTGTTCCTGAAGAACGACGAGAAGGGCGACCCCTTCATCAACGAATCCCACGTCGTCGCCTTCGGCTGGGGCACCGCCGAGCAACTGGTGGAGATGAAGAAGCTGTCGTTGAAGGTCAACCAAGTGCTGAGCAAGCTGTTCGACGACGCAGGCCTGCTGCTGGTCGACTTCAAGCTGGAGTTCGGCGTGTTCCACGGCCAGATCGTCCTGGGCGACGAATTCAGCCCGGACGGCTGCCGCCTGTGGGACAAAGAGACCCGCAAGAAGATGGACAAGGACCGCTTCCGCCAGGGCCTGGGCGACGTGATCGAAGCCTACGAAGAAGTTGCCAAGCGCCTGGGCGTGCCGCTGTAAGCGGCCCGTTCACGCAAGCGCCTGATACCACGCGAATTTTTTTCAAAAAAGGTTTGCCAGAAACGAAATCGCTGGTATGATGCGCGCCATTGGAGAGATGCCGGAGTGGTCGAACGGGACGGATTCGAAATCCGTTGTACTGGCAACAGTACCTAGGGTTCAAATCCCTATCTCTCCGCCATACATGAGAAAGCCCCGAGATTAACGTCTCGGGGCTTTTTTCATTGCCTGTATTTTTTGTGGCGACTCGCTGATAGCGTGCGTCAGCATCGGGTCCGCGTTCCTGGAAAAGGAATACTGACAGTAGGGCAATCGCTAGCCTGCGGCGCTTGCTGGCAACCTGCCACGATTTGCAGCGGCACTGCTCTCGTAGAGAATCGCGCCCTTTGTTTTCGTAAGGATGCGTGCAATGAAGTTCGAAGGGACTTTCCAATACATGGGCAATCACGGGATCGTCTTCAACGTCTCGCAGATCACCCTGACCGACAGCGAGCGTGGGCGTTTGCGCGAGCTGCATTTCGGCGAAGCTAAAAGTGCCCACTACGAGGTCAACAGCAAGGTCGTCGAGACGTACGACAGGATGCTGGCCAAGGGGTTGCCATGCGTGATGAAAATCGGCATCTCCAAGCCGCTGACCCGGCAGCAGGGCGATACCCTCAATTCCCAGCGCACCAAGGTCGCCAACCTTGCCGCCTCGGCGTTTGCCGCGGCCGCCAGTTCTGTAGCATCGCCGTATGTTGGCGTGCCGGTGGGCGCTGGGGTGCGTGCCTATGCCAATGACGTCCTGCCCACCTACCATGCTGGCGATGTGTTGGTCAGCATCGAGGCGCAGGTCAATGGCGGCATCGGTCCGCAGCACTCCACTTCGACCCTGATCATCAAGACCTGAGGGAGGCGCCTGTGTCCGAAATTACCTATGCGGTCATCGCCCTGGTGCTTTATGGCCTGCTGGATCGGTTCCTCAGGCCCTACCCGCTGCGCAAGTGGCTGGGGGTGGCGCTGGTGGTGGTTGGTTTCGCCGGTTGCATCATTGTTAGCCAAGCCCGTTTGTTCGGGTTGGACCTGGGATTGCTGTCGGTCCTTGCCACCGGGTTGGGCGTGGGCCTGTTCGTGAGGCGACGGCGATTCGAGCAGGTTGGTTGATGCAATAAAGGTCTGTATTGATTTCTTTGCTGAAAGCCCCGTAGTTCGCGCTACGGGGCTATTTGCATCAAACAGCGGGGCTGTTGGTTACTGCGTGGGAAACATCTTGCGACAGTGCTTTGGCCATGCCGGCTCGACTCTTTTCAGGCAACTCCGTTTTCACTTCATGCCCTCGCCTGTTTATTGGATTCCCTTGTTGCAGGCGTTGGCGGTCTCGAGCGGCCTGACCGTCAACTCCACCCCTAGTGCAAGCATCAGCTTCTGGACGGTAGCGAAGCGTGTCTTGTCCCCTCCCTTGAGCGTTTTATAGAGCGACTCGCGGTTAACACCTGCATCCTGGGCAAACTGATTTACACCGATGGCCTTGGCGACTTCAGCGATGGCCTGCATCAGCGTCTGGGCATCGTTGCTGTGCAAGGCTTCTGCCAGGAAGGCGGCAATGGTTTCGGGGGTGTCGAGGAAGCGGGAGGCCTCGAAGCGGGTTGTGTTGCTCAGTTCCAGGTCAAGGATTGGCATATCGCCAGACTCGGCTTTTCTATTCATCTTCATTTACCTCGCAGGGCATCGAGAATTTCCTTCGCTCGCTTGATGCCTCTGCCTTGATCAGTTTTGTCACTACCGTAGAGCATCAAATAGCGCGCCATGCCTGTGCGCACATAGTAGATGCGGTAGCCAGGCCCGATGAACACGCGCATTTCGCTGACACCGTCGCCGACGGGTTCGGTGTCGCCGAAGTTGCCACCTTCTGCGCGGAGAATCCGTACCGCAATAGCACCTTTGCCGATGGGGTCCTTGACGCTATCGAGCCAGGATTCGAATTCTGGCGTTGTGTCGATCAGGTTGCTCATGCATGAAAGTAGCCTACTGGCTACTCCTTGTCCATGTGGGGGATTTTCGGATCAGGCGCCAAGCCGGACGACGCTTGATTAAGCGCAGTGACGGCCTGAGGCTAGAGAGCGATTCGCTCGGTTGCAACGCTTTGAAGGAAGGGGACATCCGACTCGGAAAAGGACTACGGGCAGAGGGAAGTCCATGCTTTTCAGTCGGGATGCGCGTCAGTCCCAGGGATTCAGCTATTTCCGGTAAGCGCGATCTGTGCGAACCACGCCAACCTGTAACGTTTTAGCAAGTAGTTCAACTCGCTTAGTTGCCGTGCCATCAACTTGTTAGTTGACCCCCGTCAACTAGTGCACCTGTACTAATGCCTTTCATTCTCACCGCCATTTCCCGTATGATCCGCGCGCCATCCGTTTGATGGTGGATCATGGACTAAAGGATTTTTATGAAAAAGCTGATCAAAGCTACTGTCGCTGTTGCTGTCGTTTCGGGCGTTGCCCTGCTGTCCGGCTGCACCGGCCAGGTCTACAACCAGCCTAAGAACTGCTCGTACGACTACCTGTTCCACCCATCGGTTTCCATCTCCAAGATCATCGGCGGCTGCGGCCCGATCGATAAACTGCCTCAGCAGCAGTAATCTTGGGATTACCCTGATCCGGCCGTTCACGGCCTGATCCAAGACCCCCGACCATGGATGTGGCCGGGGGTTTTTGTTTTCCGGGGCGTGGTGGCTTGTCGCGTGGCAACCTGTCGTCTTGACGCCCCTGCCCGCGTTTGTTTGTGCTGGCAATTCGGTTACAATCCGTAAATCGTTTCAGCCTTGTCGGTCAATCCGACCAAAGGCTGGCGCGTCCAATGTCTCTCTGGCTGCTGAACAATGATCACAACAAGCCTGCGCTGAAGAACATGGAATACCTGGGCCAGCCACAGGCCCACCCTCCGTTCTACTGACTGGAATCGATCAATGTTCAAGAAAGCTGGCAAGACCTTGCTGGGTCTGGCTGTCGCGGCGAGCTTCATGCAAGCGCACGCCGCCGACACCAAGAAAGTCGACGTGCTGCTGGTTGGCGGCGGCATCATGAGCTCCACCCTGGCTGTCTGGCTCAACGAGCTGGAGCCAAGCTGGTCGATGGAGATGGTCGAGCGCCTGGACGGCGTCGCCGAAGAAAGCTCCAACGGCTGGAACAACGCCGGTACCGGCCACTCCGCGCTGGCCGAGCTGAACTACACCCCGGAAGACAAAGACGGCAACGTCAACATCACCAAGGCCATCGAGATCAACGAGTCGTTCCAGATCTCCCGCCAGTTCTGGGCCTGGCAAGTACGCCAGGGCGTGCTGAAGAACCCGCACTCGTTCATCAACACCACCCCGCACATGAGCTTCGTCTGGGGCGATGACAACATCAAGTTCCTGAAGAAGCGCTACGACGCCCTGCAGGCCAGCCCGCTGTTCCGTCCGATGCAGTACTCCGAGGACCACGCGCAGATCGCCAAGTGGGTCCCGCTGATGATGGAAGGCCGTGACCCGAACCAGAAGCTGGCGGTCACCTGGACGCCGATCGGCACCGACGTCAACTTCGGCGAGATCACCCGCCAGTTCGTTGGCAGCCTGCAGACCAAAGAGAACTTCGACCTGAAGCTCTCCACCGAAGTGCAGGACATCACCCGCAACGAAGACGGCTCCTGGCACGTCGAGTACAAGAACCTGAAGGACGGTACCGAATCGGCCACCGACGCCAAGTTCCTGTTCATCGGTGCCGGCGGCGGCGCGCTGAAGCTGCTGCAGAAGTCGGGCATCCCCGAGGCCAAGGAATACGCAGGCTTCCCGGTGGGTGGCTCGTTCCTGGTGACCGAGAACCCGACCGTTGCCATGCAGCACATGGCCAAGGCCTACGGCATCGCCTCGACCGGCGCGCCACCCATGTCGGTCCCGCACCTGGACACCCGTGTGCTGGATGGCAAGCGCGTGATCCTGTTCGGGCCATTCGCCACCTTCTCGACCAAGTTCCTGAAGAACGGCTCGTACCTGGACCTGCTGAGCAGCGCCACCACCCACAACGTCTGGCCGATGGCCCGCGTCGGCATCGACCAGTACCCGTTGGTCGAGTATCTCGCTGGCCAACTGATGCAGTCCGACGACGACCGTTTCGCCGCCCTGCAGACCTACTTCCCGAACGCCAAGAAGGAAGACTGGAAGCTGTGGCAGGCCGGTCAGCGCGTGCAGATCATCAAGCGTGACGAAGAGAAGGGCGGCGTGCTGAAGCTGGGCACCGAGGTCGTGGCTTCCCAGGACCGCACCATCGCCGGCCTGCTGGGCGCCTCGCCAGGTGCCTCGACCGCCGCGCCGATCATGCTCAACGTGCTCGAAACCGTGTTCAAGGAGAAGGTCGCCACCCCTGAGTGGCAGGCCAAGATCAAGGAAATCGTGCCGAGCTACGGTACCAAGCTGAACGCATCGGCTGCCGCCACTCAGAAAGAGTGGGACTACACCGCCGAAGTGCTGCAGCTGGAGAAGCCGCCGGTGCTCGATCAGAGCGTCAAGACCACCGCCGCCCCAGGCGCACCGGTCGAGAGCAAGCCTGCGAACGACATGGCGCTGTAAGGCCCATGGTTGCCGGGCTTGCCCGGCAACACCAACCACGAGGATCGCCCCTGGCGGCCTCGTGGTTTTTTTGTGCCTGGACTATCGATGGAAACGGCTCCCGCCGCTGGCAGGCCGGGGTTCAACGCTGTTCGAGAATGCTGCCCAGCAACCCTGGAAAACGGCTTTCGAGCTCATCGCTGCGTAACGAGTTCATGTGCGTGGTACCGACATTGCGGGTGTACACCAGCCCCGAGTCACGCAGTACACGGAAGTGATGGGACATGCTCGACTTGGGCCGGCCGCCGTCCAGCTCGCCGCAGCTGGCTTCGGCAACACCCGCCAGGCGGCGCACGATATCCATGCGCACAGGGTCGCTCAGCGCGTAGAGCAGGCGCTCCAGCGTCAGGTCTTCGGGATTGGGGTGGGTATAGGCTCGCATGGTCGACATGATAACGGGGGTTTCACAAATTGCCATAGTTCGAATATGATCGAACAATCGTATCCACCCTGTCCCTGGAGTTACCTCATGGCCGCCTTGTTCGAACCCTACACCCTCAAAGACGTCACCCTGCGCAACCGCATCGCCATTCCGCCGATGTGCCAGTACATGGCCGAAGATGGCCTGATCAATGACTGGCACCAGGTGCATTACGCAGGCCTGGCCCGTGGTGGTGCCGGCCTGGTGGTGGTCGAGGCCACCGCGGTGTCCCCGGAAGGGCGCATCACCCCCGGCTGCGCCGGGATCTGGAACGACACCCAGGCCCAGGCGTTCGTGCCGGTGGTCAAGGCGATCAAGGCCGCCGGCTCCGTGCCGGGCATCCAGATCGCCCACGCCGGGCGCAAGGCCAGCGCCAACCGCCCCTGGGAAGGTGACGACCACATCGCCGCCGACGATGCCCGCGGCTGGGACACCATCGCCCCGTCCGCCATCGCCTTCGGCGCCCACCTGCCGAAAGTGCCGAAGGCCATGACCCTGGACGATATCGCCCGGGTCAAGCAGGACTTCGTCGATGCCGCACGGCGTGCCCGCGATGCAGGTTTCGAATGGATCGAGCTGCACTTTGCCCATGGTTACCTGGGCCAGAGCTTCTTCTCCGAGCATTCCAACCAGCGCACCGATGCCTACGGCGGCAGCTTCGACAACCGCACGCGCTTCCTTTTGGAAACCCTGGCCGCCGTGCGTGAGGTGTGGCCGGAGAACCTGCCGCTGACCGCTCGCTTTGGCGTGCTGGAGTATGACGGCCGTGACGAGCAGACCCTGCAGGAATCCATCGAACTGGCGCGCCGGTTCAAGGCCGGTGGCCTGGACCTGCTGAGCGTCAGCGTCGGTTTCACCATTCCCGAGACCAACATCCCGTGGGGGCCGGCGTTCATGGGCCCGATCGCCGAACGTGTGCGTCGCGAGGCCAAGCTGCCGGTGACTTCGGCCTGGGGCTTCGGTACCCCGGAGCTGGCCGAAGGCGCGTTGCAGGCCAACCAGCTGGACCTGGTGTCGGTGGGGCGTGCGCACCTGGCTGACCCGCACTGGCCGTATGCCGCTGCCAAGGCCCTGGGCGTGGACAAGGCTTCGTGGACCTTGCCAGCGCCTTATGCGCACTGGCTCGAGCGTTATCGCTGAGTGAGGCAGGGGCCGCCACGCGGCCCCCGTTTCAAAACCGGCTCAATCGATAGGCGCTGATTTGCGGGCAGTCTTCGCCATTTACCAACCGCCCCATCCATTCCGCCGTCACCGCCGCCTGGGTCAACCCCAGGTGCTGGTGCCCGAACGCCAGCAACACCTTGCCATCGGCCACCCGGTCGATCACCGGCAGCGAATCCGGCAACGAAGGCCGGAACCCCATCCACGGCGTCGCCCCCTCGGCATCCAGTTCGCGCCGGAACAAACCCTTGCTCAACCTGTGCAGTTGCCACGCCCGCTGCATGCTCGGCGGCGCCTCGAGCCCGGCGAACTCCACCGTGCCGGCCAGGCGCAGGCCTTCGGCCATGGGCGTCATGATGAACTTGCGCTCCAGCGAGGTGACGGCAAACGGCAGGCGCTGCTGCTCCGCCGGTAGCATCAGGTGGTAGCCGCGCTCGGTATCCAGGGGCACTCGCCGGCCGGTCAGGGTAGCGGTGAGCTTGGCCGAGTGGGCGCCGGCGCTGATCAACACCTGGCTGGCCTCGACGGGGCCCTGGTCGCTGGCAAGGCTGACGCCCTGGCCATGCACCCGGCCGCCACTGACCTCGGCGCGAAGAAAGCGTACGCCGCTGGCCCTTGCGGCGCTGAACAGTTCGCAGACCACTTGATAGGGGTCGAGGAAGTGACCGGTGCGCGGGAAGAACAGGCCACCCAGGATCGACGGGCTCAACTGCGGCGCCGTTTCGCTCACCGCCTCTGCCGACCACAGGTCCACGGGTACGCCCTGTGCCTGCATGCGGGCGCGCAACGCCGCGAGGGCTTGGCGCGATTCATGGCGTTCGAACACCAGCAGCGACCCGTCTTCCTTGAGCAAGGGGCTGCGGTCGATGGAGGCGAGCAGCCGTTGCCAGGCGCCAAGGCTGTTTTCATTCAACGCCCGAATGCCCGCCACGCTGCGCTGGAACGGCGCCGGGCGTAGGTTCAGCAGCAGCCGGGTGAACCAGGGCAGGGCGCGGGGCAGGTACTTCCAGTCCAGGCGCAGCGGGCCCATCGGGTCCAGCAACATCGCCGGCAGGCGCTTGAGGATCGACAGGTCGGCGATGGGAAACACCTGCTCGGTGGCCAGATGCCCAGCGTTGCCATACGAAGCGCCATGGCCCGGAGCCTGGCGATCGATCAGCAGCACCCGGCGGCCCTGGCGTGCCAGCTGCAGGGCGCAGGCGACGCCGACGATGCCTGCGCCGACCACGGCGATGTCCGTGTCAGTGGCGGTCATGGTTCAGGCTTCCCGCTGGCCATCGAGCAGCCGCCGCAGGTGCAGCGGATTGGCCTGCTGCAATGCACCGGGCAGCAGGGCGTCGGGGAAGTCCTGGTAGCACACCGGGCGCAGGAAGCGCAGGATCGCCGCAGTGCCCACCGAGGTACTGCGGGCGTCCGAGGTGGCCGGGAACGGGCCGCCATGGACCATAGCGTCGCTGACCTCGACTCCGGTCGGCCAGCCATTGACCAGGATCCGCCCGGCCTTGCGTTCGAGGGTCGGCAGCAGGCGACGGGCAATGTGCAGATCGGCCTCGTCCAGGTGCAGGGTGGCGGTCAGTTGGCCTTCCAGATGCTCGGCTACCTGGCGGATTTGCTCATCGTTGTCGCATGCCACCACCAGCGAGGCGGCGCCGAACACTTCGGCTTGCAGCGTAGGGTCGGCAAGAAACGCCTGCGCGGTGGTGACGAACAACTGAGCCTGGCACTGGTTCGGCCCCTGCGCCGCCAGGCCGCTCGCCGCGCAGCGGGCATTTTGGTTTTCGCTCAATGCTGCCACGCCGTCAGCATAGGCATTGGCGATACCCGGGGTGAGCATGGTTTGCGCCGCCGCTTGGCCAACATGGGCGCTGGCGGCAACCAGGAAATGCTCAAGGGCCGGGCCCTGCCGGGCGACCACCAGCCCGGGATTGGTGCAGAACTGGCCGGCGCCTTGGGTCAGAGAAGTGACAAAGCCTTGCGCCAGGGCTTCACTGCGCGAGCGCAAGGCGCCATCGAACAGGAACACTGGGTTGATAGCGCTCATTTCGGCATAGACCGGGATCGGCTCCGGACGCGCCTGGGCCGCCTGGCAAAGGGCGAGGCCACCGCTGCGTGAACCAGTGAAACCGACCGCCTTGATACGTGGATCAGTGACCAGGCCGATGCCCACTTCACGGCCCGCGCCGTACAACAGGGAAAACACGCCTTCGGGCAGTTCGCACTGCGCGACAGCCCGGGCCACGGCCTGGCCGACCAGCTCGCTGGTGCCGGGGTGGGCGGCGTGGGCCTTGACCACCACCGGGCAGCCCGCGGCCAGTGCCGAGGCGGTGTCGCCGCCGGCCACCGAGAAGGCCAGCGGGAAGTTGCTGGCGCCAAACACCGCCACCGGGCCCAGGGCCACCTGGCGTTGGCGCAGGTCCGGGCGGGGCAGGGGCTGGCGCTCGGGCAGGGCATTGTCCACGCGTACATCCAGCCACTCACCGGCGCGTACCACCCGGGCGAAGGTGCGCAGCTGGGCGCAGGTGCGGCCACGCTCACCCAGCAGGCGGGCCTTGGGCAGGCCGGTCTCGGCGTGGGCGCGGTCGATCAGCGCATCGCCCAGTGCTTCGATCTGTTCGGCGATGGTTTCGAGAAAACCGGCGCGCTGTTCGAGGGGCGTTTCGCGGTAGGTATCGAATGCCGCCCAGGCCAGGGCGCAGGCCTGAGCCACCTGTTCGCCGCTGGCGCCGGCATAGGCGGGTTCCAGGGCCTGGTTGCTGCTCGGGTCGATGGCGCGGATCGCTTCGCGGTTGCCGGGCACGGCACGCTGGCCGATCAGCAGGTTGCCTGTCAGGGTCATGGGGCGTCCTTTGGGATTGAGTTTGGGAGAAAGCGGGCCGCTGTGCGGCCCATCGCCGGCAAGCCGGCTCCCACAGGTACTGCGCAAGGCTTGAAGCTTGTGGGCGCTGGCTTGCTGGCGATGGGGGCGAAGCAGCTCCTGGAGTCAGGCCTGGTTCTGTTCGGCCGACCAGCTGGCGTACCAGCTGCGGAACAGCGCGTACTGCTGCTCGGCATAGTTGCGCTGGGCGTCGCTGAGGGCATCGGTTTCGTTGAAGTGCAGGCGGTACTCGGTGTCGCCGTTGAGCACCATCAGGTGCTTGTAGTACAGCACCAGATCGCAGCCTTCATCGAACGACGACAGTACCGCCAGCGCTGCTTCCAGCTCACGTGCCTGACGCCGGGCCTTGGCATCGCCCTTGGCGGCGCGCTTGCTCAGGCTGACCAGTTGCAGCACTTCGCGGGGCAGGGCGTTGCCGATGCCGGTGATGGCGCCGGTGGCGTTGCAGTTGACGAAGCCATGCACTACTTGCGTGTCGACGCCGACCATCAGGGTCACGGCGTCGTCCTGGGAGGTGATGTGCTCGGCGGCGTAGCGAAGGTCGGCGCCACCGCCGAACTCCTTGAAGCCGATCAGGTTCGGGTACTCGCGGCGCAGTTCGAAGAACAGGTCGGCGCGGGTGGCGAAGCCGTAGTAGGGGCTGTTGTAGATCACCGCCGGCAGCTTCGGCGCGGCGGCGAGGATTGCCGAGAAATGGTGCTTCTGGGCGATCAGCGAGGCGCCGCGGGACAGCACGCGGGGGATGACCATCAGGCCGGCGGCACCGACCTTGGCGGCGTGGGCGGCATGGGATACGGCTTCGCGGGTGTTCACCGCGCCGGTGCCGACGATGGTCGGGATGCCGGCGGCCACCAGGCGCGCCACGCCTTCCTGGCGCTCGGCCTCGGTCAGCAGCGGCCAGTCGCCCATCGAGCCGCAGTACACCACCGCGCTCATGCCGGCGTCGATCAGTTCGCGGCCCTTGCGCACCAGGGCGTCGAAGTCCGGCTTGCGCTCGGCGGTGCAGGGGGTCATCAGGGCGGGCATGGTGCCGGTGAAGATGTTGTCGGTCATTGTTGTCACTCCTGGCGGTATTCAGTGGGAAATGAACGGGGTCAGATGCCCCAGGCGAACGGATCCTGTTCGTCGATCAGCAGGGTGCTGTCGGCGGTCATGTGGGCGCGGCCGGTGATGAACGGGCGAATGCGCTCGCCGTCGCGTTCGTAGCGGCCCTGGAAGCGGCTACCGGTGATGCTGGCCTGGACCCAGGTCTGGCCTTCGGCGAGCGTGCCGTCGGCGGCCAGGCACGCCAGCTTGGCGCTGGTGCCGGTGCCACAGGGCGAGCGGTCGTAGGCCTTGCCGGGGCACATGACGAAGTTGCGGCTGTCGGCGTTGGCGTCGTCGGCGAACAGCTCGACATGGTCGATCGGGGCGCCGTCCTCGCCGCTGATGCCTTGTGCTTCGAGGGCCTTGAGCAGGGCCCAGGTGTAGTCGGTGAGGGCTTCGCGGTTGTCCAGCTCGATACGCTGGCCGTGGTCGGAGACCAGGAAGAACCAGTTGCCGCCCCAGGCGATGTCGCCATGCACCTGGCCATGCCCAGGCACTTGCACCGCTACCTGCCGGCGGTAGCGGTAGGACGGCACGTTGCCGACAGTGACGGAGCCGTCGCCATGCAAGGTGGCGCTGACCTGGCCGACCGGTGTATCGATCTTGTGCACGCCAGGCTCGATCAGGCCGAGGTGGCTCAGCGAAGCAACCAGGCCGATGGTGCCGTGACCGCACATGTTCAGGTAGCCGGCGTTGTTGAAGAAGATCACCCCGCAGGTCGCATCCGCGGACACCGGAGGGCAGTACAGCGCGCCCACCAGCACATCGTTGCCGCGCGGCTCCAGCAGGCAGGCGCGGCGCCAGTGGTCGTGCAGCTCGCGCAGTTCGTCGCGCTGCTCGGCCATGCTGTGGCCGTGCAGTGGCGGGAAGCCCTTCATCACCAGGCGGGTCGGTTCGCCGCCGGTGTGGGAGTCGATGACATGAACCTGTTTCATCAGCGTGTCCATTGTGTAGTGGGTCAGGAGGCGACAGCGGCGGGCTGTCGGCCGGCATGGGTTTCGCTGCTGGCTTCGCTTTCGTCGTCGCCATCGAGGCGCACCAGCCGCGCCGGCACGCCGGTGGCGGCGCCCCAGTAGTAGATGCCCAGGGCACTGGCAGCCACGACCACGGTATCCAGCGGGTGGCCGATCACGCCCAGGCCACCGAAGCTGCCCAGCCAGGAGAGGAAAATGGTCACGGCGTAGAAGCCGATCAGCCAGGCCGACGAGCGCACCTGCTGGCCCAGCGACAGGTGTTCGGTAGGCACGAAGCGGCGGCACAGCAGGTACAGCACGAACATCACGATCTGCAGCGCCAGCAGCCAGGACACGGTGTTCCAGCCCGACCAGTAGACGATCAGCGCGGCGATGATGAACGACAGTGGGCCGAGCACGCCCATGCCCTTGACCCGGAACGGCCGGGCCATGTCCGGGGCGCTGCGGCGCAGGGCGGCCACGGACACCGGGGCCACGGCATAGCTCAGCACCAGGGCTGCGGAGACCACGTTGATCAGCGCCTCCCACGACGGGAACGGCAGGGTCCAGAACACCGCCAGGGCGAAGGTCAGCCACAGCGCCGGGCGCGGGATGCCGGACTGCTCGTCGATGCGGGTGAAGTACTTGAAGAAGGTGCCGGTCTGCGCCCAGCCGTAGATCACTCGCGGGGTGGCGTTCATGTAGATGTTGCCGCAGCCGCTGGGCGAGATCACCGCGTCGGCCACCACCAGGTAGGCCAGCCAGCCGACGCCCAGGGCCAGGGCGATGTCACGGTAGGGCAGGGCCAGTTCTTTGGTCACCCCGGCCCAGCCGTTGGCAATCAT
Source organism: Pseudomonas sp. TE50-2 (assembly GCF_040813665.1). NCBI lineage: Bacteria > Pseudomonadati > Pseudomonadota > Gammaproteobacteria > Pseudomonadales > Pseudomonadaceae > Pseudomonas > Pseudomonas sp. TE50-2. Next base: position 1,575,301 of record NZ_JBFNXN010000001.1, on the reverse strand, counting down.
CTCGGTCGGCACGCTGCCGAGGAACGCCAGTTGCAGCAGGGCATAGATCGCGGTGGACAGCAGCACCGAGAGAATCAGCGCGATGGGGATGGTGCGCTGCGGGTTCTTCACCTCGCTGGCCACCGAGATGATCGGGGTCAGGCCCAGGTAGGCGAAGATGATGCCGCCGGCCGACACCGCCATCTCCACCCCGGACAGGCCGAACGGGGCGAAGCCCTGGACCTCGAAGTTCTCCGGTTTGAAGAAGGTGAACAGCACGCCGATCACCAGCAGCGGCACGATGAACTTGAACACGCTGACCAGGTTGTTGGCCTTGGCGAAGGTCTTCACGCTGCGGTAGTTGAGCACGAAGAACAGCCCCAGCAGGGCGAACTGCACCAGCCAGCCGAGCACCGTCGGGTCGCTGGAGCCGCTCTTGGTCAGCGCCGGAAACCAGGCCGCGGCGTACTGGCGCGAGGCGACCACCTCGATGGCGATCAGGCTGGAGAAGGCGATCAGGGTGATGAAACCCATCAGGTAGCCCAGCAGCGGGCCGTGGGAGTACACCGGGTAGCGCACCACGCCGCCGGCCCGTGGCAGGGCGGCGCCGAGCTCGCAGTAGACGATGCCCAGCAACAGCACGGCGAAACCGCCGAGGAACCAGGAGAGGATGCCGGCCGGCCCGGCGATGGCCGAGACGTGGCTGGCGGCGAACAGCCAGCCCGAGCCGAAGATCGCGCCGAGGCCGATGAAGGTGAGGTCCAGCAGTGACAGCTGTTTCTTGAATTTGCCTGACATGGGTGCGCCTTCTTGTAGGTTTTGGATAGGCAGGTCTGATGTCACGATGCGGCGGCATGCGCCGCGTTCTTGTAGGTCATGGGGCGGCTTGCGTGGGGCATAGAGTGGACCGATCGGGGGCTCGGTTCTTGATGGTTTTCTGCAAGGTGGGTGACGAAATCGGCATAGTCGGGAGCAAGTGCTGGCGCTCGGAGGGGGCTGCTGACTAGGCTTGCAGGGCGCCAGAACCACTAGAGATAACCGCATGCCCGAGCAACCGTTGACTGCGCTGTACCAGCACCTCGACCAGCACCGCCCCGAATCCCTCGAAGCCCTGCTCACCGGCGTGGTCTGGCTGCTGCCGATGCTGGACGTCATCGCCAATGCGGCGATCTTCATCAAGGACGACCAGGCTCGCTATGTGCTGGCCAACCGCACGCTGGTCCAGCGCTGCGGTTTGAAACACCTGCAACCGCTGCTGGGCAAGACCAGCGCCGAGGTGTTCCCGGCGCGCCTGGGCCCCGGCTACACCGAGCAGGACCGCCGGGTGCTGGAGCAGGGCCAGGTGTTGGAGGACCAGCTCGAGCTGCACCTGTACGGCAGCCGCGAGCCGGGCTGGTGCCTGACCCACAAGCGCCCGCTGTACGACGCGGCGGGGGCGATCATCGGCCTGGTGGGCATTTCGGTCGACCTGCAGTCAGCCGCCGACACCCACCCCGCCTACCAGCGGTTGGCGGCGGTGGACGCGCATATCCGCGCGCATTTCCACCAGCCGATCAGCATGGGCGAGCTGACGCGCATCGCCGGCATCTCGGTGGCGCAACTGGAGCGCTACTGCAAGCGGGTGTTCCACCTCACACCCCGGCAGATGATCCACAAGGCCCGTCTGGAACATGCGCACCACCTGCTGCACAGCGACCTGCCGATCATCGAGGTGGCGCTGCGCTGTGGCTACACCGACCACAGCGCGTTCAGCCGGCAGTTCAGGCAACTGACCGGTTTCACGCCGCGGCAGTACCGGATGGCAACGAATTGAAGGTTTTATGCATAGATGCATTGATTGAATATGCTTTAATGCATATAATGGGTTTCTGCGCTACTCAGTAGCGTGTGTAAATTCAATCGATACAGGATGTTCACGATGACAACCGCTTATACCGCCAAGAATTCCCTGCCTTTTGCGGCGCTACCCACTACCGATGGTGTCGTGCAGTATTTTCGTGCGACCAGCACCAACGTAGCGGATGCGTCCTATGCTCCCGATGGTCTGGCAGCTGCGCCGATCTACGGCCTCGGTGGCCAGCTGTTGCAAGGTAACGAGATTGTCGCTGGCGGCAACGTGACGCTGGTGTCCTACCTCGGTCCACTGCTCAATCAGGGGGCCCTTTGCTGGATCCTGCTGAACTGCGAGGGTGGTGCCCAGCAGGTGGCCAATGCCACGCATAGCCAGCATGCCGTCACGCTTGGCCAGATCATCGGTTTCTCCGGAGCCGCGCCTGGTGACATCAAGTTCTCCGCAGCCAACGAGGCGCCGGTTGGCTGGCTGAAGGCCAATGGAGCATTGGTGTCTCGCGCCGAGCATGGTGCATTGTTCGCAGCCATCGGCACCACCTATGGCGCTGGCGATGGTGTCACGACCTTCGGCCTGCCTGACCTGCGCGGTGAGTTCATCCGTGGCTTCGATGACGGCCGTGGGGTAGACCAAGGCCGGGCATTCGGCTCCTGGCAGAAGGGCAGCCTCTACCCCTACGACACCACCCAGAACAGTGCGAACGGTGTCTGGAGTGCATCTACCACACAGAACGACGGTCCGGCTTCGCAAGTCGCGATGGGCGTGGATGCCTACTCCACCGCCGAGTATTCGACCATTTCGCTGGGTGGGGTCGATGCGAGGGTCAACTATGCATTGCCAGGTCTGTTCGGTGATCGTGGTTACTCCGGGATCACCCGCCCACGCAACATGGCCATGCTCGCATTGATCAAGTGCTGATCACTCGCTGCTGAACAGGGCGCGGGCCTCGTCGAAGCACTGCTCGGCGATGGCCGAGCGCGGCTCGCTGCGGCGCAACAGCAGGCCGACCGGGCTGTGGATGCTAGCCTCCTGCACGGGGATGATGCGCATGTGCTGGCTGAGGTCTTCCAGGCCGCAATCCAGTGGCATGATCGCGCAGCACACGCCGGTGTTGATCGCCTGGATCAGCTGGAAGGTCGAGTCACTCTCGAGCACGGCGTTGGGCGTGAGGCCGCGGCTGCGGAAGCTCAGGTCGAGGGACTGGCGGTAGTGCATGCCTTTGCTCAGCAGGCCCAACGGCAGGTCGCCGAGGTCTTCCCAGTGCAGGCTGTCGGCCTCGAACTGGAAGTGCCGGGTGTCGTGCAGCAGGCCCATGGTGGTGATGCTCAGTTCGATCACTTCGAAGAAGCTGGTGTTGACCTGGTCGAGGTAGCAGATGCCGAGGTCGAGCTGGTTGCGGCTCAGGCCGTCGATCACCTGCTCGGAGCTCAGCGACGACAGCTGGAAGTGCAGCTCTGGGTATTTCGCGCGCAACGGCATCAGCAGTTGCATGGGGTTGAAGCTGGCCAGCGGCACGGTACCCAGGCGCAGGCTGCCGACCACCTGGCCCCGGCAGCTGGCGGCCTCGGCCTGCAGGCCGTCGTGGGCGGCTAGCAGGGTGCGGGCCCAGGCCAGGATGCGTTCGCCGGCTTCGGTGAAGCCTTCGAAGCGCTGGCCGCGTTTGACCAGCACCAGGTCGAGTTCGTCTTCGAGGTTGCGCAGGCGCATGGACAGGGTCGGCTGGGTGATGTGGCACAGCGCCGCGGCCTGGCCGAAGTGGCGGGTCTGGTCGAGGGCGATGAGGAACTTGAGCTGTTTGATGTCCATGGTGCGGCCTGGGTTGCGGGGTGGGTAGACCTTAACCAAGAGTGAAGCACCTGGCTAATCATTGCTGACAAATTCGCTGGCCTGTCGCGGGCAGGCGATAGAAACCGTCGATCACCCGGTACGCGCTATCGATTGGACGCTACCGGGGCTTCTCTCTAACGTGGCCGCCAAGCCAATCCTGGAGCAAAGGCCATGAGCGTGAAACCGGACGCGGTGTTCGTACCGCTGAACATCGCGGTGCTGACCGTCAGCGACACCCGCACTTTCGAGACCGACACATCCGGCGAGCTGCTGGCCAGCCGCGCTGTCGGCGTGGGCCACCGCCTGGTGGCGCGCGAGCTGCTCAAGGACGACCTGTACAAGATCCGCGCCCAGGTCGCCACCTGGATCGCCGATGAACAGGTGCAGGTGGTACTGATCACCGGCGGCACCGGTTTCACTGGCCGCGACAGCACGCCGGAAGCGGTGGACTGCCTGCTGGACAAGCGCATCGACGGGTTCGGCGAGTTGTTCCGCGCCTTGTCGATTCTCGATATCGGTACCTCGACCGTACAGAGCCGGGCCCTGGCCGGCATGGCCAACGGCACCCTGGTGTGCTGCCTGCCGGGCTCGACCGGCGCCTGCCGCACGGCATGGGAGGGGATCCTGGCCGAGCAGCTGGATGCGCGGCATCGGCCGTGCAACTTCGTCCCGCACCTCAAAGCAATCGGGGCCTGCGAAAGCCGCGGTTGATTCGACTCTATCGCGGAGCAAGTTCTTTCCCACGCATTCCCTGAACACAGTTGTTGCCGGTACGGCCCTATCGCCGGCAATGTCAACTCAACACATGATCCACCGGCACCAACGCCGGTGGCAGTGGCTCATGCCCCAACGCCGACAGCACATCACGCTCTATGGTGCGCACCAGCGCATCGGTCGGCAGGTCGTTCTCATCCCGCCCGAAGGGGTCTTCCAGCTCGTTGCCGATCGCATCCAGGCCGAAGAAGGTGTAGCTGACGATGGTGGTGAACAGCGGTGCCAGCCAGCCCAGCGGTTCGGCCAGGGCGAACGGCAGCAGCAGGCAGAAGATATAGATGGTGCGGTGCAGCAGCAGGGTATAGGGGAACGGCAGTGGCGTGCCCTTGATCCGCTCGCAGGTGGCTTGCACGTCCGACAGGCCGGCCAGACGCTGCTCCAGCAAGGTGTAGCGGAACTCGCTGATCGCTCCACGCTCCGCCAGCCGTGAACAATGTTCGCCCACCTTGCGCAGGATGCCGTCGCAGACATTGTGCGTCACTATCTGCGCCTTCTCGCCCAGCCAGGGGCGGGCGGCGCCGAGCTCGTCTTCGTTGCGCAGCCGGGCATTGAGGGCATGGGCGAAGGCACAGAGACTGCGCAGCAGTTCCTTGCGCAGCGCCTCATCCTTGATCGCCACGCTTTCGCGCACGAACGAGCGCACCTCGATGATCATCCGCCCCCAGGCCTTGCGGCCTTCCCACCAGCGGTCGTAGCAGGCGTTGTTGCGAAAGCTCATGAAGATCGACAGCGACAGCCCCAACAGGGTGAAGGGCGTGGCGCTGACCGGATAGAACAGCGCCGGGTAGTGCCGCTCGACCAGCACGATCAGCGCTGCGAGCAAGGTCACCGCCAGGCAGCGCAGGGCGATGCGCTGGACGATCGAGCCTTTGAGGGTGAACAGCACGCGCAGCATGTCGGGGCGTGAGTGGACGATCAAGGCGGTTCCAGAGGCGGCCGATCAGCCGCCGGTCATGTTCATGAAGCGCAGGATCTGCACCTCGCCGCCCACTTCGAAGTGGTGACGGTAGGGTTTGAGCTGCATGGCGTCGCGAATGGCTTTTTCCAGGCGGGCGCTGTCGCCGGGGTGCTGGCGCATGACCTGCTTGAGGTCCACCGAGTGTTCGTTACCCAGGCACAGCAACAGGCGGCCTTCGACGGTCAGGCGCACGCGGTTGCAGGTGGCGCAGAAGTTGTGGCTGTGGGGAGAGATGAAACCGACCCGGGTGTTGGGCGCCTCGGCCAGGCGCCAGTAGCGCGCCGGGCCCTGGGACGACTCGGCCGACTCGACCAGGGTGAAGTGCTCGGCCAGGCGCGTGCGTACGTCGTCGCTGGAGCAGAACGACTCGCCGCGCTCGTGCTCGCTGATCACGCCCAGGGGCATCTCTTCGATGAACGAGATGTCCAGTTCGCGGTCGATGGCGAAACGCACCAGGTCGACGATCTCGTGGTCGTTGCGGCCCTTGAGCACCACCGCGTTGAGCTTGGTGCGGCGAAAGCCCGCGGTGCGGGCGGCGTCGATGCCGGCGATCACCTGCGCGAGGTCGCCGGTGCGGGTCAGGGCACGGAAGCGCTCGGGGTCGAGGCTGTCGAGGCTGATGTTCAGGCGCGACACGCCGGCATCGAACAGCGGCTGGGCCAGGCGGCCGAGCTGCGAGCCGTTGCTGGTCAGGCACAGTTCGCGCAGGCCGGGCAGGGCGGCGATGCGCCCGCAGAGCTCGACGATGCCTTGGCGTACCAGCGGCTCGCCGCCGGTCAGGCGGATCTTGCGGGTACCCAGGGCGACGAAACGCTCGGCGACCTGGTACAGCTCTTCGAGGCTGAGAATCTGCTGGCGCGGCAGGAACTGCATGTCTTCGGCCATGCAATAGACGCAGCGAAAGTCGCAGCGGTCGGTAACCGACATCCGCAGGTAATCGACTTTGCGGTTGAAACCGTCGATCAGGGCCTGGGGGTTCTTTTCCACGTTCGCGCTCGACATTGAAGTGGCTGGGGGCGGCGAAAGGCCGCGGATAAGGTCCAAGCTATAACCTGCGCCCATTGGCGTCAAATTGCTTTGCCCGACCATTCGATCAGTCTCCTCTATCACGGCTGCAAGCCGCGCTGGCCAAGGGCTGGGGCCGGTGATCGAAACGGTTTATCACGCCGTCATTTATTTCGATTGGACGCAGCAGGGGGCGCTTCTTAGGCTGGAAAAAACACCGTGCGGAGAAGCGCAGCATGAGCCAGGACGAACATATCAGGGACTACAAGGGGCCGGCCGCCGGCTGGGGCGCGCTCAAGAGCGTGACCAAGAGCTGGCTGGGCAGCGAGAACGCCTTCAAGAACCTGCGGGCCATGCTCAAGACCAACCAGAACGGTGGTTTCGACTGCCCGGGTTGCGCCTGGGGCGAATCGCCGGAAAGCGACATGGTCAAGTTCTGCGAGAACGGCGCCAAGGCGGTCAACTGGGAAGCCACCGGGCGCTCGGTGGATCCGGCGTTCTTCGCCCGCTACAGCGTCAGCGCCTTGCTCGAACAGACCGACTACTGGCTCGAGTACCAGGGCCGCATCACCCACCCGATGCGCTACGACGCGGCCACCGATCATTACGTCGAGATCAGCTGGGACGAGGCATTTGCCCTGGTCGCCCGGCACCTGAACGGCCTCGCTTCGCCCGACCAGGCCGAGTTCTACACCTCGGGCCGGGCCAGCAACGAGGCGGCGTTCCTCTACCAGTTGTTCGTGCGTGCCTACGGCACCAATAATTTCCCCGACTGCTCGAACATGTGCCACGAGGCCAGCGGCGTGGGCATGGCCGAAACCCTCGGCGTGGGCAAGGGCACCGTGGTGTTCCATGACCTGGAGCTGGCCGATGCGATCTTCGTGATTGGCCAGAACCCCGGCACCAACCACCCGCGCATGCTCGAACCGCTGCGCGAGGCGGTCAAGCGTGGTGCCCAGGTGGTCTGCTTCAACCCGCTGAAAGAACGTGGCCTGGAGCGCTTCCAGCACCCGCAGCACCCGTTCGAGATGCTCAGCAATGGCTCCGAGCCGACCAACACCGCGTACTTCCGTCCGGCGCTGGGTGGCGACATGGCGGCCATGCGCGGCATCGCCAAGTTCCTCCTGCAGTGGGAGCGCGAGGCGCAGCTGAACGACGAGCCTCCGGTGTTCGACCACGCCTTCATCGCCGAACACACCAGTGGCGTCGAGGCCTACCTGGCCGTGGTGGATGCCACGCCCTGGGACCATATTGTCGAGCAGTCGGGCCTGAACAAGGCTGAGATCGAGCTGGCCGCGCGCATGTACCGCAAGGCCGAGCGGGTGATCATGTGCTGGGCCATGGGCGTCACCCAGCACCGCCACTCGGTGCCCACCGTGCAGGAAATCGTCAACCTGCAGCTGCTGCGTGGCAACGTCGGCAAGCCCGGCGCCGGCCTGTCGCCGGTGCGCGGCCACAGCAACGTGCAGGGCGACCGCACCATGGGCATCGACGAGAAGCCCAAGGCTGCGCTGCTCGACGCCATCGAGAAACGCTTCCAGTTCGAGGTGCCCCGCGAGCACGGCCATAACGCCGTGCTGGCGATCCAGGCAATGGAAGAAGGGCGGGCCAAGGTGTTCGTCGCCCTGGGCGGCAACTTCGCCCAGGCGACTCCGGACACCCCGCGTACCCATGCGGCGCTACGCAACTGTGAGCTGACCGTGCAGATCTCCACCAAGCTCAACCGTTCGCACCTGGTCACCGGGCGTGATGCGCTGATCCTGCCGTGCCTGGGGCGCACCGAGATCGATATCCAGGCCGAAGGGCCGCAGGGCGTCACCGTGGAGGACACCTTCAGCATGGTGCATATCTCCCATGGCCAGCTGAAACCGCGTTCTGCACTGCTGCGTTCGGAGCCGGCCATCGTTGCTGGCATGGCCAAGGCCACCCTGGGCAATCGGCCTATCGACTGGGACTATGCGATTGCCGACTATGGCCGTATCCGCGGCATGATCGCCGACGTGATTCCCGGCTTCGCCGACTTCAACGCACGCCTGCAGCATCCGGGCGGCTTCCACCTGGGCAACCACGCGGCGGACCGCAACTTCCGCACGGCCACCGGCAAGGCGCGTTTCACCCCGAGCCAGTTGCCGGAGCAACTGGTCAACGCGGCTGTGCTGGCTCGCGGTGACAAGCCGGACCTGATCCTGCAGACCTTGCGTTCCCACGACCAGTACAACACCACGCTGTATGGGCTCGATGACCGTTACCGTGGCGTGTTCGGGCTGCGCGAGGTGGTGTTTGTCAACGAGGCCGATATCCGTCGCCTGGGCTTCGAGCCGGGCGAGCACGTGGATATCGTGTCGTTGTGGGAGGACGGCCTCGAGCGGCGAGTGTCGGGCTTCCGTCTGGTGTCCTATGACGTGCCTGAAGGGCAGGCGGCGGCGTATTACCCGGAGACCAATCCGTTGGTGCCGCTGGAAAGCTACGGCGAGGGAACCTACACACCAACCTCGAAGTTCGTAGCGATCAGGCTGGAGAAGGCCAAGGCGGGGAACCGGATCGAGGCCACCCTGGCTGACTGACAGGGTCGACCTCATCGCTGGCAAGCCAGCTCCCACAGGGAGGGCGTTTGGCTTGAGCTCGGCGCGGTCGGGGTGGGAGCCGGCTTGCCGGCGATGAGGCCGGTCCTGCCAGGCGCCATTTCAGCGCCCGACCGGATACGCCGTGGTGTACTTCATCTGCTCCATGGCAAAACTCGAGGTGATGTTCGACAGGCCGTCGGTGCTGGTGATCAGCTTCTTGTAGAAGCGGTCGTAGGCGGCTATGTCGCCCACCACCACCCGCAGCATGTAGTCCCAGTCGCCGGACATGCGATACACCTCCATCACCTCCTCGAACGCCGTCACCGTGGCGGCGAACTGCGCCAGCCAGGCGCTGTCGTGGCGCTGGGTCTTGAGCTGGACGAACACCGTCAGGCCCAGGCCCAGGCGCTCGGGGTCGAGCAGGGCGACGCGGCCGCGAATGTAGCCTTCCTCCTCCAGGCGCTTGACCCGCTTCCAGCACGGCGTGGTGGACAGGTTGACCGCTTCGGCCAGGTCCTTGAGGGACAGCGAGGCGTCGCGCTGGAGCAGGGTGAGGATGTGCTGGTCGAAACTGTCCATGACGTCGTGTCGCCGATTACGGGAAAAGTTTTCCGAGAGTAGCCGCTCGCAGGGAACGTTGGAACCGTTTCAGCCGCTGCGTCGACGGAAATGTTCCGCTGGCGCCTTGGGGTGGTGGATATGAGATAGTGGTGGTTTTCCACCCTCAGGCAATGGACCCGACCATGTCCGACAAACCGCGCAATTTCGCCACCCGCACCATCCACGCCGGCGAGCAGTCCAGCGTCGCCGACAACGCCATCTTCCCGGCCATCGTCACCTCCAGCTCGTTCATCAAGCGCGGCCTGGACGACAACCCCGAATACGCCTACAGCCGGGTCAGCAACCCGACCCGGCATGCCTACGAGACCTGCGTGGCCGCACTGGAGGAGGGCGTCGGCGCGGTCGCCTGCGCCTCGGGCGTCAGCGCCACCGCCACGGTGCTCGAGCTGCTGTCCAAGGATGCCCATGTGGTGGTGATGAACGGCGTCTACGGCGGCACCTTCCGCCTGCTGGAAGACTACCGTGGACGCACCTCGGGCCTGACCACCACCTACGTCGACCTCAACGACGTCGAGGCGGTGGCTGCGGCGATCCGCCCCGAGACCCAGCTGATCTGGATCGAGTCGCCGACCAACCCGCTGCTGCACCTGGTGGACATCAAGGCGGTCTGCGAGCTGGCCCGTGAGCGGGGGGTGATGACCTGCATCGACAACACCTTCTGTTCGCCGTGGAACCAGCAGCCGATCACCTTGGGCGTGGACCTGGTGATGCATTCGGCGAGCAAGTACATCGGCGGCCATTCCGACCTAACCGGCGGCGTGGTGGTGGCGGCCAATAACGAGCTGCTGGGACGCCTGCGCAAGATCAGCATGGCGGTCGGCGCGATCCAGGGGCCGTTCGACTGCTACCTGGCGCTGCGCGGGCTGAAGACCCTCGATGTGCGCATGGAGCGCCAGAGCGCCAACGCCCTGCGTGTGGCGCAGTTCCTCGAACAGCATCCGCAGGTCGAGCAGGTCTACTACCCGGGCCTGGAAAGCCACCCGCAGCATGACCTGTGCAAGCGTCAGATGCGCACGGGCGGCGCGGTGGTGGCGTTGCGCATCAAGGGCGACCGGGCCGCGGTCAACCGCCTGGTCGAGGCGCTGTCGATCTTCGTCCTGGCCGACTCGCTGGGCGGTGTGGAGAGCATGATCAACCACTCCTGGAGCATGTCGCACAACTCCCTGAGCCCGGAGCAGAAGGGCGTGATGGGGATCAGTGAGAACCTGCTGCGGCTGTCGATCGGGATCGAGGATTACCGCGATCTGATCGAGGATCTGGAGGGGGCGCTGAAGGCGTCCGCGTAACGGACGCCGACGTTATCGCGGGGGAAATCAGGATTTGGGTGGGTGGACGATGCGTTCGATCTTGTCCTTGATCAGCACCCGCTCCTTGCGCAGGCGGTTTACGGTGTCGTCGCCGGTGGCATTGCCTTCGGCGGCGAGCACTTCCTTGTCCTTGGCGTTGTATTCCTTGTGCAGCTTGTGCAGGTCGTGATCCTTGTCGATCAGGGCCTGGAACTGTTCGGCGGTCACGTGCAGGTCTGCGAGCAAATCATGCGGAACTGGCATTTCTTCACCTCTCTCAGGGTTGGTAAACGAGCCTGAACCAAGAGGATAGTCGCCTTTGCCGTATTGCGGGACTGGGTTAGGCTGTCGCATCCCCCTGCGTGAACGGAACCTGCGCCATGCCTCACCTGAACCTGGAATACAGCGACAACCTGCGCGATCTCAATGTCGATGTGCTGCTGCTGCGCCTGAACCACGCCCTGGTCGGCAGTGGCCAGTTTGCCGAGGAGCTGGACATCAAGAGCCGCGCCCAGGCCTTTGCCCAGTACCGGGTGGGCACCGCCCCGGGCGAACGGGCCTTCGCCCATGTGCGCCTGGCGATCCTCAGCGGGCGTACGCAGCAGGTGAAACAGCAGTTGTCGAACAGCCTGCTCGAGGTGTTGCGCGAGGCGATTGCGGCCCAGCCTGGGCTGGACATTCAGCTGTGCGTGGAAGTCCTGGATATCGACCGCGAGCCGTACGCCAAACTTCGCCTGCCTGGCTGAATGGCAGCTGAATGAAAGTTGTTTAATTCATGAAAGACGCCGGCCCACCAATTGTTGGCGTCTTTTTCACAAAAAATTGATGCTAGGCTTTCTAGAGTTCGGCCAACTTTCCAACCTGCCCGTCCGGGCGTGTTGGCCGCTGATGAACTCTTGTTGCGAACGCCATGCTCAAATTCAAATCCCTGCGCACTGAATGGGTCACGTTGCTGGCCAGCCTGTACCTGTTGATCGGCTTCAATACCTTGCTTTGGGAGCACCTGGAGTCCATCGTGCCGCCGGGCATGGTGGGGCTGTGGTTGAGCCTGGCATTCGCCGTGCTGATGCTGTTCGCCTTCAATCTCATCCTCACTTTGCTGGCGTTTCGTTATGTATTGAAACCCGTATTGATTGTATTGTTCATCAGCGGTGCAAGTGTCGCTTACTTCATGAATCAATATGGCGTACTTATTGACGCCGGCATGTTTCGCAATGTGGCCGAAACCAATGTTACGGAAGTGCGCGACCTGCTTTCGCTGAAGTTCGCCGCTTATATCCTGCTGTTGGGTGTACTGCCGTCGCTGCTGGTGTGGAAGGCCAGGATCGCCTATCGCCCCTGGCACCGCGAGCTGCTGGGCAAGCTGGTGGTCAGCGGGGCCTGCGTCGCGGCCCTGGGCTCGGTGGCGCTGGTCAACTACCAGGGCTTGGCGTCGTTGTTTCGCAACCACCATGAACTGCGCCTGATGCTTACGCCGAGCAATATCGTGGGGGCCTCCATCGGCTATGTCAGCGAGCAAGTGGGCACGGCTACCCGGCCCTTCCAGCGCTATGGCGAGGATGCCCGTCGCGATGCGGCCTGGCAGCAGCACCAGCGCAAGTCGCTGACCGTGCTGGTGGTCGGCGAAAGTGCCCGGGCGGAAAACTTCGGCCTGCTCGGCTATGCCCGCGACACTACCCCGCAATTGAACAAGGAGAAGGGCCTGCTGAGCTTTACCGACGTCCACTCCTGCGGCACCGAGACCGCCGTGTCGGTGCCCTGCATGTTTTCCGGCATGCCGCGCAAGGACTACGACGCCCGCGTGGCGAAGAACCGCGAAGGCCTGCTCGACATCCTCCAGCGCGCGGGGTTGGCAGTGCAGTGGCGCGACAATCAGTCCGGCTGCAAGGGCACCTGTGACCGGGTGCAATTTATCGACGTGAGCAACCTGCAGGACCCAAGCCTGTGTGCCAGCGGCGAATGCCATGACGAGATCCTCCTGCAGGGCCTTGCCGAGTTGCTCGACAACCTCGACCAGGACACCGTGCTGGTGCTGCACCAGATGGGCAGCCATGGCCCGGAATACTTCAAGCGCTACCCGGCCGGCAGCGAACCCTTCAACCCGGTGTGCCGCAGCAACGCCCTGAACCAGTGCAGCCAACAGGAGATCGTCAACGGCTACGACAACACCCTGGCCTACACCGACAAGGTGCTGGCGACCTTGATCGATACCTTGCGCAGCAAGCAGGACAAGGTCGACACCGCGATGATCTATCTTTCAGATCATGGCGAGTCGCTGGGCGAGTACAACCTGTTCCTGCACGGCACGCCCTACATGATCGCACCGGAGCAGCAGAAGCACGTGCCGCTGCTGGCCTGGTTCTCCGACAGCTACCGCGAGGACTTCGGCGTGGACACCGAATGCCTGGGCAAGCTGCGCGATGCGCCGTTGTCCCAGGACAACCTGTTCCACTCGATGCTCGGCCTGTTGCAGGTGCGCACCGAGGTCTACCAGCGCTCGCTGGACCTGTTTGCCGGCTGCCGACCCTGGCTGGCGGCCGATCGCTGAGCGTACCGACGATCAGCACCAAGGATGGCGTGGCTTGCGAGGTTTCACCCATTGCGCCCGCGCCGTATATACTGCGCGCCAATGTTAGTGGGAGAGCCTCGTGGCCATCGAAATTCACTGGATCCGTGACGACCAGACCCTGGCCCAGCACTGCCGAAGCTGGCGTGAGCTGCCCTTTGTGGCCCTCGACACCGAATTCATGCGGGTCGACACCTTCTACCCGAAAGCCGGGTTGATCCAGATCGGTGACGGCAAACGTGCCTTCCTCATCGACCCTTTGCTGATTCGCGACTGGCAGCCGCTGGCCGAGCTGCTCGAAGACAATGGCGTGGTCAAGGTGCTGCACGCTTGCAGCGAAGACCTGGAGGTCCTGCTGCGCCTGACCGGCAAGCTGCCGCAGCCACTGTTCGACACCCAGCTCGCCGCCGGCTACCTGAACATCGGTTTCTCCATGGGCTATTCGCGTCTGGTGCAGGACGTGCTGGGGCTCGAACTGCCCAAGGGCGAGACCCGCTCCGACTGGCTGCAGCGCCCGCTCTCGGAGACCCAGGTCAGCTACGCCGCCGAAGATGCCGTGCACCTGGCCGAACTGTTCAGCGCCTTGCGCCCGCGGCTGTCGGACGACAAGTACGCCTGGGTGCTCGAGGACGGTGCCGAGCTGGTTGCCGCGCTGCGCCGTGAAGTCGAGCCCGAGACCCTCTACCGCGACGTCAAGCTGGCATGGAAGCTCGGCCGCCAGCAGTTGGCCGTGCTGCGCGAGCTGTGCGCCTGGCGCGAGCGTGAGGCCCGCAGCCGCGATGTGCCGCGCAATCGCATCCTCAAGGAACATTCGTTGTGGCCCATGGCCAAGAGCCAGCCAGACAGCCCGTCGGCGCTGGCGAAAATCGATGAAATGCACCCGCGCACCATCCGCCAGGACGGCGAGGCGCTGATCCAGCTGATCAAGCGCGCCGCCAGCCTGCCGCAGGAGCAATGGCCCGCGCCGCTGCCCGAGCCGCTGCCGATCGAAGCCGCCGGCATTCTCAAGCGCCTGCGCGCCATCGGCCAGGCCGAAGGCGAGCGCCTGGGCATCGCCCCGGAGCTGATGCTGCGCAAGAAAGCCCTCGAAGCGCTGCTCAAGAGCGGCTATCCCGACGGTCCCTATCAACTGCCCGATGCACTGCGCGGCTGGCGTCGCGAGCGCATGGGCCAGGCCCTGCTGGACGATCTTGCCGGTGCCGGAGATTCACGATGAAACGTATCTGCTCGATCTACAAGAGCCCCCGCAAGAACGAAATGTACCTGTATGTGCTCAAGGCCGATGGCCTGGAGCGTGTGCCCGAGGGGCTGCTGCCTTTCTTCGGCACGCCCGTGCACGCCTTCGACCTGGTGCTCAGCCCCGAGCGCAAGCTGGCCCGCGAGGATATCGCCAAGGTGCTGGAAAACCTCGACAACCAAGGCTACCACCTGCAGATGCCGCCGCCGGACGACGACTACATCGAGCACCTGCCCGAAGAACTGCTGCGCCGCAACGACCCGGCCTGATCCGGGCACGGTCTCTTCTCTGTCTGCGGCCCGCCTGGCGGGCCGCTTCCGTTGTTTGCCAAGGTTGTGTGTCACATGCGCGTTCTGATCGCTGAACAGGATCATGCCAACTATGCCCGCCTGCTGGGCGAGGCGGCGCCGGACCTGGAGGTCCTGACCAGTGGCGATTCCGCCGAACTGGCCCGCCTGGCCCCCGACTGCCCGGTATGGCTGGGGCAGCCCGACCTGCTGGCCAGCCTGTTGCGCCAGGGCCACAAACCCCAGTGGATGCAATCGACCTGGGCCGGCATCACGCCGTTGCTGGCCGACGGCCTGCCGCGCGACTACCGGCTGACCCGGGCGGTGGGGATCTTTGGCCAGGTGATGGCTGAGTACATGCTCACCTACATGCTTGGTCATGAGCGCGATGTGCTGTCGCGCCTGGTCAGCCAGGTCGAGCGGCGTTGGGACGATCGGCCAGGGCGGACCCTGGAAGGACGCCGGGTGCTGATCGTCGGCACCGGCGATATCGGCCAGCAAGTCGCCGAGTTCCTCGTGCCCTTTGGCGTCACCTTGTACGGGGTAGCCAGCAGTGCCCGTGAGCAGGCGCCGTTCGTCGAGGTTGCCGGGCTCGACCAGTTGCCTCGCCTGGTCGGCGAGGCCGACTACGTGCTCAACCTGTTGCCCGACACACCAGCCACCCATGACCTGTACGATGCGGCACTGTTCAAGTGCTTCCGCTCCAGTGCCTTGTTCATCAATGCCGGGCGCGGCGTGGCGGTGGTCGATGCCGACCTGGTCGAGGCGCTCAAGCAAGGGCACCTGGCCGGCGCGGTGATCGATGTCTGTCGCCAGGAGCCGTTGCCCCAGCGCCACCCGTTCTGGACTGCCTGGGGGCTGCTGCTGACTGGGCACAGCTCGGCGCCGACCTCGCCGGCGGCGATGGTGCGGTTGTTCGTCGGGAATGCGCAGGCGTATGCGGCGGGGCAGGGGTTGCGGGGCGAGGTGGATTTCGCGCGGGGGTATTGATCGTAGTCCGGCCGTTGCGGCCCTATCGCCGGCAAGCCGGCTCCCACAGGAGACCGCGCAACCTTGTGGGAGCCAGCTTGCCGGCGATGGGCCGGTGCTATCGAAGGAAGGCTTACAGGCTGAAGTCGCCTTCGGCCGCCAGCTCGCTCAACGGCCGGCGCGGGCTCGGCACTTCACGGGCCTGCAGGCCTTCGGCCAGGGTCGCCTTGTCGCCCAGCTTGCCGATTGCCACCATTGCGTGCAGTGCGTAGCCCTCGGGGATCTTCAGCTCGCGCCGGGCCAGGTCCTGGTCGAAGCCGGCCATGCCGTGGGTGTGCCAGCCGCTGATGCTGGCCTGCAACGCCAGATGGCCCCAGGCCGAGCCGGTGTCGAAGGTGTGCCACAGGGCCGGCTTCTCTTCATCGGAGCCGGGTGCGGCGAAGGTGGTCTTGGAGATGATCAGCACCAGCGCCGAGGCATGCTGCGCCCAGCTGCGGTTGAACTCGTTGAGGATGTCCAGGTAGCGCGCCCAGCTCGGCGTGTCGCGGCGGGCATAGAGGAAACGCCACGGCTGCGAGTTGTAGGCCGACGGCGCCCAGCGTGCGGCCTCGAGGAAGCTCAGCAGGGTTTCCTGGCTGATCGGCTCGTTGGTGAAGGCGCGGGGCGACCAGCGATTGATGAACTGCTCGTTGATGGCGTAGTCGGCGATGCGTGGGGTGGCGCTCATGGGGTGCTCCTGCAAGGGCTGGGACAAAGACCGCACGCTACTGCGTCCGGTGAGCACTGACAAGCGGTCTGGCGTTGCCGCCGGACTGCCTCTAGACTGGCGCCGCCGCGCGCCGCGGATTGATGTTGACTGCAGGAACACGTGTGATGATCGCCGATACCGCGCCCTTCTGGCGGCGCAAGACCCTCGACCAGCTCGATGTGCAAGAGTGGGAGTCGCTGTGCGACGGCTGCGGCCTGTGCTGCCTGCAGAAGCTCGAGGACGAAGAGGACAACAGCGTCTACTACACGAGCATCGCCTGCAAGTTGCTCGACCTGCAGACCTGCCAGTGCAGCGACTATCCCAATCGCTTCCGCTTCGTGCCCGATTGCATCCAGCTGACCCCGGGCAAGGCCGACCAGTTCAAGTGGCTGCCGCCCACCTGCGGTTATCGCCTGGTCAGCGAAGGCCACGACTTGCCGTCGTGGCACCACCTGGTCTGCGGCGATCGCGGGCAAGTGCATGAGCAACGCATTTCCCGGTCCGGGCGGATGCTCAGCGAGAACGACGTGGATGAAGACGACTGGGAAGACCACCTGATTTTTCGCGCGGGTTGAGCCGCGCGGCTACAAGGAGTTTCGCTATGCGTCGCCCGCTGTTGATGGTGCTTGGCCTGCTGCTCAGCACTCAGGCGCTGGCCAGGAAAGTCGACCTGGACTATCAGGTTCGCCTGTTGCCGCAGAGCGGCCAGGCCGAGGTGCGCCTGACCTTGGCCGAAGGCAGTGTGGTGCGCAGCCTGGACTTCGACCTGGGCAAAGCCGGCGTCTACAGCGACTTCCTTGCTGATGGCCAGTGGCAGGTGCAGAACGGGCGCGGTGTCTGGCACCCGGCGTCAGGCAAGACCAGCCTCAGCTACCGCGTGCTGCTCGACCAGCAACCCAAGGGCGGTGTCCATGAAACCCGCATGACCGCGCACTGGGCGCTGTTCCGTGGCGATCAGCTGGTGCCGCCGGCGCGCCTTGACCAGCAGGACGGCACCGAGCTGGTGTCGCGCCTGGCTTTCGACCTGCCGACCGGCTGGAAGAGTGTCGAAACCGCCTGGCCGCGCATCGGTCGGCAGAAATTCCGCATCGATGACGTATCGCGCCTGTTCGACCGCCCCACCGGCTGGATGCTCGCCGGCAACCTGGGCAGCCGCCGTGCGCGCCTTGGCGACACCGAGGTGACCGTCGCCGCGCCGCAAGGGCAGGGCATGCGCCGCATGGACACATTGACCCTGTTGACCTTCGTCTGGCCGCAGTTGCAGTCGGTGTTTCCACGCAACCCGCCCAAGTTGCTGCTGGTCGGTGCCCGCGACGAGATGTGGCGTGGCGTGCTGCCAGGCAACAATTCCCTGTACTTGCACAGTGGCCGGCCGCTGATCAGCGAGAACGGCAACAGCCCGCTGTTGCGCGAACTGGTGCAATTGTTCGCCCAGATCAACGACCGCGATGGCAGCGACTGGCTCGGCGAGAGCCTGGCCGACTATTACGCCAGCGAGCTGCTGCGGCGTGCTGGAGGCATGAGCGACGACCGTTACGAGGCCTTGCAGGCGCGCTTGCACAAGCTTGGCGACAAAGTGAATCACCTCAAGGGTGCCAAGGCCAGCCCGGCCCAGGTGGCCCGCGGCGTGCTGCTGTTGCAGGCGCTGGACCGAGAGATCCGCCTGCACAACCACGACAAGCGCTCGCTGGACGATGTCGCCCGGGCGCTGATGCGCCTGTCGAGCGTCAGCACCGAGGAGTTCGTGCAGATCAGCGAGAACGTCCTGGGGCGGCAGTCCGAAGTATTGCAAAGCAAGGTATTGCGCTAGGCGCAGGATTTATCGCGGGGCAAGCCCGTTCCCACGACCCCGGACATCATTTTGAACGCCGGCTCGTGGTAGCGGGCTTGCCCGCGATGCTTTTAACCGCCGGTCACCGTCGCGGTACGGGTTGCCGCCTCGGCGCTGGCCTTCAGTGCCTTGAGCTCGGCAGCTCCTCGTTCTATGTCGCGATGCAGGCGCAGGTATTCGGCGCGATGCCGCAGCCACCACGCCTTGGTCGAGCAATGCCCGCTCACACCACGGGCCAGCGCCAGGCCGCCGACGGCAACCTGCACCATCCCCAGCAGGCCACCGTGGCGTAGCCCCTTGCTGATCATCAACGCGCCCCCAGCCAGGGAGCTGACGCGCTCCAGGCCGTGGACATTGTGTTCCGGTGTGTCCGTTGTCCAATGGGTATCGTGCATTGCCGGGTCTCCTCAGGTTGGTGATATCCAGCAGACTTTGACCAGCGTGCAAGCGTTCAGTGTAATTTGCCGCGTGGCTGCCCCGGACAACTTCGATGCAGCCCTGAGCAGGAGGGGTTATAGCAATTGGCTGCAGATGCTGTTGGCGAGCGTGTTGTTTGTAATGAAACTTTTGCTCAGCGTATTTAATCAGCTGTGGCACGAAAGAGCCGCCGTGGCTGAACGACTATGGAGAATCTCTAAATCTCGCTTTTGCCGTTGCCGTTGCTGTTGCTGTTGCTGTTGCTGTTGCTGTTGCTGTTGCTGTTGCTGTTGCTGTTGCTGTTGCTGTTGCTGTTGCTGTTGCTGTTGCTGTTGCTGTTGCTGTTGCTGTTGTTTTTTGCTTTTGCTTCTAAGTGCGCGATAGTTCAGGCGACACAAATTGCGACTTCAGGAGGCCGAACGGAGGTCTTGCGGAGGGAGGTGACGGGCATGGATGCCCGTCAAGCGCTGCGCCCCAGGATGGGGCGTTCAGCGCGGTCCTCCCGGGAGCAAGGCCGGAGTGAGGGGACCCCGGAGCGAAGCGTAGGGGCCGGATGAATGGAGCGAGGATTTTTTGGTTCCTTTTTGATCCTTCAAAAAGGGACCCGCCGTAAGGGCGGAAAGGTGATTATGCGTCACCATCGCAACTGAATGCGCATATAACTTTCAAAACACACACTGTGTAAGTCAAAGTCAAAGTCAAAGTCAAAGTCAAAGTCAAAGTCAAAGTCAAATGCGGTTGGTGTGGGTTTTTACAGTTGTAAGCGCATTCATTGGCTATACTGACGCATAGTCACCTTTTCGCCCTTACGTGAACTGACCCCCGAAAGTTGGACACCTTATCCCCAACCGGAGGGTGTTCCATGACGAAATACAACCTGGCACTCAAGCAGGCACTCATCGAAGAGTGCCTTTCTGCCCGCAGTGTTCATGAGGTGGCGCTCAAGCATGACCTGAGTCCATCGCTGTTACGCCGCTGGGTAAAGGGCTACGAGCAACACGGTGCAGCCGGTTTGATTGCCAAGTACAGCCACTACGACGCGCAGTTCAAATTGAAGGTTTTGCAGTGCATTGAGCAAGACGGACTGTCCGCCCAGCAAGCTTGCGTGCAGTTTGATATCCGCGGCCCGAGTAGCATCAGGCAATGGAAAAGGTTGTACGATAAAGGCGGAGTAGAAGCCCTTCACCCGCGCCGTACCCGAGAGTTCAGCATGCCCCGCAAGCCATCAAAACAGTCCAGCACAAGCCCGCCCACCCCAGCGGACAGCGAGCTGACACCAAAGCAAATGCTCGAAGAGCTGGAATACCTGCGCGCGGAGAATGCTTATCTAAAAAAGCTCGATGCCTTGATCCAAGCGGACCCTCGAACTGCGCAGGCAAGAAAACGCAGGCTATCCAAGGATTGAGGCGCGGGCATCGACTTGCTCTGCTGCTACGTGCTGCAGGGCTGGCACGCAGTACCTTTTATTACCAAAGCAAAGTGCTGGTGGCTGACAAGCATGCTGCTCTCAAAGAGCGCATCAACAGCCTCTATCACGGACATAAGGGGCGGTACGGCTATCGTCGTATCACTGCGGTCCTCGGGCACAATGGCGAGGTGGTCAACCACAAGAAGGTGCAGCGACTGATGCAGTTGATGGACCTCAAATCTCTGGTCAAAGTTAAGAAATATCGCTCGTACCGAGGCTCCGAGGGGGTTGTTGCATCTGATCTACTCAAACGCAAATTCAAGGCAGAAGCCCCCAATCAGAAATGGGCAACCGACGTGACAGAGTTCAAGGTAAAGGGGCAGAAGCTGTTTCTCTCGCCTGTGATGGACCTGTACAACGGCGAGATCCTTGCTTATCAGATCAACCGGCGTCCTGAGTTCAAGATGGTTTCGACAATGCTGGAGCAAGCCTTCGAGCGGCTGAATCCAGGTGACAAACCGATACTGCATTCCGATCAAGGCTGGCAATATCAACAGCCAACTTACCGGCATATGCTGGCTGGGAAGAATATCGAGCAGAGCATGTCACGTAAGGGCAATTGCCTGGACAACGCCGCCATGGAAAGCTTTTTCGGCACGCTCAAGAGCGAGTTTTTTTACCTGGAATCGTTTGAAAGTGTTGAGCAACTGGCATCAGGGCTAGAGGATTACATCGCCTACTACAACCAAGAACGCATCAGTCTCAGACTGAATGGCTTGAGTCCGGTAGAATTCCGAACCCAAGCGCTGGCCGCATAGCGCTACCTGTCCAACTTTCGGGGGTCAGTTCAACGGCGAGTCACTTTTTGTCAAACGCGACAAAAAGTAACCAAAAAACGCTGCGGGTATGACTCACCCACATGGGTTACAAATCAGTTCACGCACATAGGTAACAGTCTTTAACTGGCAGGGTCGGTTTTCGAGGATCTGACCATGCCTTGGCGAGAGCTGAAACCTATGGACCTTAAAATGCTTTTCATCGCGGATTACCTGCAGGGGCCGCCCAGCTTCAGCGCCCTGTGCCAGGCCTACGAGATCAGCCGAAAGACCGGCTACAAATGGGTCGAGCGATATGAGAAAGAGGGGCCTTCGGGGCTGGAAGAACGCAGCCGCCGCCGGTTGAACCAGGATTGGGTCGTACCCGCCGCAGTTCGCGAAGCCATCATCGAATTGCGCAGTCGAGGCGAAACGGAACCGGGGCCGAAAAAGATCCAGGCTGCGCTGCAGGAGCGTTTCCCTGATCAGGCGCCGCCCTCGAAGACAGCGATCTACAACATCCTCAAGAAAGCCGAATTGGTCAAACCACGCCGCTTACGTCAGCGTGTAGCGGTCTATCCCAAGCCCCTGGAGAAGGCCGAGTCGCCTAACCAGCTGTTCAGTGCGGACTACAAAGGTCAATTCCTGACAGGTGCAGGCGTCTGGTGCTATCCGCTGACGATCATGGATCACGCCAGTCGTTTCCTGCTCGCCTGTCACAGCATGCCCAATACCAACCTGCTGGAAACCCAGGCCGTTTTCACCCAAGTGTTCCGAGAGAATGGCTTGCCTGAGCGGATTCGTACCGATAACGGTGTGCCGTTTGCCAGTAAGGGGCGTGCGGGACTTTCTCAGCTGTCGATCTGGTGGCTGCGTCTAGGCATCATTCCCGAGCGTATTGCGCCTGGTCGGCCTGAACAAAATGGCCGCCACGAGCGCATGCATCGAACGCTCAAAAGCACGCTCCCATCGCCGCCGGCAGTGGCCTGGGAGGCTCAACAACGGCACTTTGATCGCTTTCGGCAGCACTACAATCATGAGCGCTTGCATGAAGCGCTGAAGCAGAAAACACCGGCGTCTTGCTACCAGCCATCTCCACGCCCATTCCCTGAAAAGCTCCCCGAAATGACCTATCCCAGTCATATCGAGAGCTTGCCGGCTGATAGCTCCGGCATCATCAATCGCCGGGGCTTGAGGATCTACGTAGGTTATGTGCTCAAGCACCAGACCATTGGACTGGAGCAGGTTGGGGATGGCATCTGGGATGTTATTTTCGGCCCCATCATCCTTGGCAGGGTCGATGTGCGGGATGCCACTGATGGTTATGTAACACTCAAGGTGTTGTCACCTATGTGAGTGAACTTTTGTGTAACCCATGTGGGTGATCCGTACATCGCTCCATTCATCCGGCCCTCCGCTTCGCTCCGGGTTCCCTCACTCCGGCCTTGCTCCCGGGAGGACCGCGCTGAACGCCCCATCCTGGGGCGCAGCGCTTGACGGGCATCCATGCCCGTCACCTCCCTCCGCAAGACCTCCGTTCGGCCTCCTGAAGTCGCGAAGTTACGGGCGGCGCCTGGGCTGGCGCAGCTGTCGCTCGCGGGCTTCGGGGGTAGACTTCTGATCGGCAACGGCAACGGCAACGGCAACGGCAACGGCAACGGCAACGGCAACGGCAACGGCAACGGCAACGGCCCACGGTGGCGTGCACTTCGCCGCGTAGACGCCTGGCTTGCACGGGAGCCGGATGTGATCAAATACCCCCGTAATCCCTAAGCCCCACCTCCTGTGAACCGTTCATCAAAAAAGCTGTAGACACATTGTCTAACGGCGCTCTATATTCATTATACAAATTGTAGACACAAGCATATGACAACCAAAAAGGCCGCCATGAAAGCCAACGCTGATGTCCAACCGTCCACCGACGAGGTGCCCATCGATCGCAAGGGCGTGCTTGCCGAGGCCCTGCGCCGGCGCATCCTCAGCATGGAGCTGGCGCCGGGAGCGGTGGTCGACGAGCTGGCGCTGTGCGACGAATTCGGCCTGTCGCGGCCTCCGGTTCGCGAGCTGTTGCGGCAGATGGCTGCCGAGGGTTATGTGGAGCTGGAGGCCAACCGGGCCCCGCGGGTGGCGGCAATGAACCACGACTCGCTGCACAGCTTCTTCCTGGCCGCGCCGCTGATCTACATCGCCACCACGCAACTGGCGGCCACCCATGCCACGGCGGCGGAGATCGAAGGCCTCAAGGCCATCCAGGCACTGTTCCGCCAGGCCATCGAGAGCAAGGACGTGGAAAACCGCGTGCTCTACAACGATGCCTTCCACCTGGAGATCGGCAAGATCGCCCACAACGACTACCTGCTGCCCAGCCTGCGCCGCCTGCTGATCGACCACACCCGCCTGGGCAAGATCTTCTACCGTCACCCGACCACCGACGACATGCAGCGCGACCTCGAGCTGGCCTGCATGCAACACGATCAGATGATCGAGGCGATCGAACGCCGCGATCCGCAAACCGCGGGGCAACTGGTGCGCGAGCACTTCGAGCTGTCCCGTCGGCGCATGGCCGAATACGCGGCGCCCCAGGGAATGGAAGTGGCACTGGCCTTGTGACGTGATGCTCACCGCCCCCCAATCTTCCGGCAGGAGGCCGGAACGGGCGGGCGTGATGAGGAACAGACCTAACAACAATATCTGGTTCCTGAAATGACAAAGATCACCTCGTTGCCCGCCGACGACAGTACCTGCGGCTGGTACCACCTGAGCAAGGGGCGCCGTACACGGGCGCCGCACGCCGGCCATACCACGGCGCGCTGGGTCATCGTCGGTGCCGGCTTCACCGGCCTTGCCGCCGCGCGGCAGCTGGCGCTGAACTTTCCCGAGCAGCAGATCGTGCTGCTGGAAGCCCAGGAGGTCGGCTTCGGCTCGTCCGGGCGCAACGCCGGGTTCGCCATCGACCTGCCCCATGACATCGGTGCCGACGACTACATCGGCGACATCGGCGTGGCGAGCAAGACGCTCAAGCTCAACCTCAGTGGCCAGGCGTTCCTCAAGGAGCTGGTGGAGCGCTTCCAGATCGACTGCCAGATGAAGCACTGCGGCAAGTACCAGGCCGCCGTCGAGCCACGCGGCGTCGCCGTGCTCGATGCCTACCGCCGGGGCCTGGACAAGCTCGGCCAGCCCTACGAGATGATCGAGGCAGGCGAGCTGCCCGAACACATCGGCACCACGTTCTACCGCAAGGCCCTGTTCACCCCGGGCACTTCGCTGGTGCAGCCCTCGGCGCTGGTCAAGGGGCTTGCCGACAGCCTGCCGGCCAATGTCACCCTGTACGAGCACACGCCGATTACCGAGGTCGAGTACGGCGCCAAGACCGTGCTGCGGCACGCCAACGGCTCGATCACCACCGACAAGCTGATCCTCACCACCAATGCCTTCGGCATGAGCTTCGGTTTCCTCAAGGGCCGCATGCTGCCGGTGTTCACCTATGCCAGCCTGACCCGCCCGATGACGCCCGAGGAACAGCTGCGCCTGGGCGGCAAGCCTTACTGGGGGCTGATCCCGGCCGATCCGTTCGGCACCACCGTGCGACGCACGCCGGACAATCGCCTGCTGATCCGCAACAGCTTCAGCTTCAACCCCGATGGCCGGGCCAACCGCAAGTACTTGGAGCGCTTCGCCGTACGCCATCGCGATGCGTTCGAGCGGCGCTTCCCGATGGTATCCGGCCTGCCGTTCGAGCATACCTGGGGTGGCGCGCTGGCGATGTCGCGCAACCACACGGGTTTTTTCGGCGAACTGTCGCCCAATGTCTATGGCGCCCTGTGCTGCAACGGCCTGGGCGTGACCCGCGGCACGGCCACCGGCAAGTTGCTGGCCGACTGGCTGGCGGGCGAACGCAATGAACTGATCGATTTTGTGCTGAATGCACCGGGCCCCTGCGCCAATCCACCGGCCGCGCTGGTGTCGTTGGGCCTTAACCTTAATCTCAAGTGGGGGCAATACCGCGCCGGGCAAGAAAGTTGATGTGATTTAAAGCGTTATTAACAACTTGATATTCGCTGGGCGTTGATTGCCCGGCCTGCGGTTTCTATTGCGTGCTGTTTGGGTTCGAAGTGCAACTTCGACCGTTCGGAGCTGAAATTGAATTTCGGTTTCGCGGGTTCGCTCGCCCTGAAAACGGCCTGCGTTTGATGATGGCAGGAGACAATAATGACAAATACCAATGTATCAATCGAAGACGTACCGCTTAATCGCTTTCATCAATTGCTCACCGTGCGTTCCGGCGGTGGCTCGTTCGTCGATGGCTATGTCCTGAGCATCATTGGCGTGGCCCTGGTGCAGATGTCTGCGGGCCTTTCGTTGAGCAGTTTCTGGCAGGGCATGATCGCCGCTTCGGCGTTGATCGGGATTTTCTTCGGCGGTTTTCTCGGTGGCTGGCTGACCGACCGCTTCGGGCGCAAACGGGTGTTCTTCGTCGGCCCCACCTTGTTCATCCTCGCCTCGCTCAGCCAGTTCTGGGTGGAGTCGGGGCTGGTGCTGTTCCTGCTGCGTTTCACGCTCGGTATCGCCGTGGGCATCGAATACCCCGTGGCCACTTCGCTGCTGGTGGAGTTCCTGCCCAGGAAGAACCGTGGCCCGCGCCTGGCCACCCTGACCATTCTCTGGTTCGCCGGTGCGGCCTTCGCCTACATCCTCGGCGACTTCCTCCTGCGTCAGGGCGGCGACGATGCCTGGCGCCTGGTGCTGGCCAGCCCGGCGCTGATCGGCGCGCTGCTGTTCCTGATCCGCCTGGGGACGCCGGAGTCGCCGCGCTGGCTGCTGAGCAAGGGCCGCGCAAGTGAAGCCGAGGCGGTGATCAAGAGCGTCTACGGCGACACCTTCTCCCTGCGCAACCTGCCCGAGGAGCCGGAGCAGAAGAAGCTGTCGTTCCTCAGCCTGCTGCATTCGGGCTATGGCAAACGCATGATGTTCGTCGCGGTGTTCTGGTCCTGCTCGGTGATCCCGGTATTCGCCGTGTACGCCTTCGCGCCGAAGGTGCTTGGCGCGCTCAACCTCAAGGGCGACTGGGCCTCGTTCGGCTCGGTGGCGATCACCTTGCTGTTCGTGGTCGGCTGCATCGTCGCCACGCGGCTGATCAACAGCATGGGCCGGCGCAGCATGCTGATCCACAGCTTCTTCTGGTCGGGGCTGGCGCTGCTGGGGCTGGGCGTGTTCCACGCCGCTTCCGAACTGCTGATCCTCGGCCTGTTCGGCGCCTACGCGCTGTTCATCGGCGGCACCCAGGTGCTGCAGCTGGTCTACCCCAACGAACTGTTCCCCACCGAGATCCGCGCCAACGCCGTGGGCGTCGGCACCTCGCTGTCGCGGGTTGGCGCTGCGATCGGTACCTGGCTGGTGCCGCTGGTGCTCGATGGCTATGGCATCGCCTTCACCATGTATGCGGCAGCCGCAGTCACTTTGCTCGGCTTGCTGGTGGCCTGGGCGCTGGCCCCGGAGACCCGAGCGCTCAACCTGCAGCAGGCAGCCGCCCTCAATTGATCCCTTGCACCGCGCCGGGCTTGCCCGACGCGGCCTGAAACCTTGTGTCCAATGGAGTACCTGATCGTGAAATTCGAAGGCATCTACACCCCGGCAATCACCCCCCTGGCCACTGACGGCTCGATCGACAAGGCGGCCTTCGCCGAGGTTCTCGAATACCTGGTCGAGGCCAAGATCCACGGTGTGATCATCGGCGGCTCCACCGGCGAATACTACGCCCATACCACCCAGGAGCGCGTCGAGCTGGCGGCCCAGGCCAAGGATGTGCTCAACGGTCGCCTGCCGCTGATCGTTGGCACCGGCGGCATCCGCACCGAGGACGCCGTGGCCTTCGCCAGGCACGCCAAGGAGATCAAGGCCGATGCGCTGCTGGTCGGCACACCGCCCTATGCGCTGCCGACTCAGCAGGAAATCGCCCTGCATGTAAAAGCGGTGGACGCCGCCGCCGGCCTGCCGGTCATGCTCTACAACTACCCCGGCCGCATGGGCGTGAGCATGGGCGATGAGTTCTTCGATGCGGTGGCCGATGTGCAGAACATCGTCGCCATCAAGGAAAGCTCCGGCGACATGGCCCAGTTGCACCGCCTGGCCATTCGGCGCCCGCACATCCAGCTGTCCTGCGGCTGGGACGACCAGGCCCTGGAGTTCTTTGCCTGGGGCGCGAAAAGCTGGGTCTGCGCCGGCTCCAACTTCATCCCCCGCGAGCATGTGGCGCTCTATGAGGCGTGCGTGCTGGAGAAAGACTTCGACAAGGCGCGCCGCATCATGGCGGCGATGATGCCGCTGATGGACTTCCTCGAAGGGGGCAAGTTCGTCCAGTCGATCAAGTATGGCTGTGCCCTCGACGGTTTGCGCAGCGGTGGCGTACGCAAGCCTTTGCAGGACCTCGACGGGGCCGAAAAGCAGGTACTCGAGCGGGTGGTCGGCGAACTCAAGCGCAATGTCGCGCAGATCACAGGAGGTGCCTGAACATGGCTGAATTGCTCAGCAAGGCCGAATACGCGGCCATCGCCGCGAAACTGCAACCGCGGACCCAGGCGTTCATCGACGGCGAGTTCCGCGATGCCGTCGCGGGTAATACCTTCGTCACCCGCAACCCGGCCACGGGCCAGTTGCTGGCCGAAGTGGCCGCCTGCGACGTGCAGGATGTGGACCTCGCGGTGGCGGCTGCCAAGCGTGTGTTCGAGGCCGGTACCTGGTCGAAGCGCCAGCCGGGCGAGCGCAAGCAGGTGCTGCTGAAGTTTGCCCAGTTGCTGGAGGACAACGCCCACGAACTGGCGGTACTGGAAAGCCTCGACAGCGGCAAACCGGTAAGCGAGTGCCAGAACGTCGATGTGCCGGAAACCATCCACACGATCCGCTGGCACGCCGAGCTGATCGACAAGCTCTACGACAACACCGCGCCCACCGGCAATGCCGCGGTGACCCTGGTGGTCCGCGAGGCCATCGGCGTGGTCGGCCTGGTGCTGCCGTGGAACTTCCCGCTGCTGATGCTGGCCTGGAAGATCGCCCCGTCGCTGGCCGCCGGGTGTTCGATCGTGGTCAAGCCGGCCAAGGAAACCACTCTCAGCGCGCTGCGCGTGGCCGAGCTGGCGCACCAGGCCGGGATTCCGGCTGGCGTGTTCAACCTGGTGCCGGGCGGTGGCCGTGAGGTGGGCGAGGCCATCGGCCGCCACATGGATATCCCGATGGTCAGCTTCACCGGTTCCACTGACACCGGCCGGCTGTTCCTCAAGTACGCCGCCGAGTCCAACCTCAAACGCATCGTGCTGGAGTTGGGTGGCAAGAACCCGGCGGTGGTGATGAACGACTGCGAGGACCTGGACGAGGTCGCGCAGTTCGTCACTGCCGGGGCGTTCTGGAACATGGGCGAGAACTGCTCGGCGTCGTCGCGGCTGATCGTGCATGAGGCGGTGAAGGACGAGTTGCTCGGCCTCATGGCCAAGCACCTGAAGGACTGGCAGCTGGGTGATCCGCTCGACCCGGAAAACCGCCTGGGCGCGATGGTCAGCAAAGCCCACTTCGAGAAGGTGCGTTCGTACCTGGAGTATGCCGCCGAGCATTCGCTCAAGGTGGTGCAGGGGGGCGAGACGCAGGAAGGTGTGTACGTGCAACCGACCATCGTCGACGGCGTGGCGCGGGACAGCCGCCTGTTCGTCGAGGAAATCTTCGGGCCGGTGCTCAGCGTGACCAGTTTCACGACCATCGACGAAGCCATCGAGCTGGCCAACGATACGGTCTACGGCCTCGCCGCGTCGGCCTACACCGGCAGCCTGCGCAATGCCTTGCGCCTGTCGCGGGAGATCCGCGCCGGGGTGGTCACGGTGAACTGCTTCGGCGAGGGCGATGCCTCGACGCCATTCGGCGGCTACAAGGAGTCCGGGTTTGGTGGCCGCGACAAATCGCAGTGGGCGCATGACCAGTACACGGAGCTGAAGACCATCTGGATCAACGCTACGTAAGCGTTAGCAGGATCGGCCTTATCGCCGGCAAGCCGGCTCCCACAGGTACTGCGCATGACATCTGGCCAAACTCGGACAGTGTGGGAGCCGGCTTGCCGGCGATGCGCCGCGTCAGCGGCGCCTATGGACAGGATGCTTGCATATGCATGCCCCAGGCGTTCATTCCTGCGTTACTTGAACTTGGGCCCCGACCGCGTATTCAACCCCTTGGCCATGCGGTCATACAGCACCACATTCACCGTCGCCGCCAGGTTCATGCAGCCCTGGGTCGGGATGTAGATGGTCTCTTCGCACCAACCGCGCACGTCTTCGCTCAGCGAGCCATCCTCAGGCCCGAAGATGTAGATCGCCCGGTCCGGGTGGGTGTATTCGGGCAGGGGGCGCGCACCGTCCACCAGTTCCACCGCCACCGGCGTGCAACCCAGGGGGATGATGCGCTGCAGGTCGTCGATGCCGATCAGCGGGATGTCGTAGTGCACGCGCTTGGTGTCGGTGACGAAATCCCGGGCGCGCTCATAGCGCTTGCCGGTGTAGAACACCGAATTGACCCCATAGCAGCCGGCCGCGCGCATCACCGAACCGACATTCTCGGCGGATTTGGGGTTGAACAGGCCGATGCAGCTGTACCGTTTGTTCGCCACGTGTCGGGGCCCTTCGCAAAAAAAGAGCGCAATTATACGGGCTTGCCGACACGGCGGGGGCGGGAATCGACGGTCAGTCCTTCTTCATCAGCGCGGCCAGGCCGGCGAACGGGTTGTGGGTGGCCACGGCGACTTTCGGCGTGCTCAGCGAACCTTCGCTGAAATACTGCTGGTCGGTGTAGCGGGCGTGCTCGTTGTCGTGGCAGTACAGGCACAGCAGTTCCCAGTTGGAGCCGTCCTGGGGGTTGTTGTCGTGGTTGTGGTCACGGTGATGCACGGTCAGTTCCGACAGGCGTTTGCCGGAGAACTCGCGGGTGCAGCGGCCGCAGACGTGGGGGTACATTTTCAGCGCCTTGTCGCGATAGCCCATTTCCTTGTCGCGCTTGGCGTCGGCGAGGATACGGTCGAGGCGGGCGGTGGCGTCGGAGGTGGAACTCATGGTGTTACCTTTTTTCTAATCAGGGCAATGACGGTTATGTCCTTGAGTCTAGCGCGCCAGTCGGGCGGGCGGACAGGCAAAAATGCGCCATTGGGCATAGCCTGTAGGAAGGTTTCTGACAGGAGGCGGCAGATGTTGCATGCGATCCTCGCCGCATTGTTGCTTGGCACAGTGCCATTGGCCGACGCTGCAGGTCAGCAGCGGCCGCTCACGACCGTCCCGGGGGCACCGGGGACGCCGACGCCGACACCCTACCCGCAGATCACCCCGAGCACGCCGCCCAAGGCCGGCGCCAACCGGCCCGGCGCGCCGCTGCTGCCGCCCATGCCGGTGCCGGGGCCGCCGAAGGACCAACCGTTGCCGGGGTTGAACCAGGATTCGCCAAAACCGCCGCCTAAACGCGATTAGACCTGCTGTGCCAGGCGCTGGCCATCCTGCATCCGCAGGCGCCGTGAAAGCGCGACGGCCAGGGCGCGAATGATGCGGGCGGCAATGCGCGGCGCGTCGGCGAGCATCTTCTCCAGCGAATCCTTGCCCAGGGTCAGCAACTGGCAGTCGCTGGCGGCCACACAGGTGGCCGAGCGGCGCTCGCCGTCGAGCACGGCCATTTCGCCGAAGGCTCGGCCCTTGCGCAGGGTGGCGATTTCCACCTCGGTGCCGTTGCCGTCGGTCTTGCGCACCGAGACCACGCCTCGGTGGAGGATGCACATGAAGGTGCCGGCGTCGCCTTCACTGAACAGGGTCTGGCCTTCGCTCACGGCGGTGAGGCTGAAATAGCCTGCGGCGGTGACGAAATCGCTGGGCTGCAGGGTGTCGAACAGACCGCAGTCCATGAGCATGTCGCGGATTTCGGCGTTCAGGTGCTGGGTGTCGGGCATGTGTTGTTCTTCTTCGCATGTCTGGAAAGCGCCGCGTGCGCACAATCAGTGGCCGTGGCGCTTGTGAGACAACGAAATTCGCGTTTTACGCCACGCCCAGCTCATTGAAGACGAACGCATACTCCAACGCCACGTCGCGCAGCCCCTGGTAGCGGCCGCTCATACCGCCGTGGCCGGCGCCCATCTCGGTCTTGAGCAGCAGCAGGTTGGCGTCGGTCTTGCTCGTGCGCAGGCGCGCCACCCACTTGGCCGCCTCCCAGTACTGCACTCGGCTGTCGTTGTAGCCGGCGATCACCAGCATGGCCGGGTAGGCCTGGGCCCTGACGTTCTCGTACGGCGCGTAGGCCTTGATCCGCGCATACACCTCGGGGTCTTCCGGGTTGCCCCATTCGTCGTACTCGGTAACGGTCAGCGGCAGCTCGGGGTCGAGCATGGTGTTGAGCACATCGACAAACGGCACTTCGGCGATGGCGCAGCGGAACAGCTCGGGGCGCAGGTTGAGCACCGCGCCCATCAGCAGGCCGCCGGCACTGCCGCCACTGATGGCCAGGCGTTCGCGGCTGGTCACGCCTTCGGCGATCAGGTGTTCGGCGCAGGCGATGAAGTCGTCGAAGCTGTTGTGCTTGTGTTCCTGCTTGCCGGCCCGGTACCAGGCTTCACCCAGCTCGCCACCACCGCGCACATGGGCGATGGCGAAGGCCACACCTCGCTCCAGCAGGCTCAGGCGGGCATGGGAGAACCACGGGTCGAGGCTCTCGCCGTAGGCACCATAGCCGTAGAGGTAGAGCGGCACCGTCTTGCCTTCGTCGGCGCGACGGCGCACCAGGCTGATCGGTACCCGGGTGCCGTCCTTGGCCACCGCCCACAGGCGCTGGCTGATGTAGTCGTCGGCGTCGAAGGCGCCGAGCACCGGGGTCTGCTTGAGTACCTGCTGGGCGCCTGTGGCCAGCTCCAGCTGACGCACCTGGGCCGGGCGGTTGAGGGCTTCGTAGCGCAGGCGGATGCGCGAGCTGGCGAATTCCAGGCTGTCCTGCACGTAGAGGCTGTAGGCGGCGTCCGGCAGTTCGACGCGGTAGGCCGGCAGGCCTTGCGGGCGCACTTCGATGATTGGCAGGCCGCCTTCGCGCAGGCTCAGGGACAGTGCCGAGGCATTGAGGCTGACGCCTTCGAGCATGATGTCGTCGCGGTGCGGCACCAGCACCTGCCATTGCGCGCGGGCCGGCACGCTGTCTGCCGGCGCATGGAACAGGGCGAAGTTGATACCGTCCTGGTTGCTGCGGATGAACCAGCGCCATTGACCGTCGAGCTGGCCATGGTCGGGGAAGTACTCATGGCCTTCGACCCGTGGCGCCAGGCAGGTGAAGTCGGCGTGCGGCGTGGCCGCATCGAGCACCCAGGCTTCGCTGGTGGTTTTGCTGTTGAGCAGCAGCACCAGTTGGCGTTCGGAGCTGGCGCGGTAGCAGTGCAGGAAGAAACGTCCGTCGGGCTCTTCGAATACGCTGGTGGCCGCGGCCTCGCCCAGGGTGTGGCGGCGCAGGCGCCAGGGGCGGTGGGTGTCATCCAGCTCGGCGAAGAACAGCGTCTGGCTGTCGTTGGCCCAGGTCATGCTTCCGTCGCAGTCGTCGAAGGGCAGGGCGCTCAGCGCGCCGCTGGCCAGGTCCTTGACGTACAGGGTGTAGACCTCGTCGCCGCTGGTATCCAGGCTGTAGGCCAGCAGGCGATGGTCGGGGCTGATGCTGAAGGCGCCGAGGGAGAGGAAACCGCCGTTCGCCAGCGCATTGGGGTCGAGCAGCAGTTCCTCGCGGCTTTCATCGACCGTATTGCTGTCGTCGGCCGGGCGCGGGCAGCGGTAGTGGCGCGGGTACTCGTCGCCGGCGGTGGTGCGGGTGTAGTAGAGGTACGGACCCCAGGGCGAGGGCAGCGACAGGTCGGTCTCGAGGATGCGGCTCTTGATCTCTTCGAACAGTTGCTCGCGCAGCGGCGCCTGGCCGGCGAGGCAGGCTTCCTGGTAGGCGTTTTCCTCGGCCAGGTAGGCCAGCACCTCGGGCGTGTCGCGGTCCTGCAGCCAGGCGTAGGGGTCGTTGCCGTCGGCTTGATGGGCGATAGGGGCGGGAAGGGTCAGGGGCATGGGTGATCTCATCGATGATGGGCCCCTCGCGAAGGGGCCACTGCGGGTCGCATGCGGTGCGGGGGCAGCCTGCGCCGGTAAAAGTGTTTATCATAGGCGTCTCTTTGCCTGGCTTGCACCAACACCATGACCGAACACGACTATACGCTGGCCTGGGGCCTGTACGCCGTTGCCGCCCTGGGCTGCCTGCTGGTGGGCTTCAAGCTGACCGGCTGGATGTGGCGCTGGCTGCGCGAGCCGCTGCGGGTGATCATCGCCGTGCTGCTGTTCGCCCCGACCATCGTCGACCCGGTCAAGGAAAGCTTCGCCCCGGCCATCGCCATCACCGCGCTGGACCTCGCCTTCAAGGTCGGCAACAACGCCTGGCGCGCAGCCTCGGACCTTGCCATGTACGGGATGATCGCCTTTGCCCTGTACTTCGTCTTCGTGCTGATCCGCTGGCCGCTGGAAAAGCGTGCCCGCGAACGCCGCGCCCAGCGCGAGGCCGCCGCCCAGCGCCAGGCCAAGGAAGAGGAGGAGGTCGTGGCCGATGCGTCCCTGGCCGCCAATCGTCACGACCGCTACCGCGACGATCCGCCACCGGCCCCCGTGCGCCGCTCCGGCCCCGGGCAGGGCCGCGTCGAACCCCGTCTGTAAGCCAGGAGCCGCGAACATGTGCGAACTGCTGGGCATGAGCGCCAACGTCCCCACCGATATCGTCTTCAGCTTCACCGGCCTGATGCAGCGCGGCGGGCGCACGGGCCCGCACCGCGATGGCTGGGGCATCGGTTTCTACGAGGGGCGCGGCCTGCGCCTGTTCCAGGACCCGGCGGCGAGCAGCGAGTCGGAAGTGGCCAACCTGGTGCAGCGCTACCCGATCAAGAGCGAAGTGGTCATCGGTCATATCCGCCAGGCCAACGTCGGCAAGGTCTGCCTGTCCAACACCCACCCGTTCGTGCGCGAGCTGTGGGGCCGCAACTGGTGCTTCGCGCACAACGGCCAGCTGGGTGACTTCGCCGGCCAGCGCACGTTCTACCGACCAATTGGCGACACCGACAGCGAGGCCGCCTTCTGCGACCTGCTCAATCGTATCCGCGAGGCCTTTCCCGAGCCGGTGGAAGCCGAGCAGCTGCTGCCGGTCCTGGTCGAGGCCTGCGCCGAGTACCGCGGCAAGGGCGTGTTCAACTGCCTGCTCAGCGATGGCGACTGGCTGTTCTGCTTCTGCTCGACCAAACTGGTGCACATCACCCGCCGCGCACCGTTCGGTGCGGCGCGGCTGAAGGATGTCGACCTGATCGTCGACTTCCACACGCAAACCACCCCCAACGACGTGGTCACGGTGATCGCCACCGAGGCCCTGACCGAGAACGAGACCTGGAACCGCTACGAGCCGGGTCAGTGGGGTCTGTGGCGCCATGGCGAGTGCGTCGCCCACGGCCAGAGCTAAGGAAGCTCCATGTTCAGAAGTTACCTGCGTTTGCTGTTGTTCACCTTCGGCCTGCTGGCCGGTCTCCAGGTGCCGGGGCTGGTCAAGGACTACAGCCAGCGCGTCGAGGCGCACCTGCTCGAGTCGCGCCAGGCCCTGGACGGCTTCCGCCAGACCGCGCAGCGCTTCTTCAACGGCGACCTGCAGGCGCTGGTGCGGCATTACCGCAGCAGCGACGATCCGGTGTTCAACAGCGATGCCAACAGCATCGAAAGCCTGCTGATCCGCAACCAGGCGCTGGAGCATGAATGGCAGGCCCTGCAAGGCTCGTGGGTGAGCCGTACCTGGCATGTGCTGGTGCAGCCGGAGCCGACGCTGCGCGAAGAGACTCTCAAGGGCTACAGCTACCAGATCCTGCTGGTGCCCGAGGCTATCGGCTGGGGGATCGGCAGCGGGTTCGTGCTGGCGTTCGTGGTCGAGAGCCTGTTGCTGGTGATTGGCTGGGTGATCCTCGGTGGGCGGCGCAAGGTGGTGAAGGAAAGCTGGCGGTGATGCTGTTGCTGCCCTGATCGTCGTTCAGACCAACACGATCCGCTGCCCGCCCACATCCCGCGCGTAGCGCTCCAGCACTTGCCGGCACACGTCGACGATCTCGTCCACCAACGCCACGCCGGTCTGCCAGGCCACCACCAGCTCCAGGCTCGGTGGTGGCTGCAAGCCGTCCAGCAACACCAGCTCGCCCCGGCTCAATTCGCCATCCACCAGTGCCGGTGGCAGCGCGCCGATGCCGAAACCGTCGCGCAGCAGGCGGGTGATCGCCGCCACCGAGTTCACGCAGTTCAGGCGTGGCGCCTCGGCCCCGGCTGCCTGCAACAGGCTGAGCACCTCCTGGTGCGGTCGGGAATTTTTCGAGAAGGTGACGATGCGTTCGCGGGCCAGCTCCGCCAACGAGGCGTAGGTGCGGTGGTGCGGGGAGCCGGCGGCGACGATCCAGCCCATCGGGTAGCGCGCCAGGTCCTGGCTGCGGATCGACTGTTCGCGCAGCAGGTCGGTCTGCAGGATCACGTCGAGAAAACCCTTCTGCAACTGCTCGCGCAGGTTCAGCGCGGTATCGGCTACCAGCTCGATCTCCACCTGCGGGTAGCGCTCGCCCAGCTCCGCCACCAGCGCGCTCATCCAGGTATGGATGACCGTGTCCATGACCCCCAGGCGAATGCGCCCGGTCTTGGCCCGGTCGCTGTCCAGCGACTGCTTCATGGCCTTGGCGGTGTCGAGCATGCGTTCGGCATATTCCAGCACTTTGGCGCCCTCGGGCGTCAGGCTGACCCCGCGCGAATCGCGCAGCAGCAGTTTCACGCCCAGGTCGGCCTCCAGCGCGGCGATGCGGCTGGACACCGAGGCCTGGGTGGTGAACAGCTTCTCGGCGGTGAGGCGGAAGCTCTTGAGCCGGGCGACCCAGACGAAGGTTTCGAGGAAACGAAGGTTCATGATCAGTTTTTCTTGTTCCAGACCGGCGGATTTTCTCATTGGACGTGCCGGGCGCGGCCTCTGAACATGGTGCCCAGGCCGCGACGCCCGACGTCGCCCATAGAACAATACCAACAAGCCGAGGCAACCATGAACCCGACCGGCGTGCAGCAGCAGGCCCCCGCCCGAACCTCGAGCGGCCCTTTCGCCTGGTACCGCGACATCGATTCCCAGCAAC
Source organism: Pseudomonas sp. TE50-2 (assembly GCF_040813665.1). NCBI lineage: Bacteria > Pseudomonadati > Pseudomonadota > Gammaproteobacteria > Pseudomonadales > Pseudomonadaceae > Pseudomonas > Pseudomonas sp. TE50-2. The sequence goes on along the minus strand of NZ_JBFNXN010000001.1, from coordinate 1,538,964 downwards.
GACGCACCTTCTGGAGCTGCAAGATCGGCTACGGCCTGGACGGCATGGACACCCAGATGCTGAGCTTCGTCATCCCCACGCTGATCATGCTGTGGGGCATCAGCACCGCCGAGGCCGGGCTGATCCATACCAGCACGCTGATCGCCTCGGCCCTGGGCGGCTGGATCGCCGGTATCCTCTCCGATCGCATCGGCCGTGTGCGCACCCTGCAACTGACGGTGCTGTGGTTCGCATTTTTCACCTTCCTCTGCGGTTTCGCCCAGAGCTATGAGCAGCTGTTGATCGCCCGTACCCTGATGGGCTTCGGTTTCGGTGGCGAATGGACCGCCGGCGCGGTGCTGATCGGCGAGGTGATCCGTGCCCAGGACCGCGGCAAGGCGGTGGGCATGGTGCAGTCGGGCTGGGCCATCGGCTGGGGCCTGACCGCCATCCTCTACGCGCTGCTGTTCTCCTGGCTGCCGGCCGAGCAGGCCTGGCGCGCGCTGTTCCTGCTCGGGTTGCTGCCGGCGATCTTCGTGATCTTCGTGCGGCGCCTGGTCAAGGACCCGGAGGTCTACCGCGAGGCCAAGGCGGCCGAGACGGTCGCGGCGCCTTCGCATTTCTACGAGATCTTCGCCCCCGGCATGTTGTGGACCACGATCCGCGCCTCGCTGCTCACCACTGGTGCCCTGGGCGGCTACTACGCCATCACCTCGTGGCTGCCGACCTTCCTCAAGAACGAGCGCGGCCTGAGCGTGCTGGGCACCGGCGGCTACCTGGCGATGGTCATCGTCGGCTCCTACATCGGCTATGTGGTCAGTGCCTACCTCTGCGACCTGCTGGGGCGGCGGAAGAACTTCATCCTGTTCGCCGTGGGCTCGTTCGTCATCGTCCTGCTCTACACACAGCTGCCGGTCAGCGACAACGTGATGCTGTGGCTGGGCTTCCCGTTGGGCTTCTTCGCCTCGGGCATCTTCAGCGGCATGGGGTCGTTCCTCACCGAGCTGTTCCCCACCCGCATCCGTGGCTCGGGGCAGGGCTTCTGCTACAACATCGGCAAGGTCATCGCGGCCATGTTCCCGCTGCTGATCGGCCTGCTCGGCGAGAAAGTGCCGTTGGGCCTGGGGATTGGCGCCTTTGCCGCAGTGTCCTACGGTGTGGTGATCCTGGCCGCGCTGAGCCTGCCGGAAACCCGCGGCAAAGCGCTCCAGGCGCGCTAAGGTAGGCACCATGAACATTGATACGGAGGTCCGCCAGGTGAAACGCCTGCTACTCAATTGCGACATGGGCGAGAGCTTCGGCAACTGGCGCATGGGCCAGGATGCCAAGGTCATGCCGTTCATCGACTGCGCCAACATCGCCTGCGGCTACCACGCCGGCGACCCCGGCACCATGCGCCGCACCGTGGCCCTGGCGCTGGAGCACCGGGTGGCCATCGGCGCGCACCCGGCCTACCCGGACCTGGCAGGCTTCGGCCGCCGCTCCATGGCCTGCAGCAGCGACGAGATCCGCGACCTGCTGCATTACCAGATCGGCGCCCTGGACGGCATCTGCAAGGTGCTCGGTGGCCGGGTGGCCTACGTCAAGCCCCATGGCGCGCTGTACAACGACATGATGGCCAACCCGGCCATCCTGCGCACCGTGCTCGAGGCCGTGGCGGCATTCGACAGCGGCCTGCCGTTGATGCTCATGGCCACCGCCGACGACAGCGCCGCCCAGGCTCTGGGCGATGAGATCGGCGTGCCGTTGTGGTTCGAAGCCTTCGCCGACCGTGGCTACACCGCCAGCGGGCACCTGATGTCACGGCGCCTGCCGGACGCAGTGCACCATGACCCGACGCTGGTGGTCGAGCAGGCCTTGCGCCTGGCCAAGGGCGAGGCCCTGGTGGCCGACGATGGCAGCGAGGTGCGGTTGAACGCCAGCACCCTGTGCGTGCATGGCGACAACGATGGTTCCGTGGCCGCGGTACGCCAGATCCGCCAGGCACTCGACGCGCTGGAGCAGGCATGACCCCACGTATCGAAGTGGTGGCCGTCGACAGCCTGATGGTGCGGCTGTTTGATGCCATCGATGAAGGCAACATGCCGTGGATACTCGCCGCCAGCCAGCGCTTGCGGGACGTCTTTGGCCAACAGTTGATCGACCTGGTGCCGTCCTACACCACGCTGATGGTGCAGTTCGACCTGGCGCCGGGCGAAGCGCGCCGGCGCATCCTGCACGCACTGGAGGGCCTGCGGCCGGATGACGGAAAGGCCGGGCGCAGGCACGAGATCCCGGTTTGGTACCACGCCAGCGTCGGCCCCGAGTTGCCGGTGCTGGCTGCGCGAAGCGGGCTGAGCGAAGCGGAAGTGATCGACGTGCACTGTGGTCGTGATTACCCGGTGTTCGCGCTGGGGTTCGCCCCGGGTTTCGGCTTCATGGGGCTGGTCGACGAGCGCCTGGCCACACCGCGCCTGAGCACCCCGCGCAAGCGTGTGGCAGCGGGCAGTGTCGGTATTGCCGAACGCCAGACTGCCGCCTATCCGGCGGTGTCGCCGGGCGGCTGGAACCTGATCGGTCGGACGCCGGTGCACCTGTTCGACCGCGAGCGCGAGGGCTATAGCCTGCTGCAACCGGGCGACCGGGTACGTTTCGTGGCCGTCGGGCACGCCGAGTTCATCAACCTGGGCGGTGATGACAGCCCGCTGGAGGCCCAGGCATGAGCCAGTTGAGGATCGAGGCCAGCACCGCGCTGTGCCAATTGCAGGATGGCGGGCGCTTCGGCGTGCGGCATCTGGGGGTGACCCAGGGCGGCGCGCTGGATTGGGTGGCGATGCGCTGGGCCAACTGGTTGCTGGGCAATGCCTTGGACAATGCCGTGGTGGAAATCGCCCTTGGCGGGTTCAGTGTGGTTGCCGAGGAAGATTGCATGCTGGCGTTGGGCGGGGCCGACCTGGATGCGCAGGTCGACGGGCAGGCCGTGGCGCCCTGGACCAGCTTCAACCTCGACAAGGGCCAGCAGCTGACGCTGCGTCAGCCTCGCCAAGGGGTACGTGCTTATCTGGCCGCGCCTGGCGGGTTTCAGGGCGAGGCGGTCCTGGGCAGTTGCTCCACGGTGGTCCGGGAGGAATTGGGTGGAGTGGATGGCCAGGGCCGGGCGTTGGCGAAAGGGGAGGTGCTGCACGCTGTCGGAGCCATCGCGGGGCAAGGCGGGGCGCCGAACCGCCGCTCCCACGTTCCCGAAACGTTGCGGCCGGTGTATGCGGACAAGCCTGTGCTGGACCTGGTGATGGGGGCGCAGATAGGCGATTTCAGCGGCACCAGCCTGTTCGAGGCGTTCAACCGTGACTGGACGCTGGACAGCCGTGCCGACCGCATGGGCATTCGCCTGCTCGGGCCGCAACTGGTCTACCAGGGCGCGCCGATGATCTCCGAGGGAATCCCGCTCGGCGCCGTGCAGGTGCCGCCGGACGGGCAGCCGATCGTACTGCTCAATGACCGGCAGACCATCGGTGGATATCCGCGGCTGGGGGCGTTGACGCCGCTGGCGCTGGCGCAACTGGCGCAGTGCATGCCGGGCGCGACGATACGCTTCAGGGCGGTGGTGCAGGACGAGGCGTGGCGCGAGCAGCAGGCATGCTTGCGCTGCTGGGGTTGAGTCTGCCGGCCTCATCGCGGGGCAAGTCGGGGCGCCGAACCGCCGCTCCCACGCTACTCGCGCATTTGCAGGGCTGGCGTGGGAGCGGGCTTGCCCCGCGATGAGGCCAGTTCGGTCAACAGATTACTTGGACAGGTAACGCATCCCGTCTTCCAACCCCTGCAACGTCAACGGATACATCTTGTCCTCGATCAGGTCCCGCACCAGATGGGTCGAGGCGGTGTAGTCCCAGGCCTGCTTCGGATACGGGTTGATCCAGATAATCTTCCTGAATTTCTCCATGAAGCGCTGCATCCACACGTACCCGGCCTCTTCGTTCCAGTGCTCGACGCTGCCGCCGGGCTGGGTGATCTCGTAGGGTGCCATGGCTGCGTCGCCGACGAAGATCACTTTGTAGTCGTCGCCGTACTTGTGCAGCAGGTCGAAGGTGGAGAAGCGCTCTGAGGTGCGGCGCAGGTTGTTCTTCCACACCGACTCGTAGACGAAGTTGTGGAAGTAGTAGTACTCCAGGTGCTTGAACTCGGTCTTGCAGGCCGAGAACAGTTCCTCGCAGACCTTGATGTGGGCGTCCATCGAGCCGCCGATGTCGAACAGCAACAGCAGCTTCACCGTATTGCGCCGTTCGGGGCGCATCTGGATGTTCAGCAGGCCGGCGTCACGGGCGGTGTGATCGATGGTGCCGTCGATGTCCAGCTCCTCGGCGGCGCCTTCGCGGGCGAACTTGCGCAGCCGGCGCAGGGCCAGCTTGATGTTGCGCGTGCCCAGCTCGACCTGGTCGTCGAGGTTCTTGTACTCGCGCTGGTCCCAGACTTTCACCGCCTTGCCCTGGCGCTTGCCGGCCTCGCCGACGCGGATGCCCTCGGGGTTGAAACCGCCGGAGCCGAACGGGCTGGTGCCACCCGTGCCGATCCATTTGTTGCCGCCGGCATGGCGTTCCTTCTGTTCCTCGAGGCGCTTCTTGAACTCCTCGATCAGCTTGTCCAGCCCGCCCAGGGACTGGATCTGCGCCCGTTCCTCGTCGGTGAGCGAGCGCTCGAACTCCTTGCGCAGCCATTCGTCGGGGATCAACGCCTCGATATGCCGATCGAGGTTTTCCAGGCCCTTGAAGTAGGCGGCGAAGGCACGGTCGAACTTGTCGAAGTGCCGTTCGTCCTTTACCAGGATGGCGCGGGCCAGATAGTAGAAGGCGTCCATGTCGGCGAACACCACACCTTTTTGCAAGGCATGGTGCAGGTCGAGCAACTCGCGCACCGACACCGGCACCTTGGCCGCGCGCATTTCATTGAACAGGTTGAGCAGCATGGCCCGGCTCCCGTCAGCGGTTGCCGCGCCGGCTCATGAAGGCCAGGCGCTCGAGCAGCGTCACGTCCTGTTCGTTCTTCACCAGGGCCCCGGCCAACGGCGGGATGGCCTTGGTCGGGTCGCGCTCGCGCAGTACCGCCTCGCCGATGTTGTCGGCCATCAGCAGCTTGAGCCAGTCGACCAGCTCGGAGGTGGAGGGCTTTTTCTTCAGGCCCGGCACCTTGCGCACGTCGAAGAACACGTCCAGTGCCTCGCTGACCAGCGACTGGCTGATGTTGGGGTAGTGCACGTCGACGATCTGCTGCAGGGTGGCGCGGTCGGGGAAGGCGATGTAGTGGAAGAAGCAGCGGCGCAGGAAGGCGTCAGGCAGCTCCTTTTCGTTGTTGGAGGTGATGATGATGATCGGGCGCTGCTTGGCCTTGATGGTCTCGTCGATTTCGTAGACGTAGAACTCCATCTTGTCGAGTTCCTGCAACAGGTCGTTGGGGAACTCGATGTCGGCCTTGTCGATTTCGTCGATCAGCAGGATTACCCGCTCGTCGGCCTCGAAGGCCTCCCACAGCTTGCCTTTTTTCAGGTAGTTGCGCACATCGTGGACCTTGTCCACGCCTAGCTGCGAATCGCGCAGGCGGCTGACCGCGTCGTATTCGTACAGGCCCTGGTGGGCCTTGGTGGTCGACTTGATGTGCCAGGTGATCAGGCGTGCGCCGAAGGAGGCGGCCAGTTGTTCGGCGAGCATGGTCTTGCCAGTACCCGGCTCGCCCTTGACCAGCAACGGGCGCTCCAGGGTGATGGCCGCGTTGACCGCCAGCTTGAGGTCATCTGTGGCGACGTAGTCGCGGGTGCCTTCGAACTTCATTAACCGATCCTCTGGGTGGCTGGCTGGCGTCATTGCGGGCAGACCCGCTCCCTGTGGGAGCCGGCTTGCCGGCGATAGGGCCGGCCCAGGCAATACATGTTTATTGATGTGCCAACGACTATAACGCCACGCCCGACGCGTGAAAACGCAGACCGGGTATTCAGTCCCTGAATGGTCCGTCACCCAGGGCTCAGTCGGATTTGGGCGCGGGCTGCTCGTAGCGTGCGTTGAACGCCTGGATGAAGCCGTTGCGCAGGATCTGCAGGAACGCCTCGAAGGCGCTGATGTCCTGCTGGTGCACGCTGCCGCTGAGTTCCACGCGGGTGGCGAACTGGTTTTTCGGCTGGTTCTTGAGCACGGTCTCGGTGGCGCCCACGACGGCTTCCCATATCGAGCGCAAGAAGCCCTTGTCCTTGTCTTCCACGTCCTGCTGCCAATTGAACACATCGACATCGCGCAACAGCGGCTTGATGTAGCCCTTGAGCCGGCCATTCTCGGCCTCGGTCTCGATCACCACATCGCCATGCCCGGCATTGAAGTCGAACTTGCCGTAGGCACTGGCGAAGTCGTTCAGCCGGCGCAGTTCGATGCCGGTGGCGCGCAGGCGGAACTGGAAGTCGTCGAAGTCACTGAAGGGGTCGAAGGTGGCGCGGCTTTCCACCTTGGCATCGCCCAGCAGCAGCGCCGTCCCTTCGAAGCTGGCGTCGCGCCGGCCCTTTTCGTCGCGCACGTTGGTCAGGTTGCGGATGCTTGCGTCCAGCCGGGTCGCCTTGAGGTCTACCGGCGGTCTGGAATTGAAGTTGCGGAAGGTGAGGGTGCCTTGTTCGATGCGCACGTCGTTCAGGGTGATCGGCAGCAGTTTTTCCAGTTGCTGGCGCCAGTCGGTGCCTTGGCCGGTCTGAGAGTTCTGTTTGTTGCCGCCGTCGACGAAATTGAGTTCGGGGCGTACGAAGGTCACTTCGGCGACCACGGCGCGGTCGTACCACAGCGAGTGCCAGCTCACCGACAGGTCGATCAGCGGTGCTTCGAGCAGCGGCACCGGCACCTTGCCGCTGACCTTGACGATCTTCAGGCCATTGATCTGGTACGCGCCACGCCACCACGCCAGGTCGACATCGTGGACCTGGCCGCGGTAGTCGCCCATGTCGGCCAGCTTGTCGTTGAGGTAGTCACGCACCAGGTAAGGCAAGGCAAGGTGCAGGGCCACCAGCAGTGCGACCAGGCTGGCGAAGCCGACCAGTGGCCAGCGGTAGCGCGCTTTCATCGGGTTTCTCCACGGGAGCATGTGCGGTTGACCGCAGGCCGTTTCGTCGAGTTCGAACGGGCTTTACGCTCACCGATTGCAGGCTTACCCTCAGGGTTTTCCCTGCACTTTTTTCCTGTTCAAGGACCGCCGCCATGAGCCGTATCTACGCCGACAACGCCCATTCCATCGGCAACACGCCGCTGGTGCAGATCAACCGCATCGCCCCGCGCGGCGTGACCATCCTGGCCAAGACCGAAGGGCGCAACCCTGGCTACTCGGTGAAGTGCCGGATCGGCGCGAACATGATCTGGGACGCCGAGAGCAGCGGCAAGCTCAAGCCGGGCATGACCATCGTCGAGCCCACCTCGGGTAATACCGGCATTGGCCTGGCCTTCGTGGCCGCCGCCCGTGGCTACAAGCTGGTGCTGACCATGCCAGACTCGATGAGCCTGGAGCGGCGCAAGGTACTCAAAGCGCTGGGCGCCGAGCTGGTGCTGACCGACAAGGCCAAGGGCATGAAGGGCGCCATCGAGAAGGCCAACGAGATCGTCGCCTCCGACCCTGAGCAGCACTTCCTACCGGGCCAGTTCGACAACCCGGCCAACCCGGCCATCCACGAGAAGACCACCGGCCCGGAAATCTGGAACGACACCGATGGCGCGGTCGATGTGCTGGTGGCCGGCGTCGGCACCGGTGGCACCATCACCGGCGTGTCGCGCTACATCAAGCACACCCAGGGCAAGGCGATCCTGTCGGTGGCAGTGGAACCGGTGAACTCGCCGCTGATCAGCCAGACCCTGGCCGGCGAGGAGCTCAAGCCCACCCCGCACAAGATCCAGGGCATCGGTGCCGGCTTCGTGCCGAAGAACCTCGACCTGTCGATCGTCGACCAGGTCGAGACGGTGACCGAGGAAGAGTCCAAGGCCATGGCCATCCGCCTGATGCAGGAGGAGGGCATCCTCTGCGGCATCTCATGCGGCGCCGCGATGGCAGCGGCGGTGCGCCTGGCCGAGAAACCGGAGATGCAGGGCAAGACCATCGTGGTGATCTTGCCGGACTCGGGCGAGCGTTACCTGTCGAGCATGCTGTTCAGCGATCTGTTCACTGAGCAGGAGAACCAGCAGTAAGCGACACGCTGCAAGCCGCAAGTCGAAGGCATGGCCGTATTGACGCGGATCAGCTTGAGCTTGCCGCTTGCAGCTTCTGGCTTGCAGCTGCTCCTGATGGGTTTATGATGTCCGGCTATCTGGGGATGGCCTGATTTCCCCTCCAAGGAGTGTTGCATGACCTTTTCCTTCGTCGCCAAGGCCGGTGTCCTGCTGGTGTTCTTCGGCAGTGTGCTGTTCGTGCACCTGCGCGGCAAGGCACGCCTGCCGGTGCTGCGCCAGTTCGTCAACCATTCGGCGCTGTTCGCCCCCTACAACAGCCTTATGTACCTGTTTTCCGGCGTACCTTCCAAGCCGTACCTGGACCGCCAGCGCTTCCCCGAGCTGGATGTGCTCAAGGACAACTGGGAGGTGATCCGCGAAGAGGCCATGCGCCTGTTCGACGAGGGTTACATCCGCGCGGCGGAAAAAGACAACGACGCCGGCTTCGGTTCGTTCTTCAAGAAGGGCTGGAAGCGCTTCTACCTGAAGTGGTACGACAAACCGCTGCCTTCGGCCGAAGCGCTGTGCCCGAAGACTGTCGAGCTGGTCAGCAGCATCCCCAACGTCAAGGGCGCGATGTTCGCCCTGTTGCCCGGCGGCAGCCACCTGAACCCGCACCGCGACCCGTTCGCCGGTTCCCTGCGCTATCACCTGGGGCTGTCCACGCCGAACTCCGACAACTGCCGCATCTACGTTGATGGCCAGCCCTACGCCTGGCGCGACGGCGAGGATGTGATGTTCGACGAGACCTTCGTGCACTGGGTCAAGAACGAGACCGAGGTCACCCGCGTGATCCTGTTCTGCGACGTCGAACGCCCGCTCAACAGCCCGCTGATGACCCGCATCAACCGCAAGGTCAGTGCCTTCCTCGGTCGCGCCACCGCGCCGCAGAACACCGATGACGAGCGTGTCGGCGGGATCAACCAGGCCTATGCCTGGAGCAAGCGCTTCAGCAATGTCATCAGCACCCGGGTCAAGCAGTTCAAGCGTGCCAACCCCAAGGCCTACCGCGTGCTGCGTCCGGTGCTGGCGGTTGTCGTCGCCTACGCCCTGTACCACTGGTTGTTCTGATCCGGTCGAGCAGGCCTGCTTTCACACCTTGTGCAAGCAGGCTTGCCCCGCGATGATTCCCCCGCTATATTCCGAAACACTTTCTTCCCCGAAGACCTGTTCATGCCAGCCATTGCTTCCACCACCGCTTACGTTCTCGCGCCTGTCGCGGGCGTGGTCGTGCGTGGCAGCCAGCAGCCGGCCATGATCAGTCACTATCCACCACCTGTCAGTGGCGTGGTAGGCGGCGTAGCTCCGCCTCCTTGCGCAGTCGTGGTGCTGGGCTGATCGGCCGCTGGCCGCTCCCCACCGCACTCGCAACCTACTGAACACGGTCGGCTATCCCCGCAAGTCGCGATAGGCCCTCCGTACGGCTCATTTGCCCGTATACAGGTGGCAATACATGTCTGTCCTCAACAAAGCATCCGTGGCCTCGGCGGCCACGACCAGCCTGTTCGTCCTGCTGTGGAGCAGCGGGGCGATCGTCTCCAAGCTTGGCCTGGCCCAGGCCAGCCCCTTCGCCTTCCTGCTGCTGCGTTCGGCCCTGGCGCTGTTCGGTCTGCTGTTGATCGGTCCGTTGCTCGGATTACGTTGGCCACGCACCCGGGGCGGCATTGTTCGCGCCCTGGGGACCGGCTGCGTATTGCTCGGTGCCTACCAGATCTTCTACCTGCTGGCGCTGAACACTCACGTTACGCCCGGTGTCATGGCCACGGTCATGGGCGTGCAACCGATCCTGACCGTGGTGCTGATGGAGCGTCAGCGCTCCTGGAGCCGATTGTTCGGCCTGGGGCTTGGCCTGGGCGGCCTGGTGATGGTGGTCTACCAGGGTATCAACCTGGGTGGGGTATCCCTCGCCGGGATGCTGTTCGCCCTGCTGGCGCTGGCCAGCATGACCTTGGGCTCGATCCTGCAGAAACGCATTACCGACAATCCCATGGGCACCTTGCCCCTGCAATACATGGCGGGCTTTGCAATGTGCGCGGTGTTCGCGCCGTTGCAGCCGCTGCATGTCCAATGGAACGCCAGTTTCCTCGGCGCGCTGCTGTGGATGGGGCTGGTGGTTTCGTTGCTGGCCACGCTGCTGCTTTACCGGCTGATCGCAAGGGGCAACCTGGTCAATGTCACCAGCCTGTTCTACCTGGTGCCGGCGGTCACGGCGGTGATGGATTTCATCATCTTCGGCAACCGCCTGGCGCCCCTCAGCCTGCTGGGGATGGGACTGATCGTGATCGGCTTGCTGTTCGTGTTCCGTAAGCCTGCGTTGCGCACAGCCGAGGCCTGAGTCAACGAGCGGTCGGAGCGGGGCAAGCCCGCTCCCCTTTTTTCAGTGCCGTGCCGGGCGCAGCACCAACCACAGCGCCGCACCGATCAGCAGACCGCCATACAAGTGCGCCATCGACAGCGGCTCATCCAGCAGCCATGCGCCCCACAGCACGCCGAACACCGGGATCAGGAAGGTCACGGTGCTGGCCTTGACCGGCCCGATTTCGTTCAGCAGGCGGAAGTACAGGATGTAGGCGAACGCCGTGCACAGTAGCCCCAGGCCCAGGAGCGACAGCCATACCTGCCAGCCGCCCCAGCTGGTCGGCGGCTGGGTCAGCGCGCTCCAGGCGAACAGCGGGCTGAGCAGCAAGGTGGCGCCGAGCATGCTGCCCAGCGCCGAAAGGCGGCTGTCCAGCGTGCCGACCCAGCGTCTTGCCAGGAAGCCCGCGAAGCCGTAGCAGGTGGTGGCGGCCAGGCAGGCCAGTGCGCCTTGCACCAGGGCCATGTCCAGCGCCACCGGGCCGGCACCGCTGAGAATGCCGACACCGAACAGCCCGAGGAAGATCCCGCAGAGCTTGGGTAGGGTCATGGCTTCGCGGAAGAACAAGGCGCCGATCAGCACGCCCATCAGCGGCGTGGTGGCGTTGAAGATCGCCGAATAGCCGGCCGGCAGTACCTGCGCCGCCACGGAATAGAACGTGGCCGGAATGCCCGAGTTGATCATGCCCAGCACCAGGCAGGCGCCCAGCTTGCCCTCGAAGTCCCAGCGCACGCGGGCGGCGGCGAGGATGGCGATCAGCCCCAGGCAGGCGATCGACACGCGGAAGAAGGCGGTCGGCACGGTGCCAAGCTCCGGGGCAATGATGCGCATGAACAGGAAGCTGGCGCCCCAGACGGCGGCAAGGGTCAGCAGGCGGGCGAGGGCGATGGGGCTCACGGGGGTCTCCGGCGGTAGGGCAGGGCGCGAGTGTACGTCAGGGCGAGTGGGGGATTCTTGTGCTTTCTTGCTGTGTGAATCCGGGACCGCCTCACGGGCGTCATCGCCGGCAAGCCGGCTCCCACAGGGCTCGTATCCGACTAAGCTCTCTCGGTGACCATTGCATAGAGGCACGCGCATGACCCCAGCCTGGCCCGCCGTCGATATCGCCCGGATGATCCTCGATGGCTTCGACGACTACCGCGAGCACTTTCGCCGTATCACCCTCGGCGCCCGCGAGCGCTTCGAACAGGCGCGCTGGCAGGACATCCAGCACGCCGCCGCAGCGCGCATCAACCTGTACGAGGAGAAGGTCGCCGAGGTCAACGGCTGGCTGCGCCAGCGCTTCGACACCGCGGTGCTGCTGGACGTCGAGCAGTGGCCGCTGGTCAAGAACGCCTACATTCGCCTGATCGACCCCCGGCTGGACGACGAGCTGTCCGAGACCTGGTACAACTCGTTGTTCTGCAGCCTGTTCAGCCATGACCTGATCAGCGACGGCTGCATGTTCATCCACACCACCCGGCCGTCGATGCGCGGCCATGAGCGGGCGGCGCAGACGCGCACCTATACGCTGCAGGACGGTCTCAAAGGCTTGTTGCGAGCGATCTTCGCCGATTATGCGTTCGACGTGCCGTATGGCGACCGGGAAGGCGATATCGCGCGCCTGGAGGATCAATTGCGCGAATGCCTGCCCGACTGGGTCTGCAAGGATCCGGCCCTGGCCGTGGAGCTGTTCACCCCGGTCCTCTACCGCAACAAGGGCGCCTACCTGGTCGGTCGGCTGTACACCCCCGACGAGCAGTGGCCACTGGTGATCCCGCTGCTGCACCGCGAGGGGCATGGCATCGAGGCCGATGCGCTGATTACCGACGAGGCGGAGGTGTCGATCATCTTCTCCTTCACCCGTTCGTATTTCATGGTCGATGTGCCGGTGCCGGCGGAGTTCGTCAACTTCCTCAAGCGCATCCTGCCGGGCAAGCACATCGCCGAGCTGTATACCTCGATCGGGTTCTACAAGCATGGCAAGTCGGAGTTCTACCGGGCGCTGATCAACCACCTGGCCAACAGCGACGACCGCTTTGTCATGGCCCCGGGCGTGCGCGGCATGGTCATGAGCGTGTTCACCCTGCCGGGCTTCAACACCGTGTTCAAGATCATCAAGGACCGCTTCTCGCCGTCGAAGACCGTCGACCGGGCCACGGTGATCGAGAAATACCGCCTGGTAAAAAGCGTCGACCGCGTCGGGCGCATGGCCGATACCCAGGAGTTCGCCGATTTTCGCTTTCCCCAGGGCAAGTTCGATCCCGACTGCCTGGCGGAACTGCTAGAGGTTGCACCCTCCACCGTGGCGCTTGAGGGCGACACGGTGCTGATCCGCCACTGCTGGACCGAACGGCGCATGACCCCGCTCAACCTGTACCTCGAACAGGCCAGCGAAGCCCAGGTGCTGGAGGCGCTGGAAGACTATGGGCTGGCGATCAAGCAATTGGCGGCGGCGAACATCTTCCCCGGCGACATGCTGCTGAAGAACTTCGGCGTCACCCGCCATGGCCGGGTGGTGTTCTACGACTACGACGAGATCAGCTACCTCACCGAGGTCAACTTCCGTCATATCCCGCCGCCGCGTTATCCGGAGGACGAGATGTCCGGCGAGCCGTGGTACTCGATTGGGCCGCATGACGTGTTCCCCGAGGAGTTTCCGCCATTCCTGTTCGCCGATATCGGCCAGCGCCGCTTGTTCAGCCGCTTGCATGGCGAACTGTACGACGCCGATTACTGGAAAGGCCTGCAGGAGGCGATCCGGGCGGGGAAGGTGATAGATGTGTTCCCTTATCGGCGCAAGGCGCGTTAGGCCTTAGGCTCTGTACGAAAAGCCTTGATACTTGTTCATGCTGCGTTGAAAACAGCCTCGGAATGCTCATGTACTCCAGTACACTGCGCTTCCTCGGCTGTTTTCGCCTTGCCTGACCTGCGTCTCAAGACTTTTCGTACAGAGCCTAGCTTTTCACCCCTTGAGGCACTTGAGCTCGCTGAAGTCCGCGCGCACCTTGCTCAGCCGCTGCTGCAGGAATTGCCGCTGGGCCGGGCTGCTCTGTTTCAGCAGATCCACCAGCAGGCTGCGTGCCTGGCGCTCGGTGTTCTGGAATGCCTGACGGTACTCCGGTGTCCACAGGCTTTCCTTGCGCTGCAGCAATTGCGCCAACCTGGGCTCGAAGCTTGGGCTGGCGCGCTGGTCCATCGCCAGCACCAGTTGCTGCTGCCAGTGGGCGCGGTTGGCGATCCACTGGCGATTCTGGTCACCCAGGGCCTGTGACCAGCTCATCACCCGCAGCCGTTGCTCGGCATCGAGCTCGCCCAGCCAGGGCTCAAGGCGCTTGCGCATGCGTGCGGCACGGTTCTCGACCTGCTTGGCCAATGGTGTGTCGACGTACTCCTTCTGGCGTTTGTCAATGTCCTTGCGAAAAGCCTCGCGCATTTCCGCTACCTGGTTGTCATTCATGCCCTTGAGCAGTTCCGCGGCAGAGGGGGTTATCGCTTCGGTGACCCGGCCGATGGCCTGGCGCGCCTCGACCGTGCGTTGGCGCAGGCTTTCATCGGTGACCGCGTCGTTGGCGACCATCAGCTGCACCCGGTCGAGCCAGTCGAGGTAGCCGGGCAGTTGGGTCTTGCAGTGCCAGGCCAGGTGCGCCTTGAGCCGTTCGTCGAGCAACTGCTTTTGCTCGCGGTTCATGTCCAGGTAGTCGCCCAGCGACCACGGCACCAGGCGATCAAGGTTGCGGTAGGCCAGGTCGATGCGGCTGCAGGCCGTCAGTGCCAGGGCGAAGCCGATGAGCAGGAGCAGGGCTTTGGGCAGGCGAAGGGGCATGAGCGAATCCTTGCTGGGCTGGCCAGGCGGTAGACGCACGGTGGGCCCGACGGTTCCGGCGAATGTGCGCTCGGGCGGCCGGGCGGGTCAGGTGTTAGAATAGCCGCCTTGTCTTGAGGATCTTCGGAAATGGCTCTGCTTGGGCGTTACAACAGTTTGCAAATCGTGAAACACGTGGAGTTCGGCCTGTACCTTGATGGCGGCGCCGATGGCGAAATCCTCCTGCCGCGGCGCTACTTCCCCAAGGATGCCGAGCTGGAGCTGGACGATTGGCTCAACGTGTTCATCTACCTGGACAGCGAAGACCAGCTGATCGCCACCACCGAAAAGCCGAAAATGCAGGTGGGCGAGTTTGCCAGCCTCAAGGTCAAGGACATCAACGGCGCGGGCATCTTCCTCGACTGGGGCCTGTCCAAGGACCTGCTGATGCCTTACTCGGAAGAGTCACGGCAACTGAAGATCGGCGACTACTGCGTGGTCCATGCCTACCTGGACAAGCGCACCCGGCGTATTACCGCCACCGCCAAGCTGGACCGTTACCTGGACCGCACCCCGGTGGACTACAGCGTCGGCCAGCCGGTCGAGCTGCTGGTGGCCGGCGAGACGCCGATGGGCTTCAAGGCGATCATCAACAACCGCCACTGGGGCCTGATCCACAAGAACGAGGTGTTCAAGTTCCTGCGTTCGGGCATGCACGAGAAGGGCTTCATCAAGGAAGTGCGCGCCGACGGCAAGATCGCCCTGAGCCTGCAGCCGGTGGGCCAGGCCTTGGCCGACAGCCTGCACGAACAGATCATGCAGCGCCTCGAGGCCAACGGTGGTGTGCTGCCGGTGTGCGACAAGAGCGACCCGGCGCTGATCAGCCAGATGTTCAACGTCAGCAAGGGCAACTTCAAGAAAGCCATTGGCGCGTTGTTCAAGCAGGGCCGCATCGTCATCCATGACGATCGCATCGAGCGGGCTTGATCAGCCCTGCACGAAGGTGCTGAAGTCCAGCTGCTCGCCACCTGGGCGGGTGTCGCGCAGCAGTGAGTCGCGGTCTGCGCTCAGGGCCAGGCTGATGGTCGAACGGCGTTTGCCGGGGTTGCGCACTTCCATCTGCTCCTGATGAGCCTTGAGGAAGTTGGTGGGCACCTTGAGGTGCTGCAGCCCGTCGTTCTCTGGGGTGTGCAGCAGCAGGTTGACCCAGTCGGGCTGGCCCTTGCGCAGCAGTGCAACCGGCACTTCGAACCACCACAGGTTGCGCTTGGTGTCGAGAATGGCGAACAGGGTGTTGGCACTGGTGAGTACCGGTTTGGCCAGCGCCTCGTTACGGCGAGCGATGGCGGTGGGTTTGTCGAGTTTCATGCAGGTTCCTGCGGGTTGACGCGAGTAAGGCCTGCCATTGTGGGGTGGGGCTTATCGCGGGGCAAGCCCGCTTCCCCGAAATCACCGAACCCGGACCGTGCAAGCGTATCGAGCCCTGCCAATTGCCATTTGGCTGACAGGGTGCAAATGAATTGAAACTCTGCCCAATAGCCTTGGGTCGATCAGATGTCGACACGATTTCCCGTGTCTTTCCCCCGAGGAGACATCCCATGAGTGGCACCAAGGACAAAGCGAAGGGCCTGGCCAACGAGGCCGTGGGCAATATCAAGCAGGGCGTCGGCAAGGTGACCGACAATGACAAGCTGCGCGCCGAGGGCAAGGCCCAGGAACTGAAAGGCGAGGCGCAACAGGCCGTGGGCAAGGTCAAGGATGCCGTGAAGAAACCTTGACCGCCGCAGCCTGGCCGCGGGGCAAGCCCGCTCCCGCAAGATGGGGGCGGGCTTGCCCCGCGCTTGCTTTGTACTGTGCGCAAGGTACAAGCGAACAGCACGCCCTCCGCCTGGTCTATTAGACTTGCAGCATTGCCATTCCGATCAAGCGGCGAAAGGAGACGCTATGATTTTCCCCGACCTGCGCGGCCTGCCCCTGCACCGCGTGTTGGTGCGCACCGTCAAGGAGTTCCTCGATGACGAGATGTCCACCTATGCCTCCGCGCTGGCCTACCAGATGCTGTTCTCGCTGTTCCCCTTCCTGCTGTTCCTGATCGCCCTGATCGGTTTCCTGCATCTGCCGGACTTCTTCTCCTGGCTGCGCCTGCAGTCGGAACTGGTGCTGCCGCCCCAGGCCCTGGAGCAGGTCAACCCGGTGATCGACCAGTTGCAGCAGTCCAAGGGCGGGCTGCTGTCGGTGGGTATCGTGATTGCCCTGTGGACCGCCTCGGCGGGCGTGCGCCTGATGATGAGCGCGATGAACGCGGCCTACGACGTGCCCGAGGGGCGGCCGGTGTGGAAGCGCATTCCGCTGTCGGTCATCTATACCGTCGGCATCGCCGGCATGCTCCTGGCAGCGGCGGCGCTGATGGTGCTGGGGCCGCAGGTGATGGAGTGGATCGCTTCCCAGGTCGGGCTGGAGGAGGCGGTCGTCATCGTCTGGACCATCCTGCGCTGGCCGGCGATCATCATTCTGATGATGGTGGCGGTGGCGCTGATCTACTACGTGATGCCCGACGTGAAGCAGAAATTCCGTTTCATCACCCCAGGTTCGGTGCTGGCGGTGGTGGTGTGGATCGTCGCCTCGCTGGGCTTTGCCTACTACGTGAAGACCTTTGCCGACTACAACGCCATGTATGGCAGTATCGGGGCGATCATCGTGCTGTTGCTGTACTTCTACATCTCCGCCGCAGTGCTGCTGTTGGGCGCCGAGATGAACGCGGTGATCGAGCACATGTCGGCCGAGGGCAAGAACCCCGGCGAAAAGGAATTCGAGCAGGACAACCCGCAACAGAGCATCACCGTGCTCGGCCATGAGCACCCGGTGACACCCGAACCCCAGACCCGCGAGCCGAATACCTGATGATCCGCGACATTCTCAAGATGGGCGATGAACGCCTGCTGCGCATCGCCCCGCCGGTTCCCGAGCACATGATCGGCAGCCCGGAGCTTGCGCAACTGATCGACGACATGTTCGAGACCATGGCCCATGTCGGCGGTGTCGGCCTGGCCGCGCCGCAGATCGGCATCGACCTGCAACTGGTGATCTTCGGCTTCGAGCGCAGCGAGCGTTACCCGGACGCCGAGCCGGTGCCACGCACCATCCTGCTCAACCCGGTGATCACGCCGCTGGCCACGGAGGTCGAGGACGGCTGGGAGGGCTGCCTGTCGGTGCCCGGCCTGCGTGGCGTGGTGCCGCGCTACAAGCACATCAGCTATTCGGGCATCGATCCGCAGGGCAACCCGATCAACCGCTTTGCCGATGGCTTCCATGCCCGGGTGGTGCAGCATGAGTGCGACCACCTGATCGGCCGTTTGTATCCTTCGCGCATCCAGGACTTCAGCAAGTTCGGCTATACCGAGGTGCTGTTCCCCGGGCTCGACGTGGCCGACGACTGACCCCGCCTCATCGCCAGCAGGGCCTTGCTGCGCTGGTAGCGGGCCAGGCGTGAAGCCAGGGCCTCGGGCAGGGTGGTTGTCGGTGTGAAGGCCAGGCGTTGGTAGAAAGGCGCCAAATCCGGGTGGCAGAACAGCCAGGTCGCAGCGTTGCTTTCGGCCAGCGCCGCGTCTATCAGCCGGGATGCGATCTGCTGGCCGCGCCACTGCGGGGCGACGAACAGGCCGGTCAGCCAGTGATCGCCACCGATGGGCGTCAGGTTCATCCCACCGATTATTTCTGCGGTACGCGCCACCCATTGCTCGCCTTCACCGGCGGCGCGCATGCGCGAGCCGTGCTGGCGGTAGAAGTGGTCCAGCAGGCGGCGCTGGGTTGGGGGAAGGCGAGTGCAGGTCAGAGGGAGCATGCTTGGTTCACGCGGTGTGGCTATCTCAGGCAGGAATTCATCGGTGCTTTGTCGCAGATTGTTGCAAATGCGGCAAGGGTGAATGTCCGACTCCGGGGTTCAACTATTTCAGGCGCGGAGTAGACTTTCACTCATCCCCCCGGCAGTACGATAAAGCGGGATCGGTACTTCGTGTCATCTTCGCAGTCGATGACAACTTCTCCGGGCCATTGACGGCGTCAGAAGTCACGCGATCAGCTTGATAGCCATCAAGGTCGACACCCATGAAAGCCTTACTGATTCTTGCATTGGTCGGTATGTCCCCGTTCGCCTTCGCGGACCAGGCCAAGACCGCAGACACCCAGCCCGTGGTCGAGCAGTACGACTATTCCACCAACCTCGACATCAAGCGCGTGATCAGCCTGTCGACGATCCCCAACGTTTGCGAAGTGGTGCCCGCCACCATGACCTACGAGGATCATCAAGGGCAGGTCCACACCCTCCAGTACCGTGCATTGGGTGAGGGTTGCCGGCTGAATTGAGCCGCGTGGCCGAGACAAGGCTCGTGGGAGCGGGCTTGCCCCGCGATGGCGTTCAGCCGAGTATCACGTGCAATCGCGGGTCAGGCCCGCTCCCACCAGTTCCAGTCCTTGCTTCAACTGTGCCCGGCTGTGCGCCGCCGACAGGCTGATCCGCACGGCCCTGACGCTGTCGGTGCCTACCGCGAACACGCTGGCCGGCACGATCTCCACCCCGTGTTCCCGACACCGCGCAACCAGCGCCTGGGTGTCTCCAGGCGTGGCCAGCCAGATGTGCGGCGACGGCACGCCATCGGCGGGCAGCGCCTCGCCCAGCACCGCCCGCGCCAGGCGCCAGCGTTCGCCCAGTTCCTCCCGTTGCCAGGCCAGCCGCCGGGCGGCAGTGCCATCCGCGATCCATTGGCAGGCGATGCGCAGGTTCAGCGGCGACACCGACCAGTGGGTGGCCTGGGCATAGGGATCGATCTGTTCCAGCAACGCTGGCCGGGCCACGATCCAGCCCAGGCGCAAGCCGGCGGCGACGGTCTTGGACAGGCTGCTGATCAGCACGCCACGGCCTTCGAGCAAGGGGTAGAGGGGTGGCAGGTCGGTCAACGCACCATACACGTCATCCTCGATGACCAGCAGTTGGTGGCGCCTGGCGACTTGCGCCAGCGCCAGGCGCCGGGCCTCGCCCATGCACGCTCCGGTCGGGTTGTGCAGGGTAGGGGTGGTGACCAATACCCGCGCGCCGCTCGCGCGGACCACACGGTCCAGTTCGTCCGGGAGCAGGCCTTGCTCATCCAGGGCCACGCCGTGCACGGGCAGGCGCAACTGGCGACAGGCCGCCTTGATGCCCGGGGCGGTCAACGCCTCGACCATCACCGGCTCGCCCGCCTGGCACAACGACTGCAACACAAGCGTCAGCGCCTGCTGGGCGCCCCCGCAAAGCAGCACGTCCTCTGGCGCCAGGTCCAAACCGCGGTTGCCCAGCCAGCGCGCCCCCTCGATCCGCCCCAGCAGCAACTGCTCGGGCCCCAGGTAATGGTCGAGCAAGGCGGTATCGCCCTGCTCGAGCAGACTGCGCAGGCTGTGCTCGAGGTCCAGATTGCAGGGATCGGCCACCGGCACATTGGTCGATAGATCGATCACTGGGTGCTGGCGGCTGGGTTGCTTGAGGCGAAACAGCGTCGCTTCCTTGCTGCTGGCCAGCACATAGGTGCCGCGTCCCACCTCCCCGGACACCAGATGCCGCGCCGCTGCTTCTCGGTAGGCCTGCTGCGTGGTGCTCGGGTTCAGGCCCAGCGCCCAGGCGAGGCGGCGTTGCGGGGGCAGGCGTTCACCGACCTTCAGTTCACCCTGTTCGATGGCGTTGGCGATGGCCTCGACCAGTGCCTGGTAGCGCGGCTGGTCGTTGGCCGGGAGGCTCGGAATCCACACGAAATTGCTACCCATGCAATATTTATTTGGACCCATACAATGCCCGGCGCTTAGGATCGGTTCAACCCCATACCGATGAAGGACGTTCGCCATGTTCGACTTGCCCGCCCTGCGCGAAGCCGCCGCTTTCGTTCACCAGCACGTGCCACCGACCCCACAGCACGCCTGGCCGCTGCTGGCCGAACGGCTGGGTTGCCAGCTGTGGGTCAAGCACGAGAACCATGCGCCCACGGGGGCCTTCAAGGTGCGCGGCGGGCTGGTCTATGTCCGCTCGCTGTTGGCCAGTGGCGCAGTCCCCCGTGGCCTGGTTACCGCCACTCGCGGCAATCACGGCCAGAGCATGGCCCTGGCGGCGCGCCAGGCCGGCTTGCCGCTGGTGATCGTGGTGCCAGAGGGCAATTCGCGGGAGAAGAATGCCGCCATGCGCGCCCTGGGCGCGGAACTGGTGGAGCATGGCGTGGACTTCGACGTGGCCCGGGAAGAGGCAGCGCGCCTGGCTGATGCGCGGGGCTTTGCCATGGTTCCCTCGTTCCATCCGGAGCTGGTGCGTGGCGTGGCCACCTACGCCCTGGAGCTGTTCGAGGCGGTGGCCGACCTGGATTGCGTGTACGTGCCGATCGGCATGGGGTCGGGCATCTGTGGGCTGATCCAGGCGCGCAACCTGCTGGGGCTGTCCACCGAGATCGTCGGCGTGGTATCCACTGCGGCAGACGCTTATGCCCAGAGCTTCGAGCTGGGACGCATCGTCACCACCGCCAGCGCCGATACCTTCGCCGACGGCATGGCCTGCCGCGTGCCGCATCCCGATGCCTTTGCCCTGGTACGCGAGCATGCTGCACGCATCGTGCGGGTGAGCGACGAGGAGATCGCCGAAGCCATGCGCTTCTACCACGAAACCACCCACAACACCGCCGAAGGTGCCGGCGCCGCCGCCCTGGCTGCACTGATGCAGGAGCGTGGGCGTCAGGCGGGCAAGCGGGTGGCGGTGGTTCTCAGTGGCGCGAACGTGGATCGCGGGCGCTATGCGCAGGTGTTGATGGGGACGAAAGATCCTGTATGAAAGTGTCGAAAGGAAGTGCTATCTTTATTTGATAGCATTTTCCGATGAACACTCGATATCGCAAGATTCTGGACAGCATCTTCAGAGCTCCGACCACACCCACATTGCCGCTCGCCGAAATCGAGGCTCTGGTGCTGCATCTTGGCGGCCAGGTGCTGGAGCGGCAGGGTTCCAGGGTCAAGATGCTGTTGGGCGAGCAGTGCTGGCGCTGCCACCGCCCCCATCCTGGCAAGGAAGCCAGGCGATATCAGATAGAAGAGGCCCGCGAGTTCCTGCTGCGGGCGGGAGTCCGACCATGAGCTGCATGCGATACAAAGGGTATGCCGCCCGCATCGAGTACGACGCGCGTGACGATATTTTCGTCGGCCGCGTGCTCGGCCTGCGGGACATCATCAGCTTCCACGCCAGCGCCGTGCCTGCGTTGCACGAGGCGTTCCGTGAGGCACTCGACGACTACCTGGCCGATTGCGCCGAACAGGGCGTCACCCCCGAAAAACCGGCCTCGGGCAAGGTCATGTTGCGTATCCGCCCAGAAGTGCACGCTGCTGCCAGCCTTGCGGCCAGGGTTGCCGGCAAGAGTCTGAACCAATGGGCCGACGAGGTCTTCGAGCAGGCGGCGATGGCCTGAGCTGCAAATTCCTCCTGTACCGCCAGGGGGCATTCAGGTTCAATCGCTGACTTTCGTCCGCAGTCGAGCCTGCCATGCCCTTTTCCAATGGTTTCCTCCTCAGCCTGTCCCTGTGCCTGGACATCGGCGTGGCCAACATCGCCATGATTACCCTGGCCATGCAGCGGGGGTTTCTTCAGGGTTTCTGGCTTGGGCTGGGGACCTGCGTCGGCGATCTCATCTACGCCATTGCGGCCCTGGCCGGCATGACCGTTTTGCTGCAGTTCGAAAGCGTGCGCTGGACGTTGTGGCTGGGGGGCTCCGCGTTATTGGCGTGGTTCGCGGTGAAGATGCTGCTGGCGGCGTGGCGCGGCGGGCACCTGGAGTCGCGTGGCCAGGTAGTGGTCGAATCGGGCTGGCGCGAATTCCTGCGCGGGATCTTCCTGGCCATGTCATCGCCCAGCGCGATTCTCTGGTTTGCCGCAGTCGGCGGCGTGCTGATCTCCCGCTCCGGCGCCGGCAGCGCGCTGGATGCAGGCCTGTTCCTCGGTGGCTTCTTTGCCGCAGGGCTGCTCTGGTGCGTCTCGTTGTGCGGTATCGCCAGTCATGGCGGGCGCCTGCTTGGCGATCGCCTGCTGACCTGGTCGTACCTGTTGTCGGCAGCGATCTTCTGCTATTTCGCAGGTTACGTGGTGCTCTCCGGTTACCGCGAATTCATCCTGGCAGTACCGGCCTGATCATTCCGGCTGTTCTGTGCCGCTGACTGTTTTTTCTCATCGGGTTGTCGATTCTCCATTTTCCCGTTCGACCATGGGTGAAGGCGCCGGAATGCACCGGCGCCAATCATTGTTGAACGCTGGGAGGAAGCACCGATGAACAGCGCAGCCGAAACTGAACTTCGTCAACTGATCGAACAGTGGATGCAGGCCGTGCGCGAGCGCGACGTGGACCGTATTGTCGCACCCTATGCCGACGACATCCTCGCCTTCGATGCCATCCAGGCCCTGCAGTTCAAGGGCAAGGCCGCCTACCGCGCACACTGGGAAATGTGCATGGGTATGTGCACGGGGCCGATGGTCTTCGAGCTGGCAGAGCTGAAGGTATACGCCGACGGCGACCTGGCCCTGGCTCATTGGCTCAACCGCTGTGGCCCGGGCGACGACGAAAGCCAGTGCGGCTTCATGCGCGCCACGGTCGGCTATCGGCGCAGCGGCGGCCAATGGCAAGTGATCCACGAGCATTGGTCGGCGCCGTTCGACATGGAAACGCAAAAAGCCTTGTTCGATCTCAAGCCCTGATACCGCTCATCGCCCACCGCACCAAGCCGACCTGCTGGAGACGATCATGAAATACCTGTGCCTGGTCTATTGTGATGAAGCGCTGTTGCACAGCCTGCCCGACAGCCCCGAAGACGCCGAATGCATGGCCTACGCCGAATCCATCCAGGGCAGCGGGCGCATGCTCGCCGCCGAGGCGCTCAAGCCTGTGCAGACGGCCACCACGGTACGTGTACGCGCCGGGCGCATGAGCCTGACCGATGGCCCGTTCGCCGAAACCAAGGAGCAACTGGCCGGTTTCTACCTGGTCGACGCCCGTGACCTCAACGAGGCGCTGAACATCGCCAAGGGCATCCCGGCAGCCCGGGTGGGCAGCGTCGAGGTTCGGCCGGTGCGTGAACTGCAACCCTGACGCAACGGGAGAAAAGCCGCATGAGTCAGCAGGGAAAGCCCGATTGATGGTGGGGGAAGCGCAAGTCCGCCAGGAGGTGGAGGCTGTCTACCGCCGCGACTCGCGGCGGATCCTGGCGACCCTCATTCGCCTGCTGGGGGACTTCGACCTGGCCGAGGAGGCCATGCACGATGCCTTCTTCATTGCCGTGCAGCGCTGGCAGCGCGATGGTATCCCCGACAACCCGCGGGCCTGGCTGGTGTCTGTCGGCCGCTTCAAGGCCATCGATGCGCTGCGCCGAAGTGCGCGCTTCGACCGCTCCCAGGCCGACCTGATCATGTTGCTCGAACGCGAAGCCGATGATCCGGGCGAGCAGACGTTACTGGCCGATGACCGTCTGCGTCTGATCTTTACCTGCTGCCACCCGGCACTGGCCTCTGACGCCCAGGTACCGCTGACCCTGCGCGAGGTGTGTGACCTGACCACCGAGCAGATCGCCCGTGCCTTCCTGCAAAGCCCGGCCACCATCGCCCAACGTATCGTGCGTGCCAAGGCCAAGATCCGCGATGCGAAGATTCCCTATCAGGTGCCGGAGCTGAGCGAGCTGCCCGAGCGCCTGGAAAGCGTGCTGCGGGTCATCTACCTGGTATTCAACGAAGGCTATTCGGCCTCGGCGGGCGAAGATGTCACCACCCGCGAGCTGACCGATGAGGCAATCCGCCTGGGACGCCTGTTGGCCCAGTTGCTGCCCGATGCCGAAGTGCATGGCCTGCTGGCGCTGATGCTGCTCCAGGCATCGCGGCAGAGGGCGCGCAGCACCGCCGATGGCGAGCTGGTGCTGCTGGATGAGCAGGATCGCAGCCTGTGGGATCGCGGGCAGATCGACGAGGGCAGCCAGCTGGTCCAGCAGGCACTGCGCAGTCGCGACTTCGGGCCGTATACCGTGCAGGCGGCCATAGCCGCGGTGCATGCCGAAGCGCCCAGCGCCGAGGCCACGGATTGGGACGAGATCATCGGCCTGTACGATGTGCTGCAGCGTCACTGGCCATCAGCGGTGGTGGAGCTGAACCGGGCGGCGGCGCTGGCCAGGCGGGACGGCGCCCAGGTGGGGTTGCAGGCGGTGGAGGCAATCCTGCAGCGCGGCGAGCTGGGTGATTATCACCTGGCCCATGCCGCGCGCGCCGAACTGCACCGGCAGCTGGGCAACCTCGATCAGGCCCGGGATGCCTGGCGGCAAGCGCTGACGCTCACCCGCCAGGGGCCGGAACGGCGGCATATCGAACGGCGGTTACGCGAACTGGGCTGAGCTATCGCCAGCGTGCCCGCGATGGCCGGCGTGGTGAATCAGCTGGCGACAAAGTTCGGCGGGCTGACCAGCTCGACCGTCTGCTGCTTGCGCGGCGCGAGGATCTCGGCCTCGCCACTGACGACCAGCTCATCGTTCTGGTTGTACACATTGGTGGCGATGCGCACCTTGAACTTGGGCAGCTTCTCGAGAATTTCCAGGCGCACGGTCAGCTCATCGCCGATCTTCACCGGCTTCTGGAAGCTCATCTGCTGGCCCAGGTAGATGGTGCCCGGGCCAGGCAGGGTGCAGGCGACAGCGGCGCTGATCAGCGCGCCACTGAACATGCCATGGGCGATGCGTTCGCGGAACATGCTCTTGGCGGCGAATTCGGCGTCCAGGTGTACCGGGTTGTGGTCGCCGGACATGGCGGCGAACAGCTGGATGTCGCGCTCTTCGACAGACTTCTTGTACTCAGCTTTCTGGCCGACTTCGAGGGCTTCGTAAGGGGTGTTGGTGATCTGGGTCATCGAGGCTTCCTTGTAGGGCGGGCGAGGTGGCCGATCATTCACTGCGGGCAGGGCGGCCAAGGGCCAGCGCCTGCTCCAGCCAGCCGATGATCTCGGCGGTGACCTCGTCGCGATGGGTTTCGTTGAGCACTTCGTGGCGTGCGCCGGGGTAGATGCGCAACTGTACATGACGGTTGCCGGTCGCGCGCAGGGCGTCGGCCAGATGGGTGAGACGCTTGCCGGCACTCACCGGATCACATTCGCCGCCGAGCACCAGGATGGGCAGGTTCGGGTCGATCTGCCCGAGATGCCTGGGCTGGCTGATCTGCGCCAGCCCCTGCAGCAGGTCGAGCCACAGCTGGTTGCTGCAACGGAAGCCGCACAACGGGTCGGCGATGTACTTGTCCACTTCCCCGGCATCGCGGCTGAGCCAGTCGAACGCCGTGCGGTTGGGTTTGAAGGCCTTGTTGAACGAGCCGAACGACAGCCAGTCGATCAGCGCGCTCTTGCCCAGGGGGCCTTGGCGCCACGCTTCGAAGCGGGCGATCAGGCGTGCGGCCCGGTACAGTGCCACCGGCTGGAAGTTCGAACCGCTGAGGATCGCGCCTTGCAGGCTGGCGCTGTGGTGCAGCAGGTAGGCCTGGGCGATGTAGCTGCCCATGCTGTGGCCGAACAGGAACAAGGGGGTACCCGGGAACTGCTGGCCGACGTGCTGGGCCAACAGACCCAAGTCGTTGACCACGGCATTCCAGCCATTATGGCGGGCGAACAGGCCCAGGCTGCCCAGCTCGGCGGTACGGCCATGGCCGCGCAGGTCGGGGGCGAGCAGCGCGTAGCCGGCAGCGTTGAGGGCATGCCCCAGGCGCTGGTAGCGCCCGGCATGCTCTGCCATGCCGTGGGCCAGCAACACCACGGCCTTGACCGGCGTGGCGGGCAGCCATTGATGAACATGGAGGCTGCAATGCTCGCTGGCGGGGAGCCAGAAGGCGTCATGGGGCATGGCGGATCCTTGCGCGCGGAGGTTCGCCAACAGTGTATGCGCAAAGCGCTCGATTGCAGGAAGGGCAGAAAAGAGATTCACAATGTTAATGGCGGCACTTGGCGTATTTGCCACCCTCGACAGAGCTGCTAACGTCGGCTGAACACCTTTTTGCCATCAGGCGATCAGGTCAGGGACGTCCCGGTAGAGGAACAACAATAAATGCAAGCCGATTTCTGGAACGACAAGCGCCCGGCGGGCGTGCCTTCCACCATTGACATGAATGCCTATACGTCAGTCGTCGACGTTTTCGAGCGCTCCTGCAAGCGCTTCGCCGACCGGCCGGCATACAGCAACCTCGGCGTCACCCTGAGCTACGCGGACCTCGACCGTTACTCGGCGGCCTTCGCCGGCTGGTTGCAGCAGCACACCGACCTGGTGCCGGGCGACCGCATCGCGGTGCAGATGCCCAATGTTCTGCAATACCCGATAGCCGTGTTCGGCGCCTTGCGCGCCGGGCTGGTGGTGGTCAACACCAACCCGTTGTACACCGAGCGCGAGATGCGCCACCAGTTCAAGGACTCCGGCGCCCGCGCGCTGGTGTACCTGAACATGTTCGGCAAGCGCGTGCAGGAGGTGCTGCCCGACACCGGCATCGAGTACCTGATCGAAGCGAAGATGGGCGACTTGCTGCCGGCGGCCAAGGGCTGGCTGATCAACACCGTGGTCGACAAGCTGAAGAAAATGGTGCCGGCCTACCAGTTGCCCCAGGCGGTGTCGTTCAAGCAGGTCCTGCGCCACGGGCAACGCCTCAGTCACCAGGCGGTGGCGCAGACACTCGACGATGTCGCGGTGCTGCAGTACACCGGCGGGACCACGGGCCTGGCCAAAGGAGCCATGCTCACCCACGGCAACCTGGTGGCCAACATGCTTCAGGTCCTGGCCTGTTTCGGCCAGCACGGGCCCGATGGCCAGCCGCTGATCAAGCAAGGGCAGGAGGTGATGATCGCGCCGCTGCCGCTGTACCACATCTATGCCTTTACCGCGAACTGCATGTGCATGATGGTGACCGGCAATCACAACGTGCTGATCACCAACCCCCGCGACATTCCGGGGTTCATCAAGGAACTGGGCAAGTGGCGGTTTTCGGCGCTGGTAGGCCTGAATACCCTGTTCGTCGCGCTGATGGACAACCCGGGGTTCAAGTCGCTGGATTTCTCCGCGCTGAAGATCACCAATTCCGGCGGCACCGCGCTGGTCAAGGCCACCGCCGAGCGCTGGGAGGCGCTCACGGGTTGCCGCATCGTCGAAGGCTACGGCCTGACCGAGACCTCGCCAGCGGCCAGCACCAACCCCTATGGCCAGTTGGCGCGCCTGGGAACGGTGGGGATCCCGGTGCCTGGCACCGGGTTCAAGGTGATCGACGATGACGGTCACGAACAACCGTTGGGCGAGCGCGGCGAGTTGTGCATCAAGGGGCCGCAGGTGATGAAGGGCTATTGGCAGCAGCCGGAGGCTACCGCCCAGGTGCTGGACAGCGAAGGCTGGCTGAAGACCGGCGACATTGCGATCATCGATCCGGATGGTTACACCCGCATCGTCGACCGCAAGAAAGACATGATCATCGTCTCGGGCTTCAACGTGTATCCCAACGAGATCGAGGACGTGGTGATGGGCCATCCGCAGGTAGCCAGCTGCGCGGTGATCGGCGTGCCGGACGAGCGTACCGGCGAAGCGGTGAAGCTGTTCGTGGTGCCGCGTGTGGGCGGGGTGAGCGTCGATGAGCTCAAGGCGTTCTGCAAGAGCAATTTCACTGGTTACAAGGTGCCCAAGCACATCGTGCTGCGCGAGTCGCTGCCGATGACCCCGGTGGGCAAGATCCTGCGTCGGGAATTGCGGGACATCGCCTGAGAGTAGGAGCGGCGGTGCGCCGATGCGACTTGTCCCGCGATTGCGTCAGCCTGGGCGACAGTGTTGCCATGAATGACGCCATCGCGGGCCAGGCGCGCTCTCACAGATCCTCTCTAGGCCCAGGCTTTGAGGCGGATTCGCGACATTTTGTATAATTACTCTAAAAATGACCTGTATTGTTCATTGAGTCATTTTTGTGACCTGCCGGCCCATTTCGGCCTCTAGGCGACCCCTTGCAAAGCTGTTACTCTCGGCGCGCTTTCAGAGGATCCGGTTTGCAATGAACCGGCGTCTCATATCAATAATAAGCGCATCGACGCATACCGAATTCGCTGTTGCTGAAGGAGCGGGCTTCCATGATCGAACATTTTTGGAAGGATAAGTACCCAGCCGGGGTCACGGCGGACATCAATCCTGACGAATTCCCCAATATCCAGGCGGTACTCAAGCAATCCTGCCAACGCTTTGCCGACAAACCTGCCTTTAGCAACCTGGGCAAGACCATCACCTACGGCGAGCTGTACACCTTGTCCGGCGCCTTCGCCGCCTGGCTGCAGCAGCACACCGACCTGAAGCCGGGTGACCGCATCGCGGTCCAGTTGCCCAACGTCCTGCAGTACCCTGTCGCCGTCTTCGGCGCCATGCGTGCCGGGCTGATCGTGGTCAACACCAACCCGCTGTACACCGCGCGGGAGCTGGAGCACCAGTTCAACGATTCCGGCGCCAAGGCGCTGGTGTGCCTGGCCAACATGGCGCACCTGGCGGAAAAGGTGGTGCCCAAGACCCAGGTCAAACACGTCATTGTCACCGAAGTGGCCGACTTGTTGCCACCACTCAAGCGCCTGCTGATCAACAGCGTCATCAAGTACGTGAAGAAAATGGTGCCGGCCTACCACCTGCCGGGCGCGGTGCGCTTCAACGACGCGCTGGCGCTGGGCAAGGGGGGCGCGGTCACCGAGGCCAATCCGCAGCCTGGCGACGTCGCCGTGCTGCAGTACACCGGCGGCACCACCGGCGTGGCCAAGGGCGCGATGCTCACCCATCGCAACCTGGTGGCCAACATGCTGCAGTGCCGTGCGCTGATGGGCTCGAACCTGCACGAAGGTTGCGAGATCCTCATCACTCCGCTGCCGCTGTATCACATCTACGCCTTCACCTTCCATTGCATGGCCATGATGCTGATCGGCAACCACAACGTGCTGATCAGCAACCCGCGCGACCTGCCGGCGATGGTCAAGGAACTGGGCAAGTGGAAGTTCAGCGGCTTCATCGGCCTCAACACGCTGTTCGTCGCCCTGTGCAACAACGAGACCTTCCGCAACCTCGATTTCTCGGCGCTGAAGATCACCCTGTCCGGCGGCATGGCCCTGCAGCAGAGCGTGGCCGAGCGCTGGAAGGCGGTGACTGGTTGCGCCATCTGCGAAGGCTACGGCATGACCGAGACCAGCCCGGTGGCGGCGGTCAATCCGACCTCGGCCAACCAGTTGGGCACCATCGGCATCCCGGTGCCGTCCACCCTGTGCAAGATCGTCGACGACAACGGCCAGGAACTGCCCCTGGGCGAGGTGGGCGAGCTGTGCATCAAGGGGCCGCAGGTGATGAAGGGCTACTGGCAGCGTGAAGACGCCACCGCCGAGATCATCGACAGCAACGGTTGGCTGAAAACCGGTGACATTGCCCTGATCCAGCCGGACGGCTACATGCGCATCGTCGACCGCAAGAAAGACATGATCCTGGTGTCCGGTTTCAACGTGTACCCCAACGAGCTCGAAGACGTGCTGGCCGCGCTGCCGGGCGTGATGCAGTGCGCCGCCATCGGTATCCCGGACGAAAAATCCGGCGAGGTGATCAAGGTGTTCATCGTGGTCAAGCCTGGCATGACCCTGACCAAGGAACAGGTCATGGAGCACATGCGCGCCAACGTCACCGGCTACAAGGTGCCCAAGGCCATCGAGTTCCGCGATGCGCTGCCGACCACCAACGTCGGCAAGATCCTGCGCCGCGAGCTGCGTGACGAAGAGCTGAAAAAGCAGGGCCTGAAAAAGATCGCCTGATCTGCAGCCTGCTTTGGGATTGAAACGTGGGAGCGGCGGTGCGCCGATGCGACTTGCCCCGCGATAGCGTCAGGTCAGGCAACGTTGTTGCTTGAACCGACGCCATCGCGGGTCAAGTCGCACCGGCGCACCGCCGCTCCCGTTTTGCGTTATGTAGCTCAGCGCAGTTTTTCCAGCATCTGGTAGTACCACATCCCCGCCGCCAGCAGCGGATTGCCCAGCAAGTCGCCCATCGGCACCTTGATGTGCTTGCACGCCGCGAAGGTATCGAACTTCTCCAGCGTCCCGGTCAAGGCCTCGGCCATGATCTCGCCCATGATGTGGCTGGTGGCGATGCCGTGCCCGGAGTACCCCTGGCAGTACCAGACGTTGTCCGACAGCTTGCCCAGTTGTGGGATGCGGTTGACCACGATGCCCATGGCGCAGCTCCACTGGAACTCGATCGGCACGCCCTTGAGTGCCGGGAAGGTGCGCTCGATGCACGGGCGCAGCTCGCCCTCGATGTCTCGCGAATCGCGCCCGGAGTAGTTGGCGCCGCCGCCGAACAGTAGCCGTTTGTCGGCGGTCAGACGGTAG
Source organism: Pseudomonas sp. TE50-2 (assembly GCF_040813665.1). NCBI lineage: Bacteria > Pseudomonadati > Pseudomonadota > Gammaproteobacteria > Pseudomonadales > Pseudomonadaceae > Pseudomonas > Pseudomonas sp. TE50-2. The sequence goes on along the minus strand of NZ_JBFNXN010000001.1, from coordinate 1,508,226 downwards.
TAGTCGAGGACGAAGCGGCAGTCGTACACGGCCAGATCCTGCGGGTTGATCTGGTCGGCCAGGTCGCCCAGTGGCGCGGTGGTGACGATGCCGCCCATGGCCGGGAAGATCTTGCCCTTGAGCTGGCGTTTTTCCAGTTTGTGGTAGACGTCGCCGGCCAGCATCACCTGGCGTGCCTCGATGCGCCCGTTGGCGGTAACCACGGCCGGGCGGGGGCCGTGGATGATCTCCAGCACTTCGGAATTCTCGAACACCAGCGCGCCGAGGCCATGGGCGGCGCGGGCCTCGCCCAGGCACAGGTTGAGCGGATGCAGGTGCAGGTTGCGGTGGTTCTTCAACGCGCCAAGGTACAGCGGGCTTTGCAGGTGCTGCTGCATGGCGTCGCGGTCGAGCAATTGCACCAGGTCGCCCATGCCGCGGCGCTGGGCTTCGGCCTCGAAGGCGCGCAGTTCGGTCATGTGCGACGGTTTCATCGCCGCGTGCAGGTGGCCGTGCTTGAGGTCGCACTGGATACCGTAGCGCTCGACCCGCTGTTCGATGATCTGGTGGCCGCGCCAGCGCAGGTGCCAGATGAAGTCGTCCACCTCGGCGCCCAGGCGGTCGCGCATCTGCGCGCGCATGGCCTCGTCGCCCGACAGGCTGCCGGTGACCTGGCCACCGTTGCGCCCGCTGGCGCCCCAGCCGATGCGGTTGGTCTCGACGATGGCTACCTTCAGGCCACGCTCGGCCAGCTCCACCGCAGTGGCCACACCGGTGAAGCCGCCGCCGATGATCGCCACGTCCACCTGCACCGTGCCCTTGAGCGTGGGGTATTCGGTCGCGTCATTGAGGGTGGCGCTGTAGTAGGACGGCGCACGCTGGGCCGGCCTGTTGTTCAGTGCTGCGTTCATGGGTGTTCCTTGTTGTAGTTCGTCTGTCAGGCCTGATGCAGGTACCAGCGCCAGTCCTGTTCGCCGACTTCGGCCATGAACTGGCGGTACTCGGCGCGCTTGACCTTCAGGTATACGCCGAGGAAGGCCTCGCCCAGCGCCTCCCTGGCCCAGGCCGACTGCTCCAGGGCTTCCAGGGCAGTCAGCCAGTCGGTGGGCAGGTACTCGCTGGCCTGGGCATAGCCGTTGCCTTCGACCGGCGCGCCGGGATCGAGCTGTTCGCGGATGCCCTGGTGCGCGGCAGCAAGTATCGCGGCGGCGGCCAGGTAGGGGTTGGCGTCGGCGCCGCAGATACGGTGCTCCACATGCCGGCTGTTGGCCGGGCCGCCGGGCACGCGCAGGCTGACGGTGCGGTTGTCCACGCCCCAGGTCGGCGCCAGCGGGGCATAGCTGTTGGCCTGGAAGCGGCGGAACGAGTTGGCGTTGGGGCAGAACAGCAGCAGCGACTCACGCAGGTGACGCAGCATGCCGGCCACCGCCTGGCGCAACAGTGGGGTGCCGGCCTTGTCTTCGCTGGCGAACAGGTTGTTGCCAGCGGCGTCCGCCAGGCTCAGGTGCATGTGCATGCCGGTGCCGGCCAGTTGCGCGAACGGCTTGGCCATGAAGCAGGCCTGCATGCCATGGGCATTGGCAATGCCCTTGACCAGACGCTTGTAGCGCACGGCCTGGTCCATGGCCTGGAGCGCATTGCCGTGCTCCAGGGTAATTTCCACCTGCCCCGGGGCGTACTCGGAGATCGCCGTGCGCACAGGGATGTCCTGAGCCTTGCAGGCAGCATACAGACCGGCAAGGAACGGTTCGATCTGCTCCAGCTCGCGCAAGCCATAGACCTGGGTACCGCGCGGGCGGCCGCCGTCGCTGTCCAGCGCCGGCTGCGGGCGGCCCTGGGCGTCGCGCTGCTGGTCGAGCAGGTAGAACTCCAGCTCGCAGGCCATCACCGGGTGATAACCCTCGGCCTTGAGGGCGTCGATCACCCGCAGCAGCACATGACGCGGATCCGCCACGCTGGCCGGCAGGCCTTCGCTGGGGTGCATGCTGACCTGCACGGCGGCGGTCGGCACCCGGCGCCAGGGCAGGCGCACCAGGCTGCCCTCCAGCGGGTAGGCGCGGCAGTCGATGTCGCCGACGTCCCAGACCAGGCCGGAGTCTTCGACATCATCGCCATTGAGGGTCAGGCCGAGGATGGTGCTGGGCAGCGGGCGGCCGCTGTCGAACACCGCCAGCAGTTCCTCGCGATGCAACAGCTTGCCGCGGGGTACGCCGTTGGCGTCGAGGATGAACAGTTCGATCAGGTCGATATCGGGGTTGTCGGCCAGGAAACGCCTGGCTTGCTCGGCAGGGGCAAAGTGCATGGTGGATTCGCTCTGGGGCACACGGGACCGCCGCGCAGGCGAGCGGTCAGGCTGAGTCAATCGGCCAGAGGATGGCCGGGTCGGGTCAGGAGTGCGTGAGCGAAGTGTCCGGTGGGCGCGCGTGACGACAATGCCACAGCGCCCAGAACGCCAGGATGATATGGACCAACGGATTTTCACCGGCACGGGCCCGGGCCTTCGGCAATGAAGGGTGGGGCAGCGAGCGGGCGATCATCGGGTCGGGAAGCATCCCTGGATACTCACATGGCCTTTAAGGTTGATTAAAGCAGTGAATGGCGACGTTCATTCCGGTGGGGGCTAAACATTGGCAAGGTTTGCCCACCGCTTCGCAGGAGCTTAGGAAGCTTCCCACAGCTTTATCGGACCCAGGCTAATTTGCAGGGCCAGGGCCAGAGGTGAAAGTCGCTAAGTTCTGCAGGATAGGCAAGCGACAGGGACAGCCATGCAAGCACAAAGGACTTATCAGGTAGTTGCACATCACGCGATCGTCTTCGATGTCAGCGAGTTCATCATCCAGCCAGGAGAATGTTGCCAAATCCGGCAAACGGGTCTGCCATGGGTTCATGCCGGGCACTATCGGGTCGTTGAAAAAATGGCGGAGCTTTACGACCGGATGCTGGCAGGGCAGCGGCCTTGCCTGATGACGGTTGCGGTATCACGGCCGTTAACTCGCCAGCAGGGGGACAGCCTCAATCAGCAGAGGTACAGGGTTTCGGGCATTTTCAGTACCGCAGCGGGTAAAGCGACGGCGGATGTCGCGCTAGCAATGGCAGGTGGGCCTGCGGCGGCGGTCGCAGGGATCGCCGTCACCGGAGCTGTGGGGTGGTTGATTCAGAATAAGATTCCTACTTTTCATGCTGGGGATGTACTGGCATCGCTATCAGCAACCGTGAAAGGCGGTATTGGTCCCCAATCCAGCAGCCTGATGTTGATTATCTGAAGGGGAGCGGATATGTGGGTGCTTTATGGTATTTGCTATGCCCTCGTGGTCGGCACGTTGGTCGACTGGGCATGCCGGTCAAGGTGCATCAGGGTTTTTCTTTACATCGTGTTCAACGTCACCGGGATCACCGCCTGTACTCAACTGGGTGAAGAACAGTTTCTGCAACTTGATGGTATTGGTTGGTCAGCTTTTTTCGTGGCAATTGCTGCCCCGTTGTTGTTCAAGCGTTCCCGCTATTTCGAACGTGACCGCGACTGAACGGCGGGCACAGGCAGCATCGATTTCGCAAATCTGCGACAATCGCGCCTCTTACGCCTGCCGATCATGAAAAAGCAGCATTCGCCTGCATCATTAAAAAGCCCCATGACAGACCACGCCATCGACCAACTGCTGAACAACCTCGACCACGCCATGATCGCCGACCGCCATCGGCTGCGTCGGCAATTGCACGAACTGCGCAAGCGCCCCGACGAGGGCAAGCTCGCGCAGTGGGTGGAAAAGGTCCAGGCGTCCTGCGCCCAGGTCACCGCGCGCCAGCAGAGCGTGCCGAGCATTCGCTACGACGACAACCTGCCGATCGCCGCCAAGCGCGACGAGATCAAGAAGGCCCTGGCCGAGCACCAGGTGCTGGTGATCGCTGGTGAGACCGGTTCGGGCAAGACCACCCAGTTGCCGAAGATCTGCCTGGAGCTGGGCCGTGGCAGCCGCGGCCTGATCGCCCACACCCAGCCTCGGCGGATCGCTGCGCGCAGTGTGGCGGCGCGGGTCGCCGAGGAACTGGGCACGCCGTTGGGGGCGCTGGTGGGCTACCAGGTGCGCTTCGAGGACCAGAGCGATTCGAACACCCTGGTCAAGCTGATGACCGACGGTATCCTGCTGGCCGAGACCCAGCACGACCGCTTCCTCGAACGCTACGACACGATCATCGTCGACGAGGCTCACGAGCGCAGCCTGAACATCGACTTCCTGCTCGGCTACCTCAAGACCCTGCTGCATCGCCGTCCGGAACTGAAGCTGATCATCACCTCGGCGACCATCGATCTGGAGCGTTTCTCCAAGCACTTCGACGGCGCGCCGATCATCGAGGTGTCCGGCCGTACCTACCCGGTGGAAACCTGGTACCGCCCGCTGACCAGCGAGCAGGACGAGGAGGGCAACCAGGTCGAGGAAGACCTCTCGGTCGACCAGGCGATCCTCGCCAGCCTCGACGAGATCGCCCAGCACGAGCGCAGCCAGGGCAAGGGCCCGGGCGACGTGCTGGTGTTCCTGCCCGGCGAGCGCGAGATCCGCGACGCCGCCGAGATCCTGCGCAAGGCGCAGTTGCGCCACACCGAGATCCTGCCGCTGTATGCGCGGCTGTCGCCGGCCGAGCAGCAGCGGATCTTCCAGTCCCACAGCGGCCGGCGCGTGGTGCTGGCGACCAACGTCGCCGAGACTTCGCTGACGGTGCCGGGCATCCGCTACGTGATCGACAGCGGCACCGCCCGCATCAGCCGCTACAGCTACCGCGCCAAGGTCCAGCGCCTGCCCATCGAGGCGGTGTCCCAGGCCAGCGCCAACCAGCGTAAAGGCCGCTGCGGCCGGGTCGAGCCGGGCATCTGCATCCGCCTGTACAGCGAGGATGATTTCAACGGCCGGCCGGCGTTCACCGATCCGGAGATCCTGCGCACCAACCTGGCGGCAGTGATCCTGCAGATGCTGCACCTGCGCCTGGGCGCGATCGACGCCTTCCCGTTCATCGAGCCGCCGGATGGCAAGGCCATCAGCGACGGCTTCAACCTGTTGCAGGAACTGTCGGCGGTCAACCGCGAGAACCAGCTGACGCCGCTGGGCCGCCAGCTGGCGCGTCTGCCGATAGATCCTCGTATGGGCCGCATGCTGCTCGAAGGTGCCCGCCAGGGCAGCCTGCAGGAAGTGCTGATCGTCGCCAGCGCATTGTCGGTGCAGGACCCGCGCGAGCGCCCACCGGAGCGCCAGCAGGCCGCCGACCAGGCCCATGCCCAGTGGAAGGATGTCGATTCCGACTTCGCCGCGCTGGTCAATCTATGGCGCGGTTTCGAGGAGCAGCGCCAGGCGCTGACCGCCAACCCGCTGCGCAACTGGTGCCGCAAGAACTTCCTCAACTACTTGCGCCTGCGCGAGTGGCGCGACGCCCACCGCCAGCTGGCGCTGATCTGTCGCGACCTGCAACTGACGATGAACAAGGATGCCTGCGACTATCAGCGCATGCACAAGGCGATTCTCAGCGGCCTGCTCAGCCAGATCGGCCAGAAGACCGAGGAGGGCGACTACCAGGGCGCGCGTCAACGGCGGTTCTGGATTCACCCGTCGTCGGGCATTGGCCGCAAGCGGCCGCAATGGGTGATGGCCGCCGAACTGGTGGAAACCACCAAGCTGTATGCGCGCATGGTGGCCAAGATCGAACCGGACTGGATCGAGCCGCTGGCCACCCACCTGATCAAGAAGAACCACTTCGAACCGCACTGGGAGAAGAAGCGCGGCCAGGTGGTGGCCTACGAGCAGATCACCTTGTATGGGTTGATCCTGGTCGGACGCCGCCCGGTGCATTTCGGCCCGATCGACCCCGCCACTTCCCGTGAGCTGTTCATCCGCGATGGCCTGGTCGGCGGCGAGATCCAGTCCCGGGCCAAGTGCCTGGCGGCCAACAAGCGCCTGCTGGAGCAGCTCGACGAACTGGAGGCCAAGGCCCGTCGGCGTGACATTCTGGCTGACGAAGAAACGCTGTACGCCTTCTACGAAGCGCGCCTGCCCGCGGAGATCCACCAGACCGCGACCTTCGATGCCTGGTACCGGATGACCAGTCAGAAGGACGCCAACCTGCTGATCATGCGCGAGGAGGACGTACTGGCCCGCGAGGCCAGCGAGGTCACCGCAGCGCAGTACCCGGATCACTTGCAGGTGGGCGAACTGCGCCTGTCGCTGAGCTACCACTTCGAACCGAACCATCCACGTGACGGCGTGACCGTGCGGGTGCCGGCGCCGTTGCTGCCCAACCTGCCGGGCGAACGCCTGGAATGGCTGGTGCCGGGCCTGCTCGAGGCCAAGTGCATCGCCCTGGTGCGCAACCTGCCCAAGGCCCTGCGCAAGAACTTCGTGCCAGTGCCGGACTTCGTCAAGGCGGCACTGTCGCGCATGGTCTTCGGCCAGGGCGCATTGCCCCAGGCACTGGGCCATGAGCTGCTGCGCATGACCGGGGCGCGGGTGTCCGACGAGGCCTGGGCGGAAGCGACCGGGCTGGTGGAAGGCCATCTGCGCATGAACATCGAAGTGGTCGATGCCCAGGGCAAGTTCCTCGGCGAAGGCCGCGATCTGGCCGAACTGACTGCCCGTTTTGCCGCCGCCAGCCAGGCCGCCCTGGCCTTGCCGCGCAACGACAAGGCCGAACAGCCGGTGCAGGCCAAGGTATTCGAGCAAGTGGCGCAGATCGCCCAGCAGAAGATCGCCGGGCTGTCGATGACCGTGTACCCGGCACTGGTCGAGGACAACGGCACGGTGCGCGAGGGACGGTTCTCGACCCAGGCCGAGGCCGAGTTCCAGCACCGACGTGCCCTGCAGCGCCTGCTGCTGCAACAGCTGGCCGAGCCGGCCAAGTTCCTGCGCGGCAAGCTGCCGGGGCTGACCGAATTGGGCCTGCTGTATCGCGAATTGGGCCGGGTCGAGGCACTGGTGGAGGATATCCTGTTGGCCAGTCTCGACAGTTGCGTGCTCGAAGGCGAAGACCCGTTGCCCCGTGATGGCGCCGCCCTGGCCTCGCTGGCCGAGCGTAAGCGTGGTAATTGGAGCGAGCATGCCGAGCGCCTGGCGCGCCTGACCTTGGAGGTGCTCAAGCTGTGGCATGGCTTGCAGAAGCGCTTCAAGGGCAAGATCGACCTGAGCCAGGCGGTGGCACTCAACGATATCAAGCAGCAACTGGCCAACCTGGTGTATCCGGGCTTCGTGCGCGAGACGCCGGGGGCCTGGTTCAAGGAATTGCCGCGTTATCTCAAGGCGGTGGAACTGCGCCTGGAGAAGCTGGGGTCGCAGGTGCAGAAGGACCGGGTGTGGAGTGGCGAGCTGGCCAATTGCTGGGCGCAATACCAGGTCCGTGCCGACAAGCATGCCCAGGAAGGCAAGCGCGATGAGCAACTTACCTTGTACCGCTGGCTGCTGGAGGAGTACCGGGTGTCGTTGTTTGCCCAGCAGTTGGGGACCAAGGTTCCGGTTTCCGACAAGCGACTGAGCAAGCAGTGGAGTCAGGTGGAAGCCTAACCGTTGCAACTTGTGGCAAACTTGACGGAATTTGGGGCCGCTTTGCGGCCCATCGCTGGCAAGCCAGCTCCAACAGGGTACGCATTGAACTGAGGGAGCTGGCTTGCCAGCGATCGAGGGCCCAGCCCTCGTCTGTGAATTGGTACCAAGGTGCCATTATGTTGCCCTTTTCCCGGCCTGCGCCGCATGGCGATGGCCTTTGACCAGAGGAACGACCGTGCACAACGTCGTCATCAGCGGCACCGGCCTGTATACCCCGGCCCAGAGCATTTCCAACGAAGAACTGGTGGAGTCCTTCAACACCTGGGCACAGCGTTTCAACCGTGACAATGCCGCCGCCATCGAGCGTGGCGAAGTCGAGGCGGCGCCGCTGTCCGATGCCGCCTTCATAGAAAAGGCCTCGGGCATCAAGAGCCGCTTCGTCATGGACAAGGCCGGCATCCTCGATCCGCAGCGCATGAAACCGCGCCTGCCGGAGCGTTCCAACGACGAACAGTCGATCCTCTGCGAAATGGGCGTTGCCGCTGCGCGTCAGGCGCTGGAACGTGCCGGGCGCACCGCCGCCGATGTCGACGGGGTGATTGTCGCCTGCTCCAACCTGCAGCGCCCGTACCCGGCCATCGCCATCGAAGTGCAGCAGGCGCTCGGTATCGAGGGCTTCGCCTTCGACATGAACGTCGCCTGTTCGTCGGCCACCTTCGGCATCCAGACGGCTGCCAACAGCGTGCAGTTGGGCCAGGCCCGCGCGGTGCTGGTGGTCAGCCCGGAAATCTGCACCGGCCACTTGAACTTCCGTGACCGTGACAGCCACTTCATTTTCGGTGACGCCGCCACCGCGGTACTGATCGAACGTGCCGACCTGGCCACCTCCGCGCACCAGTTCGATATCGTCAGCACCAAGCTGTGGACCGCGTTCTCCAATAACATCCGCAACAACTTCGGCTTCCTCAACCGCGCCGCGGAAGAGGGCATCGGTTCGCGCGACAAGCTGTTCGTGCAGGAAGGCCGCAAGGTATTCAAGGAAGTCTGCCCGAAGGTCGCCGAACTGATCGGCCAGCACCTGGACGAAAACGGCCAGCAGCCGAGCGACGTCCAGCGCTTCTGGCTGCACCAGGCCAACCTGAGCATGAACCACCTGATCGTCAAGAAGCTGCTGGGCCGCGAAGTGGACGAGCAAGAGGCGCCGGTGATTCTCGACCGTTATGCCAACACCAGCTCGGCAGGGTCGGTGATTGCCTTCCACCTGTACCAGGATGACCTGGCCAAGGGGTCGCTGGGTGTGCTGAGCTCGTTCGGCGCGGGTTATTCGATTGGAAGCGTGATCCTGCGCAAGCGCTGATACCCGTTTCGCCTGCTCCGGCCCTAATCGCCGGCAAGCCGGCTCCCACAGTGGTGCATATTTCTCTTGGGAGTCAGCTTGCCGGCGATAGGGCCGACGCATTTCTGACAGAGCAAAAAAAGCAGGAAATGCTGGATGGGGTCAGCATTTCCCGCTTCAGGGTGGAGCCAAGGAGCCTGTTGCTTAGAACTTCGCTTCCAGATCCACCTGCAGGGTGTCTACGTCAGCATCGCTGTTCGGCAGGTTGGAGAAGTCGGTCTTGGCCATCAGGTAGGCCGCGCCCAGCGAGAAGTTCTTGTCGATCTCGTAGCCGACCTTGAACTTGTGGCCACGCGAACCGGTGAAGCCGTTGCCGAAGTCGGAGTCGGTGAAGGCGCTGACCACCGCGTTACGCTGCACGTCGCGGTAGTTGTAGTCCAGGCTCCAGGCGCCGACCTTGGTTTTCAGGCCCGCCAGCCAGGCCTTGTCCTTGCCGTCGGTGCTTTCGGTGTTCTTGACGAACTGGCCATAGGCCGAGAGCGGGATGGCAAATCCGGTGAAGTCCACCTGGCCGAAACCTTCCACCAGGTTGAACTCGTTGGTGGTGTTGCCCAGGGCACGCAGGACGGTCGACTCCTTGTCGTTGTCGTAGCCGTAGATGCTGCCGCCCACGGTGAACTTGAGGGTGTCGGCCGCGTTGAACTTGGCACCCAGCTGGCCGTGGTACAGCTGCGCGTCGTGCTTGAACTGCACGCCGTCGCCGTCGACGTTGTCCTTGAGGGTGTAGTGGCCGGCACTGCCGAACAGTTCGGTGGCGCCCAGGTTGGTCTTGTAGGTGACCGCCACGCCTTCGGGGTTGATGTCGCTGTCCCAGATGATGTCGCCCATGCTCACCCATGGCTGGGCCATCTTGCCGCCGATCAGGTGCAGGTTGGGGATGGCGGTCGGGTGCCAGTCGAGGTAGGCCAGGTCGACCCACAGAGATTTCTTCTCGAAGTAGTTGTCCAGGCTCTGGTTGGTCGAGCGGGCATCGGCGCTGCTGCCGGTGGCCACACGCACGCCGGCGTCCACTTGCGGGTTGATCTCGCTGTAGAAGCCGACACGGGCGCGGACGCGCTCACGGTCCTGGTTGCCACTGCGCGAGATCGGGTTGTCGACGTTGACGTCTTCGTAACGCAGGCGCACATCACCCTTGATCTGGGTCTTGGCGGCCCACGCCACTTTCTGCTCGAACGAGCTCATGCGCTCGGACTGGGCTTTCTGGTCGGCCTTTTCCTTGGTTTCCTTTGCCAGGTCGCCCTGCAGTTCGTTGTACTGCGCCTGGTTGATCGAGCCATTGGCGCGGAGCATTTCGAGCAGCTTGGCGTCGACAGCAGCACTGGCCGGAGTACTCAGAGCCAGCATCATGCCGGTGAGGCTCACTCCGGTAAGTGTAGAAACAAGACGCATAAGGTTCTCCCTGTTGGAAAAAGTGGGGAGGCTCAAGCGCCCGCCCCCAAGTTGGCATGTCTTCGGAAAGGGCCTGACTAGACAGGTTCTGGGGTTCCGGAAAACAGGCGCAAGTATTGCGGGGGCGAATGACAGAATAATGTCTAAACAGTGGCACTGTTGTTAAGTAAAGCGGCCGTCATTTGAGTGTCACGGTCGACTTGGCAATACTGGCACTCTCTTTTCAGCGAGTCGGAAACGTGATCAGCCTCCACAGCCTTGCCCATCTGCGCGACCTGCCGGCGACCACCTGGGACGCGCTGGTGCCTGACGCCCAGCCGTTCCTGCGCCATGCCTTCCTCACGGCCATGGAGGACAGTGGCAGCGTGGTGCCTGACACTGGCTGGGCCGCCGAACACCTGGTGCTGGAACGCGACGGTGAGGTGCGGGCGCTGCTGCCTGCGTACCGCAAATGGCATTCCTTCGGCGAGTACGTGTTCGACCACGGCTGGGCCGATGCCTGCGAGCGCGCAGGTATCGCCTACTACCCCAAGCTGCTGGGTGCGGTGCCGTTCAGCCCGGTGACCGGCCCACGCCTGTTGGCCGCTGACCCGAGCGATGGCCTGTTGCTGTTGCAGGCCATCCCCGAGTACCTGGGCAAGGGCGGGCTATCGGGTGCGCATATCAACTTCACCGACACTGCGCTGGATGAGGCACTCGCCGGTCTGCCAGGCTGGATGGAACGCCTGGGTTGCCAGTTCCATTGGCGCAATCGGGGTTATCGGGACTTCCAGGACTTTCTCGACACCCTCAGCTCACGCAAGCGCAAGCAGATGCGCAAGGAGCGCGAACAGGTGGCGGGGCAGGGGATCGACTTCGCCTGGTATCGGGGCGACGAGCTGAGCGAGGCGCAGTGGGATTTTGTCTACCTGTGTTACGCCAACACCTACGCCGTGCGCCGGCGCGCGCCCTACCTTACCCGTGAATTCTTCAGCCTGATCGCCGAGCGAATGCCCGAGGCCATCCGGGTGGTCATCGCCCGCCAGCAGGGGCGCGAGGTGGCCATGGCGCTCAGCCTGATCGGCGGTGACAGCCTGTATGGACGGTACTGGGGATGCCTGGATGAGTTCGACCGTCTGCACTTCGAGACCTGTTTCTACCAGGGCATGGATTTCGCCATAGGCGAAGGGCTGCAGCGTTTCGATGCCGGGGCCCAGGGTGAGCACAAGCTGATTCGCGGCTTCGAGCCGGTGATCACGCGGTCGTGGCATTACCTGCTGCATCCGGGATTGCGCCGGGCGGTGGAGGATTTTCTCGGACAGGAGCGGGTCGGGGTGCGGGCTTATGCCGAGGAGGCGCGGGGGATGTTGCCATATCGCCAGGCATGAAGATCAAGGGGCTCGTGGGAGCGGGCAAGCCCGCTCCCAAGCTGATTTTCCCATGGCGTTTTCTGTATCAATCCACCCCGACGAACCCACCCGTCTGGTGATGCCACAGCCGCGCATACAGGCCACGCTGCGCCAATAGCTCGGTGTGGCTGCCACTCTCGACGATATGCCCCTTGTCCAGCACGATCAGCCGGTCCATGCGGGCGATGGTCGATAGGCGGTGGGCGATGGCGATCACCGTCTTGCCCTGCATCAGCGTCTCCAGGCTCTCCTGGATCGCCGCTTCGACCTCCGAGTCCAGCGCCGAGGTGGCCTCGTCCATGATCAGGATCGGCGCGTTCTTCAGCAGCACCCGGGCGATGGCGATGCGCTGGCGCTGGCCGCCGGAGAGCTTCACGCCCCGCTCGCCGACATGGGCGTCGAAGCCTGTACGGCCCTGGGCGTCGGACAACTGCGGGATGAACTCGTCGGCCCGCGCCCGGCGTACAGCCTCCCAGACTTCCTCGTCATTGGCATCCGGCCGGCCGTACAGCAGGTTGTCGCGGATCGAGCGGTGCAGCAGCGAAGTGTCCTGGGTGATCATGCCGATCTGAGCGCGCAGGCTGGCCTGGTTGACCTCGGCGATATCCTGGCCGTCGATGAGGATGCGCCCGCTGTCGATGTCATACAGGCGCAGCAGCAGGTTGACCAGGGTCGACTTGCCGGCGCCGGACGGGCCGATCAGGCCGATCTTCTCGCCGGGGCGGATATCCAGGTTCAAGGCATCGATCACCTTGCCGCCCTTGCCGTAGTGGAAGTCGACATGGTCGAAGCGCACCGCGCCGCGGCTGACCTTGAGTGCCGGCGCGTGCGGCTTGTCGCTGACGGTGACCGGCTGGGCGATGGTCTGCAGGCCGTCCTGGACCATGCCGATGTTCTCGAAGATGCCGTTGACCACCCACATGATCCAGCCCGACATGTTGACGATGCGGATCACCAGGCCGGTGGCCAGGGCGATGGCACCGACGCTGATCAGCGACTGGCTCCACAGCCACAGGGCAAGGCCCGTGGTTGCGACCACCAGCAGGCCGTTCAGCGAGGTGATGACCACGTCCATGCTGGTGATCACCCGCGAGGCCAGCTGGGTCTTCTCGGTCTGCTCGCTGATCGCCTCGCGAGCGTACTGCTGCTCGTAGTCGGTGTGGGCGAACAGCTTGAGCGTGGCGATGTTGGTGTAGCCATCGACGATGCGCCCCATCAGCTTGGAGCGGGCATCGGAGGAGATCACCGAGCGTTCCTTCACCCGCGGCACGAAGTAGTACAGCGCGCCGATATAGCAGGCGATCCACACCAGCAGCGGCAGCATCAGCCGCCAGTCGGCCTCGGCGAACAGCACCAGTGCGCTGATGGCATAGATCAGCACATGCCACAGCGCGTCCACCGCCTGCACCGCCGAATCGCGCAGGGAGTTGCCGGTCTGCATGATGCGCTGGGCGATGCGCCCGGCGAAGTCGCTCTGGAAGAAGTTCAGGCTCTGCTTGAGCACATAGGTGTGGTTCTGCCAGCGGATCAGGCTGGTCATGCCCGGGCTGATGGTCTGGTGCACCAGCAGGTCGTGCAGGCCAAAGAACACCGGCCGCAGCACCAGCACCACCACCAGCATCCAGATCAGCTCGCCACTGTGCTCGCTGAAGAAGTTGGCGTTGGGCGTACCCTGGGCCAGGTCGATGATCCGGCTCAGGTAGCTGAACAGCGCCACCTCGATCAGCGAGGCGATCAGCCCGACGATCAGCAAGGCGACGAAGCTCGGCCAGACCTGGCGCAAATAATAGAGATAGAAGGGCCAGACCTTGCCGGGAGGCGCCTCGCTCGGCGCCTCGCGGAAGATGTCGATCAACTGCTCGAAACGACGGTACAGCATGGGTGACGACACTCCTGTTCGACCCGACTCACGTCCCTGTGCGGCGCGGGATCAATCGATGCGTTTGGCCGACTTGATGTAGACCGGATCCGCCGGCACATCGCGCATGCCTTTCTTGACGGTGGTTGGCGAGTTGACGATCTGATCGACCACCTCCATGCCCTTGGTGACCTTGCCGAACACCGCGTAGCCACGGTCGCGGCCCGGGTTGAGGAAGTCGTTGTCGGCGACGTTGATGAAGAACTGGCTGGTGGCCGAGTTCGGGTCGGAGGTACGCGCCATGGACAGGGTGCCACGGGTGTTCTGCAGGCCGTTGCTCGCCTCGTTGCGTATTGGGTCCTGGGTGCTCTTCTGTACCATCTGGTCGGTGAAGCCACCGCCCTGGACCATGAAGCCCGGGATCACACGGTGGAAGATGGTGTTGTTGTAGAAACCGCTGTCGACGTACTGGAGGAAGTTCTTGGTACTGATCGGCGCTTTTTCTGCGTTCAATTCGATCTCGATCTTGCCGAAGCTGGTGACCAGCTCAACGTGCGGGGTCTTGTCGGAGGCCATGACGCTGGTGGCGAAGGCGACCGAGCAGGCGGTGAGCAGAAGTTTTTTCAGCATGGGCTCAATGATCCTTGAGAGGTGGAAGCGGCTGCGAGGAACTGCAGCAGGGTCTGGTTGAAGACCTCAGGTTGGTCCAGGGGCGTAGCGTGCCGCGAATCGTCGATGACCGCCAGTCTGGCGTTGGGCATCAGGGCGACGTAACGCTCCTTGAGTTGTATCGGTGTGTAATCGTGGTCGGCGGCGATCACCAGGGTGGGACAGCGGATCTGGCCGATGCGTTCCTGTACGCCCCAGTCGACGATGGCGTCGAAGCTTTTCAGGTACGCACGCTTGTCGTTGCGCGCCCAGCGCTCGGCCATCTTGCGCCGCAGCTCGGCCTGCTCCGGCTTGGGAAACAGCCGTTCGGCCAGGCCCTTGCCGACGGTCTCGACGCTGAGCAGACGCGCCAGGCCCCAGCGCTTGAGCCACCAGATCCAGTCGCTGCGGGTGCGGCGCTTGACCTCCGGGGCGCTGTTGACGATGCACAGGCTGCGCAGCCACTCGGGGTGGTCGACGGCGAACTGGAAACCGAGCATGCCGCCCATGGACAGGCCGATGAAGTGCACCGGGCCGGTGTCCAGATGACGGAGCAGGGCCAGGAGATCCTCGCTGAAGGTCTTTATCTGGTAGCCCGAGCGAGGCTTGGACGATTGCCCGTGGCCGCGGATGTCCATGAGGATCACCCGGTACTGGCGGGCGAGCTCGGGCACCTGCAGTTCCCAGTCCTGGCTGCTCGAACCCAGCCCGTGCAGCAGCACCAGGGGCTCGCCCTGACCGTGTTCCTCGTAATGCAACTGGCATCCTTGATGTTCGAAAACGGCCATGGGCGCGGTCCTCTCAGGCTTGCGGGGGGGCTGCGAAGGGCACGTCCAGCGGCGCGGTGTCGAAATTGCGCAGCAGTTCGATGAGAATCTGCGTGGCCGGGCCCAAGGTCTTTTCCTTGCTCGAGTAAAGGTAGAACAGTGGATGGCGGCTGCCACCCTGATCCAGCGGCAGGGGCTTGAGCACGCCTTCGCGCAGTTCGCGCTCGATCATGTGCCGGGGCAGCCAGGCAAAGCCCAGGCCGCTGCCGACGAAGGTCGCCGCGGTGCCCAGGCTGCCTACCGTCCAGCGCTGCTCGGCGCCTAGCCAGCCGACATCACGCGGCTGGGCCCGACCGGAGTCGCGGATCACCACCTGCAATTGGCTTTCCAGGTCCTGGAAGGTGATTTCGCGGCCCATGCGGTGCAGGGCATGCTCGGGGTGGGCGACGGCGATGAACTCCACCGGGCTCAGTTCGGTGCCCAGGTAACCGCCGATGTTGAAGCTGCTGATGGCAAGGTCGGCGATGCCTTCGTGCAGCACTTCCTCGACTCCGGACAGCACCTCTTCGCGCAGGCGTACCCGGCAGCCGCGGCTCTGCGGCATGAACGCTGCCAGGGCGCGCACCAGGCGGGCGCTGGGGTAGGCGGCGTCGACCACCAGGCGCACCTCGGCTTCCCAACCCTGCTCCATGTGGTGGGCCAGGTCTTCCAGCTGGCTGGCCTGCTTGACCAGTTGCCGCGAACGGCGCAGCAGCACGCTGCCGGCCTCGGTCAGCACCGCCTTGCGCCCATCGATGCGTAGCAGCGGCACGCCCAGCTGCTCCTGCATGCGCGCCACGGTGTAGCTTACCGACGATTGCGAGCGGTGCAGGGCCTCGGCGGCCTGGGCGAACCCGCCGTGGTCGACCACCGCCTGCAGGGTCCGCCACTGATCCAGGGTAACGCGCGGTGCTTTCATCCAGGGCTCCTGTTGTCCTAAGCTGCGCTCTTCCCAAGGAGAGCGCCCGTATGAAGAAATGTTGTGCGGCTTTGCTGTTGTGCCTGCCCCTCGGGGCCATGGCTTACCCGATCGACGTGGAGAAGGAACTGACCGGGGTCAAGGTCGACTACACCGCCTACGACACGGCCTATGACATCGGCTCGATCAGCCTCAACAACTATGGGCAGGTGCCGGCGGCATGCAAGGTCACCTTCCGCAACGGCCCCGAGGCGCCGAGGGTGCGCCGGGTCAACGTGCCTGCGGGCAGAAGCGTGGATGTCACTGCCAAGTTCAACCGGCAGATCATCAAGCTGCGCATCGTGCTCGACTGCAAAGCGGAATAAAACAGGTTAATCGATAGGTTGATCCCACTTTTTACGCTTTTTTATCGATAGGTCAACCTCTAATCTCACCTCCATCGAATCGCCACCCCTTACCGCCGATGGAGGCACACATGTCCCGCGTACTGATCATCGAAAGCAGCGCCCGCCAGCAGGATTCCGTTTCTCGCCAACTGACCCTGGACTTCATCCAGCAATGGCAAGCGGCGCATCCGGCCGACGAGATCACGGTGCGCGACCTGGCGGTGAACCCCGTGCCGCACCTGGACGCCAACCTGCTCGGCGGCTGGATGAAGCCCGAGGAACAGCGCAGCGCTACCGAGCGTGAGGCACTGGAGCGCTCCAATGCGCTGACCGACGAACTGTTGGCCGCCGACGTGCTGGTGATGGCTGCGCCGATGTACAACTTCACCATCCCCAGTACCCTGAAAGCCTGGCTGGACCACGTGCTGCGCGCCGGCATCACCTTCAAGTACACCCCGACCGGGCCACAGGGGCTGCTCAACGGCAAGCGCGCCATCGTCCTGACCGCTCGCGGCGGCATCCATGCCGGTGCCAGCAGCGATCACCAGGAACCGTACCTGCGCCAGGTGATGGCCTTCATCGGTATCCATGATGTGGACTTCATCCATGCCGAAGGCTTGAACATGAGCGGCGAGTTCCACGAGAAGGGCCTGAACCAGGCCAAGGCCAGACTGGCCGCGGTGGCCTGAGCCGCGACGAATTCCCAACCCTGACACCTTGTTGCTCCTTTGGGTGTGCCTGCCCGGCCATAGAGATGGCCGGGCTTTTTTTGCTCGCAGAAAGTGCGCATCCTGTGCCGGCCTGATCGCCGACAAGCCAGCTCATGGATACAGCGCAGTCCTTGAGAATTGTGCGGTCGGTGTGGGAGCCGGCTTGCCGGCGATGGGCTGCGCAGCAGCCCCACAATCCCCATGGTTGAACTGCCCAGGCCCAACCCGCTAAGGTCCCCGCCTTGATCCACGAGGGCCAACCATGGGCTACCTGATAATCGTCGCGCTGATCCAGGCGTACTCCTTCAACCTGATCGGCGAATACCTGGCCGGCCATGTCGACAGCTACTTCGCCGTGCTTGTGCGGGTGTTGCTGGCCGGGTTGGTGTTCCTGCCACTGACCCGCTGGCGCCAGGTCGAACCACGCTTCATGCGCTCGATGCTGCTGATCGGCGCGCTGCAGTACGGCATCACCTATGTCTGCCTGTACCTCAGCTTCCGCGTGCTGACGGTGCCGGAGGTACTGCTGTTCACCATTCTCACCCCGCTGCATGTGACCTTGATCGAGGATGCCCTGAACCGCCGCTTCAACCCCTGGGCGCTGCTTGCCGCCCTGGTGGCAGTGGCCGGCGCGGCGGTGATCCGCTTCGACACGGTCACCGGCGAGTTCTTCATCGGTTTCCTGCTGCTGCAGCTGGCCAACTTCACCTATGCCGCCGGGCAGGTGCTGTACCGCCATCTGGTGGCCCGCCACCCCAGCGACCTGCCGCACTACCGCCGGTTCGGCTATTTCTACCTGGGCGCGTTGCTGGTGGTATTGCCGGCCTTCCTGCTGTTCGGCAATGCCCAGCACCTGCCGAGCACCGATACCCAGTGGCTGGTGCTGCTGTTCCTCGGCCTGTGTCCGACTGCATTGGGGTTGTACTGGTGGAACAAGGGTGCCTGCCTGGTCTCCGGCGGTACCCTAGCGGTGATGAATAACCTGCATGTGCCGGTGGGCTTGTTGCTCAACCTGCTGATCTGGAACCAGGACGAACCGCTCGGGCGCCTGGCCATTGGCGGTACGGTGATCCTGGCGTCGGTCTGGTTGAGCCGCTTGGGCGGCCAGCGCGCGAGGCTGCCGGGAGCGGCCTGAGGATCATTGCCGGCGCGGCAGGCCAGTGTGCACGACCAGGCATAACGGCAGGGTCAGCAGCAGCGTGCCTGCCAGCGCCATCAATCCCTGTTCCACCCCAGTGTGGTCGGATATCGCGCCGATCAGCATCGGCGCCAGCGCGCCGCCGCCGACGGTGCCGGTATAGAAGCAGGCGAACACCCGCTCGCGCTGCTCGCTGCCGGCGAAGTCCGGCACCAGCCCGGTCAGCACCGACGAGGTGCCGTTGAGTGCCACGCCGATCAGAGGCATCACCAGCATCAACGGCAGGTAGGGCAACAGCAGTGCCACCAGGATCAGCCCGGCGGTCAGCAGCTCGGTGCAGATCACGGTGCGCACCGGCCCCAGTCGGGCGCCCAGGTAGCCGCAGAACAGCTTGCCGAAGGCGCCGCCAATGAACAGCAATGTCAGGGCCAGGCCTATTTGCGCGGTCGTCGCGCCCTTGCTCTGCAGCAGGAACGGCAGGAAGGTCAGAAAACCCATGCGCACGCCACTGTCGAGGGTGCCGGTGGCGATCAGCGCCGCCAGCCCTGACCTTGAGCCAACTCGATCTTGGGCCACGGCCTTGCGCGTTGATCGCCCTGCGAGTGGCGCCTGACGCAATAGCCACCACAGTGCCGCTGCCGCCCCCAGGCCTAGCAGTCCAAGCGCGGTGGCGTTAGCCTGCCATGACACATATACCAGCACTAGGCCGACCAGGCCCGGGATCAGCGCCTTGCCGATATCTCCGGCGAAATTGTACTGGGCCAGGGCCTGCTTCACCTTGCCGCTGCCTTCGTAGGCATCAGCGACCAGCGCGCTGGCCAGCGGGTGCTGGGTACTGGCACCGAGGCCGGCGAGCATCAGGGCGATCAGCAGGAGGCTCAAGTCGCTCGCCTGGGCGGCCATCAGGTAGGCCAGCCCGGCCAGCGCCGTGCCCCGGATCAACAGGGCCTCGCGACCCCAGTGCCGGGCACCTTTGCTGGCCAACAACTGAAAACCCGCCATCATGCCGGCGTAGGCGCCGCGCAGCAGCCCGACCTGGGCGTAGCTGAGGCCGAAGGCGACCTGCCAGAGGGGCAGCAATACGTAGATGACATCGGTCAGGCCGTCATGCACGCCATGGGCGAGGCTGGCGGCGGCGAGGGTCTTGCGCCGAGACGATGGCGGGGTGTCGTGCAGTGAAGTGCTGGCAATGTCCTGAGGCATGGCTCGCTCACGAAGGTTGTGGCAGGCGTCTGTCGAGCGTCAGGGATAGGCGTGGCGAGTGGGCCGTCGATCTTCCGTGATGACGTCGTCCTGGATGGCTCCAGGGTAGTGCGCCTTGGGGGCGCAATGCAAAGGGCGCCCGGTCGGGCGCCCCGATGGGACGGTCAGGCCTCGCTCAATACGTCCAGGCTGCGTGGCTGGGTCTGAGGCTGCGGCCTGGCCGCCAGCCCCGCACGCATGTCATGACCACTAGGCTGCTGGTACAGGCTCAGCCCGAACTCCGGCAGGACGGCCAACAGGTAGTCGAAGATATCGCCCTGGATGCGCTCGTACTCGGCCCACACCGTGGTGGTGGTGAAGCAGTAGATCTCCAGTGGCACGCCTTCGGCGGTGGTCTGCATCTGGCGGACCATGCAGGTCATGTTCGGGTGCACGTTGGGGTGGCTCTTCAGGTACGCGAGGGCGAAGGCGCGGAAGGTACCGATATTGGTCAACTGCCGGCGGTTGGCCGACAGCCCGGCATTGTGGCCCTGAGCCTCGTTCCATTCGCGCAGCTCCTGGCGCTTGCCGGCCAGGTAGTCGCCGAGCAGACGCACCTGGCCCAGGCGCTGTTCTTCTTCCTGGGTCAGGAAGCGTACGCCCGCCGCATCGATGAACAAGCTGCGCTTGATCCGCCGCCCGCCGGACTGCTGCATGCCGCGGTAGTTGCGGAATGACTCGCTCATCAGGCGCCAGGTGGGGATGGAGACGATGGTCTTGTCGAAGTTCTGCACCTTGACCGTGTGCAGGGTGATGTCGACCACGTCGCCGTCGGCGCCGGCCTGGGGCATTTCGATCCAGTCGCCGACATGCAGCATGTCGTTGCTGGTCAGTTGCACGCTGGCGACGAACGACAACAGGGTGTCCTTGTACACCAACAGCAGCACCGCCGACATGGCGCCCAGACCGGACAGCAGCAACAGTGGCGAGCGGTCGATCAGGGTGGCGACGATGACGATGGCGGCAAAGATCCACAGCATCATCTTGGCCAGCTGCATATAACCCTTGATCGAGCGGGTGCGGGCATGTTCGGTGCGGGCGTAGATGTCCAGCAGTGCGTCGAGCAGGCAGGACAGGGCGCGGGTCATGAACAGCAGCGTCACGGCCAGGGCGACGTTGCCGAGGAAATGCTGTGCGGCGGCCGACAGCTCCGGCACCAGCTTCAGGCCGAACTGCACCACCAGTGATGGGGTGGTCTGGGCCAGACGATGGAGCACCTTGTTGTGGCGCAGGTCGTCGAGCCACCTGAGCGCCTGTTGGCGCCCCAGCAGGCGGCTGGAGTGCAGCACCAGGAAGCGGGCCAGGCGGCCGATCAGCAGCGAGACGAGCAGCAGCACGGCCAGGCCGAGGGCAGCGTGCAGCAGCGGGTGTTGGTCGAGCGTGCCCCAGAGGTCGAGGGCGTCACGCCAGAAGCGTTGGATGTCCATGGGCTTGGAAACGGTCTGTGTTGCGGTACGAAGCGTTATTAGAGCGTGGATCGGCGCAAAGTTGCCAAAAGAAATTCGGTTCTGGCCACGGAAAACGTTACCCTATGCAACTGAATTTTTCGCACTTGCCCGAGGTTACCCCGTGTTTTCCCAATTCGCCCTGCACGAACGCCTGCTCAAAGCCGTGGCCGAGCTGAAATTTGTCGAGCCGACCCCAGTGCAGGCGGCGGCCATTCCCCTGGCCCTGCAAGGGCGTGACCTGCGGGTGACGGCGCAGACCGGCAGCGGCAAGACTGCCGCCTTCGTGCTGCCACTGCTCAACCGCCTGGTCGACCGCAGCGGCCCGAGCGTGGAAATCCGTGCGCTGATCCTGCTGCCGACCCGCGAACTGGCCCAACAGACCCTCAAGCAGGTGCAGCTGTTCTCCCAATTCACCTACATCAAGTCGGGGCTGGTCACCGGCGGTGAAGACTTCAAGGAACAGGCGGCGATGCTGCGCAAGGTGCCGGATGTGCTGATCGGCACCCCGGGCCGCCTGCTCGAGCAGCTCAATGCCGGCAACCTCGACCTGTCGCACGTTGACGTGCTGATCCTCGACGAAGCCGACCGCATGCTCGACATGGGCTTCGCCGAAGACATGGAACGCCTGTGCAAAGAGTGCGAAAACCGCAAGCAGACCCTTCTGTTCTCGGCCACCACCGGTGGCGCGGCATTGCGCGACATCATCGGCAAAGTGCTCAAAGACCCTGAGCACCTGATGCTCAACAGCGTTTCGCAGCTCGCCGAAGGCACCCGCCAGCAGATCATCACCGCTGACCACGACCAGCACAAAGAGCAGATCGTGCAGTGGCTGCTGGCCAACGAGACCTACAAGAAGGCAATCATCTTCACCAACACCCGCGCCCTGGCCGACCGCATCTACGGCCACCTGGTGGCCAAGGAGGTCAAGGCGTTCGTCCTGCACGGCGAGAAGGACCAGAAGGACCGCAAGCTGGCCATCGACCGCTTCAAGGACGGCGGCTCCAAGGTGCTGGTGGCCACTGACGTCGCGGCCCGCGGCCTGGATATCGACGGCCTCGACCTGGTGATCAACTTCGACATGCCACGCAGCGGCGACGAGTACGTGCACCGTATCGGTCGCACCGGCCGTGCCGGCGGCGAAGGCCTGGCGATCTCGCTGATCACCCACAACGACTGGAACCTGATGTCGAGCATCGAACGCTACCTCAAGCAGCAGTTCGAGCGCCGCGTCATCAAGGAGGTCAAGGGTACCTATAACGGTCCGAAGAAGGTCAAGGCGTCGGGCAAGGCTGCCGGCACCAAGAAGAAAAAGACCGAGAAGAAGTCGGGTGCCGACAAGAAAGGCGCCGTCAAGCGCAAGCCGTCCGCCAAGCCGAAGGCCAACGCGCCGCTGGCCAGCGCCGATGGCCTGGCACCGCTGAAAAAGCGCAAGCCGGCGGCTGAGTAAGCCCCTCCGGCAATGAGCCCGCCACTGCAACGGTGGCGGGTTGCTTCACCTCTTTCCCCAGGGCGCGTAGCCCATTTCCCAAACCCTGTTCCAGCCCGGGCATTTTGTCGCCCGAGCGCCACACTCCTCTGGCATGTGCAGCCAAGGAGGAGTAGCGTATGTACAGCTGTAAATACGATTGTCCCGTGCGATTTGAATGGGACGAGGAAAAGAACCAGCTCAACATCCGCAAGCACGGTATCGACTTCAACGATGTGCCCCAGATGTTCCGCCAACCGATGCTGGCGCTGCGGGATGAGCGATTCGAGTACCCGGAGGCACGCTGGATCGGCATGGGCTGGATCAATGCCTGGGTCAGCGTGGTCGCCTACACCGAACGACAGGGTGATGTAATCCGCATCATTTCCGCCAGAAGAGCCACTCGACGTGAGGTAACGCGCTATGTCGAAACCGTCCAGAAGCTGTGAGCAAGACCAAGCCCCGGTCGATACCTCGGACATCCCCGAACTCGACGATGACTTCTTCCGCCGCGCCGAGCTGCGGGTGCCGGCCAAGCAGACAGTGACCATCCGCCTGGATGCCGATGTACTGACCTGGTTCAAGGAGCAGGGCGCCGGCTACCAGACCCGCATCAACCAGTTGCTTCGTCAGTACATGCAGGCCCAGCAGCGGCGTTGATCCGGGCGCGGTCAGGTTTTCCTTTCCGCTTCCTTCAGCTCCTGGATGCGCTTGTCGATCAACTGGCACTTGTCCGGCAGGTCCTTGCTGGCGGTGCCGAGGTCCATGTGCTGGAGCTCCTCATTGATCTCCTTGGCCTTTTGAGCGTTCTGCTCGGTCAGTTGGCTCACCAGGCCTGCCAGTTGCTCTCTTTTCTGCGTGGCCTCTTCCGGTGTGCAGGCCCAGATGGGCTGCGCGCACAGCAGGGCTGCCGCGTAGAGGATGTAGGGTAGTGGTTTCATCCTTCGGTTCCCTTGTCAGTCGATTCATGCGGTGGAGGTCGCTGGCTGGCCGGAAGTTCAGCGCGAGCGACTGGCGGGACAAGCGCCGTTATCCAGATCCGCAGCTTCAAGCAGCAGGAGAGCTACCACAGCACCGACGTCGCCTCGATGATCGAGGCCGGTGGCGACCTGACCGTCAACGTCAGCAAGAAGGACGACGGCGGCATCGACCTGGACGGTGGCCGTGATGTCGCGGTGATCGGCAGCCAACTCAAGGCCGGCGGTGATGTCATGCTCGGTGCAACTGGCGATGTGGCCGTGCTGTCTGGCGTCGAGGAACACGGCGAGTACAGCAAGAAGACCAAGTCCGGTTTCCTTGGCCTGTCTGGAAAAACGCGACCTGTCAGATACGATGACGCCCTCGACAACAGCGGCAAGAAGAGAGCTCCAATCGAGAAAGAGCTGAATTGGTCCTTGGAATACGTGCAAAATAAATCTGGTTGAGTTTGTGGTGGTGAACGGCGAGGTGAAAAATGATTGACTGCATTACCAAGGAGCGAGTTCAGGTTCTTATTGATCCTCGTTATGGGCCTTATATAAGAATTTTTTCCTTTCAGGACAGTGGGGCGCTCAGGGATCTGTTTGATGATGAGCTCAATGTGCTCTACTGGCTGGGGCCGTGCCCAGACCTTGGTGTTCATGGCGGGACCGAGTACTATTTCGGTACCGTTGCTGATCCGATCAAGCTTCAAGAGCTGCTCGATAGTATCGAGTTGTAGGTGGTTCTTGAGGTGTTTGGATAACGAAGGTGGTTATGATCGATACAATGATTGGTGAAAAAATTCAAGTTTGTTTGGATTCGGAACAGGGGCCTTTCGTACGTATTGCAGGTCTTGAAGATTGCAAGAAATTGGAGTATTTATTGGATGCTGAGTATTTTGTCCCTTATCTGAAGGTGAAGTCGCCGGGCTTTTCGACGACTGGGGGAGTCTACTACTTCGGTACTGTCGCTGACCCGCTAAAGCTCCAGGTGCTTCTGGATGGTATATGATTGCTCAATATATAGCTGAGTTGGTGCGGAAAGGAGAAGATTTTATTTGTTTTGCTCTGCTCTTTGCTGTTGCATGGCCGAGCCGACGGCTATGAGCTACTCCGTTAGTTAAAGCAATATCCTTGCTCGGTTTCAAGAGCTTCGAAGTGGTGTCAAACTGCTCGGTTGAATTTCGTGATTAGAGAGCAATATGGAAAAGAGTGAGTTGATTCGTGCTTTGATTCAAGCGGGCAGGGCAGATGATCTTCTCGCTTTCGTCGAGGGGGAGTCGGTGTACCTGACCGATGCTTCACAAGGGGTGCCCGAATCATCTGCGCTGAGACGAATCTGGGTGCTCGTTGTAACGCATCTCAGATTTATCGCCAAGTATGGAACAGTGACGGAGCATCAGGTCGCGGGTGGCCAAGTATTGTCACCCTACCCCGCAGAGTTCCAGCTATGGTTGGCATCAGGCGCGCCGGGTATAGCACTCGAGGACTTGCGGGCCTATGTCAGAGAGCATCCACTGGGTTGATGGAACTGCAGCAGTTGAAAAAGCGGGGGCAGTATTGTTTTGCTACGTTGCTGATTTACTAAAGCGTCAGGCGCTTCTGGACGGCATGGCGTGTGCCGATAGATAAAAATTCGGAAAATCAGAATGCCAAAATTCTTGTGTAGGTGTGGGTGCGTCATGAACTTGTCGCATGGCTGGTCAGATCATGAAATGACACTAATGCCTGAGTCAGTTATAGAGCAGGTTGCAGAGCGTCTGGATGTGGAGTCAATGTCTTCGGAGCAGTTTTACGAGGTGATTGAAATAACTGCCATGGCAGTTTACCGTTGCCCCCAATGCCGGCGATTGCATTTGGAGGAAGGTGAAAATAGTTTCACGACTTATGCTGTGGAGCAGGTGATTGATTAGGGTTTGTACGAAATGTTTCTGCGTGAAGGCCAAACAAGGAAAAAAGGGGGAGGAAGCGCAGTGTACTGGAGTACATGAGCATTCCGAGCCTCCTTTCAACGCGTTATTGGCGAGTGCAGATATATTTCGAGCAGCGCCTAAGTTGTATGGGTAGGGGCAGGTAAGCGGGTTGGGCGGAAAGTGAAAAATTTTATTTAACCTGCTCTTGACGAAAGGGGGTTTTATTTTTAAGTCCTCTACCGAAGAGAGTGTCGAGCGCTGAGCCGAAGGCGTCGAAATTAGGGTTTATATAATAAATCTGTGTCCTTGATCGGTGTCTGGCGACGAGGCGATGTTCCTCTCGGCGCCATGCTAAAACTTGAGAAAATTGCACGGTGACATGGCCTAAGGGGAACCGGCAATGAGCCTTGATGAACAATGGGAACCTGGCTTCGGTACTATATACACGTGGTTGGCCATGGATGGAGTTGGTCGAATTGCGGTCATGGTGAACAATTGTTTTGGTGATATTCCGAAAGTGCTCCTGGCACTGAGCGGAGCGGAGGAAATGCTGGACACCCTCAGTGAATTCATGTGGGAGGAGTCTCAGGTCTTTCGGTCGTACCCACCTTTGAAGAAAGGTGGCTTTACGGTGGACTTGTATTCGGCATGGCGCTGGCAAGGAAGAGACAAGGCTTTCGTGCTGGATGAGCTGTTGCGCGATCTCGAAGAGCGAGGAATCTACAGTGAAGCCAGCCTTGCCTTCAACAAAGGTTTCTTTGTCTATCACGCCGTCGAAGGTTCCCGAGAGGGAGAAGATTTTCCCGTTGGGTTTGATGGCCCTACGAGTATGGGAGACTACTTCAGGTTTCTGGTGCCAGGGGAGTATGCATCGATTGAAGATTTTCCAGAGAGCCTGAGACCAGGAGTTGTCGTCTCTCAAACCTTGGATTTCAATTCGAAACAAGTGTTGAGTGGGAAATGTATCAACGAGTATTTTTGCGATTTGTATAGGTGCTAAGCCTGGGGCAAAAAGCATGTTCTCCACCCCGGCGTTGTCGTGATCGAGTTTTGGCTGATTCGTGACATGGAAGGAGCAGCCGTGGACAGGTATGAAGATCTGCAGCCGGACAAGGCATCCGGCCTGCTCGCAAAATTGGAGACAGCCACTGCGCAGGTGCTCGCGGCACTGACTGCCGATCATTCGCAAGTTCCGGCCGATTATGTTGCGTTCATGAAGGAGCTTGGCTGGGGTGAAGTGGGTGAGGCTGCCTACATGTTGTATGAGGGCCTGCTGACCCCAGACCAGGTCTACGACGAAGATGATGAACTCCCCCTGGACGGCATCCTCCTGTTCGGAGATGACATGCAGGGGTATTGCTCGGGGTTCGATACGAACAATGGCTGGGTGGTTGTCGATATCGACCCGGTAAGCCGTGAGGCGAATCAAGTGGCGGACAGTTTTTCCGAGTACATACGTGAAATGCTGAACAGCTTGTAGCCTGCGATGAGCAATGGGGCGGCCCTTCGGTTTCTGATTGAACACCTGGCAACCTCTGTCAGTCCCACGCTGTGTACCTACTTGTCCACAGCAGGAGGCTTACCCCATGAGCACATACGACTGGGACCTGATCGAACGCTTGCTGCACGAAGTGCAGAACGGCGCCGGTCACAGTTTCACGCCGCGCCCCTATGCCGAGCAGCATGCCGCCGCGCTGGCCGCCGATGGCGAGGCGCCGGGCGATCTGAACCAGCTCAAGGCCCAGGCCTGCAAGTACGAAAAGATCCTCTCCGAACGCGGTTTCATCGAGAGCCGGCCTGAAGCGGAAGGCGGCAACGGCGAGAATTTCGTCCTCAGCCCACGCGGTTCGCGCCTGCTCAGCCTGATCGACAGCAGCATTCCGGGCTTCGAACATCCGCGCCAGGTGCTCGATGAACAGGCCGATGCCCTGGACGAAGCCACCTTCGAGCATGTCTCGGCCAAGGCGCAGATCGCCGGCGGGTCAATTTAGACTGGCATCGGCAAGGCCGGTCCCCCGATAATCGGGATCCATTCTCACCGCCGAGCCTTGCCATGTCGTTCAACCTGCAGAGGGGCCGCCCATGACCGCGGTCCGCAAGAACCCCGACGCTTTTGCTTTCCAGGTCATGCTGGGGCTGTGCCTGATCTGGGGCTGCCAGCAGGTGCTGATCAAATCCGCTGCGGTGGATATCGCACCGGTCATGCAGGCGGCGTTTCGCAATGGCATCGCGGCGGTACTGGTTGGCCTGCTGGTGTGCTTGCGGGGTGGCTGGAACCAGGTTGGCAGCACCTGGCGCGCCGGGCTGCTGGCCGGCGCGCTGTTCGGCCTGGAGTTCCTGTTCATCGCCGAGGGGCTGAAGCTGACCTCGGCGGCGCATATGTCGGTGTTCCTCTACACCGCGCCGATCTTCACCGCCCTGGGGCTGCATTTCATGATGCCTAGCGAGCGGCTGCGGCTGTTGCAGTGGCTGGGCATCCTGCTGGCGTTCGGGGGGATTGCCCTGGCCTTCGCGGGCGGTGTTTCCCTCGAACATCTCGATGGGCGCATGCTGCTTGGCGACGCGTTGGCGATTCTCGCTGGCCTGGCCTGGGGCGCTACCACGGTGGTGGTGCGCGGCTCGCGGTTGTCCGAGGCGCCGGCGACCCTGACCCTGTTCTACCAGCTGGCCGTGGGGTTTGTCGGGCTGGTGCTGATTGCTTTGGTGAGTGGACAGATCGCCGACTTCTCGGTGACCCCGCTGGCGGTGGGCAGCGTGCTGTTCCAGGGGATCGTGGTGTCGTTCGTGAGCTACCTGACCTGGTTCTGGTTGTTGCGCAAGTACCTGGCGTCGAACCTGGCGGTGTTTTCCTTCATCACGCCGCTGTTCGGGGTGACCTTTGGGGTGCTGTTGCTGGGCGAGCCGCTGAGCCTGAACTTCGTGATCGGCGCGGTGATGGTGCTGCTTGGGGTGATCATGGTCAGCGCCGAGGCGTGGGTGCGGCAGCAGTTGCGCAAACTGGTGGGATGACAGGGCGCAAGCAAGTGCCGGTCCTTGAGGTATTAGATGCCACAGGACCGGCAAGGCACTTCGCCTGGCCTACACCTTGCTGGGATGGTCTGGCAGCCATGTCTATTCCCAACGCTTTCATTACAGTCAGGAACGATTTGAGCGTTGGGTTGCCGTGTTCACTGAACGAGCGGTAAAGCTGCTCGCGAGACAGGCCTGTTTCCTTTGCCAGTTCACTCATGCCCCTGGCGCGAGCCACCACGCCCACGGCTTTTGCCACGTAGGCTGCATCCCCTGTCTCCAATGCATCGGTCATGAACTGCGCGATGGTTTCCGGGGAAGTCAGATAGGCGGCAGCGTCGAATTCATGGAACGTTTCAGTCATTTTGCATACTCCACGACTGCAGGATCTGCCGGGCTGCCTTGATGTCCCGTTGCTGGCTGCTTTTGTCGCCGCCGCAAAGCAGGATGATCAAGGTATCGCCGTATTGGTGAAAATACACCCGATAGCCTGGGCCGTAATGGACTCTCAGCTCACTCATGCCATGGCCGACCGGTGAAACGTCACCCGCTAGCCCTTCCTTGAGTCGGTTGACACGAGCGACGATTCTGGCCCTTGCCGTGGCATTCCGAAGCCCGATCAGCCAATGCCTGAAACTGCTGGATTCGATGGTTTTCATCGAGTGAATGTAGTTTATAAAATACAATGGCAAAGGCTGCAAATGGTTTCGACCTTTTGCAGCCGGGTTTTCCCTGTCAGGCCATTCGGGTTCTTGATGGGCAGCCCTGCAAACTGCGGTTTCCCGTGATGACCAGCACGCCAGCCATGGCCAGCCCTGTCGCTGCCAGCACCAAGGCAGGCTGCAGGCTGGCACTGTAGTGGTTGCTCAACGCCGCCAGCAGCGGCCCGCTTAATTGCCCAAGGGCGAAACAAGCGGTCAACATCCCGGCATTGCGCTGTGTGGCATGGGGCGCCAGCTCCCGCGAGCGCTGCATCACCAGTTGCATGCAGGCCAGGAACGGCCCACCGCACAGCAGCACGCCCAATGCCAGGCCGACGCCGCCGCCCAGCAGGCAGGCCAGAACACCCAGCCCTTGCAGCCACAGGGTGATGCTCAGCCAGGTCGAGGTGCGGCCCGGGCGAAGCAGGCTGACGATCATCACACCCAGCGCCGAGGCCAGGCCGAACGCCGGCCAGAACAGGTCGGCCAGCCATTGCCCGTGGAACTGCTGGTTGGCCATCTGCGACAGGAAGGTGGCCGGCAGGATGTAGCCGATCCCGTAGAGCGCGTAGAGCAGGCCCAGGCGGCCGATGCCATTGTTGGGGCCGCGGTCGCTGCCAAGGGGCAAGGTGACGGGTTCGAGCGCTCGCGGCAGCCACGGCAGCACCGCGAGCAGCATGACCAGTGCGGCGACCCCATAAATCAGCCACAGGGCCGCCGAATCCAGCCCCAGCAGGTGCGCGGCCAAGGCCAGCAAGCCTGTCGCCGCAATCCCGACACCGGGTCCGGCGAACACCAGTGCGCCGAGGCGCTGGCGGCCATGGGCACTGGCCAGTTGCTGGCTGAGGCTGGCGATCATCACCAGCACCCAGGCGCTGGCCACGCCGGTGCCGAAGCGCAGCAGCAAATGGCTCCAGAATCCGTCGGCCGCCCACGATGCCAGGGTCAGCAATACGCACAGCCACAGCCCGCCATGCAGGCGCAGGCGTACCTGGCGTGGCTGGCGGGCGAACATGCCGTCCACCGCGCCAAGAAAGTAGCCCAGGTAGTTGGCGGCGGCGACCAGGCCGCCAGCGGTCAGGTCGAACTGGCCCTCGGCGATCAGCCGGGGCAGTTGTGGGGTCAGGGCGAAGCGGCCGATGCCCATGGCCATCATCAGCGCCACGGCGCTGGCCAACAGTTGCACGAAGGGCGACATGGAAAGTCTCCTGCACGAAGGGATGCGATGGATGGCAGAGTAGGGTGCATTGACTTTCAATAAAATTGAATAATGATGATGAAGTTGTTCTGTTTTGGAGAATCTCATGGAGTTCAGCCAACTGCGCATCTTCCAGGCCGTGGCCGAGGAGGGTTCGGTTACCCGCGCCGCCGAGCGCTTGCACCGGGTGCCGTCGAACCTGTCGACGCGCCTGCGTCAGCTCGAGGAGCAACTGGGCGTGGAGTTGTTCCTGCGCGAGCGCCAGCGCTTGCAGCTGTCGCCGGCCGGCAAGGTGCTGCTCGACTACGCCAACCGCCTTGCCAACCTGCGCGACGAGGCGCTCGCGGCGGTGCAGGGGGGCCAGCCAGCGGGGGATTTCGTGCTGGGCACCATGTACAGCACCGCGGCCATTCATTTGCCAGCGCTACTGGCGCGTTATCACCAGGCTTATCCAGCCGTGAACCTGCAGGTCCAGGCGGCGCCTAGTGCGGAACTACTCGAAGGCGTGCTCAGCCATCGGCTGGACGCGGCGTTGGTCGACGGCCCGCTCAACCTGGCCGGGCTGGATGGCGTGCCACTGTGCGAGGAAACGCTGGTGCTGATCACCAGCCCTGAACACCCGGTGGTGCACAGCGCCAGTGACGTTGCCGGCAAGGCGGTGTTCACCTTCCGCCAGGGCTGCTCGTACCGCATGCGCCTGGAAGCCTGGTATGCCCATGCCCACACGCCCATGGGCCGGGTGATGGAGATCGAGTCCTACCAGAGCATGCTGGCCTGCGTGATCGCCGGGGCAGGTGTGGCACTCATGGCGCAGTCGATGCTCGACAGCCTGCCGGGGCGCGACCAGGTGCGTGCCCACCGCTTGCAGGCACCGTTCGATCATGCGATGACCTGGTTGATGTGGCGCCAGGGTAAACGCGGGGCCAATCTGCAGGCCTGGATCGATTTGCAACAAAGCGAAACGATTGACCGACCGTCGGAAGCTGCCATCTGCGCTTGATCCGGGTCAGAATCGCCCATATCTGTAAGAACAGAGGCATGCGTAATACAAGACATCGGACTATGATCTGTATGACGCATCGCAAGATTGATTGACCGTGAGGCTGACCCGTCAAGGGGGCAATATGAACGAACGCATGTACAACTGGCTCCATGACCTCGCCGTCGCCCTGGGCCTGCTCCCGCCACCGTTGCAGCCGGTGCCGATCCCGACCGACGAAGAACAGCGCAAGCGCCAGCCGCGTCGGCGCTGACCACAAGGCAAAAGGCCGCCGCATCCAATCGATGCGGCGGCCTTTTGCGTTCAAGGGGCGCGCTTTCGGGAGCGCAGCGCCCAATCCTGGTGCTACTTGCCGCGGATAAGCCGACGCAGCGCGAAGCGGTTGGGATGGCACGCCTCGGCCACTGCCCTGGGCACCGGCAGCGGCTCACCGCTGACCCACGCCGCAATCAATTCGCCAGACAGCGGCGCGGTGATCAGGCCGCGTGAGCCGTGCCCACTGTTCACATACAGCCCCTCCAGCCACGGGCAGGCTACATCCGGTACCTGCCGCGCATCCTTGCCCAACATGGCGTAGGCCTCGTTGAACGCCTCGACATCGGCCATCGGCCCGACGATGGGCAGGTAATCCGGGCTGGTGCAGCGGAACGCCGCCCGGCCCTGCAACTGCGCCGGGTCCAGCTCGGCGGTGCGCAGGCGGGCGGCGAGGTCTGTGGAGATGTCATCGAGCAGCGCCAGGTTACCCTGATGCTCGGCCACGGTTGGCGTCAGGTCTTCGCTGTTGAAGTCGAAGCTGGCGCCAAGGGTGTGCTCGTCCCCTCGCGGGGGCGCCACGTAGCCGTCGGCACAGACCACGGTGCGCAGCGCACGGCTGCTTTCGGTCACGGGCAGGCGGGTGATCTGCCCACGAATACGCTTGAGCGGCAGCCCGGCGCACGCCGGGAAACGGCGGATATCGGCGGCGCCGGCCAGCACCACCAGCGGTGCGCTGGCCAATAGGCGCTCACCCTCCCAGGCCTGCCACAGGCCATCGGTACGGCGCAGCTCGAGCACATCGGCGTGGGTAAGCAGACGGATGCGCGGGTGGTCCAGCTGGGCCTGGCACAGCGCAGGCGGGTGCACCCAGCCACCTTCGGGGTAGTACAGGCCGCCGCTGGGCAGCGCGACCCCGGCGATGGCTTCGGCCTGGGCGCGCTCCAGGCGCTGCAGCAGGCTGTTGTCAAAGGCCGCTGCCAGCTTGGCCTGGCGCGCATTTTCCTGATCATCGAAAGCCAGTTGCAACACGCCGCAGGCATCCCAGTCCTGGCCACGCTGCAGATGCTCGAGCCAGCGGCGGGTGTAGCCGAAGCCGGCGAGAATCATCTGCGAAAGGGCGGTGCCGTGGGCGGAAAGCTTGAGGTACAGCACGCCTTGTGGATTGCCCGAGGCCTCCCGGGCCGGGCCGTCGTGGCGCTCCAGCACGCTGACCTGCCAGCCCCGTGCAGCCAGGCTCCGGGCCGTGGCACTGCCGGCCAGGCCGGCGCCGATGACCAGCGCTTCGCGTGGCCCCGATGCGGGTGCCGGGTGCGCGTACCAGGGCGCTGCGCGAGCGACAGGCGCACCGCTGTAGACCCCGTGCATCACTTCCCACTTCTTGCCGATGCCCGGCACTTTCTTCATGGTGAAGCCGGCCTCGATCAGCGAGCGACGCACCCAGCCGGTGGTGGTGAAGGTACCCAGGGTGGTGCCGGGGTGCGACAGCCGCGTCAGCTGGGCGAACAGTTCCGGCGTCCACATGTCGGGGTTCTTCGCCGGGGCGAAGCCATCGAGGAACCAGGCGTCGATGCGGGCGTCGAGCTGAGGCAACTGTTCCAGCGCGTCGCCGATCATCAGCGTCAGGGTGACGCGGCCACCGTCGAGGCTGAATTGCTGGAAGCCCGGGTGGATCGCCACGTACTGCTCCAGCAACGGCTGGGTGAAGGCGGCCAGTTCCGGCCACAGCTGCATGGCGCGGGCCAGGTCGTCGGGGGCCAGCGGGTATTTCTCGACGCTGACGAAATGCAGGCGTGCGTCGGCGGGCGCAAGCTCCGCGAACAGTTGCCAGGCACAGAAGAAGTTCATGCCGGTGCCAAAGCCCGTTTCACCGATCACCAGGCAGGCATGCGGCTGCAGCTCGGCGAAGCGCTGGCGCAGGTGATTCTGCTCGATGAACACATGCAGGGTCTCGTCGATGCCTTCGTTGATGGCGAAGTAGACATCGTCGTATTGCCGGGAGTGGGGGCGGCCCTGGTCATCCCAGTCGATCTGGGCCTGTGTGGGGAGGAGGGTGTCGGACATGGTCGGCTCGGTTGCAACAAAGGGTGGATCTTAAGCGATCTGCAGACGCTTGCGTCGTTCGTGGCAGCGGCCTGGTGTCGCGATGCTGAGCGCAGAGGGCGCAAAAATCCTGCTCGATCCGCTAATCTTGCTTATCCATTGAAGGAGCCCTCCATGTTCGAATCCGCCGAAATCGGTCACAGCATCGACAAGGACACCTACGAAGCCGAAGTGCCCGCCCTGCGCGAGGCCTTGCTCGAAGCCCAGTACGAACTCAAGCAGCAGGCGCGCTTTCCGGTGATCGTGCTGATCAACGGCATCGAGGGCGCCGGTAAAGGCGAGACGGTCAAGCTGCTCAACGAGTGGATGGACCCGCGGCTGATCGAGGTACGCACCTTCGACCAGCAGACCGACGAAGAGCTGGCCCGCCCGCCGGCCTGGCGCTACTGGCGGGCGCTGCCACCGAAGGGGCGCATGGGCGTGTTCTTCGGCAACTGGTACAGCCAGATGCTCGAAGGGCGAGTGCACGGCCAGTTCAAGGACGCCGTGCTCGACCAGGCCATCGCCGGAGCAGAGCGCCTGGAGCAGATGCTGTGCGACGAGGGCGCGCTGATCATCAAGTTCTGGTTCCACCTGTCCAAGAAGCAGATGAAGGCGCGGCTCAAGGCACTCAAGGAAGACCCGCTGCACAACTGGCGCATCAGCCCGCTGGACTGGCAGCAGTCGCAAACCTACGACCGCTTCGTGCGCTTCGGCGAGCGGGTGTTGCGCCGTACCAGCCGCGACTATGCGCCCTGGCATGTGGTCGAGGGCGTCGACCCGCATTACCGCAGCCTGGCGGTCGGGCGCATCTTGCTCGAAAGCCTGCAGGCCGCGCTGGCCAACAATCCCAAGGGCAAGCACCAGGGTAACGTCGCGCCCCTGGGGCGCAGCATCGACCAGAAGAGCCTGCTCGGCGCCCTGGACATGACCCTGCGCCTGGACAAGCACGACTACCAGGAACAGCTGGTCACCGAACAGGCACGCCTGGCTGGCCTGCTGCGCGACAAGCGCATGCGCCGGCACGCCCTGGTGGCGGTGTTCGAAGGCAATGATGCGGCCGGCAAGGGCGGGGCCATCCGTCGAGTGGCGGCGGCGCTGGACCCGCGCCAGTATCGCATTGTGCCGATTGCCGCGCCCACCGAGGAAGAACGTGCCCAGCCGTACCTGTGGCGCTTCTGGCGCCATATCCCGGCCCGCGGCAAGTTCACCATCTTCGACCGCTCCTGGTATGGCCGCGTGCTGGTGGAGCGGGTCGAGGGCTTCTGCAGCCCGGCGGACTGGATGCGCGCCTACGGCGAGATCAACGACTTCGAGGAGCAACTGAGCAACGCCGGGGTGGTGGTGGTCAAGTTCTGGCTGGCCATCGACCAGCAGACCCAGCTGGAGCGTTTCGAGGAGCGTGAGCAGATCCCGTTCAAGCGCTACAAGATCACCGAGGAAGACTGGCGCAACCGCGACAAGTGGGATGTCTATTCCGAAGCGGTGGGCGACATGGTCGACCGCACCAGCACCGAGATCGCGCCATGGACCCTGGTGGAGGCCAACGACAAGCGCTGGGCGCGGGTGAAGGTGCTGCGCACGATCAACCAGTCACTGGAGGCGGCGTTCGCCAAGGACAAGAAGTAGGCGGATCGTGCACGGGTGTTGGCTTGGCCCTATCGCGGGGCAAGTCGCATCGGCGCACCGCCGCTCCCACGAAAGCCCGCCCACGCATTGAGCATGCATCCAGGGAATGACCTGATGAAATCTTTTCCCACCACATCCTTCCCGGCAAGCCTTTAGACTGCAGCTTCCCCCGCCAAGGCCTGATTCGAGGACACCATGCACATTTCTTCCGGACGCTGGGTCCAGGGCCTGCTGCTGGCGCTGCTGACCGCGTTTCTCTGGGGCATCCTGCCGATCAAGCTCAAGCAGGTGCTGCAGGTGATGGACCCGGTGACCGTCACCTGGTACCGCCTGAGCGTTTCCGGCGGCCTGCTGTTCGCCTGGCTGGCGGCCAATCGGCGGCTGCCGTCTTTCAGCGGTCTCGGTGTCAAGGGCAAGGGCCTGGTGGCCGTCGCGGTGGCGGGGCTGGTCGGCAACTACGTTCTGTACCTGGTTGGGCTCAACCTGCTCAGCCCCGGTACCGCGCAACTGGTGGTGCAACTTGGGCCGGTGTTGTTGCTGGTGGCCAGCGTCTTCGTCTTCAAGGAGCGCTTCAGCCTGGGGCAGGGCCTGGGCCTGTTGGTGCTGCTGTTGGGCTTCGCGTTGTTTTTCAACCAGCGCCTGGAAGAACTGCTCACATCACTCGGCACCTACACCACCGGTGTGCTGACCATCATCCTGGCGACCAGCATCTGGGTGTTCTATGCCCTGAGCCAGAAGCAATTGCTGACGGTGTGGAACTCGCAGCAGGTGATGATGGTGATCTACATCTGCTGCGCGCTGCTGCTGACGCCTTGGGTGCATCCGCTGGAGGCGTTGCAGCTCAGCCCGTTGCAGGGCTGGCTGTTGCTGGCCTGCTGCCTGAACACACTGGTGGCCTATGGCGCGTTCGCCGAGGCACTGGCGCATTGGGAGGCCTCGCGGGTGAGCGCGACCCTGGCGCTGACACCGTTGGTGACGTTCGTTGCGGTAGCGCTGGCGGCCTGGCTCTGGCCGGACTACGTGCATGCCGAGCAGATCAATGGCCTGGGGTATGTCGGGGCGGTGACCGTGGTACTGGGCTCGGCACTGGTGGCGCTGGGGCCATCGCTGGTGGCTGGCTGGAAAGCGCGTCGGGTACAGGTTGATTGATGGCCTCATCGCGGTGCAAGTCGCATCGCGATGAGGCCGCCGGATCAGCCCTTGCCGCCGGGCGCCAGCATGTTCTCTGGCCGCACCCACTGGTCGAACTGCTCGTTGGTCAGGTACTTGAGCTCCAGCGCCGCCTCGCGCAGGGTCTTGCCCTCGGCGTAGGCTTTCTTGGCGATTTCCGCCGCCTTGTCGTAGCCAATGTGCGGGTTCAGCGCCGTCACCAGCATCAATCCACGCTCCAGGTGCGCCGCCATCTGTTCGGCGTCCGGCTCGATGCCGGCCACGCAGTGCTGCTGGAAGTTGCTGCAACCATCGGCCAGCAGTTCGATCGACTGCAGCAGGTTGTGGATGATTACCGGTTTGAACACGTTCAGTTGCAGGTGGCCCTGGCTTGCGGCAAAGCCGATCGCCGTATCGTTGCCCAGCACCTGGCAGGCCAGCATCGACAGCGCCTCGCACTGCGTCGGGTTGACCTTGCCGGGCATGATCGAGCTCCCTGGCTCGTTGGCTGGCAGGCGTACCTCGGCAATCCCCGCGCGGGGGCCGGAACCCAGCAGGCGCAGGTCGTTGGCGATCTTCATCAGGGCCACGGCCAGGGTTTTCAGCGCGCCGGCCAGGCTGGTCAGCGGCTCATGGCCGGCCAGGGCGGCGAACTTGTTCGGCGCGGTGACGAACGGCAGGCCGGACAAGGCCGCCAGCTCCGCGGCGATGGCTTCGGCGAAACCGTGCGGGGCATTGAGCCCGGTGCCCACGGCGGTGCCGCCCTGGGCCAGTTCGCAAACCGCCGGCAAGGTCGCGCGGATGGCGCGCTGGGCGTAGTCGAGCTGGGCGACGAAGGCCGAGACCTCCTGGCCGAAGGTGATGGGCGTTGCGTCCATCATGTGCGTGCGCCCGGTCTTGACCAGGTGCGTGTGGCGCGCCGACAGCTCGGCCAGCCCGGCCGACAGTTCGGCGATCGCCGGCAGCAGTTTGTCATGCACGGCCTGGGCCGCGGCGATGTGCATGGCGGTGGGGAAGCAGTCGTTGGAGCTCTGCGAGCGGTTGACGTGATCGTTGGGGTGCACCGGCACCTTGCCGCCACGGCCCTTGCCGGCCAGCTCATTGGCGCGCCCGGCGATCACTTCGTTGACGTTCATGTTGCTCTGGGTGCCGCTGCCGGTTTGCCACACCACCAGCGGAAACTGCTCGTCGTGCTCGCCGTCGAGCACTTCGTCGGCGGCCTGCTCGATCAGGCGGGCGATATCGGCGGGCAGGTCGCCGTTGCGGTCGTTGACCCGGGCAGCGGCTTTCTTGACCAGCGCCAGGGCGTGCAGTACCGCGAGCGGCATGCGCTCCTTGCCGATGGCGAAGTTGATCAGCGAACGCTGGGTCTGCGCACCCCAGTAGGCGTCCTCCGGAACTTCGACCGGGCCCAGGCTGTCTGTCTCGATACGGCTCATGCTGCGCTCACTCCTTTGTGGTTCGAAATCGCAGTTTAGGCCCTGATTCGACAGAGCGGTTCCGTCGCTCGTCGTGCCACTTGAGCACTTCGCCATCACAGCGCAGAATGCTCTACTCTGAGGTACTCGCCTCCCTTTCTTGAAGGAAATGCAATGACCCGTCTCCGTGTCCTCTGTGCCGCCGTTGCCCTGGTTTGCGCCAGCGGCCAGGTACTCGCTGCCACTCCAGCGCACAACGCTGCCGCCGAGAAATTCCTGACCCTGGCCAATGCCGACAAGCTGGGCACCCCGGTGTACATGCAGGTCCAGCAGATGTTCGCCCAGCGCTTCGAGCAGACCAAGGCGCCGGCCTCCAAGAAAACCGTGCTCGACAGCTACCAGGCCAAGGCCAACGCCGCCCTGGACAACGCCATCGGCTGGAAGAAGCTCAAGCCGAAGATGGTCGACCTGTACACCGCGACCTTCACCGAGGCCGAGCTGAACGACCTGGTCAAGTTCTACGAGTCGCCGCTGGGCAAGAAAGTCCTGCGTGAAATGCCCAAGGTCACCCAGCAGTCCGCCCAGCTGACCCAGCAGAGCCTGGAGCCGGCGGTACCTGTGGTCAACAAGCTGCTCGACGACATGACCAAGGAACTCGACCCAAGCGCCGGCAAGGCCCCGGCGAAGAAGTGAGCGTGACGCGATGAGCATGCAGCAACGCATCGAACAGCAGCTGGCGCCGCTGGGCACGCAACACCTCGAAGTGCACAACGAAAGCCATATGCACAGCCGTGGCCAGGAAACGCACTACAAGGCGGTGCTGGTCAGCGAGCAGTTCGCCGGACTGAACAGCGTCAAGCGCCACCAGAAGGTCTACGCCACCATGGGTGAGCTGATGGGCCAGATCCACGCCCTGGCGATTCACACCTACACGCCCGAGGAATGGGCCGTGGTCGGTGTGGCGCCGGCCTCGCCGGTGTGCGCCGGCGGCGGCAAGCACTGAATCCTTTCCGTCGTTCTGGTACAATTCGCGTTATTCCCTCGGGGCCGCTTTGCGGCCCATCGCCGGCAAGCCGGCTCACACAGGTCCTGCGCAAATTTCGAGTCTTGCGCTGAGCGTGTGGGAGCCTGCTTGCCGGCGATGGGCTGCGCAGCGGCCCCATGCTTTTGCCAAACCCGGTCCGCCCCTTACGAGGGCAACCACCTGGAGATTCAACGCAATGACCCAACCGATCGTCGTGGCGGCGCTGTACAAGTTCGTCACCCTCGAAGACTACGTCGAACTGCGCGAGCCGCTGCTGAAGGCCATGCTCGACAACGGCGTGAAAGGCACCCTGCTGCTGGCCAACGAAGGTATCAACGGCACCGTCTCGGCCACCCGCGAAGGCATCGACGCGCTGCTGGCCTGGCTGCGCAACGACCCACGCCTGGTGGACGTCGACCATAAAGAGTCGTACTGCGACGAGCAGCCGTTCTACCGCACCAAGGTCAAGCTCAAGAAAGAGATCGTCACCCTCGGCGTGCCGGGCGTGGACCCAAACAAGGCGGTCGGCACCTACGTCGATCCGAAAGACTGGAACGCCTTGATCAGCGACCCGGAAGTGCTGCTGATCGACACCCGCAACGACTATGAAGTGGCCATCGGCACCTTCAAGGGCGCCATCGACCCGAAGACCGAGACCTTCCGCGAGTTCCCCGACTACATCAAGGCCCACTTCGACCCGAGCAAGCACAAGAAGGTCGCCATGTTCTGCACCGGTGGCATCCGCTGCGAGAAGGCCTCCAGCTACATGCTCGGTGAGGGCTACGAAGCGGTCTATCATCTTAAGGGCGGCATCCTGAAATACTTCGAGGAAGTGCCCCAGGAAGAAAGCCTCTGGGACGGCGACTGCTTCGTCTTCGACAACCGGGTCACGGTGCGCCACGACCTGACCGAGGGCGAGTACGACCAGTGCCATGCCTGCCGCCACCCGATCGACGTGAAGGACCGGGAGTCGGAGCACTATTCGCCAGGCGTGAGCTGCCCGCACTGCTGGGACAGCCTGAGCGAGAAGACCCGGCGCAGCGCCATCGACCGCCAGAAGCAGATCGAGCTGGCCAAGGCGCGCAACCAGCCGCACCCGATCGGTTTCAACTACAAAGCCGAGGCCTGATGCATGTCCGCACGCCTGCTCTATGTGATGGACCCGATGTGCTCCTGGTGCTGGGGCTTTGCCCCGGTGGCCGAGGCGCTGATCGCCCAGGCCCGTGAGGCGGGTGTCGAGACCCGCCTGGTGCCGGGCGGCCTGCGCACCGGTGGCAGCGCCCTGGACGCCTCGACCCGTAAGTACATCCTCGAGCACTGGCAGGCGGTGCATGACGCCACCGGGCAGCCGTTCCGTTTCGACGACGCGATGCCCGACGGTTTCGTCTACGACACGGAGCCGGCGTGCCGCGCCCTGGTGGCGGCACGCGAGCTGGACGACAAGCGGGCCTGGCGCCTGCTGCAACTGATCCAGGCATCGTTCTACGAGCAGGGCGTGGATGTCACCCGCGCCCCGCAACTGGTGGAGCTGGCCGAGCAGGCCGGCTTCGACCGCGAGCAGTTCTCCCAGCGCTTCACCCTCCCTGACACCCGAATCGCCACCAGTGCCGATTTCGCCTGGGTGCAGGACCTGGGCATCGCTGGCTTCCCCACGCTGCTGGCCGAGCGCAATGGCCAGTTGGCTCTGCTGACCAATGGCTACCAGCCGCTGGACAGCCTGCAACCCTTGCTCGGCCGCTGGCTGCAGCAGGCCGCCTGTGCTTGACCTGCCAGGGTCGCCAGACCCTGTGCCAGGGAAGTCCCCCGCTGTGCCCGATCGCCTGAGCTGGGCGGAGATCCGCCGCCTGGCACTGCACCACAAGCAAGCCCTGTGGACCGCCAACCTGGTGGCCGTGCTCGCCGCCCTGTGCAGCGTACCGATTCCCTTGCTGCTGCCGTTGCTGGTGGACGAAGTGCTGCTGGGGCATGGCGACGCGGCGCTGAAGTGGATGAACAATTTCCTGCCCGCGGGCTGGCAAGTTGCCGCCGGTTACATCGGGTTGATGCTGTGCGCCACCCTCGGCCTGCGCCTGGCGGCACTGGCGTTCAACGTGGTCCAGGCCAAGCTGTTCGCCGGCCTGGCCAAGGACATCGTCTACCGCCTGCGCATCCGCCTGATCGAGCGGCTCAAGCGCATTTCGCTCAAGGAATACGAAAGCCTGGGCAGCGGCACGGTGACCACCCACCTGGTCACCGACCTGGACACCCTCGACAAGTTCGTCGGCGAAACCCTGAGCCGCTTCCTGGTGGCCGTGCTCACGCTGACCGGCACCGCGGCCATCCTGATCTGGATGCACTGGCAGCTGGCGCTGCTGATCCTGCTGTTCAATCCGCTGGTGATCTATTTCACCGTGCAGTTGGGCAAGCGCGTCAAGCACCTGAAGAAGCTCGAGAACGACAGCACGGCACGTTTCACCCAGGCATTGACCGAGACCCTCGACGCGATCCAGGAGATCCGCGCCGGCAACCGCCAGGGCTACTTCCTCGGCCGCCTGGGGCTGCGCGCCCGCGAGGTGCGTGACTACGCGGTGGCATCGCAGTGGAAGAGCGACGCCAGCGGCCGCGCCAGTGGCCTGTTGTTCCAGTTCGGCATCGATATCTTCCGTGCCGCTGCCATGCTCACGGTGCTGTTCTCCGACCTGTCGATCGGCCAGATGCTGGCGGTGTTCAGCTACCTGTGGTTCATGATCGGGCCGGTGGAGCAGTTGCTGAACCTGCAATATGCCTACTATGCCGCTGGCGGCGCACTGAGCCGCTTGAACGAGCTGCTGGCGCGGGCCGACGAGCCGCAGTACCCGGCGGCCGCCGACCCGTTCGCCGGGCGCGACACGGTCGGTATCGAGGTGCGCGACCTGCGCTTCGCCTATGCCGACGAGCCGGTGCTCGACCAGCTCAACCTGACCATCGCCCCGGGCGAGAAGGTCGCCATCGTCGGTGCCAGCGGCGGCGGCAAGAGTACCCTGGTGCAGTTGCTGCTTGGGCTGTACAGCGCCCAGGCCGGGACCATCCGCTTTGGAGGCGCCAGCCTGCAGGAGATCGGCCTGGAGACCCTGCGCGAAAATGTCGCGGTGGTGCTGCAGCACCCGTCACTGTTCAACGACAGTGTGCGCGCCAACCTGACCATGGGCCGTGACTGCAGCGACGACGCCTGCTGGCAGGCACTGCGGATCGCCCAGCTGGACGCCACCATCGCCGCGCTGCCCCAGGGCCTGGACAGCATCGTCGGGCGTTCCGGCGTGCGTCTGTCCGGTGGCCAGCGCCAGCGCCTGGCGATCGCCCGCATGGTGTTGGCCGAACCCAAGGTAGTCATCCTCGACGAGGCCACCTCCGCGCTGGACGCGGCCACCGAATACAACCTGCACCTGGCCCTGGCGCGCTTCCTCAGCGGGCGCACCACGCTGATCATCGCCCACCGCCTGTCGGCGGTGAAGCAGGCGGACCGGGTGCTGGTGTTCGATGGCGGTCATGTCGCCGAAGATGGCGACCACCAGCAGCTGATCGCCGAAGGTGGCCTGTACGCCAAGCTCTACGGCCACCTGCAGCAAACCTGAAAAACCGCCTCAAGCTTCACGGTTCAAGCGGCAAGTCGAAACGAGCAGGCTTTTTCTTGCCGCTTGGCGCTTTTCCCTGGTCGCTGCTTCATGGCAAATGGCCTACGCTGTGCTTGTCTAGGTCGATTCGTGCCTTATCTGCCGCCATGACAGGGATTACATGAAGGGAAATCGGACTCTCGAAGCGCCAAGGCTGCTGGGCATCATCTGGCCCTTCGTCGCCGTTGTGGTTTTCCAGGTACTGCTGGGCAGTTTGAGTCTTTATGCATTGTCCGCCGTGCGCGCCTATGTGGCGGGCGAGAGCCTATGGTCCAAGGCGCAGAAGGACGCCATCTACTACCTCAACCTCTATGCCGATGATCGCGATCCGCTGACCTATGCCCGTTATCGCCGGGCCATCCTGGTGCCCCAGGGCGATCACAACCTGCGCCTGGCCCTGGATCGGCCCGAGCCGGACCTGGAGGCGGCGCGCCAAGGCGTGCTGCAGGGTGGCAATCATCCCGAGGACGTCGCCCGGATCATCTGGTTCTACCGCAACTTTCGCCATATCAGCTACATGGAAACCGCCATCGATTACTGGGACATCGGTGACGACTACCTGCGCCAGCTCGACGTGCTGGCCCAGCAGATGCGCGAAGGGTTTGCCGGCGGCAAGGCCGACGCCCACCAGGTAGCCAACTGGAAGGCACGCATCGTCGCCATCAACGATGGCGTGACCCCTGCCGCCAAGGCGTTCAGCGATGCCCTGGGCGAAGGTTCGCGGATGCTGCTCAAGGTGCTGATGCTCACCAACCTGGCCACCGCGCTGTTCCTTATCGCCATGGCCTGGCGGCGCTCGAGCAAGCTGCTGGCCCAGCGTCAGGCGTTCGCCAGTGCGTTGCAGGAGGAGAAGGAGCGGGCGCAGATCACCCTGGAGTCGATCGGCGACGCGGTGATCACCGCCGATGTCGACGGTTGCATCAGCTACATGAACCCGGCTGCCGAGCAATTGACTCACTGGCAGGCGGTGCAGGCCCAGGGTCTGCCGCTGGCGGCGCTGTTCAGCCTGCTCGACGAGAATGCCGAAGGCGATAGCATGACGTTGGTCGAGCAGGTGCTCAGCGGCAGCCTCAAGGGCGGCGCCGAGCACGCCCGGCTGATCCAGCGCCTGGACGGCAGCACGGTGTCGGTCAACCTGGTGGGCTCGCCCATCCTCACCGAAGGGCAGGTCAGTGGCATCGTGGTAGTGCTGCATGACATGACCCAGGAGCGCCAGTACATCGCCAACCTGTCGTGGCAGGCCACCCACGACGCCCTGACCGGGCTGGCCAACCGCCGCGAGTTCGAGTATCGCCTGGAGCAGGCGCTCAATGGCCTGGCGCGCCAGGCCGGGCGGCATTCGCTGATGTTCCTCGACCTGGACCAGTTCAAGCTGGTCAACGAC
Source organism: Pseudomonas sp. TE50-2 (assembly GCF_040813665.1). Classification (NCBI taxonomy): domain Bacteria; kingdom Pseudomonadati; phylum Pseudomonadota; class Gammaproteobacteria; order Pseudomonadales; family Pseudomonadaceae; genus Pseudomonas; species Pseudomonas sp. TE50-2. The sequence continues at coordinate 1,464,590 of NZ_JBFNXN010000001.1, read as the reverse complement.
ACCTGTGGCCATGCCGCTGGCGACGAGCTGTTGCGGCATATCTGTGCGGTGCTGCAGTCGGGCCTGCGCGAGGGCGACACCCTGGCGCGCCTGGGCGGCGACGAGTTCGGCGTGCTGCTCGAGAACTGCCCCCCCGAGCAGGGCGAGCGCATTGCCGAGCAATTGCGCCAGGCCGTGCAGAGCCTGCATTTCGTGTGGAAGGGCAGGCCCTTCGTCACCACGGTCAGCATCGGCCTGGTGCATATCGCCCAGGTGCCCAGTACCCTGGAGGCGTCGTTGCGCGCGGCGGACATGGCCTGCTACATGGCCAAGGAGAAAGGGCGCAACCGGGTGCAGGTCTATCACGCCGACGACAGCGAGCTGTCCATGCGCTTCGGTGAAATGGCCTGGATCCAGCGCCTGCACGTGGCGCTGGAGGAGAATCGCTTCTGCCTCTACGCCCAGGAAATCGCCCCGCTGCATCCCCATGAAGGACCGGGGCATATCGAAATCCTCCTGCGCCTGCATGATGAAAGCGGACGCACCATCCTGCCCGACAGCTTCATTCCCGCAGCCGAGCGCTACGGCCTGATGACCGCGCTCGATCGCTGGGTGGTGCGCAGTGTGTTCCAGGTGATTCGCCAGTGCCTGGACGAGGGGCGGGAGGGGCCGTTGGCAATGTGTGCCATCAACCTTTCGGGCTCGAGCATCGGCGACGACAAGTTCCTCGAGTACCTGCAGCGCCTGTTTGGCGAGTTCGACATCCCGCCACGGCTCATCTGTTTTGAAATTACCGAAACCAGCGCCATCGCCAATCTGGGCAGTGCAATACGGTTCATCAATGAATTGAAAGGATTGGGCTGCAAATTCTCGCTGGACGACTTCTGCGCCGGAATGTCGTCATTCGCCTATTTGAAGCATTTGCCTGTAGACTTCCTGAAGATCGACGGAAGTTTCGTCAAGGACATGCTCGATGACCCGATCAACCGGGCTATGGTCGAAGTGATCAATCACATTGGCCACGTCATGGGTAAGCGGACCATCGCCGAGTTCGTCGAGACGCCACTGATCGAGCAGGCTTTGCAGGAGATCGGCGTGGACTACGCCCAGGGATATCTCATCGAACGCCCGCAGGTGTTCACCTGCGACAGCCTGCAGCGCCAACGGATTGCCGCGAGGCCCCTTCTGCACCGGGCGCCGGGGACCTTTCGCTGAACAACGCCCGGAAATCACAGGGAATCAAGGAGCTGACAGTGATCGACGCGTTCGTAAGGATCGGACCATTGATGGATCCGGCCAGTTATCCGCAGTGGGCCCAACAACTGATAGAGGATTGCCGCGAAAGCAAGCGCAGGGTGGTGGAGCATGAATTCTACCAACGCCTGCGCGATGGCCAGCTCAAGCAGTCGACCATCCGCCAGTACCTGATCGGTGGCTGGCCGGTGGTCGAGCAGTTCTCCCTCTACATGGCCCACAACCTCACCAAGACCCGTTACGCCCGGCATCCCGGCGAAGACATGGCGCGCCGCTGGCTGATGCGCAACATCCGCGTCGAGCTCAATCATGCCGACTACTGGGTGCACTGGTGCCAGGCTCATGGCATCCACTTGCATGAACTGCAGTCCCAGGAAGTGCCGCCCGAGCTCAATGGCTTGAACGACTGGTGTTGGCGGGTATGCGCCACCGAGTCGCTGGCCATCGCCATGGCGGCCACCAACTACGCCATCGAAGGTGCCACCGGTGAATGGTCGGCGGTGGTCTGCGCCGAAGATACCTACGCCCAGGGCTTCCCCGAAGACACCCGCAAGCGCGCCATGAAATGGTTGAAGATGCATGCGCAGTATGATGACGCGCACCCGTGGGAAGCGCTGGAAATCATCTGCACGCTGGCGGGCGAGAGCCCGACCCTGGGGCTGCGCACCGAGCTGCGTCGGGCGATCTGCAAGAGCTACGACTGCATGTTCCTGTTCCTGGAGCGTTGCATGCAGCTCGAAGGGCGTCAGCAAGGGCGCCTGCGCCCGGCCTTGGCGGCGGGCTGAAACCATAGCGGGGCAAGCTCGCTCCCACGCAGCAAGGCGTAGGGGCGGGCTTGTCGGTTTTACTGCGCGTTCAGCGCCTGCCCGTTCACATCCTTGCTGTCCGGCCCCATCAGGTACAGGTACACCGGCATGATGTCCTCGGGCAGCGGGTTGTTCTGCGGGTTCTCGCTCGGATAGGCCTGGGCGCGCATCGCCGTGCGCGTGGCGCCCGGGTTGATGCTGTTGGAGCGCACTGGCGCTACGCCTTCCAGTTCATCCGCCAGGGTCTGCATCAGGCCCTCGGTGGCGAATTTAGACACCCCGTAGGCACCCCAGTAAGCGCGGCCCTTGCGCCCGACGCTGCTGGAAGTGAACACCACCGAGGCGTCCTCCGACAGCTTCAGCAGCGGCAGCAAGGTGCTGGTCAGCATGAAGGTGGCGTTGACGTTTATGTGCATCACGCGCATGAAGTTGTCGCCCGACAGCTGCTCCAGCGGCGTGCGCGGGCCAATGATCGAGGCGTTGTTGAGCAGGCCGTCGAGGCGGCCGAACTGGTCCTCGATCATCACCGCCAGTTCGTCGTACTGGTGGGGCAGGGCGGTTTCCAGGTTGAACGGGATCACCACCGGCTGCGGGTGGCCCGCGGCTTCGATCTGGTCGTAGACCTCGTTCAGGTTGGCTTCGGTCTTGCCCAGCAGCAGCACGGTGGCGCCCAAGGCGGCATAGGCCTTGGCGGCGGCGGCGCCGATGCCGCGACCGGCGCCGGTGACCAGAATGATCCGGCCCTTGAGCAGGTCGGGGCGGGCGGTGTAGTCGAACATAGGTCTGTCCTTGAATATGAGCTGCAAGCTATAAGCGGCAAGCTACAGGAGAAAGCGCATCAGTGTTGGAGCTGCTTTTTCCTGAGGCTTGAAGCTTGACGCTTGCGACTTGAAATCAGCAGCCGCACAGCGCGCTGTCGATCACCTTGCGCAGTTCCAGCGGGTGGTCCACCACCACGTCGGCGCCCCAGTTGTTAGGGTTGTCCTCTGGATGAATATAGCCATAGCGCACCGCTGCGGTGCGGGTGCCGGCGTCGCGGCCGGACTCGATGTCGCGCAGGTCGTCGCCGACGAACAGGACGCTGGCCGGGTCCAGGTCAAGCGTCTTGCATGCCAGGATCAGCGGCTCTGGGTCGGGCTTGCTGTTCTTCACGTGGTCCGGGCAGATCAGCAGCGCCGAGCGCTCGGCCAGGCCCAGGCGTTGCATGATCGGTTCGGCGAAGCGCACCGGTTTGTTGGTGACCACCCCCCACAGCAGGTTGCCTTTCTCGATGTCGGCCAGCAGCTCCGGCATGCCGTCGAACAGCTTGCTGTGCACCGCGCAATCGCGCTGGTAGCGTTCGAGGAACTCCAGGCGCAGGGCTTCGAAGCCGTCGGCCTCGGGGTCCATGGCAAAGGTCGCGGCGACCATGGCGCGGGCGCCGCCGGAAATCACCTCGCGGATGCGTGCGTCGTCGATGGCCGGCAGGCCGCGATCGGCGAGCATCGCCTGGCAGATGGCGATGAAGTCCGGCGCCGTGTCCAGCAGGGTGCCGTCCATGTCGAAGAGTACTGCTCGCAGGCGCATGCTCATTCCTCGCGCAGGGTCTGGATCATGTAGTTGACGTCGACGTCGTTGCACAGCTTGTAGTGCTTGGTCAGCGGGTTGTAGGTCAGGCCGATGATGTCCTTGACCTCCAGGCCTGCGGCACGGCTCCAGGCGCCCAGCTCGGAGGGGCGGATGAACTTCTTGAAGTCGTGGGTGCCGCGCGGCAGCATCTTCAGCACGTATTCGGCGCCGATGATCGCCAGCAGGTAGGCCTTGGGGTTGCGGTTGATGGTCGAGAAGAACACCTGGCCGCCGGGCTTGACCATGCGGTAGCAGGCGCGAATCACCGAGGAAGGGTCGGGTACGTGCTCGAGCATTTCCAGGCAGGTGACCACGTCGAACTGGCCGGGCATCTCTTCGGCCAGGGCTTCGGCGGTGATCTGCCGGTACTCCACCGCAACGCCCGACTCCAGCTGGTGCAGCTGGGCCACCGCCAGCGGTGCTTCGCCCATGTCGATACCGGTGACGGTGGCGCCACGCTGGGCCATCGCCTCGCTGAGGATGCCGCCGCCGCAGCCGACGTCCAGCACCTTCTTGCCGGCCAGGCCGACGCGTTCGTCGATCCAGTTGACCCGCAGCGGGTTGATGTCGTGCAGCGGCTTGAACTCGCTCTCGCGGTCCCACCAGCGGTGGGCCAGGGCTTCGAACTTGGCGATTTCGGCGTGGTCGACGTTGCTCATGGGAACAGTCCTCTGAATCTTTGATAAATAGTGTCGCGGGCCGGCAGCCGCAGCTGCCGGCCGTTCATTCGTTGCGCCCGCCGATGCGGGCTCCCCAGGCGCGGGCGTTGGCGGCCAGCGCGGCTTCGTCCATCTGGCTCAGGCGGCGGTCCTCGACCAGTTGCTGCCCGGCGACCCAGACATCCTTCACGCAGTCGCGACCGGTGGCGTAGATCAGTTGCGAGACCGGGTCGTGCACCGGTTGCTGCGCCAGCCCCGACAGGTCGAAGACGGCCAGGTCGGCGGCCTTGCCCACTTCGAGCGAGCCAGTGATCGCCTCCAGCCCGAGGGCCCGGGCGCCATTGAGCGTGGCCATGCGCAGCGCCCGGTGAGCGTCCAGGGCGGTGGCCGAGCCGGCGACGGCCTTGGCCAGCAGCGCGGCGGTGCGGGTTTCACCGAGCAGGTCGAGGTCATTGTTGCTGGCGGCACCATCGGTGCCGACGGCCACGTTCACCCCGGCCTGCCACAGGCGCTCCACCGGGCAGAAACCGCTGGCCAGCTTGAGGTTGGATTCGGGGCAGTGAACCACGCTGGTGTTGCTTTCTACCAGCAGCGCCAGGTCTTCGTCGCTGATCTGGGTCATGTGCACCGCTTGCAGGTTCGGGCCCAGCAGGCCCAGGCGCGCGAGGCGCGCCAGTGGCCGCTCGCCGTTGTCCTTGAGCGCTTGCTCGACTTCGCTGGCGGTCTCGTGGATGTGCATGTGCAACGGTGCGTCCAGCTGGTCGGCGATCACCCGGATCTTCTCCAGGTTCTCGTCGCTCACCGTGTAGGGGGCGTGCGGGCCCAGGGCAATGGTGATGCGCGGGTGGTGGCGCAGCTCGCCGAACAGTTCGATGGCCAGATGCAGGGCCTCGTCCGGGGTGCGTGCGCCGGGGATGGGGAAATCCAGCAGCGGCACGGCGATCTGCGCGCGGATGCCGCTGCGGTGCACGCGGTCGCAGGCCTCTCGGGGATAAAAGTACATGTCGGCGAAGCAGGTGATGCCGCCCTTGAGCTGTTCGGCAATGGCCAGTTCGGTGCCGTCGGCTACGAAGGCCTCGTTCACCCAGCGACCCTCGGCGGGCCAGATGTGCTCCTGCAGCCAGGTCATCAGCGGCAGGTCGTCGGCCAGGCCGCGGAACAGGGTCATGGCGGCGTGGCCGTGGGCGTTGACCAGCCCGGGCGTCAGCAGGCAGTCGGGCAGCGTTCGCACTTCCCGCGCTTGTGGCGCCCGCTCGCGTGGGCCGAGCCAGGCGATCTGGCCGTCGCGGATACCCAGCGCATGGCCCTCCAGCACGACACCGGCCGGCTCGACGGGGACCAGCCAGTCCGGCACAAGCAGCAGGTCGAGGAGGGGGGTGGCGATGGGCATGCGCGATATATACCTGGATCGGTTCGGCTAAACGCGCAGTATACCCGAGCGTCCGCGACGCAGGCTCGCTATAATCGCCGGCTTTTGATGCCAGGGCGACGGGGAGAGGCGATGCGCGAGCAACTGATGGCGGCGGAGACGGTGACGGGCATCGAGTGGCGCGACGGCGTGCTGCACCTGCTCGACCAGCGCCTGCTGCCGCTTGAGCAGTGCTGGCTGGCCTGCACCGAGGCGGCCGAGGTGGCTGAGGCGATCAGCGACATGGCCGTGCGTGGCGCTCCGGCGATCGGCATCTGCGCCGCCTACGGGCTGGTGCTGGCGCTGCGCAGTCGCCTGGCCGAAGGCGAGAGCTGGGAAGAGAGCCTCGAAGAAGACTTCATGATGCTCGGTGAGGCGCGGCCCACCCCGGCCAACCTGTTCTGGGCGCTCAACCGCATGCGTGAGCGCTTGCAGCGCCTGCGCCCGGATGAAGACGTGCTGAAGGTGATGGAGGCCGAGGCGGTGGCGATTCACCAGAGTGATCGCGAGGCCAACCTGACCATGGCCCAGTTCGGTGTCGAGCAGATCCGCAGGCACCAGGGCAGCGAGCAGGCCCTGCTCACCCACGGCAACGCCGGGGCCCTGGCCACCGGCGGCTTCGGTACCGCCCTGGGGGTGATCCGCGCCGCCACCCTGGAGGGCATGGTCGAGCAGGTCTATGCCTGCGAGTCGCGGCCGTGGCTGCAGGGTTCGCGCCTGACCGCCTGGGAGCTGGCCGCCGACGGTGTGCCGGTGACCGTGGTTGCCGACGCGGCGGCCGGGCACCTGATGAAGACCAAGGGCATCACCTGGGTGGTGGTCGGCGCCGACTGCATTGCCGCCAATGGCGATGTGGCGGCGAAGATCGGTACCTACCAGATGGCGGTGGCGGCCATGCACCACGGGCTGCGCTTCATGGTGGTGGCGCCGAGCACCAGCATCGATCTGAACCTGCCCACCGGTGAGGATATCCCGCTGGAGACGCGCGGCGAGGAAGAGCTGCTGGAGGTGTCCGGGATCCAGGTAACCGCTGATGTCGAGGCCTACAACCCGGTGGTCGATGTCACCCCGGCCGACCTGATCGACGTGATCGTCACCGAGAAGGGCGTGGTCGAGCGCCCGGATACCGCAAAAATCGCCCAGTTGATGTGCCGCAAACGCCTCCACTGAGGCGTTTTTCCATCCGTGCGGATGGTGCAGTACGGCAACCTGCCATATCTCCCATGCGCGCAGCGTTTGTGATACCATCCGGCAGTTTCCAAGGCCGCTCTTTACCGCGGCCTTCATTGCGCAGATCCATGGCACAACTCATTGATTTGTCGTAAGTCGTCGCACCCCAATTGCGCTGCGGCGGCGAGCTTCGTTCGTCCTTCGAGGGATCAGGCGAAGTTTCACCAGAAAAAGGAATCAGGCTTCTCATGGGCGAACTGGCCAAAGAAATCCTCCCGGTCAATATCGAAGACGAACTGAGACAGTCTTACCTCGACTACGCGATGAGCGTTATTGTCGGGCGAGCGCTGCCTGATGCGCGTGACGGCTTGAAGCCCGTGCATCGTCGCGTTCTGTATGCGATGAGCGAACTGGGCAACGACTGGAACAAGCCGTACAAGAAGTCCGCCCGTGTGGTCGGTGACGTGATCGGTAAGTACCACCCGCACGGCGACACCGCCGTGTACGACACCATCGTGCGCATGGCCCAGCCATTCTCGCTGCGCTACCTGCTGGTCGATGGCCAGGGCAACTTCGGTTCGGTGGACGGCGACAACGCCGCGGCCATGCGATACACCGAAGTGCGCATGTCCAAGCTGGCCCATGAGCTGCTGGCCGACCTGCACAAAGAGACCGTCGACTGGGTACCGAACTACGACGGTACCGAGCAGATCCCGGCGGTCATGCCGACCAAGATCCCCAACCTGCTGGTCAATGGCTCCAGCGGTATTGCCGTGGGCATGGCGACGAACATTCCGCCGCACAACCTCGGCGAAGTGATCGACGGCTGCCTGGCGCTGATCGACAACTCCGACATCACGGTCGATGAGCTGATGCAGTTCATCCCGGGGCCGGACTTCCCGACAGCGGGCCTGATCAATGGTCGCCAAGGCATCATCGAGGCCTATCGCACCGGCCGTGGCCGCATCTATATGCGTGCCCGCTCCGAGATCGAGGACATCGACAAGGTCGGCGGCCGCCAGCAGATCGTGGTCACCGAGCTGCCGTACCAGCTGAACAAGGCGCGCCTGATCGAGAAGATCGCCGAGCTGGTTAAAGAGAAGAAGATCGAAGGCATCACCGAGCTGCGCGACGAGTCCGACAAGGATGGCATGCGTATCGTCATCGAGCTGCGTCGCGGCGAGGTGCCGGAGGTGGTGCTCAACAACCTCTACCAGCAGACCCAGCTGCAGAGCGTGTTCGGTATCAACATCGTTGCCCTGATCGACGGTCGCCCGCGCCTGCTGAACCTGAAGGACCTGCTCGAAGCGTTCGTTCGCCACCGTCGCGAGGTGGTCACCCGCCGCACCGTGTTCGAGCTGCGCAAGGCCCGCGAGCGTGGCCATATCCTTGAAGGCCAGGCGGTCGCGCTGTCCAACATCGATCCGGTCATCGCCCTGATCAAGGCCTCGCCGACGCCGTCCGAAGCCAAGGAAGCGTTGATCAGCACGGCCTGGGAGTCCAGTGCAGTGCAGGTCATGGTCGAGCGTGCCGGTGCCGAGTCGTGCCGTCCGGAAGACCTGCCGGAGCAGTACGGCCTGCGCGAAGGCAAGTACTACCTGTCGCCGGAACAGGCCCAGGCGATCCTGGAGCTGCGCCTGCACCGCCTGACCGGCCTGGAGCACGAGAAGCTGCTGGCCGAGTATCAGGAGATTCTCGAGCAGATCGGCGAGCTGATTCGCATCCTCAGCAGCGCCGAGCGTCTGATGGAAGTGATCCGCGAAGAACTCGAAGCGATCCGCGCCGAGTACGGTGATGCCCGTCGCACCGAAATCCTCAATGCCAGCCACGACCTCAACTACGGCGACATGATCCCCGAAGAAGAGCGTGTGGTGACCATCTCCCACGGTGGCTACGCCAAGACCCAGCCATTGTCCGCGTACCAGGCTCAGCGCCGTGGCGGCAAAGGCAAGTCGGCCACAGGCGTCAAGGACGAGGACTACATCGAGCACCTGCTGGTCGCCAACAGCCACGCCACCCTGCTGTTGTTCTCCAGCAAGGGCAAGGTGTACTGGAAGAAGACCTACGAAATTCCCGAGGCCTCCCGCGCCGCCCGCGGCCGCCCGCTGGTCAACCTGCTGCCGCTGGAAGAAGGTGAGCGCATCACCGCCATGCTGCAGATCGATCTGGAGGCGCTGCAGCAGCACGCAGATCCAGAGGAAGAACTGGAAGACAGCGACGACAGCGTGATCGAAGGCGAGTTGGTGGAAGCCGAGGAGATCGACGAGGAAGACGGCGACACCCCTGAGTGGGCCGCTGAAGCGACCGGCGCCTACATCTTCATGGCCACTGCTTCCGGTACCGTCAAGAAGACTCCGCTGGTGCAGTTCGCCCGTCCGCGTTCCAATGGCCTGATCGCCTTGAAGCTCAAGGAAGGTGACACCCTGATCGCCGCCGCCATTACCGATGGCGCCAAGGAAGTCATGATGTTCTCCGACGCCGGCAAGGTGATCCGCTTCGCCGAGAGCGTGGTGCGCGAGATGGGCCGTACCGCCCGTGGCGTGCGCGGCATGAAGCTGGGCAAGGGTCAGCAGATCATTTCCATGCTGATTCCGGAGTCTGGCGCGCAGATCCTCACCGCCTCCGAGCGTGGTTTTGGCAAGCGCACGCCGCTGTCCAAGTTCCCGCGTCGCGGCCGTGGCGGTCAGGGCGTGATCGCCATGGGCACCAAGGGGCGCAACGGCCTGCTGATCGGCGCTATCCAGGTGCAAGAAGGCGAGGAAATCATGCTGATCTCCGACCAGGGCACGCTGGTGCGTACCCGGGTCGGCGAGGTGTCCAGCCTGGGCCGTAACACCCAGGGTGTCACGCTGATCAAGCTGGCCACCGACGAGACGCTGGTGGGGCTTGAGCGCGTTCAGGAACCCTCCGAGGAAGAGCTCGATGAACTGATCGAGACGGACGAGGAGGGCGCCCCGCTCGATGCGGTGGGCGACGACGATGCCGGCACCGAAGAGGCGCCTCAGGAATAATCGATGCAACAACCCGAGCGGGGCGACCAAGGTCGCCCCGTTTGACTGATGAAGGTGGGGCATTGGCGCTGCAAGGCAGCCCCGGTGCCGGCGACACAGTCTTGACTGGTCGGCAGCGAATTACGATTTTGTTCTATTTGGCAGAGCGAGAGTGGATGTGAGCAAACGAGCCTTTAACTTCTGCGCAGGCCCTGCCGCGCTTCCTGATGCCGTGCTGCAGCGCGCCCAGGCCGAGATGCTGGACTGGCGCGGCAAGGGTCTGTCGGTGATGGAGATGAGCCATCGCAGCGACGACTATGTGGCTATCGCCGAAAAGGCCGAGCAGGACCTGCGCGACCTGCTATCCGTCCCCTCCAACTACAAGGTGCTGTTCCTGCAGGGCGGTGCCAGCCAGCAGTTCGCCGAGATTCCGCTGAACCTGCTGCCGGAAAACGGCACCGCCGACTACGTCGAGACCGGTATCTGGTCGAAGAAGGCCATCGAGGAGGCGCGCCGCTTCGGCACTATCAACGTTGCTGCCAGCGCCAAGCCCTACGACTACCTGGCCATCCCGGGCCAGAACGAGTGGCAGCTGACCCGCAACGCCGCCTACGTACACTATGCGTCCAACGAGACCATTGGTGGCCTGCAGTTCGACTGGGTACCCGAGACCGGTGACGTCCCGCTGGTGGTCGACATGTCCTCGGACATCCTGTCGCGCCCGATCGACGTGTCGCAGTACGGCCTGATCTATGCCGGCGCACAGAAGAACATCGGCCCGAGCGGCCTGGTGGTGGTGATCGTGCGCGAAGACCTGCTGGGTCGTGCCCGCAGCAGCTGCCCGACCATGCTCGACTACAAGGTGTCGGCCGACAACGGCTCGATGTACAACACTCCGGCCACCTATTCCTGGTACCTCTCGGGCCTGGTGTTCGAGTGGCTCAAGGAGCAGGGTGGCGTCGAGGCCATGGAGCAGCGCAACCGCGCCAAGAAAGAGCGCCTGTACGGCTTCATCGATGCCAGCGAGTTCTACACCAACCCGATCAGCGTCAACGCCCGCTCGTGGATGAACGTGCCGTTCCGCCTGGCCGACGAGCGTCTGGACAAAGCCTTCCTGGCTGGTGCCGATGCCCGTGGCCTGCTCAACCTCAAGGGCCATCGTTCGGTTGGAGGCATGCGCGCTTCGATCTACAACGCCTTGGGCCTGGAGGCTGTCGAGGCGCTGGTGCAGTACATGGGTGAATTCGAGAAGGAGCACGGCTGATGTCCGATCAGGAGCTCAAGGCCCTGCGTGTGCGCATCGACAGCCTCGACGAGAAGATCCTCGAGCTGATCAGCGAGCGCGCCCGTTGCGCCCAGGAAGTGGCCAAGGTCAAGACCGCATCGCTGCCTGAAGGCGAGGCGCCGGTGTTCTACCGTCCCGAGCGCGAGGCCGCGGTGCTCAAGCGCGTCATGGAGCGTAACCAGGGGCCGCTGGACAACGAAGAGATGGCGCGGCTGTTCCGCGAGATCATGTCCTCCTGCCTGGCGCTCGAGGAGCCGCTGAAAGTGGCCTACCTCGGCCCTGAGGGGACTTTCACCCAGGCCGCAGCCATGAAGCACTTCGGCCATGCCGTGGTCAGCCGCCCGATGGCGGCCATCGACGAAGTGTTCCGCGAAGTGGCGGCGGGTGCGGTCAATTTCGGCGTGGTGCCGGTGGAGAACTCCACCGAGGGCGCCGTCAGCCACACGCTGGACAGCTTCCTCGAGCATGACATGGTGATCTGCGGCGAGGTCGAGCTGCGTATCCACCATCACCTGCTGGTGGGCGAGAACACCAAGACCGACAGCATCACCCGCATCTACTCCCATGCCCAGTCGCTGGCCCAGTGCCGCAAGTGGCTGGACGCCCATTACCCGAACGTCGAGCGCGTGGCTGTGTCGAGCAACGCCGAGGCGGCCAAGCGGGTCAAGGGCGAGTGGAACTCGGCGGCGATCGCCGGCGACATGGCGGCCAACTTGTATGGTCTGACCCGTCTGGCCGAAAAGATCGAGGACCGCCCGGACAACTCCACGCGCTTCCTGATGATCGGTAACCAGGAAGTACCGCCGACCGGCGACGACAAGACTTCGATCATCGTCTCCATGAGCAACAAGCCGGGTGCTCTGCACGAGCTGCTGGTGCCGTTCCATGAAAACGGCATCGACCTCACGCGCATCGAGACCCGTCCTTCGCGCAGTGGTAAGTGGACCTACGTGTTCTTCATCGACTTTGTCGGCCATCACCGTGATCCGCTGATCAAGGCGGTGCTGGAGCAGATCAGCCAGGAGGCTGTGGCGCTGAAGGTGCTGGGCTCTTATCCGAAAGCGGTGCTTTGATCGATTTTGCTGGGGTCGTTTTGCGGCCCATCGCCGGCAAGCCGGCTCCCACAGGGAGCGGTGTATCGCTGGCCTATGTGGGAGCTGGCTTGCCAGCGATGGGCTGCGCAGCAGCCCCTGCGGTTTCAACGACTGGCATGTTTTTGAACAGGGTTCGCACTCGTGGTTAATGCTGTAACAAACAATCCCGCTCCGCTCATCGACCGTCTGGTGGTCGTAGGTCTCGGCCTGATCGGCGGCTCCTTCGCCAAGGGTCTGCGCGAAAGCGGCCTGTGCCGCGAAGTGGTCGGCGTCGACCTCGACGCCGAGTCACGCAAGCAAGCCGTGGCGCTTGGCGTGGTCGATCGCTGCGAGGCAGACCTTGCGGCCGCTTGTGTCGGCGCCGACGTTATCCAGTTGGCTGTGCCGATCCTGGCCATGGAGAAAGTCCTGGCTCGCCTGGCCCAGCTCGACCTGGCTAATGCGGTGATCACCGACGTGGGTAGCGCCAAGGGCAATGTGGTGCGTGCCGCGCGCGAGGCATTTGCCGAGCGCCTGCCGCGTTTCGTGCCGGGGCACCCGATCGCCGGATCGGAGCAGAGCGGGGTGGAAGCTTCCAATGCGGCGCTGTTCCGCCGGCATAAGGTGATCCTCACTCCGCTGGCGGAAACCGAGCCGGGCGCGCTCGCCCTGGTTGATCGCCTCTGGCGAGCGCTGGATGCCGATGTCGAGCATATGTCGGTGGAGCGCCATGATGAAGTGCTAGCCGCCACCAGCCATCTGCCGCACTTGCTGGCCTTCGGCCTGGTCGACTCGCTGGCCAAGCGCAATGAAAACCTGGAGATCTTCCGGTACGCTGCGGGAGGCTTCCGCGATTTCACGAGAATCGCCGGCAGCGACCCGATCATGTGGCACGACATCTTCCTCGCCAACCGTGAGGCGGTCCTGCGCACTCTCGATACATTTCGCAGCGACCTCGACGCCCTGCGCGACGCGGTCGATGCTGGGGACGGGCACCAACTGCTGGGCGTGTTCACCCGCGCCCGTGTTGCCCGCGAGCATTTCAGTAAAATCCTTGCCCGTCGGGCCTATGTGGACGCTATGAACGCCAACGATCTGATTTTCCTGGCCCAACCGGGTGGCCGCGTGTCCGGACGGATCCGCGTACCTGGCGACAAATCGATTTCCCATCGCTCGATCATGCTCGGCTCGCTGGCCGAGGGCACGACTGAAGTCGAAGGTTTCCTCGAGGGTGAAGACGCCCTGGCGACCTTGCAGGCCTTCCGCGACATGGGCGTGGTCATCGAAGGGCCGCACCATGGTCGCGTGACCATTCACGGTGTTGGCCTGCACGGCCTGAAGCCGCCGCCCGGCCCGCTGTACGTGGGTAACTCCGGCACCTCGATGCGCCTGCTGTCCGGCCTGCTGGCAGCGCAGTCGTTCGACACCACCATGACCGGCGACGCCTCGCTGTCCAAGCGCCCGATGAACCGCGTGGCCAATCCGCTGCGTGAAATGGGTGCCGTGGTCGAGACCGGCCCTGAAGGTCGTCCGCCGCTGACCATCCGTGGTGGGCACAAGCTCAAGGCGCTGAACTACACGCTGCCGATGGCCAGTGCCCAGGTCAAGTCCTGCCTGCTGCTGGCCGGCCTGTACGCCGAAGGCACCACCACTGTCACCGAGCCTGCGCCGACCCGTGACCACACCGAGCGCATGCTGCGCGGCTTCGGCTACGCGGTCGAGTCGAACGGTCCGGTAGCCTCCCTGCAGTCCGGTGGCAAGCTCACCGCCACCCGCATCGAAGTGCCAGCAGACATTTCCTCCTCGGCGTTCTTCCTGGTGGCGGCGTCCATCGCCGAGGGTTCCGAGCTGGTCCTGGAACACGTTGGCATCAACCCGACCCGCACCGGCGTTATCGACATCCTGCGCCTGATGGGCGGCGACATCACCCTGGAAAATCAGCGTGAAGTCGGCGGCGAGCCGGTGGCCGACCTGCGCGTGCGTGGCGCCAGGCTCAAGGGTATCGACATCCCGGAAGAACTGGTGCCGCTGGCCATCGACGAGTTCCCGGTACTGTTTGTCGCTGCCGCCTGCGCCGAAGGGCGTACCGTGCTGCGTGGCGCCGAAGAGCTGCGGGTGAAGGAGTCGGACCGCATCCAGGTGATGGCCGACGGCCTGATCGCCCTGGGCGTGAAGTGCGAGCCGACCCCGGACGGCATCATCATCGACGGCGGCCAGATCGGCGGCGGCGAAGTGCACGGCCACGGCGACCATCGCATCGCCATGGCCTTCAGCATCGCCTCGCTGCGCGCCAGCGCGCCGATCGTGATCCATGACTGCGCCAACGTCGCCACGTCGTTCCCCAACTTCCTGGCGCTGTGCAAGGAAGTCGGCATCCGCGTCGCTGAAGAGGGCAAGTCGTGAATTCGCAAGCACCGGTCATCACCATCGACGGGCCGAGCGGCTCGGGCAAGGGTACCGTGGCGGGCCTGCTGGCCCGCGAGCTGGGCTGGCGCCTGCTCGATTCCGGCGCCCTGTACCGCCTGCTGGCGTTCAACGCCACCAACCATGGCGTCGACCTGACCAACGAAGAGCTGCTCAAGGCGCTGGCCGCGCATCTGGACGTGCAGTTCGTCGCGGCGGAGCCGGGCAAGCTGCAGCAGATCATTCTTGAAGGTGAGGATGTCAGCAATGCCATTCGCACCGAGACTGTTGGTGCAGGGGCCTCGATGGTCGCCTCGCTGCCCGCGGTGCGCGAGGCGCTGCTGCAGCGCCAGCGTGCTTTCCGTGAGGCCCCCGGGCTGATTGCCGACGGTCGCGACATGGGCACCGTGGTATTCCCGGACGCGCCGTTGAAGGTGTTCCTTACCGCCAGTGCCGAGGAGCGTGCCCGTCGCCGTTACCTGCAGTTGAAGGGCAAGGGCGAAGATGTTAGTCTGTCGAGTCTGCTAGATGAGATCCGTGCGCGTGATGAGCGCGACACCCAGCGTGCAGTGGCCCCGCTCAAGCCGGCGGCCGATGCAATCCAGCTGGATTCCACGGAGTTGTCCATCGAACAGGTGCTGCAACGCATCAGAAGCGAGCTCGCCCTGCGCGACCTGGCCTGATGGAGAGGAGAGTCGGCAGGGGCACCAGTCAACGTCCTGCCAGCGCTTCTTAACTTAACGAAACCCACATTGTCTGGAATGTGGCTATGGGCGTCTTTTTCGCCCGAATCTACAGGAATTAAAATGAGCGAAAGCTTTGCAGAACTCTTTGAAGAAAGCCTGAAAACCCTCAATCTTCAGCCGGGTGCAATCATCACCGGTATCGTTGTCGACATCGACGGCGACTGGGTTACCGTACACGCTGGCCTGAAGTCCGAGGGTGTCATCCCGCTCGAGCAGTTCTACAACGAAACTGGCGAACTGACCATCAAGGTCGGTGACGAAGTTCACGTTGCGCTGGACGCGGTCGAAGACGGCTTCGGCGAAACCAAGCTGTCCCGTGAAAAAGCCAAGCGCGCCGAGTGCTGGATTGTTCTGGAAGCTGCTTTCGCTGCTGAAGAAGTGGTCAAGGGCGTTATCAACGGTAAGGTTAAAGGCGGCTTCACTGTCGACGTTAACGGCATCCGTGCGTTCCTGCCGGGCTCCCTGGTTGATGTCCGCCCAGTGCGCGACACCACCCACCTCGAAGGCAAAGAGCTGGAATTCAAGGTCATCAAGCTGGACCAGAAGCGCAACAACGTTGTCGTTTCCCGTCGCAGCGTCCTGGAAGCCGAAAACAGCGCCGAGCGCGAAGCTCTGCTGGAATCGCTGCAGGAAGGCCAGCAGGTCAAAGGTATCGTCAAGAACCTCACCGACTACGGTGCGTTCGTTGACCTGGGCGGCGTCGATGGTCTGCTGCACATCACCGACATGGCCTGGAAGCGTATCAAGCACCCGTCCGAGATCGTCAACGTTGGTGACGAGATCGACGTCAAGGTCCTGAAGTACGATCGTGAGCGCAACCGCGTTTCGCTGGGCCTGAAGCAACTGGGCGAAGACCCATGGGTTGCTATCAAAGCCCGTTACCCAGAGAGCACCCGCGTGACTGCTCGCGTTACCAACCTGACCGACTACGGCTGCTTCGCTGAGCTGGAAGAAGGCGTTGAAGGTCTGGTACACGTTTCCGAAATGGACTGGACCAACAAGAACATCCACCCGTCGAAAGTCGTTCAGGTTGGCGACGAAGTGGAAGTCATGGTTCTGGACATCGACGAAGAGCGTCGTCGTATCTCCCTGGGCATCAAGCAGTGCAAATCGAACCCATGGGAAGACTTCTCCGGCCAGTTCAACAAGGGTGACAAGATCACCGGTACCATCAAGTCGATCACCGACTTCGGTATCTTCATCGGCCTGGACGGCGGCATCGACGGTCTGGTTCACCTGTCCGACATCTCCTGGAACGAAGCCGGCGAAGAAGCCGTGCGTCGCTTCAAGAAGGGCGACGAGCTGGAAACCGTCATCCTGTCGGTTGACCCAGAGCGCGAGCGCATCTCCCTGGGCATCAAGCAGCTGGAAGACGATCCGTTCTCCAACTTCGTTGCTGTCAACGACAAGGGCGCTATCGTCAAGGGTATCGTCAAGGAAGTTGACGCCAAGGGCGCTATCGTGACCCTGGCCGACGACATCGAAGCTACTCTGAAAGCTTCCGAAATCAGCCGTGACCGCGTTGAAGACGCTCGTAACGTGCTGAAGGAAGGCGAAGAGATCGAAGCCAAGATCATCAGCGTCGACCGCAAGTCCCGCGTCATCAGCCTGTCCATCAAGTCGAAGGACGATGCTGAAGAGCGCGAAGCCATCCAGAGCCTGAAAAACGCTCCGGAAGCGGCTGCCGATACCACCATGGCCGCGCTGCTGCGCGAAGCTATGGCCAAGCAGAACTGAGTTCTGTTTGATCGGTAAAAAGGGCGACCCTCGGGTCGCCCTTTTTTGTGCCTGTGATTTCTCGGTAGGTGTGGGGCCTCCGGTGCCCTGGCCCGATTCCTGGCGGCTTGTCACGACTGTGAACAAATCCTTACCTTGAATTTTTTTGTTTAGTCAAGAACCGGCCTGTTCAAATCGCTCGGAGCGTGCTACAAACTGATTAAGCAATGATCTAGCTGCTTGATAACGAAGGGAAAAATATGACGAAGTCGGAGCTGATCGAACGTATTGTCACCCATCAGGGGCTACTCTCGTCCAAGGACGTCGAGTTGGCCATCAAGACCATGCTTGAGCAGATGTCGCAGTGCTTGGCGACCGGGGATCGTATCGAGATCCGTGGCTTCGGCAGCTTTTCTCTGCACTATCGCGCGCCCCGTGTAGGACGCAACCCCAAGACCGGTCAGTCGGTCAGCCTGGACGGCAAGTACGTACCGCACTTCAAGCCCGGCAAGGAGCTGCGTGATCGGGTCAATGAAGATGAGCACGTGCCTCATTGAGTGAAGGAGCAGTCTGATGCGTAACCTCAAGCGCGCCCTGGCGGCGCTGTTCGTGCTGCTGCTGGCGGCTGTGGTGTTATTCTTCGTCCTGGAAAACCAGCAGGCAGTGTCGTTGGTCTTGTTCGGCTGGATTGCTCCGGCCTTGCCTATTGGTGTCCTGGTGCTGGCGGCGCTAATTGTCGGGCTGGCAATCGGGCCTCTGCTGGGGGCGTATGGTCTGGTGCGTGGCAATCGCAAAATTCGGACCTCGCTGCTTCAGGCAGGATCTTCTGGGCGTTAACGTATTCTGGGCAGGGTGCGCGCAGTGGGCTGGCTATAATTATATTCGAGAGGATGTATTAAACTGTGGTCTGTCATGGATCAATGTTGATGAGCTGCTGGTGCGAGTGGCTATTTGATTGGTTCTGGTCGACACGTTCCGATATGTGTTTGAATGGTGTGGTGGCTGGTGTTGCGAAGTTGTTCCTTTCGCGTCTCGTGCTTTTTTCGTGTTAGTGCTGTTTGTTAGATTAACTTGCTTGGTTCATGCTTTTGTGTCTCGTGTTCCTCGTGCATTGTCTGGGTGATCGCATGTTGTGCGTAAAGTTCTGGGCTGTGAAATTGGTAGTTGCCTAACGATCTTGTGTGGTTGTCAGCGCCCGTTTTCGGGATTCCATTCTCTGGCGTTGTGCGAATTCACCGACGGTTGTCAAAAGGTGCGCTCGCCCAGATTCATTCTTTCCTGTGTCTCGCTACCTGCCTGTTTGCTGGGGTTGGGGGTGTATTGATGTTATTTTGATAGCCGGAGGTGCCCGCGCTGCTGGGGGTCGGCGGTCCCCAGAAGCCTAGTCAGGGCTATGCTACCGGGGCTCGATCCATTACTATCCGTAGATGTCAGAAACTGTACCTGGGCTGGAGCCTGGGTGTGAGCGCCAAAAGTAAAAGGTGCATTATCGGAGCCATGCATGTTTGAGCAGACCCAAGCCAGTATCGAGAGATTCAAAAGTAAGGAAGCCATCATTGGTATCGTGGGTCTGGGGTATGTTGGCCTACCGCTGATGTTGCGTTATAACGCCATCGGCTATCGTGTGCTGGGTATTGATATCAATACCGTCAAAGTTGATATGCTCAATGCGGGTCAGAGTGATATTGAGCACATTTCGCACGACAGCGTCGCTCAGGCACGTGCCAGCGGTTTTGAAGCGACCGCTGACTTTACTCGGGTCAGCGAATGTGATGCGTTGATCCTGTGCGTTCCTACTCCGCTCAATAAGTATCGCGAGCCGGATTTGAGTTTCGTTATCGATACCACCAACGCAATCAAGCCCTATCTGCGTGCTGGCCAGGTCGTTTCGCTGGAAAGCACCACCTACCCAGGCACCACCGAGGAAGAGCTGTTGCCTCGGGTACAGGAGGGTGGTCTGAAGGTGGGCGAGGATATCTTCCTGGTCTATTCCCCTGAGCGCGAAGATCCGGGCAACCCTAACTTCGAAACTCGTACCATCCCCAAGGTCATCGGCGGGCATACGCCGAATTGCCTGCGTGTGGGCGTTGCATTGTACGAGCAGGCGATCGATCAGGTCGTACAGGTAAGCTCCACCAAGGCGGCCGAACTCACAAAACTGCTGGAAAACATTCACCGAGCGGTCAACATCGGTCTGGTCAACGAAATGAAGATCGTTGCGGACCGCATGGGTATCGATATCTTCGAAGTGGTCGACGCGGCCGCCACCAAGCCCTTCGGCTTTACCGCCTATTACCCGGGGCCAGGTCTGGGTGGCCACTGCATTCCGATCGATCCGTTCTATCTGACCTGGAAAGCTCGCGAGTATGGCCTGCATACCCGCTTCATCGAGTTGTCTGGCGAGATCAACAAGGCCATGCCGGAATACGTTGTTGGCAAACTGGTGAGCGGCCTCAACGAGCAAGGGAAGGCGCTAAAGGGCAGCCGTGTGCTGGTCCTGGGTATCGCCTACAAGAAGAACGTGGATGACATGCGTGAGTCGCCCTCGGTTGAAATCATGGAGCTGCTTGAAGCCAAGGGCGCCGTGGTGGCCTACAGCGATCCGCATGTGCCCACTTTCCCGGAAATGCGTGAGCATCACTTCGAACTGTCCAGCGAACCGCTGACCACTGCGAACCTTGCCACCTTCGATGCCGTGGTACTGGCGACCGATCATGACAAGTTCGACTACACCCTGATCCAGGCCAATGCCCGATTGCTGGTCGACAGCCGCGGTAAATACCGGACGCCGGCGGCGAACATCATCAAGGCCTAATCCGATTGGAGACGCCCGGCTGATTGTCGGGCGTTTCTGCTCTGCTCAACTGTCTTCTCGAGATCTGCCATGAAACGTTTTGCTTTAGTCGGTGCTGCGGGTTACATCGCGCCGCGTCACATGCGCGCCATCAAAGATACCGGTAACGAACTGGTCAGTGCCTACGACATCAATGATTCGGTCGGTATCATTGACAGCCTGTCGCCCCAGAGCGAGTTTTTCACCGAGTTCGAGCGCTTCTACGATCATGCCTGGCGCTTGAAGCGCGATCCGGCGCAAGCGCTGGACATCGTCTCGATCTGCTCGCCCAACTATCTGCATCATCCTCACATCACCGCTGGCCTGCGCCTGGGTTGTGATGTGATCTGCGAAAAACCGTTGGTGCCCAGCGCCGCCATGCTCGATGACTTGGCGCTGACCGAGCGCGAAACCGGCAAACGCCTGTGGAACATCCTGCAGCTTCGCCATCACAAGGCGATCATCGATCTCAAGCAGCAGGTACAGGGTAGCGCCCAACCACACAAGCATGACGTCGAGCTCACCTATATCACCAGCCGCGGCAAGTGGTATATGGAGAGCTGGAAGGGCGATCCACGCAAATCCTTCGGTGTAGCCACCAATATCGGTGTGCATTTCTACGACATGCTGCACTTCATCTTTGGCAAGTTGCAGCGTAACGTTGTTCACTTCGCCAACGAGTCCAAGGCGGCTGGTTACCTGGAATATGAAAATGCCCGGGTACGCTGGTTCCTCTCCATCGATGCCAATGACCTGCCGGAATCGGTCAAGGGTAAGAAGTCGACCTACCGCTCGATCACTTGCGATGGGGCAGAGATCGAGTTCTCCGAAGGTTTTACCGATTTGCATACCATCAGTTACCAGGCCATTCTCGATGGCAAGGGGTACGGAATCGAAGACGCGCGCCATTGTGTGGAAACTGTTGAGACTATCCGCACCATGGCGCCCGTTGTCGTGCGCGACAACGAAGGACATCCGATGCTTGCAGGGCTGCTGGGCTAATCCATGAAATACTTTCAGCATGAAAGCGCGATTGTCGATGAGGGGGCGCAGATCGGTGAAGGATCGCGCGTGTGGCACTTTGTCCATGTCTGTGGAGGAGCGCGTATCGGTACCGGCGTCTCTCTCGGACAGAACGTGTTTGTCGGCAATAAGGTGGTGATCGGGAACAACTGTAAAATCCAGAACAACGTGTCAGTTTACGACAACGTTAC
This sequence comes from Pseudomonas sp. TE50-2, assembly GCF_040813665.1. Classification (NCBI taxonomy): domain Bacteria; kingdom Pseudomonadati; phylum Pseudomonadota; class Gammaproteobacteria; order Pseudomonadales; family Pseudomonadaceae; genus Pseudomonas; species Pseudomonas sp. TE50-2. Next base: position 1,443,446 of record NZ_JBFNXN010000001.1, on the reverse strand, counting down.
TTTGGAGGACGGGGTGTTTTGCGGTCCCAGTATGGTCTTCACCAATGTCTACAATCCCCGCTCGCTTGTCGAGCGTAAGGATCAGTACCGTGACACGCAAGTGAAGCGAGGTGCGACGTTGGGAGCCAATTGCACGGTTGTGTGTGGTGTCACCATAGGCGAGTTTGCTTTTGTCGGAGCGGGAGCGGTAATCAATAAGGACGTTCCAGCGTACGCTTTGATGGTTGGAGTGCCTGCGCGGCAGATAGGCTGGATGAGTGAGTTTGGTGAGCAGTTGGAATTGCCTCTGGAGGGACGCGCGAGCGCACATTGTACGCACACTGGCGCGCTTTATGTCCTTAGTGGTCGGAATTTGAGCAAGGAGAGCGCGGAGTGATTGAATTCATCGATCTGAAGGCCCAGCAGTCACTGATAGGCGAAAAGATCAAGGCGGGTATCGCGCGCGTGCTTGAGCATGGTCAGTACATTCTTGGTCCGGAAGTGGCGGAGCTGGAAGAAAGGCTTGCTGTTTTTGTTGGTGCGAAACACTGTATCAGTGTCGCCAACGGTACCGACGCACTGCAGATTGCGCAGATGGCTTTGGGAATCGGGCCAGGTGATGAGGTGATTACGCCAGGTTTCACCTATATTGCAACAGCGGAAACGGTTGCATTGTTGGGGGCCAAGCCTGTGTATGTGGATGTTGATCCTCGTACTTATAATTTGGACCCGAAGCTGCTCGAGGCTGCAATCACTCCTCGTACCAAGGCTATTATTCCGGTATCGCTCTATGGGCAGTGCGCGGACTTTGATGCGATCAATGCTGTTGCTGCAAAACATGGGATCCCGGTCATTGAGGATGCGGCGCAGAGTTTTGGTGCGAGCTACAAAGGGATCCGTTCCTGCAATCTGAGCACCATCGCCTGTACCAGTTTCTTCCCAAGCAAGCCATTAGGTTGCTATGGCGACGGTGGGGCCATCTTCACCAATGACGATGACCTGGCGATTGTGCTGCGACAGATCTCTAGGCATGGCCAGGATCGTCGTTATCACCATGTCCGGGTGGGGGTGAACAGTCGCCTGGATACTCTCCAGGCAGCAATTCTGTTGCCTAAATTGGATGTGTTCGCGCAAGAACTTGAGCAGCGCCAGGTAGTGGCTAAGCGCTATGAGGTTTTGCTCGAAAGTGCGGGGATCGCTACGCCGTATGTCGAGACCTGCAACGTGAGCGCGTGGGCACAATTTACCGTCCAGGTAGCGTCTCGGGATTCAGTTCAGGAAAAATTGAAAGTGCGTGGGGTGCCAACGGCCGTGCATTATCCCATTCCATTGAACAAGCAGCCCGCAGTCGCTGATGCAGGCGTTCACCTACCTGTTGGTGACGCGATCGCGCAGCGCGTGATGAGTCTGCCTATGCATCCTTATCTGGGTATAGAAGATCAGGAAGAAATAGTGGCAGCCCTGGCCGGATGATAATGCGGGGTTTTCGTCGTATGGCCAGGCGGTTTTTGCCTCAAAGTAACTTTGCCAAAAGCGTGATGACGTTGATGACAGGAACTGGCCTGGCTCAATTATTACCCCTAATTCTATCGCCGGTCTTGACCAGGCTTTACACGCCGCAGGATTTTGGTGTGTTTGCCTTGTATGGTTCGATTTGTGCAATCTTGGCGGTGCTTGTTACGGGGAAATACGAACTTGCTATCGTGGTCCCCAGACGTGACGTCGAGGCCGCTAATCTGGTAGCGGTTACCTTCATATCTACTATCGTGATCAGCTTTTTTTTACTCATCATCGTCCTCGTCTGCAACCGCGCTATCGTTACGTCGCTAGGGCACCCGGAAATGGCGCCTTGGTTTTATCTTGTTCCTCTGGCTACTTTGATACTGGGTTGTTATTTTGCTCTGAATTTCTGGGCCAACCGTCGTGGGCGCTACAAGGGCATGGCGGTTAGTCGGGTTGTGCAGAGCGGCGCTGGCATCGCTGTGCAGTTAGCTGCTGGTGCCTCCAAGATCGGGTCGCTGGGGTTGATCGGGGGGCAGTTGCTGGGGCAGGTGTTATCGACATTGTCTTTGGCTCTGTCATTGCAAGAAAATGATCGCAGGCTGTTTCGGCGGGTCAGCCTCAAACGTATGAGGTGTGTGGCGCGCAAGTACATCGGCTATCCCAAGTTTATGGTACCTGGGCAGGTCATGAGCGTGGGTGCAACCGAGATGCCGCTATTGCTTTTGACTGTATTCTATGGTGCAGGTGTTGCAGGTTTTTATTCGCTGGCGCAACGCGTAATGGCTGCACCATTAAGCCTGGTTGCCAATGCAATCGGTGATGTTTATCGCCAGCGGGCAGCGGGCCAATATGCCGATACGGGCGAATGTCGGGATATTTTCCTTGGTTCGCTCAAGCGGCTGCTGATTTTTGCTTTCCTGCCCATGTTGCCTGTGCTGCTATGTGGGCCATCACTTTTTGTTCTGATTTTTGGAGATGCTTGGCGGCCAGCGGGAGAGATTGCCTCCCTGCTGTCGGTCCTGGTTTTTTTTCAAACACTTTCATCGCCATTGAGTGGCACTGTTTTGTTACCGGGATGGTTGCATTTGGACTCATTCTGGCAGTTCTCTCGACTCTGTGCGACTGGGCTGATTTTCTATATCTGCAAGCGAGAGGGTTTTGGATACCACGCTGCGATTATTGCACATGTGTGTGCTTTCTCTGGTTTATACATTTTACATTCCTACTTTCAGTACAGGGCTGCTAGGGGTGTCGTTTCTGTGCAGCGGTAGTGCTGGTATCGGGGGCAGCAGCTCTGGTGCGTGCAATCGCAGTAACGCGTTGCAAGAACAGCAGGTCCGCTCGTCGCTCGGAAACCTGCCGTACCACGTTGATCACTCCGCCCGAGGTCAGTTCAACGTCGGCACCCATTTTGACCGCCCACTGAGGGTCAATTGATTGTCTTGTGCGGGAGCAATGTAGCTCTTGTGCTGTGTGCGTCGCTCTCGTTATGCCGGTTGCTTGGCCCGGTTTTGCTCTGGAGGCTGGGTGAGGCGCACTACCGTCAGAAAAGCAGGCCGTTTCGAGCCTCTCTTGTGCCGGTTTCTCGCACGCATAGCTAATTTTGCTGCATCGATACCGTGCTTTCGGGCTATGGGGTTGGCGAATGCTGTAAACTGCGCGGTAATGACATCCGGTACTCCACCTGCGACACAAGGGAGAGAACCTCAATGCGTCTGTTTGCGTGCCTGGTCCTGCCGAGTCGGGGAGTGTGCAGGCGAAAGAATGGTGGTCGGTAGCAGCGATAGCTTTCGAGTCGAAATCGCAAAAAATCTGGTGGGCATGCGAGAAACCAGCCATGCCTAGGTAGCCTTGCATCGCGAATGATTGGCGTGGCTCCGGTTGGTAGCGTACTCACCTCAGACTTTAACCTGCCAGCGTGCGGAAAAACCAATTACTACGGGCTGTTTATGTGTGGGATTTTTGGCTTCATCAGCGGTAAGAAGGTCAGCCAAGAGAGCGTCATGACGCTCGCTTTGCATGCAAGGCAGCGGGGGCGGGACTCCAGCGGTCTGATCTACGCTGATGAGAGCGGTTATCAAGTGAGCAGGGCTGATTACGACGTCAAAAAGTTGATTTCGGAAATCAAGCCTTTCGATTCGACCTTCGTTCTTGGGCACAGTCGCCTTATTACCAATGGCCTTGCTGACAATCAGCCTGTCGTGCGGAATGGTATTTGCGTTATTCACAATGGCATCATTGTAAATGACGCTGACGTATGGAATCACATCAAGCCCGCACGCATGCAGGAGATCGACAGCGAAGTAATCGCGGCGATTGCCGAGCAGCACCTCGAGGAAGCTGGTGACACGCTGGATGGCTTGGCGCACAAGGTGTTGGCACTTTGCGAGGGAGTCATCGCCTGTGCGATCGCTGTTCCACGCCTGGGCAAGGCATTGCTTTTCTCCAACAATGGCAGCCTGTATGTCGGTTCCGTGGACGGCGGGTGCTGCTTCTCCTCGGAGCGGTTTCCTCTGACTCAGATCGGCAGCACGGATATCCAACAAATCCGTGAGGGAGGGGTTGTTCTCGACCTGCCAATGGCGTTGGATATCCACGTAGCTGACAGGAAACAGCGTGTAGAGAACCTAATTCCGCCGTTTCGCTTCATTAGCGCTGAAGAAAAGTTGCTTCTCTATCCGCAACCCAATCTGCGCCGTTGTACCCGCTGCATTCTTCCTGAAACGATGCCATTCATTGATTTTGACGTCGATGGAGTGTGCAATTACTGTCGGAGCTATAGTCCGCGGAATATACCAAAGCCCAAGGAAGAGCTATTCAATTTAGTGGAATCCTATCGTCGCGCTGGAGTGACGGACTGTATTGTCCCATTCTCCGGTGGGCGTGATAGTTGCTACGGGCTGCACCTAGTTGTCAAGGAACTCAAAATGAATCCGGTGACCTACACCTATGATTGGGGTATGGTCACTGATCTGGGGCGGCGTAACATAAGCCGAATGAGCGCCGAGCTGGGTGTCGAAAACATCATTGTTGCAGATGACATCGCGAAAAAACGCAGGAATATTGCGGTAAATCTCAAGGCGTGGCTCAAAGCGCCACACTTGGGTATGATCAGTATTCTTACCGCAGGCGACAAGCACTTCTTTCGCCATATCGAAACAGTCAAGAAACAGACAGGCGTTGACCTGAATCTATGGGGAGTCAACCCTCTGGAGGTGACTCACTTCAAGGCTGGCTTCCTAGGCGTGCCGCCGGCGTTCGAAGAAAAGCGGGTCTATATGCATGGTTGGCGTAAGCAGCTTGAGTATCAGAGCCTGCGGTTCAAAGCGATGCTTAGAAGTCCCGGATATTTTAACGGTTCGCTGTGGGATACTCTGTCTGGTGAGTACTATCGTAGTTTTACCGAGAAAAAAGATTACTATCATATTTTTGACTATTGGCGCTGGGATGAGCAGACTATTGATCGTACGTTGATTGATGACTACGGTTGGGAGTTGGCGGCCGACACTACGACCACCTGGCGGATCGGTGATGGTACTGCGGGGCTATATAACTACATTTATTATCTTGTTGCTGGTTTTTCCGAGCATGATACTTTCCGCAGTAATCAGGTGCGCGAGGGGGAAATGACCCGTGAGCGGGCGCTTGAGCTGGTGCGTGAAGAAAATCGTCCTCGCTACCAGAACATTCGTTGGTATCTGGATGCGCTCGGCATGGACTTTACCGAGGTGATCAAGGTGGTCAATTCCATTCCACGTCTCTATAAAGATTGATGGATACTTGAGTCGATGAAAAAAACGATTTGGTATGTGACCAAATACTTTTCGCCAAAAACCGCTACCAGCCCCGGAGGGCGAGGCTGGTTTATTGTTGAGGAGATGGCGCGCGCCGGGTGCCAGCTCGTCGTGATTAGCTCGGACTCGAACAATGTAGTAGATCTGCCCGTGCTTCATGAACAGGTGACGACCGAGGATATTGACGGGATAAAGGTCGTTTGGTTGAAAACAATGAAGTATTCCGTCGCCAAGTCTTTGCGAAGGATCCTTAGTTGGTTTCACTTCGAGTGGAACCTGTTCTGGCTCGATAAGCGTGCATTACCTCGTCCGGATGTGGTGATTGTATCCAGTCTGTCGTTGTTGACAATCATTAATGGGTTGTGGATGCGATGGAGGTACAAGTGTCGCTTGGTACTGGAAATTCGTGATATCTGGCCGCTTACAATTGTGGAAGAGGGCGGGTACAGCAAGCGTAACCTGTTCGTCAGAGGGTTGGCTTGGCTCGAGCGGATTGCCTATAAAAAAGCGGATGCGATCGTGGGTACGATGCCAAACCTTGGAGAGCATGTTCGCAACGAATTGGGCTATGAACGTCCCGTATTTTGCATTCCCATGGGGGTCAGCCAAGAACATCTGAGCGATGTGGCACAGGTTCCGGATGCTTATGCGGAACGTTATCTTTCCAGTAATAAGTTTAAAGTTGTGCATGCTGGTACGGTTGGTATTACCAACGCGCTCGATGTATTTTTTGCCGCAGCACAAACCATGCGAGATCAAACAGATGTCGAGTTTGTGGTTGTGGGTGATGGAGCGTTGAAGGAAAGTTTTCAACAACGCTATGGCCACCTCCCTAATCTTGTCTTTGCTCCAAAAGTGCCGCGCAATATGGTGCAAGCGGTACTTGCCAAGGGGGATCTGCTCTATTTTTCCGTGCATGACTCCAAGGTCTGGAATTATGGGCAGTCTTTGAACAAGGTCATCGACTACATGTTGGCGGCCAAGCCGGTTGTGGCGTCCTATAATGGTTACCCGTCCATGATTAACGAGTCGGGTTGTGGTGTATTTGTGCCTGCGAACGACGTAGATGCCGTCGTTCGCGCCATCCATGAGATGAAGTCGAAAAGTGCAGAACAGCGAGCGCAGATAGGTGCGCGGGGTCGAGACTGGTTGTTACAGAATCGAAACTATTCGACTTTGGCCAAGGATTACCTGTCAATTCTGTTTCAAGGTGATGTAAGGTGAAGCGCCTTATCGACATCGTGCTGGCCTCGATTGGTTTGGTTCTGCTCGCGCCCGTCATGTTGCTTGTGGCGATTGCGATTCGCAGGCAACTCGGCTCTCCGGTCGCTTTTTCCCAAGTTCGTCCCGGGTTGCACGGCAAGCCTTTCAGAATGGTAAAGTTTCGGACTATGCGTAATGCATTCGATGCAGATGGCAACCTGCTTCCGGACTCGCAGCGCATGACACCTTTAGGGGTTTTTTTGCGTTCCAGCAGCCTCGATGAACTGCCGGAGCTTTTGAATGTCCTCAAGGGTGATATGAGCCTGGTTGGGCCGCGGCCTTTGCTGATGGAGTATTTACCGCTTTACAGTCCCGAGCAGTACCGGCGTCATGATGTACGACCTGGCATCAGCGGCTGGGCACAGGTCAATGGGCGCAATGCGCTCAGTTGGGAGGAAAAGTTCGATCTGGATGTCTGGTATGTGGACAACCGCTCGATCTGGCTCGATATCAAGATCATCGCCCTTACCGTGAAGAAGGTGGTGGTCCGCGAAGGCATCAGTGCCGAGGGAGAAGCCACTATGTCAAAGTTTACCGGTAAGCGCTCGTGAGCAATCTAGCCATTCTTGGCGCGAGCGGCCACGGCAAGGTGGTGGCAGACACCGCCGAGTGCTGTGGATGGCAGAGCATAGACTTTTATGATGACGCCTGGCCTGAGTTTCGCAGCAATGGATGTTGGACCCTCGCGGGGGACACTGCGTCACTGTGTGGGCGTTTGCAGGAATACGCAGGGGTACTGGTGGCCATCGGTAATAATCGGATTCGCCACCAAAAGCTGCTGGAACTGGAAGCGGCAGGGGCTCGTCTTTGTACCCTTGTGCACCCCGCGGCAATAGTCAGCCGATATGCCTGGGTTGAGCGTGGCACCGTGGTTTTCGCTGGCGCTGTGGTGAATGCAGGGGCTCGAGTCGGGATGGGCAGTATTCTGAACACCGGGTGCGGTGTCGATCACGACTGTGTATTGGGAGCTGGAGTACATATCAGTCCGGGCGCGCATCTGGCGGGCGGCGTCAAGGTCGGTGATTTGAGCTGGGTCGGTATCGGTGCTAGTGTTCGCCAACTTGTCACGCTGGGTGAGTCTGTAGTGGTGGGTGCGGGTGCGGCTGTCACGGCAGACGTTGCAGAGGCTTTGACTGTGGTCGGAGTCCCCGCCCGACCTCTGATACGCAGAAAAGCGGGTCAGTGAGTCTGTATCGATTCTCGGCCAAGGTGAGCCATCCTCTTTTTGAAGTGCGATGCCGGCGAAGGGTATTGCAGGTGGTGGCCAAAGCTGCTCAGGTGACACCCAAATGCCTCGAGGGCTATGTTGGTAAACCTCGTCACAGTCAAGTGCTGCTGGCGTGTGCAAAGACCGGATGTGGCCCTGGCGATGGTATTTGTCCGAAGCCCTGTTACTTTTTACTTGATATTGAAGAGCCTCTATTGTGCTGAATACTCCCTTTTCCCCATGGCCTTCCTTTAGCGAGGAAGAGGCGGATGCGGTACGTGATGTCATCCTGTCCAACAAAGTCAATTATTGGACAGGGCAAGCGTGTCGTGAGTTCGAAAAGGAATTTGCTGCATGGGTTGGCACCTCGCACGCTGTGGCGCTGGCTAATGGCACGGTGGCGCTGGATTTAGCATTGAAGGCGTTGCAGGTGGGGGCTGGTGATGAAGTGATTGTGACCCCCAGGACGTTCCTCGCTTCTGTCTCCTCAATCGTCAATGCTGGCGCCACGCCGGTCTTTGCAGAGGTGGATCGCGACTCGCAAAATATCACTGCGGCTACCATCGAGGCAGTGCTTACCCAGCGGACCAAAGCTGTGATTTGTGTGCATCTGGCTGGTTGGCCTTGTGATATGGATCCTATCATGGCGCTTGCGGACAAGCATGAGCTCAAGGTAGTCGAAGATTGCGCGCAAGCCCATGGTGCTCGATACAAGGGGCGTTCGGTCGGATCCATTGGGCACGTCGGCGCCTGGTCCTTCTGTCAGGACAAGATCATGACCACCGGTGGAGAAGGTGGCATGGTGACTACCAATGACCGGGAACTGTGGTCGCGGATGTGGTCCTTCAAAGATCATGGCAAGAGTTGGGAAGCCGTGTACGAGCGCCAGCATGCACCGGGTTATCGTTGGTTGCATGAAAGCTTCGGTAGCAATTGGCGGATGATCGAAGTACAGGCCGTAATCGGCAGCATCCAGTTGCGCCGCATGACGGACTGGCATGCCTGTCGGCTGGCAAATGCCCGTCGAATCTGGGCTACTGCTGCGAGTTTGCCTGCATTACGTGTGCCGACTGTGCCGGATGATGTGACCCATGCAGCTTACAAATGTTACCTATTTGTCGAGCCAGGGGCTTTGAAGGAAGGTTGGAGCAGGGACCGTATTCTTGATGAGATCGTTGCCCGAGGCGTGCCGGTGTATTCAGGCTCATGTTCGGAGGTCTATCTGGAAAGGGCCTTTGATGGGACAAACTGGCGACCAGAACCTGGTCTGCCAATTGCCAGGGAATTGGGTGAGAACAGTTTGATGTTCTTGGTGCACCCGACGCTAACGGAGGCAGAAATAAGCAAGACGTGCGCTGTTCTGCAGGATGTCATGCTGCAAGCCAGTCTATAGGTGATCCGGGTATCAGACCGGGTCTGGATGCGGTCCTGGCATTGCAGGGCCCCATGTCAATCAGGCCATGGGATGCTGGTCAATGACAGCCAGCACAGAAAACATCTGCGGGAAGCGCTAGCGAGACGGATGCTGATGATGGAAAAGTTGAGAGCAGGCTTATTGGGCTTATCACGTCGAAATAAGCGCGCGTTGCAGGTAATGGTAGACCTGTTGCTGGTATGGTGTGCGCTATGGATGTCGTTCATCGTGCGTCTGGGTTTTGATGATGCGGGCAACCCAGTGGTAAATCATCCCTGGTTGTTCGTTGCAGCACCCTTGATCGCCATTCCGACCTTTATGCGTTTTGGCATGTATCGTGCTGTGATGCGTTACTTCGGTAATGATGCTCTGATTGTTATTTTCAAGGCCGTGGGGCTGTCGTCACTTGCCCTCGCTTTGGTGGTTTACTGGTATAGCAACCATACCACGCTGGTGCCGCGTTCGATCATTTTCAATTACTGGTGGCTGAGTCTGGTCATGCTCGGTGGGCTGCGTCTCATGATGCGCCAGTATTTTCTCGGTGACTGGTCTACCGCCGCGCGTCACATGCCTTTTGCTACTCAAGACGATGGTTTGCCACGTGTGGTTATCTATGGGGCTGGGTCTGCGGGGAACCAGCTCGTTGCCGCATTGCGCATGGGGCGTACCATGCGCCCTGTAGCATTTATCGATGATGATCCAGATATTGCAGAACGGGTCATTTCCGGCCTTCATGTCTACAAGTCGCGCAATATACAGCGGCTTATCAGTGATACAGGTGCTCAGGAAGTGCTCTTGGCTATTCCTTCAGCAAGCCGTGTGAGGCGTCGAGAGATTCTGACCTATCTGGAAGGCTTTCCCCTTCATGTGCGTAGCGTGCCGGGCTTGATGGATCTTGCCAGCGGAAGGGTCAAGGTCGACGACATCCAAGAGGTGGATATTGCCGATCTGTTGGGGCGTGATGCGGTGCCTCCGCAGGGTGGGTTACTCGAGCGTTGCATTTCAGAGAAGGTTGTATTGGTAACGGGAGCCGGTGGCTCGATCGGATCAGAACTCTGTCGCCAGATTCTGGTACTTGAACCTACGACGCTCTTGCTCTTCGAGCACAGTGAATTCAACCTTTACAGCATACTGGCCGAGTTGGAGCAGCGGTGTCAGCGTGAGTCATTGCGCGTTCAGATCCGGCCTATTCTCGGGACGGTTCGGGACCCAGACAAGCTGCTGCACGTGATGCGAAGCTGGCGTGTTGATACGGTCTATCATGCAGCAGCCTACAAGCATGTGCCGATGGTCGAGCACAATATCGCCGAGGGTGTGTTGAATAATGTGATTGGAACTTTGAACGCAGCCCAGTCTGCATTGCAGGCGGGGGTTTCCAACTTTGTTCTCATCTCTACCGACAAAGCTGTTCGCCCAACGAATGTCATGGGTAGTAGCAAGCGTCTGGCTGAGATGGTTTTACAAGGGTTGAGTCGTGAGAGTTCTGCAACCCTTTGGGGAGATAGGCAGAGCATTCCCCATATCAACACCACGCGCTTCACCATGGTACGTTTCGGCAATGTCCTTGGTTCCTCCGGATCTGTGATTCCACTGTTCCGTCAGCAGATTAAGTCTGGCGGTCCGCTGACCGTTACACATCCCAAGATCACTCGTTATTTCATGACTATCCCTGAAGCCGCGCAATTGGTGATTCAGGCTGGGTCGATGGGGGCGGGAGGGGATGTATTCGTGTTGGATATGGGGGAACCGGTCAGAATTGTCGAGCTGGCGGAAAAGATGGTCCACCTTTCCGGGCTTAGTGTTCGTTCTGATCGAAATCCTGCGGGGGATATCTCGGTTGAATTTACCGGGTTGCGGCCGGGTGAAAAGTTGTATGAAGAGCTGCTAATAGGTGACAACGTAGAAGCCACACAGCACCCCATGATAATGAGTGCCCGTGAGGACTATCTGGCCTGGAGTGTTCTTAAGGAGCGCCTTGATCAGTTAGTCGCTGCGGTTTCGGCAGATGACTATGGGCGCGTAAGGCAGCTTCTGCGTGAGACGGTAAGTGGTTATTGCCCTGATGGAGAGATTGTCGATTGGATTCACCTGCAGCGCCGCCTGGATCCCTGAGGAGAAGGCTTCAAAGTGTAAAGGCCCGCCAAAGTAGCGGGCCTTTACACTTGTTCCCGGCGGAGGCTGTCGACGTGTGCCTTGCTCTCAGTCCCTGAGACTACTCGACGCCTCCTGCATTGCAGGCTACCGCCAACGCCACTAGGGGCGTGTAGGCAATCAGTAGTGCGACGAATCCGTCGAGCTGAAGCAATACAACGCTAACTGCAACCGGTAAAAGCCAGCAAAGATTGATTAGCATCACTGCGATGGCTACGGGTAAGTGTCCACCCATTCGTCGCGATGCGAATTGATAGGCATGGCAGCGATGCCCTTCGTAGATTCTTTCACCGCGGACCAGGCGACGCATCAAGGTAAAGGTCGCGTCAACCACGAATACGCCCAGCAGGATCAGCCAGCACCAGAACAACTGGGGAGAGATCCAGGCTGCCTGAAGTGACAAGATTCCCAGTGTTATTCCGAGGAATCCACTCCCTGCGTCGCCCATGAAGATTTTCGCGGGGGGAAAATTCCAATAGAGGAACCCCATGACTGCCATGCTCAGAATTGCGGGTAGTAGCATCATGTGCTCAGTGCCGTGCAACCAGTACAGAATACAGGCGCCGAGGCTTGTGCATATGGCTTCAATACTGGCGATGCCGTCTATGCCATCCATGAAATTGTAAAGATTGAGCAGCCACACGAGATAGAGGGTAAAGAGTACTGCGCCAGTCCATCCCAGATTAATCGTGACACCCAGAATTTCCAGTGGAGGCAAACCGCCCATCCAGAAAAGGCTCCATGCGGCAGCAGCGAAGTGCCCCATAAGCCTCCAGCGGACATCGACGTGCCTATGGTCATCTATGAAGCCAATGATGGCGACTAATCCTCCAGCGCCTGCAAGGGCAAGCAATGTATCCGCTTCCAGCAGGTCGGAAGCCCCAAGTGTTCCCAGGGCCAGCAAGAATGAACTGACGATTGCCACTCCGCCACCGCGCGGTGTGGGAGTAACATGCGAGCTTCTTGCGTTAGGGACGTCGATGACGTTTTTGGCCAACGCATAGCGCCGTAGGGCTGCGGTCATAAGAAGAGAAATCAGCACCACTATAGGTGCCAGCCACCATTGAGTCATTAGTTCTTCTGTTCCTGATAGTGGTTATCAGCGCGACATGCCAATGGCTTCGCGTGTTAAAGATCGTCTGTGCACCAGCCAGAAATCCGTGCGGTACCGCAATTTGGCCCTCTCAGAATAGGATTTCGCAGTTTTATCTTTGGTTGGCTAGTCTAGGCGTTCGTAGGAAAAGATTCTGCCCGACGATCATGCAGCGTTGAAAGCAGTCCGTTGCGCCGAACCGACCGCTATGCTCATTGACATCCTGAAAATCGGCAGTAATCAGGCCGTTCTTCGCTTGTTTCGTGCCGTTTAGTGTTTCGTGCCAACCTTCGATGAATTTTTCTCCTCGATCTTCTACCCGCTTATGCCGGGCCGCGCGGGTTTGGGGAAATGCGCCAGCTCCCAACAGGTCTCGCTATTCAATGGGGTCGCAGTGGTTCCCCAGGATGCCGCTGAGAGGTGTCCTGAAGCGTGTTCGTCTGAAGGATTGTGCCATTGGCCGGTGACAGTAGTGAGCAAACGAGAGTGCTATCGGAAAATTCCTTCAATGTTTGGGCGTTGTTCTTGTGGTTGCTTGTGTGAAAATGCAGGTCAGTGAACGTGGAGTGCCTAACTGGTCGTAGATAACCATCGCGGAGCGGCTCCTCCAGCTGCCAAGCTACTCGATCATCCAGAGTTTTTCCAGTTGCCACGGCGTCCCACAGGTGCGACTGTTCACGCTGCGCCCGCGTTCGAAGAGGCCTTCTACACGCAGGGGGCTGAATGAATAGAGCCTTCACCGTGCTGGCTCGAATCGAGCAGGCGCTGCGTCCTGTCAGTATCTGGGCTGCGTCGGCGTGCGGCAGGCTGATTACCAAGGCTCCGGGGGTGGGGGGGGGCTACGGCTCCGATCGAGTGACGCTGTTTCCGGTCGCCTCAGCGATGAGAAAACGCCCTGTGCGGTTGGTATTCTAACGGCTGTGCATTACTATCCCGGTTTGCTTGGCAAAAAACGGACGTTACAGGATGGCAATATGGCATTGCGCGGCGATGACAAACTTGCCGAGGAGGTCTTGCTCCTGCTGATGTCCTGCCCCCAGGCTATTGATCATGCTGGCCTTGCGAGAAGGGTGATGAGTGGTTGAGAGCGGCGTTCCAAGCCGTGTATAAAAACAGGCAGGGATGTTCAGGCTTTTTGTACGAGTTGGGGGATAATTGAAAACACTTCATGTATGTAACCTTGCCAATGTCGCCTATGGATATTGCAAGATACTGAAGGCCGCCGGCCAAGATGTAAGGTTGATATGCCATGATATCGACCATTTAATGAGTCAGCCCGAATGGGATGACCAAGACCTTGATTTCAGAAATTTTCCTAATGAGAATAATTTTTTCGAATCGCTTACTCCGGTAGCGCTGACAAGACCGGACTGGTATTTCCGAGTAGACATTCGGCACTATCAGGATCGCCGGATCAAGCTGCTGTCCAGATTCGCGCCTAGGGTATTGAAAGAGCTGTTGCGCCCCTATTATTATCGGCTATTTCATCGGCAAGAGTTTTCTTTATCGTCCGTTTCTGAAAAGGCGTGTTTAGCGTCGGTTGTTGATGGTGTTCATGCTGATGATGTGGCCAAATTTGTTCCAAATATAAACTGGATAAAGGGCTTGGTCGCTGATGAGGATGTGATTTTTGCGTATGTGATAAGTCCCATCTATACCATGTTTGCACATGACCGTCCTGTCGTTGCGGTGGAAATTGGGACCATGCGCGAACTACCTTTCGAAAAATCGTCAAACGGTCGTCTGTTGAGCGCGGCTTATAAGACGGTTGATCATGTTGTTATCACCAACCCCGATGTCAGGGTGCAGGCTGAGAAACTTGGTGTTAAAAGTTTTTCGTTTTGCCCGCATCCGGTGGATGAGGATCGTTATAAACCGGCAAAGGATAGTGCGGTGCGCAACACGTGGTGCGACGCTATCCCCGATACGGAGTGGGTTGGCATAGCGCCAGCCCGGCAGAATTGGGAAATTAAAGGTAATCAAAAATATCTCGAGGCTCTAAAGGAGTTGCGGGAAGTTCATGGGCGGAAGGTGTCGTTGGTTATACCTGCCTGGGGGCAGGATGTCGAGAATAGTAGACGGTACGCACAAAAGCTTGGTGTAGATAGATATATAAAATGGATACCGCCAGTCAGTGAGACGACACTGATTTCTATGTTCGGTAGCTTGGACTTCGTTTTGGATCAGTTCGAATTGGGTGTGTTTGGTCTTATTACGCCCAAGGCACTTTCCTGTGGTGGGATGGTAATTACGTCATATTCTCCAGAGGTTCATGAGTGGTGTTTCTCAGAGCCCCCACCGCTATTTCCTGCAGATTCGGCTGAATCTGTTTGTGAGCAAATTTTGTTCCTGACCTCAGGGAGGGCTACTGAGGCGCTTCGGCATGCATCCAGAGAGTGGTTCATGCGTAATCATTCGAAGCAGGTCGTTAGGCGACAGTTGGATTTTGCTGCCGCGCAAGCAATCAAGAATTTTGAGGCTAAGAATGAAAAGACTACATTTGGCTAACATTGCCAATATGGCGTATAACTACTCGGATATACTTCGTCAATTCAATTGCGAATCAGATGTCTTGTGTTATGATCTTGAGCACTGGTTGAGTGATCCCTCGAGTAACATTGATTTTCATTCTTATCCGGCTTGGTACCATAAAGTCAAAACGCTTGATTATCTGCAGAAGTTAAAGCCCGAGCAGGCTGTTCTCTCGCAGGATTGGCTTGAGGCATTGCAGCGCTACTCTACAAGGCTGACGGAAGTCAGTATCGATGAAGTCAATGCTTACAAGGGATACGTTGACGCTTTTCAGTCGGATTACTTTCAAAATTACGACGTGATTTACGGATACGCGTATGGCGCGATTCCTCCACTGCTTTACGCAGAGCGTAAATACATCCCTGTCGACCTGGGTGGGCTCCGAGGGCTGGCGTCTCGTACAGATTCATTCTCCCGGATGCTCAGCTGTAGCTTGAAGGCGGCGCCGCACATTATTGTGACCAACCCAGATGTCATCGACGACTGCAAGGCGCTGGGGCTTGATCGCTATACCTTTGTACCGCATCCGATTGATGAGGCGCTTTGGGTGCCTGCTAGCAATGCCGAGCAACGTAAGCATGCGTTGAGGGATGCGCAGGATGCGGACTTTGTTATTCTTGCCCCCGCTCGCCATGATTGGGCGGTAAAAGGCACCGATGAAATCATTCGCGGCGTCACTCAGTTTGCGCGCTCTGTTGATGACAAAGTTAAATGCATATTTATTGAGTGGGGGGAAGGTGTCGAACAATCCAAAAAATTGATTGCATCGCTCGGCGCGGACTCTATATTCGCGTGGATAGGCATGCAATCGGAGTCGCAGTTGCGTGATTTTTACAGTGCAGCAGATGCATTGATTGATCAGGTTGGTGAGGCGAGAACATTTGGGTTGACAACGCCAAAAGCAATGTCTGCCGGAATTCCGGTGTTGACCAAGTTTGACCCAGCCATGCACCGATGGTGTTACTCCGAGATGCCGCCTTTGCTGGCAATTAATAATGCCGAAGACATCAGTCGTCATCTTCGTCAATTGGCGTGTGTTGCCGGGCATCGGCAGGAGGTTGTGCGCTCGCAGCGGCAGTGGATCGACAGTCACCATTCAAAGAAGGTCATCGCGGAGAAATTTTTCGATGCAGAAAGCAAGTTGCTCAGCGATGATGCATGTCGCGTCTATTACTCCTTGAATCAAAAGAAAAACGAGATCGTCTACGAAAAGAATTACTCAGGTATCTACGATGCCAAGTATCACGCGGCGATCGCTTATCAGCAAATGGATCAGCGCCTTGTCGATTGGATGAAGCGTCATCTGGACGTTAATGCGCAGCTGAAGATTCTTGATCTTGGTTGTGGTCCAGGTTCGATGATTCCATATCTTCGCCAATTTAAGCGCGCGAAGATCTATGGGGTCGACATCTCTCCCGCCTTCATTGAAATGGCAAAGGAGCGCTACCAGGGCGTTGACTTTAGGGTGGGTGATGCAGAAGTGCTTCCGTATCCGAGCGACATGTTTGATGTTGTTCTGTGTAGTGGCATGCTTCACCATATCCCCGATCTTCATCAAGTATTTGTCGAAGTGCGTCGGGTGTTGAAGCCCGGTGGCCTAATTTTTGCGCGTGAGCCGAACGAAGATAATTTTGCCGTCCGCTATCCGCAGTTCAGCTTCGCCCACTTGGTTCTCAAGCATCTTATTCATGTCTCGGGGCGTAAACAGGCGATCATAGAGCCGGAAGAACATGAGTTTCATATAGATTTCGACTATGGTAGTTTTGTTGAAACATTGGCTCAGGATTTTTCGGTTATAGATATTGAGTTTGGTCAGCGTGTTTCCTACTTCTATGACATGCTTTTCGATGGGCGGGTGGCAGAAAATCTCGAGACGTTGGAAGCCCAGCTGGAAGCCGCTCCCGGTCTAAATGTGTTGGTCGCCTGTCGAGCCGGTGATCATGCAGGAGAGGTGGCGCCCTGTGTGACCCAAGATATTGAAAGGTACTCCACTGTGGCCCCTGTGCCGGGAGAGCATATTGAGGCGATTATCGAACTTGCCTTGAAGGTTCTGCCGACAGAGGAGCGTTATGTTTCACAGGTCTTCGAGTTGGCCGGTGACCCCCAGCGATTAGAGAAAGATATTAAGAAATTTGGTTTTTGCGGCATTGTCCGCGTGGATCAGCATGGCTTGCTGGTCGATGCTAAAGCTCCTTGCTTCCAGCGTGTCTCTAATCTATTTGGGCGTTCGATATTTGACTGGAATGTCAAGGATTATGAGGGGCGTCGTCTCTTCGACAGCGGCCTGGTCCTCGTCGATTCATCCGCCGCCTTGGTGGGGGATCTTGCTCGGGCAATTAGTATGTATCGGGATTACTCCCTCATCGTCATGAAGTTCCCAGTTAAATTCAGAGTTTCGGGTGTTGCAGGCCCTGAAGAGTTGGCGTTGCTGTCCCATACATATGTGCTGTCCCAGTACCAGGACGACCTTCATGTTTGGTATGTCGCTTCGCCTAAGCTATTTACGGTTGAGAATCTCAAGCGTGCACTCCTTGCGTGCGGTGGGGAAGATGTGCGAGAAGTTGTTGAGCAAGGGCTACAGCCTTTGGCTACATCATATGTGGTTGATTTCTCTGAACGTAATCTCTACAAGGTTCTAGGTGTGGCTGAATGAGTCTACGGCGGCCGGGGCGGGTGTTCATGGGGCTCAGGGAGGTCTCCGGGCACTACAAGGGATTGTGTGAAGGGTTTGCCAGCATAGGGGTCCGGTACGATTACCTGAACATCGAGGAGAATGCATTTGCTTTCAAGGGCGGCGACGAGGCTCACGGTGCCATGTTGCTGCGCAGCTTGAAGCGCAAGCGCGTTGGCTCGGTAGGGTGGCGGCGCGGCTTTTATTCAGTCCTGCAATCGGCTGCGCACGTATATGTTTTTGTCTTCTATCTGGTGCGTTGTCGGTACTTTATCTTTTCTGCGGGCGCCAGCTTTTGTCGGTTGTTGGACCTGCCGGTGCTCAGGCTATTCGGCAAGCGGATAATTTTCCAGTATCACGGTAGTGATTCGCGATTGCCTTTTATTGATGGTGCTCGTTACAGTCCAGAGATGTTCTCCGCAGAACAGGCTTGGCAAGATACGCTTA
Source organism: Pseudomonas sp. TE50-2 (assembly GCF_040813665.1). Classification (NCBI taxonomy): domain Bacteria; kingdom Pseudomonadati; phylum Pseudomonadota; class Gammaproteobacteria; order Pseudomonadales; family Pseudomonadaceae; genus Pseudomonas; species Pseudomonas sp. TE50-2. The sequence goes on along the minus strand of NZ_JBFNXN010000001.1, from coordinate 1,425,392 downwards.
GCCTGCAGCGAAATGTCGAGCTGGTGGAGCGATATGCAAATTACATTGTCAATATCCAGCCGCAGTCGAATTTGCTGCGACAGCCATATATTCAATGGATGCAGATTGGTGTTGCTGCCAAGCCCGAGCAGCACTATATCGAGCGGGGATGGTTGCGTTTCAGGGAGCTGTGCGATAAACCGTCAGCTACAGTGTTGAAAGTCATCCATTCTCCCTCTTTACCACATGCCAAAGGGACCGCCAGGATAAGATCTGTCATTGAGGCGCTGGTTGCCGAGGGGTGGCCAATCGATTATCAGGAGGTGACAGGGGTCGCGAATGATAGTCTTATTGAGTTGTTGTTGGGTGCCGATATTGTCATTGATCAATTGTACTCCGACTACCCGATGCCCAGCTTGGCCACTGAGTGTGCCTGGCTGCACGTGCCGCTGTTGATTTTCGGCTACGCAGGCGAGCATTGGGCGAAGTGGCTTCCCGCTGAGGCTATTCCGCCTACGGCCTATGGTGAGCCTGAGACGTTGAAGGAAGCGTTGAAATTAATGGTCGAGTCGAAAACGACACGCATCACTTATGCGGAAACATGTTTTAATTTTGTGCACGCTAATTGGCAGCCGGCCCAGGTAGCGGCGCGTTATATGGCGCTGTTTAAAGATGATCTGAGCAAGGAGTGGTGGGCAGTTAGGGATAATAGCTATAGACTAGGAGCCTGCTTGGATCGGGCTGATTCTGAAGGGCGTATTTCACGTATTGGGCAGAAAGCCGAGTTTTATTTTAGAAATAGAGGTGATAAAAATGTTGACCAATAAAAAGATTTTCATTACAGGTGGTGCGGGTTTTATTGGTAGTACGTTAGCTGGGAAGCTGTGTGAGAACAACGAGATTATTCTGTTCGATAATATGGATCGAGATACCGTAAGTCAGACCGGTATCCTTGGCCACCCGAACGTGTCCTTGGTCAAGGGCAACATTCTCAATCAGAATGAGTTGCAAGCAGCCATGGTCGGTTCGAATATTGTCGTGCATGCCGCCGCGATCGCGGGCATTGACAATACTGTCCGTAGTCCTGTGCGAACCATGACGGTCAATATGTTGGGAACGGCGAATGTTCTGGAGGCTGCATCCGCACTGCCGTCGCTTGAGCGAGTTCTTGAGTTTTCGACCTCCGAAATTTTTGGTAGCCGTGCCTACATGGTACATGAGCAGGATCAAAGCGTCACGGGTGCTGTTGGCGAGGCTCGTTGGACCTATGCCGTCAGCAAGCTGGCTGGTGAGCACCTGACTCACGCCTACCATCGCGAAAAAGGCATGCCTACCGTCACCGTCCGCCCATTCAATATCTATGGACCGGGCCAGACTGGTGAGGGCGCGATTGGCATCATGATTCGCAAGGCATTGAAAGGCGAAGATATTTATATCTTCGGCGATGGAACCCAGATTCGCGCTTGGTGCTACGTGGATGACATGGTTGATGGTCTCATGCTCGCGTTAGAACGTCCTGAGGCTGTAGGGGAGTCTTTCAACATTGGTAACGCCCGTGCGGTTACCACCATCTTTGGCTTGGCTGAAACTATCTGCAGGGTCCTTGGTTCGAAGTCGAAGATCGTGTTCAAGGAAGCATTGTCTGCGGACATCGAGTTGCGAATTCCGAGTGTGATCAAAGCCCAGGAAAAACTCGGGTTCCAGGCAAAAATCGATCTGGAAGAGGGGCTCAAGCGCACGGCTTCCTGGATTGAGAAAAACATTGACAGCATGCCAGTAATGCCGAGTATTTTTACCAAATAATTAAATAGTAATTGGGCATTGATCGTCAGTCGATGCCCTCTTAAAAAATGGACTACTTTGATTTCGTCGAACTGGCTTGGTTGGTCAGGATGACTACTATGGGTTAGAATTTTGTATGTCAATTCTATCGTTCCAAGATTTGATTAGCCCCTTCTTGCAGTTGAGACTGCTGCTAACCCGGTATCGAGAACTGACCCTTGAGGTATCTCGTCGGGAAATTACCGAGCGTTATTCCGGGCAGTTTCTCGGAACGTTCTGGGTTTTTGCTCATCCTCTGTTCCTGATCGCTCTGTATGTCTTCGTCTTTGCCGTGGTACTGCGGGCGAAAACCGCTGGTGTCGACAGCGGAGGGGTGAACTATACTGCTTATTTGTTGGCTGGGTTGATTCCCTGGATGGCATTTCAAGAAGCCATGGGCAAGGCTTGTCATGCAATATCCAGTAATGCTTCTCTTGTCAAACAGGTGGTTTTTCCGATTGAAGTATTGCCACTCAAGAGCATTGTGACAGCGTTACTAAATCAGTTGGTGGCCACTGCCTTGATGCTGGTTTATTTGATAGTAACTCAGCAGGCTGTCGGGCCATTTCTTCTGCTGCTACCTGTGCTTTTTGTTCTTCAATTACTAGGCATGCTCGGGTTTAGTTATTTTCTGGCTGCTGTAAGTGTTTTTGTCAAGGATACGAAGGATATTGTTCAGCTCTTTACTGTCGCTGGGCTTTATCTGGTGCCGGTTTTTTACATGCCGAATTGGGCTCCGGAGATGTTCAAGCCTATCTTGTCCCTCAATCCGTTTAGTCATATGGTTTGGTGTTATCAGGATGTTATTGTTTTCGGCGAGATAACCCATCCGACCTCATGGGTTGTATTTCCCGCCTTTTCCCTGGTTAGTCTGATTCTAGGCTATCGGGCTTTCCGAGCACTTAAGCCCATGTTCGGTAATGTACTTTAAGGAGATGTGATGGTTGCTTCAAATGATGATCTCATGATTGAGGTTTCCAACCTCTCCAAAATGCACCGAATTTATTCACGGCCGTCTGACATGCTTAAAGAAATGATCAGTCGGAAGCCGAAGCACCGGGAATTCTGGGTGTTGAAGGATATTACCTTCAATATATCCAGGGGGGAGGTAGTGGGGATTCTAGGGCGTAATGGAGCAGGCAAGAGCACACTGCTCAAGATGCTCGCGGGAACCCTGGAGCGTACTCACGGAGAGGTAAGGGTCAATGGCCGGATTGCCTCTATTCTCGAACTGGGTACTGGATTCCACCCAGAGTACAGTGGGCGTGAAAACATCATCATGGGCGGGCTTTGCCTGGGTATGACTAAGGAGGAAATCGAGGCAAAGGTAGATTCTATCATTGAATTCAGCGAGCTCGCAGCATTTATTGATCAGCCTTTCAAGACCTTCTCCAGTGGCATGCAGGCGCGTTTGACATTCAGCACTGCGCTGAGCGTCGAACCCGATGTTTTCATCGTCGACGAAGCATTGGCCGTGGGTGATATGCTCTTTCAAGAAAAAAGCATGCGCAAGATGCGGGAAATTTGTGAGCGTGGCACGACAGTACTTTTTGTGACCCATAGCTTGCAGTATATCTATGAGCTCTGTAGTCGTTGTTTGCTATTGAATAATTCTCGCTTGATTGCCGATGGCGAACCACGTGTTGTTGGTGAAATGTATGAGCGATTGATGGCGGCCGAGCGCTCAAAGTCAAAGCTGCCCCCTCCAGTGAAGAAGGCGCAGCCCAGACCGGTATCCGCGCCCGTGCTACCAGAGCTGGCAGCGGGGGGCGAAACGCTGCACGCAGTCGCAGCAGGTGGGCCATCGGTTGCTGACGCTGCAAGCGCTCCAGCGGTTGCTGTCGCTCAAGTTGTCGAGATTGTAGCTAATGAGGTGGATGAAACCAGTCCAGCCGAAGTGACTCACATCGAATTTTTAAATGAAAATGATGTAAGCGTGGAAACGCTGAGTTTTGGACAAACGTATCGTTTGGCGATGACTGTTCAGCTGTTCAGTGATATTCCTTCGCTCAATGTCGGCTTCAAACTTCAGAAAGACACCGGTGTGGCAGTGATTGGTGATACTACATTTGAAAATGGTATCGTCATAACTGGTGCTACGGGACAGACCATGCGAGTGATATTCAAGTTCGAGTGCCGAGTTTCATCGGGTTCCTATCTGCTTGGTGTCGGGCTGACTAGCCTTCATCCTGACGGGAGCTTTGATCTTTGCTATTTGAAACGTGGTGCAATGATCATCGCGGTCGAAGGGCGCCGAATCAACGCCTTGGTTGATCCCGGCTGTGAAATTTGGGTGGAGGACTAAACGGTGACCTGTTTTTTCATTACTGGATCTGGCCGCTCAGGTACAACTTCACTGCTACGTGCCCTTGGCTTGAGTAGCAAGGTCGTAGTGGGGCTAGAGCCTGAGCCTACCTTGAATATTGAGTCCCGGGATCTCTTCGATGGCCGTTTGAAGTCTCCATACTCTGCCCTTGCCGAGTCGGTCGTGCCACGCCTTGCCAAGGTGCTTGATCAGGGCCAGATTTATGTAGAAAAACATTTATCGTTGATTCCTTTCGTGCCCTATTTGCATGAGATGCTTGATTGCAAGTTTATCATTCCTATTCGTGATGGGCGTGATGTTGTTACGTCGATGGTGAGTTGGCATAACCAGATGTTTCCTATCATCTATCAGGAATGCACAGACACGCCGGAACTCAGTGATCGAGCGAAACAGATCCTGGCTAACCAAGTGGGTATGGATACATTTGACTACAGTCTGCCACGGCCTTCTGAGGATGATCCCTGGTATGAAGCCTGGCCCAGGTTTACTCGCTTCGAGATGGTGGCTTGGTACTGGTCCTATGTGAATGAGTATCTGTTCGACGAGCTGAAAAAACTACCGCCTGATAGGTTCATGTTAGTTGATTACTCCAATGTCACAGCTGACGTCATCAAGGAAGCTTACACGTTCATGGAGCTGCCGGACTATGATGAACAGGCGGTTTCCGAGCTCTTGAATCGTCATGTCAATTCGCTGAACGACCGTGTTGGGGAGAATGGGCTGTTTCCGAAATGGCAGTCATGGGACCCGACACTGCTACAGAGATTCTGGGATATTGCAGGCAAGACCATGATTCGCCTAGGGTTCGCCGAAGAACAGATTCGGCCGATGCCCGTCGGTTATGGACAATACGCTGGGCGGGCACCTAGCTCTGCAACAGCGAGGATGTTCAACAGCTGGTATGAGGCCTTTGAATCCGGGCTTTCATCAGTCGTTGAGGTGGATGCTGAGTCCATTGCCAGAGGTGCAGCAGGATTTTCTGGTAAGTCCCATGTCCTCGTGAGAGGGCGTGGAGCAGGGCAAGGAGCGCAGGTAAGTGCTGATATCATCCGTGATAAATTGCCCATTGTTGGGGACCTTGTTGTCAGTCGCAGTGGTATTTCCCATGCTTATGATATCGATGCGTTTGTTCGCGGATTAGCCAGTTTGTCGGGTCAATTTGTCTATATTGGTGGTATGCGTGGCCATTTCAGGAAGATGAAAGACCATCGCCATATATGGCATCCGTCTCTCTTGGCGCATGATAATGATGTATCGGTTTCTCGGGTATGCGAGATATTGCGCGAAGAAGGATTTGAAACTATTGTGGCCGCTCCTGTTCTCGCAGGGGCTGATGAGCTTTCTACGGAGACGGTAATTATTTCCTGTCGCAATAGTATGGTGCCGGAGCGTTTGTTGACGGGGCATGAGTTGTGTTTATCGTATGCACCGTACCAAGTAACGCGTGCTTTTTCTAGTATGGATGACATTGTCGGCCTGGTTAACACTGGATGTGCGTACTTCTCTGATGGTGGGTTAGGGCTGGCAAACCCATTGTCCTACTTCAAGACCATGCTCGCCGATTTGAGGGGGCTGCCACAGCGGTATATCGGCAGTATGCGCGATCTCCTGCGTCCTGAGTCGACATTCAATACAGCCATACGCGTTGATGTTGACATGGATTTGGTTGCAGGATTGGAGATGTCCCGTGTGGCGGCGGCGGCCGGGCTGCCTCTAACTTTTTATATTTTACATACAGCGCCCTACTATGGGTACTTTTACTCCGGGATCTTTTACCGGCATGAATGTAGTGCCGAAGTGTATCGAGCGATGCAGGCCAATGGCTGTGAGATAGGTTTACATATCGATGCGCTTGGTCTCTACATTGATCATGAAGTCGATGGGGCGCAGGCGGTGGTTGAAGAGCTTGCTTGGCTTCGTCAGCAGCAGATTCATATCTATGGCACCACGGCGCATAATTGCGCACCCGTGTATGGTGCTGAGAACTTCGAAATATTCAAGGGGCATTCGGTGCGGGAGGAGGGATACTACCTGCGCGGGGATAAATTTGTTCCCTTGGAAGTGTTGGATTGTGCCGAGCTCGGGTTGGAATACGAAGGTTCGCAGGGCGCGCGTGCCAAGCATTTTGTCAATCCAGCGGCTAATGACTACTTGGTCAAGCTGGCGGAGGGGGATTTTCTTCGCGATGCGCAATGGTTTAAAAGCTACATTATGAGCAATGGCTATAATGATTGGGGAGAAGGCTACAAGATCTGGCTGCTTGGGAAAAATATGTGGGTGATAGCCGGCAATACGCTGGATGGAGCTGAAGTATACGAGTTTAACGTGACCTGGGAAAGAGTTCGCGAATTTTTAGCGACGCTCACTGAAAAAGAGCGTGTCATTTTCACGTTACACCCCATTTATTTGGGAGCACGCAAAGCTCCTGGTGAGTTTCCTATCGCGGTGGAGTGCTGACGTGTACTTAGTTACAGGTGTGACAGGGCTGGTAGGCGCTGCTGTAGCAGACGCATTTCGTGCTCGCGATGAGGTAATTGGTGTATCCAGACGGTCTGTCATGGCCGCCGGCTATACAGTGCTTCAGTGTGATATTCGTGATGCCATACCCGATCTGCCTGACGCTGTGGGGGCGACGGTCGTCCATTGCGCTGCTGAAATCCGCTCGGCAAGCTGGGACGATCACTGGCGAGGGAATGTCCAAGCTACCAAGAATGTCCTGGACTGGGCTGTCCGGCACAAAGCTAGGCGTGTCATTTTCATTTCCTCGGGTGCGGTTTACGGCTCCAGTGGCAAACTGGCGTGTGAAACTGACGAGGTAGGCCCGTCTGGCAACTATGCACAGAGCAAACATTTGGCAGAGCAATTGTGCAGGAGCTACGCTGAGTTGTTTTCGTTACCGACAGTCATTCATCGCTTGTACTTCCCCTATGATGTCGGTCAGCAGACAGGGCTTTTCGGGTTTCTGTACAACGCGGTTCAGACCGGTGGCACTGTTCGTGTGAATGTTCAGGGGTCACCCGCTATGTCTATAACGGCGCTGCAGGATGTAGTTTCCGCCATCGAGGTTTCGGCTGATTCACGCTTTCCGGTCGGGACGTATAATCTGTGTGGAGATGAGATACTGAGTGTCGAAGAGATTTACCAGCATTTCGTGATTGCGCTGCGTAAGCACGCCGTAGTGGTGAACAATGACACGTTCGTACCTGGAATTATTGCAAGTAATGCTAAGCTCAAGCGGGCGGGTTGGCAGCCTCAAATGACTTTCGCTGCTTATGTCGAGAAACTGGCAGCGGCTGCCGGCGCCCAGGAGATACGGTGATGTCGAAAGAGATCAGAAAAAGCTCGAATGTAGTATGGACAGAAAGCCACGTCGCCGAGTCGCAGCGCCGTGACCACTTGGCGCAAAAGCCGTTGACATTGTGGTTTACGGGCCTGAGTGGGGCAGGGAAAACTACTCTTGGTTTTCAGTTGGAAAAAGCCCTGCTCGAGACAGGCAAGCTTGCATTTGTCCTTGACGGAGACAATGTGCGACATGGACTGAATCGGGATCTAGGGTTCAGTAGCATTGATCGATCGGAGAACATTCGCCGGGTTGCTGAGGTCGCAAAATTGATGAACCAGGCGGGGCTGATAGTCATCGTTTCGCTGATATCGCCATTTGCGGAAGACCGCAGCATGGCTCGCCATATCATTGGGTCTGAATACTTCCGTGAGGTTTACATTAGTACCCCTCTTGAGGTTTGCGAGATACGAGACCCCAAAGGACTTTATTCGAGGGCCCGAGCAGGGGAGATTACAGGATTCACCGGTGTCAGTTCACCTTACGAGGCGCCCTCGTGTCCTGATGTTAGTTTGGACACTAGCACGATGTCTGTTGAGTCGTGCATAAGCAAACTTATTCGTGTGATAGGCTGAATCTAGATGAGGATTTTGACCGTTATTGGTGCCAGGCCACAGTTTGTAAAAGCAGCAGTGGTGTCTCGCGAGCTTGCAAAGCATGATGCTATTGAAGAGTTGCTTGTACATACCGGGCAGCATTTTGATAACGGTATGAGCGATATCTTTTTCGAACAGATGGCAATCCCCAAACCACACTACAGCTTGGGTATATCCAGCTTAAGTCACGGTGCTATGACTGGGCGAATGTTGGAGCGCTTGGAGCAAGTGATGCTTGATGTCGCGCCAGATAAAGTCATGGTATATGGCGACACCAATTCGACGCTTGCGGGCGCCCTGGCGGCCAGTAAACTGCATATTCCATTGGTACATGTCGAAGCCGGCTTGAGAAGTTTTGACATGCGCATGCCTGAAGAGGTCAATCGTATTCTCACTGACAGAGTTAGCCAGGTGTTGCTATGTCCAACACAGGTGGCGGTTGAAAACCTGGCTAAAGAGGGGTTTGCAAGCAGTGGCGCAAGAATTGTTCAGGTGGGTGATGTGATGCACGATGCAGCCCTTTATTACACACCACGCGCCACGCGTCCTTCGCTGCTCGACATGAACAACGTGAAGGATGGCTTTGCCTTGGTGACCTTGCATCGTGCCGAGAATACTGATGATCTGGCCAGACTCAGATCTCTGGTAGAGGCACTTAATGCGCTTCATCAGGAAACGCCAGTGATTGTACCGCTGCACCCACGCACTCGTCGGGCACTGGCCATTAATGGCCTGCAGTTAAATGTTCATGTGCTTGAGCCTGTCGGCTATTTCGAAATGCTGTGGTTACTGCAGCATTGTTCTGTTGTGTTGACCGACAGTGGTGGTCTGCAGAAAGAAGCTTACTTTTTTGCAAAGCCTTGTGTGACCTTGAGGGGTACCACTGAGTGGGTCGAGCTGGTCGAGGCCGGGGTGAATGTTCTTCTAGGTGATGATTTTCACTCCCTCTCAGAGTGCTTGGATAAAGTACGTCATATTAATATGCAGGGCTTGCCGGCGCTTTACGGTGGAGGAAGTGCTGCTCGTAAAGTTGTCGATCAGTTGCTGATGTAAAACACATCGACGTGTCCGTGAGCTAAGCGCTTGTGCGGGTGCAAATGAGGAAGTAGTGATGTGCGGTATCTCGGGTTTCATAAGTAAGAAAATGGATATCGATGGACTTTCCTTGATCAAGTCCATGACCGATGCGGTGTCACATCGCGGCCCGGATGATGAGGGCCTTTTTCAGTGCGGTCGGGTTGCATTGGGGCACCGGCGCCTATCAATCATAGATTTGTCAGCCGATGGTCATCAGCCGATGCATTTCAATGGCGGCCAGGATTATGTGATTGTTTACAATGGCGAAGTCTACAACTACGTAGAGTTGCGTGTAGAACTGACGGCTCTGGGCTACGAGTTCACCAGTCATACCGACACAGAGGTGATCCTATCGGCCTATGTTGAATGGGGCGATGCTTGTGTGACTCGTTTTAATGGGATGTGGGCCTTTGCCATTTATGATCGTGCCCGGCAGCGTGTTTTTTGTTCGCGAGATCGGTTTGGTGTCAAGCCTTTTTATTATGTTGACGATGTTGGCCGGTTTGCATTTGGCTCGGAGATTCGACAGCTTTTGCCGCTGCTGACGCATGTCAAGGCCAATGAAGCATTGCTGCAGGATTTCATCATCACCAGTGCCGCCGACCATACCGATGGCACTTTTTTTCAGGATGTCAACAAGTTACCCGCTGGGCACAATCTCGTGCTCGACCTGGCGTCTGGTGGTTTCGCGATCGAGCGCTATTACGAGCTCCGTCAGCGTGATGAGTACACAGCCTTAGATGACATGGAAGCGGTATCCCTGTATCGACAGCGGCTGGTGGACGCTGTTGCCATCCGGCTACGGTCCGATGTACCGGTAGCCACCTGTCTGAGTGGGGGGCTGGACAGTTCGGCAATTGCTACCGTCGCGTCCCAGATGTATGCGGCCCAAGGTTCTGGCTCGTTTCGCGCCATCACCGCGATCAGTGAGCAAAGCTCCAATGACGAGTCGAGTTACGCACAGAAGGTGGTGGAGAATTCAAGTTTGGCTTGGGTCAAGGTCAAACCGAGTTATGAGGATTTCGTAGCTACCCTTGAGGATGTAGTAGTCGCGCAAGAGGAACCCTTCACCAGCCCATCGCTGACGATGCAGTATTTTGTCATGCAGGCTGCCAGGCGCAACGGGATCCCTGTACTACTGGATGGCCAAGCGCAGGATGAACTGTGTCTCGGTTATGAGAAGTATTACGCCTCGCACTTCCTGACTACCTACAAGCGACATGGCCTGCAGGCAACACTCCGGGCCATGTTTAATGCATGGAAGAACAACAGCAATATGGGCCCCCACCGGATGGCCATGTATCTGGTTGGTGGGCTCTTCAGCGGATTGCGTTATCGTTTTTACCGCCATCGTCACGCCTATATGAAAGCACGTTCATCGGTCCCTGAGCATCTAACCAATTTTTCCAAGGCTTGTGCTGATGAGTTTAAAGTTCAAAAGCTCGAAGTAACCTCGACCAATTTGCCTCTGTTGCTTCGCTATGAAGATAAGAACTCGATGCATCATGGTGTAGAGGCGCGTTTACCCTTTCTCGATTATCGATTCGCTGAAACGGTACTTTCAATGCCTGGTGCTCTGAAAATTCGTGATGGCTGGACTAAATGGCTGGTACGTCGTGCTATGGACGGGCTTATGCCCGATGCAATTACCTGGCGGAAGAATAAGTTGGGGTTCGAGGCGCCAGAAGATATGTGGTTGGCCAGGCATCAGGACGACATGCAGAAGGTGGTTCTTTCATGCGACTTGCTGAAGACAGTGTGCGATATGGGCAAGCTCGCCAGGCGCTATCACCGCTTAGACAAGCGCTCGCGTTGGCGACTCTATAGTGTTGCCTTGTGGGCGCGTTCTTTTGGAGTATCCGAATAGATGCGGGTATGTCATTTCAGCTCTGTGCACCGTGACGGAGATATTCGAATCTACCATAAGGAATGTGGTTCACTTGCCGCGAGGGGGTATGAGGTTCATCTGGTTATCTCGGCAGAGCGCGATTATCGTGGGGCGAACGGTGTACAGGTGCATGCATTATCACCTCTCCCTCGTTTGGCGCGGATGACAGTGGGCGCATGGCGTGCATACAAAAAAGCCAGGCAATTGGATGCTGATATTTATCATTTTCATGATCCTGAACTGTTGGGCTTCGGTTATCTGCTTGCCCAGGCAGGCAAGACCGTGATCTACGATGTCCATGAAGATGTGCCCGCTGATATTTTGTCGAAAGAGTGGATCCCACGCAGGTTGCGCCGTGCGGTTGCCACTGCGTACAAGTGGATTGAAACTTTGGTATGCAAACGGCTTGCTGCGGTTGTCGCGGCGACACCTCATATCGCGTTGCGTTACAGCAGCCAAGGTATCGACGTACGCACAGTCAACAATTACCCATTCAAAACAGAGTTTGCTAACCGCTCTGAGCGCCGATGGATGCAGCAAATCTGCTACGTCGGTGGTATAGATGAAATTCGCGGGGTATCACAAATGGTCGAGTCTGCTGGCCTAGCAGCTGTTCCGCTGACACTGGCCGGACGCTTCTCCAGTGAATCCCTGTTTGACAGAATGCGGCAGTCTCCCGCTTGGCAGTGTGTTAGCTATAAGGGCGCAGTCACTCGAGAGGAGGTGGGTCACATCCTCTCTGAGGCCTCCATAGGGTTAGTGCTATTTCATCCGTTGCCTAATCACCTCAATGCCCAACCCAACAAGTTGTTCGAATATATGTCTGCGGGATTGCCCGTGTTGGCTTCGGACTTCCCATTGTGGCGAGATATCGTGCTGCGCTCAGACTGTGGACTTTGTGTCGATCCGCTTTCAGCCGATGCAATTGCGCAGGCCATTGGTGAGCTACTGGGGGACCGCCAAAGGCTTGAGCGAATGGGGCGCAATGGGCGTGATGCGGTTGAGCAGGTCTATAACTGGGAGGCAGAGCAGGGCAGTCTCCTGAGATTGTATGATGACTTAGCCGAGAGCATGAACGCTTGAATATCTGGTATATCCATCCTTATGCAGGCGGCCCGGGCGTCGGGCGTTATTGGCGCCCTTACAAATTTGTACAGACCTGGAGGAAAGAGGGGTATCGTGCGAGAGTTGTAACTGCTCAATTTCACCACCTCATGGAGTCGGGAAAAACTTTTCGACCTGAAACCCAGGTTGATGGTGTTCCTTACGATTTTGTGCCGACAGTAAGTTATAAGGGAAACGGCCTGTTTCGCTTGCTTTCGATGGGGATATTCTCCTTGGCGTTGTTTCCTTGGGCGCTTCATAGGGCTTGGCGTTCCGGGCGACCGAAGCTTATTATTTACTCATCTCCACATCCTTACGGTTTTCTTTCAGCCTGGTTGTTGGCGCGCTTGTTCGGGGCCAAGATATTTCTTGAAGTCAGGGACCTTTGGCCGCTAAGTCTGGTTGAGTTGGGTGGTGTTCCACCACGGCATCCACTTGTGTATCTAACCGGCTTGCTTGAGCGATTCGCATATCGTCACTCGGATCATGTGATCAGTTTATTGCCGCAGGCGGAACCCCATATGAACAAGATGGGATTACCAGCAGGCCATTTTACCTGGGTGCCAAATGGAGTGGACGAAATTCCTACAGGCACTGATCATCAAGCACATGCACCGCTTCTGGCACGATTGGCATCGCTGCGCAGGGAGAAAAAGTTTATTGTCATTTATGCTGGCGCCCACGGTGAGCCGAATGCGCTGCACACGTTGCTCGATGCGGCGCAAGCACTGTTGGCGCAGGGAAATTTGAATATCCAATTCGTGCTGGTAGGCCAAGGTGAGCGAAAGGCTTCTCTTATGGCTCGAGCCCTGGAGCAAGGGCTTTGCAATATCGATTTTTTTGATCAGGTTGACAAGAGCATCGTATTGCAGGCGATGTGCTTGAGTCACGCGGGGTACCTGTCACTGAAGCCAGGGCCGCTATTTCGATTCGGCGTGAGTCCTAACAAATTATGGGATTACATGCTCGCGGCGCGGCCGGTCATCTATGTATGTCGTGCGGCTAATAACCCGATTGCAGAGTATGGATGTGGGGTTTCTGCGGACCCTGAGTGTTCTGAGGAGATAGTTGAGGGAGTGCTAAAGCTTTCTCGTTTACCTGAGAGCGAATTGGACGATATGGGTAAACGAGGGCGTAAGGCTGTACTGGAAAATTATCAATACCGGCAGTTGGCGAGAAAAGTTATGGTGATATATTCGCGCATATAATCCTTCAATGTTGTTGATTGTTCGCAAAATCGTATCCAGCCTTTATGAGTGCGGCCTCAGCTTCGTACGGAGGCTGCCAGCCCAATAGGCTGCTCGCTTTGCTCGGGTTGATTTGCAATGAGCCGCAGAGCTGCTGAAATGCTGCCTCCATCCCAACATATCGTGCTGCCCAGTTCATCATGCCCACTGGGAATGGGATCATGAATCCATGTTTGCCTTGGCCTTGGGCGAGGTGCTTGATGATCTGTGGGGTAGAGAAGTCCTGGCCGTCGGCAATAACAAATGTTTCATTGGCTGCGGCGGGGTGTTCGGAACACAACAGTATGAAGTCGACCAGGTTATCCAAGGCGATCATGCTACGGGTGTTTCTGATCATGGCCAATGGTAGTGGCAGTCTGCTTGCTACCAGTTTTTGTAACCGTCGAAAATTCCCAGGGGCGTGACCGGCGTAGGTAAGAGGAGGGCGGATGATGGTCAAAGCCATGCTGCTCCCTCGCAACAAGGCGTGAAGAGCTTGTTCGGCTTCCCATTTCGAATGCGCGTAGGGGGTGCAGGGGGCCGGTGTTGAGGACTCGTCGAAGGCTTTGTCCAGGGTGGTGGTTCCATTCACCCCGATGGAGCTGATGAAGATGAAATGTCTGACGCCGGCTTGTAATGCCTGCTTGGCCAAATTCAAGGTAAGTTCGACATTGTCCTTTCGGAAAATATCCAGGGTGCTGTTCTCTGGAGAGTTCAGTATATGTGCTCGCCCTGCTAGATGGATGACAGTGCTAACGCCGAAAGGAATAAAGTTTTTGCTTTGACTTGCGGCGGTGAAAATTACAGTTTCATCGGCTAAGGAGGAGTTGTTGGCGCAAGTTTCTCGTAACGCAGCAATGGTCCTCACTTCTTCTTTATCAGCCAGGCGTGCGATGAGAGCGCTACCTATGAAGCCTGAGCTTCCGGTGACCAGTATTTTTTTTTCTTGCGACTTCAAAGGTTGGCTCCGTGAAGTAAACTTCTGGTAGGTGGATAGGAATGAATTGATAGGTTTAAGTGTACGTGTTTAGCCTGCCCGCTGCCAGCGAGAGATAGGAGTACTTTCTGTTGTGACATAGTAGAACTGTTGTTATTTGTAGCGCTCAGCTTGCTCCCCGGTCTTGCGCGCAGGCAATCTGTCACATAACTGTGCCTCGCAGCGCTGATGCCCTGTGTCTGCCCAGCCATGCGCCGTCGCTTTGAGATACGATTGCTCTCCCTGTCGCGATGGCGTTCTCACCCAATAACCGGATATTCCAGCATGATGACTTCACCTGCAATTGAATGCACGATCGCCATCGTCGGTGGCGGTTTCAGCGGTACGCTCACCGCGATCAATACTGTCCGGGCTGATTGCTCTGGGCGCATCCGGATTGTTGTGATTGACGGGAGCAGGCGCGTCTGTCGGGGCCTCGCTTATCGTCATGACGATGATAACTTCGTGCTGAACGTGCCTGCCGGCAATATGAGTGCTCTGGTCGAGGAGCCGGATGATTTCGTAGCTTTCTGTCAGGGTGTAGATCCGTCTCTCAATGCCAAGTCTTTTGTTTCTCGACGTTTGTACGGTGAGTATCTGGAGCATCTGCTCAAACAAACCATGGAGCGGTCTCCGGGCGCGATCTCGATCATCAATGCGCAAGCCCGTAGCCTTGTCTGCATGCACGGGGGCCGTTACCAGTTGATTCTGGATGGGGCGACGGAGGTCATTGCCGAGCGCGTTGTACTGGCAGTGGGACACTTTGCCGCTAAACTGCCTTCACCCCTGTCAGAGGGGGCGGCCGAGCACGTAATTGATGCCTTCGATTTCGCGGCCATCGATGCGTTGGGCAAGGCCCGGCCAGTCGCCATCTTGGGAATGGGGCACACCGCAATTGATGCTGTTTTCAGGCTGACCAGCTGTAACCAGCAGCGGCAGATCTACATGATTTCCCGTCGTGGATTGCTGCCTCATGGGCATCGTTTCGAGCCTCGTCCTCCGCGGGCTGGTGGATTCCCCGTCTGGTTGGCGGCGGTACCGCCGACTGTACGCGCCTGCATGAGTGCCTTGCGCAAGGAGGTGCGCACCAGGGAAGCTGAAGGAGGTAATTGGCGTGACGTATTGAACGAGTTGCGGCCTTATACAGCGAGCCTTTGGAGGCGTTTCGAACCCAGTGAGCGTCGTAAGTTCTTGCTAAGGGTTCTTCCGTACTGGGATGTTCATCGCCATCGCCTGTCTCCGGCGTCGGAACGGCGGTTGAGGCGTTTGATTGAGTCGGGGCAAGTTGTTACTACTGCGGGACGTGTTGTCAACGTGGAGGCGACGGACAAGGGGCTAAGGCTGGAGCTGGCGCCAAAGGGGCAGGAGGGCACATGCTGGTTGGATGTGGGGGGCCTTATAAATGGCAGTGGACCCAACTACGATGTGACCTCTGTAGACCACTTGATCATCCGGAATCTTGTGCGAGACGGCCTTATCAAGCAGGACTCTCAGAAAATCGGCCTGGAAGTTGATGAACACTATCGCTTGATCGGTACGCGTGGACAGGCCCTGGAAGGGCTACACTACATTGGCCCCATGCTCAAGGCCAATTACTGGGAGGCTATCGCGGTGCCAGAGCTTCGGATGCATGCGCAAGCGCTGGGTTGCTGGCTAGCGGAGCAGTATCAGTAGTCACTGCGCGGGCTCTGACAACGATTCTAACCGTTACCGGGTGATCGGAACGGTTGTTTCTCTCGACTCGGTGCTATGCCGGCAGCTAGGTTCTGTATGAAAACCTTTGAAACCTCACCGGAGTCTCTGAAAGCCTGATTTTCCGTAGAGTTCTCGCTTTTGGACGAAGGATTTTGCCATGTCCTAGCGATACGAACTTTCCGATGCAAAATGGGAAATAGTAGCGCACCTCTTCACCGCACATCGACGTAAAGGACGCCCAAGAGTTGACGATCGTTTGATGCTCAACGGCGTGTTGTAGGTGCTGTGCTCCGGTGCAACCTGGCGGGACATGCCTGAACGATTCGGGCCTTGGTCGACGGTCTATCAACGATTTCCAGACTGGCGAAACAAGGAACCTTCAACAAGATGCTCAAGCTGTTACACCTCAAACTCAATGCACAGGGCCAGATTGACTTGAACACCTGGTGCATCGACTCAACCGCCGTGAGGGCCACCCGTGCCTCTGCCGGAGCAGGCAAAAAAGGGGGGCTGACGAACCAACGGACCACGCACTTGGACGAAGCCGGGGCGGGTTGACGACGAAAATTAATATGGTCAGTGACGCCCGTGGCATCCCACTCCACTTCACGCTATCAGGTGGTAACGCCAGTGATTCCGCTGCGCGACATGAAGCGCAAGCCGAAGCCGGGCTTACCGCGCCTGTTTGACAAGCCCAAGTATCGGCAGCTGAACGCTATTGAACGACTGTTTGGTTGGTTGAAGGAGCACCGCCGCCTGGATACACGCTATTGCAAGCTAGCGGAAAGCTTCGCTGTGATGGTCACGCTGGCTTGCTGGCGGCGGTGTTTACGACATTACTTTTCGTACAGTGCTTAATGCAGCCGGCTTACCATTTCCGCTTATTTCGGTGTTCGCGAGTTGGTGTAGGAAAGATGCGGTATTTAGGTCGTCGTTGATAAAATTAGCGGTAGGACTTTTTTACTGCTGTCCTGAGAGTACTGATTTTCCGGGTGTTCGGAGCAGTATGCATCTGCATCGCATCACTGAATATGGTCAGATTTTGAAATGGCTTTTCGCGCCAACGTCCTGCTGAAGGCGTTAGCTTATAGAGGCAGCCACGGAAAAGCTGCCCCTTCATCAACTCACAGGAGTGAGAATTATGCGGAACACTATTATTTGCTACTTGTTGTACCCACTACTTGCAGGATTGTCGTTCTCTACATCCGCAGCCCCAGAAAATACGGTCTCTGAACTGTCGACTTTGGCTGTAGGCACCAACAACCAACCTGCTCGCTTGGACCTGAACAAGGCTGACGCCTTTACTTTGCAGAAGGAGCTCAATGGGATTGGCAGGTCCAAGGCGGAGGCTATCGTAGAGTATCGCGAAAACCACGGTCCTTTCAGCTCGGTGGAGGAACTGTTGGAAATCAAAGGCATCGGCAAGGCGTTGCTGGATCGTAATCGGGAAAAGCTGATGATCGAGTGAAGGATCGACAGTCGATCGTGCTTAGCACGGTCGACTGTCCCCACGCATTGAGAAAAACTCAGCGATCTTCGGCTTCCTTGGCATCCATTTGCGCATTGCGCTCATGAATTTTCTTCAGCTGCTCCTCTGTCAACGGCAGCTTCTTCGCCGTATCACGCAGCATCATCAAGCCACCGACAATCGACCCAAGCGCAACAAGCAGTATCAACCAGGCATACCAAGGCATCGAGATTCTCCAGAAAGCGTACAGGGCACCGCTTACATGGCATTCGAGCCATTGCCGCAGCCGTTGGTTCCATTATAGGAGCCGGCCCCACCCAGGCCAATTCTCATGACCCGCGGCCCCCAAACCCCACCTCACTTCGTTTACAATGCGCGCCGTTTACGACTTGCCAAGAGACCCTGCCCATGTCCGCCTGCCAGACGCCCCTGATCGTCGCCCTGGATTTCCCCACCCGTGACGCCGCCCTGAAGCTGGCCGACCAGCTCGACCCCGCCCTGTGCCGGGTCAAGGTGGGCAAGGAACTGTTCACCAGCAGCGCTGCGGGAATCGTCGAGACCCTGTGCAGCAAGGGCTTCGAAGTGTTCCTTGACCTCAAGTTCCACGATATCCCCAACACCACCGCCATGGCGGTCAAGGCCGCGGCCGAGATGGGCGTGTGGATGGTCAATGTGCACTGCTCCGGTGGCCTGCGCATGATGTCGGCGTGCCGCGAAGAGCTGGCCAAGCGCAGCGGTCCGCAGCCGCTGCTGATCGGCGTGACCGTACTGACCAGCATGGAGCGTGAGGATCTGGCCGGTATCGGCCTGGATGTCGACCCGCAGGAGCAGGTGCTGCGCCTGGCGGCGCTGGCGCAGAAGGCCGGTATGGACGGCCTGGTGTGCTCGGCGCTGGAAGCGCCGGCACTAAAGGCGGCGCACCCGTCGCTGCAACTGGTGACCCCGGGTATTCGCCCGGCGGGCAGCGCCCAGGATGACCAGCGCCGGATCCTGACCCCGCGCCAGGCTCTGGACGCCGGTTCCGATTACCTGGTGATCGGGCGTCCGATCAGCCAGGCGGCGGATCCGGCCAAGGCGTTGGCTGCTGTGGTGGCTGAAATTCGCGGTTGATCCGAAAGACTACGGGTGCGGGCTGCGCGTGAGCGCAGCCCGCAATGATCAGACTTTCAGCACCAACTTGCCGAAATTTTCCCCGCTGAACAGCTTGAGCAGCGTCTCGGGGAAGGTTTCCAAGCCTTCCACCACATCCTCCTTGCTCTTGACCTTGCCGCTGGCCAGCCAGCCGGCCATTTCCTGCGCGGCCTTGCCGTACTCCTTGACGTAGTCCATCACCACGAAGCCCTCCATGCGCGCGCGGTTGACCAGCAGCGCCAGGTAGTTGGCCGGGCCCTTGACCGCTTCCTTGTTGTTGTATTGGCTGATGGCGCCGCAGATCACCACCCGGGCCTTGAAGTTCAGGCGCGACAGCACCGCGTCGAGGATGTCGCCGCCGACGTTGTCGAAGTACACATCCACGCCCTTGGGGCATTCGCGCTTGAGCCCGGCGAGCACGTCTTCGGCCTTGTAGTCGATGACCCCGTCGAAGCCCAGTTCATCCAGCAGGTACTGGCACTTCTGCGCGCCACCGGCAATGCCGACCACGCGGCAACCCTTGAGCTTGGCGATCTGCCCGGCAATGCTGCCGACCGCGCCTGCGGCGCCGGAGATCACCACGGTTTCGCCGGCTTTGGGCTGGCCGACATCGAGCAGGGCGAAGTAGGCGGTCATGCCGGTCATGCCCAGGGCGGACAGGTAGCGGGGCAGGGGGGCCAGGCGCGGGTCGATCTTGTGCAGGCCCTGGGGTTCACCGGTGAAGTAGTCCTGCACGCCGAGGGCGCCACTGACATGGTCGCCGGGCTTGTAGTCCGGATGATTGGAGCTGACCACCTCGCCGACGCCAAGGGCACGCATCACCTGGCCCAGGCCCACCGGGGGAATATACGACTTGCCTTCGTTCATCCAGCCGCGCATGGCAGGGTCCAAGGACAGGTAGAGGTTTTTCACCAGCACCTGACCTTCGCCGGGCTCGGCGGCAGGGGCCTGCTCATAGGTGAAGTCGTCACGGCGCACGGCGCCGACCGGGCGCTTGGTCAGCAGGAAACGGCGGTTGGTGTGGGGCATGGCGAGTTCTCCTGAACGAGTGTGAGGGGGGATGATCGGCGGGTTGAATGGGCCGCGTCACGCAAGATCACTGCGAACGATAGTAGTCCAACCGTGCCCTTGATGATGCTGCCCAGCCCAGCGGTGCCCTGACTAGACTCAGCCACGACTTCCCATCCTTTTGCAGGAGCCAGTGATGAGCATGACTTTCTCCGGCCAGGTTGCCCTGGTCACCGGTGGCGCGGCGGGTATCGGCCGGGCGACGGCCCAGGCGTTTGCCGCCGAGGGGCTCAAGGTGGTGGTGGCCGACCGTGATGCGCACGGTGGCGAAGGCACCGTGGCGCTTATTCGCCAGAATGGTGGCGAAGCATTGTTCATCGCCTGCGACGTTACCCGCGACGAAGATGTGCGGCAGTTGCACGAGCGGGTGGTCGAGGCATACGGGCGCCTGGACTACGCCTTCAACAATGCCGGCATTGAAATCGAGAAGGGGCGATTGGCCGAGGGCAGCGAGGCGGAGTTCGACGCGATCATGGGCGTCAACGTCAAGGGCGTCTGGCTGTGCATGAAGTACCAACTGCCCTTGCTGCTGGCCCAGGGTGGTGGCGCCATTGTCAACACGGCCTCGGTGGCCGGCCTGTCGGCGGCGCCGAAAATGAGCATCTATGCCGCGTCCAAACACGCGGTGATCGGCCTGACCAAATCGGCGGCCATCGAGTATGCCAAGAAGGGGATCCGGGTCAACGCCGTGTGCCCGGCGGTGATCGATACCGACATGTTCCGCCGCGCCTACGAAGCCGACCCGCGCAAGGCCGAGTTCGCGGCGGCGATGCACCCGGTCGGGCGCATCGGCAAAGTGGAGGAGATTGCCAGCGCGGTACTGTACCTGTGCAGCGATGGCGCGGCCTTCACGACGGGGCACAGCCTGACGGTCGACGGTGGCGCGCTGGCGATCTGAGCGAGGCCAGCCATAGGGTCAGTGCCACCGCCGCGCAGCCCAGCAGCAACACCCCCCCAAACACGATCAAGGCCAGCCGCGACCCCAGCCGGTCACTGAGCAGCCCGGTGAAGATCACCGGCAGGCTGAACCCCATGTAGGCAAGCAGAAAGAACCCGGCACTGGCCCGGGTTTTTTCTTGGCCGGCCAACTGATTCACCGCCGCCAGCCCGCCCAGGTAGATAAAGCCATAACAGGCGCTGCTGGCGGCCACGGCGCCCAGCAAAACGCCCGGCAGGTTGCCACTGTCGGCGCCCCAGGCCAGCAGCGCGTAGCTGCACGGCAGGATCAGCAGCCCGAGCAAGGTCGCCCGGGCACTGGCCATGCGCCGGGCCAGCGGCTGGAACAGCAGGCCGCAACTGATCACGCAGAAGGTCGAGAATCCCGACCAGGCGCTCAGGCCGTGCTGGCGCAGGATCCCCGGCAGCAGGGCGATGACCAGCCCGACACAGGCCCAGGCCAGCAGGATCGCCAGGCCATATGCCAGGCTGCCGCTGGGATAGCACGGCAGGCGCAGCATGGCGCTGCGTTGCGTCGGGCGAGGGTCCGGCAGGCGCCAGACCAGCGCAAGGGCCGCGGCGGCCAGTATCAGCTGCAAATGGAAACTGCCCGGAGTGAGTGTCGGCCCGCGCAGCAGGAACAGGCTGGTCAGCGCCGCGCCCAGGCCAAAACCCAGGGAGGTGCTGGCGGTGACCCAGGTCGCGGCGCGGTCACTTTCAGCGGGTGTCATCAGTTCGCTCATGTAGGCGGTGGCCGTGGCCGAGGCCAGGCCGGTGCCCAGGCCCAGAAACAAGCGCGCTACGCCCAGGGAGGCCAGGCTGGGAGACAGCAGCATGATCAAGGTGGCGATCATCGACAGGGCGAGTGCGACCAGGATCAACGGGCGTCGCCCGACCCGGTCGGCCAGGCCGCCGAGGGCCAGCAGCACTGGCAATACGCCGAGCACGTAGCCGGAGAAAGCCACGGCGGTCGCCGCGGCGCCTTGCCCGGAGAGGTCGGCGTAGGTGATGTACAGCGGGGCCTGGAGGTTCACCGCAAGGGTGATCAGGCACAGGGCGAAGGCCAGCAGGGCCGGGGCGTGGCGAGTAGGCATGGATGGTTTCCGCAGGATCGATTGCGTCAGCATCGGCCCTGGGTGGCTGTTCGCCAAGGTACACCCAGTACGGATTTGTGTTTAACTGTTTGCCTGAAATAAGCGAACACTTGCCATGCACTTCAATCTTGATCGCGGTCTCCCCACACCCTTGGTTCAGCAGTTGACCGAGCAGTTGCAGGCCTGGATCACTCGGCAGCGCTTGCGCCCGGGTGCACGCCTGCCATCGATCCGCACCTTGGCCAAGGCCCAGGCGGTCAGTGCTTCGTGCGTGATCGAAGCCTACGACCGGCTGGTGGCCAGCGGCTGGCTGGAGGCACGGCACGGTGCCGGGTTCTTCGTTGCCGAGCGCAAGCCGGGCCTGCGGCCCGATCCTGGCGAGCCGTGGGGCGAGGCGATCGACGGCAGTTGGCGACAGTTTCGCGAAGGGCATGAGCAACTGCTCAAGCTCGGCTGTGGCTGGCTGCCCGTGGCCTGGCGAGCCGAGGCTGAGCTGGCCCAGGCCATCCGCCAGGTCAGCCGTGGCGCGCCCGAGGCACTGTTTGACTACTGCCCGCCCCAGGGGCTGGCGAGCCTGCGCTTGCAACTGCACAAAGGGCTGGCGCTGCTGGATATCGTCGCGGAACCTGAGCGTATCGTCACCACCCAGGGTGCCAGCCATGCCCTCGACCTGCTGGTGCGGACCTTGCTGGCGCCGGGCGACACGGTGCTGGTGGAACGGCCCGGTTACTACAACCTCTACAACCTGCTGCGCCTGCACGGCGTGCGCATGCTCGAGGTGCCGCGCACTGCCAGTGGTCCAGATCTGGACGTACTTGAGCAATTGCTCGCCGAATACCGGCCGCGCTGCCTGTTCATCAACAGCCTGTACCAGAACCCGACTGGCACCAGCCTGACACCCAAGGTCGCCTATCGCCTGCTGGAGCTGGCCCGCGGGCATGACCTGCGGATTGTCGAGGATGACCTCTATGCCGGCTTCCAGGACGGGCCGGCGACGCGGCTGGCTACCCTCGACAGCGAGCAACGGGTGATCTACCTGGGCAGTTTCTCCAAGAGCCTCAGCAGTTCGCTGCGGGTCGGCTATGTGGTGGCCGATCCGCCCTTGGTGGCGCGTCTGGCCGAACTGAAGATGGTCGCGGGCATCGGCACCTCGCGCTTCGCCGAGCAGGTGGTCGGGCAGATGCTCGCCAACGGCAGCTACCGCAAGAGCATGCAGCGCCTGCGGCTGCGCCTGGGCCAGCACCGGGCGAGGACGCTCGGGCTGCTGGAGGCCTGCGGCTGGGAGGTGTTCTGCGAACCCGTCGGCGGCATGTTCGTCTGGGCCCGGGTACCGGGGCGCGACTTCGTCGAGCTGGAGCGGCTGGCGCTGGAGCATGCGGTGCTGCTTACCCCGGGCAGTGCCTTCGATCCGCAGGGCCGGGCCAGTGAGTGGCTGCGTATCAATGTCGCCTATGGGCAGGATTCGCGGGCCGAGGCGTTCTTCCGGCATGCGGGGCGACCTCTGGCGGTCTGAAAGCGACACGCTCATAGCTAAATGACACCATTGGCGCGTCTGGCTCTTGTGACGGAGTCGGCGCCATTGTCACTCTTGCTGTCGGTAAAGTCCGACAAGGCGAGGGGATTGGTGATGGCGGCGACCAAGCACGGTGTACTGGCCAATCTGGGCATGGCGCGAAAGCTCGGCCTGGGCTTTGCCCTGGTGTTGCTGCTCACCCTGGTGGTGGCTGCCATCGGCGTGTACGCCCTGACCAATGTCGGTCAGCGCTTCGATGGGCTGCGGCAGATGGCTCAGTTCAATACCGACCTGTTGAAGCTGCGCCAGCACGAACAGGCCTTCGCCCTGCGCTCGGACATCAAGGCGGCCGACGCCCTGCGCACGGGGCTGCAGGGGCTGGTGGAGCGGGCCCGGGCCGTGCCGGCACTGGCCTCGACCGAGGCCGATCTGAATGCCTATGGGCAAGCGTTCGACCAGTTCGTCCAGGCGGTGCAGGCCAAGGAGCTGGCGCTGGACATGGCCAGTTGGTCGGTGTCGAGCGTGGCCAACAACCTCGATGTGCTGCAGGCCGGCCTGGCCGACGATGGCACCTATACCCTCAAGCAGTCCCAGGGGCAGCAGGGCGGTGAGTTCCTGGAACAGGCCGGGCAGGTGGCGCAGGTGTCGCGGCTGATGCTGCAGGCCATGGACGAGGCCCGGGTGCGCCTGGACCAGAGCCGCAAGGGCGGCGAAGCCAGCGCCGAGGGGCGCATCGCCCAGACTGTGGAAGCTGCGACCCTGGTGGACCAGCTCAAGGCTTCGGTCGCTGATGCCGGCTACCAGAGCGTGCTGGGCGAAGTGGCCGGGCATATCGGCAGTTTCTCCGAAAAACTCAACGAGTACACCGACCTGCTGGGCCAGGAGCGGGGTATCAAGGACCAGTTGCAGGCGCGTGCCGAGCAGGTTACCGCGCGTGTCGACCAGGTGTATGCCGATCAGGAGCAGGCCATGCAGGCGGAACTGGCACGCAACGCCGTCGCCATTACTGCGGCCACGGCGCTGGCGCTGCTGGTAGGCGTGCTGGCGGCCTGGCTCATAACCCGCGCCGTGGTCGCGCCGCTCAAGCGGGTGATCAGCCGGGCCCGGCGCATTGCCGCAGGCGAGCTGGGTATCGAGGCCGAGCCGCCGCGGGCCGACGAGGTCGGCCAGTTGTTGCAGGCCATGCAGCAGATGGCCGAGGGCTTGTCCGGTATCGTCAGTGGCTTGCAGCAGGGTATCGACCAGTTGGCCGGCAGTGCCCAGGCCTTGTCGGCGGTCACCGAGCAGACCAATCGCGAAGTCGGTAGCCAGAAGGACGAGACCGAGCAGGTGGCCACTGCCATGCAGCAGATGACTGCGACCGTCCACGATGTGGCGCGCAACGCCGAGCAGGCCGCTCAGGCCGCCCAGGCAGCCGACGACAAGGTCGGCTCGGGGCAGCAGGTGGTGCGTCAGAGCATGCAGCGCATCGAGCAACTGGCGCTGGCCGCCGAAACCGCCAGCAGCGGCATCGACAGCCTCAGCGCCGAGATCCATACCATCGGTGACGTGCTTGAGGTGATCAAGAGCGTGGCCGAGCAGACCAACCTGTTGGCGCTCAATGCCGCGATCGAGGCGGCGCGGGCCGGGGAGCAGGGGCGCGGGTTCGCGGTGGTGGCCGACGAAGTGCGCGCCCTGGCGCGGCGTACCCGGCAGTCCACCGAGGAGATCGAGCGCCTGGTCGCCAGCCTGCGCGGCAATGCCCAGCAGTCGGTGATGCAGATCCGCGGCAGCACCGAGCTGGTGCGCCTGGCGGTGGCCGACACGCTGCAGACCGAGAGCGCCCTGGGCAGCATCGCAGCGGCGGTGTCGTTGATCCAGCAGATGAACCAGCAGATCGCCGCGGCGGCCGAGCAGCAGAGCTCGGTGGCCGAGGAGATCAGCCGCAGCGTCACGCAGATACGCGGTAGTGCCGACCAGGCGGCACTGGCGATGGAGGACAATGCCCGCTCAAGCGTCGAGCTGGCGCAGTTGGGCAATGATTTGAAGGGGATGGTGGGGCATTTTCGCTTGTGATTGCCCCACGATTACATTGTCAGCCCTTGCGCGGACTGAGGATCAGCAAGGTCAGCACCCCCGCCACGATCCCCCAGAACGCCGAGCCGATCGAGAACAGGGTGAAGCCCGAGGCCGTGACCATGAAGGTGATCAGGGCCGCCTCGCGCTCGCGCACCTCGCCCATGGCCACGCTCAAACCGTTCATGATCGAACCGAACAGCGCCAGCGCCGCGATCGACAGCACCAGCTCCTTGGGCAGGGCGCCGAACAGCGCCGCCAGGGTGGCGCCAAAGATGCCGGCTATGCCGTAGAAGATCCCGCACCAGACCGCCGCCGTGTAGCGCTTGGCCGGATCCTCATGGGCATGCGGCCCGGTGCAGATCGCCGCGCTGATCGCCGCCAGGTTGACCCCGTGGGAGCCGAACGGCGCCAGCAGCAGCGAGGCGAAGCCGGTGGCCGAGATCAGCGGCGAAGCCGGCACCTGGTAGCCGTCGGCGCGCAGCACGGCGACGCCGGGCATGTTCTGCGAGGTCATGGCCACCACGAACAGCGGGATGCCGATGCTGATGGTCGCCGCCAGCGAGAAGCTCGGCGTGGTCCACACCGGGGTTGCGACTTCCAGCTGGAAGTCGCTGAAGTCCAGCAGCCCCAGGGCGCCGGACAGCGCGGTGCCGACCAGTAGCGCGGCCAGCACGCAGTAACGCGGCGACAGGCGCTTGACCAGCAGGTAGCTGAAGAACATGCCCAGCACCAGTAGCGTGCGATGTTGAGCGGCAACGAAGATCTCGCTGCCGATCTTGAACAGGATGCCGGCCAGCAGGGCCGAGGCCAGGGAGGCGGGAATGCGCCGCACCAGGCGCTCGAAACTGCCGGTCAGGCCGCAGATCAACACCAGCACGGCGCAGGTGATGTAGGCGCCGATCGCTTCGCCGTAGCTCACCCCGCCAAGGCTGGTGATCAGTAGTGCCGCGCCGGGTGTCGACCAGGCCACGGTGATCGGCGTGCGGTAGCGCAGCGACAGGCCGATGCTGCACACTGCCATGCCGATCGACAGGGCCCAGATCCATGAGGAAATCTGCGCGCTGGTAAGACCGGCCGCCTGGCCAGCCTGGAACATCAGCACCAGCGAGCTGGTGTAGCCGGTGAGCATGGCGATAAAGCCGGCGACGATCGCCGACGGCGAGCTGTCCGCCAGCGGCCGCAGGCGCGCTGAGGTGGCATCGGTCATAGGGAATTCCTTGTGCAGGTGTAAGCAGTTTTTTCAGGCTACCGTGCCATGGCGTGATCCTTGCCATACAGCAGGCATTGCATTTAGCCGTACAGTCGCCAACTATGGGGCATTACTACGCAACTGCGTGAAAGGGGAGGGGCGATGTACAAGGTGTATGGGGATTACCAGTCGGGCAACTGCTACAAGGTCAAGCTGATGCTGAGCCTGCTCGACCGCCCGTATGAGTGGCACCCGGTGGACATTCTCAAGGGTGAGACGGAAACGCCCGAGTTCCTGGCCATGAACCCCAACGGCAAAGTGCCCGTGCTCAAGCTTGAGGACGGCACCTGCCTGTGGGAATCCAACGCGATTCTCAACTACCTGGCCGATGGCAGCGAGTTCCTGCCCAGCGAGCCGCGGCTGCGCACCCAGGTGCTGCAATGGCAGTTCTTCGAGCAGTACAGCCATGAGCCCTACATCGCCGTGGCGCGGTTCATCCAGTTCTACCTGGGGCTGCCGCAAGAGCGGCTGGAGGAGTACAGGGGGCTGCACAAGGGCGGCTACAAGGCGCTCAAGGTGATGAACAAGCAGCTGGAAATGACGCCCTACCTGGTCGGCGAGCAGTACTCGATCGCCGACGTGGCGTTGTACGCCTATACCCATGTGGCGCATCAGGGCGGCTTCGACCTGGCGCCTTACCCGGCGGTGCAGGCCTGGCTGGCGCGGGTGGCCAGTCATCCTCGGCATGTGCCGATGGTGGATTGACCGGCCTCATCGCGGGGCAAGCCCGCTCCCACGCCAGCCAGCACCGGTAGGAGCGGGCTGGCCCCGCGATGGTGATCTGTCAGACCGCCGCGAAGCGTTTGTCCAGATAGGCAATGATGTCCTTGGACTCGTACATCCAGGTCACCTCGCCTTGTTCCTCGATCCGCAGGCACGGCACTTTCACCCGGCCACCGCCTTCGAGCAGCGCCTGGCGGTGCTGCGCATCGTTCTTCGCATCGCGCAGCGCCACCGGCACATTGAGGCGGTGCAGGGCGCGGCGGGTCTTCACGCAGAAGGGGCAGGCATGGAACTGGTACAGCGCCAGGCCCTTGGCCTGCTGTTCGACCTGGGCCTGGGCCGCGGCATCGCGCTTCTTTTTCGCCGGGCGGCTGATCCAGTCGCCGAACACGATAAGCTGGCCGAGGCCGACCCGCAGGGCTTTGACGATCATGGGCAACTCCTGAAATGAAAAAGCCGACCCCAGGGGGTCGGCTCGGAACACACGCCGATCACTTGATCAGGCTGAGGAACTCGCTGCGGGTGGCGGCGTTCTCGCGGAACTCGCCGAGCATCACCGAGGTGAGCATGGTCGAGTTCTGCTTTTCGACACCGCGCATCATCATGCACATGTGCTTGGCCTCGATCACCACCGCCACGCCTGCGGCGCCGGTCACCTGCTGCACGGCCTCGGCGATCTGGCGGCTGAGGTTTTCCTGGATCTGCAGGCGGCGGGCGTACATGTCGACGATCCGCGCCACCTTCGACAGGCCCAGTACCTTGCCCTTGGGCAGGTAGGCCACGTGGGCCTTGCCGATGAACGGCAGCATGTGGTGTTCGCACATCGAATACAGCTCGATATCCCGGACCAGCACCATTTCGCTGTTGTCGGAGGTGAACAACGCGCCGTTGGTCACTTCTTCCAGGGTTTGCTCATAACCGCGGCAAAGGTACTTCATGGCCTTCGCTGCCCGCTTGGGCGTGTCGAGCAGGCCTTCGCGGGAGACATCCTCGCCGATCTGGCTGAGGATCGCGGTGTAGTTCTGTTCCAGGGACATGGATCTACCTGTGGAAAATTTCGCAAAGGCGAAGGGTACGGCGGCGACGGCGGCGCTGCAAGCGCGATGTCACTCGTCGCGCCCTTCGAGCATGGTTCGCTTGAGCATCACGTAGACCGCGCCGGTGCCGCCGTGGCGGGCCTGACACGAGGTGAAACCGAGCACCTGCGGGTGCTGGCGCAGCCAGGTGTTGACGTGGCTCTTGATCATCGGACGCTTGCCGTCCAGGCGCGCGGCCTTGCCGTGGGTGACCCGCACGCAGCGCACTTCCAGCTTGGTCGCTTCGGCGATGAAGGCCCACAGCGTCTCGCGGGCCTTCTCGACGCTCATGCCGTGCAGGTCGAGGCTGCCCTCGAAGGCGATCTGGCCGAGCTTGAGCTTGCGCAGCTGGGTTTCCTGCACGCCGTCACGCCGCCACATCAGCTCATCCTCGGCGCCGACGTCGATGACGAACTGGTCGGACAGGCCGTCGATCACCAGCGTCTGGTCGCTGCGGATGGTCGCCGCCTGGCGCAGGCCTGCCAGTTGCTTGCGGTCGGCCTTGGGTTTGCCGACTTCGGCGCGATCGTGCTTGATCGGCTTGACGCCCTGCACTTGGCTGCGGAAGAGGGAAAATTCGTCGTCTTGCATGGTGCCTCCACGTGGGCGGCGTAGTTTACGCGACTGTCATCGCGGGGCAAGCCTGGCCCCGCGCTCGGCGCGTCAGTCGTGCTTCTTCATCAGGTGCGGCGACAGGTTCAGCTCGCGCCCGCGGCGCAGGCGGATACGGCTGCGCCGCCACAGGCGCACGCCGAAGTACAGCAGGGCCAGCCCGACGACGGTCAGTGTCGCCGCCAATGGACGGTTGGCATTGAGTTCGGCCAGGGCGGCGTAGTTGCCCAGCAAACCGGCGAAGCCGGCCATGGCCAGCAGGATGCCCAGGGTGGCCAGCAGTACCGAGAGTGCCGCGGCGATGCGCGCGCCCCAGTTGCTCGGCTCGCGCTGGCGCAGGCGCTTGGCATCGAAACTGCCTTTGAGCTTCATTCGAATTCCTCAGGATCGGGTGGTGCTGATCCGGATTTCGACCTGCGGGTCACCTTGGGGTTCCGCCCGTCCGCCGGGCGGTCGTGGTTCAGACCAGGCTGGCGGTGGGGGCGACGCAGGCGAAGTTATCGGCCATCACGGCCATCTCGCACTGGTGGATCTGCGCGGCGGGGATCACGGTGTCCTTCAGGGCCAGGTCACGGGTCGCCGAAGCATCTTCGACCAGGGTGCAGCGATAACCATAGTCCTTGGCGCGGCGCACGGTGGTGCTGACGCTGGAGTGGCTCATGAAACCGCAGACGATCAGGTCCAGCGGGCCGAATGCCTGCAAGGTCTCGTGCAGCTTGGTGTTCTTGAAGGCGTTGGGCATGCGTTTCTCGATCACCACCTCGCCTTCGCGCGGCTCCAGCCCGGGAATGAACTCGCCGGCCGGGCCCTGCGGGTCGAAGCGACCGCCAACGGTGCCGAGGTGGCGGACATGGATGATCGGGCGGCCGGCCTTGCGGGCGGCGTCGAGCAACCTGGCAATGTTCGCCACGGCCTCGTCCATGCCCGACAGCGCCAGCGGACCGCTCAGGTACTCCTTCTGCGCATCGATGACGATCAGGCTGGCTTGGCTCAGCTTGGCCGGCGGGTAGTCGCGGCCAGTGAGGCGGAACATCGTGGTTGGAACGGACATCAAGGGCTCCTTGGGTAGGGCTTTTGTGTACCTATTCTCCCTTGCCTTGACGCCAATGTGAATGGTTGACAGCGCAGGCGGCGTGGTTACTGGCTTGTGGCTATCCATTCGGGCATCGGGGCGAACATTTGTGCGGTGTGGGCTGTTAGACTTTTGGCCTGTCTGAAAAGGAGTACCCCGTGATCACATCCCGCCTGCGCACCCTGCGCGACCACATCCGCTGGGCGGTCAGCCGCTTCCATGAGCATGAACTGTTCTTCGGCCACGGCGCCGACAATGCCTGGGACGAGGCCCGCCTGCTGGTGCTCGGCGCGGTGCACCTGCCCTGGGAGGTGGCCGACAGCTATCTGGACTGCGCACTCGAGGATGATGAGCGGGTACGCCTGCAGCACCTGCTCAAGCGCCGCATCGAAGAACGTGTGCCGACTGCCTACCTGCTGGGTGAGGCCTGGTTCTGCGGCATGTCGTTCATCGTCGACGAACGCGTGCTGGTGCCGCGCTCGCCTATCGGCGAGCTGATCGAGAAGCGCTTCGAGCCCTGGCTGGCCGCCGAGCCTGCGCGCATCCTCGACCTGTGCACCGGTTCCGGTTGCATCGGCATCGTCGCCGCCGATGTGTTCCAGGACGCCGAAGTGGTACTGGCCGACCTCTCGTTCGACGCGCTGGCGGTGGCCAACCAGAACATCGAGCGTCATGGCCTGGAAGAGCGTGTGTACACCGTGCAGGGCGATGGCTTCGCCGGGCTGCCGGGGCAGCGTTTCGACCTGATCCTCTCCAACCCGCCGTATGTCGATGCCGAGGACTTCGGTGACATGCCGGCCGAGTATCACCACGAGCCCGAACTGGGCCTGGCCTGCGGCAACGATGGCCTGGACCTGGTGCGGCGCATGCTGGCCGAGGCGGCCGACCATCTGACCGACAAGGGCCTGATGATCGTCGAGGTAGGCAACAGCCAGGTGCACGTCGAGTCGCTCTATCCCGAGGTGGACTTCGCCTGGCTGGAATTCGAGCGCGGTGGGCACGGGGTGTTCATGCTGACGGCCGAGCAGTGCCGGCAGCATCAGGAGCTGTTCAAGGCGCGGGTCTGACTGCGCGCCCGTTCCCACAGGATGAATGCAATCTCCGTGGGAGCGGGCTTGCCCCGCGATGGCGATATCAGCGGGTGGCGATCCAGATCAGCAGCCCGGCCTGGAACACCGCGAACGCCACCAGGCAGGTGATGGTAAAGCGCAAGCCGCTGTCTTCGCGGCGGTACTTGGCCACGCGTTCGTCACGCTCGCGCAGCTGGGCTTCCTTTTCAATCAGGTTCTGCTCGGCTTGTTGCAGCATGCCGGCGGCCTCGAGGTTGTCCACGCGCTGCACCTTCTCGGTGTTCCAGCCGCCCTTGAGCTGGCCCACCGGTGTTTCCACCAGGCGCCCCTTGAGCAGTTGCCCATCGGTGTATTCCACCTCCAGGCCGACGCTGCGCAGCACGTGGTCGCGGCGCAGGCGGGTGTCTTCGTTGAGGGCGTCCTTGTTCGGCAGGCTCATGCCCTCGATCTGGTAGTGCGAGCAGCGGTGCTGCAGCCATTGCACCGCCTGCGCCAGCAGGTAGCGGCCAACACCACGGTTGAGGGGCTCGAGCTGCAGCCCGGCCGGGTCGCCGATGCGCACCGTGCGCGTTTCGTGGTCGACGCGGATGTCCAGCTGGTTCTGTTCCTTGCGCACCTTCTGCCCAGGCAGGCGGATTTCCATGCGCAACAGGCTGTGGGCCTTGTCGTGGCGCTCGGCGTAGCCGAACTGGACAAAGCGCAGCGGGCGGGCGCCGCTGTTGCGGTCGGTCGGCAGCGGCGCCAGGCGCAGCAGCTGGAAGTGCTCGGCGGCAAGATCCGCCCAGGGCTGCGGGGCGCTTTCCGGCGCTTGTTCTTCGGTCGCCTCGGCGGCGGGGGCATCGGTCATCAGGGGGTCCTCAGGTGCACGGCGGCCGGGCGCGTGGGCCGCGATCACTGCCTTCTCAGCCGCGTTATCGGCAGGCCCGGGCAATACCTGAGGACAGGTCTCAGGCCTGCGGCAACCCTTGGATGAACAGGACGATGCGCTCGCCCAGCTCGCGCGCCAGCGGCAGCTCGGGGTTGCGGTAGCTGTCACGCTGCTGGCTCATGTCCCGGGGGCTGATGCGCAGCACATGGTTCATGCCGTCGATCAGCGCCAGTTGCGCGTCGGGTTTGGCTGCCTTGAGGCGCTCGGCATCAGCTACCTCCACCTGGATGTCGTTACGCCCCTGGACGATCAGCGCGGGCACCTTGAGGCGGGCGAAGGCCGCCGCCGGGTCCTGGTGCAGCAAGGTGATCAGGTACGGCTGCACGCTGGGGCGGAACACCTGGCGCAGCGGCGCGGGCACGTCGAGGCTGGTCTGCCCGGCCTGCAACCGGTCGATCAGCGCCACGCCAGCGGGCAATTGCGCCGGCGGCAGGCGCTGGGCCAGCTGCTCGCGCAGCACGTCGGCCACCGGCCGACCGCTGCCGGCCAGGGTGATCACCGCGCTGGCGCCGGCCTGCTCCGCGGCGAGGCTGGCGATCAGCGCGCCTTCACTGTGGCCGACCAGGATCAGCGGGCCGAAGCGTGGGTCCTGCCTGAGTGCGCGGCCCCAGGCCACCACGTCGGCGACATAGCGCTCGACGCTGAGGTCACGTTCGTCGGGGGTGGCCGGCTGGCTGGCGGCCACGCCGCGCTTGTCGAAGCGCACGCTGGCAATGTGTTCGCCGGCCAGCAGCAGGGCCAGGCGCTTGAGGTTGTCGATGCGCCCGGCGGCAGGGTTGTTGCCATCGCGGTCGGTAGGGCCGGAGCCGGCGATGATCAGCACCACCGGGGGCGGCGTGGCCTGCTGCGGCAACAGCAGGCTGCCATGCAGCACGCCCTGGCCGGTGTCCAGATCGATGGGGCGTTGCAGCACGGTGGGGGCGGCCTGGGCGAGGCAGGTGCAGAACAGCAGGAGCAGGGCGGCGAGGCGCGACTTCATGGGCGGGGTACTACGTGGGACGTTGCTGATTCGACCGTGGGTCATCCTGAAGGTTCGCGGGCCCCATCGCAGGGCAACCACAGCCACGCGGTTTTCCGTATACTGCCGCTTTCGTTCACTTCAGGCTGATTCGCGGAGCGTCCATGTCCGGCAATACCTACGGCAAGCTGTTCACTGTCACCACCGCTGGCGAAAGCCATGGCCCGGCGTTGGTCGCCATTGTCGACGGCTGCCCGCCTGGCCTGGAAATCTCCCTTGCCGACCTGCAGCACGACCTCGACCGGCGCAAGCCCGGCACCAGCCGGCACACCACCCAGCGCCAGGAACCGGACGAAGTGGAGATCCTCTCCGGTGTGTTCGAAGGCCGTACCACCGGCTGCTCGATCGGCCTGCTGAT
The DNA here is from genome assembly GCF_040813665.1 of Pseudomonas sp. TE50-2. Taxonomy (NCBI): domain Bacteria; kingdom Pseudomonadati; phylum Pseudomonadota; class Gammaproteobacteria; order Pseudomonadales; family Pseudomonadaceae; genus Pseudomonas; species Pseudomonas sp. TE50-2. The sequence continues at coordinate 1,391,990 of NZ_JBFNXN010000001.1, read as the reverse complement.
TCGCAACACCGACCAGAAGTCCAAGGACTATTCGGCGATCAAGGATCTGTTCCGCCCGGCCCATGCCGACTACACCTACCACCACAAGTACGGCATCCGCGACTACCGTGGCGGTGGCCGCAGCTCGGCGCGCGAAACCGCCATGCGCGTGGCGGCCGGCGCCATCGCCAAGAAGTACCTGGCCACCCAGGGCATCCGCGTGCGCGGCTACATGAGCCAGCTCGGGCCGATCGAGATCCCGTTCAAGACCTGGGAGTCGGTGGAGCAAAACGCCTTCTTCAGCCCCGACCCGGACAAGGTGCCTGAGCTCGAGGCCTACATGGACCAGCTGCGCCGCGACCAGGATTCGGTGGGGGCGAAGATCACCGTGGTTGCCGAAGGCGTGATGCCGGGCCTGGGCGAGCCGATCTTCGACCGCCTCGACGCCGAGTTGGCCCATGCCTTGATGAGCATCAACGCGGTCAAGGGTGTGGAGATCGGCGCCGGTTTCGCCAGTGTCGCCCAGCGCGGCACCGAGCACCGTGACGAGATGACGCCCGAGGGCTTCCTCAGCAACAACGCCGGCGGCATCCTCGGTGGCATTTCCTCGGGCCAGCCGATCGTCGCCCACCTGGCGCTCAAGCCGACCTCGAGCATCACCACCCCGGGCCGTTCCATCGATGTCGATGGCAACCCGGTGGAGGTGATCACCAAGGGCCGCCACGACCCTTGCGTCGGCATCCGCGCCACGCCGATCGCCGAGGCAATGATGGCCATTGCGCTGATGGACCACCTGCTGCGCCACCGCGCGCAGAATGCCGACGTGAGGGTCAACACCCCGGTGCTGGGCCAGCTCTGACAGTCCCGGCCCTATCGCGGGGGAAGCCCGCTCCCACGAATTCCAGCGTGGGAGCGGGCTTGCCCCGCGATAGGGCCGGAAGCCTCTGAACGGACTTCCCAATGCCTCCGATCCCCTACTGGCGCCTCTCCAGCTTCTACCTCTTCTACTTCGCCCTGCTCGGCTCCACCGCGCCGTTCTTGGCCCTGTACTTCGACCACCTGGGCTTCTCCCCGGCGCGCATCGGCGAGCTGGTGGCCATCCCCATGCTCATGCGCTGCGTGGCCCCCAATCTGTGGGGCTGGCTCGGTGACCGCAGCGGCCAGCGCCTGCTGATCGTGCGCCTGGGCGCACTGTCGACCCTGGCGACCTTCTCGCTGATCTTCTTCGGCAAGAGCTACGCCTGGCTGGCGCTGGTCATGGCGTTGCACGCCTTCTTCTGGCACGCGGTGCTGCCGCAGTTCGAAGTGATCACCCTGGCCCACCTGCACGGCCAGACCTCGCGTTACAGCCAGGTACGGCTATGGGGCTCGATCGGCTTCATCCTCGCCGTGGTAGGCCTCGGGCGCCTGTTCGAATGGCTGAGCCTGGACATCTACCCGCTGGCGCTGGTGGCGATCATGGCCGGTATCGTCGTTGCCAGCCTCTGGGTGCCCAATGCGCAACCCGTCGAGCAGGCCGAGCAGCGTGGGGCAGGGGGCTTTTTCAGGCAGGTGCGGGCGCCTGGGGTAATGGCCTTCTATGTCTGCGTGGCCCTCATGCAGCTCAGCCACGGGCCGTACTACACCTTCCTCACCCTGCACCTGGAGCACCTCGGCTACAGCCGCGGCGCCATCGGCTTGCTATGGGCGCTTGGCGTGGTGGCCGAAGTGCTGGTGTTCATGGTCATGAGCCGGATCTTCGCCCGTTGCTCGGTGCGCAAGGTGCTGCTGGCCAGCTTCCTGCTGGCCGCGCTGCGCTGGTTGTTGCTTGGCAACCTGGCGGATATCCCGGCGGTGCTGGTATTCGCCCAGGTATTGCACGCGGCCACGTTCGGCTGTTTCCATGCCGCGGCCATCGCTTTTGTCCAGGCCAGCTTCGGCGCTCGCCAGCAGGGCCAGGGCCAGGCGCTGTATGCGGCGCTGTCAGGCACTGGCGGTGCCCTGGGCGCACTGTACTCGGGCTACAGCTGGAAACTGCTGGGCCCACACTTCACCTTTGGTATGGCCAGCGTCGCGGCGCTCGCGGCAGCCGTTATCATTGCCTTCCGACTCAAAGAAAGCAGGAACCACCCCTGATGAGCATCCTCAGCGTATTCGACCTGTCCAGCCCGGACCTGCCGCACAAGGTGCTGACCCACCACGACGACATCGCCGCGACCCTGGCCGAGCAGGGCGTGCGCTTCGGCCGCTGGCAGTCCGGCGCGCGCCTGCGCCCGGGCAGCAGCCAGGATGAAGTGGTCGCGGCGTGCCGTGGGCCGCTCGACCAACTGATGACCGAGCACGGCAGTGTGGTATTTGGCGTGCTCAGCCGCGATGGCGCCGACTTGAGCCAGGCCGACCTGCGTGATGAGCATGTGCATGACAGCGATGAAGTGTTCGCGATGATCAGCGGGCGTGCACAGGTCAGCCTGCGCCTGGGCGGCGCGGTGTATGCCGTGCTGTGCGAGAAGGATGACGTGCTGCTGGTGCCGGCCGGCACGCATCGCTGGTTGGATCTGGGGGCCAGCCCATTCTGCCTGGCCCTGCGCCTTTTCGGCAGCGAGCAGGGTGTGCAGCCACGCTTCACCGGGGATGCCATGGCGCGGCAATTTGCCGGTTTCGATGAACTCTGAATGAACTCGCGGGGCAGCTTCTGCTCACACCCTCCAAGGGTGAGCAGAAGCTGCCCCGCGAACAGGTTACGCGCTTAGCGGTAGGTCGGCAGGGCGAAGCGTTGCTGGCTCTGCAGCATGGAAATCACCGGCAGCTCGCTGGCTTGTTCGGCAAGGTCGCGGCGGATGGCGCTGATGGCCCACGACAGTTGCTCGGCACTGTGCAGTTGCGCATAGGACAGCACCCGGCGGGTCACCACGCCGTCGCTGGCGCGCAGGGTCAGCAGCACGCCGCCGTCGGGGCGCGGCTGAGTGGCAACCTGGTAGGCGGCGAAGAGCGAGGCGAATTTTTGCTGGATGAGGTCCATATCAACTCCTGACTGTTGTACTGGCAGACTTGATTTGATGATTGCAGTGACCGTGCCAGCCTGGGATTAAAATAAAATCCCTATAAATCAATAAGTTATATTTGTTTTTGCAGGTGCCTGTATTGCATTCTGCACGCCCGTGCATTTTGCACAGTGCATTTTGCACGGTCATAGCCTGGCTCTCTGCCGCCGATAGAATCTGAACCTTGGACCTGTCGCTGCTGCCTGATGGACACTTGGCCCATTGCCAGATGCCAGGAGGTTCCCGATGTCCGATCACCAGCCCGCCACCATGACCACGGATGAAGCCGCGGCCTTCGCCGAGGAGGTCTTCGAGCGCGCCCGCCGCGGCGACGCGACAATGCTCGGTCGCCTGCTCGATAACGGCCTGCCCGCCAACCTGCGCAACCACAAGGGCGACACCTTGCTGATGCTGGCCAGCTACCACGGTCACCATGACGCCGTGCAGGTGCTGCTGGCCCATGGTGCCGATCCGCTGATCGCCAATGACAACGGCCAGTTGCCCATAGCCGGCGCCGCCTTCAAGGGCGACCTGGCGATGATCCGCCTGCTGCTGGAACACGGCGTGCCGGTGGATGCCGCCGCTGCTGACGGCCGTAGCGCATTGATACTGGCGGCGATGTTCAACCGCCTGGAGATCATCGACTATCTGTTGGCCCAGGGTGCCGACCCCGCGCACCGCGATGCCGCCGGCGCCACTGCGCTGATGGCAGCCCGCACCATGGGTGCGGTGGATAGCGCGGCACGTCTGGAAGCATTGGCCGGCTAACTGCCCGGGGGCTTTTGCGGCTATCCTTGGCGCCTTTCACGTCAACCGCAGGCCCCCCCATGAAAGACCAGTTGCTCGAATTCATCAGCCTCATCGGCGCCGGTTGCATGCGCGATGAGGACATCGAGCGCATCGCCGCCGAGGCCGCCGAGGCCTACGCCGACCCCGCCGCCTTCCTCGCCGCCAATCCGGACATCAACTACGACGACAGCTTCCCGTTCCCGCTGGGTGAATGGGTGGTGGTCGGCAGCCTGCCCGATACCGTGCTGTTCCAGGCCGACAGCTACCAGGACCTGTTCCAGCAGATCAGCGACTCGTTCGACAAGAGCGTGCCCTTCACCCTCAAGCCCAAGCAGCTGGCGCGCACCGAGGCGCTCACCGCGCTCAACCGCATCCAGGTGCAGATGGGCGCGCTGAACAAGGAAGCCGGTGGCTACGTTCTGCTGAACTTCAGCCAATTGCTCGACGATGAGCTGCAGATGATCATGGTCGGGCAGCACGACCTGGCCCGTGTGCTGGAGCTGGGCGAAGCCGTTGGTATCAAGGTGGAGCCGGCGCTGGAAGCGCTGAAGGTGGCAGTGCACATCTGAGCCGTAGCCGTCGCGCAGCCCGGGGGGGGGGGGGGGGGCGGGGGGGGGGGGGGCCCCCCCCCCCCCCCCCGGCCTGTCAACCCAGCGCGGTATCGAGGAACATCATCACCGCGAAACCGCCCATCAACCCCAGCGTCGCCGCGGTCTGGTGCCCGTTGCGGTGGGTTTCCGGGATCACCTCGTGGGACACCACGAAGATCATCGCCCCCGCCGCCAGGCCCATGCTGATCGGGTAGGCCAGGGCAAAGCCGGTGGAGATGCCCAGGCCGATCACCGCGCCCAGCGGTTCCATCAGCCCCGAGCCGATCGCCACCAGCGCCGCCTTGAAGTTCGACAGCCCCGTGGCGCGCAGGGCCAGGGCGACGGCCAGGCCTTCGGGGATGTCCTGGATGGCGATGGCGCTGGTCAGTGGCAGGCCGATGGCCATGTCGCCGTTGGCGAAACTCACGCCGATGGCCATGCCCTCGGGCAGGTTGTGCAGGGTGATCGCCAGTACGAACAGCCACACCCGGCTCACCCGCTCGGCCTGAGGGCCGCAGGGGCCGGTGCTTTCATGCTCGTGCGGGGTGAAGCGGTCCAGGCCCAGCATCAGCAGCACGCCAAGGCCCATGCCCAGCACCACGGTGAAGGCCGCCGCCGGGCCGTTGTCGGTGATCTCGCGGGCAGCATCCAGACCCGGCAGGATCAGCGAGAACGAACTGGCGGCGAGCATCATGCCGGCGGCAAAACCGAGCATGACGTCCTGGGTGCGCGCGTTGACGTCGCGCAGGATCACCGCCAGCACCGCGCCCAGGGCGGTGGCGCCGAAGCCGGACAGGCCGCCGAGCAGTGCCAGGTGCAGGTGGTCGGCATGATCGCCGTTGACCGCGTTCCAGATGCTCGCCAGCAGCAATGCGCCGATGGCCAGCAGGCTCAGCACCAGGCCGGCGCTGAGCCAAGGGGTTTGCAGCGCCTGTTGCCGCCAGGCGCTGAACAGTGAGTCGGGGGCGGCGCTTTGGGTGTGGGCGGGGGGCATGCGGACCTCTGGGCAGTGGATGACAGCAGTTTATTCACTGACCGGCATTCGCGGCCAAGGATTCCCTTCTATCGAGGCCATAGCCAGCTATGCTCTGGGGCACACACACCGTGCGGGAGCGGCACCATGGGGTCCACCTTCAACAGCCTGGTCGGCCTGATCATCCTGGCCCTGGACATCTGGGCCATTCTCAATGTGCTCAAGAGCGGCGCCGAGGTCGGGATCAAGGTGCTCTGGATCTTGCTGATCCTGCTGCTGCCGGTGCTGGGGCTGATCATCTGGGCGATCGCCGGGCCACGGGGCAATGTGCGGATCTGAGACCCCGCCCCCAACTGTGTAACTTTGTAAGGGCAGGCTGCTCTCGACAAAATTTTCACACTCGATTTTTGAAAATCCGCGCCGCACAATGCGGCCTTGGTCTCACCTTGCCCACAAGGGCCAGACCACCAGGCTATTGGCGCTTTCGCCTTCCCGCAAACCGCAATCCTAGGACCTCTCCATTCATGGCTAACACGGACGCCTTGAAGCAACAGGGTGTGCGAGGCTCGTTCTCGCCGACCCTGAAATCCCACCTGGCCTACACGTTGCTCAGTGGCCTGGTGATCATGCTGATGCTCAGCCTGGTGCGCCTGGCGCTGCTGGTCTACAACAGCGACATGATCGGCGACACGCCGTACTCGACCGTTGCCGAGGGCTTCCTCAACGGCCTGCGCTTCGACCTGCGCGTGGTGGTGTACATCAGCATCCCGTTGCTGCTGGCGCTGCTCAGCCCCTGGCTGATGGCCCGCCGTGGCCTGTTCCGCTTCTGGCTGACCATCGCTTCGAGTGTGGTGATGTTCCTCGGCCTGATGGAGATGGACTTCTACCGCGAGTTCCACCAGCGCCTGAACGGCCTGGTGTTCCAGTACATCAAGGAAGACCCCAAGACCGTCATGAGCATGCTCTGGTACGGCTTCCCGGTGGTCCGCTACCTGTTGGCCTGGCTGGTCGGTACCTGGCTGCTGAGCCTGCTGTTCAAGGGCATCGACCGCCTGACCCGCGGCAACGGCAGCGCCCAGCTGTCGGGCAGCCGCAAGCTGGCGCCCTGGTACGGTCGCCTGGCGGTGTTCATGGTGGTCCTGCTGGTGGCCGTGGTCGCCGCCCGCGGCACCCTGCGCCAGGGCCCGCCGATGCGCTGGGGTGATGCCTTCACCACCGACTCCAACTTCGTCAACCAGCTGGGCCTGAACGGCACCCTGACCCTGATCGATGCCGCCAAGAGCCGCTTCGGCGAAGATCGCGCCAACATCTGGAAGCCCGTACTCGACCAGCCGCTGGCCACCCAGACCGTGCGCGAGCAGCTGCTGACCGCCAACGACACCTTGGTCGATGCCGACGAGGCCGCGATCCGCCGTGATTTCGTGCCGCCAGCGGCGAACACGCTGGGGGTCAAGAACGTCGTGGTGATCCTCATGGAAAGCTTCGCCGGTCACTCGGTCGGCGCCCTGGGCAGCCCGAACAACATCACCCCGTACTTCGACAAGCTGGCCAAGGAGGGTCTGCTGTTCGACCGCTTCTTCTCCAACGGCACCCATACCCACCAGGGCATGTTCGCCACCATGGCCTGCTTCCCCAACCTGCCGGGCTTCGAATACCTGATGCAGACCCCGGAAGGCGGCCACAAGCTGTCCGGCCTGCCGGCGCTGCTCAGTGCCCGCGACTATGACGACGTCTACGTCTACAACGGTGACTTCGCCTGGGACAACCAGTCCGGATTCTTCGGCAACCAGGGCATGACCACCTTCATCGGCCGCAACGACTTCGTCGACCCGGTGTTCTCCGACCCGACCTGGGGCGTGTCCGACCAGGACATGTTCGACCGTGGCAACGAAGAGCTGGCCAAGCATGACGGCAAGAAGCCGATCTACGCGCTGCTGCAGACCCTCTCCAACCACACCCCGTACGCCTTGCCCAAGGACCTGCCGGTGGAGAAGGTCACCGGGCAGGGCCGCCTGGACGAGCACCTGACCGCCATGCGCTACTCCGACTGGGCGCTGGGCCAGTTCTTCGAGAAGGCGCGCAAGGAGCCGTACTTCAAGGACACCCTGTTCGTCATCGTCGGCGACCACGGCTTCGGCAACCACCAGCAGGTCACCGAGCTGGACCTGGGCCGCTTCAACGTGCCGCTGCTGCTGATCGCCCCAGGCATCCAGGAGAAGTTCGGCGCGGTCAACCACACCGTGGGCACCCAGGTCGACATCGTGCCGACCATCATGGGCCGTCTCGGTGGCCAGGCTCGCCATCAGTGCTGGGGGCGCGACCTGCTCAACCTGCCTGAGGGCGACCAGGGCGTGGGCATGATCAAGCCGTCGGGCAGCGAGCAGATCGTCGGCCTGGTGCAGGGCGACCGTATCCTCATCGAGTCCAAGGACATGACCCCGCGCATGTACCGCTACCAGTTGGGCCGTGAGTTCAAGGCCGAGCTGATCGACAGCCCCGACCAGCCGGAGATGCTCAAGAAGCTCGAGGCCTACATCCAGACGGCCACCAAGAGCCTGCTGGACAATACCGCCGGTGTCGTCCACGGCACGCCGAAGTAACCGCGCCGAGTGGCCCAAGGAAGCCCGCCGTTGACCGGCGGGCTTTTTTCATGCGGTTTCATGCGCGCGGCTGAACATTTGCCGCTGTGTCATGGTCAAGCTAGTACGCAGTTCCATTCACTGTTGTGCCAGCGAGGGCTGATCGATGAAAGCATGGGAAGTCAGCTTTGCCGACCAGAAGGGCGAGCCGCAGACGCTGCTGCTCGATGCCGAGCAATGCCCCAGCGAGGAGGACGCCGCACGCGCCATCCGTTCGCGTTTGTTCCCGCTCATGGATGAACTTGACCTCAATGACTTCCAGGATCGCAGCTTTTCCCCCACGGCACGCTGGCTCAAGGAGCAGAGCGGCGTGACCATCACCACCATTCGCCAGCTACCCTGAGCCGCCACGCTCTGGCGCAGTGCCTGCACAGGCACTACGCTGGAGACAGGCGCCGGCCAAATCTGCGGGTCCGCGTCGATTCCACTCGCGTCTTGCATCAGCTCGAATTGCCAGGCATGGCACGCTTGCCAGGCAGGTGCTTTGTGCACTGAAAGTCTATCCATTGCTTTGCAGGAGGACGTTTCATGAGCAGCCAATACGACGACATCAGCAGCAGTGTCCTGCGCCAGATGAAAGCTGGCGGTTTCGATTTCACCCGTATTCATCCCATCGAGTTCTATGCCGTGTTTCCCGACGAGGCCGCCGCACGCCGGGCGGCCGTGCAGTTCCGTGGCGAGTCGCTCAGCGCCCAGGTGAGCGAGCGCGACGACGGTGCCTGGCATCTGGAACTGAGCAAGGTGATGTACGCCACCCATGGCGGCATCGGTGCCTTCGAACAGGCCTTCGAACGGCTCGTGTCGCCCCATGGCGGCGAGGTCGAGGGTTGGGGCGTCAAGCAGGAGCGGCCGATTGCCTAGGCAACGCGGCCCCGTGCGTCCTACCGTGGTTTGCGCCCTGCCATATGTTTCAGGTATGCCAGCAATGCATCGAGTTCCTGGTCGCTCAGCACCTGGTTGGAGAACCCGGGCATCTTGGCCTGCGGCCAGTGCCGCAGGCTCTGCGGATCGCGAATGTATTGGCGCAGGAATGCCGGCTGAAAGTATTCGGTAGGGTTGTGCGGCAGGTTCAGGTCAGGGCCCAGGTGCGCATCGCCAGCGCCATTGAGGCGGTGGCAGGCCAGGCAATTCTGCTGGAACAGGGCAAAGCCCTGGCGCACCGGATCCGCGTCGGGCAGCGCTGGGTCTGGCAACAGGGCGGGGAAGCGCACCTCGACCGCTGCCAGGCTGCGAATGCTGGCGATCTGGAACGGCCATTGCTCCGGGCGTATGCCGCTCGCCTGGGGCTGGGTCCATACCAGATAGAAAGGCCCGGCTCCCGCCTTGCCCTGGCCCAGTGGCGGCCAAGGCTGGGCGTTGTCCTCGATGGCCAGCCAGGCTTGTGCCGGGCCTGCCTGCAACAGCGGGCCGGCGGGCATTTCTGCAGCGAAACCGTCGAGGGCCACCGCCTGCAGGTGGTCGCTCGGTTTCACGCCCTCGAGCAATGCTGCCAGCGGTACGGCGCGGTAATGCATGGTGCGCTTGTAGGCAACGTCCTGTTCAATAGTGACGTCCCGTGCCTGGAGATGGGTGAGCAGTTGCTCGCTCTGCCAGTGCCGGCTGCCGTTACCCAGTTCGAGGGTCAGTTGCGCGGCCAGCGCTGGCAGGGGAATCAGCAAGCAGAGCAGGGTAAGGCACAGGCGCATGGGGAATCTCCAACCATCAAGGTCGGCAGGTTACCCACGCACGCTTGGAAAAGGCCACTGCCGCGATCAACCGAACAACCGGGTAAGGTTGGGCAGGATCAGCAGCAGGGTCGTGGCGAAGAGTATGAGCCCGGCTTGGCGTACTTTGGATTGTCTGAACATGGCGGACCGCCTTCTTGTTGTTATTCCTGAATAACCCTTGGCTTCCTTGTCTGGCTTCGGGTCGATCGCAGTGGCGTGATCGAACGCCTTTACTGCTTGCCGCGTGTTTCTGGATATACAACCAACACTAGGGCCCGCGTCATCCCTGTTTCAGAACCCTTTGCTCTAAAAAAAAGCATGTCGATTCCTCATGGCTTTAAGGCCACTGGCCACCCCGCTGGCACGCTGACGCTAGACGAGTGCGCGGCAAGGGTTACCAAGGGTTACAGGGCCTACCGTTCGTCTGGACATCCTACTTGCTTGTACGCCCCTTTCGCGTCAGTCTTTACAGCAAATCCCACCCACATGTCGTTCAGGACTACCGCTATGTCGTTACGCATCTGCATCCTTGAAACCGATGTCCTGCGGCCGGAGTTGATCGCGCAGTACCAGGGCTACGGAAGGATGTTCGAGCAGCTGTTTTCACGCCAGCCGATCGCCGCCGAGTTTGATGTGTACAACGTGATGAACGGCGATTATCCGCCGGCCGAGCGGACCTTCGATGCCTACCTGGTGACCGGCAGCAAGGCCGACTCGTTCGGCGACGATCCGTGGATCCAGACGCTCAAGGCCTACCTGCTCAAGCTGTATGAGCGGGGCGAGAAGCTGCTGGGGGTGTGTTTCGGTCACCAATTGTTGGCGTTGACTCTCGGCGGCAAGGCCGAGCGTGCCGACAAGGGCTGGGGTGTGGGCATCCACCGCTACAGCCTGGCGGCCCATGCGCCGTGGATGGACCCGCAGGTATCCGAGCTGACCCTGCTGATCAGCCACCAGGACCAGGTCACCAAGCTGCCCGAAGGGGCCACGGTGATCGCCTCGAGCGATTTCTGCCCTAACGCCGCCTACCATATCCGTGACCAGGTGCTGTGCTTCCAGGGCCACCCGGAGTTCGTCCACGACTATTCCCGGGCGCTGCTCGACGCGCGCCAGGCCTCGTTGGGCGATGAAGTCTACGCCAAGGCGGTGGCCAGCCTTGCCACCGAGCACCAGGGGGATCTGGTGGGCGAGTGGATGCTGCGCTTCGTCCAGCAGCCGGTGAAGGCCGGGGATAGCATTGCCTGATCAAGCGAGGCCGCTTTGCGGCCTTTTCGCCGGCAAGCCGGCTCCCACAGGGTTGGAAGCGCTCCCGGCGATCCTAAAGCCACCCCGAGCGCTTGAAACTGAAGTACAGCCCCGAACACCCAAGGCCGATCACCCCCAGCACGGCAAAGTAGCCGTAGTGCCAGCCCAGCTCCGGCATGTTCTGGAAGTTCATCCCATAGATCCCGGCAATCGCCGTGGGAAACGCCAGGATCGCCGCCCAGGCCGCGAACTTGCGCTGGGTGATGCTTTGCCGTGACGACTCCAGCAGCATGCCGATCTCGATGGTCTGGCTGGCGATGTCGCGGATGCCGGCCAAATCTTCCATCTGCCGGGTCACGTGGATCTGCACGTCGCGAAAGTACGGACGCATGTTCTTGTCGATGAACGGGAAGCTCAGGCGCTGCAGCTCTTCGCTGACCTCCACCATCGGCGCCACGTAGCGGCGCAGGCGCAGGATATCGCGGCGCAGGCTGTGCAGGCGCTGGATGTCCTCTTCCTTGAGCGAGTTGCTGAGCACGCTTTGCTCCAGCTCCTCGATCTCGCCGTGGATGGCCTCGCTGACCGGCTGGTAGTTCTCGGTGACGAAATCCAGCAGGGCGTAGAGCACGAAGTCCTCGCCGTGCTCGAGCAGCAACGGGCGCGCCTCGCAGCGCTGGCGCACCAGGGCGTAGGACTTGGAGTGGCCGTTGCGGCAGGTGATGATGTAGCCGTTGCCGGCGAAGATGTGGGTTTCGATGAACTCGAGCCGGCCTTCGTGTCGCACCGGCGAATAGGTGACGATGAACAGCGCGTCACCGAAGGTTTCCAGCTTTGGCCGGCTGTGTTTCTCCAGGGCGTCCTCGATGGCCAGCTCGTGCAGGCCGAACTGGCGCTGCAGGTTGGCCAGTTCCTCGGCGTTGGGCTCTTCCAGGCCGATCCACACGAAGTGCCCGGGCTTGCGCGCCCATTCGGCGCCTTCGTCGAGGCTGATATTGGTGACCTTCCTGCCGGCGCTGTAGACCGCCGCCGCGACGACTCGACCCATGGTTGTCCGCTTATTCGATTGAACACGCTACACAGCTTGGGCTGTGTAGCGGCACGGGGCAAGTCCGCAGGCAGGTCAGGACGCGCTGACTTCGCTTTCCATATGGTCGATGCAATGCTGCATCTGGCTGCGGCACTGTTCGATCAGCGCCGGCAGGTCCTGTTGGGTCAGGCCCGCGGTGGCGATGGGGGCCAGCGAGCGGATGACCACCGTGCGCTGGCGCCAGCTGTTCAGGCTCAGGCGCCTGGTGTAGCGGCTGACGCATACCGGCACGATCGGCACGCCGGCCTCGATCGCCATGTGGAAAGCGCCTTTCTTGAACGCCAGCAACTGTTCGCCGGGGTTGCGCGTGCCCTCGGGGAAGATCCAGATCGAAGTATCGTCGCGCAGGGTCCGGGTGGTGGTCTGCATGGCCTTGCGTGCCTGATAGGCGTTCTGGCGGTCGATCAGCACATTGCCGCCCAGCCAGAACAACTGGCCGAACAGCGGGATCCAGCCCAGGCTCTTCTTGCCGATGGCCACGGTACGCCGGGGCACCACCTGGCCGAGGATGAACAGGTCATAGTTGGACTGATGGTTGGCGATGATCACGCAGCCGGGGGGCTGGTCCCACAGCGGGCCGACCTCGGCCTTGACCTTGATGCGCAGCAACCAGGCGGCCGGCACGCTGTACAGGCGGGCGAACAGGCGGCTGTTGTCGGGGTTGAACGGGCGCAGCAGGCCAATCACCAGGCCGACGACACCCACGAGCAGAAAGTGCAGCGCCAACAGGAGCATGCGGAGCATATAAAGCATGGTACGACTCACACCGGACAGTCGCGGCGCAGTGTACGGGTGTGCACTGGTGGGGGCAAACGTTGCTGTAGCGTGGGAGGTCAAGTGGGAGCGGGCTTGCCCGACGATGGCGTCACCCTGGGTGATCGCATCGCGAGGCAAGCCCGCTTGTATGGTTAGACTTGAAGGGGTGGTGGGACTAAATGCCCGATTCTGACTGTTCGCATCAGTACAGACCGTGGGAGACATCGCCCCACCCCTTCCACCAAAGCGCCGATAAAGAATGCATCGTTTGCAAGCGACGATAGAAGCAAGCCAGCGCCTCTTGGTGAAACCCCTTCAAGCCAAAAAACCATAACGTGAGGAAGCGCCCATGGCAATGCAGGTTGGCAAGCTGATCGTGGGTGCGGATGTCGCGAAAGCTGAACTGGTGATTCATCACGATGATCGCGATGAGGTCATCAGGCTGAAAAACGCCAAACTCGAAATCAAAAGATGGCTGAAACAGCAGCCTCTCAACACGGCTATTGCTGTTGAGGCGACTAATGTTTATCACCTCGATCTGGTTGAACTGGCTCACAGCCTAGGCTTCGAGGTGTATGTCATTGATGGGTTCCAGCTGAGCAACTACCGGAAAAGCGTGGGTGGACGAGTGAAAACGGATCCTTCTGATGCTCGGCTGCTGTCCCGGTTTTTGAAAAACGAGGGGGAAGACCTTCGCCCTTGGACTCCTCCTCCCGCCGTCTACGGCAAGCTACAGAGCCTTCTTCGACGCAGATCGGCCTTGGTGACTGCTCGCACTGCAATGATGCAGAGCTGGGCTAATGAAGCCTTGTTGAAAGTCGCCTTCAAAACCTTTGTAAAATCCATAGACAGGCTGGATCTACTGATCCAAAAAAAGATTAAGGAAGTGCTGCGAGAAGCTGGCCTGCACGAACAAGTTGCCCGCTGCCAAGCGATAGAGGGCATTGGTTTTCTCACCGCTACGGCATTGGTGATGGCCTTTATGCGGGGCGAGTTCAAAAGCAGTGACTCGTACATTGCATTCCTGGGAATGGATCTACGAGTCAGTGATTCAGGACAGAAAAATGGACGCCGCCGCCTGACGAAAAGAGGCTGCTCGGAGATCAGGCGTCTATTGCATAACGCCGCCATGGCGGCGAGCCGATCGGCTGCTTGGAAAGACGTCTACGAACAATATCGGAAAGCGGGTAAAGCAACGACACAGGCGCTGGTAATCCTGGCTAGAAAGCTTGCACGAGTGGCATTCGCCCTGATGAAAAACCAGGACGAATATGTCACTAAAGGCGGAAAACTGGCTTGCTGCAAACCATAGAATCTCCCACAAAGTCCTGTGAGGAAAATCCCTGGACGGACTCAGCCCAGGTGGTTCTGGTCCGCGAGAATCGCCTCGTCCAGCGCCTCCAGCAGGCCCTTGCGTACCTTCAGCTTGGTGTTCTTGTGCGCCAGCATGTTCAGCTTCTTCATTTCGCGGGCGGCGGCCAGGGCGGTTTCGTGCAGCTGTTCAGCTGGTACCACCTTGTCGAGGAAGCCGGCCTCCCGGGCGCCCTGCGGGTCGAACACTTCGGCATTGTTCACCGAGCGCTGGAATGCCGCACGGCCGAGGCGGTCACGGGCCAGCTCGATACCGGCGTGGTGCATGGTCATGCCGATCTGCACTTCGTTCAGGCAGATCTTGTAGGGGCCTTCGACACCGATGCGGTAGTCGCCCGACAGCAGCAGGAAGGCGCCCTTGGCCACGGCATTGCCGGGGCAGGCGACGATCACCGGGAAGGGGTGCGACAGCAGGCGCCGGGCCAGGGTGGAGCCGGCGGTGACCAGGCCAACGGCCTCCTTGGGGCCGGCGGTCATCACCTTGAGGTCGTAGCCGCCGGAGAGGATGCCCGGCTGGCCGGTGATGATCACCACCGCACGTTCCTCGACGGCGCGATCGAGCGCGGCGTTGAAGGCTTTGATCACATCCGGGGAGATGGCATTGACCTTGCCGTTGTTCAGGGTCAGGGTGGCGATGCCGTCTTCGGCGTGGTAGGTAATCAGCTCGCTCATGGCAGAGTCCTTTGGATGGCGTGGCGACGACGTTACCCAGCGGCGCCGGCCAGGTAAAGCACCAAGGCTGACTGGTCGGTCAGCGCCGCGCCGCCGTGCCTTGCGCCATCTGGGCGGCACTAGGCGGGTGGGAAAAAGCGCTGGGTACAATGGCAGCATTGCCCTGATTGGCCAGAGTTTTCGGCCGATTGCCTTAAGCGCATGAAAATTCTGAAAAAAATGCTTGCCAAGTAAAAGCTCTTCTACTAAATTAGCGCGCCTCGACAGGCTGAATAGCTTGAAGAGAAAACGGTGAAGTGTCCGAGTGGTCGAAGGAGCACGCCTGGAAAGTGTGTATACGAGAAATCGTATCAAGGGTTCAAATCCCTTCTTCACCGCCACATTCTACGAGAAGCCCCCGAATCGAAAGGTTCGGGGGCTTTTTGTTTGCGTGTGTAATTTCTATCGGCTTTGGCAGGGGTGGCGTGCGCTGTTGGCGCCGCCACCTTTGCGCAGCTACCGCAGCGTATGGGCGGAGGAGGCTGCCGCCGTGGAGGACTGTGGCAATGCTGGCCGCTCGAGAGCTTCGCGTATCCTTTCCTTGGCGGCCTCACCATAGAGTCTTGAGCCGACCTCGTTCAGATGGTCGCTGTCCGAGTACAGCGGTGTTACCCCGTGGAAGGGTGCGTCGCGCCAGAGATCCAGATCAGTGAAGTCCAGGACCCTGACGTTCGGATGTTGCCTGGCCATTTCGCCGATCCTGGTATTTGCCAGTCGCCACTTATCATCGACCTGCACGACGGGGGTGAGGCCGAGCGCCTTGAGTCGCATGGCGCGCTGCAGGTCGGCCGTGAGGTTGGGAATCTGCATGAACACATACACGGCCTGATGCCGACCAGCGGCATCGCTGAACAGCTTGTCGATCGCGTCGATGGACACCGGGTCGTTGGCGTGCAGATCCCAGCGGCCGGCAAGCATCACCGTGCTGGTCGTGGACAGCGCCTTTTCCACCTGCTGTGTCTGTGCTTCGCACGCGGCGCGTGCGTTTTCCGGAACAGACTGAAGGTTGAAGCCGTGGATCGGCAGGCAACTGCTCGCGCTGACGACTTTCAGGCGTGCGTTGATATGGCGTCCGACCACATCGGAAAACAGATTGAGCTGTGCGGCATGACTGTCACCGATCACCAGGATCTCCTGGCTGCCATCCCGGGCGCCCCGTATGCAGTCGCCTGTTATCTGGCCATGACAAATGAGCGCCGGGTCGGCGTAGCGGGTGAACTCGATGGGTGGGCGTGGGTACACGACCTTGTTGACTTTGCGTGTCGACCAGATCGTCCCCAGTGCAACGATCATGATCAAGGCTGTCAGGCCAAGCGATGGCGACAGGTTGCGTTTGAAGCGGATGGTGTTTTCGATGAAGCGGTAGGAGAGCCAGCTGATCGCCAGGGTCAGTACGGCCGCGCTTGCCAGGGCGGCCGGGGGAAGCTCGTAGCTGCCATGGATGTAGCGCAGCGCCGCCAGGATCGGCCAGTGCCAGAGATACAGCGAATAGGACAGGTTGCCGACGGCAACGGCCAGCGGGTGGCACAACGGGTTGCCGCGCTGGTTGATGGCGCCCCAGATCACCAGGGCTGCGCCGAAGCACGCTGGCAGCATCGGCAGCCCAGGTTTGAAGGTGTCTTCCTGTATCAGGACAAGGCTGGCCAGCATCAGGACAGCCCCCGCTGCGCAGGCCAGGCGCTGCCACGTCGCCTGGGTTGGAGGGCGGATCAGGGCGGTCACGCTGCCGATCAGAAATTCCGGTACTCGGGCGAGCAGCGAGTAATAGAGCCCGGTGGAATCCTGGTGTCCGCCCCGAAACGTCGCATAGGCGGTGAGCAGGACGAACAGCGCGACCAGGACCGGTCGCCGCCATTTATCGGGCAGCAGCAGGAACAGCACCGGCATCAGCAGGTAGTACTGCATCTCGATCGCCAGCGACCAGGTGTGCAGCAGCGGCAATTCGAAGGCTTTGGGGCCGAAGTAGTCGTAGTAGCTGGCGAAATAGTGGTTGCTGTTGAAGATGAGTGCCGCTTTGGCGCTGTCGAAGAAGGCACGGAAGTCGCCCTTGGTCAGCAGTACAGCGAAGCCCAATGAGCTGATGACGATCAGGGCCAGGTAGGCCGGTATGATTCTCCGGGCGCGGGACAGGTAGAACTGCCGGTAACTGAAGCGACCGGAAGCATGCTGATCGCGCAGCAGCCGAGTAATGATGAAGCCGGAAATGACGAAGAAGATGTCGACGCCGAGGAAGCCCCCTGGCAGCCAACTGCTGTTCATGTGGAACAGGATGACGGCGAGCACTGCGAGCGCACGCAAGCCTTGGATGTCGTTTCTTATTACGGGGGCGGTCGTCTGCATGGGCCGGTATTCGTCAGGGGTCCAGGTGTTGCCAGGGGCGGGCGGCTGGCGATTATACGGGGCGTGACGAAGTGGGGGTTAGCGGGTTTTGCCCGGTGAGACAGGCCTGATTGAATGTAGGCCCGACGCGTTGCGGGTCGGGCCATGCGAATGGGCGTTAATTGACCGCTCTGGATCGACGCTCTGCAAAGGCGTGGAAATCCCGGTCCTGGGCCCAGAGTTTGTTCGCTTCGTCACGTTTCTCCGGCGTGGGCATTTGTTTCAGGGCTTCAAGTGCCTTGTCCCAAAACACATAGCGGGTCGCGTCCAGGTAGACGCAGGTGCTTGGCTTGCGACCGAGCAGGTAGTACCGGCCGACCTTGCGCAGCTCGCTGCTCAGGCCCATGAGCCTGAACCTGTTGCCGACCCTGTGCGTCAGGTTGGGGGGAGGTATGTGGCTGGGCACTCCGCGCGACACCTCGACCAGTGCGCGGCTGAACTGTTCATCGAAACGCTGGAAGAACAGCCCCACCATGGCGTGGTAATAGGACTTCTGTGAGTAGTAGTGATGCACGCAGTCGCGGGCCTCGACCACCTGCTTGTCGCCCAGCATGAAGGAAACGGCGATCTGCTCCAAGGTGTGCAGCTGCGTATGCAAGTGTGCCCATTGGTCGATCAGGGCGATCGCCTCGTCCAGCAGCCCGGTGTGATGGCGCGTCATTCCGCAGATACCGCTGTTGTAGAGACGCAGCGAAGGACTGGGGGACCGCTGGTTTGCCGCCAGTTCTGCGACCAGCCCGGTGTAGTCGTCGCGCTGCGACGCGTGCTGCCAGCAGAACTCGAACTGATCCATCAGGAAGTGCTCATCGCTGACGCGCTCGAAGAGAATTGCCGGATCTTTCACGAAAATGGTGTCGGTATCGACGAAGATCGTCTTTTCGGCCAGTTCCATGCCCTGACGAATCGCCATGGCCTTACGTCGATGAACATAGCCGGCCGGCCCCATCCACTGCGCCAGTGTCGCCTCGTCCAGAAATACCGTGCGAACCGGCCAGTCTTCGAAGGCTTCGGGATGGTCGGTGAACACGGTAATGCTGAAACTCTCGCGATCAGCTTGGTGGCGCAGGGCGGAGAGAATGCTGAACTTTGCCTCGTGCAGATAAGCGGTTTTCTTTCCGTACAGGAGGTACAACAGATGATTCGACTGCATAAAAACTGAATTCCAATATCCCTATCCGGCTCCGCGCCTAGTGGGTGGCATAATGCCATATGCGTGTGAAAGCCTCCAAACGGCTTTCAGCAGGTATGGCGACCTTTGCGCTGCCGGGTGCTGCGTCGGTCAGGGAAGAAGGCCCCCGCGTCGTTCGACCGCGAAGTGGGGGCCGTGTTTGCCTGGTAGTCCGGCGCGGTTCTCAAAAACTAACACTGGCCGACAGGCGGGCGGTTCGCGGTGCTCCCTGGAACAAATAGTTGTCGCCCAGGTAGTCACCCACATCGCGCCAGTAGCGCTTGTCGAAGACGTTGTCCACGGTCAGGCGCAGCACGGTGTCGTAGCCACCGATGTTCGTACGGTAACGGCTGCCGATGTCGAACACGGTGTAGCCGCCGACTTCGACATTGCCTGCTGAGCTTGCGTACTTGCTGGCGCTGTAGCGTGCACCGCCGAGCAGGGCCAGGCCGGGGACGGGCAGGGCGTAGTCGGCCTGCAGCACGGCGCGCAGGCGCGGCACGTTGATCGCCTGGTGGCCTTCGTAGGCGGCGGTGTCGCTGTTCTGCACCCGGGCGCGGATCACTGCGGCGCTGGCCTGGACCTGCAGGTTGGAGGTCACCCAGCCGCTGGCGCCGAGCTCCAGGCCGGTGTTCTTCTGCTGGCCCGACTGCACGTAGGTCGGCGCCGGGGTTCCGTCGGGGCGGGCGTACTGGTACGCCTGGCGGATCTGGAACAGGGCCGCGCTGAAACTCATGCCCTGCCAGTCACGCTTGATGCCGACTTCGAGCTGGCGCGACAGGGTCGGGGCGAGGATTTCGAACGCGTTGCTGGCATACCAGGGGGCGGTGCCACCCGAGGACAAGCCTTTCGCATAGCTGGCGTACAAGGTGGTGTCCGGCTGCGGCTTGTAGATCAAAGCTGCGTTGGGCAGCAGTTGGTACTGTCGGGTGTGGCGCCCGGCAACGCCATTCTGGTCCCAGGTCTTTTCGTCCAGGCGCACTTCCCGGGCGCCGATCACGGTCTGCCAATTGTCGTTGAAGGTGATGCGGTCGCTGAAGAACAGGCCGTACTGGCGGCTGTCCAGGCGGCGCTCACTGCTGCCAATGGGCTTGTCCGACGGCTCCACGGCCGGCGCACCGGTATGGATGTTGCCCGTGCCTCGCCACTCGTTGTAGCCCGGTCGCTGGTCGAGCGTGCGGCGTTGCGCACTGGTGCCGACGGTCAGCTCATGGCTCACGCCCAAGGCATCGAAGCGCCCGTCGAGCATGGCCTGGGCTTCGTCGATGCGACGGGTATCGTCAGGGCTGCGGAAATCGTAGATGTCGTAGTCGCCATTGCTGCCGAAGTAGGATCCTTCACTCGAACCCCAGGCGAATGCGCTGTAGTCATCGATCACCACCTTGCTGCGCGAGGCGCTCAAGGTACCGTTCCAGTTGTCGTTGAACTGGTACTTGAAGCGCCCGCCCAGGTTCAGCGAGTCGTTCTGCACGGGCTTGGCCCAGGATTGCCAGGCCAGGTGATCCTTGGGGTCGACGCCATGCGGCAGCTGGTTGCCGCCAAGCAGTTGATAGCCGGGTACCGAATACTGCTCGCGGTGCTGGTATTCGGCGTCCAGCTCCAGGACAGCATTCGGGTTGATCTGCCAGTCGAGCGCCACGGAGGCGAAGTCGCGCTTGCCGTCGGCATGATCGACATAGGAACGAATGTCCTCGTGGGCGAGGTTGACCCGCAGGCCCAGCTGGCGTTCGGCGCCGAACCAGCCGCCCAGGTCGGTGGCCAGGTAGCGCTCGCCCTGTTCGTTGCTCGACACGCTTATGCTGCGCACATCCTCCGCGCGCTTGGTCACGTAGTTGACCAGCCCGCCGGGCTCCGACACGCCGCTCTGCAACCCGGAAAGTCCCTTGAGCAGTTCTACCTGCTGCTTGTTCTCCAGCGCCACGTTCTGCTCGCCGGCGATGGTCTGACCGTTGACCCGGTAGCTGCTGGCGGCGTTGAGCTCGAAGCCGCGTACGTTGAAGTTCTCGTAGTAGCCGATCGGCGCATAGCTTTCGCCCACTGAGGCATCGCTCTGCAGCACTTCGCTCAGCTTGCGCACCTGGCGGTCGTCCAGCAGCTGGCGGCTGAACACGCTGACCGCTGCCGGGGTGTCGAGCAGCGGCGCGCTGTGCAGGCCGCCGACCTGGGCTTCGCGTGCCTGGTAGCCGCTGTCCTGAACATCCGAGATGCGCACGGGGGCCAGGGCCACACTGTCGTCGGCAAGGCCATGGCTACTGTGCAGGGCAAGGCCCAGGCCGAGCAGGCCCAAGGGCAGGCGGGGGCGAAGCGGGGTCATGCAAGGCTCCTTGAAAAGCGGACGCGCCGTTATCGCTCGGCAGCTGTCGGGCAGGCAAAAGGGCGCCATGGTAGCAGGCTGCCGAGGCTTTCAGGGATGCAGACGTGGGATCCGGCGCGCCGCTGCTCCCACCGATACCGCACAATGCTTGGGCATGCGCGTTTCCTGCGGGAGCCGGCTTGCCGGCGATGACGCCAGTACAGTCAATACGAACGAAGCGGGGCGCGATTCAGGCCGCCGCCGGGCGCTGGTGCCGGCGCCAGCTGTCGTCGATCTTCGACCAGGTCTTGCCGTCGGTGATGGCCAGCAGCTTGCGGCCATCCTTGAAGGTGGCGAGGAAGGTGACTTCCTCTTCCTTGCCGCCCAGCAGCAGGCCGGCGAGCAGGCCGACCGGGCCGGCCACCAGGGCACCGGCCACCCCCCAACCCAGGGCGGTGCCCAGGCTGCGGGTCGACTCGAGGTTGGCCAGCTTCAGATCCTTGATCCGCGCCAGCGAAATGCGCTCGCCGGGCGAAGGGCTGCGCGGGGTCTTGAGTGTGAGCGCTCCATTGCGATACTCGCCTTCACCTTGCAAGAAATCGCCGGATTGCACCGTGAGTCTTGTCATTGTGTCGTCCTGTCAGGAAGGGGGCCTTTGACCAACGCCTACTGAGCGCTCCGTACGCTGGCAAGTCAACGCCGAGGCGACGGAGGGTCGTGCGGCAGGTTGTCGCGTAGTAAAGCGCCTAAACGAAGCGTTGATGGCAAACCACAGGCACAAGTCGCATTTTCGAAAGTAAACTTCGAATTGTCGTCTATAAAGTCCTGGGGTCATGATTGGAACTAATGCTTGCAGCTGGCGCCATTGATCCATCGCAGTTTGCGCAAATAAGTGCGACGCAGTTGAGTTTTCGAAAACGAAAAAATGACGTCAAAAAACGCTGGACATCAAGTTTCATTGTGTGTCAGTTTTTTTGCGCCTAATAAAGGCGAGTGACAGGAAGTTCTCGCCAGGTGGGAAATCCTGTCTGACATCAACTGCTTTTTTGTAAACAAGGAAGTAACCTGCATGTCGAAAGTCAAAGAAAACGCTATTGCATCGGCCGTTTCTGCACTGCAGCCGAAGGGGCCAAGTTCGTCCTTCGGCTTGATCGATAGCTTTGCCCACCAGTACGATCGCGGCGGCGCGAACATCAATGGCAAGAAGTCCTTCACGGTCGACCAGGCCGCCGATCACCTCCTGCGTGATGGCGCAGCCTGGAAGGACCTGAACAAGGACGGCACGATCAGCCTCACCTACACCTTCCTGACCAAGGCACCGGCCGATTTCTACACGCGCAAGCTGGGCACCTTCAGCCAGTTCAGCGACCTGCAGAAAGACCAGGCCAAGCTTGCCATGCAGTCCTGGTCGGACGTGGCCAAGGTCACCTTTACCGAGGCGGCATCGGGTGGCGATGGCCACATGACCTATGGCAACTTCAGCGCCAGCAACGGCGGCGCGGCGTTCGCCTACCTGCCGTTCGACGGCCCGGGTTCGCACAAGGGCGAGTCCTGGTACCTGATCAACAGCGGCTACCAGGTCAACATTACCCCGGGCACCGGCAACTACGGGCGCCAGACCCTGACCCACGAGATCGGCCACGTGCTGGGCCTGTCTCACCCCGGCGACTACAACGCCGGCCAGGGCAACCCGACCTACCGTGACGCCGACTACGCCCAGGACACCCGTGGCTACAGCGTCATGAGCTACTGGAGCGAAAGCAACAACGGGCAGAACTTCATCAAGGGCGGCGGGCAGTACTACGCCTCGGCCCCGCTGATGGACGACATCCTGGCGATCCAGAAGCTCTACGGCGCCAACTACGCCACCCGTGCCAGCGACACCACCTACGGCTTCAACTCCACCGCTGATCGCGACTTCTACTCGGCCACCTCGGCCTCGTCGAAGCTGGTGTTCTCGGTGTGGGACGGTGGCGGCAACGACACCTTCGACTTCTCGGGCTTCACCCAGAACCAGAAGATCAACCTCAACGAAGCATCGTTCTCCGACGTCGGTGGCATGGTCGGCAACGTGTCCATCGCCAAGGGCGTGACCATCGAAAACGCCTTCGGCGGCTCGGGCAACGACCTGCTGATCGGCAATGCGCTGGCCAACGTGCTCAAGGGTGGTGCCGGCAACGACATCATCTACGGCGGCGGCGGCGCCGACCAGCTGTGGGGCGGCAGCGGCTCGGACACCTTCGTGTTCGCGGCTGTCAGCGACTCCACCAAGGCGGCGCCGGATCGCATCATGGACTTCACTTCGGGCGTGGACAAGATCGACCTGTCGGCCATCTCCGCGTTCGCCGTGAACAAGCTGCCGCTGCAGTTCGTCAATGCCTTCACCGGCCATGCCGGCGAGGCGCTGCTGACCTACGACCAGGCCACCAACCTGGGCAGCCTGTCCATCGACTTCACCGGAAACGCCTCGGCTGATTTCCTGGTGACCACCGTTGGCCAGGCCGCTGTCACCGACATCGTGGTCTGATGTAACAGGGGGCGGCGCTCGCGCGTCGCCCTTTTGTCGGCGAGGCAGACGAATGAAAGCAACCTTGCGAACGATCGCGCTGGCCGCGATTACCCTGATGTCGATGACCGAGGTAGGTATGGCGAGCAGCCTGTTACTCCCCAACGCCGCGCAAATGGCTGGTGATTGGACGCTTTACCCCGAACAGCAGCAGGCGCAAGCCTGCAACCTGCACCTGGGTGCCACGGAAGGCGAAATCGAAGGCGACCTGGATTGCGCCAGGGACCTGCTGGGCCTGCGCCCCGGCAGCTGGCTGGTGACCCCTGACACCTTGGCCCTGGTGGGCGGCGACGGCAGCAGCGTGGTGCACTTCAGCCGTGAGGGGGCCAAGCGTTACGCCTGGACCCGGCCGGACGGTACCCAACTGGTGCTCCAGCACCTGGACAAATAAACCCGGCCTGAAACTTAAAAGTTTCAGGCAAGCAAGGGCGAAACATGAAACTACCGAGCAAAAAGCCCGGGGCGCCTTTGTGGGCGGCACTCGGCGAACATAAGTCGACCTTGATCAGCGTTGGCTGTTTCACGGCATTGATCAACTTGCTCATGCTGGTGCCGTCGATATATATGCTTCAAGTGTACGATCGTGTACTGAGTTCACAGAGCACGACAACTTTGTGGGTGCTGACGCTTATGGTTGTCGGCTTCTTCGTTTATATCGGCGGGCTCGAGGCCGTACGCAGTTTCATTGTCATTCGGGTCGGTAACCAGTTGGAAAAGACGTTCAACCTGAAGGTCTATCGCGCCGCCTTCGAACGCAACCTGCGCCAGCGCGACGGCGCCGCCGGCCAGGCTCTGGGCGACCTGACCCAGCTGCGCCAGTTCATCACCGGCCCCGCGCTGTTCGCTTTCTTCGATGCCCCCTGGTTCCCCATCTACCTGGCGGTGATCTTCGCCTTCAACGTCTGGCTGGGCGTGATGGCCACGGTCGGCGCGCTGTTGCTGATCGCCCTGGCGATCCTCAACGAGCGCCTCACCCATGCCACCCTGGCCGAGGCCAGTGGCTTCCAGCAGCAGTCGACGCAACTGGCCGGCAGCCAGTTGCAGAGCGCCGAGAGCATCCAGGCCATGGGCATGCTTGGCGCGCTGCGCCAGCGCTGGTTCAGCCTGCACGGACGTTTCCTCGACCTGCAGAACAAGGCCAGCGACACCTCGGCGGTGATCACCGCCACCAGCAAGGGCCTGCGCCTGTGCCTGCAATCGCTGGTGCTGGGGCTGGGCGCGCTGCTGGTGATCGAGGGGCAGATGACCCCGGGTATGATGATCGCCGGTTCCATCCTCATGGGCCGGGTGCTGGCGCCGATCGACCAGTTGATCGCGGTGTGGAAGCAATGGAGCGGCGCGCAGCTGGCCTACCAGCGCCTGGACGGGCTGCTGCGCGAACACCCCGAGCCGCCGACGCCGATGCCCCTGCCGGTGCCCACCGGGCAACTGGCGGTGGAGCAGGTCAGCGCCGGCCCGCCCGGGCGCAACCTGGCCACCCTGCAACAGGTGAACTTCGCCCTGGCGCCGGGTGAACTGCTCGGCGTGCTAGGGGCTTCGGGGTCGGGTAAGTCGACCCTGGCCAAGGTGCTGGTCGGTGTCTGGCCGACCCTCGGCGGCCATGTGCGCCTCGATGGCGCCGAGCTCAGCCAATGGGACCGCGACGCGTTGGGCCCGCACATCGGCTATCTGCCGCAGAACATCGAGTTGCTGCGCGGCAGCATCGCCGAGAACATCGCCCGCTTTGGCGAGCTGGACGGCATCAAGGTGGTCGAGGCGGCGCGCCTGGCGGGCGTGCATGACCTGATCCTGCGCCTGCCCCAGGGCTACGACACGCGCCTGGGCGAGGAGGGGGTGGACCTCTCCGGCGGCCAGAAGCAGCGCATCGCCCTGGCCCGCGCCCTGTACGGCGATGCCCGGCTGATCGTGCTCGACGAACCCAACTCCAACCTCGACAGCCACGGCGAAGCCGCCCTGGCCAACGCCATCGTCCAGCTCAAGGCCCAGGGCCGCACCGTGGTGCTGGTGACCCACCGCAGCGCGGCGCTGGCCCAGGCCGACAAGCTGCTGGTGATGAACGAAGGGCGCATGCAGGGCTTCGGCCCGGCCCGCGATATCCTCCACGCCATGGGCCAGGCCCCGGCGCAACGACCCCTGCAAGCCGGAGGTGGCGCATGAGCCAGCACACCCGTGATGCACGTTTTCATGTTCGTCTGGGGTGGTGGCTGACCCTGGTCGGTTTCGGCGGCTTCATGGCCTGGGCCAGCTTCGCCCCGCTCGACCAGGGCGTGCCGGTGCAAGGCACCGTGGTGGTGTCGGGCAAGCGCAAGGCGGTGCAGTCCATGGGCGCGGGCGTGGTCAGCCGCATCCTGGTCAGCGAAGGCCAGCTGGTGCGCCAGGGCGAGCCGCTGTTCCGCCTCGACCGCACCCAGGTGCAGGCCGACGTCGATGCGCTGCAGGCCCAGTACCGCATGACCCGCGCCGCCCTGGCACGCTGGCAGAGCGAGCGTGACAACCTCGGCCAGGTGCAGTTTCCCGCAGAGCTGCTCGAAGACGCCGACGCCCGCCTGGCGCTGATCCTCGAAGGTCAGCGCCAGCTGTTCGACAGCCGTCGCCAGGCCCAGGCCCGCGAGCAGGGCGCCCTGGCCGCCAGCATCGACGGCTCCCTGGCGCAGCTGACCGGCATGCGCCGGGCGCGCGGCGACCTGCAGGCCCAGGCCGACTCGTTGCGCGAGCAGCTCGACAGCCTGCGCCCGCTGGCCGGCGAGGGCTATATCCCGCGCAACCGCGTGCTGGAATACCAGCGCCAGCTGTCGCAGGTGCAGCGCGACCTGGCGCAGAACGCCGGCGAAAGCGCGCGCCTGGAGCAGGTGATCGTCGAAGCCCGCCTCAACTTGCAGCAACGCCGCGAGGAGTACCAGAAAGAGGTGCGCAGCCAGCTGGCCGAAGCCCAGGTCAAGGCCGCGACCCTGGAGCAGCAGCTCAACTCCGCGCACTTCGAGCTACAGCACAGCGAGATCATCGCTCCGGCCGACGGCATCGCGGTGAACCTTGGCGTGCACACTGAAGGCGCCGTGGTGCGGGCCGGCGATACCCTGCTGGAGATCGTGCCCCAGGGCACCGCGCTGGAAGTGGAAGGGCGCCTGCCGGTGAACCTGGTGGACAAGGTGGCTCCCCAGTTGCCGGTGGACATCCTGTTCACTGCCTTCAACCAGAACCGCACGCCACGGGTTACCGGGGAAGTGGCGCTGGTGTCGGCCGACCAGCTGATCGACGAGCGCAGCGGCCAGCCGTACTACGTGCTGCGCAGCACCGTCAGCGAAGAAGCGCTGGCGCGTCTGCAGGGCCTGGCCATACGCCCGGGCATGCCCGCCGAGCTGTTCGTGCGTACCGGCGAGCGCTCGCTGCTCAACTACCTGTTCAAACCCCTGCTCGACCGTGCAGGCACCGCCTTGACCGAACAATAAGGACCGCCAGTGAAGAAGTTCCCACTGATCGGGCTGCTGCTGGCCTGCGCCTGGCTGCCGACCGCCGCCCAGGCCGCCATGGGGCCGTTCCAGGTATACGAGCAGGCCCTGCGCCGCGATCCGACCTACCTTGCGGCGTTCAAGGCCCGCGAAGCCGGCCAGGAATACCGCGCCATCGGCCGCGCCGGGCTGCTGCCCAGCCTGTCGTACAGCTACAACAAGGGCCGCAACGATTCCGAGGTGCGCTACCTCGGCGATTCGCGCCGGCAAAAGGAAGACCGCACCTACAACAGCATGGGCTCGACCTTCATCCTCCAGCAGCCGCTGTTCGACTATGAAGCCTATTCGAGCTATCGCAAGGGCGTGGCCCAGGCGTTGTTCGCCGATGAGAGCTTCCGCGACCAGAGCCAGCAACTGCTGGTGCGGGTGATGACCAGCTACACCCAGGCGCTGTTCGCCCAGGACCAGATCGCCATCAGCGTCGCCAGCAAGCAGGCCTACCGCCAGCAGTTCCAGCAGAACCAGCGTCTGTTCGACGCCGGCGAGGGCACGCGCACCGATATTCTCGAGGCCCAGGCCCGCTACGAGCTGGCCGATGCCGAGGAGATCAAGGCGCGCAACGAACAGGATGCCGCGCTGCGCGAACTGGGCGCGCTGATCGGCGAGCCGGCGGTGCGGGTCGAGGACCTGGCGCCGCTGCGCCTGGGCTTTGCCCTGCCGGTGGTCGACCCCAGCGGCTACGAGGCCTGGCAGGAGCGGGCCCTGGCCAACAACCCGCAACTGGCGTCATCGCGCCAGGCCCTGGAAGTGGCGCGCTACGAGGTCGAGCGCAATCGTGCCGGGCACCTGCCCAAGGTCACCGCGTTCGCTACTTCGCGGCGCCAGGAGTCGGACAGCGGCAACACCTACAACCAGCGCTACGACACCAATACCGTGGGCATCGAAGTGAGCGTGCCGATCTTCGCCGGGGGCGGGGTGCTGGCCTCGACCCGCCAGGCCAGCCGGCACCTGGAGCAGGCCGAGTACGAGCTCGATGGCAACACGCGCAGTGCCTTGATCGAGCTGCGCAAGCAGTACAACGCCTGCCAGTCCGGTGCCAGCCAGCTGCGTGCCTACCAGCGGGCGCTGGTGGCGGCCGAGGCACTGGTGGTGTCCACGCGCAAGAGCGTGCAAGGCGGCGAGCGGGTCAACCTGGACGTGCTCAACGCCGAACAGCAGTTGGCCACCACCCGCCGCGACCTGGCCCAGGCGCGCTACGACTACCTGCTGGCGTGGATCAAGCTGCATTACCAGGCCGGGGTGTTGAGCGAGACCCAATTGGCGCGGGTGGATGAAGCGTTCATCGAAGGCAAGCCTTGACTCCTGCGCGGGCCTCATCGCCGGCAAGCCGGCTCCCACAGATGTTGCGCGATACCCTGTGGGAGCCGGCTTGCCGGCGATGAGGCTGGTGTGGTCAGTAAAATACTTTCAGGCTGGCACCACTAGCTTCCCCCGCCGGCGCTCAGCCAGCCCCCACACCAGCAGCGCCAGCGCACCGATCACCAGCCCGGCCACCACGATCCCATCCCAGCCATGCACCTCGAACAGCTGCGTGCCCAGCAGCGACCCCAGCGCTCCGCCGATGAAGTAGCAGGTGATATAGCCGGCATTGAGCCGCGTACGCGCCTCGGGGCGCAGCACGATCACCGCGTTCTGGTTGCTCACGTGCACCAGTTGCACCGCCAGGTCGAGCAACAGCACGCCCACCAGCAACGCCACCAGCGAGCTTTGCGCAAACCCCAGCGGCACCCACGACAGCAATAGCGCCACCAGCCCCACGGTGGTGCCCAGCGAGCCTTTGCCGCGGTCGGCCAGGCGCCCGGCCCAGTTCGCCGCCAGTGCGCCGATCGCCCCGGCCAGGCCGAACAGGCCGATCACCGCGTCGGAGTAATGGTAGGGCGCCTCGCTCAACAGGAACGCCAGCGGTGTCCAGAACAGCGCGAACAGGCTGAACGCCAGCAAGCCCAGCAGCGAGCGCAGGCGCAGCACCGGTTCCTCGACGAACAGGCGGAACACCGAGCCGATCAGCGCCGGGTATTTCAAGCCGGCGTGGCTGTGGTGTTGCGGCAGGCTGCGGTACAGGGCGAGGGCACTGATGGCCATCAGCACGGCGGCCAGCACGTAGATGCTGCGCCAGCCGCCCAGCTCAGCCATGAAGCCTGCGGCGGTGCGCGCCAGCAGGATGCCCAGCAACAGGCCGCTCATCAGCGTGCCCACGGCGCGGCCGCGTTGATCTGGAGCACTGAGCGCGGCGGCCATGGGTACCAGCACCTGGGCCACCACCGAGAACAGTCCGGTCAGCGCCGTGCCGAACAACAGCCACGGCAGGCTTGGCGCGCAGGCGCTGATCACCAGCCCAGCGGTGGCGATCAGCACCATGGTGACGATCAGCCGCCGCTGCTCGAACAGATCGCCCAGTGGCGCGAGCAACAGCAGCCCGGCGCCGTAGCTGAGCTGGGCGGCGATGACGATGGTACCGGCGCTGGCGGTGCTCAGGCCGAACTGCTCGGCGATGCTGTGCAGCAGGGGCTGGGCGTAGTAGTTGCTGGCCACGGCCAGGCCGGTGGCGGTGGCCATCAGCAGGATCAGGACGCGACTCAGAGTCGGGGAATTCATGGGCAGTCTCGGTGCAGGCAAGGTTGTGTAGCGACAAGTATCAGGAAGTGTCATTCATGACGCCAATGTATAGTTATCAACTTATCCATCTTGAAAACAGATAGATCGATGAACCTCAAACAGCTCGAATACGCCTTGGCCGTTGCCGACACCGGCAGTTTCACCCGCGCCGCCGAGCGCTGCCACGTCGTGCAGTCGGCCCTCAGCCATCAGGTGGCACGGTTGGAGGCACAGTTGGGGGTAAGCCTGTTCGAGCGCAGTTCGCGGCGGGTGCGCCTGACCCCGGCCGGCGAGGCCTTCGTCATCAGTGCCCGGCCGGCGGTGGCGGCGGCGCGGCGGGTGGCCGAGGATGTTGCCGCCGCCTGCGGGCAGGTGCGTGGACGTTTGTCGATCGGCGAGATCAGCTCGCTCACCGCGCTGGACCTGGTCGATCTGCTGGCGGTGTTTCATGAGCGCTACCCTGATGTGGACGTGCGCTGGTTGACCGCCAAGAGCGAGTTGCTGGTAACGGACGTCTGCGAGCGGCGCCTGGACGTGGGCTTCATCGGCCTGTGGCAGGGCGAGGCACTGCATGGCGTGCAGCATCGCTTGCTGGCGCGGGAGGAGTTGGTGGCAGTGCTGCCACCTGGCCATCGGTTGGCGGGCAGGGCTCAGCTGGCCCTGGCCGAGCTGGCCGACGAGGTGCTGGTGGACTTTCCCGAGGGCACCGGGGCGCGTCGACAGACCGACGAGGCGTTCCAGGCGGCAGGGTTGCGGCATCGGGTGCAGTTCGAGATCGGCCATATCCGCCTGGTGGA
This sequence comes from Pseudomonas sp. TE50-2, assembly GCF_040813665.1. Taxonomy (NCBI): domain Bacteria; kingdom Pseudomonadati; phylum Pseudomonadota; class Gammaproteobacteria; order Pseudomonadales; family Pseudomonadaceae; genus Pseudomonas; species Pseudomonas sp. TE50-2. The sequence goes on along the minus strand of NZ_JBFNXN010000001.1, from coordinate 1,361,823 downwards.
AAAGTTCGTGCAGCGAAGCATGGCCGTGGGTCTGGTCCCCGAGCGTATCGCTCGGGGCTTCAAGAACGCCGCCATGGTGCCGCTGGTGGATGCGCCGGTGCGGCATCTGTACGCGGTGTGGTCGCCCAGCCCCACGCCGGCGGCGCGGGCGTTTCTGGACGTACTTGAAGAAAAACTGCTGGCGGCCGGTGAATAACCCTTCGCCGCCGACTCCTACAGGTGCGGCGCGGATCTTGAACGCGGCACTGTACCTGTGGGAGCCGGCTTGCCGGCGATGAGGCCGGCGCAGGCAATTACAAATCAGGCCGCGAAACCACCATCGGCCAGCAGGCTCGCCCCGGTGATGTAGCCGGCCTCAGGCCCCGCCAGGTAGGCCACGAAGCTGGCGATCTCGTCCGCCTGGCCATAGCGCCCGATGGCCATCAGCGGGATCAGGCTCTCGGCGAACTCGCTACTGGCCGGGTTCATGTCGGTGTCCACCGGCCCAGGCTGCACATTGTTGACGGTGATCCCCTGCGGCCCCAGGTCACGGGCCAGGCCCTTGGTCAGGCCGACCAGCGCCGACTTGCTCATGGCATAGGGCGCGCCACCGGCGAACGGCATGCGCTCGGCGTTGGTGCTGCCGATGTTGATGACCCGTCCACCCTGGCCCATGTACTTCACTGCCGCCTGGGTGGCCACGAACACGCTGCGCACATTGACCGCCAGCAGCCGGTCGAAGTCGGCCAGGTCGAACTCGGCGACCGGCGCCACCGCCAGCACACCGGCGTTGTTGACCAGAATGTCCAGGCCGCCGAACGCCTTCGCGGTATCGGCCACGGCTTGCTGCACGGCCTGGGTGTCGGCGCTGTCTGCGCGCAGGGCCAGGGCTTGGCCGCCGCCGCTGTTGATCTCGCCTGCCAAGGCCTCGGCGCTGGCGCTCGAGCTGACATAGGTGAAGGCGACCTTGGCGCCGTCGCGGGCCAGGCGGCGGACGATGGCCGCGCCGATACCACGGGAACCGCCCTGGACCAGGGCCACCTTGCCGGTGAGGGGAAGTACTTGGGACATGCTGATCTCCTGCGTTCAAGCAAGGCCGGATGCCTTGGATGGACACAGTATCGAACGTGGATTGCATGCTGATAAGGTGGTAATTGCGATCTACAGAGTAAACTTTTGGTTGGCAATGATGAGTATGGAATCGTTCAGTAGCCTGGAATGCTTCGTGCGCAGTGCCGAGGTCGGCAGTTTCGCCGAGGCGGCGCGGCGTTTGTCATTGACCCCTGCGGCGGTGGGCAAGAACGTCGCCCAACTGGAGGCGCGCCTGGGGGTGCGGTTGTTCCAGCGCAGCACGCGCAAGCTCACTTTGACCGAGGCCGGGCAGCGCTTCCTGGGCGAGGTCGGCGACAGCCTGCGTACCATCCAATATGCCATGGCCAACCTGGCCAGCGCCGAGGGGCAACCGGCGGGGCTGCTGCGGGTGAGCATGGGCACGGTGTTCGGGCGCTTGTACGTTGTGCCGTTGTTGGGCGAGTTTCTGCGCCGCTACCCGGCGATCTCGCCGGACTGGCATTTCGACAACCGCCAGGTCGACCTGATCGGCCAGGGTTTCGACGCCGCCCTCGGCGGTGGTTTCGAGCTACCGCCCGGGGTGGTGGCACGCAAGCTGACGCCCGCGCACCGGGTGCTGGTGGCCTCGCCGGGCTATGTGCGGCAGCATGGGCCGATCGATCGGCCGGAACAGTTGCAGGCTTGCACCGGCATCCTCATCCGCTCGCCGCAGACCGGCAGGGTGCGCAGCTGGCCGCTGACCAGCCGCTGGCAGGAGCAACAACCCTTGCGGCTGCCGCAACACATGACCATGAGCGATTCGGATGCTGCCTGCGCGGTGGCCGAGCAGGGCCTGGGCATCGCCCTGGTCAGCCTGCCGTTCGCCTTGCCTTACCTGACCTCAGGCCGCCTGTGTCGGGTGCTGCCGGACTGGTACGTCGACGATGGGCATATCAGCCTGTACTACGCCGAGCGCAAGCTGTTGCCGGGCAAGACCCGCGCCTTCATTGATTTCGTGGTGGAGCAGTTTGCCGAGCAGGGGCTGGCACAGCGTTTCGACGCCTTGCAGCGATAACGCCCGATCAGACGATATCGATGATGAACTGCACCTGCGCCACCCCAGCCAGCACCAGGCGTACTTCGTCATCCACGCGCTTGCCAAGCAGTTGCTGGCCTAGCGGTGCGCGAGGCGTGATCACCGTCACCAGCGCCTCTCCCTCGCCAATCTTCAAGCCGGCGCCCTCGGGACCGAGGAACAGCCTGCGCCGCAGGCCCTGTTCATCCTCCAGGGTCACCAGGCAGCCGACCTGGATCCCCCGCGCCGGGTCATAGTTGCGCGGCACCAGTTGCTGGTAGGTCTGCAGCGCCTGGCGGATCTCAGCGGTGCGCCGAGCTTGCCCGGTGGCCAGGTACGAAGCCTCGAGCCCCAGGGTGTCGTACTTGTTCTCGGCGATATTCTCTTCGGCGGTGGCGGCCTCGTAGGCGGTCTGGGCGGCGCGGCGCAGCACCTCCATGTCGTGCTCGAGGGTGGTGACGATGCGCTGCAGCAGGGTGGCCTTGTCCATGGTTAGTAGCAGAACTCCAGTACGTTGGCCTGGCTCTTGTCGGTCGGCGCGGTACGGTTCTGCTGCAGCCAGAACTGGCACTTGGGGCTGTTCAGGTTGCGCGGGTTGCCCTGGGCCGCCTCGGCGGCCTGCTGCAATTCCTGCTTGTGCAGGATGTCCTTGTAATGTTCGAACATCTGCGCCTGGGCATCGGCCGGTGGCGCTGGAGGAGCGGTTGGTGCAGACAGGACCTGCGCGGGGGCGGTGGCCTCGACCAGCGGTTGCACCTGCTGTGGCCACAAGTGCAGGGCCAGCCACAGGCTCACGGCGATCGCCAATGCGCCGAGCCACAGGCCGAGGGCGACGCACAGCACCAGTTGCACCGGTTTCAAGGTTATCTTCAATTCGCGGGGGCGGGGCATGATGGCCTCCTGGCAGGCGGGGCGAGGGCGCCATTCTCGCATGCCGCGCCAGGTATTTTCAGCGCCGCGCTTTTGTTGGCCGGCATTTTTCAGCAAAATCCGCGGTCTTTTTTCCGCAGGTAACGGAACGTGGCGATGAAAACCACCTGGGACATCTTCTGCACGGTCGTCGACAACTATGGCGACATCGGCGTCACCTGGCGCCTGGCGCGCCAGCTGGCGAGCGAGCATGACCTGGCCGTGCGCCTGTGGGTGGATGACCTGCAAGCCTTCGTGCCCCTGTGCCCAGAGGCCGACAGCCAAGCCGAGCAGCAGTGGCGGCAGGGGGTCGAGGTGCGCCACTGGCCGGCCACGTGGCAAGGCGCGGAGCCGGCGCAGGTGGTAGTGGGCGCCTTCGCCTGCCAGCTGCCGCAGGCCTATGTCGAGGCCATGGGCAGGCAGGCCACGCCGCCCTTGTGGCTGAACCTGGACTACCTCAGTGCCGAAGACTGGGTGGATGGCTGCCATGGCTTGCCGTCGCCCCAGGCCAATGGGTTGCGCAAGTTCTTTTTCTTCCCGGGTTTCACCGAGAAGACCGGTGGCCTGCTGCGCGAAGCTGCCTTGCTGCCCCGTTGCCAGGCGTTCCGCCAGGCGCCGGACGAGCGGGCGAGGTTCCTGGCAGGGCTGGGCGTCCACCCCGAGGCCGGGGCGCGGCTGATCTCGCTGTTCGCCTATGAGAATCCACAGTTGGGCAACTGGCTCGACGTACTGGCCGAAGGCACGCAGCCCAGCCACCTGCTGGTACCGCAGGGGCGCATTCTGGGCGACCTCGGCCACTGGCTGGGCGAGGCGGACTTGGCCGTGGGGGCGCTGCATCGGCGCGGCGCCTTGACGGTCCAGGTGCTGCCTTTCGTCAGCCAGGACGACTACGATCGGTTGCTGTGGAGCTGCGACTTCAACGCCGTGCGTGGCGAGGACTCGTTCGTGCGGGCGCAATGGGCTGGCGTGCCGATGCTGTGGCACATCTACATCCAGGAAGAGAACGCCCACTGGGAAAAGCTCGAAGCATTTCTCGCCCTTTATCGCCATGGGCTGTCGGCCGCCGCCGGGCAGGCGTTGAGCGAACTGTGGCGGGCCTGGAACATGGATCGCCCGATGGGGCAGGCCTGGCAGGCGCTGCAGCCACACTGGGAGGAAGTGCGCGAACATGCCCGCCAGTGGCAGGCCACGCAGGCCGCTCGGCCGGACCTTGCCACGAAGCTGGTACAGTTTTACCGAAATTCGCTATGATACGCGGCCTCGATTTTTATAAATCCATCCAGATTCGGATACTTCGTAATGAAAACTGGTAAAGAACTGAAACCCGGTACCGTACTGCGGATCGACAACGACCCGTGGCTGGTTCAGAAAGCTGAGTTCACCAAGTCGGGCCGTAACAGCGCGATCATGAAGACCAAGCTGAAGAACCTGCTGACCGGCTACAAGACCGAAACCGTATACGGTGCGGACGACAAGCTGGACGACGTGATCCTGGATCGCAAAGAAGCGACCCTGTCGTTCATCAGCGGTGACTCGTACACCTTCATGGACACCACCGACTACACCATGTACGAGCTGAACGCCGAAGATATCGACGCCGTTCTGCCGTACATCGAAGAAGGCATGGAAGACATCTGCGAAGCCGTCTTCTTCGAAGGCCGCCTGGTATCGGTAGAACTGCCGACCACCATCAGCCGCCAGGTTACCTACACCGAGAACGCCGCACGTGGCGACACCTCGGGCAAGGTCATGAAGCCTGCCAAGCTGAAGAACGGTACCGAGATCCAGGTTGCCGACTTCATCCAGATCGACGAGTGGATCGACATCGACACTCGCGACAACAGCTTCAAGGGCCGTTCCAAGAAGTAATCCTTCTTGCGATGAGCACAAAAAAACCCGGCCTTGGCCGGGTTTTTTTGTGCTCGTGAAACCGTGGCGCCTTCATCGCGGGGCAAGTCGGCTCGCCCCGCGAAGGCATTCACACCGTCACATGCAGGCGCACATCCACATTGCCGCGGGTGGCGTTGGAGTACGGGCAGACCTTGTGCGCCTTCTCCACCAGCCCTTCGGCGTCGGCCTGGGCTAGGCCAGGCAGGTTGATGTGCAGGTCGATGTCCAGGCCGAAACCACCGGGGATCTGGCCGATGCCGACCTTGGCGGTGATCGAGGCGTCAGCTGGCAGGGCTTTTTTCTCCTGGCCGGCGACGAACTTCAGCGCGCCGATGAAACAGGCCGAGTAACCCGCGGCGAACATCTGCTCGGGGTTGGTGCCTTCACCCCCGGTGCCGCCCAGCTCTTTCGGGGTGCTCAGCTTGACTTCCAGCTTGCCGTCGCTGGAGCGGGATTTGCCATCACGACCACCGGTGGAAGTGGCTTCTGCGATGTACAGCGGAGTGACCTTTTGCATCTTGAGCCTCGCTTGGGTGCTGTGCGCCGTCGGCGCCGAGTGGGTATGGGCTTAACTTAGTGCGCAATTATTTAGTGCGCAAGTTAAATATTCGACCATTCATCCGAACAGCCATCTCACAGCTTAGACGTCAGAGGTTTTCTTGCAGCTGCGCGCGCAGGGCGAGCAGGTCGGCCTGCAGTTTGCGCAGTTGCTCGGCGCTGTGGCCGCTTGCCTGCAGGATGCATTGCGGCACGCGCTGGGCTTCGGCCTGCAGGGCGTGGCCCTTGTCGGTCAGTTGCACCAGTACCACCCGTTCGTCCTCGCGGCTGCGGCTGCGCTTGAGCAGGCCTTCGCTTTCCAGGCGCTTGAGCAGCGGGGTCAGGGAGCCGGGGTCGGTGAGCAGGCGCTGGCTGATCTCGCCCACGGTCAAGCCGTCCTGCTCCCACAGCACGAGCATGGCCAGGTACTGCGGGTAGGTCAGGCCCAGAGCCTGCAGCAGGGGCTTGTAGACCTTGGTCATCAGCAACGAGGTCGAGTGCAGGGCGAAGCAGACCTGGTTGTCCAGCAGCAGCGCGTCGCAGGGGGCTTGGGTGTCGGCGTTCATGCAGGTCCTTGGAATCGGTGAGTAATAAAATCTAGCACGCCAAAGCTTGGTGCGCTCATTGCCAGCGCAGCTCGCTTCTCAGCGCCAGGTCCCAGGGCGGCACCGGGCTGAAACGGCTCTTGAGGAATTCGAGCAGCAAGCGGCTGCGAGAGTTCGTTTCATGTTCAAGGCGCAGTGCATAAATCCCGCTGGTTTCGGGGGCCGGCAGGCCGTTGTCGCAGAACAGGGGGAGCAGTTCGCCGCGCAGCAGGTAGTCGCTGACCAGCCAGGTCGGCAGGTGGGCGATGCCCAGCCCGGCCAAGGCACCGAACAGCAGCGTCTCGGCATTGTTGGCGGCCATGCGCATGCGCGTCGGGCGGTACAGGCGGGTCTGGCCGCCGACCTCGAAGCGCCAGGCGAACGGTGGCGCCAGGCCGTCCCAGTCGAGGCCGTCATGCCCAGGCAACTCGCTCGGGCAGGCCGGTACGCCGCGATTGGCCAGGTACGCCGGGCTGGCGCAGGCGATTCGCACCATGTACGCCAGTGGCGTGGCCACCAGGCGGGTGTCGGCCAGGGGGCCCGCGCGCAGCACCAGGTCGACTTCGCCCAGGTGGCTGCCGTGCAGGTCGACGAAACTGTCGATCAGGCGCAGTTGCACGTCGAGCCCGGGGTAGGCCACCAGGAAGTCGGCGATGGCCGGAGCGAGGTGGCGCCGGCCGAACGCGGCCGGGGCGTCGATGCGGATCAGCCCTTCGGGGGCGTTGCTCAGGGATACCGCCTCGGCCCGGGCCAGGCGCAGTTCCTCGATGATGCGCCGGGCCCGTTCGGCGAACGCATTACCGGCCGGCGTGGCGCGCACCGCGTGGGTGCTGCGTGAGAACAGGCGGCTGCCTACCGCGTTTTCCAGGCTGTCGATGCGCCTGGCCACGGCCGAAGGCGTGAGCGGATGGCGACGGGCGGCGGCGGAAAAACTCCCGGTCTCCAGCACATCGAGAAAAAGACTCAGTTGTTCGGTGAGGATATCGGGGCTCATGACGGCTCTGCTTGTGCGGATTGCGCAAAGCCATTGTGCGCTGCTGTGCGTTTCCCCGCCAGCCGGGACTGGGTAGCATGCCGGCATTCTCTGAGAGCAGGCGGATGAGACGCGAATGATCGAGTGGTTGATGTACATCGTTTTGGGCGCAGCCCTGGGCACTTTGGGTGGCTTGTTCGGGATTGGTGGCGGGCTGATCGCGATCCCGGCGCTGGGGGTGCTGTTCGGCCTTGACCAGCAACTGGCTCAGGGCACCGCCCTGGTGATGGTGGTGCCCAACGTGCTGCTTGCGTTGTGGCGCTATCACCAGCGCAACCGCATCGAGTTGCGCCATGCCGTGCCGCTGTCGTTGTGCAGCTTTTTGTTCGCCTGGCTGGGGTCGATCTGGGCAGTGGGCATCGATGCCCAGTCGATGCGCCTGTATTTCGTCGGTTTCCTGGTGGCCCTGGCGTTGTGGAACGTGGCGCGCATGTTCCTGCCGGTGAAACCGCCGAGCAACCAGCTGCGCTATCCCTGGCCATGGCTGGGCGTGCTGGGCAGCTTTGCCGGGACCATGGGCGGGCTGTTCGGCGTGGGCGGCGCGGTGGTGGCCACGCCGATACTGACCTCCGTGTTCGGCACCACCCAGGTGGTGGCCCAGGGGTTGTCGCTGGCATTGGCGGCGCCGAGCACCGCGGTGACCCTGCTGACCTACGGCCTGCACCAGAGCGTGGACTGGAGCATCGGGGTGCCGTTGGCGGTAGGTGGGTTGCTGAGCATCAGCTGGGGGGTGAAGCTGGCCCATGCGTTGCCGGAAAAGGTATTGCGCTCGATGTTCTGTGTGTTTCTGGTGGTGTGCGCGGTGATGCTCGGGTTCGAGCTCTGAGCGCAAGGGGCTGCAGAGCCCATTGCCCTCTGTGGGAGCCGGCTTGCCGGTGAAAAGGGCGCGAAGCGCCCTCGGCTTACTTGAACCCCTCGACGATGTACTCGGCCATGCAGTCGGTAATTGGCGAATGCTGCTGGTCATTGCGCAGCAGCATCACATTGGCCATGTGCAACTGCGGCAGGCCGTCGTCCTCGCCGAGGATGCGCAGTTCGCCGCCAACCAGGCTGTGCAACTGCGCGGTTACCGCCAGCCCCGCTTGCACGATGGCGAAGATCGCCGCCAGGCTCGGGCTGGTGTAGGCGATGCGGTACTCGATGCCGTGGCGCTCCAGGGCATTGCAGGTCCAGGCGCGGCAAAAACAATCGGTGTTGAACAGCGCCAGCGGCATGGGCCGCTGCTCCTGCGGGCAGAAGCCCTTGGCCGCGGCCCACACCAGGCGCTCCTGGCGCAGCAACTGGCCGATCTCGTTGCCGGGCTCGCGGGTGACGATGGTCAGGTCCAGGTCCTGGCGCAGCATCAGCTGCTTGGACGAATCGCAATGCACCTCGACATGGATCAGCGGGTAGGCCTGGGCGAAGCGGGTGAGGATGCCCGGCAGGTAGCGCATGGCGTAGTCGTCCGGGGTGCCGATGCGCACCACCCCGACCATGTGCGGCATGCGCAGGGTGTTGAACACCTCGCCATGCAACTTGAGGATGCGTCGGGCATAGCCCAGCAGCACCTGGCCCTCGGCGGTCAGGCGCACCTGGCGGCCATCGCGCTCGAACAGCTGGCGCTGCAGGATGTCCTCTTCCAGGCGCTTCATCTGCATGCTCACCGCCGACTGGGTGCGGTTGACCACTTCGCCGGCGCGGGTGAAGCCGCCTTGCTCGGCAATGGCGACGAAGGTGCGCAGCACCTCGGCGTCGAGACTCTGATACTGGGACATGGCATCAATCTCCGAGATGCATGGCATCAGAAACATTCGTTGGATTGATCTTAGGCCTGGGACGAGACTGGAGCCATCCACAAGGAGGGCGTCATGATGAAAGGTCATTTCAACGTAGCTCACCAACCGGCCGCATCCCTGGGCCATCTGTGGCACGACGCCAGCGGGCTGGTGCTACGCTGGTTCGAACTGCACCGCCAGCGCGACGAGCTGGCGCGCCTGAGCGATGCCACGCTGCATGACCTGGGGTTGTCGCGGGCGGATATCCAGCAGGAGGCCGACCGGCATTTCTGGGAGGACCCGTTGCGTAAATGAAGGTGGTTACAATCGCGGGGCTTGCCCCGCGATTGCGTCTTTACTGTCTGGACACCAGACGGAGCCACCTCATGTCCTTCCAGTTGTCCCTCGCCCAGGCCCGCCGCCTGGCCTTGTCCGCCCAGGGCTTTGGCAAGTCGCTCGCGCAGCCGCCGACCCTCGCCAATCTCAAGCGCATGCTCCAGCGCCTGGGCGTGGTGCAGATCGACTCGGTCAACGCCCTGGTGCGCTCCCATTACCTGCCGTTGTTCTCGCGCCTTGGCGATTATCCAGCCGACCTGCTGGACCAGCTCGCCTGGGGCAAGCGCCGCCAGCGGCGGCTATTCGAATACTGGGGGCATGAGGCATCACTGCTGCCGCTGGAGCTCTACCCGCTGATGCGCTGGCGCATGGCCCACGCCGCCGACGGCAAGGGCATCTACCGGCAACTGGCGACCTTTGGCCGTGAGCGGCGCGAGGTCATCGACCGGGTACTGGCTGCCGTGCGCGAGCGCGGCGCGTTGGGTGCAGGCAGCCTGTCGACCCGCGAGGAACGCGCCGGCCCCTGGTGGGACTGGAGCGAAGAAAAGCACGCGCTGGAATGGCTGTTCGCCGCTGGCGAGGTCACCGTGGCCGGGCGTCGCGGTTTCGAGCGCCTGTACGACCTGCCCGAGCGGGTGCTACCGGCGGAAATCCTAGATCATGCCCAGCCCTGCGAGGCTGAAGCGCACCAGGGCCTGCTGCTGCACGCGGCCGGCGCCCTGGGCGTGGCCACCGAACAGGATCTGCGTGATTACTTTCGCCTCTCGCCGCAGCAGAGCAAGGCCGCCCTGGCTGTGCTGGTCGAGGACGGGCGCCTGCAGGCCTGCGCTGTGCAGGGCTGGAAACAGCCGGCCTATGTCGCGGACGTGCCACGGATTCCCCGGCGTATCGAAGCCAGCGCCTTGCTCTCGCCGTTCGATTCGTTGGTCTGGGCGCGGGATCGCACCGAGCGCCTGTTTGATTTCCGCTACCGCCTGGAGATCTACACCCCCGCGCACAAGCGGGTGTACGGCTACTACGTGCTGCCGTTCCTGCACGACGGGCGCATCGCCGCGCGCCTGGACCTGCGTGCCGAACGCGCCCACGGACGCCTGGCAGTGAATGCGGTGCACGAAGAGGCGATGGGGCTGGACGAGGCGGGCTACCAGGCGTTGGCGCTAAGCCTGCAGAAGCTGACCAACTGGCTGGGCCTGGCGCAGGTGCAGCTCAACTGCCCCCGCGCCGAGGGCAGCCGGCTGCGTCAGGCGTTGCTCAGCGGCGTACCTGCTTGAGGGTTTCGGCGATCAGGAAGGCCAGTTCCAGCGACTGGTCGGCGTTCATGCGCGGGTCGCAGTGGGTGTGGTAGCGGTCGGAGAGCGCGTCCTCGGTGATCGGCCGGGCGCCGCCAATGCACTCGGTGACGTTCTGCCCGGTCATCTCGATATGGATGCCACCGGCGTGGCTGCCCTCGGCCTGGTGCACCTGGAAGAACTGCTTGACCTCATCGAGGATCTGCGCGAAGTCGCGGGTCTTGTAGCCGCTGCTGGCCTTGATGGTGTTGCCATGCATCGGGTCCGAACTCCACAGCACCTGGCGGCCCTCGCGCTGCACGGTGCGGATCAGCCCCGGCAGGTGGTCGCCGACCTTGCCGGCGCCCATGCGCACGATCAGGTTCAGGCGGCCCGGGTCGTTGTCCGGGTTGAGCACGTCGATCAGGCGGATCAGCTCCTCGGGGTTCATGCTCGGGCCGACCTTGACCCCGATCGGGTTGTGCACGCCGCGCAGGAACTCGACGTGGGCGCCGTCGAGCTGGCGGGTGCGGTCGCCGATCCACAGCATGTGCGCCGAGCAGTCGTAGTAGTCGCCGGTCAGGCTGTCGCTGCGCACGAAGGCTTCCTCATAGTTGAGCAGCAGCGCTTCGTGGGCGGTGAAGAAGCTGGTTTCGCGCAGTTGCGGCGCCGTGTCCAGGCCGCAGGCGCGCATGAAGGCCAGGGTTTCGTCGATGCGGTTGGCCAGCTGGTGATACTTGTCGGCCAGCGCCGAGTTGGCGATGAAATCGAGGTTCCACTTGTGCACCTGGTGCAGGTCGGCAAAGCCACCCTGGGCGAAGGCGCGCAGCAGGTTGAGGCTGGCGGTGGCCTGGTGGTAGGCCTGCAACAGGCGCTCGGGGTCGGGAATGCGGCTTTTCGCGTCGAAGCCGATGCCGTTGACGATGTCGCCACGGTAGGCGGGCAGGGTGACGTCGCCGATGGTTTCGTCGTTGGCCGAGCGTGGCTTGGCGAACTGCCCGGCCATGCGCCCGACCTTGACCACCGGGCAGCCGGCGGCGAAGGTCATGACAATGGCCATCTGCAGCAGCACCTTGAAGGTGTCGCGGATCTTCGCCGCGGAGAACTCGGCGAAGCTCTCGGCGCAGTCGCCACCCTGCAGCAGGAACGCCCGGCCCTGGGTCACCTCGGCGAACTGCCGGCGCAGCTCGCGGGCTTCGCCGGCAAACACCAGCGGCGGGTAGCTGGCCAGGGTCTGCTCCACCTTCAGCAGGTGCGCGGCGTCGGGGTAGATCGGTTGCTGCTGGATCGGCAGGGTGCGCCAGCTGTCAGGGGTCCATTGTCGGGTCATTGCAAGCTCTATCCATAAGTGTCGTTAAGGCCTGCCAGCCATGGTACGCCCGCGCGTGCTTGTTGCACCACCGGCATTGGCGGACAATGGCGGTTTTGCGCGGGCAGGTGGTAGGGATGGCGACGGAGCGGGAAGAGCGGCTGCTGGCACGGGTCGAGGATGCCTTTGGCGTCATCAGCGTGTACGAGGTGGATGACTATCGCTTCCTCGAGTTCGGCGACGCCATCGAGCAGAGCTGCACCTTCACCGCCGACCCCAGCTGGCTGGAGTACGACTACACCCGCGCCATGCTGGTTGGCGCGCTGTGCCACGAACAGCCGGAAAGCGCGCTGTTCCTCGGCCTTGGCGCCGGCACCCTGACCCAGGCCTGCCTGAAGTTCCTGCCGCTGGAGGACGTCGAGGCCATCGAACTGCGCCCGGACGTGCCGCGCCTGGCCATGGAGTTCATGGGCCTGGACGACGATCCTCGGCTGTATGTGCGGGTAGGCGATGCCCTTGAGCTGCTGCCCAGCGCCGAAAAGGCCGACCTGCTGTTCGTCGACCTGTATACCGACTATGGCCCCGGCGTCGGGCACCTGGCCTGGGGGTTCCTGGAAAACTGCCAGAAGCAGCTCAACCCAGGGGGGTGGCTGGTGATCAACCAGTGGGCCGGGGACGATGGCAAGCCACTGGGCGCGGCCTTGTTGCGCGGGCTGTACCATCGCCATTACTGGGAACTGCCGGTGAAGGAGGGTAACGTCATCCTGCTGGTGCCGGCGGACCTGGAGCAGACGCTGGATATCGATGCCGTGCGGGCGCGGGCCGCAACCCTGGCGCCGCAGCTGGGGTACTCGCTGGAGTACCTGATCAAGGCCATCCGCCCGGCGACCTGAATCGATGAGGGCAGCGCCGAGCCTGCGAGGAAACGATTCAGCCTGGATCCAATCCAAGCCTTGAACTTAGAAATATTTCTCACAGTTCATGGCGGATTCGGGTATAGTACGCGCCGGTCTTTTAGCGGACCTCGAATCAGGTGGTGCAAATCCTCCGAACCCAGCTTCGGCTGCGCGTCCGCTAGTCGGACCTTCCCAAGATGTTCCTTTTTCAATCGTTTTCGCAAATCCCCGCCGCCAAAACTGCCTGGGTGACCGCTTGGTCTTTCAAGGCATGTGCAGTTTTGGAGCATGGGTCTTTGCGGATGCACCTAGAGGCAGACCCATGACCCAGGAAACCGGCGGATTCGCCGCTCTCGATCTCAATCCGAATATCGTTGCTGCTGTTCTGGCCACCGGCTACGAAGAGCCTTCGGCTATTCAGCATCAGTCGATCCCGATCATCCTCGCCGGTCACGACATGATCGGCCAGGCGCAGACTGGCACCGGCAAGACCGCTGCCTTCGCCCTGCCGATCCTCAACAAGATCGACGTGAGCAAGCGCGAACCGCAAGCCCTGATCCTGGCGCCAACCCGTGAGTTGGCGCTGCAAGTAGCCACCGCTTTCGAAACCTACGCCAAGCAGATGCCGGGCGTTAACGTGGTGGCTGTCTACGGTGGTGCCCCGATGGGCCCACAACTGCGTGCCATTCGTAACGGCGCGCAAATCGTCGTGGCCACCCCTGGCCGCCTGTGCGACCACCTGCGCCGCGACGAGAAAGTCCTGTCCACCGTTCAGTACCTGGTACTCGACGAAGCGGACGAAATGCTCAAGCTGGGCTTCATGGACGACCTCGAAGTGATCTTCGACGCCATCCCTGCAACCCGCCAGACCGTGCTGTTCTCCGCCACCCTGCCGGCCTCGATCCGTGCCATCGCCGAGCGCCACCTGCGCGAGCCGAAGCACGTCAAGATCCAGAGCAAGACCCAGACCGTGACCGCGATCGAGCAGGCCCACCTGATGGTCCACGCCGACCAGAAGATCCCGGCCGTGCTGCGCCTGCTGGAAGTGGAAGAGTTCGACGCGCTGATCGCCTTCGTGCGTACCAAGCAAGCCACCCTGGACCTGGCCGCCGCCCTGGAAGCCAAAGGCTACAAGGCTGCCGCGCTGAACGGCGACATCGCCCAGAACCAGCGTGAACGCGTGATCGACTCGCTCAAGGATGGCCGCCTGGACATCGTCGTCGCCACCGACGTCGCTGCCCGTGGTCTGGACGTACCGCGTATCACCCACGTGTTCAACGTCGACATGCCGTACGATCCGGAGTCCTACGTGCACCGTATCGGCCGTACCGGCCGTGCCGGTCGCGATGGCCGTGCGCTGCTGCTGGTCACTCCGCGTGAGCGCCGCATGCTGCAGGTGATCGAGCGTGTCACCGGGCAGAAGGTTGCCGAAGCCCGCCTGCCTAACCCGCAGGCCGTGCTGGACGCACGCATCAAGAAGCTGACCAAGAGCCTGGCGCCACTGGTGGCCGAGTCCGAGGCCAGCCATGGCGAGCTGTTCGACCGCCTGACCGCCGACCTGGGTTGCAGTGCCCGTGCCCTGGCTTCGGCCCTGCTGCGCAAGGCCACCAATGGCCAGGCGCTGGACCTGGCTTCGGTAGAGCGCGAGCAGCCGTTGGTGCCGACCCACACTCCGCGTGAGCGCAGCACTGGCGAGCGTACCGAACGTGGTGAGCGCAGCGACCGTGGTGACCGCGAGCGTCGCGCGCCGATGCCACTGGCTGAAGGCCGCGTGCGTTGCCGTACCGCCCTGGGTGCCCGTGACGGCATCGCCGCCAAGAACCTGCTGGGCGCTATCCTCAACGAGGGTGGCCTGGCGCGTGATGCCATCGGTCGTATCCAGGTGCGTGACAGCTTCAGCCTGATCGAGCTGCCGGAAGACGGCCTCGAGCGTCTGCTGACCAAGCTCAAGGACACCCGCGTAGCCGGCAAGCAGCTGAAGCTGCGCCGCTACCGCGAGGACTGATCCTGGCGCTGCAATAAAAAATCCCCGGCCTAGGTCGGGGATTTTTTTTGCCTGTGTCCAGCATATGTAACCATGTGCGTGGGAGCGTCAGTCGAACCGATAGATATCCATCCCCAGCGCCCCCAGCGTGAATCCCTGGTGAACGATGCCAAACCGCTCGCCAGCGCCCATGGCGAAGAACAGCGGCAGCAGGTGCTCGTCACTGGGATGATTGCGCACTGCAAACGGCGCCTGGCGCCGATAGTCCACAAGCGCCGCCTCGTCTCCCGCCTTCAGCTGCTCCACCACCCAGTCGCGAAACGCTAGCGCCCAGGGCTCGACCGCGTCCGGCCCGGCGTGCCAGTCCAGCTCGCCCAGGTTATGGGTGATGCTGCCCGAGCCGATCAGCAGGATGCCTTCCTCACGCAGCTGCGCCAGCGCCTGCCCGACCTTCAGTTGCAGGGCGGGGCCGGCCTGGCTGGGCAGCGACACCTGGACTACCGGAATCTCCGCCTGCGGATACATCAGCGACAGCGGTACCCAGGCTCCGTGGTCGAAAGGCCGCTGCTCATCCAGGCGGGCGCCGAGCAGCCCGGCCAGCCGCTGCGCCAGTGCCGGTTCGCCGGGAGCCGGGTAGTGCACCGCGTACAGGGCCGGTGGAAAACCATGGAAGTCATGCCAGGTCTGCGGATGTGGGTTGCTCATCACCAGCAGTTCGCGGCTTTCCCAGTGCGCCGACACCACCACGATCGCCTTCGGGCGGGGCAGGGCGCGGGCCTGCGCGGCCAGGGCCGGGCCGCTGGCGCCGGGTTGCAGGGCGAGCATGGGTGAGCCATGGGAAATGAACAGGCTGGGCAGCATGGTGGGGTCCTGGCAGGTAAGATGCTGCCATCTTCGATCAGCCTTCGATCGAGATCCAATATAAGTTTTCACAGTCTTTTATCGAAAAACCGGGAGGGATCATGGAGCCAGAGTTCTGGCACAAGCGGTGGGCGGACAACCAGATCGGCTTTCACCAGGCTCAGGTGAACCCGTACCTGCAGGCGCACTGGCCGGCGTTGGGGCTGGCCCCGGGCGCACGGGTGCTGGTACCGCTGTGTGGCAAGAGCCTGGACATGCTCTGGCTGGCCGCGCAAGGGTATCGGGTGCTGGGTGTGGAGCTGTCGCGGCGGGCGGTGGAGGATTTCTTCGCCGAGCACGGGCTGTTGGCGCGGGTGACGCGGCACGGGGGCTTCGAGGTGTGGCGCAGCGACGAGGTGGAGCTGTGGTGCGGCGATGTGTTCGCCCTGCGTGCCGAGGATCTGGCTGATTGCGCGGGGGTGTACGACCGGGCGGCGTTGATCGCCTTGCCGGAGCCGATGCGCGAGCGTTACATGGCGTTGTTGGGCGAGCAGTTGCCAGCGGCCTGCCGCGGCCTGCTGGTGACCCTCGACTACGACCAGGCCGTGATCGACGGGCCGCCGTTCTCGGTGCCGGACGCCGAGGTGCGGGCGGGGTTTGCCGGGTGGCGGGTCGATGAGGTCGAGGCGCGGGAGATTCTCGACGAGAGTCCGAAGTTTCTCAAAGCTGGTGTCGAAAGTTTGGTTGAGCGAGTCTACAGCGTTCGGCGTTGAAGCCATCGTGGGGCAATGAAAAAGGGCGACCGAAGTCGCCCTTTCTTGTTGCTGCCTGGATCAGCCGCGACGGCGCAGGGCGTCGATGCGGTCTTCCAGCGGCGGGTGGCTCATCAGCAGTCCGGCCAGGCCATGCTTCAGGCCGCCGTTGATGCCGAAGGCCTTCATCGTGTCGGGCATGTGCACCGGCAGGCCCTGCTCGGAGCGCAGGCGCTGCAGCGCGCCGATCATCGCGCCGGTGCCGGCCAGGTGGGCGCCGGCCTCGTCGGCGCGGAACTCGCGGCGGCGCGAGTACCACATGACGATGATGCTGGCGAGGATGCCCAGCACCAGCTCGGCGACGATGGTCGCGATGAAGTAGGCGATACCGTGGCCTTCTTCGTTCTTGAAGATCACCCGGTCGACGAAGTTGCCGATGATGCGGGCGAAGAACATCACGAAGGTGTTCACCACGCCCTGCACCAGCGCCATGGTGACCATGTCGCCGTTGGCCACGTGGCCGATCTCGTGGGCCAGCACCGCGCGCACTTCATCGGGCGAGAAGCGCTCCAGCAGGCCCTGGGACACCGCCACCAGCGCATCGTTGCGGTTCCAGCCGGTGGCGAAGGCGTTGGCCTCGTAGGCCGGGAAGATGCCTACCTCGGGCATCTTGATGCCGGCCTCGCGGGACAGCTCCTCGACGGTCTGCAGCAGCCACTGCTCGTGACGGGTGCGGGGTTGGGTGATGATCTGGGTGCCGGTGGTCATCTTCGCCATCCACTTGGAGATGAACAGCGAGACGAGCGAGCCAGCAAAACCGAACACGGCGCAGAAGACCAGCAGCTGGCCGAGGTTGAGGTCAACCCCGTTGGCGGCCATGAACCCGTTGAAGCCGAACAGGCTCAGGGTAATGCTTGCAACCAGCACCACCGCGAGGTTGGTGGCTACAAACAACAGAATGCGCATCATGGTTGTTACGTTCTCCTGACGGATGAGTTTGTTGCGTACTGCGGGGTATATAAGGGGGAGGGCGCTGCTATTCAACCGGGCGACTATTTCAAACTGTGTACGCGAGGAGTATGGCAGAGGATGCCGTGAGGGCTGTGGGGTAGAGCGTTGCAGGATGTAAGGCAAAAGCATCGCGAGGCAAATCGCATCGGCGTACCGATGCGACTTGCCTCGCGATGGCGATATCGCTTACTGCGAATAGGTACGCAGGAAGTTGCCGATCCGCCCGATCGCCTGTTCCAGGTCATCCACCCGCGGCAAGGTCACCACGCGGAAGTGGTCCGGCCACGGCCAGTTGAACGCCGTGCCCTGGACGATCAGCAGCTTCTCCGACAGCAGCAGGTCGAGCGCGAATTTCTCGTCGTTGAGGATCGGGCAGACCTTCGGATCGATGCGTGGGAAGGCGTACAGCGCGCCCATCGGCTTGACGCAACTGACCCCGGGGATTTCGTTGAGCAGCTCGTAGGTGCGGTTGCGTTGCTCCAGCAGGCGGCCCGGCGGCAACACCAGGTCGTTGATGCTCTGGTAGCCGCCCAGGGCGGTCTGGATGGCGTGCTGGGCCGGCACGTTGGCGCACAGGCGCATGTTGGCCAGCATGTCGATGCCTTCGATGTAGCTCGTGGCGTGGTGCTTGGGCCCGGAGATGATCAGCCAGCCGGAGCGGAAGCCCGCCACCCGGTACGACTTGGACAGGCCGTTGAAGGTCAGGCACAGCAGGTCCGGTGCCAGCGACGCGGTGCTGATGTGCACGGCCTCGTCGTAGAGGATCTTGTCGTAGATCTCGTCGGAGAACACCACCAGGTTGTGCTGGCGCGCCAGCTCCAGCATGCCCAGCAGCAGCTCCTTGGAGTACACCGCGCCGGTCGGGTTGTTCGGGTTGATGATCACCAAGGCCTTGGTGTTCGGGGTGATCTTGGCCTTGATGTCGTCAAGGTCCGGGAACCAGTCGGCCTGCTCGTCGCACAGGTAGTGTACCGGCTTGCCGCCGGCCAGGCTCACCGCGGCGGTCCACAGCGGATAGTCGGGCGCCGGGATCAGCACTTCGTCGCCGTTGTTGAGCAGCGCCTGCATGGACATGACGATCAGCTCGGACACGCCGTTGCCGAGGTAGATGTCCTCGATGGTGACGCCTTCGATTTCCTTCTGCTGGCAGTACTGCATCACCGCCTTGCGCGCGCTGAACAGGCCCTTGGAGTCGCTGTAGCCTTGGGCGGTGGGCAGGTTGCGGATGACGTCCTGGAGGATCTCGTCCGGCGCCTCGAAACCAAACGGCGCCGGGTTGCCGATGTTCAGCTTGAGGATGCGATGGCCTTCCTCTTCCAGGCGTTTGGCGTGCTTGAGCACTGGGCCGCGAATGTCGTAGCAGACATTGGCGAGCTTGTTCGATTTGCTGAACTGCATGATGAGATCCCGAGTGAGAATACGCGCCGCCTTCTTTCGAAAGGTTTGAAAGGGCGGGAACCGGGTGCCAGACTGGCTGCCTTGCACACGAAGCCAACTAATATACGTGCCACCCGCGCCAGGGAAAAGCCGGTGCGAGGTGAAATTCAGCCTGCCGAGGTCCCACCATGCAAAAGATCGACAAAACCCTGGACGAATGGCGCGCCATGCTCGATCCGGCCCAGTACCAGGTGTGCCGCCTGAAAGGCACCGAGCGGCCGTTCAGCGGCAAGTACAACAGCGAGCGCCGCGACGGCGTCTACCACTGCATCTGCTGCGACCTGCCGCTGTTCGCCTCCAACGCCAAGTTCGATTCCGGCTGCGGCTGGCCGAGCTTCTACGAGCCGATCGAAGAGGCCGCGATGATCGAGATCCGCGACACCTCCCACGGCATGATCCGCACCGAAGTCACCTGCGCCCAGTGCGACGCCCACCTGGGCCATGTATTTCCCGACGGCCCGCCGCCGACCGGGCTACGCTACTGCATCAACTCGGTATGCCTGGACTTCAAGCCACGCGATTGACGGAGAGCGAACATGGCCGATGCGCTGCTGGACATCCCCTGCGTCACCCTTGGCGGTGAGCAGAAAGTGCTGGGCGACTTCGCCGGCAAGGCGCTGCTGGTGGTCAACACCGCCAGCCAGTGCGGTTTCACCCCGCAGTACAAAGGGCTCGAGCGCCTGTGGCAGGACTATCAGCGCCAGGGCCTGGTGGTGCTGGGCTTCCCCTGCAACCAGTTCGGCAAGCAGGAGCCGGGCGACGCCCGGGAGATCGCGCAGTTCTGCGAGCTCAACTTCGGCGTGAGCTTCCCGCTGTTTCGCAAGATCGAAGTCAACGGCCCCGGCGCCCACCCGCTGTTCGCCGAGCTCAAGCGCCGCGCGCCGGGGCTGCTGGGCACGCAGAAGATCAAGTGGAACTTCACCAAGTTCCTGGTCGACCCGCGCAGCGGCAAGGTCACCCGCTTTGCCCCGACCACCAAGCCCGAGGCGCTGAAAGCGGCGATAGAGCCGCTGCTCAACCGCTGACCGGCACCCAGTGCTCGATCAGCGCCAGCAGTTCCTCGCGCCGGAACGGCTTGGCCAGGTAGTCGTTCATGCCCGCGGCGCGGCAGCGTTCGCGCTCCTCGGGCATGGCGTTGGCGGTCAGCGCGACGATCGGCAGCTCCGGCCAGCGGCTGCTCTGGCGGATGCGCCGGCTGGCCTCGTAGCCGTCCATCACTGGCATGTTGCAGTCCATCAGCACCAGGTCGAAGCTGTCCCGTTCCAGGTAGTCGAGGGCCTCCTGGCCGTGGGCGGCCACCTGCACCTGGCAGCCGAGCTTGCCGAGCATGCCCTTGGCCACCAGTTGGTTCACCGGGTTGTCCTCCACCAGCAGGATGCGCGCCCGCAACTCGCGAGAGGCCGGCACCTCGTGGGGCAGCGGCGCGTTGGGCTCCCCTTGCAGGGTGCGGCGCAGCGTCTGGTACAGGGCATTGCGCGCCAGGGGCCGGGCCAGCTGCTGCAAGGGTTGCAGTTGCTCGGCCTGCTCGGCAGGCAGGAAGTTGCCGTAGGCGGTCACCAGCAGGATCGGCGCCGCGATGGCCGGGCGCAGGTCGAGCACGTGTTCCAGGTCGTCGGTGATCAGCAGGTCGACCGGCAGGCCAGCCAGTGCGCTGGCGTCTTCATGGCGCACGTATTCCAGCCCCCAACGCGGCAGCAGCCCTTGCAGCAGCTCGGCCAGGCCGCTGCCGGGGTTGCCCAGGGCCACCACGCGTCCGCTTATTGCCGCTGGCGGGATCGCCTCGGTATGCGCCGGTAGTGGCAGGTCGGCGCTGAAACGGCTGCCGAAGCCGGTTTCGGAATGAATATGCAGATGTCCCTGCATGGCCTTGCACAGGTTGCGGGTCAGGGCCAGGCCCAGCCCGGTGCCGCCGTATTGGCGGGTGATACCGGCGCCGGCCTGGGTAAACGGCTGGAAGATCCGTGCCTGGGCCTCCTCGGGAATGCCGATGCCGGTGTCGCTGACTTCCAGGCGCACGCCGCCGACGATGCTGCTCAGGCGTACATCGACACGCCCGAAGCGGGTGAACTTGAGCGCGTTGGACAGCAGGTTGCTGACGATCTGCCGTACTCGCGTCGGGTCACCCAGTACCGTGCTGGGAAAGTCCGGGGCGATCAGGCAGGTCAGCTCGACACTGGGCGCGGCATTCTGCGACAGCAGGTTGGCGGTGTCCTCGACCATCGCCCCGAGGTCGAACGGGATGCGCTCGAGCTCCAGCTGGCCGGCGTCGAACTTCGACAGGTCGAGGATATCGTTGAGCAGCTCCACCAGCACCTTGCCCGAGTCGTGGGCGATCGACAGCTGCTGGCGCTGTTCGGCGGCCAGGCCGCTGTCCAGTGCCAGGGCGATCATGCCCAGCATGCCGTTGAGCGGCGTGCGGATCTCGTGGCTCATGTTGGCCAGGAAGGCGGCGCGGGCCTGGGCCATGTCCAGGGCCCGCTGGCGCGCCTCGTCCAGCTCCTGGTTGGACAGGCTCAGGCGGCTGTTGCTGGCCTTGAGCTCGTTGGTGCGAGCCGAGACGATGTCTTCCAGCTCGTTGAGGTACTGGGTCAGTCGGTTTTCGGCGGTGCGCCGCTGCTGGATCTCGGTGGCCATGCTGACGAACTGCTGGTTGGCGACCCGTACCAGCACGCCGATCTCGTCGTTCTCGTGGCCCTTGGGGCAGTCCACGCGGTTCTGCCGGGGTGTGCGCGCATCATTGCCGCTGAGCGCGCCGATCACCGTCACCAGCGGCTTGGTCAGCATCAGGTAGAACAGCGCCAGGAGAATGCCGGTGAGCACCAGGCTGCGGGCGAAACCGTTGACCAGGGTGACCCCGGCGCGGTCGAGGAAGCGCCCGCCGAAGGCGTAGGTGTCGACGTCCAGGTACAGGGTGCCGAGGTATTCCTCGGGCATATGGGCGAGGAACAGCCGGTCCTGGAACACCCGCTGCTCGCCGAACAGGAAGTCCGACAATGGCCGGTAGCGGCTTTCCATGCGCGGCCGCTGCACGTCGGCCAGCACCGTGTCGTTGTTGTCGATCAATCGCGCCCGGATCAGCGCCGGGGATTTCAATAGCCCGCCGGTCAGCTCCTGGGCCAGCTCGGTGTCGATGTTGTAGGCGATGCGCGATGCCGTGTCGTGGCTGATCTTCAGCAGCGCCTGAATTTCACGGTTGATGGACGCGTCTTCGCTGGCATAATCGATGCCGATCTGGATGAGACTGAGCAATGTTCCCAGGATGAAGCCGACCAGGACTGTCAACCGGGCTTGCTTGTATGACAGGCGATTGGTGAACTTGATATCCATGGGTCCCAAGCCGGTTACTTGCTCCGTGCGCTGCGCAAGCATAGCCGATCAGCCCTGGCTGCTGGCGGGTCTGTCTGTTCATTTCAGTTGGTCGTCGATTAAGGGCCGCTGCGCGCCCCATCGCCGGCAAGCCGGCTCCCACAGGTGATCACTCTTCACTGTGGGAGCCGGCTTGCCGGCGATGGCGCGCGCAGCGGCCCCAAAAAACTGAAATCAATAGGAGTCGCCATGGACGCCCGCCTTACCGCTTTTATCGACCGCGCCGAATCAGTCCTCGCCCGCCTCGAACCCCTGCTGCCTGCCCCGCGCCCGGACATCGACTGGACCCGCACCCTCGCCGCCCGCTGGCAGCGCGATGGCCGCAGCGGCTACCTGATGCCGCTGGAGGTCAGCCTCGATATCCGCCTGTCCGACCTGATCGGCGTCGACCAGCAGCGCGAGCAGCTGGGCCGCAACACCCACCAGTTCATCAACGGCCTGCCCGCCAACCACGCCCTGCTGTGGGGCTCGCGCGGCACCGGCAAGTCGTCGCTGGTGCGCGCGCTGTTGGCCGAGCACGCAGGCCAGGGCCTGCGCCTGATCGAGATCGAGCGCGACCACCTGGCCGACCTGCCGCGGGTGGTCGAGCAACTGCACAAGCTCGAGCAGCGCTTCATCCTGTTCTGCGACGACCTCTCGTTCGAGGCCGGGGAGGGCGACTACCGGGTGCTCAAGAGCGTGCTCGACGGCTCGCTGGAGCAGGCCCCGGACAACGTGCTGCTGTACGCCACCTCCAACCGCCGCCACCTGGTGCCGGAGAAGCAGAGCGACAACGAAAACTGGAAGATGGTCGACGGCGAGCTGCACCCCAACGAAGCGGTGGAGGACAAGATCGCCCTGTCCGACCGCTTCGGCCTGTGGCTGTCGTTCTACCCGTTCAGCCAGGAGCATTTCCTCAACGTGGTCGAACACTGGATCGGCCAGCTGGCGCGCCCGGCCGGGCTGCACTGGCAGCGTGACGAAGCCCTGGACATCCTCGCCGTGCGCTGGGCCACTGGCCGCGGCAACCGTAATGGCCGTTGTGCCTATCAGTTCGCCCGCTACTGGGTCGGGCTGCAATTGCTGGAGCAGAAATAAATGATCGACCTCAACGCCAGTGGCCAAGGCCTCGATGGCTACGACCTGCTGGCCGCGCAAGTGCAGGCGCTGTTCGCCGACGAGCGTGATTTCATCGCCAATGCCGCACAGTTCTCGGCGTTTCTCTACAACCAGGTGGAGGACTTGAACTGGGCGGGCTTCTATATCAACCGCAACGAAGAGCTGGTGCTCGGCCCGTTCCAGGGCCAGGTGGCCTGCGTGCGCATTCCGTTCAGCCGTGGCGTGTGCGGCGCCGCGGCGGCCACCCGTAGCACCCAGCGAGTGGAGGACGTGCATGCCTTCCCCGGGCATATCGCCTGCGACAGTGCGTCGAACAGCGAGTTGGTGATTCCGTTGGTCAAGGCGGGCAGGCTGATCGGCGTGCTCGACCTGGACAGCCCGAAGCTGGCGCGCTTCAGCGCGGCCGACCAGGCGGGGCTGGAGCGCCTGGTCGAGGTGTTCCTCGAGTTGACCGACTGCTGAAATGAACAAGGGGCCTGCGAAGGCCCCTTGTTCTTGGATGTTACAGCGTGAAAGCGGGCTTGCCCCGCGACAAGGCCAGCACTGTCAGTCGTAGATCACCTTCTTCTTCCAGGTCTCGTCCTCATCGGTCTTGAGCCCCTGGGTCAGCGCGTTCTGGTCGTTCTCCGCCGGCTCCATCTGGTCCAGCACCTGGGCGTTGGCCCGGTTCAGCAGTTTCTCCATGTAGGTCAGCTGCTCTTCGTACTGCTTGGGCTCCGGCTGCTTGCGCAGGTACTGCACGCCACGCTCGAAGGCCAGGCGCGCCTGGCCCGGCTGGTTCTGCTGCAGGGCCTGCTGGCCGAGGTTGTTGAAGAACTCGATATGCAGCAGCACCAGGATATGGCGGATCTCCTTGACCCAGTACTTGCCTTCGTTGGTCGCCAGGAAGCCTTCCTGGGTGGCGCGCACGATCTGGTTGTGCAGCAGCTCGAGCAGAAAGCGCACGTCCTTGGCCTTGACCTCGGTATGGATCGGCGCGGGCGGGTTGCTTACCGGGATGCGCTCACCCAGGCCGATCAACCCCTCCAGCTCGGCGATGCGCGCCTTGAGGTCGCCACTGTGCTTGTCCAGGGCCAGCTGGCGCTGGTTGAGGTTCAGTTCGAGGCGGGTCAGCAGCAGCTTCAGCGCGGGCGTCATGAACTGCCCGGGGAAGGTCTCGGTGATCTCGCCGCAGCGGCGCAGGCGGTCGGCCAGTTCGACCTTGAGCCGTGCACGCTCGAGCTTGCCGTTTTCGACCACATTGTTCAGGTAGCCGATCACGATCAGCAGCGCGATACCTGCAACGATAAGCAGGGTGATCAGAAGTGGTGTCACCGTTAACGCCTCATGAAGAAGTTTTGCATCTATCGAGAGTGTAGTGAGTCCGCCCGAAAGCGAACAGTGCAGCCCGGCGGAACAGCCTGCGCTCCATTGAATCTGTGGTGGATTCATGGGAGCCGGCTTGCCCCGCGATCAGGCCCTCAAGCCTTGCCTATATGTATCGGCCCGTAATCCAAAACCTACAGATGCTGGCACATCGCTACGAGCTTGCCGAGCCGGCGTCAGAAAAGCAACGCCAATCCCCGGACACATCCTGCATCACTGCCTATGACGACGGGAAGTCATTGATTTAAATAAATTTCTACAAAGGGGTTGACGGCCTTGCGAGGCATCCATAGAATGCGCGCCACTTGCAGCGTAAAGCACACAGCGAAACGCGGCAGGGAGTGAAAGCAAGCAGTGCTTTTATAGGTATTGCGAGCAGCGTGTCCCCTTCGTCTAGTGGCCTAGGACACCGCCCTTTCACGGCGGTAACAGGGGTTCGAGTCCCCTAGGGGACGCCACATTGCGGGAATAGCTCAGTTGGTAGAGCACGACCTTGCCAAGGTCGGGGTCGCGAGTTCGAGTCTCGTTTCCCGCTCCAGTTTCTCCGGCACTGCTTCGGCAGGGCAGGAAAAGAAAATCCAGGCTGAATCGTGAGGTTCATGTTCTGGTACGCTGAAAAGCGTCGGCTTAGTCCCCTTCGTCTAGTGGCCTAGGACACCGCCCTTTCACGGCGGTAACAGGGGTTCGAGTCCCCTAGGGGACGCCATATTGCGGGAATAGCTCAGTTGGTAGAGCACGACCTTGCCAAGGTCGGGGTCGCGAGTTCGAGTCTCGTTTCCCGCTCCAGTTTCAACGCATCGTTTCGGCGGTGCCGGTGGTGAAGGTCTTCAAGGCGCTTCACGCCACATGCGGTAAAGCTTCACCCTGCGGGAATAGCTCAGTTGGTAGAGCACGACCTTGCCAAGGTCGGGGTCGCGAGTTCGAGTCTCGTTTCCCGCTCCAAATTGAAAACGCCACTTCGTTTGAAGTGGCGTTTTTTTTTGCGTTAATTGTCTCCAGCGCTGCCTTTCCGAATGTGGTTGGGGGATCTCGATCCGTCGTTAAAATTGCTTGACGCCTTTGCTCTAGGTATCGGGTGTATATAATCGCGGTCTAGTACATTGTCCGCCCAGGTCCTGGCTTTGGGCGCTTTGGGCGCTCTGCCGCTCAATGCTATATCGAGGATCGAGAACGGGGTCCCGACATAGTTCGCCCACTTCGTAACCTGCATCGCCGTTTCATTGGTATAGCCCGAGGCCTGGTAAACCATTGAGCCGACAAACGAAACCGTTTGCAGGGCCGCGTTGGCGACGGTCATAGCAGCCACGGGAGCGGTAGCTCCTAACGTGACGACTGCCGAAACGACCATGGCGGCCGCCACCACGTACGACAACACCAGGTTTATGGACTCCATCATAATGCCAAACCAATCGAGGCTGGGTTGGTTAGCTAGGGCCCACTGTTGTTCGGGTGTAAGCTCAATGCCCCTTTTTCCCCGCTGAGCTAGGCCACGTTCCCCTTTCTCCGAGATGCCTCGGGAAGCCCGCCCCGTCGGATCGCTGAAGGTGATGGGGTTGCCTTGGCAATAGGCATACTGGTACCACTGCTGGCGAGCTTGCAGTGGTCTACGACTACGACAAGAAGAATGCACGTCTGAACGGCTGGACCATGCCTGGCGAAAATGGGCGTCCGTGGCAGAAGCTGAAACGTGAGTATTACCAGACCGGCCAGATCAAAAGTGAGACCTGGACACAGCACGAAAGTGGCGAAGAAGATGCGCCACCAATCGGTGAGTCACAAACCCAGCACTATGTTTATAGTCATCGAGGACGCTTGCTCAGCTACACCGATGTCCTGGGCCAAATCCAGTCTAACGAGTTCTACCCTACTGGGCAGTTGCAAAAGACCACGCTGAAGGACAAGACCGGCAAGGTGTTGCTGGAAACCGACTTTACTTATTACGAGCTTGGGCAACTCAAGTCGCATACTACATATGACCGAGAGACTGGCCAGTCACTGGCCACCGAGTTGAAATACGACGAGTTCGATCGCGAGACCGAGCGCAAGTTTACGGCAGGGCCGCTGGTACAGACGCTTGCACAGACCTACGACGACGTGGACGCCTTGCAGATGCGTACGTTGTCCGAGGGGCGGGAAGCCCTGCGGGTTGAAAAGTATGAGTACGACGAGCGTCAACGCCTGAAGAAGTACACCTTCACCGGTCGTGGGGTTGATAGTGATCCCTACCAGCCACAAGACCCTTATGGCAACTATATTACCGGGCAACGGTTCGAATTCGATGCCTTGGATAACATCACTGAGGTAGTAACTACTTTTGTCGGTGGCTCGAATACCGCGACCTACCACTTCGATTACGAGGACCCGGCGCAGTTGAGCAGCATCACCAACAAACCCACGGACCCGGCGGTGCGCACGTTGAACGGCTACCCGGAAGAAATTGTTCTGGAGTATGACAACAACGGCAACCTGGTAGTCGATGAGCAGGGCCGTGCGCTCGAGTACAATGCGCTTAATCAGCTGTTGTCCGTAAGCGAGGATGACAAAAAGATTGTCTCGTACTTCTATAACCCGCAGAACATCCTGATGGGCACGGATGAAGAACAGCGCTTCTACCTGGGCGATGAATTGACCGCGCTGAAGACCGACGATGGAGGAACGCGTATCAGTACTTCGCCGGCAGGGCCGTTGGCTGAGACTACAGTGTCGCAGGGGCAGGAGTGATGGCGATGAAAAATAGCGTACGCAATTTAGCAATACTATTGAGTCTGTCGCTGGCAGCTGCCTCATGTACTCAGCTTTCGCACAAAGAATCCGTCAGTGGTCAGGGTTCAGACTCAGGGGTTGTCGTAATTTCCGATAAAAATAAAGATAAGGAATGCTCGATGAGTCCTATCGAAGGATTTTCCTGGACTTACGGGCTTAAAGCCGGGAGTCCCTGTACATCATTAAAAAATGATGACGCCTATTATTTTAGAATTGACGGTGTGCCGTCCGGGGTACTCATCACTTTTTACGATGAACCCTACTGTTCCGGTACAGGTAATTTCGTCTTCACGGTGCGTACAACGCAAAGCCCAACAACTACTGACACAATACGCCTCAGTTCTGCACACGGTAGGCCAACTGGGAGTATGCTTGCCGCCGGGCTAAGATTGGAGTCGACGGAAGGGAGTGGGCAAGTCGATGGCAAGCTGTCCTGCGTAAGAATAGAGTACTGACGATGCGATTATCGTTCAGCTGCTCAGGAGAAAAAACAGAACATAACCAGTAACAAGCCAGATGCCCATGGCGCGCGACGTGGCGCCATGGGCATTTTCCTGTCAGTGAGACGTATCTCCGTTTGCACTCTGGGCTCGTTGCTTTTCCAGGTGCCATTCGAAGGTTTCACCTTTTTGCTCGGCAAGGTAACGACGTTCTTCCAGTTCCTGGTACAAGGCCAGCTCTTCATCCGGCATGAAGTGCAGGCAATCGCCACCAAAGAACCACAACAAATCACGCGGCACCAGGTGGGCGATCTGCGGATAGCGCTGGATCACCTGGCAGATCAGGTCCTGGCCCAGGTACTGGCTTTGCAGCGGGTCCTGCGGCAGCAGGGTGAGCAGTTCGTCGAAGCGCTCGAGGAACAGGGCGTGGCTTTCCTCCGGGACCTGTTCGGCTTCACCCAGCGCGGCCAGGATGGTGCGCAGGTGGTGGAGCAGTTGCAGGTGGTATTCCAGGTGGGGGTTGGCCATGGCGGCGCTCCTCGGTGGTTGAAACGGGGGGCGGAGTATACGCTGGTTTTGCATAGGCTGGCAGCGTAGCCGTCTGTGCTGGCCTCATCGCGGGGCAAGTCGCATCGGCGCACCGCCGCTCCCACGTATTGGGGGCAGCGGGCTTACTTCGCGATGCGTTCGGCGAATGCTCAGCGCACTCTGCCTGCCTCGGGCAACAGCACTTCCTTGTCGAACGCATCCACATCGATCACCACCCGGCGTGCCTGCTCGGCTCGATGCAGGCGCTGGCCTTCCTCCGCCTGCAGCACACCCGCTTCGATGGCGGCGTCGATCACCGATTGCCCGGCTGCCGCCTGCACCTTGCCTTCCTTGACCGCCTGATGCAGCGCCTTGTGCAAGGGGGCCACATCGTCCAGCAGGTCACAGGCCGTCTGTAGCGCGGCTACCGGGTCGCCTTCGGCCTGAGGCCTGAAGCAGCCCTCCAGCACTGCTTCCAGCGCCGGGTCGCCTTTGCCCCGGCCGATCAGCGCCGCCACCTCGGCATCCAGCTCATCGCTTGGCCCGGTATGCCTGCGGCCAAATGGGAACACCAGCACGCGCAGGGCGCAGCCGATGAAGCGGTTGGGGAAGTTGTCGAGCAGCGCGGCGAGCGCCTTTTCCGCCTGGCCCAGGTTTTCCTCCAGCGCCCAGCGCAACAACGGGCGCAGGTGCTCGGGCGAGCCCAGGTCGTGGTAGCGCTTGAGCGCGGCGCTGGACAGGTACAGGTAGCTGAGCACATCGCCCAGCCGGGCGCTCAGGCGTTCGCGGCGCTTGAGCGCGCCGCCCAGCAGCATCATCGACAGGTCGGCCAGCAGGGCGAAGGCTGCCGCCTGACGGTTGAGGGCGCGGAAGTAGCCCTGGCTCAGGGCGTCGCCCGGGACCTTCTCGAAATGCCCCAGGCCCAAACCCAGCACCAGGGTGCTGGCGGCGTTGCCGGCGGCGAACAGGATGTGCTGCATCAGCAGGTCGTCGAACTCTTTCAGCGCCTGGTCATGGTCCTCGCGCCCGGCCAGGGCCATTTCCCTGAGCACGAACGGGTGGCAGCGGATGGCGCCCTGGCCAAAGATCATCAGGTTGCGCGAGAGAATGTTGGCGCCCTCGACGGTGATGAAGATCGGCGCGCCTTGCCAGTTGCGGCCCAGGTAGTTGTTCGGGCCCATGATGATGCCCTTGCCGCCGTGCACGTCCATGGCGTGCTGGATGCATTCGCGGCCGCGCTCG
This sequence comes from Pseudomonas sp. TE50-2, assembly GCF_040813665.1. NCBI lineage: Bacteria > Pseudomonadati > Pseudomonadota > Gammaproteobacteria > Pseudomonadales > Pseudomonadaceae > Pseudomonas > Pseudomonas sp. TE50-2. Next base: position 1,332,377 of record NZ_JBFNXN010000001.1, on the reverse strand, counting down.
GTGAGGTGGTACTTGAGGATCGCCGACAACACCGAGGGTTTTTCGCCCAGGTCCACGGCCTGGGCGGTGAGCAGGCGGGCGCTGTCCATCAGCCAGGCGTTGCCGCCGATGCGCGCCAGCGACTCCTGGATGCCCTCGAAGGCGGCCAGTGGCACGTTGAACTGTTCGCGCACGCGGGCGTACTGGCCGGTGACCAGGCTGGTGTACTTGGCCGCGCCGGTGCCGACTGCGGGCAGGGAGATGGAGCGGCCCACCGACAGGCAGTTCATCAGCATCATCCAGCCCTTGCCGAGCATTTCCTGGCCGCCGATCAGGCAGTCCAGCGGCACGAACACATCCTTGCCGCTGTTGGGCCCGTTCATGAACGCCGCGCCCAGGGGCAGGTGGCGTTGGCCGATCTCCACGCCCGGCAGGTCGGTGGGGATCAACGCCAGGCTGATGCCCAACTCGGCCTGCTCACCCAGCAGGTGCTCGGGGTCGTAGGCCTTGAAGGCCAGGCCCAGCAGGGTGGCTACCGGGCCGAGGGTGATGTAGCGCTTCTCCCAGTTCAGGCGCAGGCCGATGACTTCCTCGCCTTGCCACTGGCCTTTGCAGATGACGCCGGTATCGGGCATGGCGCCGGCGTCGGAGCCGGCCAGGGGGCCGGTGAGGGCGAAGCAGGGGATGTCGTCGCCGCAGGCCAGGCGCGGCAGGTAGTGGTTGCGTTGCGCCTCGGTGCCGTAGTGCAGCAGCAGCTCGGCCGGGCCCAGGGAGTTGGGCACCATCACGGTGGAGGCTAGGTCGCCGCTGCGGGTGGCCAGTTTCATCGCCACCTGCGAGTGGGCGTAGGCCGAGAAGCCCTTGCCGCCGTATTCCTTGGGGATGATCAGGGCGAAGAAGCCGTGCTGCTTGATGAAATCCCAGGCCTGCGGCGGCAGGTCGAGGTCTTGGCCGATCTGCCAGTCGCTGACCATGGCGCACAGTTGCTCGGTGGGGCCGTCGATGAAGGCCTGTTCTTCCTCGCTGAGCTTGGGCGCGGGGTAGTCGAGCAGGGTGTCCCAGTCGGGGCGGCCGCTGAACAGGTGGCCGTCCCACCACACGGTGCCGGCATCGATGGCTTCGCGTTCGGTGGGCGACATCGGCGGCAGGGTGCGCTGGAACCAGCTGAACATCGGCGCGGTGAACAGTTTACGGCGCAGCTCCGGCAGGGCGAAGAAGGCCGCCTTGGCGGCGATCACCACCCAGATCAGCGTCAGCAGCCAGCCTGGCGCGGTGCTGAAGATGCCCATCAGCAGGGTATAGGCGGCGATGGCCGCGAGGATCTGCAGGGGCGCCAGGCGCCGATGCAGGAGATACGCGTCGCCAAGCACCAGGACCAGCAACCACAACAGCAACATGATTCTTCCTCCTTGGAAGCGGGCGTTAGGCCAACCCACAGAGCTTAGACGCGCCGGGGTGGATGGCCTGCTTAGAAGACTGACCGGGTTCTGTAGCGGGAGTTCGGTGGTGTTGATGGATCCCGGGGCCGCAAAGCAGCCCCGGGGATCATTTGCTTCTATTCAACCCCAGCTCCATGTCATCGATCAGCGCCTTGGCCATGGCGCTGAGGATGCGCGCCGAGCTGCCGGCCAGCAGGTCGCCCTCCATTTCCGCCTCGCAGGTCAGGTGGCGAATGCAGCCGAGCAGCACCGACAGCTCGCTGAAGGCATCCTCGAAGGTAACGCCCGGCTCGATCTTGAACAGGTCCAGGCAGGTGGTGCGGCCTGCGGTATGGCCGCGGCTCATGGCTGCACCTGTGGCTTGTGCTCGAGCAGGGCGCAGGCGAGCTGGCCGAGGTAGTCGCTGGCGGTGAACAGGCGGTCCTGGGTTTCGCCGGGCTCGGTCTTGAAGTAGATATCGAGGACGTCGGAAATGGCGGTGGCCACTTCGACGGCGGCGGACATGGCTTCTTCGCGGGTGAGGGTGGGGCGGATGCTGATGAAGGGAGCGAGGCGGGGTGGGTCTGGGACGATTTTTTTCATGGTAGAGCTTCCTTGTGGTTACGAGTACACCACCACCCGCATCCTTTCTCACGAGATCAAGGTGGCAGCCATGTACGGGGTGAGAAATCCGGGCCACAAGGTAAACCCGGCCAGACCGAGGTCTGCCCGTACACGGCCACCATGACGGAGGCGCGTTACCGTTGTGGGAATCGGGTTTCTCACACCCGGTCACCAAATGTGGCGACCCGGTGAAGGTATCCCCGGGGTATTTCCCCGACAACGCGGCGGCTTCCGGCAAGCGCGTAGGATAGTTCCCAAGCTTTGCTGGCTGAAGCATTTGGTTTCAGGTTCGGAAATATCTGACAGATCGTGGGGGCGCGCAGCGGCCCCCGGTTTCACTGGCACCGCCCAACGCTTGGAGTAGACTGTCCCACCTCCCGCATTCATAAGGACGTTGCCATGCTGAAGATCTGGGGCCGCAAGAATTCGAGCAATGTGCGCAAGGCGTTGTGGATCGCCCACGAGCTGGGCCTGGACTTCGAGTCCATCGATGCCGGCGGCGCCTTCGGCGTGGTCAACGAACCGCACTACCGGGCCCTGAACCCCAACGGCCTGGTGCCCATGCTCGAAGACGGCGACCTGGTGCTGTGGGAGTCCAACACCATCGTGCGCTACCTGTGCGCCGAGTACGGTGCAGAGCAGGGCTGGTACCTGGACGACCCGCGCCAGCGCGCCCTGGCGGACAAGTGGATGGACTGGACCACCTCGTCCTTTGCCGGCCCCTTCCGCCCGCTGTTCTGGGGCCTGCTGCGCACCCCCGAGGACCAGCGCGACTGGGTGGCGATCAACGCCGCGCACAAGCAATGCGCCCAGTTGCTGGCCATCGCCGACGAGACCCTGGCCAAGCAGCCGTACCTCTCGGGCGAGCAGATTGGCATGGGCGACATCCCCCTGGGCAGCTTCATCTACGCCTGGTTCGAAATGCCGATTGAACGCCCGGCCATGCGCCACCTCGAAGCCTGGTATGCGCGCCTCAAGCACCGCCCGGCCTACCAGGCGGCGGTGATGACCGCCCTGACGTGACGCCACTTCGATAGTCACTATCGATACATGTGACTGTACTTGTGCGGCCGGGCCTTGCACCATGGCCGCACTCACTGCGCCAGTGTCTTTACCTGGCGTGTCCCGAACCTTTTTCATCGGTACCTGACCCGCCATGAGTTCCGCCCTGTCCATTCGACAGCTGACCAAGACCTACGGCAACGGCTTCCAGGCCCTCAAGGGCATCGACCTGGATGTTGCCGAAGGCGACTTCTTCGCCTTGCTCGGCCCCAACGGCGCCGGCAAGTCCACCACCATCGGCATTCTCTCGACCCTGGTGAACAAGACCAGCGGCACGGTCAACGTGTTCGGCAACGACCTGGACCGGTCGCCCGCGGCGCTCAAGCGCTGCCTGGGCGTGGTGCCCCAGGAGTTCAACTTCAACCAGTTCGAGAAGACCTTCGACATCGTCGTCACCCAGGCCGGCTACTACGGTATCCCGCCCAAGGTGGCCAAGGAGCGCGCCGAGCAGTACCTCACGCAGTTGGGCCTGTGGGACAAGCGCGACGTGCCTTCGCGCTCGCTGTCCGGCGGCATGAAGCGCCGGCTGATGATCGCCCGGGCGCTGATCCACGAGCCGCGCCTGCTGATCCTCGACGAGCCGACTGCGGGGGTGGACATCGAGCTGCGCCGTTCGATGTGGAGCTTCCTCACCGAGCTCAACCAGAAAGGCATCACCATCATCCTCACCACCCACTACCTCGAAGAGGCCGAGCAGCTGTGCCGCAACATCGGCATCATCGACCACGGCACAATCGTCGAGAACACCAGCATGCGCCAGCTGCTGGGCAAGCTGCATGTCGAGACCTTCGTCCTTGACCTGCGCCACGACCTGCCCGCCGCGCCCGAGCTGCAGGGTTACCCGTGCCGTCTGATCACCCCGCACACGCTGGAGGTGCAGGTGGACAAGGACATCGGCATCACCGCGCTGTTCGGCCAGCTGGCGCTGAAGAACATCGAGGTGCAGAGCCTGCGCAACAAGACCAACCGACTCGAGGAGCTGTTCGTGTCCCTGGTGGAAAAGAACCTGTCGAAGGTGGCCGTATGAGTGTGGAACTGCGCACCAACTGGGTCGCCCTGAACACCATCGTCTACCGCGAAGTGCGGCGCTTCCTGCGCATCTGGCCGCAGACCCTGCTGCCGCCGGCGATCACCATGGTCCTGTACTTCGTGATCTTCGGTAACCTGATCGGCCGGCAGATCGGCGACATGGGTGGCTTCACCTACATGGAGTACATCGTGCCGGGGCTGATCATGATGTCGGTGATCACCAACTCCTATGGCAACGTGGTATCGAGCTTCTTCGGCAGCAAGTTCCAGCGCTCCATCGAGGAGCTGATGGTGTCGCCGGTGTCGCCGCATACCATCCTTGTCGGCTATGTGCTGGGTGGCGTGTTGCGCGGCTTGGCGGTGGGGGTGATCGTGACCTTCCTGTCGCTGTTCTTCACCCATCTGCAAGTGCACCACCTGGGGGTGACGGTCATCGTGGTGCTGCTGACCGCGACCATCTTCTCGCTGCTGGGCTTCGTCAACGCGGTGTTCGCCCGCAACTTCGACGATATCTCGATCATCCCGACCTTCGTGCTGACACCGCTGACCTACCTGGGCGGGGTGTTCTACTCGATCAACCTGCTGCCGCCGTTCTGGCAGACCGTGTCGCTGGCAAACCCGGTGCTGCACATGGTCAACTCGTTCCGCTACGGCATCCTAGGGGTGTCGGATATCAGTATTGGCACGGCGATCAGCTTCATGCTGGTGGCCACCGCGGTGCTCTACCTGCTGTGCGTGCGCCTGCTGGTCAGCGGCCGCGGCATGCGCGCCTGAGCCCCCTGAACTCTGGGTGGGGGTGGCGGCGCAGCGACACTGGCGCCGGCGCCACTGCCGGCCCACCCACCAGCGCCAGTAGCCCATGGTGGTGAAGTAGGCGAGCACGCCCAGCACCACCCCGCACACCACCGAGCCGAGCAGGAACGGTTGCCAGATCGTCGCCAACTGCTCGGTGACCCAGTCGACGGTGATCGACTCGGGCAGCGTGCGTGGCGGCACCTGCAGCAGCCAGGCACCGGTCATGTAGGTGACGAAGAACACTGGCGGCATGGTCAGCGGGTTGGTCAGCCACACCAGGCTCACCGCGATCGGCAGGTTGCCGCGCACGGGAATGGCCAGCGCGGCGGCCAGCAGCATCTGCATGGGGATGGGAATGAGCGCGGCGAACAGGCCGACGCCCATGGCCCGTGCCACCGAATGGCGATTCAGGTGCCAGAGGTTGGGGTCGTGCAGCAGCTTGCCGAAGAAGCGTAAGGATTTATGTTCGCGGATGCTGGTCGGGTCCGGCATGTAGCGTTTGAACAGACGGCGCGGCATGTGGGCTCCCGGCAGGGTTGAAGGGCGTCAGTATGCCCTGATTGAAACGCAGCCTCGTTCAGAGTTTGTGACAATTGATTAGCAGGGTTTCCCCGCCAATCGGCTAAGCCTCAGGGGTCGTGATCGCTTCTGGAGCTCTATCTCATGCGCACAGGGATGCTGGCGCTGGTGCTCGGGCTGTTGAGCCTGCGCTTTTTGCCCGTTTTGCCGCCGGTCGGGTGGCTGATTCCGTTGCTGTTGCTGGCCTTGGCCTGTCTGCGCACGCGGGCCTGGCCGCTGGGCTGGTTCGTGCTGGGTGGTTGCTGGGCGTGCTGGTGGGCGCAGCAGGCGCTGGATGATCGCCTGGCCCCGGCGCTGGATGGCCGCACGCTGTGGTTGGAGGGGCGGGTGGTGGGGCTGCCGACCCGCACGGAGCGCGGCGTGCGTTTCGAACTGGAGCATCCTGAGTCGCGCCGGGTGCAATTGCCCAGGCGCCTGCAACTGAGCTGGTTCGCCGGGCCCGAATTGCGCGCCGGTGAGCGCTGGCGCCTGGCGGTGAACCTGCGTCAGCCCCACGGACTGCTCAACCCCCACGGCCCGGACCGCGAAGCACTGTTATTGGCCCGGGGTATCGGCGCCACCGGCTCGGTCAAGGCCGGCGAGCTGGTCGGCCAGGTAGCGGTGGGCTGGCGCGATGCCGTGCGCCAGCGGCTGATGAATGTGGATGCCCACGGTCGCGAGGCGGCACTAGCGGCCTTGGTGCTGGGCGATGGCGCCGGGCTGGCCCGCGAGGACTGGCAGACCCTGCAGGCCACCGGCACGGTGCACCTGCTGGTGATCTCCGGCCAACATATCGGGCTGTTGGCCGGGCTGGTGTACGGCCTGGTCGCGGGCCTGGCGCGGCTGGGCGCCTGGCCATCGCGCTGGCCATGGCTGCCCTGGGCTTGTGGCCTGGCCATGGCCGCGGCATTGGGCTACGGCTGGCTGGCCGGCTTCGGCGTACCGGTGCAACGGGCCTGCCTGATGCTGGCGGTGGTGCTGCTTTGGCGCCTGCGTTTCAGGCATCTGGGGGCGGCCTTGCCGTTGCTGCTGGCGTTGTCGGGGGTGTTGCTGATCAATCCATTGGCCAGCCTGCTGCCGGGTTTCTGGCTGTCGTTTGCCGCGGTTGGCGTGCTGATGCTGTGCTTCTCTGCCCGGCTCGGCGCCTGGCGGCCCTGGCAGGCCTGGAGCCGCGCCCAGTGGGTAATCGCCGTGGGCCTGTTGCCGGTGCTGCTGGCGCTGGGGCTGCCGGTCAGCCTGACGGCGCCGCTGGCCAACCTGCTGGCGGTGCCCTGGATCAGTTTCGCGGTGTTGCCGCTGGCCTTGCTCGGCACGGCGACGTTGCCGGTGCCCGGGGTGGGGGAGGGGCTGCTGTGGCTGGCGGGGCTTTCGCTGGATGGGCTGTTTCGCCTGCTGGCGCAGCTTGCGGGGCAGTGGCCTGCATGGCTGCCCGAACCGTTGCCGCTGTGGGCCTGGCTGTTGGTCGCGCTGGGCGCGCTGTTGCTGCTGCTGCCTCGGGGCGTGCCGTTGCGCTTGCCGGGCGCGGTGATGCTGCTGGCCTTGTGGGCGCCGCGCGAGCAGGTGCCCCTTGGGCAGGTGCAGGTGTGGCAGCTGGATGTCGGCCAGGGCCTGGCGGTGCTGCTGCGTACCCGTCATCACGCGCTGTTGTACGACGCCGGGCCTGCGCACGGGGACAGCGACCTGGGCGAGAGCGTGGTGCTGCCGACCTTGCGCAGGTTGGGGGTAAAGCGCCTGGATCTGATGCTGGTCAGCCACGGTCACGCCGATCATGCCGGCGGGGCGGCGGCGGTGCGTCGGGGGCTGCCGGTGACGCGGGTGCTGGCCGGGGAGGTTGCCGGGCTTGCGCCTGCCGCGCTGTGCGAAAGTGGTGAGCGCTGGCGCTGGGATGGGGTCGATTTCGAGCTGTGGCATTGGCCACAAGGCACGTCTAGCAACGACCGTTCCTGCGTGCTGCGGGTGGTGGCCAATGGCGAGCGCCTGCTGCTGGCCGGCGACATGGAGGCCGCGGCGGAGCGGGCTTGGCTGGCGGCCAGCGAGGATCCGCGTGTCGATTGGTTGCAGGCGCCGCACCACGGCAGCCGCACGTCGTCCACCGAACCGTTCATCAAGGCGCTGGCGCCACGCGGGGTGATGATTTCGCGGGGGAGGAGCAACGGCTTCGGGCATCCGCATGCGCAGGTGATCGAGCGTTATCGGCGGTATGGGGCGCGGGTGCATGACACGGCGCTGGCGGGGGCGCTGGGTTTACGCCTGGGGAGTCAGGGTGCAGTGGTAGGGGCGCGCGCAGAGCGCAGGTTCTGGCGCGAAGGCGAATGACGCTATCGCGGGGGCAAGCCCGCCCCCACGTTGCCATGCGATAGGCGATTCCCTGACCTCCGGCAGATGAGCCCCAGGCGGTCCTATGGTAGAGTGGCGGCCTTTTTCCGAGGGGATGCTTACTGTGTGGGAATTGGTCAAGTCCGGTGGCTGGATGATGCTGCCGATCATCCTGAGCTCCATCGTCGCCATGGCGATCGTCGTCGAGCGCCTGTGGACCTTGCGCGCCAGCCGTGTCACCCCGCCGCACCTGCTGGGCCAGGTATGGATGTGGATCAAGGACAAGCAGCTCACCGGTGACAAGCTCAAGGCGCTGCGCGCCGATTCGCCGCTGGGCGAGATCCTCGCCGCAGGCCTGGCCAACTCGCGCCATGGCCGCGAGATCATGAAAGAGTGCATCGAGGAGGCCGCCTCGCGCGTCATCCACGAGCTGGAGCGCTACATCAGCACCCTCGGCACCATCGCCGCCATGGCCCCGCTGCTGGGCCTGCTGGGCACCGTGCTGGGCATGATCGACATCTTCAGCGCCTTCATGGGCTCGCAGATGACCGCCAATGCCGCGGTACTGGCCGGCGGTATCTCCAAGGCCCTGGTCACTACCGCGGCCGGCCTGATGGTCGGTATCCCGGCGGTGTTCTTCCACCGCTTCCTGCTGCGCCGCATCGATGAACTGGTGGTGGGCATGGAGCAGGAGGCGATCAAGCTGGTCGAGGTGCTGCAGGGCGACCGCGAAGTGGAAGTGGCCGGAGGCAAGGCGTGAAGTTTCGGCGCAATCGCCAGCGCGAGAACGTCGACATCAACCTGGCGTCGTTGATCGACGTGGTGTTCGTGCTGCTGCTGTTCTTCGTGGTCACCACCACCTTCACCCGCGAGACCCAGCTGCGTGTCGAGCTGCCCGAAGCAAGCAGTGCCGCGCCCGCGCAGCCCGATGATGGCAAGCTGATCGAAGTCACCATCAGTGCCGACGGCGTGTATTCGGTGAACAACCACCTGCTGCCCAAGAGCGACCTGGCTACCCTGACCGAAGCCATCGAGAAGGAATCCGGCGGTGACATCACCCTGCCGCTGGCGATCAGCGCCGATGGCAAGACCCCGCACCAGGCTGTGATCACCGCAATGGATGCGGCCGGCAAGCTCGGCTTCAGCAAGTTGCGCATGACCACCGTCGAGGCCGCGCAGGGCAATCCCTGATGGCCTTCGCCGACCGTCTGCTCGCCGCCTGGTATGCCGGGCACCCGGCGCTGGCCCTGCTGCGTCCGCTGGAGGCTTTGTATCGTCGCGTGGTGACGCGCAAGCGTGCGCGCTTCCTCAGTGGCATCAGCCCCAGCTACCGTGCCCCGGTGCCCGTGATCGTGGTGGGCAATATCACCGTGGGCGGTACCGGCAAGACACCGATGATCCTCTGGCTGATCGAGCACTGCCGCCGGCAGGGGCTGAAGGTCGGCGTGGTCAGCCGTGGCTACGGCGCCAAGCCGCCGCAGTATCCCTGGCGTGTCGCCGCCGACCAGCCCGCCGATCAGGCCGGCGATGAGCCTTTGCTGATCGTCCAGCGCACCGGCGTGCCGCTGCTGATCGACCCCGACCGCTCTCGCGCCGTGCAGGCGCTGCTGGCAAGCGACGCGCCGGACCTGATCCTGTGTGACGACGGCATGCAGCATTACCGCCTGGCCCGCGACCTGGAGCTGGTCCTGATCGACGCCGCCCGTGGCCTGGGCAACCGTCGCTGCCTGCCGGCCGGCCCGTTGCGCGAGCCCGCCGAGCGCCTGGCCGAGGCCGACGCGGTGCTGTTCAATGGCGCCGAGGCTGACCGCGACGGCGGCTTTGCCTTCCGCCTGCAGCCGTCGGCGCTGATCAACCTGCGCAGCGGCGAGCGCCGCGAGCTCGACCTGTTTCCCGCTGGCCAGGCGCTGCACGCCGTGGCCGGCATTGGCAACCCGCAACGTTTCTTCAACACCCTGCTGGGGCTAAACTGGCAGCCGGTGCCGCACCCCTTTGCCGACCATGCGCCGTACAGCCGCGAAGTGCTGTCGTTCAGCCCGCCGCTGCCGTTGGTGATGACCGAGAAGGATGCGGTGAAATGTCGGCCGTTCGCTGCCGACGACTGGTGGTACCTGGCGGTCGACGCCGTACCCTCGCAGGCGTTCGTCGCCTGGTTCGACGCCGAGCTCGATCGCCTGCTGCCTGGCCGCCTCCGGCCCTGAGCCTTTTTCAATTTCCGTTTCAAGGAAGCTCCCATGGACACCAAACTGCTCGATATCCTGGCCTGCCCGATCACCAAGGGCCCGCTCAAGCTCAGCGCCGACAAGACCGAGCTGATCAGCAAGGGCGCGGGCCTGGCCTATCCGATTCGCGATGGCATCCCGGTGATGCTGGAAAGCGAGGCGCGCACCCTGACCGACGACGAGCGCCTGGACAAATGAGCCTGGACTTCACCGTGGTGATCCCCGCCCGGCTGCGCTCCACGCGCCTGCCGGGCAAGCCGCTGCTGGCGATCGCCGGCAAGCCGATGGTCCAGCATGTGTGGGAGCAGGCGCGCAAGAGCGGCGCCTGCCGCGTGGTCATTGCCACCGACGATGCCAGCATCGTCGAGGCCTGCCAGGCGTTCGGCGCCGAAGTGCTGCTGACCCGCGCCGACCACGAGTCGGGCACCGACCGCCTGGCCGAAGTGGCTGCCCAGCTGGGCCTGGCCGCCGATGCCATCGTGGTCAACGTGCAGGGTGACGAGCCGCTGATTCCGCCGGTGATCATCGACCAGGTGGCGGCCAACCTCGCTGCGCACCCCGAGGCCGGCATCGCCACCCTGGCCGAGCCGATCCACGCGCCGGAGACCATCTTCAACCCTAGCGCGGTGAAGGTGGTCAGCGACAAGAACGGCCTGGCCCTGACCTTCAGCCGCGCCCCGTTGCCATGGGCCCGCGACGCGTTTGCCAAGGACCGTGAGCGCATGCCCGAAGGCGTGCCGTACCGCCGCCATATCGGCATGTACGCCTACCGCGTGGGCTTCCTTCAGGACTTCGTCGCCTGGGGCCCATGCTGGCTGGAGCAGACCGAGTCGCTGGAGCAGCTGCGTGCCCTGTGGCACGGCGTGCGCATCCACGTTGCCGATGCCATCGAGGCCCCGGCCGTGGGTGTGGATACCCCTGAAGACCTGGAGCGCGTACGGCGCTTGCTGGAGGCCTGATGCGCGTTCTGTTCGTCTGCCTCGGCAATATCTGCCGCTCGCCGACTGCCGAAGGCGTGCTGCGCCATCAGCTCGAGGCCGCCGGCCTCGGTGACGTGGTGCACGTGGCCTCCGCCGGTACCGGCGACTGGCATGTCGGCAAGGCGCCCGACAGCCGTACCTGCAAGGCCGCGCTGGCCCGCGGCTATGACCTGTCGCGCCAGCGCGCCCAGCAGGTCAAGGCGGCGCATTTCGCCGAGTACGACCTGGTCCTGGCCATGGACAAGAGCAACCTCGGCAACCTGCAGGCCCTGCGCCCGCACAACGCCACGGGCGAGCTCGACCTGTTCCTGCGCCGTTATGGCGCGGCCCTGGACGAAGTGCCTGACCCTTACTACGGCGGTGCCGAAGGTTTCGAGCAGGTCCTGGACCTGATCGAGGCGGCGTGCCGTGAGCTGGTCGTGGAAATCAAGGGGCGGTTATGACGGCGAACTGGCAGGAGCGGGTATCGCTCAAGCCCTACAACACTTTCGGCATCGACGTCAGTGCCCGTTATTTCACCCAGGCCCATGACGACGACGAGGCCCGCCAGGCACTGGCCCAGGCCGCTGCGCGGCAGGTGCCGGTGCTGGTCATTGGCGGTGGCAGCAACCTGCTGCTGTCCCGCGATGTCGACGCGCTGGTGCTGCATATGGCCAGCCGTGGGCGGCGCCTGCTCAGCGACGACGGCGAGCGTGTGGTGGTCGAGGCCGAGGCCGGCGAGCCCTGGCATCCGTTCGTGCAGTGGAGCCTCGACCAGGGTCTGTGCGGGCTGGAGAACCTCAGCCTGATCCCCGGCACCGTCGGCGCTGCGCCGATGCAGAACGTCGGCGCCTATGGCGTGGAGATCAAGGACGTGTTCACCGGCTTGACCGCGCTGGACCGCGAGACCGGCGAGCTGCGTGACTTCTCGCTGGAGGCGTGCGGCTTCGGTTATCGCGACAGCCTGTTCAAGCGCAATCCGGGCCGCTGGCTGATCCTGCGCGTGCGCTTTGCGCTGAGCCGGTCGTTGCAGGCGCACCTGGACTACGGCCCGGTGCGTCAGCGCCTGGCGGAGCAGGGTATCGAGCAGCCGACCGCGCAGGCGATCAGCGATGCGATCTGCAGTATCCGTCGGGAAAAGCTGCCGGATCCGGCTGAGCTGGGTAACGCCGGGAGCTTCTTCAAGAATCCTGTGGTGCCTGCTGCGTTGGCCGAGCGCATTCGTGCCGAGCATCCTGGCGTGGTGGCGTATCCGCAGGCCGACGGCCAGGTGAAGCTGGCGGCCGGCTGGTTGATCGAGCAGGCGGGGTGGAAGGGGTATCGCGATGGCGATGCCGGTGTGCACCGTTTGCAATCGCTGGTGCTGGTCAACTACGGCCAGGCGAGCGGGGCGCAGTTGCATGGGCTGGCGCAGCGGATCCAGGCGGATATCCTTGAGCGCTTTGGGGTCGAGCTGGAGATGGAGCCGAACCTGTACTGACTCTATCGCGGGGCAAGCCCGGATCACCAGTAGAGCCGTTACCATCCCGGCAAAGAAAAAGCCCCGCCAGTTCGCACTGGCGGGGCTTTTTCATTCAGCCGAGGCTATCAACCGTGATGAGGCTTGTGCTCATCGGCGGTTTCCAGCGCTTGCGCAGGGGCGGCTTCGGCAGCGGCCTGGGCGGCAGCGGCGGCTGCAGCTTCGGCTTCGCGCTTGCGGCGACGCACTTCACGTGGGTCGTTCGGGGCGCGGCCGTTGGCCAGCATCGCCGAAGGCGCTTCGACCGGGGCCGGTGCTTCCTCGGGCGCCTGCTCGGCAACGATCGGCGCAGGCTCGGCGGCAGGTGCTTCAGCCACTTCCGGCTGGGCCTCGACCACTGGCTCGACGACCGCTACAGGCTGCTCGGCTACCGGGGCTTCGACCACGGTGGCTTCGACTACCTGCGGCTGCTCGATTTCACCAGCTTCCACGGCAGGGGCTTGCAGCGCCTCGGCGACGACGGCAGGCTGCTCGGCAGGGGCTTCTTCGACCACTGGCTGCGGTGCTACTTCGACCACCGGTTCGATGCTCGGCTCGACGGCGACCACTGGCTCGCTGACCGGTTGCTCGACCACCGGGGCGATGGCGACCTGCTCGGCCACGACCTCGGTGATTTCCACCTGGGTTTCGGCGACAGCGGCGCTGGCGCGCTCGGCCTGCTGGTTGGCTTGGGCTTCGGCATCGGCGCTGATGTTGCTGGTGGCCACGGCGGCGATGACGGCAGTGCCGGCGGCCAGTTCAGCGCCCAGCTCGGTGGCCTGGTGCTGTTGTGGCTGCTGCTCTTCGCCGGCGTCTTCATCACCTTCGATCAGCTCGCCATTGGCGTTGCGCTGGCGCTCACGACGGTTGCTGCGACGACGCTGGCCACGGGAGCGGCGGCGCGGACGCTCGCCATCGGTGCCTTCCTGCTCGTCCTGCAGCAGTTCGTCGTTCGGCAGTTGCTCTTCGGCGAGCTCGGCGGCCTGTTCGACGGCCTGCGCCTCAGGGCGCAGCTGGCGCTCTTCACGAGGAGCACGTTCTTCACGTGGCGCACGCTCTTCACGAGGGGCGCGTTCTTCACGCGGTGCACGCTCCTCACGCGGTGCGCGTTCTTCACGCGGTGCACGCTCTTCGCGTGGGGCGCGTTCTTCACGTGGCGCGCGCTCTTCGCGAGGGGCACGTTCTTCACGTGGTGCGCGCTCTTCACGGGCTACACGTTCCTCACGTGGCGCACGCTCTTCACGCGGGGCGCGTTCTTCGCGGGCGGCCGGGGCCGGAGCGGCATCCAGAGGCTCACGCAGTTCGCGCACGCGCTCTTCACGGTTGCCACGGCGGTCTTCGCGCGGCTGGCGCTGGCGCTCTTCGCGTGGGGCGCGTTCTTCACGCGGTGCACGCTCTTCGCGTGGCTGGCGCTCTTCACGCGGGGCGCGCTCGCTGCGTTCTTCACGCGGCTTGCGGTCTTCCTCGCGGCGGCCATTGCGGTTGCGGCTCTGCTGGCGGCCGTTGCGGCGCTCTTCGTTGCGTGGCGAACGCTCGGTGGCCGGTTTTTCGGTGGTGACGGCCGGTGCGGCGGCAGGCTCTTCCTTGCCGGCGAACAGGCTGACCAGCGACTTGACCAGGCCCTTGAACAGGCTTGGCTCCGGTACGCTAGGCGCCACTGCCACGGGTGCGGCTGGCTGCTCTTCGACGGCGGCCGGTACCGGTGCGTTGGCGCGGGCCGGTGCGGTCTTCACCGCGGCTTCCTGGCGTACCAGGGTGCGGGTGGCGGTCGGCAGCGGCGCTTCTTCGGTCTCGGCCGAGGCGATTTCGTAGCTGGACTGGTTGTTCAGCACGTCCGGGTTGTCGTCGCGCAGGCGCTGGACTTCGAAGTGCGGGGTTTCCAGGTGGTCGTTCGGCAGGATGATGATGCGTGCGCGAGTGCGCAGTTCGATCTTGGTGATCGAGTTGCGTTTCTCGTTGAGCAGGAAGGCGGCCACCGGGATCGGCACCTGGGCGCGCACCTCAGCGGTGCGGTCCTTCAGGGCTTCTTCCTCGATCAGGCGCAGGATCGCCAGCGACAGCGACTCGACGTCACGGATGATGCCGGTACCCGAGCAGCGCGGGCAGACGATGCCGCTGCTCTCGCCCAGCGATGGGCGCAGGCGCTGGCGGGACATTTCCAGCAGGCCGAAGCGCGAGATGCGGCCGACCTGCACACGGGCGCGGTCGGCCTCGAGGCATTCGCGCACGCGTTCTTCGACGGCGCGCTGGTTCTTCGCCGGGGTCATGTCGATGAAGTCGATGACGATCAGGCCGCCGATGTCACGCAGGCGCAACTGGCGGGCGATCTCTTCGGCCGCTTCCAGGTTGGTCTGCAGGGCGGTTTCTTCGATGTCGCTGCCCTTGGTGGCGCGCGCCGAGTTGATGTCGATGGAAACCAGGGCTTCGGTCGGGTCGATCACGATCGAGCCGCCGGACGGCAGGTCGACAACGCGCTGGAAGGCGGTCTCGATCTGGCTTTCGATCTGGAAGCGGTTGAACAGCGGCACGCTGTCTTCGTACAGCTTGACCTTGCTGGCGTACTGCGGCATCACCTGACGGATGAAGGTCAGGGCTTCTTCCTGGGCGTCGATGCTGTCGATCAGCACTTCGCCGATGTCCTGGCGCAGGTAGTCGCGGATGGCGCGGATGATGACGTTGCTTTCCTGGTAGATCAGGAACGGCGCGGTACGGTCCAGCGAGGCTTCCTTGATGGCGGTCCACAGCTGCAGCAGGTAGTCGAGGTCCCACTGCATTTCTTCGCTGCTGCGGCCAAGGCCCGCGGTACGCACGATCAGGCCCATGTCGCCCGGAACGGTCAGGCCGTTCAGTGCTTCACGCAGCTCGTTGCGCTCTTCGCCTTCGATGCGGCGGGAGATGCCGCCGGCGCGCGGGTTGTTGGGCATCAGCACCAGGTAGCGGCCGGCCAGGCTGATGAAGGTGGTCAGGGCGGCGCCTTTGTTGCCGCGCTCTTCCTTCTCGACCTGGACGATGACTTCCTGGCCTTCGCTCAGGACTTCCTTGATGTTGACCCGGCCTTCAGGGGCTTTCTTGAAGTATTCACGGGAGATTTCCTTCAGCGGCAGGAAGCCGTGACGTTCGGAGCCGAAGTCGACGAAGGCGGCTTCAAGGCTGGGCTCGATCCGGGTGATCTTGCCTTTGTAGATGTTGGCCTTTTTCTGCTCACGGGCACCGGACTCGATGTCCAGGTCGTAGAGGCGTTGGCCGTCCACCAGGGCTACACGCAACTCTTCGGGTTGAGTTGCGTTAATCAGCATTCTTTTCATGTTGTACCGTCGGTTTCCGGGCTGCCGGAAACGGCGTTCGGCACACACGACTTTTCATGATCGGTGCCAAGGTGCGCAAAGGGTGGCGAACCACCCCCGTGTCTGACGACGTTCGGCACCAGCCGGTTGCCCAGCCTGCCGTTGTCGCGACGACGCGTCCTGTTTTGCGGTGCCAAAAGACCTGTCGAGCTTTTCGAAGGTTATCCGAATCAATCGAGCGGGCCTGGTGCACTCAGTCAGGAGGAGGAATCAACCGGTCGTCCGTGGATGCCACAAGGGCGTCTGTTCAGGACCTTGCCCGCTCATCGCCCGTTGAGTGGGGCGGTGGGTCGGGTTCGGTGCCACACGGTCCGAAGGCTGTGCATCTCCACCCTGCACGTATCCCTGAAAATTCGGTGCTGCCGCGCGCTGAATCCGCAACGGGTTGCATTTTTCGCCAGCCCGGTTCCGGGCTGGCGCCATGACATATCCAAGGCAGGTATTTCCGAAGCATTCGCCCGAATGCGCGGAAACGACGGTGGCGGGCAGAGGTACGGCGAAAAGAAGCGGGTAAGCAGGTGAAACACCGCACTTGTCGTTTTTTTTCGGTCTTCTCTACACAGCGCTGGTGGCGATTCCAGGCATTTAGTTAAACTGGCAAACGCTCCGTAGGACGGCCTCGCGTCCTCGGAATTGCGATGGTCAGGGCCGGCGTAGAGCCTGATGCCGCTGGCCTGCCGCTTTTGGCGGCGTTCGCGACTATAGCAGTTATGATTAAGTGCTTCAATTCCATAAAAAATTGTTATGATCCCGCCATGACGACCAATACCCCTCCGACTTCCGGCGTTCAGCTGATCGAAGTCGCGCCGGAGCTTGCCGGCCAACGCATCGACAATTTCCTCATCACCGCGCTCAAGGGCGTGCCCAAGACGCTGGTCTACCGCATCCTGCGCAAGGGCGAGGTGCGGGTCAACAAGGGTCGGATCAAGCCTGAGTACAAGCTGCAGGCCGGCGACATCGTGCGGGTGCCGCCGGTGCGCCTGCCTGAGCGTGACGAACCCGCGCCCGTGGCCCAGGGGCTGTTGCAGCGCCTGGAGGCTGCCATCGTCTATGAAGACAAGGCGCTGATCGTGATGAACAAGCCGGCCGGCATTGCCGTGCATGGCGGCAGCGGCCTGAGCTTCGGGGTGATCGAGGCGCTGCGCCAGTTGCGCCCCGACGCCAAGGAGCTGGAGCTGGTGCATCGCCTGGACCGCGACACCTCGGGTCTGTTGATGATCGCCAAGAAGCGCAGCATGCTGCGCCACCTGCATGCCGCGCTGCGCGGCGATGGCGTGGACAAGCGCTACATGGCGCTGGTGCGCGGCCATTGGCCGACCTCGAAAAAGCAGGTCAATGCGCCGCTGCAGAAAAGCAACCTGCGCTCCGGCGAACGCATGGTCGAGGTCAATGACGAGGGCAAGGACGCGCTGACGCTGTTCCGCGTGCTGCGCCGCTTCGGCGAATTCGCCACGATTGTCGAGGCGCGGCCGATTACCGGGCGCACCCACCAGATCCGCGTGCACACCCTGCATGCCGGACACATGATCGCCGGCGACAGCAAGTACGGCGATGAAGACTTCAGCCGCGAGATTCGCGACCTGGGTGGCAAGCGCCTGTTCCTGCACGCCTACCAGTTGACCGTGCCGCTGCCCGACGGCGGCGAGCTCAAGCTCGAGGCGCCGGTGGACGAGATGTGGGCCAAGACCATTGCGCGGTTGGCGTCCTGAACCATGAATAAAAGTTATGACCTGCTGATCTTCGACTGGGATGGCACGTTGGCCGATTCCATCGGGCGCATTGTCGAGGCCATGAACGTGGCCGCCGGGCGTGCCGGGGAGGCCGCCAGCAGCGACGAGGCGATCAAGGGCATCATTGGCCTGGCGCTGGGGGAGGCGATCGCCACCCTGTATCCGCATCTTGAGCCGTCGCAGGTGGAAACATTCCGCCAGCATTACGCCGATGTCTACATGGCGCTGGATCAACAGCCGTCGCCACTGTTCGACGGTGTAGTCGAGTCGCTGGCAGCGTTCCGTGCCGAGGGGTATCGTCTGGCGGTGGCCACCGGCAAGGCGCGGCGTGGTCTGGATCGGGTGCTCAAGGCCAATGGCTGGGAAAGCTACTTCGACATTACCCGGGCGGCCGACGAAACCCGCGGCAAGCCGCATCCGCTGATGCTCGAGGAGATTCTCGCTCATTGCCAGGTCGAACCCGGGCGGGCGCTGATGGTCGGAGATTCGGCGTTCGACCTGCAGATGGCCAGCAATGCCGGCATGCATTCGGTCGCCGTGGGCTATGGCGCCATGTCGCTGCAGGCCCTGGCCGAATTTGGTCCGCAAGTGTGCATCGAGCATTTTTCCCAGTTGCGCGAATGGCTGGCCGAGCCTGCGCAGATCAATTTCCAAGGTAGGTGAGCATGACTGACGAGTGGAAGGCACCCGAGGCCGATGAGGCTGGCGAGGAGCGCAAGAGCTGGAAGCTGCTTGAGAAGACCTTGCTGGCGGGTGTCCAGGAGCAGCGTCGGGCGCGGCGCTGGGGGATCTTCTTCAAGCTGCTGACCTTCGTTTACCTGTTCGGCATCCTGTTCCTGTTCACGCCATTGATGGATGTGGACAAGGCTGCCTCGCGCAGCGGCAGCCATACCGCGCTGGTCGAGGTGCGCGGGGTGATCGCCGATCAGGAGCCTGCCAGCGCCGACAATATCGTCAAAAGCCTGCGCGAGGCGTTCAAGGATCCGAAGACCAAGGCCGTGGTCATGCGCGTCAACAGCCCGGGCGGCAGCCCGGTGCAGGCGGGCTATGTGTATGACGAGATCCGCCGTCTGCGCGCCGAATATCCGGCCATTAAGCTGTACGCGGTGATTGCCGACCTGGGTGCCTCCGGCGCCTACTACATTGCCAGCGCGGCCGACGAGATCTATGCCGACAAGGCCAGCCTGGTCGGCTCCATCGGCGTCACCGCGGCGGGCTACGGCTTTGTCGGTACCATGGACAAGCTGGGCGTGGAGCGGCGTACCTACACGGCGGGCGAGCACAAGGCCTTCCTTGATCCGTTCTCGCCCCAGAAGCCGGAAGAAACCGCGTTCTGGCAGGGTGTGCTGGATACCACGCACCGCCAGTTCATCGCCATGGTCAAGCAGGGGCGTGGCGAGCGCCTGAAAGACAAGGATCACCCTGAGTTGTTCAGCGGGCTGATCTGGTCGGGCGAGCAGGCCAAGGAGCTGGGGCTGGTGGACGGGCTGGGCAGTGCCAGCTATGTCGCCCGCGAAATCGTCGGCGAGAAGGAACTGGTGGACTTCACAGTGCAGGAGTCGCCGTTCGATCGTTTCTCCAAGCGCATCGGTGCCAGTGTGGCGGAGCGCCTGGCGCTGTACATGGGCTTCCAGGGGCCTTCGCTGCGTTGATCTGAAGTCGGCGTGGCATTCATCGCGGGGCAAGCCCGCTCCCACAGGTCGCTCATTGGCCTGGTGGGAGCGGGCTTGCCCCGCGATTGCATTTTCAAGGCGCCTGCACGCCTTCCTTGTGCAGCATGTCCACCAGCCGAATCAGCGGCAGCCCGATCAGGCTCGTGGCGTCGCAGCCATGGGTGCTCTGGAACAGGCTGACCCCCAAGCCCTCCGCCTTGAAGCTGCCGGCGCAGTCCAGTGGCTGCTCGGCTGTCACGTAGCGCTCCACGCGCTCGCGATCCAGCTCGCGCATCGTCACGGTAAACGGCACGCAATCGACCTGGCAGTGGCCAGTGGCGCTGTTCAGCAGTGCCAGTCCGGTGAGGAAGGTGACCTGCTGCCCGCTGGCCTCCAGCAACTGCTCGCAGGCGCGTTCGAAGGTGTGGGGTTTGCCGAGGATCTGCTCGCCCAGTACCGCCACCTGGTCGGAGCCGATGATCAGGTGGCCGGGGTGACTGGCGGCCAGGGCTTCGGCCTTCTGTCGGGCCAGGCGGCGCACCAGCTCGACGGCGGGCTCGCCATCGAGGCGCCGTTCGTCAAGGTCGGGGCTCGCCCAGGTGAAGGGCAGGCGCAGGCGGGTGAGCAGTTTGCGGCGGTAGGGCGAGCTGGAAGCCAGTAACAAGGGAAGCATGGTAGACTCCTGGGCAATTGCCCCGAATTCTAACATGCGAGATGGCACCTAATTTCCTTTGACAGGGAGGGGGTGCATCCCTAGAATGCTGCGCCTATGTTGAATGACCCGATTCCACCTCACGTTGACCCGCGCAAATTGGCTGATCGTGGCGTAACCCTCGAAGGTTCGCTGCAACTCGCTGATTTGGAAAGACTCTGCGACCCGCTTTCCGACAATGTCGGTACGGTGCAGGCGAAGTTCGATTTTGAACGAGATGAACAGCACGTGGTGGTTATCCACAGCGCGCTGGATGTCGAAGTCAAGATGGTTTGCCAGCGTTGTCTTGAGCTGGTCACCCTGCCGATCCACAGCGAATGTACGTACGCCGTGGTGAAGGAGGGTGCGAACACCCAGTCGTTGCCGAAAGGCTATGACGTGCTGGAACTGGGCGAAGATCCATTGGATCTGCAGGCGCTGGTCGAGGAAGAGCTTTTGCTTGCCCTGCCAATCGTGCCTGCTCATCATCCGGAAGAATGCCAGCAGCCGGCGGGACTCGATGAGCCCGAGCCGAGCAAGGACGAGGTATCGCGGTCCAACCCGTTCAGTGTATTGGCGCAGTTAAAGCGTGACCCAAACGTTTAGGAGTTAATCAATTATGGCTGTTCAGCAGAACAAAAAATCCCGCTCTGCCCGTGACATGCGCCGTTCGCACGACGCCCTGTCGGCAGAAGCTCTGTCGGTAGAGAAGAGCACCGGTGAAGTACACCTGCGTCACCACGTTTCGCCAGAAGGCGTATACCGTGGTCGCAAAGTGATCGACAAGGGCGCTGACGAGTAATCCTTGTCCGCTCAGATCATCGCGATCGACGCAATGGGCGGGGACTTCGGTCCCCGCAGCATTGTCCAGGCTAGCATTGCCTGCCTATCGGCTACCCCCTCGCTGCACCTGACCCTCGTCGGTCAACCCTCCCTCCTTGAAGATCTTGTCGGTGGCCTTGCAGCTGCGGATCGCGCACGCCTGCAGATTGTCGCGGCCAGCGAAGTGATCGGCATGGACGAGCGGCCATCGCAGGCGTTGCGGGGCAAACCGGACTCGTCGATGCGCATCGCCCTCGAACTGGTGCGTGATGGCAAGGCCCAGGCCTGCGTGAGTGCCGGCAATACCGGCGCGCTCATGGCCTTGTCGCGTTTCGTGCTCAAGACCTTGCCCGGTATCGATCGCCCGGCGATGGTGGCGGCGATCCCGACCCAGGCCGGCTACTGCCAGTTGCTTGACCTCGGCGCCAACGTCGACTGCAGCGCGGAAAACCTCTACCAGTTCGCCGTGATGGGTTCGGTGGCCGCCCAGGCCCTGGGCGTGCATCGGCCGCGGGTGGCGTTGCTCAATATCGGTACCGAGGACATCAAGGGTAATCAGCAGGTCAAGCTGGCCGCCAGCCTGTTGCAGAACGCCCGGGGGCTGAACTACATCGGCTTCGTCGAGGGTGACGGGCTGTACCGTGGCGAGGCGGACGTGGTGGTGTGCGACGGTTTCGTCGGCAATATCCTGCTCAAGTCCAGCGAAGGCCTGGCGACCATGATCGGTGCGCGCATCGAGGCGTTGTTCCGTGGCGGGCTGTTGGCGCGGGCGGCGGGGGCCATGGCCATGCCGTTGCTCAAGCGCCTGCAGGCCGACCTGGCGCCGGCGCGACACAATGGCGCAAGCTTCCTGGGGTTGCAGGGCATCGTCATCAAGAGCCATGGCTCGGCGGGCGTGCAGGGTTTGCAGAGCGCGATCCAGCGGGCGCTGATCGAGATCCAGGAGAACCTGCCGCAGCGTTTGCACGGGCGTCTTGAAGACCTGTTGCCGTGATGCGGCCAAAACAGGTCTTAGGCATATCCGCGATGAAGTGCTTAAATGTGACCGCTTGGTCCGCCGTTCCATCCAAGCTTTCAGATTGCGCGTCTGGCCCGCGGCCTGGCGCACCCTATCCGACGACAAGATCATAAGGGCTTGTTCAATGTCTGCATCCCTCGCATTCGTCTTTCCTGGTCAAGGTTCCCAGTCGCTGGGCATGCTCGCAGAGCTGGGCGCCGAAAAACCGGTAATCGTCGAGACCTTCAAGGAAGCGTCCGAGGCCCTGGGCTACGACCTGTGGAAACTGGTCCAGGAAGGCCCGGAAGAACAACTCAACCAGACCGACAAGACCCAGCCGGCCATTCTGACCGCCTCCATCGCCTTGTGGCGCCTGTGGCTGAACGAGGGCGGTGCGCAACCGGCCTTCGTCGCCGGGCACAGCCTGGGTGAATACAGCGCCCTGGTCGCCGCTGGCAGCCTGTCGCTGAAAGATGCCGTACGCCTGGTCGAGCGCCGTGGCCAGTTGATGCAGGAGGCCGTGCCTGCCGGCCATGGTGCCATGGCCGCCATCCTTGGCCTGGACGACGCCGTGGTGGTCGAGATTTGCGCCGAAGCCGCCGAAGACGAAGTGGTCAGCGCGGTGAACTTCAACTCGCCGGGCCAGGTGGTCATCGCCGGCAACAAGGCTGCGGTCGATCGTGCCATCGAGCTGTGCAAGGCCAAGGGCGCCAAGCGTGCCCTGCCATTGGCGGTCAGCGTGCCATCGCACTGCGCCCTGATGAAGCCGGCCGCCGAGCGCTTCGCCGAGTCGGTCAACGCCATCGAATGGAAAGCGCCGCAGATCCCGGTGGTGCAGAACGTCACCGCGGCGATCGCCGCCGACCTCGATGCCCTCAAGCAGGACCTGCTGGCGCAGCTGTACCAGCCGGTACGCTGGGTCGAGTGCGTGCAGGCCCTGGCCGAGCGCGGTGCGGTGAACCTGGTCGAATGCGGCCCGGGCAAGGTCCTGGCTGGCCTGAACAAGCGTTGCGCCGACGGCGTGACCACCTACAACCTCAACACCCCAGACGCTGTCGCCGCCACCCGTGCGGCGCTGGCCTGAATTCGGAGAAGCTTGCATGAGCCTGCAAGGTAAAGTTGCACTGGTCACCGGCGCCAGCCGTGGTATCGGCCAGGCCATCGCCCTCGAACTGGGCCGCCAGGGCGCGACCGTGATCGGTACCGCCACCACCGCTTCCGGTGCCGAGCGTATCGCCGCCACCCTGAAAGAGCACGGCATCAACGGCACCGGCCTTGAGCTGAACGTCACCAGCGCCGAGTCCGTGGATGCGGTGCTGGGCGCCATCGGCGAGCAGTTCGGCGCGCCGGCCATCCTGGTCAACAACGCCGGTATCACCCGCGACAACCTCATGCTGCGCATGAAGGACGATGAGTGGTTCGATGTGATCGACACCAACCTCAACAGCCTCTACCGTCTGTCCAAGGGCGTGCTGCGCGGCATGACCAAGGCCCGTTGGGGCCGTATCATCAGCATCGGTTCGGTGGTGGGTGCCATGGGCAACGCCGGCCAGGCCAACTATGCTGCCGCCAAGGCCGGCCTGGAAGGCTTCAGCCGTGCCCTGGCCCGTGAAGTGGGTTCGCGTGGCATCACCGTCAATTCGGTGACCCCAGGTTTCATCGACACCGACATGACCCGTGAGCTGCCAGAAGCGCAGCGCGAGGCCCTGCAGAAGGAAATTCCGCTGGGCCGCCTGGGCCAGGCCGAGGAAATCGCGAAAGTGGTTTCCTTCCTGGCTTCCGACGGCGCAGCCTATGTCACCGGCGCCACCGTGCCGGTGAACGGCGGGATGTACATGTAAAACCGCAACTCAATGTGACGGATTGCTTCAAAAAAGAGTCATACTCCGAGCCTAAAATCCGTTATAAAGCTGCAACCAGATTCCGGGCAGAGGGCCCGGTGACTTGGTGGAAGGCGCGTTACGCTTGAAAAGCAGGCGTCTTCCTATAAACTTGGTCACCGGCCAGCTGCCTGACATATGTCCATTAGGAGTGAAAACTAGGTATGAGCACCATCGAAGAACGCGTCAAGAAAATCGTCGCCGAGCAACTGGGCGTCAAGGCTGAGGAAGTCAAGAACGAATCTTCCTTCGTTGAGGACCTGGGTGCCGATTCGCTTGACACTGTTGAGCTGGTGATGGCTCTGGAAGAGGAATTCGAGACCGAAATCCCTGACGAAGAAGCCGAGAAGATCACTACCGTTCAAGCTGCCATCGACTACGTCAACGCCCACCAGGCCTAAGACGCTGTAGTCGACGCTTCTTGTCGGGAAAAACCGCACTGCCTTTGCCGGCGTGCGGTTTTTTCTTTGCGAGAGCCGGGGTTTGCTGCCATTCCATTCGCCATGGCAAGTGCACTGGCAAGAGACTCTGTTATTTGGAAATGAGGAGAGTACTGTGTCGCGTAGACGCGTCGTGGTCACTGGTATGGGTATGCTGTCGCCACTGGGTACCGATGTACCGAGCACCTGGCAGGGCATTCTGGCTGGCCGCAGTGGCATTGGTCCGATCGAACATACGGATCTGTCTGCCTACTCCACCCGTTTTGGCGGCTCGGTGAAGGGCTTCGAAGTCGAGCAGTACCTGTCGGCCAAGGAGGCCCGCAAGCTCGACCTGTTCATTCAGTACGGCCTGGCGGCCGGTTTCCAGGCGGTGCGCAATGCCGGGCTGGAAGTCACCGATGCCAACCGTGAGCGCATCGGCGTGGCCATGGGTTCGGGGATCGGCGGCCTGACCAACATCGAGGAAACCAGCCGTACCCTGCATGAGCAGGGGCCGCGGCGGATTTCGCCGTTCTTTGTGCCGGGCTCGATCATCAACATGATCTCCGGCTTCCTGTCGATCCACCTGGGTCTGCAGGGTCCGAACTATGCAATCGCCACTGCCTGCACCACGGGTACCCACTGCATCGGCATGGCCGCGCGCAACATTGCCTACGGCGAAGCCGACGTGATGATCGCCGGTGGCGCCGAGATGGCCGCCTGCGGCCTGGGCATGGGCGGCTTCGGTGCGTCCCGCGCGCTGTCCACCCGCAACGACGAGCCGGCCCGTGCCAGCCGTCCGTGGGACAAGGGCCGTGACGGCTTCGTGCTGTCCGATGGCGCCGGCGCCCTGGTGCTCGAAGAGCTGGAGCACGCCAAGGCCCGCGGCGCGACCATCTATGCCGAGCTGGTTGGTTTCGGCATGAGCGGTGACGCCTACCACATGACCTCGCCGCCCGATTCCGGCGAAGGCGCCGCCCGCTGCATGGCCAACGCCCTGCGCGATGCCGGCATCCAGCCTGAGGACGTCAGCTACATCAACGCCCACGGCACCTCGACGCCGGCTGGCGACGTGGCTGAAGTGGCTGCGATCAAGCGGGTGTTCGGCGAGCATGCCTACAAGCTGGCGGTGAGCTCGACCAAGTCGATGACTGGCCACCTGCTCGGCGCCGCCGGTGCGGTGGAGGCGATCTTCAGCGTCCTGGCGATCAACAGCCAGATGGCGCCGCCGACCATCAACCTGGATGAGCCGGACGAAGGCTGCGACCTGGACTTCGTGCCGCACCAGGCGCGTAGCATGCCGATCGACGTGGTGCTGTCCAACTCCTTCGGCTTTGGTGGTACCAACGGTTCGCTGGTGTTCCGCCGGTTCGCCGGCTGATGCTCAGCTGGATCGATGGCCAGAACGCGGCTGCGGTCAATCTGCAGAACCGTGGCCTGGCCTACGGCGATGGCCTGTTCGAGACCATCGCCGTGCGCGGCGGCAGGCCCAGCCTGCTCGCGCAGCATCTCGACCGCCTGGCGCTGGGGTGCCAGCGCCTGGCGATCGAAGCTGACCTGACGCTTGTTCGCAATGAACTGTTGCAATTCGCCCGGCAACTGGGCGAAGGCGTCGCCAAGCTGATCCTGACCCGTGGCGACAGCCAGCGCGGCTATGCCCCGCTGGCCGGCGCACAGGCACGGCGTATCCTGCAAGGCGGCCCCTTGCCGGCCTACCCGGTGCAGCATGCCGAGGTCGGCGTGCGGCTGTTCCCCTGTGAGACGCGCCTTGCGGAACAACCGCTGCTGGCCGGGCTCAAACACCTCAACCGCCTCGAGCAGGTGCTGGCCCGTGCCGAATGGCAGGACAGCGCGTTTGCCGAAGGCTTGATGCGTGACGGCCAAGGGCGGGTGATCGAAGGGGTGTACAGCAACCTGTTCCTGGTGCGTGACGGCGTATTGTTTACCGCCGACCTGAGCCGTTGCGGCGTGGCCGGGGTGATGCGCGCGGCATTGCTGCAGCAGGCTGCGCTGCTGGGTATCCCCACGCAGGTGCGGGACTTGCCGATGGAGGCGCTGGAGCAGGCCGACGAGGTATTCGTCTGCAACAGTGTCTACGGCATCTGGCCCGTGCGTGAATTCGCCGCGCTGAACTGGCCGGCAGGGCCGCTCACCCGTAAACTGCAGGCCGTTGCCCGTACGTTACTGGATACCTGATTCGTGAGACGCAAATTCCTGCTGCTGCTGGAAATGAGCTTGATCCTCGCCGGCCTGGCACTCGGCTGGGCCGCCTGGAAGGTCAACTCGGTCCTGGAGCAGCCGCTGCAAGTGGCACAGGAGCGCATGCTCGACGTGCCCAATGGCACGACGCCAAACCGCATGTTCTACCGGATGCAGGGCGAAGGCCTGCTTGATGACCCGCTGTGGCTGCGCCTGTACTGGCGCTTCAACATGGCCGGCACGGCGTTGCACACCGGTGAATACCGCCTGACCCCGGGCATGACCGTGGGGCAGTTGTTCGATGCCTGGAAGCGTGGCGATGTGGTGCAGTACAACCTCACCCTGGTCGAGGGCTGGACGTTCCGCCAGGTGCGTGCCGCGGTGGCGAAGCATGAAAAGCTCAAGCACACCCTCGAGGGTCTGTCCGATACCGAGGTGATGGACAAGCTTGGTCATACCGGCGTGTTCCCCGAGGGCCGTTTCTTCCCTGATACCTATCGCTTCGTGCGCGGCATGAGCGATGTCGAGTTGTTGCAGCAGGCCTACATGCGCCTGGACGAAGTGCTGGCCAAGGAATGGGCCGAGCGCAGCACCGACCTGCCGTATCGCGACCCGTACCAGGCGCTGATCATGGCCTCGCTGGTGGAGAAGGAAACCGGCATTCCGCAGGAGCGCGGGCAGATCGCCGGGGTGTTCGTGCGGCGCATGCGCCTGGGCATGATGCTGCAGACCGACCCCACCGTGATCTACGGCATGGGCGAGCGCTACAACGGCAAGATCACCCGCGCCGACCTGCGTGAGCCGACGCCCTACAACACCTACACCATGACCGGCCTGCCGCCGACGCCGATCGCCATGGTCGGGCGCGAGGCAATCCACGCCGCGCTGAACCCAAGCGATGGCTCGAGCTTGTACTTCGTCGCCCGTGGCGACGGCAGCCATGTGTTCTCCGATGACCTGGACGATCACAACAGCGCGGTGCGCGAGTTCCAGATCAAGCGGCGGGCGGATTATCGTTCGAGCCCTGCGCCGCAGGCCGAACCGACGACGCCCGAACAGCAGACGACTCCTGACGCGGCCCCTGCGCCCGCACCTGAAAGCGACGCGCCGGCCCCCACCGATGAATCCGCGCCGGCTGATACGTCGGTGCCAGAAGACCCTAAGGAACGCTCGTGAGCGGCTTGTTTATCACCCTGGAAGGCCCCGAAGGCGCGGGCAAGAGCACCAATCGTGAGTATCTGGCGGCGCGCCTGCGCGAGCAGGGCGTCGATGTGGTCATGACCCGTGAACCCGGTGGCACGCCGTTGGCCGAGCGCATCCGCGAACTGCTGCTGGCGCCGAGCGAGGAGCGCATGGCGGTGGACACCGAGCTGCTGCTGATGTTCGCCGCCCGCGCCCAGCACCTGGCCGAAGTGATCCGCCCGGCGCTGGCCCGTGGTGCCGTGGTGCTGTGCGATCGGTTCACCGACGCCACCTACGCTTACCAGGGCGGTGGCCGCGGTCTTTCGGTAGAGCGTATCGCCATCCTGGAGAGCTTTGTGCAGGGCGAGCTGCGCCCGGACCTCACCCTGGTCTTCGACCTGCCCGTGGAGGTCGGCCTGGCCCGCGCTGCGGCCCGTGGCCGGCTGGATCGTTTCGAGCAGGAGGGCCAGGCGTTCTTCGAGGCGGTGCGCCAGGCCTACCTGCAGCGCGCAGGTCAGCAGCCACAGCGCTATCGCCTGCTGGACGCCGCGCAGCCCTTGAGCGCGGTGCAACAGGCCATCGACGCCCTGGTGCCGAGCATCCTGGAGCGTTGCCGTGGCTGAGGCCTACCCCTGGCAGCAGGCGCTCTGGCAGCAACTGGCCGGGCGTGCCCAACACGCCCACGCCTACTTGCTGCACGGCCCCCAGGGCATCGGCAAGCGGGCCCTGGCCGAACGCCTGATGGCGCGGCTGTTGTGCCAGCAGCCACAGGGCCTGGATGCCTGCGGCCAGTGCAAGTCGTGCCTGTTGCTCAAGGCCGGCAGCCACCCGGACAACTTCGTGCTGGAGCCGGAGGAGGCCGACAAGCCGATCAAGATCGACCAGGTGCGTGAACTGGTGTCGTTCGTGGTGCAGACCGCCCAGCAGGGTGGGCGCAAGGTGGTGCTGATCGAGCCGGTGGAGGCGATGAACATCAATGCCTCCAACGCCTTGCTCAAAAGCCTGGAGGAGCCCTCTGGCGACACCGTGCTGTTGCTGGTCAGCCACCAGCCCAGCCGCCTGCTGCCGACCATCAAGAGTCGCTGCCAGCAGGTCGCCTGCCCGCAGCCAAGCCTGGAGCAGAGCCGTGCCTGGCTGGCCGGCGCGCTCGAAGGCAGCGACGAACAGGAGCGCGAAGAGCTGCTGACCTTGGCCGCGGGTTCGCCGCTGATGGCGGTCAGCCTGCAGGCCCAGGGCGTGCGGGAGCAGCGGGCGCTGGTTACCGAAGGGGTGAAGAAGCTGCTCAAGCAGCAGCAGTCGCCTACCCAGCTGGCCGAAGCCTGGAACACGGTGCCCCTGTTGCTGCTGTTCGACTGGTTCTGCGACTGGTCGCACTTGATTCTGCGTTATCAGTTGACCCAGGACGAAGAGGGTTTAGGCTTGCCCGACATGCGCAAGGTGTTGCAGTACCTGGCGCAGAAGAGCCGGCAGGCCAAGGTGCTCGAGGTTCAGGCGTGGATTCTCGAGCAGCGCCAGAAGGTGCTGGGCAAGGCCAACCTCAATCGTGTACTGCTGCTCGAAGCGTTGCTCGCCCACTGGGTGCAGCTGCCGGGCATGCGTTGATTTCCACCGCTCCCTTTATGTGTGTCGTGTTCCCATGCTCGTAGATTCCCATTGCCACCTCGACCGTCTCGATCTCAGTGCCCACCAGGGTTCTCTCGACGCCGCCCTGCAGGCGGCCCGCGAGCGTGGGGTAGGGCATTTCCTGTGCATTGGCGTCAGTGCCGAGAATGCCGGGGCGGTCAAGGCGTTGAGCGAGCGTTACGCCGATGTCGACTGCTCGGTAGGCGTGCACCCGCTCGACCTGGCGCCCGGTGAGACACCGGCCCTGGAGTGGCTGTTGCGCGAGCTGGCCCACCCGCACGTGGTGGCCATTGGCGAAACGGGCCTGGACTACCACTACGAGCCGGAAGCCGCCGAGTTGCAGCAGGCTTCGTTCCGCCTGCACCTGGAAGCCTCCCGGCAGACCGGCAAGCCGGTCATCGTCCACACCCGTGCGGCCCGCGAGGACACCCTGGCGTTGCTGCGCGAGGCCAGCCTGCCCCAGGCCGGTGTGCTGCATTGCTTCACCGAGGACTGGCCGATGGCCAAGGCCGCGCTGGACCTGGGTTACTACATCTCGTTGTCCGGCATCGTCACCTTCCGCAATGCCGATGCCCTGCGCGATGTAGCCCGGCAGGTGCCGGTGGACCGCCTGCTGGTGGAGACCGACTCGCCGTACCTGGCGCCGATCCCGCACCGCGGCAAGCCGAACCTGCCGCAGTACGTGCGGGAAGTGGCCGAGTACGTGGCGTCGTTGCGCGGTGTGAGCTATGAGCAGCTGGCCGGGCAGACCACCGAGAACTTCAAGCGCTTGTTCCCGCTGGCGCGGGTGGCCTGAGGATTTCGCCCCCCCCCCCAATAAAAGCTTGAGGCCCGGACAAAAAAAACCCGGGTTCTGGGGGGGGAATCCGGGTTAAGACCATTAGGAGTAAAACAAAGGTACACGGTCCCTGGGCACCTTTATCGGCGCACCACTTGGGGGGGATGTGCCGCGCCAACACTTCAAGTATTGGCCAGGATTGGCGCGCTGCCAGCGGCTGTTGATCGTTTTTTAAACAGATTTGGAATACGTGCGCAGCCCCTTGCGCGATCAATGCATTGCCAATTGGCGAACCTGGCGCAGTACTTCGTCGATCAGGCGCTGGTCGGTATAGAAATGTGGGGAAAACCGCACGCCCGGACCGCGCAGGGCGCAAATCACCCCGTTGCTGCCCAAGGCTCGATAAATGTCGGCGTTGGCGTGGCCATCGATGCTGAAGCTGACGATCCCTGCCCGCCGTGAAGAATCAGCCGGGCTGTGCACCTGCACGCCGGGGATCGCCAGTAAACCTTGATGCAGTTGCTCGACCCGCAGCCCCAACTGTTCGGCGACCACCACCATGCCCACATCTTCCAGCAGCGACAGGCTCGCTTCCAGCGCGCAGGCGCCGAGCATGTTCGGGCTGCCGCATTCGAAGCGCCGCGCGCTGCGTGCCGGTTGCCACTCACGGCGCTCGAAGTCGCCGAGGTGTTCCAGCATGTGCCAGCCATAGGCGTGCAGTTTCAACTGTCTGCGCAGTTCGCTACGGCAATAGAACACGCCCAACCCCTCTGGGCCGAGCATCCACTTGTGGCCGTCGGCCATGGCGAAGTCGCACTGATAACGCTGTACATCGAAGGGCAGGGCGCCCACCTGCTGGATCGCGTCGATGCACAACAGCACGCCGCGCTGGCGGCAGGCGGCGCCGAGGCGCGCCAGGTCCAGGCGCAGGCCGCTGGCAAACTGCACGGCGCTGACCGAGAGCAGTCGCGCCCGTGGACCGCAGGCGGCGAGCAACGCCGCTTCCGGGTCGGCACCGGCCAGGCTCGCCTCGATCACCTCGACGCCATGGTTGGCCAGCGCTTGCCAGACCACGCGGTTGGAGGGGAACTCCTCGTCGCTGATGACGACCTGGTCGCCGGGCTGCCAGTCCAGGCCGAAGGCCACCAGCGACAGCGCTTGGGAGGTGTTGCCCACCAGGGCGATATCACCGCTGGTGGGGGCATTGAGCAGGCGTGCCAGGCGGTCGCGCAGGCGTCGCTCGGTGGCCAGCCAGGCCGGATAACCGCTGGCACCCAGGCGTACATTGTCACGGGCGAAGCTTGCCACGGCCTCGGCGGCCCGGCGTGGCCAGGGGCCGATTGCCGCGTGGTTCAGGTAACACAGGCCCGGCGCCTGCTCGAACTCATCAAGAAACACAGACATGGTTGGAAGATCCGTGCATTTTGCCGCCAGTTAGGCATAATAATCCGCTTCGATTGTCATCCCAGTCCTTCTTATGCAGAAAGAACCTCGCAAGGTCCGTGAGTTTCGCCGTCGCGAACAAGAGATCCTCGACACGGCGCTCAAGCTGTTTCTCGAACAAGGTGAAGACAGCGTCACCGTCGAGATGATCGCCGACGCCGTGGGCATCGGCAAAGGCACGATCTACAAGCACTTCAAGTCCAAGGCGGAAATCTACCTGCGCCTGATGCTCGACTACGAGCGCGACCTGAACGCGCTGCTGCACTCGGCTGACGTCGACCGCGACAAGGAAGCCCTGTCGCGCGCCTACTTCGAGTTCCGCATGCGTGACCCGCAGCGTTACCGGCTGTTCGACCGCCTGGAAGAAAAGGTGGTCAAGGGCAACCAGGTGCCGGAAATGGTCGAGCAGTTGCACAGCATCCGTGCCTCCAACTTCGACCGCCTCACGCAATTGATCAAGGGGCGCATCAGCGAGGGCAAGCTCGAGGACGTGCCGCCATACTTCCATTATTGCGCGGCTTGGGCCCTGGTCCATGGCGCCGTGGCGCTGTATCACTCGCCGTTCTGGAGCAACGTGCTTGAGGACCAGGAGGGCTTCTTCCAGTTCCTCATGGACATCGGCGTGCGCATGGGCAACAAGCGCAAGCGCGATCCGGAAGGCGCGAACTAAAGCCCTCGCAAGATGCCTGTCGACCTTCGCCAGGCATTTTCGCTTCAAGGCTTCGACAGGAAGGCTTGCAAAAACCTGATTTTTGAGTCAGGTTTTGCCGGCCCGATTCATCCATGCCGGAGTCATCCATGATCGTCGATCGTCAAGGCAGGCGCTTTCGCAACCTGCGCGTCAGCCTGACTGCTGCCTGCAACTATGCCTGCACCTACTGTGTGCCTGACGGCAAGCGCCTGGTGGCGGCGCAGGACGAGCTCACGGCGGATGCCCTGGCGCGCGGCGTGGCGTACCTGGTCGAGGCGGCCGGGGTGGAGCGGCTGCGGATTACCGGTGGCGAGCCGCTGGTGAGCCCGCGCCTGGAGGCCTTCCTCGGCGCGGTGGCCGGGTTGGGGCTCGAGGACATCAGCCTGACCACCAACGGCCAATTGCTCGCCCGCAAGCTCCCGCTGCTGCGCGACGCAGGTATCCGCCGGCTCAACGTCTCGCTCGACACCCTCGATGCCACGGCCTTTCGCCGCATTGCCCGCGGCGGCGACCTGGCCAGCGTGCTGGCGGGCATGGCCCAGGCCAGTGACGCGGGGATGACGATCAAGGTCAACATGGTGCCCATGCGCGGGCAGAATCTCGACCAGGTGCTGCCGCTACTCGACTACTGCCTCGAGCGCGGCTACGAGCTGCGTTTCATCGAGCTGATGCGCATGGGCCACCTGGCGCGTGATGGCAACGCCTTCCTGCAGCAGTTCGTAGGCCTGGAACAACTGCTGGCGCTGATCGGACAGTCCCATGCCTATGAACAGGCGCCACGCCCGCTGGATGCCACGGCCTTGCGCTATCGCATTCCCGGCAAAGGTCATTTCGGGGTGATCGCCAACGAGAGCGTGCCATTCTGCCGCAGTTGCTCGCGCCTGCGTCTGTCGTCCACCGGCTGGCTGCATGGTTGCCTGTCGTCGAGTAACCGTCATTTTGTCGGTGACCTGCTCGACAAGCCCCGTCATCAAGCGCTTCCGGCATTGCAGCGGTTATTGGTGAAGGCCCTGGCGGACAAGCAGGATGTGGCATTTTCCGGTGATGTGATGGTGATGAAGGTGATCGGTGGCTGACTCTGGCGCAAAAGCTGCATCCTGCGGCTATTCGCCGGTTTTTCGTCACCGGTTTCTGGAGGAAAGATGCGTAGCCTGGTCTTGCTGCTGGCGCTGATGGCGTTGGGCGGCTGCATGAATGTCAGCGATATGGGCGAGGGCGTCCGTTACCACATGAGTGATGCGGGCCTGCTGGATCACAGCGACACCACTCGTACCCTGTCGATCCGCTTGCAGCCGGACTCGTTCATCTTCATCGGCCAGGGCGCCTTCGTGCCACCGGGCAAGGGGCCGGTACCACGGCAGAACGCAGTGGCCGAGGAGGCCTTCAAGAGTTTCGTCGAGTACTTCCCGTTGGTGCGCCGTGCCCAAGGCCCCCTGGGGCTTGAGGACGCGATCGCCGAAGCCCGTTCGGTCGGCGCCGATTACGTGCTGTACACCCGTTTCGCCCGCACCGACGACCGTATCGGCAACGGTGACGAATGGTATGACGAGCAGGCCGTCGACCGCCTGGGCTGGGACCGTGGCGTGGTACAGATGATGCTGATCGAGACCAGCACCCGTTATCTGATCGACACGGCCCGGATCAAGAGTCGCGGCGGTTTGTTGACGTTCCACGACAACACGCCACAGGATTTGCTTGCCGCGCCAATGCGCGAGTACGCTCGTAGCCTCCTGGGCATGAGCAACTGAGCGAGCGAGTCATGAGCGATTCCGGCAAGGCCAGCGATCTGCTGGCGCAGATCCCCGCGCACAAGGGGCTGCCCCCGGTGCACCTGTGGAACCCGGATTTCTGCGGCGACATCGACATGCGCATCGCGCGTGACGGCACCTGGTACTACCTGGGCACGCCGATTGGCCGCAAGCCGATGGTGCGGCTGTTCTCCACCATCATTCGCCGCGATGGCGACGACTACTTCCTGGTCACGCCGGTGGAGAAGGTCGGTATCACGGTGGATGACGCGCCGTTCGTGGCTGTGTTGCTCGACGTGCAGGGCAGTGGCGAGCAGCAGGTATTGCGCTTCACCAGCAACGTCGAGGACCTGGTCGAGGCCGGGCCGGACCATCCGCTGCGGGTCGAGCTCGATCCCGTCACCCAAGAGCCTTCGCCCTATGTGCTGATGCGCGGCAATCTCGAGGCGCTGGTCCATCGCAACGTGTTCTACCAGCTGGTGGAACTGGCGGTGCCGCGCGAGATCGACGGGGAGGAGTGGCTTGGGGTTTGGAGCCGGGGCACGTTCTATCCGATTGGGCGTGCTGCCTGACGATGGCGTTGTCGGGGCCGCCCAGCCCCATCGACACGCGTTCTTGCTCTTGACCGGCCGGACCCTATACTCCAAGTCCCCAAGAACAACAGCAAGGAGCCCGGGCCATGTCACTGGAAAAGCAAGGCAGTTGCCTCTGCGGCAAAACCCGACTGAGTGTCACGCTCGAGAATAACCATGTCAGCGCTTGCCATTGCAGCATGTGCCGCAAATGGACCGGCGGCCCGCTGCTGGCAGTGCAATGCACCGAGCCCCCAGCCATCGAAGGCCCGGCGCCCATCGCCTATGATTCCTCTCCCTGGGCCCAGCGCGGCTTCTGCGGCCAGTGCGGCACGCACCTGTTCTACCGCCTGAAAGAGAGCGACATGTACGTCGTACCGGTTGGCCTGCTTGATGGCGAGGGTGACTGGAGCTTCACCGAGCAGATATTCGTTGACGAACAGCCCGCCTGGTATTGCTTCAAGAACGAGACCAAGAAACTCACCGGCCAACAGGTCTTCGACCAGTTCGCCCCCACCTGACACGGCTCGTCTTGCCAAACCTGCGCATTCCTGAGAAAACGGCGGCCACGAAAAACCGCTTCGAGGAACCTGCCATGAGCAGTGAGCTGCAAGTCATCGATCTACAGGAAGGCGACGGCAAGGCCGTGGTCAAGGGTGCGCTGATCACTACCCAGTACCGCGGCACCCTGGCTGACGGCCGTGAATTCGATTCCTCCTGGGCACGCGGCAAACCCTTTCAGTGCGTCATCGGTACCGGCCGGGTGATCAAGGGTTGGGACCAGGGCCTGATGGGCATGCGTGTGGGTGGCAAGCGCAAGCTGCAGGTACCGGCGCACCTGGGTTATGGCGAACGCTCGGTCGGTGCGATTCCGCCGAATTCGGACCTTACGTTCGAGATCGAGTTGCTGGAAGTGCTGACCCGCGACGATTGATGGGCAGCTTGCGCGTTTACTCGGTGTACAAATGGCAGAACATCAAGTTCATTAAGTCCTTCAAGGCCCCTCATGCCTGGGAAGCGGCTGATGAAGAGTTTGCGCTGTGATGTTAGTTGCTTGATTTAGGAAGTTTCCCACCTGCTTATCGGACGTCTACGGGTGTTTGATACGGTATTGCCGGAGCTATCGTGCCACCTTCGATATCAATGGTCGTCCCTGGGTAGTAACCGCCAATGTACGAGGATCCTGTCCAGGTAGCCCTGTCGCTATTCATAGGTTTTGCCATCGATCGTTGGCTGAGGTCTCCCCGGCTGCGTACATGGCTTGGCTTGAGCCTGTTCACTGCCGGGGCGCTGGGTATGCTGTTCTTGCATCGTGAAACGCTCAATGGGGTTGATGTGGTGTTGTGGAAGTCCTTCGCTATCGTGTTGGGTATATGTCTGGTTGTTTTTCGAGACCGCTATACAGATGCGCTATGACGTTGCTCTTGAAATGGATCGGTTCAATTCTTCGCGTCTGACCCGCGACGATTGAACCGCGCGCAATAATTCAGCAACACCGATGCGCTAAGGTGCTGATTGTCCAAGGAAGGTATGTGCAGTCATGGAGGAACCAAACGGGCCGCAGGCACTCTGAGCCTCACTCGCTGCCAAGGATGGCGATCACGACAGGGACATATGGCGGGGCAACCCGATATCCAGTGCCACATAGAGTCCGCCCTGTATGAAGCTGCCAGCCTTCCTTCGCCGTCGCCGCCACCTGTTGTTGAGCCTGACGCTCGTCGCCGCCGCCGTGCCGCTGGCCCTGGATGTGGTCGAGAGCCGGGCGCAGCCGGTCGACGGGACCCAGACCCTGGTCTTCCTGCGCCACGCCGAGAAGCCCGGCGAGGGCCTCGGGCAGTTGAACTGCCAGGGCCTGAACCGCGCCCTGGACCTGGCCACCCTGTTGCCCGAGCGTTTCGGCGATGCCGACTATGTCTTCGCCGCCAACCCTTCACGAGGTGTCGAGGAGGGCAGCCAGGACGAGCGCTACAGTTACATCCGCCCGTTGATGACCATCAGCCCCGCCGCCATCCGCCTCGGTTTGCCGGTCAATATCGACTACGGCGCCAATGACACGGCCGCGCTGGCCGACGAACTGCTCAGTGACAAGTATCGCAATGCGACGGTCTACACCGCCTGGTCGCGGGGGTATCTGCCGGAGTTGATCAACACCGTGGCCGGCAAGGCCCTGGGCGAAGACCGGGTGCTCACCGAGGACTGGCATCGCGACGATTTCGACTCCCTGTACGTGCTCACGCTGACCTGGCGCGATGGCAAGGCGACGCTGCTCAGCCGTAACGTGCGCCAGGGCCTTGATAACGGCGAACCTGGCTGCCCGACCTGACCTGCTGTTACTGTCTGGCTTTCTGGGCTGGGCAGGGATGTGCCGATGGAGCGGGTAACGGTGATCGGTGGCGGCGTTGTCGGGCTGGCCACGGCCTATGCACTGGTACGCGAAGGCTGGCAGGTCGACCTGGTCGAAGCCCGCGACACCCTGGCCAGCGCGACCAGCTTCGCCAATGGCGGGCAGTTGTCATATCGCTACGTGGCGCCGCTGGCCGATGCCGGGGTGCCATGGCAAGCGCTGGGCTGGCTGTTGCGCGGCGATTCGCCGCTACGTCTGCGGCTACGTTTGGATACCGCGCAGTGGCGCTGGCTGGCGGCCTTTGTCATGGCCTGCCGTACCCGGATCAATCGGCGCAATGCCGCCCAGTTGCTGGATCTGGCCTTGCAAAGCCAGGCCGCTCTCGCCCGCTGGCGTGAAGAGGACGGCCTCGATGGCTTCGCCTGGCGACGCAATGGCAAGCTGGTCGCGTTCCGAACCCAGCGCGCATTCGAGCACGGCCGCCAACACCTGCTGGATCCCGACACGCAACGGGTTTTGAATGCCGCCGATCTGCGCGGGCTCGACCCGGCGCTTGCCGAAGCCCCTTTCGTGGGCGGCGTGTTCACGGCAGACGAGGAGGTCGCCGACTGTCACCGCTTCTGCCTGCGCCTGGCCGAGCGCCTGCAGGCATCAGGGCAGTGCCGGTTGCTGTTGGGGCGGCCGGTGACCCGGCTGATAGCGCGCGATGATCGTGTGGCCGCGCTGGAGCTGGGCGGTGAGCAGCTGGAGGTGCAGCGCCTGGTGCTCAGCGCCGGGCACCTTAGCGCCGGCCTGGCCTTGCCCGGCTTGCGGCTGCCTGTCTACCCATTGAAGGGCTACAGCCTGACCGCGCCGGTCGGTGCCACGCACCGGGCGCCCGAGGTGAGCATCACCGACTACGAACGCAAGATTGTCTATGCCCGATTGGACGATCAACTGCGGGTGGCGGCGATGGTAGACATCGTCGGTTATGACGAGGCGGTGGACGCCGGCAGGCTCGCGAGCATGCGCCGGTTGGCGCGCGAGACCCTGCCACAGGCCGCTGATTACGGGCAGGCGGTGGAGTGGGCGGGGATGCGGCCGGCGACGCCGACCGGGGTGCCGATCATCGAGGCCACACGGTATCGCAACCTGTGGTTGAACCTGGGGCATGGTGCGCTGGGGTTCACCTTGGCGTGTGGCAGTGGCGAGCGACTGGCACGGCTGTTGCGCTGACGAAACTGACCCTATCGCCGGCAAGCCGGCTCCCACAAGGGCTGCAGTGTCCTGTGGGAGCCGGCTTGCCGGCGATAGGGCCTAAGCAGGCGCCGAGTCTCTCAGCGCCCGAAGCGCATCGGCCAGCCCACCACTTTCTTCACCCTCGGCGTGGCATAGGTACGTACCTTGGAGGTGCTCAACCCCAACTTCACCAGTGACTCGGCAATGGTCACCGCCGCGCTCACACCGTCCACTACCGGCACCCCGGTGCGCTGGCGAATCTGCTCATCGAGCCCGGCCATGCCGCCGCATCCCAGGCAGATCACCTCGGCCTTGTCCTCGCGCACAGCCCGCTCGGCCTGCTCGACGATGGCCTCCACCGCACGCCGTGGATCGGCCTCCAGTTCGAGCACCGCCAGGCCGCTGGCGCGCACCGAGGCGCAGCGCTCGTATAGCCCGGACAGTTTCAGGCGGTCCTCGATCAACGGCACGGTGCGGTCCAGGGTGGTCACTACCGAGTAGGCGTGGCCCAGGTACATGGCGGTGCTGGCGGCGGCATCGGTGATGTCCACCACCGGCACGTCCAGCAGCTCTTGCAGGCCTTCGCGGCCATGCTCGCCGTAGCCGGCCTGGATCACGGCGTCAAAGGGCTGGTCGTAGGCCAGCACCCGGTCCATCACCGCGATGGCGGCCAGGTAGCTTTCGAAATTGCCTTCCACCGACTCGGCGCCGAACCACGGGGTCAGGCCGACGATCTCGGTGCCGGGCGCGGCCACGCTGCGCGCCTGTTCGGCGATGGCTTCGGTGATGGCGGCGGTGGTGTTGACGTTGGCGATCAGAATACGCATGACAGATCTCCCTGAATTCAGTGGCTGCTGTGGTCGACGGCGATGCATTCACCGCTGACGTCGTGGTACTGGACATGGCGCGGCGCGATCAGCAGGTACACGGCGGCGGCGATGCCGGCACCGATCAGCCACGAGAACGGCGCGACACTGTGGAAGTTGGGTACCAGGGCCAGGACGATGGCCAGCAGCGCGGCGGGGATGAATGCCGCTACGGCGCGCAGGTTGATGCCCTTGGTGTAGTGGTAGGCGCCGGCGGGGTTCTCGCTGTACAGCTCGGGCACATTGATGCGGCCCCTGCGCAGCAGCCAGTAGTCGGCCATGATCACCCCGTACAGTGGGCCGAGCAGGGCGCCGAGGCCGGAGAGGAAGTACACGATCACCAGCGGGCTGTTGTACAGGTTCCAGGGCAGGATCAGCACCGCCAGGGTGGCGCTGATCAGCCCGGCGCGGCGGAAGTTCAGGTGTCGCGGCGCCAGGTTGCTGAGCACGAAGGCCGGGGCAACGAAGTTGGCCATGATGTTCACCGCCACGGTGACGATCAGGAAGGCCAGGCAACCGAGCACCAGGAACGCGGTGTTGGGGATGCTGGCGACGATCTGCGTCGGGCTGTCGATGATCTGGCCGTTGATCTGGAACTGCGCGCCGCACAGCACCACGGTGATCGCCGCGAACACCAGGATGTTCACCGGCAGGCCCCAGAAGTTGCCGACGCGGATGGTCTTGCGGCATGGCGAGCTGCGGGCGAAGTCGCAGAAGTTGAGCACCAGGGTGCCGTAGATCGCCAGCCACAACGCGCCGCCGGCGAAGATGTTGCGCCACATCTCGTAGCCGCTCAGGGGCTCGGCCACCGACCAGGCGATGCGCGCATCGGCCTTGAAGTACATGAACACGGCGAGGCTGGCCACGGTGAGCAGGATCACCGGTCCGGCGAATGCCTCGTAGCGGCGCACCATTTCCATGCCATAGGCGAGGATCACCAACTGCACCAGCCAGATCGCCACGAAGCACACCCAGCCCAGGCTCGACAGGCCGAGGATGCTGTCGTGATCAAAGGCCGCCACCTGCGGCCACACCGCGGT
This sequence comes from Pseudomonas sp. TE50-2, assembly GCF_040813665.1. Lineage (NCBI taxonomy): Bacteria > Pseudomonadati > Pseudomonadota > Gammaproteobacteria > Pseudomonadales > Pseudomonadaceae > Pseudomonas > Pseudomonas sp. TE50-2. The sequence goes on along the minus strand of NZ_JBFNXN010000001.1, from coordinate 1,292,678 downwards.
CAGCAGCACGCGCAGCACCACCGAGGCCAGGTAGGTCTGGATGCCGAACCAGGCGATGGCGATCACCGCGCGGATCAGCGCCGGGATCTGCGCGCCGTGGATACCAAAGGCGATACGACTGATTACCGGGAACGGCACGCCGGTCTTCTGCCCCATGTAGCCGGACAGGTTCATGAAGAAGTACACCAGCGCCGCGCCGATCGCCAACGACAGCAGGATCTGCCAGCCGCCCAGGCCCAGGGCGAACAGCCCCATGGCGAACGAGTAGTTGGCGATGTTGTGCACATCGTTGGTCCACAGCGCGAAGATGCTGTAGCCGCCCCAGCGGCGGCCCGCAAGTTTGGTCGGGGCGAGGTCGCGGTTGTGCAGGCGTGGGCTCAGTTCGAGGTCGGCCGGATGGCCTTCGAGGCTGGTGGTCGAGGGATGGGTGCTGGCAACGGAAAGTTCAGGGGCAAGGGGGAGGCTGCTACTCATTCCGGCGGCTCCTGATGCGCGTGACTGCGATGAGCGGGCGCTGGCGCACGGGCTCGCCATCTCGTCGGTGCAGGCGTTGGCATCACTGGGTTCTGGGCGCAACGGCCGCCGATGGGGCGGCGCTGCGAGTTCTTGTGTATTTATGTTTTGTTGAATTTGTATACAAAACACGAGCACACAAAAGCCAGTTCCATGCCAGAGGGAATCGGAGTGCGGTGTAGCTTTTATTTCGAATAGATCTAGTTGGTAGGTAAGTTAATGAAAGTAGTCGATTATAAACTGACCGAATGAACAGGTTTAAAATTTATGATGTTGAATTAGTTGATCATTTGGTCAAATTTTATAGCGATTGATGTGTAACTTATTGGGGCGTTACCTTGTGAAAGTGCACACAAAAATGGCACCAATGGTGACGTTTGTGTGTACAACTATTTATGCGAGTGGATCCTTTTTCCGGCCAGGACATTCATGTCCTGCAGCTTCCAACGCGCCGGATCGAATAGTCAGCGCGTCTGCGTGCCCAGGAAATCTGGCTGACGCCGGCTTCGCGCAAATGCTTCCGGAACATGGCAAGCGCTTCCTTGACAGCGCCGCCAGGGAAGCAGAAATCGATCACCCAGGCCCGTCCCCCCTCATTCCACTCGCTGGGGTGCAACAGGAAATTCGGGTCCTGCACAAAGCGTTGTTCGGTATCGGGCGCCAGGTGCGCCCAGATGAGAAAACCTCGGGGGGCAGATGACGAGTCGAAGAGCATGATGATCTGTGCGTGCTCGATAGCGGGTGCGAGCCAGTAGTACAACGTGCGTATCTGGAAGCTTGAAGAGCGTCGGCAAGAGGCCATGACCATGGCCGCATGGCCCAACATCGTCGCCTTGTCATTGAGCTTGGGATCCCGGCAGCTGGTCTGCAGGTTGTAATGTCTGTTCATCTTTTCACCTCGCGAGGCCAGGGTAGAAGTTCAATGCTTGTTTGATTTCTTCATCGCCATCGGCCTCGGCCAGCAGCGCCTCCAGGGTCAGCGCTTGTGCAGCACGCCCTGGTAAGGTGAAGCAGCCGGTTTCAGGGTTGAAGCTGATGGCCAGCGTGGCAGTTGACCAGAACGGCAGGGCGTCCGGCTGTTCATGGCCGAGGTTGAAGCGAGCCGCCAGCAGCGCGTGGTCTTGCAAGGCATGCAGGGCCGCTCTTCGGTCACCGTCCGGTTTCTCGTCGAGGGCATCGATCTGGCTTTGCAGCTCATGCAGCACGCGGTGGCTGCGGTTCAGCCGCGTGGCATTGATCAGCAGGGCGAGGTGCAAGTGCCGGCGGTCGATGCCGTGATCGCCAGCTGCCTGTACAACCCTGTCAAACAACTGGCCGTAACTTGAGCGCAGTTGAGCGTCCAGGGTGGGATTGCTCGCCAGCCAGGCTGGGCCGGCTGCTGCAGTGTCCTGGTCCAGGCTGGCCAGCAGGGCGTGAAAGAGCGCTCCACTCCAGCGTTCATATCCGTCCCAACCTACTGCGTCGGCTATGGAGGTGACCGTGAACTCGTCAAGTTCCAGAGCACGGTGCAGTGCCGTGGCAAAGGCGGTGAACTCCGGGGCATTTTCCACCGCGCGCAACAACCAGAGCGGGAACCCGGCCTGAGCGACCTGATACAGGTGCAGGTAGTGGTTGTAGCGTTGGGTAAAGTGCTCCGCAGTCGTTTGCCAAAGGCGTAGCGAAACGTCGCCTGTCACGACCGCATATTTGCCCAGGTAGTAACACAGGCTCTGCAGGCTTTGCACGGCGGGCAGGTATTCGGTATTGAAGCGGTCGATGCTGGAGCGGTCGTGTATAGCGTCGTCAGTGAAAAGGCAAATACCGCTGAGGTCCAGCCAGCCGCCTGTAAGTGAAACATTGGATGCGCTGACATTGAAATGGATGATGTGCTTTGCCCGCGCAGCCGCGAATTGCTCGGCGTAGCGGTCGGCCAGTTCAACAAGGCCACTTTGCAGGCGTTGTTCGAGTGCGGGCATCTGGGCGGTCGAGCCTGGTGCCGCGGGGAGGAATTCGACAAGTCGCTGAATGGCCTGTTTTACCCGCAGCGCATCCTCGCCCAAACCATCCAGGCGCTTCTGTCTGAAGTAAACGGACCTGATGAAATGCGCGGGGCGCACAACCGGCTGACGCACGAGAAGGCCGCGTTTCAACGCCCCTTTCCACGTGTCATAGGTCAGACCGGTGTCGAGGATGGCCACGGTGCGCGTCGCCCCGAAAGGCAGCACCGACTCGATGATCTCTGCCCAGATCGATTCATAGAGCGCGGTGGTCAGCGACAGGTTGCCATCCCCATGGCCCGCGTCGACATCATGACCGACCAGGGCATTGGCCCCCAGCCCCTTGAGTTGCCAGGTGCCATCGAACCCGCAGCGCGCGCCACCGCCGTTGCTGAGAATGCCGTCGCCGCCATAGCGTTCAGCCATGAAAGTCTTGCGCGGTGCGCTGTCGCACCGCGGCACGGCCTCGGGCTTGATCAAGTAACTGTAAGAAGCGAGTACGTCATCCGAAGTCTGTTGTTGGCACAGCGACTCGTTGAGATAAACAACTTCACAGCCTTCGATAAGTACAGCGTCGAAAGGGACGAATACTTCGTGCAGCTCATTGAGTTGAGCCGCTTTATTGTCTGGGGCGTTCATCGGGAAAGCGTAGTTTCGACAGTGGTGGGCAGGTGGGTGCCGAAGTGGCCAGTCAGCGTATCGAACTGGCGGGGCAGTGACTGTTTATACCTCACGGTAATGCCAAAGTGCCACCCTACAGGTGTAGGATGGCCTGAACTTCAAGAGTGTGGATAATCAAGCGTTGTGCGCAGGTACTTTCGACGCATTGATAAGAATCGCCAGTTCAATACGGCTGCTGATATTCAATTTCTTGAATACCGAAGACAAATGGTCTCTGACGGTGTGTTGGCTGATACCCAGTTGTTGCCCGATTTCCTTGTTGGTCAATCCTTTTGATAAGCAGTGAATGACGTCATGTTCTCGTTCCGTGATGTTCAACGCATGTTCCCTTTGTGTTGCAGTTGCCGACTGTCAGGCGGCGGATGGTAAAAATCGAGTGGCTGGGTGTGCGGTTCTGCTCATGGTGGGGTGGGACGAGCGGTAAGGTCAAAAATTTAGTGCGGTGACCGATTTTTTATCGGCCACCGAAGGCGACCTCTTGACACGATAGGCCCTGCGGGGTTGAGCCCAGGGCGTGGCGCCCGGGCAGGTAAAGGATGACGGCGTGACAGGTAAGGCCCCCTTGTTTCGACACGAAGCGCTGGCCGCGCGGCAGACCAACTGGCTGGGTGACATCGTGCTGGTCCGGCCCGTTTCCTTCACGGTGATGACACTCGTGGCGTTGTTGCTCGCGGTGATGGTCGTGAGTTTTTTCTTCTACGGCAGCTATACCCGGCGCAGCACAGTCCCGGGTCAACTGGTGCCGTCATCCGGGCAGTTGAAAATACACGCACCGCAGTACGGTGTCGTGCTGGAGCGTTTCGTCGAAGAGGGTCAGCTGGTAGAGCAGGGGGCTCGGTTGTTGCTGATTTCCAGTGAGCGCTCGGTCGACTCGGGGCCTGTCCAGGCAGAGGTCAGCGACCAGCTCCTGCGCCAGCGTCATTCCTTGGAGGAAGAGCTGCGCAAGCAGCAGCAACTGCAAGTCGAAGCGCGGCTGAGCCTGGACAGCAAACTGCAAAGCCTGACTCAGGAACTGGACACGCTGGCCCAGCAAATCGCCAGCCAGCAGCGGCTTGTGCAACTGGCCGGCAATGCGGCGGAGCGTTACCAGGGCCTCATGGACAAGGGCTACATCTCCATGGACCAGTTGCAGCAGCGGCAGGCCGAGCTTCTTGGTCAGCGCCGGAGCCTGCAGGGGTTGGTGCGCGAGTCCACGGTGCTCAAGCAGCAGTTGGTCGAGCGCCAGCACGAACGGGCCGGGCTGGCCGCGTTGCATGGCAATCAGCTGGCCAGCATCGGCCGCTCCCTGTCGTCGGTGCAGCAGGCGCTTATCGAGAGCGAAGCCAAGCGTTCGCTCGTCATCACGGCGCCGCAGCAAGGCGTGGCCACGTCCATCCTGGCCGAGCCGGGGCAGGTCGTGGACAGTTCGCGATCGCTGATGAGCCTGGTGCCGGCGGATGCCAACCTGCAAGCCGAGTTGTATGCGCCCAGCAAGGCCATCGGTTTCATCCGGGCAGGCGATGCCGTGTTGCTGCGTTACAAGGCCTATCCCTATCAAAAGTTCGGCCAGCACCGTGGCCAGGTGATTTCCGTGTCCAGAACGACGCTTTCGGCCGCCGAGCTTGCCAATGTGGTGGGGACCGTGCCGGGCCTGGGAGGCGACGGCGAACAGATCTATCGCATCCGCGTGGAGATACAGAAACAGGCGGTGCTGGCTTACGGTGAGTCCCGGCCCTTGCAGGCGGGCATGCTGCTAGAGGCGGATGTCCTGCAGGAAACCCGGCATCTGTACGAGTGGGTGCTCGAACCGCTCTACAGCCTGACCGGCAAGCTCTAGGAATGCATGCATGAACTACATCGATGCCATCACCCCGACACTGGGGCGCCGCCTGCCGCTGATCCTGCAGACCGAGGCCACCGAGTGCGGGCTCGCCTGCCTGGCCATGATCGCTGGCCTGCACGGCCACCATACGTCCCTGATGGAGCTGCGCCGGCAGTTCAGCGTCTCGCTCAAGGGCATCACCCTCAGGCAACTGATGCAGACTGCGCAGCGCCTCGATCTTGGCACTCGGGCGGTAAGGCTGGAGCTGAGCGACCTGAACAAGCTCAAGCTGCCCTGTGTGCTGCACTGGAACTTCAACCATTTCGTGGTGCTCAAGGCGGTCAACGGGCAGCGCCTGACCCTGCATGATCCCGCGCAGGGGGTACGGCAACTGAGCCTGGCCCAGGCCAGCGAATGCTTCACCGGCGTTGCGTTGGAGGTCTGGCCCGAGCCGGGCTTCGAACCGCAAGCTGCCAAGCCCCGGCTCGGCTTGACGAGAATGCTCGGTCGCGTCAGCGGGCTGTACCGCGGCCTGGTCCAGGTGTTGCTGCTGGCGCTGGCGCTGGAAGTGTTCTCGCTGGTCAGCCCGTTCCTGTTGCAATGGACCCTCGACAATGTGCTGGTCACCCAGGACCGCGACTTGCTGAGCACGCTGATGATCGGCTTCGGCCTGTTGCTGCTGATGCAGCAATTGGTCAGCGCCACGCGGGCCTGGGTGATGATGCACATGAGCACCTTGCTGAGCGTGCAATGGCGGGCGAACGTCTTCAGCCACCTGTTGCGCCTGCCGATCCAGTACTTCGAGAAACGCCACCTGGGTGATGTGGTGTCTCGCTTCGGGGCTGTCGATCAAATCCAGCATACGCTGACCGCCGCGTTCTTCTCGGCGATTCTCGATGGCCTGATGACCGTCGCGACCCTGGCCCTGATGTTCCTCTACAGCCCCTTGCTGGCGATGATCGCGGTACTGGCCATGGTGGCCTACATCGGCGTGCGATGGGCGTGGTATGGCCCTCTGCGCCGCGCCAGCGAGGAGCAGATCGTGCATGCGGCCCGCCAGCAGAGCCACTTTCTGGAAACCCTGCGCGGCATACGCACGCTCAAGCTGTTCCAGCGGCAAGGCGAAAGGCGTTCCACCTGGCTGGGGCTGCTGGTCGCGCAGATCAACGCGGGGTTGCGTACGCAGAAACTGCAGTTGCTCTATACCCAGCTCAATGCGTTGATCTTCGGCCTGGAAAACCTCTGCACCATTGGCTTTGGCGCTGCGCTGGTGATGGACAACCACTTCACCGTTGGCGTGCTGATGGCGTTCGTGGCGTACAAGAGCCAGTTCGTCAGCCGTGTGGCGAGCCTGGTAGACCACCTGTTCGACCTGCATATGCTGCGTTTGCAGGGCGAGCGTCTGGCTGACATCGTCCTGCAGCCGCCCGAGGAACAGCGCGATGCGTGCCAATCGGTGAACTGGCCAGCCGGGCGGATGAGCATCGACATCCAGAACCTCAGCTACCGCTACTCCGAGCATGAGCCGCTGGTGCTCGATGGCATCGACCTGCGCATTGCTCCCGGAGAGTCCGTGGCCATCACCGGGGCCTCGGGATGTGGCAAGAGCACCCTGGTGAATGTGCTGCTGGGGGTATTGCCGCCCACCAGCGGGCAGATCCGCATGGCGGGGCATGAACTGCGCCAGCTGGACCTGGAATCCTGGCGCGGGCGGATCGGCACGGTGATGCAGGACGACTGCCTGTTTGCCGGCTCGCTCGCGGACAACATCACCTTCTTCGAAACGAGCCCCGATCTGGAATGGGCCATGGAATGCGCGCGCATGGCCGCCATCGATGCCGACATCGCAGCCATGCCGATGGGCTACAACACGCTGGTGGGCGACATGGGCACCGTACTGTCGGGCGGGCAGAAACAACGCGTGCTGCTGGCCAGGGCACTGTACCGGCGGCCGGATATTCTCATCCTCGACGAGGCCACCAGTCATCTCGATGTGGCCAGCGAGCAGTGTGTCAACGCGGCGGTACGTGCACTCGATGTGACGCGAATCATCGTTGCCCACCGTGCCGAGACGATCGCCTCCGCAGATCGGGTAGTGCGTCTCGAGGCGGGGCGGGTGGTGCTTGATCAGCGGGTGGCGTGCGTGTCGTCGGACCTGGGCGAAGTTGTCACGCCATGAGTGCAGGTGTCTTCAATCGTTGCCTGCTGGTGCTTGTGTGCGCATGGGCGCCCTGTGCCGCTGCACTGGACGTGTTCTCGACCGCCGACGCCGTGGCGCCTGCGGCCGTGCTCCAAGGCTCAGGCCTGGGTGCGGCCTGCGTGGATGGGGCGCTACCGGAGGTGCTCAGCCTGGAGGTCATGGTCGAGCGGGTGTTGTGCCACGACCCCCAGGCCCGGCACGCCTGGGCGCAGGCCAAGGCCCAGGCGGCGCAGGTCGGGGTAGCGCGCTCGGCGTACCTGCCCAGGCTCGATGCCACGGCCATCTACAGACGCGGCCGCAACGACACCCAATACGAACAGACCGACACCTCGGCCCAGGGGCGTCAACGTCAGCTGGACCATCGTCTGAGCCTGAGCTGGGTGCTGTTCGATTCCGGCCGGCGTGAAGCCGACCTGCGCAATGCGCGGCAGTTGCTGGTGGCGGCCAATGCCAATCAGGATGAGCGCCTGCAGGAGGCCTTTGTGCAGGCAGCCAGCCTGTACTACGACACCCTGGCCGCCCAGGACAGGCAACGGGCCGCCGAGCAGGTTGCCGCGCTGGCCGCGGAAAACCTCAAGGATGCCAGCGCCAAGTTCGACGCGGGCGCCGCCGCGCTGAGCGACCGCCTCCAGGCGCAGACCGCCTACTCGCAGGCCAGCCTGAACCTGGTTCGCGGCCAGGGGGCGGTGCGCGATGCCAAAGGCCAGATCGCCTTGCGCATGGGGCTGGCGCCGCAGACGCGGTTGATGCTGGCGCAAGCGCTGACACGACGGCCGGACACCGCCTTCGTCAAAGGCCTGGATGCACTGCTCGAGCAGGCGGGCAGCGACCACCCTGCGTTGATCGCCGCAAAGGCGAAACTGGAGGCGGCCAAGGCAGCCGTCGCCGAGCGCGAGGCTGCTGGCCGCCCATCGCTGTCGTTGATCGCCTCGCTGTCGGATGTGAAGACCCATCAGGCAATGGCGTACAACGGCGATAGCCATATCCGTGACAACAGCGTTGGTCTTCAGGTCAGCATCCCGCTGTTCGAAGGGTTCGGGCGCACCTATCAGGTTCGGGGTGCCCGGGCCAGGGTGCAGGCCCAGGAAGCAGAACTGGCCGATGCTCGGCAGCGTGTGGCGCTGGAGCTGTGGGCCAGTTACCAGGCCTTGGGTATCGAGACCCAGGCGCTGGACAGAACCGCCGAGTGGGTCGAGCAGGCAATGCTCGCCCTGACCGTGGTCCAGGGCCGTTATCGCTCTGGAGTGGGCAGCATGATCGAGCTGCTCAATGCTTCGTCCGCCTATGCAATGGCGGAGCAGGAGCATATTGCTGCATTGAATGGTTGGCACCGTGCGCGATTGCGTCTGGCGGCGAGCTTGGGGCGCCTGGGGTTCTGGGCGCTTTGATCGCTGCTGTACGACAAGTGGGTTCGCGCGTGTAGCCAAAGGGTAAATGCCAAACGTTTTTCCATGAAATCATAGGGAGTTGTAACAATGCGAGATATCACAGCAGAAGAGCTCGAGATGGTGGCAGGCGCCTTTGGTCCTGTTGGGGCAGTCGGTGGTGCGGCAGTTGGAGTTGCTACTTATCTCGGTAGCCAGACCGGTGGTGGAAGTATCAATGGAGCTGATCTGGCGTTGGCGGCAGGGGCTGGTGCTCTGATAGGTGCTATTACCGGCCCTGCCGGCATCGGCAGCATTGCTGCGGGAACGACCGCAGGTTTTGGTGGCGGAGTGATTACAGGTAATGGATCGCGTATGTGGGGCAGTGGTTCGACGGGGGCTTGAGCGTTTATCCCGATGGTGGTGATTTCGAGGTGAGAGCGGTTTTTCCTCACGATGGCACGTTACATCAATGCCCGCAGGTTGGAGGTAAGGTTGATATATGTTATGGATTTGCTGTCGGCCTTGCTATTGGCAGTGTTGTTCAAAAAAGTGGCCGGCTTGCTGAAGGGCAAGTTCGGCTGGAACACTGATGGCGTGCTGGGTCTGATATCGGTGCCGGTCATCTACCTGTTGATTTATTTTGTTGTTCACCCGTCGTTGTCCAAGTGGTTCTAGACAGGTTGCCGCTCGCCTGTAAAGCTCGATTGCCTTACAGGCGCGCAGTAACAGGGTGGCTGCAAAGTGCTTTCGATGGCCCACCATCAGGGAAGGCAGTGCGGTCAATTTTGACCGGTTGACCGCTTCAACGTCGAAAGAGGCTTGAACATCCGGTATTCGCTGGGTGTTTGAGCTTCTTTTCGACTGGGCGAGTCAACTAGTGTGGTGTTTTGCAAATACGACCAATAAATCGCGGCGAATTTTGCGCTCAGGCAAGGCGTCGCGACGAGTTGTAGCCCAGCTACGGCGAGGAGCGACAACGCCGCATGAGCGCAAAAAGCGCCGCGAGTTATGGTCGTTATTTGTGAAACACCACACTAGATCCAGCCCTACACCTGTAGGGTGTCGGGCGCGGTCGGGTGGCGATACACTGAATGTGAGTGGTGGCATCTGGCCTCGGTTCGACGAAAAAAGTCAGACGATAGATGATCTGGAGTAGTACTGATGAATGCTTTTGTCGCGATGGTCGTAACCATCTTGATCGGAATAGCCGTGGGTACGGCTGCCGATTATTGGATGCTTGATAAATTTATAAAGTACGCATTGATGGCAGTGGTGATAACGCTGTCGCTACGGGTACTGCGTGGAAGTAAACTGTAAGGCAGTTGTTCTTGGTTTTCAGTGGCCGGTTGGCGGCCCTGCGCGCAAGGGTTAGATAGTGCGTGCAGCGTGTATATAAGGAGTGGTACACACTCCGCTAATAATGAATTTTTATTCCGTGATGTCCAATGAATTCGAAAATCGCTAGCGGGAATGATGGCGTCCCTGAAGACGCGTCATTTTTGCGTAAGACCTTTTGTTTGGTGTCGTTGTACTGGAAGAGTGAAGAGAAGCTATTCGCCTGGTGTTCACTGGTGGCCTTGGCGGTGTTGTCGCTGCTGGCCGTAGCCACCGCGTTGGCTATCAACGAATGGTACAAGCACTTCTACAATGCCATCCAGGCACTCGATGCCTATTCCTTCTATCGTCTGGTGCTGGTATTCGTTGCCGTTGTGCTGCTGTCGGTATTGCGCTCCGTCTTGATCACCTATTGGGTCGACGTCTTCGCATTGAGATGGCGGCGCTGGTTGACCAATCACTACCTGTCCGCATGGGTCGTCGAGTCGAATCGCCCTCAGCAGATCGAGCAGCAGGTCGATAATCCCGATCAGCGCATCGCCGAGGACATCAACAAATTCACGTTCGAGACCATCGATCTGGCCTGCGGCCTGTTCTACACCCTGGCCAGCGTGGTCTCGTTCAGCGTGGTGTTGATCAGTATTTCAGGCAGTGCGCAACTGTGGGGCTTGAGTATCCCCGCCTACATGTTCTGGGCTGCCATTTTCTACGCCCTGCTGGGCACCTTCATCAGCCAGAAAATCGGCTTCAAACTGGTCTCCTTGAGCAACAACCAGCAGCGTTCCGAGGCGGACCTGCGATATTTCCTCATCCGTTTCCGTGACCACTCCTGCGAGCAGGGGGATCAGTCAGGCCGCAATGGCGAAAAAGACCGCATCAGTGAAAAGCTCGATGTCAGCCTGGCCAACATGCGCCGCACTATCCGCGTGAAGATGCGTCTTTCGTTGTTCACCGAGAGTTACAGCCAGCTCTCGCTGGTGTTCAGCAGCCTGCTGGCGGTTCCGCGCTTCTTTTCCGGTGCCATCCAGTTTGGTGACGTCATGCAGATCAACTCGGCGTTCGGCAACCTTTGCGATAATCTCAGCTGGTTCATCAATGCCTATCACCGCCTGGCCGACTGGAAAGCCACGACGGACAGGTTGATCTCGTTCGATGGCGCATTGGCCGAACGCTCCGTAATAGAGGGTGTGACGCGTGGGCACGGAACTGTCTTCGCGAAGTAGCCTCACCCTGAGGCGCCTTTATCAATTCATCGGCGGCAACCGCCGCTTCACCGGCGTCTTCTTGATGATCGCGGTATTGGTCTCGGCCAGCACATTCAGTCGGTCGAGCAGCGTGTCCAACTGCTCCATCGAGCGCACATGCAGGCGGGCGATGAAGCAGTCCTCGCCGGTCACCTTGTCGCACTCGGTGAACTCGGGGATGGCGACGATCTGCCGTTCCACCTCCTGCAGTTGCCCCGGCAGCGGGCGAATGCGCACGATGGCCTGCAACTGGTAGCCGAAACAGCGCGGGTCCACCTCTACCGTGTAGCCGCGCAGCACGCCGCGCTCCTCCAGGCGGCGCAGGCGCTCGCTGACGCTGGGCGCCGACAGGCCGCTGATCTGCGCCAGGGCCTTGAGCGAGCGGCGCGAGTCTTCCATCAGGGCGTTGATCAGCAACTGGTCAATGTCATCGGTCATGGCTGCCTCGTTAGGTGATTTTCCAAATCGGCCTTGATAGTAAAGGTGCATGAGCCGATCGGCCTTGGTTATCCGCTGGAAGGTCAGCCTCAACCCTCCGCATACTGTGCCCATCGTCGACAGGAGGTGTGAGATGGACAATTCGTTGCGCCGTGGTTCTCTGGAAATGATCGCCGCCATGCTGATCTCCGGAACCATCGGCTGGTTCGTGCTGGTGTCCGGGCAGCCGGTGCTGGAGGTGGTGTTCTGGCGTTGCGTGTTCGGTGCCGGCACCTTGCTGCTGATCTGCGCGGCCATGGGCTTCCTCAAACCGGGCGTGCTGACCCGTGCCACTTTCCTGCTGGCGGTGATCAGCGGGGTGGCGATCGTCGGTAATTGGGTACTGCTGTTCGCCTCTTATTCGCGGGCATCGATCGCCATCGGCACCGCGGTGTACAACGTCCAGCCGTTCATGCTGGTGGGGCTGGCGGCACTGTTCCTGGGCGAAAAGATCACCCTGGCCAAGCTGACCTGGCTGAGCGTGGCGTTCCTCGGCATGCTCGCCATTGTCAGCGCCCATGGCGCGGGGCAGGCCAGTGGTGGCGAGTACCTGCAGGGCATCGCCCTGGCGCTGGGCGCGGCGTTTCTGTATGCCGTGGCGGCGCTGATCATCAAGCGCCTGACCGGCACGCCGCCGCATCTGATCGCTTTAATCCAGGTGAGTACCGGCGTCTTGCTGCTGGCGCCCTGGGTGAAGCTGGGCGGCCTGCCGGGTGAACTGCCGGCGCTTGGCAGCCTGGTCACGCTGGGCATCGTGCACACGGGGTTGATGTACGTACTGCTTTACAGCGCCATCCAGCGCCTGCCCACGGCGTTGACCGGGGCGTTGTCTTTCATCTACCCGATCGCCGCGATCCTGGTCGACTGGGTGGCCTTCGACCATCGCCTGGTAGCGTTGCAGTGGTTGGGAGTCGGGCTGATTCTGCTCGCCGCTGCCGGCATGCAGCAGGGGTGGTGGTTCCGGCCTGCCGGCAAGCCTGCGCGACAACCGTAAAGCAATGAAGGGCGGCTTGCCGGCGTAAAGGAATTATCCGGTAATACGGGGGAAGGGTGGCCTATTGATAGCACTGCTGTCCTTTAGTACCCTGCGCGGCTATTTCGCAGTGATGCGCTCGGCTTTAAGTGATGGACATGCCCCATGCCCCTTCCTACCCGCTTCCTGGCCGCAGGCCTGGCTCTTTTGCCTTTGTACGCCGGTGCCGCACCGTTCCAGACACCCGGCGACCGTGACCTGATCCGTGACCGCCAGGAGAACCTGCTGCAGGAGCAGCGCAAGCGCCTCGAGGAGCTTCAGCAACTGCCGGGAAGGCAGGCACCGCAGGCGCCTGCCCAGCCCACCGAGCAAGGGCGTTGCTTCCAGATCCAGCGCATCGACCTGCAAGGCGCCAGCCTGCTCGACGAGCCACAGCGCAAGGCGCTGCTCGAAGGTTATGAGGGCAAGTGCCTGCAGGTCGGCCAGCTCAACGACCTGCTCAAGCGCATCACCGACCATTACCTGAACCGTGGCTACCTGACCACTCGCGCCTACCTGCCCCAGCAGGACCTGGGCTCCGGCGTGCTGCAGATCATCATCGTCGAAGGCCGCCTGGAAGGGCTGGACGGCTCCGCCCTGGCCAGCCCCCGGGAAATGGCCATGGCCTTCCCCGGCAAGACTGGCGAGGTCCTCAACCTGCGCGACACGGAACAGATGGTCGACCAGCTCGGCCGTCTGCCCTCGCGCCAGGTCGAGGTGGAGCTGGTGCCCGGCCAGGAGGTCGGCGGCAGTCGCGTGCAGCTCAAGGGCCAGCGTGACAAGCCCTGGCGGGTCTCGGCCAGCCGCCACAACAACGGCGACGCCAGCAGCGGCGAGCAGCAGATGAACCTTGGCCTGGAGTGGGACAGCCCGCTGGGCCTGGCCGATCAGTTGAGCCTGCGTGGCGGGCGCGACGTGGTCAGCGACCACTGGCGCCATTCCGACAGCCATGGCCTGAACTACAGCCTGCCGTGGGGCTGGTGGACCTTCAACTACAGCTACAACCACAACTACTACCGCACCCGCGACACCTCCAGCGGTTTCCCCTTCAAGCTCGACGGCGACAACAGCGTGCACCAGTTCCAGGCCGAACGGGTGATCCACCGCGACAGCCTGAGCAAGACCGCGGTCAATGTCGGCGTCAGCCACCTGCGGGCGCGCAACTACCTGGACGACACCCTTATCGACGTTTCCAGCACCCGTATCACCGAGCGCCAGCTGGGCGTCAACCACGGTCGTCGCATCGGCAATGCCTTCGTCAACCTCGATGCCGGCTGGCAGCAGGGTATCGGTGCGCTCGACGCCCAGGGCGCGGGCGATCCGCGCGGCAACGAACCGGTGGCGCGCTACAACAAGTACACTCTCACCCTGAGCTACCTGCAGCCGTTCCAGCTGTGGGGCGAGCAGTTCAGCTTCGACAGCCTGGCCACCGGCCAGCGCAGCGAAGATGCCCTCTACAGCGGCCAGCGCATCAGCGTCGGCGGGCTGACCTCGGTGCGCGGTTTCAAGGAGCAGACCCTCACCGGCGACAGCGGCGGCTACTGGCGCAACCAGTTGCGCTGGCGCCGGCCGGTCACCTGGGCGCCGCTGCAGCCCTGGCTGCGCGAATACGGCATGGCGTTCGCCTACGACGCGGGGGTGATCAAGGGCCAGCACGGTAACGGCCAGGACCATGGCCGCCTGAGCGGCAATGCCCTGGAGTTCAACGTGCGCGGCCAGTACTTCGCCGCCAGCGCGACCTTCGCCCGCTCGCTGGAGCGCCCTGACGTCATCACACGCCGCGAACACCCGATCTATTTCCGTGTCGACGCGTTCTTCTGAGCCCCGACCCACCCTTTGCCCGTGACACCGCCGCCCGCGCCTGGAGTTTGTTCGACATGGATATCCGCACCCCACTGAACCAATGCATTGCCCTGATCGTCGCGGGGGTGCTGTTCCTCAATCCCATCGTCGCCACGGCCGCGCAGTTGACCGTCGATGCGGCGGCCAACGCCAATACCAGCCTCAAGCAGGCCGGCAACGGCGTGCCGATCGTCAATATCGCCACGCCCAACGGCAGCGGCCTGTCGACCAACACCTTCCGCGACTACAACGTCGGCAGCAACGGGCTGATCCTCAATAACGCCACCAGCAAGACCCAGTCGACCCAGCTGGGCGGCATCATCGTCGGCAACCCCAACCTCAGGGGCCAGGCGGCCCAGGTGATTCTCAACCAGGTCACCGGCGGCAACCGCAGTACCCTGCAGGGCTACACCGAGGTGGCGGGGCAGGCGGCCCGGGTCATCGTCGCCAACCCCCATGGCATCACCTGCAAGGGCTGCGGCTTCATCAACACGCCGCGGGCGACCCTCACCACCGGCAAGCCGATCATGGACGGCGAGCGCCTCGACCGCTTCCAGGTCGACGGCGGCGACATCGCCATCGAAGGCGATGCGCTCAATGCCACCAACCTCGACCAGTTCGACCTGATCACCCGCAGCGCCAAGCTCAACACCGAACTGCACGCCAAGCAGCTGAACATCGTCACCGGGCGCAACGACGTCAAGGCTGACACCCTGCAGGCCACGCCGCGTGCCGACGAGGGCGGCGACAAGCCGCTGCTGGCCATCGACAGCTCGGCGCTGGGTGGCATGTATGCAAACACCATTCGTCTGGTCGGCACCGAGCAGGGCGTGGGCGTCAAGCTGGCCGGCAACATGGCCGCCACCACCGGCGACATCCAGGTGGACGCCAACGGCAAGGTGACCCTGGCGCAGACGTCCAGTGCCGGCAACCTGACGGTCGCCGCGCAGAGCGCCGAGCTGACCGGCAAGACCTACGCCGCCGGCAGTGCCACTGTGCGCGTGCGTGACGAGGTAACGGTCGGCCAGAGCCTCGCCGCCAAGGACAGCATCACCGTGACCGGCGCGCGGATCGACAACCAGGGCATCATCGAAGCCGGCGTGGAACCCGACAACACCCGCAATGCCCACGGCGACGTGACCCTCACCGGCCAGACCCTGCGCAACCGTGGCAGCGTAGTGGCCAACCGCACCCTGGAGGCCACCGGCAGCACCACCCTCGACAACCAGGGCGGCACCTTCAAGGGCCAAGTCACCACCCTGACGGCTGGCCAGCTGGACAACCGCAAAGGCCAGGCACTGGCCGACGACATCCTGACGGTCAATGCCAACGCGATCGACAACCGTGACCAGGGCCTGCTGCAAGGCAAGGGCAAGGCCGTGGTGGACGTCGGCACCACTCTCGACAACCGTGGCGGCCGCCTGGTGGGCCAGGGCGGCCTGCAGGTCACCGCCACCCGGCTGGACAACCGTGACAAAGGCCTGGTCGGCAGCGACCGGCAGGCCAGGCTGACCACCCACGCGCTGCTGGACAACCAGGGCGGCGGCAAGCTCAGTGCCGACCGCCTGGACATCACCACCGCCGGCCTGCTCAACGGTGGCGGCCAGTTGCTCGGCGGCGATGTACTGGTAAACGCCAGCGCCGACATCGACAACCGCCTCGGCGTGGTTTCGGCCAAGCGCCTGCTCGACCTCAAGGCCGTGGGCCTGGACAACAGCGGCAAGGGCAACCTGCGCAGCGACGGCACACTGGGCGTCAAGGTGGCGACCCTGGACAACCGTGACAACGGCCTGCTGTCGAGCCTCGGCGACCTGACCTTGGATGGAAAGCGCCTCGACAACCGCGGCGGCCTGGTCCTCGCCGACCGCTCGCTGACCGTCACCGGCGGGCATTTCGACAACCGTGACAAGGGCGCGGCGACTACCAAGGGCAAGGCCCTTATCGACGTCGAGAGCCTGGCCAACAGCGATGCCGGCCACCTGCAGAGCGATGGTCGCCTCGACCTGATCGCCGGCAAGGTCGACAACGAGCGCCTGGGCAACATCACCGCCAAGGGCGACCTCGAGGCCCACCTGGGCACCTTGAACCATCAAGGCGGCAAGTTGACCAGCCTGGGCAGCCTGCTGCTCACCGCCGACATGATCGACAACCAGCAGGGCGGCAAGATTGGCGCGACCAGCGTGGCCGACATCAGCGCGGCGCGCATCCTCAACCAGCAGGGCGAGATTTCCAGCGTCGGCAAGGTCATCCTCAATGCCAGCGAATTGCTGGACAACCAGGGTGGCAAGGTCATCGGCGACCGTGGCCTGGCCCTCACCGTGCAGCGCCTGCTCAACCAGAACAAGGGCCTGCTCAGTGGCCATGACCGCCTGAGCCTGCACGGCACCGAGCTGCTCAACAACGGCGGCAAGCTGAGCAGCCACCAGCACATCGACGTGACCCTGGACGGCAAGCTGGACAACAGCGACGCCGGCCTGATCATCAGTGACGCCAGCGTCACCCTGAATGCCGGCACGCTGCTCAATCGCCAGGGCGGCAAGGTCTCGGCCATCGCGGCCCTGGACCTGACCAGCCAGGAGCTGCTGGACAACCAGGGCGGCACCCTGGTGACCAATACCGGGCTGCTGCTCAAGGCCGGTCGCCTGGACAACAGCCACCTCGGCATCATCAGCGCCCAGGAGCACGCCGAGCTGCGCAGCGGCGCCATCGACAACAGCGCCAAGGGCAATATCGGTGCCGGCAGCCTGCTGCTGGTCGGTACCCAGCTCGACAACTACGGCTATGGCCGCATCAGCGCCGCCGGCCAGATCGACGCCACGCTGACCGGCCTCGACCAGCATGACCACGGGCAACTGGTCAGCGAGACCGGCATCGACCTCGACCTGCAGCACGGCCAGTGGGTGAACCGTGATCACGGCCTGCTGCGCTCGCCGGGCAACCTGTTGTTGCGCCAGATCGGCGTGGTCGATAACCGCGATGCCGGGGAGATTTCCAGCAGCCGTGGTTTCAGCCTGGTCGCCAGCCGCCTCGACAACCGGGGTGGGCGAGTGGTCAGCAGCCAGGACCTGACCCTGCGCATCGCCGGCGTCCTCGACAACAGCCTGAAGGGGGTGTTGTCGGCCAGCCACGACCTCGAGGTCGCGGCCGTCAGCCTAGACAACTTCAGCGGCGGCAGCCTGGCCAGCGGCCAGGCCATCAAGGCCACAATCGACGGCCAGCTCGACAACCATGACGAGGGCATCCTGTCCGCCGTTGGCGGGTTGACCGTGACCAGCGCCGGCTTGCTCAACGGCGAGCGCGGCCTGTTGTCGGGCAACACCGGCGTGACCGTCACTACCGGCCAGTTGGACAACCATCAAGGCGGCCAGCTCACCAGCCAGGCGGCGATGACCGTCGACAGCAACGAGCTCGACAACCGTGGCGGTACCCTGAGCAGCAAGCAGGCGATGAAGCTGACCACCGGCGAGCTGCGCAACGGCGCCGATGCCCTGCAGCGCGGCGGCCGGATCCACAGCGATGGCGCATTGACGCTGGTGGCCGGGCAGGTCGATTCCAGCCAGGGCGGCGAAATCTCCGCCAAGGGCGACCTGCTGCTGCGCGTCAGCACGTTGATCCAGCGCCAGGGGCGGCTGATCGGCGAACAGAAGCTCGATCTCGACCTGAACGGCGGCGACCTGCTGAACCAGGGCGGCCTGATCAGCGCCAACGGCCCACTGAACATCCAGAACCTGCGCAAGCTCGACAACAGCACCGGCGAAATCACCAGCCAGCAATCCTACAACCTGCTCGCCAAACGCATCGACAACCAGCAGGGACGCATTCTCAGCGATGGCCGGCTGACCGTGGAGGCGCCACAGCTGGACAACAGCGGCAAGGGCCTGATTTCCGGCGCGCAGGGCCTGCTGGCCAAGGGTACCGACCTGAACAACAGCGGCGAAGGTACCCTGTCCAGCAAGGACGGCGACCTCACCGTGACCCTGGCCGGTACCCTCGACAACCGCGAACTGGGCGCCCTGGTCAGCAAGGGTAACCAACAGATCACCGCGGCCAACCTGCATAACAGCAAGGGCATCATCTCTTCCGAGCAGGCCATCACCCTCAGTGTCACCGACCGGCTCGACAACAGCGGTGGCGGCCTCATTTCCGCCACCGGCGACCTGGCGTTCGACCAGGCAGGCACCGTCATCGACAACCAGGGCGGGCAGATCAACGGCCAGGCGATCACCGTCGTCGGCAAGCGCCTGGAAAACGCCAAGGGGCAGCTGACCAGCCGCGCGCTGCTTGACCTGACCTTGGCCGAGGCGCTGCTCAACACTGACGGTGCGCGCCTGGTCAGTGGCGCCGACCTGTTGCTCAAGACCGGCAGTGTCGCCAACAACGGCGGCAAGCTGATCAGCCACGGCCTGTTGCGCGTCGACGCGACGACGCTGGACAACAGCCGCGGCGGCAACCTGGCCAGCCAGCAGAACCTGGTACTGCGCCTGAGTGGCGACCTGCTCAACGGCCAGGATGGCCTGCTGTTCAGCGAACACGGCAAGCTCGACATCCACGCCAATGCCCTGGACAACCAGGCCGGTACGCTGAAGAGCCAGGGCGCCATCGAAGTGCACCTGGACAAGGCCCTGAACAACCACGGCGGGCGCCTGGAGAGCCAGGACGGCGGCCTCGAGCTGCACGCCGCGAGCCTCGACAACGGCGGCAGCGGCATGCTCAGCGCGGCCAAAGGCCTGTTCAAGGGCGTCTTCAGCGGCCTGTTCGACAACGGCGGCGGCACCACCCAGGCGCAGTCGGTGGACATCAAGGCCGACACCCGGATGAACAACCAGGGCGGCTACCTCTCGGCCCAGGGTGGCGACAATCAGCTCGTCACCGCCGAGTTCGACAACCAGGGCGGTGGCCTGTACGCCGCCGGGCTGCTGCACCTGCAGGGCCAGCAACTGCTCAACCAGAGCGGCAAGATCGGCGCCGGGCGCATCGACTTCGGCTTGAGCGGCGCGTTGTACAACGGCCTTGGCCAGCTGGAGAGCGAAAGCGACCTGCAGCTGCGCGCCAGCGAGCTCGACAACCGCACGGGCAACCTGCGCGCCCTCGGCAAGACCGGCACCAGCCGCTTCATCGTCACGGGCAACCTGCTCAACGACAACGGCGTGCTGGCCACCGCCAACCACGACCTCGACCTGCAGATCGGCGGCCTGAGCAACAGCGGCGGGCAACTGCTGCACACCGGCCTTGGCACCTTCGGCCTGGCCTCCGACAAGGTCACCCAGGCCGGCGGTGTCCTGCACACCGATGGCCTGCTGAGCATCGGCGCCGCCAGCTGGACCAACAGCAGCGTGCTGCAGGCTCGGCGCCTGGAGCTGGACATCGGGCGCTTCGTGCAGACGGCCAGCGGCAAGCTGCTGGCGGTCGAGAGCTTCAAGGGCCGCGGTGGCGACTGGACCAACCATGGCCTGCTGGCCAGCGATGGCAGCCTGCAACTCGACCTCACCGGCAACTACGACGGCAACGGCCGCCTGAGCAGCCTCGGCAGCCTGGGGTTGAGCGCCACCGATATCCGCCTGTCCAGTGCCGCCAGCCTGGCCGGCGGCGCGGGCAGCGTGGTGACCGCCCGCAACCTGCTGAGCAACGACGGTCGCCTGACCGCCCTCGGTGGCCTTACGGTCAACGCCGCCAGCCTGGAAAACCGCGGCACCCTCGGCGGCGCCGCGGCAGTGACACTTGCCGCCAACACCCTGAGCAACCAGCGCGGCCTGGTGTTCAGCGGCAACGACATGACCCTGCGCGTGGGTAGCCTGAGCAACTACTACGGCGACATCTACAGCCTCGGCGGCCTGGACCTGGCCGGCAACGGCAGCGCCCGCGCCGCGTTGCTGGACAATATCTCCGCCAGCATGGAAAGCGCCGGCAGCATGACCCTGGCGGTGGACACCTTGCTCAACCGCAAGGAACACCTGACTTCGAAGCAGAAGCTGGTGGCCGGCTACGTCAACGTGTATTCCGATGACCGCTGCAAGGGCAAGGGCTGCGAGCTGTACTTCTCGGCCACCGAGAGCTGGCAGGATGTCATCGACCAGGACAGCCCCACGGCCTTCATCACCAGCGGCGGCAAGCTGACCTTTGCCGGTGACGCGTTCCGCAACCACTACAGCAGTGTCTCGGCGGGCGGCGATATCGCCATCAATACGGCCGTGTTCGAGAACAAGGGCGCCGGTGGCGGCGAGCAGCGCAACCTCACCGCCAGCATGTACACCCGTGATCGCGGCCAGTACAACGCGTTCATCAACGCCAAGAACCAGTTCAACCAGAACCCGGGTTCGCTGACCCTGGACCAGGTGATGGCCGCGTCTGGCTATCCGTATGCCAGCATCTATGACGTCATCGACAACAAGACGCCGATTGCCGGCGCCGTGGTCGCCCCGGCGGTGGTGCAGTCGGCCGGCGCGGTGACCATCAACGCCACCCAGCGCATCGACAACAGCGTGGTGCGCGTCAACCAGGCCGGTGCCGGCACCATCAACGCCCGTGGCGATGCCACGGCCGATGCGCGCCAGGCCCAGACCCAGGTGCGCGCGCTCAACCCGCAGTTGCCGCCAGACCTGGCCCAGCGCCAGGTCAACCCGGTGACCCTGCCCAGCTTCAGCCTGCCCCAGGGCGACAACGGCCTGTTCCGCATCAGCAGCCAGGCCGGCCAGGCCGCGATCAGCGGTGACGCCCTGGGCGCGACCGCTGACCGCACCCAAGCCGGCAGCGGCACCTTCATCGCACCGCTGGCCACTGCGACCAGCGCCGACAGCCGCGCGGCTTCGGCGCTCGGTGCCGACAGCGCGGCGTCTGCCCAAGGCGCCGTGGCCGGCTCCGGCGTGGCGCTGGGCGGTTTGGCCGCTGGCGTCAAGCTGGTCCAGGGCGTACCTGAGCGCAGCGTGCCGAGCGTCTCGCACAAGTACCTGGTAGAGACCAACCCGGTCCTGACCGACCTCAAGCAGTTCCTCAGCTCCGACTACATGCTCGGCCAGCTCAATATCAAGCCGGACCAGGCGATCAAGCGCCTGGGCGACGGCCTCTACGAGCAGCGCCTGATCCGCGAGGCGGTGGTGGCCCGTACCGGGCAGCGCTACATCGACGGCATGACCAGCGACGAAACGCTGTTCCGCTACCTGATGGACAACGCCATCGCCAGCAAGGACAAGCTGTCGCTGAGCGTGGGCGTGTCGCTCAGCGCCGAGCAGGTGGCGGCGCTGACCCACGACATCGTGTGGATGGAAAACATCGAGGTCAACGGCGAGAAGGTACTCGCCCCGGTGCTGTACCTGGCCCACGCCAACGGCCGCGTGGCCCCCAACGGCGCGTTGATCCAGGGCCGCGACGTCAACCTGATCAGCGGCGGCGAGCTGGTCAACGTCGGCACCTTGCGCGCCACCAACAACCTCGCCGTCAGCGCCACCAACATCGGCAACGCCGGTTTGATGGAAGCGGGCGGGCGCCTGGACATGCTGGCCACCGAGTCGATCCGCAACGCCCAGGGCGGGATCATCGCCGGGCGTGAAGTGAGCCTTACCGCGTTGACCGGCGACGTGATCAACGAACGCAGCGTCACCCGCCTGGAAGGCCGCGCGGGCGGTGAGCACGTGACCAAGGACCTGGTCGACACCGCCGCGCGCATCGAGGCGGCGAACAACCTGACGATCACGGCGGGGCAGGACATCGGCATTGTCGGCGGCGCCGTGCAGGCCGGTGGCAACATCGACATGGATGCCGGCCGTGACCTGATCATCGCCAGCCAGGAAGGTGTCGACAGCCACGAGTACCAGCGCCGTCGCGTCAGCGGCCACGACACCAGCATCACCCAGTACGGCAGCGAGGTGAAGGCCGGCGGCAACCTCACCGCCACGGCCGGCCAGGACCTGAGCATCGTCGCCAGCGAAATCGAGGCCCGCCGCGACCTGGCCCTGCAGGCCGGGCGCGACGTGACCCTGGCCGCCGCGGCGAACGAGGAGCACAGCTACGCCAAGGGCAAGAAAGGCAAGACCAAGTACGAGCGCCAGGAGGACGACGTCGAGCAGCAGTCGGCCGAAGTGAAGGCCGGCGGCGACCTGACCATCGACGCCGGGCGCGACCTGCGCATGGTGGCGAGCAAGGCCAGCGCCGGCGACGAAGCCTACCTGGTGGCCGGCGACAAGCTCGAGCTGCTGGCCGCCAACGACAGCCAGTACTCGCTGTATGACATGAACAAGAAGGGTGGTTGGGGGAGCAAGAAGACCCAGCGTGATGAAGTGACCGACGTGAAGGCGGTGGGGAGCGAGATCACCAGTGGTGGCAACCTGACCCTCGAGAGCGGCGGTGACCAGCTGTACCAGGGCGCGAAACTCGCCTCCGGTGCGGACCTGACCATTGATAGCGGCGGTTCGGTGACCTTCGAAGCGGTCAAGGACATGCATCAGGAGAGTCACGAGAAGTCCAAGGGTGACCTTGCCTGGAACAGCATGAAGGGCAAGGGCAGCACCGACGAGACCCTGCGCCAGAGCCAATTGACGGCCAAGGGCGACCTGGTGATCAAGGCGGTGGATGGCTTGAAGGTCGATGTGAAACATGTCGACCAGGCGACCATCAGTCAGAGCATCGACGCGATGGTTGCGGCCGATCCACAGCTGGCTTGGCTGAAGGAAGTCGAGAAGCGCGGGGATGTGGACTGGCGGCAGGTGAAGGAGGTGCATGACTCCTTCAAGTACAGCCATTCGGGGCTTGGGGCAGGGGCGCAGATGGTCATCGCCATCCTGATCGCCTATTTCACCGCAGGTGCGGCCAGTGGGTTGGTTGCCAGTGGAGCTTCGGCCGCTGGTGCATCTACGGCGGCCACCACTGCGGGCGGCATGTGGGCCGCTGGCGCCGGTGCGTCCTTGCAGGGCATTGGTTGGGCCAATGCGATAGTGACCGCAGGCGCGATGGGCCTGACCAGCAATGCTGCCATCAGCACCATCAACAACAAGGGCAACTTGAGCCTGGTGCTCAAGGACGTGACGTCCAAGGATGCACTGCGAGGATACGCTGTCTCGGGTATCACGGCAGGGCTGACTGCGGGGCTGTTCGAGGGTTGGACCGGAACCAAGACCGATGCCGTTGCTGCTGCGGGGTCGACCGGAGCCGTCGTCAACGCCACTACCGTGTTGCCACCGGGCGGGCTTTCCACGCTGGACGGGATCGGGCGTTTCGCCGGCAGCCAGATGTTGCAGAACGGTACGTCCGCTGTGCTCGACCGCGCACTTGGCGGTAACAGCTCGTTCAGCGATGCCTTGCGCAATAGTCTGGTTAACACTTTTGCGGCGGCTGGATTCAAATGGGTTGGTGATATCAGCGGAGAAAACAAACTCAACCTGAAGGATGGGGGGTTACCCAAGATCGCGCTGCACGCCCTCATGGGCGGTTTGGCCGCAGAGGCAGCTGGCGGCGATTTCAGAATTGGTGCCCTGTCGGCCGGGGTGAACGAAGCGGTAGTCGGGTTACTGGCTGATCAGTACACCAAAATCCCGAAAGAGGATAGGAACCGCCTGTTGGTGATGAACTCGCAGCTCATCGGCATATTGACGGCTGCTGCTGCTGGGGGCGAAGCCAAGGACCTGCAGACGGGGTCGTGGGTCGCGGGCAATGCCACCTCTTACAACCGTCTCTTGCATGACGCTGAAAAGAAGGCGCTGACGACCGAGGCGGCCGAGTTGCAAAAGCGGCTGGGCAAGCCTGGGACCGACCTTTCCTGGGAAGACCTGCTGTTGCTGGCCGCCAACGCTGAGGTGGACGAGACAGAGAACAAACGCCTGCAGGTGCTCTTGCAGATGTATGACCCGAAGAAACCTGAGGGGCTGCATTTTGCCCAAAACCTGCAGATCGCCCAGGACAGCATTTCCAAACTGGCCGCCCAGGATATTGTCCTGACCTGGAAAGACGGCCGTCCCATCATGGCAGATGGGGATGAGGTGAAGGCATTCCAGGCGACTGAAATGCAGAGGCAGGACCATGGCTTGTTCAACACCGACTCGAAATGGACGCAAGCCTCGGGCAACAGTTGGGCCGGTGAAGTAGACACTGTACCCGAGGCCTGGAAGCGGCAGTTTGGTGAGAAGAATGCCGCGATCTACATGCGCGAGATTGGGCAGGTCTCGAGCAGCCCGGCAGAAATGAAAGACCTGATGGAGCGCATCTCGGTCATTGCCACGGGTGGTGTGAAGGATGTGACGGTGGACCTGGATATCGCTTTGGCGATGACAGGGGCGCCTGCTGTGTTACGGGCGTTGCTGGCCAAGCGGGTTAGTGCTGCAATGGCCGAGGCAGGTGGTTCGGCTACAAGTAAGGAGATTCCCAAACTTGACCCACCTTTGGCATTGCCCTCAGCAAGGCCAGGCATTGTTATCAGGGGAGCTTTGGAGGACCATGAATTCAAGCAAGCTTCAGAAATCGTTGCCTTCAGGGGCGGTGAGTTCAAAGGTGCGGAGGGCAAAAGCTTTGCGGGTATTGATGGTTGGCTAGATGGAGTGCCCGTGCAGCTTAAAGTCGTAGAAGGAACAAGCATCAATGCTGTACGGCGGAATATTGTTAGTGGTGCCAAGGATATGAGTAAGGCTGGGTATAAAGGCGATATGTATGTTGATGCTTCGAAAACAGGCGTCTCGATGGAGAAAATGATTGACCATTTCCGGCCTGGCTCTCCGGTATCTAATGTTGTTGGGGAAGGAACGGTCTCAAATGTTTATATTAAAACTCAGGATGGCTGGCTGAATGTATCGGCTGGTAGAGTTTCCCAGCATAAGGGGTGGCAGTAGTGGCAGCAAGTTTATTTGTCCCTGTGACACGTGTGCCTGAATTTGAAGAGTTAAAAAGCTGGCTTCAAGAGGCTTTGTCTGCTTTAGGGTTTGTGGTTAATAGAGTTACGGTTGGTGTTAATTTGGTTGGTGCATCTGACTTGCTTTCGAACATGATTTATATTTTTGATCATGAAAGAAATGTCTGTTGCTGGGTGACGTTCTTGAGTGCAGATGACTGTTTGCTGGAAGAGGACGAGTTTGGCATGCCATTTATTGCACATATTTCAGGTAGCGTTGGCGAAGGAAGGAATCTCGCTCTTGCAGTTTCTTATGGTGTAGGTGTGGGTGGGGGAGGGAAGGTTGTATATGATGACGGTTGTTTGTACTTTGATGATCAGAAAGGTACTGCTAAATTGGAAGATATAAGATCTATGTGTGAAATGTGAGGAGAGGTTTTCCTTTACAGGACTTATGGCTTCAAATTATGTTGAGAAAATTCATAGCCGAAAATTGTGTAGAAAAGGGGGCTGTAGAAAAGGGGGCGGATTTATTTTTACTGCTCTAATTTCGGCTCCTGGCGGCGAACGGAACTTGCCATTTTGTAGCAAGGACGAGATTAGAGTAGAGACGAAAGAAAAGGGGGCAGATTTATTTTTCCTACTCTAATTTCGATTCCTGGCGGCGAACGGATCTAGCCTTCATGTAGGTAGGGCGAGATTAGAGCAGGGAAAATAAATCTGTCCCCTTTTTCGCAATTGATGTAGCTAACGTGAACGGGAAGTTAATCATTATTGATGGTCACCATCGCGCTGAGGCTGCTGCAAAAGCTGGTATTAAAAATGTGCCAGTCAATGTGGATGGTGTGACTAGAGAGCAGGCAGATCAGCTTATGCGAGAAGCTGCTGAAGCTCGAGTGAGGTACTAATCCATGGGGCAAATAAATGTGGATAGTGTTTTTCGTTTTGTAGAGCTTCAGTGTCAGTTGGTGCTTGAATTTATGCGGACACACCCCGATGCCAAAGATTTGACATGGCTACTAGACTTCCCTAAGGCTGGAGAGGTTTTTGTTGGTGGCGATAAATGGCGATTTATTAGGCATGGTTCAGGTCTGCGTTTTGAAAAGATGACGGGTAAGTTGTGCTGGGTTGTGGATGTTCATAAGTGTTTTGGTGATCCCAGGATAATCGATGATTGGCGGCTGCTTCAGTTCTTTGAATCATCTGGAGAGTGCGTGGGTGAGACTAAAGTTTCGCTGCTGTTAAATGAGATGTGCCTGGGTGGGCACTTGTTTGACCAAGGTGGTGGGCAGTATCTTTTTGTAGGTTAACAATTTAGTGCTGTAAGAAAAAAGGACGGAAAAGGCGGAAAAGGGGACAGGCGGAAAAGGGGGGCGGCGGAAAAGGGGACCGGAAAAGGGGACAGATTTATTTCCCCTACTCTAATTCCAGATCCTGGTAGCGAAGGGATCTAGCTGTCACGTAGGTAGGCCGAGATTAGAGTGGGGAAAATAAATCTATCCCATTTTTTCTTGTCCCCTTTTTTCTTTTTTCTAAGTAAGAGGATGTGGATCTAATCACTGGGAGGGAATACTTATGATTATAAAGAAAGCGGCGTTGACAGAAGAGGCGGGTACATGGGTCTTTCGAGGTGCCCCATACTCTGGGGCGGCATTGGAGTTTATGGACGGAGATCTCATGTGGGGTGGCTTGTACGACAATGGCCGTTACATAGGTGATTATCGCAGCGAATTTATTTTGGAGGGAGAGTGCGTCGGAATTGAATCTGAACGTGATTACACAGGTGAACAATTTTTTCTGGGGGGTGAAGTCTATAATGGATTTGCTTATGAGTTTGCCGGTGAGGTTTGTGTCAGTGAACAGCTGTTTGAGTATGGCTGGGTTATTGCGGAGGTTACGTATTATTCAGGGGGACAGCTTCGTTCCCTTGAGGTGGGTGAGGATGTCATACAACAATATGAGTGGTATGAGAACGGCGATTTAATAAATGTAATGCTGTATAAGCGTGATGCCTTCATGATGTCTTTGGGCTTTTCAATGAGTAGATTGCAGCGTTTAACGTTAATGGGGGATTATTTCGGTAAGGTGTCGACGGTTAGTAACTCCATAAGATTCCCTGTGTTGAGAGAAAAGAAGGAGCTTTCGGAGCTTATATGCGGTTCTCGGTTATCGCTAAGTGGGGATGGTGTTGATGAATCAGCTATTAAGTACTTGTTAAGTAGTGAAAATTTAAGCTATGTAAAGGAGTTGTGTGTGGATCGTATCTCCGATTCGCCTGAGACTTTGGCCCGCTTGAGAACCCTTGACCAACTGAAAGAGCTGAAAGTCGCCGAAGATGAGGGGAAGCGTGATTTTTGGCGCAAGTGGTGTGCGGAGTTCAAGGCGCTTCACACGGAATGTGATGTTTACTTCAATAATCGAATGGTAGGTTTGGGGACTTGATGGGCGGTTTGTTCTGTTCGTAGAACTGCCTTCCATATCGGTCTGCAAGTCGAGTTGTTTCTGGTAATCGATAGTGGCGTGTGGCGTTCAGTACCCAGTGGCAGGCTGTTTCAAGGGAGATTCGGTGGCCGATTGAAACGAACACGGGTTTTACATTTTTTTGAGTCCTGAGCGCGGTCCCGATTAGTTCGTCGCCGTCGAACAGGCCTGATTGGCATCCCCTTTCATCAAGGGGAGGTGCGTACTCACCAATGAAGCGACTTTTTCCGCATCCAATAGTGGGTATGTCATAAAGTACCCCCAAATGCGATGCCAAGCCAAACCGACGAGGGTGAGCTATACCTTGCCCGTCGCAGATGATCAAGTCAGGTCGGTGGGTTATAGTTGATAAGAGCTTCATGATTGAAGGTAGCTCTCTAAACGAAAAAAGACCAGGCACATAGGGAAACGAAGTCGTACCCGACCATGCATGCTCTTCGATGATTTCCAGGCTTTCAGCGTCAACCACAACAATGGAGGCGATCAGTGTATCGTTCTCTTTGTGGTAGGCGACATCAATGCCTGCGATACTAGAGATCGACCCAAGATGATCTTGCTTGACCACAAGTTTAGATAGTCGTATCTGTAGATCTATGGCTTCGCTTGGGGTTATATCCCAAGGGTGTTGTATGACTGGCTGCATGTGGACTGTTCTCGCTAAATCAAGCTGGTGAGATTGTTGTCAACGAACCGTCAGATTATGCCATTTAAGAGCCAAATGACCAGCTGATTTTACTATCGATCTGGGGCATGGAAAGCATGAAAGGGACTGAAAAATGGACAGATCTAGTTTGCCTGCTGTAGTTCAGGCGGCAGGAAAAGGGACCGATCTATTTTCCTACTCTAATTCCGGCTTCTGGCGGCGATGGGATCAAGCTATCATTAGGTAGGCCGAGGTTAGAGTAAGAAAAATAAATCTGTCCCCTTTTTGTCCCCCTTTTTGTCCTTGATCTTGGGCATGAAAAAAGTATGAAAGGGACTGAAAATTGGACAGGTCTGATTTTCCTACTGTAGGTTCGGCCCCTGTGGGGCGAAGGGATCGAGGGGACATGCAGAGTAGGCCGAAATTAGAGTATAGAAAACAAATCTGTACCCCTTCTCGTCCAATATTTATATTAGAACCCAGGGCGGTTGGTTGGATATTTCGGCCGGTCGTCTGACTCAGTATATAGGGTGGCAGTGATGGCGGCTGGTTTATTTGTTCCAGTGAGTAAGGTTCCTGAGCTAAAAATGCTTAAAGTAAGGCTGAGGAAAGAATTGTCTAGTCTGGGGTTTGTGACGCAGAGAATAACCATTGATGTAACTTTGGTGGATAGTGATTGTTTGTTGGGCAATATGATTTACATCATGGATCATGAGGGTGGCGCGTGCTGTTGGTTGACCTTCATGAGCGCGGATGATTCTTTGCTAGAGGTGAGTGAGAGTGGAGTGCCATTTATTGCTCATGTTTCGGGAGGGACTGGACGGGGGAGACGTCTCGCTTTGGCTGTTTCCTATGGTGTATCTGTCGAAGGGCAAGGAGAGTGTGTTTATGATGACGGTCGCCTGTATTTGGGGGGAGGAGCAGGTTATAGTTCTACAGAAGTGCTCAAGAAATTATTGGTGGAGCTGAAATGATTAGATATCTGCTAAAAACGAAAAAGGGGATGCAGATCTACTTTGCTAATCTAATTTAAAGAAGAATAAATCTGTCCTCTTTCTGCTGGAGTGATTTCGTGGGTGGCGATAAGTTATTAGAGTATTTGTGCGGAGCGGAACGGAGCTTCGTAAAGTGTATGGGCTATAGTGAGCCCGAACTGGATAAAATTGCCCGGTTATACGATATTCGCGTTGAAGGACAACTGCGGTTGTTCTTGAGCAAGATGGGGAAATGCGCAGTAGGTTTTATCGGAGACTCTCAGGTTCAGTTATACCGCACCTCTTGGACGGTGAGGGAGCATTTGCTTTTTCAGGTTGACTTCTTCTCGCAAATGCAGGAGGCAGGTCACTATGGTTTCTTGAATAACCCTTTTGTTTTTTCGCTTGTCTCGGAAACGCAGTACTATTTTCTCCAGACTTCGTTAAGTGATGCTGTCTATCACTATGACTCCAATACTGATATTGTGACAGAGACAAATGCTGATCTATTTGCTTTTCTGAAGCTTTTGGCTGATGAGAATAGAGGTGTTCTCAAGGTTTTCACGTGTGGTGATTTGTTGAGGATCATTTGAGTAGGACGAAAGTGGAAGTGAGGAAAGAGGGGGAATAGGGGAATAGGGGAGGGGAATAGGGGAATAGAGGGGAATAGGGGACAGATTTATTTTTCCTACTCTAATTTCGATTCCTGGCGGCGAACGGATCTAGCCTTCATGTAGGTAGGGCGAGATTAGAGCAGGGAAAATAAATCCGTCCCCTTTTTTGCTGAGAGAGATTTGGGGAACGCTACGCGCGATGGTGAGTGTTTGATCAAGGGCTGTGTGCCGGCCGACTATATTAAAACGGTAAAAAAATAGGTTTTTATGAAGCCGAAAACATACGAGCTTTTGAATCACATTCCAAAACATGCGGATTATGCCGTGAGTGCAGGAGATTTGGATCCAGAGGATATTCCACCGGTTAGAATTGACGCCGTGCTGGATTTGCTTCGTCATGCGAATAACGATGAGGAGCACTTCTTGGCTGCGAAGTTACTGACCAGTTGGGGCATCCATGAAGGGTTGATTGCCTTGGAGGGGAGAATGGACAAACCTGGGCGCATCGAAGGAGTCTATTTCCATCGACTACACGGATACGACGACACTTATCACCAAATACTCTTGGCTGTGACTCGGTATTTTGCCAACGTGGCTGATCGTGGAGATATCGAGGCTGCGAGAGTCCAGATCTATTCCCCCCTATCGAAAATCATTGCTTTGGCGAGTAGTGAACCGTTTGAAATAGCCAAAATTTTTGACTTCGTGAGTAGTGAAAACTACTCAGAGTATGTGCCTCTTGTTGAAAAGCACCTTGTCGCCATAATTGATCATCTCGAAATACATCGCTGGAAAATTTATGATGCTATTGAGTTTTTGATGGTTTTTAATCCCTGTTTCGTTGCGTCTCTATTGAAAGAGAAAAACAAGACGATTGATGATTTTAGGCCGGTGGCATAAGGGCGATAGCCTCGGTGCAAAGGCAACTGGTGCAGCTGAAGTAGCGGCTACGTCTGCAACTGCACCGGAGAAAAAGCAGGGAAAATAAACCTGTCCCCTTTATTCTTTGCTGTACGGATCACCCACATGGGTTACACAAAAGTTCACTCACATAGGTGACAACACCTTGAGTGTTACATAACCATCAGTGGCATCCCGCACATCGACCCTGCCAAGGATGATGGGACCGAAAATAACATCCCAGATGCCATCCCCAACCTGCTCCAGTCCAATGGTCTGGTGCTTGAGCACATAACCTACGTAGATCCTCAAGCCCCGGCGATTGATGATGCCGGAGCTATCAGCCGGCAAGCTCTCGATATGACTGGGATAGGTCATTTCGGGGAGCTTTTCAGGGAATGGGCGTGGAGATGGCTGGTAGCAAGACGCCGGTGTTTTCTGCTTCAGCGCTTCATGCAAGCGCTCATGATTGTAGTGCTGCCGAAAGCGATCAAAGTGCCGTTGTTGAGCCTCCCAGGCCACTGCCGGCGGCGATGGGAGCGTGCTTTTGAGCGTTCGATGCATGCGCTCGTGGCGGCCATTTTGTTCAGGCCGACCAGGCGCAATACGCTCGGGAATGATGCCTAGACGCAGCCACCAGATCGACAGCTGAGAAAGTCCCGCACGCCCCTTACTGGCAAACGGCACACCGTTATCGGTACGAATCCGCTCAGGCAAGCCATTCTCTCGGAACACTTGGGTGAAAACGGCCTGGGTTTCCAGCAGGTTGGTATTGGGCATGCTGTGACAGGCGAGCAGGAAACGACTGGCGTGATCCATGATCGTCAGCGGATAGCACCAGACGCCTGCACCTGTCAGGAATTGACCTTTGTAGTCCGCACTGAACAGCTGGTTAGGCGACTCGGCCTTCTCCAGGGGCTTGGGATAGACCGCTACACGCTGACGTAAGCGGCGTGGTTTGACCAATTCGGCTTTCTTGAGGATGTTGTAGATCGCTGTCTTCGAGGGCGGCGCCTGATCAGGGAAACGCTCCTGTAGCGCAGCCTGGATCTTTTTCGGCCCCGGTTCCGTTTCGCCTCGACTGCGCAATTCGATGATGGCTTCGCGAACTGCGGCGGGTACGACCCAATCCTGGTTCAACCGGCGGCGGCTGCGTTCTTCCAGCCCCGAAGGCCCCTTTTTCTCATATCGCTCGACCCATTTGTAGCCGGTCTTTCGGCTGATCTCGTAGGCCTGGCACAGGGCGCTGAAGCTGGGCGGCCCCTGCAGGTAATCCGCGATGAAAAGCATTTTAAGGTCCATAGGTTTCAGCTCTCGCCAAGGCATGGTCAGATCCTCGAAAACCGACCCTGCCAGTTAAAGACTGTTACCTATGTGCGTGAACTGATTTGTAACCCATGTGGGTGAGTCATACCTTGCTTTTTTCTTTTTTTCTTTTTTTCTTTTCTAGAAAAGTAGAAAGATATGAACTTAGTTGTTGTTTATCCAAGTTGGTCGAGCTTTGGGTCTTATGACCTCTCGGCCAATGAGCCTGATGCCAAGGTTCAGAAGGAACGACCTCCTTTCGGTTTGCGTGAGATTGTGGGGTGGTTGAGTGACGACGTCAGTAGTAGTGTTAGCGCAAAAGCGCTGATCACTCGACTGGAGGACTGTCAGCTTCGTGGTCAATCTGAGTACTTGGGGTTCGGCAATGCACACCACATGGCATATGCGGCAGGTCATCTGTATCTAGAGTGTGAGTACAGTGAGGGATCCCAGGTATTAATGACCATTGAGCAAGCTGTTTCCACTTTGAGTGACTACATGGTTTTTTTACAGGCTGGCGTTCGGAACAAAGAGGCTCCACCTCAGCCGTTCATGGTTGAATACCTTGCCGAGGGAGAGGAATCTTATAGACGCTTTGAAGCGCTAGGTGGTCGTTTGGGGTTTTCGGTGGAGGAAATGAAGGGCATGAGCCGGGCTGATCGGCAAGAAAATAAACGGAGAGTATTGGTCGATAAGTCTCATACTTCCAAAAAGCCTTGATTGGGGATGGGAGGCGTATTAGGTGGCCGATGTAGCGCTGGAGGTAAAAATTTTTGACGGTGATGAAGCTGGACGATTTCTAGCGATGGCTTCGATTGGGTTGCTTTCGTCAGTCAGGGCTGGTGTCATCGAGCTGGATGAAGCAGAACGCTTGTTGTTCTCGCCCGGAGCGTCAAGTGTTTTTAGAAGGAAAGGGATTTCTGCTGTTGTCTGCGATCTTGTTATGGAATGTTGCGAATTGGAGGACATACTGGGTCTCTTGCCGGATAGGTTTGATAGCGAGCTTGTACGGCTAATTGATGCTTTTTCGGAGTATTTAGCCGCCACGACACCCCTAGATGCCTATTCGGATCATGTGGAATATAGATAGTTATATACTGCTGGCAGTATCGAGGAAGAGGCGTAGGCGTGGGCCTATTCCATTCTTCACCGCACTTTTCCACATTGGCGCACGAACATGAAAATAATCAAATCCTTCGCGAAATTGACAGGGCTTAAAAGGTTTGCGGCTTGGCGAGCCGGCTGGCAGGAACCAGCGTCTGTTGACCTGTTTTCCTATATTGAAGATGTCGTCAGCCCAGAGGACAGTTTGATTTTTTGCAAATGGCTGTTCCCGGATTTCGTCGTGTTCGAGGATTCGGTGATACTGGAAATGAAATTTGACGAGCCCGCATTTCGTGTGTGGCTTGATCATTTTTCAGGCGATAAAGCCGGTGTCGAGAGGATGCTGAATCACACCCATCTGTACGATGTGTTTTCAGGGTGTGGATCTGCGGTGGACGAGGTGGTTTTCGAGCAACTGTCCAATGTGCTGGCTATGTCCTGGCGAATGGTGTTGAAGGCGCAATTTCCTGATAGGAGCTTCCACGTGGAGGCTATTAACTCTGATCAGGAGTATGGCCCGGTGGTCACGTTCCATGAAGTGCGTGCGACCGTCTCCATGTCGATGACCTCTGGATAGTGCCCCTGCCACGAATACGATCTTTGCTCCACGTCCTGAGACTGCAGATTGACGTCAAGATGATGTCAAATTAATATCGCCTCGCTCTGCCCACCCACCGTAAATGACTACCCTTTTCGTACGCAAGGAAGCCCCCTGTGATCAAGACCCTGTTCAAAGCTGCCGCCGTTCTCTCAGTCGCCCTGTTGTACGGCTGCGCCTCCACCCCTTCGGCAGACAAGATGCAGGCGGAAGTCGCCAACTACGCGCTGCCCAAGGCTGCGGTGGCCGACAAGGCTTTGGTCTATGTGGTCCGCCCCAGCAATGCCGGGATGATGGTGCGTTTCAACGTCTTCCTCGATGACAAGGAAGCCGATTCGGAAATGGGCTACAACCGCGGCAACCAGTACATCTATTTCTACGTGACACCGGGCACTCACGTGATCAGTTCCAAAGCCGAGAACTGGGCCGACATGACCGTGAATGCGAAGGCCGGCGAGGTCATCTACCTCAAGCAGGAAGTCGAGATCGGCGTGGTCATGGCGCGTAACAGCCTCAAGGTGCTGAGCGACCTCGAAGGCCGCTACCTGGTCAAGGACGCGGCGCTGGGCACCATCGCCAAAGAGAGCAAGTAAGCGCTGCCGATCCGTGTGGTGATCGGCATGAACAACAAGGGCGACCCTCGGGTCGCCCTTGTTGTTCATGCCGTGGAAAAAGGTAGAAGAAGGAGCGCGCTCCCAGCAACGCCAACTGCTCAGTTCAACCAGCTCAACGCCGGCCCCTGGGGCACGATCCGGGTCGGATTGATGTGGTTGTGCGAGTAGTAGTAATGCAGCTTGATATGCGCCATGTCGATGGTGCGGTAGATCGCCGGGATCTGCGTCAGGCGCACCAGGTACTGGTACAGCGCCGGGTACTCGGCCAAAGTCTTGTGGTTGGCCTTGAAGTGCACGTAGTACACCGCCTCGTAGCGGATCAGCGTGGGCAGCAGGAACAGGTCCGACAGGCTCAGCTTGCCGCCCACCAGGTACGGCTGCTTGCGCAGCCGGTGCTCGAGGGTGTCCATGGCCGCGAAGAACTGCTTATAGGCCTCGTCGTAGCTCGCCTGGTCCGGGGCGAAGCCCATGTGGTAGACCATGCGGTTGATGTTGGTGTGCAGCCACTGGTTGAGCTCGACGATGTCGCAGCTGGAGCGGTCGGGCACCAGGTCGATCGGGGTCTTGGCCAGGGGCAGCAGGCGGGTGGCCATCTGCAGCGCCAGCTCGGCCGAATCGTTGTGCACGATGCGGTTCTGCTGGCGGTCCCAGAGCACCGGCACCGACTGGTTGCCGGCAAAGCCCGGGCGCGAACGCTCGTACAGGCTCGACAGCAGGGTGACGTCCTTGTGCAGCGGGTCCTGGTCGTGCTCGTCGAACTCCCAGCCCTGGTCGTGGCGGCGCGCCGCCACCGAGGTCACGTCCAGCGCGTCTTCCAGGCCCAGCAGGCTCTGCACCAGGTGCACCCGGTGCGAGAACGGGCAGGCGTGGGAGATGTACAGGTGGTAGCGGTTGGGCTCGGCCACCAGTTCGCTGAGGAACAGCTCCTGGACCGACGGGTTGTCTTGGCTGCGGGTCATCTTACCTCCCTACTGCGGTGGCCAGGCTTGGGCATGGGCGCTCGCCGAGGGCGGCGATGCTGTGCTGGATCTTCAGGTTGGCGGCGGCCAGGCCCGCGGCCAGGCTCTCTTCGCCCATGCCCAGGCCTTCGGCGTAGATGAACTCGACGCTGTTCAGGCCGACGAAGCCCAGGGTCTGCGACAGCCAGCCGGCCAGGGTGTCGGTGCCCTGGCTGTAGACGCCGCCGCTGGCGTTGAGCACGTGCACCGGCTTGTCGTCGAGCAGCCCGACCGGGGCGCCGTCGACATAGGTGAAGGTGACGCCGCCACGCACGATGTAGTCGACCCAGGTGTGCAGGATGGACGGTGCGCCGAAGTTGTAGCGCGGCAGGCCGATCACCACGCGGTCGGCTTCCTGGATTTCTTCGATCAGCTCGTTGGACAGCTTCAGCGCCGCGGCCGCCTCGATGCTGCTGGCGTCACCGCCGAACAGGGCGTCCATGGTCACCGCATTGAGGTGCGGGATGGGCTGGGCGTGCAGGTCGCGCACCGCCACCGAAGCTTCGGGGTTGACCTCTTTGAGCTGCTTGAGGAAGTTGTCCACCAGTTGGCCGGAGAAGCCGCCGTCGGACTTGATCGAGGAGCGGATGACCAGGACCTTGTGATTCATTGCGCGAATCCTTTCTGTGATGTGTGTGGCATGCAGTCTTGAGCAATCGGGCTGGAGTGAAAAGCGCAGATAATCAGGGTTTTACCCTTAAGGTTGTCATGTATCGGCAGGGGCTTTGCGTTGAAACGAGCGCGGGGCAAGCCCGCGCTCACAGAGGGTGTGAGAGTGGGCTTGCCCCGCGATGAACGTGATGTGCGATTACGCCTTCACCACTCCCGCTTGAGCCTGAACTTGCTCAGCTGCGCGCTGGCGATGCGGGTCTGGCTGCCGTCGGCATTGACCCGCCAGGCCTCGGCCTGGGTGAACATCAGGTTGCGGCCGTCGCGGATCACCTTGGCGTGGAACAGCACCTCGGTGTCGCGCGGCGTGGCCGACAGCAGCAGGGTGTTGAAGCTGTTGGTCAGGGCGTACTCGTCCGGCCCCAGCAAGGGCAGGGTGGCGAGCATGCTGGTGACGTCGAGCATCGAGTAGATCACCCCGCCGTGCAGGGTCTGGCTCAGGTTGTCGATGTCGGCGTTGACGGTCAGCCGGCAGGTGCACTGGCCGGGGGACTGTTCCAGCATCTCTAGCCCGCAGTAGCGCTGGTAGGCGTGTTCGAGCAGCGCGCGCGAGTGCGCGGCGGCGTGGTCGCTGATGGTGCTCATGGTGTGATCCTTCACAGGTGCCGGGCAATGATTTCCAGCATGATTTCGTGGGTGCCGCCGCCGATGGCCAGCAGGCGGGCGTCGCGGTGGATGCGTTCGACCAGCGAGGGCTCGACGCAGCCGTGGGCGCCATGCAGCTGCACGGCGTCGCGGGCCAGGGTTTCCAAAGTCTGCACGGCGCTGTTCTTGGCGATGGCGACCTGGTGCGCGTCGAGGGTGCCTTCGGCTTGGCGGGCCACGCAGGTGTCGACGAACTGGCGGCTGACCGTCAGCTGCGCGTAGTGCTCGGCCAGGCGCTGGCGGATCACCGATTTGTCGAACAACGCCTTGCCGCCGACCTGGCGGCTCTTGCACCAGTCGATGGCGGCTTGCAGGGCCATGTCGGCACTGGTGATGGCCATCACCGCCAGGTTCAGCCGCTCCTGCTGCAGGCTGGCCTGCAACAGGCGGCCCACGCCACCTTTCTCGGTCAGGCGGATGGCCGGCACGTTCTCCAGCTCCAGGTCGGCCAGCGGCAGGCAGCGCCAGCCCAGGGCGCGGCGCGGCGTATGGCGGATACCGGCGGCCGAACCCTCCACCAGGAACAGCGCCAGGCCGTCCTCGCAGTGACCGACCATCAGCAGCCAGTCGGCGCGGGTGGCGTTGCAGATGAACGCCTTGTGTCCGTTCAACCGGTAGCCGTCGGCCTGGCGTGTGGCGCGGCACTCCAGGGCACGCAGGTCGGAGCCGGCCTGGCGCTCGGTGATCGCCAGGGCGATGCTCTGGCGGCCGTCGAGCACCGCCGGCACCAGGTCGTGGACGATCGGGTGGCCGGTGGCCTGCACCGCCTTGAGGCTGACGAAATGCGAGCCCAGGCCCATGGTGATGCCCTGGGCGCCGCTGCGGGTCAGTTCCTCGATGAGCACGGCCACCGCCCGTGGGTCGTCGGGCAATTGCCGATGGTCGTGGCCCAGGCCCAGCAGGCCGGCGGCGCCGGCCTCGCGGTTGAGCGCGGCGGGGTAGGCGCCGAGCTGTTCCCAGGCATCGATGTTCGGCGTGATCTGCGCCTGGACAAAGGCTTGCAGGCGCTGGCGGTATGCGTCGGTCATGGCGGCCTCCTCAGAACACCGTGGTCAGGGCCAGGTCGTGGAAGCGCTCGACGATCGGCCGGATACGCGACGAGGTCATGGCGCTGTCCTCCTCGAAGTAATACAGGTCGGTCATGTCGCGCATCACTTCCAGCATCACCCGCGAACGCTCGGCGGCGCGGATCTCGTAGCGCTGCAGGGCGCTGTCGAGGCGCTCGTCGCAGCAGCCGACCAGGGCCTGGGCGAGCATGAAGGCGTTCTCCAGGCCCAGGGTCAGGCCGTAGCCGAGGGTCGGCAGCATGGCGTGGATACTGTCGCCGAGCATCACCACGCGGCCGTTCTGCCAGCAGCCGGCGCCGGTCAGCGCCATCATCTTGTGGGTGAGGATCTGCTCGTGCTCGGTGGCTTCCATCATCCGCACCACATCCGGCGGCAGGTCGGCGAACAGCTTTACCAGGCCGTCGCGGTCGAGCAGCGGCTGGTTGCGGTGCTGGTAGGCGGCGAACCAGTAGCGGTACGGGCGGTCGGCCGCCAGCGGGTAGGTGACCACCCGCGAGAACTCCGAGGCGAAGATCTGGCAACGGTCGGGCAGCAGCAGCGGCGAGTCGAACTCGACCATGCCGCGGCTGGCCACCAGGCCCGTGTCATAGGGGGTCAACCCCGGCTCCAGGCACTGGCGCACGGTGGAGCCGACGCCATCGCTGCCGATCACCAGGTCGAAGTCTTCCTGCTCGCCGTTGCTGAAGGTGACCCGCGCCTGTTCGCCGACCCTCTCCACCTTCTCGCAACCCATCTGGTAGCGGATCTGCCCCGGCGCCAGGCGTTCGCGCAGCAGGCCGAACAGCTCGGGGCGCGGGAACATCACCGCCGGCGCCGGGATCCCCAGGCCGTCCGGGCGTACCGGCTGGCTGTGGATCAGGCGACCGTCGCGGCCATGGGTGTCGAGGAACTCGATGGCCTTGCCGCGGCCGATGAAACCGGTGTCGTTGAACAGGAAGCGCAGCACCTGCACACCCTGGGGCCAGACGTAGATGCCGGTGCCCGAGTCGCGCGGGCCATTGGCCCGCTCGTACACCGTGGCCTCGAGGCCGAAGCGCTTGAGAATCAGGGCGCAGGCCAGGCCATTGAGGCCAGCGCCGATGATCGCGATCTTCATGCGGCCACCTCGCTCAAGGTGTTCCAGCTCTGGCCGCTCATGCGGTAGCGGCGCTGCAGCAGGCACAGGCTGGTCAGCTCCATCAGCATCGGGTCGAGCAGGCCTTGTTCCTGGGCGCTGAGGGTCGGCAGTTGCTTGAGCAGGCTGCGTACCTTGGCCGCGTCGAAGAACGGCAGCGCGTCCAGGTCACGGCTGTGCAGGGTGTCCTGCACCAGCTGCCACAGGCGGCCTTGCTGCTGCAGGGTGGCCGGCGGCGCGCGGAAGTAGTGCTTCTTGCGCTCGTACAGGGCCTTGGGCAGGTAAGGGCGCATGGCTTCGCGGAACACGTACTTCTCGGTGGCGCCGCGCACCTTCATCCACACCGGCAGCTGGCAGGCCAGTTCGACCACGTGGTGGTCGAGCAGCGGCACGCGGCCTTCGATGCTGTTGGCCATTTCCATGCGGTCGCCCAGGGTGGTGAGGACGAAGTTCGGCAGGTACGACTTGGCCCACAGGTACATGGAGTTGTGCACCGGGTCGCGGTCGGCGAGCTTGTTGTGGTCGAGGCGGTCGAAGAACTGGCGGTACGGGTCGACGCCGGTGAAGTGGTCGCGGAAGTCGCCGCGGTACAGGCTCTCCAGGGCCTTGAACCAGCCGGCCTGGTTGTCCAGCCACGACACGCCGTGCTTGAGCTGGTCGACCATCCAGTGGATGTCGTGGGGCATGTGCGCGTTGGTGTAGCCCTGCTCGTTGGCCTGGATGCGCTGGCGCAGCAGGTCGATGACTTTCGGGTCTTGTTGTTCGTTGTTGTACAGCAGCATGTCGCGGCGGAAGTGCGGGTAGCCGGCGAACACTTCGTCGGCGCCTTCGCCGGTCAGCACCACCTTCAGGCCGGCCTTGCGCACTTCCTTGCTGAGGATGTACTTGGCCACGCCGTGGGCGTTGAAGAACGGCGTCTCGTTGTGCCATACCGCCTGCTCGAAGTTATCCGCCAGGTCGTCCTGGGTGATCTCGATGGTGTGGAAGCGCGCGCCGTTGTGCTCGGCGGCCATGCGCGCGAAACGGTTCTCGTCGTAGTCGTCCATGTCGGTGAACGACAGGTTGAAGGCATCCAGCGGCTCGCCCTTGAGGGCGGTGGCCATGCCCAGCATCGCCGAGGAGTCGATGCCGCCGCTCAGGTACACGCCCATCGGCACGTCGGCGCGCAGGCGCAGGCGTACGGCTTCTTCGATGGAGGCACGCACGGCCTCGATCATGCCGGCCTCGTCGCTCGGCGCCGGGGTGTCGCGGCGGGCGAATTCCATGTCCCAGTAACGGCCGCTGTGCAGGCCGCCGTGGTCGACCATCACCCAGCAGCCCGGCTGCACGCTGCGCACGCCTTCGAACAGGGTGTGGTCGCGCAGGTAGAAGGCGCGGCTGGCATAGGCGTTCTCGTCCCAGGTCGGGTTGACGCCGGCGGCCAGCAGGGCCTTGATCTCGGAGGCGAAGTACCAGTTGCCTTCGTGCTGGGTGTAGAACAGCGGCTTGATGCCCAGGCGGTCGCGCACCGCCAGCATCAGGCGGCGACGGCGGTCGAACAGGACCATGGCGAACTCGCCGCGCAGCTCCTTGAGCCCGGCCATGCCGGAGCGGCGGTACAGGTGCAGGGCGATCTCGCTGTCCGAGGCGGTCTTGAAGATCGCGCCTTCGGCCTGCAGCTCGGCGCGGATGCGCTCATGGTCGTAGAACTCGCCGTTGACGATCACCGCCAGGTCGCCTTCGTCGGCGACGATCGGCTGCATGCCGTTGTCCAGGCCGATGATGCTCAGGCGGGTATGGCCAAGCACGGCGCGCTCGCCCGGGTCACGCCACAGGCTGTGCTCGTCCGGGCCGCGGTGGTTGATGGCGGCCAGGGCGTCGAGGATCGACTGGTCGCTGATGCTGTTGCGTTTGGACTGGTAGACACCGATGAAACCACACATGGCAAAATCCTTTTCTCATAGGTCGGGCGTCGTCGGCGACGCCGGAACGGCGCGGGCTTCGTGGTCCGCGCACCCAGGGTTCATTGCGCCCAGAAGGGGCGGCTGCGTTCGAAGAAGGCGGCAAGACCGTGCTGGCCCTCGCTGGAGGTGCGCAGGCGGGCGATCAGCTGCAGGTTGCAACCCTGCTCGTCGAGCAGGTGGTCGCGGCCTGCCAGGCGCGCCAGCATCTGCTTGATCTCGCGACTGGCCTGGGGGCCGGTCTGCAGCAGG
The DNA here is from genome assembly GCF_040813665.1 of Pseudomonas sp. TE50-2. Taxonomy (NCBI): domain Bacteria; kingdom Pseudomonadati; phylum Pseudomonadota; class Gammaproteobacteria; order Pseudomonadales; family Pseudomonadaceae; genus Pseudomonas; species Pseudomonas sp. TE50-2. Next base: position 1,251,505 of record NZ_JBFNXN010000001.1, on the reverse strand, counting down.
GTGGCCAGCCAGCGGTCACGGGCCTGCTCCAGCTCGGCGGCGGGCACCAGGCGGTGGACCAGCTGCAGGCGCAGCGCGTCCTCGGTGCCGAACACCTCGGCCGAGAGCATGTAGCGCCGTGCCTGGCGCACGCCCATGGCGCGCACCACGTAGGGGCTGATCAAGGCCGGGGCCAGGCCCAGGCGCGCCTCGCTGAAGCAGAAACGCGCATCCTCGGCGGCCAGCACGTGGTCGGCGCAGCACAACAGGCCCAAGGCCCCGCCGAACACCGCGCCGCGGGCCAGCATCAGCACCGGCACCGGGAAGTCGTCCAGGCGCTGCAGGACGTTGGCCAGCAGGCTGGCGTCCTCCAGGTTGCGCGCATGGTCGAACTCGCGGCTGCGGCGCATCCACTCCAGGTCCGCCCCGGTGCACAGGTGCTCGCCGGCGCCGTCGAGCACCAGGGCGCGCAGCCCGGGGTGCTCGGCGAGGGCCTGCAACTGCTCGTGCAAGGCCCCGAGCAGGGCCTCGTCGAGGGCGTTGCCGGCATGCGGACGGTTCAGGGTCAGGCAGGCGACCGCAGGTTGCGGCCAGCTCAGCAGCACGTCGCTCATGGTCGTCAGCTCGCCATCTTCAGGGACAGGGCGGTGCTCTCGTACTGACGGCGGTAGCCCTCGCAACCGCCGTAGCGGAAGGCGCCGCCGGTGACGTACGGCGTGCTGTAGTCGGCCGCGGCCGGGTGGTTGTCGCCGTAGAACCAGCTGCTGTACTGCTCATGGCCCAGGCGGGTGCGGCTGGCCAGCATGCGCGCATGCGCCTTGCGCCGCGAATGAGCCTGGTAGCCCGGCACCACGGTGGCGCTGAAGAACTCGCCGACGCTGCCCGAACCGTAGCTGAACAGGCCGATGTTGCGCCCGGTCAGGTCCTCGTCGCTGTTGTCCAGCAGCGACAGCAGGGCGATGTACAGCGAGGCGGTGTAGCAGTTGCCGATGGCCTTGCCGTACAGCTGGCTGGTGGCGTAGGCCTGCTCGCCCAGGGCCTTGGCCGCTTCGGGTTCGATCGCCTCGAACACCGAGAAGGCCTTCTTCGCCATCTTGGTGAACGGCTGGTGGAAGCACAGGAAGCTCATGTCTTCCAGACCCAGGCCGCCGTCGGCGCGGTAGCTCTGCCAGGCGTTGCGCAGCGACTCCAGGTAGACCTCGATCGACAGCTTGCCATCGACCAGCGCGGTGCTGCGCAGGTTTGGCCGCCAGAAGTCCGAGACGTCCAGGCTGTAGCGGCCCTGGTGCGGGTGCAGCTCCAGCAGGCGCGGGTTCTCGGCCACGATCATGGCCACGGCGCCGGCGCCCTGGGTGCATTCGCCCTCGGAGTTCTGCTCGTAGCGGGCGATGTCGGTGGCGATTACCAGCACCTTCTCGTGGGGGCGCTGGGCGACCAGTGCGCGGGCCATCTGCAAGCCGGCGGTGGCGCCGTAGCAGGCCTGCTTGAACTCCACCACGCGGCAGTCGGCACGCAGGCCGAGCAGGCTGTGGACGAACAGGCCGGCGGCCTTGGACTGGTCGATGCCGCTCTCGGTGGCGAGGATCACCGTGGCGATCGAGGCGCGGCTGGCGTCATCGAGCAGCGGCAGGGCAGCGTTGGCCGCCAGGGTCACGATGTCTTCGTCCGGGGCCGGTACGGCCATGAACTCCTGGCCGATGCCGACCAGGTATTTCTGCGGGTCGATACCGTGCCGTTCGGCAAGTTCTTCCAGTGCGAAAAAGTGTTGCGGTACAGACAGCCCAATATCATCAATGCCGATTTTCATGTGTATGCCCAATTATTTTTCACTGTTGAAAAAATCCCAAAATACACAACCGGTCTTGTTGTTCCGGTGCCAGTCCCTGCTGGCCATTTAATTATTGCGGCTGAAGCTTTTGCCAAAAAAAGCGAATAATTCCGATGGGATTGATGACGCCTGTTCATGGTTTTCCGGGGGCGGAAAGTTTGCGTTTTATTTATCGCGCGCAGGCGTGCGCCCCGTGATTCCACGCGGCTTGTGCAAAAGGGTGATGAGCGGATTGTCGAACAATAGGTCAATTAAAATTTTCAATTGTCTTAATATGAAAATTTTATGGCGGTGTTATCGCCAGATTGACCTGTTGTTTTGGCTATATATTTATGCCGTATCGCTTGTGCATATCTGCATGGTCGGGACTTCCTTGTCCATTATTCATCCAATAGTGCCAGGCACTGTGCGGGACGTTGTTGTCGCACGTAGCGGGCTGGGCGAATAGTGACAAAAAGTGCGTGCATCGCGGCACGGTCTTCATGTGTTGGCGGCAGCTGTGGTACAACGCCGCAGGACAAAGGATTCGTCGCCCGGTTTTCGGGCACACAAGGAGGTAGTGGTGTTTTCCAAGATCAGTCTCGATCAGTGGCGCGCGTTCGTCTGCACGGTCGAGTGCGGCGGTTTCCAGCAGGCCGGCGAGCACATGTACAAGTCGCAGTCGGCGATCAGCCATTCGGTCAACCGCATGGAAATGCTCCTGGGCCAGGAGCTGTTCATCATCGAAGGGCGCAAGGCCGTGCTCACCTCGCTGGGCAAGGCGCTGTTGCCCCAGGCCAAGCACCTGCTGGGCGCGGCGCAGAAGCTCGAGCACCTGGCCAACCAGTACCAGCCCGGGTTGTTCACCGAACAGGCGCTGGCGGTGGATGTGCTGTTCCCCATTGAATTGCTGCAGCAGGCATTGCAGGAGTTTGCCCTTGAGTACAAGGATCACCGTATCCGTCTGTACGAGACGGCGTTGTCCGGGGCTCGCGAGTTGCTTGAGGACGGCAAGGTCGAGCTGGGCATCGCCAGCAGCCTGCCCTCGGGGTATCTGCAGGAGTTCCTGCTCAATGTCTCGTTGATCTGTGTGGTGGGGGCCAGCCATCCGCTCAGCGAGGCGCAGGGCGAGTTGAGCCTGGACGACATGAAGAACCACCGGCAGGTGGTGATCCGCGATTCCGGCACGCGCAATTCGCAGAACAGCGGCTGGCTGGGGACCTCGCAGCGCTGGACGGTGAGCAGCCTGGCGGCGGCCGAGAGCTTCGTCGAGCGGGGGATGGGCTTTGCCTGGCTGCCGGAGCACCGGGTGCAGCAGGGGCTGGCGCAAGGGCGGTTGGTGCGGGTCAACCTGCAGCATCAGCGGGAGCGGGAGGTGCCGATGTACATGGGGTATCCCGAGGAGTACCGGCACAGTCCCGAGGTGCGCTTGCTGGCGCAGATACTGCGGGAGCGGTGCCGGGAGTATCGGCCGGGGTGATGGGGCCAGGTGCTTGGCGTCATTGTCGTAGCGCCTGAGTGATCGAGCGCCGCTGACGCGGCGCATCGCCGGCAAGCCGGCTCCCACTCCGACCGCGCCGCCCTCAAGCCAAGCGCCGTTCCTGTGGGAGCTGGCTTGCCAGCGAAAGGGCTGCGCAGCAGCCCCGGCGATCTGTCAGATTTTTCCGAACCTGAAACTAAATGCTTCAGCCAGCAAAGCTTGGGAACTATCCTACGCGCTTGCCGGAAGCTGCTGCATTGTCGGGGAAATACCCCACGGATAACTTCACCGGGTCGCCACATCAGGTGACCGGGTGTGAGAACCCGACTTGCACTGCCAAGGCTATTGCTTCATGGCAGTCATGCGCGGGCAGACTTCGGTCTGGCCGGCTTCAGTGCACCGGTTTCTCACCCCGCGTACGGCTGCCACCTTTGTCCGTGAGAAAGATCGAGATGGCCGCTCCTGTCACGCACTGGAGTTTCATCATGAAAAAGATCGTCCCAGACCCACCGCGTCTAGCTCCCTTCATCGCTATCCGCCCGACCCTCACCCGCGAAGAAGCCATGACCGCCGCCGTCGAAGTGGCCACGGCCATTTCCGATGTCCTCGATATCTACTTCAAGACCGAACCTGGCGAAACCCAGGACCGTCTGTTCACCGCCAGCGACTACCTTGGCCAGCTTGCCTGTGCCTTGCTCGAACACAAGCCGCAGGTGCAGCCATGACCAACGCACGCACCGCAGGCCGGACCCGTTACATGGACCTGTTCAAGGTCGAACCGGGCATTCCCTTCGCGGATGCCTTCAGCGAGTTGTCGGTGCTGCTTGGCTGCATTCGCCACCTCACCTGCGAGGCCGAGATGGAAGGCGACCTGATGGCGGGCAGCGCAGCGCGCATGTTGAGCGCCATGGCCAAGGCGTTGATTGATGATATGGAGTTGGGGTTGAACCGGTCCGGTTGATCCGATGGCCCTATTGCGGGGCCAGTCGCAGTGGCGCTCCCATGCCAAACACCATCCCGTTCAAGGTCTTTTGGCGCGAGGGCAATTGACCGCAGCAGGGCTACCAGGTGTTCGCCTTAGCTCCTGCAGCGCCTATCAGATCGAGCGCCGCCCGCGCGGCGCATCGCTGGCAAGCCAGCTCCCACATTTGTTTCGGGCCAGTCTATCCTGTGGGGTTATCACTGTCCGCCTTGGTGCATGCCTTGGGACTGGTGGGGCGCCAGTGGTGCCCACGCTGAAACCGCGTCGTACCAACAAGGCGTACAGCCGCGGCGGCGCAGGCATAACTGGCCCGAAACAGATGTGGGAGCTGGCTTGCCAGCGATGCGCCGCGCGGGCGGCGCTCGATCTCACAGGCGCTGCAAGAGCTGCGGCGAACACCTTGAAAGGCCTGACGCTAAACACCCTGTCGTGTGAGCGGGCCCCGCGATTACCAATACCTCACCCCCGCAGATCACTCGGCAGGAAATCCCGCTCCGGCTCGTAATCCAGCTTCAGATACCCCGCCAATTCGCGCAGGTCCTCCGGGCTCAGGCTGCCGGCCTGCTGCTTGAGCCGCAGGCTGTCGACGATGTACGCATAGCGCGAGACGTTGTAGTCACGCACCGCGTTGTACAGGTCGCGCTGGGCATCGAGGATATCGACGATGTTGCGGCTGCCCACCTCATACCCCGCCTCGGTGGCCCGCAACGAGCCCTGGCTGGAGATGATGCTCTGGCGCCGCGCCCGCACCTGCTCGACATCGCTGACCACCGCGCGGAAGGCGTTGCGCGACCCTTCCAGCACCTCGCGTTCGAGACTGGTGCGGCCGTACTCGGTACGCGCCAGCTCATGGGTGGCCTGGCGCACCCGCGCGCTGGTGCCGCCGCCGCTGAACAGCGGCAGCTTCATCTGCACCATCACCGAGCTGTCGCGCTGGTTGCCCGAGCGCTGGCCAAAGTGCGCGCTGGAGTCCATCAGGTCGCTGTCGCCCTCGGTGTAGCCCATGGCCAGGTTGAAGGTCGGCAGGTGATCGGCCTTGCTGCTGCGCAGGGTCTGGCCGGCCTGGCTGACGGCGGCCTGGCTGGCGCGCAGGCGCAGGTTCTGCGCCATGGCCTGTTCGACCCAGGCCTCGGCGCGCTCGGGCACCGGCGCCTGCACCGGCAGGCTGTGGCGGATCCCGGCCAATGCCGGCTGGGCTTGGCCGGTCAGGCGCATCAGTGCCTGGTAGGCGTCCTCGCTGCGGCGCTGACTGTCGATCAGGTTGGCGCTGGCGCGGTCGAAGCTGGCCTGGGCCGAGAGCATGTCGTTCTGGTCGGACAGGCCGGCGTCGTAGCTCAGTCGGGTCTGCTGCAGTTGGCGGTCGAAGGCGCGCAGCTCGGCCTTGGCGGTGGCCAGGTTGTCCTCGGCCAGCAGGGTGTCGAAGTAGCTGCTGGCGGTGTCGAGGATCAACTGCTGCTGGAATGCCGAGAAGTCCAGTTCGGCCTGTTCGTTTTCGGACTGCGCGGCCTTGTAGTCGAACCAGCGGCTGAGGTCGAACAGCGGCTGGTCGAGGCTCAGGCGGTACAGGCTGCCGCTGCGCTGCTCGACCTGGCGGCGGTCGCTGCGCACATCGCCGGCCTCGGCATCCAGGGCCACCTGCGGCAGCAGGCGGGCGCGGGCCAGGGGCACGGCCTCGCGGCGGGCCAGGTAGTTCTCGCGGGCGGCGGCCATGTCGCTGTTGTGCTCGACCACCTGGGCGTACACCGACATCAGCGTCGCACGGTCGGCGGCAACGGCCTGGGCCAGGGGCGCCAGCAGCAGCAGGGGCAGAAGGGTCTTACGTAGCATGTCGTTTCTCTTTATTCGGGCCGGCCGCTCCCAGGGGCAGCCGGTCATGGCTGCCACAGGGGAGGGCGGGCTAAGGGGTCAGGCCGGCTGGGTGTAGGCGGCCAGTTCCTGCAGGCGTGGGTCTTCGCTGGCACGGTGGTCCTTGGCCAGCAGCGAGTACACGGTGGGCAGGATGAACAGGGTGAACAGGGTGCCGACCAGCATGCCGATGACGATCACCAGGCCCAGGCTGAAGCGGCTGTGGGCGCCGGCGCCGCTGGCCAGCAGCAATGGCACCAGGCCCACGACCATGGCCGCGGTGGTCATCAGGATCGGCCGCAGGCGGATCTGCGCGGCGCGTTCGATGGCCGTGCGGCGGTCGAGCTGGTCGGCCTGCTGCAGTTCGTTGGCGAACTCGACCATGAGGATGCCGTGCTTGCTGATCAGGCCGACCAGGGTCACCAGGCCGATCTGCGTGTAGATGTTCACCGTGGCATAGCCCAGGTACAGTGGGATCAGCGCGCCGCACACCGACATCGGCACGCTGACCAGGATCACCAGCGGGTCGCGCAGGCTTTCGAACTGCGCGGCCAGCACCAGGTAGATGACCAGGATGGCGAAGATGAACGTCACCACCAGGGCGCTGCCTTCCTGAACGAACTGGCGGGCATCGGACAGCCAGTCATGGCTGAAGCCGGTGGGCAGGGCATTGGCCTGGGCGGCAAGGAACTGCACCGCGTCGCCGATGCTCACGCCCGGCGCCGGCACCGCCTGCAGGGTGGCCGAGTTGAGCTGGTTGAACTGGGTCAGCTTGTTCGGCTCGATCGACATGTCGAAGCTGACCAGGGTCGACAGCGGCACCTGGGCGCCGTTGGCGGCCTTGACGTACTGGCCGACCAGCATCTCGGCAGACAGGCGCTGGGCCCGTGCCACCTGCGGGATCACGTCGTAGGAGCGGCCGTCGAGGGCGAAGCGGTTGACGTAGTTCTCGCCCACCAGCACCGCCAGGGCATCGCCGATGGCCTGCATGCTGATGCCCAGGTCGTTGGCCTTGCTGCGGTCGATGTTGATGTTGACCAGCGGGCTGTTGAAGTCCAGGTCGCTGTCGACCACGGCGAACAAGCCGCTGGCCATGGCCGCCTGCTTGATCTTGTCCATGGCATCGAACACCACGCGGTGGTCCTGGGAGCTCTGGATCACCATCTGCACCGGCAGACCGCCGGTGGAGCCGGGCAGCGGCGGCAGCTGGAAGGCGAAGATGGCCACGCCCTCGATCTCGCCCACGGCTTTCTGGATCTCGGCCTGCAACTGGTCGGCGCTGCGCTGGCGCTTTTCCCAGGTGCTCAGGTTGGCGCCGCCGAACGCGGTGCGCGGGCCGTCGTTGCCGTTGACCACCCAGGTGATGTCGGTTTCCGGGAAGGTGGCGAACAGGCGGTCCATGCGGTGCGCGTACATCTGGGTGTAATCGATGTTGGCGTACTGCGGCGCCTTGGCCACCGCCAGCACCTGGGCCTGGTCCTCGACCGGCGCCAGTTCGCGCTGGGCGCCGAGGTAGAGGATCGGCAGGCTGACGAACACCGCCGCGGCAATTGCCAGGGTCAGCCAGCGATGGTGCAGGGACACGTCAAGCAAACGGCCATAGCCCTTGCCCAGCCACTGGAAGAAGCGCTCGGCGCCACGCGCCATCGGGCCTTCGCTGGCCTGGCGGTTGAGCAGGAAGGCGCTCATCACCGGCGACAGGGTCAGCGCCACCACACCGGACACCACCACGGCGCCGGCGAGGGTGAAGGCGAACTCCTTGAACAGCGCGCCGGTCAGCCCGCCCATCAGGCCGATGGGGGCGTACACCGCGGCCAGGGTCAGGGTCATGGCGATCACCGGGCCCGCGATCTCGCGGGCGCCGACCAAGGCCGCCTGCAACGGCGACTTGCCTTCCTCGATATGCCGGTGGACGTTCTCCACCACGACGATGGCGTCGTCCACCACCAGGCCGATGGCCAGGACCATCGACAGCAGGGTCAGCAGGTTGATGCTGAAGCCGAACAGGCTCATGATCGCCGCCGCGCCGATCAGCGACAGCGGGATGGTCACCAGCGGGATCAGCACGCTGCGCAGCGAGCCGAGGAACAGGAAGATCACCACGGCGACGATCACCACGGCCTCGACCAGGGTCTTGACCACTTCATCGATGGACGCCTGGATGAAGCGCGCCACCTCGAACACGATATTGGCGGTCATGCCCGGCGGCATGGTCTCGCGGATCTGCGGCATCATTTCCTGCACTGAACCGACGATGGTCAGCGGGTTGCCGGCGGGGGTGGCGTGCAGGCCGATGAACACCGCAGGCTCGCCGTCCATGATGCCGCTGGTGTCGTAGGAGGTGGCGCCGAGCTCGGCGGTGCCGATGTCGCTCAGGCGGATCAGCGTGTCGCCGTCGCGGCGCACCACCATCTGGCGGAACTGGTCGACGCTGGTCAGGTCGGTGTTGATGTTGATGTTGGCCGAGACGTACTGGCCCTTGGTCTGCCCGGGGGCGGCCTGGAAGTTGTTCTGGCGGATGGCCTCGGCCACGTCGCTGGCCGACAGGTTGCGCGCGGCCATGCGCGCCGGGTCCAGCCACAGGCGCATGGCCAGTTTCTGGCCGCCGAGGATCTGCGCCTCGGCCACGCCGTCGATGGCCGCCAGGCGCGGCTGCACCACGCGGGAGATGTAGTCGGTGATCGCCGGCAGGCCGATGTCCTTGCTCGAGAAGCCGACGTAGATCACCGCCGTGCCTTCGCCGGAAGACTTGGCCACCACCGAGTCGTAGGCGCCTTCGGGCAGGCGGTACTTGACCTGGTTGACGGCGGCCATGATCTCGGTGAGGGCCTTGTTGGAGTCGGCGTTGAGCTTCAGGCGCACGGTGATGACGCTCTTGCCCTGGGTCGAGGTCGAGCTCAGGTAGTCGACGCCGTCGACCGAGGCCACGGCCTGCGAAATGGGCTGGGTGACGAAGCCCTGCATCAGCTGCGAGCGGGCGCCGGGGTATTCGGTGGTGATGGTGATGGTCGCGCTTTCCAGCTGCGGGTACTGGCGGATCGGCAGGTTCAGCAGCGCCAACAGGCCAAGCATGACGATCATCGCGCAGACCACCAGGGTCAGTACCGGGCGGCGGATGAACAGGTCGGTGAATTTCATGGTGCTACAGGTCCTTTTCAGTGGCACGCAAACCCATTACTGCTGGGCCAGGTCCGGCTTGCGCGTGGTGCTGGCGGCCAGGGTGTCGTCGGTGACCCGCACCGGCATGCCGTTGCTCAGGCGGATCTGCCCCGAGACCACCACGCGGTCGCCCGGGGTCAGCGCGTCGAGCACCACCACGCGGTCGTCGCGGCGCGCGCCGAGCTTGACGAACACCTGCTCCACGCGCAGGGCGCCGTCCTTCTCGCGCAGCACGTACAGCGAGTTGCCGTAGGCGCTGTAGCTGATCGCCGTCTCCGGCACGCTCAGCACATCGGCGTGGCTCGGCAGCTCGATGCTGACGTTGGCGAACATGCCTGGCTTGAGTTGCTGGCCGGGGTTGTCCAGGGTTGCCTGCACCAGCATGGAGCGGGCGCCCGGGTCGATCTGCGGCTCGAGGGTGGTAACCGCGGCGACAAAGCGCTGCTGCGGCCAGGCGTCGACCTTGAGGGTGATGGCCTGGCCCGCCTGCAGGGCGGCGGCGGACTGCTCGGGCAGCGGGAAGTTGACGTGCAGGCGCGACAGCTCGGTGAGGGTCACCAGGCTGTCGCCGGGGCTGACGTACTGGCCGAGGTTGACCTTGCGAATACCCAGTACGCCGGCGAACGGGGCGCGGATGGTCTTCTGCGCGATCTGCGCCTGGACCTGGGCGATCTCGCCGAGCAGCTGGTCGTAGTTGGCCTGGGCCTGGTCCAGCTGGGCCTGGGTGGAGGCCAGCGGCAGCACCTTGCGCGTGCGCTCCAGGGCCAGCTTGGCGTTCTTGGCCTGGGCCTGCAGCTTGGCCAGCTCGCCGCGCTCGGGCGCGTCGTTGAGCTTGACCAGCACCTGGCCTGCGGCCACGGCCTTGCCGGCGGTGAACTCCAACGCGGTGATGCGCCCGCCGACCTCGGGCGAGACATTGACCTGGTGTACCGCCTCCAGGGTGCCGACGGCGCTGAGCACCTGCGGCATCGGGCCCGACTGCACGCGGGCGATTGCCACCGGGGTGGCGTTGGCCTGGGCGGCGGGGGCGTCGTTGGCCACTACCGCCGGGGCGGGCAGCAGGGCCATGGCCAGCAGCGACAGGGAAGTGCCGGCGGCGATCCAGTAACGGTTTTTCATTGGGCGGCTCCTTGTGCCTGGTTCTGGTTGGCACGGACCTGGATGAAGGTCTGGCGCAGTTGCTCGAGGCTCAGCGCGCCGGGGACCAGGTAGCGGCCGTCGATCACCAGGCTGGGCACCGAACTGATGCCCAGGCGCCGGCCCTGGGCCAGTTCTTCCTCGAGCATCTGCGGGGCCTGCTGGTCGAATGCCGTGGCGAAGGCCTGCGGGTCGAAACCGGCTTCGGCGGCCACCGCCAGCACGGTGGCGCGGTCACCGATGTTGTGGGCCTGCACCAGGTGGGCTTCCTGCAGGCGGTCGAACATGCGCTCGTGGCCTTCGTTGCCGCCCAGGGCCTTGGCGGTCTGGCAGGCCAGGCCCGCGAGCAGGCCGGTGGGGTACTCGAAGTCCTGCTGGCGCATGGCTTCGATGTTGATGCGCTTGACGTCCTCGGCGCGCGAGCACGACAGCCAGTGGCTGAGGATGGTTTCCTTGGCCTTGGGCATCGAGCCGAAGCGCTCGACCATCGCCTCGCGGCTGGTCTGCAGGATGAAGCTGCGGTGCTGCACGTCCAGGTTCAGTTCGTCCTGCAACTGCTTCAGGCGCGGGGCGAGGACGAAGCACCAGCCGCAGACGACATCGTGGAAGAATTCGACTTTCAGGGGTGACATGGCAGTGATCCGGTTTCAGGGAGGGATGGCCGCACTATCCACAGCGCCCCGGCAAGAAAAAAGCGACAAAAGTGCCGCAAACCCTCTCATCCCCTTCATCGATGGCCGCCCGGCCCGGCCGCGAGCGGGTAGAATGGCCCTTTTGCCTGACCGTAGCCGACATGAGCCCAGCCATTGCCACCCTCGAGCAGCACCTGCTCGCCGCCCTCGACCCCGCCCCCCAGGAGACTCGCCGCCTGTTCCATGGCCGTGGCCGCTGCTGGCCGGGGCTTGAACAGATCACCGTCGACTGGCTCGACGGCGTGTTGCTGGTGGCGCTGTTCCGCGAACCGCCCGAGGGCCAGCTGGCCGAGCTTGAAGCAATGCTGATGGCGCTGGCCGAGCGCCCGCAGTGGAGCGGCCAGGCCATCCTACTGCAGCACCGCTACCTGCCCGACAGCCCTGGGCAGTGGCTGTGGGGCGCGCCGTGCCAGCAGCGCGAGGTGGTCGAGGATGGCCTGAAATACCTGCTCGACCTGGGCGTGCGACAGAACAACGGCCTGTTCCTCGACATGCGCTACGGCCGGCGCTGGGTGCGCGAGCAGGCGGGCGGCAAGCGCGTGCTCAACCTGTTCGCCTACACCTGTGGTTTCTCGGTGGCGGCGATCGCCGGCGGCGCCGAGCAGGTGGTCAACCTGGACATGGCCAAGTCGGCGCTGTCCCGGGGCCGCGACAATCACCGGCTCAATGGCCATGACGCTTCGCGGGTCGCGTACCTGGGGCATGAGCTGTTCAAGTCGTGGGGCAAGGTGCGCAAGTACGGGCCGTACGACCTGATCATCATCGATCCGCCGACCTTCCAGCGCGGCAGCTTCGTGCTGACCCAGGACTACGCCAAGATCCTTCGGCGTTTGCCGGAGCTGTTGACTGAAGGCGGCACGGTATTGGCTTGCGTCAACGATCCGGGGATCGGGCCGCAGTTTCTCATCGAGGGGATGGCCGAGCAGGCGCCGGGGCTGGCGTTCGTCGAGCGGCTGGAGAATCCGCCGGAGTTTCCGGATGCGGATCCGGAGGGGGGGCTGAAGGCGCTGGTGTTTCGCCAGGGGTGATCAGTAGCCCTTACCGGCCTATCGCCGGCAAGCCGGCTCCCACAGGAGATCGCGTTCCCCGTCGGAGCAACTGTCTTGTGTTGCTTGTAGTGGCCTCATCGCTGGCAAGCCAGCTCCCACAGGGATAGCGCAAGGCTTGAGGTTTGCGCGGTCGGTGTGGGAGCCGGCTTGCCGGCGATAGGCCGGTACAGGTCAGTGATCAATGGCTGGTATAGATCTGGTCGAACACGCCACCGTCATTGAAGTGGGTCTTCTGCACGGTGCGCCAGTCGCCGAAGGTCTTCTCCACCGACAGGAAGTCGACTTTCGGGAAACGGTCGGTGTACTTGGCCAGCACGGTGGCGTCACGCGGACGCAGGTAGTTGTTCGCGGCGATCTCCTGGGCCTCCGGCGACCACAGGTACTTCAGGTATTCCTCGGCCACGGCCTGGGTACCTTTCTTGGCCACCACCTTGTCGACCACGCTCACCGGCGGCTCGGCCTCGGCCGAAACGCTCGGGTAGACCACTTCGAACTGGTCGCGGCCGAACTCGCGGGCAATCATCTCGGCCTCGTTCTCGAAGGTCACCAGCACATCGCCGATCTGGTTGGTCATGAAGGTGGTGGTGGCGGCGCGGCCACCGGTATCGAGCACCGGCGCTTGCTTGAACAGCTTGCCGACGAAGTCGCGGGCCTTGCTTTCGTCACCGCCCTGCTTGAGTACGTAGCCCCAGGCCGAAAGGTAGGTGTAGCGGCCGTTACCCGAGGTTTTCGGGTTGGGCACGATTACCTGCACGCCGTCCTTGAGCAGGTCCGGCCAGTCCTTCAGCGCCTTGGGGTTGCCCTTGCGCACGATGAACACGGTGGCCGAGGTGAACGGCGCGCTGTTGTTCGGCAGGCGCGTTACCCAGTTGTCCGGCACCAGCTTGCCGTTGTCGGCCAGGGCATTGATGTCGGTGGCCATGTTCATGGTGATCACGTCGGCCGGCAGGCCATCGATCACCGCGCGCGCCTGCTTGCTCGAGCCGCCGAAGGACATCTGCAGGTTGACCTTCTCGTTGTGCTCCTTTTCCCAGTGCTTCTGGAACGCCGGGTTGTAGTCCTTGTAGAAGTCGCGCATCACGTCGTAGGACACGTTGAGCAGGGTAGGGGCGGCCTGGGCGAGGTTGCCCAGGGCCAGGCCCGCGGCGAGCAGCGAGGCGCTGAAGAGTTTTTTCACTGGGGGCATTCCTTGTTCTGATTCAAAGGGTTGGCGATATGCCAGCGACTATAGCGTTTGGCGCTAGGGTGGCTAAAGACCAAATGGCTCTTTGCTTATGCTTGCCCTGCATTGGGAACGCTGCCTATTGCTTGGGAAACAACGCATTGCCACAGCGCGAACAGAACGCCGCGCCATGCTCGTGGTGGTGTTTGGCACAGGTCGGGCAGTCATGCTGCAACTGTTCGCCGCGCATGGCATTGGCCAGTTCGGCGGTGAAGATGCCGGTGGGCACGGCGATGATCGAGTAACCGGTGATCATCACCAGCGACGACAGCACCTGCCCCAGCGGCGTGGTCGGCACGATATCGCCGAAGCCCACGGTGGTGAGGGTGACGATGGCCCAGTAGATGCCCTTGGGGATGCTGGTGAAGCCATGCTCCGGCCCTTCGATCACGTACATCAATGTGCCGAACACGGTCACCAGGGTCGACACGCTGACCAGGAACACGATGATCTTCTGCTTGCTGCCCTGCAGCGCCGCCAGCAGGTAGTGGGCCTGCTTGAGGTAGGGGCTGAGCTTGAGCACACGGAAGATCCGCAGCATGCGCACCACGCGGATGATCAGCAGGTACTGGGCGTCGCTGTAGTACAGGGCGATGATCCCCGGCACGATCGCCAGCAGGTCGACCAGCCCGTAGAAGCTGAAGGCATAGCGCAGTGGCTTGGGCGAGCAGTACAGGCGGGTGATGTATTCGGCGAGGAAGATCGCCGTGAAGCCCCACTCGATCCCGGCCAGCAGGCCGGCGTAGTTCTGGTGAACGTCGTCGATGCTGTCGAGGATCACCGTCACCAGGCTGGCGAGGATGATCAACAGGAGAATCTTGTCGAAGCGTCTGCCAGCCGTGGTGTCGGTCTGGAAGACGATGACGTAGAGCCGCTCGCGCAGGCTCGCAGGGTTGTCCATGGGCTCGTTCCATTGTGTGGATGGGCAGAGCCTAGGGGCTGGGTATCAGCTGTGCAAGCGAGGCGCGTTGCGGCGCTGGTTGAGCTGGCCCAGGTGGTTGCCCAGGTGCATCAGCCAGCACGCGGTCACGAACGGCGCGGTCAGCCCGGCGATCGGCAGCAGGTTGAACAGCGGCTGCAGCAGCAGAGCGCAGGCGATGGCGAGCAAGGTCACCCAGGGTTTCTCGCCCTGGCGACTGAAGGCCAGGGCCGCCAGGGCGGCGTTGAAGCCATACAGCCCCAGCCACGCGGCCTGCGTTTCTCCAGCCAGCAGCGCGATACCGCCGCCGATGGCCGAGCCGATCAGCGCCCAGGTGGCGGCATAGGGGTTGGCGAAGTACATGCCGATGACGATCAGCAGGCCGGCCATGGGCTTGTCGAGCAAAAAGATCTGCCCCACGCCGCGCAGCAGGGCATACACAGGATCGGCTTCGACATAGCCGTTGGCCGACGGCTCGGTCAGCAGCAACGCGGCCCAGCCCAGCAGCACGAATGGCGCGGTGTAGGCGATCAGCAGCTTGCCGCCGCGCTTGCGCCATTGGTGGGTGAGCATGCTCGACAGGCCACCGGCGGCGATGATCAGCGGTGGCAGGATTGCCGACCAGGGCAATACGGCGCTGATCAGGATGCCGATCAGCACGCCGTTGTAGCAGTACAGCCCGGCCTGGCGGTCGGCGCGGTCGTAGCCGCGGCGCTGGGCGGTGAGCAGGCCGGCCAGGGCGCCGAGCAGGGCGCCGCCGACCAGGTTCGGCGCGGTCAGCAGGATGGCCAGCAGGCAGCACAGGCCGCACAGGGGATTGCGCAGCAGCAGCACCTGGCTGAAGCCGTTGAGCAAAGCCGTGGCCCAGTCGGGGCACGGGTTGACGAAATTCTTGGTGTACATGGGCAGTCGGTAAGGTGAGTGGGGGAGCGGTGGGCCTCTTCGGGCCTCGGTTTTCCGCAGGTTCGGTGTATCGGGAGGGCTTTGCCCTCCTTTCGCCGCGGTTCGTCGCCACGACAAGCCGGCTCCCACAAAGGCATGCATGATTCCTGTGGGAGCCGGCTTGCCGGCGAAAAGGGGCGCACAGCGCCCCCGGCGATCTCAGACTAGGGTCTCGATCCGCAGCGTATTAGTCGAACCCGGCTTGCCGAAAGGCACACCGGCGGTGATCAACAGCGTGTCGCCACGGCTGGCCATGCCTTGGGCCTGGGCGATTTCCAGCGCCGTCGAGACCACTTCGTCGACCTGGCGCAGGCGGTCGTTGACCACCGAGTGCACGCCCCAGGCCACGCTCAGGCGGCGGGCGGTGTTCAGGTTCGGCGTCAGGTTGAGGATCGGCGCCCGTGGCCGCTCGCGGGCGGCGCGCAGGGTGGAGTTCCCCGACTCGCTGTAGTTGACCAGCACCGCCACCGGCAGGATGCCGCTGATGCGGCGGATCGCGCAGCTGATGGCGTCCGACACGGTGGCTTCGGCCTTGGGCCGGCCAACGTCGAGCTGGGCCTGGTAGTCCGGGCCGTTCTCCACCTGGCGGATGATCTTGCTCATCATCTGCACCGCTTCCAGCGGGTAGTCGCCCGAGGCGGTCTCGGCCGACAGCATCACCGCGTCGGCGCCTTCGGCCACGGCGTTGGCCACATCGGTGACCTCGGCGCGGGTCGGGGCCGGGGAGAAGCGCATGGATTCGAGCATCTGCGTGGCCACCACCACCGGCTTGCCCAGCTGGCGGCAGGTATTGATGATGCCCTTCTGGATCTGCGGCACGCTCTCGGCCGGCACTTCCACGCCCAGGTCGCCACGGGCGACCATGATCGCGTCGGACAGCTCGGCGATGGCCTGCAGTTGCTCGACCGCCGAGGGCTTCTCGATCTTGGCCATCAGGTAGGCGCGGTCGCCGATCAGCTCGCGTGCTTCGAGGATGTCCTGCGGGCGCTGCACGAACGACAGGGCCACCCAGTCCACGCCCAGCTCGAGGCCGAAGGTGAGGTCGCGGCGGTCCTTTTCGGTGAGCGGGGAGAGCTCGAGCACCGCTTGCGGCACGTTGACGCCCTTGCGGTCGGACAGCTCGCCGCCGGCCAGCACTTCAGTGTCGATGGCGTCGCTGTGCTTGGCGGTCACCCGCAGGCGCAGCTTGCCGTCATCGAGCAGCAGGTCCATGCCGGGCTCCAGCGCGGCGATGATCTCCGGGTGTGGCAGGTTCACGCGGCGGTTGTCGCCCGGGGTCTTGTCCAGGTCCAGGCGCAGGGCCTGGCCGCGTTGCAGTTGCACCTTGCCGTCGGCGAAGCGACCGACGCGCAGCTTCGGACCCTGCAGGTCCATGAGGATGCCCAGCGGGTAGTTGAGCTGCTGCTCGACTTCGCGGATCCACTGGTAGCGCAGGGCGTGGTCGGCGTGTTCGCCGTGGCTGAAGTTGAGGCGGAAGATGTTCACCCCGGCCTCGACCAGCTGGCGGATGTCATCGATGCCCTTGATCGCAGGCCCGAGGGTGGCGAGGATTTTTACTTTTTTATCAGGCGTCATGAGGGTCGGTCTCGAGGATCAGGATGGCGCGGAAGTCGTTGACGTTGGTGCGGGTCGGCTCGGTGACGATCAGCGCGTCGAGCGCGGCGAAGTAGCCGTAGCCGTTGTTGTTGTCCAGCTCATCGCTGGCCGACAGGCCCAGGGCTTCGGCGCGGGCGTGGCTGTCCGGGGTCATGAAGGCGCCGGCGTTGTCCTCGGAACCGTCGATGCCGTCGGTATCACCGGCCAATGCGTACACCCCCGGCAGGCCCTTGAGGCTTTCGGTAAGGCTGAGCAGGAACTCGGCGTTGCGCCCGCCACGGCCATTGCCGCGCACGGTGACGGTGGTCTCGCCGCCGGAGAGGATCACGCAGGGCGCCTTCAGCGGCTGGCCGTGCAGGACGACCTGGCGAGCGATGCCGGCATGCACCTTGGCCACCTCGCGCGACTCGCCTTCCAGGTCACCGAGGATCAGCGGGCTGAAGCCGGCCTGGCGGGCTTTCACCGCGGCGGCCTCGAGCGATTGCTGGGGCCGGGCGATCAGCTGGAAGTGGCTGCGCGAAAGGGCGGGGTCGTCGGCCTTGACGGTTTCCGATGCCGGATTATTGAGCCAGTCGATGACGGCCTTGGGCGCTTCGATGTTGTAGCGCTTGAGGATCGCCAGGGCGTCGGCCGAGGTGCTGGGGTCGGCCACGGTGGGGCCGGAGGCGATGACCGTGGCCAGGTCGCCGGGTACATCGGAAATCGCGTAGGTGTACACAGTGGCCGGCCAGCAGGCCTTGGCCAGGCGCCCGCCCTTGATCGCCGAGAGGTGCTTGCGCACGCAGTTCATCTCGCCGATGGTGGCGCCGGACTTCAGCAGGGCCTTGTTGATCTGCTGTTTGTCGGCCAGGGTCAGGCCTTCGGCGGGTAGGGCCAGCAGTGCGGAACCGCCGCCGGAGAGCAGGAAGATGACGCGGTCGTCTTCGCTGAGGTTGCTGACCAGCGCGAGCACGCGCTTGGCCACGGCCAGGCCGGCGGCATCGGGGACCGGGTGGGCGGCTTCGACCACCTCGATCTTCTGGCAGCTGGCGCCGTGGCCGTAGCGAGTCACGACCAGGCCCGAGACCTCGCCTTGCCAGCTTTTCTCGACCACTTCGGCCATGGCGGCGGCGGCCTTGCCGGCGCCGATGACGATGACCCGGCCACTACGGTCGGCGGGCAGGTGGGGTTCGAGGACCTGGCGGGGGTGGGCGGCGGCGATGGCTGTGTCGAACAGTTCGCGCAGGAATTTTTGTGGATCGACCGACATGGCAGGCTCCCAGATTCTTGTTGTTCTGCAAAATCGAAAACGCCCCTGGAACTGCCTCCGTGCAGGCCGAACCAGGGGCGGGTGTTGCTCGGGGTCACCCTTCGACCTGTGGTTGCAGGAGAACGGTGTTGGATTCATCGCCGGCAAGCCGGCTCCCACAGGTACAGCGCTGGATCATGGGACGGTGCGGTCCCTGTGGGAGCCGGCTTGCCGGCGAAAGGGCTGCGCAGCAGCCCCCGGATTCAAATCACTTGTCGTCGCGGATCGAGAAGTTGGCCATGTGCTCCAGGCCCTTGATCAGCGCCGAGTGGTCCCAGTTGCCGCCGCCCAGGGCCTGGCAGGTGTTGAACACTTGCTGGGCATTGGAGGTGTTGGGCAGGTTGATGCCCAGCTCCTTGGCGCCTTGCAGGGCCAGGTTCAGGTCCTTCTGGTGCAGGTTGATGCGGAAGCCTGGGTCGAAGGTGCCCTTGATCATGCGCTCGGCATGCACTTCGAGGATCTTCGAGGAAGCGAAGCCGCCCATCAGGGCTTCACGCACCTTGGCCGGGTCGGCGCCGTTCTTGGCGGCGAACAGCAGGGCTTCGGCAACGGCCTGGATGTTCAGGGCGACGATGATCTGGTTGGCCACCTTGGCGGTCTGGCCGTCGCCGTTGCCACCGACGCGGGTGATGTTCTTGCCCATGGCTTCGAACAGCGGCAGGGCGCGCTCGAAGGCTTTAGGGCAACCGCCGACCATGATGCTCAGGGTCGCGGCCTTGGCACCGACTTCGCCGCCGGACACCGGGGCGTCCAGGTAGGCGGCGCCGGTGGCCTTGATCTTCTCGGCGAAGGCTTTGGTGGCGGTAGGCGAGATCGAGCTCATGTCGATCACCACCTTGTTCGGGCCCACGCCTTCGGCGACGCCGTTTTCACCGAACAGCACGCTTTCGACCTGTGGGGTGTCGGGCACCATGACGATGATGAATTCAGCTTCCTGGGCCACTTCCTTCGGATTGGCCAGGGCCACGCCGCCAGCGGCGATCAGGTTGGCCGGCGCTGCGTCGTGGTGGGTCGAAACGAAGATGCTGTGACCTGCTTTTTGCAGGTTCTGGGCCATGGGGTTGCCCATGATGCCGGTGCCGATGAAACCGATTTTAGCCATGAGAGATTACCTCGTTGTAATTGTTGAATCTCGATGGAGCAGGCGGAGCAGGCCTTTCAGGAGCGGGCCTGCGCTCGGCCTTCAGATTGCGTTATGCGTCTTCAGCCAGCCCAGGCCAGCCTCGGTGGTGGTCTTGGGCTTGTACTCCGCGCCCACCCAGCCCTGATAGCCGATGCGGTCCAGGTGCTCGAACAGGAAGCGGTAGTTGATCTCGCCGGTGCCCGGCTCGTGGCGACCCGGGTTGTCGGCCAGCTGCACGTGGTTGATCAGCTTGAGGTTGGTTTCCAGGGTGCGCGCCAGGTCACCTTCCATGATCTGCATGTGGTAGATGTCGTACTGCAGGAACAGGTTGTCGCTGCCCACCTCGGCCTGGATTTCCAGGGCCTGTTTCGTGGTGTTCAGGTAGAAGCCCGGGATGTCGCGGGTGTTGATCATTTCCATGACCAGGCGGATGCCGGCGGCCTTGAGCTTGTCGGCGGCGTAGCGCAGGTTTTCCACGAAGGTCTTGCGCACGGTGGCGCAGTCCGGGCCTTGCGGGCGGATGCCGGCCAGGGCGTTGACCTGGGTGTTGCCCAGCACCTTGGCGTACTCGATGGCCTTGTCGACACCGGCGCGGAACTCTTCGACGCGGTCGGGGTGGCAGGTGATGCCGCGCTCACCTTTCGACCAGTCGCCGGCCGGCAGGTTGAACAGCACCTGGGTCAGGCCATGGGCGTCGAGCTGCTGCTTGATCTCGGCGGCGCTGAAATCGTACGGGAAGAGGTATTCGACACCGCTGAAACCAGCGTCGGCGGCGGCCTTGAAGCGAGCCAGGAAGTCCTGTTCGGTGAACAGCATGGACAGGTTGGCGGCGAAGCGAGGCATAAGTCGTCTCCTTGCGTTGATTGCCCCCGCGCGCGGCGCGGGGGCGTCAGGCGATCAGTCCAGCAGCGAGATGGCGGTCGGCGCGTCGTTGCCGACCAGGGCGAGGTCTTCGAACTCGTTGACCGCGTTGATCTCGGTGCCCATGGAAATGTTGGTCACACGCTCGAGAATCACTTCGACCACCACCGGCACGCGGAACTCTTCGGCCATCTTCTGCGCCTTGAGCAGGGCAGGGGCGATCTCGGCCGGTTGGAACACGCGGATGGCCTTGCAGCCCAGGCCCTCGACCACGGCGACGTGGTCGACACCGTAGGTGGCGGCGTCGGTGGAATTGATGTTCTCGAACGCCAGTTGTACACAGTAATCCATGTCGAAACCACGCTGCGCCTGGCGGATCAGGCCGAGGTAGGCGTTGTTCACCAGCACGTGGACGTAGGGCAGGTTGAACTGCGCGCCCACCGCCAGCTCTTCGATCATGAACTGGAAGTCGTAGTCACCGGACAGCGCGACCACCTTGCGTTTCGGGTCGGCCTTGACCACACCGAGGGCGGCAGGGATGGTCCAGCCCAGCGGGCCGGCCTGGCCGCAGTTGATCCAGTGGCGTGGCTTGTACACGTGCAGGAACTGCGCGCCGGCGATCTGCGACAGGCCGATGGTGCTGACGTAGGTGGTGTCCTTGCCGAACACTTCGTTCATTTCCTGGTACACGCGCTGCGGCTTGACCGGGACGTTGTCGAAGTTGGTCTTGCGCTGCAGGGTAGCCTTGCGTTCCTGGCAGTCTTCCAGCCAGGCCTTGCGGCACTTGAGCTTGCCTGCGGCTTTCCATTCGCGGGCCACTTCGAGGAACACGTCCAGGGCCTTGCCGGCGTCGGAAACGATACCCAGGTCTGGGGTAAACACGCGGCCGATCTGGGTCGGTTCGATGTCCACGTGCACGAACTTGCGGCCTTCGGTGTAGACGTCGACGGAGCCGGTGTGGCGGTTGGCCCAGCGGTTGCCGATACCGAACACCAGGTCGGACTTGAGCATGGTCGCGTTGCCGTAGCGGTGCGAGGTCTGCAGGCCGACCATGCCGACCATCAATTCGTGATCGTCCGGGATGGTGCCCCAGCCCATCAGGGTTGGCACTACCGGTACGCCGGTCAGTTCGGCGAACTCGACCAGCTTGTCGCTGGCGTCGGCGTTGATGATGCCGCCGCCGGCTACCAGCAGCGGGCGTTCGGCGTCATTGAGCAGGGCCAGGGCTTTCTCGGCCTGGACGCGAGTGGCGGCTGGCTTGCTGATCGCCAGTGGCTCGTAGGCATCGATGTCGAACTCGATCTCGGCCATCTGCACGTCGAACGGCAGGTCGATCAGCACCGGGCCTGGGCGGCCGGTGCGCATCTCAAAGAAGGCCTTCTGGAACGCGTAGGGTACTTGGCCCGGCTCCAGCACGGTGGTCGCCCACTTGGTCACCGGCTTGACGATGCTGGTGATGTCGACGGCCTGGAAGTCTTCCTTGTGCAGGCGGGCACGCGGGGCCTGGCCGGTGATGCAGAGAATCGGGATGGAGTCGGCCGAGGCGCTGTACAGGCCGGTGACCATGTCGGTGCCGGCAGGGCCGGAGGTGCCGATGCACACGCCGATGTTGCCCGGGTTGGCGCGGGTGTAGCCCTCGGCCATGTGCGAGGCGCCTTCGACGTGGCGAGCGAGGACGTGATCGATGCCACCGACTTTTTTCAGGGCCGAGTACAGCGGGTTGATCGCGGCGCCGGGGATGCCGAACGCGGTATCTACACCTTCACGGCGCATGACCAGAACGGCTGCATCGATTGCTCTCATTTTGCTCATGGTTTGTGCCTCATCGATTTTGTAATTGTATACAACTTGCGTTGCGGCAGAGTGTATTCATGGTCGGCGCAAAAGGTCAATCCATTTTCGTCGGCGGCTTTGACTTGCTGGTCATGGCGAAAAAGGGCGGCATTTCGTCGCAGTGAGACACATTGGATTAGAAAATTGTATACAAATAGTGTCTTTGTTGTGTTCTATCGTGTCTATTGGTTTTCAACTGCCCTCAGGGCTTCTCACAACAAGAAGAGGACCTTTTCATGAACGCATTGACCCTCAAACAGGCCGTGGGCGTGGTAAATGCCGCGTTGGCCGCAGGCCGCAAGATCAACGCCGCGCCCTTGACCGTGGCGGTGCTCGACGCCGGCGGGCATCTGCTGGCGTTGCAGCGCGAGGATGGCGCCAGCCTGCTGCGCCCCGAGGTGGCCATCGGCAAGGCCTGGGGCGCGGTAGCGCTGGGCAAGGGTTCGCGCCTGCTGGCGCTGGACTCGCAGCAGCGCCCCGCCTTTTATGCGGCTTTGAACGGGCTCGGCGAGCGACCGGTGGTGCCGGTGCCAGGGGGCGTGCTGATCCGCGATCAGGAGGGCAAGGTGCTGGGGGCGGTGGGAATCAGCGGCGATACGTCGGATATCGACGAGCAGTGCGCGATCAGTGCGATCGAAGAAGTCGGGCTGACGGCGGATGCCGGGGTGGCGGCTTAAGGTTCAGCTTCTCTGGGGCCGCTGTGCGGCCCATCGCCGCGGTTCGTCGCCACGACAAGCCGGCTCCCACAGGAATTGTGCAGGGCCTGTAGGAGCCAGCTTGCCGGCGATAAGGGCTGCGCAGCAGCCCCATTGGCCCTGTCAGGCTGCCTCGGGCTCGCAGCCCTTCAGCACCAGGCGGATGATGGTCTCCGCTGCCGCGTCATAATCGCTGTCGGCCAGCTTGGCCTTGCCGGTCACCACGGCGATCTGCCAGTCGAAATCCGCGTAGGTTTGCGTCGCCGCCCAGATGCTGAACATCAGGTGGTGCGGGTCGACGTGGGCGATCTGGCCGCGCTCGATCCAGCGCTGGATGCACTCGATGTTGTGGCGCGCCTGCTCGTTGAGCTGCTCCACCTGGCGCGGTGACAGGTGCGGCGCGCCATGCATGATCTCGCTGGCGAACACCTTGGAGGCGTGGGGCAGGTCGCGGGAGATGCGGATCTTCGAGCGGATGTACGCGCTGAGCACTTCCTTCGGATCGCCGTCGGCGTTGAACGGTGTCGAGGCCTGCATGATCGGCGCGATGATGCTCTCGAGCACCTCGCGGTAGAGGTTTTCCTTCGACTTGAAGTAGTAGTACACGTTCGGCTTGGGCAGGCCGGCCTTGGCCGCGATATCGCTGGTCTTGGTGGCGGCGAAGCCCTTGTCGGCGAATTCTTCACTGGCTGCGCGCAGGATCAATTCCTTGTTGCGCTCGCGAATGGTGCTCATTGTCGGGAATCTTCCTCGGGTCTGGCCCCTCCAAGAGGGGTCCGGCATGGTAGCACCCGCTCGGACGGGCGCTCAAGGCAGCGTCTTTGGGCTAGAATCCCGGCCATTCGAACCTACTGGAAACATTTTGACATGGCAGGAAGCAGCTTACTGGTACTGATCGACGATATCGCCACGGTCCTCGACGATGTCTCGTTGATGACCAAGGTCGCGGCGAAGAAGACCGCCGGGGTGCTGGGCGACGACCTGGCGCTCAATGCCCAGCAGGTCACCGGTGTGCGCGCCGAACGCGAGATCCCGGTGGTGTGGGCGGTGGCCAAGGGCTCGCTGCTGAACAAGGCGATCCTGGTGCCGGCGGCGCTGCTGATCAGCGCGTTCATTCCCTGGGCGGTGATTCCGCTGCTGATGGTCGGTGGCGCGTACTTGTGCTTCGAGGGCTTCGAGAAGCTGGCGCACAAGTTCCTGCACAGCAAGGCCGAGGACGACGCGCAGCACGAGGCGCGCAAGGCGGCCGTGGCCGACGAGCAGGTCGACCTGGTGGCCTTTGAGAAGAGCAAGATCAAGGGCGCGGTGCGCACCGACTTCATCCTCTCCGCCGAGATCATCGCCATCACCCTGGGCACCGTGGCCGATGCGCCGCTGAGCCAGCAGATCATCGTGCTGTCGGGGATCGCCATCGTCATGACCCTGGGGGTGTATGGCCTGGTGGCAGGCATCGTCAAGCTCGATGACCTGGGGCTGTGGATGACCAAGAAAGCCTCGGCGCTGAGCCAGGCGGTGGGCAACGGCATCCTGCGCGCCGCGCCGTACATGATGAAAAGCCTGTCGGTGATCGGCACCGCGGCGATGTTCCTGGTCGGTGGCGGCATCCTGGTGCACGGCATCGCGCCGCTGCATCACGCCATCGAGGCGTTCAGCGAAGGACGGGGCGGGGCGTTGACCGGGGCACTGCTCAATGGTGTGGCGGGGGTGATTGCGGGGGCTGTGGTGCTGGCGGTGGTGAGCGTCGTCGGCAAGCTGTGGCAGGCGCTGCGCCCTGCTCACTGAGTAGCGCGGGGACGTGGGGGCGGGGCAAGCCCGCTCCCACGTCAGACAGCGCCTGAGCGCTGAGTGATCAGAAGTGCACTTTCACCAGGAAGCTCATGGTGTTCTGATCGGTAGTGAAGGCATCGCTGTCCTTGATGCCGTACTTGTTCTTCCAGTAGTCGTACTCGATACCCACGTACAACTGCTTCTCGCCCAGGTGCAGCGCTTTGCCCAGGTCGTACTTGACCTGCGGGTTGAAGTGCAGGTTCGCCTGGTAGGTGCCGCGACGGTTCTCGTCGTTGTCCACCACCCAGTCCATGAAGCCGTCGATGAGAATGTCGGACGAACCCACGGGGATGGTGTAGGACCAGACCGGGGTGATCTGCCAGACGTTGTCGCCTGGGCGGCTGCCGTCGGTGGTGCGCTGGTAGAAGTTCAGCTGGAAGTAGTCGAAGCCTGGGATCGCCAGGTCGAAGCCGGGGCCGATCAGGTAGGACTCGGTGTCACCCTCGCCGAACTCGTAGGTCATGGCCAGCAGCACGTCCTTGACCGGGCCGAACTCGAGCTTCTGGTCGAAGATCTTGCCGAACGACAGGCGTGGGCTGAACTCACCGTAGTAGGTGTTCGGACCGTTGCTGGCGTCCTTCTTGCCCTGGTAGAAGATCTTGTCGAAGAAGAAGAAGTTGTCGCCGTACTTCCACGCATCGGCGTGCTCGAAGGTTACGGTCTGCTGGATCTCGGGGTTGACCTTGAAGTTCTTGCCCCACAGGTAGGTCAGGCTGTTGTTCTGCCATTGCAGCAGGTCACCGGCTTGGCTGGCGCCGCAGGCCAGCAGGCCGCCGGCGAGGATCAGGCTATTGATGGTACGCATTGCGTGTGTCGCTCCCTTTATTGGATCTGTTGTCAGCGCTCGGGCGCTGTTCTTGTCTTTTGGGTCAGCTTTTTTCAATTGGCCACAGCTGTTTGGCAAGAGCTGCGCCAACTTTTCCACGTTGGGCACAACCATCCTGCTCGACGTCTTTCTGAACGGATGAAATAGGTATTTCACGCTGGCAACACGTTGGCCAACCGCCCGGAAACATTGACTGGGCGGTCAGCAAACGCGGGCGGGATCCTTCCCGCCCCGATCGAGGGGGCGCGCAGATTACTCACTTGCGCGCCGGGCCTCAAGTGCTCCGTCCTGGAGCACGCTGTCACACTGCGGGGCGTACGCCCCTTCGCTTAGGCTCTATACGTAAAGCCTTGATACTTGTTCATGCTGCGTTGAAAACAGCCTCGGAATGCTCATGTACTCCAGTACACTGCGCTTCCTTGGCTGTTTTCGCCTTGCCTGACCTGCGTCTCAAGACTTTTCGTACAGAGCCTAGAAATGCACCTTCACCAAGGCGCTGGCGACGCTCTGGTTGCTGTCCACGTTGCCGTGGCTGTCGATGCCGTACTTGTCCTTCCAGTAGCTGTATTCGAAGCCGACGTAGAGCTGCTTGGCGCCCAGGTTCAGGGCCTTGCCCAGGTCGTATTTGACCTGTGGGTTGAACTGCAGGTTGGCGTGGTAGGTGCCGCGACGGGTCTGGTCGTTGTCGACCACCCAGTCGATGTAGCCGTCGATCAGGATGTCGGACTTGCCCACGGGGATGGTGTAGGACCAGGCCGGGGTGATCTGCCAGACGTTGTCGCCGGGGCGGCTGCCTTCGGTGTTGCGCAGGTAGAAGTTCAGGGTGAAGTAGTTGAAGCCGGGCACGTTCAGGTCGAAGCCGGGGCCGATCAGGTAGGCCTCGTTGTCGCCCTCGCCACGTTCGTAGGTCATGGCCAGCAGCACGTCCTTGACCGGGCCGAAGGCCAGGTTGCGCTCGAAGATCTTGCCGAACGACAGGCGCGGGCTGAACTCACCGTAGTAGGTGGTCACGCCTTTGCCGGGGTCGGCCTTGCCGTTGTAGAAGATCTTGTCGACGAACAGGAAGGTGTCGCCGTACTTCCACTTGTTGGCGTGCTCGAAGGTGATGGTCTGCTGGATATCGGGGTTGACCTTGAAGTCCTTGCCGTAGAGGTAAGACAGGCTTTCGCCGTGCCACTGCAGCCATTCGCCGGCATGGGCGGGGAGGGTGGCCAGCAGGCTGCTGCCCAGCAGGACGGAGGTGGTGATGCGCTTCATGTTGTGATTCCCGGACTTATTGTTTTTGTAAGGGCTTTTTCGGCGCGCAGGCGCCCCGGACGGCCCATTCCGGCGGGCCGACGGTACTGCGTTACCACAGGGTTGAAGCGGGGCGGCCAGGACGGCGCCGCCCCTGGTCACTCAATGCTGGTGACAGGCATCGTTGTGCGCGGCGCGGTCGGCGCCGCCGAGGATGTTGAACAGCAGGTTCAGCACCAGGGCGCTGAGGGTGGCCATGGCAATGCCACTGTGGGTGATGGGTTCCATCCACTGCGGCATCTGCGCGAAGAACTCCGGCCGCACCACCGGGATCAGGCCAAAGCCGACGCTGACCGCGACCAGCAACTGGTTGCGTCGGTCGGAGATGTCCGCTTCCTGGAGGATCTTGATCCCGGTGGCGGTGACCATGCCGAACATGGCGATGGACGCGCCGCCCAGTACCGCGGGCGGGATCGAAGCAATCAGGAACGCCGCCTTGGGCAGCAGGCTGAGCAGGATCAGCAGCGCGCCGGCCATTACCGTGACGTAGCGGCAGCGTACCCCGGTCATCTGCACCAGGCCGATGTTCTGGGCGAACGAGGAGTGGGTGAAGGTGTTGAAGAAGCCGGCGATGAACGACGCGCCGGCATCGCACAGCAGGCCGCGCCGCAGCATGCCCGGCGTTACTTCACGGTCGGTCACCTTGCCCAGGGCGAGGAACATGCCCGTGGACTCGACGAAGATGATCACCACCACCAGGCACATCGACAGGATCGGCGCCAGGCTGAAGGTCGGCATGCCGAAGTGCAGGGGGGTGACCACCTGCAGCCACGGCGCCTCGTTCAGGCCCGACAGGTCGACCATGCCGATGGATCCGGCGAGCACGTAGCCCAGGCCCATGCCCACCAGTACCGACACGTTGACCCAGAACCCGCGCATGAAGCGGTTGATCAGCAGGATCACCGCCAGCACCAGGCCGGCGACCATCAGGTAGATCGGCGCGCCGAAGGCTTCGGCGTCATGGCCGCCGCCGGCCCAGTTGACCGCCACCGGGAACAGCGACAGGCCGATGGAGGTGATGACCGTGCCGGTCACCAGCGGCGGGAAGAAGCGCACGACCTTGGACATGAACGGCGCGATCAGCATGCCGAAGAACCCGGCGGCGATGGTCGCGCCGAAGATCCCCTGCAGGCCGACACCGGGCATGCCGGCCATGGCCACCATGCTGCCGACGGCGGCGAAGCTGGCGCCCATCATGACCGGCATGCGAATGCCGACCGGGCCGATACCAAAGGATTGGATGATGGTGGCAACGCCGGCGACCAGCAGGTCGGCGTTGATCAGGAAGGCGACTTCTTCGCGGGACAGGCCCGCCGCCTGGCCGATGATCAGTGGCACCGCGATGGCGCCGCCGTACATCAGCAGAACGTGTTGCAGACCCACCAGGATCAGCTGGAACAAGGGCAGGGGCTGTCGTGGCGGCGCAACAGGGATGTACGCCTTGGGTGACTCGGACATGCAGCACCTCGAGTTTTGTTTTTATTCTCGGATCCAAGCGGGCGGCTTCACGTGGCAGGCTCCGGTAAAGGAGGCTGGGGTTTCCGCGTGAAGCCGAACGCTCGATGCTTGCTTGTTACGTAGAGCTTGGAAGCGAGGCCGGGAGTACCGGCCTCATCGCGGGGCAAGCCCGCTCCCACGCAGTCGTGGGGTGTCTCAGTTGACCTGCGCGCCTTTGGCGATCCAGTCGCCGACCAGCTTGCGTTCCTCGACGGTCATCTGGGTGATGTTGCCCAGCGGCATGATCTGGCTGGCGACGGCCTGCGCCTGAATGCGCGCGGCCTGGGCCTGGATCTGCTGCGGGGTGTCGAACATCACGCCGCCAGGTGCGGTGCTGAACAGCGGGCTGGTCGGCTTGGCCGAGTGGCACACGGTGCAGCGTTCCTGGATGACGGTGTGGATCTTGTCGAAGGTTTCACCGCCAGCCTGGGCTGTGGCCTGGGCCGGAGTCTCGGCGGGGGCCGCAGGTTTGGCGGCTTCCTCGGCGCGCAGTTCGGCGGCGGTCTTGCCGCCCACGGCGGTGGCCGGCAGCGGTTGGTACTCGACCTTGGCGGCGGCCTGCTCAGGTGCGCTCGGCAGTGGTTTCGGGCCGGTCACGTACGCCAGGCAGATCATCGCCAGGGCGCCGACAGGCAGGGTCCAGGCGTATTTGTTGCTGTCGTGGCGGGTGTTGAAGTAGTGACGGATCAATACCGCGGCCACCGCGATCCCGGCCAGGATCAGCCAGTTGTACTGGCTGCCGTAGGTGCTCGGGAAGTGGTTGCTGATCATGATGAACAGCACCGGCAGGGTGAAGTAGTTGTTGTGGCGCGAGCGCAGCAGGCCCTTGGCCGGCAGCACCGGGTCGGGGGTCTGGTTGTTCTCGATGGCCGCCACCAGCTGGCGCTGCGCCGGCATGATGATGCGGAACACGTTACCGACCATGATGGTGCCGATGATCGCGCCGGTGTGCAGGTACGCGCCGCGGCCGCTGAACACCAGGCTGAAGCCCCAGCAGGCCGCGATGATCAGCACGAACAGCACGGCGCCGAGCAGCGCCGGCTTCTTGCCCAGGGGCGAGTCGCAGAGAAAGTCGTAGATGAACCAGCCGGCGATCAGCGAGCCAATACCGATGGCCACGCCTTCGGCACCGCTGAGGGTGCTGCCGGGTGCCAGCAGGTACAGGGTCGGGTTCCAGTAGAACACCACGCACAGCAGAGCGATCCCGGACATCCAGGTGAAGTAGGCTTCCCATTTGAACCAGTGCAGGTTCTCGGGCATCTTCGGCGGGGCCAGCTTGTATTTTTCCAGGTGGTAGATACCACCACCGTGGATGG
This sequence comes from Pseudomonas sp. TE50-2, assembly GCF_040813665.1. Lineage (NCBI taxonomy): Bacteria > Pseudomonadati > Pseudomonadota > Gammaproteobacteria > Pseudomonadales > Pseudomonadaceae > Pseudomonas > Pseudomonas sp. TE50-2. The sequence continues at coordinate 1,222,134 of NZ_JBFNXN010000001.1, read as the reverse complement.
CCCAGAGGTCACCCGACAACCCATCGCGCGGGTTGCTTCGGTTCAGGTGGTTCTCCAGCCAGACAAAGTAGAACGATGCACCGATCCAGGCCACGCCGGTGATCATGTGAACCCAGCGAATGCTCAGGTTCAGCCATTCGTGAAGGTGTGCTTCCACAGTATGTACCTCTCGCCGGTCACGGTTCAGGCGGACCTGGGTGACCGACCTTTTCTTATTGGTGGGGATTGAGGATCAACATCTGTTCCTCGGGGAAGTAATGCTCATCGCAGTTGTTGCCGGAACCACTGCGATCAACCACCAGGAAGTCATCCCGCTTTTCGATCGTCAGCACCGGGTGGTGCCAAACGCCGCGATGGTAATTGATGCCCTGCCTGCCATTACTGCGGAAGGCGCGGACCAAGCCTGATACAGGTGCATCGCCAACTGGCGCGACCACGATCAGAAAGGGGTTGCCGAGCAGCGGGATGAAAGCCTGGCTGCCCAGCGGATGGCGTTCCAGCATGCGCACGGTCAGCGGCATTTCCAGCGCGTCGGCGCGGAAGATGCTGATGATCGCCTTGTCTTCGGGCTCGGCGGTCTCGACCGTGGCGAGCTTGTGGAAGCGCATGGTCGAGCCGTTGTTGATCATGAAGTGGTCGCTGCCGTCGGTTTCGATCACGTCACCGAAGGGGGCGAAGGCTTCTTTGGTCAGGGGCTCGATCATCAGGGTGCGCATGCGGTTATCTCTTCTATTCGTTGTTCTGGATTTTGGTGGCCTGGCGGGCCGGGGCCCTGGGTGCGGACGCGTCACGCACTCGGGCCAGGGCGCTGCCAGTGCCTTACAGCTGCAGCAGGCGGAACAGGGCGATCAGGTTGATCTGCGCCAGGGCTTCCTTGAACTCGGCATCCGTGTCGTTGTGGATGCGCTTTTCGAAGGCGGCGAGGATCTGGTGGCGGTTGCTGCCCTTGACCGCCATGATGAACGGGAACTGGAACTTGGCCTTGTAGGCGTCGTTGAGCTCGGTGAAACGGGCGAACTCTTCAGCGGTGCACTGGTGGATACCAGCGCCGGCCTGTTCGTTGGTGCTCGACTCGGTCAGCTCGCCCTGGATGGCGGCCTTGCCGGCCAGGTCCGGGTGAGCGTTGATCAGTGCCAGCTGCTCGGCATGGCTGGCGCTGAGCAGGATGTCGCTCATGCGTTGATGCAGCGCCTCGATCTCGTCCAGCTCGGCCAGTTGCCCCAGGTCGTAGGCTTTCTCGGCGACCCACGGCGAGTGCTCGTAGATGTCGGCGAAGGCCGCGACGAAGGCGGCGCGGTCCAGGGTGGAGGGCTTGAGGGTCTTGAAGGCAGTCATCAGGCGTTCTCTTTCTTGTACGGGTGGGTGGCGTGCCAGTGGCGGGCGATGTCCACGCGACGGGCGAACCAGACCTGCTCGTGGCTCTTGGCGTAGTCGACGAAGCGCTTGAGCGCGGCCAGGCGCGCCGGGCGGCCGACCAGGCGGCAGTGCAGGCCGATGGAGAGCATCTTCGGTGCCTCGGCGCCTTCCTCGTAGAGCACGTCGAAGGCGTCCTTCAGGTACTGGAAGAACTGCTCGCCGCAGTTGAAGCCCTGCACCTGGGTGAAGCGCATGTCGTTGGTGTCGAGGGTGTAGGGGATCACCAGGTGCGGCTTGCCGGTCGGGTTGTTCGGCTCCCAGTAGGGCAGGTCGTCGTCGTAGGTGTCGCTGTCGTAGAGGAAGCCGCCTTCCTCCATAACCAGGCGCCGGGTGTTCGGACCGGTGCGGCCGGTGTACCAGCCTTGCGGGCGTTCGCCGGTAAGCTCGGTGAGGATGCGGATGGCTTCGAGCATGTGCTCGCGCTCTTGCGCTTCATCCATGTACTGGTAGTCGATCCAGCGGTAGCCGTGGCTGCAGATCTCGTGGCCGGCCTCGACCATGGCGCGGATCACGTTGGGGTGGCGCTGGGCGGCCATGGCCACGGCGAAGATGGTCAGCGGCACGCCGCTGTCCTTGAACAGCTTGAGCAGGCGCCATACGCCAGCGCGGCTGCCGTATTCGTAGAGCGACTCCATGCTCATGTTGCGCGCGCCTTGCAGCGGCTGGGCGGCGACCATCTCGGAGAGGAACGCTTCGGACTCTTTGTCGCCATGCAGGATGTTGCGCTCGCCACCTTCTTCGTAGTTGAGCACGAAGGACAGTGCAATGCGGGCATTCCCCGGCCATTGCGGATGAGGTGGGTTGTTGCCGTAACCGATCAGGTCGCGAGGGTAGTCAGCGCTCACTGCAGTCTTCCTTCTTGTACGTATGTGCGGGTGGTGGGCGGGCCGCGTCGGGATGTCGCACCACCGGATGGACTGATTGTATACAACTTCTTAAATACTTTGTAAGCCTGTTTTTCCGCATTTCTTCCCATTTGTCGCCTGAGAATGGCTTGCAAGAAACCTGCCTGATTGGTCAGCTAATGCCGTGAGGGTCGGCATCGGGCGTGTCTTTGCGACTGATGGAGTGTTCGAGGAGTCTTGACCTGGGATGCACAAAAAATTGTGTACAATCTATCGCTAAACTGTCTTAATGGCTGCATTCCCGCACGGTGCCAGCCTGTTGCCGTGTATTTTTTGCCCACGTAGACGACAAGAGGCGACAAGCAAATGGGACGTTTGACCACACACGTACTGGACGCCGCGCATGGCTGCCCGGGCAGCTCGATCAAGGTCGAGCTGTACCGCGTCGAAGGCCAGCAGCTGGAACTGGTGAACACCGCCCTGACCAACAGCGATGGCCGCGTCGATGCGCCGCTGCTGCAGGGCGACGATTACCGTACCGGCGTCTATCAATTGCAGTTCAGCGCCGGTGACTACTACCGCGCCAAGGGTGTGAAGCTGCCGGACACCGCGTTCCTCGACGTGGTCGTGCTGCGCTTCGGCATCGACGAGCAGCAGGAGCACTATCACGTGCCGCTGCTGATCTCGCCGTACAGCTATTCGACCTATCGTGGAAGCTAGTTGGTCGCTAGAAGAATCTTCGTAGGTCCTTGGCCCGCTCTCACACTGGCGGGCTTTTTTTCGTCTGTACTAAAGGAGGCGTCGACCAGGGAGGGGTGAGCTTGCGCTGTGTGGCCAGATTGTTAGGTTGACGTACTGCGTATATCGGACACGGGCTCAGTTAAAGGCCCATTGGCGACTTTAAGATGTTTGACTTCGAAAAAAGCCTTCTTCGCTTGGTCGATCTGAGTCAATGCTGGCTCTTGCAGGCCATTTCTTAGCACCTGGATGGTTATGCTAGGATAAGAATCATAGTCGTAAATATTGTCTTTTCTGGGGTGCTCTGGTCTCCGTTCCCGCTTGTCGTCCAGCAGTGATGGATCTGGTGAGTTATTGCGTGTTCTGGAATCCTGGATTTGGTCCTGCTTCTTGAGTGCCCCTTTGATTCCTTTGCGCAGCAGTCTTGCCGGGGCGCGGTTGGCGCCCTTGAACATGGCTAAGAACATGTCAAAGAAAAAAGATCGACCCGAATGGTCGGTTCGATTTATGGGGTCGCCAGAACAGTACATATAGCTATTTATACCGCCTTGCGCAAAAGGACTGAGAGCATCAGAGCTGTTGAATCGCATCAATATGGGATTGTACATTCTGTGCCCATTTCCGAGTGGGTATAGGTCTGACACTTGGTCTTGAAGGCAACCCGTAAATCCCAGTAGGCTGTTGCAGGTATTCCTATACCCGAAAGGGGTGTAGGTATACGCGGTTTTTTTTTTGTGTGTGCATGTTAACTCCCTCCGGCCTCGTAGGTGTTTTATCAAGCCTGGATGCTCGCTGCACCTGATAAAAATGGCAGTTTGGCACGGTTTTTGGCGTGCGCTTCTGTTTTTCGGGCAGATTGAACAAGAGCCGACAAGCAATGGCACGTTTCACCCGCAGTAGTGGACTCCGCGCCAACGGCGATGACCGGGTTGACGCGCCGCTGGTGACCTCGCCGTACAGCTATTAGACCTATCGTGTAAGCTAGTTGGTCGCTAGAAGAATCGTTGTAGGTCCTTGCCCCGCTCTGGCGGTTTTTTTCGTCTGTTGTTTTATACATTTCGAGTGTAGTCACTTGCGGGACTGACATTTTTACTAGTACTCGCCCACGAGGGCGCTTGATAGACTCGGGCTTTATGCTGAATTCGAAAAGCTGGCCGAATGGACACCAAAAAAGCTTATTCGCCCTATGGCTATCATCTGCCTAGTCAGGGCACTCTAGCATTCAATGGGGAACGACCGGACTCGGTCACTGGGTGTTACCATTTGGGTAATGGTTATAGAGCGTATGATCCAGTCTTTATGCGCTTCATAAGTCCGGACAGCTTGAGCCCGTTTGCGCGAGGTGGTTTAAATTCTTATGCCTACTGCCTGGGGGATCCAGTGAACAACCAGGACCCAAGCGGCCATGGTGTCTTGGATAGGCTGCTGGGGCGAGTACAGGTCGTTATTAAAAGTCCTACCTTTATTAAGTATTCTGTTGGGTTTCATGCGACAGATGGTTGGAATGTACACTCATTATTGCGCGGACTGGAGCCTGGGTATTCGCGCGAAGGTCGACAATCTCTAGGTAAAGCAACGTATTTTGGTACAACCCGCGAGAAAGTTAAATATTACGAAAAACAGGCTATTGATGGTGTGACCTTGGTGGGGATGGTGCAAGACGATGTCAGTCTGGTCCCGGGTATAGGCTATAAAGCGGATCCGAATGGGGTAATAGCGATTCTGCCGGCGGCCTATGACGTCATCAAAATGGTTAAAGAGGTTCCGTCAGGGGCGGAACTCATCAAGCTCCCTCTAACGGGAATATTTGCACCAAAAAAAACGAAATCAAACCAATCACCAACAAAGGGCGCCGAAGCGCCCTTTGTTGAGGCTGTGAAGATTAGAGAAACACAAACTTAGCGATAAAGATCGCGCACAGCACCCACAGGCTGGCCGAGATCTCCTTGAACTTGCCGGTACCCGCCTTCAGCGCCACGTAGCTGATGAAGCCAAGGGCGATGCCATCAGCCACCGAGAAGGTCAGCGGCATCATGATCACCGTGACGATCGCCGGAATGCTGTCGGTGGCTTCGTCCCACTCGATATGCGCCATGCTGCCCATCATCAGCATCGCCACGTAGATCAGCGCGCCGGCGGTGGCATAGGCTGGAATCATCCCGGCCAGCGGGGCGAAGAACATCGCGGCGATGAACAGGATCCCCACCACCACGGCGGTCAGGCCGGTACGTCCACCTGCAGCGACACCTGCGGCACTTTCCACGTAGCTGGTCACCGGCGGCACGCCGACCACCGCGCCGAACACGCTGGAGGTGCTGTCGGCCTTCAGCGCTCGCGACAGGTTCTCGATGCGCCCGTCCGGTGCCACCAGGTTGGCCCGCTGGGCCACGCCCATCAGCGTGCCAGCGGTGTCGAACATGTGCACGAACAGGAACGCCAGCACCACGCTGATCATGCTGACGTTGAACACGCCGACCACGTCCATGGCCATCCAGGTCGGTGCCAGGCTCGGCGGCATCGACACCACCCCGCCGAACTTGACCAGGCCCAGGCCCCAGCCGGCCAGGGTGACGCCGATGATGCTGATCAGGATCGCGCCGAACACGCGCTTGTAGCTGAGGATCGCGATCAGCAGGAAGCACACGGCCGCCAGCAGCGGGCCGGGCTCATGCAGCGAGCCCAGCTTGACCAGGGTTGCCGGGCTGTCGACGATGATGCCGGCGGTCTTCAAGCCGATCAGCCCGAGGAACAAGCCGACGCCGGCCCCCATGGCATGGCGCAGGCTCAGCGGGATGCTGTTGAGCAGCCACTCACGCACGCGCGAAACGGTCAGGAACATGAACAGCACGCCCGAGACGAACACCGCCCCCAGCGCCGTTTCCCAGTTGTAGCCCATGGTGCCGACCACGGTGTAGGTGAAGAAGGCATTGAGCCCCATGCCCGGTGCCAGGCCGACCGGCCAGTTGGCGTACAGGCCCATCAGCAGGCAGCCGAGGGCGGCGGCGATGCAGGTGGCGACGAACGCCGCGCCGTGGTCGATGCCGGCGTCGGCCATGATGTTGGGGTTGACGAAGATGATGTAGGCCATGGTGATGAAGGTGGTCACCCCGGCGATCAGCTCGGTGCGGACAGTGCTGCCATGCTGCTTGAGTTTGAAAATCCGCTCCAGCCAGCCCGTTTCGAGCGGTGGGGCGAGATCCAGCGTAGGTGCTTCGGATTTGCGGCTTTCCACAGCGAGTACTCCTCAAGTCTTTCTTGTTGTTCGAAGCCTGGTCCTGAGCCATGCACTGGGGGGCTTCGCGAGGGGGTGTGGCAGACGTCCGACCATTTTGTTGACTTTTGGGTCAGGAAGTTGCTCGCAGGATTATGCGTTTGTGTACAAAGAATGCAAATAATGTTTTATCTTTTGTGCTCACAAACTGCCGTACAACGGCTATATAGGTAAAAGGCCACCTGCAGAAACGGGTCAGCCTGTGTACAATGGCGCCATACCTTGGCCCCTTTTCTTCTTCCAGGACTTGCCATCCCCCCGCTGACCGGTATTACAGTCACGGTCCGACTGGCAGATCCTTTGTGCTCGAGAGCCCATGAACGAACAGCTGCAACCTCTGAAAAAACCTGTGCGCACTGGCAAGGCCGGCCGCAGCGGTACCCAGGACGACATCGTCTACGCGCATATCTTCGAGGCGATCCTCGAGCAGCGTCTGGCACCGGGCACCAAGTTGAGCGAGGAAGCACTGGGCGAGATCTTCGGCGTCAGCCGCACCATCATCCGCCGCGCCCTGTCGCGCCTGGCCCATGAAAGCGTGGTGCTGTTGCGGCCCAACCGTGGTGCGGTGGTGGCCAGCCCCACGGTCGAGGAGGCGCGGCAGGTGTTCTTCTCGCGGCGCATGGTCGAGCGCGCCATCACCGAGCTGGCCGTGCAGCACGCCACCCTCGAACAGCTCAACGAACTGCGCCAGATGGTCCGCGAGGAGCGTGACAGCTTCTCCCGTGGTGACCGTGGCGCCGGTATCCGCCTGTCCGGCGAGTTCCACCTCAAGCTGGCCGAAGCCGCCGGCAATGCGCCACTGGTGAGCTTCCAGCGCAGCCTGGTGTCGCAGACTTCGCTGATCATCGCCCAGTACGAAAGCGGCAACCGTTCGCACTGCTCGTACGATGAGCACATGCAGCTGATCGACGCAATCGAGGCCCGTGATGCCGAGCAGGCGGTAAGCCTGATGATGCATCACATGGACCATATCGACAGCAAGCTCAACCTCGACGAGGAGAGCGCCTCGGACGACCTGCACGCGGTGTTCTCCCACCTGCTGAAAAAGCCCAAGGCTACCGCCAAGGGTTGATCGTTTGCTTGTATGAAAGGGCCGCTTTGCGGCCCTTTGTCGTTACTGGCTACTGGCCAAAGCTCTGCTAGATTTTCCTCAGCAAACCTTCATCAAGCAGTTGGGCTTGCGCAGTCGTTGCGTCCAATTACTTGAGGAATGGTCCATGAGTTCATCCCTGGGTGTGCGCATGGGTGCCGAGCTGGTCGGCACCTTCTGGTTGGTCCTGGGTGGTTGCGGCAGTGCGGTGCTGGCCGCCAGCTCGCCTGTCGGCATCGGTGTCCTGGGTGTCGCCTTCGCTTTCGGCCTTACCGTCCTGACCATGGCATTCGCCATCGGCCATATCTCCGGTTGCCACCTCAATCCCGCCGTGTCGTTCGGGCTGGTGGTGGGGGGACGATTCCCGGCAAAAGAGTTGCTGCCCTACGTGATTGCCCAGGTGGTCGGCGCGATCCTCGCCGCGGCGGTGATCTACTTCATCGCCACTGGCAAGGCCGGTTTCGAGGTGGGTAACGGCATGGCGTCGAATGGTTATGGCGAACACTCGCCCGGCGGCTACACCCTGGCCGCAGGCTTCGTCAGCGAAGTGGTGATGACCGCGATGTTCCTGATGATCATCATGGGCGCCACGGACGCCCGGGCACCGGCCGGGTTCGCGCCGATCGCCATTGGCCTGGCGCTGACCTTGATCCACCTGATCTCGATCCCGGTCACCAACACCTCGGTGAACCCGGCGCGCAGCACCGGGCCTGCGCTGTTCGTCGGTGGCTGGGCGCTGCAGCAACTCTGGCTGTTCTGGCTGGCACCGCTGATCGGCGCGGCGATCGGCGGTGCGCTTTATCGAGGCCTGGCGAAACAGCCTTAGCGCTGGTGCACGCAACGCCCGGCGGCGTAGGTCTCGCGCACGGTGCGGTCGTCGCCCAGGGTGGTGAGCACGAACAAGGTCTCCTCGATGCTCCTGGACTGCTGCAGGCGGTAGTCCAGCAACGGGGTGGCCTTGTAGTCGAGCACCACGAAGTCGGCGTCGTTGCCCGGGCGCAGGCTGCCGATGCGGTCGTCCAGGCGCAGGGCGCGGGCACCGCCGAGGGTGGCCAGGTACAGCGACTTGTACGGGTGCAGGCGCGCGCCTTGCAGCTGCATCACCTTGTACGCCTCGTTCAGGGTGTTGAGCAGCGAGAAACTGGTGCCGGCGCCGACATCGGTGCCCAGGCCGACGTTGACCTTGAAGCGCTCGGCCTGGGGCAGGTTGAACAGGCCGCTGCCGAGGAACAGGTTGGAGGTCGGGCAGAAGGCGATGGCCGAACCGGTTTCGGCCAGGCGCTGGCACTCGTCGTCGCACAGGTGCACGCCGTGGGCGAACACCGAGCGCTCGCCGAGCAGCTCGAAGTGGTCATAGACGTCCAGGTAGCCTTTCTGCTCGGGGAACAGTTCCTTGACCCAGTCGATTTCCTTGAGGTTTTCCGACAGGTGGGTGTGCATGTACACGCCCGGGTGCTCCTTGAGCAACTGGCCGGCCACGCTCAACTGTTCCGGCGTGCTGGTCGGCGCGAAGCGCGGGGTGACCGCGTAGTGCAGGCGGCCCTTGCCGTGCCAGCGCTCGATCAGCATCTTGCTGTCGCGGTAGCTGGACTCGGCGGTATCGGTCAGGTAATCCGGGGCGTTGCGGTCCATCATCACCTTGCCGGCGATCATGCGCAGGTCCAGGCGCTCGGCCTCCTCGAACAGGGCGTTGACCGACTCGGGGTGCACGCTGCCGAACACCAGCGCGGTGGTGGTGCCGTTGCGCAGCAGTTCGGTGAGGAAGATCTTCGCCACCTGGTCGGCATGGGCCTTGTCGGCGAACTGCTTTTCGCAGGGGAAGGTGTAGGTGTTCAGCCAGTCCAGCAGCTGCTCGCCGTAGGAACCGATCATGCCGGTCTGCGGGAAGTGGATATGGGTGTCGATGAAGCCCGGGGTGATCAGGGCGTCCTGGTAGTGTTGCACCGGGATGTCGGCGTCGAGGGTCGGCAGCAGCTCGCTGGCATGACCCAGGGCACTGATGCGGCCGTCATCGACTACCAGCAGGCCGTCTTCATAGTATTCGCAGGACGCCTCCAGGCCGACCTCGGCGGGGTCGGCGATGCTGTGCAGGATGGCGGCTCGGTAGGCTTTGCGGGTTGCGCTCATGGGGCTCTCGTCAAAGGGTCTGGCTGCGTCGCGAGGACGGCAGCAACTGGGCGATGGGGCCTGAATTGGCGGCAGCGTCGTGCTGGCCGAAGCAGGCGTTGTAGGTGGCAATGATTTCGGCGGCGATGGACACGGCGATCTCGATCGGCAGCTTGCCCTTGACCTCGGCCAGGCCCATCGGGCAGCGCATGCGCGCCATCAGCGCGTCTTCGAAGCCGCGCTCGCGCAGGCGGTGCTCGAACTTGACACGCTTGGTCTTCGAACCGATCAGGCCGAACCAGGTGAAGTCGTTGCGCTTGAGGATCGCGGCGGTCAGCTCCAGGTCCAGCTGGTGGTTATGGGTCATGACGATGCAGTAGCTGCCGGCGGGCAGGTCGGCGACTTCGTCGACCGGCTCTTCGCTGACGATCTTGCTCACCCCGTCGGGGATGAGCGCGGGGAACTCCTGCTCGCGCGAATCGATCCAGCGCACCCGGCAGGGCAGCGCGGCGAGCAAGGGTACCAGAGCGCGGCCGACATGGCCCGCGCCGAACACGGCGATCTCGGCCTGCACGCCACTCATCGGCTCGAACAGCAGCACGGTGGCGCCGCCGCAGCACTGGCCGAGGCTGGCGCCGAGGCTGAAGCGCTCCAGATGCGGGGTGCTGCGGTGTTCCGCGAGCATCTGCCGGGCGATGTGCAGGGCCTTGAACTCCAGGTGACCGCCGCCGATGGTGTCGTACAGCGCGCTGGCGCTGACCACCATTTTCGAGCCGGCGTTGCGCGGAGTGGAGCCGCGCTCCTCGATGATGGTCACCAACACGCAGGGTTCGCCACGGGCTTGGTGGTCGGCGAGGGCGTTGATCCATTGGTGCATGTCTTCAGTCCTCCTCGGTCCCCTGTAGGCGCAACGCAAGGTCGCACCTACAGGGAGCGTGGCGTCAGTGCGTCACAGGTTCCAGTTGCTGTTCGGCAGGTTGCGCCGCCGTTACCGCCTTGCGCATCTGCTCGCAACCCCACAACACCCGCTCCGGCGTCGATGGCGCGTCGATGTTCGGTTGTACGCGGTAGTCGGCGATGCTCGCCACCGCGTCCTTGATCGCGCACCAGGCGGCAATGCCGAGCATGAATGGCGGCTCGCCCACGGCCTTGGAATGGAACACGGTGTCCTCGGGGTTCTTGCGGTTCTCCACCAACTTGACGCGCATGTCGATCGGCATGTCGGCCACTGCCGGGATCTTGTAGCTGGCCGGGCCGTTGGTCATCAGCTTGCCCTTGGCGTTCCACACCAGCTCCTCGGTGGTCAGCCAGCCCATGCCCTGGACGAAGCCACCCTCCACCTGGCCGATGTCGATGGCCGGGTTCAGCGAGTCGCCCACGTCATGCAGGATGTCGGCGCGCAGCATCTTGTACTCGCCGGTGAGGGTATCGACTATCACCTCCACGCAGGCGGCGCCGAAGGCGAAGTAGTAGAACGGGCGGCCACGGGCCTGGTTGCGGTCGTAGAAAATCTTCGGCGTACGGTAGAAACCGGTGGTCGACAGCGATACCTGGGCGAAGTAAGCCTGCTGCACCAACTGCTCGAAGCTGACGATCTGCTCGCGCACGCGCACATGGCCGTTGCGGAACTCGACGTCTTCCTCGGTGACGTTGTAGTGCCGGGCGGCGAACTCGGTCAGGCGCTTCTTGAGGATCTCGGCGGCGTTCTGCGCTGCCTTGCCGTTCAGGTCGGCGCCGCTGGAGGCGGCGGTGGGCGAGGTGTTGGGCACCTTGTCGGTATTGGTGGCGGTGATCTGAATACGGTTGAAGTCGACCTGGAACACCTGCGCCACCACCTGCGCGACCTTGGTGTTCAGGCCCTGGCCCATCTCGGTGCCACCGTGGTTGAGGTGGATGCTGCCGTCGGTATAGATGTGGATCAAGGCACCTGCCTGGTTGAGGAAGGTGGCGGTGAACGAGATGCCGAACTTCACCGGGGTCAGCGCCAGGCCCTTCTTCAGCACCGGGCTGTTGGCGTTGAAGCGGCGGATCGACTCGCGGCGCTCATGGTAGTCGCTGCTGGCCTCGAGCTCTGCGGTCATCTCCTCGAGCATGTTGTGCTCGACGGTCTGGTAGTAGTGGGTGACGTTGCGTTCGGTCTTGCCGTAGTAGTTGGCCTTGCGCACCGCCAGCGGGTCGAGGGCCAGGTGACGGGCGATATGGTCCATCACCTGCTCGATGGCGACCATCCCTTGCGGGCCGCCGAAGCCGCGGTAGGCGGTGTTGGACGCAGTGTTGGTCTTGCAGCGGTGGCCGTGCACCGTGGCATCGCCCAGGTAGTAGGCGTTGTCGGAGTGGAACATGGCGCGGTCGACGATCGAGCCGGACAGGTCCGGCGAGTAGCCGCAGTTACCGGCCAGGTCGAAATTGATCCCGTGCAGGCGGCCGCTGTCGTCGAAGCCGACGTCGTATTCCACGTAGAACGGGTGACGCTTGCCGGTCATGGTCATGTCTTCGACCCGCGGCAGGCGCATCTTGGTCGGCTGGCCGGTCAGGCGGGCGATCACCGCGCACAGGCACGCGGGGCTGGCGGCCTGGGTTTCCTTGCCGCCGAAACCGCCACCCATGCGGCGCATGTCGACGACGATCTTGTGCATCGGCACGTCGAGCACCTCGGCCACCAGCTTCTGCACCTCGGTGGGGTTCTGCGTCGAGCAGTAGACGATCATGCCGCCATCTTCGCCGGGCATCACCGAGCTGATCTGGGTCTCCAGGTAGAAGTGTTCCTGGCCGCCGATGTGCAGGGTGCCCTGGATGCGGTGCGGGGCACTGGCCAATGCAGCAGCCGAGTCGCCGCGCTGGTGGGTGTGGCTGTCGAGCACGAAATGCTTCTTGCGCAGGGCTTCGACCACATCGAGCACCGGCTCCAGGTCTTCGTACTCGACGATTGCCGCCATGGCGGCGCGTCTTGCAGTCTCGAGATCGCAGGCGGCCACGGCGAGCACCGGCTGGCCGAAGAACTCGACCTTGTCGATGGCCAGCAACGGGTCGCCAGCCACCACTGGGCCGATATCCTTGAGCCCCGGGATGTCCTCATGGGTGATGGCGATGCGCACGCCTTCGAACTGGTAGCAGGGCGTGGTGTCGATGCGCAGGATGCGCGCATGGGCGCGGTCGGCGGTGCGTGCATAGACGTGCAGCTGGTTGGGGAATTCCAGGCGGTCGTCGATGTACACCGCCTCGCCGGCCACGTGCTTGTCGGCGCTGTCGTGCTTGAGGCTGCGGCCGACCCCGGTGGTCAGGTCCTGGCTGAACAATGCGGCCATCTCGGCCTGGCTCTTGACGGCGTGATGGTTAGACATAAGCGGTCACCCGGGTTTCGATATGCGGCGTTTGCAGTTCGATGAAGTACTTGCGCAGCAGGTTCTGCGCGGTCAGCAGGCGGTACTCGCGGCTGGCGCGGAAGTCGCTGAGCGGGGTGAAGTCCTCGGCCAGGGCCTGGCAGGCGCGTTCGACGCTGGCCTGGTTCCAGGGCTTGCCGCGCAGCGCGGCTTCGCAGGCGCGGGCGCGTTTCGGGATTGCCGCCATGCCGCCAAAGGCGATGCGCACGCCGCTGACCACACCGTTCTCGATGCTCAGGTTGAACGCCGCGCACACCGCGGAAATATCATCGTCCAGGCGCTTGGACACCTTGTAGGCGCGGAAGGCCCAGTCGTTGCTGGCGCGCGGCACGATGATCTTCTCGATGAACTCGCTGTCCTGGCGTGCAGTGATGCGGTAGTCGATGAAGTAGTCTTCCAGCGCCAGGGTGCGCTGGCGCTCGCCCTGGCGCAGGACGATCTGCGCGTCGAGGGCGATCAACAGAGGTGGCGAGTCACCGATCGGCGAGGCGTTGCCGATATTGCCGCCCAAGGTGCCCTGGTTGCGGATCTGCAGCGAGGCGAAGCGGTGCAGCAGGTCGCCGAAGTCGGGGTATTCCTCGTTGAGCGCGGTGTAGCAGTCGGTCAGCGGGGTCGCGGCGCCGATTTCCAGGTGGCTGGCGGTCTTGTCGATGCGCTTGAGCTCGGCGACGTGGCCGACATAGATCATCACCGGCAGGGTGCGGTGGAACTGGGTGACTTCCAGCGCCAGGTCGGTACCGCCGGCCAGCAGGCGCGCCTCGGGGTGCGAGCTGTACAGGTCGGCCAGGTCGGCCACGGTCAGCGGCACCAGGCAGCGCTTGTCGCCGCTGTTGAGCTCGCCGGTCTGTTGCGGGGCGATGGCCTTGAGGCGGGCGATGGTCTGCGCCTGCTGGGCGTCGAACTGGTCGCGGCAGGGGCGTGCGCAGCTCTGCTCGGCGGCCTCGAGGATCGGCCGGTAGCCGGTGCAGCGGCACAGGTTGCCGGCCAGGGCCTCCTGGGCCTGGTGCAGGTCGTGGCCTTGGCTGTTCTTCTGCAGGGCGAACAGCGACATGACGAAACCGGGCGTGCAGAAACCGCATTGCGAACCGTGGCAGTCGGCCATGGCCTTTTGCACGCTGTGCAGTTCGCCCTGGTGCTTGAGACCCTCGACGCTGATCAGTTGCTTGCCATGCAGGGAAGAGACAAACGTCAGGCACGAGTTGAGGCTGCGGTAGCGGATGTTGTCGCCGCCCTTGTCGTCCTGCACAAGTTCGCCGACAGCCACGGTGCAGGCACCGCAGTCGCCACTGGCGCAGCCTTCCTTGGTGCCGGGTTTGCCCAGGTGCTCGCGCAGGTACTGCAGCACCGTCATGTTCGGGTCCAGGGCGTGCTCGCTGCGCAGCTCCTGGTTGACGAGAAACTGGATCACGGGGGAGGGCCTCGCAATGGTTTTATTGTTGTTCCGGCGGACTCTAAGCAAGGGCTGACCTCTGGGTCAATAATTTTCTGACTCAAAGGTCAAGAATTTGCACGAAGGCCTTCCGGACCGCCTCATCGAGCCTTTTCCAAAGCATAGTTCGCGCCGTGTAGGAAAGTTGACCCGCCAGTCGCAGAAAGCACGCAGTCCCGCTGCGCGAGCGCCTGGCAAGTGCGCTACAATCGCGCCCTTGTGCACAGCTACCCAGATTGCGAAGGAAAACCATGACGTTCAAGGCGCCGGACAGCCTCTCCGAGCAAATTGCCCACTACCTGGCCGAGCGGATCATCCGCGGCGAACTCGCACCCGGCGAGCGCATCCAGGAGCAGAAGGTCACCCAGGCCCTCAACGTCAGCCGCGGTTCGGTGCGCGAGGCGCTGCTCATCCTCGAGCGCCGGCACCTGGTGGCCATCCTGCCGCGCCGTGGCGCCCATGTGACCGAACTCGACGAGAACAGCGTGCGCAGCCTGTGCGCCCTGATGGGCGAGTTCTACATCCTGCTGGGCAACGCCGTCGCCCAGCATTGGCGCACCGAGGGCGACCTGCGCCCGTTCCTGGACATTCAGCAGCGCCTCAAGCAGGCCCATGCCGGCAAGGACATCAAGGCCTTCGTCGGCGACAGCTTCGCGGTGATGCGCGCCGCCTATCCGTTCGCCAACAACCCGTACCTGCAGGAAACCGTCGAGAACCTGCAGCCGGCCATGAGCCGCGCCTACTACCTGGCCCTGGACCAGCGCCAGGCCAACATGGTCGATTACCTGGAGCTGTTCGCCCGCCTGCTCGAAGCCGTGGTCGCCCGCGACCTGCCGCGCATCCGCGAGGTGCTCACCGCCTATTGCCAGCGCAGTTGCGAACTGGTGCTGGCGGCGCTGGCGCGAGTCTGACCGGTGCGCCTGAAGTGCATCCGCCTGGCCGGGTTCAAGTCGTTCGTCGACCCGACCACGGTCAACTTCCCCAGCAACATGGCCGCCGTGGTCGGCCCCAACGGCTGCGGTAAATCCAACATCATCGACGCGGTGCGCTGGGTGATGGGCGAGAGTTCGGCGAAGAACCTGCGTGGCGAGTCGATGACCGATGTCATCTTCAACGGCTCCACCAGCCGCAAGCCGGTCAGCCAGGCCAGCATCGAGCTGGTGTTCGACAACAGCGACAACAGCCTGGTGGGCGAGTACGCCGCCTACGCCGAGATCTCGATCCGCCGCAAGGTCACCCGCGACGGGCAGAACACCTATTACCTGAACGGCACCAAGTGCCGGCGCCGCGATATCACCGATATCTTCCTCGGCACCGGCCTGGGGCCGCGCAGCTATTCGATCATCGAGCAGGGCATGATCAGCAAGCTGATCGAGGCCAAGCCCGAGGAGCTGCGCAACTTCATTGAGGAAGCGGCGGGCATCTCCAAGTACAAGGAGCGTCGCCGCGAGACCGAGAGCCGCATCCGCCGCACCCAGGAAAACCTCGCGCGCCTGACCGACCTGCGCGAAGAGCTGGAACGCCAGATCGAGCGCCTGCACCGCCAGGCCCAGGCTGCCGAGAAATACCGCGAGTACAAGGCCGAGGAGCGGCAGCTCAAGGCACGCCTGGCAGCCCTGCGCTGGCGCGACCTGGATGATCGGGTGCGCCAGCGCGAGACGGTGATCGGCGACCAGGAGGTCGCCTTCGAGGCGCTGGTGGCCGAACAGCGCAACGCCGACGCCAGCATCGAGCGACTGCGCGACGGTCACCATGAGTTGTCCGAACGCTTCAACCAGGTGCAGGGCCGCTTCTATTCGGTGGCCGGCGATATCGCTCGCGTCGAGCAGAGCATCCAGCATGGCCAGCAGCGTCTGCGCCAGTTGCAGGACGACCTCAAGGAAGCCGAACGCAGCTGCCTGGAAACCGAATCGCACCTGGGGCACGACCGCACCTTGCTGGCGACCCTCGGCGAAGAATTGGCGATGCTCGAACCGGAGCAGGAGCTGACCCTGGCCGCGGCCGAGGAAGCCGCCGCGACCCTGGAGGAAGCTGAGCTTGGCATGCATGGCTGGCAGGAGCAGTGGGACGGCTTCAACACCCGCTCCGCCGAGCCGCGCCGTCAGGCCGAGGTGCAGCAGGCGCGCCTGGCGCAGCTCGAATCCAGCCTGGAGCGCCTGGCCGAGCGCCAGCGCAAGCTGGGCGAGGAGGGCGAGCAGCTAGGTGGTGATACCCAGGACACCGAGACGTCCGATCTGGGCGAGCAAGTGGCCAGCAGCGAGTTGCTGCTCGAAGAGCTGCACCTGCAAGAGCAGCAGGTGGTCGAGCGCCTGGAAGGGTTGCGCGAACAATTGCAGCAGACCAGCCAGGCGCAACAGCAACAGCAGGGTGATCTGCAGCGCCTGGGCGGGCGCCTGGCCTCGCTGGAGGCCTTGCAGCAGGCTGCGCTGGAGCCCGGTGTGGGTGCCTCCGACTGGCTGCGCGCCCAGGGTCTGGAGCAGCGCCCGCGCCTGGCCGAGGGGCTGCGGGTCGAGCCCGGCTGGGAGCTGGCGGTGGAAACCGTGCTTGGCGCCGACCTGCAGGCAGTGCTGCTGGACGACTTCGCCGGCCTGGACTTTGCCGCGCTGGAGCAGGGCGATTTGCGCCTGCTGCTGGCCGGGGGCGAGGGCCCGCGTGTTCCCGGCAGCCTGCTCGACAAGGTCGAGGGGCGGGCCGATCTGTCGGCCTGGTTGGGGCAGGTCAGGCCGGTTGAAACGCTGGAGCAGGCGTTGGCGCAGCGAGCGTCGCTGGCTGCTGGGCAGAGCCTGGTCAGCCGCGACGGATACTGGGTCGGGCGGCATTTCCTGCGGGTCAGCCGCGGTGGTGAATCCCAGGGCGGCGTGCTGGCCAGGGGCCAGGAAATTGAACGCCTGGCCCAGGAGCAACTGGAGCAGGAGGCGTCGCTCGAACAGCTTGACGAGCAACTGCAGCGTCTGCGTGAACAACAGCTCGACCTGGAGGAGCAGCGCGAGCAATTGCGCCGTCGTAGCCAGGACGAGAGCCGCCAGCACGGTGAACTCAAGGCGCGCCTGTCCGCTGGCCGGGCCCGCGCCGAACAACTCGAACTGCGCCGCCGACGCTTGCACGAAGAGTTGGCCGAGCTCCAGGAACAGCGCGCCCTGGAGCACGAGCAGTTGGGCGAGGCACGCCTGCTGTTGCAGGAATCCCTCGACCTGATGGCCCAGGACACCGAGCAGCGCGAGCAACTGATGGCGCGCCGCGACACCCTGCGCGAAGGCCTCGACCGGGTCCGCCAGGAGGCCCGCCAGCACAAGGATCATGCCCATCAACTGGCCGTGCGCCTGGGCTCGTTGCGCGCCCAGCACGACTCGACCCGCCAGGCGCTCGAGCGCCTGGAGCAGCAGGCCGCGCGCCTGAACGAGCGTCAGGAGCAACTGAACCTGAATCTCGAGGAGGGCGAGGCGCCGCTCGAAGAGTTGCGCCTGAAACTCGAGGAACTGCTCGAGCGCCGCATGAGTGTCGACGAAGAAATGCGCCAGGCGCGGCTGCACATGGACGAGGCGGACCGCGAACTGCGCGATGCTGAGCGCCGCCGCACCCAGGCCGAGCAGCAGGCCCAGTTGCTGCGCGGCCAGCTGGAGCAGCAGCGCCTGGAGTCCCAGGGGCTGGACGTGCGGCGCAAGACCTTGCAGGAGCAACTGCTCGCCGACGGCTACGATCTGCAGGGCGTGCTCGCCACGCTCGAGGCCGAGGCCAGCGAGCAGGGGACCGAACAGGCCCTGGAGCAGGTCGAGGCGCGTATCCAGCGCCTGGGCGCGATCAACCTGGCGGCCATCGAAGAGTACGAGCAGCAGTCCGAGCGCAAGCGCTACCTGGATGCCCAGGACGCCGACCTGGTCGAGGCACTGGAGACCCTGGAAAACGTCATCCGCAAGATCGACAAGGAAACCCGCAATCGCTTCAAAGATACCTTTGATCAGATAAATGCCGGATTACAGGCACTTTTCCCAAAAGTTTTCGGTGGCGGCAGCGCTTATCTGGAACTGACGGGCGAAGATCTACTCGATACAGGGGTGACGATCATGGCGCGCCCGCCGGGCAAGAAGAACAGCACCATCCATCTGCTGTCCGGCGGCGAGAAGGCACTGACGGCCCTGGCCCTGGTGTTCGCCATCTTCAAGCTGAACCCGGCGCCGTTCTGCATGCTCGACGAGGTCGACGCGCCTTTGGACGATGCCAACGTCGGGCGCTATGCGCGCCTGGTCAAGGAAATGAGCGAGACCGTGCAATTCATCTACATCACCCACAACAAGATCGCCATGGAAATGGCCGACCAGCTGATGGGGGTGACCATGCACGAGCCGGGTTGTTCACGTCTTGTAGCAGTTGATGTGGAAGAGGCTATGGCCATGGTCGATGCGTAAGGGGTAAAGAAAGGGTGTGAACATGTAGGCAAAAGCCTCAGCAGACGCGACAGACGGTGTAAAGTTGCCTTTGGTCGTGCTAGCTTAATGTCACTTGTTTTTTGCGTGGGTAAAACGCCTGTCAGAACATAGAGTTGGCGCCACGTGTTAAAGGCCTTTGAAGCCTTTGTTTTCAAGCATATTTTTTATAGAGGCACGGGATTACATGGAAATCGGTCTGCGCGAGTGGCTGATCGTCATCGGCATCATTGTCATCGCCGGTATTCTTTTCGACGGCTGGCGCCGCATGCGCGGCGGCAAGGGCAAGTTGAAGTTCCGTCTGGACCGTAGCTACGCCAACGCCCCGGACGACGACAGCGGCGGCGCCGAGGTGCTCGGCCCTTCGCGTGTGCTGGAAACCCATAAAGAGCCCGAGCTGGATGAGAGCGACCTGCCATCGGTCAGCGCCCCGGTGCGGGAGCGCGAACGCGAGCGTGAAGCCAAACCGGCCAAGGCCAAGCGCGGCAAGCGCAACAACAGCGAGCAGCAACAGGGCGACCTGAAGCTGGCCGCCGAGCCGCGTGAACCGGACCTGTTCGATACTGGCGACGACGACTTCGCCGCCGACAACACCCGCAACAGTGGTTTTACTGCCGCGTCCACGCCGGCCAAGGAGCTGCCGCCGGCCGAAGAAGTGCTGGTGATCAGCGTCATCTCCCGCGACGAAGGCGGTTTCAAGGGCCCGGCGCTGTTGCAGAACATCCTGGAAAGCGGCCTGCGCTTCGGCGAGATGGACATCTTCCATCGCCACGAGAGCATGGCCGGCCACGGCGAAGTGCTGTTCTCCATGGCCAATGCGGTCAAGCCCGGCGTGTTCGATCTGGACGACATCGACCATTTCAGCACCCGTGCGGTGAGCTTCTTCCTCGGCCTGCCAGGCCCGCGTCACCCCAAGCAGGCCTTCGACGTGATGGTCGCCGCCGCCCGCAAGTTGGCCCACGAGCTCAATGGCGAGCTCAAGGATGACCAGCGCAGCGTGCTGACCGCCCAGACCATCGAGCACTACCGCCAGCGCATCGTCGAGTTCGAGCGCCGCGCCCTGACGCAGAAACGCTGATACACCCGAGCGGGCGGACCCTGCCTCGGTCCGCGCCGCGATGATTGAAACGAAAGAGCAGCCAGGGGCTGCTCTTTTGCTTTGCAAGAGAAGACCAGAAATGAACGCCGAATCCCGAATCCACGAACTGCGCGCCGAACTCGACCAGCACAACTACCGCTACTACGTGCTCGACGAACCCAGTGTGCCCGATGCCGAATACGACCGCCTGTTCAATGAGCTCAAGGCGCTGGAAGCCGAGCACCCGCACCTGGTGACACCGGATTCGCCGACCCAGCGCGTCGGCGGCGCGGCGTTGGCGGCCTTCAGCCAGGTGCGTCACGAGATACCGATGCTCAGCCTGGGCAACGCCTTCGAGGAAGACGACTTGCGCGACTTCGGTCGCCGCGTGGTCGAAGGCCTGGATTTGCCGGGCGGCGATCAGGCGGCCGTCGACTACAGCTGCGAGCCCAAGCTCGACGGCCTGGCGGTGAGCCTGCTGTACCGCGACGGCCAGCTGGTGCAGGGCGCCACCCGCGGCGACGGCACTACCGGTGAGGACATCAGCGCCAACGTGCGCACCGTGCGCAACATCCCGCTCAAGCTGCAGGGCGAGGGCTGGCCGGCGGTGCTGGAAGTGCGCGGCGAGGTGTACATGAGCAAGGCCGGATTCGACCGGCTCAATGCGGTCCAGGCCGAGGCCGGCGGCAAGACCTTCGCCAACCCGCGCAACGCCGCCGCCGGCAGCTTGCGCCAACTGGACTCGAAGATCACCGCCAGCCGCCCGCTGGAATTCTGCTGCTATGGCGTCGGCCAGGTGTCCGAGCCGTTTGGCGACAGCCATATCGGTATCCTGGAGAAACTCAAGACCTGGGGGCTGCCGATCAGCCGCGAGCTCAGGCACGCCGCCGGTATCGACGAGTGCCTGGCCTATTACCGGGACATCGGTACGCGCCGCAACAGCCTGCCTTACGAGATCGATGGAGTGGTGTTCAAGGTCAATGCCCTGGCCTCCCAGCGTGAGCTGGGTTTCCGTGCCCGTGAACCGCGCTGGGCGATCGCCCACAAGTTCCCGGCCATGGAAGAGCTCACCGAGGTGCTTGATGTCGAGTTCCAGGTCGGGCGAACTGGCGCGGTGACTCCAGTGGCCCGTCTCAAGCCGGTCAAGGTGGCCGGTGTGACCGTCTCCAACGCCACCCTGCACAACATGGACGAGATCGCACGCCTGGGCCTGCGCATTGGCGACACGGTGATCATCCGCCGTGCCGGCGACGTGATCCCGCAAGTCATGCAGGTGGTGCTCGAGCGCCGCCCGGAGGGCGCTCGCGCGGTGCAGGTGCCGAGCCAATGCCCGGTGTGTGGCTCGCAGGTCGAGCGCACCCAGCTGGTCAAGCGCAGCAAGGGCAAGGAAACCACCAGCGAAGGCGCGGTGTACCGCTGCGTGGGGCGCCTGAGCTGCGCCGCCCAGCTCAAGCAGGCGATCATTCATTATGTGTCGCGTCGGGCCATGGACATTGATGGCCTGGGCGAAAAGAGCGTCGAGCAACTGGTTGATGAAAACCTGATCCGCTCGCCGGCCGACCTTTACAAGCTGGAATTCGAGCAAGTGGTCGCCCTTGAAGGCTTTGCCGAGGTCTCCAGCCGCAAGCTGCTCGAAGCCATCGAGGCTAGCAAGCGCCCGAGCCTGGCGCGTTTCATCTACGCCCTCGGCATCCCCGATGTCGGCGAGGAGACCGCCAAGGTCCTGGCCCGCTCCCTGGGCAGCCTGGCGCGGGTGCAAGTGGCGCTGCCGCAGGTGCTGACCTACCTGCCGGACATCGGCCTGGAAGTCGCCTACGAGATCCATAACTTTTTCGAGGACGAGCACAACCGTGCGGTGATCAAGCAGCTGCTGGACAGCGGTATGCAACTGCAGGATGAAGGTGAGCTGGGCGCCGAGTTCGCCGCCAGCACCACCCTCGCCGGGATGCTCGCCAAGCTCGATATCCCGTCGGTCGGCCCGACCGGTGCCGAGAAGCTGGTAGACAAGCTGGGCACCCTGGACAAGATCATCGCCGCCGATGGCATCGACTTGCGCCAGGCCCTGAATACCAAGGCCGCCGACGGGGTGCGCGAGTTCTTCAAGGTCGAGGCCAACCAGCAGTTGGCCCGTGCCATCGAAGCCCAGTTGCTGGACTTCGGCATGCACTGGTCGTGCGAGAAGAAATCCGCCGAGGGTTTGCCGCTGGCCGGCCAGACCTGGGTGCTGACCGGTACCCTGGAGCGCATGAGCCGCGATGTTGCCAAGGAAAAGCTGGAAAGCCTGGGAGCCAAGGTGGCGGGTTCAGTGTCCGGCAAGACCCATTGCGTGGTGGCCGGGCCCGGCGCGGGCTCGAAGCTTGCCAAGGCCAGCGAGCTGGGCGTGTCGGTGATGGACGAGGATGCCTTCGTGGGCTTCCTTACGGAGCGCGGAATCGACGTCTGAGGCCGGTGGCCTTGTCGCGAGGCAAGCCTGCTCCCACGGGTGATCGCACGTGGGGGCGGGCTCGCCCCGCGATGGATTTGCCACAAGTCCTTGAGAAATGATGGTTTTTTCACGATCAAAGGTTGTAACTTCGCCCTGGCGTTGTACAATGGCGCGGCTCGTCAGCTGGCGAGCCGTCGTGGTGGCCCCATCGGTCCCCCCGCATTGATTACCCGTTAACCTGGTCAGGCCCGGAAGGGAGCAGCCATAGCGGGAACATCGAGTGCCGGGGTGTGGCTGGTGGGGCCGCCTCCATTTTGGGCGCAGGATTTTTCCGGCGTACCTGTCAGGCGTCGCACATCAGACGCGTTTCTTTACACCCTCGCACTGTTTTCCGCCTGCACGATCCCGCGCAGCGCCTTATCATGCATCCCATCGTGTCGGCCCATTCGGCCAGGAGATAGCGACCGTGGAACATGTCGACGACCTCACCCGCCAACAGATCCGCGAGTGGCAAATGCGCCGCCTGGAAATCAAGGACCAGATGGCCGCCAGTCCCGAGCGCGTGCTGGAGTTGTCCCAGGTGCTCGACCAGATGGAAGAAGAGCATGAGCGCATCCTCGAGGAAGCGGCTGCGCCAGTGGCGGTGAAGGCTGACGCGGTGGCCTTGGAGCTGCAGGTGTCGGCGCGCTCGGTGCGTGACTTGCGCAAGCTGCTGGAGCTGGCCCTGCATGAGCTCGATGGCGTGCTCGACGCACCGCAGGCGGGTGTCAGCCATCCCGGCGACATGTCTGGGTCGTTGGGTGCCTACCGCTTCGACCTGGTGGTGGGGCAGGCCGCTGAATCCGACAAACCTTGAGTGATCCCCGGACCCGTACCGACATGCAGCCCGAGCACTTCGACTTTTCCCATCCGGTGTACCTGCCGGTCACCGCAGAGGTGTGCCAGGCTTTGCTGGCCGACGGCGCGCTGGCGCTCGACACCCTGGGCGAGCCGGAGTTGGCGGCAGTGCTGGTGATCCAGAACCTGGCCCAGGCACAGGGCCAGGTCGATGCGCGAGCGGCGGAAAAGGTGCTGGGCAAGCTGTTGGCATGGGCGGTAGATGGCGCGCATTCGCCTGGCGTGGGGTTGTTGTCCGAGGCCCGTAGGCTGTTCGATGCGCGCAAGCTCTATTTCGGCCTTGAGGTGATCAAGGCTTCGAAGCTGCGTCTGCTCGACGCGGAGCAGGTCCAGGCGCGGGAATACCTGCTGGCCGATGGCAAGTGGGATTTCGACTACCGCATTCGCCTGCATCACAGTGACAACCCGTTCAGCCAGCGGGTGACAACTGGCTTCGACAGCGAGCGCTGGCTGACCGTCGAGCAGGACAAGCTGCTCAAGGTCATCCAGGCCAACCTCGACGAAGACATCCACGTGCAGGGCTATGCC
The DNA here is from genome assembly GCF_040813665.1 of Pseudomonas sp. TE50-2. NCBI lineage: Bacteria > Pseudomonadati > Pseudomonadota > Gammaproteobacteria > Pseudomonadales > Pseudomonadaceae > Pseudomonas > Pseudomonas sp. TE50-2. The sequence goes on along the minus strand of NZ_JBFNXN010000001.1, from coordinate 1,198,510 downwards.
GGGATCGGCAAGAGCTACCTGCTTGGCGCGCTGATGGACTGCCTGCCCCGTGGCCGGGTGCTGGCCCTGGCACGCACGCCGGCCAAGCTCGGCACCTTGCGTCGACGCATGGGGCTGGATGAGCAGGCCAAGGTCGGTATGACCTTCGGCCAGTTCGCCCGCGCCCTGCTCAAGGATACCCGGTCAGTTTCCGCCCGGACGGCGCAGCGCGGTCCCGGCAAGCGCAGGCTGGCCGAGGAACTGGGGATCGTCGGCTTGCGCCAGTACGACGCCGAGCATGCCCTGGATATCTGCCTGGAAGTGCTGCGCAACTACTGCGATTCTCGGGATTACAGCCTGTCGAATCGTCATCTGCCGTATTTTCGCCAAGCGCTCTCCGCCGTCGATGCCCAGGTCCTGCTCGAGTACGCCAGCCGGCTATGGCGCTACCTGGAGGCGCAACCGGCCTGGGGCGCGCAGACCGGGTTCGAGGCGTTGCTGCTGCTCAAACGAGCGAGCCTGGCTGGTTGCAGCGTGCCGGGGCGTTTCAGCCACGTGATCATCGACGAGAGCCAGGACGTGCCGGCCTCGCTGCTGCAGGTTATCGAGCGAGGCCGCCAGGTGCTGATCACCCTGGGCGATGAATATCAGAAGGCCTCCGGCGAGGTGGTCAGGCGCGAGCGTCAGGTGCGCCAGAAGGACATGGCCTTTGCCGTGCGTAGCGGGCCCAAGGTGGAACGCCTGATCAACCCGTTGATCGGGGTGCATTCGAAGAAGTCCAAGGTTGCCTTCGAGGCTGCGCGCCATGTCGATGTCGGCATCGAGCACTTCCCCGAAGGGTTCGTCCCGCCCGAGGGCTGCGTTGTGCTGACCGCCTCGCGCTGGGACACGATGCGCTGGGCCATGGAGTTGGCCGAGTCCAACTGCTTGTTGAATTTCCCCGATTGGCCGCAGATGCGCCGCTTCATGGTCACGGCGATCGGCCTGTTCAGGGCCGCGTTCTATGCGCCGGGGCAGGATGCCGAAGGGCCGCATCCGTACTTCGCGCACCTGCTCGACTGGCAGCAGGTGCGTGAGTCCGAGCGTTTCGATGCCGCGTTCCTCTGGGTCGAGGCGCGCCTTGAGGCGGGTTTCAAGCTTGCGGACCTGACGCTGCTGGACGCGCGCATCGCTGCGCGGCCCGACAGCCTGACGCTGCTGATGGCCGAGGAGGCCGGCGGCCTGGAGTTCGATCAGGTGCTGCTGACACCGGAACTGATGACCACCGACCGCTTCAAGGACGCCTACGCCTTCGATGCGCGGATCTGCGCCGTGTACATCGCCCTGTCGCGGGCGCGTCGGCAGCTGTACCTGCCGTATGACGTGGAAGAGTGGATCAACTACCACAAGGGCCAGCCGTTCCGCGAGTTGCACGGCTACTGAGGCCTCCACGCCTGCCCTGATTAGCCGACACCTGCATCAGCCGCTGAAAGGTCGGGCATTGCAGATGGCTCTCTTCGGGGCACTGCGCCGCATGGCGCAACCCCTTGCTCATCGCCTGCAGTCGCTTGATCCGGCGGTCGATCTCGTCGGCCTTGGCCAGCAGCAACTCGCGGTCGACCATTTGCTCGTCAAGCATGGCGCCTACTTCGTCCAGCGAAAAGCCAGCCGCCTGTCCCAGCGCGATCAGCGCCAGGCGCTCGGGGGTGTCTGGTGGGAACTGGCGGCGTTGCCCATGGCTGGCCAGTGATCTGAGCAACCCCTTGTTCGCGTAGTAACGCAATGTCGACGCCGGCACTCCGGTGCGCCTGGCGACATCGGTAATGTCCATTGCAACCCCTCTTGACTTGAAGTCGACTTCAACTTGCATGCTGCTTGGCATCGATCTTTCCGTCAATCTGCCAAGGGCTCTCGTCATGACCATCTCCTCGCTTGCGCTTTCCATCCTGTTCATCGGCATCGGCGCCACCCTGGTCATGGACCTGTGGACCTTGCTGCTCAGGCGCCTGGGTGTCACCACCCTGAACTACGCGATGGTCGGGCGCTGGGCGGGCCACCTGTTCGCGGGGCGCTGGCGGCATGCGGCGATTGGCAAGGCTGCGCCGGTCAGGGGGGAGCTGGCGTGGGGCTGGTTGCTCCACTACGCCACAGGGTTGGTGTTCGCGGCGCTGCTGGCGGCTATTGCAGGGGAGGGGTGGTTGCGCGGGCCGACACTGTGGCCAGCCTTGCTGTTCGGGGTGGTCTCGGTGCTCGTGCCGTTGTGCGTGGTGCAGCCTGCGTTGGGGGCAGGGTACTTTGCGACGAACACACCCGCGCCCTTGAAGAGCTGCCTGCGCAGCCTGGCGACGCACTGCGTGTTCGGTTTGGGCCTCTACCTGGCGGCACTGGGTGTCGCGGCTGCGGGTACTTGAGGGCTGTCGTCACCTGCGAACGGATGGGGCTCGGTATAACGCTCGACGATCCGCTGCATTTCCCCGGACTGCTTGATCCGCACCAACGCCCTGAGCACCGCCTGGGTCGGCAGTTGGGGGTCGTTGCGCACCATGCAGCCCAGCGCCTGTTCTTCAAGCACGGCGAGGGGCTGCAGGTGTTGAGCCGGGGGCAGGGAGCGGTTGTACCACTGCAGCGACAGCTGGTTGCTCACGGCATGGTGCAAGCGCCCGACCTGGAGTTTCTGCAGGACCAGCAACTGATTGCGGCTATCTTCGCGCTGCAGGCGGGCCTGGCTGAACAGCGGCTCGAGCGTGGGGTAGGTGTAGCCGAGCACGGTGCCGATGGCCTGGGGTGGCAGTGCGTCCGGGCTGACGGGGCCGCTGTCGCCGGGGCGGCCGACCAGCAGGTCGCGCTGCTCGATGAGCGGGATGCTCCAGAGATAGTCGCCGGGCCGATCGGTCAGCCATTGCGTGGAAACGTAGCAGCGTACGTCGATTTCGCCGGCCTGCATCGCCTCCTGCAGGCGCAGGCGCGCCAGCACATGGTACTGGGGGCGGGCATCGACCTCCCTGGCGATGGCCTGCATCAGCTCCAGCAGGATGCCTTCCGCTGGCTGCTGGTCCTCGATGCGCATCAGCGGCATGCTCCAGCTTTCGGCGATGGAGAAGCGCAACACCGGCGGTTGCGCCAGGCCGTGGGTGGCCCACAACAATACCCACAACAACAGGATGGCCAGGACTCGCCGCACGCCTCATCCTCCCTGATCCGTCGTCCGTGTGCCCGTCACTGAGCTTAGACGAGATCGGCAGGGTGCAATTTCGGCCCCGCTCCGCTAGCATTAGCGCTCTTTCCGCCCGCTCCGGTCACGATGGTTTTTTGATGAGTTATCAGGTTCTTGCACGTAAATGGCGTCCGCGCTCGTTCCGCGAAATGGTCGGCCAGACCCATGTGCTCAAGGCTTTGATCAACGCCCTGGACAACCAGCGCCTGCACCATGCCTACCTGTTCACCGGGACCCGGGGCGTGGGCAAGACCACCATTGCGCGGATCATCGCCAAGTGCCTGAACTGCGAGACCGGCATCACCTCGACGCCGTGCGGTACCTGTTCGGTGTGCCGGGAGATCGACGAGGGCCGTTTCGTCGACCTGATCGAGATCGACGCCGCCAGCCGCACCAAGGTCGAGGACACCCGCGAGCTGCTCGACAACGTGCAGTACGCGCCGAGCCGCGGGCGCTTCAAGGTCTACCTGATCGACGAAGTGCACATGCTCTCCACCCACTCGTTCAACGCCCTGTTGAAGACGCTGGAAGAGCCGCCGCCCTACGTCAAGTTCATCCTCGCCACCACCGACCCGCAGAAACTGCCAGCGACCATCCTGTCGCGCTGCTTGCAGTTCTCGTTGAAGAACATGAGCCCGGAGCGCGTGGTCGAGCACCTGACCCACGTGCTGGGCGCCGAGAACGTGCCGTTCGAGGAGGATGCCCTGTGGTTGCTCGGCCGCGCCGCCGACGGCTCCATGCGCGACGCCATGAGCCTGACCGACCAGGCCATCGCCTTTGGCGAGGGGCGGGTGCTGGCCGCCGACGTGCGTGCGATGCTCGGCACTCTCGACCACGGCCAGGTGTATGGCGTGCTCCAGGCCCTGCTCGAAGGCGATGCCCGGGCGCTGCTGGCCGCGGTGCGTGACCTGGCCGAGCAAGGCCCGGACTGGAACGGCGTGCTGTCGGAAATGCTCAATGTGCTGCACCGCGTCGCCATCGCCCAGGCCCTGCCGGAAGCGGTGGACAACGGCCAGGGCGACCGTGACCGCGTGCTGGCGTTGGCCCAGGCCCTGCCGGCCGAAGACGTGCAGTTCTACTACCAGATGGGCTTGATCGGCCGCCGTGACCTGCCATTGGCGCCGGACCCACGCGGCGGTTTCGAGATGGTCCTGCTGCGGATGCTGGCGTTCCGCCCGGCCGATACCGACGACGCACCGAGGCCGGTACTAAAGCCGACGGGGATCAGCCAGGCCACAGCTGATCCGACCCAACCGGTGGCGGCAGCGGCTGTGGCCGTGGCGCCGTCCGTTGCCGCCAGTCCTGTGGCTGAAGTGGTCGCGCCGCAGCCCGTGGCTGAGCCATCCATACAGGCCGAGCCGCCAGTCGTCGAGGTGCCGGCCGTTGCCGAGGTTGTCGAGGCGCCGCAAGCGCCAGCGGAGCCAGAGCCCGAGCCGCAGCCCGTCGAGGAGGTCATCGACCTGCCGTGGGAGGAGCCGGTCGCCACTCCGGCGCCGGATGTGCCCGAGCAGTTGCCCGAGCCGGCACCCGCGGTCGAGGCCGCCAGCCAGCAGCCGGACGATGACGAGCCGCCGTTCGATCCGTCGGCCTACAGCCCGGCGGGCATGGAGCGCGACGACGAGCCGCCGGCGGACGAGGACTACTACGCGCCCGACAGCGACCCGGTTGGCTTCAGCTACCTGGACGAGCTGGCCGAGCACGTGCAGGAAGAGGCGCCTGCCCAGGCGTCGGAGCCACTGCCGGCGGCCATGCCCGCGACCGGCCTGGCCCTGCAATGGCTGGAATTATTCCCACAGTTGCCTGTCTCCGGTATGACAGGCAACATCGCCGCAAACTGTACGCTGATCGCCGCCGAGGGTGATGACTGGCTGTTGCACCTGGACCCGGGGCAGGGTGCGCTGTTCAACTCGACGCAGCAGCGCAGGCTGAACGACGCACTGAACCAGCAACTGGGCCGCGAGATCCGCCTGAAGATCGAGCTGATCCGCCCCGAGCAGGAAACCCCGGCCCAGGCCGCCTCGCGCAAGCGCGCCGAACGCCAGCATGACGCCGTGGTGTCGATCGAACAGGACCCGCTCATCCAGCAGATGATCCGGCAGTTCGGCGCGACGGTCAGGCAGGATACTATTGAGCCTGTAGACGCCCTGGCCAGCCAGGGCCAATGAACGGATAACCATGCGGCCGGCCTTGTGCCGGGCCGCATCACATGACCCAATCGAGGTATACCCCATGATGAAAGGTGGCATGGCCGGCCTGATGAAGCAGGCTCAGCAGATGCAGGAAAAGATGCAGAAGATGCAGGAAGAGCTGGCCAATGCGGAAGTCACCGGCCAGTCCGGTGGCGGTCTGGTCAGTGTGGTGATGACCGGTCGCCACGACGTCAAGCGCGTCAGCATCGACCAGAGCCTGATGTCGACCGACGCTGACGACAAGGAAGTGCTCGAGGACCTGATCGCCGCCGCGCTGAACGACGCCGTGCGCAAGATCGAGCAGAGCAGCCAGGAAAAGATGGGTGGCATGACCGCTGGCATGCAGCTGCCGCCTGGTTTCAAGATGCCGTTCTGAGTCGTTGTTCAGGCAACGCCATGTGCCCCGTCTGATAGGCGTTGGGCCCTCGAAGACCCGATGCTCGCATCGGGTTTTTGTTGCCTCTCGAAAAAGACATCGAAGCGCGAAAAACAGCAATGGTTCGTAATTGATTTTGCCCGCGGTGATCGCATAGTATGCCGCACCCCTCAAATGGCAATGTGCCATTTCTCGAAACTGTCCAGTTGTATGCCGAGTCGTTCGGTGCCAACTATCCAAAGACGCAGGTTTGCGGGTAAGCAGGATGCTGGGTGTGCTCAAAAGGATGTGTTCATGTTTCGCGCTCAACAGGTCGTCGTTCTAGCCTGGCTGTTCTCCTCGTGTACCCTGGCCGCGTCTGGCTCGGACCGCGCCGAATTGATGGCTGTCTATCGGCAAGCTGTCGAGCACAACACTGAAATCGCCGCTGCCCGTGCCGATTTTGCCGCCCGCCAGGAGGCCTTGCCCCAGGCTCGGGCCAATCTGCTGCCCGCCATCAGTGTCGGCTCGACTGTCGAATCAACCCGCCTGACCCGCGACGAACCCGAGCTGACCCGGGCGCGTAGCGGCACGACGGTTCAGGCCAACCTCAAGCAACCGCTTTTTAACGCCGCTTTCTGGTTTGAGCTCAAAGCGGCCAAGACTAGCATTGCGCAAGCGGCATTGGAGTTGTCGGCGAAGGAGCAGGAACTGATCTTGAAGACCGCCGAGGTCTATTTCGAGACGTTGCGCGCCACCGATGAGCACGCCACCTCGCGTGCCGAAGAGTACGCGCTCAAGCAGCAGCGCGACCAGGCGCAGGCTCGGCTCAAGGGCGGTTTGTCGAGCATTACCGATGTGTTGGACGCACAATCGGCCTACGACAATGCGATGGCCAATCGCAAACTGGCGCAACGACAGGTGGACGATGCCTTTGAGCAGTTGATTCGTCTGACGAACAAATCTTACGCGAGCATTGAAGGCATGCGCCACCAGATGCCCATCCATGCCCCGGTTCCCGATGACACCCAAGCCTGGGTCGATGCGGCGTTGGGGCAGAACCTGACGCTGCTGGCCAACAACTATGCCGTGCGGGCCGCAGAGGAAAATCTTAGCCAGCGGCGCGCCGGCCACGCCCCGACCGTCGATGCGGTGGTGTCCTATCGACGTGGCGACAATGACAGTTTTGGCTATAACAACCCAAGCGATTTCGGGCTCGACGGCTATCGCGGCAATGTCGCCCAGAGCAGCGTCGCCCTGGAAATGAACCTTCCGCTCTTCAACGGTGGGCGCACCAGCTCACAGTCGCGCGAGGCTTATCAACGCCTGATGCAGAGTGAAGAGCAGCGAGAGGGTCAACGCCGGGAAGTGGTCCTCGATGCGCGCAACTTCTTTCGTGCAGTCAATTCGGACATCGAGCAGATCCACGCGCGCAGGCAGACGATACAGTCGAGCCAGGAATCGTTGAAGGCCTCGAAAGTCGGGGCCGATATCGGTACGCGTAACACCGTCGATGTGCTCAATGCCCAACGCCAGTTGTTCAAGGCCGTGCGCGACTACAACAACGCCCGGTACGATTTCATCCTCAATAACCTGAGATTGAAACAGGCGGCCGGCATGCTGGCCGCCGATGATCTGCAGTCGCTCGCCGACTATCTGAAAGCTGACTACGAGCCACAACGCGACTTTCTACCGCCGGAGCTGATGTCTGCCTCCGTTGCGGGATTATCCCGACATTAGCCAGAACCTCGCCGCCATGCCTGACCTTGTTCAGGTATGAGAGGGCGTGTGCCCACCCGTGTTCGGGGCACGCCGTCGGCAATATCCTCCTGTGTATTCGACGATTCACCAGCATGGAAGCACTTATGCAAGGACCCAGGGCCGACGCGGCCCAACCCAAAGGCGCACTCGACACAGGTTTGGCCTGCCTTGCCATGTTGGCGCGCTTTCACAATCTCGCGGTTTCACCCGAACAACTGGCCCATGAGTATCTCGCTCAGGGTCAGGCCTTCGGCAGGGCCGAGATCCTGCTGGCGGCCCGTCAGCTCGACCTGAAAGCCAAGGCGATCCGCACCACCTTCGAGCGGCTGGCGCGAACGCCATTGCCCGCCATTGCCTGCGACAGCGACGGGGGCTTTTTCATCATTGCTCGTATCGATCAGGGCAAGGTGCTGATCCACGATCCCCTGTCCCAGCGCCCGGAACTGCTCGATGCCGAGCAACTGCATGCACGCTGGGGTGGCGAAATGATTCTGCTGCGCTCCCAGGCATCGTTGGCGGCCGAGTTGTCCCGATTTGATTTCACCTGGTTCATTCCTGCCATCGTGAAGTACCGCAAGCTGCTTGGCGAAGTCTTGCTGGTATCGTTCGTGCTGCAGATCTTCGCGTTGCTGACGCCGTTGTTCTTCCAGGTGGTCATGGACAAGGTGCTGGTGCACCACGGTTTGACCACGCTGGATGTGATCGCCACCGGCCTGCTGGGCATCATGCTCTTCGAAACCATCCTGAGTGGTTTGCGCAGCTATGTCTTTGCCCACACGGCCAGCCGTATCGACGTCGAGTTGGGTTCCAGGTTGTTTCGGCACCTGGTGACGCTGCCGCTGTCGTACTTCCAGGCCCGGCGCGTCGGTGACTCGGTCGCCAGGGTACGTGAGCTGGAGAATATCCGGAGTTTCCTGACCGGCAATGCCATCACGCTGTTGCTGGATGTGCTGTTCTCGGTGGTGTTCATCGCCGTGATGTTCTTCTACAGCGGTTGGTTGACACTGGTGGTGCTGTTGTCGCTGCCGCTTTACTTCGTTGTCTCGCTGGTGATCACCCCGATGCTGCGCGCGCGGCTGAATGAGAGCTTTGCCCGCGGTGCGGAGAACCAGGCGTTTCTGGTGGAGACGGTCAATGGCATCGACACGCTCAAGTCGATGGCGGTCGAGCCACAGGTGACGCGCAAGTGGGACAACCAGCTGGCAGCGTATGTCAGTGCCGGGTTCAAGACCCAGACCCTGTCCACCATCGCCAATGAAAGTGTTTCCCTGATTGGCAAGCTGGTGACCGTGGCAACACTCTGGCTCGGTGCGCGCCTGGTGATCGATGGGCAGCTTTCCGTCGGCCAGCTGATTGCGTTCAACATGCTCGCGGGGCGGGTGAGCCAGCCGATCATGCGCCTGGCTCAGTTGTGGACCAATTTCCAGCAGACGGGCGTTTCGGTCGAGCGCCTGGGCGATATTCTCAACACCCAGACCGAGCTGTCGCAGGCGACCCGCAGCGCGTTGCCCACACTCAAGGGGCGCATCGAGTTCGACCAGGTGCATTTCCGCTACCGGCCCGACGGCTCCGAGGTATTGCGTGGCGTCAGCCTGGACATCAAGGCCGGTGAGGTGATTGGTGTAGTTGGGCGCTCAGGGTCGGGCAAAAGCACACTGACCCGGTTGTTGCAGCGCCTCTATGTACCCGAGCGAGGTCGGGTGCTGGTCGACGGCATGGACCTGGCACTGGCCGATGTCTCGTCGTTGCGCCGACAGATCGGCGTGGTGCTGCAGGACAACATGCTGTTCAACCGCAGCATCCGCGAGAACATTGCCCTCAGCGATCCCGGCGCGCCGTTGGAGGCGGTGATGCATGCCGCCAGGATGGCCGGTGCGCATGACTTCATCCTGGAGCTGGCGGAAGGTTACGACACCATCGTCGGTGAACATGGTGCTTCGTTGTCCGGTGGTCAACGCCAGCGCGTGGCGATTGCCCGGGCGCTCATCGGCAACCCGCGGATCCTGATCTTCGACGAGGCGACCAGTGCGCTGGACTATGAGTCCGAGCGCATCGTCCAGCAGAACATGCAGACCATCTGCAAGGGCCGCACGGTCATCATCATTGCGCACCGGTTGTCGGCGGTGCGCGATGCCCACCGGATCGTGGTGATGGATCGTGGGCAGATCGTCGAGCAGGGCACTCATGCGCGACTGCTGGAACACCAGGCGGGGCACTACTCGCGCCTGCACCGTTTGCAACAAGGATAGTGGCCATGCGTGAACCTTCCGCCAAACGTGAACTTTGGCAGCGCTACCGGCGTGCCTGGAGCCAGGCCTGGCGCCGACGCAAACAGTTGGACGCACCGCCGCGCCTGGCGCACGAGGTGCAGTTCCTGCCGGCCGCGCTGGCCTTGCAGGAGCAGCCCACGCACCCGGCTCCACGCTACATCCAGTGGGTCATCATGCTGTTTGCCGCACTGGCGCTGGCTTGGGCATGCTTGGGCGAGATCGAAGTCGTGGCGACGGCCCGTGGCAAGGTGGTGGCCAGTGGCAAGAGCAAGATCATCCAACCGAGCGAAGTGGCGGTGGTCAAGGCGATTCGGGTCTTCGATGGCCAGGTGGTGAGGGCGGGTGACGTGCTGGTGGAGCTCGACACGAGCGCTTCCGGCGCCGACGTCAAGCGCTTGCAAAGCGAGTTGCTGGCTGCGCAGGTCGATCGTGCGCGAGCCAGCGCCTTGCTCGAGTCGATCCAGGGCAACCAGGCGCCAGGCTCTCTGGCGGGTTACCTGCCAGAGGCCGGGGCCGAGCAGGTGCAAGCGGCACAACGCTGGTTGCAGGGGCAGTACCTGGAAATGCGCAATGCGTTGGACCAGGTGAGCGCGGAGATCGAGCAGCGTTCGGCGGAAATCCAGTCAGCCAAGGCCATTGTCGCCTCCTTGCAGCAGACGCTGCCGATTACTCGCCGCCTGGCCGAGGACTATCGCGCCTTGCTTGAGCAGCAGTATGTGCCGCGTCACGCCTACCTGGAAAAACAGCAGGCGTTGTTCGACCAGGAGCGCGACCTGGCCGTGCAGCAAGCGCGGGTGATCGAATTCACGGCCAGCCGCAAGGAGGCCGAGCGCCGCCGCGAGGGTACCCTGGCGCAGACCCGTCGCAGCATGCTTGACCTGCAGCAGCAAGCAGAACAGCAAGTTGCCTCGTTGACCCAGGAGCTGAAAAAAGCCGAGCAGCGTGACCATCTGATGAGTCTCACCGCGCCTGTGGACGGCACCGTGCAGCAACTGGCGATCCACACCGTCGGTGGCGTGGTGACTGCCGCGCAACCGTTGCTGGTCATCGTGCCCAGCGACCAGCCAGTGGAGGTCGAGGCAATGCTGGAGAACAAGGACGTGGGGTTTGTCCGAGAGGGGCAGCAGGCCAGCGTGAAAGTGGAAACCTTCACGTTCACCAAATACGGCACAGTGGCGGGCGAAGTCGTCAGTGTCTCCAACGACGCCATCGAGGATGAAAAGCGCGGGCTGATCTACAGCAGCCGCGTGCGCTTGTTGCAGGATTCCATCTGGGTGCGCGACCAGAAGGTGGCGCTTTCGCCAGGCATGTCGGTCACGGTCGAGATCAAGACCGACCGACGCAAGGTCATCGATTACTTCCTCAGCCCCTTGCAGCAGTATGCGAATGAAAGCTTGCGCGAGCGCTGAGGCCACGACCTGCTGATTGGTGTAATGGTCGTTTTGGGGAGTCTTGGATGTTGGAACTGAAGGCGTTGCTGGGGGCCGTGATCGGCCCTGCTTATCTCTGTGTGTTGCTGGCGAGCCTGGGGCTGTTGACATTCAGGCCCGCGCACGCGGCGTCCTGGTTCATCTGGGGCTGTAGTCTGCCGCTGAGCGTTTTCTCCTATCTGGTCTGGATACAGGGCAGTGGCGGCGATCACTGGACGCTGCCGATGCTGGTCATCCAGCTTCTGGCGCTGGCGCAATTGGGTTGGTTGGGCGGCGTGTGTGCCTTGTTGGGGCGCATGGGCCGCTGGCGCGCCTTGAACAGGGCTGGCCTGGTCGTTTCCATGGTCTCCGTTGTGGGACATGGCGTTTTTCTGGGGGGGATCTTGATGTTTGGGTATGGCTCTTCATGACCCGGTCCTTCGCAAAGGTTGGTCAAGTTATCTAGTCAGAAGGAATTGAGCGATGGCGTTTAAAGAATCCACATTCGAGTACATAAAGAGCCAGGCTGAACGGGCCAAGGCGATTGCCAACGAGCTTGGCGCGGCGGATGTCACCGCTCAGGGCATACTCGGGGCGATTGGTGAAGAGTATGAGTCGCTGGGTACCGTCGACAAGATCCAGACGGCGCGGGTGTCCGCCTTCAGTCATGAAGAGATCAAAAGCAACTACGACAGCGTGGTGAAGGATAAGCAGATCCTGAGTGATGTGGTCTCGGCCGGATCGATCAAGAAAGGGCTGATCAAATGGGACAACCCGGTACTCAATGATGTCGGGCCAGGCAACATCAAGATCCTGACCGCGATCGATCTGCTGGCAAAGTACAATACCGCCAACCCCGAGCAGGATCCGTTGGGCCTGAAAGGTTACAACGGGGACTACAAGTCGCTGGTCAGTGACCTCTCTGATGAAAAAAACAGTGCCAGCCTGAAGTTCGCCGCATTGATGTTGCAGGAAGGTCGCGCCTTCTATGCGGAGCGAGCGGGTGCCGCCTGGGCCTCTTATGATCAGGACACCCAGGATGCGGTACTGATCACCTACTACAACAATGGCAAGGAGTGGGCGACCGCCCGGGCGGACAAGTTTGCCTCCGACAACCCCGGTGGCCAGTACGCGCCCAAGCCGGGTGGCGGCGTAAGCGGTGGCGAGGTCTACCTTGAGAATGCCGCGCAGATCAAGAAATACGTGGGCATTCCTTCTACCCCCATTGCGTCGGTCAGTGACAATTACTTCAAGCTCGATATCAACAATGCGGGCAGCGTGACCGAGAAGGGCGCCACCGATCACGAGCGCAATGCCGCCCAGGTGGCCGATGGCCTGGTGCGCAGCGGTGGTGGCTGGACGATTACCTACGACCCCAACAAGCTCAATATCAACCAGATGCAGGGCAACTGGGTCAACAACACCTTTACCGCCGCCGCGACTCAGATCCTTGCCGACGGTTATCGCCCAGGCAACATCAACACCGCCAGTGATGTATTCGACTTCAGTCTGCGTGGCTCCAGCCAGGGGCTGTCCTATGGCAGTACCTTGGGTGCATTGCTGAACTCAGGCGATGCCCGCGCACGTCTGACCCTGCCTACCGACCCGTTGGTCCTGGACCTGAATGGCGATGGCGTGCGCTTGACCGATTACCTGACGGCCCCGGTGTTCTTCGACGCTGACAACGATGGCGGCAGCCTCGAGGAAACCGGCTGGGTCAGTGCCGAGGATGGCATTGTCGTGGTCGACACCAATGCCAATGGCAAGATCGACAACATCAGCGAGACCCTTTCCGAATACTTTGGCGGGGCGGCCGGCAGCAATGGCGATGCCGGCCAGAAGCGTTTCGCCAACGGTTTCGCCGCGTTGGCCAGTCTCGACAGCAATGCCGATGGGGTGTTCGACAGCCAGGATGCGGCCTGGTCGAGCGTCAAGGTCTGGGTCGATGGCAATCACGATGGCAAGAGCTGGCTGGACCTCAACGGCAATGGCAGCATCGAGACGGGTGAAACCAGCGAGCTCAAGTCGCTGACCGAACTGGGCATCACCCGGATCAACCTGGGTAACCAGGCACAGAGCGGCGAAGTGCGTGACGGCAACGAAGTCCTGGCGCGCGGCACCTTTGTGCAGAACGGCGCGACCAAGGAAGCCATCGCCGCAAACTTCGTGGCCAACCCGAACGGACACGTGTTCAGCGCCAGTGGCAACGGCACGATCGTTTCCACCCAGGGGGCCGGGCAGGTGGCGCCAGTCAAGGGCTACGTTTCCGCTTCGACCACGGGAGAGCGCATCGATGTGGCGCTCAAAGGGGTCAATAATGCCACCGGTGGTTCAGGCAACGATGTGCTGTTGGGTGATGCCCAGAGCAACTGGCTGGCCGGTGGCCAAGGCAGTGACAGCTTCAATGGTGGGGCCGGTGACGATGTCCTGCTGATCGACGGTGACGACCTGCCCGGCAACATTCACGGTGGTGACGGCACCGATATCGTGCAGGTGCTCGGTGACAAGGGCGTGCGCCTGAACCTGGCCGAGGCCGGCGTGGAGATCGCCCAGGGCGGACGCGGTGATGACGTGTTCATCGGTGGGGGCAGCAGCACGGTCTACCTGCGTGGTGGCGATGGCGACGACGTGCTGGTCGGCGGTTCGGCCAACGATGCCCTCTCTGGCGAGGATGGCGATGACTTCATCAACGGCAATGCTGGCAATGACGTGCTGCGTGGTCACCGTGGGCGTGATCAGTTGTTCGGTGGCGAAGGCAACGATTTGATCGAAGGTGGCCTCGATGACGACAGCCTCAACGGCGGCGCCGGGGACGACGTACTGATCGGTGGTGCTGGCGACGATGTGATCGACGGTGGCGATGGCCTGGACGTCGTGGAACTGTCGGGTGATTTTGCCGACTACCGTCTGACTCGTACCGCCGAAGGTGTCTGGATCAGCGACACGGTGGCGGGCCGCGATGGCACAGACTTCTTGAAGAACGTCGAGAGCGCCAACTTCCGCAACCTCAAGCAGGTGGAGATTCCGAGCGCCACCAGCGCTGGCAGCGAGAACCCTCTGCTGGTCAAGGATGTCCTGGGCAAGGATCGGGCGGGTGTCGCCTTCGAGCGCACCAGCGCGCACCTGATCGGCAAGGAGCAGTTGCTGCAGAACGATATCGATTGGCAGCACGACGCCCTGCACATCACCGGCCTGTTCGAGGTAGTGGGGGGTAGCGCCAGCCTGACCCAGGCGGGGGACGTGCTGTTCACCCCGGATGCGACCTTCACGGGCGTGATGGGTTTCAAGTACACCGTGGCCGACGCCAAGGGCCATGCGGCGACCACGGTCGTCAACATGGGGACTGGCGAGAGCGCAACGATGCGCGCTGCCGTCTACCTGCGCACCGCTGACCTGCCGGCCGATCCGCTGGTGACCGACCAGTGGTACCTGTCCCAGGCCAATATCCTGCCGGTCTGGAAGGATTACACCGGCAAAGGCGTACGGATCGCCCAGGTCGAAATCCAGAGCCCGTTCGGCACCACGCGGGAAATCCTCGATTACCGCCACGCCGACCTCAAGGATAACCTCGACCCGCAGTGGCTGGCCAACGCGACCCCAGGGCAGATGGCAGGCGAGGGCAGCGGCGGCAAGTTCAGCGACCATGCGACGCTCGTCGCCGGTGTCATGGTCGCCTCGCGCAACGGTGAAGGCAGTGTCGGCGTGGCCTACGACGCCAGCATCGCCGGCTACTGGGTCGACAAGCATGACTTCACCAACCTGTCGCATATGCGCGAGTACGATGTGGTGAACCACAGCTGGGGCAGCAGCAACCACTTCGACCTGAAGTTCACGCCGACCGAACTGGGATTGATGCCCACGCCGTTCAAGCAGGCTATTGGCCAAGGGCGTGATGGCCTGGGCACGGTGATCGTCACGGCCGGCGGCAACGATCGTGAGAAAGGCGGCAACACCAACTACTCGAACCTCACCAACAGCCGCAGCAGCGTCATCGTGGGCGCGATCAACGCGACCACCGACCTGGGGGCCTTGCAGCTGGGCGGCAAGCCGTTCTCCAGCCCAGGGGCCAGTATCCTGGTCAGTGCACCGGGTTCAAATGTGACGTCGACCTCGCGCCTGGTTCAGAACGACAACGGCTCGACCTTTGGTAGTGACACCAGCGTCTCCCAGGGCACCAGCTTCGCGGCACCGATCGTCTCGGGCATCGTCGCGTTGATGTTGGAAGCCAACCCCACGCTGGGCTATCGCGACGTTCAGCAGATCCTTGCGATCTCCGCCCGCAAGGTGAATGACAGCGCCACCACCTGGCAGACCAATGGTGGCCAGAACTGGAACGGCGGCGGTATGCACGTCAGCCATGACTACGGCTACGGTGAGGTCGACGCCCGCGCGGCGGTGCGCCTGGCAGAAACCTGGAACAGCCAGCAAATCCTGACCAACGAACTCAGCCTGGCCACACCGTTGGATTCGGGCGTGCTCAATCGGCCAATCAGCGACGGGCAAGGCACTGGGATCAGCCATTCGCTCAGCATGGGCAATGTCGACTTGCTGGCCGAGCATGTCGAGGTCAAGGTGAGCCTGACCCATGCCCGACCCGGTGACTTGATCCTCAAGCTGATCTCGCCCTCGGGCACTGAGTCGATCCTGATGAATCGCCCTGGCAAGGCGCCTGGCAGTGATGCCAGTGATCGTGGCAATGCCAGCTTCGACGGCGCGCAGAGCCTGGACTATGTCTTCAGCACCGCGTTGCTGCGGGGCGAAGCGGTGCAGGGCAACTGGACGCTGCACGTGATCGACAGCGTGACGGGCGATATCGGCACGCTGAACAACTGGAGCCTGAATGTCTTTGGTAGGGGCGCCAGTGCCGACGACCAGTACGTGTACACCAACGAGTTCGCGCAACTCGCCGGGACGGGCGTGCGCAATGTGCTCAACGACACCGATGGCGGCCAGGACACGATCAATGTGGCGGCCATTACCAGTGCCAGTACCATCGACCTGGCCAAGGGCGAGGCTACTTTGGCCGGTGCGCGCCTGACCATTGCCAACCCAGGCCAGATCGAGCACCTGATCGGTGGGGAGTTCGCCGATACGCTGACCGGCAACGCGGCCAACAACACCCTCGTGGGTGGACGCGGCAATGATGTGCTGGCCGGCGGGGCCGGCATCGACACGCTGATCGGCGGGCAGGGCAACGATACCCTGAGCGGTGGTGCCGATACCGATTACTTCATCATCGACAAGGCTGCCGGGGACACCGACACCCTGACCGATTTCGTGATCGGTACCGACCGGATCGTGCTCTCCGGCTTTACCGCCGACACCTATGCGACGATGGCCATTTCCCAGCAAGGTGCCGATGCGCGTCTGGACCTCGGCGATGGGCAGGTGCTGGTGCTCCGGAATGTACAGGCCGCAGGCCTGACATTGAGCAGTTTCATTCACACGCCGCAGGCCCTGCGTGTGAATCAGCTAACGCAAGCGTCGGGCTACGGTTTCGGCCTGGATGGCACGGCCACCGAGCGCAACCTGCCGAACACCAGTGGTGGTTTCCGGTACTGGACCAACGATGCGGGCGAGCGGGTGTTTGGTGGCACGGGGAGCGATACGATCCAGGGTGGCCTGGGGAACGATGTGCTGGTCGGTGAGACCTCCACCGACTCAGCCGTCGGTGGCAATGACCTGATCAACGGCGGCGAAGGCAACGATGTCGTGCGTGGGGGGGCAGGCGACGATGTGCTGTACGGTGGCGCGGGGCTGGATTACCTGGGGGGCGATGCCGGCGACGATACCTTGTACCTGGAGGGTGACCAGGCGATCAGCGACCATGCCACCACCACGTTGCTGTCTGCGAACATCAACCTCAGTGGTGCGGCGACCCACACCGGCGCCTCGGTGGCCGGCGGTGCCGGCAACGATCGCTTCGTGCTGGTCGAAGACCTGCGCGCCAGCGCCTCGCAAGGTGTCATGGCCAACCTGATCGACGACTTCGAGGTGGGCAACCCCAAGGAAACGATCGACCTGTCGCAGATTCATGCGGTACGCGGCTTTGCCGATCTCAATTTCAGCAGCGTCACCGTCGATGGCCAGCAGTACCTGCGGGTTTGGCTCGGGACCATGGCCAGTGGCACCCAATACCTGACGCTCAAGGGCGTGACTGCGGGCCAACTGTCCGCCAGCCACTTCACCTTTGGTCAGGGCGGCGCGCAACCCAAGGTGCTGTTGACTGGAACGGCGGGTAACGACCTGCTGGTGGGGGATGCCGGGGGCAATACCCTGGACGGTGGCGTCGGTGCCGATGTGATGGAGGGGCGGCTGGGTGATGACACCTATATCGTCGACCACCCTGGCGATGTCGTTAAGGAAGTGGTCGGTGGTGGCTACGATGTGGTCAAGTCCAGCGTTAGCCATGTCCTCGCCGATGAAGTGGAAGTCCTGCAGTTGCAAGGTTCGGCGGCCATCAACGGAACGGGCAATGGCTTGTCCAACCGGCTGGTTGGCAACGCGGGCAACAATGTGCTCGATGGCGCCGGGGGCGCGGATGTGATGGTGGGCGGCCTGGGCGACGACATCTATGTGGTCGATGACGGCGCCGACCGCATCGTCGAGTCGGCCGACGAGGGCACGGACACCGTCCGCACCTCGGTCTCCTTCACCCTGGCCACTCATCTCGAGAACCTCGAGCTGACCGGCGATGCTGACATCAACGGTACCGGCAACGCGGTCGACAACATCCTGCGTGGCAACCGTGGGGACAACCGGCTGGATGGCGCCCAGGGCGCTGACCAGATGCATGGCGGCGGGGGCAACGACAGTTACTTCGTCGATCATCTGGGTGACCAGGCGATCGAGGCGCCCGACAGTGGCTTCGACCGAGTCTTCGCCAGTGTGGACTTCTCCCTCGGGGCAAACGTCGAGCGCCTGGAACTGGTCGGGCCGGCCTTGAATGCAACGGGCAACAGCGCGGACAACGAACTGATCGGCAATACGCTGGACAACCGCTTGTACGGTGGCGCGGGCAACGACTTCCTGCAAGGTGGCAGCGGCAACGACCGCTATGTATTTGGTGCGGGGCACGGCCAGGACGTCATCAGCGAGGCGCTTGGTGTCGCAGGCGGTACCGACAGCATCGTCTTCGAGGCGGGTATCGAGGAGCGCGACGTGGCGGTCGAACACTCGGCCCAAGGCATGGTCCTGCGCCTGAACGACGGTCAGCAGATCGTCTCGGGTTGGACCGCCGCTGGCGGTCATGCTATCGAGCGCATCGAATTCGCCAACGGCAAGGTCTGGAACACCGCGACCCTGGCCACGCTGGCCAACCGCGTGCCCACGGTAGCTTCCGCGATCACCGACCAGAACGTGGCCGAGGACAGTCGATTTGTCCTGACCCTGGGCACGAACACGTTCAACGACGCCGATGCCGGAGATACCCTGACGCTGCGCGCTACCTTGACCGATGGCAAGCCGTTGCCGGGCTGGCTCAGCTTCGATGCGCCAACCCGTACCTTCAGCGGGACGTCGGGCAATGCCCAGGTCGGCCGCCTGGACATCCTGGTCACGGCGACCGACAAGGCGGGTGCCGCGGTGTCCGATGCTTTCAGCCTGAACATCGCCAACGTCAATGACGCGCCGCAGTTGGCCAATGCCATCGTCGACCTGAACCTCAAGAGTGGCCAGGCACTGCAATACGCGCTGCCGGCCAACACCTTCAGCGACGTCGACGCAGGTGACCGGCTGAGCTATCGGGCAACTCTCGCCAGCGGGGCGGCCCTGCCGGGCTGGTTGGTGTTCGATGCAGCCAGCCGTACCTTCAGTGGCACGCCGGTCGAGGGCGGCACGCTATCGATCAAGGTCACGGCGGTGGACCAGTCGGCGGCCGAGGCCAGTGATGTATTCGACATCGTCGTGAGCCCTGCCACGACCGTGATCAATGGCACGGCGGGTGCCGACAACCTGCGTGGGGATGCCCAGGCCAACACGCTCAATGGGTTGGCCGGCGACGATTACCTCTACGGTGGCGCCGGGGACGATGTGCTCAACGGCGGTGATGGCAATGACTCGCTTTACGGGGATATCGGCAACGACATCCTCGATGGCGGGGCAGGCAATGATCGGCTGTCGGGGGACACGGGCAACGACACCTACCGTTTCTACCGTGGCATGGGGCAGGACACGATCGTCGACTTCGATCCGACCGTGGGCAATGTCGACACCCTTCAGGTTGCCGCCGACATCACGCCGGCCGATGTACTGGTCAGCCGAGATGGCGGTTATCTCACCCTGGCGATCAAGGGCACGTCCGACAAAGTGACGATCACCTTCTTCAACGATGTCAACTACAGCTTCGAGCGTGTGCTGTTCGCCGACGGCACGACCTGGGACCTGGAGGCGCTGAAGAACATGACGCGCGGCACGCCCAGCCAAGGGGCCGATATGCTGTACGGGGATAGCGGCGCCGATGTGCTCGACGGGCTGGCGGGTAACGATCGGATCTATGGCGGTGCCGGCGATGACCGGCTCATCGGTGGGGCCGGTAACGACAACCTGTACGGTGAGGCGGGCAATGACACCCTCGAGGGTGGCGACGGCAACGACTCGCTCAACGGAGATGCTGGCAATGACATCCTGGATGGCGGGGCCGGTGATGACAGCCTCAGTGGTGGTCAGGGCGATGATGTCTACCTGTTCTACCGAGGGATGGGGCAGGACAGCATCAGCGAGTTCGACATGAGCGTCGGCAACAACGACACGATCAGGGTTGCCGCGGGGATCAGCGCGGCGGATATCACCCTGACCCGCGATCTCTGGGACTTGCAGCTGGGCATCAAAGGCACCACGGACCGGATGACCATCCGCAGCTACACCGACGCCAATTACCAGGTGGAGCGTGTGGCCTTCGCCGACGGTAGCGTCTGGACAGTCGACGACCTGCGGCGTCTGTCGCGGGTGGCGCCGAGCGAAGCCGCCGACACCGTCTATGGCGACGACAGCAACGAGCGGATCGATGGCCTGGCGGGCGACGACAAGCTCTATGGCTTGTCCGGTGACGACGTGCTCATCGGTGGGGCTGGCAACGACCAGCTCGATGGTGGCAACGGCAACGATACCCTCGACGGAGGCATCGGCAATGACACGCTGTCGGGTGGGGCAGGTAACGATACCTATCTGTTCCAGCGCGGTGGTGGGCAGGACACGATCTCCGACCGCGACTGGACCGCAGGCAATGTCGATGTGATCAAGTTCGGCCCAGGCATTGTCGCGGCCGACGTCAAGGCATCGCGCCAAGGCGACAATCTGGAACTGGCAATCAGCGGCTCGACCGACAAGGTGACCGTCAGCAACTGGTTCTTCGCCAAGGATAACCAGGTCGAACAGGTTCAGTTCGCCGATGGCACGTCATGGGATGTGGCTACCATGCAGGCCCTGGTCAAGGGCATGGCCACCCAGGGCGATGATGTGCTGCAAGGCGCGGAGGCGGTCGACGACACCCTCAACGGCCTGGGGGGGAACGACAAGCTCTACGGGCTCTCGGGCAACGACACCCTCAACGGCGGTGCCGGCAACGACATGCTCTATGGTGGGCCTGGGGCGGACATCCTCGACGGCGGTGCTGGCAATGACAAGCTTCAGGGGGATGCTGGCAATGACACGTACCTGTTCTACCGGGGTGCCGGGCAGGACGAGATCAGCGACTACGACTATCAGGCCGGCAACCTCGATGTGATCGAAGTCGCAGCGGGTATCGCGCCGTCCGACCTCAGCCTGAGCCGGGATCTGTCCAACCTGTACATCGGTATCAAGGGCAGCACCGACACGCTGAAGGTGAACAGCTGGTTCTCCAACGCCTCGAACCAGGTCGAGCAGATCCGCTTCGCCGATGGCACACGCTGGGACGTCGACACGATCAAGGCAATGGCCAGGGGCTCCGCAACCCAGGGTAACGACCAGCTGTTCGGTGACGAAACCCAGGCTGATGTGCTCAGTGGGCTTGACGGTGACGACAAGCTCTACGGGTTCGCCGGCAACGACACGTTGCTGGGCGGCAAGGGCGCCGACGAGCTGTATGGTGACAGTGGCGCCGACACACTTGATGGTGGGGCCGGCAACGATCGCCTCGAAGGGGGAACCGGTGACGACCTCTACAAGTTCGAACGTGGAGGAGGCCGGGACGTCATCAACGACTTCGACAGCGACACCAACATCGATGTGCTGCAGTTTGGCCCGGGAATTTCGGCCGAACAGCTGTGGTTCCGCAAGAATGGCTGGGATCTCGAGGTCAGTGTGATTGGCACAGACGACCAGGTGACGGTCTCCAAATGGTCGTTCTGGGGCGCGGGCAACTGGGAGAAGGCGCAGCATGTCGAGCAGTTCCGCACCAGTGATGGCAAGGTCTTGCTCGATGGCCAGGTCGACCAGCTGGTTTCGGCGATGGCAGCGTTCGCGCCGCCCGCGGCAGGGCAGATGACATTGCCGCAGAACTACAAGGAGGCACTCGACTCCGTTATTGCCAGCAACTGGCAGTAAGGGCGGACAGGTACGTGGCCTGAAGGGCACGTACCTGTGCAGGCCGACCGCTTGTACACCCGCAAGGTGTGGAAGCGGTCGGGACGTCTTGATGCATCCCCTCAGCTCATCATCATGCGCCTTGTGAACGCAGGGCCTGTTCAAGGGTCAACCGCAACGGTTGGTCATCGTTCGCCTTTGATTTGACGCTGCCCACCTTGCTCGGTATAAACCGCGTCTTATTGATCTGTCAGGCCATTCCCATGAGCTTCAGCCCCCTGATCCGCCAACTGATCGACGCCTTGCGCATCTTGCCCGGCGTCGGCCAGAAAACCGCCCAGCGCATGGCCCTGCAGCTGCTGGAGCGTGACCGCAGTGGCGGCACGCGCCTGGCCCAGGCCCTGAGCCAGGCCATGGAGGGTGTCGGTCACTGCCGCCAATGCCGCACGCTGACCGAGCAGGAACTCTGCCCGCAGTGCGCCGACCCGCGCCGTGACGACACGCAACTGTGCGTGGTCGAGGGGCCGGTGGATGTGTACGCAGTGGAGCAGACCGGCTATCGAGGTCGCTACTTCGTGCTCAAGGGGCATCTCTCGCCGCTGGACGGGCTGGGGCCGGATGCCATCGGCATTCCACAGCTGATGGCGCGGATCGAGGAGCAGGGCACCTTCAGTGAGGTGATCCTGGCCACCAACCCCACGGTGGAAGGGGAGGCGACGGCGCACTACATCGCCCAGCTGCTGGCCGAGAAGGGCCTGACTGCCACGCGCATCGCCCATGGCGTGCCGTTGGGTGGCGAGCTGGAATTGGTGGATGGCGGGACGCTGGCCCATGCATTTGCCGGGCGCAGGCCGATCACGTTGTAAACCTGTAAACGCATCGCGGGGCCAGTCGCATCGGCGCACCGCGATCGTTTTGAAGGCGAACTCAGTATTCGCTCAGGGAAAACTCGGTCAGGCAGAAGGTCGGCACGCCGGCCGCCTGCAGGCGACGCGAGCCTTCCAGCTCTGGCAGGTCGATGATCGCCGCCGCCTCGAAGACCTGGGCGCCAGTGCGGCGCACCAGGTTCGCCGCGGCCAGAAGGGTGCCGCCGGTGGCAATCAGGTCATCGAAGATCAATACCGAGTCGCCATCGCAGAGACTGTCGGCATGCACTTCCAGGAAAGCCTCGCCGTATTCGGTCTGATAGCCTTCAGACAGCACGTCGGCTGGCAGCTTGCCCTGCTTGCGGAACAGGATCAGCGGCTTGTTCAACTGGTGGGCAATGATCGAGCCGATCAGGAAGCCTCGCGCGTCCATGGCGCCGATATGGCTGAACTCGGCCTCGACATAGCGCTCGATGAACTGGTCGGCGACATAACGCAGCCCGCGCGGCGACTGGAACAGCGGGGTGATGTCGCGGAAGATCACGCCCGGCTTGGGGAAGTCCACTACCGGGCGGATCAGGGCTTTGAGGTCGAAGGTGTCGCTGTGCATGGGGCGGGTATCCTGGAAAAACTCGGCGTCAGTATACCCTGTTAGCGCGGCGATCAGACCTCGAGTGCACCGCCGGCCAGCGCGCACAACTGGATCGGGTCGAGAATGTGCACTTCCTTGCCCTCGGCCTTGAGCAGGCCGTTCTGCTGGAAGCGGGTGAACACGCGCGACACGGTTTCCACTGCCAGGCCCAGGTAGTTGCCGATCTCGTTGCGCGACATGCTCAGGCGGAACTGGTTGGCCGAGTAACCACGGGCGCGGAAGCGCGCCGACAGGTTGACCAGGAAGGTGGCGATGCGCTCGTCGGCGGTCTTCTTCGACAACAGCAGCATCATCTGCTGGTCGTCGCGGATCTCGCGGCTCATCACCCGCATCAGCTGGCGGCGCAGCTGCGGCAGCTGTACCGAGAGTTCATCGAGGCGCTCGAAGGGGATCTCGCACACCGAGGTGGTTTCCTGGGCCTGGGCCGATACCGGGTAGGCCTCGGTGTCCATGCCGGACAGGCCGACCAGCTCGCTGGGCAGGTGGAAGCCGGTGATCTGCTCCTCGCCGCTGTCGCTGAGGCTGAAGGTCTTGAGGGCGCCGGAACGTACTGCGTAGACCGAGCCGAAATTGTCACCCTGGCGGAACAGGAACTCGCCTTTCTTCAGCGGGCGGCCGCGTTTGACGATTTCATCCAGTGCGTCCATGTCTTCCAGGTTCAGGGACAGGGGCAGGCACAGGGGGGCCAGGCTGCAATCCTTGCAGTGGGCCTGGTTGTGTGGGCGCAGTTTTACTGGCTCGGACATTTCTTTCGATCCTTGTGGGAAAGCACACATAAGCCGTAAGGATAACCCGCGGCATGGGCTGTAGGCCAGTGTGCGCATTTTTGGTGCACGCTAGCAGCGGTGTGGAAGGTGTGTCCCGACACCGTTCAACTGTCCATAGTGTGCCTCGAAAGGCGTGCTGTCCATGCGGTGAAACGCCTCAATCGCCTCAGATCACTCGCGAGAAACGCTGGCGATTCTGCTGCGCGAGGTAAGCGTCGAACACCATGCATACCGAGCGCGCCAGCAGGCGGCCGGCCGGCAGGATGCGGATGCCCTTGGCGTCCAGGCTGATCAGGCCGTCGCGTTGCATGGCCTGCAGTTGCGGCCACTGCTCCTTGAAGTAGCCGCGAAAATCGATGGTGAAGGCCTGTTCGATCGCTTCGAAATCCAGTTCGAAGTGGCAGATCAATTGCTGGATCACCGCCCGGCGCAGGCGATCGTCCTGGTTGCACATCAGGCCGCGCTGGGTCGCCAGCTGCGCGGTGGAGAGGGTGTCCTGGTAAGTGTTGAGGTCGCTGCTGTTCTGGCAGTAGAGGTCGCCGATCTGGCTGATCGCCGACACGCCCAGGCCGATCAGGTCGCAGTGGCCGTGGGTGGTGTAGCCCTGGAAGTTGCGTTGCAGGGTGCCTTCTTCCTGGGCGATGGCCAGCTCGTCGTCGGGCAGGGCGAAGTGGTCCATGCCGATGTAGCGGTAGCCGGCAGCGGTCAGTTGGTCGATGGTGGCGTGCAGCATCTCCAGCTTCGCCGCTGGGGCCGGCAGGTCACTGCTGTCGATGCGCCGCTGGGGCATGAAGCGTTCGGGCAGGTGCGCGTAGTTGAACACCGACAGACGGTCGGGCTGCAGGCGGATCACTTCTTCGACGGTGCGGGCGAAACCTTCCGGTGTCTGCTTGGGCAGGCCGTAGATCAGGTCCAGGTTGATCGAACGGAACTGCAGGGTGCGCGCCGCTTCGATCAGGGTGCGGGTCTGCTCCAGGCTCTGCAGGCGGTTGACCGCGCGCTGCACGGCGGGGTCCAGATCCTGCACGCCGAGGCTGACACGGTTGAAGCCCAGCTCGCGCAGCAGGCCCATGGTCGACCAGTCGGCCTCGCGCGGGTCGATCTCGATGCCGTAGTCGCCAGAGTCGTCGTCCAGCAGGTGGAAGTGCTGGCGCAGGGTTGCCATCAGCTGGCGCAGTTCCACATGGCTGAGGAAGGTCGGCGTGCCGCCACCGAAATGCAGCTGCTCGACGACTTGCTTGGGGTCGAGGTGGCAGGCGATCAGCTGGATTTCCTGTTCCAGGCGTTGCAGGTAGGGCGCGGCGCGACCGCGGTCCTTGGTGATGACCTTGTTGCAGGCGCAGTAGTAGCAGATGTTGGCGCAGAACGGCACATGCACGTACAGCGACAGTGGGCGGGCGGCGCGGCGGCTCTCGCGCAGGGCGTGGAGCAGGTCGAACGAGCCCACTTCGCCGTGCAGTTGCACAGCGGTCGGATAGGAGGTGTAGCGTGGTCCGGCCAGATCGTAGCGACGAATCAGGTCGGCGTCCCAGTGTAGGTCGTCGAGCATGTGGGTAGTCCCCGGATAGAGCTGCAGTGTCCGGAGTCTAGGGGCGGATGTAAGAAGTCGTGTTGATTTGTATCAGGAGATCTGGCGGTCGCAGCAGCCTCTCAATGCCCCATGAGCCAGTGCTGGTGAGGCCCGGGCAGGGTCCACAGGCCAAAGAGGATCACCAGCACGCCACCGGCCATGCGTACCCCGCGGTTGCGCAACAGGGCACCGACGCGCTCCGCGGCGAGCCCCGTGGCCAGCAGCACCGGCCAGGTACCCAGGCCGAACGCCAGCATCAGCGCCGCGCTGTGCAGTGCATCGCCCTGGCTCGCCGCCCACAGCAGGGTGCTGTACACCAGGCCACACGGCAACCAGCCCCACAAGGCGCCCAGCAGCAAGGCCCGGGGCAGGCTGGATACCGGCAGCAGGCGCGTGGCCAGCGGCTGCACATGGCGCCAAAGCCCGCGCCCAAGTGCCTCGATACGGGTCAGGCCGCTCCACCAGCCCGCCAGGTACAGGCCCATGGCGATCAGCAGCAACGCGGCCGCGACCCGCAAACCGGTCGCCAGCGGGCTGCTGGCCAGGGCCACGCCAGCCAGGCCCAGCAGCAAGCCGGCGGCGGCATAGCTGAGGATACGCCCGAGGTTGTAGGCCAGCAGCAGGCGCAGGCGCCGGCTGCGCTGCTCGGGAGGGATGGCCAGGGTCAGCGCGCCCATCAGGCCGCCGCACATGCCCAGGCAATGGCCGCCACCGAGCAGGCCCAGGACCAGCGCCGAGCCCAGCAGGGGGATCAGTTCAGGCACGCGGGGTCGTGTCCTGGTCTTTGGGCTTTTCGCCCTCAGGCTTCACGGCCGCCTGATGGCAAGGGTCCTGGTCATCGAACAGGATGCTGTGGGCCGGGCCTTCCAGATCGTCGTACTGGCCGCTGTCCACCGCCCAGAAGAAAATGTACACGGCGACACCGACCAGCAGCAGGGCGGCGGGGATCATCACGTAGAGGGCGGGCATAGCGGTTTCCTTTCGAGCGACGCGGGCTCGCGCCCGGGCGGCGTCACGCTGCTGGGCAGCCGGGTCAGGCGCAGGGCGTTGAGCACCACGATCAGCGAGCTGACCGACATGCCGATCGCCGCCCACACCGGGGTGATCCAGCCGAGCGCGGCGAACGGCAGCATGAGGCCATTGTACAGCGTCGCCCAAAGCAGGTTCTCGATAATGTTGCGGCGGGTCCGGCGGGCCAGGTCGAAGGCCTGCACCAGCGCCTGCAGGCGGTTGGACAGCAGCACTGCGTCGGCGCTGGTTTTGGCCAGGTCCGTGGCGCTGCCCATGGCGATGCTGATGTCGGCGGCGGCCAGTACCGGTACATCGTTGACGCCGTCGCCAAGCATCAGCACCTTGCGCCCTTCGGCTTGCAGCGCTTTCAGGCGGGCGAGCTTGTCGTCCGGACGCAGGCCGCCGACGGCCTGGTCGATGCCCAGTTGCGCGGCCACCTGCGCCACCATCGGCGAACTGTCGCCGGACAGCAGCAGCGTGTTCCAGCCGCGTGCCTTGCAGGCCGTCACCAGGTCCTGGGCGTCGTCGCGCAGGCGGTCATCCAGGCCGAACCAGGCCAGTGGCCCTTGCCGGTCCCCGAGCAGCAGCCATTGTCCGTGTGGCTCCGGCACGGTGGGTACCTCGGCGCCGCTGAGTGCGCAGACGAAGGTGGCCTGGCCGATACGCAGGCGCTGGCTTGCCAGCATGCCTTCCAGGCCCAGCCCCGGCACGGCGGTGACGGTTTCGGCCGCCTGCGCGGCGCGACCGAAGGCACGGGCAATGGGGTGTTCGGAGCGGTTCTCCAGTGCCGCCGCCAGTGCCAGGCACTGGTCAGCGTCTAGTCGGCCCAGCGGGCGGATACTGCGCAGGGCCAGGCGGCCTTCGGTGAGGGTGCCGGTCTTGTCGAAGATCACCGTGTCGATCTGGTTGAGGCCTTCGAGCACATGCCCGCGGGTCACCAGCAGGCCGAGCTTGTGCAGGCTGCCGGTGGCGGCGGTGAGGGCGGTGGGGGTGGCCAGCGACAGGGCGCAGGGGCAGGTGGCGACCAGCATGGCCAGGACGATCCAGAACGCCCGGGGCGCATCGAGCTGCCACCAGACGACACCGATCACCGCGGCGGCGACCAGGGTGAACAGCAGGAACCATTGCGAGGCGCGGTCGGCGATCTCCGCCAGGCGCGGTTTCTCCGACTGGGCGCGCTCCAGCAGACGGACGATGGCCGACAGGCGCGAATCCTGGCCCAGGGCCTGGACCTCGACCGTCAGCGTGCTTTCGACGTTGAGGGTGCCACCGGTCACCCGGTCGCCGACGCGGCGCGCCAGGGGCAGGTATTCACCGGTCAGCAGTGATTCGTCGACGCTGGAGCGACCGTCGACGATGAGCCCGTCGGCCGGGATCACCGCCCCCGGCAGCACCTGCACACGGTCGCCGCACTGCAGTTCGCCGAGCAGGATGCGCTCGCCCTGGCCGTTGGCGTCCAGGCGCAGGCACGACGCTGGCAGCAGGTTGACCAGCTGCGCGGTGGCCGCCGCGGTGCGTTCGCGGGCGCGGCGCTCCAGGTAGCGGCCGGTGAGCAGGAACAGGGCGAACATGCCCACGGTGTCGAAATACAGCTCGCCGTGGCCGGTGATGGCGGTCCAGATCCCGGCGCAGTAGGCCAGGGCGATGGCCAGCGACACCGACAGGTCCATGGTCAGGTGGCGGGTGCGCAGGTCGCGGGCCGCGCCCTTGAAGAACGGTGCGCAGCTGTAGAACACGATGGGCGTGGTGAGGAACAACGCGACCCAGCGCAGGATGGTGTGCAGCTCGGGCGACAGGTCGATGTTGAATTCCGGCCAGGTGGCCATGGTCGCCATCATCGCCTGGAACCACAGCAGCCCGGCCACGCCCAGGCGGCGCAGCGCGCTGCGATTCTCCCGGGCCAGCTGTTCGGCGGCCTGGTCGGGCTGGTAGGGGTGGGCGGCATAGCCGATGCGGCGCAGCCCGGCCAGCAACTGCGACAGTGGCAGTTGCTGGTCGTCCCAGTTGACCAGCAGGCGATGGTTGGACAGGTTCAGCCGGGCATCGGCGACGCCGGGCAGGGTGCGCAGGTGCTTTTCGATCAGCCAGCCACAGGCGGCGCAACTGATGCCCTCGACCAGCAGGGTGGCCTCGGCCAGTTGGCCCTCATGGCGCACGAACGTTTGCTGCACGTCGCTGCGGTCGTACAGGGCCAGCTCGTCCTGGAGTTGACGGGGCAGGGCCTCGGGGTTGGCGCTGGTGTCGCTGCGGTGCTGGTAGTAGTGCTCCAGGCCCCCGGCGACGATGGACTCTGCCACTGCCTGGCAGCCGGGGCAGCAGAATGCCCGGGGCTCGCCAAGCACCACGGCGGTGAAGCGGCTGCCGGCGGGGACGGGCAGGGCGCAGTGGTAGCAGGGGGTGGGTTGGCTCATCGACATCTCTTCTTGCTGCAGCGGGTTCGTGGCAGCGGGCTTGCCCCGCGATGGGCCTGGAATGCTGGTTGTCAGGCCCGCCCCCACGAGGTGTGGTGTGTCGCTATTACTGGTGCTCGGCCCCTTGAATGGCTTCATCGCCCAGCTGCAAGGTCACCCCATGCTCGACCTTCTCCTCCTCGAACAACCGCCACACATGGTCGTCCTGGCTGCCGAGCAGCTCGACGAAGCGCCGGCCGTCGACCTTGTCGTCCAGCTGGCCGACATAGCGGCCTGGCTCGGTGCGTGCCAGCTGCACCTTGCGGTCCTTGGCCGGCTGGGTCGGCGAGATCAGGTTCAGCTCCAGCGCCTGCGGGTCGCTGTTGCCGGTCAGGCGCACTTCGACCTCGCCGGTCAGCTCGTCCAGGTGCACGCTGGCCTTGAGGTTGAGGGTCTGGGCCAGCAGCTCGCGGTCCAGCGAGCGGTTGATGCCCTTGCCGGCCTCGTAGTAGTTGTCGTTGACCAGGTTGTCCGGGTTGCGCACGGCGATGCTGACCATGGTCAGGCTCAGGCACACCGAGGTGGCCAGGATGCCGATGATGATCCAGGGCCAGAGGTGCTTGTACCAGGGGCTGGCGGCGGTGGCGGCAGGCATTGTCTAGGTTCTCTCTCAGCGGATCTGTGGGCCGATGAAGCGGCTCTTGGCTTCAACCTGGCTGGCGCTGTCGTCGGCGTCCTTGAGGATGAAGGTGATTTCGTTGGTGGTCGAGGGCAGCTGTTCCGGTGCGACCGACAACTGCACCGGCAGGTTGACGATATCGCCGGCGGCTACGCGGATTTCGCGCTGGCCTTCGAGCTTGAGGTCGGGCAGGCCGGCGGCGTCGAGCACGTAGACGTGGTCGCGCTGGTCCTTGTTCATCACCTTGAGGCTGTAGACGTTCTCGATTCGTCCTTGCGCGTTCTCGCGATACAGCACGCGGTCCTTGGCCACGTCGAAGCCCACCAGCGAACGGGTGGCGAAGGCGGTGACCAGGGCGCCGATCATCACCAGCAGCACCAGGGCATAGCCGATCAGGCGCGGGCGCAGCATGTGGGTCTTCTGCCCGGACAGGTTGTGTTCGGTGGTGTAGCTGATAAGGCCCTTGGGGTAGTTCATCTTGTCCATGATGCTGTCGCAGGCGTCGATGCAGGCGGCGCAGCCGATGCACTCGATCTGCAGACCGTCACGGATGTCGATGCCGGTGGGGCAGACCTGCACGCACATGGTGCAGTCGATGCAGTCGCCCAAACCCTTGGCCTTGTAGTCGATGTCCTTCTTGCGCGGACCGCGGGTTTCACCGCGGCGCGGGTCGTAGGAAACGATCAGGGTGTCCTTGTCGAACATCACGCTCTGGAAGCGCGCGTACGGGCACATGTAGATGCACACCTGCTCGCGCAGCCAGCCGGCGTTGCCGTAGGTGGCCAGGGTGAAGAAACCGACCCAGAAGTAGGCCCAGCCATCGGCCTGGCCGGTAAAGAACTCGATGGCCAGTTCGCGGATCGGCGCGAAGTAGCCGACGAAGGTCATGCCGGTGACGAAGCCGATCAGCAGCCAGAGGCTGTGCTTGGCCAGCTTGCGCAGGAACTTGTTGGCGCTCATGGGCGCCTTGTCGAGCTTCATGCGCTGGTTGCGGTCGCCCTCGGTGACTTTTTCGCACCACATGAACACCCAGGTCCACACGCTCTGCGGGCAGGTGTAGCCGCACCAGACCCGACCGGCGTACACGGTGATGAAGAACAGGCCGAAGGCGGCGACGATGAGGATGCCCGAGAGCAGGATGAAGTCCTGGGGCCAGATGGTGGCGCCGAAGATGTAGAACTTGCGCTCGGGCAGGTTCCACCACACGGCCTGGTGACCGCCCCAGTTCAGCCAGACGGTGCCGAAATACAGCAGGAACAACATCGCGCCACCGACCATCCGCAGCCTGCGGAAAATGCCGGTGAAGGCGCGGGTGTAGATTTTTTCGCGCGAGGCGTAGAGGTCGACGGAATCCTTCCCTTTGCTGGCAGGCGGGGTGACGTCATGTACCGGAATTTGCTTGCTCATCATCAAGTCCCACGGCAGTGGAGAAATGCCGCGGCCAGTGCGTGCCGGCCGCAGTCTCGCGCGTTCTGCTAGCGCTCTGCGGCCCATGATACGCCTGTGATGGCGCATGCGGGGAGCACTGCGACACTTAGTCGCGTTGGGTTCGTGGTGTGAATCGTGTTATGGCGGGTGTCAATTGATTCAGGTCAGCTTGTGCTGAGTTTGCGGGCCTCATCGCGGATGAATCCGCTCCTACAGGGGGCGCGTAGGAGCGGATTCATCCGCCAGGGGTCGGGCCTGTCCTACTCGGTTGCGGCCGGTTCCGCCTGATGCGACAGGCTGTACACGTACGCCGCCAGCAGGTGCACCTTGTCATTGCCTTGCATCTGCGCCTGGGCCGGCATCTGGCCCTGGCGACCATAGCGGATGGTCTGTTGCAACTGGGCGAAGCTCGAACCGTAGATGAACGCTTGCGGGTGGGTCAGGTTGGGCGCGCCCATCGCCGGGGTGCCCTTGCCTTCGGGACCGTGGCAGGCCACGCAGTTGGTGGCGAAGATTTCCTTGCCCTTGGCCGGGTCGGCCTTGGCGTCCTCGGGCAGCTTGCGGCCGTCGAGGTTGGTCAGCACGAAGGCCGCCACATCGGCCACGCCCTGTTCGCCGATCACCGTGGCCCAGCCTGGCATCACGCCATGGCGACCGTTCATGATGGTGGTCTTGATGGTCTCCGGCTCACCGCCCCAGCGCCAGTCGTTGTCGGTCAGGTTGGGGAAACCGTAGGCGCCGCGGGCATCGGAGCCGTGGCACACCGAGCAGTTGGAGGCGAACAGGCGCGCGCCCATCTTCAGTGCCTGCGGATCCTTGGCCACTTCCTCCACCGGCATGGCGGCGAACCTGGCGAAGATCGGCCCGAAGCGGGCGTCGGCCTTGGCCATCTCCTTTTCCCATTCGTGCACGCCGGTCCAGCCGGCCTGGCCGTTGGAAAACTCGGTCTTCTTTTCGTTGTCGACGTATGCGTAGCCCGGCAGGATGCCTTTCCAGTTGCCCAGGCCCGGGTAGAGCACCAGGTAGCCGAGGGCGAAGACGACGGTGCCGACGAACAGCCAGAACCACCATTTCGGCAGGGGGTTGTCGTACTCCTCGATGCCGTCGAAGGCGTGGCCGACGACTTCGTCGGTGATCTCCTCGCGCTGGCCCCGGCGGGTCGACAGCAGCAGCCAGGTCAAGGCGAAGATGGTGCCCAGGGTCAGGACGGTGACGTACAGACTCCAGAAGGTTGTCATTGTTTTTTGCTCCTAGAAGCTTGTGCTTGCTCGACGTGACGGGTGGCTTCGGGGTCGTCCGCGAACGGCAATTGCGTTGCCTCGTCGAATTCCCGCTTGCGCCGTGGGCTGAACACCCACAGCGCCAGGCCCACGAAGGCCACCAGCACCACGACGGTGCCCAGGCCGCGAATCATCCCGATATCCATCACGGTCACCGTTTGCTCTTGATGAGGGTGCCAAGGCCTTGCAGGTACGCGACCAGGGCGTCCATCTCGGTCTTGCCCTTGACCGCGTCGGCGGCGCCGGCGATGTCTTCATCGGTGTAGGGGGTGCCCAGGGTGCGCAGCACTTCCATCTTCTTGGCGGTGTCCTTGCCGTCGAGCTTGTGCTCGACCAGCCACGGGTACGACGGCATCTTCGACTCAGGCACCACGTTGCGCGGGTTGTACAGGTGCGCGCGGTGCCAGTCGTCCGAGTAGCGTCCGCCGACCCGGGCCAGGTCCGGGCCGGTGCGCTTGGAGCCCCACAGGAACGGGTGGTCCCAGACGCTTTCGCCGGCCACCGAGTAGTGGCCGTAGCGCTCGGTCTCGGCGCGGAACGGGCGGATCATCTGCGAGTGGCAACCGACGCAGCCTTCGCGGATGTAGATGTCGCGGCCTTCGAGCTCCAGCGCGGTGCGTGGCTTCATGCCTTCGACCGGCTTGTTGGTGACGTCCTGGAAGAACAGCGGGACGATCTGGGTCAGGCCGCCGACGCTGACGGCGATGACCATGAAGAAGGCCATCAGGCCAATGTTCTTCTCGACTGCTTCATGCTTCATCAGTGGGCTCCCACGACGACGATCTTGGTGGCTTCCTCAGCCTCCACCGGGTTGGCGGCGCGCACGGTGCGGTACACGTTGTAGGCCATCAGCAGCATGCCGGAGGCGAAGAACGCACCGCCCAGGGCGCGAACGATGAAGCCCGGGTGGCTGGCCTGCAGGGCTTCGACGAAGGAGTAGGTGAGGGTGCCGTCGTCGTTGATGGCGCGCCACATCAGGCCCTGGGTGATGCCGTTGACCCACATCGAGGCGATGTACAGCACGGTGCCGATGGTCGCCAGCCAGAAGTGCGCATTGATCAGCCCGACACTGTGCATCTGCTGGCGGCCGTAGAGTTTCGGGATCATGTGGTAGACCGCGCCGATCGAGATCATCGCCACCCAGCCGAGGGCGCCGGCATGGACGTGGCCGATGGTCCAGTCGGTGTAGTGCGACAGCGAGTTGACCGTCTTGATGGCCATCATCGGGCCTTCGAAGGTGGACATGCCGTAGAACGCCAGCGACACCACCAGGAAGCGCAGGATCGGGTCGGTGCGCAGCTTATGCCAGGCGCCGGACAGGGTCATCATGCCGTTGATCATGCCACCCCAGCTCGGCGCCAGGAGGATGATCGACATCACCATGCCCAGCGACTGCGCCCAGTCCGGCAGCGCGGTGTAGTGCAGGTGGTGGGGGCCGGCCCAGATGTACAGGGTGATCAGTGCCCAGAAGTGCACGATCGACAGGCGATAGGAGTAGATCGGGCGTTCGGCCTGCTTGGGCACGAAGTAGTACATCATCCCCAGGAAGCCGGTGGTGAGGAAGAAGCCCACGGCGTTGTGGCCGTACCACCACTGGATCATCGCGTCGGTGGCCCCGGCGTAGGCCGAGTAGGACTTGAACAGGCTCACCGGCAGCGAGATGTGGTTGACGATGTGCAGCATCGTGGTGACCACGATGAAGGCGCCGTAGAACCAGTTGCCGACGTAGATGTGCTTGGTCTTGCGCTTGACGATGGTGCCGAAGAACACCAGGGCGTAGGTGACCCAGACGATGGCCAGCAGGATCGCCAGCGGCCATTCGAGCTCGGCGTATTCCTTGGTGGTGGTGAAGCCCATCGGCAGGGTGATCAGCGCGCCGACGATCACCGCCTGCCAGCCCCAGAAGGTGAAGGCGGCCATGCTGTCGGAGATCAGGCGGGTCTGGCAGGTGCGCTGCACCACGTAGTAGCTGGTGCCGAACAGGGCACAGCCACCGAAGGCGAAGATCACCAGGTTGGTGTGCAGCGGGCGCAGGCGGCCGAAGCTCGTCCATGGCAGGTCCAGGTTGAGCTGGGGCCATACCAGTTGCGAGGCGATGAAGACGCCGAGCCCCATGCCAAGGATCCCCCAGACCACCGTCATGATGGCGAACTGGCGGACGACCTTATAGTTATAAGCAGTCGGACTGATTGCAGTGCTCATTCTAAGGTTCCACGGTTTGGGTGTTCTTGTTGGTTGGTAAATCGGCGCCAGTATTGATAACCACCAGGGTTATGGCAACGCAAGTCATGTACGCCGACCCGTGTCCGGACCCTTTTCGCCACCGTCCCGTGGCGTTGGGGGCTGAACGATTGTACACAAATAAATATTTGTAATGTGTACCGTTTTCCATGTTTTTCTGATCGATCGGTCAAGCTTTTGTTTCTGGGACGGGCACGCAAGGCACATCCCAAAGCCGCAGGCTCGAGCGTCCAGGATCGGTGCGTGATGTCAGGCTGTGCACCACGTCTGTTCCGGTCGCTGCGAGCGGAGCCACTGTGGCAACAAGCTTAGTTGTGTTCGGAGGGGGTGCAAGGCGGGGAGGGTGGAGCGGGCCTGTGGGAGCGGTCTGGCTCCCACAGGGGTTTTGCGCTTGTTACTTGGCGGTTACGGTTTCCGGCACTTCATCCTGCGACAGGCTGTAGACATAGGCCGCCAGCAGGTGGACCTTGTCATTGCCCTGGATATCCTGCTGCGCCGGCATCTGGCCCTGGCGGCCGTAACGGATGGTCTGCTGCAGCTGGGCGAAGCTCGAGCCGTAGATGAACGCCTGCGGGTGGGTCAGGTCGGGTGCGCCCATGGCTGGAGTGCCCTTGCCGGTGGGGCCGTGGCAGGCCACGCAGTTGCTGGCGAAGATCTCCTGGCCCTTGGCCGGGTCGGCCTTGACGCCTTCCGGCAGGCTGCGGCCATCGAGGTTGGTCAGCACGAACGCGGCGACATCCGCCACGCCCTGCTCGCCGATCACCGTGGCCCAGCCCGGCATGACGCCGTGGCGGCCGTTCATGATCGAGGCCTTGATGGTCTCCGGCTCGCCGCCCCAGCGCCAGTCCTTGTCGGTCAGGTTGGGGAAGCCGTACGAGCCCTTGGCATCGGAGCCGTGGCACACCGAGCAGTTGGAGGCGAACAGCCGGCTACCCATTTTCAGCGCCTGCGGATCCTTGGCCACTTCCTCCACCGGCATGGCGGCGTATTTGGCGAAGATCGGGCCGAACTTGGCGTCAGCCTTGTCCATTTCTTTCTGCCACTCGTCCACCTGGGTCCAGCCGTTCTCGTAGCCGGGCAGGATGCCTTTCCAGTTGCCAAGGCCCGGGTAGAGGATCAGGTAACCGACCGAGAACACCAGGGTGCCCACGAACAGCCAGAACCACCATTTCGGCAGCGGGTTGTCGTACTCCTCGATGCCATCGAAGCTGTGGCCCATGGTCTGGTCGGTGGTGTCGCTGCTCTGGCCCTTGCGGGTGCCGAGCAGCAGCCAGGTCAGGCCGATCAGGCTGCCGATGGTCAGTACGCTGATGTACGTACTCCAGAAGGTGGTCATTGCCGGGTACTCCTCATTGCAGCAGGTTCCTGCCCGGCAGGGGGCAGGCGGTCGTCGACGAAGGGCAGCAGGCGCGCTTCGGCGAAATCACGGTCGCGGCGGCGGTTGAACACCCAGAGCGACAAGCCGATGAAGGCGATCATCACCAACAGGGTGCCCAGGCCGCGGATCATGCCGATGTCCATTTCCATCGCACTCACCTCTTGTTCTTGATCGCGGTGCCGAGCACCTGCAGGTAGGCGACCAGCGCGTCCATCTCGGTCTTGCCCTTGACGGCGTCCTTGGCCCCGGCGATGTCATCGTCGGTGTACGGCACGCCCAGGTTGCGCAGCACGCGCATCTTGACGTCGGTGTGGCTGTTGTCGACCTGCGAGGACACCAGCCACGGGTAGGACGGCATCTTCGACTCAGGCACCACGTTGCGCGGGTTGTACAGATGCGCGCGGTGCCAGTCGTCCGAGTAGCGCCCGCCGACCCGGGCCAGGTCCGGGCCGGTACGCTTGGAGCCCCACAGGAACGGGTGGTCCCAGACGCTTTCGCCGGCCACCGAGTAGTGGCCGTAGCGCTCGGTTTCGGCGCGGAACGGCCGCACCATCTGCGAGTGGCAGCCGACGCAGCCTTCGCGGATGTAGATGTCGCGGCCTTCGAGCTGCAGGGCGGTGTAGGGCTTCATGCCTTCGACCGGCTTGTTGGTGACGTCCTGGAAGAACAGCGGGACGATCTGGGTCAGGCCGCCGATGCTGACGGCGAACACCATCAGCAGGGCCATCAGGCCTATGTTTTTCTCAACGACTTCGTGTTTCATCAGGCTCTACTCCTCAAGCCAGCTGGGCATTGGCGGTGGCTTGCTCGACAGCCGGGGCACGCACGGTGCGCCAGGTGTTCCAGGCCATCAGGAACATGCCGCTGAGGAAGATCACGCCGCCGACGAAGCGCACGACGAAGCCTGGGTGGCTGGCCACCAGGGTTTCGACGAACGAGTAGGTCAGCGTGCCGTCGCTGTTGACCGCGCGCCACATCAGGCCCTGGGCGATGCCGTTGACCCACATCGAGGCGATGTAGAGCACGGTGCCGATGGTTGCCAGCCAGAAGTGCGCGTTGATCAGCCCGAGGCTGTACATGCGTTCCTTGCCGAACACTTTCGGAATGGTGTGGTACAGCGCGCCGATGGAGATCATCGCCACCCAGCCGAGCGCGCCGGCGTGGACGTGGCCGATGGTCCAGTCGGTGTAGTGGGACAGGGCGTTGACCGTCTTGATGGCCATCATCGGGCCTTCGAAGGTGGACATGCCGTAGAACGCCAGCGAGACGACCAGGAAGCGCAGGATCGGGTCGCTGCGCAGCTTATGCCAGGCACCCGAGAGGGTCATCATGCCGTTGATCATGCCGCCCCAGCTCGGGGCCAGGAGGATCAGTGACATGATCATGCCCAGCGACTGCGCCCAGTCCGGCAGGGCGGTGTAGTGCAGGTGGTGCGGGCCTGCCCAGATGTACAGGGTGATCAGCGCCCAGAAGTGCACGATCGACAGGCGATACGAATACACCGGACGTTCGGCCTGCTTGGGCACGTAGTAGTACATCATTCCCAGGAAGCCGGCGGTCAGGAAGAAGCCCACGGCGTTGTGGCCGTACCACCACTGCACCATGGCATCGGTGGCGCCGGCGTACAGCGAGTAGGACTTGGTCAGGCTGACCGGCACTTCCAGGTTGTTGACGATATGCAGGATCGCCACAGTCAGGATGAAGGCGCCGAAGAACCAGTTGCCGACATAGATGTGCTTGGTGTTGCGCTTCATCAGCGTACCGAAGAACACCACGGCATAGGCGACCCAGACGATGGTGATCAGGATGTCGATCGGCCACTCCAGTTCAGCGTATTCCTTGGTGCTGGTGTAGCCCAGCGGCAGGCTGATGGCCGCCAGCAGGATCACCAGTTGCCAGCCCCAGAAGGTGAACGCGGCCAGGCGCGGCGCGAACAGGGTGGTCTGGCAGGTGCGTTGCACCGAATAATACGAGGTGGCGAACAGGGCACAGCCGCCGAAGGCGAAGATCACCGCGTTGGTGTGCAAGGGTCGCAGGCGGCCGAAGCTGGTCCACGGCAGGTCAAGGTTGAAGGTGGGCCAGGCGAGCTGGGCGGCAATGAAGACGCCGAGCCCCATCCCGACGATGCCCCACACCACCGTCATGATGGCGAATTGGCGGACCACCTGGTAGTTGTAGGCGGTACTGCTGGTTGTGTTCATGTATGGGTTCCCATCCACGGTTATAGGCAGGCTAGACAGCGAGGCAAGCATGATTAATGGGCAAAGTGCCGGTATTGACGGGGATCAATGGGCGAAGATCGGAAATGTCCCAGGCTTGCGCTGCGATCCTCCGCAAATTCCGGCGGATCGCGGCGTTTGCGGCTGCCTGATCCTGGCCCACGGCGCCGGTGCGCCGATGGACAGCGGGTTCATGGAGGACATGGCGCAAAGGCTGGCGGGGCAAGGGGTAGGGGTGGTGCGCTTCGAGTTTCCCTACATGGCCGAACGGCGGTTGAATGGCGGCAAGCGGCCGCCCAATCCGCAGAAGGTGTTGCTGGAGTCCTGGCGGACTGTATACGAACAGGTGCGGCGTTTAGTCGCAGGGCCGTTGGCCATAGGTGGCAAGTCCATGGGAGGGCGCATGGCCAGCCTGTTGGCTGATGAACTGGGCGCCGATGCGCTGGTGTGCCTGGGGTATCCGTTCTATGCCGTTGGCAAGCCGGAGAAACCTCGCGTGGAGCATCTTGCAGGCCTGCGCACACGCACGCTGATCGTGCAGGGCGAGCGGGATGCCCTGGGCAATCGCGAGGCGGTCGAGGGGTATGCGCTATCGCCGGCGATCGAGGTGAGCTGGCTGGTGGCGGCGGACCATGATCTGAAGCCGCTGAAGGCGTCGGGGTTCAGCCACGAGCAGCATATGCAGGCGGCGGCGGAGCGGGTGGCCAGGTTTCTCTCATGAAGAGAAACCCCTGTAGGAGCGGCTAAAGCCGCTCCTACCCGGAAATGGCGTAGGGGCCGGTTTGCTTAGTCGCGGTACTCGCACAGGTAGGCAGTGTCCACGGCCACCTTCAGTTGGAACTTGCTGTCGGCGGCCACGTTGAACTTGTCGCCAGCGTTGAAGGTTTCCCAGTTGTCGCTACCTGGCAGCTTCACGCTCAGGGCGCCGGAAACCACATGCATGATCTCGCGCTTGGCGGTGCCGAACTCGTACTCGCCCGGGGCCATCACGCCCACGGTGGCCGGACCTTCCTTGCCTTCGAAGGCGATCGACTTGACGGTGCCATCGAAGTACTCATTGACCTTGAACATCGGGCGACTCCTGAAAAAGCAATGAAAAAAGGCTGGCCAGTATGCCCAAGGCCCGCCCCAGCGTCATCTGTTTCAGGCCGTGCCCGGCGGCAGGCTCAAGGGCAGCAGGCGGGCGGTGTTGCGGGCATCTTCCAGGGCTCGGTGCTGCTGCCCGGAAAACTGCAGGCCGGCCAGTTGCAGGGCACTGTTCAGCCCCGCCGGGCGCTGCAGGTGGCGGGCCTTGGCGAAACGTTGCTTGAGGTTGATATGCGGCAGTTGCTCCAGCAGGCTGCGCACATGGTGCAGTTGCCACTCCTGCAGCAGTTGCTTGCGGTCGTAGTCGCCCCAGCTGACCCACGCCTGCAACTG
Organism: Pseudomonas sp. TE50-2; assembly: GCF_040813665.1. Taxonomy (NCBI): domain Bacteria; kingdom Pseudomonadati; phylum Pseudomonadota; class Gammaproteobacteria; order Pseudomonadales; family Pseudomonadaceae; genus Pseudomonas; species Pseudomonas sp. TE50-2. The sequence goes on along the minus strand of NZ_JBFNXN010000001.1, from coordinate 1,158,951 downwards.
CGCCTGGTGCGGCTGCAGCCATTGTTCGAACTGGCGCCAGACCAGGTCGAATTTCTCCGCGCCATCGACGTCGGCCTGGGTGATGTGGGTCAGTTCGCAGCAGAAAGGCGTCAATTGCGGCCGGCGCCTGGGGCGCACGAAACGCTGGAAGTGATCGACCTCGCGCCCTTCGCGGGTGACCAGGCTTGCGCCGATTTCAATGATTTCCATCTCCGTGACCGGCCAGCCGCCGTCGTCGGTGGTGGCTTCCAGGTCGATCACCAACCAGTGGCCCATGCCAGGCTCCCCTTCAATGCACAAAGGCCGGCGCGCTGATCTCAGCGGGCCGGCCGGTAGAGCGTAGCCAAAGTCGAGAGCCACGGCATCCCCTGGCACTTTGGCATATTCGGCGGTTGTGCCCATGTGGGAAAACGCCTAGTTTAGGCGCATTCAGGCCCCTACCCGTGATGAGTGTCTCGACTTGATCCCACTGCCCAGCGTCAAGATTTCCTCTTCCCTGCTGTTGTTCGTTGCGGTAGCGCTGGGTGGTGCGGCGCGGGCCGACGAGGTGCTGGAAGTGAAGATCGGGGCGGCGCACTTTCCTCCGTATACCGTGCGCCCCGAGCAGGGCGCCGATACCGGTTTGCTGCCGCAATTGGTCGAGGCGTTGAACCGTTTGCAGTCCCGGCACCGTTTCGTCCTGGTGCCCACCTCGATTCCCCGGCGCTTTGGCGACTTCCAGCAAGGCCGCACCGACATGGCGATCTTCGAGAACCCGCAATGGGGCTGGCAGGAGATTGCCCACAAGACCGTGGACATGGGGCTGGAGGATGCCGAGGTGTTCGTCAGCCGTCAGCAGGCCGGGCGTGACCAGCACTACTTCGATGACCTCGAAGGCAAGCGCCTGGCGCTGTTCAATGGCTACCACTACGCCTTCGCCGATTTCAATCCGGACCCGGCCTGGTTGAAGAAACGCTACAGGGCGACCCTGACCTATTCCCACGACAGCAACCTGAACATGGTCGAGCGTGGGCGTGCGGACATCGCCCTGGTCACCCGTTCGTACCTCAGCGATTTCCTCAAGCGCAACCCGGACAGTGCCGGCCAGTTGCTGGCCTCGCAACGGGTCGACCAGGTCTACCATCACTACGCGCTACTGCGCCCAGGGGCGTCCATCAGCCCCGAGGCGTTCGCCAGCCTGTTGCGCCAGCTGCGGGAAAACGGCGAACTGCTGCGGATCTTCCAGCCTTACCAGATCACCGTCGAAGCGCCGCACGACTAGGGTCAGTTCATACAGAGCCTAAATTTCGGCAAGGCCGTCGCGTATTCAGTATGGAGTGGGCAGGCTGTTGCAGTGCCCAAGGCAAACGCGCCCCTGTTGGAGCGGGCTTGCCTCGCGATGACGGCCTCAGCCCAGGCGGCTGCTCTTGCGGCAATGGATCAGCGCATCGCGGATCATGAAGTTGACCAGCGTCGGCGAGACCCCGAGCTCCTTGGCGATGTCCTTCTGCGGCACGCCATGCAGGCGGTACATCTCGAAGGCGTAGCGGGTGCGTTTGGGCAGTTCGTCGAGGGCGTCGGCGATGTGTTCAAGGGTGGCGAGGTTGATATGGGTGGCCTCGGGCGAGGCGTTCTGGATGACCACGTTCATCCCTTCCTCCTCGCTGCCGGAGTACCTGAGTTCCATGGCCTGCTTGCGGTAGTGATCGATGGCCAGGTTGCGCACGATCTGGAACAGGTAGCTGAGCTGAGCCTTGAACGATGAGGTGATCTGCGGGGCGGCGCTGAGCCTGAAGAAGGCATCCTGCACCACATCCTCGGCGCGTGAGCGGCAGCCGGTGATGCGGGCTGCGATCTTGACCAGGATGCTGCGGTTGTCGACGAATGCCTGGAGTAATGGTGAATCGCACTTACTTGTGGATAGTTGTTCCGCCATGGAAATCACCTTGTCTCAGAGAGGAGAGGGAGCGCACCTCTTAAGGAGGCTTCCTACGACGTGCGACAAACTATTCGTAATGATAATGATTGTCAAATACGAAAGTTAATGAGTTTCTATCCATTTTGGTTCTAAGCTTCAGCCTGTGAAACGCTTCAACATTTGCCTCTGCGTCAGGCCTTTGCGGCCTTCCCGCCGGACCTAATTTCTTCCCCCGCCCATCCGTTCCCCTGTGTACATCTCGGCTGCCGAACACTGCCCGCCTGTCGTGCGCGGGCCAGTCAGGCGCGACTCACCCAGACACTGGCAGGAACATTCCATGACGGACGCCTTCGAACTCCCGCACTCGCTGGTCCAGGCCCTGGCGCAACGCGCCGCCCAGACCCCGGAGCGCATCGCCTTGCGCTTCCTCGCCGATGCGCCCGGCGAGCAGGCGGTGCTCAGTTACCGAGACCTCGACCAGCGCGCCCGGACCATTGCCGCGGCGTTGCAGGCCAGGGCCGGGTTTGGCGAGCGTGCCATCCTGTTGTTTCCCAGTGGGCCGGACTATGTCGCGGCTTTCTTCGGTTGCCTGTACGCCGGGGTGATTGCCGTGCCGGCCTACCCGCCGGAGTCTTCGCGCCAGCACCATCAGGAACGCCTGCTGTCGATCATCGACGACGCCGAGCCGCGCCTGCTGCTGACGGTAGAGGCGCTGTGTGACAGTTTGCAGGGCCTCGAAGCCCTGGCTGGTGCCAACGCCCCGGGCCTGCTGGCGGTGGACCGCCTGGATCCGCAGCTGGCCGCGCAGTGGCGCGAGCCGGTGCTGGAAGGCAGCGACATCGCCTTCCTGCAATACACCTCAGGCTCCACCGCGCTGCCCAAGGGCGTGCAGGTCAGCCACGGCAACCTGGTGGCCAACGAACAGCTGATCCGCCACGGTTTCGGCATCGACCTGAACCCGGACGACGTGATCGTCAGTTGGCTGCCGCTGTACCACGACATGGGCCTGATCGGTGGCCTGCTGCAGCCGATCTTCAGTGGCGTACCCTGCGTGCTGATGTCGCCGGGCTATTTCCTCGCCCGGCCATTGCGCTGGCTGCAGGCGATCAGCGAGTACGGCGGCACCATCAGTGGCGGCCCGGACTTCGCCTACCGGCTGTGCAGCGAGCGGGTCAGCGAGGCCGCGCTCGCCGGCCTGGACCTGAGCCGCTGGCGCGTGGCCTATTCGGGCTCCGAGCCGATCCGCCAGGACAGTCTCGATACCTTCGCTGAAAAGTTTGCCGCCTGCGGCTTCACCGCCAGCAGCTTCTTCGCCAGCTATGGCCTGGCCGAGGCCACCCTGTTCGTCAGCGGCAGCCGCCGTGGCCAGGGTATCGGCGCGCTGGAACTGGATGCCGAGGCCTTTGCCGCCAACCGCGCCGAGCCCGGCCAGGGTAGCGTGCTGATGAGCTGCGGCTACCCGCAGCCGGGCCACGCGGTGTGCATCGTCGACCCGCAGCGCCTGGAGGTGCTGGAGGACAACCGGGTCGGCGAGATCTGGGCCGGCGGCCCGAGCATCGCCCTGGGTTACTGGCGCAACCCCGAGGCCAGCGCCCGGACCTTTGTCGAGCGTGATGGCCAGACCTGGCTGCGTACCGGCGATCTCGGCTTCATGCGCGATGGCGAAGTGTTCGTCACCGGGCGCCTGAAGGACATGCTTATCGTCCGTGGCCAGAATATCTACCCGCAGGACCTGGAAAAGACCCTGGAGCGTGAGGTCGATGTGCTGCGCAAGGGCCGGGTGGCGGTGTTCGCCGTCGACGACCAGGGCGAGGAGGGCATCGGCGTGGCGGTGGAGATCAGCCGCAATGTGCAGAAGGCGCACACGCCCGAGGCGCTGATCAATACCCTGCGCCGGGTCATTGCCGATGCCTGTCGCCAGGCGCCGGCCGTGGTGTTGCTGCTCAACCCAGGCGCCTTGCCCAAGACCTCCAGCGGCAAGCTGCAGCGCTCGGCCTGTCGCCTGCGCATGAACGACGGCAGCCTGGATATCTATGCGCGGTTCCCGACGGCGCAAACGGCGCAGGGCAATGGCGTGGCCGGTGACGACCTGCAGGCACGGATCGCGGGTATCTGGCGTGAACTGCTCAAGGTCGAGGCGGTGGCGGCGGACGACCACTTCCTGCTGCTGGGCGGCAACTCCATCGCGGCCACCCAGGTGACCGCGCGCCTGGGCGACGAACTGGGCATTCAGCTCAGCCTGCGCACCCTGTTCGAAGCACCGACCCTGGCCGAATACAGCGCCGCCGTGGCGGCCGTCCTCGCCGAAGGTGGCAGCGCCGCCGGCGCCATCGAAACCCAGGCTCGCGACCAGGCCCTGCCGCAGTCACTGGCACAGAACCGCCTGTGGCTGTTGTGGCAGCTGGAGCCGCAGTCCGCCGCCTACAACATCCCCGCCGGCCTGCACCTGCGCGGCGAGCTGGATGTCGCGGCGCTGCAGGCCAGCTTCCAGGCCCTGGTGGCACGCCATGAATCCCTGCGCACGCTGTTCGACGAAGTCGACGGCCAGGCCGTGCAACGCATCCTGCCGAGCCAGGCGTTCACCCTGCGTCATCTGGACCTCGAAGGGCAGTCTCCCGCCGAGGTGGCCGCGCGCCGCGAGGATGAGGCGCAGCAGCCGTTCGATCTGCGCCAGGGCCCGCTCCTGCGGGTGACCCTGGCCCGTCTGGACGACGAAGAGCACCAGCTGTGGGTGACCCTGCACCACATCGTCGCCGACGGCTGGTCGCTGAACATCCTGCTGGATGAGTTCGCTCGCCTGTACGCCGCCCAGGACCAGGCCGCGCAACTGCCCGAACTGACGCTGGGCTACGCCGACTACGGCCAGTGGCAGCGCCAGTGGCTGGCCGATGGCGAAAGCGCCCGCCAGCTCGATTACTGGAAGAACAAGCTGGATGACGAACTGCCGGTGCTCGACCTGTGCACCGACCAGCCCCGCGCCAGCCAGCAGCACACCCGCGCTGCGCGCCACAGCCTCAAGGTACCTGCGGCACTGACCGGCGCCCTCAAGGACCTGGCCCGCGAGCAGCAGGCCAGCCTGTTCATGGTCCTGCTGGCCGGCTGGCAGGCCGTGCTGCATCGCTACAGCGGCCAGGGTGACATTCGCGTCGGCGTGCCCAACGCCAACCGCCCGCGCCTGGAAACCCAGGGCATGGTCGGCTTCTTCATCAACACCCAGGTGCTGCGCGCCGAGCTCGACGGCCGCCTGCCGTTCGCCGGGCTGCTGGCCCAGGCGCGCCAGGCCACCCTGGAGGCCCAGGCCCATCAGGACCTGCCCTTCGAGCAACTGCTCGAGGCGCTGCCGCAGGCACGTGAACAAGGCCTGTTCCAGGTCATGTTCAACCACCAGCAACGCGACCTGTCGGCCTTGCGCCGCCTGCCCGGCCTGCTGGCCGAAGAGCTGCCGTGGCACAGCCGTGAAGCCAAGTTCGACCTGCAGTTGCACAGCGAGGAAGACCACCAGGGCCGCCTGACGCTGGCCTTCGACTACGCCGCCGGGTTGTTCGAGGCGGCCACCGTCAAGCGCCTGGCCAGCCATCTGCTGGCCTTGCTCGAGCAGGTCTGCGCCGAACCGCAGCTGGCCATTGGCGAGGTGCGCCTGCTCGACGAGCACAGCCAGGCGCAACTGCTCGAGTGGGGCCAGGCGCCCATGGCGAGCGCGCCGCGCCTGCTGGTCGAGCAACTCAACGAACAGGCGCGCCTGAGCCCCGAGCGCACCGCGCTGGTGTGGGAGGGCGGTCAGCTTGGCTATGCCGAGCTGCACCAGCAGGCCAACCGCCTGGCGCACTACCTGCGCGACAAGGGCGTCGGTCCCGACACTTGCGTGGCGATTGCCCTGGAGCGTTCGCCGCAGCTGCTGGTCGGCCTGCTGGCCATTCTCAAGGCCGGTGGCGCCTACGTGCCGCTGGACACCGACTACCCGGCCGAGCGCCTGGCCTACATGCTCGGTGATTGCCAGGCCGGCCTGTTGCTCAGCCACAGCAGCCTGCTCGACAAACTGCCGCAGGTCGAAGGCGTGAGCGCCATCGCCCTCGACCAGTTGCACCTGGACAGCTGGCCAAGCCAGGCCCCCGGCCTGCACCTGCATGGCGACAACCTCGCCTATGTGATCTACACCTCCGGTTCCACCGGCCAGCCCAAGGGCGTGGGCAACACCCATGCCGCACTGGCCGAGCGCCTGCAGTGGATGCAGGCCAGCTATGCGCTGGATGACAGCGACGTGCTGATGCAGAAGGCGCCGATCAGTTTCGACGTGTCGGTGTGGGAGTGCTTCTGGCCGCTGGTCACCGGTTGCAAGCTGGTCCTGGCCGGCCCCGGCGAACATCGCGATCCGCAGCGCATCGCCCAACTGATCCAGCAACACGCGGTGACCACGCTGCACTTCGTGCCACCGTTGCTGCAGGTGTTCGTCCAGGAACCGTTGGCCGTCGGCTGCACCAGCCTGCGCCGGTTGTTCTCCGGTGGCGAGGCGTTGTCCGCCGCCTTGCGTGACCGCGTGCTGCAACTGCTGCCACAGGTACAACTGCACAACCGCTACGGCCCGACCGAAACCGCGATCAACGTCACCCACTGGCACTGCCAGGCGAATGATGGCGAGCGCTCGCCCATCGGCCGCCCGCTGGGCAACGTGCTGTGCCGGGTGCTGGACGATGAGTTCGAGTTGACCGCGCCGGGCGTGCCCGGCGAGCTGTGCCTGGGGGGCGCGGGCCTGGCTCGCGGCTACCTCGGCCGCCCGGGGCTGACCGCCGAGCGCTTCGTGCCGCAGCCCGATGGCGACGGCGCACGGCTGTACCGCAGCGGCGACCGCGCCCGCTGGCATGTGCAGAGCCAAGCCCTGGATTACCTGGGGCGCCTCGACCAGCAGGTCAAGGTGCGTGGCTTCCGCGTCGAGCCGGAGGAGGTGCAGGCGGTGCTGCTGGCCGAGCTGGGTGTCGCCCAGGCACTGGTGCTGATTCACAAGGATGCTGTCGGTGCCCAGCTGGTGGGCTATTACAGCGGTGTCGAGCAGACCGAGGCGCTGCTGGCTGCTTTGGCCGAGCGCCTGCCGGCCTACATGGTGCCGGCACAGCTCATCCATCTTGCGCAGCTGCCCCTGGGGCCGAGCGGCAAGGTCGATCGCAAGGCGCTGCCGGCCCCGGTCTGGCAGCAACGTGAACATGTCGAGCCGCAAAGCGCGTTGCAACAACAGGTCGCGGCGATCTGGCGCGAGGTGCTGGGCCGGCCGCAGGTTGGCTTGCAGGATGACTTCTTCGCCCTTGGTGGCCACTCCTTGCTGGCCACCCAGATCGTCTCGCGCACCCGCCAGGCGCTGGATGTCGAGTTGCCGCTCAAGGCCTTGTTCGAGGCCAGCGAGCTGGGCGCGTTCTGCGCCGAGATTGCCCGTCTGCAGGACAGCGGCGCACGCAACCTGCAAGGCGCCATCGCCCGTGTCGACCGCCGCCAGGCGGTGCCGCTGTCGTACTCGCAGCAGCGCATGTGGTTCCTCTGGCAGATGGATCCGCACAGCCCCGCCTACAACGTCGGCGGCATGGCGCGTTTCCAGGGCCTGCTGCATGTGGACGCCTTCGAGCGCGCACTGCAGGCGTTGATCGTGCGTCACGAAACCCTGCGCACCACCTTCCCCAGCATCGACGGCAAGCCTTACCAGTGCGTGGCCGATGACAGCCACGTGCAACTGCACTGGCATGACTTCAGCACCCTGGCCGACGAGGCCCGCCAGCAACGCCTGCAACAACTGGCCGATGACCAGGCGCACCAGCCGTTCGACCTGGAGCGCGGCCCGCTGTTGCGCGCCTGTCTGGTCAAGGCCGGCGAGCGCGAGCACTACTTCGTCCTGACCCTGCACCATATCGTCACCGAAGGCTGGGCCATGGACATCTTCGCCCGTGAACTGGGCGAGCTGTACGAGGCCTTCGTCGACGAGCGCGAGTCGCCGCTGGCGCCGCTGCCGGTGCAGTACCTCGATTACAGCGTGTGGCAGCGCCAGTGGCTGGAAAGCGGCGAGGGCGATCGCCAGCTGGCTTACTGGAAGGACCGCCTGGGCGATGAGCATCCGGTGCTGGCGCTGCCCGCCGATCGCCCACGCCCGGCGGTGCAGAGCCACCGCGGCGAGCTGTACCGCTTCGACCTGGATCCGGCGCTGGTCAAGCGCGTGCACGCCTTCAACAGCCAGCGCGGCCTGACCCTGTTCATGACCATGACCGCCACCCTGGCCGCGTTGCTGCACCGCTACAGCGGCCAGCGCGACCTGCGCATCGGCGCGCCGGTGGCCAACCGCATTCGCCCGGAAAGCGAGGGGCTGATCGGCGCCTTCCTCAACACCCAGGTGCTGCGTTGCGAACTGGACGGGCAAATGAGCGCCGGCGCGTTGCTCGACCAGGTGCGCCAGACCATCATCGATGGCCAGTCGCACCAGGACCTGCCGTTCGAGCAACTGGTCGAAGCCCTGCAGCCGCCGCGCTCGAGCGCCTACAACCCGCTGTTCCAGGTGATGTGCAACGTGCAGCGCTGGGCCTTCCAGCAGAGCCGTGAACTGGTGGGCATGCAGGTGGATTACCTGGTCAACGACGCCAGCGCCACCAAGTTCGACCTGTACCTGGAGGTCACCGACCTCGACGGCCGCCTGGGCTGCTGCTTCACCTACAGCCGCGACCTGTTCGATGAGCCGCGCATCGCGCGCATGGCCGAGCACTGGCAGCAGCTGCTGGTGGCGCTGATCGACGATCCGCAGCAGCGCCTGTGCGAACTGCCGATGCTGGCTGACGCCGAGCAGCAGGTGCTGATCGGCCAGCTGCAGGGCGAGCAGGACTTCGCGCTGGACCAGACGCTGCATGGGCTGTTCGCTGCCCAGGCTGAGCGGACCCCGCAGGCCCTGGCCCTGACCTTCGCCGGCCAGCACCTGAGCTACGCCGAGCTCGACCAGCAGGCCAACCGCCTGGCCCGCGCCCTGCGCGAGCGCGGCGTCGGCCCGCAGGTGCGGGTGGGCCTCGCGCTGGAGCGATCGCTGGAGATGGTGGTCGGCCTGCTGGCCATCCTCAAGGCCGGTGGCGCCTACGTGCCGCTGGACCCGGAATACCCGCTCGACCGCCTGCGCTACATGATCGAGGACAGTCGCCTCGGCCTGCTGATCGGCCAGCGGGCGTTGCTCGACACCCTAGGCGAACTGCCGCCGGGCGTTGCCCGCTGGAGCCTGGAGGACGATGCCGCGAGCCTGTCCGCCTACAGCGACGCCGCCCTGGACAACCTCAACCTGCCGCAGCACCAGGCCTACCTGATCTACACCTCCGGCTCCACCGGCAAGCCCAAGGGCGTGGTGGTCAGCCACGGTGAAATCGCCATGCACTGCAAGGCGGTGATCGCCGAGTTCGGCATGCGCAGCGACGACTGCGAGCTGCACTTCTATTCGATCAACTTCGACGCCGCCAGCGAGCGCCTGCTGGTGCCGCTGCTGTGCGGTGCCCGCGTCGTGCTGCGTGCCCAGGGCCAGTGGGGCGCCGAGGAGATCTGCCAACTGGTGCGTGAGCAGCAAGTCAGCGTGCTCGGTTTCACCCCGAGCTACGGCAGCCAGCTGGCCCAGTACCTTGCCGGGCAGGGCGAGCAATTGCCGGTGCGCCTGGTGATCACCGGTGGCGAGGCCTTGACCGGCGAGCACCTGCAACGCATCCGCCAGGCCTTTGCGCCGCAACAGTTCTTCAACGCCTACGGCCCGACCGAAACGGTGGTGATGCCACTGGCCTGCCTGGCGCCGGAGCAGATACCTGTCGATGCCGGCAGCGTGCCGATCGGCCGGGTCATCGGTGCCCGCACCGCCTATATCCTTGACGAGGACCTGGCGCTGCTGCCGCAAGGCGGCATCGGTGAACTGTACGTCGGCGGTGCCGGCCTGGCCCAGGGCTACCACGACCGTCCGGGCCTGAGCGCCGAGCGTTTCGTCGCCGACCCGTTCAGCCATGCTGGCGGTCGCCTGTACCGTACCGGCGATCTGGTGCGCCTGCGCGCCGATGGCCTGGTGGAGTATGTCGGGCGGGCAGACCAGCAGGTGAAGATCCGTGGCTTCCGTATCGAGCTGGGCGAGATCGAGAGTCGCCTGCAGGAGCACGCCGACGTCGAGGAGGCGGTGGTCCTGGCCCTCGACCTGCCGGGTGGCAAGCAACTGGTGGGTTACCTGGTGTGCCCACAGGCGAGCGCCGACGGCGAGGCCCAGGCCCTGCTGCGCGAGGCGGTCAAGGCCGATGCCCGCCAGCACCTGCCCGACTACATGGTGCCGGCGCACCTGGTGCTGCTCGACAGCTTGCCGCTGATGGGCAACGGTAAGCTCGACCGCCGCGCATTGCCGGCCCCGGATCTGGAGCAGGCGCGTCAGCACTACCAGGCCCCAGCCAACGAGCTGGAAAGCCAGCTGGCGCAGATCTGGCGCGAGGTGCTCAACCTGCCGCGCATCGGCGTGCAGGACAACTTCTTCGAACTGGGCGGCGACTCGATCCTGTCGATCCAGGTGGTCAGCCGTGCCCGTCAGCTGGGGCTGCAGTTCACCCCGCGTGACCTGTTCCAGCACCAGACCATCCAGACCCTGGCGGCAGTGGTGACCCGCAGCGAGGCGCCGAGCGCGATCGAGCAGGGCGCACGTCAGGGCAGCGCCGGCCTGACGCCGATCCAGCACTGGTTCTTCGACAGCGAAGTGCCGCAGCCGCAGCACTGGAACCAGGCGGTGCTGCTGCAGGCGCGCCAGCCGTTGCAGGCCGAGGCGCTGGAGCGGGCTTTGGCCGCGCTGGTGCAACACCACGACAGCCTGCGCCTGCGCTTTGGCCAGGCCAACGGCCGCTGGCAGGCCGAGTACGCCCAGCCGAGCACCCAGCCGTTGCTGTGGACCGCGACCGTGAGCGATTTCGAGGACTGTCAGGCGCTGTATACCGATGTGCAGCGCAGCCTCGACCTTGCCGAGGGGCCGCTGCTGCGCGCCTTGCTGGTCAGCGATGACCAGGGCGTCCAGCGCCTGCTGCTGGCGATCCATCACCTGGTGGTCGATGGCGTGTCCTGGCGCGTCCTGCTGGAAGACCTGCAGGCGCTGTACCGCGGTGAAACCCTGGCCGCCAAGACCCACGCCATGGGCGACTGGGCGGCGCGCCTGGCCAGCTACGCCGGCAGTGATTCGCTGCGCGACGAGCTGGACTGGTGGGAAGCGCAACTGGGCAACGCCCGTCGCGAACTGCCCTGCGATCATCCCCAGGGCGGCAACCTGCACCGCCATGCCCGCAGCCTTGCCATCGACCTGAACGTGGAACAGACCCGCCAGCTGCTGCAACAGGCGCCGGCGGCCTACCACACCCAGGTCAACGACCTGCTGCTGACCGCCCTGGCGCGCACGCTGTGCCACTGGAGCGGCGACGAGCAGGTGCTGGTGCAGCTGGAAGGCCATGGCCGCGATGGTCTGTTCGAGGACATGGACCTGACCCGCAGCGTCGGCTGGTTCACCAACGCCTACCCACTGAGCCTGAGCCCCGTAATGGCCGAGGGCGAAGTTGGCCGCGCCGCGTCGATCAAGCACATCAAGGAACAACTGCGCCAGGTGCCGCACAAAGGCCAGGGCTACGGTGTGCTGCGCTACCTGGCCGACGAGGCCGGGCGTGAGCGCATGGCCGCCTTGCCCCAGGCCCGGATCACCTTCAACTACCTCGGCCAGTTCGACCAGCAGTTCGACCAGGCGGCACTGTTCCAGCCGCTGGATGCACCGGCGGGCCTGGCCCATGACCTGGATGCGCCGCTGCCGAACTGGCTGAGCGTCGATGGCCAGGTCTATGGCGGCGCGCTGCAACTGCGCTGGAGCTTCAGTGCCGAGCGCTATGACGAGGCGACCATCGCCCGCTTGGCCGAGGCCTATCGCCAGGAGCTGCTGGCGTTGGTCGCCCACTGCCTGGCGGACGGCAACGGCAGCTTCACCCCTTCGGACTTCCCCCTGGCGCAACTGACCCAGGAGCAGATCGACACGCTGCCGATCCCGGCCGCCGAGATCGAGGACGTCTACCCGCTGACGCCGATGCAGGAAGGCCTGCTGCTGCACACCCTGCTCGAGCCGGGCACCGGCATCTACTACATGCAGGACCGCTACCGCATCAACAGCGCCCTCGACCCCGAGCGCTTCGCCCAGGCCTGGCAGGCAGTGGTGGCGCGCCACGAGGCATTGCGCGCCTCGTTCAGCTGGAACGCCGGCGAAGCGATGCTGCAGATCATCCACAAACCCGGCAAGACCGCGGTGGACTACCAGGACTGGCGCGGCCTTGACGAGCATGCCCAGGAAGCGCGCCTGCAAGCGCTGCACAAGGAGGAGCGCGAGGCCGGCTTCGAGCTGTTGCGCGAAGCACCGTTCCACCTGCGCCTGGTGCGTGTGGACGATGCGCGTTACTGGTTCATGATGAGCAACCACCACATCCTCATCGATGCCTGGTGCCGCTCGCTGCTGATGAACGACTTCTTCGAGATCTACCAGGCCCTGGGCGAAGGGCGCCAGGCCCAGTTGCCGGTGCCGCCGCGCTACCGCGACTACATCGGCTGGCTGCAGCGCCAGGATCTGGACGAGGCGCGCCAGTGGTGGCAGGCCAACCTGGCCGGCTTCGAGCGCGCCACGGCGATCCCCAGCGACCGTCCGCTGCGCCATGACCATGCCGGTGACGGTATGGTCGTGGGCGACTGCTACACCCGCCTGCAAGTGAGCGAGGGCGCCCGCCTGCGTGAACTGGCCCAGGCTCACCAGCTGACGGTCAACACCTTCGCCCAGGCGGCCTGGGCCCTGACCCTGGCGCGCTACAGCGGCGATCGCGACGTGGTATTCGGCGTCACCGTGGCCGGGCGTCCGGTGAGCATGCCGCAGATGCAGCGCACGGTCGGCCTGTTCATCAACAGCATCGCCCTGCGCGTGCAGTTGCCGCAGCCGGGCGAGCGCAGCAGCGTGCGCCAGTGGCTGCAGGGCTTGCTCGATCGCAACATGCAGTTGCGTGAATACGAGTACCTGCCGCTGGTGGCGATCCAGGAATGCAGCGAACTGCCCAAGGGCCAGCCGCTGTTCGACAGTCTGTTCGTGTTCGAGAACGCCCCGGTGGAAACGGCGGTGCTCGACCACGCCCAGCACCTGGACGCCAGCTCCGACTCGGGCCGGACCCACACCAACTTCCCGCTGACCGCGGTGTGCTACCCGGGCGATGACCTGGGCCTGCACCTGTCGTTCGACCAGCGCTACTTCGACTACCCGACCGTCGAGCGCCTGCTCGCCGAATTCAAGCGCCTGCTGCTGGCGCTGGTCGAGGGCTTTGAGGGCGAGGTCGGCGAGCTGCCGCTGCTGGGGGCCGACGAACAACGTTTCCTGCTCGAGGACTGCAACCGCACCGAGCATGCCTATGCGCTGGAGCAGAGCTACGTCGAGCTGTTCGAGGCGCGGGTGGCCGCGCATCTGCAGCGCACCGTCGCCCGTTGCGAGACGGCCGCTTACGACTATGCGGGCCTGAACGTGGCGGCCAACCGGCTGGGTCATGCTTTGGTTGCGGCTGGCGTGGCCATCGACCAACCGGTGGCGCTGCTGGCCGAGCGCGGCCTGGCGCTGCTGGGCATGATCGTCGGCAGCTTCAAGGCCGGCGCCGGCTACCTGCCGCTGGATCCGGGCCTGCCGGCGGCGCGCCTGCAACGCATCGTCGAGCTGAGCCGCACGCCGGTACTGGTGTGCAGCGCGGCCTGCGCCGAGCAGGCGCGCCAGCTGCTCGATGAAGTGGCGGGCGCGGCGCGGCCGAAGCTGCTGGTCTGGGAAGACGTGCAGGCAAGCAACGTGGCCAGCCATAACCTTGGCATCCACAGCGCGCCGGACAACCTTGCCTACGTGATCTACACCTCCGGCTCCACCGGCTTGCCCAAGGGCGTGATGGTCGAGCAGCGCGGCATGCTCAACAACCAGCTGAGCAAGGTGCCGTACCTGGCCCTGGACGAGCAGGACGTGATTGCCCAGACCGCCTCGCAGAGCTTTGACATCTCGGTGTGGCAGTTCCTCGCCGCGCCGCTGTTCGGGGCCCGCGTGGAGATCGTGCCGAACGCCATCGCCCATGATCCGCAAGGCCTGCTGAGCCATGTGCAGGCCACCGGCATCACCGTGCTGGAGAGTGTGCCGTCGCTGATCCAGGGCATGCTGGCCAACGATCACCAGGCCCTAGATGGCCTGCGCTGGATGCTGCCGACCGGCGAGGCCATGCCGCCCGAGCTGGCCGGCCAGTGGCTGCAGCGCTACCCGGCCATCGGCCTGGTCAACGCCTACGGCCCGGCGGAGTGCTCGGACGACGTGGCGTTCTTCCGCGTCGATGCCGCCTCGACCCAGGGCAGCTACCTGCCGATCGGCACGCCGACCGACAACAACCGTCTGTACCTGCTCGGCGAGGACCAGACCCTGGTGCCGCTGGGCGCAGTGGGCGAGCTGTGCGTCGCTGGTACCGGTGTGGGCCGTGGCTATGTCGGCGATCCGCTGCGCACCGCCCAGGCCTTCATTCCGCATCCGTACGGTGCGCCCGGTGAGCGCCTGTACCGCACCGGCGACCTGGCGCGGCGCCGTCCGGATGGCGTGCTGGAGTACGTTGGGCGCATCGACCATCAGGTGAAGATCCGCGGCTACCGCATCGAACTGGGCGAGATCGAGGCGCGCCTGCACGAACAGCCGGAGCTGCGCGATGCCGCGGTGGGCGTGCAGGAGGGCGTCAACGGCAAGCACCTGGTCGGCTACCTGGTGGCGCACCAGGGCGTCAGTGCCGACGCCGCGCTGCTCGACCAGCTCAAGCAGCGCCTGCGCGCCGAGTTGCCGGAGTACATGGTGCCGCTGCACTGGGGCTGGTTCGACAGCCTGCCGCACAACGCCAACGGCAAGCTTGACCGCAAGGCGCTGCCGGCCATCGATATCGGTGGCCAGCACAGCCAGGCCTACCTGGCACCGCGCAACGAGCTTGAAGAGACCCTCGCCGGGATCTGGGCCGATGTGCTCAAGGCCGAGCGGGTGGGTGTGCGCGACAACTTCTTCGAGCTGGGCGGGCATTCGCTGCTGGCAACGCAGATCGCCTCGCGGGTGCAGAAGGCCCTGCAGTTGAACGTGCCGCTGCGGGCGATGTTCGAGTGCAGCACGGTGGAAGAGCTGGCGGACTATGTGCGCGGGCTGCAGGACAGCGCGCTGGATGACGCCAAGGTCGATCGGCTGAGCGACCTGATGGCCGAGCTGGAGGCGTTGTAACGGTCATCGCGGGGCAA
The DNA here is from genome assembly GCF_040813665.1 of Pseudomonas sp. TE50-2. Classification (NCBI taxonomy): domain Bacteria; kingdom Pseudomonadati; phylum Pseudomonadota; class Gammaproteobacteria; order Pseudomonadales; family Pseudomonadaceae; genus Pseudomonas; species Pseudomonas sp. TE50-2. The sequence goes on along the minus strand of NZ_JBFNXN010000001.1, from coordinate 1,143,752 downwards.
GTCGCATCGGCTCTGTGCCGCTTGCCCCGCGATGGTTTTCAGCGTTTGCCGAGGATCTTCCCGAGCATCTCCGGCCGCGGCGCGCCTTGCTGGCTCTGCAGCTGCCCCTGCTCGTCCTGATAGAAGATCGCCGGGGTTGCCGCCAGGCCCAGTTCTTCCATCAGCGCCAGGTTCGCCTCGAGCTTCTTCTGCACCGCCTCCGGCACCTTGTCCAGTGCCTTGAGCGTGCTGGCCTTGCCGGCCTTCTCGTGTTCCTGCAAGGCCTTGGCCGGGTCCTTGGCCGCGAGCAGCGCGGCGGACTTGCCCGGGCTGTCCTCGCGGATGATGCCGACCATGATGTGGCGCAGCTGCACCTTGCCCGATTCGACCCAAGGCCGGGCCTGTTGCCAGAACATGTTGCAGTAGGGGCAGTTGGGGTCGCTGAACAGGTAGACGGTACGCGGCGCGTCGACCTTGCCGTCCTGGATCCAGGCGGTCTTTTCCATTTTCGCCCACACGGCCTTGCTCATCGGTGCGTACACCAGTTTTTCCAGCGGCTCGGCACTGAGGTCCTTGCCTTGCTCGTCGAACAGGCTGCCGACCAGGACGTGCTTGCCGTCGGGGGTGAGGTACAGGGCGATGCCGTTGTTGTGATACTCGGCGGCATAGCCGCGCAGCCCGTTGGGGGCGTCGAAGCTGCCCTTGATCACGGCGCCCTTGGCCTGCAGTTGCTGGATCGCCTTGGGCAGCTCCTCGGCTTGCAGCGTGGGTGTGGCGAGCAGGGCGAGGGTCAGGGGCAGCAGCGCATTCAATCGCATGTCAGTTTCCTTGTGGGGCGGGCGCATTGGCGCGTTCGAAGGGTTCCAGGGCGTGGCGCAGGCTGGCGCGCGACAGTTCGCCCAGGTGGCTGCCGACCAGCCGCCCTTCGGCGTTGTAGAACAGGGTGGTGGGCAGGGCCATGGAGCCGACCTTGCGGGCCAGCTCGCCGGTGCCGTCGAACAGCACGTTGGAGAGGGTCAGGCCGGTGGTGGCCATGAAGGTGCTGACGTTCTCGGGGGTCTCACCCTGGTTGACGAACAGGAAGGTCACGTGGGGATAGTCGTCCTCGGCCTGTTGCAGCACCGGCATCTCGCGGCGGCAGGGTGGGCACCAGGTGGCCCAGATGTTGATCACCAGCGGCCGGCCGCGGTAGTCGTGCAGGGCCACTGCCTGGCCACGGCTGTCGCGCAGGCTCATGTCGGGCAGCTCGGTGCCCTTGCTGTAGAGGTGGCTGGCCAGGCTGGCGAGCCCCCAGAACAGGGCGCCGCTGAACAGCGCCCAGCCCAGCGGGCGGCGCAGGCCTGGGCGGCGCCAGCCTTGCCACAGGGTGCCGAGGACGATGCCCAGCAGCCCGCCCCAGAGCAGGAAGCCGCCGTCGCGGATATCGATGATCTGCAGCGGGTCGTCACGGTACATCGGCCAGTAGGCGAGGACAAAACCCAGGCGGGCGAACAGCAAGCCCAGCAGGAACAGGTTGAACAGCGCCGACTCGGGGTTTTCGCCGCCGCGCCTTGCGACCCGCCAGCCGACCAGGCTGGCGATGCCCAGTGCGGCAAGCAGCAGCAGGTGGTTGAGGGCCATGGTCAGCGGCCCGAGGGTGATGGTGAGCATCAGCCTTGGCTCCTGGTCTGGGCCCAGTGCTGGAGGAACCCGGCGGCGTCGATTTCACCGGTGATGCGGCGGGCGCGACGTTCCTCGCCCTCCGGGCCGACCCAGATCAGGCTGGGCGGGCCCGGGACCTGGTAGCGTTGCAGCAGCTCGCGGCTGGCCGGGGAGTCGGCGGTCACATCCAGGCGCAGCAGGTGCACATCGTCAAGGCTGGCCTGGACATCGGCACGGGCGAACACCTGCTTCTCCATGACTTTGCACGACACGCACCAGTCGGCGTAATAGTCCACCAGCACCCATTGGCCACGGGCTTTGGCGGCATCGAGTTCACGTTGCAGCTCGGCCGGTGCGCTGACGGTGACAAAGGCGTCGTGGCCGCTGGCGGGGGCCGCGGCCGTGCTCTTGCCGGCAAAAGGCTGCAAAGGCTGCCACACATCGTTGCCACCGGCTGCGGCGCCCACCAGCAGCAGGCCACCCCACAGCGCGCCCAGCAGGGGGATCGCACGCAAGGCGGGCAAACGCTGCAGGGCAGGCCAGGCGGCCCAGCCCAGGGCAATCAACCAGGCGCCAGCCAGGGCCAGTACCAGCGTTTCCGGCAACAGGCCGCGCACGGTGTACAGGGCCATGGCCAGGAACACGAAGCCAAACAAGCCCTTGACCAGGTTCATCCAGGCGCCCGGGCGTGGCAGGTAGCGATTGCCCAGGGTGACTAGCAGCAACAGCGGGACACCCATGCCCAGGCCGAGGGCGAACAGCACCAGTGCCCCTTGCAGCACGTCGCCGCTCTGGGCGATGAACAGCAGCGCGCCGGCCAGTGGCGCGGTCATGCAGGGGCCCAGCAGCAAGCCCGACAGGGCGCCCAGCAGCGCCGCGCCATACAGGTTGCCGCCACGGGTGCCTTGGCCGGCGCGGTCCAGGCGGTCACGCAGGGCGGCTGGCAGTTGCAGTTCGAAAGCGCCGAACATCGGCAGGGCGAGCAGCACGAACAGCCCCGCCAGGCTACCCAGCAGCCAGGGTTGTTGCAGCCAGGCCTGCAGGCTGGCGCCCAGCAGCGCGGCGATCACGCCGAGTGCGGCGTACACCAGGGCCATGCTCAACACATAGACGCCGGCCAGCCACCAGCCACGCCGAGCGCTGGCGCCATTGCCCAGGACCAGCCCGGCGAGGATCGGCAGCATCGGCAGCGAGCAGGGGGTGAAGGCCAGCAGCAGGCCCAGGCCGAAGAAGGCCAGCAGGCTCCAGGCCAGGCTGTCCTGCTGCAGGGTGCCGGCCAGGGCCTGGTCGCTGGCCTGGTCGGCAGCCGGCGTTGCCGCAGCCGCCCCGCCAAGGGCGATCGGGGTGGTCTGCGGCGGATAACATAGCCCTGCGTCCGCACAGCCTTGCCAGCCCAGGCGCAGTTCACCGCTGGCGCTGGCCGGCAGCAGCAGCTCGAGTTCGGTGCGGTAGACCGCGCTGTCACCGAAGAACTCGTCGTGGTGGTTCTCGGCCTGGGGCAGGGGTGGGTGCTGCTCGGGGGGCAGGCCGTCGAACTTCAGGCGTTTCTGATAAAGGTAGTAGCCGTCCTTGATCTGGAAATGCAGGCGCATCTGGCCGTTTTCCAGACGGTCGTGGGTCAGCACGAAGGCTTCGTTCACCGGCAGGAAGTCCGGTTTGACCGCGAACGGGTTGGCCTGTAGGGGGCCGGCGAGCAGGAATGTCAGGAAAAGCAGGAGAACACGCATGTCGACGCCTTGGCAGAACTTTGAAGAAGGCCATGCTGGCCTTGGGTTATTAACTGAAGGTTAAGCTGATCCTGGGATCGTCGTTGGGAGCGTTGCAGCGCCCGATGCTATCAGCCCGACGAACGTCGCCAAACCGGTTCATAATCCCCCCTTAATGATCAACCTGTGCAATGCCATCTTCCCTACCCAGGAGCTCCCCCATGCACGTTCTGCTCTGCGAGGACGACGACCTGATCGCCAGCGGCATCTGCGCCGGCCTCTCGGCCCAAGGCCTGACCGTGGACCGGGTGGCCAGCGCCTCGCAGGCACGACAGATGCTGCAGACCGCCAAGTTCGACGTGATGATCCTTGACCTGGGCCTGCCCGACGAAGACGGCCTGAAGCTGCTGCGCCGCCTGCGCCAGCAGGGCGAGATCCTGCCAGTGCTGGTGCTCACCGCCCGTGACGCGGTCACCGACCGGGTCGATGGCCTGCAGGCCGGTGCCGACGATTACCTGCTCAAACCCTTCGACCTGCGCGAACTGGCCGCCCGCCTGCACACCCTGCTGCGCCGGGTGGCCGGGCGGGCAGTGAACGTGATCGAGCATGGCCCGCTGCGCTACGACCCCAGCAGTTGCGAGGCGAGCCTGGCTGGCCGGCCACTGGACCTGTCGCGGCGCGAGCAGGCGCTGCTCCAGGCGTTGCTGCAGAACCCGGGGCGCGTGCTCTCCAGCGAGCAGCTCAAGGACTGCGTCTATGGCTTCGGCGACGAAGTCGAGAGCAATGCGCTGAACGTGCACATCCACCATCTGCGGCGCAAGCTGGGCAACAGCATCGTCGAGACCGTGCGCGGCCTGGGTTACCGCCTGGGCCCGGCCCAGGCGCCGGAGGAGGCCGCATCATGAGCCTGCGGGTACGCCTGTCGCTGATCCTCGGCAGCGTGTTCATCGTCATCTGGGTGCTGGCGGCAGCGTGGATGCTGCGTGACCTGCGCCAGCAGATGATGTTCTCCCTCGACCAGCGGCTGGTGGCCTCGGCACGCATGGTCGCGGGGCTGATCGACCAATTGCCGCAGCCGCTGACCGCCAAGGGCCAGGATGCGCATTTCTCCGCCGACCAGTTCAGCGTGCCGGATGGCATGGCCTGCCAGGTCAGCTCGTTGCGCGGCGAGATCCTCGCCAGCAACCACAAGCACGATGGCGCCATGGACGACGAGCGCAGCGGGTTCCGTGACCAGACCATCGATGGCGCCTCATGGCGTACCTTCACCTACAACCATGGCGACGTGCGTATCACCACCGCCGATCGTCACCAGGAGCGCGAGGCGCTGAACCAGTCGATCCTGCTGGCGGCCTCGGCACCGGTGCTCATGGCCCTGCTGGGCAGCCTGGGGTTGTTGTGGATCGGCCTGGGCAAAGGCCTGGAACCGCTCAATCGCATGCGCGATGCCTTGCGCAGGCGCCGCGCCGACAGTGTCGAACCCTTGCAGGTGGCCGGGTTGCCCAGCGAGCTGCAACCGTTGCTCGATACCCAGAACCAGCTGTTCCTGCGCATCGCCCAGACCCTCGAGCGCGAACGCCGCCTGACCGACGACGCCGCCCACGAACTGCGCAGCCCGTTGACCGCGATCAAGACCCACCTGCAGGTGGCGCGCATGACCGACGGCGCGGTGCGCGAACAAGCCCTGGAGCACGCCGAGCAGGGTACCGACCGCATGCACCGCACGTTGGAGCAGTTGCTGATGCTGGCGCGGGTCGAGGGCAGCCTGTCGTTCGATGACGGCGTGCAGTGCAGTGCCGCCCAGGTTGCCCGGCAGGCCATCGAGGATGCCGGTGGCGGCGACAACCGGCGCATTCACCTGCATCTGCCCGAGGAGGCGGCCAAGGTCTACCTGAGCATGCCGGCGCCGCTGGCGGTGGCGGCACTGCGCAACCTGCTGGACAACGCCCTGCGCCATGGCGGCGATGCCGCCGTGGAGCTGGATGTGCAGGCACAGGACGGCCAGGTGGATTTCCTCGTCCGCGACCATGGCCCGGGTATCGCGCAGGGCGATCTCGAACACTTGACCGAGCGCTTCTGGCGCAACGGCCAGAGCGGTGGCTGCGGCCTGGGGCTGGCGATCGTCCAGGCCATCGTCCAGCGCTGTGCCGGCAGCCTGCGTTTCGACAGCCAGGCCGATGGCTTGCGGGTGCGCCTGCAGGTGCCGGCGCGCTCAGGGAGTTGATCCGCAACAAATCCGACGGCAACCGCTAAATCCGCACCTCGCTGAAGCGTTTTTCAAGCGATAAGAACCCGACACACATCCGGTTACAGGGCGCGTGGCGGGCACATTCGCTTGCTTGCGAGGGATTTTCCGATGTCGACCGCTTCCAGCCTTGCCCAGGTGCTGCCGGCCACCGCGCCGCGCCCGCTGTACGAATTCGAGGACTCACCCCTGCTGCTGCGCCAGCAACAGCAGGAGTCCAACGCCCGCAGCTACCCGCGGCGCATCCCGCTGGCGCTCAAGCGCGCCCGTGGCCTGTACGTCGAGGACGTCGAGGGCCGCCAGTTCATCGACTGCCTGGCCGGTGCCGGTACGCTGGCTTTGGGCCACAACCATCCGGTGGTGATCGACGCCATCCAGCGCGTGCTGGCCGACGAGCTGCCACTGCATACCCTGGACCTGACCACGCCGGTCAAGGACCAGTTCGTCCAGGACCTGTTCGGCCTGTTGCCCGAGGGCCTGCGCGGCGAAGCCAAGATCCAGTTCTGCGGCCCGACCGGTACCGATGCGGTGGAGGCCGCGCTCAAGCTGGTGCGTACCGTGACCGGGCGCAGCACCGTGCTGGCGTTCCAGGGCGCCTACCATGGCATGACCCAGGGCGCCCTGAGCCTCATGGGCAGCCTGGGGCCGAAAAAGCCACTTGGCGCGCTGCTGAACAATGGCGTGCAGTTCCTGCCTTACCCCTATGACTACCGTTGCCCGTTCGGCCTGGGTGGCGAGGCGGGCGTGCGCGCCAACCTGCACTACCTGGAAAACCTGCTGAACGACCCCGAAGCCGGGGTGGCGCTGCCGGCGGCGGTGATCGTCGAGGTGGTGCAGGGCGAGGGCGGTGTGATCCCTGCCGATATCGAGTGGCTGCGCGGGCTGCGCCGGATCACCGAGCAGGCTGGGGTGGCGCTGATCGTCGACGAGATCCAGAGCGGCTTCGCCCGCACCGGCAAGATGTTCGCCTTCGAGCACGCCGGCATCGTGCCTGACGTGGTCACCCTGTCCAAGGCCATCGGCGGCAGCCTGCCGCTGGCGGTGATGGTCTACCGCGACTGGCTCGACCAGTGGTCGCCGGGCGCCCATGCCGGCACCTTCCGTGGCAATCAGATGGCCATGGCGGCGGGCTCTGCGGTGATGAAGTACCTGGTCGAGCACCGCCTGTGCGAGCACGCCGAGGCCATGGGCCAGCGCCTGCGCGGGCACCTGCAGCGGTTGCAGCAGGACTATCCGCAACTCGGCGACATTCGTGGCCGTGGCTTGATGCTGGGCGTGGAGCTGGTGGACCCGGCGGGCAAGCGCGACGCGCAGGGGCATCCGCCGGCATGCCGCAGCCTGGCGCCGAAGGTACAGCGCGAGTGCCTGCGCCGCGGCCTGATTCTCGAGCTGGGCGGCCGCCATGGTGCTGTGGTGCGCTTCCTGCCGCCGTTGATCATCAGTGCCGAGCAGATCGATGAAGTGGCCGCCAGATTTGCCGAAGCCGTCGCGGCGGCGGTCAAGGCCGGTTGATGTTCCGGGGCTGCGTTCAGCCCCTTCGTCTATTGCTGGTCAGCGCCCCATCGCCGGCAAGCCGGCGATGGGGCGCAAGCGCCCCTGTTCATGTTCAGTCGAACACGCGCCCGGCGCGCCAGTAGCCCATCAGCGTCAGGCTTTCTCGCGGCAGTCCGCGCTCCTTGATCAGGTAGCGGCGGATATCCATGACAGTCCCCGATTCTCCGGCGATCCAGGCATGGAAGTCGCCGTGTTCGCCGCAGGCCTGTTCCCACAGGATGCTTTCGTCGATATCCACGTCTTCCAGCTCGACCGTCGACGCGCCACGCAGCGCTGGCAGGCTGGCCAGCTCGCGCACGGCGTGCTGCATGCCTTGGCCGTGCTCGCTGCGCAGCAGGTCGCGTGGCAGCCAGTGCAGGCGGGTGGCCGGGCTCTGGCGCAGGTCGAGACAGTCGGCTTCCAACGGGACTTCGATGAAGGCTTCCACTGCCAGCTCCGGCGCGGTCGTGGCCAGTTGTTCGAGGATGCCGGCAATCGCCGGCAGGGCGGTTTCGTCGCCGATCAGCAGAATGCGCCGGGCGCTGCGTGGCGGCTTCCATTCATAGCCGCCGGGGTCGTCGGCATACGCCAGGTTGGGTGCGACCATCTGCAGGCGGTCGCCGACGCGGGCATGGGTGGCCCAGGCCGAGGCGGGGCCATTGACGCCGTGCAGGACAAAGTCCACATCCACCTCCAGCGCCTCGCGGCGCAGGGCGCGGATGGTGTAGGTGCGCATGGGCGGCATGTCTTGCGCCGGCAGTTCGCGCCGCGCCTGCTGCCATTGCGCGTGCTTGGGCAGGTTGGATGGCGCGCCGGCGGGTGTCGGGAACAGCAACTTCACACGCTGGTCGGGGGCCAAAGTGGTCATCTGCGCGACGTCCTCGCCGGTGAAGACGAAGCGCGTCAGTGAGGGGCTCAGGGGTTCGATGGCCTTGAGGTCGAGGTCGAAGAGCCGGTAGGGCGTGGCCTGGGCAGCAGGTGCCAGGCGGGCAAGCGGGGAGGTCATGGGCATGCCTCTGTCAGCGGGAGATACCCATCAGACGAGCGCACTGCGCGGTTAATTAGCCGGGGTGTGCCGCGCCTAAATTTCCCTGGCCCGCCTACGTTCTAGCTTGGATAGCAGTCGCGGCACGCGAAGACGGATTGAGGCGCAATGACAATTTCCCGACGAGGATTCATCGCCGGCCTGGCTGTGGCGGGCGCCACAGGCACGGCGGCCTATTACGCGCACAAGCAACTGACCCATGATCCCGAGGACGACATCGTCACGCCTGGGGAAGCCAGCGTCGAGCTGGCCGACTACGCAGGCCAGATGCTCGCGGACCAACTGCGCGGCGTCTGGGAAATCCGCTTCGAGGGTGCCGAGCGCGGCCTGGATGGGCTGCCCGAGCAAGGTGTCGAGATGTTCCTCGACGTCGCCACCAAGGGGCGTGGCCTGCGCGGTTTCGTCGATACCGGCGAGCGCTTGCGTGGGGCTGGCGAGCCGGCCTACCGGGTGCTGGGCGACCTGGTCGGCGCCAGCAGCGCGCAGGTGCGCTGGCGCCTGGTCAACCAGCATGGCGGGCCGGGCTATGAGTGCGTGGCCAGTCTGGACGAAGTCTGGGCCGAGTTCGCCAATGCCGGCAGCGGCACCCTGACCGGGCGCGTGCAGCGTCTGGATCGGCCGCTGACCCTGCCGGTGCCCGACAGCCGCTTCGTCGCGGTCAAGCGGTTGTTCCCCGAGGCCCGTGAGCGCCTGCCGTACACCCCCGAGATGCTGGCCTGGGTGGTCGGTGCCGAACACCGCTTGTTCCATCAGCTCTGGCATGCCACCCGTGACCAGTGGCACAAGTTGCCGCAGAACAAGCAGGACGCCCTGCGTGGCCTGGGCTGGCAGCCCGGGCCAAGGGACCATGAGCGCGATGCCCGTGGCCCGCGCAAGCACCGCAATGGCTCGGGTATCGATTTCCTGTTCATGCACCGGCATATGCTGATGTATGCGCGCACCTTGCAGGACTTGCCCTCCTGGCAGCGCTTCCCGCTGCCGCAGCCGAGCGTCGAGTTCGACCGCGCAGGTTTTGCCCGTTATTTCGACAACCACGACGGCTACTGTGTGCCGCCGACCTGGCAGGCGCCGGGCGACGAGGCCTATGGCCAGTGGGTCGGGGCGATCAAGGCCGGCGAAACCTATTGCAGTAACTTCCAGGTGTGGGAGTCGCAGTACCAGGACCCGTTGTACCTGTCGAAGCTGACCCTTGGGGCCTTCGGTTCGGAACTGGAGATGAACCTGCACGACTGGCTGCACATGTGCTGGGCGTCGGTGCCGCGTGATCCGAACAATGGCGCGCCGGTGCCGTTCGCCCGTGACCAGGCCGACTTTGCCGCGCGCTGGTTCGAGCCCGAGAACGATTTTCTCGGCGACCCGTTCTCGTCCCATGTCAATCCGGTGTTCTGGGGTTTCCATGGTTGGATCGACGACCGCATCGACGACTGGTTCCGTGCCCATGAACGCTATCACCCCGGCCAGGTACGGCGCCTGGAGGTCAATGGCGTGCCCTGGTTCGCCCCGGGCCGCTGGGTCGAAGCCGGCGACCCGTGGCTGGGCCCGGACACCCATGGCTGCAGCACGCAGCCAGGCATGCGCCTGGGCAAGTCGGTGGAGATGGACGTGGAGACCATGAAGCTGGCCCTGCGTATCACGTTCGGTAACGAAGAAAAGCTGGATAGCCTGCTGCGCAAGGTGCCGCAACGCCCCTGGTACGCGCGCCACCTGTCACTGAAGAACATCGTGCCCTGATGCACCCCATGCCCCTGCAAGCGCGGGCAAACCCGCGCCTGCAGGGATTTGTCGCGTGCCCTACAGCTTGACCGGCGCCTGCCAGCCCCCACCCAATGCCTTGTACAGCGCCACGCTGCCCTGCAACTGCTCCAGGCGCAGCTGCGCCTGCTGGTCCTGGGCCAGATACAGCGTGCGCTGGGTTTCGAGCACCGTCAGCAGGGTCTCGGCGCCAGCGGCGTAACGTTGCTGGGCCAGGTCGAAGGCGATGCGTGCCTGCTCCACCTCCTGGTCCTGCCAGCGGCGCTGGCGCTCAACACCGGCGATGGCGTTCAAGGCTTTTTCCACATCCGCGAAGCCCGCCAGGATGCTGCCGCGGTACAGCTCCAGCAATTCCTCCTGTTCGGCGCTGGCCTGGTCCCGTGCGGCGCTGAGGCGACCGTTGTTGAAGATCGGCGCGGCGAGGCCGGCAGTCAGGGTGTAGTAGGGGCTGTCGAAGACATTGGGCAGGGTGCGCGCACCGCTGCCCAGGTTCGCACCGAGTATCAGGCGAGGCAGCATGGCCGCCCGGGCCACCTGGATGTTGGCGCTGGCGGCCGCCAGGCGCGCCTCCGCTGCGGCGATGTCCGGCCGCCGGCCGAGCAGTTCGCTGGGCACGCCGCTGCCAATGCTCGGCCACTGTACGTTGCCGATCATTTCGCGATTGTCGGGCAGGGCCTGCACCGGGTCGCCCAGCAGGGTGGCGAGGACGATGCGGTTGTCCTGGCGACGCTGTTCGAGCAACGGCAGCTGGCGTTCCTGGGCCGCCACCAGGCTGCGCTGCTGGGCCAGTTCCAGGCGGGTGGCCGAGCCAGAACGTTCGCGGGCTTCGACCAGGCCCAGCACGTCGCGGGCATTGTCCAGGTTGAGCCGGGCGATGCGCAGTTGCTCGTCGAGTGCCAGGCCTTGCAGGTAGCTGTCGGCCACGGCGCTGACCAGGGTCAGCTCGACGGTCTGGCGATCGAAACGGCTGGCATCCAGGCTGCGCAGCGCGCTGTCACGGGTGGCGCGCAGGCCGCCCCAGAAATCGATCTCGTAGCTGGCGCTCAGGCGGGTGCCGAACGAGGTGCTGGTGCGCTCGCTGCTGCTGGCGTCGAGCTGGCTGTTGCCTTCACCGCGCAACAGGCGCTGGCGGCTGCCATCCAGGCCGAGCTGTACTTCTGGCAGTAATGGCGCGCCGGCGATCACCGCGAGGGCCTGGGCCTTGCGCACCCGCGCCGCCGCCGCCGCCAGATCGTGGCTGTTCGAGCGCGCGCGTTCGACCAGCCGGTCCAGTTCCTGGCTGGCAAAGGCGCGCCACCACTGGTTGTCCGGCAGGGCCTGGTTGGCGCTGGTCGGCCCTTGCCAGGCCGGCGGGGCGTCGATGTTCGCCGCAGGTGGCGGCGGGGTGCTGCAGGCGGCCAGGCCAAGGCTCAGGGCCAGCAAGCTGATACGGCAGGGGATCGTCATGGGTTATTCGCTGGTAAGGGCCTTGACCGGGTCGAGGCGGGCGGCCTTGCGGGCCGGCATGAAACCGAACACCACGCCAGTGATCACGGCGCAGGCAAAGGCGCCGAGGATGGCGGGCAGGGCGAAGGCCACGGCGATGTCGGCCAGCAACAGGCTGCCGCCGATGGCCAGGGCCAGGACGATGCCGGTCACGCCGCCGACCATCGACAGCATCACCGCCTCGGTGAGGAACTGGCGCAGGATGTCGCGCTGGCGCGCGCCGGTGGCCATGCGGATGCCGATCTCGCGGGTGCGTTCGCGCACGGTCATGAGCATGATGTTCATCACGCCGATGCCACCCACCAGCAGGGAGATCGCGGCAATCGCGCCGAGCATCAGCGACAGGCTGTTCTGCGTGCGGGCCTCGGCCTGGATCAGCGCGGCGTCGTTGGTCAGGACGAAGTCATTCTTGCCCTGGTGACGCTGCAGCATCAGGCGCTCGATCGCCTGCTCGGTCTCCTTCACCCGGCTGGAGTCCAGGGCGGCGATGGTGACGTACTCCGGGTCGCGGCTGCCGAACAGGCGGATGGAGGCGGCGGAGTAGGGCACCACCACGCGTTCGTCGCTGTCCTCGCTGCCGGAGCTGGCGCCTTTGCCCTGGAGCACGCCGATCACCTGGAACGGCACGTTGCCGATCAGCAGGTACTGCCCGAGCGGATTGCTGCCCGGGCCGAACATCTTGTCACGCACCTTCTGCCCGATCACGGCCACGGCGGCGCCGTTGGCTTCGTCGGCCTCGCTGTAGAAGCTGCCCTCGACCACGGGCCAGTTGAATATCTCGGGGAACCAGGTGTTGTTGCCGCCAACGTAGAACTGCTCGCCCTTGTTGCCGTGGCGCACCATGAGCTTGTCGCCGATCACCGGCATGACCCGTTTGACCTGGGGCAGTTCGCCGATGGCATCGACATCGTCGAGGGTGACGATGCCCATCAGTTCCTCGGAGGAGTGCTTGCCGTTGAGGTAGAGGATGTTCGAGCCGAATGCGGCCATCTGCGCCATGACCTGGCGCTTGCTGCCTTCGCCGACCGCGAGCATGACCACCACCGAGGCGACCCCGATGATGATGCCGAGCAGGGTCAGCGCGGTGCGGAAGCGGTTGATCCACATTACCCGCCAGGCAGCCTGCAGGGACTCGACCAGTTCGCCTTTCCAGGCGCCGCGCTGGGTGGCGCCGCGGTCCAGGCGCTGGCGCAGGTCGTCGGCCTGCAATTGCCGGGGGATGTTGGCCGATGGCTGGCTGGGCGAGTCGCTGACCACTTCGCCGTCGCGCACTTCGATGATGCGCTGGGCGCGGGCCGCGACTTCGCGGTCGTGGGTGATGAGGATGATCACATGGCCCTGGCTGGCCAGTTCGTCGAGCAGGGTCATCACCTCGGCGCCGCTGTGGCTGTCGAGGGCGCCGGTGGGCTCGTCGGCGAGGATGATGTGCCCGCCGTTCATCAGCGCCCGGGCGATCGACACCCGCTGCTGCTGGCCGCCGGACAACTGGTGCGGGCGGTTGCCGGTGCGGCTGGCCAGGCCCAGGCGCTCGAGCAGGGCGTGGGCGCGGGCATGGCGCTCGGCGGGCGGGGTGCCGGCGTAGATGGCCGGCATCTCGACGTTCTCCTGGGCCGAGCCCGAAGGGATCAGGTGATAGCCCTGGAACACGAAGCCGAAGGCTTCGCGACGCAGCCAGGCCAGCTCGTCGCTGTCCAGTTCGGCCACGTCCCGGCCTGCGAAGCGGTAGCTGCCCGAGGTGGGGCGGTCGAGGCAGCCGAGGATGTTCATCAAGGTCGATTTGCCGGAGCCCGAGGCGCCGACGATGGCGACGAACTCGCCGGGGTGGATGCTCAGGCTGATGCCGCGCAACACCTCGACCCTGGGCGAATCGACACCGCCGTAGACCTTGCGGATGTCGCACAGCTCGATCAGGGGCGTGGCCATCTCAACCCCCACTGGCGGCAGGCAGGCCGATGACCAGGCGCTCGCCTTCGTTCAGGCCTTCGAGCACCTGCACCCGCAGGCGGTCGCTCAAACCGGTGCGCACCTGGCGTGCCTCGACCTGACCCTTGCTGTTCAGCACCTGGGCCAGGCGCACGCCGTCGCCGGGGGTGTCGTCCAGCGCGGCCAGGGGCACGCTGAGCACCTGGCTGGCTTGCCCGGCGACGAAGAACACCTGGGTGGTCATCTCCGCCATCAGGGCGCCGTCGGGGTTGTCCACGTCCAGCAGCACGGTGTATTGCACCACCTTGCTGCCGGTAGTGCCGGCGGTGGCGCTGGCCGGGCTGCCACCGCCCTGGCTGGTCTGGTCCAGCGGCTTGGGCGGTACCGGCAGGATCTGGCGCACGGTGCTGGTCCAGCGGCGCTTGCCGCCGGCCAGGGTGTTGAAATAGGCGGTCATGCCCGGTTTGACCTTGCCGATGTCGGCTTCGGACACCTGGGCCCAGACGGTCATCGGCGAGAGCTTGGCGATCCGCAGTATCAGCGGGGTCTGCTGCTGGGCATTGAGGGTCTGGCCTTCGCGGGCATCCACCGCCACCACGGTACCGCTCATGGGGGCGTAGATGCGCGTGTAGCCCAGTTCTGCCTCGTCGCTGCGCAGGCTGGCCTGGGCCTGGCGGATCTGCGCCAGGTACATGTCGATGCGGGCCTGGGTCACCTTCAGTTGCGCCTGTGCCGTCTGCAGGTCTTCCTGGCGGGTGGCGCCGGCGGCGGCCAGGCCGTTCTGACGCTGGTACTGCTGCTGGGCAAGCTGGTATTGCGCACGCTGTTCGGCCAGCTGGGCCTTGAGGTTCTCGATCGAGTAACGGCCGGCATCGAGCTTGGCCTGTTGCGTGGACGGGTCGATTTCCACCAGCAACTGGCCCTGGCGCACTTCGTCACCGGCCTCCACATGCAGCTTGCGAATCTGCCCCGAGGCCTGGGCGCCGACGTCGACGTAGCGTCGCGGTTGCAGGGTGCCCAGCGCTGTGACGCTGCTTTCGATGTCGGCGCGCAGCACCGGCACGGTGCTGACCGGTGCGCCACCGAGCGGCAGGACCTGCCAGGCTACCAGGCTGCCGAGGCCGGCCAGGCCCAGGGCGCCGAACAACACTCGGCGGCGGGTATTGGATGTGCGTGTCATGCGGGCTTCCAGCCGGAGGTAGTGGCCGAGTGCCGCACGGGGCATGCGCTCGGGGGTCCCAGTTAAACGAATGTGATAGTTGGCGATTTAACGCGGGAAGGGGGTGGTCTGTGTGTTGCTGCGAATAATTATAATTTGTAAGATCGCACACTGATATTATCCAGACCCGCTGCGCCTGCCTACCAGCGCTCGAGCAGGGAGACGACAGGTGCCGTCGTGGAACATTATTATCGCGAGTTGGTGAGCTTTCTGTCCGCCCGGCTTGGCAATCGCCAGGCGGCCGAAGACGTCGCCCATGATGCCTATATCCGGGTGCTGGAGCGCACGGAAGGCGAGCGTATCGAACACCCGCGCGCGTTTCTTTATCGCACGGCGATGAACCTGGTGGTCGATCATCACCGGCGCCACCAGGTGCGTCAGGCCGAGCCGCTCGAGGTGCTCGACAGCGACGAACGCTGGCACAGCCCCGCCCCGACCCACAGCATGCAGCTCGACCAGCGTCTGGCGCTGATGCAGCAGGCCTTGGGCGAGCTGAGCGCGCCTTGTCGTGACAGTTTCCTGCTGCGCAAGCTCGAGGGCCTGTCGCACCAGCAGATCGCCGAGCGCCTGGACATTTCCCGCAGCGTCGTGGAAAAGCACATCGTCAACGCGATGAAGCACTGTCGCGTGCGCATGCGCCAGTGGGAGTCCTGAGCGGGCTGCTGGCGGATGTGAAAATTCCGTGAGCCGGCGACTTGATTTCTCACGGGTTCACGACAACTATCAATAAAGACCCCCCGTCCAGGCGTTGCGCCTGACGTTGCCGTTCCCGGCGCAGTATGGTCATGGAGCCACCGTCATTACCCCACTGCCCAGGTCCGGACGATGCCTAACAAATCCATGCGCATCCTCATCGCCGACGAGCATCCCGCCCAGCGCCTGCAGCTGGAAAGGATGCTCAATGGCCTGGGTTATTACCGGATCGCCCCTGTCGAGAGCTTCGATGACCTGCAGCGCCTGGTGCACAGTGCCTTGCAACCGTTCAACCTGCTGGTGGGCAACATCGAGCTGGCCAGCCATGCGGGGGTCGACCTGGCGCGCTTCTGCCGGGTCAGTTCGCAGATTCAGCACGCGCTGCTGTACCACTCGCCGCACCTGAAAGTGCCGGCAGTGCCGCCGAGTGATCGGCATGCGGTCAGCATCAGCCTGCCCCATGCACCCGACAGCGAGGCGCTGGAGTCTTTCATGGCGATCATCGACCTGCCGGTGCTGGTCGGGCAGTTGCCACTGCCACCGGGGCTGGCAGGGGCTTCGAACTATTCCCGGCGGCGCACCAACCTCGCGCAGACGGTGTTCTGCCGCAACTCCTGAAGCACGGGCGGCCACAGGCCCAAGGCTTTTGCTATCCTCTTGGCCTTTTGCCACGTTGCGGAAGCTGCCATGACTGCGCTCGATACCACCCGCCCGCCACGGTTCAGCCGTAGCGACCACCGGACCCTGGGGCTGGCCGCGCTGGGTGGTGCCCTGGAAATCTACGATTTCATCATCTTCGTGTTCTTTGCCCTGACGCTCAGCCAGCTGTTCTTCCCGCCCGAGATGCCGGAGTGGCTGCGCCTGCTGCAGAGCTTCGGGATCTTCGTCACCGGTTACCTGGCCAGGCCGCTGGGCGGCATCCTCATGGCCCATTTCGCCGATCACCTGGGGCGCAAGCGGGTGTTCAGCCTGAGCATCCTGATGATGGCACTGCCGTGCCTGCTGATCGGGGTGATGCCGACCTACGCCGACATCGGCTACGCCGCGCCGCTGATCCTGCTGGCGCTGCGCATACTGCAAGGGGCGGCGGTGGGCGGTGAGGTGCCCAGTGCCTGGACGTTCGTTGCCGAGCACGCGCCAGTCGGGCGTCGTGGCTATGCGCTGGGCTTCCTGCAGGCCGGGCTGACCTTCGGCTATCTGCTCGGGGCGCTGACCGCGACCTTGCTGGCGCAGCTGTTCACGCCCCAGGAAATTCTCGACTACGCCTGGCGCTATCCCTTCCTGTTGGGTGGGGTGTTCGGGGTGATCGGGGTCTGGTTGCGCCGCTGGTTGAGTGAAACGCCGGTATTCCTGGCGTTGCGCGAGCAGCGCGAGCAACCTGTGGCATTTCCGCTGCGCAGTGTGCTGAGCCGACACCGTCGAGCGTTGATTCCGGCGGCACTGCTGACCTGCGTGCTGACCTCGGCGGTGGTGGTACTGGTGGTGATCACCCCGACGGTGATGCAGCAGCGCTTCGGCATGAGCGCCGGGCATACCTTCGCGCTGAGCAGCGTGGGTATCGTCTTCCTCAATATCGGCTGTGTGCTGGCCGGTCTGCTGGTGGACCGTATGGGGGCGTGGCGGGCATTGATGATCTACAGCCTGCTGCTGCCACTGGGCATCGGCGCGTTGTACGCCAGCCTGGTGGGGCAGTGGGGCATGACCTGGCTGGCCTATGCCCTGGCCGGCCTGTGCTGTGGCGTGGTGGGGGTGGTGCCGTCCGTGATGGTCGGGCTGTTCCCGGCCGATATCCGCGTGTCGGGCATCTCCTTCACCTACAACATCGCCTATGCCCTGTGGGCCAGCACCACACCGCTTGCGCTGATCGCGCTGATGCCATGGAGCCCGTGGGTGTGTGTCGGCTTTTGTCTGATCATGGGGGTGGTCGGGCTGTTGACGGCGTTGTATTTCGGGCGTCGCGAGCCCTTGGTATTCGGTGTCGAGGCGATGCCGCTCATGTGTGGTGACAAATGAGGCGGTAGGGCGCTGGCCATGGTGGGGCAGACTTCCAGGTGAGGTTATTGGAATAACCTATTAGCTAAAAATAACCTGGAAGGTTAATTTCTCATGGAGAAGAGAACGCCGCATTGCCCTTTGGAGCGCGTGCGACTGCTGATGAGTCAAGGCAAGATCCGATCGACGCGAGCCGCGACCCAGGGCGCCCATGCGCTTGGTCTGCAACCTAGGCATATCTTTGATGCCGTTCGAGGGCTTTCGTGTTCTGATTTCTACAAAAGCATGACGACTTATCACGATCATAGGTATTGGCAGGACGTCTATCACGTTCACACTCCATTCGGCTGGGTCTATCTCAAGCTGGTGGTGGTGGACGACGTACTGGTCGTGTCTTTCAAGGAGCTTTGAAATGAAATGTCCCATGTGTGGAGGCGCAGAGCTGGTTGCCCAGGCTCAGGACATGCCCTATCGCTACAAAGGCCAAGATACGTTGATCCCCGATATATTCGGGGATTACTGCCCGGTCTGTGGCGATGCGGTGCTGGCCATGGAAGAAGCCGAGCGTCTGAGTGATCTGATGCGAGCTTTCGACCGGCAGGTCAATGCCGCCGCTGTCGACCCAGGCTTCATCGCCGCCGTTCGCCGCAAATTCGACCTTGATCAGCGTGAGGCCGGCGAGATCTTTGGCGGCGGCGTCAACGCCTTCTCCCGTTATGAAAATGGCAAGACTCGCCCGCCAGTATCATTGATCAAGCTCTTCAAGCTACTTGACCGCCATCCTGAGCTGTTTGAGGAAGTGCGCAGTGCCTGACAAGCAAAAGCCCCCAGGCCTCATGGCCAGGGGGCTTTTGCTTGTTGCCAGTGGCAGGGCCTACATGTTCGGGTAGGTTGGCCCGCCGGCGCCTTCAGGGGTGACCCAGGTAATGTTCTGGGCCGGGTCCTTGATGTCGCAGGTCTTGCAGTGCACGCAGTTCTGCGCGTTGATCTGGAAGCGCTTGTTGCCGTCTTCCTGGGTGATCACTTCATAAACGCCCGCCGGGCAGTAGCGCTGCGCCGGTTCGTCGTACAGTGGCAGGTTGCTGGCGATCGGGATGTTCGGGTCGGCCAGCTTCAGGTGGCAGGGTTGTTCCTCTTCATGGTTGGTGCTGGAGAGGAATACCGAGCTGAGCTTGTCGAAGCTGAGCTTGCCGTCGGGTTTCGGGTAGTCGATCTTTTTCGAATCCGCCGCGAGCTTCAGGCAGGCATAGTCCGGCTTGGTGTCGTGCAGGGTGAACGGCAGCTTGCCGCCGAACCAGTTCTGGTCGACGTAGTTGAACGCAGCGCCCAGGATCGGGCCGAACTTGTGCATGGCCGGGCCGAAGTTGCGGCTGGCGAACAGCTCTTCATGCAGCCAGCTGGCCTTGAACGCGCTGACGTAGCTGTTGAGCTGGTCACCGCCCTCGCTGCCGGCGATCAGTGCGTCGGCCACCGCTTCGGCGGCGAGCATGCCGGACTTCATCGCGGTGTGGCTGCCCTTGATCTTGGCGAAGTTCAGGGTGCCGAGGTCGCAGCCGATCAGCGCGCCGCCGTTGAACACCATCTTCGGCAGCGAGTTGAAGCCGCCCTTGCAGATGGCGCGGGCGCCGTAGCTGATGCGCTTGCCGCCTTCGAGGTACTGGCTGATCACCGGGTGGTGCTTGAGGCGCTGGAACTCGTCGAACGGCGACAGGTACGGGTTGGCGTAGGACAGGTCGACGATCAGGCCGACCACCACCTGGTTGTTTTCCAGGTGATAGAGGAACGAACCACCGGTATTGTCCTTGGCCATCACGTCCAGCGGCCAGCCGGCGGTGTGCACCACCAGGCCCTGTTCGTGCTTGGCCGGGTCGATCTCCCAGATTTCCTTGAGGCCGATGCCGTAGTGCTGGACGTCGGACTCGTTGTCCAGGTCGAAGCGCTTGATCAGTTGCTTGCCGATGTGGCCACGGCAGCCTTCGGCGAACAGGGTGTACTTGGCGCGCAGTTCCATGCCAGGGGTGTACAGGCCGTCCTTCGGGTTGCCTTCGCGGTCGACACCGAGGTCGCCGGTAATGATGCCGCGGACCACGCCGTTTTCGTCGAACAGCGCTTCCTGGGCGGCGAAGCCCGGATAGATCTCGACGCCGAGGTTCTCGGCCTGCTGGGCCAGCCAGCGGCACAGGTTGCCCAGCGAGATGATGTAGTTGCCCTGGTTGTGCATGGTCTTGGGCACGAACAGGTCAGGCACTTTTGTCGAGCTGCCGGCATCCTTGAGCACATAGATGTCGTCACGCTTCACTTCGGTGTTCAGCGGCGCGCCCAGTTCTTTCCAGTCGGGGAACAGTTCGTTCAGGGCGCGCGGTTCGAACACCGCGCCGGAGAGAATATGGGCGCCGACTTCGGAGCCTTTCTCGACCACGCAGACGCTGATCTCGCTACCGGCTTCGGCGGCCTTCTGCTTCAGGCGGCAGGCGGCGGACAGGCCCGCCGGGCCTGCGCCGACGATGACCACGTCGAATTCCATGTATTCGCGTTCCACAGGTTCTCTCCTACTCAAGGCTCATCGCGTTGCTTGTCTTTTATGGGTGTTCACGGTCACGTGCGGCGTTCAGGTGCTGTAGCTTCGCAGGTGATGGACTACACCGTTTTGTCTTGGCCGCGCATTATATCTACACCACTTGGCGGGTCCAATACAAACGTTTGTTTGAATTTGCCGGAGGCCCGTAAAATCACAGGTAGGCGGCTGAGGGCTGGCCAATTTGCCGTATTGACCGGATTGGGTGTTACGGTCAAGATACGAGCGCTTTCGCGTTCGCCGTAGGCTGACCGTCGGGCGCAGGTGCACCCCTAAAGACCGGGCGTAGAGCAGGGTTTGCGGGCCGAATCAGGTGTTGTAGTGGAGTCTACACGGCACCACAGGAAATGACCCGCGGGTTTTGGACCCTTAAGGTCGTAACAGGACTGATCGGTCAACTGAACTTTACTGCCGTCGACACGTTTTTAGAGGTGCCCTTGTACCCACGCGCATTCGCCGGGCAGCCCCCAGGCGACATTCTTTTCACCGGAGAGTAACGAGGAATCCATGAAGGTTCTTGTAGCTGTCAAACGAGTGGTCGACTACAACGTCAAGGTTCGCGTCAAGGCGGACAACTCCGGCGTCGACCTTGCAAACGTCAAGATGTCCATGAACCCCTTCTGCGAAATCGCCGTGGAAGAAGCCGTGCGCCTGAAAGAGAAAGGCGTGGCGAGCGAGATCGTGGTTGTTTCCGTAGGCCCGGCCACCGCCCAGGAGCAACTGCGTACTGCCCTGGCCCTGGGTGCCGATCGCGCCATCCTGGTCGAAGCCGCCGACGAGCTGAACTCCCTGGCCGTGGCCAAGGCACTGAAAGCCGTAGTCGATAAAGAGCAGCCGCAGCTGGTCATCCTCGGCAAGCAGGCGATCGACAGCGACAACAACCAGACCGGCCAGATGCTGGCCGCGCTGACCGGCTTCGCCCAAGGTACCTTCGCCTCCAAGGTCGAAGTTGCCGGCGACAAGGTCAACGTCACCCGTGAAATCGACGGTGGCCTGCAGACCGTTGCGCTGAACCTGCCAGCCATCGTCACCACCGACCTGCGCCTGAACGAGCCGCGCTACGCGTCGCTGCCGAACATCATGAAGGCCAAGAAAAAGCCGCTGGAGACCGTTACTCCAGACGCGCTGGGCGTGTCCATCGCCTCCACCAACAAGACCCTCAAGGTCGAAGCGCCTGCCGCCCGCAGCGCGGGTATCAAGGTCAAGTCGGTGGCCGAACTGGTCGAGAAGCTGAAGAACGAAGCGAAGGTAATCTAAATGACTATCCTGGTTGTCGCTGAACACGAAAACGGTGCCGTAGCTCCGGCCACCCTGAACACTGTCGCTGCCGCCGCCAAGATCGGTGGTGATATCCACGTACTGGTCGCCGGCCAGAACGTCGGTGGCGTCGCCGAGTCCGCCGCCAAGATCGCAGGTGTCGCCAAGGTGCTGGTCGCGGATAACGCCGCCTACGCCCACGCCCTGCCGGAAAACGTCGCGCCGCTGGTAGTCGAGCTGGCCAAGGGTTACAGCCATGTGTTGGCCCCGGCCACCACCAACGGCAAGAACATCCTGCCACGCGTCGCCGCGCTGCTGGACGTCGACCAGATCTCCGAGATCATCTCGGTGGAATCGGCCGACACCTTCAAGCGCCCGATCTACGCGGGTAACGCCATTGCCACTGTGCAGTCGAGCGCTGCCGTGAAGGTCATCACCGTGCGTACCACCGGCTTTGACGCCGTGGCCGCCGAAGGTGGTTCGGCTGCCGTCGAAGCCGTTGCCGCCGCCCACGACGCTGGCAAGTCGGCCTTCGTCGGCGAAGAGCTGGCCAAGTCCGACCGCCCAGAGCTGACTGCTGCCAAGATCGTCGTCTCCGGCGGCCGTGGCATGGGCAACGGTGACAACTTCAAGCACCTGTACGCCCTGGCCGACAAGCTCGGTGCCGCCGTGGGCGCCTCGCGCGCCGCGGTCGACGCCGGCTTCGTGCCGAACGACATGCAGGTCGGCCAGACCGGCAAGATCGTTGCACCACAGCTGTACATCGCCGTCGGTATCTCCGGCGCGATCCAGCACCTGGCCGGCATGAAGGACTCCAAGGTGATCGTCGCGATCAACAAGGACGAAGAGGCGCCGATCTTCCAGGTGGCCGACTACGGCCTGGTCGCTGACCTGTTCGAAGCGGTTCCAGAGCTGGAAAAGCTGGTCTGATCCGACTGCTTCACTTATAAAGAACCCGGACCGCCCCTGGCGGTCCGGGTTTTTTCATGATTTTTTTCAGGGGCGGGAGAGGGTGCATGGCGTTTCGCTGGAGCAAGGGAGGGCTGGCCTGTGTGCTGGCGTTGCTGTCGACTCAGGCCTTGGCGGTGGGTAAATGCGAGCGCCTGGTGGCCACCGGCAGCCCGGATGCGCCACCGTATTCCTGGCAAGATCCGCAGGACCCCAAGCACCTGATCGGCGCCAATGTCGACCTGCTTCGCCAAGTGGCCGCCGAGCTTGGGGTGAAGGTCGAGGTGCTGCACGCCGGCAAGCGCGAACAGGCGCTGGAGGAAGTGCGCAGCGGGCGCATGGACCTGCTGCTCGATACGCCGATGCAGGTCACCCAGCTGACCAGCCTGGACTATATCCACCCGGCCTTGCAGCTCAATGAATACCTGGTCTGGACCCGTCACGACGCGCCCCTGGTGTTCGACGGCCCGGCCGACCTTGCCCGCTACCAGGGCGCCCTGTCGGAGAAGGCCCGCCTGACACCGGCCTTCGAGGCGTTCGCCAAGGCCCAGCTCAAGCTGGAACCGGCGCAGAACCTGACGCAGGCCTTCCAGAAACTGGTGCTTGGCCAGGTCGACTATGTGCTGGCCGGGCGTTACTCGGGTATGGCCATGGCCCAGAGCTTGGGCGTGGGTAACGACCTTATCGCGCGGGGCTTGCCGGTGGACCGGCCAGGGTTGTACCTGACGGTGTCGCACAACTCGGCCTGCAACGACAGCTGGTTGCGCGGACAACTGGCGAAAAAGCTGACAGAATTGCCGATCTCCGGGGCGAGCGAAGCTGTGCTGCAGCGCAATGTCGAGCGTTGGAAGGCGCAGATGCAGGCGTCGCAGGGTGCCCCCAAACAGTAGGAAGCGTGTGTGAGAATCCAACCCTTGATGCTCGCCCTGGCCGTGCTTGGCCTGGCCGGCTGTGCCAATGACCCGGCACCCAATGAACAGCTGCGCTTGTCTGAGCAGGCGCTCGAGCAGGCCAAGGCGGTCGGTGCCACCGAGCAGGTGCCGGAGTTCAAGTTGGCCGAAGACAAACTGGCCCGCGCCAAGAGCAACATGCTCGGTGAAAGCTATCGCGACGCACGCATGCGCGCCGAGCAGGCCGAGCTTGATGCCCGCCTGGCCGAGGCGCTGGTGCTGAACCAGAAAAGCGAGGAGCAGTTGCAGGTGTTGCAATCGCGTATCAAGCGTCTGCGTAAACAGCTGGAGGTGCAGCCATGAGCCGCTTCAAGCCCATGGCCGCGTTGGCCTTGCTGGCCGTGGTGGGGTTGCAGGGCTGCGCCAGCCAGCGCAGCGAGTCGGCGCTGGACGACGCCAGCGCCGCGTTCCAGAAGGTCAAGGACAATTCCGACGTGCTGCGCAGCGCGCCCCGTGACGTGATCCGGGCCGGCGAGTCGCTGGGGCGCGCGGAGCGCCTGGCCGGTTATGTCGGCACCGGCAGCGATGTTCGCCATTACGCCTACCTCAGCCAGCGTTACAGCGAGATCGCCAGTGAGCATGCCAAGCTGGCGCTGAATCAGGAGCGACTGACCAAGCTCGACCTGGAGCGCCAGCGCCTGCAGCTGGCCCTGCGCGAGGCCAAGCTGGCGAGCGTGCAGCAGCAAGGCAAGTTCGTCGAGGCGCAGATTGTCGCGCTGGCGTCCGAGCAGACTGACCGCGGCCTGGTGATGACCCTGGGTGACGTGCTGTTCGACACAGGCCAGGCCGACCTCAAGAACTCGGCCAGCCGCACCGTGCTCAAGCTGGTGCAGTTCCTCCAGCTCAATCCGCGTCGAGTGGTGCGGATCGAGGGCTATACCGACAGCACCGGCGCGGCGGAAGAGAACCTGAAGCTGTCCCGTGATCGTGCCCAGTCGGTTGCCGACATGCTGGTTGACCTGGGCGTGGATGAAAAGCGCATCCAGGTCGAGGGCTATGGTGACCAGTACCCGGTGGAAGCCAATGCCTCGGAGCGGGGCAGGGCGCAGAATCGTCGAGTGGAGATCGTCTTCTCCGACGACAAGGGCAAGCTCGCCCCCGCACGCTGAGCCCCGCCTACGAGATCACGGCAAGTCGCATCGGCGCACCGATGCGACAGCCAATCAATGATCAACTGCCAAACAAGCATTTGTGCTTTTTCGTCTTGCTCTGCTTCTAAGCGCGCAATAGTCCAGGCGCCGCCAATTGCGACTTCAGGAGGCCGAACGCAGGGTTTGCGCAGGGAGGTGACGGGCATGGATGCCCGTCAAGCGCCGATCAGGCCATGGATGGCCCGTCGGCGCGTCCTCCCGGAGCGAGCCCGGAGTGAGGGGACCCCGAAGCGAAGCGTAGGGGCCGGATGAATGGAGCCAGCGGTTTTTGCCTTCTTTTGCCCGCTGTATGGACTTGAGACATCGCTGACACATGTGCGGGGACATGGTGGACACATTATCGCTTACCGTCGGGGTTGTTGAAGTCGATGGTTCGCAGCTTGTGCTGGCAGAAGTAAACATCAAAATGGTCAGGCCCTTGATCGCTGCGGCGGAGCGCCAACACATAGCCTGCTAGCGCCTTGGCTATCCGAAATGAGCGTTTCTTGAAGCGGAACTGACTGCTGTAGGGTTTCACCAAAATATCATCGGGACCGTATTCAACGGACGGTAGACGGCTTGGGAAAGCCCGCCTGCTCATCTGATAGCGATCTGCCGGTACTTTGTAGCCCAGTTGCTGATGAGGACGCTTGTAGTTGTAAATGCCCCGCCAGAGGTCGAAAGCTTCCTGCGCTTCTCGCAGATCCCGAAAACTGCGCCCGGTTAGTACCTCGGCCTTGAGCGTCCGGTGGAATCGCTCATCCTTACCATTGGTTTGTGGGTGGCCTGGCCTGCTGAAAGTCAGTCGAATTCCCAGGCGAACCAACCAGATACCTAGCGGTGTGAGTTCTCCGGGATTTCTTGGCGCCCCCCAGGGCGAGCCATTATCCGCGTTGATCTGCACGGGCAGCCCATACCGGCTGAACAGATCGGTCAGGTGCTCCATGACCAACCCTGTGCGCTGATGTGCGCAGGCCTGTATCACAAGGTTAAAGCGTGAGTGGTCATCAATCAGCGTCAGCGGATAACAAGGTCCCTGAGCCGTTTGGAAGAAACCTTTAAAATCGATCTGCCACAGATCATTCGGGGCTTCGCGCTCAAAGCGTGTCCATGGTTTAGCAGCCTCGGAAGCCTCCGCGGTGATCAATCCATGCCGATGCAGGACATTGGTTACGGTACTGGCACAGATGCGCTGATCAAGCAGGTGACTAATCTTTCGACCACCCCACGTGGAGTGCTCCTTACGGATGGCAATCACTTCCTCTTCTAGCCCAGGCTGAGTCTTGCGAGGGCTGACGGCCGGCTTTCGAGAGCGCTCCTGCAAGCCGAGCAAGCCGTCCTGTCGAAATCGATTGAGCCATTTGTAACCCGTCTGAGGGCTAATGCCGAACCGACGGCATAGCTCCCTCATGTTGGCGTCCGGGTGATTGGCCAGGCTAACGAACTCTTCTCTTAAGCTCATGGCGTCTCTCGCGTTCCAAGGCATGGTCGTATTCCCGGCAGATTGCTTGCCGAAAAGTGTCAACCATGTCCCCGCACACGTGTCCACCATGTGTCCGGTCCATACACCCGCGCAAAAGAAGGTCGCCGTAAAGGCGAAAAGGTGACTATGCGTCGCCCTCGCCAATGCATGTGTTTACAGCCCTCAAAACCCACACCCTGAAAGCCTGAAAGCCCAACCCATTCAAATCAAGGCATCACCCCAGCAGTCCCATTCCCCACCTTCGGCTGCCGATAAAGATCCAGCAACACCTGATCCAGCACCTGCGAAGCCCCCCAAGGCTTGGGATCATTGAGAATGGCCGCCACCGCCCAGGTGTGCCCGTTGCTGTCCCGGCTGAACCCGGCAATCGCCCGCACGGTATTCAGGGTCCCGGTCTTTATATGCCCTTCGCCCGTCATGGCGGTGCGCTTGAGCCGCTTGCGCATGGTGCCGTCCATGCCCACCAGCGGCATCGAACTGATGAACTCGGCCGCGTACGGGCTCTTCCAGGCCGCCTGCAGCAGCGCGGCCATCTCGCGGGTGCTGACCCGCTCGGCACGGGACAGGCCCGAGCCGTTCTCCATCACCAGGTGCGGCGCGGTGATGCCTTTCTTGGCCATCCACTGACGCACCACACGTTGAGCGGCGCGGGCGTCGTCGCCGTCAGCGTCGGTGCGGAACTGCGCGCCAAGGCTGAGGAACAACTGCTGGGCCATGGTGTTGTTGCTGTATTTGTTGATGTCGCGGATCACTTCCACGAGGTCTGGCGAGAAGGCCCGAGCCAGCAGGCGTGCGCTCTTGGGCACGTTCTCGATGCGGTCGCGGCCCTGGATGTTGCCGCCCAGCTCGTTCCAGATGGCCCGCACCGCACCGGCGGCGTAGGTCGGGTGATCCAGCAGCGCCAGGTAGGTCTGCGAGTTGCAGCCATCGGCGAGCTGGCCACTGACCGTGACGCTGACACCATCGGGCTGCACTACCGGGTTGTAGCGCACTTCGCCAGTGCACTGCTTGCCCGCCACTGCCTTGACCTGGTTGTCGATGCGGATGCTGGCGATCGGTGGTTCGACCGACACGTTGACCTTGCCGCCGTCGTTACGGGCGACGAAGCGCAAAGCCTTGAGATTGACCAGCAGCGAGTCCGGCTTTACCAGGAACGGTTTGTTGTCGTCGCCGCCGTCGTCGTTGAACTGCGGCAGGTTGGGTTGCACGAAGTGGCTGCGATCCAGGATCAGGTCGCCGGTCACGGTACGCACACCATTGGCGCGCAGGTCGCGCATCAGCAACCAGAGCTTTTCCATGTTCAGCTTGGGGTCGCCACCGCCTTTGAGGTACAGGTTGCCATTGAGCACGCCGTTGCTCAGGGTGCCGTCGGTGTAGAACTCGGTTTTCCACTGGAAGGTGGGGCCCAGCAGCTCTAGCGCGGCATAGGTGGTGACCAGCTTCATGGTCGAGGCCGGGTTGACCGACACGTCGGCGTTGAATACGGTCGCCGCGCCCGGTCCGTCCAGCGGCAGCATGACCAGCGACAGGGCCGAGTCCTGCAGCTTGTTGGTCTTGAGCGCCTGTTGCACTTTCGGTGGCAGATTGGTGTTTACGGTGGCGGCCTGCACGGACAGCGACAAGGGCAGGAACAGGCCGGCGAACAGCAGTGGGCGGAGCGTCTTGATCATAAATGGACAAACCCTGCAGGCGAGGGGAAAAGACACTGGGGCTGTATGAAGTGATGGCCCCAAGACGAATATAGTGCGCATTATGCCCCAAGCGTGCCCGGCATGGGCCTCGTTCGACGGAAAAGCGCCGTTGTGCGCCGGAAACTGGTAAAGTGCCGCGCGTAATTAATTGAGAGGATTGTTTCATGGCTACCAACCGTTCCCGTCGCCTGCGCAAGAAACTGTGCGTGGATGAATTCCAGGAGCTGGGTTTCGAACTGAACCTGGGCTTCAAGGAAGACCTGTCCGATGAAGCCATCGATGCCTTCCTCGATGCTTTCCTGGCTGATGCCATGGATGCCAACGGCCTGGACTATGTCGGCGGCGATGACTTCGGTCTGGTCTGCTCCGTCAAGCGTGGCTCGGTCAGCGAAGAACAGCGCGCCGCTGTCGAGGCCTGGCTCAAGGGCCGTAGCGAACTGACCAGCATCGAAGTCAGCCCGCTGCTGGATGCCTGGTATCCGGAAAAGCCGATCAACCCGGCTTCCTGATCGATGTCGGCGGTACGCCCTGTACCGCTCTCATCCCGCCTCGGCCAGGTGCTCCAGCTGCCTGGCCAGGGCTTTCTCCACGCGGCGCATGTGCCGCGCCAACGCCTGACGGCGCCTTAGCAGTTCGGCCTGGGGTACGTCCGTTCCCTCCAGTGCCTGGCAAGCCTCGATCAACGACCGTGCATTCAGCATCCTTCCCGCGCTGAGGATCTTGTGTGCCTGCAGCGCCAGCTC
This sequence comes from Pseudomonas sp. TE50-2, assembly GCF_040813665.1. Lineage (NCBI taxonomy): Bacteria > Pseudomonadati > Pseudomonadota > Gammaproteobacteria > Pseudomonadales > Pseudomonadaceae > Pseudomonas > Pseudomonas sp. TE50-2. The sequence continues at coordinate 1,115,762 of NZ_JBFNXN010000001.1, read as the reverse complement.
GTCACCTTCATGCCGCGGATCGATGGCCATCAGGATCTTCAGGTCCTGGCGCAGGCTCAGAAGCAGGGTTTCGAGGATACGGTCGCGGTCGGCAAGGTTGTCGCCGACGATCGTCGACAGGCCTTTGAGATCGAAGCGTGGTGCCGGGCCAGGGTGGTCGCCGCACTGCCGGGCAATAGGTGTGATGGCCCTCAGGCGTTGCCCCAGCACCTGCAGGCCGATGGGCTTGAGCAGGCAGTCATCCATGCCGGCATCGAGGCACTGCTGGCGAACCTCGGGCTGGGCGTTGGCGGTATAGCCAAGAATGGTGCAGCGCGGCCGGTCATGCAGGCGTTCCTCCGTGCGTACGGTCCGCGCCAGCTGGTAGCCATTCATCTGTGGCATGTTGCAGTCGACGATCAGCACATCGAAACAGCCCTCGCGCCATATGCGCAGTCCTTCACCACCTTCCTCGGCGCTTTCCTGTTTCAGCCCCAGGTAGTTCAACTGCTGGGCCATCAGCAGCAGGTTTGCCGGGTGGTCGTCGATCACCAGAATCCTCAGTTGCTCGTCCGGGGGCAGGATTTGTGTCATGGGTCGCGGCAGGGCCGCGACCGGCTCGACGCACTGCAGCGGCATCACCAGGCGCACGCGGGTGCCGACACCTTGCAGGCTTTGCAGGCTCAGCTCGCCGCCCATCATCGCGCACAGGTCGCGGCTGATCACCAGCCCCAGCCCGGTGCCGGCCCGGGCGCCGTCGCTGTAGGGGTTGGCCTGCACGAACGGGGAGAACAGGCGCTGCAGGTCCTGCTCGTGAATCCCGATACCGCTGTCGCGGACCTCCAGGTCGAGCGCCGGCAACGCCGATTCGCCGTCGTTGCGCAGCTTGACGGTGATGCGCACCTGCCCCTGTTCGGTGAACTTGATCGCATTGCTGACCAGGTTCGACAGGACCTGCTTGAAGCGCAGCGGGTCAAGCAGCGCATGGCAGCGTGCCTCGCGGGCAATCACCACATCCAGCACCAGGCCCTTGTGCCGGGCCAGGCCGTCGAAAACCCGCCCGACCGACTCGACCAGCGCCGCGAGGTCGACGGGTTCGGGGGCCAGGGACATCTGCCCGGATTCGATCCGGGCGATATCCAGGATGTCGCCGATCAAGCCCAGCAGGTCGTTGGCCGAATGGTGGGCGACTTCCAGCGCGGGACGGTCCAGTTTGCCCTGCTCGGCGCGCTTCAAGGCCAGCTCCAGCATGCCGATGAGGGCGTTCATCGGCGTGCGGATTTCATGGCTGATAGTCGCCAGGAACGTGCTCTTGGCGCGGTTGGCGTCATCGGCCTGCTGCTTGGCCAGGCGCAGGTCCTGGACCAGGTTGCGGCGTTCGCTGATGTCGATCCAGCCGCCGATGATTCCTTGCATTTCGCCTACCGAATCGCGGTAGGGCAGGATCCAGTGATAGATCGTCAGGTCGCGGTCCTTCAGGTGCAAGGGGCGATCGAGAATCAAGGGTGTTCCCTGCGCCATCACCCGCTGGTAGTCGTCCTGCACCTGCTGGGTATAGTCACAGTCGCTGTAGGGAGCGTCTTCCAGGCGTTTGCCCAGCACCTGTTCACGGCTGGCGCCGACGGCTTGTAGGTAGCTGTCGTTGCAGCTTTGCAGGCGTCCCTCGCGGTCGCGCACATACATGGGGTGGGGCGTGCCATTGAGCAGGGCGCCCATGAATTCCAGCTGGTCGTTCAGCGCCCGTTCGGCCCGCTGACGTTGCTTGATCTGACGACGCAGCCGGGCATTCCATACCAGTGCGAGCACCAGCAGGACGGCGATCACCCCGACCACCTGCAGGATCACCCGGCGATAGCTGCGCCAGTAGGCGTCGTCACGCAGGCCGTGGTCGCGCCAGCGGCTGTTGATCACCCCCAGTTCCTCCGGCGAGATGCTCAGCAACGCCTTGTCGAGGATCGAGCCCAATTCGCTGGCGTCGGGGGCGGTGGCCATGGAAAAGGCAGCGGGTTCCGTGCCGACGGTACTGCGGATGACCAGGTTGTAGCTGGTGGCGAGCATGTGGTTGGCGTCGATCAGGGTGGCGATCGCCGCATCCACCGCGCCACTACCGAGCAGCACCATGGAGTAGTAGGTGCTTTCGGTGGCGACCTGGTGGATCCGCGGGTGGCGAGTGGCAAGCAGGGTGGCCACGGTGCTGTCGCGGGGCACCGCGACCCGCTTGCCCTTGAGTTGCTTGAGGCTGTTGGGTTGGTCGGTGCCGGTATGGGTGACCAGCACATAGGCGCTCTCCAGATAGGGGCGGCTGACCTGCAGCGGGTTGCCCCGGCGGGCCTCGGTGGACAGGCTGGCGATGATGTCGGCACGCCCGGACTCGAGCTGGTCGATCATGTCGCCGTCGCCACTGGCGCGGCGGATCTCGAAGCGCAGGCCGGTGCGCAGGCGAATGAGCTCGAGCAGGTCGGCGACTATCCCTCGCAGGCGATCATTGCTGTCGAAGAACGTCAGTGGCGCCGCCGTGTCGTTGACCACCACGCGCATGATCGGATGTTGGCTCAGCCACTGCTCCTCGCGTGTCGACAACTGCAGCTTGCGGTCGGTCAGCAAGCTGCCGCTGCTGGCGCTCCAGCGTTTGAAGATATCGTTGCGGGTGGCGCTGGACTGCGCGTCAAGCGCGGCATCCACCAGGGACTGGAGGGTAGGCTCGCCCTCGCGCATGGCAAAGCTGAAGCCCACGGCCTCGTGCTTGCCGAAGTTGGCCATGCGCACATGCGGCAGGTGACCCTGGCTGATCAGGTAGTGAGTGGAGATGGTGTCGCCAATGAACACGTCGGCCTGTTCGAAGGCCACCGCATTCAGGGCCTGGGTGGACGACTCGAAGGTCAGCAGCTCGGCCTTGGGGTAGTTGGCGTGGATTTCCCCGGGCGGCAGGTAGTGATACAGCATGCTCAGACGCATGCCCGGCAGGCCGGTGTCCAGCGCGCGGCTCTCGTCCTCGCGGGTCACCAGCACGGGTTGGTCAATGGCATAGGGGCGTGACAGCGCCAGGCCCTGGGTGACGGCTTCATAACCGTTGGCGCTGCCCAGCAGGTCGATATGGCCGCTCTTGAGCGCCGCGACCGCCGCTGGGCGGCTGGGAAAGCGCTGCACGCGGACAGGCAGGCCCAGGGCGCTGCCGATCAAGCCGGCGTAGTCGGCGGTCAGCCCTTGGTATTCGCGCCCGCCCGTGGCGATGTCGAAAGGGGGGTAGTCGGGCGCCGAGGTGCCCAGCACCAGCTCCTTGCGTTCTGCGAGCCAGTCGCGCTGGGCTGCTGTCAGGGGCGGCCGGACCGACGTCGGTGCCGAGCGGCTGAGCAAGGTGTAGGTGCGGCCCAGGTCGACGGTCACGCCGCCACCTTGCAGCGGCGTGCCCAGGCAGAGCAGCAATACAGCGATGTACCTCCACGTCATCATTTCAGACCAGTGCGTTGCGCTTGGCGACGTCGATCAGCTCTACCAATGTACTGGCGCGCAACTTGTGCATGAGACGCTTCTTGTAGGTGCTGACGGTCTTGTTGCTGAGGAACATGCCCTTGGCAATTTCCTTGTTGCTGCGACCCTGGGCAAAAAGTTGCAGGACCATCAGTTCCCGGTCGTTGACCTGGCGGAACAGTTCCAGCTCCTGGTTGCTGCCTGTCGGCGGTGGATTGAGTGCCTGGCTGGGGAAGTAGTTGTAGCCGGACAGTACGGCCTTGATGGCGCTGAGCAGCTCACTGAGGTCTTCCTGCTTGCACACATACCCGGCCGCGCCGGAGTGCATGCAGCGCACGGCAAACAGTGCCGGCGATTGCGCGGTCAGCACCAGGACCTTCAGCGGGATGGCCATGGCCTGCAGGCGTGAGAGCATTTCCAGGCCATCGAGCTTGGGGATGCTGATGTCCAGTATGACCAGGTCCGGTGGGGTTTCACGGATAAGCTGCATGGCGTCAACGCCATTGTCCGATTCACCGACCACCCGGTATCCCTGGTTTTCCAGCAACATCCGTATCGCCAGGCGTATAACGGGATGGTCATCAACAATAAAGACTGAGTGCATATTCAACATTCCAGGCTGCAGGTGAAGGCAGCCGGCACATTAGCTCAGTTGCATGGCGACGGGCAGGGAAGTAGGTGCCAAATGCGGGATATAGGAATTAACTTACAGCGCCCGCGAAACTTTGCTACGAGAGATGTAGATGTTGGCAGGGTTTTATCAGGAGTTGATAACTTTTGCAGGGGGATGAGGCTGGCAAGTTTATTTACAAAAAAATAGCATAGGAAATTTCATACAAATTAAACATGGGTGGCAAACATTCGTCTGCCACCCATGGTTTTTCTACTTCGGGCTGGATCGCCCGGTCATTTCCTGGGCCATTTCACTGGCGTAGCTGTCGGTCATGCCGGCGATGAAGTCGATCATGCGCAGGAATGCGCCATGCAGCGAGCCATGCGGGTCGGGGGCATTGTTACCGATCAGGTCCAGCACACGCCGGCTCTTGAACGACGGCGTGCGCCCACCGTGCTGCTCAAGGGCCGCGCCACAGAAGGTGTTGAGCAGGATCTCCAAGGTCGTGTAGGCGCCGATCTCGTGCAGGGTCTTGCGCTTGTCCTGGAAGATCTTCTTGCGTGCCATGTCCTTGGCCTGGAGCACGCAGCGTTGCGCGGGGCCGTGCATGTGCTCCACCAGGTCACCGGCCAGGCGGCCGGCAAGCAGGGCTTGCTGTTGCTCGACGAAGGCCTGGGCGGCGGCATTGGTCAGGTGCTCGATGGCCTTGCCGCGCAGGATCGCCAGCTTGCGCCGGCGTGACTCGCCCGGGCCCAGCAGGCGGTAGGTTTCCGGCAAGTCGTCACCCACCAGGTCCAGCAGCAGCGCCTCGACCTCGGCGTACTGCAGCAGGTCCATCTCCAGCCCGTCCTCGAGGTCGATCAAGGCGTAGCAGATGTCGTCCGCGGCCTCCATCAGGTACACCAGGGGATGGCGCGCCCAGCGCTGGTGTTCGAGCTGGGGCAGGCCGAGTTTGCCGGCGATCTGCTCGAGCAGCCCCAGTTCGCTCTGGTAGCAGCCGAACTTGTGCTTCTTGTAGCCCAGGGCATCGGCGTGGCGCGCGGCCCACGGGTACTTGAGGTAGGCGCCGAGGGTCGCGTAGGTCAGGCGCATGCCACCGTCGAACTGGTGGTATTCGAGTTGCGTGAGCACGCGAAACCCCTGGGCGTTGCCTTCGAAATTGAGGAAGTCGCCGCGCTGCTCGTCGCTCATGTCGTCCAGCCAGCCACGCCCGGCAGCCTGCTGGAACCAGTGGCGAATGGCGTCCTCGCCCGAGTGGCCGAACGGCGGGTTGCCGATGTCGTGGGCCAGGCAGGCCGACTGCACGATCATTCCCAGGTCGCTGGGTTCGCACCAGTCCGGCAGTTGGTCGCGCAGGGTCTCGCCGACACGCATGCCCAGCGAGCGGCCGACGCAGCTGACTTCCAGGGAGTGGGTGAGGCGGGTGTGGATATGGTCGTTGCTGGACACCGGATGCACCTGGGTCTTGCGCCCCAGGCGGCGGAAGGCGCCGGAGAAGATGATGCGGTCGTGATCCTTGTGGAAAGGGCTGCGCCCGAGCTCCTCGGGGCTGTAGAGGGCCTTGCCCAGTCGTTCGCGGGTCAGCAGGGTTTGCCAGTCCAAGGCGTGTTCTCCCATCGTAGAGTCGGGATAGCTTCCTGTGTCCGGCGCGCCCGCGCAAGGGCCGGGCGCGCTCGGGCTTCAGCGGCGGCGGCTGCCGAGGAACAGGCGGATCAAGGGGGCCAGGCTGGCGCCCAGGCGTACCAGGCGGGTCAGGTTGCCGCTGCGTACGCCCTTGCCGGTGAGAAAGCCCAGGGCGACCACGGCGCCAATGCCCCACAGCGAACCGTGCTTGACCCCCAGGCCTTCACCGAACGAGCCGCCCATGCCGCGCAGGCGGCGGACCGGTTCGAGCAGTTGCCCGGATTCGTGGCGGATTTCCTGGCGGTGCATTTCCATGCGCAGGCGCAGCAGCGCCTTGCGCAGTTCCCGCGGGTTACGGGTGTTGGGTAGTTCTGGCAGGCTCATGGCAGCAGGCGCTCCCGATCCTTGGCCAACTCCTCGAGGGTGGCATTGAACGGCGAGGACTCGTCGAACACCGCGGCCTTCAGGCGCAGGCCGCAGTACAGCGCGGCGACCCCGTAGAACACGCACAGGCCGATGATCCCGGCCAAGCGGTAGCTGTCCCACAGCAGCACCAGCACCAGCCCCGACAGGGCGGTCAGCAGCAGCAGGGCGAACACCAGCGCCAGGCCGGCGAACAACAGCAGGCTCAAGGTACGGGCCTTCTGCTCCTGCAACTCAATCCCGAACAGCTCGATATGGCTGTGCAGCAAGCCCAGCACTGCCGCGCCCAGGCGCCTGCCGGAGGCGCCCGTGCCGATGGCTTCGTTGTCCATGAAGGTTCCTCAGCGCTTGGCCAGCAGGCCGATCAGCAGGCCGACGCCGGCGGCGATGCCAATAGCCTGCCACGGGTTCTCCTGCACGTACTGCTCGGCGTTGCCCAGGGCCGCCTGGCCACGGGCGCGCACCGAGTCCTGGGTCAGTTGCAGGGTTTCACGAGCCTGGACCAGGCGATCGTGGATCTGCTCGCGCAGTTCATCGGCCTGGTCGCCGGCCAGGTTGGCCGTGTCGGCCAGCAGTTTTTCGGTGTCGCGGACCAGGGCCTGGAAGTCAGCCATCAGTATGTCTTGTGCAGTCTTTGCCGATTTGCTGGCCATGAGTGGGCCTCTCCCTGTGGATGTATGTGGCTATTTCGAGTGATCGGTGGCGCGGAAGGTTCAGCGGGATGTGTTGGTACAGCGCTTGCTAAAAAGCGGTGCGTGTCCGTCGAGGCCTGCGCCGAAATCATGCGCGCTTGATGCGGATACCGCTAAACCTTAACCCAATCCACGACAAACCCAAGAAAAAACCACGCAGGCACCGCCCGGGTCACCGAAACGGGGCAGGGGCCTGGCACCGATGCGGTGCATGGATGCCGGTTCTTGAACTGTCCTGGTGCCTTTTTGCAGGTCTGCCACTACATGGAAAACACCCACAGCGCGATGGACTCCCTGGTCCACGGCTCCAACACTTTGTTTATCCTCATGGGCGCGATACTGGTCCTGGCCATGCATGCGGGGTTCGCCTTTCTCGAAGTCGGCACAGTGCGGTACAAGAATCAGGTCAACGCTTTGTCGAAGATCCTCAGCGACTTCGCCATCTCGGCGCTGGTTTACTTCTTCGTCGGTTACTGGATCGCCTATGGCGTGAGCTTCCTGCAGCCGGCGGCGGTGCTGGCCAGCGACCATGGCTACGCGCTGGTCAAATGTTTCTTCCTGCTGACCTTCGCCGCGGCGATTCCGGCAATCATTTCCGGCGGCATCGCCGAACGGGCGCGCTTTGCGCCGCAACTGTGCGCAACGGCGTTGATCGTGGCGTTCATCTACCCGTTTTTCGAAGGCCTTGTGTGGAACGGCAACTTCGGTTTGCAGGCCTGGTTGCACGCGCGCTTCGGTGCGCCGTTCCACGACTTCGCCGGCTCCGTGGTGGTGCACGCCATGGGGGGCTGGCTGGCGCTGGCGGCGGTGCTGCTGCTGGGCGCGCGCCGCGGCCGTTATCGCGATGGCCGGCTGGTGGCGTTTGCCCCCTCGAGCATTCCGTTCCTGGCGCTGGGGTCGTGGATCCTGATCATCGGCTGGTTCGGCTTCAACGTCATGAGCGCGCAGACCCTGCAAGGGGTGAGCGGGCTGGTGGCGATCAACTCGCTGATGGCCATGGTTGGTGGCACCCTGTCGGCCTTGCTGGCCGGGCGCAACGATCCCGGTTTCCTGCACAACGGCCCGCTGGCCGGCCTGGTGGCGGTATGCGCGGGTTCCGACCTGATGCACCCGGTGGGGGCGCTGGCCACCGGCCTGGTGGCAGGCGGGCTGTTCGTCTGGTGCTTTACTGCCGCGCAGAACCGCTGGAAGATCGACGACGTGCTGGGGGTATGGCCGCTGCATGGCCTGTGCGGCGTGTGGGGCGGCATCGCTTGCGGTGTGTTCGGGCAGGTGGCCTTGGGTGGCCTCGGCGGTGTCAGCCTGGTCAGCCAATTGCTGGGCAGCCTGGCGGGTGTACTGGTGGCACTGGTCGGCGGCTTTGCCGTGTACGGTCTGCTCAAGGCGCTGCATGGCTTGCGCTTGAACCATGAACAGGAGTTCCAGGGTGCGGACCTGGCGGTGCATCGAATCGGCGCCACCAGCCAGGATTGAGGCAGGTCAGGTGCACGCAGGCGCAGGCGGACCTAGAATGAGCATCCCTTCCTGCGATTTTGCGGATAGACGCATGCTGCCTGAAACCCAATTGTTCGGCACCCTCGGGTGCCATCTGTGCGAAGTGGCCGAAGCCGTGCTGATGCCGTTCGTCGAGCACGGCTTGCTGGTCGAGCTGGTCGATATCGCCGATAGTGAGGCGTTGTTCGAGCGTTACGGGCTGATCATTCCGGTGCTGCGCCGCTGCGATACCGGTGCCGAGCTGGGCTGGCCGTTCGATGCCGAGCAGGTAGTGGCCTTCCTCGGCTGAGTCGTGCATTGACGGCCCAGGCTTCGCTTCGTATGCTGTATATAAATACAGTATCCCGAGGTAAGCCATGCTCAATGTCGAGCAACTCAAGTACAGCATCAATCACATGGCCCCCGAGCGTGTGTGCGAGGCGGTGCTGGAACTGCGCCTCGATGGCATCGTCACCGACGAGCGCACACCGTTCGGCAAGGTCCATTTCAATACCTGCTTCGCCGAGATCGAGGCGCTGTTCCAGCGCGCCGGCTTTCACCGCCCGCTGGATGTCGTGGGCTACCAGGGGCTGAGCTATGCCCTCTACGATCCAGGGCGCTGGGACGCGGTGCAGGTGCTACGCTGGCTCAAGGCGCGCTGCGAGCCGGCCTGCGAGGCTGGTTGACGTACGCCGGGTAGGGGATAATGCCCGCCCCCTGCTTGACCGAGCCTGATGATGACCACGCCTTTCGACCCCGCCCAGCAACAAGCCAGCACTGTCTGTCTGCCTCCAGGGCCCTGGGCTACGGTGCTCGATTGCCTGTGCGAGCATTTCAAGGGCATCAGCCGTGAGCAATGGCTCGACCGCTTCGCCCGAGGGCGGGTGTTGAATGCCGAAGGCCAGCCCATTGCAGCGGACACCCGCTATCGTCGGGGCATGCGCCTGCACTATTTTCGTGAAGTACCCAATGAAAAGGTGATCCCGGTGCAGGAAGAAATCCTGCATGTGGATGAGCACCTGGTGGTAGCGGACAAGCCGCATTTCCTGCCTGTGACGCCCACCGGCGAGTACGTCGAGCAGACGCTGCTGCGTCGGCTGATCCGGCGCCTGGACAACCCGCATCTGGTGCCGCTGCATCGCATCGACCGACACACTGCCGGGCTGGTGCTGTTCTCTGCCAACCCGCAGAGCCGTGGCGCCTATCAGCGTCTGTTCCCCGAGCGGCGTATCGACAAGCACTACCAGGCCATCGCCGCGGCCATGCCGCAGCATGATTACCCGCTGGTGCACCGCAGCCGTCTGGTGCACGGCGAGCCGTTCTTTCGCATGCATGAGGTGGAAGGGGTCGACAACAGTGAAACCCACGCCTGTGTGCTGGAGAAAAATGGCGATCTGTGGCGCTATGGCCTGTCACCGGTCACCGGCAAGACCCACCAGCTGCGCGTGCATATGGCGGCGCTGGGTGCGGGGATCTGCAACGATCCGTTCTATCCGCAACTGGTCAACGAGCAGGATGATTACGCACGGCCACTGAAGCTGCTGGCCCATAGCCTGCGCTTCGAGGATCCGTTGACGGGTGAGGTGCGTTACTTCGAGAGCCGGCTGGCGCTCGACTGGTAAAAACATCGCCGGCAAGTCGGCTACCACAGAAATGGCGCTTGGCCTGAGGGCGTCGCGGTCAGTGTGGGAGCTGGCTTGCCGGCGATGCGCCGCTTAAGCGGCGCCTTTTGTCATCAGCGGTTGAAACGTTCCACCAGCGAGTACTGGGTACCCGCCGTGCTGGTCAGCTCTTCGCTGAGCAGCGCCGAGCGCTGGGCCTGGCCGGCGGTCTGGTCGGCCAGGTCGGCGATGGTGCTGATGTTGCGGCTGATCTCCTCGGCTACCGCGCTCTGCTCTTCGGTGGCCGCGGCGATCTGCGTCGCCATGTCGGTGATGTTGGCCACGGCCTCGCTGATGCCCACCAATGCCTCGTCGGCCTGCATGACCCGCTCGACACCTTCCTGGGCCTGGCGATGGCCGGTCTCCATGGTCTGCACCGCGTTGTTGGCGGTCTGTTGCAGCTTGGCGATCAGGGTGTGGATCTGCCCGGTGGATTCGGCGGTGCGCTGGGCCAGCTGGCGGACCTCATCGGCGACCACGGCAAAGCCGCGGCCCATCTCACCGGCACGCGCCGCTTCGATGGCGGCGTTGAGCGCCAGCAGGTTGGTCTGGTCGGCGATGCCCTTGATCACATCGACCACGCCGCCGATCTCGTCGCTGTCCTTGGCCAGCTGGGTGACGGTCAGCCCGGTCTCGCCCACGGCAGCCGACAGCCGCTCGATGGCGTCACGGGTCTCGCCGGCGATGTTGCGGCCCTGGCTGGTCAGGCGATTGGCCTCCTGCGTCGCGTCGGCGGTGCGCTGGACATGGTTGGCCACTTCCTGGGTGGTGGCGGCCATCTGGTTGACGGCGGCGGCCACCTGCTCGGTCTCCACGCGCTGGCGCTCCAGGCCCGAGGAGCTCTGGTGGGCGAGGGTGTCAGACTGGCGGGCCTGGTCGCTGAGCTGCTCGGCGCTGTCTTGCAGGCGGGTCAGGCAGGTCTTCATCCGTGCGTCCTGGCTGAGCATGGCCATTTCCAGGCGTGCCTGGACACCGCGGCTGTCGGTGTACATCTGCGCGATCAGCGGGTCGGAAGTGGTCTGTTCGGCCAGGCGCAGCAGGCGCTTGAGGCCGCGTTGCTGCCAGCTCAGGCCGAGCAGGCCGAGCGGCACCGACAGACCGGCGGCCAGGGCGAAGCCCCAGGAGTGGCCGAGCCAGTTGCCGATCAGGAAGCCGACCTGGCTGACCAGGATGAACGGCAGCCAGTCCTGCAGCACCGGCAGCCACTTGTCACGTTTCGGGATGGCCGACCTGCCCTGGTTGATGCGCTGGTACAGCGCCTCGGCGCGGCGGATCTGCTCGGCGGTGGGCTTGACCCGCACCGACTCGTAGCCGACCACCTGGTTGCTGTCGAAGATCGGCGTGACGTAGGCATTGACCCAGTAGTGGTCGCCCGACTTGCAGCGGTTCTTGACGATGCCCATCCACGGCAGGCCCTGCTTCAGGGTTTGCCACATATGGGCGAACACGGCTGGCGGGACGTCGGGGTGGCGCACCAGGTTGTGCGGCGCGCCCATCAGCTCATCGCGGGAGAATCCGCTGATTTCGATGAAGGCATCGTTGCAGTAAGTGATCACGCCTTTGGCGTTGGTGGTGGAGATCAACCGCTGCTGGGCAGGGAAAGTCCGTTCTCTCTGGGTAATCGGCTGGTTGTTACGCATTGGCTGTTCAATCCGCAAGGCTTTCGACGGGTATCGGCAAGCCTCTGGTTTTATTGAATGAATATTTGACTGCCTTGATCTGGGGCAAGGTGCCATCAGTGTGGTTGAGCTATCGCAGCCGACCTGATCGCAGCCATTGCCGCCAATATTGCAGTTTTCTTTATAAATGATGACGAATAGGTCTGATCATGACCGATTGTTCAACTCGGGGCCAGCATCGGGTAGCTGAACAGGGCGAAGTGCGCCAGGTTGACGCAGGTGTGGCACAGCACCGCCGCTGCCAACCCGCCGTGACGATAGGCCAGACCATATCCCACCCCGGCCAGGGTGGCCAGGTAGAACCACTGCCAACCACCGGCCAGGTGCGCAAGGCCGAACAATAGGGCGGCCACCAGCAGCGCCAGCCCCTCATGCTTGAACAGACGTTGCAGGCCGCCCTGGATGTAGCCACGGAACAGCAGTTCCTCGGTCAGGCTCACCAGCAGCAGGTTGTTGGCCAGCCATAGCCAGGCCTGGTCTGGCCATTTCGGTGCCCACGCCACCAGGCCCAGAGTCCAGGCGCCGCCCAGGCAGGCGAGCAGGGTAAGGGGCAGGATCAGCGCCAGGCTCATGGCCAGGCCGCGAGCGCGCAGCATTACCAGCCAAGGGCAGGCCAGCAGCAGCCATAGGCCGATCAGCGGTTTGTCGAGGTTCAGGTACATGGAGAAGGGCACCGCGCCTTCGCTGAGGACGGCCTTGTCGATGACGCGGGCGCCATGGAAGCCGGGCAGCCAGTGCAGCGCCAAGGCGACGGCGAGAACGACGAAGAGCAGGTGGCCGAGGGTCTGTTGCCAGCGGATCTGGCGGCGCGCCAGCAGGCCGCTGCAGAACAGGGCGAGCAAGGCGGGCAGGGCGATCAGGCCGATACTGCCGTGGGTCAGTGCGAGGGTGTAGCCGAGGCCGAGCAGGAGCAGGGCGATCCAGTGGAGACGGGGCATTGGGTTTCCTTGTGCCGGTGGGTCCATGGAGGGTAGGACTCAGCCAAGCGGCTTCAGGACACCATGCTTTGCAGGAACAACGGTATGAAGGCGCACGCGTGGGAGCGGGCTTGCCCGCTCCCACGACAGCCCGCACCAAAGGCGCGGGCGCGAGCAGTGAATGCCTACCCTGCGATCAATTGCCGCAGCACATAATGCAGGATCCCCCCCGATTTGAAGTATTCCACTTCATTGAGCGTATCGATCCGGCACAGCACCTCGATCTGCTCCTGGCGCCCATCCTCGCGGGTAATGCGCAGCGGCAGGCTCATGCCCGGGCGGATCTGCGCATCGGTCAGCCCAAGCACATCGATGCGCTCGCTGCCGGTCAGCCCCAGGCGCTTGCGGTCGTCTCCCGCCTTGAACTGCAGCGGCAGCACGCCCATGCCCACCAGGTTGGAGCGGTGGATGCGTTCGAAACTCTCCGCCAGCACCGCCTTGACCCCCAGCAGGTTGGTGCCCTTGGCCGCCCAGTCGCGGCTGGAGCCGGTGCCGTATTCCTGCCCGGCGACCACCACCAGCGGCGTGCCATCCTGCTGGTAGCGCATGGCGGCGTCGTAGATCGACAGTTTCTCGCCCGTGGGTACATACAGGGTGTTGCCGCCTTCCTCGCCACCGAGCATTTCGTTGCGGATGCGGATGTTGGCGAAGGTGCCGCGCATCATTACTTCGTGGTTACCGCGCCGTGAGCCGTAGGAGTTGAAGTCGCGCGGTTCCACGCCCTTGCCGCGCAGGTAGCGCCCGGCCGGGCTGTCGGCCTTGATGTTGCCGGCCGGGGAAATGTGGTCGGTGGTCACCGAGTCGCCGAGCAGGGCGAGGATGCGTGCGTCGCGCACATCACCGATCTCCGGCAGCGGGCCGCCGATGTCATCGAAGAAGGGTGGGTGCTGGATATAGGTGGAAGCGTCCTGCCAGACATAGGTCGCGGCCTGGGGCACTTCGATCGCCTGCCATTGGGCGTCGCCGGCGAACACCTCGGCATATTCCTTGTGGAACATGCGGGTGTCGACATTGCTGACCGCCTCGGCGATTTCCTGCTGGCTTGGCCAGATGTCGCGCAGGTACACGGGCTTGCCGTCCTTGCCGGTGCCGAGCGGGTCCTGGCTGAGGTCGACGCGCACGCTGCCGGCCAGGGCGTAGGCCACCACCAGTGGCGGCGAAGCCAGCCAGTTGGTCTTGACCAGCGGGTGTACCCGGCCTTCGAAGTTGCGGTTGCCCGACAGCACCGAGGCGACGGTGAGGTCGGCGCTGCCGATGGCTTGCTCGATGGCCTCGTCCAGGGGGCCCGAGTTGCCGATGCAGGTGGTGCAGCCATAGCCGACCAGGTCGAAACCGAGCTGGTCGAGGTAGGGTGTCAGGCCTGCGGCCTTGTAGTAGTCGGTGACCACTTTGGAGCCGGGAGCGAGCGAACTCTTCACCCAGGGCTTGCGCTGCAGGCCTTTCTCCACGGCTTTCTTCGCCACCAGCCCGGCGGCCATCATCACGCTGGGGTTGGAGGTGTTGGTGCAGGAGGTAATGGCGGCAATCACCACCGCGCCGTCGCGCAGGGTGTGCGTCTGATTTTCGTGGGTGTAGTCGATCTCGCCAGCCTGGTCGGCATTGCCCACCGCCACGCCACCGCCGCCTTCGCTTTCCAGGCGGCCGACTTCCTTGGCCAGCGGTTTGGGCTGCAACTCGATGAAGTGGTCGAAGGCCTGGCGCACCTGGCCCAGGGCGACGCGGTCCTGCGGGCGCTTGGGCCCGGCCAGGCTGGCTTCCACGTCGTTCATGTCCAAGGCCAGGGTGTCGCTGAACAGCGGCTCCTGGCCGGGCAGGCGCCACAGGCCCTGGGCCTTGCAGTAGGCCTCGACCAGTTGCACGGTGTCCTCGGGGCGGCCGGACAGGCGCAGGTAGTCGAGGGTCACCTGGTCGACCGGGAAGAAGCCACAGGTGGCGCCGTACTCGGGGGCCATGTTGGCGATGGTGGCGCGATCGGCCAGTGGCAGGTCGGCCAGGCCGTCGCCATAGAACTCGACGAACTTGCCCACCACGCCCTTCTTGCGCAGCATCTGCGTGACCGTCAGGACCAGGTCGGTGGCGGTGATGCCTTCGCGCAGCTTGCCGGTAAGCTTGAAGCCGATCACCTCGGGGATCAGCATCGATACCGGCTGGCCGAGCATGGCCGCCTCGGCCTCGATGCCACCCACGCCCCAGCCGAGCACGCCGAGGCCATTGATCATGGTCGTGTGCGAGTCAGTACCGACCAAGGTGTCGGGGAAGGCATAGGTGCGGCCTTCCTCCTCGCGGGTCCATACCGTGCGGCCCAGGTATTCGAGGTTGACCTGGTGGCAGATGCCGGTGCCCGGCGGCACCACCCGGAAGTTGTCGAAGGCGCTCTGGCCCCAGCGCAGGAAGGCGTAGCGTTCGCCGTTGCGCTGCATTTCGATATCGACGTTCTGGGCGAACGCGGCTGGGGTGGCATAACGGTCGACCATCACCGAGTGGTCGATCACCAGGTCCACCGGCGACAACGGGTTGATCCGCTGCGGATCGCCGCCGGCCTTGGCCATGGCCGCGCGCATGGCGGCCAGGTCGACCACCGCCGGCACGCCGGTGAAGTCCTGCATCAGCACTCGCGCCGGGCGGTACTGGATCTCGCGGTCGGAGCGGCGCTCCTGCAGCCAGGCGGCCAGGGCCTTGAGGTCGTCGCCGGTGACGGTCTTGCCGTCTTCCCAGCGCAGCAGGTTCTCCAGCAGCACCTTGAGCGACATGGGCAGGCGCTGCAGGTTGCCGAGCTGGCGGGCGGCGTCGGGCAAGCTGAAATAGTGGTAGGCGCGGTCGGCCACCTGGAGGGTCTTGAGGGTTTTCAGGCTATCGAGCGAGGGCATTTACAACTCCTTGTGCTCCGGTGCCCGGCGACTGCGGGTCGCTCGCCGGTGTCACCGCTCTGGACCAGTCCGCACGGCACGGACCTGGCTGAACAGTCAGGTTAGACCGGTTTGCCGGTCCCGACCCTTTTCTGGACCGATGGGGCGTGTCGCTGGTTCCCGACTTCCTTTATCATTCGCCGCCCTGGCGCCGTCTGCGCCAGTGATGTGGAGTGAGAAATGAATACCCTGTTCATGCATTGCCGGCCCGGCTTCGAGGGCGAGGTCTGCGCCGAAATCAGCGAACACGCCGCCCACCTGGGCGTGCCCGGCTATGCCAAGGGCAAGCCGCAGAGTGCCTGCGCCGAGTTCGTCTGCACCGAGCCCGGTGGCGCCGAACGCATGATGCAGGCGCTGCGCTTTTCGCAGCTGATCTTCCCGCGCCAGTGGGCCCGCGGCACGTACGTCGAGCTGCCGGAGACCGACCGCATCAGCGTGCTGCTCGAGCACCTGGCCGCGCTGCCGGTGTGCGGCAGCCTGTGGTTGGAGGTACTCGACAGCAACGAGGGCAAGGAGCTGTCGACCTTCTGCCGCAAGTTCGAGGTGCCGCTGCGCAAGGCCCTGGAGAAGGCCGGCCGCCTGGTCGACGATGCCCGCCGTCCGCGCCTGCTGCTGACCTTCATCAGCGGCCGTCGGGTGTTCCTCGGCCTGGCCGAGGCCGACAATTCGGCGCTGTGGCCGATGGGTATCCCACGCCTGAAGTTCCCCCGCGAGGCCCCGAGCCGCTCGACCCTCAAGCTCGAGGAAGCCTGGCACCAGTTCATCCCGCGCGAGCAATGGGACGCGCGCCTGAACGACGACATGACGGGTGTCGACCTGGGCGCCTCGCCCGGCGGCTGGACCTACCAGCTGGTCAAGCGTGGCATGCTGGTGACCGCCATCGACAACGGGCCGATGGCCGAGAGCCTGATGGATACCGGCCTGGTCACCCATCTGATGGCCGACGGTTTCACCTGGCAGCCGAAGCAGACGGTGGACTGGATGGTCTGCGATATCGTCGAGAAGCCGGCGCGCACCGCTTCGCTGATCGAGACCTGGCTGGGCGAGGGCTTGTGCCGCGAGGCGGTGGTCAACCTGAAGCTGCCGATGAAGCAACGCCATGCCGAGGTTCGCAAGCTGCTGGACCGTATCGAGGCTGGGTTCAAGGCGCGCAAGGTGAAGGTGTCGATCGCCTGCAAGCAGCTGTATCACGACCGTGAGGAAGTCACCTGCCATCTGCGCCGGCTGGACCTGAAGCCGCGCTGAGCCCATCGCGGGGCAAGCCCGCTCCCACGGTACCTGGCCCTTGTGGGAGTGGGCTTGGCGCCCTTCGGCCGATACGCCACAATGACGAGCATTTTGCGGAGCCTTTCATGACCGATTTCACCCACGACGCGATCCTCGACGCCACCGGCCTGAACTGCCCGGAGCCGGTGATGATGCTGCACAAGCATGTACGCGAGCTGGTATCCGGCGGCGTGCTCAAGGTCATCGCCACCGACCCGTCGACCCGCCGCGACATCCCCAAGTTCTGCATCTTCCTCGGCCACGAGCTGCTCGGCCAGGAAGAAGACGCCGGAACCTACCTGTACTGGATCCGCAAGAAGGCCGACTGAGCCCGCCGCGATCGCGCTACACTGCGCTCCCCTGACAGGAGAGCGCCATGCTGATAGTTGCCGACGAGAATATCCCGCTGCTCGATGCCTTCTTTGCCGGTTTCGGTGAAATCCGCCGTTATCCGGGCCGGGCCATCGACGCCGCCAGCGTCAAGGACGCCGACGTGCTGCTGGTACGCTCGGTGACTCGCGTCGATCGGCAACTGCTCGAGGGCAGTCGGGTACGCTTCGTCGGCACCTGCACCATCGGCACCGATCACCTCGACCTCGAACACTTCGCCGAAGCCGGTATCCACTGGAGCAGCGCGCCGGGCTGCAACGCCCGTGGCGTGGTGGACTACGTGCTGGGCAGCCTGCTGACCCTGGCCGAACTCGAGGGTGCCGACCTGGGCAAGCGCGTCTATGGCGTGGTCGGCGCGGGTGAGGTCGGCGGGCGGCTGGTGCGGGTGCTGCGCGGCCTCGACTGGAAGGTGCTGGTGTGCGACCCGGTGCGCCAGGCCAGCGAGGGCGGCGAGTTTGTCGATCTCGACAGCGTCCTCGAGCAATGCGATGTGATCAGCCTGCACACGCCGCTGCAGCGTGGCGGCGAGCACCCGACCTGGCACCTGCTCGACCAGCCGCGCCTGGCCCGCTTGCGCGCAGGCGCCTGGCTGATCAACGCCAGCCGTGGGCCTGTGGTGGACAACGCTGCCCTGCGTGAACTGCTGCTGGACCGAGAGGACGTGCATGCGGTGCTCGACGTGTGGGAAGGCGAGCCGCAGGTGGACCTCGCGTTGGCCGACCTGTGCACCCTGGCCACGCCGCATATCGCCGGCTATAGCCTGGATGGCAAGCAGCGTGGCACGGCGCAGATCTACCAGGCGTTCTGCCGCTGGCAGGGTTTGCCCGAGCAGGTGCGACTGGCCGACCTGCTGCCGGCACCAGGCCTTGCGCAGATCGAGTTTGACGCGAGCGCGGATCCGGCGTGGGCATTGGCCACCCTGTGCCGGGCGGTCTACGACCCGCGTCGTGACGATGCCGATTTCCGTCGCAGCCTGAGCGAAGATCCGGCCGAACAGCGTGCGGCATTTGATCTGCTGCGCAAGCACTACCCGGTACGGCGTGAGATCGAGGGATTGCCGGTGCGCGTCCGTGGGGAAATGCCCCAGTTGGCGCAGGTGGTCAGTGCATTGGGGGCGGTGCTGGCCTGAGGGTGCGCAAAGGCAGGACAATAAAAACCCGGCGCGAGCGCCGGGTTGCACGCGATTCGGGGATCAGGCCTTGCCGATCTTCTTGACCCGGCTCTCTTCCAGGTCCTTGCAGGCCTTCTGGATCATCTGCTCGGTGATGGGCACCTCGCGGCCCTGGGCATCGATGATCGAGCCGCAGACCTGATGTTGCGCAGGGGGCTGGGTCTTGGGCGTATCGGTGTGCTGCAAGCTCATGTCCTGTCTCCTCTTTCAGGTTCAAGCTCAAGGTATCGCTTCGCCGTGACTGGTCTGTGACAGCTTTTCGGCTTCATGCTGGATCAGTCCACCAGAAAGCGCGGCAAAGCTCCAGTCACGCTTTAGAACGAATGGGCATAGGCACTGCCGCTCCGTCCGAGCATGGGACGACCTCGCATTCCCGAGCGTTGCACAGCGCCGACGAGTGGTAGTCTGCTATCAATCCCCTGTGGAACGACCTTTGCCATGCCCGATCCGATCTCTCCCCGCCAGCGCCGCGCCCTGCACCTGGGCTGGCAGTTCGTGCGCCCCTATCGCCGCCAGGCGCTGCTGGCCTTGCTGGCGCTGGTGGTCACCGCCGCCATTACCCTGTCCATGGGGCAGGGCATCCGCCTGCTGGTCGACCAGGGTTTCATGACCGGCTCGGCGCACCAGCTCAACCAGACCATCGGCCTTTTCATGCTGCTGGTGGTAGCGCTGGCGGTGGGGACCTTCGCCCGTTTCTACCTGGTGTCGTGGATCGGCGAGCGCTGCGTGGCCGACATCCGCCGGGCAGTGTTCGACCACCTGGTCTGGCTGCATCCGGGGTTCTTCGAGGACAACCGCAGTTCGGAGATCCAGTCGCGGCTGACCGCCGACACCACCTTGCTGCAGTCCGTCATTGGCTCGTCGCTGTCGCTGTTCCTGCGCAATGCGCTGATGGTGGTCGGCGGGGTGATCCTGCTGTTCGTCACCAACTCCAAGCTGACCAGTATCGTGGTGCTGGCCCTGCCCCTGGTGCTGGCGCCGATCCTGCTGTTCGGCCGGCGCGTGCGCAGCCTGTCGCGGCAGAGCCAGGACCGGGTGGCCGATGTGGGCAGCTATGTCGCCGAGACCCTTGGCCAGATCAAGACGGTGCAGGCCTATAACCACCAGGCGCGTGACCAGGCACTGTTCGGCGACACCGTGGAGGCGGCGTTCGACGTGGCGCGGCGGCGCATCGCCCAGCGTGCCTGGCTGATTACCCTGGTGATCGTGCTGGTGCTTGGCGCGGTCGGGGTGATGCTCTGGGTCGGCGGCATGGATGTGATCGCCGGGCGCATCTCCGGCGGCGAGCTCGCCGCGTTCGTGTTCTACAGCCTGATCGTCGGCAGCGCCTTCGGCACCCTGAGCGAGGTGATCGGCGAATTGCAACGGGCCGCCGGTGCCGCCGAGCGCATCGCCGAGCTGCTGGCGGCGCAGACGGCGATCCTGGCGCCGACACAGCCGGCGGGGTTGGTGGACGGGCGCGCCAGTGGCGACATCGAACTGCGCGAGGTGCGCTTCGCCTACCCGTCACGGCCCGCGGTGGCGGCCGTCGACGGCCTCAGCCTGCATATTCGCCCCGGCGAGACCGTGGCGCTGGTCGGGCCGTCGGGGGCCGGCAAGTCGACCCTGTTCGACCTGCTGCTGCGGTTCTACGACCCGCAACCTGGAGCGATTCTGCTCGATGGCCAGCCGATCACCGGGCTGGCACCGGTAGACCTGCGTCGCCAGTTTGCCCTGGTAGCCCAGCAGCCGGCGCTGTTTCGCGGCACGGTCGAGGCCAATATCCGCTACGGTCGGCCCGAGGCCAGCCTGGCCGAGGTCGAGGCGGCGGCGCGCGGTGCCCATGCCCATGAATTCATCATCCAGCTGCCTCAGGGTTACCTGACACCCTTGGGCGAGGGTGGCGTGGGCTTGTCCGGTGGCCAGCGCCAGCGCCTGGCGATTGCCCGAGCGCTGCTGGTGGATGCGCCGATCCTGCTGCTGGATGAAGCCACCAGCGCGCTGGACGCGCAAAGCGAGTATCTGATCCAGCAGGCATTGCCACAACTGATGGCCGGGCGCACCACACTGGTCATCGCCCACCGCCTGGCGACGGTGCAGCATGCCGACCGTATCGCGGTGATCGACAAAGGCCGACTGGCGGCAGTCGGGACCCATCGACAATTGATCGAGCAAAGCCCACTCTACGCACGCCTTGCAGCACTGCAATTCAACTCGGGCTGAGTGTCTTTGCTGTCGCTGTTTTGTAACAATTCTGTAGCAATTGCCTGAGACTATCTGCCTCGGCTGTTGCGCAGGTGCTTGCCCTGGTTGCCATCGCCCGATGGCGGCGTTGATGGGGCAGCGAACGAGGACAGGGACGCCTCTGTCGGCGGTGCCGGCGTGCGCCGTTTCCCTCTTCCTTGTTCCGAGATCCGCAATCTTGCGTAAATCCCTCAGAGTGCAAATTCTCTCCCTGCTCGGTGGCAGCCTGGTGGCGATCCTGTTGATCGCCCTGGTGTGCTTCCAGTTCCTGTCCTCCAGTGTGCGCGGCTACGCCGAACTGGTGGACGGACCGTTGCGTGCCTCGCAGCTGATCGACGAAGCCAACCTGCAGTTCAAGATCCAGGTGCAGGAATGGAAGAACGTGCTGCTGCGTGGTCGCCAGCCCGCGGAGCTGGACAAATACTGGCAGCAGTTCCAGGCCCGCGAGCAGCAGGTGCAGCAATTGCTGGGGCAATTGATCGACAGCAGCGATCCGGCGCTCAAGGCGCGCCTGGAGCAACTCAAGGCCAGCCACCGCCAGCTGGGTTCGGCCTACGAGCAAGGGCGCCAGGCATTCCTGGCCGCCGGTGGCGACCCGGTGGCCGGCGACCTGGCGGTCAAGGGCGTGGACCGCGCCACCAGCGACCAGATGAGTGCACTGGTGGAGCAACTGCGCGCCGATGCCCACGGGCGTGCCGACGCCATCAGCGCCAGCGCCGAGCGCACGGTGTGGTTGGGCGTGCTGGTGATGCTGGCCTCGGCCGTGCTGGTCGGGCTGTTCAGCCTGTGGTTGGTCAACCGCAGCCTGGTCGAGCCGATCCGCCAGTTGATCGACTACGTCGCCCAGCTCAGCCAGGGGCGTTTCGCCGCCCGGGTCGACAGCCGTCGCGAGGATGAACTCGGGCGCCTGGCGCTGGCGGCCAACACCCTGCGTGATTTTCTTGCCGATACCGTCGGCCGACTCAAGGACAACGCCGAGGAGCTGGAGAGCGCCAGCGGCCAGCTCAGCCGTATCGCCGGCGACATGGCCCACGGCACCCATGATCAGTTCCAGCGTACCGACCAGGTCGCCACGGCCATGCACGAGATGTCCGCCACTGCCCAGGAAGTGGCCCGCCATGCCGCCGATGCCGCCCGCGCGGCGGACGAGGCCGACCACAGCGCCCAGGCGGGCGAGCAGGTCATGCAGCGCACCATCGACACCATTGCCGTGGTCAACCGCGAGATCGCCGGCACCGCAGCGGTGATTCGGCACCTGGAAAACGACAGCACGCGCATCGGCAAGGTGCTTGAAGTGATTCGCGGCATCGCCGAACAGACCAACCTGCTGGCGCTCAACGCCGCCATCGAAGCCGCCCGTGCCGGCGAGGCCGGGCGGGGTTTCGCGGTGGTGGCCGATGAGGTGCGCAGCCTGGCCCAGCGCACCGCGGCATCGATCGCCGAGATCCACCAGATCATCGAGGCGGTGCAGTCGGGCGCGGTGGAGGCGGTCAAGGCCATCGAGAGTGGCCAGCAGCGCAGCGAGGAGGGCGCCGAGCAGGTGCAGCAGGCCGGGCAGATGCTGCAGCGCATCACCACGGCGGTGGAGGCGATCCGCGACATGAACCGCCAGATCGCCACCGCCGCGGAGGAGCAGACCAGCGTCGCCGAAGATATCTCGCGCAACCTGGTCGAGATCACCCGCATCGCCACCGCCAACCAGCAGGCGGTGCAGCACACCGAGCAGGCCGGACAGCGCCTGCACGGACTGTCGGGTCAGTTGGGCGAAGTGACTTCCCGATTGACCGCTTGAATCGCCATCGCGGTGCGCCGATGCGACTCGCACCGCGATGCTTTTGAGGGTGGGGAAATCCGCCATATTCGCATGTCGCATCAGTTACCTGTGGCGGATTGTCGCCATCCATTGGGTGGCCGAGGGCGCTGTGGGCGGCATCAACCCTGACCCAGGCCATGCTGGCACACTCCCTGCTTTACGGCGCCCCGGGCCAAGGCCCGAGGCGATCGTGCCCCGATTTCGCGAAACTCCTGCCAACCACAACAACAACCGGGCGTGCACACCGGGGGCAACGACTGCCAATCCTTCACTTCAATTGGATTGAGCTAATGAAAAAAATCCTGCTGACGCTCCTGTGCCTGAGCGTCATCGGCTGCTCCAAGCCCGCGGAGCCACAAAAGTCCGTCGATGTCCTGCTGATCGGCGGTGGCATCATGAGCGCAAGCCTCGGGACCTACCTCACCGAACTGGAACCGAACTGGAAAGTCGACGTCTACGAGCGCATGGACCAGGTCGCCGAAGAGAGTTCCAATGCCTGGAACAATGCCGGTACAGGCCACTCTGCATTCTGCGAGCTGAACTACACCAGCGTCGGCAAGGACGGCAGCATCGACATCAGCAAGGCGGTCAACGTCAACGAACAGTTCGAGGTGTCCAAGCAGTTCTGGGCTTACCAGGTCGAGCAGGGCGTGCTGAGCAACCCGCGTTCGTTCATCAACAACGTGGCGCACATGAGCTTCGTCTGGGGTGACGATAACGTCGCCTTCCTGCATAAGCGCGTCGAGGCCCTGCGGCACAGCTCGCTGTTCCGCGGCATGGAGATCACCGAGGACCACGAGCAGATCCGCCAGTGGGTGCCGCTGGTGATGGAAGGCCGTGACCCCGGGCAGAAGGTGGCCGCGACCCGCATGGCCATCGGTACCGACGTGAACTTCGGCGAGATCACCCGGCAGCTGTTCGCCGCCATGACCCGTAACCCGAACGTGCAACTGCACCTGGGCCATGAAGTGCGCGACATCGTGCGCAACGACGACGGCAGCTGGAACGTGGTGGTGGCCGACCTGGCCAAAGGTGGCAACGAGACTGCGGTCAAAGCCAAGTTCGTCTTCATCGGCGCCGGTGGCGGCGCGCTCAAGCTGCTGCAGAAGTCCGGCATCCCAGAGGCCGAGGGCTATGCCGGCTTCCCGGTCGGTGGCCAGTTCCTGATGACCGACAACGCCGACCTGGTCGCCCGCCACAAGGCCAAGCTGTACGGCAAGGCCTCGGTCGGCGCACCGCCCATGTCGGTGCCGCATCTGGACACCCGGGTGATCGATGGCAAGGAGGTGCTATTGTTCGGTCCGTTCGCGACCTTCTCCACCAAGTACCTCAAGCACGGCTCGTTGCTGGACATGCTCAGTTCGCTGACCACCCACAACATCAGCCCGATGATGCATGCTGGCATCGACAACATCGACCTGAGCACCTACCTGATGGGTCAGCTGATGCTCAGCTTCGACGACCGCATGGCGGCCCTGCGCGAATACTTCCCCAACGCCAAGAACGAAGACTGGCAGCTGCTTCAGGCCGGCCAGCGCGTGCAGGTGATCAAGAAGGACCCCGTGCACGGTGGCGTGCTGCAGTTCGGCACCGAAGTGGTGGCCGCCGAGGATGGCAGCATCGCCGCGCTGCTGGGTGCCTCCCCTGGTGCCTCGACCGCCGCGCCGATCATGCTGACCGTGCTCGAGAAGACCTTCAAGGATCGGATCAAGAGCGCCGAGTGGCAGGCCAAGCTCAAGGAAATCGTGCCGACCTACGGCCAGAAGCTGAACAACGACCTTGAGTTGACCAACAAGACCCGCGAATGGAGCAGTGCGCGCTTGCAACTGCTGCATGTGCCGGTGTTGCCGGAGTAAGCGCACAAGCGTGGGAGTAGGCTGGCCTGCTCCCACCGGTGACTGGCCTTTTCGCAGGCAACAAAAAACCCGCGCAAGGCGGGTTTTTTGCAGGATTTGGTCGGAGAGACAGGATTCGAACCTGCGGCCTTCTCGTCCCGAACGAGACGCGCTACCTGGCTGCGCTACACTCCGATGTCCGAAATGCTACTGCATCGATTTTTTCAACGCAACCCCTTGTTGCAAAAAGGAGTTGCGCCAAAAACGCAGGGCTGGATCACAGCTCCTTGACGGTACGGATCTGGTCTTTGTTGATGCGCGTGCGCTTGCCGTCGAGCTGTTCGAATTCGTAGAAGCCGGAGTCGTCGTCATACGACGGGGTGTCCACCGCCTGGATCTCGCGGCCGTCGTTCAGGGTGATGACGGTTGGCGAGGCGCAGCCGGCGAGGGCGCCCAGGCCCAGGGCAAGCAGGAAGGCGGGAAGGGTCCGTTGGATCATCGTGTTTCTCCAGTGCGATGGTGCTAGATGTCATTAAGACGCAGGGCGTCCACGCAAGTTCCTTGCACAGTGCAGCATAGCGCCATCGCACCGGCATTGACCAAGAACAACGTCGCGGTCTGGGCGCCGTGGCCTGTGATATAACAGCGCACATTCCCTGTTTCCCTGCGACGGACTCCCATGAAAGCCAAGGCAGATACCCCTTTTGTAGCGCTGAACATCGCCGTGCTGACGGTCAGCGATACCCGTACCTTCGACACTGATACCTCCGGCCAGCTGTTCGTCGATCGCCTGAGCGCCGCCGGCCACCGCCTGGCCGAGCGCGTGCTGCTCAAGGACGACCTGTACAAGATCCGCGCGCAGGTCGCGACCTGGATCGCCGATGACCAGGTGCAGGTGGTGCTGATTACCGGTGGCACCGGCTTTACCGGGCGCGACAGCACCCCGGAGGCCGTGGCGTGCCTGCTGGACAAGCAGGTCGAGGGTTTTGGCGAGCTGTTCCGGCAGATCTCGGTGGCCGATATCGGCACCTCCACCGTGCAGTCCCGCGCCCTGGCAGGCCTTGCCAACGGCACCCTGGTCTGCTGCCTGCCGGGCTCGACCAATGCCGTGCGCACCGGTTGGGACGGCATCCTCGCCGAGCAGCTGGATGCCCGTCACCGGCCGTGCAACTTCGTGCCGCACCTGAAGCAGGCAGCGGCCTGTGACAGCCGTGGTTGAGGTGGCCCGGCCGTTGATGCCGGTGGAAGAGGCCTTGGAGCGCCTGCTGGCGCTGGCCGAGAAGGCGCCCATCGCCGAGACCGAACACGTCGCGCTGGCCGAAGCCGAAGGGCGCGTCCTGGCCCATGAACTGGTGGCCGGCCTCGACCTGCCGCCGTGGCCCAACAGCGCCATGGACGGCTACGCCCTGCGCCTGGCCGACTGGCAGGGTGAACCGCTGCGGGTAACCCAGCGCATCTTCGCCGGCCATGCGCCACAACCCCTGGAGCCTGGCACCTGCGCACGGATCTTTACCGGCGCGCCGCTGCCCGAAGGCGCCGATTGCGTCGAGATGCAGGAAAACACCGAAGTGCTCGAGGATGGCCTGGTACGGTTCCTCGAACCCCTGGCACTGTCACAGAACGTTCGCCCCAAAGGCCAGGAAACCCGTGTCGGCGAACAGGTGATGAGCGCTGGCACGCGGTTGGGCCCGATCCAGCTCGGGCTGGCCGCGACCCTGGGTTTCGGCACCCTGCAAGTGCGGCGCCGGCCACGGGTGGCGGTACTGTCGACCGGTGACGAACTGGTCGAGCCGGGATTGCCGCTGGGGCCCGGGCAGATCTACAACAGCAACCGACGCCTGCTGGTCAGCTGGCTGCAACGCCTGGGCTGCGAGGTGGTGGATGCCGGGATCCTGCCCGACGACCTCGAGCGCACCCGCCAGTGCCTGGCCGGGCTGGGCGATGTCGACCTGATCCTGTCCACCGGTGGCGTGTCGGTGGGCGAGGCCGATTTTCTTGGCCTGGCCCTGCGCGAAGCGGGCGAGCTGGCGCTGTGGAAGCTGGCGATCAAGCCGGGCAAGCCGCTGACCTTCGGCCATTACCAAGGTGTGCCGGTGATCGGCCTGCCGGGCAACCCGGCCTCGACATTGGTCACTTTCGGCCTGCTGGCGCGGCCCTACCTGCTGCGCCGGTTGGGTGTACACAATGTCGCGCCACTGCGTTTCAGCGTGCCGGCGGGTTTCGATTGGCCCAAGGCCGGGACGCGGCGCGAATTCCTGCGCGCGCGCATCGAGGATGGCCGGGTGCGCATCTACAAGAACCAGAGCTCCGGTGTGCTGCGCAGCGCGGCCTGGGCCGATGGGGTGGTGGAGGTGCTTGAAGGCAGCACGCCACGGCAGGGCGACCCGGTGGCATTCATTCCGTTCAGCGAGCTACTTGGCTAGCACGCCGCCGGGGGCGCCTGCGCCTGCCGGTGCCAGTTGGGTCAGGCGCATGTGCACGTTCTCCAGTTGCTGGGCGGCAACGCTCCAGTCATGACGCTGGCGGGCGAACTGGCGCCCGGCCTCGCTGAGCTGGCACATGCGCCACGGCTGGTTGAGCAGTTGCGTGACCAACAGCGCCAGCTGGCCGCTGTCGTCGCTGCCCAGGTAGTGTTCGCCGTTGTTCATGGCCAGGCCCGAGGCGCCCTTGCTGGTGGTGATGACCGGTAGCCCGGCGGCCATGGCCTCGAGGATCTTCACCTTGGAGCCACCGGCATGGCGCAGCGGCGCGAAGAACAGCGCCGAGCGGCGCTGCAGCTCGCGCAGGTCGGGGCGGTAACCTACCCACTCGATGCGTGGGTCGTTCCAGTGCAGCTTCCAGCTGGCCGGCAACGCGTGCCCGGCAATGGCCAGGCGCACCGCCGGATTGCTCATCCATACCTGCGGCAGGATTTCCTCCAGCGCCCACTCGATGGCCTCCAGGTTGGCGCCGTACTCGAAGTTGCCGACAAAAAGCAGGCGTTGGCTGTGCGCGGTAGGGCGCACGTCCTGGTAGTGGTCGCAGTCCACGCCATTGACCACCACATTCACCGGGCGGCCGCTGATCTGACCGATCAGCTCGGCATCCTGGGCGCTGACCGCCACCACCTCGGTGGGCTGGCGCAGCACCCGTTGTTCCCAGCGCCGATAGCGCCAGCGGTCGAAGGCGTTCAGCGGGCGCAGCCACAAGGGCAGGCGGTCATGGCAGGCGGCGCCCATCACCGACTCCAGGTAATGCTCGCTGAGCATGTAGGGCAAGCCCCGGGCCTGCAGGGCCCGCTCGAACGGCTGGAAGCTGTAGCTGTGCTCGATCTGGATCACATCCCAGGGTTCGTCCAGCAGTTGCTCGAAGCGATGCCGCAGGCAAGGTGCCAGACCATTGATGATGGCCCGCATGGGATAGTCGATGATGGGTGAGGCGAGCAGGTTGAGCGGGCTGTTCAGTGCTCGCCTGGGCAGTACGATCAGGCGCTCCACCAGGGGCTCCAGGGCTTCGCGCGCGGTGTCGCTCAAGGGGACCTTCGACTGCACCAGCAAGGTGATCCGGTGGCCATGCTGCGCCAGGGCGCGCAGCAGGTGGTATTGCCGGGTCTTGCTGCCGCTGGTGGTGGGCCAGGGCAGGTAGGGCAGGGTCCAGAGTATGCGCATGAGCCCGAATCCTCGCAGTTGGCCGGGTGTCGGCCCTGGATGAAAAAACGCGCCCTCTGGCAGTCAGGCAGGTGCTGCTGCCGCCGGGGCGCGTCCATAGATATCAGTAAAGCGTACGATGTCGTCTTCGCCCAGGTATTCGCCGCTCTGCACCTCGATCATCACCAGGTCGATGACCCCGGGGTTGGTCAGGCGGTGGCTGCGCCCGGGCTTGATGAAGGTGGACTCGTTGGTGTCGAGCAGGAACTCTTCCTGGCCATTGGTCACGCAGGCCATGCCGCTGACCACGATCCAGTGCTCGCTGCGATGATGGTGCATCTGCAGCGACAGCGATTCGCCGGGGCGGACCATGATGCGCTTGATCTTGAACCGCGGCCCTTCCTCGAGCACCGTGTACAGGCCCCAGGGGCGGGTCACGGTGCGGTGCAGGCGGTAGGCGTCATGGCCCTCGCGCTTGAGCTGCTGGGCGATCACTTTGACGTCCTGGCTGCGCGCGGCATCGGCGATCAGCAGGGCGTCGGGGGTGTCGATGACGATCAGGTTGTCCAGGCCGACCGCGCCGACCAGGCGCCGAGGCGAGTCGATGTAGCAGTTGCGCACGTCTAGCAGCACGGTTTCGCCGTTGCAGTGGTTGCCCTGGCCGTCGGCCGGGCGCAGCTCACGTACCGCTTCCCAGCAGCCGATGTCGCTCCAGCCGATGTCGCATGGCACCACGGCCACCTGGGCGGAGGGTTCCATGAGGGCATAGTCGATGGAGATATCCGGCACCAGGGCGAAGCGTTCGGGGTCGAGTTCCACCTGCAGGCCGCCCGCGCCTTCCTTGACCTGGCTCTGTTCCAGGCAGTCGGCCACGCTGCGCAGGACCTCAGGGGCATGGGCCTGCAGCTCCTGTAGCACGGTGCCGACGCGCAGGCAGAACATGCCGGCGTTCCACAGGTGTCGGCCACCGTCGAGGTAGGCCTGGGCGGTGTCGGCGTCGGGCTTTTCGACGAAGCGGGCGACCTGGTAGCCGCCGTCAGCGATCGGCTGGCCCTGCTCGATATAGCCGAACCCCGTTTCGGCACGGGTCGGTTGCAGGCCGAAGGTGGTCAGCCAGCCTTGCCCGGCCAGCGCCATGGCCTGCCGGACGGCCGCCTCGAAAGCGCCCTGGTCCTGGATCAAGTGGTCGGCGGGAAGCACCAGCAGCAGGCTGTCCTCGCCGTGCAGGCGGGCGCAGTGCAGCGCCGCAGCGGCGATGGCGGGTGCGGTGTTGCGGCCCAGGGGTTCGAGAATGAAATCGAGGGCTACCCGTGCAGCGCCGACCTGGCGATATTCGTCCTGGGTGCGGAACACCACTTCGCGGTTGGTCACCGTGAGCACCCGCTCGACCCCGGGCAGGCTGCTGGCGCGGCTGAAGGTCTTCTGCAGCAGGCTCATGCCGTCGGGCAGGCGCATGAAGGGCTTGGGCATCGCTTCGCGCGAGACCGGCCACAATCGGGTGCCGGCGCCGCCAGCGATGATGCAAGGGATCAGAACGCTCATAGTCACAGCCTCGAATCGGTGCGCTGCGGGCAGCGCAATACAAGGGAATCACGACCTGTCAGGCGTCTGGCGGCGCAAAGTCAATAAAATGACTTTTTCGGGCGGCATCTTCCATGAAGGCCAAATATTTGTCGAATGATGCGCCTGTCGCGAGCGGCTTTCAATGGCAATTGCGGGAAACGGCGGTTTTTGGGCGGGGCATGCAGCAATCCGGGCGCGTTCATGGTCGAGATTGCAGTAGGGCATTTCTGTGCATTTTTCCGGGAGGGCGACATGAGCGAGCGCAAGGCATTGCTGATCCTGCATGGCAAGCAGGCCACCAACGAAGACGTGCGGGCCGCGGTAGGCCAGCTGCGTGAGCGTGGCTGGGAGTTGGACGTGCGCCTGACCTGGGAGGGCGGTGATGCCCAGCGCTTGGTCGGGGAAGCACTGGCGGCGGGCTACGCTCACGTGGTGGCCGGCGGCGGTGATGGAACGTTGCGCGACGTGGCCGAGGCCATGGGCCTGGCGGCTACCCAGGCCAGCCTGGCGCTGCTGCCGCTGGGAACGGCCAACGACTTTGCCAAGGCGGCCGGTGTGCCGCTCGAGCCGCAAGCGGCCCTCGACCTGCTGGACGTACCGGCACGGCCGATCGATCTGGGCCGGGTGGGTGACCAGCTGTTCCTGAACATGGCTACCGGCGGATTCGGCACCCAGGTCACCGCCAATACCTCTGAAGACCTGAAGAAAGTGCTGGGCGCCGCGGCCTACCTGTTCACCGGGCTGTCGCGCTTCAGTGAGCTGCAGGCGGCCTCGGTCGAGCTGCAGGGTCCGGGGTTCCAGTGGCAGGGCGAGTTGCTGGCGCTGGGCATCGGCAATGGTCGTCAGGCCGGCGGCGGGCACGTGCTATGCCCAGAGGCGAGCGTGGACGATGGCCTGCTGGACGTCGGCATCCTGCCGGCGCCCCAGGAGATGGCCGGGGCCTTGCGCGATCTGTTGGCCGGTGAGGGGCTGTTCGTGCGCGCCCGCTTGCCGTGGGTGGAGATCAAGAGCGCCCAGGGGTTGGACATGAATCTCGACGGCGAGCCCCTGCAAGCGGCCAGCCTGCGGTTCGAGGCCGTACCCAAGGCGCTGCGCGTGCACCTGCCGGCGGATTCGCCGTTGCTCAGTCGTCCAGGCTGATGATTTTCTCGCGCACGGCGAACAGCACCAGGCCCGCGACATCGTAGATCTGCAGGCGCTTCATGATCTGCGAGCGGTGGGTTTCCACGGTCTTGATCGACAGGCCCAGGCCGCCGGCGATCTCCCGGGTGGATTTGCCGCGCACGATCAGGCGCAGGATCTCCAGCTGGCGGGCGGTCAGGTTGTGATGGCCTTCGTTGTTCGCTTGGCGGCCGCTCTGGGCGCGCAACAACGCCTGGTTGATCACGGTGTGGGCGATGGCCGGGCTGAGGTAGCGTTCGTCGTTGCGCAGGGCGGTCAGTGCCTGCTCCAGTTCGGTGGCCGTGGTGTCCTTGAGCAGGTAGCCATGGGCGCCGCTCTCCAGGGCGCGCATGATCAGCTCCGGGTCGGTGTGCATCGACAGGATCAGCACCTTGCAGGTGCAGCCGCTTGCGCGCAGCTGCGTGAGGGCATCCAGGCCGCTGGTCGAGCGCATGGAAATATCCAGCAGGACGATGTCCGGCGCGAGACGCCGGACCTGCTCCAGCAGCTGGCTGCCATCGTCGGCTTCGCCAATCACGGTATAGCCGGGAATATCCGTTACCAGTGCCCTGACGCCAGCGCGAATCAGGGAATGGTCGTCCACCAGCAATAATCTACAGGTCATCGGGAGCGGGAGTCCTGGCACGTTCTTGGTTGCGGGGTGGCCATGGGAAGAGGGCGTCGATGCGGGTGCCCTGGCCGGGCTGGCTGGTGATGCTCAGGCTGCCCTGCAGCGCCGTCACCCGTTCCTGCATGCCAGCCATGCCACGCAGGCCGCTTTCTGCTGGCGTTTGCGCCGGCACGAAGCCGCCGCCGTCATCCTGGATCGACAGCGCCAGGCCGGCCGAGGTGCGCTGAAGGCGGACCACCAGGTTGCGTGCGTGTGCGTGGCGGAGCATGTTGGTGACCGCCTCCTGGGTGATGCGAAAGGCTGCCATGGTCACCTCTTCGCTGATGCCGCCCAGGCGTTGGTTGCATTCAAGACTCCAGTGCACCTCGGTGTTTTCCAAGGTTCGCAGCAAATGCGCGCGCAGGCTCGCCTCCAGGCCCAGGCTGGCCAGTTGTCGAGGGTTGAGAATGGTGGAAACGTCGCGCACGTTGCCCAGTGTATGGTCCAGGGTGCTGCGCAAGGTAGCGCAGTGCTCCTGCAGGTCCGCCGGCACTCGGCGTTGCAGCCAGTCGACCTGCAGCTTGGCGGCGGTCAGCAGTTGGCCGATATCGTCATGCAGTTCACGGCTCAGGCGCTGACGCTCGCTCTCTTGCACCTTGAGCATGCGCGTGGCCAGTTCCGCCGGGCGCAGGTTGATCGAGCGCGCCCAGTGGCGCAGGTGCCAGCCGACGCCGATCATCGCCAGCAACTGGAGTAACAGCAGGCTGGCCGACAATGGCAGGGTGCGCAGGTACACCACCAGGTTTGCCACCAGCGATGCAATGCACAGCAGCGTGGTCGTCCAGCGGAGCAGGGCAACTCTGGAGCGGCAACGCTGGAGGAACTTCAAGCGTGGGAGCATAGATAGGGAAGCCACTGAGTTATTGCAGTTGAGGGCATCGCACATGCCTGGCCAGAGGTGCTGGTGCCGTGCATTCAATCAAGCACCGGGCACGTATCCAATCACCCGATAATCTGGGTGCGCATGTTCGAATGTGCGCATGTTATCACTTTGATTGAATTTGGTCGCGGGGGGATAACTGCTTGAAACCTCGGATTTTCCGGGCTGTGGCGGGTCTGGCGGGCGAGGCGATGGCTAGCAGAGTGCCATTATTAAAAGATGTTTCCAGTACACCTCGATCAACTAAAAAATCAGCGGGCAAAAACATTTGGAAAAATTTGCCAAACTTTGCAAGTTAAACCTTGAGTGGGTTTAGTTGCCGCGCAATTAGTCAGGTTAATGTTGGCGGTCGGCTGCGCCGAGGCTTTGCTCCGCAAGTGCATCCTGGGCGTGAGGATGGGCGCAGAACGTGTCGGCTTCCTGGCAATCGGCGCACAGTTGCGCTGTCGGTTGGCCCAGGGTGGTGGCAAGCTCGGCCAGCAGTCGTCGTTGCTCCTCGGTGTCCATGTCCAGGCGGCCGGTCTGCGGGTCGAGCAGCTCCAGTTGCCAGTCCAGCAGGGTCAGGCAGGCCGCAAGCGCGGGCAGGCTGGTGCCGTGCAGGTGCTGCTGGGCGCACGCGGGTGCGAGCAGTCGTTGCAGGGCCAGGGCATGGTGGGCCACTTCGAGCAGGTCGAGCGCGACCGCTCGCCGGGCGAGGGTGTCGAGCGCGGCATTGAGGCTATGGCAGGCATCCGGATCGTTGGTGATCAGCTCCAGGTGCTGCAGACATTCCTGGGACCTGGCCAGCAGGACCTGCGCATCCTGCAAAAAGGCCGCCACGGCGGCGTTGTGCAGTGGAGTGCTATCCATCATGGCGCCCCGTCTTCAGGGATTGGCCGTACCAAGATGATTGCTCGCAAAAGCCTGACTCCGTTCATGCAGTGAGAATGGCGTCACATTAATGGCTAATGGATATTGCGAACATCAGGTTGCACCCGATTGCTACTAGGGGTTTCCCTGATGCGGTTTCAGGCGGGTCGTTCGTTGCGAGCGACGGACGTGGCGGGATGTGGCAGCAGTAAAGCATGATGGTAAAGTGATATCAATCACCCCGCATGGCTTTTTCCATCAGGGGTCAAGCTGTGCCCGTGTCCGCCGATACAGGGGGATGCATTCACTTTTTCCCGACTCACGCCTGGGGGCTTCCAATGGCTGGCATTCTCGACACGGTAGACCAACGCACGCAACTGGTGGGTGAGAACCGCCTGGAAATCCTCATGTTCCGGCTGGCCGGCCGGCAGTTGTTCGCCATCAACGTGTTCAAGGTCCAGGAGGTGCTGCAGCTGCCCAAGCTGACCCTCATGCCGCAACGCCATTCCTTCGTCTGTGGCGTGGTCAACCTGCGCGGCCAGACGCTGCCGGTCATCGACTTGTCCCAGGCGATCGGCATGCGTCCGCTGCAGCCGGGGCCGAACAGCACCATCATCGTCACCGAGTACAACCGCTCGGTGCAGGCGTTCCTGGTGGGTGGCGTGGATCGTATCGTCAACATGAACTGGGAAGCCATCATGCCGCCGCCGGCCAGCGCTGGCCGCCAACACTACCTCACGGCGATCACCAAGGTCGACGAGCAGTTGGTGGAGGTCATCGATGTGGAGAAAGTGCTGGCCGAGATCGTCCCCTACAACGCCAAGGTCTCCCGCGACAAGCTCGAAGACCCGGTGCTGGCCCGCGCCCGTGGCCGCGAGGTGCTGCTGGTGGACGACTCCACCGTGGCCCTGGCGCAATTGCGCGATACCCTCTCGCAGCTGGGAGTGAAGCTGCACGTGGCCAGCGACGGCCTCAAGGCCCTGCGCCTGCTCAAGGGCTGGGCGGACGCAGGGGAGAACGTCTGCGAGAAGTTGCTGATGGTCTTCACCGATGCCGAGATGCCCGAGATGGATGGTTACCGGCTGACCACTGAAATCCGCAACGACCCGCGCCTGCGCGGCCTCTACGTGGTACTGCACACCTCGCTGTCGGGCAGTTTCAACGAATCCATGGTCAAGAAGGTCGGTTGCGACAACTTCCTTTCCAAGTTCCAGCCCGATCGCCTGGTCGATGTGGTGCGTCAACGCCTGAGCCTGGACAACGCCACGGTGTAACGGCGGTACCGGTCCGGTATAAGCTTGGTGTTTCGACTGGCGCAAGGTGGCAGGGATGTTTCTGAGTGCGTTGTATCGGTACCCGGTGAAATCGGCCCAGGCCCAGTGCCTGCAGGCGTCGGCTGTCGGCCATCTGGGCCTGGACGGTGACCGGCGCTGGCTGGTGGTGGAGCAGGAGAACGGCCGCTTCCTGACCCAGCGCGCCTGGCCCCGGCTGGGGCAGGTCAGTGCCATGTACGGCGAGCAGGGTCAGTTGCTGCTCGAGGCGCCGGGCCAGACCTCGCTAACGGTGCCGGTGCCCCCGGCTGACGACGATCTGCGCGGTGTCACCATCTGGCGGGACACTCTTCGGGTACCCGATGCCGGCGATGAGGCTGCGGCATGGCTCAGTACACTGCTGGGCAAGGCGGTACGCTTGGTGCATTGCCCCGAGCAGAGGGCCCGTTACCTGCCCAGCGGTTATGGCTTGAACAGCGATCGAGCGGCCTTTCCCGATGGTTTCCCCTTGTTGTTGATCGGCCAGGCTTCGCTGGATGAGCTGAGCAGCCGTGTGGGGCGCCCCATGGAGATGTTGCGCTTTCGCCCGAACCTGGTGGTCGAAGGCGCCGAGGCCTTTGCCGAAGACCGCTGGAAGCGCATCCGTATCGGCGACATGACCTTCCGCGTGCTCAAGCCGAGCGTGCGCTGCATCCTCACCACTCTCGATCCCGCCACAGGCGAGCGCAGCCCGGACCGTGAGCCGTTGACCACGCTCAAGACGTTCCGCGAGAAGGAAGGGGATGTGCTGTTTGGCCAGAACCTGGCGGTGGATGGCGAGGGAGAGCTAAAGGTAGGGATGGCCGTTGAGGTCCTCGAATAGCGCCATCGCGGGGCAAGTCGCATCGGCGCATCGCCGCTCCCACGTTAGCGTGGGAGCGGGCTGATGGCATTCCGATCACATATCGTCGAAATACCGCTCATGCCAATCCACCAGCGGTTGCGGTGAATTGAGCTTCTGCCCGTAGATGACCGAATACGACAGCACGTTCTGCACGTACTGGCGCGTCTCATCGAACGGAATCGATTCGACCCACACATCGAAACTCAGGTGCTTGGCGCCCTT
This sequence comes from Pseudomonas sp. TE50-2, assembly GCF_040813665.1. NCBI lineage: Bacteria > Pseudomonadati > Pseudomonadota > Gammaproteobacteria > Pseudomonadales > Pseudomonadaceae > Pseudomonas > Pseudomonas sp. TE50-2. The sequence continues at coordinate 1,080,445 of NZ_JBFNXN010000001.1, read as the reverse complement.
GAGCCACTGGCGTACACGCCCGGGGCCGGCGTTGTAGGCGGCCGAGGCCAGTACGCGGTTGCCGTTGAACTGACTGTGCACCTGGCTCAGGTAGGCAGCACCGAGCTGGATGTTCTTGTCCGGGTTGAATACCTGGGCCGGCGAAGCCAGCGGGATGCTGAACTTGCGCGCGGTTTCCTTGGCGGTGCCCGGCATCAGCTGCATCAGGCCGCTGGCGCCGACGCTGGAGCGGGCGTCTTCCATGAAGGCGCTCTCCTGGCGGGTGATGGCGAACACCCAGCTCGAATGCAGGCCGCGAACCTTGGCTTCGCGCACCAGAGTGTCGCGGTGGGCCATGGGGAAGCGGATGTCCAGGTCGTCCCAGTACTGGGCCTGGCTGATGGTGCGGATGGCCGGGAAGTACCAGCGCATGTCGTAGGCCAGGCGGGCCTGGGCGACCATTTCGTCACGGTTGAAGTGGCGGCTGACGTGGTACCACTCGCGGCGCCCTTCGACGATCTGGCCACGGGCGTGGAACTCCAGTGCGCGACGGATGCCGGGGGTGTTGCGGACCTTGTTGGTCACCGCCTGGCTCAGCGCCAGCGGCTTGTTGTTCAGCTGATAGGGCGTCTGCGCCCGGTCAGCGGCGAGGAAGCCATAGAAATCACGCTCGCGGGCGACGGTCTTGTACAGCAGCGGGACCTGTGGGTTGTTCGGCTGGGCCAGCTCCAGGCTGCGCGCCTGCCAGTACTTCCAGCGGTTGCTGCTGGCCAGGTCCTGGGGCAGGCGCTTGGTCAGTTCGTAGGCTTCCTCCCAACGGGCCAGGCGCAACAGCAGGCGCAGGCGCCATTCGCTGACGGTGTTGTCGCGCAGTTCCGGGTCGTAGCGGGTCATCAGGTCGAGGGCGCGCGGGTCGTAGCGGCGGGCCAGGGTCAGGCCGATCTCGCGGGCGATGGCGACCTTCTCGTCGCGGGAGAAGTGCATGCGCTGGGCATAATCGTCGAGCAACGCCATGGCCTGCTCCGGATTTTGCCGGGCCAGGCGACGAAGGCCCAGGCTGACCACGTCGGACATGGCCTCGTTGACCGGTGTGAAGCGCGAAGGCTGGTTGAGCAGCTCGGGCTTCTGCGCCACGTCGATCAGCAGCTTGCCCTGGGGGGCGAGGGTGGTGAGGGTTTTCACCAGGTTGTTGGCCAGGCCATAGTTGCGCGCCTGTGCCGCCAGCTTGGCGCGCTGCCAGCGCTTGGCCTCGGTCAGCTGGCCTTCGGCGGCCCACATGGCGAACAGGGTGTCGCAGGCAGTGGGCTGGGATTTGCCGACGTTCCACAATTTTTCGGCGCTGGCGAAGCCTTCGGCGCGCTGGCCGTGGGAGAGCTGGTACTGGCCGTTGAGGCAGTCCAGTTCGGTGAAGTTCAGCTTGGGGTCGTAATAGCGGGTGAAGGTGTTCCATTCACCGCGCTCGGCCAGCCAGCGCAACCAGCGCAGTTTCATCCAGTTGGCCTGGGGCAGGTCGCCATGGGCCTTGAGGAAGCCCTCGATCTCTTCGTTGCTGGCGCTCTTGAGGCGGGCGGTCAGCTCGTCGTAGGTGAGGTAGGGCGTGAGCGGGTAATCGCGCAGCGCCTGCGCGTAGCGCAGGTAGGGGCCCTTGTCGCCCTTGGCCAGGGCGCGCTTGGCCTCGTCGTAGTATTGACGTTGCTGGGTGATGTCGGCGGCCTGTGCGACGCTCGCGGCGAGGGTGGTCAGCAACAGACAGGAAGCAATTTGTAACAGGCGGCTGCGCATGATACGTCCGGGCAGTGGAACCATGGAAAGTGACGGCGGAGCCAGCACTGTTGGGTATTACTGCTTAGCTTAGCCGTTTGCCGGTGGCCGGCGAAAGCACTGTGCTTGTATCGAGTTGTTATCCGACGCCCTGCAGCGGCGATGGGCTTTTGATGCCCTGAAGGGGTAAGTCAGGTAGAATGCGCGCCCGGTTTTTGGAGATGATCATGACCCTGCTCAAATTCAGCGATGTGTCCCTCGCGTTCGGCGCCATGCCGCTGTTGGACAAAGTGTCCTGGCAGATCGCCCGTGGCGAGCGGGTGTGCATCATCGGCCGCAACGGCACGGGCAAGTCGAGCATGCTGCGCCTGGTCAAGGGCGAGCAGAAGGGCGATGACGGTGATATCTGGCGCGCCCCCGGCCTGAAGATTGGCGAGCTGCCGCAAGAGCTGCCGGTGGCCGACGAGCGTAGCGTATTCGATGTGGTAGCCGCTGGCCTTGACGGCGTCGGCGAGCTGCTGGCGCAGTTCCATCACCTGAGCCAGAACATCCACGGCGACGAGGATCTGGAAAAGCTCATGCACGTCCAGCACGAGCTCGAAGCCCGTGACGGCTGGCGCCTGCAGCAGGTGGTCGAAAGTACCCTGAGCCGCCTGCAGTTGCCGGCCGACAAGACCCTGGCCGAGCTGTCCGGCGGCTGGCGCCGGCGCGTGCTGCTGGCCCAGGCGCTGGTGTCCGAGCCCGACCTGCTGCTGCTGGACGAACCGACCAACCACCTGGACATCGGCGCCATCGCCTGGCTGGAAGAAGCGCTCAAAGGCTTCGGCGGCGCGGTGCTGTTCATCACCCACGACCGTTCCTTCCTGCAGAACCTGGCCACGCGCATCCTCGAGCTGGACCGTGGCGGGCTGATCGACTGGAACGGCGACTACGCCAGCTTCCTGGTGCACAAGGAGGCCGAGCTGGCCGCCGAGGCCACTGCCAACGCACTGTTCGACAAGCGCCTGGCCCAGGAAGAAGTGTGGATCCGCCAGGGCATCAAGGCCCGACGTACCCGCAACGAAGGCCGTGTGCGCGCGCTCAAGGCGCTGCGCGTGGAACGCGGTGAGCGCCGCGAACGCCAGGGCAAGGCCAATATCCAGATCGAGGTGGCGGACAAGTCCGGCAAGCAGGTGATGGTGCTGGAGGATGTCAGCTTCGCCCACCAGAATGGACCGAATCTGGTCAAGGACTTCTCCATGGTGCTGCAGCGCCAGGACCGTATCGGCCTGCTGGGTGCCAACGGCACCGGCAAGACGACCCTGCTCAAGCTGATGCTGGGCGACCTGGAGCCCACCAGTGGCAAGGTCGAGCGTGGCACCAAGCTGGAAGTGGCTTACTTCGACCAGATGCGCCATCAGCTGGACCTGGAAAAGACCGTCATCGACAACCTGGCCGAAGGCCGCGATTTCATCGAGATCGATGGCCAGAACCGCCATGTGCTCAGCTACCTCGGCGACTTCCTGTTCAGCCCGCAGCGTGCGCGCACGCCGGTCAAGGCGCTGTCCGGGGGCGAGCGCGCGCGCCTGCTGCTGGCCAAGCTGTTCAGCAAGCCGGCCAACCTGCTGGTGCTGGACGAACCGACCAACGACCTCGACGTCGAGACCCTCGAGCTGCTCGAAGAGGTGCTGTCCAACTACAAAGGTACGGTGCTGATGGTCAGCCACGACCGGGCCTTCCTCGACAACGTGGTGACCAGCACCCTGGTGTTCGAAGGTGAGGGGCGCGTGCGCGAGTACGTCGGCGGCTACGAGGACTGGATCCGCCAGGGCGGTTCGCCGAAGCTGCTCGGCGTGACCGAAAGCAAGGGCGGCAAGTCCGAGCTCAACAGCGCCGTGGTGCAGGCGCCGGTGGAGGAGGTGGCGCCTGTTGCCGCCGCTGCGCCTGCGGCCGATGCCAGCAAGAAGAAGCTCAGCTACAAGCTGCAGCGTGAGCTGGAGATGCTGCCGGGGCAGATCGATGCGCTGGAGCAGCGGATGGCCGAGGCGCAGGAAGAAGTGAGTGCGGCGGGCTTCTATCAGCGGCCGATTGCCGAGACTGCGGCGGTGCTGGCCAAGATCGAGAAGCTGCAGGGCGAGCTGGACGTGCTGGTGGAGCGCTGGGCCGAGCTGGAAGGCTGAAGCCATCGCGGGGCAAGCCCGCCCCCACGCAGCCCTGTTTGACGGGCTTTGTGGGAGGGGGCTTGCCCCGCAATGAAAGTATTACTCGGACTTCTTCTGCAACCGCACCGCCAATACATCGCACGGCGCGCCGTGCAGCACGTCGTTGGCGGTGGAGCCCAGCAGCAGGGCCAGGCCGTGGCGGCCATGGCTGCCGACCACGATCAGGTCGCACTTCTGATCCTTGGCCAACTGGTGGATTTCCTGGCGCGGCTGGCCGTAGACCAGGTGCGAGTCGCCGCGATTGATATCCGGGTACTTGTTGTACAGGCGCTCCATGCGTTCCTTGGCCTGGTCGAACTGCTGCTGCTGCAACTGCGACAGGTCCATCGGCACGTCGCCGCCGAAGGCCATGGCCATGGGCTCGACGATATGCACCAGGGAGACCTTGGCGCCGCTGGCCAGGGCGATGGCCTTGGCCCGCTTGATCACCGGGTCGCATTCTTCGGTCAGGTCGACAGCGACCAGAAGATGTTCATAGGACATGTGCAGTACTCCTGACAATCGCGATAGTAGAAGTATGGTCGCTTTCGCGCGGATCTTCCGTGAAACCTGACTAACCCGCTCATTTGCAACGCTTTATAAGGTCTACAGATATGACGGTATGGCTGGTGGTGTCAATCCTTGCGCTGATTCTCAGCCCGTTGGCCTGGTTGCGCCCCTCGCGCAAACAGAGCGAGCAGATGAGCCTGCGCCTGGAGGGGCGGCGCATGGGGCTGGCCATGCAACTGGCGCCGCAGCAGTGGCCGCACTGGCTGGTAAACGAGCCGCCAAGCCCCTGTCCGCAGTACCATCGGGCGCGGCGCAAAGGGCGCGCGGACAGCTGGTGCTACTGGCAGATCACCCCGGGCGTGTGGTGGAACCAGTGGCGCGAGCCCTGCGAGGATCAGCGCCTGGCCGAGGCCTTTGCCCGCCTGCCGGCAACGGTCTACAAGGTCGAGGCCGACAGTCGCATGATTGCTCTGTACTGGAGCGAGCGGGGCGACAAATCTGTTTTGCAGGATATTGCCCAGACCCTCGAAACCCTCGCCTGAGCCCGTGTGACGCAAAACGGCGCACAGGAGCAAACATGCTCCTGTGCGCCGTTTTGCGTTTGTGCGTGCAAGCACAGGGCCAGGCAGGCCGGAAATACTTTCAATCAGTCGCAGTGTAGCCATCCTGGCCGGATGCGTTTAGAAAAAAGCACGTGTGCCGTCGGGGGTGGCCTATCGCTGACATGAATGGAGGGCGATCACTGTCATCATGTTTCGTACCCGGAGGGTAGAAGATGACTGGAAAGTCGCGTTTTCACGGCCTTCGCGAGTATTTGACAACGCGGTTCTTTTCGGGGAATGTGTGCACACCCAAGTCAAACGGGCGTATGAATTGAGCGTTTGTATGTCAGACGGCTCTTACAGAATCCCGATTAGCGCGTCGACGGGTGTGCCTGGGGCGAGGGACCGGTAGACCGGCTCTCGCTGCCAGCGATCGACGTGTACTGTTCAGCTTCCATATCGTGGAGATCAGTTGATGATTTACGAAGGTAAAGCCATCACGGTTAAGGCTCTTGAAAGCGGCATCGTCGAACTGAAGTTCGACCTCAAGGGTGAGTCCGTCAACAAGTTCAACCGTCTCACTCTGAACGAGCTGCGTCAGGCCGTGGACGTGATCAAGGCCGATGCCTCGGTCAAGGGCGTGATCGTCAGCAGTGGCAAGGACGTGTTCATCGTCGGCGCCGACATCACCGAGTTCGTCGACAACTTCAAGCTGCCCGAGGCCGAACTGGTCGCCGGCAACCTGGAAGCCAACCGCATTTTCAGTGACTTCGAAGACCTGCAGGTGCCGACCGTGGTCGCCATCAACGGCATCGCCCTGGGTGGCGGCCTGGAGATGTGCCTGGCCGCCGACTACCGGGTCATGGCCAGCAGCGCCAAGATCGGCCTGCCGGAAGTCAAGCTGGGCATCTACCCAGGCTTTGGCGGCACCGTGCGCCTGCCGCGCCTGATCGGCTCGGACAACGCCATCGAGTGGATCGCCTCCGGCAAGGAAAACCGTGCCGAGGACGCCCTGAAAGTCGGCGCCGTCGATGCCGTGGTGGCCCCTGAGCTGCTGCAGGCCGGTGCCCTGGACCTGGTCAAGCGCGCCATCAGCGGCGAGCTGGACTACAAGGCCAAGCGCCAGCCCAAGCTGGAAAAGCTCAAGCTCAACGCCATCGAGCAGATGATGGCCTTCGAGACCGCCAAGGGCTTCGTTGCCGGCCAGGCCGGCCCGAACTACCCGGCGCCGGTCGAGGCCATCAAGACCATCCAGAAAGCCGCCAACTTCGGCCGTGACAAGGCACTGGAAGTCGAGGCCGCAGGCTTCGCCAAGCTGGCCAAGACCTCGGTCGCCGAGAGCCTGATCGGCCTGTTCCTGAACGACCAGGAGCTCAAGCGCAAGGCCAAGGCCCACGACGAGATCGCTCACGACGTGAAACAGGCCGCCGTGCTCGGCGCCGGTATCATGGGTGGCGGCATCGCCTACCAGTCGGCGGTCAAAGGCACCCCGATCCTGATGAAGGATATCCGCGAGGAAGCCATCCAGCTCGGCCTGAACGAGGCCTCCAAGCTGCTCGGCAAGCGCGTCGAGAAGGGGCGCCTGACCCCGGCCAAGATGGCCGAGGCCCTCAACGCCATTCGCCCGACCCTGTCCTACGGTGACTTCGGCAACGTCGACATCATCGTCGAGGCCGTGGTCGAGAACCCGAAGGTCAAGCAAGCCGTGCTGGCTGAAGTGGAAGGCCAGGTGAAAGAGGATGCGATCCTCGCCTCCAACACCTCGACCATCTCCATCAACCTGCTGGCCAAGGCGCTCAAGCGTCCGGAAAACTTCGTCGGCATGCACTTCTTCAACCCGGTGCACATGATGCCGCTGGTGGAAGTCATCCGTGGCGAGAAGTCCAGCGACGTGGCCGTGGCCACCACCGTGGCCTACGCCAAGAAGATGGGCAAGAACCCGATCGTGGTCAACGACTGCCCAGGCTTCCTGGTCAACCGCGTGCTGTTCCCGTACTTCGGTGGCTTCGCCAAACTGGTCAGCGCTGGCGTCGACTTCGTGCGCATCGACAAGGTGATGGAGAAGTTCGGCTGGCCGATGGGCCCGGCCTACCTGATGGACGTGGTCGGCATCGACACCGGCCACCATGGCCGCGACGTGATGGCTGAAGGCTTCCCGGACCGCATGAAGGACGATCGTCGCTCCGCCGTCGACGCCCTGTACGAAGCCAACCGCCTGGGCCAGAAGAACGGCAAGGGCTTCTACGCCTACGAGACCGACAAGCGCGGCAAGCCGAAGAAGGTCGCCGATGCCAGCGTGCTCGACGTGCTCAAGCCGGTCATCTTCGAGCAGCGTGAAGTCACCGACGAAGACATCATCAACTGGATGATGGTGCCGCTGTGCCTGGAAACCGTGCGCTGCCTGGAAGACGGCATCGTCGCCACCGCCGCCGAAGCCGACATGGGCCTGGTCTACGGCATCGGTTTCCCTCCGTTCCGCGGTGGCGCGCTGCGCTACATCGATTCGATCGGGGTCGCCGAGTTCGTTGCACTGGCCGACAAGTACGCCGACCTGGGGCCGCTGTACCACCCCACTGCGAAGCTGCGCGAAATGGCCAAGAACGGCCAGCGCTTCTTCAACTGAGCGCCCACGAGCTAGAGCGAGAATATTGATATGAGCCTGAATCCAAGAGACGTGGTGATTGTCGACTTCGGTCGCACGCCGATGGGCCGCTCCAAGGGTGGCATGCACCGCAACACCCGTGCCGAAGACATGTCCGCGCACCTGATCAGCAAGCTGCTGGAGCGCAACGACAAGGTCGACCCGAAGGAAGTCGAGGACGTGATCTGGGGCTGCGTCAACCAGACCCTGGAGCAGGGCTGGAACATCGCCCGCATGGCGTCGCTGATGACCCAGATCCCGCACACCTCCGCCGCGCAAACCGTCAGCCGCCTGTGCGGCTCGTCGATGAGCGCGCTGCACACCGCCGCCCAGGCGATCATGACCGGCAACGGCGACGTGTTCGTCATCGGTGGTGTCGAGCACATGGGCCACGTCAGCATGATGCATGGCGTCGACCCCAACCCGCACCTGTCCTTGCACGCTGCCAAGGCTTCCGGGATGATGGGCCTGACCGCCGAGATGCTGGGCAAGATGCACGGCATCACCCGTGAGCAACAAGATCTGTTCGGTGTGCGTTCGCACCAGCTCGCCCACAAGGCGACGGTCGAAGGCAAGTTCAAGGACGAGATCATCCCGATGCAGGGTTACGACGAGAACGGCTTCCTGAAGGTCTTCGACTACGACGAGACCATTCGCCCGGAAACCACCCTCGAAGGCCTGGCGTCGCTCAAACCGGCGTTCAACCCGAAAGGTGGCACCGTCACCGCGGGCACCTCGTCGCAGATCACCGACGGTGCTTCGTGCATGATCGTCATGTCCGGCCAGCGCGCCATGGACCTGGGGATCCAGCCACTGGCGGTCATCCGTTCGATGGCGGTCGCCGGTGTGGATCCGGCGATCATGGGCTACGGCCCGGTCCCGTCGACGCAGAAAGCTCTCAAGCGCGCTGGTCTGACCATCGCCGACATCGACTTCTTCGAGCTCAACGAAGCTTTCGCCGCACAGGCCCTGCCGGTGCTGAAAGATCTGAAAGTGCTCGACAAGATGAATGAGAAGGTTAACCTGCACGGCGGCGCTATCGCCCTGGGTCACCCGTTCGGTTGCTCGGGGGCGCGGATTTCCGGCACCCTGCTCAACGTCATGAAGCAGAATGGCGGTACCCTGGGCGTCGCCACCATGTGTGTCGGCCTGGGCCAAGGCATCACCACTGTCTTCGAACGCGTCTGATCGCGGCGCAGGACAGCAGCCGGGGCCATGTGCCCCGGCTTTTGTTTTTTACAGGATTTGTTCAAGAGGGCGAGCGACATGCAGATACAACCTGGTGTGTACCGGCATTACAAAGGCCCTGAGTACCGTGTTTTCAGCACTGCGCGACACTCCGAGAGCGAGGAGTGGATGGTGTTCTACCAGTGCCTGTATGGTGACTACAGCTTCTGGGTCAGGCCACTTTCGATGTTCCAGGAGTCCGTCGAGGTTGACGGCGAGCAGGTGCCACGCTTTGCTTTGGTCAAGGCCGAAGAGGGCCTTGGTGAGCAGCTGGGCAAGGCGCACGAGTGATAGACCGCGCTTGACCTCACTCTTTTGCCACTATATATAGCGGTGCCGCGTCCGGCACCTGACGCGTTTTTCATCTTCAGATTCAGGAATACTCCGATCCATGGGCAAATCGCTGGTCATTGTGGAATCCCCGGCCAAGGCCAAGACCATCAACAAGTACCTGGGCAGCCAGTACGTGGTGAAGTCGAGTATCGGCCACATCCGTGACCTTCCCACCAGCGGTTCCGCCAGTGCGAGCAAGGAACCGGCGGCCAAGCGCGGCAAGGCCGCGGCCGAGGCTCCGGCCTTGTCGCCGAAGGAGAAGGCGCGCCGCACCCTGGTTGCACGCATGGGCGTCGACCCCGAGGCGGGCTGGAAGGCCAAGTACGAGATCCTTCCCGGCAAGGAGAAGGTCATCGAGGAACTGCGCCGCCTGGCCAAGGATGCCGACACCATCTATCTCGCAACCGACTTGGATCGCGAGGGGGAAGCCATCGCCTGGCACCTGCGCGAGGCCATTGGCGGCGATGACAGCCGCTACAAGCGCGTGGTGTTCAACGAGATCACCAAAAAAGCCATCCAGGAAGCCTTCTCCCAGCCGGGCGAGCTCGATATCGATCGGGTCAATGCCCAGCAGGCGCGGCGTTTCCTCGACCGCGTGGTCGGCTACATGGTCTCGCCGCTGCTGTGGGCGAAGATCGCCCGCGGCCTGTCCGCCGGCCGCGTACAGTCGGTGGCGGTGAAGCTGGTGGTCGAGCGCGAGCGCGAGATCCGTGCCTTCAACCCGGAAGAATACTGGGAAGTCCACGCCGACCTGGGCACTGCCAAGACCGCCAAGGTGCGCTTCGAAGTGGCCCGCGAGAAGGGCGAGGCGTTCAAGCCGCTCAACGAAGCCCAGGCCATGGCCGCGCTGGAGAAGCTCAAGGCCTCCAGCTACAGCGTGAGCAAGCGCGAGGACCGGCCGACCAGCAGCAAGCCTTCGGCACCGTTCATTACCTCCACCCTGCAGCAGGCCGCAAGCAACCGCCTGGGCTTCGGGGTGAAGAAGACCATGATGATGGCCCAGCGTCTGTACGAAGCCGGCTACATCACCTACATGCGTACCGACTCGACCAACCTGTCGACCGACGCCGTCGAGATGGCCCGCAGCTACATCGAGAAGGAGTTCGGCAAGCAGTACCTGCCTGCCGCGCCCATCGTCTATGGCAGCAAGGAAGGGGCCCAGGAGGCGCACGAAGCGATCCGCCCGTCCGACGTCAGCACCCATCCGACCAAGCTCAGTGGCATGGAGCGTGACGCCGAGCGCCTGTACGAGCTGATCTGGCGCCAGTTCCTGGCTTGCCAGATGCCGCCGGCGCAGTACCTGTCCACCAGCGTCACCGTGGTGGCGGGCGAGTTCGAGCTGCGCGCCAAGGGCCGTATCCTCAAGTTCGATGGTTACACCCGTGTCCTGCCGCAGCAGAGCAAGCCGGGCGAAGACGACGTGCTGCCGGAAATGGCCCAGGGTGAGGCGCTCAAGCTGATCCAGCTCGATCCCAGCCAGCACTTCACCAAGCCGCCGGCGCGCTTCACCGAAGCCAGCCTGGTCAAGGAAATGGAAAAGCGCGGTATCGGCCGCCCATCCACCTACGCGGCGATCATTTCCACCATCCAGGATCGCGGCTACGTCACGCTGCACAACCGCCGCTTCTATTCCGAGAAGATGGGCGACATCGTCACCGAGCGCCTGTCCGAGAGCTTCGCCAACCTGATGGACTACGGCTTCACCGCCGGCATGGAGGAGAACCTCGACGACGTGGCCCAGGGCGAGCGTGACTGGAAGAACGTCCTCGACGAGTTTTATGGCGACTTCAACAAGAAGTTGCAGACCGCCGAGTCCAGCGAGCACGGCATGCGCGCCAACCAGCCGACCCTGACCAACATTCCGTGCAAGGAATGTGGCCGGCCGATGATGATCCGTACCGCGTCCACCGGCGTGTTCCTCGGCTGCTCGGGTTACAGCCTGCCGCCGAAGGAGCGTTGCAAGGCGACGGTCAACCTGGTGCCGGGCGACGAAATCGCCGCCGACGACGAGGGCGAGTCCGAGTCGCTGGTGCTGCGCGGCAAGCACCGCTGCCCGATCTGTTCGACGGCGATGGATGCCTACCTGCTCGACGAGAAGCGCAAGCTGCACATCTGCGGTAACAACCCGGATTGCGCTGGCTACGAAATCGAGGAAGGCAACTACCGCATCAAGGGCTACGAAGGCCCGAGCCTGGAATGCGACAAGTGCGGCAGCGAAATGCAGCTCAAGACCGGCCGTTTCGGCAAGTTCTTCGGCTGCACCAACCCAAGCTGCAAGAACACCCGCAAGCTGCTCAAGAGCGGCGAGGCGGCACCACCGAAGATGGACAAGGTGGAAATGCCAGAGCTCAAGTGCGAGAAGGTCGACGATACCTACGTGCTGCGTGACGGTGCTTCGGGCTTGTTCCTGGCTGCCAGCCAGTTCCCGAAAAACCGCGAAACCCGTGCGCCGCTGGTGCTGGAGATCGTCCCGCACAAGCACGAGATCGATCCGAAGTATCACTTCCTCTGCGAAGCGCCACAGAAGGACCCGGAAGGGCGCCCGACGGTGATCCGCTACAGCCGCAAGACCAAGGAGCAGTACGTGCAGTCCGAGGTTGACGGCAAGCCTACCGGCTGGAAGGCGTTCTACGACGGCAAGGCGTGGAAGGTCGAAGACAAGCGCTGATCTGAAGGCGTGACTGGGGCGCGAAGCGGCCCCAGTCATTTGATGACAAGCAAAGCGCAATCCCTGAAACTGCAGGCAATCGCCTTGCAGCCTTCAGGAGTCAGTCGAAATGGCCCAGGAACTCTACACCCGCACCAACCAGAAACTGTTCTTCGCCGGCCTCGCGCTGGAGTCCATGGCCAAGGCCGCGGACAGCCAGGCGCTGAATGCCCAGGGGCTGCTCCAGGCCGAGCGCGAGTCGGCGCTGTTCCACCTGTATGGCGCGCTGCTTGGGCTGTGCCACGAGATCGCCGGCTTCTACCGCCTGCCCCAGGCCTCGGCGGCACGGGCGGAATTGCTGTTCAGCGACGAGGTGCTGCAGAGCGTGGCGATCCCGGAAATGGCCGAGCTGCTGGAGCTGGCCCGCCAGCCGGAAACCTGGCTGGCGCGTCTGCTGGCGGCTTATGCCGATTTGTTCCGACCACCGGTCGCGAAGAAAACCGTGAAGGGTGACGTTACCCAGCCGCTGATCCAGGCCGTCAATCTGGACGAGCCTGAGCCGGCCGAGCTTTCCCGGGAGGAGCTGGAGGCCTGGCGGCAGAACCTGAAAAGCCTGGTGAGACGATTCCGCGATGCGCTGAGTGAGTGCTGAGCGCTTCCATGGCTGATACACTAATAGCCTTTCGTGAAAAGCAGGCCCTTTATGTCAACGTCCTTTCTAGAAATTGTCGAGTTGCCTGATGGCCGGATCGAGCTGCGCCGCGCCGAAGATGAAGGCTCCCTGGTAACCTTGGATTTCTCCGAGGATGCCAAGGCATTCCTGCAAGGACAGCATGTGGAAGTGGCCAAGGCCATGCTCAGCGTTGGCGTGCAAATGGCCGGCCGCCTGGTTGAAGGCGACTTCGAGCGAGAAGAGGGGCCGCGCGTCCTTCACTGAGCCACGGTAGCGGCCCAGGGTTTCAAGCGTTTGACAGGCAAAGCCTGAACATCAGCCGAGGCGGATGTTCAGGCTTTGTGCGTTTCCGCTGGCCGCTGCGCGCTGCAGCTGTTGGCGGGCGTTGCTGTTGATGGTGCCCAGCCAGCTGACCACGGTATGGCTGTGCCCCAGGCGTAGCGCCTCGCAGGCCAGTTGCAGGGCCGTCTGCCTGCCGCCGGGTTGCAGCAACAGGATGCGTTCGCGGTTCAGGCCGGCATCACGCAACCAGGCCTGGGTGAGGCTGCCGGGTGGGGCGATGAGCGTCAGCCAACGGCTGTCGTCTTCTTCGCTGAGTTCGCGCAGGATCGGCGCCAGCAGGCTCTGGCAGTGCCCTGGCGCGCCGCGCAGGGCCAGCTCGCTGAACAGCTCTGGCTGGCTGCTCTTGCGCGGCGCCTCGCTGGGCTTGAGGCCTGGCAGCACTGGCTGGGCAAGGAAGGCCTCGAACAGCGGCAACTGGGCTTGCTGGGGTGCATGGGTGAACGGCTGCATGACGCCTCCTGGTTCAGCGGCGCAGGACGCCGACGCTCAAGCCCTCGATCACCAGCTCCTGTTCCTTCAGGTCGACTTCGATGGGGGCGAATTCGGGGTTCTCGGCGATCAGCCAGACCTTGCTGCCTTCGCGCTTGAAGCGCTTGACGGTCACTTCGTCGCCGATACGGGCTACCACCACCTGGCCGTTGCGGGCTTCGCGGGTGGTGTGCACGGCGAGCAGGTCGCCGTCGAAGATGCCGATGTCCTTCATGCTCATGCCGTGCACCCGCAGCAGGTAATCGGCGCGCGGATGGAAGAAGGCCGGGTTGATGCTGCAGGAATCCTCGATGTGCTGCTCGGCGAGGATCGGTGCACCGGCGGCGACGCGGCCGATGATGGGCAGGCCGCTGTCCTCCTGCTTGGGCTCGAGGCCGGGGATGCGAATGCCGCGGGAAGCGCCAGGGGTCATCTCGATGGCGCCCTTGCGGGCCAGGGCTTTCAGGTGCTCCTCGGCGGCGTTGGGCGACTTGAAGCCCAGCTCCTGCGCGATTTCGGCGCGGGTCGGCGGGAAGCCGTTGTCTTCGAGGCAGCGTTTGATGAAAGCCAGAATCTCGGCTTGGCGTGGCGTCAGTTTCAGCATGGGCGAGGGCTCTGTCTTTATATACAGTGACTGGAATTATATACAGTGGCTGGCAAGCTGCAAGCACCCTTGCCGCACAACCGCTGCAAAGCGTGCGCATTCAATGCCTTGTGGCTGTGTTTAAATGAGCGACCACCCAGTCACTGAGCCTTGACATAATCAGGCTTGAAACTTATGTTTCAAACAACTGTTTGTCAGGCGGAGTAGTCATGGCCCAATCGGAAACCGTTGAGCGCATCCTCGATGCGGCGGAGCAGCTGTTCGCGGAGCGCGGGTTCGCGGAAACCTCATTGCGGCTGATCACCAGCAAGGCCGGGGTCAACCTGGCGGCGGTGAACTACCATTTCGGTTCGAAGAAGGCCCTGATCCAGGCGGTCTTTTCCCGCTTCCTGGGCCCGTTCTGCGCCAGCCTGGAGCGTGAGCTCGACCGCCACCAGGCGCGTCCCGAGCAGAAGGCCTCGCTCGAGGAACTGCTGGAAATGCTGGTGGAGCAGGCCCTGGTCGTGCAACCACGCAGCAACAACGACCTGTCGATCTTCATGCGCCTGCTGGGCCTGGCCTTCAGCCAGAGCCAGGGGCACCTGCGCCGTTACCTGGAAGACATGTACGGCAAGGTGTTCCGCCGCTACATGCTGCTGGTCAACGAGGCCGCGCCGCGCATTCCGCCACTGGAGCTGTTCTGGCGCGTGCACTTCATGCTCGGCGCCGCGGCGTTCAGCATGTCGGGTATCAAGGCCCTGCGCGCCATCGCCGAAACCGACTTCGGCATCAACACCTCGATCGAGCAGGTGATGCGCCTGATGGTGCCGTTCCTCGCCGCCGGCATGCGTGCCGACAGCGGTGTCACCGACCAGGCCATGGCCGCGGCGCAGTTGCGCCCACGCAGCAAGTCCGGCGCGCCCGCCAAGGCCTGAGCACTGGGCGGGGCAGGGCGCTTGCGCTAAGCTAGCGCCCATGCCTGAACTCGCCCCCGCCGCAATTCCCGTCAGCACGGCAGCTTCGCCACTGAACCATCGGACACCGCGTTGTCCGATGTGTGCGTGCGTCTGCGCGACCTCCGGATCTCCAATGAAGGATTCCCAATGACTGCCAGCCTGCAAGGCTCCCTGATGGTGGACATCGCCGGTAAATGGCTGACCGCCGAAGACCGCCATCTGCTGCGCCAGCCCGAAGTGGCCGGCCTGATCATCTTTGCCCGCAACATCGACAGCCCGCGCCAGGTGCGCGAGTTGTGCGCCTCGATCCGTGCCATCCGTCCCGAGCTGATCCTCGCCGTGGACCAGGAAGGCGGGCGGGTCCAGCGCCTGCGCCAGGGCTTCGTGCGCCTGCCGGCCATGCGCGCCATCGCCGACAACGCCAATGCCGAATACCTGGCCGAGCAGTGCGGCTGGCTGATGGCCACCGAGGTGCTGGCGGTAGGCCTGGACCTGAGCTTTGCTCCGGTGCTGGACCTCGACCATCAGCGCAGTGCGGTGGTCGGCAGCCGCGCCTTCGAAGGCAATCCGCAGCGGGCTACCGAACTGGCCGGCGCCTTCATCCGTGGCATGAATGCCGCGGGCATGGCCGCCTGTGGCAAGCACTTCCCCGGTCACGGCTGGGCCGAGGCCGATTCCCATGTGGCGATCCCGGTCGATGAGCGCAGCCTGGAACAGCTGCGCGCGGCCGACCTGGTGCCGTTCACTCGCCTGAGCGGCCAGTTGGCGGCGGTGATGCCGGCCCACGTGATCTACCCGCAGGTCGACAACCAGCCGGCCGGCTTCTCCCGGCGCTGGCTGCAGGAGATCCTGCGCGGCGAGCTGGGCTTCGACGGGGTGATCTTCAGCGACGACCTGTCCATGGCTGGCGCCCACGTGGTGGGCGATGCCGCCAGCCGCATCGAGGCCGCATTGAGCGCGGGCTGCGACATGGGCCTGGTGTGCAATGACCGGGCTTCGGCCGAGCTGGCGCTGAGCGCGGCGCAGCGCATGAAGGTCAAGCCGTCGCCGCGGATTGCACGGATGCGCGGGCAGGGCTTTGCGCGTACCGATTACCGCCAGCAGCCGCGTTGGCTGGAGGCGCTGGGGGCGTTGAAGGAAGCTCAGCTGGTCGACTGACCTCGCTGGCCTCGTCCCGGGCAAGCCCGCTGCCACGCCCCCTGAGGGTTCGTGGCAGCGGGCTTTTACTTGCTTCGTTTGCCCGGCAGCGGCGCGAACAGCGCCTCGATCTCTTCATCCCCCAACCGCCATTGCCCGGCCTGCCCGCCATCGAGCAGCCCGGCTGCCAGTGCCGCCTTCTCTTGCTGCAATTGCTGGATCTTCTCTTCCACCGTTCCCCGGGTGATCAGCTTGAACACGAACACCGGCTTGTCCTGGCCGATGCGGTAGGCGCGGTCGGTGGCCTGGTTTTCACTGGCCGGGTTCCACCACGGGTCGTAGTGGATCACGGTGTCGGCGGCGGTCAGGTTAAGCCCCGTGCCGCCGGCCTTGAGGCTGATCAGGAATACCTCGCTGTCGCCATTCTGGAACTGCTGCACGGGGGCGCGACGGTCGCGGGTGTCGCCGGTCAGCAGGCTGTAGCGGATGCCGCGCTTCTCCAGCTCGAACTCGATCAGTGCCAGCATCGAGGTGAACTGCGAGAACAGCAGCACCTTGCGCCCTTCGCTGAGCAACTCCTCGAGCATCTCCAGCAGGCTGCCCAGCTTGCCCTTGTCGGCGAACGAACCCTTGGCCTCGGTGCCCTTGACCAGGCGCAGGTCGCAGCACACCTGGCGCAACTTGAGCAGTGCATCGAGGATGACGATCTGGCTGCGCGCGGCGCCGTTGCGGGCGATCTCGTCGCGGACCTTCTTGTCCATTGCCACCCGCAGCGCCTCGTAGGTGTCGCGTTGGGCGTCGCTGAGTTCGACCCAGTGGATCATCTCGGTCTTGGCCGGCAGCTCGGTGGCCACCTGTTCCTTGGTGCGGCGCAGCAGGAACGGGCGGATGCGGCTGGCCAGGTGGGCCATGCGCTCGGCGTCGCCGTGACGCTCGATCGGGGTACGGTAGTCCTGGGTGAAGCGCTTGCTGTCGCCCAGCCAGCCGGGCATCAGGAAGTGGAAGATCGACCATAGCTCGCCGAGGTTGTTCTCCATCGGCGTGCCGGTCAGGCACAGGCGCTGGTTGGCCTGCAGCTCGCGCACGGCCTGGGCGGCCTTGCTGGTGCTGCTCTTGATGTTCTGCGCCTCGTCCAGCACCAGCAGGTGCCAGGGCTGCGCCTTGAGTGGCTCCAGGTCGCGGGGGACGAGGGCGTAGGTGGTCAGCACCAGGTCATGGTCGGCCAGGTTGGCGAAGTGCTTGTTGCGGCCCGGGCCATGCAAGGCCAGCACGCGCAGGCCGGGGGCGAAGCGCCGGGCTTCGTCGAGCCAGTTGGGCACCAGGCTGGTGGGCATCACTGCCAGCGCCGGATGTACCAGTCGCCCGCTTTCCTTCTCCAGCAGCAGGTGGGCCAGGGTCTGCAGGGTCTTGCCCAGGCCCATGTCGTCGCCGAGGATGCCGCCGGTGCCCATTTCGCGCAGGGCTTGCAGCCAGTTCAGGCCTTGCTGCTGGTAGGGGCGCAATGTGGCGTTCAGGCCTTCGGGCGGCGCCACCTGTAGGTCACGGGCGTCGCGCAGGCGCCGGCCCAGGTCGCGCACATGGCTGCCACCTTCCCATTGCAGCGGCAAGTGGTCGATGTCGTTGAGGCGCGCGGCATCGGTGCGGTTCAGACGCAGGCTCGGGCCCACGGCGTCGTCGTGCAGGTACAGCTCGCCCAGGGTGCCCATCACCGCCTTGATGCGCCCGTAGGGCAGGGCGACCCGCAACGCCGGGCCGTCATGGCGGGCGCGGTTGAGGTCGATCAGCAGGTGCTCGTCATCATTGCGCCGCGCCAGTTCGCTGGGCCGCAGCAGTTCCGGGCTGGCGCGCAGCAACTGCAGGACAATCGGCAGCAGGCTGTGGCGCTGGCCGTCGACCACGATACCCAGTTCGAGGTCGAACCATTCGTGGCCTGGCGCTTCCTCGATGGTCGCATACCAGTCGTCGACCTCGTGCAGGTTGAAGGCGAAGTCGCGGTGCACGTCGATCACCCAGCCCGCCTCGCGCAGGCGCGGCAGGCCCTCGCGGGCGAAGCGCAGCCAGGCTTCGTCGTCGGGCAGCTGGTACATTTCGCCGGCGCTGTCGGGCAGGGCCTTGCTCTGGCGGGTGGCCACCTTGAAGCCGTGGTCGCGCAGGGCCTTGCGCAGGGCCTGCTCGACCTGTGGCTGGCGCTGGATGCGCTGGCTGGTGGTGCCCACCAGGCGGCTGAGTGACTTGTCGTCGCTGCTGCTGGCGCGCAGGCCGTCGTAGTCGAACGCCAGCGCGGCGCGGTGCTGCATCTGGCGTTGCATGCGGCCGGTCTTGGGCGTGTAGGCGCTGAATTCGAGGCTGCCGAGGGTCAGGTGCGGGGTTGGCTCGATGCCGTCGAGCTGTTCTTCCTGCACGGCGGTGGGGGTCGGCAGGCCATGGTTGAGCGCGTTGAGCTTGTGGCTGAGGGGCACGATAAGGTGTTCCGGTACATCGGGGGCAAGGGACAGCTGCAGGGCGGTGTGCGGGTCGAGGGTGTGGGTGACGGTGCCGACTTCTTGGTTGTCGACATCGAAGTAGAACAGCGGTACCAGCGGCAGCACGCAATTGAGCGGTTCCTCGCCGTTGTACCACATGCCCCGATAGTCACCGCTGTTCAGGCGTACCCAGCGGAATTGCGCCTGGCGCGGGGCGCCCTGAACCAGCAAGGGAAATTCTTCGATGAACATCAGACGCCCGGTGTCCAGCGCCCGCTGCAGCAGTTCGCCGCCCTCGTGCCCCTTCAGCGCGAAACCGCGCTCCTGGCCGAAGGGCGCGTTCTGCGCCGACAGTTGGCGCAGGATGCGCAGGTCTTCTTCCTTGACGTATTTCGGCGGCTCGTAGAGCAGTTCGTACAGCGAATGGATGCGGCTGTAGCGAATGCCATGCTCTTCGCGGGTGCCTTTGCGCACGCGCAGGGCGCAGCTCTTGTCGTCCTTGAGCATGAGTTGGTAGCAGACCATGCGCCCGCGCCGGTCTTCAGCGCCGTCTTGCCTGGGGGTGGGCTGCTCCAGGCCTTGCAGCCAATGCTGCAGGTGATGAGGCAGTTGCTCGCCGCTGGCCGCGCCGCGCCCGTAGCTGCTGGCCAGGGTGTAGAGCGCGGCGGCGCAGTGCTTGCAGTTTTCGCCGACCGGGCAGGAGCAGTTGCCGCGCACGTGGCATTGCCCGGATGGCCCCGCGGTGATGATGATCCGCTGGCGGTAGACATTGCCGCCGCTGCCGCGGCAGGTGGACTCGATGCGTGAATCGCCGTGGGACTGGATCTGCACCAGGCCCTGTTCGGCGTAGCGCTCGCCACGTTGCAGGGTGGCCGCGGAAAAATCGCGCTTCCAGCTCGGATTCTCGGCTGCCAGCTTCTGCACATCGGCGTTCACGGTTTCACTGCTCCATCATTTCCGGATCGGGCAGCGGCATCTTGCGCATGCCGGCCGGTGAGACCTTGAGCAGCACGGCCAGGTGCCCGCCATCGAGGAAGGTCAGCTGGCCGGCCTTCATGTTGCTGTTGCTCTGCTTGAACTGCTCGCTGCGCAGCACGCTGCCATTGCTGTCGAGCTGGTTGACCCAGAGGTTGGCGTCCACGGCGATGAAGCGGCTTTCCTGGATGCTCAGGTTGCCCTCGATCGGGAAGTGGCCGAACTGTTCGTCACCGGCACTCAGGGCAACGGTTTCGCCATCCTGCTGCCAGGCCTTGTGCAGCAGCACGGTGTAGTCGGCGGTGGCCTGCAGGCGGGTGACTTCGTCACCCAGGCCGGTCGGGCGTTCGGCGCCTTTTTCCAGGCGCGGCGCGCCGGCGCTCCAGTCTTCCGGGGCGAACGGGCTGGTGATCGCCGGCACGGCGTTCTGCCGCACCAGGATCATTTCCACCTGGTAGGGGCCTGCGGCGAAGGCAGCTGGCGCGAGCAGGGCCAGCAGCAGGGTCAGGCAACGGATGGCACGCATGAAGCTTCCTTATGGATTTTGTGGGGTGAGGCGCTCGAACAGCGCTTCCAGGGTGTTGAAACGTTCTTCGGGGCGTTCCATCGGCACCAGGAAGCGGAACTGGGTCGCGCCTTCGAACTTGTAGCGTTTGGGCTGGCCCTGGATCAGCTTGATCAGGGTCAGCGGGTCGACCGGGGTTTCGGCCTCGAACTCGAGCTTGCCGCCGTTGGGGCCGGCATCGACTTTCTTGATGCCGAGCTTTTCCGCCTGCAGCTTGAGCAGGGTCAGGCGCATCAGGTTCTTGGTCGGCTCCGGCAGCAGGCCGAAGCGGTCGATCATCTCCACCTGCAGGTCCTTGAGGCCCTCTTCGTCGGCCGCCGAGGCGATGCGCTTGTAGAGGATCAGGCGCGCATGCACGTCGGGCAGGTAGTCCTCGGGGATCAGCGCCGGCAGGCGCAGGTTGATCTCCGGGCCGCCACCCAGCGGCTGTTCGAGATTCGGCTGGGCGCCCTTGCGGATGGCCTTGACCGCGCGTTCGAGCATCTCCATGTACAGGGTGAAGCCGACCGCCTGGATCTGCCCGCTCTGGCCTTCGCCGAGCAGTTCGCCGGCGCCGCGGATCTCCAGGTCGTTGGTGGCCAGGACGAAGCCCGCGCCGAGGTCCTGGGTGTTGGCGATGGCCTCCAGGCGTTTCTCGGCGTCGGCGCTGATCTGCTGGCGCGGTGGCGTCAGCAGGTAGGCATAGGCCTGGTGGTGGCTGCGCCCGACCCGGCCACGCAACTGGTGCAATTGCGCCAGGCCGAACTTGTCGGCGCGCTCGATGACGATGGTGTTGGCGCTCGGCACGTCGATACCGGTCTCGATGATGGTCGAGGCGATCAGCACGTTGAAACGCTTGTGATAGAAGTCGCTCATCACCTGCTCGAGCTCGCGTTCGCGCATCTGCCCGTGGCCGATGCCGATGCGTGCCTCGGGCACCAGCTCGGCCAGCTCGGCGGCGCATTTCTCGATGCTCTTCACATCGTTGTGCAGGTAGTACACCTGGCCGCCGCGCAGCAGTTCGCGCAGCAGCGCTTCCTTCACCGTGCTCTTGTTCTGCTCCATGACGAAGGTGCGCACCGACAGGCGTCGCGCCGGGGGCGTGGCGATGATCGACAGGTCGCGCATGCCCGACACCGCCATGTTAAGCGTGCGCGGAATCGGCGTTGCGGTCAGGGTGAGGATGTCCACCTCGCTGCGCAGCGCCTTGAGCTGTTCCTTTTGGCGCACGCCGAAGCGGTGCTCTTCGTCGATGATGGCCAGGCCCAGGTCCTTGAAGCGCACATCGTCCTGCAGCAGCTTGTGGGTGCCGATGAGAATGTCGATCTTGCCTTCGGCCAGCTCCGCCGCGGCGCTGGCGACTTCCTTGGCCGACTTGAAGCGGCTCATCACCTCGACCTTCACCGGCCAGTCGGCGAAGCGGTCGCGGAAGCTATTGTAGTGCTGCTGGGCGAGCAGGGTGGTGGGCACCAGCACCGCCACCTGGCGGCCGCTGTGCACGGCGATGAAGGCGGCGCGCATGGCCACCTCGGTCTTGCCGAAGCCAACGTCGCCGCACACCAGGCGGTCCATGGGCTGGCCGGCGAGCATGTCGGCACGCACGGCCTCGATGGCGGTCTGCTGGTCGGGGGTTTCCTCGAACGGGAAGCCGGCGCTGAAGGTGGCGTAGTCGGCGGCCGGGTCGGCGAAGGCATAGCCTTTGCGCGCGGCGCGGCGGGCATAGATGTCGAGCAGCTCGGCGGCGACGTCGCGCACCTGCTCGGCGGCCTTGCGCTTGGCTTTCTGCCAGGCCTCGGAGCCCAGCCGGTGCAGTGGGGCCAGGGCGTCGTCGCTGCCGGTGTAGCGGGCGATCAGGTGCAGGTTGGCCACCGGCACGTAGAGCTTGGCGCCCTCGGCGTATTCGAGGGTGAGGAACTCGGCGGCCTGGCCGTCGATTTCCAGGGTGGCCAGGCCCAGGTAGCGGCCCACGCCATGGTCGATGTGCACCACCGGCGCGCCTTCGCGCAGCTCGGTGAGGTTCTTGATCACCGCGTCGTTGGCCGCCTCGCCGCGTTTCTCGCGGCGCCTGCGCTGCATCACGCGCTGGCCGAACAGCGGGCTTTCCGCTACCAGGGCAATGGCCGGGTCGTCCAGCAACAGGCCGTCGTCCAGGGGGGCGATGGTGATCGCCAGGCGCTCGCCGCCAGTGACGAAGTCGGCCCAGCCGTCGACGGTCTGCGGGCGCAGCTTGAGGCGTTCGAGCAGCTCCAGCAGCACTTCGCGCCGGCCCGCGGACTCGGCGGTGAACAGCACGCGGCCGCTGAACTGGTCGAGGAAGTTGGCCAGCTCCGCCAGCGGCTGGTGGGCCTTGGCCTCGATGGCCAGGTTGGGCAGTGCGCGGGCGGGGAAGCGCTCGCGCCCCGCGCCGGCGTCGAGGTCCTCGGCGCTGACCACCACCCGTGGCCATTGCTTGAGGCGGGCGAAGCAATCCTCCACCGGCAGGAACAGTTCCGCCGGCGGCAGCAGTGGCCGGGTCATGTCGCCGCGGCGCTCTTCATAGCGCCCGCGCACATCGTTCCAGAAGTGTTCGGCGGCCTGTTCCACGCCCGGTAGCGAGAACACCTGGGTGTCGGCCGGCAGGTAGTCGAACAGGGTGGCGGTTTCTTCGAAGAACAGCGGCAGGTAGTACTCGATGCCGGCGGGGATGATGCCGCTGGTGAGGTCCTGGAAGATCGCGCTGCGGCGGAAGTCGACGTCGAAGCGTTCACGGAAGCGCGCCTTGAAGCGCGTCACCTCGTCCTTCTGCATGGGGAACTCGCGCGCCGGCAGCAGGCGGATCGAGTCGACCTTGTCGATCGAGCGCTGGCTCTCCGGGTCGAAGGTGCGCAGGGTCTCGATCTCGTCGTCGAACAGGTCGATGCGGTACGGCTGCTTGCTGCCCATGGGGAACAGGTCGATCAGCGCGCCGCGCACGGCGAACTCGCCGTGCTCGTAGACCGTGTCGACGCAGCGGTAGCCGCTGGCTTCCAGGCGCGCGCGCATCTGCTCGACGTCGATCTTCTGGCCCACGTCCAGCACCAGGCTGCTGCCCAGCAGGAAGCGCGTGGGGGCCAGGCGGTGCAGGGCGGTGGTGATCGGCACGACGAGGATGCCGTGGTCCAGCTCCGGCAGCCGGTAGAGGCTGGCGATACGCTGGGAGATGATGTCCTGGTGCGGCGAGAACAGGTCGTAGGGCAGGGTTTCCCAGTCGGGGAAAGGCAGTACCGGCAGATCCGGCGCGAAGAAGCGCAGCTCCTGCTCCAGGCGGTCGGCCGCCTGGCTGTCGGCGGTCAGCAGCAAGGTGAAGCGACCGGCGGTACTGGCAGCCTCGGCGACGGCCAGGCTCAAGGCCGCGCCGGGCAGGTTGCCCCAGGTTTGTTTGCCGGCCGTGGCCGACATTTGCGGTAGGCGCAGAACTGACACGGGAGATCGGACTCCAAGCGTTGCGGCAAAGAGGTCGATTGTACCGGTGACGAGGCGCGCTGTCAGGTTCGAAAGGGCTTGGCGACGGGGGTTGGCGCCGGCGACAGGCGCTCATTGCCCGATACGCCGCGGGGCGTCATAATGTAGCCCCTTTTTTGTTCCCCTACATGTGGAAGGTTACCGTGACTCAGAAGCCCGACCAGTGTCTTGGTGAGTGGATCGATCGTGAAGCCCTGGCTGAAGCGATGATCCCGCTTATCGGTCAGCTCTACCGCAACAACAACGTGGTGAGCTCGATCTATGGCCGCAGCCTGATCAACCGTTCGGTTATCTCGATCCTCAAAGCCCACCGCTTTGCCCGTCACCGTCAGACCGACGAGACCGAGCTGTCCGTCCACGAGACATTCCCCCTGCTCAAGGCCATGAGCGAGCTGAAGCTGGGCGCCGCCTCGGTGGACCTGGGCAAGCTGGCCAACAAGTTCAAGGTTGAAGGCAATGGCCGCAGCGCCGAGCAGTTCGTCCGTGACGAACTGGCCGACGTCGTGGGTCAGCAGAACGCTTCCGCACGCAAGGGCACCGACGTCGTGCTGTACGGCTTCGGCCGCATCGGCCGCCTGCTGGCGCGCATCCTGATCGAGAAGACCGGTGGCGGCGACGGCCTGCGCCTGCGCGCCATCGTCGTGCGCAAGGGCGCCGAGAACGACCTGGTCAAGCGCGCCAGCCTGCTGCGTCGCGACTCGGTGCACGGTCCGTTCGACGGCACCATCGTCATCGATGAAGCCAACAACACCATCACCGCCAACGGCAACCTGATCCAGGTGATCTACGCCAAGAGCCCGAGCGAAGTCGACTACACCCAGTACGGCATCAACGATGCGCTGATCGTCGACAACACCGGTGTCTGGCGTGACGCCGACGGCCTCGGCCAGCACCTGGCCTGCCCGGGCGCCGCCCGCGTGATCCTCACCGCACCTGGCAAGGGCGCGCTGAAGAACATCGTGCACGGCATCAACCACGGCGACATCAGCGCCGACGACAAGATCATCTCGGCGGCGTCCTGCACCACCAACGCCATCGTGCCGGTGCTCAAGGCCATCAACGACCAGTACGGCATCGTCAACGGCCACGTCGAAACCGTTCACTCGTTCACCAACGACCAGAACCTGATCGACAACTTCCACAAGGGCAGCCGCCGTGGCCGCGCCGCGCCGCTGAACATGGTCATCACCGAGACCGGTGCCGCCACTGCCGCCGCCAAGGCGCTGCCAGTGCTCAAGGGCAAGCTGACCGGTAACGCGATCCGTGTTCCGACGCCGAACGTGTCGATGGCCATTCTCAACCTGAACCTCGAGAAGGCCACCAACCGCGAAGAGCTGAACGAGTACCTGCGCCAGACCGCCATGCACTCCGAGCTGCACAAGCAGATCGACTACGTCAGCTCCCAGGAAGTGGTATCGACCGACTTCGTCGGCTCGCGCCACGCTGGTGTGGTCGACGCCGAGGCGACCATCTGCAATGACAACCGTGTTGTCCTGTACGTCTGGTACGACAACGAATTCGGTTACAGCTGCCAGGTGGTGCGCGTGATGGAAGACATGGCCGGTGTGAACCCGCCAGCGTTTCCACGCTGATCCGCTTGTAATGCGTTGAGAAAACGGGAACCTTCGGGTTCCCGTTTTTTTTGCCTGATAACTGCTGTGCCTGTACCGGCCTCATCGCCGGCAAGCCGGCTCCCACAGAGGCGCTGGCGCCGAGCCTTTTGTGGGAGCCGGCTTGCCGGCGATGAGGCCAGTGCAGTCTCCTGAGAGCTCTCGTTTGCGCGCGATACTACTGTTGTCCATCCTTTCGCTGCTTTCAGCCTGCGAGCCAACCCCGACCCTCGAGCGCTTTGGCGGCCCGACCATGGGCAGCAGCTACAGCATCCAGTACGTTCGCCAGCCAGGCGGCCCGGCGCCGGAGCAGGTGCAGGCGGCGGTCGAAGGCATCCTGCAGGCCATCGACGCGCATTACTCCACCTACCGCGGCGACTCCACCGTCAGCCGTTTCAACCAGTTGCCGGCCAACCAGTGCCAGCCCATCGATGCCGACATGCTGGAGCTGGTTACTTTCGGCCAGCACCTGGCCGAACAGAGCCAGGGTGCCTTTGACCTTACCGTCGAACCGCTACTCGACCTTTGGGGCTTCGGCCCGCAGGCCCGCGAAATGCAAGTGCCGGAGCCGCAGGCGCTGGCCAGGGCGCGCCTGCGTGTGGGTTACCGCCACCTGCGCCTCGAGGGCGAGGCCCTGTGCAAGGACGCCGCCATCGAACTGGATTTCAACAGCATCGCCGCCGGCCACGCCGTCGACCTGATCGCCCAGCGCCTGCGCGCCATGGGTATCGACGACTTCCTCGCCGAGGCCACCGGTGAACTCAAGGCCGTGGGCCGCAAGCCCGACGGCAGTGCCTGGCGGGTGGCGCTGGAGCTGCCGCGCGAGGATCGCCAGATCGCCCGCCAGGTCATCGACGTGCAGGACCTGGCCGTATCGACCTCGGGTGACTATCGGCATTATTTCGAGGACAATGGCCGGCGCTATTCGCACACCTTCGATGCCCGCCTCGGGCGCCCGGTCGCCCACGACCTGGCGGCGGTGACGGTGCTCGACGCCTCGGCGCTGCTGGCCGACGGCTACTCGACCCTGCTGTTGATCCTCGGGCCGCAGCAAGGCTGGGATTTCGCCATCGCCCACGGTATCGCCGCGGTGCTGGTGACCCGGGTCGAGGGTGGTTTCGTCTCCCGTTCCACGCCGGCCTTCGAGCGGCGGGTGAAAGGCGAGTGAAAGGCAAGCCACGGATGATCGAAGCCAGGGAAACGGTGAAACGACATGTAGTGCAGGCAATAATGGCCTACGACGCGACCAAGGGTTAATGTGCGCGGCGATCACGCTTGATTAGACTGCACCCGAATTTTCTCATGGCGCCCCGGCGACATGATCGCGCCCCGCGGCCATCCGGCCGGCGGGCCAGTTCTGAAGGAGTACGCATGGCTGTCTACAACTACGACGTAGTGGTGCTGGGTTCCGGCCCGGCCGGTGAGGGCGCGGCAATGAACGCCGCCAAAGCAGGGCGCAAGGTGGCCATGGTCGACAGCCGTCGCCAGGTCGGTGGCAACTGCACCCACCTGGGCACCATCCCGTCCAAGGCACTGCGTCACTCCGTGCGGCAGATCATGCAGTTCAACACCAACCCGATGTTCCGCGCCATCGGCGAGCCGCGCTGGTTCTCCTTCCCCGACGTGCTCAAGAGCGCCGAGAAAGTCATCAGCAAGCAGGTCGCCTCGCGCACCGGCTACTACGCGCGTAACCGCGTCGATGTGTTCGTCGGCACCGGCAGCTTCGCCGACGAGCAGACCGTCGAAGTGGTCTGCCCCAACGGCGTGGTCGAGAAGCTCAACGCCAAGCACATCATCATCGCCACCGGCTCGCGCCCGTACCGTCCGGCCGACATCGACTTCCACCACCCGCGTGTCTATGACAGCGATACCATCCTCAGCCTCAGCCATACCCCGCGCAAGCTGATCGTCTACGGCGCCGGGGTGATCGGTTGCGAATACGCCTCGATCTTCAGCGGCCTGGGTGTGCTGGTGGAACTGGTCGACAACCGCGGCCAGTTGCTGAGCTTCCTGGATTCGGAGATTTCCCAGGCGCTGAGCTACCACTTCAGCAACAACAACATCACCGTGCGCCACAACGAGGAGTACGACCGTGTCGAAGGCCTGGACAACGGGGTGATCCTGCACCTGAAGTCGGGCAAGAAGATCAAGGCCGACGCCTTGCTGTGGTGCAACGGGCGTACCGGCAACACCGACAAGCTGGGCCTGGAGAACATCGGTATCAAGGTCAACAGCCGTGGCCAGATCGAGGTCGACGAGACCTACCGCACCAGCGTGCCGAACATCTACGGTGCCGGTGACGTGATCGGCTGGCCGAGCCTGGCCAGCGCCGCCCACGACCAGGGTCGCTCGGCGGCCGGCAGCATCGTCGACAACGGCAGCTGGCGCTTCGTCAACGACGTGCCGACCGGCATCTACACCATTCCGGAGATCAGCTCGATCGGCAAGAACGAGCAGGAACTGACCCAGGCCAAGGTGCCCTACGAAGTGGGCAAGGCCTTCTTCAAGAGCATGGCCCGCGCGCAGATCGCCGGCGAGCCGCAAGGCATGCTGAAGATCCTGTTCCACCGCGAGACCCTGGAGGTCCTGGGCGTGCACTGCTTCGGCTACCAGGCCTCGGAGATCGTCCACATCGGCCAGGCGGTGATGAACCAGCCGGGCGAACAGAACAACCTGAAGTACTTCGTCAACACCACGTTCAACTACCCGACCATGGCCGAGGCCTATCGGGTAGCCGCCTATGATGGTCTGAACCGGCTTTTTTGAGCGGCTCCGACCGGTGGCCTGAGCCGGTCGGGGAGACCGATTTCAGCCCTACCCGAGGGTGGTCCTGGCCAAACCGGGAAAGTCTGTAATCAGGCTGTCCACGCCAAAGTCAGCGAGCCGGCGCATCAGTGCCGGTTCGTTGACCGTCCACACCGACACGTGCAAACCCTGGCGCTGCGCCTTGATCAGGCGCTCGGGGGTGCACAGCGTCCAGTTCAACGCCAGCATCTCGCAGCCGTAGTTCTGCGCGACCTTCAACGGGTCGAGCCAGGCATACTCGGCGACCAGCCCGCGCTTCACGTCCGGCACTAGCTCCTGGGCGGCGCCGAGCACTTCCCGTGAGCTCGAGGTGATGGTCACCTTGTCCAGCAGGCCGTGCTGCAGGGCCAGCTCGCGGATCGCCAGCACCGTGCTGGCGGCGCGGGTGCGCGAGGCGCTCTTGACCTCCAGCTGCCAATGCTCGAACGGGCACTTCGCGAACAGTTCCTCGAGCCGTGGGATGGGGCAGGGCTGCACATGGCCCGGCCCGCCTTTGCGGGCATCGTAGGTCACCAGCTCGGCGGCGGTGTGCTCGACCACCTTGCCGCGCCGGCCGGTGGTGCGCTTGAGGGTCGGGTCGTGGATCACCATCAGCTCGTTGTCGGCCGACAGGTGCAGGTCGAGTTCGCAGCGGTCCACGCCATGGGACAGGCACTGGCGGAAACTCTGCAGGGTGTTCTCGGGTGCTTCGCCCTTGGCGCCGCGGTGGCCATAGATCAGGGTCACGTTCGTTCCTTCAAATCAGGGAAAAAGGGCTTATGCGTCCGGCTCGTTCTGCTCCAGCGCCTGGCGCCGTTGCTGTTGCTGGCGCTGCAGGATGTAGCGGGCCAGGAGCTGGCGCTGGGCGTCGGTCATGTCGATGAATTCGGTGCCGACCTCGAAGTCGCCGTCCGGGCGCGGGTCGCAATGGGTGACGCGGCCGCGCAGCAGCAGGCCATGGGCTCGGGGCATCAGCACCATCTTCACCTTGACCCGGGTGCCGGGCGCGATCTTCTGCGCCTGGGCGAACTCGATGCCGCCTTCGGAAATGATCACCGGCGTCGGCTGGCCGATTTCGCCGATCAGGGTTTGCGCGACCACGGCGCTGAGCAGGTCCAGGCGTTTGTTCTGGGCGCGCAGGAAGGCGGCCAGGGTGCGGTCCTTCTCGCTCAACTGGCGCAGCAGGTGTTGCGACTCGAAGTCCGACAGGTGCAGTTCGCTGAGCAGGTTGAACAGCTCAGAATCATCCTGCAACAGTTCTGTCTCAAGGGCTTCGGCCGCGCTGAGGGGGCTGATTTGAAGTGCGATCCGATCTTCGATGCGGTAGTATTCGCGGCGATCTTCTTCGTCTAATGTCGTCATGGCGAACCCAAGGTTACGGCGGTGGTCCGAGTGTAAAGCCGCCGTAGGCGCCTCGCCACAAGGACGTTCCCTTTCATCCGAACAAGCCCCGACATGTTCAGACCTCTATTCGTATTCATTGGTACGCGCTACACCCGTGCCAAGCGCCGCAATCACTTCGTCTCGTTCATTTCGCTCACCTCGATGATCGGCCTCGCCCTGGGCGTGGTGGTGATGATCGTGGTGCTGTCGGTGATGAACGGGTTCGACCACGAGATGCGTACCCGCGTGCTGGGGATGATCCCCCACGCCACGCTGGAGACCGGCCAGCCGATCGACGACTGGCAGGCCCTCGCCTCTAAAGTAAAGCAGAATCCGCAGGTGCTGGCGGTCGCGCCCTTCACCCAGATGCAGGGCCTGCTGACCCATGAGGGCAAGGTGCAGAAGGTGCTGCTCAACGGCATCGACCCGGCCCGCGAGCGCGAGGTGTCGATCATCGACAAGTTCGTCCTCGACGGCAGCCTCGACAAGCTGGCGCCGGGCGAGTGGGGCATCATGATCGGCGACAAGGCCGCGCAGAAGCTGGGCGTGACCATCGGCGACAAGCTGACCTTCGTCGCCCCCGAGGTCAGCGTGACCCCGGCGGGCATGTTCCCGCGCATGAAGCGCTTCACCGTGGTCGGCACCTTCCATGTCGGCGCCGGCGAGATCGACGGCTACCTGGGCCTGACCAACATCGCCGACCTGTCGCGCCTGCATCGCTGGAAGGCCGACCAGGTCCAGGGCGTGCGTCTGAAGTTCGACGACCTGTTCCAGGCGCCGCGTGCCACCTGGGCCATCGCCCAGCAGCTGGGCGAGCAGGAGTACTACCCGCGGGACTGGACCCGCACCCACGGCAACCTGTACCAGGCGATCCGCATGGAGAAATCCATGATCGGCCTGCTGCTGTTGCTGATCGTCGCGGTGGCGGCGTTCAACATCATTTCCACTCTGGTGATGGTGGTCAACGACAAGCGCGGCGACATCGCCATCCTGCGCACCCTGGGCGCCACACCCGGGCAGATCATGGCCATCTTCATGGTCCAGGGCACGGTGATCGGCGTGGTCGGCACGCTGATCGGCGCGGTGCTGGGCATCCTCGGCGCGCTCAACGTGAGCGCGGCCATCGCCGGCATCGAAGCCCTGATCGGGCACAAGTTCCTCAATGCCGACGTGTACTTCATCGATTACCTGCCGTCGCAGATCCAGGCCCAGGACGTGTACATGGTCTGCGGTGCGGCGCTGGTCCTGAGTTTCTTCGCCACCCTGTACCCGGCCTGGCGCGCCTCGCGCACCCAGCCTGCAGAGGCGCTACGTTATGAGTGAGTCGCGCATGAGTGATAAAGCCGTGTTGAGCTGCCGCAACCTGGGCAAGAGCTACGAGGAAGGCCCGGAGTCGGTGCAGGTGTTGTCGGGGTTGAACCTCGAGCTGCACCCAGGCGAGCGGGTGGCCATCGTCGGCAGCTCGGGTTCGGGCAAGAGTACCCTGCTCAACCTGTTGGGCGGCCTCGACACGCCGACGCAGGGCAGTGTGTGGCTGGCCGGCGAAGAGCTGTCGGCACTGGGCGAGCGGGCCCGCGGCCTGCTGCGCAATCGCGCGCTGGGCTTCGTCTACCAGTTCCACCACCTGCTGGCAGAGTTCACCGCCCTGGAGAACGCCTGCATGCCGCTGCTGATCGGCAAGACCCCGATCAGCGAGGCCCGCGAGCGCGCCGAGACGCTGCTCAAGCGCGTCGGCCTGGGCCACCGCCTCAATCACAAGCCGGCCGAGCTGTCCGGTGGTGAGCGCCAGCGCGTGGCGATTGCCCGCGCCCTGGTCAACCGCCCGGGCCTGGTGATGCTCGACGAGCCCACCGGCAACCTCGACCACCATACCGCCCAGGGCATCCAGGAGCTGATGCGCGAGTTGTCTACCCACTCGCAGACCGCCTTCCTGGTGGTGACCCACGACCTCAACCTGGCGCGCCAGATGGACCGTGTGCTGAGCCTGGAAGACGGGCACCTGGTGGCGATCTGAGTCGCTTGCGCGGGGCCCCGTGAGGCGGCCCCGGTTCTTTTTCTACTTGGGTGTTCCCGTTCATGTTCAGACCCTTGTCCTTGTTCATCGGTGCCCGCTACACCCGTGCCAAGCGCCGCAATCACTTCATCTCGTTCATCTCGATGACCTCGATGATCGGCCTGTCGCTCGGCGTGCTGGCCATGATCACGGTGTTGTCGGTAATGAACGGCTTCCAGCGCGAAATGAGTTCGCGGGTGCTTGGCCTGGTGCCTCATGCCGCCATCCTCGGCGCGCAACCTCTGGATGACTGGCGCAAGGTCGCCGCCGCTGCCGAAGGCAACCCGGCGGTGATGGCCGCCGCGCCGATCACCGAAATGGAGGGCATGCTCTCGTACAAGGGGGCGATGCAGCCGATCCAGGTCGCTGGCATCGAGCCGGCCGAGGAGGGCAAGGTCTCAATCGTCACCCAGCACATCGTCCAGGGCAGCCTGCAGGACCTGGTGCCGGGCGAGTATGGCGTGGTCATCGGTGAATTGACCGCGCGGCGTTTTCGCCTGAACACCGGCGACAAGCTGACCCTGATCGTCCCGGAGATCAGCAAGGAGCCGGGCGGCATCACCCCGCGCATGCAGCGCCTGACCGTGGTCGGCATCTTCAAGGTAGGTGCCGAGCTGGATGGCTCGCAGGCCTACATCCACGTCGCCGATGCCGGCGAGATGCAGCGCTGGGCACCGGGGCAGGTGCAGGGCGTGCGCCTGAAACTGCATGACCTGTATGCCGCGCCGCAAGTGTCCAAGGCCATCGCCGCAGACCTGGGCGAAGGCTACCGCGCCGATGACTGGTCGCACACCCAGGGCAGCCTGTTCAGCGCGATGAAGATGGAAAAGACCATGATCGGCCTGCTGCTGATGATGATCATCGCCGTGGCCGCGTTCAACATCATCGCCACCCTGGTGATGGTGGTGAACGACAAGGGCGCGGACATCGCCATCCTGCGTACCATCGGCGCCACGCCGGCGCAGATCATGGGCACCTTCATGGTCCAGGGCAGCTTGATCGGTATCGTCGGCACCTTGCTTGGCGGAGTGCTGGGGGTGATCCTGGCGCTGAACGTCAGCGCGGTGGTCGGTTGGCTCGAGCGAGTCAGCGGACAGCATATCTTCACCTCCGACATCTACTTCATCAGCAGCCTGCCGTCGGAGCTGCAATGGGGCGATGTGGCGATCATCTGCGTGGCGGGGTTGGTGATGAGCTTCCTGGCGACGATCTACCCGGCCTACCGCGCCTCGCAGATCGAGCCGGCGATGGCGTTGCGTTACGAGTAAGACATTGCAACACCGGGGGGCGCTTTGCGCCCCTACGCGGGCAACTCGATCACGAACCGCGTCCATCCATCTTCACACTCCGCCCGAATTTTCCCACCGTGTGCCTGCACGATCGAGCGGGTGATCGCCAGTCCCAACCCCGCATGCTCGCTGCTGCCTTCCTGGCGCGCCGGATCCGCCCGGTAGAAGCGGTCGAACAATCGCTCAAGCAGTTGCGGCGCAATCGCCGGCCCGGTGTTGGCCACCACGATGCGCAGCCCAGGCTCCAGGCTTACTCGAATCTTCCCTCCGGCAGAGGTGAAGCGCAGGGCGTTGTCCAGCAAGTTGGAGAGCGCCCGGCGCAACATGTGCCGGTCGCCTTCGGTGTGGGCCTGACCCTCACGCAGCAAGCGCACCTCGGCGTCCTCGGCCAGCGGCGCGTAGTACTCCAGCAGCGCATCGACCTCCGTCGCCAGGTCCAGCGGCTGGCGGCTGGGCATCAGCAGGCCGTGGTCGGCCTTGGCCAGGTAGAGCATGTCGTTGACCAGCTGGGCCATCCATTGCAGCTCCTCGAGGTTGCCGTGCAGGGCCTCGCGATACTCCTCCAGGCTGCGCGGACGGGTGAGGGTGACCTGGGTGTGGGTCAGCAGGTTGGACAGCGGCGTGCGCAGCTCGTGGGCGATGTCGGCGGAGAACGCCGACAGGCGCTGGAAGGCATCGTCCAGGCGCTGCAGCATGGCGTTGACGGTGCCGGCCAGCTCGGCCAGTTCCTCGGGCATCTCGGCGGCCGGCAAGCGCGTGGTCAGCGAGCCGGCGGTGACGCTGGCGGCCACCTTGCCCATCTGCCGCAGCGGTTTCAGGCCACGGCGTACGGCCCAGGCGCCGAGCAGCGCGGTGGCCAGCGCCGACAGGCCGACGGTGAACCAGATCAGCCGCTGCATGCCTTGCAGAAAGTGCTGGTGGTGGGTGATGTCGAGGAACAGGGTCAGTTGTGGCACAGCGGGCTGGCCGTCGATCAGTGGCGCGCTGAGGCTGCGGTAATCGACCCCGTGGCTGTGCAGGGTGGCCAGGCCGGTGGGGGCGGGGGCTTGCGGCAGCTCGCCGCGGCTGGCGAACCAGAGCGAGCCGTCGGCGCCGCGCACACGCAAAGCCAGGTCGGACTGGTGACTCAGCTCGTTGAGCAGCGCCGGCAGGCGCATGGCCAGTTGCTCCTGGGTAGCGACGCCGGCGAGCAGGCTGCTCATCAGCGAAAGCCGGCCGCTGAGCAATTGCTGGTCGAGCTCGACGAAATGCTGCTCGCTGGCGCGGCTGAACAGCAGGCCGGCGCCCAGCGACACGGCGGCGGTGCAGGCGGCGAACAGCAGCGCCAGGCGGCTGCCCAGGGACAGGCGGCGCATCAGTCGTGGCGCTCTTCGAGCACGTAGCCCATGCCGCGCACGGTGTGGATCAGCTTGGTGGCATGGCTGTCGTCGATCTTCAGGCGCAGGCGGCGGATGGCCACCTCGATGACGTTGGTGTCGCTGTCGAAATTCATGTCCCAAACCTGCGAGGCGATCAGCGACTTGGGCAGCACCTCGCCCTGGCGGCGCAGCAGCAGTTCGAGCAGGGCGAACTCCTTGGCGGTCAGGTCGATGCGTTGGCCGGCGCGCTCGGCGCGGCGGCGGATCAGGTCCAGGCGCAGGTCGGCCAGGGCCAGGCAGGTATCCTGGCTGGCACTGGCGCCACGGCGCAGCAGGCTGCGCACGCGGGCCAGCAGTTCGGAGAAGGCGAAGGGTTTGACCAGGTAGTCGTCGGCGCCCAGCTCCAGGCCGTGCACGCGGTCCTCGACGGCGTCACGGGCGGTGAGGAACAGCACCGGGGTGTCCAGCCCGGCCTGGCGCACCGCCTGGAGGATCTGCCAGCCGTTGCGCCCCGGCAGCATCACGTCGAGGATCAGCAGGTCGTGGTCGCCGCTCAGGGCCAGGTGCTGGCCGGTGTCGCCGTCGCTGGCCAGTTCGGTGGCGAAGCCGGCCTCGCTCAGGCCCTGGCTGAGGTACTGGCCGGTCTTGGCCTGGTCTTCGACGATCAGCAGTTTCATGTGTTTACCAACGGTTCGGGCCAACGTGATGCCGAAATGATACGTGACGATCTGGCGGCCTGCCCAAGCTGACAAAGTTGTAATCTTCCCGTCAGCCAGCTGCCAGCCAGCCTTTTCGAGAATGGCGCCATCTTCGCTGCATTGATCTGGAGTCACCCATGAAACACCTGTTCCTCACCGCCGCGCTTGCCCTGACCAGCCTGCCCACCTTCGCTGGCGAAGCCAAACCCTTCGCCTTTGGCGAGCCGGCGCCGGCAGCCAAGGCCACCCGCACTGTCGAGGTGGTGCTCAAGGACATCGCCTTCGAACCCAAGAGCATCAAGGTCAAGGCCGGCGAAACCGTACGTTTCGTGCTGGTCAACGAAGGCAAGCTGCCCCACGAGTTCAACCTGGGCGACAAGGCCATGCACGCCGAGCATCAAAAGGAAATGATCGCCATGCAAGGCAAGATCTTTACCGCTGGCATGAATCACGAAGGCATGGAGCATGGGCAGATGGACCACAGCCAGATGATGGGCGGCGGCCATGGCCACGACACCGGCAACACCGTGCTGGTGCAGCCTGGCCAGCGCGCGGAGCTGACCTGGACCTTCCGCAAATCGGCGCCCATCGAGTTCGCCTGCAACGTGCCGGGCCATTACCAGGCCGGCATGGTCGGGCCGTTGACCATCGAGTGACATCGGCTCCAAGGCGGGGTGCAAAACCGGTAGACTAGGGGCAATTTCGAACCTTCAGGTCAGTTTCCATGCATCCCGCCGCCGAACACTCCCCGCTGGGCAAGTCCAGCGAATACGTCGCCACCTACACCCCCTCGCTGCTGTTCCCCATCCCGCGCCTGGCCAAGTGGGCCGAGCTGGGTGTCAGTGGCGACGCGCTGCCGTGGCAGGGCGTGGATTTCTGGAACTGCTTCGAGCTGTCCTGGCTGCTGCCTTCAGGCAAGCCGGTGGTGGCCATCGGCGAGTTCGCCATCCCTTGCGACTCGCCGAACATCATCGAGTCCAAGTCCTTCAAGCTGTACCTCAACTCGTTGAACCAGACCGTGTTCGCCTCGGTGGCCGAGTTGCAGGCCTGCCTGGTGAAAGACCTGTCCGCCGCCGCGGGCAAGCCGGTCGCGGTCAAGGTCAGTACCCTGGCCGAGGTCGAAGGCCAAGGTGTGACTGCCTTGCCGGGCCAGTGTATCGATGCGCTGGATGTGAGCATCAGCAATTACGAGCAGCCGCAGCCTGAATTGCTGCGCTGCGCGGCGGATCGCGTGGTGGAAGAGACCGTGCACAGCCACCTGCTCAAATCCAACTGCCCGGTTACCGGCCAGCCGGACTGGGGCAGCGTGGTGGTGGAATACAAGGGGCGGGCGCTGGACCATGCCAGCCTGCTGACCTACCTGATCACCTTCCGCCAGCATGCCGACTTCCACGAACAGTGCGTGGAGCGGATCTACCTGGACCTGAAGAACCTGCTCAAGCCTGAGCACCTGACGGTGTATGCACGGTATGTGCGCCGGGGTGGGCTGGATATCAACCCGTACCGCAGCACCGGGGTGATCAACCCGCAGAACCTGCGGTTGGTACGGCAATAATGTAACGGGGCCGCGAAGCGGCCCATCACCGGCAAGCCGGCTCCCACAGAGAGCAGATTGGCGCAATCCCTGTGGGAGCCGGCTTGCCGGCGATGGACTGCAACGCAGCCCCGTTGGGTTCAGATCCCCATGCTGTGCAGCGAGTTGGCAATGCTGCGCAGGGTGGCGGTAAGGTCGGGATGTTCGGCCTCGAAGCGTTCGATGGCGAGGTTCACGCCGTCGACGAGGTTGTTGTCCGGGGTGGCTTCC
This sequence comes from Pseudomonas sp. TE50-2, assembly GCF_040813665.1. NCBI lineage: Bacteria > Pseudomonadati > Pseudomonadota > Gammaproteobacteria > Pseudomonadales > Pseudomonadaceae > Pseudomonas > Pseudomonas sp. TE50-2. Next base: position 1,044,026 of record NZ_JBFNXN010000001.1, on the reverse strand, counting down.
TCAAGCTTCAGCTGGGCCTCGATCTGCCTGGCTTCTTCATGCAGGCTGGCCAGCTCCTCTTCCGAAAGCGGCACATTGCGATCCAGTTGCTCGCGCAGGCTATTCAGGCGCTCTTGCAGTTCGCGGGCAGGCATTGTTCTTACTCCATCAATGACTTGGCAAGGCATGGACCTCAGCGAAGCGGCAAAGGTTCGCGCCTGTCCTCTAGCGTAATCCACCTGCCGGCGCTTTGCATGACCCGTATCAACGGGGATGTATCAGGGTTTCTCGCCTTTGTGCCGGCGCTGGGCGATATCCGCGAGGCAGGCATCGAGGGATTCGAGGTGGTCGATCACCGAGTGCACGCCCAGGCCGAACAGCGCCAGGGTGGCCTTGCCGCGGGCCAACTCCTGTTCCTGCCGGCTCAGCGCCTGCCATTGCGCCGAGCCCTGATCGCAGGCCGCCAGCCCCACCGTCCACAGGCCGGCGTTGAGCCCCGACTGCAACAGCAGCGGCTCGCCACTGACCAGCACACAGCCGTCCAGGCGCTGGCTTTGCAAGTTCATCAGCGCCTGCCAGCAGGCGTTGGGGGTCGGCCATTTGCTGCCATTGGCGCAGTGGCCCGGCAGCCAGTCGGGCAGCACGCTGCTCAGGCGTTTGCCCAGGGCGGCGCTGAGTTCGTCGAGCCAGATGCACGGCACCTGCTGCGAGCGCAGGCGAAGCAGGGAATCCAGGGCACCGGGGGCGGGCAGGGGGCTGCCGTCGGTCGCCTGGACCAGGCAGCCGCGCAGGCCGAACAGCACAGCGGTGAAGGCGGGTGCGTCTTGCATGGCAACGTCCCTAAATAACCCGCAGGCTATCCAGCGATTGTTACCGACGGATGACGGCTAGGGTCTGTACGAAATGTGTCTGCGCGAAGGCCAGACAAGGCGAAACGGGGGGAGGAAGCGCAGTGTACTGGAGTACATGAGCATTCCGAACCCCGTTTCAACGCAGTATGGGCGAGTGCAGATACATTTCGTACAGAGCCTACAGTTGTTCACAAATTCTTGACGCTGATATGTAAAACTATCGTTCGGCCAGCAAGCCAGTATACTTGCGCCCTATCGAGCAGCGTGCCAAAGGCCGTTGCCGCCGTGAAATCCGATGGAGAAACATCTATGCGTAGGATCGGTGCCGGAGTGATCGAGCGAGTCACCCAGGCCTGTGTCTGTGCCAGCTTGCTGCTGGCGCCCGTGGCGGCCACCCAGGCGGCCACCGAGGAGGATCCCTGGGAGGCGGTGAACCGGCCGATCTTCCGGTTCAACGACGTCCTCGACACCTATGCCCTCAAGCCGTTGGCGCAGGGTTATCAGTTCGTCACCCCACAGTTCCTCGAAGATGGCATCCACAACGTCTTCCGCAACCTGGGCGACGTCACCAACCTGGCCAACAACGTGTTGCAGCTCAAGCCCCGTGCGGCGGGCGTCGACACGGCGCGGCTGATCGTCAACACCACCTTCGGCCTGGGCGGCTTCTTCGACGTCGGCACCAAGATGGGCCTGCAGCGCAACGACGAAGACTTCGGCCAGACCCTCGGCTACTGGGGCGTGCCCAGCGGGCCGTACGTGGTCATCCCGTTCCTTGGCCCAAGCACCGTGCGTGACGGCCTGGCCAAGTACCCGGACACCTACACCGAACCCTACCGCTACATCGACCATGTGCCGACGCGCAACTCGATCTTCGCCCTGGACGTGATCGACACCCGCGCCAGCCTGCTGTCGGCGGAGAAACTGATGCAGGGCGACAAGTACATCTTCCTGCGCAACGCCTACCTGCAGAACCGCGAGTTCAAGGTCAAGGACGGGCAGGTCGAAGACGACTTCTGATCTGCCGGCTTACGCAAAAGGCGACCTTCGGGTCGCCTTTTTCGTAACAGTTCAATGCATCGCCAGGATGCGCAAGCCGAAGCGCTGCGCACCGCCTGGCTGGTCGGCGATCCATACCACTTCGGTGCTGGCATGCAGCCCGGCGAGGGCGGTGTGGTCGGAGTCGATGCGCACCTCGAGGCGGTCACCCACCTGGAAACGCTGCGGCGCCTGTACCTGCATGCCGGTGCTGGAGAGGTCGATGCACACAGCACTGATCACCTGGTCGGCCTGCAGCAGCTGGACCTCGGCATCGATACGCATGCGAATGAAATCGCGTTTTTCGCTGTAATCCACGGGGTGCTGGGACATGCTTGCATCCTTTCGTCAGGTTGCGCTGCTCCACATTCTTATAACGCTGGGTGATTTGCCCTGTAAAGTGCAGGGAAGTCTACCTGCCCATGCTTGAAACGCCAGGCGGATGGGAGTACCGTCAGCGCCTTACAGGGCACCTCGCTATTTGCCGGACCAGTCTTCTTGTCCTACAACTCAAGTAGAGAGTGGCTAGAGAGCATTCCAGTAGCCGTCTGTCGGTTCTCCACAGTCGCTACGCCAACCCAAATCTGGCGCCGTTCGCCCACATGCAGAAACCCAGTGCAACGCTGCTGATCATCGATGACGACGAGGTGGTCCGTGCCAGCCTCGCCGCCTATCTGGAAGACAGCGGCTTCAGCGTCCTCCAGGCCGGCAACGGCCAGCAGGGCCTCCAGGTCTTCGAAGCACACCAGCCCGACCTCGTGATCTGCGATCTGCGCATGCCGCAGATGGGCGGCCTCGAACTGATCCGCCGGATCAGCGAGCGCGCGCCGCAGTTACCGGTGATCGTGGTGTCCGGTGCCGGCGTGATGAGCGACGCGGTCGAAGCCTTGCGCCTGGGCGCGGCGGATTACCTGATCAAGCCCCTGGAAGACCTGGCCGTGCTCGAGCACTCGGTGCGCCGCGCGCTCGACCGCTCGCGCCTGGTGCTGGAGAACCAGCGCTACCGCGAGAAGCTCGAAGCCGCCAACCGCGAACTGGAGGCCAGCCTGCACCTGCTGCAGGAGGACCAGACCGCCGGGCGCCAGGTGCAGATGAACATGCTGCCGGAAAACCCCTGGGTGGCCGGTGATTTCGCGTTCGAGCACCAGATCATCCCGTCACTGTACCTGTCGGGTGATTTCGCCGACTACTTCCGCGTGGACGACCGGCGCATTGCCTTCTACCTGGCGGACGTATCCGGCCACGGCGCCTCGTCGGCGTTCGTCACGGTGCTGCTCAAGTTCATGACCACGCGCCTGCTGTTCGAATTCAAGCGTGGCGGCAAGATGCGCGAGTTCAAGCCTTCGCAGGTGCTCAGCCACATCAACCGTGGCCTGATCAACTGCAAGCTGGGCAAGCATGTGACCATGGTTGGTGGGGTCATCGACGAGGACACCGGCCTGCTCACCTACAGCGTCGGCGGCCACTTGCCGCTGCCGGTGCTGTATACCCCAGGGCAGGCCCGCTACCTCGAAGGCCGTGGCCTGCCGGTGGGGTTGTTCGACGAGGCCAGCTACCAGGACCTGGTACTGGAGCTGCCAGAGCAGTTCAGCCTCACCCTGATGTCCGATGGCATTCTGGACCTTTTGCCCGGGGACACACTCAAAGATAAGGAAGCTGCCTTGCCGGAAATCGTCAAGGCGGCGGGTGGTAGCCTGGAGGGGCTGCGCCAACGATTCGAATTGGCTACGCTTGGGGAGATGCCGGATGATATCGCCCTATTGGTGTTGAGCAGGAACCTTGAATGAGTACTGGTAGAATCCAGTTCGCCGAGCAAAGCGGGACCTTCGTTCTGAAATTTGTCGGTGAAGTGCGCCTGACCCTGTGTTCGGCACTGGATGCGACGATCGAGAAGATCTTCACCGCGCTGAACTTCTCGGCCATCGTCATCGACCTGACCGAAACCGAAAGCATCGACAGCACCACCCTGGGCCTGCTGGCCAAGCTGTCGATCCTGTCCCGGCAAAAGGTCGGCCTGCTGCCGACCGTGGTCACCACCAACCCGGACATTTCCCGGCTGCTGCAGTCCATGGGCTTCGACCAGGTGTTCAACATCGTCGACCGCCCGGTGCCGTGCCCGGAATGCCTGACCGACCTGCCGTCCCAGGACCAGGACGAAAGCGTGGTGCGCTCCAAGGTGTTGGAGGCACACAAGATCCTCATGGGCTTGAACGACTCCAACCGCGAAGCGTTCCATGACCTGGTGAGCGCGCTGGAAAGATCCTGACCTATCGCGGCGGTGCGCCGATGCGACTTGCCCCGCGATGGCTTCAGTCCTTGATGAACGCCGTGGCTGGCGAGCCATCGGCATTCAACTGATACACCCGCGCCGGCCGCCCCTGGTCATCGAAGAACACCTGCCCCAGCCCCGCGCTGTTCCACAGCCGTTCCCCGGCCTTGCTCCGGCTGGGCGTGCGCGGCACCACTTCCATCTGCCGACGCTTGGTAAACCAGTTAAGCGGTGAGCGTGGCGAATACAGCCAGCGGTTGAGCCGGTCGAGCACATCCAGCAGGCGCCGGGGAAACTCGTTCTTGATCCCGCTGCTGGTCACCTGCCACAAGTGCGGGCTGCGCTGGCGATGGCGGATCAGCACTTCGTAGACGAATGAGTAGTGCACGTCGCCCGACAGCACCACGTAATGCCCCGGCGTGCGTGAGTGGCGGAAGATATTGAGCACCACCTGCGCCGCGCCGCGGTGCGCCATCCAGTTCTCGGCATCGACCAGCAACGGGTAGCCCAGGGCGCTGAACACCCGTTGCACGGTCTCGATCAGCTTGACCCCGAAGATCGGCGCCGGCGACACGATGATCGCCGAGGGGTGGTCGAGCAGCGCCTGCTGCAGTTCACTCAGCGCCTCCCAATCGAGCAGGCCCGAAGGCTTGGCCAGGTTGTTTTCGCTGCGCCAGCGCCGGGTGCGGGTGTCCAGCACCAGCAGCGGCGGGTTGCTCGGCAGCGCGTATTGCCAGCCCTGGAAGCGCAGCAGTTCGCCGATCAGTTCATCCCGCGCCTCGTGCAACTGGCGGCATTGCCGGACCAGCGCCGCGCAGCCGTCCGGGTCGTTGCCCCAGCCCTGGCACAGCAGGTAGCCGAGCAGCGCGTTGCCGATGATCCGCCGCGAGAACGGATGGCCGTAGGCGGTCTGTTCCCACTGCGCCGACAGGTTCCAGTCGTCGGTGATGTCGTGGTCGTCGAAGATCATCAGGCAGGGCAGGTGGGCCATGACCCGCGCCACCTGGCCGAGGCCGTCGCGGAAGGCCTCGATCAGCGGCAGCTCGTGGCGGTAGCGGGCCTGGCGCTTGTCGGTGAGGCCGGATGGCATCTGCATGCCCACCAGCGACCACGGCAGCGGCGACCAGACCAGCAGGTACATGGCCATGACTTCGGCGAAGGTCACCAGGTGGTTGTCGGCGTTGCTGGAGGAGAAGATCGGCTTGCGCTTGCCGCCGAAGAAGCGCTCACGCAGGGTTTCGTTGCCTTCCTGGGCCGGCAGCAGGTCGGCGCGGTGGTAATAGCAGGCTGGGTGCTGGTAGAGCGCGGCGCCGCTGTCGACCAGGGCGCCGTCCAGTGCCTCGTCGAACAGGCCCAGACGCTCGATCAACCCGTGGATGGCGCGCAGCATGGGGCCGGCGACATCGTCGGCATAGACCTGGTCGCCGCTCATCAGCAACACTGCGGGGCGTTCCTCGGGGCGCGGGCCGGCGGCCAGCAGGCGGTCGGCGCACAGCAGGCCGTCGGCAGCCGGATGATGGGGCTTGCGGCACGAGCCGTGGAGCACCTGGTCGAGGCGCTCGCGCAGCACGAAGCTGGGGCGGCTGGCGCCGGGGTAGAGCAGGTGCGGGGCCCAGTCGGCGATGCCCTGGCCGTTGGCCAGGCGCAGGTCGTACTCGAGCGCCACGTCGCTGGGTAGCGGCTGATCGAAGTGGATATCCAGCAGGTGGATGAAGGCGTGCGTACCGACCGCGATCACCTCGCAATGCGCAGTGGCGCTGATGCCGGCCTGCTCCAGGACAAATTCGGCTTGCAGCGGTTGCGAACCGACCAGCCAGATCGCCAGGCGCTGCGGCTCCAGGCGGCGCAGTACCGGGCCGGCAAGGACGAGGGGGAGGGTGGTGCTGGGGATCATCTAAGGCTCGGCTTTGTCTGCTATGACGCTATCGCGGGGCAAGCCCGCGCCCACAGGTTATGGGGAATGCGGCCCCAACGAAAACGGGCGGCAATGCTCTGCATTAACCGCCCGTCGATCAAGCCGAAGATGTATCAGGCTTTGTCAGCCAGCCATCAGCGCTTCCAGCTTCTCCTGGTCGCGGGCGAACTGGCGGATGCCTTCGGCCAGCTTCTCGGTGGCCATGGCGTCTTCGTTCATTGCCCAGCGGAACTGGCTCTCGTTCAACTGCTGCCTGGCCTCGCCGGCATTGCCCGGCTTGAGGATGCGCGGCAGATCGCCTTGATCGTCCGACAGCTGCTGCAGCAGCTCGGGGCTGATGGTCAGGCGATCGCAGCCGGCCAGCTGTTCGATCTGGCCGATATTGCGGAAGCTCGCGCCCATGACCACGGTGTTGTAGCCATTGGTCTTGTAGTAGTCGTAGATGCGCGTGACCGATACCACGCCCGGGTCCTCGGCGCCGACGTACTCCTTGCCGGTGCTCTTCTTGTACCAGTCGTAGATGCGCCCCACGAACGGCGAGATCAGGAACACCCCGGCATCGGCGCAGGCCTGGGCCTGGGCGAAGGAGAACAGCAGGGTGAGGTTGGTCTGGATGCCTTCCTTCTCCAGTTTCTCGGCGGCGCGGATGCCTTCCCAGGTGGAGGCCAGCTTGATCAGCACGCGGTCTTTCGGCACACCGGCCGCTTCATACAGCTCTATCAGCTGACGGGCCTTTTTCAGCAGCGCCGGCTCGTCGAACGACAGTCGCGCGTCTACCTCGGTGGAGATGCGCCCTGGAATGACCTTGAGAATGCCCGAGCCCACCGACACGGCGAACTTGTCGCAAGCCAGGTCGACATTGCCCTTGGCGTCGGCCTTGACCTGCTTGAGCAGGTCGGCGTAGCCCGGGATGGCCGCGGCCTTGAGCAGCAGCGACGGGTTGGTGGTGGCGTCGACCGGCTTGAGGCGGGTGATGGCGTCCAGGTCGCCGGTGTCGGCGACCACGGTGGTGAACTGCTTGAGTTGTTCCAGCTTGGAGGTCATGGGCGTGCTCTGTCCTGTGCAATGACTCGACATTACCCGAGCCCCGACAGCCACTCAAGGCCCGTCGCAGGCGTATCGGGAAAGCCCTCGCAGGCAACGCGATCCTTCAGTAGGCGCGCGCTTGCCCGCATCAGGCTGCAAAGCAGCCCCGGCTCACACCGGGCCTGCGGCAAAAGGCATTGCCTTCGAGTGCCAACCCCGCCGCAGGTTCCCTCAGCGCCCCTGCAGCAGCTCGGCGGCCTGGTCCAGCACCTTCAGCGGCTCGCTGGCCTTGTGAATGTCCGCCGACAGCAGCTGGCGGAAGCGCCGCGCCCCCGGGAAGCCCTGGCCCAGCCCGAGGATATGCCGGGTGATATGGTGCATCGCACCGCCGCTTTGCATATGCGCGACGATGTACGGGCGCAGCTTTTCCATGGCCTCGGCCCGGCTGACCACCGGCGCCGCGCTGCCGAACAGCTGCTGGTCGACCTCGGCCAGCAGGTACGGGTTGTGGTACGCCTCGCGTCCCAGCATCACGCCATCGAAGGTCTGCAGGTGGGTGCGGCACTCGTCGAGGGTCTTGATGCCGCCATTGAGCACCAGTTCCAGGTCCGGGAAGTCGGCCTTCAGTTGCGCCGCCACGTCATAGCGCAGCGGTGGGATCTCGCGGTTTTCCTTGGGCGACAGGCCTTCGAGGATGGCGATGCGCGCATGCACGGTGAAGCTGCGGCACCCGGCGTCGCGTACCTGGCCGACGAAGTCGCACAGCTCGGTGTAGCTGTCGCGGCCATTGATGCCGATGCGATGCTTGACCGTGACCGGAATGCTGACCGCGTCCTGCATGGCCTTGACGCAATCGGCCACCAGCGCCGGGTAGCCCATCAGGCAGGCGCCGATCATGTTGTTCTGCACCCGGTCGCTGGGGCAGCCGACGTTGAGGTTGACCTCGTCATAGCCGGCGTCCTCGGCCAGGCGCGCGCAGGCGGCCAGGTCCGCCGGCACGCTGCCACCCAGTTGCAGGGCCAGCGGGTGCTCGGAATCGTCATGGCGCAGGAAACGCTGGGCGTCGTTGTGCAGCAGGGCGCCGGTGGTGACCATTTCGGTGTAGAGCAGGGCGTGCTGGGAGAGCAGGCGCAGGAAGAAGCGGCAGTGGCGGTCTGTCCAATCCATCATCGGTGCCACGGAGAAGCGGCGGGATGGCTCGAGGCGCGGGGCAGTGGGGGTAGCGGCTTGAGAATGCATAAGTGTGGGGCACGAACTCAGCGAAGCCAGGCGGCGGGGTGCGCTGGCAGGCAATGTGAAGAATGAATGGCTGTCAGTTTACCAAGCATGGCGAGATTCGTCCGGTTTGATCGGCGATCAGGTGCTGGCCGGTGCCTTACGCTGAACGTGTACACCGGTATTTCGCGCCACCGGTCGCATGGGCAGCTCTTCCTCTTGCCAATGATGACCAATGGGTAGGGCAAAGCAAAACAGGGGATTGCATCATGACTGACGAGGCGCAACGAATAATCGCGCTGGAGCAGGCGCTTTTCGCGTTGCTGGCTGCTGGCGCTGTCCGGGGCATCCCTCCAAATGATCTGCGTCTTCATGCCATTGGAGGGCTGCTTACCGGTGCTCGATGGAAGTGGATTGATGAAGCGCACGTTGGCGCCACGATCAATGAGCTCCAACAGGCCATGCGGGTTTTTGCGGAGTAAATTGGTCGAATGAGTCAGGTTTTCCAATAACTGGATAGCCGGCATAGAGCCGCTTCGCTATCTGTGCCTTACTTAGATCTCCTGCTGACGGAGGATGCGATGAGATCGAGAGGCCAGACCTACTGGGATTGGGCGGACGCCCAGCTGCACAGTCGTTCACATACCGAAGTGCTCGAGTCCGGGTTGACCATTGATGTTCAGGTCCGACTATCCCGTGTGGGTGCCACTCAAATGTTCATTGGAATCTATGGGGCGGACGGCGCTTGCCTCCATGAGGAGGCGCACAAGGCGAGGCCAGGCCAATCCATGACCACCGCGATGCTCTGGGGCGTCGCGCTGGCACGCGACATGGGGGCGTCCTATGCGGCGCCAGGGCCTGACGCCAAGGCGACCGGCGGCGCGACGGAAAATCGAACGAGCCCGTGAGCCTCTTTCTCAAATCAGGTGTGGTATCCAGCAATTCCTTCCGAGGTATGCAGCGATGAGCACCGATCCGAGAGAGCAGGGCGGCACCAACCCAGACGATCCCACGACGCCTGACCCAGTGGAAGACGATCCGCTCATGGATGAGGAAGAGGATGGCGAGGGCATGGGGCAGCAGCGCAATCCAGACGACCCGGCGCGCAGGCCTGAGTGAGCGGGTTGTCAGGCCTAGCCCAGCTGCGTGCTGGGCTTTTGATCTGTCCGCAGGATCGGGTATCCACTCGGCCCATGGCGACCTGGTGGACATCGAGAGGTTACCCAAGGGCGCAAGATGCGCTACGAGCGGATCAGCGCCATCGAGTACAAGCGCTCGCCCGGTTCGGTCGGTGCTTACTACCCCTTAAGCCAACCAGCTGGTGCCGCTGGACCATATCGACGTCGACAGCGGCACACCGTCGTACAAGTCGATGTCAGTGCGGGCGAACCGGTCGGAACTATGAGGGCTGGGCGCGCGTTGCGCGAGTCTTTCTGGCCATGGGCCGAGCCCAGGAGAGGGGTTATTCCGCCAGCGGGACCTGCCGGCTGATATCTATTTCCAGCATGGCATCCAATTGTGTTTCGATCTGCAGGAAGCGCATGGCGCGCTTAGGGGAGATCTCATCGGCGAGGCGACGCGTGTATTTTTCCCGCAGTTGGATGTGGTCTTCCTGAAGGGTGTAAATGCGATTGAGCAGGTCGGTTGCCAGGGCGTCGGTGACATAGCCTTTGCTGTAGGCCTGACCGTAGTCGATCATGGTTTCGAGAATGCCTTTGTTGATCTTCAGCGCTTCGGCGCGATAGGTGTTGTAGATCGGCCAGAACTTTTCGTTCTCCGCGCCCGCCAGGTCCATGTGGGCCTTGACGATCTGTTTACGCTTGTAGTCAGCGTCGTCCAGATTGTTTTGAATCAGCGCCTGGTTCTGTTTCATGACCTCCTTGCCCGTGGGCATTTCACTTTCAGCGGCGATCAGCGGCAAGCTGCAAAAAGCCAGAAGTGCGACAACGGTGCGCAACAGCATATCCATTTCCTCGGAGCGGGTATTGTGGGTGTCAAGGACTTCAGCAGGCAGTGCGGCGGCTTGGAGCGCGCAGCCTGGCATGCGTTAACAGCGTCGGGGCGCAAGGATAAAAGGCGAAGAATCTAAAATCAATCAAATGAGACAAATATGACTCATTTGATTGTTTGGCTGTGCGTTTGCTGCACGGACCTCTGCAAGCCGTGGCGCGCGATACTCGCCGTGGCGTTGAGTCGCAAATCCAGCACGTGTCGGGCTTATCTAGAGGTGAGGCGAGTACTGTGTGCTGTGAGAAGGCCGCCGGAAGGGATCGAGCGACGCATGCACGGCGCTACTGCTGAGCAACGCAAAACACCCCCCGCCTGCGCTCATATGGATCCACCCGACCGTGGGGGCCATTGCCCGCTACGTGCGCCAGGAACTGGTCTAGCCAGCAAGGCAAGGCGGGCTTGTCCGCCAGACCAAACATCCTGCGCAAACCATTCCCGGCAACCGTGGGAACTGGCTTGCTGGCAGCCGGTGCCTTGGCTTCTGGCACCGGCCGATCAGCCGTTTTGCCTAGCGGCTCATCCCCAACTCCGCATCGTCCATCAATGGCTTGCTCCGCGATAGCGCCAGACCAGGCGCCGCATACCTTGTGGTCTAGTGCAACGTACGCGGCTGCGCGTTCGGCATCTGCACCTGAATCAATGCCGACTCAAGCAGCACGCGCAGTGCCTCCATCTCATGCATGGAGGCCAGCATCAGAATCGAGGCGGGTGACTTGGGCTACAGCAGAGCAGCCTGATGCGCCACGCTCTGCGCGCACAGGGCGTACTCGGTGGCTTGGATAAGGGTGTCTTCGAGAGAGTGGTGGTTATGGGGTGGGTCGGGGACGATCTTCAACATTACGATTTTTCTCCATGATGCGGTCACCTGCCTGCTGTCAAACAGAAGGGTGGCAGCTGTACGTGGGTTGACAGACCGGCGAAAATCGTAAAATTCCGGCGCACGCAAGCGTGCCCGCACGTACAGCCGCCATAAACGGCAAGCCATACACGATTTTTCGTCACAGCCTGTCAAAGCTGTGTCGTTGATGTGCAACGACAGGCCGAGACTAGAGTGCCCACAGAGCAGCCGCAACGGAAAACAGGCGGCAGCAGTATGTTTGGGAAATGGACTACAAGGAAGGGGTAAAATCTGATTGTTGATGACCTTCATCGACTCTTTTTCAGGCTGTTCGCTTTGCAGGAGAGCTTGACTCTTGGGGGTAGGCAACCGTTGGTTGTGCCTGCGCTTGTAGGTTTGAAGCGCATAGCAGAAAAACAAGTCTGTCCCCGTTTTCCTTCAAAAATTATCAGCCCAGGTGAGGGCGTGCACGGAATTGACAGTATCTCAGCGGCCGAGGGACGACGATTGGCGTTCTCGGGATTTCGTACAGCGCCAAGCGATATCTATGGCGGGACGATAGTCTGAATAAAACAATCAACCGTTATCGCATATATTTCTATCGTGAAAGCCATGGTCGAGTGTTTCAACGAGCGCTGAAAAGTAATGGGTGTCAGCCTGTTGTAGAAAGTGCTATTCCAGTACTCACTTTAGTATAAGTGGTGTTCAGGTTTGTGCTGAAAGATAAATAGCTTTTAGCCACTATTCACTAATCGCCAATGATTCTAATTGCTCCGTAGCATATTTTTTTGTGATGACTAAGCTCGTAGACGCGCAACGGATGTTAGGGACGTACGCGCGTCTATCATGCTGCATCTACTAAAGGACTATCCCATGGAAAGCTTCGCTATCGCAGCCTCACAAATAAACTGGAACGGTGGCCAACGGATTACTTTGACTCCGGGTGATACGGCTACCTGTACGACGTTGCGCCCTGGCCAGATTTACGGGATTTTCATCTATAACTCTGCAGGTAGTGACAACAATGCCACTGTCAATGTGGTATGGAGCAATAGCCAACCCCCTGCACGCATTACTGTTCCAGGTACCACTGCCAATGCCGGCTTGGCCTCACTGGGCTTTGTTTCGGGTACCGATACCCAGACCATTTCGGTTTCGCTGCCCAGCAGCAGTGGCATCGCACAGGTCGAGCTGTGGCTGGGCAGTACCAGCATGCCGACCAATACAAGCGGGCTGAACAATAATCAGCTGCAGGCTAATGGTGAGCAGTATCCGTTTAACAAATATAATCGCTATTATTCGGTGCCTCCGTCAAAATGGATGAATTTGACCATCGTTAGCAAAATTACTCAGTTTATTTCGTGCCAGTTCCGAGAAGCGGCTGCTACTGTGTTTGTTGTTAATGAAACCTCCAATGGCCTGCTGTCTGGTCAAGTCACCAATATTGGGCCTACGGCTTCGGAACAAGGCGCTGTCACCATTGTTGCGACTCAGATTCAAAGTGTTAGTAATAACTTGCAAGGCGACGGCACGCAGTGGGTCTGGATGGATGCTGATAGTCAGCAAGACTCTACGAGCGCCAGTATTTCTCTGCAGTCACTTTAAAAGGGCGATCAGTTAAAATGAAAGAGTCGCGCACCGCGCGGCTCTTTTATTATTAGGCGGTAACTTTCCTGGTGCCACCACCAGCCTGCTGTCAAACAGAAAGGCGGCAGCTGTACGTGGGTTGACAGACCGGCGGTAAACCACGCAAAAGTTCCGGCGCACGCAAGCGTGCCCACACGTACAGCCACCATTGAACGGGGACTGCCTGCGTGATTCTACCGTTACAGCCTGTCAAAGCTGTGTCGTTGATGTGCAACGACAGGCCGAGACTAGAGTGCCCACAGAGCAGCCGCAACGGAAAACGGGCGGCAGCAGTATGTTTGGGAAATGAACTACAAGGAAGGGGTAAAATCTGATTGTTGATGATCTACATCGACGCATTTCGGGAACAGGGTGTTGGGGACAGGCGCCGCCTAAAACAAACCGATCAGCATTGATAGCCTGTGCGTTGCCCAGGGTCATACAGTGATGGCTAGGTTAAACCAAGGAGTTACCTATGCTGATCAATGGTTATCAGAGCTTCCAGTACCTGCCCAGCCAAATCAGCGAGCAGACTCGTTCCGGTACTGTTGCCGAGGCGCAGGTGCGATTGGTCACTACCTCGCCAGAGGCCAATCGTTTGGCCAAGCGAATCGAATACAGCTCAGGTAGTGGATTGCTCCACCACCTGAATGTATCCATAACAGAGCCGCTGAAGGAGTTACTCCAATGGTTGCTCATTCGTCTCGGCCGAGATGGTGATGCTCAGGGCCTGTCGGAGGATCGCCGCATGCAGCACGCCGAACCGACTGGCCACGCAGCACATTTCGCTCGTGGTTTTGGCAATGGCTTCAAGACGGTGCTGGATGCAGTAAGTCTGCTCACTACTGCCTCACAAGTTGATCACAACCGCTTCGATGTAACCCTGAAAGCTGAGCAGGTTAATAACTTGCAAGCTGCCATTATCAAGGGTAGTGCAAATTTTAAAGAAATTGAGATGATGGTGAAGACCCGTGGGGACTTGCAGTTGGTGCGAACCCTCGCGTTGAGCTTGACTCATGATACGGACTCCCATCAGCCTTCAATCAAGGCAGCACTGGCGAACTTGGCCAGCCAGCGTCCAAATACAAGCGTTTTTCTGGGTGGATTGGTGGCATTCATACACGAACAGGAAAGCCTTTGGTTCGAAAAAGCCAGTAATTCCAAGGTAGTGATGGATGCCGAAGCGCAGAGTTGCTTCATAATCGAAGGGTTTCAGGAGCGTATAGATCAACTATCTGCTGAAGAGGCACACAAGATTCTTGAGCAACTAGAAGGTGATTTCGGTCAGCGCGCGCATGAGGTCATGGGGGCGGCTACCATGCTGGTGGGAGAGGCCGATGATGACAATGAACTCCTGTGCCGTCTGGCCCGCGCTGAGGTCGTGGCTGACAAGCTGATCGGTTTGCTTCGCGCGAAGCTTGATATGCCCGATATTAATATGCAGTTCAAAGTCACCAGTAATCGTAGCATCATGGATCGTAGCACTAATCTCGACCAGTTTGATCCACTGGAGTTGGCCGCATTAGTGAGCCTGGGTATCAAGTTGCAATAGGCAGGGGACAGGCCCCCATTCACTGGCTGAAGCGACCAAGCCTGCACGGCTCCAAATCGGGGGATGGCTTGCCACTGACGATTTCCATGCTCACGAGGCGGCCTACGGTCGCGGCCAGGGTGACACCAGGATGCATGACACAGACGTAGACGCCGCTGATACCCGGCAGATAACCAACAAGCGGTGCACCATCGCTGGGTATCGGCCTGAAACCCATGCACGCCTTTTCAATGTCGAGTGACACGACGCCATGCAACTCTGCTCTGATGGCCTCTGCGGTTCTCAGCGCAATCGCGCCTGGTTGGTTATCTGCGGCATCGTCCAGATAATCCTCTGCCGCCAACAGGCTGCCGTCATCATCATGTCGCACCTCCATGGCTGCGTTGGAAATGATCCCTCGGACAAGGTGGAGCGGCGAGTGGTAGCGGATATAGATGGCAGGAGAGGCTTCGAGCGCAAGTGGGTAGCCCAACACGCCCGTCAATAGCGTGGTACCCGTCCCCGCCGCAAGCACCACCAGGTCCGCGTCGATTACCCCGTGGGTGGTTTTCACACCTGAGACTTTATCTGCGCTACCTGTGAACCCTTCCACCTGTGTCTGCTCCAGCAACCTGGCGCCTCGGGCTTGAGCGCCTTTGATCAAGGCCCGGGTGGCCGCTACTGCGTTCAGCGCGCCTTCCTCTGGAGCATGGTTGGCCTGGACAGGAGGGTGTTTCAGATTAGGTTCCAGGGTGAGGATCTGAGCGCGGGATACCGTTGATATCCCTGTACCCGTCGCAGGGGCGGCCGGTACTTCCGGGAGGCCATAGGTCAGCGAACCGGTCCATTGAATGTGTAAGTCTGGCAGTTGCGCTTCGAGGCGACGATAGTCCGATACGGCTGCGGCCCGCAGTGCGGCGGCGGGATCTGCGTCACTGTAGGTGGTATTGATCCATGCAAAGGAAGTGGAGGTCACACCAGACGCTACATGGCCAGCCTCCACGATGGTCACCTGCGCGCCTTGGCAGGAAAGGTGGTAGGCAACGGAGGCCCCCACGATACCTGCCCCCACCACTACCACATTCATTCCCGGGATATTATTCATCGTGCTCCGTCACCGACTTGGGACTATGTTTCACTGGCCGTACCTGGCAACCCTGGGTCCACAGGGGCGAACGGCGATAGTAAATGGAAAGCGTGAGTACCAGCGAGCCTATGTTCGACCAATACCTGAAGCAGTGGGGGCTGACCATCGACGGGGAGGCTTTCGTTTCACTCAATGGCCATCTATTGCCCGTTCGCCAAGGTGATACACCGGCGATGCTGAAAGTCTCGCAGGCGCCGGAGGAGCAGGCCGGCAGCCAGCTGATGGCCTGGTGGGCAGGCGACGGTGCAGCCCCTTTACTGGCCCACGCGGGCGAGGCATTGCTGATGAAGCGGGCGCAAGGTTCGGCGTCACTTGCGCAGATGGTCGCAGATGGCAGGGATGACGAGGCCACGCGCATTCTCTGTGCCGTGGCGGCGCGCCTGCATGCGCCACGGTCGACGCCGAGGCCTGCGCTGGTGCCACTGGAGCACTGGTTCGACGCATTGTGGAGCGCGGCGGCGACGCACGGTGGGGTGCTGGAGCACAGCGCAAAGGCGGCGAGGGCGCTTTTCGCAGCTCCCCAGGACGCTGCGGTGCTGCATGGCGACATCCATCACGGCAATGTGCTGGATTTCGGGCCGGCCGGTTGGCTCGCCATCGATCCCAAGGGGTTGTACGGCGAGCGGGGCTTCGATTTTGCCAACATCCTCTGTAATCCGGATGAAGCCAGCGCGCAGGCGCCGGGGCGCTTCCCACGGCGTATAGCGATCATTTCGCAGGCAGCCGGCATTGAGCGTCACAGGATGTTGCAGTGGGTGCTGGCGTGGGCAGGGTTGTCGGCAACCTGGATGATTGAGGACGGCGCTGAGCCGGAGGGCAGGTTGGCGTTGGCGAAGCTGGCGGCTACGGCGCTTGATGGCGGTGCTCGGGTTTCTGGCTGAGGCATTGCATGTTAGCCGGCGATAACGGGTGACGCCGGGATTGCGCTGATGGTCAGTTCGCGCATGCAGCACTTCAAGCCCCAGGCGTTGCCCGCGTGCATACTGGCCCCACATGTGCACGCATGTGTATTTCCCGCCGTTAGGCTCCGTACGAAAAGCCTTGATACTTGTACATGCTGCGTTGAGAACAGCATCGGAATGCTCAAGTACTCCAGTTCATTCTGCTTACTCCCCCCGTTTTGCTTTGTCTGGCCTTCACGCAGACACATTTCCTACAGACCCTAGCGCAATACGAATAAGTTACAGAGCGCCTTGGTGGGTTCAGGGGGGCTATCGAGCATCTGTTCGGCTGTTTCAGCGTCGAGAACCGTCATGCTTGTGGTATCAACACTAGTGACTTCGCCATGCGCAACGGAACGGATAGCCAGGGCGGCTACAAGCTTTTTCTGTTCTGAAAGGTCTCGTTCTACATCGGAGAGATGCGGCGCTCTTGCGGGGTGATTTCTGCCGTGAATCTTGACGTTAACCCAAGTACCGCCAGATAGGGGCTTCGTTGCGAGATCTTCAAGGAGATCGTCAGCCGTGATGCGCAACGCTTCCATTCTCCCGCCTTTCAGCAGGAGTTGCTTTTTTCTGGTCGCGGCACGACGGGCAAGCCCCGCTTTAGATCTGTTCGACACAATGATGTCCTCCGTATTGCCCGATCCTTGACCTGTACGGAAAGCTAGCAGGCATGAGGCCAGCCGTGTCCAAGGTATGGAAAGGATATCCGAAGGCCAGGCGAGGTCTTTGTACGAAAGTGCCTGCACGACGGTCATGCGGCGGTGAAAACAAGTTCGGAATTTTCCTGCGCAATCAGCAAGGCCAGGCGCGACTCCTAACGCTTCTCGCCTGTTTTCTCCTTGCCTGATCAAACGATCGCTTCTGGATGAGAAGTATCAGTCGATTGGAATGCACAATCCACCCCGCTCAAAACGCGCCCGGCACATAGACCACCTGATCCCGCCCCCCTTGCTTCGCGGCGTACAGCCCGCTGTCGGCGCGACTCAGCGCGTCTTCGAGCGCTTCCCCCTCGGCGAACAGGGTGCACCCTGCGCTGAGGCTTACCCGCAGCGCGCCGCTGGCCAACTGCACCGGTTGGGTGCCGATCAGCTGACGTACCCGTTGCGCGATCCCGTTCAGTTCCGCGCTGTCCTTGACCGGCAGCAAGGCGACGAACTCCTCGCCACCCTGGCGCACCAGCAGGTCATCGGGGCGAAGCGCGGCACGCAGGCGGCGGGCGCACTCGCACAGCACCTGGTCGCCGGCTGCGTGGCCATGCTGGTCGTTGACGGCCTTGAAGTGGTCCAGGTCCGCATAAATCGCCCCCAACTGCAAACCGCGTTCGTGGGCCAGGCGCCGCTCACGGTCATGGAACGCGGCCAACGCCCCGCGGTTCCACAGCTGGGTCAAGGGGTCGAGCAGCGCTTTGCGTTGTTCGCGGTCCATCTCCAGGCGCAGGTCGCGGTTGGTCTGGATCAGGCTGCGCAGTTGCAGATAGCCCTCCGCAAGTGTGGCCAGGTCCTTGAAATTCGCCTGCTGGATCTCGTTCAGCAGGCGCGGTTGCGGGTCGAACATGCACAACGTACCGATGGCCTTGCCGTTTCCGGCGCGCAGTGGATGTCCGGCGTAGAAGCGGATATAGGGCGGATTCAGCACCAGCGGATTGTCAACGAATCGCGGGTCGCGCGTGGCGTCCGGCACCAGCAAGGTGCCGTCATCGAGAATGGCGTACCCGCAGAAGGACACGTCGCGCGGGGTCTCGCTGGCGTCCAGCCCGATCCTGGCCTTGAACCACTGGCGGTCCTGGTCGATCAGGCTGATCAGCACCGTGTCCACGCGCGCCAGGTCCTGGGTGAGCCGCACCAGGGTATCGAGGTAATGCTCGGCGGGCGTATCGACCAGGTTCATCTCATCGAGGGCGTGCTGGCGCAGCGCTTCGTCGGAGGGGATCGGGCAAGCCGGCATCTTTGCTTCTCCATTCCATGGGCAGGGTCTGTGATGGGAACTACTTTAGACAATGCAAGGCGCACATGGGCAACCTGCTGCACTGCTGGCGAGTGACGCCGATCGGCTCGTCATCGGCATGGGCTGGCGCCTTGTGGCGGTTTGGCAATAGCTCATTGGGGCTATGGGGCTGGCCAGGTGCCGGTTGCTATGCTGCTATCGATCTGGACACAAGGATTGGCCAGCGTCGAATGGCGCAGCCACGACACGGAGGTTCACATGCAGATCACATTGCCGCTGAGTGTCAGCGACTGGGAATACAAGAGTGCCAGCGGGGGTGGGTTGACGGTGATGTTTGCCGCCGCCAGCGGAGGCTTGCTGACCCTGACCGATCCGAACAAGGCCGAGCAGCAGTTCCGCTACGGTTCGCTCGGGGTCGGTGTTGGCGCAGGCGCGCGTTTGCCACGGGTAGGCAAGATCAATCTGCTGGTGCGCGGCAAAAGCGTCGGCGCGGCGGGCACCAACGCAGACCTTCCGGCGATCGGCACGGTACTGGTGACTGACTCGGTCGCGTCCCGGGGCCTGGTGCGCGATGACTTCAGGGGCGGGTGCGTGTTCCTCGAAGGCGGGCTGGGCCTGGTTGGCGGTGGCAGCGGCTCGGGCGTGCTGTTCGGCCTGGATCCCAAGCTGTTGGCCTTGGGTACCGCCGCGATAGGGGCGGGTGGCGCGTTCCTGCCGCAGGATACTTTTCCGCGCCTGCTGCGCTCGGCCAAGGGCGTGATCCTCTCCGCCGGGTTCAACATCGGCGTGCAGGCGGGCGGTGGCCTGGCGTTGACCTTGGGCGGGCTGTACTGATGGCCAGGGCGTGCACTCGACAGCGTCAGGCGCCCACGGCTCCCGGCGCCGCGAGGTTGCAATACTGCCCCTTGAAATACAGCAAGGGCTGCGAGGACGTGGTTTGCTGCAGGTTCAACGCCTTCACTTCACCGATGACGATCAGGTGATCGCCCGCGGCGTGTTCAGCGTGAATCTCGCAATCGATCCAGTGCAGGCTGCCGGCAATGATCGGGTTGCCCAACGGTGACGGTTGCCATTGCACCTTGTGCCACTTGTCCGTGCCGCGCCGCGCGAACTGGTTGGAAATCTCGACCTGTTCACCCGCCAGGATGTTGACCGCGAAGCGACCGGCCTGGCGAATCCTTGGGTAGCTGGCCGAACTGGACATCACGCTGAATGACACCAGTGGCGGGTTCATCGACACGCTGTAGAACGACTGGCAAGTGAAGCCGATCGGCTCGTCATCGGTGTGCGATGTAATGACCGTGATACCGGAGGCGTAGTGCCCGAGCGCTTCGCGAAAGCTCGATGGCTCGATAGGGAGTGACATAGTAGATCCTGGGTATGTGTACCGCTCGAAGGGGTGGGAAGGCCCGTATCTGTCCGGGCCTCCACCTGTTGCCTCCGATCTGGGCTCAGCGCTTGTTTGCCAGTTCTCTGCGAACAATCTCCGCGCCCGCACTCAACGCATTGAGCTTGCCTCTTGCCACCTGGCGCGGCAGGGGCGCCATCCCGCAGTTGGTGCAAGGGTAGAGCTTGTCGGCGTCGACGAACTGCAGGGCCTTGCGCAGGGTATTGGCAACTTCCTCGGGGGTTTCAATGGCGTGGTTGGCGACATCGATGGCGCCAACCATCACTTTCTTGCCACGGATAAGCTCGATCAGGTCCATCGGCACGTGGGAGTTGTGGCACTCCAGCGAGACGATGTCGATGCTGGATTTCTGCAGCTTGGGGAAGGCTTCTTCGTATTGCCGCCATTCCGAGCCCAGGGTCTTTTTCCAGTCGGTGTTGGCCTTGATGCCGTAGCCGTAGCAGATGTGCACGGCGGTTTCGCACTTGAGCCCTTCGATGGCGCGCTCCAGGGTGGCCACACCCCAGTCATTGACCTCGTCGAAGAACACGTTGAAGGCGGGTTCGTCGAACTGGATGATGTCGACACCCGCCGCTTCGAGTTCGCGGGCTTCCTGGTTGAGGATCTTGGCGAATTCCCAGGCCAGTTTTTCGCGGCTTTTGTAGTGAGCGTCATACAGTGTGTCGATCATCGTCATGGGGCCTGGCAGCGCCCACTTGATGGGTTGCGAGGTTTGTTGACGCAAGAACCTGGCGTCATCGACGAAGACAGGCTTGCGGCGAGCAACAGCGCCTACGACCGTCGGCACGCTCGCATCGTAGCGATCGCGGATTCTGACGGTCTCGCGCTTCTCGAAATCGACACCGTCGAGGTGTTCGATAAAGGTCGTGACGAAATGCTGACGTGTCTGTTCGCCATCGCTGACGATATCGATACCGGCGTGCTGCTGCTCTTGCAAGGACAAGCGCAGCGCGTCTTGCTTGCCCTCGGTCAGTTCATCACCCTCCAGCTTCCATGGCGACCAGAGCTTCTCAGGCTCGGCGAGCCAGGCGGGTTTGGGCAGGCTGCCGGCAGTGGAGGTGGGTAACAGCTTTTTCATACTGGAAAACCTTGTGTCTGGTTGAGTCAAAGCGCGCAACGGGCGGACCACTGCTCGAGAATGGCCTGGTAGGGTTTGATGAAATGTTCTTGCGCAAACTTCCCCTGTTCGACAGCCAGGCGGCCGCGCTCTTCGCGGTCGTAAACGATGCGCGTCAACGAGTAGTCCTGGTGCTGCAAACTGGGTTGGTAGGTTTTGCCGGCGGCGGAGTTCGCGTTGTAGATTTCAGGCCGGTAGATTTTCTGGAAGGTGTCCATCGTGCTGATGGTGCTGATCAGTTCCAGGTTGCTGTAGTCGCCCAGCAGATCGCCGGCAAAATAGAACGCCAGCGGCGCGGCGCTGTTGGGCGGCATGAAGTAGCGCACCTTCAAACCCATCTTCTTGAAGTACTCATCGGTCAGTGAGTATTCAGCCTGCAGGTATTCCACGCCCAGGACCGGGTGCCGGTTTTCCGTGCGGTGATAAACCTTGCTGCTCGAAACGCTCAGGCAGATGACCGGGGGCTTGCTGAAATGCTCCTTGTAGGCGCTCGAATTCACGAAGCACTTGAACAGTTTTCCGTGCAGGTCTCCGAAATCATCGGGTGTGCTGAAGGTTTGCCGATCCTTGTTGTGCCCCAGCAGCAGCACACTGAAATCGTAATCGCGCACATACGACGAAAAATTATTGCCGACCATGCCGTCGATACGCTCGTTGGTTTCCCGATCGACCACCGTCGTTTTCAAAATTTCAATCAAGGGCAGTGCAGGGGCGGCGCCCGAGAGGCCGATATCCATTTCCACTGAAATGATGTCGAGTTCGACCGTGTAGCGATCGCCCTTGGGGTTATCCCAGTGCGCCAGGGCATTGAAGCGGTTGTCGATCATCCTCAAGGTATTGCGCAGGTTCTCCTGGCGGCTGTTGCCCCTGGCCAGGTTGGCAAAGTTGGTGGTGGTGCGGGTCTTGTCCGAAGGCTGGTAGTGCTCATCGAAACAAATACGCTTGAGGGTGAATGCAAACTCGTTGTTCATGGTGGTCGTGTGCCCTGATGTCTGGAGCGAGGCAAGAAAGGCCAGGGTTGAGATCATGGCGGCCGCGCCAAGCCAGGCTGCCTTTCTCGCTCACGCAAATTCGATGAGGGGATTGTCAAAGATTGGCTCGTCATGAGACAAACTCATTTTTTTTGCATACAAGTGTAGTTTTTCTCATGATCGATCTGAGGCACCTGCGCACCATCCATGCCTTGCGCGAAACCGACAGCCTGTACGAAGCCGCCGAGCGGCTGCACCTGACCCAATCGGCGCTGTCGCACCAGTTCCGCGAGCTGGAAGATCGTATTGGCATGCCGCTGTTCGTGCGCAAGTCCAAGCCGGTACGTTTCACCAGCGCCGGTCTCAAGCTGCTGGAGCTGGCCGAGCAGGTGCTGCCGCAGATCCGCGCCACCGAGCGGGACCTGGGCAAGCTGGCTGGCGGTACGGCCGGGCGGCTGCATATCGCGATCGAGTGCCACAGCTGCTATCAATGGCTGATGCCGTCGGTGGACGAATTTCGCGGTGCCTGGCCGGAGGTCGAGTTGGACCTGGCGTCGGGGTTTTCATTCGCGCCACTGCCAGCGTTGGAGCGGGGCGATCTGGACTTGGTGGTGACGTCCGACCCGATGAAGCTGCCGGGGATCAGCTACGTGCCACTGTTCGGCTATGAAGCACTGCTGGCCATCGACAATCATCACGCCTTGTCCGCAAAGCCGTACCTCGAACCCGCCGATATTGCCAGCCAGACGCTGATCACCTACCCGATCGAGCGCAACAGACTGGACATCTTCACCCGCTTCCTTGACCCGGCCGACATCGAGCCGGCGCAAGTACGCACCTCGGAGCTGACGATCATGATGATGCAGCTGGTGGCCAGCGGCCGCGGTGTGTGCTGCCTGCCTAACTGGGCTGTGCATGAATACAGCTCGCGCGGATACGTGACCACCAAGCGACTGGGGGAGAAGGGGCTGCAGGCAAAACTGTATGCGGCGGTCCGCAGCGACATGCTCGAAGTGCCTTATGTAGGCGACTTCCTGCTCACGGCAAAGGATATGTCCTTCGCGACGCTGGAGGGCGTCAATGCTGTTTCCGGGATCGCTACCTGACAGCCAACCCAGCTATCGCAGCGCATTACCTGGCAATCGAGGCGCACGGATCAGCGGGTCATCATCGAGTTGGCAAGGATCGCGCGAAACACGCTGTAAATCCCCGAAAGCGCTGGTTACACATCCAGGCCACACACTTGCGTGCCCGCGGCCATAGTTCATGCCCAGGCTTCATCGGTGCGCGACAGCGCCGTTGGTCAGCTGAGTCGAAGCGCAAGCTGGATTCGGCCAGAAAAATGTACGATGATTTTCGTAATGCCAGGGAGGGGTCATGCCAAAAGGCTTCAAGGCAGCCAGGAGCGCGGTGATTGCCGCGCTCGAATCAGGGAGGTACCTGCATGCAGCGCGGGGCGATATCGAGGTAAAGAACCTGTTGGCCCTTGGCGCGGTCAGTGCGGGCGATGTCATCGAGGTCATCCGTGCTTGCAATGGCACTCACTACAGCTGCAGCCCACACCATGCCGTGCCAGCCATCGAAGTCCATGTGCTCAGGCGCTCCGGCTGGTACATCAAGTTCTATTTCATCGAGCCGCAGACGTGGTTCATCAGTGTTCACCAATGAGTAACCCCAGCATGAATATCCTGTTCGAGGGCGACACCGGCCAGGCCCTGTGCGAGCGTTGCCAGGCATTGGTCGCCATGCATTACACCCGGCGCGACGTGCCTTTCAGTGACGGCCTGGGCGTGGCGCGGGATATCCTGGTGGGCGTGTGCGATGGCTGCGATACGGTGGTGGCCATCCCGCCGCAGTCCACTCCGGCAATCCGCGAGGCGCGCAAGCAGCAGCTCAAGTCCATCGAGGCGAGGCTTCCGGCGGTGTATCTCGATGTGCTCGACGCGGCGATGCAAGCGGTCAGCAGCGAGGCGGGGGCACACCTGCGCAAGCTGTTCCTCGCCCATTATTTCCATTGGCTGGTGCAGGCCCGCCAGGGGGCGGGTCTGCAACCCGGCCACGAGGCCTTCGTCCAGGCACTCGACGCGCAGCGGCGTCAGAGGGGGTTGCCGGCGTCCGGAGCCACGCGGCGGTTGTCGATGAAGGTCAACGCGCACATGGCCGAGGATTTCCTGACGCTGCTGGGGCAAACCAAGATGAGTCAGACCGAGCTGCTCAAGGCGGTGATCGCAAGAATCCAGATGGATGTGCTCGAGGCGCGTGATCCGCAGGTGATCGAGACGCTGCAGCGGCTGACGCGAGTGGCGGGGTAGGTCGGGGCGGGCGCACCGTGTGGACATTGCTCCTCACGTGTGAGGCTTGCGCAGCTCATGATCCAGGCGTAACGTGCATCACATGTGAGACAAGGACACCCCCTTCGATGGCAGGCAAGAAAAGCTCCACCGACTACATGCGTGACATGCGCGCCCGGCTCAAGGCCGCAGGCCTGGTCAAGCGTGAGCTGTGGATCCTGCCCGAGCACGCCGCCGCCCTGCGCGGTATCGAGAAGGCTTTACGTCAGCCCCACGCGGGCAAACAGGTCAGAACGGAGGATTTCATGACCGAGCACACCCATTGGACGATCGAAACGCTGCACGGCGCCCTGCAAGGCCTGGACGAGGTGCGCGACGGCTCGATCGGCCTGTCCCTGCAACAGGGCGCCGAGCCCAGCCTCAAGCTGGTGATGAACGAACTGGACGGCCTGCCGCTGTACATCGCCGTGGCCGGTGAGCAGATCCTGGTCGACACGCTGCTGGTGGAAGCCAGCCAGGTGAAAGACCGCGCTGCATTCAACGATGCGGTGCTGCGCACCCGCGACGTGTTCCCGCTGTCGTCCATCGGCCTGCACACACTGCCGTCGGGCGAGTCGGTGTACACCATGTTCGGCGCCCTGAGCGCGGCCTCGTCGCTGGACAACATCGTCCAGGAGATCCACACCCTGGCCGACAACGTCATCACCGCCGCCGAAGATTTCGAAGACTACTTCACCCACTGATTCCGGAGATTGCACCATGAGTTTGTTGAGAAAGATCGTCACCGCCCTGCGTGGCGGCGCTTCGGAAGTCGGTGAGGCGATCGTCGACTCCCAGGCCCTGCGCATCCTCGACCAGGAGATCCGCGATGCGGACAACAACCTGATCGATGCGCGCAACCAGTTGGTCAAGATCATGGCCAAGCACAAGACCGCGCAGCAGCGCATCACCGAGTTCGACAAGACCATCGGCGACTGGGAGCAGAAAGCCATTGCCGCGCTGGACAAGGGTGAGGAGGGCCTGGCCCACGAATGCGCGGCGCGTATCGCCGACCTGACCAACCAGCGTGACAGCGAGCAGGCGCTGGCCGACCAGTTCGGTACGTCGGTGACGACCCTGACCGCCACCGTTAGCAAGACCGAGGCGCAGATCAAGGGCCTCAAGCAGCAGGTAGACCTGGTCAAGGCTCGCGAAAGCGTGCAGCGTGCCCAGGTGAGTGCGGCGTCGGCCACCGGCGGCGCCAATGGCAGCCTGGAAACGGCGGTCGGCTCGCTGGACCGTATCAAAAAGCGCCAGATCGAGCGTGCCGCCGAGCTGGAAGCGGCGGCGGAGCTGGCGGGCAAGGCCGATGGCAGCGATCTGGAAGCACGTCTGAAGTCGGCCGGGATCGGCGCCAGCAACAGTGGTGCTGACGATGTGCTGGCACGCTTGAAGGCCAAGGCGGCCAAGCCGGCGGAGTGATTCGTTGAGTGGGCCGGCCCATCGTGGGCTCCGTGGGAGCGAGCTTGCCCCGCGATGGAGCCGGCCCGGCTGGCGCAAAACCCTGCTGCAGACCCGTTGGCGAGGCACACGAAAAGCAGTATCGTGTCGCCCCCGCCAAAGGACTGCCGCGACCCAAGGGATTTTCAATGTCGCCTTCTTCCAACAGGCCCAGCCTGTTCGCTACAGCTCCAGTACTGGCTCCTGTTCCGTCACCCTCTCACCCAGGAGATGCCCCGTGGGTTGGTTGAAACGCTTCATGGGCTTCGAAGCCCCCAAACCTGCCGCCGGCAGTCAGGCCCAAGGCAACCTGCCATTCGGCCTGGGCAGTGGGCGCATGCTCAAGCTCGATCGCTCGCTCAAACTGCTGCTCGACGGGCATTCCGAGCTGGAGGTCCCCGAGCAGGAAGTGGTCTGGGCGGTCGGTGAAGTCGACCTCGGCCAGTCGGTGCGCCTGGCGCGCTTCTATATGGAAGACGAGGACTACTGGCTGCAGGTGGTGATGAACGGCGCGTCCGCTGACGATGTCCGTGACATCATCCTGTTCGGCTACTACAGCGTGGTGCCAGTCACCAGCGACGCGGAGCTCAAGCGCCTGGTCGGCCCCGAGTCGAACATCGGCCTGCCGTACTACGAGCACGAAGGCTACGAGTTCGTTCGCCAGTGGGGCAGCGAAGAGGGGCAGACCGAGCTCACGCCGATCAGCGAGTGGGTCACCAGCCCCGAGACCAGCTACCGCATCCAGCACCTGTCGATGCTGTATGCCCGCGAAACCGGCCTGACCGATCGCCGCGAATTCCTCCTGCTGTCGGTGGAGGAAGACGAGGACGGCAATGTCAGCCTGACCACTTCGGTGGGTGTCACCCTGCAATCAACGGACTTCAACGTCATCTGACAAGGATTCACCATGCTCGACGCACTTCGCATGTCGCTCAACGCCCAGGCAGTGATCGGCTTCATTCTCTACATCAGCGTGGCGCTGGTGCTGTTCTGGCTGTTCCAGTTCATCTACACGCACCTCACCCCGCACCGCGAATTCGCCCTGATCCGCGACAACAACAGCGCTGCGGCCATCGCCCTGGGCGGCGCGCTGATCGGCTTCTCGCTGCCGGCCAGCAACATCATCGCCTACAGCGTCAGCCTGCTCGACTTCGTGGTCTGGGTGGTGATCGCCGCCGTGGTGCAACTGCTGGCCTTCGCCATCACCAGCCTGGTGCTCAAGGGGCTGGCCAGCCGCATCGCCAAGGGCGAGATGGCCGCCGCGATCTACGCCGCCGCCGTGGCGATCAGCGTGGGCTTCCTCAATTCGGCCTGCATGACCCCGTCGGTCTGAGCCGTTTGCGCGCAAGGAGCCATACATGAGACGCAGTTCCGTCAAGCTGGTGCTGGCCAGTTCCCTGCCGCTGGCGCTCACCGCGTGCAGCGCGCCCGAGGAGACCTACACGGTCAGCAAGCGCAGCAACTACACCACCGTCCAGGCCTGTGTCGATGACAAGATGCCGGTGGACGTGTGTTCCGATGCCTATATGGAGGCGTTGGCCGATCACCGTCGGGTCGCGCCGACCTATGGCGACAAGGCGGCGTGCGAGGCCGATTTCGTGCCGGACTACTGCCAGGTCACCAGCGACAACCGCTACATGCCGCGCCTCGGTGGTTTCGAGCTGGCGGTGTCGGGCGAGGTCAGCCAGTCCCAGGTCGATGCGGCCCGCGCCCAGGTCGAGAACAGCGGCCAGGCCAGCAGCGGCGGCAGCAATTTCAACGGCCTGCTTACCGGCCTGCTGCTCGGCCAGGTGCTCAGCGGCGGCAATCGCCAGTACTACTCGCAGCCGGTCTACCAGTACCGTGACAGTAGCGGTGGCTACCGCAGCACCACACTCGGCCAGCAGATCGACCAAGGCAAGCGCTTCGAGCGCTCCGACCAGGCCCAGCAGAGCGGTGGCAGCTACTCCAGCTACTACTCCGGTAGTTCCAGCGGCCGCAGCTACAAGTCCAGCACCTCGACCCGCTCCAGCGTGTCCTCGTCGATCTCCCGTGGCGGCTTCGGCAGCCAGGCCACTGCGCGCAGCGGCTGGGGCGGCAAGAGCAGCGGCGGCTTCAGCTTCGGCGGTTGAACATGCGCAAGGTCAGCATCGACGAGCGCCCGGACTGGCGCGCCACCGCCGAGCGTGAGGGCTTCGCCTTCCACACCATCGATGGCGAACGCTACTGGGACGAGCGCGGTTACTACCAGTTCAGTGAGGCCCAGGTCAGCCGTGACCTGGAGGCGCCGACCCAGGAGCTGCATGCGATGTGCCTGGACGCAGTGGCGCGCATCGTCGACAGCGAAGCGCTGATGACCCGCCTGGCGATTCCGCCGGCGTTCTTCGACCTGGTGCGCCGTTCGTGGAAGGAGGGGCATCCGCACCTCTACGGGCGTTTCGACTTCAGCTACGACGGCACGGGCCCGGCCAAGCTGATCGAGGCCAACTACGACACGCCGACCTCGCTGTACGAAGCCGCGGCGTTCCAGCTGATCTGGCTTGAGCAGCAGATCGAGCGCGGCGTGCTGCCGGCCCATGCCAGCCAGTTCAACACCCTGGCTGAAGACCTGGTGCGGGCCTTTGCCGCCTTCGAACGTGAAAGCCCGTTCTACTTCTCGGCCATCGGCGGCTCGATCGAGGACCGCGGCACCACGGATTTCCTGCGCAAGATGGCCGGGCACGTGGGTATCAGCACCCGGCATATCGACCTGGAGGATATCGGTCTGAACGACGAGGGGCGTTTTGTCGACCTCGAAGGCCGACCGATCCCGCGCCTGTTCAAGCTGCACGCCTGGGAGCATATCTTCCACGAGGACTTCGGCCAGGCCATCGCCGGTTGCGATACCCAGTTCGTCGAGCCAGCGTGGAAGTCGCTGATCTCCAACAAGGGCATCCTGCCGTTGTTGTGGGAATGGCATGAGGGCCACCCGAACCTGTTGCCGGCCTTCCTCGACGAAGACCCCCGGCGGCCAGTGCCCAAGGGCTGGGTGCGCAAGCCGTATTTCTCCCGCGAGGGGGCCAATGTGGACATTCGCACCACCGATGACCAGCGGGTATTCGAGGACGGGCCCTACGATGATGCGCCGTATATCCTGCAAGGTTTCGCGCCTTTGCCGAAGTTCGGTGACAGCTACACCCTGATCGGTTCTTGGGTGGTCGGTGATCTGGCCTCGGGGATCGGCATTCGTGAAGACGACACCCTGATCACCAAGGACAGCTCGCGGTTCGTGCCGCATGTGGTCGTGGACTGAGTGTCAGGGCTGTCTATGCGGGGGCCGCTCCGCGCCCCATCAATGGTCGGTTTCAGGACGCGCCGGGTCGCCCGCGCACAACCTCTTCGCGCAATAGCTGCCATGCTCTGAGGATGCCCGTGGACCGCGCGCAGCAAGACGCATGGCCACAGGCAAGGAGGGTGCCTGGCCTGCCGCCACCGTGACGCGGCCGGCGCACCGCAGCTGAACACCGCCGGACACTGGCCCGCGATCAGGGCCGGGCCGGGTTGCCGAGGTCCGCTGTATGCCTGATGAGTTGAACCACCTGCCACTGATCCAGCGTGTCCTGGCCCGTGAAAAGGACACCCCCGGCGCCTTGTTGCCGATCCTCCACGCCATCCAGGCCGGCGCCGGCTACATCCCCGGCATCGCCGTCGCCGAGATCGCCCATGCCCTCAATCTCAGCCAGGCCGAGGTGCGCGGGGTGCTCAGCTTCTACCACGATTTCCGTACCACACCGCCGGCCCGCCATACCCTGCGCCTGTGCCGCGCCGAGTCCTGCCAGAGCCGTGGCGCCGAGGCGCTGGCCGCGCAATTGCGCGAGCAGCTCGGGCTGGATGATCATGGCCGCAGCGAAGACGGTGCGCTCGACCTGCGCCCGGTGTACTGCCTGGGTGCCTGTGCCTGCTCGCCGGCGTTGGAGCTCGATGGCCAGCTCCACGCCCGCGTCACTCCGGAACGCCTGCGGGCGCTGGTAGCGAGCTGCCGAGAGGAGGTGAAGGCATGTTGAACCTGTGCATCTCCTGTGATTCGCTGGCCCGTGCAGTCGGTGCCGACCAAGTGGCCGATGCGGTGGCCCGCGAGGCGGCGCAGCGCAACCTGCCGATACGCATCAAGCGCACCAGCTCCCGTGGCCTGTATTGGCTGGAGCCGCTGGTAGAGCTGGACACTGCGCAAGGCCGGCTGGGCTTCGGGCCGGTAGCGCCCGAGGATGTCCCCGGTTTGCTCGATGCCCTGGCGGGCGACCACGCCGGCCATGCGCTGGCGCTGGGGCCGGTCGAGGACATTCCCTACCTGAAAACCCAGCAGCGCCTGTTGTTCGCCCGCGCCGGCATCACCCGGCCGCTGTCGCTGGATGACTACCACGCCAACGGTGGCTTCGAGGGGCTGCGCCAGGCCACCCTGCTGGACGGCGACGAAGTGGTCGCGGCGGTGCTCGATTCGGGCCTGCGTGGCCGAGGTGGCGCGGCCTTCCCGGCGGGCATCAAGTGGCGCACCGTGCGCCAGGCGCCGGCTGTGCAGAAGTACGTGGTGTGCAATGCCGACGAGGGCGACTCCGGTACCTTCGCCGACCGTATGCTGATGGAGGGCGACCCGTTCCTGTTGATCGAGGGCATGATCATCGCCGGCCTCGCCGTGGGGGCGAGCAAGGGCTACATCTATGTGCGCTCGGAGTACCCCGATGCGGTGCGCGCACTCAACGAGGCGGTCCTGCTGGCTCGCGAGGCCGGTTACCTGGATGTCGCCGGCAGCGGCGTGGCCTTCGACCTGGAGGTGCGGGTCGGCGCGGGTGCCTATATCTGTGGCGAGGAAACCGCGCTGCTTGAGTCCCTGGAGGGCAAGCGCGGCATCGTCCGCGCCAAGCCGCCGTTGCCGGCGCTGGAGGGCCTGTTCGGCCAACCGACGCTGGTGCACAACGTGCTCACCCTGGCCTCGGTACCGATCATCCTGGCCAAAGGCGCGGCCTATTACCGCGACTTCGGCATGGGCCGCTCGCTCGGCACCTTGCCGTTCCAGTTGGCCGGCAATATCCGCCAGGGTGGCCTGGTGGAGCGCGCTTTCGGCCTGACCCTGCGTGAGTTGGTGGAAGGCTACGGTGGCGGCACCGCCAGTGGCAGGCCGATCAAGGCGGCGCAAGTCGGCGGCCCGCTGGGTGCCTGGGTGCCGCCTGAACAGTTCGACACGCCGCTGGACTACGAGGCATTCGCCGCCATTGGCGCGATGCTCGGCCACGGCGGTGTGGTGCTGGCCGACGACACCCTCAACATGGCCGGCATGGCCCGCTTCGCCCTGCAGTTCTGCGCCGAAGAATCCTGCGGCAAGTGCACGCCGTGCCGGATCGGTTCGACCCGCGGCGTGGAAGTGGTCGACCGGCTGATCGCCAGCACCGACCCGGCCTACCGCGAAAGCCAGGCGGGGTTGCTGCGCGACCTGTGCGACACGATGCAGTACGGCTCGCTGTGCGCCATGGGCGGGATGACCCCGTACCCGGTGGTCAGCGCCCTCAAGCACTTCCCCGCCGATTTCGGCCTGGAGGCCGCGCAATGATCAATTACTTCGACCCCAGCAGCGACCTCGACCTGGGTACCCCGCAACGCATCAGCGAGGTGCAGGTCAGCCTGGTCATCGACGGCCGTTCGATCAGCGTGCCTGCCGGCACCTCGGTGATGCGCGCCGCGGCCATGCTCGGCACCAGCATCCCCAAACTGTGCGCCACAGACAGCCTCGAGGCCTTCGGCTCGTGCCGCATGTGCCTGGTCGAGATCGATGGCATGCGCGGCTACCCGGCGTCCTGCACCACCCCGGTAGGCGAGGGCATGGTGGTACGCACGCAGACGCCACGCCTGGCCGATCTGCGCCGCAACGTGATGGAACTATATATCTCTGACCATCCGCTGGACTGCCTGACCTGTTCGGCCAACGGCAACTGCGAACTGCAGACCGTCGCCGGCCAGGTCGGCCTGCGCGAGGTGCGTTATGGCTATGACGGCGCCAATCACCTGGACGAACACAAGGACGTTTCCAACCCGTACTTCGACTACGAGCCGAGCAAGTGCATCGTCTGCAGCCGCTGCGTGCGTGCCTGCGAAGACATCCAGGGCACCTTCGCCCTGACCATCACCGGGCGCGGTTTCGACTCGCGCGTGGCGGCGGCCGGCGGTGACGATTTCCTCAGCTCCGAATGCGTGTCCTGCGGCGCCTGCGTGCAGGCCTGCCCGACGGCGACCCTGAGCGAGAAAAGCCTGATCCAGCTCGGCCAGCCCGAGCGCGCGGTGATCACCACCTGTGCCTATTGCGGCGTGGGCTGCTCGTTCCGCGCCGAGATGAAGGGCGACCAGCTAGTGCGCATGGTCCCGGACAAGAATGGCGGCGCCAACCACGGCCATGCCTGCGTCAAGGGCCGCTTCGCCTGGGGCTACGCCACGCACCCGGACCGCATCACCAAGCCGATGATTCGCAAGCGCCTGGAGGACCCGTGGCAAGAGGTCAGCTGGGACGAGGCGGTCACCTATGCCGCCAGCGAGTTGCGGCGCATCCAGCTCAAGTACGGACGAGATTCGATCGGTGGGATCACCTCCAGCCGCTGCACCAACGAAGAGGCGTACCTGGTGCAGAAACTGGTGCGCACGGCCTTCGGCAACAACAACGTCGACACCTGCGCGCGGGTCTGCCATTCGCCAACCGGTTACGGCCTCAAGCAGACCCTGGGTGAGTCCGCCGGCACCCAGAGCTTCGACTCGGTGATGCAGGCCGACGTGGTGCTGGTGATCGGTGCCAACCCCACCGACGCGCACCCGGTGTTTGGCTCGCAGCTCAAGCGCCGCCTGCGCCAGGGCGCGCGATTGATCGTCATCGACCCGCGGCGTATTGACCTGGTCGATGCGCCGCATGCCCGCGCCGAACTGCACCTGCAACTGCGTCCGGGTACCAACGTGGCCATGCTCAACGCCCTGGCCCATGTGATCGTCAGCGAGGGCCTGCTCGATCAGCGCTTCATCGATGCCCGCTGCGAAACCGAGGACTTCGCGCGCTGGCGCGACTTCGTCGCCCAGCCCGACAACGCACCTGAAGTGCTTGGCCCGGTGTGCGGCGTGCCCGCCGAGCAGATCCGCGCTGCCGCCCGGCTGTACGCCACCGGCGGCAATGCGGCGATCTACTATGGCCTGGGCGTGACCGAGCACAGCCAGGGCAGCACCGCGGTAATGGGCATCGCCAACCTGGCCATGGCCACCGGCAACATCGGCCGCGAAGGGGTGGGGGTGAACCCGCTGCGCGGGCAGAACAACGTGCAGGGCTCGTGCGACATGGGCTCGTTCCCCCACGAGTTGCCCGGCTACCGGCATATCTCCAACGAAAGCGTGCGCGCCGAGTTCGAGCAGGCCTGGGGCGTGACCCTGCAGCCCGACCCGGGCCTGCGCATACCCAACATGTTCGAAGCTGCGCTGGACGGCAGCTTCAAGGCGCTGTACTGCCAGGGTGAGGATATTGCCCAGAGCGACCCCAACACCCAGCACGTCACCGCCGCGCTGTTGGCGATGGAATGCGTGGTGGTGCAGGACATCTTCCTCAACGAGACAGCCAAGTTCGCCCATGTGTTCCTGCCGGGCAGCTCGTTCCTTGAAAAGGATGGCACCTTCACCAATGCCGAGCGGCGCATCTCGCGGGTGCGCAAGGTGATGGAACCGCTGGCCGGCAAGGCCGACTGGGAGGCGACCCTGGCCTTGGCCGACGCCCTGGGCTATCACATGGACTACCAGCATCCGTCGCAGATCATGGACGAAATCGCCCGCCTGACCCCGACCTTCCGCCGGGTCAGCTATGCCGAGCTCGACCGCCACGGCAGCCTGCAGTGGCCATGCAACGACGCCGCCCCCGACGGCACGCCTACCATGCACATCGAGCAGTTCGTGCGCGGCAAGGGGCGCTTCATGCTCACCGGCTACGTGCCTACCGACGAGAAGGTCAACAGCCGTTATCCGCTGTTGTTGACCACCGGGCGCATCCTCAGCCAGTACAACGTCGGCGCGCAGACCCGGCGCACCAGCAATGTCGCCTGGCACGACGAGGACCGGCTGGAGATCCACCCCAGCGATGCCGAGAGCCGCGGCATCGCTGACGGCGATTGGGTGGGCGTAGGGAGCCGCTCCGGGCAGAGCGTGCTGCGCGCCAGGGTCAGCAGCCGGGTGGCGCCGGGGGTGGTGTACACCACCTTCCACTTCCCCGAGTCGGGGGCCAACGTGATCACCACCGACAACTCCGACTGGGCCACCAACTGCCCGGAATACAAGGTCACCGCAGTGGAGGTGGTGAAGGTGTTCCAGCCGTCGGAATGGCAGAAGCGCTACCAGAGCTTCAGCGACGAGCAGCGGCGCTTGCTCAAGGAGCGGCGTCAGGCGGAAAAGGCGGAGGTGCGCCGATGAGCAGCGACAACCTGGTGAAGATGGCCAACCAGATCGCCCATTACTTCGACAGTGAGCCGGATCATGCCAAGGCGGTGCAGGGGGTGAAGCAGCATCTGCAGAGCTTCTGGACGCCGGCCATGCGCCGGCAGTTGCTGGCGTGGATCGAGGCCCATGCAGGCGAGGGGCTCGACCCCAAGGTGCGGGAGGCTTTGGCGTAGCTCGCCTGCTCCCGCAGGATGGCGCATGGCTTGAGGCTGATGCGGTCGTTGTGGGAGCCGGCTTGCCGGCGATGCGCCGCGTCAGCGGTGCCCTGTGGCCGCCGGCGGGCGCCCGCCTTGATCCGATCGGCAGCAATAGATCTGCTCCGGATCCCCTTCGTCGAGGTTTTCGACTACGCCGCTTGCGACGAAGCCCTGGCGCTTCAGCAACCGGCGCATCGGCTCATTGGAACGATTGGTCGAGGTGAACAGCTTCTGCCCACGGCAATCGGCTTGTATGCAGGCCAGTAGCGCGGCCCCCAGCCCAGCGCGCCGATGGTTTTCGCCAACCATCAGCATCTCGATGAACGCACAACCGAAGAAGTGCCGGTGCATCACCGCATAGGCGGCCACCTTGCCTTGTACCTCGGCCACCAGGCAACGGTACTGCGCGAGCCAGTCGGCAATTTGCTCGGCACGCTGCGGGTCTTGGCGGGCAACGCTGTCGATGGCGATCAGTGCCGGCAGGTCCTGTAGTCCAGCAAGGCGAATATGCATGGTGGGGCTCTACGATGAAGGTGCCGGGATTATCCGCGCCCGGATACGTCCTGCACAGATGTTGGCGCAGCGCATGGCCTGGATGAAATGTCCGTCATGTTCGCAGGGTTAACGAATAGCCAGTGCTACGCTCGCAAAAACACCCTGACGGAAGCCCACCATGGACATGAACTGGCACCAGGCCCTGCAAGCGAGCCTGAGCTGGCTGGCGATCGTCTCGTTGGTCACCCTTGGCTGCTTCATCGCTGCCGCCTTCCTGGCGGTGCGCTGCACTCGCTGGGGCGCTCAGTTCTGGCACCTGGCCGGGCCTTATTTCAGTTGGCGCCGCAGCTGGCGCCCGCTGCTGGCCTTCGCCCTGCTGCTGGTGCTGACGTTGTTCGCGGTGCGCCTGAACGTGCTGTTCTCGTTCTGGTACAACGGTTTCTATAGCGCCTTGCAGGCCCTGGACCAGACGGCGTTCTGGTACATGCTCGGGGTGTTCGCGGTGCTGGCGACCATCCATGTACTGCGTTCGCTGGTCACCTTCTATGTGACCCAGGCATTCAACATCCGCTGGCGGGTGTGGCTCACCGAGCGCCTGACCGCCGACTGGATGCACGGCGATGCCTACTACCGTGGACAGTTTCTCGCAGAACCCGTGGACAACCCCGACCAGCGTATCGAGCTTGACGTGAACAACTTCGTCACCGGTTCCCTTTCCCTGGCGCTGGGGGCGGTTGGCGCGGTGGTGTCGCTGGTGGCGTTCACCGGCATTCTCTGGAGCCTGTCGGCACCACTGGCCGTGGCCGGCGTCGAAATTCCCCGGGCGATGGTGTTTGCTGTCTACATCTATGTGCTGATCGCCACCTGGATCGCCTTTCGCCTCGGCCAGCCGCTGATCCGTCTGAATTTCCTCAACGAGAAACTCACCGCCAACTTCCGCTACGCGCTCATGCGCTTGCGCGAGAACGCCGAGAACATCGCCTTCTATCAGGGCGCGCAGGTGGAGCGCGGCACCTTGCTCGGGCGTTTCTTCGCCTTGATCGGCAACGCCTGGGCCCTGGTATTCCGGAACCTCAAGTTCAGCGGGTTCAACCTGGGTGTAAGCCAGGTGGCGGTGGTGTTCCCGTTCATCCTCCAGGCGCCGCGCTTTTTCAGTGGCGCGATCAAGCTCGGCGACGTGATGCAGACGGCCCAGGCCTTCGGCCAGGTGCAAGATTCACTGTCGTTCTTCCGTGAGTCCTACGACACCTTCGCCCGGTATCGTGCCACCCTCGACCGTCTGACCGGGTTTCTCGATGCCAACCAGCAGGCCAGTGAGTTGCCACGGGTGACCACCGTGGACCAGGCGCATGCGCTGGGCATCCATGGCTTGCAGGTGCGTCGGCCCGACGGCCACGCGCTGATCACCGATCTCGACCTGAACCTGCACAGCGGCCAGGCGCTGTTGATCAAGGGACCTTCGGGCAGCGGCAAGACCACCTTGCTGCGCGCCCTGGCGGGCCTGTGGCCCCATGCCGACGGTGAGGTCAGGCGGCCGTTGGGGACCCAGGCGCTGTTCCTCTCGCAACGTCCGTACTTGCCGTTGGGTGACCTGCGTACTGCCATCGCCTATCCGGCGCAGGGCGAGCCTGGGGACGATGCGCGCATGCAACAGGCCCTGCGCCAGGTCAATCTTGCCCACCTGGCCGAGCGACTGGACGAGCCGCGTGACTGGTCGCGCATCCTGTCGCTGGGCGAACAGCAGCGTCTGGCGTTTTCCCGAGTGCTGTTCAACCGGCCGCAGGTGGTGTTCCTCGACGAGTCGACTTCGGCCATGGACGAAGGGTTGGAGCATGCCTTGTATTCGCTGTTGCGTGAGGCGTTGCCGGCGACGCTGCTGGTCAGCGTCGGGCACCGCAGCACCCTGGCGGCGTTCCATTCCCATCGCCTGGAGGTGGACGGGCAGGGGGGCTGGTCGCTCCTGGAGCCGCAGCCGTCAGCCATGACCCCGTGATTCCAGGACGCCCGCATCCTTGAGCGGGCTTGCCCCGCTATGGCGCAGTCCAGGCAATGAGATTGGTCCTGCCAGTTTTAGCGTCGGGTAAACCACAGCCCGGCCAGCGTGATCAGAGCGAACCCGCCCCCCACCATGAACGTCGCCCGGTACCCCGCCCAGTCCCACAAACCACCGGCCAGCACACTGGCTACCAGCAACGCCACCCCGGTCACCAGGTAGAACACGCCGAACGCAGTCCCGCGCAGCGCCTCGGGCGCGCTGTCGGCGATCAGGGCGCTGAACACGCCCTGGGTAAAGCCCATGTGCAATCCCCACAGGGTAACGCCCAGCACCAGGCCGGGTAGGCCCGGCAACCAGGCCAGCAGCAGATCGGCCATTACCAGCAGGGCCAGCCCGGCCATCAGCACACCCTGCCTCCCGATCCGGTCGGAGAGTGCGCCGGCGGGGTAGGCCGACAGTGCATATGCCAGCGCCATCAGCACCAGCACGGCTGGCGCCCACAGTGCCGCAAGGCCTAGCGCCTGACCGCGCAGCAGCAGAAAGGCCTCGCTGAAGCGTGCCAGGGTGAACAGCGTGGCCAACATGACCAGGCGCCAGTAACGGTTGCCCAGCCGGGCCAGCTCACGCAATGCCAGGGGAGCGGCGCGCGCACTTGTCGCTGCGGGCTTGTCGGGCTCGCGAACGAAGGCGATCAACACATAGAGCGCCATAAATGCGGGGATTACCGCCACCCAGAACACCGTCTGGAAGTGGCTCGCGGTCAACCACATCAACAGGATCGCCAGCAATGGCCCGAAAAAGGCCCCGACCGTATCCAGCGCCTGGCGCAGGCCGAATGCTGCGCCGCGCAGTTCGGCGGGAGTGACATCGGCAATCAGCGCATCCCTCGGCGCGCCACGGATGCCCTTGCCGACACGGTCGAGAAAACGCGCAGCGGTCAGCCATTCCAGCCCAGGGGATAGCGGGAACACCGGCTTGGTCACGGCAGCCAGGCCGTAGCCGATCACCGTCAGCAGCTTGCGCTTGCCCAGGCGGTCGCTGAGGGCCCCGGAGAACACCTTGGTAAACGCCGCCGTCGCCTCGGCGATACCTTCGATCAGGCCGACGGCCAGCACCGATGTGCCGAGCACGCTAACCATGTACAGCGGGAGGAGGGCGTGGATCATCTCCGAAGAGATGTCCATCAGTAGCGAGACAAAACCCAGGGCCCAGACGCTGCGGGGGATGAGGGCGAGGCTGTGGCGGCGGCGCGAGTGCGGAACACTGTTCATGGGTGATCTCGGCGTTGCTCCGATTTCACTCTAGACAATAGTGGCCTCATCGAGCGGGCTCAGGCTGCCCCCTGCTGATGCAACTGCCCGGCTGGGCGTACGCATCAGATAGGCGATGGCGCCGTCCAGGCTCTTGCCCAGGGCCGCATCTGCCGGGCACTGATCGTGAAAAGCGATAGGTCAGGTCCTGTGCTCGAGCTGGCGCTCGATCATGTACTTGACCGCCAGACGGCGCTCCTTGAGATGGCGCAGGTCTTCGTCCACAAAGTTGCCTGCCGAGATCGATTCGGCGGCCAGCACCTGGTTGTCGATGTCCATGTACTCGTCCAGCAGGCGGTCGAGCTGCGGGTCTTGCTGGCGGCGCTGCTGGACGATTTCGCGTGGGTAGTGCAGGTCCTGGTAGAGGTCATGGGAAACGGGCATGGCGTCCTCCTTGTGATGCGCCGATGGGCTCTATCTGATTGGAATGGAGGAATGCGATTGTGTTGAAGCGAGGCGGTGGAATTGCGACGAGCGGTTGTCGGATGCGCCGCGAGAACCCTCTCGAAAGCAGGCTGATACAACTAACTTGCTGTTTTCCTGCGTTTTTTTTAAAAAAAAAGCTTCCCACCTCGAAAAAAGGTTGTTAAAGTGCCGGCCATTCCCGAGCAGCAACACACGGAGCTGCCAAGGGTTGTCAGTGAGGCGATGATCAGTCATTCGCCAGATCCGATACAGGGGCGTCGCCAAGCGGTAAGGCAGCAGGTTTTGATCCTGCCATGCGTTGGTTCGAATCCAGCCGCCCCTGCCATTTCCAAGCTGTATTCTCTCCTCAATCGCCTTTCGGCGATTTTTTCGTTTCTGCCTACCTGTTTTCCAGCGACTCGGCCAGCACCTGGGCGAGGATGTGTTCGTGCACCGGTTTCTGCACCACCTGGCATCCCGGCAACTCCAGCCCTTGCAACTGGGCGTAACCGGTGAGGAACACCACGGGCAGGTGCGGAAAGCGCTCGCGGGCCGCCAGCGCCAGTTGAGCACCATTGAACTCCGGCATGGCGAAGTCGGTGAGCAGCAGGTCAATGCGTTCATCGAGCAGGGCCATGGCCTGTGTACCGTTGTGCGCCTGGTGTACCTCGTAGCCCTGGCGCTGCAGCAGGTCACCGATCATCTCGCGCACCAGATGGTCGTCGTCAACCAGCAGGATGTGACGCTCGGTCCCTCGGGCGAAAAGCGGGCGCACATCGTCCTCGCCTGCCGTGAGCGCATCGGCACGCACCTTCACCGCTGGCAGGTAGACACTGACCAACGTGCCGTGACCTGGCGTTGTATCAATGCGCACGCCCCCCCCGATCTGTTTGGCGAAGCCGAACACCTGCGCCAGCCCCAGGCCCGAACCCTTGCCGATGTCCTTGGTGGTGAAGAACGGCTCGAAGGCTTTGGCCAGCACTTCCTCGCTCATGCCGCAGCCACTGTCGCGGATGCTCAGTACCACGTACTCGCCGGGCTCCGGGTCCTCCGGGCGTTGTGGACGGGTGTTGACCCGGGTGTTGCGCGTGGCCAGGGTCAGTTGGCCACCCTCGGGCATGGCGTCGCGGGCATTGATTGCCAGGTTGAGGATGATCATCTCGGTCTGGGTCGGGTCGGTCAGGGCTTGCCATAGCCCAGCATCGAGCTCCAGGCGCACTGCGACGCTGCCACCCAGAGTGCGGCGCAGCAGTTCCTCCAGCCCCGCCAGCGTGCGATTGAGGTTCAACGGCACCGGCTCCAGGCGTTGCTTGCGCGAAAACGCCAGCAACTGGCTGGTCAGCTTGGCCCCGCGCTCGCCCGCCTCGCGAATGTGCTGCAGGCGCTTGTGGGCCTTGTCCAGCAGGCCTTTGTCCAGGTCGTTCTGCAGGAAGCTGGCTCCGGTGAGGATCACCGTCAGCAGGTTGTTGAAGTCGTGCGCCACTCCGGCGGTGAGCTGGCCCACCGCTTCCAGGCGCTGCATCTGCTGCAGCGCGGCCTCGATGCGTTCGCGCTCGGCGATCTGTTCACGCAGGCGTTCGTTGGCCTCGGCCAGGTCCAGCACCGCCTCGCGTTCGCTGGAGATGTCGCGGGCAACCACATGCAGCAGGTTGTCGTCCGGCACCACCACCCACGACAGCCAGCGCTGCTGGCCTTCGGCATGCAGGATGCGACCGACGAAGCGGGCGCTGGTGCGCCCCTGGGAGAGCGCGGCCAGCTCGGTGAGGAAGGTTTCCTGGTCGGCTTCTGGCAGCAGCTGCAGCAGCGAGATCTGCGCCAACCGCTCACGGGGAAAGCCCAGCGCGGCTTCCCAGGCCGGGTTGAGGGCTACCGGGGTCAGGTCCTTGTTGAGTACCGCCAGCAGGTCCTGGGACAGTTCCCAGGCGCGGTCGCGCTCGCGGGTGCGGCGCTCGACCCGCTCGCCGAGCATCTCGTTGAGTTGCTCCAGCGCCCGCGTGGCCTGGCGCTGCTGGTGGATGTCCTGCAGCACCCCGGAAAAGCGCACGCACAGGCCGTCGACGAGTTGGGTCTGGCCGGTGGAGAGCAGCCAGCGCGGTTCCAGTGCGCCGGGTTGCGCGATACGGAACTCTGCCCGGTAATGGCCATCGCTGTCAGACCGCATGGCCTGCTCGACGGCGTTACGCACACGGGATTGGTCGTCGGGGTGGATGCCGGCGTAGAACACCTCGATCGTCATCCGGGTGTCGCTGGGCAGGCCGAACAGCATCTTGCAGCGGTCGTCCCAGACCAGCTGCC
The DNA here is from genome assembly GCF_040813665.1 of Pseudomonas sp. TE50-2. Classification (NCBI taxonomy): domain Bacteria; kingdom Pseudomonadati; phylum Pseudomonadota; class Gammaproteobacteria; order Pseudomonadales; family Pseudomonadaceae; genus Pseudomonas; species Pseudomonas sp. TE50-2. The sequence goes on along the minus strand of NZ_JBFNXN010000001.1, from coordinate 1,003,272 downwards.
CGTCCTGCGGGCGGTAGTCCCAGGTGCCCATGCCGGCGGCATCGATGGCGATGCGGGCACGCGCCTCCGCTTCGGCCAGGGCCTCTTCGGCGCGGCGTCGACGCTGGCGTTCCTGCACTTCGGTCAGCGCCCGGCGCACGGCCTTGGGCAGCAGTGGCAGGTTCTTCTTCAGGACGTAGTCGGTGGCGCCGAGGCGGATCATCTCCACCGCGTGCTCTTCGCCGTAGATGCCGGAGAGGAAGATGAACGGAATGTGTGGCGCCAGGCGTTGGGCGATGGCCAGCACATCGGCGCCGGAGGAGCTCGGCAGCACGCAATCGCACAGGATCAGGTCGTACGAGGACTCGCCCAGGGCGTGCTTGGCACCGACATGGTCGAACACCAGCCGTGATTGCACCTGAAACCCGCTGCGCTCGAGGCGCACCAGGATCAGCTCGGCATCCATGGCGCTGTCTTCGACCATCAGCAGTTTCAGCGGAGTAAGCTGCATCGTGTCCGCCTCAGTTGCTGCCGCGACGGTTCAGGCGCAGCGAACCGGGTGGTGGCTCGTTGAGCACCGCCCAGAACATGCCCAGGTCGGAGATGGCGGTGACGAACTCCTTGAACTCCACAGGCTTGACCACATAGGCATTGACCCCGAGCTCATAGGCCCGGCTCAGGTCCGGCCCCTCGCGCGAGGACGTCAGCATGACGATGGGGATGCTGCGCAACTCGGCGGTTTCGCGCACCACCTTGAGTACTTCCAGGCCATCGACCTTGGGCAGCTTCAGGTCCAGCAGCATCACTGCCGGGTTGCCGCCGTCGCGTCCGGCAAAGGTGTTGCGCCGCAGCAGGTAGTCCAGCGCATCGGCGCCGTCGCGCACCACGACCACCTCGTTGGCCAGTTGGCTGCGCTCAAGGGCGAGCAGGGTCAGTTCGAGGTCTCTGGGGTTGTCTTCGACCAGCAGGATAGGTTTGAGCATGATGTCCGGCCTCAGGCAGACTTTGGGTTGAGTGGCAGGGTGAAGTGGAAGCTGGCGCCCTGGTTGATGCGGCCCTCGGCCCACACCCGGCCATCGTGGCGCTCGATGATGCGGCGCACGCTGGCCAGGCCGATCCCGGTGCCTTCGAACTCTTCCATGCGGTGCAGGCGCTGGAACACGCCGAACAGCTTGTCGACATAGGCCATGTCGAAGCCCACGCCATTGTCGCGCACATAGAACTCGAGCTCGTGCCGGTGGCGCACCGCGCCGATCTCGATGCGCGCGGGCGAGCGGCCACGGGTGTACTTGATGGCATTGGCGATCAGGTTGTGCAGGACCATGTTGATGAAGGCCGGGTCGGCGATCACCTTGGGCAGGTCGGCGATTTCCCAGACGATGTCGCGCCCGGCATAGTCCGGTACCAGCTCCGTGCGGATGGTGTCGGCCAGGGTATTGAGGTCGACGTCGGACAGGCGCAGCGCCGAACGGCCCATCTGCGAGAAGTTGAGCAGGTTGTCCACCAAGGTGCCGGCGAACTGCGCGGCATCCTCGATATGGCCGAGGAAGCGCTTGCCGCGCTCGGAGAGCTGCTCCCCCTCTATTTCGCCGAGCAGTTCGCTGTAGCCGGCGATGTGCCGCAGCGGAGCACGCAGGTCGTGGGACACGCTGTAGGAAAAGGCTTCGAGTTCCTTGTTCGAGCGCTTCAGCTCGCCGGCCAGCTGTGCCAGTTCTTCGGCCTTGCGCAAGACGATGCCGAGCACCGCGCCGCGCAGCTCCAATACGCCTTCGACGATCAGCGGGTGCCAAGGCGCGCTGAAACCACGCACTTCCTGCTGCCAGCGCTCGAAGCTGTGCCGTGGATTGAGATTGCCTTGCAAACCTACGGACTTCTCCGGCCGGCCCGCCCAGTTCACCGTGTGGGCCTGCTCGGGCCGGAACCATACAAGATAGTGCGAATGGATCTGCGAGATCGCGACTGCCATTACCCCGGCGGCATGCCGGGCCAGCTCGGGCAGCTCTTCGATGTCACGATGAACGTTGTCGGTATGGAACACCGCCTCGCCGTCACGCCGCGCCAGCCAGTGCGCGAGGGCATTGACCAGCGCCGCCGGCGGCGTGGCGCCGATCAGGTCGCAGCGCTCGGCGCTGATGATCGCCGCCCCCGAGGCCCCGGCGAACTGCAGCATCACTTCGGGTTGGGCGAGCAGGCCATCGCTGACACTGTCGTGGTCGGCCATCGAGCCGAGCATGCGCACGATGCGCTGGCGCAAGTCGAGCAGCTGGCGTGTGCTGTCGTGGGACTCGATAGCCTCGATCTGCAACGACAGCACATTGGCCAGCAGTTCGCAGGCGGTGCGGGTCTGGAAATCCACCGGCCTTGGCTGGTCATGGTGACAGGACACCAGGCCCCATAGCTGGTCATCGACCACGATGGACAACGACATCGACGCCAGGGTGCCCATGTTGCGCATGTACTGCAGGTGCACCGGCGACACGCTGCGCAGCGAGGCGAAACTCATGTCCAAGGCCTTGCCGGTACGCGGATTGTTGGCCGGCACCAGGGGCGAAGGCTGGTAGTTGGCGTCCTCGATCACCCGGATGCGGTTGATCCGATACAGCTCGCGGGCCTGGCGCGGGATGTCCGAAGCCGGGAAGCACAGCCCCAGGTAGCTCGGGTAGCCGGGGTCGGCGTCCTCGGCCAGGACCGTGCCGGTGCCCTCGCTGTCGAAGCGGTAGGCCTTGACCCGGCCAAAGCCGGTGATGCGTTTGATCTGGCGCACGGACTGCAGCAGCAACTCGTCGATGCTGGTGACCTGGTGCAGGGTGCTGACGAAGGCGCGGACCAGCGGGTAGTAGTTGTCCTTTTCGCTACCCTGCGCAGTACCGCGGTGCGGTTCCAGTTCGAGGATCAGCACCTGGTCGTGGCGGTGGGCCAGGACCCGCAGCGGCGCTTGCCAAGGCGCACCATGGTGCAGGTGTGTGTCGCCGATGTGAAACGGGAAGATCTCGTCGTCGGGCAGGCTGGCCAGGCGGGCGCGCAGGTCGAAGCTGGCGCTGACCAGCTCGGCGAAGGCCTGGCCCGCCAGCGCGCGGGCAGGTACGCCCAGCCAGCGCTCGGCATTCTCGCTGGCCTGGAGAATACGCAGGTCGGTCTCGTCCAGTACCAACAGGAAACCCTGTGGCTGAATGCTGCCCGGAACCTGGATCGGTTCCTGGGCACAGCGCTCGATGGCCTGCTCGAGCGAGGTCTGTTCGGTCGTCACGGGACTCTCCTGTAGGGTCCGTCCACGCATGGCGCATGCGTATTGCACAGGATGTTGCTGGTGAACGGTATCAGAATGCCGGCTACTTTGCCGGATCTGCTTGTTTTGAAAGGCGCCAGGTGCTGGGGTTTCGTTGCCAGGCAAGAAAATTCTATCGTGTCGCGCTTGTCGGGCTCGTAAAGGGCTGCACAGCCCTCGGTCCCACCATTTTCATTAATGCCAAAGAGGGGTAGGGCTTGCCCGGCCCGGATCCAATCGCGCTGCTACGCTCAAGTTCAACCTATACAGGAAGGACTGACAGGTGACGGAGCGCTTTGTGGCCATGCTGTTGGGCCTGTGGTTGAGTGGCAACGCCATGGCAGCGGATTTTCTCGTCGAAGTGCAGGTGCGCGTGCAGCGCGGGTGCATGCTGGTCAACCAGCAACGCGATGCCGGCCCGCAGGCGCTGGGGCGCATCGACCTGGGCAGCGCGGCGCGCCTGGATGGCCCTGGTGCGCCGTTGAGTGGCGTGCTGCTGGCCCAACGTCCGCCAAGGCTGGAGTGCAACCCGGACACCCCGTACCAGGTGCGTGTCGATGGCGGCCAGCACGGTGGCATCGGCGAACTGCGCTACCTGGCAAGCCGCGATGTCCAGGCCCGGCCGATTCCCTATCGCCTCTACCGCGACGCCGCCTGGCGCCAGCCGCTGGCGGTGGACGTTGCGCAATCGGCGCGGGTGCCGGACAGCGGCTCGGTGGAGCTTCCCCTCTACGCACGGATCGACAAGCTGGCCTGGGTGCCCCGCGCTGGCCTGTATGCCGATCTGCTCAAAGTCACGGTCACCTGGTAGGGAGGCTTCATGCTCATGGACGCGCTGCACCGTGGTTCGATCCTGCTGCTCACCCTTGGCCCGCTGCTGTTGCCCAGTGGCGCGGCCCACGGCACCACCACCGGTTTCATCCAGGCGCGCCTGGTGATCAGCGCCGCCTGCCAGATCAGCAGCGACCCGCAACCGGCCACCCTGGGCAACCCGGGGTTGATGGACTTCGGTGCGCGGGGGCCGACCTGGGACCAACCCCTGACCAGCCGGGTCGACGAGGCCGGCGGCGAGGGCAGCCTGCAGATCAGCTGCTCGCCCCAGGTACGCGCCTTCAGCGTGCGCATCAATGGCGGGCAGAACGGCAGCGACGGCGTGCGCCGCCTGAGCAACGGCCGCGAACTCATTCCCTACCAGCTGGCCATCGACCCAGGCGGCAACAGCCGCTACGGCATCGGCCAGGCCCGTACCTTCACCATCAGCAGTACTCAGCAAGTGCCCGTGCCCATCTACGGCGTGGTGGTCGCGCAACCGCGCGCGCTGCCCGCCGGGCTGTATCGCGACACCCTCAGGGTGACCCTGGACTGGTAACACGCAAGGAGATTCCGATGCCCAAGCACCTCACCCGCTGCATCCTCGCCGGCCTTGGCCTCGCCCTGGCGGCCCAGGCCCAGGCCGCCACCGTGACCGGCACCATCAGCTCGACCCTGACCCTGACCGCCGCCTGCCAGGTCAACGGCAGCGGCGGCACCTCCGGGCTGAATTTCGGCAGCCTCAACTTCGGCACCCAGGATTCACTGTTCACCACCGCCAATGGCCAGGTGCTCGGCGGTGGCGGCGGGGCCATGAGCATTCTCTGCTCGGCAGGCACGGTGCCGACGATCAAGGTGCGTGCCGGCGCCCATGACTCGCAGTCCGCCGGCGGGACCCGGGCCTTGGCCGATGGCGCGGGCAATTTCGTGCCCTACGACTTCTACACCGATGCCGGGCACACCCAGCTGTTGGCGATCGACGGCACCATCACCCTGCCGACCAGCACCGGCGTGGCGCAGACCGTCAACCTGTATGGCCAGGCCCGGGGTAAAGCCGGCCTGCCGGCCGGGGTGTACACCGACACGGTGGCGGTCGAGTTGAGTTTCTGAGCCATGCCAGGCACTGCGCGGCTACTGGCGGTCGGCTTGTGCCTAGCGTTGACCCAGGGCGCCCACGCGGTCACCACCAGCACCTTCCAGGTGACGGCGCAGATCGTCGCCGGCTGCCTGGTGGTGGGCGGCGTGACGGCCTATGGCGTGCTCGACTACGGCACCAGCTCGGCACTGTCCACGGCCACCCTGAGCACCTCGCTCGGCGGCAGCACGGTGACTTTCCAGTGCACCCCCGGCGTGGCCTTGAGCATGAGCCTGGACGGTGGCCAGAACAGCGCCAGCGGCACCCGCAATCTCAAGCGCTCGGGCGGTACACAATTGCTGGCCTACCAGCTTTACCGCGACGCCGGTTTCAGCCAGAGCCTCGGCATCGGCAGCAGCGTGGCGGTGAGCTACAGCGACCCGACCGCAATCAAACTGCCGGTCTATGGCCGTACCACCCTGACCGGCACCTTGCCGGCAGGGACCTACACCGATGTCGTGCAAGTGACGGTGACCTGGTGAAAGGCCACTGCGGATAACAGAGAAGGAGAGGGGCATGGGGGCAGGCGCTAACTGGGCGCGTGGGATCATCGGGCTGCTGCTGTTGGCCAGTGCACCGGCTTTCGCGGCCACTTCGGTGTTGATCTGGCCGATCGATCCGGTGCTGGAGGCCGACCAGAAGGCCGGCGCGCTGTGGCTGGAAAACCGTGGCACGGCGCCGGCCAGCCTGCAGGTACGGGTGTTCGCCTGGCGCCAGGGCGAGTACCAGGAGCAGTTCCAGGCCCAGCGCGAGATCATTGGCAGCCCGCCGGTGGCGAATATCCCGGCGGGCCAGAAGCAACTTATCCGCCTGACCCGCACGGGCAGTTCGCCTGCGGGCCAGGAGCAGGCGTACCGCATCATCATCGACGAAATACCGTCACCACTGCCGGCTGATGCCGCCAGCGAAGGGCCGAAGGCGGCGATCCGCCTGCAGATGCGCTATTCGGTACCGCTGTTCGTCTACGGCGAAGGGCTGTGGGGCAAGCCCGACCCAGAGGGCAAGCGCAGCGCCGAAGGCGTGGGCAAGCCGCAGTTGAGCTGGCGCGCGGTGACGGTACAGGGCAAGCCCTATGTCGAGCTGCGCAACACGGGGCCGGTGCATGCGCGCCTGACCGATGTGGTGCTGCAGCAGGCTGGCCAGGACAGGCCATTGGTCGAAGGGCTGCTCGGCTATGTGTTGCCCGGCGCCAGCATGCGCTGGCCGGCACCTGCCACGCCGGGTGCTGCCAGCGTGCTGAAAGGGCGGGTCAACGGCCAGGAGGTGGCGCAGGCCATCAAACAGGGGCAATGACCCACGCTTGAACGGATCACAGGGGCCAGGGAGGACCCGGCAATGGTTGGAAATCGTGTGTGAGCTGGGTGCGGGTGGCAACGCACCGGTTGTGGCTGGGCCTGGCGGTGCTGGGGCCCGGCCTGGGCGTGGCCGACGAGCTGCCGCCGCCGCCCTCGGAACATGCCGCCATCGCCGACGCCACGTTGTACCTCGACCTGCTGGTGAACCAGGTGGCCAAGGCTGAGCTGGTGCCGGTGCAGCAGCGCGCCGGGCGGCTGTACCTGGCCAGCGAGGTGCTGCGCGAGGCGGGCGTCAGGCTGCCGGGCGAGCCTCAAGGCGAGGTGGCCCTGGACGATATCTCTGGCCTGCACAGCGACTACGACAGCCAGAACCAGCGCCTGCTGCTGCAGGTGCCGCCGGCCTGGCTGCCCGACCAACAGGTCGGTGAGCGCAACCTGTACCCGGCCAGCGACGCGCGCAGCAGCTTCGGCGCCTTGCTCAACTATGACGCCTACCTCAACGACACCGATGAGGGCGGCAGCTACCTGGCCGCCTGGAACGAGCTGCGCCTGTTCGACGACTGGGGCACCTTTTCCACCACCGGGCAGTGGCGCCAGTCGTTCAATGGCGCCACTGCCCAGGGCCGGCAGGGCTTCCTGCGCTACGACACCACCTTCCGCTACACCGACGAGCAGCGCCTGCTCACCTATGAGGCCGGCGACCTGGTGACCGGCGCGCTGCCCTGGACCACCTCGGTGCGCGTGGGCGGCCTGCAACTGTCCCGCGACTTCGGCGCCCGTCCCGACCTGGTCACCTATCCGCTGCCGGCCTTTGCCGGCGAAGCCGCCGTGCCGACTTCACTGGACCTGTTCATCAACGGCTACAAGAGCAGCAGTACCGAATTGCAACCCGGTCCCTACACCCTGACCAACGTGCCGTTCATCAATGGCGCCGGCGAAGCGGTGGTGGTCACCACCGATGCCCTGGGTCGGCAGGTGTCGACGACCTTGCCGTTCTATGTCACCAGCAGCCTGTTGGCCAAGGGCCTGTCGGACTTCTCGGTGGCCGCCGGCAGCCTGCGCCGCGACTACGCCGTGCGCGATTTCGCCTATGGCCCGGGTGTGGCCTCGGCGACCTTGCGCCATGGTGTATCCGACTACTTCACCATTGAAACCCATGCCGAGAGCGCCGAGTCGCTGATGCTCGGCGGCCTGGGCGGCAACCTGCGTCTGGCAACCTTCGGCGTGCTCAACGCGGCCGTGACCCAGAGTCGCTTCGAAGGCGATACAGGCCAGCAGCTGGCGCTGGGCTACCAGTACAACAGCCGGCGCATCGGCTTCAACTACCAGCGTGTGCAGCGCCATGGCGATTACGCCGACCTCTCGCGGGTCGACAGCCCTTACACGCGCCTGAGCCAGCGCAGCGAGCAGGCGACCCTGAGCCTGAACCTGGACAGTTACGGCAGCCTCGGTGCCGGCTACTTCGATGTGCGCGCCGGTGACGGCACGCGCACGCGGCTGATCAACCTCAGCTGGAGCAAGCCGCTGTGGCGCAACAGCAGCCTGTACCTGTCGGCCAACCGCGAGGTCGGTGACAGCCAGTGGGCGGTGCAGGCGCAACTGGTGATCCCCTTCGACCTGCGCGGCACCCTGGCTTTCAGCGCCGAGCGCAGCAAGGACGGCCAGGACCTGCAGAGGGTCAACTATAGCCAGGCGGTGCCGGTGGGCGGTGGTGTGGGCTACAACCTGGGCTACGCCACTGGCGGCAACCGCGACGACTACCGCCAGGCCGACCTGACCTGGCGCCTGCAATCGGTGCAGTTGCAGGTGGGCGCCTACGGCAGCAGCGGCGAGATGACCCGCTGGGCCGACGCCAGCGGTTCGCTGGTGCTGATGGATGCGGGGCTGTTCGCCGCCAACCGCATCGACGACGCCTTTGTGGTGGTCAGCACCAGCGGCTACGCCGACGTGCCGGTGCGCTACGAGAACCAGCAGATCGGTCGCACCGACCGCAATGGCCACTTGCTGGTGCCCTACAGCAGCGGCTATTACCGCGGTAAATACGAGATCGACCCCATGGACCTGCCCGCCGATGTGCTGGCACCGCAGGTGGAGCAGCGCGTTGCCGTGCGCCGTGGCAGCGGCTACCTGCTGGAGTTCCCGCTCAAGCGTGTGCTGGCTGCGAGCCTGGTGCTGGTCGATGGCAATCAGCAAGAGCTCAAGCTGGGCAGCCGGGTACGCCATCAGGAAAGCGGCGCCGAGGCCGTGGTGGGCTGGGATGGGCTGGTCTACCTGGAAAACCTGGCGCCGCACAATCGCCTGCTGGTGGACAAGGCCGACGGCGGGCAGTGCCAGGTGGCGTTCGACCTGCCTGAAGGGGAGGGGCCGATCCCGTTGATCGGTCCGCTGGTGTGCCAGTGAATGTTCGACGGTACGGCCTGCTGTTTGGCCTGTTGCTGGCGCCATGCCCGGCCTGGGCGCTGTGTTCGTCGGTGGCCACCACGCCGGCGGCGTTCGGCACCGTCAATTCGACGCTGGTACGTACTACCGTGCAGACTGCCTCGAGCACCAATTCCGGCTTGCAGTGCACCGGCTCGCTGCTCAGCCTGCTGACCAGCAACGACCACTTCTACGCAACTATCACGCCCGCCTCCGGTGGCCTGGTCGGCCCGACCGGCGATGTCATCAACTACACCCTGTACGCCGACAACAGCGTCAACTACCCGATCACCCGGGGCGTTGCCTTCGACTTTGCCCGCAATGGCATCATCGACTTGCTGGGCCTGCTCAATGGTCCGACGCCCAAGGCGGTACCGATCTATCTGCGTACACAGGTCGGTAGCAACGTCGCTGCTGGCCTGTATCAGGAAACCCTGACCGTTGCCTGGAGCTGGAACTACTGTTCCGGTATCGGCATAGGTGCCATCTGCCTGGGGCGCGATATCGGCAGTGGCAGCAAAACGCTCAACGTCAGCCTGACGGTAAGCAATGACTGCCAGATCACCACACCCAATATCAGCTTCGCCAGCGCACCGGTGGTGGCCGGGTTCGGCACGGTGAACCAGAGCCTGAGCGTGTCGTGCACCAAGGGCAGCAACTATACGGTGGGCCTGGACGACGGGCAGAATGTGTCGGGCGGGCGGCGACGGATGAAATCCAGTGCCAACAACTACCTGGCCTACGACATCTTCAAGAGTGCCGGCGTGGTGCGCTGGGGCTCGGTGGGCGCGGCGCGGCGTTCGAGCAGCGATGCCGAGGTGAACCCCGGGGCGGGGACCGGCACGGGCAGCCAGGTGTTCAACTACAACGCCAAGGTGTACACCGACCAGGCCACACCGCCGGCGGCGACCTACACCGACAGCGTGATTCTGGATGTGCAGTTCTGAGTGCTGGCGTAGCTCAGCGCAAATCGTCGACCATCTTCAGCAACGTCTCAAGCACCGCCCCGGCCAGCGCCTTGGAGCGCTCACCCGACCAGCCGGTGCGCGGATTCGGCGCATCGTCGTGGTCCTTGAACGGCATCTCCAGGGTCAGCGACAGGCAGTCATGGGCCTGGCCCACGGCATTGCAGGCCAGGGTCATGTTGGCCTGGCCCGGTTCGTCGCGGGTATAGCCGTACTTCGTCTGGAAGTCCGGTGTCAGGCTGCACAGGGTGCTGCGGAACTGCTCTTCCAGCTTGGCGATGCGCGGCGTGTAGCCGGGGTTGCCCTCGCAGGCCGCGGTGAACACATGGGGGATCTCCTCGTCGCCATGGGCATCGATGAACGCGTCCACGCCATGCAGCTTCATCTGGCTCTGGGCGAAGAACACCTCGGGGCTCAGTTCGACGCTGGCGTCCTGCCAGGCGCGGTTGAGGTCCTTGCCCTTGAAGTTGGTGCGCAGGTGGCCGAGGAAGGCGCCGTCCGGGTTCATGTTGGGGATCAGGTACAGGTCGGCCTTGGCCAGCAGTTGCTGGATGACCGGACCATTGGCTTCGAGGGCGTCGATCACACCTTCCATGAACCATTCGGCCATGTGCTCGCCCGGGTGCTGCTGGGCAATGATCCACAGCTTGCGCTTGCCATCCGTGCCGTTGCCTGCGCGCAGCAGCGGAATGTCACGACCCTGCACGCTGCGCCCGCTGGCCAGCAGTTCGACGCCGCGGATCTGTTTGGCACGCTCGATCAACTGGTTGTGGCGCGCACGGGGGTAGGGCTCGAAGTAGGCGAACCAGGCTTGTGGCTGTTCGGCCTTGAAGTCGAAGTTCAGGGCCTTGCCGTCGAACTGGCTGGGCACGCGGAACCAGGTCTGCTGGTCGTACGAGGCCACGGCGTGGTAGCCGGTCCATGCGTTCTTGTAGGAGGACTGGTGGGCGTTGTCCAGGCTGAAGCGATGGACCTGGCCCGGAGTCAGGCCGCTGGCCTTGAAATGGAACCACTGGAAGTGGTCGCTGTGACTGTCCTTGCGGATGTTCAGGTGGACGTGGGCAGGGTCGCTGGCGTCCAGGACCAGGATGTTGCCGGAGTCGAAATCGCAGTCGATGTGCAGCGGGGAGAGCGTCACGGTCATTGCCAGCCTCCTGTTGGCGTTGTTGTGACCGTACTCTACACCGCCTGGTGGTGCGGGTGCGCAGGTTAATTGACGCAGTCGTGGATGAGTCCGCCCCTGCGAATCAGGTCAGCAGCCCCAGCGCCACAAGCGCAGCAACACCAAGCCCGACGGCAATCGAACAGCCACCCAGCGACAGCGCCGCGCGCCCTTGCCGGTACCAGCCGTCATGGCCCAATTGCCGTGCCGGAGCGAGCAGGCTGCGCCAGCGCAGTTCGGTTTCGTGGAAGGCACGCAGGTGGTCGGGGTCGGCATCCAGCCAGCGGCGGAAGTCGATGCGTTCGCTGGCGGTCACCTGCGGGCTTTGCAGGCGCACGTACCATTGGCCGGCGATGCTGGCCAGCGCGTCGCCGGGCGCCCGGGCGGTCTGCAGGACCTGGTTCATGTGGCGCTCGATGCTGATCAGTGGCAGGTCCAGGCGCTCGGCGATGGCGGCGAAGCTCTGCTGGTCGAGGCGGTTGAGCAGGAAGACTTGCTGGACCCGGCGCGGCAGGCGCTTGAGTGCATGCAGCAGCGCGTCTTCAGCGTGCAGTTCGGCAGGGCGCGGGTCGTGCTCGAGAGGCAGCAGCAGGCGGGTCATGGACAGCTCCTTGCTCATAAGGAAAGGGGTGGGGGCATCTTCCTTGATGCGGAGCCAGCTTAGGTTAAACGAGATTGATTCTCAAGTGCTGATTCCGCAAAGATTTGTAATGAGCATTCACGTGCTGACACACTTTTGCTATCATCGCGGCCATTAAACGATCTTCATTAGCCTGAAGAGCCAAAAAAAATGACCCAGCAAAAAGCCGGGTCAAAAACCGTGATTAGCCTGATGAGGAGATAATCTGAGCGTCCGACCTGAGGACGTTGCAGGTTATCCAGCGGGTCTCGCGACCTGCTGAGTGCAATAATAATCGTTATCATTTGCCAGTCAAATGATTTTTCAGCGATCGGCTAAAAAAATATTCCTGACGCACTCCTCGTCCCCGGCAATCGGGGCTTTTGCCGTTCGTCGGCTATCACGTTCTCCCTTCAGATCGATGCCTTTTCCGTGGCGTGGCACTGCTCAAGCAGGGCGCGGGCCATGTTGATCATGTGCATCAGCGCAAACACCACTTCCCGTGTCGTGCCCTGCAGATGGTTGCCGGTTTCCTGAGCCGTGGCCGAGGCGCAGCGTAGCAGGGCCATGGCGTGCTCGCTGGCCTGGGCGTCGCTGACGCCTTCGCGCAGGGTCCATAGCGAACGCTCCAGGTCGCGGGGCGTGGGGGTGGGGTTGAGGTAGAAATCGAGGGCGCGGCGGGCTGCTTCTTCGTCGAGATCTGTTTCTTCTTTTGTCGAATTACTCATGACTGCTCCTGTGAAATCCCTTCGAGGACAATGAGCGTTGATGTTAGGTCAATTTGTATTATTTTTGAGTTCTGAGATAATTCAGGATGTGTATTGATGCCGTTCATCCAGTCCGTATCGTTCACAGCCATGGAAAACTGGATCGAATTTCTGTCGCGTTATCAGCGCGAGCACAACCTCAAGCAGCACCAACTGGCCGAACGCCTGGGCATGACCCAAGGCGGTGTCGGCCATTGGCTGCGTGGCACGCGCAGGCCCACCCTGGTGACAGTCAACGAGAAGCTGGAAAAGCTCGGGCTGGTGTACCTCGAAGCACGAGTGATGGTGGTCGAGCGTGACACCACGGTTCGCGAAACCAGGGGTGTCTATGCCGTGGAGCGACCGCTTTCGGTCAATGCCTTGCGCCATGCCAGTTTTCGCTTGCCAGTGCTGAGCTGGGCCGACCTGGACGGGGCTCTGCCGGCAACCAGTGAAATCCACGAGCTGACCGACTATATGCCTGCAGGCAACGCATTCTGGTTGCCGGTCGAGAACGATTCGATGAATGCTGCCAGTGGCAGGAGCGTGCCGCAGGGTATGCGGGTGCTGGTGGATGCGGGGATCGAGGTGACGCCGGGCAGGCTGGTGGTGGCTCGGCAGCCCGGTAAGCCGGCGGTGCTGCGTGAGTTGATTGAGGAGGGCGGGCAGAGGATGCTCAGGCCGCTCAATACCTTGTATCCGACTGTGTTGTGCGAGGAGGGGTGCGAGTTTCTTGGTGTTGTGGTGCGGATGCACGGGGTGCTCTAGGTTCCCGCGCAGACCGTGTTGGGGCAGCGAGGTGCCAGGCGGGGGTCTTGCAGCGCTCTCTAGATCGAGCGCCGCGCGGGCGGCGCTCGATTTCATAGGCGAAACAACCCTTTCGGCGAACACATTGTCGCCGTTACGCCTCCTCCAGCTCGACCAGCACTGTCCCCTCGCTGACCATATCCCCCTCCTGGCAGAACAGCGCCTTCACCGTCCCATCATGGGGCGCCCGGATGCTGTGCTCCATCTTCATCGCCTCCAGCACCACCAGCGCGGTGCCGGCCTCGACCACCTGCCCCGGCTCGACCAGCACCCGCACGATGCTACCGTTCATGGGCGCGCCCAGGCCGCCCTGGTGGCTGTGGCTGGCTTCCGCCGCAGCGATCGGGTCATGGGCACTGACGGCGTGCAATTCGCCCTGCCACTGCAGGTACAGCGTGCCGCCCCGGCGAACCGCCAGATAACGACGGCGCAAGCCGTCCTGCTCATGGCACAGTTGCTCACCCTCCAGGCGATAAGTCGAAGGCGCACTACGATCCAGCGCCACCGCCTGCTCATGCCCGTCGCATTGCAGGTGCAGGCTGCTGCGTGCCGGCAGCCCCAGGCGCAGGCCATCGCGCAAGGTCCAGGGCGAGGCAGGGTCGTCCTGGCGCAGTTGCGCTGGCTCACCTTGCAGCCAGGCTTCGGCGGCGGCTTCCCAGAACTGCGCCGGCAGCGCTTGTGGCGGGGGTAGCAGCACGTCCTGATGGCGCGGGATGAAGCCAGTGTCCAGCTCGGCCTCGGCAAACGCCGGGTGCGCGAGGATGCGGCGCAGGAAGGCAATGTTGGTCTTCAGCCCGCCAATGGCGAACTCATCGAGCATCGCCAGCAGTCGCAGGCGCGCTTGCTCGCGGTCCTGCCCCCAGGCAATCAGCTTGCCCAGCATCGGGTCGTAGAACGGCGATACCACGTCGCCCTCGCTGACGCCGCTGTCCACTCGACGACCTTCGCCCGGCGCCGACTCGCGGTACAGCGCCAGGGTGCCGGTGGCCGGCAGGAATTCGTTGGCCGGGTCCTCCGCGTACAGCCGCACTTCGATGGCGTGGCCGATCAGCGGCACCTGTTCTTGAGTCAAAGGCAGCGGCTCGCCGCAGGCCACGCGGATCTGCCAGGCCACCAGGTCGAGCCCGGTGATGGCCTCGGTGACCGGATGCTCAACCTGCAGCCGGGTGTTCATCTCCATGAAGAAGAATTCGCCGCGGGCATCGAGCAGGAACTCGACGGTGCCGGCGCCCACATAGCCGATGGCCTGGGCGGCGCGTACCGCAGCCTCGCCCATGGCCTTGCGCAGCTCGGGGGACAGGCCCGGCGCCGGGGCCTCCTCGACCACTTTCTGGTGGCGGCGCTGGATCGAGCAGTCACGCTCGTTGAGGTACAGGCAGTGGCCGTGCTGGTCGGCGAACACCTGGATCTCCACATGACGCGGCTTGAGCACGTACTTCTCGACCAGCATCCGCGCATCGCCGAACGACGACTGCGCTTCACGTTGCGCCGAGGCCAGGGCGTCGGCCAGCTGGCTTTCCTCCTCGACCACCTTCATGCCCTTGCCGCCACCGCCGGCGCTGGCCTTGAGCAGCACCGGGTAGCCGATGCGCTCGGCGGCGGCGCGGAAGGTCTCCAGGTCCTGGGCTTCACCGTGGTAGCCCGGTACCAACGGCACCCCGGCGGCTTCCATCAGCGCCTTGGCCGCCGACTTGCTGCCCATGGCGTCGATGGCGCTGGCCGGCGGGCCGAGGAAGATCAGCCCGGCCTGTTCGATGGCGCGGGCAAAACCGGCGTTTTCGGACAGAAAGCCATAGCCCGGGTGGATCGCCTGGGCGCCGCTGGCCTTGGCGGCGGCGAGCAGCTTGTCGATCACCAGGTAGCTGTCGGCGGCCTTGCTGCCACCGAGGTCGACGCGGATATCAGCCTCGCGGCTGTGGCGCGCGTCGCGGTCGGTGGCGCTGTGCACGGCCACGGTGGTCAGGCCCATGGCCTTGGCGGTGCGCATCACCCGGCAGGCGATCTCGCCGCGGTTGGCGACCAGCAGGGTGGTCAGCGTGGGTCGGCTCATGGGCGCGGTTCCTTGTTGTCTTGCCAGGCAGGGCGGCGTTTTTCCAGGAAGGCGCGCAGGCCCTCCTGGCCTTCGGCGCTGACGCGGATGCGGGCGATGGTGTTCTCGCAGTAGCGGCGCAGTGCAGGGCTCAGCTCGCCGTCATCCACTTCGCGCAACAGGTCCTTGGTGGCGCGCAGCGCCTGCGGGCTGTTGTGCAGCAGGTTGTCGACCCAGGCCTCGACCTGGGCATCCAGTTCGGCGGCCGGATACACCTCGGCCAGCAGGCCCAGGTCGCGGGCGCGCACGCCGCTGAAACGCTCGGCGGTGAGGGCGTAGCGGCGGGCGGCGCGCTCGCCGATGGCCTTGACCACGAACGGGCTGATTACCGCCGGCGCCAGGCCGATGCGCACCTCCGACAGGCACAGCTGCGCGTCTTCGGCACCGATGGCCATGTCGCAGCAACTGATCAGCCCCAGGGCGCCGCCGAAGGCCGCGCCCTGGACCACGGCCAGGGTCGGCGCCTTGAGGCGGTGCAGGGCGTACATCAGCTCGCCCAGCTCATGGGCGTCGTCCAGGTTGGTGTTGAAGTCCAACTGCGCCGACTGCTGCATCCAGGCAAGGTCGGCGCCGGCGCTGAAGTGCCGGCCACGGCCGCGCAGCACCACGAAACGCAGGCTGGCGTCCTCGCCCAGCTGGTCGATGGCGACGATCAGCTCGCGGATCATCTGCGCGTTGAAGGCGTTGTTCTTGTCTTCCCGGCTCAGCCACAGGGTGGCGAAGCCGCGAGGGTCCTTGACCAGTTCAAGGGTGGCGAATTCGCTCATGGGTCACATCCGGAAAATGCCGAAGCGGCTCTGTTCGATCGGGGCGTTCAGCGCGGCGGACAACGCCAGGCCGAGCACGTCGCGGGTCTGCGCCGGGTCGATGACACCGTCGTCCCACAGCCGGGCGCTGGAGTAGTAGGGGTGGCCCTGGCGCTCGTACTGGTCGAGGATCGGCTGCTTGAGCTTCTTCTCGTCATCGCTGCTGAACACCTCGCCACTGCGCTCGCTCTGCTCGCGCTTGACCTGGGCCAGCACGCCAGCGGCCTGCTCGGCGCCCATCACGCCAATGCGGGCGTTGGGCCACATCCACAGGAAGCGCGGGTCGTAGGCGCGGCCGCACATGCCGTAGTTGCCGGCGCCGAAGCTGCCACCGATGATCACCGTGAACTTCGGCACCTGGGCGCAGGCCACCGCGGTCACCAGCTTGGCGCCGTGCTTGGCGATGCCGCCTTCCTCGTACTTCTTGCCGACCATGAAACCGGTGATGTTCTGCAGGAACAGCAGCGGGATGCCGCGTTGGCAGGCCAGCTCGATGAAGTGCGCGCCTTTTTGCGCGGCTTCGGCAAAGAGGATGCCGTTGTTGGCCAGGATTGCCACCGGGTAGCCGTGCAGGTGGGCGAAGCCGCACACCAGGGTGGTGCCGAACAGCGCCTTGAACTCATCGAACACCGAGCCATCGACCAGACGGGCGATCACCTCGCGCACGTCGAACGGTTGCTTGGCGTCTGCCGGAACCACGCCGTACAGCTCTTCTGCGCCATACAACGGTGCAATCGGCGCCTGGCATTGCAGCTTGCCCTGCTTGTGCCAGTTGAGGTTGGCGACGCTGCGCCGGGCGATGGCCAGGGCGTGTTCGTCGTTGTCGGCATAGTGGTCGGCCACGCCGCTGGTGCGGCAGTGCACGTCGGCGCCGCCGAGGTCCTCGGCGCTGACCACTTCACCGGTTGCGGCCTTCACCAGGGGCGGGCCTGCGAGGAAGATGGTCGCCTGCTGGCGCACCATGATCGCTTCGTCGGCCATGGCCGGCACGTAGGCGCCACCGGCGGTGCACGAGCCCATCACCACGGCGATCTGCGGGATGCCCAAGGCACTCATGTTGGCCTGGTTGAAGAAGATCCGCCCGAAGTGCTCGCGGTCGGGGAACACCTCGTCCTGGCGTGGCAGGTTGGCGCCGCCGGAGTCCACCAGGTAGATGCATGGCAGACGGTTCTGCAGGGCGATGGTCTGGGCGCGCAGGTGTTTCTTCACGGTCAGCGGGTAGTAAGAGCCGCCTTTGACCGTGGCGTCGTTGGCCACGATCATGCATTCCACGCCTTCGACGCGGCCGATGCCGGCGATCACGCCGGCGGCCGGCACGTCTTCGCCATAGACCTCATGGGCGGCCAGCTGGCCGATCTCGAGGAACGCCGAGCCCGGGTCGAGCAGGCGGTCGATACGCTCGCGAGGCAGCAGCTTGCCCCGCGAGGTATGCCGCTCCTGGGCCTTCGGCCCGCCGCCCTGACTGACCTGGGCGAGCAGGCCGCGCAGGGCCTGGACCTGTTCGAGCATGGCCGCGCTGTTGGCGGCGAATTCCGCCGAGCGCGGGTTGATCTGGGTGTGCAGGGTAGCCATGTGCGCCCGTTCCTTATGCTCAGCGGGTTTCGTTGAACAGTTCGCGGCCGATCAGCATCCGGCGGATCTCGCTGGTGCCGGCGCCAATCTCGTACAGCTTGGCGTCGCGCAACAGGCGGCCAGCCGGGAATTCATTGATGTAGCCGTTGCCGCCGAGGATCTGGATCGCTTCCAGGGCCATCTGCGTGGCGCGCTCGGCGGTGTAGAGGATGACCCCGGCGGCGTCCTTGCGAGTGGTCTCGGCACGGTCGCAGGCCTGGGCCACGGCGTACAGGTAGGCGCGGCTGGCATTGAGCTGGGTGTACATGTCGGCGATCTTGCCCTGGATCAGCTGGAACTCGCCGATGCTCTGGCCGAACTGCTTGCGGTCGTGGATGTACGGCACGACGAGGTCCATGCAGCTCTGCATGATGCCGGTCGGGCCGCCCGACAGCACCACGCGCTCGTAGTCCAGGCCGCTCATCAGCACGCGCACGCCGCCGTTGAGCTGGCCGAGGATGTTTTCTTGCGGCACTTCGACGTCATCGAAGAACAGCTCGCAGGTGTTGGAGCCGCGCATGCCGAGCTTGTCGAACTTGTTGCTGCGGCTGAAGCCTTTCCAGTCGCGCTCGACGATGAACGCGGTGATGCCGTGGGCGCCCTTGTCCAGGTCGGTCTTGGCGTAGATCACGTAGGTGTTGGCATCGGGGCCGTTGGTGATCCAGGTCTTGCTGCCGTTGAGCACGTAGTGGTCGCCGCGTTTTTCGGCGCGCAGCTTCATCGATACCACGTCGGAACCGGCGTTGGGCTCGCTCATGGCCAGGGCGCCGATGTGCTCGCCGCTGATCAGCTTGGGCAGGTACTTGAGCTTCTGCTCGTGGCTGCCGTTGCGGTTGATCTGGTTGACGCAGAGGTTGGAGTGGGCGCCATAGGACAGGGCTACCGATGCCGAACCCCGGCTGATCTCTTCCATCGACACCACGTGGGCCAGGTAGCCCAGGCCGGCGCCGCCGTATTCCTCCGGCACGGTGATGCCCAGCAGGCCCATGTCGCCGAACTTGCGCCACATGTCGGCGGGGAACAGGTTGTCATGGTCGATCTGCGCGGCGCGCGGCGCCAGCTCGGCGGCAACGAAGGTGCGCACCTGGTCGCGGAGCATGTCGATGGTCTCGCCCAGGGCGAAGTTCAGGCTGGGGTAATGCATGGGGGCACCTTCTTGTTCTTGAAATTCGAGGTACTGCACCGACCCTGTGGGAGCGGGCTTGCCCGCGATGCCCGTCAGAACGGCCAGCGATGTTGTCTGGTCCGGCCTCATCGCGGGCAAGCCCGCTCCCACAGGGTCGGTGCTCGTGGTTGACGTTAACGTAAACCTGCCTTCCGGGGCTGTCAATCGGATCATCACCTTTACGTAAACGTAAATCTGCGCCAGAGTATTTGCCGCCTGCTTCAGTCATGCCCAGAACAACCACAAGAAGGGATCACCATGCCTCAACCAAGCTATACCCGCGGCCGTCAGGACCACCCCTTGCTGACCCTGACCATCGGCCAGGCCTTCGATGCCACCGTCGCCCGCCACGGCGAGCGCGAGGCGCTGGTGGTGCGCCACCAGGGCCTGCGCTACAGCTGGCGCGAGCTGGCCGCCGAGGTCGATGTGCAGGCCCGGGCGCTGATGGCGCTTGGGGTGGAGGTGGGCGAGCGGGTCGGCATCTGGGCGCCCAACTGCGCCCAGTGGTGCATCCTGCAGCTGGCCACCGCCAAGGTCGGCGCGATTCTGGTCAATATCAACCCGGCCTACCGGGTGGGTGAGCTGGAATACGTGCTGCGTCAGTCCGGTTGCCGCTGGCTGGTGTGCGCCGGTGCCTTCAAGACTTCCGACTACCACGCGATGGTGCAGGAACTGGTGCCTGAACTGGCCATCCACGCATTGGGCGAACTGGCCAGCGAACGCCTGCCCGACCTGCGTGGCGTGATCAGCCTGGCCGCCGAGCCGCCCTCGGGTTTCCTGCCCTGGGCCGCGCTGGCCGGGCGGGCAGGGGCGGTCGATGTTGACGCCTATCAGGCGCGGCAACAGGGCCTGCAGTTCGACCAGCCGGTGAACATCCAGTATACCTCCGGCACCACCGGAGCGCCGAAGGGCGCGACCCTGAGCCACTACAACATCCTCAACAACGGTTACATGGTCGGCCAGAGCCTGGGCCTGACCGAGCGTGACCGCATGGTGATCCCGGTGCCGTTGTACCACTGCTTCGGCATGGTCATGGCCAACCTCGGCTGCATCACCCACGGCAGCACCATGATCTACCCCAACGACGCCTTCGACCCGGAGCTGACCCTGCGCGCCGTGGCCGAGGAGCATGCCAGCATCCTCTATGGCGTGCCGACCATGTTCATCGCCATGCTCGACCATCCGTCACGCCAGGCCATGGACCTTTCCAGCCTGCGCAGCGGCATCATGGCCGGTGCCACCTGCCCGATCGAGGTGATGCGCAAGGTGATCGACCAGTTGCATATGGCCGAGGTGCAGATCGCCTACGGCATGACCGAGACCAGCCCGGTGTCGCTGCAGACCGGCCCCGACGATGGCCTGGAGCTGCGCGTGACCACCGTGGGCCGCACCCAGCCGCACCTGGAGACCAAGCTGGTGGACGCCGACGGCCGCATCGTCGCACAAGGCGAGATCGGCGAGCTGTGCACCCGCGGCTACAGCGTGATGCTCGGCTATTGGGACAACCTGCAGGCCACCCATGACGCCATCGACCCGGCCGGCTGGATGCACAGCGGCGACCTGGCGGTGATGGATGACGACGGTTATGTACGGATTGTCGGGCGCAACAAGGACATGATCATTCGCGGCGGCGAGAACATCTATCCGCGCGAGCTGGAGGAGTTCTTTCACACCCACCCGGCGGTGGCCGAGGCGCAGGTGGTGGGGATTCCGTGCAGCAAGTACGGCGAGGAGGTGGTGGCGTGGATTCGCCTGCACCCGGGACACAGCGCCACGGCGGATGAGCTGCAGCAGTGGTGCAAGGCTAGGCTGGCGCATTTCAAGGCGCCAAGGCATTTCCGCTTTGTCGATGAATTCCCGATGACGGTGACGGGGAAGGTGCAGAAGTTTCGCATGCGCGAGATCAGTGTGGCGGAAATCGGAGGCAGATGATCTGGAGTCCGAGGACACTCGGTCGAAGCCATCGAGTGACCGCGCCCCGCGCCTTGACGCGGGACGCACTACAGTACACCAGGGTCTACTTGCGCTTCACATTGGTGGCGTGCGGCTTGTTTCCCACCAGCTTGATGTCGAACATCACCTCGACGTCATCCTCCAGGCCCGCGGCCTGATCCTTGGGCAGGTACACTCGTGTTCCTTGATGTTTGTAGTCGATGTAGCCGTAGCACTCTTCGTCATCGAACTCCACCACTTTTCCGGTCTTGCCCTTTGTATCGCTCATGATTGCCACCTTCATTGTCATTGCCTATAGATGCGCCTCCCCAGCGCGGGGCTGGGAAGGCGCTGTTGCGCGGCCTACTGCCAAGCCGCCGGCAAGCTCACCACCAGAACCTCACGCTGTGCGTGGCCGGTGGCAACTTGTGCTGTACTGTGCGTGTGGAGGGAAGCTTGGGTACCTGCGTGGCTGCGGAATCGCCCGCGTTCCTTACGCTGATCGTGACGCTCGCCGCCCGCTCGGGTTGCTCCTCGGCCTGGAGCGCCAGGCTCTGTTCTTCCAGGCCTATGCTGGATAGGATCGTGCCTAGCAGGAGACTGCCGTCGAGTACATTGCCGGCAACGTTGGATGCGTATGCGGCACCCTGCGACATGTGCGTCGGCAGGCGGCGGCTGACGAGTGGCAAGTGCAATCCTTTGGATTGCATGAAACTGCCAATTTTTCCAATCCAACCTGAGTTTGCAAAGTTGGTTTTGGTGTAGATTTCAACAGGCTCTGTCAGGTGATACATCAGCCGCTGCCATGGGCTGCCTAGCTTGTCAGGGGTGCCAAGGCCCCCCAGTGCGTTGTTTGCAATCTTGGTGAGTCGACCGCCCGTCCGGGCTGCGCGCCAGGCATCTGACAACCCTTTATACCCGGTGCGCCATACGGTCTTCGCACCGTTCCACACCACCTTGGCGCCTTTCCCGAGCAGCTTGGCCCCCGTCGCTATGAGGTTTAGCCCTTTCAAGCCAAGCTTGAGCAACCCGGAGAAGCCCAAGGTGCTCAGTACTCCTGTGGCGACCGAGGCGATGCTCAGTTTCCTGGATAACTCAGGGTTGGTGTCCGCTGTGAACACCGCTGCCACTTCGAACGCGAACGAGAACACACTCATCGCCGTGACGAACCCCAGCATGATCGCCGACATGCCTCCCGTTAAGCCGGTCAGCACCCCCCCCACCACTGCCACCAAGGCAGAGAATGCCAGGCCTCGCCAGCGACCTCCGACAGGCATTTTCTGGGTGTCCTGCAGCGCCTGTTGATAAGTGGCCAGTTGGTTGCTCTGGTCCCAGCGGCTGAGCATGATGGCCCCGCTGGGGTCGTGCAGGTTGACCGGGTCCGGGCAGTGGGCGTAGTCGTTTATGCCTCCTTCGCCGAACGGGCTGAGCCAATCCGGCTGGGCATAGCGGCGCAGGGTCGGATCGTAGCTGCGGTAGCCATTGCCGGCGTGGTAGTGCCCGGTGAGGGGGTCGCGGCGCATGCCGTTGTAGCCGTTTACCAGACCATCCAGTGGTATGCCCTCGCCGAATGGCAGCAGTGGTGCCAGCTCCAGCGTACCGTTCCTGACTTGCCCGGCAACCCCTACCTGTGGGTCGTCGATCAGCCAGCGCACCTCGTTTTCATCGTACTGGGCCAGGCCGCCGGTCAGGCTTGTGCGTTGGCTGACTTTGCTGGCCTTGTCGTAGCGCAGCTCGCCAATCAGTTGATCGCCCTCGTAACACAGCTCGCAGGTGCTCTTGTCGCCCTCGAGGTACTGCGCCGCCAGGCGCTGGCTGCCGTCGTACTCGTAGCGGGCCAGGAGCTTGCCGGCGCTGTCTTTGACCTTGTCGAGCTGGCCGGCGGCGTTGTAGCTGAAGCGGTGCTGGCCGGCGGCGTCGGTCAGGTAGCCATTGTTGTTCCAGCCCAACTCCTGGGTGTCCGTGCCGCGGGTGATCCCGGTCAGCTGGGTCGGGTCGGTCTTGGCATAGGCCAGGTCTTCGGTGTGCGTCTTGCCGTCAAAGCCGGTGGTGACGCACTGGGTCAGGTTGCTCAGGGCATCCCAACTGAAGTCCTGAGCCTTGACCGGCGTGCCCTGGGCATCCTGCGGGCAATGCTTGGCGGCGCTGGCCTCGCATTCATACTTTTGCAGGCGGTCGAGGGCGTCGTAGGTGAAGCGCTCGGCACGCAGTTGGGTGCCTTTCTCGTAGCTGGTCTTGCTGGCCAGGCGGCCATCGCCGCGCCAGGTCAGGCATTGCTTGAAGCATTCGTTGCCATTGCTCAGGAAGCGCCGGGTCACTTCCTGGCCAAAACCATCGTACTCGCTGAGCACCTGCCAGCGGCTGCCGGCCTTGAGTGCCTGGGCGTGACGCGACTGCAAGCGGCCTTGTGCGTCGTAGCGGTGCACCAGTTCCTCGTGGTCCTGACAAGTGCGTAGCACGCGCCCCTGGCGGTCAGTGAACACCCGTTGCCAGTGGCCGTCCGCGCGCAGCGAAGCCAGTGTCTGGCCTCGCAGGCTCTGCCAGCGGTAGCCCTGGCGCGTGGTGCGGGGCGAGGTTTGCTCGACCCGCTGCCGCCCAGGCAGGTTTACGTCGCGGTAGGTCAGCGTCCAGCCGCTGGACATCGCGGTGTCACTGGCGGCCGCGGCGAGGGTCAGCGCGTCGTCATTCTGGGTGAGGCTGGAGAGAGCCTGGTCCTGCGCGTTGAAACTCATGCCCTCGGCATTTTGGACAGTGGTGAGGATGGTCTTGTCGGGCAAGGTCACAGTCGTGTCTGTGAAGCTGTATGCGCGCTTGCCTACGGTACGTGAGGTGAGCGTGCTGGCTTTTTTCACCTTCTGCGTGGCCACCACCTTGCTGTCCACCTTGAGCTCGGTGGCGTGGTTGCTCAGGCCATGGTAGCTGTACTCGACGGTGGACTTGTCGGGGCGTGTGAGCCGGGTCACCCTGCCCAGGGCGTCGCGCTCCAGGCCATAGGTACGGGTTTGCTTGCCCAGGGTGCGTTCATATTTGATGACGTGGCCCGAACTGTCGAAGTGCCTGAGCAACTGCATCTGCGTTTGGCCGGCGGTGTCGGTCAGCCGCTCCACCTGCACGAAGGTGCCATCCTTGCGGTAGGTGTAATCGGTGCTGCTTTGGAACAGGCACTCCCCGTCGAGGCCCTGTTCGACCAGGCGCTGGCTGGTGATGTCCTGCGTTGCAGGCGCTTCGAACACGAATATGCCTTCAGCAGCGGCGGCCTTGTCCTTGGCCTGGGCTTGCAGCATGCTGCGCATGCCTGGCCCATCCAGGCCGCCTTGTTCCCTGCTCCAGGCTTGCGGCCCCACGCCCAGCACCGCCGGGGCCATCTCCACCACGGCCTGGCCGCCTGGCAGGTAGTCCCAGGTGCAACTGGCCAGCAGCGGCGATGCATCCAAGCCTTGCAGGTTGCATTGACCTGGTACCCCTCGGTCTTGCTGTCTGGCCAGACCTGCATCTTCACTTGCGAGCCCTTTTTCTCCTGCGGCGTGACGTACTCGGCCTTGAACAGCGGTTCCTTGCCACTGTTGACGGCCAGCAGCAGGAACTGGCCTTTCTGGCGCTTCCATTCCAGCGTCAGTTGTTCGCCGTAGGGTGACTCGATGGTCGACGGCAGTAGCAGCGTGAACGGCGCCTCTAGTTCGGCGATGCGCTTTTTCAGCTCGATGATGTTCGCGTCACCCTCCCATGCCTTGACCGCTTCGTCATAATCGATGGCCGCTGCGGCGTAATAGGCCCAGGGCACGCACATCAACACCCATTGTTGCCAGTTGTCCGGTGTCGTTGGAAAGTCCGGTTTGGATTTGTCCCTGATGGCTTTTAACGTTTTCACTACCAGGTCATGAAACGTCTTGTTTGGCTCTTCCTCATCGCTGTCTTTGGCGGCAGGCTTTGCAAGTGTCTCTTGGCGGCCGCTGGGCAGGTCGAGAATGAACGTGCTGTAATCCTTGTTGCTGCGCACCACACAGGAGGCCAGCGTGACCGGCTTCTCCTCGCCCAGAGTGGACCATTGCTTGTCGCTGAACTTGACCTGGGTGCCATCGGCCAAGGTCAGCAGCCTGTCGCGCACCTGCACGCTGGAAAAGCGCCAGGCCCAGCCATCGCCGAGCCCGGCTTCGTTGGCGCGCAGCGCCGAGTAGTGCAAGGTCAGGTCGCACGCCGGCCCCTGGCCCTGCAAGCCCTGCAGGCTGGCCACCGGGTAATGGGCGTGGAATAGCCCGGTGCGCGGGTCCACCCCTGATTCGCTATGGCCGGTGGTATCGAACAGTTCAGAACGGCTGGTGTTGGCGTAGTCCTCGCAGAGGAAACTGATCTCGTTCCACTCCTTGAGTTTCTTCTCCGGGGTGAAACTGACGGGCCTGGGCGTGTGCCATAATTGGGCGGCTTGCACTGCACCGATATGGCCAACGGTCAATGCGGCATTGCCGCGTTCGGATTCAGGGAAGTCCAGATAAATGTCATATGCCTGGTCGATCAGCGGTCCTTGCCAAGTGATGGTGTCGCCGGTGACCGATACTGGCCACAGCGGGGCAGGGTCTTTGTTGGCGATGAAGAGGGCGAGCTTCATGGCGGTGAGAGAATAATGAAAATGGTCGGCGTCGTCCGGTGACTCCCACACGGGTGTGATGTAGGCCAGGGATTCGGCCATGAGCGCGACACAACCGGCGACGCCCTTTGACTTGTAGGCGACGTCACAGACGGCTTGGTGGGAGGCTTGGCCGAAGATTAAATCAGATCCAGCGTTGACATAATTCGCGTCTTGGATGATAGAAAAGAAGGGCGTCAAATGTGATTGCGAGTGAAGGAGCTCATGTTTGCAAATGAGCTCTTGGTAATAGCTTAAAAAGTTCTCAGCAGACGATTTGCGTGGCGTTTCATCCATTAATTTCAGTTCTTGTAATATTAGGTTGTCTGCGTTCTCGAATTTGTATCTTTCGCAGGCCTCATGGGCAGCTCTCAAGGCCTTACTATAAACAGCCTGTTGACTGGTATCGTAGATGGCTATTTGCGCGGCTTTTAACGCGCACTTGTAGACTTCTTCGTAGTGTGACTTGAAGGCCTCGTAGTATGGCGCGAAAAACGCTACGTAGAAACTCCGGTTTGCGGCCAGGCTGATAAGGGCAAACTCGGCGTTTGCGAGGGCCTTGCGGGCGATCTTGTGGTCGGGCTTGAGCGTGGCGTCAAAGGCGACATCGGCGACTTTCCGGGCGGCGACCTCGGCGTCTCGATATGCTTCCATGGCTTTCTTGGACGCCGCGTAAGCGGCTCCGGCGGTTTTAAAGGCGGCCTCAAAGGTGGCCTTATCGGCGACCTCAGGGGGGAGCTCGTAGAACGCCTTATAGACGTCCTCGTCGGCGGTGGTTCGCGAGATGTTCTCGTAGACGGCCTTCACGCCACTAATAATGTTGCTGAAGGGTAGGTAAAGCATACTTTCGTATACCTTGGCTACGGTCCCCGCTTCCTGGACAAACGCGGTGACAGCATCCGGGTTGCCGGTTTCGGCGAACGAGATGGCGACAGGCTTCTTCGCCTTGATAGCCGCGTCCACGTAGGCGTTGTAGGTCTCTCTGAGTTGCTCGGCCGCACGCTGTCTGGGCACGCACGCCATCACCCGGTAGCCTTTCTTGCGTGCTGCCTCGTCAAGGCGAAACGCTAGTTCTGCGCCCGGCGAACAGAGTGTCACCCCTGTCACACCTTGGCCTGGCTCGACCGTGATCTGTACGGGATCAATTGTCTCGTCGCTTGGCCATTCATCGGTGTTCAGCAGATGCACCCCATAATCTTCGGTGCTCCAGCCGTCACCGTCGCCGACGTTCTCCAGCGCGACCAGCAGTTCAGCGTGCCGAGGTAGCCAGAGCTGCTTGTCATCCTTGACAGACAGCTCCGGCCATTTTCGTGCTTCGATGAAGCTGGCCAACGCCTTCAACCAGGTTGCCTGGTTGGTGGGCATCTTTTCGCAGTCCTGGGGCCTGAACAGCGCGTGGTGCAGCAACGCCTGGTTGCCGGGATGGCGCACGGTCACCAGTACGGCATCCTCAGGCGTCTTGAAGGCGGTCTTCAGCAGCGGGCCTTCGACCGCGTGCTCATCATCGGGCAGCGTGGCGAAAATGCGCAGGCCATCGCCGCGCTGTTCGAGCAGCGCCGTGGTCTTGTCGATGCGCAGGTAGGGGGTCACGTTCGATTCTGCCAGCGCAGCGGCCCAGGGTTCTAGCCATTTGCCACTGGCGCGCTGCGCCTTGGTCGGTGTCCAGGCATGGTGGCCAAGCAGGCACTGTGAGAACGCGTCGTATACCCACGCATGCAGCGCGCCGCCACTGGGTACCGCGCTGCCATCGAGCGTATCGCTGGCCCACCAGTCTACCTCGGTCAAGGTCACGCACAGCTCGCCGTGCTGCGGCCCCCAGAAGGCGTTGCCTTTGCCGCCCGGTGCCACCGTGCAGGTTGCCGCGTCGAGCACACCGGCCCGTAACAGGTGGCTGTCGCGGTTGATCTGCTCGCACAGGGCCTTGCTCCAGCCACTGTCCTTTTCGGCGGTAAACAGGTGCTGTTCGTGCAGGGCCTGAGTCTTGAGGTCGCGCACTTGCAGGCTCAGGGTCTTGCCCTTGGCCAGCGAGAAACTGTCGTCACAAGCCAGCACCTGGATGATGTTGCTGCTGAACGGCGCAGTGCTGAACGCCCGATAGTCAGCCTGGCACCACAGGCGCGGCGCCTCGTGGCTGCTGGAGAACCCATTATCGTCGCCCCAGCCCCCTGCCGTGATGGGCTTGCCGGCTTTGGCGACCTGTTCGGCGAAGTCTTCGAGCCACTTTGTGGCGTCCAGCTTGCCGGCTTTCGCTATGTAGTCGACCCGAGTCAGTTCGCCCGTGCGACGGTGCACCAGGCACGCGCTGATGGTTTCGCCCTTGGCCAAGGCGCGACCGGCCTTGATCGGGCACAGGCTGTACCAGCCCCCTTCGACGCTGCCTACCCGTTCCAGGCCGAAGCCCTGCATGTCGGGCAGGCTGCCGTCGGGTTGGGTGCTGATCAGGTAGGGCACTGGGAAGGTGTCGGTAGTCATTAGGTAGTGCTCCATGCGGCAAGGGCTTTGAAGCAATTTTTTATAACGTGCCGCCAGCGCCCACAACTGGCAGAAATGCCAGGTACGGCAGGTGCGGTTCATGTAGTCGATGGGGCCTTACCCTGGGGCGGCAGCAAGCGGTACACCAGCTCCACCAGCTCGGCGAAGGTGGTGTAGGTGCGAATTTGCTGAGGAATGAGGATGTCGAACGTCTCTTCGACGATAGCCTGCAGTTCGACCACGTCGAAGCTGTCGGCGCCCAGCTCGTCCAAAGCGATGCCGGGGCGGATGTTGTGCAGGCTCTGTTCCAGAAAGCAGGCAAGGAGCCATTGCAGGTGGAAGGCGATATAGAGGCGTGAGCGCATGCCAGAGGATCGTCAGAGGGTGGTGCTTCTCTGTACGTGGCTTTGCGGGCAGGTGCTACTGGTAGAAATGCCAGGTGCGGTTGAGCCAGGTTTGTGCTGTGAACGCCGGCCCCGCGACGAGGCCGGCCAAGGCGGTCAGATTTGCGCAGCCTTGTCTATCCTCAAGCTTTCACCGGCGGCTCCTGGCTCGGCGGGTCGCCCACCGTCGGCGGCACGGTCGGCTTGATCGGCAGCTCGTCCGGGTCCTCTTCGGGCACCGGCGGCGGCAAGGTCGGGTCGTCGATGTTCGGGTCGGGTGTCTCCGGTGGAATGGGAATGTTCATGGGCCTGGCCTCGCGGGATGAATGAAGAGGTGTCGCAGGCTTTGACCCGGGCCTGCGCCCTGCGCTCATTTTTTTTGAACCCTCGCGCTTGCGCACGGCTCTGAACCCTTACCGCCACCAGCCCAGGGGAGCAAGGTCGATGTCTGGTAACGAGCCGTTCGAAAGCGTGCCGATGGCAGGTGATCACCCGGACCAGGCCATCAGCCTGTCCCAGGCCCTGCTGGCGCCGCGTATCGTCATCGAGGACGCAAGCCCGGTGCTCGACGGCGGCACCTTCGCCGCCAAGGCCGTGCGCGGTCACAAGGTCGAAGTGGGCGCCAAGGTCTACACCGACGGCCACGATCGCCTGGCCGTGACCCTGCACTGGCGCCAGGCCCATAGCCGGCGTTGGCACTGCGTGGCCATGCATTCGCCGGGCAACGACCTGTGGCTGGCCGACTTCACGCCTGTCGAGCTGGGCCTGCACCTGTTCAGCATCGAGGCCTGGATCGACCCCTGGGCCACCTATTGCCACGACCTGGAGAAGAAGTATGCCGCTGGCGTGGAGGTGAAGCTGGAGCTGGAGGAGGGCCGCCTGCTGCTGGGCAAGGGCATCGAACGCAGCGACGGCCTGCTGCGCGAGCAACTGGCACAGTTGCAACAGCGCTTGCCGGGCTTGGCGGTGGATGAACAGGTGAAATTGTTGCTGCACCCCGACGCCGCACGCCTGATGGGGGAGGCCGAGCACCGCAGCTACCTCACCCGCAGCCGCGAATTCCCGCTGGATGTGGACCGCGAGGCGGCCCAGTTTGCCAGCTGGTATGAGCTGTTCCCCCGGTCGGTCACCGACGACCCCGAACGCCACGGCACCTTCGATGATGTGCACCAGCGCCTGCCGATGATCCGCGACATGGGCTTCGACGTGCTGTATTTCCCGCCGATCCACCCCATCGGCATGAAGCACCGCAAGGGCCGCAACAATGCCTTGCAGGCCGAGCCCGGCGACCCCGGCAGCCCTTATGCCATCGGCAGCCCCGACGGTGGGCACGACGCCATCCACCCGCAGCTGGGCAGCCGCGAGGACTTCCGCCGCCTGGTCGCCGCCGCCGCCGAGCACGGCCTGGAAATCGCCCTGGACTTCGCCATCCAGTGCTCCCAGGACCACCCCTGGCTGCAGGAGCACCCCGGCTGGTTCAGCTGGCGCCCCGACGGCACCATCCGCTACGCGGAAAACCCGCCGAAGAAATACCAGGACATCGTCAACGTCGACTTCTACGCCCCCGAGGCGGTGCCGAGCCTGTGGCTGGCGTTGCGCGACGTGGTGGTCGGCTGGGTCGAGGAGGGGGTGAAGACCTTCCGCGTCGACAACCCGCACACCAAGCCGCTGCCGTTCTGGCAATGGCTGATCGCCAATGTGCGCAGCCAGCACCCCGAGGTGATCTTCCTCGCCGAAGCCTTCACCCGCCCGGCGATGATGGCGCGCTTGGGCAAGGTCGGCTACGCGCAGAGCTACACCTACTTCACTTGGCGCAACAGCAAGCAGGAGCTGCGCGAATACTTCGAGGAGCTCAACCAGCCGCCGTGGAGCCAGTGCTACCGACCCAATTTCTTCGTCAATACTCCGGACATCAACCCCTTCTTCCTGCAGACCTCCGGGCGGGCGGGCTTTCTCATTCGTGCGGCGCTGGCGACCATGGGTTCGGGATTGTGGGGCATGTATTCGGGCTTCGAACTGTGCGAGGGCACGCCGCTGCCGGGCAAGGAGGAGTACCTGGACTCGGAGAAGTACGAGATCCGCCCCCGGGACTTCACCCAGCCCGGCAACATCGTTGCCGAGATCGCCCAGCTCAACCGCATCCGCCGACAGAACCGCGCCCTGCAGACTCACCTGGGGGGGGTGTTCCTCAACTGCTGGAACGACAACATTCTCTACTTCGCCAAGCGCACGCCCGAGCGCGACAACTTCATCCTCGTGGCCATCAGCCTCGACCCGCACAACGCTCAGGAGGCCAGCTTCGAGTTGCCGCTATGGGAGCTGGGGCTGGACGACAGCGCCGATACGCAAGGCGAGGACCTGATGAACGGCCAGCGCTGGACCTGGCATGGCAAGACCCAGTGGATGCGCATCGAACCGTGGCACCAGCCGTTCGGTATCTGGCGCATCGAGAAATCGCGCTAGCCCCGCGATGGGCTTCAAGCTGAACCCTCGGACACAAAGGAGTCCCCAATGGCCAAGCGTTCCCGCCCGGCAGCCTTCATCGACGATCCGCTGTGGTACAAGGACGCGGTGATCTACCAACTGCACGTGAAATCGTTCTTCGACGCGAACAACGACGGCATCGGCGATTTTGCAGGCCTGATCGGCAAGCTCGACTACATCGCCGAACTGGGCGTCAACACCCTCTGGCTGCTGCCGTTCTACCCCTCGCCACGGCGCGATGACGGCTACGACATTGCCGAGTACAAGGCCGTGCACCCGGACTACGGCAACATGGCCGACGCCAGGCGTTTCATCGCCGAGGCGCACAAGCGCGGCCTGCGGGTGATCACCGAGCTGGTCATCAATCACACCTCCGACCAGCACCCCTGGTTCCAGCGCGCCCGGCATGCCAAGCCTGGCAGCAAGGCCCGGGACTTCTACGTGTGGTCGGACGATGACCAGAAGTACGACGGCACGCGGATCATCTTCCTCGATACCGAGAAGTCCAACTGGACCTGGGACCCGGTGGCCGGCCAGTACTTCTGGCACCGCTTCTACTCGCACCAGCCCGACCTCAATTTCGACAACCCGCAGGTGCTCAAGGCGGTGATCGGGGTGATGCGCTTCTGGCTCGACATCGGCGTCGACGGCCTGCGCCTGGACGCCATCCCCTACCTGATCGAGCGCGACGGCACCAACAACGAGAACCTCCCTGAGACCCATGTGGTGCTCAAGGCGATCCGCGCCGAAATCGACGCCAACTACCCCGACCGCATGCTCCTGGCCGAGGCCAACCAGTGGCCCGAGGACACCCGCCCGTACTTCGGCGAGGGCGATGGCGACGAATGCCACATGGCCTTCCACTTCCCGCTGATGCCGCGCATGTACATGGCCCTGGCCATGGAAGACCGCTTCCCGATCACCGACATCCTGCGCCAGACCCCGGAGATCCCGGCCAACTGCCAGTGGGCGATCTTCCTGCGCAACCACGATGAGCTGACCCTGGAAATGGTCACCGACCGTGAGCGCGACTACCTGTGGAACTACTACGCCGAGGACCGCCGCGCCCGCATCAACCTGGGGATTCGCCGGCGCCTGGCGCCGCTGCTGCAACGCGACCGGCGGCGTATCGAGCTGCTCACCAGCCTGCTGCTGTCGATGCCCGGCACGCCGACGCTGTACTACGGTGATGAACTGGGCATGGGCGACAACATCTACCTGGGCGACCGCGATGGCGTGCGCACCCCCATGCAGTGGTCGCCGGACCGCAATGGCGGCTTCTCCCGCGCCGACCCGCAGCGCCTGGTGCTGCCGCCGATCATGGATCCGCTGTACGGCTACCAGACGATCAACGTCGAGGCCCAGGCCCACGACCCGCATTCGCTGCTCAACTGGAATCGCCGGCTGCTGGCGGTGCGCAAGCAGCAGAAGGCCTTCGGTCGCGGCAGCCTGAAGATGCTCACGCCGAGCAACCGGCGGGTGCTGGCCTATATCCGCGAATACACCGATGCCGAGGGCAACGTCGAGATCGTGCTGTGCGTGGCCAACGTCTCGCGGGCCGCCCAGGCCGCCGAGCTGGAGCTGTCGCAGTACGCCGACAAGGTGCCGGTGGAGATGCTTGGCGGTAGCGCCTTCCCGCCCATCGGCCAGCTGCCGTTCCTGCTGACGTTGCCACCCTACGGTTTCTACTGGTTCCTGCTGGCCAGCCACGACCGCATGCCCAGCTGGCATATCCAGCCCAGCGAGGGCCTGCCCGAGCTGACCACCCTGGTGTTGCGCAAGCGCATGGAGGAACTGCTCGAATCCCCTGCGCGCGAGACGCTGCAGGCAGCGATCCTGCCGCAGTACCTGCCCAAGCGCCGCTGGTTCGCCGGCAAGGAACGGCCGATCGACCAGGTCCGCCTGTGCTATGGCGTGCGCATGACCACCCCGGCGTTGCCGGTGCTGCTTGGCGAGCTGGAAGTGCACAGCGAGGGCGTGGTCACCCACTACCAGCTGCCCTTCGGCCTGCTGCCGGAGGAGCAGATCAATGCCGCGCTGCCCCAGCAGCTGGCGCTGTCGCGGGTACGCCGTGGCCGCCAGGTGGGGCTGATCACCGATGCGTTCGTGCTCGAACCCTTCATTCGCGCCGTGCTCCAGGGCTGCCAGGACGGCCTGCGGCTGGCCTGTGGCGATGGCCTGGGCGAGTTGCGCTTCCACAGCACCGAGCAGTTGGCCGCGCTGCAGCTCGATGAGCAGAGCGAGGTGCGCTACCTGAGCGCCGAGCAGTCCAACAGCTCGGTGGTGGTCGGTGGCAGCCTGGTGCTCAAATTGATTCGCCGGGTCAATCCGGGCATTCACCCGGAGCTGGAAATGAGCGCCTACCTGACCGCCGCCGGCTTTGCCAATATCTCCCCGTTGCTGGCCTGGGTCAGCCGCGTGGACGACAGCGAGCAGCCGCACTTGCTGATGATTGCCCAGGGCTACCTGAGCAACCAGGGCGATGCCTGGGACTGGACGCAGAACACCCTGGAACGGGCGATCCGCGACCAGATGGAGCCCGCCAGCGTCGAGCAGGAGACGCACCCCGATGCCCTGGCCGAGCTGACCGGTTTTGCCGCCTTGCTCGGCCAGCGCCTGGGCGAGATGCACCTGTTGCTGGCCGCGCCGAGCGACGACGAAGCATTCCGTTCACGCCCGAGCGACGCCCGCGACAGCGAGCGTTGGAGCCGCCAGATCAGTGCCGAGCTGAGCCATGCCCTCGACCTGCTCGCCCAGCACCGTGACACCCTCGACAGTGACAGCCAGGCTCTGGTCGACGACCTGCAGCAACAGCGCGAAGGCCTGCAACAGCATGTCGACAATCTCGCCCGCCAAGCCCAGGGCGGGCTGCTGATGCGGGTGCACGGCGACCTGCACCTGGGCCAGGTACTGGTGGTACAGGGCGACGCCTACCTGATCGATTTCGAGGGTGAGCCGGCGCGGCCGCTGGACGAACGCCGGGCCAAACACAGCCCGTACAAGGATGTCAGCGGTGTGCTGCGATCCTTCGACTATGCTGCTGCGATGATCCTGCGCAGCGCCTCGGCGGTAGACCTCTCCGAGGCGGCGCGCCAGGCCCGGCAGCGGGTCGCCCGGCAGTACCTGCACCAGTCGCGCCATGCCTTCGTCGAAGCCTACGGGTTGGCCACCGCCGCCATGCCCCACGCCTGGCAACAGGCCGAGGGCGAGCGCGCCGCGCTGGAGCTGTTCTGCCTGGAGAAAGCCGCCTACGAAATTACCTATGAAGCCGAGAACCGGCCAAGTTGGCTGGCCGTGCCTTTGCATGGCCTGCATGGACTGATCAGTACCTGGGGAGAGTCATAGATGAATGCAACCACGCGTGACAACGGCGGCCTTCGGCAACGGGACCTCGATGCCCTGGCCCGCGCCGAGCACGCCGACCCGTTCGCCGTACTCGGCCCGCACCCCGATGGTGCAGGCGGCCAGTTCATCCGGGCCTTCCTGCCCAGTGCCCTGAGCGTGCGCGTGCTGGCCCGCGACGACGGCCGGGTACTCGCCGAGATGCGCCAGGGTGGCGTGCCCGGGCTGTTCACCGCGCACCTGGACCAGGCGGCGCCCTACCTGCTCCAGATCGGCTGGGCCGGCGGCGAGCAGGTCACCGAGGACCCTTACAGTTTCGGCCCGCAGTTGGGCGAGATGGACATGTACCTGTTCGCCGAGGGCAACCACCGCGACCTGTCCGGGCGCTTCGGCGCCCAGCCGACCGAGGTGGATGGGGTTACCGGGGTGTGCTTCTCGGTCTGGGCGCCGAATGCCCGGCGGGTGTCGGTGGTGGGCGAATTCAACAACTGGGATGGCCGCCGCCACCCCATGCGCCTGCGCCATGGCGCCGGGGTGTGGGAGCTGTTCGTGCCGCGCCTCGGCGTGGGCGAGACCTACAAGTTCGAAGTGCTCGGCCAGGACGGCGTGCTGCCCCTCAAGGCCGACCCCCTGGCCCGCGCCACCGAACTGCCGCCGAGCACCGCATCCAAGGTGGCCGGCGCCCTGGCCCACGAGTGGCGCGATGGCCAGTGGCTGGAACACAGGGCCCAGCGCCACGCCTACAGCGCGCCGCTGTCGATCTACGAGCTGCACGCCGGCTCCTGGCGCTGCGAGCTGGACGACGCCGGCGAGGTCGCCCGCTACTACAACTGGCGTGAACTGGCCGAGCGCCTGGTGCCTTATGTGCAGGAACTGGGCTTTACCCATATCGAGCTGATGCCGATCATGGAGCACCCCTTCGGCGGCTCCTGGGGCTATCAGCCGCTGTCGCTGTTCGCCCCGACCTCGCGCTATGGCAGCGCCGAGGACTTCGCCTTCTTCGTTGACGCCTGCCACCAGGGCGGCATCGGCGTGATCCTCGACTGGGTGCCGGCGCATTTCCCCACCGACGAGCATGGCCTGGCGCGTTTCGACGGCACCGCCCTGTACGAATATGACAACCCCCTGGAGGGCTTTCACCAGGACTGGAACACGCTGATCTACAACCTCGGCCGCAACGAGGTGCGCGGTTTCATGCTGGCCTCGGCACTGCACTGGCTCAAGCACTTCCATATCGACGGCCTGCGCGTGGACGCGGTGGCCTCGATGCTCTACCGCGACTATTCGCGCAAGGCCGGCGAATGGGTGCCCAACCGCCACGGCGGGCGCGAGAACCTCGAGGCCATCGACTTCATTCGCCACCTCAACAGCGTCGCCGCCCATGAAGCGCCAGGCGCGCTGATCATCGCCGAGGAATCCACCGCCTGGCCCGGTGTGAGCCAGCCGGTGCAGCAGGGCGGCCTGGGCTTCGCCTACAAGTGGAACATGGGCTGGATGCACGACACCTTGCACTACATCCAGAACGACCCGATCCACCGCACCTATCATCACAACGAGATGAGCTTCGGGCTGATCTACGCCTATTCCGAGCACTTCATCCTGCCCATTTCCCACGACGAAGTGGTGCACGGCAAGCATTCGCTGATCGACAAGATGCCCGGCGACCGCTGGCAGAAATTCGCCAACCTGCGGGCGTACCTGACGTTCATGTGGACCCACCCGGGCAAGAAGCTGCTGTTCATGGGCTGCGAGTTCGGCCAGTGGCGCGAATGGAACCACGACCAGCAGCTGGACTGGTACCTGCTGCAGTACTCCGAGCACCAAGGCGTGCAGAAGCTGGTGGCCGACCTCAACCGCCTGTACCGCGACCTGCCCGCGTTGCACGAGCAGGACTGCCAGCCCCAGGGTTTCCAGTGGCTGATCGGCGACGATGCGCACAACAGTGTGTATGCCTGGTTGCGCTGGAGCAGCCAGGGCGAGCCGTTGCTGGTGGTGGCCAACTTCACCCCGGTGCCGCGCGAGGGCTACCGCATCGGCGTGCCGTTTGGCGAGCACTGGGTGGAACTGCTCAACAGCGATGCCGAGCTGTATGCAGGGTCGAACGTGGGCAATCTCGGGGCGGTGGTGGCCGATGAGCTCCCCAGCCATGGCCAGCCATTGTCGCTGGCGCTGAACCTGCCGCCGTTGGGGGTATTGGTGATGAAGCCGGCCTGATGTGTCGACTGTCCTGGCCTCATCGCCGGCAAGCCGGCTGCCACAGAATGCTATCCCTGTGGGAGCCGGCTTGCCGGCGATGAGGCCGAGCCTGCCTACCAGCGCATCCGCACGCCAAGGCTGCCGATCAGCCCATTGAGGTCATTGTCATCCACATCGGAGCTGTAGTCGGCGCTGACGAACAGCGCCACGTTCGGCGTCACCCGGGCCACCAGACCCAACCCCAGTTCCACCGTGGCGGCGCTGCGCGAGCTGGAGATCTTGTCCACCTGGTCCAGCTTCACCGGGTCGGCGTTGCTGAAGTCGTACCAGACGTTGGTGCGCACATAGGGTTCGATGGGCATGCCACGCACCTCGTAGCGCGCCGACAGCTTGGCACCGACCCGGCCGCTCCAGCTGGGTTGGCTGTCAAAGGCCTGCAAGGTCTCTTCCTGCACCTGGCTGCCGGGGAAGAACTGCTGGTTGATCAACTGCGCCTGCGGCTCGATCACCCAGCCGGCGCCCAGGCCGATGGGGTAGCCGCCCTCCACCGAGAAGGTCATCGCGTGGCCGCTGTCGTCGAGGCGCTGGCCGGCCTGGGAGCGGCCATTGACGTCGATGCGCGTGCCCATGGCCACGGCGTCCACATGCCAGCCCTGCTCGTGGGTCATGCTCCAGTACACGCCGAGGCTTTCGCCACTGAGGTTGACCGCGTTGCGCTGCTTGTCGCCAAGCAGCGGGCGCATGCCGTTGAAGGTGCTCTGCAGGTTGTTGTGGCCGACGAAGATGCCCGCGCGGTGCACATTGCCCGCGTTGGTTTCACGCACGAACAGGTCCGGGCCGATCACCATCTGCTGGCTGGGTGCCTCCACCTGTGCCGGTGGCTGGGCGCCCTGGCGCGGCGTGCCGGGGAAGAACTGCGCCCACTGGCTGGCGATGTGTTCGTTGTCGAGTTGGCCGTGGCGCTCGCCCATGCGTTCGGAAAAGGCGTTGAGCATGCCCTGGCTCAGGCCGCTGGCGCTGACCGGATCGAGCGATAGTCGCGGCACCTCGGGCTGCGCCAGGAAGGGGGCGAAGGGCTCGCCCTCCTGCAGTTCGAACGCGAAGGTTTCCACCGGGGTTGCCAGGAGCAGCGACGTGGAAACCGCACAGAAAAAAGCGTCGAAGCGCGAGGGATTCGAGGTGCTTTTCATGGCGGATCTCCTGTTGTTGTGTGAAGTAAACAGCCCGATACCTGGCCTGATGTCACGAGCTGTACGACAAGAACAGGGGCGACCCAAACCAGCGCGCCAGCTTCTTGGAACGCGCACGAGGGCGCGAGCTAGAGGCCCGGCACGAGATTTTCCATCTGGTGATTACTGTTCAGCTAAGGAGAGGACGGCGCTTGCGTCAAGAAAGCGTGAAATGATCGCGAAATGCCTGTTTGACTATTTAACCTCTTGAATAATGACAAGTTTCAAGCCGGTATATCGACAATGGTGATTTCCCGCCGCGTGGCTATGCCGAATCGTTGCTACAACCGCACTTCCACCGCCAGCGGCAGGTGATCGGACAGGTGGGTCCAGGGCTTGTTGCCGAGGATTCTCGGCGCGTGGCTGTCGGCATTGCGCAGGTACACGCGGTCCAGGCGCAGCAGGGGCAGGCGGGCGGGGTAGGTGCGGGCGAGCAGGCCATGATGGCGCTCGAACGCCTCGTGCAGGTCGCGGTGCAGGCGCAGGGTGCGGTTGCCGCGCAGCTGCCAGTCGTTGAAGTCGCCGGCGATGATCACCGGAGCGTCGGCGGGCAGGGCGTCGAGCAGTTGGCGCAGCAGGTGCAGTTGCTTCTGCCGGTGCCGTTCGAGCAACGACAGGTGCACGCAGATCGCATGCACCTGGCGCTGGCCGGGTACGTCCAGCACGCAGTGCAACAGGCCGCGGCGCTCGGGGCCGGTGATCGACACGTCGAGGTTGCGGTGCTCGATGATCGGGTACTTGGACAGCAGCGCGTTGCCGTGGTGGCCGTCGGGGTAGACCGCGTTGCGGCCGTAGGCGAAGTCGCTCCACATGCTGTCGGCGAGGAATTCGTACTGCGAGGTCTGGGGCCAGCCGGGGTAGCGCGCGGCGTGGCGGTCGTGGCTGCCGAGCACCTCCTGGAGGAACACGATGTCAGCCCCGGTGCTGCGCACCGCCTCGCGCAGCTCCGGCAGGATGAAGCGCCGGTTGAAGGCGGTGAAGCCCTTGTGGGTGTTGACCGTCAGCACCTTGACCCGGTGCACGGCCGGGGCCTGGCTGACGCTGGCGAAACCTGGACTGCCGGCTTCGAGGTTCACGGTCACTCCTGTTCTATGGGGGCCGCTTTGCGGCCCATCGCCGGCAAGCCGGCTCCCACCCCGACCGCGCCGCCCTCAAGCCAAGTGCCATCCCTGTGGGAGCTGGCTTGCCAGCGATGAGGCCATTACAAGTTACACAAGCCAGTTGCTGCTCGGCGCTGGGCTTGTGGGAGCCGGCTTGTCGTGGCGACGAACCGCAACATCCCCTGGTTCAACTGGCTCGACACAGTCTAGGACAGGACTTCCTGTTTCGGGTTCAGTCCTCTTCTCGCTGCAACACCATCAGCAGCAACGACCGCCCCTTGACCTCGAACACCGTGTCGAACGCCAGGTGCTGCGCCTTGCGCAGCTCGGGCCGGTCGGTGTCGACCAGGCAGCTCCAGTAGTCGCCCTCCGGCACCGCCGGCAGGGTGAACGGCACCACGTCGTGGTAGGCGTTGACGATCAACAGCATGGTCGCCTCGGCGCCGGGCCGGGCGATGCCGCTGACCTGGGCGCGGCCATCCATCAGCATGCCCAGGCAACGCCCGTGCGGGTCTTCCCACTGCTCGACGGCCATCTCGCTGGCGTCCGGGGCCAGCCAGGTGACGTCCTTGACGCCGATCGCCTCGTTGTAGTCGCCGACCAGGAAGCGCGAGCGCCGCAGGATCGGATAGGCCAGGCGCAGCCGGGTCAGGCGCTTGACGAAGGCCATCAGCGCCTGGCCGTCTTCGTCCAGGTCCCAGTTCACCCAGCCGATCTCGCTGTCCTGGCAGTAGGCGTTGTTGTTGCCGTGCTGGGTGCGGCTGAACTCGTCGCCGGCAACGATCATCGGCGTGCCCTGGGCCAGCAGCAGGGTGGCGAAGTAGTTGCGCATCTGGCGCATGCGCAGGGCGTTGATCGCCGGGTCGTCGGTGGGGCCTTCGACGCCGCAGTTCCATGACAGGTTGTTGTCGGTGCCGTCCTGGTTGTTCTCGTCGTTGTCCTCGTTGTGCTTGTCGTTGTACGACACCAGGTCGCGCAAGGTGAAACCGTCGTGGGCGGTGACGAAGTTGACCGAGGCGTAGGGGCGCCGGCCGCGGTTGTTGAACAGATCGCCCGAGGCGGTGATACGCGCGGCAAAGTCGGCGAGCATGCCTTCGTCGCCTTTCCAGAAGCTGCGCACGGTGTCGCGGAAGCGGTCGTTCCATTCCGCCCAGCCCGGGGCGAAGTTGCCCACCTGGTAGCCGCCCGGGCCGCAGTCCCAGGGTTCGGCGATCAGCTTGGTCTGGCTGAGCATCGGGTCCTGGCGACAGGCG
Source organism: Pseudomonas sp. TE50-2 (assembly GCF_040813665.1). Taxonomy (NCBI): domain Bacteria; kingdom Pseudomonadati; phylum Pseudomonadota; class Gammaproteobacteria; order Pseudomonadales; family Pseudomonadaceae; genus Pseudomonas; species Pseudomonas sp. TE50-2. The sequence continues at coordinate 963,388 of NZ_JBFNXN010000001.1, read as the reverse complement.
ACGAGGAAGCCGTGGCGCTCGCTATAGCCGTCGTGATAGCGGCCGAGGATGGTCGCCAGGTCGAAGCGAAAACCATCCACGTGCATCTCGCCGGCCCAGTAGCGCAGCGAATCGGTGACCAGTTGCAGGACCCGTGGATGGCTCATGTCGAGGGTATTGCCGGTGCCGGAATCGTTGATGTAGAAGCGCCGGTCGTCGGGTATCAGGCGGTAGTACGAGGCGTTGTCGATACCGCGCATCGACAGGGTTGGGCCGCGTTCGTTGCCTTCGGCGGTGTGGTTGTAGACCACGTCGAGGATCACCTCCAGGCCTGCGTCGTGCAGGTGGGCGACCATCTCCTTGAACTCGGCGATCTTGCCGCTGGCCAGGTAGCGCGGGTGGGGGGCGAAGAAGGCGATGCTGTTGTAGCCCCAGTAGTTGTTCAGGCCCTTGTCGAGCAGGTGCTGGTCGTTGACGAAGGCGTGGATCGGCAGCAGCTCGATGCTCGACACGCCCAGCTCCTTGATATGGCCCAGCAGCTCGTCGTTGGCCAGGCCCGCGAAAGTGCCGCGCAGGTGCTCGGGCACCGCCGGGTGGCGCATGCTGATGCCGCGGGTGTGGGCCTCGTAGATGATGGTGCGTTCCCACGGGATCGACACGCGCTGGTCGCGGCCCCAGGTGAAGGCCGGGTCGATGACCTTGCACTTGGGCACGAACGCCGCGCTGTCGCGCTCGTCGAACGACAGGTCGCTGTCGGGGTGGCCGATGGTGTAGCCGAACAGCGCCTCGGACCATTTCAGCGTGCCCACCAATTGCTTGGCATAGGGGTCGATCAGCAGCTTGTTGGGGTTGAAGCGGTGGCCGTTCTCCGGTTCGTAGGGGCCGTGCACCCGGTAGCCGTAGACCAGGCCCGGGTGGGCGTCGGGCAGGTAGCCGTGGTAGATCTCATCGGTGTACTCGGGCAGCTCGATGCGCTCAATTTCGTTTTCGCCCGTGGCGTCGAACAGGCACAGCTCGACCTTGGTGGCGTTGGCCGAGAACAGGGCGAAGTTGACCCCAAGGCCGTCCCAGGTGGCGCCGAGGGGGAAGGGCAGGCCTTCGCGGATGCGCGACGGGGCGACGGAGCGGGTTTTCTTCGGGGTGCGGGGGCTCATGGCGGTCCTCATGGTCCGGGGGGAGGGGCCATCGCGAGGCAAGCTCGCTCACACACACAAGCACTCAGTGACTGAGGCGTGGGAGCAGGCTTGCCCCGCGATGAGGGCGGTGCTGCAAAAGGCTCAACCAGCGGCAGGTTTCTTCGCCGCTCGCGGTTTTTTAGCCGCCGCAGCCGGCTTCACGCCCGGCAACGCCGCCACCTTGGGGTCTGCCGGTGGCTTGGGCTTGGCCGCTGCCTTCTTGCGTGGCGGCGCCTTGGGGGCCAGCGCCTCGGCTTCGGCCAGCTTGCGCGCCTTGTCCCAATGTTCCTCCTCGCGCCCCTCGGGCTTACCCTCCGACTCCCAGATCTGATAGGCGAACTCGCGAATACGTTTTTCATCGACACTCATCACGACGCTCCTGAATACAGTTAGGCATGATCAATCAACACATTGACCGGAAACTCTGCCAGCACGGTGCTCAACATCAGCTCCCTTGAAGGGGTGACAGCACCGCCGCCGAAAAGTCCCGAACAGTTGGCAGGCGACAAGGCAAACGGCAGTACAAGCCGGGTATCGTCCCAGTTCTGAGCCGGGATCAACGGGGTGGTGGCCGCGCCCAACAGGGCGCTGGCCAGCCGTGGCACGACAATGATGGCGCGCTCGCCCTGGCCGAGGCGGGCAAAGGCCAGCACCTGGTCGGCGTGGCGGCCCTGCACGCTCAGTGGCAGGTAGGCGCCGCGCTGGAACAGCTCGGGATGGGCCTGACGGGCGTCCAGCACGCGGGCCACCAGGGCCTGCTTGATGCGGCCATCGCGCCAGTGGGCGAGCAGTTCGGCCAGGGGCGTGCCGTCGTCGAGGCTGGCGCGCCTGGCCGGGTAGTCCACCGGGCGGCGGTTGTCCGGGTCGACCAGCGAGAGGTCCCAGTATTCGTTGCCCTGGTACAGGTCCGGCACGCCGGGGGTGGTCATGCGCAGCAGGCACTGTACCAGGCCGTTCAAGGAGCCAGGGCAGGCCAGGCGCTGCGCGGCCTCATGCAGGGACTGGCGCAGCTGCTGGTTTTCCTCGTCCAGCAGCAGGCCGTCGACATAGGCCGCGCAAGCCGCCTCGTAGCGTTCGTTGGGCGCCGCCCAGCTACTGCGCAGCTTGGCTTCGCGCAGCGCCTTGCATTGCCATTGGCGAAGGCGTGCGGCGTAGCGCTTCAGGGCTTGCGGGGCATGCAGGTCGAGGTCCAGCGGCCAACTGCCGAGCAGCGTCTGCAACAGCAGCAGCTCGTCGCCGGGGCTTGGCGCCTGCCCATCGTCCAGTGCTTCGCGCAACGGCGCGGCCAGCTCGCGCCAGTGCTCGACACGGCTGGCCAGCCAGGGCGCGCGTTCGCTGAGCACGGCCAGCCGCGCGCGGCAGTCTTCGCCGCGCTTGTGGTCGTGGGTGGCGGTGGCCAGCAGGTTGTCGGGAAAGTCGCGCAGGCGGCGCTGGGCTTCGTTGTGGAACCAGGCCGCATCGGCGCTGAAACGCTCGGCATCGAAGCCCACGTCGTTACGCGACAGCAGCCGGGCGGATCGATAGAAGGCGGTGTCCTCCACGGCCTTGGCGGCGCTGGGGGCGGTCAGTTGCTGGAAACGCACGCAGGCGTGGCGCAGGTGCTTGCGCGGGCGGCCTGGCGGCAGGTGCCGCCAGGGTTGGCCGCCAAGCCAGCGTTCGAGCTGATCGAGCAGCGGCCAGTCGGCTTCTCCCAGCGACTGGCGCGCGCCGGTGAGCGCCTGCTGGAAGAACGCCTCGTCCTCGGCGGGCCGGCCGCAGGCGTTGATGTAGGTGCGGTACACCGGGTAGTGCTCGACCAGCGCCTGCAGCGCCCGGCGAATGGCGCCGAGGGTGAGGTCGCGGGTCATCAGGTCGTCGCGGGCCACCTGGAGCAGGGCCTGGGCCACCGACTCGCAGTCGCCGGCCAGGCTGGCGTTGAGCACCAGGTGCCGGGCGATGCGCACCTCCTCGGGGAACTCGGGACGCTCGCTGGTGCTGCGCCATAGTTCGTCCAGGGTGGGCTCGCCCACAGGGTCGTGCTGCAGCAGCGACACCTGGTTCATGAACTCGTAGCCGGTGGTGCCGTCGGTGAGCCAGTCGCGGTGCAGGTGTTCGCCGGTGCCGAGGATCTTTTCCACGTAGATCGGGAAGTGTGCCAGCGCGGCATCGACGGGGCGTCGCGCCAGCAGCGAATCGACCCGGCGGCGCAGGTTGCGGCAGTAGCGGCGCGGATCGGCGAGGCCATCGATATGGTCGATGCGCAGGCCATCGACCAGGCCGCGCTCGATCAGCTCGAACAGCTTGGCGTGGGTGGCCTCGAACACCACGGCACGCTCCACGCGCAGGCCGCCGAGTTCGTTGATGTCGAAGAAGCGCCGCCAGTTGATGTCGTCGGCGGCGGTGCGCCAGCTGGCCAGACGATAGGTCTGGCGCTCGAGCAGCAGGTGCAGGCGCTTGAAGCCTGCTTCGTCGCGGCTGTCGAAGGCGGCGAGGGCCGCTTGCGGATCCGCGCCGGCGGCGGCCAGGCGCGCCAGTTCGCGGTGTAGCGGCTGGGCCTCGGCCAGCGGCTCGGCCGCCTCGCCAAGGGCGCTGAAATGCGCGGCCAGCGCTTGCAGGCGCGGGTCCTCGGCCTGGCCGAGGATGCGTGGATAGTCCAGTGGGCAGATCGGGAAACGGTGCTCATGGTGGGCGACTTCGAAGCGCCCGTGTTGTGCGTCGAAGGTCAGCGGGATCTCGCCGTTGTGCAGGGCGGCGCCATAGTCGCTGCCGAGGAACGGCAGCAACAGCTGGCCGGCCAGCAACGGGTCGCTGGAATGCCACTGGATATCGAAGAATTCCGCGTAGGGGCTACGCCGGCCCCAGGCCAGCAGGCTCTGCCACCAGGGGTTGTCGGCGCCGCCCACGGCCATGTGGTTGGACACGGTGTCGACGATCAGCCCCATGCCATGCTGGCGCAGGGCGGCCACCAGGCGTTCGAGCGCCGCCTCGCCGCCGAGTTCGGGATTGACCCGGGTCGGATCGACCACGTCATAGCCATGGCGTGAGCCTGCGCGGGCGGTGAGGATCGGCGAGGCGTACAGGTGGCTGATACCCAGCCGGGCGAAATAGGGCACCAGCGGTACCGCATGGTCGAGGGTGAAGTCGCTGTGCAGTTGCAGGCGCAGGGTCGCGGTCAAGGGTTTCATCGGTCACGCTCCCAGGCTTGTTCGCGGGCCTGGGCCAGCAGTTCCAGGCGCCGGGCGGCGTCCTCGTCGTCCAGCAGTTCGCGTACCGGCGCCTTGAAGCGGCGACGCCAGTTGGGATGGCCGGTGGTGGTGCCGGGCAGGTTGGGTTGCTCGTCGCTGCCCAGCAGGTCTTCCAGCGGCACCAGCACCAGCGGTGCGCGGGTATGGCCGACGTAGCGGATCGCCGCGTCGATCAGCGCGGAATCGTCGCGCAGCGGCCCGTAGTTCTGCTCCAGGGTGCGGCGCAGGCCGTCGCGCTCCAGGGCCCGGGTATGGCGCCAGTGCAGTTCGGTGGCGGCGTCGATCAATTGCAGGCGATGGCTCCAGTCGATGTCCCGGCTGGTCAGCCAGCCGGCGAGCGGAGCCAGGTCATGGGTGCCGGTGGTGGCCAGGGCGTTGTCCGGCCAGTCGAGGATCGGCGTGAACCGGCCCGGCGGCTGCTGCTCGAACGGCAGCACGCGCATGCCCAGCACGGCCTTGTCGGCCAGGCGTTCGCGCAGGCCCTCGGGCACGGTGCCCAGGTCCTCGCCGAGGATGATCGCCTGGTGTCGCACCGACTCCAGTGCCAGCAGGCGCAGCAGGTCGTCCAGCGGATACTCCAGGTAGGCCCCTTCGCTGGGCTTGGCGCCACGGGGGATCAGCCACAGGCGGCGCAGGCCCATCACATGGTCGATGCGCAGGCCGCCGGCATGGGCCAGGTTGGCCCGCAGCATTTCGATGAAGGCGCGGTAGCCGTTGCGCCGCAGGCCTTCGGGGGAGAATGCGCAGATGCCCCAGTCTTGCCCGGCGCGGTTGAGGATATCGGGCGGGGCGCCGACGTTGAGTTCGGCCAGCAGTTCGTCCTGGCGGCTCCAGGCCTGGCTGCCGGCTCCGTCGGCGCCCACTGCCAGGTCGGCGATCAGGCCCACGGCCATGCCGTTGCCGCGCGCCGCATCCTGGGCCCGTTGCAGGCTGCGCTCGGCCAGCCACTGGCAGAAGGCATGGAACTCGACCCGCGCCGGATAGGCATTGGCGAAGGCCTCGACCTCGGGGTCGTAGGGGTCGTGCCAGGCCTTGGGCCAGTTGCGCCAGTCCGCGCCCAGGCCGCTGCTCACCGCCTCGGCCTGCAGCACTTCGAAGCGGCAGTGGTGTTCCAGTTGCTCGCCGGCGCTGGCGCGGAAACTGTCGAAGTCTGCGCGCAAGGGGTGCTCGCCCTGGCTGAAGTGCCGGTAGAGCGCTTCGAGCAGGCGCAGCCGGGCCTCGGCGGCCCTGGGCCAGTCCACCAGCGTTTGCTGCTCCAGCGCTTCGAGGGTGGCCTGCAGTTCACAGGCCTCGGCGGCCATGCGCACTTCGCGTTCGCCGAAGACCACGCCGGGGCTGGCATAGAGCACATTCAGCAGCAGGCGGCTGGACGGCGAATAGGGGCTGTAGTGGTGCTGGTCGAAGGCCGACAGGGTGTGGATCGGGCTGATCGCCAGGGCATCGGCGCCGCGCTCGGCGGCGTGGCGCGCCAGTTGTTCCAGCGCCAGGCAGTCGCCAAAGCCGCCATCGCCGGGGCGCCGCAGGCTGTACAGCTGCACGGCAAGGCCCCAGCAACGGGGTGGGGGTTGCTCCACGCAGTCTTGCAGGGCATGGCAACGCGCCGGTGCCACGGCCACGGTGCAGGTCCGGCCATCGATATCCAGGCGGTGATAGCCCAGGGGCAAGCCGGCCGGCAGGCGTGCCTGGGCGTCCAGGGTCAGGCTGCGCTGGCTGCCGTCTTCCAGGGTGCAGCGCACCTGGCTGGCGGCGCTGAAGTAACGCTGCAGGTCGAGGGGCTGGTCGATGTCGACGGTCAGCAGCGGTGGCAGGTGCTCGCTGTCTTCGGCCTGCTCCACGGCGCGCAGGCTGGCGTCGATCTCGGCAGCGTTGCCGGCCGGGTGGCCAAGGCCGGCGAGCACCTGGCGCAGCACGTCATCGCTGACCTGCTGCGGGCGGTTGTTGGCGTCGATCCAGTCGCGGGCCAGGCCCACCCGGGTGGTCAGGCGGTGAAGGGGCTCTGCGCTCATGGCGTCTCCTGGTCGGGGGGCAGCAGGCTCACCACGCAGCTGTGCGCGGCGAGCGTCGAGTCGGGGTGGGCGTTGTCGCTGCTGTCGAACAGGCGGCGGGGCAGGGCCGGCAAGGTGACCGGCTGGGGCTGGGCATCGAGGTTCAGGTCGATGCGCAGCTGCTGGCCGTCGCCCAGGCGCCAGCAGGCGGTCAGCGCCTTGGCGCCGAGTACCTCGCAGCCCTCGGCGCGGGTGCCGGGCAGGTGCGGGATTACATGGCGCCTGCGCAGTTCGAGCAACTGCTGGTACAGGCCGTGCCAGCCGGCCAGCACCTCCTGTTGCCGCGGTCGTGAGGTCTCGAAGGTGGCCTCGGCGTTGGGGTCGGGTATCTGCTCGCGCTTCTGCGGGTCGGCGAAGGCTTCGAAATGAGCGAACTCACCACGCCGGCCTTCCCGCACGGCATCGGCCAGCGCGTCGTGGAAGTCGGTGAAGAACAGGAACGGCTTGCGGCTGCCGTCGTCGTCGCCCATGAACAGCAGCGGGATCATCGGTGCCAGCAGCAGCAGGGTGGTGGCGGCCTTCAGCGCCTGCGGCGGACAGAGCCGGGAAAGCCGTTCGCCCAGGGCGCGATTGCCGACCTGGTCGTGGTTTTGCAGGAACAGCACGAACGCGCTGGGCGGCAGGTGCCCGCTGGGTTCGCCGCGCGGCCTGCCGTGGCGGTCGGGCTGGCCCTGGAACACGAAGCCCTCGGCCAGGCAGCGCGCCAACTGCTCGATCGGCCGGTCCTTGTAATCGGCGTAGTAGCCTTCGGTTTCGCCGGTCAGCAGTACGTGCAGGGCGTTGTGGCCGTCGTCGTTCCACTGCGCATCGAAGCCTTGCTCGAGCAGCGTCGCCTGGTTGTGCTCGTTCTCCAGTACCAGCCAGACCTGCCGCCCGGGCTCGACCGTGGCGCGTACCCGCTGGGCCAGTTCGACGAGAAAGTCCGGCTGGTCGATGGCGTGCACCGCGTCCAGGCGCAGGCCGTCGCAACGGTAGTCGCACAGCCACATCAGGGCGTTCTGGATGAAGAACTCGCGCACCTCGGCGCGGCGGAAGTCGATGGCCGCGCCCCACGGTGTCTGGCGGTCTTCGCGGAAGAACGGGCTGGCGTAGCGGTGCAGGTAATTGCCGTCCGGGCCGAAGTGGTTGTAGACCACGTCCACCAGCACCATCAAGCGCTGGCCATGGGCGGCGTCGACCAGCGCGCACAGGTCCTGCGGGCGGCCATAGCTGTGCTGCGGGGCGAACGGCAGCACGCCGTCGTAGCCCCAGTTGCGTGCGCCAGGGAACTGCCCCAGCGGCATCAGCTCGATGGCGCTGACCCCCAGTTCGGCCAGGCGCGGCAGCACCTTGGCCACGCCGGCGTAGCCGTCGAGCAGGCCGACGTGCAGCTCCTGGATCACCGCCTCGTGCCAGGGCCGCCCCTGCCAGGGATGGCGCCACGGGTAGCCGCCCAGGTCGACCAGTTCGCTGGGGCCCTGCACGCCCTCGGGCTGGCAGCGCGAGGCCGGGTCGGCCACCCGCAGTTCATTGTCGATCACGAACTGGTAGCGCTCGCCCGCCTGGCAGGGGGCGACGCCGGTGTACCAGCCATCGTCGTCGGGCAGCAGTGCCACGGGCGGCTGCTGGCCGATCGCCACGCTCACGCTGCGCGCATCCGGCGCCCACAGGGCGAAGCGCGCCGACGTGGCGTCCAGCAACTGTGCGCCATGCTTGTGCATCGTCGGCTCTCCGCTCAGTAATGGGCGTGCTGCGTCTGCTTCACCAGGTCTTCGTACAGGCGCGCATAGGGTTCCACCGCCTGGCACCAGTTGAACGGCTGTGTCATCGACAGGCAGCGCATGGCATTGAGCAGGTGCTTCTTGCCGTACACATAGAAGGCGCGGCCCAGGGCTTCGCGGTAGCTGTCCACGCTGGAGTCGTCGAACAGGAAACCGGTCACGCCGTTCTCGATGGTGTCGGCCAGCCCGCCGGTGTTGCGCGCCACCGGCAGCGAGCCGAAGCGCTGGGCGTACATCTGGCTCAGGCCGCAGGGCTCGTAGCGCGACGGCATCAGCAGGAAGTCGCTGCCGGCGAACATGCGCCGGGCGTCGGTTTCGTTGAAGCCGATGCGCACGCCGATGCGGCCCGGGTGACGCAGGGCCAGTTCGCGCATGGCCTGTTCTTCCTCAGGTTCGCCACGGCCGATGATGGCGATCTGTCCGCCTTGTTCGACGATGTAGTCGGCAACGCCCAGGGTCAGGTCCAAGCCTTTCTGGAAGACCAGCCGCGAAACCACGGCGAACAGCGGCCCCTCGCTCGCTTCCAGGCCGAACAGCGCGCGCACCTGCTCGGCGTTGCGAGCCTTGCCGTCCCAGTCGTTGATGCTGAAGTTGTGGTCCAGGTGCTGGTCGGTGGCCGAGTCCCAGCTTTCGTCGATACCGTTGGGGATGCCGCCGAGCAGCCCTTGCTGGGCCTTGCTGGCGAGGAAACCGTCCAGGCCGCAGCCGAACTCGGGGGTGGTGATTTCCCGGGCGTAGGTGGCGCTGACCGTGGTGATGTGGCTGGCGTAGGCAAGCCCCGCCTTGAGGAACGACAGCTTGCCGTAGAACTCCATGCCTTCCTGCTGCATGGCGTGGTCGGGGATCGCCAGTTCCGGGCTGCAGCCACGGCTGTACACGCCCTGGTAGGCCAGGTTGTGGATGGTGAACAGGGTCGGGGTGCTCAGGCCGCGCCAGTGCATGTAGGCCGGGGCCAGCCCGGCCGGCCAGTCGTGGGCGTGCACCAGGTCGGGGCGCCAGTGGGCCATGCCTTCGCCAGCGGCAATCTCTGCGGCGGCCAGGCCCAGGCGGGCGAAACGGATGTGATTGTCGGGCCAGTCGCGACCATTGTTGGCGCCGTAGGGCGTGCCGTCGCGCTGGTACAGCTCGGGGCAGATCAGCACATAGATCACCAGGCCGTCGGCCAGATCCATGCGGCCGATCTTGCACGGCGGCAGCGCGGCGTGGCCGCCCAGTTCGCCGACGATGTGAATGGGGTTGTCGCTCTCGACCACCTGGCGGTAGCCGGGGATCAGCACGCGCACATCGTGCAGGTGCGCCAGGGCACGGGGCAGGGCAGCGGACACGTCGCCCAGGCCGCCGGTCTTGACCAGGTCGGCAATCTCCGAGGTGACGAACAGGATCTTGCGCTTGTTCGGGTTGTGCTGGCGCTGCGCGCCGGGTGCCTTGACTGTCGGGGCGAGGGACGCAGGCAGCGGCTCGCGGTTATCCGGGTTGAATGACTCTACGTGAGGTTCGACAGCGGCACTGATCATACTTCTCTCCGTCCCTTGTTCTGTTTGCTTGGCGTTGGCTCGTGGGTCTGCTCTCTGATCGTTGTTGCATCTTCGTAGTGCGTCCTTGCCCCAGATTCGTGCGCGCAGGCACGGCACGCTCGGCATTCCCGCCGAAAGACGTATGGACTGGTTGGGGTGTGCGGGCCTGGCGTGAGGAAGTCCTTTTGCGTCGGCCCTACTTAAGTCCTGACCTGCCCGTGTTTTGGAAAGTTCGACTTTTTTACGTCACTTTTTCCGAGCAAAACGCGGGCCGAATCTGGAGTGTAGGGGACGAAACGCAAAGAAAGTGACCCGTTGGTCATTTTTGTCGCGACGGTTTACCCGCGCAAACGTTGGCGAGTTGTTGCAAAATATGAGGCTAGCCAGCGTAGGCGCAGCGAATTCGCGACAGACGCGGCACAACGCAATCAGGAAGGGAAGCTGTGACGAGGTGGGAGCCTGGCAGCTCCCACGCAGAGGGGCGGTGAATCAGAGGCCGGCGGCCTTGCCTTGCACGCGGGCCTGCTCGAGCAGCAGGTTCAGCTGGGCGACCTGCTGGCGCAGGTGATCGCGCTCATCCTTCAACTGGCGCAGCTCGTCGCGGCGCACGGTGACATAGAGGGTCTGGGTGGGAGTGGCAGGCATCAGGGTTCCCATGGGCACACCTCGCATGGCTGGTGACATTTTGAAGCGTAGACGCTTCACGCGGCGCGCATTCTGAATTCTTTGCAGGCCCTTGGGAACTTTTTTGTTTATCGTTGTCGCCCCGTTCGTCGGTGAACCCTACGCCAGAACGCTGGACTAATCTGAAATCTTCAATTGTTGTAAAGCAAAACCAACGGGAGCGTCGGCACATGCAACTGGGAATCATCGGGCTTGGCCGCATGGGCGGCAATATCGCAAGGCGCCTGATGCGCGCAGGTCACAGCACTGTGGTCCACGATCGCAACCGCGAAGCCATCACCACCCTGGAAGGCGAGGGGGCCGTCGGCGCCCACGACCTCGGGGCGCTGGTGCAGAAACTCAAGGCGCCGCGCGCGGTGTGGGTCATGCTGCCCGCCGGCGAAATCACCGAGCAGACCATCGCGCAACTGGCCGACCTGCTCGAGCCGGGCGACGCCATCATCGATGGTGGCAACACCTTCTACAAGGACGACGTGCGCCGCGCCGCCGAGCTGGGCAAGCGTGGCCTGCACTACCTCGACGTCGGCACCTCTGGCGGCGTGTGGGGCCTGGACCGTGGCTACTGCATGATGATCGGTGGCGAGAAGGCGGTGTTCGAGCGCCTGGAACCGCTGTTCAAGGCCCTCGCCCCGGGCGTCGGCGACATTCCGCGCACCCAGGGCCGCAGCGGCGAGCACGAGCGCGCCGAGCATGGCTACATCCACGCCGGCCCGCCCGGCGCCGGTCACTACGTGAAGATGGTGCACAACGGCATCGAGTACGGCCTGATGCAGGCCTACGCCGAAGGCTTCGACCTGCTGCGCAGCAAGGGTGGCCCGGAACTGCCGGAAGAGCAGCGCTTCGACCTCAATGTGGCCGAGATCGCCGAAGTGTGGCGCCGCGGCAGCGTGGTCACTTCCTGGCTGCTGGACCTGACCGCCGACGCGCTGGTCGCCGACCCGCAACTGACCGAATTCAGTGGCTCGGTGTCCGACAGCGGCGAAGGGCGCTGGACCATCGACGCCGCCGTCGAACAGGCCGTGCCGGTGCCGGTGCTGTCCAGCGCGCTGTTCGCCCGTTTCCGCTCGCGCCAGCAGCAGGGCACCTACGGTGACAAGATCCTCTCCGCCATGCGCCTGGGCTTCGGCGGCCACGTCGAGAAAAAGAAGGACTAAATGACTAAACCGACCATCCCCGCGGCGCCGCCATGCACCTTGTTCCTGTTCGGCGCCAACGGCGACCTGGTCAAGCGCCTGCTGATGCCGGCGCTGTACAACCTCAGCCGTGACGGCCTGCTCGACCGCAACCTGCGTATCGTCGGGGTCGACCACAACCCGGCCACGGCCGAGGACTTTGCCGCGCGCCTGCATGCTTTCATGCAGGCGCGGGACAAGGGCGCGGAAGGGAGTGCCAAGTGCTTGGACGAAAAGCTCTGGGCGCGCCTGGCCAAGCGCCTGGACTATCAGACCGGCGACTTCCTCGACCCCGAGACTTACCAGGCCCTGGCTCGGCGCATCGCTAAAACCGGCCATGGCAATGCCATTTTCTACCTGGCCACCTCGCCACGCTTCTTCCCCGAGGTGGCCCAGCGCCTGGGCGACGCCGGCCTGCTCGACGAGTCAGGCGGCGGCTTTCGCCGGGTGGTGGTGGAGAAACCTTTCGGCACTGACCTTGCCAGCGCCGAAGCGCTCAACGCTTGCCTGCTCAAGGTGATGAACGAGCGGCAGATCTACCGCATCGACCATTACCTGGGCAAGGAAACCGTGCAGAACATCCTGGTCAGCCGTTTCTCCAACGGCCTGTTCGAATCGTTCTGGAACAATCATTACATCGACCACGTGCAGATCACCGCCGCCGAAACCGTCGGCGTCGAGACGCGCGGGGCGTTCTACGACAATACCGGCGCCCTGCGCGACATGGTGCCCAACCACCTGTTCCAGCTGCTGGCGATGGTCGCCATGGAGCCGCCGGCGGCCTTCGGCGCCGATGCGGTGCGCGGTGAAAAGGCCAAGGTGATCGGCGCCATTCGCCCTTGGTCGCAGAAGATGGCCCTGCGCAATTCCGTGCGTGGCCAGTACAGTGCCGGCAAGCAGGGCCGCAAGAAACTGCCCGGCTACCGCGAGGAGGCCAATGTCGCCCCGCACAGCCAGACCGAGACCTATGTCGCGCTCAAGGTGATGATCGACAACTGGCGCTGGGCGGGGGTGCCGTTCTACCTGCGCACCGGCAAGCGCATGAGCGTGCGCGACACCGAGATCGCCATCTGCTTCAAACCGGCGCCCTACGCGCAGTTCCGTGAAAGCGAACTGGAGCGGCCCAAGCCCAACTACCTGAAGATCCAGATCCAGCCCAACGAAGGCATGTGGTTCGACCTCCAGGCCAAGCGCCCGGGGCCGGAGCTGGTGATGGAGAATGTCGAGCTGGGTTTCGCCTACAAGGACTTCTTCAAGATGACCCCGGCGACCGGCTACGAGACGTTGATCTACGACTGCCTTACCGGTGACCAGACCTTGTTCCAGCGCGCCGACAATATCGAGAACGGTTGGCGTGCCGTGCAGCCGTTCCTCGATGCCTGGGCGGCCGAGGGTGGCGAGGTGCATGGGTATGCGGCGGGAGAGGATGGCCCCGAGGCCGGCGATGAGTTGCTGGCGCGGGACAAACGCGAGTGGCATACGCTGGGGTGAGCCTGCAGCGACCTACCGCCGTTGGCGGTAGGTGCGCAAATATGCCCTACAAAGTGAACGACAGGGCCGAGAACACCATCCCGCCACTGCCCGCCCAGCCCATGCAGAACTGACCTTGCTCGGCTTCGCCCCGGCTCATCGCATCAAAGATGCCGAAGGGAATCGACGCGGTAATGATGTTGCCGGTCTTGTGCCCGACGTGATGCAACTTGTGATCGACGCCGATCATCTGGCCAATATGTTCCCACATCTTTGGCGAGCCGGTATGGATGAACACTTTGTGCACGTCGTCCGCGGTGAGCTTCTGCAGGTTGAAGACTTTTATCGCTTCGTTGCGACCATCTTCGTGCAGGGCGGCGGCATAGGAGTTGAATTGATACTGGCCACCGGTGGGTTCGATCTTGGCGATATCCGCCTCGTTGCAGAACAGTTTCCAGTCCGGCAACGAGATCGTCGACAAGTCACTCAGGTCGGGTCGGTTGATGTACGAGAACTTGAAGTTGTCCGCTGCTTCGTTACTGAGGATGGTGACAACGGCGGCTTCACCGATGGTAAAGCTCGGGAACTTGTAGGCCAGTTCGGCCGGCGACTGCAGCGAGAAGTTCTTGGGCATCACCGGGCCGCCCTCCGACATGCCGAACTCCATGTTGACGATGGCGGCGTAGCGGATTTCACCCGCTTGCATCTTGCTGTTGATGACGTCCATGGCCGTCACCCAGCCGTTGCAGGCGTCGACCACGTCGAAGTTGCGGCAGTTCAGGCCCAGTGCCTTGGCGATGAAGGTACTGTTGGCCGGTTCGATGAAGCCACGGGTGACATTGGGATAGATCAGCAGGTCCAGGTCGGCCTTGCTGATATTGGCCTGGGCCAGCGCCGCATCGAACGCCGCCTCCATCAATTGCATCGGCGTCTCGTCAGCCGCCAGCCAATGGCGGGTGTCGCTGCCGCTTTTTTCCAGCAACTTGCCGATGGTCTTCAGTGTTTTCGGCAAGTCTTCCTGGAAGGTGTTGCGGGAGTGTTCTTCCACCAGGTTGATAACGTCCTGGTTGCTGACGCAGCGTGAGGGCAGTATTCCGGATAAACCGACAATCTTCATAAAACGTCCTTGTTGAAAGTAGTGACTCAGCGCAATGGTTGCGCACGGGCAGAAGCTTATTCATCCTGATAAGCAACCACTGGCCCGGTATTTCTAACACAGCGCAACAGTGAATCAGTGCCGTGGATCAATGTTCCTGCGCATCGATTCCAACGCCTCGGCAACCTGCGCCGAGTGCATTTCAACGGAACCGGCAATCGCGCTTCGGCATCCAAACTCACGCCCACCGCCTGAGGATCCGAGATGCCCGCCCTGATCGAAGACTACGCCCTCATCGGCAACTGCCGCAGCGCCGCCCTGATCAACCGCGACGGCGCCCTCGACTGGTTGTGCCTGCCACGCTTCGACGCCCCCGCGGTGTTCGCCGCGCTGCTGGGCAACGAGGAAAACGGCCGTTGGCGCATCGCCCCCAGCGACCCGGTCGAGCACAGCGCGCGCCGCTACCTCGATGACACCCTGGTACTGGAAACCACCTGGACCACTGCCAGCGGCCGTGCCCGCGTGCTCGACTGCATGCCCCTGGGCGAGGCCAACGCAGTGCTGCGCATTGTCGAGGGCCTGGCCGGCGAGACGGCGTTCGAGATGGACCTGGTGCTGCGCTTCGACTACGGCCGCAGCGTGCCCTGGGTGGAGAAGCTCGACCCGCTGACCCTGAGCGCGGTTGCCGGCCCCGATCGCCTGATCCTGCGCAGCAGCACCGAGACCCATGGCCAAGACCACCACAGCGTTGCCCGGTTTCGCGTGCGCGCCGGTGAGCGCCAGGTGTTCAGCCTTTGCCACCAGCCCTCGCACCTGCCTGTGCAGCCCGGCTGCGATGTCGACCACGACCTCGAGCAGACCATCGCCCAATGGCAGGCCTTCGCCGCCCGCTGCCCCGACGTCGGCCCATACACCGAGCGGATACGCCGTTCGCTGTTGACCCTCAAGGCCATGACCTACGCGCCCACCGGGGGCATGGTCGCCGCCGTCACCACCTCGCTGCCCGAACGCGTCGGTGGCGAGCGCAACTGGGACTACCGCTACTGCTGGCTGCGCGACGCGACCATGACCTTGCTGGCGCTGATGAACCTCGGCTACTTCGACGAAGCCCAGGCCTGGCGCGAGTGGCTGCTGCGCTCGGTGGCGGGCAACCCCGAGCAGATGCAGATCATGTATGGGCTGGCGGGTGAGCGCGACCTGCCGGAGTTCAGCCTGCCCTGGTTGCCCGGTTACGAGCATTCGCAGCCAGTGCGGGTCGGCAATGCCGCGTCCGAGCAGTTGCAGCTGGATATCTACGGCGAACTGGCCGACGCCATGACCCAGGCCATCAAGGGCGGGCTGCCGCGTCATCCACGCAGCGCCGCCATTGCCCGCTCGATCCTGCCGTACCTCGAAAGCATCTGGCGCGAGCCGGACGAGGGGCTGTGGGAGGTGCGCGGCGGTCGCCAGCACTTCGTGCACTCCAAGGTCATGGCCTGGGTCGCCTTCGACCGCTCGGCGAGCCTGGCCGACACCACCGAGGAAGGGCGTGAACGGGGGCGACATTACCGCCAGGTGGCGGACCAGATCCGTGACGAGGTCTGCCGCCGCGGGCTGGATGCCGACGGGCGTCACTTCGTCCAGGCCTACGGTTCGACCGAGCTGGACGCGAGCCTGCTGCAGATCGCCCTGACCGGTTTTCTGCCGGCCGACGATCCACGTTTCCTGCGCACCCTCGAACAGATCGAAACGCGCCTGCTGCGCAACGGCCTGCTGCTGCGCTACGACAGCGACAGTTGCAGCGACGGCCTGACGCCAGGGGAGGGGACGTTCCTGGTGTGTTCGTTCTGGTTGGCGGATGTCTACGTGCTGCTGGGGCGGCAGGAGGAGGCGCAGGCGCTTTACGAGCGGCTCACGGCCTTGTGCAATGACGTGGGATTGCTGGCCGAGCAGTACGATCCGGTGGGCAAACGGATGCTGGGGAATTTCCCGCAGGCGTTCAGCCATATCGGCATCATCAATACCGCGTTGAACCTGCACCGGGCGCAGTGTCCGGTGCGGGATCGGGCGGGAGGCAGTTGATGGTGAGACGGTAGGGTTGCCTTCGCCCTGGCTGCACTCCAGTGGCGAGGGCGTCTTTTTCTTTACTCGTAATAGCCCACGGTGTCCCTTAATTGGTCAGCGAATTCGTAGATGTCGTCTAATGAGTTAATGGGGTGGCGTGTCTCATTTTTATCTTTGTCGAAAATACCGATATATTTTTGTGCGCGGTTGAAGTGAAGCCGGGTGATCGGTTTTCGGTTGTTGTCGTCTAGCAGAATCCCGAAATAGCTCTGCGTATCTCGGTGGATGACACGTTTGGAGTCCACAGTGGTACGGACAATAGCTTTGACTATGTGGAAGCCTTCCAACTCATCCATTGTGGTTTGAATGCGATCTTCTGCGTTATCCGAGGACTCACTCTGCGTTTCGCTAACCACCGTTTCAGCAGGGGTCGGGTAAGAAACACCACTCATGGCTGACTTCAGGCGATCGTTGATTTGGTCATTCAAAAATTGAGATGCTGCCTTGCGAGTCAGTAAACTGAACTGCTCTCTTACTTTCTGAGTAATGACACCATCGTAGACACGTGAGGCGAAGAATTTTATGAAGTCATCGTCAGGTTGGCTGAACTGCGACGCGATGACTCGTTTGATCTGCCCGACGTACTTGAGCTCTCCTGCCGCATTGATTATTGAGTCAACGTCGAAGGCTGATTTTGTAAGCTTCTGCAGCTCCGGGATAACGTGCTCATCAATATCGAGAAGGTCGATTTCCAAAAATGGCTTTTCATCCATTTTGTTCGGTGCGTCAAGGTCTGTGAAGAAGCGGTAATGCCGCCCATTTGTCAGTATTGAAATTCTGGCCGTTGTGACGTGGAAGTAGCGGAATAATTGACTGGCGTGGTTGATGTTGAGGGGCTCGCCAATTTTCTTTGTTTCGATGAGTATCTGGATTTCACCATCTTTCAAGATGGCGTAATCAATTTTCTCGCCTTTTTTAGTGCCTACGTCGCAAATATATTCTGGTACAACCTGGGAGGGGTCAAAAACGTCGTAGCCCAAGACGGAGTGGATAAAAGGCATGATGAATGCCGTTTTAGTAGCTTCTTCAGTTTGAATACTCGAAGCCAGTTGGTTGACCTTGGCCGCCATCGCGTTGAGACGTTCTACAAATTCCATTTGAACTCCAGTGCGTGCTCGCCCATCCGGGCGGTAGAGGCAAGACGCTACTATGGGGGATCTGCTTGCCGCTACTGTCGTTTCATCCATGCTGGATACCCGAACAGGCAGGCGAAAGCACAATGTAGCTGCATGAACGTTAATCCCACATCTGCAGAACGATCAGATTTTCCTCATTGCTTGTAGTCCATTTCCGAATCATCCTTTTGCTCGTCCTCAGCCATTGCTACGGTTTTCTCATCAATCTAGGCTCCTTCGGTCGTTGCCAATTCAGCGACCAGGTCTGCAAGCCTGTGTGTGATAGGAAGCCTAGCGCTAACCGCTATGCTGCTGACGTTTGTCTGTGGCTGATTTATGGCGGTTGTGTGTGGGTGGCCCTCGGGCCAGCCGGGTTTTCTCCTATTGCCCCGGTCTTGCAGCCCTGCACACGACCGCCACCATTACTTGCAAGGTAGTGAATGGCGGTATCTTTCAAGCAAAGGGAGCACTGCCATGTTGAAGATCGTCCCCGATCCACCCCCATCCAATCCTTCCCCTCATCACCTCGAAGACACCCTGATTCAGGCGGCGGAATACGTGCGCTGCGCCCTGATCGTGGCCCATCAGTCGGTATTGGTCTCGCATCCGCATTCGCTCGGAGCAACACTGGCGCTGACGGCGGTGCACGAGATGGAAACCGTACGCACACTGCTGGACTCGGCGTTGGCGCAGGTACAGGTACCAGGTGAGCCGCAGACACGGCATTGACGTGGCGCATCCTGCGGGCAGCCACCAGGTGTCCGGCGCAAGCTTTGCAGTGCCTGGGATATCGAGCGCCGCCCGCGCGGCGCATCGCTGGCAAGCCAGCTCCCACATCTGTTTCGGGCCAGTCTGTCCTGTGAGGTTATCGCTGTCCGCCTTGGTGCATGTCTTGAGACAGGTAGGACGCCAGTGGTGCACACGCTGAAACCGCGTCGTACCGACAAGGCGTACAGCCGCGGCGGCGCAGGCATAACTGGCCCGAAATAAATGTGGGAGCTGGCTTGCCAGCGATGCGCCGCGCGGGCGGCGCTCGATCTGATAGGCGCTGCAAGGCTTGCGGCGGACACTTGGAGGCCCTGATGCGGTCAACAACCTTTGCGCCCAAAAGACCCTTAAACGGCTGGTAGCAAGGGTGATGTACCACGAAGTTGAAGTATCAAGTCACAGTTAGCAGTTGGTGGGTCCTGACTCACCGGGTGACACTTTCTCGCTCTGAAACGGGAGGTCTGGATCATGGCTATGCACAACCCGCCTCACCCCGGCGAAACCCTGCGTGAAGATGTCCTCCCGACCTTGGGCCTTACGGTCAAGGCGTTCGCCGAGCATCTGGGTTTCTCGCGTGAGGCGCTGTCGCGGGTCCTTCATGGCCGAGCGGCGGTTTCTCCGGACCTGGCGGTACGCCTGGAAATGGCCGGCATCAGCACGGCGCGGCTGTGGCTGACGATCCAGGTGGACTACGACATCTGGCAGGCGCGCCAGCGCCAGCAACCGGTGATCACGCGGTTGCATCAAGCCGCTTGAAAAAAGCCCGAGGTGCAGGCCCCGGGCTTTTACTTGAGCGTCAGCCGAGGCTGTCAGGCCACTGCCTCACGACCGGCACTGGCCACCTTGGTATGGCGCAAGGTCGGTATCAGGAACGCGATGGCCAGCACGCAAGCGCTGACCAGCATCACGAAGCCACCGTCCCAGCCGAAGTGGTCGACGGTGTAGCCCATCGCCGCGCTGGCCGCGACCGAGCCGCCCAGGTAGCCGAACAACCCGGTGAAGCCGGCCGCGGTACCGGCGGCTTTCTTCGGCGCCAGTTCCAGCGCCTGCAGGCCGATCAGCATCACTGGTCCGTAGATCAGGAAGCCGATGGCGAACAACGCGATCATGTCGATGGTCGGGTTGCCCGGTGGGTTGAGCCAGTACACCAGGGTGGCCACGGTCACCAGGGCCATGAACACGATGCCGGTCAGGCCACGGTTGCCGCGGAAGATCTTGTCGGACATCCAGCCGCACAGCAGGGTGCCGGGGATGCCGGCCCACTCGTAGAAGAAGTAGGCCCACGAGGTGGTGTCGACGCTGAAGTGCTTGGCTTCCTTCAGGTAGGTCGGCGCCCAGTCCAGCACGCCGTAGCGCAGCAGGTAGACGAACACGTTGGCCAGGGCGATGTACCACAGCAGTTTGTTGCACAGCACGTACTGGACGAAGATCTGCTTGGCACTGAACTCCTGCTCGTGGCTTTCATCGTAGCCTTCGGGGTAGTCGTTCTTGTACTGCTCGACCGGCGGCAGGCCGACCGATTGCGGGGTGTCGCGCATGGTGGCGAAAGCGAACACGGCCACCAGCACGGCAACCGTGGCAGGCACGTAGAAGGCCGCATGCCAGTCGTTGGTCCAGGCCAGGCCCAGCAGGAACAGCGGGCCGATCAGGCCGCCGCCGACGTTATGGGCGACGTTCCACACCGACACCACGCTGCCGCGCTCTTTCTGCGACCACCAGTGCACCATGGTCCGCCCGCTTGGCGGCCAGCCCATACCCTGGGCCCAGCCATTGATGAACAGCAGCACGAACATGATCGTCACGCTGGACGTGGCCCAATGCGCGAAACCGAAAATGAACATCACCCCGGCCGAGATCAGCAGGCCGAAGGGCAGGAAGTAGCGTGGGTTGGAGCGGTCCGAGACCAGGCCCATGAGGAACTTGGACAAACCGTAGGCGATGGCGATCGCGGAGATCGCCAGGCCCAGCTGGCCGCGGGTGTAGCCCTCTTCCTCGATGAGGTAGGGCATGGCCAGGGAGAAGTTCTTGCGCAGCAGGTAGTAGCCGGCATAGCCGAAGAAGATCCCGGCGAAGATTTGCCAGCGCAGGCGGCGATAGGTGCTGTCGACGTGCTCGTCGGGCAGCGGCGCCTGGTGCGCGGCAGGGCGGAAGAAGGCAAACATGTGAAGCTCCCAGCTTGTTATAGGTATGCGAAAACGAATTTTACATTTTCGTTACAGAAAAAATACCGGTTCTGCTGGGAAATACTGTTGTTTTGTGAACCTTGGCCAGCGCTATCCGCAGCCGAGCCCTCTCCCGCGCGACTTGCGCGCAAGAGGGGCTGCTACGGGGGGGGCGACATTGGCTAGGCTCCTTGTCGATCGACGATCCTGGGTCGAGGGTGCTTAGGTGAGGATCGTGATCGAGGTGCAATAGTTCAGTGGCGTTCGCCGTTGGCTTTACCGGCGCCTGCAGGAACCTGGGTCTTGCCTGGGAAATTCAGTCGAGCACGGGCCGCAGGAAGCTGCGTTCATAGCTGAGGATGAAACGCTGCTCGGTGGCCAGGGCGAAGGCGGCGATGCACTCCGGGTCGGTTTCCGAGGCTTTGCGGTACTGCTCGTAGGCCGCCAGGCTGGGGAAGCTGAACAGGGCATAGGCGACATTATTGGCGCCTTCGCTGGGCAGGAAGTAGCCGTGATGGCTGCCGCCCATGCGGTTGACCAGGCCGATCCACAGCTTGCCGTAGGCTTCGAAGGCGGGGACCTGGTAGGGGTCGATGATGTACTTGAGGTGGCAGGTGATCATTGCACGCAATCCGTTGGGTGAGCCGGGTGGCTCACCTTACAGGGCGTGAACGTAGGCAGCTAGGGCGTGGCCTGGCGCCAGATCAATTGCTCGGTGGGATAACCCTGCTTGCGCGCCAGCGCCAGTAGCTGGTCACGGGTCTGGTCACTGACGGTGGGGGTGCGCGACAGCAGCCACAGGTATTCGCGGTTCGGGTGGCCGACTACGGCCACGCGGTAATCCGCGTCGTGATACAGCACCCAGTATTCGCCCTTGGTCAGGTCCGGTGCCAGGCGGCTGAACCAGTTGTCGAAGCGCACCCAGAGCTTGTCGGTGCGGCCGGGCACTTGGGCCTCGGCGATGCCATTGGCCTGGTTCCATTGGCCGTCGTTTTCCAGGCAGCGGTTGGTGACGTCGATGCGCCCGTCCTCGCGCAGGCCATAACGGGCCTCGGACTGCACGCAGTTGCGCTGGAAGAACATCGGCAGGCGCGCCAGTTCGTACCAGGTGCCCTGGTAGCGCTGGAGCTCGACCTGTTGCGTGGTGGGCGGTGGCTGCTCGTCGCGGGCGCTGGTGCAGCCCAAGAGCGCGAGGGTGAGGCAGCAGCAAAACGGCACGGCCAGGCGCATCGCCATGGGAAACCTCCTGAAGGGGGGAAAGGCTCACATGGCTTTCGATGCGCGGGCCGGCCAAAGGTTTTACTGGGCTGGGCGGGAAGTTTCCACGCTCAGTACTTCGGTAAAGATGGCTTCGACGGTCTGGTCGACCTTGAGGTTTTTCATCCGTGCCTGCAGCTCGGGATTCTCGACCTTGACCACCTGCAGTTTGCCTTCGGGTGGCAGCAGGGTGACTTCATGAGTTTTCAGATCGATCTTCTTGATCTGCGAGGTGACCTTGACCTGGCGGAAAGCCTCGCCACCAGGGTTGGGGTTGGCCGCGGTGGCGCGGATGGTGCCCGATTCCTCGGAGGCCTTGGGCGCGCCGCCGACATTGGTGTTCAGTACATAGGCGATGGCGCGGGTGACTTTGATGTCGACCTGGTCGCCGACCTTGAGGTTGGGCAGGGCCTTGGCCTGTTCGGTGAGCTGGAAGGTCACGTCCTTGTCGTGGGGCCCTTTGACCGTGACCTGGCGGTTGGGCAGGTCGATCTTGGTCACTTCGGTGGTGATATGGCTTTCCAGCGCCTCGCTGGCGATGGGCAGTTCGGCGGCGTGGGCGGCGAGGCTGGCCGCACCGATGAGCGAGGTGAAAGCGATGGCGCGGGCGAGAGTCGATTTCATTGGCCTGTCTTCCTTGTGGTCGATACCGAGGGGTGGTTCGCGTTGAGCAAGCATAGACAGTAGTTGGCCGGTGTGTGGCCCGCTCACAAGGCTGGCTGTTCCAGGGCCTTGGCGGCGGACACGCTCACAGCTCCGGGCAGTGTCACGGCATTCTTGGCGGCCAGCACTTCGGCCATCACGCTCACCGCGATCTCCGCCGGGGTCTTGCTGCCGATGTAGATGCCGATGGGGCCATGCAGTCGTTGCAACGAGGCCTCGCTCTCGCCGAAATGCTCGATCAAGCGCTCGCGGCGCAGCTGGCTGTTGCGCCGCGAGCCGATGGCGCCAATGTAGAACGCCGGGCTGTGCAGGGCCTCGAGCAGCGCCAGGTCGTCGAGCTTGGGGTCGTGGCTGACGGCGATGATGCAGGTACGCAGGTCTGCGTTGAAGGCGCGCACCGCATCGTCCGGCATGCCCTTGAGGTGCTCGACGCCGGCCACCGCCCAGGTCGCCATGTGTTCGGGGCGAGGGTCGCACACCGCCACGCGAAAACCATTGAACAAGGCCATGGTCGCCAGGTATTCGGCCAGGGCCCCGGCGCCGATCAGCAGCATGCGGTAGCCGGGGCCGAGGGTGTTGACCATGTGCTGGCCATCGAAGCTGAACTGCTCGGGCGTGGCGGTGGCGGCCAGGCTCACCGCGCCGCTTTGCAGGGCCAGTCGGCGGCGCATCAGCCGGCCCTGGTCGAGGTGCTCCAGCAGTTGCTGCAGCGGCAATACTGCCGGTTCGAATTCCAGGATCAGTTCCAGGGTGCCACCGCAGGGCAGGCCGAAGCGGTGGGCCTCGTCGGCGCTGACGCCATAGCGGATCACCTCGGGCCTGCCCAGGGGCAGGCCGGGGCCGCCATAGGCGGTGGTGTAGCGATGGATCAGGTCGTCCTCGATACAGCCGCCGGACACGCTGCCGACCACCCGGCATCGTTGCGCAGCGCCATCATCGAGCCGACCGGGCGAGGGGAGGAGCCCCAGGTGCGGGCGACAGTGGCGAGCAGCACGCGGTGCCCGGCCTGGAGCCAGTCGTGGGTGGTGCGCAGGACCAGCAGGTCGATGCTTTCCATGGTGTCCTCGGTTGTCTGTGGCCCACGCTGAGAATGTTGTATCAGCGCATATGCAGAATGATCGGACTGCTGCTGGCAGGGTCGGTATGCCCGCGCAGCTCGCCCACCGCCTTGGCCTGCACCGCGCCTCCCTGATTGCCCCAGGCACTGCGGGCGAAACTCAGCACCTCGGCGATCTCCCGGTCCGACAGCTGCTCGCGGAACGCCGGCATACGGTAGGCGTCCGGCACCCCGGCGGCGACGATGCGCTGCGAGCCGTTGAGGGTGATGTTGATCGCCGAGGCATTCTCTGCGGCCAGCATCGAGGTGGCCCCCGCCAGCGGCGGCATCCACTCGGCCTGGCCCTTGCCATCGGCGCCATGGCAGCTGGCGCAACGGGTCGCGTAGGTGTGCGCGCCGGGCGCATCAGGCGCGGCGGCCGTCGCCTGGTACTGCCAGGGCGCACCATCACGCCGAGGGTCACCGGGCAATGCCTTGAGGTAGCGGGCGATCGCGCCCAGGTCGTCGTCGCTCATGAACTGCGTGGAGTTGTTGAACGCCTCGGTCATCGAGCCGTACACCACCGCATGGCGATTGCGCCCGGTCTTGAGGAACTGCACGATCTCGGCTTCGCTCCAGCGCCCGAGCCCGGTGTTGTGGTCCTGGCGCAGGCTCGGCGCGTACCAGCCATCGAGCAGGGCCCCGGCGAGGAACGGCGCGCCGCTTTCGTCCAGGGCTTTCTCGTTGAAGGCCAGGCCCCGAGGCGTATGGCAACTGCCGCAGTGGCCGGGGCCCTGGACGATGTAGGCGCCGCGATTCCACAGCGGATCCTGGTCGGGTTTCTGCGCATAGGCGGTGGTCGGTGCGAAGAGGCCGTTCCACAGGGCGATGGGCCAGCGCAGGTTCAATGGCCAGGGAATGCTGCTGGGAATATTGGCTTCGGCTGCCGGTTGCACGCCCTTCATGAAGAACGCGTAGAGCGCCCGCACATCGTCGTCGCTGAGCTTGGCATAGGACGGGTAGGGCATGGCCGGGTACAGCCTTCGCCCTCCCGGCGCCACGCCCTGGCGCACGGCGCGGTCGAAGTCGGCCAGGCTGTAGGCGCCGATGCCGTGCTCGCGGTCCGCGGTGATGTTGGTGGCATGGATCGCCCCCAGCGGTGTGGCCATTTCCAGGCCTCCGGCAAAGGGCGCCTTGCCCGGCAGGCTGTGGCAGGCCACGCAGTCGCTGAGGCGGGCGACGTATTCGCCGCGGCTGACCAGGGCGGCGTCGGCGCTGTCCGAGGCGCTGAAGGGCGAGGCGGGCTCGCGGGTGACGTACCAGGCCAGCAGGCCTGCCGCGACCAGGCACGGCAAGGCCAGCCAGCCTGCGGTTCTTGCGAATCGGCTGTTGTTCATGGGCTGTCCTTGTCGTGTCAGCTGAAGGTATGGCGGCTCAGGGGCATGCTGCGCACGCGCTGGCCGGTGAGCTGCGCCACGGCGTTGGCCACCGCAGGCGCCACCGCCGGCAGCGGCGGTTCACCGATGCCGCCCATCTTCGCCCCGCTCTCGACGATGCGCACATGCACCCGGGCCATGCGCGACGGCGGCAGCACCGGGTAGAGGTCGTAGTTGCGCGCCCGTGGCATGCCGTTCAGCCACACCGATTCTTCCAGCAGCACCTGGGACAGGCCCAGGGATACCGCGCCGTTGACCTGGGCCTCGATGATCGCCGGGTTGACGATGCTGCCCGGGTCGATGGCCTGCCAGATGTCGTGCACCTTGACCTGGCCGCCCTCCAGCGACACTTCGGCGATGACCGCCGCCTCCGAGCCGAACGGCGAGGCCATGGCCACGCCGCGGGCGCGCTTGCTGCCGTCCTCGGCGGTGAACGGGCCGCGCTTCCAGCCGCCGGACAATTCGCCCACCGCCTGCAGCAGGGTGGTCAGGCGCGGGTTGTCCCGCAGCAGTTGCAGGCGCAGCTCGAAGGGATCGTGGCCGCCCTTGTCGGCCAGCTCGTCGAGGAACGACTCGTAGAAGAAGTCGTTCAGCGAATTGCCCACCGAGCGCCAGTAGCCGAGCATGGCCGGGCCTTTGACATAGATCTGCGCGATACGCTTGTTGGCGATGGCGTAGGCCTTGCCCGACAGCCCTTCGAGGGCGGTGGGGTCGACCGTGTCGCCCTGCTTGCCGGCAATGGCCTCGGTCGGGCCTTCGGTGGCGCTGATTGCCTCGATGGCCACCGGCAGGCCTTTCTCGTCCAGCGCGGCGCGGAACTTGACCACGGCCATGGGGCGCATGGCATCGCGCAGGAACTCCTCCTCGCGGCTCCAGATCAGTTTCACCGGCCTGCCGACCGCCTTGGCCAGGGCGATGGCCTGCGGGTAGGGGGTGGCCGAGTCGTACAGGAAGTGCCGACCGAAGAAACCGCCGAGCAGTGGCGAATGCAGGGTGATCCGCGCCGGGTCCAGGCCGGTGCGCTTGGCGATGTCGTCGCGGAACATGTCCTGGGCCTGGTTGGGCAGCCACACTTCCAGCGAGCCGTCGGGGTTGAAACGGGCGGTGGCGGAGGGCGGTTCCAACTGCGCGTGGTTGAGGAACTGGTTGTGGTAGGTGGCCTCGACCTTGGTCTTGGCCGCGGCCAGGGCACCGGCGACATCGCCGTGGTTTTCCTCGTCGCGGCTCGGCCCGGTCTGGGCGGCCAGGTGTTCGCGCCAGCCATCGCTGGAAAAGTCGGCAGGCATAGGCCGCACCTGGCTGTCGGCGGCCACTTCCTTCCAGTCCACCTGCAGCGCTTCCACCGCACGCTTGGCGTGCCACCAGCGTTCGGCGACCACGGCGACCGCACCGGGCAGTTGATGCACCGAGTGCACGCCCTTCATGGCCTTGACCTGTTCCTCGTTGCGCAGGTTGCCTACGGTCATGCCCAGGCGCGGCGCATGCTGCACTGCGGCGTGGAGCATGCCGTCGACCTTGACGTCGATGCTGTAGACGGCCTTGCCGGTGGACTTGTCGTAGGCGTCGAGGCGCTGCACCGGCTTGCCGATCCAGCGGAACTGGCTGGGGTCGCGCAGCTTGACGCTGGCCGGGTCCGGCACCGGCAGGTCCATGGCCTTGGTAGCCAGTTCGCCGTAGCCCAGCGCACGGCCCGAGGCCGCGTGCACCACCTTGCCAGGCTCGGTGCTCAGTTCACCAACTGGCACCCCCAACTGCTCGGCGCCGGCCTGCAGCAGCATGGCGCGAGCCAGGGCGCCGAGGCGGCGCATGGTCGGGTAGCTCATGCGCACCGACATGCTGCCGCCGGTGATGCGCAGGCCGTTCTCCATCACCACGTAGGCCTCGCCCGCTGGCGCGCTTTCGACCACGAAGGTGGCCGGGTCGGCGTCCAGTTCCTCGCCGATGATCTGCGCCATGGCCGTGTTGACGCCTTGCCCGCCCTCCATGAACGGGCTGAGCAGGTGCACGCTGCCGTCCGCGCGGATTTCCAGGAAGGCCGGCACCTGGGTGCCACGCTCGGGGGACGCGGCGGCGGCCTGCACCCGCGCCGAGCCCAGCGGCAGGCCGAAGCCCAGCACCAGGGCGCCGATGGCGCTGCCGGCGAGAAAACGCCGGCGCGACAGGTTGACCGTTTCGCCGCTGCGCAGCCGTGCCAGGTCGTCAGGGGTGTCGATACGCGCGTTCATCAGGCGTTCTCCCCTTGGGCCAGTTCGTGCACGGCGGCATGGATGGCGTTGTAGGTACCGCAGCGGCACAGGTTGACCATGGCCGCGTCGATCTGTTCGGTGCTGGGCTTGGGGGTGTGCTTGAGCAGCGCGGTGGCCGCCATCACCTGGCCGGACTGGCAGTAGCCGCACTGGGCCACCTGGTGCTCGACCCAGGCGGCGACCACGCGCTTGCCCACGGCGTCGGCTTCGATGGCCTCGATGGTGGTGACTTCACGACCGACCACGCCGGCCACCGGAGTGACGCAGGCGCGCACCACATTGCCGTCCACCAGCACCGAGCAGGCGCCGCATTGGGCCAGGCCGCAACCGTACTTGGTGCCGGTCAGGCCCAGGTCGTCGCGGATCACCCAGAGCAAGGGCGTGTCGGCGTCAGCCTCGACCTGGTAGGTCTGCTGGTTGATTCTTAGTTCCATGGGCTCACCTGCTGATCATCGGTTCTGGAAGCGGGGAATACGCTGTTCCCCAATCCAGAAACGCTAGCACATGGCCCCGTTGCGCAATCGATGCACCCCGCAGGTTCAGAGGATCAGGCAAGCAATCCGGCGGAATGCGCAAGCCTCCTCAATCGATGCGCGGGTGCTGCTGGGCCAGGGTCTTGCGCTTGGCCTCCAGCTCGGCGATCTGCGCGTCGATGTCCTCGATCTTCTGTTCGATGTTGTCGTGGTGCTCCTGCAGCAGTTCGCGGGCTTCGTCGATATCCGAGGCGGCCGGGGCGGCGCCGCGCAACGGACGGTTGGCGGTCTCCTTCATGGTCAGGCCAGTGAGCAGGCCGATCACGGCGATCACCATCAGGTAATAGGCCGGCATGTACAGGTTGTCGGTGGTTTCCACCAGCCAGGCGGCGAGGGTCGGGGTCAGGCCGGCGATCAGCACCGAGATGTTGAAGGCGCTGGCCAGGGCGCTGTAGCGGATATGCGTGGGGAACATCGCCGGCAGGGTCGAGGCCATCACGCCGATGAAGAAGTTCAGCAGCACGGCGAGGATCAACAGGCCGGCGAAGATCACCGCCAGCTTGCCGCTGGTGATCAGCATGAACGCCGGGACCGCCAGGGCGAACAGCCCGACGCTGCCGATGATGATGAATGGCTTGCGCCCCCACTTGTCGCTGAGCAGGCCGATGATCGGCTGCACGAACAGCATGCCGACCATGATCGCGATGATGATCAGCACGCCGTGGTCTTCGCTGTAGTGCAGGTTGTGCGAGAGGTAGCTGGGCATGTAGGTGAGCAGCATGTAGTAGGTGACGTTGGTGGCGATCACCACGCCGATGCACGTCAGCAGGCTGCGCCAGTGCTGGGTCGCCACCTCCTTGAACGACACTTTCGGGCCGCTGGCCAGGCCTTCGCGGTCACCTTGCTCGAGTTTTTCGACGTGTTGCTGGAAGGCCGGGGTTTCTTCCAGCGCGTGGCGCAGGTACAGGCCGATCAGGCCCAGCGGCAGGGCCAGGAAGAACGGCAGGCGCCAGCCCCATTCGAGGAACTGTTCCTCGCCGAGGAGCGTCGAGATAAGCACCACCACGCCGGCGCCGAGGACGAAGCCGGCGATCGAGCCGAAGTCCAGCCAGCTGCCGAGGAAGCCGCGCTTGCGGTCCGGGGCGTATTCGGCGACGAAGATCGAGGCACCGGTGTATTCACCACCCACCGAGAAGCCCTGGGCCATCTTCGCCAGCAACAGCAGGATCGGCGCCCAGATGCCGATGCTGGCGTAGGAGGGGATCAGGCCGATGGCGAAGGTGCTCAGGGACATGATCACAATGGTCGCGGCCAGCACTTTCTGGCGCCCGTAGCGGTCGCCCAGGGCGCCGAAGAACAGCCCGCCCAGTGGGCGAATAAGGAAGGGCACGGAGAAGGTGGCCAGTGCCGCGATCATCTGCACGCCGGGGCTGGCGTTGGGGAAGAACACCTTGCCCAGGGCATAGGCGACGAAGCCGTAGACGCCAAAGTCGAACCATTCCATCGCGTTGCCCAGGGCGGCGGCGGTGATGGCCTTGCGCATCTTGGCGTCGTCGACGATGGTGATGTCCTTCAAGCCGATGGGCTTGACGGGTTTTCTGCGTGATTTCATGGGCCGTTGTCCTTGAAGGCTTGGGGCATGGCCATGGTTTGGCCAGCCTTGTACCTAGGGTCAGATACAACGGCGCGCTAAATAATTCCCTGCTGGATCATTTGTGTGCGACACGGATGGCCCTGGCGCGGGGCAAGCCCGCTTCTACAGAGGCCAACAGGCACGCGATCAGAGCGCGCGTGACATCAGCCAGTGCTGCTGCCCCCAGGCCTCGAAGGGTTCCAGCGGCACCCAGCCACGCTTGGCGTAGTAGGCGCTCTGGTCGTGGGTGTGCAGGTAGAGCGTGCTGACCCCGCTGCTGCGTGCATGGGCGCAGATGCCTGCGATCAGTTGTTCCGCCAGGCCTTGCCCTCGTGCTTGCGGGGTGACGAACACGCAGGCCAGCCACGGACCAAGGTCGCTGCGCCCGGGCAGGTCGTCGCTGGCCAGGGCGGCGCTGCCCAGCAGGCGGTCACCGTCGAGGGCGACCAGGCATCGCCATTGGCCGTTGCGCTGGCCTTCGGCGAACTCGCGTTGCCAGTCGGCAAGCGGCACGTCCGCGTACTCGTAGTGGAACTGTTGGTGCAGCCACTGGGCGAGGGTATCGCTGTGGGCCATGTGGTGTTCAAGCCAGTCCAGGCGGGGCATGCTGTTGTCCTTGTCGAGGGGCATTTCAGTGCGGTGGGCTGTGATGTCGCGAGCATACACCAGGCATCTAACGCGTACTCGAGTTGCAAGTAAATTCGAGGACAGTCGCTTCAATAGAGTCGAAAGTTCAGCACGAATCGTCGCCGCACGGGCCAATTATTCGGCTTAGTTTCGGCGCGTTTCACCGAAGTAGAATCCCCTTGGGTGTTTCCAAGTTGCTGTGCGCAGGCGGCATGCGACTAAAGTCCGGTGTCTCCCGCTCGTGTCTAGAAGTACCGTTGGCTCAAACAGTCGGCAAGTTTGATTGTTGGACAATCTAGCGCGTCAGTCCCTCTAGCCTCTGAAATACGGGGTGTCGGGTGACCAGTTGGTCATGCCAGGCTTCGGGTGGTAATTGGCAGTCATTAACTTTTCCGTGAGCGTTCCAGTGAATAACGCTCAACTTTCTAAAGTTATTGCACGTGTGCCGATAACTCTCGGTAACCGTGCCGGGAAGTTCCAAGTGCTGCGATTCTCGCTGTGCCTTTGCCTGCGAATGGGTGTTGTATGTCGTACCTGTCTGCTATTGATTGCCGTCGCGTATCGCTGTGTGTCGTATTGGCTTGCCTGTCCCTGGGCAACGTGCGTGCCGAGACGTTCGTGCCCGGCCAGGAAGTGTTGCGCCAACAGCAACAGCAACAACAGGACCTGCAGCAACTGCAACTGGAACAACGCCGCCGTCAACTGCAGCGCGGTGCGTTCACCGGGCCCGATACTTCCGCACAGATCCCCCAGGCCTCGGCCCCGGATACGCATTGCTGGCCGCTGGCCGGAGTGCGGGTGGGCGGCGTTACCCTGATCGACCGTGCCACCCTCGATGCGCGCATCGACCCGCTGGTGGCGGCGTGCATGGGCGTGGGGCAGATCAACCAGCTGCTGGCGAGTATCACCGCGCTGTACCTGGAAAAGGGCTATATCGCCAGCCGGCCCTACCTGAGCAGCGCGCCGGCAGCCGGGCAGTCGCTGGACATCCTGGTGGACGAGGGCTACCTGGAGGCCATCGAACTGGCCGACCAGCGCCTGCCGGTGTCCCTGGCCGGGGCCTTCCCCGGTATGCTCGGCGAGCCGCTGAACCTGCGTGACCTGGAGCAGGGCCTGGACCAGCTCAACCGCCTGCGCTCGGTCGACCTGACCGCCGACATCGCCCCCGGCAGCCAGCCGGGCGCCTCGCGGATCATCCTGCGCCCGCGCAGCGCCGGCCAGCCACGGGTGGCCGTGGGCCTGGGCCTGGACAACCTCGGCAGCGCCAGCACCGGGCGCGACCGTCGCGTGTTCAGCCTGGGCCTGGACAACCCGCTGGCACTCAACGACCTGCTCAGCCTGTCGGCCAGCGATACCCTCAACCAGGGCGATCGTTACAGCCGCAACGCCAGCCTGTACTACGCGATCCCCTATGGCTACTGGACCTTCAGCCTGTTCGCCAGCCATGCCGAGTACCGCTCGCCGGTCAAGCTCAGCACGCTGACCCTGCATAGCCGCGGCATCACCGACCAGCTCAGCCTGCGCGGCGAGCGCGTGCTGTGGCGCGACCAGCGCCATCAACTGAGCGCCAGCCTGCAACTGGCGCACAAGGATGTCGACAGCGAGTTCGCCAAGGTGCGCCTGGACGTGCAGAGCCCGACGCTGACCGTGGCCGAGGCCGGGCTGAACCTGTTCTGGCTCGACCACGCGGTGTGGAACCTCGACCTCAACTATGCCCAGGGGCTGCATTGGTTCGGTGCCGACGACGATGCCGATCGCCCGGTGCCCGACCTGCCCAGGGCGCAGTTCCACAAGTACCGCGCCGGGCTCAGCCAGTGGCGCAATGGCCAGCTGCTGGGCCAGGCCTGGCAGTGGCAGAGCCAGCTCAACCTGCAGTACAGCCCCGACCCGCTGCCGGCCATCGAGCAGTTGCTCGGCACCGACGATTCGGCCGTGCGCGGCTACCGCATCAGCAGCCTGTCCGGCGCCAGTGGGGCGGTATGGCGCAACACCCTGCGCCTGCCGTTGCGGGCGCAGGGGCTGTTGAGCGTCACCCCACGGCTGGGCCTGGACCACGGCTGGATCAAGGCCGACCACGGTGCCGCCAGCCAGCGCCTGAGCGGCGCGAGCCTGGGCGTGAACCTGGGCTGGAAGGCGCTGCAACTGGACATCGACTACCAGCGCAGCCTCAACACGCCCCGCGGTTACCAGCGCGAGCCCGAAGTCTGGCTGTTGCGGGCCGCCGTGCAGATTTGAGCGCACCGATTCAGCAGTACCTACATGGAGAGTGACCTATGCCCAAGACCCCCTTTACCTTCAATTTGTCCCCGCAAGGCAAGCTGCGCTGGGCGATCGCCAGCCTGCTGCTGGCCACCAGCCTGCCCCAGGCGCTGGCCGGCGGCGTAGTGGTCGCCCCCGGGCCCGGGGGCACGGCGCAACTGCAGACCCAGGGCGGCGTGCCCATCGTCAATATCGTCGCCCCCAACGGCGCGGGCCTGTCGCATAACCAGTTCCTCGACTACAACGTCGACCGCCAGGGCCTGGTACTGAACAACGCCCTGCAGGCCGGGCACTCGCAGCTGGCCGGCGAGCTGGCGGCCAACCCGCAGTTCCAGGGCCAGGCGGCGAGCGTGATCCTCAATGAAGTGGTCAGCCGCAATGCCTCCGCCATAAATGGCGCCCAGGAAATCTTCGGCCGTGCCGCCGACTATGTGCTGGCCAACCCCAACGGCATCTCGGTCAACGGCGCCAGCTTCATCAACGCGCCCAACGCGAGCCTGGTGGTGGGCCGCCCCGAGCTGGACGCGGGCCGGCTCAAGGCCCTGGGCACCCAGGACGCCAGCGGCCAGTTGCAGGTGCAGGGCGCCGGCCTGCGCAACGACGGCGGTTCGGTCAACCTGATCGCCCCGCGCATCGACAGCCAGGGCCGCCTGGATGCCCGGGACCAGCTCAACCTCACCGTGGGCCGCAACCAGGTGGATTACGCCAGCGGCCAGGTCAAGGTGCTTGACGGTGGCGCGGCCAGCGGCGAGCAGCGTATCGACGCCAGCCTGTTCGGCGCGATGCAGGCCGGGCGCATCAATATCGTCAGCACCGCACAGGGTGCCGGGGTGCGGGTCGGGCCGGGGCAGATCGAAGGCCGCGACGGCGTGCGCATCGACTCGGCGGGTGACCTGAACATCAGCGGCGCCGCCGTGGCCGACTCGCTGCAAGCGACCCGCGCGGGCGTGCGCAGCAGCCAGGGCGATGTGCAACTGCGTGGTGCCCAGGACCTGACTCTGGCCGCCGCCGACGTGGCCGGGCGCGACGTCAAGCTCGACGCCGGGCGCAACCTCACCCTGAGCACCGTGCAAAGCCGCAAGCTCCAGGAAAAACGCGAGAACTGGCGCAGCGGTGCACTGGGCATCGATTGGGAAACCTACCAGCGTACCCAGATCGACAGCGATACCCGCGAGCATGGGGTGCAGGTCGTGGCCCAGCGTGATGCTCGGGCGAATGCCGGCCAGGATCTCACCGCCAATGCCGCCAGCATCGAGGCGCCCGGCCAACTGAGCCTGAACAGCGGTGGCGACCTGCGCCTGACCGCTGCCACCGAACGCCAGGTCAACAGCGACCAGGGCAAGCACACCAAGGGCTTCTGGAAGGCCGACTGGGACAACCGCAGCGAAACCCAGCGCAGCGTCACCAGCCAGCTCAAGGGCGGCGATATCGAACTGCGGGCCAAGGCTTCGGTGCTGGCCGAAGGTGCCCAGCTGACCAGCGGCCAGGACATCCGCATCGCCGGCAAGCAGGTGCAGATCAGCAACGCCTCGCGCACCGACCAGCGCGACAGCCAGAACCAGCAGAGCAAGTTCTTCGGCGTCAGCCACAACGAAGCCAAGCAGAACAGCCGGGAAAGCACCGCCGTGCGCAGCGAGCTGGTGGCCGGTGGCAGTGTCGGCCTGAACAGCGCCGAAAGCATCGAGGTGGTCGGCTCTACGGTCAAGGCCACCGGCGCGTTGAACGCCGACGCGGCGGGCGACCTGAAGGTCGCCTCGGCCCAGGATACCCGTGAGCACGGCAGCGCCAGCAGCAGCCGTGGTTTCGTGGCCTCGGCCAAGGAGACCGCGCCGGGCTCGGGGCAGTATCGCGCCGGCGTCGGCTATGCGAGCGATCGCCAGAGCGCCACTGGCAGCCAGGTCAGCCAGCAGGGTTCCAGCCTCAGCGGCAGCGAGGTTCAGCTGACCGCCGGCGCTGACCTGACCGTCAAGGGCGCAGCGGTAAAGTCCACCGCAGGCGATACCACCCTGACCGGCAAGCAGGTGTCCTTGCTGGCTGAGCAGGACAGCCGCAGCGAGTCCCGCGACAGCAGCCACACCGAGGGTGGTGTCTACCTCACCGCCGGCCTCGACCGTGCCGGCGCCGGGGTCGACTTCGCCCATGGTACCCAGCAGGACACCTCGAGCAGCAGCACTGCCAAGACCACCGGCATCGACAGCGCCGGCAGCTTGACCATCAAGGCCGACACCCTGGCCAGCGAAGGCGCGCAGGTCAACAGCGCCGGCACCCTGAGCGTCAGCGCCAACCAGGTGGACAACCGCGCGGCTCGCGACACCAGCAGCAGCAGCCACCAGCAGAGCAACTGGACGGCGGATGTCGGTGTCAATGTCGAGTACAAGGACATCGCCCGGCCGATCGCCGGGGTGGTCAAGGATGTGGTGGACGGCAAGGTGTCGGTGAAGGACGCGCTCGACGGCAAGTTGCCGCTGGGCGATGTCAAGGACGTGCTTGCCGGCAAGACCTCGCTGAGCGATGCCCTGGGCAAGCTCGGCACGCCGAACCTGGGCGTCGACCTGGCCGTGGGCCATGCCAGCCAGCAGCAGGGCGAGCAGACCGGCACCGCGGTGGTCAGCCAGTTCAACGGCCAGGGCGTCCTGCTGGACGTGGCCGGTGCACTGAAGGATCAGGGCACCCAGTACAACGCCAACGGCGGCGCGCTGAACGTCAAGGCTGGCACGTTGCAGGCCGACGCGGCCAGCAACACCCACAGCCGCAGCGAGCAGCAGGTGAATGCCGATGTATCCGCCCGGGTCTACACCAAGACCGGCGAGGACCTGAATGTGACCGCCAGTGGTTCGGGGGGGAGCAAGAGCCTGGCCGAAGACCGTTCCACTGCCGTGGTCGGCACCTTCAGTGGCAATCAGGGCCTGAACATCCAGGTCGGCGGCGATGCCCGCTTCGAAGGCAGCCGCCTCGACGGTGGCCAGGGCGCGGTGGCCGTCAACACTGGCGGCAAGCTGGCCCTGGAGCAGGCCAGCAACCATGAGCGTCGCGACACCAGCAGCCTCGGTGGCAGCGCTTCGCTGACCGTGGGCACCTTGCCGGTGGGTGACAAGGTCGACCTGGGCGCAGGGTTGCAACTCGATCATGCCGGCGAACACAGTGCCGACAGCAAGGCCCAGGTGGCGAGCATCAGCGGCAGCGGCCCGGTGCGGCTGGGCAGCGCTGGCGACCAGACCTTGCAAGGTACGCGCATCGACGCGGCGGGCCCGGTCGAACTCAAGGCCGGTGGCGCTCTCGACCTGCAGGCCGCCAGCGACACCCGGACCGTCAGCGGCAGCCACCTGGGCGGCGGCCTCAATCTCGGCGGCAAGGCAGCCACCGGTGAGCAGGGCCGCGACCTGAGCGGCAAGCTGGGCGGCAACTTCAATGTGGGCCAGACCAACGAACGCTCGCAGACCCTGAGCGGCGGCCAGCTGACCAGCCGCGCCAATGTGGACCTGGCCGGCCAGTCGGTGCATCTGCAGGGCACGCAGGTCGCAGCTAGGGGCGTCAACGTCGGCGCAGGCGAGGGTGGCTTGGCGCTGGAGTCGGCGCAGTCCACCCAGAGCCGCAACAACTGGGGCGTCGAGCTGAAGGCCGGCGGCAACCTGAGCCGCAATACCCCGGCCGACGCCGACAAGCAGGCCACTGCGTCCCATGATTTCGACCTCGGCGGCAAGGTGCACGTGGATCATCTGCAGGGCACCACCCAGGAGAACAGCCGGATCGCCGCCGACACGGTGGCGTTGAACAGCACGGGCGCGGCGCAACTGAGCGGCGCGCGTGTCGAAGGCCAGCACATCGGCGGCAAGCTCGACGGCGGGCTCAGCATCCAGGAGCGTCAGGACACCACCACCTCGGTGCGTCTTGACCTGGGCGCCGGCCTTGTCGGCAAGCCGGGCGAGGCCAAGGAGGGCGAAGCCAAGCCCGCCTTCGGCTACACGCCGTCGTTCAGTGCCCAGGGCGAGTTCGTGCGCAAGGCCGGGGTCCAGGAAACGTCGCAGATCGCGGCGCAGCGCGAGCTGGGGCTGCAGGTCAAGGGCGTGGAGCAGGGCGGGAACACGGTCGGGGCCGAGGTGAAACCGCTCGGTTACCAGGTCAAGGCCACCCTCGACCTGCCCAAGCTGCCTGAAGCCGGCCTGCCCAGCGTGTCGCTGGATGATGGCAAGCTGAAGGTCGGGCCGGTGACGGTCGAAGGTCAGCTTGACGGCCTGACCAACAAGGGCTGACGGGGCACGCCTCGTGCCCCCAAGCCTGAAGAGAGACTACGTGGGAGCGGGCTAGCCCGCTTGTATGGTTAGACTTGAAGGGGTGGTGGGACTAAATGCCCGATTCTGACTGTTCGCATCAGTACAGACCGTGGGAGACATCGCCCCACCCCTTCCACCAAAGCGCCGATAAAGAATGCATCGTTTGCAAGCGACGATAGAAGCAAGCCAGCGCCTCTTGGTGAAACCCCTTCAAGCCAAAAAACCATAACGTGAGGAAGCGCCCATGGCAATGCAGGTTGGCAAGCTGATCGTGGGTGCGGATGTCGCGAAAGCTGAACTGGTGATTCATCACGATGATCGCGATGAGGTCATCAGGCTGAAAAACGCCAAACTCGAAATCAAAAGATGGCTGAAACAGCAGCCTCTCAACACGGCTATTGCTGTTGAGGCGACTAATGTTTATCACCTCGATCTGGTTGAACTGGCTCACAGCCTAGGCTTCGAGGTGTATGTCATTGATGGGTTCCAGCTGAGCAACTACCGGAAAAGCGTGGGTGGACGAGTGAAAACGGATCCTTCTGATGCTCGGCTGCTGTCCCGGTTTTTGAAAAACGAGGGGGAAGACCTTCGCCCTTGGACTCCTCCTCCCGCCGTCTACGGCAAGCTACAGAGCCTTCTTCGACGCAGATCGGCCTTGGTGACTGCTCGCACTGCAATGATGCAGAGCTGGGCTAATGAAGCCTTGTTGAAAGTCGCCTTCAAAACCTTTGTAAAATCCATAGACAGGCTGGATCTACTGATCCAAAAAAAGATTAAGGAAGTGCTGCGAGAAGCTGGCCTGCACGAACAAGTTGCCCGCTGCCAAGCGATAGAGGGCATTGGTTTTCTCACCGCTACGGCATTGGTGATGGCCTTTATGCGGGGCGAGTTCAAAAGCAGTGACTCGTACATTGCATTCCTGGGAATGGATCTACGAGTCAGTGATTCAGGACAGAAAAATGGACGCCGCCGCCTGACGAAAAGAGGCTGCTCGGAGATCAGGCGTCTATTGCATAACGCCGCCATGGCGGCGAGCCGATCGGCTGCTTGGAAAGACGTCTACGAACAATATCGGAAAGCGGGTAAAGCAACGACACAGGCGCTGGTAATCCTGGCTAGAAAGCTTGCACGAGTGGCATTCGCCCTGATGAAAAACCAGGACGAATATGTCACTAAAGGCGGAAAACTGGCTTGCTGCAAACCATAGAATCTCCCACGTAGCGCTCGTCATCTTCTGCTCCCTGCAAGCGGGCCAGTCCCGCCTTGCAGGATTGTCCGATCCCACCCCCCTTGCTGGCCGCCAATGCCCTGAACCGCCAGCCTGTTCCCGCCTTACTGTTGCCCCTACCCACCACAAGAAAACGCCGTGCCCAGGCACGGTAGAAGAGGGGAGCACCATGCCGCTTTTTCCACCGCTGCTGCGCGCAGCCGCCCTGACCACCCTGGCATTGCTGCTCGGCGGTTGCCGGGACGACAGCAAACCCGCCGCCACCCAGGCCGCCCCCACCGACCCGGCGTTGGCCGCGCTCTATGCCAGCACCTGCAAGACCTGCCACGCCAACCCGGCTTCCGGTGCCCCCCTGGCCGGCGACACGGCGGCCTGGGCGCCACGTCTTGCCCAGGGCACGGATCGCCTGCTCGACCACAGCATCAACGGCTACCAGGGCATGCCACCCATGGGCCTGTGCATGCAGTGCTCCGAGGCACAGTTCCTGGCCCTGATCGGCTACATGGCCGGCCAGACCCTTCACTGAACGCAAGGTATCCCCATGGCGATCCACCTCTCTCGACGCCGCTGGCTGCAACAGGCGGGCGCGGCCTGCGCCTTGCTGGCGCTGTCCGGCAACCCGGCGCTGGCGCAGCTGTTGCGCGCGCCACGGCTGATTCCCTGGCGCAACTGGTCCGGCGCGCAGAGCTGCCTGCCCGAGGCGCGGCTGGCGCCGCAGAGTCTGGACGAGCTGGTCCAGGTCATCGGCCAGGCCACCGGCAAAGTGCGCCCGGTCGGCTCGGCGCATTCCTTCAGTGCCCTGGTGCCAACCGACGGCACCCTGGTGTCGCTCGGTCACTTCAGCGGCCTGCTCGATCACGACCCCGCCACGCTGCAGGCCGAGTTCGCCGCCGGCACGCCGATGGCGTCGATGGGCGCGGCGCTCAAGGCGGTCGGCCAGGCACTGCCGAACATGGCCGACATCGATTACCAGACCCTGGCTGGTGCGATCGCCACCTCGACCCATGGCACCGGCGTCGGCTTCGGTTCGTATTCTTCACGGGTCAGCGGCCTGCAACTGGTCACGGCCAGCGGTGAAGTGCTCGACTGCGACAGCCGCCGGCACCCTGAAGTGTTCGCCGCGGCGCGGGTGTCCCTCGGCGCATTGGGTGTGGCCACGCGCATCCGCCTGCAGAACCGCGAGGCCTTCCGCTTGCGCGAGCGGCAGTGGATCGCCCGTACCGACGAATTGCTGGAGGAGGTGGAAAAGAACACCCGCGAAAACCAGCACTGGGAAATGCTGGTGATCACCCACTCCGACTACGCGCTGTCCATCGCCCTCAACGAAACCGAGGATGCACCGACCGCCGCCCGGGACCCGGCGAGTGAAGGCGGCAATGAGTTCGTCAGCCTGATCGAGAAGCTCGACAAGTACGGCAGTGACTTTCCCGCCGCGCGGCGGGCGTTGCTCAACAGCCTGCGGCATGTCGCCAGCTTCGACGAGCGGGTCGATGACTCGTACGCGATCTTCGCCAACGTGCGCAACGTGCGCTTCAACGAGATGGAGTACTCGGTGCCCGCCGAGCAGGGGCCGGCATGCCTGCGGGAGATCCTCGCGCTGATTCGCGAGCGCGACCTGCGCACCTGGTTCCCCATCGAGTACCGCTACGTCAAGGCCGACGATATCCCGCTGAGCATGTTCGAAGGGCGCGACAGCTGCTCGATCTCGGTGCACCAGCACTACAGCATGGACCACCACAACTTCTTCGCCGCCATCGAGCCGATCTTCTGGAAGTACGCCGGGCGCCCGCACTGGGGCAAGCTGCACACCCTCAATGCGCGCACCCTGCAACCGTTGTATCCGCGCTGGAAGGAGTTTACCGAGGTGCGCCAGGCGCTGGACCCGACCGGCAAGTTCCTCAATGCCCACCTGGCCTCGATCCTGGGCGTGGCCCACTAGGAGGTGTAGATGAACAGACGCAGATTCCTGGTCGGCGCCGCCGGTGCCGGCGTGCTGCTGGCCGCCGCCGGCGCCTGGCTGCGCCCCGGCGCACAGGGCGCGCCGCACAGCGACTATTTCGCCAGGCTGCAGCGCGAACTGCGCGAGCACGGGCCGATGCGCCCGGTGATGCTGATCGACCTCGACCGCCTGGACCACAACATCGACGTGGTGACCCAGTCGGTGCGCCGCGCCGGCAAGCACCTGCGCCTGGTGGAAAAGTCGCTGCCTTCGCCGCAGTTGCTCGACTACATCGCACGGCGCGCCGGCACCGGCCGTTTGATGTCCTTCCACCAGCCGTTCCTCAACCATGACGCCGTGCGCTTTGCCGATGCCGACATCCTGCTCGGCAAACCGTTGCCGGTGCGTTCGGCGCAGTTGTTCTACGAAGCGCACCGCGGCGCTTTCGATCCGGCCAGGCAACTGCAATGGCTGCTCGACACCCCCGAGCGCCTGCAACAGTACCTGGCACTGGCCCAGGGGCTGGGCACACGGCTGCGGATCAATATCGAGCTGGATGTCGGCCTGCACCGTGGCGGGGTAAAGGATGTGGCGGAGCTGGAGCGGATGCTCGCCATCATCGCCGCCAACCCCCGGCACCTGACCTTCGCCGGCTTCATGGGCTACGACCCCTTTGTCGGCATGGGTGTGCCGGGCATCCTGGGTTCACCCGAGGCGCTGTTCGCCAAGGTCATGGGCGCGTACGACGGTTTCGTCGAGCATGCCCGTAGCCGCTATCCCGGGCTGTGGCGCACGGACTTGACGCTCAACACTGCCGGCAGCCCGAGCTATCGCATGCACGAGCACGAGCGCACCAGCAGCGAGGTGTCGGTGGGCTCGGCATTGCTCAAACCCAGCCACTATGACCTGCCGTCGCTGCAGGACCACATGCCTGCGGCCTACATCGCCACGCCGGTGATCAAGCGCACGGGGGCGGTGCAGATCCCGGCGCTGGACGGCAAGTCGGCGTTGTTCGCCTGGTGGGACCCGAATCAGCGCGAGACCTTCTTCATCTACGGCGGCAACTGGCTGGCCGAGCCGGAGTCGCCCCGGGGCCTGCGTTTCAACGGCCTGTACGGGCGCAGTTCCAACCAGGAAATGCTCAATGGCTCGGCAGCGGTCGGGCTGCAGGTCGACGACCAGGTGTTCCTGCGACCGACCCAGTCCGAGGCGATCCTGCTGCAGTTCGGCGACCTGCTGGCGGTGCGCGACGGACGGATTGTCGAGAGGTGGCCGGTGTATGCGTGAGTTGTCGGGCACCGGCGTTGCCGGCTCCCACACCGACCGCGCGGCCCTCAAGCCAAGCGTCGTCCTTGTGGGAGCTGGCTTGCCAGCGATGAGGCCCTTACAAACAACACAAGACCGTCGCTCCCACAGGGTCACGTTCAATAAAGGGTCATTGATAGCTTCAGAAGCGAGCATCACAAACTGAACGGCAAGCTCAGCTTGACCCACAGCATCTCGCCCTCCGGCCTGTTCCGCACCGAGAACTCCTTGGCCCAGCGCGCCTCGATGCTGGCGTACTCGAGGAAGGTGTAATGCAGCGCCGGGCCGATGGCGAACACCTGGCCACGCACACCGTCATCGACATCCTCGCCCATGAAACTCACGGTTCGGCCGAACTGCTTGTCGTCGGTGGTCTGCTTCACGTAGTAGCCATTGACCCCCAGGCGCAGGTTGTCGGTCACCCGGTAGCTGGCTGAATAGTCGAAATGGAACAGCTGGCCCGAGCGGTAGTCGGTGTCGTGATTCTCTTCATTGAAGCTGTAGGTAGCCTTGACCGACAGCTCGCTGCGTTCGCTGGGCAGCCAGGTCGCCGACAACAGAGGCTTGTAGGTGTAGAAGTTGTTGCTGGTGTTGGCCAGGCGCGTGGCTTCGTAATCCCCGGTGGGCAGGGTGATCTCCAGCGCCGCGCCCAGGGTCAGGCGTGGGCCGAGGTCCCAGAGGATGATGGGTGCGACCGTAACGTCGCCCTGGCTTTCGTGGCGGCTGCGCTGGCCGAACATCGCCACTTGCTGGCGCATGTAGGGCTGCGCCACGTAGCCGCCGAGCCGACCGCCGAACACGCGCAGCGGGCTGAGATAGTCCAGCCGCGGGATGATCGCGTCGGAGGTGATCTTCACCTGCGGGACCTTGCCACCGAGCGAACTGATATCCAGCTCCCGCGCCTGGTAGTGGTTGTAGTACAGGTTGAAAGCAAACATGTGCTCCGGCAGTTGATCGACGTTCAGCGGCAGGACGAAGAAACCGTCGGTGCCGGGGCCGATGTTGTCGACACCGTTCTCGGTGGCGTGGGCCGAGAGTGCGAGGCTGGCGCTGAGCATGCAGGCGGCTGCCGGGGGCAGCCAGGGGCGGCGGGTCGGGGTCATGGTCGGGCTCGTTCTTGTTGTTGTGGGCGAGCGGCGTCGGCCGCCCTATACAAATAAGCGCTGGCCGCCCGGGGATGCAGGGCCGTACCGGCCAGGCAGGGGGGCTTTGCCGGACACTCTGCAATATTTTGTTACTCTCGCCGCCAGGGCCTTCCCCTGCGCGATATGATGACGGCGCCGAGCGCAGCCCCGACAACAAGAATCCAGGCGTCTCGGTTCGGGAGTCGTCGCCATGCCCCATACCCCCCTCGACCCGCAGCTGGACCAGGCGCTGGCCTCGCCTTTCATGTTGCAGACGCTGATCCAGCTCGCCAGCGACCGTGGCCTTGACGGCGAGCGGCTGTGTCGCGGCCTGGGCTTCACCCCCGGCGAGCTGCAGGACCCGGCCCAGCGCATCGCCTGCCGCCAGGCGGTGACGCTGATCCGTCGCACCCTGGAGGCGCTGCCTGGTCAGGGGCTGGGGTTATGGGTCGGGCATCGCAACGTGCTGGGTACCCTGGGCCTGCTGGGGCATGTGCTGTCGCTGTGCCGGACCCTGCGCGATGCCTTCGAGGTGGGCGCGCGCTACCAGCACACCAGCGGCGGCATCGCGGTATACAGCCTGCATGAGGGCGAGCGGGAGACCTTCGTCGAGGTCGAATGCCGGTTGCCCTATGCCGATATCCAGGTGTTCGCGGTGGAAGAGTTCTTCGCCAGCCTGATGGTCTACAGCCGGGCGCTGATCGGCACCGGCTT
Source organism: Pseudomonas sp. TE50-2 (assembly GCF_040813665.1). Lineage (NCBI taxonomy): Bacteria > Pseudomonadati > Pseudomonadota > Gammaproteobacteria > Pseudomonadales > Pseudomonadaceae > Pseudomonas > Pseudomonas sp. TE50-2. Next base: position 920,910 of record NZ_JBFNXN010000001.1, on the reverse strand, counting down.
CGCGCCGCTGCGCTTCGAGTTCACCCATGCCGCGCCGGCCTACCTGGAGGCCTACGCTTGCCTGTTGGGCCCTGAGGTGGCGTTCGGTTGCCTGCACAACCGCATGGTGATCGCCAGCCACTGGCTGGACCAGCCCTTGCCAGGCCATCAACCCGTGGCCTTGCGCCAGGCACTCACCCTGCTGGAGATGGAATGCGCGCCGCTGCAGCAAAAGGCCAGCCTGCTGCAGACCGTGGAGCGCGCCATCGCCCGCGACCTGCCCCAGGGCTGCCGTATCGATAGCGTCGCCGCTGACCTGAACATGAGCAGCCGCACCCTGCGCCGGCATCTGAACGAGCACGGCATGACCTTTGACGGCTTGCAGGAGCAGGTGCGCCAGGCGCGGGCGATGAGCCTGCTGGGCAACCCGCGGATGGCCATCGAGCGCATCGCCGAGACGCTGGGCTACAGCGATGTGCGCGGTTTTCGCCGGGCGTTCAAGCGCTGGACCGGGCTGAGCCCGTCGGCCTGGCGCGAAAGCCCTCCTTAGGCGACGACTTCGCTCAGACCGCCGAAAACACCGACCCGGTAATCCGCTCGCTCAACAGCTCCAGAACGCGCAACCCCGCCAGCGAGTTGCCCGAGGCGTTCAGCGCCGGCGACCACACGCAGATGCTGTAGCGCCCCGGCACCACCGCGACGATGCCGCCGCCCACGCCGCTCTTGCCCGGCAGGCCGACCCGGTAGGCGAAATTGCCGGCCTCGTCATACAGCCCGCTGGTGGCCATGATCGCGTTCACCTGCTGTGCCTGACGTGGGCTGAGCACTTGTTCACCGCTGTGCGGGCAGTAGCCGCTGTTGGCCAGGAAGGCGAAGCCACGGGCCACGTCGGCGCAGCTCATCGACAGCGCGCAGTGGTGGAAGTAGCTGCGCAGCACTGCGTCGACATCGTTGTGGAAGTTGCCGAAGGCCTGCATCAGGTAGGCCATGGCCGCATTGCGCGCGCGGTGCTGGTACTCCGACTCGGCCACCACCGTGTCGCTGACGATACGCGGGTTGGCCGCCAGGCGGCGGACGAAGTCGCGCATCGACAGGGTAGGCGTGGCATAGCGCGACTGGTTGATGTCGCAGATCACCAGCGCCCCGGCATTGATGAACGGGTTGCGCGGGCGGCCCTTTTCCACCTCCAGCTGCACCAGCGAGTTGAACGCCTGCCCCGAAGGCTCGTAGCCCAGCCGCGACCAGATGTCCTCGCCGCTGTGATTGATCGCCTGCACCAGGCTGAACACCTTGGAGATGCTCTGGATCGAGAACGGCGTGCGCGCATCCCCGGCGCAGTGCAGCTGGCCGTCCAGGCTCTGTACGGCGATGCCCAGCTGGTTGGGGTCGACCTGGGCGAGGGCGGGAATGTACTGCGCCACCTGGCCCTGGACGAGCAGGGGGCGGACGTGGTCGAGGATCTCTTGCAGGAGTGCTTGCATCGGAAAACCTGGTGCGGAGGAAAGACGCGGTCGAAGACGTTCAGGTAGACGATGGTCGCTGGCTGCGGAGCACATCTGCCCGCGTCGACTCTTGTGATGATGCGTAACCTGCAGGCGCAGGCTTGCCCCGCGCCTGCAGCGACCGCGCTTTACGCGTTGGAGGTTGCCTCGAACGCCGTGGCGTACTGCACACTGCCCTGCGGCACATCACCGCTGAAGGCCAGGGCCTGGAAGTACTCGGCAGGCACCCCCGGCAAGGTCAAGCCCGGCTGGGCCTTGAAGCCGAAGCGGGCATAGTAGCGCGGGTCGCCCAGCACCACGCAGCCCTGGCCGCCCAGCCCATGCAGCCGGGCCAGCGCGGCATTGATCAGCGCCGAGCCGATGCCTTGCCCCTGGCGCGCCGGCGACACCGACACCGGCCCGAGGCCGAACCAGCCGCTGGCGCCCGACGTCAGGGTGACCGGGGAAATCGCCACATGGCCGACGACAGCGCCGGCTTCCACGGCCACCAGCGAGACAGTGAGCTGCCCCGCCCGACGCAGCGCCGTGACGATGAACTGTTCGGTGTGGCTGCTGTGCTCGGCGTTGGCGAAGGCGGCTTCGGTCAGTTGGCCGATGGCATCGATGTCTTCGGGGCGTTCGTCGCGCAGGGCGATGCCATTGTCCAGGTGCCTGCGCGTGTCGGCGTCGATCAGGCCGCGCAGGGCCTCGAACAGCGGTGTGGCGGCGGTGTAGCGCTTGCCGTAGTTGAGGTTGAAGGCGTAGTCGAATCCCGGTGGGTTGCGGCCCTGGTTGTGCTGCAGCAGGGTCTCCAGCTTGTCGAGGGCCTTGACCGCCTGGGCTTCGGCGGACGTCGCGGCTTCATAGTCTTCCCACAGCCCCATGATCTCCTCGCGCAGGGGCGCATCCAGGCTCGCCATCAGTTGCAGCAGGTCATCGCGTTCCTGCTGGCTCTTGTCGGGGAAACCCTGCTTGCTGACGGCGGGCACGTCGCCGCTGATGGCCTCGCCGAGGTCGTGGACCAGGCACATCTTCAGGACCTTGAGCAGGTCGAGGTCGCCCAGTTCGTCGGCGAAGGTGATGGCCATCAGGCACAGCCGCCAGGTGTGCTCGGCGGTGCTTTCGGCACGGCCGCTGGAGGTATGGGCGCTGCGCAGCACGCTCTTGAGTTGTTCGGCTTGGCGCAGGAAGTCCAGGCGGTTCTGCAGTTTTTCGATGTTCATGGTGACTCCATGTCCTGGGGCGGGTTCAGCGTGTCTGCATGATGAACAGATGATACCCGTACTCGCCCAGGTGGTTTTGATGGATCTCGAGTTCGCGCCGGATGTCGGCCAGGGCCTGGGAGGCGAACGTGTCGTTTGCCAGGGCGGCCACGCGTTCGCGCAGCGGCTCCAGATAGTTGGCCCAGGCCTGCGCGCTCAGAGGGAAGTGCAGCAGGCAGCGATAGCCTTGGCGGGTGATGGCGGCCAGGCGGGTGTCGACGCTTTGCAGGTCCGGGTAGGCGGCTTGCCAGAAGGCCTCGGCCGTTGGCGCTAGCCTGTCGGCCACTCGCACCAGGTCGCTGACCACCAGGCAACCCTGGGGCTCGATGAAGGTGCGCCAGTACGCCAGGGCGTTGTCGAAGCCCATGATGTAGGCGCAGCCCTCGGCCCAGATCGTGTCGAAGCGCTGGGGGGCGAATGGCAGGTGGGTCATGCTTGCGCACAGCGGCGTGACGCGCTCCTGCAGGCCTCTGGCGGTCAGGGTTTCCCGCAGGCAGCCGAGGCTGTGTTCGTCGTTGTCCAGCGCGGTGATCTGCGCCGCACTATGTTCGGCCAACAGCACGCTGGTGGCGCCACGGCCGCAGCCGATGTCCAGCAATGTCGCGGGCGGGCGGGGCAGGGCGCGCAACGCTTTCAGCGAATCCTGCGCCGAGCCTGGCCCAAGGTGCTTCAGGCCTTCGACAATGCGTTCGAAGTCGGCCATGTAGTGTTCGTGCTGGTTCATGTCGCGCGATAGCCATTTCAGGCGCAGGGCCTGTTTTTCACTGAAACCTTGCCTGCGCAACCACGCCAGGTGGGCGCCGGGCGCCTGCTGCTCGAGGGCCTGGTGCCAGGGGCGCATGGACGACAACCCAAGCATGGCCGCGAGCAGTTCACGCGAGCGCTGGCGGGCGGCGATCTCCTCGTCGAGGCTGCGCAGGCGTTCGAGCAGGGCCGGCCGGTCGAGTCGCGCCTCCAGACACGCCTGGCACTCCTTCAGGCTCAGGCCGCCGGCCTGCAGCTGTTGCAACAGGCGCAACTGCTGCAGGTCCTGCTCATGGTAGAGGCGATAACCATTGGCCTGGCGCCGTGAGGTGACCAGCCCGAGTTTTTCGTAGTAGAGCAGCGTGGAGCGGCTGAGTCCCACCTTCGCCGCCAGTTCGGAAATGCGATACACCTGTCTTCCCCTCATGCAATGGGGCGATGATGAACCCTGAAGTTATAGACAGGTAAAGCGAATTTCCACAGAGGGTATCCTGATTCAGCGCCACGCCCGTTGCCGTGCCAGCACCGATGCCGGCGTTTCCCCCACCAACTCGGTATACAGGGCTGGCGCGGTGGCCCCTTCGGTGCTGATCAGCAATACCTTCGAATCGCGTCCGAGGCCCACCTGGGCCGCCAGTGCAGGCACCGCCATCAACCGCGCCAACCCTGCCAGCCCGGCAACCGCCGACTCACCCGCCAGCAACGGAATATCCCGGGCACTGCCTTGCGCCAGGCGGCGCATCGCCGCGACTGCATCGCTGTCATCCAGGGTCATGAAGAAGTCGACGCTCGGCTGCAGGAACCGCCATGCCAGCGGTGAGGTTTCCCCGCAGGCCAGCCCGGCCATCAACGAGTCCACCGAGCCGCTGGCGGCACGGGGCTGGCCGGCCATGGCGCTTTGCAGCAGGCAGTCGGCCTGCTTCGGTTCGACCACGATGAAAGTCGGACGTTGTTCACCCATCAGCTCCCAGAGGTAGCTGACGATGCCCGCCGCCAAGCCACCCACGCCTCCTTGCAGGAACACATGGGTGAAGGCCGGATCTTGTCCACTGGCCTCGACCAGCTCGGCGACGAGGGTTCCGTAACCCTGCATCACATCGCCGGGGATCTGTTCGTAGCCATCGTAGGACGTGTCTGAAACCACCTGCCAGCCGTGGGCCTGGGCCAAGGCCGCGGCGTGCGCCACCGAGGCGTCGTAGTTGCCCTCGACCCTTACGATCTGCGCGCCGTAGGCGGCAATGGCCTGCTCGCGCTCCACGCTGACGTGGGCGTGCAGGACGATGACGCAGCGACATCCCACGCTCTGCGCGGCGGCGGCCAGGGCGCGGCCATGGTTGCCGTCGGTGGCGCTGACCACGCTGAAACCGGCCAGCTGGCTGGCGTGCCGGCCGGTGAACAGGTCGGCGGCGATGAAACCGTGCCCGGGGAAGGTGCGCAGGATCAGGCGCACCAGGGCGATGGGCGCCCCCAATGCCTTGAAACTGCCCAGGGGTGAGCGCACCGATTCGTCCTTGACCCGCACCTGGCCGACACCCAGTTCGGCTGCCAGGTCAGGCAGGTCGTAGAGTGGCGTGCCGGTGGCACGCAGTTGCGGCCAGTGCGCCAGCCATTGGCGGCTCTCGTTTGCCTGGCGGATGTTCATCAGGGCTTGCAGGGCACGAGGGTAGGGCGTGCGGGTGGCGTTGGGGTTGGCGAAAAGCATGTGATTCTCCAATAGGCAGAGCAACAGGGCGGGATCAGCGTGTGGGATTCAGCCGTGTGGTGACCACGTCCAGCAACACTCGCGCGCCGTCGAGCAACTGGGCGTCGTCGGTATGCTCGCGGGGGTTGTGGCTGATACCGCCCTGGCTGGGCACGAAGATCATCGCCGCCGGGGCGATGCGCGCGATCATCTGCGCGTCGTGCCCGGCGCCGGAGGTCATGCGCCGATGGCTCAGGCCCAGGCGCCGAGCGCTGGCCTCGATGGCGTTGGCCAGCGCGGCGTCGAATGTCACCGGCTGGAAACGCACCAACTGTTCGGTTTCGAGGGTGACCCCTTCGGCTTCGGCAAGCGCTCGGAGTATCCGCGCCAGGTGCGCCTCTGCCTGTTGCAGGCGCTGTTCGTCCGGGTCGCGCAGGTCGACAGTAAAGGTGGCGCGGCGTGGGATCACGTTGATCACGTCGGGCTCGAAACGCATGCAGCCGGTGGTAGCCAGTGTCGTGCCGCTGTCCTGGGCCAGGCGCCGCAGCTCGGTGACCGCGGCGCAAGCGACGAAGCCTGCGTCGTGGCGCAAGCGGGTCGGGGTGGTGCCGGCGTGGTTGGCGTTGCCTGTTACCGTCACCTGCTGCCAGGAGATCCCTTGCAGGTTCTCGACCACCCCGATCTGCGTTTGCTCGGCTTCCAGTAGCGGCCCCTGTTCGATATGCAGCTCAAGGTACTCGTGGGGCATGATGGCGCCAGGCTCCATGTCGCCGGCGTAGCCGATGCGTTGCAGCTCGTCACCCAGGCGTGTGCCATCGGTGCCGAGGGTGTCCAGCGCCGCCAGCAGCGCGAGCCCGCCGGCATGCACCAGCGAGCCCATCATGTCCGGCTGGTAGCGCACGCCTTCCTCGTTGCTGAAGGCCGCCACGGTAATCGAGCGTGCGGGCGTCACGCCGGCCTCGCGGTAGGCCCGCTGTACCGCCAGCCCGGCCAGTACGCCGTAGCAGCCGTCCAGGGCACCGGCATTGGTGACACTGTCGATATGCGAGCCGATCATCAGCGGTGCGGCATCGTCGGGGGCGCGCAGCGTGCCGAAGATATTGCCGATGCGGTCGATAGCGACTTCCAGTTCGAGCTCGCGCATCCAGGCAACCAGTTGGTCGCGGCCGGCCTTGTCGGCGTCGGTGAGGGCGATACGCGTGCGGCCTCCGTTCTGCGCATCGGCGCCGATCTCGCCCAGTGCATGGATCTGTTCCAGCAGTTTCGGGCCGTTCAGGTGCAGTTTGCTCATGCGCTTCTCCAGGGCCTCGTTCATGCGGTGTGGGCGAAATGATATTTGCTTGTGGTGAACTGAAAGTTTGATTTTCAGGCAAAAAGCGTAATCTCATTGCAGTTGCATACGCCTGACAGGACCCAACCTACATGAGCCTTGACCCCTTCGATCGCGCACTGCTCGACGCCGTGCAGCGTGATGCCAGCACTTCCCAGATCGACCTTGGCGTGCAGGTGAACCTGTCGTCGGCTGCGGTTAACCGTCGGCTGAAGAAACTCACCCAAGACGGCGTGATCCAGCGCACCGTGGCCCAGGTCGACCCGCTGGCGCTGGGTTACACGCTGACGGTGATCACCGAAGTGGAGGTGGAGAATGAGCGTCTTGACCTGCTCGACGCCATGAAACGCACCTTCATGGCCTGCCCGCAGGTGCAGCAGTGCTATTACGTGGCGGGGGCATGCGACTTCGTGCTGATCATGCTGGTGCGGGACATGGCGCAGTACACCCAGTTGACGCGGGAGCTGTTCTTCCAGAGCAACAATGTGAAGCGCTTCAAGACGCTTGTGTCGATGAGCAATGTGAAGACTGGGTTGCAGGTGCCGGCGACCTGAGCTCAGGCCGCGCCGACCTCATCCATGAAATCGTCCAGGAACGACGCCAGCCGTTCATGTCGCAGCATGGCCAGGCGAGCCCCCTCGGTTGTCTGGAACCCCGAGGCGAGCTTTAGCAGCTTGGTGTGGAAATGCTCGATGGCGTACCGGTTGTCCTGGTGGTCCCGCCCTTCGGCAGTGGGATTCTCGAAGTCGTACAGTGACGAGCCCATGCGGCCTGCGACATAGAAACAACGGGCGACGCCCACCGCGCCGAGGGCATCGAGGCGGTCGCTGTCCTGGAGGATCTTCGCCTCCAGGCTCAGCGGCGCGATGCCCGCCGAGAAACTGTGGGTCTGCACCGCATGGGCCGCTTGTTCGACGCGTGCCGATGGCCAGCCCATGTTGGTGAGGATCGCGGCGGCCCGCTCGGCCGAGAGCGTCGAGGCCTGGCTGCGCAGAGGCGAGTTCTTCTCCACCGCCACGCAGTCGTGCAGCACGGTGGCGGCGAGCAGCACTTCGAGGTCGCCACCTTCCTTGGCCTGGATGCGCCGGACGTTGCTCCACACCCGTTGCACATGGGCGAGGTCGTGGGAGCCATCGGTACAGGCGCTGGGCAGGCAGGGCAGCAGTTCGTCCGCCAGGGGCTGCAGGGGAAAGAACGGCGTGTTGGCCATCGAGCGGGCTCCATCGATCAGGGTAGGGGCTGAACATCGGTTCGGCGCGGCAACGGTACACCAATCGTCGCTGGCCCGGGCAGGGCGTGCGGTCAGCGGCAACACAGGCAACCGCTGATCAGCGGTTGATCGGGGTCGTTTTCCACGAAGGTGACCATGACTTCCATGCCCGTGTGCGGCGGTGTGCTCGCACAGCACCAACTGGAGGACGCGCTCAGCCAGCAACTGCTCTTGTCGTCGAACCAGTCTTCGCGGTCCCAAGGGAACTTGACCTGTATCTTTGCCAGGCGCCGGTCACGCTGGGACATCTCGTCTTCCACCGCGATGACGACAGCGGTCTGGTTGCCGGGTAGCTCAGGTTTGCGGTGAGTCAACGGCTGACGGTACGACGTATCCCAGGGAACAGCCATGAAGTGGTTGCGGTATCCCTGAGCAACGTCATCCACCTGGTCAGTGGCGCCGGGCTCAGCGGCTATCCGTTGTTGCCTGCCCTGGTGAATGACCCGCGTCAGGAGCCACGGGGCGTTCCACGCCTGGCGCGGGTGCCCGCAAATGTCCAGCACATGGCCACTGGCCAAATGGGTCTGGTCACTTTGCCCTTCAGCTTGATGATCCGCCAGGCCACGAAAATCGAGCGGATTGTCGCCGTCCTGGTTGCAGGCGGCAGGTTGCCCCAACCTGGGGAACACCGCCTGGTCATCACCGAACACCAGCACATGGCCCTGGGCACTGTGCTGGAAATGGAAGTGGATGCCTTCTTCCTCGCACAGGCGCTGAATGAAGTGCAAATCCGTTTCGTCGTATTGGGTGCAGTAGTCGCGCTCGGGGTAAGTCGAGCCTAGATGAAACCGATAAGCGTCGCCGACGATCCCGTGCTCTTCCAGGATCAAGGCAACGATGTTCGGTACCGAGAACTGTTCATAGATTCTCTGGTTGATGCGGTGGCGCAAGTAGGAAAGGTGCGGTACCAGGGTCATGCTGTAGCGCTTCGAACCTTGTGTATTACCGCTTTGAGCGATGTGGTAGACCCGCCCATGAATGCCGTTGCCATTGTTGTCGAAGGACAGGAAAGCCTCACGGTCGAAAAGGCATTCGAGATCCATGTCAGCCCGCTCACCGACAAGCTCTACATTGAAGAAGTACGGCCTGCCGAGCGCTTCCTCCCCATTGAATGCGAGCACGTGGAAAGCGCGATCGATACCGTCGATCGTCAAACCGAAGTGAGTTTTTTGGGCTGGGCTGAACATCCACTGTTCTCTTTTCAAGGTCGGACTCAATTGAGCAACAGGCATTGGCGTGCAGCGCGCTGCACGCCAATGGACACGATCAAGGGCTGGCATGGGGTAGCAGACACCCCATTACTTCAGATCACACACCGCTTTTCACTTTGGTCCAGACCCGGGTGCGGATCCGCTCCAGTTTCAACGGCAGTGGCTCAAGTGGAATCAGCGTGGATATCGTCGTGGCGTCCGGGTAGATCCAGGGATTGTCGCGCAGTTTCTGCTCGACAAACTCGGTGGCGTCCTTGTTGGCGTTGGGGTACAGCGTGTGGTTCGAGGTCTTGGCAATGACTTCTGGCCGCAGCATGTAGTTGATGAACGCCATGCCTTCCTTGGGGTGAGGGGCGTCTTTGAGCAGTACCAGGTTCTCCGACCAGACCAGCGCGCCCTCGCGCGGCAGGCTGTAGGAAATCCGGCGCCCGGTGTTGGTCTTCTCGTTCAGGGCCTGTGCCGCAAGGGCACCATTGGCCCAACCGACAACCGCGCAGATATTGCCGTCAGCCAGGTCGGTGTCGATTCGCGAGGAGTCGAAGTAGAGGACGTAGGGGCGTATCTTCAACAGCAGCGCCTGGGCTTTCTGGTAGTCGTCCGGGTTCTTGCTGTTGCTGGGCAGTCCCAGGTAATGCAAGGCAATCGAGATGATCTCGCTCGGGGAATCGAGCATCGCCACGCCGCAGGATTGCAGCTTGCTGATGTTCTCTTCCTTGAAGATCAGGTCCCAGCTGTCCACCGGCGCCTGTTCACCCAATGCCGCTTTGACCTTGTCGACGTCATAGCCGATGCCGGTGGTGCCCCACAGGTAGGGCACCGCGTAACGATTACCAGGGTCATTGACCGCGACCTGGGCCAGCAGCGCAGGGTCGATATGCGCCAGGTTGCTCAGTTGCTCACGGTCCAGGGGCTGCAGCACGCCCGCCTGGATCAGGCTGGGCAATACGTTGGAGGTGGCCACGACCACGTCATACCCCGTGCGCCCGGCCATTACCTTGCTCTGCATGATGTCGGCGCTGTCGAATGCATCCATGCGCATCCGCGTGCCGGTTGCCTGTTCGAAGGCCTTGGGAGTCTCTGGCGCGAGCAGCCCGAACCAGTTGTACAGGTGCATGCCGGGCTGGGCCGCGGCCACCGAGGTGCTGATTGCCGCACTGAGCAGCGAGGCGGCAAAAAGGGTTCGCAAACGTGACGTTCTCATGCAACATCCTTATCGAAACGATGTATCTTCTGGCCCGTCCTGGGCCCAGACAGCGACTATACCGGGCAGGCCCGGATAGTAAATACCTCCGATTACGTAGCGCTGACCTGCTAATTCCTAACCCAAAAGGGGTAGAAAATGCCGTTCGACCTTCATGGCCTGGCGTGGCACCGTTCGATCGGCAAGCTGATCATGCAGCTGGACCGCCCCGCGTTCTGGAGTTCGTTGGTGCGGGTGTTGAATGAGTATGTGCAGATCGACAACTGGGTGGTGCTGATCTTCAGCCAGCAGCAGGTGGACGTGGTGGCTCTTCCTGAAGTGGCCGATGCGCAGGAGGTCGATGCGTTCATTCATCGCTATGTGAAGGGGCTTTACCTGCTGGACCCGTTTTATATCGCCAATCGGGAAAACCCGCAGAGTGGCTTCTTTCATCTGCTGGACATAGCACCGGAATACTTTGTCGAGACTGAATACTATCAGCAGTATTTCGCTCATTATATTTCGGCGGATGAAGTCCAATACAATGTGCAGCTCGACCCCGATAGAACATTGTGCATGTCCATCGGCAGCAAGGTTCGTTTCAGCCAGGAACAAATTACCCTGCTCGATATCATCAAGCCCTGGGTGACTGCGCTCATGCACCAGCGCATGGCCTTTGAAGTCGACGCGAACGAACACCTCGCCGAGCCACTGTCATGGCCGGAAACGGTTGCGCAGCTGGCCACGCAGATCACCGCGCGCGAGAGCGATGTGCTCAGGTTGCTGCTGAGTGGCTTCTCCAACAAGGAAGTGGCCGGCAAGCTGGCGCTCTCGGTGGAAACCATCAAGGTGCATCGGCGTAACCTCTACGCCAAGTTGAATGTCCGGTCACAATCCGAATTGTTCGCCCGGTTTCTCATGCCAAAGCAGGACGCCCTTGCTGCGCGGTGAGGTCAGTTGTCGGTATTGACCGCACGTTCAAAGACTGCCTGTTGTTTCGCCGGCTGGCTGGGCGAGAAATGCTGTTATCAGTGAAGTGACCTGCTGCTGGATCACCTCGCGGGCGCGGCCGTTATCGCCGTCCAGGCAAATGATGCCATCGCCGGACACTTCTGCTTCGAGCAATGACTGTGCGCCAGGCTTGCACACAGCCATGAAGGTGAAATGGCTTGCGTCGCCGATCTCGACGTAGCGGCTTGACGCCTCGGGCAGGCGTTTGGCCAGGTTGGCGGACTCAAGCTCGGCGGGAAGTTCCCGCGAGGGGACGCCGGCGGCGATCACCAGCGCAGGTACGGGCAACGTGGCCAGGCTTTCATCGGTGAGGCCCCGTGAAAGGCCAAGATCCAGGCTCACCACAGCGCTGACGCGTTCATCGCGCAGATTGGCGCCGAGCGCGGCCTTCGCGTCTGGCGTGCCTGCCGGCTTCATCTGGCCATAAACGGAGCAGCTGGACAGCTGCGGGTGGGCCTTGCAGTCGTGGGCAAAGCGATCTGGATCGAAACGCGCACCGGCGATTTCCAGGGCGGTCCAGCCACCGAGTGAGTGACCCACCACGGCAATGCGGCCAGCGGCGACTCTGCCGAATTTATCCGGTTGAGCCGTGACCCGATCGATGGCGCGGCGCAGATCAACCGGCCGCTGCCATAACTGCGCAGCAGCTTCTGGGCTGCGGTCATGGGTCGTGCTGCCAGGATGATTGACTGCGGCGACGATGTAGCCCTTGTGGGCCAGGGCACTGGCGAGCCATGCCTGGTTGCTCCAGTTGCCCCGATAGCCGTGAGAGAGCATCACCAAGGGGTGTTCGCCGCTGGATGGCGGTGCGTCAGGAATGGCAGCGACACCGGCAAACAGCGCATTGTCGGCGATCAGTTGCGCGGTGGAGGTCGCTGCGGTCGGGTACCAGACAACCATCTGCAGTGGGCGGCCAGTGTGCGAGTCCTGCAGTGTGGAGGATTGGAAGCCGATGGCGTTCTCATCGGCAAAGGCAAGCGTCGTCAGGCAAGCCGACAACAGTGCGCCAAAAACTGTTTTCAATCTCTTTTCTTCCTTGAATGAGTGCGTGTCATGCCGGGGTGGACGCAGGTCCTCTGCGACAGGTAGTCGTTTTACCTCAGAGTGCGTACTGGGCGATACCGTTGCCGAACGACCAGTTCTCCTTGCGCACTTCGACCAGGTTGATGAACACGTCCTGCGGGCGGACCCCGGCCTCGCGTTCGAAGTCTTCGGCGATCGCCTGGTACAGCGCTTTCTTCTGCTCCAGGGTGCGGCCTTCGCTGAGGGTGATCTGGATGAACACCTGGCCGTCGGAGCGCTGGATGCCCAGGTACTGAGGGTCGAACACCAGGCGATCACCGTCGTGCTCGGTCAGGACCTGGAAGTTGTCGTGCTCGGGGACATTGATCGTGCGCCGCAGGCAGGCGTAGACGATCTGGCCAAGCGTGCGCAGGTGAGTCGGGTCGGGGTGGCGCTTGATGTCGATGCGTACCAGGGGCATGTGGACTCCTTGGGCTATGCCAGGCGAGACGCAGAAGCTGGTAGGACAGGATCGGGGCAGGGCAGAGCCCGGCATGGCGCCGGGCTCTTGAAGGCATTACTGAGGCAACAGCTTGTGGGCGCGTTCGCTGGCGTTATTGAAGACCTCGATCAGTCTTTTCGCCAGTGCGTCTTCGATTGCCGCGGCGGTGAGCAGGCCCTGGGTGAAGCCGATGCCCTGGTCCTTGGCAACCGCCAGTTGCTGGCTGTTCTCCGCTTCGGCCAGGTCGCCCAGGTAGTGGGCAGCGCGGAAGGCGTAGCGCTCGGGGAGGGTCAGCTGTTCAAGCTCCTTCAACGAGAGGGCGAACTGGCTGGCGGCGGCGGGTTTCAGGCTGAGGTGCTCGAACTGGAGCAGGCTCAGGCGATCGGTAGTCAAGGCGAATCTCCGTTTCTTTGCGGGAATACCCGGTTACTGTCCTGCCTTTTGCCGGTCAGCGCAAGGGTGGCCAGGGCGGTGGCGCGAAAAGAATTGCCCTGGCGCGGTCACAGGAGAAGCGCGTGCCATGCGCCGCGCAGGCAGCCCTGGGCGCATCCTCTGCTTGGCGCGCATGCTAAAACGTTCTAGCCTTCGCGTTTTGCTCATTGCCGTAAGGAATACCCGCATGACTTCCACCCTCAGCCGCCGTCGCGTGCTCCAGGGCGCGCTCGGCTGCTCGGCCCTGCTGGCCCTGCCAACCTGGGCGGATGACCCGCTGCGCAAAGCATTGCAGCAGCTGGAGGCCACAACCGGCAGCACGATCGGGCTGTGGGCCCTGGACACCGGCAGCGGCCAGCAACTGGTCTGGCGCGCCGAGGAGCGCTTCGCGTTCTGCAGCACCTTCAAGGCCGTCCTCGCCGGCGCCATCCTGCACCGCAGCCAGGCCGAGCCGGGCTTGCTGGAGCGGCGTATCGCCTACGGCGCCGAACAGCTGGTGGTGTATTCCCCGGTCACCGAAAAGCACGTCGGCGCCGGCATGACCGTCGCCGGGCTCTGCGCCGCCGCGGTGCAGTACAGCGACAACACCGCCGGCAACCTGTTGCTCGAGCTGGTCGGTGGCCCACCGGGGCTTACGGCGTTTGCCCGGAGCCTGGGTGACCCGACGTTCCGCCTCGACCGCAACGAACCGACCCTCAACACCGCCTTGCCGGGCGACCCGCGTGACACCACCACGCCCCTGGCCATGGGCGTGACTCTGCAGCGCCTGTTGCTGGGCGACGGCCTGGCTGCTGCCGAGCGTCAACAGCTGCAGGATTGGCTCAAGGGCAACACCACGGGCGATGCCCGTATCCGCGCCGGCGTGCCGAAGGATTGGGTGGTGGGCGACAAGACCGGGTCGGGTGACTACGGTGTGGCCAACGATGTCGCGGTCATCTGGCCCAAAGGCCGGGCGCCGTGGATCGTGGTGGTGTTCAGCCGTGGAGCCAAGGCGGATGCGCCCTGGAACAGCGAGACGATCGCGGCAGCCACGCGGGTGGTGGTGGAGGCCTGGAAGAGCTGAGCAATCGCTTGGATCATTACCCGAACGCGTGGGAGCGGGCTTGCCCCGCGATGAGGTCGACTCACCCCACGCGTACGCGCCGCCGTTTCTTGAGGTACATCTGGCCATCGGCGTGGCTGAGCAAGGTGTCGGCATCCTCGCCATCGCTGGGGTAGCAGGCCACGCCGATGCTGCAGGAGGGCATCCTGATCTCGCCGAACTCGGCGCCGAGCGGTTGCTCCATGACCCTGGCGATCTGCTCGACCATCTCGTACACGGCATCCTCCGAGGGCACGTCGGTCAGCAGCACGATGAACTCGTCGCCGCCGATCCGCGCCACGGTGTCCGCCGCCTGCACGCTGTCCTGCAGCCGGCGGGCGATGGTGCACAGCACGCGGTCGCCGGCAGCGTGGCCATGTACATCGTTGATGCCCTTGAAATCATTGACGTCGAGAAACAGCAAGGCCAGCCGCCGGCGCTGCTGGCGAGCCATGCGCAGGGCCGCGGCGAGGCGGTCGTTGAACAGCGAGCGGTTGGTCAGCTTGGTCAGCGGGTCGTGATGGGCGAGGAAGCGCAGCTCCTGCTCGGCCTGGGTGAGGGCGGTGATGTTGCGGGCCACACCGATCCGCGCGCCTACTTCATCGGACCAGGAGGCCGCCCAGAGAATGTGCACGATCTCGCCATCCTTGCGCACATAGCGGTTGCGAAAGTCACAGTGGGCGTTGCCGTTCATCACCCGCACGATCGAGGCGCGGGTGGCCTCCAGGTCATCCGGGTGCATGTAGCGGGTGATCGGGGTGCCGGTCAGCTCGTCGGCGCGGTAGCCGAGCAAGGTTTCGCAGGCATCGCTCACGAACACGATGGTGTCGTCCCGGTCGACCACGAACACGGTGTCCAGCATCAGGTGGATCAGCCTGGGGTAGAGCGCTTGCAGGTCGACGGGCATAGGGCGGGGGTGTCCGATACGGGTAGCCCGGTCATGGTCCGATCACGCAGGGCGGCCGCGCGATGTCCTGCAAGCCGCCATGGGCCGCTTGCCGCGCCCGAGCAGCATACACAGGGTCGGGGGCGGGGCACTACCGGTACGCAAGCAAAAAGGCGGCTGCTTCAATCGGTCGTGCTCGGTGGGAACGGCAATCGCCCCAGCAGCTCGACGATCGTCGCCGCGCAGCGCCCGTCGGGGTCCAGGTCAGGGTCGAAGACGGTCACCGTCATGCCCCGGCAGCGTCGATCCGCCACGAACGGGATGAGGATTTTTGCCAGGTCGTCGGGTGCGATGCCCGGTGAGCCGGGGCTGTCGACCGCGGGCATGATCGCCTGGTCCAGCACATCGACGTCGAGGTGTATCCAGAGCCCTTGGTCAGGCACCTGAGCGAGCGTGTCGCGGATCCGTGCGATGACTGCGTCCGGGCCGATGGCAAGCGCCTCGAACACGTCGATCCGGTTGATGGCCGTATGGTTTATATCAGGCCAGGCAAAGTCATGGTCACGGTTCTCGCGCTCGCCCAGCTGGATAACCTGGGCATCGGCGACGAGCGGGCTGGTTATGCCGGGCCAGTCGGTCGCCAGCGCCTCGCCACGGCCGGTTGCCAGGGCCAGGTCCATGCCTGCGACTGCGCCCAGGCTCTGTGCCGGGTCGTAGTTGCCGGGGTGGCGGAAGTCGCTGTGCCCGTCGATGTGAAGGAGCGACAGCGGGCCTGCGTGGCGCGCACCGGCCAGTGCGCCGAGCAGGATGGAGCAGTCTCCGCCGAGGACCAATGCGAACTCATCCTGCAGCGTGGCGGCGCGCACCATGTCCGCCAGGGCGAGGTTGAATGCGCGCAGGGCGTGGCCATTGCGCAGGCGGGTGCCGGGCTGCGCCTCGGCTGAGTAGGCTGGGCGCGGCAGATGCCTCACGGTACTGGCCTTGATCGCCCGTAGCAGGCCACCTGCAAGCAGGGCTGAGGGGGCTCGCCAGGTACCGGGTTGGTGGCCGGGCCTCAGGGGGCTGAGGCCGAGGTTCGAGGGGGCGGCGATCACTTGCATGGCATGGTTCTCGCGAATGCGAAGGCGCGGAGGTTGAAGAGAGGCGCCTGTACGACGCTAGTGTCGTACAGGCGCGTGCAGCAGTGCGGGATCACCTGTGTCGCCCCAATCGCGTTCAGGTACGATCAGCCTGGCTGGCCATCAGTGCGTTGAGTTCTGCATAGCTGTGGGCCTTCAACCCACTGGTGTCGAGCTGTCCGTTTTCCAGGAAGCACTGGGTGAGGCCGCTCATGGCACCGTAGAGAAACTCGGCGATGCTCGAACCGGCGCTCAGGCGGCGAACGCCAAGCCGTTGCAGTTCGGCAGGGCCGGGCAAGCCTGCGCGCCAGAGCAGGTTGACCGGCAGCGTCACCTCCCGGCACAGCGTGGCGATCTCGCCGTGCTCGACCACGCCGGCGGCGAACAGCCCGTTCGCGCCACCGGCAGCATACTGCGTGGCGCGACGCAGGAGCTCTTCGAGGCGTTGCTCGGCGGGCAGCAGGTTCTTCAGGTAGACATCGCTGCGCACGTTGATGAACAGGTCGACCCCGCGCCGGCTGGCGGCGTTTCTGGCGGCGTCGAGCTTGCGCAGGAGCTGTTCGGGGGGCTGAGTGCCGTCCTCGATGTTGATGCCCACCGCGCCGGCGGCGATGACGGTGTCGACGACCTTGGCGACCTGTTCGGGAGCGTCCGAGTAGCCGCCTTCGATATCCACGGTCAGCGGCACGTTGAGTACCCTTGCCATCGACTCGACGGTGCTGGCCAGCAGCGCCAGGGGCAGCTTGTCGCCATCCTGGTAACCATGGGACCAGGCCACGGCGGCACTGCTGGTGGCGACTGCCTTGCTGCCCTGGCGTTCGACCAGGCGTGCACCGCCTGCGTCCGCCACATTGGCCAGCAGCAACAGCCCTTGCTGGTGAAGGTCATGAAAAACGCGATCCATTGCTGCCATGAGTGCATGACTCCCTTGAATATCCTGAAGAGGGTTTGCTGCGCGCCCTAGATTGCCATTCAACCGGTCGGGCCTGCACGATTTTTCAAGATGTTCCAGCGAAGCGCTGCGGTGGCCTCCAGCCCCCAGTGAAACTTCAGCGCGGGGCTGAATACACGGAGTGCTGATCAGCGGCGATAGTAGCGGCGGTCGTCGTCATAGCGATGGTGCAGGGCGCGATCATGGTGGCGGTCCCAGTAGCGTTGCCGCTCCATTGCCCGGCGGTGCTGCTCCCGGCGCCATTGTTCGCGGCGCCACTGCTCCCGGCGCCAGTCGTCGCGGTGGTCATGCCAGCGCTCGTCGTGGCGGTAGCGGTCGTCATGGGCCAGCAGCGGTGCCGATGGCGCGCTTGCCAGGATTGGCCAGGGGTTTTCGGCTGCGGGATGGCTCGCCGCGTCGAGGACTTGGGCGGAAGGTGCAACAGTCTTCATCGGTGCGGCGGATGCCGAGCCTGCGGCCGCGAGTGCGAACAGGCCAACGAGCAGCATGCATGGGGCAGGGATTTTCATCAGTGAAGACAACCTCTGTGGGCAATTGAGCATGTGGCCAGCGGATGCCAGGACAGCCGCGTGGCGCACTCACCCAATAGACCGGCAAAACGGAAAAAGTTCTGCCGGGCCCATGGCGGAATCATCAACGACTTCAGTGCGTTGCGCCTGGCGCAAGCCGGGCCACCTGACCGCCCTTGATCACTTCACCTGGCCGTTGTACACCACGGTCGCGGCGCCGTCCTTCTTGATGGTCAGCTTGTTGCCCTCGGCCATGCTTTCGACCATTTCCGAACAGCCGTCCACTTCGGCCTTGCCGTCCACGTACTCACCGCTGGTATCGAAGCTGAAGACATAGGTCGACGCCGGGCAGGCATTGCCGCCTTCGCCCGTGGAGACCACGAGTACATAGCGGTTGGGGCCGAACGTATAGGCCTTTTCGATGGCGACGTAGCCGGTGCTTTCGGCATCGGCGACGACGGCCTCCATGACGTTCATCACGCCCGCCCGGGACTGGTAGTTCAGTGCAGTGCCCAGCTCCATGCCTTGCACGGTGAACGGCCCGGCGCCTTCGTCGCCGACTGGCAGCGGCTCGTAGGCGATGCTCGGCGCCAGCGGCGCGGTGGCCGGTTTGGCCAGCAGCGCGGGTTGCGGCTGGGGGTTGATGCACTGTCCACTTTCACAGATGCGCTCACCCTTGCAGTCGGTGTCCTTGGCGCATTGGCCAGACACTGCGGCGGTCTGTTCGGCCTTGTCGCAGCCGGCGATGGCCAGGGTGAGGAGGGCGAGGGTAAGCAGTCGCTTCATCAGCGAAGTCCTTTTCATGGATGAGGGCTGCGCAGTATCGCCAAACTGTGGGCAGATGTCGCGTGGCTCTATCCCAACCTAGTTGTTCACCAACAACTCCGGCCCCAGGTAGCGGTTGATCTGATCGATGTCGTCATCCCCCAGGCTGCCCACCGAAGACGCCAGGCGCAGCCGTGACATCAGGTAATGCAGCTTGGCCTCGAACAGGTCATGCCGTGCCACGAACAGCAGCTCCTCGGCGTTGAGCACATCGGCATTGGTGCTGGTGCCGCCCGCGCTGAAGCCCTTGCGCGCCGAGAGCAGCGAGCGTTCGTTGGAGGCGACCGCTCGCTCCAGCGCGTGCACGCGCAAGGCACCGCTCTGCACGCCGCGGAACTCGCGTGTGGTGCCGGTGATGACTTCCTGGCGTGTGGCGTCGAGCTCGTCCAGGGCCTTGGCGCTGTTGGCGCTGGCCTGCCGGCTCAGCGCGCTGACACCGCCACCGCTGTACAGCGGGATGTTCAGCTCCAGGCCGATCGAGCTGTAGTGGTTGCGCTGGTTGAGCTCGGATATCGACTGGCTCTTGCCGGCGGTGTAGCCGGCGACGAAGTCCAGGGTCGGCCAGTGACCGGCCTTGGCACGCTTGAACTCTTCCTCGGCCAGTGCGTAGCTGTGCTGGCGGGCATGGATCAATGGGCTGTCGGCCTGGGCCCGTGCCAGCCAGTCGCGCAGGTTGTCCGGCAGCAGCGGCGGGGTGGCGAAGTCTGTTTGCAGGGTGGTCAGCGACGCCGGTGTCTCGCCGATGTATTCGGCCAGCTTGCGGCTGGCATTGGCCAGGTCGTCCTGGGCCTCGATCAGCTGGGCTTCGGCAAGGTCGCGGCGGGCCAGGGACTCGTCGATATCGGTGACGGTGCCGGCACCCAGCTGCATGCGCCGCCGGGCCGAGGTGAGCTGTTCCTCGAAGGAGGCGAGCTTGGCGCGGGCCAGGGTGATGGTCTCGCTGGCCAGGAGCACGTCAAAGTAGCTGTCGGCCAGGCGCACGGCGGCGTCCTGGCTCTTGGCATCGAACACAGCGACGCTGTAGTCGGCGCGTTGTTGGCCCTGGCGGTACTCGGCCATCTTCTGCTTGTTGAACAGCGGCTGACGCAGGCGCAGGTTGGCGCCGGTGGAGTCGTAGTCGAGGTCATTGTCGATGCCGTGCTGGCGCTGGCTGCCGTCGATGCGGTTGGCGTAGGCCGAGGCGTTGACCTGCGGCAACAGGCCGGCCTGGCCGATGGCGCGGTTTTCCAGGCCAGCCTGTTGTTCATGCACCGCGGCGCGGTAGATCGGCCCCTGGTACTGCAACAGGTCCCAGGCTTGCCTGAGGTCCATGGCGCCGGCCGGCAACGCCAGCGCCAGCAGGCACAGGCCAAGGCAGTGGCGGTTCATCTCATTGCTCCTTGAACGCGGCGTCGACGCGTTCGAGCAGGGGTTTGAGCAGGTAGCTCAGCAGGTTGCGCTCGCCAGTCTTGATGGTAACGGTGGCGGGCATGCCGGGCCGGATATGGTTGCTGCCGAGCATGGCCATGCCATCGGCCGTGACCTCCACCTGGGCCAGGTAGAACGGCTGCTTGCTCTCCTCGTCGAGCAGGCGGTCGGCGGAGACGGTCAGCACGCGCCCGGGAATGTTCGGCGTGCTGGCGTGGTTGAAGGCGGGGAAGGCGATGTCCACGGCCAGCCCCGGCGTCATCTTGTCGATGGCCTGCACCGGGATCATCGCATCGACCTGCAGCGGCTCGTCGAGCGGGACCACCTCCATGATCCGCGCGCCGGGCTGCACCACCCCGCCAACGGTGGCGATGCCCAGGGCCTGGACCATGCCGTCGATGGGCGCGCGGATGACCGTGTGAGTCACCTCGTCGTCCAGGGCGCGCAAGCGGTCGGCCAGGGTGGTGCTCTCCTTGGCGGTGTCGGTCAGCTGCGACTGCACTTCCTTGAGGTAGTCGTGGCGACGTTGCAGGACGCGCAGCTTGAGCTCGGTGACCTGGCTGCGCACCCGGGCGATGTTGTTGAGGTTCTCCGCCTGGCCGGCGGAGAGGTCGGCATTGCTGCGCTCGAGCTCCAGCAGGCGGTTGCGCGGCACGTAGCCTTCGGCCGCGAGCATGCGCGTGCCTTGCAGCTCCTGGCCGAGGAAGCCGATCTGCGAGGCGCGGGCGCCGTACACCTGCTGCAGGCCCTTGAGCTGCACCGCCGAAGCGGCGAGGTTTTCCTCGAGGATGCTGATCTCCCCGCTGAGCCCTGCGCGGCGCGTATCGAGCAGGCGCTGTTGCAGGTCCATGGCCGCCAGCAGGCGCGGGTCACCTGCGTATTGCCTGAGCAGTTCGGGGGCGAAGATGACCGTGTCGCGCCCATCACGCTCGGCCTCCAGGCGGTTCTCCACGGTCTTGCTGACGATGTACTGGGCGCTGACCGCGCCATGTTCGGCCATCGCATGCAAGGTATCCAGGCGCACCAGCGGCTGGCCTTTGCCGACCCGCTCGCCTTCGTGCACGAGAATCGCCTCCACGGTGCCGCCGCTCAGGTGCTGCACGGCCTTGCGGTTGCTGGTGACCTTGACCGTGCCGGTGGCGACCACGCCGGCGTCCAGCGGCGCCAGCCAGGCCCACAGGAGAAAGCCGCCGAAGCCGGCGAGCACCAGCCACAGGCCCCAGCGCACGGGTTTGCCAACGTCCAGGTCGAGCAGCTCGGTGTTGGCGGCAAGCAGTTCGGTATGCGCGGTGGTGGACATGATCGGTCACTCCCTTGCCTTGACGGCGGCCAGTGGGGTCGCGGTGCCAGCGGGGATGACGCTGGCCGTGCGCAGGGCGGCGAACACTTCGTCGCGGCTGCCGAACATCTGCACGCCGCCATCGCGCAGCATCAGTACCTTGTCGACGGCGCAGAGCACGTTGGGGCGGTGCGAGATCAGCACCACGGTGGCG
The DNA here is from genome assembly GCF_040813665.1 of Pseudomonas sp. TE50-2. Classification (NCBI taxonomy): domain Bacteria; kingdom Pseudomonadati; phylum Pseudomonadota; class Gammaproteobacteria; order Pseudomonadales; family Pseudomonadaceae; genus Pseudomonas; species Pseudomonas sp. TE50-2. Next base: position 899,554 of record NZ_JBFNXN010000001.1, on the reverse strand, counting down.
CCGCGGCCCTTGAGCTCGGCCAGGGCATCGACCAGGGCTTTTTCGCCGACGTCGTCAAGGTTGGCGTTCGGTTCATCCAGCACGATCAGGTTGGGTTCGCCGTACAAGGCGCGGGCCAGGGCGATGCGCTGCTTCTGGCCACCGGACAGCGGACTGCCGTCGCTGTCCAGGCGGGTGTCGTAGCCCTGCGCGAAGCGCAGGATCATGTCGTGCACGCCGGCGCTCCTGGCGGCGCGGATCACCGCGTCGCTGTCCACCTCGCCAAAGCGGGCGATGTTGTCGGCGATGCTGCCTTCGAACAGCTCCACGTCCTGGGGCAGGTAGCCGAGCCAGGGGCCCAGTTCGCGCTTGTTCCAGGTGAAGATGTCGGCGCCGTCCAGGCGCACCTTGCCGGCCTGGGCCGGCCATACCCCGACCAGCAGCCGGGCCAGGGTCGACTTCCCGGACGCCGAGGGGCCGATGACGCCGAGGCTTTCGCCCGGCAACAGGCTCAGGCTGACCCCGCGCAGGATGGTGTTGCTGGTGCCGGGCGCCCCGGCGTAGACGTTTTCCACGGCGAGCATGCCCACGGGCCGTTGCAGTGACATGCTCGGCGGGCGCTGCGGGTAGTCTTGCAGCAGGCCGTTGAGGCGGCTCCAGGCCAGACGGCAGCCGAGTAGCGGTTTCCACGCGGCGATCACCTGTTCCACCGGCCCCAGCGCACGGCCGGTGAGGATCGAGCAGGCGATCATCATGCCGGGGGTGATCTTGCCTTCGATGGCCAGCAGGGCGCCGGTGCCGAGGATCAACGACTGCAAGGTGATACGCACGAAGCGCCCGATGCTGCCGATGACAGCGGCGCGGTCGGAGGCCAGGGTCTGCATCTGCAGGATGCGCAGGTGGCTCTGGAACCAGCGCTGGCTGATCGACGGCAGCATGCCCATGGCCTCGATCACTTCGGCATTACGCAGGTTGTTGTTGGCGTAGTGGGCGCAGGCGAGGGCGGCGTGGTTGGCCTCGGACAGCGGCTGCTTGGTGGCTTTCTCGGTGAGCCAGGCCAGGGCCGCGAGGATCAGCGATCCAATCAGCGTGACCAGCCCCAGCAACGGGTGGATCAGGTAGGCGACCAGCAGGTAGATCGGCGTCCAGGGGGCGTCGAAGAAGGCGAACAGGCCATTGCCGGTGAGGAACTGGCGCACCTGTGCCAGGTCCTGCAGAGCCTGGCCGGGGCTGCCACCGGCACGGCTGAGGTTGCGCTCGAAGGCGGCGCTGAACAGGCGCCGGTTCAGCGCCATGTCCAGGCGGTTGCCAACCCGCACCAGTACCCGGCTGCGCAGCAACTCCAGGGCGGTCATCAGCAGGAACAGGCCCGTCACCAGCACCGTCAGCATGCCCAGGGTGGTGAGGTTGCGGCTGACCAGCGCGCGGTCGTACACCTGCAGCATGTACACCGCAGGTGTCAACATCATGACGTTTATCACCCCACTGAACACCGCCAGGGCATAGAAACTGCGTCGCAAATGAAACAGTGCCTCGGCCAGCTCGGAGCGGGTACCTGGATGCCTGGTCATCGGGGGGAGCCTCCCTCTGCGCAAAAGCCGCCCGCCGTTGCGGCGGGCGGGCTAGAAGCCTCGTGGTTGCTGGTTTGCAGAAAGGTTGGTCGCTCTTTTGGCGCGTTTTCCGAATACAGTGCAAGCAGCCCACAAGCAGCAGAGTAGGTGTCTCAGAAACATCTTGTAATATCTTTTTGCTCTATGGATTCCTTCAAGTTCCTATTAAAAACAGTGGGTTGATAACCATTATCGGTGGCAAGGTTTTTTTGCTGACGAAATATTGACAAGATTTTGCGGCGCAACTTTAGTCTTAATCAGTTCGTGGGAACTTTCGCCGCAGGCCTGCTGTCGCCCCGACCCCTCCGCGAATCCTCCGTCGACATTCCTGTAGGAGCAGAACATGACTCGTTTCCTGTTCTTGTACCGAGTGAATGGGCTCTACAGGAAGTTCCCCTCCCACTCGCGAAACCATGGCCCACCCCAGGGTCCGGGCGCGCCGCGCCTGATCGTCGGCGAGCCCTGAACCCCGCGAATTCCAGGTTCGCATCCCGCTCGGCGGGCTGCGCCCGTGTTCGCCACTAACAATCGAACCGCATAACCGTGCACGCCAATGACCGGGCGTGGCGAGCGCCTGCGCCTGCCCGCCGCCCGACAGATCGAGGTCAGCCAACATGGCCAATTTCAGCAAGTCCGACCTGCAATTCATCCTCCAGCAGATCTTCATCGCCGAGGCCCATGCCAACGGCGCCAGCCTCATTGACCTGCTGCCCAACAGCCAGGTGCCGTTCGGCCTGCGTACCGTCGACGGCAGCTACAACAACCTGGTGGCCGGGCAAAGCGAGTTCGGCGCCGCCGACAATGCCTTCCTGCGCCTGATGGATGCCCAGTACCGGGCGGCCTATGCCGGCACCGGCACGGTGAGCGATAGCCAGCCGCGTACCATCAGCAACCTGATCGTTGACCAGACCGGCAACAACCCGGCCGCGGTCGATGCCAACGGCGGCGCCGCCCCGGTACTCAGCCCCGGCATCGACGGGGTGTTCGGCACCGCGGACGACAAAGCGGTGTTCTTCATCCCCAACCAGTCGCCGGACGCTGGCCTGACCGCCGGCTTCAACGCCTGGATGACCTTCTTCGGCCAGTTCTTCGACCACGGCCTGGACCTGGTCACCAAGAGCAGCAGCCAGATGGTGTTCATCCCGCTGCAACCGGACGACCCGCTGTACGTGGCCAACAGCCCGACCAACTTCATGGTGCTGCCGCGCGCCGTGCGCACGGCTGGTGCCGATGGCGTGCTCGGTACCGCCGACGATGGCCAGCCCAACACCACCTCGCCCTTTGTCGACCAGAGCCAGACCTACAGTTCGCACCCCTCGCACCAGGTGTTCCTGCGCGAGTACGCCCTCGACGCGAGCGGCCATCCGGTGGCGACCGGGCGTTTGATCACCAATCGCGACCTGGGCGCCGATGGCAAGTTCGGCACCAGCGACGATGGCAACGGCGAGAACGGCGGCATGGCTACCTGGGCCGTGGTCAAGGCCCAGGCCCGCGACATCCTCGGCATCAACCTGACCGACGCCGACGTGCACCGGGTGCCGCTGCTGGCCACCGACGCCTACGGCAACTTCCTGCGCGGGCCCAACGGCATGCCGCAGGTGGTGATCCGCGTGGGCAATGGTGCCGACGGCATTGCCGGGACCGCCGACGACGTCACCCAGCTGGTCGAAGGCAACCGCGCCGCGCCCATCAGCCTGGCCAATGCCGTGAGCACCGGCCACGGCTTCCTCGACGACATCGCCCACAACGCCGAGCCGGTGCTGGTCGGCGGGGTGCTGCAGGCCGACGCCGATACTACCGTGGGCAATGCCCAGCCCATGGGCCCGGGTGGCAACAACCTGAGCTACGACAACGAGCTGCTCGACGCCCACTACATCGCCGGTGACGGCCGGGTCAACGAGAACATCGGCCTGACCGCCGTGCACCACGTGTTCCACTCCGAGCACAACCGCCTGGTCCAGCAGACCAAGGACACTGTGCTTGCCTCCGGCGACCTGGCGTTTCTCAACGAGTGGCTGGCCATCGACGTGGTCGCACTGCCCGCTACGCCCGCCGAGGTGGCCGCGTTGGTGTGGAACGGCGAGCGCCTGTTCCAGGCCGCCAAGTTCGGTACCGAGATGCAGTACCAGCACCTGGTGTTCGAGGAGTTCGCCCGTACCATCCAGCCGCAGATCGACGAGTTCCTCGCGCCCAACGGCTACGACACCTCGATCAACCCGGCGATTCTCGCCGAGTTCGCCCATGTGGTGTACCGCTTCGGCCACTCGATGCTGACCGAGACCGTCGACCGCTTCGATCCGGCGTTCAACCCGATTCTCAGCGACCCGGACAACCCGGACCAGCAACTGGGCCTGATCGCCGCCTTCCTCAACCCGCTGGCCTTCGCCGGCAGTGGTGCCACCGCTGATGAAGCGGCCGGGGCGATCATCCGCGGCGTGACCCGCCAGCTTGGCAACGAGATCGACGAGTTCGTCACCGAGGCACTGCGCAACAACCTGCTCGGCCTGCCCCTGGACCTACCGGCACTGAACCTGGCGCGTGGCCGTGATACCGGCATCCCCTCGCTCAACGAGGCGCGGCGCGAGTTCTATGCGATGACCGGCGACAGCCAGCTCAAGCCCTACATCAGCTGGGCCGACTTCGCCGATCACCTCAAGCACCCGGCGTCGCTGGTCAACTTCATCGCCGCCTATGGCACTCATGCCTCGATCACCTCGGCGACCACCCTGGTCGACAAGCGCGCCGCAGCGCTGGCCCTGGTGCTGGGCGGCAGCGGCGCGCCTTCCGACCGCCTGGACTTCCTCAACGGTACCGGTGCCTGGGCCAACGTGACCAAGGCAGGCAAGGACGGCGTGCTGGGCACCGCGGACGACCTGACCGGGGTGACGGTGACCGGGGTCGACGCCATCGACTTCTGGGTCGGCGGCCTGGCCGAACAGAAGATGCCTTTCGGCGGCATGCTCGGCTCGTCCTTCAACTTCGTCTTCGAGACCCAGCTGGAGGCCCTGCAGAACGGCGACCGCTTCTACTACCTGGCGCGCACCGCCGGGCTGAACTTCGGCGCGGAGCTGGAAAACAACTCGTTCGCCAAGCTGATCATGGCCAACTCGGATGTCACCCACCTGTCCAACACCGTGTTCCTGACGCCGACCTTCACCCTCGAGGTCAACCAGGCCAACCAGTTCACCGGGCTGGGCGGCAACGGTCGCGCCGACCCCACCGGAGGAATCGAGATCAACGGCGTGGAGGTCGTGCCGCTGGTCATTCGCGACAACCCCGATACCGTGGGGCCGGATGGCAACTACCTGCACTACACCGGCGAGGACCATGTGGTGCTCGGCGGCACTGCGGGCGACGACATCATCATCTCCGGCGAGGGCGACGACACGCTGTATGGCGATGGCGGCAACGACTACCTCGAAGGTGGCGCCGGCAACGATGCCGTGCTCGGTGGCGCAGGCGACGACATCATCACCGATGCGTTCGGCGACAACCGCCTGGAGGGCAACGCCGGCAACGACGTGATCGTGGCCGGCAGCATGCTCGCGGCCGGCAACCTGATCCTGGGGGGCGATGGCCAGGACTTCATCATCACCACCGAAGACATCAGCACCACCTTCGGCGGCCAGGGCGACGACTTCATCCTTGGTGCCAAGACCAACCTGCCGCCCACCGGCAACGAGGGCGACGACTGGATCGAGAAGGGTACCCAGGACGGCGCGCCGGGCGACAACTTCGCGCCGCTGCTCACCGATGAAGTGGTGGGCAACGACATCTTTGTCGGTGGCGGCGGCTTCGATGAAATGATCGGTGAGGGCGGCGACGATATCTTCGTCGGCAGCGATGCCCAGGACAAGATGGACGGCATGTCCGGCTTCGACTGGGTCACCTACAAGAACGACCAGGTCGGCGTCACCGCCGACCTGAGCCTGGCCGCGCTGGCGCAGCCCCATGGCAACGCGCCGAACCAGAACACCGGGGTGTTCAACCCGGTCGGCGCCTCGCCGGCGTCGATCCTCGACCGCTTCGCCGAGGTCGAGGGCCTGTCCGGTTCGCGCTTCGCCGACGTGCTCAAGGGCGATGACGTCGATGCGGTGACCATCCTCAACCATGGCGGTGCGACGGGCAGTGCTCTGAGCAATGTTGCGCTGATCCGCGGGTTGGCGCAGTTCCTTGCCGACGCCGGGCTGCCGACTACCGGCTTCGCCACCGGCAACATCCTGCTGGGCGGTAATGGCAGCGACCTGATCGAAGGCCGTGGCGGTGACGACCTGATCGACGGCGACAAGTGGCTCAACGTGCGCATCGCGGTGTATGCCCCGGACGACGTCAACCACACCGGCCCCGAGATCGCCAGCTTCGACAGCATGGTCGAGATGATCCCGTTCATGCTCGATCGCACCTACAACCCGGGCCAGCTCAAGGCCATCCGCGAGATCCTGCCCGGCACCTCGACCGGCGGCTCGGCCTTCGACACTGCGGTCTTCTCCGGGGTGCAGGCTGAGTATGTGGTGACCCAGGACACCCGTGGCACCGCCGACCTGGCAGATGATGTGTGGACCGTGGCCGACACCGTGGCCGGGCGAGACGGCACCGATACCCTGCTGCATATCGAGCGCCTGCAGTTCGCCGATACCCAGCGCGTGCTGGTGCCGGGGCTGAACGCGCAGCCGACCGGCAGCCCGAGCCTCAGCGACGGCAACGGTGGTGCGATCACCGTCGGCGATATCCTCAGCGTGAGCATGGCTGGCGTGCGTGATGGCGACAATGTCACGGCGGGCAACCCGCTGGGCACCCTGGCCAATGCCTCGGTGTCCTACTACTGGCAGTTCGAGGCCGATCCCGGCAGCGGCGTGTTCCAGGACATCATCCTGCTGCCGGCCGGCGACCTGGCGTTCCAGAGCGCCGATGGCACCGCGTTCAAGGTGTCGCCGGACCTGGCCGGGCTGTCGCTGCGGGTCAAGGCGATCTACCAGGACGGCCATGGCACCACCGAGGTGCTGTTCAGCGCGCCCACCAGCGTGGTCGAGGCCGGCGCTCCCGTGGTGCCGACCACTCCGACGCGGGTGGTCGATGCCAGTGCGGGGGGCGATGGCCTGCACATGGTCCGCTCCGACCTCAACTTCATCCTGGCCCAGATCAAGATCGCCGAGGCGGACGCCGCCGGGCAGGACATCCTCTCGTTGATCCCCAACATCCGCGCGCCCCTGGGCCTGCGTGCGGTCGATGGCTCGAACAACAACCTGATGAACCTCAATGGCCACGACCACACTGGCTACGGCGCCGCCGACCATGTCTTCCCGCGCCTGACCGACCCCGTCTTCAACGCTGCCGAGGGCGCGCCCGCCGGGTTCTTCGGTCCGGGTTCGCCGGCCATTCCCGGCTCGTCCTACCAGCAGACCAGCGGCTACGTGTTCGACTCGCAGCCACGCACCATCAGCAACCTGATCGTCGACCAGACCTCGAACAACCCGGCGGCCTACGCCAGTGCCTACGACCCCGGCGCCAACGGCGTGCTGGACTTCGGCACCCCCGGCAATGACGATCAGCTCAAGGACGGTGTGCGGGTGGTCGCCAGCCCGGGCATGGACGGCCAGTTCGGCACCAGCGACGACCATGATGTCTTCCTGTTCGAGAACACCTCGGCGGATGCCGGGCTGTCGGCGCCGTTCAACGCCTGGATGACCTTCTTCGGCCAGTTCTTCGACCATGGCCTGGACCTGGTCACCAAGGGCGGTTCGGGGACCATCTTCATCCCCCTGCAGCCGGACGATCCGTTGTACGTGCCAGGCGGCGCCGCCAACTTCATGGTGCTGACCCGAGCCACCAACCTGCCAGGGCCGGACGGCATCCTCGGCACCGCCGATGACATCCATGAGCACAGCAACACCACCACGCCGTTCGTGGACCAGAACCAGACCTACAGCTCGCACCCCTCGCACCAGGTGTTCCTGCGCGGCTACCAGCTCACCGCCAGTGGCCCTATCGCCACCGGCCGGCTGATCACCAACCGCGACCTGGGTAGCGACGGCAAGTTCGGTACCGGCGACGACAGCGAGATCGGTGGCATGGCCACCTGGAAGGTGGTCAAGGCCCAGGCCAACGATGTTCTCGGCATCCGCCTGACCGACGCCGACGTCGACAATGTGCCGCTGTTGGCCACCGACGCCTATGGCAACTTCATCAAAGGGCCGCATGGCTATCCGATGGTGGTGATGAAGGGCGCCGACGGCCTGGGCGGCACTGCTGACGACGTGCTGGTCGAAGGCAACCCGCTGGCGCCGATCGACCTGACCAACGCCGTGCGCACCGGCCACCAGTTCCTTGCCGATATCGCCCACAATGCCGTGCCAGTGTTCACCGGTGGAGTGCTGGCCCCCGACGCCGACGCTGCCACCGGCAACGCCGTCCCGGTCAACCCGCATACCGGCGCCAACCTGGCCTACGACAACGAACTGCTGGACGCGCACTACATCGCCGGCGATGGCCGGGTCAACGAGAACATCGGTCTGACCGCCGTGCATGCGATCTTCCACGCCGAGCACAACCGGCTGGTGGCGCAGACCCAGGACACCGTGCTCGACGCGGGCGACCTGGCCTTCCTCAACGAGTGGCTGCTGACCCCGGTCAGCGCCTTGCCCGTCAGCCAGGCAGAGGTCGATGCGCTGGTGTGGAACGGCGAGCGGTTGTTCCAGGCGGCCAAGTTCGGCACCGAGATGCAGTACCAGCACCTGGTGTTCGAGGAGTTCGCCCGCACCATCCAGCCGCGCGTCGACCTGTTCTTCGCCCCGACCCAGGTCTACGACGTCGACCTCGATGCCTCGATCGTCGCCGAGTTCGCGCACACCGTGTACCGCTTCGGTCACTCGATGCTGACAGAAACCGTCGACCGTTTCGACATCGACTTCAAGGTCGTCGGTGACCCGGCCAGCGCCAACCCCGAGCAGCAGATGGGCCTGATCGCGGCGTTCCTCAACCCGTTGGCGTATGCCGCCAGCGGCGTGACACCAGAGGAGGCGACCAGCGCCATCGTACGTGGGGTGACCCGCCAGGCTGGCAACGAGATCGACGAGTTCGTCACTGAGGCGCTACGCAACAACCTGCTCGGCCTGCCACTGGACCTGCCGGCGATCAACATCGCCCGGGGTCGCGATGTCGGCATCCCCTCGCTCAACGCCGTGCGCCGCGACATCTTCGGGCAGACCGGCGACACCCAGCTCAAACCCTATACCAGCTGGGTCGACCTGGTGCAGCACTTGAAGCATCCGGAATCGTTGATCAACTTCATCGCGGCCTATGGCACCCACGGCAGCATCACTTCGGCCCATACCCTGGACGACAAGCGTGCCGCGGCGCTGGCCCTGGTGCTCGGCGGCCCCGGCGCGCCGAGCGACCGCCTGGACTTCCTCAACGGCAGCGGTACCTGGGCCAACGTGACCCTGGCGGGCAAGGATGGGGTGATGGGCACCGCCGATGACCTCAAGGGCGTGACGGTGACCGGTGTCGATGCCATCGACCTGTGGATCGGCGGCCTGGCCGAGGCCAAGACGCCGTTCGGCGGCATGCTCGGCAGCACCTTCAACTTCGTGTTCGAGAACCAGCTGGAGAAACTGCAGGATGGCGACCGCTTCTACTACCTGGAGCGCACCGCCGGCTTGTCGATGAACGCGGAGCTTGAGAGCAACTCGTTCGCCAAGCTGATCATGGCCAACACCTCGGCCACCCACCTGCCGGGGCTGGTGTTCTCCGACCCTGGTTTCTACCTGGAACTGGACCGCGGCAAGCAGTACAACGATGGCTTGGGCAACGCCGACCCACTGGGTGAAAACGGCCAGCAGGTGGTGTTCCGCGACAGCCCGCTGACCGATGGCCCCGACAGCAACTACATCCGCTATGCCGGTGACCAGCACATCGTGCTGGGCGGCACCCAGGGCGACGACATCCTCGTCTCCAGCGAAGGCGATGACACGGTCTGGGGCGATGGCGGCAACGACCGTATCGAAGGGGGCTATGGCAACGACCAGCTGCGCGGTGGCGCTGGCGACGACATCATCAGCGACATGGGCGGCGACGATAACATCCAGGGCGGCGACGGCAACGATGTGCTGCATGGCGGCAATGGCGTCAACCTGATCATCGGCGGCTTCGGCAACGACTTCATCGTCACCGGCGAGGATGCCTCCGAAGCCATCGGCGGCCAGGGCAACGACTTCATCCTCGGCAGCAAGGCCAACGAGCAGGACATGGGCAACGAAGGCGACGACTGGATCGAGAAGGGCACCTCGGACGGCGCCCCCGGCGACAACTTCGACCCCCTCGGCAACGACCCGGTGATCGGCAACGACGTGTTCGTCGGCGGCAACGAGAACGACAAGTTCAACGGCGAGGGCGGCGACGACATCATGGTCGGCAGCCTCGGCTTTGGCGACCGCTATATCGGCGGCTCGGGCTATGACTGGGCAACCTTCAAGGGCCTGGCCCAAGGCGTGAGCATCGACTACAGCGACCGCTTCTTCGATGTGCCGCCGGTTCCGGGCTCGGGGGCTTCGGCGCTGGTGCGCTTCGACATCATGGAAGGCCTGTCGGGCTCGGCGCATGGCGACTTCCTGCGCGGCGACAACGAGGACGCCACCTCGCTGCCGACTGCCGGGGCCACCGGTAGCGTGCTCACCAACATCAGCCTGATCAACGGCCTTGCCGGGCTGCTGCCCGCCGGCGCGACCTTCTACGATGGCGGCAACATCATCCTCGGCGGCAGTGGCAGCGACCTGATCGAAGGACGTGGCGGCGACGACATCCTCGATGGCGACAAGTGGTTGAACGTGCGCATCAGCGTGCGTGCCAACAACGACGGCAGCGGGGCGGAAATCGCCTCGTTCGACAGCATGGAGCCGATGGTGCCGCTGATGCTCAAGGGCACCTACAACCCCGGACAGCTGGTGATCGTGCGGGAGATCCTCAGCGGTACCGACCAGTACGACACCGCGCTGTTCTCCGGCATCGCCACCGACTACCGCATCGTCGTCGAGGGCAACACCGTGATCGTCACCGACACGGTGGTCGGACGCGACGGCGTCGATCGCCTGACCGGCATCGAGCGCCTGCAGTTCGCCGACGGTGCCCAGGCCTCGGGCGTGGGCAGCGCCGTCAACAACGGCCCGACCGGTCACCTGGCGATTGTCGACGATGCCAGCGGTCTACGCGACGACACGCCCGTGGCCGGGCAGTTGCTGCGGGTCAGCAACCTGGCGGTGCACGATGCCGACAACCAGGGCGCGGCCAACCCGAGCGGCGCGCTGAACGGGCCGGTGGCTTACTACTGGCAGGTCGAGAGTATCCCCGGCACGGGCGTCTATGAGGACATCACCGTCGTCGCCGCCGGTGAAGCCTCGCGGGCGACCGGCAGCACCTATCGAGTGGCGGACGATGTCGCCGGCCTCAACATCCGTGTGCGGGCGGTGTACCAGGACGCCAAGGGCACCTTGGAAATCGTCGACTCCTCGACCAACAGCGCGCCCAGCAGTGGGCCCGCCGTGGCCGGGCTGCTGGTGCAGAACCAGGTGCTGAGCGCCAACCCGGCGACCATCGTCGACGCCGACGGCATCGGCGGCGCGCCGTTCACCTTCCAGTGGCAGATGAACAACGGTGGGGGTTGGGTGGATATCGCCGGAGCCACCGCCAGCACCTTCACCCTTGGCCAGCCCCAGGTTGGCCAGCATGTGCGGGTGCAGGTGGGCTACGTGGACACCTTTGGCGTGGCCGAGCGCGCCGCCAGCGACATTCTCGGCCCGGTGGCCAACGTCAACGACGCGCCGACCGGCTCGGTGCTGATCAGCGACACCACGCCGGACCAGGGGCAGTTGCTGACTGCCTCGACCGCCGGCATCGCCGACCTCGACGGGCTGGGCGCATTCAGCTTCCAGTGGCAGCAGGGCGTGGGCGGCAACTTTGTCGACATCGCCGGCGCCACCGCAGCGAGCTACACCCCGGGCTTCGCCCAGGGCAACCAGCAACTACGGGTGATCGTGCGCTACACCGACGGCTTCGGCGCCCAGGAGACGGTGACCTCCGCGGCGACCACCGCGGTGCGGCTGCTGAGCGGCGTCACGCTGGTGGGCACCAATGCGGCGAACACCCTCACCGGCGGCGCCGGCAACGATGTGCTGCGCGGCCTGGGCGGCAATGACACGCTCAATGGGCTGGGCGCTGTCGACCAGCTGTTCGGCGGGGCGGGCAACGACATCCTCAACGGCGGCGACGACGGTGACTTCCTGTTCGGCGAGGACGGCAACGACACCCTCAACGGTGGCCTTGGCGCGGACGCCATGGACGGCGGCCTCGGCAACGACACCTTCGTGGTCGACAATGCCGGCGACAGTGTCATCGAGGTGGCCGGTGGCGGCACCGACCTGGTGCAGACCAGCCTGCTCAGCTACCAACTGGGCGCCAATGTCGAGAACCTCACCTACACCGGTAGCGGCAACTTTACCGGCACCGGCAACGCACTGGCCAACACCCTCACGGGTGCTGCCGGCAACGACCGGCTCGATGGCGGGGCAGGTGGTGACCGAATGGTGGGCGGTGCCGGCAACGACACCTACATTGTCGACTCAGCCTCGGATGTGGTGGTCGAGGTGGGCGGTGGTGGCATCGACACCGTGCTGACCGCGCTGGCCAGCTACAGCCTGACTGCCAACGTCGAGAACCTGACCTACACCGGCGTCGGCAATTTCGTCGGCACCGGCAACGGGCTGAACAACGTCATCACCGGTGGTGTCGGCAACGACACGCTCACCGGCGACGGCGGCAACGACACCCTTATCGGCAACGCGGGCAACGACACGCTCAATGGCGATGCCGGCAACGACCAGTTGATCGGTGGCCTTGGCGCGGACAGCCTCAACGGTGGTGGTGGCGATGACAGCCTCGACGGCGGTGACGGCAACGACACGCTCAATGGCGGCGTCGGCAACGATACGCTGCAGGCCGGGGCCGGCAACGACAACCTCGATGGTGGCGTCGGCATCGATGTGGTGGCCGGTGGCGATGGCGACGACACGGTGCTGGGCGGGGGCGGCAACGATGTGGTGCAGGGTGGCAACGGCAATGACTTCGTCGATGGCGGTGCCGGTGACGACATCGTCAGTGGCGGGGCTGGCAACGACACGCTGGTCGCCAACGACGGCAACGATATCTTCCAGTTCGCGGCGGACTTCGGCACCGACCAGGTGTTCGGTTTCGACGCCGCCCCGGCAGGCGGTCAGGACCGGCTGGATATCACGGCGCTGAGCATTACCGCAGCGACCTTTGCCGTCAGTGTCAGCATTGCCGATGTGGGCGCCGATACGCTGGTGAGTTTCGGTGGGCCAGACTCCATTCGCCTGGTCGGGGTGGGGGATGCGACCAGCGTGACGGCGGCGGACTTTATCCTGGCGTCCTGAGGCAATGGCGCAGCGTCGCGTCAGCGGCGCTGCGCCAGGCTCTCTACGAAATGTATCTGCACGCCCATACTGCGTTGACACGGGGCGCGGAATGCTCATGTACTCCAGTACACTGCGCTTCCTCCCCCCGTTTCGCCTTGTCTGGCCTTCGCGCAGACACATTTCGTACAGACCCCTAGGTCTCTGCTTGCTGCTCCACTTCATCCACGTAGGCTTCGAAAAACCAGTCGGGTATCTCTTCGTTGCGGTACTCCAGTTGCACGCCATCGGTGATTTCCGCCAGCCACACCGCGCTCTGCCCGGAGTTGTCGAACACATAGGCACGATGGCTGGCGGCGATGGCCTCCGGGAGCAGGTCGAGGGAGCGCTCGTAGCGGCTGCGCACCAGATCGTCCCTGACGGGATGGCCGCCCGCGCGCACGCGAATGGCGACCCGCTCGATATTGATCCGCGGGTTTTCGGTCGAGACGAAATAGAGGTAGGTGCGATAGCCCTGGGTTTGTGCCAGGCGCATGAATTCGATCTTGCTCGGGTGCGACATGACGCTTTCGAAGGTGAAACTCTGCTTCGCCTCCAGCAGGCGCTGGCGAATGAAATCGGCGATCACCGAGGCGAAGTACGAGTCCACTGGCACTGCACGGTAGTCGATCCGGTTGTCGAGCAGTTGCAGTTGCCTGGCGTGCATGGCCAGTTGCCGGGATGCAATCAGATGATGATCGAGATGGAACGTCAGCAATTCGGCCTGAGTGGCCTGAATACCAAACGGGGCGAGGTCGACGAAGCCGCTGTCCTTTGCCTCTTGCTCGAGTTCGTCGGCATTGACGAAAAGGCGTGTCAGCGCCGCAGGCAGGCTGGCCTTGATGGTGCTCTTGCCCGAGCCGTTGGGGCCCGCAAAAACACGCAGCCTAGGCACGCCCGCCGGCCGTCTGGTCATCGACCCTGCGTACACTGATCATTTCGCCGACCCGGACCTTGCGCCTGGGGCTGGCCTTGCCCAGCACGGTCCGGGCACCATCGGCACCGACGCGCACCAGTTCACCGTCATCGACACACAGCACGCCGCGCTGGCTGGCCTGCAGGGCACGCAGGTAGGCCGAATGCGTAGCCTCGCTAGCGTGCAGGGGAATCTGTTGTTCAAGGGTATCGAGGTCCCGTTCGGAGACCTTCTTCGCTTTTGCTGCCATCGCTGGACACCTCCGCGCAATGCGAAACCGCTTGCGCACATGGGAGGCATCATAGCGTCGACGCTGTAAAAAGGCATCAAGGAGGGTCATCGGGCTGTCCTGAAGTGGATTCGCCGCAAAGTCTGGCACAGCGCTGGGCTCACTGTTTCCCCAGGCCGCGTAGTCCGTTTCCCAAACCTGAAACGGGGCCGTCGAGCGGCCCCGCTGATCCGGTGTCGGTCTTCAGAAGCCGAAGTCGCTCAGGCCCGGGTGATCGTCCGGACGGCGCCCCAGTGGCCAGCGGAACTTGCGCTCGGCTTCGCTGATGGGTTGTTCGTTGATGCTGGCGTGGCGATTGCGCATCAGGCCGTCCTCGGCGAACTCCCAGTTCTCGTTGCCGTAGGCGCGGTACCACTGGCCGCTGTCGTCGCGGTACTCATAGGCGTAGCGCACGGCAATGCGGTTGTCGGTGAAGGCCCAGAGCTCCTTGATCAGGCGGTATTCAAGCTCGCGGTTCCACTTGCGGGTGAGGAAGGCCTGGGCCTCTTCGCGGCTGCTGCAGAACTCGGCGCGATTGCGCCAGTGGGTGTCGGTGGTGTAGGCCAGGGCCACCTTGGCGGCGTCGCGGCTGTTCCAGCCGTCTTCGGCAAGGCGGACTTTCTCGATGGCGGTTTCACGGGTGAAGGGGGGCAGTGGTGGGCGAGACATCGTGGTCAATCCTCAAGGTCGGTGGGCTTGGTTTGCAGGATCGAGATTAGTCCGTTCGGTAGGTGGGGAGAATCGGTGCTCCCGGCACTTCATAATTGCTCTTTGCGGAACAATCCCCGCCTGGTTCGACTGGCCCGCCGGTCTTCTATAGTTACCCCAGACATTCGCTGGAGCCCGCCATGACCCTGATCAGCCGCGAACCCTGGTGGCTCGTTCCGCCCAAGCCCGGGCAGACCGAGCAGGACCTGCATTGGGGCTACCTGGAAATCTATGCCGACGGCCGCACTGTGTTCGTCGACCAGCGCCCCAGTGAGCGGGAGCTGGCCGAACGCAAGAGTTGCCGTAACTTCCCCGACGCCGAAAAGCCCTGAGTCAACCTTCGAGCTGGGCCAGGCGCGCCTCCAGCGCTGCGACCCGTGCTTCCAGCGCCTCGATGCGTTCGTCCGCCGCGCTGGCGCGCGTGCCGCCTTCCTGCTGGCGGGCGGCGAGAATCGCCTCGATCTCGGCCGGGTCGCCCAGGGCGTGGGTGTAGCGGTCTTCGCGCTGGCCGGCCTGGCGCGGCAGGTGCAAGGCCAGGCCACGCGAGACCAGGCGCTCGAGCTGGTGCTGGACCTGATCGACATCCTCGAACTCATGCAGGCGGTTGCTGCGCGTCAGCAGTTCGCTGAGGGTCTGTGGGCCGCGCAGGAACATCAAACCCATCAGCACCAGCTGCGCCGGCACCAGCTCCAGGCCCTTGTCCACTCGCTGTTCCCAACGGTCGGCGCGGCTGCCCATCTGCAGGCGGGCCATCTCCTGGTTCTCCAGGGCACGCAGGGCCTGGCCGACCTGGCCGGGGGAGAGGTTCATCACCGGTTCACGGCTGGTCTTCTGGTTGCAGGCCAGGACCAGGGCATTGAGGGTCAGGGGGTAGGTTTCCGGGCTGGTGGCCTGTTTCTCGATCAGTGAACCGAGCACGCGGATCTCGATGCTGTTGAAACGGCCTTCGCGGGTGCTTTCGTGTTCTGACATGGCCCTGTCTCATTGCGAGGAAAAGGCCACTAGCCTAGGTAAAGCGCCAGGCTTAAGCAATCACTGCTGGCGTCGCCGGCCAAGCCAGCTCCCCTGAGGCGTGGGAGCTGGCACGGCTGGGGCTTCAGGTGCTGGGCCGCTCCATGGCCTGGCAGGCCGCGGCGGTGAACAGCACGTCGGTCGAGGAGTTCAGCGCGGTCTCGGCCGAATCCTGCAGCACGCCGATGATGAAGCCGACCGCCACTACCTGCATGGCGATCTCGCTGGGGATGCCGAACAGGCTGCAGGCCAGCGGGATCAGCAGCAGCGAGCCACCGGCCACGCCCGAGGCGCCGCAGGCGCAGACCGCCGCCACCACGCTGAGCAGCACCGCGGTCGGCAGGTCGACCGGGATGTCCAGGGTGTGCACGGCGGCCAGGGTCAGCACGGTGATGGTGATTGCAGCGCCCGCCATGTTGATGGTCGCGCCCAGCGGGATCGACACCGAATAGGTGTCCTCGTGCAGGCCAAGCTTCTCCGACAGCGCCAGGTTGACCGGGATGTTGGCCGCCGAGCTGCGGGTGAAGAACGCGGTAATGCCGCTCTCGCGCAGGCACAGCAGGGTCAGCGGGTAGGGATTGCGGCGGATTTTCCAGTAAACGATCAACGGGTTCATCACCAGGGCCACGAACAGCATGCAGCCCATCAGCACGGCCAGCAGGTGCAGGTAGCCGAGCAGTGCATCCAGCCCCGACTGCGCCAGGGTGGCGCTGACCAGGCCGAAGATGCCCAGCGGGGCGAAGCGGATCACCATGCGCACGATCAGGGTCACGCCGTTGGACAGGTCCTCGACCACGGTGCGGGTGGTGTCACCGGCATGGCGCAGGGCCACGCCCAGGCCGATGGCCCAGGTCAGCACGCCGATGAAGTTGGCATTGAGCAATGCGTTGACCGGGTTGTCCACGGCGCTGAGCAACAGGTTCTGCATCACCTCGGTGATGCCGCCGGGGGCGCTCAGCGTGGCCTCGCCGGTGCTCAGCACCAGGTTCGAGGGAAACAGCATGCTGGCCACCACGGCCACCACCGCGGCGGCGAAGGTGCCCAGCAGGTACAGCCAGAGGATCGGGCGGATGTGGGTTTCCTGGCCATGGCGGTGGTTGGCGATCGAGGCCATCACCAAAATGAACACCAGGATCGGCGCCACGGCCTTCAGGGCGCTGACGAAGACCTTGCCGAGGAACCCCAGGTCGCGGGCCACGTCGGGGGCGAGCAGGGCCAGGGCGATGCCGGCCACCAGGCCGATGCAGATCTGCGTCACCAGGCCGGTGCGGTTGATGAGGCGGAGGATGGGGGTCATGTGCAGCGCAATCCAGTTACGTGAAAGCGCGCGACTTTACCACAGACCGCGCTGGCTCCTGTAGGCGCGGGCCTACCAGTGAAACAGCTCGCGCCGCGCGCCCTCGGTGATCGCCAGGATCCCCGGGTGCTTGACCTTGCGCTCCACCGAAATGGCATAGAACGATTCGTTCACCGCCTCGGTCTGGCCGATCAGGCGCACGCCGTACTGGCGGCAGACCTCTTCGGCGATCACGCTGGGGGCGACGAAGATGCCGCTGCCCGACTGGCCGAAGGCCTGCATCAGCGCGCTGTCGTCGAATTCGCCGACGATCCGCGGTTGCACCTGCTGCTCGGCCAGCCAGCGCAGCAGGCGGCTGCGCAGCACGGTTTCCTGGCCTGGGATCAACAGCGGCGCGTCGTCCAGGCAGGCGGGGAAGGGCAGCTTCAGGCGCTCGGCCAGCGCAGGGGTGGCGAAGAAGCTCAGGCCGCATTCGCCGAGCTTCTGGCTGTAGCCCTTGATGTCCAGGTGGCTGGGCATGGGGCTGTCGGAAATCACCAGGTCCAGACGCTGGATCGCCAGGTCCGCCAGCAGGCGTTCGAGTTTGTCCTCGCGGCAATTGATGCGCATTACCTCCTCCAGCTCCATGGTCGGTGCCAGCAGGCGGTAGACGATAGACTTGGGCACCACGTCGGCCACGCCCACGCGGAACAGGATCTGCTCCTGCGGCCCGGCGCGCAGCATGGCCTCCAGTTCGCCGCCGATCTGAAACATCTGCTCGGCGTAGGCCAAGGCCTGGCGCCCGGTCTCGGTCAGTTCCAGCTGGCGCCCGACGCGCTGGAACAGCTCCAGGTTCCAGGTCTGCTCGAACAGGCTGATCTGGCCGCTGATGGTCTGCGGAGTGAGGTTGAGCTGTTCGCTGGCGCGGGCGATGCTGCCGGTCTTGGCCACCGCCCAGAAATAGTGGAGCTGGCGATAGTTGAGCATGTTCGCCTCGATTCGGAAAAACCGAAGTATACACGCTGAAAATACGAATTTTCCGGATGTTTCAGCCCCACTAGAATGCCACCCCATCAGGCGCATGAAGCGCCGCCCGGCATTCGACAAGCGAGGACTTCATGCTACAACTCAAATCCATTGGCACACCGCTGGTGCTGGCCCTGGCCCTGTTCGCCATGTCTGGCTGCGACCAGGCCGAGAAATCCGCCCAGCAGATGCTTGACCAGGCCGCTGAAACGGCCAAGCAGGCCATCGACAAGACCAATGACGCCGCCCAGCAGGCCTTGAGCGACGCCATCGGCAGCGATGGCGAGAAAGCCAAGGCCGAAGACGACAAGAAAGACACCCAGGACATCTGAGAGCAGGACTGACCAATGGAATATTTGCTGGAACTCGCCGCAAGCCCCACCGCCTGGGTAGCCCTCGCCACCCTGGTGGCCATGGAGGTCGTGCTCGGCATCGACAACCTGATCTTCATCTCCATCCTCACCAACAAGCTGCCCGAGGCCTATCGTTCCAAGGCGCGGCGCATCGGTATCAGCATGGCCCTGGTCATGCGCCTGGCGCTGCTCAGCACCGTGGCCTGGATCGTCCAGCTGACCGAGCCTGTGGTCGAGGTGTTCGGCCACACGTTCTCGTGGAAGGACATGATCCTCATTGCCGGTGGCCTGTTCCTGCTGTGGAAGGCGACCAAGGAGATCCATGAAAGCGTCGACCCACATGGCGCCAAGGAAGAGTCCAAGGCCGGCAACGTCGTGACCATCGGCTTCACTGCGGCGATCTTCCAGATCCTGCTGCTGGACATCGTCTTCTCGATCGACAGCATCATCACCGCCGTGGGCATGACCGAGCACCTGCCGATCATGATCATCGCCGTGATCAGTGCCGTGATCGTGATGCTGGTGGCCGCCGACCCGCTGGCCAAGTTCATCAACGACAACCCGACCGTGGTGATGCTGGCCCTGGGCTTCCTGATCATGATCGGTATGACCCTGATCGCCGAAGGCTTCGGTGCCCATGTGCCGAAAGGCTACGTATACGCTGCCATGGCGTTCTCGACCGCGATCGAGATCCTCAACATCATGGCTCGCCGGGCGCGCTTGAAACGTGAGGCGACCGAGGGCTGACCTGGCGTGAACCATCGCGGGGCCATCCCGCCGCCACAAGACATGTAGCTTGTGGCGGCGGGATGGCCCCGCGATGCGTTTCAGGAACGCTTCAGCTCAATGCGCCCCGGCATGCCGACGCGCACGGCGCACAGGTTGTGGTTTGACCAGGGCTTGAGGGGGCAGGTGATGTGGGTGTGCATGCCGGCGCACGATGCGCAGTACACCCCAGAGCATGGCGGCTGCGACGCTCAGCCACATGCCAACCAGCATTAGAATCGCCATTGTCAGGCTCATGTGTGCCTCCTTCTCTCTGGCGAGTCAGGCCCGCCATCCAGACACTGCTTTAGTCTAGCCTCTCCCCTATGACGTTCCATTGACCGAAGGTCTAGTACTTGGGCCGTTTCGTTCCAAGCCCGCATCGGGCTATACCCGAAGCCGCCCGCGCCCTATGATCGGCACTCATGGCCGGGCACCGCCTGCCTGGCGCTGGATCATGCGAGTGTCCATGTTGCAAAAACTCATCACGTCCCGGGCCCTGGGCCCACGTCGCCTGTTGGCCGCCTGCCTGGTGGCGGCCACGTTGTCGGGTTGCGCCAGCGCGCCACCGGCCGCGCTCAAGGGCCTGCCGCAGCGGGTCGAGATCAGCAGCGTTCCCTTCTACGGCGGCAACGCCAACCACAGTGGCTCGATGGCCCTGGCCGCCGTGTTGTCGCAGCAGGGCGCGCCGATCACGCCGGGCCTGCTCGACAAGTCGTTGGGCCTGCCTGCCGCCGCCGAGTCCCTGGAAACCGGCATCCCTCGGGTTGCCCGTGAATACGGCCGGGTCGTCTACCCGCTGGACAAACACCTGGATGCCTTGCTCGCCCAGGTGGCGGCCGGCTACCCGGTGTTGCTGCGTTATCAGGAAGGTTCGGCGTGGTGGAGCGAGCCGCGCTATGCGGTGCTGATTGGCTATGACCGCTACAAGCAGCGGGTATTGCTGCGCTCGGGCATGCATCGGCGCCAGTTGATGGCTTTCGATGATTTCGAGTCGGCGTGGAGCAAGGAAGGGCGTTGGGCGGTGCTGGTGCAATCGCCACGGCAATTGCCGGCCCAGGTGGATCGCCAGCGCTGGCTGCAGGCGGCGGATGAACTGGCCCGTTCGGGGCAGGAGATCGCGGCGAAGCAGGCTGTCACCAGCCTGGGACGGTGAGGCTGAAATGATCGCGGGGCAAGCCCGCTCCCACAAGATTGGCCTTGTGGGAGCGGGCTTGCCCCGCGATGGCTTCACATCAGAAGCCCAGGCGATCGCGCAGGCTGTAGTACCAGGCACCGATGGCGCTGAACGGCACACGCAGCATCTGGCCGCCCGGGAACGGGTAGTGCGGCAGGCCGGCGAACGCGTCGAAGCGCTCGGCCTGGCCGCGCAGGGCTTCGGCCAGCACCTTGCCCGCCAGGTGGGTGTAGGTGACGCCGTGGCCCGAGCAACCCTGCGAGTAGTAGATGTTGTCGCCGATGCGGCCGACCTGCGGCAGGCGCGACAGGGTCAGCAGGAAGTTGCCGGTCCAGGCGTAGTCGATCTTGACGTCCTTGAGCTGCGGGAAGGCCTTGAGCATCTTCGGGCGGATGATCGCCTCGATGTTCGCCGGGTCACGCGCACCGTATACCACGCCACCGCCGAAGATCAGGCGCTTGTCGCTGGTCAGGCGATAGTAGTCGAGCAGGTAGTTGCAGTCCTCGACGCAGTAGTCCTGCGGCAGCAGGGTGCGGGCCAGTTCCTCGCCCAGCGGCTCGGTGGTGATCACCTGGGTGCCGCAGGGCATCGACTTGGCAGCCAGCTCCGGTACCAGGTTGCCCAGGTAGGCGTTGCCGGCGACGATGATGAACTTGGCGCGCACCTTGCCCTGCGGGGTATGCACTACCGGGTTGGCGCCACGCTCGATGCGCACGGCCGGGGTCTGCTCATAGATGATGCCACCCAGCGACTCGACCGCGGCGGCTTCGCCCAGGGCCAGGTTCAGCGGGTGGATATGGCCGCCGCTCATGTCGAGCATGCCGCCTATATAGCTGTCGCAGGCCACTACTTCACGGATGCGCTTCTGGTCCATCAGCTCCAGCTGGTTGTGGCCGAAGCGTTCCCACAGGCGTTTTTGCGATTCCAGGTGGCCCATCTGCTTGCTGGTCAGCGCTGCAAATACGCCGCCGTCCTTCAGGTCGCACTGGATGTCGTACTTGGCCACGCGCTCACGGATGATGCGCCCGCCCTCGAAGGCCATCTGGCCGAGCAGTTGCGCCTGCTTGGGGCCGACGGTGCGCTCGATGACATCGATGTCGCGGCTATAGCTGTTGACGATCTGGCCACCGTTGCGGCCCGAGGCGCCGAAACCGACCTTGGCGGCCTCGACGATGCTCACCTTGAAGCCGTTCTCCAGCAGGAACAGGGCGCTGGACAGGCCGGTGTAGCCGGCACCGATGATGCACACATCGGTTTCCACCTCACCCTGCAGCGCCGGACGTGGCGGCACCGGGTTGGCCGAGGCGGCGTAGTAGGACTGGGGGTAGGGGGTGTTTGCCATGCTCGAGGAACCTCGTGTTTTATATTTTTAACGAATGTACCGATGCTATCAATAATAATAAACACCCGCTAGTCGTCCGGTGAAAATCCTTTACGCCCCCCTGAACCTCGGCCTTTCTATAAATAGTTTAAGATTCAGTAGCTTAGCGTGAAAAAAACAGTTGACAGGGTATCTGGATCGCGTAGAATGCGCCCCACACGACAGGCACATAGCTCAGTTGGTTAGAGCACCACCTTGACATGGTGGGGGTCGTTGGTTCGAGTCCAATTGTGCCTACCAAATCAGAAGAGGGCGATCCGCAAGGATCGCCCTTTTTGCTTTTGGTCGCTTCCAGCGGGCGAGCCGCATGCGAGATCGGCCGGTAAAAGCCTTGCCCGCAGGTCGCCGGGGCGGCTCGGATGAATTTCGCAAAGTTTTTGATTTTTTTGAAAAAAACGCTTTACAGGTGCGCAGTCGATCACTAATATGCGCACCACACGACAGGCACATAGCTCAGTTGGTTAGAGCACCACCTTGACATGGTGGGGGTCGTTGGTTCGAGTCCAATTGTGCCTACCAAATCAGAAGAGGGCGATCCGAAAGGATCGCCCTTTTTGCTTTCCGCCGTTCCATGGGCGCTGACACACGCTGCAACTTTCCACCTTCGCCTCATCCCTGCGGCCGAGCGGTTCGCTCATGCTAGAATCCGCCCCTTCGAATCTGGAGGTACAGGCGTGCGCAAACTGGCGGTGGTAATGGCGGTGTTGGCCCTGGCGGGCTGTAACAACGAGGTCGAAGGCGTGCACAAGCAGGTGGCCGAACACCTGAACAACCCCAAGACGGCCAAGTTCGCCAACGTGCGCTTCGACACCCAGGGCTCCATCTGCGGCCAGGTGCGTGGCAAGGATGACGCCGGTCAGTACGAGGCTTATCGCAGCTACGTGGCGATCAAGCACGACGGTCAGTACGAGATCCTCATCGACGAGACCGGCAACAACCTGCGTATCCGCGAAGTCTGCGGTGGCGCCGACCTGCAGCGCCGCGCCGAGGCGCTGGCCGACCAGCCGGCGCCGGAAGGTTGGGACGTGGAAGTGATCCAGGGGCCGAACATGGGCGCCCTGACCGACATGACCGCACGCCTGATCGAAAAGGGCATCCCGTCCTGGGTCGAGTACCGCGACGGCAAGCCGGTGGTGCTGATGGGGCCGTTCCCGGCCAAGGTCGAGGCCGATGCGCGCAAGGCCGAGGTGATGGCCAAGCTGGGCACCGACTCGATTGTCATCCAGCACGGCGTCAAGCGCTGACCTTCACCCGCACCTGCCAGGCTCGGCGCTGGGCAGGTATCAGATAGAACGCGGGCTTGCCTCGCGTTCGGCGCCGATGTCCTCGAACACGCTGATCAGATGTTCCGGTTGCCCGTCGGCGCGGCGCTCCAGCGAGGTGCGTGCCCGCACCCAGAGGTAGTGCCCGTCCTTGTGGCGCACACGCTTCTGCACTTCGTATCGTTCAATCTCGCCGGCCAGCATGCGCCGCAGCAGCGCCAGGTTGTCCGGCAGGTCGTCGGGGTGGGTGAGCTGCTGGAACGTCGTGCCGTACAGCTCGTCCTCACGGTAACCCAGCAGTTCGCAAAGGCTGCCGTTGACCCGCTGCCAGCTGCCATCCGGGTCGATGTAGGCCAGCGCGCCCCAGGCCAGTTCGAAGATGGTGCGAAAGCGCGCCTCGCTCTGGCGCAATTCCTCTTCGGCCACCTTGCGCTCGGTGTTGTCCATGCTGATGCCGAGCATCTTCACCGGGCGCCCGGCACTGTCGCTGAGTACCGTGGCGCGCGAGGCGATCCAGCGTTGGTCGCCGTCGGGGCGGGTGATGCGAAAATCGCACTCGCAGCCGGTGCCGTCGGCCACGGCCTGGGCATACATGCCCTGCATGTGGCTGGCGTCCTCGGGGTGGATGTGTTCCCAGAAGTCCTCGTTGCGCCGTAGTGGCCAGCCATACACCGCCTCGACGTTGGGCGAGTAGGTCACTTCGTCGGTGACCAGGTTCCATTCCCAGGTGACGATGCGCGCACCCTCCTGGGCCAGCTTCATGCGCGTCTCGCTCTCCATGATCTCGGCGGTGTAGCGGCGGCGCACGTCGGTCATCGGCAGCTCGACCACCTCGGCCTGCTGCACGCTGTGCAGGGCCTCTTCGCCATAGCGCAGCCAGATCCAGTTGACCTTGAGCAGGTCGGCCAGCTTGCGCAGGTTGGCGTAGTCGATCTCGCCACCGCGGGTCCACTTGTGCACCGCCGTGCGCGAGATCCCCAAGGCCGTGCCCACTGCCTGCAGGGTCAGCTTGTGGTGTTCGAGCAGTTCCTTGAGGCGAAAGGCGAAGCTGTTTTCCGTCATGGGTGCTGGATCCTTGGGCGTGGACGAGGCGGTCAGTATACCTGAGCTGTCAACTTCAGGTTGACAGCGCGGTTGCCGCGCTCGATGGCGCCGGTTAACGTAGCGCCTGACCCATTCAGGACAGGGATGCACCGATGAGCCGATCACTGGAACTCAACCGCGCCAGTTGGAATGAACGGGCGCCACTGCACGCTGCCTCGAAGGACTACGAGGTCGAACGCTTTGTCGCCGAACCCGGCCATCTGTCCGAGGTGGTGCGTTTCGACCTGCCGCGCCTGGGCGATATCCATGGCCTGCGCGCGGTGCACCTGCAATGCCATATTGGTACCGACACCTTGTCGCTGGCGCGCCTGGGGGCGGAGGTCTGTGGCCTGGACTTCTCTGCCGCCTCGCTGGCCCAGGCGCGTGACCTGGCCGAACGTTGCGGCGCTGGGATCGCCTATGTCGAAGCGGATGTCTACCAGGCGGCACAAGTGCTGCCTGCCGGTAGTTTCGATCTGGTCTACACCGGCATCGGCGCGTTGTGCTGGCTGCCGAGTATCGAGCGCTGGGCGCAGGCAGTGGCTGCATTGCTCAAGCCGGGCGGACGCCTGTTCCTGCGTGATGGCCACCCGATGCTGATGGCGGTCAACGAAGACCATGAGGACCGTTTGCAGCTGGAGTATCCGTACTTCGAGCGCGAGGCGCCGACCGTGTGGATCAGCGACCAGACCTACGTCGACACCGAGCAGGCCCTGACGCAGACCGAAACCCATGAGTGGAACCATGGCCTCGGCGAGGTGATCACCGCGCTGTTGCGCAACGGCCTGCGCATCACCGCCCTGGAGGAGCACCAGAGCATTCCCTGGGAGGCCTTGCCTGGGCAGATGGCGTTGGGTGATGACGGCGAGTGGCGCCTGATCGAGGCGCCATGGCGGCTACCGCTGAGCTACACGTTGCAGGCGATAAAGGTCTAGACAGCGGGCTTTGTGGGAGCAAGTCCGCTCCCACAAGCCAGTCAGGCCTGGGGCACCGTCAGGACAGGAACCCACCGTCCACATTGAGCGCGGTGCCGGTGGTATAGCTGGAGGCGTCACTGGCCAGGTACAGCACCGCCCCGGCCATCTCGCTCGGGTCGGCCACGCGCTTGAGCGGGATCTGCTGCAGCGCGGCATTGCGGATACTGTCGTTCTTCACCAGCGCCGAGGCGAACTTGGTGTCGGTCAGCCCTGGCAGCAGGGCGTTGCAGCGGATGCCGAACTGCGCGCACTCCTTGGCAAAGACCTTGGTCATGTTGATCACGGCCGCCTTGGTCACCGAGTAGATGCCCTGGAACAGCCCCGGTGACACCCCGTTGATCGAGGCCACGTTGATGATGCTGCCACCGCCGTGCTCGCGCATCAGCTTGCCGGCTTCCACCGACATGAAGAAGTAACCGCGGATATTGACGTCGACGGTCTTCTGGAAAGCACCCAGGTCGGTATCCAGCACGTTGCAGAACTGCGGGTTGGTGGCGGCGTTGTTGACCAGGATGTCGAGGCGCCCGAACTGTTCGCGGATGCCGGCGAACACCTGCTGGATCTGCTCCATCTCGCCGATATGGCAGGCCACCGCGGTGGCCTTGCCGCCAGCGGCTACGATCGCCTCGGCCACCTGCTGGCAGCCGTCGAGCTTGCGGCTGGAGACGATCACATGGGCGCCCTGCTGGGCCAGCAGGTGGGCGATGGCTTCACCGATGCCACGGCTGGCACCGGAAACGAAGGCGATCTTGCCGTCGAGGTCGAACAGGTGGGTCTTGGACATTCGGGTATTCCTTGTTGTGGGCCGGGTTACAGGCTGGATTTGCCGATCAGTTGCAGGCTCATGTGCTCCAGCAGCTTGTTCATGTGGATGAACTGGGCGAAGCGTTTGTCCTGGGTCTGGCCGTGGAAGAAGCGGTAGTAGATCTGCTGGACGATGCCGGCCAGGCGGAACAGGCCGTAGCAGTAATAGAAGTCGAAATTGTCGATGCGAATGCCGGCGCGCTCGGCGTAGTAGTCGACAAACTGCTGGCGGGTCAGCATGCCCGGCGCATTGCTCGGCTGGCGACGCATCAATTGTACTGGGGCAGGGTCACCGGCCTCGATCCAGTAGGCCAGGCTGTTGCCCAGGTCCATCAGCGGATCGCCGATGGTGGCCATTTCCCAGTCCAGCACGCCGATGATGCGCATCGGGTTGGTGCTGTCGAGGATGACATTGTCGAAGCGGTAGTCGTTATGCACAATGCCCGGGCGCGGGTGGTCGGCGGGCATCTTCTCGCGCAGCCAGGCGATCACCTGCTCCCAGCGCGGTGCGTCGGGGGTCAGGGCTTTTTCATAGCGGCTGGCCCAGCCTTCGATCTGGCGCTGCACATAACCTTCCGGTTTGCCCAGGTCGGCCAGGCCGCATGCCTGGTAGTCCACCTGGTGCAGCTCGACCAGGCGATCGATGAAGCTTTTGCACAGCGCCTCGGTGCGACCGGCGTCCAGGTCGAGTTCGGCGGGGATGTCCGAGCGCAGGATGATGCCGTTGACCCGCTCCATCACGTAGAACTCGCCGCCGATCAGCGCTTCATCGGTGCAGTGCACGTAGGCCTTGGGGCAATAGGGGAAACCGGCATTGAGCTGGTTGAGGATACGGAACTCGCGACCCATGTCGTGGGCCGACTTGGCCTTGTGGCCGAAGGGCGGGCGGCGCAGGACGAATTCCTTGCCTGGGTAGGCCAGCAGGTAGGTCAGGTTCGAGGCGCCACCTGGAAACTGGCTGATGGTCGGGCTGCCCTGCAGGCCAGGTATATGACCCTTGAGGTAAGGATCGATGACGGCCGCGTCGAGTTCTTCGCCGGGGCGTACCTGGGTGGACTGGTCGGTGAGCGTCATGCGATTTCCTTATGATCGATAGCAAGGACTATTGGCTAATCTAATTTCCTGTCGAAGCTGGTACAAGCGTGCCAGACGCTTATTGGCCTGGGTGTTGCCGGCCGATCAATGGCCCTGATGGACCGGCTTTGCGCGGGCGAAAAAAAACCGAAGCGCATCAGGCTTCGGTCTTTTTCATTGGCGATCTACCGCGCCAATCAGGCCGGGAACAGCTCGCTGAGCTTCATCGACAGCATCATGTCGCCTTCGACGCGCAGCTTGCCGCCCATGAAGGCCTGCATGCCGTCGGTGTCACCGCTGACGATGCCCTTGAGGGTTTCGCTGTCCATTACCAGGGTGCAGTTGGCGTCGGCGTTCTCGCCTTCCTGGATCTCGCAGGTGCCGTCCTTGACCAGCAGGGCGTAGTGCTTGTCTTCGTCGGTGATGTTGAAGCCGAACACCAGGTCCAGGCCGGCGGCAGCTGCAGGGTTGAATTTTGCCTTCATCGCCTCGACGGCTTTAGCTACATCGCTCATGGTGTATTCCTTGTTAAGTGATATTCGCGTCCGCAAGGACACAACAGACCGGGCTCATCGGTAGGTGACGAGCTCCGGCAACCGCAACAGCCGCACATGGGCTTGGCTGTTGAAGGAAGCCAGGGTGACGTCGCGGCCACGGAACTTCAGGTGGCTGAGCGACGTGTTGATAATCTGCCAGTTCAGGGTGAATGCCTGAGCCGGCGTGATTCCGCTTACCAGGTGGAGCAGGGCGGCGATGGTGCCGCCGGAGGTGAACAGGGCGATGTTGTCGCCGCTGGCGGCGCTGTCGAGCAGGCGCTCCAGGCCGTCGCCGACCCGGCCGGTGAAAGACTGCCAGGTTTCCAGGCGGTCGTCGTGATCGTGGTCGCCGTCGTGCCAGCGCTGCACCATCAGGGCGAACAGGCGCTGGAACTCGCTGCGGTGCTGGGCACCGTTGCGCAGTACATGCAGGGCTTCAGGCTCTTCAGGCAGCAGGCGCGGGAGCAGGGTGCGGATCACGCCATCGGCGTCGAACTCGTTGAAGGCCGCGTCGGTCTCAATGGCCGGCACCGGGTTGCCATGGGCATGCAGTGCGTCCAGGGCCAGGCGGGCGGTGTCCTGCTGGCGACGCAAGGTACCGGCCACACAGCGGTCCAGGCGCAGGCCCAGTTGGGCGAGGTGTTCACCCAGCGCCTGGCTCTGACGTTCGCCCACGGGCGACAGCACGTCGTAGTCGGCGGCACCAAAGGAGGCTTGGCCATGTCGGATCAGGTAGAGATTGCCCACGTTGAAGTCCGGCCCGGTTGGAGGTTGCTGCGAGGTTAGGTTGCCCCAGGCGGGCTGTCAACGAAAAAACATACAAGCGTTTGAAAAGGTCGTTTGAACTGTGTTGCCAGCATTTTCACCCGCTGGCAGCGGCTCTGGCGCCCCGGTATGCTTGCATCCAGTTCGCGCCCTTGCGGCGCTGGTTTATCAAGGAGTCAATGTGGAGTTTCTTGCCGAATACGCAAGCTTTCTCGCCAAAACCGCCACCCTGGTGATCGCCATCCTGGTGGTGCTGTCGGCCATCGCCGGCCTGCGTGGCAAAGGGCGGCGCAAGCCGGGCGGGCAACTGCAGGTCACCCGCCTCAACGAGTTCTACAAGGAGCTGCGCGAGCGCCTGGAGTCGGGCCTGCTCGACAAGGCCCAGCTCAAGGCTGTGCGCAAGCAGCAGGCCAAGACGGAAAAACAGCAGAAGAAAAAGCCTGAGGACAAGCGCCGGGTGTTCGTCCTCGATTTCGACGGCGACATCAAGGCCTCGGCCACCGAGAGCCTGCGCAACGAGATCACCGCGCTGCTGACCCTGGCCACCCCGCGTGACGAGGTGGTGCTGCGCCTGGAGAGCGGCGGTGGCATGGTGCACAGCTATGGCTTGGCGGCCTCGCAGCTCGCGCGCATCCGTGAGGCCGGCATCCCGCTGACCATCTGTATCGACAAGGTCGCCGCCAGCGGCGGTTACATGATGGCGTGCATTGGCGAGAAAATCGTCAGCGCGCCGTTTGCCGTGCTCGGTTCGATTGGCGTGGTGGCGCAGATGCCCAACCTCAATCGTCTGTTGAAGAAGCATGACATCGATTTCGAAGTGCTGACCGCTGGCGAATACAAGCGCACCCTGACCGTGTTCGGCGAGAACACCGACAAGGGCCGGGAGAAATTCCAGGAAGACCTGGACATCACCCACCAGCTGTTCAAGGATTTCGTCGCCCGCTACCGCCCGCAGCTTCATATAGACGAAGTGGCGACCGGCGAGGTCTGGCTCGGCATCGCCGCGCTCAATCGCCAGCTGGTCGACGAGCTGGGCACCAGCGACGAATACCTGAGCCGCAGCGCCCGTGAGGCCAACGTGTTCCACCTGCGCTTCGCAGAGCGCAAGAGCCTGCAGGAGCGCATCGGCGTGGCTGCCAGCGGGGCAGTGGAGAACACCCTGGTTGGCTTGTGGAGCAAACTCGGGCGTCTGCGCTAACACCTTGAACCCCTTGAAGATTTTTTTCTTCAAGGGGGTTGCAAGGTCCATCGAATGCCGACATAATGGCCTCCATCGAAACGCAGCTGACTTGAAAAAGCCCAGCGGTTTCAAGGAGATAGCGAAAGCTGACTCCGACTTTGAGGCCGAGTAGCAAAGTGGTTATGCTCCGGATTGCAAATCCGTCTACGCCGGTTCGATTCCGACCTCGGCCTCCACCATTCGAAACCCCGCAGATTAAGGTCTGCGGGGTTTTTCTTTGTGCGCAAGAATCGCCAAGAGTTCCGAAACAAAAGGCATGGAGTTCCGAAACTTCAGCCTTTTGAAGGCTTGGCGATCGCTCCGACTCGACGATAAACGCGCTCGGTGATTCCCTCTTTCGAGTGGCCCAACAGCACACTTGCATCGCTCAGATCGTTGATCTCCGACGCCGCCTTTGGTCGGATGCCCCTGAACTGGAACTGCGCTATCCGGTTGGCCAGGTCGGGCTTCTTCTCCAGTTCAGCGTTCACTCTGGCTGCCTCTCTTGCTTCGGCCCATCGGTTGCGAAGCATCCCCCAGCTCATGCGCTTCCCGTGCTCGTTCAGGATGAAGAACGGCGAGAGGTGCCGGCTTGTGCTTCGCATGATCCGGTCGAGCAGCAGGCCCAGGCTGTTCTTCACCTCGTCCGTTTCAAGCACGATCCGCAGTCGCTTGCCGGTTTTGCCTTGGCTTACCAGCAAATACCCCCCTTGCATGTCATCCTTCCGCATGGACAGCACGTCCGACGGCCGCTGGCCCGTCAAATAGGCTAGATCCATCGCGTCCTTCAGCTCCGATGGGGCCTCCGCATAAAAGGCTGGCGTCGTTCATCGCGGCGCCCGATGTTGGCAGTAATGCGAGATGTAATGCCTGCTGTCACCAAGCCCTATAGCATTACTGACGAACTTGCAGGTGCTGTAGACGCAGCTTTGGCTAGGCTCTGTAAGCGAGATCAGCAGATGGGCGATATTATTTGGCTCTATTATGGCGCGAAGTGGCCCATGGCCCGGGTAGGTAAGCATTATGGAATTAGCGAAGGGAAAGCCCGCGAGCTAGCTAGGGCCGGTACTGCTTGGATTGATTGCTACTTGAGCAGAATCCAGGAGGCCTGCTAGTTAACGATGCTGCCGACTTTCGGTCGGCAGCATTAGGTGCGCTCCTTGACGGATTCTAGTCTGCGCCATTGTTTTTATTTTGGCGGGTGATTTGTTCGACTTTCTCTGCCACAAGCAGATAGAGGTTTGTTGAGAACATACCCACCAGAACAGCAACTAGAGCCATTGTATAAAAGTTGTGGTCTGAGCCGGTAAGTTGCTCGGTGGATATGTTGGATTTTTCTAGGTGAGGAGCTATGATCGAGATCAAAACTCCGCTTTTAATGCCGATCCAAGAAAATGTAGCCATCAGTCCAGAGGAAATCAGTAGATTGCCCTTTTGCTCGGGATTCACCGTTGCGATCATTATTCTCGCTGCCGCGCCTATCATTCCTAGCAAGAAAGGAACGAACAACAAAATCAACGCATTTAACGCTTGATTGACTATCGTGAGCGTGGTTGCGTCAATGCCGTAGATCGACGGGTTTTTTATTGATAAAAATAACAATATCATGAGCGCAGCGAAGATGGTCAGGGTGGTATACATTGATCTTCGGAGTCTATCTGTCCGCCTTAATTGATACTCCTCATCAATTTTTTGTTTCTCTCGGTACTCTCGCATCATTAACTGAAATGCTTCCTCTTTCGCATCAGCATTCAGCTCTTGAGCTGCTTGAGGTTGAGCTGCGCTACTTGACTTGCTTGTTTCTCCAGAAGGGAAGTCAGTCACATTGTTTTCTTGTTGGGCTTCTTTTTCGCTCATTGCCACTCCAATGGTTAAATACCGTCCCTCGATGTCCGTCTCGGTTTGGCAGAAACGCATTATGCCGCTTTTCCGCGCGGAATAGTTGTGTTTTCATAGCAGCGTGAATTGCTGTGAATGCAGCGAGACGCCTGCTAACCCACATTACGAAAGCCCAGCCATCGCGCTGGGCTTTTTCATGTCTGCTCCCAGAAACGGGAGGAACCGAGATGCCCAAAATGCCTGAGAAGGATCCTGGCCTGTGGGCCGCTGTGCTCGTCTGGGTGTTGGCCCACCAACCCCAGTTGTATGCCGCTGGCCTGTCGGTCGCGATCGCTGCTCTTCGAGTGGTGTACGGCGGTGGGACGCGACGTCAGATGATCTTGGAGGGCGCATTGTGCGGCCTACCAAGGCCTGTGATCCTCATGTAGTGGTCTACTAACCCCGGACACCCATTTAGGCGAGAATGCTCGCCACAGAGAGGTGTCTGATGACCAAGCAACGTCGTACCTTTACCCCTGAGTTCAAGCGCGAAGCCGCTTGAACTGGCGTTGGTCAGCAAGCAGCCAGGATCACATGCGTACAAAAAGGCCACAGTGGAGCGGCCAGATATTCCGAACATCTTGAACCGAGCATTTGATGTCGAAGCGCCAAATCAGGTCTGGTGTGGCGACATCACTTACGTTTGGGCGCAGGGCAAATGGCACTATCTGGCAGTTGTCCTGGATCTCTATGCACGCAGAGTGGTGGGCTGGGCCTTATCAGAAAAACCGGACGCAGACCTCGTGGTCAAAGCGCTGGACGTGGCTTACGAACAACGCGGAAAGCCTCAAGGGCTGCTGTTCCACTCCGACCAGGGATCGCAATATGGCAGCCGTCAGTTCCGCCAGAGACTGTGGCGCTACCGCATGCGCCAGAGCATGAGCCGCCGAGGCAACTGCTGGGATAATGCGCCGATGGAGCGAGTATTTCGCAGCTTGAAATCAGAATGGATACCGACCACGGGCTACCTGACCGGGCAGCAAGCTCAACGAGACATTAGCCAGTATCTGATGAGCCACTACAACTGGATCCGACCCCATCAATTCAACGATGGACTGGCTCCGGCAAAAGCTGAAGAAAAACTCAAAACCGTGTCCGGGATGAGTTGACCACTACAGGGACGTCCTATTTGGGACAAATTTGGGACACCGAAGGAAATTTCGCGTCCCACAAAGCCGGGCATCACCGGAGCATGTCGACCAGCGAATCCACTCAAACGCGGTGGATGCGCCGAAGTTCACTGAATAAAAACTTCAAAATACTGGTTGAATATACAGTGCTCGTGTGGCATAATTTCCCACATCAGCGACAGGTCTGAGGTTGGTGAAACCTCGTCACCCCTGATCTTCGCCAGAAGACCTCGAGTCTCGAACCATCGCCCATGAGCGCCATACGCCCAATACAGAGGCCTGAACTTAAATCAGCTCAGTAACGGAGTTTAAAATGGATAACGCAAACTCGGCGTCTCAAACCTTGCAAGATCTTTGGACTCAAGTAGACCCGGTGGAGAACACCGGCATGCTTAGGCGCGTGGTTTTTGCGGAAGGCAAGTTTTATGCGGCTGGTGGCAACGGTCTTCCCACAACCACTCAGCTTGTCACTGGAGACGCAACTGGTACAGCGTGGACCAAGCTTAAGGGCGCCGTTACCTCTGATAGCGGAAAGGTCCTCAACGAGGTGTACTGGAACGGTATTGGGACATCGCTTCAAGCCCTTTCTCAATCCGGCAATGTGCTCTACGGCAGCACAGCACGCCCTCTAAGGGATTGGACAGACCTTACGGCAACTGTTCGCGCGTATGTAGACTTGCAAGGCATTGTGTATTATCAGCCAATTTACGGCGACATCGCGACCTGGATACTGGTTGGGTCTAACGGTAAAGTCTTTTCCCGTTATGAGGATTGGTCAGGCACGGTGGAGCGCACTACGACCTTCACTTCTAGCGAGACTGTGTACTGCGTCAACGTCATTGGCGTTTTTGTGTTGATTGCGGGATCGAATGGGAAGCTGCTTAGCGCTGTGAAGATGCCAACGGGTAATCCGCAATCATTCGCGACCAGAACCAGCACCTTCGGCACTAGCACCATCCTTTCCATGAAGCTTTGCAACGGGAAAATGTTTATCGTTGGTGCGGATGGCAAGATGGCATATTCATCCGATGGGCTTACCTGGACTGCTGTTGAAGATACCAGTTTCGGTGGAACCATCATCCGCGACATTGCTTACGGTAATGGCAAGTATGTAGCTGTCGGCGACGGCGGCAAGACAGCCGTTTCCGAAGATGGGATCGGCTGGGTTCAGCAAGCCAACACTTTCGCAGGAACCGATATCCGGAGCGTCGCCTACGGCAACGGCAATTTTGTAGCTGTTGGTGCAGCCGGCAAGATTGCTTACTGGACTCCATGATCTTCTACCTCCTTGCGTAATAGAGCCCAGCCGTCGCGCTGGGCTTTTTCATTTCTGATTCAGGCTCGCCACAGCCAGGGTGGCGATTGCGCCGACGCGACGGTAAACGCGCTCGGTGATCCCTTTTTTGAGTGCCCTGCTGTATGCAATTGCCTTAGAATGGCCGCTTTTCACCCCTCAAAGGAATGATTACGTGGTGAGCAACAACGCCATCTGCTGCCCGCATTGCCAAGGCCAAAATGTCCAGCTGCTATCCGTGATTCACGCTGCTGGTACCACTCGCATTCAAGCAACTCACCAGACCAACTCCAGCTATGGTCCAGTCACGGTCGAAACGACTGGTCGGCATCAGACCGATTTGGCTGCTAGCGTAGGTCCGCCCCCGGGCAAACGCCTGTTGGGTCCTGTGATCATGACCGGAGTAGGTATCATCATCCTCTACGATGGTCTCAAGCTGATTAACACTTACTGGGGTGTCGATTGGACCAGGTTCTTCATCGGAGCCACGCTCGCCACCATCGGTGTGATCGGATTCGTGCGCCACTGGAAGTTCAACGTTGCGCAGTACGACAAGCTGGAAGAATGGCGCCGCACATGGCTATGCCACGCGTGCGCCACGCGATTCCAGCCTTGAGCAACCTGGAAAGGCACCTTCGCAGACTCTTTGAAAACTTGATCTCTTCGAGCCATTAAAAGCAAAGTCCGTCTACGTCGGTTGGATTCCGGTCTCGGTCTCCACCATTCAAAACCCGCAGATCCAGGTCTGCGGTTTTTTAATGCTTGTGAATTGCTCGTTGAGCTGATGGTCTGCGCCGTCTAATTAGGCTCTGTACGAAATGTATCTGCACTTGCCCATACTGCGTTGAAACGTGGCTCGCAATGCTCATGTACTCCAGTACACTGCGCTTCCTCCCCCCGTTTTGCCTTGTCTGGCCTTCACACAGACACACTCCGTACAGACCCTAAGCCAGGCGGCTTGCCAGAAGCTCGATGAATGCACGCACCTTGACCGGGCGAAAGCGGGCCGTTGGAAAGACCGCATGAATCTCGCCTCGGGGCAGCGACCATTGCGGCAGCACTTCGATCAGCCGGCCTGCTTGCAGGTCAGGTTCCGCCACATAGTCCGGAAGGACCGATAGCCCGGCCCCGAGCAGCGTGGCTTCGCGCACTGCCAAGGTGGCGTTGAGCGACAGGCTGGCTTTCATCTCCACTGTTTCGCGCTGCGAGGCCCCCTTGGCAAATAGCCAACGGGTCGGTTCTCGCAACGCCAGGTTCGCCACGATTGGCAACTCGGCCAGCTCCGTTGGGGCTTGCAGTTTGTCCACTCGCGCTTGCCACTGAGGGCCGGCCACCAACCGTTGCGCAAACTCGCCGATTCGCCGGGCCTGCAGATGTTGCTCGGTAATCCAGCCAACGCGAATGGAAAGGTCCAGATCGTTGGCGCCCAGATCCAGGGTCTGGTCGCTGAAGTGTGCCTCGACCTTGCACTGCGGATATCGCTGCGAGAATGCGGTGATGGCCGGTACCACGACTCCGATACCGTAATCGAAAGGGGCGGTCAGGCGTAAGGTGCCCGTCGGCTCGCTGGCCGCTTCGGACAATTCTTCGAAAGCCTCTTCAGCCTCTTTGAGGATCAAGGCACAGCGGTGATAGAACTGCTGGCCCGCCTCGGTGGTGCGGACTTTCCGCGTGCTGCGAACCAGCAGTGTGGTGCGACAGTCGCTTTCCAGTCGCGCCACCTGCTGGCTGACCACGGCCTTGGTGATGCCGAGGCGCTCGGCAGCGGCGGTGAAGGAGCCGGTTTCGACCACCGCGGTGAAGTACGCAAGCCTGTTCAGGCTGGAAGCGCCGGTCATTGATTTACCCTTTATGTATGCCAATAACATACAGTGTGTTTATTTTGTATGCGTTTAAATGTCAATTCGCGCGCTATAAGATTCGAGGCATTCCATTCAAGGCGCGTCACTATGAACAAGACCCTGGTTTACCTCTACGATCCACTGTGCGGCTGGTGCTACGGTGCAGGGGGACCGCTGCCTCAGGTTCTCGAATCCACGGGCCTTGCGTTGCGCCTGATACCGACGGGGCTGTTTTCCGGCAGCGGTGCTCGCGCCATGGATGATGACTTTGCCGCCTACGCCTGGAGCAACGACCAGCGTATCGAGCGCCTGACCGGGCAAACCTTCACTGAACGCTATCGCGACCAGGTACTCGCCGACCGTCTCCAGGCGTTCGACAGTGGTCCGTCTACCCTGGCGCTCAGCGCAGTGAACCTGACTTCGCCAGAGCACGAGTTCGAAGCGCTCAAGGCGATTCAGGCGGCGCGCTATGTCGATGGCCTGGACGTGACTCGACTGGAGACGTTGACAGCAGTGCTGGCGGACCTCGGCCTGGATGCTGCCGCGCAGCGGCTGACGCGTCCGGATTCGGCCTTGCTGCAGGCCAACGATGATCGTGTGGGGCAGGGGCGTGCCTTGTTGCGTCGCGTGGGCGGTCAAGGCGTGCCGACATTCGTTCTGCAACAATCGGACGACGCCATGCAGTTATTACCTGCCAGCGCTATCTTTTCGGATCCTCAGGCCTTCATTCGCGAGCTGAATGTGGGGGTAAAACCATGAGCAGGAGCAACCTGGACATTATCCGAGCCTCGTACGAAGGCTCAGCCGAACAGAATGGCCGGAATCTGCTGGCGGCGCTGGCTGCGGATGTGATCTGGACCGAGGCGGCCGGCTTCCCGTATGCCGGTACCTATGTCGGCCCCCAGGCGATCATGGAGGGTGTGTTTCATCGCCTGGCCAGCGAATGGGATGGCTACCAGGCCAAGGTGCATACCTATGTGGCCGAGCACGACCGGGTTGCCGCCTTTGGCGTCTATTCGGGCACCTATCGCAAGACCGGGAAGGCGATGACCGCTACCTTTGCCCATCTGTACCGGCTGAACAACGGCAAGATCGTCAGCATGGAGCAATACGTCGACAGTGCGCAGGTCAACGCGGCGCTTACCTGAGCCGTTTCACGGTCGCCGTCGGTTCCAGGCACAGGCCGCCGCAGGGCGGCCTGCGCCGACTGGCAATTACTTGCCCGAAGCGTCCTGCTCGACCACCAGGTCCAGCACATAGACCTGCGACGAGGCGTCGGCCGGCGGGTTCTTCCATTCGTATTGCTTCACGCGCAGCACGGTGCGCACGCCGTCACGGTGCTCGAAGCCCTCGATGGACTGGTACAGCGGGTGCCAGCTGTCCTGGGTCGCCAGCTGCAGGCCGGCGTCGTCATAGCGACGCTCGCGCACTTGCAGGCACTGGTAGTTGGGGATCAGTGGATGGCTGCACTTGACGGTCTTGGCGGCCACTTCCAGGAACTTGATCTCGCCCTTGCTGCCATAGCGGGTTTCCGGGGTGGCTTCACCCTGGAATTTCAGCACCGAGCCGTCCTGGGTGGTCAGTTGCAGCACCAGCTCCCCGGCATCGTCGGAGAGGGTGGTACGCAGGTCGCCCTTGAACAGGCGCCCGACCTGGGCGTCCAGTTCCATCAGGGGCTTGTCGCAGGCCTTGAGGGTCGAGGCCAGTGATTGCACCTTCAGTACGCCGTCCTGGTAGGAATAGCCGCCGAACTGGTTGTTGCAGCCGCCATTGATGTTCAGGTTACGTTCGGCGAAGTTCAACCGCAGTTTGCCTTCGATGCCAGGGGCCATGGCAGTGATGGGCTTGCCCGACGCATCGTTCGCCGCTACCAGGTTCCAGTAGTAGGCCGAGAGTTTGGGCTGGGGTGCGCTGGATGCGGCAGTGGTGGGCATGGAAGGCGTCCCTTCATGGGAGGTGGAAGCCGGGGCACATGCCTGGAGCAGGGCGGCGCAGACGGCAACGAGGAGAATGTTCTGTTTCATGGTTCGCTCTTTCAGCCTTGAAAAATGGGGCGGCATCCGCGACAGGTGGGATGCGCGCACCGGTAAACCGGGATATCGAGGCCGTTTCAGGATCGCTTCGCGACGTGGACCTTGCCACGTCTGTGAGCGCTATCGGACGGCCTCGGCGGTAACCGATGGCAATGGGACAGCATCGATCCCATTGAGTTTCATCGACGGGGTGGCCGGCAAGTGTTGCCAGATTTTGCAGGACAGCCAGCGCCTTCTAGACCTGCGGACCTTTGCAGGGATATCCACTCATTTTCGCGGCCTGCAGCGCCCGCTCGCTGGTCAAGGGCTTGAGTGCTCCCGCTGCGTAGCCGTTCTTGATGTAAAGAAAATAGTTGCCTTGCAGATCGTGGAAGATCCGGTACACATCGGCAGCTCTATGGGGGTCGGCAACGTGACTTTGTCGACCACCAGTTCATAGCCGTCGATACCCAGGTTACCCAGCTTGGTCGTGAAGTCTGCTTCGAAGGCTGCGCGCCAGCGATTGCGTTCATAGGTGCATGCCCAGAAGAGGGCGATCAGTAGCAATAGCCCCGCGCACAGGAAGGCTATGTCGGTGAGCAGTTTCAGCATGTCGTTCCTTTGACCTGTGGTCCTTCAATACCGGCTGGATGTCACTTTACCAAGTCGCAACGGTAATATGCGCGCCCGCCGTGGTGCCGATAGGCCTGATTGCTCAAGCAGGCTCATGGCGAAGCCCCATGTCATTGTCATGGTCTAGGATTGCACAGAGCCCAATCTTCAGAGGCAAGCTGCAATGAGCAAACGCCGCACAGTCATTGCCACACTGACATCCATCGCACTGGTACTGGCACCCTGCATATCCTTCGCCGACCCGGGTAATGGCAAGGGGCACGGCAAGGGGCAATCCCAGCAGAACCACGGCAACCAAGGGGCGGGTAAGCACGATGGCGGTCATGGCGGTCCCGTGATCGACCGTGGCGATGTGCTCGGCATCCTGGGTGGGCACCGCGACTACTGGAGCCCGGGGCCTGCATTGCCTCCCGGCATCCAGAAGAACCTGGCGCGTGGCAAGCCATTGCCCCCAGGCATCGCCAAGAAGCTCGATGGCCGGTTGCTGGGCCAGCTGCCGCGTTATGACGGTTATGAATGGATGCAGGCGGGTGTGGACCTGATCCTGGTTGCGGTGGCCACGGGCGTGATCTACGAAGTGCTCAATGGCGCCTTCGACTAAAACCGTGGGCAAAGAAAAGGCCCGCTGGGGAGGGCGGGCCAAGTGTTTCACGGATGAGTCATCACCTTGGCACGGCAGACGTGAAAATGTTGTCAATTGGCGCTGCTTTCGCGTAAGCGGGGAGCACAAAAAAGAAAACCCGCCAATCAGGCGGGTTGAACAGAACGTATCGAAGCCAGGTCAGTCTGCCTAGGCGTTTGTCAGAATTTCGTGAAGGCCACCCGGGTAATCGTGCAGTAAACGTTACTGAGTTTTTCATAAGTCCGGCGAACGTTCCCCGGCAACGGCTCCCGAGCATCTAACGGTGCAGCAGCTCCAGCTGGCTGATCACGCAGACAGACGCGTCCGTGGACGGGGTGTCATCGCTGAAGTCCACCTGGTTGTAGACGCCACCATGGAAGTTGAAGGTGTGGTCCTTCCAGCCCGAGGTCATTTGCAGCAGCCCTGAGTCGCCGCTGCGGCCGTTGCAGGCAGCGGTCACCGTCGCGGCCCTGGCCGCAGTGACTTCGAGGGTAATGTCGAAGGGTGTGCCTAGAGGCACATCGACGAGGAGGGTGCTGTTGGCCGGCGTCGCCTGGTTGAAGTCCCGGCGAAAGCCGAGGGTGATCTTGCCCTTGTTCCAGAACACTTTGATCGCCGGGCTGTCGTCGTCTTTCACATGCAGTTGCGCGATCACCACCTTCTGCGCCGAGTTGACCTGCTCCAGCACCATGCGCTGGTGGCTGAAATGTCGGCTGGCGCTGCTCATGGCCCAATAGGTGGCTTCCTTCCACTCGCAGCGGGTTCGATGGGTACTCTTGCTCGACGCGCCCCTGGTCGGCGCGGTCATGCGCACTGCGCCACTGCTCAGCCGGCTTACAACCAGGGGCAGGCTGGCGAGGGCCTGGGCGCCGGTGACCTCCAGAGCCACAGGGTTGGTAGCGGATTTGGGCACCGGGGTAGTAATGATCAGTTGGTCGATGTTCACCGCCATGGGGAAAGCTCCTTGATGAAAAAGATCCTGCACCCATGCGAGCGATGAAAAGGCGAGCGGTTCAATGGCGCGGGGGAGGGCCGGGCAAAAAAAGCCCGCCAGGGCGGCGGGCAAAGAACGTTTTTGAAGGGAGAGCCTGCACTGTGCGCCTGGTCGGTTAAGCCGGGGTTAACTGCCATGAGGATTGACCCCATGCGCCGATACGCCTATACAGGCCTGCCTTTGTTACCGGAGCCCGTGATGCACGACGAAGACGATCTGCACGAACCTGAGCACGACCATCTGCTCGACCCAGAATTCCACGAGGGCTACGACCCCGAGGCGGATGCCTACGGGGCTCTTGACGAAGTCGAGGAGGACGAAGAGTCACTCGACGACTTCGATGACGAAGAGGACCACCCGGCCTGGCACGACGACTGCGACGACTGACGTCGGCGCGGGTGCTCAGCGGCGGTCGAGGGAGAACCGCCCAGCACCGCTGACAGCCAGCAGCAGCAAGCCGCCAATAATGCTGAGGTTCTTCAGGAACTGGGTCATGTTGGCGCTGCGCTCGGGTTCGACCATGTTCCAGAACGGATGCCCGATCAGCGCGGTGCCGAGCACGAACAGGGCGAACAGCAAGGCCAGCGGGCGGGTGTAGAACCCCAGGATCAACAGGATGCCGACCAGCAGCTCCATGATCACGGCGATGGCCGCAGCCAGCATCGGGGCGGGGGCGCCCAGGGAGGTCATGTAGCCGACCGTGCCTTCGAACCCGGTCAGCTTGCTCCAGCCGGAGAGCACGAACAGGATCATCAGCAGGATGCGGGCGAGTAGCAGAATGAAGTCGCGTTGACCGTCGAGCAGGCTATAGCGCATGGCGGCGCTCCAGTGAACAGGGACAGGTTCCACTCTAGCAGCTGCGCGGCGGATTTCCGGCGGGTACGAAAAAGGCGCCGCAAGGGCGCCTTCATCGACAGAAGATGGTGCGAGTGGCGGGACTCGAACCCGCAAGGCTCACGCCGACAGATTTTAAGTCTGCTGTGTATACCAATTCCACCACACTCGCACGATTGCTGGCGCGCTTCATGGTAGCAAGGCCCAGGCAATCAGGCGCGCTTTATAACCCATCGTTATAGAAGCGTCAACCATCCTAAGGTTCAAGGTTCGATAGCACGCGCGATATCGCGCATCTCACAGGCGCTATGGCGCAGGTCATCGACGTGCCCACCCATGGCGTGCGCATCGGCTTGATGAATCGAATGACGCAGGTAACGGACATGGCCGTCCAGCGCCTGGCTCAGTTCATCGAGTTCGCTGGCGGTGCGCATCAGGTCGTCCTGCAGCCCTTGCATGCGAAGGTTGGAGGTCATGATGGTTCCTGTGGGATCCGGGGCGCGGGCACTATAGTTCAATTGACAGGATGCTGCCATTGCGCCACTGTCGCGCATTGGATCCAACCAGGCCTGTTGCCATGTCATCGCTTCCCCCTGGTCCGGACGCATCGCGGCGTATCCGCCCGAAGTTGTTCTGGCGTCTGCTGTTCCTGCTGGTCTGCCTGCTGGCGGCGTTCCTGTATGCGGGCTTCATCAGCCTGGGTGGTTACCTGCTGATGCTCGGCTTCGAGCAGGAGGCTGCGCAGCCCAGGCGCTTGCTCGCCTTTGCAGGCGCAGCGCTGATCCTGCTGGTGGGGGTGTGGCTGCTCAAGGTGGCGATGCCGCGCAAGCTGGTGCCGACCGTAGAGGAGCGCGAGCGCTGACGATCGTCGTATAAGGTGCGGTGCAGGCTGGACTTTTGACTACGCTCAATATGTCCTTTCGCGGTGCTTGTGGAGCTCGCATGGTTTCGACAGACCGCCCCACCCATTCGGTGATGCCAGAGGCACGCTACGAGCAGTTGGTCCAGGCGGTGGTGGACTACGCCATCTATATGCTCGACCCAACCGGCCATGTGGTGTCCTGGAACGCTGGCGCGCAGCGGATCAAGGGCTACGATGCCGATGAGATCATCGGCCAGCATTTCTCGCTGTTCTTCACCGCCCAGGATTGTGCCGACGGCCGCCCGCAACGCTTGTTGCGCCAGGCACTCGAGGAAGGCAAGGCACAGGACGAAGGCTGGCGCGTGCGCAAGGACGGCACGCAGTTCTGGGCGCTGGCGGCGCTGGATGTGATCCGCGACGCACAAGGCGAGATCATCGGCCTGGCCAAGGTCACCCGCGATATCACTGATCGCCGCGAGTCGGCCCTGCAGCTCGATGCCATGCGTGCGCAACTGTTCCAGGCGCAAAAGCTCGAGGCCCTGGGACAACTCACTGGGGGCCTGGCCCATGACTTCAACAACCTGCTGACCATCATCCTCAGCTCTGCGCGGCTGGCCAGCAGCAGCCAGGATCCGGCGCGCGTGAGGCGCTTGCTCGAGCATATTCTCGATGCCGGCCAGCGCGGCACCCAGCTGACTCAGCAACTGCTCAGCTTTGCCCGGCATCGGCAACTGAGCATCACGCGCATCGTGCCGGCGGAAGCGATCGATATCATTTGTGGGCTGGCGGAGCACGCATTGCCCCGGGAAATCGAATTGCTACCCCAGGTACAGCCTGACTTGCCGCTGATCGAGGTGGACGCTGGGCAGTTGCAGATGGTCTTGCTGAACCTGGTGTTCAACGCCCGCGACGCGATTGCCGCCACCGGGCAGATCCGTCTGGTGGTCGAAAGTGTGCAGTTGTCCGGGGAGGTGGATGGGTTGTACGGGCAGTTCGTGCGCTTCGATGTACGTGATGACGGCCAGGGCATCGACCCGCAGGTGCTGCCTCGGATCTTCGAGCCATTCTTCACCACCAAGGCCTTCGGCAAGGGCACTGGCCTTGGCCTGAGTCAGGCCTATGGCTTCGCCCGGCAGAGCAATGGCATGATCGAGGTGTCCAGCCGGCTTGGCGAGGGCACCTGCATGAGCTTGTACCTGCCAGCCCGGACGGGCCCCGATTCGCTTTCGACCGACGGATAGACAGCCATGGTAGAGCAACTGAAGCGACTGGCCACGGGCATCGAGGGGCTCGATGCGCTGCTCAAGGGTGGGCTGGTGGTCGGCGCCTCTTATATCGTTCAGGGGCATCCCGGCTCGGGCAAGACCATCCTGGCCAACCAGCTGGCGTGCAACCATGTGCGTGAGGGTGGGCGGGTCCTGGTGGCGACCTTGCTCAGTGAGTCCCATGAACGGTTGTTCCAGTACCTGTCGACCCTGAGCTTCTTCGACGCGGCGCTGGTGGGCGACACCATCCAGTTCGTCAGCGCATTCGACACCCTCGAGCAGGACGGCCTGGACGCGGTGGTCAGGCTGTTGCGCCAGGAAATTGCCCGGCAGCA
Organism: Pseudomonas sp. TE50-2; assembly: GCF_040813665.1. Lineage (NCBI taxonomy): Bacteria > Pseudomonadati > Pseudomonadota > Gammaproteobacteria > Pseudomonadales > Pseudomonadaceae > Pseudomonas > Pseudomonas sp. TE50-2. The sequence continues at coordinate 856,205 of NZ_JBFNXN010000001.1, read as the reverse complement.
GGCCACCCTGCTGATCGTCGACGGGCTGCTCAACGCCCGCTCCAGGGCGGAAACCAGCCTCGACACCAAGAAATTCGTCTCTGAACTGCAGGGGCATGCGGCGTTCGCCGGCTGCACGCTGCTGCTGCTGACCAGTGCGCGGCTGGACGAGGGGAGCCCCGAGCACACCATGGTCGATGGCGTTATCGAACTTGGCGAGCACCTGGTTGGCAGCACGGCGGTGCGCCATGTCCAGTTGCGCAAGACGCGTGGCAGCGGCGCGTTGTCCGGGCGCCACGAATGCCTGATCACGGAGGCGGGGTTGCAGGTCTACCCGCGCCTGGAGTCGCTGTACAGTCGCCCCAGCCAGGCAGGGGCGCAAACCCTGAGCCGGGTCGCCACGGGTGTTGCCGACCTCGATACCATGCTCGGCGGCGGACTGGCCGAGGCGTCGGTGACCCTGCTGATGGGGCCATCGGGCGTGGGCAAGACAGCGCTGGGCATCGCGTTCCTGGCCGCTTCGACCAAGGCTGCGCCGGGCCTGCACTTCGGTTTCTACGAGACGCCGGCGCGGTTGCGCTTGAAGGCTTGCGCGCTGGGCTTCGACCTGCCGCCACTCGAGCGTGAAGGCAGCGTGCAACTGATTTGGCAATCGACCACCGAAGGCCTGCTGGACCAACTCGGCGCCCAGCTGTTGGCGCAGGTCGAGGCGCTCGGTGCCAGGCGCGTGGTAATCGACAGCCTTGGAGCCTTCGGCCGCCTGGCACTGGAGCCTGCCCGCCTGAATGCCTTCTTCCGCGCGCTGACCGGTGAGCTGCGCGCCCGTGGCGTGACGGTGCTGCTGACCTGGGAGATGCGTGACATCTTCGGCTCGGAAATCACCGCGCCGGCCCCCGACCTGTCGAGCATCGTCGACAACCTGATACTGATGCGCTTCGCCGAGCTCGACGCGCAACTGCACCGTGCCCTGTCGGTGATCAAGGTGCGCGACAGCGACCACGACCCTGCTTTGCAGGCACTGAATCTGGGGCCTCATGGCATCAGCCTGGCGCGGGCGTTCGACGGTGCCAGTGGCGTGCTCAGTGGCTCGGCGACACCGCCGGGAGATCGCTGATGGGATGAACAGCATCCTGATCGTCGACGACGAGTACCTGATTGCCGATATCCTCGGTTTTGCCCTGGAGGACGAAGGCTACCTGGTTGAAAAGGCGAGCAACGGGCGCAAGGCCCTGGAGGCCTTGAAGGAAAAGCGCGTGGACCTGGTGATCACCGACTACATGATGCCGGTGCTCAACGGCGAGGAACTGCTGCAGGCCATACGCGAAGAGCTGCAACTGGCGGACCTGCCGGTCATTCTCATGAGCGGCGCCCAGGCCAGCCAGGGCCGGGCCTGCCCCGGGAAGTTCGCGGCGGTGTTCGACAAGCCATTCGACATGGACCGGATGATCGCCACGGTGCGCGAATTGCTGGGCACCTGAGGTTCAGGAGAGGCTCCCCGCATGGGCGGGCAATCGATCAGGCGCATCCGTGCGGCATGATGCGGTTGGCTTGCGGGTTACTCGTCGTTGCTTTTTTCGGGCGCGGGGCTGCCGGCCTGGATCCGCTTGTAGATCTCTTCACGGTGCACCTGGACATCTTTCGGTGCATCGATACCGATCCTCACTTGCATCCCCTTGACGCCCAGAATGGTGACTTTGATGTCATCGTCGATGACGATGCTTTCGCCAACCTTGCGGGTGAGTATCAGCATGTAGTTCTCCTTGGTGATGTAGAAAACCGCCGAGCCAGGTGCTCTGCGGTGGGAGCCTGTCCCTCTTCCTTCTCATTAAAGACGCTTTCGGCGGATAGTAATTCCCCGACAGACAAATTCTGTTGTCGATCTTTAGTTGCAGGCGCCGGCAGGGCTGCGGGGCAACCCCACGGCAAGGTGCTCGGTGGCAAGGATAGGGTGCTTGGCGCCATATGGGAAATTTCTCTGCTCGATGAAGTAAATAGTGACCGTCAATGATCGTCTTGGCGCTCCAGCATCTGCAGGAAACGCAGCAATGCCACTTCCTCGGTTTCCAGGCCCTTGCGCGGACGTGCACGGGGCAATGCCGAAAGCCGGCCAAGGTGGAAGTGCTCGAGCACAGCGGGATGGATGTAGCAGCGTCGGCACACCGCCGGTGTGTTGCCCAGGCGCGTCGCCACCTGGCGGACGATGGCGGCGACCTGCCGGCGCGCCTCGCTGTCGGGCTCCCAGGCCTGCGGCCTGAGCAGGCTCAGCGCCAGGCTGCTGCCGGCCCAGGTGCGGTAGTCCTTGGCGGTGAAGTCGGCGCCGGTCAGCTGCTGGAGGAACTGGTTGACCTCGGTCGAGCCGATGCCATGGCGTTGCCCCTGTTCGTCCAGGTACTGGAACAAGGCCTGGCCGGGCAGTTCCATGCAGCGCTTGACCAGGCCGGCCAGGCGCCGGTCGGTCAGGGTGACGTTGTGTTCGATGCCGCGCTTGCCGCGGAACTGGAAGCGGATACGGCTGCCCTTGACCTGCACATGGCGGGTATCGAGGGTGGTCAGCCCGTAGGAGCGGTTGTCGCGCAGGTACTGGCGGTTGCCGATGCGGATCAGCGTGGTGTCGAGCAGGCTGATCACCAGCGCCATGACCTTCTCCCGGCCAAGCCCGGGGCAGGCCAGGTGCGTATCCAGTTGCTTGCGCAGCCTCGGCAGCACCTCGGCGAAGGCCAGCATGCGTGCGTACTTGTGCTGGTCGCGCAGCTCGCGCCATTGCGTGTGGTAGCGGTACTGCTTGCGCCCTCGGGCGTCGCGCCCGGTGGCCTGCAGGTGCCCTTGCGGGTCGGCGCAGATCCACACGTCGGTGTACGCCGGCGGGATCACCAGGGCGGCGATGCGTGCCAGGGTATCTTTATCGCGCACCCGCTGGTTGCCGGCGTCGAAATAGTGGAAGCGGTCGCGCCAGCGCCGGCGGGTCAGGCCGGGCTGGCTGTCATCGACATAATGCAGGGCGGCAGGCAACGGGCAGTCGGGCATCGGCGTAGTCCATCGAGGGCACTCTTGCTGCAATGGACAGCCGCCGCCGCGTCATTGCTCAGCCCAATAGCGCCACCGACTTGATCTGCGCCCACAGCAACTGGCCCGGGCGCACGTCGAGCTGGTCCGCCGAATAGCGTGTGATGCGTGCCAGCAGCGCACTGCCGGCGGCATCCAGGCTGACCAGCACATGGGCCGGGTTGTCCGCCGGGCGGCATTCGCGAACCCGCACCGGCAGGCGGTTGAGAATGCTCGACGCGCCGTCGGCGGCCAATGCCAGGCTGACGTCCCGGGCCTGGACCTTCAGGCGCAGGGTGCTGCCCACCTGCAAGGCGGGGTGGGCGATCCGCAGCAGTTGCCCCTCCGTGCCGGGCAGGCGCAGGTCGAACAGCCCATAATGCGGGTCGTGGCCTACCACCACGCCTTCGAGCACCACCCCCGCATCCTCGCCCTGGGCCAACGGCAGGTCCAGGCGGGCCAGGGTCTGGCCGATCGGCCCGCTGGCCACCGCCTTGCCTTGTTCGAGCAGGACCAGGTGGTCGGCCAGGCGCGCCACTTCGTCCTGGGCATGGCTGACGTAGATCAGCGGGATATCCAGTTCGTCGTGCAGGCGCTCCAGGTACGGGAGGATTTCACGTTTGCGCGCGCTGTCGAGGGCCGCCAGGGGTTCGTCCATCAGCAACAGTCGCGGGCTGCTGAGCAAGGCTCGGGCGATGCCGACCCGTTGTGCCTCGCCGCCGGACAGCGTTGCCGGCTTGCGCGCCAGCAGGTGGCCGATGCCCAGCAATTGGCAGGCCTGCTCCTGGCTGATCTTGCGGGCCTGGCGGGCAATACGGCGCCAGCCGAAATCCAGGTTGCCTTGCACCGACAGGTGCGGGAACAGGCTGGCCTCCTGGAACACGTAGCCGACCGGGCGCTGGTGCGGGGGGATGAAGTGTCCGCGGGCGCTGTCTTCCCACACCTCGCCATTGATTTCGATGTAGGCGCTGGCGGCTCGTTCCAGGCCGGCCAGGCAGCGCAGGCAGGAGGTCTTGCCTGAGCCGGAGTGGCCGAACAAGGCGCTGATGCCGCGACCGGGCAGATCAAGGTCGACGTCCAGGGTGAAGTCGTCACGCGCCAGTTTCAGGCGCGCCTGTATCGATGCGCTCATTTCAGCTCCAGCCTGTCTTGCCACGGCGGCCGGCATAGAGCATCAGCAGCACCAGGAACGAGAACACCAGCATGGCTCCGGCCAGCCAGTGGGCCTGGCTGTATTCCATGGCCTCGACGTGATCGAAGATCTGCACCGAGACCACGCGGGTCTTGTCAGGAATGTTGCCACCGATCATCAGCACCACGCCGAACTCGCCGACGGTATGGGCGAAGCCGAGGATGCTGGCGGTAATGAAACCGGGGCGAGCCAGGGGCAGCACCACGTGGACGAAGGTGTCCCATGGGCTGGCGCGCAGCGTCGCGGCCACTTCCAGGGGGCGCTGGCCGATGGCGCCGAAGGCGTTCTGCAGTGGCTGCACCACGAAGGGCATCGAATACACCACCGAGCCGATCACCAGCCCGGTGAAGCTGAACACCACGCTGCCCAGGCCGAGGGCCTGGGTGGCCTGGCCGATCCAGCCATGGGGGCCGAGGGCCAGCAGCAGGTAGAAGCCGATCACCGTCGGCGGCAGCACCAGGGGCAGGGCCACCACCGCGCCGATCGGCCCGCGCAGCCAGGAGCGGGTGCGCGCCAGCCACCAGGCGATGGGCGTGCCCAGCACCAGGAGGATGGCGGTGGTGAGACTGGCCAGCTTGATGGTCAGCCAGATGGCACCCAGGTCACTGGCGTCGAGGGGCATCAGAGCTCATAGCCGTAGGACTTGATTACTGCGGCGGCCTTCGGGCCCTTGAGGTAATCGACCAGGGCCTTGGCGGCCGGATTGTCCTTGCCTTTGTTGAGGATCACCGCATCCTGGCGGATCGGGTCATGCAGCTCGGCGGGCACGATCCAGGCCGAGCCTTCGCTGACCTTGCCGTCCTTGTAGATCTGCGACAGCGCGACGAAGCCCAGCTCGGCATTGCCGGTGGAGACGAACTGGAAGGCCTGGGTGATGTTCTGGCCCTCGACGATCTTGGCCTTGGTCGCTTCGGTCAGCTTCAGCTTGTCCAGCACCTGGGTGGCTGCCAGGCCATAGGGCGCGGCCTTGGGGTTGGCGATGGACAGGTGCTTGTACTCGTTCTTCTTCAGCACATCACCCTTGGCGTCGACATAGCCTGGCTTGGCCGACCACAGCGCCAGGGTGCCGATGGCGTAGGTGAAGCGCGAGCCTGCAACGATTTCCTTTTCCTGTTCCAGCTTGGCCGGGGTGCTGTCGTCGGCGGCGAGGAATACTTCGAATGGCGCGCCGTTCTTGATCTGTGCGTAGAACTGGCCGGTGGCGCCGTAGGCAGCGACCAGCTTGTGGCCGGTGTCCTTCTCGAAATCCTTGGCGATGGCCTGGATGGGCGCTGTGAAGTTGGCCGCGACGGCGACCTGGACTTCATCGGCCCAGGCATTGTTGAGGCAGATCAGGCTGGCAAGGGTGCTGGCGGCCAGATAGGGCAAGCGAATACGCATGAAGACGGCTCCTGAGGGATTATCGTTATGGTGCGGAATATATAGCGATAAGCCGTCTGTCGGGAAGGGGCTGTTGTGATTTGCCGTCGGTGGTGGCCTTGCGAGAGCGGCGCCCGGCCGCTCCCACGCAGGTGATGCTTGCCCAGCCCAAGGGCTGGGCGGTTTCCCGCAGATCATCGCTACGCCGCCAACCGCCCGCTGGCAATCGCCTCCGACGCGGCCAGCATCGCCCGCAGCAGCACCGCGCAGCCGGCCGCGAGGTCCTCGGGGGCGGCGTTCTCGATTTCGTTGTGACTGATCCCGCCCTCGCACGGCACGAAGATCATCCCGGCCGGGCCCAGTTCGGCGAGGAAGATTGCGTCGTGCCCGGCGCCGCTGACGATGTCCATGTGCGCCAGGCCCAGGTTGCGCGCCGAATCACGCACCGCCTCGACGCAGCCTTTGTCGAAGTACAGGGCCGGGAAGTCGGCGGTGGGCACCAGGTCGTACTCCAGCCCGTGCTTGGCCGTGGTGGCCTCGATCACCTGGCGCACCTCGGCGATCATCGACTCCAGCCGCTGGCCTTCCAGGTGACGGAAGTCCAGGGTCATGCGCACTTCGCCGGGGATCACGTTGCGCGAGCCGGGGTAGGCCTGCAGGCAACCGACGGTGCCGCAGGCATGGGGCTGGTGGGCGAGGGCGGTGCGGTTGACCGCCTCGACCACGGCGGCGGCACCGACCAGGGCGTCCTTGCGCAGGTGCATCGGGGTGGGGCCGGCGTGGGCTTCGACGCCGCGCAGGGTCAGGTCGAACCACTTCTGGCCGAGGGCGCCGAGCACCACGCCGATGGTCTTGTGCTGGTCTTCGAGGATCGGGCCCTGTTCGATATGCGCCTCGAAGTAGGCGCCGACCGGGTGGCCGGACACGGCGCGGCTGCCGGCGTAGCCGATGGCGTTCAATGCCTCGCCGACGCTCACGCCCTGGGCGTCGCGCTTGGCCAGGGTCTGCTCGAGGGTGAACTTGTTGGCGAACACCCCCGAACCCATCATGCACGGGGCGAAGCGCGAGCCTTCCTCGTTGGTCCACACCACCACCTCCAGCGGCGCGTCGGTTTCCACGCCGAGATCATTGAGGGTGCGGATCACCTCCAGCCCGGCCATCACGCCGAAGCAGCCGTCGAACTTGCCGCCGGTGGGCTGGGTGTCGATATGGCTGCCGGTCATCACTGGCGGCAGCTTGGCGTTGCGCCCGGGGCGGCGGGCGAAGATGTTGCCGACCGCGTCGATGCTCACCGTGCAACCGGCTGCTTCGCACCACTGCACGAACAAGTCGCGGGCCTGGCGATCGAGATCGGTCAGCGCCAGGCGGCATACGCCACCCTTGGGCGTGGCGCCGAGGCGGGCCAGCTCCATCAGCGATTGCCACAGGCGGTTACTGTCGATGTGGCGTTGGCTGGATTGCAGGATTTCCTTGGCGGGAGTGGTCATGGGGTGTCTCCTCAGGCTGTTATTTTTACCATCACGTGGGAGCGGGCTTGCCCCGCGATGCGGCGCATCAGGGCATCGGCTTGGCCAGCCGCGCCGGGCCGCGCACCGCGATGCCGCCGAGGGCGTAGTAGAGCCCGCCGCCGAGCAGCGAACCGGTGAACCAGCCGTAGTCGTAGAACCAGCTGAAACTGCTGTTGCCGATGGCCATCACGGTCAGCGCCACCGGTACGCCGAAGGCGATGAACCCGGCCCAGTTCCACGCCGGATACACGTCGTCGCGGTACAGCCCGGCGAGGTCCAGCTGCTGGCGGCGGACCAGGAAGTAGTCCACCACCATGATCCCGGCGATCGGCCCGAGCAGGCTGGAATAGCCCAGTAGCCAATTGGAGTACACGCTCTCCAGGCTCAGGTCGGAGACGATCCAGCCAAGCTTCTTGAGCAGCTCGTGGCCCATCAGCGCCAGGCCGATGAAGCCGGTCAGCCAGACCGCGCGGCTGCGCCCGATCAGGCGCGGGGCGATGTTCTGGAAGTCGTTGGTGGGCGAGACGATGTTGGCCGCGGTGTTGGTCGACAGCGTCGCGATGATGATCAGCGCCATGGCCAGGGCCACCCAGCCGGGGCTCTGGATATGGCCGATCAGGCTCACCGGGTCGGACACCGTCTGGCCCACCAGCGAGGCGGAGGCGGCGGTCATGATCACGCCCAGGGCGGCGAACAGGAACATGGTCAGCGGCAGGCCGAAGATCTGCCCGAGAATCTGGTCCTTCTGGCTTTTCGCATAGCGGCTGAAATCGGGGATGTTCAGCGACAGCGTGGCCCAGAAACCGACCATGGCGGTGAGCCCGGCGCAGAAGTAGCTGACCACGCTGGCGCCTTCGGGGCGTTTGGGCGGCTGCGCCAGCAGCTCGCTCATCGACATGTGCGGCAGCGCCCAGAACAACAGGCCGACACCGACCGCCACCAGCAGGGGGGCAGAGAGTGTCTCCAGCCACTTGATCGACTCGGCGCCGCGCAGCACCACCCACAGGTTCAGCGACCAGAACAGCATGAAGCCGATCACCTCGCCAGTGCCGCCCAGTGCCTTCCACTCGGGAAATAGCGAACCCAGGAACAGGTGGATGGCCAGCCCGCCGAACATCGTCTGGATACCGAACCAGCCGCAGGCCACCACGGCGCGGATCAGGCACGGCACGTTGGAGCCGAAGATGCCGAACGAGGCGCGCAGCAGCACCGGGAATGGGATGCCGTACTTGGTGCCGGGGAAGGCGTTGAGGGTCAGCGGGATGAGCACGATGAGGTTGGCCAGCAGGATCGCCAGCAGCGCCTCGCCCACACTCAGGCCGAAGTAGGCGGTGAGCACGCCACCGAGGGTGTAGGTGGGCACGCAGATGGACATGCCCACCCACAACGCGGTGATGTGCCACTTGTTCCAGGTGCGCTGGTGCACCTTGGTCGGGGCGATGTCGTGGTTGTAGCGAGGGCTGTCGAGGACGTCGCTGCCGGCGTCGAGCTCGTACAGGCCATGCTGCTCGACCACTTGCGATCTGCTCTGTTGCATGGGGTTCTCCAGGTCTTTTTTCTTGTAGTTGTCGCTCATCGGGCTGACGCGATGGCCGGAGTACACACACCACCAGTACTGCACCTCCGGCCCGGCCAGGCGGTTGTGGCCTGCGTTTTCAACAAACGTGCCGGGAAAGCCCGCGCCTTCCCGGCGGGCCGCCGCCGACCGGAGGTAACTCACTGACCTGCAAAGGCATTCATCAACACGGCAGGCGAAGCGGGAGCGCCCGCGCATGCCGTCTGTCTGGCCGGTCCATCACCCGCGTGATTCAAACGGGTGCAACCTGGAAAACCACCGGCGCGGCCTGCGCCATCCAGCCAGGAAACAAACACCTGATTTTGCGTAGAAAATCTTGACCAATTTGGCTTCCTGTCAAGTGCGTCAAAATGGTGAGGGGGTGTAACTTTTTGGTGAACTGTTAAATAAATCATTAAAAATCAATGATTTAGTGTTTTTAATGGTTGCTTATATTTTTTCTTGATCAATATCCGATCAGATACTAGCCTCGATTCTTGTCAGGCCTGACAGGATTGATGAAATCACCTCCAGCGCCCGGCCAACACAATTCCAAGAACCGGCCAGAAGACCGGTCAGCCTGCGAGGAAGACGGCATGTCCCTGTTGATCCGTGGCGCCACCGTGGTTACCCATGAAGAGAGCTACCCCGCCGATGTCCTGTGTGCCGATGGCCTGATCCGCGCCATCGGCAAAGACCTCGAAGCCCCCACCGACTGCGAGATCCTCGACGGCAGTGGCCAGTACCTGATGCCCGGCGGCATCGACCCGCACACCCACATGCAGCTGCCGTTCATGGGCACGGTGGCCAGCGAGGACTTCTTCAGCGGCACTGCCGCTGGCCTGGCCGGGGGCACCACCTCGATCATCGACTTCGTCATCCCCAATCCGCAGCAGTCGCTGCTCGAGGCCTTCCACACCTGGCGCGGCTGGGCGCAGAAGAGTGCCAGCGATTATGGCTTCCACGTCGCCATCACCTGGTGGAGCGAGCAGGTCGCCGAGGAGATGGGCGAGCTGGTCGCCCAGCATGGGGTGAACAGCTTCAAGCATTTCATGGCCTACAAGAACGCGATCATGGCCGCCGACGACACCCTGGTGGCCAGCTTCGAACGCTGCCTGCAACTGGGCGCGGTGCCCACGGTGCACGCCGAAAACGGCGAGCTGGTCTATCACCTGCAGCAAAAATTGCTCGCCCAGGGCCTGACCGGCCCCGAGGCACACCCGCTGTCGCGTCCGTCCCAGGTCGAAGGGGAGGCCGCCAGCCGCGCCATCCGTATCGCCGAAACCCTGGGCACGCCGCTGTATCTGGTGCATGTCTCCAGCCGCGAGGCGCTGGACGAGATCACCTATGCCCGGGCCAAGGGCCAGCCGGTGTACGGTGAGGTGCTGCCGGGGCACCTGCTGCTCGACGACAGCGTTTACCGTGATCCGGACTGGGCCACCGCCGCGGGCTATGTGATGAGCCCGCCATTCCGCCCGCGCGAGCACCAGGAGGCGCTGTGGGGTGGCCTGCAGTCGGGCAACCTGCACACCACGGCCACTGATCATTGCTGCTTCTGCGCCGAGCAGAAGGCCATGGGCCGCAACGACTTCAGCCGGATCCCCAATGGCACCGCCGGCATCGAGGACCGCATGGCGGTGCTGTGGGACGCCGGGGTGAACAGCGGGCGCCTGTCGATGCACGAGTTCGTCGCGCTGACCTCCACCAACACCGCGAAGATCTTCAACCTGTTCCCGCGCAAGGGCGCGATCCGTGTCGGCGCCGACGCCGATCTGGTGCTGTGGGACCCGCAGGGCAGCCGCACCATCAGCGCCCAGACCCACCACCAGCGGGTCGATTTCAACATCTTCGAAGGCCGCACCGTGCGTGGCATCCCCAGCCACACCATCAGCCAGGGCAAGGTGCTCTGGGCCGATGGCGACCTGCGCGCCGAGCCGGGCGCGGGGCGTTACGTGGAGCGCCCGGCCTATCCGTCGGTGTACGAGGTGCTGGAGCGGCGTGCCGAACGGCAGAAACCGACGCCGGTTCAGCGCTGAAGCAGTTGGGGCTGCCGCACAGCCCTATCGCCGGCAAGCCGGCTCCCACAGACAGCGCGTCGTGGCTGCTGAATGCACAACCTGTGGGAGCCGGCTTGCCGGCGATAGGGCGCAAGGCGCCCCCTGATAACAACACACATGCTCCTGTTGACTGCCATCCCCCAGAACGGACCGGCGCCTGACCACCGCCGCCTCCAATAAAAACGAGAGAGGCTACAACCGTGATCGATGCCCTGAACCACTTGCCGCGCCCCCGCGCCGGCGCCGACCAGCTGGCCGAGGCCTTCAGCGACCTCGCGCCCCCGCTCACCGCCCGCCAGGCCGCAGTCGAGAGCGCGCGCTGCCTGTACTGCTACGACGCGCCGTGCGTCAATGCGTGCCCCAGTGAAATCGACATCCCTTCGTTCATCCACCGCATCAGCGACGAGAACCTGCAGGGAGCCGCCGAACGCATTCTCTCGGCCAACATCCTCGGTGGCAGCTGTGCCCGGGTTTGCCCCACGGAGATCCTTTGCCAGCAAGCCTGCGTGCGCAACAACGCCCAGGAGTGCGCCCCGGTGCTGATCGGCCAATTGCAGCGCTACGCCCTGGACCATGCAAACTTCACCGAGCATCCGTTCCAGCGTTCGCCGGCCAGCGGCAAGCGCATCGCCGTGGTCGGCGCCGGCCCCGCCGGGTTGTCGTGCGCGCACCGGCTGGCCATGCACGGCCATGACGTGGTGGTCTTCGAGGCGCGGGAAAAGGCCGGTGGCCTCAACGAATACGGCATCGCCCGCTACAAGCTGGTGGACGACTACGCCCAGCGTGAAGTGGAGTTCCTGCTGGGCATCGGCGGAATCGAGATCCGCCATGGCCAGCGCCTGGGCGGCAACCTGTCGCTGGCCGAGCTGCATGGCCAGTACGACGCGGTGTTCCTCGGCCTGGGCCTGGGGGCCGTGCGCCAGCTGGGCTTGGCGGACGAAGACGCGCCGGGCTTGCTTGCCGCCACCGACTATATCCGTGAACTGCGCCAGGCTGACGACCTCACCCAGCTGCCGCTGGCTGACCGCTGCCTGGTGCTCGGCGCTGGCAACACCGCCATCGACATGGCCGTGCAGATGAGCCGCCTGGGCGCCCGCGACGTCAACCTGGTGTATCGCCGGGGCGAAGCCGACATGGGCGCCACCGGCCATGAGCAGGAAATTGCCAAGCACAACCAGGTACGCCTGCACACCTGGGCCCGGCCAGATGCCGTGCTGCTGAATGATGCCGGGCGCGTGCGCGGCATGCGCTTCGCGCGCACGCAATTGATCGACGGACGCCTGGGCGATACCGGCGAAACCTTCGAGCTGGCCGCCGACGCGATCTTCAAGGCCATCGGCCAGCGCTTCGATGAGCAAAGCCTCTGCGATCCGCTGGCGGCGCAACTGGACCGCGACGGTGAGCGCATCCAGGTGGACGCGCACATGCGCACCTCCATCCCCGGCATCTATGCCGGTGGCGACTGCACCGCGCTGGGCCAGGACCTCACCGTCCAGGCCGTGCAACATGGCAAGCTGGCCGCCGAAGCCATCCATGCCCAACTCATGCTCAACGTGGAGGCTGCGTAAATGGCCGACTTATCCATCGTATTCGCCGGCATCAAGGCACCCAATCCATTCTGGTTGGCCTCCGCGCCCCCTACCGACAAGGCCTATAACGTGGTCCGCGCCTTCGAGGCCGGCTGGGGCGGGGTGGTGTGGAAGACCCTGGGCGAGGACCCGGCGGCGGTCAACGTGTCGTCGCGCTACTCGGCGCATTACGGCGCCAACCGCCAGGTGCAGGGCATCAACAACATCGAGCTGATCACCGACCGCTCGCTGGAGATCAACCTGCGCGAGATCACCCAGGTGAAGAAGGACTGGCCCGACCGTGCGCTGATCGTGTCGCTGATGGTGCCGTGCGTCGAAGAATCCTGGAAGTTCATCCTGCCGCTGGTGGAAGCCACCGGCGCCGACGGCATCGAGCTCAACTTCGGCTGCCCCCACGGCATGCCCGAGCGTGGCATGGGCGCCGCCGTCGGCCAGGTGCCCGAGTATGTGGAAATGGTCACCCGCTGGTGCAAGACCCATTGCACGCTGCCGGTGATCGTCAAGCTCACCCCCAATATCACCGACATCCGCCAGTCGGCGCGCGCCGCGCACCGGGGCGGGGCGGACGCGGTGTCGCTGATCAACACCATCAACTCGATCACCAGTGTCGACCTGGACCGCATGGTTGCCCACCCCATCGTCGGCGACCAGAGCACCCATGGCGGCTACTGCGGGTCGGCGGTCAAGCCGATCGCCCTGAACATGGTCGCCGAGATCGCCCGCGACCCCGAGACTCGCGGGCTGCCGATCTGCGGCATCGGCGGTATCGGCACCTGGCGCGACGCCGCCGAGTTCATCGCCCTGGGCAGTGGCGCGGTGCAGGTGTGCACCGCAGCGATGCTGCATGGCTTTCGCATCGTCGAAGACATGCAGGACGGCCTGGCGCGCTGGATGGACCAGCATGGCCACCGCAGCCTCGAGGCGTTTCGTGGCCAGGCCGTGGGGCATACCACCGACTGGAAGTACCTGGATATCAACTACAAGTCGGTGGCGCAGATCGACCAGGACGCCTGCATCGGCTGCGGGCGCTGCCACATCGCCTGCGAGGACACCTCGCACCAGGCCATCGCCAGCACCCTGAAGGCCGACGGCACCCACGCCTACAGTGTGATCGAGGCCGAGTGCGTGGGCTGCAACCTGTGCCAGATCACCTGCCCGGTGGAAGGTTGCATCGACATGCAGGCGCAGGACACCGGCAAGCCGTACATGAACTGGACCCAGGATCCGCGCAACCCCTATCGCGAGGCGAGTTGAGGAGGAGGGCGATAAACACGCCTCGGCAGCGGTGACGCCTGCTCGAGCTCCGCGTCAGCTGATTGCGGTCTCGTGCAGGCAGCGCCACACCACGCCGCGGTTGCTGCACTCCAGCAGTGCCAGTGACCAGCGTGCCTGCACCCCACCTTGTAATCGATGGGTTTCCTTGTAGCGTACTGCCACGTTCACCCCGGCCTGCCATACCACCTGGACGTCGCTGACGACGATTTCCAGCCCTGGCCGTGCGCCGGCCGCCCGGCTGAACAGTTGCTCCACCTGTGCGCGGGTCACCACCGTGCCCGCCGTGCCGACCATGCTGAAATCATCGGCGAACACCGCCATCAGCCCGCCGAGCACTGCCTGGGTCTCGGCCGCTGGGCGGGTGAAGATTCTGTGGATCAGCTCATGGACGTGATGAATGCTGCGTTCGGCGCGGGCAATCGCGTGGTCAGGCATGGCGAGGGTTCTCCGGGGGTAGTGTGTGCAGTGTCATCAGGGGCGTCAGCCCGAGCAGCGCGGCCAGGCTGAAGGTCAGGTGATAGGCGTCCGGCGTGCTCAGGCCCACCAGCAACAGGTTGAAGATCATCAGCAGCAAGGCGGCGCCGATGCTGAAGGCCATCTGTCGATTGAGGTTCCACAGCACGCTGGCCTGCTGCATCCGCTCGCCGCTGAAGTCGAGCAGCGCGGTGGTCTGGGCGGTGTTGGCGCCGATGCCGCCGCCGATGCCCATGAGGCCGTAGGCCGCCATCAGTACGGCGTTGTCCGTCGGGGTGTCGACCATGACCAGCAGGCAGATACCCAGGCTGTGCAGGAGCATGCCGAGCAGCAACAGGCGGGCGGCACCGACGCGGTTGTACAGGCGGCCGGCCAGCAACATGGCGGCGAAGGCCCCGGCGGCGTAGAGCAGCATGAACAGGCCGGTGGCCTGGGCGCTCAGTTGCAGCACATCCTGCAGATAGAAGATGTTCAACAGGTTGACCCCGGTAAACACGCCGGGGATCGCATGGTAGACCTGCATCGAGACCCGCAGGCGCGGACTGGCGAGCAGCTTCAGCTCGACGATGCCAGCCGCCGCGCGTTGGTAATGGGCGCGGTACAGCAGGGCGCAGGACACACCTGCCAGCAGGCAGGCGATGGCCAGCAGGGCGCCATGGCCGGCACCATACAGCGACAGGCCCAGCAGCAGGCAGGCGAGGGTGGCGCTGACCAGCAGCAATCCCTTGAAGTCCGGGCGTGGCGCTGTCGGGCCCGGTGCCTGGTCAAGCCAGGCCCAGGCCAGCGCCGCCGTCAGCAGGGCCAGCGGAATATTGCTGTGGAAGACCCACGGCCAGCGGCCATGGTCGACGATCAACCCGCCAAGGGTGGGTGACAGCGCCGGCGCCAGCAGCGCAACGGCCATCACCAGAGTGGACACACGGGCGCGCTCCGGGCCCTGGAAGCGTTCGAAGGTCAGCGCCTGCCCCACGGGGATCAGCAAGCCACCGGCCATGCCCTGGACCAGGCGCCAGGCAATCAACGCGGCAAAGCTCTGCGCCTCGCCGCAGCCCCACACCGCCACGCTGAATGCCAGCATGGCGGCACTCAACAGCCGCCGCGCGCCCCAGCGATTGGCCAGCCAGGTGCTCACCGGCACGGCCAGGGTCAGCCCGAGCATATAGGCATTGCCGACCCACGCGCTGCTGGCGTTGCCAATGGCGAACTCGGCCGCGATCCGTGGCAACGCCACGGTCGGCATGAACAGGTTGATGCAGTCGATGAAAAAACCCATCAGGAAAATCGTTGCCACGCGATACCGGTACGTCATTGCCACTCCTTTTCGGGGCGCAGACTAGGTGCGTGGACTGGCCCTGTCGATGTCGCTACCCTTGAAACTCTGTTTGATGGAAATGAACAATGCTGCGTACGACCCTCCACACCCAGCTCAACCGGGTGCAGACGTTTCTGGCGGTGGTCGACTTCGGCTCCTTCACCAAGGCGGCGGACTTTCTCGGCATCAGCAAAGCCATGGCCAGCCAGCACGTCAAGGCGCTGGAGCAGGCCCTGGGGGTGACGCTGCTGGCGCGCAGCACCCGCGCCATCGCCCCGACCGAAACCGGCCAAAGTTTCTATGAAGACTTCAAGGTGATCGTCAGCGATGTCGAAGGTGCCTTCGACAGTGTGCTGCGCCGGCACAACGGCCTATCGGGCAAGCTGCGCATCAGCACCACCGGGGAGTACGGCGAGCGCTTCATCCTGCCGCTGATCCCGCTGTTCGCCGAGCGCTACCCGGCGTTGTCGCTCAGCTACGATACCGACTCGTCGCTGAGCGACCTGATTGCCGAGCGGCTCGACCTGGTGGTGCGCCTTGGCGCGTTGCCGGACTCGAACCTGCGCAGTCGCCAGTTGGCCGAGTACGACATTGTGCTGGTGGCTGCCCCGGCCTTTCTCGCGCGCCATGCCATCGAACGGCCCGAGGAACTGACGGACACACCCTGGATTGCCAACAGCAACCTGCAGGGCCCGACCGCCTGGACCTTGCACAGCGCGCAGGCGGGGAGTGCAAGCGTTGTCGGCCGGGCGGCCTACCAGTCCAATGCGTCCCACGCCATCCGGGCGATGGCCCGCGCCGCCCTGGGCGTAGCGGTGCTGCCGGCCTGGCTGGTCGAGCAGGACCTGGCTGACGGCACCCTGCGGCGGGTACTGCCGGACTACAGCCTGCCGAGGCAGCCGATCAGCGTGGTGTACCCGAACAGCAGCCATGTGCCGCACAAGACCCGGGTGTTCATCGATTTCTTGTGCGAGCACCTCGGGCGCTGAGGGTGCCGCTCAGGGCTCCAGGCCAATGCCGCGCAGGATGACGCCGGTCACCGTCTGCACCGCTTGCTCGAATGCCATGTCCGACAGCGGCTCACCGTCATTGAGCAGGGTGACCTGGAAACCGAAGTCGGCGTAGTGCTGGGTCGCCGCCCAGATCATGTACAGCAGCGCCGACGGCTCCACCGGCAGGATGCGTCCGTCTTCGACCCAGCTGCGGATCTTCGCCTGCTTGAGCTGCGCCCATGGCACCAGGATCTCGTCCAGGCTGGGGCTCAGCAGCGGGGCGCCGTGGAGAATCTCCTCGGCCCAGATCTTCGAGCCCAGCGGCCGCGAGCGCGAGTGGCCCATCTTGGCGCGGATGTAGCTGGTCAGTACCACCCGCGGGTCGTCGAAGTGCTCGAAGCACAGGGCATCCTGCTTCCAGACATCCAGCAGGTCCTGCAGCACGGCGCGGTACAGGTCGTCCTTGGTGCTGAAGTAGTAGTGCAGGTTGGAGCGCGGCAACTGCGCCCGTTCGGCGATATCGCCCATGGAGGTGGCGGCGTAGCCCTTGTCGGCGAACACCTGCTCGGCGGCTTGCAGGATCTTTTCGACGTTGCGCCGGCGGATTTCGATCTTGTGGTTGGCCATGGGCTGTCCGTGGTGACCTGAACAGGGCAAGGCTAACAGCTTTGGCGGAGCGGCGATAAGGTCAAGGCTGCCTGTTTGGAAGCAGGGCCAATGCCTGGCGGCTGGCGCCGCGCAGGTCCTCGCCCGGCACGCCATCGCGGGCTTGCACGGAGATGCCGTGGAGGAAGGTGGCATAGAAGTGGCCGAGAGCCTCGACCTGCGTCTCGGCTGGCAACTGCCCCTGGTCACGGGCTTCGCGCAGGCGGCTGATGATCGACTCGGTACGCTGCCGACGGTGTCCGGCCAACCATTGCTGGACCCCCAGGTTATCCGGCGCCACGCCGCTGGCGGCGCTGACCACCAGGCAGCCGCGGGGTTCGTCGACGCGGGTGTAGGTGCTGATGGCGGCCTCGAGCATCTGCGCCATGGCTTGGTGGATGTCCGGCAGGGCCAGGGCGTGGTCGGCGAAACCGCCCTCGGCCGATTCGTACAGGGCCACGGCCTCCTCGAACAGCTGCTGCTTGCTGCCAAAGGCCGCGTAGATGCGCGCGGAGGCGATGCCCAGGGTGGACACCAGGGCCGACATCGAAGTGCCCTCGTAGCCATGTTCCCAGAACAGCCGCATCGCCTTGCGCAGCGCCAGTTGCTTGTCGAATTCCCGAGGTCGCCCTGCCATCGCTCGCCTGCCTGATTACGTGAAACGCGCATTCTAGCCAATTTGCGATTGACGGGCAGCGCCATTCGATCCTATTGTTTGTCGATCAACAAACAATGGGATGACATCATGCGAACACTCAAAGGCCCCAGCCTTCACCTCGCGCAGTTCAGCAGCGACACGGCGCCGTTCGACAGCCTGGACAGCATTGCCGACTGGGCGGGGCGGTTGGGCTTCAAGGGGCTGCAGATCCCGGCCTGGGACGCCCGGTTGTTCGACCTGGAACTGGCCGCGCAAAGCAAGGGGTACTGCGATGAAATCAAGGGGCGACTGGCCGAGCGCGGCTTGCAGGTCAGCGAGCTGACCACCCACATGATCGGCCAACTGGTCGCGGTCCATCCCGCCTACGACTCGATGTGCGACGCCTTCGCCCCGGCCGCGCTGGCTGGGCGGCCGGCAGAACGCACCGCCTGGGCGACCGAGCAGATGACACTGGCGGCTCGGGCCAGCCGCAACCTGGGCCTGGAAGACATGGGGACCTTTTCCGGCGCGCTGGCCTGGCCCTACCTGTTCCCGTTCCCGCAGCGTCCCCAGGGCCTGGTCGAGGCTGCCTTCGAAGAGCTGGCGCGGCGCTGGCGGCCGATACTCGACTGCTGTGACGAACAGGGCGTCAACCTGTGCTTCGAGATCCACCCTGCCGAGGACCTGCACGACGGCACCAGCTTCGAGCGTTTCCATGCCCTGGTGGGGGAGCACGTGCGTTGCCGCATTCTCTTCGACCCCAGCCATTTCGTGCTGCAGCAACTCGACTACCTGGCCTATCTGGATCTCTATCACCCATTGATCCGCATGTTTCACGTCAAGGACGCCGAGTTCAATCCAAGCGGTCGACAGGGCGTGTATGGCGGCTACAGCGACTGGACCGAACGTGCCGGGCGCTTCCGTTCGCTGGGTGACGGGCAAGTGGACTTCAAGGCCATCTTCTCGCGGCTGGCGCAGTACGACTTCGCGGGGTGGGCAACCCTGGAGTGGGAATGCTGCCTGAAGCATCAGGAGGACGGCGCCCGTGAAGGCGTCGAGTTCATCAACCGCCATATCATCCGGGTCACGGATCAGGTGTTCGACGATTTCGCCGGCGCACCGATCGACGCCCATCAGATCCAGCGCATGCTGGGCATCGACACGGGGGCTCGGGTATGAACCTGGCCATCGAGTCTTTGGCTGACGCCTTCGAGCATGTCTATGTGCAGGTGCAGGGACAGCGCATCCACTGTGTCGTGGCCGGTGCCGGCGAACCGGTGCTGCTGGTGCCGGGCTGGCCACAGACCTGGTACGCCTGGCGCCATGTACTGCCGATCCTGGCCGCGCGCGGGTTCCGTGCCATCGCCATCGATCCGCCAGGCCTGGGGGATTCGGACCGCCCCGAGGAAGGCTACGACACCGGTAATGTTGCCGGCGTGCTGCATGCTGCGATGAGCCAGCTGGGGCATGAGCGCTATCACCTGGTCGGTCACGATGTGGGCATGTGGGTGGCTTATGCCCTGGCCAGTGATCGACCACAGGCGGTGCGTTCGTTGACGGTGGCCGAAGCGGTGATCCCCGGGCTTGCCGAGGCGCCGTCGATCTTCGTGGCGCCGCAGGACAACATCTTCCTCTGGCACTTCCTCTTCAACCAGGTGCGCGATCTGCCGGAGTTCCTGATCGCCGGGCGCGAGGAGGGCTACCTCAACTTCATGTTCGACCGTTGGGCGATCCATCGGCATGCGGTGGCGGCGGATGTCTATATCCGTGCCTACGCCTCGCCGGGCGGGATGCGGGCGGGCTTCGCCTATTACCGGGCGATCCCCGAGACCATCAGGCAGAACCGCGAGCGTGCCAGGCGTCCGCTGCCCATGCCGGTGCTGGCGATCGGTGCCGAGCACGCCACGGGCGATGCGCCGCTGCGAACGCTGCAGGGGCATGCCGATTCGGTGCGCGGGGTGATCCTGCCGGGTTGCGGGCATTTCGTCATGGAGGAAGCGCCGGTGTCGTTCAACGAGCACCTGCTGGCGTTCCTGGAGGAGGTCGAGGTCAACCGCTGATCGCGGTCTTGGCCCTGGCAGCGTCGGTCACGGCTTGCTGTTGATCGGCGCGCACCACGGCCAGTTTGCGCCGTTCGTACTCTTCCTGGCTCAGGCCCTGGCGTTGCAGTGCCTCGAGTTGCAGCTGACGGGTTTCCTCGGCGCTGTAGGGGCGTAGCTCAGGATGGCTGGCGCAACCGCTCAGCACGGCGATGGCCAGGGCGGCGAGGAGGAGGCGGGCGGTGGTGTTCATCGGGATGATTCCGTGGGGCTGTCGGATCGATGAACCCAGGTTATTGACCACGGTGGCACGATGGAAATCGCTGTGCTCGATAGTGACTATCGACGCCCGCGCGCCTGCTGTTCAACGCACGTTCGAGGCCCTCAGCGCGGCATGTAGCCCAGTTGCCAGGCTCGCGGAATGAACAGCGTCACCAGCGCCAGCACGCAGGCCAGGGCGCAACTGGCCGCCAGCGCTTGCAAGCCCAGCCGTTGCTGCAGCCAAGCCCCGAGCGCGGCACCTAGCAGCATGCCGCTCCAGGGCACCAGCTGTACCCGCCAGCCATGGCGCCGCTCACCCAGCAACCAACGCCCCAGGCCACGGCCGAAACGCGACAGCGCGCCGGTGACGTAGGTCAGGCCGATCGGCAGGCCGTTCACCTGTTCGACCACGGCATTGAGCATGCCCATGGCCAGGGTGGCCGCGATCAGTGCAGGGAACGTGGTGGCCGCAGGCCAGGCCGTGGCAAACGCCAGCAGGCTGGCGACGATCAGCAGCAAGGGCGCGGCGCGGCGGCGCAAGCGGCGGGCCAGCAATACGCCCAGGGTATTGCCCAGCACGAAACTGAGGATCGCCAGGGCCAGGCGCAGCATCAGCGAAAAGTCCGCCTGGCTGATGGCCACCGCCAGGCGCGTGGTGTTGCCGCTCATGAACGACACGAAGTCGCCCAGCGCCAGCAGGCCGATGGCGTCAGTCATGCCGGCCAGCACCGACAATCCGGCCACCAGCCCTAGGCCGACCCGCCCGCGCAGGGCCTGCAAGCGGACCCGACGGGCACTGTGCTGGGAGGTGGCGGTGGGCAGCATGGGGCGAGTCTCCGGGGCGCAGGGGGCCCTGATCTTATACCCCGACAAGCACCTTGCGCATGGGGATACAGGACAGTTCGAGGCCGAATGGGGATTGGTAGACCGACAGCGCATCGCCGGTGTAGCCGCAGCGGCGATAGAACGCCGCTGCGTTCAAGGTCGAGTCCAGGTTGACCGCCTCCAGACCTTCGGCCCTGGCGATGCCTTCGAGGTGCTCGACCATCGCCCGGGCGATGCCACGGCCCATGAACCCCGGCAGCACGAACAGGGCGCCCAGCTCACCGCTGTGCAGGTCGAGCATGCCGGTGGCGACGATCGTGTCGCCCATGCAGGCGAGGTGGAAATGCTCGGCGACCAGGGCCGCATAGCCTTCGGTGAACGGTACGTCGGCCCAGGCCTGGGCCAGGGCGACATCGTAGGCTTCGGTGCACTGCCACAGGATCGCCTGGCGGCGAATGGCGTAGGTTTGCAGCGCGTCGTGACGGCTGGCGTGGCGTATGTCGAGCATGGGTTCCCTCCCGGTTGAGCCTGGATGATAACAAGGGCGCCGGGGCAAACGGTGATTGGCGCGGCGCAATGGGATAGCGCTTTTCAACCGACCTGACAGGCAGCATGCTGCGCCTTTCCCGCGAACACTCTGGTGAGGCAGGCAATGGATACGCCCGTGGTAATGATCAATGGCCTGATCGGCTGCCTGGACCATCCAGCGTTTCATCACGTTCTGGGTCCAAGGCGGGTGATCGCCCCGGACCTGCTCGGCTATGGTCGCCTGGACGACATGCCGTCGACGCTGATCGACATCGACGCCCAGGTCGAGCACCTGCGACGGAGCCTGGAGGCTCACAATCTGCCTTATGTGCATCTGCTCGGCCATTCCGTGGGTGGAGTGGTTGCGATGCTGTTTGCCCAGCGCTACCCGGCCAATGTGGCGAGCGTGATCAGTGTCGAAGGTAATTTCACCCTGAAGGATGCGTTCTGGTCGGCCTCGGTGGCGCGCATGGCCTCTGCCGAGGCAGAGGCCATGCTTCAAGGCTATCGTGCCGACGCCGGCGCCTGGCTGGCACGCTCCGGCATCATGGCCAATGCCGCACGCCTGACGCTGGCTGGTCAGTGGTTGGCCCATCAACCGGCGAGTACATTGCAGGCCATGGCGCGTTCAGTGGTGGCGGTGACCGGCGTGCCAGGTTATCTGGAGGGCTTGCGTCGGTTGTTCGCCACTAAGCCCGTGCATCTGTTTGCCGGCGAGCATTCTCGGGCTGGCTGGGACGTGCCGTCATGGGCCGAGGAACAGACGGCCAGCTTCACGGTGTTGCCGCGGGTGGGGCACCTGATGATGCTCGAAGACCCGCAAGGCTTCGCCAGTGCCATCGCCCGCCTGCTCGACTGACTGGGTTCAGAACGATCCCGTTTGCACCTCGCCGCTGCGTGCGTAGTGGGCGAGCAATACGCCCTTGGGCGTGCTGCTCGACTCCACCAGAGTGAAGGCCGCGGCCTGGGCATCCTCACCGAACAGGCGCTTGCCACGCCCAAGCAGCAAGGGGTGGATCAGCAACCGCAGCTCATCCACCAGGCCGGCCGCCAGCAGTTGGCGTACCAGTTCGCCGCTGCCTTGGGTCAGCAGCGTCGGGCCATCCTTTTGTTTGAGGGCGCGGACAGCGTCCGGCACGTCAGCGCCCAACGGGTGACTGTTTTGCCAGTCGATGGATTCGGGATGGTGCGTGGCGACATGCTTGGCCACGCCATTGAACAGATCGGCCAAGGGCCGGTCCGGCGCCTCGGGCCCGACCTTTGGCCAGAACCCGGCGAAGATATCGTAGGTGCGCCGCCCCAGCAGCAGTTCGAACGGTTGGCTGAACAAGGTCTGCATGGCCTGGCCAAAGGCCTCGTCGGCCAGGGGCGGGATCCAGCCACCAAAGGTGAAGCCGCCGCTGGTGTCTTCCTCCGGCCCGCCGGGGGCCTGCATGACGCCGTCGAGGGTGACGAAGGCGGCGACGATGAGCTTGCGCATGGGGTGAACCTCCTCGTGGATGTGCTGGATAGTCGAACGGGGGTGGCGAGAATCGACAGCAGTGCTGAACGATAGTCAGGGTTCGACAGATGGGGGGCACGGAAGCAGAGAAAGCAGGTGCGGGATACGCGGTCATCTGTAGGAGCGGCTTCAGCCGCGATGCAGGCACCACGGTATCTGGCACCTGCTTTGCGGGTGATCGCGGCTGAAGCCGCTCCTACAGATGGTCCGGTTACAGCCAGTAGGTTACCGCCCACCAGCCCAGGCCGCCCATGACCACGGTATAGGGCAGCGCCATCCACACCATGCGCCCATACGACAGGCGAATCAGCGGTGCGATCGCCGAGGTCAACAGGAACAGGAACGCCGCCTGGCCATTGGGCGTGGCCACGCTGGGCAGGTTGGTGCCGGTGTTGATCGCCACCGCCAGGGTCTCGAAGTGCTCGCGGCTCATCGCGCCATTGACGAACGCCTGCTTGACCTCGGTGATGTAGATGGTGGCGACGAACACGTTGTCGCTGATCGCCGACAGCAGCCCATTGGCCAGGTACAGCATGCCCGGCTGCTGCTCGCTGGGCAGCGCCAGCACCCAGGCGATCAGCGGGCTGAACAGTTGCTGCTGGTGGATCACCGCGACCACGGCGAAGAACACCACCAGCAGCGAGGTGAACGGCATGGCGTCCTGGAACGCACGGCCCAGGCGATGCTCGTCGGTGATGCCGGTGAAGGCGGTGATCAACACGATGACCAGCAGGCCGATCAGGCCCACTTCGGCGATGTGCAGGCCAAGGCAGACGATCAGGATCAGTGCGGCCAGGCCCTGTACCACCAGCGCCACCCGTTGCGCCTGGGTGCGCGCGGCATCGTCCTCGGCGGCGTAGGTGGCCAGTACCTGGCGCACGCGCTCGGGCATCAGCGTGCCGTAGCCGAACAGCCGCAGTTTCTCCAGCAGTACGCAGGTCACCAGGCCTGCCGCCAGCACCGGCATCGACACCGGCGCGACCTTGCGGAAGAAGTCGGCGAAGTGCCAACCCATTTCATGGCCGATCAGCAGGTTTTGCGGCTCGCCCACCAAAGTGCAGACGCCGCCCAGCGCGGTGCCCACCGCGCCATGCATCAGCAGGCTGCGCAGGAATGCGCGGAACTGCTCGAGGTCTTCGCGGTGCAACTGTTCGACCTGATGGTCGCTGTCCAGCGCCGACTCCTCCCGAGGATTGGCGCCCGAGGCGACCCGGTGGTAGACGGCATAGAAGCCCACCGCGGCGCTGATGATCACCGCAGTCACGGTCAGGGCATCGAGGAACGCCGAGAGAAACGCCGACAACACGCAGAACAGCAGGCTCAGCATCGCCTTGGAGCGCACGCCGAGCAGGATCCGCGAGAACAGGAACAGCAGCAGCTCCTTCATGAAATGGATGCCGGCGACCATGAACATCAGCAGCAGGATCACCGGGAAGTTGTGCTGCAACTCCTCGTACAGAGCTTCGGGTGTGGTCAGGCGCAGCAGCAGTGCCTCGACCAGCAGCAGGCCGCCGGGCATCAGCGGGTAGCACTTGAGTGCCATGCCTAAGGTGAAGATGAACTGGATCACCAGCACCCAGCCGGTGACCACCGGGCCGAGGGTCGCCAGCAGCAAGGGATTGAGCAGCAGGAACAGGCAGATGACGGCCTTGTACCAACGCGGCGACTGGCCCAGGAAGCTGTGGGCGAGGGCGCCGGTCAGGGAACGGGACATGAATTTGTATCCTTTTGATTCAGCAGTGGCGCACGGTGCCGGATCGTGCGTCAGCGTGCAAGTTGTCCAGTCCGGCTTTTGGCACATGCACCGCCTTGCGGGTGCGCTAAGATCCGGCGTTGTGAATCCTTTCCCCACAGGAGTGCCGTCCGTGACCGAATACACCGCGTTCAAGGTCGAACTGACCGACAACATCGCCCACGTGCAGATCAACCGCCCGGAAAAGATCAACGCGATGAACGCCGCCTTCTGGGAGGAGCTGGTCCAGATCTTCCAGTGGATCGACGATACCGACGCGGTGCGGGTGGTGGTACTCAGCGGTGCCGGCAAGCATTTTTCCTCCGGCATCGACCTGATGATGCTGGCCGCATTGGCCCAACAGCTGGGCAAGGATGTCGGCCGCAACGCCCGGGTGATGCGTCGCACCATCCTGCGCCTGCAGGGTTCGTTCAACGCCGTGGACAACTGCCGCAAGCCGGTGCTGGCGGCGATCCAGGGCTACTGCATCGGTGGCGCCATCGACCTGGTCTCGGCCTGCGACATGCGCTACTGCGCCAGCGACGCGCAGTTCTCGATCAAGGAGATCGACATGGGCATGGCCGCCGATGTCGGCACCCTGCAACGTTTGCCGCGTATCATCGGTGACGGCATCATGCGTGAGCTGGCCTACACCGGCCGTATGGTCGATGCCCAGGAAGCGCTGCGCATCGGCCTGGTCAACCGCGTCTATGATGACCAGGCGGCGCTGCTCGACGGGGTCTTTGCCATTGCCCGCGAGATTGCCGCAAAATCACCGATCGCCGTGGCCGGCACCAAGGAAATGATCAGCTACATGCGTGACCATCGCATCGACGATGGCCTGGAGTACATCGCCACCTGGAACGCCGCCATGCTGCAGTCCGAAGACCTGCGCGTGGCCATGGCCGCCCACATGAGCAAACAGCAACCGACGTTCGCCGACTGACTGACAGTGGCGGGCGCCATCTAGGGACCCGAACCATGTCAGCACGCTGGACAACCGTAGTACTCGACCCGCAGACCACCGGGGGGCTGGCCGTCGCCCGCAGCCCGGATGGGTTCCTGATGGACGCCAACGGCGCGCTGTTCCCCCGTGACTGGCTCAAGCGCCAGGACCTGGACGTGTTGTGCGAGCATGGCATCGGTCACCTGGACGGCGAGCCGGTGTTCCTGCTGGAGCTGCGCAGTGCCAGCGAAGTGTCGGGTTGCGGCTGGCAGGGGCTGCGGCGGTTCATGCTCGAGGGGGACTTCGATACGTATAAGGTGCTCGGTTATGCCGCGCAGATTGGCACCTGGGCCCGCGAGCACCGTTTCTGTGGCAGCTGTGGCCAGCCGATGACGCAGATCCACTGGGAGCGGGCGATGTATTGCCAGCCGTGCGATTTGCGCAGCTATCCGCGGATTTCACCGAGCATGATCGTGTTGATTACTCGCGGCGATGAGGTGCTTTTGGCCCGTTCGCCACGCTTTGTCACCGGGGTCTACAGCACCCTGGCCGGGTTCGCCGAGCCGGGGGAGTCGGCCGAGGACTGCCTGGTGCGCGAGGTGCGGGAGGAGGTGGCGGTCGAGGTGAAGAACATCCAGTACGTGGGGAGCCAGTGCTGGCCGTTTCCGCATTCGATGATGCTCGGGTTTCATGCTGAGTATGCTGGGGGGGAGATTGTCATGCAGGCGGATGAGATCGAGGATGCGCAGTGGTTCAATGTGCATGAGTTGCCGCCTTTGCCGGCGGGGCGGTCGATTGCGCGGTATTTGATTGATTTGTATGTGGCGCGGCGGTTGGGGATGCCTGAACCGGTTTTGCCTGTCTGATTGCTGGTTGCTGGTTGCTGGTTGCTGGTTTCTGGTTTTAGTTGGGTTGGTTGGTTTTGAAAGTTGTATGCGCATTCATTTGCGATGGTGACGCTTATTCACCTTTCCGCCCTTACGGCGGGTCCCTTTTTGAAGGATCAAAAAGGGACCAAAAAATCCTCGCTCCATTCATCCGGCCCTCCGCTTCGCTCCGGGTCCCCTCACTCCGGCCTTGCTCCCGGGAGGACCGCGCTGAACGCCCCATCCTGGGGCGCAGCGCTTGACGGGCATCCATGCCCGTCACCTCCCTCCGCAAGACCTGCGTTCGGCCTCCTGAAGTCGCGGAGTTACGGGCGGCGCCTGCACTAACGCAGCTAGTCGCTAGTTGCCATTGTGGGAACTCTAGATCAACACCGCGGGGGAAGCCCGCTCCCACCAAAGTTTGACTACGTGATTCAACGTGGGAGCGGGCTTGCCCCGCGATGGCGTAATGAAAAACAACATAACATTCACTAAAAAACCACAAGTTCTGCTCTTGATCTGCTCTTGATCTGCTCTTGATCTTGCTTCTAAGTGCGCGATAGTTCAGGCGCCGCCAATTGCGACTTCAGGAGGCCGAGTGGAGTTCTTGCGTAGTGGGGCGACGGCCATGGATGGCCGTCGAGCGCTGCGCCCCAGGATGGGGCGTACAGCGCGGTACCCACGGGAGCAAGAACGGAGCGAGGGAACCCCGGAGCGCAGCGTAGGGGCCGTATGAATGGAGCCATGTACGGATCACCCACATGGGTTACACAAAAGTTCACTCACATAGGTGACAACACCTTGAGTGTTACATAACCATCAGTGGCATCCCGCACATCGACCCTGCCAAGGATGATGGGGCCGAAAATAACATCCCAGATGCCATCCCCAACCTGCTCCAGTCCAATGGTCTGGTGCTTGAGCACATAACCTACGTAGATCCTCAAGCCCCGGCGATTGATGATGCCGGAGCTATCAGCCGGCAAGCTCTCGATATGACTGGGATAGGTCATTTCGGGGAGCTTTTCAGGGAATGGGCGTGGAGATGGCTGGTAGCAAGACGCCGGTGTTTTCTGCTTCAGCGCTTCATGCAAGCGCTCATGATTGTAGTGCTGCCGAAAGCGATCAAAGTGCCGTTGTTGAGCCTCCCAGGCCACTGCCGGCGGCGATGGGAGCGTGCTTTTGAGCGTTCGATGCATGCGCTCGTGGCGGCCATTTTGTTCAGGCCGACCAGGCGCAATACGCTCGGGAATGATGCCTAGACGCAGCCACCAGATCGACAGCTGAGAAAGTCCCGCACGCCCCTTACTGGCAAACGGCACACCGTTATCGGTACGAATCCGCTCAGGCAAGCCATTCTCTCGGAACACTTGGGTGAAAACGGCCTGGGTTTCCAGCAGGTTGGTATTGGGCATGCTGTGACAGGCGAGCAGGAAACGACTGGCGTGATCCATGATCGTCAGCGGATAGCACCAGACGCCTGCACCTGTCAGGAATTGACCTTTGTAGTCCGCACTGAACAGCTGGTTAGGCGACTCGGCCTTCTCCAGGGGCTTGGGATAGACCGCTACACGCTGACGTAAGCGGCGTGGTTTGACCAATTCGGCTTTCTTGAGGATGTTGTAGATCGCTGTCTTCGAGGGCGGCGCCTGATCAGGGAAACGCTCCTGCAGCGCAGCCTGGATCTTTTTCGGCCCCGGTTCCGTTTCGCCTCGACTGCGCAATTCGATGATGGCTTCGCGAACTGCGGCGGGTACGACCCAATCCTGGTTCAACCGGCGGCGGCTGCGTTCTTCCAGCCCCGAAGGCCCCTCTTTCTCATATCGCTCGACCCATTTGTAGCCGGTCTTTCGGCTGATCTCGTAGGCCTGGCACAGGGCGCTGAAGCTGGGCGGCCCCTGCAGGTAATCCGCGATGAAAAGCATTTTAAGGTCCATAGGTTTCAGCTCTCGCCAAGGCATGGTCAGATCCTCGAAAACCGACCCTGCCAGTTAAAGACTGTTACCTATGTGCGTGAACTGATTTGTAACCCATGTGGGTGAGTCATACCGCCAGCGGTTTTTGCCTACTTTTGCCCAAGAGCAAAAGTAGGTCGCCGTTGAACTGACCCCCGAAAGTTGGACAGGTAGCGCTATGCGGCCAGCGCTTGGGTTCGGAATTCTACCGGACTCAAGCCATTCAGTCTGAGACTGATGCGTTCTTGGTTGTAGTAGGCGATGTAATCCTCTAGCCCTGATGCCAGTTGCTCAACACTTTCAAACGATTCCAGGTAAAAAAACTCGCTCTTGAGCGTGCCGAAAAAGCTTTCCATGGCGGCGTTGTCCAGGCAATTGCCCTTACGTGACATGCTCTGCTCGATATTCTTCCCAGCCAGCATATGCCGGTAAGTTGGCTGTTGATATTGCCAGCCTTGATCGGAATGCAGTATCGGTTTGTCACCTGGATTCAGCCGCTCGAAGGCTTGCTCCAGCATTGTCGAAACCATCTTGAACTCAGGACGCCGGTTGATCTGATAAGCAAGGATCTCGCCGTTGTACAGGTCCATCACAGGCGAGAGAAACAGCTTCTGCCCCTTTACCTTGAACTCTGTCACGTCGGTTGCCCATTTCTGATTGGGGGCTTCTGCCTTGAATTTGCGTTTGAGTAGATCAGATGCAACAACCCCCTCGGAGCCTCGGTACGAGCGATATTTCTTAACTTTGACCAGAGATTTGAGGTCCATCAACTGCATCAGTCGCTGCACCTTCTTGTGGTTGACCACCTCGCCATTGTGCCCGAGGACCGCAGTGATACGACGATAGCCGTACCGCCCCTTATGTCCGTGATAGAGGCTGTTGATGCGCTCTTTGAGAGCAGCATGCTTGTCAGCCACCAGCACTTTGCTTTGGTAATAAAAGGTACTGCGTGCCAGCCCTGCAGCACGTAGCAGCAGAGCAAGTCGATGCCCGCGCCTCAATCCTTGGATAGCCTGCGTTTTCTTGCCTGCGCAGTTCGAGGGTCCGCTTGGATCAAGGCATCGAGCTTTTTTAGATAAGCATTCTCCGCGCGCAGGTATTCCAGCTCTTCGAGCATTTGCTTTGGTGTCAGCTCGCTGTCCGCTGGGGTGGGCGGGCTTGTGCTGGACTGTTTTGATGGCTTGCGGGGCATGCTGAACTCTCGGGTACGGCGCGGGTGAAGGGCTTCTACTCCGCCTTTATCGTACAACCTTTTCCATTGCCTGATGCTACTCGGGCCGCGGATATCAAACTGCACGCAAGCTTGCTGGGCGGACAGTCCGTCTTGCTCAATGCACTGCAAAACCTTCAATTTGAACTGCGCGTCGTAGTGGCTGTACTTGGCAATCAAACCGGCTGCACCGTGTTGCTCGTAGCCCTTTACCCAGCGGCGTAACAGCGATGGACTCAGGTCATGCTTGAGCGCCACCTCATGAACACTGCGGGCAGAAAGGCACTCTTCGATGAGTGCCTGCTTGAGTGCCAGGTTGTATTTCGTCATGGAACACCCTCCGGTTGGGGATAAGGTGTCCAACTTTCGGGGGTCAGTTCACGTAAAGGCGAAAAGGTGACTAGATGTCGACACATTTCAAGAATATGTATGCAAAAATCAAAACAATCGAGCCAGAGCCAGAGCCAGAGCCAGAGCCAGAGCCAGAGCCAGAGCCAGAGCCAGAGACAAATCCAGATCCCTACCCAAACCAATGCTGCCAAGCCAACCGCACAGTCAACGCCAGCACCACAGTAATAAACACCGGCCGAATGAACTTGCTACCCCCGCTGATCGCCGTCCGCGCCCCGAAAAACGCCCCGACCATCACCGACACCCCCATGCACAACCCAACGATGTAATCCACCTGCCCGGAAATGACAAACACCGTCAGCGCCGCAATGTTGCTGACAAAGTTCATGCTGCGCGCCACACCACTGGCCCGAACCAGGTCGATGGGATAGAGCAGCAACGTGCTCACGGTCCAGAAAGCACCGGTACCCGGCCCGGCAACGCCGTCGTAGAAGCCCAGGGTGAAGCCCTGCGGAAACTGCCACTTCCTTTTGATCGGCGCATCGGCGTCCACCGGCGCCTTCGGTGTACCGCCGAACAGCAGGTAGACGCCACAAGCGAACACGATCACCGGCAGCATCTTGTTCAGCCACTCGGCCGGCATGTAGTGAGCCACCACCGCACCGATCAACGCGCCCACCAGGGTGCCGACGATCGCCAGGCGCCATTGCGCCGGGTGGAACAGCTTGCGCCGGTAGTAGGTGATACTGGCCGTGGCCGCGCCGAAGGTCGAGCTGAGCTTGTTGGTGCCCAGCACCAAGTGCGGCGGCATGCCGGCGGTGAGCAGCGCCGGGGTGGTCAGCAGGCCGCCGCCACCGGCGATGGCATCGATGAAGCCGGCGACAAAGGCGACCAGGGCGAGGATCAGCAGGGTGAGCGGTTCTACGGTGAGTTCGAAGGGCATGAGGGCACGGGCAGGCTGGACGGCGGGGTGCGGCAAACGGCCGCGCTAGAGGGGCACATGGTAATCCCGGATGGTAGGGGTTGCCAGTGCCGCCTCATCGCGGGGCAAGTCCGCCCCCACGTCTGTTCGTAGCGCGTGGGGCGGGCTTGCCCCGCGAGGGATGTCACAGGAACCAGCGATACTCCCGCGCACTGACTTCCTGGAGAAACGCCAGGTGGTCCTGGCGCTTGTTCTCGCAATAGACCATCACGAACTCCGCGCCCAATCCCTCGTTGACCGCCGGATGCCCACGCATCGCTGCCACCGCGCCGAGCATGTCCTTGGGAAAGTCGATCCCGCTGCCACGGTCCTCGTTCAGCGGCGCGATGGGCTCCTGCGCGGCATCCAGCCCGTGCTCCATGCCGCACAGGATCGCCGCCAGCACCAGGTACGGATTGGCATCCGCCCCGGCCAGCCGATGTTCGATTCGCAGGTTGCGTGTATCCGACTCCGGGATGCGGATACAGGCGTCGCGATCCTCGAAGCCCCAGCTGGCGCGGCTGGCGGCGTTGACCATGGCCCCGTAGCGACGAAACGCATTGTGGTTGGCGGCGAAGATCGGCATGCAATGTGGCAGCAGCGCCAGGCAACCAGCTACGGCGTGGCGCAGCGGCCGTTGGTTATCGGCAGACAACAGGTTGTTGCCCGCCGGGTCGTACAGGCTGACATGCACATGCATGCCGCTGCCCGGCGCGTGCAGATAGGGTTTACTCATGAACGAGGCGCGCAGCCCGTGCTTGAGCGCCACGCCTCGGGTGCTGCGGCAGAACAGCGCCGCCCAGTCGGCGGCGCGCAGGCCATCGTCGCAATGGCCGAAGTTGATCTCGAACTGGCCGGGACCCAGCTCCGCGGTAATGACGTTGGCGTCCACCCCTTGGGCGTTGGCGGTCTCGACCATTTCGCGCAGTACGTCGGAAAACCGCGACAGGCGCTCGATATGCATGTTCGGCTGGTCGTCCGCATCGCCACTGGCCGGGTCGCGGGGGAACTGCGGCAGGCCCTCCTTCAGCGTCTTGTCGAACAGGTAGAACTCCAGTTCGAACGCCACCACCGGGCGGATGCCTCGGCGTTCGAGGCGTTGCAGGACGCGGGCCAGCACCTCGCGGGGTTCGAATTCGATGGGCGCCGCAGTGCCGTCCGAGGTGATCAGCATCTGCCCCAGCGGCTCTCGCTCCCAGTTCACCGGCTTGAGCGTGCCGGGCACCAGGCGGCGCGGGGCGTCCGGGTCGCCATCGTTGAAGCAGTAGTCGCCGATCGGGAACAGCCCGCCCTGCACGCCGAGCAGTACGCAGTTCTGCGGCAGCTTGAGCGGGCTGCCGGCGGCGACTTTTTCCAGCATGTCGATGGGGTAGCGCTTGCCGTAGAAATGCCCGGGGATGTCCAGGCTGATCAGGTCGACGTAACGCACGTCGGGGTGTCGGGCGCGGAAGGCGCGCACTTCGCTGAGCAGATCGGGGAAGCCTGTTGTACTTGTCATTGGCATGCTCTCAACGGAAGACCCAGAGAACCCGGGTCGTTCGGGCGGTCAGGTTGGCGTAGCGGAACTGGCTGTGGGGTGGCAGCTGGAAGCTGTCGTTGGGGCTGAGGGTGACGGCGTCGTCGCGGCCCTCGAGCCATAGGGTCAGTTCGCCCTCGAGGACGAAACCGCCTTGTTCCGAGCTGTCGTCCAGATGCCCCTCGCCACTGCTGGCGCCGGGTGCCAGGTGGCTTTCGAGCATGGCGAAGCGGCCATTGAGGGTCGGCGAGACCAGCACGTCGGTGACCCCGGCGGCGTAGTACAGGGTGCGGCGCTCGCCGGGGCGGGTCACCCAGTCGATCTCGCGGGGCGGCACGGCCTGATAGAAATAGGTGGTAGGTACGCGCAGCGCTTCGCTGATGGCAGTCAGGTCGGCCACCGTGGGCCGCGACAGGCCGCGTTCGACCTGGGAGAGGAAGCCCAGCGAGCGGTTGACGCGAGTTGCCAGCTCGTCGAGGGTCAACCCCCGATGCTTGCGCAGGTCGCGTACCTGGCGGGCGAGGGCTTGGATATCGTCAGACATGGTCGCGCATCCTGTACCAGGCCTTGGCCGCCGCCTCCAGTGGCGCGGCCAGCAGGTCGCCACCAGGGAAGCGGCCGTTGTCGATGCCCTGGTAAAGCTTCAGCAGGTCGTCGTCGCCGAGGATCGCGTCGCTGACCGCGCGTGCACCGGCCAGGGTCGGTAGTACGCCATGGCCGGAAAAACCCTGCAGCCAGTAGCGCTGACCCTGGCGCCCGATATCCGGCGTGCGCTGGATGCTGCAATCGATGTGGCCGCCCCAGGCATGCTCGATGGCGACCCCTTGCAACTGTGGGAACACCCGCTCCAGGTACGGCCGGGTGGCGCCGGCGACGTCCTTGGGGATGCCGCCGAGGTACGTGCAGCCACCGCCGAACAGCAAGCGGTGGTCGGGTGTCAGGCGGAAATAGTCGGGGACGAACTGGTTGTCGATCACGCAGCTGTTGCGTGGCAGCAGCGAGGCGGCGAAGTCGGCGTCCAGCGGCGCCGTGGCCACCTGGTAGGAGCCCACCGGCAGCAGACGACGCGAGAGCGTGCGGTCGAGGCGGTCGATATAGGCGTTACAGGCCAGCACCATTACACGACTGCGCACCTCGCCCTGATCGGTGCGGGCGGCGAAGCCGTCGGCGTGTTCCTGGTAACCGATCACCTGGCTCTGCTCGTAGATCCGCCCGCCATGCGCTTCGATCACGTCGGCCAGGCCCTGGGCCAGCTTCAGCGGGTTGAGGTGGGCGCCATTGGGATCGTACAGCGCGGCCTGGTAGCGGGGGCTGTCGATCCATTCGGGCAGTTCCTCGCGGTCGATCAGGCGCAGGCAGTCGTAGTCGAACTTCTCCTGTGCTTCACGCCGGGCATCCTCCAGCAGTTTTACCCGGCGCGGCAACACGGCGGTCCACAGACTGCCCAGGCGGTAATC
The DNA here is from genome assembly GCF_040813665.1 of Pseudomonas sp. TE50-2. Lineage (NCBI taxonomy): Bacteria > Pseudomonadati > Pseudomonadota > Gammaproteobacteria > Pseudomonadales > Pseudomonadaceae > Pseudomonas > Pseudomonas sp. TE50-2. The sequence goes on along the minus strand of NZ_JBFNXN010000001.1, from coordinate 822,441 downwards.
GACGTCGAAGCCATGGCGCTGGGGCAGTTCGCGCAGCTCGCGGGCGGCCCAGCACATGCTGTCCCACAGGCGCCGGCTGCGCTCCAGGCCCAGGGCTCGCTCCAGCGGGGGCATGTCGCACGACCAGCCCAACAATGCCTGGCCACCGTTGCGGCCCGAGGCGGCCCAGGCCACCCGACTGGCTTCCAGCAGGGTCACGCGCTGGCCGGCCAATGTCAGGCGCAGGGCCGTATGCAGGCCGCTGAAGCCGGCACCGACGATGAGGATGTCGGTGTCGTGGTCGCCCTGCAGGGTGGGGCGCAAGGGGATGGTGGTGGGGTAGGTGCGGGCGTAGTAGCTGGCGACGTGCTGGGCGGATTGCTTGAACATGTCGGGGCCTTGTGAAATTTTTTCTGATTATTTTCATGAAAAAATAGCAGAGGATTTTCATTGCGCCAGTAGATGGCGTCATCGAGCTAGGTCGCTGCCTTGCGCCGCGGCTGTCGGGGCTTGCCGGCGGTTGTCTTGCCCTTGCCAGCGCTTTTGCGCTTCTTCTTCCAAGGTGCCGCGGCTTTGCCCGCCGCTGGCCCGCTGATGGTCAGGCGCATGCCGCTGCAGCGTTGCACCAGCTTGCCCATCCACGCCGATTGCCGGGCGACGAACTCTTCCAAGCTCATTTCCCCGCTTTGCACCATGTCCAGCGCCTGCTCCCAGATCGCCGTGGTGCCAGGATCGGCGATGGCCCGGGGCACGGCGTCGATCAGGCTGAAGGCGGCAGGCGTGGCCGACAGGGCCTTGCCGTTCTTGACCAGGTAGCCACGGTCGAGCAGGCCCTGGATGATGCTGGCGCGCGTCGCCTCGGTGCCGATGCCGGTGGTTTCCTTGAGCTTCTGCTTGAGCCTGGGGTCGTCCACCAGCTTGGCGACGTTCTTCATCGCCTTGATCAGGTCGCCTTCGGTGAAAGGCTTGGGGGGCTGGGTCCACAGGTCCTTCAGTTGCAGGTCCCGCACTGAACAGTCCTGGCCTTCGCGCAACGCCGGCAGCACTTGGGCCGGTGGCGCTTCGCGACCCTTGGCCGGGGTCAGCGCCTCGGGCAATGCCCGGCGCCAGCCCGGTTCGACGATCTGCTTGCCCACCGCCCGCAACGCATGGCCGGCGCAATCGAACTCGGCCTGGGTGCGGTCGTACTCATGGTTTGGCAGGAACTGCGCCAAATAGCGGGCGCGGATCAGGGTGTACACCGCCTTGTACTTGGGTGGCAGGCGCGCCGGGTCACTGGCGGCGGCGGTGGGGATGATGCCGTGGTGGGCGCTGACCTTCTGGTCGTTCCACGCCCGCGAACGGCGCTGTGGGTCCAGGTAGTCCCGCAGCGGCGCCAAGCTGCTGTCGGCGCGCTGCAAGGCGGCGAGGATGGCGGCGGCCTCGCCATGCTGGCTGAGGGGCAGGTAACCACTGTCGCTGCGCGGGTAGGTGATGAGCTTGTGGGTCTCGTACAGGGCCTGGGCGATGTCCAGGGTCTCCTGGGCGCCGAGGCCGAGCTTCTTCGAACACAGCTCCTGCAGGGTGCCGAGGTCGAAGGGCAGCGGCGCGGCTTCGCGCACCCGTTCGGTGGCGATCTTCAGCACCCGGGCGCTGCCGGCAGCCTGCATGTCGGCAGCGGCTTGTTGCGCCAGGTCCTGCTTCAGGCAGCGGCCCTGATCGTCGCAGGCGTCCTCGGGGGCGCGCCACTGGGCGTTGAACACGGCGCCCGCACTTTCCAGTTGTACGTCGATGGCCCAGAACGGCACGGGTACGAAATCGGCGATGCTGCGGTCGCGGTCCACCACCAGGCGCAGTGTCGGAGTCTGCACCCGGCCCACCGGCAGCACGCCTTGGTAGCCGGACTGGCGGCCGAGCAGGGTGAACAGGCGGCTCATGTTCATGCCGATCAGCCAGTCGGCCCGCGAGCGGCCCAGGGCCGAATGGTAGAGGCTGAAGGTCTCCTGGCCGGGCAGCAGGCGGCAGAGGGCCTTGCGGATCGAGGCATCGTCCAGCGCCGACAGCCACAGGCGCTGGATCGGCCCGCGGTAGCGGCAGTGCTCGACCAGCTCGCGGGCAATCATCTCGCCCTCGCGGTCGGCATCGGTGGCGATCACCAGTTCCCGGGCCTCGCCCAGCAGGCGCTTGACCGCCTTGTACTGGCTGGCGGTCTTGGGCTTGACCGTCATCTTCCACTTTTGCGGGATGATCGGCAGGTCTTCGAGGGTCCAGCGTTTGTAGCGCTCGTCGTAGCTGTCCGGCGGGGCGGTCTCCAGCAGGTGGCCGATGCACCAGGTCACGCAGACATCGGTGCCTTGCCAGCAGCCATCGCCGCGGCGCTGGGCGCCGAGAACCTTGGCGATGTCTTTTGCCTGGGAGGGCTTTTCGCAGAGAAAGAGGCGCATGGCCGAAAACGCTTCATCGTGAAAGTTGGTCACTAGGATGCGCAAGCCAGGGCGCGCAGGCAAGTTTTATCTGTATGCATGTACAGGTTTTTTGCCCGCATCTTTGGCAGGGACGTCATCCCTTCGGGTTGGACGAGGTGGCAAATGCGTGCCAGCTTTGCCTTTCGCCCGTCAGTCGTGTCACCGGACGATGTCGCTGGGGTGTCCTTCCTACAAGAACAACAGGGATGTAAACCAATGCCCGTATTCGATTACCGACAGCTCGACAGCACTGCCTCCTCTGCGCTGTACAAGGACGCCATGGCGCTGGCCACCTACGCCTACCATGGCATCGACGATGGCTTCAGCGCCGGCTACCAGAAGTACGGCTTCGGCCTTGGCCTGCCGGCCACGCTGGTCAAGGCGCTGATCGGCGGCACCGACAGCCAGGGGGTGATCCCCGGTATCCCCTGGAACCCCGACTCCGAAGCCAGGGCCCTGGCCCAGGTCAAGGCCGCCGGCTGGTCGCCGATCAGCGCGGCGCAACTGGGCTACCAGGGCAAGAGCGACGCCCGCGGTACCTTCCACGGCGAAGCGCCGGGCTACACGTCGGCGCAGGTGGAGATCCTCGGCCGCTACGATGCCGCCGGCCAGCTCAGCGGCATCGGCATCGCTTTTCGCGGCACCAGCGGCCCGCGCGAGAACCTGCTGGGCGACACCATCGGTGACGCCATCAACGACCTGCTGGCGGCGATCGGCCCGGCAGGCTATGCCCGTGATTACGCCGGCAACGCATTCGGGCAACTGCTCGCCGACGTGGCGGCCTTTGCCAAGGCCAATGGCCTGAGCGGCGCGGACATCACTGTCAGCGGTCACAGCCTCGGCGGCCTGGCGGTCAACAGCCTGGCCGACCTGAGCGGCTCGCGCTGGGGTGGTTTCTACCAGGATGCGCGCTACGTCGCCTTCGCCTCGCCGACCCAGGCCGCCGACGCCAGCAAGGTGCTCAATATCGGCTATGAGAACGACCCGGTGTTCCGTGTGCTCGACGGCACCTCGGCGACCTGGGGCACCCTGGGCGTGCACGATGGCGTCAAGGCCTCGGCCACCAACAACATCGTCAACTTCAATGACCACTACGCGTCCGACGCCTGGAACCTGCTGCCGTTCTCCATCGGCAACATCGCCACCTGGCTGTCGCACCTGCCGACGGCCTACACCGATGGCCTTGGGCGTGTGCTGGACTCCTCCTTCTACCAGTGGACCAGCCGCGACTCGACCATCCTGGTCAGCAACCTGTCGGACGTGACCCGTGGCTCGACCTGGGTCGAGGACCTCAACCGCAATGCCGAGCCGCACAAGGGCAGCACGTTCATCATCGGCTCGGACAAGGACGACCTGATCCATGGCGGGCGCGGCAACGACTACCTCGAAGGCCGGGCCGGCAACGATACCTTCCGCGATGACGGCGGTTTCAACCTGATCGATGGCGGCGCCGGCCATGACACCCTGAAGCTGCAGGATGCCTTGGCCAACCTGAGCATCGCCCGGGATGGCGAAGGCACGCTGTACGTGCGTGACGCCGAGGGCGGCATCAGCCTGGTGCGCAATGTCGAGAGCTTGGTGAGCAAAGAGTCGAGCCTGCTGATCTTCAGCAAGGAAGTCAGTCACGGGGTGGCGGCGCAGGGGTTGTTCGAAAGCGGCAAGATCACCCCCTACGCGTCCTCGCTCAACGGCACCCAGGCAGGCGACCAGTTGGTGGCGGGCAATCAGGGGCAGTGGCTGTTCGGCCTGGGCGGTGACGACCGGCTGCAGGGCGGCGCCGGCAATGACGTGCTGGTCGGCGGTGCGGGCAACGATGTGCTGCTGGGTGGCGGGGGGCGCGACACCTTCCTGTTCAGCGGCCATTTTGGCCAGGACCGGGTGCTGGACTTCACCGGCCAGGATCGACTGGTGTTCATTGGCGTGGAAGGTGGCACCGCCGCGCCGGACTGGCGTGCCCATGCCAGCCAGGTGGGGGATGACCTGGTGCTGAAGTTCGGCGGGGACAGCGTGACGCTGGTGGGGATTGCGGGGCAGGGCGTTGGGGATGGGCAGATCGTGATTGCCTGATCCTGGGGCTGCGGTTCGTCGGCACGACAAGCTGGCTCCCACAGGCAAAGCGCTGTTTGTGGGAGCAATTGTCTTGTGCTGTTTGTAAGGGCCTCATCGCTGGCAAGCCAGCTTGTATGGTTAGACTTGAAGGGGTGGTGGGACTAAATGCCCGATTCTGACTGTTCGCATCAGTACAGACCGTGGGAGACATCGCCCCACCCCTTCCACCAAAGCGCCGATAAAGAATGCATCGTTTGCAAGCGACGATAGAAGCAAGCCAGCGCCTCTTGGTGAAACCCCTTCAAGCCAAAAAACCATAACGTGAGGAAGCGCCCATGGCAATGCAGGTTGGCAAGCTGATCGTGGGTGCGGATGTCGCGAAAGCTGAACTGGTGATTCATCACGATGATCGCGATGAGGTCATCAGGCTGAAAAACGCCAAACTCGAAATCAAAAGATGGCTGAAACAGCAGCCTCTCAACACGGCTATTGCTGTTGAGGCGACTAATGTTTATCACCTCGATCTGGTTGAACTGGCTCACAGCCTAGGCTTCGAGGTGTATGTCATTGATGGGTTCCAGCTGAGCAACTACCGGAAAAGCGTGGGTGGACGAGTGAAAACGGATCCTTCTGATGCTCGGCTGCTGTCCCGGTTTTTGAAAAACGAGGGGGAAGACCTTCGCCCTTGGACTCCTCCTCCCGCCGTCTACGGCAAGCTACAGAGCCTTCTTCGACGCAGATCGGCCTTGGTGACTGCTCGCACTGCAATGATGCAGAGCTGGGCTAATGAAGCCTTGTTGAAAGTCGCCTTCAAAACCTTTGTAAAATCCATAGACAGGCTGGATCTACTGATCCAAAAAAAGATTAAGGAAGTGCTGCGAGAAGCTGGCCTGCACGAACAAGTTGCCCGCTGCCAAGCGATAGAGGGCATTGGTTTTCTCACCGCTACGGCATTGGTGATGGCCTTTATGCGGGGCGAGTTCAAAAGCAGTGACTCGTACATTGCATTCCTGGGAATGGATCTACGAGTCAGTGATTCAGGACAGAAAAATGGACGCCGCCGCCTGACGAAAAGAGGCTGCTCGGAGATCAGGCGTCTATTGCATAACGCCGCCATGGCGGCGAGCCGATCGGCTGCTTGGAAAGACGTCTACGAACAATATCGGAAAGCGGGTAAAGCAACGACACAGGCGCTGGTAATCCTGGCTAGAAAGCTTGCACGAGTGGCATTCGCCCTGATGAAAAACCAGGACGAATATGTCACTAAAGGCGGAAAACTGGCTTGCTGCAAACCATAGAATCTCCCACAGGGGCCGCGCTTGGCTTGAGAGCGGCGCGGTCGGTGTGGGAGCCGGCTTGCCGGCGATGGCTGGCGCTAGCCGGCCCGTTGCTCAGGCGATCTCGCGCGAATCCCGAACCATGTCCACATGCGGGATGCCGGCCTCGAGGAACTCCTCGCTGACCACGCGGAACCCCAGGCGCTCGTAGAACGGCGTTGCGTGCACCTGGGCGCTGAGCATCTGCTGGCTGAGGTCGCGGTTCTGCGCCTCGATGATCACCGCGCGCATCAGCGCGTCGCCCACGTTCAGGCCGCGCCAGTCCTTGAGCACCGAAACCCGGCCGATGGTGCCGTCAGGCAGCAGGCGGGCAGTACCGATCGGGTAGTCGCCCTCCAGGGCCAGGAAGTGCACGGCGGTCGGGTCTTCTGCGTCGAATTCCAGCTCCGGCGGTACGTGCTGCTCGGCGACGAACACGGCGCTGCGGATGCGGTGGATGTCGGCATTGTCCTTGTGCCAGTCGGCCAGTCGAACACTGATCTTATTCATCGGCGAATCCCAGGCTGCCTTGCATGACCAGTTGTTGTACCAGCATCAGGCCGTCTTCGTCCTGCAGCCACTGGCCAAGGTTGTCGATGTGCAGGGCATCGGCGGCGCACACCAGCTTGAGCAGTTCGCGCAGTTTGGCCGGCAGTGGGCAGCTGCGCCCGCTGGCGAACAGCATCAGGTCGTCGTTGAGCTCGGACCAGGCCATGCGTGCGCTTGGGTTGCGGATCAGCACGGCGCCCTGTTCGAGGTAGTTGATCAGGTCCTGCTCGCTCAGCTCTTCACCGACAACCTGCTCAGGGTAGCGCGGCTCGGTCATGAACTGGCCGAACCAGGTCAGCAGCAGGTCCTTGTCGGACATATGCTTGTCGATCAGGGCCTTGAGGCGGTCGAGGGCATCGTGCTGGATCTGGTGCGGGTCGCTGACCGGCTGGGCGTCGGCATCGCTGTAGCGCTCTTCATCCGGCAGGAACTGGCCGAGGAAATCGGTGAAGTGGGTCAGCACTTCGGCGGCGCTCGGGGCGCGGAAACCGACTGAGTAGGTCAGGCACTCGCTCTCGGCGACGCCGTAATGGGCCAGGCGCGGCGGCAGGTAGAGCATGTCGCCGGGTTCCAGGGTCCACTCGTCGCTCTGCTCGAAATCAGCGAGGATGCGCAGGTCGGCGTGGTCGATCAGGGCGCTGTCGCTGTTGCACATCTGGCCGACTTTCCAGTTGCGCGTGCCGTCGCCTTGCAGCAGGAACACATCGTAGTTGTCGAAGTGCGGGCCGACGCTGCCGCCCGGCGCGGCGTAGCTGATCATCACGTCGTCGATACGCCAGCTCGGCAGGAAGCGGAATTCTTCCAGCAGCTCGGCCACTTCCGGGACGAACTGGTCCACGGCCTGTACCAGCAGGGTCCAGTCACGCTCGGGCAGGTCGCTGAAGGCGTCCTCGGCGAACGGGCCGCGGCGCAGCTCCCACGGGCGCTCGCCGTGCTCGAGCACCAGGCGCGACTCGACTTCTTCTTCCAGGGCCAGGCCAGCCAGCTCGTCGGCATCGATGGGGCTGACGAAGTCAGGGAAGGCCTGACGTACCAGCAGTGGCTTCTTCTGCCAGTAGTCGCGCAGGAATTCACGGGCCGTGAGGCCGCCCAACAGTTGCAGTGGAGTATCAGAATTCATGTTCAACCTATTGAAAAAACGTAATTTTCGTACGGGAATAAAAACGCCCGGCCAGGCCGGGCGTTGCACGCGACGGTCAGCTTAGATGCGTTTGGCCTGGGCCACCGCGTTGCCGATGTAGGTCGCCGGGGTCAGCTGCTTGAGCTCGGCCTTGGCTTCGGCCGGCATGTCCAAGCCGTCGATGAAGGTCAGCAGCGCGTCAGGGGTGATGCCCTTGCCACGAGTCAGCTCCTTGAGCTTCTCGTAGGGGTTCTCGATATTGAAGCGGCGCATCACGGTCTGGATCGGCTCGGCCAGGACTTCCCAGCAGGCGTCCAGGTCGGCGGCGATACGGGCTTCGTTGACTTCCAGCTTGCCGATGCCCTTGAGGCTGGCCTCGTAGGCGATGACGCTGTGGGCGAAGCCCACGCCCAGATTGCGCAGCACGGTGGAGTCGGTCAGGTCACGCTGCCAGCGCGAGATCGGCAGCTTGCTGGCCAGGTGCTGGAACAGCGCGTTGGCGATACCCAGGTTGCCTTCGGAGTTCTCGAAGTCGATCGGGTTGACCTTGTGCGGCATGGTCGAGGAGCCGATTTCGCCGGCAACGGTCTTCTGCTTGAAGTAGCCCAGCGAGATGTAGCCCCAGACGTCGCGGTCGAAGTCGATGAGGATGGTGTTGAAGCGGGCGATGGCGTCGAACAGCTCGGCGATGTAGTCGTGCGGCTCGATCTGGGTGGTGTAGGGGTTGAACACCAGGCCCAGCTCGTCTTCGATGAAGGCGCGGGCGTTGGCTTCCCAGTCGATCTGCGAGTAGGCCGACAGGTGAGCGTTGTAGTTGCCCACGGCGCCGTTGATCTTGCCCAGCAGCGGCACGGCGGCCACTTGCGCGATCTGGCGCTCCAGGCGGTAGACGACGTTGGCCAGCTCCTTGCCCAGGGTGGTCGGCGAGGCTGGTTGGCCGTGGGTACGCGACAGCATCGGCACGGCGGCGTGGGTGTGCGCCAGGGTGCGGATCGCTTCGGCGATCTGACGCATCAGTGGCAGCAGCACTTCGTCACGGCCGGCGCGCAGCATCAGGGCGTGGGACAGGTTGTTGATGTCCTCGCTGGTGCAGGCGAAGTGGATGAACTCGCTGACCTTGGCCAGCTCAGGCAATTGCGCGGCCTGCTCCTTGAGCAGGTACTCGATGGCCTTGACGTCGTGGTTGGTGGTGCGCTCGATTTCCTTGACGCGTTCGGCGTGCTCGAGCTTGAAGTCGGTGGCCAGGCTGTCCAGCACGGCGTTGGCTTCGGCGCTGAACGCCGGCACTTCGCCGATCTGCGGGTGGGCGGCCAGGCGCTGCAGCCAGCGCACTTCGACCAGGGCGCGGAAACGGATCAGGCCGAATTCGCTGAAAATGGGGCGCAGGGCCTGGGTTTTGCCGGCATAACGGCCGTCTACAGGGGAAACCGCAGTGAGCGAGGAGAGCTGCATGGGGTGTTCTCGGACAGTCAGGCTTTTGGAAGGGCGCATATCATACATGAAAAATGCGCCCGGGTCGGGTGGCTGACCAAAGGTCGGGCCATTTCGAAGCGTGTGGTGTCTGGCGCGGAAGCGGCGGCGCACCGCCGCTCCCACGGTTCATTTCAATCAGCGGTACGCATCATCCCGTACAGCTCGTTGAGCAGCTTGCGCCGGCTGAACACCAGCTGCCAGCGGTGCCCGCCCAGCTGGCGCCACAGGCGCGCGGCGCGGATGCCGGCCAGCAGCAGGGCGCGGATCTTCGAAGCGTTGCTGGCCTGCTGCAGGAAGCGCATGTCGCCATGCACCTGGATGCGCTGGCGCAGGGTGCTCAGGGTGTCCTGGTACAAGGCTCCGCTGGAGGCGATGACGTTTTCATGAACCAGGCCGAAATGCTCGGCCTGGGACTGGATCTGCGGCAGGCGGTTGCCGATGGTGTCGAGCATGTCGCCACGCTTGTTCAGCTGGCGCTCAAGGCCCAGCATCGACAGGGCGTAGCGCAGCGGCTCGCGTTGCAGGCTGCTGGGGTCGCGCTCCAGGGCGCCGACCAGCGCCCGGTAGCCGTCGCGCAGGTTGATGTCGTCGCCGCCGAACACTTCCAGGGTGTCCTTGGGGTCGACCACCAGCAGGCTGCCGAGCATGCAGCCGATATTGGCTTCACTGGCCTGGCCGGTGCGGGCGATGCGGTCCACCAGCACGGCGGCCTGGAACACGCCGCCCAGGGCAATCAGTTGCTCCTGGAGGTTGTTCATGGGCGCGGGCTCCAAGGCTCGGCGACTTCGATCACGCCGCCGCCCAGGCATACCTCGCCGTCATAGAACACCACCGACTGGCCCGGGGTGACGGCGCGCTGCGGCTCGTCGAACACTGCGCGGTAGCCGCTGGCGGTCTGCTCCAGCGTGCACTGCTGGTCGCCCTGGCGGTAGCGCACCTTGGCGGTAAGCTTGCGCGGGCTGGACAGGTCGATCGGGTTTACCCAGAAGATTTCCGAGGCCAGCAGGGCGCGGGAGAACAGCCACGGGTGCTCGTTGCCCTGGCCGACCACCAGCACGTTGCGCGAGAGGTCTTTTTCCAGCACGTACCACGGCTCGTCGCTGGCGTCCTTCAGGCCGCCGATGCCCAGGCCCTGGCGCTGGCCGATGGTGTGGTACATCAGGCCGTGGTGCTGGCCGATCACTTCACCCTCGGTGGTCTGGATCTCGCCCGGCTGGGCCGGCAGGTACTGCTTGAGGAAGTCGCTGAAGCGGCGCTCGCCGATGAAGCAGATACCAGTGGAGTCCTTCTTCTTGGCGGTGGCCAGGCCGTGTTTCTCGGCGATGGCGCGTACCTCGGGTTTTTCCAGTTCGCCCACCGGGAACAGGGTGCGGGCGATCTCCTTGCCGCCGACGGCGTGCAGGAAGTAGCTCTGGTCCTTGTTCGGGTCCAGGCCCTTGAGTAGCTCGGTCAGCTCGCCAGTGTCGCGGCGGCGCACATAGTGGCCGGTGGCTATCAGGTCGGCGCCCAGGGACAGGGCGTAGTCGAGGAAGGCCTTGAACTTGATTTCGCGGTTGCAGAGGATGTCCGGGTTCGGCGTGCGGCCGGCCTTGTACTCCTCGAGGAAGTGCTCGAACACGTTGTCCCAGTACTCGGCGGCGAAGTTGGCGGTGTGCAGCTTGATGCCGATGCGGTCGCACACGGCCTGGGCGTCGGCCAGGTCTTCGCGGGCGGTGCAGTATTCGGTGCCGTCGTCCTCTTCCCAGTTCTTCATGAACAGACCTTCCACCTGGTAGCCCTGCTCCATGAGCAGAAGGGCGGAGACGGAAGAGTCCACGCCGCCGGACATGCCGACGATGACGCGGGTCTTGGCGGGGTCTTTGAGTGCTGGGCTGGTCATGGCTACCGATGTGTATCAGAGGGGAAAAACGCCGATTCTATCAAACCGGCGTCAGTCGCGCAGCAGGTCAAGGCTGTGCAGCGGGCCTTTGAGGTAGTCGTCGAGGCAGCGTGGCACCAGCTCGCTGCGCCAGCGCGACGGCTCGACCAGCAGTTCGTCGCGGGTCAGCCATACGGCGCGGACGATGTCGCTGTCCAGGGCGCGGTCCTGGTGGTGGCGCACGGGGCGGGCGGCGAAGCAGATGCGCTGGTAGGTGACGCCGTTGCTGGGGGCGGTGTACAGGTAGATCCCGACCACGCCGGTGAGCTCGACTTCCCAGGCGGTTTCCTCGAGGGTTTCGCGCAGGGCGGCCTGGGTGATGGTTTCATTGGCTTCGAGGTGGCCGGCGGGCTGGTTGAAGACATGCTGGCCGGCCTTGAATTCCTCGACGAAGAGGAACTTGCCTTCGTGTTCGACGACGGTGGCGACAGTGATGTGGGGTTGCCAGGTCATTGGGGTTGTCCTTTTGCATGCTGGGGGCTGCGCAGCAGTCCCAGTCCCAGAAAGCACAAACCCCGGTGCGTGGCCGGGGTTTGTGTTGTTACGTCAAGCGAGCCTTACAGTGCGGCGATGGCGCTGTTCAGGGTCTGGCTTGGGCGCATCACCTTGGCGGTCAGCTCGGCATCCGGGGCGTAGTAGCCACCGATGTCGGCCGGCTTGCCCTGGACGGCGTTGAGCTCGGCGACGATGGTCGCTTCATTCTCGCTCAGGGTCTTGGCCAGCGGGGCGAAGCGCGCCTGCAGGGCGGCGTCGTCGGACTGGGCGGCCAGTGCTTCTGCCCAGTACAGGGTCAGGTAGAAGTGGCTGCCGCGGTTGTCGATACCGCCAACCTTGCGCGAAGGCGACTTGTTGGTGTCGAGGAACTTGCCGGTGGCCTGGTCCAGGGTATTGGCCAGGACCTTGGCGCGCGGGTTGTCGTAGGTGTTGCCCAGGTGCTCCAGGGAAGCGGCCAGGGCCAGGAATTCACCTAGCGAGTCCCAACGCAGGAAGTTCTCTTCAACCAGCTGCTGTACGTGCTTCGGTGCCGAACCACCGGCGCCGGTCTCGAACAGGCCACCGCCGTTCATCAGCGGCACGATCGACAGCATCTTGGCGCTGGTGCCCAGCTCCATGATCGGGAACAGGTCGGTCAGGTAGTCGCGCAGCACGTTGCCGGTCACCGAGATGGTGTCCTTGCCTTCGCGGATGCGGGCCAGGGAGAACTTGATGGCGTCGACCGGGGCCAGGATGCGGATATCCAGGCCGGCGGTGTCGTGATCCTTCAGGTACTGCTGCACCTTCTCGATCATCACGCCGTCGTGGGCGCGGGCCGGGTCCAGCCAGAACACCGCCGGGGTGTTGCTCAGGCGGGCACGGTTGACGGCCAGCTTGACCCAGTCCTGGATCGGCGCGTCCTTGGTCTGGCACATGCGGAAGATGTCACCGGCTTCGACGTTCTGCTCCAGGACGACCTTGCCCTTGCCGTCGACCACGCGCACGACGCCGTCGGCCTTGATCTGGAAGGTCTTGTCGTGGGAACCGTACTCTTCGGCTTTCTGCGCCATCAGGCCAACGTTCGGCACGCTGCCCATGGTGGTCGGGTCGAAGGCGCCGTTGGCCTTGCAGTCTTCGATGGTGGCCTGGTAGATGCCGGCGTAGCAGCGGTCCGGGATCACGGCCTTGGCGTCCTGCAGCTCACCTGCGGTGTTCCACATCTTGCCCGAGTCGCGAATCATCGCCGGCATCGAGGCGTCGACGATGACGTCGCTCGGTACGTGCAGGTTGGTGATGCCCTTGTCCGAGTTGACCATGGCCAGGGCCGGGCGAACGGCGTACAGGGCCTGGATGTCGGCTTCGATCTCGGCTTGCTTTTCAGCAGGCAGGTCCTTGATGCGGGCGTACAGGTCGCCGATGCCGTTGTTGGCGTTGAAGCCCACTTCGGCCAGCGCGGCGGCGTGCTTGGCGAGCACGTCGTTGTAGAACTCTTCGACGATCACGCCGAACATGATCGGGTCGGAAACCTTCATCATGGTGGCTTTCAGGTGCACCGACAGCAGCACGCCGGAGGCCTTGGCATCGGCGATCTGCTCGGCGATGAAGGCTTTCAGGGCCTTGCGGCTCATGGTGGCGCAGTCGATCACTTCGGCGGCTTTGACGGCGGTCTTTTCTTTCAGCACGGTGGTGCTGCCGTCCTTGCCGACCAGCTCGATGCGCAGGCTGTCGTCAGCCTCGATCAGCGCGGCCTTCTCGCTGCCGTAGAAGTCGCCCTGGGTCATGTGGGCAACGTGCGACTTGGAGTCGGCGGCCCAGGCGCCCATCTTGTGCGGGTGCTTGCGGGCGTAGTTCTTGACCGACAGCGGTGCGCGGCGGTCGGAGTTGCCTTCGCGCAGGACCGGGTTCACGGCACTGCCCTTGATGCGGTCGTAGCGGGCGCGCGATTCTTTCTCTTCGGCGCTGGCCGGCTCGTCGGCGTAGTCGGGGATGTTGAAGCCCTTGGCTTGCAGCTCCTTGATCGCGGCCTTCAGCTGTGGAACCGAAGCGGAAATGTTCGGCAGCTTGATGATGTTGGCTTCAGGGGTGGTGGCCAGCTGGCCCAGTTCCGCCAGGTGATCGCCTACCTGCTTCTCGGCGCCCAGTTGCTCCGGGAAGGCGGCGAGGATACGGCCGGCCAGGGAGATGTCGCGGGTTTCGACGGCGATGTCGGCGGAGGCAGTGAAGGCCTCGACGATCGGCAGCAGCGAGTAGGTGGCGAGGGCGGGGGCTTCGTCGGTGAAGGTGTAGATGATCTTGGAACGGGTGGGCATGCGGGTTAACTCTCTATGTGCTGAGCGTACTCGAGTCTCGAGGTGCGCAGGGTAGGCGCTTCGCCCTGGCGACGCCATGAGCGGAAAGTCGAGAGGCTGCGAGCGGTGATGGTGGATGCATCAGTCGAGCGTCAAGTGCTGGGCCGCGGTAACGACCCAGGCTTTGTGGTCATTCATGACCAAGGGCGAGCCGCATTTTCCTAGGGTTCGCCCCGATGACCCTATGGTCGCGCCGGAGTATATCAAACCCTTTGGGCTAATCAGCAAGGCGAAGTGGTATCAGCGCATTTATAAGACCAAAGACGTAGGAGCAATGTGGCGTGTTGCCGCAGGCATTTGCCACCTGTTTGCCGGTGTTGGCGGGGTCCTGCCTTGCAGGTCGGCGGATGTGGTTTAGGCTCAGTGGATCGCACGATTTCCAATCACCCAGGAAAAGCGGAGTAGTGCAGCATGGGATACCAGAAAATCAAGGTTCCGACCGATGGTGCCAAGATCACCGTCAATGCAGACCATTCGCTTAATGTTCCCGACAACCCCATCATTCCCTACATCGAAGGCGACGGCATCGGCGTGGACGTCTCGCCGGTGATGATCAAGGTGGTCGATGCCGCCGTGCAGAAGGCCTATGGCGGCAAGCGCAAGATCGCCTGGATGGAGGTGTATGCCGGCGAGAAGGCTACCCAGGTCTATGACCAGGACACCTGGCTGCCCCAGGAAACCCTGGATGCGGTGAAAGACTACGTGGTGTCGATCAAGGGGCCGCTGACCACGCCGGTCGGTGGCGGCATCCGTTCGCTCAACGTGGCGTTGCGCCAACAACTCGACCTGTATGTGTGCCTGCGTCCGGTGGTGTGGTTCCAGGGCGTGCCGAGCCCGGTGAAAAAGCCAGGCGACGTCGACATGGTGATCTTCCGCGAGAACTCCGAGGACATCTATGCCGGTATCGAGTGGAAGGCCGGCTCGCCTGAGGCGAACAAGGTGATCAAGTTCCTCAAGGAGGAGATGGGCGTCACCAAGATCCGCTTCGACCAGGACTGCGGCATCGGCGTCAAGCCGGTGTCGAAGGAAGGCACCAAGCGCCTGGTGCGCAAGGCCCTGCAATATGTTGTTGATAACGACCGCAAGTCGCTGACCCTGGTGCACAAGGGCAACATCATGAAGTTCACCGAAGGTGCCTTCAAGGATTGGGGCTATGAGGTGGCCCGTGACGAGTTCGGCGCCGAACTGCTCGATGGCGGCCCGTGGATGAAGTTCAAGAACCTGCGGACCGGCCGCGAGGTGATCGTCAAGGATGCCATCGCCGACGCCATGCTCCAGCAGATCCTGCTGCGCCCGGCCGAGTACGATGTGATTGCCACCCTCAACCTCAATGGCGACTACCTGTCCGACGCCCTGGCGGCGGAGGTGGGCGGTATCGGCATCGCGCCGGGGGCCAACCTGTCGGACACCGTGGCCATGTTCGAGGCCACCCACGGCACCGCGCCGAAGTACGCCGGCAAGGACCAGGTCAACCCGGGGTCGGTGATTCTGTCAGCCGAGATGATGCTGCGGCACATGGGCTGGACCGAGGCGGCGGACCTGATCATCAAGGGCACCAATGGCGCCATTGCGGCCAAGACCGTGACCTACGACTTCGAACGCCTGATGGATGGCGCGACCCTGGTCGGCAGCTCGGGCTTTGGCGAGGCGCTGATCAAGCACATGTAAGCGCGGCAAAAAAACCGGTCGCCTCTTTATTAAAGGGGCGACCGGTTTTTTCGTTTACCGGCAGACAGTTCAGAGATCAGACTTCGACGGTGCTGCCTGGGTTCGTGGCGCTGGCCTGGATGTGGCTGGTGGCGCTTCTGATGTCGGTCGCGTGCAGCCCTTTGGGGCCTTGGATGATCTCGAAGTTCACGGATTGGCCGGCTTTCAGCGTCTTGTAACCGTCCATCTGGATCGCTGAATAGTGGGCGAATAGATCATCGGTCTTACCGTCCTCGTTGATGAATCCGTAGCCCTTGGCATTGTTGAACCACTTGACTTTACCGCTTGCCATCCCTATGTCCCTCTGCAAAGGACTCCATCACTGGAGTATCATCCACTTCATCCGCATACGAACCTTGCGAGAAAATCTGGTTGACTGCGCGGATCTTTATCGACCACGGTGGGTTCTTATTGGTTGTAACACCGTTTTGCCGATAGTCAAGGTCAGCCGGCGCCCGCGCCGGGAGGGGCCTGCGCGGTCAACCCACAACCTTAACCTGTCGATCATGATGAAATTCTTTCCATGCATGTACTCAGTGAGATTCGACTAACATTCAATCAGGATCACCCGCAGCCGCATGAGGACGGGCACGAGGACGATGGCGCGGGCCTTGCCGTCCAGGAGGCCAAGCCGATCCTGCAGGCGCCACCGATGTACAAGGTGGTTTTGTTCAACGATGACTACACGCCAATGGATTTCGTCGTCGAAGTGCTCGAGACGTTCTTCAATCTGAACCGCGAGCTGGCGACCAAGATCATGCTGACCGTCCATACCGAAGGGCGGGCAGTGTGCGGATTGTTTACCCGTGACATCGCCGAAACAAAGGCCATGCAGGTCAACCAATACGCCAGGGAAAGCCAGCATCCGCTACTCTGTGAAATCGAGAAGGACGGTTAATCGCCGACCACTTGGGTATGAGGTGAAGCTATGTTAAACCGCGAGCTCGAAGTCACCCTCAATCTGGCCTTCAAGGAGGCCCGTTCGAAACGTCATGAGTTCATGACCGTCGAACACTTGCTGCTGGCACTCCTTGACAATGAGGCTGCCGCGACCGTTCTGCGCGCCTGTGGCGCCAATCTCGACAAGCTCAAGCACGACCTGCAGGAGTTCATCGATTCCACCACCCCGCTGATCCCCGTGCATGACGAGGACCGCGAGACGCAACCGACGCTGGGCTTCCAGCGCGTGCTGCAGCGTGCCGTGTTCCACGTACAGAGCTCCGGCAAGCGCGAAGTGACCGGCGCCAACGTGCTGGTGGCGATCTTCAGCGAACAGGAAAGCCAGGCGGTGTTCCTGCTCAAGCAGCAGAGCGTGGCGCGTATCGACGTCGTCAACTACATCGCCCATGGCATCAGCAAGGTGCCGGGCCATGGTCCGAACACCGACAGCGACCAGGACATGCAGGATGAGGAGGGCGGCGAGGCTTCCTCTTCCAGCAACCCGCTGGACGCCTACGCCAGCAACCTGAACGAACTGGCGCGTGCCGGTCGTATCGATCCGCTGGTTGGCCGTGAGCAGGAGGTCGAGCGCGTCGCGCAGATCCTTGCTCGTCGGCGCAAGAACAACCCGTTGCTGGTCGGCGAGGCCGGTGTCGGCAAGACCGCCATCGCCGAAGGCCTGGCCAAGCGCATCGTCGATGGCCAGGTGCCTGACCTGCTGGCCCAGAGCGTGGTCTATTCCCTGGACCTCGGCGCGCTGCTGGCCGGCACCAAGTACCGTGGCGACTTCGAGAAGCGCTTCAAGGCGCTGCTTGGCGAGCTGCGCAAACGGCCGCAGGCGATCCTGTTCATCGACGAGATCCACACCATCATCGGTGCCGGCGCGGCTTCCGGTGGCGTGATGGATGCGTCCAACCTGCTCAAGCCGTTGCTGTCGTCCGGCGAGATCCGTTGCATCGGCTCCACCACGTTCCAGGAGTTCCGCGGCATCTTCGAGAAGGACCGTGCCCTGGCGCGTCGCTTCCAGAAGGTCGATGTCACCGAACCGTCGGTGGAAGATACCGTGGGCATCCTGCGTGGCCTGAAAGGCCGCTTCGAAAGCCACCACAACATCGAGTACAGCGACGAGGCCCTGCGCGCCGCCGCCGAACTGGCTTCGCGCTACATCAATGACCGGCACATGCCGGACAAGGCTATCGACGTGATCGATGAAGCCGGCGCCTATCAGCGTCTGCAGCCGGAAGCCAACCGGGTCAAGCGCATCGACGTGCCGCAGGTCGAGGATATCGTCGCCAAGATCGCGCGGATTCCGCCAAAGCATGTCACCAGTTCCGACAAGGAGCTGCTGCGCAACCTAGAGCGTGACCTGAAGCTGACCGTGTTCGGCCAGGATGCGGCGATCGACTCGCTGGCCACTGCCATCAAGCTGTCCCGTGCCGGCCTCAAGGCGCCGGACAAGCCGGTGGGCTCGTTCCTGTTCGCCGGCCCCACCGGCGTGGGCAAGACCGAGGCTGCTCGCCAGCTGGCCAAGGCCCTGGGTGTCGAGCTGGTGCGCTTCGACATGTCCGAGTACATGGAGCGGCACACCGTGTCGCGGCTGATCGGTGCGCCGCCCGGCTACGTCGGGTTCGACCAGGGTGGCCTGCTGACCGAGGCCATCACCAAGCAGCCGCACTGCGTGCTGCTGCTCGATGAGATCGAGAAGGCCCACCCGGAAGTCTTCAACCTGCTGCTGCAGGTGATGGACCACGGTACCTTGACCGACAACAACGGGCGCAAGGCGGACTTCCGCAACGTGATCCTGATCATGACCACCAACGCCGGTGCCGAAACCGCCGCGCGGGCCTCGATCGGCTTCACCCACCAGGACCACTCCTCCGATGCCATGGAGGTCATTCGCAAGAGCTTTACGCCGGAGTTCCGCAACCGCCTGGACACCATCATCCAGTTCGGTCGCCTGTCCCACGAGACGATCAAGAGCATCGTCGACAAGTTCCTTATCGAACTGCAGGCGCAGCTGGAAGACAAGCGTGTGCTGCTGGAGGTCACCGACGCCGCGCGCGGCTGGCTGGCGGCCTCGGGCTACGACGTGCAGATGGGGGCGCGGCCAATGGCGCGGCTGATCCAGGACAAGATCAAGCGGCCGTTGGCCGAAGAGATCCTGTTTGGTGAGCTGGCCGAGCATGGCGGTGTGGTGCACATCGACCTGCGCGATGATGAGCTGGTGTTCGATTACGAGACCACGGCTGAGGTTGCGTAACGACCATCGCGGGGGGGGGGGGGGGGGCCCCCCCCCCCCCCCCCCCCGGGGGGGGGGGGGGGGGGGGGGGGCGGCCCCGCGATGCTTTTCAGCGTCCACAAAAAAGCCCGGCACAATGGCCGGGCTTTTTCATGGCTTGAGCTTAGCGCGCACGGTAGGTGATGCGGCCCTTGCTCAGGTCGTACGGCGTCAGTTCGACGCGGACCTTGTCGCCAGTGAGAATACGGATGTAGTTCTTGCGCATCTTGCCAGAGATGTGCGCGGTAACGACGTGCCCGTTTTCCAACTCCACGCGGAACATGGTGTTGGGCAGGGTGTCGACGACAGTGCCTTCCATTTCGAAGCTGTCTTCTTTCGACATGCAGTAAAGCCCTCGGTATCCAGTGATGGCCCGACGCACGACTGCACCGGGCAAAAAAGTGGCGTGGATTATGCCCGAAAATTGTGTTTCAAGCCAATGCCTTTCAGTTGAGGGTGACCCAGCGCTGGTTGATCAGCAGTTCGATGGGGCGATACTGGGTCTTGTAGTTCATCTTCTTGCAGTTCTTGATCCAATAGCCTAGGTAAACGGCCTCGAGGTTCTGGCGCAAGGCTTCGGTGATCTGCCAGAGGATCGCGTAGCGGCCGAGGCTGCGGCGCTCTTCCTCGGGCTCGTAGAAGGTGTAGACCGCCGACAGACCGTTGGGCAGCAGGTCGCACACCGCCACGGCCAGCAATCGGCCTTCCAGGCGGAACTCGTAGAACCAGCAGAACGGCAGGTCGCGCACCAGGAAGGTGGAGAACTGGTCGCGGCTTGGCGGGTACATGTCACCGTCGGCGTGGCGCTGCTCGATATAGCGCCGGTACAGGTCGAAGTACTCTTCCTTGTAGGCCGGACGGGCGGCGGTGACGGTCAGGTCGGCGTTGCGTTTGAGGATACGTCGCTGCTGGCGGTTGGGGATGAAGCGCGCGGCAGGGATGCGCGCCGGCACGCAGGCGTTGCACTGCTGGCAATGCGGGCGATAGAGGTGGTCACCGCTGCGACGAAAGCCCATTTCCGACAGGTCTGCATAGACGTGCACATCCATCGGCTGGCTAGGGTCGAGGAACAGTGTGGTTGCCTGCTCATCCGGCAGGTAGCTGCAGGAGTGGGGTTGAGTGGCATAGAACTTCAACCGCGCCAGCTCTGTCATGATCAACCCCTTAGGTGAGACGTTGTATCTAAGTGTAAGCCAGCTCCGGGAACTCGCCTAGGCAACCCAGCGGGCTGCATTCGGCTGGTCCAGGTGTTGCGCCAGGTAATCGGCGAAACTGGCCCGGCTGATGGCGCGGGCGCCCAGGCTGTGCAGGTGGTCGGTGGGCATCTGGCAGTCGATCAGCACGAAGCCTGCCTGCTTCAGGTGCTCGACCAGTGTCACGAATCCCACCTTGGAGGCATTGTCGGCGCGGCTGAACATCGATTCGCCAAAGAACAGCCGGCCCATGGCCAGGCCATACAGGCCGCCGACCAGTTCACCCTCCCGGCGTACCTCGACCGAATGGGCGATGCCGCGCCGATGCAGCTCGCAGTAGGCGGCGCGCATGGTGTCGGTGATCCAGGTGCCATCGGCGTAGTCCCGGGGCGCGGCGCAGGCAGCAATCACCGCCGCGAAGTCGCTGTCGAAGCTCACCTGGTAGCGACCCTGGCGGATCAGCTTGGCCAGCGAGCGCGAGACATGCAGTTCGTCCGGAAACAGCACGGTACGCGGGTCGGGCGACCACCAGAGGATCGGCTGGCCGTCCTGGTACCAGGGGAAGCAGCCGTGGCGGTAGGCCGCGACCAGGCGCTCCGGGGTCAGGTCGCCGCCGGCGGCCAGCAGGCCGTTGGGGTCGTGCAGGGCCTTTTCCAGGGGCGGGAAAGTCAGCGAGTCGCGGGTCAGCCAGGTGAGCATGGGGTTCTTGAGCGGCGGGGGAGGGGAGGGCGTCCAGCATGGCGTGGCTTGTGGATGAGGTCAACGACCCGCGTCGCGGGCGCGGTCTGGGTGGGATCGGGCTTGCCCCGCGACAGGGCCGGACCTGGCAGAATCGACCGCCAATCAACCACCCATTCATGCCGCCACCGGCACCATCTGGCACATTTGCTGTCACACCTGTGCAAAAACACAGCATAAGCCTTTGTCACAAAAGAAAATGCATGCTCAAATTGCATCAATATGAAAGTCGCCCCCGTTCACGCGCCATACAGCGTGCCGCCATGGCGGCGGGTGGGCAGTAATGTTAAAAGTAGTGGTTCATTGGCCGGTGAGCGGCCAATCACTATTGGACGCGCAGCACGCGCAGGAATAGACGCGTTTTGAAGAAATCCACCGCAACCCCAGCCCCCTTGCCAGTGCCCCTGTGGCGGCAGCAGCTGCACTACCGCCTGAAGGAAGGTGCGCTGATTGCCGTCGGCGCCCTGTGCCTGTACCTGTGGATGGCACTGGTCACCTACGACACCGCCGACCCGGGCTTCAGCCACACCAGCAACGCCGAGCAGGTGCAGAACGCCGCCGGCCGCGCCGGGGCCTATTTCGCCGACATCCTGTTCATGGTGCTCGGCTACTTCGCCTACATCTTCCCGCTGCTGCTAGCGATCAAGACCTGGCAGATCTTCCGCGAGCGCCACCAGCCCTGGCAGTGGAGCGGCTGGCTGTTCTCCTGGCGGCTGATCGGCCTGGTGTTCCTGGTGCTGTCGGGCGCTGCACTGGCGCATATCCACTTCCACCCCTCGGCGAACATCCCGTTCTCCGCAGGCGGTGCCCTGGGCGAAAGCCTGGGCGATCTGGCGCGCAACCTGCTGAACGTGCAGGGCAGCACGCTGATGTTCATTGCCCTGTTCCTGTTCGGCCTGACGGTGTTCACCGATCTGTCCTGGTTCAAGGTCATGGACCTGACGGGCAAGATCACCCTCGACCTGTTCGAACTGGTGCAAGGCGCAGCCAGCCGCTGGTGGGAGGCGCGCAACGAGCGCAAGCGCCTGGAAGCCCAGCTGCGTGAAGTCGACGACCCGGTCTTTGACCTGGGCGGCAAAGGCGACAGGCGCGAGCCGGCCAAGGCGCAGCTGCGCGAGCGCGCCGAGCCTGTGATGACGCGCGACGAGCCGCCGGTCCGCCCGGTGGTGCCGCGCGAAGCGGCCGTGGCCCGCGAGTCGGTCGCGCCGCGCGAAACCGTGGTAGCTCGCGCGCAGCCTGCGGCTCCGGTGATCATTCCGCCGACCGCGGACAAGGCGCCGGAACCGAGCAAGCGGGTCATGAAGGAAAAACAGGCACCGCTGTTCATCGACAGTGCGGTGGAAGGTACCTTGCCGTCCATTTCCATCCTCGACCCGGCCGAGCAGAAGAAGATCGAGTACTCGCCTGAGTCCCTGGCCGGTGTCGGCCAGTTGCTGGAGATCAAGCTCAAGGAATTCGGCGTGGAAGTCGCGGTGGACTCGATCCACCCGGGGCCGGTGATCACCCGTTACGAAATCCAGCCGGCCGCGGGCGTGAAGGTCAGCCGCATCGCCAACCTGGCCAAGGACCTGGCGCGTTCGCTGGCGGTGACCAGCGTGCGCGTGGTCGAGGTGATCCCCGGCAAGACCACCGTGGGCATCGAGATCCCCAACGAGAATCGCCAGATGGTGCGCTTCTCCGAGGTGTTGTCGTCGCCGCAGTTCGACGAGAACAAGTCGCCGGTCACCCTGGCCCTGGGCCACGACATCGGCGGCAAGCCGGTGATCACCGACCTGGCCAAGATGCCCCACCTGCTGGTGGCCGGTACCACCGGCTCCGGTAAGTCGGTGGGGGTGAACGCGATGATCCTGTCGATCCTGTTCAAGTCCGGCCCGGAAGACGCGCGGCTGATCATGATCGACCCGAAGATGCTCGAACTGTCGATCTACGAAGGCATCCCGCACCTGCTGTGCCCGGTGGTCACCGACATGAAGGATGCCGCCAACGCCCTGCGCTGGAGCGTCGCCGAAATGGAGCGGCGCTACAAGCTGATGGCGGCCATGGGCGTGCGCAACCTGGCGGGCTTCAACCGCAAGATCAAGGATGCCCAGGAAGCCGGCGAAGTCATCCACGACCCGCTGTACCGTCGCGAGAGCATGGACGACGAGCCGCCGACGCTGAAGACCCTGCCGACCATCGTGGTGGTGGTCGACGAATTCGCCGACATGATGATGATCGTCGGCAAGAAGGTCGAGGAACTGATCGCGCGTATCGCCCAGAAGGCCCGTGCCGCCGGTATCCACCTGATCCTCGCCACCCAGCGCCCGTCGGTGGACGTGATCACCGGCCTGATCAAGGCCAACATCCCGACCCGCATGGCGTTCCAGGTGTCGAGCAAGATCGACTCGCGGACCATCATCGACCAGGGCGGCGCCGAACAGCTGCTCGGCCACGGTGACATGCTCTACATGCCGCCGGGCACCAGCCTGCCGATCCGCGTGCATGGCGCCTTCGTCTCCGACGACGAAGTGCACCGCACCGTCGAAGCGTGGAAGCTGCGTGGCGCGCCGGACTACAACGACGACATCCTCAATGGTGTCGAAGAGGCTGGCAGCGGCTTCGACGGCGGCGGTGGTGGCGGCGATGGCGACGACTCGGAAAGCGATGCCCTGTACGACGAAGCCGTGCAGTTTGTGCTGGAAAGCCGCCGGGCGTCGATCTCGGCGGTGCAGCGCAAGCTCAAGATCGGCTACAACCGCGCCGCGCGCATGATCGAGGCGATGGAAATGGCCGGTGTGGTCACGCCGATGAACAGCAACGGCTCGCGGGAAGTGATTGCCCCGGGCGGCCCACGCGATTGATGAACAACCTGCCGGGCGCCATAGACGGCGCCCGGCCCCTTCACTGTGCAATGAGGATTTCCATGCGCGCGATTCGCATGCTGTTGGTTTCTGCCCTGGCCGCGGCCAGCCTGTCGGCCCACGCCGGCGAACAGGACGTCCAGCGCCTGACGCAATTGCTGGAGAAGTCGCAGACCATCGAGGCCAATTTCTCCCAGCTGACCCTGGATGCCAGCGGCACCAGCCTGCAGGAGACCAACGGCAAGATGACCGTCAAGCGCCCGGGCCTGTTCTACTGGCACACCGACGCGCCCCAGGAGCAAGTGGTGGTGTCGGACGGCAAGAACGTCACCCTGTGGGACCCGGACCTGGAGCAGGCCACCGTCAAGAAGCTCGACGTGCGCTTGAACCAGACCCCTGCGCTGCTGCTGTCCGGTGATGTCTCGAAGATCAGCCAGAGCTTCGACATCACCTCCAAGGAGCAGGGCGAGGTCATGGACTTCACCTTGAAGCCCAAGACCAAGGACACCCTGTTCGACTCGCTGCGCGTGTCGTTCCGCCGGGGCCTGATCAATGACATGCAGCTGATCGACAGCGTCGGCCAGCGCACCAACATCCTGTTCAATGGCGTCAAGGCCAACCAGGCGGTGCCGGACAGCAAGTTCCAGTTCGACATCCCCAAGGGCGCGGACGTCATCAAGGAGTAAGCGGAGCCCGTGATGGACCTGTTTCGAAGCGAACCCGTCGCCCAGCCCCTGGCCGCCCGCCTGCGCCCGTCGAACCTGGACGAGTACGTCGGCCAGGAGCACCTGCTGGCGCGCGGCAAGCCGCTGCGCGAGGCGCTGGAGCAGGGTGCGCTGCACTCGATGATCTTCTGGGGCCCGCCCGGGGTGGGCAAGACCACCCTGGCGCGGCTGCTGGCGCAGTTTTGCGACGCCCACTTCGAAACGGTGTCGGCGGTGCTGGCCGGGGTCAAGGAGATCCGCCAGGCCGTCGAGGTGGCCAAGCAGCAGGCCGGCCAGTATGGCCGGCGCACCATCCTGTTCGTCGATGAAGTGCACCGTTTCAACAAGTCGCAACAGGACGCCTTCCTGCCCTACGTGGAGGACGGCACGCTGATCTTCATCGGCGCGACCACCGAAAACCCGTCCTTCGAACTGAACAACGCGCTGCTGTCGCGGGCGCGGGTCTATGTGCTCAAGAGCCTGGACGAGGCCGCGCTGCGCAAGCTGGTCGATCGCGCCCTGAGCGAGGAGCGCGGCCTGGGCAAGCGCAACCTGCGGGTGGGAGACGAAGCCTTCAAGATGCTCATGGCCGCCGCCGACGGCGATGGCCGGCGCATGCTCAACTTCCTCGAGAACGCCTCGGACCTGGCCGAAGATGGCGGCGAGATCGGCGTCGAGCTGCTGCAGAGCCTGCTTGGTGACAGCCGCCGCCGCTTCGACAAGGGCGGCGAGGCGTTCTATGACCAGATCTCGGCACTGCACAAGTCGGTGCGCGGCTCCAACCCCGACGGCGCGCTGTATTGGTACGCGCGCATGCTCGACGGCGGCTGCGACCCGCTGTACATCGCCCGTCGGGTGGTGCGCATGGCCAGCGAGGATATCGGCAACGCCGACCCCCGCGCCCTGAGCCTGTGCCTGGCAGCCTGGGACGTGCAGGAGCGCCTGGGCAGCCCCGAGGGCGAGCTGGCGGTGGCCCAGGCCATCACCTACATCGCCTGCGCGCCGAAGAGCAACGCTGTGTACATGGGCTTCAAGGCGGCAATGCGCGAGGCGGCCGAGCACGGCTCGCTGGAGGTGCCGCTGCACCTGCGCAACGCGCCGACCAAACTGATGAAACAACTGGGCTATGGCGAGGAGTACCGCTATGCCCACGACGAGCCGGACGCCTATGCCGCCGGCGAGGACTATTTCCCCGAGCAGCTCGAACCGCGCCAGTACTATCAACCAGTGCCCCGTGGCCTGGAACTGAAGATCGGCGAGAAACTCAAGCACCTGGCCGAGCTCGATCGCGCCAGCCCCCGCCAGCGGAGAAAACCGTGATTGCACTGATTGCCGCAGTCAGCGCCGGCGGCATCGCCGGCACGCTGTTGCGTTTCGCCACCGCCAACTGGGTCACGGCCCACTGGCCGCGACACTTCTATGCCGGTACGCTGGCGGTCAACCTGGTTGGCTGCCTGCTGATCGGCCTGTTGTACGGGCTGTTCCTGCACAAGCCGCTGGTGCCGGTCGAGCTGCGCGCCGGGCTGATCGTCGGCTTTCTCGGCGGCCTGACCACCTTTTCCTCCTTCTCGCTCGATACCGTGCGCCTGATGGAAAGCGGGCAGGTCCCGCTGGCCTTGGGCTATACCATTATCAGCGTGGTGGGCGGCCTGCTCGCGACCTGGGCCGGCCTGTCCCTGACCCGATTCTGAACCAACACCTACTTATAACGAGAGAACGATATGCTCGATTCCAAACTGTTACGCGGCCAACTTCAGGAAGTGGCTGACCGCCTGGCCTCCCGTGGCTTCAGCCTGGATGTCGCGCGCATCGAATCGCTGGAAGAGCGCCGCAAGGCCGTGCAGACCCGCACCGAGCAGTTGCAGGCCGAACGTAACGCCCGCTCCAAGTCCATCGGCCAGGCCAAGGCCAAGGGCGAGGACATCGCCCCGCTGATGGCCGATGTCGAGCGCATGGCCAACGAGCTGGCCGCCGGCAAGACCGAGCTGGACGGCATCCAGGCGGAACTGGACGGCATCCTGCTGACCATCCCCAACCTGCCGGACGCCAGCGTGCCGGTCGGCGCCAGCGAAGACGACAACGTCGAAGTGCGCCGCTGGGGCACGCCGAAGGCCTTCGACTTCGAGATCAAGGACCACGTTGCCCTGGGCGAAGTCAGCGGTGGCCTGGACTTCGAGGCCGCAGCCAAACTATCCGGCGCCCGCTTTGCCGTGTTGCGTGGCCCGGTGGCCCGCCTGCACCGCGCCCTGGCGCAGTTCATGATCAACCTGCACACCGGCGAGCACGGCTACGAGGAGCACTACACCCCGTACCTGGTGCAGGCCCCGGCCCTGCAGGGCACCGGCCAGCTGCCGAAGTTCGAGGAAGACCTGTTCAAGATCACCCGCGAAGGCGAGGCTGACTTCTACCTGATCCCGACCGCCGAAGTGTCGCTGACCAACCTGGTGGCGGGTGAAATCCTCGACGCCAAGCAGTTGCCGCTGAAGCTGGTCGCCCACACCCCGTGCTTCCGCAGCGAAGCCGGTGCCTCGGGCCGGGATACCCGCGGCATGATCCGCCAGCACCAGTTCGACAAGGTCGAGATGGTCCAGGTGGTCGAGCCGTCCAAGTCGATGGAAGCGCTGGAAGGCCTGACCGCCAACGCCGAACGCGTACTCCAGCTGCTGGAACTGCCGTACCGCGTACTGGCGCTGTGCACCGGCGACATGGGCTTCGGCGCGGTGAAGACCTACGACCTGGAAGTCTGGGTGCCAAGCCAGGACAAGTACCGCGAGATCAGCTCCTGCTCCAACTGTGGCGACTTCCAGGCGCGCCGCATGCAGGCCCGCTGGCGCAACCCGGAAACCGGCAAGCCGGAGCTGGTGCACACCCTCAACGGTTCGGGCCTGGCTGTCGGCCGTACCTTGGTTGCCGTGCTGGAGAACTACCAGCAGGCCGACGGTTCGATCCGCGTGCCTGAAGTGCTCAAGCCGTACATGGGTGGCGTCGAGGTCATTCGCTGAATGGACTACCTGCCGCTGTTCCACAAGCTGCAGGGTGGCCGTGTGCTGGTCGTCGGCGGCGGCGAGATCGCCTTGCGCAAGGCGCGCCTGCTGGCCGACGCCGGCGCCGCGCTGCGGGTGGTGGCGCCTGAGGTCGACGGCCAGCTCGCCACGCTGGCCCGTGAGGGCGGGGGCGAGGTCCTGGTGCGTGGCTACCAGGCCTCGGACCTGGACGGCTGCCGGCTGGTGATCGCGGCGACCGACGACTCGGCGCTCAACGCCCAGGTCTCGGCCGAGGCCCAGGCACGCAGCCTGCCGGTCAACGTGGTGGACGCGCCGGCCCTGTGCACGGTGATCTTCCCGGCCATCGTCGACCGTTCACCGTTGGTGGTGGCGGTTTCCAGCGGTGGCGACGCCCCGGTGCTGGCGCGGTTGATCCGCGCCAAGCTGGAAGCCTGGATCCCATCCGCCTATGGCGAACTCGCCGGCCTGGCCGCGCGTTTCCGTGAGCGGGTCAAGGCCTTGTACCCGGACGTCAACCAGCGTCGCGGCTTCTGGGAAACCGTGTTCCAGGGCCCGATCGCCGAGCGTCAGCTGGCCGGGCAGGGCGCCGAGGCCGAGCGCCTGTTGCAGGCGATGGTCGACGGCGCGCCAGTGCAGCAAGGCGGCGAGGTGTACCTGGTGGGCGCGGGGCCGGGCGATCCGGACCTGCTGACCTTCCGCGCCCTGCGCCTGATGCAGCAAGCCGATGTGGTGCTTTACGACCGTCTGGTGGCCCCGGCCATCATCGAGATGTGCCGGCGTGACGCCGAACGCATCTATGTCGGCAAGCGCCGCGCCGATCATGCCGTGCCGCAGGATAAGATCAACCGCCTGCTGGTCGACCTGGCTCGCCAGGGCAAGCGCGTGCTGCGGCTCAAAGGTGGCGATCCGTTCATCTTTGGCCGGGGAGGCGAGGAGATCGAAGAGCTGGCCGACGAGGGTATTCCGTTCCAGGTGGTACCGGGCATCACGGCAGCCAGTGGTTGTTCGGCCTATGGCGGGATTCCGCTGACCCACCGCGACTACGCCCAGTCGGTGCGCTTCGTTACCGGCCACCTGAAGGATGGCACCAGCAACCTGCCCTGGAATGACCTGGTGGCTCCGGCCCAGACCCTGGTGTTCTACATGGGCCTGGTTGGTTTGCCGACCATCTGCGCCGAGTTGATCCGCCATGGCCGTGCGGCGAGTACGCCGGCTGCGCTGGTGCAGCAGGGCACCACCCGCAACCAGCGGGTGTTCACTGGCACCCTGGCCGACCTGCCGGCGTTGGTGGCACGCCACGAAGTGCATGCGCCGACCCTGGTGATCGTCGGGGAAGTGGTGCAGTTGCGCGAGAAGCTGGCGTGGTTCGAAGGCTCGCAAGACGTCTGAAATGACTGGGGCTGCAAAGCAGCCCCAGCTTTATCAAGCCTTCCAGATCCCTTTGCCCATTAACCGCTCCCGGTCATGCGGCAAGCCGAAATCCTGCAACGGCCCCTTGGGCACAATCCCGTTCGGGTTGATGGTCTTGTGGCTCATGTAATAGTGCTTCTGGATATGCTCCATGTTCACCGTGCCCGCCACGCCCGGCCACTGGTACAGCTCGCGCAGCCAGTTGGACAGGTTCGGGTAGTCGCTCAGGCGGCGCAGGTTGCACTTGAAGTGCCCGTGGTACACCGCATCGAAACGCACCAGCGTGGTGAACAAGCGCACATCGGCTTCGGTCAGGTACTCACTGGCCAGGTAACGCTGGCGGCCCAGTAGCGCTTCCAGGTGATCCAGTTCATTGAAGACATCGTCGAAGGCGGCCTCGTAAGCTTCCTGCGAGGTGGCGAAGCCTGCGCGGTACACGCCGTTGTTCACGGCCGGGTAGATACGCTCGTTGAGCGCATCGATGGTCGCGCGCAGCGGCTCGGGGTACAGGTCCAGGGTGTTGCCGGTCAGTTCGTTGAATGCGCTGTTGAAGATGCGGATGATCTCGGCCGACTCGTTGTTGACGATGCGCTTCTCCTGCTTGTCCCACAGCACCGGCACGGTTACGCGCCCGGTGTAGTGCGGGTCGTCCTGGGTGTAGCGCTGGTGCAGGTACTGCAATGCGTCCAGATGATCACCGCTGGAGCCCTGCTGCTGGTCGAAGGTCCAGCCGTGCTCGCCCATCAGCCAGCTGACCACGGAGACGTCGATCAGCGGTTCCAGGCCCTTGATGGCGCGGAAGATCAGGGTGCGATGCGCCCAGGGGCAGGCCAGTGACACGTACAGGTGATAACGGCCGGCCTCGGCGGCGGGCAGTTGATTGCGGCGCTGGGCGTTCTCGCGCTTGAACGCGCCATCCTGGCTGGTCTGGTACCACTGGTCATGCCAGCGGCCATCGATCAAAAGGCCCATTGCAAAGCTCCTCGGAACAAAGTCGTTTGTCGTTGGAGCTCAGTCTAGTGAAAAGCGTTCGAATAAATAGCGCAAAGACTGCGCCCTATCTATCGGCTTATTCGATGCTTCTGCGGTTGGCCCAGTAGTCGCGAGCGCGGCTGAACGCCTGCTCGCGGTCCTGGCCCAGCCCGCGCAGGGCGAGGGCCATGGTGGCGACCACGGCCAGCTCGCCATAGCTGTCCTGTGCCTCGCCACGCCATACCGCCAGCAGGTGCTCGGGCTGCAGGCTGGCCGGCTTCACATGGCGCTGGGCGCTGAGGGCCGGCCACTCCTCGTCCCAGGCCTCGCCGGCCGAGGTGCCATACAGGTGGCTGATGACATCCGGGTTGACCTCGATCTCGCCGCCGTCACCTTTGATCACCACGGCGTGGTCGCCGAGCAGGCGGCTGGCCTCGCGGTGCACCGCCTGGTAGCCGGGGTGGAAGATGCTCTGCAGGCCGCAGCGGGCGCCGAGAGGGTTGAGCACCCGGGCCAGGGAGTGGATGGGCGAGCGCAGGCCCAGGGTGTTGCGCAGGTCGATCATGCGCTGAAGCTGTGGCGCCCAGTCCTGCAACGGGAAGAAGGCCAGCCGATGGCTGTCCAGGGCTTGTTCCACGGCCGTCCAGTTGCGACACAGCGGAATGTCCAGCAGGTCGAGCAGTTGCTCGGTGTAAAGCCTGCCTGCCGTATGGGCGCCGCCGCCGTGCATCAGGATACGCACGCCATTGCCCGCCAGGCACTTGGCCGCCAGCAGGTACCATGGCAGATGGCGCTTCTTGCCGGCGTAGCTGGGCCAGTCGAGGTCGACGCTGATCTGGGGCGCGTGCAGATGGGCGCGCAGGGCCTCGGTGAAGCCGGCCAGCTCCTCGGCGCTTTCTTCCTTGTGCCGCAGCAGCATCAGGAAGGCGCCCAGCTGGGTGTCCTCGACCTTGCCCTCGAGCAGCAGGGTCATCGCGGCGCGGGCTTCCTCGCGGGTCAGGCCACGGGCGCCACGCTTGCCCTTGCCGAGGATGCGCACGAATTCGGCGAACGGGTGTTCGGCCGGGGTTTCCAGGGTCAAAGGGCGTGCTTCGTTCAGCTGTGGCTCGGTCATATGCAGTTGGTCGGCTTGGGCAGGCCCGCCAGCTTGGCGGCAAGTTTGGCGGGGGTGCCGTTGAACAGGCGATTGAGGTGTGGGCTGTTGCCTTTCTCGGCGCCGAGCTTGAGCGCGGTGTACTTGATCAGCGGGCGGGTGGCCGGCGACAGCTGGTACTCCTGGTAGAACTGGCGCAGCAGTTCGAGGATTTCCCAGTGATCTGCGGTCAGGACGATGCTTTCGCGCGTGGCTAGGGCCTCGGCGACTTCGCGGGACCAATCCTGCAGCTCGACCAGGAAGCCGTCCTTGTCCAAGGCGATGCTGCGCTCGCCGACAGTCAGGGTACTCATAACCAGCTGTTGACCTTGTCGTGGTGCAGGGTGAGCTCGACGAACGCAGGGTAGTCCACTGCCTTGGCCAATTGGCTGTCGAGGGCGCGGGCTTGCAGGTCTTCGGTAAGTGCGAACAGGCGCTCGCCGAGATTGGCGGCCTGCAGGGCAGCGAAGGGCTCGGTGCCGGCCTTGAGCGCGTAGGTGGCGTCACCGCACAGCAGCAGCGCGTCCTGCGGGCCGAGTAGACGCAGGCAACTGGCCAGGCGCTCGTCACCGAAGGGCGAATGGGTGATTACATGCAGGGTCGTCATCAGAGCGTCACCACCTGGTCGAAACGGGCAATCAGTGCAGTCAGCGTGGCGTCATCGAGCACTTCCACCGGCAGTGACAGGGCATCGTTGTCCAGCCCTCGGCGGGCGAGGCTGTGACCACAGGCGAATAATTCCTCCACACCGAACATCGGCAGGGCCTGGAGGTTGGCGGCCAGGTTCTTCTGTTGCACGGCGTCCGGCTGCTGTGCGGCGGCGAGCTGGAACACCCCGTCATCGAGGAACAGCATGCCCAGCGGCAAATCGAAGGCGCCACCGGCCAGGGCGATGTCCAGGGCTTCGCGAGCGGACGAGCCGCTCCATGGCGCCTGGCGGCTGATGATCAGCAAGGACTTGGCCATTTCAATCACCTCCGAAGCAGACCAGGCGGTCGGCCAGTTGCGCGGCTTCGTGCAGCTGGCCCAGGCCGGACAGCTCCCACGGCATCGGCAGGTTCACCGCCGGGCGCTGGTAGCGGTTGGCCTCGGTGTCGTCGAGCACACCCCGGCGCAGGGCGGCGGCAATGCACACCACGGCGTCGAGCCGGTGATCGCTGACGAAAGCACGCCACTGCGCGGCAACATCCAGTTCGTCCTGGGGCGTGACGATATTGGCCGAAGCACTGTGTACCCCGTCCTGGTAGAAGAACAGCCGGGCAATTTCATGCCCGCCGGCCAGCACCGCCTCGGCAAAGCGCAAGGCGCGGCGCGAGGAGGGCGCATGGGCCGGGGAAAAGACCGCGATGGCGAATTTCATGGAACGCTCGAGCAAATGAATGCGGCCATGATAAAGCAAAAAGCCCGCGCAGGTGGGCGCGGGCTTATGCTCTGGCTGGCGGGGCTCAGGCCTGGTCTTTGCTTTCCGGCAGGAACCAGTTGAGCACCAGGGCACAGATACCGCCGGTGGCGACACCCGACTCCAGTACGTTGCGCAGCGCCGCCGGCATATGCGCGAGGAACTCCGGCACCTGGGCCACGCCCAGGCCCAGCGACAGCGACACGGCGATGATCAGCAGGGCGCGGCGGTCAAGGCGAGTGCTGGCGAGGATATTGATGCCCGAGGCCGCCACGGCGCCGAACATAACCATGGCCGCGCCGCCGAGCACTGGCTCCGGCACTGCCTGGATCACCCCGGCAACCGACGGGAACAGGCCCAGCAGGATCAGCATGGCGGCGATCCAGATGCCGATATGGCGGCTGGCGATGCCGGTCAGCTGAATCACGCCGTTGTTCTGGGCAAAGATCGAGCTTGGGAAGGTGTTGAACAGGCCCGCCAGCAGCGAGTTGGCACCGTTGACCAGTACCCCGCCCTTGATCCGCTGCATCCACACCGGGCCTTCGACTGGCTGGCGCGAAACCTTGCTGGTCGCAGTCACGTCACCGATGGCCTCCAGCGAGGTGACCAGGTAGATCACCAGCATCGGGATGAACAGCGACCAGGAGAAGCCCAGGCCGAAGTGCAACGGCGTCGGCACCTGGAACAGCGCGGCCTGGTGCATGCCAGTGAAGTCCAGGCGGCCCAGGTAGCCGGCCAGGGCGTAGCCCACAGCCAGGGCGATGACGATGGCGCAGCTGCGCATCCATACCACCGGGACACGGTTGAGGATGACGATGATCGCCAGCACCACGCCCGACAGCAGCAGGTTCTCGCCATCGGCGAAGGTGCCGTTGGCCATGGCGCCAAAGCCGCCGCCCATGCTGATCAGGCCGACCTTGATCAAGGTCAGGCCGATCATCAGCACGACGATCCCGGTCACCAGCGGCGTGATCAGGCGCTTGACGAAGGGCAGGATGCGCGACACGCCCATTTCCACGAACGAACCAGCGATGACCACGCCGAAGATCGCCGCCATCACGCCTTCAACTGGCGTGCCCTGCTTGACCATCAGCGCGCCGCCGGCGATCAGCGGGCCGACGAAGTTGAAGCTGGTGCCCTGCACGATCAGCAGCCCGGCGCCGAACGGCCCAAAGCGCTTGCACTGGACAAAGGTGGCGATGCCCGAGATCACCAGCGACATCGACACGATCAGGTTGGTATCACGCGCCGACACGCCCAGTGCCTGGCAGATCAGCAAACCCGGCGTGACGATCGGCACGATGATCGCCAGCAAGTGCTGCAGTGCCGCCAGCAGGCCGATCAGCAGGCGAGGCTTGTCCTCGAGGCCAAGGACCAGTTCATTGGCAGGCGCCGCCGCGCCTGGGCCGTGTTCGTGTGAACTCATGGGAAAATGCCGCCCCGGAAGAAAAAAGGAGCGCATTCTACGGGCAGAACGGCCATTGCGGTAGAGGCAAGCACGATGGGCGCATAATCGCGGAGGAAGGCGCTAACAAGCTGACTTTTAAGTCAATGTTTGTGAGGTGCCCGCCGCTGTTCAACGGGCACGAAAAAGCCCGCCGAAGCGGGCTTTTCCTGTGGCGCTGGCAACCGATTTGATCAGTCGTCGCGGCCCATGATGCCGAACAGCTGCAGCAGGCTGACGAACAGGTTGTAGATCGACACGTACAGGCTGATGGTAGCCATGATGTAGTTGCGCTCGCCGCCATGGATGATGGCGCTGGTCTGGAACAGGATGCAGACCGACGAGAACAGTACGAAGCCAGCGCTGATCGCCAGTTGCAGGCCGCTGATCTGGAAGAAGAAGCTGGCCACCACGGCACCCAGCAGGACGAAGAAGCCGGCGGTGATGAAGCCGCTGAGGAAGCTCATGTCCTTGCGGGTGATCAGCACGTAGGCCGACAGGCCGCCGAACACCAGAGCGGTCATGGCGAAGGCTGAGCTGACCACTTCGGCGCCACCGGCCATGCCCAGGTAGCGGTTGAGGATCGGGCCGAGGATGAAGCCCATGAAGCCGGTGAGGGCGAAGGTGGATACCAGGCCCCAGGCCGAGTCACGCAGCTTGTTGGTGAGGAAGAACAGGCCGTAGAAGCCGATCAGCACCACGAAGATGTTCGGGTAGCCGACACGCATCTGCTGGGCGACGAAGGCCATGATGCCGCTGAAGGCGAGAGTGAGGGCCAGCAGACTGTACGTGTTGCGCAGGACCTTGCTGACCTCCTGCTGCTCGACCTGCTGGCCGTGTTGGACGGCGTAATCCTGTTCGCGCATGGCGCACTCCTTTGGGGTGAGACCGCGGTCCGGGACCTGCGGTAGTGGAACGTATGGGGCAGAGCATATCAGAGCTGTCGCAAGCCGCGACACAGAGAGTTTGACAGCTTGTTACATTAAGGTATTATTGCCGCCGCAAAACAGCTGGAAGCGTGGCCGAGTGGTTTAAGGCAACGGTCTTGAAAACCGTCGATGGGCAACTATCCTAGAGTTCGAATCTCTACGCTTCCGCCACATTCAAAGCCCTGATTTTTCAGGGCTTTTTGCGTTTTTGGGGCATAGTAAAACTACCCATGGGAACACCCTTGGGAATGGTTTTATTTGTCAGCGCTGGCAAAACTTTCTCTATTTGGTGGGTTTTGCCAGAGCTCCAACGCGGCGGTAAACCCGTTCGGTGATGTCGCCCTTGGTGTGCCCGAGCAGCAGGCTGGCGTGGTCGACGTCAGTGATTTCCGATGCAGCTTTTGGGCGGATGTCTCGGAACTGGAACTGGCTGATCCGGCCGGCCAGGACCTGGTCGCCGGCTGCGACAGCTTCCTTCACAGCTTCCTCCCTGGCATCGTCCCATCGATGGCGAAGCATGGCCGCCGAGACACGTTTGCCTGAATCGGTCAGCAACAGGTAGGGCGATCCATGGGGTGCGTTCCGCTCCAGAATCTTTCTGATCAACGCGCCCAAGCTGCTTTCTACTCCGTCCACCTCAAGCATGATCCGCAACTTCTTCTGGGTCTTCTTCTGCTTTACGCCTAGGGCCTTGCCCTCGATGTCATCCTTCCTCATTGCCAGCACGTCCGCCGGACGCTGGCCCGTCAAATATGCCAAGTCCATGGCATCCTTCAATTCGCCCACCGCTTTCGCGTAAACCGCGCTCCAGATTGCGTCGTTCGCGTAGAAGTCCCGCGGCACCTCCTTATTCTTGCGTACACCCTGGCAGGGGTTCTCCCGGTTGGTAAGGCCCCATTCACGGGCGATGTTGAAGATGTGCGACAGGGTGGCGAGCTCTCGGTTTGCACGGACCGGCGCCGTCCTGGCGTCGCGGTACTTCGCTACGTGAG
The DNA here is from genome assembly GCF_040813665.1 of Pseudomonas sp. TE50-2. Taxonomy (NCBI): domain Bacteria; kingdom Pseudomonadati; phylum Pseudomonadota; class Gammaproteobacteria; order Pseudomonadales; family Pseudomonadaceae; genus Pseudomonas; species Pseudomonas sp. TE50-2. Next base: position 787,089 of record NZ_JBFNXN010000001.1, on the reverse strand, counting down.
CGGGCGTAATGCCGTCGATTGGAGCCTTCTCGAAGTAGCTGCGCAACTGGCGTATTTCGGCCAGGTTGTCTTTCTGAGTGCGCGGCGCCTTCTTCGGGATGATGTCGCGCTCGTATCGGTCAAATATCGCCCCCATGGTGACCAGGTCCTTGGGTTTTTCCTTCGCTTCCAGCTCGGCCCATTTCAGCCTTGCCAGATTTAGGTCAGTGCCCAGCGGTACCGGCTTCCCAGACTTATCCAAGTAGAAGTAGCTGATCCACTCCTTGCCAGGGTTTTTCTTGCTTTTACTAGTGCGCTTGCGCCGATACATGCCGGGCGGCAGGTCACGGTTCTCAGTCTTCCGTGGGCGCATTTCACCTCACCTTCGAAATGTCAGGTGTCCACGCAGGGACTACAGGTGGTGGCGACGCCGTTGGCACTATTCCAAGGCTCACGCCCAGCTTCATGCGGACGTAATGGCGGCCAACCAGTGGGCGCCCGCTTCGGGTTTCAACGAATACCCAACCACGTTCCTCTAGCCAGCGGCGCTGATATCCCCTGGCCTTATAGCCAGTCAGCTCGGCTAGCTCTTCGTCCGAAAGAATCTCGGTTTGCATGTGATGGTCTCCACGCCGCTGGTCGCGGCAGGTGTGATTAAATGGGGCCTCAATCAGGAGGATCGATATGGGCAAGACAGCCAATAAGCCGTTCTACTTCGCAGGCGCACCGCTCGTTGCGATTGGTGCCGCCTTTGCCGCTGTAGGTGCGTCGGGGCAGGAAGCCTTCGGCTACACCGCAGTTGGGCTACTGGTGCCTGGCTTGTTGTTGCTCGGTGCGGGCTATAGGTCGAGTCGCCAGCGGGTTTAGTGGGGATCAGCCTTTTCCTACAGACCCTGCCCAGCGCGTTCGTCATGATTCGTTTGGTCGCTCAGTCAGTCGTCTTGGGTCCAAGACCGACGTAAACCTGGCTGGGCGGCTCTACCTAAGTCGTGCGCTTGCCGGGTGGCCAAGATGCGTATTCTCCCGGTGGCAGCTCGTCGGTCACGTCATGACCAGCCCACTCAAGAAACTTGCCGATCGGTAAGTGCGGGTAGTGCCGCCCAGGTGCCACCGATGGACCGTCGTACTGGACCTCATCCACGCCGACATAGATTACGGTTCGATCATTGACCAGGCCGCAGCTGCGCACGCACGCGGGCTTCTTGCCGCGATAGGTGCGGCCGCGCTCCAGTTTGAGTATTTCAGGCATGACGATTCCTTGGCCGCCATATCGCGGCAGCAAAAAAAAATAGATTCGGGTGACTTTAGTTGGTGGCGGGGTGTCCACCGGTCACGAGGAGCATTTCGCTACTCATTAGCAGTGGTGGATCAAATGAGCTTAATCAGTAGGGATCAACAGTTTCGTGCATACGAACTGCTTCGAAAGCTCGATGCCTTCACTGCTCAAACTATGAGTCAGGTTGTGTACGGCGCAACGTCGTCCGCCACTTGGCAATCGAATTGCGACCAGCATCGACGCGCCTTTGAAGAATGGATGACGTTCGCTGCTACGATGCACGTCCCAGAGCAGCCGGACGCAAAGTGATACTCCGCTTGTCCGATGCAGCTCTAACGTCTCGCTCTGCGGTTGATAACCGCTTCGCTTCCGATATGGTGGTACTTACACCCTCTCAAAGTGACGAAGGCCGTAGGAGTGCGACATGCGGATCCGTGGCGATGTTTTCTGGTCGTGGGCCGACCCGACGCTGCACCAACGTACCCATGAGGAAACGCTAAGCGATGGCAGTTTCATCGACGTGCAAGTCCGGCTGTCGCGTACCGGAGCAACCCAAATGTTCATTGGGGTATACGCTCCAAGCGGTGAAGTAATTCATGAGGTGGCGTTCGATTCGCGTCCCGGCGAGTCGATGACCCGGGCGATGGCTTGGGGGGTTGGTCGGGCGCGCCGAATCGCCGCCGACGGCTCTACTACCACCGACATGCTCGCTGCTTCGAAATAGAGGCGGAGTGGTTACAGCTTGATGGAGTACAAATGTGCTCCAGGCGGGATTTCGCTACCTGCCGGTGTTCGGCTGGAGAGCGAGACCCTTGACGGCCACGCTGTAGATGAACTTGATCTGATCCCAAGGGATCGTGTGGCTTTGCGCGAACTCCCCCTCTCCATCGCATACATCGCAGCCTTCCACCGGCTCTTCAAGATCGCGGCACTCCGGGCATTCGCGCACGACATTCAGCTTGAACTCACCAAGCAAAAGGGCTTTGGCGCCGTTCTCGGCAGTGAGCCGCCTGGGCATCAGGCAGTAGCCGTCGGGGATCGATACGGCCGGCTCCCGCTGGTGCTGCTCGGCTGGCTTAGCCAGTAGGGCGCGCAGCGTCTCCGGGATATCGAGCCATGCAGCAGCTGAAACGGCCGACACGCCATCAGCCAAGAGGTCATCAATTGCATCGGCAGCCATTTGTGCCAGTTCACGCGGCAGGTTGACCATCTCTTTGGTGCTGGATCGGTTTCCTGTGGGCATGGTTGTACCTCGTCGCCATATCGCGGCATTGATTAGAGGGAAGAGGGGTTACAGCAGCAGTGTTTCGGGGTACTTTTCCGCTTTTCAGGAGAGCCCGACGTGATAGTTCATGGAATCGAATACAGCTTCTGCAGAGCCTCAAGCGTCACCCTTGGCCACGATGGGTTGGGTCTTGAGTGCCTCCGCGACGACCAAATAATTTTCGAAATTTTCCGTAACGACGAGACGCTCAGGTTCGAGGTAACGCTATTTGAGCGTGACGTACCTCTAGAGCTGCTTGAGTACGCAGTGCCTGCGGCCCGTGAACTACTCGGGGATTTTGACCCTTACATCCCCAGTTAGGGGCGGCGTCGCCTGATCGTTTTTGTAGGAATGGGATGTCTCAAGCGCTTGCCAGTTGAAGTTGGTTCTCGCTGCCCGTAGCAAGTCCGGGGTTCAACTCTACGCGCCGGCCGGCCAGCATGCCGGCGATTTGGGCATCGAGGTCGAGTTCCACCGCTCGCGCCTTTCGAGCTTTTCCTATCTCACGGCCCGCCAAGAACTGCTCGATTAACGCCTTGTCCTGCGCTTCAACCGCTATCAAGTCTTGCCCGCTGGAATGCTGACCGATGGCAGGATCCTCTTCGCCACGCGGCACAAGTTCGTGGATCTTGTGATGCACCGCCGACACCCAGGCCAGCGCAAAATGGTCTCCTGCAGTTTCTGGCGAATAATCGCTGCGCTGCTTTCCTGCCCGCACTTGGGACACGTACTCGCGCCTGGCAATCGTCAGCTTGGTCAGTAGCGCCTCATAGGCATACATCGCGATCTGGGGAGCCGGATTCACGCCCACGTACAGCTCTCGTTCGATGACTCTACGCGTCGACGCACACCACTGGCGTCGGGAGAATGATCTAACCCCGAAGGCGTCCCCAACAATCGAACCTAAGTCTCGAGCCCAGGACGGGCGGCGTTTGGCTCTTGAACTGTCCGATTCGACCTCGCCTACGTCGCTGAGGCGCACATCGATCTCGGTGAGGCGGTACTCGCGCATCAATGCTTGAGCTTGGCGCATCGCTGTGGCCGCTTCGGTTTCATTCGAGCTTTTCGAAAGCGCCAGGCAGCGTTTGATTTTTCGGATGACTCGTTCGAGCTTGCTTTCGTCGTGCTGTTGTTCGGTCATGTTGTGGTCCTCGCGTGCAAGCGCCATCCTCGTCGGGGTGGCGGAAGCTTGTATTTTGGGTTAAAAGTTAGAGGTAAAAATTGGAGATTTGGGATGAATACAGGGCAGTGTAAACTTTGCTTAACCCATGGTGAGTTAAAGCTTAGTCACTTTATTCCAAAGTTTGTTGGTAAGTGGGTGAAAGAGACGTCCGCTACTGGGTTTATTCGTAAGAATACCAACGTAAATAAGCGTGCGCAGGACATAGAGAAAGAGTACTGGCTGTGTGGCTCTTGTGAGCAGCTGTTCTCGGGTTGGGAGCGTGAGTTCGCCAATAAAGTCTTCTATCCGTTCGTAAGAGACGAAATTGATAAAGTGGCCTATGGTGACTGGCTTGCAAAATTTTGCGCATCTCTAAGCTGGCGAACACTTGGCTACATGCGCAGTGTTAACCCAAGGGCAGATGGTAGGCAAAATGAAGTAGAAGAGGCTGCGTTAGAGGCACTGGCATCTTTTTTGCTCGGCAACTCATCCAATCCTGGAAAATATGAGCAGCACTTATTCCCACTTGAACCTATAGATTCAACCAATGCCGAAGTTCCTACAAATATCAATAGGTATTTCTTGCGGAATATGCAGATGGATGTTCTAGGCAATGATCAGGGTGAGGTCATCATTTACACCAAGCTGCCTAAATTTATGGTGTTGGGGCTTACAGGGCATAGAGAGTCAAGGCTGATGCGCGAAAGTCGTGTTTCGATCAGGGAAGGTGTGATCAAACCTCGAAATTATTATTGGCCGACTGGTTTTGCTAACTACATGTTTGGTAAGGCTCGCGAGATCTCTGAGCTATACAGAGCTATGAATAGCTCCCAGCACGCCATGATTGAAAAGACACTTCTGAAAGACCCAGGTCGAGCTGCTGCCTCACAGACAATAGCTGCCTTGCGGCACGACTTCGACATGTTTGGTGAAGATGTATTTATGCCAAGAAACCTAAGGGAGTTGGATTGAAGTCCTTTCAAGATCTAGTGGCTTCAGGTGCGCCCCGCGCCAGGCAGGGGTTGTCGATTAATAGGGGAAGGCGCTGGCGGGCAGCGCCGAGTGATATGCTTCGCCGCTTACCAAACAAGGAGAGTGGTAATGGGATGGAAGAGAAAGCTGGTAGCGCTGCAGCAGAGAATCACCCGTCGGCAGCGTCTGGTTGCGGGCGGCGCTGCTTTTGTGGTCGCCCAGATAGGGTCTTTCTCGTACCCGAGCCAACACTGGCTTTATCTGCTGATCTTTGGCGTCATCGTTTTCAGCAGCGCCTGGTCACCTGAGGTATACCGGAAGGGCTGATTCGCTGGCGGGCGGCGCCGGAGGGTCAGGCGGCGATCGGGTACTGCTTGGCCAGGGCCTGCTGCACTGTCGCGATGATGCGGCAGAGGTAGGTCCAATCTGGATTTGGCTCCATGGCATCGGCCGGCAGATTCCACCAGTCGTCACCGAACACGCGATGCATGAACTCGCGGTGGGCGCCGCCGCACGCATCGAGCGAGCTGGTGTGGCGAACATCCTCGGCTTCGTCGAGCAGGCTCCGGGCATCTTCTGCGTCCAGATCTCGGTCACGCCGCATTTGCATGATCACTCTCCGCGCTTTGTCGGCCAGGGCCTCAGCACTGAACCGGCGAGAGCTCAGCGACCGGTCGAAGTAGCCGATGATGTAGGCGTCGTGCAGCTTGCAGAAGAACTGGGCCACATTCAGGCCATCCCACATGCCGCCCCAGTACGCGTGCCAGGTCTTGTCGTAGCAGCTGACGGTGATCTTGCCTTTGCAGGGCGCCAGGTCTTCGAGGTACACGCTGATCCGGTCGAGGTTCGGCACCTCAGTGATCAGCAGCTTGGTGACTGTCGAGGTCTCGACTTGCATTACGGTACTCCATGCATGCGCCGCCCTCCGTGCTGGTGGCGGCATGGTGGCAATTTGGGGTGGGATGGGGTATTACGGGGTTCCAGCAATAACGCCGAATGGAGGAGTTAGGGAATGAGGGAGATTACTGACCATACGTGGGTCAAGATTCAGGATAGAGACTACATAGGGCGCATTGCAGTTGATCAAAAGCTTGAAGAAGTTGCCCTCTTGACTGCTGCAATCTCTAAAGCTGAAGGTCTTGAAGTTGCCAATCGGATTATGGACCGCGGTCGTATTGGTTTCGCGCTTGCCCGGTGCAAGCAATGGCACCTCGAAGACGACCGCGTCACTGACGACGATTTGCATATCTACTACCGCTACGCTACAGACTCAATGCGAAATGCTGAGGCTATTCTTGCCAAGGAGCTTCCTCACATTGGTCTATGAGCCGGTGCAATCAGCTCGTCACCGGGATCCTGCTGAATCATCAGCATGCTCTTGCGATCGAAGGCCAGGGCCAGGCGCGGTGAGATGCGGATCTCGTGCCGCGGCGGGGTGAGAAACTTCGCCGCGTGCAGCCTGCCAAGGGCGTGAATGCCGTGGATCAGCGCCTCGATCATCTGGCTGGCCGAGGCGTCAGCCCAGCCGCAGATCGATCGCAGGTGCTGGCCGGTTCGCTTCCTGGCTGACAACCGCAGCGACTCAGTTCGCGCCACAACTCGGTGAGCTTCGATTTCGTGGCGCGCGATCCGGAACAAGGCATGATGCCCGAGCGCTTCGATGTGATGAATCATCAGCGTCATCGCCTCGCCCTGTTCCTCGATCCCGGCCCACTCCATCAGCTCAAGCAGGGCCTGCTTAGTCCCTGGTCGAACCTTCAAGCGCAGATCTTCTTCCTGCAGTCGCTCGGCCTTTTCGCGACGGCGCCGGTCGCGCTCTGCCTGGTCTATCGCCATACGGCACCTCCCTTAATCTGTAGGGCGAGAAATGCTGGTTCGCTTGCCTGCTTCCATTGCCTCAATAAAACGCATGGCCGCACGGTGGCTAAAGCAGAATCTTTTGGTCTTGCCGGTGGCAATTTCGATGATGTGCCAAGCCTTGCCCTTGGCGACTGCCTGAAACAGAGCTTCGGGCGCTGGGGCAGGGCGGCCAATCATCTCGTAGAACTCGGCGGTAGCCATGAGGGAGCGTGCACGTAGGGCGGCCAGGCCGTCCACGCGCTGTTGCATGGAGTGGTGCATAGGATGATCCTCTGTTGGGATTCAGGCGTAGTGTTCGAAGGTCTCGGCCTTGCGAACGATTCGAATCTGGGCAGTGCGGCGCTCGGGCGCTCTGCGGTCGCGACGCAGTGGGTCGCCGTCATCGATGACCGCATGCATAGCGATCAGGCCGGCAAGGGCGATGCATAGTGGGCTGATGATCTGGCGGCGCATCGCTTCGGCCACGGCAGCTGCTCGACGCGCTACGCCAAGCTTGAACATGGCGTTCTCGATGCGGTTGGCCACGGTGCCAGGTGTGATCTGCATCTGCTGTGCAATCTGTTTGGCGGTCATGCCCTGGGCGACGCCAAGCAGCGCCTCCAGCTCGCGGGGAGCCAGCCCTTTGCCAAGGTGGCCTGTCCATGTGCCGCAAGTGATCGTTTCCATGAGTGGTCCTTGGTGGGCTGCATTGGAGAGCCTATCCCGCCTGTCTCCCTGAACATGTTGATGTAGGGTCGGGAAGGGCTCTCCGATGCAGCCTGGTGCTGGGGAAGACCAGGTGATCGGGCAGTTAACGTCAGGCGGACGTGGTACCGGATGCTCAGTTGGATTTCAGGTGCCAGCCACTACGAGCGAAGGCAGATCTACCAGAAAGTTTTCGGCACTGGATCGAGCTACCGTCGTCGAAAGTGAACTGCGTGGCGTGGTCCAGGATTTTGCGGCGGAGTGCGGCGGCTTTGATTTCCTCGCCAGTTGCGTTCAGGAGCTGTTCGGCCTTGGTCATCGTCTTGCTCTCAGGACGGTTGATTTCCCGTCTGGCCCTGTTTCCAAGGCCAGCCAGTGAAATCTGTTTTGCTCCAGCCGCGGTGCTCACCCGCTGGAAAACTGCATCGGCGCTTTACGCTGCACGCCTAGGGCAGTTGCCACCCCTCTGAACAGTTGAGGCCTGTTCATCGCTGCCTTCGTTGCTGGCCGGTGTCGATCCGGTATGCAATAAATATGTACCTAAGGTTCATATAGGTCAAGTACCAAAAGTACATAAATTTCTTGAGGGCGAAAAAAAGCCCGCGCATCGCGGGCTGTTTTTGCGGGGGGCAATGCTTAAAGCACTGAGCGAGGCCATTTAGCGTCTATGACGCGACCGACCAGTTCCCAGCTCCCATTCATCTCGACGGTGGGGAAGGCTGGGTTGAGGGGCTTGAGGAAAGCTTTTCCCGAATCCCAAATGAACTGCTTGAACGTTGCCTCATTGGAATCGATCAGTTTGGCGACAACGTACTGGCCATGCTCCACGTCGAATCCAGGTGCTACCAGAATCACCATTCCTTCGGAAAATGACATGCCATTTGGTGAAGTCATAGATGGCCCCTTCACCTTGAGCCAAAATCCGTTGGGGCCAGCCCAGGCGTCTGATGGGTGGAGTTCGTAGGCAGAAATGTTTGATAGTTCAATTGCTTCCATCGGCATTCCGGCCTGAACCCAGCTGATTTCAGGGTATTCGTAGTAGCGGACCGGCCCTGCTGATGGCTCGACGTTGGCGTCAAACTCCGATTGAGCATCGATCATTTCACCTTTGCCGTACTCAAGCCATTCGAGCCGGACGCCTAAGGCGGTTGCGAGTGCGAGCATCTTCACGCCGCCGGGCATGGTTTCCCCATTCAACCACTTGCTGGCTGCCTTGGGTGTGACGCTTGCAATAGTGGCAAGACGAGCGCCTGCACCCCATGTAGGGATGTCGCTGGCTGCAAGCGCTTTCTTGAGGCGTGCCGCAAAGGCTGCCCTGATTTCTTCGATCTGAACCATGGGTTCACTATCGCATGCGCTTGCATGTACTTTCAGTTCCGACATAATATGTACTTACAGTTCACATTAAACCTGGAGGCCTCATGAAGGCGCTCAAGAAGGCAGTCGACGATGCAGGCGGGGTGTTTGCCGTATCGACTGCCTGTAAGAAGACACCGCGGGCCGTTTACAAGTGGCTGGCTTGTGGCTGCCTTCCCCGAACCGAGTACACGGGAGAGACCTGCTACGCGGAAAAAATCGCTGAGCTAGCGAAAGCCAACGGCAAGCCCTTCAAGGCCAAGCAGTTGCTGGTTGATATCGCACCAGCGAAGGCGGCTCCGTGAATTATGCGTGACGTGGTTTTGCGTCAGTAGATGATCAATCCACCTGTTGATTTAACCAGTAAGGATGCATCGATGAAGCCAGTCACTATCTTGGCACTTGCGAATCGACGGTCTCGGTTTTCGACCGAGCTCTACCTCCAGGCCGAAAGCAGCTTGGAGGAATGCTTTATCGAGCTGTGCAGTAAAGAGGAAGTAATCGGCTATTTACGCCTGAAGCGCGAGCCGTTTGCCGATGAGTTCAGGGGTGGGCGCCTTGTAGCAACGTTTGGAGTAGTGGAAGTGCTTTCGGCACATTCTCCATGCCCAGATCAACTAGTTTCGTTATCAGCTGTTTTGTGGTCTCGGCGGGAGCTTCTCTCAGTGCTTTCAGAATCCCGTTCTTCTTTTCCTCAGGAAGGTCCGCAGCGTGGATCTTTGCCTCGATCAGCTGGCGGAGTGTTTCCTCGTGAAGCTTGATCGTAACCGTGTCGAGAATGGAGCCAAGCCCACCGTCATCAGCCAAGAAATCCATGCCCCTGGCAGTGCATTTCAGGTAGTTCATGTTGACCATAGTTTGCCCGTCAGCACTGAACCGAATGCAGTCTTCGATAAGCCCGTGTTGGCTCAAATAGTAAAGGTTGGCATCAAGAATTTTCTCACCGACAGCATCTGCCTGCTCGTCGTATTCCTCCCCGGACAAGCACTGGGGATAAGCCGCAGAAAGGCGCTCCAGAATTTGTCGCTGCAGATCTCTATCAAGACTCATATGTCCGGCCTCCGATGGCCTTTTCGTGTGGAAGCAAAAAGCTACCACGGATGAGCCGGGCGCCCCAAACACCTGAAACTCAGGCATAAAAAAACCGGGTGGCAGCCCGGCTTCTTCAACAGCTTTTAACGGGGACAAGTATGCATCCTACGTCCGGTGCAAGCAACTCTACGCCTGCTGCTCTACAAATTTTTCATCAAGTCCCGGCGCGGAGGTTTATGTGAGCGTCCAAGCTATGGGGTGGGCGCTGGAACTGCCCAAGTCTGTGCTCAAAGATGCGCCGGCACGGCATGTATTGCTTTGTCTTGCGAACTATGCAGGCGTAAGTGGCAAGGGCGCATTTCCGTCTGCCGCTACTCTCGCCGAACACACAGGGCTGTCTGAGCGTACCGTACGTACCAAGCTTGGCGAGTTGGCAAAAGCCGGCCTGATCGTGGAAGGCAACCAAGCCATTGCGGCCGCCCACATTGATCGACGTGACCGTCGTCCAGTTGTGTACGACCTTCAAATCAAACGGGGTGAAACTAATGCACCTCGTTCCGAACGGGGTGCAGCTCAAGGCACGGGGTGCAGCTCACAGCAGAACGGGGTGCAGCTCACGACCGAACGGGGTGCAGGAGCTGCACCCAATCCGTCATTGAACCAATCTACTCTCTCTCAGCGCGAGCCGTTCGCAATGTCCCTTGACTGGGAACCGAATCGGGAACTGCTGAAAGCCTATGCCCGTCGTGCAGGCCTGACCCTGGACCAGTTCAACGCGGTTGCCATTTCCGGCTTTGTGCTCCACCACGATGCCAAGGGCCTGGCCCAAACCGAAAAGCAGTGGCTGGCCGCTCTCGTCAGTTGGGTGAAGTCCGATCTCGCCCGTGCTGCGCGCTCGCCCGTTGTCCGTACCGGCGGATCGCAGCGCGCCAGCTTCGATGACGATGACACGTCGTGGATCGGGGAAGGGGGCGGCCAATGAATCAGGTTGCAACCGTGGCCCATGGCTTGTGGGCAAAGGTCCAGGCTGGCCAGTACGTGCCCTCGGATTACTCGCTGCCTGCTGATGTGAAGGCCGAACTCAACCGCAAGACTGCGGTGGTGATTAACGATCTGTTCCGCGATCTGCGTTCGATCTGCACCGCTTGGAAGCAGGCTTGGCCTGATAAGGCGACCTACGCCGCGTCCAAGCAGCAATGGCTGACCGCTTTCCTTGAGGCGGGCATCAGCAGCCCCGAGCAGCTGCAGTTCGGAATCATGCGGTGCAGGCAGTCGAGCGACCCGTTCATCCCCCCTCCCGGCGAGTTCATCCAGTGGTGCCAGCCATCGCCGGAAATGCTGGGCCTTCCCACACTGGCAGCTGCGTTTCGTGAGGCCTGCCGTAATGCCCATCCTGCCATGGCCGGGAAGGGCAAGTGGACCCACGACGCGGTCTGGCACGCCGCCAAGGAAAGTGGTTTCGAGAACCTGAACAAGCTGGCCACCGACGTGAGCGCCAAGCTGTTCGAGCGCAACTACACGATTGCTGTTCGGCGATTGGTCGCAGGTGAACCGTTGCAGAAAATGCCGTTGGCCCTCCCTGCAGAGGTGCCAGGCCAGCGCACGCCAAAAGTGGGCAATGAAGCCCTGGCGGCGATCCGAGCCAGGATGCTCGGTCGATGATCGAGTTTCCCGCGCCTGACCTCACCGAATACCGATACGCGCTGTACTGCCGCTCCGACCTGTTGGGGCTCTCCAGTACCTCGCACCCACCCATTGCGCTCTACCGCGACGAAGCATCGGCCGTCGCGCATGGCCAACTCATGTGGCCGAGCGCTTACACCGTCATTGACCTTCATGGAGACGACAGCCCATGCGGCAATCGAAACTGACCAAGGCCGCACGCAGTCGGGAGTGCCAAGTGCGCATTCCCGGGGTGTGTAACGGCAATCCAGAAACTACCGTGCTTGCGCATTACCGCATGGCGGGCACGTGCGGTGTTGGTATGAAACCCCACGACATGCAAGGCGCTTGGGCGTGCAGCGCCTGCCATGACGCCTGTGATGGCCGTCGCCGCGATGTCGACCGCGATACAGCGCGGCAGTACCACGCCGAGGGAGTGATGCGCACCCAAGCCGCCTTGCTCCATGAGGGGGTGCTGACCGCATGAGTGCGACTCGGGAAGTGAAGTTCAGCGAGGCCGAAGTTCGCCGGCAGGCTGCCGACAAGGCCGTACGCGACCTGCGCGACCCTCGTCACCCAGGCCTGTACCTGCGGTTCTGGATAACCCGCGAGCGCGGCACGTGGCACCTGGTGCGTGGCAAGAAGTGGGTGCCGGTCGCACGTTGGCCTGACCTGGGTGTTGCAGCGGTGATTGCCGAACTGCCCGCGCTGCGTCGGCGCCTGCTGCGAGATCCGGCCACCGCGCCCGTGGTGTCCGGCATGGGTACCGTGGGCCAGCTGCTGGACTGGTACGGCGACCGGATGGCCCGCGATCGCTCGTTGTCGGCGAAGCGCAAGGCAGGCGCACGGTCTGCCATCGCTCAGCACCTGAAGCCGCGACTGGCCGATCTAGCCCTGACGGACGTGAGTGCCGACTCTCTCGACAAACAACTGATGTGGCCGGCTCAGGCCGATGTGTCGCTCTCCTATCTGCGGCAGATGTTCGCCCTGTTGCTGACCGCCTTCCGCCAGGCCTTGAAGCTGGGCCTGATCGACGGGAACCCCATGGCCGGGATGCGCTTCAATGACTTCACCAAGGCCAAGATCCTGCCGAAGGCGGCGCGCCTGCGTGACGTGCAGCTACCCGAGCTGATGCAGCAACTGGCTCACGCCTTCGATGCGACCCCTGGCGACGCGATGCTGGCCTTGATGATGCTGGCCCACGGCACCCGAATCGGCGAGACCCGCATGGCGCGGTGGGCTGATGTCTCGTTGGCGGCGGCCGAGTGGTTCATCCCAGCGGCGAACACCAAGACTCGCACCGAGCACCGCTTGCCTCTGACCGCCCAACTGCAAGCACTGCTGACCCGGTACTGGGCGATTCAGCAGGCTCAAGGTTACCAGGGTGCCTACCTGTTCCCGAGTCGACGCGGGCTGCCGCTCAGCGAGACGCAGGCTAGTGCCGTCTTCACCCGGTTGGGGCAGGGCGCCTGGACCAGTCACGACCTACGCAAAGTGTCTCGCAGCACTTGGACCGACCTCGGCATTGACGGCCACATTGGCGAGATGCTGCTGAATCACTCGCTGGGCAAGATCGCCAGCACCTACATCCACACCCAGGCCATGCAGCAGCGCCGGGCAGCCCTGGAGAAGTGGCATGCCTGGTTAGACGGCATCGGTTTCGGTGCCATTCACGGCCTTACAGAGGCCTTATCCGAGATTTCTCATAACGGCGCGCAGCCCGCTAACGGCGCGGCTTCGAGCGACCTTACCGAATTTGTTACTAGCGAGGATTCGAAAGCATGAAAAAGAGCTACGGACTGACCTTCAAGAAGGCGTCGATCGAGCTGGCTCAGTGCCCTCTGTGCCGTGGGAGAGCGGTCACTCAGGGCGTGTTTTACGAACTGCCATGCGACCACTGCAACGCCTCTGGCTGGGTAGCGGCTGCGACTGGCGAGGCCCTGGCCCTGGATGAACTGGTGACCCAGCTCAGCATGGTCCTGCATGCCGCACGTCGGCAGATCGAGCAGTTGAGAAGACCTCAGGCTGGCGGGCCAGAGGCTGGATATCAGGGAAGCAACCGGCTCGGCGCCGGCGGCACCAACTACACCGGGGATTAGGGAGAAGGACATGATTTACAGCAGCGTACTCGCGGCGGTCGTCTCGGCCCTGGCTGCAGAAGCGATCGACAACACCAGCAAGCAGGCCTGGCAGAAACTATACGAGCCCGGCAGCGAAGACGGCCACGACATGGCGGCCTTGAGCAGGTCGGTGGAGCGCGGCGAAATCAGCCGTATGGATGCTGACTGCTGGGTTTTCGCCAGGCTGCACAGCCAGCTGAAGCCGCGGCACTGGGATGTCCTGGTGGCGAGGTTTAGCACGCACAAGGGGCGAAAGGTTCAGTCGATCAGCCGCCTGATCCCCATGGTTGCCTCCCATGCTCCGAAGCTATTCATCACCAGTGCAGTGACGGCTTGGGCGATCCCGAAGATAAAGGGCGCCGAGGGTAAGCGGTCGAGCGACATGATCGTGTTGCCGGCTCAGTTCTACGATATCAACCGGTGGGACCCGGATGCTCGGCCTGAGCGAACTCGCCGCCGCTGGAGGAAGGATATCGAGGACGTGCTGAAGCAGATGGCCGAAGAAGCACTGGAGGCTGCGGCCGACATCCTGAGCTACGAAGGTCTTTCGATGGAAAATGCCGCTTGACATCTAATGGCCGCATGGCCGATTATTTCCCCATCCTGTCATTCCTGCGCGTTGCTGAGGATTGGCACCAAAAGCCCGGCTTAAAAGTCGGGTTTTTTGTTTTTATCTTCTTCCAGTTATCCAAGCGCTGTCCTAGGATGCCTTTTCGTTTTTTGCTAAAGGAATGCATCGTGACGACATTTGCTGACATTCGCTCGAAATACACGGCTTACAGAAACGCTCAGCAGGCTTACTGGTCTGATTTGCAGCAGAGAGCCTTTAATCTCGGACGGGGGTTTGAGGGCTATCTGGGCTTGAAAGATCAGCGCTACAAGGGCGCGAATCAGACCAATGAACCATATCTCCAAGTTGGAGTAGTAGAGGGCGGCAAGTTCAAGCGTTCCCTTGGGGCTGACTTCAAGGCCGATGGCCTTAAGGTTGACTTTTGCGTAAGTTTAGTTGTTGACGAAGCGCCTGATGAGCTACAGAAGAGACGGTTCCTGATTAACCTGAAGTTGGGTAAAAATCAGGATGGCTACGTTGCTGAGCTGCTGACGGCTGAGGGTCCGATATCGTTCCAGATGGCCAAAGCAACCATGGCTGCTGATGCTGTGCCCCTCTATGAGGCCATTGCATTGGAAATAATTGATAAGTTGGACCCCAGCGTTTTCGATTAATACTGATTACGATGTAAGCGAGCCCAGGCGATGACCTGGGCTTTTTTATGATTGAACCACTTACTCCCCTCTAAAGGGAGACATTGAGATGCCACAAATGCCCGAGAAGGATCCAGGCCTTTGGGCCGCAGTGCTCGCTTGGCTGGTAGCGCACCAACCCCAGCTTTCCACGGGCGGCATTGCCGCCGCAGTGGCCATGTTTCGAGTCATTTATGGCGGTGGCCGAGGCCGAAAGGTTCTGCTCGAAGGCGCCATCTGCGGCCTTATAGCAGTAAGCCTGCTGCCAGTGCTGGAGTACTTCGCTCTACCTGCCAACCTATCCGTCTTCGCAGGCTGCATGGTTGGCTTCATGGGAGTGGACAAGCTTCGTGAGTATTCCGACCGCTTCATGGGAAAGAAGGTGGAGGGCTGATCTATGCCGCCCAAGGCTAAGCGCCCTTGTCGAGTACCTATGTGTCCCGGCAAGACAAGTGACAGCCATGGTTACTGCAGCGCGCATGCCTCGCTCGCAATTGGTTGGAACAACCCATGCCGCGGCACTGCTGAGCAGCGTGGCTATGACTGGGCATGGCGCAAGCTTGCCAAGGCAGTGCTCAAACGTGATCGCTATCTGTGCCAGTGCCATGACTGCAATGGTCGACGACTGCCGGCAACAGAGGTTGACCACCGCATACCAAAGTTTGAAGGGGGAACGAATGACCCATCCAACCTGTTTGCCATTAATGAAAACTGCCACAAGTTCAAAACGGCGGCAGAGTCGGCACGGGCGCGGTCAGGCTGTCCGCCTGGCGCGTGAGGCAATGCGGTTGCGCGAAAAAGCGATCAGGCGCAATCGAAGTGCCGAGCTGATCCGCCATGGTGACTGGCACCTGGATCGAGCGCTGTACTGCTGGAAAAACATTCATAAGCTCGGATTTCCAGAGCTGATTTCGCGTGTTCTACATGAGTTAGTGGCTGCAATTGACGCATACATGCATGCCGCTGACGGAGTGCCAGAGCGTCCGTTTACGCATCTGGCTGCCTTGATCGATGGCGGGAGTCTGCGGACAAAATTAGCGAAAAATGGTCAAAAATCGGCCAAGTGAGGGGGTGGGGCAAAATCTCTACAGCTTTCGTCTCTCTCCACCGATCGCCCAGCCTTTTTCACACACCCGCGAAATTAAAAAAAATCGCATTCCAGAAAATCGGGAGGCCTGAACGATGGGGCGACCCGCGAAACCTACCGCCCTCAAGCTGCTGCAGGGCAACCCTGGCAAGCGAAAACTCAAGAAGGACGGCCCCGCGCCGGCGCCGCTGGCGGAAACCCCGGACGCCCCGGAGTGGCTGGGGGAGTGGGCCATCGAGATGTGGGACACCATTGCGCCCTGGTTGACCCAGACCGGGATCATGACCCGCACCGATACCCACAACCTGACGGTCTTCTGCGCCGCTTACGAGCGGTGGCGGTTGGCCGAGGAAGAAGTGGCCAGCAAGGGCATCACCGTAGTGGACGCCAAAGGCGTGCTCAAGAAGAACCCAGCCTGCACCGTGATCAACGAGGCGCTACGCCAGGTGGCTAGCTTCGGGGCAGCCCTCGGGCTGGACCCGGCCAGCCGTGCGCGCCTGATGGGCAGCGGTGGGCCGGAGAAACCAGAAAACCCGTTCATCGTGCTCAAAGGAGGGCGGGCCTCGAAGTGAGTTAGGACATGGCCAGCTACCCGAACGTAAACGCGGCGAACAAGTACGCCCGCGACGTGGTGGCCGGCAAGATCGCAGCATGCAAGTACGTGCGCCGGGCCTGTCAACTGCACCTGGATGACCTGGCCAAATCGAAGAGGCGCGGCTTTCGCTGGACCTTCGACCGCGACACGGCCGAGCAGGTGGCGGTGTTCATCCAGCTGCTGCCGCACGCCAAAGGCAAATGGGCGGCGCTGCGCGAGCTGATCAAGCTTGAGCCGTGGCAGCTGTTCATCTTCTGCAGCATCTTCGGTTGGGTCGATAAGAAGACTCGCCGCCGGCGGTACCGCGAGGTTTACATCGAGGTGCCGCGCAAGAACGGCAAGAGCGTGCTGGCCGCCGGCGTCGGCCTGTACATGCTGGTCATGGATGGCGAATTCGGCGCCGAAGTGTATTGCGGCGCGACCACCGAGCGGCAGGCCTGGGAGGTGTTCAAGCCGGCGCGGCAGATGGTGCGGCGCACGCCCGAGCTGGTCGAGGCCTTTGGCATCCAAGTCGCGGCGAAGAACCTGTCGGTGATCGGCGACGAAAGCAAGTTCGAACCCCTGATCGGCGACCCCGGCGATGGCCAGTCACCGAGCTGCGCCATCGTGGACGAGTTCCACGAACACACCTCTGCCGCGCTCTACGAAACCATGCTGACCGGCATGGGCGCCCGCGATCAGCCGATGATGTTCGCCATCACCACGGCGGGCTACAACATCGCCGGGCCTTGCTACCTGCAGCGCGCCCAGGTGATCGACAAGCTGGAAGGGACGGTGCCGAACGACGAGTTGTTCGGGATCATCTACACGATTGACGAGGACGACGACTGGAAAGACCCGGCGGTCCTGCGCAAGGCCAACCCCAACTATGGCGTCTCGGTCGGGGCTGAGTACCTGCTGAAACGCCAGGCCGACGCAACGCGTTACCCGTCACGGCAAAACGCGTTCAAGACCAAGCACCTCAACATCTGGGTTAGCGCCAAAGAAGCCTGGCTGAACATGGCTGACTGGGAGGCGTGCGGCGACCCCATGCTGACCCTGGACCAGTTCCTGGGCCAGCGCTGTTGGATCGGGATTGACCTGGCCAGCAAGTCGGATATTGGTGCGGTATCGCTGGTGTTCCTGGACAAGGTGGAGCTGGTCCCGGGGAACGGCAAGTGGGTCAACCGCTGGACCATCTTCTGCAAGTCGTTCTTGCCCGAAGGCGCGATAGAGCGGGGCGGCCCCAACAAGGCCGCTTACGAGGCCTGGGCCAACGCCGGGTTGCTGGAGGTCTGCGACGGCGAAGAAATGGACTTCGACCTGGTGCGCGACATGGTGGGCGAATTCGCCGGCATGTTCGATGTGCAGGAGGTGGCCTACGACAAATGGCGCGCCACCCAGCTGGCCCACCAGCTGCAAAAGGACGGTGCCGAGGTAGTCGAAATGGGCGGCGGCGTGGCCAGCATGAACCTGCCCATGCGCGAGCTGGAAGCGGCGCTGCTGTCCGGTCGCGTGCGCCACTGCAGCGATCCGGTATTGGCCTGGCAGGCCGGCAACGTCGTGGTGCGTCCGTTCAAGGGCTGCATCACGCCGATGAAGGCCGACGAAGGCAAGACCGACATGCGCAAAATCGACGGCATTGTCGCCGCGCTGATGGCGATGAACCGCGCCATGGTCAGCGAATTTGAGCCGGAAGGGCTGTTGGCTAGCCTGACCGAAGACGACCTATTAGCTATGTGAGCCCCTACAATGAAATGGCTTCCTGAATCTATCGGGACGGCAGGCTTTTGCCTGTTCGTCGCGGGCCTCTACGTCCAGTTTGGGGCGGGTGTGGCCCTGATGGCCGGTGGCGGGCTGATGTTGGCCGGCGCCGCCAAGGCGGTGTGGCGATGATCCTGGGTGCGATGTTCGAGCAGCGCAGCAGCTTGGAAGTGCCCAGCACGCCGATGAACAGTAAGGAGCTGACAGAGTACCTGTTCGAAGGGCAGGGCATCAGCGTCAGCCCGGCTTCGGCCATGCGTCTGACGGCGGTGTATGCGTGCATCTACGTGCTGTCCAGCTCCATGGCCCAGCTGCCGCTGAGCGTGCTGCGCAAGGTCAACGGGCGGATCGAGGTAGCCACCGACCATCCGGCCCATTACCTGCTGCACGATGAGCCGAACACCTGGCAAACCTCCTACCGCTGGCGGGAAACCAAGCAAGCCCATGTGCTCGGCTGGGGTAATGGCTACACGCGCACGGTGCGCAGTCGCCGCGGTGAATTGCTGTCGCTGGAAATGCATGAGCCGCAACACACCGAGCTGGTGAAGAACGGTAATCGCTGGGTGTACTCGACCCAGGATGAAGACGGCGCGCCGCTTGCGGTGTCGCCTGAGGACATGATTCACCTGCGCGCTATCGGCTCGCACCGGCGCATGGGTATCAGCCCCATTCGGCAGAACGCCGACACCATCGGCCTGGGTATGGCCACGGTGCGCTACGGCAAGGAGTTTTTCGAGGGCGGCGGCCGGCCTACGGGCCTGGTCACCGTCAAGGACGGGAAGCTGGATAACACCAGCTGGGAGCGCCTGAAAACGGTCTGGCGAGCCGCTGTGGAGCGGCTCAAACGTTCGGACAACAAGACGCTGCTGTTGCCCGCCGACCTCGATTACAAGGCGCTGACCATCGCGCCCGAGGATGCGCAATTTCTCGAGACTCGCAAGCTGACCCGCAGCGAGATTGCCAGCATCTTCAACGTGCCGGCGCACATGATCAACGACCTGGAAAAGGCCACGTTCTCGAACATCAGCGAACAGGCCATCCAGTTCGTGCGCCACACGGTCATGCCGTGGGTGAAGAACTGGGAGGAAGAAGTAAACCGCCGCGTCTTCACCCGCGCCGAGCGCATGGCCGGCTACTACGTCAAGTTCAACCTGGCCGGCCTGTTGCGCGGCACTCCGAAAGAGCGTGCCGAGTTCTACCGCATCGCCATTCAAGACGGCTGGATGAGCCGCAACGAAGTGCGTGTGCTGGAAGACCTCAACCAGCTGGAAGGCCTCGACTCGATGTTGCTCAACGTCAACACGCAGTTGCTCGGCGCCGACGGCAAGCCGTTACCCGTAACGAAGCAGGAATAACCCATGAGTGAATTCGAACAACGCATGCTGCAAGCGCAGCATTGCGAGCTTCGTGCTGTCCAGCCGGATGAGCAGGGCAGCACGCCGAAGATCGCCGGCTATGCCGCTGTCTTCAACCAGCGTAGCGACCTGCTGGGTGGCACCTTCGTGGAGATCATCGCCCCGGGTGCGTTCGATGACGTGCTGAATCAGGACACCCGGGCGCTGTTCAACCACGACCCGACCTATCTGCTGGGCCGTACGGCCAGCGGCACGTTGCGCCTGACCGTGGATGAACGCGGCCTGGCCTACGAAATCGATACGCCCAATACGCAGACCATCCGCGACCTGGTGGTCGAGCCGCTGCGCCGTGGCGACATGAGCGGCAGCAGCTTCGCCATGCGCGTGGCCAAGGGCGGCGATACCTGGCACGAGGAGAAAGACGGCCTGATCGTGCGCACGATCTTCAAGATCGCCGAGTTACGCGACGTAGGGCCGGTGGCGTTCCCGGCTTACCCCGACTCCAGCGCTGCCCAGCGCTCCCTGACTGCCTGGAAGCAGGCGCAAACCGAAGGCGACGAAGCCCGCGCACATTTCGAGCGCGAGGCCCGCGAGCGCCTGCTTGACCTAACTGAACTGTGATCCCAAGGGGGAGCTATGACCCTGCAACAAATGAAAGAAGCCTATAACAAGCTGTCGGCCGAAATGCGCTCGCTGCACGAAACCACCCCGGACGATGGCTGGACCGGTGAAGTTCGCAGTAAGTGGGAAGGCATGAAAGCCGACCTCAAGGGGCTGCGCGAGAAGATCGAGCGCGAGGAAGAACTGCGCGCCCAGGATCAAAGCTTTGTCGAAGGTCTGGACCGTGAGTGTCCGGCCGGCGCGCCCAAGAACGAGGCGGAGGCCGAGCAGCGCAGCGCCTGGGATAACTGGGTGCGTCGCGGCCTGGAGTATCTGACCCCCGAGCAGCGTTCCGTGGTACTGGAAATGCGCGCTCAGGGCACCAACCCGAACGAGGCGGGCGGCTTCACTGTACCGACCACCCTGCAGGCCAAGGTGATCGAATCGCTGGTGACCTACGGCGGTATTGCTTCGGTGTGCCAACTGCTGCAGACCGACAACGGCGCGCCTATCGCCTGGGCCACCAGTAACGGCGGTGAGGAAGAAGGCGAGCTGATCGGCGAGAACAAGGCAGCCGGCGAAAAGGATGTCGAGTTCGGGATGGGCACCATGGGGTCGCACACCATCAGCTCGAAGATCATCCGCGTCTCTGAACAGCTGCTGCAGGACTCGGGCATTGACATGGAAGGCTACCTGGCCGGCCGCATCGGTAAGCGCGTGTCGCGTACCCGTAACCGCCTGATCGTCCAGGGCACCGGTACCGGCGAAACCGCCGATGCGCCGGCGCAGCCGAAGGGCTTGGAGTACTCGACCCCTCAAGGTGCTATGACCGCCAAGGCCACCGCTTTCACCTGGCAGGAGGTCAACAACCTGATTCACTCCATTGACCCGGCGTATCGTGCGGCGGCCAAGTTCCGCTTGGCGTTCAACGACAAGACGCTGCAGGCGATGGAAGAAATGGTGGATGCCAATAACCGCCCGCTATGGCTGCCCGGCATCGACAGCGACCGTCCGGCCACCATCCTCAAGCATCAGTACGTGATCGATCAGGCTGTTGCCGATATCGGCGCCGGCAAGAAATTCATGTATGCCGGCGACTTCAACGAACTGGTGCTGCGCGCTGTCCGTAGCCTGACCCTCAAGCGTCTGGTGGAGCGTTACGCCGAGTACGGCCAGGTCGGCTTCCTGGCGTTCGTGCGCTTCGGCCTGGTGCTGCAGGACACGGCCGCCATCAAGCACCTGGTGGGCAAGAGCGCCTGACGGGAGGGCTGCCCATGCTGTCGCTTGAACAGATCAAGAGCCATTGCAAGCTGGAGCTGGACGAAACCGAGGAAGACACGCTGCTGCACGCCTACGCCCGCGCAGCGCGTCGCCAGGTCGAGAAGGACAGCGGCCGGCGGTTGTACTGGGTGACGCTGCCGGCCGACGCGCCGGCAGATGCGACCGGTGATGAAGCCTACCTGCGTGGGCTGCTGCCGATCGATGCGCCAGAAAACGCGTTACCTGTAACGGATGACGTGGCGCTGGCCATGCTGCTGTTGGTCGCTCACTGGCACCGCAACCGCGAGCCGGTCACCGAGTCGACCAGCAACGGCACCAAGTCGCTACCGCTGGCCTATGACGCCCTGGTGCAGCCGTACCGCTGGTTCACGCTGTGAGGGAGCCGGAAGCGGGCGAACTGCGCACCCGGGCGGTGGTGCGCATCCGCAACGACACGCCCAGCGGGCCCGGCCTGGACTCGCATTTTGAAGAAGTGGCCAAGCGCTGGTGCAAGATCGAGCCGTTAGGCACGGCCACCTACACCGGGTCGGTGCAGACCGGTACGACCATCACGCATCGGATCTACTGTCGGTTCGTGCGTGACCTGGACACCCGGCATGAGCTGGTCGCCGGTGGCCGGGTGTTCCGCGTCAAGCGGGCTACCGGGATGCGTGGGCGGCAAGTGTGGTCGGTGATCGAGGTCGAGGAACTGCAGGCGGTGAATGTGCCGGCGGGAGGTGGTCGTGGCCAACTCCGTTTCGATTGACGGCTATTTGCATGTCGAGGGCTTCGACCAGTTCGACCAAGAGGCCTTCAACAAGCGGAAGATCCGCGCCGGCATGCGCAAGGTTGGCCAGCTGATCGCCGGCCGAGCGCAGATGAATTTGGCGCTCGGCGGTGGCCAGGAGGGCTACCCCGTCAACCGGACCGGGGCCACCACCGAGTCGATCAACTTCAAGCTGTCCAGGTCGGGCTTTTTGGTGCGGGTTGCGCCCAACAAGACCGCGAGCATGAAGGAGTATTACCCGGCTTACCTGCACTACGGCGTTCGCCGCAAGACGGGCGGCGGGTGGCGGATCAGGCCCCGCGACAACTACATGACCGATGCGCTGACCGACAGCCGCACCGAGGTGCAACGCATCCTGCAGCAGGCCTTTGCCGCCGCGCTGCTCAACTGAGTACCTGACATGAAAATCACGCCTGTGATCGAGCAGCTGCGCGCCTATGCGCCTGGCTTCGAAGGGCGCGTGGCCGGCGGTCTGGATTGGGACCCGACCGCCGACAGCGCCAAGATGCCCCCGCCGGCGGCCTATGTGATCGCGGTTGGCGACTCGGCCGACGAGCCGCAAGCGCAGAACGTTTACACCCAGGTCGTGCGCGACGTCATCGACGTATGCGTTGTGCTGCCGACCGACGATGAGCGCGGGCAGTCGGTAGCCGACGTGCTGCACGACGTGCGCGCCCAGCTGTGGCGCGCCCTGGTGGGCTTCGAGCCGGACGACGAATCGGGGCCGCTGTTGTACGACGGTGGTCAGCTGCTGCTGCTCGACCGCGACCGCATGGTCTACCGCTATCGGTTCTATGCCGATTTCCAGCTCGGCCGCTGGGAGCAAACCGGCGAGGGCAAACCGCAGACCTGGCAGGAATGGCAGCTGGCCGGCCTGCCGGCCCTGGAAGGCATCGACACCCGCCTCGACTTCCTCAACCCCCTGAAAGACCCCAACGTCACGGCCTCGGGGCCAGACGGCCGGGTCGAATTCATTACCCGCGAGGACTTGAACCCATGACCACCATTCACCTCAAACCGGCCCCGGGGCGCGATTGCCCGATGCCAAGCCAGCCGGGCCAGTACCTGCCCGCCGAGGGCGCCGCGGTGCCCCGTGACGCCTACTGGGAGCGCCGCATCATCGCCGGCGACGCCCTGGAGCAGAAGAACACCACCCGGGGGAGCAAAGCGCGATGAGCATCAGTTTCAGCAACATCCCGAGCGACATTCGCGTGCCGCTGTTCTATGCCGAAGTCGACAACTCCATGGCCAACAGCGGCGGTTCCAGCCTGCGCCGGCTGATCGTTGGCCAGGTCAACGACGATGCCGAGAGCGACGAAATCGGCCGCCTGGTGCTGGTGTCGAAGACCAGCGACGCCAAGGACATTGGCGGCACCGGCTCAATGCTGGCCGCCATGCATGCGCGCTGGCGGGCCATCGACGTGGCCGGCGAGGTCTGGTGCCTGCCGCTCAAGGTGGCCACCGGCGCGGCCGCGACCGGCACCGTTACCGTAACGGGCAGCGTCGCCACCGCCGGCCTGGTCAATCTGTACGTGGCTGGCCAGCGTGTGCGCGCCGATGCGGTGGTCGGCGCCTCGGCCGAGGCCGTGGCAGCCAGCTTGGCGGCGGCCATCAATGCCGCCATTGACCTGCCGGTGACGGCCACGGCCGCCGCCGGTGTGGTCACCCTGCAGGCCAAGTTCAAGGGCGAGCTGGGCAACGATATCCAAGTCCAGCTGAACCGCCTGGGGCGCGCCAATGGCGAAACCACGCCGGCCGGCCTGACGGTGGTGGCCACGGCCATGACCAACGGCGCCGGCACCCCGGCTGTATCGGCGGCGCTGGCTGCACTGGGCGACGAAGAATTCGAGTTCATCGCCCAGCCCTGGACCGATGCCGACACGCTGGGCGCCTGGAAAACCGCCATGGACGACAGCGCCGGCCGCTGGTCCTGGGCGAAGCAGCTCTACGGCCATGTGTACAGCGCACAGCGCGGCACGCTGGGCCAGCTGGTCGCTGCCGGGCGCCTGCGTAACGACCCGCACGTCTCCGTCCATGGCTTCGAGCGCGGCGTGCCGCAGCCGGCGTGGGAGGTGGCTGCGGCCTGGGCGGCGCGCACTGCCGTGTTCATCAGCGCCGACCCGGCGCGACCGACGCAGACCGGCGCGCTGACGGGCATCGACCCGGCACAGGCGAGTGACCGTTTCACCCTGACCGAGCGGCAGTCGCTGCTGACCAGTGGCATGGCCACCGCTGTCTACAACGGCGGCAGCTACCGCATCGAGCGGGCCGTTACGACCTACCAGCGTAACGCCTATGGCCAGCCGGATGACTCCTATCTGGACAGCGAGACGCTGCACCAGTCGGCCTACGTGATCCGCTACCTGCGCAGCATCATCACCAGCAAGTACGGCCGTCACAAGCTGGCCAACGACGGTACGCGCTTTGGCCCCGGCCAGGCCATCGTCACCCCGAAGGTGATTCGCGGCGAGCTGATCGCGGCCTATGGCGCGCTGGAGCGTGAGGGCATTGTCGAGAACGCCGAGGCGTTCAATCAGTATCTGATCGTCGAGCGCGATCCGAAGAACCCCAACCGCCTGAGTGTGCTGTTCCCGCCGGACCTTGTGAACCAGCTGCGTGTGTTCGCGCTGCTGTACCAGTTCCGTCTGCAGTACCCGGACGCGACGTAACCCTCATCGTTCAACCCCAGCCCGCCCTGTGCGGGCTTTTTTATGGGAGTGCCCTTTATGGGTCAGAAAGTCGCGGGCACCTGCTTTGTGAAGGTCGACGGCGATCAGCTGGTGATCACCGGCGGCGTGGAATGCCCGCTGTCGGACACAAAACGCGAAACGATCACGCGGGGCTACTTCAAGGAAGAAGACCTGATCCCCTATGTGGTGGTCGACGCGGTGAAAACCGCCAACTTCCCCCGGGCCAAGCTGGCCAACGGGACCAATATGACCATCACCGCCGAGCTGGCAGACGGCTCGGTGTATGTGCTGAGCGGCGCGTACCAAGTGGATGAGTCCAAAGTGACCGGCGATGACGCCAAGGTCTCGCTCAAATTCGAAGGCATCCAAGGAGACTGGCAGTAATGACCACCGTAACTCACACCCTCGCTACTCCAATCCAGGCCCATAACGAAGAGGTCACCGAACTGACCCTGCGCCGCCCGACCGTGCAGGAGTGCCGCGCAATCAAGGCGTTGCCCTACGTCGTTGGTGAGAGCGGCCACCCGATCATGGAGGTCGAAGCAGTCGGCAAGTACATCGCGATCTGCGCTGCCATCCCGGCCAGTTCGGTGAACCAGCTGGACCTGGCTGACCTGAACACCATCGGCTGGCTGATCGTGGGTTTTTTCATGCCCCAAGATTCGAAGCAGTCGGCGGCCTGACCGAGCTGGCCTACGACCTTGCCTGGTGGTGGAAAACCACCCCGGGCGAGGTGCTGGGCTGGACCCTCGACACGTTGTTCGAGAGTGAGGAAAACGCGTGGCGCATCAACGCGCTGAATGGGGGAGGCGGTGGCGGATAAATTCCAACTCAAGGCGCTGATCACCGGCGTCGACAAGCTGTCGCCGGTGCTGAACGGGGTGCGCAAGAACGCCGCGGTGCTGCGCAAGCAGCTGAACAGCTCGGGCCTGGGCAAGATCACGTTCGGCGAAGCCCTGCAGGGTGGGGCGATTGCGGCCCCGTTCGTCATGGGCGTGAAGGCGGCCATGGGCTTTGAAAGCGCCATGGCCGACGTGAAGAAGGTGGTCAACTTCGAGTCGCCGGCGCAGTTCAAGGCGATGAGTGACGACGTGCTGGGCCTGTCCGAGCGCCTGCCCATGGCGGCCGAGGGCATCGCGCAGATTGTCGCCGCCGGCGGCCAGTCGGGTATTGCCCGGGAAGAGCTGAACCGCTTCGCGGAAGACGCCGTGAAAATGGGCGTCGCCTTCGACCAGACGGCCGAAGAATCGGGCTCGATGATGGCCAAGTGGCGCACGGCCTTCAAGATGAACCAGACCGAAGTGGTCACGCTGGCCGACCAGATCAACTACCTGGGCAACACCGGCGCGGCCAGCACCGGGCAAATCTCCAATATCCTGACCGCCATCGGCCCGCTGGGCGAGGTCGCGGGCGTCAGCGCGGCGCAACTGGCGGCCATGGGCTCGACCCTGGCCGGCGTGGGCATTGCCCAGGACGTGGCCGCCACCGGCATCAAGAACTTCATGCTGACCCTGACCGCCGGCACGGCGGCCACCAAGTCGCAGAAGGAGGCTTACAAGGCCTTGCGCCTGGATGCCAACGAGCTGGCGAAAGGCATGCAGACGGACAGCGAAGGGACGATTAACCGCGTCCTGGAGACGCTGGCCAAGGTCGAGAAAAGTAAGCAGGCGGCGGTGCTGACTAACCTGTTTGGCAAGGAATCGGTAGGGGCTATCGCGCCGTTGCTGACCAGCCTGGGCACGCTGCAGAAGAACTTCAAATCGGTCGGCGACGAAAGTCAGTATGCCGGTTCGATGAACAATGAGTACGCCGCACGGGCCGCGACCACGCAGAACGCCATGCAGCTGCTGCAGAACCGGGTGACCCGCCTGGGTATCACGGTCGGCAGCATGCTGTTGCCGCCGCTCAACGATTTCATGGCGGCCGTGGGGCCGATCATCAGCAGCGTGGCCACCTTGGCCGGGGCGCACCCGTGGCTGATCAAGGGCGTGCTGGGCGCGGCCGTGGGGTTCACCGTGCTGCGCCTGGCTGCTGCAGGTGCGGCAGCCAAGCTTACGCTGGTCAACGCTGTGGCGAGCATGAGCCCGGTGGGCATGATCGTTCGCGGCATTGCCATCGCCGCCGGCATCCTGATCGCCAACTGGTCGACCGTGGCGCCATACTTCCAAGCGGTGTGGGACAAGATCAAGGCCCCGGCGATGGCCGTGTGGGAGTGGATGAAAACCGCTTTCGCCTGGTCGCCATTGGGCCAGATTGTGGCCAACTGGGAGCCGCTGACGGCGTTCTTCGGTGCGCTGTGGGAGCTGGTCAAGGCCCTGTCGGTGCCGTTCTTCGACTTCCTCAAGTCGGTCTTTGACTGGTCGCCGCTGGGTTTGATCATCAAGCACTGGGAGCCCATCACCGGCTTTTTCAAAGGGATCTGGGACAAGCTTCGGCCCATCATTGAGCCGATGATGAAATTCCTGGGCTTCGACAGCGAGTCGAGCGGTGACGGTGTGATCAGCGCGGCGACGGCCAAGGTCAACGACTGGGCCGAGCAGCAGAAGGCGCGCAACGCCGCCGGCGAGCCGGTACCTGGGGCGCTGGTCAAGCCGATGGCGCAACCGGTGCAGCTGATGCCGGAGGCCACCAGTGTGGCCGGCCTGATGCGGGCGCCGGACCTGCCAGGGCCATGGGCGGCGATGCCGCTGTCGGCCTCGCAGATGGCCGAGCATGCGCAGGAAAGCCTGGCCAAAGGGCTGACCCCGCAGGAGGCGGCGAAACGCGCTGAAATGGGCCTCCTGTCGCGTCCTGGGCAAACCAGCCTGTCGGCGCCGGCACCCGGTGCCCTGGCCGCGTCGCGGGGCTCCCTGGTGCAGCAGGCCGCCCAGGCCAATAAAGCCCAGCTGGAAGGGCAAATGGTCGTGCGCTTCGACAATGCCCCGCCCGGCATGCGGGTGGAGCAGGCCGACACCAACCAACCCGGGCTGCAGGTCAGCCCACAAGTGGGCTACCGATCCTTGGGGAGGGCGTCATGAGTACCTGGCGGGATCAGCTGCACCCGGCCTCATTCCGGGGGGTGCCGTTCCACGTCGACAACGACAGCATGCCGGCGGGACGGCGCACACAGACGCATGAGTATCCGCAGCGGGACAAGCCGCTGGTGGAAGACCTGGGCCGCGTCACGCGGGAAATCAAGCTGGCCGCCTTCGTGATCGGGGAGGACTGCTATTTTCAGCGTGACAACCTGCTCAACGCCCTGGACAAGCCCGGGGCGGGCGAGCTGGTCCATCCCTGGTATGGCCGGCTGACGGCCACCGCGACGGTCTGTAGCGTCAGTCATGAGCGCCGTGAAGGCGGCATGGTCCGCTTTGACCTGGTGTTCGTGGAGGACGGCGAGAAGGGTTTTCCTGCCGGCGTGCCGAACACGGCGCGGCAGCTGGAGGACTCATCTGAAAGCCTGCTTGAGTCGGCGATTGCCCGGTACAAGGCCGCCATGGCGGTGGTCAACCGGGCGCGCCTGGCCGTGGTCGCGCTGCAGAACGGTGTGGCCGGGGTGCAGATGGCCATTGCCTCGGAGCTTCGCCAACTTACGGGCCTGGTCAGCTCGGTGGAGGCGCTGGCCGACATGCTGATTAACGCCCCGGGCAACTTCGCGGCGATGATCCGGGGGCAGTTCGCCAGTGTCGGCGGCAGTTCACGGTCGTCGGGCTATCGCTGGGGGCCGTCCAGCGGCCGCGACTCGGCCAGCCTAGAGGCCGATCCGGAGTTTGCCCGCACCGTCGCGGCGCTGCCCGAGGCGACGCCGGAGTTTTCCAGCTTCGCCGAGTCCGGTCGGGCCATCACCGGCCAGGTGGAGCAGGCCCGCCAGTTGGCCAACGCGCCGCCACCGGCCGGAGGAACCGACACCGCCGCCGTGGTCGCTGCTGCCCGCGAGCTGGTGCGCGATGCGCTGATCGTGCTGGCCGTGCGCGAGGCGGTGGCCATGCCGGTGGTGCAGGCGCCCGAGCCGTTGACCGGCTTCGCCACCTTGGAGCAGCAGGTGGTGGCCCCGATCCAGCGCCCCGAGGTGCCGGTCACTGCCGATGTGGTCGCGCTGCGTGATGCCATCAGCGACGCCCTGTGGCTGGCCGCCCTGGCGTCGCCGGTCGAGCACGTCGAGCGGCTGGAGGTCGTGCGCAGCCAGGTGCGGGCGCACCTGACCGAAGTGGCCCGCGCCGGTGTGCGGCTGGCCGAGGTCACCACGCGGGAAAGCCTGCCGGCGGTGGTGCTGGCGTACCAGCGCTATGGCGACGCCACCCGCGCCGAAGAAATCGTTACGCGTAACAAGGTGCAGCACCCGGGCTTTCTGCCTGTCGGCGCGCTGACCATCGCTCGAGAGTGAATCCATGGACAACCAAAATGCTGTCACGTTGAGCGTGAACGGCCTGGACTATCGCGGCTGGAAGAAAGTCAGCATCAGTGCCGGCATCGAACGCCAGGCCCGGGATTTTCGCCTGGGTGTGACGTGGAGCTGGCCGGGCCAGGTGCAGGAAATCCCGGTGCGCCAGGGCGACCGCTGCGAAGTGCGCATCGGTGCCGACCTGGTGCTGACGGGCTGGGTGTTCGGAACGCCGATCAGCTACGACGCCCGCAGCGTCGAACGGTCGGTCGCCGGCCGTTCGCTGACTGCCGACCTGGTGGACTGCTCGGCGGTGAACAAGCCCGGCCAGTGGCGCGGGCAGAGCGTGCAGAAGATCGTGCAGGCGCTGGCTGAGCCATACGGAGTGCGGGTGCTGAGCGAGGTGGCGGAAACCACCAAGCTGGCCGACCACCAGATCGAGCCCGGCGAAACCGCCTTCGAGTCCATCGACCGCCTGCTGACGCTGTCGCGGCTGCTGTCGACCGATGACGCCCGGGGGCGGGTAGTGATCATCAAGCCGGGCAGCGCCGGCCGCGCCGTAGACCGCCTGGAACTGGGGCAGAACCTGTTGACCGGCAGCGCCGAGCTGGATTTCTCGGGGTTGTTTTCCGAGTACCGCGTCACCGGCCAGCGCTCGGGCACCGACACTGACTACGGCGCGGCGGCCAGCGAAGTGAAGGCCGGCGTCACCGATCCGCGCGCCACCCGGCGCCGGGTGCTGCTGATCCACGAAAGTGGCCAGATGACCCCGGAGCTGGCCCAGGCGCGGGCCAACTGGGAGCGCGGCAGCCGGATGGGTAAGGCGCTGACCTTGCGTTACAAGATCCAGGGATGGCGGCAGTCCACCGGCGCCCTGTGGGTGCCGAACATGATCGTGCGCGTGGTCGACCTGCTGATCGGCATCGACCGCGACATGCTCATCAGCGAAATCGAGTACGTGCTCGATGACGCCGGTACCGTGGCCAACATCGTGGTCGGCCCGCCGGATGGCTTCGACCCCGAGCCGAAAGATCCGCACAAGTCGCGCAAGCTCAAGAAGGGCGGCAAGGCCGACAACTTCGAATACCTGATCCCCGCTGACTGGAAGCCTGGCCAATGAAACCCATGAGAAATTTTCTCGCCCGGGGCGTGGTCGCCCTGGTCGATGCCGGCCGCAAGCTGCAGGGCCTGCAGATGCGCCTGACCGCCGACGAAGTGAAAGACGGCATGGAGCACTTCGAGCCCTACGGCTTTACGTCCAACCCGCTGCCCGGCGCCGAGGCCCTGGCGGCGTTCCTGGGCGGCGACCGCTCTCATGGGGTGGTCGTCTGCGTCGCCGACCGGCGCTTTCGCCTGCAGGCGCTCAAGAGCGGTGAGGTGGCTATTTACACCGACGAGGGCGACCGCCTGCACTTCAAGCGCGGCCGCGTGATCGAGATCGAGACGCTGACGCTCAAGGTCAAGGCCGAGACGGCCGTGGAGTTCGATACACCGGTGATCCGCACCACGGGCCAGATCGTGTCGCAGGGCGACCAGATCGCCGCCGGCGTCAGCCAGGTCAACCACCCGCATGAGGGAGTGGCGAAGGGTAACCAGCAGAGCGGTAAGCCGGTGGTGACGGCATGACGCTGCTCGATGCCGAGTCCGAACGCGCCTGGCAGCGCGCCGTGGTGATCAGCCTGTTGACCTGGCGCCGCGCCGACGACGGCGACCTGCTGGACGACGACCAGCGTTACGGCTGGTGGGGCGACACGTTCCCGACCCTGGCCAATGACCGCATCGGGTCACGCCTGTGGCAGCTACGCCGGCGCACGCTGACCGACGACACGGTGCGCACCGCCGAGGCGTTCGCCCGCGAGGCCCTGCAGTGGGCGGTGGATGACGACCGGGTGAGCGCCGTTACGGTAACGGCATCGCGCAAGGTCGACCGCCTCGACATGCAGGTGCGGGTCGGCCTGCGCGATGGCCCGGTGATCGACGTTCAACTAGACAACCTGTGGCAGGTGATCAATGCCGTTTGAAATCCCAACATTGCCCGCCCTGGTGGCCAGGGCACAGGCCGATTTGGCCGGCGGTAGCGCCCTGGTCCGCTCCGATGCCGAGGTGCTGGCCCGCGTGCTGGGCGCGGCCTCGTCTGGCCGCTACGGCCACCAGCGCTACATTGCCGACCAGATCCTGCCGGACACGGCCGACGACGAAACCCTGCTGCGCATGGCCCAGGCACGGCTTAAGCGCGGCCGCCTGGAGGCCGTGAAGGCCACCGGAGCCGCTACCTTCACCGGCGCCGCCTCGGCGCTGCTCGATGCCGGCACGCTGCTGCAGCGCGATGACCAAGTGCTGTTCAGGGTACGGGCCTCGGTCAAGCTGAGTAGCACCGAAGGCGTCGCCCAGGTCGAGGCCCTGGAGCCGGGCGAGCTGGGCAACACGCCTGCCGGTACGCAGCTGCGTCTGGTGTCGCCGGTGCTGGGCGTCAATGACACGTTTACTGTGACGGCGCCGGGCCTGACCGGCGGCACCGAGCAGGAGAGTATTGAGGCGCTGCGCGCTCGGGTGATTCGTTCGTACCGGGTCATTGCCCACGGCGGTAGCAAGAGCGATTACGAGACTTGGGCGCTGGAGGTCGCCGGGGTAACCCGGGCTTGGGTGGTGCGGCGCTGGGTGGGGCCGGGCACGGTGGGGCTGTTCTTCGTGCGCGATGGCGATATCGACATCATCCCCAGCGCCGAAGCCATCGCCGTAGTGGCCGCCTACATCGAGCAGGAGCGGCCGGTCACGGCCGAGGTGTACGTGCTGCCGCCGGCCGAGAAACCGGTGCAGTACCAGCTGTCAGTCACCCCCGACAGTAGCGCGGTACGCCGCGCCGTCGAAGCCGCCCTGGTCGACCTGCACAACCGTGAATCGGAGCTGGGCGCCACGCTGCTGGCCACCCACATTGCCGAGGCCATTAGCGGCGCCACGGGCGAGCGCGATCACAAGGTCATCAGCCCCGTCGGCGACGTGCAGGCGGCCGCTAATGAGCTACTGACCTATGGGGGTGTGCTGTGGTCGTGAGGACGGAGCAGGACTACTACGCGCAGTTGTGCGCGCTGCTGCCGCCTGGGCCGGCCTGGGATCGCGAGTTCAACCCAGGTGTCGACCAGTTGCTGCAGGCCGCGGCCCAGGAGCTGGCCACCGAGGATCGCCGCGCCGCCGACCTGCTGGCCGAGAGCGACCCCGCCACCGTGCGCGAGCTGGTTCCTGATTGGGAGCGGGTCATGCAGTTACCCGACCCCTGTATGGGCTATACGCCGGCGTTCGCTGACCGGCAACTGGCCGTGCGCCGCCGCCTGCTGGAGGTGGGCGGGCAGACGCCGGCGTACTTCGTGGAGCTGGCCTTTTCGCTGGGCTACCGCAATGCCCGCGTGGTCGAGCACCGGGCGCCGCGCTTCGGTCGGTCGCGCTTCGGCTCGGCCCGCTTCGGCACCTGGGGCGCACAGTTCATGTGGGCCCTGGAGACGGGGCCGCGCCTGGCCCAGGGCAGCCGCTTCGGCTTCAGCCACTGGGGGCAGACCTTTGGCGGCGCCGCCAATGGCGCCCTTGAGTGCCTTGTAGGCCGCGCCGCGCCGGCACACACCCTTGAAACCATTACCTACGGATAACGCGATATGGACTACCCGAAACGCATTCCTAATGTCGGCCTGGTTGGCGGCAAGTTTGTCGACGAGAACGTCAGCACGGGCCTGCCGGGCTCGCTGATACCTTCGGCCTGGGGAAACGCCGTCACCGACGAACTGTTGGCCGTGATCAAGGCTGCCGGCCTCACCCCGAGCGAGGACGACAACGCCCAGCTGCTGCAGGCCATTCAGGGGCTCGCCGCCAGTGACGTCAAGCGCGCTGTGCGGGTGGCTACCACCGGCCCCATTGCTTTGTCTGGCTTGCAGAGCATTGACGGCGTGGCCCTGGCGGCCGGTGACCGGGTGCTAGTGAAGGACCAGGCCAACGCCTCGCAGAACTGGATCTACAACGCCGCCGGCGGGGCCTGGGGGCGGGCGCTCGATGCCAACGACAACGCAGAGTGCACACCGGGCCACCTGATCATCGTGCAGGCCGGCGCGACTTACGCAGGGTCGATGTGGCAGATGACCAACACCACGCCGCCGCAGGTCGGTACCACGGCGCTGATCTTTGTCCAGCTGTTCGGCAAGACGGGCGTAGTCGCCGGCAGCTACCGACAGGTTACGGTCGATGCGCTGGGCAGGGTCACCGGCGGCAGCAACCCTACGACGCTGGGCGATTACGGCATCACTGATGCCTACAACAGGCAGCAGGTAGACGCGGCGCTGGTTCAGAAAGCCCCGCTTGCCAGTCCTGCCTTTACCGGCGTGCCAACGGCCGTTACGGCAACGAAGGGCACCAAAACCACCCAGCTGGCCACGACAGAGTTTGTGCAGAACGAAGTCGTAAGCAGATTGCTCGTGGGCGCTGTCAGCCGCCAACAGCCCGTGCTGGCCTCGCCGGTTAACGGCTCTGATTACTCGGCCGGCGCGACGTTGATCCGCGAGGCGGGGGAAATTGGCGTATCCAACCCCGTAGAAGTGCGTGATGACTACGCGCCTGCGATCGGCTTCAGCTGGCAGGGCAAGGCCTCGGGGAAGCTCAGCATGGACTATACCGGCGCCCTCAAGTGGAACGGCTCGCCGCTGCTGTCCTCGGCTGCGCTGATGGCATACGGCATCGGCGGGCAAGCGACCTCGACCGAAACGGACTTAAACAAGTACAAAACCGGCGGCAAGTTCATCACCCCGGCCTCGGGCCTTGCAGGTCTGCCGCAAGGCTGGGCGCAAGGCCGCCACGTTATCGATGTCAGCGGGGGAGATGCTTATTGCGAGCAGACTCTGAACGGCATCGGGGCGAACAACGGACGTAAGGCCTGGCGGGTCTGGGATGGCTCTGCGTGGAGTGGCTGGTTCGATGCGTTCAGCTACCAGCTGGAGGCCACACTCACCGACATGGTGAACAAGAGTTCGTACAACACCTACGTTTCGCCGCGACGGTTCGCGGATGTTGCGTTTGGCATGAATCAGTCGCCGCAGGACATGACTGCCAACCGAAACTGGGGGGTCAATTATCCCAACACCACGAACAAGACGATCTGGGTCTCCGTCCATGTTCGCGACCCAGGCGGTGGGAACCTGTCTGCCAGTCTCCACATCAACGGAAGTTCTTGGGCCAAAGCGTTCATGACAGGGGGGAGTGAGACGACGCTTGAAGGTCCGGTGCCGCCAGGTGGAACTGCCGGGATGTTCCGTGAAGACGGCAATGACCTGATTATGAAATGGAGTGAATACCGATGAACAAGCACTATCGACAGAAGGGAACGAACCAGGTCTATGCCTACGCGGCGGACGGTTCTGAGGACGCATTCAAGGTCAAGGACCTGGTGCTGATGACTGACGCCGAGCTGCAGGCCTATTTGAGCCCCCCGAGGACGCGAGAGCAGATCGAGACTGCTGAGCGTGCATGGCGCGATGCTGCGGTAAATAACGTTCTGTGGCTGCGCGAGCGCCATCGTGACGAACAGGATCTGCGTCGAAGTCTTACCCTTTCGGAAACTCAATTCGCGGAACTGCTGGATTATCTGCAGTCGTTGCGAGACTGGCCGCAGTCTAGAACCTTCCCGGAAGTTGTACACAGGCCGACCCCACCGGGTTGGGTTGCCGAGCACAAAGGTTATGCTAAACGATAATTATAGGGAGCTGAAAATTAAGCCATCTGAGTCTTGTTGCGATCAAATGGCTTAATTCGTAAGGTTGCTCAGAATCGGCCGGATATTGATATGCCGATGCTAACGTCTACGCCCGCAGGGTGTAATGTGCCAGCAGGGGAGGTCGGGACAAAATGAAGAACAGGTAGTACAGAACATGGTTGAAGATTGGGTGAAGGCCACTCGATGCATAGTGCTGCTCCGGTTATGAAACTTTCCCAGCCTTGTATGTTTGCTGATGGTGCAGAAAGCGATTGTACGCTACTAACCTGGGACACTACATCTTGTAAAGCATTAGCCAGTGCTTGACCAATTGCTGCTGTCGCTAATTTGGCGAAAAGCCGGGCAGCTTCTTCAGGGTTGCTCGCTGATGCGATGCTCTGACTGAAAGTGGTATTGAGTAGGTCAATCTGCTGTGTAGTGAACATGATGTTCTCCGTTTGGCTTATTGGTTTTCTGGTGAAGCACTTTGCAACAAGATGGCGCAAGTAGATGCGCTGGCCTTGTTTAAGATTTTTTAGTGGGTAGAGCTTTGGGGCTACTTAGGGAATCTTAAGCTGGTCTCCGCAACTGATTTTAGTAAACCTGGGAACGCTAAAATCAAACGCTCTGTAGCGCTGTAAATAGCTAGATAGAGCTTCATGTCGGCGCTTTGCTCTATGATTCCAATACGGCGCCGATATGATCCTGCTAACTTATTTACTTTGTTTTTTATGCGCGTGTGTTGTGCTGCGCGGATTTTTGGTGTCCCGTTTGGTGAGTTCCACTCGTGATACTCCTTGGCAATGTCGTCGCAACGCTCAAATATTTTTCTTCCAAAAATGTCATCACCAATGGCCGCATAATAGCCTGACAGATCTCTTAGCCAGTCCTTGTTGGCGCTGCATTGCTCGTCAGTGAGGCCCGTGTCTATACACTTTCCTAGGTCTATTACGAAAGCTGAAAGTACTTGGGTTGAAAAATTTTTTGTCAAGTGGGCTGGGTTTTTTGTTCGCGGCATAAGGTCTCCAGGGTTACATGGCGCAAGTGGTGTTCTCAATTGATCTAGGTGTTTGCTTTCGATAAGGCTAGAACGTAATTCTAATTTTCGTGGCCTATCTGGATAATTTTTTGGGATATTGCATATAGCAATTTGTTGGGGTGGGAGTGTGCTTTTTTGATTGGTGCTGCGCGGCATGTGAACGAGTGTTGAGCTGTGTGAGGTGAGACTGTTTATGATTCAATGATTTGAATTTAGGTTTGGCTAGCAATATGTGTTGTAGGTGAGGCCGGTTTGAAAGGTCGGCTCATTTTCAAAGGTCAGCACTCGTTCAGGTTTTATATGCCCAGCTGAGCTACCGCTGTCAGGCAACATTTTTTATTGGGGAGAGATTAATTGCGTACATCTCAACGTGGTTTGACTTTAATTAAGTTTTACGAAGGCTTGCGCCTGCAGGCCTATCAGGATGCCGTGGGCGTCTGGACCATCGGTTACGGCACCACCCAGGGCGTAACGGCCGGCATGTCTATCAGCAAGGAGCAAGCCGAGCGCATGCTGCTGAAAGACGTGCAACGGTTCGAGCCAGAAATGCGGCGCCTGGTCACGGCGCAGCTGAATCAAAACCAGTGGGACGCCCTGATCAGCTTCACCTACAACCTGGGCTCGGCGAACCTCAAGTCGTCCAGGCTTCGCCGGCTGCTCAATACTGGCGATTACGCCGGCGCCGCAGAGCAGTTCCCGCGTTGGAACAAGGCCGGCGGTAAGGTGCTTCCGGGGCTGGTGCGTCGGCGCGCCGCTGAACGTGATCTGTTTCTGGGGGATGCGTGAACGGCTGGGGCGTGCGGGCGATCGCGATGCTAGCCGTGGTCGGTTCGTACTGGCTCGTCTACCAGCATGGGCGATCAGTTGAGCGCGCCGAAGCTGAAGCCGCGTCAGCGTTCCGGGACAGCGGCGATCGCTTGGCTGAGGTGCTGGGCGAGCGGGGAGCCCGGAGAGAGGAACAGCGCCGCGCCGCGGCACATGAAGAGGTTAGGGCGCATGCTCAGGAACAACGAACTATTGCTGAAGGTGCTGCTGTTGGGGCTGATGCTGCTGGTCAGCGGCTGCGTGACGAAGCCAGCAAGCGCGCTGCCGCCGTCGGTTGCCCCGGCCCGGATCCTGCCGTTGCCACTCGAAGCGAGGCAGCCCGACGCGCCGCAATGGTGCTCTCCGACTTGCTCGCACGGGCTGATGCTCGAGCGGGAGAGTTGGCGGCAGCGTTTGATCGCGCCCGAGTAGCTGGATTGGCGTGCGAGGCGTCGTATAATTCGTTGGTCAAGCCACCGGGATAGAATCGTGAAGCGAACCATAGAGGGAGTGATAGAAGCGGGCGAACCGCTGATTAGCGAAGCTATTGAAGCATTGCGCCTCTACCACAACGCGCTGGCCGCTGAGGTTCCGGCAGAGGAGGTCGAACGCCTTCGCGTAATCGCCGAGTCCGCTTACCAGGCTGTGACTGACTACCAGCTGTATGCGCTAGGTCATCAGCCGTTGGTTCGTCACTGAGCGGGAAGTATCAACTCTGGACCCTGGTTCCGCACATTGCCCACGGCCGTTCCAACGCGGTACCACTCAAACGCCTCGGCCGGCTCACCCAGGTTCAGCACCATCTGCTCGGCATGCTCGCTGGGCATGCCGGCCGCGATCCACTCGACCGCCAGATCAGGCGACAGCACTACTGGTCGCCGGTCATGGACGTCGACCAGGCCGCCCTGGGCATCGGCGGTGATGATTACGAAGCCGTCGTGATCGGTGCCTTCGAACTGGCCTATGGTTGCGCAGAGAGCAGGGCGCCCATCGCGCCGGCGGATGTAGTAGGGCTGCTTTTTCGAGCCGCCTCCATCAACCCATTCGTACCAGCCGTCCACTGGAGTGATTGCCCGGTGCGGCCAGATCGCCCTGAAGAATGGGCCATGCGCCACCTTTTCTACCCTGGCGTTGATCGGAGCAGCGCGGTCGGTTGCCCAGTGCGGCCGCCACCCCCACCTCACCAGGTCCGCGCGGGGGCCTGTAATATCCATCCGAAGCACCGCCACGCTGGTCGTCGGCGCGACGTTGTACCGGCTCAAGGGCTGGTCACCGACATTGTTCCGCCACACATTTGGCATGCTCAGGGTGTCAACGAAGTCGTGTATCCCGCGGTACTGGGTCAGCCTTCCACACATTTCCCATCCCTCCGGCTTGAGCCAAAAGCATAGCCCGCCGAGCGGTACTGGCCTGGACATCCGTTTGGATGATCAAATGCTGTATAAATATACAGTTTTGGTGCCGCATGTACTTCCTACTAGTTCGCCGTCGAGAGCGCGGCGTTGCCATTCCCAATGACCAGCTCAGGAAGATCAAGCCATTACGGGGAGACGTTCACATCGAGTACGGGCACAGCAAGGTGCTTGGTCGGCCGTGCATTGAGGCCTGGGTGTTCAACCCGACGCCAAGCGGCGACATCATCCCGCGCTTGCATGACGCCTGCGTCAACGGCATGGCCCAGCTCGGTATGAACATCACTGGCTTCGAAGAAATTGACGGCGTTCTGTATTCACAGTCTTGGTGGTGTCGTCTTGAGTAGCCTGATTGGGATCCCTCAGCCCTGGCTGGATGAGCTAAGCGACCAGCCAGCCTTAGTCACAGATCCGGATGGTCGCGCCGCTGTGCTGGAAGAAATGGCCTATGCCGCCCGCTGGCGCCACGAGATTGATCCCGGTGTACTTTCAGACATGCTTGAGCTAGCCGAAGCGGCCAGAGTGTGGGCGTTACTTGAGCGCGAATAGGCCGTTCACGTCGGCTGGACAAGGTGGGGGAAGGGGCGGACGAGCCAGAACGGATCGTGCTCAGCAGAACGCTGTGGAGGGGAAAATCGATTCCAAAACCGAAAGTGCGGCCCTTGCGCTATGCGGCTTGTAGCCGAGCCATCTTGTGTTCGTTTTGGAATCGATTATTGCGTTGACGCCTAGATAAATGGGCGCTTATGGTACGGTCTTGAAAACCGTCGATGGGCAACTATCCTAGAGTTCGAATCTCTACGCTTCCGCCACATTCAAAGCCCTGATTTTTCAGGGCTTTTTGCGTTTTTGGGGCATAGGAAGACCACCCATGGGTACACCCTTGGGAATGGTTTGTTGTGGAAGCGCTTCCGAAACTTTCCTCATTTGGTGGTTTTCGCCAGGGCTCCAACTCGGCGATAAACCCGCTCTGTGATGTCGCCCTTGGTATGGCCGAGCAGCAGATTGGCGTGGTCAACATCGGTGATTTCCGAGGCTGCCTTCGGGCGAATGTCGCGGAACTGGAATTGGCTGATCCGGCCGGCCAGTACTTGGTCACCAGCGGCAGCTGCTTCCTTCACAGCTTCCTCCCGAGCATCGTCCCATCGATGGCGCAACATCGGTGCCGTAACACGTTTGCCGTTATCAGTGAGCAGTAGATATGGCGATGCATTAGCGAAAGTTCGCGAGATTCAGCGACGCTGGCGCGGCGTATCACGGTACGAGTCGCACCACCGTTCCCACGCCCGTTTCGGCTAGTTATTTCTGAAGGCTCTCTTACGGCTGGATCTACAGCAGGTACAAAGGAGGGGGCCGTATGCCCGCAGTGTCAGGTTCTAGGACACTGCTTTTCGTTTAGTGCCTAATCTGCTAGCCAGTCACTTTCCTTGAAGCACCAGAGCCAGTTCGCGCCGAATTTTTCCATGCTTCTCTTCTGCGTAGAGGGGAGCCGATTCCCAGTCGTAAAACCATGCGGGCATTCTGCGTTTTTCATCCGGCTCATTCGCATAGCGAGGAAATAGGTGGCAGTGCAGCTCGGGCTCGGAGTTTCCAAGGATTTCATAGTTGATCCGCAGGGCTCCAGTGACCTGCAGCAGCGCATCTCCAAGTCGTGCCATGTCGAGGAGGTAAGCCGCCCTGGATTCTGAGTCCAGATCGTTCAGGCTGGGTACCACAGGGTCAGGCAGCAAGAGGCAATAGCCTTCAAGAAACTGCACATCGCCCATCACCGCCCAGCCTGATTGCATTCTGCAGATTACTTTGTCGTTAGCGCCGTTACTCGCCAGTTCCACACGTTGTGTGATCAGAGACATTTGTTCAGTCCACAATAAAGAGTTTGGCTCCGGTAGACGTCGATGACCGGTGCGCCTCCGCATTGTCCCCCACTTGATAGCTCATGCCCGGCTGCAGGGTGAAAGTCCGACCATCCTCCAGTTCAGTGTCCAGCCGACCTTCCAGGCAGAACAGAATATGCCCCTTCCGGCACCAATGATCGGCCACATATCCTGGGGTGTACTCAACCCATCGAACCCGAACTTCCCCAAACAGACAGGTACGCCAGTACGCGGTCCCGGTCTCGCCTGGATAAGCGACAGGATCGATTTTTGACCAGTCCGTGGTGCCAAACGGGATTGCTGTCAGTTCCATGACAACCTCGTAGAAACAGTGAGGCCTGAACCGTACCGATGAAATCGCTCTGCCGATAGGCACAGACCGCTGGGAATTTGCACATACAGACAGCCCAGCGAACCAGTCTCAGAGGCCAATCTGCTTCAAAACCGCCGCCACAATCGCTTCCGGCCTGTCTTCCTGCATCAGGTGGCCCGAGTTCTCCACTCGGGCGCAGGGCTCTTGGGAAATAAGCCCAGCAAGACGTTCCCCTTGGGAATAGGGAACCCAGGCGTCCTCCGCGCCCCAGAGTACCGACACGGGGCAATCCAGCTTCCCGTAGAGCGGTTCAATTTCCTCGGTATAGACCTGATCCATCTGTGCGATCTGTCGGTAAAAGGCCGCCTGGCCAATCGGCCCCAGCCATGGTGCGCTGTAAACCTGCAGGGCTTCGTCACTGAGGGGATTGGCCGCAGAGGTTTGCAGATAAGCGGCCAGCAGTGCGCGGTGCATGTAGTCAGGCATCCCGGAAAAAGCGGCCTCATGTTGACGAACATGCTGGACAAACGCAGAGCCCCAGGGTGCCAGGGCTACCGCATCGAAAAGGGTGAGGGACGCAAAGCGCAGACCGTTCAGGTAATACGCTCGCAGCGCTGTTGCACCGCCAAAATCATGGGCCAGGATGTCAGGGCGCTCGATGCCCCATTCCTCGAAAAGCGCAGCCATGACGTTGTTCTGAATCGCCAGTGAAACGTCCTGGCCTTCCCGCATTTCAGACAGCCCATAGCCAACCAGGTCGAAGTAATACACGGTTCTGCGGTCAGTGAGGTGCGGTATGACGCGCCTCCAGACCTGCGAAGAGAAAGGGGTGCCATGGATCGCGACCAGCGGCGCGCCTGTGCCCATTTTCCCCCATCTGACGGTGTTGCCTTCGATGCTCGATGCGTAGGGTAAATCCAACATGGCTCGCCTCATCTAATCAAAGATTCTCCAACGCCCGTGCAAACCCACCCTGCTCGGCATCGCTCCGTGTAGCAGGGTAGGCCTCCATGGCCCAAGTAATCAGAACTGGTAGCCAACTCCAGCGTAATACCCCCAGCCATCGGACCGACCGCGGAAATCGCCGTCGCCGAAATTCAGCTGGCTGCCGTCCTGCCAGTTGCCGCCATTGTGGAAATGACGGCCCACCAGGGTGAAGCGCAGGTGGGTGAAGGCGTACAGCAACACGTTGGTGGATACCGTGGCATTGGCCGTGCGGTTGGGGTTGTCCTTGTGCAGGTCCGAGCCGAAATCGAAGTTGGTGAAACCGATATAGGTCAGCGAGGCGCCGTTGTCGAACTTGCCGAGGGGCACGATGTACTTGAGCTGGGCCCGGTAACCGTCCCACGAATACTCGTTGCTGGCGCCATAGTTTTCCCACTGATAGCGGCCGTAGAAGTTGGCCGACAGGTTGACCCGCGAATGGGTGTCGATGTCGGTGCCCAGGCCGCTGAAGAGGGTATTGGCACGGTTGGCGCTGTTGCTGCCGTGGTCGTAGATCCAGTCGAAGGCTACGTACCACTCCTTGAACGGGCCGACGGCCAGGCTGCGTCCGGCCAGGTAGTCGATGGAGATCCGCGGCTCATGCTCCATGAACAGCGGTGAACCGTGGTCCCACGCGCCTTTGTCATGGCTGTTGCCGATGTCGAGGATCTTCGGGATGTCGATGTAGCCGTACAGCTCGAACGGCCCCTTGCGGCCGAAGTACTCGTATTCGAGGTAGATATCGTCGACAGGGCGAGGGCCGAAACTGATGTCCTTGGTGCCGATCAGGGTGAAGTTCTGGTTGTACCAGTCCGACAGGTAGGGGCCCGATTTGGCCGGAGCGGCGGCCGGGCTCAAGGTCTCGCCCTGGGCCGACTCGCTGGGGGAAATATCCTGGGCCTGGGTGGTGACGCTGAGTAGTCCCGTAACAGCGCCCAGTAGCAGTTTGGCAGGCAGGCAGAAGCGGGCCGTTGCGGGTAAAGACGGTCGGTGCATTGAAAATCCTTGTTCATGCAGTGGTAAGCCCCTGGTGGGGCGATGTGTCGAGAGCTGCAGTGATTGTTCGCTCAATGGCTCGAAGCAAACGTTTGCATAGTCTGTACCAAATCACCCGAGGTCGTTGAAATAAAAGCCGATTCGGCGTTTGAGCTGATCATTGGGTTAGAAAAACGCCCTGAAATCGGGCATGGCGCGTGCGCATGAGCGAATGGAGGGGCCTGATCTCCCGGCGTCGCAACAATCCGTTCGATTGAAATAATCCAGCAAAAAATGGGTTCTAGGATGGCCGCCGCCCATGGAGGGTATGTGTGCCCAAGGACGAAACGAGTAGGCCGAGGCCGCGCTGGGCCTCGCTTGCCGCCAGGGAGGGTATCCATGACAGGGATGCCCCACGGTTTCGGCTGTGGGGCAGTTTCCCGAACCGTCCGAGCCCTGGCCGGGCCGCTGGTGTGTTGCACCATTTGAGTCTCGCAAGGAGAACGCAGGATGAGATCGACCATGATCAAGAGGCTGCACCTGGGGGCACTGAGTGTTCTATTGGCGGTCTCGACAGAGTCCGTCGCGCAGACGGTTGTCCAGGCACCGGCAGGACCGGTCCAGGGTGTCGTCATCGACAACGTGACCGCCTACAAGGGCTTGCCCTACGCCCAGGCGCCGGTCGGTCTGCTGCGCTGGCGGGCGCCGGTTGCGCTGGCGGCCTGGACGCAGACGCGTGTCGCGGACGATTTCGCCGCCGCTTGCCCCCAGCCAAGGCAGGCCTCCCCGGGCATCTACAGCTCA
Organism: Pseudomonas sp. TE50-2; assembly: GCF_040813665.1. NCBI lineage: Bacteria > Pseudomonadati > Pseudomonadota > Gammaproteobacteria > Pseudomonadales > Pseudomonadaceae > Pseudomonas > Pseudomonas sp. TE50-2. The sequence continues at coordinate 744,073 of NZ_JBFNXN010000001.1, read as the reverse complement.
GAGCTGCCCGAGATGTCCGAGGACTGCCTGTATCTCAACATCTGGACGCCGGCGAAGGTCGAGAAGGCGCCGGTCATGGTCTGGATCCATGGCGGCAGCCTGATGACGGGTGCCGGCAGCGACGGCCGCTTTGATGGTGCGGCGCTGGCTGCCCAGGGCGTGGTTGTGGTGACGATCAACTACCGTCTCGGCGTGTTGGGCTACCTGGCCCACCCTGAATTGAGCGCCGAGAACCTTGAGGGTATTTCGGGCAACTATGGCTTGCTGGATCAGGTCCAGGCGCTGAAATGGGTGCGTGACAACATCGCGGCGTTTGGCGGCGATCCATCCAATGTAAGCATCGCGGGGGAATCCGCAGGTGGTCTCAGCGTGCTCTACCTGATGGCTTCGCCCCAGGCGCGAGGGCTGTTTGACAAGGCTGTGGCGCAGAGCGCCTACATGATCTCCACGCCTGAGTTGCAACGCTCCAGCCATGGCGATGTACCGGCGCAGGAGAGCGGCCGGCGATTGGCGCAGCGCCTGAAGCTGGATATCGCGGGCCTGCGCAAGATGGAGGCAATGGCGCTGGTCAGGGCTGCCGAGGCGATCCGCTTCATGCCGTCGGGGACTGTCGATGGCAAGATTCTGCCGCGCCAACTGGTCGATACCTTCAACCGCGGCGAGCAGGCACCGGTACCGCTGCTGGCGGGCTTCAATGACGGCGAAATCCGCTCGTTGCCGTTCCTGGCGCCGTCGGCTCCGGCTACTGCGCAGGCGTATGAAGCCACCATTCGAGCACGCTATGGGGACCTTGCCGATGCGTTCCTGCGTCAGCATCCGTCATCCGCGATGACAGAAAGTGTCCAGACCGCCGTTCGGGACGCCATGTACGGCTGGACGGCCGAGAAGCTGGTGCGCAAACAGACCGAACTCGGCCAGCCTGCCTACTTCTATTACTTCGATCACGCTTACCGCGCGACCAACGAAGCCAAGCTTCACGCGTTCCATGCGGCGGAAATCCCCTACATTTTCGCTACCTTCGACCGTACGCCGGCCGCTTGGCCGCGCCCTCCGCTAACCCTTGGCGAAGCGCGCTTCAGCGAAGCCATGAGCCAATACTGGGGCTCGTTCATCCGCACGGGCCAGCCGCGGGCCGAGGGGCAGGCGCACTGGCTGCCCTATGGGCAAGACCGCAACTACCTTGCTTTTGAAGACGTTCCGCGAGCAGGCCGACATCTGGCGCAGGGCATGTTCGAGTTGAACGATGAGGTGGTGTGCCGTCGCTTCAATGAGGGCGGCGTACCCTGGAACTGGAACGTTGGTCTGCGAGCGCCTTCGGCAATGCCGCCTGGCTGTTGACCCTGCTTCGGGGCTGGGCGATGGGGAGCGCGGAGCACCGCATACCCATCGCCATTTGCCGGGCATCACTTCACTGCAACGTCTCGGGCTTCCTCCCCTGGGAAGCCTCCTTCAATCCCTGTTCCATCCGCCCGATTACCTGCGCCAGTATCGCCGCTCTTTCCAGCTCTCCTGACGCCTTCATCCGGGCATGATCCTTTCGCAGGTTCAACAGGCATTTTTGCAGTCCAAGTGCCGAGCTGTCGTAGTTGTCCATGCTGTACTCGTTGGTCGTGGGCATCCGTGCCGTTGTAAGAAAGGCTCGACGGTATCAGGTCAATTCTCCGGCCAATACTGATTATTCATACACCGGCTCACAATCCCGTGGATACGTCCTACAGCGACAAAAGAGGCGTCTTACAGGATGGCTTGGGTGACTGTTTCGGGATGCTTCCGTTCATTCTGCGGCAGGCCCCGAAATACAAGGCCTGCCGCGCAAAAGACCGGTCGTAGCGATAATCCGTGCATCCCGGCACCCGACACGCGCCACTGAAACGATATGTTGCAATTGCCGTTACAGATGGTCCGCATCCACCACCGCCTTGACGAACGCCTCAGGCGCTTCCTGCGGCAGGTTGTGGCCGATCCCACCGCTCACCAGGCGATAGGCATACTTGCCGGTGAAGCGCTTGGCATAGGCCTCGGCCGGAGGATGCGGCGCACCGTTGGCATCGCCTTCGAGGGCAATGGTTGGCACGCCTATGCTGGGGAACTTGGCCAGCCTGGCCTCCAGCGGGTCGTAGCGGGTCTCGCCTTGAGCCAGACCAAGCCGCCAACGGTAGTTGTGCACGGTGATGGCGACCTGGTCGGGGTTGTCCAGCGCCTTGGCGCTGCGTTCGAAAGTGGTGTCGTCGAACGCCCACTGCGGTGAGGCGGTCTGCCAGATCAGGCGGGCGAAGGCGTGGCGATTACTGTCGTAGCCGGCGCGGCCGCGTTCGGTGGCGAAATAGTACTGGTACCACCACTGCAACTCGGCACTGGGCGGCAGCGGGGCCTTGGCGGCTTCCTGGCTGCTGATCAGGTAGCCGCTGACCGTCACCAGCGCCTTGACCCGCTCGGGCCACAGCGCCGAGACGATATCGGCGGTGCGCGCGCCCCAGTCGAAACCGCCGAGCACGGCACGCTTGATCTGCAACGCGTCCATGAAGGCAATCACGTCGCTGGCCAGGGCGGCCGGCTGACCGTTGCGCGGGGTTTTCTCGGAGAGGAAGCGGGTGTCGCCGTAGCCACGGGCGTAGGGCACCAGTACGCGGTAGCCCTGGGCGGCGAGTTTCGGCGCCACCTGCTCGTAGCTGTGAATGTCGTAGGGCCAGCCGTGCAGGAGGATCACCACTGGACCATTGGCAGGGCCCTGTTCGACGTAGGCCACGTCCAGATCGCCAGACTGGACATGCTTGAGCGGGCCGAAGGTGGAGGCCTGGCGGGATGTCGCAGGCGTGCTGGTTTCCTCGGCCTGGCCTGGAGCGGCGGCCAGCAGGGCCAGTGGCAGCAGGGCGCAGGCAAGCAGGGCTGGGCGGTTGAGGCGGTTGGCGGTGGCGAACATGGTGCATCTCCTTGGCGGGCCATCGGTGTGGGCTGGATGGCGTGTAGTTAAGGAGATGGCTGTGTCCGGGGTGTGTCGGGTACGGGTGCAGTAGGCGTTCGTGTGTATCGAGGGGCGACTGGTACACAGAAAGCTACAAAGCCGGGGCCGCGTTGCGGCCCATCGCCGGCAAGCCGGCTCCCACACCGACCGCGCCGCCCTCAGCCCAAGCGCCATCCCTGTGGGAGCTGGCTTGCCAGCGATGAGGCCATTACAAGCAACTCAAGACAGCTGCTCCCATAGACCGCGCCGCCCTCAGGCCAAGTGCCGTCGAGTGGGGCGATACAGGCTCAGTCTTGCTTGTTCGCTTGCATCTGCAACCACTGCACCACCTGCTCGGCGGCCGAGCCTGCCAGCGGTGCATGGCTGGCCAGCAAATGGAAGCCGGCGTCGCTGTGCAATTCATGGCCTTCCAGGGCCAGCACCAAGGTCCCGGCTTTGAGCGCGTTCTCCACCAGCAGGCGGGGCACCAGGGCGATGCCCATGCCTTGCTCGGCGGCCTCGATGGCGAGGATGGTCTGCGAGAACACCGGGCCGTTGAAGCGTGCGCCGGGCAAGGCGTAGTGGTCGAACCAGCGCTTCCAGTTGTTGTGGCTGTCGGAGATCAGCGGGTGTTGCGCAAGCTCCGCGGCTTGCCGCCAAGGGTGCTCGCCGCGCAACCCCGGCGCGCACACCGGCACCGCCATGCCGGGCAGCAGGGGCAGGGCGTAGGCCTCGGCGAAGGGCGGCGCTCCCCAGCGCACGGCCAGGTCCACCGCACCCTTGCCGCTCAGGGGGCGGGTACTGTCGGAGGCGTCGATCATCAGGGCCACCTGCGGATGCGCCTCGGCCAGGCGCCCCAGGCGCGGGATCAGCCAGCGGCTGGCGAAGGCGGGGGTGGTGCTGAGCAGGACCTGCTGCGGATCGCGCTGGTTGTCGCGCTCCAGCAGTTCGCCGGTGGCGTCCTCGATGATCTCCAGGGCCAGGCGCACGCGGGCCAGGTAGTCGGCGCCGTCCCGGTTGGGCCGCAGGCCGCGGGGCAGGCGCTCGAACAAGGGGCGGCCGAGCTTGTCTTCCAAGGTGCGTACCTGCTGGGCGACCGCGCCCGGCGTGACATGCAACTCGTCGGCGGCGGCGCGGAAGCTGCCCAGGCGGGCGGCGGCCTCGAAGGCCACCAGGTGATTGACGATGGCGGGGGCGTTGCGTCGCTTGGGCGCGCTCATCCAGTAGATTTCCTGCAGGCTGCTGCCAGTATTCGTGATTGGTGCGTTGAGCCGGATTCTGGCTTCATGGGCCCACTTGATCAACTCCCGGAAGGAGCGGCATATGTCTTCTCAGAAAGTGGCAATCATCACCGCAGGTGGCAGTGGCATGGGCGCGGAGGCTGCGCGGCGGCTGGCTGCCGACGGTTTCAGGGTGGCGATCCTGTCGTCCTCGGGCAAGGGCGAGGCCCTGGCGGCCGAGCTGGGCGGCATCGGTGTGACCGGTTCCAACCAGTCGGCAGAGGACCTGCAGCGTCTGGTCGATACCGTGATGCAGCAATGGGAGCGTATCGATGTGCTGGTCAACAGCGCCGGGCATGGCCCGCGTGCGCCGGTGCTCGAGCTCAGCGACGAGGACTGGCACCGGGGCATGGAGGTGTATTTCCTCAACGTGGTGCGACCGACCCGCCTGGTGACCCCGATCATGCAGCGGCAAAAAGGCGGGACCATCATCAATATCTCGACCTTCGCCACCTTCGAGCCAGATCCGGCGTTCCCGACTTCCGGCGTGTTCCGTGCCGGGCTCGCGGCCTTCACCAAACTGTTCGCCGACCGTTACGCGGCCGAGAACATCCGCATGAACAACGTGCTGCCAGGCTTTATCGACAGCCTGCCGGAGAAGGAGGAATTCCGTAGCCGGATTCCCATGGAGCGGTACGGCAAGGCCGAGGAAATCGCGGCCACTGTCAGCTTCCTTGCCTCCGAGGGCGCGGGTTACATCACCGGTCAGAACCTGCGGGTCGATGGGGGTATTACCCGTTCGGTGTAAGGGGTATGGCGAGCCTGTAGCAGGGCGGCGACTTCCGTTAGGATGTCGCCCCTGTTTCCCGCTATCCGGATTCCGCCCATGAGCACACCGACATTCCGCCAGGCCACCTACAGCGACGTGGATCGTTGCTACCAGATCGAGACCAGCGCCTACGAAGGCGACGAAGCCGCCACCCGGGAAAAGATCGCCACGCGCATCGTCCAGTACCCGGAAGGCTTTCTCGTGCTGGAAGCCGAGGGCCAGGTGATCGGCTTCATCAACAGCGGTTGCGCCGACCAGGTGGTGATGTCGGACGAGGCTTTCAAGGAACTGGTCGGGCATGATCCCCTGGCGCCCAATGTGGTGATCATGTCGGTGGTGCTTGACCCTGCGTACCAGGGCCAGGGCCATGCCAGCCGGTTGATGGCGCGCTTCGTCGCGCAGATGCGCGAGCGCGGCAAGGCCACCATCCACCTGATGTGCAAGGAGCGCCATGTCGGGTTGTACGAGAAGATGGGCTACGCCTATGTACGCCCGTCGGCTTCCGACCATGGCGGCATGGCCTGGCATGAAATGGTCATGGTGCTGTAGAGGCCCTTCGACTAGCATCGACGCTTTTCGCAGCCAGGGAGAGGCTTGTGAAGTACGTCGTGATCGAGACACACCGCAGTGAGTACCCTGCGCCCATCACTTTCGCCCGTGGCACGCTGCTGGAGATCGGCCAGCGCTACGAGGGCGACGAGCAGTGGCAGGACTGGTACCTGTGCAGTTGCCAGGGCCAGGCAGCAGGGTGGGTGCCAGCCCAGTTCATCGAACGGCTGGGCGTGGGCCGGGGCAGGGCGCTGGAAGCCTATTCGGCCCATGAACTGGACGTCGACCCCGGCCAGCAGCTCGATAGCCTGCGCCCCTTGAATGGCTGGGCCTGGTGCCGCCGGGTGAGCAATGGCGAGCTCGGCTGGGTGCCGCTGGCCAAGCTGCGCGCGCTGGCGTGATCAGCCTGCGGCCAGCACCGCCGCACTGTCCAGAACGCGCGCATAGTCCATGGCCAGGTTGCTCAGGGCCAGGGCATGGACATCCTCCGCCGGCCACAGCCGGCCTTGCAGATCATGCTGGTCGAAGGTGTAGCAGGCGTCGCCCACCACCACCGTTGCGAACCCCAGGTTGCCCGCCGAGCGTGCGCTCGACTCCACCGAGTTGTTGGTGATCACGCCGGTGATGACCAGTTGCTGGATGCCGCGCTGGTGCAGCCAGTGTTCCAGGCCGCTGTTGCAGAAAGCGTCGGGCAGGTGTTTTTCAAACACGGCCTCGTGCGCCTGCGGGGTGAAGGCGGGCTGGAACTCGCAGCCGGGCTGACCTGGCCGGAACACCGAATTCGGATCGCGGGAAATATGGCGCACGTGCACCACCGGGCGCGTGCTCGCGCGCCAAAAGGCGAGCAGTTCGCTGATGCGCTGTTCGGCTTCGGGGTTGTTGCGACGGCCCAGGCGAGGTTGGTTGATGCCGTTCTGCATGTCGATGATCAGCAGGGCGGTATTGCTGGCGAGCGCGGTCATCTGCGGTGGTTCTCCTTGTCTGGGCTTTGGACCGTAGCACAAATGTGCTGCCTGCGCGGATGTATGGCGGGCTTGCCCCTTGATGGTCGATTACCATCTGATCCGCTTTTTTTCCACGAACCTGAATCTGTAACCGTATCAGCCATTGCCGGACAATACGCCCAGGCCCAGCCTTCCAATCCGGTGTGCGCTGGGCAGGCTGCCCCGCTGCACTACCGCAGCGGCCAGCCCCGCCGTTACGTCATCACACTGTAGAGGTTCCGATGGGCAAGCTCGCGCTGTTTCTGGGTGGTTTTCTGCTGCTGACTATCATGATTGGCCTGCTGGGCACCATTCCGCCAAGCTGAGCCGCAACTTTTTCCTGTCCCGGCCCGCCTGGCGCAATGGCGGGCCAGACTCTTTCCTCCCGGTTTCCCCGCCGAATGCCGCAGTCGTCTAGACAAGCGGTAGCTGCAAGTCGTTCTCAAGTGCAAGTCGCTCGTGTAATCTCCCGCCCCCAATCCCAGGGCCCGGGCACACGGGCCATTCACTTGCCTTGGAGACAATACACACTATGGAATGCAAGAAAGGCACTGCAGCGATGCTGGAGTGGCGCGGTCGTTTTCTCGGCGAGGGCATCCTCCACGAAGAGGACTACGATCAGGCACTGCGCCGTGCCGAAGAGTTGGAGCGTTCCGGTGTGATCAGCGCAAGCGAATGGATCGAGTTGGTCAAGCTGGCCAACGTGGCCTTGCTGCGTTTGTAATTTTTCCTTCAAGCCTTGCGGAAACTGTCCACAAAAATCGTGGGTAGGTCTGTGGATAAAACGCTACAGGCCAGTATTGGCAGGCACTCTGTTAGATTGAGCAGAAATTGAGCAGCCCTGTTCAGGGCTGTTCCCACAGGCGCGGATGGGCATCGCGCAGGGCCTGCAGCAGCTCGCGAGCCCGCGCCGGTAGGTCGCCGGCGGGGTATACGGCATGCATCTGCGGGTCGTGCCCGGTGCTGGACGTCAGGTGAAAATCGGGGCAGACCCGCACCAGCCGTCCGGCGCGTACCTCCGGTTCCCCCAGCCAATCAGCCAGCCGCGCGATGCCGGCACCCGCCAGGGTGCTTTGCAGTACCGCCACCCCCGAACCCAGGCGCAGCCGCGGCCGTGGGCGCAGGCTGGAGATGCGCCCGTCCTTGCTGAAATGCCAGGCCTTGAGGATGCGCGGCGCGGTGTGCAGGATCAGTGCATGCCGTTCCAGGTCTTCCAGCCCCTGGGGCGTGCCGGCCTGCACCAGGTACTCGGGACTGGCGTACAGGTGGCGGCGGTAATGCCATAGCGGGTAGCCGATCAGTTCGCTGGACTGTGGGAAGGCTCCGCGGATCACGAAGTCCAGCTTGCCTTGCAGCGGATCCAGAGCCTGGTCGCTGTACTGCACGTCCAGGGTGACATGGGGGTGGCGACGAGAGAACTCGGCCAGCACTCCCGGTAATATCTGCTGGGCCAGTACCTCGGGCGCGGCCAGGCGGATCCAGCCCTTGGCGTTGCCGGTCAGCGCGGCCAACTCGTCGGCGGCATCCCGTTGCACATCCAGCAAGCGTTCGGCGTGGGGCAGCAGACGCTCGCCGGCCTCGGTCAATGACACGGCGCTGGCGCTGCGGTTGAACAGCTTGGCGCCGCTGTTGTCCTCCAGCGCCTGCACGGCACGTGTTACCGCGCTGGGCGAGCGGCCCAGGGCACGGGCGGCGCTGACAAAGCTGCGCTTGTGCGCAACGCTGACGAACGCTTGTATTTCACGCAGCATGTCTAGCGCCATGGAGGGATTCCTCGTTGCAGTTTTCGCAATATGGCATTTCAACACAAGCGCGGCGCTTTGATTAGTCTGGCAGCCTGTTTTGTGCCGCCTGGACCTTCGAGATGATGGATATTGCCCTGCTTTCGCTGTTTGCCTTCGCCGCTGGCCTGATCGACGCTGCCGTCGGTGGCGGCGGGCTGATCCAGATTCCCGCGCTGTTCAACGTGCTGCCTAACGCCCAGCCGGCGGCGCTGCTGGGCAGCAACAAGCTGGCCTCGGTGTGCGGTACCACGTTCGCGGCGCGCTCGTTCATCCGCAAGGTCAAACTGGATTGGGGGTTGATCGTGCCAGCGGCGCTGAGCGCCTTCGTGATGTCGTTCTTCGGCGCGGCCACCGTGTCCCTGGTGCCGGCAAGCGTGATGCGGCCGATGGTGCTGGTGCTGATCGTGCTGATGGCCATCTACACCTTTTGCAAGAAGGATTTCGGCACCCTGCACAAACCCATGGCCATCGGCCGCAAGGAACAGTGCCTGGCGGTGCTGATCGGTGGCGCCATCGGCTTTTATGACGGGCTGTTCGGGCCGGGCACCGGCAGTTTCCTGATCTTCCTGTTCATCCGTTTCTTCGCCCTGGATTTCCTGCATGCCTCGGCCTCGGCGAAGCTGGTCAACATCGCCACCAACCTGGCCGCGCTGGTGTTCTTCATTCCGTCGGGCAATGTGCTGTGGGCCATCGCGCTGCCGATGGCGCTGTTCAATGTCCTTGGCGCGCTGACCGGTACCTGGCTGGCGGTGCGCAAGGGCGCGGGGTTCGTGCGGGGGCTGTTCCTGGTGCTGCTGTGCGTGCTGATCGCCAAGCTGAGCTGGGACCTGCTGGCAGGTTGACTCACACCACCTGGCGCTGCCCGTCGGCCTGTTCGACGCGGTTGCGGCCCTGGGCCTTGGCCCGGTAGAGCGCCTGGTCGGCGCTGGCCAGCAGCTCGTCGAGGCTGGGTGCCGGGGTGTCGGCGGCGCAGCCGCTCACACCGATGCTCACGGTGATCCGCAGCGGCTGCCCGGGCTGCGCGATGTGCTGGTCCTGCACCGCCCGGCGCAGGCGCTCGGCGGTGAACCTGGCCAGCTCCGGCGCCAGCCCCGGCACGACGATGACGAACTCCTCGCCGCCCAGGCGGGCGAACAGCTCACCGTCGTGCAACTGGTCTTGCAGGGTCGTGGCGAACTGGCGCAGCACCTGGTCGCCGACAGCGTGGCCATGCTGGTCGTTGATGGTCTTGAAGTGGTCGATGTCGAGCATCATCAAGGTCAGCGGCGCTTGCTGGCGGTTGTCGAGCAGGGCGTGGGCACGGCGGATGAAGGCGCTGCGGCTGAGGGTGCCGGTCAGGTGGTCAATGGTCGCCTGGTGCGCCAGGCGCGCCATCAGGCTGCGGTTGGCGCTGCTGACGCAGGCCAGCACCAGCGGGCCGAGCACCAGCATGGCGATGCCCAGGCGCGCAGACATCAAGGTGGTGACCCCCGACTCGCTCTGCGGGATGTTGAAGTGCATGAGGTTCTGCGCCACGGCGACGATCAACGTGCTGCCCGCGGTAAGGGCCAGCAGCGAGACGAGGAAGGGCGAATAGCTCAGCGCGCACCACAGCAGCGCGGCAATCGGGAAGGCGATGGCGCCGGGCCCGCCGAAGACGATACTGACGCTCAGCGAGGCCAGCAGCACCAGCAACGGCGCCAGCCGCACCGTTTGCCCGGTACTGCCGGGGCGGGTCAGGGCCCTGGGCGATGGCGCGGTAAGCAGCACCGGCAGGACCAGCACGCTGGTGGAGAACTGTTCGCTGAACCAGGCCAGCCAGGTGGCGCGCAGCGATTGCTCGAACCACGGCGCGGCCATCACGCAGGCCAGGCTCGCGGCGACCATCGCGCCGACGGCGCAGGCGCCGAACAAGTACAAGGTGCCATGCGGGGTGCGCAGGCGACGATGCACGCGTGGCAGGCGGGCCATCAGGTACCAGATGGTGGCGATGGCGCCGAGGTTGCACAGGTTGAACCACAGGGCCGGGCGCCAAGCGCTGCCGCAAGCCAGGTCGGCAGCGACCATGGCCAGGTAGACCAGGACGAAGCCGGCGGGGGTGGCCTGGCGCGGGTTGCGCAGCAGCACGCCGGCGAGCACCGCGTTCACCGGCCAGAACAGCGACAGTGATTCGATCGGGCGGGCGAGGATGCCGCCCAGGGTCAGCGCCAGGGTCAAGCCGAACAGGATCAGCGGGGGCAGCAGGCGCGACGGAACTGGAAACACCATGGGCTCGACCGGCAAGCGAAGACAGAATCCAGGAAAACGGCTGTAGGCACCTGGGACGATGTCATGCCAGTGTCTTTCAACTGGTCAATTGATGTCAATTCGCCGCGATCGGCCCGGATCGTGCCGACGACTACAGCCCGAACACCCACGGCACCATCAGCACGGTCACCAGCATCACCAGCAGGGTGAACGGCACGCCAACCTTGACGAAGTCGGCGAAGCGATACTGGCCAGGCCCCAGCACCAGGGTGTTGACCGGCGACGACACCGGTGTCATGAACGCCGCCGACGCCGCCAGGGCCACGGTCATGGCGAACGGGTAGGGCGACATGCCCAGCTGCTGCGCGGTGCTCACCGCCACCGGGGCCATCAGCACCGCAGTTGCGGTATTGGAGATGAACAGCCCGATCAGCGCCGTCACGGCGAACAGGCAGGCGAGGATCACGCTGGGTCCGGCGCCGCCGAGCGCACCGACCAGCGCTCCGACGGCCAGGTCGATGCCACCGGTCTTCTGCAGAGCCAGGGCAAAGGGCAGCATACCGACGATCAATACCAGGCTCTGCCAGTGGATCGCACGGTAGGCGCTGTTCATGTCGATGCAGCGCCCGGCGCCCATCAGCAGGCAGCCGATCAGCGCGGCGATGACGTTGGGCACCAGGCCGCTGACCATCAGCCCGACCATCACCGCCAGGCTGATCAGCGCATAGGGCGCCCGGGCGCGCGCCGGCGCGACCTGGTCGATTTCCGCCGGCAGGCTCAGCACCAGGAAATCGCGCGGTTTGCCCTGCAGTTGGCGTACCGCCTTCCACGGGCCGACCACCAGCAGGGTGTCGCCCAGGCGCAGCTTTTCTTCCACCAGTTGCCCTTCGATGGCTTGCTGGTCACGGCGCAGGCCGACCACGTTGAGGTCGTAGCGGGTACGGAAGGTCAGTTCGAGGATGCTCTTGCCGATCAGTTGCGAGCCGGGCGGCAGCGAGACCTCCGCCATGCCCAGCTCCTGGGACTGGTCGATGAAGTAGGCGGCCTTGAAGTGCAGGGGCTCGAGCAGCATGGTCTGGCACAGGCTGCGCAGGTCGTCGCGGTTGGCGAACAGGTCCAGCAACAGCACGTCGCCCTGCTGCAGCAGGGTGCCGGAGTCGGCGCTGATCACCCGGGTGGTGAACTTGTGTTGGCGCTCGATGCCGATCACGTTGGCACCGTGGCGGGTGCGCAGCTCCAGCTCGCCGAGGGTGTGGCCGATCAGCGGCGAATGGGGGCGGATGCGCAGGCGCCGTTCGCGACCGTTGAGCTTGTAGTCCAGCACCAGGTCGAGCAGGGTGCGGCGGCTTTCGACCCGGCCGTCCTTGCGCACCTCGCCGTTGAGCCAGTGGCGGGTCAGCAGCATGTAGCCAATCCCGAGCACCAGCACCACCAGGCCGAAAGGGGTGAAGCTGAAGAAACCGAAGCCCTGTTCGCCGTGGCGCACCAGTTCGCTGTGCACCACCACGTTTGGCGGCGTCGCCACCAGGCTCAGCATGCCGCTGATCAGGCCGGCGAAGCTCAGCGGCATCATCAGCCGGCTGGGCGAAAGCTGCTGGCGCGCGGCAATGCTCAGCACCACTGGTATGAAGATCGCCACCACGCCGGTGGAGCTCATCACCGAACCCAGGCCGGCCACGGCCACCATCAGCAGCACCAGCAGGCGCGCCTCGCTGTTGCCGGCGCGCTCGCTCATCCATTCGCCGATGCGGTAGGCGATGCCGGTGCGCACCAGCCCTTCGCCGATCACGAACAGCGCGGCGATCAGCACCACGTTGGGGTCGCTGAAGCCGGCCATGGCCTGCTCCACGGTGAGGATGCCCGACAGGGGGAGGGCGACGATCACCAGCAGGGCGACCACGTCCATGCGCGGGCGGTTGAGGATGAACAGGACGACGACGACGGCCAGCAGGCCAAGGACCCAGAGCAGCTCATGGTTCATGGGGAGGGGGTGTTCCTTCACACAGGCACGAAAGACAATGGCTCTAGTGTGGCAGCTTGACGCGACCGCGTCGTTGACGTGCTGCAGTGTTTTGCCGGGTGATGACCGGGCAAGGGGCAGGGGCGGGCCGGTCGGCGGCCCGCTGGAGCAGTCGCTAGCGACCGCGCCGCCGCGACACCCGCGCCTCGATGTTCTTGCGCCCGATCAACAGCGGCGGTTTCTCCACCACCGGCTCGTCGGCCAGCCATTTGTACATCACCAGGCAATCGACCAGGCCCAGCTCGCCATGGCGGTAGGCCTTGGGCAGGCGGCCGACGGTCTCGAAGCCGAGCTTGTGCCACAGCGCCACGGCCACTTCGTTGGTCGCCACCACCGAATTGAACTGCAGGGCAAGGAAGCCTTCCTGGCGGGCGAGCTTCTGCGAATGCTCGCACATCAGCCTGGCCACGCCGCGGCCACGGGCGTTTTCGCACACCATGTAGCCGCAGTTGCCCACATGCCCGCCAGGGCCGGCGGCATTGGCCTTGAGGAAGTAGGAACCGAGCAGTTCGCCGTCTGCCTCGGCCACCAGGGTGCGCAACGGGTTCTCCAGCCACAGCGTGCGGGCCTGGTCGATATTCAGGGCGGGGTCGAAGGCGTAGGTCTGGCGAGCCTGGACAATGGCCTGGAAGGTCGGCCAGAAGCGCTCGAAGTCTTCCGGGGTCATGGGGCGGATCTGGATCATGGCGGTTCCTGCACGGGCTTAGCCGCCAAGTCTGGGTGTCAGGGCGTCGTCGCGCAAGAGCGGCGACGCCTTGGTGTGTCAGGCGCCGGCCTTGCCCACCGCGTCCAGGGCCCGGGCCGAGTAGACCAGTGCCGCGCCGGCGTTCATCGCCACCGCCACACCCAGGGCCTCGGCGATCTCCTCGCGGGTGGCGCCATGCTTGACCGCCTGTTGCGAATGCACGGCGATGCAGCCGTCGCAGCGGGTGGTGACGGCCACGGCCAGGGAGATCAGTTCGCGGGTCTTGGCGTCCAGGTGGTTGGTCTTGGCCCCGGCGCCACTGGCGGTCATGTAGCCGGCCACGGTATCGGGGGACAGTTGCTTGAGATCGCCGATGCCGGCCATCAACTGCTTACGGTAGGCGTCCCAGTCCATCATGCTCATCGTCTTCACCTTGTCAGGTTGGCAACAGGAGCTTTCAGGCTAGTCGAAGACGGGATTTGCAGCGGGGAAAACACTCGCCGGGCAAGCCCGCTCCCACTGTTGGCAGGAGCGGGTTTGCCCCGCGAGGATGACGACCGGATCAGATGTAGATGAACACCAGCACCAGCGCCGCGACCACTGCCCACTTCTCCAGGTAGTAGCGGGTGCGGTTGCGCTTTTTCATGGCCTTGCCGCGTTCACGGATCTTGTAGATGCGCGTGAACAGACGGTTGATGCCGCCGGTCTTGTCATTGGCGTCGTTGGGCGCGGCAGCGGCGGCCATCACGTTGCGGCTGAACCAGCGGTTGAACGCGGCTGCCCAGCGGTACTTGAGCGGGCGCTCGACGTCGCAGAACAGGATGATGCGGTTGTGCTCGGTGGTGTTGGCGGCGTAGTGGATGTAGGTCTCGTCGAACACCACGCCCTCACCGTCGCGCCAGGAGTACTTCTCGCCGTCCACGTCGATGTAGCAGCCATCGTCGTTGGGCGTGTCCAGGCCCAGGTGGTAGCGGTACGAGCCGGCGTAGGGGTCGCGGTGGCGCACCAGCTTGGCGCCCGGCGGCAGGGTGGCGAACATCGCTGCCTTGACCGTGCCGATGCCTTGCAGCAGCTCGGTGGTGCGTGGGCACAGGGTCATCGCCGAGGGGTGGCTCTCGCCGTACCACTTCAGGTAGAAGCGCTTCCAGCCGGTCTTGAAGAACGAGTTGAAGCCGACATCGTCATAGTTGTCGGACTTCTTGATCTCGCCGGCCTGCAGCAGTTGCTGGCCTTCCTTGCGGATCTCCTGCCAGTGGTCCTGCAGCACCTGCAGCTCGGGGAAGGCACTGACCGGCAGGTAAGGCTTGGCCGGGTGCTTGGAGAACAGGTACAGGAAGGCGTTGACCGGGGCCAGGAAACTGGAGTGGTCGCCCAGCTGGCGGGTCAGCTTGTGACGCACCCGACCGCGCAGGTGAACATAGGCGATCGAGAGGACGAAGATTAGTACGAGTGCAATTTTCATGGACGTTTACTTGTCGAAAAATGGCCATGCGCCATGGCGTAAGCCAGCCAGCATAAACAATCGTGGCGTGGGTTTGTACTTATTGTTACGACGAAACCGCCCGACTTAGGTGGCATGGCCTACAGCTTGCGCAAACGATTCATGTGCATGAGTGGGGATTTTTTGACGATCCGGCGTTTACACTCGGGTGGCCGTCCATCCAGCAAGGAACTCCCGATGATCCAGGACGCACGCCCCAGCGGGGCCCCCTTCAAGCGGCTGTTCTTCGCCCTGGCGCTGGGCGACGAACAGCGCCGTGGCATCAGCCAGTGGCGGCGTGGCCTGGGCCTGCGCAGCGGCAAGCCGGTACCGAGCGAGAACTTCCATGTGACCTTGCTGTTCCTGGGCGATGTCGATGCCGCCCAGGTGCCGGCGGTGTGCGCCGCAGTGGATGCGCTGCGGCTTCCTGAAGCCAAGCTGCGCCTGGTCCTCGACCAGTTGCAGGTGTGGCCACGGGCTTCGGCGTTGGTGCTGGCGCCCGCGCAGGCGCCGTTGGCCCTGCGCCAGCTGGTGTACGACTTGCAGCAGGCGCTGCTGCCGCTGGGCATCGAGCCGTCGGTGCGTGAGTACCGGCCGCACCTGACCCTGTCCCGGGATTTTCGCGAGCCATTGCCGGAGGCGGGCGAGGCGCCGACGTTCCACCTCATCGCCCGCCACTTCACCCTGTACGAGTCACGCAAGGGTCGCTACTGGCCTTTGGCCGAGTGGTCCCTGGCGCAGTGAAAGTGACGGTCGATGCCCAGACCGTCGAGGAAGTCCTGGTCGTGGGAAATCACCAGCAGCGCGTTGGGGTAATCCACCAGCACTTCCAGCAGGTGGGTGCGCATGCGCAGGTCGAGGTTGTTGGTCGGCTCGTCGAGGATCAGTAGCTGCGGGGGCCGGGCGGCGATGCAGGCCAGGGACAGGCGCGCCTTCTCGCCGCCGGACAGGCCCGTCACCGGCGCCTGCACCGCATCGGCCTGGCGGAACAGGAAGTCCGCCAGGTGCGCACGTAACTGTTCCTGTGGCCAGTCCGGCACTAGTCGCGCCAGGGCCTCTTGCACATTGGTATCGGCAGGCAGGGTGTCGTAGTGCTGGTCGATGTAGCCGATCTGTTCGGGCGCCGGCAGCAGCCAGTCACCACGGCGCCAGACCCGCGGATCGCCAAGGATCGCCCGCGCCAGGGTGGACTTGCCGCTGCCGTTGTTGCCGGTCAGGGCCAGGCGTTCGCCGCCGTCCAGCTGCAGATCGATACCACTGAGCACCGGCGCGTCGGCGTAGCCGACGCTGCCGCCACGCACCTGGATCAGCACCCGCGAGGACTGGCCCGTCGCCGGCAGGTGGAAGCGTGGCACGATCACCGGCTCCGGGCGCAGCTCGGCCAGCTGTTCGCCGAGCTCGCGCTGCTGCTGCAGGATCTGCGCCTGCTTGCGCCCGGCCGTGGTGTTGCCGCGGCCCAGCTTGGTCGGCGAGCGCACGGTCGCCCACTTGCTGTTCTGGATCGCCTTGACCCCGCGCTTGCGGGCGCCGGCGGCGCGGGCCTGCTCCTGCATCAGCGAGTCGTGGGCATCGTCGCGGGCGCGGCGCACCTCGGCGATGCGCTTGTCGAGCACGCCCCGTTGCAGGTCGCGCTCGGCCATGTAGTCGGCGTAGCTGCCGTTGAACACGTCCAGGCGCCCGTGGTGCAAGTGCCAGAGCGTGTCGCAGGTCTGGTTCATCAGCGCCACGTCGTGGGTCACCAGCACCAGGGTGCCATGGAAATGCTCGAGCATGCGTGACAGCGAGCGGCGGTTGGCGGCGTCCAGGTGATTGGTCGGCTCGTCCAGCAGCAGCAGGTCGGGGCCCAGGGCCAGTGCCTGGCTCAATGCCTGGTTGACACGCTGGCCGCCGCTGAGCGACGACTCGCCGTCCAGTACCTGGGCCACATGGCCGACACGCAAGCCACCGTGGCGCTCGATGTGCCCCTCGCTGGGCGCCAGGCTGCCCAACAGCAGGCGCAGCAGTGAGGACTTGCCGCTGCCGTTGTCGCCGATGATGGCGATGCGCTGCCCCCACTCGATGCGCGCGTCGAGTTCGCTGAAGAGGTGTTTGCGGCCATGGTGCATGCCCACGCCGTGTAGTTCGATCATTGCCATGGGATGGTGGCCCTCCTGGCCACGTTCGCGCTTGATCGGCAGCGCACATGGGCGCGGCCTGCCTTGGCAAGCGCCCAATAAAAAACCCGCCACGAGGGCGGGTTTTTTTGCAGCTATCCGAAAATTACTCCGGACGAACCTGCGCAGCCTGCATGCCCTTCTGGCCTTTTTCGGCTACGAAGGAAACAGTTTGGCCTTCTTTCAGGCTTTTGAAACCGTCGGTTTCGATGGCCTTGAAGTGTACGAACAGGTCGTCGCCGCCGCCTTGAGGAGTGATGAAGCCGAAGCCTTTTTCATCGTTGAACCACTTGACGGTGCCGGTTTGGCGATTGGACATGGGGTGAATCTCCAGAAACATGATTTTTTATCGGGGTGCAGTGTCGCCTAAGCTTCAGTGGCACCGACGACACTATAGTCTAATTCTTCGCATCTAGCCCCTATTACCTTCGCAGGATGTTGATCCAGGGCAAAAGATGCGACGGATCGCCGGAAAATCCGGCCTATTTCGGCTTGCAGCTGGCCTGAACCACCTGCTGGGCCTTCTGCATCAGCTTGGCGTCTACGCCGTCCTGGCTGTCGAGGTCCTCGATCTCCTTGTCGTTGAAATTCTTCTTGATGGCTTGGGCACCACACTCGCAGTGCTTCTTGGCTGTCGCCGCATCCACGCCTTGGCCGCTCGCCACTTGTTGGCACTGCGCCATATAGGACGCTTCCTTGCCGGCGGGAAAATTGCCTGCGTTGGCAGCCAGGGGCAGCAGCAGGGCGCTCGCGGCGCAGGCAGCCAGAAGGGACTGAAGTCGCATAACCGGACACTCCTTGGTTAATGGTCTCATCAAGAGTAGGTTGCTTCAGAAAGTCTGATAGGAAATTTTCCGCAAGAGTTCACCGCCACGGCGTAAATTCCAAATATTTCTGCCGGCCGCTCTAGCCCCGTGCTAGCATGCCTCCCTTGCGCCACGCCCTGTGCGGGCGCATTTCTTTTTATACCTTCCAGTCACTCTGGTTCGTCCCTGGCAGGCCGAAAGGTCTCTGCCACTGTGAGGCAGGCTTTCCCGCGGGAAAGGCAGGGCGGATCTTGTACTGGCTCATCCCAACCCACGTGACCTTTGGTAGGGGTCACCACTAGGAGAGGAGGCGCCATGCCCGTTATTACTCTTCCCGATGGCAGTCAACGCACGTTCGACCAGCCGGTATCCGTAGCCGAAGTCGCCGCCTCGATCGGCGCAGGCCTGGCCAAGGCCACCCTGGCCGGCAAGGTCGACGGCAAGCTCGTCGATGCCTGCGACAAGATCGACCACGACGCCACCCTGCAGATCATCACCCCTAAAGATGAAGAGGGACTGGAGATCATCCGTCACTCGTGCGCCCACCTGATCGGCCACGCAGTGAAGCAGCTGTACCCGACCGCCCGCATGGTGATCGGCCCGGTGATCGACGAAGGCTTCTATTACGACATCGCCTACGAGCGTCCCTTCACCCCGGACGACCTCGCCGCCATCGAAAAGCGCATGCAGCAGCTGATCGACACGGACTACGACGTCGTCAAGAAGATGACCCCGCGCGCCGAAGTCATCGACGTGTTCACCCAGCGTGGCGAAGACTACAAGCTGCGCCTGGTCGAGGACATGCCGGATGAACAGGCCATGGGCCTGTACTACCACGAAGAATACGTCGACATGTGCCGTGGCCCGCACGTGCCGAACACCCGCTTCCTGAAAGCGTTCAAGCTGACCAAGCTGAGCGGCGCCTACTGGCGCGGCGATGCCAAGAACGAGCAGCTGCAACGCGTGTACGGCACCGCCTGGGCCGACAAGAAGCAGCTGGCCGCCTATATCCAGCGCATCGAAGAAGCCGAAAAACGCGACCACCGCAAGATCGGCAAGCAGCTCGACCTGTTCCACCTGCAGGAAGAAGCCCCGGGCATGGTGTTCTGGCACGCCAACGGCTGGACCGTGTACCAGGTGCTCGAGCAGTACATGCGCCAGGTCCAGCGCGAAAACGGCTACCAGGAAATCAAGACCCCGCAGGTTGTCGACCGCATTCTGTGGGAGCGTTCCGGCCACTGGTCCAACTACGCCGAGAACATGTTCACCACTTCGTCGGAAAACCGCGACTACGCGGTAAAACCGATGAACTGCCCGTGCCACGTGCAGGTGTTCAACCAGGGCCTGAAGTCCTACCGCGACCTGCCGCTGCGCCTGGCCGAGTTCGGCGCCTGCCACCGCAACGAGCCGTCCGGCGCGCTGCACGGCATCATGCGCGTGCGCGGCTTCGTGCAGGACGATGCGCATATCTTCTGCACCGAAGAACAGGTGAAGAAGGAAGCCGCCGACTTCATCAAACTGACCCTGGACGTGTACAAGGACTTCGGTTTCACCGACGTCGCCATGAAGCTGTCGACCCGTCCGGCCAAGCGCGTGGGCTCCGAAGAGCTGTGGGACCGTGCCGAAGGCGCACTGGCCGACGCCCTGAACGAGTCGGGCCTGGAGTGGGAATACCAGCCGGGCGAGGGCGCCTTCTACGGTCCGAAGATCGAGTTCACCCTGCGCGACTGCCTCGGCCGTAACTGGCAGTGCGGCACCCTGCAGTACGACCCGAACCTGCCCGAGCGCCTGGACGCCAGCTACATCGCCGAAGACAACAGCCGCGTGCGCCCGGTGATGCTGCACCGCGCCATCCTCGGTTCGTTCGAACGCTTCATCGGCATGCTCATCGAGCACTACGCCGGCGTGTTCCCAGCCTGGCTCGCCCCGACCCAAGCCGTAATCATGAACATCACCGACAAACAGGCCGATTTCGCCCTCGAGGTGGAAAAAGCCCTGAACGGTAGCGGATTCCGTGCCAAGTCGGACTTGAGAAATGAGAAGATCGGCTTTAAAATCCGCGAGCATACGTTGCTGCGGGTCCCTTATCTTTTGGTTATAGGGGATCGCGAAGTCGAAACGCAAACCGTCGCTGTGCGCACCCGCGAAGGCGCAGACCTGGGCTCGATGCCCGTCGCGCAGTTCGCTGAGCTGCTGTCGCAAGCGGTTTCCCGGCGTGGTCGCCAAGAATCGGAGTAATGACTATTAAGCGTGAAATGAGAAACGATAAACGAACTGCACCGAAAGCCCCGATCAACGAGAATATCTCGGCACGCGAGGTTCGGTTAATTGGTGCTGACGGCGAGCAGATTGGCATCGTCTCGATTGATGAAGCGCTGCGTATCGCTGATGAAGCGAAGCTGGATCTGGTGGAAATCTCTGCAGACGCGGTACCGCCCGTCTGCAAGGTGATGGACTACGGCAAGCACCTCTTCGAGAAGAAGAAGCAGGCCAACGAAGCCAAGAAGAACCAGAAGCAGATCCAGATCAAAGAAATCAAGTTTCGTCCAGGGACGGAAGAAGGGGATTACCAGGTAAAACTACGCAACCTGGTACGTTTCCTTAGCGATGGGGACAAGGCCAAGATCTCTCTGAGATTCCGCGGCCGTGAGATGGCCCACCAGGAGCTGGGCATGGAGCTGTTGAAGCGGGTCGAAGCTGACCTCGTGGAATACGGCACCGTTGAGCAGCATCCGAAGATGGAAGGACGCCAGCTTATGATGGTCATCGCCCCCAAAAAGAAGAAGTAATCTCCCGGGCACGGCAGGCCTGATGATTATTGTGTAATTTTTATTCGAATGCGGAGTTCCAACATGCCAAAAATGAAAACCAAGAGCGGTGCTGCGAAGCGCTTCCTGAAGACGGCTTCCGGCTTCAAGCACAAGCACGCTTTCAAGAGCCACATCCTGACCAAAATGTCGACCAAGCGTAAGCGTCAACTGCGCGGTGCCAGCTTGCTGCACCCGTCTGACGTGGCAAAAGTCGAGCGCATGCTGCGCGTTCGTTAATTCTGGTTAAGATAGAGGAAGTTACTCATGGCTCGTGTTAAGCGCGGCGTTATCGCTCGTAAGCGTCACAAAAAAATTCTGAAACTGGCTAAAGGCTACTACGGTGCACGCTCGCGCGTATTCCGCGTTGCCAAGCAAGCGGTCATCAAGGCAGGCCAATACGCCTACCGCGACCGTCGCCAGAAGAAGCGTCAGTTCCGCGCACTGTGGATCGCTCGTATCAACGCCGGTGCCCGCACCAACGGTCTGTCGTACAGCCGTCTGATTGCTGGCCTGAAAAAAGCGTCGATCGAAATCGACCGCAAGGTTCTGGCTGATCTGGCAGTGAACGAAAAAGCGGCGTTTGCTGCGATTGTCGAGAAGGCTAAAGCCGTACTGGCTTAAGTACCCACGACAATCATCCGGCGGCGCCTGCGCCGTCGGGTGTAAAACGTCATCGGATAGGGGAAGAGCCTTCAAAAGCTCTTCCCCTATTTTCGTATCTGGAGTCTGTACATGGAAAACCTGGACGCGCTGGTCGCCCAAGCCCTCGAGGCCGTGGAACGCGCTGAAGACATCACTACCCTGGAACAGATCCGGGTCCAATATCTCGGCAAGAAAGGCGAGCTGACCCAGGTGATGAAGACCCTGGGCAACCTGCCAGCCGAAGAGCGCCCCAAGGTCGGCGCGCTGATCAACGACGCCAAGGAACGCGTCACCGACGTGCTCAACGCACGCAAGGCCGCCTTTGAAGAGGCCGAGCTGAACGCTCGCCTGGCCGCCGAATGCATCGACGTGACCCTGCCAGGCCGTGGCCAGACCACCGGCGGGCTGCACCCGATCACCCGTACTCTCGAGCGCATCGAGCAGTTCTTCACCCACATCGGCTACGGCATCGCCGAAGGCCCTGAGGTCGAAGACGACTACCACAACTTCGAAGCGCTCAACATCCCCGGCCACCACCCGGCCCGGGCGATGCACGACACCTTCTACTTCAACGCCAACATGCTGCTGCGCACCCACACCTCGCCGGTCCAGGTGCGCACCATGGAAAGCACCCAACCGCCGATCCGCATCGTCTGCCCAGGCCGTGTGTACCGTTGCGACTCGGATATCACCCACTCGCCGATGTTCCACCAGGTCGAAGGCCTGCTGGTCGATCGCGGCATCAACTTCGCCGACCTCAAGGGCACCATCGAAGAGTTCCTGCGGGTGTTCTTCGAGAAAGAACTGGCCGTGCGCTTCCGCCCGTCGTTCTTCCCCTTCACCGAGCCGAGCGCCGAAGTCGACATCCAGTGCGTGATGTGTTCCGGCAAGGGCTGCCGCGTGTGCAAGCAGACCGGCTGGCTGGAAGTGATGGGCTGCGGCATGGTCCACCCGAACGTGCTGCGCATGTCCGGCATCGACCCGGAAGAGTACCAGGGCTTCGCCTTCGGCATGGGCGCCGAGCGCCTGGCCATGCTGCGCTATGGCGTCAACGATTTGCGTCTGTTCTTCGACAACGACCTGCGGTTCTTGGCTCAATTCCGCTAGGCCCAATCGACGCAACTTTCAGGAGAACAGCATGAAATTCAGTGAACAGTGGCTGCGCGGTTGGGTAAACCCGCAAGTCTCCCGTGACGAACTGGTCGCCCGCCTGTCCATGGCCGGCCTCGAAGTCGACAGCGTGACCCCCGCTGCCGGCCAGTTCAGCGGCATCGTGGTGGGCGAGATCCTCACCACCGAACAACACCCGGACGCCGACAAGCTGCGCGTGTGCCAGGTAAGCAACGGCGCAGAGACCTTCCAGGTGGTCTGCGGCGCCCCGAATGCCCGCCCAGGCATCAAGATCCCGTTCGCCATGATCGGCGCCGAACTGCCGGGCGACTTCAAGATCAAGAAGGCCAAGCTGCGCGGCGTCGAATCCTTCGGCATGCTCTGCTCGGCTTCCGAGCTGCAGATCAGCGACGAGAACGACGGCCTGCTGGAACTGGCCGCCGACGCCCCGGTTGGCCAGGACATCCGTCAGTACCTGAACCTGGACGACGCCAGCATCGAGATCGGCCTGACCCCGAACCGCGGCGACTGCCTGTCCATCGCCGGCCTGGCTCGTGACGTCAGTGCCCTGTACGACGTGCCGGTCACCCGCCCAGTGGTGCCAGCCGTACCGGCTGCCCACGACGAAGTGCGCCCGGTCGAAGTCAGCGCCCCGGCCGCCTGCCCGCGCTACCTGGGCCGCGTGATCCGCAACGTCGACCTGAGCAAGCCGACCCCGCTGTGGATGGTCGAGCGCCTGCGCCGCAGCGACGTGCGCAGCATCGACGCCGCCGTCGACATCACCAACTACGTGATGCTCGAACTCGGCCAGCCGATGCACGCCTTCGACCTCGCCGAAATCAACGGCGGCATCCGCGTGCGCATGGCCGAGGAGGGCGAGAAACTCGTCCTGCTGGACGGCCAGGAAGTTGCCCTGCGCGCCGACACCCTGGTGATCGCCGACCACACCCGCGCCCTGGCCATTGCCGGCGTGATGGGTGGCGAGCACAGCGGCGTCAACACCGAGAAGACCCGCGACCTGTTCCTCGAGAGCGCCTTCTTCGAGCCGATCTCCGTCGCCGGCAAGGCCCGTTCCTACGGCCTGCACACCGACGCCTCGCACCGCTACGAGCGCGGCGTCGATTCGCAACTGGCCCGTGAGGCCATGGAGCGCGCCACCGCCCTGGTGCTGCAGATCGTCGGCGGCGAAGCCGGCCCCGTGGTCGAAGCCGTGAGCGAGCAGCACCTGCCCAACATCGCGCCGATCACCCTGCGCGACGAACGCATCACCCAGATGCTCGGCATGCAAATGCAAGCCGCCCAGGTCGAGCAACTGCTCAACGCTTTGGAGCTGAACACCAGCGCCAACGGGGCAGGGGAGTGGACCGTTACGGTCCCAAGCCACCGCTTCGACGTCAGCCTGGAAGTCGACCTGATCGAAGAGCTGGCCCGTCTGTACGGCTACAACAACCTGCCGGTCCGTTACCCGCAGGCCCGCCTGGCCCCGCAAGCCCGCCCGGAAACCCGTGGCGAGCTGCCGAACCTGCGTCGCCTGCTGGTTGCCCGCGGCTACCAGGAAGCCATCACCTACAGCTTCATCGACCCGAAACTGTTCGAGCTGTTCACCCCAGGCGTCGAGCCGCTGCTGCTGGCCAACCCGATCTCCAACGACATGGCCGCCATGCGCGCCTCGTTGTGGCCGGGCCTGGTCAAGGCCATGCAGCACAACCTCAACCGCCAGCAAGACCGCGTGCGCCTGTTCGAAAGCGGCCTGCGCTTCGTCGGCCAGCTCGGTGACCTCAAGCAGCAACCGATGATCGCTGGCGTCGTCACCGGTAGCCGCCTGCCGGAAGGCTGGGCCAACGGCCGCGACAGCATCGACTTCTTCGACGTCAAAGCCGACGTGGAAGCCCTGCTGGGTTACTCCGGTGCCCTGAGCGACTTCACCTTCGCCGCCGGCAAACACCCGGCCCTGCACCCCGGCCAGACCGCCCGCATCGAGCGCGACGGCAAGGAAGTCGGCTACCTCGGCGCCATCCACCCCGAGCTGGCCAAGACCCTCGGCCTCGACCGCCCGGTGTTCGTCTTCGAGCTGGTGCTCGGCGATGTAGTCGAAGGCCGCCTGCCGAAGTTCAGCGAACTGTCCAAGTTCCCGGAAACCCGTCGTGACCTGGCTTTGATCGCAGGTCGTGATGTAGCTTCTAGCTCGGTGCTTGAAGTAATTCGTGACAATGCGGGCGAATGGCTCACAGACCTCAGGCTGTTTGACGTCTACCAGGGTAAAGGCATTGATCCTGATAGAAAAAGCCTGGCGGTCGGCTTGACCTGGCAACATCCATCGCGCACTCTTAACGACGATGAGGTGAATGAAACCCTGCAAACCATCCTCACCTCGCTTGAACAAAGGTTGAACACCACGTTAAGGAAATAACGGCATGGGTGCTCTGACGAAAGCTGAGATGGCCGAAAGGCTGTACGAGGAGCTGGGGCTTAACAAGCGTGAGGCCAAGGAGCTGGTCGAGCTGTTTTTCGAAGAAATTCGGCACGCGCTTGAAGACAACGAGCAGGTCAAGTTGTCCGGTTTCGGCAACTTCGACCTTCGCGACAAACGCCAGCGGCCGGGCCGCAACCCTAAAACAGGGGAAGAGATCCCGATCACCGCGCGCCGCGTCGTCACCTTTCGTCCAGGGCAGAAGCTGAAAGCCCGGGTAGAGGCCTATGCTGGAACCAAGCCATAACGACGAGCTGCCCCCCATCCCGGGCAAACGCTACTTCACCATCGGTGAAGTCAGCGAGCTCTGTGCGGTAAAACCGCACGTGCTGCGCTACTGGGAGCAGGAGTTCACGCAGCTCAACCCGGTGAAGCGCCGTGGCAACCGGCGGTATTACCAGCGCCAGGACGTGCTGATGATCCGCCAGATCCGCGCTTTGCTGTATGACCAGGGCTTTACCATTGGCGGGGCGCGGTTACGGCTCTCCAGTGATGAGGTCAAAGATGAGTCCAGCCAGTACAAGCAGCTGATTCGGCAGATGATTGCGGAGTTGGAGGATGTGTTGGTGGTGCTCAAGAAGTGACCAAAGCCGACGAGTGGAAAGTTTTTTGAAAAAAAGCTTCCATTAATCAAAAGGTTAGGGTACATTTCTTCTCGTTCTCGGCAACATTGAGAGCCGCCTTGTCGGGGCGTAGCGCAGCCCGGTAGCGCACTTGCATGGGGTGCAAGGGGTCGAGTGTTCGAATCACTCCGTCCCGACCATTATTGAAACGAAAAAGCCCAGTCGGTAACGACTGGGCTTTTTCGTTTGTGCTATACGGAAAATAAATATAAGCGCTCACTACTCTTATATGTATAAGTTTATTGTATTAACAGCATTTATTTGAAAGGTTTTTATAGAAATTACGCTCTCGGTGCGAGAAAACCAGTCAATTACGAGTTTTATGAGTAAAAATAACTACGTTTCACATGCAGCGCGAACGATTGCTGTTACTTGGCTTCGCCAGTCTCGAAATTGTTGATAGACCGTCGACCAAGGCCCGAATCGTTCAGGCATGTCCCGCCAAGTCGCATCGGAGCAAAGCACCCACAACACGCCGTTGAGCATCAAGCGATCGTCGACTCTTGGACGCCCGGTACGTCAAGGTGCGGTGAAGAGGTCCGCGACTGTTTCCCATTCTGCATCGGAAAGTTCGTATCGCCTGGATATGGCAAAATTCTTCGCCTAAAAAGCGAGAATTCTACGGAAAATCAGGCTTCCAGAGGCTCCGGTGAGTTTTCAAAGGTTTTCATGCAGAACCTAGCCCTCCATCGCGGCAAGTACTGGGGCTTGAGGGCGAGCATCAAAGCAGCTGAAGCCCCCCGGTAAAACCGGGGGGCTTTGCTTTAACAAACTTTTTGCCTGAGCTTAGCCAAGGCACGTAACGGTCTCCGCTCCAGCTCGAACGTGTCGAGGAAGTGCAGAGAGGACGACCAGTCGCTACCAAGTAGGTCACTCATTACACTGGGATCAGAACATCGCCACAAGGGATGAATGACAACAGCGCGCCACAGCTCGACACCATCCTTCTGTTCAAGGAGATATGGCAGGCCGGAATGCGGCAGATTCCCTTTGCGGATTGTGCCTGGGCGCATGGCCTCGGCATCTTCCGCTAGCTGGTGAGCATGTTCTCGCCATCCTTGCATCTCAGGGTACTGATCATCGCTAGGATGATTTAGCCCGCAGGCGTAGTTCGGCTCGACCATCGCGCGTAGGTAGGCCAACCCCAAGCGCCAGTCCAACAAGCCATGATATCGTCGGTTGCCGTAGCGCTGGATGCAGCGGTAGCAAGAGGTCTGGCATTGAGCCGCATGCGGGGCTTCCGCGCTGGTCCCGACGAAATCCTGAAGAGGCCATGCATTGGCTTTTTCCAAAACCTCATGCAGCAGGTCGACAATCAGTGGTGTGGATCCATCTGCGGCCGGCTCGCCCAGACGCCGGCACAAACCCGAACCGTTGATCAGCGCATCGGCTATTTGCAGCATCGGCTGCCCGGCACGGAGTCGCGGCTCCAGCGCTTCGAACTCATCGGGGGCAACGTCCAGCGCAAGCGCGGCTTTATGCACCAAAATCTGGGTGGCGCTAATCGCTGCTGCGCGCGTCGGTAAGTGTAGGGACTCACCGTCCCTGGCAACCATGTCTAGGGTAAGGCGCTGATCGAAGTGCGTCAGCTCGAGATGAACAGAGTCCGTTTCTTTTGTGGAGATTAGACCGAACGTTTGCTCACCCAGCAGTTGGCTCCCGTGTAGCCCGACATGTGACCGCCGCCAGCCTGACTCGATCGCCTGAATGCCTTCAATCGTTGGTTTCTGAAATGAGAACGGCACTGGCACTTTCTGGTCCTGTGCCAGCTCTACGGTGAACCGCTGCCCGTCGTTCTCGCTGTCAATCGGCCCGTCATTGAGCTGCATGATAGTTACGCCGGCACCGCGGCGCACGGCCAGGGTTCCGCATTCGACGCGATCGCCCTCGTGCAGCACGGTAGCCATCGTGCGCAGGGACATCCGTTGAAACTCATCCAGTTCATCCTTCGGCACAAAATCTGTGCGGAAGGCTGCAGGCGTGACGTAGCGGAGGAAATCTTCCTGCGGGATCGATGCATGGCAGTCGTCGCAGTCTAAGGGATCTTCAGGAGCCTGCTTACTTTGCCGGGCTGAGCCACAAGCAGGACAAATCGCCACATAGGTTTGCGACTCGCACCAGTCGGTCACCGTACGCAATCCCTCAACTTTTAGACCCTGAGTCTGCGGGTCGGTCAGATTCCCGGTAAAGCCGATAACCCGATGCTTCTTTTTATCCTTGACCAATACAGCGCCAGGCGCGTACTCAAAAACTGCCAAGTCGAGGTCGCGGTCCATCGTCGACCATTCGTATTCGGTGCGATCATCCTGTACTTTGCTCTCGCGCAGTCCTAAGTAGAGATTACGAACTCGCGTCGGCATACCGTACATAGGCAACAAGCCCCGCTCGGCTAGGAAGCGAGCAAGGCCGAAGTCGGCGCAGGGCGCATGAGCGCGCTGATCATCAAGCTCCTTCAGCAACTGGTCGATGCTCGATTGAGAGTGAAGGCGCAGGCGCTGCTCTGGATCGAAGACAGCTACCTCGATGAATCGGTTGCGCACTGCCTGCGTCTGCTTCAGCGCCTCACGCAGACGGGCTGGCCAGTCAATATCTTGTTCGTGGTAATAATCCTTCGTCGTAACATACTCACCGTGTACATCCGGCGGCATGAGCAGGTCGCCAGGGAATATTTCCCCCTTCTGGGCGCACTGATCGCGCAGCTGCTTGAATGCGGCGCGCAGCCAAGTCTTGCGCAGGAGGCGCAAGGGAATGGCGTCGTGGCGGATCGCTAGGAAAGGCGGTGGCGGCGGGTCGCCGGTAATGGCGTGCGGATGTGCGAAGTAGTAGGCGTCGTGGCTTCGCCCGCGACAGAAGGTGACAACGAAGGAAAACGCCTGTCCGCGACGACCTGCGCGGCCCACGCGCTGCTGGTAGTTGAACCTCTGCGGTGGCATGTTCGCTTGGTAGACGCTTTGCAGAGCGCCGATGTCGATGCCGACTTCCATGGTTGTAGTGACGGCCAGCATATCGATTTCCGAGGCGAGCCTCTCCAGCTCGCTCACATCATCGACAAAAATACCCTTGAACTTACGCAGGCGGTCGGAGAAATCGTCCGTCTGGCCTGTCAACTCCTCCACGCGCAAGCGAAAGCGCCCTACGCCATCCCGCTCACCGCGTACGATGCGTCGGCCGAGGAAGTTGCTCTCCCAAAGCTCCTTGACCTTACCGTCAGGTTGCTCTCCCAACGGGGCTGCGCAGCGAGTGCAGATCCCAAGGCTCCGATGCAGGTGGATGCGTTCGCAGTTGTTGCAGCGCCAGAAATCATCGTCCGGTTCGGCTACCTTGAGCGACAGCTTGCCGATGTTGAACAGGCCTCCTGGATGGCCTAACTGCTCGAATTTAGCCAGGACGCTCGTCAGCTCCTCCGTATACCGGGCTTCGCTATACAGTGCGTAGGCGACCTTTTTGATCCGGCTATTGGTGATGTCTGATCCTCTCTGCCACTGTCGGACCTTGCTCTTATCGAAGTATTTGTTGTCCTTTACCCGATAGGCGCTCGCAAAAACACGCAGCCAAGCATCCAGCACTTGATCCGTCCCATCCCTCGACACGCATGGGTAGGCAAGACCTGTTTCCTCTAGGGCAAAAAATGTGTTGGCAAAAATGACATCGTCTATCAATTCGTATTGATCTTCGACAATCTCCTTATTGAGTTCTGCCGTCTGCGTATATGAAAGCGCATGGTCATAGGTGATGAGGTCGCCATCTTTCTTGAACTCTCGATGCCAGGGACGCTCCTTGGTTCCATTGGAATCAGAATTTTTATAAGGAGAAATGCCCAAACGCACTAGCTCCGCTGTGATTCGGCCGATGGAGTCGTCATGGTTAAATTGCAGGAGCTTATCCAACTGGACCATTTTCCTTCCAGGTGTATCTCCTCCCGTTTGTTTTATCAATAGATCTGTCAGTCTTTTGACTTCGTCTTTGTCGCCTGTGACTTGGGACTTGGCTAGGCGTTCAATGATTTCAGCTGGCGTCATGACTTCTTGCGAAAGTTCTTTCACATACGCGCGCGCTGCCGTCACGAGCACTTCGCGGCGCAGATCGCGTAAATGCAGCCGTTCGATCTCCATAGCCAACGCCGCCGCATCCTGCCGGCTGTCCGAGAAAACGATGCCTTTGGGAGATTCGGCGCCGATTGCGTGCAACAACTCAAAGAGCTCCGTCGCCACTAATTGCGAAGATTTCGTCACACCAGTGCGGAAGGCGCGAATAGGCGAGAGTGAACGGTTCGAGCTCGGTCGGTTCGAGTAGTCAGTGCCGCACTTGGGGCAGCAGAAGGGTTGGGCAGAGAGCTTGCGGTCGGGTTTGCCTTTCTCCGTTTTAGCAGCTGCCTCATTCTGGTGATAAAGATACCCTGCAATGTTGCCTTCCTGCGAGAGCTGGCCTGCCTCCACTATGCCAGTTTCGGGGTTCAGGTGAGCCAGCTCCCATTTGTCGTATCCCTTCTCTGATCCAATCCAGTCACCGCGACGTGGCCAGAACACTGCAAACTCATCCAGCGCCATGTCATCGTAGTATTCGGCTCCAGGGCGCTCCGGTAGATTCTCTAGATTCGAGGCGGACGGTAACAGCTCGGTTGCGCGCATTGAGCCGCTGCGCTGTCCTCGCTGTCCGCCAATCAGCAGATCCCCGCAGGCTTCGCAGTACAAAAGCTCGAAGAGACGGCGCCCACGCTTTTGCCCTTTAGCAGGTGGAGCGTGAGAGGTGCCGCGTTCCACAGAAAAGTCGCCGAAGGCTACACCCTGATCGGAGGGGGTAACCGAGGCGAAGAGACCTTCAAGGTTGCGGATAAACGTATGCACCCGGAAGGCGGGGGTCGCTGGGCTTACTTTCATAGTTGAGCCCTTGGACTCCGGCAGTGCCCGTGCCAGCAACAGTCCGCGCAGAGCCAGCTCCATGTCGCTAGACCCAGGCGCAAAGACTTGGGCAGCTATTGACTTGGGCGTGGTGGCCCGAATCACTCCGTCGTCCATGCAGGCGTGCGTCAGCAGATTCGCCGCCGCTTCGGCGAGCAGCTTCACGAGTAGACTGTGCTCCACTGCTGTGATGCCTAGTACCTGAGCAGCTTCGTCAATGGCTGTGTCCAGCGCGGGCGTCCTATCCAATTGGCCGACAAAGCCGTCTTTCCCCTCGAGTGCAGCCTGCATCAGGCGAGTGAACGGCTCTGCAGGAATGCCGCCTGGATGTGCGAGCGGGACATGTGGAACGCCCTGGACCACGCAAGTGCTCCAGAAGTCTGTTTTGTCGGAGCCCTCGTCGTTCGGTTCGCAGCTGGTACCGAACGGCGCAAAGAGATCACGTAGATAGGTCCGTGACTGTACGCCCCCATCCCCCTCCATCGGCAGAGATGCAGAGGAAGCTAATAGACGAAGCTTGTAGCGGTGTTCAGGCTGATCCAGCCCCAAGCGCTTGATCAACGACTTAATCAGAAAAGCAACTTCAGTGCCCGCTGATCCGCGAATTAGATGGAGTTCGTCGAAAATGAGATAGAAATACGCATTTTCATTATTCATCAGCCATTCGCGTGTTTTCTCGAAAATTATATCTTCGACTTCACGCGACAACATGGCGCCCAGCATGGAGGCGTTAGTCACCAAGATGTCCGGCGGCGCTGCATGCATGTCCCACCGAGAGACCATTTCACCGCCATCGACCGACGGAAATATGTAGCGCGTTTTATTGTCTAGGTTCCCGCTTTCCTCATCGAACTTGCGGGCAGCATCTTGGTCGCGCTGGAAATCCTTCATCGCCTTGCGCAGGCGAGTGATACGACGAGCTCGGCGTTTCGCTTCCTGTTTGTCGCTGGAGAGGCGCGGATGTTGTTCGTAACCGGTAACTGGGGTCGCGCTCGTATACTGGCCAAAGAATAGGCGGTTTCCTGCGAACCGCTTATCCATCACCTCATGCGCTTCGTCCGAGTCGAGTGTCTTGCGCAAGCGCACCATCTGATCTTCGACCAGTGCGTTCATTGGATAGAGTACTAGCGCCCTGATAGCGCTCGGCCGTCTTTCCCCCGCGCGCCGGTGAGACCATTTAGACTTCGGTGTTTGCCACCACTGCTCCTGCAGGTAGTTGATGCTCGGAGCTGGCCAGGTGACAGCTTCGTTCGCTAGGGCGGCCAGAATCGGAAGCATGAAGCTTTCGGTCTTGCCGGAGCCAGTACCGGACGTGACGATGCCGGGCTGGCCCGTGCGTACGCCCCGCTCCAGCATTGAGATCTGGTGGCGATAGGGAGCGTAGGTGGATTTGCGGCTCAAGGGTCCGGTGCTGGGCTCTCCATCGAACAGCCCGGATAGGGCTAGCTCAACGAACGCTTTGCGGCCCTCCATAGACAGTGGCTTGAGCGGACCTTCTTTCTCCTCGATAAGATCCTCAAGGTATTTGTCTGAAGACTCGTAGCGCAGTACTGGCTCGATAAAGGGCTCTGTGGCCAGGACGCCAGCGGTCTCCAGCAGCGTCCGTCGTGCCGCTGCTGCTGCTGGATTAGAGATGCGAAAGCTAGTTTCGACGTATGAGATGAAGAAGTCTTGGATGCGGCGAAAGCCGCCGATAGGATCTAGCATTACTAACCTTCCCTAGTGAGTCGATCCTGCGGACTGATTCGCGCCCGCGGTATGAAGAAACAGTGTAACCATGCGAGCGATGGCTTCTGTAGCACCCTTGCCAGTATGGAAAGTGGCTACTTCCGCTGCAGCGCGCACCCCCCTAAGTGTGTTGATGAGACCTAGGCGGTTAGCCAGTTGATGGGCGACGTTCAGATCGCTTTCAATGCTCTCGTCCGGGCGTTTGCCTGGATCCAGTTCACCGCGATGGACGGAGGAGAGCCACAAGGGAGCTATCGTTATGGCTTCCTTGGCGATAGCATCTTTGATCGGCAGCCAGATCTGCCCCGCTCGTAGAGCCTCCGCTTCTTCGCAGTCTGCGTCCTCCACCGTTGCGCAGAGGAAAAGTCGTCGGGGTAGGTCGCCTCGGCGGGCGCGATCAGTCAGTGCTGGCAGCCAGAACCGAGCACCAGAACGCTCGACATGCTCGACGACTGCTAGGATAGAACAGGGCTCCGCGGCGGTGGCCAGTGCCAGCCCTTGTGCGAGGGGGGTGCGTAGCCCTGTACCTGCCCGTATCCAAAGGTCCTCAAAAGTGAGGATCGTCGGGTCTGCTTTTAGGCGCGCGGACCGTCCGGACGCTATCAGCGACTCGGCAATCAACAGAAAGTCCTCGACGTCGGGACCGACGAGCAAAGGTGTTTCGCCTGCCAGGACTAGCGCCAGAAACTGCTCCATCAACCGTTGTCCGTTACCGGTTAGTAGCGGGCAGTCCTTGATAATCTGGCCAGCTTCTGGGCTAGACCACACCTTGGCGGTGTCCGGGCGGCGCAAGGGCACGACGGACGTCGACGCAAATTCAAGTCGTTCTGAAGCTGCAGCCACAGCTGCATTCAGGCCTTCGAGCTCCAGCGTCCACTTCGCCTTATGCGCCTCCAGGTCCGCAACCAGCGTCTTCAGATCCGCAGCTTGCGCCTCAAGCGCCTCGAGTTCCGAACAAAGTTCGTTTCGAGATTGCGAGAGGTCGGAGCAGGCCTGCTCCAGCACTGTTTTCTTCTGTTCTAGGGAGGCCAGCTGCTCGCCAAGAACCCGTTCAGCTTCCGCCTTTTGGGCCGATTGGTACGCCGTCAGTGCTTCTTCCCCCTCCCTCCGCCCGCGCTCCAACCGCTGTGCCACCTCAGCCAGCTGGCTTGCTTCATATGCCTTTAGCTCGGTGTCGATCTCTGCGGTGCGAAGCTTTCTCCGGCTTTTACCTTCCTCAGTGAGCTGCGTTTCGAGCTGTGCTCGGATGGTTTTGCGCTCCTCCTCAGCGATGGCCTTCATCTCTCGTTCGATAAGGCCAGCGATTTTCGAGTCGGATGCCAAGGCGTTGGCGAGGTTACGCAGCATGGTCTGGTCAGTTGCTAGTCGCTTTGCAAGCTCACCGGAGCGGAGTGCATGCTGAAAAGCCAGCGCGTCACTTGGGTTAGCCGCCACATGGCCAGTTTTCTCATCAGCATGCTGCTGCAGCCACGTCGCAACCTGAGTCATTTGCGGGGAGTTGGCTCCAGAAATCCAGCGGGCAACACGCTCTATGTAACCCTTCTCCGGCGTCCAGTCATAGGTGTGGCAGGGGGGCGTATCTGGCTCCAGTTCGTAGCGTATCTCCTCGGCTGTCCCGGTTGGTATCGACTCGACGGCATCCACATCAAAGCCGTATGCCGGTAGTATCGTGTTTTTGGAAAGCACCAGTGTGCTTTCACTCGACCGAACTAGCTCCACCTGGATGACCTGTTCGTCAGGTGTACGAACCATCCATATTCCAGGTACATTGTTCGCAGGCAGCCCCTCTATCGTTAGGATTCGGCGCACCTCCTCAAGCGATTGGGCCTGAGATAGGTCCTGATAGGCATAGAGGCGGCGGGGGCTTGCTGCTCTCCATTGGCCCCTACGATCGCTTGGCACCACCTGAAAAGCCGCCCATTCACCTTGGCGAAGGGGCATGGAATCGAGGCTACGCATCTCGACCTCCCCCATTTTTGGGAACAATCTGCGCGGATTGTCTAGCGGCTCCCAACCAGCATCCGTCTTATGCACCACGACCTCGATATGGACGATCATGTTGTTTCGTCTGACGCATCGGCCTGCATACCATGGGGTGACTGCTGCCATAGCCCTATTGCTCCTTAGTCATGACGTGTAAGCGTCAATTGTCCATTTCGCCATTGCAGTCGTTGTTGTCCACCGGAACGGCGGGTCTCAGAAACAAGGCAGCTGATGGATCGTTCGTTTGTCTGGGCCTGCCCGACCAAGCATCCTGACAGTAGCGAACCTAGCCATTTTAGGGTTTGCGGGGTGACCGGATAGATGTATTCATCCCCTATTGGGCCTGCAGTCCTAAGCAGTCGGCGTCTGAGTCCGGCTGCCAGCGCGTCGGGAAGGCCGCAGTCGCGGGTAATGCTCACCAGCAGCCCGTCACCGCGTTGCTCGAATAGAGGTGAGCGGGTCATAGAGTGCGCGGCGGCAATGGCGGCAGTGCGCGATAGCCAGGTCGTTGTGCCCTTTCGGCTGGTCAGGCAATACAGGTCATGATCCCGACCACCAGGGTGAACGCGACGCGTCAGCGTGACGGTATCTTCGCGAGCAGAGCCTTCCTTGAATCTCCCATGGACCCAGTCCCACGTCGAAGCGACCTCATGCAGGTCGGTCATACGCTCAGTTCCGGCAAACGCCAATGGTACTGCGTCGGGCATCGGCGGCAGCATCACGAGCGGCCAACCTAGTTTTTTCGCCAGATCCTCCATAGCCGCGACTTTCGCTCCGATCAAGGGAGGCGACCAGGGGCCCACGCCGAGCCGTCTGAAACACTGACCGCCTAGCCCGATGACGGCCTGCTGAAATTCCTTCGCGAGCTGGGCGCAGATCCCCCCTTCGACCACTATGAGATCCTGTCCGGGGCGTGATATGCGAACTAGCTTAGGCTCGGCCAGCGTCCAGGCGCGACCTTTCCAGCCGCTACGCAGGCGCGGTTCGATGATCCCTCCGTCCTGAAGGCAGCGAAGCAGGAGCCATGGGCTAACATTGGTGCGAGCTAGAAGCGCGACAAGCTCCGCTTCCTCCCACCCGCTCACCCCGCTGGCGTAAAGCGCTTCGAGCAAGTGCTCACCGTCGGAGTGGCCAGTCTCCCAAGCCAAGGCGTCTTGTCCTTCGAAATTGACGAGGGCAGGCGACACGCGCGACCAGTCATAGAGTCGCTCCAGCCGGTATCGTGCACTCGAGCCCAGATCAGAATGAGGCAGCGCATCCTGAAAGAGCTGTACATGACTCCTCCAAGGCGCAACTTTTTCGCGAAACTCACGCACCGGTTCGATGACAAAGGCCCCTTCGACTGGTGCGGATGCAATCAGTTGCCCGCCCTCCATCGTGATTGGGCAGTCCCCAGCACTCGCTACCACCGGACGGATCACGTAATCCGTCGCATCGGATTCAATGAGGGGCAAAAATGCCGGTCGCCCTAACCATCCATAAGGCATGCGCACTCCGCTGGACAGGCGCGGGCGAACGATTGGCTCATCGGAGGATTGAGGAAGTAAATTCGTGAGACGTAGGGTCTCGTACACGTTGTGGTAGCTGCGGGACTCACTCGTCAGAAGCCATTCGCCTTCCTTTACGAGTCTGCCCAATCGATCGCCAACGCATTTCTCATGCCGACGCGTCAGCGCTACATGCAGGCCTTGCGGAGCAGTGCAGGGGCGGGCCTCCGCGCGCCAGCGGCCGACGCCGACCTGCCGGAAGAACAGGAGGCCGGACTGCACAGCTCTGCCCAAATTCAAGCTGGCATGCGCTGACACGCTGTTCAGCGCCATCAACAGGTTGGGATGAAGTTCCGCCTCAAGCGCCTGCTCTGTATGTGAGAAATAGCCGCGGCTACCGTCAACGTCAAACATCATGTCAACTATCACGCTGTGCCGTGCGGACCGACCCATGTGCGCGTATGCGCGCTGGAGCAGACGCCAGAAACGCAGATCCGCCAGTGCGCGTCGCCCCAGATCATAGGCATCGCGAAACTCTGTAAAGGCCAGTTTCAGCGCTTCGGAAGCCTTGTCGTCGAGCAGCACGACTGGAAATTTCCTGACTATCAGTTGGGGGGTGTCGTAGGCCTGCGGACATTTGGCGAGAAAGTCTTCCATCAGGCGCAGGTCTGTCTTGTTAGGAAAGGTCAGGCGCAGGGTATAACCGATGTGGCTCCAATTTTTGGGGATCTCAGGCAGGATCAGCCGTCTGAAGTGCTGCCCTTCGTTGACTCGCAGATCAAGCCAGCGTACCAGCGCCTCCCACATCAGGTTGACGCCGGGCAACTGCTGGAAGCCTTGCTCTGTGCCGAGCCATTTGCGCAGTTTTCTACGAAATTCGTTGTCCCCCTCGTGTCCTTCCAACTGACTGTCGATGAGCAGCGTCATGAGCAAGTAGATAAAGAAGTTAGGCCATTCGCGGGTCGCCGCTTTTGACATGCCGATATTTAGCCGATGAGATAGGTTCGGCATATGAGCCATGAAACTTCGGAAGGCTTCCTCGACGGTGGCCTCCTCGTCGCTGTCCGCCCCGCATGCTTGGGCAAGCGTATTCGGTGTGACTTCAAATGAGCGAATATCGCTGGCATCTCCGTCCGGACCTATCGCTAGAAAATGCCGGACCAACCGTTCTTCCCAGTCGGCAAAAGTTTTTGGCGGACTCCAAGTCATGCGGTGCAGACCTTTTCGCTATGAACAGCGGTTTTTTTCCGAGCAGCCATGGCTAGCGGTTCAAGCAGGCGATCAGCAAGGAAACGCACGGCGGGAACCGCAACCCCATCCCCTATAACTTTAAAGGCATGTTGATATATTTCAGGCAAGATATAGGTGCTTTCTAGGCCCATTAACGCTGCCGCTTCATGAACGGAAAGAAGGCGAGTTCTGACCTGACCGTTCCCTACCACAATAATTCTTGGGCGGGACGCCCCCCCTCTTGGCGTTCTTAGACATCCCAGCACAGGGGAGAACGTTATCTCCGCGCGCTGCTTGTTGACACCTCCCTCTCGACGCATACGAAAATATAAGCTGCCAATCGCAACAGTTTCTGAAGACTTTGCGTTCTCAAGTCGAGCCAGATGGGTAGGCGCCATCATGTTGATAATGCGGTTTGTTTCTTCGGGGGGGTGCCACTCAACTCCTTCGAGCTGAATAATATTCGTAAGGGCATCTTCTTCTAGTGTGGGCGTGAATCCTAGGTCCCACCAAATCCAGTCTGCATGAGACTGGAGGGGGAGTGATTTATACGCACGAAGCAGTGTCGGGGTATGCCAAGATGCAGTCGCCATCCCATGAGATAGTTCCGATGGTATATCAATATCACGCTGTATGGCGATAATGAATACTCGTGGTCGAGATTGTGGGAGAAAGTGCTTAGCATCAATAATAACTGCACCATAGCGATACCCGATTTCTCCGAGCCTGGTGCAAATCGCGGTAAAATCACGACCTTGCTCTAGAGTAAGCAGTCCCACTACATTTTCTAGAACAAGTAGCGGCGGCTGCCGCCCCTCCTGGCGCAACGTGTTAATCAGGTCAAGAAATGGCCAAAGGGCGCCTGATCTTGTGAACTCATCAGAACTGGACGCCCCTATCCCTAAACCATTGCCGGCGACAGACAAGTCTTGGCATGGAAACGACGCCCAAGCTAAATCGCAAAAACCCTTCAGGTCTGCTGTTTTCACTTCTTTTATATTGCGTTTATCGAAGTGATTGCAATTCCAGTTATTTATATAGGTTGAAATCTTTATGCGATCCATGTCATTGGCGAACAAGCACTTCCATCCATTGCCAAGACCGGCTCTGGCCATGCCTCCGCCTGCGAAAAACTCGCAAAAACTAAATTTTTCGACTATTTCCGCATCGCCATCTAGCATAACAGTGTGTCTCAAATTGATTTCAATTATCTAAAATTATAAATGGTAAGTTTATTGCCTAAGTAAAGGGGGCGGGAAAATTATTGGTGCATATAGGGAGGGTGTATGGGGTGCGCGGAAATTATGAGAGTAGTCAAGGCGAAGGACACTTCCCCCGAGCTCGTAGTGAAGCGGATCATATACGCTCTCGGCTGTCGCTTTAGGCTGCATCGGCGAGACCTCCCTGGAAAGCCTGATCTAGTGTTCATTAGACATCGCAAAGTAATATTCGTCCATGGCTGCTTTTGGCATGGACATGATTGTCCAAGAGGACCTGGTGAGCCGAAAACCAATACAGAGTACTGGCATTCTAAGATCGCCCGCAACCGTGAGCGTGACATAGAAAATGCCGCTCGGCTGGCTGCACTTGGCTGGTGCACCCATATTGTTTGGAGTGTGAATTCAAGGACCGCGCGGCGCTAGCGCACCGCTTGGAGAGTTTTTT
Source organism: Pseudomonas sp. TE50-2 (assembly GCF_040813665.1). NCBI lineage: Bacteria > Pseudomonadati > Pseudomonadota > Gammaproteobacteria > Pseudomonadales > Pseudomonadaceae > Pseudomonas > Pseudomonas sp. TE50-2. The sequence continues at coordinate 705,751 of NZ_JBFNXN010000001.1, read as the reverse complement.
GGAGGACTAACGCGCCTTTGCTGGGGCTCCCGCTCGATAGCGCGATCAGCAACGTGATCGCGTCGACCAGCGAGACCAACCGTCTGAGCTGGATGGAAAGCCAGTACGCGGCCAGGGGCGTACCGTAGTAGCGTTGTGCCTTCTGCCGAATGAGCATGGAGCCCTATCAATGACAGATCTTCACAACGAGTTTGCAGCAAGCCGATACTTCAACGCCGAAAGAATCGACAGGCGCAGTGCCGACGCGTTGGCCGGCCTAGCGGCCGGGCTCGTGGCTGATAATGTGGTCACTCAGGAAGAGGCGGTATTTCTCAAAGACTGGATCGAGCGAAACCTAGCTCATATCGACGACCCGGTGATAAACCTTCTCTACCGTCGATTGAGCAACATGCTGGCTGACGGCAAGCTTGATGCAGAGGAGTCTGCTGACCTGCTGGGTATGCTCAAGAGGCTCGGTGGAGTTTCCCCTCAAGTGATCTCGTCCGCTACTTCTTCCCCAGTCGTCTCGCGGCCGACTGATCTACCTTTCTGCGCGCCTCCGCCCTCGCTCTGCTTTGAAGGCAAAAACTTCGTTTTCACAGGGATCATGGCCTTCGGCCCGCGCAAGGACTGCCAGCAGCTAGTTACTGATCGAGGCGGAATTCTTGGCGGTGCGGTTAGCAAGAAGGTGGACTATCTAATCGTTGGCAGCATAGGCAACGAGCAGTGGCGCCATGCGTCATATGGAACGAAAATTCTCAAGGCTGTAGAACTTCGTGAAGCCGGAGCAGCAATAGCCATCGTTTCAGAGGATCATTGGCAGCAAGCCGTCTTCGGCTAATCCGCTTCTCTAGCCTGTCCAACAATGCTGCGTAGTAGCGTTGTGCATCCCAACGAGCCCGTTTCTACAGGCCTGCTCCTACCAGTCAGCACCACGGCTCTGCTGTCACGTTTCGGCTCCCGTTATGGCGCCAGGTCCACACCGTTACAGCGGCCCTTGGTGGAAAAGTCGTTGATCTGCCGCGCCTTGTTCACCGACATCAGGATCGTGCAGCCGCCAGGGTGGGTCACGTCGTCCCAGTAATTGGTATGGACCATCACGTTGCCTTGCATCTCGGCGGTGCTGCCGACCACCTCCTTTTGCACGTAGGTGGTATCGCGGTACCAGCCCAACTGCACCCCAGCGCCGCCGGGCAACGGCTCCATGCGCATGGGCGGGCCGAAGAAGTCGATGGCCTGCTTGGCGTCGCGGCCTTGCCATTGGTTGCCCGCCATCAGCTCCGGCAGGGTCGGGATGCAGCCGGCCAGCGCAGGCAGCAACAGGCCAAGGACCAGCAGAGGGCGCATGCTCATCGTGGGGTGTTCGCCAGCATGTCGTCCAGCTCCTGCACCGCCTGGCTGTTGGCCTGCACGCCAATCAACTGGATGAACATGGCCTGGATGGTGGCGACCATCTTCGCCGCCGGCATCTTGCCGATCGACAGCATCTGGTTGCGCGCGCGGTTATCGGGGGCGCAGACGAAGGCGAAGGTGCGCTGCAACCAGTAGTCCTTTGGTGCGACCCAGTCTTTGGCGTTGGTTTTCACATCCCTCACGGCACCGTCGAAGCGGCGTATCGCCCGGGCGCTGTCCAGACGGATCTGGCGCTGTTTGCATTTGACCTGAACCTCGTAGGCGGCGAGGGTCGGGAAGGCCGGGTCTTCAAACAGCTGCATGACCTGGGCAGATTGCACGCCACCGGGCTTTTGCAGGATGCCGGCGGCATCGGCGACGTAGACCTCGTTGTGCAGGCGTTCGCCTTTGCCGTAGATGATCCAGTAGTCGCCCGAGGCGGGTGCGGCCAGGGCCGGGGTGCTGCAGGTGAGGGCCAGGATGGCCAGCCGTTGGTAGAGGGGTGGAAGTTTGTGGCCCATGGAGTCCGTTCCCAATTTTGTAATCCAAGATGGACTATACGAGGCGTGGGGGAGAAGGGTCGATTAGCACGCTTGTGCTAATGGCCAAAGGCCTGTTGCGCTAAGGTGCGTAAACAAAGCGTTCCGCAAACGGCGGATATTTGGAAAGCGCCTGGTGTACGCCTTGTCGTTGTTTTCGTAGGCACTCTTGTCTACAGAGGGCGCAGCTCATAACCTTTGACGGTTAAATTATTTTCAACCGCCAGCGGCAGAGACTGATTTCGACCACCCTGAATGCAAACCTGGGTTGAGGATTGAGCTGCGGGTTAAGTGAGTGACTAAGGTGATGCTGCCTGGCCTAGGTAGTGTTATTTTGCGACACGGCCCAGTTGTCTACCAACAATTCGGTCCGAATCATCCGGGATGCTCACACTGAATCCGACCCACACATGAGGCTTCCACCCTGTTTGGTCATTTTTCCTGAGCTGTAGAGACCAGGCACATACGGATCACCGTCTCGTTCTCGGTCTCACCAAATGGGGAGAGTGGTAGCGACTGTGGCCTTTCAGCCATGTAACATCGCAATGCTCGGCAATGACTACAGCGAGCAATTTGATCTACGTACGACAGATATCAGAGGTAACGGAGTGGTCGACTATTTACAAGGAATCCTGGCTGCCGCAGGTGTAGCGTTTGGTGGGCTTCTAGCGATTTTCAAGTTTTTCGAGCTTCACGAAAAAGTTTTGCGCAAGGACAAGCTTAAAGCGATCAGCGACGGAATCGTCAGCTTCAAATTTTCTAGCGGTGCGCGCAAGGTGATTGCGCTGTGGGTCCACGTCAACAATAGGGTGTTTGGGCAGAAGCTTATTTCTTGGCGGGCGGCGGGCGTCAGTGTGCTGCTGACCAACCTCTGGGCAGCCACGTTTATAGCCGTTTTTTGTTTGCTGTATCCGCAATTTCGGGAGTGGTTCCTGAATATCGTTGAGCTCAATTCATTGCGATGGTATGCGCTTGGCATCTATGTGGCGGTGCTGATTGTAGACTTCCTATCTATTAGCTTAAGTCGAAAGATCTATAGAGCAGTGCTGTCGAAGGGGAAGAGAATTTTTGCTTGGGGACTTGTACTGGATATCCTAGGTTCGGTAGGCCTTTACTATCTTGGCTTGTCGGCAGCCAAACTGCTGATGAATCGATCCACGGTCATGTCTCTCACCGAGTCCTTGCAGGTGTGGATCGTTCCCAGCCATTTGACGACGCTGATGCAGGTTGTAAAAGACTTCGATTTCAGCGCCGTCAAACCTATAGGCGACGGGCGCTTTGTAATGGATCCACCGTTGGAAACCGAAATCGTTTATGCATTCCCTGAGGGGATTTTTTTCTTCACCAGTATTTTGACGTCGATCTGGTTGTGGGGGTATTTGCTGGCTTATGCCATCGCTTATGTCAGCGTGCGGCTTGACAAATTATCTCCACGCTTATGGAGCGTGACGAAGGTGGAGGAACAACCTTTATCAGTGCTTTCAGCGATCTTGGGGTATGTGTGGATTTTTATCGTGCTGCTTCTAAGTTTGCTGAGCTTTGCGTTTGGGTGATGCGCGCTTGATCGCCCGAATTCCTCCAGCAGAGGCCGGTCTTCTTGTTGGTGCCGCCGAGTTGGTCGAGGATCTTGTGCACGCGCTTGGGGCCTCCAAGCGGTAGTCGGCAGCGTGTCTTTCGTTCTGCTTCGTTGTGGAAGGCTGGGAGGAGTGGATGTTCCTTCAGCCTTGCCCGGTGGTTGCCTGGCCTGTCGAGTAGGCAGGTAATGACGGCTCGCAAGTTCGATCTACCTTCGTTCAGAGTATCGGAGCAAGCTCATGATCGAAGGGCAGTTCCGGTCCGACCCGGGAGCAGGTGATCACCGCAGCACGCATCGCATAGTGAAGTATCGCGTCGAGGGTGTCGGGTCCCAGCAGCGCCACGCCTGTGGGGCTGTCCGCGCCGAGCCTGGCCAGGCAGGCGAGGACCGCGGCTTGGAAGGTATCACCAGCACCCACGGTGTCGCATACTGGCAATGAGGTATCCGCTGGGCGCTGCCATGAACCATGTGCGCAATGCACGCTGGCTCCGTCTGCTCCATGGGTGATGAAAACGAGTCGGCACCGTTCGTTCAACCAGCCTCGGGCCACGTCACGCGTCTCTCGACCTGGATAGAGGATGCCGATGTCTTCCTCACTGGCCTTGATCACATGCGCATGCCCGGCAAACGCCTCCACCTGCCGTCGCCACAGCGCCACATCCGGCTGCGGATTAAGCCGCACATTCGGATCAAGGCTGATCAAGCGCCGGTCCCGTTCGCGCTCCACCAGCGCCATCAGCGTATCGGCCACGGGCTCCACCACCAGGGTATACGAGCCCACATGCAACCCCCGCACACGCTCATCCAGCACCGGCAGATGCTCCAGCATCACCTGCCGATCCGCACACCCTTCACCGCGAAACTGATACTGCGCCGAGCCATTGGCATCCAGCCCGACCATGGCCAGGGTGGTCGGCGCATCGCTGGTTACCACATAGCGGCAGTCCACCCGTTCCTCTTCCAGCGCCCGGCGCAGCCGGGCGCCGAGGTAGTCGCTGGACAACCCGCCAAACAACGCCGATTCCGCGCCCAACCGGCGCAGGCCGACGGCGACGTTGAACGGCGACCCGCCGGCAATTGCGGTAAACCCCAGCTCGCTGCTGCGGGTGCTGTTTTCCAGGCTGAAGACATCGAACAGGGCCTCGCCACACACCAGGTACATGCAGTTCTCCAGAACGATAGATAAGGGCAGGATACCTGTGCTCAGTGCGCAGGCAGTTGATCCCGGTAGCGTTGATAGGCGACCTCGTACTCGGCCTGTTGCGCCGGGCGGGGCAGGGTGCGGGTGCTTTCGTCGAGGGCGACGCAGCGGTGGCATAGGGTTTCGAGGCTGTCGCCCTGGCCCAGCTGGCGGCTGAGGCTCCAGGCGGCTTGGATCGCGGCGCCCAGGGCGGCGGCTTCGGTCTGTTGGGGGCATACCACCGGCAGGCCGAGCAGGTCGGCCAGCACCTGCCGCCACAACGGGCTTTTCGCCGCGCCGCCGACCAGGCGGATTTCGCTGCCTGGCAGGCCGCTGGCGCGCAGTAGGTCGAGGCCGTAACGCAGGCTGAAGCAGGTGCCTTCGAGCACGGCGCGGCAGAGGTTGGCGCGGGTCAGGTTGGCGCTGGTCATGCCGTGCAGGCTGGCGCTGGCTTCGGGCAACGCGGGCACGCGTTCGCCGTCGAAGAAGGGCAGCATCAGCAGGCCGTCGGCGCCGATCGGGGCTTGGGCGGCGAGCTCAGTGAAGCGGTTGAGGTCGAGTTCCAGCAGGTCGCGGACCAGGGCGCAGGCGCTGGTGAGATTCATGGTGCAGATCAACGGCAGCCAGCCGCCGCTGGAGGCGCAGAAGGTCGCCACTTCGCCCTGGGCGCTGACGTGGGGCTGGTCGGCATGGGCGGCCAGGGTGCCGGAGGTGCCGAGGCTCAGGGTGATCATGCCGGGGGCGATATTGCCGGTGCCGATGGCGCCGAGCATGTTGTCGCCGCCGCCAGTGGCTACCAAAGTCTGTGGGCTCAGGCCGAGGGCAGTGGCGGCCTGTGCGCGCAGGGTGCCGATGCAATCGCCGGATTCGACCAGCTCAGGCAGCGCAGCCAAAAGACGCTCGCCGGGCTCGATGTGCTGAAGGACATCAGGCGCCCAGGTCCTGCGGCGCACATCGTAGTAGCCGGTGCCGGAGGCATCGCCGGGCTCAGTGCAGACGCGACCGCTCAGCCAGTAATTCAGGTAGTCGTGGGGCAGCAGGATATGGGCGAGGCGGGCGAACAGTTCGGGATGTTGGCGCTGGGTCCACAGCAGCTTGGACAGGGTATAGCCCGGCGCGATCACCAGCCCGAGGCGTTCAAGCGAGCCCTGGGCGCCGCTGAGGGCATCGAGCAACTCCGCGTTCTCAGGCGCGCTTTCGGTGTCGCACCAGAGCTTGGCCGGGCGCAGAACCTGGCCTTGGGCGTCGAGCAGCACCAGGCCGTGTTGCTGGCCGGACACCGCCAATGCGCGAATGGCCTGGCCATCCACGCCGGCATCGCGCAACGCTGCGGACACCGCCGTGCGCAGGGCTTGCAGCCAGTCGGCCGGGTCCTGTTCGCGCCGGCCATCGCGACCTTGGGGCGGTGCATGGGCGGCGCTGCCCAGGCCCAGCACCTGGCCGCTGCCGGCGTCCAGCACCAGGGCTTTGGTGCCCTGGGTGCCGCAGTCGATGCCGAGGAACAGTCCGTCCATTTCGAAAGCCTCCGTGTCAGTCGCCGAGGACCTGGCGCAGGGTTTCACTCACGCCGACTTCGCGCAAGCTGTCGTACAGGCGCTCGAAGGCGCTGACGAAGGCTTTGGAGGCGGGGATCGCCGTGCCGAAGATCGCCTCGTCGCCGAGCACCCGGGCGGCCAGGCCGTCGCGCTGCGCCACCCGGGCCTGGCAGTCGGCGGCGCGGGGGTCGGGGATGCTGTAGCGCGTGCCCCGTTCGTCCTCGCCGCGCAGGTACAGGGCCCAGGCGGCTACCACCAGGGCCACGCGCTCCAGGGGCTTGCCGTCGGCGATCAGGCGGTTGGCGGTGGGCACGATGAACTTGGGGAATTTCGACGAGCCGTCGGAGCACACGCGCTCCAGCTGGTCGGCGATGGCGCGGTTGGCGAAGCGCTCGGTGAGGCTGTGCTTGTAGCGCGTCAGGTCGATGCCCGGTACCGGGGCCAGTTGCGGGGTGACGTCCTGGTCCATGAAGGTGCGCATGTAGCGCTGCAGCAGCGGGTCGGCGAGGGCTTCGTGGACGAAGCGGTAGCCTTTTAGAAAGCCCAGGTAGGTGAGGGCCAGGTGGCTGCCGTTGAGCAGCTTGATCTTCATTTCTTCATAGGGCGTGACGTCGTCGGTGAACTGCACGCCGACCTGCTCCCAGGCAGGGCGGCCGGCGACGAACTTGTCTTCCACCACCCATTGCAAAAACGGCTCGCACACCACCGGCCAGGCATCGTCGACGCCGTGGCGCTCGAGCAGCTGCTGGCGGTGGGCGGGGCTGGTCATCGGGGTGATGCGGTCGACCATGGCATTGGGGAAGCTGACGTGGCCGTCGATCCAGCGGGCCAGGTCGTGGTTCTGCAGGTGGGCGAAGGCCAGCAGGGCCTTGCGGGCGACGTCGCCGTTGTGCGGGAGGTTGTCGCAGGACATCACCGTGAACGGCCCGCTGCCGGCCTCGCGGCGGCGGCGCAGGGCTTCGCAGAGGAAGCCGAACACGCTCTGTGGGGCTTGTGGGTTGGCCAGGTCGTGCTGGATCTGCGGCAGGTCGGCGCGGAATTCGCCGGTGCTGTCGTCGATGCAGTAGCCGCCTTCGGTGATGGTCAGCGAGACGATGCGGATGTTGGGTTCGGCCAGTTTGGCCAGCAGCGCTTCGGCGCCGTCCTCGGCCAGCAGCATGCCGTTGATCGCGGCGATCACGCGGACCTGGGTGTCGGGTTGGTCGCCCAGTTCGAACAGGGTGTAGAGGTGGTCTTGCGCGGCCAGGGCATCGCGCATGGCGCGGTCTTCGTGGCGCAGGCCGGCGCCGCAGATGGCCCAGTCGAGGCCTTCGCCCAGGTTCATCAGGGCGTCGGTGTAGGCGGCCTGGTGGGCGCGGTGGAAGCCGCCGACGCCGATGTGCACGATGCCCTGGCGCAATTGGCTTGGGTCGTAGCTGGGGCGGGCGACCGCCAGGCGGGGGAGGTTGTGTTGGTTGAGTTTCATCCTGAAGGTCCTTAGGCCGCCTGCTGCAGGCGCTTGTCGAGGGCTTGGCCGTTGCTGTCGAACAGGTGGCAGTGGGTGGGGTCGAAGGTCAGCTCCAGGGCCTCGCCGAAGGTCGGCGCGAAGTCCCCGCGCACGCGCACGGTGAGCATCTCGCCGGACGCGGCGCGCACATGGCAGTAGCTGTCGCTGCCCAGCCGCTCGCTGACATCGGCCGTCACCTGCAGCGACCCCGGCGTGCCCTGGCACACCGGGCTGATGCTCAGGTGCTCGGGCCTGATCCCCAGGGTCACCTGGCTGCCGGTATGCAGCTCGCCCGCGCACAGCGGCAGGGCGATGCGCGCACCACATTCGAGGGCTACCTCGCACTGGTTGCCCTGGTTACGGCTCAGGTGCCCACGCAGGAAGCCCATCTTCGGCGTGCCGAGAAACCCTGCGACGAACAGGTTGGCCGGATGGTGGTACAGCTCCAGCGGCGAGCCCACTTGCTCGACGCGCCCGCCGTTGAGTACCACCACCTTGTCGGCCAGGGTCATGGCTTCGACCTGGTCGTGGGTCACGTAGATCATCGTCGCGGCCAGCTCCTGGTGCAGGCGCGCCAGCTCCAGGCGCATCTGCACGCGCAGGGCGGCGTCGAGGTTGGACAGCGGCTCGTCGAACAGGAAGATCTTCGGGTTGCGCACGATGGCGCGGCCGATCGCCACCCGTTGGCGCTGACCGCCGGACAGCTGGCGCGGCTTGCGTTCGAGCAGCGGTTGCAGCTCGAGGATGCGCGCGGCGTTGTCGACCTTGGCGGTGACCTCGTGCTTGGCGACGCCGGCCAGGTCCAGGGCGAACGACAGGTTCTTGCGCACGGTCATGTGCGGGTACAGGGCGTAGGTCTGGAACACCATGGCCAGGTCGCGCTTGGCCGGGGCGGTGTCGGTGATGTCGGCGCCGTCGAGGGTGATGCTGCCGCTGCTGACCTCCTCGAGGCCGGCGATCAGGCGCAGCAGGGTGGACTTGCCGCAGCCGGAGGGGCCGACGAACACCACGAACTCGCGGTCGCGCACGTCCAGGTCGATGCCCTTGATGATGGCGTGGCCATCGAAGCCTTTGTGCAGGTTGCGGATTTTCAGGTCAGCCATGGCTAGTCACCTCTGTGGTGGCCGGTTGATTGAATGAGGGTTTTGTGGGGAGCACTGGCTTGCAAAGGGGCCGCTTTGCGGCCCATCGCTGGCAAGCCAGCTCCCACAAGGGAATTGCGAAGCCAGGTCATTTCACGGCACCGAAGGAGAGCCCGCGCACCAGCTGCTTCTGGCTGATCCAGCCAAAGATCAGGATCGGCGCGCAGGCCAGGGTCGAGACGGCCGAGAGCTTGGCCCAGAACAGCCCTTCGGGGCTCGAGTAGGAGGCCACCAGCGCGGTCAGCGGGGCGGCGGCGGACGAGGTCAGGTTGAGCGACCAGAACGCCTCGTTCCAGCACAGGATCAACGACAGCAGCAGGGTCGAGGCCAGTCCGCCGCGGGCGATCGGCAGCAGCACGCGGACGATCTCCTGCCAGGTGCCGGCACCATCCAGGCGCGCCGCTTCGAGGATGTCCACGGGGATGTCCTTGAAGTAGGTGTACACCATCCACACCACGATCGGCAGGTTGATCAGGGTGTAGACGATGACCAGCGCCAGGCGCGAATCGAGCAGGCCAAACTGCTTGGCCAGCAGGTAGATCGGCATCAGCACGCCCACCGGCGGCAGCATCTTGGTCGACAGCATCCACAGCAGCGTGCGCTTGGTGTGGCGGGTTTCGAAGAAGGCCATGGAGTAGGCGGCCGGCACGGCGATAAGCATGCACAGAAGGGTCGCCGAGAAGGAAATCAGTACCGAGTTCCAGGCGTAGGCGAAGTAGTCGCTGCGCTCGTTGATGTGCAGGTAGTTCTCCAGCGTCGGCGCGAAGATGAACTGCGGCGGCGTGGCGAAGGCGTCCAGCTCGGTCTTGAAGCTGGTCAGCAGCATCCAGAAAATCGGGAAGAAGATCACCAGGGCGATGGCCCAGCACAGCAGGCCGAGCAGGGCGTTCTTCAGGGTGCGGGTTTGCTTGAGTGTCAGCATGGCGGGCTCCTCAGCTGCGCGCGGTGAGGTTCTTGCCGATCATGCGGACCAGCACGATGGCGGCGATATTGGCGATCAGCACGGCGATCAGGCCACCGGCCGAGGCCATGCCGACGTCGAACTGCAGCAGCGCCTGGTTGTAGATCAGGTAGGCGAGGTTGGTGGACTCGTATCCGGGGCCGCCGCTGGTGGTGGTGAAGATCTCGGCGAACACCGACAGCAGGAAGATGGTCTCGATCATCACCACCACGGCGATGGGCCGCGCCAGGTGCGGCAGGGTCAGGTGCCAGAAGATCGCCAAGGGGCCTGCGCCATCAAGGCGCGCGGCTTCCTTCTGCTCCTGGTCCAGCGACTGCATGGCGGTCATCAGGATCAGGATGGCGAACGGCAGCCACTGCCAGGAGACGATCAGGATGATCGACAGCAGCGGGTAGTGCGCCAGCCAGTCCACCGGTTGCGTGCCGAACAGGCGCCACACGGCGGCGAGGATGCCCGACACCGGGTGGAAGATCAGGTTCTTCCACAGCAGCGCGCTGACCGTGGGCATGATGAAGAACGGCGAGATCAGCAGCACCCGCACCACGCCGCGGCCCCAGAACTCGCCGGCCTCCAGCAGCGCGGCAATCAGCACGCCGAGCACCACGCTGATCGCCAGCACGCTGCCGACAAGGGTCAGGGTGTTGAGGGCGCCGGGCATGAAGCCGGCGTCGGTGACGAAGAAGGCGAAGTTCTCCAGGCCCACGAACTGGTTTTCGCCGGGGTACAGCAGGTTGTAGCGGATCAGCGAGAAATACAGGGTCATGCCCAGGGGCACGATCATCCACAACAGCAGCAGCGCCACAGAAGGGCTGACCAGGAACCAGCCGGGGCCGACGCGGCGTTTGCCGGGGCGCGCGGTGGCGAGGCTCGGGGTGTCGAGGGCCGATGTGTTCATGGCGACTCCGTGTGCAGCAAAAAGGGGCGGTCACCGCGCCGGGGTTCGGCGCGGTCGGGGGGCGCGGCGGGTTACTTGGGGTAACCGGCGCGCTTCATCTCGCGTTCGGTGGATTGCTGGGCCGAGGCCAGCACCTGGTCCACTTTCATCTGCCCGGTGAGGGCTGCGGCGAACAGCTTGCCGACCTGGGTGCCGATGGCCTGGAACTCGGGGATGGTCACCAGCTGGATACCGACGTAGGGCACGGGCTTGAGGGTGGGGTGGTTGGGGTCGACGCGCTTGAGTGATTCGAGGGTGACCTTGGCGAATGGCGCGGCGGCCAGGTATGCGTCGTTGTAGGTCGAGGCGCGGGTGCCGGGCGGCACGTTGGCCACGCCTTCTTTCTCGGCCACCAGCTTGCCGTAGGCCTCGGAAGTGGCCCAGGTGGCGAACGTCCTGGCCGCGTCCTTGGATTTGGAACTGGTGGGGATCGCCAGCGCCCACGAATACAACCAGGTGGCGCCCTTGTCGGTGACTTCCTTGGGCGCAAAGGTGAAGCCGACCTGGTCGGCGACCTTGCTCTGGGTCTTGTCGGTGACGAACGAGCCGGCGACGCTGGCGTCGACCCACATCGCGCACTTGCCGCTGTTGAAAAGCGCGAGGTTTTCGTTGAAACCGTTGCTGGAGGCGCCGGGCGGGCCGTATTGCTTGAGGGTGTTCACATAGAAATTCAGCGCGTTCTTCCATTCGCTGCCGCTGAACTCGGGTTTCCATTGCTCATCGAACCAGCGTGCGCCGAAGGCATTGGCCACGGTGCCGATCAGCGCCATGTTCTCGCCCCAGCCGGCCTTGCCGCGCAGGCAGATGCCGTACTGACCCTGATCGGGGTGGTTGAGCTTGGCGGCGAACTCGCCGAGCTGGGTCCAGGTGGGTTGCGCGGGCATGCTCAGCCCGGCTTGCTCGAACAGGTCCTTGCGGTAGTAGGTGATCGAGGCTTCGGCGTAGAAGGGCAGGGCGTACAGCGTGCCATTGGCCGACAGGCCGTTGCGTACCGAGGGGAACACATCGTCGAGGTTGTAGTCGGCGGGCAGGTCGGTCATCGGCGCCAGCCAGCCCTTGGCACCCCACAGCGCGGCTTCGTACATGCCGATGGTCAGCACGTCGAACTGGCCGCCCTGGGTGGCGATATCGGTGGTCAGGCGCTGGCGCAGCACGTTCTCTTCAAGCACCACCCACTTGAGCTGGATGTCCGGGTGCTGCTGCTCGAACACCTTGGCCAGGCGCTGCATGCGGATCATGTCGTTGTTGTTGACCGTGGCGATGGTCAGGGTGTCGGCGGCCTGGGCATGCAGCGGCAGGCCGAGGCAGGCGGCGGCCAGGCAGGCCTTGATCGAGTCGTTCATCAGTGAACTCCCTTATTGTTTTTGTATCGCTCGGCGCTGATTACACCCGTGCACGGCGATGCCGACAAAGCCTCGCCTGCACCTTGGCTGATACTTTTTTGCAGTGCTTGAACAAGGGCCGCTGCGCGCCCCATCGCCGGCAAGCCGGCTCCCACAGGGATGGCGCTGGCTTGAAGGCGCTGCGGTCGGGGTGGGAGCCGGCTTGCCGGCGATGGGCTGCAACGCAGCCCCGAGGCTCAGGCGCGGTTCTGCTCGGTCAGCCGCTGGGTCACCAGGCTGCGGTAGTCGGAAGGGGTCATGCCCTTGAGTTGCAGGAAGCGCCGGTTGAAGTTCGACAGGTTGCTGAAGCCCGACTCGAAGCACACCTCGGTCACCGGCAGTTCGCCCTTGGCCAGCAGCTCGCACGACTTGCTCACCCGCAGCCGGTTGACGAACTCGACGAAGCCGCGCCCGGCGGCCTGCTTGAAAAACCGTGAGAAGTAGGTCGGCGTCATGCCCAGGTGCTCGGCCACTTCGTTCTGGCTCAGGTCCTGGGCGTAGTGCTGGAAGATGTAGTCCACCGCCCGGTTGATGCGCTCGACGTTGTGTTCGTCGGCCAGCTGCGAAGAGGTGACGGTGGACAGCAGTTGGTAGTCATCGCAGGCGGCGAGCTGTTCCATGAGGATAAAAAAGTATCCCAGGCGGGTGATGCCGCGACTGTCGGCGATGCGTTGCAGCAGTTGGCGGCTCTCCTTGATCAGTGCCGGGTCGCGGAACTCGATGCCATAGCGCGCCCGGGCCAGCAGCGGTGCTAGCTGGGTGAGCTCGGCGAACACCTGGCTGCCATCCTCGAGTACCTCGTCGGTAAAGTTGACCAGCATGTCTCGCTTGCCCACCACTTCGTCGGGGCCGACCTGGCTGATCCAGTTGTGCGGCAGGTTGGGGCCGGTGAGGAACAGCGTATCGGGGGCGAAGTTGCCGATGTAGTCGCCGATGAACACCTTGCCGGCGCTGGCGACGATCAGGTGCAGCTCGTACTCCTTGTGGAAGTGCCAACGCACCAGCGGGCTGGGGAAACCGTGCTGGCGGTAGATCAGCGAGGCGCCTTCGTGGTCGTCCATCAGCTCGTAGGACGGGTCGGTGACTTTGCTCGTTCTGGGCATGGCGGTGGCTGGGCCTGGAGGGGCGAGGTGTCATCGTAGCCTGAAGTTGCGGAGCAGGGCAGCGCACATTTTTGTAGCCGCGTGCTTTGCCATGGGCCTGTTCAGGCGGTTGCTCAGGCAAATTCTGTAGGTCCTACAGCCATTCTTCCGTAGTTCATGTAGTCCTTTTCCTAAAGGTGGCTTTTCCACCTGCCGGCCCGTTGTAGCGAGTGGGTAGGCCCTTTAGTCTCGCCCTGCTCGTCGTGTTTCGCCGTCCGGGGTTGGCCGGGCCTTTGGGCAGAGCACCGCGCAGGGATCGCGCGGTTTGGCCCGCTGGCCCCGGGCGGTGAGACGCGGCGGGCTCTTTCTTTTTTCAGGGGGTGGGGTCATGGACAAGGACGAACAAGCAAAGCGCAGCGGCGAACTGAAAATCGTCAGCCTGGTCGGCCGTACCCGGCGCCGTTCGGTACGCGACTGGGTGCAGGCGATACCGGGGTTGCCGACGGCCGAGGTGCTGCAGGAAACGTCGATCATCCTGGGCTGCATCACCGCGCTCACGTACCAGGCGTTGAGCCAGCCGAAAGAGGCACAGACGCTGATGCGCGCAACGTACTACCTCAGCGGGATGGCCAAGGCGATGATCGACGGGCAGTTGCCGGCAAGCAAGGAACAGGGTGACAGTTGAGCAGGGCTGCAAGCGCAAGAGCCGCTTTCGAGCAATCGAAAGCGGCTTTTTGTTTGCTGCAGGCAAGCGATCACCCGTGCAATCAACTTACCCCGGCCAGCCGCTTGATCTGCTCGGCGAAGTCCTTCTCGGCAATCTTTACCTCCACCAGTACTGGCCGCTGCACCACCATCAGCAACTGCGGCAGCAAGCGTTCCAGCTCGTCCACCGTTTCCACCCGATACCCCAGCGCGCCATAGCCGCTGGCCAGCGCCGTATAGTCCAGCGCGGGCAGGGTGTCGAACGGCGCGAACTCACCCTCGGGCGTGAACGCATCAGGGTCGACGAAGGCCTGCTCGATCGCATACACCTGGTTGCTCATCACGAACACTACGGCATTGACCTTGTTGCGCGCCAGCGCCGCCAGCGACTGGCTGACCATCATGAACCCGCCATCGCCGGCCACCACCACCGGGCGCCGGCCACTGCCCAGCGCCACGCCCAGGGCGCAGCCGGTCTCGTGGCCGAGCGAGCCCCAGATGGCATCGGAGATGAAGCTGCCGCGGGGCATGCCGTTGATGTTGCTGGCCACGTACAGCGACGAGCTTTCGCCGAGGATCAGCGTGCTGGTCTGCCACAGGCGATGCTCCTGGGCGAAGTTCACCAGGCTGTCGAAGAAGCTCGCATAGCTCAGCGCGCTGGGCACCGCGCCGCTGCCCAGCAGCGGGCGCGAGGCGGCCAGGGCGGTGCCCGGGCGGGGGAAGTGGGTGTCCACCTTCAGGGCCTTGAGCAGCGCCTCGACATAGTCGGGCAGGCGCACGTTGGGGTAGTAGTCGGCGCCGGCGCGGGCCAGCTCGCAGTTCACCTGGACGATTTCGCCATAGCGGGCCTTGAGCAGGTCGAGGTAGTCATCGGTGAAGATCACGCCGATGGCCAGGATGCAGTCGCAGGCATCCACCCGGGCCGAGGTTTCCGGGCGCGAAGCGGGCCCGGCATAGGTGCCGATGAACGGCGCCTGGCTTTCGTCGAGCACGGTCTTGGCGTCGAGGGTGGTGGAGAAGGGCAGGCCGCAACTGTCGATCAGGCGTTGCACGGCGTCCTGCAAACCGTAGCGGATGATCTCCACGCCCAGCAGCACCAGCGGCTGGCGCGCCGTGGCCAGGCGTTGCACGCTGGCCTCGACCAGGCTTTGCAGGGCTTGGGGGTTGGACGGGCGCGGGGCTGGGGTCAGCTGGCCGTGGGGGCGGCTGACCTCGGCGCCCCAGATGTCCTGGTAGGCCTCCAGGTAGATGGGCTGGCGGTGGGTGAGGGCGGCGATCAGCGCGTTGTCGATCTGCCACGGCGCGCGGTGCGGGTCGGACAGAATCTCGCAAGCCACGGTCACCTGTTCCAGCACGTTGCGGTCGGCCTCGAAGTTGCCGGTGGAGTGATGGAACAGCACGTTCTGGGCATTGGCCTTCAGGCGGTCGCTGGTCGAGGGGCTGGCGGAGATCACCACCACCGGGTTGCGCTCCACGTAGGCGCCGGCGATGGCGTTCACCGCGCTGAAGGTGCCCACCCCGTACTGCAGCGACACTGCGCCCAGGCCGTGCACCCGGGCGTAGCCGTCAGCGCTGTAGGCGGCGCCCATTTCGTAGACTTCGCCCACGGCATCGATGCCATCGAAGGCGTCCAGCGCGCTCATGAACCTGGAGCAGTAATCCCCCGGCACCTGGAATACCTTGTCCAGGCCCAGCTCCTTGAGCCGCGTCAGCAGGTAGTCGGCCACGGTAAAGGTGCTCATGGCTTGACCCCCGCGCAGATGGCCTGGGTGATGGTTTCGAGCACCTGCGGCGCGTGGCCGGGCATGGGCGGGGTGGCGTAGTCGATTTCTTCCGGTGCCGGGGTCGGTAGCAGCTGGTAGCTGGCCGGCAGCCAGTTGGGGCGCGGCAGTTCGAAGAACTCCTGCAAGGCGGACTCGGCGGTGGTCAGCGCGCCCTCGACCCAACCCTGGCCATAGGAATACGCCTCGCCGACGATGAACACCTGCTGGTCCTTAACCGGGTGGCGCATCTTCTGGATGATCAGGTCCAGGCGGTAGTTGGCCTTCCACTCGTGCCAGCCTCCACCGTAGGGGTCGGCGTCCCAGGCGTGGTACACGGCGCTGTAGGGCGCCGGCAGCTCGACCTGGGCGTGCAGCTGGGTGACCTGGCGCTGGGCGATGCGCACCATCTCGTCGCTGATCTGGAACTGCGTGCGCGGCACCACCGCGTCATTGGCGATGCGCCCTTCGAGGCTGCGCGGGGTGTAGCCGATGAATTCGGGGCCGTCTTCCAGGCCTTTCCAGAACGGCACGGTGCCGATGTCGTTGTAGGAGGCCATCAGCAGCGAGTTGAAGGTGTTCTCGCCTCCTGCCTGATCGCACTCCGTGCCCATGTAGTAGCACTGGCGGATCGGCAGGTCGGTGACCGAACGCCCGGCCACCAGGCCCAGATTGCGCCACCAGGGTTGCTCATAGGCCAGGAACAGCTTGAACGCCGACTGCACCAGCACCGAGCCGAGGTTGTCCTTGAGCCACGGGTCGTCGAACAGCGGCGAGTCGATAAGCTCCAGCGCGCGGCGCGGCAGGGCGAGGATCACCTGGCGGGCGTGGACGATGTCCTCGCCTTCGAGGTCGTGGGTCTTGCCGTTGACGGTCTCGGTGTGGCGCAGGTGCAGGCGGTAGGGGTACTCGGTGTCGTCGCTGTAGCTCAGGGCGGCCAGGCGACGGTTCATCTGGATGCGCTGGTCGGCGGGCACCCGGCCGCCGGCCTGTTCGCTGAAGCGCTGGGCCAGGGTCAGCGGCAGGCTCTGGAAGCCATCCTTGAGCGTGCGGAACACGGTGGCGTCGCTGTATTCGGTGGCGGGCAGCTGGGTCACGGCGCTGGCGTTGGCGACGTTGGCCTCGTAGCCGCCGGCGTCCTTCATGAACTGGTAGCCCTCGTTGCTCAGCACGCGGTAGAGCAGATCCCAGAAGCCATAGCGCCAGATCGGCTTGCCGAACACCTGCACCTGCATCTGCTCGGCCAGGCTCAGCTTGTCGAAGCCGGGGTAGATGCTGTTCATCACGTTGACCTGGAGGTCTTCGGGGTTGTAGCCGCGCTCGGTCCAGCCCAGGTCGTAGGGAATCTTGTGCGGCGCCTCGACGAAGTCGCGGAAGCGGAAGCGCTGGCCGCGCAGGTAGAACAGGTTGTCCTGGGCGCCGATGGGCGCGTCCTTGGGCAGTTCGTTGCCCATGGGAAAGTCCTTGCTCGGCAGGCCCAGGTGCTGCACCAGAGTATCGACCATCACATGGCCGTCGGCGCCGGGCATGTAGCGCATGCCGCCCACCTCGGCGACCACATTGGGCAGGCCGGGCAGCTTGACGCTGAACAGCCGCCCGCCGATGCGGTCGCCATATTCGAACAACTGGATACGCAGGCTGTCGCCGTGGGCCTGTTGCAGGCGCCAGGCGCTGTAGGTACCGGAGACACCGCCGCCGATGATGGCGACGTCCAAGGGTTGGGGCTGGCTCATCGCAAAATCCCTTTTGTTGTTGTGGGCAAGGAATCCATGTGACGAGCCAGTATTGTCGAGGTTTGGCGGAATGCCAGTTTGCCATCATCGAATTTTCAACGTGGTCCCGGCGCGCCACACCTAAGGGTACGAGTACCCAGGCGATGGTCATCTTGGCATAGCTGTCGTTGGCGTAGGCACCATGGTGGCGTGGTATCGTTTTGGCATTATTTGTTGCCAGAAGCCTGCCATGGCATGCGGTTTTGATGAGGAAGGGTATGGACGTGCTGGAAACGCTGTTGTTGGCAGCGGTAAGGGAATGCTGGGGAGAGCAAGTCGACTTTGTTGGCGTTACCCGGAATGTGCTGTCCTGCGTACTCGATGAGCGCGAGTTGTTCGAGGCGTTGCCTGAGCGTATGGCTGTTGAAGTCATTCCAATAGAAGATTGCGAGCCGGGCTCCCCCCGTACCCATTCAATGGAAGAGTTTCACCCCTCCAGGGCGGTCCTGCTGTTCGATGGCCTGACGGGGGCTGCGTTCGGCAGGAAATCCTATATCTACAAAAGCAAAGGGCTTCGGGTCTATCTATTCGAATCAGGTGAGGTCTGCACGCTCACCCCACGTTGCACGATCGATGACCTAGGTTTCTCGCTGAGCAACGAACTCTTGGATGCCCCCCACGATTTTCATGTCCCCACGCTACGCACTGTTGAACCGGTCGCGGATCTCTTCGAGATGATCAGCAGACATTTCCCGACGTTCCTGCCTGAAGCCCGTATTGGCCTCGGGTTGATCAAGATGATCACAAACCTGCGCAGGACATTCATCATCGATTACTGCCTGGAGTATGTGATTGTCCCGCCGGATGTCGACATCCTCTCCGACTTTTCCCAATGGTCTAGGCGAGAGCTGTGGGATGTGTGCCTTTCCCGCAGGTTCGAACGGGAGGCCGGGCATGAGGGGCAGACGCGAGCTATTGCCCTGCTCATGGAGGCCGGCATAAGCCCGCAGCCTGACCAGATTCTGGATTATCTGCAGAGAATCGGTAGGTCATCGTCTTCCGAAGATCTCCTCCAGCGCATGGATGAACTGAAACTCGCAGTTCTTGGCCGCATCGATCAACTCACCGAAGACTTGAGTGATCCGCTGTTCTGGAAACGGCTTGGCAGGGAGCAGCGTCGCTTGCTTGACGAGGTGGCGGAGCAGTTCAGGGACGACCCCTGCATACGCACGATGGGTGATGTGGTGCTGGAGATTCTTGAAGTATTCAAGGCGCAGATCGAAGTGCACGGATTGTGGACTGAGCTTTGGGATCGAGACCAGCCCAAGCACGAGCGCACCGTGCAGAAGCTGTTCTTCAGCAGTGCCGTGAGCTTTTGCCGGGCTTACGACCTGGATATTTCGCCTGAATCGGACGGTGGAAGCGGACCGGTTGATTTCAAGATATCCGGTGGCTGGCACGACAAGGTCGTGGTCGAGTTCAAGCTGTCGACCAACACCAGTGTGGTGCATGGTTATGAGTGTCAGTTGGAGCGCTACAAGGATTCGGAAAACACCGAGCATGGGATTTTCGTGCTGGTGGATGTTGGGGAACTGGGTGGAAAGCTTGAGCGGGTCCTCTCGTTGCAAGCGGCCAAGGGCGACAGGGCATCCGATATTGTCTATATCGACGCACGGCCACGGGTGTCGGCCAGCAAGAAACGCTGAAAACCAGGAGTGCCCCGCGCTTGCGCAAGTGCGGGGCGACCTGCCCATTGTGGTTTGATGTCAGCGCATTTCGGCTTCGAATTGCATCAACAGCCGCATTTTCTCCAGGATCGTGTCGATTACCACGCGTTCGTCGAAGCTTTCCAACTTCCATTCAAAACCGATCACGCGCCGGCCTTCGGTCCACGGCTGTCTTGTGGTATCCACGAACAGATGGCGGCCGAACTCCATCTGACGTGTGTCGACATTGATCAGGTACACGCGGATGGTCGGTCGCAGTGGCGCCTGGCTGCCATCCAGGTAGAGCACCACATCCGACCACTCGACCCAGTCGTTGCAGGCGTAACGTAGCGCCGGCCCGTCCGCCCAGGGTTGCCGGCGAGTGTAGGTTTCGAAGCCGTCGATCCCGGCCTGCAGGTGGGCGATGATCTTGCTATCCAGCGCCTCAAGTGCCTGGTCGCGCAGCTTGTTCAGGGCATTGATCTGCGGCAGGTGTTCGAAGATGAAATCAATGCTCTCAGGGTTCATGTCACGCTCCACGGTGATGTTTTCCAGATGCAGCAGGAACTCGTCGGCCAGCACACGCCATTTGTTCAGGCGGCTGTGCTCGACGTTTTGCGACAATGCTCTGCGCAGGGCGCCGAGCAGGTCGGCATAGCTGAGCCCTGTCCAACCATCGGCGACGTTGCTGCCCGTCGGTGACAGCACCGCGAACAACACGCGTTTGTCGCGGCCACCCACCAATGTTTCGGCGTAGAGTTCATAGTCGGCGAACGGGTTGACCTGGGCGTGGAAGATCTTGTTCTCGAGAATCAGCAGCCAATCCTCGCCCTGCAGCAGCAGGTCGATGCGCTTGCCATTGGTAGTGGTTACTTCACGTTGCGGGGGCAGGCGCAGGATTGGCTCGGGAGGCGACTCCTTGCAGATGCAGCGCAGCAGGGCGCTGAGGAAGCAATCACCAAAACCATGGACCTGGTCGGGGTCGAGAAAGAATGCGAGCAGGTCAGTGGTGGGGTTTTCGTAGTAACCGCGCCCTCCGAGGGCAAAAATGCTTGGCTCATATGCCGGCTGGCGATGTCGTTCAGCCTCGGCAAGCAGGGTGCGTGCCTGATCCAGATCCATGGTGTTTCTCCGTGTGTTGCCCTTGCGGGGGATATCAATGTCGGCGATACCGATGTGCCGTCAATTGCGCCAGCTTCAGGTACGCCCTTTCAACAAGGTTGCCAGGGCGACGGTCAGGCCAACGGCGGTCGCCATCGCAACCAGCATGGTAATGGCGACGCCCGTGTGTTCGAGCAACCCCGCCATCGCCAGATAGAACGCAATCACCCCCACTGCGCCGATCGCATTGCCCCGCACCATTGCTGCCATCCCGGCGCGGCCGCCCTGCACATGGGCAAACACCACCAACGGCCAGGCAATCACCGGGATCGGCGCCAGCATCCCGCTGGTTGCCGGCCCCAGCCAACTGGCCAGGCTGGTGGTGAGCATCAGCAGCGCGGTGGCGGACACCATGCGCAGGGGGATCTCCCAATATCGGTGCCGAGGCCGGGCAAGCGTATCGGGCCTGGGCTCGCGGCCACTGGCGCGGATCAGCACGCCGATCAGCAGCAGCGCCACGCCGACCGACAGGTACAGCCCACCCCAGTGGGTGAACGCATAGGCCGCCAGGCCATAGAACAGGACTGCCAGCGATACCGCCGCAGCGATGCCGAGCTTGCGCGTGGCGAACAGGTAGAAGGTATAGGTGGCCTGCACCGCGGCCAGGCCGCCCAACGCGCCCGGCACCGCGTCCAGGGCGAAGGCGCTGCCCTGTTCCAGGCACAGGAAGGTCATCACCAGTGCCGAGGTGATCGGCAGGCCGGACAGCAAGCCGCCGAGCAGGCCTCCCCAGCGCCGTGAGGCGAGGGAGATGGCCCACATCAGCAGCGGGGTGACGAGGAGTTTCAGGTAGAAGAGGGTCATTGCACGCAGTTCCGGTTCCGCAAGGAGGCGCCCGCCGTCGGCATTGGGTGGGGCGCGAGTGGATCAGCCGCGGCTGGCCTCCAGGGCCTGGGTGAGGTCAGCGATGATGTCGTCGCTGTGCTCGATACCGATCGACAGGCGCACCATGTCTCGCGGCACGCCGGCCTTTTCCAGCTCTTCGTCGTTGAGCTGGCGATGGGTGGTGGAGGCGGGGTGGCAGGCCAGCGACTTGGCGTCACCGATGTTCACCAGGCGCACCACCAGTTGCAGTGCATCGATGAAGCGCGCCCCGGCAGCCTGGCCGCCCTTGATGCCGAACGACAGGATCGAGGCCGGCTTGCCGCCGGTATAGCGCTGGGCCAGTTGGTGCTCGGGGTGATCGGGCAGGCCTGCGTATTTCACCCAGGCCACCTGGTCGTGTTCCTGCAGGTAGCGGGCAACCTTGAACGCGTTTTCAGTATGCCGCTCCATGCGCAGGGCCAGGGTCTCCAGGCCTTGCAGGATCAGGAAGGCATTGAACGGCGACAGTGCGGCACCGGTATTGCGCAGCGGCACCACGCGGCAGCGGCCGATGAAGGCGGCGGGACCGAAGGCCTCGGTGTAGGTGACGCCGTGGTAGGACGGGTCTGGGGTGTTGAGCAGGGCGAAACGTTGCTTGTGATCGGCCCAGGGGAATTTGCCAGAGTCGATGACGATGCCGCCGATGCTGGTGCCGTGGCCGCCGATGTACTTGGTCAGCGAGTGCACGACGATATCGGCGCCGTGTTCGAACGGGCGGCAGAGAATCGGCGTGGCCACGGTGTTGTCGACGATCAGCGGCACGCCGTGGCGGTGGGCGGCCTCGGCCAGCGCGGCGATATCGACGATGTTGCCGGCAGGGTTGCCGATGGACTCGCAGAACACTGCCTTGGTGCGATCGTCGATCAGTGCCTCGAGGGCGGCGATGTCGTCGTGGGCGGCGAAGCGGGTGGTGATGCCCTGGCGCGGCAGGGTGTGGGCCAGCAGGTTGTAGGTACCGCCGTACAGCTTGGCCACCGAGACGATATTGTCGCCGGCCTCGGCGACGGTCTGGATGGCATAGGTGATGGCGGCCATGCCCGAGGCCACTGCAAGCGCGCCAACCCCGCCTTCGAGGGCGGCCATGCGCTGCTCGAGCACATCGTTGGTGGGGTTCATGATGCGCGAGTAGATATTGCCGGCGACCTTGAGGTCGAACAGGTCGGCGCCGTGCTGGGTGTCATCGAAGGCGAACGAGGTGGTCTGGTAGATCGGCACGGCCACCGCCTTGGTGGTCGGGTCGGGGCTGAAGCCCGCGTGGATGGCGAGTGTTTCCAGCTTCATGCGGTCATTCCTTGAGCGTGGTGTGGAAGCGGTCGAGCATGGGCGGGCCGTGGGTGTGGGTCAAGTGCCCCGCGACGTGCATGGCCAACCCCGTTGTCAGGGCGGGCCACGCTCGGCACAGGGGCTTACGCTGTGGTTGTGTTGCTGGGTGCCAGCAGGGACTGTTTCGGCAGCAGATGCATGATCTGTTCGAATTGCTGGCGCGTGCTCCAGTCATCGTAGTCACCGATGACGTACAGCCGCTCGCGGGCGCGGGTGACCGCAACGTTGAGCAGGTTCGGCGTTTCGACCGCCCAGTCGCGTGCTCCTCGGTTGTCGGCGCTGCCACCGAGCACCAGGACGATGATCTGTGCCTCCTTGCCCTGCATGGTATGTATGGTGCCGTAGACGATCTGGCTGGGCAGGAATGTCGAGAGTTTGCTTCGCACGTCCTGAAACGGCGTAATGACGGTAATCGCGTCCTTCGTCACGCCATCGGCCTCAAGGCGTTCCAGCAGACGTTTGAGCATGATGCCTTCCTGGCGGACCCAGTTGCCTGACGATGGTCCTGGAGCATGCAGCCAGCCGGAGGGCAGGCTGGCCTTGGTAGCTTTCGCGGGTTCAGGCGCGCCCGTGCCATAGACCATGGCACCGTCATAGGCGATGCGGTTGGCCATCTTGAACATTGGAAGGTCGCAGCGGCGATGGACCACCAGTGGCAGGCCTACCCAGGTTTGCGCCTCCTTTGGGCCCAGCATCTTGCCCCATCGCGTGGCAAGGTCGGCAAGGGATTGGGCAGACTGGCGATTGCAGATCCAGTGCGGATCGACCTGGTAGTGGTTTCGCATGTGCTCGAGCACGGCATCACATACCGGCACGATGGGCGGCAACTGCAGCGGATCGCCGACCAGCACGGCGCGGCGTGCACGCCACAGGGCGCCTACGGCAGCCTGTGGCGTGGCCTGGCCGGCCTCGTCCACCAGCAGCCAGCCAATTTCTTCACAGCCAAAGCTGCCGAATGAACGGGCAAACGAGGCAAAGGTGCTGCTCAGGACCGGAACCACCATGAACAGTGATGCCCAGATCGACCGGCTCAGTTCTTGGGAAATGCCCAGATACTGGCTGCCTGTCAGTTGACGGGTGATGCAGTAGAGGTTGGCGCTCAAGCGCTTCGCCTCGATCTGGAACAGGGTCTTGTGCAGGCCGAGTGCCTCGATGAACACCCGGGCCCGTGCCTGGCGCCAGCCTTTCAATTGCCAGGGCTCGAGTTTCTCGATGGCCTCCCCACGGCCAATGTCCCCCTGCGTCAGCCAGGGCAGCAGATGTTCGGCGCCCCCCGCAATGGCAAGTTGCCGAGCTGTTTCGACGTCGGTGTGCAGCGCTGCCTCTGCAAGCCCAAGCTGCTGCCTGGCGGCTTCGAGCTGCAGTTGATGCGTCTGTAGCTGCTCGGCAAGGCGCGCATCCTGTTTCATGGCGGTGGCGTAGTTGTCGCTGCAAAGCTGGTGGCGTTGCTGCAGGTGGGCACGTTGCGCACGCCATGTGCGGCCCGCTCCCCCGAGGGTGAAAAGATTGAGCCACATGCCGGGCCGTTGGCCAACCTGGCTGTCCAGGGCATCCAGCGCATTTCTCAGTTCATTCCGGGCCGGCAGCAGATTCGCGTTCTCGTGGTCTAGCTGGCCGGCCTTGAGTCGCTCATGGGCGCGCCAGTGATCGTCGTGCTTGGCCTGTTGAAGGGTAAACGCCGTTCGGCGTTCACGAACGGCATCGATTCGTTGATTGATCGCCGCGATTTGTTCACACAGCGCATCGGCTGCATCCTTGCTGGCGGTGTAGCGACGCTTTGCCGCTTTCCAGCGTGCCTGGCGCTCGCTCTCGGGGATGCTGTTGGCTGGGTTGCTCAGCCAGCCGATGAACCCCCGAGGGCCGGTCGGTTTGTCGGATACCTCGATATCCGCGGTGTAGCTGTCCTCGTGCTCAGCGAGCACGTCGGCGGTCTGCAGGTCGTTTGCGGCTTCGCTCGTTCGTGCCTTTTTCTTCTTGGGTGGTGCTTCGCCGTAGAAAAACTGGCTGACGAACTGCTTGCGCTTGGTCTTGCTGCCCAATGCCGCAGAGATCAATCCCCAGGCCGGCTGATCGATCAGCAATGTGGCGATGTCAGCGAAGTAATCGATTTCGCCAAGCCAGGATGGGTCGACCTTTCCGGCCTGCGGCAGCTCCAGGGTGATGTTTTCCACCGCGCCATTGTTGCTCGAGGCTACCACGACTTCGAAACCGAACAACTCGGGGTTCAGGCGGTAGCCTTTCTGCGGCCGCCCACCGTCGTTGAGCTCCTCGCAACCATTGTTGAGGAAGGCTTGGGAAGCCCGGTCGAACGAGGCGAGCACATCGGCTCGGCGGGTCACCACGGCGGCGATCAGGTCGCGCAACAAGGTGGTCTTGCCCGTTCCTGGCGGACCGTTGACTCCCATTATTCCGGCACTTTCACCGAGTTCGGCCAACAGGCTGTTGACCGCCAGTTGTTGCGAGTGCACCAGGCCAAGATGCTTGTCGCTCGGCCAGCAGCCCGGTGCATGGCGATGGGGATAGAGACGTTCGATGATCGGCAGCGAGGCATGCGGCTGGTCCAGGTGCAGCCGTTGGCCTGGGGCATGTTCACGCAGGTACTGGGCGAGCGCGGTGCTGGACACGCCACGATCCAGCGCCGAGGCGACATGGGTGAGGTCATCGAGCAGGAAGCTGTTGAGTGGATCGTCCTGAGGCGCCGGCTTCTCTGGATCGATCGGGGTGGAGCGCACCCTGTGGCGTCGGGGGGCATCGCCGAAGAATGCCTCCAGCCCCAACGCTTGAACAATCGCCTGGGTAAGTTCGTGCAACGCATCGCAGGTGACGGCTGTGCCAAGCAGCTGGCAGGCCAGTTGGCGGGCGTCGTCCTGGGCGCTGGCGAAGCCATGCTCCCACTCGCGCTCGGCAAGCACGCAACCCAGAAACCATGCTTCGCTGGACAGCACCAGGCTGTCCGGTACCAGCATGCCTTCCGCGCTGAAGCGCAGCGCGAACAGGGCCGTTTCCCGCGACTGTGGCTCGCTGTAGCCCTGGTCTGCGCCAAACCGCTCTCCCAGCGCTGTGGTCACCGCCAGGCTGTCGTAAAGGTGGGCGAACAGGCTGTGGCTCCACACGCGTTTTTCCGGCAGTTTCTGCTTGCCCACCAGGCTGCCGGGCATCCAGGGCAGCGGGTCTTCCTGGTTGCGGATGTCGTGGAAGAACGGCAGATAAATATCGTCCTCGTCACGGATGTTCAGCTTGGGGACGGGTTGAGGTTGCAACAATTCGATGGCGTGCCAGTAGCGCACGATGCTTGACGGGTTCATCGACATCCTTGAAAACGGGGCCTCGGGATCCGGGCGGTCGCTCTAGGCAAAAATGCGGCATGGGAACTGCGGCGCGTTGGCGTCCTGCCGCGCTGACAAGATGGGCTTCAGGGTAGAAGCCAGGTCGTGGTCGGGGTGGTGGCGCGCTGTATGCCGACCGCCTGGCAGTGCTCGAGAATCGGCAGGATGTAGGTGATGACCATGCGCCCAGGGTTGCCGTTGGGCTGAAGACGCGCCGCCAGACAGACCGGACCGGCCAGTGCCGGGTCTTTGTTGGAGGCGACCGGGACCGCGTTGGAAACGCCAAAGTGCCCGTTGGCTGCGAGATAGTCCAGTGTTTGCTGGAACGCTCCACGACTGATGGTCAGGCTACTGGCCTGGGCGCCGGTGGTGATCGTCAGGTTGTCGGCACCGACCGCATCGACCTGGAAGCGGGCGTTGCTCGGCGTATGGGGTGTTTGCAGCTCCTGACCCTGCAGGCGAGTGATCAGTGCCCAAAGGGTGCTGTCGACCTGGGTGATGTATGGCATGAGAAGACTCCTTGTGATCTCGGCGAGCAGTGCGTGCATCGGACCCAATGGTGCGATGGCTGAGTGTATGCCGCGAGCTTAACGCGATTTGATGGCTTCATGATATCGCCAGCTGCCCCGCGGCGTTTCCCAGCGGTCGCTCAATGCGGTGCTTGCAAGCGCGTCGTTTCCTCTTCGAGATAGCCGACCAGCGCAGCCACCTCCGTTTCCCCCAAGCGCATGTTGGGCATCGCCAACTGGTTGTACTGCGTGAACAGCAGCATCGCCAACGGGTCTTTCTCCGCGAGCATGCGATCGGGCTCCATCAGCCAGCGCTTCAACCACAGTTCGTCCCGTTGCCGGGTCACCCCCAGCAGATCCGGGCCGATGCCGTGGGTGGCGCCTGGCTCCGCGTCGCCCAAGGTGTGGCACGACGAGCAGCGGGTCCTGAATAGTTGCTCGCCTTTGCTCGGCGGGCGGATGTCGGGGGCCTGGGTGTAGTCGCGGGGCTGGGCGCTGGCGGTTTTCCAGTTGTGCAGGCTGTTGGCCAGGCGGTCGGCGAGGATGTACGGGCTTTCGAAGGGCGAGGCCTTCATCCAGCGGCCGGTGGCCTGGTTGCCGATGATCAGGCTGAGGTTGTGGTCCTTGCTGCGGCCATTCTCCAGGCCTTCGATGTACAGGCCCAGGCTGCGGCGCAGCTGTTCGATGTCGGCGGCCTCGCCGGTGAGCAGGGTCCAGCCGGGGCCGATGGCGAATTTTTCCGCGTAGCGCTTGAGGGTGGCGGGCGTGTCGTTGTAGGGATCGATGCTGATCGAGTAGATGAAGATGTCCTGGCCGACGCGTTCGCCCAGCAGCTTCTGTACCTGGCGCAGGCGGGCGGTCTCCACCGGGCAGGAGTCGCCGCAGCCGGTGAAGATGAAATTGATGGCAACCACCTTGTCCTTGATCAGGTCGTCGAAGAAATGGACCTGGCGGCCGTCCTGGGTGAGCAGGGGGATGTTGGGGAAGTAGTTGGCGCCCCAGGGGGTGTCGGGGTCAGCGCTGGCGCTGGTCGGGGGCAGGGCGCAGGGCAGGCTGAGGATGATCAGCAGGGGGAGCAGCAGGCGCCAGGTGTGGGGCATGGTCTTACCCTCTTGGATATCTGATGGGGCCTGCGATGCAGGCCATCGCTGGCAAGCCAGCTCCCACATGTACAGCGCCGATCACAAGGCATGCGCAGCAACCGTGGGAGCCGGCTTGCCGTGGCGACGAACCGCGGCGAAAGGGCCGCGCAGCGGCCCCTTGCACGACGTCACTTGATACTCAACGGCACCGTCACACTCTGCCCCAGCGCCGACTTGACCGTTACCGCCGGTGGCGAGGCCGGGCCGCTGCCGGTGGTGGTCACCGACAGTTTCCAGCGCGCCCCGGAACCGCTGGCACTCAACGTCGCCAGGCCCAGGTCGAGCGGCCCGCTGGTGGTGTTGGTGGTCACCCGGATGCTGTTGCCGGCGGCTACCGAGGTGGTGCCGGAGATCTCCCAGGTCCAGCGGCTGTTGCTGCGCAACTGCACCGAAGCGCTGCTGACCTGGATCTCGTCCATCGGCACTGCGGGCGAAACCGCGATGCTCACCGTGGCCGGGGCCACGGATTCGAGGCCTTTGGCGTCACGCGCGGCGTAGGTGAAGCTGGCGGTGAACGCCGTGGCGACGGTGGCCGGTGGGGTGTAGGTGACCTGGGTGCCGTTGCTGCTGACCGTGCCCTGGCCGGAGTCGGGCTGGGCCAGGCTGCTGACGCTCAGCGGCAGGTTACCGTCGGGGTCGGTGTCGTTGGCCAGCACGTTGAGCACGATCGGCCTGCCGGCCATGGTCGCGGCGCTGTCGTTGACCGCCACCGGCGGCTTGTTGCTGTCGTTGCCCGGGCCGCTGCTCGAGGTGCGGAAGGTCGGCAGGGCTGCGGAGTTGACATACTCCACGCCATCCCAGCCAGGCAATGGCGTCGGCATCATCTGGAACTGGCCGGGGTGCTCGAGGTCCCAGCGCAGCAGCATCGAGGTGTCTTCGTGCTGGGTGTTGTGGCAGTGCTCCATGTAGGTGCCGGCGAACTCACGGAAGCGGATGGCCATTTCCACTTCTTCCGAAGAGTCGCTGTCCGGGCCGATGCGGTAGACGTCCTTGCGCGCCCATTTTTCCCATTCCGGCGGGGCCTTGCCGTCGCGGCTGAGGATCACCCCTTCCTCGAAGTGTACGTGCACCGGGTGGCTCCAGCCGTTGCCGCCGTTCTTGATCTTCCACACTTCCAGGGTGCCGTCGCCGCTGAAACCGCCGTCGGTGGCCTCGTTGGCCAGTTGCGGGGCGGCGCTGATGCGCCGGGGGTCCATGGTGTAGCCGAAGCCGCCGTCGGTCTTGATGGTCCAGGGGGTGCTGTCGGTGCCGTCGGAGCGGCCGAAGATGAACTCGCGGTGGCGAGCGGCCTTGATCTTGGTCTGGTCGCTGGCGCTGTTGCGGTCGATCGACAGGGGGATCATCACCAATCCGGCAGCTTTGCCGGGCTTGGCCGGCTCATACAGGCTCGGGTCCATGCTGAGGTCCTGGCCGGTATAGGGCTGCACGATCAACTGCATGAACTTGCCGACCACCGGGTCGCCGCCATCCCATTCCGGGCCTTTGCTGGTCTGCTTGATCACCGCCTTGTATTTCTCCGACAACACGTCGGCCAGGGATATGGGCTGTTTCGGGCCCTTGCCGGTCTCGTGTTCCATGAGGTTGACGAAGTACAGCTTGTCGCCGACCTTGATCCCATTTTTGGCGAAATTGATGATGATGTCGTAGCGCTCGGCGATGCCCTGCAGCGGCAGGATGGCGTTGTTGTCCTGCAGGTTGCCGTCGCCGTTGAGGTCGAGGGTGCCGTCGAACGGCACGGCGTGTTCCATGATATTGCCGTCGTTGGCGATCATGTGGAACGGCACGCGGGCATAGGAGACGTTGGAGCCGCTCGGGCCTTTGAACTCGCCGCTGTTGCCGGCGATTTCACGCACCACGGCAAACTTGAAGTAGCGCGACACCGAGCCGTTGAGAATGCGGAAACGATAGCTGCGCGCGCGCACCTTGAGCTTGGGTTGGTACTGCCAGTTGACCAGGATCTGGTCGCCGAGGAAGCCGTCGGTGTTGAACGGGTTGAACCACAACTGGCCGTTGGCGTCCCACGCCTTGTCGGCGATCACCAGGTTGACGTCATAGTCGCGGTTGCCCCACGGCATCGCCGCGCCGCTGGGGAAGCGCAGGTTGACGCCGTCCTGCAGGGCCTCGTTGCCACGGTCGATGGCCGAGTAGTAGTTCATCATCACCGCGTTGCCCTTGTAGACGTTCTGCGCGGTGAAATCGAGCATGTGGTCGTGGAACCAGTGGGTGCTCATGGTCTCGCGCCAGTCGCCGCGGATCTTGATGCTGCCGTTCTCGCAGGTCTTGAGGCCCGGGGAGGCATCGTTGACGTACAGGGTTTCGCCCGGCGCGCAGGGGAAGGCGGCGCGCGGGTCCTGGGCGCGGGTGTTGATGGTGTCGTAGCCGGCCAGCTGGATCGGCCAGCGGTAGTCATAGTACTGGCCGGGGAAGAAGTAGGCGTTGGCGAAGCCGTCGCTCTCGGCCGGCGAGTGGCCGTTGTGCTCGTGGGTGGAGATGGTGTGCAGGCCGAAGCCGTTGTTGGCCGAGGGGTCGATCGGCAGGGCGTTGTAGTGGCGCATCAGCACCGGCTGGCCATAGCGCACCATCAGCAGCTTGACCGGGAAGGTGCCGTCGAAGGTCCACAGCGCCTTGTGGCCCTGCAAGGGCATCTTCGGATGGAAGCGGGTATCGATGCCCTTGGTGGTGCCCAGGGTCGTGGGAATGTCGGAGGTCTGGTAGTACAGCCCGCCCGGGGCGAATTCGCCCTTGGCGTAGTTGTGCAGTTGCTTGCGGTCGCGCAGGCCCTGGTTGATGCGCGCGCCGGCCTGCGCGGTCTTGAAGGCGGCCTGTGGGTAGAACTCGTTCCAGCGCTGGTGCGACCAGCCTTTTCCTGGCGGGCGGCCCTCGGCGGGCGAGCCGACCCCGCTGCGGTTGAGGAACATCTCGATCTGCGCCTTCCACGGGTTGCGGTCGAGCACGTTGGCGTACTGCGACGGGAACGGTGTCAGCCCCGGCTGGGTGAGGAACGCCTCCAGGGCATTGCCGTTGGGGCTGCTGCGCGCGGCGTAGTCCGGGTCCTGCGCGGGTGCGGCACCGATCACGGGGGGCGGGAAGGTCAGGCTGTAGGGCGGGGTGGCCGGGTCGAGTTTCTCCGGGCCGAATTCTTCGAACAGCAGCAGTTGCTGGGTGAACGGCTCGGCGCCGAACAACGGGCTGGGCTTGCCGTTGGTGGGGTACTTGCGTGAAGTCTGCAGGGTGGGGGGCAGCACGTTGTTGCTGGTCACCGTGGCGCGGGTGCCGTAGGCACCGTTGCTCAGTTCCAGCGACCCTTCGTTGGCCTCGGGCATCGACTTCAAGGCTTCCAGGGCGGCGGCCTGGGCCACTGGGTCGGCGGCCGGGTCGCTGAAGGCCGAAGGGTCGGTGGGCGGTGGTTGGCTCACGTCGTCCAGCGACCCGGCGAACGCGCTGGCCAGCCCGAGGCTGAGCAGCAACGCCGTGACGGAGGACAACCTGAACACCTGGGTCGATGTTGCAGCTGGTTTCTTCATTGCCGTGTGCCCCGTGTTGTGCAGGTTGGCATCTGTTGCCACTGCGATCAGTGGCGATGTGCCTTGAACAGGGGTCAGCAACCGCTGTGCCAATCGGCAAATGGCTAAACGCCACGTGTTTCAAGATGTTGCAAAGATGCAAATGAGACACGCTCGGGCAGTTGCCACAAATATGGGGATAGACACCCAGGGCTGGGTGGGGAATGCTCCCCACTTTGCGAACACCAGGTGGGCTAGGCTCCTGTCGCGGGCTTGCCCCGCGACAGTGTCGCCACAGGCAGCCAGGCCTTGCCCGCAACCGGTGTTCTTGGCACCCTTGCCTGCCTTGCGTCTCGTCACGCCCATCAAACAAGGAACCTTCAAGGTGAGTTGGGAAAAAGTCGGTAAATCCCTGGTGGGCCTGCTGGCCCTGGTTGCCGTCGCCGCCACGCTCTATATGACGTTGCGCGACGACGACCGCCTGCAGGCGCGCCTGACCTACGCCCATCTCACCTACCCGGGCCAGTTCAACGAGCGCATCAGCCAGGCCAACGACCTGCTCAAGTACGAGCGGCTGCATGCCCAGATCAGCGAGATCGGCGCAGGCGCCCTCAGCCACCCGCAGATCGACAAGCTGGTCGACCTAACCCAGGCGCCATATCTGCACCTGTTCGCCAGGCCCTTCGAGGCCGGCCTTGTAGACCACCGCACCGGTCTGCTCATCGAGCTGTCCAACCCCGCCCGTATACCACTCAAGGCCGTGCACATTCGCCTGCCGGCCAAGGGGCTGGTGCAGGTGCGCGATGCGGCCGGCAACGACACGCTGGTGCCGACGCCGACCAGCAGCATCGACCTGCCGGCCATCGACGGGGTGAGCGAGAGCAAGGTCTGGGTGTACTTCGACGCTGACTATTCGCAGATCCGCCAGGGTGGGATCAGTATTCGCGATGCCGATGGCAGTGCCGATATCCAGGTGGTTCGTGAAGTGACGGGGTTCCCGGCGCTGCTGGCGCGTTACAGTCAGGTGGTGGTGGCGGTGTTCGCCGCGCTGGGGCTGGGGTTGCTGGCGCTGGCGTATATCTGGTTGGGGCGGGCACGGGTTGCCGGGGTATCACATAGCCTGTAGGCGATAGGCCTATGGCACGCCGGCTTGAAAAAGACCTGAATTCAGACCAATCTATGGCTCTTGAATGAGGGCGATCGATATGCAGAACATCTTTGCCGACGTGACCGTCAGCGTCTCGGAACTAAAGAAGAATCCTACGGCGGTGATGGCCGATGCGCAGGGGAAACCGGTGGCCGTTCTCAACCATAATCGCGTCATGGGTTACATGGTGCCCGCTGAACTCTACGAGGCGATGATGGAGCGACTGGAAGACATGGAACTTGCGGCATTGGTAAAGGCGCGTGCGGGAGAGAAAGGCATCCCGGTCGAACTGGATGACTTATAAGGTCGAGTTTCTGCCTTCGGCCCTGAAAGAATGGAAGAAGCTGGGGCACACCGTGCGCGAGCAAGCCAGGAGAAAGCTCAAGGAGCGTCTGCTCTCCCCCAGGGTTGGGGCGGATGCAATGCGTGATTTGCCTGACCATTTCAAGATCAAGCTCAAGGCCAGCGGCTATCGGGTGGTCTACCGCGTCGAGGATGATCGGGTAGTTGTCGTGGTCGTGGCGATAGGTAAGCGCGAACGTGGGCAAGCCTACCGCTCGGCCGCTGATCGCCTATAGGATTGCCGCTAGATCACAGGTGTGGCGGCCGACAGCAAGGCCTCGACGAACAGGCTTTCAGCGCGGCTCATGCGCTGGTCCTTGTTCCACAGCAGGTGGATGTCGACGTCGGCGATACCCTCCTGCGGCGGCAGTTTCCACAACAACCCTGCGTCCACATCCGGCGCCACCACATGCTCGGGCAGGCAGCCGATGCCGAAGCCGGCGATCACCAGGCGGCGCACCTCTTCCAGGCTCGGCGACGAGGCGACGATGCGCCCGGCGAAGCCCTGCTGGTCGCGGAAGATGGTCAGCGGCGAGAGCATGCCGCCGATCTGGTCGCTGGTGAAACTGACGAAATTCTCCCGCTGCAGGTCGCCTTCGGCCTGGCCGAACAGCGCGTGGTGCTTGCCGCAGAAGAACGCGTAGCGCTGGCGCAGGAACAAGCGCTGCTCCAGCCGTGGCTGGGGCCGGCGGTTGAGGCTGAGGCCGGCGGTGGCGGTTTTTTCCTGCAGGGCGGCGACGATGTCGGAACTGCGCATCACGTCGATCTCCAGCTCTACCCGCGGGTGGTGGCGGTGGAAGTCGGCGAGGAAGTCGTCGAAGCGTTCGCTGACGATACGGCTGATCATCAACAGGCGCACCTTGCCCACCAGTTCGTCCGCCGGCTGCTCCAGCAGGCCGCCGATCTGCGACATCTGCCCGTACACCTCGCCCGCCAGCTGGAACAGTTGCTCGCCCACCTCGGTCAGCACGAAGCGTGGCCCTCGGCGGGCGATGAGCTGGCGCCCGAGTTGCTCTTCAAGGCGCTTGAGCGCCTGGCTCACGGCGGGCTGGGTGAGGTGCAGGCGGGCAGCGGCGCGGCTGATCGACAGTTCCTGGCCGATGACGCGGAAGGTGCGCAGCAGGTTCCAGTCGAGGCGGTCGTTGAGCAGGCGGTCGGGCATGGTCGGGCTCGATGATAAGCGTGATTAATAGTTCGAATAATAAATAGAAAATTGAATTATAGGCGCCCGCGATGAATGATCTCCAGCAGTGCGGGCCTCTTCGCGGAGCCCGACCCAGGCGCCGCCAGAGCGCCACCGTGACCCGACAACTCCTGCCAGAAAAACAACCAAAGGAGCCACCCATGAAGCCCGCCGCTTCGCCCCAACCGCGCCGTGCCGCCGCCGCCGCGTTCATCGGCACCATGATCGAGTGGTACGACTTCTACATCTACGCCACCGCCGCCGCGCTGGTGTTCGGTGCCTTGTTCTTCCCCTCCGACAACAGCCTGTTCAGCACCATGGCTGCCTTCGGCACCTTTGCCGTGGGTTTCTTCGCCCGGCCCTTGGGCGGCATCATCTTCGGCCATATCGGCGACCGTATCGGGCGCAAGAAATCGCTGATCATCACCTTGCTGATGATGGGCGTGGTCACCGTCGCCATCGGCCTGCTGCCGACCTACGCGCAGATCGGCGCCAGCGCGCCGGTGCTGCTGATCCTGTTGCGCGTGGTCCAGGGCATCGCCGTGGGTGGCGAGTGGGGTGGGGCGGTGCTGATGGCCGGGGAGCATGCGCCCAAGGGCCGGCGCAACTTCTTCGCCTCGTTCGCCCAGTTGGGTAGCCCGGCAGGCCTGATCCTGTCGCTGCTGGCTTTCAGCGCGGTCACCCGCCTGCCGGAAGAAGACCTGATGAGCTGGGGCTGGCGCGTGCCGTTCCTGGCCAGCGCGCTGTTGCTGCTGGTGGGCCTGGCAATCCGCCTGGGGGTCAACGAGTCGCCCGAGTTCCTCGCCAGCCGTGAGCAGGCCGAACAGGCCCGGCGCAAGGAGCAGGCACCAGTGCTGGAAGTGTTGCGCAGCGCCTGGCGGCCGCTGCTGCTGTGCATCGGCGCCAACACCCTGGGCATCGCCGGGGTCTATTTCACCAATACCTTCATGATCAGCTACACCACCCAGCAGTTGCACCTGAAGCGCTCACTGATCCTCGAATGCCTGTTCTTCGTGGCGATCATCCAGTTCTGCGTGCAACCGTTGGCGGCATGGCTGTCGGAGCGGCTTGGCGCAACGCGCTTCCTGGCCCTGATGGCGCTGCTGGCGATGGCCTCGCCGTACCCGATGTTCGTGCTGGTGAGCAGCGGCGAAGGCCCGCTGATCGTGCTCGGCATCGCCCTGGCGGCGGCGTGCATGGCGTCGTTCTACGCAGTGATCGCAGGCTACGTCAGCGGCATGTTCGACACCCGTGTGCGCTACACCGCCATCTCCCTGGCCTATCAGGTGTGCGGCGCCATTGCTGGTGGCCTGACCCCGCTCATCGGTACCTGGCTGGCCCACAGTTTCAGCGGCCAATGGTGGCCGATGGCGGTCTTCTACAGCCTGATCGCCTGCACTTCCCTGGTCTGCGTGCTGGCGCTGGCGCGCCGCTACGCCCTTGGCCGGCAGCTCGAGCTGGCCTGAATCTGGAGTATCCGCAATGTTGAAAAGCAATGGCGATCGCCTGTGGGCGAGCCTGATGGCCATGGCCGAAATCGGCGCCACCGCCCGCGGCGGCAGCTGCCGCCTGGCCCTGAGCGACGAGGACAAGGCCGGGCGTGAACTGTTCGGCCACTGGTGCCGCGAGGCCGGGCTGAGCCTGAGCGTGGATGCCATCGGCAACCTGTTCGCCCGCCGTGAGGGCAGCGACCCGCATGCCGCGCCGGTGATGATGGGCAGCCACCTCGACACCCAGCCCGAGGGCGGGCGTTTCGACGGCGTCTACGGCGTGCTGGCCGGGCTGGAAGTGGTGCGCCGCCTGAACGACCTGGGTATCCGTACCCGCAAGCCGCTGGAAATCGCGGTGTGGACCAACGAGGAGGGCGCCCGCTTCACCCCGGCCATGTTCGGTTCGGCGGTGTTCACCGGCACCTTGCCGCTGGCCCAGGCCCTGGCGATCCGTGATGCCGACGGTATCAGCGTCGCCGATGAACTGGCACGTACCGGCTATGCCGGCCAACGCCCGCTGGGCGGCAAGGTTGACGCCTATTTTGAGGCGCATATCGAGCAGGGTCCGATCCTTGAGGACAACGCCAGGAGCATCGGTGTGGTCAGCGGCGGCCAGGCGATCCGCTGGCTCGACGTGACCGTCGAGGGCATGGCCGCGCATGCCGGCACCACGCCGATGAAGCTGCGCAAGGACGCCTTGTACGGCGTGGCACGGATGATCCAGGCCATCGAACAGCTGGCCTGCGACTTCACCCCCGAGGGCCTGACCACGGTGGGTGAGCTGAGCATCGCCAAGTCGTCGCGCAACACCATTCCCGGCCTGGTGCGCTTCACCCTTGACCTGCGCCATCACCGCGACGAGGCCATCGACGCCATGGAGCGCGATATCAGCCTGCAATTGCAGGCCATCGCCGGCCAGCGTGGCCTGGCGGTGCGCATCGAGCGCCACTGGGTCAGCCCCTCCACCCCGTTCGACGCCGACTGCGTGGCCGCCGTGCAGCAGGCGGTGGATGGCCTGGGCTACAGCCAGCAGTCCATCGTCAGCGGCGCCGGCCATGACGCGATCCTGCTGGCGCGCTACTGCCCCACGGCGATGGTGTTCATCCCCTGCGTCGGTGGGCTGAGTCACAACGAGGCCGAGGATGTGCTGCCCGAGGATGCCCGCCAGGGCGCCGATGTATTGCTCAACGCCGTGCTGGCCCGTGCCGGCCAGGTTGCCGAAGGAGAAGCCTGATGCGCTGCTATTTCCACCCTGAACAACTGCTCCACCACCCGCGCAGCTACTATTCGCGCGGCGCCATGCGCACCCCGCAGGAAGTCCCCGAGCGCGCCCAGCGCCTGCTGCAGGCCGCCAAGGACCTTGGCTTCGATATCCGCAAACCCGAGGATGCCGGCCTTGCACCGCTCAAGGCGGTGCATGGCGAGGCCTACCTGGCGTTCCTCGAAGAAGCTCATGCGCGTTGGAAAGAAGTGCCCGAGGACTGGGGCGACGAGGTGATGTCCAACATCTTCGTTCGCGAACCCAACGCCCTGCGCGGCATCCTTGCCCAGGCCGGGCGCTACCTGGCCGATGGCAGTTGCCCGGTGGGCGAGCATACCTGGCGTTCGGCCTACTGGTCGGCACAGAGCGCCGTCGCCGGGGCCCAGGCCATCCTTGACGGCGAACCCGCCGCCTATGCCCTGTGTCGTCCGCCGGGGCACCATGCCCGGTACGATGCCGCTGGTGGCTTCTGCTACCTCAACAACGCCGCTGTCGCGGCCCAGGTGTTGCGCGGCCGCTATCAGCGCGTGGCGATCCTGGATACCGACATGCACCACGGGCAGGGCATCCAGGAGATTTTCTACGAGCGGGACGACGTGCTGTACGTCTCTGTGCATGGTGACCCGACCAATTTCTATCCTGGGGTAGCGGGCTTTGCCGACGAGCGCGGTAGTGGAGCAGGAGAGGGCTGCAATCTCAACCTGCCGATGGCCCACGGGGCGAGTGAAGCGGACTTCATGGCGCAACTGGAGGTTGCGTTGCAAGCGGTGAAGGACTTCGGCGCCGAGGTGCTGGTGCTTTCGCTGGGCTTCGATATCTACGAGCTGGACCCGCAGAGCAAGGTGGCGGTGACTACCGAAGGGTTCGCCCGCCTTGGTGAACAGATTCGTGGGTTGCGTTTGCCGTGCCTGATCGTGCAGGAGGGCGGGTACCACCTGGAGAGCCTGGAGGCGAATGCGCGGGCATTCTTTTGCAACCATGCGTACTGGTGCACATAAAACAATGCGCCATTTCTGGTATGACTTTGCCGGCTACGGGCTGATCGATAAGTGCAGTTCCTTGTTGTGAGGAATCGCTTCACCCTATCAGTTCACCGCAGCCGTAGTCCTATCATTTCTGCCAGTTGTGGGCAGTACCTGTTGGCCGGAAGATGCATGAGCTGAAGCCCAATTCGTGTAATGGAGATTACGCCATGACAACAGCAAATGATTTCGCCAAGATGTCGATCAAAATGGATTTTGATAAGCAGGCTAAAGGTAAAAGCACCATCACATATCAAAGTTTCTACTCTGAGGGGTTCGTTGCGGCGCAGCCAGGAATGCCGTCCCCTGAAGAGCAGGCAAAAGCAGACTTCAAGGGTTTCAAGGATGCCCTTGGAGTTAGCGGGGATGCAATCACATATGAAGTCTATGAAAAGGCTCGTCTAGCCCTTCAAGCGAGGTGATTTTCCGCAAGAAGACTTCAAACCAGGCGTGCACTGTCCGAAACCCTCCGCATGAACAGTGCTCGTTTTGGCGTAGTAAACGGGCGCCGGACATCGAGCAGCCGTATGTTGCTTAGCCCCAGGTCCGGCAGCGCCTCCCAGTGTCACTTGGTGCATCAAGCGCCCCGGCGCACATGCTTCACCAACACCTTCTCCAGCAACTCCCACATCGCCGGGTCGGTACTGAACGCCACGTTGAAGCGCATCCACCCGGTAGCCTTGGCATCGACCATGAACAACTGCCCGGGCCCGAGCATGATGCCTTTCTCCAGCGCATCGTCGAGTAGCGCGGCGCTGTCGGGGATGGCCGGATGGCGGGTCCAGATGTACATCCCCTCATCCGATTCGATGAACAGCTCGAAACCCAGCCGATGCAGGTGCCGGCCCACTTCCTGGTGCGCCTCGGCCAGGCGCTGGCGCAGGCGCTTGAGGTGCTTGCGCCAGCGGCCGTCGATGATCGCGGCGTACACCACCCGCTCCATCACCTGCGAGGTGGTCAGGCCCGAGCGCATCTTCAGGTGCAGCAGTTGCTGGGTCAGCTCGGGGTTGGCCAGCAGGTAGCCGACGCGCACGTTGGGCGAGATGCTTTTCGAATAGCTGCCCACGTACACCACCTGCTGCAGGTGGTCGAGGCTCGCCAGGCAGGGCAGAGGGTCGGCGATCATGTCGGCGTAGAGGTTGTTCTCCACCAGGCGGAAGCCATGCTGGCTGGCCAACTGCAGCAGGCGGTGCAGCTGTGCCAGTGGAGTGCGCGAGCAGGTCGGGCTGTGCAGGTGCGGCTGGGTGAAGAAGGCCGTGGGGCGGTGGTGGGCCAGCAGGCGCTCGAGCTGGTCGAGGTCATAGCCGGCCGGGGTGCGCGGCACGCCCACCAGGGTGGCGCCCTGGGTGCGCAGGATGCTCATCAGGTTGGGGTAGCCGGGGTCGTCCACCAGCACCACGTCGCCGGGGCGCACCAGGGTACGCACGGCCAGGTCCAGGGCCTGGCTGGCGCCGTGGGTGAGCATCAACTGCGCCGGGTTGGCAACGATCGACAGCTCCTGCTGCAGGTTCTGCGCAGTCAATGCGCGCAATTCCGGCAGGCCCATGGGGTCGCCGTAGCCGGACAGCTCCAGCGGGCTACCGGCGACCTGGCGCAGGCCTCGGCGCAGACCTTCCTCGTACATCCAGTCGTTGGGCAGCCAGCCGCAACCCGGTTTGAACGGCAGCTGACGGATCTCGAAGATCTGCTGCAGGTACCACTCCGAGTTGAACGTTGGGCGGCTGGTATCGGCCTCGACGCTGTGCTTGTCCAGCAGCTCGTTCGCCGCACGATTGACGAAGAACCCCGCATTGCCCTTGCTCACCAGCAACCCCTGGGCCACCAGGCGGTCGTAGGCCTCGACCACGGTGAAGGTGCTCACCGAGTAGGTCGAAGCGAACGCCCGGATCGACGGGACCTTCGCCCCGGGCTTGAGGGTCTGGTCGTCGATCAGCGCGCGCAAGCCGTCGATGATCTGGTTGACCAGCGGGGTGGAGGAGTCCGGATGTAGCTGGAGCATTCGGGGGCCTTCAGGTGTGCGGGACGCCAGGCGCCTGCGGGGCACAGCGGGTGTATTGCATCGGCGGCCTGTACAGTGCAGTGCGTTTTTCATGCCGCTGTGCATGGCTCAATGTGTTCGACATTTTTACATTACGTGTCAGATATAGCCAACACAGCACATGACAGCGCCATGAATAATCACAACATCGCTGCTTTACCGTCGAGGTCCGCCTCGCACCTTCTTCCCGCGTGGCCGGACGCTGCTCGTCCGTCCCCAGCATGGTTCAGTTCGTCCAGAGGGTCGCCTCTGGCCGCGTAAGCAGGCCGCCACGGATGGCCTGCGTGTGCTCGTGCACACCTCCCTGCCCGCAGTAGCACTGATGTACAGGTGAGACCGATAACCATCGGGGTTTCACAGTTTTTCCTTGGATAAAAAGAAGCACGGGGTAAATAACTGATGGACGCAACATCCACATCCACCACCGCGAAGGATGGGCACGAGAGCAAGCTCAGTGCCTCGCTCAAGTCGCGCCACCTGACGATGATGTCCATCGCCGGGGTGATCGGCGGCGCCTTGTTCGTCGGTTCCGGCAGCGTGATCCACAGCGCCGGCCCGGCTGCTGTCCTGGCTTACCTGGCCGGCGGCATCCTGGTGGTGCTGATCATGCGCATGCTGGGTGAAATGGCGACTTCCTCGCCGGACACCGGCTCGTTCTCTACCTACGCCGACCGCGCCATTGGCCGCTGGGCCGGTTTCACCATCGGCTGGCTGTACTGGTGGTACTGGGTGATCCTCATGGCCTGGGAGGCCTACGTGGCGGGCAAGATCCTGCACGGCTTCTTCCCCGACGTGAGCGTCAACGTGTTCGTGCTGGCCACGACCCTGCTGCTGATCACCGTCAACTTCTTCAACGTCAAGCACTACGGCGAGTTCGAGTTCTGGTTCGCGCTGATCAAGGTGGTGGCGATCGTCTGCTTCCTGGTGGTGTGTACCGCCGCGGTGATGAACGTCTGGCAGTTCGGCGAGGTGCGCGGTATCAGCCACCTGACCGCCGAAGGCTTCATGCCCAACGGCATCACCACGGTGATTGGCGCCTTGCTGGGGGTGATGTTCGCCTTCCTCGGCGCCGAGATCGTCACCATCGCCGCCTCCGAAGCGAAGGACCCGGCCACCCAGATCGTCAAGGCGACCAACTCGGTGGTCTGGCGGGTGTGCCTGTTCTATGTCGGCTCGATCTTCCTGATCGTCTGCCTGGTGCCGTGGAACGACCCGCACCTGGGCGTCTCCGGTTATGGCGCCTACCGTCGCACCCTGGAGCTGCTGGGCGTGCCGTATGCCGAGCTGCTGATGAACTTCGTGGTGCTGACCTCGGTGAGCAGTTGCCTGATCTCCGGCCACTACACCGCCTCGCGCATGCTGTTCTCCCTGGCCCAGCGTGGCGACGCGCCGCGCCTGTTCAAGTTCACCCGCACCGGCACTGGCGTACCGGTGAACGCGATCATCGGCTCGTGCCTGGTGGCGGTGTTCTGCGCGCTGATCAACTTCAGCGACACCCTGCGCCCGAAAGACGTGCTGGAAACCCTGATGAACACCACCGGCATGATCGCCCTGCTGGTGTACCTGGTGATTGCCTTCTCGCAGCTGCGCATGCGCCGCAAGCTGGTGGCCGAGGGCAAGGAAGTGCGTCTGAAGATGTGGTTGTTCCCGTGGCTGACCTACCTGGTGATCGTGTTCATCGTGGCGGCGCTGGTGACCATGGCCTTCATGCCTGACTACCAGATCCTGGTGATCTCCACCGGCATCGCTGCGGCCATCGTGGTGGCCATGGGTGTGGTGCATCAGATGCGTACCGCCAAGCGTCACTGACTGTGGTAGCGCCTCGCGCAACGGCCGGTCCCCGTCAAGGGACCGGCCGTTTTCGTTTTCGCCTGCGCCAATCGGATCATCCCTACGATTTGTGGTGCCGACATGGCTTATGCTGCACGCAATTGCCCTACAAGGAGTCGTCCCATGTCCTGGTCCGCCACCCAGTATTCGCTGTTCGAAGACGAACGCACTCGCGCCGTACGTGACTTGCTTGCCGCCGTGCCGACGCGCCCGGTGCGCCACGCCACCGACCTTGGCTGCGGTCCGGGCAACTCCACCGAGGTGTTGCTGCAACGTTGCCCCGATGCGCAGGTCGTCGCCCTGGACAGCGATCCTGACATGGTCGACAAGGCTCGGCAGCGACCACGCTTGAGCATTCCACGGGTGCGTTGCGAGATTGGCGAGATCGCCGGCTGGGCGGCCCAGGTGCCCCAGGACCTGATTCTCGCCAACGCTTCGCTGCAGTGGGTGCCGGACCATGCCAGCCTCTATCCGCATCTGGTGCGGCAGCTGAACGAGGGTGCGAGCCTGGCCGTGCAGACGCCGGACAACCTCGACCAGCCGGCTCATCGCCGCTTGCGCGAGATTGCCAGCCAAGGACCTTGGGCCGACAAGTTCGCTGACTTCAGCCTGCCGCCGCGGCACAACGCGGGGTTCTATTACGATTTGCTCAGCCCTTTGTGCGCGCGGGTGGATGTGTGGCGCACCACCTATCACCACCCCTTGATCGGTGGCGCCGAGGCGGTGGTGGAGTGGTTCAAGGGCTCTGCGTTACGGCCTTACCTGGCGCGGCTGGATGAGCAGGAGCAGGCGGGTTTTCTGCAGTTGTATCTGCAGGCCATGCAACATGACTACCCGGCGGCCAGCGACGGTCGGGTGTTGTTGCCGTTCCCGCGGCTATTTGTGGTGGCCACGCGATAGGCGCCAGAGCACATAGGTGTAGATGCCGAGGTTGAGCGCCAGCACGATGGTGCCCAGCCACAGCTGGATCTGTGGGGTCAGGCCGGCGGGGTAGATCACGGGCCAGATGTAGTGTTCGACGAAACCGCCGTGGTAGCCGGCGTCGCCGGCGGCTTTACGCAGGTGGTTTTCCCAGTCGGTCAGGGGGCATTCCAGGTGCAGGCCTTCCACGGCCAGGCCCCAGGCGAGGGCGGGGAGGTGGATCAGCAGGGCGCGGCGGCGCCAGAGCACCAGCAGGCCGCCGAACAGGACGAGCAGGATGAACGAGAGGTGGAACAGGACCAGGGTGTCGGCGGCCAGGCGGTGGAACATGGTGGGTGGGGCCTTGCTGGGGGAGATGGGTTAGTTTGTCATGGTTTTTTCGTTTTTTCGTTTTTTCGTTTTTTCGTTCTTGAGTTTGGGGTGATTGTTTTGATAGTTGTATGCGCATTCATTTGCTATGTCGACGCTTATTCACCTTTCCGCCCTTACGGCGGCTTACTTTGGTCTTGGCCAAAGTAAGCAAAGCCGTGGCGCTCCATTCATCCGGCCCTCCGCTTCGCTCCGGGTTCCCTCACTCCGGCCTCCTGAAGTCGCGAAGTTACGGGCGGCGCCTGCACTAACGCAGCTAGTCGCTAGTTGCCATCGCGGGAACTCTAGATCACCATCGCGGGTCAAGCCCGCTCCCACGTTAAATGAAATAGTTAAACTATCATGGGAGCGGGCTTGACCCGCGATGGCGTAATGAAGAACAACACTTCATCCACTAATAAACCAAAATATCTGCTCTTGATCTTGCTTCTAAGCGCGCGATAGTTCAGGCGCCACAAATTGCGACTTCAGGAGGCCGAGCGGAGTTCTTGCGAAGGGAGGTGACGGCCATGGATGGCCGTCAAGCGCTGCGCCCCAGGATGGGGCGTTCAGCGCGGTACTCCCGGGAGCAAGAACGGAGCGAGGGAACCCCGGAGCGAAGCGCAGGGGCCGTATGAACGGAGCCGAACGGTTTTGCCTACTTTGGCCAAGACCAAAGTAGGCCGCCGTAAGGGCGGAAAGGTGACTAAAAGTCGACATCACCTACGAATGTGCATACAAAAACCAAAACAATAACCAAAGAACCTACTCCAAAACCATCTCCAAAAACGTAGCCACCACCCGCCGCATCCGCTGTTCCTGCAAACAAACCAACGTCTCCGTCAAATGCCGCTGACAATCCACAATCGGCAAAGCACAAACCCTCGCATCGGCCCCGAATTCAGCCGCGGACACCACCCCCACGCCAATCCCCACCACCACAGCCTCCCGCGCCGCCTCCCGCCCTTCGACCTGGATCGCCGACCGAATCCGCAACCCCGCCCGCTGCATTTCCTCCTCAAGCGTCTGCCGCGTCACCGACCCCGGCTCACGCAGCACCAGCGGCGTATCGTCCAGGTCCGCCAGGCTGATCTGCCCCCGGCTGGCCCAAGGATGCTGGTGCGAAACGAACGCCACCATCGGGTCACGCCGCATCGGCACGCAGAACAGCCGCTCGTCATCGACATCGCGCCCGAGCAGGGCCAGGTCGGCCTGGTAGCTGAACAGCCGCGCCAGCGACTCATCGGTGTTGCCGGTCTCGATCTTCACCTGGATCCCCGGATAGCGCTGGCAGAACCGGGCGATCTGCGGCAGCACGTGCACCGGCGCGTCCACCGCCAGGGTCAGGCTGCCGGTGTGCAGGGCGCGTGAGTCCTGCAATAGCTCCAGGGCCTCGGCCTCGCAGGCGAACAGACG
The DNA here is from genome assembly GCF_040813665.1 of Pseudomonas sp. TE50-2. Lineage (NCBI taxonomy): Bacteria > Pseudomonadati > Pseudomonadota > Gammaproteobacteria > Pseudomonadales > Pseudomonadaceae > Pseudomonas > Pseudomonas sp. TE50-2. The sequence continues at coordinate 661,854 of NZ_JBFNXN010000001.1, read as the reverse complement.
CTGGGTGACGCCGAGCAGGCGCTCGCCCAGGTCGGTCAACTGCACCGAGCGCTTGTTGCGGTGAAAAAGCAGCACGCCAAAGCGCTCCTCGAGCTTGCGCACCTGGTCGGACACCGCCGGCTGGGTGAGAAACAGCTTCTGCGCCGCGCGGGTGAAGCTGCCCTGTTCGGCAACCGCGTGGAAGGCCTTGAGTTGAGCATGGGAGACCGACATCGAACACTCCACTTAAAAGCTGGGCTTATGTGTGAAATACGATAAATCGATTTTATTTATCAGTCAGCAGCTGTTTCCATGTGTTTCAACCCGACGCCTCTGCCACGAGTAGCGGCATGTCGGCCATGGCGGCACCACCGCCATCTGACCAGGTGACGTCCCTCCGTCACGCAGTGCGCAACACAACAACAAGACAGGCGTTTCTTCACATTCTGCCGGCACACTCAAACAAGAGGTCAGAGTCAAATGAACCAATCCCTGGGCGCCATCAAGCGCTGGCGCGTGCAAATCTTCGCGATCACCTGGCTGGCCTACGCCGCCTTCTACTTCACTCGCAAAGCCTTCTCGGTGGCCAAGCTCGGCATCGGCGAAGACCCCTCGTTCATGCTCGACAAGGCCGCCATGGCCAACCTCGACGCCATCTACCTGGCCGCCTACGCCGTGGGGCAGTTCACCTGGGGCATGCTCGCCGACCGCTTCGGGCCGCGCGTGGTGGTGCTTGGTGGGCTGCTGATCTCGGCGGCGGCGGCGGTGGTGATGGGCAGTTACGCGACCTTCCCGATCTTCGCCACCTGCATGCTGGTCCAGGGGCTGGCGCAATCCACCGGCTGGGCCGGGCTGTGCAAGAACATCGGCAGTTTCTTCCCGGCGTCCCAGCGCGGACGGGTGCTCGGGCTTTGGAGCTCGTGCTACGCCTTCGGCGGCCTGGTGGCCTCGCCGTTCGCCGGCTGGTGGGCCTACACCCTGGTCGGCACCTGGCACGCGGCATTCTTCTCAAGTGCCGTGGTGGTGGCCGCGGTGGCGGTGCTGTTCTTCATCTTCCAGCGCAACAAACCCGAGGACGTCGGCCTGCCGGCGGTGGAGCCCGAACCGCAGAGCATGGCCCCGGGGGCGAACCTGTGCAGTGTCTGGGCACCGCTGCGCGAGATCCTGCGCAACCGCACGGTGCTGACCCTGGGCCTTGCCTACTTCATGCTCAAGCCGGCGCGCTACGCCATCCTGCTGTGGGGGCCGGTGATCGTCTTCGAGCAGATGCCCTCGGTGGGCAAGGTCGGCGCGGCGATCATCCCCACGGCCTTCGAGCTGGCCGGGCTGCTTGGCCCGATCCTCATCGGCCTGGCTTCGGACAAGCTGTTCGGCGCCCGGCGCATGCCGGCCTGCGTGATCAGCCTGGTGCTGCTGACCCTGACCCTGGCCGGCTTCATGGCGGCGATGCACAGCGGCAGCGTGGTGCTGGTGGTGGCCCTGCTGTTCGTCATGGGCCTGACCCTGTATGGCCCGGACTCGATGATCAGCGGCGCCGCGGCCATCGATTTCGGCACGGCCAAGGCTGGCGCCACCGCAGCCGGTTTCGTCAACGGCTGCGGCTCGGTGGGCGCAGTGCTTGGCGGCTTGCTGCCAGGCTACTTCGACAGCGTCACGGTATTCATCGTCTTCGCCGGCACTGCATTGTTCTCCGCCCTGGTGCTGCTGCCGCACTGGAACAGCCGTCCGGCAACGGCACCCCAGGCCACCGACGTGGCCCCCAATACAGGCATGGCGATCAAGCCACTGCGTACCTAGAGGAAAGCGAGCAGATGAGACCCTTCTGGCTGCAACAGGCCCTGGACCAGGAAGACGAGGCCCCGTGCCCGCCGCTCGCCGGCGATGCGCGCTGCGACGTGTGCATCGTCGGCGGTGGCTACACCGGGTTGTGGACTGCCTTGATGATCAAGGAGCAGGCGCCGCAGCTGGAGGTGCTGCTGATCGAGGCCGACATCTGTGGCGCCGGGGCCAGCGGGCGCAATGGAGGCTGTGCACTGTCCTGGTCGGCCAAGTACTTCACCCTCGAACGGTTGTTCGGGGTGGCCGAGGCGGTACGCCTGGTGCGCGAGTCCGAACGCAGTATCGGCGCCATCGGCGAGTTCTGCGCGGCCAATGGCATCCGCTGCGACTTCCGCATGGACGGCACGCTCTACACCGCCACCAACCGGGCCCAGCTCGGCGGCACCGATGCGGTGATCGCTGCGCTGGAGCGCCACGGCATCAACTCGTTCCAGCGCCTGGCTTTGGAGCAGGTGCAGCGCCTGGCCGGCTCCCAGCGGCACCTGGAGGGCTGGTACTCGCCGGCCGCGGCCACGGTGCAGCCGGGGCGGCTGGTGCGCGGCTTGCGCCGGGTGGCCTTGCAGCGTGGCGTGCGCATCCACGAAGGCACGGCGATGACCGGCCTGGAGCATGGCGCGCCGGCGCAGGTGCGCACCGCTACCGGCACCATCCGCGCCGACCGCGTGGTCCTCGGCCTCAATGCCTGGATGGCGCGGGCCTTCCCGCAGTTCGAGCGCAGCGTGGCGATCGTCTCCAGCGACATGGTGATCACCGAGCCATGCCCCGAACTGCTGCGCCAGATCGGCCTGGACAGCGGCGTCAGCGTGCTCGACTCGCGGATCTTCGTGCACTACTACCACAACACGTCCGATGGCCGGCTGATGCTCGGCAAGGGCGGCAATACCTTCGCCTACGGCGGGCGCATGCTGCCGGTGTTCGACCAGCCATCGCCGTATCAGCCGTTGCTGCGTGACAGCCTGGCCGAGTTCTTCCCGGCGCTGGCCGAGGTGCCGCTGGCGGCGAGCTGGAACGGGCCGTCGGACCGCTCGGTGACCGGCCTGCCGTTCTTTGGCCGGCTCGATGGGCAGGGCAACGTGTTCTATGGCTTCGGCTATTCGGGCAGCGGGGTGGGGCCGTGTCACATGGGCGGGCAGATCCTCTCGTCGCTGGCCTTGGGGCTGGACAACGCCTGGACCCGCTCGCCGCTGGTCAAGGGCCCGCTGGGGCGTTTCCCGCCGGAGCCGGTGCGCTACCTGGGGTCGCTGATGGTGCGCAACGCCATTCGCCGCAAGGAGCGCGCCGAAGACCGCGGCGTGCGTCCGCGTGGGCTGGATGTGCGCCTGGCGAAGTTCGCGGCGGCGGCGGGGAAGGCCGACAAGGGCTGAAGCTGATGCGATTTCTTGTCGAACCCGGTGCGCAGGGCGTATAAACTCTCCCCACTTTTTGGCCGGTCGCTTCCTGAACCGGCCGCTGAAACAAAGAGAGTCGATATGGGCGCACAGTGGAAAGCCAAGCATAGAGAAACGGCGGCCAACGCCAAGGGCAAGATCATGGGCAAGCTGGCCAAGGAGATCCAGATCGCCGCCAAGTCCGGCGCCGACCCGGACATGAACCCGCGCCTGCGCCTGGCCATCGTCCAGGCCAAGAAAGCCTCGATGACCCGTGAGACCCTGGAACGCGCGATCAAGAAAGGCGCCGGCCTGGACGGCGAGGCCGTGCAATACCATGCGGTCAGCTACGAAGGCTTCGCCCCGCACCAGGTGCCGCTGATCGTCGAGTGCCTGACCGATAACGTCAACCGCACCGTGGCGCAGATCCGCGTGCTGTTCCGCAAGGGCCAGCTGGGTGCCAGCGGTTCGGTGGCCTGGGACTTCAACCACGTCGGCCTGATCGAGGCGACCCCGGAAGGCGACGCCGACCCGGAAATGGCAGCCATCGAAGCCGGTGCCCAGGACTTCGAGGACGGCGAGGAAGAGGGTTCGACCCTGTTCATCACCGACACCACCGACCTCGATGCCGTGCAGAAAGCCCTGCCGGAGCATGGTTTCACCGTGACTTCGGCGAAGATCGGCTATACCCCGAAGAACCCGGTGAGTGCTGCCAGCCTGAGCGCCGAAGCCCTGGCCGAGGTCGAGGCCTTCCTCGAGGCTATCGACGAGAACGAAGACGTGCAGAACGTCTATGTCGGCCTGACTGACTGATTGGTGCTTCAGGGGCCGCTCTGCGGCCCAATCGCCGGCAAGCCGGCTCCCACAGGGTTGCGCAGATGCCTGTGGGAGCCGGCTTGCCGGCGATGAGGCCTTTAGACTCACCCAAGGGGAGCTTGTATGAACCCCACCTTCGCCTCCCTCAGTCTCGCCCACCTGCGCACCCTCGACTGCCTCCTGCAGCTGAAGAACCTCAGCCATGCCGCCGAGCGCCTGGGCTGCAGCCAATCGGCGCTGAGCCGCCAGCTGGCCAGCCTGCGCGAGGCCTTCGACGACCCGCTGCTGGTGCGCCAGGGGCGTGGCTATGTGCTCAGCGAACATGCCGAAACGCTGGTCGAGCCATTGCGCCAGGTACTGGACGAGCTCAACGCCCTGCGCCAGCCCGCAGCGTTCGACCCGGCGCGCTGCGAGCGGCGCTTCTGCCTGGCGGCCTCGGACTACGTGGCCGAACATATGCTGCCGCAGCTGGTGAAAGCATTGGAGCAGGAGGCGCCGGGGGTGTCGCTGGAGTACCGCACCTGGCAGGCCGGGCAGTACGCCTTGCTCGCCAGCGGCGAGATCGACCTGGCCACCACGCTGTTCGACGAGTCGCCACCCAACCTGCACGGCCGGCTGCTGGGTGAGGACCGGGCGGTGTGTCTGATGCGCCATGACCATCCGCTGAGCGCCCGCGCCGAACTGAGCCAGGACGACTACCTGGCTTTCAAGCATGTGCGAGTGTCCGGTGGCGGCGACAAGGACAGCTTCATCGACCGCCATCTGCGCGCCCAGGGGCTGCAACGGCGCGTCAGCCTGGAGGTGCCGTTCTTCAGCGCGATGGTCCAGGTGGTCGGCAACGGCCAGGCGCTGGCCACGGTGCCCGAGCATATCGCCCGGCAACTGGCGCGGTTGCATGGGCTGAGCTGGCGGCCCATGGGCTTTGTCGAGCATACCCAGCGTTACTGGGTGGTATGGCATCAGCGTCTGCAGGCCTCGGCCGAACATCGCTGGTTGCGCAACCGGGTGTTCGAGGTGTGGCGCCAGTCGCAGTTCGGCGTGCAGGGTGGGCATGCGCCTTTGCCATAGCAGCTATGCGCGAAGCGGGGTTATTCGGCGGGTGATGGAGGCCTAGACTGCGAGGCATTGTGCAGCCAGGAGACCACTCATGACCCCCGAACAATTCCGCCAATACGGCCACCAACTGATCGACCTGATCGCCGACTACCGCCAGACCGTCGGCGAACGCCCGGTCATGGCCCAGGTCGAGCCCGGCTACCTCAAGGCCGCGCTGCCCCAGGGCGCGCCGCAGCAAGGCGAGCCGTTCGAGGCCATCCTCGCCGACGTCGACAAGCTGGTGATGCCCGGCCTGTCCCACTGGCAGCACCCGGACTTCTACGGCTACTTCCCCTCCAACGGCACTCTGTCATCAGTGCTCGGCGACTTCCTCAGCACGGGCCTGGGCGTGCTCGGCCTGTCGTGGCAGTCCAGCCCGGCCCTCAGCGAACTGGAGGAAACCACCCTCGACTGGCTGCGCCAGCTGCTCGGCCTTAGCGGGCAATGGAGCGGGGTGATCCAGGACACCGCCTCGACCAGCACCCTGGTGGCGCTGATCTGCGCCCGCGAGCGTGCCACCGACCATGCCCAGGTGCGCGGCGGCCTGCAGGCCCAGGGCAAGCCCCTGGTGGTCTACGTCAGCGCCCATGCCCACAGCTCGGTGGACAAGGCCGCGCTGCTGGCCGGATTCGGCCGTGAAAACATTCGCCTGATCCCTACTGACGCGCACTACGCCATGCGCCCGGAGGCGCTGCGCGAAGCCATCGCCCAGGACCTCGCCGCCGGCAACCAGCCCTGCGCCGTGGTCGCCACCACCGGCACCACTACCACCACCGCGCTGGACCCGCTGCGCCCGATCGGCGAGATCGCCCAGGCCAACCAGCTGTGGCTGCACGTGGACTCGGCCATGGCCGGTTCGGCGATGATCCTCCCGGAGTGCCGCTGGATGTGGGACGGCATCGAGCTGGCCGACTCGGTGGTGGTCAATGCCCACAAGTGGCTGGGCGTGGCCTTCGACTGCTCGATCTACTATGTGCGCGACCCGCAGCACCTGATCCGGGTGATGAGCACCAACCCCAGCTACCTGCAGTCGGCGGTCGATGGCGAGGTGAAGAACCTGCGCGACTGGGGCATCCCCCTGGGGCGCCGGTTCCGCGCCTTGAAACTGTGGTTCATGCTGCGCAGCGAAGGTGTCGAGGCCCTGCAGCAACGCCTGCGCCGCGACCTGGAAAACGCGCAGTGGCTGGCCGCGCAGGTGCAGGCGGCTCCCGCGTGGGAGGTATTGGCGCCGGTGCAGTTGCAGACCTTGTGCATCCGCCATCGCCCGACGGGTCTCGAGGGCGAGGCGCTGGATGCCCACACCCGCGCCTGGGCCGAGCGCCTCAACGCCTCGGGTGATGCCTACGTGACCCCGGCGACCCTGGGCGGGCGCTGGATGGTGCGGGTCTCGGTGGGGGCGCTGCCCACCGAGCGCGAGCATGTCGAGCGGCTGTGGGCGCGGTTGCAGGGAGTGGTGGCCGAATAGGACCCTGTTCAGGCCAGCAGGTCCTCGTGGAAGGCGCCGTAGGCGAGCTCGGGATGAGCGATCTGGATCTCGAGGATCCACAGCCCGGCGCCGGGGGCGCCTTCGAAATCACCCAGGTCACCCGCACGATAGATGGCGTGGGGGAAGTCGCTGACGCGGTGCCCTTTGATGTCCATGTTCAGCTTCCAGCCCAGCTGCCGTGCCCGCTCGGCGGCGAAGTGATAGAGCTCGACGCCGCTGACCCCCTGGCCGCGCCACTGGGCCTGCACCTCATCGAACAGGGTGCGGGCCGCCGCTGCGCAGGCGGCCATCTGCGGGTCGTTCCCGCTGACGAAAGTGGTGCCGGCATCGCCTTCATGGCCTTGCCAGACCACGCCCATGTCGATGAAGAAGATGTCGTTATCGCCCAGCACGGGATCGCCGTCGGAGCGCTGCTTGAAGGTTTTCAGCGTATTGCTGCCGAAGCGGATGTGGGTGGGATGCCAGATGCGCTGCATGCCCAGCTCGACCAGCACCTGTTGGCCCAGCGCCCGGGCCTGTGACTCGCGCATGCCGGGGTGGATGCCCTGGGCGATCCGCTCGACGGCCTCCCAGGTCATGCGCTGGGCATGCTTCATCAGTTCCAGCTGGTAGGGGGCGCCTACGGCTTCCTTGGCGGCGTTGACCGGGGTCATGACGGTGCTCCTTGTCGATAGGTCAGTCGTTGTATTTTTAGTTATATATCGGTCATGCGCTCCTGCCCAGTGCGCAGGGCTCCGGACGCAGGCCGCGCAAGAGTAGCTCGGCCTGGGCCAGGGTCGAGGCGCGGGATGGCTTGATCTGCCCTGAGCTGCCGGGGGCCATGCCGAAGCGGAAGGTCGCCAGGGACGTGGACCACAGGTACAGCAGCAGGTGCTCGGGCGTGGTGCGCACGATCAGCCCGCGCTCCATCCACTGTGCCAGGCAGGCCAGGGTCTGCCTGGCACTGCTGCGCAGCAGCTCGGCGCGTTCACCGGGCAGTTGCCGGGCACCATGCAGCATTTCCTTGAGCCAGACCCGCACCGCGCCAGGGTGTTGGCGCGCCACCTCGGCCTTGGCCTTGAAGTAGCGGGGCAGGGCCTGTTCGGGGTGAGCCTCCGGCACCAGGCTGCGCGAGGCGCGCAGCAAGGGTTCCATCACCAGGTCGAGCACTGCGGTGTAGAGCAGGCGCTTGTTGCGAAAGTAATAGAACACGTTGGCCCTGGGCAGCCCGGCGCGGGCGGCGATAGCGTCGACCCGGGCGGCGGCGAAACCATGGTGGGCGAATTCCTCGCTGGCGGCGGCGAGGATCAGTTGCAGGTTGCGATCACGGATACTGGGCATGGCAAACACGTACTTCTGAATCGATATGTTCAAAAGTATATAGCGCTAGCGTGTTCGCCGACAGCTGCCCAGGCTCGTGTTCAAGCGAGCCTGTGTCGGATCAGCAGGCTTCGCGCCAGGCGCGGATCTGCTCCAGCGTTGCGGTGGCGCCACCGCAGACGATCACCAGGACATTGCCGAAGGCCGCCACTGCCTCGGGGTGTTCGAGCAAGGCCAGCGCCGCGCCGCAGGCCGGCTCCACCAGCAGACGGTGGTCGCGCAGCAGGCGTTCGCAGGCGTCGAGCGCCTCGCGATCACTCACCAGGTGGCTGACCACCGGGTGCTGGCGGGTGCAGGCCAGCGCCTGTTCGGCCACCCGCTTGGCCCCCAGTGAAGTGGCTACCGAGGTGATCCCCGGCAGTTCCACGCTGTGCCCGGCAGCCATGGCCGCGTGCAGCGACGCAGCGCCTGCGGTTTCCACTGCCAGTACCGGCACGTCCTGCCAGCCATTGCGCTGCAAGCCTTCGACCACGCCGCGCAGCAGGCCGCCGCCGCCGACCGACAGCACCACGGCATCCGGCTTGCAGCCGGCCTGGGCCACTTCATCGATCATGCTGGCGTGGCCGGTCCACAGCAGCGGGTCGTCGAACGGGTGGATGAAGGCGTCGCCGGCCCCCAGCAGGGTCTGCGCGTGCTCGTTGGCTTCCTGCCAGGAGCTGCCGTGCACCACCACGCGGGCGTCTTCCAGGCGCAGCAGTTCCTTGGCCCGTTCGGTGGTGGTCTCGGGTACCACCACCGTCACCGGCACACCGAGCTTGCGGCCGGCGTAGGCCACCGCCAGCCCGGCATTGCCGCCGGACGAGGAGACGAAGTGACGGGCGCCGCGAGCATGGTGCGTCTCGCAAGCGTGGCCGACGCCGCGCAGCTTGAACGAGCCACAGGGTTGCAGGGCTTCGAGCTTGAGCCACACCGGGCGGCCGGCACTCAGCGACAGCGGACGGGATTCGATCAGCGGGGTTGGGATATGCAAGGGCATGGTGGGCTCCGTGGCTCAGTCGCGGGCAGCCGCGGCGGGCTCGCCGCGCAGCTGCTCCAGGTAGTTGTAGACGGTGTAGCGGGTCACGCCGAGGGCCTCGGCGGCTTTCTCGACGCCGCCCTTGACGATGAACAGGCCGCGCTCCTGCATCACGCGCACGGCCTCGACCTTGGCCTGCTTGGTCATCCGCCCCTGGCCGCTGCGCTGCAGCGCGTCCTGGATGATCCCGGCCATCAATGCAGTCATGTCGGCGGGCTCGTCGCCGGGTACCGTGGCTGGCGTGGCGCCCAGCGGCTGCAAGTGCCGCAGGAACGCCATGGCAGCGTCCAGGCCGGTGACGTCGGTGTTCACGCACAGGCTGGCGAAGGGCTGGCCGGTGCTGTCACGGTAGATCGCCGTGGCGCTGCGCAGGCTGCGCCCCTTGAGGGTGGTGGGGTAGTCGGGCAGCACCACAGGGTCGCAGCCCTGCTGATCGGCGGCGGCCTGCATCAGCGCCTTGAACCCTTGGTCCTGTTCGGGGGCGGCGAGTATCGGGCTGCCGACCTGGCGGCCAGAGAGCTCGCCATTGACGATCGCCACCACCGAGCGTTCCGGGTGTTCAAGGTCGTGCAGAAGAATTTCCACATTGCGCGGGACGACGCTGCCCAAGGCCTGCAGGGCGGTCTTGAGCACGTTCAGGGTGAGCTGGCGTTCGTGGGCGAGGGTGAGCATGGTCGGCACCAGATTCAATATTGTGTTGAATATTACACAAAAAGTTGAATTTGGCGATGGTGTCGAACGCTCAAAAGCAATCGCGGGGCCCTCCCGTTCCTACCCAGGGCAGGAGCGGAAGGGCCCCGCGATCAGGTGCGTCAGCCCAGTTTCGGCGTAAGCGGCGGGACGATGCGGCGCGAGCCGGTAGACTCGAAGGCGGCGGCGAATTTCAACAGATTGTTGTCGCTGTACGCCTTGCCCGCGAAGGTCAGGCCCACTGGCATGCCGATGTCGGCCATGACGCCCATCGGCACAGTCACGGTCGGCACCCCCAGGTGACGGATCGCCAGGTTGCCGTTGGCCACCCAGATGCCGTTGCTCCAGGCGATGTCCGCCGATTCGGGGTTCACATCGGCGTCCGCCGGGCCGACATCGGCCACGGTGGGGAACAGCACCGCGTCCAGGCCCTGGGCGTCCATCCAGTCTTCCAGGTCGAGCTTGCGGGTGGCTTCCAGGCCGCGCAGGCCGTCGGGCACGGTGGCGATCTGGTCCCAGGTCTTCAGGCCGCGCTTGGCCATGTTGACGTACTCGTCCATGCCGGCGGCGAGGTCGTCTTCACGGTTGGGCAGGGTGCCGGGGTCGTGGGGGAAGATCTGCGGGCCATCGACATCGGCCAGGCGGTTGAGCTTGGGATCGTCGTTGGCGCGCAGGAAGTCGTCGAAGGCCCAGCCGGACAGTTCCCACAGTTCGTCGTGGAGGAACTCCTTGCTGACGATGCCGCGGGTGAACACGGTCGGCGCGCCGGGGCGGTCGCCCTCGCAGTTGGAGACCAGCGGGAAGTCGGTCTCGACCACTTCGGCGCCGGCCGCTTCCAGAGCTTGGCGGGCTTGCTGCCACAGCTCGATCACGCTGGCGCGGGTATTGATGCGCTGGCCGGTCGGGCCGCCGATGCCGGGTTTCTCGGCAGTGCCGGCTTCGGCGTCGGCATTGATGTACATGCGTGGCACGGCGAAGCGCTTGCCCTTGAGCGACTCGGCGCCCACGGCCAGGTCCAGGTACGAGGCGGGGCGCACGCTCGAGGCGGCCGGGATCGGTACCCAGGGTTGCAGGCGCCACAGGTCGCCGCGTTTGTCGGCGTCGTCGGCCACCACCACGTCGAGGATCTCCAGCAGGTCGGCCATGGTCCGCGCATAAGGCACGACCACGTCCATGGTCGGCGTCAGCGGCCAGTTGCCGCGCACCGAGATCACCCCGCGCGACGGGGTGTAGGCGCACAGGCCGTTGTTCGAGGCCGGGCCGCGGCCACTGGACCAGGTTTCCTCGGCCAGGCCGAAGGCGCTGAAGCTGGCAGCGGTGGCGGTGCCGGCACCGTTGGAGGAGCCGGAGGCGAAGGGGGCGGTGAGGTAGGCGGCGTTGTACGGGCTTTCGGCGCGGCCATACACGCCACGCTGCATGCCGCCATTGGCCATCGGCGGCATGTTGGTCTTGCCCAGGCAGATGGCGCCGCCAGCGCGCAGGCGCTCGACGGTGAAGGCGTCGCGCTGGGCGACCAGGTCCTTGAACGCCGGGCTGCCGGAGGCGGCGGTCAGGCCCTTGACCAGGTAGCTGTCCTTGGCGGTGTAGGGGATGCCATCCAGCGGGCCGAGGGTTTCGCCACGGGCACGGCGGGCATCGGAGGCTTCGGCCTCTTTCAGGGCCTCGGGGTTGCGCACCACCACGGCATTGAGCCGTGTGGCGGTGTCGGCACCGTCGTAGGCGTCGATGCGGGCCAGGTACGCCTTGACCAGCTCGACGGCCGTCGTGCGGCCGGACTCGAGCGCGTCGCGCAGCTCGGCAATGGAAACCTCGGTTACCTCGATCATGCTGTCACCACAGTTGTGCAGGTGGAAAATCATGGCGGCGAGTGTAGCAAGAAGGTCTCGGTGGGCGCAGGCATGCAGCGGGGAAATGGTTCGTTGCAGCGCGGCACGCTGAGCGCCGGATGGCGGGGCTGAAACGGCAGCGGGCTTGGCCCGCGACCGGTTGGCGCCGATCGCGGGCCAAGCCCGCCGTTTCGAACGGTGGTGACGATCAGAGCAGCTTGCGCTGTACCGCCTCGTCCAGGGTGCTGCGGGCCAGTTCGCGCACTACGTCGCGGGTGTCGGCCTGGAATGGCAGGCCGACGATCAGCACCAGTTGCATCCAGGTACGGATCGACTCGCTCTTGCTGACGCGACCGAGCTCCTTGCCGTCCTTGTCCTTGAACACGGTCTGCAGGGTGAAGGTGTTCTTGGCGGTGGAGGGGATGAGGAACAGGGTGAAACCGGTGATGAACGCCGACGCGGTCACGAACTCCTCGTGGTTGGTCAGGGTCGATTCGGCGTACAGGTCTGCTTCGCCCTTCTGCGTGCTGACCTGGGTGAAGCGGCCGGATTGCTGGTAGGTCTCGCTGATGGTCTTCTCCCACATGTCGGCGTGGGCACCGGCGGCGGCCACGGCCGCGCCGTCATTGACCTGGTACAGCGCGGTGCTGCGCAGGTAGGCGTTGGGCTTGGCCGCGGCGGTGCTCGCCGCCGGCGGCCAGGTGCCGACCGGTGCCAGGTCGCCGGTGGAATAGGAGACGCAGCCGCCGAGCAGCAGGGCGCCGAGCAGCAGGGCGTGTTTGCAGATGTTCATCGAAGTGTTCCTGTTATCAGCGTTTTGCCAGTTTCACGGTGGCGTCGTCGAGCAGCTCGCCGACCAGCTTGGTCAGTTGCTTGCCGCCCATCGAAGGCGCCCAGTACTCGCCGCCGTAGAGGCCGACGTTGTGTTCGAAGCGCAGTTGTTCCTTGGCCCTGGCCAATTCGACGCCGTCGCGGTCGACGATCACCAGGTTGCCGGCCACGTCGAAGCTGTCGACGTAGATCGGGCCGTTGAACCAGATCCAGAACGTCAGGGTCAGCAGGGCGCCGGGGAAGTACGCCGGGTGCGGGGCGCGATGGCCCTTGAGCGAAGTCATGTCGAACTTGAGCATCACGTCCTGTTCGTCCAGGCGCGTGGGGTATTCGGTGACGGCCTTGAAGTAGCCGGCGCGCTGCACGTATTGGCTGAGCTGCGGAGTCAGGGCGCGGCTGATGGCCTGGCCGGTGGCGTTGTCAATGCCGGGGGCGTTGACCTGCACATCGGCGACCTGGGCGCTGCGTGGGCTGGCGACGGCAGAGGCGTGGGGCGGCGTGCCCACCGGGCCGATGACGTTGTAGGAGACGCAGCCGCTCATCGTCAGCAAGGCGACGACGGCGCTGGCCTGGAACAGTTTCTTCAAGTGATGCCATCCTTGATCGGAGTTGAACCTGATCAAGGTTTACGGCCGAGGGGCCGGCAGCTTTAGGGCACAATGCCACTATTTGTGCCGGCCATGCTCGGCCGCGCGAACTGGAACCCTTCAGGCCAGGTCGCTGGCCGCGTGGCGCTCCGCCACCTGGCTGGCTTCCTCGCCCCAGGTGCGGTTGACCCGGGTGCCGCGCTGTACCGCCGGGCGCTGGGCGATGGCCTCTGCCCAGCGCTGCACATTGGCGTACTCGTGTACCGCCAGGAACTCGGCCGCGCCGTACAGGTTGCCGCGTACCAGCTGGCCATACCAGGGCCATACGGCGATGTCGGCGATGCTGTACGTATCGCCGCCCAGGTAGGCGCTTTCGCCCAGGCGCCGGTCGAGCACGTCGAGCTGGCGCTTGGCTTCCATGGTGAAGCGGTTGATCGCGTATTCGAACTTTTCCGGCGCATAGACATAGAAGTGGCCGAAACCACCGCCCAGGTAAGGTGCAGAGCCCATCTGCCAGAACAGCCAGTTGAGGGTCTCGGTGCGCGCGGCCAGGTCCTGGGGCAGGAAGGCGCCGAATTTTTCCGCCAGGTACAGCAGGATCGCGCCGGACTCGAACACCCGTACCGGCGGTTCGACGCTGCGGTCGAGCAGGGCGGGGATCTTCGAGTTGGGGTTGACCTGCACGAAGCCGCTACTGAACTGGTCGCCTTCACCGATACGGATCAGCCACGCGTCGTACTCGGCGCCGCCGTGACCGAGGGCCAGCAGCTCCTCGAGGAGGATGGTGACCTTGACTCCGTTGGGCGTGGCCAGCGAGTAGAGTTGCAGCGGATGCTTGCCGGTGGGCAGCGGCTTGTCGTGAGTGGGACCGGCCACCGGGCGGTTGATGCTGGCGAACTGGCCGCCGGAAGGGGCCTCGAAGGTCCAGACCTTGGGCGGAACATAAGGGGGCTTGCTCATGGGAATCTCCTGGAGGGCGCGATGTGGCCGGGTAAGGACGTGGACAGCCTTTCTATGCCATGGGTTCGCCGTGCAGGGCAAATGCAATGCGTGCCCGCAGCGCATGCATGGCGCCTTGCAGGCGCACCGCTATAGCTACAGTGGCCGCGCCGAGGCCGGGGTCGGCGCGGTTGGCGCCTCAGGCTTTTTCGCCGGTTTCAGCCGCGATACCCCGAACAGCACCAGGACCAACCCGGCTACCTGGTACACGCTGATCGCCTCGCTGAGGATCAGCCATGAGGCCAGCATCGTCAGCACCGGCCCCAGGTTGCCCACCGCCGCCGTGTGCGTGGGCCCGAGGCGCTGGATCGCCAGCGCCACCCAGTAGATCGGCAGCACCGTGGAGAACAGCGCCATCAATGCCGCGTTGAGCCACACCGTGCCGGGCAGCTGCAGCAGCGGCGCGACATCGGCCACCAGCAGGTAGTGGGCCAGCACCATCAGCGAGGAGGCGGTGCCGCACAACCCGGCCAGGCGCATCGAATTCATGCGCTTGAGCATCATGCCGGTGCCCGAGTAGTACAGGGCATAGGTGACCGCGCTGGCGAACACCCACAGCGAGCCGACCAGTACCGCATTGCCGCCGCCCGCGGCGCCGATGTCGTGGACGAAGGCGATGCCCAGCCCGAGGTAGCACAAGCCCATGGCCGCCAGGGTGCGCAGGGTCGGGCGTTCGCGCTGGACGATGGCCTGGATCACCAGCACCAGGGTCGGGTAGGTGAACAGGATCAGCCGCTCGAGCCCGGCACTGATGTATTGCAGGCCGTAGAAGTCGAACAGGCTGGCCAGGTAGTAGCCGAACAGGCCGAGCAAGGCCACGCGCAGGCCGTCGCCGGCGCTCAGCGGCGCACCGCCCTGGCCACGGCTGGCCCACACCAGCCAGGCGAACAACGGCAGCGACAGGGCCATGCGCAGTGCCAGCAGGCTGATGGCGTCCACCGGGCCTGCGGCATAAGCGAGCTTGACGAAGATGGCCTTGAAACTGAAGCCCAGGGCGGCGAGTACGGCGTACAGGCTGCCGTTGGCAAGGGCGCGCTGGAGCGGGGCGGGCAGGCGGGTCATGGCGGGTCCGTGGCACAGAAGAAGTGCGGTTTATTCTGCGCAGAACGCAACCGCGCTAGAATCGCTTTTTCTCGAACATGGCGTTCTGATTTGGAGAAGCCTTGATGCACTTCGACCTGGCCGACCTGCGGCTGCTCGCCGCCATTGCCGCCACCGGTAGCCTGAGCAAGGCGGCGGCCACCTTCCCGGTGGCGGTATCGGCCGCCAGCACCCGCCTGCGCCTGTTCGAGGCGCGCAGCGGGTTGACCCTGTTCCTGCGCAAGGCCGACGGCATGCAGCTGACCCCGGCCGGGCGCCTGGTGCTGGAGTCGGCGCGGGGCGTGCTGGGCGAGGCGCAGAAACTGCAGGACACGCTGCGCGAACTCGCCGGCCAGCGGCGCATCACCCTGCACCTGGCGGCGTCCACTGTGACCAACAGCACCCTGTTGCCGGCCGTGCTCGGGCCGTTCCTGGCCGACTACCCGGAGGTCGACCTGCAACTGGTCGAGCACAAGAGCATCGATGTGCTGCGGGTGGTGCTGGCCGGGGAGTGCGAGATCGGCGTGTACGACGGCAACCTGGTCAACGAGGGCGTGGTGTCGTTGCCGTTTCGTACCGAGCGCCTGGTGCTGCTGGTGCCGCTCGATCACCCGTTGGCCGGGCGCGGCCAGCTGCGCCTGGCGGACGCGCTGGGCTTTCCCTTCGTCTGCCTGCCCGCCGAGCGCGCCATGCAGCGCTTCGTCGAGGAGCTGGCGATGAACCTGGCCATGCCGCTGAAGGTGCGGGTACGGGCACCGAGCTTCGAAGCCATCGCCCAGCTGGTGGCCCAGCACGCGGGTATCACCATGCTGCCGGAAACGGCGGCGGTGCGCGCCGAACAGGAACTGGCGGTGCGCCGGGTGGCGCTGGAGGAGCGTTGGGCGACCCTGGAGTTGCGTATCTGCTTCCGCAGTTGGGAAGCGCTCAGCTCGCATGGGCGACAGTTGGTGAGCTTCCTCTCCGGGCAATGACAGGTGACTGTCGTCTGGTAGGCAAATGAATGGGCTGTCCGTCCGAATGCCATCATTTGGATATCATTTATGCCTGTGCATTGACCCTTGAACGCATACAATCACCGTTCTGAACGGTAACCCAGATACAGGCCACTTCCACCCATGGCGTTCGACGCTTCCACCATGCTGACCCTCACCATCGCCCTGGCCGCGGCCGCCGCGCTTTATCTGGCCGTGGAGTGGCGCAGCGTGCGCGAGTCTTCGCTGCTGTGCTGGAGCGCCAGCTTCGCCACCATCAGCGTCGGTTCCTCGCTCGCCTTGCTGCGTGGCAGCGGTTACCTGTTCATCGGCATCTGGTTCGCCAACGGCATGCTGGTGGCCGCTCACTGGCTGTTCCTGCTGGGGGTGTCACGCTTTACCGAAACCCGTCTGTCACGGCTCTGCTACCTGGCCCCGCTGGCCTGGCTGAGCCTGTTGCTGCTGCCGCAGTGGCCCACCTGGTCGAAGACCTTCCTGGTGGCCAACTCGCTGCTGGTCGCCGCGTTCACCCTGTACGCCAGCGCGTTGCTGCGCCCGCATGGCAAGTCGTTCAGCGTCGGCGCGGTGCAGTTGCGCTGCATCCTGCTGCTGCACGGGCTGTTCTACCTGGCCAAGACGCTGCCGGCGCTGCTGCCGGGAACGCTGATCGACCTGACCGCGTTTCGCGGGCAGATCATCCAGGTGTCGCTGGTGGAGGGGGCCATGGCGATCATGCTGATCGCCCTGTCGATGACCGGTACCGTGCGCTACCGCCGCGAGGAACGCATCGAGCGCCTGGCCGCGCGCGATCCGCTGACCGCGCTGTACAACCGCCGCGCCCTGGAAATGCGCGCGGCGAGCCTGTTCAACGAGGTTTCCCCGGCAAACCCAGGGGCCTTGCTGCTGATCGACATCGACCATTTCAAGCTGGTCAACGACCTGCATGGGCATGCCGCTGGCGACCGTCTGCTGGTGGCCTTGAGCGAGATGATCCGGGCCATGCTGCCGGAGCGTGCGATCGCCGCACGGCTGGGTGGCGACGAGTTCGTCATCCTCCTGACCGGAGCTTCGCGCGACGCCATCCAGCGCCTGGCCGAAGCCTTGCGCCAGCAGTTCCAGGCCACCGCCGAACAGTCGTTCCGCACCCCCGAGGCGGTGACCCTGAGCATTGGCGCCAACCTGTTCGACCGCCCACCGGCCAGCCTGGCGGCGTTGATCGAGCAAGGCGACGTGCTGCTATACGCCTCCAAACGCAGCGGGCGCAACAGCCTGCAGCTGGTGGACGGGCTGCGCGGCTGAACTACTTGTTGTTGATGCACTGCGACTGCACCGCGTAGCGCACGGTGCGCAAGGTGCCCTGGCTGTCTTCGAAGGTCATCAGTCGCGGCACCACCTCGCAGGTGCGCGGGTCGCCCGATTGGCGCACGAGGCGGGCAACGTCGAGCTTCATGCCGTAGCGGTAGTCGACGATCTCTGGCATGGGCTTCGCCTGTTTGGCCGCATAGGCCGCCACGGCCTGCTGGTGGTCCGCCAGCAGCTGTTCGCTGTCCAGCCTGGAAAAGCCGCTGGCCTGGGTCGAGAGGGAAAGCGCCAGCAGGGCGGCGGTCAGGGTCGGTCGTAGCATGGTCGTGCCTCCGAAAGGTTCGTTTCGCAGACCACGCTAGCGATGCCCGGCCAACAGGGGCATGACGGCCGGGTTACAGATATGAAAGCTGGGCGTGTACGCAGGTCCCCCGGCTGCGCATGACACGATTGTAATGCCCCCATCACCTTCCCGTTATCCGCCAGCGGCGAGCATCAGGCTCGGCCAATGGGGCTGGGTGCGTGCGCATCTGGCCAGACCAGGGATGCTCCAGCGCCAGGGCCTGACAACAAGAACAGCCGCAATCGAAGGAGCAGTGGATGAAGAGCAATCCGACACTTTCCCTGGCCGCCCTGGTGGCGCTGGCCGGCTTCGGCCCGGCGGCCTGGGCCGCAGAAGAGCAGAAGGAAGGGTTCATCGAAGGCAGCCGCCTGAGCGTGCTCAACCGCAATTACTATTTCAATCGCGACCATCGCGATGGCCCGGCCCCCACCTACAACAGCGGCAAGGACAGCGGCAATGGCTACTCCGAGGCCTGGGCCCATGCCGTGATCACCCGCTTCGAGTCCGGTTTCACCCAAGGCACGGTGGGCGTCGGGGTGGACGCCTTCGCCATGCTCGGGCTCAAGCTCGACACCGGTGGCGGGCGCAACGGTGGGCGCAGCTCGTTCGACGTGCTGCCGGTGGACCGCGATGGCCAGGCCCGCGACGAATACAGCAAGCTCGGCGGCGCGGCCAAGGTGCGCCTGTTCGACACCGTGCTGCGGGTGGGCGATGTGTTCCCGGTCAACCCGGTGGTGGCGGCCGGCGACTCGCGGCTGTTGCCGGAAAGCTTTCGCGGCGTGACCCTGGAGAACACCAGTGTGCAAGGCCTGACGCTGCAGGGCGGGCGCCTGCACGCCATGAGCCAGCCGGTGTCCAGCGACTTGCGCGACAACTTCGTGACGTTCTACGGCGGCCCGGTGGATTCGCCGTGGATCGCCTACGGCGGTGGCGACTACGCGATCAACGAAAACGTCAGCGTCAGCCTGTTCGGCAGTCGCTTGAAGGATGTGTGGAACCAGTACTACGCCGGCACCAGCGTGACCTGGCCGTTGTCCGACGAGCTGGCGCTGATCGGCGGGTTCAATTTCTACAACGCCAGGGACGAAGGGCGTCAGCGCCTGGGCCAGTTCGACAACGACATCTGGAGCGCCAAGCTCGGCGTGCGCTACGGCGCCCATACCCTGGCGCTGACCCACCAGCGCAACAACGGCGACGACGACTTCGACTACCTGCGCCAGTCCGATTCGATCTTCCTCGACAACTCCATCCAGTACAGCGACTTCAACTCGCCGAAAGAGCGCTCATGGATGCTGCGCTATGACCTGAACATGGCCGCCTACGGTGTGCCGGGGCTGTCGTTCATGACCCGCTATGGCCGTGGCAGCGATGCCGACTACAGCCATGCCAACGCCTACTACATGCGCCGCGACGGCAACGGCGACCCGCTCACCGAGCAGAAGCGCTGGGAGCGCGACATCGAGGTCAAGTACGTGGTGCAGACCGGCGCGGCCAAGGACCTGGCACTGCGCGTGCGCCAGGCCACCACCCGGGCGACGGCCTTCGAGTCGGACCTGGACGAGGTGAGGGTGATCGTCGAGTACCCGTTGTCGATTCTCTGAACCACCCGGATTCACCTTGAGAAGCCCCTGTGCTCCTTTGGTTGCTGGTGAATGTCTTGACGCCTCTGACGAGGCGTCTTTTTTTCGGCACTGCCGATGTCAGTGGCCGAACGCTTTCAGGCTGCCCTTGCGGCTCGCTTCATAGGCTTCCCGCGCCATGGGTTGTGCCTGCGGGTTGCCCAGGTCTTCCATTGCCAGCCGGTGGGTTTCCGGTGCCAGGTAGGCGGCCAGCGCGCACACGCAGGTAATGAGAAACGCCAGCCCGCCGACCACCAGCGGGATATTGTCCGAGCCCGGCGGCGCGACCGCGGCGAACAACGCCGGCAGCATGGCGGTGATCATGGTGCCGAGGTTCTGCGCGATGGCCATGGCCGAGACCCGGTAGCGGGTGTGGAACAGCTCCGGATAGAAGCTCGGGAACACCGCGTTGTAGCCCTGGTAGACCATGCCCCACATGACGATCGAGGCGGCGAAGGCCAGCGGCACGTTCTGGATGCTGATCGCATACAGGTAGACGAACGCCAGCAGGCCCGAGCCCAGGCAACCGGCGATCATGGTCGGGCGCCGGCCGATCCTGTCGCTGAGGTTGCCGACGAAGGGGATCACCAGCACCGCGACGATGTTGCCCACCACCGGGATCCACAGGTACACGCTCTTGTCAAAGCCGATACCGTAGGCCGGCTGCACCGCGTAGGCGGCGCCGAAGATGGTGGCGACCACCGGGATCACGTTCATCAGCGCCATGAACATCACCAGCACCATGTGCTTCCAGCTGTGGCGGAAGGCTTCGCTGATCGGCGACTTGGCCACCTTGTCCTGTTGCTCTTCCTGGACGAAGGCCGGGGTCTCGTGGACCTCCTTGCGGATGATGAAGCCAGCCACCAGCACCAGCGCGCTCATCAGGAACGGAATGCGCCAGCCCCAGTCGTTGAAGGCCTCGCTGGGCATGAAGTAGGCCAGCGGCAGGAACACCGCGGCGGCCATCACCTGGCCGGCCTGCACCCCTTGCAGGGTGTAGCTGGCGTAGTAGCCACGGCGGCCGAACGGCGCGTGTTCCATGATCATCGAGCTGGCGCCGGAGATCTCGCCGGCCACGGCGAAGCCCTGGACCAGGCGCAGCAGCACCAGCAGCGCCGGGGCCAGCAGGCCGACATCGTGGTAGGTCGGCAGCAGGCCCACGGCCATGGTCGACAGGCCCATGAGGAACATGCACAGCAGCAGCACGTTCTTGCGCCCGCGGGTGTCGCCCCAGTGGCCAAGCACGAAGGCACCGACCGGGCGCGCCAGGTAACCCACGCCGTAGGTGGCCAGCGAGGCGATGATGGCCATCTTCGGGTCGGCGGACGGGAAGAAGATCTGCGGGAAGATCAGCGCCGCGGCCTGGGCGTAGATGAAGAAGTCGTAGTACTCGAGGGCAGAGCCGATCCATCCGCTGGCGGTGGCTTTCTTGGCTTGGGAGCTTGAGCGGGCCATGTTGTCTCCGTTGTTCTTGTCAGGGGCCGGATTGGTCAGCGCTTGAGGCGCGGGCAGGGGCTGTGTGGAGAAGACGAACGAGGCGGCGCGGATCGCAGGGCGAGCAAGGTGTGCATAGTTCGGTACCCGTTTTCTTGAACTTATTATGTGGTGACGTTGGGTAGTGCAGCGCAGGTTCCGCCGAACGACCGGCGTGGCGGCGAGAAGGGCTGGCGGGCCTGCGACTGGTGTTCATGGTTGTTCACGGGGGTGGGTGAAGCAATTCGCTGGAACGGGTTTTGTTCGGTAATCGAACAAAAACTAACTGTTCCGTACAAAGTTCGTTGCCGGGGCGACTTTACCTGCGAATAATCGATCGTGCCAGGCCTCACTCAATAACAAGGAACACCCGCCATGCACCGTTCGATCGCCACCGTTTCCTTGAGCGGCACCCTGCCGGAAAAACTCGAAGCCATCGCCGCCGCCGGTTTCGACGGCGTCGAGATCTTCGAGAACGACCTGCTGTACTACGCCGGCAGCCCCCGCGAGGTGCGCCAGTTGTGCGCCGACCTGGGGCTGGCCATCACCCTGTTCCAGCCGTTCCGCGATTTCGAGGGCTGCCGCCGTGACCGCCTGCGCAAGAACCTCGACCGCGCCGAGCGCAAGTTCGACCTGATGCAGGAACTGGGCACCGACCTGGTGCTGGTGTGCAGCAATGTCCAGCCCGACGCCCTGGGCGACGAACAGTTGCTGGTGGACGACCTGCGCCTGCTCGCCGAGCATGCCGGCGCGCGGGGCCTGCGCATCGGCTACGAGGCCCTGGCCTGGGGCCGCCACATCAATACCTGGCAACAGGTGTGGAACCTGGTGCGCCAGGCCGACCACCCGGCGCTGGGGGTGATCCTCGACAGCTTCCATACGCTGTCGCTCAAGGGCGATCCCAGCGGCATCCGCGATATCCCCGGCGAGAGGATTTTCTTCGTGCAGATGGCCGACGCGCCGATCCTGGCCATGGACGTGCTGGAGTGGAGCCGGCACTTCCGTTGCTTCCCCGGGCAGGGGGAAATGGACCTGGCGGGCTTCCTCGCGCCGGTCCTGGCCAGCGGCTATCGCGGCCCGCTGTCGCTGGAGATCTTCAATGACGGTTTCCGCGCAGCGCCACCCCGGCAGAACGCCGCCGATGGCCTGCGCTCGCTGCTGTACCTGGAGGAAAAGACCCGCCGCCAGCTCGAGCGCGAGGCGCGGGCGGTCGAGCCGGGCGTGCTGTTCGCGCCGCCGGCCGCCAGCCGCTACGACGGCGTGGAGTTTCTCGAGTTCGCCGTCGACGAGGCGGTCGGCGCACGCCTGGGCACATGGCTCAAGCGCCTGGGCTTCGCCGAGGCCGGCGAGCACCGCAGCAAGGCCGTGCGTCTGCTGCGCCAGGGCGATATCAACATCGTCCTCAACGGCGAACCTTATTCGTTTGCCCACAACTTCTTCGAAGCCCATGGCCCGTCGCTGTGCGCCATGGCGTTGCGGGTCAACGCTGGCCAGGACGCCCTGCAGCGCGCCATGGCCTACCGTGGCCAGCCGTTCCGCGGCCTGGTCGGCCCCAACGAGCGCGAGATCCCGGCGGTGCGCGCACCAGATGGCAGCCTGTTGTACCTGGTGCAGACCGATGGCAACGGCCAGACCCTCTACGACACCGATTTCCGCCTGGACCCGACAGCCCGCGCCAGTGGTGGCCTCAAGCGTATCGACCACATGGCCCTGGCGTTGCCGGCCGAGGCCCTGGACAGTTGGGTGCTGTTCTACAAGAGCCTGTTCGACTTCACCGCCGACGACGAGGTGGTGTTGCCCGACCCCTATGGCCTGGTAAAGAGCCGTGCCCTGCGCAGCCACTGCGGCACCCTGCGGCTGCCACTGAACATCTCGGAGAACCGCAACACCGCCATCGCCCATGCCCTGGACAGCTATCGCGGCTCCGGCGTGCACCACGTCGCCTTCGACTGCGACGACATCTTCCGCGAGGTGGCCAGGGCCAAGGAGGCCGGCGTGCCGTTGCTGGAGATCCCGCTGAACTACTACGACGACCTGGCGGCGCGCTTCGACTTCGACGACGAGTTCCTCAGCGAGCTGGCGTACTACAACGTGCTGTACGACCGTGATGCCCAGGGCGGCGAGCTGTTCCACGTGTACACCGAGCCGTTCGAAGGGCGCTTCTTCTTCGAGGTCCTGCAGCGCAAGGGCGGCTATGCCGGCTATGGCGCGGCCAACGTGGCGGTGCGCCTGGCAGCGATGGCCAAGGCGCGCAGCGGGGCAGGGCGCAAGGTGGTGTTGTGAGCCAGGCCCTTGCCCGGCGACGGGGCCCCTAGGTCAAACCTGCGCAGCCGACCAACACCGCGCTTCCCAGCATCGCCCGGCTCACGGATAATCGCCCGGATTACTACAACGAGCCTGTGAGTCGGTATGAGTGATTCGGTCGTCAAGCCTGAAGTCGAAGGCCTGCGCAAGACGCGCAAGAACAATCCGGAAAAGACCCGCGAGAACATTCTCCAGGCCGCCATCACCGAGTTCGTCCAGCAGGGCCTGGCGGGTGCCCGGGTCGATGCCATCGCCGAGCGCACCGCTACCTCCAAGCGCATGATCTACTACTACTTCGGCAGCAAGGAGCAGTTGTACGTCGAGTGCCTGGTCAAGCTCTACGGCGACATCCGCAAGACCGAGCACAGCCTGGACCTCGACTCGCTGGCGCCCGAGCAGGCGATCCAGCGCCTGGTGGAGTTCACCTTCGACCACCACGCCAATAACGTCGATTTCGTGCGCATCGTCTGCACCGAGAACATCCACTACGGCGAGTACGTCAAGCAGTCGCCGGTGATCCGCGAGATGAGCAGCATGGTGCTCGACGCGCTGGGCAAGATCCTCGCCCGTGGCGTTGCCCAGGGCGTGTTCCGCCCCGGCATCGAAGTGATCGACCTGCATATGCTGATGAGCTCGTTCTGCTTCTACCGGGTGTCCAACCGCCATACCTTTGGCGATATCTTCCAGATCGACCTGTCCGACGAGCAGATCAAGCAACGCCACAAGCAGGTGATCTGCGAGGCGGTGATGCGTTACATCAAGGCCTGAATGCAGGCGCGGGGCAGCCTTGCTCCCTCATTCGTGGGAGCGGGCATGCCCCGCGATGAGCTGTCTGGCGGCTAGAACCTGGCGAAATGCGCCTGCATTCGCGCGGCATCCGCCGGGCGCCCACTGAACAACTCGAACGCCTTGACCGCCTGGAACACCGCCATGGTGCCGCCATCGAGGGTGCGGCAGCCCAGGGCCCGGGCCTGGCGCAACAACTCGGTCTCCAGCGGGAAATAGATGATCTCCGCCACCCAAAGCCGTGGGTGCAGCAACGCCGGCGGCAAGGGGGTGCCCGGCAGCTTGGCCATGCCCACCGGCGTGGTGTTGACCAGGCCATCGGCGCCGGCCAGGGTCTCGCCCAGATCGCTACCGAGCATGGCACGGCCAGCGCCGAAGCGCTGCGTGAGATTGTCCACCAGCGCCTGGGCACGGGCCGGGTCCACCTCGAACAAGTGCAGTTGTTCGACGCCTTCGGCCAACAGCGCATGAGCCACCGCCGCACCCGCGCCTCCCGCGCCCAACTGCACCACGCGCCGTCTGGCCACCCCGGGCAGGCCCCGGCGCAGACCTTCGGCGAAGCCCAGACAGTCGGTGTTGTGGCCGATCCGCCTGCCATCGCGCAGCACCACGGTGTTCACCGCGCCGATACCACGGGCCTCGTCCGACAGTTCGTCGAGCAACGGCAGGATCGCCTGCTTGAACGGGTAGGTGATGTTGAGCCCGCTGAACCCGGTGCATTGGGCCGCGTCGAGCAACGCCGGCAGGGCGCTGTCGTCCAGGCCCAGCTGGTCGGCGTCGATCAGCCGGTACAGGTAGCGCAGCGCCTGGGCGTCGCCTTCGTGTTCGTGCAGCGCCGGCGTGCGCGAAGCCTGGATGCCACGGCCGATGAGGCCGGCAAGGATACCTTGGGCGCTCATGCCGCGTGCTCGCGCAGCTGTTCGCTGAAGTAGCTCAGGGCCATGCGGTAGCCCTGGCTGCCAAGGCCGCAAATGACTCCCACGGCGATGCTGGAGACGAACGACAGGTGGCGGAACGGCTCGCGCTTGTGCACGTTGGACAGGTGCACCTCGATCACCGGCAGCTCGCAGGCCACCAGGGCATCGCGGATGGCCACCGAGGTGTGGGTCCAGGCGGCGGGGTTGATCACGATGCCGTGGCAGCGGCCACGGGCGGCGTGAATCCAGTCGAGCAGCTCGCCTTCGTGGTTGGTCTGGCGGAACTCCAGTTCCAGGCCCAGCTCGCGAGCGCTGCCGGCGCACAGGCTGGCCAGGTCGGCGAGGGTTTCATGGCCGTACTGAGCGGGTTCGCGGGTGCCCAGCAGGTTGAGGTTGGGGCCGTTGAGCACGAGGATTCGGGGTGTCATGGCGGGTATCGCTTTGTTGTTTTTGAATAGCTCGATATTTGTACTATCTGGTTAGTTTCGTCAAATCCCGGAGGGTTGAAAACGGGCGATTATCGAACTCGCGCTGCTGGCCTTGTCGCGGGGCAAGGGGCCAGAAAACACTGCGACCATGCCCGAGCAAAACACTCGGCTAAGCTTGTCCTCCAGGCGCACGGAATGACCAAAACGGGAGAGCACATGAACATCCAAAAAACGCCCAGATGGGCATTGGCGGCCCTCACCCTGGCCCTGGGGCTGCATGCCCACGCCGCCGACAGCAAGCGCGTCGATGTGCTGCTGGTGGGCGGCGGCATCATGAGTTCCACCCTGGCGGTGTGGCTCAACGAGCTGGAGCCGGGTTGGTCGATGCAGATGGTCGAGCGCCTGGACAAGGTGGCCGAGGAAAGCTCCAACGGCTGGAACAACGCCGGCACCGGCCACTCGGCGCTGGCCGAACTCAACTACACGCCGGAGAAGGACGGCAAGATCGACATCAGCAAGGCGGTGGAGATCAACGAGTCGTTCCAGGTCACCCGTCAGTTCCTCGCCTGGCAGGTCAAGCAGGGGGTGCTGAAGAACCCGCGTTCGTTCATCAACACCACCCCGCACATGAGTTTCGTCTGGGGCGACGACAACATCCGCTTCCTCAAGAAGCGCTACGAGGCGTTGCAGGCCAGCCCGCTGTTCAAGCCGATGCAGTATTCCGAGGACCACGCGCAGATTGCCAAATGGGTGCCGCTGATGATGCAAGGGCGCGACCCCAATCAGAAGCTCGCCGTCACCTGGACGCCGATCGGCACCGATGTCAATTTCGGCGAGATCACCCGCCAGTATGTGGGCTACCTGCAGACCCGACCGAACTTCGACCTCAAGCTGTCCAGCGAGGTGCAGGACATTACCCGCAACGACGACGGCAGCTGGCACGTCGAGTACAAGAACCTCAAGGATGGCGGCACCGCGACCACCGACGCCAAGTTCCTGTTCATCGGTGCCGGCGGCGCCGCGTTGCACCTGCTGCAGAAGTCGGGCATCGACGAGGCCAAGGACTACGCCGGCTTCCCGGTGGGCGGCTCGTTCCTGGTCACCGACAACCCGGCCATCGCCCAGCGCCACATGGCCAAGGCCTACGGCATCGCCGCCACCGGCGCGCCGCCCATGTCGGTGCCGCACCTGGACACCCGGGTGCTTGATGGCAAGCGCATGATCCTGTTCGGGCCGTTCGCCACCTTCTCCACCAAGTTCCTCAAGGAGGGCTCGCTGCTTGACCTGTTCGCCAGCATGTCGCTGCACAACACCTGGCCGATGGTGCGGGTCGGGGTGCGCGAGTTCGACCTGGTGCAATACCTGATCGGCCAGTTGATGCAGTCCGATGATGACCGCTTCGCCGCCTTGCAGACCTACTTCCCCGAAGCGAAGAAGGAAGACTGGCGCCTGTGGCAGGCCGGGCAGCGGGTGCAGATCATCAAGAAAGACGACAACCTGGGCGGGGTGCTGAAGCTGGGCACCGAGGTGGTCACCGCCAAGGACGGCAGCATCGCCGGGTTGCTCGGCGCCTCGCCGGGCGCCTCGACCGCGCCGCCGATCATGCTCGATCTGCTGAACAAGGTGTTCAAGGACAAGGTGGCCACGCCTGAGTGGCAGGCGAAGATCAAGCAGATCATCCCGTCCTACGGCATCCGCCTGAACGAGCATCCGGACAAGGTCCAGGAAGAGTGGAGCTACACCAGCGAACTCCTGCAACTGGCATCGCCCAGCGAGGTGGCCGCGCCCTGAGCGGCTGCCCGCTCGCCGGCAAGCCGGCTCCCACAGGACGGCACCAGACTGCAGGGCGGCGCGGTCGGTGTGGGAGCCGGCTTGCCGGCGATGCGTCGCGTCAGCGGCGCTTGGGTTTGCCAGGAACGATAGCCAACCTGCCAGTTTGAACCGGTCTACAGCGGTTGCATCTTTTTTCACCCTCACCGTAAACACCCGAGTGTGCCACTGCTCAACCTCCGGACTGCTCCCACCCGTAGCGTCTGGCCCCGCCTCCATCGCCTGCGCGTAAGCCTGAAAAAACGCCTCCCGACACCCGAGTCTTTCCCCGCCGAACTCCCGATGTTTTTTCCTTTGCCTGTCACCACAAGCTGCGAATGTTGGCCCCGTGGACAGGCCTCAGCCCCTCTGGATCGGGGTATACGGCCTGTGGCCACGGCAATGCGCGACCCACTCAACGTATGAACACGACGATAGGAGATTGCTTCATGTTTAAGCGTACTGTGATCGCCGCCTCCCTGGTGGCTGCTACCCTGGCTTCGGCCCAATCCATGGCTGCTGTTGTCGGTGGCGGCGCCACCCTGCCGGAAAACCTCTACAACGGCACCTCGAGCCTGCCGCGCCTGCTGCCGGCCGACTTCAGCTACACCGGTGTCGGCAGCGGTGGCGGCAAGACGGCGTTCCTGACCAACGCAGCGGCCTCGATCAACCAGCCAGCCGGCACCAACGTCGACTTCGCCGGCAGCGACTCGGTCCTGAGCGCTTCGGAGCTGTCGACCTACAACAGCAGCAAGGCCGCCACCTGGGGCAAGCTGGTGCAGATCCCATCGGTGGGCACCTCCGTTGCCATTCCCTACAAGAAGTCGGGCGTGACCAACCTGCAACTGACCGGCGCCCAGCTGTGTGGCGTGTTCTCCGGTACTACCACCACCTGGGGCCAGCTGCTGGGTACCGCCGACGCCACGCCGATCAAGGTCATCTACCGTTCCGGCAGCAGCGGCACCACCGAGCTGTTGTCGCGCTTCCTGGCTGACTCCTGCCCATCGTCCTTCGTGGTCAGCAGCACCTTCACCACCGCCAACGTCGGCAGCGAACCGGCCACCTGGCAAGCCGTCGCCGGCAGCGCCGACGTGGTCAACGCGGTCAACGCCACCGATGGCACCATCGGCTACGTCAGCCCTGACTTTGTCGCCACCGGCAACAACGCCGTGGTCGCCCGTGTCAGCAAGAACGCCATGGCCGCCGGCACCGCGCCGCTGCCAACCGCCGCCAACGCCCGCACCGCCCTGGGTACCGCTGTCGCCCCGAGCACCGCCGCCGACCGCGCCGACCCAAGCAAGTGGGTGCCGATCTTCAACGCCGGTGGCGTGGTACCGACTTCGGGCTACCCGATCGTCGGCTACACCAACCTGCTGGTCGGCCAGTGCTACCAGACCGCGGCTGATGCCACCGCCATCCGCAGCTTCCTGAATGATCTGTACACCGGTGCCAAGGCCGCCACCATCGCCCAGCACTCCTTCGTCAGCCTGCCGGCCGCCTACGCCGCCGAGATCAAGAAGGTGTTCCTGGACAACGGCTACAACGAAGGCACCAACATCGCCAACGCTTCGGTCTGCAACGGTATCGGCCGTCTGTAAGCGTCACGCGAAGCGCCAGGCCCGCAACGGGCTGACAACCGACGGTGGCCGGCACGGCACCGTCGGTTTTCGCGTGTGCGCGTACCCCAGGCAGATGAACTTTGCATGACAAAGCTTCGGTCCGCGCCCGGGCCGACTGCCTTATGGCAAAGCGGCATCACCGCCGCACCGACCTGCCTTCCATGACCCTGCACAAGGAACCCTGCAATGTCGCGCGGCCAGCACCAGCCAGACCTACCAGCCACCGTCGCCCACCGGCGTCGCCAGCCTGCAGGCCACGCGCCGATGCTGCTCAAGCCCCTGGCCCAGGCCATCGCGTTGCTGTTGCTGTCAGGCACGGCCCAGGCCGCGCAGCCGTTCAGCTCGGCCTGGTTCGCGGCCAAGGGCGCCGCGCCTGCGAGCGGTGGCGGCGCTGCAGGTGGCCAAGTACAGCTGCCCGGCGCGCCGCCACCGCTGGCCCAGCAGCAGCGCCTGCAGCAACGGTTCCAGCGCTCCCTGGGCAACCTCGACAACACCGTGGCCGCCATCGCCGCGCAGCAGGCGGCGCAGGCCGCTGGCCGCACCCTGGCGCAGGTGCAGCCGCAGACCGTGCCCAACGGCCTGGGCGAGGGCGGCCTGAAGGTCGACGAGAACCCGCTGACCAAGGGCTGGCAGAACGCCAAGGCGCCGCAGCAGAGCCAGGTGGGCGGCAAGACCCAGGTGCTGATCGAACAGACCGCCGACAAGGCGATCCTCAACTGGGAGACCTTCAACGTCGGCCGCGATACCACGGTCAAGTTCGACCAGCAGGCGCAGTGGGCAGTGCTCAACCGGGTCAACGACCCCAACGCCCGGCCGAGCCAGATCCACGGCCAGATCGAGGCCCAGGGCACGGTGATGCTGGTCAACCGCAATGGCGTGGTATTCAACGGCAGCAGCCAGGTCAACGTGCGCAACCTGGTGGCGGCGGCGGCGCAGGTCAGCGACGAGCAGTTCCGCGAACGCGGGCTGTATGTCGACAGCAACGGCAGCCAGGCCACCTTCACCCAAGCCGGCGGCAAGGTCGTGGTGCAACGGGGCGCGCAACTGCAGACCCGCGCCCCAGCCACCTCCACCGAGGGCGGCGGCTATGTGCTGCTGTTGGGCAGCGAGGTGAACAACGAAGGCCAGATCATCACACCTCAGGGCCAGGCAACGCTTGCCGCTGGTGACGACTTCTACATCCGCCGGGGCAGGGGCACCCAGGCCAATGCCTTCTCCACCACCCGTGGCAACGAGGTCGCCAGCAGCCTGAAGCTCGGCAGCAGCGCCGGCAGCGTGGTCAACAACGGACTGATCCAGTCGGCGGGCGGTGATATCACCCTGACCGGCCATGCCGTGCGCCAGGACGGCGTGGCCCTGGCCAGCACCACGGTGGATCGGCGCGGTAGCATTCACCTGCTCAACTCGGCCAGTGACGCCAGCGGCACGGTCAGTTTCGGCAAGGGCAGCGTCACTGCCGTACTGCTCGACGACAGTCAGGCCCTGGACAGCCAGCGCGAGGCCTCGCGGCAGAGTGTGGATGGGGTCAGCGGCAACAATGCCACGGGCCGTTTCGACAACCTGAGCAAGGTCATCGACCGCCCCGAGCAGTCGCGGGTGGAGGTGGTCAGCGGCGGCACCGTGCATTTCCAGGAAGGCGCCCTGACCCTGGCCACCGGCGGCCAGGTGGCCGTCAGTGCCGGGCTGCGCAGCCTGGTGGACGATGGCGCGCGCATCGACGTGGCCGGGGCCCTCGGGGTCAAGGTGGCGATGGAAAGCAATGTCATCAAGATCAACGTGCAGGGTAACGAACAGCGCGATGCGGCCGGCAACCGTGACAAGGGCGGCCTGATCAACCGCGATGTGTGGGTGGACGTGCGTGAGCTGGTGCATGTCGAGAAAGGCATCAACGGCTATGCCAGCGAGCGCTGGTACACCGCCGGTGGCCTGCTCGAGGTGGGCGGTTACCTGGGCACGCGCAACCACAGCGTCGGCGAGTGGATGGCCCAGGGCGGCACGGTGACCTTCACCGGCCAGGACCTGGTGACCCGCGCTGGCGCCGAGATCAACCTGTCCGGCGGCACCCTGGCGGTGCAGGACGGCTACATCCGCCAGAGCTGGCTGCGCGGTGAGGACGGCCGCCTTTACGAGCTGTCGAAGGCCCCGGGCGACCTGCTCTACACCGGCCT
Source organism: Pseudomonas sp. TE50-2 (assembly GCF_040813665.1). Classification (NCBI taxonomy): domain Bacteria; kingdom Pseudomonadati; phylum Pseudomonadota; class Gammaproteobacteria; order Pseudomonadales; family Pseudomonadaceae; genus Pseudomonas; species Pseudomonas sp. TE50-2. The sequence continues at coordinate 631,146 of NZ_JBFNXN010000001.1, read as the reverse complement.
GTACAACGGCTACGAGGCGCACAGCGCGCGCTGGGACCAGACCCGCACCTTCTACAACCCGCTGATTGCCCCCGGCCAGCGTTACGAGCAGGGTTATACCGTGGGCCGCGACGCCGGCAGCCTGGTGGTGGCGACCCAGAGCGCGCTGCTCGACGGCCAGCTGATCGGCCAGACCTGGCAGGACGAGCGCCAGGTGCAGGCACCGGTACGCGGGCGCGACGGCTATCGCCAGGTGCACACCGCCCGGGCCCAGGGCGCGCAACTGGTGATCGGCCAACAGCTGCCCGGCTACCTCAGCGACGCCAAGGAGCTGGGCTTCAGCCTGACCCCGGTCATGCAGCAGGTGCTGATACGCCAGGGCACCGGGGGGCAGAGCGCCGACGTCGGCCTGCAGGCACCTTTGGACGAGCGGCGCCGTGGCCAGCTGGCACTCGACAGCGACTGGCTCAACGGATTGGAACTGGGTGGTTTGAGCGTTGCCGCCCAGCGGCGCATCGAGGTCGATGATGCCGTGCGTCTGGCCGATGGCGGCAGCCTGACCCTCTATGCCCCGCAGGTCCAGGTCAATGCCGACCTGACCGCCAGGGGCGGGCAGATGGTCCTGGGCGATGTGCTACGCCAGCGTGTTCTCGCCAGCCTGCAGGACCAGGCGCTGGCCACCCCGGCAGGGCTGCGCGCGCAGGTCGGCGTGGCCGCCGGGGTGCGCCTGGATGTCAGCGGTCTGCGCAGCGAGGGCATGGACCCGGGTGAGCACGCCTGGCGCAACGGTGGCAGCCTGAGCCTGCGCAGCAGCGGTGATGTGTTGTTGGACAGCGGCAGCGTGCTGGACGTGTCCGGCGGTGTGGTACGCCGCGAAGCCAACCGCCTGCTCGGTGGCAGTGGCGGCAACCTGACCTTGCAGAGCAGCGCGTTGAACAGCGCCGGGACCGGCCGGATGCGCCTCGACGGCGAACTGCGCGGTTACGGCAGCAGTGGCGCAGGCACCCTGACCGTGGCCGCCGAGCGGGTGAGCGTGGGGGGCAGCGCACAGGGCGAGACCGGCGTGCACCTGGCCGAGGATTTCTTCAACCGTGGTTTCGCGCATTACGCCATCACCGGCAACCATGGCCTGAGTGTGGCCGCCGGCAGCCGTATCGACGTCACCCGGCCGGTGGAGCAGCTCGACGCCAGCCGGCCGCTCGGCGATCCGGCGCTGATCGTGTTGGCGCCGCTGTTGGCGCAGAACGCGGTGGCCGGCAAGCTGGAGCCGCGTGCTGGCGCGAGCCTGGCCCTGGCGGCGGGTGATAGCCGCTTCGACCAGGCGAGCCGTGAAGCGGCGGTGCTCGAGGTCGGGCGCGGCGCGACGATCAGCGTCGACCCCTTGCAGTCCATCAGCTTGACCAGCACCGCGCAGTTGAACCTGAACGGTACCCTCAATGCCTGGGGCGGCAGTGTCAGCCTGCTGCAGCAATGGTTGCCGACCATGGACTCCGGCGTGACGGAAGGGGCGCACCAGCGCTCGATCCGCCTGGGTGACCAGGCCCTGATCGATGTGTCCGGGCGGGCGGTCACCGCCCTGGATGCGCAAGGTCGCCGTTATGGGCGGGTTGACGCTGGCGGCAGCATCGTCATCGGCGGGCAGATCGACCATGACCAGGGCACCAGCAACGGCGCCTACCTGTTCCTGGACATGGCCGATGGCGCTCGCCTGCGCGCCGATGGTGCTCAGGCCACGCTGGATATCCGTGGCCAGGGGCCGTTGGCCATGGCCAGCAACGGTGGGCGCATCAGCCTGGCATCGAGCCACGGGCTACGCCTGAACGGCAGCTTCAGCGCCGCTTCCGGTGGTCTCGGCGCCGCAGGCGGAAGTCTGGAGGTGGCGCTGGATAGCGGTCTCTACCTCAACGGTAGCCTGGTCGACGGAGTCAAGGCTCCCCGCGAGCTGGTCCTTGCCCAGGGCGCGGCCAACGTCGAGGACGGCACGCTGCGCTATGGCCAGGGAAGGCTAGACGTCGCCAGGATCAACGCAGGGGGTTTCGACAGCCTCTCGCTGCTCAGCGACGGCGTGGTGGCGTTCGACGGTGACCTCGACCTGCGCATGGCCCGCAGCCTGCAGCTGTACACCGGCTCGCTGGTGCTGGCCCAAGGGAGCGCCGGCGACGCCCGCGTCCACCTGCAAGCGCCCTACGTGCTGCTTGCCGGCAGCAACCATCGCAGCGCCGACCAGGCGACCCGGCCGACCCTCAAGGGCGGGCTGTCGACGCAAGGCAGCGCGGCGCTGTTGCAGGTCGACGCCCACCTGCTGGACCTGCGTGACGCCGTGACCCTCGGCGCCCATGGCAGCCTGGCGCTGGCCGCCGGTGGCGTATTGGACTTCGACCGCCGTGGTTTTGCCCTTGGCAGCCTGCGCAGTCAAGGCGACCTGCGGGTACTGGGCAAGGTCGGCGAAGGCACCGACAGGACCTTGCTGCGCAGCAATGCCGACCTGGAACTGCTCGCTGCGCAGATCTACCCGACCACCGGCGCCTTCGGCCAGATCGAGACGGGCAGCGACGCCACCTTGCGCATCGGCAGGGCCGGGCAAGGCACACCCGACCAGCCATTCTCGGTGTTCGGCCGGCTGGCGCTGGTCGCCGGCAAGGTCGAGCAGGGCGGTGTGCTGCGCGCGCCCCTGGGCGGGCTGTCACTGGGGCAGGAAACGGGGGGCACCAAGTCCGTCACCCTGCTGCCGGGCAGCATCACCTCGGTCAGCGCGGCAGGGCTGGTCATGCCCTACGGCGGGACGGTGGATGGCCTGAGCTACCTGTTCGGTGGCCAGGCGGTGAAGCTGCTGGGCGCGGCGGGCGACAGCCTGTATGGGGTATCGCTCAACGGCAAGTCCATCGACATCCGCCAGGACGCGCTGATCGATCTGTCCGGAGGCGGCACGCTGACCGGCGCCGGCTTCGTCTCCGGGCGTGGCGGCTCCACCGACGCCCGCTACCATCCGCTGATGCAACTCGATGGCGAGGGCCGCCTGGTCCTGCCCACGCTGGGCAGCAACCCGGTCTACGCCATTGTGCCGAGCTTCACCGGCCCTTATGCGCCTGTGACCGGCGAGGCCGGCGTGACGGCGCCGGGGATCGGCCAGCAGATCACCCTGGATGGCAGCGTTCCTGGCCTGGCGGCGGGCACCTACACCTTGCTGCCGGCCAGCTTTGCGCTGCTGCCGGGGGCGTTCCGGGTCGAGCTCAATGGCCTGGCCATGGCCGGGGGCAGCGCTGCCAGCCTGGCGATGCGCAACGGCTCCTGGACTACCACGGGCAGCCTGTCGGTGGCCAACACCGGTATCCGCCAGCCGCTGTCGAGCCAGGTGATCGTGACCTCGGGCGACGTGCTGCGGCGCTATTCGCAGTACAACGAAACCTCCTACGCCGCCTTCGCCCGTACCGATGCCGTTGCCAAAGGCGTGCCGCGCGCGGCGATCGAGGCCGATGGCAAGTGGCTGAACCTGCGGGTGCAGGGCAACAACGAGGCCGCCAGTACCTTGCGTGTCGCCGGTCGGGTGAACTTCGCCGCCGCCGAAGGCGGTCATGCCGGCAGTGCGGCGGTGTTCGGTGCCCGCGGCCTTGAGGTGGTGGCCGATGGTGGCGCCGGCCAGGCCATTGGTGAGAACATCGCGGTGCTGTCGGCCCGCGAGCTCAATGCCCTGCAGGCACCCCGGCTGACCTTGGGCGGCCGCGCCAATGTGCTCTACGGCCAAGGCGGCAACCAGATGACCTTCCTTGAAGGCACCAGCGATATCTGGGTGCGTTCGGGCGCCGAGCTGCGGGTCGGCGAGGTGTTCCTGACCACCAACGATCCGCGCGGTGGCATCGTCGTCGAGCAGGGGGCCGGTATCGTTACCCTTGGCCGTGGCGCGGTGCCGTTCGATGCCGATGACGGCTACTTCATCAACAGCAACGGCCGTGCCTTGCTGGCGGTGTCCAATGGCCGACTGGAAGTGGTGTCCTCGCCGCTAACCACCAGCGGGGCACCGGGCTCGATTGTCATTGGCGGCTGCAGTGCCGGCGGTTGCCAGGGCACCACCCGGCTGTACTCGGAAGGCTCGTTGTTCGCCGCTACCGACAAGACCTTCAGTCTCGGTGATGGCGTGGCCTTCGGTACCCGCCACCTGGGCCTGTCGGTCGGGCGCATCAACGTCGGTAGCGCCGAGGCGCTGGCCCAGGCCCTGGCCAACGGGGTCCTGGGTCAGGGCCTGACCCTCAACCAGCAGGTGCTCGACCGCCTGCTGCAGGGCAGCCCGTCCGATGGCGTGCCGGCGCTGGAGACCCTGACGCTGGCGGCGTCTGATTCGCTGAACTTCTTCGGCACCACGGCGCTCGACACCTACGACCCGGTAACCGGCAAGAACCGCCTGCAGGCCCTGGTCCTCGGGGTGCCGGCCATCCATGGCAGTGGTCTGGCCGGCGACCAGGCGACCATCCGTACCGAGCGTCTGATCTGGAGCGGTGCCCGCAACACCGCAGGGGCGCCGATCGCGGGTGGGGCCGGCAGTGGCGATGGCGTGTTGGCCATCCGCGTCAAAGACCTGGAATTCGGCTATGGCGCCAACAGCCAGCCCGACGGCAGCGTCGAGATGGCGCGCCAGATCCTGGGCTTCAGCCGCGTGGAACTGCACGCCAGCCACCAGGTGACGGCCAACCACAAAGGCAGCCTGCTGATTCATCACCGCCGTGGCGACTACCAGGCCGGCGGCGGCTTTGCCTACAGCGGTGGCGACCTGCTGGTGGACACGCCGTTGTGGACCGGCACCGCCGGTTCGCTCAACCGCATCGAGGCCGGTGGCACCCTGCGTGTGCAGGGCGGTGCGGGTACGCTGGCCAGCGGTCGTGAGGCGTTGGGGGCCGAGTTGAGTCTCAAGGCGCGACAACTTCTGGTCGATGGCACTTTCAGCCTGCCCAGCGGCCGCCTGACCTTGCAGGCCGTGGACGACCTGCGTCTGGGCGACGCCGCGCGGGTGGACCTGGCCGGGCGCACCCTGACCTTCAATGATGTGACCCAGTACAGCTGGGGCGGCGAGCTGGTGCTCGGCAGCCAGTTCGGCAACATTCACCAGGCCGCCGGCGCGCTGATCGACCTCAGCGCCCGCAACAACCGCGCCGGTCGCCTGAGCGCCATCGCCCTGGGTGAGCAGGGCGGGGGCGTCGAGTTGCTCGGCCGGATTCTTGGTGCGGCCAGCGGCCAGTATGATGCCGCCGGCACTCTGGTCCCGTACGCGGGAGGGGGGGGCGATATCCGCGCCCGGCAGCTGGACGACTTTGCCGGCCTCAACCAGCGCCTGAACCGGGACCAGGTGTTCGGTGCGCGCAGCTTCCAGATCAAGCAGGGCGACCTGGTGATCGGCGACGAGCTCAAGGCCCAGCAGATCAACGTCTCGCTGGACAACGGGCAGCTCACGGTCAACGGCCATGTCGATGCCAGCGGCGAGCAGGTCGGCAGCATCCGCCTGGCCGCCAATCGAGGCCTGACCCTGGGCGCCGGAGCCTTGCTCGACGCCCACGGCAGTGTGCTGCGGGTCGACAGCTACGGCGCGATCATCGATGCGCCGAACCGTGCCGTGGTCGAGCTCAACAGCGGCCAGGGCCAGTTGACCCTGGCCAGCGGCGCGCGCATCGACCTGCGTCACGGCACTGCTTCCTGGCAGGGCGATGGTCGGCCACGGGGCACCCTGGAGCTGATCGCCCCGCGCCTGGGCAGCGATACGGCGGGCGACATCGCCATCGACGTGCGTGGTCCGGTGGACATTCTCGGCGCGCGCTCCATCGCCGTGATCGGCAACCAGCGCTACACCGACGCGGACCCTGGCGGCACCTCGGCCAGTGGCCGGCCGATCCAGGTCATCGACCAGGATTACCTGAACCGCAAGCACGACCTGAGTGTGCTGTTCATCGACAATCTACTGCGCAACCGCGACCTGCTCGATGTGCGCCTGGCCGGGCTGAACAACGCCCGCTACGCCCAGGCCCTGCACCTGCGACCGGGCGTGGAGATCGCCACGGTCGATGCCGGCACCGATCTGGTGGTGCAGGGCGACCTGGACCTGTCCGGCCATCGCTACGCCAGCTTCAACCCGCTGACGCCGAAGACTGCCGTCCACGGTTCGGGCGAGGTGGGCAACCTGGTGTTGCGCGCCGGCGGCAACCTGGAGGTGTATGGCAGCATCAGCGATGGCTTCATGCCGGTGGACCTGGCCAGCGACGAAGCGCGCATGGACGGCAAGGGCTGGTTGCTGCTGCCCGGCAAGCAGCCGTTCGACAGCGACCTGGTGATCCCGCGCAGCGGCGTGGAGCTTGCCGAGGGCACGCAGTTCCCCGAAGGCAGCCTGCTCAATTTCGACCTGCCGTTCGCCGCCACCACCTTGCCGGCCAACCTGCGCCTGCCTAGTGCCATGAGACTGTCGGCGCCGCTGACCCTGCCCGCGGGCACGGTACTCGAGGCTGCGGTACGCGACGCTGGCGGCAACCTGTTGTACGCCGCCGGCACGCTGCTGCGCGAGCCGCTCACCCTGGGTTCGGGCACGCGCCTGGACGCTGGCAGCCGCCTGCCAGTCAGCGTGGCTGTGCAGGGTGGTATCTGGAGCAAGGGCATTGCCCTGCCCAGTGGTGGCCTCACCCAAGGCAGCGCGCTTACCCTGGCCGTGGGCTCGCGGCTGCCGGCGGGCACCGATGTCAAGCTCGCCGCAGGGGTCGACCTGATCGAGCTGCGCCCCGCAAGCAATGGCCAGCAGGGGCGCAACTGGGCGCTGGCGCAGATGTTGCCGGAAGGCTCGCAGTCGTGGTCGATGCGCCTGGTGGCCGGCGCCGACCTGGATGCCGCCGACAGCCGCATCACCCGCGCCGATACCGACGCCGGGGTGCTGCGCCTGGCCGACCTGCACTACATTGCGCAGCAGAAGCGCAGCGGTGGTGGAGCTGGCGGCACCGGCATGCTCTGGGGGCCGGACAACACCTATGGCATGGAGCCCGGTACCCCGGTGGCCCCCGAGGACCTGGCGCTGTGCGACATCGCCGGTTGGTGCGAGCCGGCGGTGAAGACCATCAAGGTGTGGGGCCCCGACAACACCTACGGCATGGAACCGGGCACGCCGGTGGCGCCCGAGGACCTCGTGATGTGCGACATCGCCGGCTGGTGCGTGGACCAGACGCTGGGGGGCAAGAAAATCTGGGTCTGGGGGCCGGACAACACCTATGGCATGGAGCCCGGCACCCCGGTGGCCGACGCCGACATGGAGTTGTGCTCGATCCCCGGCTGGTGCGTGGAGATCGACGCGCCGACCGAGCCCGAGCGTATCGAGGTCACGCCGCAGACCCTGATGTTCAGCGTGCTGCGTACCGGAACCGGCGATCTGGACCTGCTCAGCGCCGGTGACTGGCGCATGGATTCGCTGTTCGGCGTCTACACCGCCGGCACCCAGGCCCCGTCGTTGCTGCGTGGCGGCAGCGATCCTTACCAGGTCGCCCGTGGCCGGCTGGCCGACGGCAGCCTGCTCGGCGGCGCCGGCACGGCCTATGAAGCGTTGACTGCCAGCCTGTACCGCGCCTGGTATCCGGAGCAGGGCGGCAACCTGCGGATCGCCGCCGGAGGCGACCTGACGGGCAACCTGGTGGCGACCAGGACCGGCAGCGCCGTCGCCAGGCCGCAAGTGGCATCGGCCGCGGTGGGCAACTGGCTATGGCGCCAGGGACAGCCCAGCGCCGATACCCCGGCGGCCTGGTGGGTCAATTTCGGTACCTTCGCCCAGCAGCCCCAGGCCACGGTGGCCGAACCTTGGCTGGTGGGTTTCACCGGCATCGGCACCCTGGGCGGTGGCAACCTGGACGTCGGCGTGGGTGGCTCGGCAGGCTTGCTGCAGGCCAGCAACAGCGCGGGCGTGGAGGCCGAGCGCAGTCAGGGCTTGAACCTGGTGGTCGGCGGCAGCGGCCGCATCACCGAGGATGGTCGCCTGGTGCAGACCGGCGGCGGCGACCTGAACCTGCGGGTGGCCGGCGGCATCAACCCGGCATCCGCGGCCCTGGATATGGCGCGGGTCACCCCCGACCTGGGCGGTACGCTGGTCAACCTGCGCGGTGCCCTGAATGTCCAGGCGGGCAGCGTCGGGGTGGTCAGGCAGGTGTATGGCAGCAGCTTCGCCTTCAATGACAGCAGCGAGTCGCGCGCCTACGACCCGTATACCTCGACCAAGGCCGCGGCGCTGGGTGGCCTGACGCTCATGCCCGGCGATGCCGCCGTGCGCCTGGACAGTCGGGGCGACCTGGTCGTGCAGGGTGTCGGTGATCCGGGCCGGGTGCCGCAGTTCAACATGACCGGCTTCCTCGGCGACAACGGTGTGCGCTATACCGGGCAGGGCAGCAGTTGGTTCTCGCTGTGGCGCGAGACCACCGCCGTGGACCTGCTGGCCTTGGGCGGCAATATCACGCCGGTCAACATCGACGACGCCCGGCCAGGGCGCAACCTGCCGCTCTACGGCGGGCGGCTGTTCTACCCGACGGCGCTGCGTGTGTCGGCGGCCAATGGCAGCCTGTACTACGGCAGTTCGGCCAGTGAGCGGGGCGTCGCGACATCAGCGTACTCGCTGATGACCGCCCCGTCTGCGCGCAGCGCCCTGCAACTGATCGCGGGTGATTCGATCTATGCCGGTGGCTATGTGATCAGCCAGACCGGCACCGACACGTCAGCCATCGCCACGCCGCAGCGACCAGCCATGTTGGGCCAGGACTTCTCGTTCGTGTACCGGGCCGGCAACCTGAGCGGGGACGTTGCCGCCAGCCTGGATACGGCGCCGTTGTTCACCTATGGGGTGAACACCTACAGGGCCGGACAGCGACCGCAGGCGCCTGCGCGCTTCTACGCCTTGACGGGGGACATCCTCGGCTTGAACACCGGCGAGATCATTGAATACCAGCGGACCGGGCTCAAGCTGTACCAGGGCGCTGGGCCGGTGCGGGTGATGGCCGGGCGCGATATCGTCAATGCCGGCAAGGCGCTGGGGACTGAGCGTTTCGGGGCGACGGCCATGGTGGCGGGGGATCAGGGCAACATCCATTCTTCAGGCAACCTCATCATCCATGGTGACGCGTTGGATGTCTCGCTGATCAGCGCCGGCCGCGACATTCGCTTGAGTACCTTCAATGTCGCTGGCCCCGGTCAGCTGGAGGTGATCGCCGGGGGCAACCTGTTCCAGTCCGGTCAGGGCGTGGGCTCGGCTTATCAGGAGGCGGCGATCAACAGTGTCGGTCGGGTCGATGGCAGCGGTGGCGGTAACGACGGCGCGGCCATCGCCATCGTTGTCGGCGCCGGCAAGACCGGGCCGGACTATACCCGCCTGCTCAAGCGTTACCTGGGCCCGGAGCAGACCCCGACGGACCAGCCGTTCAAGGTCTACGATCAGGAGCTGCAGGCCTGGCTGCGCGAACGCTTCGGCTTCACCGGCGACAACGCCGCAAGCCGTGCCTATTTCGCCGCCTTGCCCGCCGAGCAGCAGCGCATCTTTGCCCGGCAGGTCTACTTCAGCGAGCTGCGCGAAGGCGGGCGCGAGTACAACGACGTCAACGGCCCGCGTACCGGCAGCTACCTGCGCGGTCGCCAGGCGATCGCCGCACTGTTCCCCGACAAGGACGTGGCCGGCAATCCGATCCGCTACGCCGGCAGCGCCACCTTCTACGGCGGAGCGGGCATCCACACCGATTTCGGCGGCGGCATCCAGGTGCTGACCCCGGGTGGCCAGCAGGTATTTGGCATCGAGGGCGAAGCGCCGCCGTCCACCGCCGGGGTGATCACCCAGGGCAGCGGCGACATCCAGCTGTACTCCCAGGGCAGCATCCTGCTCGGCCAGAGCCGGATCATGACCACCTTCGGCGGCTCGATCCTCGGCTGGTCGGCCCAGGGCGACATCAACGCCGGTCGCGGCTCGAAGACCACCGTGGTGTACACGCCGCCCAAGCGCACCTACGACCTGTGGGGCAACGTCGGCCTGGCGCCGAGCGTGCCGAGCACCGGTGCCGGTATTGCCACGCTCAACCCGATCGCCGAGGTGGCGCCGGGGGATATCGACCTGATCGCGCCATTGGGCACCATCGATGCCGGCGAGGCGGGGATCCGCGTGTCGGGCAACGTCAACATCGCCGCGCTGCAGGTGGTCAACGCCGCCAACATCCAGGTGCAGGGCGATGCCAAGGGCATGCCGGTGGTGGCCTCGGTGAATACCGGGGCGATCGCTTCGGCCAGCGCCGCAGCGTCGTCGGCGAGCCAGGCGGCCGAGGAGGCGGGCCGCCAGCAACAGGCCGCGTCGCGCCAGCGCCAGCCATCGGTGATCACCGTGCAGGTGCTGGGCTTCGGTGGCGAGCGGCTGGTGCCGGGGCAGGACGGGGCGAGCCTCAACCCGCAGTACAACCGTCAGAGCCCGGTGCAGGTGCTGGGCGCGGGGGCGCTGGATGAGCGGGCCAAGGCGCAATTGACCGAGGAGGAGCGGGGCAATCTGTTGCTGTGAGGGGCCGCGCTACGGCCCCTGGTTGGCTCAATGCGCCCCGGCGCCCTTGCTCAGGTCGCTCTCGGCCCAGTCGGTGTAGATGCACGCATCCGCCACGGCCCAGCGCACCCTGACCTGGTCGCCCGGCTGCATGGGCATGCCCGCGGCGGACAGCGCCTTGACCGTCAGCGCCGTGCCGCCCTGGGTGACCACGTGGCAAGTCTGGCTTTCGCCGAGGAACAGCAGCTCGGCGACCGTGGCGGTGACTTCGTTCCAGCCTGCCGGCAAGGGTTCACGCGCCGCCTGTTCGACGGTCAGCGCCAGGGCTTTCTCCGGGCGCACCATGATCAGCGCTTCCTGGCCGTTGGCCAGGCCCGGGGTCAGGCGTACCGTTACCGGCTGGCCCTCGAAGTGCCCGGCGCCGTTGCCGCTGGCAGTGAAGCGCAGGAAGTTGGAGTTGCCCAGGAACGAGGCGACGAAGGCATTCGGCGGGTTCTGGTAGAGGTCGTAACCGGTGCCCAGGCCGACGATACGGCCATGGCTGAAGATGGCGATGCGCTGGGACAGGCGCATCGCCTCTTCCTGGTCGTGGGTCACGTAGACGATGGTGATGCCCAGGCGCCGGTGCAACTGGCGCAATTCGTCCTGCAGGTCTTCGCGCAGTTTCTTGTCCAGCGCGCCGAGCGGCTCGTCCATCAGCAGGATGCGCGGCTCGTACACCAGCGCCCTGGCGATCGCCACGCGCTGCTGCTGGCCGCCGGACATCTGCGAAGGCTTGCGGTGGGCGAAGGCTTCCAGGCGTACCAGCTTGAGCATCGCCTCCACGCGCTTGCGGGTCTCGTCGGCGCCGAGCTTGCGGATGGCCAGGGGGAAGCCGATGTTGTCGCGCACGTTCAGGTGCGGGAACAGCGAGTAGCGCTGGAACACCATGCCGATGTCGCGCTTGTGCGGCGGCACGTTGACCAGCGACTGGCCGTCGACGAGGATCTCGCCGCTGCTGGGCGTTTCGAAGCCGGCCAGCATCGACAAGGTGGTGGACTTGCCCGAGCCGCTGGAGCCGAGGAAGGTGAGGAACTCGCCGTCCTGGATCTCAAGGTCGAGGTTGTCCACGGCGGTGAAGTCGCCGTAGTGCTTGTTCAGGCCGCGCAGGCTGACCAGGGTCTGGTTGCGCGTATCGTCTTTGATCACTGCACTCATTGTCATTGTCTCCGGGCAGTCAGGCGTTTTCGGCGCGCCGGCGCAGGGCGGCGGCAATGAACATCACAAGCAGGGACAGGCCGATCAGCAGCGTCGAGGCCACCGCGATCACCGGGCTCAGGTCCTGGCGCAGGGTGGTCCACATCTTCACCGGCAGGGTCTGCAGGTCGGGGCTGGCCATCATCACGCTCAGCACCACCTCGTCCCACGACACCAGGAAGGCGAACAGGCCACCGGCGATCATCCCCGGGCGGATCGCCGGGAAGGTCACCTTGACGATCGCCTGCAGGCGCGAGGCGCCGCAGATCACCGCGGCGTCCTCGATGGACTGGTCGAACAGCTTGAGCGAGTTGATGATCGAGATGATGGTGAAGGGCAGGGCGACGATCACATGGCTCACCACGAAGGCGAACAAGGTGCCGGTGTAGCCCAGCTTGAGGAACAGCGCGTACACCGCCACGGCGATGATCACCAGGGGCACGATCATCGGCATGGTGAACAACCCGTACAGCAGCTCGCGGCCCGGGAAGCGACCGCGCACCAGGGCAAAGGCGGTGGGCAGGCCGAGCGCCACGGCGGCGAAGGTGGTGAGCAGCGCCACCTTGAGGCTGGCCAGCGCCGCGTCCATCCACTCGGGGTTGGCGAAGAACTGCGCGTACCACTTGAAGGTCCAGCCCGGTGGCGGGAACACCAGCCACTGTGACGAGCCGAACGACAGCAGGATGATGAACACCACCGGCAGCAGCAGGAAGGCGGCGATCAGCCCGGTGGTCAGATACAGCCCGGTGCGCAGCGGGCGACCCATGGCATTGGGGGAAAGCAGCATGGCGGTTTACCTCGCGTTGCCGACCGGAGACTCCGGCTGCAGCTTCAGGTACAGGTAGAAGAGCACCAGGGTGATCACCACCAGCAGCGCGGCGGCGGCGCTGGCCAGGCCCCAGTTGAGGAACGACTGCACCTGCTGGATGATGAACTCGGGCAGCATCATGTTCTGCGCGCCGCCGAGCAGGGCCGGGGTGACGTAGTAACCGAGCGACATCACGAACACCATCAGCGCGCCGGAGAACAGCCCCGAGCGGCACAGCGGCAGGAACACCTTCCAGAAGTTGGTCCAGGGGCTGGCGCCGCAGATCGAGCCGGCCTGCAGCACCATCGGGTCGATGGCGTGCATGGTCGCCTGCAACGGCAGGACGATGAACGGGATCATGATGTAGCTCATGCCGATCACCACGCCGGTGAGGTTGTGCACCATCTCCAGCGGGGCGTCGATGATGCCCATGGCCATCAACGCCTTGTTGATCACCCCCGAGCTTTGCAGCAGCACCAGCCACGAGTAGGTGCGCGCCAGCAGGCTGGTCCACATCGACAGCAGCACGATGTTCAGCAGCCAGCGGCCCCAGCCCTTGGGCACCAGGGTGATTGCCCAGGCCAGCGGGAAGCCCAGCAGCACGCTGATCAGGGTGACCAGGCCGGCCACCGAGAAGGTGTTGAACAGCACCCGGGCATAGGCCGAGTTGGCGAACAGCTGCGCATAGTTGCCAAGGCCCGGCTCGGGCTCCAGCACCCCGCGCAGCAGCAGGCCGACCAGCGGGGCGAAGAAGAACAGGCCAAGGAACAGCAGCGCCGGCAGCAGGTTGCGGCTGCCGCGCCAGCGTTGGCTGATGGGCGGGCGACGCTCGGCCGCCCCGGGAGCACCGGTGCCGCTGGGGACACCTTGGGCGTTGTGCAGGGCATTGATGGCGACTTTCATTTGACCAGCCACTCATTCCAGCGGGCGGCGATGGCCTGGCCGTTCTTCGCCCAGTAGGCGAAGTCCAGGGTCACCTGGTCCTGGGCGTAGGCGGTCGGCAGGTTCGGCGCCAGGTCTTTGTCGAGCTTGGCCACGCTGTCGACGTTGACCGGGGCATAGGCGGTCTTGTTGGCGAACTCGGCCTGGCCTTCGGCGCTGCTGGCGTTGGCCAGGAACTTCATGGCTGCGTCCTTGTTCTTCGCGCCCTTGGGGATGACCAGGAAATCGGCCATGACCAGGTTCTGCTTCCAGCTCACGCCGACCGGCGCGCCGTCCTGCTGCAAGGCATACACGCGGCCGTTCCAGAACTGCCCGAGCGAGGCTTCACCCGAGGCCAGCAGTTGCTGCGACTGGGCGCCGCCGCCCCACCAGACGATGTCTTTCTTGATGGTGTCGAGCTTCTTGAAGGCGCGGTCCAGGTCCAGTGGGTAGAGCTTGTCTGGCGCCACGCCGTCGGCCAGCAGGGCCAGTTCGAGCACGCCGGGGCTGGGCCACTTGTACAGGGCGCGCTTGCCGGGGTAGGTCTTGGTGTCGAACAGGGCGGACCAGTCCACTGGCTTGTTGGCGCCGAGCTTGCCCTCGTTGAAGCCGAGCACGAAGGAGAAGAAGAACGAGCCGACGCCATGGTCGGAGACGAAGCGCGGGTCGATCTTGTCGCGCTGGATCTGCTTGAAGTCGAGGGGTTCGAGCAGGCCTTCGCTGGCGGCGCGCAGGGCGAAGTCGGCTTCGACATCGACCACGTCCCACTGCACGTTGCCGCTTTCGACCATGGCCTTGAGCTTGCCGTAGTCGGTGGGGCCGTCCTGCACCACCTTGATGCCGGACGCCTTGCTGAAGGGTTCGGCCCATGCGGCCTTCTGCGCATCCTGGGTGGTCCCGCCCCAGCTGACGAAGTTCAGGCTGTCGGCCGCCTGGGTGGCCTGGCAGGCCAGGGTCAGCAGGCTGGCGGACAGCACTGCGGTTACTCGTTTGCTCAACAGCATGGTTACGCCCTCGTTGCTTTTGTTATTCGAGGCGGGCTTCTGTCGCCCGCCAATCATGTTCGGGGAGCAGCGTCAAACGGGTGGAGCGTGGCCGTCATGTCAGTGTAGGTGCGGCCGGCAGAATTCAAGGTCTACGGAATGTCATATTATGGTATTCCAAACTTTTCGCAAGAGGTCGGCGCTGACCGGCCATCACTCCGCGTGGCGACAGGGCCGCTTTGCGGCCCATCGCCGGCAAGCCGGCTCCCACAGATACGGCGCGGGTCTCAGGAATTGCGAGGTCCCTGTGGGAGCCAGCTGACAGGCAGTGCTTGCAGCCACGTGAAATCAATTGCCCTCGAACGGAATGCTCTGCACCACCTCCAGCTCGTACCCTGCCAGCCCGGCGTATTTGAGCGGCGGCCCCAGGTGGCGCAGCTTGCCCACGCCCAGGTCCTGGAGAATCTGTGCGCCGGTGCCAACCTCCGAGTAGACCTTCGACTGGCCACGCTGGTAGGGCCGTACCGGCTGCGTCAATTGCGGCACGCGTTCGAGCAGAGCCTGGGAGGATTCATGGTTGGCCAGGATCACCACCACTCCGGCACCTTCTTCGGCGACCTTCTGCAGCGCCGCCCACAGCGTCCAGTTGGCGGGGCCTGCGTACTCGGCGCCGACCAGGTCGCGCAGCGGGTCGATCACATGCACGCGCACCAGGGTGGGCTGCTCGCGGCGGATCTCGCCCATGACCATGGCCATGTGCACGCCGCCTTCGATGCGGTCTTCGTAGGTGACCAGGCGGAACGTGCCGTGCACCGTGGGCAATGCGCGTTCACCGATGCGCTTGATGGTCTGCTCGGTGCTCAGCCGGTAGTGGATCAGGTCGGCGATGGTGCCGATCTTGATGCCATGCCGGGCGGCGAACACTTCCAGGTCCGGCCGGCGGGCCATGCTGCCGTCGTCATTGAGCACCTCGACGATCACCGAGGCCGGGCTGAAGCCTGCCAGGCGGGCCAGGTCGCAACCGGCCTCGGTGTGCCCGGCGCGGGTCAGCACACCGCCTTCACGGGCGCGCAGGGGGAAGATGTGACCGGGCTGCACCAGGTCTTCGGGGCGAGCATCGGCGGCCATGGCCGCGGCGACGGTGTGCGCCCGGTCGGCGGCGGAAATGCCGGTGGTCACACCGCTGGCGGCCTCGATCGACACGGTGAAGGCGGTGCCGAACACGCTGGCGTTGCTTGGCACCATCTGTTCCAGGCCCAGGCGCTGGCAGTGTTCGTCGGTCAGCGTCAGGCAGATCAGGCCACGCGCCTCGCGGGCCATGAAGTTGATGGCCTGGGCGTCGCAGCGCTCGGCGGCGATCAGCAGGTCGCCTTCGTTTTCCCGGTCCTCGTCGTCCACCAGCAGGACCATCCGGCCCTGGCGATAGTCCTCGAGAAGTTCTTCGATGCTGTTGAAGGCCATGTTGCACGCTCATGCTGGTCAAGAAAGTTTTATGGTATACCATAATACGAAAATGACCATGCAACAGGAGCGCGACGAATGAAGGCCTACTGGATCGCCCACGTGGACGTCACCGACCCCGAGCAATACCTGCAATACACCCAGCGCGCCCCGGCGGCGTTCGTCGCCTTCGGCGGGCGCTTCCTGGCCCGGGGCGGGCGTAGCGAGGCGCTGGAGGGGCGGGCGACGCCGCAGCGCAGCGTGGTGATCGAGTTCGATTCCTATGAGCAGGCCGTGGCCTGCTATCGCTCGGACCTGTACCAGGAGGCCTGCCGCCATCGCCAGGGCGCGGCGATGGCGCAGGTGATCATCGTCGAGGGGCTCGCGCCCTGATCAGACCCGCAGGTGCGGGCCTTTCTTCTCGGGATTGCTGTCGGTGGCAATGGCTGTCGGCTTGTCCACTGTGGGCAGTGGTTCGTCCTGCACGGGTTGTTGTTCGGCCGGTTGCTGCTGATTGCGCGTGCGCAGCAACGACAGCAGCACGCCGCCGAGCAACAGCCCGAACGTGACCCCCAGCGAAATCCCGGCCGGTACCTTGCCCACCAGCCCGTGCCAGAAGATCTTGCAGCCGATGAAGATCAGCACCAACGCCAGCGCGTACTTGAGGTAGACGAAGCGGTGCATCAGCGCCGCCAGGGCGAAGTACAGCGAGCGCAGGCCGAGGATGGCGAAGATGTTCGAGGTGTAGACGATGAACGGGTCCTGGGTGATGGCGAAGATCGCCGGCACGCTGTCGACGGCGAACACCAGGTCGGCCAGCTCGATCAGCACCAGGGCCAGGAACAGCGGCGTGGCATAGCGGATGGCGCGGTCGGTTCCGGGCGGCGTGAGATGGACGAAGAAGTGCCGGCCATGCAGCTGGTCGGTTACCCGCATGTGCCGACGCACGAAGCGCAGCACCGGGTTGTTGGCCAGGTCCGGGTGGGCGTCATCCTTGGACAGGGCCATCTTCACCCCGGTGAACAGCAGGAAGGCGCCGAAGATATACAGCACCCAGGCGAAGTGCTGCACCAGCGCGGCGCCCACGCCGATCATGATCGCCCGCAGCACCACCACCCCGAGGATGCCCCAGAACAGCACGCGGTGCTGATAGCGGCGGGGGATGGCGAAGAAGCTGAAGATCATCGCCATGACGAACACGTTGTCCATCGACAACGACTGCTCGACCAGGAAACCCGTATAGAACTCCAGCGCCGGCTGTGCCCCGAGTTCATACCAGACCCATACGCCGAACAGCACGCCGACGCTGAAGTAGCCCGAATACAGCAGCAGGCTTTCGCGCATCTCGATCTCGCGATCCTGGCGGTGCAGCACACCGAGGTCGAGGACCAGCAAGGCGATGACGATGGTGATGAAGACCAGCCACAACCAGGTGCTGGTGCCAAGAAAAGGCGTGAAAAGGAATGCGTGCAGAGCCGTCATGAGCCCCTCCTTGATTGTCGACGTTGCATGGCAACAGTGATTCCGACATGGCGGCGCAAACCGTCAGAGGGGCCCGGCATCACATGCGATTGAGCCTAGTCGCGTTCGCCGGGGTTGCCGAATGGCAGGCTGTTACATTTCTTTGCCTGGATCCAATTAATGCGAAATATTCGCAATTGTAAAAAATTCGTAAAAACCCTAGGATGCGCCGCAGCCGTCGCAGAACAGGCGCACAACCACAACAATCGCCAGTGATTAGCCCCACCTGCATCAAGCAGACACAACAACTAGGGGTCGACAAGCGTGCAACGACAGCACTCTCTGAACACGGTTCAAAGGGCAGGGAACGCCACCACCGTCCGCCAGCGCCATCCGCTGGCACTGGCCATCCTCGCGGCAAGCCTTGCCGCGCCGGCCGGCCCGGCCTGGGCCGAAACCGCCAGCGGCAAGGGCACCCTGGAGCTGGGCGCCACCGCCATCACCGATACCGCGCTGGGCGAGACCACCGAAGGCAGCGGGTCCTACACCACCGGCGCCAGCCGCACCGCCACGCGCATGGCCTTGTCGCCACGGCAGACGCCGCAGTCGGTCACGGTCATCACCCGCCAGCAGATGGATGACCAGAACCTCACCAGCATCAGCGATGTGCTGGGCAAGACGCCTGGCGTCACCGTCACCAAGCTCGACAGCAACCGCGCCAGTTTCAAGGCCCGTGGCTTCGACATCGACAACTTCCAGGTCGATGGCATCCCGGCGGCCTTCCGCTTCGGCAATGGCATCGACCAGACCGACCTGGTGATCTACGACCGGGTCGAGGTGCTGCGTGGCGCCACGGGCCTGCTCAGTGGCTTCGGCAGCCCGTCGGCGACCGTCAATCTGGTGCGCAAGCGGCCGACCCGCGAGTTGTCCGGCTATGTATCGCTCGGTGCCGGCAGCTGGGATACCTACCGTGGCGAGTTCGACGTCGGCGGCGCGCTGACGCCGGACGGCAACGTGCGCGGGCGCCTGGTCACAGCCTACGAGGACGGCCAGTCGTTCATGGACAACCTGTCCGAGAAGAAACAGGTGATGTACGGCATCGTCGAGGCCGACCTCAGCGATGACACCTTGCTCAGCGTCGGCCTGAGCCGCCAGAGCAACCGCCCGGAAGGTTCGTCCTGGGGGCCGTCGACACCTTTGCTGGACAGCCAGGGCAACCGCTTTGGCATGTCGCGCTCGTTCAACCCCGGGGCCAAGTGGAGTGCCTGGGACAACACCGCCGACAACCTGTTCGTCACCCTCGAGCAGCGCCTGGCCAACGACTGGACGCTCAAGGCCTCGGCCACTCGCAGCGAAACAGACGCGCCGATGCGCCTGGGGTCGGCGGCCAACGGCTACCCCGATGCCGCCACCGGGGCGGGCATGGGCGTGTGGCTGGGGCGCTATCGCTACCAGACCGACCAGAACGCCTACGACCTGTATGCCAGTGGCCCGTTCCAGTTGCTGGGGCGTGAGCACGAACTGGTAGCGGGTATTTCCCACCGCGACGTGCGCGCCCATGAAAGCAACTGGCCGTTCCTGTTCGGGGGCGCCAACATCTACCAGTGGCGCGGCGAGTTCAGCGAACCCGACTGGGGGCGTCCGCTGTCGAAGGTCGATACCCGTGTGCAGGAAGACGCGGCCTACCTGACCGGCCGCTTCAAGCCCACCGACAAACTGTCGGTGATCCTCGGTGGGCGCCTGTCCAACTGGCAGCTCGACAGCACCCGCCTGGACACCACCAGCGGCCAGCGCAGCAAGACCCAGGACCTGGAAGAGAACGGCGTGGTCGTACCCTATGCCGGGGTGGTCTATGACCTGGACGACAGCTGGTCGGTGTATGGCAGCTACACCAGCATCTTCAAGCCGCACGAGGCCGAGCAGGACGCCAACGGCAAGATGATCGAGCCGGAGGAGGGCGACGCCTATGAGCTGGGCCTGAAGGGCGAGTTCTACGACGGGCGTCTCAACGCCAGCCTGGCGCTGTTCGAGGTTCGCCAGGACAATCTCGCTGAACTCGACCGCACCGACCCGGCCACCAACCGTGGCATCTACCGGGCGATCCAGGGTGCCAAGACCCGTGGCTTCGAGCTGGAAGTGGCGGGCGAGCTGACCCCGGACTGGCATGTGCAGGGTGGCTTTACCCACCGCATCACCCGCGATGGCGAGGGCGACAAGATCTCCACCATCGAGCCGGAGAACCTGCTGCGCCTGTCCACCACCTACCGCCTGCCGGGGGTGTGGAACAAGCTCACCGTGGGCGGCTCGGCCAACTGGCAGAGCAAGATCTGGAAGGACCTGGACAGCCCGGTGGCGGCGGGCGAGACCATCCGCTACACCCAGTCGAACTACCTGACCCTCGATGCGCTGGCGCGGTACCAGGTGACCGAGCAGTTGTCGGTGACCCTCAACGGCAACAACCTCACCGACAAGAAGTACTTCAACAACCTGGGCTTCTACAACGGCGGTTACTACGGTGACCCACGCAACTTCATGCTGACCACGCGCTACGCGTTCTGAGGGTACCCGCCACGGGGGAGCGGGCACGCCCGCTTCTTACGTGGCGGGCGCAGCCTCGGCGCCCCCGAGCAACGTCTGCAATCGCGCCAGCGCCGGCCCTTCATGCTGGCGGTCGAACACCTGCAGCGACACCTCCAGCAGCCCTTGTGGCGAGCGCGACACGCGCTGCTCGCAGCGCAAGCGCAGGCGGCCCTGGTCGCATTCGAACTGCCTGACGCCCGGCCTGGCGCTGCCTTCCAGGCGCAGTTCGGCCAGGCGTCCCTGGGCGGCGAGCAAGGCCAGCGCCTTGTCGCGCAACAGCCCGTTCCCTTGGGTCATCAAGCCGCTGGCGCGCACGGCGGCGGCCATGGCCACCGCCACGATGGTCAACGCCACCAGCACTTCGATCAGGGTGAAACCATCCTCGGTGGCACGCACAGGGCACCTTCCGCGCAAGGCAAAGCGGCACTGTAGAGCGGCCCGATGACGCTTTGACGACGCCGACTCCCGAGCTTTTTCAATATCCGTGACATACCTCCTTGCCACAATCGGCCCCCGATTCGAACTCACGCAAGGAATGCCGAGATGCAGATCGCCCGCCGCAACCTTCCCGCCCGCCGCTTGCGCCAGCAGGGCTTCACCCTGATCGAGATCATGGTGGTGGTGGTGATCCTCGGGATCCTCGCGGCGATGGTGGTGCCCAAGGTGCTCGACCGCCCCGACCAGGCCCGCGCCACGGCGGCGCGCCAGGACATCGGCGGGCTGATGCAGGCACTGAAGTTGTACCGACTGGACAACGGCGCCTACCCGAACCAGAACCAGGGCCTGAAGGTGTTGGTGGAGAAGCCGGCGCAGGCCAAGGATGGCCAATGGCGTGCCTACCTCGACCGCCTGCCCAACGACCCCTGGGGCCGCCCTTACCAGTACCTGAACCCGGGCGCCAACGGCGAGATCGATGTGTTTTCCCTGGGCGCCGACGGCCAGGCCGGGGGCGATGGGGTGAACGCCGACCTCGGCTCCTGGCAGTTGTGACCGGCCATGGCGCGCCAGGAAGGCATGGCCGTGATCAGTGCGCTGTTGATTGCCGCGGTGGTGGCGGTGATCGCCGCAGGCATGATCGAACGCCAGGGGCTGCAGACCCGTCAGGTGGAGAACCGCCAGATGGCGCTGCAGGGGCAATGGGCCCTGGAGGGTGGCCTGCAACTTAGCCGCAGGGTGTTGTTCGAACAACGCCTGCGCGACCCGCTGGTACGTGGCGGCCAACCCTGGACGCGACCGATGCGCGATGTGCCGTCCGGCAGCGTGCGCTTCGATGGGCAACTGGAGGATGAGCAGGGCAAGTTCAACCTGCGCAACCTGGTGGTCGATGGCCAGGTGGACAGCGAGGCGCTGGCGACCTTCCAGCGCCTGTGCGCGCTGATCGGTATCGGCGAGCGGCTGGCCACGGCCATCGCCGGGCAGGTGATCGACAGCTACCCACAGCGTCCGCCGGTATCCCCCGGCAGTGCCGGCCAAGGCCTGCAAGGCGGCCGTGCGACCTCGCCAGCCGTTGCCGCCGAGCCGTTGCCGGCCAGGCGCCCGATGCTGCGCAGCGTCGATGCCCTGGCCGGGCTCAAGGGCATGGACGCCGAGGCCCTGCAACGCCTGCGCCGATTCGTCACGGTGCTGCCGGCGCTGACCTGGATCAATGGCAACACCGCCACTGCCGAAGTGCTCGCCGCGCAGGTGCCGGGGCTGTCGCTGCAGCAGGCCATGGCGCTGGTGGCCGAGCGCGACAGTGGGCGCTGGTTCATCAACCGGGGCGATTTCGTCAACCGTTTGCGCATGCCGCAGTTGGCCATGGCCAATGTGCGGGTGGGGATCAACAGCGACTGGTTCCGCCTGCGCGGCCAGGCGCGCCTGGGCAGCCGCGAACTACCCCTGCAGGCGCTGCTGCGCCAGCGCGAGGGGCAGTTGCCGGATGTCATCTGGAGCCGGGTGGGCGCATGAGTACGCTGGTTGATGTGCAGCTACCGCCGTTGGCGGAGCTGGAGGATGTCTCGCTGCTGGATTACCGCCAGGCCGAGCGTGGCGGCCAGGCCACACGCGGGCAATTGCAGCGCGAGATCAAGGGTGCATCCTGGCGCCTGCACCTGCATGCGCACGATAGCCTGGCCCTGGTCCTGGCCTTGCCACCGCTGACGGGCAAGCGGCTGAGCGCGGCGGTGGGCTGCGCGGTCCAGGGGCTGGTGCTCGGCGATGCCGGGCAGGTCCATGTGGCGCACGGGCCGCGCCAGGCAGATGGGAACGTCGCCGTGGCCTGGCTGGGCCTTGCGCAGATAGCGCGTTTGCAGGCATGGCTGCAGGCCGATGGTATCCGCGTGGCCGGGCTGTTTGCCCGGCAGGACGATACCGCGTCGTCGGTCGATTTGGCCGGCGGGCTTGCCGGGCCTGTGAAATCGCCAGCGTTGGGGCGCACCCTGGCGATCTGGGGCGCGGCGGCAGTGATCTGGTGCCTGGGCTTGAACCTCTATGCCGCGCACCTGGCCGACGAGGGTGAGCAGTTGCGTGCGCACATGGTCGCCCAGGTGCGCATGGCCTTCCCGCAGTTGCCGGTAGTGCTCAACCCGTTACAGCAGGCACGTCAGCAGCTGCAGGCCGGGCAGGGTGGCGCCGGCTCGGGGCTGGCGGCCTTGCTCGACGGCGCCGGCCAGGTCATGCCGTTCCTCGCGGGTAATGTCGAGGCGCTGGATTATCAGGATGGCGTGCTGCGCCTCACTCCCCTGGACGATGGCGGCAAGGCCCCGGCGGACAGCGCCTGGCAGGCCGACCTCGCCGCACGCGGCATCGAAGGCCAGGCCAGTGGGCAAGGCTGGACCCTGCGTGCGGCCAACCCATCCGGTGAGGAGCTGGCCCATGTCGATTAAGGCCCGCCTGGGCCTGCTGCGCGGGCAGGGCCGGCAACGCTGGCAAGCCCTGGCCGCGAGGGAGCGTCGTGCGGTTGCCCTGGCAGGCGGCTTGCTCGGCGCGCTGTTCTGCTGGCAGGTACTGGTGCAGCCGGCCCTGGCCCGCATCGACCACTGGCAGGCCGAAACACCCAAGCTGCACAGCCAGGCGCAGGCGCTCGATGCCTTGCTCGGCGAGCGCCTGGCAAAACGGCCTGCGGATACCGCCCAGGCTTTGCGCCAGAGCCTGGAGCAGGCTGGCCTGCTGGCGCAGTCACAGCTCGACGGCGAGGGCGATACCTTGCACCTGGGCTGGCAGCGGGCCCCCGCAGAGGCGGCCATGGCCTGGCTACAGTCTGTGCCGCCGCGCCTCGGGCTCGGTGTTGGTCAGCTGACATTGCGCCGGGACCCCGGTGAGCCCGGCAGCCCGGTGACCTTTTCCGGAACCCTTCGCATGACTCAGGCGCATGGCGCTAAGGACCCTTCATGACGTGCCTCCGTTCACCGCGACTGCCGTTCGCGCCCTTGCTCCTGGCCCTGGCACTCAGCGCCTGCGCCAGCGCGCCGAGCGTGCAACGACCCCTGGCCAGCAGCGAGCTGGGCCGCCCGCTGGCCGAAGCCGGTGCCACGGCGGGCACCCTGGATCACCGCGAACCGCAGAGCCGCCCGCTGCAGCGCCAGTCGCCGCCCCGGGTCGGCCAGCGCCACAGCCGCGCCGTGGCCGCACCCGCGCCGGCCAATCCACTCGGCGACCAGCCGGTACAGCTTAACTTCGTCGATGCCGATATCCAGGCAGTGGTGCGCGGCCTGTCCCGCGCCACCGGTCGCCAGTTCCTGGTCGATCCACGGGTCAAGGGCCAGCTGACCCTGGTTTCCGAAGGCGAGGTGCCTGCCGCCAAGGCTTATTCGATGCTGCTGTCGGCCCTGCGCATGCAGGGCTTCAGCGTGGTCGATGTCGGCGGCGTGGCCCAGGTGGTGCCCCAGGCCAACGCCAAGCTGCTCGGCGGCGCGCTGGTGAGCGGCGACCGCGACGCCGGCAACGGCATGGTCACCCGGACCTTCCGTCTGCAGTACGAGAACGCCGTCAACCTGATCCCGGTGCTGCGCCCGATCGTCTCGCCGGACAACCCGATCAACGCCTACCCGGGCAACAACACCCTGGTCGTCACCGATTACGCCGAAAACCTCGAGCGGGTCGCGCAGATCCTCGACCGGGTCGATATCCCCAGCGCCATCGACACCGATGTGGTGGCGATCAACAACGGTATCGCCAGCGACATCGCCAGCATGGTCAACGAACTGCTCGACAGCCAGGGCGGCGACCCGACGCAGAAGATCAGCGTGCTGGGCGATCCGCGTTCGAACAGCGTGGTGATCCGCTCCGGCAGCCCCGAGCGTACCCAGCTGGCCCGTGACCTGGTCTACAAGCTCGACAATGCGCAGAACAGCGCCGGCAACCTGCACGTGGTGTACCTGCGCAATGCCCAGGCCGACAAGCTGGCGCAGAGCCTGCGCGGGCTGCTGACCGGCGAGAGCGAAAGCGCCACTGCCGACGGCACGCGTGCGCTGCTCAGCGGTGGCGGCATGCTCACCGGCGGCAGTGGCAACAGCAATAGCG
This sequence comes from Pseudomonas sp. TE50-2, assembly GCF_040813665.1. Lineage (NCBI taxonomy): Bacteria > Pseudomonadati > Pseudomonadota > Gammaproteobacteria > Pseudomonadales > Pseudomonadaceae > Pseudomonas > Pseudomonas sp. TE50-2. The sequence goes on along the minus strand of NZ_JBFNXN010000001.1, from coordinate 606,731 downwards.
CCAGCACCGGCAACAACAGCGCCACGCAGAACAACAGTGCCACTGGCAGCCAGAACCGCGGCAACGGCCTGGGCGCCGGCAGCACGCCGAACGGCTACGGCGCCAGCGCGCAGCAGAGCGACCAAGGCACCGCATTCTCCGCCGGTGGCGCGACCATTCAGGCCGACAAGACCACCAACACCCTGCTGATTTCCGCCCCCGAGCCGCTGTATCGCAGCCTGCGCGAGGTCATCGACCAGCTTGACCAGCGCCGCGCCCAGGTGGTGGTGGAAAGCCTGATCGTCGAGGTCGGCGAGGACGACGCCAATGAGTTCGGCATCCAGTGGCAGGCCGGCAACCTTGGCAAGAATGGCGTGTTCGGTGGTGCCAACCTCGGTGGCAGCGGGTTGGTCAAGGGGCCGAGCAGCATCGATGTGCTGCCGAAGGGGCTGTCGGTGGGCGTGGTCGATGGCACGGTGAAGATCCCCGGCATCGGCGAGGTGCTCGACCTCAAGGTGCTGGCCCGTGCATTGACCAGCAAGGGTGGCAGCAATGTGCTGTCGACACCCAACCTGCTGACTCTGGACAACGAGGCGGCGAGCATCTTCGTCGGCCAGACCATCCCCTTCGTCAGCGGCCAGTACGTCACCGATGGCGGCGGCAACAGCAACAACCCGTTCCAGACCATCCAGCGCGAGGAAGTGGGCCTGCGCCTGAACGTGCGGCCACAGATCTCCGAGGGCGGCACGGTCAAGCTCGACGTCTACCAAGAGGTCAGCAGCGTCGACCAGCGCGCCTCCAGTGCCGCCGGTACGGTGACCAACAAGCGCGCCATCGACACCAGCATCCTGCTCGACGATGGCCAGATCATGGTCCTCGGCGGGCTGCTGCAGGACGGCTACACCCAGAGCAACGAAGGCATCCCGTGGCTGTCCGGGTTGCCGGGGGTCGGCGCGCTGTTTCGCAGCGAGCGCCGGGCCAGCACCAAGACCAACCTGATGGTGTTCCTGCGCCCGTACATCGTGCGTGACGCCGCGGCCGGGCGCAGCATCACCCTGAACCGCTACGACTTCATCCGCCGTACCCAGGGCAACCTCAAGCCCGAGCACTCCTGGGCGCTGCCGGACATGGACATGCCGCTGTTGCCGCCGGTGGAGCAGGGCGTGCCCGACCAGGGCCGCGCGCGGCCGGTGTCATCGCAGGCGCCACGGGCCTCGATCCGTGCCGTGCCGGTGGACGAGGTGGCCCGTTGAGCCGCCTGCCGTATGCCTGGGCCAAGGCCCAGCGGGTGGTGCTGCAGGCCGATGGCGAGGCGAGGGCGGTACTCTCGTGCTGCCCTTCGAGCCCGGGCTGGGCGGTGGCAGAGGTGCGTCGGCGCTTTGGCCCGGTGGCTGTCGAAGCGGTGACCGACGCGAACATGGATGCGTTGCTGGTCAGCGCCTACGCCGATACCGGCAGCGCCGCGGCGGTGGTGGGCGCGGCGGAGAACGAGGTGGACCTCGACCGCCTGCTGCAGGACATCCCGGAAGTCACCGACCTGCTCGAGGCCCAGGACGACGCGCCGGTGATCCGCATGATCAACGCCTTGCTCACCCAGGCGGCCCGCGACCAGGCCAGCGACATTCATATCGAGCCGTTCGAGAGCCACTGCCTGGTGCGCTACCGGGTCGACGGCACCCTGCGCGACGTGGTCTCGCCGCGCAAGGCGTTGCACGGCGCGCTGGTGTCGCGGATCAAGATCATGGCGCAGCTGGACATCGCCGAGAAGCGCCTGCCCCAGGACGGCCGCATCGCCCTGCGCGTGGCCGGGCGGCCCATCGATATCCGCGTGTCCACCGTGCCCACCGGTCATGGCGAGCGCGTGGTCATGCGCCTGCTGGACAAACAGGCCGGGCGCCTGCGCCTGGAGGCGCTGGGCATGGACGCCGCGGTGCTGGCACGGCTGGACCAGTTGATCCGCCAGCCCCATGGCATTGTGCTGGTCACCGGCCCCACCGGCTCGGGCAAGACCACCAGCCTGTACGCCGCGTTGGCGCGGCTGGATGCCAGTGTCAGCAACATCCTCACCGTCGAGGATCCGGTGGAATATGACTTGCCGGGGATCAGCCAGATCCAGGTCAACGCGCGTATCGACATGAGCTTCGCCGTGGCCCTGCGCGCCATTTTGCGCCAGGACCCGGACGTGATCATGATCGGCGAGATCCGCGATCTGGAGACCGCGCAGATCGCCGTGCAGGCCTCGCTGACCGGGCACCTGGTGCTGGCCACGCTGCACACCAACGATGCGGTGTCGGCGGTCAACCGCCTGGTCGACATGGGCGTCGAGCCGTTCCTGCTGGCCTCGGCGCTGCTCGGCGTGCTGGCCCAGCGCCTGGTGCGGCGCCTGTGCCCGCACTGCCGCGAGCCCGAGCCGGCCACGCCCGGGCAGTACCGGGCGGTGGGCTGCGCGCACTGCAATCACTGTGGCTACAGCGGGCGTACCGGCATCCATGAGCTGTTCTGCGTGGACGACGCAGTGCGCGCCCTGGTGCACCAGGGCGCCGATGAACAGGCCCTGCGCGCCGCGGCCCGGAGCAACGGCATGCGCAGCATGCGCGAAGACGGCCAACGCTGGGTCGACAGCGGCAGCACCTGCTTGGAAGAGATCCTGCGCGTGACACGGGATGCCTGATGAATCGTTATCGCTATGAAGCCGCCGACGCCCAGGGGCATATCGTCAAAGGGCTGCTCGAAGCCGACAGCCCGGGCGCCGCGATGGCGCAATTGCGCGGCCTGGGGCTGACCGCGCTGGAGGTCGAGGCCCAGGCCGCTGCCGGGCAGGGCGCGGGCCTGTTCAGCGCCAGGCTGAGCGATGGCGACCTGGCCTGGGCCACGCGTCAGCTGGCCAGCCTGCTGGCCGCCGGCCTGCCGCTGGAGGCGGCGCTGGGCGCGACCCTGGAGCAGGCCGAGCGCAAGCATGTGGCGCAGTTGCTGGCGGCGGTGCGCGGCGATGTGCGCAGTGGCATGCGCCTGGCCGACGCACTGGCCGAACGGCCGCGGGACTTCCCCGAGATCTACCGGGCGCTGGTGGCGGCGGGCGAGGAGTCCGGCGACCTGGCCCAGGTGATGGAGCGCCTGGCTGACTACATCGAGGAGCGCAACACCTTGCGCGGCAAGATACTCACCGCGTTCATCTACCCCGGCGTGGTCGGGTTGGTGTCGGTGGGCATTGTCATCTTCCTGCTCAGCTACGTGGTGCCGCAGGTGGTCAGCGCCTTCACCCAGGCACGCCAGGACCTGCCCGGGCTGACTCTGGCGATGCTGACGGCCAGTGACTTCGTGCGCGAATGGGGCGTGCTGTGCTTCGCCCTGATGGCCGGGGCGTTCTGGGCCTGGCGTGTCTACTTGCGCGCCCCGGCGGCGCGCCTGGCCTGGCACGCGCGGATCCTGCGGCTGCCGTTGTTCGGCCGTTTCGTGCTGGGCCTGAACACGGCGCGCTTTGCTTCCACGCTGGCGATCCTCGGCAGCGCCGGGGTGCCGCTGCTGCGTGCGCTGGAGGCGGCGCGCCAGACCTTGGGCAACGATCGCCTCGACCAGTGTGTCAGCGAGGCCACCGCGCGGGTGCGCGAGGGCGCCGGGCTGGCCTCGGCGCTGGCGGTGGAAAAGGTCTTTCCGCCGCTGCTCATCCACCTGATCGCCAGCGGCGAGAAGACCGGCAACCTGCCGCCGATGCTCGACCGCGCCGCCGACAGCCTGGCCAAGGACATCGAGCGTCGCGCCATGGGCATGACCGCGCTGCTCGAGCCGTTGATGATCGTGATCATGGGGGCGGTGGTGCTGCTGATCGTCATGGCGGTGCTGATGCCGATCATCGAGATCAACCAGCTGGTGCAGTGATCTGCTGCGCCACTTCCCACACCTTGTTGGCGGAACCAGTATCAAGACGGAGGGTTGAGCTGTGAACGCAAGAGGGGGCGGATCCTGGCCGGTTTCTTCCATTCAGCCAAGGCCAGTGGTGCAAAGGCGCCTCCCGCGAGGCGCCTTTGCGGTGCTCAGCTGTCTTCCTTCGGTTGCACCACGATCGCCAGGGCGTCCGGCTCGGGGCCGGCTTTCCAGCGAGCCTTCTCGGTCCAGTTGGCGGTGCTGATCACCGCGACCTCATCGCCGCCGCTGATCGCCACATAGACCCGCTTGCCATCCGGCGAGACCACCGCGCCAATCGGCAGCGCCTCTTCGCCGAGCATCGTACGGCGGTATTCGGCGCCTTCGCGCGCCAGGCCGATGCGCTTGATCTCTTTCTTGGCCACCACATCGATCACCGCCAGTTCCGCCGACTTGGCGCAGGTGACGAGTGCATACTTGCCATCCGGGGTCATCGCGACGCGGATCGGGAACAGGCCGGTGCGGATACGGTCGGTGACTTCCAGGCGCTTGCTATCGACGATGACCACTTCGTTGCCGTCGCGGTTGCTGACCCATACCTGGGTGCCGCTGGGGGTTACCACCACGCCTTCGCTGCCGGCGCCCGTGGGGATCTCGGCGATTTTCTTCTTGTGCAGCAGGTCGACCACCGACAGCGTGCCGCTCTCGACATGGCTGACGTAGGCGCGGTCGGCACCGGGTGACAGCGCGACCATGTGCGGTTTGCCGCCACCGACGTCGATCCGGTCGAGCACTTTACCTTGGGCCAGGTCGACCACCAGCAGACGTTCGCTGGCTTCGGTGGTGACCACCACCCGCTGGCTGTCGGGCAGGAAGCGAATGCCATGGGGGCGGGCGTCTTCGCCCAGGTCGATGGTGCGCACGACCGTCCGGGTTGGCCAGTCGATCACGCTCAGGCTGTTGTTCGCCGTGCCTTGCGCGCCGTAATTGCCGACCACGGCCAGCAGGCCATTGCCACTGACCACCACTTCGTGGGGGCCGGTGCCTACCGGCAGGCGGATCATTTCCTGGCCACTGCCAGTGTCCAGGGCCGATACGCTGGCGTCGGCCTTGTTGCCGACCAGCAGCACATCGTCGGCATTGGCCAAAGTGGCGCAGGCCAGCAGGGCACCGGCCAGGGCCAGCAGGCGGAAGGGGGGTGTGAATGTCATGGGGTAGGGCATGTCCAGTCTCCTTGAAGGTGTGATCCTTGTTGCATGCACTGGCTGTGACCCGTCGGGCCGCCCGAGAGTTTCAGTGGACATGTGCACGCCGACGGTGGCTGGCGGTGCTGATGCTGATCATCGAGATCAACCAGCTGGTGCAGTGACCTGCTGCGCCACCTCCCACACCTGTTGGCGGAACCAGCGACGCAAGGGGTCGGCGTGGGTGCGCGCGTGCCAGATCTGCATCACTTCGACCCGGGGCAGCGCCAGGGGCAGGGTGTGCAGGCGCAGGCCGGGGTCGCGCTCGACCGCTTCGATGGCCAGCGAGCGCAGGCAGGTCAGCAGCAGGTCGGTGCCGCGCACCAGGCGCGTAGGGGCAATGAAGCTGGACAGGCCGGCCACCACCCGACGTTGCCGACCAACAGCCCGCAGGGCGTGATCGACCCGGCCATCGAGGTCGCCGGTGAGTGTGGTCAGCAGGTGCTCGCAGGCCAGGAACGCCTCAAGGCTCATGCCCTCGGTCAGGTGTGGGTTGTCGGCGGCGGCCAGTACCACGAAGTCCTCACTGAGCAGGCGCTGTTGATGGAAGGTGTCCGGCAAGCCGTTGTAGAAACCGGCGATGGCCAGGTCGCAGGTGCCTTTTTCCAGCGCCTCGCGTGGCAGGTCGCCCTGGGTGTTGTGGGTGATCAGGGTCAGGTTCGGTGCCTGGGTGCGCAGGATCGGCAGCAGCCTGGGCAGCAGGGTCTGCTCCAGGTAGTCGGTGCTGTAAAGGTGCACCTGGGTCGGGCGGGAGAGGAAATCATCGCCGTCGCAATCCCTGTAGAAGTCCTGTAGCTGTGCAACCAGCTGCTGTATCCGGGGCGCCAGCTCATGGGCCCTGGGCGTTGGCGTGAGGCCACGCGGCGCACGCACGAACAAGGGGTCGCCGAACTGCTGGCGCAGCTTGTTGAGCTTGTGGCTCAGGGCGGGCTGGCTGAGGGCCAGCCGTTGCGCCGCATGGGAGGCATTGCGCTCTTCATAGAGCACCTGGAACAGGTGCAGCAGGTTGAGATCCTTGTTGCTGATATTCATAAAATGAATCACAGGAATAAGTGCTTTCGAATTATCGAATCATAACGCGATGGTTAGGATGGGCCCAACTTGTTGAGGGAGACGCCCCGTGACCATTGCCATCTTCGCCACTATCCAGCCGCATCCTGAACACCGTGAGGTCACAGAACAGGCCTTGCGCCGGATGGTGGAGCAGACCCGCGCCGAGCCCGGCAACCTGCGCTATGACCTGTTCGTCCGCGAGGGCGAGGTATTGGCGTTCGAGCTGTTCGAGTTGTATGTCGATGCCGCCGCCGTCGAAGCCCATCGCAACAGTGCCCATTACCAGGCCTATCGCGCCGCCAGCGCCGGCTGGTTGGCCGCACCGACTCAAGTCCAGCTTGCCCACGGGCTGGATATCGCGCCATTCAACTGATCAGGAAGACACCATGAACATGATTGCTCCCGTCGCGCTGGCACTGGCTGGTACTTTGCTGGCCGGCCAGGCCGCCGCCGCTGCGAAGGGTGAGGTACTGGTGCTGTTGTCCAGCGAGAACCAGCTGCAGCTCAAGGACGGCAAACCGTACCCCACCGGTTACTACCTCAACGAATTCGGCGTGCCTGCCGACCAGTTGCTCAAGGCCGGCTACAAGCTGGTGCTGGTGACTCCCAAAGGCAATGCGCCGAGTGTCGATGAGCGCTCGATCGACCCGATGTACTTCGGCGGCGATGCCCGCGAGATGCAGCGTATCCGCCAGGTGGTCGACAGCCTGCCGGATATCGACGACACGCTGTCGGTGAAGGAGGTATTGGCGGGCGATATGGGCCGCTATGCCGGGATCTTCATCCCGGGTGGCCATGCACCGCTGATCGACCTGGCCAACAACCCCGACGTCGGTGCCCTGTTGCGTCATTTCCACCAGGCCGGCAAGCCCACGGCCGCCATTTGCCACGGCCCGATCACGTTGCTGTCGGCGCAGCAGGACCCGGCCGCCTACCGCGCCGCGCTCGCCCGTGGCGAAACCCCGGCGGCCAGCGACTGGACGTACCGGGGCTATCGCATGACCATTTTCTCTGACCCTGAGGAGCAGGTGTTCGAGGGCTCACTCAAGGAGCAGCGTCTGCAGTTCTATCCCGCCAAGGCCATGGCCGGCGCAGGAGGCGACATGAATTATGTCCAGGCCTGGCAGCCCCATGTAGTGGTCGATCGCGAGTTGATCACCGGGCAGAATCCGTTTTCCGACAAGGCATTGGCCAAGGCGTTGCTTGAGCAGTTGGAGAGTGTCGGTAGTCGCAAGAACTGAGCGAGTGCAGGTGATTGAGGCCTTGCGGATGCTGACAGGGCCTCGATCATTTTGGTGCGCGGGCTTTGCCTGGCTTGGGGCGACCCGCGTAGGCGGAACCTTCGACTTTGGCAAACGCCTCCACGGCTGCTTCGCTGATAAAGCTGTCGTAGTGGGGCGATGCGCGTAGCCGCGCGAGTTTCTCGTCGGCAACGGCCTTGAAGTAGGCGACGGTTGCTTCAAAATCACTAGGTGTTGCCGTCATGCGATGCGTCCTCCCGAGTGAATGCAGCGTAGTCCGCGTCCAAGTTGTAGGCAAGGCCAACTCCCTTGACCTGGGTGAAACCATCTCGCTCGTAGGCTGCCCGGGCCTGAGGCAAGGGATCTCGCACCACGACCCATTTCAGACCCAGCATGCTGGCATAAAAGCGTACGCCGCTCAGGCACAGGGGCGCGACATGGCCTTTGGTCAGCAGGCGATCATCAGGGTTGCGCTGCAGGTACAGCACCATGATCTTCTCCTTGCTGCCCTGCGGTGAGGCCCAGCACAAGCCTGCCAACTGGTCGTGATGCCACAGGGCGATGTCGAGGGCGCGGGCATGGGCACGCCGAGCCTTCCATTTCAGTACACGCTCCCAGCCGAAATCATATTGCTGCGGATGCCAGTGCTCATGCGCGGTGATGGCGCGCTCGTCGATTTCTTCGATGGCCAGCCACTGGGCGAGATGGTTGTTGCGCTGGCCAATCTCCAGGGCAATCTGCCCGCGTGCAGCCTGTTTGAAACCGGCAAGTTCGGCCAGTCTACGTTCGTCCATGTCGCACCCTCGAATGCATTGGAACTGAGGTGCGAAAAGGCTAACGTGTCTGCTGCTCCGATGATGGTGGAAAGGCAGTGGGTGACTTCCCACAATTGTGTAGTAAAGCTCCGAAGGCCAGTTTCGCAGGGCCGACCGCCTTGCGCAGCACGGCCCATTGGCGAGGCGGGATCAGCGTTTGCTCGGCCGGGTAATGCCGTCCACCACCAGCACCGTGGCGCCGGCCATGATGGCGATGTCGGCCAGGTTGAACACGCCGGTGTGCAGGGTGCCGATGTTGAGGACGAGGTAATCGACCACGTGGCCGTCGCGAAAAACCCGGTCGATCAAGTTGGATAGCCCGCCCACGGCGATGAACCAGGCCGCGCTGGCCTTGACCGGTGCCGATTGCCAGTGGCGCCAGGCCCAGACCATGGCCCAGGCGCACACCACGCCGACGGCGACCACGAACACCAGTTGCTTGAGCCACGGAGCCAGCCCTGCGCCGAGGCTGAGGAACGCTCCGGGGTTGAGGCTCAGGGCCAGGTCCAGCCAGACGCTCTGGTTGCCATAGACATAGCTGTGATTGTTCAGGGCGACCAGGGCGATCAGTTTTACCCACTGGTCGAGAATGACGAAGGCAACGCCCAGGGTGAGGACGAGGGTACGGCTGGAAAACATGCTGACAGTTCCTTTAGGCATCGCGAATGCGGTCGTCCGCCGTCGGCGGGCAAGCTTGCGGCGCGGCGAAGATAGCGCAGGCGGGTCTAGACTTAAAGCCCGGGTCGGCTGCAGATGCGACCCGATCATTCATCCGACCACCGCCTCCCGGACCGGACGTCGCCGACGGTGGCCTTCTGGCAGAGGAGGGCAGGTCATGGACGAGGCAAGGCTTCACGAGTTCATGGGCAAGCTGGTGGGCGACATGGGGGCGGCGGCAACGCTGGCCAATGTCATCCTTGGGGATGAGCTGGGGCTGTATCGGGCCATGGCCGACAGTCAGCCCGTCACGCCCGAGGCCCTGGCCGAACGCACCGGCTGCCAGCCGCGGCTGGTACGCGAGTGGCTCAATGGCCAGGCTGCGGCGGGCTACCTGGTGCATCACGATGGACAGTTCACCTTGCCCGAGGAGCAGGCCATGACGTTGGCGCTGGAAGATTCGCCCGCCTACATGGCCGGCGGCGCCTCGGTGCTGGCGGCACTGTTCCATGACAAGGACAAGCTGGTGGCGGCCATGCGCGGCGATGGCGCCCTGGCCTGGGGCGAACATCATCCGTGCATGTTCAGTGGCACCGAGCGCTTCTTCCGACCCGGCTACCGAACGTTCCTGGTGGCTGATTGGCTGCCGGCACTGGACGGAGTGGTGGAAAAGCTGCGGGCCGGCGCCCAGGTGGCCGATGTCGGCTGTGGCCATGGCGCCTCGACCATCGTCATGGCCGAGGCGTTTCCCGCCTCGCGCTTCATCGGCTACGACTACCATGCGCCTTCGGTGCTCACCGCCAGCGAGCGCGCACGTGACGCAGGCGTGGCCGAGCGCGCCAGCTTCCAGCAAGCGTCGGCCAAGGACTATCCCGGCCACGATCTGGACCTGGTGTGTTTCTTCGATTGTTTACACGATATGGGTGACCCGGTGGGCGCGGCACGACACGCCTATCAGGCGCTCAAGGACGACGGCACGGTGATGCTGGTGGAACCGTTCGCCGAGGATACCCTGGATGCCAATATCAACCCGGTGGGGCGCTTGTTCTACGCGGCTTCGACGTTCATCTGCACGCCGAACTCACTGTCGCAGGAAGTGGGTCTGGGGTTGGGGGCGCAGGCTGGGGAGGCTCGGTTGCGGGCAGTGTTCGAGGAGGCGGGGTTCAGGCGCTTCCGGCGGGCGACGCAGACGCCGTTCAACTTGATACTGGAGGCCAGGAAGTAGCGATCTGCCGGTGCGGGGCAAGCCCGCAGCCACAGACAGCTCCTACAAACAGAAGGGGCGCCATCTGGCGCCCCTTCATCGTGCAGCTTAGGCTTCAGCGTCCCACGGACGATCGCCTTTTTCATCCTTGACGCGGGTCGGCAGGCCCATGACGTCCAGCGCCTTGAGGAACGGCTCGGCCGGCAGCTCCTCGACGTTGACCATGCGCCCGGCATCCCACTGGCCACGGGCAACCAGCAGCGCGGCGGCTACCGGAGGCACGCCTGCGGTGTAGGAAATACCTTGGCTGTCGGTCTCGGCGTAGGCTTCTTCGTGGTCGGCCACGTTGTAGATGAACACCTCGCGCGGCTGGCCGTCCTTGGTGCCCTTGACCAGGTCACCGATGCAGGTCTTGCCGGTGTAGCCCGGGGCCAGCGAGGCCGGATCCGGCAGCACGGCCTTGACCACTTTCAGCGGCACCACTTCCAGGCCTTCGGCGGTCTTCACCGGTTGCTCGCTGAGCAGGCCGAGGTTCTTCAGCACGGTGAACACATTGATGTAGTGCTCGCCGAAGCTCATCCAGAAACGCACGTTCGGCACGTTCAGGTTCTTCGAGATCGAGTGCACTTCGTCGTGGCCGGTCAGGTACAGGTTCTGCGAACCCACTACCGGCAGATCGTCGGTGCGCTTGACCTCGAACATGGTGTTGCTGGTCCACTGGCTGTTCTGCCAGCTCCAGACTTGCCCGGTGAACTCGCGGAAGTTGATTTCCGGGTCGAAGTTGGTGGCGAAGTACTTGCCGTGGGAACCGGCATTCACGTCCAGGATGTCGATCGAGTCGATCTGGTCGAAGTACTGCTGCTGCGCGAGTTTCGCGTAGCTGTTCACCACACCCGGGTCGAAGCCGACGCCGAGAATGGCGGTAATGTTCTTTTGTTGGCACTCTTCGAGGTGTTTCCACTCGTAGTTGCCGTACCACGGCGGGGTCTCGCAGATCTTGCCCGGCTCTTCGTGGATGGCGGTGTCAAGATAAGCGACACCGGTATCGATGCAGGCACGCAGCACCGACATGTTGAGGAAGGCGGAGCCAACGTTGATCACGATCTGCGATTCGGTCTCGCGGATCAGTGCCTTGGTCGCCTCGACATCGAGGGCGTTGAGCGAGAAGGCCTGGATGTCGGCGGGTACCTTGAGGCTACCCTTGGCCTTGACGCTGTCGATGATGGCCTGGCATTTGGAGATGTTCCGTGACGCAATCGCAATACGACCCAGTTCGTCGTTATGCTGTGCGCACTTGTGGGCCACCACCTTGGCGACACCTCCTGCACCAATGATAAGAACGTTCTTCTTCAATTCAGCTGCTCTCCTTCATGAAAGCCTGTCTTACGACAGGCTCGAAACGTAGTCTTCGAAACCGAACTCGCGCACCACTTCGACGCTGCCGTCGAGTTGCTTGACCGCGATGGATGGCATTTTCAGACCGTTGAACCAGTTTTTCTTGACCATGGTGTAGCCCGCCGTGTCGACGAACGACAGCCGATCACCGATGGCCAGTGGCTTGTCGAATTGGTACTCGCCGAAGATGTCGCCGGCCAGGCACGACTTGCCGCAGACCATGTAGGTGTGCGCGCCGTCGTTGGGGGCCATCTTGGCGTTGAGGCGGTAGATCAGCAGGTCGAGCAGGTGCGCTTCGATCGAGCTATCGACCACGGCCAGGTGCTTGCCGTTGTACAGGGTGTCGAGCACGGTCACTTCCAGCGAGGCGCTGTTGGTGATGGCCGCTTCGCCCGGCTCCAGGTAGACCTGCACGCCGTAGGTTTCGGCGAACTGCTTCAGGCGCGCGCAGAAGGCGTCCACGGCATAGTCTTCGCCGGTGAAGTGGATGCCGCCGCCGAGGCTGACCCATTCGACCTTGTGCAGCAGGTGGCCGAAACGTTCCTCAATGTGCGTGAGCATCTTGTCGAACAGGCCGAAGTCGCCGTTCTCGCAGTTGTTGTGGAACATGAAGCCGGAGATCTTCTCGATCACCTTCTCGATCTTTTCCGGGTCCCACTCGCCGAGGCGGCTGAACGGGCGCGCCGGGTCGGCCAGCAGGTAGTCGGAGCTGCTCACCTGCGGGTTGACGCGCAGGCCACGCACCTTGCCTTCGGACTGCTCGGCGAAGCGCTCGAGCTGGCCGATGGAGTTGAAGATGATCTTGTCGCAGTTGTCGAGCATCTCTTCGACTTCGTCGTCGGCCCAGGCCACGCTGTAGGCATGGGTTTCGCCGGCGAACTTCTGGCGGCCGAGCTTGAGCTCGAACAGCGAAGACGAGGTGGTGCCGTCCATGTACTGCTGCATCAGGTCGAATACCGACCAGGTAGCGAAGCACTTGAGGGCAAGCAGTGCCTTGGCACCGGAGTGTTCGCGCACGTAGGCGATCTTCTCCATGTTGCTCAGCAGCTTGGTTTTGTCGATGAGGTAGTACGGCGTCTTGATCATTTAAAGGCCCCCGGCCAGGCCGGCCAAAAAAAGGACACGCATTGTGCCTTCACTTGCCGCGGTACGAAAGGGCGCGAGGCGCATTTCGTCCGAGTTGTACATGCACTTGGCTATGCAAGTGCCATCAAGCCCGTGACTGCGCCGTCCCTGGCGCTGGGTCGGCCACTCTCGCGAAGGACGGCCGAATATGCTTTTGCATCGGGGCGAGCCCAGTTGAACAGATCAATGTGACGATCCTGATCTGCCGGCGCCACAGGCTGACAGAGCCAGGCTATCACCCCCCAATATCGCCTCTATTAGACCTCTGCCCAAGCTCGGCTAGTCTTTCTGCTGGTTCCGTGAAAAGCCGGCGCACAGGTGTGCCCGGCCATAACCGATGAGGGGCAGGCGCGCTTGGCGAACGCCTGATCCAACACCTGGCAGCGCAATTACAAGAACGCCCGGAAATCTGAATTGAACCGACCCAAAAGGTAGAAGCAGATGGCGAACGAATCGAAATGCCCGTTCCACCAGACCGCCGGTGGCGGCACCAGCAACCGTGACTGGTGGCCTGACCAGCTCAACCTGAAGATCCTCCACCAGCACTCCAGCAAGTCCGACCCCATGGACCCGGACTTCGACTACGCCAAGGCGTTCAAGAGCCTCGACTTCCAGGCATTGAAAGCAGACCTGCGCGCCTTGATGACCGATTCCCAGGACTGGTGGCCGGCCGACTTCGGCCATTACGGCCCGCTGTTCATCCGCATGGCCTGGCACAGCGCCGGCACCTATCGCATCGGCGATGGCCGGGGCGGCGCCGGCTCCGGCCAGCAACGCTTCGCCCCGCTCAACAGCTGGCCGGACAACGTCAGCCTGGACAAGGCCCGGCGCCTGCTGTGGCCGATCAAGCAGAAGTACGGCAACAAGATCTCCTGGGCCGATCTGATCGTGCTTACCGGCAACGTCGCCCTGGAGTCCATGGGCTTCAAGACCTTCGGCTTCTCTGGTGGCCGCGCCGACGTGTGGGAGCCGGACGAGGACGTGTACTGGGGCTCGGAGAAGGTCTGGCTGGGTGGCGACACTCGCTACGGCAAGGCCGAGCCGCCGGGCAAGGGCGACCTGGTCGCCGAACCGGCCAAGCGCCCGGAAGAGCAGGGGCGTGACCTGGGCGGCGAGCGCAACCTGGAAAACCCGCTGGGCGCCGTGCAGATGGGGCTGATCTACGTGAACCCCGAAGGCCCGGAGGGCAACCCCGATCCGGTCGCCTCCGGCAAGGATATCCGCGAGACCTTCGGTCGCATGGCCATGAACGATGAAGAGACCGTGGCGCTGATCGCCGGCGGCCATGCCTTCGGCAAGACCCACGGCGCCGGCCCCGCCGACAATGTCGGTGCCGAGCCAGAAGCGGCGGGCCTCGAGCTGCAGGGCCTGGGCTGGAGCAACAAGTTCGGTACCGGCAAGGGTGGCGACACCATCACCAGCGGCCTGGAAGTGACCTGGACCTCGACCCCGACGAAGTGGAGCAACGAGTACCTGAACAACCTGTTCAACTTCGAGTGGGAACTGACCAAGAGCCCGGCTGGTGCCCACCAGTGGCGGCCGAAGGACGGCAAGGGCGTGGGGAGCGTGCCTGATGCCCATGATCCCGGCAAGAAGCACGCGCCGTCGATGCTCACCTCTGACCTGGCGCTGCGCTTCGACCCGATCTACGAGCCCATTGCCCGGCGCTTCAAGGACAACCCCGACCAGCTCGCCGATGCCTTCGCCCGTGCCTGGTACAAGCTGATCCACCGCGACATGGGCCCGCTGGCGCGCTATCTCGGGCCGGAAATGCCCAACGAGGAGCTGCTGTGGCAGGACCCGCTGCCCAAGGCCGGACCTCAACCTAGCGACGCCGATATCGCCGCGCTCAAGGCCAAGGTGCTGGCTTCGGGGCTGAGTGTCGGTGAACTGGTGTCCGCCGCCTGGGCCTCGGCCTCGACCTTCCGCGGTTCCGACAAGCGCGGCGGCGCCAACGGCGGCCGCCTGCGCCTGGCGCCGCAGAACGGTTGGACGGCGAACCAGGGGCTGGACAAGGTGCTGACAGCGCTGGAGAAGATCCGCAGCGAGGGCGGCAACAAGATCTCCCTGGCCGACCTGATCGTGCTGGCCGGCAGCGCGGCGGTGGAAAAAGCCGCTAAAGATGCCGGGCACAACATCAGCGTGCCGTTCCACCCGGGGCGCGTGGACGCCTCGCAGGAACAGACCGATGTCGAGTCGTTCGCCGTGCTCGAGCCCCTGGCCGACGGTTTCCGCAACTTCAGCAAGGCGCGCTACAGCGTCAAGGCCGAGAAATTGCTGCTGGACAAGGCCCAGTTGCTGACGCTCACCGCACCGGAACTGGCCGTGCTGGTCGGTGGCCTGCGGGTGCTAGGCGCCAACCATGGCGGCAGCAAGGAGGGTGTGTTCACCGACAAGGTCGGCGTGCTCAGCAATGACTTCTTCCGCAACCTGCTGGACATGGGCGTGGAGTGGAAACCGACCGGGGCGGACAACGAAGCGTTCGAGGGCCGTGACCGCAAGACCGGCCAGGTGAAATGGACCGCCAGCCGGGTCGACCTGGTGTTCGGCTCCCATGCGCAGCTGCGTGCCTTGAGCGAGGTGTATGGCAGCAGCGATGCCAAGGAGAAGTTCGTCAAGGACTTCGTGGCGGCTTGGGTGAAAGTCATGGAGCTGGACAGGTTCGACCTGGCATAACGCCGATCGCGGGGCATGTCGCATCGACGCTTCGATGCGACATGCCCCGCGATGTTGGCTATCCCCGTCTTAAAGCCCCTGGGATGCCTGCAACGGGTCGGTGCCCGGGTTTTCCTCGTGCAGCGAAACCTGCGCGGTCTCCGGCAACGCCAGCCCGCCGATCAACGCCAGCAAGGCAATCACCACCAGGTAGAACGCCGGGGCCAGGCGGCTGCCACTCTGTTCGATCAACCAGGTCGCCACCAGCGGCGCGGTGCCGCCGAACAGGGTGTAGGCGACGTTGTAGGTGATCGCCGAGGCGGTGTAGCGGCTGCGCGTGGGGAAGCACTCCGACAGCAGCGCGGCGGTGACCACGCCACTCATCAGCGCGCCGATGGCCAGCAGGACCACCCCCAGCAATGCCCCCGCCAGCGACCCCGAACTGGCCAGCCAGTAAGCCGGGAACACCGCGATCATCACCCAGAGGCAAGTGAAGCCGATGGTCCGACGCCGTCCGACACGATCGGAAAAGGCGCCTGCCAGTGGGCAGCCGGCCGCGGCGAACAGCAGCGCCACGGTCGAGACCAGTAGCGCCTGGGCGCGGCTCAGGTGGCCGACCGTCTGCAGGTAGGTGGCGAAGTAGGTGGTGAACATGTAGAACGACAGCGCCGTCAGCGATATGAACGCGCCAAGGTTGCGGATGGTGCGGCCATGGTGGCGCAGGGTGTCGCCCAGCGGCGAATGGCTGTGCGCCTTGCCTTCGGCGATTGCCTGGCGAAACGCCGGGGTTTCCTCCATGCGCCAGCGCAGGTAAAGGCCGACCAGGCCCAAGGGGGCGGCGACCAGGAACGGAATACGCCAACCCCAGGCGTTCATCGCCTCGGGTGTGAGGCTCGCTTCCAGGCCATAGGCGATGACCGCCGCACAGGCGAAGGCGGAGAAGGTCGAGACCGGCACGAAGCTGCCGTAGAACGCGCGCCGGCCCCGTGGCGCGTGCTCCATCAGGTAGGCGCAAGCGCCGGCATATTCACCCCCTGCGGAAAACCCCTGCAGGCAACGGGCAAGGGTGAGCAGCGCCGGGGCCAGCACGCCGATGCTGGCATAGGTCGGCAGCAGGCCGATCAGCGTGGTGGAGCCGGCCATCAGCAGGATGGTCAGCGACAGGATGCGCTTGCGCCCGAGACGGTCGCCCAGCGCGCCGAACACGATGCCGCCCAGCGGGCGCAAGGCGAAGGCCACGGCAAACACGGCGAAGGTCTTGAGCAGGGCGACACTGGCATCCTCGCTGGCGAAGAACTGGCTGGCGATCAGGGTGGCGAGGAAACCGTAGACGGCGAAGTCGAACCATTCGACGAAATTGCCGATGGCCGAGGCGGCGATCACCCGCCGCAAGGTGGCGGGTGGGACCTCGTGGGCGATGGACATGGGGTGCTCTCCGGTGGTCTTGGCAGCCTGGACGGATGCGCCGCGCTCGGGGCGCGGCGTCGTTGTTCTCGGGCCAGTAGACAAGCGGCAGGGCGAGGGTGCTTTGTCGGGGGCGACATCCGGATGCCTGTTAGCACCGGATGCCGGGTTCAGGGTCGCTGCATCGGCAGGCGAGAGATCAGCACAAGGGGGGCGATCACTTCCACCTGGTCGTTCTCGAACAGGCCTTCAGGCACAGGCGGGTAGGTGGTTCTCCAGCATTCGTGCTCGACCAATTGCTTCAATTGGCTCAGGGGAGATGCCGTGACTCCCAATGGCAACAGCCGTTCATGGGCAATCGGACTGCGCACGGCCTTGCAGGCGATGGGGCGATTGTTTCGGTCCAGGGTGAGCTTGAGCGTGACCACGCCGACCAGAGTGCCTTGGTTGGCGGCATCGATGCGGTTGATGAGCGCGCTCTGCATGGCCGCCGTGAAACCGGCCAGGGCGGCGGCGTCGACTTTTGCCCTGGCCTCGGGGTTGGCGCTGCAGGCTGCGAGGCTGAGCATGCCAAGCGCTGCCAGGGAGAGGAGGGTGAAACGCTGAATCTTCGACACGGGAACATCCTTGGAGGTAAACACCGGTACCTGCGTGTACCGGTTTGAAAAGGGACAAAAGCTTAACGTGGCTGGCGCTTCATTCTTCAGGGGGGAAGGCTTACCCTCACTCCACCTTGAGCAAAAGTGCGGGACATTACTCCAGCCTGTCGCCTGAGGGCGTTTTTCGCCTCGACATCAGGCCGGACTGTCGATACACACGCGGTTGCGCCCTTTCTGCTTGGCCCTGTACAGCGCCTGGTCAGCCTTGCGCAGGGTATCCGCGGGTTCTTCACCTGCCTGGGACTGCCAGCTGGCCACGCCCAGTGACAGCGTGATCCCACCGATAGGCTCGATAGCAGTCTGTTCCACGGTCAGGCGCAGGTGGCCGGCGATGGCGGTCGCCACTTCCAGCCCTGCGCCCGGCAGGAGCATCAGGAACTCCTCGCCGCCGGTGCGGCACAGCAGATCGCCCTCACGGCAGGTGCCACGCATCAGGCTTGCGAGCCGCTGCAGGACCAGGTCACCGATGTCGTGGCCGTGGCTGTCGTTGATCCGCTTGAAATGGTCGATGTCCAGCACCACCACGGCGAAGCCGCGTTTCTCGGCCTGCAGCAAGCGCAGTGCCTGCTGCAGCCCGCGACGGTTCAACAGTCCGGTGAGTGGGTCGGTCTGGGCGTCATGGTTGAGCCGGCCGATGCGCTCCTGCAACAGGTTCAGGCCGAACAGCAGGGCGCGCTTGAGCTCTGCGGCCTCGGCGTACCAGGCGCGGACCTGGTGGATGCGCTCGGTGGTCCGCTGCTCGCCCGGGCCCCGGGCGACCGTGGCCAGTTGCCTGAGCGGGTGGGCAATGACTTGCGTCAGCCAGCACAGCAGCAGGCAGCCGAGCAGGGCCAATGGCGCGGAAATGGCGATGACATTGAGGATCAGGTGACGCAGCGGTGCCACGGTCTGTTGCAGTGGTTGCTGGGAAACGATGGCCCAGCCGGTGCTGGGCACCGTGGCGAAACCGGCAAGCATCTCCACGCCCTGGCTGTTGATCAGCCGCCGGGTACCTTGGTCCAGTCCAGGCAGGTCGTCGACCAAGGGGTTGTCGCCCACCAGGGTGCCGACCCGCTGGCTGTCGGGGTGGAACAGCAGTCGACGGTTGCGATCGATCACGTAGAGGTAGGCGCCGTTCTGGTAGAAGTGTGTGCCCAGCAGGCTGTTGAGCAGGTTGCGTTCGCGCAGGTACAGGCTGCCGCCGATATAGCCCTGGTAGCGCCCGTCGGCGTCGAAGATTGGCTGCGACATGATCACCAGCAGGTTGCCGGCCGCCGACAGGAAGGGCGTGGATACCAGCGTGCGGCGTTCGCGCAAGGCTTCCTGGGCCGCGGCCGAGCTGGCCTGGGTACCGGCCAGGTGTTGCAGTGGCGCTGGCGCAAGTGTACGCACCACACCTTGGGCGCTGACCCGCAAGGTGGAGTTGAACAGGTTGCTTTGCTGTTGCAGGCGGTCGATCTCAGCCTGTACCAGGCTATCGTCATCGGGGTGCCGGGCACATTGGCTGGCACTGTAGGCCAGTTGCTGCAGGGCGTTGCCCAGGGTGGTCTCGGTCACGGCGGCCACTTTGGCGGCGTAGGCCCGGTTGGCTTCCAGGGCGCTGTCGATGAGCAGTTGGCGTTGCACCCGGTAGCTGGCGAAGTAACTGGCCAGCAGCATCACCAGCGCGGTGATGGCGCAGAGCACGAGTATGAGGGTGCGCAGGTCGGGGCGCCGAGCGTGGGGTGGCATGTATTGCAATCCTTGGCCTCATGGGATGCAGCAGGTATCTCACCTTACGCGCTAGGCGCGAGGTGAACCATGCAGGCAGGCAATTGCAGGGTTGGATGACGGAGGGCGCTCCGGCTTCTCACAACAATTACAGACTTTGCCGCAGCTGTTTCCAGATCCCTTCAGGTATCAGGGGGCGGCCTGCTCCAGTGCCCGCAGGTCATCCTCGACCTGCTGCATACGCGCCTGCGCCAGGGCCTGGACCTGGGGATCGCTGGCGCTCTCGCGCATCAGTCGGGTGAGCTTTTCGCTCAGGCGCTTGCCCTCGTCGCTCTGGCCCAGTTCCCTGGCCTTGGCCGGGTCGCGGGTGGCCTGGACGATGCTGGCGAACTCGGCGTCGTCGAAGTGCTCCTCGCTGTACAGCTTGAACAGGTCCTGGCGCTGATCCTCGACGGTGAGGTGCTTGCGCAGTACCTCCTTGATCTTGTCCTGGGGCACCTGCGCGTGGGTCATGGCCAGCAGCCCGGCCATGCGCTCGATGTTGTGGTCGTAGGCTTCCTGCAAGGGCAGGTTGGCGAGGATCTGTTCCTCGCGGCTGGGCTTCTGGTCGCAGGCGGCGAGGGCGCCGAGCAGGAGCACGGGCAACAGCAATCGGGTCAGGCGGGACATGGGGCAGCCTTGAGCACGGTAAGGCCTGCGAGTTTACTGCAAACCCATGCGCAAATTCAGCGTTGCAACGGATTGCGCAGGCGCACCCAGATAATCGCCGGCAGGGCCATCAGCAGCCATTTCAGGTAGCGGTTCACTTCGTAGTGCTCGCAGGCGATGCCGATGCTGGTGCAGACCACCACCACCGCCACGAACTGGATCATTCTTTCCATCGGCAGGTTTCCATCATTGCTGGGGCCGGGAGGGCCGCGGCGCGCACTTTAGCAGTGGCGCGGGCGCGCAGGCCAGGATGCCATACGGCGTAACACTTTTACGGCGGTTCATGCGCGCGAAGTTGGCTATTGTGCGGCAATCCTGGCCCCCAAGGAAGGCGACCCGATGACTACCTACAAAGGCGGCTGCCTGTGCGGCCGCATCCGTTTCAGCGCCACGGGCGAGCCGCGCTTTCCGCATACGTGCTCGTGCGGACAGTGCCAGCGCCACTCCGGCAGCCTGACCCTGTGCTGGGTCGAATTCGACAAGGCGGCGGTCGCCTGGACCGGGGAGGGCGGGGCTCCGGCGCTGTACCGTTCCTCCGATGCTTCCAGCCGCGCGTTCTGCGCCACCTGCGGCAGTTCCCTTGGCGCGGTGGATGACGCCCCCACGGTGGCCTTGCTGCTGGGCTGCTTTGATGCCAAAGGCGCCCAGGCCTTGCGGCCCACATCGCATTCGTTTCGTGCTTGCCGGCCACGCTGGTGGAAGTTGGGGTAAGCGTTATCATGTCGTCCGCTTGCCCATACCCCTCAAGGACGACCCGCATGCTACAGCGCAACACAATGGTGCCCGAACTGATCGTCAGCGACCTCGACAGCAGCCTGGATTTCTGGGTATCGCTGCTGGGCTTCGAGATTGCCCACCAACGCCCGGAGCAGCGTTTCGCCTACCTCGACCTGCACGGCGCGCAGGTGATGCTCGAGCAGCTCGATGCCGATGATCACTGGCTCACCGGGCCGCTGGAAAAGCCCTTCGGGCGGGGAATCAACCTGCAGATCGATGTCGCTGCGGTCGCGCCGCTGCTCGAACGGCTGGAGCGCCATCGCTGGCCGTTGTTCCAGGCGTGCGAGGAGGTCTGGTATCGCGCAGATGCCGTCGAAGTGGGGTTGCGCCAGTTCCTGGTCCAGGACCCGGATGGCTACCTGTTGCGGCTGGCGCAGAAACTGGGCGAGCGCCCGGTTGCTTTATCCGCGCGGTAGCCCTTGCTACCGGCGCCTGCAGCCGGCGTCTGACAGGCCGTCCCAACCGACACCCGCCATGCTCAACACCGTGTTCATTTCCATTCCCGGCGTATTCGCCTACCGTCTCCTTCCACCCCATCACAAGGAGATCACGCATGCCCGAGCTTGCGTTGTACAAGGTGAAACTGCTGGACGAATTCGAGGCTCGCGAGGACGACTGGAGCTTCGGCCACTTCGAGCGCCGGCTGACCCAGGTCAAGCCCGCCGCCAACTATCAGGACGCCAAGGGCATCATCAAAGCCGCCCATCTGGCGAACAACTGGCCGAATACGGTAAAGCGCTATCTGCTGAGCAACTACCGCGCCCACGGTAATGTCAGCAGCGAGCTGACCGAAACCTTCATGCAGGTGCTGGCCAGCCTGACGCCGCAGGAGATGCAGGTCTGGAAGCTGCCGCAGGTAAACCAGCCGGCCTGATCGCCGCCAAGTCGACTCCCACAGGACGGCGCATGGCTTCAGGCTGGCGCGTCCGGAGTGGGAGCCGGCTTGCCGGCGATGCACCGCGTCAGCGGCGCTTTCCATGCCGGCTCAGGCACGAAACCGCAAAACCCGCGCCCCATCATACGGATCGACCAGGTAGTGCCCCCGCACCCCAAACGTCCCCAGCAACCGCTCCGGCGTCAACACCGCCTCCGGCTTGCCTAGCGCAACCAACCGCCCCTGATCGAGTACGGCCAATCGGTCGCAAGTCAGTGCCTGGTTGAGATCATGCAGCGCCACCAGCGTCGTCACCGGCAGCGCCTGCACCTGGCGCAGCAAGCCGAGCTGATGCTGGATATCGAGATGGTTGGTCGGCTCGTCCAGCAACAGCACCTGCGGCCGTTGCGCCAGGGCCCGGGCGATATGCACGCGCTGGCGCTCGCCGCCGGACAGCTCGCCCCATAGCCGTCGGCGCAGGTGGCTGGCGTCGGCGTCGGCCAGCGCCTGTTCAACGATGGCGCGGTCATCGTTGCCGAACGGTGCCAGGGCCGAGAGCCAGGGCGTGCGGCCCAGGGCGACGGCGTCGTAGACACTGATGGCGTCCAGGGTGTCGGCCTGTTGCTCGACCAGGGCCAGGCGCTGGGCGACATGCCGGCGTGGCATGCGCTCCAGCGCTTCGCCGAGCAGGCGCACGCTGCCACTGCTGGGCGTGCGCAGGCCGGCGAGCAGCTTGAGCAGGGTGGACTTGCCCGAGCCGTTGGGGCCGACCACGCCGAGGGTTTCGCCGGGCATCACGCTCAGGTCGACCCCGTGCAGCACGTCGCGTCCGCCCAGGCGCAGGCCGAGCCCTTGGCAGGTGAGCGGCGCGTCGGCGATGGTGGTCATCACGCTCATGGGCGCCCCCGGCGGCTGATCAGGATCAGCGCGAACACCGGTGCGCCGATCAAGGCCGTGACCACGCCCACCGGGATCACCTGGCCGGTGATCAGGGTGCGCGAGAGGATGTCGGCGATGATCAGGAACAGCGCACCGCCCAGGGCGCTGGCCGGCAGCAGGCGGCTATGTCCGGGGCCGAGCAGCAGGCGCAGGGCATGGGGGATGACCAGGCCGACGAAGCCGATGGCGCCGACGATGGACACCATCACCGCGGTGACCAGCGCCGCGCAACTGATCAGCAGCAGCTGTGTACGGCGCACCGGTACGCCCAGCGAGGCCGCCGAGTCGGCGCCGAAGGTAAAGGCGTCCAGTGCCCGGCGCTGCCACAGGCATATCGCAAGGCCGAACAGGGCGACCGGCACCGCCAGCCACACCGACGGCCAGCGCACGCCGCTGAGGTTGCCCAGCAGCCAGAACAGGATGCCGCGGGCCTGCTCGGCGGTGGCCGACTTGGTGATGAGGAAGGCGGTGAGGGCGTTGAACAGCTGCGATCCGGCGATGCCGGCGAGGATCACCTGGGCGTTGTCATGGCGGCTGCCACTGGCGCGCGACAGCAGCAACACCAGGGCGAACGCGGCCAGCGCGCCGATGAAGGCACCGGCCGACAGCGACAGCACCGCGCCGCCCAGGCCGAACAGCCCCACCGCCACGGCGCCAGTCGAGGCGCCAGCAGACAGGCCCAGCAGGTACGGCTCGGCCAACGGGTTGCGCAGCAGCGCCTGGAGGATCACCCCACAGGTTGCCAGCCCTGCACCGCAGGCGGCGGCGACCAGGGTGCGCGGCAGGCGGTAGTTCCAGACGATGCCAGCGTCGATCGGGTCGACGGCATGGCCGGCCTGCCACAGCTGGTTGGCCAGTACCTGCCAGATCGCCTCGGCGCCGACACGGGTCTCGCCGATGGCAATCCCGGCAAGCATGGCCAGGCACAGGGCGAGCAAAGCAAAGAGGCTGATGGGCAGCAGGCGGCTCATGGCTGGGGGGCTTTACCGCTGGCGAAGGCGCTGGACAGCACGTCCAGGCCGCGGAACAGGCGGATGCCGGCCTGCATGGCGTCGGCATCGAGGACGATGATGCGGCCGTGCTTGACCGCGTCCATATTGCGCGTGACCGGGTCGCTGCGCAGGAAGTCGAGTTTTTTCTGGTAGTCGTCGGCCGGGTAGCGGCGGCGGTCCATGCGCGCGACGATCAGCCAGGTGGGGTTGGCTTTGACCAGGGTTTCCCAGCCCACGGTAGGCCATTCTTCGCTCGACTCGACCACGTTGCGCACGCCAAGGGTCTGCAGCATGTAGTCGGCCACGCCCTGGCGGCCGGCGACATAGGGGTCGGTCTTGAGGTCGGCGCTGGAGAACCAGAACAGCGCGCTGGTGTCCGCCAGGTCCTGGCCGGCCAGGCGCTGCCTGGCCTGTTCCAGCTGGCCCTGGAGCTCGGCATTCAGGCGTGCGCCACGCTCCTGCACGTCGAAGATCTCGGCCAGCTGGCTGACGCTCTTGTAGATGCTCTGCACCTTGAATGGCTGCAGGCGGGTGCCGTCGGCGCCCACCAGGTTGTCCTTGCCCTCGCAGTCCGAGGGCAGCAGGTAGGTGGGGATGCCCAGCTCCTGGAACTGCTCGCGGGTGCCGACCGCGCCCTGGGCGCCGATCATCCATTCGAACTGCGCCGTCACCAGTTGCGGACGTTTGCCGACCACCGCCTCGAAGCTCGGTTCGTTGTCGGCCAGGCGCGGGACCTTGTCGTTCTGCGCCTTGAATTCCGGCAGCACGTTGTTGAACCACAGCGAGGTGCCCGCCAGCCGCTCACCCAGGCCCAGGGCATAGAGCAGCTCGGTGCCGGCCTGGCCGACGGTCACCGCCCGTTGCGGGGCCTGGGTGAAGGTCTGCGGCATGCCGCAGTTGTCGACGGTCAGCGGGTACTGGGTGGCGCTGGCATGGGCTAGGCCCGACAGGGACAGGCCGGCGAGGAGGGCGGCGAGGCGGTGCGGCATGGTGGGGCGATCTCCTGGGTGGTGCACGGAATGGCCCACGGACAGGCATCGCCCGGCAGCCTGCGCAAGCACGCGGCCAGGGCGGATGACCATCCCGGACACCCCGCCGGTTGGTGAATGCGTGCCGGCAGGTCTCCTGACTGGTGCGTCCAGGCCGGCGCCAGCCTTCCCGGGTCGGCAGACCCAGTGGCATCGATGGCGCAGGCTCGGCACCTACAGTTGCGGGGGCAGTTCCCTTTGGATCGCCAGTGGCGAGCCCGGGATTCCCTTTTGATTCCGTGTGGAAACCGGCGGGCGGCATGGTAGACCATCGGGCTGTCGGGTGAAAACGCTTTTACAGGTACTTGAGCCAGGCGATATCGCGCCGGCGCGCTTTCAGCCGGGCGAACCAGCGCACCGGCAGGTACAGGGCAAGTGGCAGCAGCACGGCGGTCAGCCATACCGCCCCGATGCCATCGAAACCGAAATAGCGGCCCTGGTTCAGGCCGAACAGCGCCACGCAGGCCACGTACAGCAGCTTGAGCGCATACAGGTGCAGCAGGTAGAAGAACATCGGCGCTGCGCCGAACACCGCAAGCGGGCCGATCCAGCGGGCGTCGCCGGCACGCTCGAAGCCGCGCAGCAGGAGCAGGCCGACGCCGAGGGTCAGGGCCAGGAACAGCAACGACGGTGGATATTTGGTGATATTGAAGAAGCTCATCAGCGTCTGCCCGAGGCTGGCGTAGAGGCTCCAGGGGGCTTCGCCGTAGCCATTGAGCAGGCGCAGCGCGCCGAACCCCAGCAGCAAGGTGGCGCCGGCCCATAGCAGGCGCTGCTGGCGCTTGCCGGCGTCGCTGCCCCGGGCAAACCACGGCCCGAGCCCATAACCCAGAGCGATCACGCCGATCCACGGCAACAGCGGGTAGGACGTGCGCAGGCGCAGATGTTCGCCCACCTCCAGCCAACTGCGCTCATGCAGGATCGCCCATGGTACATGCAGCGCCGATTCCGGCCCGAAGTGCAGGCCATCGAGCAGGTTGTGACCGGCGACGATCAGCGCGCCGAGGGCGAGCAGCGCCGGGCGCGGCAGCCACACCAGCAGCGACAGGGCGAGCATGCTCAGGCCGATGGCCCAGATCACCTGCAGGTAGATCACGCTCGGAGGCAACTCGAAGGTCCAGGCGAAGTTGACCAGGGAGAATTCCAGCAGTACCAGGAACAGACCGCGTTTGAACAGGAACACCGAGACATCGCCACGGCCCTGGTGCTTCTCGCCATACAACCAGGCCGATAGCCCGGTAAGCAGCACGAACACCGGCGCGCACAGGTGCGCCAGGGTGCGGCTGGCGAACAGGCTGGGTTCGGTGGCGTCGATCGCATCGATGGTCATCGGGTCGCTGACCTGGCGGTGCAGGAAGAAGGTTTCGCGCACGTGGTCAAGCAGCATGAACAGGATCACCAGGCCGCGCAGGGCGTCGATGCTTTGCAGGCGTTGGGTGGGGAGGGCGGTTGGAGAGCTGGTCATCGAGGAGGGATCGCAGGTTGGAAGGGTGTTCGAATGAAACGTTATCTTATTTCATTTTAATGGGGCCTGGGTACTGAAATGCGCTGGAGTAGCCAACGTCATCGCAAGTAATGCGTCGTTCTGTTAGACACAGCGCGGCGACTCAGGAACTCAACATGTCTAAGGCAGACGTTGATCAGGATCTATCTTCTCTTCCGGCAATCACGACTTGCTCCAACCCATAATTGAAGTCGTCCTCGTTGGGGCGCGGCAGCCCGGTGACACTGACTGTGAACCGGGCATCTTCTAAGTGACACCGTGTCGGCCTTATGCAATCAGCCAAGCGGGGTCACATTCGATCAGGGCGTGCCTTGGCTGGACAGGGGCTTGCTCGAAGGCCTCCGGCGGAGGCGGTGCTGCCCGGACATTGAAGAGTCGGCAGACGCCATACCAGCAGAGGGCGAGGCCGAAGTTGTAAGGGAACAACACGGCCCAGAACGGTAGTTGCCAGTTCTTCTTGCCCTGCAGTTCTCCGGGCTCCAGGGCCATGCCTTCAGCATCAGCCAGCGCCACCACCACCGGTATTTTCGGCTGGGTGCTGGGATAGTCCCGGGCAATGGCGTTGAGCCTACCGACGGACAAGGTGGTTGTGGACGCGTGGCTGCTCCAGGTCAGGGACATACGCCGGCTTGCCGGTTTGTAGTCTTCGACCCAGTCTTGCAACGCACTGAGCGGCAGTACATGGGGCTGGGTGGAGGGGGCCGGGTTGCCGGCAATCAGCTCGGCCATGTCCAGCTGGCGCATATGCCGTTTGCGCAGGGCTGCTGATGCGGTGATGCGGGCAGTCGTGGCGTTGGTCCACAGGTGCGGGCTGTAGCCGATCCACACTTCCTTGGCAGTGTCCTGACAGGTATCGGCCCAGACCCAGCCCATGCTCTGACCGGATAGGTAGCGGTCACGTTGGTGATAGCGCTCCAGCCCTTGATAGTGCAGCTCCTGGTAGCGTCCTTCGCCGTCGTACTCATGAATGACCAGCTTTTCGCCCTGGGGGCCTTTCATGAACACGTAGATGTAGCCTGGGCGCAGCGTGCGCAGGGTGTAGGACGAGTGCTGCAGCGGGGCGAAGCC
Organism: Pseudomonas sp. TE50-2; assembly: GCF_040813665.1. Taxonomy (NCBI): domain Bacteria; kingdom Pseudomonadati; phylum Pseudomonadota; class Gammaproteobacteria; order Pseudomonadales; family Pseudomonadaceae; genus Pseudomonas; species Pseudomonas sp. TE50-2. The sequence goes on along the minus strand of NZ_JBFNXN010000001.1, from coordinate 579,860 downwards.
TTGTTCTAGATTGAAGCCTGCGCCTGCGTAGCGACAGGCAGGGGCATCGCCCGTACGCGGGACGATGGCATAGCGCACCGGCAGGATGGGCACGCGTGGGCTGCAGGCGGGGCCGGAGGTGGCACTGCTGACGGTGGCGTCAGTCATGGTTTAGCTCCTCGCGTGAGGCCAGTGTTTGATTGGCTGGACATGAGAGGTCCTTCGGATACGGCTGTCCTTGAACGAGACGGTGCTCGTCGTTGCCTGGCATCTTGGGAGTGGCCTGTCAGCTATCGCAGCATGACGGCGTAGAGCGCCTCGATTGGGGGGCGGGGTTTTTTGGTGCTGACGTGTTCCGGGGAACGTTCGCATAAGGTCCTCGCTGGCTGGCAATGGCCGTACCGTCGTGCAGGCCCGTGGATGGCTGTTGCAGCCAGCCACGGGCGACGGTGACGCAGACCAGGAACACTAGCGAGGAATGGATTGTGGGTGAGTAACAGGGCTTCCCAAATCTGCGTAGGACGTTTCTCTGATTATCCTTTTCAGCACTTTTTGGCGGTATTCAGTTACATCTCACAGGCGAGTCCGCACGGGCATGCGATTCGCGGCCGAGCTTTAGAGATCCAGCACCAACCGCGCCGAGCGCGCCCGCGACACGCACAGCATCATGCTCTGCTGCGCGGCCTTTTCCTCGTCGCTGAGGTATTGGTCGAAATGCTCGGCCTCGCCTTCGAGGATCGCCGTCTCGCAGGTGCCGCACACGCCTTCGCGGCACAGGCACTCGACCTTCGCGGCCTTGGACTTCTCAATGGCCTGGAGGATGGTCATGCCTTCCTCGACTTGCAGTTCGGTGCCCGAGCGGGCCAGCACCACGGTGAAGGCCGCGCCTGTGGCCGGCGCGGCGGCGGCGAACTGTTCCCAGTGCACCCGCGATTCGGCGATGCCAGCGGCGGCGGCGGTGGCGATCACCGCGTCGATCAGCGGCTTGGGCCCGCACACATAGAGGTGGGCGTCATCGGCCAGGCCCGCGCACAGCGCGGCGAGGTCGAGCTTGCGGTCCAGGCTGTCGATGTAGAACCGCGTGTTGCCAGCATGCGGGCCTTGTTCCAGGTCGTCCTGGAAGGCGCCGTGTTCCGGGGCGCGGAAGGCGTAGTGCAGCTCGTAGGGAGTGGCGCCACCTTCCAGCTCGTGCAACTGCGCCAGGAACGGGGTAATGCCGATGCCGCCGGCGATCAGCACATGGCGCCCGGCATCGGCGTCCAGGGCAAACAGGTTGTTGGGGGTGGAGATGGTCAGCTCGCTGCCCACCGCGACCTGGTTGTGCATGAACGCCGAGCCGCCCTTGGACTGCTCCTCGAGCCGCACGCCGATCTGGTAGCTGTGCAATTGACGCGGGTCGCTCATCAGCGAGTAGGCATTGCTGAACTGGCTGCCGCAGGGCGACTGCATCTGCACGATCACGTGGCTGCCGCCGCTGAAGGCGGGCAGGGGGGCGCCGTCGGCGCGGGCCAGGGTGAAGCGCTTGATCTGCGGCGTGGCCTGTTCCACACCGGTCACGCGCACCTTGAACATCTCGTATTGCTTGGCCATGGCGTACCTCGACAACAAAGCCCCGCGCCAGGCCCTGGCGCGGGGCGGGGAGCTGGCGTGTGTTCAGTCGTCCAGGTGGGCGACCGCGATCAGGTTGTGGAAGTGGGCGATGCCGTGCTCGCTGACGCCGCTGCGCTGGGCGTCGACCATGATCCGGCCCTGGCCACGGTAACCGCGGGACTTCAGGCCTTTCTGCACGCTCTCCACCAGCCGCAAGTCCTCGGGGCGGAACACCTCGCGGTACCAGTCGATCAGCTTGTGCTGCTCTTCGCTGAGTTCCTTGTTGAGGAAGTAGATGTCGTAGTGCTGCAGGGTGGTCTCGGCATCGACCGGGAACTCGTAGATCACGGTCATGAAGTTGGCTCCTGGCGGTACGTTGAACATGGTGCACGGCCAGGCCCAGAAGCCGGCGAAGGACGGGTCTTTCACCGACTCGTCGAAGGTGAATGACTGCTCCGACGGTTTGGCCAGGCCGTATTGCAGGGTCCAGTTGCCGTGCAGGCTGTGGCTGTACTGGCCGACGTCCACCGAATCGGAAAAGCCGGGGTGGGCCGGGGCGCAGTGGTAGCACTCCAGGTAGTTGTCGACGATGGATTTCCAGTTGGCCGGAGTGTCGCTGACGAAGCGCGCGGCCAGGTGCAGGTCGTCGATCACCGCGCAGGCTTCGCGCATGCGCTTCTGCATGCCCGGCAGTTGGTCTTCGACGGAGCCTGCGTCGTTGTCCATGTTGATGAAGATGAAGCCGGCGTATTCCTCAACGCGCAACTGCACCAGGGTGGAATTGTCCTTGTCGAAGTTGGCCACGTTCTCGCAGTTGCGCGCATGGGCCAGCTCGCCGTCGAGCTTGAAGGTCCAGGCGTGGTACGGGCAGGTGATCACGTTCTTGGCCTTGCCGCTGCCCTCGAACAGTTGGTGGCCACGGTGCGGGCAGACGTTGTAGAAGGCCCGCAGCACGTCGTCGCGGCCACGCACGACGATGATGCTCTCGCCGATCACCTGGCGGGTGATGTAGGCGTTCTTCTCGGCGACTTCGCTGCGGTGGCCGACGCAGATCCAGCTGCGGGCGAAGATCGCTTCCTTCTCGTGTTCGAACACGGCGGCCTGGGTGTAGAACTTGGCCGGGAGGGTGAAGGCCTCCTCGGGGTTGGCGCAGAAGTCGGCGGGCAGGCGTTTGAAATCGTTCATGGCTCTATCTCGGTTCTTATTGGTTAACGCGTATCTATTGGTTAACAAGCTGGGCAAAAAAATTTGCCTGATCAGGGACGGGCAAGCCCGCCCCACGTTGTATTTCAGTGCACCACGGCAGCGCTACGCGGTGCCTGCGGCTGCGGTTCCTCACCCGCCAGGCGGGTGGCCTCTTCCTCGATGCGGTAGGCCGGCACCTGGCCGTAGTCGGCCGCCAGCCACTTGAAGAACCCGTAGATCTTCACCAGCAGGATCACCATGAACGGGATCGCGGTGAGCACCACGGCGGTCTTCATGGTCGACAGCGAGGCCTTGGCGAAGAGCATGGCCAGTGGCACCAGGGTCAGCACCACGCACCAGAACAGGCGCAGGGTGGGGCTTGGGTCTTCACCTTCGCGCAGGTTGCGGGTGCTGGTGGCGGCCACGGCGTAGGCGGCGGCGTCCATGTGCGAGGCGCAGAACACCGCCATGATGAACAGGTACGCGGCGAGGAACAGCGTGCCCCAGGGCAGGGCCAGCAACAGGTCGGTCACCGCGGCTTCGCCGCCCAGCGTGCCGAGCAGCTTGGGCACGTCGATCTGGCCGTTGATGAACTGGTGCATGCTGTAGCTTTCCAGCGCGCCGAAGAAGAACCAGCAACCGAAGCTGCCGCCCAGCAGCAAGGCGAACACCACTTCCTTGATCAGCCGGCCACGCGACACGCGGGCGACGAACATCGCCACGCCAGGGGCGTAGGACACCCACCACAGCCAGTAGAACACCGTCCAGTTGCGGGTGAAGGCGCCGTCGCCGGCGGGGTCGGTGAACAGGCTCATCTGCACGTAGTGCTGCAGCATCAGGCCGATGGAATTGGCGGTGTTGTTCAGGGTGAACTGGGTCGGCCCGACCAGCAGGACGATGGCGGCGAATACCAGGGCGCCGATGCAGACCATCTTCGACAGGCGCTGCAGGCCGCCGTCGATGCCGATGTACGAGCTAAGCGAGAACAACAGTGCCACCGCGCCGATCACCAGCAACTGCACGGTGAAGGTGTTGGGGGTGCCCGCCAGGTCGGCAAGGCCGCGGGTCAGGGTCGAGGCGGTGAGCGCCAGCGACACGGTCAGCGCGCCCATCATGGTCAGCAGGAAGATCAGGTCGACGGCGCGGCCGACCGGGCCGGTGGCCTTGAAGCCGGTGACTGCTTCGATGATCGAGGCCAGGTTGAGGCCGCTCTTCTTGCGCACATGGAAGTGATAGGCCATGGCCAGCGAGGCCAGGGCGTAGATCGACCAGGCGCTGATGCCCCAGTGGAAGAACGAGTAGCTGACGCTGTATTCCAGGGCCTTGGCCGACATCGGCGCGATGTTCAGGCCTGGGGTCTGGTAGTAGTAGGCCCATTCCATCACGCCCCAGTACAGGGTCGAGGAACCCATGCCGGCGCATATGAACATGAACACCCAGGTAGCGGTGGAATACTCGGGCTTGCCGGCACCCAGGCGGATGTTGCCGTATTTGCTGAAGGCCAGGTACAGCACGGCCAGGGAGCTGCCGAACACCAGTACCTGGACGCTGGTGCCGAAGGTGCGGGTGGCCACTTCGAACAGCTGGTTGGCCAGGTTTTCGGCCTGGGCAGGGAAGGCGGCAAGGCCGATCACGGTGAGCAGCACGGCCAACAGGCTCACGGCGATCAGGAACACGTCGATCTTTTTGTTATTGGGGGACATCAATTGTCTCCTGGAGCATTTTTTTTGTAGTAGGCGTCAGGCGTTGGGAAGTCCGTATCGAGGTTCTGTGTTTCCTTTCTGTTAACTAATAGATAACAAGTATCTTTTGGTTTACAGATTCTGCATTGAATCGAAGTGGGTGGCAATAGGATCGTCGGACAATCCGGATGATTGGGCTGGGCTGGCGATATCGCGGGGCAAGTCGCATCGGCCCCGCGATAACCTGATGCCGAATCAGGCGCCAAGCAGCTCGGCAATGGCCTTGCCCACTTCCTGGGTCGAACGGCTGCCGCCCATGTCACGGGTGGTGTCGCCGTTGGCGATCACCGTCTCGATGGCCTTGAGGATGTCGTCGTGGGCCGCCTGGTAGCGGGCATCGCTGTTCTCCTGGCCGAGGAACTCGAGCATCAGCGCGCCGGACCAGATCATCGCGATCGGGTTGGCGATGTTCTTGCCGTAGATGTCCGGCGCCGAGCCATGCACCGGCTCGAACAGCGAGGGGAACTTGCGCTCGGGGTTGAGGTTGGCCGACGGCGCGATGCCGATGGTGCCGGCGCACGCCGGGCCGAGGTCGGAGAGGATGTCGCCGAACAGGTTGGAGGCCACCACCACGTCGAAACGCTCCGGCTGCAACACGAAACGGGCGCAGAGGATGTCGATGTGCTGCTTGTCCCAGCTGATCTCGGGGTAGTGCGCGGCCATGGCGGCGGTGCGCTCGTCCCAGTAGGGCATGCTCACGGCCATGCCGTTGGACTTGGTCGCCGAGGTCACGTGCTTGCGCTCGCGGGTCTGCGCCACGTCGAAGGCGTACTTGAGGATGCGGTCGACGCCGCGACGGGTGAACACCGACTCCTGCAGTACGAACTCATTGTCGGTGCCTTCGAACATGCGCCCGCCCAGGGAGGAGTATTCGCCCTCGGTGTTCTCGCGGATCACCACGAAGTCGATGTCGCCGGGCTGCTTGTTCGCCAGCGGGCAGGGCACGCCGGGGAACAGGCGCACCGGGCGGATGTTCACGTACTGGTCGAAGTCGCGGCGGAACTTGAGCAGGGAGCCCCACAGCGAGATGTGGTCCGGGACCTTGTCGGGCCAGCCGACGGCGCCGAAGTACAGGGCGTCGAAGCCCTTGAGCTGGTCGAACCAGTCGTCGGGCATCATCTTGCCGTGGGCCAGGTAGTAGTCGCAGCTGGCCCATTCGAAGAACTCGAACTGCAGGTCCAGGCCGTGCTTGCGGGCGGCGGCCTCGACCACGCGCAGGCCTTCGGGGAGGACTTCGTTGCCGATGCCGTCACCGGGGATGGCGGCAATCTTGAAGGTCTTGGTCATGGGGCGCATCTCGTGTCCAGGGAAGATGCAGGCCATGCTATAAGGCTGTGCTTCGGAGATAATCCGGCAATCCATCAATTCTTGGTGCACGAAACGTGAATAATCTGCCGAACCTGGATGACCTCGACATCTTCCTGCAGGTGGCCCGCCGCGCCAGCTTCGCCGCAGTGGCGGACGAGCGTGGCATGTCGGCGGCATTCATCAGCAAGCGAATTCGCCTGCTGGAGGAAAGCCTCGGCGTACGCCTGCTGCACCGCACCACCCGGCGGGTGACGGTGAGCGAGGAGGGCGAGCGCGTGTACCAGTGGGCGCAGCAGATCTTCGAGACCCTGCGGCGCATGGACGACGACCTTAACGCCGGCCAGCGCGAGCCGGCGGGGCAACTGCGCATCGCCAGCAGCCTGGGGCTGGGGCGGCGCTTCGTGGCGCCGGCGCTGTCGGAGCTGGCGGCGCGCTACCCAGGGCTGGACATCCGCCTGGATGTGCATGACCGCCTGGTGGACCTGATCGCCGAAGGGGTGGACCTGGACATTCGCGTCGGCAACGTCATCGCCCCGCACCTGATCGCCAAGCCCCTGGCACGCAACCGTCGGGTACTGTGCGCCGCCCCTGGCTACCTGGCCGCGCATGGCACGCCGCGGGTGCTGGCCGACCTGGCCAGCCATGACTGTCTGGTGATCAAGGAACGCGACCACCCGTTCGGCCTGTGGCACCTGGAAGGCCCCCAGGGCGAGGAAAGCGTGCGCGTCACCGGCGGGCTTTCCAGCAACCACGGCGAGGTGGCGCACCAGTGGTGCCTGGACGGGCGAGGGATCCTGCTGCGCTCCTGGTGGGACGTGCATGACAGCATCGCCGATGGGCGCCTGGTGCAGGTGCTGCCCGAGTACCAGCAGGCGGCGGATATCTGGGCGGTGTATACGGCGCCGTTGGCAGGTTCAGCCAAGGTGCGGGTGGCGGTGGAGTTCTTCCGCCAGTATTTCGCCGAGCGCTATCGCTTGCCGGATTGACCCTTCGCGCCGCCCCGCGACAAGTTGTCTGCTTGACTTGCAGAGGCACCCTACGATCGTTAACTTGACTTCGTAGTCAGTTTTTGTGATCGTGCGCGCCCTTTCAGTTTCTCAAGCACCAGAAAAAGCATGGGCAACCCAAGAGCTGCCCAGAGGATCAACCATGTCCAACCGTGATATTTCCCGGCGTTCGTTCCTGCAAGGCGGGCTGATCGCCGGTGTCGGCGTGACCATGGCGCCGCTCGGCAGCCAGGCGTTCGCCGCCCTGATGGAGAGCAAGGTCACCACCTCGCCGCAGAAGTGGATGAACCACGACGGCAAGGCGCTTTCGCGAAACGACGCGCTGTCCAAGGTCTGCGGCAACAAGGTGTTCGCCCGCGACATCCGTGCCAAGGACATGCCTGGCTGGCCACAGCAGCAAGGCCACGCCATGCTGCTCAAGGCGACCAAGGCCGACCGCATCTACGCGGGCTACGACCTGTCGCTGCTGGGCGCCGAGCTGCAGCCGGACCGCGTCGTCAGCGCCGATGACCTGAAGAAGGACGGCATCGCCTGGCCCGAGGCCCACTCGCCAGATCCATTGCTGCCGCCCGGCCAGGTACCGATGTTCATCGGCCACCCGGTGGCGATCCTGATCTGGAACGACTTCGAGCGCTTCCGCAAGGCCAAGCTCAAGCTGCAGTTCAACGACCAGGCGATCCGCTACGGCGCCCAGGCCCCGCTGTACCAGCGCGATCCTTACGGCAGCTTCCGTTTCGTGCGCGTGGCCGGCAAGACGCCGTTCGACGAGGACGAATACTCGAGCCTGAAGAACACCATGCTGTTCCCCACCATCCTGGCGCGCAAGCCGGTATGGACCGCCGAGCCCAAGCAGCACGGCACCCTCACCGAGCAGGGGATGTTCTACGCCCAGCGTATCGACGAGCAGCTCAAGCAACCGCCGGAAGACTGGCTGCTGTTCGACGAGCGCTACAAGACCCCGTCGATCGAGCCCGCAGCGCTTGAGCCGGACAACGGCAACGGCTGGTTCGACCCGGCCACCGGCACCCTGCATTTCGTCGTCGCCACCCAGTGCCCGTTCGAAGTGGCGCAGGAATGCGTGCACATGATCAAGCCGTCGCGTTTCGGCCTGAAGCACCTGAACATGCACCCGGGTTACACCGTCGGCTACGGCTCCAAGGACAACAACATCTTCGTGTTCTACGCCGCCGTCGCCGCCCTGTACGGCGCGGGCGTGCCGATCCGCCTGGCCAACGACCGCTACGAGCAGTTCCAGAGCGGCATCAAGCGCCACCCGTTCGACATCCGCTACCAGCTGGCCGTCGACAAGAAGGACATGAGCTTCAAGATCTTCCGCGCCGACATGACCGTCGACGGCGGCGGGCGCATCAACTACAGCCCGTCGGTGGCTTCAGTAGGCGCCACCGCCGCGCAGTCGATCTACTACATGCCGCAGAACGACCTGTCGGTCACCGCCTACCACTCGCGCGGCGTCGAGGCCGGCTCCATGCGCGGCTACGGCACCCTGCAGAGCATGGCCGCCACCGAGATGATGGTCGACGAGATCGCCGATCGCCTGGGCGTGGATGCCATCGAGCTGCGCCGCAAGAACACGCTCAAGTCGGGCATGAAGAACACCCAGGGCGCGGTACCCGCCGGTGCCCTGCGCCTGCACGAGATCCTCGACAAGGCCGCGGAGCACGACTGGTGGAAGAACCGCCATGCGCGCAAGCAGGCCGAAGACGCCAAGGACCACGACAACTGGTACGGCGTGGGCTTCGCCATCACCCAGAAGGACTTCGGCACCGGCGCCGAAGCGCCGATGGCGGCGGTCGAGTTCACTGCCGATGGCCAGATTACTCTGCGCCATATCGGCACCGAACTGGGCACCGGCATGTCGACCTCCCAGGCCCTGGTGGTCAGCGACTTCCTCGGCCGCGTCGCCGATCACGTGCAGACCGCCCAGACCGAATGGCCTGAGCTGCAACTGAGCACCAGCGGCAACCCCTACCTGATCAGCCAGGCCGAGCAGGACGCCGCGCTGCGCAACCCGCGCTGGGTCGCCAAGCTGGCTTCGCCGTCGTCGGCGACCAACTCGGCGTTCTACTTCAGCCACGCCACCCGCGAGGCGGCCCGGGTGCTGTTCAACCACGGCCTGTGGCCGGCGGCCATGGCCTTGTGGAGCCAGGGCCCGTTCGGCGGCCAGGCCAACCCGTTGGTGGTGCGCCGCGAGAACGCGGTGTGGGTCAACGGCGCGCTGACCGGCAACGGCCTGGAGCCGATCCCGTTCGCGGAGCTTGCGAAGAAGGCCCACGAGATGGGCCTGATCACCGGCGTCAGCGTGCATGGCTTCAACCGCTGGAGCTGGGCCGAGGCCGACTTCGTCATCGACGGCGTGCGCGAGCGCCTGCCGCTCGATGCCCTGGCGGTGAAGTACGGCGACGGTGCGCTGAACGCGAAGAAGGCGCAGATGAACAGCGCCGGCTTCCACCTGCTCGACCGGCAGAACGTCGAGTACCCGGCCACCCAGCTGAACAACGCCATGGTCACCTACTACAGCCCGGTGGCGACCATCGTCGAGGTCAAGGTGAACAAGGGCAGCGGCGAGGTCAGCGTGCTCAACCACCACAGCTGGGTCGAGTGTGGCCGGGTGCTGGTGCCCGAGCTGGTCAAGGGCCAGCTCGAGGGCGGTATCGCCATGGGTATCGGCCATGCGCTGCTGGAGGAGATGCCGCTGTACGAGGGTGGCCCGGGCGAGGGCGACTGGAACTTCAACCGTTACCGCCTGCCGATGGCCCGGCATGTGGCGGTGTGGAAACAGACGTCCGAGATCCTGCCGCCGCTGTCGCCGACCGACCCGTCCAAGGGCATCGCCGAGGTGGTGATGATCCCGGTGGTCGGCGCCATCGGCAACGCCGTGGCCCATGCCATCGGCAAGCGTGTCCGCGACCTGCCCATCACCCCCGCCCGCGTCAAGGAGGCCCTCAATGGCTGACCGCAAGCTACAACTGACCCTCAACGGTCAATCTGTCGTCACCGAGGTGGTCCCTGATGACCTGGCGATGATCGACTACCTGCACGAGTACCAGAACCTCACAGGCTCGCGCCTGGGCTGCGGGCAGGGCATCTGCCATGCCTGCGTGGTGATCGTCGACAACCCCGACGGCACCAGCGAGGAAGTGCGCACCTGCATCACCGGCGCGCACTATTTCGAGGGTAAGCAAGTGCGCACCATCGAAGGCCATGCCAAACGCGACGAAGCGGGCAACCCCACCGAGTTGAACCCGATCCAGCAGAAGTTCGTCGACCGCTTCGCCTTCCAGTGCAGCTACTGCGCCCCGGGCTTCGTCAACGCCGCCACGGTGCTGGTGGAGAAGGCCCAGCGCAAGCCGCTGAAAAAGAGCGAGCTGGAGCAGGCCATCGAAGCCAGCCTCGGCCACCATGTGTGCCGCTGCACCGGCTATGTGCGCTACTACGAGGCGACCCGCGACGTGCTGGGCGACCTCGGCCTGGTCAAGGAGGGTTGAGCATGACGCGAGTTCTGAGCAGCCTGGCCCTGGCCATTGGCGCGCTGGTCGCCTGCAACGTCCAGGCGACCGACGAGGCATTGATCAAGCGCGGCGAATACCTCGCCCGCGCCGCCGACTGCATGGCCTGCCACACCGCCGAAGGCGGCGCGCCCTACGCCGGCGGTCTGCCGATCCATTCGCCGTTCGGCACCATCTACGGCACCAACATCACCCCGGACAAGCAGCACGGCATCGGCAACTACAGCAGTGACGAGTTCTTCGCCGCCCTCACCGAGGGCAAGCGCAAGGACGGCGCCAACCTCTATCCGGCCATGCCATACACCTCGTACCACCTGATCAAGCGCGAGGATTCCGATGCGATCCACGCCTATCTGATGAGCGTGGCGCCAATCAACCGGCCGGCGCCGGAAACCAGCCTGAGCTTCCCGTTCAACGTGCGCACCGGCCTGATGGGCTGGAACCTGCTGTACGGCAAGAGCGTGCAGCTGGAGGAAGGCAAGGGCAACAGCGAGGCATGGAAGCGCGGCCAGTACATGGTCGAGGTGCTCGGCCATTGCGGCGAATGCCACACCCCGCGCAATCCCATCGGCGCGCTGCAGCAGGACAAGCGCCTGACCGGCGGCCTGCTGCTGGGCTACCTGGCGCCTAGCCTGCTGGCCCAGGACCTGGCCGATCGCGGCTGGAACCAGGCCGACCTGGCAACCTTCCTCAAGCACGGTATCAGCGCCCAGGGCAGCATGTTCAACGAGATGTACCCGGTGGTGCACCACAGCACCCAGCACCTTGAAGACAGCGACCTGTCGGCCATGGCCACCTACCTGCTGGGCGACCAGCCGCCGGCGGCCAAGGTGGTGCAGGCGGTGGCCCATGAAACCCTGGGCGAGAGCGCCAAGCGCGGCCGCCAGCAGTACCTCAATGTCTGCGCCGGTTGCCACGGCGGTGATGGTGAGGGCAAGCCGCACATTGCCGTGGCCATGCAGGGCAACACCGTGCTGCGCCAGGCCGACTCGCGCAACCTGGTCAAGGCCATCGTCGACGGCATCCGCGAACAGCAGTTCACCGGCTTCGAGCGCATGCAGCCGATGCCGGGCTTTGCCGACAAGCTCGACGATCAGCAGTTGAACGACATGGTCAACTACCTGCGCGAAGCCTGGGGCGGCCTGCCGGGCGACCTGACCACCCAGCAGCTGGCCCAGCTGAAGGCGGATTGACCCGTGCAGCATCTCGACCTGCAGGTGGTGCGCCAGGCGGCGCAATGGTCGCGCGACGGTCTGCGCGTGTGGCTGTGCAGCGTGCTGTGCACCTATGGCTCGGCGCCGCGCGCGCCGGGCTCGCTGCTGGCGGTGAGCGAGGGCGGGCACTGGGTGGGATCGCTGTCGGGCGGCTGTGTCGAGGATGACTTCCTCGAGCGGGTCGCCGCCGGCGAGTTCGCCACGGCGGTTGCCGTGGTGCGCTATGGCGACGGCAGCGACATTCGCGGCAACATCCGCCTGCCGTGCGGCGGGATTCTCGACGTGCTGGTGGAGAACCTGCCTAGCGACTGCGCCACCCAGGCGCATCTTGCCGAGCTGGAAAGCGCCTTGCTCGGGCGTCGGCGGCTGTTGCGCGAGGTTGACCTGCGCAGCGGTGAACGGCGGCTGAGCGATGACCTCGGCCAGGGGCCACGGGTGGAGCGTGGCGAGCATTGCGTGCGCCTGCGCATCGGCGCCGCCCAGCGCCTGTTGCTGGCGGGGTATTCGAGCGTCGCGCATTTCTGCGCCGAATTCGGCAAGGGCCTGGGCTTCGAGGTGGTGCTGTGCGACCCTCGCGACGAGGTGATGGACAACGTGGCGCTGGACGGGATAGAAATCCGTCGTGAACTGCCTTCGCTGTTCATCGCCAACGGCGGCTGCCATCGCGACACCGCGGTGGTGGCGCTCACCCACGACCCCAAGATCGACGACCTGGCCATGCTCGAAGCAGTGCGTACCGAAGCGTTCTACATCGGTGTGATGGGTTCACAGGCCACGTCGGCGAAGCGTCGTGAGCGCCTGCGCCGTATCGGCGAGCTGGGTGATGCCGACATGGCGCGCATTCATGCGCCGATCGGCCTGAACCTGGGCAGCAAGACGCCGGCGGAAATCGCCCTGGCGGTGCTCGCCGATATCCTGCGGACCCGCAGCGGCATCGCCCGCGAGGCCTTGTGAAGGTCGTCGCCCTGGTGCTCGCGGCCGGGCAGGGCGCGCGCTTCGGCGCGGACAAGCGCCAGGCCCTGATGGCCGATGGGCGCAGCCTGCTGCAGCACAGCGTCGAGCGCGCCCTGGCGGTGTTTGACGAGGTGCGCGTGGTGCTGCGCGCAGGCGAGCGGGCCGAGGATCTTGGGCTGCCGCCAGCCTGCCGGGTCGTCCACAGCCCCGAGGCGGGCATGGGCATGGGCCATAGCCTGGCGGCCGGCGCGGCGTCGCTGGATGACAGCGAGGCGCAGGCGGTGGCGATCCTGCTCGGCGACATGCCGTGGATCGGGGCGGAGACCTTCCGTCGTCTGCTCGCCTCGGCGGCGCCCTCGGTCATCGTGGTGCCACGTCATCAGGGGCAGAACGGCCACCCGGTGGTGTTCGGCCGGGATTACTGGGCCGAGCTGACGCTGTTGGCTGGTGATGAAGGCGCGCGCTCGGTGCTGCGGCGGCATGCGAACAGCGTTTTGCTCCTGGAATTGCAGGACAGCGGTGTGCTGCGCGACGTCGATACGCCTGCAGTTATCGCGCCTGGGCCATCGGGTAACGACGGTGTCTAGCGACAGACCAACTGATATTTCTGCCAGTTGTTGGGAACCACCATCCACCTTATTTTGAGGTTGCAATTCAACTTCCGAGGATGGATCCATGGCTGCTTCGAGTATTCCAGGCGTCGACCCTGGCAACGTTATTTCTTCATCTACTAACGGCACACAAACCATTCAGGATGAACTGAATGATTTCCAGAAGTACGTGGCAGGAAAATATGGCCAACCCAAGGCTAGCGATCTACCACGCCCATTTGTCTATGATGCGGTGCACCCTGCGGCGGGTATCGACTTCGGTATCAGCGACGAACTGGTTGCCGATCAAGGCGATGAGGTCACGGTCCTGATTGCCGCACATTCTTCATTCAAACCGAACTCCGGCGTGGGGTTGAAGTGGGGCAACAAGACCATCTGGGGCTCAATTCAGTCGGGCCCTTACACCAGCATCAAAGTCAAAGGTAATGATATACCTGAGGGTGAGGCGGAGCTGTCGTACAACCTCTATCCTGGCAGTGCATCAGGAACGGTGAAAACGCTGTATCGAAAGGGCCAGCCGGGTGTGAAGGGCGTGCAGGGCGTCGGCTTGGACCTGCCAGCGCCGGAGATCACCAAACCAGCATCCGGTGTCATTGGCCCTACCGAGGCCAAGGCGAAGGTCAAGGTCACGATCCAGCCATGGCTGAGCATGAACGAACACGATGAGCTCAACCTGTACTGGGGCGATGAGGAGATCGTGCACGTGGTGACGCTTGCTCAATTGAACAAGCCTATCGTAATCGAAGTGGATGAAAGCACGATTCAGGCGGCGGGCGACAGCAAGGCGCTGCCGGTCTACTACTTCGTCATGGATGTGGTGGGTAACGAATCGGAATGGTCAAGCGACGCGTTCGTCGAAGTCAAACTGACCAACAGCACGCTGGGCGCGCCCGTGGTACTGGACCCTGATGGGGCGGTTATCACGACCGGTGACCTTGATCTTGCAAACATCCAAGGCGACCATGCGGTCGTGCGGGTCAACGAGAAACTCAAGGTCAATGACAGTGTGCTGCTGCACTGGGTCGGGACGTCACAACAGGGGCAGGCCATCACCCTCGATTTCGGGCCGCTTGTGGTCGTCAATCCCTGCAGCCCCCTGGATTTTGAAGTGCCTTTCGACGAGTGGGCCAAGCTGGGTGGCGGCGGTGCGCAGTTCAGTTACACCGTGACCTCGCAGAACAGCACCACTCCTTCGCAAAAGGGTTTCATCAACGTCAAAGGTGTGCCGGCACTGATGCCGGTGGTGAACGTACACGAAGCGGTCAATGATTGGCTGGACGCGGACGGAAAGGTTGCTCATGTGCAAATCCCGCTGAGCGCCAACCTGCTTGAGGAAGATGAAGTCACGGTGACCTGGCATGCCACCCAGTCTGATGGCTCCGTACAAGTGCTGCGCGCAAAAATGTTCCGTGTGAGCAGTCAATGGGTCAACAAAGTCATCTATATCAAGCTCGATGGGCCTCACTACCTCAAACCGTTCGATGGTGGCTACGTCGAGGTCTCATATGAAGTCAAACGGGGCAAACGTACCCTGGCGTCCCAAGCAATTGTCTATCATCTCGGCTACCTCTCCGCGTCACTGCCCGCGCCTTATGCAGACCCGCAGTTGGCGAACAATCTGCTCGACCCGACCGACAGTACCTACCAGTTTGGTTTGGACTTCGCCATCCCGGCGGGTGTCGAGCAGCCTTCGCCGTGCACGATCACCTTGTTCTGGGAGTCCGACGACGGTGGCTATTACGAAGACGAGCAGGTGCTTCAAGCGGGAGATACGGCCAGCCATTTCACTGTGCCTGCCTCCGAACTGCAGCTCAAAGGAAACGCACCAGCCGAAGTAACGGTGTATTACACCATCGAATGGCCGGGCAAGCCGACACAAGCCTCCGATGACAGTATCTTCAGGGTGGCGACCGCTGCCATGATGAAAAGCACCTACCCAGCGCCTGTGTTGCCACAAGTCAGCGGTGGCAATCTGAACTTGGCCGCGCGAAGTGACAATCAGTTGCTTGTACAAATTCCGCACTATCCCGGGCAGGCAGTGGGTGATGAAATAATTGTCAAGATTGGAAATTATTCGACGCGCACAACCTTCGTCTCGAAAGTCGGCGTTCAGGATATCACCCTGAATCTGGCGGGAGTGCTACAGCCAAATATTCAGGCGGTCATAAACTCGACAGCTGCCCCGCTGTCAGTGTTCTATCAAGTTATCCATAACGGGGCGAAACAGGTCTTTTACTCTGATGTCGATACTGTCAAATTGAGCGGTGGGCTGCCTTTCGAATATTTCGAGCAGCAAGCGCCACGGTATTTGGCAAAGGGTACCTCAGTCGATTTTCTGGGTGTACGTGTTACCGTGGATCATGGCACTGCCTATATTACGCCGAGTTACTGCGCGGCGTGGTATCCAACTTATGGTAACGTGATTTTTGCGCATCGTTCAGCCCAAGTCAGGTTCGAGCTGCGAAGCCTCGCCAGGAGTGTCAGTTTCGATATCGCTGACGCCAGCAGGGTCCGCAGTGTCGTACGCTTTTATACGGCAGCCGGTACGGAGATCCAACCTGTCATCACTACGCCTGATTTTAGTGTTACCCCCGCCGGATATACCTGGTACTCCACGCGCGTAACGTTTACAACACCCAATGCAGCCATCGCGTCTTTCCGGTTCTATGACGGCGGGGGGGATACTTATATCGATAATATTCGATATACTGCATTCTGAATGCCTAAAAACATACTTATCAAACGGTCTTAAGCTCTAGTAGAGCAGGTTGCATGGAGAGCGTTTCTAACACGCTGTACGAACTGGAGCTTTCTTGTGCCCACCTACCGGTGGGCTTTTTTTATACCTGGGTTTTTCGCGTAAATGATGAGTTGAGCTTGACCCGCACTGGCAGCGGCCTATCTTTGGACAGGGCCGCTGAACTGAGGGAAAACCCTCATTGCCGCTCATCCGGCGGCCTCCTAGCATGGATCCGGTTACCTACCCCAGGCCACAGGAGCACTACCATGACCAGCCCCAACGACGACAAACGCCCAACGCCCGACCCGGCCGAGGACAATGCCTTCTTCCCTTCGCCGTATTCCCTCAGCCAGTTCACCTCGCGCAAGTCCGACCTCAGCGGCGCCGACTATCCCGACGCCTACCGCGGCGGACGCTGGAAGGTCCTGCTGATCGGCGCCGACGAGCGCTACCTGCTCACCGACAACGGCACGCTGTTCTCCACCGGCAACCACCCGGTGGAAACCCTGCTGCCGATGTACCACCTGGACAAGGCCGGTTTTGCCTTCGACGTCGCGACCTTGTCGGGCAACCCGGTCAAGTTCGAGTACTGGGCCATGCCGGGCGAGGACACCGAGGTGCTGGGCCTGTTCGATCGCTACAAGCCAGCGTTCAAGCAGCCGCGCAAGCTCGCCGATGTGCTGGAACAGGCCCTGGGTGAGAACTCGGACTATATCGGTGTGTTCATCCCGGGCGGCCACGGCGCGCTGATCGGCCTGCCGGAAAGCGAGGAAGTCGGGCGAGTGCTGAAATGGGCGGCGGACCACGACAAGTTCGTCATCACCCTGTGCCACGGCCCGGCGGCGCTGTTGGCCGGCGGCAAGCTCTACGACGGCTACAAGATCTGCGCCTTCCCTGACGATCTGGATGCCAAGACCCCGGACATCGGCTACATGCCCGGCCACCTGACCTGGAAGTTCGGCGAACGCCTGCAGGGCCAGGGCGTCGAGATCATCAACGAGGGTATCTCCGGTGCCGTCCACCAGGACCGCAAGCTGCTCACCGGTGACAGTCCGTTGGCCGGCAATGCCCTGGGCAAGCTGGCCGCCTCGGCGTTGCTCAAGGCAGTCAACGGCGGATGAGGGACCTGCCATTCGATCAGGTGGTGCAAGCCGTCCAGCGGATCGCGCAGGCCACTGACCTCGCGGATATCCAGTCGGCCGTGCGCAATGTCGCCCGGCCTCTGGGCTATGACCGTTTCGTGCTGTTCAGTGCCAGCGCTGCGCGGGACGAGGTGGTCGAGCGTATCCATTGGGTGGAGGGCGACTGGTTTGGCGATGGCCAGGCGGTCGACGCCCAGACCTACGTGCGCCACTGTCCGGTGACCCGTCACCTGCTGGCGGCACGCGAGCCGTTCTTCTGGAGCAAGCGGCTGGACGATGGCAACGAGCGCTACCGGGTGGTGCGGGCGCCGAGCGGGCCTGGCATCCACGGCTTGCAGGTGCCGGTGTTCGGTCCCGCAGGCCTGGAAGGCGCCATGAGTTTCGGTGGCGCGCAGGTCGTGGCGACACCTGCCGCACGGCTGGCCCTGACGCTGCTGGCCCAGGCCGCGTTCGCGGGCGCTCGGCGGCTGCTGGAAGCACCCAGCGGCCAGGGGCGGTTGTCCGAGCGTGAGCGCCAGGTCCTGGCCTGGACCGCCGCCGGGCAGCGCCAGGCCGATATTGCCGCCACCCTCGGACTGTCGCTGCGCACGGTGGAAAACCACCTGCGCGCCGCCCGCCGGCGCCTGGGGGTGAGCACCACCGCCCAGGCGATCAGGATCGCCCTGGGCAGCGGTGCGCTCGACTGACTCAGCCCTTGTGCGCGACGTTCAGCACCACCTTGCCGATATGCCGGCCCGACTCCATCAGTTCATGGGCCTGGCTGGCCGCGGCTAGCGGGAAGGTGGCGTGGATCAGCGGCTTGACCGCGCCGCTGCGTACATGGGGCCAGGCCTTGGCCTGCAGCTCGCTGAGGATCGCCGCCTTGTCGTCGGCGCTGCGCGCGCGCAGGGTCGAGCCGATATGGGTCAGGCGCTTGGTCAGCAGCGGGAACAGGTCGACCTCGGTGGCCGGGCCCTTGACCACGCCGATCTGCACGATGCGCCCGTCCATGGCGGCGGCCCTGAAGTTCCGCGCCACGTAGTCGCCGGCGATGATGTCGACGATCACATCCACGCCCTTGCCGTCGGTGTGCGCCATGACTTGCTCGACGAAGTCCTCGCGGGTGTAGTCGATGGCCACGTCGGCGCCAAGTTCGAGGCTTGCGGCCTGTTGCCCGGCGCCATTGACCGTGGTGAAGATCTTCGCCGCGCCGAAGGCCCGGGCCAGTTGCGTCGCGGTAGTGCCGATGCCCGACGCGCCACCATGGATCAGCACGCTTTCACCGGCCTTGAAGCCGCCGCGCTGGAACAGGTTGACCCACACGGTCATGAAGGTTTCCGGCAGCGCCGCGCCCTCGACCATCGACAGGTTTTCCGGCAGGTGCGCGGTGGTGCGTTCGTCGGCCACGGCGTACTCGGCATAACCACCGCCCTGGACCAGGGCGATCACGGCATCGCCGAGGGCAAAGTGACGGACCTGCTCGCCGATGGCCACCACCTTGCCGGCGATCTCCAGGCCCGGGATGGCCGGCGCGCCGGCGGGTGGATCGTACAGGCCCTTGCGCTGCAGCAGGTCGGGGCCGTTGACGCCAGCGGCATGCACCTGCACCAGCACCTCGCGCGGGCCTGGCTGGGGCGTGGCATGGCTGGCGACCTGCAGGACCTCGGGGCCGCCTGGCCGGGTGATGTCGATGGCGCTCATTTGGCTGGGGATGATGTGACGCATGAAGACCTCTGTCATTCTGAAGAAAGGCCGTGTCGGCCCGTTGCGTCACAGGGTATGCAAGCCGGGTTGTCCGGTCGCGCGGCGATTTTGCGACGCACCTTTGCAGATTTTCTTCAGCCGGCAATGACTGCGCTGAATCAGGAGTGGACCAATGAACTGGGATGATGCCCGCATGCTGCTGGCCTTGAGCCGCGAACAGACCCTGCGCCGCGCCGCCCGGGTGCTGCGGGTCGACCAGGCCACGGTGGGCCGGCGGGTGGCGGCGCTGGAGGCGGACCTGGGCTCGACCCTGTTCCTGCGCACGCCGGCCGGTTATCAGTTGACCGCCATCGGTGAAGTGGCCGTGGAAATGGCGCAGAAGATGGAACAGGCGGCCCTGGAACTTGCCCGCCGAACCCGAGGCGCGGATAACGAGGAGGCCGGCGAGGTGCGCATAGCCACTACCGACTCCCTGGCCCTGGAGTTCGTCATCCCGGCACTGCGGCAAGTACATGAGACCCATCCCGAGGTGCGCGTGGTGCTCAGTGGCAGTTCGGAGATCGTCAACCTGTCGCAACGCGAAACCGACATCGCCATTCGCAACCAGCGCCCGGACAGCCCCGACCTGGTGCTGCGCAAGCTGGCCAGCTGGCAGATGGGCCTGTTCGCCTCGGCGGATTACCTGGCGCGGCGGGGCGTGCCGGAGGAGGGCAGCTTTGCCGGCCACGACCTGGTGGTGTATGAGCCGTATTGGCGCGATCGCGCCGAACCGACCCTGGTGGACGTGCCCATGGGCGAAGGGCGGGTGGTGATGGCGGCCAACGCCAGCATGATGCTGCGCCGCGGCATCGCCGAAGGCCTGGGCCTAGGGGAGATCCCGGTGGAGCTTGGGCAGTGTGACGGCTTGCGGCGAGTCTGGCCGCAGCGTACGCGCAGCCAGCCCTACGAGGTGTGGATGGTCACCCACCAGGACCTGCGCCACACGGCGCGGGTGCGCGCGGTGATCGACCAGTTGGTGCGGGCGTTTGCAGGGCCTGGCGAGTGACAGGCGCCGCAGTCAGCCTGCAACGGCCAAAGGGCTGAACGCGTCTGCGATGAAGGCTTCGAGCGCCTGGGCCTCGATGATCTCGATCGAGAAATGCCCGAAACGCTTGGGCAACCAGATGATGCGGGCTCCGGCAGGCGACTGCAGGTGCTCGCGAGCCAGTGGCTTGCCGTTCTCGTCCTCGGGCTGGATGCCATTGGCCGTCAGCTGGTCATAGGCTTGCTCGATGTCAGGCGTGGAGTAGCAGTGGCGGTAGATCATCCCTTCGCCGTGGGTATCGAGCAGGTCCTTGAGGTTGCCCGCCAGCGGCTGGACCAGCATGAAACGCTCCTGGCCGACCCGGGCGATCGCATAGTGGACGTGCAGGCCGCCGCGTTCCCAGACCAGCGTGCGGGAAATGTCGGCGCGCAGCACCTGCGCGTAATAGCTACAGGCTGCGCCCAGATCGGCGACCAGTACATCCACGTGGCTGAACTTGAGGTCCATTGCATTGCTCGCTCATGCAGAAGGTTCAGGGCTGTGCCGGCGCGACGTCGCTCACCGAGTCTGCTTCGGGCTGGCCGGCCTCGACCGCCAGTTTCAACCGGTCGGCCTTGGAGATGTAGGGGTTCCTGTTTTTCGGCGCCAACTTGGCGCTGGCCTTCTTGGCGTGGGCTTTCAACAGCTGGTTGATCTTTTTACGACGGTTCATGTTATTCCACTTCATTGACGCTGGGTGCTGCCGCAGGGCGAACGATACAGCAAACCGCCACTGACGAATCGTCATATTCGCGCTACACCATCACCTGACGGGTTTAACCGAGCGACAGGCACGGAGCCTGTCGCACCCGACAAGGAGGTCATCATGCAATGGACGCCACAATCTGCAACCTGCCTGAAAGCGCTGCTCTTTGGCTGCCTGGCAGCCGCCGCCTCGCCCACTTTCGCCGAGCAGATCTGCGCGTTGCCCGACAACGTCGAGCCTGCGCCGGCCCGCCCGGTGGACTACGTCAACAAGGACCTGCCCACCGATTACCTGGCCCTGGTGCTGTCCTGGTCGCCGGAGCACTGTGAAGCGCAGCGCAACAAGCCCAAGGCGCAACGCGAAAAGCATGCCTTCCAGTGCTTCTCGGGCAATCGTTTCGAATGGGTGGTGCACGGCCTGTGGCCGCAGAATGGCTACGCCAGGTCCAACCAGGACCATCCGCGCAACTGCCAGACAGTCGGTTCGCTACCGGCGCCCTTGGTCAGGCAGCACCTGTGCATGATGCCCGGGCCGGACCTGATGCAGAACGAATGGCAGGCCCACGGCACCTGCGGCTGGTCGTCGCCGGAGCGCTACTTTGCCGATATCCAGCGGGTCTACGACTCGCTGCAGCGGCCCTCCCTGCAGGAAATGCTCGGCAGCGAAGCAGGTCCCAACCAATTGGTGGACGCCAAGGTGAGCGACATCAAGCAGGCGTTCCTGGCCCATAACCCGGCGCTGCCTGCGCAGAGCCTGCGGGTATCGGTGGGTTCGGGCAACCGCCTGAAAGAGCTCTGGGTCTGCCTGGACAAGCAGCTCGGCCCAATGCCGTGCCCGGCCGGCGGGACCCCCGACAACCAGCAGATCAAGGTCCGCACACCCTACCAGTAACCTTCCTGCAAGGAGCGCCCCCATGCGAGCATCCGCCACTGGCGACTACCTGCGCGTACGCGCTATCGCTGGCACCCATGTCGTGGTGCTGGCCTGGGACTTCGTCACGCCACCGAACCTTGCGACGCTGGTCGGCGAGCAGAACCTGCTGGGCTTTGCCGTGCAGCGCAAGCAGTTCGACGCGGCCGGCCAGGTGCGTACCCGCTACTACCTGCGTGGTTTGAAACGCTTCGCAGACAAGGACAAGGGGCTGCCCCCGGGCACGCGGGTGCCGACCAGCGAACACCCCATCCAGAGCTTCCTATGGGCGGACTACACCGCCTCTGCCGAAGGCGACTACGAGTACGCGGTGCAACCGGTGTTCGGCGAGCCGAAGAACCTGCGTGTGGATGAGGCCCTGGGTGTTGCCGTGCGTGTGCGCTGCGAAAGCACGGCGGCGCCGGGCACGGGCGTGCGCCACGACGTGCACTTCAACCGTGGCGTGATCGGCTCCCAGGCCTATGCCCGGGAGTTCGACAACGTTGCCCCCGACCCCGACGCGCCGCAATCCAAGCCGATGCGATGGCTTTCGCGAGGCTTGTACGAGGCCCTGCTTGCCTTCATCGAACGCGGTGCCAGGCCGGGCATGGGGTTGCGCGCGGCGTTCTATGAATTTCACTACCTGCCGGTCGCCCAGGCGCTAAGCGATGCCGCGCAAGCAGGTGACGTGCAGGTCGTCTTTGACGCGGCCAGCAAGTACAAGGCCGAGAACCAGGCCACCATCGCCCAGGCCGGCCTGGGCGCCCACGCTCATCCGCGCACGGTCAGCGAGGGTATCCGCCACAACAAGTTCATCGTGCTGCTCGAGCATGGCCAGCCGGTCAGTGTCTGGACCGGCTCGACCAATATCTCGGCCGGTGGGATCTTCGGCCATTCGAACGTGGGGCACGTCGTCCACGACCCCGAAATCGCCCGGCAATACCTCGACTACTGGACCCGCCTGCAACGCAACCTGACGCCGGGCAAGTTGCGCACGCCCAATGCCCTGGCCAGCCCGCTGCCGCCCTTGCCATTGCAGCCGGGCACCTATCCCGTGTTCAGCCCGCGCGAAGTAAAGGACGAGCCCCAGGCGCGCAAGACCTTGCAGTGGTACGCAAACCTGGCCAGCGCGGCCAGTCAACTGGTGTGCTTCACCGCTGCTTTCGATATCGCCGCCGAGTTCCAGACGGTGTTCCAGGCACAGAACGATGTGCTGCGCTACGTGATCAAGGACGATCCGCTCAGCGCGACCGAGAACATCGGTACCGACGGTGATGTGATCTTCGCGGCCGGTAGCCATCTGAGCGAGGACAACACGCTGGCCAACGCGCTGAAGGAACGCGACAACCCGCTCAACAGCAACGATTACATCCATACCAAGTACATGCTGGTCGATCCCTTGGGCGAGCAGCCCACGGTGGTGACGGGCTCGGCGAACTTCAGCAGCGCCTCCCAGGTGAAGAACGACGAGAACATGCTGGTGATCCACGGCGACACCCGGGTGGCGGACATCTACTTCGGCGAATTCATGCGCCTGTTCGACCATCACTACGCCCGCTACCTGGCGGCAAGGTACCAGGCCCGACCCGGCAGCCAGGGCAATTATCTGAAGGAGACGGCCGGGCAATGGCTGCCCGTGCACCTGGATCCGTCGAACTACCGCTCGAAGCGCCGGCAGTACTTCATTGGCTGACAGGCTCGGGCACTGGCCAGACGTCGCGCTGGCGTGTAGGTGTTTTGCTTCAGGGCGGGTAGGAGAACTCAAGC
The DNA here is from genome assembly GCF_040813665.1 of Pseudomonas sp. TE50-2. Taxonomy (NCBI): domain Bacteria; kingdom Pseudomonadati; phylum Pseudomonadota; class Gammaproteobacteria; order Pseudomonadales; family Pseudomonadaceae; genus Pseudomonas; species Pseudomonas sp. TE50-2. Next base: position 556,733 of record NZ_JBFNXN010000001.1, on the reverse strand, counting down.
GGTACTGTATATTTGTCCAGTATTCATTGGCGATTCCAATGCCTGAGCACGCCAGGAGCAAAAATGGCTGCGTGGACAATAAATCCAGCTCCGTTAGTTTGAAGGCCTCTCCTTCGGAAAGGGAGAGTTCTCAAACCACATGGAGTTACAACGATGAACCAACCAGAAAACCAGAACCCGCTTCGCCACGGTCGTGTCACCACCCCAGCCTCGCGTGGCGCCGTCGCCATCGACCTCGGCGTGCTGAGCGGCTGGCAGGTCGATGAAATGGAAGGCGGCAAGAACTTCCCGGCCCTGGCCGCCGGTCCGTTCCCCGCGCCGTTCCAGTCGGACAACCCGAGCGTCGCGCCGCCCGCCGATGGCTACATCCTCAGCGGTGGCAAGACCGACGCTCGTGACTGCGTCAACTTCACCGACGAGGAGATGGGCAAGAAGCTCAACCGCGCCTTCACCTGGCCGCTGATCAATGTCGACGCCGGGCAAGTGTTCAAGGTGACCTGGCGCTACACCGCGCCGCATACCACCCGCGGCTATCGCTGGCTGATCACCAAGGACGGCTGGGACCCGAAACAACGCATCACCCGTGCGCAACTGGAAGACAAGCCGTTTGCCGAGGACTTCTACCCTCAGGTGCCGTACTACAGCCACGCCGGCGAGCTGAAGGCCAAGGTCGATCACGAAGTGAAGCTGCCGGCCAACAAGAAAGGCCGTCACGTGATCGTGCTGATGTGGATCGTCGCCAATACCGGCAACGCCTTCTACCAGGCATTCGACGTCGACTTCCAGTAAGTCTGCGGGATCTACACACGTTCTGAAGGATTAGAACATGGCAACGATTGACTTTACCCAACTCAAGGCAGCGCAGGATGACGCTGCATCGCGAATGCCCAGCCTGGCGGGCAAGAAGATCCTCATGGGCTACTGGCACAACTGGCCGGCCGGCCCGGCGGATGGTTACCAGCGCGGGCAGTTCGCCAACATGAGCCTGGAGGAGGTGCCACGCGACTACAACGTGGTGGCGGTGGCCTTCATGAAGGGCAGCGGCATACCGACCTTCAAGCCTTACAACCTGTCCGATGCCGAGTTCCGGCGCCAGGTGGGCGTGCTCAACAGCCAGGGCCGGGCGGTGCTGATGTCCCTGGGCGGCGCCGATGCGCATATCGCCCTGAACCCGGGCCATGAACAACCGCTGGCCAATGAAATCATTCGCCTGGTGGAAACCTACGGTTTCGACGGGCTGGACATCGACCTTGAACAGAGCGCGATCGATTTCGCCGCCAACAAGACGGTCCTGCCTGCCGCGCTGAAACTGGTGAAGGATCACTACGCCGCCGAGGGCAAGCATTTCATCATCAGCATGGCACCGGAGTTCCCCTACCTGACCAGCGCCGGGCGCTACGTCGACTACCTCAAGGCACTGGAGGGGTACTACGATTTCATCGCCCCGCAGTTCTACAACCAGGGGGGTGACGGGCTCTGGGTGCAGGAGGCCAACAATGGCAACGGCGCCTGGATCGCGCAGAACAACGATGCCATGAAGGAGGACTTCCTGTTCTACCTGACCGAGAGCCTGGTCAGTGGCACCCGCGGCTTCACCCGGATCCCGGCCGACAAGTTCGTCATCGGCCTGCCGGCCAACGTCGACGCCGCCGCCACCGGCTATGTGATCAACCCGACGGCAGTGACCAACGCGTTCAAGCGTCTCTATGCCAAGGGCGTGTCGATCAAGGGCCTGATGACCTGGTCGGTCAACTGGGACAGCGGGTTCAACAAGAACCACGTGCCCTACAACCAGGAGTTCAGCCGGCGCTACGGACCGCTGATCAACAGTGGCAACAAGGCCACAGCGTCCACCGACGCCTGATCGAGCTAGCATCCGGCAGACGTGCCTGATGCCCGACAGTCGAGGCCTGTCGGCTTGATCACCGCATGAAGATCCGATGCCGCAAGGCATCGGATTTTTTGTGCCTGGTCGCTAGTGTGGTGTTTCACAAATAACGACCATAACTCGCGGCGCTTTTTGCGCTCATGCAGCGTTGTCGCTCCTCGCCGTAGCTGGGCTACGACTCGTCGCGACGCCTTGCCTGAGCGCAAAAATCGCTCGCGATTTATTGGTCGTATTTGCAAAACACCACACTAGGGCGCAGGTACGAAAATGGCGAGTCACCGCTATGCACAGGGGCTACCATGTCACCCATGGCCAATATCAACGACACGACCGAAAACGACGCCTGCTACCTGGAACCGGAAGCGCACGATGCGCGCTTGGATGGTTGTTTTTTCCTGGGCTGGCGTCCGCCCTATGACACTTCGGCAATGCTCGGCTTTCTGCGCCTGCGGGCGATACCCGGCGTGGAGCGTGTGGAGGAGGGGACGTACACCCGTACGCTGCGCCTCATGCAGGACGGTCAGGAACATTGCGGCTGGTTGAGCGTGGCCTTTGACGAGGCGCGCGCCCAGGTGCGGGTGACGATCAGTGATTCCCTGGCGGGCGTCCTGCCCACGGTGATCAACCGCGTGCGCGCCGCGTTCGACCTGGATGCCGACCCGCTCGCCATCGACGCCGTGCTGCACAGTGCGTTCCCTTCGGGTGTGGGCCTGCGCGTTCCGGGAACGGTGGATGGTTTCGAGCTGGCCGTGCGTGCCGTGCTGGGCCAGCAGATCACCGTGGCCGCTGCGCGCACATTGGGCGCACGCCTGGTCGCGGCCTTCGGACAACCCATCACAACGCCGCTGCCTGGCATGGACCGTCTGTTCCCCACGCCCGCCGCGCTGATCGCGGCCAGCGGTGATCAACTGGGCCGGCTGGGCATCACGCGCCAGCGCCAGGCGGCGCTCAAGGCGCTGGCCGAGGCGGTGCTGGAGGGCGGCCTGATCCTGAGCCCCGGGGTGGATGTCGCGGCCACCTGTGCCCGCTTGCGCGCACTGCCGGGGATCGGCGACTGGACCGCGCAATATATCGCCTTGCGTGCGTTGCGCTGGCCCGATGCCTTCCCGGCGGGCGATGTGGCGCTGCAAAAAGCCCTGGGGGTGAGCAGCGCACAGGCGGCGACGCAAGCCGCGCAGGGCTGGCGACCCTGGCGCGGCTATGCAGTGCTGCGCGCCTGGCAAAGCTTGCACTGACACGCCAGCCTGAACTGGTGTAAACCAATTTCAGGACTAGACAGTATCGGGGGTCTAAGCTCTGGGCGCCGAACACAGCTGACGTGTCTGCCATGGCAGCTCAAGTTGCCCGACCTGAAAAGCGCATGATATAAATGAGATTCACTATCAATTGGTTGCCATCATGGCTTCGACCGACAACGATCTCCTGCGAGCCCTGGCCTTGCACTACGACGATTTGGTCGAGCACATTCGCCGACGTTTTTCCAACCAGCATTTTGCCCGCGACGTGGTCCATGATGTCTGCGTGCAGATCCTGGAAAAGCCGCCGCTCAACGCCATCAGCATGCCCATGGCCTTTTTGCGGCGTGCCACGCTCAACCGTGCAATAGACCGGCGCCGTTCGGAAAGCACCCGCACGCTGTACGCGCAGAGCCAGATCGCCGTGGTCGAGCAGCACTGCGACCCGCTGGATGGTGCGATGGCGCTCGAATTCGAACAGCGCCTGCGTGCCTTGCTGGCGGTGATCGACGCATTGCCGGCGCGTCAGCGCCAGGTGTTCCTGCTCCACCGTATCCACGGCATGCCACAAAAGGACATCGCGCAGGAGCTGGAGATTTCCGTGAACATGGTTGCCCAGCATTTCATGCGGGCCATGCGCACCCTCGCACAACGCTGGCAGCCGGAGGCCTGATCGATGCAACGCCGTAGCGCGCCCGGCGCGCGCGATGCCCTCGAGCCTTACGCTGAATCCCTGCGTGCGCTGGTGCCCAGCCGTGAGGCGCTTTTGCAGGAAGCCAAGGCGCAGAGCGCACGCAATGCCAATCGTCGGCGCAAGGCCGCCGGCACGGCCTTGCTGCTGGCCCTGGCCGGTTGGGCCTGGCTGGCCGACCCGGCGCTGGGCTACCGCCAGGTCGAGGTGGCCAGCAGCGGTCGCGAAACGTTGCACCTGGACGACGGCAGCGTGGTCGAACTGGACGCGGGCAGCGTGCTGCGCATCGAGTATCGCCTGCGCAGTCGGCAGTTCGAGCTGCTCGATGGCGAAGGCTTGTTCAGCGTGGCTCATCAAGCCAAACCCTTCATCGTGCGTAGCCAGGGCGTGGCTGTGCGCGATATCGGCACGGTGTTCGATGTACGCAGCGACCTGGACGGCGTGCGGGTGGCTGTTCTGGAGGGAGAAGTGGAGGTGGACAACGGCATGGCGCGTCAACGGCTGACGGCCAACCAGCAACTGCTTGCCAACCCTCAGCGCCTGGGGCCGGTGCACGCCAGCAACCCCGGCGAACGAGACGCCTGGCGGCATGACCTGTTCCATTTCGACGGCACCCCGCTCGAGTCGGTCCTGGCGCAACTGCGCCGCCATCGCGACGCGCCGATTCGCCTGCAGGGCGCGACCGCCAGGCAACACCGGCTCAGCGGAGAGTTCCCCACCGGCAATGTCGAACAGTTGCTCGACAGCCTGCCGCAGCTGGCGCCGGTAACAGTCAGCCGCGACAAGAGCGGTGCTGTGCAGGTGGATGTGCAGCGCTGAGAAAAAATTTCAGCGCTGCATCAATGTGCGGGTGAGCACAAACGCCAATCCCTATGAAACGCATTCTCACTTGCTCCGATGGGGATTCCATGACGCTCTTTATCCACCCGCTGCGTCAGGCCATGGGCCTGGCGACATTCGGATTTCTGCTTGCCGGGCCCGTGCAGGCCGAACAGACGCACTACCGCATCGACCTGCCGGCCCAACCGCTGGATCAGTCGATCAATGCCCTTGCCCGCCAGACCGGTAGCCGCATTCTGTTCAACACTGACGCCGCGCACGCGGTACAAGCGCCGGCATTGCACCAGCAACTGAGCGTCGAACAGGCGCTGCGCCATTTGCTCGCCGGCAGCCACCTGAGCCTCACCCAGGCAGCCGATGGCCAGTATCTGATCGCGCTGCCCAGCGAATCCAGCAACGGTGCGCTGGAACTGGACGCTTCCAGCGTCATCGGCCGCCAGCCGGTCACCACCACCGAGGGCAGCCATTCCTACACCTCCGGCGCGGTCACTCTGGGCAAGGGCGTACAGACCCTCAAGGACATCCCGCAGTCGGTCACGGTGATGACCCGCCAGCAGATGGACGACCAGAACACCCAGACCATCAGCGACCTGGTCAACCGCACGCCCGGCCTCACCGCCAGCCGTTCGCCGGGGTCGGGGCTGTTCATCTATTCGCGCGGTTTCAGCATCGACACGCTGCAGTACGATGGCGTGCCGATTCCGCGCAATACCTACTCGCTCGGCAGCTACCTCACCGAAGACCTGAGCTTCTATGACCGTGTCGAAGTGCTGCGTGGCCCGGCCGCGCTGCTGCAAGGCGGTGACAGCCCGGGCGGGGCGATGAACCTGGTACGCAAGCGCGGGCAGGACAAGGCGGTGGTCAGCCTGACCGGCAAGGCGGGTTCCTGGGACCGCTATGGCCTGCAACTGGATGCTGGCGGCCCGCTGAACGCCGAGGGCACCCTGCGGGCCCGCACGGTGGTCAGCCAGAACGACAACGGCTCGTTCATCGACTATGTGCGTGGCTGGAACCAGACCGTCTACGCTGCCGTGGACTATGACTTCACCCCGGACTTCACGATGGGTCTTGGCGTTGCCAACCAGAAGGGCCACGCCCGCCCGGCCATGCTTGGCCTGCCGCGCTATGCCGACGGCGGCAACCCCGACTGGTCGCGCTCGACCTATGTCGGCGCGGACTGGAACCGTGCCAACAACGACCAGACCAGCGTGTTCCTCGACGCCAGCTACCGGCTCAACGACGACTGGCGGCTGAAGGCTGCCGGCGTGTACATGAGCGAACACAACGGCGCGACCTACCAGGCGTTGTGGGATGCCCTCCCGGCCAACGGCTCCACCAGCAACACCTACATCGACTGGAGCACCGATTTCACCACCCACAGCAAGGGCCTGGACCTGTACCTGGACGGCCAGTTCACCGGCTTCGGTTTCGAGCAGACCTTCCTGCTCGGCGCCAACTACTCGCGCATCAATACCGACGACCGCTGGGCCAGGGCTCCCACTTTCGGCGCAGACTCCAGTAACGTCGACCACCACCGCCCGATGCCAGACATCTACGGCCTGGCAAGCCGGGGCCGTGGCGAGTTGACCGAGTACCAGATCACCCAGAAAGGCTTGTATTCGCGCTGGTCGATCAACCTGACCGAGCCGCTGAAGCTGATCGTCGGTGCCCGCACCAGCTGGTACGACTACAGCTACGCCTCCCAGTCCTTCGCCCGCACCGGCTACAGCGAATCGACAACCAGCAGCAACGGCAAGGTTTCGCCCTATGCGGGCCTGGTGTATGCGCTGAACAAACAGTGGTCGGTCTACACCAGCTACACCGACGTCTTCCAGCCGCAGAGTGCACGCACCAGCAGCGGTTCGGTGGTCGAGCCGATCATTGGCAGCAACTACGAACTGGGGCTCAAGGGCGAGTTGTTCGACGGGGCGCTGAACACCTCGGTCGCGCTGTTCCGCTACGACCAGGAGCACCACGCGGTGCTCGACCGCAGCGGGCCGATGGACTGCAATGGCTGGTACTGCTCGAAGGCGTCAGGCAAGGTGCGCAGCCAGGGCCTGGAGGCGCAGGTCAGCGGTGAAGTCCTCAGTGGCCTGCAAGTGATGGCCGGCTACGTCTACAACACCACGCGCTACCTGGAAGACGCCAACTACAAGGACAAGGTCTACAGCACCTGGACGCCCAAGCATCAGTTCAAGCTGTGGGCCGACTACACCTTGCCCGGTAACTGGAGCCGTGCCTCGGTGGGGCTGGGCACCACGGCGGTCACCGGCACCACTTCCTATGACCACGTCTTCGACCTGCCCGGTTATGCCATCTGGGATGCTCGGGTCGCGTACAAGGTCAGCGACGAGGTGACCGTGGCGGCGAACCTCAACAACCTGCTGGACAAGAAGTACTACCAGCCGGCCTACAACACCATCGACTACAACAACTACTACGGCGACCCGCGCAATGTCATGTTCAGCGTGAAATACACGCCGGAACTCTAGTTTGGCTGTAGTGCGCGAGGGCCTGTTGTGATTGGCACAGGGCTCATGGCGCGAGCGAATGTCGGTCGTGGACAACACAAAGGCTTGGATCAATGTCTGCTCTGGGTCGATAGCAGCGAGTCGCGACCGGCTGTTTTCGACCCATTGCTGCCCTTCGTTGGAGGACAGCTATTAGCCAAAAGCGTGCTCTCGGGCGCTCAGCTATCGACAGGCGTACGCCACGTAAAATGCAGTAACGTGGTCGCCGCGAGGCTAAAAGGGACGGCAATCAATGGTGCAAATTGCGCCACGACATATCCAGCTGCGGTTCCGACAGCGCTTGCGAGTGCTAGAAAGCAGTAGTCGCTTCGCGTGTGAGTACTTCGAATTACAAGGTTTAGCATTGATCGCTCAGCTATGGTCGTTTGATGGATTGCGTACCGACAATTTCGGCTTCCCCAGTTGCATCCGCATTGCTAATGAAAGCCCAGTGATCACCATTACCAGTGAGATGATCAGCTCAAGCGTCAGCATGCGGCTCCCCAAGACGATCTCTATTCCAGCAGCGGTGATGGGCCCCAGAGCCTGAAACGCGACCACGCGACTCGGTTCTAATCTCGCTAATGCCCAAAGCCAGCAAAAGTAGCCCAAGCCACTTGAAAGCCCGATGAAGCAGACGTTTGCCCATTGAACCGCCGAGGCAGAGGGCAGTAGGGGCTGTGAAGTCAGCAAGCAGTACAAGATCAAGAACATGACTGCGGCCACCATCGCCAATCCGCTAGTGTGAAGTGCGGAGTAACGAGCCAGGTACGGGCTATACATGACGCTGGTTACAGCACCAATCACCGTGGCTGTGATCAATGCTCCGAATCCAAGTACGCCGCTACTGCTTTCCAGCCCCGTCTTAGGCATTCCAAGCAACAACCCGACCCCCGAAACTGCCAGCAAAACTCCGGCAAGCTTCATTGCTCGAAATGTCTCTCTACGGGCTGCGATTGACCATCCCATAGTGAAAAGGGGCATTGTTGAAAACACCAATGCACAGGTCGTCGCACTCAGCCGTGCAAGCCAACGTCATTCGAACGGCCCATTCACAGCAGAAACGACTGGTCGGAAGCGGCTGCGTGCTGGCGTGGAAAGGACAAGTTCGATCACGAGGCCGTGAGCAAACATTTCGGCAAATGGCTCCACGACGCAGGTCAATCATTGTCGACTGATGCCCGGTACCTGCCCCCCGCCAACGGTAGCTTCGGCAAAGTCCTCGTTGCCTCGCTTTGCGCTCGCCCAAATATCCAGCTATGCCCAGACCCCAGCAGGGCCTATGGCGGACTTCAATCCCTGCGACCCCTTTCACATGCCAGCATTCCCAATCCCTCCCTCACTGAGTACACTTGAGATAAGTTCTTATTTGCACCTGGTAATCTTTTTTAGGGAGGCGTGATGTCCACCGTTGTTCCCGATGGCACTGCGCACACCGGCCTGGAAACACTGTACCGTGAGCACAGCGGCTGGCTGCACGGCTGGTTGCGCCAGCGTCTGAACAACTCCGCCGATGCCGCGGACCTGGCCCAGGACACCTTCATCCGGGTGCTGTTGGCGCGCACCGCCGGTACCCTCAAGGAGCCGCGGCACTACCTGGCGACCATCGCGCGCGGGCTGACCATCGACCTGTACCGTCGCCGCAGCCTGGAAAGCGCCTACCTTGAAGCCTTGGCGCAGCAGCCGGAGCGTTATGCGCCTTCGGCCGAAACCCACGCCGCGATCCTCGATACCCTGATGGCCATCGACCGTATGCTCGATGGGCTGGGCCCGCGCACGCGGGCTGTGTTTCTCGCCGTGCAACTGGATGGCCTGAGCTACGAGAAGACCAGCGAACGCCTGGGTGTTTCGGTAAGCACCGTGCGCAAGCACCTGGCCCGCGCGCTGATGCATTGCCTGCTGGTCGAGGACGCATGAAGGCCATTCTCAGCACGGCGGTGGACTGGTACGTGCGCCTGCATGACAGCAGTGTCGATGACGCCACCCGCGCCGCTTGGCAAGCCTGGTGCATGGCCGACCCTCGCCACGCCGCAGCCTGGGCGCGCCTGGAGCAACTGCAAGGCCGCCTGGGCAGCGCCCCCCGCGGTGCCGCGCAGACCCTGGAAAACGCCCGGCGCGACCGGCGCCATGCCGTGAAGGCACTGGCGCTGTTGCTCGGCGCCGGGGCCGTTGGTTGGCAGGGGTACCGGGCTTCGCCCTGGAGTGCCGACTATGCGACACGGATCGGCGAGCGCCGCCGACTGACCCTGGCTGATGGCACACGCCTGGACCTCAACACCGACAGCCGTGTCGATGTTCGCTACGACGCGGGCCAACGCCTGATCCAGCTGCAGCGCGGCGAGATCCTGGTGGAAACCGCCAAGGATGCGCGGCCACTCAGCGTGCGCACCGTGGCAGGCGACATCCTGGCCCTGGGTACCCGCTTCAGCGTGCGTCAGGACAACGACGTGAGCCATGTGGCGGTGGCCGCCCATGCCGTGGAGGTGCGGCCCAGCCGGGCGTCGCAGGTGGTACGTATCGACAGCGGGTACAGCCTGAGTTTTGCCGCCGACCACATCGGCCCCCTGCAACCCTTGGCCCCCGGTGGCCAGGCCTGGGCCGAGGGCATGCTGGTCAGCGTTGACTGGCGCTTGGACGAGGTGGTCTATGAGCTGGCGCGCTACCGCCCCGGTTATCTCGGCTGCGCCGGTGAGGTCGCGGGCTTGCGCCTGTCTGGCGCATTCAACCTGGACGACACCGACGTCGCCCTGGCCAGCCTGGAAGACGCGTTGCCGGTTCGCGCACGGCGCATGACGCGCTACTGGGTGCGCCTGGAGCCAATCGGCAAGGGGTAGGGGCCCACAATCGTGGAGGCCCGAACCGAGAAGAGTGGGTGAAATCTCATCCGCTATCAAACATTCGAGAATTTTTCGCATTTGGGGTAGCAGATTTCCTTCGCTGCTTCGGCTCTTGAGGGCGCGCGCATCAAGCGTGCCCAAGCCAACCCGAAACAGGAACCCTTTTTCATGTCCGCACGCCGTACCTCGCTAGCCTGCAGTATTCGCCAGGCGACCCTCGCACTGAGCCTTTGCGGCGCCGCGCTGGCGACCTCGACCGCCTGGGCCGCCGCGCAGCGCTACGATATCCCGGCCGGCAGCCTGGCTTCCGCGATCAGCCAGTTCGCCGCCGCCAGCGGCGTGACCATCAGTTTCAGCAATGACGAAACCAGCGGGCTGCACTCCTCGGGGCTGCACGGCAGCTTCGAGCTGGAGCAAGGTTTCTCCGCGTTGCTGCAGGGATCGGGGCTGCGCGTGCAGCAGGTGGGCGACAAGCGCTATGTGCTGAGCAAGGTGTACAACGACGGCGCCGTCGAGCTTGGCGCGACCAGCGTCGACGCCCTGGGCCTGGGCAGCACCACCGAAGGCACCGGCAGCTACACCACAGGTTCTGCCAGCACCGCGACCGGCCTGCGCCTGTCGGCACGCGAGACACCGCAGTCGGTCAGTGTGGTGACCCGTCAGCAGATCGAGGACCAGAACCTGACAGACGTCACTCAGGTGCTCGAGCAGACGCCGGGCGTGGTCGTCGACAGCATGGGGCCGGCCGGTAGCGACGCCAACCATATCTATGTGCGCGGCTTCCAGGTCGGCAGCATCCAGGTCGATGGCGTCAACCGCCCCGATACCTTCGGCTTTCGCGACGACCTGGCCGACATGGTGTCGTACGACCGGGTCGAGGTGGTGCGCGGCGCCACAGGCCTGATGTCGGGGACTGGCGATCCCGGTGCCACCATCAACCTGGTGCGCAAGAAGCCGACCCTCGAGACGCAGCGCAAGTTGACCCTCAAGGCCGGCTCCTGGGACAGCTACCGCACCGAACTGGACCTGTCCGGCAAGCTGTCGGAGAGCGGCCATGTGCGTGGACGCTTCGTTGCCTCGACCACCGACAGCCAGAGTCATATCGACCGGCAGTCGCTGGAGCGCCAGGTCGCCTACGGCGTGGTGGAGTGGGACGTCACCGACAACACGATGCTGACCGTGGGCGCCGAGTACCAGGAGATGGACAACGACGGCGCGGGCAACCACGGCTTCCCGATGTACAACTCCGATGGCAGCCATTTCAATCCGTCGCGTTCGTTCAACTCGGCTTCGGACTGGAGCTACCACAAGCGCCGCACGAAAACGCTGTTCACCACGCTGGAACACCAGCTGGACAACGGCTGGCAGTTGAAACTGAATGCCGAGCACAGTCGCCGCAGCTATGACGACACCTTCGCCACTGCCGCCGCCGGTAGCGTCAAGCCCGATGGCAGCGGTATCAGTACCTGGACCGGGCGTTGGGCGGGCGAGCCCCGGCAGACGTCGTTCGACCTGTCCGCCAGCGGCCCGTTCGAGCTGCTTTCCCGCGAGCATCAAGCGTACCTCGGCGCCAGCCACTACCGGGCCTACTACCGCAACAACGGTTATCCGTTGTGGACGATCCAGTCCATTGACAACATCCATACCTGGGACGGTTCGCTGGCGATCCCGGATGCCATCCACACCAAGTCTTCGGAAGATGCGCTGGATGAAACCCAGGATGGCCTGGTGGCCTCGGTACGCTGGAGCCTGGCCGATGATCTGTCGTTGATTACCGGCGCGCGGGTGATCGACTGGAAGCGCGACGAAAGCGCCACCACCCTGGCGACCGGCAAGACCAAGCGCACTTCGCGCAGCGAAACCGGGGTTGTCACGCCTTACGTGGGGCTGGTCTACGACTTCGCCGAGAACTGGTCGGCCTACGCCAGCTATACCGCGATCTTCAAGCCGCAGAGCAGGCAGGATGCCAGTGGCGGCTACATCGAGCCGCTGGAGGGTGTGAACTACGAGTTGGGTATCAAGAGCGAGTTCTGGGACAAGCGCCTGACCACTGCCTTCAGTGTCTTCGAGGTGCAGCAGGACAACCTGGCCGTGGCTGACGGCGACAAGCTGGCACCGAACGGCGACCAGGCCTACCGCGCCGAATCCGGCACCAAGACCCGTGGTTTCGAGATGGAGATGGCGGGGCAGATCCTGCCTGACTGGCAGGTTTCCGCCAGCTACACCTACGCCCAGGCCGAAGATTCCGATGGCAAGCGCCTGCTCACTGAGGTGCCGCGCGATACCTTCAAGCTGTTCACCAGTTACCAACTGCAGTCCTTGCCACAGTTGAAGATTGGCGGCGGCGTGCGCTGGCAGGGCATGGAGTACAAGAAGAACGCCGGCCCGAACAAGGAGACGTTCACCCAGGGCGCCTACAGTGTGGTCGACCTGATGGCGCAGTACGCGTTCACGCCGCAGACCAGCGTCGCCTTGAACCTCAACAACGTGCTGGATGAGAAGTACTACTCGGCGATCGGTGGGCGCGGGTGGTACGGCACCCCGCGCAGTGCCACGGCAACGTTGGTCTACGCATTCTGATCCACGTCGGGCAGGTCGGGTGGCGCCCATGGCTGGGGCCACCCGACATACCGCGATGGACAGGCTCTGCGGCTGCCTGGTGCTACCAGCTTTGTGAATGAGGCTGCGGCCCTGGCAGCGTCGGAAACAACGGCAACACCTCCTCGGCCAGCTCCTGGATGATCTCCTGCGCCGGACGCCTGGCCATCTGCAATCCCAGCGCGGCGTGGTTCACCCCGGCCTCGCGCCATTCCTCCAGCAGTTCGACCAGCCCATGGCGCCCTGTGCGCAGCACATAACCGCCCTGCAGGGGCGTTCGGGGAAAGTGCGGGTCTTCGTCCAGGTCGATCCATTCATTGGTCATGTGTGGGCGGAAACCACCACCCGGTATCGCTTCGCGCCAGGCGCGGACTTTTGCCGCCAGGCGCAGCGGCCCGTGCCTGTCGTGGGTGGCGTGCGGGTAGGTGAGCCAGCCGTCGGCATGCTCGCCGAGCCACTGCAGGCTTTGCCGCGAAGAGCCGGTCATCACCAACGGGATGCGCCCGCAGACAGGCGCGGGCAGCAGGCGGGCGCCGTGCAGTTGCCCCAGCGGTGAGTCGATCGGCCCAGGTTGCTGGGCCAGCAGCCGACGGAAGTAGTCCACGCCCTGGGCAAAGCGCTCGCCACGGCTATCGTGGTCCAGACCGTAGGCCGGGAACTCCACGGGCCGGTCCCCCGAAGCGATGCCCAGCACCAGGCGCCCGCCCGACAGGTTGTCGAGGGTGGCCGCGGCCTTGGCCAGGTCGATGGGGTGGCGCAGGGGGAAGACGCTACTGCCGGTCACCAGGGCGATGCGTTCGGTATGGGCGGCCAGATAGGCGAGGTAGGCAAATGGGTCGAAGACCTGCCCGGCATCGCCAAAGTGCGGGTCGAACAACGGTACGTCACGCACCCAGACCGCTGCGAAGCCCAACTGGTCGATCTTGCTGACCAGGCGCGCCTGGCCGGACAGCACGCGCATATCGCCGTCATAGAAGCGCAGTGGCATGAAGATGCCCAGCGTCAGCGTGTCGGGGGCGAACATGCGCCGGTAGCCAGGATGCTCGCGGAAGGCGTCGGCGTTGGCGCCACAGGTGTTCGGGGTGGTGTTCATGACTGCTCCTTGGGTCAGCGTGTTCACGGGCCGGTGGCCGGGGCGGGTAGGCGGATACCGCGTTGCACGGCCGGGCGTCGTTCGACCTGCCGGTACCAGCGCGTCAGGTGGCGGTGGGCGCTGAAATCAAAGCCCACCAGGGCTGCGATATGCAGCCAGGCGAAGGTGGCGATGTCGGCAATCGAATAAGCGTCCCCAGCCAGCCACGAGCGGCTGGCCAGGTGCTGGTCGAGCGTTTCGTAGGTGCTTTCGGTCAGGCTGCGGTAGCGCTGCAGCGCCGCCGGGTTGGGCACGGTCTCGAAGCACTCGAAGTGCACGCGCTGGCCGAGCAGGGGCCCCATGCTGGCGCTGTGGTACATCAGCCAGGTGATCGCGGCCCAGCGGGGCTGCGCTGCCTGATCGAGCAACTGGCCGCTGAGCTGAGCCAGGTAAAGCAGGATGGCGGCGGACTCGAACAGCACGATGTCGGCATCACGGTCGACCAGCACCGGTATGCGGCCTGCCGGGTTGAGCGCGAGAAAGTCTGGTTGCATGTGCGCGCCGTGCTCGATGCGGACATGCTCCAGGCGATAGGGCAGGCCCATCTCTTCCAGTGCGATGGTGATTTTGAAGCCGTTGGGGGAACTGTCAGTGTAGAGAACAAGGGAGGGGGCTTGCATGCTGGATAACCTCAGGGAAACTAACGTAAGTTGTTTGGCCTGAGCGCTATCCTATGCATGCTGTATGCACATTTAAAACGATAGCTTCTGTCACCAGGATTAGATTTTCTAAACTAAGGAATCCCTATGGGCGCTGTCCTGCCATTGCTCGCCTTGCGTGCTTTTACCGAAACCACTCGCCTGGGCAGCCTCAAGGCTGCGGCCGAGCGCATGGGGGTGACGCCTGGGGCGATCAGCCAGCAGATCCGCCAGCTGGAGGACCGCCTTGGCGTCAGCTTGCTGACCCGCAGCCGCCATGGTGTGCAGCTCACCGAGGCGGGAGCGGCGCTGTACCCGGGCCTCTTGCGTGGCTTCGGCGAGATCGAGAACGCGCTGCTGGACCTGGACGCGTTGGTGGGCGCCAGCACCTTGACCATCAGTACCCAGCCCTCGTTCGCCTCCAGCTGGCTGGTGCCGCGCCTGGCCGCTTTCAATGCGCTGCATCCGCATATCGAGGTGCGCGTGGAGGCTACCGCGCAACTGGTCGACCTGCAGCGCGGGCGTGTTGATATCGCATTGCGCCATGGCTTGGGCGACTATCCGGGGCTTGAATCGATCCCCTTCCTGGCACCGGTGCTGCTGCCCGTCTGCAGCCCGGCCCTGCTCGCCGGCGGGCCGCTGCTGCGCGAGCCGCAGGACTGCCTGCAATACCCGCTGCTGCAGGAGGCCGAGCGCGCCGACTGGGCGCTGTGGTTGCAGGCCCACGGCGTGGTGCCGGACAGCCGCAGCCGGCGCGGGCCGAGCTTCGACGAGGACTTGCTGCTGTTGCGTGCGGCCGTCGGTGGCCAGGGCATCGCGCTGGTGCAGGCGCAGCATGCCGAGGAAGACCTGCGCGAGGGTCGACTGGTGGTGGCTTTGGACCGTCCCTGGCCATCGCGCTTCGCCTACTACGTGGTCGCCCGCAGGGAGAAGCTCGAACGACCGCCGGTGCGGGCGTTCATCGACTGGCTGGGTGGGCAGCTTGCCGGCGACTAGAGGGCAGGGGGCGGTATTTTCCGAGCCGCGACTTTCACGACGTTTCCCTGCTTTACGCTACTCCACAGCCTCCGCCAGCCCCTGGTCCTCCCCCAGGAACCCACCGCTTTGATGCCGCCACAGCCGTGCATAGGTGCCGTTCCTTTCGAGCAGTTCGGCATGGCTGCCTTGTTCGATGATGCTTCCTTCGTCCATGACGATGAGCCGGTCCATGGCGGCGATCGTGGACAAGCGGTGGGCGATGGCGATGACGGTCTTGCCCTGCATCATGTCGTCGAGGCTTTCCTGGATCGCGACTTCGACCTCCGAGTCCAGGGCGCTGGTGGCTTCGTCGAGCAACAGGATCGGCGCGTTCTTGAGCATCACCCGGGCAATGGCAATGCGCTGGCGCTGGCCACCGGACAGCTTGATGCCACGCTCGCCCACCAGGGTGTCGTAACCGCTGTGGCCTTGCCGATCGCTCAGCTGGCTGATGAAACCATCGGCCTGGGCGTTGGCCGCGGCGCTGCGGATCTGCGCATCGGTCGCTTCGGGGCGGCCATAGGCGATGTTGTCGCGGATGGAGCGGTGCAGCAACGACGTGTCCTGGGTGACCATGCCGATGGCGCTGCGCAGGCTGTCCTGGGTGACCTGGGCGATGTTCTGCCCGTCGATGCGGATCTCGCCGTCGTTGACGTCGTAGAAGCGCAGCAGCAGGTTGATCAGCGTGGACTTGCCGGCGCCGGAGCGGCCCACCAGGCCGACTTTTTCGCCGGGGCGGATGTGCAGGCTCAGGTCATCGAGCACCTGGCGTTCGCCGTTGTAGTTGAAACTCACCTTGTCGAAGGTCACCGCGCCACCACGGGTCACCAGCGTGCCGGCGTCGGGCGCATCCTGCACCTTGGGGCCGCGGGTCAGGGTGGCCATGCCGTCCTGCACGGTGCCGATGTTTTCGAACAGGGAGGTCATCTGCCACATGATCCAGTGCGACATGCCGTTGATCCGCAGGGCCATGGCCGTGACCGCCGCCACGGCGCCCGCGCCGACCTGGCCCTGGTGCCAGAGCCACAGGGCATAGCCGCCAGCGCCCAGGATCAAGCCGACCACCAGCGCCTGGTTGACGATCTCGAACTGGCTGACCAGGCGCATTTGACGAAAACCGGTGAGCTTGAAGTCTTCCATCGCCGCCCGCGCAAAGTGCGCTTCGCGTTTGGAGTGGGAGAACAGTTTCACCGTGGTGATGTTGGTGTAGGCATCGGAGATGCGCCCGGTCATCGATGACCGCGCATGGGCCTGCTCCTGGCCGACCTTGCCCAGGCGCGGCACGAAGTACAGCATGGCCAGCCCGAACAGGGCGCCCCAGGCCAGGAACGGCAGCATCAGCTGCAGGGCGAAACCGCCGGCCAGGGCGATGATGGCGATGAAGTACACGCCGATGCCGGGCAGGACCTCGATCAGGGTGAACAGCACCTCGCGCACGGCCAGCGCGGTCTGCATCACCTTGGTGGTGACCCGGCCGGAAAACTCGTCGGAGAAGAACGACAGGCTCTGGCGCAGCATCAGCCGATGGAAATCCCAGCGCAGGCGCAGCGGCAGGTTGATCGCCAGCACCTGGTGCTGCATCAGGGTGCGCAGGGCCACCAGCACGATACTGCCCAGCAGCACGCTGCCGATGCTCCAGAGCACGCGGCTTTCCTGTTCACTTGCGCCGCCTGCCTGCCAGGCGGGAAGCAGGTCGACCACCTGGCCGAGGAAGGAAAACAGCCAGGCTTCATAGATCGACACGCCGGCACTGAACAGCGCGAGGGCCAGGATGTAACCGCGCGCGCCCTGCGTGCAGGCCCACAAGAAGCGCAGCAGGCCTAGCGGTGGCGGTGGTATTTCGTCAGGGGGGAAGGGGTCGAGCCATCGTTCAAAAACACGCAGCATGCTGGTCTCCGGAAGGGCGCGGCGTTGATCGGCAACGCCGTAGCGATCGTGCAACCATACCGCACATCGAGGTGTTCGCCTTGCCGCTCGTGTCCTCCTGAGGCCAGCTGCTGCCCAGTGTCATCTACCGCGATCGGTCAGCAAGGCTGCGCCGCCATCCGATTGGAGACGTTGCGTCCGAGCACCAGTACCGCGACAAAACCGCAGCCCACCAGGGCCGTGGCCAGGCTCAACAGCACCGCGGTACCGAGCTGGTCGACAATGCGCCCGCCGAAGAACGAGCCCAAGGCGATGATCACCTGGAACATGGCGACGAACAGCGGCATGCCGCGTTCGACATCCTTGGGCGCCACCACGAACATCCAGATACTGGCGCAGGCGGGGAAGGCGCCGAAGGCGAAGCCCCACAGCGCGATCAGCATCGCGGCGCCGGTCATGCCGGTGGCGAAGTAGGGGAACAGAGCGGTGCTGATACCGATCATCAGGGCGACCAGCAACAAGGTGTGGCGCACGCTGCGGTTGGCGGCGAAACCGGCGAAGATGTTGCCGATCACCCCGGCCACGCCATACAGCAACAGCAGCGAACCAATGGTCGGCCCATCGAAACCGGCGCTCTGCTTGAAGAACGGTGCGACATAGGTATAGGCGGCAAAATGCGCCAGGCCGATCAGCAATACCGCGATCAACCCGACCCGCGCTTGCGGATTGACGAACAGCGCCGGCAGGTCGCTGATGCGAATGGCTTTGTCGGGGGTGAGCCGTGGCAGCAGGAAGACCTGCGCCAGCAGCACCGGCACGCCTACCAGCGCGGTGGCCAGGAAGGTCATGCGCCAGCCCATCAGGCCACTCAGCCAGGTGCCGACCGGCACGCCCAGCACGGTGGCCAGGGTCACGCCGACCATGATGATCGAGGTGGCCTGGGCCACGCCCACGCCCTTGGGTGCCAGCCGGCCACTGAGGGCAATGGCGGTGGCCCAGAAACCGCCGATGCTGATGCCCAGCAGCACGCGGCCGAACAGCAGCAGGCTGAAGTCGCTGGCGTAGGCCACGACGGCGTTGGCGAGGATCATGATCATCGTCAGGCCGATCAGCAGGTAGCGACGGTCCAGGGCGCCGATGCCCACCGACAGCAAGGGCGCGGCGAGGGCGGCCATGATGCCGGGCAGGGTGACCATCAGGCCGGCCTGCCCGGCGCTGATGCCCAGGTCGCTGGCGACATCGTTGAGTACGCCCACCGGGAGAAACTCACTGGTGACCAGGGCGAAGGCGCCCACGGCGACCGAGAGAATCGCCAGCCACTGTTGGCTGACGCTTTGTTGACTGTGTTCGGGACGGCCGTGAGACGGCGGAGTGACGCTGGACATGGTGTTGGATTCCATGGGGGATGCCGCCTGGGGCGGACCGGGGAGCGGGAAAAATGGTTGGCGATTATAAGAGACGATTTTGCCGAGCCGACAGGCGGGGCGCTCGATAGTAATCATCAGCCTGATCGATTGTTGTACCGCGAAAACTGACCACCCCTGGCGCGCCTGAACGCGCTTGCAATATACATGTGGAAATCCGTATATTCGTATTTCCATATGTATTGGTGCAGCCATGATAACCCCGCCCGATGTGTTCAAGAGCCTGTCTGACGAAACTCGTGCTCGCGCCAGCCTGCTGATCGCCAGTCTCGGTGAGCTGTGTGTCTGCGAGCTGATGTGCGCGCTGAACGACAGCCAGCCGAAGATCAGTCGCCACCTGGCGCAGCTGCGCAGCAGTGGCATGCTGCTGGACCGCCGCCAAGGGCAATGGGTGTATTACCGCCTCAACCCGGATCTGCCCGCCTGGGTACACGAGATCTTGCAGGCGACACTGCAGGCCAACACGCAATGGTTGGCAGAAAACACCCTGCGCCTGCAGAACATGGATGGTCGCCCCGTTCGTGACGCTGCCTGCTGCTGATCATCACTGTACGAGGTCATCATGCTGGTAGCGATTGCAGTCTTCGTTTTCACCCTCATCCTGGTCATCTGGCAGCCGAAGGGGCTTGGCGTTGGCTGGAGCGCAGCGCTCGGTGCCCTCATCGCCCTGGCGGCAGGCGCCGTTTCGCTGCACGACATCCCGACGGTGTGGGCCATCGTCTGGAACGCCACCGTCACCTTCATCGCCGTCATCATCATCAGCCTGCTGCTGGATGAGGCCGGTTTCTTCGAGTGGGCCGCGCTACACGTGGCGCGCTGGGCAAACGGCAGCGGCTATCGCCTGTTCGCCTTCTGTGTGCTGCTCGGCGCCGCCATGTCGGCGCTGTTTGCCAACGATGGTGCGGCGCTGATCCTCACACCTATCGTCATGTCGATGCTGCTCGCGCTGCGTTTCTCGCCCGCCGCGACACTGGCCTTCGTCATGGCCGCCGGCTTCATCGCCGACACGGCGAGCCTGCCATTGGTGGTCTCCAATCTGGTGAACATCGTCTCGGCCGACTACTTCAGGTTGGGCTTCAGCGAATACGCTTCGGTGATGGTGCCAGTGAATTTCGCCAGCGTGTCGGCAACCCTGCTGGTGCTGTTCCTGTTCTTCCGCCGTGATATTCCGAGACAGTACGCGGTCGCGGCCCTGAAGATGCCAAACGAGGCAATCCATGACCGCGCAACCTTCAAGGTTGGTGGCTGGGTGTTGCTGGTGTTGCTGATCGGCTTGTTCGCACTGGAACCACTGGGTATCCCGATCAGTGCGGTAGCAGCAACTTGTGCAGCGATCCTGTTTGCCGTCGCCGCCCGTGGCCACCGCATCTCGACCCGTCGTGTGCTGCGCGAGGCACCCTGGCAGGTGGTGATCTTTTCCCTCGGTATGTACCTGGTGGTATACGGGCTGAAGAACGCCGGCCTTACCGACATGCTCACCCACCTGTTCGACCGCCTTGCGCAGCAAGGGCTGTGGAGTGCCGCCATCGGCACCGGGCTGATCGCTGCATTGCTGTCCTCGGTCATGAACAACATGCCCAGCGTGCTGATCGGCGCTTTGTCGATCCAGGCCAGCGAGGCGCAAGGGCTGGTACGCGAGGCGATGATCTACGCCAACATCATCGGCTGCGACCTCGGCCCGAAAATCACCCCCATCGGCAGCCTCGCCACGCTGCTCTGGCTGCACGTGCTGGAGCGCAAAGGCATGCGCATCACCTGGGGTTACTACTTCAAAGTCGGCATCCTGCTGACGCTGCCAGTTCTACTGATCACCCTTTCGGCTCTGGCATTGCGCCTCAGCCTCTGAAACCCGCCACGAAGCGCAGGAGCTTTCATGCGAGTCCTATTCATGTGTACGGCCAACAGCTGCCGCAGCATCCTTTCCGAGGCCATGTTCAATCACCTGGCGCCTCACGGATTTGAAGCCGTCAGTTCCGGCAGTTTCCCGAAAGGCCAAGTGTTGCCTCGCAGCCTGACCACCTTGCAGCATGCCGGCATCTCGATCGAGGGGCTGAGCAGCAAGGGCAATGACGCTTTCGAGAGCTGCCCTCCTGACATCGTCATCACCGTTTGCGACAACGCTGCCGGCGAAGCCTGCCCGGTGTATTTCGGCCCTGCGCTGAAGACGCACTGGGGGCTGGAGGATCCGTCCGCTGTCGTGGCTGACGAAGCGTCGGTCGATGCTGCATTCCGCGCCACGCTGGCCCGGATCCAGTCTCGCTGCCAGGCCTTCTTCGCCCTGCCATTCGAAAATCTGGACCGTGAGCAGCTCAAAAACGAGCTGGATCGCATCGCTACGCTTTGAGCAGGAGGAAACATGTCCGAGCAACTGCCTAATCTCGATCTCTCGCTGTTCGATCTACCGCCAGCGGCAACCCGCTCCAGCGAGCACAAACCGCGCATCCTGTTGCTGTATGGATCGACCCGCGAACGTTCCTTCAGTCGCCTGCTGGTGGAAGAAGCTGCACGCCTGCTGGAGCACTTCGGTGCCGAGACCAGGGTCTTCAATCCGTCGGGCCTGCCGCTACCTGACGATGTGCCTGTCGAGCACCCCAAGGTGCAGGAGCTGCGTGATCTGGTGCAGTGGTCGGAAGGCCAGGTCTGGTGCTCGCCAGAGCGCCACGGTGCAATGTCAGCAGTGTTCAAGGCGCAGATCGACTGGATTCCTCTGGCACTGGGTGCGGTTCGCCCCACTCAAGGCAAGACTCTGGCGGTCATGCAGGTGTGTGGCGGCTCGCAGTCATTCAACGTGGTCAACCAGTTGCGCGTGCTTGGCCGCTGGATGCGCATGTTCACCATTCCCAACCAGTCTTCGCTGCCCAAAGCCTACCTTGAGTTTGATGACGCCGGGCGGATGAAACCCTCGCCGTACTACGATCGTGTGGTGGACGTCATGGAGGAGCTGGTGAAGTTCACCGTTCTGTTGCGCGACCGCCAGGCGTTCTTGGTGGATCGCTATTCGGAACGCAAGGAAAACGCCGAGCAACTCTCTGCCCGCGTGAACCAGCGCTCGATCTGAGGCGATGCCTCAAATATCCGCTATTGGCCGAGGGCGTCCCATAGGGGGATAGCCCGCTTGGGTCGTAAGCGAATAGATTCGAGCTGGCTTTCTACTCATGCGCGTATGCGCACCACCTGGCTGCAATCGTACTCCAAGCTGACGCTCAACGAATTGCGCTCCCAATGGAAGGGGCGGTGACACAATGACCAGATGATCCACGGTGGATCGTCTGAGGGCAAGCGTATTCAGCCGATCTGGCTCAGACATTCCTGATCCAACCAGTACCGCCCGACTTTGCACACCGGGCCCTGCATGAGTACGTTGTTCTCCTCATCAAGTTCGATGGTGATTTGACCGCCAGGCATGTGCACTGTCACCTGATCCTCAACGAACCCAAGTCGTCGTGAGACTGCCGCAGCGGCACAGCTGCTGGTGCCTGAAGATAGGGTGTAGCCCACGCCACGCTCCCAGATCTGCACCATCAGGTTTCGGCGATCGACAACCTGCACGAATTGAACATTGGTTCTGTTTGGGAACAGAGACAACCGCTCAATGGTTGGCCCGAGCTTGCGTGCAAGTGCCTCAGTCGTCTGATCGACAAACACTACGCAATGGGGATTGCCCATCGACACAAGGTTCAGCTGCAGGCGCATGCCATCGACTTCCATTGAGTGTCGTTCGGTCTCGGGGAATGTCGCCATGCCCATGGCGATGGAAATGCGTCGGCCGGAGTCGAGTACCTGGCAATAAACCTTACCCCCTTTGGTGATCAACTCGAACGGTTCGTGCGAAACGATGCCCTGATCCCAAAGGTAGCGACACAGGATTCGCAAGCCATTGCCACTCTTTTCCGCCTCGGAGCCATCGGTGTTGAAAATCTGCACTGAGAGCATCTTGCCTGGCTGGACGACAGGAACCAGGATGCCGTCACTGCCCAGTCCTCTATGCCGGTCGCATATCACCGAAATAGCCCGGTTACAGCATTCGAAGGGGGTATTGTCGTGGTAGACGAGATAGTCATTGCCAGCCGCGTGATATTTTACGAACTGCATGAGTCGTGGCACCAAAGCGCTTAGGGGCGGGGAATAATGAGTGGAGTCAGAAACATAGCACACGGCCGCTGAGGTTCTAGTGTGGTGTTTCACAGATAACGACCATAGTCACGGGACTTTCGAGCCCTTTACGGCACCAGCCCATACCGTTTTGTCACGCTGCGGCGCCTGGACTGAAAGCGTTCCTGGTGCTTGAAGGCACCTTGCGTATCGATCTGCCAGAGGGCAGCGTGTATGTGCAGCCGGGTGAGCTGTATGTCGTGCCGCGTGGTGTGGAGCACAGAGCGGCGGCGCAGGCGGAAACGAAACTGATGATGATCGAGCCGCGAGGCGTTTTGAACACCGGCCATGAAGGCGGGGAGCGAACTGCGGTGAATGGCGTCTGGATATGAATTGACGTTGCAGGTGATGAGGCCATAGCCTCGGTCTCAACTTCGAATTGGCTTCCTTTAGACTTCATGGCTCATACTGGTGAACCAGTGGCGTGCACAGTGGATGCGCTCTTTGCAGCGAGAGCCACCCGCTCTCGCAGCGCTGTCGCCAGGCAGGCTGTGCAGTCACTCTGCGGTGCTTTCATATCGCACCCATCCTGCAACCTCGGAGCCCCCGACTACACGGTCTTTAGGATGAGTCCGACCTTCACAGACAGGCACCTCTGGGAAGTCAAATGGGCTCATGCCCTCAATGCAGGCCACATTAACTCCGTACTGATTGGGCGCAGAACGGCGCTGGTGGAAGGTGTAGATGCCACACTTCGAGCAGAAGTAGTGCTTTGCTTCGCGTGTGTTGAACTGATAAAGAGTCAGCGCCTCTTCCCCTTTGGTAACAGTGATGTCGCCCAGGTTAGCTGATACCGCCACGGCACCACGCATACGGCACAGAGAGCAGTTGCACCTACGCGCTGTACGCGTGCCGTCGGTCAAGCGCAATGAGAATTGCACCGTCCCACAATGGCAGGCTGCTTGGTAGACAGTGCGGTTATCGTTTGTTTCATTGAGCATGGCATTCCTCTACTTGAGTCTGGGAACGGATGGCCGGTCCGACAGGTTGGGGCGAGTATTTTGAGTCGTAAGCGATCACTCGCAGATGGTAGCGATCGCCCCAAGGCTGTCGTCGCGAAAGCCTTGCCCACTCTGGCCGCGGATCAATGGCGAGCGCAGGCATCGCATCCAAGTCAGGCGGCGCCCTTGGCCTGCTGCTCCAGATGCACCTGCAATGCCGGATCGAGTTGCAGTGCGCCGGCCAGCTCATCCAGGTAGGCCCGCTCTGCTTCCTGCTGGTCATCCACCAGCATCACGCTGGCCAGGTACATTTCCGCGGCCATGGCCGGGTCCCGCGCCGACTGCGCCACCTCGGCAGCATCGAGTGGCTTGCTGACTTCTTCATCCAGCCATTGCTGCAGTTGCGGGTCGCTGGTCTGGCGTTTGATTTCGGCGTAGATCAACTGTTCTTCCTGCTGGTCGATGCGCCCATCGGCCTTGGCCGCCGCAATCAGCGCGCGCAGGATCGCATGGCTGTGATCCTCGGCCTCGGGGCCGGACAGTTGATCCACCGTGCGGACCGCCTGCTGTGGGGCTGCCGCCTGGCTGCGCTGCCAGCTTTGATAGGCCTTGAATGCCATCATTCCCAGCGACGCCAGGGCCGCGTAGTTGACGCCGCCCGCGGAACGCCCCTGGGGAGAGCCGCCAGTGTTGCTGCCACCGCCGCCCAACAGACCGCCCAGCAAACCACCAAGGCCACCACCACCAGCCGTTGTACCGCCACCGCCAAGCAGGCCGCCAAGCAAACCACCCAAGTCACCCAGGCTGTCTTGCGATGACCTGCCGCCGCTCCCTTGTTGCATCTGCGAAGCTTGTCCGGCCCGCAGCAGCTGTTCGAGTAGATCACTGGTATTCATGGCACCGCCCTCGTCGGTCGTGGTCGCCCAGACAAGCAACGATAGCCCCCTGAAGGCGATCCGCCATGACCGCCTGACCAATGGGGCGCTCGGCTCAATGCGTTGTCGTTGCTCGGATTGAGGGAGGGCAATAGTGCCTGCGCAAGGGTGGTGGCAAAAGGCCGTATTCCTGCTCGCCTGATCCCTTGCCGCGCTATATCATTGCGCCCCCGCAGCTGAGGTGCTTGCTGATTGCAGCTGCCGATGGATCGAGACCCGCCCCAAGGATTTTTCATGCCTGGATTGCTCCGTGCGTTCGCACGTCTGTTACCGCTTGCCCTACTCACCGGCTGCGCCGCCAAATCCCCCGCCCTGGTCAGCGAGGCCCTGCAACCTGCCGCCGGTGGTCCAGTAACGTACCTGGTAGGCAGCATCGGCCCCCTTGGCCGCGATAGTGCCTACACCAACCAACGCATCCTCCTGCGCAAACGTGGCGCGCAGGACGGCGCGGCGGCATGGTGGGGTTTCGCCGAGGTGGCCCACACCCCGAAGGACATCGAAGAGGTGCGCGGCCCCGACAAGCAGGCGTTGCCCGGCGAGGCCAGCGTGTTCGTCATGCCCCTCAAGCCTGGCGACTACGAGTTCTATGACTTCCAGTTCTTCTGGAACGGCTACAACGGTGGCTACAGCTCCATCCGGGCACGGGAACAGTTTCTTGTGCCTATGCACCTGGAAGCAGGCAAGGCGTACTACATCGGCGAATTCCGTTCGCGTTGCCTCGGGCTTTCCGCGTGCCTGTTCTTCCATGGCGACCAACAGCCGCGCGATGAAGTGATCGCCCGGCGCTACACCCCCGGGTTGCCGCCCCTGCAGGCCCTGAACTTGAACATGGCGCCGGCATTCCCCTTCGTCATGCCACTGCCCCAAGCCGCCCAGCCGGCGAAGTGACCCGTACCCAGGAAAACCCGCAATGAAAAAGATTCTGTTCCTCAGCGCCAGCCTGCTGCTGGCCGGCTGCGCAGGTACCCAGACCATGCCCGATCCGCGCATCGAGGCAGGCCAGGATTACCTGCCGCCGATCGCGGTAATGGTCGATTCGCTCGAGCACGGCACCGAGCTACGCAATTACCTGCGCGAGAGCGGCGTGTTCAGCAAGGTCGAGAACGGTGCCGCAGGCGAAGGGCAGACCCAGGTGATGGTCAAGCTGGATGCCCAGCGCAAGGTTGCGCCTGCACCGTTGCTGTTCCTCAGTGCCGCCACTCTGTTTCTGTTGCCCTTGCAGAGTGACCTGGACACCAAGGCCGACTTCACCGTGATGCGTGATGGCAAGGTGCTGAAGCGCTATCACTATGAGAACTACATGGCCAAGTACGCCTGGCTGCTCGACCTCGGTATTCCTGAGCGCGAGGAAAACATCCGTCGTGTCGCCCGCGCTTTCGCCCGTGACATGCAGGCCGCCAACCTGGTCAGCAAGCCGCTGGAGGCGCAGCGATGAACAACCTGGTCAAGGTGGCGCTGATGGCGGCCGGGCTGGTATTGCTCGGTGGCTGTAACCCGTCGATGAAGCCGCTGGGCTATCACGCGCAAAAGCCCTACGTGCCGATGAGCCTGTTGGTGCTGCCGGATGGCTACACCCGCTTCGACGTCCAGGAGCGTGACGAACTGACCAGCGCAGTCAGGTCGTCCGGCGCATTCTCTTTCGTCGATCACGGACTGCCGCGCAAGGGTTACGCCCTGGTCATCAGCCAACCACCAGGCGAAGGGGCTGGTTTTCTGGTCGCGCTCAACGCCCTGACGCTGCTGACGTTCCCGATGCCCTACAGCTACGTGCACAACCTGACCGGCAAGGTCTACAAGGACGGCGAGCTGCTGCGCACCTTCAGCTACAAGCGTGAGGGCATGAGCGTGGGCGCCTGGTATGTGCCGCCGCCGATCACCGAGAACCAGCGGCAGATGCTGACTGAACTGATGCGCGACCTGGAGGCCAGTGCGCTGATTCCCCATGTTGACGATGCGGGGCAGGTTGGGTTGGTTGATCAACGGTAAGTCGTGGGCAGCACAATGAGATCTCCATCGCACATCCGAGGATGATTGATCCAGAACCTGCGTTGTTCTGAATGTGACTTGCCACCGCCCACGTGTTCGAACAGGGTGCTGTTCGGCATGATGCGTAACGCTGAGCTCAAGCGCCGGCCAGTTCTTGCAACAGACGCTGTTTGAGATCGTGCAGGCGTGCGCTGTCTCGTCGGCGTGGATGGGGCAGGGAGATGCTGATGTCTTCCTTTATCCTGCCAGGCCGCGCATCCATCACGATCACCCGGTCACCCAGGTACAGAGCCTCTTCGACGTCATGGGTCACCATGATCACGGTGCAGCGCTCCTGCACCCAGATGCGTTGCAGCTCCTGTTGCAAACGCACCCGGGTCAAGGCATCCAGTGCGCCGAGCGGTTCGTCCAGCAACAGCACCTTGGGTTTGTTCACCAGTGCCCGGGCAATCGCCGCGCGCTGGGCCATGCCGCCAGACAGCTGGTGCGGGTAGGCCTGCTCGTAACCGCCCAGGCCCACCAGTTCGATGTGCTCGGCCACCAGCCGGCTCTTTTCAGCCACCGGTAACCTATGGTTCTTCAAGGCCAGGGCAATGTTCTGCTGCAGGGTCATCCACGGGAACAGGCGGTGGTCCTGGAACACGATGCCGCGCTCAAGGCCCGGCCCGCGCACCGCCTGCTGGTCCAGCAGGATCTGCCCCTGGTAATCCTGATCAAGGCCGACGATCAGTCGCAGCAAGGTCGACTTGCCGCAGCCGCTGGCGCCGAGAATGCTGACGAACTCGCCGGGGCGGATGTCCAGGTCGATGTCTTCGAGTACCGGCACTGGCTTGCCCTTGAGCGGGTAGGCCTTGCTCAGGGCGCGGATGGTCAGGGCGCCAGGGCTGACGCTGGTGGGTAAGGCATGGGCGATAGCGTTCATGATCGGGCCTTTCAACGGGTGGGCTGCCAGCGCAGCAGGCGGCGGGTAAGCAGGGAACACAGCCAGGACATCAGGTAGCCGCACAGGCCGATACACAACACGCAGACCACGATGATCTCCATGCGCGCCGCAGCCTCGGCGTTCATCATCAGGCTGCCAAGGCCAGCCCCGGCGGACAGGAACAACTCGCTGCCCACCGAGGTGACCCAGGCGAAGGCCAGGGCTTGCAAGACGCCGGCGGCAATGCCTGGCAATGCCGCCGGCAGCAGGATCAGCCACAGTTGCTGCCAACGGCCGAGCATCAATACTCGCGCGGCCTCACGGTGCGGGCCGGCGACCTGGCGCAGGCTTTCAAAGGTGTTCAGCACCATCGGGTACAACGCCGCCAGGCTGACGATCAGCAGCTTGGCGCCTTCACCGTTACCCAGCCACAGGGCAATCAACGGGATCCAGCCCAGCATCGGCACCTGGCGCAGGGCATGGAACAGCGGCGCGATCAGACGGTTGGCCGGCACGGACAGGGCCATCAGCGCCCCCAGGCCGACACCGCCGACGATGCCGATGGCAAGGCCGCTGCAGGTGCGCAACAGGCTCGCCCACAGGTTGACCAGCAACTCGCCACTGGCCAGCAGTTCGGCCAGTGCGCTACCTACCTGTGCCAGCGGTACGAAGGCATAGGCGCCAGTCGCGCCCTGGCGCGAGGCATATTCCCAGGCACCGAGCAGCAATAGCGGTAACACCAGGCCACGCACATTCTGCAGTTTCATCGCATCCTCCTCAGCGGCTTTGCCAGGCAGACAGGCGCCGCTGCACACGGCGCAGGGTGAAATCCAGGCAGAAACCGATCAGCCCGGTCAGCACCACGCCGACCATCACTACATCGATGCGCAGCATCTGCCGGCCCATCTCGATCATCTGCCCCAGGCCGCTGTCGGCCGCCAGCAGTTCGCAGGCCACCAGCACCACCCAGGCACGGGTGAGGGCCACGCGGATACCGGTGACAATGGCCGGGACCGCGGCGGGTAGGGCAATCCGGCCTACCAGCGTGGGCCAGCGCAGGCGGTACACCGCTGCCACTTCGAAATGACTGCGCGGGATCGCGCGGATGCCTTCGCAGGTGGCCAGCGCCACCGGGAAGAACGCGGTCTTGGCGACGATGACCACCTTGAAGGTTTCGTCGACGCCGAACAGCAGCACGAACATCGGGATCAGCGCGATGCTCGGCACCTGGCGCAGGGTATGGAACAGAGGGGCGCAGTAAGCCTCCACGGTTTTCGACAGCGCCAGTGCCGCGCCAAAGGCCAGGCCGGCCAGTGCGCCACCGGTAAAGCCCAGGGCCAGCCGCGACAGGCTGCCGGCCAGGTGCTCCTGCAGCTCGCCGCTGGCCAGCAGGTCGGTGAGGCTGCGCCACACGTCCAGCGGCGAGATCAGCAGGTTGGCCGGAAACAGTCCGGCATTGGCCACCACGGCCCAGAGGGTGAGCAGGGCCAGGGGTGAGATGAACCAGGTAAGGGACGAGAGCACGCGCATGGCTGGCCTTGGGAGAGCTGGGGGTAACGGCTTATCGCAAGAGCTGTGCCAGGCGGCGCAGGCCCTGGATTACAGGGCTGCAGGGAGGGGGATGGTGCTGGGGAAGCAGCGCGGTGTTGCTGCAGCAGCAGTCGGTCAGCAGCATCGGCGTTGGCGCTTCGCGGGTTTGCCCGAGAAGCCGCCCACTCGGTTTCAGATCAGAAATCGTAACTCACACTGGTGTAGTAGAACGCCCCCTGCGCCCCCTCCGGGCTGGTAATCGAGTATTTCGGCACGCCATACAACTGCGCGCCCTCAAGCTTGTCCGGGTGGCTGTCGAACAGGTTGATCGCGCCCGCCGACAAGGTCAGGCCCAGGTCGAAGTGGTACGACACGTCCAGGTCGGTTACCCACTGCGGGCTGAAGGTCTGGTCCAGGGCGGGGTTGGCGGCGTTGCGGTTCTGCCACTGGCCATACCGGCGCTGGGCCACGGTGACGCTCCAGCCGTCATACAGCCAGTTGGCGCTGAGGGTCAGCTTGTCCTTGGGCGTGCCGTCTTCGATCAGGCCCTGGGTGTTGCGGCCGATGATCTGGTTGCCGGGGATGTTGCCCACGTCGCCCAGGCCGGTGATGCGGGTGTTGTTGCGTGCATAGCCACCATTGAAGTCCACACGCCCCCAGCGGCCCACGTCCAGCTGGTAATGCCCGGCCAGCTCGAAGCCGTCGGTGCGGGTGTCGGCGATGTTGGTGTAGAACGCCGCGCTCTGGATGTTGGCGTAGGGCGTGCCGGCGAAGATCGGGCCGACCACCGACGCGGGCAACTGGTCGGACAGGGTGATGCGGTTGTCGATGTCGATGCGGTAGGCATCGAGTGTGACCGAGGCGTTAGGCAGTGGCTGCCAGACCAGGCCCACGGAGAAGTTGGTCGACTCTTCCGGCTTCAGTGCCTTGCCACCCAGCAAGGCTGCTTCCGGGCTGTCGGCGCGCAGGGTGCGCTGCTGCACCTCGACCCAGTTGCCACTGCCCGGCGGCTGCTCCACCACCTGCACGCTGAACGACGACAACCCGCTCTGCACCAGCGAGGGCGCGCGGTAACCGGTGCTGGCACTGGCCCGCGCGGCAATTTGCGGGGTGAAGTCGTAACGCAGCGACAGCTTGCCGTTGGTGGTGTCGCCAAAGTCCGAGTAATGTTCGCTGCGCACCGCCACGCCGGCCTGGAATTTCTCGGTCAGCTGGGCTTCGACATCGAAGTAGGCACCGATCACGCGGCGGTCCAGCGACACCGCATCGACCTGGGTGATCCCCGAGTAGTAACCAGGAATGCGTCGGCCCGTAATCGGGTCGATCGTGTTGAATAGCGGCCCGTTGGACCAGCCGGCAGCATCGCCCTCGCTGAGGTCGTAGTTTTCCTGGCGCCAGGCCAGCCCGGCGGACACGGTCAATGGCTTGAACAGCCAGTCGTTGGCGAAGTCGCGGGTCCAGTCCAGGGTCAGGTTGGTCTGGTCTGCTTCGCGGCGGCCGGTATTGATGGTCGACGGGCTGGTGGTGCCCCAGCTGGGATTGATGGCGTTGCGGTCGGTGGAGTCGACGCGGTTGTTACCGTAGTTCAGTGCCAGGTCGAAGTTGTCCAGGGTGTCGTTTTCAAGGCGCAGGCCACCGGTGACGGCATAGTCTTCCAGGCCGTAGCGGGTGACTGGCAGGCGGCCGTCTGGGTAGCGCGCCAGGGCTACGCTGCCATAGTTGCTGCGCAGGGTGGTCGGTGGGTCGAAGAAGTTCTCGGCGTCGGTGTTCTTGTGCGCGTAGGTCGCGAAACCATAGGCGCTCAGGCCCTCGCTCAAGCCCATTTCGGCATTGGCGGTGAAGTTGTACTGGTCCGAGACATTGCCCGAGCCCCAGCGCCAGTTGCGGTAGCGGTTGTTCTGCTCGCGCGGTGTGTCGATGCTGGTGGAGCCGGGGTAGAAGAGGCGGTTGTCGTCACGGGTATCGCTGGCGGGGTCCTGGCTGCCGGCGTCGAAGGCCAGGGTCAGGAAGCCGTCGTTGGGCAGGGCAAAGCCCTTCCAGCCGCTGAGTTTGCGCTGCAGGCCGTCGCCTTTCTTGTAGCCGCCGAAGCGGTAGCCGGCGTTGCCGCCTTCGTCGCGCTCCTTGAGTACGATGTTGATCACCCCGGCGATGGCATCCGAGCCGTACTGAGCGGCGGCGCCATCGCGCAGGATTTCCACCCGTTCGATGGCCGACAGCGGGATCAGGCTAAGATCCACCGCTGCCGCGCCCCGGGCGTTGACCAGGCCCTGGCGGGTGACGTTGGCGCTGGTATGGCGGCGTTTGCCGTTGACCAGCACCAGGACCTGGTCCGAAGCCAGGCCGCGCAGCGAGGCGCCCTGGGCGATGGAGCCGGCAAACGCACCTTGCGGCGACTGTGGGAAGCTGAATGAGGGCGACAGCGCGGTGAGCGCGGCGGACAAGTCGCTGGCACCGGTTTGCTGGAGTTTTTCGCCGCTCAGCACATCGACCGGGGCGGCGCTTTGCAGGGCGGTGACGTCGCTGCGATGGGTGCCGACCACGACAACGGTGTCGAGGCGTGCGGAGGGTTCGGCGGCGAATGCGGGCACGGCAAGGCCGGCGATGGCCAGGGCGATGGCGCTGGCCAAGGCGGTTGGATGGGGCATGGAGTAATCCTTTTATGCAGCGTGATGCATTGGGGCTGCTGCACAGCAGCCCAATGGCTTGATGATCAGAACCGGCTGGTAACGCTGAGCCCGACGGTGCGCGGGTCACCGTAGGTGATCACGTACTGCCCGGCGGTGCCGTTGGGCCGGCCGTGCACCTGGTAGCGGCGGTCGGTGAGGTTGTTGACGAAGCCAGTCACGCTCAGCTTGTCGTCATGGCTGAACCAGCTCAGGCGTGCGTTGGCCAGGGTGTAGTGGGGTTGGCTGAGGGTGGCGTCGGCGCTGCTCTGCCGGTCGGCCAGGAAGTACTCCTTGTCACGGAAGCTCACGTCGCCGCCGGCCACCAGCTTGCCGCCCACTTCCAGCGGGATGGTGTAGTCCGCCCCCAGCGACACCACGTTGCGCGGCGAACGCACGAAGCTGTTGCCGCTGTAGTCGCCGGTCACTGCGCCGGTGGTGGGGTTGGTGTTCTTGAAGTCGGTGTACTCGGTATCCAGGAACGATAACGCCGCGCGCAGGTGCAGGCGTTCGGTCGGCTGGCCCTCGATCTCAAGTTCCGCGCCCTTGACCTTGCCCTTGGCGCCGTTGGTCAGAGCGGTGGTGAGCACGCCGTTGTTCACCGTCAGCAGGTTCACCTGGATGTCGGAGTAGTCGTAGTAGAAGATGTTCGCGTTGACCGTGAGGCGGCGGTCGAACCACTCCGACTTCAGCCCCAGTTCGTAGGCGTCCAGCTTTTCCGGGTCGACCGTGGTCAACTGCGCCAGGCTGGTCGACAGCCCGGTGTTGAAGCCGCCCGAACGGAAGCCATGGGCGTAGCGGAAGAACACCCGCAGGTTGTCGTTGATGCGGTATTCAGGCGTCAGGTCGTAAGTCCAGGCTTCCCAGGTCTTGTCTTCCTGGCGGTTGCCGTTGGTGCCTGCTCCAGCCAATGGGATCAGCGGGCCACTGGCCGTGGCACGGGTCTGCTGCACCAGGTCCAGGTCGATGTCCTTTTTCTCCTGGGTCCAGCGCAGGCCGCCGGTGACGCTGAAGTCATCGGTGAAGTCGTAGGTCAGGTTGCCGAACAGGGCGTAGCTGTCGGTGCGGTGATCGTAACCCAGGTCGCGGAACGCGGTGGTGCCCACCTGGTTTGAGCCGCTACCGTTGGGGGTCGGCCCCGGGGTGACGATACGCTGCGCAGAGCTGTCCAGGTCTTCATGGAAGTAGTGGGTGCCCACCAGCCAGTGCAGTGGGCGGTCTTCCGGCGAGGCCAGGCGCAGCTCCTGCGACCACTGGCGGTAGCTGTTGTCGGTGATGGCCGCGCCGTTGACCTCGTAGGGGGTGTAGTCGGCATCGCTGGTGGAGCGGTTGCGGATGTAGTCGTAGGCACTGATCGAGGTCAGGGTGTAGTCGCCCAGGTACCAGTTGAGGGTCAGCGAGGCGCCGTCGTGGTCCAGGCGATAGTCTTCATTGACGTTCAACGAGATGTCGCGCCCGTGCGGGCGTTCGTAGCCGACGTTGTAATAGCGGCCCACCGGCAGCGAGCCGTTGCTGCCGTCGCCCTTGAACTGGCGGCTGTGCAGCTTGAGCAGGGCGTCCAGGTCGGGGTTGAGCTGGGCCAGGAACTGCATGCGGATGGCCTTCTTGTTCACATCGCCGTAAGTGTTGCCATCGAAGTCGTTGTTCTGGAAACCGTCGCGCTCCTCGGAGTACAGCGCTACCCGCCCAGCCAGTTTTTCATCCACAAGCGCACCGCCGATGGCACCGGTGACAATGCGCTCGTTCTTGGTACCGAAGCCGACCGTGCCGTAGCCGTCGGTGTCGAAGGTCGGCTTTTTCGAGATCACGTTGACCGCGCCGGCCGTGGTGTTCTTGCCATACAGGGTGCCTTGCGGGCCACGCAGGATTTCGATGCGTTCCAGGTCGAACAGCGGCCCACCACCGGCGATGGGCGCGTTGAGGTACACGTCATCGGCGTAGATGCCCACCGGGTAGACCGTCGCCGCGCCAGTGTCGCCGGTGCCCAGGCCGCGGATGTACCAACGCGGGCGACCGTCGCCGTCGGGGTTCTTGGCCGAGGCGTTGGGCACGAAGGTGGTGATGTCGCCCATCGCGCGCACGCCGTCGGCAGTGATGCTGGTGCCCTTGATGGCCGACACGGCGACCGGGACTTCCTGCAAAGTCTGTTCGCGGTGCTGGGCGGTGACGGTGACGGTTTCCAGGGCCGGTTCGTTCTTTTTGTCTTCGTTGGCGGCGATGGCCTGGGTGCCGGTGCCGGCCAGCAGCAGCGCAAGGCTGACCTGGCGGGCGAGTGGTTGACGTTGGTGCATGGTGGATCTCCCCGTATGTAAAACGTTGTTGGGGAGAGCTAGAGCAGGGACTGTGCCACATTGTTAAATAATTGATTTATATGAATTTAATGCCTGTGCTTGGAGGGTCTTGCAGGTTGGGCAGCAGTGGGGTGCTGGGCGGGTGCTGCTGGGGCAGCAATGGCATGGCAGAAATGCCTGGGGCTGCTGCGCAGCAGCCCCAGCGTCTTAAACGGCCAAGCGCGAAGTCGAGCCGATCACATTCTCCAGCACGCGAAAATCAATCCACTCCCGCACATCGAAGCGCCGAGGTATGAACCCCCACCTGAACAGGAATTCGGTAAAGTCCTGCAGCGCCTCGATCGAGCGGCTGTCCAGCGTCGTACGCAACCGCCGGTGCGCATCGTCGCCATAGGCCGCCGCTACCCAGTACTCGCTGGTGTTCAGTTCACGCGCCAGAAAGCGCCGAGTCTCTTCGGGGTTGGCCCAGGCCCATTGCTCGGTGCGCAGCACCGTGTCGACCAGCGTGCGGCTGGCCTCGAAGTGGTTCTCCAGCAAGTGCCGGTCGACGGTCAGCGTGCGCGGCGTGCCGTTGTTGCTGCGGATCAGTGGGTCGGGGTGGCTGCCGGTATCCACCACCACGCGCAGGCCGAACTCATGGGCCAGGTGTACCGCATGGGCGCCCTTGAGGAAGATGGCGTCGATGTCGCCACGCAGCAGGCCGATCAGCTCGTTGTTGCGGCGGCTGAAGCGGCTGGTGTCCAGGCTCACTTCGGCGCCATACAGGTGCTGCTTGGCATCGTCGCTGTAGGTGCCGCCGTAGGGGTAGTCGACCAGCTCCACATCGGCCACCGCCAGGCCTTCGAGCTTCAGGGCGTTTTCCAGCCCGCGCAGGGCTTGGGCACGGGTGAAGTCGATCTGCACATTGGCCCACTTGGGCAAGCCGAAGCGGCGGTTCTTCAAGTCGCGGATGCTGCGTACACCGCTTTCTTCGGTGGTGAGGATCAACTGCACCTCATCGCTCCACGACAGCCCCAGCACGCGGGTCTCGACGCCGCTGGCGTAGGCCCAGATCGCCGGGATGTTGCCGCCGTGGCGCACCGAGTTCTGCAGGTGGTGGTCGTAGTGGGCCTCGCGCACCTCGCGTTCGCTGGACTCGCGCAGCGACTGGATATTGGTGCCGAATGGCGCAAAGGCCTTGGCCAGGCGCCCCGACTGCACGGCAATGCCGAGACCGGTGGGCACCGGGCTGTGGGTGTACCAGAGGGTTTCCAGGGGCTTAGTCATGGGGTAACGGGTTTCCTGTCCATGGGAGTGGGGGCCAGCAACTGATCCAGGGGTTGGCGGGCGATCCAGTCGCGCACCTCGAAGCGCGCCGGAATGAAGCGCCAGCGTGCGAGGAACTCGACAAAATCCTGCAAGGCCACGATGGCCTGCTCGTCCAGGCGGGTGCTCAGGCGCAGGTAGGCGTCATTGCCGTAGGCCACTTGCACCCAGTACTCGCTGCTGTTGGTTTCTCGCGCTAGGTAGCGGCGGGTTTCATCCGGGTGCTGGTGCGCCCAGCGCTCGGCGCGCAGCACCGAACCGAGCAGGGTGCGTACCACGTGCGGGTGCTGCGTCAGCAGGTGGCTGTCCACCGCCAGGGTGCGCGGCGTGCCGTTGTTGCTGCGGATCAGTGGGTCGGGGTGGCTGCCGGTATCGATCACCGTGTGCAGGGCAAAGGCGTGGGCCAGTTGCACGGCGCTGGCACCCTTGAGGAAGATGGCGTCCACTTCGCCGCGCAGCAGGCCAGCCAGTTCCAGGTTGCGGCCTTCGCTCTGGGTACTGGACACCGGTGTGCCGGCCACGTTGCGCACTGGGCGGTCGCTGAAGGTGCCGTCGTATCGGTAGTTGACCAGCGCCACGTCGCCCACTTGCAGCCCTTCGAGCTTCAAGGCGTTCTCCAGCCCGCGCAGGGCCTGGGCACGGGTGAAGTCGATCTGCGCGGCAGCCCAGTCAGGCAGCCCGAAGCGTCGGCCCTTGAGGTCTTTCACGCTGTGGATGCCGCTGTCTGGCCGGGTCAGGATCAACTGCGCCTCATCGGCCCACGACAGGCCGATCACGCGGGTTTCACGGCCCTGGGCGCGGGCCCAGATGGCCGGGATGCTGCCGCCATGACGCACCGAGTTGAGCAGGCTGTGGTCGAAGTGCGATTCGCGCTCCGCCTGCTGGTCGGCCTCGCGCAGCGATTGCACCTGGGTGCCCAGGCTGGCCAGGTCGTCTTGCAGCCAGCCTTGCTGCACGGCAATGCCCAGGCCGGTGGGCACCGGACAGCGGGTGTACCACAGGGTTTCGAGGGGTTGGCTCATGTTCGGGCTCCGGTCGGGATCAGGCGCTGGCCTGCAAAGGGGGAGTGGTCGCCTGTTGCACCAGCGGCAGCACTTCCTGGCCGATGCGCAGGGCCTCTTCCAGGTGCGGGTTGGCGGCGAGAATGAAGGTGCTGAAACCGGCATCGCGGTATTCGGCCAGGCGTTCGGCGATGTGCTGGTGGCTGCCCACCAGGCCCACGGTAGGGCCAGGCTTGGCCTTGGCAAAGCCGGCCCACAGGTTGCGCGCCAGCACCAGCTCGTCGAAGCCCTGCAAGCCTTGGTGATAGGCCGCCTGCCGTGCGCCGCCCACAGAGTCCGAACCGGTCACGAAACCCTTGGCGCTGGCGCTGGCTTTGCCTTCCAGGCGTTCGAACTGCTGGCGCAGCTCGCGCCACGCCTGCTCCTCGGTTTCGCGGGCGAACAGGTCGACGCGCAGACCGAAGCGCACCGTGCGCCCTTGCTTGTCGGCCAGCTCGCGCACCCGTTCGAGATGCGGCTTGAGCTTGTCGATCGGCTCGGCCCAGTTCAGGTATACGTCGGCATGGCGCGCGGCCACCTCCAGCGCGGCATCGGAAAATCCGGAGAAATAAACGCCCGGTTTGCGTTCGTGCTGCAGGCCTGGCGGCAGGCTGCCGTTTTCCAGGCGGTAGATGTCGCCATCGTAGGAGAACTTGTCCTGCGCCCACAGGCCTTGGATCACGTCGAGGAATTCGCCAGTGCGCTTGTAGCGCAGGTCATGTTCCAGGAAATCGCCATTGGCGCGTTGGCTGGCCGGGTTACCGCCGGTGATGATGTTCCAGTCCAGTCGGCCACCGCTGAGGTTCTGCAGGATTGCCGCCTGCTGGGCGGCATAGGCGGGCAGGGTCCAGGTCGCCTGGAAAGCGATCAGGAAGCGGATGCGCCGAGTTTCGCGGGCGAGCGCGGCGGCGGCGATCCAAGGCTCCGGGCCGGTGGGCAGCAGCGCGCCCTCGAAGCCGGCCAGCTCGGCGGCCTTGGCCACCTGGGCGATGTAGTCGATGTAGGTAAAACCGTCGGCCTGGCCATCGGGCAGGCGGCCGGGGGCGATGTTGCCAGCGCGGTGTACAGGGTTGCCACGGTTGTGGCGGTCGGTGGACAGCTGCGGGCCGTCGGTACCCAAGGGCAGGCGCCAGAAGAATTCGGTGGTCATGGGGACTCCTGAAGGGGGAGGGTGTGCGAGTGGGTGGTGCAACGGCTGTGCCATGCGTGGCGCAGGGCCTGTGGGGCGGGGATTTGTGGAGTAGACGGGGAGAGGGGTGCTGCTGTGGCAGCAATCGGGCAGCAGTGGATGCTGGGACAGCAGCATGAACAGGTCCGGCCTCTTCGCGGGGCAAGTCAGGCCTCGATTTTCTCGGCTACAACCTCCCCGGCACTGCGCAGATACGCGTCATGGAGCGCCGCATAGGCACCCCCGCGCCCGATCAGTTCGGCATGCGGCCCTTGCTCCACCACCCGCCCATGCTTCACCACGGCAATCCGGTCAGCATCACGAATCGTCGCCAACCGGTGGGCAATGATGATCGCCGTGCGCCCCTGGCACAGACGGCGCAGGGCGCGCTGGATGCGCCGTTCGGTGTGCACGTCCACCGCCGAGGTGGCTTCGTCCAGCACCAGCACCGCCGGGTCGGCGAGGTAAGCCCGCACCAGGCACACCAACTGGCGCTGGCC
Source organism: Pseudomonas sp. TE50-2 (assembly GCF_040813665.1). Classification (NCBI taxonomy): domain Bacteria; kingdom Pseudomonadati; phylum Pseudomonadota; class Gammaproteobacteria; order Pseudomonadales; family Pseudomonadaceae; genus Pseudomonas; species Pseudomonas sp. TE50-2. The sequence continues at coordinate 518,624 of NZ_JBFNXN010000001.1, read as the reverse complement.
ATGGCTCAGGTGCGTGCCCAGCGGGCCGACTTCGGTATGGTAGCGCTGCGGCAGTCGCTCCAGCACTTCGTCGGCGCCCAGCTCGCGGGCCGCGGCAATCAGCTGCGCATCACTGGCAGCTGGCGAGGCCAGGCGCAGGTTGTCGAGGATGCTACCGCTGAACAGCACGTTGTCCTGCAGCACCACGCCCACGTTGCGCCGCACGTCATGCTGGGCCAGGGCACGCAGGTCGATGCCATCCAGCTTGACGGCGCCGTCCTGCACTTCGTAGAAGCGCGTCAGCAGCTGTACCAAGGTGCTTTTGCCATGCCCCGAGGGGCCGACGATGGCTATCACTTCACCAGCGCGAATATGCAGGTCGAGCCGGTCAATCACTGGCCGTGGGCTGTTTGGCAGATAGGCAAAACCGACCTCTTCGAAGTCCACCTGGCCATGTGCCCTGGCCAGCGCTTGTGGCGCAGGTGGGTCGAGTACCTGCGGGCGTGTGTCGAGCAACAGGAAGATGCGCTGGGCCGAGGCACTACCGGTGGCATAGCGCTCGAACAGGTCCGACAACTCCTGCAGCGGGCCGAGGAACAGAAACACGTAGAACAGGCTCTCTGCCACTTGGCCAACGCTGACCTTGCCCTCGGCCAGGCCATGGGCGCCGACCAGCAACAGCACGGCCATGCCGGCGGTGCTGAGCAACGCGGTGAACGGGGCGAACCAGCCAGCGCGCAGGCTGCCCCGGATCAGCGCCTGGTTGAAGTCTTCCAGCAGCCTGCGGTAGCGCGCCTGGTTGATCTGCGCTTGCCCGCATTGCTGGATCAGCCGCACCCCGCTTACGCTTTCCACCAGATGCGCGGTGAAGCGGCTGCGTTGCTCCGCCACCTTGGCCCAGTTGCGCTGCGACACCCGCTTGAAGCGCCAGGTGGCCACGGCCAGCAACGGTACAGTGGCGGCCAGGCTGTAGAAGAAACTGGGCTCTATGCGCCACAGCATCAGCGCAGCCAACCCGCAGCGCAGCAGGGCGCCCAGCAGTTCTGGCGGGCCTTGCACCAGCAGTGGCTCCAGTGCATCGACATCACGGTCAACGCGGGAAATGATCCGCCCGGCACGGGTCTGGTCGAAGTAGTTCACCGACAATACCTGCACATGGGCGAACACCTTGACCCGCAGGTTGTTGAGCACGCCGATCGCCGCGCGCCCGGCAATGAACTGCGATACTCCGGCCAGCAGAAAGCGTCCCAGCCAGCTCGCCGCCAGGCCAAGGCCCAGCCACAGCACCAGGCGTTCGTCGAGCAGCCAGTGGTCGGCACTGTGTACCAAGCCCTTGTCCAGCAGTTCGCGCACGAACCACGGGCGCAGGAACACGGTAAACACCAGCAGAAGCTCGATGCCGATCACCGCCAGGATCTGCCCACGAATGGGCCGCAACAGAGGCAGCAGGCGGTGGAACATACCCCGGTCCAGTGTTTGGCGGGCCAGGCGCTGCTCGATGTCGATATCGCTGGCGGGCGCGTGTTGCATATCAGTCATGGTCGACCCCCAGCAAATCGCGGTAATGGGCATTGTTCGCGCTCAGTTCGGCATGGCTGCCGCTGGCGCTGATACGGCCGTTTTCCAGCATCAGCACGCGGTCGGCCTGCAGCAGGGTGGAGAGGCGGCTGGTGATCAGGAGCAGGGTCGGGCCTTGGCCGTGGGCACTGTGCAGGTGGCGGATGTTGTGCAGCACCTGGCGTTCGCCCAGGGCATCCAGGGCGCTGGTGGCGTCGTCCAGGCAGAGGATATCGGGTGCGCCAAGCAGCGCCCGGGCCAGGCACAGGCGCTGGCGCTGGCCGCCAGACAAGGTAACGCCACGGTCACCCAGCGGCGTATCCAGGCCGTGGGGCAGGCGCGCCAGCACATCCTCGGCGGCGGCCAGGCGCAAGGCTTCGCGCAACTGGGCGTTGCTGGCTTGCGGCGCGGCCAGGCGCAGGTTGGCGGCCAGGCTGTCGGAGAACAGGAAGCTTTCCTGCGGCAGTACGTGAACGCGGCGGCGCAGGTCAATCAGGTCCAGGTTGCGCACGTCATGCCAACCGCCGGCATCACTGCCGACCTGCACGCTGCCGTGCTCTACGTCGGTCAGGCGCGGCAGCAGGCTGGCCAGCAGGCTCTTGCCGGTACCGGTGGCGCCGACCAGCGCCACCACCTCACCGGGTAGCAGGGTCAGCGAGCAGTCCTGCAAGACAGGCCGACCAGCCTCTGCTGCACTGGCCTGCACCTGGTTCAGCTTCAGCCCCAGCGGCCCGGCAGGCAGCGTGGCATGGCCGCCGAGGATGGCCGGGCGCTCGTCCAGCAACTGCCAGATGCGCTCGGCGCTGGCGCGGGCATCGGCGAAGGTCTGCATCACCCGGCCGATGCCTTCGATACGGAACACCAGCGTGGTCGCCACCAGCAGCGAGGTGACCAGTTCGCCGATGCCCAGAGCACCAGCCGCCACGCGATGGGCGCCGTAGACCAGGATCCACACATGCCCCAGCGCCACCACTGCCTGCGGTAGCGGAATGCGCGAACTGGCGTAGGCGAGGGCAGCGCGGGCGTGATGGGTGAACACCTCGACCTGGCTGGCGAACCGGGCGATACGCTGGCGCTCCAGGCCGAAAGCCTTGATCACCCGCACGCCGCCGATGCCTTCGGCCAGGTCCTGGCTGACCTGGTCATAGGCGGCGCCCACGGCACGGTCCAGGGTTACCAGGCGATCGGTCTGTACCACGAACAGCCACAGCCCGGCGCCGGTCAGCAGCAAGGGCACCAGGCCCAACAGCGGGTCGTACCAGCTCAACAGGCCGACGGCGGCGATCACCACCAGCGGTGTTTCGATAATCTGCCGCCAGAAGGTGATCAATGCATCGCGCACCTTGTCGGCATCGCGGGTGGTGCGGGTGACCAGTTCACCCATGCCGTGGCCCCAGTGGTAGCCAAGGTGCAGGCGCTGCACCTGGTTGAGGATGCGTTCGCGCAGGCGCGTGAGCAGGGCCTGGCTGAGCACCAGCGACAGCACGGCGGCGGCGTACTGCAGCAGGCCGCGGCCCAAGGCGATGGCCAACAGCAGCCACAGCCAGTGCCAGGCGATACTGGCGTCCAGGCTGCCATCAGCCAGGCGCGACACGGCGCGACCGGCGCTGACATCGTCGACCGCGTGGCCGATCAGCCACTGTTGCCAGGCCAGGCCGAGATTGCCGGCCATGTACAAGGCTGTGACCAGGGCGAAGCGCCAAGGCATTTCGCGATAGATGGCCAAGGCCCGAAGTAGAGGGTGGTTCATGTAAATGCTCGATCAGAATGCGACGCCGCCCCCTGCAGGAGCGGCCTTGTGTCGCGACAGGGGCGCAAGGCACCCCCCGCCCAAACCTGGTTTCAACGGCGGGTAGCGCCCTGGTTTTCCTTGGCGTTGAGCACCGCGGTGTACTCTCCTGGGTCCGCCCCGTTGAGGTAGTAGTTGCCGACGTTGTGCAGCCGCCAACGGATCGGGTCGTGGGTGGTGTGTACCCGGGCATTGCGCCAGAAGCGATCAAGGTTCCACTTGCTCAGCGACGCGCTGGCTCCCAGCAGCGAGAACAGGTCGCTGGAAATCTTCAGTGACGCCGCATCGGAATGCGCGCGGGCGGTGGCCACCGAAAGAATCAGCTCATCCTGCAAGGCCTTGTTTTCCGGGTCGCGCTCGTGATCGTCAAACACCCGCGCGGCCTCGCGCAGCACCGACTCGGCACCGCGCAGGGCCACGGCATATTCGCCAACCTGGCGGATCACATGGGGCTCGTCACTGGCGCGCTCGACGCCGCTCTCCACCCAGGCGCGGGCATGCTCGCGCAGGTACGCGATGGCAGCCTGCAAGGCGCCAGCGGCGATGCCGGTGTCGATGGCCGCGTGAAGGATCTGCGGGAAGGTCAGGCCGGTGCGCTTCATCGGCCCGCTGCGACGGGTCAGGTAGCGCTCGTCGAGCACGATATTGTCGAAATTCACCGTACCGCTCACCGAGTTCTGCTGGCCGAAGGCTTGCCAGTCATCGACCAGGGTCAGCCCGGGGGTGTCACGGTGCAGCAACACGCCAACACCGCCGTCTTCGCTGGCGGCGGTGAGCGAGATCCACTCGGCCAGGTAGGATCCGGTGGAGTAGAACTTGCTGCCGTTGAGCACCCACTGGCCATCGGCGTTGCGTTCGACGCGGGTCTTGAGGGCGAACTTGTTCTTGCCGCCGACTTCGGCCAGGGCATTGCCGAAACGCTTGCCGGCCAGCACGTCGGCGATCAGCCGGTCGCGTACTTCATCCGGGTAGCCGGTAAAGATACCGCGCAGCATCACGTTGTGAATCTGCAGTAACTGGCCGACGCCGCCATCGGCGGTGGACACCAGGCGCACGGTTTCGACCACGGTCTGTACCGAGGCACCCAGGCCGCCGAATTCGGCCGGCACGGCGATGGCGGTCAGGCCGCTGCTGGACAACAGTTCGGCCTGGCGGCGGGGGAGCTGGCCGTTGTTGCGTGGGTCGGCGGCCAGCTCGGCGATGTTTGCAGCGACCTGGTGGGCGGTTTCGAGGGCTTCGGCTGCGCTGGTGAGGCGGCGGGCGGGGGAGGGTTCTATGGCACTCATGGAGAGGTCTCGGCTATGTCTGAAGGGGCCAGTGGGCCTGTCTCGCGGGTGAACCGGCAATTGGCCACAGCGCGGCATCAAGCCCTCGAGCAATATCTTTGCCACCCCTGTTCAGGCCCCGTGCTGCGCGGCTTGCGCAACTTTTTGTTGCCAGGGCAGCAGCCGCCCTGCTGATCTGGCAGCACCCCACCCGCAATCCTGCTCCCACTCCAGCAACAAGCGCCCTGTCAAAACATCCAACGCCAATGAAATCAAGGCCTCCAGCGGTTGGCACGCACACTGCAATGGTGCTTGCACGACGCCCAAGGAGCCACCCCATGACCCTCGCAAGCCCCACCGCAATACGCCCCGCGCACGACCTGTCTGCCCTGGAGCGCATCTGGTTCACCCGCTGCCCGGTGCCCACCGCCTCTGGCATCGCTTACAAGCTTGGCTGGCTGGAGCAGGAATTCGCCCTCGACGGCCTGCCGGTCTCGACCCTGCAGGAGGCCCGCCAGCTTGGCCATCACCACTACGATCACCAACTGCCCGGGCTGTTCCGCGAAGGCGGCAACGTACCGGCGTTGGCCGCACGCGCTGCAGGCTCGCCCAGCCGGCTGATCGGCCTGACCTGGATCGAAGAATGGCAAACCATTCTGGTCCGCCCGGACTCCGGCATCCGCAGCGCCGCCGACCTGCGCGGCAAGCGCCTGGCCCTGCCGGCCTGGGGCGACAGCCGCCCCGGCAGCATCGCCCGGGCCATGAGCCTGCACGGCTACAAAGGCGCCCTGGCGTCGGCTGGCCTGCAGCTGGGTGATGTGCAACTGGTGGAAGTGGCCCTGCTCGACCAGGCCAACGCTGCAACCCCGCAGCTGGGCCTGCAACGGCTGTGGTCGGGGCTGGAGTACCTGGCGCGCGGTGAAGTCGATGCGGTGTACGTGAAGGGTGCGGCAGCGGCTGATGCGGCACGTCGGCTGGGCCTGGTGGTCGGCGTCGACCTCGACCTGCTGGCCGACCCCCGCCACCGCATCAACAACGGCACGCCACGACCGATCACCGTGCACCAGCGCTTGCTCGACGACCATTTCGAGCTGGTGGTGCGCTTCCTTGCCCAGACCTTGCGTGCCGCAGATTGGGCGGCCAACAACCGCGACGCGCTCAACCGCATCCTCGAAGAAGAAACCCGCGCCGGCAGCCAAGGCGTGGCGCAGGCCTACCGGGGTGACTTCCACACCACCCTGGCGCCAGACCTGTCCGAGCAGCGCCTGGCCTTCCTTGGCACACAAAAGGACTTCCTGTACCTGCACGGCTTCCTCGAGGCCGACTTCGCCATCGCCGACTGGGTCGACCCGCGGCCCCTGCAAGCTGCCCAAGAACTGCTGGCCCAGCGCCGCGCCTGACTGGAGATTGAACATGACCGTACTGATCAACGAACGCCCCGTCACTGCCGAACTACAAGCCTTCATCGACCAGGTGGTGGCCGAAGCCGAAGCGGCCTTCAGCGTATTCCGCGAAACCAACACCATCACGGCCAATGGCACGGTCGGTTTTATCGAACGCGTGCCCGGCGAAGAACTGCTGGTAGCGGTCAACTACGGCGGCCCGTGGAACCACCGCAAGCCGCTGCAGGCCACGGTGACCGACTTTTCCGGCAACGTCATCGTCGGCAAGGGCAAAGGTGGCCTGGGCCGTTACACCAAGCTGTTCCAGACCCACGCCGACATCACCACCGTGTCTCACGTGCACAGCCCGTACCTGGGGGCCTGGGCGCAAACCCACCGTACCTTGCCGTTCCACTATGTGCCGGTGCAGCGCTACCAGCTGGCCCGCGAGCTGCCGGTGTACATCGACCGGCGCCAGGCCGAGGTCGACTTCATTCTCGACAAGATCGCCGAAAACCCGTTCAACCTGGCGATCCTGGAAGCCAATGGCGGCGCCACGGTATGGGGCAAGCAGGGGCTGCGGGCCACGGCGGAGTTCATCCTGTTGCTGGAGGAGGGCGCGCAGATTCAACTGTTGGCCGATGCCTTGGGTGGGTCGCGGCCGTATGGGCCGGGGGTGCTGACCCAGCAGTGGAAGATGAGCGGGTTGTATGAGCGGGCTACCGAGCTGGGCCTGGTGCCGGGTATTGACCGGCGTAGCTGATGTGACCGCTGGGGCGCGGCGCGCCCCCCTTCCAGAAAAGGATTCACCCCATGGCAGTAAAAATACTCTGGTACCTCACCACGCCGGACGGCCCGCACCCCTGGGAGCCAGAAGGGCGCTGGCACACCGACTTCGAGCACCTCAAGCAACTGGCCATCGCCGCTGACCGCCTGGGCTTCTACGGCTCGCTGCTCGGCTCCAGCCCCAATGAAAGCCTGGCCGTGTCGGCAGCGCTGATCGACGCGACCAAGCGCCTGCGCTTCCTGGTCGCCCAACACCCGGGCGAGCTGTCGCCAGCCGTGTTGGCCAAATGGGCGCTCACCTTCGACCAGTTCTCCAACGGCCGCCTGCTGTTCAACGTGGTCAACGGCAACGACGCTGGCCTGGCCACCCTGGGCGTGCATTACCCGCACGATGAACGCTACGACTTCAGCCTGGAATACTGGCGCGCCTTCCAAAGCTTCTACGCCGGCGAAACCGCCGGTTACGATGGCCGCTACGTCAAGCTTTCACCCCGTTCGCCAGGCGCTGCCCATCACCCACTGGGCGGTTGGCACCCACCGAAGCAAAAGCCCGGCATCCCGCTGTGGGGGGCTGGCACCTCGGCACCGGGTGTGGCCCACTCCGTGCAACTGCTCGATGTTTACCTGAGCTTCGCCGACACCCCGCAAAAGCTCGGCGACAAGTTCCGCCGGGTGGCAGCCGAGGCGGCGAAGATCGGCCGTGAACTGACCTACGGCACCCGCCTGCAAGTGATCGTGCGCGAGACCGAGGAAGAAGCCTGGGCCCATGCAGAACGCCTTTTGCAACGGACCTCGCTGGCCACCGCGCGCGCGGCCATCGAACGGCAGTTGCCTCCCGGGCAAACCTTCGACAGCTACGTCAGCGACGACCCGCGTATCCAGCACAACCTCGACAGCATCCGCGCCGGGCGCCTGCCCACTGCCCGTGAGCTGGAGATCTACCCCAACGTCTGGCTGGGCCCCAGCCTGTTCGGTTTCAACATCCTTGGCCCTGCAGCCGGCACTTACCTGGTCGGCAGCGCCGAACAGGTTGCCGAACGCATCCGCGAGTACGAAGCGCAGGGCACCTCGGCGTTCATCCTGTCCGGCTTCCCGCTGATTGATGAGGCGCACCGGGTGGCTGATCTGCTGTTCCCGCTGCTGGACCTGGACCATGGCTTTGAAGTGCCGCGCCTGGGCGCAGCCAGCAAGCCCGGCGTGGCGCAACCGGCGTGAGGAGAGGGTGATGAGCGAGCTGTTTTCGCGCCGGGTGTTTCTCGGCAACAGCCTGGCCGTCGGTGGCGGCCTGCTGCTCGGCGGCGGGCTGCTCAGCGGCTGCGACAGCGGCGCGCCGGCAGCCGCCACGGCGCTGCTACCGGGTACGCCGGTGCGTGGCGGGCGCTTGCGGGTGGGCATTATCGATGGTGACCAGGCCGGTAACCTCGATGCACACAAGCCGGTAGGCGGCGGCATCATCCGTGGCTGGGCGCTGTACGCCAAGTTCTGGGAATGGAACGCCGATGTCAGCACGCGCCTGGCGCTGGCCGAGTTCGCCGAGCCGAATGCCGATGCCAGTGCCTGGACCATCCGCCTGAAGCCTGGGCTGGAGTTCCACCACGGCAAAAGTATCACTGCCGACGACATGCTGTTCTCGATCCTGCGCCTGACCGACCCGCAACTGGCCTCGCCATTCGCCGGGCTGGTCGGCGCCATCGACCGGCAGGCGTTGCGCAAGCTGGACGAGCGCACCATCGAAATACGTTTCAAGCAGGGGCAAAGCTTCTACCCACTGGATGAGACGCTGATCAGTTTCGGCGGCATTGTGCCTACCGATTACCATCCGGTGACCAACCCGGTCGGCGCCGGGCCGTACCGCCTGAAAAGCTTCATTCCCGGCCAGCGCTCGCTCTACACCCGCTTTGAAAATTACTACAAACCCAATCGCCCCTATGCGGACGAGTTGGAAATCATCGAATTCAAGGACCAGATGTCGCGCGCCGCAGCGCTGCGCGCCGGGCAGATCGATGTGGCGAGCGGTGTGCAGGCCGAGCACAGTGCGTTGCTCAAGGCTGACCCACGGCTGCGCCTGTATGCCTCGCCAACCACCTCGTTCACCGGTTTCAACCTGAACCTGGCCAAGGCGCCGTTCCAGGATGTGCGCGTGCGCCAGGCGTTCCGCCTGCTGGCCGGCCGCCAGGAGCTGGTGGCGCGTGGCTTGAATGGTTTTGGCCGGGTGGCCAACGACCTGTATTCGCCTCACGACCCTACCTACAACCACGCCATTGCCCAGCGCCCCTACGACCTGGACCAAGCCCGTTCGCTGCTGCGCCAGGCCGGGCAAAGTGACCTGCGCGTCGAGCTGACCACCACATCTGGGCCTGGCGTCAACGCCGCGCTGGTGTTTGCCCAGCAGGCCCTGAAGGCTGGGGTGCAGGTGAAGGTCAACCAAGTCGATGGCTCGGTGTTCAATGGCCCGCAACGCGAGCAATGGCAACTGTCGCCGGGCTCGACCCCAGCCCGCGGTTTTCTCGCCTCGGCGCTGCACAACGATGCGCCGCAGGCCATCTATAACCGCAGCAACTTCCACGACCCACGCTTTAGCGAGCTGTTCCAGCAGGCCCTGGCCCAGCCCGACCTGGCGCGGCGCACGGCCTTGGTGCATGAAGCCCAGGTCATCCAGCACGAACGTGGCGGGTTGCTGATCTGGGGCTTTGCCGATGTGCTGGATGCCGCGTCGGCCAAGGTCGGTGGGCTTACCCCGGAACAGACCACCTTCGCCTCCTGGCGCTTCGATGAACTCTGGTTGAACCCCAATGCCTGACGCTCACCACACCCCCCGCACGCCGGCCTGGCTGGTTTGGTTCATCGGCCGCCTCGGTTATGGGCTGCTGACCGCCTGGGTGATCAGCCTGGTGGTGTTCATCGCCACCCAGGCACTGCCCTCGGACCCGGCGCGGGTGATTCTCGGCCCGGATGCGCCACTGGAAAGCATCCTCACCCTGCAGCGGCAACTGGGCCTCGACCAGCCGATTCTGCTGCAGTACCTGCGTTGGCTCGGCGCCTTGTTACGCGGGGACTTGGGCATTTCGCTGGACTCCCAGGTACCGGTGGCGCAGCTGCTGTTCGGCCGCCTCGGCCACACCCTGGTCTTGCTGGCCGGGGTGCTGGCGCTGGTGGTGCCGCTGGCGTTGCTGCTGGGGGTGAGCCTGGCCCTGCGCCGTGACAGCCGGCTCGACCGCTGGGGGTTGTCGGCGTTGATCCTGCTCAAGGCCACGCCGGGTTTTCTGTTGGCCATCGGTTTGGTGCTGCTGTTTTCCATGCCGGGCATGGGCTGGCTGCCGGCGGTGTCGATCCTCGACCCGCAACTGTCGTTGTGGCGGCAGTGGCCGTCGTTGGTGTTGCCGGTCGTGGCGCTGAGCCTGTCTGCGCTGCCGTACCTCACGCGCATGGTACGGGCTTCAATGATCGAGGCACTGGAGTCCGAGTATGTGATCGCCGCGCGCCTGCGTGGCATCCCCGAGCGGCGAATCGTTTGGCGGCATACCTTGCCCAATGCCTTGACCCCGGCGATCCAGGGCGTGGCGCTGACGTTGCGCACACTGGTCGGCGGTGCGCTGCTGGCCGAAGTGATCTTCAGCTACCCGGGCATCGGTACGGCGTTGAACGCCGCGACCCAGATGCGCGACCTGCCGATGATCCAGGCGGTGGTGCTGGTCATCACTTTGGCGGTGGTGTTGATCAACCTGCTGGCCGACCTGCTGACCGTGCTGCTTACCCCCAAACTGCGCACCGCACGTCGGGTGCGGATGATCCGCCGTATCCGCCGTGGCATTCGGCCATGGTGGCGGCGTGCGCGCAGCACCCCTGCCCAGGAGGCCACCCATGACTGATTCCCGTTGGCTGGCCGACCCGCAGATACGCCGCGGCGCCGTGATCACCTTGCTGGTGGCGCTGCTGGCCGCTTTCGGCCCCTGGCTGGCACCCCACGCGCCCACGGCGATGGTCGGGCCGGTGTACGGCCCCCCGGCTGCCGGGGCACCGCTGGGGCACGATTTTCTGGGCCATGATTTGCTTTCACGCTTGCTCAGCGGCGGCCTGTCGGTGCTGTGGATGTCGGTGGCTGCAGCCACCCTCGCATTGCTGGTGGGCGGCAGCCTGGGCCTGTTGGCCGGCTTCTCGCGCAGGCGCCTGGATCAGCTAATCAGCTGGGCGGCGGATGTATCGCTGGCGTTCCCGGACCTGATTCTGGTGCTGTTGATCGTGTCCATGCTCGGTCGGGCGCCTTGGCTGATCGTTTTGACCGTGGCGATCGCCTTTATCCCTGGGGTTGTCCGTCTGGCCCGGGGCAGTGCCGTGGCGGTGGCCGGGCAGGAGTATGTCGAGGCGGCGCAGATGATGGGTTACCCGCGTTGGCGCATCCTCTTTCATGAAATCCTGCCGAACATCCTCACGCCGCTGTTGGTGCACTTCGGCAACATGCTGACCTGGGCAGTGGGGATGCTGTCCGGCTTGAGTTTTCTGGGCTATGGAGTGGCACCCCCCGCTGCGGACTGGGGCTTGATGATCAACGAAAACCAGGCCGGCCTGCTGGTGCAGCCCTGGGCCGTACTGGCCCCTGCATTGCTGATCGGGGTGTTTGCCTATGGCACCAACATCCTTGCCGAAGGCATTGGCCGGGCCAGTGCACGGATTGGGGAGAAGCAGCCATGAGCGCGCTGTTGCATGTGGCGAGTGAAGTGTTGCAGGTCAGCGACCTGCGGGTAGAGCTGGCCGGGCAGATTGATGTACTGGCCGAGGTGTCCTTCAGCCTTGCGGCAGGGGAGATTGTTGGCCTGGTCGGCGAGTCTGGCTCGGGCAAGACCACCTTGGCCACGGCGTTGTTGCGCCATGCCCGACAGGGCGCACGCATTGTTGGCGGGCAAGTGGTGGTGGCCGGGCAATCGCTGCTCGAACTCGAAGGCGAGGCCCTGCGCCTGGCCCGTGGCGGGCTGGTCGGCTACGTGGCCCAGGACCCGGCCACGGCACTGAACCCGGCGTTGCGCCTGGGGGCCTTGCTGCGTGAAACCCTGTTGGCGCACCAGCCTGCGCTGTCGCGTGAGGCAGCACGCCAGCGCATAGGCGAAACCCTGCTGGATGTAGGCCTGCCGGATGACGACGCGTTCCTGCGGCGGTTCCCGCATCAACTGTCTGGCGGGCAGCAACAGCGGGTGATGCTGGCGCTGGCGTTTGTCTTGCGGCCCCGCCTGATCGTACTCGACGAACCCACCACCGCACTGGACGTGACCACCCAGGCCCATGTGCTGCAGACCCTCAAGCGGCTGTGCCGTGACCAGGGTGTGGCGGCCCTTTATGTCACCCATGACCTGGCAGTGGTGCGTGACCTGGTCGACCGGGTGATGGTGATGTACGCGGGCCGACTGGTGGAAGTGGCCGGGCGCGAGGCGTTGTTCGGCGCACCCCTGCATCCCTACACCCGCGCCTTGCTCGCGGCCATTCCCGACATTGCCCGGCGCCAGCCGTTGCAGGCGATTGCCGGGCACGCACCGGCACCGGGGCAGCGCCCGCATGGCTGTGCGTTTGCGCCGCGCTGCGGCAGACGTCGTGCAGAGTGTTGTGTAATCGAGCCGTCGTTGTTGGCGCACGACAGCGGGCATCGAGTGGCGTGCCTGGTGCCGCACAGAGAGCCGCTGGCCCTCGGTGAGGCGGCTGTCGAGGCTGCTGCTACGCCGGGCGCAGCAGTGTTGCTGGAGGTCCGGGGGCTGGATGTCGCCTACGATCGCCAGGTGCTGTTCGATGTTTCCCTGCGGGTGGGGCAAGGGGAGTGCCTGGCGCTGGTGGGTGAGTCGGGTTCGGGGAAGACCAGCCTGGCCAGGGCGATTGCCGGGCTGGGCGAAAACGTCCAGGGGCAACTCAGCTACGCCGGCAAACCCTTGGCGTTTGCAGCGCGTGAACGGGATGCCGGGTTGCGTCACCAGATCCAGTATGTGTTCCAGAACCCCTATCGGGCCTTGAACCCAAGGCACACGATAGGGCAAACCCTCGGCGCCCCTTTGGCGCACTTTTTCGGGGTCCGTGGCGGTGATGCGCGTCAGCGGGTCGAGGCCGTGCTGGAGCGGGTGTCGCTACCGGCGCGCGTGGCGGACATGTTCCCGCATGGCTTGTCCGGTGGTGAACGCCAGCGGGTGGCGATTGCCCGGGCGTTGATCTGCGAGCCGAAGTTGCTGGTGTGTGACGAGATTACCTCGGCGCTGGATGTGTCGGTGCAGGCGTCGATTCTGGCCTTGCTGAAGCGACTGCAGGGGGAGGGGCTGACGGTGTTGTTCGTGACCCATGACCTTGGGGTGGTGCGGGCGATTGCCGACCGGGTGCTGGTGTTGCGCCAGGGACGGGTGGTGGAGCAGGGGGCTGCTGATCAGGTTCTTGGGCGTCCGGTTGACGCTTATACCCGGACGCTGGTGGAGCATTCGCCTAGCCTTTCAGGTTGAGGGTGATCAGAACTGGTAATCGACCTGGGCCAGCAGCGTGCGGCCCGGCATCGGTTGCAGGAATGTGTTGGTCGAACCGGCCAGGCCACTGACGAAATTCAGCTCGTCGGTGACGTTGAGCATGCGCACCGTCACGCCCCATTGCGGCTGGCGGTAGTACACGGCAAGGTCGAGGTTGTATTCGTCCGGCACTTTCACCGTCTTGCTCAGGTTCAGGTACCAGCTGCTGGTCCACCAGCCGGAAAGCTCGACGCCAAACCCCGAGTCGAAGCGGTAGTCGACATACCCGCCGGCGTTGTATTCGGGGATCTGCACCGCATCGAACTTGCCGGACGGGCGCTGATTCAGGCTGTTGTTGTCGCCGAATACGGTGCCGTTATCGGGCATGAATCCGGCCGAGGCGAACCCGGCCTGGCTGGTGAACTCGTTGTAGGCGCTGATACGGCTGAGGTTGAGGCCGCCGCGCAGGTGCTGGTCCTGGTAGCGCAGGGTCGCTTCCCAGCCTTTGACGATCAGCCGGGCGATGTTGTTGTTGCTGTCCGGCGACTGGTCGCGGGCCTGTTTGTAGGCGGCCAGGGTAAGGAACAGCTGGTCAGGCACCGCTTCCACTTTCAACCCGAGCTCATGCAGCACGCTCAGGCTTTCGAAGGCCAGCGGGTTGAGCTGATTGGCCCCCGTGCCGCTGCCCCAACCCAGGCCGTTGGTGAAGAAGCCGGTATTCACCGCCAGCGAGCGGTCGAAGGTGTAGTACAGGGTGCTGTTTTCTGTAGGTTTTACGTAGGGGCTTACCTGCACCGCGAACAGCCGGTAGTTGTCCGAGTCTTTGCGCGGGTTGCCGCCGGGCAGCACGAAGGGGTTTTCGATACGGGCGTCGATCCAGCTGCGGCTGGCGCCGATGTTCAGGCCCACACGTTCGCCCAGGCGCAGGTTGTGCTGGCTGAACAGGGTCTTGGTGGTCCAGGTGCTGTCGGCGGTGTAGGGCGCCACCGATTCTGCATACAGGCCGTGCCCGGCTGGGTACATGGCGGGCAGGTTGAGCCAGCCGTAGTAGCTGGAAAACTGCGGAACGCCAGGTTGGCCGATCCAGGCCGCGTTGCCACCGGCGGGGTTGCGGCCGCTCAGGCCGAGCAGGTCGCCGGGGTTCTTCAAGGTCGGGTCGAGGGTCAGGTCATAGGCGTTGATGGTGCTGCCGAAGCTGTTGTTGGCGGCGATCGACTCGTTGCGCTCGCGGCGGTAGATCAGCCCTGTGTTGCTGTCGTCGACCAGGGTCAGGTCGCCCAGCTGCCACTGACCACGGGCGCGAAATTCGAAGCGGTTGTCGAAGATGTCGTCCTTGCCCTGCACCTGGAACGCCCCGACGGCATCGGTGGTGTCGGTGGAGTGCTGGTAGAAGGTGCTGTTGGCCAGGGTTATCGACGGGGTCAGGTCGCCTTCGACGCGCAGTTGCGTGGTAAAGCGCCGCGAGCGGTTTTCATCCTGCGCGCGCTGGCCGGTCTGTGACGACAACGAAGTCAGACCGTTGCCTGCCAGCGACGGGTCGTAGACCCAGCCACGCAGGCTGCCGGGGTTGGCCTGGGTATTGGGCGAGGCATTCTGGAAGCTGCCATCGACTACCTGATACTGGCCCTGAGCATTGCGCTGGCGCTGGACCCAGCCAAGCACCTGGGCGTCGGCGGCGCCGGAGGAGAGCACCGGCGACCATAAGTTGTTGCCGTTCTGGACGATTGGCGTGGCGCGACCGGCGTAGTACTTGCCGTGGTCGACCAGGTCCTGGGTGGCGCGGTTCCAGCCGTGGGTGATGTTGTAGTCGTAGTAGTCGTCGTAGGCTGCGTTCCAGTCAACGCGCAGGTTGTCGTTGCGCCAGGCCAGCGCGCCATAGAAGGCGTCGAAGTTGTTCTCGACGTTGTCGTAGAAGTCTTCCTGGCGCTGGCGGGTGATGCTCACCCGGTAGGCCAGGTTGTCCGTCAGCGGGCCGGTGTTGTCGATGCTGAACTTGGTGGCATCGCGCGATTCGCCATCGGGGATCCAGCTGCCGATTTCGCCGCTGAGCTTGGTACGGAAACGGTTGAAGTCGGGTTTCTTGCTCAGGTAATTGACGTAGCCACCGCTGCCGCTGACCGAACCGTAGGTCACCGACGACGGCCCGGCGACGATGTCGGCGCCTTCGTAGGCATTGAAGTTGGCCGGGTGGCGCACGCCGTAGGCGCGCTGGCCATCCTGGAACACCTCGGTGTTCTGCCCGCGCATCTGCGGGGCGATGCCGGCGTTCTGGCCACCGCCGCGGGTGATGCCGGGGGCGTACTTGACCAGGTCGTCGGAACTGCGGATCGGGTCGTTGGCCAGTTGTTCGGCATTGATCTGGGTGACCGAGCGCGGGGTGTCCAGCACCTTGGCTTCCAGGCCGCCGTAGATCGAGGCCGGTGGGCGGGTGGGCAGGGCGTCGTCGTCGGCCTGTTCGGCCTGCACGGTGACGGTTTGCAGCTGGGTATCTTCGGCGTGGGCTGGCGGCAGGCTGCCGGCCAGAATGGCCAGCGCCAGGGCGCTGGGCTGGAATTTGGGGTGCAGCAAGGTAACGCGGGACATTGGCTGGGCCTCGTTCAATAGTAAGAATGTGGGAGAAACGAGGGCGCAGCCGCGCCTGCGGTTGGTTTGTTTTTTGTGTTGCCTGTCCCGGCCCTATCGCCGGCAAGCCAGCTCCCACAGGGACTGCATGGGCTTGAAGGCTGGCGCTATCCCTGTGGGAGCTGGCTTGCCGGCGATAGGGCCAGGACAGGCGGTAGAGGGCCTGCAGGTCAACTTCTGAGCCACAGGCTCTCGAACCGCCAGGTGCTGAACAGCGACTGCTCGGCCTGCGCGCCACCCACACGGGTGCTGACGCCATCGAGCAGGTCGGCGAAGCCCCAGATCAGCATGCCGCCGCGCTCGTACTGGATACGTTGCGCCCGGTGCACCAGCGCCTTGCGTTGCGCAAGGTCCGGCTGGGCCATGGCGCCAAGGAAGGCCTCGCTGAATTCGCGGTCGTGAAAGTGGGTCTTGTTGGCCACCGCGAACGGCGCATCGGTGTGGATGGCGCTGGCCAGGAACGGCGCACCGATGCTGCCGCCGGTACTCAAGGTCCAGTCGTCGCGCTGCGGTCCCTGGAAGGTGGCCAGGTCGACCTGGCGCACGTTGAGTGTCACGCCGACGCGCCGGGCCTGTTCGGCCAGCACCAGGGCCGAAGCCAACCCCGGGCCAGGGGTGGTCACCAGTTCCACCTGCAACTGTTCATGGCCGGCTTCGCGTAGCAATTGCACTGCGCGCTGTGGGTCATAGGGGCGCGGGCCGATGCTGTGGTCGAAGGTTGGGTCGAACGGTGCATACAGGTCATTGGCCACCCGGCCTTGGCCATTCAGCGCACGGCGTACCAGCTCCTCACGGTCGGCCAGCAGGCGGAACGCCTCGCGCACACGCGGATCGTCGAACGGCGCCTTGGCGGTGTTCATGTCGAACGACAGCCAGTTGCCGCTCACCGATTTCAGCAACCGTAACCGTGGGTCGGCCTGCAGCACCTGCAGGTGTTCGGTGGACATGACGTTGGCCATGTCGATCTGCCCCGCGCGCAACGCCGCCAGGCGGCCGGTCTGGTCCTTGAAGTCGATGATTTCCAGTTCATCGGCATACGGTTTGCCAGGCTTGTAGTAATTGTCGAAGCGGGTGAACAACGAGCGCTGGCCTGGGGTGAAGCTTTTCAGTTTGTAAGGCCCGGCGCCGACCGGGTTGGTCACCGGGTGGTAGTCCACCGGCACGATGCCGCCGAAGTTGACCCAGGTTTCCGGCAGTGGCAGGTAGCTGCGCCCCTCGCGAAAGCCCAGGCGCACGGTACGCTCATCCAGCTTGACCAGGTTGTCGCGGTCCACCCAGTGCAGCAGCGCCGCATAGGGCGAGGCCAGCTGCGGGTCGGTGAGGCGGCGGATGGAGAAGATCAAATCGTCGGCGTCGATGGTCTTGCCGTGGTGGAACTCCAGCCCCGGCTTCAGGCGCAAGGTCCAGCTGCTGGCGTTGGCATTGGGCTCGGCGAACTCGGCCAAGGCCAGGCGCGGCTGCATCTGCTCGTCCCACTCCCAGAGCTTGCTGTACAAGGCAAAGCCACGCACGATGCCGCTGCCGACAGGCTTGTGGGCGTCGAGGTTGCCGCTCTGGCTGCCGTCGATGATACCCAGGCGCAGGCGCCCGCCATGGCGGGGCTCGTCGGCCACGGCAGGGTTCGGGCTGTCGGCGGGGCCGCAGCCGGCCAGCAGCCCGCCGGCCAGTACGCCGGCGTGGCCAAGAAAGCTGCGCCGGCTCAGTGGGTAACCGTCCCTGGCCATGGCGTCAGGCTCCGTTGCTGGCGTGCAGTGGCACGGGTTCGGCTACCGGGCGGGCAAGGGCTGCACGCTGCTCACGAAAGTGCGGCAGGATGTGCTCACCGATACGGTAGGCTTCTTCCAGGTGCGGGTAGCCGGCAAGGAAGAACAGATCGACACCGATGCCGTGGTACTCGCGGATACGCGCCACCACGTTGGCGTAGCTGCCCACCAGCGCGCAGCCCGGCGGGATGCCGATGTAGCCGAAGCCAGTCCACACGTTGGGGTGGATGAAGAAGTCGTCGAAGGCCTGTTGCTCGTCCTTGTCGTTGTAGTCATGCTCGTAGCTTAGCTTGCGCGCCGTGCGCAGGCCGGCGTGGGCGGCGCGCGCCTTGACCGTGCCCTTGGCCACGCCTTCGTCGAAGAACCGCTTGGCCTCGGCCAGTGCTGCGTCTTCGGTTTCGCGGGCGATCACATCGATGGACAGGCCGAAGCGAATATCGGTGCGGCCCCACTTCAACGCGCGGGCGCGGATATCTGCGATCAGCGCGGCAATCTCGTCCGGGTGTTCAGCGCGCATCAGGTAGAAGTCGGCGTGCTTGGCGGCGAACTCCCGTGCTGCCACCGACGAGCCGGCCGTGCAGATCAGCGGCAGCTCGGCCTTTTTCAGCGGCCCGCGCAGGCCACCGCCTTCGGCACGGTAGTAGGTGCCTTGGTAATGGAACTGCTCGTGGTGCCAGTAGCCGCGCACCACGTCCATGAACTCGGTGGCGCGGGCATAGCGCTGGTCATGGTCTTCGAAGTCGCCGACCTGGCGCTGGATGGCATCCGAGCCGCCGTTGATGATGTTCCACACCAGGCGGTTGCCGGTGGCGCGCTGGTAGGTCGCGGCCTGCTGCACGGCCACCCAGGGGGTGTAGTGATAGGGTTGGAACGCGGTGACGAACTTCAGCGAGCGGGTTTCCCGGGCCAGTAGCGAGCACACCGTCCACGGCTCTTCGCCAGTGGGGGCATTGACCATCAGCGCGCCGCCAAAGCCGTTTATTTCTGCGGCACGGGCGATCTGGCCGAGGTAGTCGATATAGGTGAAGTGGTCACCCACGGCAAACCCCGACACCGCACCGGTGCTGGGCCCGCCCGCATGCCAGTCGCCGCGGTTGCGCGGGTCGCCGGGGAGAAACTGGGTTTCGCCATGCAGGGGCAGGCGGGTAAAGAATTCGATGCTCATGGGTTGGCCTCCTTACTGGACGCTTGGGCTGCAATTGGGGGTGACCGGCTGGTCGCTGATGACCTGGCGCGCGAACGGGATGGAGTCCTTCAGTGACGCATTCACCGTTTCGCTATGGCCCAGGCCCTTGTAGAGGTGGCCCTGCACCACCGAGCCGGCTTTGCAGGCATCCTGCATCAGCGCGACCTGAGTGGTGGCAGCGGGGGTCTTGTCCTCGGCGCCGGTGCCAATGAAGATCGGCTGGGCAAGCTTCAGGGTCGGGTACGACACCTGCGCCAGCCATGGCTTGAGCTGGTCGCCCTTGTAGTCTTTCTTGGCGTTGGCCGGGGTAAGGCCGGTACCGACCACGTCGCTGACCAATGCTGACAGGCAACTGGTGCGCGCTTGCTCGAACAGCGGCAGGGCCTTGTCGGTGTAGAAGTCGCGCGGGTCGATGCTCGGGTCATACTGCTGTGCGGCCAGCAGGGTATAGAAGCCGTAGGCCAGGGCTGGGTCGACCTTGTCCTGGTCCTGTTCGCCCACATTCTTCGCGCCCACGGTGTAGATCACACCCGTGCCGATACTGCCCTTGACGCCCAGCTTGGGCGCGTAAGTCGCCGCATAGGCCCCGGCGGCAAAGGCTCCGGCCCCCCCTTGCGACTGGCCAATGATCAACACCTTGTCGGCCAGCCCCGGCACGCCTGCGACCACGGCCTTGGCCGCATCGAGAATGCCGTAGGCGGCCATGCGGTTGTTCAGCAGCGGGTGGCCGCCCGGCACACCCAGGCCCTGGTAGTCAGTGGCGACAATGGCATAGCCTTCATCGAGCCAGCGATTGAGGTATTGCACGTCGCGGTAGCTGCGGCCTGCCCAGGACGGCGCGCAGATATCCGCCACGCCGACGGTGCCATGGCCCCAGCTGGCGACCGGCCAGCCGCCCGCTGGTGCCTTGCCTTTGGGGATGAACAGCGCACCGGAAACCACGATTGGGGTCTTGCCGTCGATACCATCTAGCGAGGTGTAAAGGAGGCGTTGCGCGCTGGCGGCATTGGGCAGGCTGAGCGCCTGCTCCAGCGGTTCGCTGCGCAGCAGCTTGCCGGGGGTAGCGGGGATGGCCTTGGTCCAGGTGTAGAAGGCCGACACACGACCATCGCCCTGTTGCGGGTCTGGCTTGGGGGCGTAGGTTTCGGCGGCCATGGCGCCGATGGACAGGGCCAGGGCGCTGAGACCGAAGATGAGCGAAGCAGGCAGTTTCATGGGGAATTCTCTCAAGGTTGTTGGCTGATCTGGGTGTCGATGGATGGCCAGTAGTGGGTCAGTTGCAGGTCGATCAACGCCTGGCGGGTAAAGCCCGTGGCCAGGTCGCTGGTAATGTCGTAGGGGGTGCGGATCAGCCGGTTGGCCAAGGCGTACTGGCCAAGGGCGTCGTAGTGGGCCTTGAGCTGGGCATCGCTTTTCGGTGCCCAGCGCGCCTTCCAGGCCACCGGGTCGTCCTGGTCGTCACGGCGCAGCACGCTTTCGCTGACGCCGGCGCGCGAAGACAGCGCGTAGTAGGCGTCGCGGTTGTGCTCCTGGGAGATCCACCAGGCCGCGCGCACCCAGGCGGTGGCCACCAATTGCGTCAGGTCGGCGTGCTGCTGCACGAAGCGGTCAGTGCCCCAGAGGTCGGAGACCAGCCGCCAGTCGTTGGCGCCTTGTTTGGTCGACCAGAGGATGCGCGCCACGCCTTTGTCTTCCAGGGCGTAGGCTTCGTTGAGCAGTACGGCGGCATCGACTTTACCGGCAGACACCGCAGCGGCACCGACCTGCGGGTTGAGGTTGGCGATCTTGAAATCGCTCAGTTGCAGGCCCTGGCTCTGCAGGAAATTGCTGAAGGCGAATTCCCATGGCCGGCCGCGGTGCAGCGCCAGGCGCTTGCCCTTGAGGTCCTGGATGCTGCGTACCGTGGAATTGCTCGGCACCACCAGGTAGATGTTGTTGCCGCTGCCGCCCGGCACCACCAGCTTGCCCGGCACCTGGCCGGCACCGGCGATGACCGAGGGCAGGTCGCCGCGCACGGCAAAGTCCAGGCTGTCGTTGCTGAAACCTTCGTTGATCTGCGGCCCGGCGCCGGCATGGGGCAGGGCGGTCCATTGCAGTTTCACGCCGCGGGCGGCCAGTTGCTGTTCCAGCCAGCCTTCTTCGATCACCCGCCCAGGGATGCCACCGAACACCGGCGCGCCGCCCTGGGTGAAGGCGACGATGGCGATGCGCACCGCCGCCGGTGGCTCGGCTGCCAGCGCAGCCAGGCTGAGGAACAGACCGCCCAGCAGGGTGAGGGCGTGACGCCAGGGATTGTTCATGTGTAGCTCCAGGCAAAGGTTTCTACAGGCCAGGAGCGAAATGCATGCCAGCATGCTGTTAGGTGGCTACAGCCCTTTATCTACAGGGCCTCCGGCCAAAGGAAGTGGTCGTGAAGGGCAGGGGCTGCTGATCGGCGGGCAGGGCAGTGCTGGCGGATTGCTGCTGTAGCAGCAGTCAATTGTTGAAAAATCGAATATTTCCAATTCGAATATTCAAATGCTAATTAATAATTTTTTGATCTAATTTGTTTCATGCACTATGGGCCTGCGCGTCAACTGCCAGGAATGCCCCCATGTCGCTGATCACCCACCCAAATGCCCGCGAGCTGACCAAGTCGGTACGCGCCACTGTGCTCGTGTTCAAGGACCCGCGCTCCCAGGAGCTGCTCAGCCGTATCGAGCGCCTGGCGCCCAGCGAGGCCAATACCCTGATCATCGGCGAAACCGGCACCGGCAAGGAGCTCGTCGCCCGTCATATCCACCACCTTAGCCGCCGTGGGCGTGAGCCATTCGTGGCGGTGAACTGCGGCGCCTTTGCCGAAACCCTGGTGGAGAGCGAGTTGTTCGGCCACGAGAAAGGCGCTTTCACGGGCGCTACCAGCAACAAGGCCGGCTGGTTCGAGGCGGCCAATGGCGGCACGCTGTTCCTCGACGAAATCGGCGACCTGCCGTTGAACATGCAGGTGAAGTTGTTGCGCGTGCTGCAGGAACGTGAGGTGGTGCGCCTGGGCTCACGTACGCCGATACCGATCAACGTGCGGCTGGTGGCGGCAACCAACGTCAACCTGGCTGACGCGGTGGTGGCAGGGCATTTTCGAGAGGATTTGTTCTACCGCCTGCACGTCGCAACGATACGCCTGCCGCCCTTGCGTGAGCGGCCAGGAGACATCCTGCCGCTGGCGGAATTCTTCATTGAAGAACATTGCCGACGGCTGGGTTACGAACGGGCATCGCTGAGCCCGGATGCCGAGCGCAAGTTGCTGGCGCATAGCTGGCCGGGCAACATCCGCGAGCTGGAAAATGCCATTCACCATGCGTTGCTGGTGTGCCGGTATCAGGTGGTGGCACCGGCGGACCTGCACTTGGTCGATATCCGGCCACAGGTGGCGGCGCCTGTTGCACAGGCTTACTTGCCGGCAGCCAGCGCGGCACCGCCGGAATTGGAAAGCGCTTTGCTGGCGCTATTCGAGCAGAATGTCCCGAACTTGTATGAGCATATCGAGGAGACTGTGTTCAGGGCGGCGTATCGGTATTGCCACGGTAATCAGCTGCAGACCGGGCGCTTGCTGAGCATCAGCCGCAATATCGTGCGGGCGCGGCTGGAGAAGATTGGCGAGCTGTCTAAGGCATGATGGTTGGACAGGTCTTTGTTATCTCCAAATGGTAGATGTATCTAGAGGCCATATTTTGCTTGGTGGAACTTGATCAGAGACTATCGGGATCGCCAAAGAACATTTGGGCATTCATATAAATCAAATGGTTATGAATGGGGAATTGGTTTTGTACCCCCAGATGTACCCCTTTTTACAGCAGCTACGAGTGGATTACAGTGGACGCGCCGAGGGCGGGACTGGCGCAGAACGTGCAACCGCTCACTCATTTGCGCAACTTATGTTTTGAGCTCGTCCCAGTCGCTACGCGTCGCAGCAGTCAGCGCATCCCAGTCATCAGGAGGGTTACCGCGGCCCAGCATCTTCTCGAATACGGCGTAGGGATCGGATTTGCTGCCTGCGGACCGCAGAGTATTTTCGTCGTTGACCCATGCATAGACGATGACCTTGGACTTTGAGTCGTAGCGAAAGAACAGCCGAAAGCGCCTGCCGATTTTTGCGCGGCGCCAATGTCTGTAGGCGGTGCCCAGCATGTTGCCTTGGCGGAACTCATCACGGCCTGGGTCGGCAGGCACAGCCTCCATGATCAAATGGCTCAATGCCCGAAACAGCTTGACGTTGGCGTTGCTCTCAAAACCTTGCGGATCGTTCTGCTTGGCTCGGGCGGCGGCTTCTTGCAATTTGCGTAGCTGTAAGGTCACACCTTCATGGAACAACAGTGTCCAGCCATGTCGAAGCATCAGATCGCGACCTCACCATCGATATCTTCGTCCAGGTTTACCGAGACGTTTGCGTTGGCGAGCATGGTTTGCGCCAAGTCTTCCGGCAGGGTGGTGAGGTTGCGTCCGTTTCGGATATCAGCTTCCAGCAAACCCAGGAATGCGCCGATGGCAGGGTCTTCGTGGGTGGTTTCTACGCGGCTGACCACGATTTCACCGTCGCGTACGTCGAATGCAATCTTGCCACCTGTGTCAATGCCCAGTAGCTGGCGAACGGATTTGGGGAGTGTGATCTGCCCCTTCGAGGTCAATGTGGCGATTTCGTGGATGGCAGGCATGAGTGTTCTCCCGGATGTACAAGCTGAATGGTAAGGAATAATCCTTACTTGGTCAATCTAGGTTTTTGCTGATCCATGTACTAGTAGGGCAGAATGCCGAGCAGTACCGGGCGTATCTGAGCGAGGGACAAATGGCAATGCTGCGCCGCTATCCGGAAACCTATCGGCTGCCTGTCTACGCAGCGCTGCATGCAGAGGCCTGTGGTGAGAGAGTTGACGCTCTGAGTCTATGCTGGAGGCGTTCATGGTAGAAGATTGGGGGGGCTGCGGAGTCGCTACGCACAGGCCTAGTTCGCAAACAGGAGCTGTTCCGATCAGCCGAGAAGCCCACGCTGACAGACGATCTTGCTCCTCAGCAGTAGGCCACTTCGAATCGCCCCGCTGACTAGGTTGAGCTGTTGGGGGAGTGTCACACAGCTTCAGGTTGGGATGGCAAGTTCCGCTACGTTGTCGCCTCCAAAAAGACGATTCACCGCAGCGACAGCTGTATCCGGCATGATCTGTGTGGACAGCACGGCGAGTCGCGTCTACCCGATGAAGCGATCAAAAATGTCGGTAAACGATGTCTTCCCGCTATTGTTGCGCCCTACGATTACTGTGGAATTTCCTTCCAGCATGATCTCAACATCATGGAGGAGTCGAAATCCCTCGATCCTAACCTTCTCCTAGCATGCACCTTTAGTTAAGGGGACTATCAATTGGTTTGATGACAAAGCCGTGTTGCGTCGCCAGTAAGGATCGAACACCTGCGTTGGAAGCGAATGCTCTGATCAGACAAGGCGCTTCTCGAAACCAGCCAGATATTCGCGAACCATCGTCGAGTAGGGTGCTTGAGGCTCAGCCATCTCTTTCATATGTCGCACCGTACGATCTATCAATGCCTCCATTCGTTTGATGATTCGTTTGTTTTCATCCGCGCACGGAGCATTCCTGCACACTTCGAGCTTCAGAATTATCGCGCAAAGATCCTTTACTGACTCCTCCATAAAGGCGAGTTGGCGCAGTACTCGCGTGCGATCCTGGACCAATCCCAAACGGTTCAGTCCGTAGGTATGGATCGATACCGCGCCACGTAGGCTGAGCTTCTCTTCAAGCGCCTTATCAATTTCACTTTTGAATTCCGGGAGTAGATCTTGGGTTGGAATGACTTCAGGTAGCCCAGCGCCATCGTGTGTTTTCGGTAACACCAACCCAATGAGCTTTTCGCAGTCGACATGGAAGGCTAAATGCTCTTGTGGATCATCCCGGCAGGGATTGAGTAACAACGCGTATTCCGTTGAACAGTCCCTCGAGTCCTGTGTCGCGCGCGGCCCCAGGATTGGAAAATGATTGCCTTTGCCCGTAGTGACCCTGCGTTGCTTGCTGAAGCCTGAATGGTCACTGCGCAGTTCAACCAATTGGGTCGAGAGCACCGGTGTGATGTGTTCGTTCAGTCGGTTGCAATGGATACAGCTGGGAAGCAGGTTTTCCCAGTCCATCGCCAGCCACCAATAGCCCGTATGGTCAGTATCTTTTACTCCGCCCTTCGGCCTGTAATGCTCTACGTCAACCGGGGCTACGGCAGGGTAGAACGTTTCGCAATACGCGCACTTGCCATGAAACAGCGCAAACAACTGAGTTTTGACCGAGTCTTTGCGGTAGGTCTTGAAAGGTGGTTTTTTCAAGGAGTCCACTGCCTTTGCGGCTTCAATCACAAGCGGATCATCGGCCGCCAGCGTGGCTCTGGCGCGCGCCAAGGCCTCAAGTGCAGCCGTTTTTTCTTTGAAATAGGCGGTTAAGTCAGTGAGTTCCTGATCCGCGGCACTGACTTTGGTCTTTCTCGGCAACATCGCCAGGGGCTTTTTCACGAGGGATCGGTCCACGAAGCGCACGGTTCAAAAGTCCTTGAGGATATTCAGTATTTTGGTCTTGGTTTCCACACGTATCGTTTCCCACTCACTGGAAGGTTCCTTCTTTCGCCGCTGAAGAAATTCGGCGACAGCCTCCTGAACGACACGCTGGGCCTCACTGGTGCCAACGGGAAGCGCGTCGTTGACCTCATCTTCGAAATAGGCCATGACCCGCTGTTCTTGGGCGGTCAACTCTTCTCTGTTTTTGCGCCTGCCCAATAGATCGGCCACACTGGCCAATTTTTTCTCCATTTCCGGCTCATCAGTTGACATCAAATTGAAAAAATCGGAAGTCAGCAATTGCTCAATCGTCAACCGGGAGAAGTCCGGTAGATCACTCAACTGCTCAATGCAAGTGGCGTACTGAGTCTTAGCCCCGCCAGCCTTGGACCGCCGTTGAACAACCACGACTTCTCCTTTCTGCATGCCGCGCAGACACAGGGGGTCATGGCTGGTGGCGATGAACGTGACCTTGGGCAAGGCCTTGCGCAACACATGCATGATCTGAATTTTCCAGCGCGGGTGCAGGTGCGCTTCGACTTCGTCAATTAACACCACAGCCTGGGCATGTTCAAGTCCTTGAAAACGGGGATGGACGCGACGGTCCATGAGCCGTTGCATGATGTCGCACACCATTGCCAGTATGGTTCTGTAGCCTGAGGACACATCATTGAGCGGTGTCCTGGTCACTACACCTGCGGGGACCGTCACGATCAGACAGGATTTACCGTCGGGCGCTTTCTCGATGACTTTTATGTCGCCGTCCACTGACATGATGATTTTCAATGCACGAGCCACGTCATTGAAGTCTTCGCCTTCCAGCTTAAGGAGCCATTGCTCCGGATTGGCCAGCAGGCGATCCGTTTCGAAGAGGTTGATGATCGCGTGATCGGTTTCATGAGCCTGAGGAGATCTTTTCTGATATTGGCGAAAGGCGCCATACGCGAACACCGGCGGAACATTATCCAGTCCATCCGGTCGAAAGACGTTGTCATCAATCCTCAAGACTTTGGCTTGCCCGTTGCCGAAACTCAAACGTACCTGTGCCTGGGTTTTAGAGGCCACGTCATCCGAGCCCAGTTGGGCTGGAGAAAGTACGAAGGAGGCAGGTGTCAGGTTCAAGGTGGCAGGTGTATCTGAATGGCTCAGAGAAAGCGCAATCGCTTCTAGAATCGAGCTTTTTCCGGTGGCGTTTTCACCCAGTATCAGCAGTGCTGGCTGTAGATTTTCATTGCTCAACTGCGATTCGGCGCTGAGTGTGCCGAGATTCAATTCAAGGCGCTCGATCGCCTTGAAATGCTGAAGTTCGATGGAATGCAAGGACGGGTAAACCAGCGGCATAGATGTCTTCTGCTGGTTTGGCTCAGTACCCAGAACGTCATAGTGCGTTGGCGGTATGTTCAATTCCTTACGGCCGAAGTCAGTTTCTTCAATCCACCCCTGCAATTGTTCACGCGTTTGCTGATAGTCCCCGATTGAAAGCAGTGTTTTCAGTGTCTTTGCCACCCTGGAGCGGCCGGTAGGCATTGTCACGCCAGCTCTTTGTGACAAGTACAGTGCCATTCGACGGCATTGCAGGTACCACAGGCCACCGAACTCAAGTTTGGTAAAGTCAAAATAGGTTTGAAAGGTAGCCTGGCGTAATCGCGGCAGGTATTCACCAGACTCCAATAGTTTTTCACGGTACTGCCGAAGCTTGGCTTCCCGCAGTTCATTCAATTCTGGACGGTCCAGGTGAAAATTGGCGATTGTGATATCGCCCTCTTCAGATAGTGGCAGCAGCTCGCCATTAACGGAGGGGAAAAGGTGCTTTTCAAAACGCTGATCAACGCACGGATCAAGCAAAATTGCTGACTCGCGGTATGTGGGGAAGCGCCATGAACCGAGATTGTCATTGGCATATTGCCGCAATTGCTCAAGGGTCGGAATCGGAGCGCGCTTGCCCTTGACCGGAAAGAACGAAGGTTGACGCGGAATACACTTCAGACAGATGGGATAGATATTTTCCCAAGCATTGGCGAGCCAGACATAGTAGAGATGGGAGTCAATCCCTCCCATCGTAGAGGTTGCGGACGACGTTGGTCGGAATCGGTAGGGAAGTGGATGATCCTCGCTTTCGCAAAATGCACATTTCCCTCGAAACATTTGAAACAGCGCATCATAAACAGGGCGGATTTGGTTCAGATTCAGTTCCAGGTCTTCCATGGGCACACGGCTTTGAGAGCGCTCCTGAGTGTCCAGGCTGAAGAACTCCAGCAGTTGCTCTCTGGACCTCCTGAATTGCGTTTCGCGGAAAATGGAGGGAGGTACTTTGTTGCGTAAAAAACGTTGCATTGCTCATCTTCCCTGACACGGTGAAAAAAACGCCACAGATCATCGCCAAACACAGGGTGTACGATATAGCATGGGGCCACCATCGAGAAGCCTGCGATGGTCCGCGAAGGCTGTCACGCGTCATTGGGGCATACCTGATGTCCACGGCTTCAGGAATGGCTTGTTTCAAGCAATAACCTGGAGCCCGCTCGTGCCGAGCCGTTGGGCTTTTGGAGAATCTTGACTTCAATGGACTGTGACCTTGATTCAAATCGACAAACCCGTAACCTTTCTGCTGCCATTTGATCGGTACAGGCTGACGCTCTCACACCGGCTGCTGGACAGCATGGGCGGTGTATCGCGTTTTTTGCTCAGAGCCATCGAACAGGGGCTGTCGCTCGCCGCACTGATAGAGGTAACGGCGCTTAGTGGGAGCGTGCTGCTTAATCAGCTGGCATACCTGCAGGCCCACCGGTATGTGCAAATAGATGAGGGTGAAAATGGCCCGTTGCTGTGGCTGACGTCGCGGGGCAGCTCTATCGTGCAAGTGGAGCACTTGCTTGAGGATTTCAGCGTCACAGTCTGGCTGGACGCTTTCACCCTTTCGCGTCACGCGGCGCACTTTGTAATGTTCGACTACGGCACGACACCCCCACAGACATTACCTGCGAATGACGCCCCATCGACCGTTGTCACTCATGTACCCCGTCGAACAGGTCGGGCAGGACGCTCAAGGCTTTTTGATGATGCCAACCGCCTCAGAGGGCTGTTGGAGCAAGACGGTCTGAAGCAGTTGCTCGAGTATTGCTGGGGAGCCGATTGCGAGTTGATAACGAGCGAGCTCGAACACTGGGCGTTCGAGCTGGGCATGGATGAAGGTGAGCAAGCCGAGCTGCTGGTGCCGATCGAGTACGCGGCCGGGGAACTGCAATTGCGCCTGAAGACATCCAATCATCATGGCACGTCGGATGCACTGCCGTCGCTGACCTTGCCCGTGGTCGAAATTGCTCATGTGTTCAAGCCAATAGCGAATTTCCCGTGGACGGTCGAGCTACCGTCCACGCGGGTTCAGCGGCTTGAATTGGTCAGTTCGGGCACCTTGAACCATTTCACCACGGCTGCCGTTGTGGAGAGCGAGGACGCCAGACATGCCAGGCTACCCATGTGTCTTGGTGACGGCCTGCCAAGTGAACTTGATTCATTGACCGTTGCGCCTGGACTCTGCGTAGAAACCAACGCCAGAATCCTGCAGCTTTTGTGCTCAGTGGATGAGGTGCAGTTGGCTCGTCATCTACAGCGCACCCCTGACGCGTTCACTCTGTCCCACAACCTCATGACCCAAGAAGCGGCGGAATTAGCGTGATTACTGTCAACGTGTTCGCGACCTTGTTTGACTGGGACGACAAAACCACGGAACGGGTCAAACGTACCAGTGGCGTCAGCCGCACCCTGTATACAATGGCGCGCACGGGTAAAGCCGCCAGTCCGTTGATTTTCGTCGAGGCGGGGCTGGCATTTCTGGATGCTTTGGGGGCTTACGCTGATTATCGCCAAGCCAAAAGCAAAACACAGGCACTGGAGGCCGAAGGTGAAGCTCTTCGCCGTGAGCTCAAGGAACTTGAGAAGCAATTTCGCTTACAGGCCAAGGAGCGTGACCTGAAGTTCAGTGCGCAAATGAGCGCGTTGCGCAACCAGTTGGAGGGTCGTGACGTAGCGCTGCACATCGGAGTGACGAACCTGGAGAACCTGGGACGGCATATCAAGCGTCTGGGTGATCACGTGTCTCGGGAGCGTTTGGCGGTGACACCCAATTGCGTGCCATTGTTGAAGCTGGAGCGCACCTATTATCAGTTGGTTGATGCGCAGCTCAGTGCAGCGCTTTCGCTGTTGGACGAGTGAGGATCCATCATGAAAAAGGCAAAACCGCAAAAGACGAACACTGCCGAAAAGGCAGGCGATAGCGAGAAGGTCACAATGAAAAAACTCGACCAGATGGCCGATATCGCCAAAGCCGCCATTTCTGTGACCGGCAAACTCGCCGATTGGGGCAAACAGACCTCGATAACCAAAGCTTCCATTGAAGCTAGCAAGGCGCGCGTCAGGGCTGCCGAAGAGAAGACCAAGCAGGTGACCTGGAACGCCGTACAAAAGATGTCTGAAACTGACCGCCTGCGTCAGAAAGACGCCAACGAGCACGATCAGGCAATGGCCCGGCTCCAGATGGAGCATGAACAGATGATGACGCTCGACCGTGAACGGGAGCGTGTTCTCGACAAAATTCTTGAAGAGCCAGCCTCCCTGGACCAACTGGCGCACAGCTACCGAGCGCTCATTCCGCTCAAGCCTTGAGATCTGCGACCTATGTACCAATTTGTTGCTGCGGGGTTGTTCGTTCTGGGTGCGAGTGCCGTTGCCTGGTTTCTGGATCGTGAAACCGATGAAGAACGTGAGCTCCATGAAGAACTGAAGCAGCGCAATGCCCGGACGCGAAGTGATTTTCAGGCCACCAGCTGGGCAAACGCCATGGAGCAAGCTCGCGCCCACGAAAGTGCTGCGCTGCGGTACAAGGCCGAGAACCAGGATTATTGCAAAAAGTTTCGGGCGCGTCTGCAAGGCACGGCCCAGGAGTTCGACATTCTGGCGCAACGGCTGGCCAAGGATTTGTCGGACGTATCAATCAGCCCCTACAGACGCAACGCACTGCGCCTGCTCAATGGGCGCCTGCAAGATACGCAGAATCGTCTGGCGGGCTTTTTCGCATACTGCGAATGGTATCTGCAGACATTAGACAAACTCGCTCAAAAGCAACAGTTCACTGAACTGATGAACATGGCACAGCCACAATCCCGATTACCTGACGACTGGTTTTACGGCGGCAAGGTCGTTCTGGCATCGATCTCAGAGATTGATAATGCATTCAACGCCTATGGGCAAAAGCTCGAACTGCGCGCGGAGAAGCAGGCCAACGTTTGGACCGATACGCAACAGCGCGCACTGATGATGCAGTACCCCGATCAGGATGCGGTGCCGGTGCAGATGTCAGGGAACTTCAAACGGCCGAATTTCTTCAAAGCCTGCGTTTTTCGGGGGGCATTGCACGCGGAACACATACTGGACAGTGTGCCGTGCACGGCTTTCATTGAAAGAGCGCAGACATCGCCACAATATGGCGACGGCTACCTCGTGCGTTGTTATCCAGGTTTCTGTTCTGTCGACAAGCAGCAGTCTGCAAACGGCGGTGTCGTCGCATTCTTGCCACGCAGCGAGTCGAGCTTCCCCGGAAAGAATTACCCGCGTGGTGATCGTATTGAAGTGTACGTTCATTACTACGACTTACTGCTGAGCAAAGGCCAAGTGACGGTCACTCAGCACCCGGAGTCGCTTCGCTACGGCGAACAGAGTGCAGCGCCGGTGTTTATCCACGCTGATCGCGCTGCGTATGATTTTGAGGGGCTGGAACGCGAAAGTGGCGGTGCACAGTGGCAGTTGCGGGGCACGGTTGAGATTGATGGCGAACTCATCGTCTCCCTGCAACTTGGGGCATGGCTGATCGAGGCCAAAGCCAGCTTCAAGGACTCTCAGTTGCACATTGTGAATGTGACGCGCACCGGTTTCGATAGCGTTGAGCTGGACGCTTTGCCTTGCCCGGTGCGGTTGATTGACGTGAGATTCAAAGACAGCGTCTTCTGCGACGTCCTGCAGTTCGAAGCCTTCGTGACCTTTTGTCGTCAGCAGTCATTTTTCGCCGGCGACAGTCAGGCACGCAAGCAGGCTGGGCAGTTCTTCGAGCGTTGGAATGCAGTTACAGATTATCTGTTGGCTGAAACAGGGCATGCTGTATTTAAGTTGAGTGATGTCACTGAAATGGAAGAGCGAACGCTGGAGTGTTCCTGCAGTTCGAATCTTGTCGATGGCCTGCAGAAATTGATTGAAAAGGCTCGTAGTACGCCGCGGTTGTTCGTGGAGCAGCTGTGTCTGAGTGCCGATGGTGAAGAACGCTGGTTGCAGGTCGCCGAGTTGCATGGGGTGCCAGAGGCCCGAGTTGCAAAACGTTACGAAATCTTCCATAAAGGAATGAAGCGCCCAGGCCCCGATAGCGGTTACGTTGATGTGCAGCCGTCGCAATACAGAATACGTTTTCCCAACCGGGGCGAGCTGGCGAATCTGGGTCGGCAGAAGATCGCGCTTCAGGGGTTCCTGGGTGGGCGCCTGATTAATCGAAACCTGCAGCAAATTCTGCTGATGCCTGCCCGATATGTTCCACAACCCGACCCATTCTGGAATGAACGGGTCAATAGTGGCCTGAACTGGCGGGATCCCAATTGGCAGGGGGCTGACAGAGCGAAGGCCGCAAAAAAGGTAATCGAGGCGGCGCTCGTTGAATCCAATTTGTATCTGATACAAGGGCCTCCGGGTACAGGCAAGACCACCTGCATCGTCGAGTTGTTGCACCAGTTGTTCTGCGCCAGACCAGACTCCAGGGTTCTGGTAGTTTCGCAACAGAACACTGCGGTGGATAACGCTCTCGATCGCTTCCTTGAGCAGTTCCCGGGTTTCAGCTCTAACGTATTGCGCATTGGCAACGATGTAGAAAAGGTGCAAGTGGAAGTTCGGCCACGCATGACCGAAAACGTTTTGATGGAGTACCTACGCGAGCGTCAGCAGGATTACAGTTTGGCGAGCCTCGAGAACCCCGAAAAAGCCGATTGGATCGAAGCCTGGATGGACCTTATCTATCATCCTTCAGACCAGGGACGTTCACAGTTCGATGATGAACTGGCTGAGCTTATTGTCCAGGACCACGGCCTCATCGGTGCTACCTGCGTAGGATTGTCATCGCGACGTTACGGTATGGATCGACTTGCATTCGACATCTGCATCGTCGACGAAGGAGGCAGGGCAACGGTTCCCGAACTCTTGATTCCACTTATGCGCAGCCGTAAAGCAATCATTATCGGGGATCATTTCCAGCTCCCCCCGAGTATCGGCCGCGCATTGCAAGAGGCCGAGGCAAAGACGGTCTTGCCGTTTCTTGAGGAAACATTTCTCAAGACCAGCTTTTTCGAGCAGCTTTATGAAAACCTGCCAGCGGCCTGTTCCGGCAGACTTGTGGAACAGTTTCGCATGGTCGAACCCATCGGCGATCTGGTAGCGGACCTGTTCTACACCGCCAATGACGTAAGGGGGCTGCACAACGGCAAGGTGCACGAACGTAAGGATTTTCTCGACGGAGAACACTGCATGCGCTGGGTGGACGTCCCTCATGGCAAGGAAGAAAACGAAGGCACCAGCCTGTTTAATGAGGCGGAGTCCAAAGCGATAGTCGATTTCCTGAAAGCGTCGGCGCATAAACTGGCATCGCGCCGAGCGGAAGGCACCCATAGCCTTACGACTAAATCCGTGGCGATCATCACACCCTATGGAGCCCAGAAACGCGTAATCAATAAAGATTTCGCAGCGCTTAGAAAGAGCTTGCCGCTTATCGACGACGTGTTTGAGGTAAAGATCGATACGGTGGACAGTTTCCAGGGAAGCGAAGCGGATATCGTTTTGTATTCAACTGTTCGTACTCAGGGTGGCATCCGCTTTTTGCTCGACCGTCAGCGTTTGAATGTGGCGTGCTCACGAGCGCGGGAAAACCTCACATTCTTTGGACACGCCCAATTTCTGCTCAGGCAGGAGCGCGGCAAGAATGCACTGTTTAGCCTGATCATCAAACGCAGCGCTCGAGCCACGGCTTCGAATCCTTTTCAGGCGAATACTAACAAGAGCAAGGTGCCATTGAGTAGTTAGAGTTTCCTGATGCAGTAGCTGGACTGGACGGACCTGCTTTCGGGTTGCTCCGGTCGCTTGGCAAAAGCGGCCCCTGCGTCGGTCGGCGACACCGTCCTGCTTGTCCGATTCAACAGCCGAACCCTGAGCCGACTGTCCAGATTGCGGACGGTATGAGTAGCGACGCCTAGAGACTGTCCGGATCCCCAAAGAACATTTTGACTTGGCTCTAGTACGCTGGTTTTGCAGAGAAATGTTTAAGCTATGCCCCCAATTTTGCCCCCAGTCGCCGCGAGTGAGCGGGCGATTTGGCTTGGCGATTTCTGACGCGGAGCAGGGTGGACTTCCACGGTTTTCAGTGTACGCCAGTCGGCTTGTTCTGAGCATGCCTGATGATTGGTTGCCCAGGGCAGGGCATCAAGCGCACTTTAGGACCGTACAGCGTCCTTGCGCATCTATCATTTTCAACTTGATCGCTGCTCGGCAAACCCAGGCGGCTGGTCTGCGTGAGCCGTAGCTAGGCGCGCTGTGCGTCGCGCTCGTGACAGTGATAGCACCGGCTACGAATGCCCCGACAGTCATGCCGGTTGGTGGGAATGAATCAGGCCATGCTCGGACTCCGGCTCGTCACGCGGATGGCCACGGCCTTGGTGATCGTGCCTTCTGACTTGCTACATTCCGAGTTGGTCGAGCCGCGTGCAGATGGTATGGAGTCGCATCATTTTGCCGGACACTTCTTCGCTCGCGCTTGACAACCTAGCGGGCACTGATCCGGCTGGTTACGCTGGCCTTGAGGATGGTGTCGATTGCCACTGGGATCGTATCTTTGCAGGTGCCGCGTTGACGACATTGCCGGGTGTTGGCGCGGAGTTGGCCGCACTGGAGAATCGCCAAAACGGTGATCGCGTCATCGTCGCAGGGCGTGACAGCATGCAGTACAGCGTGAATGAGGTCGGGCAGGAGATGACCCGACGCAACCTCAGCATCCAGCCAACGCTTACTGAGCGTCCCGGATTGCCGGTCCGCGTCATCGTCAATCGCGATCTGATTCTGAGGCCGTATCAGCTTCTGTTCTTCGATCGGGGGGATATCAAGATGACCACGTCGCGCAAGCTGCGGCTGGGGCCGCTCCCCAAGACCGAGAGCGTCAAGCTGACCATCATGTGCCCAGCGAGATTGAAAGCCGACTTGGACCGCTATGCGGTATTACACGGTCAAGCGTATGGCGAGACCGTCGATGCGGCGACTCTCATTCCGTACATGCTGGAGACCTTTATGGTAGGGGACAGGGGGTTTAAGAAGGGCGACCCGAAATAGCCGCGTAGGACACACTAGGCTTACGGTTCCCCATTGCGCATTCGGGGATTCTGAAGCCTGGATCGAGCGCGGGGGACCGGTTCAACTTGGCTAGGGAACGGTCTTCAAGGGCGGCTGGACTGTTAGCCGAGCCGGCCATGGCGTTCGAGTATTCGCATCAAAACGCTGTTCGCATGACTGAAGTTCTCGCGCTGATCGCGAAGCTCATAGGCCCATTTTTCACCGTGGAAGAGATTGTTGCGTAGGCGCCAGACGATCATCAGGAGAGCTAACATTCGGTCGCGTGGGGTGTCGTTCACCCCTTCAACAACCTCCTGAACGAGACTAAGGTGGTCTGAGGGCCGGAGTTTCAGGTGAGGGAAATGGTGAGTCAATTCACCATCGGCATAGTAACGATTCCGAAAATAGGCAAGCTCCCCCTCGTAGAGCTCAGCTTCTAGCGTTCCGTCCAAAGTCCAGGCATCTATTCGATCGCGGATGCGATCAGTCCGGGCGTGGTTCTCCATGATCTGTGCCTCGAAAAGACTCCAAAGAAAGGCGAAGTCGAATATGACGCGGCGATCAAGATCTGGTAGGCGCCGAAAGCCGGGGGCTCGGGCTTCAAGCCATTGTTCACTTGCACTAAGTTCCTTGTCAGTCATGGCTCAGTCGTCCAAGTCTTCGTTGCGTGGGTCCAAGTCCGAAAAGTCCGTTAGCGTGTCGCAGTTCAGACAGTGGTACATCTGTGATGCATCTTGAAAGTGCATGCCGCACAGGCAGCCGCAGTAGGGGCAGCATTCATAGATCTCAAGGTCGCCCCATTCCCATACCCCAAGATACTCCGGCACAGCGTCACGGTCATAGCCAATGACTTGGAACGCATCAGCATTCTTGGCGACAAATCCGTCTAGGCCAGCGCGCATGAGAATGGGCAAGATCTCTGCAGGCTCTATTGCGAACCACTCGCCGCGCACATGGGTCGACTCGAAGTGCTGATGAAGCTGGCGTTCAAGCTGAAAGGCATCGGCTACTTCGATCCATCCGAGCAGTTTCAGGTCAAGAGGGTTACCGGTCTGGAGATTGCGCTTACGCTCCTCGATGTTCTTCGCCACCCCGATCTTGATAGGAGAGCATCCGTTTTCATCTTCGCCAATGAAATAGACCGGCAAGTTATTTCCCCTAGGCCTTCAACCGAGCCGGTCGAGCAGCATTTCGACCATTTCTTTGTTCGAGTAGGCGACAATGTCGAGCGGAAGATTTTCCTGCCGCATAAGCGCGATTAGGACACAGGCCGTGAAGGCCCAGAATGATGAATCGGCTGGTAGAGTGTAGCCACGGATCATTGCTGTCAGCCGCTCGGTGATCGGTGGATATTCGCTATTGCCCCAACGTGCATAGGGCGGCGTCATCGCATGAACGATGACGGCGGCGAGCGTGATGCCCATCGCACGCTTGTTCTGGACCTGGGCGAAATCGTGTCCGTGTGCCTTCGCATAGGCGGCGAGCTCGCTTGTCATGAAAGTTCGGGCATATGTGTCGCAGGCGATTTCCTCTTCAGGTCGCGTAGAGGGCGCGCGGTTATCGGCGCAGAACATGACGTGCTGGAATTCGTGTAGCAGGGCGAAGGCCAAGGCGAGCGCAACAAGGTCGAATGCCGCCATGTGCTGAATGTTGCCCAGGCCATCACGGTCGGCGCTCGGCAGGGGGATGTCCACCGGCCAGGATACGTCTGAGGTCTGTTCGGCTGTGATGAGCGACTGGGCGGCGGCGATGCGCTGCTTGTAGTCGAATTCATATTGGCCGCGTTCTTCATCGACGCTGAGGGCTTGGTCGAGAGGTAACCCACTGGATGTCGCGACAACTAAGGCTGGTGCGTACACTTCGATCGCCCGCCACGAGCTGAAGCCAAGCAGCCAGAACAAGTCGATCGTCTTAGTGTCGAACTGGATACGTTTCCCGTTGGCATTCATTGTCACGCCCTTTCTACTTGGCGCGACCTCGACGGCATGGCCGTATTGGCTCCAAAGACCGCTGATTTCATCGGCTCGCTCGGGCACGGCGCCGCGGAGGAGATGTAGGATGATCGTCCGATCAGATGGTTCATTCGTCATTGTCGTTGTCTATTCTGTGCTCGTGGGGGCAGGTGGTTGGCGACGGTCACGCGGCTTGCTCGTCACAGCGGGTTTGCCGTCCATCTGTAGATGAGTGATCGATGAGATGACTGAGTTTGCCCAAATCGTGCTGCATTCGATGTCGCCATCGCGTTCAAACCAGTGGGTCGCGCCGGGGATGAGATCAAACGGGATGGGATGTGTTGCCAATGGGTTGTGAAACACTTCAAGTTCCTGACACCATGCTTCGCCCCACGGCCAGAGTGCTTGGTATTCGGCACTGTCGACGGCAAGGTTGAAATCGATAGGCTCTAATGCGCCCGGAGTTCGGTCGAAGAGAATGCCGCGTCTGATAATCGTCAGCCCGGGCGGTCGCCATCCTGCCAAGAAACCCATGCGGTTGAATTTGGCGAGCGTTGCAGAATTACTGAAGATGACTGCCGAGAGGTGTGCGAAATTTGGGTCGCGGAAGAGCCCAGCAGGAATGCTGTGTTGGCCCGTCAGATTTGCGATCGGCACTCCAATCGCGCGACGATCAGTGCCATCTCCAGTGACTTCCGCGCGTAAGCCGTAAAGGTAGGTGGGAAGAGCCTCGCGGCTCCAAACCATGGAGCCGAAATCATGGAAGTCGGCGATCGCTAAGGCGAACGGCTGTCCTTTTACATGGTCCAGTTCATGATAGTTGCGCTGGAGCTTGCCGCGCAGCGTCTTTGCGAATCGTTCCGCCGGGTTGCCTGTCAGCCGTTCAATGCGATCCTTTGGGGCATGAACCCATTTTCCGATGCCGCCGGCGCGTGAAAGCTCGGAGTTTGCTGTAACTGCCTCAATCCAGCATGCGTTACCTTCCTTCTCGATCAAGAAGTCGGGAGAGACATGGTCTTGTCGGACGTTCAAACCCTGCTCACGAAAGCAGCTGAAAAGGTAGAGCTCGAACAGACGGGACGCGAAGTTGTTGGTTTGAAAATCCGAGACGAAATTGGCGTCGGGGTTGGGAAGCGAGAGGTAGCATTCGCCGACCGCCATGAGCGCCGGCAGATGGTTGATCGTGGTTGTCAGTAGCTGGAACTCTGGAGACGTACCACGCGGCCCCGGTTTCAGCAAATGCGGGCGACGCCGGACTCCTGGCAGCAATGCTTCCGGTGGATCACTGGCACGCATAGCGACGGTGAGTCGGTCTAGTGCAGCCTCGGGTGTGGAGTAGGGCCCGCTTTCATCTACTTTGATCCAACAGTGGTCGATGCGCCGACGCATGGCCAGAGTGGTGAAAGCCCCTTTCGTTGGATCAAGCAGAATGCAGCCGGTTACGCCACCAGTTCCGGCCTGATAGGCACTGAAAATATGTGCGGGGTCGAAATTGGGACCGTGTTCGAGCGACAGGGCATAGAGCTCGAATTGGCGCTGGCTGATTAAGGTGAAAAGTCGAGTTTCGCCGGTTGCGGACATGGTCGGCCTCTTAGCCCTGTATGTAGCAGGTGCGCGAATTCAAGTTCCTCTTCACAAGGACTCCATTGCGGCAAGGATGTCGGTGGACTCCCAGCTGTCGATCTGGCGGATGGTCACGAACTCACGGTCCCAGACGCCCAAATTCACGGTCAATGGTGCCTGTGCCAGAGGATTGTGAACATAGGTGATTGGCCGAACCTGACGCGAGAGATTGCCAAGGCCAACCCGTGACCAGATCACGCCAGAGATATCTGCGAAGCGCTCGTCAAGAAATGCCGAGCGCGGGATCGGATTCCGTTCTCGGTGGATCAAGGGAGAGACGTGAAAGCCTTCTTCGATGACATCGCCTGTATCGCGATCGATAGTGAGGAAAGCATCGCCGATGGAGAACAGCGTCGTCATGATAAGTGGTAAGGGATGTTCGGGGACATAGATGCCGAAGCGGCTGGCGCTGATCGCGACGATGCGAGCGTCTTCCTGGGCGATAACGCCCTGTTCGATATAGCGGCTGATCTTCCTTGCTTTGGTCCAGAATGCCCCGGAGGTCGCGTCTCTGAGTTCCAGGCGGCAGAACATGTTAGCAATCGCTTTCGGTGGTATGGAGTTAGCGGGTCATTTATGAAGTGTCTTTTGCTGACCAGCGATTGTTTCTACGCCCGGCTCGGAGACATTCGTTTCTTTGAGTGGAACCTCACCTACCGAAAGCGCACGTTCGATGAGTAACTCGCTGCCCTTTTCTTTCAATAACGCTTGCAGCCGTTGGAATTCGCCGCACCAGATGGTTTCAATGTCGCGATCCCGCGCCTTGTCGCGATCACTGCTGAGGGCTATGGCGCGAACCTGCAGACGGCCATTATCGGCTTTGCCACCCACTTCCACTCCGTAGCCGGGGGTAGCGGCCTTGCGCAGCACGACCTTGCCGGTTTCTGCCCAGGCAGTCGCCATGCCTTCACGCACTTCGTAGCCGAGGCTGGCCAAGCCGCCGAGCACGGCTTCGCGGCGGGAGAGGGCGGCGCGGCCCTGTAAGTGGGAAGCGATAAGCGTTTTACACTGCTCGATCAGTCCGGTGGTTACCGAGAGGTCGGTGTCGGTTGTACAAGCGCTAACTTGATCGAGCAAGGTCGCGTGTTCGATGCCTGCGTAGGTTTTGGCTTCGCTGGCCAGATCCTGCAGTTGTTCAAGACATTCGCGTCGGCGTCGGAAGTTTCGCGTGGACGCGGCGAGGTCGAGTACCAGGCTATCGAGCAGCAAGTTGCGCCGCTTGGCATCGGTTTCCGTTTCAGCTCTTTCCAGTATCAGGAGGAACGGCGCGGCACGTTCAGCGTCTTGCAACAGTTGCAGCTCCATGATGTGTCGGTCAATGCGTAGCAGCCGTACGTCACGCGTTGCATCCGGTTCCCGGGCCGCAATCCATTCGCGCAGTGAAACCTCGGGTTCGTCGACCTTGAGTTGCTGCGCCAGGGCGCGTTGGGTATCGCTCAAGGTTGGCTCCTCGTCTGCGTTGCTCAAGTGGGCGAAACCCTCGGCCAGCAGACGTTCGGCATCTTCGCGACTGGCACCGCTGGCCATTTGCGAAAGAGACTCCAGCAAGGCCTGATCGGCGCTATCGGGGTTGGCTTGCAAAGCGCCAAGCAGGGTTTCTGCGTTTTCCCGAACGCGTCGGTCGCGTTGGCGTCGCTCGGCGGCACGTATGATCGCGCGTTCTTCGCGGTCCTCCAAGTCACGGCGCAGGTGCTCGATCTCTACTGGCACGGCCTTCTGCAGTTCCGCCAATCGGTCTTCTGCCAGCAGAGCGCGAAGGCGAGCGTGTCGCTCCAGTGAGGCGGAGCGCTCCAGTTCACTGAGCTCACCAAGCCTTGTGGCCTGTGTTTGCCAGCGATCCACGGCGCGCTCCAGGCGTTGCAGGTGGCCTTCACAAATGGCAATGATTTCTTCGCGGGTGACAATGCGAACGACCTTGGGACCACTCATTGGCAGATTTCCGTATCGACTGATGTAGGGCTGGGTTGTAGCGGCTGCTCGACTTGCATGGCGTGTTCGATTGCTTCACGCAGCCGTAAGCGTTCGCTGTCGCCGCTGTGATACCAGGCTTGCGATGACACACGATGGATATGCGGGATGGCGCGGTGCAGCACGGACGGGCGCCAAATTTCCCGGGCGCGGGCACGTTCCAGCAGATTGTGGCAAGGCGCATCGCATTCGATGCCGATTGCGTACAGGCCCGTGCCTGGATTCTCGATGGCGAAGTCGAGACCGAAAGCGTCGCCTTCACTCGCGGGAGCGGCCTGCCATCCCAGGGAATGAATGAATTCACCGACCAGCCTGACAAAACCATCACGTTGCTGACCTTGGTCACGTTGCTGACTGCTGCGGTCGGTCTGCAGGCGCTCCAGCAACTTGGTGCTGTTGCTGAACTCGCCCGAGGAGAGCGCGCGAGCATATTCCAGATAGCCTTGCAGATAGTCCCGCGGGCTGTTGGGGGCACGGTGTGTGTTGAGCATGTCGGAGATATCGGCGATCGGCATCGACGTGATCATAACCACCTTGCGCCGGGCGCGGGTCACCGCCACGTTCAGGCGTCGTTCGCCCCCCGTCTGCCCCAGTACGCCGAAGCTACGGCGGAATGTGCCCTGGCTGTTTCGACCGAAGGTGGAGGAGAAGACGATGATGTCGCGCTCATCCCCCTGCACGTTCTCCACGTTCTTGACGAACACCGACATATCCTCGCCGTCTTCGCTGCGCTCACGCTCCTGGGCGTAGGCGGCGCGGAACAGTTCATCCTGCTCTGCACGCTGCTCCAAGTGCTCCTCGATGAGGTCGGCCTGTTTGCGGTTGAAGGTGACGACACCCACCGAGGGGCGCTGGTCATAGGGGGTCTGCCACAATTGGCTCAAGTACTCGACGACCCGTTCGGCTTCCTGGGTATTACTCTGGTTCTGATACAGCCCGCCAACCTGGATCAGCTCCAACGGCTTGATGCGCTGGATGCTCGCCTGCGGGTGACGGACCGGAACGTTCAGGCGATTGCCATAGAACGAGGCGTTGGAAAAGCCGATCAGTTCACGGTAAGCCGAACGGTAGTGGATCTGCAATGTGGTGCTGGGCAGGACGTTGCGCGCCAGTTGTAGCAGGTCGGGGCAATCCTTGATCTCACGACGGTTCCAAGTGTCTTCGAACGCTTCGCGCTGCTCCTCATCGGCG
Source organism: Pseudomonas sp. TE50-2 (assembly GCF_040813665.1). Taxonomy (NCBI): domain Bacteria; kingdom Pseudomonadati; phylum Pseudomonadota; class Gammaproteobacteria; order Pseudomonadales; family Pseudomonadaceae; genus Pseudomonas; species Pseudomonas sp. TE50-2. Next base: position 477,118 of record NZ_JBFNXN010000001.1, on the reverse strand, counting down.
TCTTCATCAGGTTCGTCGCCGTCGAACACTTCGGCTTCGTCGCTTTCGATGCGACTGGAAAAGAATGCCGTCGGCGGCATTTGCTTCTCATCGCCGCTTACAACGGTGACCTGGCCGCGGAACAGGGTCGGCAGGGCGAACTCAACCGGCATCTGTGAGGCTTCGTCGTAGATGACAGTATCGAACAGGCCTGCCTTGAGCGGCAGTACACGGCTGGCGACGTCCGGGTTCATCAACCACACAGGGCGCACGCTCATCAGGCCTAAGTGACTGCCCAGTTCGATGAATTCGCGCAGGCGCCGTGAGCGTTTGCCAGTCAGGCGAGTAACATCCTCCCATTGTTTGCGATTACCCAGGTGATCAAGGTTGATGGCTTTGGCCAGCAGCTCGCGATTGAGCAACCGCATCTGAGCATCGGCTTGCGCGAGGCTAGCGACTTTGGCGCGGGCTTCCTCCTGGCTGAACAGCAGTTCGGGATTGGCTTGCTCGAAGCGGTGTTTCCAACCCAGTCGAGCTTCGCGGTTAAGCAGGCGCCGCACCGCGGCTTCAAGCTGCTCGGGCGCAATGTTGTCCAACTCTCCCTGGCGTTGGCGCAGCAATGCGAGCAGTTGGAGGTCGGCTGCTGTCAACTGAGCGGCGCGCCCGCGGAAGGTCTGGTACGCGGCCAGGAAAGGCAGAGCTTCATGCAGCCGATCAAGAGACAGTTGATTGCTCAGATTGTGTACAATGGAGTGCTGCAGTTGTTGCGCCAGTTCGTCGCCCAGCCAGTCGCCGAGCACCTTGAGTTGTTCGAGGCTAGATTGGCGAGCGCCATGACGCATCAACGAAGCATCGAGATCGCTGAGCAGCGCCTCGAGATGTTGTTTGTCTCCAGCGAGGGCGGCCTCGTCGGCCTGCCGGGCGCGAGGCGATTGCGCCAACGCCATGGCAAGTGCCTGGATTTCCAGCAGGTGGCGGATATCGCTCTTCACGAAGCTGATCAATTCCAGGCAGGCTTGCTGACCCACAGCTTCCAGTTCCAACGCCTGGTGCAGGGTACTCAGCTCGCTGCGCAATGGTCGCCACTGGCTTTCAAGGCGGATGGCTAGCTGTAGGGTTGGTAGTGCTTCAATAACACGGCTTTCCCCCTGGCCCTGAAGGAAGTTGCGCAGCCGCTTGCGCCGCAGCAGATGTAGCGGGTTGATGTTCGCCAACCAGGACCGGGCTGCCATGACCTTGGTGCAGTCTTGATCCAGATGCCTGAGGGCCTTGTTTTCGAGCAGGCAGAGGGCCGCTGATAAGGCGGGGGCGTAGTGTTCCTGATCCAGTTGGCCGAGTTGCTGATCCAGTTGCTGCAGTTCGCCGAGAATCGACTCGCCCCGAGGGGGGTGGCCCGCTTCACGGCTGCGGAACAGCGGGAGCCATCGGGCAAGGCGCAGACGTTGCTCTTGCTTCAGGTCGAGCAGGGCTGCGACATGGGCCGCTATCCAGTTTCGGTATGGCGCCGGGTCATCGATTTCAAAGCTGGCAGGGTGTGCTTGCAACGTGGCCTGACGGTTGTGTTCGGCTTGGGTGAAACTGTGCAGATTGTCGGTGAAAGCCTGCAAAGTCGCGCGGTCGGCGGCGAACGACTGCAACTGGGCCAATGGACTGCCTTCGTAGCGTGCGGGCAACCATAGGCGAATCAGAGGGGCGCAGCTTTCCTCCAAGTGGGTCAGGCTAGCGAGGTCCAGGGATGCCAGGCGTTGGCGCAGGGCTGGAAACTCGAGCGGGGCTGGGCCGGATTCCAATTCAATCAACTCGCCGAGCAGCCTGCGATAACTGAGGCCGGTATTTTCATCCAGGCGATGCAGGCTTTGGTGGAAGCGGTCGAGCTCACCCTCCAGGGCCTCGATGCGGGCCGCGATCTGTTCACGCTGGCGCTGCCAGCCCTGCACCTGGCTGCCGTTCGTGAACAGACTTTCCAGTTGTTCGCGGATACCGCGTATGACGGGCTCCCGGTCTCGGTTCACGTCATTGACCATGACGATGCGTTGGCCGAGGCCTTCGGCAACCAGGCGTTTGTACACTACCTCCAGCGCCGCATGCTTCTGGCAGACGATGAGCAAGTTGCGCTGACGGCCGATGGCGTCGGCGACCATGTTGACGATGGTCTGGCTCTTGCCGGTTCCGGGTGGCCCCTCGACCAGCAGCCCCGGGCTTTGTCGGGCCTGGATCACGGCCGCTTCCTGGGAGGGGTCGCTGGCCACGGTGAAGTAACGTTGCAGCTCGCCTGGCGGTGCCTCATGCGCGGTTTCGTCGGCGGTCTTGAGGCGCAACGCCGTTTCAAGGCCGGTACCTGCGGACGACAGGGTTTTCAGTTGGCGTAGGTCTTCACCAATGGCTTGCCCCATGAAGGTCACGTGAAACAACACTGCCGCGCAATCCAGCTGGTCCTGGTAGGGCGCGACTTCCACGGTACTGGCGGGTAGGTTGTCAAGGGCGCGTGAGCGAATGGAGGCGAGCATGCCGAAGGCGTCCATCACATCCGTCGCGCGAATTGACGAGCGTCCCAGCAGTTCATCTGCGGTCTTGCGCCAGCGTTTGCAGGTTTCCGCGCCGAGCACGCTTTCAAGCGCGGGGTTGAGCCGCACCTCCTCGCGCTCACTGTCGAACGCCAAAGCGGCGTGACCACGGGAGCCCAGCTCAAGCAGTAGTTTCACTGGCCACAGCAGGAGCGGGATGATCCGCGTACGCGTGGTGCCTCGAGGGTCGCGATTGAGCAGGAAGGGGAAGCCCAGGTACAGGCCGTCGATGCCGGTGTCGCGTTTGTACAGCGCGCTTTGCCGGTACAGGGCATGCAGGCGCGATTCCAGTTGGCCGTTGAGCTGAAAACTCTCTGGGTCGAGGTTCACTGCCCGAGCATTACGTTGCAGCAGGTGATCGAGCAACGCCGCGGCCGGACTGCGCTCGCTGTTCAGTTCATTGATGTCGATCCGTGCAGTGGTCTTGCCAATGCTCATACGTACCAGTGGCCCGCGCATCACTGCGGTCACCACCTTCTTCTCGAAGAAGTCGAGAATCTGTGAGACGTACTGCTGTTTCTGTGGTTCCAGCCAATGACTGGACGGAATTGCCAGCAACACCAGCGCCTGGGCCAACGGCATACGTCGCTCCAGACGGAACTGCTCGGCCCACTCATCCACTAGCGACACGCCACAACGGGCAAAGCCTTGGATGCGCTCATCGACACTGCGGTACAGCTCAAGTCGCGAATGCAACAGCAGTTGGATCGCCGCTTCGGATTCGAACCAACCGACATCGGCAGCCCTGGCCAGCTCGGCGGCAGCCTCTACAATCGAGGCCGCCGAACGGAACTGACTGATCGCAGCGCTGAGCAGCACGATCAGATCTTCTTCGGCGATCACCCTGCGCTCCGACAGTGAGGTCAATCCCGGATGGTCGGTGTCTGGAAACAGGCGTTGGCGCTCTTGCCATTGCGTGGACAGCGTCGCTCGTGAGGTCGATAGCAAGAATATCCGCAGTTGCTCTTCGACCAACTCGATGTGTTGGTGCAGGGCACGCTGGCGTACGTTTTCGGCGCGGGACTTGAGACGCGAGAGCCAGTTTTCGGTCTGCAATTGTTCAAGCAGGTCCGGAACCGACCCGCTGATCAGGCGATAGCCTTCCAGTGGGTGCTTCAGTAGCCATCCTGGTGTGACGATGTCGCCACGATAAATCAACGGGATTTCCGGATTGAGGATTCTCAGTGCCAGCATTAGACGGAAGTCGTCCTCAATCCCTTCGTGCTGAACGACCTGGCGCAAGCCAGCGACCAGGGAAGTCGGGAGCCCGACCTGCTCGGCCCACGTCACGATCACACCGCGTAGCAAATGGTCCAGGGCCTGTTGCCAGTTATCCGCCTGGGCCGCCGCCAGGGCGAATACGCCGGGTTTGTGGAAGCGGCGCTCGCCCAGCATTAGAGTGGCGCCTTCACCTTCGTCCGTTTGCTGGACGGAAGATGCAGGAGCCTCGACCGTAATACCGTTGAGCCAGGCTTCGACCTGCGGCCATTGCCAGCGCTGATGACGGTCGCGTGCCAGCAGACCTCGCAGCAGAAGGTTCAGACGCGGCTCGAGGTCGTCGGGGATCGGTACTCCGTTGGCCAGCACGTGAATAAGAAATGCATTGGCATTGATGCCGTGGAAGCAGGCGCCCTGAGTCAGTTGCTCGAGCAGGATCATGCCCAGGCTCCACCAGTCCGAGGCAGCCGCAACGCCGCCTGCGATGGCTTCGGGTGCCATGTAGCGGCTGGTTTCCAGTGGCGACACGATGTCCAGGTCGAACTCGGATAGGCGTGCCGAGCCGAAGCCGCTGATGACCAAATCCAGCGGTTCGCGGGAACGTACCAGCAGGCTGGCTGGGCGCAGGTCACGATGGCGCAGGCCAGCCTCGTTGAAAGCATGCAGCGCCAGGCCCAGTTCATTGACCACATGGTGCACGCTGTCGCTGTCGCGGATCACGCTGCCGAGGTCTGCCAGGGTCCCGCCGGTGAGTTCTTCAATGACCTCGTAGGCACGGTTATCCCAGCGGCCGGTGGCAATGATTTCGGGTACGTGCTCGCGTGGAAGTCGGCGGATCACATCATAGATCGCTGGGTCCGGTTCGGCGCCGGGTCGATACAGGGTCAGGACCGCCTGCTGCGCGGCTTCCTCGTACTCGGCGAGGTATCGTTCTCGCACACCGTCGGTGCTGCTGATCTGACGGATCAGGCGCCAACCATCGATCAGGGTTTGGGGGATACCCTCTGGTTCGCTGGCGTCTGGCCGGGCGTCGTAGGACGTTGCTTGCGCAGGTGAGCTACCACATTCAAGGCACATCAGGTCGCCATCGACCATCGGGTGCCCATTTTCGCAGAGCAGGTCAGGAGCATTCCCCTGAGTCGTACTGACCGGCGGGAGGGTTTCCTCAGTGGCGATTGCTTGCGGCCGCCATCCGGCGGAATGAATGGGTTCGCCAGCGAGGTCCCAGCCGCAGGGGCGTTCCTGAATGAGCCCTTCGCAGAACATTTCCTCGAGGGCGCGTTCGGTTTTGCAGTTGGGGCAGAAACGTATCATGGGGTGTACTCCACTCAGCGGCGTCGCGACGTGTGTGCGCTGATCTGTAAATGATGGCCTTGTTCATGCAGCAGATCGCGTAAGCGCAATAGGTCGTCACGTCGTGGTATGCCGGCCATCCAGACGCTGCCACTTTCGTCAAACATCAGGTCGAGCGCCTTGTCGGTGGGTTCGAGCAGGCGTTCGTAATGACCCAGGCGTGCCCGGCCCAGTGGTGTGAGCAGGCTCAGGCGTTGATTGTCACTGCCGCGCAAAGCCATGGTCTGACTGAGAGCTTCGATATAGGGGTCGCTGATCAAGGCATCTATCAAGCCGTTGGTCTGGAGCAACGACTTATCGAGTTGCTCTAGGGAGTAGCCACTGTAGACCAGGATGTCGAGCTTGCTGAGCCGACGCAGGCCTTCGAGCAGTGATCGCAGGGCGTCGAGCTGGTCGAACGGTTCCCCTCCGGAAATGGTGATTCCTTCGGCCTCGTGCAGCCAGGGGGTTATCTGTTCAAGCAGTTGTTCCAGCGACAAGCGTCGGTGCCCGGGGCCCCAAGTATCAGCAGAGATGCAGCCTGGACAGCGGATGCTACAGCCCTGGAACCAGATACCGATACGCCGCCCTGGGCCGAGGGTAGTGACCGGAAAATGCATGCGCGACAGACTAAGGTCCATGTTCAGCGACGTTCCATCTTCAGTCCGGTGATGTCCAACTCGGTGATCGTGAAGTGCTCGCCCGATTGCGCGTCCTGATCGAACAGTGCCCGCGACAGGGGATTGAGCAGGCGTGCCTCTAACTGGTTGCGGATGCCCCGGCCACCGTTGGACAGGTCCTGCAGACAGAGGTTGTGCAGTGTCTGGCGTGCCTGGGGGGCCAATTCGATAAACAGGTTCTGTCCCTGCAGGTCGTCGAAGGTGGCGTTGACCATCTGTTCGAAGATCTGCACTGCAACACCTTCGCGAATGAAGTCGAAGACGATGATGTTCTCGCCGATTCGATTGAGGATTTCCGGTCGGTTGAGCACCAGCTTGAAATATCGGTCGATTTCGCTGTGCACCTTGTCCTGGACTTGTTCGAAGGCTTCGCCCGGCAGGACGTTGGCAACGCGTTCGCCATTGTCCCCCTGGCGATAGATCCCCAGGTTGGAAGTGAACACGATCAGGGCCTCCGAAAAGTACACCCGATCACCGCGGCCTGAAGTCAGCACTCCGTCGTCGAGGATCTGCAGGAACTTGTCGAGAATCCTTGGGTGAGCTTTTTCGATTTCATCGAATAACACCACGCTGAACGGCTTCTCGCGGATAGCATTGGTCAGTTCACCGCCGACGTCATAGCCGACGTAGCCGGGCGGTGCGCCGATAAGGCGTTGATCGGCATGTTCGGCGCTGAATTCCGACATGTCGAAGCGGATATATGCACTTTCGTCGCCGAACAGCAGGCTGGTAATCGTTTTGGCAAGTTCGGTCTTGCCCACGCCGGTCGGCCCCGCGAGAAAGGCTACGCCCCGTGGACGGTTGCCCTTGCGACTGGCGCCGACGCCTGTCATCGCACGCTTGACGATGTCGAGCATGTGCGTCACCGCATGCTCCTGGCCTTTGACTCGCTGGTGGACGAGCGCATCCGCATGCCGGATACGCTGACGGTCGATCTTCAGCCACGGGTCCTCGGTGACACCGATCTTATAGCGGCGCACCGCATCGGCAATCTGCTCCATGGCTACACCCTCGACCCGCGCCAGTTGCGCAATGGCACTGAGATCGAGCAGTAGCAACCCCTCGGTGTTCTGAACTAAGGCTTCCACAGCCTGATGCATGACCACTTCGCTGGTGCCCTGGCTGCCACTGAGCCCCCTGAGCAAGGCCGGTGCCAATGCACGGCGGGACAATTGATCGGGTTTGGACACGGGAATGTGGCGCAGGCGCGGGTTGTCGACCAGCAACCAGTCGGGCAAATCGCCTTCTTTTTCCACCAGCCAGAGCAGGGTATTGAAGAACGGTTTGCGCAGCTCCGTGGCCGGACGGCTGCGAGCCTGATGGGATTGCACCAGGGCCTGGGTGAAGAGTTGGTGTTCAGCCGCGCTGAGGGAATCGTTGCGAACCACCAGGCGTGAGGCGAAATCGATGATCAGCGCGATAGGTTCGCCAGCACGGCCCACCAGCCGTGGCAAGGTGGCGCCCAGCAGATCGATACCTGCGGGGGCTGCGCCATTTACCGGAGTTAGGCCAAGTTCCTGAAGCAACGTCTGGCCAGCTTCAGGGGCGGAACCGGGTTTGTCGATTGCCCGGAAACCGGACACGGGATCCCAGGCGATGACCTGCGTGTAGCCGGCATCGAGCAGGGCATTACAGAGGGTTTGGTTGAAGCTCTGCGCAGTCACTGTGCCGGGCGCCACTTCACTCGCCTGCAGGTCGCGAATGTTGCCTGAGAGGACGAATTGGCTCTTCAGCGGCAAGAAGCGAAGAAGATCTCGTAGCCAACGTGGGCTTTCAAATATGGCAATCCCTGACATGTTTCAGCTCGTAACGTTGGGTCGGTACGGGCAGGGTATTGCTCAATGCGCCCATTTGCCAGTGTGCTGCTACGAAAAGTGGTGTTGAGAGAGCGCTTCTAAGGGGGGCGCTCGTTTCATAGGGAGGCGTTACGCAACTTGATCGAGGATCCGTCGGCGTACGAGCTGGACGCGAAGGGTATCGATCCCCGCGAAGCTTCTTGCTCCCGAGTCATTGCGCTGATCAACGACACGGCGTGCTCAGCTCAAACCTATCTATGCATCCATGAGGAATGCGGTTAGCTCAGCGCTAGAGTTATCAAGGATATGCTACTATTGGATAATGCAGATAACCGGTGAGGAGATTTTCCATGAGCGTTACAGAGCAATCGGGCGTCTCAACCTTGGTAGGTACACCTAAGGAGGCTCGGGCTAGCTTGAGCCGCTCGCATGCGGATCGAGTGCTGGTCGTGTCTTTCGATCGTATCAAGCTCGGCGTATTTGAAGCGTTGGCGGAAAACTTTGCCCATGTGGCCTCCTCGATGTATGAGGTGCTGCAGGAGCGCCAGGACCCGAAGGCGCTGGAGCGTCTGGCCGAGGTGTTTGTGACGCGCAAGCCGCCTTCTCCTCGCCTGCTCAAGGAAGCGGCGATGCTGGTACAAGCCCGCAAAGCCGTGTTGGAGAGCGGTGATTGGTTGACCGCAGCAGATATTGCGCAGGTGGCCCAGTTGAGTACCCGTAACCCGAGTGCCCAGCCCAACAAATGGAAAAAGCAGGGGCAGATCTTTGCCATCAATCACGGAGGGGTCGACTATTTCCCTGGTTACGGCTTGGATCCGGACGCAGGCTATCGGCCGTTCAAGGCACTAGCCAAAGTCATTGAGGCTTTCGGCGGCCACAAGGACGGCTGGGGTCTGGCTTACTGGTTCCGGTCAGATAACAGTTTTCTGGGTGGTAAAAGGCCCCAGGACCTGCTGGCATCGGCGCCTGAGCGGGTGATTGCTGCCGCACTGGATGAGATCCAAGGCATTGTCCATGGCTAAACAGCGTACCGAGTCCAGCGAGGGTGTGGCGACACCGGCCACGGATTTGGCGGAGTCCGTCACCCCGGTGCCTGCGGCTACGCTGCACGTGACTCTCACGGTGCTTGCCAAGGGCGACGTTCTCCATCGTGTGCATCAGGAAAAATATCAGCCGGATCAATTCAATCCCGGCGTGCATGGAAATGCACGCTTCAGCCCCATTCAGGATGATCAGGGGCGGGCGATTCCTACCTTGTATGGTGGCACGACAGTTGAGTGCGCCTTGATGGAGACCGTCTTTCATGACGTACCCCACACCGCTGGCTTCAAGAGTTTCGACAAAGTCAAGCTGGTTGGGCAGGTGCATTCAGCTGTCCAGGTTAGCCAGCCGCTGCACCTGGTTGATCTGTCCAGTGTCCCCCTGCGTAAATTGGGCGTCACTCGCAAGCAATTGATCGACACTGAGAAAGATCAATACCCCGCAACGCGCAAATGGGCTGAGGCGATTCACCGTCAATACCCGGATGTACAAGGGCTGTCTTGGGTATCGCGACAGGATGATTCGGGACGCGCGGTGGTGCTGTTCGGTGACAGGATTCCGGGCGGTGCGCTTAATTCGCAAGGGGCGTCGCGCAGCTTGATCGAAGACTCGACTGTGTTTGACTCGGTGCTAGATCTAGCAGACCGGATTGGGGTCGTCATCGTCGCGGGAAAAAGCTGAGTGGTGTTCATTAATCGTTGCTGCTCCGAGCAAAGCCAGCGCAGATCCAACGAGTACGCACGATGAGGATTGACATGTTCAAGGTTAAAAAAATACGTCCAAAATTGCACGTTGTTGCGAGGGCATCCCGGGAGCTGGCACTCGCCTTCGCATTGGGAGGAGTGCCAGTTCTGTTAAATTCAGAGTCGTCAGCACAGTTCAAGGCAATGCTGGACCTTTTACTCGCCGCACCTTTTTTGATGGGCTACTACGCGTGGCTATGTTTAGCATTCGCGGTGGCTGCAATTGTTAAATACAAGTGGAGGTTCATGTCCGCTCGGTATCAGCGTTGGCTCGACGCTGTGCATCTTTTTTTAGGTGACATTGGTGGGAGTTTTTTGACAGCAGGCAGAACGGGTTTAGGAGCTATACTGGGATTTTTAATGGTCTGGCACTGGGTCGAACCGAACTCGTTGAACGCTGAGCATGCAATTCGTACGCTTGTCATGGTATTCAGTCTCACTTTACTTAGTGTGATGCTGGCGTTGGGTGAAGAGACTTTGAAAGATCCAAAGCAAGCAGCAGCCATTAAATAGCCTCCGCATTATGCGGTCATGCTAGAGCCTGACCAGACTCAGCTCGCACGCCCGATTCTGGCCAGACTATGAGCGTTTTTACTTACGCGCCGAAAACTCAGCTATCCAGTTGTGCAACGCGGTAACATCAGCCTCAAACACCACCAGCTCAAGCGCGCTGCTCGGCAGTTCTTCTGATTGAGCATGCTCGAATACGGAGTAGCGGGTCATCAAATCGTCAATGAATGAGCAGTCATCAGTGGTTACCTTGGCAACTTTATGTAGCTTGCCCTGGGTATTGATCGCGCGGCGGAAGCGCCCTACGACATCTGCCAGCAGAATGAACTCGATTGTTTCTCTACGATGATTCTGAAATCGCTGCAAGCACTCTTGGCGAGTACCTCATAGCTATCGACTTCGGCGTTTTCCTGATGCTTTTTCAGGTGCTTGATCGTGTGGTCGATCAGGCCTTTCAGTGCGTTGGCTGGTTTTGCGTCGCGGGCACTTTGAGTAGCCACGATGCCGGCGGTTTTATCCATCCTACGAAGCGAGGTGAGCGATGGTTTTACGGCAGGCATGCCGGGAGTCTTGGACAATTTGTCTGTGACGGAATCTATTAGGGAAACCAGCGAAAGTCGGTGGGTAAAAATAATGACCTGTCTTGTATGTGATAGCTGTACCAGGCGCTCCACGACTTTTTCTTCGAAATCTTGGTCAAGTGATGAGATCGGGTCGTCGAAAATGAAAGGGGCCAACTGATTGGAACCCGTTGTATCAGCCAGGAATGCAGCGAGTGCAGCTATTCGTGTCTCGCCCTCGCTCAGGATGTACTCTGGGCCATGAGTGCCATGAGCACCTACGAGATTCAAGCCGAAGGTGATTTTTCCCTTGCCCCCGGATTTGCTTTGCGGTGATACGGGAATACGATGACCTCCCAAGAGCTTCAGCTCGCTCACAAACCGAGTCTGATAGCCTGCATCCAATTCGGTCTTGGCTAGCTCATTCTTTTTAGTTGTCAGGGAATTCGTCGCTGCCGAGCGTGATGCTTTGTCTAGGGATGCCACTGCGGTGAGTCGGTCCTTCTCGGCGACGATAGAAGACTTGTTCTGCGAAAGCCATTGTTTCGCCTGAAGCGTCAGCACTCGCTGATGCATGACTTGACGGTGCTCATCATTCTGCAGTGCGACCAAACTTGCTTCTTCAGTAGTCAAGGTGACGGATTTCTTCTTCACCGCATCGTTGATGTTCAACCAATCAAAAGGCTGCTGGTCGACAAGGGGAGTACCTTGCGCAAGCCGCTCCAATCGTGTCTTCAGCGAGCTGAGCCAAGATTCTGCTTCCGCCTTCTCAAAGCCCAGGGTGGACATATGGAGGAGCCAATCCGCTTGAGCAGGAAGGGCAGGGATACGGCGCTTACGTTCGGTTAGCGCTGTTTCAGCTTTCTTTGCGGCTGTTTCCAGGCCGTCGGTTACAAACTTTTCAAATCCAGCCAGCCGTGCCTTTGCCGCATCGTCGAGGTCTTGATGGCAAAGCACGCAGCGTGACTCAGGTGACACATTTGGGAAAGCCGACTCAGGATAAGCCGCGGCGGTGGAATACGCGCGAGCGTGCTCCCACATTTGCTGCCAGGTTGCTGAGCCGACACCCTCAAGCTCTGCTTTCCCAAAAATAGCTGTCGCAGCCTCTTCACTGACTTTTCGTGCTTTCACGGCTTTGTCGTTCAAGTCGACTAGCTCGAGCGCAGCTGTATCGTTCGATCCTAGCTGGAGGGTCGACATCGTCATTTCGATGCTTCTCAGTGCAGTTTTTTCTTTGCCTATAGCCTGGAGTCGGCCAGAAATATCCTTCTCGGCGAGAAGTGCTTCTTTCTCGATTCGCTCACGATCAAGCTCCACGGTGTAAAGGCACTCTTTGTCTATGCTCGACGCTGTAGTCGTGCTTTTGAGTGTCTGCAACCATTTAGCTTCGGCAGTGGAGGAGAGGGAGCCAGGCACGGCAGGGAGGGCTCCGTTCAGTCGTTCCTTCTCCCTGGTTAACTCCGCGTTTACCGCGTCTGCGGTGGTGATGAGCGCCGACACAAACTTCATGCGGCTTGGCTCGTAGCAAGCTTCAGTCCGTCCCATGTACTGCTGAGCGGCTTTACTGTCGAAGACTTGAGCCTGCCTCAATGCCTTATGAGGGCCACTTGGAATGTCCCAGTGGACATCGACAGAATTTCCGTCCACTGAGACTTTGAAGTGAGCACGGCATTCCGTGGGGATAGGATCGAAGACATTGCTCCGTATCTCGTCCTTGGAACGAGATCCGCAAACCTGCTTCAGCAGCCGTGCAAACCCGCTCTTTCCAGTGCCATTTTGGCCGTAGATGACGGCGAGGTTCGAGCTGCCGAACGGAAGATTGGCTCCAGCCTTGATGGCGTTCAGACCATGTATATCGAGGATTTCGTCAATCCTAACTGGAGGTCTGGTTGCGGCTTGAGACAGTGTGCCAGGCACTATGCCCAGAAAGCCTGGGTCAGGTTGACCTTTGGCCTCAAGCTGGCAGAGCCTAGACAGCTCCTTGATTTCCCCTTCGTTCAGCTGGCGCTTCGCATCAATCATCATGCGTGCAGCAGTCTGCAACCACTTTGGGCGACCATTTAGCCAAGATTCAAAGTCATCCATCACTACCGGCTCTTGTTCAATCGTCGACATTCTTCCTACCTCACGGCTAAATCTGTGAGCGTAGGTGGAGAATGGCTCTTGGCCAGTATTTGGTTGGAGGCTTGACAACAAAATGTAAATTGGAGAGTTGGGCCTCAAATAATGGCCATGCGTGAGGAGGGGACGATCTCCGCCTTAGCTCTGGCGGCATGTCAACGTGCCCCCATGAAACTATTTGAGGGGGATGGGAAGACAAGAGTCCAGCCAACCCGCCTTACATGATTAAGCCGGATGCCACCTGTGTGGCAGCAACTACCGCAGCTTAGTAAAGCTCCGTAATTGATTTGAGGGCCGCCGATGGTAGCATCAATGATCGATTTCCGAGCCATCCGACCACATCACGGCAGTCAGCACGCCGGTTTCGAAGAGCTCGTCTGCCAATTTGCCTCGCTCGAGTCTCAGGGAGGCGTACCGTTCCACCGCAAGGGCGCGGGAGCCGACGCAGGACTTGAATGTTATCGATTCGAGCCCAGTGGATCTGAAACTGGATGGCAGGCCAGGTATTTCTTCGAGCTTGGCAGCGGCGAAGCGAGGCAGGGCAGCTCAAGGACTCCTTTGAAAACGCCGTAACCAAACATCCCGCACTCACCACTTTCATCGTATGCATACCTTTCGACTTGTCTGACGGCCGTGTTGAACGCCGTAAGTCTGAGCGCGATCGCTGGGATGACTGGGTGATTGCACGTCAAGCTTACATCGCGCCTCGTAAAGTTGAGATCCAACTCTGGGGCGGCTTCCAGCTTACAGAACGACTCTCGCGGAATGATCCGCTGTATGTGGGACGTCCTACCTATTGGTTCGATCTCCCTCATTTTGGGTGCGAGTGGTTTAAAGACCGGTTTTCGATCAGCAGTGCCGCTCTCGGTCGTCGCTACACGCCAGAACTTAATATGAGCTACCTATTCGCCAGGCGTTAGTCGCATTCGCACGAGATCCGGATTTCGCCTGCAAGATCATTGGTTGGGCTGACGATCTCGATGAGGCGAGACATCGTTCGCTACGCAGCATCGGCGCCGCGCTGTAGGGAGCATTTGATATAGATTTCACCGCGCTCGGCGACCAAATGGCTGGGACAGCTGGGCATTGGGGATGCCTTCCATAGGTTTTACAAATAGTATACGATACGATACGGGTCGTATCGTATATTGCCGCTATGCTCACTTGGGAATAAGACACATGCAGCACAATCAGGTATTCCCGCAATCCAGCAAGGTACCTGCTGGACGTCCACGTAGCGAGGAGGCTTCTGCTGCCGCTCTGAAAGCCGCCTTGACAATTGCCTATGAGGATGACCTCAGCAAGGCAACTATTGAGCGTATCGCTCAAAAAAGTGGAGTTTCAAAGGCTGCGCTCTATCGACGCTGGCCCAATGCATGGGCAATCGTTATGGAGGCATTTTTCAAAGATCTGGCGCCTTCGTTGGAATATGACCGTGAAATCAGAATTACCAATGCGTTCAAGATGGTGACTGGAAATCTAATCAGCGAAATGCATGGCCCGAAGGGAGTTCTGTTGTCGAAGCTCCTTGCAGCAGCGCAGATGGATGCCAGCTTGCAACGTGCTTTTCTGGAGAAATGGATCAACCCGAGACGAGTTGCTGCAAAGGGGATCATTGAAAGAGCAAAGCAACGCGGCGAAATTCGGCGAGACGTCGATCCTGACATACTGATTGATACAATTTATGGGGCGATCTACTACCGAATGTCGATTGCACACTCCCCTGTGGAAGAGAGGTATTCAAGTGATCTTGTTGACATGATTTTCTCGGGGATTTTGATTACATCATCTCCGTGAGACTTCCAGCAGAGAACGTATTTCGGCCGTTTCAATCACTACATTTTTCCTGGGGGAGAATATGGGTAAAACGACACGCATTGGCTGCGGCGCAGCCATCATTGAAAATGGCAAGATTCTGCTACTTCAGCGGCGGCGCGCTCCAGAAGCCGGACACTGGGGTATGCCGGGCGGCAAAGTGGATTGGATGGAGCCTATCGAGCACGCAGTACGCCGAGAAATATTGGAAGAAGTTGGGCTTGCGCTCAAAGAAATCGCCCTGGTTGGCATAGTAGATCAGATTGACCAGAGCGAAAATGAGCATTGGATTGCGCCCGTATACACCGCCAGTGCGTTCACAGGGGTTGCGCGACTGTTGGAGCCTGAAAAGCACAGTGAGATGGGGTGGTTCGATCTTCGCAACCTCCCGGCTCCGCTCACCTTGGCCACAAAGGGCATTCTTCCCGCGCTCTTGGGTGCATAAATTCGCAGTGGCATCACGTTGAGGGAAATCATTTCATGATTAAACTTACCTTTCGTCCAGTCATACATAACTACGCATCCGTATGCATCACGATTCGATGACTGACGAGAGAAAACGCATTTTCAGAAAAGGAGAATCGCGCAAGGGCACATTCGGAGACGAAGTCCTCAGAATATCAAGCAAAAATTATTGATAACATACCGTAGGGATGTTTACCTGATGCATTTTGAATGCTTTCTGCGTTCCTACGCTCAATCTCAATTGAGGCTAAAGCCGCGCAGATACATATATGAAACAAAACATCTACGATAACGAAACCTTCTTCCAAGGATACAAAGCACTCCGACAAAACGATACGGGGCTCAATGGTGCCCTGGAGATACCTGCAATGCAGGCACAACTGCCCCAACTTTCCGATCTGCACGTGCTAGATATCGGTTGTGGCTTCGGAGACTTCGCGCGCTTGGCCCGTAGCCGCGGAGCGGCGACTGTCACAGGTGTCGACGTTTCCGCTCGAATGATCAAAGAAGCCCGAGCACTGACGGACGACCCTTGGATCAGTTACCACCAAGCTGCGATCGAAGATTTCGTGCCAGTCGAAGATTCTTTCAATCTGGTGGTGTCTTCGATGGCACTGCATTATGTGGCTGATTACGTGCAGGTTATTGACCGGATCTATCGCGCGCTGAAGCCTGGCGGCCGCCTGGTGTTCTCTGTTGAACATCCTATTTGCACCGCTGCCCCAATCGGGTGGATCACGGATGAGAGCGGAAATTTAGGCCATTGGCCGATTGATCGCTACGGCGACGAATCAATACGCTCTACGCGCTGGTTTGTCGATGGCGTATTCAAATATCATCGAACAGTGGCCACGTATGTGAATACCTTACTCCAAGCTGGGTTTCAGCTACTGCATTTAGGTGAGCCCGCTCCCGAACCGGAGCTAGCGGCCAGCAGACCTGAACTGCAAGGGCATCTGCGCCGACCTCCAATTCTCTTGTTGGCAGCGGACAAGCCCGGGTAGTCCACCTGTGCGTTGGATCTCGCGGACACTCATGCGCACCACCGATAAAATGAAGCGATGCGAACAGATCCAACTAACTAATAGCGATGCTCCCTTTCCATCCAATCTCCTACAATGCCCCGCCGCCGCAAACCGTGACGGCATGCGCCAGTTCCTGGTTGCGCAGCGTGCCTTGCGCTCAGTAGGTTGACCGGCACCGGCGGTTCAATGAGCCGGCCTCCTTGATTTGATGAGTCTTTCGGAGAATCCAAACGCGTCGTATATTTCTTCCTTGAAAGCTTGGACTAGAGGCTCTCCTGAGCGACCATTTTTGATTATTAGTGAGAATTCTGCTGTGTATCCGAACTTCTCAGGCATTATGCGAAGTAGGCGGCCTTCATCTTCCCAGCGTTTTGCTAAATGATCTGGAAGATAACCTATGAAGTTTCCAGATAAAATCAGGATGAGCTCGGCTTCCATTGTGTCGATGGTAGCAGAATAACGGGTAAATCCATGGCGTATGCCCTCAGAGTTAGCCCAATATCCACGCTTTATTAGGGCGTACTCTGTTATGTCTTCGGTCGAAGTGTTCTTCAATGAGTAGAGCGGGTGGCGGTCGCTGCAATAAAGCCAGTGTTGCTCAATGTAAAGTGGCGCGTACTTTAGTCCGCTCATTTTTGTTGGCAACGATCCAATTGCAAGGTCGATCTTGCCTTCAAGAACTTCTTTCTGAAGCTCAAACGGACTTAATATCTTTAGGTTAACATGAATCTTATCGCTCTTAAGGCTAAAATTCCCGATAAGCTTAGGTATGTCGAGCTGGTTCTCTGTTAGCATTGAGTCCAGAATCCCTACAGTGATAGTGCCGCGCAACTCACCTTTGAGTTCTGTCACATAATTCTCGAAGTTGTCGATCTGACCGACGAGCTTCTTAGCCTCTTCATATACAAGTTGCCCTTTGCTGGTAAGGCTGAAACCAGCTCTTCCACGGTTGCATAATTGCATGCCCAACTGTAACTCTAGCTGGTTCATATAGGTGCTTATTGCGGATGTGGACATGTTTAGGTCTTGCTGGGATGCCGAAAATCCCCGGTTGTCAACAACCGTTAGAAAAATTCTGACAAGACGGAGATTATATAGCGACTCTTTCATGAGTTTCCCCATAACGATTTGGAAAAGTTACCCCATTAGCCGAATTTCAGCTTGGCGTAGGGTGATGAAATTATATACGACATAGCTCTTGGCAGGTAAAAACTGTGAAGTGGGGTAGGCGTGCGTGTGCGTCACTACCATGGGCAATCGCAGGTTGGGAGCATGCGAATTGATCTCGGCAGGGTACGAGCCTTCAGGAGGCTTGGCGTCGAGCACCAAGATGGATAGTTCAAGATTTTCTGAACAATCAAATCGAAATGGGGAGATGTTAACTTGCGCCACTTTAGGCTTGAATCTTTCTCGAAAGGGTTGTCGTAGCCAAAAAGACGCGCGCTAAAGTCGCGGTGGTGCAGCCGTACCCTATTTGCTGAGCGTAAATGGGTGGCAAGGATCAAATACGTGAGATTATTAATTAAACAATCGCTTCTAGATTGCGCCAGAGGGAAACATGTCTGACTTTAAGATGAAAAATGACATAGTTAGCGGTGAACTATACGACCCACAAAAGCGACCGCGATTTAATGAAATCGCATCCTTCATGCGGGCTCCCATGGCTGAGTCTCTGGATGATGTACATATTGGCTTAATTGGTGTGCCCTTCGATGGCGGTACATCTTTTAGACCTGGTGCACGACTCGGACCTCGAGGCGTTAGGCAGCAGTCATGTCTGATGCGTACTAAAAGTCATTTCTCTGGAATAGCTCCTTTTGATCTATGCAAGGTTCGCGATCTTGGTGACGTTTTCATCGATAGAATGTATGATATCGAAGATGCTCATGCTTGCATTGAACGTTATTATCAAGAGATTTGTGCGCGCAATATCATGCCCCTTACTGTTGGCGGCGATCATTCGATTACTTATCCGATTTTCAAAGCCTTGGCAAAAGATGGTCCAGTAGGCATGGTGCATTTCGATGCCCATACCGACACTTGGGACAGCCTCTACGGATCAAGATTTTTCCATGGCGCGCCATTTCGACGTGCAGTTGAGGATGGATTACTAGATCCGCTGCG
The DNA here is from genome assembly GCF_040813665.1 of Pseudomonas sp. TE50-2. NCBI lineage: Bacteria > Pseudomonadati > Pseudomonadota > Gammaproteobacteria > Pseudomonadales > Pseudomonadaceae > Pseudomonas > Pseudomonas sp. TE50-2. The sequence continues at coordinate 459,145 of NZ_JBFNXN010000001.1, read as the reverse complement.
TACAATTCAAATCGGCATTCGTGGATCGGAGCATTCTGGTACCCCGAACTTCAGTTTGGAATGTGGCATGCGGGTTATTTTTATTGATGAATTTGATGAGCTGGGTGTTGACGGTGTATTGAAAGAAATTAGGCGAGTTGTGGGATATGGTAAAACCTACATATCATTTGATGTTGACGGTCTGGATCCAGCGTATGCACCTGGGACTGGAACGCCCGAAGCGGGAGGGATCTCGATGCGTGAGGCTCTTCGTCTGATTAGAGGTATGCGTGGACTTAATCTTATCGGTGGCGACGTAGTAGAAGTTGCACCCGATCTCGATCCATCGGGTATCACCGCGCTCAATGCTGCAACATTAATGTTTGAGATGTTGTGCATTCTTTCCGAAGCGCGCTCTAAAACCGTTTGACTGTTCGTGTCCTCACATGGAAATAACTCCACATTAATGATTCATGGCGCTGTCCCCACAGCGTAGGAAGGCAAGGGGCGGAGCAGGCTTAATGCGCTGTGGTCGCTACTCGGCCGGTAGCTGCCTGTCACCAAAGAAACCAACTGCCCGAAGCTGAAAGAAAAAATTTTGGCCTTGCCCTACCGTAAGACTTACAACCCAAGCGCCAACGCTGCAAGCTTCGCCACCCCGAGGGGGGTGGCCGGCTCAATGTCGTCCTCGACCATCCAGGCTGCTGACAACCCGGCCCACGCGAGCACCCATCGCAATAATCGGTGGCAATCGATGTCGGAGACCTGTGTCACGATGCCAATCCGGCGCGCGAAACATCCTGGCGCCAAAGCGCTTTTGCTATCCGGATTGCAGAAAATATTCGCGTAATCGAAGCCGCGATCACCATACAGTCCCTTAGGATCGATAGCGAGCCATCCCTTAGGTCCGAAGTCCAACACATTGCCGTGGTGGATGTCACCATGCAGTACTCTGACATCGCGTGGCGCGCTCAAGAGTTCGCGAGCGGTTTTTGCGCATTGTCCAAAGATCCCTCGGTGTGTTGCTGCTATGCTCCACAGGGCTTCGAATCGTTGCACCAGTGGTACTAAATCAGGAGCCGGTTTTTCGCGTGGTATGTGTAAGCGGCCAGCCACAGCACAGAGAATGCGAGTAGCCTCGTCGTCCTGGCCGCTGCTCACCATGTGCGTAAGCGAGTCCGCGCCGCTCGCGCGCTCCATGAGCAAGACCTCGCCGTCATGAGCCAGCACGGGCGCCGCTCCCTCACCGTTCCACCGTTCCATGAGCCTATTGCCTGCTTGCTCTTCTAGCGCTTGGGAGATTTTCAGCATGGCGGGCAAGCCGTGGTGCCGAACAGGCAGTAGTTTGCCATTGGGCGAGATGAAAGCATCACCGTCGATAGTCAGTTCCCATCGGTCAAGTATTGATCAAACATAAACGCATTAATTTTCGCTTTACTAGAACAAACATTATTGATGAGTGGGACATAGGGCTAAATGTGCGCTTTTGGCCGGTTGCATCCAGTCAGCCTTTCGATGGCATCCGCGCCACTTTGGGCAATTCAAGCATGCCCTAGGTAATTTTGGTTAGCTGTCAGCGCTGAACCACCAGGCTATTACCGACGTTGCGCCCCAGCACAAGCACCGTGGCAAAACCGCAGCACAGCAGGGCTGTGGCTAAAGTCAATAGCACCGAGCTGCCTAGCTGGTCGACGATCTGTCCGCCGAAGAACGAGCCCAAAGCAATAATCACCTGGAACATGGCGACGAGCAGTGGCATACCACGTTCGACATCATTGGGTGCCACCACGAACATCCAGATATTGGCGCAAGCCGGGAACGCGCCAAAGGCGAAGCCCCACAGCACGATCAACATCGCCGCACCGATCTTGCCGGTGGCGAAGTGGGGAAACAGGGCGGTGCTGACAGCAATCATCAACGTCACCAGCAGCAAGGTGTGACGTACGCTTCGGTTGGCGGCGAAGCCGGCAAAAATGTTGCCAATGAATCCGGCCACCCCATAGAGCAGCAGGAGTGAGCCAATCGTTGGCCCATCGAAGCCGACGCTTTGTTTGAAGAACGGTGTGACATAGGTGTACGCGGCAAAATGTGCCAGGCCAATCAGCAGCACTGCGATCAATCCAACCCGAGCTAGTGGGTTGATAAATAATGCCGGCAGGTCGGTGATGCGAATGGCCTTTTCCGGGAGCAGCCGCGGCAGTAGGAATATCTGCGCCAGCAGCACCGGCACACCTACTAGTGCGGTCACCACGAAGGTCATGCGCCACCCCATCAGGCTACTCAGCCAAGCACCTACGGGCACGCCGAGAATGGTGGCCAGGGTTACACCGGCCATGATGATTGAGTTGGCCTTGGCGGCCCCCATGCCATCAGGTGCCAGGCGACCGCTGAGAGCAATGGCAGTGGCCCAGAACCCGCCGATGCTGATGCCCAGCAGCACGCGTCCGAACAGCAGCAAGCTGAGGTCGGCCGCGTAGGCGACCACCGAGTTGGCGATGATCATGACCAGCGTGAGGCCGATAAGCAGATAGCGACGATCCAAAGCGCCAATCCCCACAGACAACAAAGGGGCGGCGATGGCGGCCATGATGCCGGGCAGGGTAACCATTAGGCCGGCTTGGCCTGCACTGATGCCGAGGTCGCTGGCGACATCGTTGAGGACGCCCACCGGGAGAAACTCACTGGTAACCAAGGCGAAGGCACCCACGGCGACCGAGAGAATCGCCAGCCACTGCTGTTTGACGCTCTGTTGAATATGTTCCGGCAGGCTGTGAGGGTTCTGACTGATGCTTGGCATTGTGGGAGGGTCCAAGGAGAGCGTCGCCTGAGTCAGGCGGGAGAGCGTAAAAATCTAGTGACGATTACATGAAACGGTTTTTACCAACTAAGCATGTGCGCCACTAGAAAGTAATCAGCGTGATCAATGCACGGTATGTCATCTCTTTTGAGCTGTAGCCCAACGGCACCGAAGATCTGTGCAGCCTGGGCAAGATTGGCGCTGGCGAGCGCCAGGCCGGTGGCTGCGAGCGCGGATTTCGGTGTTGGGCCCCCTCATCGTTTTGCTTGTAGACCTGAACACAGGACTGATATCTGTCGGTAATTGACAAGACCATAAATGGGAGAACTGGATGGTATTCCTAAGCTAAGGGGGTGCAGGGAGCTGGAAGACTAACACTGTTAGTTTTTGTTTAAAACCCCGTTTAGGATTCTCCGATCAAGTCAGCGTCGGTCGCCCGACCTGTGCTGAAATAGCACCACCGTTCAACCAGCCCCTGACAAGCCTTGCCCAAGAGTCAGCTGAGCTTTTCCGAGTTTGAGTACGCCGCTAAGCCCAAGCAAACCTGTCGTGAGCGTTTCTTGGCCGAGATGGAGCAGGTCGGGTCGCGTTGATCGAGACTCACTATCCAAAGGCCGGTGGTGGTCGTAAACCTTATCCATTGGAAACCATGCTACGCATTCACTTGCTGCAGAACTGGTATTCGCTGAGCGATCAGGGCCTCCTACACAGGTTGGGCCGGGGCAACAGATTGCCCCGGCGGTTCAAGGCGACTAATGTCGCGGGAGATAGGTAAGCATCGAGATAGCTAACGTAACTTAAGTCCAATCAGTGTGCCGAACAAACGGACTATAGACTGGTGCACCCTGTCTCAGGACTTGCTCCTCCGTAAAATCCTCGTCTTGGTTAAACCTCACCAGGGGCCAATCTTGCCAGCATGCTAGCTTCTTTTGATATTCAAGCACCCGTTGTATTAATTGGTCCTGCTGTTGAAGTGCTTCGTCTGCCGCCAGCCCGCCCCGGACACCATGGATTAGATGGGGCTCTAGGACATCAAAGCCAACATAGTGAAGTGCATACATGATAGGCCATAGCATAAGACGCATATCGCCATCTCGCCCATTTGGTGCGCAGGCTTGCATCGATGACCCAGCCGTAGAGGCAAGCAATGCTCTTTTACCCTGCATCGCGCCGTTTGCATGGCGCATTGCACTCTTGTACAGGCCTCCATATACAAATACGCGATCCATCCAGCCCTTGAGGATCGCTGGGGCACTAAACCACCAGAACGGGAATTGAATAATTAACGCGTCCGCTTGGAAAAGTAGTTGAACATGTCGTTCTATTTCCGTAGGTAGTTGATTAAGTTGCCAGTGATGGCGCTGCTCTTGCATGGGGTCGAACTTGCCAAAGTCTTTTCTCGCTTGGTAATGCCAGCTACCTTCGCGAGGGTCGAAGTTTTCCTCATACAGGTCGATGATAACGGCCTGATGTCCTCGCTCCAACCAAGCTTGCCGCGCCTTTTCGGCAAGGTGGGCGTTAAACGATTGTTTCTCAGGATGTGCTAAAACGATCAATGCGCGCATGGCTCGGGCCCTCCAAATGCCGTGATGGTGTACCCGATTTTTTTCTTAAACAACTACGTACCTTGAGGTAACTACAGTGGCTTTCCCCGGTGATGTCTACTCCAAAAAATGCTCAGCTCGCGATGCGCTTGAGCTGATCTCAGGGAAGTGGGTGATGCTCATCCTTCCGGCGCTTGCTCATCGGCCGATGCGAAATGGCGAGCTCCTACGGCGTATCGAAGGCGTTTCGCAGAAGGTTCTTACTCAATCGTTAAGGCAACTTGAGCGCAACGGCTTGATTGAGCGATTGGAGCACTCTGGAAAGATGCTCCACGTCGAATATCGGCTTACCACCCTGGCATTATCACTGGTCGACACCCTCGCTTCCCTCGATCGCTGGGCTGAGTATCACTTCCCAGAACTGGATGCCGCTCGTGCTCGGTATGACGGTGCGAATTCGTCCTAAAGCGAAGCTCAGGGTTCGAGACCCTGTTCGTAGCGCCCTGTACCAGTGAAACTGCGGAACCTATAGTGGAAATAGGTTTTCTACACTGAAGTCAACGAAGGCTCGGATTTTCGATGAGAGATGGCGGCTTGAAGGCCACAATACGTGAAAAACCATGTTGTCGCGGTTGTGGTCCTCCAGGACAGTAACCAAGCTGCCCATCTGCAGCTGCTTGCGCACGGCAATCTCCGGAAGGCAAGCGATTCCCAGGCCTTGTTCGGCGAAACACACTTGTGGGTCGAGGGTATTGGTTACCATGCTCGCAGATAAATCGTTATGTGGTACTTCTCCCGCATTCCACAACGGCCAAACATCTAATTTACCAGTGCTGGGGAAGCGGTAGAACAGGCATTCATGATTGGTCAGATCGTCCGGTTTACTTGGGGTGCCGGACTGGTCAAAGTATGCTGGTGAGCCTACGATCACTTTGCGGCAAGCGCCAAGTCTCCGCGCCATCAGACGTGAATCTGCCGGTTCGCCGGTTCGGATCACTGCGTCAAAGCCTTCCTCGATGAGGTCCACCACGCGATCCGTGTAGTCGATGTCGAGCTCGACATCGCGATAGCGCCGCTTGAATTCAGCTAGCTTAGGCATGAACACCGTACCTACTGAAGGAAGGCTGATGCGCAGCTTGCCCGTTGGGGCGGCCTGGGTTTGCAGTAGCTCTGCTTCGGCCGACTCCACTTCGCAGAGGATGCGGCGGCAACGGTCCAGAAAAAGCTGACCCTCCGGAGTCAAGTTGACTGTGCGAGTGGAACGGTGAAACAGCCGCACGCCTAATCGGGCTTCCAAGCGCACGATGGCTTTGCTGACAGCGGATGCCGAGATGCCAAGTTGTTTGCCCGCAGCGGTAAAACTACGAGCTTCACCCGCGCGAACGAACACGCCCAGTGCGCCAAGATTTTCCATACAGATCCCAATTGATGACTAGTGAGTCATAAGTCTTTTGAACGGTAGCCCGTTTTTTACCTGTGCGTGCGTGTCGCACACTGTCGACATCTTCTGCGCGCTAACGGCGCGCCCGACATCAAGGGGGGCGAAGGTGGCAACAAATACCACAAGTGGAACCACGGGAACACTACCGATAGGTGCCTTATTGGCCTTGGCGATGGCCGCCTTTATCACGCTGCTGACCGAGATCATGCCCGCGGGTTTACTCTTACCCATTGCAGAGGGGTTGGGGGTAACACAGAGTTTTGCGGGACAATTCATAACCGCTTACGCAGCAGGCGCTCTGGTCTCAGCTGTTCCAATGACAACCCTGACGCAAGGACTACAACGCCGCCCATTGCTATTGTTTGCGATAACGGGGTTTAGCGTGGTCAATCTAGTCGTCGCGGTGACTGACAGCTATGTGATTGCCTTGATCGCTCGTTTTTTCGCCGGCGTTTTTGGAGGCATCGTGTGGTCTTTGCTGGCTGGATATGCGGTGCGCATTTCGCCATCGCATCTTAGCGGCCGCGCGATTGCTATCGCCGGTGCCGGTGCAACGATAGCGCTGGTACTCGGAGTGCCAATCGGCTCCCTTATAGGTCGGACTATTGGTTGGCAAGGATCTTTCGCGCTAATGAGTGCGCTTGCGCTGGTCCTCAACATCTGGATTGTGGTCATAGTTCCAAACATTCCAGGCTCCAGCAAAGAACAAAGGCAAACAATTGCTGGTGTCTTCCTAATGAGCGGAATTCGTTCAGTGTTATTCGTGGTTTTCGCAGTTGTTGTTGCGCACAATGTCATTTACATATACATCGAACCCTTTCTTCAGCATGCCGAACTGGCCGGCGTGGTGGATGTTGTACTGTTCATATTTGGAGCCGGCTCTATCATCGGTCTTGGAATTGTTGGTGCACAGGTTGATCGCCAACTGCAGCGACTCACCGTAACTAGCATATCGACATTTATCCTCGCTTCGCTGTTAATGGGCATTTGGGGGGGCGTACCTCAGATCGTTCTGCTCTCGACTTTCCTCTGGGGTATGTCCTTCGGTGGATTTGCTACGATCACCCAAACGGCGCTGTCCCGCTTCGCAAAAGGATCCATCGACATTGCGCAATCCATGTACACAACATGCTGGAATGCCGCGGTTACGACCGGTGGCGTCGTTGGGGGCGTCCTGCTCGATAGAGCGGGTACAGGCTCAATGGCATGGGCTGCTATGGGTATTCTTGTCGTTTCATTACTTTGTACAGTTTTAGTGATGAATAAACGTCTAGCGACGCAGAGCACCGAGCAAGGGGAGGCTGCTAGGCTAGTTTAGAAATTACGCCCACGAAGAAGATGTAGAGCAAAGAAGCAAGCGACCTGCTTGTGTTCGAAACAAAAATCAGCATCAAGGCAAGCCAGCGGCATCTCATAGCCCGGGGCTAAGAGTTCAATTTAAGGAAAGAGTTATTTGCAGGATGAATATCGAGATCCGATGGCTCACGGGTTTGATCAGAGTATCCGGGTGGGGGAGGATCATTCATCGGGTTTTATTCAGCACAAGTTGACTTCCAATACCCATGTGCTTTGCGCGAGCCCGCATCGAGGCAATGATGGTCAACATCGCTATGTCAATAGGGCTGTGTACGCAGATGATGAGGCTGTAGGGTTTATACAGTATTACCCAAATCACGGGACGGCAGACCGGATGAGATATTCATCGATCAACTGATGATTGATACCCATCATCAGCACAAAGGGTACGGTGCCCAGGCGGTGAAGCTCGCCCCAAATCAGGTCGCTGAAAAGTTACACAAGCGTTTCAATTTGCTATCTGGAAGGTCATGACGTGATGTGCACGTTCTTTGCACGGCTTGGTTTCAAGGTGGTGGAGCAGGATGAATTTGAAGAAACGATTATGCGGCTTGAACCGGATTGATTGCCCTCGGGAAAGCCTGAGATTCGGCCGATAATCGATCGGTAAGCACTTTGGGCAGTCGTTGGCCCCGATCAAGCCTGCAGCGCGCGATGAACAGCAAGCAGCAATCCACTAGACATGTACGCTAAGCCTGGTGTGGCAGACGCTGTTTGCAATTTTCCTGGCGCGCTGTATCCCCGGTAAAAGTCGGTTGCGCAGTAATGGTCACAGAATTTCACAGTCTTTTACAAAGGTGCGCATCAAGCGCAAACTAATGGTGTTAGTCTTGTGGTGTATTGGTATTTCTGTCTAACCCGAATCAACGAGTCATTTAATGAACAGATTATTGCAGGGTGCTTTCGCCCTGTTGTTGGCGCAGTCGGCACACGCCGCGCCGGCTGTCGCTGCCCATGAACTGACGAGGGCGGACGGTTCGACCATTCACTATTACCTGCAGCTGCGTTCCGCTGGGGCAGTCTCGCGCGAGTTACTGGTGGTTATTCAGGGTTCCGATTGCAACAGCGTGCAGCATATTTCTTCCATTGCCGAGCACCTGGGTAACGTTTTGCCCGAGGCGGATTTACTGACCGTTGAGAAGTACGGGATTGATGCATCGTTGCCCTACGAACTCGACCCTGAACGCGCCGATTGCCCCACTGCTTATCTGCAAAACGATAACCTCAAGCAGCGATTGAAGGACTACCGCTCGGTCATTACCCAGGTGCGGAAACAGAACGCCTACCAGCGTGTGGTCGTGCTGGGCGGGAGTGAGGGTGCGGTAGTTGCTGCGTCGCTGGCCAACTGGCCGACGCAGGTGGATGCAGTGGTCTGGCTGAACGGCGGCGGACGCTGGTTTATCGACGATGTGTTGCACAACATCGAAATGTCTTCTGAATCCGCTGCGCAGAAAGCAGAGGGCGTGAAAGAATTTCGTGAATTTGCCGAACATGTCCGATCCGGGCCGGCCACTAGCCTGACAGCCAGTAATCATGGGTACATCTGGTGGAAGCAGATGCTGGAAATTGATCAGTTGGCGATCCTTAAACGCGCGACGGTGCCAATGTTGGTCATGCAAGGCGGCGCGGACCACTCGGTGTCGCCTGCCAAGTTCAACAACATGGCCGAACGGCTTGTAGCCGCTGGCAAAGATAACATCCAGGTCAGGCGTTATCCCTTGCTGGACCACGGCTTTCGGGGGGCGGATAAAAAGAGCCGGATGGGCGAGGTGGCTGATGATATCCGCTCATGGCTGAAAAGCCTCGACCAGGTAAAAGCGGGTTGATTGTCAACCTCAATGCAACGTCAAGTCAGGAAGACGTTATGAGTGCCGATGAAGATCTGATTGCTTACGCCGCACGGCTCGCGGGTTTTGATGAAAATGGAGGCGATGCACTGGTCGGGATGAGGAAGCGCTACGCGCAAGCTGTGAACCTGACCCAACGTGAAAAGAACCGGGCGCGCATCGATGCGGCGGAATGGGGCATACGCCCTGACCAATTGCTTGTGGACAGTACGGAGCTTTTCAACAAGGCGATGGCGGATGTCGGTCGTGGGACGATTTCGGTTACTCCAGGTGAATATGCGATCACTACGCTGAAACTTTGCTCCTTTGTTCATCTAGAGTGCAACGGAGCAACGTTTGTCAAAACCGACAGTGCTAAACGGTCATGTGCAGTATCGGCCACGGGTGATGAGGGCGATGCGTCGCCGTTGGTGCGAAACGCCAGCCGTGCTGTTAGCTGCATTGAGGTGGAAAATGGCTCGCTTTTTCGTGAACAAACCTGGGTCCTTGTTCGCGACAACGTGCATATCAACAAGGAAAACGGGCGTAATCAGGAACTTGTTTACATCAAGTCGGTATCGGGTAACACGATTGAGCTGAACGTGCGGTTGCATCGTGGGTACGCGGTCGAAGCCAAAGCCGAATTGGTGAATGTGAAACCGTTGATCGGCGCGTCGATGTCCGGCGCCGAAATCGTTCTGCAACGCACTGAAAAATTTGACGGTGGCGGTTTTGCCATTGACCTTGCCATCGGCTGTGACTTTTCCGAAAACACCGTGCGCTACCCGGACTCCATGCCGGCGTTTCGCGTCAGTCGCTCAACGTTGATTACTCTGAAGGGTAACGAAGTGTACGACGGTCAAAACGCGCAGACCGGCGGTTGGTTCGGCCAGGGCGTTGACGTCAACCAAGGCAGCAGCTTGGTAACGGTGGAGAACAATCGCTTCATTAACATCAATCAAAATGCATTCCAGAACAATGCCGGATACTCCAGGTTCGCCTTCAACGTTGTCCAGGGGGCTGCTGATACCGCAGTGAATACGCATGGCTCCGGAAGTAGTCACATTGACATTGTTGGTAACTACATAGAGGGCTGCAATCAGGGCATTGCCGTTTCCTTTTCAGAAAATACCGCGGCCGATGATAATGTAACCATCGCCAGCAATCGTATTTTGAATTCTGGTGTCAATGGCATTTCGGTCGCGAACGCTAAAGAAAGAAGCAGCCATCGCATTTGGATTCATAACAATCGCGTAGAAGGGTTCGGCTTCACCAGCGGTGGCGCAGGTATCTATATTCATCATGTTGAGGGGGCGTTTGTTGACTCTAACGTCGTCAGCAACAATTTGCCGGGGGCAGCGACCAATGCATTGATCTGGTTCAATACTGTCAACGATGGTGTTGTGCGTAACAACATCCTGAGAGATGCAATCAAAGGTGTCGGCATTCGCTGGTACGAGTCTACCGGCGTGCATATCAGCGGCAACGATATTGCCGGTGTGCTGCGTCCATTCGAAGCCGTCGGCAATAGCCGGTGCCGGCTGGAGAGCAACATGATCGATGCTCGCCCACCCGGTGAGATCGACAGTGGCACCCTCGTTTTGCATAACTCCTGGCAGGCAGAGCCCATTGCGGGTTCCGTGGAAGTCGCGTTTCTAGAATCCAGTTTCGCCTCAATGGCCGTGCTGTTCCCGAAGGATGCCTTTACGGGCACTCCGGTGGTGATAGTCAGTGCGGAGTCTACCGAGCACCCGTTCATAGCCCAATACAGCAACGTATCCAAGACAGGCTTCACCGTTTCGGTGCATGTGGCCAATGGTGGGGCCGTTACGCAGGTTGTGAATGTGAACTGGAATGCGCTTGCCCACCTGTCTGCATGACGGTTCAAACCTGATGGGTGGTGAGTGCTGAGAAAAGTCCGGCAGGAATCAGAAGTTTATGAAAACAATCGGCATGTTGGCGTTTATGAGTGTCGTGAACCTTTCAGTTGCCACTGATGCGGTCGCGGAAGGAATGGTTTCGCCACGTCCAGATGGTAGCGCCATTGATTGGCGGCTTGACAGGCCGACGGGTGGGGGTAAGGTCGGCCTAGTGGTACTGGCACAAGGGTCGGGATGTTTATCCGAGGCAAAGAATACGAACCTCGCTGGCGTACGTGCCTATTTTCCCGGCTATGCGGCATTGACGGTGGAAAAATATGGCGTAGCGCCCCAACCTGACCTATTGGGAGTTTCCGGGATATGACCATGCCATGATGGACGTCAATGGGCAGAGCAGAATAGGGCAGGTCCTAAAGCAAACCAGCCAGTGGTTGTCTGAGCAGTATAGGCAGCCCGACAGCGCTAAATGTAATTCCTCCGCCGACACGCAGCAGCGCTCCTGAACCTGGGCTTCTTTGGTGAGGCTGCAACGTTTATGACGTACGTGTGGAGAAGCAAAACGCTCCACAGGGGATCTTAAGCTATACAGATGTATCGCTATCACTGGTCGATTTCAAGACTTTTTAACGGTTGATTGGGTCAACGATAGGAATGGATTATCAACCGTAGAAAAGCCGGTCACTTCTGTGACTTCGCGTAGCAGGTAACCTTTAAGCGAACTGGTTTTGCGAGGGCCTTGTACTTTGCACGTCCATATGTTCAGGCCGTTGGATGTTTTTTGATGTAAGTTCAACTTCTCAAAGCTACGTTGAACACTCCGCCACATATTGGGGGTGTTGTCTCCTCTTACGTATTCAGTTTGCTCGCTCACGTAGCGTTGGAAAATACCCGGAGTGACAAGGAATAAGGTGCCCGCCACGGTGTGAATCTTGGCATTGCTTTCGTTGATCAATAATCGGTGCCTGTGGATTCCTTTACACAGCCACTCAATGAAATTTTTCCCCACGGTAGCGCTGGAGGAATCAGTTTCTGATTCCAGTCCTTCCATTGTCGTTCCATTCTCGGAATTTGACTCTTTCAACATGTCCATCAATTCGTCGAGGTAGTTGAACTCCTGATGTTGCGGCATTGCCTGTTGCTTTCGTTCACCAGTGGCTGTTTGCGCCAGATCCGCAACTGATTCTCTCCCTCCCCCGGTCGGCAGGGGTGGGGCAATCGTCGGTTCAACGGTGCCATTGAAGTATTCGGGTCGTAGCTCGTCGGCCCAGATCAGACTTGGCTGCAGGCAAAGGAACGTGAAGCGATGCTGCCAGTCACCGTCCGTGATAGTGGCGTTCCACACTGCTTTACCTTCCGGTGTCGCTTCCACCAATCCATGGGACTGCAGCTCATCGAACAAGGCGATGTTAGAGGTGGGGATACCGTCTACGGCTTGAGCCAGCAGATGCGCCCGCAGCTTGTCGGTTGTGGTCTTGCTGACCAGCCATAGGCGGTCTTCGGTGAGCCAGCCGGCCGCGCCGGGCTGGTTGAGCTTGAACTCGTTCTTGACCAAGTGGCGCAGCCCCGTCAGCAGATGATGCTGCAGCGAGTGCTTGGGCGCCTGTAAGGCCTTCGCGGGATTGCCACCGATGTTCTGTGCGGTGGACACTCGGTCAGCTTTTAGTATCAGTTCCCCCAGGATCCCAGCATGCTCGTAGTGGTCGGCTAGCAGGAACAGCAATTGGCTCCACAATTCGGGGTAATCGCTGAGCCAGTCGAGCAGCGTGGGCGATAGGATCTGGATGTAGAGCAGCCCTGCCGCTGCGCCGTGAAGCTTGTAATCGCGGTCGGGGTGGTAGCGAAAACGGTAGGGCTGGTTTAACGGGCCGTGCCAGGGGTGCCAGCGTTCGGCATTCTGATACTCCACCTGCAAGTCTACGGCGATTTTGCCGATGTCATGGAGCAGGGCACCGTAAGCAATCGCGGCGCTCCAGGCATCGGCTTGTGCCGCCTGGTCTTCCGGTGCAGCGCCGTTGGGGAGGAGGTAGGACTGGCGTAGCTTCAAGCTGCAGGCCACCAGCTCCAACCCGTGATCGAGCATGCCCCCAGGATAGGCGTGATGATGGCTTTCGCTGGCCGGGAGTTGCTGTACGAAGCTGGCGTAGCGGCGGATGGACTCGAGGTAGAGCCGATCAAACTGCGCTTCGGAGAGGGCCGTATACTGCCAGATGCGTTCGAGCAGCTTTCTCCGGTGATCGGCGGCGAGTAGAGATTCGGCCGACTGGGGAAGCATGAAGCCTTCGACGAAGGGAGTGGGAGTGAGCTCTGCCGCCTCACCTTTTCGAAATTTCAACCACCAGCGTTGCATCGGATGACCTGCTGTTAGTTCGGGAGGTCCTTTTGCCTTTTCGGATAAGCCTCTTACCCTTGCGCCCCCTTCCATTGCCGCCGTTACCCTTTACCGCCTTGGCCTTTTTCACGGGAGTGATAATTTGAAGCCAGGCGCATCGGGATCGGTGGCCGATCGGAATAGCGGCCCCTTTGTTCAGGGCGTAGACATGCCCGGCATGATTTCTTGTGCAGGGGCGCGGATGACGTTGAGTGATGCGGTATTGGTCGTGTTGTTGGCTGATCGGATTCATGGCACGGATGCGGCCATCCGATCTGCGGCCAAGCGCTGTGTGAAAATACTGCCCCGCAGCCAGCGCGATATCGTGTTTAAGATCGGGAACAGCGCAAACCCACGGCAACTTGTGGCGCACCTGTGTCAGCACTTGTCTGTTTGAGCGACCAGGCGAGGTCGTTTTAACCGGCGCTGTGCAAGAGACGTTTGTGCTTTAAGTAAACCCTCGGCTAAAGTCGCGGTCTCAGTCATTATCCCTGCACTTGTCCCACGCCTAGGAATATTATTCATGTCCAAACTTGCCGAGTTCAAAGCACTGGAAGCGCAACTGGCCGCGCAGCTGCAACAGCTGGATGCCATGAAAAACGACTCCGGTTTGAAGCAGGAAATCGAGTTTGAACAGAAACTCAAAGCGTTGCTGGAAGAATACGGCATGGGCCTGCGCCAGGTAATTAGCATTCTGGATCCGGCCAAGGGCCTGAGCGTACCGACCGCGAGTGCGTCCAGCAGCAGCCAGCGCAAGCCTCGCGAGGTGAAACGCTACAAGCATCCACAGAGCGGTGAGGTTGTGGAAACCAAGGGCGGCAACCACAAGATCCTCAAGCAGTGGAAGCAGGAGCATGGCTCGGACACCGTCGAGAGCTGGCTGCAGTAATCACCGGCTTCCTTACGGCGGCGGCTGCCGCGCAGCAGATAAAACAAAGGCCCCGGATAGGGGCCTTTTTGCTGGATGAGTGGAGTCACGCGGTGAGACCAGCTGGCGTATCTGTGGCTTGATCAGACTGCAAGGCCAACAGGTACTCAGAAGCTTCTCGGGCCTGACCACTGGCGCGGAAAATGGCTCGTTTGTCTTCCTTGAGTATCTTCAGCCAGGACGCCAAGTATTCCTCGTGACGCAACTCACCCGCAGTACCGGTGAGAGCGCAGAGGAACGCGGCGCCCATTTCTGCGACCAATTCCTCGAAGGCATACAGCGTGGAGCCGAATGCATGCCCGCCGGTGATGCCTTCACGGTTCAGACGAGTACGATGGCCCGACCAGTGCGTAAGCTCATGCAGTGCCGTTGCGTAGTAGCTGCCGACGTCTTCGAACTGCGCCTTCGTAGGCAGTCGGATCAGATCACGAATTGGCTGATAGAACGCGTCATCGCCGTAGCGATGCTCTATGCGCGCTCCGCTGGCGACCAGCAGTTGCTCGGCCGGTTCATGATCGATGAAGGTCGCGGGCTCGGCGTGCTCAGCGGAGGCTGGCTCCACATCAGGCAAGCCTTCGGTCTGCTCGACGTTGAACAGGCAGTGCGTGCGCAGGAGTGCGAACTGCACCAATTTGATGTTGCCCTGTTCATCACGAACGACTTGGCCTTCCTCGTCATGCGCCTCCTTGCTCATCGGTTTGTACAGTACCGCGAGGGTGGACTGTTCGCCCTTGCGCACATGGCCTCCGGCTTTGCGCGCCTGGTTGTAGGTGAGCCAGCGATCTTGGGTGAAGCCTCGAAGTCGCGCTTCCGCCCACAGCAGCAGAACATTGATGCCGGCATAGGGACGCCGGGTAATGGCGTTGATGGGAAAAGGGCCGTCAGCGCTTGAACCTGTGGTGGTCCAGGGCTTGATCCAGGGGATCACGCCTTGGCTCAGGGCGTTGACGATCTTATTGGTGACGTCCAGGTAGATGTCAGACATGGCGTTCTCCGATTGTGAAGGGGGAACGCCACCCCATCCGGGAGGTGTTCCCGGTGGGGGTAGGGGCATAGGACATACTGGTCAACTCAGAGGGCTGTGAGATCCACCGAATGCTCAGCTGGCAAGCGGATGTGTAGGAAAGAAGGGGAGCTACGTGGCGTGATGTGGGCCAACTGCAACAGCGAAAGCTGTTCGGTTGCAGGCGCGCCGTCCTGTGGCAGCTGAATGTGCAGATCAATTGAGCAGGGTGACGAATGAGTCGCAGCCGCCAGAGCACTAGTGAGCAGGATGGCCAGACGTTGGGTTATCTGATCTGTGGAGAAGTTTCCTGGGCCAGACTTCATGAGTTGCTGCCATACGCCAAGGCTGAGCACGACGGCCATGGGGAGGCTGCGGTCGCTTGACATGAGTACCTCCGGAGTAGATCGCGCGAGCACCTCAGTCGAGGTGTTGCGGGGCTTAGTCGCTGTAAATATTGCAGCGAGCTGGGACTGCCTAAGCAGTAAAAAACCTGTGCTCAGCGGTGGTCAATGGCCACTCAGGAACATCGCAAATACGCCTATCCAGAGCGTTCCAAGGAAGGCTGGACGCTTTAGCTTTCTGATAAATGGCGACCTTAGATAGAACAGAAGGCAGCCGGAAAGGCGCTTCCTGAGGTCCCGACAGCGAGCCCTCTGGAAGCGCCTGTGGCTTAGATCGGTGGTTAAGATTTTGCCGTCGGCTCGACTTCGGCGGCCAAGCACAGGTGAGTGGAGGTGGCTTCAACCACCAAAGATCCTGCTGTGCCGCGAAGACTGTTCAGGACAGGATCTTCGATGTCGAAGTGCTCAGCGAAATCGTCACCGCCGAACTCGTCGTTAGCGCGATTCCAGCAGGTATCAAAGTCGTCGATCGCCGGGTTGCAGCCAATGGCATAGGCCACTCGCTTGCGGCCGCTTCCATCGGGTTTGCTCTCGCCGATCTCGGCCATCAAGTAAACGCCGTGATCCTTGACCAGCATCACTTTGCAGCCATTGATACCGGCTTCGGCCAACACTGCGTGAAGTTCAGAGCCTGTGAAGCGCAGCATGATGAAATCCTCCAAGAGGTGCGGAGGAATTCCACCCGTGCGGGAGAATTCCCAGCACTGGAATGGTTTGAGTAGGCGCGTCGAGGGTGAAGGCTTTGGAAGCCTGGGGATTTAGAGGGCGTTCATCACCGCGAGAACAGTGACCATGCGAGCTGCCGAACGCGAATCGCATTTGGGACAACCATCACATGTGTGACTTAGCCTCGAAGGTAATGGCTACCTGGGTGCTGGGAAACCAGCGATTGCATAGCTGGTTTAACAAGCGGCTCAGCGGAGCGTCAAGGGCGTTTTATGTGAGTCAGAGCTAAGTGAGTCCTAGGAATACCACCAGTGATCGCCAGCGCCAAACGAGGTGATCAGCGGTCACTGAAAACGAAGGAAGGGGAGTAAGCTTTGGCTTGGATCCAAATTCTTTTTGCTCTCATGCCTTGAGTAGAGAAGGGGGTGTTGAAATGGCTATTCAAGTTCCTTCGATTACCGGGCGCACCACTTTCGGCAAGCATTTAATTCGAGCCGCTGTCCGAACGGGGCGCTTGGTGAATAAGCTTGAAAAACGCATTTTGAGCTCGTCGATGTTGGCCTCTGTGCCTGTCCAAAATCGTAAAATCGGTATTCAGCTTTTCAAGTTGACTCTGCTATTCGCCGTAGCGTCAGTCGCTTTGTTTTTGGCAATCGGGTTGATTGCGATATGGACGATTGCAGCCCTACCTGTAGCGGCATCTGCTGACGAGCCTGACGTATTTGAGGTGAGCCATCCTCAGCATCGTTTCAAGTATCCAGAAATGTACGATGACCACGGATCACTTCGTTGACCTCGGATCATTTAAGTTTCTGGACCCCTCCAGCGATGTGAGAGGATCCTTTGCCGGCTTGGAGTTTGGCAGTCTCCGCCCCCTGCGTGAGCAAGCTCTGAACGTTGTTACCGACGTTGTATCCTGCCCAGCTCATTGTGCCGAGAAACAGCATGGGCAATACCAGAAACATTGCGCCCATCACGTACTCGATAACTTGAGCGGTTACTGTCCCGTCCATGAATCCGGCCGTCGGCAACGACAACAGCGCTTGGTCTGTGCCAGAGACTTGGTTGTAAAGCGTCTCCAGCATGCTGGAGTCGACCCAGCGCGCAAGCTCCCACCAGAACGTCAGCATGTGGAGAGTGAATAGCGCGAACGTGATCGTCATGAGCGCCTTGAGCTGATGGGTGCTGATCAGCAGCACCAGCGGCAAACTGATGATTGTGCCCATGATCAGGAAGGCCTGAACCATCGGTAAGGCCGCACGCAAAGCATTCATCGCCGGGAAATTGCTGAACGAGCCCAGGGCCAGCCCGGTGTTGGTGGCCAGGTTGTTGAGCCCTTGCGTCAGCGAGCCGCCCCGGGCACTGCTGCCGTAGTCCTGGAAGATCTGCCCAGGTGCCATGCTCAACGATTGCTGCCGTGGGCTCACCAATTCGCGCAAAGTGGCGTCCTCGATCTCTGTCGAAGTGCGCCCGGTCAGCCAACCCCGCAGCTGCGACATCAGCGATGGGTCGACCGCGGCTATCAAGCGGTCTCGCAACCCAATCGTGCCATCACTCCACCACTGCTTGCAGGTGGGGTAGCCGGCGCCGTTGTCGAGCTGAGGCAGCGAGGTATCCCGGGTTTCGTCATATGGCCACTCAATCCTGGGCCTTCGGGAGCGATCGGTATCGTAGTAGCCCGGTGTATTGAGCAAGTACGTCGAGCCAATCCAGGACGCGTCATAGCTTTGGGATTGGTCCAAATCGGGCCGATTGGTAAACAACCGCGAGCGCGAAAAGCCGTAGCAGTCTCGGGTGAAGTCCGCGACCTCCTGCAACAGCACCTGGTCGTTGATTCGCGAGCTGTCGATCTCCATGCGCATTGCACGGATGTCGGGTGCGCAGGGGATCGACGCGGTCGCGGCGGCGGTGATGCCTTTGCTCATGGCATGCACCAGGAACCACCACACCGGCACGTTCGCTGACTTCTCGCCGATGGTATTAAAAGTGCTGCCCCAGGCGGTGTCGGCGGGCTTGGCCATTGAGACTCCACAACGCTGGCTCGCCGCATCGTCGAAGGTTAGGGAGGACAAGTTAAGCGGGAAGAACGGCATGCAACCAAACAGAATGACCACGTAGCTCATCCACAGCCGGTTTTCGACGCGAGGGATCGACAACAGCCCCTTGTTGCCCTCATCGGCACCTTGCTGGCGGGCCGACAACCATTCCTGCAGGATGATCGCACCGAAGGGCGCGGCGAACAGCCCGGTGTCAGCCAATGTGTTCCAGATGCCGTTGTTGATGATCCAGGCCAGCAGCGACAGGTAGTACTCGAGATAGCTGTTGGTGCTCATGTTCATGTCTGCACCTCACACGCGAGACAGCTCGAACAGGATGATCGAGCTGAAGCCGATCAAACCCAGGCGCGTCAGCCGTTGCTGATCCGCAGGCGTGGGCCGCTTGCGCAACGTTGCGGCCCAACCGGCAAAAATCAGGGTGTACAAGAGCGCGCGCCAGCACGCGAAGTAGTGCGCTGTCCCTCGCGCTGGTTCGAGCCAATACAACTGGGTCACGGACAGATGCAGCGCCATCCAAGCAATCAACAACATGCCCAGCATGGCGCCGAGCATCATCAGTACACGCCCGAGCGTGGACCTCACCGAAAACGAGATCATGGCGTGCTCCTCTCCTGTTCGGCTCGGCGCAGTCGGTCCGGCTCCGGATCGCGCTGATCGATGCTACGCGAGGCATCGGCGCCGCCGGCGTGGCGGTCGAGGACCAGGCTAGCGGTATTGGTGGCCAGCGCCTGGCGTACCTGCAGCTCGGTTTGCAGCAGGCGGATCTCGCGCTCTAGGGTTTCGACGTTGCTGTTGAGGGCGCTGATGGCAGGCTGGGCCGAGGCCACGTTGGGCTCGTGGCTGCCGGCGAACAGCGTGCGCTGCAGAAGCATCGCTTTGTAAATGACACTGGAGAGTGCTGTCTCGCTGGCCAGACGTCGAGCGAGCAAGTTCTGGTCGGGATCGTCGCGTAGCCCTTCGATGACACCGCGGGAGACCTGCAGCAACGGGCTGGAGACCTTGCCCAAGTTCTCCGGTGTCGGCTGCTCGGCACCTGAGAGCATGCGTTGCAAGTCTTCCAGGTTTTCCATGTAGATTTCCTGGATCAGCGGCGACAGGCCGGTACCGGCGGTTACACGCAGCGTCTCGCAGTCGTCGCAGGTCTCCACCTCGGTTTCCCCGAGCACCTGCGTCGCCCACTCGGAAGCCTCCTCGGGACTCGACCAGGCTCGGCAGATGGCGCCATTCTGGCAACCCGAACCAACAGCTGAGGTATCCTCGACTGCCCGGTTGTGCAGCAGGTTGTAGCCGGCTTTGACCACGTCCGACGTCACCCGGATGGGTTGCTGGCCGTTGCCTCCGGCTTTTTGGCCGCCGACCCAACTGACGCCGTTGTTGCCGTTGTTCGATTCCGTCTCCTTTATTGCCATTACGGCATCACCGCCGGACTGCTCGAGGTTGTGCTGCATCTCCTGGTTCTGCGCAAGCGCACCCCAGCCGGCCTGGTCGACTTTGTCGGCCATTTTCGCCGCCATGGCCTGGCAGGTGAGCTTGGATCGGTCAAAATCGATCCTCCCCTGCAGCACCCCATTACTGAGCAGCTCATACAGCCCGGGGTTGGCGCGTTGAATGATCATTGCCGGCAGCGACATCACCGCCTGCGTGGCGTTCTGGATGACGTTGCCCATGATCTGCTGGAAGCCCTGGGTGGCGCCATTGAGCTGGTTCTGCAGTGTGTCGGAGAGGTTCATGTTTCCGCACATCATGTTGGCGCGCCAGGACATGCCTACGCCCAGGCCATTGGGCCGGTAGAGCGAGGAGGGCGCTCCTGCCGCCGAACCACCGCCGATGGTGTACATCACCCGGTCGTCCAGGACCGTTGCCTGGTCACCAAGGTGGTAGCCATTATCGGCGGCATGGCCCGCGGCACACACGAGAAAGCACACCAGTCCTAGCGAGAGGGTCTTCATCATTGGCCTCCGTCAAAATCGACGCTGAACAGGAAGGTCTGACCCATGCGCTGGCAGCAGCGGTACGGCCGCCACAGCGACCAGGCATAGGCACCCTCGGCGCTCTGGATCGCTGGACTGGGGAAGATGGCGCAGGTGCTTTGGGTCACCGGCGTGAGTAATTGCCAGCGATGGTTGTTGACGTTGTTCTCTAGTACCGGCTGCGGCGGCCAGTAGCCAGGCGCAGGCATCGGCTGCAACGGTAGGTAGACATGCGGCTGGCCAGCGCGGGTGATGAAGTCGCTGGCGCGCTGGGCCATCACAGCAGCCGCCTTGAAATCGTCGGGCTGCACCAGAAAACCGTGGCGTGGGTAGACGCTACCCCACATGTCCCCGAGTGCCTGGTTGCCGATCTCGCGCATTCCCGGAACGAGTGCTTGCGGGTAGACGGATTCGGGAATGGCCTGGCGCCACGCCAGCGGGTCGAGCGTACTGAGGTAGTAGGGCGCAAACGGCACGGCACTGCTTGGGCACGCATAGCCGAACGTGTGCGCTAAGGCCGTCAAGGCAGCCCCGCCGGGGTGCCCGATGCCGTCGACATTCTTGAACCGAGGCAGGTTATCGCGCTGCGGCGAAGGCGTGATCAGGTTGCCACCCCCTTGTGACCCTGGCGTCGGCGGCGACAGTGCAGACATTTCACTCCAGGGATTACCGCCGGTGTCCGCGTAGCTCGACACCACCAGTTCAGGAATGAAGTGACGGATCTTCGGTGAGGTTCGTACCGTGCAGCCGAACGGGGTGCACAGCAGCCAGTAGCAGATCCCGACGACCCGGTATTCCAGGCACTGCAGCGAAGTGACGGAGGCGATGATGGTCGGGGTGGTCAGTGCCAGGCACTGCTCGGTGGCGATGAGCAGAACTGCTGCAGTGACCGCACGACTTCGGCCAGTCTTCTTGGGCATCGGTGATCTGCAGACGGTAGAGGCGGTTATGTTCATGGGCAACGCTCGGCAGGTGGCAGCGGTGTGCATCCGTGCGCCAAGTTCCAGCATCCCGGATCCGGCACTGGAGGAGGGGGGACAAACTGAGTCCGGCGTGATCGGTTTCGGATGGCGCCTGATTCAGTCGCGCGAGTTAGGCAAAATAGCGAAAGAGCACAAATGTGCTCTTGGTCGATATTTGCTAATTCGAAGGGCCACGAATGGCTCAGGCGGTATCGTTCACGACATACCGCGCAGGCGATCAATCTCCGCCGCGACCTGCAGCGCGGCTTCCAGCTCGGACTGCTGGTGCTCTTCCATCAATCGCCAGCGCTGGGCTTTTTCCTCGGGCTCGGTCATGGCCAAGGCGAGGTACAGGCTCGGCGGCACTGCACGGAACAGCGTCTCCAGGTTCTTCGACAGAACTACGGCCTCGGTGTACTTGCCCGAGGCCTTGCTCGCGGAGAGCAGCAGCGCCTTCTGCGCCGGCGTGAGCTTCTTGAAACGGGCGATTTCCTCAATCTCCGCCGGCGGCATGTTCAGGCAGATCCACCATTCGATCATGTTGAGCATGGTCTGCGCCGCATCGGGCAAGTCGGCCATGTTTTGCGTTGCCAGCCAGAACCAGGCGCCGAGCTTGCGCCACATCTTCGTACCCTTGACCACAAAGGGGGCGAGCAGCGGGTTCTTGGTGATGATGTGGCCCTCATCGGTAACCATGATGATTGGCCGGCCGAGATACTGATCACGCTCGGCAATGTTGTTCACCGTGTTCATCATGCTGATGTAGCTGATCGACATCTGCGCTTCGTAACCCTCGCGGGCGTAGGTGGCGAGGTCGACGATCGTTACATCGCTTTCCGGCCAGGGCGTGCCGGGCCGGTCGAATAGGACGCCTTCGAACCCCTGGCAGAACAGGTCGATGGACTCGGCCATCTCCAGGGCTCGCTCCCGGCGTTTGTCAGGCAAATGAGCGTCGCTGGCGACCTGGCGCAGGGCATCGCGCACATGACGGGTCAGCACTTGTTGTGCGGTCGCGGCGCAGTGCTGAGCGGCATCGAGGATGCACTCGCGGATCAGGCTGCGGTCCGCGCGGGTCAGGCGTGCCTCTTCCTTCGCTTCACCCCCTGTGATCATCAACCGCGCGGTAATCTCCAGTTCGCCCAGCACGTCGCGCTGCTCATCACTGTCCGGTGCGGTTTCATCTAGGTCTTCGGTCGACAGGCTGGCCACCTGGTCCGGGTGCTCGATCAGCCGCCGCGCATCGGCGAAAGGTGCCAGGCTTAAGCCACTGCCGGGTTTGAGCTGCACCTTGTTGACGGACAACCCGAGCGTGGCGAAGTAGTCGCCCTGCAGGCCAAAGGAGTTGCCCGCTTCGACGATGAATAGCCGCGGCCGGTATACGGCCATGACCTGCATCAGGATCGAGACCAGGGTGGCCGATTTGCCGGCGCCGGTCGGCCCGAACAACAGCAGGTGGCCATTCATCGAGCGGTCGAAGCGCGACAGCGGGTCGAACGACAGCGGTGCACCCCCACGATTGAAAAAGGTGATGCCCGGGTTGCCGGTACCGATGCTGCGTCCCCAAAGCGGCAATAGGTTGGCGACATGCTGGGCAAACAGCAGTCGGGTGTACCAGTTGCGCGTATCTCGGGCGGGGTTGTAGACCATCGGCAACCAGCGCAGGTAGCTGTTGCAGGCGGCCACTTCATTGCCCTCACGCACCGGCTGCAGGCCGGCACCGAGCAGCACGTTGGCAGCCTGGACCGAACGTTGGCGCAGCTGCTGTTCATCGGCACCACGCAGGTACAGCGCCAACGTGCCGCGGTACAGCTTGTGCTGGCGACCAATCAGCGCACGGGCTTCTTCCACGTCCTGGCGGGTCTGGGTTGAAGCGAGGTTCTCACCGATGGCTTTGCGCGCCAGTCGGTTGAGCTGCTCCTCAAGCACATCCTGGGGCGTGATCACCAGGGTCAGGCTCATCAGCGCCTGTTCAGGCAACTGATCGAACAAGGCGTTCAACGCCTCGCCTTTGCGCGTTTCGCCGGTCAGCTGGCCTATATGCGGCGGCCTTCGCAGCTTGTCAACCACCATCACCGCGTGGGGCTGTTGATCGAAGTACCAGAGGCCCTGTTCGCTATCGGAGCGCGGTTCCTGGAAGAACAGCCGCTCGGCAAAATCGTGGTCGAATGGCAGCGGCAGGTCCTCGCCGTCGTCCATCTCCGGATAGGGCACACGTCGATAGAATGCCGCGGGGGATTCGTCGGTGAGGGCAGGGCACGGGTTGAACCAGGGAAGCAACCAGGCGTAGAAGTCGCGTCCGGTCAACCGGTGAGGGCTGACCCCGCAGGCCTGCAGCGAAGCCACCAGGCGGTCGCAGGTGCGGCTCAGCAGTTGAGTCGGGCTCTGCCCGTCATCGTCACCCTGGTCCCCGAGCCAGCGGTACACAACTAGGCGAATCCGCCGATTGCTGCCGCGCCAAGGCAGGCGGGACACGACATGGTCGTCGAACAGCCCGCCCGGCTTGGCGATGGCGTCGAGGTGACGCTGCATCGAAGTGAGGAAGGCTTGGGTAAACGGTGTGCCGCGAGCCCTTGGCGCGATATAGCGCTCCAGCCGCTCGAGGTACGGGGCAAAGTCACTGTCGTCCTGGCAGAAGAACTGCACCACCCAGGGCGCCTGCTCCAGTTCGTCGAAGCTGTCCTGGAGCGCATCCTCCAGGGCGTCACGAGCCGCCATCAACCACTCGGGCTCACGGCCCTCGGTACCGATCGGCTGCAGCTCGAACACCGCACCCACCGAGCGGTTGTCGTCGAGCAGAAAGCACTGCTCGTCCTCGAGGTATTCGACCCAGGGCAGGTGATCGGCAAAGCTGGGATTGTGAGCATACTGGGCGGCCTCGTCGGCAAGCGTCGCGCGCCGGCGCTGCGCAGCGCGCCAGGGCTTCCAGCGTGGCGCGTTGCTACTTGCGTCATCGGCCATCACAGATCGTCCAGGCGTTCGCCGGGCAGCGCGTACTGGACCTTCTCGTACAGCGGGAAGACGGTCGAGTAGCCTGGTACCGGGGTCTGCTGGGTACCGGCCAGGTGCGGGTACACGTACATGACCAGGTCCGGGTTGGGCAGGCGCGGGAACTGGGCGCGGATCTCGTTGGCCGCGGTGCGCGTGTACGCGCTTTGGTCGCCTATCAGGCGCTCAGGGTCGAGCACCGGACGGCGCAGTTCGCCACGCGCTTCCTGCAGCTGTTGCTGGGATCCGACGGAGCCACCGCCGTTCCAGATGTCCAGCATGGTTTGATCGCCATGGGGCAGCATTTCCTCCTTGCTGGTGGAGCAGCCGCCCAGGTGCAGGGCGAGCAGCAGACTAATCCAGATCCAGTACCGAAACGGATGGGCTTTCATGGTTCACTCTCCGGCCTTTCGGCTCGTAGTCGATGCTGATCTCGTGATCTAGGTGAAGCGCCACCTTGGCCCCCGGCGGTACGTAGATGGCGGCAAAGGCTTCACCATAGAGCTTGTTGATCCACTCACGGATGTCGCCGATTCCACCGCTGATCACCGAGTTCAGCGCGCTGTTGCCACTGTTCTGGGTCAAGCCCAGGCTGCCGCCGGCCGAGTTGATGAATGAGGTGTTGGTCTGCTCGCTGCCCAGGGCCGCGGCGAAGCCCGCGCCGGCCGCCGTGATCAGGCTCTGGCTACCCAGGTATTGCTGGGCGTTGGAGCGGCGCTCCCCAGAAATGCAGGGAATGCCGTAGGGATCGGAGATGTACCCCAGCCCGCCACGGATCTTCTCGGTGTCCGAGGTCTGGGCGCTGCTGCGATTGCGGCTGACGACCTTCTGCGGCTGTGGCACCGTGCGAACGGTCCCGTCGCTGAAGGTAAAGGTGATGGACTCAACCTGGCCGCGCACGCAGGACAACGTCCAGTCGCCGGCAGCGGTGCCGCTCATGACCGCGCCGACCACGTCCGGTAGGTCGATGCCGTTGGCGGTGAGGTTGTCCGGGCCCACCAGCACCTTGAACGGATAGGGGTCATTCACGGTGCCGTCCACCGGGACACGGCCAATCAGCGCGGTCATGGCGATCGAGCCCATCAGGGTCGAGTTTTCAGGGAGGGTGTAAACGGGCTTGGCGCCCTCGGCGCGGTCCTGAGCGTTCTCCAGGTCACGCTCGTCTTTGGCGACCGCCCGCAAACGGTCCTGCCCTCGATCAATGGCGTTGTTGTCCAGGCCGTGCAGGTCTTTGAACGTCGACGTCAGCGATGACAGCGGACCGTCAGCTTTGCTGGCGTCGTCCTGGCCGGTGCGGGCATTTGACGGCTCGATCCACTGCACTGCGTCAGGCGCTGATTGCGCACGAGAAAACTGTTGTTCATCGCCGGGATCAAGACCAAAGCCTGCGGGCACATCCGACGTCGCGGCCGGCTTGCTGGTGAGTTGGTCCTTGAGCCTGGACAGCAGGCCCTGAGTTTCGCGGTGCTGCTGCTCAGCCTTCTGCCGGGCATCGTTGGCCTGCTGGCGCTGCTCGGTGACCTGCTGGGTGACGCTGCTCAAGGTGGTCTGGATGCGCGTGTCGATATTGCCTTCGCGCGAGCGCAGCCGCTTGTTCTCGGTCTGCAGGGCATCGTTGCCTTTCTTCAGCGTCTGCATCTCGCTGCGCATCGCTTTGACCTGGCCGATCAGGGTGGCCACCGTATCGCGCGGAGTGTCACCCGCGATGCCCAAGGCCTTGACTTGTTCTGCGCTAAGTGTGGTTTTGTCCGGATCGTGCGCGGTCTGGCCTTCCGGCGTGGCAATCCAGGACTTGCCGATGATCAGCACGATGCCCAGCAGGACCCCGGGTACCAGCCACTTCAGCAGGCCGTTAGCTTTCATGATCGGCAGCCTCCGGTGTGGGCGCGGGCAACAGCAGTGCGTGCTTCAGGTCACCGCCGCGGGTGACGAGGTAGGCCACGGTGGTGTCCTCAGGCGTGCCGGCGAGGCCGAGGTCTGCGTGCTGAAACGTTGCGGCGTACAGCGTCGCGTGCAGGTGACGCGGGTCCAGCGCGACCTTGCCGGGCCCGCGATTCACGATCTTTACCGCCGTTACCCAGTAGTTGCCCAGCCGCCACGCTGCAAGCGCCTTGATCGACACTCGTGCGGTCGGCAGCAAGGTCCTGAGCGCGGCGGAGTCGCTCAGTGGTACCCGCCGCACACCGGGCAATGGCGCCACAGTACGCAGAGGTGCATAGAGGTTCTGTGCGGCATAGCGGGTAAGCATCACCGGCACCGGCGTCGCCGCGGGTGCGGCATCCTTCGCGACTTCCATGTCCGGCGACTGAGCCTGGGCCACGATTTTGACCGGCTCCAGAGACTCGCTGCCATCAAGCGCTTCTATGTCGATCAGGATGATGTCGCCGGACTTCACGGACTGCAGCTGCAACCGAGTAGGGGGAATCGCTTCCGCAGCTCGCAGGTATACCGTCCCGCCGACCGACTGCACGCGAAGCTTGCTGGCGATCGCGCTGGGCAGTCCGACGCGAACATCTTCATCCAGCATTAGCACCCGCTCCTGTCCCACCGTAAGCGGAACGGCCAAGGGCAAGCGGTCCCAGTATTTGACCTCGACGGCTCCGACCGCTGAACACCAGCCGCTGGCCATCACCAGAATCAGGATCAAGACACGCATCATTACGCACCTCCCGGCAGCGTCAGCTTCTGCGGTGTGCCTTCGTAGCAGTCCAGGGCCAGGCCCCACTTGTTGCGTTCAGGGTCGACGTCAAAGCGCACCACTCGCAGCGGATAACGCACCACTACCCGCTTTACCGGCTCGGCAGCGTAGTATTCGTCGGCGTTGAGGTCGAGCTTGACCAGCCAGCTGTGCTTATCCAGCTGCTTCACCCGCAGGTCGGGGTCGTCGCTGTACCCGCGGCCCAGCACCTCATATACCCCGCGCACCCGGCCACGCAGCTCGCCGGCGGCCTTGCGATATTCGAAGTCGCCGTCGAAGAACGTCTTGCACGCGGGCGTCAGGTAGGGCTGCAGGGCAAAGATGGCACGGTGATAGTCGACCTCACCGTCGGTGGGCCAGCGGTTGAGTTGGCCGAAGATGTACAGGGCGAAGGCGTAGATGTTTTCCGGCGGCACATCCCACCACTTACGGGTGCTGCCTGAGCGCAGATCAGGCGGTACGTGGATGGTGAGTTCGGAGGGCGCGGCCTGCCAGCCGTACCACAGACCGCCGCACAGCAGCGCCAGGATTGCCACGGCCAGCCGCAGACTAAAAATGTGCGCCTGCTGGGCATCCACCTTGTTGCGGAAGCGGCTCATGGGTTGGCCCTCCTATGCCGGCGAGTCCGGCGCACGGTCCACGGTCCCGAATGCAGGATCAGTTGGTGCGAACCGATGCCCCAGTGCACCGCCATGTGCCACTGCAGCCGCCGGTACAACCAGGTTTCGGGGCGGGCACGCTTGGCCCGGCGCAGCAGTTTGCCGCCGCCGAGTAACACCAACGCCATGCACACGAACATGCAGGTGGGGAGGGTGGCGATGGAGGCGGTGGCCACCGCCAGCGGCGCACCGAGGATCACACCCAGCGCGGCACCGACGATCAGGGCGACCCACATCTCGTCATTGGTGAGGCCGCGCAGGACGGCCGGATCACGGTTGAGACGCTCCGGTAGGAAGGTCAGCGTGCCGTCAGGCAGCGTGGCGGGGACGTCGGACATGGTGACCTCACAGAATCGTCGCGGCTTTGGTGAGGAACCACAGGATCACCACCACCAGCAGTGCGCCCACGCCTACTACGGCACCGAGGTCCTTCCAGGTCTTGCGCTGGTTCTGAACGTCGGCGTAGACCGTCAGCGAATGCCAAGCCACACCGAGAAACGCGAGGGTGGCGATCAGCAGGCCGAGCAGAATGCCGCCGTCGTAAGCGTAGTTCTTGATGGTGTCGATCAGGCCTGAACCTTCGCCGCGAGAGGGCGCTTCCATGGTCGGCAGGTCAGCCCAGGCGAGCGTCGAACTCAGCAGCACCAGGCCGGCGAACAGGGCTTTCGAACAGCTAGCCCGCAGTTTGAGAAGCGGGCGATGGCAACGGCGTGAAGTGTTCATGGCAGGTCTCCTGGTTACGACAGCATGAAAAACATCAGCACGATCAGGGCGAGGACCAAGCGCAGCGTGCTGCCGCCGAGCGCACCGAACGTGATGTTGCCGGCCGCCCAGCCGCGGTAGCCGGTCCACAGCGCCCAGGCGCACCAGAGCAACGCGAGCGCCAGTACCGATGAGCGCCACAGCACCGAACTGAGCTGAGGTGTAAATCCGGCCCCGACCAAAAACGCATTGAGTTGGGCATCAGTCATGCTCATCGGAGGGGACCCAGTGGGGGACTTCAGCACGGTAATCACCGGTTAGCTCGACCAAATCAGTTGGCTGCGCGCGTGAGGGGGACAGGTATTTGTGGACTCCTTGACGCATACGCTCTAGGTCCGCAGTGAACCTCGGATAATCGAAGCGATAGCGGGCGCCAGCGATATCGACTGAGTCGCTGCTCGCGCGGTTCGCCAACTGTTCGATGGCGGCGATCTGCCGCTGCACCAGGCTCAGATCCAAGCGCTCGCGCACGTCATGAGCGGCAGCACCGAGCGATACCAGACAGACAAGCAGCAGGGAGGGCGAGGTGTTCTTCATGGCGAAATCCAGCCGTAGTAACTGGCGTTTACCCTGAGTGGTTAGAGAGCATTTGGCATGGGTTAAAGGGATCTGCGAGCTTTCGCTTTAAAACAGAAGGATGCAGCGAGAGCACCGTGCACCATCTGTAGCTCGGGCTCCAAGCGGACTGCCGCCATTAGCACCGGCAGTTCACTGTTATGACTGCTAGTCTTTGATCGAAACGCAGATGATGAGAAAAACGCCACAGTTCCCCATTTTTGGTCATCCCATGTACATGGATGCGGTAGATGCAATGAAGCTGTTCCACGAGGTGCAGGCAATGTGCAAGGCTGCGGAGCAAATTAAGCGTCTGCGCCTGTTCGCCGAGGCGCAGTTTCAGGCGGTTAATGATTACCAGCTCAAAGCGTCAGGCGGATATGCTGGTCATTCTCACTGACAGGCTCAATCAGATTACCCCCTCGGTTACGGACGTTCCCGACGATGATGCCGACTAGGTACCAGCGGAAATCAGCTGTTGCATGGTATCGCAGTTGATTATTTCGGCCGCATGCGCCGGTGATGTGCCACGAAAAGAGTTCTCATGTGACCAAAGCTCACCGCTGTCGTACCATCGGCACATCGACAGAACGGAGGTTAATCGGTGACTAGTCAGATCAAGCGGATCGTTGTCATTGGCGCGGGCATCATGGGCGCATCCCTGGCGTATCACCTGGCGCGTAAAGGCGCGAATGTCACCGTGGTCGATGCTGAAGATATAGCGTCGGGCGTGACTAGTCGTTCATTCGCATGGATCAACACCTCACCCTCCGAATCCGACCCCATCGCGCAACTGCGTGGTGCCGCAATCGAAGCTTACCACCAACTCGAAACTGAACTACCGGGCTTGACGGTGCGATGGGCTGGCGCCTTGTCCTACAGCGAGATGTCGAGCGTGGCGTCGACGGGTGAAAGTAGCGCGCCTGTGGCTGACAGGCTCTCTCGATCACAGATTCTAGACCTTGAGCCCAATCTCAGGCACCCACCAGAGTCTGCATCATATGCACCGGCAGAAGGTGCGCTGGACCCCGTGGCCGCTACGCATGCGTTCATCGCAGGTGCCGAGGCTCATGGCGCGAAAGTGCTCACTCGAACGCCTGCGCTAGGTCTTGCATTCCAGCGCGCAAAGGTGAGCGGCGTTGAAACTGAAAGGGGCATCATCGATGCTGATATCGTCGTCGTGGCAGCCGGGACAGGTATAAAAAAGCTGACGGACAGGCTGGAAGTATCGCTTCCAATAGAGGCCTCACCTGCCCTTCTCATCCGCTATAAGACACAACCCAACCTGGTGCGTACCCTCATCTCCAGTCCGGCAATGGAAGTGAGGCAAACAGCGGATGGAGTCTTGCTAGCAGCAGAAGATTACCTGGACGACGCCGTAGAAAATCAGCCGAAAGCGATTGCGCTACGAACAGCCAAGGCTATTCAAAACGAGCTCCATGGAGTTACTTCAATAGAGCCGGAGTGGGTTGGTGTCGGGCTCAGACCCATGCCTGCAGATGGCATTCCTATCATCGGTTACCTACCCAAAGTTGCCGGTGTCTATGTATGTGCAGTGCACCCTGGTATCACATTGGCGGCGTTAGTGGGGCGGCTCGCCAGCGAGGAAATCATCAATGGCGAAATATCCAGTGCTCTGGGGCCATGTCGACCAGATCGTTTCTTTCCAAGATAGTGGTTCTGGTTGTGATGCCACCATGGACCTATGGCAGACTCCTGCAGCCCACTCGAACAGCTTTCAATAGCGGACAGTCAAAGATATTTTTTAAACGTTGCAGCGGTGATTGCCACCATCCATCCAAGCAATGCAGCGCATGGCAGTAACACCCAAATAGGATTAACCGAGAAGGGGAGGGAGAGGTAAATTACCCAGGGGCTCAACATCAATGGCAACAATGTCCGCTTCGCTCGGTGGTAGATAAAGCTGCTTTCCCGGCCGGCTCCGAATTTGCGCAGGTCACGCCGCATCAAGCCATCGACGGTTCCGGTAACTACAGCAAGCAGGAACAGAGGCATAGCGAGCACGAGGACGGTCAGGCGTACCACAAAGGTGAAAACGGTGAATAGGGTTGCCAACAGGTAGTCCTGAATCACAATGTAGGCCTGTGCGATCTGCCCCGGTAATGAAGCTTCTCGACTTAGCAATTTTAGGTGGGTGTCGGATTGTGCCCATCCGGAGCGCACTACGAACCAGTCGTGCAGGTGTTCGATCACCTTAGCGGTAGCTTGCTCCGGTTCTTGCACGAGCAGCGAACTCTTGAAGTGACTACTGAGCCAGCCCAGCTCACTCAGCCACATGGCATAGCTGTGATGCCATCCCTGTTCTGGCCAGAACCAAGAAATGCCCACGAACTCCAGCACGATGGAGAAGATCAGCGAAGCGAACAGCAGACCGAGGAGCCGCAGACAAAGTTCGAGCATACCGAAGATGAGCCCGGAACGTCGTTGCACAGCAGGTGGACTGGCTGGGGTGGTAGGCATATAGAGCTCCACACAGTGCTCATTTGCTCACGGTGCGTTCACGAGGAGAGCTTGCGCCCTGGTAGAGGCATCTCGGGATCGAAATCGATCGTCGGAGCACCGCCGGCGCTGCTCCACCAATTTTCCGCATTGGCGTTGTAGGACTCGCGCATGCGCGCGGCCAGGGCCTGCAGATCCGTCGGCATCACATCGTCGCTGGCCGGCTTCGGCAGCGGCATACGCACCTTCCACAGTTGCCCGCCTTCCTGGAACGAGAACATCTGCCCCTTGGGCAGAGCGATGATGTGTGCCGGCTCAATCAACGTTACCCCCGTGGTAGTGATCCGGTCTTGCGAGGAGGAGGTAAAATCCGTGCGGGCATCCGGATCCGCGGTGTCCGTCGCACCTGAGACTAGGGTACGTGTCTGCACGTTGACCTTGGGCAATTGATTGGTGAGCAGTTCTGCGGTCGCGGTTTCCCGCACACGCAGCATCTGCAGAGTGTTGAAATTGCCGATGACCTGGCCGGCCTTGGCTCGGCTGCCGATACGTGCCTCTATATCGCTCAAGGTCTGGGTATAGGCAGTGACTTGGATACCGGCACCGCCGCCCTTGTTGATAAGCGGAATGAACTCGTCGCCCATCAATTCGTTGAATTCGTCTGCGTGCAGGTTGATGGGCACCTTGTCAGATGCGCTGGAGGAACCTGGCAAACCGTGATCAATGCCGTGCTTATAGATGTGGCCGGCGACGGAGACCAGATCGGCAAACATCGAGTTACCGACGGCACCGGCGACTTCGGCATCGGACAACGCATCCAGGCCGACGTAGACGATGCCGCGCTTGCGAATGACCTGCAGCCAGTCGAAGATCGGCCGTGGGTCGTCGAGGTCGGTGTAGTTTGGCGCGAGCAGTTGCGCGGTCTTGCCGCTGGTGAGTTTTTCCAGCAGCGGTAGCAGAGAAGCCACAATCTTGTCGAAGTAAGTGCGGTCGTAGCGCACGGCCGAGCGCAGGCCGTCCATGACGGGGTCGAAGATGCGCTTGGCGGTCAGGTATTGCTCGATGGCGACCACGCGTTTTTCCCGGCCAACCATGTGACGCGGGATGTTCTTCTCGTTCAAGCGGCCCTCAATCTGCACAATCGCTTCCCAGGCCAGCGGATCATGGCGGGCGAAGAAGTGTTGGGCATACTCGATGAACAGCGCATCGATGTTGACCACATGGCGCTGGATCTGGAGGTAGTCCGGGCGGCGGCCGAGTTCAATCAGGGCTCGGGCGATGATGTTGACGAAGCGCCAGGCGAACTCGCGGAATGCCGCCGAGTTGCCCTCGCCACTCAACTGGCCGGCGATCCGGGTGGCGACTTCCGAAATGCGGCCGAAGCGGCCGATGGCGTTGTAGCGTGCGGAGATCTCCGGCCAGCCCAGGTGGAACACATAGAACTCGTGTTCACGGCCAGCGCGCCGCGCCTCGACATACATGCGCTTGAGCAGATCGGCGTCGCCCTTGGGGTCGAAGACAATGACCACTTCCCGGCTTGGGCGGTGGATGTCCTGGGTGATATACACCTCGGCCAGGCGCGTTTTGCCTACCCGGGTGGTGCCCAGCACCAAGGTATGTCCGACCCGTTCGCCGAGCGGCAGGCTGGCTTCCTGTTCCTTCGGTTCGACGCCGTGCAGCAATGGCGAGCCACCCACCGGCGGTAATGGACGCACCGGATTGAACGGGCTGTCCCAAGCGGTCAGGCGAGGCAGCAGCGAAAGCCCCGTCGGGGCTTTCTCCAGCAGCTGTTCCATCCGTCGCGCCCACTGGTGGGCAGCCGACTGGTTGACATAGTGGGCCAGCGCCGGGTCCTGAGCTTCGAGCAGGCGCTGCGTATGCAGGCGGGTCCAGCGAAAGCCACGGCCCATGAACAGGCGCTTGCTACTCACCGGAATCTGCCGGCTGGTCAGCGAATAGCGCGGCAGGCGGCGGATATTGCGCCGGTAGCGTAGGACGATCCGCGCCTCGTTGAGCCGCTTCAGGCCGAACGCGGTATACGCCAGCGCCATGCCTGTCCCTACCTCAGGCGACAGTGCCACGGCCCAGGGCGAGTGCAGGCATAGGGCTCCGGCGCCAGCGCAGATGCCCACGGTGTACAGTTCCACCGCCGGGCGCAGCAGGGATTCCATCGCGTGCTCGCCCATGAGGTGCCCTCACTGTTCCAGACCGGTGGGCGTGATCAGCACCGGGTAGTGCTCCAGCTCCAACCGCTCGGCGATGTCGTCACCGCTGACCGGCCAGATACTCAGCTTGGGCGCTGTCATCTGGATGCGCCGCAGTGCCCGCGCGTCGTCGACCTCGACCGCCAACCCGTTGGCGCCCAACTCTTGTAGTGCTTGGGCGTGCCGCGACAGCCACTCCAGGGAAGTAGTGTCCTGCCCAACCAGGAACAGCGGCGTCATGCCGGGCAGGCTCAACGCCCTAGATGGCACGGCGCCTGGCGAGAGGCGAGCGCTGCGCACCGGTAGCACCCAGTTCAGCGTGGTGGGGGCGGGTGGACTGTTGGTCTCAGCGCTCACGGCAAGCGACAGCCAAGGGCAGAGGGCCAGGGCCACCAAGCGCAAACAGCTCATGGCAGGGTCCGCCCTAGTGCAGTCGCGATTGGCTGGACGCGTTGCCAGTGACGGTTGAACTGACGGCGATAGCGCGCCGCTGGGGGACCACCAGCAGGCCGGTGATAGCGGCCGGCGGCGACAACCCAGTCACCGGTGTCGACATAGTGCGCACGCAATAGTTCGGCGGTGACGGCGAGGTTCATGCGGGGATCGAGGGCATCGCAGGCGCTGGCATAGCGGTTGGGGTGATAACCCAGGTTGGTTTGGCCCAGCCCCACATCAATGCGCTTCGGGTCGTGATGGCTGAGGGCCCCCCTCAGCGCAACACACGCCTCGTCGCGCCGGGCAAACCGCAGCGGTGATCCGGCGACATTCAAGGTCCAGGGCCAGGGCATGAGGCGACCGCGCAGCGGCGTACCACTTTCCTGCAGGGCAATGGCGAACAGCACCGAGGCGGGGATACCGGCGCGCGCGGCCGCCAATTGATACGCCGGCGGCGGCAAATTACCTGCATGAATGGCGGCGGCGCTGACCATCGCCAGGGTGAGAATCAGTCGATGTGTTGCCATTTTCCGTCCACCTGCTGATAGCGGGCTGGCAGGGGCCGGCTGGCGCCCAGGGCAAACCAGCGGCCGCGGTCATGGTTCAAGGTGACCTGGCCGCCGCGGACTTGGGCGGCAGTGATGCCTGCGCGTTGCGCCCATTTGCGCAGTTGCGCATCGTTGCCTTGGCTGCCGACCAGGTACACATCCAGCCGCGCACCGGCCTTCAGCCATTGTTGGAGGTTGGTCACGCAGAGGGCGCAGTGGTCCTCCACGAAAAGGGCCGTGCGGCTGCTGCTCGAGGGGCCGGCCTCGTCGTTCATTCCCTGCACGGGCTGCAGACCCGGAAACAGCCGCGCCCAGGCAGCGGTGTAGGCTTTCTGGTAGGCCAGTTCGCGCTCGGCACGCCTGGCTTCCAGGCGGACCTGCAGCTCGGCGTAGCGCTGCCGCTCCTGATCCGAGTTGGCCTCGACACCCAGGGTGGTGAGCGGATCAAGTTGCGGCGACCAGAAATGGCGGGGGCCGGTCTGCAGGCGCTCAAAGGTGGCCCATTCGTCATCCGTCAGGCCCCAGGCCTTGGCCTGGTCTGCTGCAGACGTCTGCCGTGCCAGCGGCAACTGCTCACTGAACTCCACCTGAGCGTCGACATGTTTGGCGACGCTCAAGCCCTGATCGGCGAACACGTAAGCCGGCAGTAGGAGGAGCGCAACCGCGGAAAACCTATGCACGTTCACCTCCTCACGGGATGGGCAGTGTGCGATCACCATGGCCCGGGACGTGGAACACGGCCTGGCCCTCGCGAATGGCCCGTAGTTGCCAGCCGTTCAAGCTGTCACCGGGCTGGAGCAGGTGCACGGTCGACAGTGCTTGGGCGCCGGCAGGCAGGGCGGCCACGAACCTGAGGCTGCCGCGCGTCTCGATACCCTGCAGGGTGAAGGGCGGCTGCGGCGCTTTGGCTTTTGATTGATTGCTGATGGGGGATGTTGGGGAGGAAGGGGCGGCCGGCACTTTAGGGGCGGTCGAGAGATTCTCGAGTAGCACTTCTGCCGCGCCCATGCGTTGCGCCAAGGCGGTCAGATCGGCGCCGCTCGGTCCTGGCGGTACCGCTTGCAGGGCCCTGACGGACGCCGCCAACTCGTCGAGTTGCTGGCCGAGCGTTGCCTGTGCACTGGTGTGCTGGTGTTGTGAGACTTCCAGTGCCGCGACTTGTGGTGGCAGCGTGGCGAGCGTGCTGCGCAATTCACCGATATCGCGGCGCAATGACGGGCTGGGATCAGCCGGCGTATTGCGTGCGGCGGTCTGCAGTTCAGCCAGTTGCTGGTGCTGGTTGTAGCTTTCGGCAGCGAGGACGGCGGCACCCAGGCACAGGGCGCCGATCACCAAGGCCTGAAAATGGTGAACCTTCATGGCGCGGTCTCCAGTGTCGAGAAGGGTGGTTCGGGCGTGGGCAGACGCAGGACGTGGCACACGGTCCGCTCGACCGGGTCAATGTCCAGTCGCCAAGCGGGGCCGCCGATGACGGTCAAGGCATCCAGTAGCGAGATCGGTCCGAGGTCGTGATGGA
The DNA here is from genome assembly GCF_040813665.1 of Pseudomonas sp. TE50-2. Classification (NCBI taxonomy): domain Bacteria; kingdom Pseudomonadati; phylum Pseudomonadota; class Gammaproteobacteria; order Pseudomonadales; family Pseudomonadaceae; genus Pseudomonas; species Pseudomonas sp. TE50-2. The sequence goes on along the minus strand of NZ_JBFNXN010000001.1, from coordinate 423,142 downwards.
CGGCGGGCAAGGGGCGGCCGAACAACCGCGCCACGGCAGGGCTGTCGGGACAGAGGGAGTAGCCCGAGTGCTGCAGCACGTGGCGCAGTGCTTCACCGACCGTCGCGTGCAGCGCGGGGGCGATCTGGAGGTTGACCAACTGATACAGCGGTTGGCGCTGTTCTAGCGTTGGCCGGGTGCTGGCCAAGGTGTAGCGGTCCTGGCGGACCCAGGCGGGTACCGGGGATTTTGGCTTGGCCGCTGCGGTCGGGGCCGGTGCAGGTGGTGCAGGGGTGGGCGCCGGTGGCGGCGTTCTGCAGCCCAGCAACGTGAGCATCAGTCCAAGCGTGAAGAAGGTGGGGGTATGCATGACCAGGTCTCGACAAAAGATGCCGACACCTTGTCGAAAAGCCAGAGTGCGCCCCCACTGAAAAATCGAATCTCGCCGGCCGAATTACGCTGGCGTAACCATGAAAAAGGCGCCCGGAGGGCGCCTTGAGGTCAATCTTCGGTGAACAACGGCAGTTCGGGGAGGGGCCGCGCATCAGGGTCGAAGATCAGCAATCGTCGGCATAGGTGATCTGCATCACGCGTTCGTAGCTCAGACCCTGAACGCCGCGGAGGAAGGGATTATGAATGGGAGTGGACATGAGAGCGCTCCAAGAAGGCGAAGGTCACCCCGTACAGGCAGTGACCCTCCAAGTGGCGGGATGGTCAGATCCAGCCGTAATCGGCCAGCGACAGCGGCGTGCCTTCACCCACGATGATGTGGTCCAGCACACGTACCTCAACCAGGGCCAAGGCTTCGATCAGGCGGTTGGTGAGCACCCGATCGGCACCGCTCGGTTCCGAGCAGCCAGAGGGGTGGTTGTGGCTGAAGATCACCGCGGCGGCGTTGTGCTCGAGTGCCTTGACGACGACTTGGCGCGGGTACACGGAGGCACCGTCGATGCTGCCGGTGAAGAGGATGTCGAAGCTCAGCACGCGGTGGCGCGAGTCTAGGCAGAGCAGGGCAAACACCTCATGGTGATAGGGTGCGAGCTGCAATTTCAGATAGGACGCTGCATCGCAAGGCGTGATCAGTTGTTCGCCGCGCTGAAAGTAACGTTGATCCAGCAATTCCAACGCTTCGGTCAGCAGCGCATCCTCGCGGGCACGCTGGGCCAACGCAGGGTCGAGACGCTCGACTCGGTTCTGGGCAATGTTCAAGGGCAATTCCTCGTGGGAGACGGAGCGCTCCCGGGGGGAGTGCCCCAGGCTGGTAAGAGAGTGGTGAGTCACAGGCGCGTAAAGCGATGTCGAACACCGTGCAGTGGGCTGTGGCAGCCCTCGCACGGTCGGGTGGAAAAGACCTCGATGCCAGTGCCAGTCCAGGGATCGAAATCAGCACTCAGTGGCAACAAGTTTTGCAGTTCGCTGCGCATATGGGCGATGCGTTGGTCGACCTCAGCATCGCTGTAGTACAGCGACAGTGCACTGAAGTCGTCATACGCGACTGCCTGCAAGCAGTCCTCGCATAGCCAGAAGCTTTCCATGGCGGCCTCCGACGTAGATGAACCACAGGCGTTCGTGAAAACGCCTGTGGTTGCCGGTCAAGCTGCCTTAGGCAGACTGGCGAGCTGCGGTGGATTTGCGTGCAGCGGCCGGGGCAGGCTGACGCTGTTCGGCGTCAGTGTCTGTCTCGTCCACTTCCGCTTCAGCCTCAGGGGCCGCAGCAGACTCGGTGCGAGCAGGTGCTCGGTAGCTGAACTGGCCATCGACCTTGATCCACTCGATGAAGATCAGTCGGCCTTTGAGGCTGGCGCCGGGTTGCCCCTTGCGCTCACCTTTCTCGTACAGGAACGGATCGACCCAGAGGTCGCCGATGCGAAACGCGATGAGTACCTTGCGTTCCGCGCGGACGTCTTCCAGGTGCTCACGGATCAGCCGGTCGGCTTCGCCGCTGGCGACCTTGCAATCGAAGCGGGTGTACTCGACCTCGTCCGAGGCACCGTGCAAGGCCGCGATGTCACAGGCCATGAACGCTTGTCCACGGCGGACAGGGACTTCGCGAACACGGTTCAGGTAACCGATGCCTTGGGTGTGCAGGTTGAAGTAGGTGGTGGGGGCGTTATTGCTTGCAGTAGTCATGGTGAAGCTCCTGTTCAGCAGAAACGCGGACATTCACCGGCCCTGGCGGCTGGTAAGGTCCGCAAGGGAGAGGTGCAAAAACGTGATCGGTGTGGAGGGCGCTCATCACCGAGGGATCGATGACCGTGCGAGCTGCCGAGCGCGAGTCGCACTTGGGTAGAACCACCCGAAGCGGGCACAGCCTTGAAGGTCCTGGCTGCCTGGGTGCTGTCAACGACAGCGGTGTGCAGCTCATCTATAAGACGCCGCCAAAGGCGCGTCAACCAAGGATTGCAGGCGGTCTGAGCGAGGGGAATCGGGTGGCTTTCAGTGGATTCAGGGCGGCGAAAAAATAGCCCGACGGTCATCAGGCTAGGAGGAGAGGGACCACCTTTGACTCGTATCCGGACAGCCAAGTCATCGCAAACTTCAAGCTGTCGTTCAGCGCAATCAACCGACCCTTGTCGTGGCCTGGGTCGGAACCAACTGGCACGCATCCGCGCACAAAAGGTGCCCAGTCTTTCGCCGGCGGGCACCGGGGCTGAGCATGGCCGCCGAAGCGGATGACCCCTGCGGCCTGACACAAGCCGCGCGGGTCATCCGCCTCAGTCAGACGCTGATTACATAAGGTGGTCGCTGGGAGCGGTGGAGAAGAGGGCTCCGAACTCACTGAGTCTGACCGAGCTGCCCGGAGCGAATCGGTCTGGGATCGCCAGGGGCGATGGGCCGTCCCACTACAGCAGCGCCGCCGGTCGACGTCAAGCGTTGGCGTCACCGCTATTTGGATCTGACCGGGCGCTTGCTCGTCTTCACGGGCTTCGTGCCCTTGCACTCCGGGTAGCGCGTACACGACCAGAAGTCTCCGGTGCGGCCCTTGCGCTGGCGCATTGCACTGCGACACACCGGGCAACTTGGTCTCTTGGGGGCTGGTAGCGGAAGCGTGAGCGAGCGGTGGTTTTGTACCAGCTGAGTCAGCCATGCCGCCTGCTTGGCGAGGAAGGTATCGACACTGAGCTGGCCTGACTCGATACGGTCCAGCGCCTGCTCCCAAAGAGCGGTCAGTACAGGATCGGCGACCTCCCGTGGTACGGCTTCGATCAGCGTGTGCGCGGCGGCCGATGCCGCGAGGCTGCGCCTTTTTTTCTGCAAGTACCCGTGATTAATCAAGCCCTGGATGATCGCCGCGCGGGTGGCCTCGGTACCAATGCCGATACTGTCCTTGAGCTTTTGCTTGAGCCGCGGATCGTCCACCTGGTTGGCAATGGTCTTCATCGCTTTGACCAGGGTGCCTTCGGTAAAGGCTTTCGGCGGTTGGGTCCGCTGAGCGGAGACCATGGCGTTCAGCAGCGTGATGTCAGCGCCTTCGCGCAACGTGGGCAGCGGTTGGCTAGGTTCTGGCCGGTCGCTGTCACCGAGCTCGTCGATCACGGCTTTCCAGCCGCGCACCTGGATCTGCTTGCCGCGGGCGATCAGGCGGTCTTGACCCTCCTGCAGCAGCACCTGGCTCTTCAGATATTCATGATCAGGGAGGAATTGGGCCAGGTAGCGGGCGCGGATCAGCGAGTAGACGGCGCGCTCCTGCTCGGACAACTTCGCCAGGTCGATGACCACTGCGGTGGGGATGATGCCGTGGTGCGCGGTGATCTTGGCCGTGTTCCAGGCGCGCGACCGTCGCGCTGGGTCAGCCAATTTCAAGCACTGTGCTAGGGACGGCGACGCGGCGGCGAGCGCTCGCAGTACCTTGGGCACGTCATCCAGCATGCTCTCGGGCAGGAAGCCGCAGTCGGTCCGCGGGTAGGTCGTGGCCTTATGGTTCTCGTACAACGCCTGCGCAGCGGCCAGCGTTTCTTGAACGCCGAGTCCCAGCATGGCGGAACAGACTTCCTGCAGGGTACCCAAGTCAAAAAGAAGGGGCGGGCCTTCGCGAACGGCTTCGATCTCGACGCTGCCGACCTGCACCAAGGCTCGACGCTCAAGTCGTGCAGCGGCCTCCTGCGCAGCGGTCTCGGTGAGACACCTTCCACTGTCATCGCACGCTGGCACCGGGGGTTGCCAGCGTGCGCGAAAGCACGTCCCGTCGGCCTCCAACGTGGCTTCAACGGTCCAGAACGGAGTGGCGACAAAGCTGGCGATGGCGCGATCGCGCTCGACCACCAAGCGCAACGTTGGTGTCTGCACCCTTCCCACCGGTAGTATCCCGTCAAAACCGGCACGCCGGCCCAGCAGTGTAAACAGGCGGCTGAGGTTGATGCCGATCAGCCAGTCGGCTCGCGATCGCGCCAGTGCGCAGTGATACAGCGGCAGGGTCTGCTCGCCCGGACGCAGGGCGGCCAAAGCCCGGCGAATCGATGCCTCATCCAGGGCAGACAACCACAGACGCTGGATCGGACCGCGGTACTGGCAACGCTCAATGATTTCGCGAGCGATCATCTCGCCCTCGCGATCGGCGTCGGTGGCGATTACCACCTCGGAGCATGACTGCAGCAGACCTTGGATAACCTTCAGCTGCTTGGCCACCTTCGGCTTTACTACGACCTGCCACCGTTCGGGGATGATGGGCAGATCCTCCAGGGTCCAGCGCTTGTAGCGCTCGCCATAGCTTTCCGGTGGTGCGGTCTCCAGCATATGGCCCACGCACCAGGTCACCGACACTCCGGACCCCGCCAGGCAGCCGTCGCTGCGCCGCGTGGCTTGGAGGACGCGAGCGACATCGCGGGCTTGCGAAGGCTTTTCACAGATGAACAGACGCATGAGCAGACACTCCCAGTCGGTTCGCTCGGCCAGTCCACCGAGTGCCACAAATCACCCTACTTGCGCGGGGTCTTCTTGCTCGCGGGTTTACGGCTAGTGCTGGCGCCGTCGCCTTTGCCGCCGTCCTGGTTCTTCTCGCGCATGGTCACCGACGCCAGACGGTGGGGCAGAATGCCAATGCGCCGGGCCTCGACCTTGAACGTCACTCGCGCGTTGTCCTCGCTGTCCTCCCACTCCTCTTTGACCGTACGGCCCTCGACCAGGATGCGCATGCCCTTTTGGAACAGCGTGCACCAGTGCTCGGCATCGCGATGCCAGAGTTCAACCGGGGCCCAGTAACCACCGCGATCCTCGTAGTTGCCGTCACGCGGTACCGGGTTGTCAAAATACACATTGAGTCGCAGCAGGCGGCGCGGCTCTTCGGGGTTGGTGTTGAACTCCAGAAACTCGGGGACGCTGCCGATGTTGCCTTCGCCAACAAATAACGTGCTCATGGGATTGACTCCGGGTGGGGGGAAACGGAACTGCCGAGGGCGACCTCGGCGTCGAGTAGCTGGTTGGCGGACGCCGAGGCCTGGCGGTGCAGTGAGTGCAGGCTGCTCATTTGCAGGTTCAGCACCACGCGGTTGACCTCCAGCTGGTGCAGCGCCTCGCGCACGGCAGGTGTCAGGCGCGGCTGCTCCATCGCCTGCTTCCACACCTCGGCACCCATGCGGCTGAAATCCCGGCTGCGCCAGCGCAAAAAGTCCGTCCCAGCCGCGCTGTGCTGCACCACCAACCGCAGGTCCAGCAGCGAGAAGGGCGGCTGCGCCACCATCGCCAGCATGCCTGCCATCAGCCCCGCGACCTGGGTACGCAGGCGCAGGAGCGATTCGGCGAACTGCTGCAGCTCCCCCTTACCCTTAAAAGGCTTTAAAAGGCCTTTTAGGGAGGCACCCTGTTCGAGCTGACGATAAGCATCCGTTGAAACGCGCCGTGCGATGGCTTCGGCCAGGGTCATGCGTCACCGCCTTCCGCCGCGGGCGGCGGGATCAGGGGCTCGTCGACGATTTCAGCCGGCGCTGTGGCCAGACTTGCGTCCATCGCTTGGCGCAGAATGGGTGGAGCAAAGCGGGAGCGGCGCGTGCCCTCGAGGACGTCCTGCGGGGGTAAGCCGAACTTGTCCACGGCCTCCCTCGCGCGGGCGTTGTTGGCCGCCACGTCGTCGCGGCTGACGCCGGCCAGGCGGTAGCGCTGGGCCAGGCCGAACACGCTGCGCAGCAGGTGCGCGCCGCGGTCGATCCAGATCTCCATGTCGCCCCGGCCAATCAGCGCGGTGTGATGCGCCAGCAGTACCCGCCGCACTAAGGTGTCGTAATCGGTCAGCAGGTACACGGCGAGAAAGCCGAGCTGACTGCCGATGAACAGCGGCAGGGTTACGGGATGGATATTGAGGTTTTCGCCGACATCAACTTGAGTGGGCAGGTCGCGTTCCACCAAGCTGACTTGTTCGGTCAACGTCTGCAGATCAGCCTTTGCCTGCAGCAGCTTGTCTTCGAGTTGCAGCATGAACCAGTCGGCGAAGGGATCGTCCTGACTGCAGGCTTGCTTGAGCAGGTTGGTCACGCTGATGTAGCCAGCCATGCCGAGGATGCCATGGACGCCCTCGCGAGCGGCCCGTCCTTGCCACAGTCGCGCGGCATGGTGGGTGTGCAGGGTGAGCGTGATGCTGCTGCGCAATGAGCCCAGGTTGAGCTGGTAGTGATCGACCATCGCCGGATCCTCGCCATTGAAGTGAGTCAGACGATGAGCTGTGTCATCGCCCTCGGCGTGGATCAACGCGAAGGTGCTGGGCTCGCATTTTCAAACAGTGGACGTCCCTGGATTTGATCACACTAGGCATCAAATCCACTGTGTTCCGGTGCTAGGTCGATGCACTGGGGACACGGCAACGCAGTTTGAGTTCTTCCAGGCAGGCGAGGGCAAGCGGTGAGGCGGTGCGCTGCTCGCCGGGCTGCCGACGCTCGCAAGGTGTTTCAGGTTTCGGCACCGCAGTCGGCGTGTGACTAAGTTTGTGCTCTGGAGCAGTCGTATCGCTGCGTGCGGCCCACAGGTTGAACTCGCCGCTGCACGCCCGCTTGATCAACCCCATCAGATAGGCGACCGGTTTACGGATCTCGCCACGGGCGCAGCGCACCGCCGCTTCGTTGATTACCGCTTGTTGCTGTTCCGGCTCAAGCGGGCGCATCGCCTGAAAGGCCATGCGCCGCTCGGCAGGGCTCAGTTTGAGATCCTCTGGCCAGCGCGCTCGTCCAAACTCCACTTGCGCCAGTACTGTACTTTTTTTGTTTTTGTCTTTCTGTACTGTACGGCCGTCGTCGGCATTCCGAACGGCAGCGGAAACAGGGGTTCTGCCGCAGGATTCGGAATCCGGCCTCGGGGCCGTGAGATTCTGAACCGGGTGACCTTCGCCGCGTTCGGAATCCGCCGCCTCGTCGTTGGTCAGTTGCAGCGAGTGTTGCTCCGCCACGGCCGGGAGTGTTGCAAGCAGGGCTTTGTCGGCGGTAACGACCTTCGGGTCGGCTTGAATTTCCGCGATCACATGCTTGGCGACATCCCTGACACCCTTGGTGGCATGGGTCAGATTCTGCAGCAGCAGTGATCGGTAGCCACTGTCGAGCTCCAGCTGCTCGGCCGCCGTCAACGGATCTCCGTGGAGGACAAAGACGCAGCCGCGCAGACAGCCCTGTGCATCCCGCGAGCGCTCGACCAGGCTGAGCCAGCGGGTGGTGCGTAAGACATTGAGCGCCCGGGCGATCGTTTCACGGGAGGCCTGGGTGCCGCAGGGGCTGGTGGCCAGGTAGGGCTGAAGGTCCTGATACCGCGGTGTCTGCACCTTGCGCTCGGTGATCAACCAGCGCAGGATCTGCCAGGTGTTGCGCTCCAGCGGCGTGAGGCGACGGTCGAGCAACAGCTTCATCGGCAGTGGATCGTTGTCGCCATAGTAGATCGTGCGTACCGGTGCTTCCGCAGCAGCGGCCTCTGCCAATTTTGCCTGGGCGGCCTGCCATTCCAAACGCCGCCGAAGTGCGTCGTAGCACTGTCGCACCACGTCCTGCCAGTCGACCTCGTAAAAGCTCAGCATGGGGCACCTCCGTACAATTCGATCTGTTGCCAGATCAGCGTCAGGCTGATGTGCTGCTCTTCGGCGAGCATCATCATCGCGTCGAGTGGATCATTCTCCGGGTCTTCCTCACGCAACTGACTCCAGCGGTTCCACACCGCATGCTCCTGGGCCTCGGTGAGCTGTACCGGTCGACCACGGTGAGTTTCGATTTTTAGGACCCGGCGGCGCAGGGCGGTTTCTGAATGGTCCATGCCGAAGCAGCGGTACATGATGCTCGAGCTGGCGCCGAGCTTCAGTGCCCGATTGATCAACCGCTCGTTCAGCTCATCCCGCTCCGCCTGGGCAATGAGCCGTCGCAGTACGGTGGTATCGACCTTGATCTCCACCCAGCTGATCGTCGAATGCGCCAGCTGCGACAGCGTGGTCGGCGGCAGCGACTGCAGCACCTCAATGTCCTCATCTGCCAGTCCGAGCGCTTTGCAGCGTTGCAAACGCCCGTGGCGCAGCTCATGCAGAACCTGGTTCAACATGGCATGGTTCAGCAGGTTGAAAGTTGTGGTCATGAGGTGGCTCCTCACGTTAACGGAGGGTCGACAGCGTGGTATTGATCAGCTGCCGTGCATGGCGAATCAGGGCAAACAATTGCTCCAGTTGCTCGTCTGGCAAGCGCTCCAGGCCAATGGTAAGGGCGGGGCGCTCGGCAAACGGCAGGTCGTAAGCGCCAATCAGCAATTGCCCAAACAGGGCGGCTGGCAACTGTTGGCGTTGCGACCAGGCCACGTCATCCTGCAGGCGCAACAGCGCCGAGAGCAGCAGTTGGATGCCCGTGCGTCGAGGGGTGAGGGTGGCGTCCTGGTCCAGAGCGAGGATGAAACCGAGGCCCTCTGATTGCCGAAGCACCAAGTCGTCGGCATCGGCGTAAACCGCGAGGTCTTTCGCCAGCTCGGCACAGAGTTCCCGCAGGCCGTCGATGTCATCGGTAGCTCCAAATCTGGAGTTCGCCGAATCCGTAGTGCTTCGGTCTGAATCATCGACCTCAGATGGCCCGATCCCGGACGATTCGTTTCCGAGCGCTTGCAGGATATGCGGTAGCCGAGGTTCCGGGGGGGGAGTGTCTTCAAAACTGGCCACGCCCGGATCAACATTCGGCGTCTCAGGAATTTGCGCTGAGTTGATAACCTGATTCGCTGATGGTCCTGGGCTGGGGTGTGCGTCATATTGCGATAGGCTCGGCATTGGCGATGCCAGGTTCGGCAGCGCGGGGCAATCCTGGTGGATGTCCAGCGCCAGGACTCGCGGCGATTGGTTCAGGTACACAGCCATCTTGGCGATGAGCTCATCCTGCAGATCGCTGACATCCAATACGGGTTTCTCGTCATCGAACACGGACAGCACCTCCATCCAGAGCAGCGCGAACTGCTGGGGATCACCGAAATACTTATTCCAGGTCGATTCCGCTCGGCGTCGCAGGGTAATCACGCGCTCGATGTTGGGTTTGCCGAGGCCTGCATAGAGCACTTGGGGAATGGAGGGCAGCAGGAATTCGAGTGCGTCGAACATGCGGCTGATGTGCGATTGCGAGACGGGATACCCACCCTTGCTCAAACGTGTTGCGAGCTCACGCTGACTCAGGGCCTCGCCGGGCTCCTGGAGCATGTCCAGCAGTTTCGCGACTGCCAGCGCCCGCTCGATGAACGTCAGTTGCCCATGCAGATCACTCTCTGCCAAGTGCCCGAGCAAGGCATGCGACTCGGATTGCCAGGGGCGGAACAGGCAGTTAAGACGGAAGAATCGCTCCTCACGGGTTTCCTGCCACAGCTCGCCGAGGATGCTCAGGCGAGTGTTGCCGCCATTGCGGATGATGAAGTGGTGCTCGTTGGGCCGGCGTGTGATGGAAGGTGGGTGGTCCAGACCCCGTTCACGAATGGAGGCTTTGAGCTCGTCGTACAGCGGGTTACGCACCACACGAGGATTCAGTTCGTAGGGGCGCAATTGCTCCAGCGTCACGACCATAGCCGTTTCACCGACCGGACTGGCCAGCTGTTCTCGGCTCTTCTGCGGGAAGTGTGCTCGCTGCAGTTGCCGGGTGACCTCTTCGGAGGTTGGCGGTTTCATCTCGCATCCTCCGATCAATTTTGCCCAGCCAGCCGACTGCGATTGGTATCCGCTAGCCGGCGACCATTCACGGTCGCCAGGCAGAGCTTGTCCGCCCACTCTGGAAACAACTCGACCGCCAGGCTAGTCATTACGGCCGCTGCGCAGCGGCCCCGGCTACCAGGTGCTGGTGTGGCTTCGACACGATGCACCGGCAGGCCCTGCGACGCTGCGTTGAGGTACGCTACCCGGTCCGGGATTATGGTGTCGCAGACGCTGACATGCGGATCACCTTCAAAGGTCGTCTGCAGGCTCTGCATGATCAGACGAGTGTCGCGGCGGTTGGCATTGACTTGGTTGAGCAGCAGCTTCACCGACGGTAGCGCCACCCCCAGATGCCGATAGGGCTCCAGCTCTTCGAGCAGCCCCAGCGTGCCACGACGAAGTTCGCGCGCGGCGAGCATCTCCGGGGGGAGAGGACACAGGGCGCAATCCGAGGCGAGGACTGCCATTTCCACCACCACACTCCGGGCACCTTGCGTATCCACGATCATCACATCGAACTGATCGGCGAACGCCGGCAGCAGATTGCGCAGGCGCAGGCGGCCATCGGCGGCATGCAGCAACAGGGTGCTCAAGTGGCCCGCCCGGTCGTTGGAAACAATCAGCGACAGGCGGGGAATGACCGTTGCCGTGATGATCTGCTCTGTGACCGTGAGCCCTTCGGTGATCAGCTCGTAGCACCCGACTTCACACGGTAGGGTCAAGGCGTAGTAGCTGGACAGGGTTGGCTGGCTGTCGAGGTCCAACATCAACACCCGGAGCCCCGCATCGGCGAGCAGGCCGCTAAGGTTGGCGGCGACCGTGGTCTTGCCAGCGCCGCCCTTGGTCGAGATCAACGAGAAGACTTTCATGATCTCAATCCCCGGTGGAGAGGCGATCTTGGACCCACTGCTCGATCTCGAGCGAATCCCACCCGACAGCGCGCGTGCCTATGCGACGGCACAGGGGGAACTGGCCAGCTTTCATCAGGTTGTATATGTGTGAGCGTTTGAAGCCGGTTTTCTGTTCTACCTCATCTCGTCGCATGATGTGGCGGTCGGCGGCAGTGGAGCTAGGGGCTGTCGGTTGCATGATGTCACTCCTTAGCACCGAATGGCGCGTGGTGGGATGTGACACTCAGTCAACAACTGGAATCCCTGAAAGTCATTGCCAGGCAATTGCTCCAATTGCCTGGCAATCGCGGCTCATGCTTGTTCGGCTTGGGCGAAACGGCGTCGGGCTTCGGCAAATTTCCGATCAAGGGTGCGTTTACTTAACCCAGGTATAGTGGGACATCGAGTGATAATGGCCTGAACAATCGCTGCTTGGTTCTTATAAATAGACTGTACCTGCCCATCTCTTGACTTGCCGAGTGTGACCTCAAGAAGCGAGCCGATAATCATGTGGAACACCATATTGGAAAGCTCCGACGGTACATCATAACCATCCAGCTGGTTTGACTGGGCCTGACGTTCACTCAGTAAAGCCTCCAAGTCACTGGAAAGGGTGATGAGCTCTTGCCGAAGTTTCTCGAGCTCACGTTGCTGGGCCTGTAACTCAGCGCTCTGGGCGAGGTAGGCGCCGAGGCTAATGCAGTGGGAGTGGGCGTTGGCTGACCCAAAAAGGAAGCTCGGTTTGTCATCGGGGTAGTATCTGGCAATCCACATGCGTAGATCAGAATGGCGGATTGTGAGAAAGGCCCATTCAACGCTGCCCTCGGAAGCAACGGGCTGCCCAAGGAAGGTCGCTGGTAGTTCCCTACATACAATCGCGTCATAGATGCGTTCGGTGTAGGCATGGAGGATTGGCCACTGAGGGAAACAATGCAGGAGTTTATCGGGGCTAGACACATCGACCTGTCTGATCTCAGCTTCGAAAGAGGTCAGGCCAGACCACAAAATCGCAGCATCTAATGGGTGGTAGAAGTTTCTAATCGAGACCATGTAACAGCCTCCTCGATATCGTCCATGATCCGCACATTAAGGGGAAATACACGTTCTTTCTTACTTGGCGGATAGTTGGAGAATAAAAAAGGTTTTTAGGATTTGTTTGTTTGCTTTTACAAAGGTTTAGGTAGAAGACTGCAAGATAAGTTGTGAATGAAATCACTGAAATTCCATGCTACCCCGGACGTACTTCGTTACTTGGAACGGCAGTGATCTCATGGCTGGAAAGCCTAGCACTGTTAGGTGCTTTTTGAAAATTCGTTTCGACTTTTGCCCCCCCGTCCTAGTAGGCATCAAACGGATGCACGCTCGTGGTCCTTCACAGCCAGGCGCCGTTGTCGAGGTAAATGCTGCGGGTTGAAGTGCCAGGGGAGCGTAAACCTAAGACTGGATTACACTTTTTCCCGCTGAACAGATTGGTCATTCCGTTGCGTAATTGTGCGAATCATTATCTTAAGATTGTCCATTCTTACTTGGCTTAAACATTGAGTCGCTAGGTGCCAGCGTTAACTCAGCGATGTACAGCTGTGCGGTGGCAGAAGGTCACAGGCTTCTATTTCCCAGTCGACTGCGCATCAGGGTGGACGCAACACTATGTAAGCTCAGTTTTGAGGAAGGGGTATGGAGTGGCTCTGAATGCCTGTAGCGTCTAAGTGTCATAGGTTTGAGTTTAAGCGTGCAAGCTTTTAGTGGCCTGCTTCCGCCATACCGAGGCGGTTGTACCTGAAAGAATACATTAGCTATTAAAGTTTGGGCTTACTAGTGAGGTGGGGATTGCGTCCACCCCACCGCCTCGAGGGTTGCTTCAAAATATTCATTCTCACCTTGAAGCTCGCTTTTTGCCATATGAGCCACCTTTGATGATATCTAATGCTGGCAGTCTAAAAGTTCTCAGCGAACAGAGGCTTGCCACTTTGCAAGGATTCGATCATGGGTGGCCGCATCCAAACATAGTGAAGAATATCCCTCCATCGTAAGACAGCGCACCTGATCCGTATTGATTACTAACATGAACTGACGCTTGGAGGCTCCGCGCGAATAGTATCCGGCTGCATAGCCATAAATATGTACCCCGTTATCCCTGTGAAACTCGCTGAGCTTATGCGTCTTCCACGGCATCTCAAGTATTTTCGCCGGCCATCGATGATGATAGAAGCCTGCCCGCAGTGACAATTCGCCCTCGTGGATCGTTGCCCGATTCCATCCCATTTGCCAGCCTAGGACTGCCGCAAGCACCGCCAGTATTACTGTTGCGATCCACGAGGCCAACGAGGCGCTGCCAGAACTTCCGAAAATACGGCCGAGCATAACAAAGATCAGAACCAACCCAGCGAACCCGACCACGTTGAAACAAATCACCTTCCGGCTGATAACAATTGAAGTTTCGTTGCTCATATTGGCAATGTCTCCTTTTATAGGCTTTCAAGTACAGAATAACTAAACAACACTGACGGTTTATTTTTCGCCAGCAGGCATGAGACTTATGGCGGCGTACAGAGCGCAACTCATCTTCCAGCAAAGTCTTTTGGTTTAGATGATCACAAGCACTGCTCGCCTAAAGCAATACTATTTCAGCGATTGCGGTATCGTGCGCTAACTTGCTAAGTGATGTGCATGAATAGTGGTTCTCTGTGACCCTGCGCTAAATTTCTAAGACCAAGTTTTCGCTTATACAATATTTGACTGAAGCGGTATGGACTCTTGTATCTTGGTTGGCCAGCCGCTGGTTTTCTCTCAGATAGGTTCGGCGGATGACATTTATGTGTCCGGATGCGTCAAATAGACTCCCGTTTTCATGCCCGTCAATGGTGCTGCTTACCTCGCTCATCCAACCTCCGTCAGCGGTGATGGGCGCAACCTCCACGCCATTTGACTGTTCAAGCAGCAATGGCTGACCGGGTAAAAATCGCTAGACTAACACTGTTAGTCTGGCTTGAGAAGACTACTTTTTCAGCTCATATCTCGTCAAAATGGGATGGGCCTGGCAGCTGGTCCCACAGATTTTGTGCTACGGAATAACTTCCACTAAAAGGAAATCGTCGTATGGAAAAAATTACCTATCGCTCGGCCACACCTGATGACGTTTCGCTGTGCATCAGAATCCGGGGGTTGACAAGAGAGAATGCATTTTCAGAAGAAGATCTGCGCTCTCTGGGAATAACTGTCGAGTCATGGAGTGCTGGCATTGTTGAAGGAAGTTCTTCGGGAGTTGTCGCCTGCGTAGGGGGCAGGATGGTTGGGTACTGCTTTGGTGATCGGGAGACCGGCGAGATCACAGTGCTCGCCCTCCTGCCTGAGTACGAAGGGCAAGGCATAGGAAAATCCTTGCTTAAACAAATCACCGAAGAGCTACGCCTCGCAGGCTTTGAGCGTTTGTTTTTGGCCTGCGCCAGCGATCCAAAGGTGCGCTCGTATGGCTTCTATCGGCACTTGGGCTGGACGTGGACAGGAGAATGCGATGATGCGGGTGACGAAATCCTCGAGTGCTGGGTTGCTAAATAGCTAACCGCACTTGGAAACCAGCTTTATCGTGTTCCGCGGTCTCGCTAAGTTCGCCAGAGAGTTCTCAAGAGAGGTAAGAAATGGTGATCAGAAACATCGAGTTCTCTTGCCCTGATGGAGTAATGCTAAGGGGCGAATACTTCGAGGCCGATACTTCTGCTGTAGGAGTAGTGGTCGTCTCTGGCGCGCTTGGGGTGAGGCGTAATTTTTATAGTAAATTTGCTACGATGGCTGCTGGCGCGGGTTATGACGTCATGGTCTATAGTTATCGTGGCATTGAAAGGAGGGCGGGGAGGTGCGAGAGATATAGACTTTCTGATTGGGGGGAAAAAGATATCGGTTCGGCTATCCAATACTGTAAAAGAGCTCGTCCGTTACTTCCAATTTATTTTGTAGGACACAGCATTGGCGCTCAACTGCTTGGGCTCTCGGCCGAAGCTGGAAACCTGAAGGCCGCTGCTTTTGTCGGCGGCTCATTCCCTCACTGGAATAGGTGGTCAGGCAAGGACAGAATAAAGATGTTTTTGTTCTTCAAAGTTATTATCCCGTTTATTTCAAGCTTGTCTCGCAGTTTTCCCGCTCGGCTGTTCGGGCTGGGAAGCTTCAGTATTCCTAGCTCTATTCTGCTCGAGTGGTCGCGTTGGGTGTGCGATGAGAAATATTTGCTTTCCGAAAAGTTCGGTTTGCTAGGGAAAGAGAGGTATGGTTCTTTGGGGATTCCGATTATTAGTTTTGTATTTGAAGACGATACATATGTACCTTGGCGTGCTGCGCAGATAATGCACCAGGCTTACAAGGTTGCAAGTATAGATGTGAGATATAAGAGGGTTCATGAGGGGGCTGTAGGGCATTTCGGCTTTTTTAGGGACCGAGCGCTGCAGTGCGAGTTAATTGATTATTTTAGTCGATTGCGATGAAAGCTGACGGCTGGTTTTGTATGCGAAGTATTTGAGTGGAGTAGGCAGCGTTGCGGCCCCAATTCGTATGGTTAAAGCGCAGAAGGGGCCAGCCAAGCAGTAGTCAAAGGCTTCGTGACGGTCTGACACCTTCTGTTAGAACTCACGGGCGGTTTGACGGCCTTCCTTTTACCTGTTCCACATGGCGTCGTAATCCTTCAAGCGTCAGTTCGACACCAAACTCGAAGCGCTCGTCAGGGCTTCCTTCGGCAATATCCATGAATAATGAACGCCCCATCGGATAGGTCTCGAAAAGATCCTTGAGTTCATCCATTTTCAACTGATCGTTGCGTCTGCCACTTAAGGTCTGCTCCTCAACCGTAAAGCCGAGCACATAGTGCATGATGGTGAACGCTCCTCGTTGGGCGGTGCGATCATCCAGGCCAGCCCCAGTCAGGCATTCGATCATCATTGAGCTAACGCGCAGTACGTTGTCTGACACGGGGCAGGTAACTGACAGAAAGCGTGCTGCATCTCGCCTTGAAAGCAAGGCTAGGCGTATTTCCTTAGCAATACCCAGCAACTTCACATTCCAGGGGGCATCGGTTACCTGAAGGGCGACGTTACGCAGAAGCGCATCTGCAACGTCCTCAAAGAGGCTTTCCTTGTTCTTGTAATGCCAATAAAGAGAAGGGACTTGAATCCCCAGCGCAGTCGCCAGCTTGCGTAGGGTCAAGCCCTCTATCCCCGCCGAATCGAGCAACGAAAGCGCGGTGTCTATAACGTGTTCCTTTACAATACGCATGGCAAGTTGATCTTGAGCAAATGGTGCAGTCTAGCAGCCTTCCCTAGCGCGAGGCACGGGTCCGTTCACCGGTCGCGATTCAGTCATCGCGGCGGCCGTCGCTCTGCAACAGATGGTCAGCCTTTGGTGGCTGCGTTGAGGATGGGTATGCTTGCTTTCTGATAATGCCTGCCTTGGAAGAGGTGTAACCGCCCTCTGAGGGGCGCGTTGCACCTTTTGCATGGGAGGGGGCTAACGGTATTTACGTATGCGGAGCTGAAACCCAAACCGGCCGTTGGAGGGGAAGGGGGAGGTGCTATTTTGAAGTTCGAATAAGTGCGGTCTGCAGGAGTAGCACAGGCGCACGACGCCTGACGGGCTGCCAGGGTTCCTGAATCAGAGTGCCCGTACGCAATCCAGCAAGCGGCGCCGGCGCCGGTACTGACACTACAGAGGACCTTGCCGTTTTCCCATGCCTTCTTCAAAAGGCCGTTACGCCAAATTCGCGCAAGGGGGATAACAGGGCGTGCCATGCGTTCACGCTACTGAGTTTGGCTAATGTGTGAGTAGTGGGCGCGCTCAGAAGGTATATTCTAGTTTACCTACGACGGCGCTTTGCAGGCGCCGTTCGACAATGGGGCTATCTCCCGCCTCCTTGGATAAGTACTGTACGTCCAGCAGGGTTGAGAATTTGGTGTTTTCGCTAATTGGCACGGCCCACGTCAGGTTTAAGCCAGTACTCACCAATCCACCCTTAGTGTCATACGCCTGGAAGCGGCTTTGCGATGCCTGACCTGGGGTGACGCCATACCAAGTCTGCATATAGTTGTTGTCGCCAAATAAGGTGTTGAGGCTGAGGTCGAGCGTACCATAGTGACCTTCATACAGGTTTGTGCCCACATTCAGCTCCAGGGAGGTAAACGCCTTTCCAGCGTCGTTGTGATCGTCTTCTTCTAGTGCGTGTTCCAAGGTGGCGCCTAGGACAAGTGGGCCCAGGTCATAGCTGCCAGTAATGCCGAACTGAGCCCGGGACTTGATATCACCCATGCCTTTTAGCCTGTTCGAGCCCGCATGACTACTGCTCTTCTTGTCTTTGCGTTCGTCGCTGGGGCCGACATAGGCGCTGAAGCTGGCCTTATCCCACTCATGCCGCCAACCTAGGCCTTGCTCGGTGTTGAGGAATATCCCCCACGGACTGATGATTTCGCCTCCCAGTACCGGGGTGGTAACCCGCTCATTACTACCGCTGTAGCGAGGCATGTTTGCCATGCCGGCACTTAGGCTGTATTCCCAGTCCTCTGCCAACACGTTATTGGCGCTAGCGAGTACGGACAAGGAAACAAGAGCAACACAGAGTTTCGTTAAGTGCATAGTGGTTTTTTCCTTAGTTTTGCGCTAATTTTTCCAGTCAGTTGTTGCACGCGCAGTGGGGGCGGGGTGTCGCGGTTTATCGATAGATGTGGCGGCAATAAGATTGTATAGGGGCTATAAATACGGATGTGGCGTGAGTGTGTTGCTGGTAAATCGTGTAGTGAAGAAAACGGTGTGCAGAGTCCATGAAATTACCATGTCGAATTATAAGAATTACGCGTCGAATTGCACGTCCATGATTTGCATCGTTCCTTCGGGTGCGTGTAACTTGCAGAAATCATAAGGTCATCCCACTGTAAGGCTTAGGGATAGACTCGCAGTGGTTTTCGGTCTTTTGAGGTGCTGAGCTGCCACCCTTTCCAGGGTTACAGTCAGCGCGGTGCCCGCACCTGTTAAAACAAACAGTTAATAGTAAAGTGTACTTATTGCTTATGTTAATCTTCCGTACTCCATGCGACAGGAAAATACAGGTTCGGCCGTGGGTGTAGAGCTTTGTCGGATTGGTGGGTTCCGGATTCATAGCGGTCTTCAAGCTTACCTAGGCAGAAGCTGAGAAGATTAGCCTAAGACTAACACTGTTAGTCTGTCAACGTCCCAGGGTTTACCAGGGCGGGCTTCGTCAGTCTCCCTTGGATGTGTACATGGCCAGCCAGGATCCTGGCTGGCTTGACTCAAACAGAGTTCCTGTGCCGTTTTAGCGGACACAGATTTCACTATTTTTCACAAATATTCACAATTCTTCACATAAAGCTCGCGCAGCATTGAAGTTCGCGCCTCCTTTCAACTTGGTTATGCATGTCCTGTTCCCGTATCTGTAAAGCGATTTGCAGCGTTGCGAGCCAGGCTCCCTGTCTATTTCAGGTGCTCTGAAGAGCCGCTCAGGCTTCAGCAAGCTCGGTGCAACTACCTTTAGCCGAGGGTGGAGAGCAGGCTTTTCAATCCAAGACTAACGGTGTTAGTCTTGGACGACTCCAAGAATCCAGTACAGGGGTGGTCTATTGAAGCTTCGTTCAATAAAGCGGAAGCCGATCCATGTTCGGCGGTTTAGTCGCACCAAAGCTGCTAACTATGAGCGGCAACAATTGCTCGAAACGAGGAAAAGTCGTGGGATTTCGATCTAGGGAAATCGTGTGGTCGGCTTCGGGGTCGCGAGGACTGGAATAGGTATATCTGTGGCGCAGGCTGAAGGCGTGGTCGTGTACTCCAATTATGTAAGCAACGTTTGTGTCGATGTAGTGACCGACTCGCTTATCCGATTCGAGTGCGTCCAAGATGGATCGATACGCAATAACACCGTTAGGGATGCGATAAAAGGTTACGGCATACACTGGCGCAGGTGCATTGATCTTTACATCGCCGGAAATAGCATTGCCCGAACGACGTATTCGGTTGACTCTGAGGAAAACTGTGGATGCCGTTTACAGAACAATATGATTGACGTCGGCGCGCCGGGATCGATCGACTCAGGCACCCTTGCTGCGCGCAACGCCTGGCAGGCGGAATCCATTACAGGTTCCGTCAAGCTGGAACTTACTTCGTCCGATTTTGCCTCGGCATCCATCGCGTTCCCGGATGATTCCTTTTCGAGTGCGCCGATAGTGATCGTGACAGCGGAAGACACCGGGCAGCCGCTCGTTGCCCAATACAGTAAGGCCACCAAATCTGGGTTCACCGCATCCGCCCGTGTGTCCGATGGATCTGCCGTTACACACTCCGTGGTTTTGAACTGGAGTGCGGTTGCACAAGGATAATGAATGCGAACTCATGGAGTCAGTCCTCGTAGTGCGGTGGTAACGAAGCGGAAAATCGCGTCACCGTGCCACGTCCCCGCAAACGCTCATTCACTCAAAAATATTCAAGCTCGGAGCCATCAATGATTCAAGACCTTCGCCTCGCTATTGTCGTGAACCCTAACCTACCCTTGGGTGTGCTGGCCAACACAGTCGGCGCGCTCTCGATCGGAATTGGCGCAAAATTCCCAGGCCTCGCTGGCAGACAGCTCACTGATCGCCAGGGTCTTACAGTTGATATCAGCGCTGATAGGCCGGTACCGGTCCTTCAGGCTGACGAGGCTACAATTCGACTTCTCATGCTTAAAGCAATGTCAGATGCTGAAGGGCGAGCAGTCGTACCGTTTCCAGCCTTTGCACGCTCGCTACATGTATTCGCAGATTACGAAACAGCCTTCCCGAACTGCGACTTGGTTGCAGAATCGATTGATGGGCTGGGGCTGGCGGGACCTTCGAAATGGGTAAGGTCGCTAACCGGGTCGCTCAAGCTTCTTCGATAAGTCTGCACCCGAGGGGCGTTGAAACAAACTCCCTGAACCAGACGGGCCTCAAGGCTCAACACTCAAAATTCAATGATGATCCTCCCTGCCGTCACAGATGGACGAACTCGCTGACCTTCCACGCTTCCGCCTTTCTGTTCTGCCACTGAATAGATATTTGTTCAATCAGCGAGCGTAACCAGACAGTCGCAGGGTCGCTCATCATTTGCTGATGAAGTACCAAGGAGATGACTACATCGGGCAGGGGGAGCGGGGCAGGGGTCAATATGACTTCGCTGCTGCTATCGAGCATGAGCACCATGCTGTCCCCGCAATGTGTGATCAGGTCGGTCCGTCTTAGCACCCATGGAATGGCAAGATAGTTTGGAATGGTTGCCGCCACCTTGCGACTTAGGCCCTGTGCCTTGAGGGCGTGATCAGCAAGGCTTTCAGAACGACCGTCAGCAGAAACCTGCAAGTGGGTTGCTGCCAAGTAGCGTTCCAACGTTAACGGTTGGTCAAGCAGGGTGCTTCCACTCCACAGAGCGCAGACGAGACGGTCCTGGGCCAGTTCGATCCTCTGCAGATTGGGTTGGTCATTATCGAAGTTTCCGATAATCGCGCAATCGAGCTGACGTGAATGAATCAGCGGCCCAATTTCGGTTTTGGTAGCAGGGATGATGTTCAAGCGAGCATTGGGCGCCTGCTCTGAAAAGTCCCTGATCAATGCCGGGATGAAGCCAATCGAGCGGTAGTCGGTCAAGCCAATGCGAAAGTTCCTATGGGTGTCCCCAGGTGTAAAGCTCTGGTGTCTATCAATCGTGCTGCGTATGTCATTCAGTGCATTCGAGATGTCTGCTGCCAACTCGATCGCACGCGGCGAGGGGTTCATCACGCCGTTATCGCGCCTGAATAGCTCATCATTGAAAAGCGTCCTGAGCTTTCCAAGCGAATGGCTGATCGCCGATTGGGTTTTGCCCAGCCGCTCTGCTGCGCGGGTTACATTCCGTTCATGCATCAATACATCAAATACGCGCAAAAGGTTCAGGTCGAGGTTGTTGAAATTCATGTCATCACCATGATTCACATTCATAATCTGTATTTAAGCAGCGAGTTTGATTCATGGCAATGCGGTCTTTAGGCTTGTCCCGAAACGCTTAAGGTTCATTAGGCCGAGGGAAACATGCAGTCATTGACAGAGCTAAAAATAGAAAAGGATCGCCTGGATCTTCCTTGTCTCACACAATCCACCTACGTGGACAGCGCAGCGGTAACCCCGCTCCCGCGCTCGATCCAGAACGCTATGAACGCACATTTGGGCAGCCTCGTCGAAGATGTTCGAATGACGGGTGAGCGTTCAGCGGAGTCTTATGAAGAGGGGCGGAGGCTGGCTGCGAAGCTGGTGGGATCAGTACCCGAGCGTATTGCTTATATCCAGAACACCTCACATGGCATGTCGCTGGTTGCCCTGGGTATTGACTGGAACAAGGGTGACAATCTGGTCGTAGCGGCGCTGGAGTTCCCTTCAAATTATCTCTGCTGGATGCAGCTTGCTGAAAAAGGCGTCGAGATACGCAAGGTCGACGCTGTAGAAGGGCGGGTGCAGGCAGAGGACTTTGCCCGTCACATTGACAGTCGCACGCGTCTCGTAGCGGTTAGCCATGTTCAGTACTACAGCGGCTACAAAGTAGACTTGGCCGGTATCGCTGTTACCTGCGCCGCCTTCGATGCGTTGCTGGTGGTGGATGGGACCCAGTCCATTGGCGCCATGACCCTTGACGTTACCGCTTCTGGCGTGGACGTCCTGGTGGTGAGTGCACATAAGTGGTTGATGGGGCCACGCGGCATCGGATTCATGAGTTTCTCCGAGCGTGCCTTCGCCCGAATCACTCCGAGGATCGTGGGTTGGTTGAGTGTCGAAGAGCCCTTCGCATTCAAGCGAACACTTACACTGTTGCCGGACGCCCGAAGGTTCGAGGCGGGGACGGAAAATGGAGCGGGAATAATAGGCCTGGCAGAGCGCTTGCGCCAGATCGACGGACTGGGCGCTCAACGCATTGAGGATCGAGTGCTCGACCTCAATCAGAGATTGCTGTTCCGATGCCAGGACGCGGGATTAGAGGTCGTCCACCCTTTTGCGCGGCACGAACGTTCAGGCATCTGCCTGGTCCGTAAGCCTGGAGTAAGCGCCGAGGCGCTTCTCGATGCTCTGGAAGCGCAGCGCATCTGCGCGAGTCTGCGCAATGGCGCGATTCGTCTCTCCCCGCATTACTTCAATACGCACATAGAAATCGAAAACATCGTGGCCACCCTCCAGTCCGTAAAGGCTGGATGATTTGGGGCGCAGTGGTGTTGTCATCGCTGTGCATCCGGCCAGCCATTGCTTAGGTGTGAACAGGACGCCAACTCATGATAAACGACGCTTTTCGAGGCGCTGGAGCATTGTTGATAGTGTTGGCCTTGTGCAGGGGCTCTGCCTATGGCTTCACAAAGCTTGCTCTGCATGGGCTGTCACCTGGTCAGATCGTACTTCTGCGTTTGTTCTTCGGCGCTGCTCTATTGTCGATCTGGACAGTGATTACCCTCAGGAGGATTGATTGGATCGCATCAGACTGGCGCGGAGGGTTGGTTCATGCGTTGATCGGAAATCTCCTGCCAATTGCCCTTATTACTGTGGGGCAGCAATCGGTGCCGAGCGGGCTTGCGGCGGTATTGATGGCGTTGACGCCACTGTTTACCGCACTGCTCGCACATGTGCTGCTGCCTGATGAGAAGCTCACTGGCAAAGCGCTGCTTGGCTTGGCCACAGGTTTTTCCGGAGTGCTCACCATCGTCATGGCGCGTGGCGGCCCGCAGGTTAATGAGTCCATGTTGCCTGGGCTGCTGGCACTCACTGCGGCAGCTCTATGTTTCGCCCTGCAAACAGTTTTTTCGCGCAAGTGGTCACCGCAGTCTCCCATTGGGACCTCAGCGCTCAGCTTGTTGGTGGCAACGGTTCTGGCATTGCCGTTCATTGATATTGGTCCCGATATCATGGCGGCGTCCGCCCAAACGATCACTGCGAGTGTGGCGCTAGGGGTTGTATGTACCGCGATTGCGTTGCTGGTGATGCTGAAACTTGCTGAGCGAGCGGGCGCCGGTTTCGTCTCCTCCGCCAACTATCTGATCCCCGTAGTGGGCTTGGCGGTAGGGGCATTGTTCCTGAATGAACCTGTGTACCGAACCGATCTTCTCGCCTTCGTGTTGGTGCTTGTGGGAACACGGTTGGTTCAATCACGGCCACTGTCAGGTGGAGGCAGGTCCGGCGACTCAGACGCAGAACGCCCCCTGGCCTGCAGCAAAGACTGAACGAGCAGTCCATGACGGGCGCGGTAAAAGCAATCGCCGTGCTCAAGAATGTAAACACCATATGCCGGCCTTATGAAGCCAGCACCTTGAGAGGAGTTTGATTATGCGTTACTTGAACACGGTTCATGCGCCGGAAGCCATCGGACCTTATTCACAAGGCATACAGGTAGACTCATGGATATTCGTATCCGGGCAACTACCAATTGATCCTATAAGTGGCCAGATACCTGAGGATATCCGATCACAAGTGCAACAGTCGCTTGAAAATGTAAAAGCTGTTTTGCTGGCGGCCGGCTCAAGCCTGGATCGGGTAGTCAAGACCACATTGTTCCTGGCGAGCATGGAAAACTTTCCCGTAGTTAATGCCGTATATGCAGACTATTTTCAAGGCGCTCGGCCGGCACGGTCCACAGTTGAAGTTTCGCGTTTGCCCAAAGACGCCTTGATTGAAATAGAAGTTATCGCCCGGGCATAAGAATATGTCCCGAAAATGGGCCTTATCCGCTCCCTTGATGCGTGCTTGGTGAACAGGGTGGGCGTACGGCCCCCCCCCTCAATATGATAGTGATCTCTGCCCAGTCGAACGCAGGTGGCCTGATAGCTCTTAGTGCTAAGCGATTCGCCGTCTAATAACAATTATCGGAGATAATGATGCAAACAACAATGCCTTTGACACAAGCTCCAACGCGAAGCAACAGGTGGAGTCGACAAGACACCATGTGGGTGTTCGGGTTGTATGGTTGTGCCGTGAGTAGCGGCGCACTATTTTGGCCAATCAGCTTAGGGCTCGCAGGCTTTTGGGCTATGGTGATCCTTACCGTATTGGTCTTGCCTATCACTTTTTTTAGTCATCAAGCCTACGCGCGCTTTGTACAAACCGCAACGGCGACGACTGGCAAGGAAGGTAATTTAATTGATGCTGCCGAGGAGCATCTGGGAGTTCGCTGGGCGAAGTGGTTGACATTTGTCTATTTTATCACTGTATTTCCAGCGATGATGGTTTATACCATTACGATCACCAATACGCTTATTGATTTTTTTAATACGCAGTTGCATCTTGGTATACTGCCACGAGTTGTTGTGGCGCCATTGGTTGTTGTGATGTTGCTGGCGGTGGTTCAGTTCAATACAACTGTTACCGTTAAGGTAATGGGATTTATTGTAGTCCCCTTCATTGCTTCGCTGGTATTTTTCGGGGCCATGGCTGCTCCAAGCTGGAATCTGTCAGTGCTTCAAACTGCCAGTAATTTTGGAGGGGTAACAGGGCTGATGAGCTCGGTTTGGGTGTCGCTGCCAGTCGCGATTTATGCGATGGGTTTTACTACTGTTGTATCAAGCATGGTGGTGGCTCAGAAGCGTGTGTATGGCGAGGTTGCGAGTAAAAAAGTCTCGAGTATTCTGCTGGTTGCAGTTATCCTGATATTTGTGACTGTAGTGTTCTTTGCGTGGAGCTGCATTTTTGCACTGTCGCCGCAGGAGTTGGCGGAGGCTAAGGCGAATAACCTGACCGCACTTTCCTATCTGGCTCGAAAGTTCGATAATCCTTTGCTGGCAACCGCTTCTCAACTTATTGTTTTCTTGGCTACTATTAAAGCATTTCTCGCGCACTTCATTGCTACTAAGGAAAGTGCCAAGGGTTTTGCATCTACGTGCCTCAATTGCTCGCCAGCAGTGATTCACGGCAAAGGGCTGCAGCGCGTACTAACGCTGTTTATATTTGTGGTCACTACGCTCCCTGCTATTTTGAACTGGAATGTGTTGAACCTTATACAAATAATCATGGTGCCGGCTAGCGTGTTTATGGCGTATTTTTTACCGCAGTATGCATGTTATAGAATTCCTGCGCTGCATCAGTATCGCGGTAAAGCTACAGGTTGGTTCGTTATGATTGTGGGCACGATTGTGCTTATAAATGGTGTGGTTGCTGTATTAAAACTCTAGAGTTGAGGCACCTCGGGTGCCTGTGCGGAACGACGAATCTACATTTTGCTTGTGCGAAAATTTGATTGCTATGCAAATAGAAACGTTGTGTAAGTAGAAACCCATCAATACGTCTAGGAGCGACCTGCACTGTAGTTAAAGCCGCCTCTGTGAAAGAGGCGGACGACTGTGAAGACGGTCGAGCCGTGCTTGCAAGACCTTCAAAAATTAAGGTTTTGTGTTGGAGTTGAAGGCACAGCAGGTAATATCATCAAATCCTACTTATGGTCTTGTTTCGCAAATTCTGTGATAAGTGTCTGTCTGAGTTGCGATACCTCGAGAAAGTCCTCTGACGAACCTGCCCAGCACGAAGTCTACAGACTGAGCAGGTCTAGCTTGACCAAAATGCATGCACGCTTAGCTTGACGATGCCGGCGAGCGTAAGCTCGATCCCGGGTCCCGGAACCGAAAAAGTAGCTGGGTTTCGTTGTCTACAAGGCGGTCAAGTAGAGCCAGGGGAGTGCACTCATCGACCTATGGAGCTGCTTCTCTGCACTCTGGATCAAGGCCTAGCTGCCGGTCGGGAGTCTTCCCAAGCACAGACTAACAGTGTTAGTCTGTTGGTTGACACATAGGTCACGCCTTCCATTCAACGAGACCACGTTATGCTCAGATTCGTTCTGGCTGCTTCCGCACTCTCTGTGGCGCAATCAACTTGGGCGCTGGAGCCAGTCTCGACTTACCAGCTGGCTCGTGCAGATGGATCAGCCATTGATTACTACCTACAGCAACGGGGTTCAAGGAAAACAGCCCCCCAATTGCTGGTGATTTTACAGGGCTCGGATTGCAATAGTGTGAGGAATATCCCCTCCATTTCTGACCACCTTAGCAAAGCTCTCCCGTTCGCCGACTTGCTGACGGTCGAAAAATACGGCATTGATGCCTCGTTACCGTACAGCGTGGATGCCGACCGCTTGGATTGTCCTGGTATCTATCTGCTTAAGGACAATCCGAATCAACGATTGCAGGATTACCGCTCGGTTATTGCGCACTTGCGAAAGCAAAATGGTTACCAGCGAGTGGTTGCACTAGGTGGTAGTGAAGGTGCCGTGGTGGTGGGATTACTTGCCAGCGACAGGCAATACGTAGACTCCGCAGTTGCAATCAATGGAGGAGGACGTTGGTTTGTCGACGATGTGCTGCACAACATTAAGACTTCCAGTGCGCCGATTGAGGAAACGACCGCATCTGTTCAAGCCATGCGCGAGTTCGCTGAGCATATCAAGATAGGAACATCGCTGGAGGTGACAGATAGCAACCATGGTTATGGGTGGTGGAAACAAACGCTGGAACTTGACCAGCTAGCTGTTCTTAAACGCATCACGATCCCTTTTCTTATTGTCCAAAGTGGGGAAGATAAGTCGGTGTCGCCGACCAAAGCTCTGCACATGATCGAGCAACTTGTTAGATCAGGTAAAGAGAGTATCGATTTTCGTGCCTATCCAAATCTAGATCACAATCTTAAATCCCCAGATGCAACCAGTAGAATGGCTGTTGTAGTTGCGGATATCGCAAAATGGTTGGAATTGGACTATAAGCAATTTCTCCCTTGACTTTGCTATTTGTAGGTGAGGATAGCTGATCCACAAGGAGGTGGTGCAAGAAAACCATTTTAAAAATTGGGGCAATTTAAATCAGAGCTGAAATTGATGATTTTATGCGCTTTGAAAAAAAGTTTTCAACTAGGCTGAGGGTTGTGTTGCTTATTATTTTGTGTGGGGATTATACGGTTACTGCGGCGGTGTTATTTTATAATTTGGAGGCGGTATGAAAGTAGACGTCGATAGTTATCAGTGGTCTCAATCTGTTTCAAAGATGAGATCTCCAGCGGGAGGGGCGGCAGGCGATAGTAATTTCATGCAGGAGGCTGAAAAAGCTATTTCTGCACTGGAAGCTCGTCAGTCGGGTTTTGGTTATGGCAAAGAGGAAGGTGATTCTAAGTTGAGTTACAAGGAGTTATTGCTTAAGAGAGCTCGAGAAAGCGATGCGGTTGCAGAAGAGCTGCTTGGATATAATATTGATGAGGGGGTTGTATTTAACTCAGGGCTTATCGATATTTCGCGTGATCCGATTATTACATATTCTGTGTCGGGTGAACTGGTTACGGACGAATCGAAAGCTTACTATACAGCAGTTAGCAAATATGCTGTAACGAGTAGGTTAGATATACTTCGGGCGGGGAGAGATGCGGGTACCCCAGCAGCGGAAATTCTTGAGAAAATTATAGATTTTGATTCTACACTGCCTAAGAGATACAAAGATATGGCCAATATTTCGTTCTAGCCTAATTGGCGTCTAGTTACTCAAGATATAGACAGAGATGAAGGGCGAATATTTTCCATCGTCGAAGTGTAGCGCGCTAGTTGGTGTCTGGTGCGAGGTATCTGTAGCGGGTGCGTAGCTTTTATGAGGTTTTTATGGAAATCGTTTTAAAGGATGTAACAAAGGATAATTGGCTGGATATTATTAGCCTCGAAATAACTGAGGAGCAGGAGAATTATGTTGCGCTCAATTCGGAATCCTTGGCTGCTTCCAAATTTTATGAATATTACGTTAATAGAGGCATCTATCTTGCGGGTGAGGCAGTAGGGTTTATTCAGTACTACTCTAATCACGCGAATGGTAGGCCCGACGAAATATTCATTGATCAGCTTATGGTTGATATTAACCACCAAGTTAAAGGGGTTGGCACTAAAGCTGTTGCGCTAGTTCTTGATGAAATTAGGCAAATGGAATGCATTAAAAGTGTTTCCATATGCTATGTAGAAGGGCATGATGTAATGAGGGGCTTCTTTGAAAGGTTCGGGTTTAAAGTGGTAGATCAGCATGAATTTGAAGAGACAATTATGCGGCTTGAACTGAACTAATTAGCTATTTTCGGGCGTCCTGACGGCAAGACGAATTTCTACTTCTAGGCAAGAACTAGTTTGCTCCATGTTTTGCGTGGATTGGAATGTGCTGTTGATGGAGGTGAGAGGTATCGTTTAAGTCGCAATGTAATAGCATTTTTATGGTGGGCTTTTAGCGCGAAAATATAGAAGTAATTAATGTTGTCGATTGCTCGTGTTCCCAAGAAGGGAGCGCGAGCGGCTATTTTGGAGAATTTCCTTAGCCGAAGGTCACTTTCAAGACAACCTCCTGCTGCTAGCGGTGAAGATGGCGGTGCTTGACTAGCTACTTGCCATTACCGTTTGTCAGTAAGGACAGGGGCGATGGGGAGCAGACAGGTGATGCTGAAGAATTTCCTGTCTTTGCAGGTCCCGTTGCTTCCGGTTCCATGCTGCGATAACCCAAAGAGTCGAAATAGCCAGGTTGTTAAGATTCACGTTATCCGTGAGTACATGCTCTTATCGTAGTGCCTAATCGGCTTTAGCTGATTGGACGTACTATAGCCAACCGCCACTGGCCCCCATGCTGCCTGGTCACACGCTCCCACAGTCGCGATAGACCATCGCTCATGCCAGACCCATATGATCCCACCCTTGGCAGCTAATACAAAACCGATCCGGTAGTTTAGGCAGTGTTCGTCAATAACCGTGTCGTGAAAACAGTCAAGTCAGAGCAGACCGAAGTGGCTCCTGAATCTGGCTCTTCGCTGTGCGGCACATCGCGCATGACGAGGCTTTGATCTTCTGTGACCAGTAGCAATCATTCTTCATGGTCTGCACGGCAAGGGTAGTGGTGAGTGCTGACGGCGCTGTCGAACAAGTCGTTTCAGCGACTCACCAGCGGACCGCGGAATGCGTGTGGGTCTTTTCAGGAGCAGACTAACAGTGTTAGTTTAGTGATTTACAGATCACCTATCACCACCCCACAGTTGCTGCGTCACCTATCGGAAGCAGCGCCCGAGCGTAAGGAGGAATGCTGGATCTAAAATGCTGGACGACTAAGAATCCTAGACTGTGCCAGCAGCCTTAGAGCTTTGGGATAGATTCCCAAAAATTAATGCAGAGAAATTCTGAATTGAGGATCCATACCCTCAAGGACGGAAGGATGGTGTCCGGCAGACAGTAATTATTGACTACACGAAATCATCTCCCCTATGCCGACATAACGGCATAAATGACCTATTTTAGGTAAACAGTATGAGCAAAAAGACTCGTAAGACCGTTACTTCTTTGGCAGTTTTTGTTGTCGTCGTATTCGCTGCCTATTCTCACACCGCGCTAGTAGGGGTGGTTGTTGCGCTGTATGCCGTATGCGGACTGTATGACTTTGCTCGGAGCGGAGTTAACGATGCCGCAATTATTAAGAAGTATTTTCTTGGGGGTGGGCGTAACACCTGGATACTTTCCCCTTTGAATACCTTGATGGACTTGATTTCTAAGCCAAATAAACACATCTATAAATTACACGAACTGCCTGATGAATGCAGTCGCGAAGTTCGGCAGGTGATCGATCTGTCGATGAAATATAAAAGTGAAATTATAAGTTACCTGGAAACTCGCTTGCACAGTAACAAGCGCGGCATGCTGTTCTTTCAATGGTATGGTCGTCAGACTATCAATGGCCTCGATATCCCGGAGTTACGGCAGCGATTCAAGTACATCAAGACAGTTGGTGTTTCGGTGTTCAATGATAATCAGTCGACATCATTTCATTTTGGGCCGCTGCGTATGATGCTGAGGGTGTTGTACAATATAAGTCCGCCCCGGAATAACGATGGTGTTTATATTCAGGTAAAAGATCATAAGCACTATTGGCACGATCACCCGTTGTTTATTTTTGATGATACGTTGTTGCACGCCTCTTTCAATAAAGGAGGGGGTAAACGTTACTGTCTTTTTGTGGATATTATCCGTCCTACTTACGCGTACGGGATATTGAATGGAATAGTAATGGGGTTTTCGAGATTGGTGTATGGTCTTCGCCGGGCTTTTTACAAGAACTGGAAGTCCATCGAGTAAAGTTTGTTTTTGTGTTTTTTGATTCTGCAATTATGGTATGAATTTGAAATTATAGTAGGCTGTTTTTTTGCTAGCCAAGACTGTATCAAAGGCCCAGTCGCATGGCCCGGGGTAGTACAACTCCTCGACGGAGATGTCTCAGCGGTGTCTAGTTTAGCCGCCGGCTTAGGCGATGAGAAACTAGTTAATTTCATTAGATGATTCGTCGGGAAATGCGCGACTGGGTAGATAATAAATTTCACAAAGGATGTTATTGCGGATGCGTTTCGAACTACCTAGAGCCATTTCCCAGTTTATTGGCGATAATCAACTTGTAGTCGACAAAGTGGGAGAGTCTCCTGCCAGCGTTTATAGCTTCACCCGAGGCAATGAGCGCTTCTTCCTTAAAGCTTGCGCCTCAGTCTACGCACCCACGACCTACAGCGTCTTGCGTGAAGCCCGCGTGCTGCGATGGTTGGATGGTCGACTGAACGTTCCCGAGGTTGCAGTCGTTGCACAAAGCAATGCCGGGGAGTTCATGATCACCCGTTGTGTGCCCGGTCAACCGATACAAACACGATGCGATGATGAGAACGCAATGGTGGCGTTGTTACGCGAAGCACTACAGCTGCTGCAGGCTGTTCCGATCACCAACTGCCCATTTGACTCGAGTATTTCGGTGCGCCTGATTGAACTGGAATATCTGATCTCGCAGGATCTGTGTGCTGATGACGTTGATCTGGAGCAATGGCCGAACCTTGGCACGCCGCACAGGTTATTAGCCCACCTCCACGCAACTCGGCCGACCGAAGAAAAGGCGTTCAGTCATGGCGATCTCTGTGACACCAATGTGTTCGTCGATGCCCATGACCAGTTACATTTCATCGATCTGGGGCGTGGCGGCATCGCGGATCGCTGGCTGGACATTGCGTTTACTCATCGATATCTAAGCGAAGATTTTTCGGACAATGCAGCAATCAGCTTTCTCCGGGGGCTTGGGGAGCCTGACCAATCAGAAAAGCGTGTATTTTTTGAGCAGTTGGATGAGTTGTTCTAGGTTCTGAACGAAACCTTTTGAAAGGTCGAAACGGGTAAGATTGCAGCCATCAGCGCCAGAAGCAACTGATGGCTTTGTTATACAACCTCAGCAATTCATACCGGAGTATGCTCTAAGCCCACCGTCCACTTGTCCATTTCTTCGCCATATCTACCTGCACGAGTGTGTCAATAGGTCCTGCTGCAGGTAACAGTCAGAAAGGTGATTCGTAAGCACCTAAATCACTCCTCGCGTTATTGCGCAATTTATCTAGGTAGTTTGCCCACAATTGCGCAGCCTCCCGACGCTGATTGAGGAGCTGGGCGCGCGCGTACACAGCGCCCAATGAGCCTGGCATCCGGTGCGATAACGATAGTTCCAGCACGATCGGGTCGATGCCCAAGTGTTCATGCGCTATGGTCCGATATGTAGCTCGAAATCCATGGGCGGTGATTTCGTACTCCGGCCAAATACGCTGAAATGACTTGAGCATCGAAGTCGGATTGATCGGCCGGTTGGGGTAGACCGGAGAGGCGAACACCCAGCCCTCGCCTTGGTTGTTCACCACACTTGTTTTCCGAAGCTCGAGCAGCAGGCTTAGCGCTTGCTCAGGCAAGGGGACTATATGCTTGCTCTTATCCAGATGCTTGGTCTTGCCAACTACATAGCGCCAATCCGCACCGACCAGATCGACGTCCTCCCAGCGCATTGCCGCCAATTCGCCAGGACGGACTGGCAGCATGACCAGCAGGCGCATTGCCGTAGAAACACTCCCGGTGCTGCAGTTATCCAGGCGAAGTAGAAACCTGCCGAGATCAGCTGGTTTTTCGATCGCAGGGTTGCTGGTCACCACATGCCTGATCTTGAGCTCTTCGATGTTACTCAGCGCCACATTGCGCTCCACCCAGCCACGCCCCTCGGCGAACCCCAGGATGGAGCGAATTAGAGTGCGAACGCGACGCGCCATGGCCATAGTGCGCTTACGGCGCAGCTCGGTAATGATTGTGGTGATGTGGTCCAGCTTGATATCGCTGACTGGCTTCTTGCCAATAGCAGGGAGAATGTGATTGGTAAGCGCCCCTCGAAATCCTGAGATGGACTTGCTCACTAGCTCCGCGGATTTGAACGTCAGCCATTGCTCAGCCACGTACTCGAAGGTGCGTGCGTCGTTGAGCACCTGTGCCTCGATCTTGGCAGTCTTAGCTTTAAGAGGGGCGGTCTGATTAGCCACATCGCGCCGTGCACCGCGGGCAATGTCACGCGCCTCCTTCAAGCCGATTTCCGGGTAAGTGCCGATGGAAAATCGATTCTCCTTGCCTTGCAGCCGATACTTCAACCGCCAACACTTGGAGGAGGCCTTCCCGACCCTGCGGGACGGCCGCACCTCAAGGTAGAGGCCAGGCACTTCGCCGTCGGCGTACTTGCCTGGTTCGGCCAGAGAGCGAATAAAGGCATCGCTGAGTTTTCGTCTGACAGCAGGGGCATTATTAGGGGGCATCGATTGGGGGCATCGCTTTTAGTAATTTGTAATTTGCCCCCAATTATGCCCCCAATGGTAGCGGAATCCAGTGGAACAAGACGGACGGTAATGGATTGATATTGGCTTTAACTCGATGATTTAAGGGGTTTTTTTGGATTTCTCTGGAATTTGCTTAAAGGCTATCCGGATCCCCGAAGAACATCTGTATTCGCGACCTCAACCACCGCTCCGCCGGATCATTGTCCTGCGCCCCGCGCCAAGCCATGTGCAGCTCGAAGCTGCGCACCTCCAGCGGCAGGTCCTCGGCCCGCAGGCCGCCTGCAGCGGTGAGCGCATCGGCGGTGTAGTCCGGCACCGTGGCAACAATATCGGTTCCCGCCAGCAAGCTCCCCAATCCGTTGAACTGCGGCACGGCCAGCACCACGTGGCGCTTGCGGCCGATCTCCTCCAGCGCCTCGTCGATGAACCCGGACAGGTCGCCGGCGAACGACACCAACGCGTGGGGTCGGGCGCAGAAGTCGTCCAGGGTGATGTTGCCGGGCATGCTGTCGGCGCGCAGCAGCTTGGGCATGCTGCGGCGTAGCACCTTGCGCTTGGCGTTGGCCGGCAGGTCGCTGGTGTAGCTCACGCCCACCGAGATTTCGCCGGAGGCCAGCAGAGTGGGCATCAGCAGGTAGTTGACCCGGCGCACCACCAGCACGATGCCGGGCGCCTCGGCGCGGATGCGTTTGAGCAGTTGGGGCAGCAGGGCGAATTCGGCGTCGTCCGACAGGCCGATGCGGAACACCGCGTTGCTGGTGGCCGGGTCGAACTCGGCGGCGCGGCTGACGGCGGTGGAGATCGAGTCCAGCGCCGGGGACAGCAGGGCGAAGATCTCGTGGGCGCGCGCCGACGGCTCCATGCTGCGGCCGGTACGCACGAACAGCGGGTCGTCGAACAGGTTGCGCAGGCGCGACAGCGCGGCGCTGATCGCCGGCTGGCCGAGGAACAGTTTCTCGGCGGCGCGGGTCACGCTGCGTTCGTGCATCAGCGTCTCGAACACGATCAGCAGGTTGAGGTCTACGCGACGCAAGTCGTTACGATTCATTCGATGCGGCTCGCCTGAAGTGGGGCAGGGGTGAATCTTAAGGCCAAAGGCTGGTACCCTGCACCGATTTCCGGGTGCCAATGCACAGATTTGTCAGGGGCCCAATCAATGACAGGCATGTCGACTATTAACAGCCACTGATGGTCCAACCGTGAAAGCCCGGATAAAGTCCGTGGTAATACGAGATTCACAAAGGCGAGGTATGCGATGTCCCGCATGATCCGTTTCCACAAGTTCGGCCAGGCCGATGTGCTCCGTTGCGAGGAGCAGGCCGAACCGTCCCCGACCACCGGCGAGGTACAGATCCGCGTCGAGGCGATCGGCATCAGCTGGTACGACGTGCTCTGGCGGCAGAACTTGGCGCCGTCCCAGGCGCGGCTGCCGGCGGGTATCGGCCATGAAATGGCCGGCGTGGTCACCGCGGTCGGCGAGGGCGTGGACGATATCGCGGTGGGCGACCGGGTCGCCAGCTTTCCGGCCACCAGCCCCAACGACCATCCGGTCTACGGTGACGTGATCGTGCTGCCGCGCAGCGCCATCACCCGTTACCCTGACGTGCTGACCCCGATCGAGGCCAGCGTGCACTACACCCCGCTGCTGATCGCCTACTTCGCCTATGTCGACCTGGCCCGGGCCAAGGCCGGGCAGACCGCGCTGGTCACCGACGCCAGCCACTGCGCCGGGCCGGCCTTCGTGCAGCTGGGCAAGGCCCTGGGGTTGAAGGTGTTCGCTGCCACCAAGGAACCCGAGCAGCGTGAATACCTGCTGGGCCTGGGCGCGGACAAGGTGATCGTCACCGAGGAGCAGGACCTGCTGATGCAGATCGGCAAGTACACCGATGGCCGTGGCGTGGACATGGTCCTCGACGGCATGGGCGGCCCGCAGATGTCGCTGCTCGGCGATGTCCTGGCACCGCGCGGCAACCTGGTGCTGTATGGTCTGCAGGGCGGTAACCAGACGCCGTTCCCGGCCTGCGCGGCGTTCCAGAAGAACATCCAGTTCCATGTGCATTGCATCGGCAACTTCACCGGCAAGCCGGAGCTGGGCATCACCCAGGACCAAGTGGCGTTGCAGCGGGCCTTGCGCGACATCAACCAGTTCACCGCCGACCAGCTGCTGACACCGCAGATCATCAAGGTGTACCCGTTCGAGCAGGTGGTCGAGGCGCACCGGCATATGGACGCCTGCCCTTGCGGTGGCCGGGTGGTGCTGGACATGGGCGGGCAGGGCTGACGCTGCCGACGCCTGCGCCGGGTAAGCCTGCTTATATCCCTCCGTGACATGAGGCCCGCCCTGCAGGGGCGGGCTTTGCCTTGTGGCCTTGCCAGCAAACATAGCTAATTTTCCTACCCGGTTTTGGGAAGTTTCCTTCAAGCCCGGTCAGCTATTCATCTGCCAGAATCGGACTTCAATTCGAAGCCGTCAGGGAGATGGAGCGATAGCATGACCGAGACCCACGACCAAGCCATGCACTATATCTACCAGCAGGTCCTGCAGCGCCTGCTGGAGCACATGAGCCAGGCCCAGCGCGCCTCGGTGCAGTTGCTGATCCAGCGCCTGCTGGTCATCGCCGGTGGCCAGGACTGCATCGGCAACCTGCAGGTCCTGGCCCTGCACGGCGTGGACCGACGCAGCGCGCATCTGCTGGCCTGCCTGCGCGCCGCGCAACTGAGTATCGCCATTCGCCACGCCGCGACCTTCCGCCTGCGGGTGCTGGCGGCCCGCCTGCCCACCCTTGATGACACCGCCCTGGCCCTTCACGACCGTTGCTTCAGCGCACTGTTCCTGCACGATGATCCGCGGGTGGAGCTGTTGCGCGCCGATGGCGGGCAGCTCGGCCCGTTTGGTGCCCGACAGGCCTGTTCGGCCGAACAGTTGGCCGCCGCGGGTAACGCCTGGCTGCTGTTCGGGCACCTCGCCGGCGGGCAGCCCGGGGCTTTGCTCGGGGCCAGGGGGTATCTGGATGTGGGGGCCAGCCTTGGGCAGGTGCTGGGTGGGCAAGACGGCGAGCAACTCCTGGTCAGCGCCGCGCCGCTTGCCCAGCGCCACCGCCTGCTGGCCTGTGGGCGGCGTTGCCTGCGCCATAGCGGGGAGGTCGCGCACACCGTGACACCCCACAGCGTCCTGGCCGCCGGTGTCGAACAGTTGCACCAGGTGCTGTCCGACCCTTGGCAGCCGGTAACAGCGCCCAAGCATGATCAGCCCTGGAGCGATACCCACCTGATGACGGTGGAGGATCTGCTGCGCCATCCCGATGACGGCGGTCACCTTGACCGCATGCTTGGGCGGGAGGAGGCGCAGGCCTGGCATGCCCAGGGGCCGGCCGGGTTGTTCGACCCCTTGCCGCTGGCCCACCTGCACGGCCTCAAGGCGCAGTACCTTGAGCAGCGTACCTATCGTGAGGGCGCGCAGGCGTTCTACCAGCGCTTGCGCCAGCCGTCGGTGGCCTGGCCGCAGGGGCGGGCGTTGCGCGACGAGGCGAAGGCTCGGCTGCTTGCGGCATACGGCGTCAATGAAGCGCAGATGGTCTGTCAACTGTTCACCCCCTTCGACGCGCAGGGGCACAACCTTGAAGCCTTCGTGCTGCGCTGCCATCCCGGTATGCGCGTGGCGTTGCCGTACCTGCACCGTGCCTTGCAGGGCCGGACTTGCCCGGAGCCTGTCAGCCAGTGGCTGGTGGACACCAGCGGCCTGCAGCTTGCGCAGTTGCGGGCGCTGTACGCCGGCACGCTCGGCAGCCAGGCACGGCGCCTGTACCAGTTGCTGGGGCGGCGTGACCTGTGGCTGCGGCCGCTGCCGGCCGGTGCGTGGAGCAGCGCCTGACCGTTGATCCAGCGCGCTTGCTTCAGAGGGCGATCTGTATGTATAACCAGTGCTTGTTCCCCCGCGCCCGACCTGCACCGTGATCGCCCATTCCGTCGATGATCCCTTGTACTACCTGTATAACTTCCGTCAGGTCCTGAGCTGGGTGGGGCAACGCTACGCCGACCTGCTGGACCACGACGAGCACGCTTTCATCGAGGCGTTCGGCAAGCTGCCGGTATCCGCGCAGGCCTTGCTGGTACGGATGGTCATGCGCAAGGGCGAGTGGTTTCGCAGGGACAAGCTCGACTACGCCGAGATCGGCGATGCCGACATGGCCCTGGCGCCGTTGCTGGTGTTGGGCTGGGTAGCGACCGACGCACCGTTGGCCGTCGAGCAATTGTGGGCTTTGCTGCGCAAGGACGAGCTGGCCGGGCTTTTTGCCGGGAAAATTCCCCGGCCTCGGGCGAGCAAGGCCGAATTGCTGGAACAGCTGCAGGCACTCGAGCTGTCGCCCAGGCCCCTGGCACAGTGGTGCCCCGATTTCCCGACGCTGATCCTGCACTGGAGCCGGCAGCCGTTATGCGACCGGTTGCGGCTGTTGTTCTTTGGCAACCTGTACCAGAGCTGGTCCGATTTCGTGCTCGCCGACCTGGGCGTGTTCCGTTACGAACAGGTGGCGTTCAGCGCCGATTCGCGAGCCTTGCGCCAGCGGACCGAGGTTGACCTGGCCATGGCCCTGCACCAGTGCGCCGAGCGCCTGGAGCAGGGCGTCGCGCCCGCCGAACTGCTTGCGGCACTCGCGGGCCTGGACTACAGCAACCCCTGGCTGGTCCGACGTCGGGCGCGGCTGCTGTTCAGCATCGGCCAGCAATGCGAGCGTGCTGGCGACTGGGAGCTGGCGTTGCAGGTCTATGCCGACTGCGCCCACCCTGAGGCGCGCATCCGCCAGGTCCGGGTCTATGAGCGCAGCGAGCAGTGGCTGCCGGCACTCGCATTGGCCCAGGCCATGGCCCAGGCGCCTGCCAACGCCTTGGAGCGCCAGGCACTGGAGCGCATGCTGCCGCGCCTGGCGCGCAAACTCGGCGGCCCGCCACAACCGCGTCGGCGCACGAGCGCGGTCACGCTCATCGAGCTGGAACTGCCGGTCGCGATGGCGTCACTGGGGGTGGAGGAGGCGGTGCGCCAGCACCTGGAACAGCAGGGCGGGGCTGCCCACTATGTCGAGAACACCCTGTTCAACAGCCTGTTCGGCCTGCTGTGCTGGGAGGCGATCTTCGCACCCGTACCAGGCGCTTTCTTCAATCCATTCCAGGCCGGGCCGCAAGACCTGCACGACAGCGATTTCCAGCAGCGTCGCGGCGCACTGTTCGACACCTGCCTGGGGCGCCTGGACGATGGCAGCTACCGTCAGGCCATCCGCGAATGCCATGCGGCCAAGCAAGGCCTGCAGTCGCCGTTCGTGTTCTGGCAGATGCTCGACGAGCCCCTGCTCGAACAGGCACTCGAGCACTTGCCGCCCGAGCATTTGAAAGCCTGCTTCCTGCGTTTGCTGCAGGACATCCGCGCCAACCGCGCCGGCATGCCCGACCTTATCCAGTTCTGGCCGGGGCAGGGCGGCTATCGCATGGTCGAGGTCAAAGGGCCGGGCGACCGCCTGCAGGACAACCAGCTGCGCTGGCTCGAGTTCTGCCATACCCACGGGCTGCCGGTGGCGGTCTGCCATGTGCGCTGGCAGGCCACGCCGGCATGAGCTACACCGTGGCCGTGCGCGCCCTGTGCGAATTCAGCGCCAAGGTCGGCGACCTCGACCTGCGCTTCACGCCGTCGCCCAGTGCCCAGGAAGGTATCGCCGGGCATCGCCGGGTGGTGGCCAAGCGCGGCGCCGGCTATGAGTCGGAGGTGGCGCTGGAGGGCGAATACCAAGGCTTGAGGGTGCGCGGCCGTGCCGATGGCTACGACCCGGCACGCAACCGACTGGAAGAGATCAAGACCCATCGCGGCGACCTCGCCCGCCAGCCCGACAATCATCGCCAACTGCACTGGGCCCAGGCCAAGGTCTACGCCTGGCTGCTGTGCCAGGCGCGGCAATTGCCGGCGATCGACGTGGCGCTGGTCTACCTGGACGTCGACAGCGATGGCCAGACCGTGATCAACGAGCATTACGGCGCCGACGACCTCAGGCGCTTTTTCGAGGCCCAATGCCAGCGCTTCCTGGCCTGGGCGCAGGCGCAGGAGCGACGCCTGGTTGAACGTGACCGGGGCCTGCTGGCCCTGAGCTTTCCTTACCCTGCGTTCCGTCAAGGCCAGCGGCAACTGGCCGAGACCCTGTACAAGGCGGTGAGCACCGGCCGGTGCCTGATGGCCCAGGCCAGCACCGGCATTGGCAAGACCCTCGGCACGCTGTTTCCGCTGCTCAAGGCCGTGGTGCCGCAGCACTTGGACAAGCTCTACTTCCTCACGGCCAAGACCCCGGGCCGGGCCCTGGCCCTCGATGCGCTGCGCCAGATTACACAGGCGTCGCCGCAGCCGGCCCTGCGCAGCCTGGAGCTGATCGCCCGCGACAAAGCTTGCGAGTTTCCGCAAAACGCCTGCCATGGCGAGTCCTGCCCCTTGGCGCGGGGCTTCTACGACCGCCTGCCCGCCGCCCGTGAAGCGGCCGCGCAGGTGCCGCTGCTCGACCGCCCCAGCCTGCGCGAGGTGGCCCTGGCGCACCAGGTCTGCCCCTATTACCTGGCGCAGGAGATGGCGCGCTGGGTCGACCTGCTGGTGGCCGACTACAACTACTACTTCGACGCCCATGCATTGCTGTTCGGCCTGGCTCAGGCCAACCAGTGGCGCACGGCGGTGCTGGTGGACGAGGCGCACAACCTGGTCGAGCGCGGGCGGCAGATGTACAGCGCCAGCCTCGACCAGGGCCAGTTGCTGGCACTGCGCCAAGGCAAGCCGGCCGGGCTGGGCAGCGCCCTCGACCGGCTGAATCGACAATGGAATGCGTTGTACAAGGCGCAGGTCGCACCGTACCAGGCCAGCGAACAGTTACCTGACGCCTTCCTGCGTGCCCTGCAGCAATGTATCGGGCTGATCCAGGAACGCATGAACCAGGCCCCTGTCGAGGTCGAGCCCAAGGTGCTGGAGTTCTACTTCCAGGCCTTGCAGTTCAGCCGTATCGCCGAGCTGTTCGACGAGCACTTCCTGTTCGATATCAGCCCGCGCAACGGCCCCCGTGGGCGGCGCCTGGCCACGTTGTGCCTGCGCAACGTGGTGCCTGCCCGGCTGTTGGCCCCCCGCATGAGCGCGGCGCGCAGCGTCACGCTGTTTTCCGCCACGCTCAATCCCCGGCACTTCTACAGCGACCTGCTGGGTATGCCGGCCGACACTGCCTGGCTGGAGGTCGCAGCGCCGTTTCGCGCCGAGCAGTTGCAGGTGCGCATCGTCAGCGAGGTGTCTACCCGCTACCAGCAGCGCCAGGCCTCACTGGCGCCGATCGTTGAACTGATTGCCGCCCAGTTCGCCGGCCAGCCGGGCAACTACCTGGCTTTCTTCAGCAGCTTCGAGTACCTCGAGCAGGTGGCGCGGCTGCTGGCCGAACGCTACCCGGCGCTACCCATCTGGCGCCAGTCCCCCGGCATGGACGAGGCCAGCCGCGAGGCCTTCCTGGCGCGCTTCGTGGAGCACGGAAAGGGGGTGGGCTTCGCCGTGCTCGGTGGCGCCTTCGGCGAGGGCGTCGACCTGCCGGGCACTCGCCTGATCGGCGCCTTCGTCGCCACCCTCGGCCTGCCCCAGGTCAATCCTGTCAACGAGCAGTTCAAACAGCGCCTGGGCCGGCAGTTCGGCGCCGGTTTCGACTATGCGTATCTCTATCCGGGGGTGCGCAAGGTGATCCAGGCCGCCGGCCGGGTCATCCGCGGCGACCACGACCGCGGCGTGCTGGTACTGATCGACGAGCGCTTTGCCGAACCGCGGGTGCGGCAGATGTTCCCCGGCTGGTGGCAACTGGCGTGAACGCCGCCATCGCCTGGCGCTGAAACTCCCAGTACACTGCGCGTTCCAACACCAACATCCGTTGATTTCGAGGTTCCGCATGACGCTCAGTCCTTTGGCAGGCAAGCCGGCTCCGGCCAGCGTGCTGGTCGATATCCCCCGCCTGTTGACCGCTTACTACACCGGCCGTCCCGACGCCGCGGTGGCGGCCCAGCGCGTGGCCTTCGGCACCTCGGGCCACCGCGGCACTTCGTTCGAGCTGAGCTTCAACGAATACCACGTGCTGGCGATCACCCAGGCCATCTGCCTGTATCGCCAGGAGAAAGGCATCGACGGCCCGTTGTTCATCGGTGCCGACACCCACGCGTTGTCCGCCCCGGCCGCCGCCAGCGCCCTGGAAATGCTGGCCGCCAATGGCGTGCAGGTGATGTTGAGCAAGGACGACGAGTACACCCCGACCCCGGCGGTGTCCCATGCCATCCTCTGCTACAACCGTGGCCGCCAGCAGGGCCTGGCCGACGGCATCGTCATCACCCCGTCGCACAACCCGCCGCAGAGCGGCGGCTTCAAGTACAACCCGCCCAACGGCGGCCCGGCCGACAGCGACGTGACCAAGTGGATCGAGGCCAAGGCCAACGAGCTGCTGGCGGCGAACCTGGCTGGCGTCAAGCGCATGGACTACCAGCAGGCGCTGGCGGCGCCGACCACCCAGCGCCACGACTACGTGAGCAGCTATGTCGCCGACCTGGAAAACGTCATCGACTTCGACGTGATCCGCAGCGCCAACCTGCGCCTGGGCGTCGACCCGTTGGGCGGTGCCGGCGTGCGCTACTGGTCGGCCATCGCCGAGCACTACCAGCTGAACCTGGAAGTGGTGAACACCGAGGTCGACCCGACCTTCCGTTTCATGACCGTCGACTGGGACGGGCAGATCCGCATGGACCCGTCCTCGCCTTACGCCATGCAGGGCCTGATCGGCCTGCGCGAGCGGTTCGACGTGGCCTTCGCCTGCGACCCGGACCACGACCGTCACGGTATCGTCACCGCCGACGGCCTGCTGCAGCCGAACAACTACCTGGCCGTGGCCATCGACTACCTGTACCGCAACCGCCCGCAATGGCGCAGTGATGCCGCCGTGGGCAAGACCGTGGTTTCCAGCGGCCTGATCGACCGCGTCACCGCAGGCCTGGGCCGTGAGCTGTATGAAGTGCCGGTGGGCTTCAAGTTCTTCGCCCAAGGCCTGTTCGACGGTTCGCTGGGCTTCGGTGGCGAAGAAAGCGCCGGCGCCTCGTTCCTGCGCAAGGACGGCTCGGTCTGGGCCACCGACAAGGACGGCCTGATTCCGGCGCTGCTGGCGGCCGAGATGACCGCCCGCACCGGGCGCAACCCGAGCCAGATCTACGCCGACCTGACCGCCAAGCTGGGCAAGCCGTACGCCACCCGCGTCGAGGCCAAGGCCGACGCACGGCAGAAGGCGCTGCTGAGCAAGCTGGCGCCGGAGCAGGTCAAGTCCACCGAGCTTGCCGGCGAGCCGATCCAGCAGATCCTCAGCCATGCGCCGGGTAACAACCAGGCTATCGGCGGCCTGAAGGTGATGACCGCGAACGGCTGGTTCGCCGCGCGGCCGTCCGGTACCGAGGATATCTACAAGATCTACGCCGAAAGCTTCATCGACGAGGCGCACCTCAAGCGCCTGGTGGCCGAAGCCCAAGTGCTGGTGGACGCGGCGATCGCCTGATCGACGCTGATACGCATCGCGGGGCAAGCCTGCTGCCACTGCCTGCTTCGTTCAGGCGTGGTAGCGGGCTTGCCCCGCGATGCGTTTGGTTGTTCCACTGATGGAACGATCCATGCCATTTCAGCTATCTACCGCCGTATTGGCCTCATCTGTAAGGTGTAACCCATCAACAGGAGGCTTCTCATGAAAAAGATCCAGGGTATCCACCGCAGCCCCAACGCCCACTGGGTGGGCGACGGCTTCCCGGTGCGCAGCCTGTTCACCTACGACCATCTGGCGCGGCATATCAGCCCGTTCCTGCTGCTGGATTATGCCGGCCCGCATGACTTCGCCCCGACCACTGCCCGGCGTGGCGTCGGCCAGCACCCGCACCGCGGTTTCGAGACCGTCACCATCGTCTACCAGGGCGAACTGGAGCACCGCGACTCCACCGGCGCGGGCGGCCTGATCGGCCCGGGCGATGTGCAATGGATGACCGCTGCGGGCGGCATCATCCACGAGGAGTTCCATTCCCCGGCCTTTGCCCGTAGCGGCGGCACGCTGGAGATGGTGCAGCTGTGGGTCAACCTGCCGGCCAGGGACAAGCGCGCCGCCGCCGGCTACCAGACGCTGTTGGCCAACGACATTCCCGTGGTAACGCTGGAAGGCGAGGCGGGCAGCCTGCGGGTGATCGCCGGGCGTTACCTTGACCAGCAGGGGCCGGCGCGCACCTTTACCGAGATGGACGTCTGGGACCTGCGCCTGAAGGCGGGCGCCACGCTGCAACTGCCGGTGGCCGCCGGGCGCAATGCCGCGCTGGTGGTGCTGCGCGGCATGTTGCGGGTCAACGATGAGCGCGAAGCCGGTGCGGCCAGCCTGGTATTGCTGGAGCGCGACGGCGACGGTGTGCGCCTCGAGGCACTGGAGGACGTCAGCGTGCTGCTGCTCAGCGGCGAGCCGATCGACGAGCCCATCGTCGGGTATGGCCCGTTCGTGATGAACAGCCAGGCCGAGATCGCCGAATCGTTCGATGATTTCCAGGCCGGGCGGTTTGGGCAGATGGGAGGTACCGAGCGCGACGTCCGACAATGACAAAGCGTTGACTCCAATCGCCGGCAAGCCGGCTCCCACAGGATCTGTGCTATCCCTGTGGGAGCCGGCTTGCCGGCGATTGCTTTTTCAGAGGATCACAGCTGATCCGGCACCACCGCGATCACATCGATCTCCATCAGCCACTCGGCCTGCGCCAACCCTGCCACCACCAACCCGGTGGAAATCGGGAACACGCCCTTGAGCCACTTGCCCACTTCCTTGTACACCGGCTCGCGGAAGCGCGGGTCGGTGATGTAGGTGGTGGTCTTGACGATATGCGACAGGTCCGAGCCTGCCTCCTCAAGCAACTGCTTGACGTTCTTCATCGCCTGTTCGGCCTGCGCCTGCGGGTCGCCCAGGCCGACCAGGCGGCCTTCGAAATCAGTGCCGACCTGCCCACGTACGTAGATGGTGTTGCCGGCGCGCACCGCCTGGCACAGGTCGTTGTCCAGGGTCTGGTTGGGGTAGGTGGCCTTGGTGTTGAACATGCGGATGCGAGTGTGAGTAGGCATCAGTGGGCTCCGAAGGTGCTGACGTTGCTGATCGAGGGTTGCTGCTCATCCGCCGTGCGCTGTTCGCGGTCGCGGTAGGCCAGGTAGGTGCGCTGGGTGGCGATGTGACCGGCGACGTGCTTGGCGTCGTGCCAAACGCCCCAGATGAACGACGAGCCACGGCGTGACAGCCAGGGCAGGCCGAGGAAATACACGCCTG
This sequence comes from Pseudomonas sp. TE50-2, assembly GCF_040813665.1. Taxonomy (NCBI): domain Bacteria; kingdom Pseudomonadati; phylum Pseudomonadota; class Gammaproteobacteria; order Pseudomonadales; family Pseudomonadaceae; genus Pseudomonas; species Pseudomonas sp. TE50-2. The sequence continues at coordinate 379,170 of NZ_JBFNXN010000001.1, read as the reverse complement.
GCTCTTTCGACACGCCACGCTGGTGCTGCGGCTTGCCGTTGGCGTCGAAGGCGTCCACCTGCAGCCAGCTGAAATCCACACCGTAACCGGTGGCCCAGATGATGGTGGTGACGTTGGCCTGGGCCAGGTCCAGCTCGCGCAGCGGGTTGCTGACGCAGGCCGGGTCGGGCAGGCGCTTGCGCGCTTCAGGCTCTGGTGGCAGGTCCAGGCCGTTGCGTTCGACATAGGCGTCGGCGGCGTCCAGCAGGGCCAGGTAGTTCTCGTCGCCACGGTTGATGTTCTCGGCCAGGTTGTCCTGGAAGCGCGCCACGCCGCCCTCGAACGACTGGGTCAGGCCGACCAGGGTCATGCCCTGGTGGGCGAGGGCGCGGAAGTCCACGGTATGGCCGCCACGGGCACCGGACACGGCGATGGTCACGTGCTCGCGGCCAGGCTTGGCGATCTCGGCATCCCATTCGCCGAGCACGCCCAGCCACCAGCAGAAGTCACGGTTGCGGTAGCTGCGTGGCGGGCGGTCGTGGGCGCCCACCGACAGGTACACCTGGCGCCCGGCGCGCATCAGCTCCTCGGCGATCTGCACGCCGGAGGAGCCGGCGCCCACCACCAGCACCGCGCCTTCAGGCAGTTGCTCGGGGTTGTAGTAGGCGGCCGAGTGGATCTGGTGCAGACCGTCGTCCTTTGGCGCGATGGCCGGGATCACCGGGCGCTGGAACGGGCCGGTGGCGGCCACCACGCGGTTGGCGCGAATCACGCCCTGGTTGGTTTCGATGGTGAAGCCCGGGCGGTCGGCGTTGCGTACCACCTGCCTGACCTCGACGCCGGTGCGCACCGGGAGGTTGTACTTGCGCACGTACTGCTCGAAGTAGTCGGCGACCTGGTCCTTGCCGGCGAAGGCGTCGGCGTCGAGGTCGAATTCCAGGCCCGGGAAGCGGTCGTGCCAGGTCGGCCCGTTGGCCACCAGCGAATCCCAGCGGCCGGTGCGCCAGGCCTCGGCGATGCGCTTGCGCTCCAGCACCAGGTGCGGCACGCCGAGCTTGCTCAGGTGTTCGCTCATGGCCACGCCGGCCTGGCCGGCGCCGACTACGAGGGTGTCGATTTCGATGTTGTTCAGTGTCATGTCCCAGCCCTTCTTCAGCGGCGTTCTTGTTCAGGTCGGTGGGGACCGCCTTTGCCTGGGGCCAGACTAGGGATGGGGGGGCAATCGCGAAAATAGTATTTAGCTGGGGCTTGCCGATAAATTGGCGAAGGGTGGATGGGCACCGCTGCGCGCCGAGCCGCCATAGTTTTTTCCTGCCCTGTGCCGAGGAAAATGTTGGTTTCGCCGCTGCCTTGGCCCGCCGAGAATGCCGGTAACTCACCACAGGAGCTGCACCATGACCTTCTCCATCATCGGCCGCTGCCAGGAAACCGGCCAGGTCGGCATCGCCATCAGTTCATCGAGCATCGCCGTCGGCGCCCGTTGCCCGTGGGTGCGCGCCGGGGTCGGTGCCGTGGCCACGCAGAACATCACCCTGCCGGCCCTCGGCCCGCAGATCCTCGATGCCCTGGAACAAGGCCAGCTGCCGCCTGCCGCGGCGCTGGACCGGGTGCTGAGTGCCAATGGCTGGAGCGAGTACCGCCAGGTCACGGTGATCGACAGTCACGGGCAGGTGGCGCTGTTCACCGGCAAGGAAGCGCTGGGCACGCACAATGCGGTGGCCGGTGAGCAATGCGCGGCGGCCGGCAACCTGCTGTCGTCGCAGGCGGTGATCGCGGCCATGGTCACGGCATTCGAGCAGGCCGGCGGCCACCTGGCCGACCGCCTGCTGGCGGCCATGCACGCGGCGATGGCGGCTGGGGGCGAGGCGGGGCCGGTGCACTCGGCGGCGCTGAAGATCGCCGGCGAGCTGACCTGGCCGCTGGTGGACCTGCGGGTGGACTGGACCGAGCAGGATCCGATCGCTGAACTGGACACCCTGTGGCAAGCCTATCGCCCGCAGATGCAGGACTATGTGACCCGCGCCCTGAATCCGACTGCCGCGCCCAGCTACGGAGTGCCTGGGGATGAGTGAGGCCAGCAGCCGCGAGCTGCTGGAGCGGCTGGTCGGTTTCGCCACCGTGAGCCGTGATTCCAACCTGGAGCTGATCGCCTTCATTCGCGATTATCTAGCCGGGTTTGGCGTTCACAGCGAGCTGTTCCACAACGACGAAGGCACCAAGGCCAACCTGTTCGCCACGATAGGCCCGCTTGACCGGGGCGGCGTGGTGCTGTCCGGGCACACCGATGTGGTGCCGGTCGACGGCCAGGCCTGGAGCGTCGAGCCGTTTCGCCTGAGCGAGCGCGACGGGCGCCTGTATGGCCGCGGCACGGCCGACATGAAGGGCTTCATCGCCTCGGTGCTGGCGGCGGTACCGGCGTTTCTCGCCCAACCCCTGAAGATGCCGGTGCACCTGGCGTTCTCCTACGACGAGGAAGTCGGCTGCCTGGGCGTGCGTTCGATGTTGGCGGCGTTGGCGCGGCGCCCGCACAAGCCGCGCCTGTGCCTGATCGGCGAGCCCACCGAGCTCAAGCCGGTGCTCGGGCACAAGGGCAAGCTGGCCATGCGCTGCGAGGTGCACGGTGCCGCCTGCCATTCGGCCTATGCCCCCTATGGCGTCAATGCCATCGAGTACGCGGCGCGGTTGATCGGCAAACTGGGCGAGATCGGTGATGAGCTGGCGCATCCCGAGCATCACGACGGGCGCTTCGACCCACCGTTCTCCACGGTGCAGACCGGGGTGATCAAGGGCGGGAGGGCGTTGAACATCGTCCCCGAGGAATGCGAATTCGATTTCGAAGTACGCGCCTTGCCGGGCTTCGAGGCCCAAGTGGTGGCAGACCAGCTGCAGACCTACGCCGAGGCCGAGCTGCTGCCGCGCATGCGCGCCGTCAATGCGGCCAGCGCGATTCGCTTGCGGCCATTGAGCGCTTACCCGGGGCTGGCCACGCCTGCCGCCAGCGAGGCCGCGCAACTTGTGGCGTTGCTCAGTGGCTCGGATGACTTCGGCACGGTGGCGTTCGGCACCGAGGGCGGGTTGTTCGACCAGGCGGGGATTCCCACCGTGGTTTGTGGCCCGGGGAGCATGGAGCAGGGGCACAAGCCCGACGAGTTCGTCAGCGTCGAACAGTTGCGTGGCTGTGACACGATGCTGCGGCGCTTGGCCGAGTACCTGGCGCAGGCATGATGGATCGCGGTGCACACCCGCCCCAGCCGGGGCGGGGACCCTGTTGACGGTTACGCCGGCACCATCGCAAAGCCCACGCCGAAGCGGTTCCAGGCATTGATGGTGGCGATGGCCAGGGTCAGGTTGGCGATTTCCTTGGCGCTGAAGTGCTCGAGCAACGCCTGGTACTCGTCTTGCGGCGCGCCGCGCTCCGGGAGGCGGGTCAGGCTCTCGACCCAGGCCAGGGCGGCACGTTCGCGTGGGGTGAAGTAGCGGGTCTCGCGCCAGACGCTCAGGGTCTGCAGGCGCGCCTCGGTTTCACCGGCCTTGCGCGCATCGTTGGCGTGCATGTTGACGCAGTAGGCGCAGCCATTGACCTGCGAGGCGCGCAGGCGGATCAGCTCCAGCAGCGAGTGTTCCAGGCCCGAGGCGACCAGCGCCTGTTCGAGGCCGATCATGGCCTTGTAGGCTTCCGGCGAGTGCTTGGCCCATTCGATACGGTCATGCATGGTGAGGCTCCAAAGATGTACAGGTGGCAAGTGGCACTACCTTAGCGCCCGGCCGCGTCGTGCCGAATAGCCAATCCCGCGCTTTGCCAGGAGGCCAATCGCGCATTTGGATGGCCACTGACAGGCATCCAATCTCTTCATTTCTGTCGGGACGTCGCAGCCGGGATAATGGCCGGGTCAATACCGGAGAACCGTTTCATGTCCGCAGATCGCTACATGCGCGAGGCCCTCGAGCTGGCCCGCGCCAATATCCAGGCCGGCGGCCGCCCGTTCGGCGCCGTGCTGGTCTACCAGGGGCAGGTGATCGCCCGCGCCGTCAACGAGATCCACAGTACCCAGGACCCGACCAGCCACGCCGAGATGCAGGCCATCCGCCAGGCCGCCCAGGTCCTTGGCCGGCCACGCCTGGAGGGCGCCGAGATCTACGCCAGCGGCCACCCGTGCCCGATGTGCCTGGCAGCCATGCACCTGTGTGGCATCGAGCGTGCCTGGTTCGCCTACGACAACGACGAAGGCGAGCCCTATGGCCTGTCCACCGCCGCGGTGTATGCGCAGATGGCCCGCCCGCCGCAGCAGCAGAGCCTGCCCCTGCGCCTGCTGAAACCCACGGGTGAGAGTGGCCTGTACCATGAATGGCAGCAGGCCAGCCAAGGATGAGGGGCGCGCTGAACCTGTTGCTGGTGGTGCTGCTGGCGCTGAACCTGCGGCCGATCCTCACCAGCATCGGCCCTTTGCTCGAACCCATGCGCCAGGGCACCGGCCTGGGTTACCAGCAGGCGGCGTTGCTGACCGCGCTGCCGGTGCTGTGCATGGGCCTGATCCCGTTGTTGCAACCCTGGCTGCGCCGCTGGCTGAGTGAGCATGGCGGCATGCTCGCGGGGCTTGCGGCCATTGCCCTGGCGTGCCTGTGGCGCCTGCAGCTGGACAGCGCCTGGGCGTTGATCGCCAGCGCCGTGGTCGCCGGCTTGGGCGTTGCCGTGGTGCAGGGCATGATGCCGGGGCTGGTCAACCGCTGGTTCCCCAGCCGCCTGGCGGCGAGCATGGGGCTTTATTCGGCGGCATTGATGAGCGGTGGTGGTTTGGCCGCGGTGCTCGGCCCTGGGATTGCCGCACACTTCGGCCATTGGCAGTTCGGCCTGGGCCTCTGGGCGCTGCCGGCGCTGCTGGCAATGGCAGCCTGGGTACTGCTGCGTCCGCGCCAGAACACGCCAAGCCTGGCCGCCGGCAGTGGCGGGCACTGGTTCGGCAACCGCCGGGCCTGGCTGCTGGCGTTGTACTTCGGGCTGATCAATGGCGGCTATACCAGCATGGTGGCGTGGCTGCCGGCCTATCACCTGGAGCACGGCGGCACGGCCCAGGGGGGCGGCGAGTTGGTCGGCCTGATGACCATCTTCCAGGTCTGCGGTGCCCTGGGCCTGCCATTGCTGCTGCGGCGCCTGGTCGATCGCCGGCCCGGCCTGTGGCTGGCCTTGCTGATCCAGCTCGGGGGCTTCCTCGGCCTGCTGCTGGCGCCGGCCAGCGCCATGGGCCTGTGGGTGGCGATGATCGGCCTGGGCCTGGGGGCCTGTTTCAGCCTCAGCCTGACGCTGACCCTGGAGCACCTGCGCAGCCCCGGCGAAGCCGGCAGCCTGGCGGCGTTCGTCCAAGGCGTGGGCTTCATCGTCACCGGCATCGTGCCGTACATCACCGGCTGGCTGCGCGATGTCAGCGGCGACTTCCAGGCCTCCTGGACCCTGCTGGCCTGCACCGTGCTGGCGATGTTGCTGGTGACCGCGTGCTTTGCGCCGCAGGGCTACGCCAGGGCGATTGCGCGTGGCCGGCAGCCCGCTGAAGCGCTGGTCAACTGAGGCGCTGCAGGGTGTCGGCGACGCGGTCCAGCGCCGGGTCGATATCCAGCAGCTCGATGGCGCCGAAGCCCAGCAGCAGCCCCGGCCGCACCGGGGCTTCGCTGAAGAACGGCGCCAGGGAATAGAGGCCCACCTCCACCTTGCGCGCCAGGCTGATCAGCAATTCGACATTCACCCCCGGCTTGGCCAGTGCGCTCAGGTGGAAGCCGGCGCTGGTCGGTACCGCGTCGAACCACGGCGCCAGGTCGCCGCCAAGCCGCGCCAGGATCCGCTCGCGGCGTGCGCTGTACACCTCGTGGCAACGGCGGATGTGCTTGTTCAGGTGGCCTTCGGCGAGGAACCGCGCCAGCGCCCATTGCTGCAGGGTCGGGCTGTGCCAGTCGCTCAGGTGCTTGGCCACGCAGGCGGCCTGCAGCACGGCGGGCGGCAGCACCGCGTAGCCCAGGCGCAGCTCGGACAGCAGGGTCTTGGAGAACGTCCCGACATACGCCACCAGGCCATGCCGGTCCATGCGTTGCAGGGCCTCGGCGGCCGGCCCCTGGTAGCGGAACTCGCAGTCGTAGTCATCCTCGATGATCAGCGCGCCAAGCTCGGCGGCCCGCGCCAGCAGCGCCTCGCGCCGTGGCGCGGCCATGGGCATGCCCAGCGGGAACTGGTGCGAGGGGGTCACGTAGATCAGCCGGGTGCCATCCTCGATCTGCTCCACGCACAATCCCTGGTTGTCCACTGGCACTGACTGCAGGCGCGCACCCAACGCCTGGAACAACTGCCGGGCCGGTGGGTAGCCCGGGTCTTCCATGGCCACCTTGCAGCCGGGCTCGACCAGCACCCGGGCGATCAGGTCCAGGGCCTGCTGGGCGCCGTTGCACACCAGCACATCGCTGGGCGCGCACTGGATGCCGCGGGTGAAGGCGATGTGATGGGTGATGGCCTCGCGCAGTTCGGGCAGCCCCTGGGCGGAAAACTGCCGCTCGGGGTGCCGCTGGCTGCGGCGCAGGGCGTAGTTCATGCAACTGCGCCACTGATCGTAGGGAAACTGCGACTTGTTCGAGGCGCCGCCGATGAAGTCATAGCGCGAAGGCGCGTCCAGCGCCCGCTGGGCCAGTACCGTGGCGCGCTGGCGCCAGCCTTCGAGGGTGTCGGCGGCGGCCAGCGGGATGTGCTCGCTGTCGCCCTGGCGCAAGGTGTGGCGTGGGCTGATGAAGGTGCCGCGGCCAACCACGCCGTTGAGCAGGTTGTCGTAGGTCAGGCGTGAATAGGCTTCGGCCACGGTCTTGCGCGAGACCCCCAGCTGTTCGGCCAGCAGGCGGGTGGGCGGCAGTTGCGTGCCGGCGGCGAGGTGGCCGCTGTCGATGCCGGCGCGCAGTTGCCGGTAGAGCTGCTCGGCAAGGCCTTTGCGGCCTTCGAGGCGGATGTGCAGTTCCATCGTGGGAAGGGTCCGAAGCGCAGGGATGTAGAAGCTTCGGGGTTTATTGCGGTGGCTGCAAGTAGGGTCGCTTTGCGGCCCATCGCCGGCAAGCCGGCTCCCACACCGACCGCGCCGACCTCGAGCCCGGTGCCTTCCTTGTGGGAGCTGGCTTGCCAGCGATGAGGCGCATACAGGCGATCAAAGTCGGGCGGTACTGATGGTGATGTAGCCTTTTGCGGGCAGCGCGATGCGGATCACCGTTTCGTCGTCGCAGGCCTTGCGTTTCTGCTTGATGCATACGCCATCCACCGTGGCCTCGCGCATGCGGGCGGGGATGGCGCGGCCCTTGGCGTCGAAGAAGGCCTCGCTGGCGAGCAGTTCGACGCGCTCGATCAGTTGGCGGGTGTGCTCGTCGGTGGCGCAGAAGAAGCGCACACCGGACAGGTGTGGGTTGTCGTCGGGGTTGCTGACTTCATGGGCCAGCAACTGGCGCAGGGTATGGCGCAGTTCGCGGGTAGGGCGGTCGTGTGTGGGCATGGCATGGCCTCGTCTGGATGGGGTTGGCCGCGCCGGGGCGGCCGTAACGTCTCCAGGTCGGATGATGTTTCGCCGCGGATGTGGCAACAATCAAGAAGCGTCCTTGCTTTCGGTAGGAGGGTTCCGAAAATACAGGCAGGAGGTTGAACATCGCTTTGATCCGCGTCAGCTCCAGCACCTGTTGCCGAGGCCGTTCATGCCCAGTCAGACGGGCTACAGCGTTGCGGTGCGCTTGGCATCGAGCGCCGCCTCGACGATCTCGACCCAGTGCCGCACCGGTGTTCGCCCGGCGCTTGCAAGGTGCACCTGGCAACCGATGTTGGCCGTGGCAATGACCTGTGGGCTGCCGCTTTCCAGGGCATGGATACGCTCATCGCGCAGTTGCCGCGCCAGCGTCGGCTGGGTCAGCGAGTAGGTGCCGGCCGAGCCGCAGCACAGGTGGCCATCGGGCACCGGGGTGAGGTGAAAGCCCAGGCGCGTCAGCAGGCCTTCCACCGCGCCGCCGAGCTTGAGGGCGTGCTGCAGGGTGCAGGGGCAGTGGAAGGCCAGGCGCTGCTCGGCGCACAGCCCCAGGTGTTCGAGCGGCTCGGCCTGCAGCACCTGCACCAGGTCACGGGACAGTGCGCTGACCTTGGCGGCCTTGGCGGCGTAACGCGGGTCGTCTTCGAGCAGGTGGCCATAGTCGTGCACGAATGCGCCGCAGCCGCTGGCGGTCTGCACGATGGCCTCGGCGCCGGCCTCGATGGCCGGCCACCAGGCGTCGATGTTGTGTCGGGCACGCTCCAGGCCGCGCGCCTGGGCATTCAGGTGATAGTCCACGGCGCCGCAGCAACCGGCCTCGGCTATCGGTTCGACACTGATGCCGAGGCGGTCGAGCAGGCGTGCGGTGGCGGCGTTGGTATTGGGTGAGAGCGCCTGCTGCACGCAACCTTCAAGCAGCAACACGCGGCGAGCGTGCCCCGCTGACGGGCGCTGGCCGGCGGCGGCGATCCGCGGCGGCAGCTTGGCCTTGAGGTTGGCCGCAAGCAGGGGGCGCAAGGCAAGGCCGCTGTGCAGCAGGGCCCTGAACAGCGCCGGCCTCGGCACTACCGCACGCAAGCCACTGCGTAGCAGGCGCTGGGCCAAAGGCCGCGGCACCTGGCGGTCGACCACGGCGCGACCGATGTCGAGCAGGTTATGGTACTGCACCCCGGAGGGACAGCTGGTCTCGCAATTGCGACAGCTCAGGCAACGGTCCAGATGCGTCTGGGTGCTGGCGCTGACCGGTTCGCCTTCGAGTACCTGCTTGATCAGGTAGATGCGCCCGCGTGGGCCGTCCAGCTCGTCGCCGAGCAACTGGTAAGTTGGGCAGGTGGCGGTGCAGAAGCCGCAGTGCACGCAAGACCGCAGGATACGCTCGGCCTCGTCGGCGCGGGCCAGCTGGCGGGCGGAGTCACTCAGTCGGGTTTGCATGCCGCGGCCTCACAAGTGTACGTACAGGCGGCCAGGGTTGAAGATGCCCTGGGGGTCGAGTTGGCGCTTCAGCGCCTGGTGGTAGCGCAGCGTCATCGGGTCCAGTGGCGCGCTGCTGTCGTCGCCGGGCGCGTAGGCGGTGGCATGGCCGCCGGCTTCGGCCACCAGGGCGCGCAGGGTGGCCGCCGGCGCCTCGGACTTGAGCCAGCGTTGGGCGCCGCCCCAGTCGATCAGTTGCTGCCCGGGCAGGTCGAGCACGCCGCAGGTGATGGGCAGGGACAGCCGCCAGAGCGTGGCCGGCGCGCTGAAGAACGCCAGGCGTTGCTCGCGCAGGTCGCTCCAGTAGCGCGGGTCGAATACCTCGCCGCCCAGGCGCTCGCGGGCCGAGCGCACCGAGCCTTCGCCGCCCTCCAGGCGCAGGTGCAGCGCCTCGCCATCGTGGCTGGCGGCGCTGATCGGCAATGGCTGCTGGCCCCATTCGGCCAACCTGGCCAGTGCCTGGCGGGCATCCATTTCCAGGCGCAGGCCCAGGCACTGGCGCGGCCTGGGCAGCACCTTCAACGAAACCTCGGTGAGCAGCCCCAGGCAGCCGAAGCTGCCCGCCATCAGCCGCGATACGTCGAAGCCGGCGACATTCTTCATCACCTCGCCGCCAAAGCGCAGGTGCTTGCCGTGGCCGGTGATCAGTCGGGTGCCCAGCACATAGTCGCGCACCGCGCCTGCCCAGGGCCGGCGCGGCCCCGAAAGCCCGGCGGCGACCATGCCGCCCAGCGTCGCCTCGGGCCCCAGGTGCGGCGGCTCGCAAGGCAGCATCTGCCCGGCCTCGCCCAGCGTCGCCTCGATCTCGCGCAGTGGCGTGCCGGCGCGGGCGGTGAGCACCAGTTCGGTGGGGTCATAGCTGACGATACCGCGGTGCCCACGGGTATCGACCAGCTCGCCGGTCACCGGGCGGCCAAGCATGGCCTTGCTGTTGCCGCCCTGGATGCGCAGCGCGGTGCCCTGGCGCAACGCCTGGCTGACCTGCTCCAGCAGCTGCTGGCTGAGATCCGTGCCCATCAGAAGCGCTCCAGGTCGGGGAAGGGCAACTGCCCATGGTGCACATGCAGCGCGCCGAACTCGGCGCAGCGCTGCAGGGTGGGGATGTTCTTGCCCGGGTTGAGCAGACCCCGTGGGTCGAAGGCGGCCTTGACCGCGTGGAACAGGGTGATCTCGTCGCTGTTGAACTGGGCGCACATCTGGTTGATCTTCTCCCGGCCCACGCCGTGCTCGCCGGTGATGCTGCCGCCCACCGCCACGCACAGCTCGAGGATCCGGCCACCGAGGGCTTCGGCGCGTTCCAGCTCGCCGGGCAGGTTGGCGTCGAACAGGATCAGCGGGTGCATGTTGCCGTCGCCGGCATGGAACACGTTGGCGACCCGCAGGCCGTATGTCTCGGACAGTTGGCTGATGCCAGCGAGCACCCGCGGCAGCTCGCGCCGCGGGATGGTGCCGTCCATGCAGTAGTAGTCCGGCGAAATACGCCCCACCGCCGGGAAGGCGTTCTTGCGCCCGGCCCAGAAGCGCACGCGCTCGGCTTCGTCGCAGGCCAGGCGCACCTCGCGGGCACCGGCCTGGCGCAACACGGCATCGACGCGGGCGCAGTCGTCGTGCACATCGGCCTCGACCCCGTCCAGTTCGCACAGCAGGATCGCCGCCGCGTCCACCGGGTAGCCGGCGTGAATGAAGGCCTCGGCGGCGCGGATCGCCAGGTTGTCCATCATCTCGAGGCCTGCCGGGATGATCCCGGCGGCGATGATATCGGCCACCGCGCGCCCGGCGTCCTCGACGCTGGCGAAGCTGGCAAGCAGCACCCGCGCTACCTGTGGCCTGGGCAGCAGCTTGACGGTGACCTCGGTGACGATGCCGAGCATACCCTCGGAGCCGGTGAACAGCGCCAGCAGGTCGAAGCCGGGGCTGTCCAGGGCGTCACTTCCGAGGGTCAGGCGCTCGCCCTCGACGGTGAGGATCTCCACTTTCAGGAGGTTGTGCACGGTCAGCCCGTACTTCAGGCAATGCACGCCGCCGGCGTTCTCGGCGACATTGCCGCCGATCGAGCAGGCGATCTGCGAGGAAGGGTCCGGCGCGTAGTACAAGCCGTGGGGGGCCGCCGCCTGGGAAATCGCCAGGTTGCGCACGCCGGGCTGGACCCTGGCGAAGCGGCCTTGCGGGTTGACTTCGAGGATGCGGTTGAAGCGCGCCATCACCAGCAGGATGCCCTGGTTCAGCGGCAACGCGCCGCCCGACAGGCCGGTGCCGGCGCCCCGTGCTACCACCGGCACGCCGCGCTGATGGCAGAGCCGCAGCAGCGCCTGCACCTGCTCCAGCCGCTCGGGCAGTGCCACCAGCAGGGGCAGGGTGCGGTAGGCCGAGAGGCCGTCGCATTCATAGGGCTTGAGGTCTTCACTGCGGTGCAGGATATCCAGGTCGGGGAGGGCCTCGCGCAGGGCGGCCAGCAGCGCCGGCTTGTCCACGAGCGGCAGCGGGCCGTCGACACGTTCGTCGTAGAGGATGTTCATGGGCGCTCCTGCGCAGTGGCCTACTGCGCCAGTTGCCTGATCATTGCCACCGTCAGGTACAGGCGCGGCGCCACGCTGGCGATCTCCATGTACTCGTCGTCGCCATGCAGGCCGGCGCCGACCACGCCCAGGGTCTCCAGCACCGCAGGCTTGTCGCTGTCGGGCACGTAGGCATAGCCGGCGTCGGTGCCGAAGCGCATGGCGATGGGCTGCAGTTGCCGGTCGATCTTGCTGTAGAGCTGCCGCGCAGTTTGTGCAAGCTGCGTGGAGGCGTCGTTCTTCGCCAGAGGCGGACGGCCTTTTTCCATGACCAGCTCGACCTGGGTATCGGCGACCAACTGCTTCTTGATGATCCGCAAGGCATCCTCCTGCACCCGCTCGGTCTCGCTCAGGTCGGAATAACGCATGTCGGCCTCGGCGCTGGCCAGGGCAGGGATGATGTTGGCCTTCTCTCCGGCCTTGGCCAGGGTCCAGTTGACGGTGGTGCCTTTGTCCTTGTCGCCGAGGGCATTCAATTGCAGCAACTGGTGCGCCAGCTCGATCAGCGCGTTGCGCCCGGCCTCGGGCGCGGAGCCGGCGTGGGAGGCGCGGCCGTTCACAGTGAGTTTCAGGCGGTTGATGCCGTTGGTGGCCACGGTCACCGCGTCCTTGTCCGGTGGCTCGTAGGAAAAGACGAAGTCATGCTTGCGCGCCAGCTCGGCGATAAGCTGCCTGGAGCCTGCCGAGCCCATTTCCTCATCCGGGTTGAACAGCACGGTGAGGGTGCGATAGCCCTTGTACTGTTGGTCCTGCAGCAGCTTCAGCGCATGCAGGATCATCGCCACGCCGCCCTTGGCATCGGCCACGCCAGGGCCATAGGCGCGCTCGCCTTCGATACGGAACGGGCGCTTGGCCACGGTACCGGGGCCGAACACCGTGTCGTAGTGGACCATCAGCAGGAAGTCCTTGTCGCCGGTGCCCTTGAAGGTGCCGACGATGTTGTCGCCCACCGACGGCGTGGCCGGTTGCGTGGTGACCTTGGCGCCGAGGGCCTCAAGGCGTTTCACCAGCTCGGCGCCGACCTGTTTCAGGCCCGCCTCGGTACCGGTGCCGGTGTCTACCGAAACCAGGGACTTGAGGGTTTCCAGGTAGTGCGGCTGTTCGGCCTGGGCCTGGCTGTACAGCTCCTGGGGCGTGGGCTCGGCGGCCTGGGCGGTGGCGCAGGTGAGGGCGAGGGCCAGAGTGCAAAGTCGCAGATGCATGGGCAGGGTCTCGTTGTCATGAACCCTTCAGCGTAGACCCTACCCGATGAATGGCCGCCCGAGCCGTGGTGTCTACAGACCGTAACGATGCGCCAGGCGCTGGTTTGACAACTGCCCGGCCAGGCCCAGGCGGGCATTTTCAAAGGCTTCGTAGCGCTCGAACTCATGCAGTGACGGGATCGAGATCAACCGCTGCGCATCGAAGTCCTGCAGCGCTGCCTCGACCAGGTCCTGCGCCGTCATCACGATAGCCGGGTCGAGGTTTTCCACCGGCAGCCCGCCGATGGCCCAGAAGTCCGTGGCGGTGGCGCCGGGCAGCACGGCCTGGACCTGCACGCCGCTGCCGGCCAGCTCCTTGTGCAGCGACTGGCTGAAGGCGGTGACATAGGCCTTGCTCGCGCCATACACGCCATTCAGCAGTTCGGGCGCCAGGCTCACCACCGACGAGATGTTGATCACCGCGCCGCGCCCGCGGGTGACGAAACCGGGTACCGCCGCGTAGGTCAGGCGGGTGAGGGCGGTGACGTTGAGGGCGATCATCCGGCTCATCTGCTCCACGTCGCTGTCCAGCAGCGGGGTGTGGGTGCCGACCCCGGCATTGTTGACCAGCAGGTCGATGCTGGCATCCTCGCGCAGGCGCGCTTCGATGGATGCCAGGTCCCGGGCATCGGCCAGGTCCGCCGGCAGTACCTCGACGCTGCGGCCGGTCAGGGTGGTGAGGCGCTCAGCCTGCGCGTTGAGGCGTTCGCGGTTGCGCGCCACCAGGATCAGGTCGTGGCCACGGCGGGCCAGCTGTTCGGCGTACACAGCACCGATGCCGGTGGATGCGCCAGTGATGAGTGCGGTGCCTTTCGAGCTCATGGTTGTGACTCCGTGGGTTGGGGTGAGGCCATGATGCTAGGCTTTGCCGTTGGCGCAAATGACGCATATAGTACGTATTCGAGACATGCTCCGGAGTGTACCCATGCATCGGGTCGGTTATCTGTTGTGCGAAGGTTTCCAGGTGATGGCGCTGGCTTCGCAGTCGGTGTTCGAATTCGCCAACCTGCTGGCCGGGCGGCCGGTCTACGCCTTGGGCAACTTCAGTGTCGCTGGCGGCCCGCTGCGTTCGTCTCTGGGCCTGGTGCTCGACACCCAGGCGGTAGGGTCGCCGAGCCATGCCGATACCTGGCTGGTGGCGGGCACCTTGTCGCCGGTCGACTTACCGCCTACACCCGAGTCGGTTGCGCTGGTGCGGCGCCTCGGCGGCCAGGCCCGGCGCACGGCGGGCATCTGCACCGGGGCTTTCATACTGGCGCAGGCCGGCCTGCTCGACGGGCGCCGCGCCACCACCCACTGGGCCTTTGCCCGTGAGTTCCGCGAGATGTTCCCGCGCATCCAGCTGGAGGAAGACCGCATCTTCATCGCCGATGGCAACCTGTGGACCTCGGCCGGCATGACCGCCTGCATCGACATGGCCCTGGGCATGGTCGAGCAGGACCTGGGCGCCGAGATCGCCCGGGGCGTGGCCCATCGCCTGGTGATGCACCAGCGCCGTTCGGGCGGGCAATCGCAACATTCGCAGCTGTTGGCCATGGCGCCGCGCTCGGACCGTATCCAGGCGGCGCTGGAGCATGTGCGCGGGCACCTGGGGCAGCCCCTGACCGTCGAAACGCTGGCCGAGGTGGCACACCTGAGCCCGCGTCAGTTCAGTCGCGTGTTCAGCGCCGAGACCGGTGAATCGCCGGCCAAGGCCATCGAGCGTCTGCGCCTGGAGGCGGCGCGGCTGCTGATCGAACAGAGCCGCCACAGCCTTGATGTGGTAGCTCGCGAGACCGGTTTTCGCGATCGTCGGCATCTGCGCGAGGCGTTCCTGCGCGGCTTCGGCATCCCGCCGCAGGCCGTGCGCCGCGATGCGCGGCGCCTGGACAGCGAGGTGCCGGCATGAAGAAACTCGTGCGCATGGACGACCTGCAGGTGTTCGTCAGTACCGTGGCAACCGGCAGTTTCTCTGCGGCGGCGCGCCAGCTGGACATCTCGCCGGCCCTGGCCAGCGGTGCGGTGCAACGCCTGGAGCGCAGCCTGGGGTTCCGCCTGCTGGTGCGTTCGACCCGGCGCCTGCGTCTGTCGGATGAAGGCCAACGCTACCTGCCCCATGCGCGCCAGGTGCTCGAGGCACTGGTGGAGGGCGAAATGGCCCTGGAGCAAGGGCGCGAAGAGATCGGCGGGGTGCTGCGTCTGTCGATGCCCTCGGACCTGGGGCGAAATGTGCTGCTGCCCTGGCTCGACGAGTTCCAGTTGCAGCACCCAAGCATCAGCCTGCAACTGCGCCTGAGCGATCAGGTGGCGGACATGGTGGGGGATCGCCTGGATGCCAGTATCCGCTATGGCCAGTTGGCCGATTCGGGTCTGGTGGCGCTGCCCCTGGCCCCGGATAACCGCCGCACGCTGTGCGCCGCGCCGAGCTACATCGCCCGCCATGGCGCGCCGCGCACCCCGGAGGAACTGGCCGGGCACAACTGCCTGCGCTACGTGATGGGCGAGCAGACCCACGAACGCTGGGGCTTCCACCTGCCGGAAGGGATGAGGACGGTGAGCGTTTCGGGTGATCGCACCAGTGACGATGCCGATGTGGTCCGCCGCTGGGCGGTGGCGGGGCTGGGGATCGTCTACAAGTCGCGGCTGGATGTGCTGGCCGATGTGCGGGCCGGGCGGCTGGTGGAGCTGTTCCCATCGGAATGCGGCCAGGCGGCGCCGCTGCAACTGGTGTGCGTGCACCGCCAGGCAGTGTCGCCGGCGATCCAGCGGTTGCGGGGCTTCCTGCGGGAGAGGTTTGCCGAGTTGGGTTAGGTGAGTAATCTGCAGGAGCGGCGTAGTGCCGCTGCCTGGCCCCTCGGAAATCTAGAAACCTTCCAGTACAACCTTGCCCTTTGCCTTGCCGCTTTCGATCAGCTCGTGGGCGCGGCGCAGGTTGGCCGCGTTGATCGCACCGAAATGCTCGCCCAGCGTGGTCTTGATCACGCCTTCATCGACCAGCCCGGCGATTCGCTCCAGCAGTTCGTGCTGCTTGATCATGTCGGCGGTCTGGTACAGCGAACGGGTGAACATCAGCTCCCAATGCAACGACAGCGACTTGCGCTTGAGCGGCACCACATCGAGGCTGGCCGGGTCGTCGATCAGTGCCAGGCGGCCTTGTGGGCGCAGCACCTCGACCAACTGCGCGAAGTGGCGGTCGGTGTGGGTCAGGCTGATCACCAGGTCCACCTGGCCAATGCCCACGGCCTCCAGCTGGGGGGCCAGCGGCTGGTTGTGATCGATCACCTGGTGGGCGCCGAGTTGGCGTACCCAGGCCTGGGTTTCAGGGCGCGAGGCGGTGCCGATCACGGTAAGGTTGGTGAGCCGGCGCGCCAGCTGGGTGAGGATCGAACCCACGCCACCGCCGGCGCCGACGATCAGCAGGCTTTGCCCTTCGCCGCCGCCTTCGCGCACGCCCAGGCGGTCGAACAGCAGCTCCCAGGCGGTGATCGAGGTCAGCGGCAGGGCAGCGGCGCTGGCATTGTCCAGGCTGCGTGGCTTGTGGCCGACGATACGTTCATCGACCAGGTGCAGTTCGCTGTAGCTGCCGGGGCGGTCGATGGCGCCGGCATAGAAGACCTCGTCGCCGGGCTGGAACAGGGTCACCTGTTCACCGATGGCGCGCACCACGCCGACCGCGTCCCAGCCCAGCACCTTGGGTTGGCCGGTGCTGCCGCTGCCGGCGCGGACCTTGGTGTCGACCGGGTTGACCGCGATGGCGCGGACTTCCACCAGCAGATCGCGTGGGCCGGGGACAGGCGCGGGCAGGTCGCTGTCGTAGAGCGAGGCCGGGTCGGTCAGTGGCAGGCCGTGTTGGGTGAAGACGATGGCTTTCATGGCATCAGGGTCCCTGAGTGGTAGGTAGGGCAACCTTAGCCTGCAAGATTTATCGCAAAAACATCGTAATCACGGGAACAGTTTCAGCATTCTCTTGAAAATGTAGCGGCCATGCTGGTCAGAACCAGCGATCGTTGCGTTTGCGCCCACGGGTCAGCGCCGGCAGGATCAGCCCCGCCAGCAGCCCGGCACCGGCGATGCTGCCGCCATACACCATGTAGCGCATCATCACCTGCTTGTTCTCGTCACCCAGGCGCGCCTGGGTGTCGCGCAGGCTCGACTGGCTCTGTTCGAGCTGCTCGTTGAGTGCCTTGTTGCGGGTTTCCAGCTCGTCGATCAGCGCCTTGCGCGAGTCGAGGGTCTCCTGCATGCCCTGCACGCGGTTCTTCCAGCTGTCGTCGATGGTCTTGAGCTGGCCGGACAGTTCGGCCACCTGGGCGTCGAGCTGCGGCAGGCGCTCGCTCTGGCCGGGCACCGCCTGCAGGTCGCTGGTGAGGATCCACACCAGGTCGCCGCTCTGCCCGCGTACCTGGCTGTAGTTGCCCTGGCTTGTGACCAAAGTGACCTTTTGCCCGGACTTGAGCGTGCCGACGATGCGGTGGCCATCGGTGGGGCCGCTGCGTACGTAAGTGGCCAGGCTGTCACTGACCCAACGCGCATCAGTGGCCGGCTCTTCGGCGTGGGCCGGGGCGGCGAGGGCGATCAGGGCGGCGATCAGGCCACCGCGCAGGGCGGTGAGGGCAGGGGAAGCGGGCTGGATGTCTGGCATGCTGGTCTTCGCTGAAACAGGACGAATGAAGGCCCGATGACTGGGCCGGCGATCCGGTCGGGTGGATTGACCGTCAGCGAAAGACCGTTTTTTTGTGGGCAGGTTCACCACCTGCCGCAGGAAATATCTGCAAAATATTGCGAAAAACCAGGAGTTATTGGCTGCTGTGGGCGCCAGTTCGCCGGCGAAAGGGCCGCAAAGCGGCCCCCAGTGCCCTCAGGCCACTACTTCATAGCACGGCACATACGCCGCCCCACCGGGCAACTTCATGCGGTGCTGGTCGACGAACGCCTGCAGCAGGCGCCCGAGCGGGTCGAGGATCGCTGCATCGCCGCGGATCTGGTAAGGCCCGTGCTCCTCGATCAGGCGGATGCCCTTGTCCTTGACGTTGCCGGCAACCACCCCCGAGAACGCCCGGCGCAGGTTGGCCGCCAGCTCATGGGGCGGCAAGTCGCGGCGCAGGGCCAGGTTGGCCATGTTCTCGTGGGTCGGGTCGAACGGGCGCTGGAAGCCTTCGTCGATCTTCAGCAGCCAGTTGAAGTGGAAGGCGTCGTTGCGCTCGCGGCGGAACTGCTTGACTGCCTTCAGCCCCTCGACCATCTGCCGCGCCACTTCGGCCGGGTCGTCGATGATGATCTGGTAGTGGCGCTGCGCCGCCTCGCCGAGGGTGGCGCCGACGAAGGCATGCAACTGCAGCAGGAACGGCTCGGCGCTGCGCGGCCCGGTGAGCACCACCGGGA
Organism: Pseudomonas sp. TE50-2; assembly: GCF_040813665.1. Lineage (NCBI taxonomy): Bacteria > Pseudomonadati > Pseudomonadota > Gammaproteobacteria > Pseudomonadales > Pseudomonadaceae > Pseudomonas > Pseudomonas sp. TE50-2. The sequence goes on along the minus strand of NZ_JBFNXN010000001.1, from coordinate 361,038 downwards.
ACGGCAGGCCCTCGTTGTCTGGGTGCATGAGGATGCCGAGCAGGTAGAGGAACTCCTCGGCGGTACCGGCGCCGCCGGGGAAGATGATGATGCCGTGGCCGACACGCACGAAGGCTTCAAGACGCTTCTCGATGTCCGGCAGGATCACCAGCTCGTTGACGATCGGGTTGGGCGCCTCGGCGGCGATGATGCCCGGCTCGGTCAGGCCCAGGTAGCGGCTGCCGTGCATGCGCTGCTTGGCATGGGCGATGGTGGCGCCCTTCATCGGCCCTTTCATCACGCCCGGGCCGCAGCCGGTGCAGACGTCCAGCTTGCGCAGGCCCAGCTCGTGGCCGACCTTCTTGGTGTACTGGTATTCCTCGGTGCTGATCGAGTGGCCGCCCCAGCACACCACCATCTTCGGCTCGACACCGGGGCGCAGGGTGCGGGCGTTGCGCAGCAGGTGGAAGACGTAGTCGGTGATGCCTTGCGAGCTTTCCAGGTCGATGCGCTGGCTGGCCAGTTCACTCTCGGTGTAGACGATGTCGCGCAGGGCGCTGAACAGCATCTCTCGGGTACTGGCGATCATCTCGCCATCGACGAAGGCGTCGGCCGGGGCGTTGAGCAGCTCCAGGCGCACGCCGCGGTCCTGCTGGTGGATGCGCACCTCGAAGTCCTTGTAGGCCTCGAGGATGGTCTTGGCATTGTCGACATGGGCGCCGGTGTTGAGGATGGCCAGGGCGCACTGGCGGAACAGGGTGTAGAGGCTGCCGGTACCGACTTCGCTCAGTTGCTGGACTTCACGTTGCGACAGCGTCTCCAGGCTGCCCTTGGGGCTGACGGAGGCGTTGATGACATTGCGTTGGGGCATCTGGTCTTTCCTGTGCGGGTAAAACATCCTTCTTTGACAACACCATACAAGCAAATGTGCGTGGCAACGAGGGCCTTGGTGAAAAACCTTGGACCGCAGTGCCTAGCCTGTGGGAGCCGGCTTGCCGGCGAAAGGGCTGCATGGCAGCCCCGGGGTTATTGGACGTTGAACACATGCCGCAGGTACGCCACGAAGTTCTCGTCCCGGCACTGGGTCTTGCCCGGGCTGTCGGAAATCTTCGCCACTGGCGCGCCGTTGCAGGCGGTCATCTTGATCACCATGTTCATCGGCGTGACGCCGGGAATGTCGCAGGTCAGATTGGTGCCGATACCGAAGCTGACGTTGATTCGCCCGTGCAGGGCGCGGTAGAGCGTCAGCATCTTCTCGAAGTCCAGCCCGTCGGAGAAAATCAGGGTCTTGCCCTGTGGGTCGATGCCCAGCCGCTGGTAGTGGGCAATGGCTTTTTCGGCCCAGGCCAGCGGTTCGCCCGAGTCATGGCGCAGGCCATCGAAGAGCTTGGCGAAGTACAGGTCGAAGTCCTTCATGAACGCGTCCATGCCGATGCAATCGGTCAGGGCGATGCCAAGCTGGCCACGGTACTCGCGCACCCAGCACTCGAGGGCGGCGGCCTGGCTGTCGACCAGGCGCGGGCCGAGCTGCTGGTGGGCCATGAACCATTCGTGGGCCATGGTGCCGATGGGTTTGACCTGGTACTCGCGAGCCAGGTGCACGTTGCTGGTGCCGACGAAGCGCCCGGGGAAGTCGCGCTTGAGGATGTGCACCACCTCTTCCTGCACCCGGTAGGAGAAACGCCGGCGGGTGCCGAAGTCGGCCAGCTGCAGGCCGGCCAGCTCGTCGCCGCTGGCTTCGGCCTTGAGCCAGTCGAGCTTCTGGTAGAGGCGCTCGCCGACCTGTTCGATCACCACCTCGCGGTAGCGATAGCGGTTGCGTACTTCACTGATGATCGCCAGCAGCGGGATCTCGAACAGGATCACGTGCAACCAGGGGCCGCGCAGGCGGATCGCCAGCTGCCCGGCGTCGTCCAGGCCCATCTGCACATAACGCAGGTTGAAGCGGAACAGGCTGAGGAAGCGGATGAAGTCTGGCTTGATGAACGGAATCTTTTCCAGGTAGGCCAACTGGTCGTGGGTGATCGACACGTCGGCCAACTGCTCGACCTGGTAGCGGATCTCGGCGAGGTAGGGCGCCAGGTCCTCGTTGTTGCGGCAGCGGAACTCCCATTCCACCTCGGCGTTGGGGTAGTTGTGCAGCACCGCCTGCATCATGGTGATCTTGTAGAAGTCGGTGTCCAGCAGGTTCTGGATGATCCGTGGGCCGAAAACGCTGTCGCTCATGGGCGAGCCTCCTTGAGGGCGGTGAGCTGGTCGTCTAGAGCCTGTTCGTCGCCGCACAAGTGGATGCCGGCATTGGCCATTGCAGTGCAGGCAGCCTGTGCGCCCTCAGCGCTCAGTGCGCGGCAGGCCGGCAGGTACAACAACACCTCGAAACCGGCGCGGCGCAGTTGCAGGGCGGTGGTGCGCACGCAGTAGTCCAGCGCCAGGCCGCCAACGATGATCGCCTGTACCTGTTGCACCTTGAGGAACTCGATGACACCGGTGGAGCGGCGTTCGGCCAGGTCGTGGTAGCAAGCGCCGTAGGGGTGCAGGTCGGGTTCGACACCTTTCCAGACAAAGTAGTCGTAGTCGATGGGAGCGGGCAGGCCGGGGAGCAGTTCGAAGCCGGGCGTGCCGGGGACGCAGTGGCTGACCCAGGTCAGGTCGGCGTTGGCCAGGGCCAGGGGTTGCAGCATCTTTGCGGATTCGGCGACCACCCAGGCGGCGTTTGCCGGGTGGGCGTCCTTGCTGCCCAGACGCAGTGAGGCGCGTCGGGCCATGGCGTTGAGCGCGGGGGCGATCAGGTGGCCGTCGGGAACGGGCAGCTCATGCGGGGCATTGGGGGTGAAGCCGTTCTGCGCATCGACGTCGAAGCTGGCAATGTTCATTTGGAGGCCTCCTCTCGCTTGGGTGGCTATATATTTCATCTGGTGAATTAAGTATGTCAAGCCATATCCTCCACAAAAATTTATGCTTGACCAACTTAATTGACCTGGTGGAATATTTGCGTATTTGAAAATGGAGTGCCATCTTGAGCAGCGCAGAAGTCCTGGCCAGCGTGGATATCGTCGCCCTGCGCCTGACGCCTGAAAGTCAGCGCCTGCAGGTCTTGCTGCACCAGCGCCAACGCATGCCCTACAAGGGCCAGTGGGCCTTGCCGGGCGTCATCGTCAATGGCAGTACTGCGGACAACAACCTGGATGCTGCCGCCTGCCGGGCCCTTGCGGAAAAGGCCAAGGTGTACCCACGCCACCTGGAGCAGGTCGGCACCGAGGGCAATGGGACCCGCGATCCTCGGGGGTGGACCTTGAGCACCTACTATCTGGCGTTGCTCGATCCTGCGGTCGTGGTGGCGGATCCGCAGATTGCCTTTTTCGATCTGCAAGGCGTCCTGGACAATGAGCCACCATTGCCGTTCGACCATCGCCTGCTGGTCGAGCGCGCGTATGAGCGGCTGGCGGCCAAGACCGTGTACACCAACCTGCCGTTGTATCTGGCACCCGAGCGGTTCACCGTGCTGGAAGCCCTGGCAGCAGTTCAGGCGTGCCTGGGGCAACCGGTGAACAACACCTCGCTGCGCAAACGCCTGGAGCGCATGCGGAGCGAAGGTTGGGTGCAAGACACCGGAGAGAAGAACCAGCCCAGGTTGGGACGGCCACAGCAACTGTACCGGCATACCCCGCAGGGGAGCGGGGCGTTCATGTTCGACCGGAGCCTGCTGGCGGGAGGATAGTCAGGACAGGCCGCAATCGCGTCACGGCCACTTCCTGCTGTTGTCGAGTAGCGACTATCCTTGCCCCCATGACCAACCTGCCTCCCTTGCGCCACCCATGTCCGCCAGGCGCCTGCGACTGCGGCCGCGAACGCCTGGCCGACGGCCCCGAGCGGCGCATCCTGCTGCTCACCCGCGAGGAGGAAAAGCGCCTGGTCGAGCGCCTGGAGAACCTCAGGGATCTTGAAGACCTGCAGCGCCTGCAGTCACGCCTCTACGAGCAGCTCGGCATCCGCGTGCACATCGCCCCGGGCTTCAACGAAGTGCGCACCATGCGCGGTATCGTCATCGAACTGGAGGCGCAGTTGGGCCTGTGCCGCAAGACGCGTCAAGCCATCCCCGCGGCGATCCGCCGGGGCCTCGAGCGCAACCCGCAAGTAGCCTTCCGCCTGCTCGACGCCCACGACCTGCTGCGCGACGCCTGAGCCTCAGCGCATCGCCGCCAGCTTGATGCCGAAGCCGACCAGGCAGGCGCCGGCCAGGCGTTCGAGCAGGTTGGCGATGCGCGGGCTGGCGCGCATGCGCTCGGCCAGTCGGTGGGTAAGGAACACCGCGATCAGGCCGTAGAGCAAGGTAAGCCCGGCCACGGTCAGCGCCATGAAGGCGAAGGTGACCACGCCCTGGTGGCGCACCGGGTCGATGAACAACGGGAAGAACGCCATGTAGAACATGATCGCCTTGGGGTTGAGCAGGGTGATCATCATGGTCTGGCGCAGGTAGCGGCCGCTGGCCATGCGGCTCTCGCGCGGGGCGCCGCCGGGCTTGCTCAGCACCATGCGCAGGCCGAGCCAGGCCAGGTAGGCGGCGCCGGCCCACTGCACCACGTGGAAGGCGGTGGGGTAGGTGGCCAGCAAGGTGGCCACGCCGGCCACCGCCAGCCACATCAGCACCTGGTCGCCGAGGATCACCCCGAAGGTGGCGGCCAGCCCGCCCTTGATGCCGCCCTTGCCGGTGGCGGTGATCAGGGCGAAGTTGCCGGGCCCGGGGATCGCCAGGAGGATGAGGAACGCGATCACGAAAGCGCCGTAGTCGGTCACGCCGAGCATGGGGATTCTCCTGGGGGGGGTGGGCAGGCGGACTTCGATATATGCCATCATTCGCCGCGTTTGCAAAGCCACGACGTTACAGGGAGGTGAAGATGGCGTTCAGTGCGGATGAGCGGGCGGTGCTGCTGGCGGTCAAGGGCGTGGGCCCGACCGTGGTGCAGCGCCTTGAACAACTGGGGTATGGCTCGTTGGCCCGGCTGGCCGAAGCCGATGCCTTGCAGATCGTCACCGAGGCTGCCGGGTTGGTGGGCAGCAGTTGCTGGAAGAACAGCCCCCAGGCACGAGGGGCGATACAGGCGGCGATTGCCCGGGCCAGGGAGCATGTCCCGCAGGGCGCGTGCCCCGCCAGCGGCGCATAAAAAAGCCCCGAAGACCAAGGCCTTCGGGGCAAACGGTTGGGGGAGGAACCAACCAAAGGAGCCTTCACATCAGGGGGCGGTCAGCGCGAGCTGGCCACCACTTCGGGTTGCCAGCCGCCGCCAAGCGCCTTGTAGATCGCGACGATGCCGCTGTACAGCTCGACCTCGCCCTGGGCCTGGGCGTCTTCGGCGCTCAGGCGCTCGCGCTCGGCGTCGAGCAGCACCAGGTAATCCACCGTGCCTTCGCGGTAGCGCACCGAGGCCAGGTCCGCCGCCTTGCGGCTGGCGTCGCTCTGGCGCATCAGCGCCAGCAGGCGCTGCTGGCGCTTGCCGTAGTCGCTGAAGGCGTTGGAGGACTCTTCGAGGGCCAGCAGCACTTGCTGTTCGTAGTTGGCCAGCGCCCCTTCGGCATCGGCCTTTGCGCCGCGCAGGCGGGCGCGCACGCTGCCCAGGTCGAACGCCGCCCAGGTGATGCTCGGGCCCAGCGCCCAGGCATTGGCCGCCGAGGAGCCGATCTGCGAACCGCGGGCGGCGGTGAAGCCGAGGAAACCACTGAGGCTGACCCGCGGGAACAGGTCGGCGGTGGCCACGCCGACGTTGGCCGTGGCCGCGGCCAGCTGGCGCTCGGCGCTGCGGATGTCCGGGCGGCGGCGCAGCAGCTCGCCGGGGTCGCCCACCGGCAAGGCCTTGGCGATGGCCGGCAGGGCCTTGGGCGACAGGTCCACGGTCATCGCGTCAGGGCGCTGGCCGAGCAGGGTGGCGATGCGGTTCTTCGCCCGCACCTGTTCGGCCTGCAATTGCGGCACGGTGGCTTCGACACCCGCCAGGCGGGCGTCGGCACGGACCACGTCGAGCTCGTTGCCGACCCCGGTGTCGCGCAGGGTCACGGTGATGTCCCGCGACTGCTGCTGGGTCTTCAGGTTGGCCACGGCGATCTGCTCGCGCAGTTGCGCGCCACGCAATTGACCGTAGGCGTCGACCAGCTCGGCGATCAGGCTGACCTGCAGTTGCTGCAGGTCGGCCTCTGCCGCCGCTTCCTGGGCTTCGCTGGCCTCGATCTGGCGCTGGATGCGGCCGAACAGGTCAAGCTCCCAGGCCATGTCCAGGCCCAGGTCATAGCGTTCGCTGTTGACCCGGCGCTCGGTCTGGCCAGGGACCTGGCCCTTGCCCAGGTCGCTGCTGGCGCGGCTGGTGACCACGGGGATCTGGTCGTTGGACACGTCCTCGCGAATCGACCGCGCCGCTTTCAGGCGGGCGAAGGCCACGCGCAGGTCGCGGTTGCCGTCCAGCGATGCCTGCACCAGCTGGTTCAGCACCGGGTCGTCGAACTGTTTCCACCACACGCTCTCGAAGCGGCTGCGGTCATAGGCTTTGGCTTCAAGGCCGGCGTCCAGCTTTGCCGGTTCGGTCAGCGGGGCCTGGTAGTCCGGGCCCACCGCGCAGGCCGCCAGGGCTAGTGCCAGCAGGCTCGGGGTCAGGGGTTTGAGCAACTTCATGCATGGTTCTCCAGTGCCACGGCGTGCTCGGCCTTGCGGGCCTGGCGACGCTCGACGAAACGGCGGATCAGGAAGAAGAACACCGGGGTCAGGAACAGGCCGAACACGGTCACCCCGATCATCCCCGAGAACACCGCCACACCCATGGCGTGACGCATCTCGGCACCGGCGCCGGAGGAGAACACCAGCGGCACCACACCCATGATGAAGGCGATCGAGGTCATCAGGATCGGCCGCAGACGCAGGCGGCAGGCTTCCAGTACCGCAGCCAGCGGGTCGAGGCCCTTGGCCTGTTCATCCTTGGCGAACTCGACGATCAGGATCGCGTTCTTGCACGCCAGGCCCACCAGTACGATCAGGCCGATCTGGGTGAAGATGTTGTTGTCGCCACCGGAGATGATCACCCCGGTGATGGCCGACAGCAGAGTCATCGGCACGATCAGGATCACCGCCAGCGGCAGGCTCCAGCTTTCGTACTGGGCGGCCAGCACCAGGAAGGCCAGCAGCACGCACAGCGGGAACACGAACAGTGCGGTATTGCCCGAGAGGATCTGCTGGTAGGTCAGGTCGGTCCACTCGAAGGTCATGCCGTTGGGCAGCTCCTCCTTGAGCAGCTTCTCGATCGCAGCCTCGGCCTGGCCGGAGCTGTAGCCGGGGGCTGCGGCACCGTTGATCTCGGCGGTGATGAAGCCGTTGTAGTGCATCACGCGGTCAGGCCCCGAGGTGTCGCTGACCTTGAGGAAGGTCGCCAGCGGGATCATCTCGCCCAGGTTGTTGCGCACCTTCAGCTGGCCGATCTGTTCGGCGTCGAGGCGGAACTGCTGCTCGGCCTGGACGTTGACCTGGTAGGTACGGCCAAAGCGGTTGAAGTCGTTGGTGTACAGCGAGCCCAGGTAGACCTGCAGGGTGTCGAAGATGTCGTTGATCGCCGCGCCATGGGTCTTGGCCTTTTCCCGGTCGATGGCGGCATCGACCTGCGGCACGTTGACCTGGTAGCTGGTGAACAGGCCCGCCAGTTCCGGCACGTTGTGGCTCTTGGCGATGATGTTCTGGGTTTCCTTGTACAGCGCTTCGTAGCCCAGGTTGCCGCGGTCCTCGATCTGCAGGCGGAAGCCGCCGATGGTGCCCAGGCCTTGTACCGGCGGAGGCGGGAAGATCGCGATGTAGGCGTCCTGGATATCGGCGAACTGGGCGTTCAGGGCTGCCGCGATGGCTGCCGCCGACTGGCTCGGGTCCTTGCGCTCGTCGAACGGCTTGAGCGGGGTGAACACGATGCCGCTGTTCGGGCTGTTGGTGAAACCGTTGATCGACAGGCCCGGGAAGGCCACCGAGTCGGCCACGCCTGGCTGCTTGAGGGCGATCTCGCTCATCTTCTTGATCACCGCCTCGGTGCGGTCGAGGCTGGCGGCGTCAGGCAACTGGGCGAAGGCCACCAGATACTGCTTGTCCTGGGACGGCACGAAGCCGGTCGGGGTGGACGAGAAGCCCAGGTAGGTCAGGCCCATCAGGCCGGCATACACGAACAGGGCGATACCACTGGAACGGATGACCCGGCGCACGCCACCGACGTAGCCATGGCTGGCGCGGTCGAAGAAGCGGTTGAACGGTGCGAACAGCCAGCTGCCCAGCAGTTTTTCCAGGAACCGCGAGAAACGGTCCTTGGGCGCGTGGTGGTCCTTGAGCAGCACGGCGGCCAGGGCCGGCGACAGGGTCAGTGAGTTGAACGCCGAGATCACGGTGGAGATGGCGATGGTCAGGGCGAACTGTTTGTAGAACTGCCCGGTAAGGCCCGAGATGAACGCCGCCGGCACGAACACGGCGCACAGCACCAGTGCCGTGGCGATGATCGGCCCGGTCACTTCGCTCATGGCCTTTTGCGTGGCTTCCAGCGGTTTCAGGCCCAGCCCGATGTTGCGTTCGACGTTTTCCACCACGACGATGGCGTCGTCCACGACGATACCGATGGCCAGCACCAGGCCGAAAAGCGATAGCGCGTTGAGCGAGAAACCGAACAGGTGCATGACCGCAAAGGTACCGATCAGCGACACCGGCACGGCCAGCAGCGGGATGATCGAGGCGCGCCAGGTCTGCAGGAACAGGATGACGACCAGCACCACCAGCACCAGCGCTTCGAACAGGGTGTGCACCACCGCCTCGATGGAACCACGGACGAACACGGTCGGGTCATAGACGATGCTGTAGTCCATGCCTTCGGGGAAGTCCTTCTTCAGCTCGGCCATCTTTGCCCGCACTTCGTCGGAGATCTCGATGGCGTTGGAGCCCGGGCGCTGGAAGATCGGGATGGCCACGGCCGGCTGGTTGTTCAGCAGCGAGCGCAGGGCGTACTGGCTGGAGCCGAGTTCGACCCGGGCGATGTCCTTCAGGCGGGTGATCTCGCCGTTGGCACCGGCACGGATGATGATGTTCTCGAACTCTTCCTCGTTGACCAAGCGGCCCTGGGTGTTGATCGACAGCTGGAAGCTGGTCGAACCGGGGGCGGGCGGGGCGCCGAGCTGGCCGGCGGCGACCTGGCGGTTCTGCTCGCGAATGGCGGCCACCACGTCGCTGGCGGTCAGGTTGCGCGAGGCGGTCTTGTTCGGATCGAGCCACACGCGCAGCGAGTAGTCGCCCATGCCGAACAGCTGCACGTCGCCCACGCCGCCCAGGCGCGCCAGCTCATCCTTGATGTTGAGGATGGCGTAGTTGGACAGGTAGAGCATGTCGTAGCGGTTGTCCGGCGAGGTCAGGTGCACGACCATGGTCAGGTCGGGCGAGGCCTTGTCGACGGTGATACCGATACGGGTCACTTCTTCCGGCAGCTTGGGCTGGGTGCGGGTGACGCGGTTCTGCACCTGCACCTGGGCGTTGTCCAGGTCGGTGCCCAGGGCGAAGGTGATGGTCAGGGTCAGCTTGCCGTCGGCGGTGGATTGCGAGGACATGTACAGCATGTTCTCGACACCGGTGATGGCTTGCTCAAGCGGCGCGGCGACGGTCTCGCCGATCACCTTGGGGTTGGCGCCGGGGAAGTTGGCGCGCACCACCACGGTGGGCGGCACCACTTCGGGGTATTCGCTGATCGGCAGCTGGAACAGCGAGATCGAACCCGCGATCAGCAGCACCAGCGACAGCACCGCGGCGAAGATCGGCCGGGTAATGAAGAATTTCGAAAAGTTCATCGGTATTGTCCCTTAACCGCGCGGCGCTTGGGCGCTGGCGACTTTGACATTGGCGCCGGCAACCTTCGGTGCCGGGTTGCTGGCTTCCAGGGCCTGACGCTGCTGGGCGAGGGCGGCGAGGGTCTGCTCGCTGGCCATCGGCGTTTCCTCCGGGGTGACCGGCGAGCCAGGGCGCACGCGCTGCAGGCCCTTGACCACGATGCGGTCGTCCTTGCCCAGGCCGCTGCGCACGATACGCAGGCCTTCGAGCTTGGGCCCCAGTTCCACGGCGCGGTAGGCGGCCTTGTTGTCCTTGTCCATGACCAGCACGAACTTCTTGCCAAGGTCGGTGCCGACCGCTTCGTCGTTGATCAGCACAGCGTCGTACTGGGCGCTGCCGACCAGCTTCAGGCGCGCGTACAGGCCGGGGGTGAACTGGCCGTCACGGTTGTCGAACACGGCGCGGCCACGGATGGTGCCGGTGCGCGGGTTGACCTGGTTGTCGACGAAGTTCATCTGGCCCAGGTGCGGGTTGCCGGTCTCGTTGGTCAGGCCCAGGTACACCGGGGTGCTCTGGCCGCGCTGGCCGTCGCGGGCCAGCTGGCTGTACTTGAGGTACACGCGCTCGTCGGCGTCGAAGTAGGCGTAGACCTTGTCGGTGGAGACCACGCTGGTCAGCGGGGTGACGTCGGCCGTGACGATGTTGCCGGCGGTGAACTGGGCGCGGCTGACCCGGCCGCTGATCGGCGCGGTGACGCGGGTGAAGCTCAGGTTCAGGCGGGCCAGGTCGAGCTGGGCCTGGATTGCGTCGACCCCGGCGCGGGCTTCGGCGGCGGCGCTGGTGCGCGACTCGGCCAGTTCCGCGGAGATGGCGTTGCTGTCACGCAGGCGCTCGCCACGGCGGGCTTCGTTGGCGCTGCGGATGGCGGTGGCCTTGGCTTGTTGCAGCTGGGCTTCGAGGCGGCGGACTTCAGCCTGGAACGGGCGCGGGTCGATCTGGAACAGCAGGTCGCCTTTCTTCACCTGGGCGCCTTCGGTGAAGGCCACCAGGTCGACCTGGCCGGACACCCGTGGGCGTACCTCGACGGTTTCCGGTGCTTCGAGGCGGCCGGTGAACTCGTCCCATTCGTTGATCGGCTGTTCGATCACCTTGGCTACGCTGACTTTGGGCGCGGCGGGAGCCTGCACGGCGTCGGGGGTGCGACCACAAGCGCTGAGCACCACCACTGCCAGGGCAGCGAGGGGGAAGCGCAAGGGTTTGAGTGAGTGATCCATGGAGAACTCCGCCGAGATATTAGTAGTGGGCGGAGTTTGAGTGTCTTGCGCGTGACGCACGAATCAAATGGAGCGAAGGTTATTATCACGGGCAATGATATGTCGGGTGCCATCATCAATCATGACGCATGGGCACCCATCAGAATTGCGCAGTCAGCGCGGCCCGCCAGCGGCCTTTTCACGCAATGCCTTGGCCACCTTGGCCTCAATCTCGTAGGCGGGGCCCTCCAGCGCCTGGTAGTCACGGGTGTACTGCTGGGCGAAGCCCTCGACGCCCAGCTCCTGATACTGCTGCACGTGTTTGAGCTCATGGGCCCACAACGCCACGTTGTCCTCGGCATCGCCGGGGCGGCGGAAGATGACCGTGTCGATCAGGGTCACGGCGTTGACGTCCGGGTTCTGCAGTAGCGCATTGGCGGCGCTGATCTGCTGTTCGTTGCCGACCCGGTAACGTGCCGCGTCGAGCACGGCGAAGTCGTACCAGGGTTCGAGCTGGGCGCGGATATGCAGGGGAATCGGCTGCGTGCCGTTGGCAGTGGCTTCGTCGCGGGCCTGGCGCAGGGCGAACACCAGGCTGCCGGTGGCCATGCGCTCGACATCCTGCAGCACCTGGCCTCCTTGGTTGGGGTCGATGGGCGCGCAGAAGCACACCACCAGGCAGACCTGGTACTGCCCGGTCGGGCAGCTGTCCTGGGCGAAGGCGGGCAGGGTCATCAGCAACCCCAGCAGCGTGCTAGCGAACTTCATCGAAGACCTGCTCGACCAGCTTGCGGCTGGCGTCCAGCACCTGTGTCTGTACCGGTTCGCTGGCCAGCATGCGACCCACCACCAGCGCGCCGACACACTGGCTGAGCAAGGCCCAGGCCAGATCGGGATCATCCAGGGTTTCGCTCCAGGCCTGGTGCAATTCCAGCAGCCAGTTTTCGGCCTGTTCGCGCACCGGCCGTTCGGCGCGGGCGATCTCCACCCCCAGTGGCGGCAACGGGCAGCCGCCTTCGGCATTGTGCAGGTGCGCCAGGCTCAGGTACTGGTCGAGCAGGCGCTTGAGCCGCGCACGGTCGGTGCCACGTTCGACCAGGCGCGCCAGCGGGCTGTTGGCCAGCTCGCGGCGGACGATCTCGCTGAACAGGTCGTCCTTGGACGGGAAGTGGTTGTAGAAGGCGCCGCCGGTCAGGCCGATGGCCTTCATCAGCCCGGCCACGCCAGTGGCGGCGAAACCGCCGCGCTTGGCCAGGGCGCCGCTGCTGGACAGCAGTTTTTCGCGGGTCTGTTGCTTGTGGTCGGTGGCGTAGCGCATGCGCGCAACCTCGTGGTGTGGGCTTGACGATGAGCTGATCGTAGCATAGCGTTCGTTTACTAAACGATCATTCATCAATGGAGCGGTCCATGGCAGAACAACAAAAGGTCGTGTTGGTGATCGGCGCGGGTGATGCCACCGGCGGCGAGATTGCCAAGCGTTTCGCCCGCGAGGGCTACATCGCCTGCGTGACCCGGCGCGAGGCGCAGAAGCTGCAGCCGCTGCTCGCCGAGATTCGCGCCGAGGGCGGCCAGGCCCATGGCTTTGGCTCGGATGCGCGCAAGGAAGAGGAGGTCGCCGAGCTGGTGGAGACCATCGAGCGCGATATCGGCCCGATCGAGGCGTTCGTCTTCAACATCGGTGCCAATGTGCCGTGCAGCATCCTCGAGGAAACCCCGCGCAAGTACTTCAAGATCTGGGAAATGGCCTGCTTCGCCGGCTTTCTCACCGCCCAGGCGGTCGCCCGGCGCATGGTCACCCGAGAGCGCGGCACCATCCTCTTTACCGGTGCCACCGCTGGCACCCGCGGCGCGGCCGGTTTCGCCGCCTTCGCCGGCGCCAAGCATGGCCTGCGCGCCCTGGCCCAGAGCATGGCGCGGGAACTGGGGCCAAGGAACATCCATGTCGGCCATGTGGTGGTCGATGGTGCCATCGACACCGCCTTCATCCGCGACAGCTTCCCTGAACGCTACGCGCTCAAGGACCAGGACGGCATCCTCGATCCTGCGCACATCGCCGACAGTTACTGGTTCCTGCATGCGCAACCGCGTGATGCCTGGACCTTCGAGCTGGACCTGCGCCCGTGGATGGAGCGCTGGTAAATCCCACCCTCATACAAGGATTGAATCATGAGCAAGACCGTCGAGTTCTTCCTGGACCTGGGCAGCCCGGCCACCTACCTGGCTTTCACCCAGCTACCCGCCCTGTGCGCCCGTCATGGGGCGCGGTTGGTGTACAAGCCGATTCTATTGGGTGGGGTGTTCCAGGCCACCGGCAATGCCTCGCCGGTGATGGTACCGGCCAAGGGGCGCTATATGCGCATCGACCTCAAGCGCTATGCCGATCGCTATGGCGTGCCGCTGACCCTGCCGCCGGGGTTCCCGGTCAATACCCTGAACCTGATGCGCGGGCTGATCGGCGTCCAGTTGTTTGCCGAAGAGCGTTTCGAGGCGCTGTTGAAGGTGTTGTTCGAAGGGCTGTTCGTGCACGGGCTTAATCTGGCAGATCCCGCGGTACTGGATGAAACCCTGGCCGCCGGCGGCTTCGAGGCCGAGATGTTCCATGAACTGGCCGCCCGGCCCGAGGTCAAGGACGCCTTGCGCAAAGCCACCGAGGAGGCGGTCGAGCGCGGTTTGTTCGGGGCGCCGACGTGCTTTGTCGACGGGCAGATGTTCTTCGGCCAGGACCGCCTGGATTTCGTCGAGCAGGCCTTGGTCAGGCAGGCATGAAGTACAGCCACGTTCTTGCAGGCAGCGCTTTTAAAGGACTTGGGTGCTATTGACTGATGGCTGTCAGGTGTATGTCGTCAGGGTTGTAGCGCTTGTGAGATCGAGCGCCGCCCGCGCGGCGCATCGCTGGCAAGCCAGCTCCCACATTTATTTCGGGCCAGTTATGTCTGCGCCGCCGCGGCTGTACGCCTTGTCGGTACGACGCGGTTTCAGCGTGGGCATGACTGCCGCTCTACCAGTCTCAAGACCTGCACCAAGGCGGACAGCGACGACTTCACAGGACAGATTGGCCCGAAACAGATGTGGGAGCTGGCTTGCCAGCGATGCGCCGCGCGGGCGGCGCTCGATCTCACAGGCGCTGAAACCCTTTTGGCGAATCAGAAGTTCGCCGGGGTGTTGGCGCTGATGATCTCGGCCTCGTCGGGGCCGATGTTCTTGAAGCTGTGGGGCAGGGTGGTGGGGATGTAGTAGCCATCGCCGGCATTGAGAATGCTCACCTGACCATCGACCCACAGTTCCAGGGTGCCACGGGTGACCAGGCCGCATTCTTCGCCTTCGGCATGCACGATCGGCTCGCCGGAGTCGGCGCCCGGTGCGTACAGCTCACGCAGCATGCGCATCTGCCGGCCTTCGACGCTGGCGCCGACCAGCAGCATGCGCAGGCCGTTGCGGCCCAGGTCGGGCTGTTCGCCGCCACGGAACACATAGCGCTCCTCGCGCACAGGCTCATCGAAACTGAAGAACTCGGCCAGGGACATGGGGATCCCTTCGAGCAGTTTCTTCAGGGAGCTGACCGAAGGGCTGACCCGGTTCTGCTCGATCTGCGAGATGGTCGAGTTGGTCAGGCCGCTGCGGCGGGCCAGCTCCCGTTGGGAGAGGTTGTTGCGTTCACGCACCAGTTTGAGTCGTGTCCCCGTGTCCATAGCCGCCTTGTTTGCAGAGGTGTCAAAAATAATGGGCGAGGCATTAAAACACACTCTGCACGCTTGCGCGCTGTGCGCATCAGTGGCGCTGGTCAGACGCTGCCGGCCACAGCCCGACCAGCAGCAGCAGGGCGCCCACGGCCAGGAACGGCAGGCGCGGATCAAGGGCGTAGACCAGGGCGCCGGCCAGCGGTCCGATTACCGCGCCCATGCCTTGGGCGGCGCCGATCGAGCCGGCCGTCGCGCCCTGTTCGCTGGCGTGCATGGCATTGGCCGCCAGGGCCGAGAAGGCCGGGAACACGAAGCCCATGCCGAACGCGGCGACGAAGAACGCGCCCCACAGCCACGGCGCGCTGGTGGCCAGGGCCGCGGCGGCGAAACCAAGCCCGGATACGCAGGCGCCGACCTTGATCATCTTCAGAGGTGGCCATTCCAACTGGCGCAGGAACACCTGGGCCAGCATCAGCGCCACGCCCACGCTGGTCAAGGCGATGCCCGCGGCCTGGGCGGCGGCGCCGGCCTCGAGCTGCAGGCGGTCGAGGGCGAAGAAACCGACGGCGATCTGCGACACGGTGATGCTCAGCATGGCGCTGAAGGCCACCAGCAGAGGCCTGCGCAGGCGCGGGTCGGACAGTCGCACCGGGTTGGGCGCATGGGTCTGGGCCAACGGCTGTGGCTTGAGTTTGAACAGCAGCACGACGAACGCCGTGGCCGGCAGCAGCGAGAGCACATAGAACGGCATGCTCAGGCTGTAGCGCGACAGCAGCGCGGCCAGGGCCGGGCCCAGCACCAGGCCGACCGCGTTGGCCGCACCCAGCGAGGCCATGGCCCGCGCCCGGCGTTGCGGCTCGACGTGATCGGCGATCAGCGCGTTGCCGCCCACCGGCAGCGCGGCATAGAAGGCGCCGATCATGCCCCGCGCCAGCATCAGGCCGAAGAAGGCCAGGGTCGCGCCCGGCAGCCAGCGCAACGCACCGTCGATGAACAGGCACAGCACCCAATAGGCCAGGGTGAAGCCGCCGCTGCCCAGCAGCAGTACCCGGCGCCGGCCAAGCCGATCGGCCAGGCGCCCCCAGGGCCGGGCGAGCAGCACCCAGACCACGCCGGCCACCGTCACCGCCGCACCGGCCTGCCAGGTGGCCATGCCCAGCAAGCGGGCGATCGGGCCGATCAGGGCGACGAAAGCCATCATCGACATGGTGCAGGCCATGTTGGCCAGCATCAGCGGGCGCAGGTCCAGGGTGCTGGGCGGGCTGCTCACCGGGGCAAGCGTGGCAGGGTCCTTTGCAACGTTCATAAGGCAGTCCAGGGCAGTTCGACGAAATGAGCGTCGATGTTAGTAATTATTATTTACATTTGTCGAGCCCTGGCAGTGCTCACTCACCGCGACGCAACGGGCCTGGCCACATGCTACGCAAGACGCCGTCGCGACGCACCAGGCCATGCACCAAGGCTGCGCCCAGGTGCACCAGCACCGTGGCGAACAGCAGGTAGCCGGCCCAGCCATGAGCCTGACGCAGCACGGCGTAGAGCTGCAGGTCGTGAGGGGCGATGGCGGGCAGTTGCAGCGGGCGGGGGTAGCCGCCTGCCGAGAGCATCGCCCAGCCGAGCAGCGGCATGGCCAGCATCAGCCCATACAACAGCAGGTGCGAGGCGCCGGCGGCCAGGCGCTGCAGGGCAGGTAGGTCGCGAGGCAGCGGCGGGTGCGCCAGGCTCAGGCGCAGGATAATGCGCAGGATCACCAGCACCAGCAGGGCCAGGCCGGTGGCCTTGTGCAGCTCGACCAGCCAAGGGTGGCGGGGCGACAGGTCGGCGACCATGCTCACGCCGATGAACAGCATGGCCAGGATCAGCACGGCCATAAGCCAGTGCAGCAGCCGGGCCAGGGGGTGAAAGGCAGTGGCGCTCATGGGCGGGCTCCTTCGGTCAGCGACTCGTGGCTGCGGCGGTTGAACGACACCGAATAGGCGGCCGAGCGGGCGGCGAGGATCGGGTCGGCGGAGGGTTCGATGCCGTGGGGCAGGATCAGCGGGTCGAAGTTCAGGTCGCGGCAGGCGCCTTGCTCGGGGCCGTCGACCTGCTCCAGGACCAGGGTGCCGGCATCCAGGCTGCGGCGTTCGGCGGGCCAGGGCCGGGCAGGGTCGTCCACCGGGTCGCCGGGTTCGGCCAGGGTCAGGCGCAGGGTCCAGCGCAGCGGGCCCTGCGCCAGGCGTTGCTGCAGGTCGTGTTGCAGGAACTGCTTGTCGTCGACCTGGGCAGGCAAGGCGGCGTAGGGCGCCTGCGGCTCCAGTGCCCAGCGCACCGGGTGCGCCTGGCCGTTGGCATCGATCAGGCGGAAGGCGTTGATGCTGTTGTAGGCGGTGCTGGCGAAACTGTCGCTGGGCTTGTAGCTGGCCGCCCATTGGCGAAACGCCGCGCTCTCCGGGTGGGCGGCGAAGAAGGCTTGCAGCCTGGCAGGGTCGGGTTTGCCGGTGGCCGGGTCGGGGGCGCCGGCCAGGACCTGTTCATAGAAGCCTTCGACCGTGCTTACGGCCAGCACCGGCGGGTTGTTCATGCCGGTGCGCCAGACCTGGCCGTCGTCGCTGGTCAACTGCAGCGCCAGGCTGCGCACCGGTATGGCGGTGTCCGGCGCGAACGGATTGGCGCCGCCGATGGCGAAGCGGCCGATCACCGGCACTTTCTGCTGGCTGAACACCCGGGCGCTGGACAGCGAGGCGGCCTGGCCGCTGGCCTGGAAGTAACCGCTGACACACAGGCCCTTGGCATGGTTCTTCCGGTAGCCGGGGTGGTGGCCGGCCTGGGCTTCGAAGGTGTCGATGATGCGCTGCGGCGTCAGCCTTGGCGCGCCGATCCAGCCGGCGGTGTAGGCGAAGCCTGCGCCCAGGGCGGCCAGCGTGGCAGCGATGGCGGCCAGGCGCAGGGCCTTGGCGGGGCCGTGCAGGGGAGTAGTCATGGGAACGGTCCGGTCAGGTGGAATGAGCCGGTACGACGCAGGGGCTAACGATTTATTCCCGGCGGGGGAATAGATTCCGTGCCCGCGCGTCTGCCTTGTACACTGACAGCCCGCAGGGCCCCGGAACCCGACCATGCATGACCTGGACGACCAACAATGGCGTGAGCTGCTGCAGCGCCTGCGCCGCTTCGCCCTGTGGCTGACCCGTGAGCCCGGCACCGCCGACGACCTGGTCCAGGCCACGGTCGAGCGCGCCTTGAGCCGTCGTGGCCAGCAGCGTGATGCCGACAGCCTGCGCCCTTGGCTGTTCACCATCCTTTACCGGCTGTTCCTCGACGGCAAGCGCCGCGAGCGCCTGCATGCGCGCTGGCTGGCCTGGTTCGGCCGGGGCCAGGCCGAGGAGCCGGCGGGCGGCGAGATCGAGAGCATCGTGCTGGCCCAGGCCGACCTGCAGGCGTTCGCCCGCTTGTCGCCCGAGCAGCGGGCATTGCTGTTGCTGGTCAGTGTCGAGGGCTTGAGCTACAAGGAGGCGGCCGAGACGCTTGGCATCCCCATCGGCACAGTGATGTCGCGCCTGTCGCGTGCCCGTGCCGCCCTGCGTGAACTGACCGAGGGCAACCCTGCGCCCCCGGCCCTGCGGAGACTCAAATGACACGCCTGATCCCCACCGAGCACGAGTTGCACGCCTATGTCGACGAGCGCCTGGAGCCGGCGCGCCGGGCCGAGGTGGAGGCCTGGCTGGCCGCCAATCCGCAGGAGGCCGTGCGCATCGAGGCCTGGCGTGCCGATGCCCGGCGCCTGCGGGCGGCCCTGGCCGGCTTTGGCGAGCGGCCGAGCGACCCGCACCTTGACCTGGCGCCGCTGCGTCGCCGCCTGCGCCAACGCCGGCAGCGCCGCCTGGCAGCTGCGGCGGTGCTGATGCTGGCGGTAGGCCTGGGCGGGCTTGGCGGCTGGCAGGCGCGCGAGGCGACGCTGTTCGCCGGCATGCTGCCCATGGCCGACGCGGTGCAGGCGCACAGGCTGTTCGCCGAGGCCAGCGCGCTGGACATCGAGGCTCGCGACCCGGCACGCCTGCAGGCCTGGCTGGGCACGCACTTCAACCGCGTCGGCCGCCTGCCGGACCTGGCGGGCTATGGTTTCCAGCCAGTGGGGGCGCGCCTGTTGAGCAACGAGGCGGGGCCCGCGGCGTTGCTGGTGTTCGAGGATCGCCAGGGGCAGCGCATCAGCCTGTTCCTGCGTTCTCCCGGCGAGCATTTCGAGCGCATGCCTACCGGCCAGCGCACTGATGGCCAGCTGGAGGCTCGCTACTGGTCCCATGGCGATTACAACTTTGCCCTGGTCAGCGCGGCGGACGATACCCGTGGCGAGCAGCTGCGCCGGGCGTTGGGGGTCAGTCTGTAGGCGGCTTGGGCAGCGGTCGCCTGGGTGATCACAACACTATCCAAGCGTCCTTTCCATGGCGCCCACCACCAGACCCTCCATCAACCCAACCCCCTCGGCTTCACCCAGGCCCTTGCCGCGCAACATCCCGGGCAACTGGTTAAGTAGCGTCGCCAGCACATGCCCGGTGGCTGCCAGGGTTTCCCCGGCCAACCGCGCCTGCGGCGCAATCAGGCGCAGCAGCCCGGTTTCGTAGCGTTCGCGCAAACCCGCAAGGCGTGCCTGCTGGTCCTCGCTCAGGCAGCAGAAGTCGCGCTCGGCCAGGCGAAACTGCAACGGCCGCTCGCCGTGCAACTGCCAGTGCGCGGCGATCAGGCAGGCCAGCACCGGCTTGCCCTGGGCCCGCGCCCGGCGGCCCTGGTCGAGCGTGGCCTGCAGCTCCTCGTACAACTCCTCGATAAGGTCGTACAAAAGGTCCTGCTTGCTGGGGAAGTGGTGGTACAGCGAGCCTGCGGTCAAGCCCACGTGCGCCGCCAGCTCACGCATGCTGACCTGGCCGAAGCCTTTTTCGGCGAACAGGGCCATGGCCCGGTCGCGCCGCTCCTCGAAATTGGCGCAGCGCAGCGCCGCAGTGACCGGGGCCATGGCGCGGTTCCTCTAGTAGGTGAAGAAGCCGCGGCCGCTCTTGCGCCCCAGGTAGCCGGCCGCAACCATCTCCTTGAGCAGCGGCGCGGGGCGGTACTTGCTGTCGTTGAAGCCTTCGTGGAAGGCCTCCATGATCGCCAGCAGCGTGTCCAGGCCCACCAGGTCGGCCAGGGCCAGCGGGCCGATCGGCTGGTTGCAGCCCAGGCGCATGCCGGTGTCGATGTCTTCGGCGCTGGCCAGGCCTTCCTGGAACACGAAGATCGCTTCGTTGATCATCGGCACCAGGATGCGGTTGACCACGAAGCCCGGGCGGTTGCCGGCGGTGATCGGGGTCTTGCCGAGCCGTTCGGTGACCAGCAATGCCTGGGCATAGGTCGCGTCGCTGGTCTGCAGGCCACGGATGATCTCGACCAGCGCCATCATCGGCACCGGGTTGAAGAAGTGCACGCCGATGAAGCGCTGCGGCTGCTCGATGCTGGCCGCCAGTTGGGTCACCGACAGCGACGAGGTGTTGGTGGCGATCAGGCACTCGGCGCCGACGTTGGCCGCCACCTGCTGCAGGATGCGCTGCTTGAGGGCCAGGTTTTCGGTGGCCGCCTCGATCACCAGTTGCGCGCTGGCCAGCTGGGCGTAATCGGTGCTGGTGCGAATGCGCGCCTTGGCCGCGCTGGCCTTGTCGGCGTCGATGGTGCCCTTGCCGACCTGGCGCTCGAGGTTCTTGCCCAGGGTCGCCACGCCACGCTCCAGCGCGGCGTCGGAAACGTCCACCAGCAGGACCTGGTAGCCGGCCAGCGCGCACACCTGGGCAATACCGTTGCCCATGGTGCCGGCGCCGATCACGGCGATCTGTTCGATGTTCATGCTGCTGACTCCTGTCAAACGCGTTCGAAGACGATGGCGATGCCTTGACCGCCACCGATGCACATGGTGGCCAGGGCGTAGCGACCCTGGACGCGGTGCAGTTCATGGATGGCCTTGGTGGCGATGATCGCGCCGGTGGCGCCGACCGGGTGGCCGAGGGAAATGCCCGAGCCGTTGGGGTTGACCTTTTCCGGGTCGAAGCCCAGGGCGCGGGCCACGGCGCAGGCCTGGGAGGCGAAGGCTTCGTTGGACTCGATCACGTCCAGGTCGCTGACCTTCAGCCCGGCTTTCTCCAGCACCTTCTGCGTCGCCGGGATCGGGCCCAGGCCCATCAGCGCCGGCTCCACGCCGGCGTGGGCGTAGGCGACGATCCGCGCCAGCGGCTTGAGGCCCTGGCGGCGCACGGCGTCGCCGGTGGCCAGGACCAGGCCGGCGGCGCCGTCGTTGATGCTGCTGGCGTTGCCGGCGGTGACCGTGCCGTCCTTCTTGAACACCGGCTTCATGCCGGCCAGCTGTTCGGCGCTGGCATCGGTGCGCACGTTCTCGTCCACGGCGAACTGTACGCTGCCTTTGCGGGTCTTGATCTCGATCGGCACGATCTGGCCGTCGAAGCGGCCTTCGGCGATGGCGCGGGCGGCGCGATGCTGGCTGGTCAGGGCGACCTCATCCTGCATCTCGCGGCTGATGCCATGGGCTGCCGCGACGTTCTCGGCGGTGATGCCCATGTGGAAGTGCTCGAACGGGTCCTGAAGAATGCCGACCATGTAGTCGATGCCCTGCAGGTCGCCCATGCGTGCGCCCCAGCGTGCTTGCGGCAGCAGGTAGGGGCCGCGGCTCATGGCTTCGGCGCCGGCGGCCAGGGCGATGTCGCTGTCACCCAGCAGCAGGCCCTGGGCGGCCGAGACGATGGCCTGCAGACCCGAGCCACACAGGCGGTTGACGCTGAACGCCGGGGTTTCCTTGGGGATGCCGGCGTTCATTGCCGCGACCCGGCCCAGGTAGGCATCGCGTGGTTCGGTGGGGATCACGTTGCCCATCACCACGTGGCCGATCTGCTCGGCGGCGACGCCCGAGCGCTCGATGGCGGCGCGGGTGACCTGGGTGGCGAGGTCGGCCAGCGGCAGGTCCTTGAGCGAACCGCCGAAGCTGCCGATGGCCGAACGTACCGCACTGACGACGAAGATTTCTGTGCTGCTCATGGGGGCTCCGTATTCGAAGGCGTGGCGGGGCGCGGGAGGCTCTGCGAGAATGGCGCCCACACCCTGCGGGGGTGGATCGAGTCTAGGCAAAGGCCTGCGGGCGGCCTATGCCGGATCTGTTCAGACAACCTGGCATTTTTTGCCACTCAGCATAGACAGCGGACTTCTGCCATGCGCGATAGCGACACGGTCGCGGTGTACTTCCTCAATGCCATGGTCCACGCCCTGCGCGACCGGCCCCAGGCGCGCGACGCCCATCTGCGGGCGGTGGGCATCGACCCACAGGTACTGGCCCAGCCGCTGGCGCGGGTGCCGGCCAAGGCCTTCGCCCAGCTGTGGCTGGCGCTGATCGACGAGCTGCACGATGAGTTCTTCCAGCTCGACAGCCACGGCATGCCCCTGGGCAGCTTCGCCCTGATCTGCCGCGGGTTGATCCAGGAACCGACCCTGGGCAAGGCGCTGCGCCAGTGCCTGGGCAGTTTCGCCCTGTTCCTGCGCGATTTGAACGGCACTGTCACGGTGCGTGGCGCGCGCACCGTGATCAGCGTGCAGTCGACCATCGCCGACCCGCTGACCCGGGTCTACGCCGAGGAAACCTACCTGGTGCTGGTGATCGGCCTGCTGTGCTGGCTGGCCGGCCGGCGCATCGCCATCGACCGTACCGAGCTGGCCCTGGCGCGCCCGGCGCAGGAGGATGACGCGTTGCTCTGGGGGCCGGACCTGCGCCTGGGCAGCGGGCGCACCGAGGTGGAGTTCGACAGCGCCTGGCTGCGCCTGCCGGTGGTCCAGGACCTGGCGGCGCTGAAGGGCTTCCTGCGCAGCGCGCCGCAGGGGCTGGTGATCCGCTTTCGCAACCAGAATGGCCGGGTGGCGGAGGTCTATCGGCATTTGCGCGCCCTGCATTACGGGCAGTGGCCGACGCTCGATGCCATGGCCGCACGGCAGAAGCTCAGCGCCAGCAGCTTTCGCCGCCAGCTGGAGCGCGAAGGGCGCTCCTACCAGCAGATCAAGGACGAGGTACGCCGGGCAATGGCCTTCGAGCTGTTGCGCGAAGGCCACCTGAGCATCGCCGAGATCGCCGAGCACACCGGCTTCCAGGAGCCCAGCGCGTTTCACCGGGCATTCAAGAAGTGGACCGGGCAGAGCCCGGGCAGTTACCGGGCCAGGCGCGGCGCATCGGCTTGATGGTCGGTCAGTGCCGCAAGGGCTCGGGCCTGAACAACGGCTTCTTCATCACCGCTTTGATCCACACGATTGCGATCAGTGAAACCACCGCCAGCACCAGCCCGGCGGTGCCGTAGATCTTCAGGCTCATCTCGGGGCTGGGCGATGCGTTCCAGATCGCATACAGCATGCCGCCGATGCCGAACAGCTGCGGCAACGGATAGAACGGTGTGCGGAACGGTCGCGCCAGGTGCGGGTAGCGACGGCGCAGGGCGATCACGTCCAGGTGCACGATGATGTAGGCCAGCAGCCAGGCCAGCGCGGCGGCCAGCAGCAACAGGTTGATCGCCGCCGCGTCCTGGCCCATCAGCAGGATCGGCAGCCCGGTGATCGCCGCCACGAACAGCACCGCGACCCACGGTGTGCGGGCGCGCGGGCTGAGCTGCTTGAACTGGGGGAACGCCTGGCCATTGCAGGCCATGCCGTAGAGCATGCGCGGGATGGCCGCCAGCGAGGTGTTGAGGGTGCTGCAGGTGGCGGTGACCGCGGCGATCACCAGGAACACTTCGCCGGTCTTGCCGAACACCGTGGTGGCGAACAGGTAATGGGGCAGGGCATCGCTGCCCAGCGCCTCGCGCGGTACCAAAAACAGCGCGCCCAGACCGTACAGGCCGATGGTGGCGAAGATCACGGTCAGGCCGATGATCATCGAACGCGGGATGTTGCGCTCGGGCTTGCGGGTTTCTTCCACCAGCGAGCAGACGAACTCGGCGCCGACGAAGCCCCACACGGCCATGGCGGTCAGGGCCAGCACCCCGGCGCCCATGGGGTTCCAGTCGCCCTGCAGCAGGGTGGTGGTGACACCCTCGGCATGTCCTTCGCTGATCGCGGCAACCCCGAGGATCAGCAGCACGATGACCATGACCACGGCCATGGCGCTCTGCAGCTTGGCGAAGATGTCGATGCCCATGAGGTTGAGGCCGGTAAACAGGGCAAGTACGCCGAAGGCCACCGAATACTGCGGGAACACCCCGGGGTAGACCTTGCCGACGATCAGGTCGAGCAGCAGCAACTCGGCCGACAGCGCGAACATGGCCACCACTACATAGCCGGAGAAGGTCGCGAGGATGGCCGGGAAGTGCCCCAGCGCCACCTCGGTGTAGCTCGACAGGCTGCCGGCGCGCGGCACCAGCAGGGCCAGCTCCGAGAACGAGAACGCATAGCTCAGGGCCAGCAGGTAGGCCAGCCCCAGGGGCACGATGAAGCCCAGGCCGGCGGCGCCGACCCCCTGCAGCATCATCACCATCACCCCTTGCGACACCACCAGGCCGACCGCCACCGCCAGCAGCGATCCCAGCCCCAGGACCCGGCGAAAGCCGGCTTGATCGTGCTGCACGCTGGCAAGCACGGACGCACTTGCACTCATGACAGTTCCCCGCTCTTTGTTGTTTTAGTGCGCAGATACTGGGACAGGGTACGCAGCGGGGAAATTAGTAAATATGTGGTTGGTGCAGAGGAAAAAGCTGGGCAGGTAGGGGCCTGCTGCGCAGCCCTCATGCTTGAGGTTTGCGCGGTCGGTGTGGGAGCCGGCTTGCCGGCGAAAGGGCCGCAGGGCGGCCCCGCTGCTCAGAATGTCGCCTTGACCTGCAAGCCGAGCACCAGCGCGTTGTCGATGTCCTTCCCGGAAAACGCTCCCGGCTCGACGATGTACTGCACGTCCGGGCGCAGGTTCAGCCACGGCGTGGCCTGGTAGCCGTAGCTCAGCTCGATCAGTTGCTCGGCGCTGTCGATATCGGGGAATGGCTGGCCGGCATTGAATGCGGCGTCCTCGAGTACGTCGCGGCTGCGCGGGTTCGGCACTGCGCGCCCGTAACCCAGCGCCACGGTATCCCGAGGCCGGCCCGCGAACGGCTGGTACAGCACCACGCCGGCACCGTACCACTTGGTGAATGGCGAGGCGGCCTTGCTCGAGGCCGAGTACTGGCCGAAGGCGTGCAGGCTGCGCCCTGGTAATGCCGGGTCGTTCCACACGGCCTGGTCGACCAGCAGGTAATGGCCACCGCGACCGGCGACTTCCTCGCTGCTGCCGATCCGTTGCACGTTTGAGCTGTCGTAGTAGTAACCGACCTTGTACTCGCCCGGCAGCTCGCCACGCAGCTTGTACACCAGTTCCAGCGGGAGCACGGTGCCGGTACTGTGCTTGGGCCCCAGGTGCCAGGCACGGCTGGAATTGCCGTTGCTCTCGGGGTCGACGTTGAACGCCGCCACGCGCAGTTGCCAGTCCGGCGCCAGGTCGTACTTGAGCCGCGCACCTAGGTGGGCGTTGGGGTAGTTGGTCCAGCCGCTGCCGCCGGACATGTTCAGCGGGTGGCCGCAGAAGCCGGCGTTCATGAAGTTGCACAGGATGCCGCTGTCCAGCCCGCCGAGGTCGTTGCCCATGGCCATGTAGCCGAGCTTGAGGTTCAGCGCAGGCGACAGGTTGCGCTCGTAGCTCAGTTCGGTGAGGCGGGTGTAGAGGCCGCCGTAGTTTTCCTGGATCGGCAGGCGGTTGCCCACCAGGTCCTCCGAGGCGCTGTTGCCGCGACGGTCGTTGATGGTCAGCTGGACCTTGCCGCCGTTATCCAGGCCGTACAGTTTCGACAGGTCGAACTGCGCGCCCAGCTTGAGGTTCTGCGAATAGCGGGCCGAACGGTGCAGGCCGCCGTGGGCGTTGTAGGCGGTCTCGCCGCTGTAGTCGCCGGTGAAGGTGATGCCGTCTGCCGCGAGTTGCCGGCGCAGGCCGCCCCAGTCACCGGTCAGGGTGTTGTCGGCGGCGAATGCAGTGGTGCTGGCAAGGGCAAGAAGCAGGGTGGGGGTGAGGCGTGAAACGGATGACATTGCAAAGTCTCGGGGTGGTCTGAAAGGGCCTCATCGCCGGCAAGCCGGCTCCCACAGTGAGTGCGCGGACCCTGTGGGAGCCGGCTTGCCGGCGATACAGGCGACGCGATTTATGGCAGTGCGTACGCCATCACATAGTCACCGCGGTCGGTCGACTGGCGCGCACCGCCGGCGGTGATCACCACGTACTGCTTGCCGGTCCTGGGCGACACATAGGTCATCGGGCCGCCCTGGCTGCCGACCGGCAGGCGGGCTTTCCAGATCTCGCTGCCGTTGCTGCTGTCGTAGGCGCGCAGGTAGAAGTCCTGGGTGCCGGCGATGAACACCAGGCCGCCCTGGGTGGACAGGGTGCCGCCGAGGGTCGGCAGGCCGATCTTGATCGGCAGGTGCATGCGGATGCCCAGGGGGCCGGTGTCCTCGACGGTGCCGACCGGCACCTGCCAGGCGACCTGGCGGGTCTTCATGTCGATGGCGGTCAGGGTGCCGAACGGCGGCGCCTGGCACGGGATGCCGGCCACCGACAGGAAGCGGTTCTTGTTCACCGCATACGGGGTGCCCTTGAGCGGCACCGCGCCCATGCCGGTGTTCAGTGCTTCGCCACCGGCGGCGGCATCACCCTTGTTCTGCGACGGGATCATCTGGATCCACAGGCCCAGGCGCATGTCGTTGACGAAGATGAAACCATGCACCGGGTCGGTGGAAATGCTGCCCCAGTTCATCCCGCCCAGCGAGCCCGGGAAGCTCAGCGACAGGTCGGTGCCGGGCGCGGTGTAGAGGCCGTCGTAGCGCATCTTCTTGAAATCGATGCGGCACAGCAGCTGGTCATAGGGCGTGGCGCCCCACATGTCCGACTCGGTCAGGGTCTGCGCGCCGATCTGCGGCATGCCTACCGACTTCGGCTGGGTCGGCGAGTACGGCTCGTTGGGGATGTTGCTTGGCTTGACCGGCACTTCATCGACTTGCGTGAGTGGCTTGCCGGTGGCGCGGTCGAGCACGTAGATCTGCCCGGCCTTGGTGCCGATCACCACGGCTGGCACGCTGCTGCCGTCATCCTTGGTGAAATCGATCAGGCTCGGCTGCATCGGCAGGTCGAAGTCCCAGAGGTCGTTGTGCACGGTCTGGTAGACCCACTTCTGGTTGCCGGTAGTGGCGTCCAGGGCCAGCACCGAGGCGCCGTAGGTGTGGTCGAGCCTGTTGCGCTCCACGCCGTAGATATCGGTGGACGAGGAGCCCATCGGCAGGAACACGGTGTTCATCGCCGGATCGTACGACATCGGTGCCCAGCTGTTCGGGGTGCTGCGCACGTAGGTGCCGTCGCCCTGGGGGGCGGCGCGGTCTTGCGGGTTGCCAGGGTCGAAGGCCCAGCGCTGGGCCCCGCTGATCACGTCGAAGCCACGGATGACGCCGCCGGGCATGTCGGTCTGCACGTTGTCGGCCACGCGCCCGCCGACCACCACGGTGGTACCGGCCATCAGCGGTGCCGAGGACAGCTGGTAGTAGGAATCCGGGACATCGCCCAGGCCGGCCTTGAGGTCGACCTGGCCGTTGTCGCCGAAGCCCTGGCAGAACGCGCCGGTGTCGGCGTCGACGGCGATCAGGCGGCCATCGATGGTGTTGGTCAGCAGGCGGCGCTGGCAGTTGGCGCCGGCCGGCACGCTGGCCAGGGTGATCGGTGAACTGTTCGGCTGGCTCGGTTGGGCGATCGGCGTGGTGGCGTCGAAGTAGGCCATGCCACGGCAACGCTGCCAGACCTTGGACTGGGCGTTGATGGCGTTCTTCCACAGCTGCTTGCCGGTGTCGGCGTCCAGCGCGATCAGGTTGTTGTGCGGGGTGCAGATGAACACCTTGTCGCCGACCTGCAGCGGGGTGAGCTGGTCTTCGGCGCCATTGCCGTCGCTGAGGGCGACGTCGCCGGTGTGGTAGGTCCAGGCGACCTTGAGCTTGTCGACGTTGCCACGGTTGATCTGGTCCAGGGCGGCGAAACGGCTGCCGCCTTCAGTGTTGCCGTAGTGGGCCCAGTCCTTCTGCTGTTGGCCGGGCTCTACCGGGGTCAGGCCCGGGCCGTTGCCGGTGGGGGCGACGCTGGGGTGGGCAACGAACATGTTGCCGGCGGCGATGGCCAGGGCCACGGCCAGCACGCCGGCGATGCCATAGGCACCGCGCGCCTTGCGGCGCACCAGTTGCGGGTAAACCAGCGCGACCACCAGGCCGATGGCGGCGAACATGAACAGGCGCGAGAACAGCGGCCAGAACACCAGGCCGCTGTCGGCCACTGCCCAGATCGCGGTGCCGGCGAGGAACAAGGCGTACAGCCAGGCGCCAGCGGGCTTGCGTCGGGCGATGAGCAGGCCGGCGAGGGCCATGGCCAGGCCGCCGGTCAGGAAGTACCAGGAACCGCCCAGGCCGGCCAGCTTGACGCCGCCGGCGGCCAGGAGCAGGCCGAGCAGGGCGATGACAACGCCCAGGCCGATCAGGATGAAGGTTGAGGCGCCAGTGGCGCGGGGTGAGTCTTTCATGCCAGGGATCTCGCAGGTGGAATACCGGCAGTTTAATCCCTTAGCAAGCTAATTAACAAGTTAGTACATTTTAAATCGGGACCGATTGTCGCAGGTCGAGCAGCCGATTCATCACCCGTTCCCACGCAGGCACGCGCCAAAATGAACTCAGGCCTGCAACCCTTCCATCAGGCAGCGCAACGCCCCTTTCACGCGCTCGGCGGCCGCCTGCGGATCGTCCTGGGCAATCACCCAGATACCGCTGTCGCCCATGGCGCCGTTGAGCAGGTGGGCCATGGCCACGGCATCGAACGCGCGCAACCTGCCGGCCTGCTGCAGCTCGACCAGGCCCTGGGCCATGGGGCCGATGTAGCTGGCTTCTTCCATCGCGCGCAGGCGCGGGCCGAGCACGCCGGGGGCATCCTGCAACAGGATGCGCCGCAGTGCTGGTTCATGCAGCAGGTCGTAGTAGTACAGGCAGGTGTCGATATAGCCCTCCCACGGATCGGCGTGGGTGGCGTAGCGGGCATCGATGGCCTGGTTGATCTCGTCGAGCAGGTGTTGCACCACGGCGGTGAACAGCCCGGCCTTGCCGCCGAAGTGGTGGTGCAGGGCGCCTCGGGTGAGGTCGGCTTCAGCGCACAGCTCGTCCATCACCACGGCGGCAAAGCCTTTTTCGGCGAACTGGCGGCGGGCAACGGCGATCAGCCGTTCGGTGGTGTCCGCACTCATGGCGGCTCGGCTGCGGCGAGGGGTGGGCATTGAGGCTCCGATGAAAAAAGGCGATGCGCGCAAATTAGCATACGTTGCGTATGTCAATAAATGGCATTAGCATACGCGGCGTATGTCAATTGGAGATTGTCACCGTGTCTGCCCTCGTTTCGCGTAAACCCACTGCCTGGCTGGGCGAGCTGCCGGGCCTGCTGCGCCTGGCGCTGCCGCTGGTGCTGGGCCTGTCGGCGGCCGAGCTGATCAGCCTGACCGACACCGTGCTGCTGGCTTCGCTGGGCACGCTGGTGCTGGCCTGTGTCGCGCTGACCAGCAGTGCCGGGCTGATTTTCCATGCCGGGCTGTACGGCATGCTCGCCACCCTCAGCGTGCGCGTCGGCCACGCCTTCGGCGCCGATGATCCGGGCGAAGTGGCGCGCACGCTGCGTGGCGGCCTCGGCTATGGGCTGTTGGTCGGCATCCTCGGCTGCCTGGCCATGCTGGCCACGTTGCCGCTGGTGCAATGGCTGGGCGTGCCGCTGCCGGACGTGGCCCTGCTGACGCCGTACTGGCAGGCCATGGCGGTGTTCCTGATTCCGTACTGCCTGGCGGTGGTGTTCAAAGACGTGCTGGAGGCCATCGGCCGGCCTTGGGTGGCCGTACTGCTGGTGATGAGCGCGGTGCTGTTCAACCTGCCGCTGAGCTATGGCCTGATCCATGGGCATTTCGGCTTGCCGGCGCTGGGGTTGCTGGGTGCGGGCATCGCCGGGGTGATCGCCGAGTCGCTGGCGGTGGTGCTGGCCCTGGCCTATTGGCGGATGGCGCCGTCGTTGGCGCGCTATCGCCAGACGCCACAGGGGCCGCGCTTGTCCTGGCGCACGCTGCTTGGCGAGGGCTGGCCACTGGGGCTGGGCTATCTGGCCGAGGCTGGCGCGGTGGTGATCGCGGCGTGGATGCTCGGTTGGCTGGGTAATGCCGCACTGGCCGCCAACCAGGTGGTGCAGTCGATCGGCGCGCTGCTGTACATGCTGCCGCTGGGCATGGCCGCAGCGGTGAGCATTCGCATCAGCCAGGCCCAGGGCCGCGGTGAGACGGCGCGCATCCGCGCCATCGGCAGCGCCACCTTCGCCAGCGTCACCGCCTGGATGCTGGTGGCCACCGTGCTGCTGGCGCTGTTCGGGCGGCGCATCGCCGAAGCCATGAGCGACGACCCGCAGGTAATCGCCATCGCCGTGCCGATGTTCGTGGTGGTCGCGGCGATGCAGGTGGCCGACGGCCTGCAATCCACCGCGCTGGGCGCCTTGCGTGGCCTGCAGGACTACCGCTGGCCGGTGGGGGTGACCTTGGTCAGCTACTGGTTGCTGGCGCTGCCGATGAGCTACTGGCTGGCCTTCCATTCCGCGCTGGGCCCGGTGGGTGTGTGGGTGGGCTTCGCCTGTGGCCTGGCCGTGTCGGCGGTGCTGCTGCCGTGGCGTTTCTATCGCCTGCAGGCAAGGCCGCTCACCGCGGCGCTGGTTCAGCCCTGATAGAACACGGCCAGCCACACCGTGGCCACGCCGGGCTCGGTCCACTCCACGCGGTGGCGGCAGCGGGGCGGGATGTCCAGGTGGTCGCCTGCACGCAGCACGCGGGTGTGCGCCTCGTTTTCCAGGCGCAGCCCGGCGCTGCCGCTGAGCACCACCACCCATTCGCCTTCGGCCTGGTCGTACCAGAACCCCTCAGGGCTGGCCTGGCCGCTGGAGACGATGCGTTCGATGCGCAGGCCCGGGCGGCGCAGCAGGTCGGTGAATTGCTCATCGGCCTCGGGGGCCAGCGGCGGCAGGGCGGTGAACAGGTTGTCTGGCATGGGACGGCTCGCGGGAGGTTGATTGCAGAGGGGCAATTGTAGGAAGGTTTCGGCTTTTGCCCCACGGAAAACCACGATGGACAAGCTGCTGGCGATCAAGGTGTTCATGGCCACCGCCGAGACCGGGGGCTTTTCCGCCGCCGCGCGCCGACTGGGGGTGGCGACGTCTTCGGTGACCCGCCAGGTCGATGCCCTCGAACAGGCGCTCGGGGCCAGCCTGCTCAACCGCTCCACCCGCCAGGTCAGTCTGACCGAGGCCGGTGCCAGCTACTACCAGCGCGCCCGCGAGATCCTCGAGGCGTTGGCCGAAGCCGACGCCAGCGTCGCCGACCGTGGCGAGGAGCCGGTGGGGGTGCTGCGCCTGTGTCTGCCGGTGGAGTTCGGCCGGCGGGTGATTGCCCCGCACCTGGGGGCGTTTCTCGCCCGTCACCCGGCCCTGGAGCTGGACATCGACCTCAGCGACCGCTTCGACGACCTGCTCGACGGGCGCTACGACCTGACCATCCGCCTGGGCGAACCGGCCCCCGGCGATGAACTGGTGTGCCGGCCGCTGGGCCGCTTCGAGCGTTGGCTGGTGGCAAGCCCGGCGTACCTGCGCCAGCACCCGCCGCTCGGCGAACCGCGACAACTGGCCGATCACGCCTGCCTGCGCTTTCGTTACGGCCAGTCGGCGCGGCCCTGGCGCCTGAGCCAGGGCGAGCAATGCCTGGAACTGGATATCAGCGGCCCGCTGCGCAGCGCCAACGCCGACCTGCTGCGCGAGGCGGCGATCGCTGGCAGCGGGGTGGCGCTGCTGGCCGACTGGCTGGTGCGCGAGGATGTCGAGGCCGGGCGCCTGCAACGGCTGTTCGCCGACTGGACGGTGAGTCCGGGCAATGCCAGCGCCAGCATCAACGCCTTGTACTTGCCCAATCACCGTGGTTCGCGACGGGTGATGGCGTTCGTTGCCTTCTGTGAGGGGCTGCTGACGGACTGAGGCGTTGCGTGCCGCGCAAAGGCCTGTTGCGCGGGCGATGGATTCTCGCCGGGGCGAATGTCCGTCAACCTTCGCGCACATCCTTTCGCAAGCCGAGGTACCCTCGAATGAATCCCTCCCTCGCCGTTGCCCAGCCAGCGGTCCCAGGCCTGAGCCGGGCCCTGGTGACGTTGCTGGCTTTCTGCTGCGGCGCCATCGTCGCCAACATCTACTACGCCCAACCCATCGTCGGCCTGATCGCCCCGGACGTTGGCCTGTCCACCGAGCGGGCCGGCCTGATTGTTTCCCTGACCCAGATCGGCTACGCCCTGGGCCTGTTGTTCCTGGTGCCGCTGGCCGACCTGCTGGAGAACCGCCGGCTGATGGTCGCCACGGCGGTGCTGGCCGCCGGCAGCCTGTTGCTGGCCGGCACCAGCGGCCATGGGCAGGGCGAGGTGTTCCTGCTGTACGCACTGCTGATCGGCTTCAGTTCGGTGGCGGTGCAGATGCTGATACCGCTGGCGGCGCATCTGGCGCCGGAGCGCGAGCGTGGCAGGGTGGTCGGCAACATCATGGGTGGGTTGCTGCTGGGGATCCTCCTGGCGCGTCCACTGGCAAGCCTGGTGGCGGATCATTTCGGCTGGCGTGCGGTGTTCGTCGGTGCCGCGGGGTTGATGCTGGCGATCATCCTGCTGCTGGCGTCGACACTGCCGCGCCGGGTGCCGGAGCACAAGGCCAACTATGCCGGGTTGATGGCCTCTTTGCTGGTGCTGTTGCGCCGTTATCCGGCGTTGCGCCAGCGGGCGTTGTACCAGGCGCTGATGTTCGCGGCGTTCAGCCTGTACTGGACGGCGGTGCCGCTGGCGCTGGCCGCTGAACATGGCCTGTCGCAGAGTCAGATCGCGCTGTTCGCCCTGGTCGGGGCGGTGGGCGCGGTGGCGGCGCCCTTGGCCGGGCGGTTGGCCGATGCCGGACATGGACGGCGCGCTTCGTTGCTGGCGATGAGCCTGGCGCCGCTGGCCTTGCTCGGCGGCCTGAGTGCCGCGGGCATGAGCGTGATCGGCCTGGGGCTGACCGGGGTGCTGCTGGATTTTGCCGTGCAGATGAACCTGGTCATCGGCCAGCGCGAGGTGTACGCGCTGGATCCGGCCAGCCGTGGCCGCTTGAATGCGCTGTACATGACCAGCATCTTCCTCGGCGGCGCCGTGGGCTCGGCGCTGGCCAGCGGGGTGTATGCGCAGTTCGGCTGGCATGGGGTGGCGCTGTTGGGGGCGGGATTGCCGGCGGTGGCGCTGGTGGTGTTCCTGATCGTTTCCCGGCGCTGATCCCGGGTGTTTATCGTCCCAGCGGCAGGGCCACGCCGATCAGCGCAAACAGGCCGCCACATGCGCGGTTGAACCCCCGGCCACCCTTGGCCAGCCATGGCCGGATGCGAAATGCCAGGCGCGCCAGCAGGTACTCCACCAGGCACTCGACACTGGCGAAGGTCGCTGCCATCACCACGAACTGCAGCAGCAGGCCGCGCTGCGGGTCGATGAATTGCGGCAGGAACGCGCCATAGAACAGCAGCACCTTGGGGTTGGCCAGCGCCGACAGGCAGCCCTGGCGGAACAGCCCGGCGTTGCTCAGCGCGGTACTGCCGCGGGGCAACTCGAGATGCAGCGCCGGGGTGCGCCACAGCTGGATCCCCAGCCACACCAGATAGGCCCCGCCCACCCACTTGAGCACCGTCAGCACCGAGGCCGAGGCCTGCAGCAGGGCGCTCAGGCCGAACATGGTCAGGGCGATCAGGGCGCTGAAACCGAACACCCCGCCGCAGATGGTGAACAGTGTGCGCCGGGCGCCGTACAGCGCGCCATGGGTCAGGGCCAGCAGGCTGTTGGGGCCTGGAGTCAGTGATAGGCCGATGCTGGCGAGCAGGTAGATGAGCCAGGTGTCGAGTGCCATGGGTATGCCTTGTCGGTGGTGAGGGCGCCAGTGTAGGGCAGGGTTGCGGGAATACAGGGTAGTATTCGGACAAATGAAGGTCATATTCGGACATTACCATGACACCCGACCTGCGCCTGCTGATCCTGCCGCTGCCGGAATTCGCCTTGCTGCCCTTTGGCGCCTTCCTCGACAAGCTGCGCTTTTCCGCCGACGACGAGGACTACAGCCGCCAGCGCTACTGCCGCTGGACGGTGATCGGCCTCGACCTGGCGCCTGTGCCGTCCAGCAGCGGGGCCATGGTGCAGGTGGAGGCGACGCCCGCCCAGGTCGACTGGAGCGCCTACGACCATCTGGTGCTGTTCGGTGGGCGCAATGCCAGCGCCACGGCAGCCCTGGCGCCGCGCTACCGGGCCTTGCTGAAACAGGCGGCCAAGGCGGGGCTGAAACTGGTCTGCGTCGACAATGCGGCCTTCCTGCTGGCGGCCTGTGGCCTGTTGGACGGTCATCAGGTGGTGGTGCACTGGCGTCATGAGGCCGAGTTTCGCGTGGCGTTTCCCCGTGTGCGGCTGCTGACCGGGCAGTTGTATTGCTTCGACGGCAGCCGTATCACCTGCGCCGGTGGCACGGCGGCCATCGACCTGGCGGTGGAGCTGATCGCCCGCGCCAGCGGCCGCGCCCGGGCGCTCAAGGGCCTGGCCGACATGCTGGTGGATGAAAGCCGCGACAGTCGCCACGCCTTGCGCTCGCTGGAGGCCGGCGCCGGGGAGGGGCGCCAGGTGCAACGGGCCACGGCGCTGATGCGCCATCACCTGGCGGCGCGGCTGCCGGTGGAGGCGCTGGCGGCGGAGCTGGGGATCAGCCGGCGCCAGCTCGACCGCCAGTTCCAGGCCTGCCATGGCATGAGCGCCAAGGCCTGGTGGCAGGAGCTGCGCCTGCAGCAGGCGCGCTGGCGGTTGCTCAACTCCAGCCACAGCCTGGCGCAGATCGCCGATGAGGTGGGCATGGGCGATGCCAGTTACCTGGGCAAGTGGGTACGGCGGCGCTTCGGTTGTACGGCGCTGGCGCTGCGCAGGTCATGAGATCGCGGGGCCGCGCAGACCTCAAGCCTTGCGCTGTTTCTGTGGGAGCTGGCTTGCCAGCGATGGGCCGCAGCGCGGCCCCAATACAAGTAAGTTGTTCCTGCAGGGCAATAGCCCGCCTGAAGCGCTCTACTGTGGCGTACCGAACAACCCCGTCCAGTAGATCCCGGCGTCGCTCTTCGGGTCCACCGCATACGCCGCCCCCAGTTCACGGAAGTCCGCGTTCATCAGCGTGGCGCAGTGCCCGGGGCTGGCCAGCCAGCCGTCGACCACCTTGCGCGCGGTATCGCGCCCGGCGGCGATGTTCTCGCCGATCTGCCGGTACAGGTAGCCGGCCAGTTCCGCGCGGTCGCCCGGGGTGCGGCCATCGCGGTCGATATGGTCGAAGAAGTTCTGGTTGGCCATGGCCCGGGTGTGGTTGGCGGCGACGCCGGCCAGGGTCGCGCTCCAGGCCAGCGCCGGGGCAGCGGGGTAGGGCTGGCCGCCGCACTGGCGCGGCAGGTTGCGCGCGGCGTTGATCTCCTGCAGCAGCTTCTGCCCTTCGGCCTGCCAGTCGCCCAGACGCCCGCTGAGCAGCGGGCGGGCCAGGACGATGCGCCAGTCGCGATCCTCTTGGCTGACACCGATATCGACGAACTGCGGGTCGAGCACCACCTGGCAGAAGCTCTCCTCGATGGCTTTCATCGCCGCCTTGGCATCCCGTGGGCCGGACAGGCTGATGGCCTGCACGTTGACCATCGGGTAGGCGGCGCGGGTCATGGCCTGCTGCAGGTCGCGGGTGCCCTCCGGCGACAGCGCCAGGCGGGTGTCGCTGTTGAGCGGCGGCAGCTCCAGCGAAGCCTCGCCGCCACAGCGCTGGGCCTGGCTGCGGTAGACGTTGATCGTATCGATCAGTTGCGCTTCTTCGCCGGCATGCGCCTGGCTGCCGGTGGCGGCAAGCAGGCCCAGCGTCAGGCCGAGGCAGGCAACGGATGGGACGCGCATGTGGATCTCCCTGTAACTGGCAGCGTCTGGATCTGCGCTGCCCATCCTACACAAGCGCAAGGCTTTTGGCCCGGCCCTGTGCGCTATGAAAACCAAGCCTTGGCAATCGCTTGCAGTCGGCAAAAGAGGGGGTAGACCGCTGGTCGGCAAAAAAGTGCGGTTGTTTGGTAATAATTCGCACTATCGGCTAGAAACACTACTCAGTCACTTCAAGTTTCTCATCCGCCAGGACGGCCCTGATCCTCCCCGGGAGCCCTCCATGACACGTGCCTGCCCGTATCAATCGACCCTCCTTGCGCTGTGCTGTTCCGTTGCCGTCAGCGCCCATGGCGCAGATGGCGCCATCGAGCTGGATGCCACCGCCATCAACGCCGAGGCGCTCAAGGCGCCTGCCGGCGAACTGCCCGAACCCTATGCCGGCGGCCAGGTGGCCCGTGGCGGGCAGATGGGCGTGCTGGGCAACCAGGACATGATGGACGTGCCGTTCACCATGACCAGCTACACCGCGCAGCTGATCGAGGAGCAGCAGGCCGAGGACATCGGCGACGTGCTGCTCAACGACCCGTCGGTGCGCCAGTCGTTCGGCTTTGGCAACCAGTCCCAGGTCTTCGTCATCCGTGGCCTGCCGCTCAATGGCGACGACGTGGCGTTCAACGGCCTGTACGGCGTGTTGCCGCGGCAGATGATTTCCACCGATGCGGTGGAGCGGGTCGAGGTGTTCAAGGGGCCCAATGCCTTTCTCAACGGCGCCAGCCCGACCGGCACGGGCCTGGGCGGCAACGTCAACCTGCAACCCAAGCGCGCCGGCGATACGCCGACCCGCCGCTACACCCAGGACATCAGCAGTGACGGGCGCATCGGCGAGCATCTGGACATTGGCCAGCGCTTCGGCGCGGACAATCGCTTTGGCGTGCGCCTGAACCTCTCGCAGCGCGAGGGCGAGACGGCGGTCGACGACCAGGACCAGCGCAGCAAGCTGTTCGTCGCCGGGCTCGATTACCGTGGCGACAACTTCCGGGTGTCGGGTGATTTCGGCTACCAGAAGCAGCGGGTCAACCATATGCGCAACTCAGTGCGCCTGGGCGCCGGCCTGACCGATATCCCCCATGCGCCGGACGCCGATCACAACTACGGCCAGGACTGGGCCTGGACCGAGACCGAGGACACCTTCGGCATGCTCCGCGGCGACTACGACTTCAACGACAACTGGAGCGGCTACCTGGCCGGGGGCATCAAGCACACCCACGAGAACGGCTTCTACGGCACGCCGATCCTCACCGATGCGGCCAGCGGCGATGCCACCATCGGCGGCTCGAAGATCCCCCACAACGAGGACAACACCACCTTCATGGGCGGCATCAATGGCCGCTTCCAGACAGGGCCGGTCAGCCATCAGCTGAACATCGGCGCGGCGAGCATCTGGACCCAGCAGGAGAACGCCTTCGTCTTCTACAACTCGCAGGCCACCAATATCTACCGCACCGACCCGTTGCCCAAGCCGACCACGCCGACCTTCGTCGGCGGCAAGCTGGACGACCCCGGCGTGACCGGCAAGACCCGCAACCGCAGCATCGCGCTGTCCGACACCGTGGGCCTGTTCGATGACACCCTGCTGCTCACCGTGGGCGTGCGGCGCCAGCAATTGCGCGTGGAGGGCTACGCCTACGACGGGCCGGGCCCGGACCTGGGGCGCAACGCCTTCTATGACGAGGCGGTCACCACGCCGGTGTACGGTATCGTCTACAAGCTCAACCCATCGGTCTCGCTGTATGCCAACCGCATCGAGGGCCTGGCCCAGGGCGCCACGGCATCGGGGCAGGTGATCAACGTCGGCGAGGTGTTCCCGCCGGCCAAGACCAAGCAGGTGGAGGCGGGGGTCAAGCTCGATTACCAGACCTTCGGCGCCAACCTGGCGGTGTTCCGCATCGAGCGGCCTACCGATGGCTTCGTCGACGGCAATGTGTTCGTCCAGGATGGCGAGCAGGTCAACAAGGGGCTTGAGCTCAGTGTGTTCGGTGAGCCGCTGCCGGGGCTGCGGTTGATGGCCGGTGGCACGCGCATGGATACCGAGCTGAAGAACACCCAGGGCGGCACGGCCGATGGCAACCACGCGGTCGGCGTGCCGACCTTCCAGCTCAATGCCAGTGTCGATTGGGATGTGCCGGGGCTGGAAGGCGTGGCGCTCAATGCGCGCATGCTGCGCACCGGCGGGCAGTACGCCAACCCGGCCAACACCCTGAGCCTGCCGACCTGGAACCGTTTCGACGTCGGCGCGCGCTATCGCTTCAAGGTGCAGGAAAAGGCCGTGACCCTGCGGGTCAACGTGGAGAACCTGACCGACAAGAACTACTGGGCCTCGGCCAATGGGGGGTATTTGACCCAGGGCGACCCGCGGCTGGTGAAGTTCTCGGGGACCCTGGATTTTTGAAGCCTGTGCCGGCGGCGTGCCTTACCAGAGCGCTACTGCCGCCGCGCCGATCACCCGGCCAAACACCGCCAGCGCCGTATCCACGTCCGCTTCGCTGGTGTAGCGCCCGACGCTCAGGCGCACGCTGTTGCGCGCCTGGCGCTCGTCGAGGCCGAGGGCCAGCAGCACGTGGGACGCCGCATTGCTCGCTGAGTTGCACGCCGAAGTGCTCGACAGCGCCAGCTCGCCCGCCAGGGCCAGGCTGTTGAAGCCCTTGGCATCGATGCACAGGTTGAGGGTGTGGGGAATGCGTTGCTCTGCGCAGCCATTGAGCGTCACCCCCGGCATTGCCAGCAGGCCGTCGCGCAAGCGCCGGGCGAGTTGCTCCAGGCACTGGTACTCCGCCGCGCCGGGCTGGCCGGCCAGGGCGAAGGCGCTGCCCATGCCGACGATCTGGTGGGTGGCCAGGGTGCCAGAGCGCAGGCCGCGCTCATGGCCGCCGCCGTGCATCTGCGCACGCATCGCCGGGCGGGCGCGAGGGCCGACGTAAAGGGCACCGATGCCCTTGGGGCCGTAGACCTTGTGCGCCGAGAACGACATCAGGTCGACCGCCTGCTGCGCCAGGTCGATCCGAACCTTGCCCACTGCCTGCGCCGCGTCCACGTGCAAAAGCGCACCGTGCTCGCGGACGATTGCACCGATAGCGGCAAAGTCGGTCACCGTGCCCAGTTCGTTGTTCACCGCCATCAGCGACACCAGGCGGGTGTCCGGGCGCAGCGCGGCCTGGACCGCTTCCGGCTGGATCAACCCTCGGGCATCCGGGGCCAGGCGGGTCACCGCCCAGCCCAGGCGCTCCAGCTCGGCGGCGGTGTCGAGGATGGCCTTGTGCTCGATCTGGCTGGTGATCACATGCCCCGGCTGCGCGCAGCCTTGGGCGATGCCCTTGAGCGCGAGGTTGTTGGATTCGGTGGCGCCGGAGGTCCAGACCAGCTCGTCGGGCTGCGCGCCGACCTGCTCGGCCACCTGGT
This sequence comes from Pseudomonas sp. TE50-2, assembly GCF_040813665.1. Taxonomy (NCBI): domain Bacteria; kingdom Pseudomonadati; phylum Pseudomonadota; class Gammaproteobacteria; order Pseudomonadales; family Pseudomonadaceae; genus Pseudomonas; species Pseudomonas sp. TE50-2. The sequence goes on along the minus strand of NZ_JBFNXN010000001.1, from coordinate 321,793 downwards.
GGCGGGCATGCTCGACGGCTTCGCGGGCCGCCTGGCCGTGGAAATGGCCGCTGGAGGCGGGGTTGCCGAAGTTCGCCTCACGGCCCAGGCAGGTGAGCATGGCGGCGATGACCTGGTCATCGACCGGCGTGGTGGCGGCGTAATCGAAGTAGAGCGGGGTGCTGGGCATGATCAAGGGCGGGTCCGTGCGTGGACGCCGCCTGTCGGCATCCATGGACTCATGCTAGGGAAATGGCGATATGAATGTTTTCCAATTTTGCCAACATGTGGGGTTTCCAGAAAAAAACTTCTACTCGTTGGTTGCGTATCTGTAGAAATATTTTCTTTGTGTATCAAAGCCACTGCCACGGCGCCTGTTTGGTGACCATCACCAGCACGATCAGGAACATACCGGCAAACCCTGCCACCCCCATCCACAGCCAGGGACGGTACAGCTGTTGGTAGGCCTCGCCCAGCGCCGTGCCGTTGTCGGCTGCCTGGGCGGCGAGGCGCTGCATGCGCGTCTGCAACAGCAGCACAGGCAGCCATAGGGCGCCGACCGCGAAGAAGATCAGCAGCGCGGCCCGTAGCCAGTCGGCGGACCACGGCATGCCGCCCATGCTGACCAGGGCGTAGCCGGTCAGCAGCTGCAGCACGCCCGCCGGGGTGGTGATCCAGGCGTCGAAGCGCACCACCATCCGTGCCACCGCCGCAATCACCCGCGGGTCGCGGCTGCGGTTCGCGGCGATCAGGTACAGGTACGAGCCCATGCCGAAGCCGAAGAGAAACACTGCGGCGATGATGTGCAGGTACTTGAGCAGCAGGTAGCTCATCTCAGCCTCGTCCGTGCTGGAAACTGACGCTGTAGCGCACCTTGTCCGGCTCGCCGATGGCCGCCAGGTACTGTTCGACGCTGATCTCGCCGACGCAGGGGCGGGCGCCCGGTTCAGGCTGGTAGCCTTCGACGACCCTGGCCATCAGCGCCACTGCCGCGCAGCTGGGGATCTCCGGGCCCTTGTCGTCGCTGGCGCTGACCTGAGCCTGCAGGCGCAGTGGCTGGCCTTGCAGGTCCAGGCCGCGAACGTCGAGGTACATCGCGCTCTTGCCATCGCCCCAGTGTTCGAAACGGCTGCCCAGCCGATGCAGGCGCCGCGCCCAGGGCAGCGGGTCGCGTACCAGGCCGTACTTGACCAGCAACGCCAGCGCGGCATTGGCCAGACCGCCGAGCATCAGCCCGGAGCCGGCCTTGAACGCCAGGTCACGGGCGCCGTAGCGTGCGGCGAAGATGTCCATGTCCGGCACGTCGACGTTGTTCAGCAGGCGCCAGCCCAGCCCGGGCAGATGGCGCAGCTGCAGGCCGAGCCAGCCGTCCACGCTGTACGGGCGGCCGTCGCGCCACTGGCGGATCGGCCTGCCGGCATAGGCCAGCACGCCTTCGATGGTGGACAGGCCGGGCATCTTCGCCGAGGAAGAAATGCCGTGCTCGATGCGGTCGATACGGCTGAAGTGATGGCGCTGCTCGTCGAGAATCGCCGACGACAGGCTCGGCACCGAACTGCAGCCACTGAGCAGGGTGACCTGGGCCCGGCGGGCACGTTCGTCCAGTTGGGCGATGCCATTGACGAACAGCCGGCAGTCGGACAGGTCGCAGTAGTGCGCGCCGGCTTCGATGCAGGCCTCGGCCACGCGGTAGGGCTGGCCCTGGAACGGGCCGCCGGTGTGGATCACCCAGTCGATGCGCAGCGCGCGCAGGGCATCGGCAAAGCCGGGGGCCATCGCATCGCCGCACCAGCTTTCGCTGCCGTTCAACCGTGCGGCCAGTTGCGAGAGGCTGTCGGCATTGCGGCCGGCGATCACCAGTTGCACGGCGGGCATCTGGTTCAGGTGGCGGCAGATGATACGGCCGAAGTTGCCGTAGGCGCCGATCACCAGGATTCGGGGAGACATGCTGGGGTCCTTGTGCATGTGTCGGGGGAACGCGGGGCCGCAAGGCAGCCCCGGTGGGGTCAGGCGTCGTAGCCGAGGTTCGGCGCCAGCCAGCGCTCGCTCACGGCAATGTCCTGGCCCTTGCGCGCGCTGTACTGCTCGATCTGGTCCTTGTCGACCTTGCCCACGGCGAAGTACTGCGCCTGCGGGTGGGCGAAGTACCAACCGCTGACCGCCGCCGCCGGGAACATGGCGAAGTGTTCGGTGAGGAACACGCCGCTGGGGCCGGTCTCGCCGATCGCGGTGCCGTCGAGCAGGCGGAACAGGGTTTCCTTCTCGGTGTGGTCCGGGCACGCCGGGTAGCCAGGCGCCGGGCGGATGCCGCTGTACTGCTCCTTGATCAGCGCCTCGTTGTCCAGGTGCTCGTCCTTGGCATAGCCCCAGTGCTCCTTGCGCACCTGTTCGTGCAGCCACTCGGCGCAGGCCTCGGCCAGGCGGTCGGCCAGGGCCTTGACCATGATCGAGCTGTAGTCGTCGCCCTTGTCCTGGTAGGCCTTGGCCACTTCCTCGGCGCCGATGCCGGCGGTGGTGATGAAGCCGCCGACATAGTCGGTCACGCCGCTGGCCTTGGGCGCGACGAAGTCGGCCAGCGACCAGTTCGGCTTGCCGTCGGGCTTGATGGTCTGCTGGCGCAGGTGGTGCAGGGTGGCCAGGGTCTGGCCGGCGTCGCCATACACCTCGATATCGTCATCGGCCACCTGGTTGGCCGGCCAGAAGCCGAACACCGCGCGGGCGCTGATCAGTTGCTCGTCGATCAGCTTGTCGAGCATCTCGCGGGCGTCCTTGTACAGCGCCGTGGCGGCCTCGCCGACCACTTCGTCGGTGAGGATGCGCGGGAACTTGCCGGCCAGGTCCCAGGAGATGAAGAACGGCGTCCAGTCGATGTACTCGGCCAGGGTGCGCAGGTCGATGTTCTCCAGCACCTTGACGCCGGTGAAGGCGGGCACCGCGGCCTGGTAGGCGGCCCAGTCGTACTGCGGCTTGGCGGCGATGGCCTGGGCGTAGCTCAGGCGCTCGGTGCGGGCGCTGCGGTTGGCGGTGCGCTCACGCACCTCGACGTATTCCTGGCGGGTCTTCTCGACGAAACCGCTCTTGAGTTCCTTGGACAGCAGCTGCGTGGCCACGCCCACCGCGCGCGAGGCGTCGGTGACGTAGATCACCGCATCGTTGGAGTACTTGGGTTCGATCTTCACCGCCGTGTGCGCCTTGGAGGTGGTCGCGCCGCCGATCATCAGCGGCAGGTGGAAGTCCTGGCGCTGCATCTCGCGGGCGACATGGACCATCTCGTCCAGCGACGGGGTGATCAGCCCGGACAGGCCGATGATGTCGCACTTCTGCTCGCGGGCGGTCTGCAGGATCTTCTCGGCCGGGACCATCACGCCCATGTCGACGATGTCATAGCCGTTGCAACCGAGCACCACGCCGACGATGTTCTTGCCGATGTCGTGCACGTCGCCCTTGACCGTGGCCATGAGGATCTTGCCCTTGGCCTCGGGCTTGTCGCCTTTCTCGGCTTCGATGAACGGGATCAGGTGGGCCACGGCCTGTTTCATCACGCGGGCGGACTTCACCACCTGGGGCAGGAACATCTTGCCGGCGCCGAACAGGTCGCCGACCACGTTCATGCCGCTCATCAGCGGGCCTTCGATGACTTCGATGGGGCGCGCCGACTGCTGGCGGCACTCTTCGGTGTCTTCGACGATGTAGGCGGTGATGCCCTTGACCAGCGCATGCTCAAGGCGCTTGTCGACCGGCATCGAGCGCCATTCTTCGTTCTCGACTTCCTTGGTGGCGCCGCCACCCTTGTAGTCATCGGCGATGGCCAGCAGGGCGTCGGTGCCATGCGCGGTACGGTTGAGCACCACGTCCTCGACCTTTTCGCGCAGGGCGGCGGGGATCTCGTCGTAGATCTCCAGCTGGCCGGCGTTGACGATACCCATGGTCAGGCCATTCTTGATCGCGTGGTAGAGGAACACCGAGTGGATCGCCTCGCGTACCGGGTTGTTGCCGCGGAACGAGAACGACACGTTGGACACCCCGCCCGAGGTCAGGGCATAGGGCAGGTGGTCGCGGATGTAGGCGCAGGCCTCGATGAAGTCGACGGCGTAGTTGTTGTGCTCCTCGATGCCGGTGGCGACGGCGAAGATGTTCGGGTCGAAGATGATGTCTTCCGGCGGGAAGCCGACTTCGTTGACCAGGATGTCGTAGCTGCGCTGGCAGATCTCGCGCTTGCGCGCGGCGGTGTCGGCCTGTCCGACCTCGTCGAAGGCCATCACCACCACGGCGGCGCCGTAGCGCTTGCACAGGCGGGCGTGGTGCTTGAACTGCTCGACGCCTTCCTTCATCGAGATCGAGTTGACGATGCCCTTGCCCTGGATGCACTTCAGGCCCGCCTCGATCACCTCCCACTTGGAGGAGTCGATCATGATCGGCACCCGGGAGATGTCCGGCTCGCCGGCGATCAGGTTGAGGAAGCGGACCATGGCGGCCTGGGAGTCGAGCATCCCTTCGTCCATGTTGATGTCGATCACCTGGGCGCCGGCCTCGACCTGCTGCAGGGCGACTTCCAGCGCCTCGGTGTAGTTTTCCTCGCGGATCAGCCGGGCGAACTTGGCGGAACCGGTGATGTTGGTACGCTCGCCGACGTTGACGAACAGCGACTGGCGATCGATGGTGAACGGCTCGAGGCCCGACAGGCGGCAGGCCTTGGGGATGTCCGGGATCGCCCGAGGCTGGTACTTGGCCACGGCCTCGGCGATGGCCTGGATGTGCGGCGGGGTGGTGCCGCAGCAGCCGCCGATGATGTTGAGGAAACCGCTGGCGGCAAATTCCTCGACCACCGCGGCCATCTCGGCCGGGGTCTCGTCGTATTCGCCGAAGGCGTTGGGCAGGCCGGCGTTGGGGTGCGCGGAGACGTGGGTGCCGGCCTTGGTAGACAGTTCTTCCAGGTACGGACGCAGGTCCTTGGCGCCGAGGGCGCAGTTCAGGCCCACGGAAATCGGGTTGGCGTGGCGAACCGAGTTCCAGAACGCTTCGGTGGTCTGGCCCGACAGGGTGCGGCCGGAGGCGTCGGTGATGGTGCCGGAGATCATGATCGGCAGTTCGATACCGTCGTCCTCGAACACCTGCTGCACGGCGAAGATCGCCGCCTTGGCGTTGAGGGTGTCGAAGATGGTCTCGATCAGGATCAGGTCGGCGCCGCCCTCGATCAGGCCGCGGGTGGCCTCGATGTAGTTCACCACCAGTTCGTCGAAGGTGACGTTACGGTAGCCAGGGTCGTTGACGTCCGGGGAGATCGAGCAGGTGCGACTGGTAGGGCCGAGCACGCCGGCGACGAAGCGCGGCTTGTCCGGGGTCTCCAGGGTCTTGGCGTCGGCCACCTGGCGGGCGATGCGCGCGCCTTCGACGTTGAGCTCGTAGACCAGTGCCTCCATGCCGTAGTCGGCCTGGGAAATCTGCGTGGCGTTGAAGGTGTTGGTCTCGAGGATGTCGGCGCCGGCGTCCAGGTAGGCTTTCTCGATCGCGGCGATCACATCGGGGCGGCTGAGCAGCAAAAGATCGTTGTTGCCTTTGACATCGCTTGGCCAATCGGCAAAGCGCGTGCCACGATAGTCGTGTTCCTCGAGGCGGTAACTCTGGATCATAGTACCCATGCCGCCGTCGAGGATCAGGATGCGCTCTTTGAGTGCGTTCTGGAGTGCTTGTAAACGAGCGCTGCGGTCGGACATAGGACTACCTGGTCGGGCAAATAACAGAAGGTGCCGAATAATAACAAAGCTGCACGGATTTTAGGCGTATCGCCCATTCGCATGAATTTCCCTCATGTTAGCGCGACGCCCCCAACACCTCAGGACCCGCCAGGCACATCGTGATGGCTTTCAAGAACCAGGACATTCGGCACATGCTGTATCGCATACTTGCCAGCGCCTTCGCCTTGCTCATCAGTGGCGCGGCGTTCGGGCAGGCCCCCCAATCGAGCCCGACGATCTCATACACTCGGGATATCCAACCGATCTTCACCGAGAAGTGCGTGGCCTGCCACGCCTGCAACGACGCTGCCTGCCAGCTCAACCTGGGCAGCGCCGAGGGCGCCGAGCGGGGTGCCTCGAAGGTACCGGTCTACCAGGGCGAGCGCAGCCAGGCGGTGCCCACCACGCGGCTGTTCTACGATGCCCGCGACGAAGCGGGCTGGCGCAAGCAGGGCTTCTATTCGGTGCTGGACAAGCAGGGCAGCCAGGCGGCGCTGATGGCGCGCATGCTCGAACTGGGCCACAAGACCCCGCTTACGCCCAACGCCAAGCTGCCCGAAGAGATCGTGCTGGGGCTCAACCGCAACAACATGTGCCCGTTGCCGCATGAATTCGACGCCTATGCCGGCGCCCATCCCAAGGAGGGCATGCCGCTGGCGGTCACCGGGCTGACCGACCAGGAGTACCAGACCCTGCAGCGCTGGCTGGCCGCTGGCGCGCCGGTGGAAAAGACCCCGATCCAGCCCAGCGCGGCAGAGGCGAAGCAGATCGCCGATTGGGAAGAACTGCTCAATCGCCCCGGCTCGACCGAGGCGCTGGTCGGCCGTTGGCTGTACGAGCACCTGTTCCTGGCGCACATCCATTTCGTCGGTGGCGAGCAGGGCCACTTCTTCCAGTGGGTGCGCTCGCGCACCCCGAGCGGCCAGCCGGTGGACCTGATCGCCACCCGCCGCCCCAACGATCCGCCGGGCACCGACTTCTACTATCGGTTGATCCCGGTGCAGGGCGTGATCGTGCACAAGACCCACATCACCTATCCGATGGGGCCGCAGAAGCTCAAGCGGGTCAAGCAGCTGTTCTACAGCGGCGACTGGCACGCCAGCGCACTGCCTGGCTATGGGCCGCGGCACCGGTCCAACCCGTTCGAGACCTTCGAGGCGATCCCGGCGGTGGCCCGTTACCAGTTCATGCTGGACAACGCCGAGTACTTCGTCCGTACCTTCATCCGTGGCCCGGTGTGTCGCGGGCAGATCGCCACCGACGTGATCCGCGACAACTTCTGGGCGCTGTTCCAGGAGCCGGCCCACGACCTGTATATCACCGATGCCCAGTACCGGAGCGAGGCCACGCCGCTGTTGGCCATGCCGGGGCAGATCGACGACGTGGGCAGCGTGCTGAGCCTGTGGCACGCCTACCGTGACAAGCGCAACGAGTACGAAGCCCTGCGCCGTGAGGCCTATGCCGAACAGCCGGCGCCAAGCTGGTCGACGCTGTGGGCGGGCAACGACAACGCGTTGCTGAGCATCTTCCGCCACTTTGACAGCGCCTCGGTGACCAAAGGCCTGATCGGTGACGTGCCGCTGACCATGTGGCTGTTCGACTATCCGCTGTTCGAGCGCACCTACTACCAGCTGGCGGTGAACTTCGACGTGTTCGGCAACGTCTCGCACCAGTTGCAGACGCGGCTGTACTTCGACCTGATCCGCAACGGCGCCGAGGTCAACTTCCTGCGCCTGATGCCTGCGGGCAAGCGCGGCGAGATCCTTGGCGACTGGTACCAGAACAGCGGCAAGGTGAAGATGTGGATGGACTACGAGGACATCGACACCAGCACTCCGAGCGCGCTGAAACTGGACAAGCACGATCCCAAGCGCGACTTCGGCCTCAAGCTGCTGCAACGCACCGGCAGCCTGAACGCGGCGCCGGACCCGATCAACCGCTGCCAGGGCGCCTATTGCTCGCGGCCCGGCCTGTCCGTGGAGTTCCGTGACGCCGAGCAATCGCTGAGCCGCCTGGTGTCGCGCCCGGCGGCGGGGCTCAAGGTGATCGGCCAACTGCCCGAGGCGAGCATGCTGCGCATCGAAGGGCAGGGCGGCCAGCGCCAGGTCTACAGCCTGCTGCGCAACCGCGCGCACAGCAACGTGGCGTTCCTGCTTGGCGAGGCCTACCGCTACCAGCCGGGGCTGGACACCCTGACCTTGTATCCGGGCGTGCTCAGCAGCTACCCCAACTTCATCTTCAACATCCCGACGGCCGATGTGCCGGAGTTCGTCGAGGACATGGAGGCGGCGCGTGACGACACCGACAAGTTCGAGCGCATCGTCATGCGCTGGGGCGTGCGCCGCAGCCATCCTGAGTTCTGGCGCTACTTCCATGACCTGAACAGCTACATCAAGGAGACCCAGCCGGTGGAGGCCGGGGTGCTGGACATGAACCGCTACGAGAACCTCTGATCGGTTGGCCGGGACTTTCCCGGCATCCTGCGGTCGGAATCGGTAGGTAGGCCCTGGGCTGCTCTGCAGCCCATCGCCGGCAAGCCGGCTCCCACAGAAGTGCGCGAACCCTGTGGGAGCCGGCTCGCCGGGCCTCAATGCACCGCCGATCACAGGGTATTTCATGCTGTATTCGCTTCAGGCTCTCCGGGCATTCGCCGCCTGGCTGGTGGTCTGCCACCACTTCCGGCAGATCTTCTTCGACTTCCACGCCACCGGCCCCATCGGCCAACTGCTCGCTGATCGCGGCGCGGTGGGGGTGGACATCTTCTTCGTCATCAGTGGCCTGGTGATCTACCTGTCGACCCGCGACAAGGTCATCGCCCCCGGGCAGTTCCTGCTCAACCGTGCCTTGCGCATCGTGCCCGCCTATTGGTTCTACACCCTGCTGATGGCCGTGCTGATGCTGGCGGCCAGCCGCTGGATGCCGCACCAGGTGTTCGAATGGCAGCACCTGCTGCTGTCGCTGTTGTTCATCCCAGCGGAAAACCCCGGTGGCTATGGGCTGTATCCAACGCTCAACGTCGGCTGGACGCTGAACTTCGAGATGTTCTTCTACCTGCTGTTCGGCCTGGCCTTCCTGGTACGCCAGCGTCATCACCTGTTGCTGGTGACGGCGGCATTGCTGCTGGTGAGCGAAGTGCTGGGGCGCCTGGGTGTGCTCAGCCGCTTCTACAACAACGACATCGTCTACGAGTTCCTGCTGGGCATCGGCCTGGGCGTGCTCTATCGCCGCGGGCTGATCCGCGAAGGCCTGTGGTTGCCGCTGGGGCTGCTCGGCCTGGCAGGGTTCGCGCTCTATCACCTCGACGCTTCGCAGCGCCTGCTGCACTGGGGCCTGCCGAGCGCGCTGGTGGTGCTGGCGTTCATTGCCCTGGAGCCGTACTTCAAGGGCAACCAGGTGCTCAAGGCCCTCGGCGACTGTTCCTATTCGGTGTACCTGGTGCATGTGCTGGTGCTGTACGCCGGCCTGTTCATCAGCGAGCGGTTGCGCCTGAACCCTTACCTGGTGTTTGCCTTGTGCGTGCCGTCAATCGGACTAATGTCGTGGCTAAGCTACCAATGGCTGGAACGTGGCCTGTATTGGCGGCTCAAGGGCTGGTTAGCCGCCGGTGCGGCGCGGGAACCTGCATTGGCGCTATCCCGAGTCAAATGCTAGGACTTTGTTACCCGGCCGGGTTGGCGTACACTGCCGGCAAGTCTGTGAGGAACTTCCATGAGCGCTATAACCATTACCGACGCCGCCCATGATTACCTGGCCGATCTGCTCTCCAAGCAGAACACGCCTGGCATCGGCATCCGTATTTTCATCACCCAGCCGGGCACTACCTACGCCGAGACCTGCATTGCCTACTGCAAGCCCGGCGAGGAAAAGCCCGACGACCAGCCGGTGGGCCTGAAGAGCTTCACCGCCTACCTCGATGCGGTCAGCGTGCCGTTCCTGGAGGACGCGCTGGTCGACTACGCCACCGACCGCATGGGCGGCCAGCTGACCATCAAGGCGCCGAACGCCAAGGTGCCGATGGTCAACGAAGACAGCCCGATCAACGAGCGCATCAACTACTACCTGCAGACCGAGATCAACCCGGGCCTGGCCAGCCACGGCGGCGCCGTGAGCCTGGTGGACGTGGTCGACGACGGCATCGCCGTGCTGCAGTTCGGCGGCGGCTGCCAGGGCTGCGGCCAGGCCGATGTGACCCTGAAGGAAGGCATCGAGCGCACCCTGCTCGAGCGTATTCCCGAGCTCAAGGGCGTGCGTGACGTGACCGACCACAGCCAGAAGGAAAACGCGTACTACTGATCGCAGTGGTGACGCCATCGCGGGGCAAGCCCGCTCCCACGCCTGGATGCAGCTGCTGCCCAGATGTGGGAGCGGGCTTGCCCCGCGATGCGTTGGGTTACTTTCATTCGACTGAACAAGGACGCTCGGTATGAACCGCTCCTGTATCACGCTGTTTGCCCTGATGCTCTCGACCCACGTCCTGGGGGCCTACCAGCCCCCAGGCAACAGCGAGGCCGACTACCGCCAGGCCGTGGCCAGTCTCGATGCGGTCGAGCCACAGCTGATGCGGATGATCCAACAGTTGGCCGAAGGCACCGCCGCCCAGGACCTGGAGCCCCGCCTGAGCCAATTGCGCGGTGAATGGAGCCCGGCGCTGCAACAGTTGCAGCGCGCAGTCGATGCAGGCCATGCCGTGGCCCAGTATCGAATGGCGCTCTACCGGTTCGCCTATCAGCCGGATGCGCCTGTGCTCGACGACCCTGACCAATGCACGCTTTTGGTCAAGAGCCTGGAGCAAGGCTTCGCGCCAGCCGCTTTGCGTATCGCCAACCAATGCATTGGCTATGTCGATGGGCCTGCCTACGCGCCAGCGTTGAGCAAGGCGCTTGCCGATTTTTCACAGTTCACTGGCTACTATCCGCAGCCGTCGGTGACCCTGGAGTGTGCCAAGCAGGACCCAAAAGATATCCAGTTGCAATGGGGTGACGCGCCGTCCTACCAGGCCGAACTCTACCGGCTGCTCGGCTTTGCCGCTAATCGCCGCAGCCCGTTGCGTCGGGAGTTCTGGCAGAAGGCCGTCGACATCAACGGCTGCCCCACGATTGCCAGGCGCATGGACCGGTTGCAGAACTGAATCGGCATGTAGCAATAAACTGTTACCAATTCAACCCCTGCGACAACCGGTCGCGCCCCGTAAACAAAGGGCTGCAGCCCGATCAGCCGGATGTCGGGTAGATGGTGCGGGGGTGGCGTGACAGAATGCCCCGGTTTTCTGGCCGGCCCATCCCAGGGGTCGGCACCTTCCCTGTAAAGGATGGTTCCATGAATGATCTGTTGACCCGGCGCGCGGTTGTCGCCGGGATGGGCGTACTGGGGCTTGGCCTGCTGGCGGGCTGCAGCCCGGCCCGGGGCCTGGACTTCAAGTACGGCAAGAACATGAGCAACGAGATCCTCGGGCGTAAGTTCAAGCTCAAGGACCCGCAAGGCAACGAGCGCACCTTGTCGAGCTTCTACGGCTCGATGCCGATGATCTTCTTCGGCTTCACCCAGTGCCCGGCCGTCTGCCCGACCGCCATGGCGCGTGTGGCGCAGATCCGCAAGATCCTGCGTGGCCGCGACCGCGACCTGTTCCAGCCGGTGTTCATCACCCTGGACCCGGAGCGCGATACCCCCGAGGTGCTCGATGCCTACGTCAAGGCCTTCGACCCGTCGATCGTCGCCCTGACCGGCACCCCCGAGGAAATCGACGCGGTGGCCCGTGAATTCAAGGTGTTCTACGAGAAGGTCCCGGCCGGCGATACCTACACCATCTCTCACTCGTCCACCAGCTACGTCTACGATACCCGTGGCACCCTGCGCCTGAGCCTGGGCCATTCCCTGAACGCCCAGGAATGCGCCGAAGACCTGGTCACCCTGATGGAGATCTGCTGAATGTCGATGCAACCGATCAAGCGCGGCCTGGCCGCCCTGGCACTGATGAGCCTGGCCCTGCCGGCCTTGGCCCAGACCACCGTGAGCGACGCCTGGGTACGCGCCAGCGTGCCGCACCAGCACGCCACCGGGGCCTTCATGACCCTGACCGCGAGCAGCGACAGCAAGCTGGTCAGTGTCGCCTCGCCCGTGGCCAAGACCGTGCAGGTGCACGAGATGACCATGAACGGCGACGTGATGGGCATGCGTGAAGTGAAGGCGGTCGAGTTGCCGGCCGGCAAGGCGGTGAAGCTGGACCCGAACGGCTTCCACGTGATGCTGATGGGCCTGAACCAACAGGTGAAGGAGGGTGAGCAGGTGCCGCTAACCCTGACCATCGAGGATGCCAAGGGCGCGAAGGAAACCCTGCAGGTGCAGGCACCGGTGCGTGCGCTCAACGCCGAGGCCGGCGCCGGCCACGACCATATGCACATGAACCACTGATGCAGCCCCCTTCGCGGGCGATGCGGCGCTCCGACGAGCCTGCTCCCCCGCGATGGTTTTCAGCGGTCAGCTACGAAAACGTGGCAGCGGCCGTTCGATGTTCAGCGAGGTCAGCGTCTTGCGCACCTGGGCGTCTTCGGCCTCGAGTGCCTTGAGGCTGGCGCGGATCTTGCCGGCGGCGGGCACGTCGCCCTGGCGGTCGATCCAGTCGGCGATCTCCTTGCAGGCGCTGCTCAGGCAGGCCTGACGCTGGCTCATCAGCGACAGGAGCGTGGTGATTTCTCGTTCGGACATGGCGGGTTCCTCCGTTCAGCCTTGTGAGTGTAGCAGCGGCTGCAGCCGACGGTGTCAGCCGCGCAGATAGCGCAAATAGCCCAGGCTCAGCGCGCAGATGGCGAGCGTGATCAGCAGCAACCCAGGCGCCAGCATCTGCAGCATGCCGACTACCATCAGCCCCGCGCCGATCTGCAGGTAATACAGCAGGCCGAACAAGGCTGCCGCCGTACCCCGGCAATCGGCGTAGGCCACCAGTGCCGAGCCGAGCAGCAAGGGGATGGCCATGGCGAACGCGACCATCACCAGGGCCATTGGCGCGACGATCCACGGTGATTCACCGATTGCCGTCATGCCCAGCGCGCCGAGCACGAGCAGCAGCGCGGCACCCTTCATCAGGGTGGCGGCCGCGACTGCGCGCCCCAGCAGCAGGGCATTGAGCCTGGCGCCAGCCAGCGAGCCGAGGGCCAGGGCCACGCCCGAATAGCCCATCCACTGTGCCTGCCCCAGGCGTTCGAAGACGAACGGCGCCAGGCTGTACCAGGCGAACACGGCGATATTGAACAAGGCCACCAGCGCACTGGCCAGCAGTACCCGGCGGTCCGCCAGCAGGCGCATCAGCACCTGGCGCAACGGTGTCAGCGTGGGCGCGGCGGCCTGGGTCTCGGGCATCGCCTGCCAGCCCCAGGCCAGCAGTGCCGATGCCAGGATCAATTGCGCGGCCAGCACGCCGCGATAGCCGAACGCCTGGTCCAGCCAGCCGCCACCGAGCAGGCCCAGTGCGGGGCTGATGGCCAGGCATGCGCCGATCAGCGAGAACACCCGGGCCAGTTCCGCGCCGTTGTAGCGGTCGCGCAATGCGGTCTGGGTCACCACCGAACCGACCGCGGCGGCGAAAGCGGCGACCATCCGCGCCGCCAGCAACTGGCTGAAATCGCTGGCCAGCAGTGCCGCCAGCGCCGCCAGGGCGTACAGGGCAAGGCCCGCGAGCATGGTCGGCCGCCGGCCTTTGATATCGCACAACCGACCCCAGAACAGCACGCCGACCGCGAAGGCGACGAAGTACAACGACAGGGTCAACGAGGCGTGCGCAGCGGAAACCGCGAAGCCTTCGGCCAGCGATACCAAAGCCGGGCTGTACAGGGTCTCGGCTATTTGCGGGAACATGAGCATGGCAGTGGCGAAAGCCAGCCAATAACGATTTTGCATGGGCTTGTCCTCTGCAGTTGATCGGAGGCCCATGGTAGGGTTGGCAAGTGGTGATCCATTATCGTGATCAGGCCATAAAATCAATGAAACAGGACAAGCTGCAATGGCATGGCTCGCACCCGATAGCACCTTTGACCCGGACGCACACCCAGCACCGGTGATCGGCATCTGCTCGGCCCTGGGCGACCATGACTCGGGCAACCACTGGCATGTCCGAGGCCAGGTGCTGTTCACCCGCCAGGGCTGCGTGCGTATCGACTCGCCGGGGCTGCTGTGCCTGTTGCCGCCGAGCCGCGCGGCGTGGATACCGGGTGGCCTGGCGCACCGTGCGCGGATGCGCGAGACGGTGGATTACCGCTCGGTGTACCTGGATACGACGGCGGCGCAGGGGCTACCGGAGCAGGTGACCATCCTCGACGTCAATCCATTACTGCGCGAGCTGCTCGAGCGGATTGCCCAGGCACCCTTCGACAGCGACTGGCGGCATGGGGCCAATCATCATCTGCTGGGCTTGTGTCGTGCCGAACTGCAGAGCGCGCAGCGCCAGCCCATGCTGCTGCCGCTGCCGCGCGACCGACGTCTGGCGCGCCTGGTGGACGGCCTCGATCGCTTGCCGCCGGCGCTGGGCGAGTTGGCGCGGCAAGCCGGGGCCAGTGAAAAGACCATTGGCCGCCTGCTGCGTCGCGACACCGGGATGAGTTACCAGCAATGGCGCCAGCAGTGGCGGTTGCTGCGGGCGGTCGAGCGCCTGGCACTGAACGTGCCGCTGGGGGAGATCGCCGATGAGCTGGGCTTCGCCAGCGATAGCGCCTTCATCGCGTTTTTCCGCGGCATGACCGGACTGACGCCGGGCGCCTGGAGTCGTGCCGCTACGCCAGGTTGAGACAGGCCTGGCGATAGGCGCCCGGCGGCACGCCATAGGCCTGCTTGAACTGCCGGCTCAGATGGCTCTGGTCGGCAAAACCCAGGGTAAAGGCGACTTCGAGGACGGATTGACCGCGTTTGAGCAGTTCCCGGGCGCGGGCCAGGCGGCGCTGCTTGAGCCAGGCATGGGGCGGCAGGCCGGTGGCCTGGCGGAATACCCGGGCGAAGTGGAACGGCGATAGGTTCACCGCGGCCGCCAAGGCTTCCAGCGACGGCGGATCGGCCAGCTGGCTCTCCAGCAGCTCGCGGGCGCGGGCCACGGCCAGCGGTTCGTTGCCGGGGGCGACGGGCTCGGCACAATGGCCATGGCGCTGCACCAGGGCCAGCACCGCCTGGCGCCAGGCGGTCTGTTGCTCAAGGGCGCTGGCGCAGGATTCCGAAAGCCGGTGCAGGTGGCTGAACGTGGCGGCCAGGGCCGGGTCCTGGATCACGCTGTCCTTGAACCGGGGCAGGCCATGGCGGCCCAGCTCCAGTTCGTCGAGCACGCCGGTGACCCGTTCGTGCTCGGGGTAGAAGCCACGGTAGCGCCAGCCGGCCTCATGGGCGGTGGCGCCGGTGTGCAGCTCGTCGGGGTTGATCAGCACCATGCTGCCCACCGGCGCCAGGTGCTCGCTGCCTCGGTGCCAGAAGCGCTGGGCGCCGGACTCGATCACGGTGAACACATAGCCTTCGTGCACATGCGGGGCGAAGCGCTGCTGGATATAGCGGGCGTGCAGCATCTCGACATCGCCCAGGGCGGGCGCCTGCCACAGGTGGGCCTGTTCGCGCAGGGGCGTGCTCATGCCAGCCAGCTGCGCAGGAGGAAGAAGATCAACATGCTCGCCAGCATGCTCAGCAATACGCTGCGGGTCAACAGCACCAGGGCGATGGCCACCAGCGAACCGAGCAGGTAGGGGTTCAGCGGGCTCAGGTCGAGCTGGTGCTCGGGCAGGAAGATGATCGGCCCGCAGATCGCGGTGAGCATGCCGGGCACGGCAAAACCGAGGAACTGCCGCGCATTGGAGCTCAGGCGCAGGGGCAAGCGCGGTTCGAGGAAGGCGTAGCGGTTGAGGAACACCACCGCGCCCATGGCGAAGATCAGCAGCCAGATCATGGGCGGCCTCCGGAAAACTTCTGGCAGATGAAACCGGCGGCCATGCCCAGCAGGCCGGCGGCGACCAGGGCAGTCTCCCAGTGCCAGTAACTGAACAGCACCGAGCAGAACAGCGACACCGCCACGCACACCACGGTCGGCAGGTTGCGTACCAGCGGCGCGATCAGTGCGACGAAGGTGGCGACGATGGAGAAGTCCAGGCCCAGCTGGTCCAGGTGCGGGATGTTCTGGCCGAGGACGATGCCGACCAGAGTGAACAGGTTCCACGCCACGTAGAAGGTCAGGCCCACGCCTAGGGCGTACCAGCGGTTGAACTGCTGCTGGTCGTGGTGGCTGGTGAGGGCGAAGAACTCATCGGTGAGCAGGAAGCCCAGGCCCAACCGCCAGCGGGTCGGCAGCCCCGACAGCACCGGGCGCATCGACAGCCCGTAGAGCAGGTGCTGGGAGGTCAGCAGCAGGGTGGTGAGCAGGATCGAGAACAGGTTGGCGCCACTTTTGAGCATGCCGATGGCGACCAGTTGCGCGGCGCCGGCGAAGACGATGGCCGACAGGCCCTGGCCTTGCCAGGCGCTGAGGTTGGCTTCGATGGCCATGCTGCCTGCGAGCAGGCCCCAGGGGGCAACGGCCACGGACAACGGCAGGATGGCGATGGCGCCGTGGAGGAACGCTTGGCGGGCGAGGGGTGGGCTGGGCATGGAAGCGGCAACGAATCGACAGGGCAGACAAGCATGCCAGACAGGTCTGAGGGTGGCTTGAACGATCTTGCTTTGTTGTCGCCTTTGCTGGCCGCGTCAAAGGGCAAGCCTGCTGCTACAGACTTGAGCAGCGGGCTTGCCCTTTACTTCAACGCAACTCGACCTGCGCGCACAGTCCGCCTTCGGCGCGGTTGCGCAAGGTCAGGCTGCCGCCCATGGCCTGGGTCAGTTGCTGGGCGATGGCCAGCCCCAGCCCGGTGCCGCCGGTACTGCGGTTGCGCGAGCTTTCGACCCGGTAGAACGGCTTGAGCACGTCGTCGAGCTCCGCCTCGGGGATCCCGGGGCCATCATCGAGCACGCGGATCAGCGTCACGCCGTTCTCGCAACCGACTTCCAGCTGCGCGGCGCCGGAGAACTTCAGCGCGTTGTCCACCAGGTTCACCAGCACCCGGCGCAAGGCGTGGGGGCGGGTTTCCAGGGTGGCCTGGGCGCTGCCGCTGCGATTCACCTGGGCGCCGCTGTCCTGGTAGTCGAATACCAGGCTGTCGAGGAAGGCGTCGAGGTTTACCCGGCACGGCGCCTCGGTGCCACTGTCCATGCTGCGGGCATAGGCCACGCCCTCGCGCACCAGGTGCTCCATGGCGTCGAGGTCGTGCCACAGCTTGTCCTTCTCCAGCCCGTCGTCCATCTGCTCGACGCGCAGCTTCATGCGCGTGATCGGTGTCTGCAGGTCGTGGGAGATGGCGGCCAGCAATTGCATGCGTTCCTTGAGGTAGGCAGCGATGCGCGCCTGCAACGCATTGAAGGCCACGGCGGCGTAGCGCACCTCGCGCGGGCCGCTCTCGTCTAGCAGCGCGCCGGGGCTGTTCGGGTCAAGGTCGTCCACGGCCTGGACCAGCCGGGTCAGCGGGCCGATGGCCAGGCGCACGGCGAGCCAGGTGCAGGCCAGCAGCACCGCCAGCTGGATCAGCAGCACCACCGGCAGCCAGGTGGCCACCGGTACTGGCGCCGGGGTGACGTCGATGGTCAGCGGCGCGCCGTCGGCCAGGCGCAGGTGGGCCTGGAAATGCGCATTGGGGCCGGGGATTTCCTGGAAGGTCAGGCGGTAGCGGTCGCCGATGGCCTTGACGATCGAGTCGGCGGCCATCGGCGGGTTCTCGCTGGGCATGGCTTCGCCGGACAGCCCCTCGTCTAGTCGGTAGCGATAGGTGCGCCGCTCCAGGCGCGACAGCCAGGCCGGGCGCTCGGCGGCGGGCAGGCGGTCGAGGATGGCGACAGAGGTCGACACGTCCAGCTCCAGGTTGCTGAGCATCATCGAGCGACTGCTGACATAGCGCTCGTACGCCTGCAGGCTGAACGACAGGCCGTAGGCCAGCACCAATCCTGTGAAGAAGATCAGTGCCAGGCGCGAGGCCAGGGTGCGCGGCCACTTCATGCCGGGGACTCCAGCAATTGCACCGGCAGCGAGAACACATAGCCTTCGCTGCGCACGGTCTTGATGCAGGTGGGTTCGCGGGCGTCGTCGCCCAGGCGCTGGCGCAGGCGGCTGACCAACAGGTCGATGGAGCGGTCGAAGATGTCCGCCTCGCGGCCCTGGGTGAGGTTGAGCAGCTGTTCACGGCTGAGCACCCGCTGCGGGTGGTCGAGGAATACCCGCAGCAGGCGGTACTCGGCACCGGACAGCGCCACCAGGGTGCCTTCGCTGTCGAGCAGGTGGCGCGCGGTGGTGTCCAGGCGCCAGGGGCCGAAGGCGATCAGGCGCCCGCTTTCGCTGATGGTCAGGTTGGGCGGCAGCATGCGCGTGCGGCGCAGTACGGCGTTGATCCGCGCCAGCAACTCGCGGGCGGAGAACGGCTTGGTCAGGTAGTCGTCGGCGCCCATTTCCAGGCCGATGATGCGGTCGGTCTCGTCGTTGCGCGCGGTCAGCATCAGCACCGGCGTGTTGCGGTGCTTGCCGGCGCGCAGTTCGCGGCACAGCAGCAGGCCGTCGTCGCCGGGCATCATGATGTCGAGGACGATCAGGTCGACCGTGTTGTTTTCCAGGAAGGCGCGCATCTGCCGGCCATCGGCGACGATGCTGGTGCGCAGGCCGTTCTTCTTCAGGTAGTTGCCGACCAGTTCGCGGATTTCGCGGTCGTCGTCGACGACCAGGATGTGATCGACATGCTCCATCGGGGTGTCCTTGTGAGTGAGGGTTGGGCGCAGTGTACCGAGCGAATCCGGGCTTGCCTGCCACGCTTTGTATTGCAGTGTATCTGGCACTGCCATGGATACAGGAGGAAGCACGTCACAGCCTGGGCGGACACAAGTGGGATACCTGGCGGGAGTGAAATGGCTCTACCGGGGAGCGACGCCTCCCCAATGCCAAGACCTCGCATCAGGAGAACCACCATGACTATCAAGACCCTCGCCAGCGCCGCCCTGTTTGCCGTCCTCGGCCTCGGCGCCATCACCGCCCAGGCCAGCAGCACCTCGCTCAATGAGGCCAGCGTGATGCAGTACCGCTACGGCGACAAGCTGGATGTGAAGAAGGTGCTGTCGGTGAAGGATGACCGCAGTGACACCTGCGGTGTGGTCAACACCCGCATGGACTACCTCGACTCCCACGGCAAGCCGCAGAGCGTCGAGTACCGTTCCTACGCCACCAGTGGCTGCCATGACAACTGAGGCGCGCGGCAAGCGCCGCCTGCTCAAGGCCGGCGGCGTGGCCCTGGCCCTGCTCGGGCTGGGCTTGGCCGGCCACCTGCTGGCTCGCGACAGCTATGGCCCCATGCCTTCGCTGGCCGGCGCCGCGCAGTGGCTCAACTCGCCGCCGCTGGACGGCCCGGCCCTCAAGGGCAAGGTGGTGCTGGTGGATTTCTGGACCTACGACTGCATCAACTGCCGGCGCAGCCTGCCGCATGTCAACGACTGGGCACGGCGCTACGGCGAGCAGGGGTTGGTGGTGGTCGGGGTGCATACGCCGGAGTACGACTACGAGCATGACATCGGCAGTGTGCGGGCGCAGGTGCAGCAGTTGGGCATTGCCTATCCGGTGGCGGTCGATAACGGCTACCGGATCTGGAACGCCTGGGGCAACCAGTTCTGGCCGGCGCACTACTTCGTCGACCGCAAGGGCCAGGTGCGCCATGTGCACTTTGGCGAAGGCGATTATGCGGGGCAGGAGCGGGTGATCCAGGCATTGCTCGATGAGCAGGGCTGATCCGTTGACCGCTCCGGCCCTATCGCGGGGCAAGCCCAGGCAGCATCATTCGCCGAGCCGCTGCTCCCGCGACGGCGGATAGCCGAAGTATGCCGCATAGCACTT
The DNA here is from genome assembly GCF_040813665.1 of Pseudomonas sp. TE50-2. Lineage (NCBI taxonomy): Bacteria > Pseudomonadati > Pseudomonadota > Gammaproteobacteria > Pseudomonadales > Pseudomonadaceae > Pseudomonas > Pseudomonas sp. TE50-2. The sequence goes on along the minus strand of NZ_JBFNXN010000001.1, from coordinate 302,170 downwards.
GCTGAAATGCGATACCGAAACGAAGCCGCAGGCCACCGCCACTTCCATCACCGACAGGTCCGAATACTGCAATAGCCGCCGGCTCTTGGTGATGCGCAGCTCCATGTAGTAGCGCCTGGGCGAAGTGCCCAGCTGGGCCTGGAACAAGCGGTCGATCTGCCGGCGCGAGCGCCCGGAGTAGGCGGCCAGCTGGTCGAGGCTCAGGGTTTCCTCGAGGTTGTTTTCCATCAGCTCGACGATGGTACGCAGGTGCAGGCTCATGGACTTCTTCGCCCCGGGCCCGACCTGGCGATAGCGTGCGCCGGAGAACGACAGGATCTCTTCCACGCCTTCGGCCAGGGCATCGCCGTACAGGCGCCGTACCAGGCCGAGCATCAGCTCCATGGCGCCATTGGGGCTGGCGGCGCTCAGGCGGTCGCGGTCCAGGGTGAAGCTGGCCGGGGTGATGCGCGTCTGTGGGCTGATCTCGGCCAGGCTGGCGCGCTGCTCGGGGTGCACGCTGCAGCCGTAGTCGTCGAGCACCCCGGCGCGGCCGAGGAACCAGGCGCCGTTCCACAGCCCGCCGAGGGTCATGCCGTGGCTGGCGCAGTCGCCCAGCAGGCGGTCGAGGTCGGGGTATTTCAATGGCGTGCGCAGGCCGCCGCACACCACCAGCAGGTCGAGGTCGTGCAGGCTGCGGGGATCAAGCGGGCTGGCGATCAGTTCCAGGCCCAGGTCGCTGAGCACCCGATCGCCGCCCAGTGACAGCGGGGTGGAGGTGAAGCTATCGGCGCGCAGCAGGTTGGCGGTGACCAGCACGTCCATCGCCACGGTGAAGCTGGCCATGGAGAAGTGCTCGAGCAGGACGAAGTCGACGCGATAGGGGCGCTGGTTGCCGGCGTCGCCGGACTTGAGCCGCAGCATGTTGCTGGTGCTGGTCTTCTTGCTGAATTGGCGTGGCGTGGGCACTGCGGACTCCGCTTCCTGGCTGGCGGGGTCGAGTGTGCGGTGGGGCGGGGGGAAAGACAACAGGGCGTTGGATGTCGCTGAAAACACAGCGCCCCCTCGAGAGGGGGCGCCGGTTGATGCCGTGCGGGGTTTAGAAGTCGCCGCGCAGGGTGAACATGTAGCTACGCGGAGTACCGTAGGTGGTGCCGCGGGTCCAGTAGCCCATCGAGTCGAAGTACTTGCGGTCGAACAGGTTCTCGACGTCCACGCCCACGGTCCAGTGCTCGTCGAGCTTGTAGGCGGCACGCGCGTCGAAGATCGCCCGGCCGCTGTTGTACGCCTCGTTGTAGGCATCGACGTAGGAGTTCTGCGCCGAAACGCCACCACCGACGCTCAGACGGTTCCACTCGCCCGGGAAGGTGTAGTTGGTGTTCACGCGCACCATGTGTTTCGGGGTCTGCGCCGAGATCGGGCCACCTTCGGAGGAGCTTGTGGTGTTGTAGGTGTAGCCAGCCGCCACTTGCAGGCCCGGCAGCAGTTCGCCGGTGGCCTCGGCTTCGAAGCCCTTGCTGCGGTTGATGCCGTCGCCGTTGACCCAGCAGCGGCCGGCAGAGTCCGTTGGGCACTTGCCACGGTTTGCGGGATCAGGATCTTGCTTGGCTACGTCCTCCTGCTCGATGTAGAACACTGCGAAGGACACGTTTAGACGTTTGTCGAAAAGCTCACCCTTTATACCGGTTTCGTAGTTCGAACCGACTGATGGATCCAGCACGCTGCCGCTGACGGTGCGGTAGTTGGACTGCGGTAGGAAGATGTCGGCATAGCTGGCGTACCAGGACCACTGGTCGTTCAGGTCGTAGATCGCACCGACGAAGGGTGTGAATTCCTCGTCCTGCCGGCTGGTCGTCACCTTCGGGCCGTTCCAGGCTTCGTTCTTGTACCAGCTCAGGCGACCACCGAGGACGAAGCTCAGGTCTTCGGTTGCGTGCAGACGTGTGCTCACGTAGGTGCCATATCGGGTGTCGATGGTGTCATCCATCGACTTCCAGCCGTCACGCTGCAACTCAGGGATATTGCTATGGTTGGGATCAAATACATTAAGCGGAATAGATTTAGGTAGATCTATGGTGTTGTCCTTGTCGTTCATTTTGCGCTTGGACCAGTTGGCACCGAGCGTGACCTGATGGGTCAGGCCGAATGCCTCGAAGGTGCCGTCCAAGTGGCCGTCGACGGCGTCGGAGGTAACGTCAAACTTGTGATAGCTGACAGTGTTGACTCTGGGGCCACCTGGGGCGCCGTATTCCAGCGTGGGATTATTTCTGAAATCCACGCCCCACTCGATGGCGCTACGGTTGTAGCCGCCTTCGGAGTGAGACAGCGCCAGCTTGCCGGTCCAGTTGTCGTTGAATCGATGGGTGAGGTCGGCGAACACCTCGTCCATGTTGGTCTGCAACTTGGTCCAGTCCTGCCCGAGGTAGGTCGAGCGCTTCAGGTGCGGGTTGCTGCCGTCGGGGTTGTTGGGGATACCCAGCACACTGTAGCCATCGATGCGCGAGGTCTGGCGGCGCAGGCCGAGGGCGACGGTGGTGGCATCGTTGAGGTCGGCCTCGACGATGCCGTACAGCAGCGGTCGCTTGGACTTGGTGACATCGGTGAAGTAGCCACGGTCCTCATAGGAGGCGACCATGCGCCCGCGCAGGGTGCCCTGGGGGTTGAGGCGACCGCTGGCATCCAGGTCCAGGCGGTAGTTGTCCCAGGAGCCGGCGCGGGTGATGACGGAGAAACGCGGGTCGGCGGTCGGGCGCTTGCGCACCAGGTTCACCGCGCCGCCCGGGTTGCCCGCGCCCACCAGCAGGCCGGAGGCGCCGCGCAGCACTTCGACGCGGTCGAAGATCGCCATGTCCGGGGTCATCCAGCCGGTGTAGGCGTAGGCTTGACCGGGCACGCCGTCGACCATGTAGCTTTCATCGGTGAGGTCGAAGCCACGGGAGCTGAAGTGGTGGTTGCCGTAGCCGCGGTTGGCGCGGGTGATACCGGTGGTCTGGGCCATCACCTGGTCCAGCGAGACCAGGTTCTTGTCGTCCATCAGCTTGCGGGTGACCACGGTGACCGACTGTGGGGTCTCACGCAGCGATTGCGCGGTCTTGCCGATGGTCACCGCGCCAGTGGTGTAGGAGTTGCTGCCCTCGGTGGTGGCACCCAGCACCTGGCCATTGATGGTGGTGGCGTCGAGGGTCATGGCCGAACCGGATTCAGCCGCGCCGCTGATGATCAGGGTGTTGTCCTGCACGCTGTAGCGAATCCCGCTGTTCTTCAGCAGCTCCCCAGCTGCCTGGGTTGGCGAGAAGCGACCCTTGACCGGGCTGCTGCGCAGGCCCTGTACGGTCTCGGGGCTGAACAGCACCTGCAGGTTGCCCTGGCGACCCAGCTCTTGCAGCGCGCTGCTCAGCGATTGTGCCGGGATGTCGAAGTCTTGCTCCTGGGCCTGCACTTGCGCTGCGAGCGGCAGGGACAGGGCGAGGCCGAGGGTGGCCATGGCCGGCGAGGAACGCAGCATCCGGCGCAGCATCAGCGCCTTGCTCAAAGGGGTCAGTGTGTTGGCTGGTATTGGCATTTTTATGCTCTGGCTCAAGGTACGCAAAGTAAATGAAAATTATTCCGTTGCGAGTAGGACGCATGCGCATGCCAAAACCGGAAAAATATTTTCGGTTGGCAGAGGCCTGACCTGCGACTTCCCTGTGGGCAGGGTTGATTCAGCGTGCGGCAATAGGGGAACGAGCGATGCGGCGGGGAATTTACAAAGTGCGGGCGGTGGCGAGGAGCCACCGCCCGTGAGGCGGGGTCAGGCGGGCAGGGCGGGTTCCTGGTTGCGCTCGACGACGATCTGGCCGCCGTGCATGCGCACCAGTTGGTCGGCCACCGGGAAGTAGCGGTCGTCGTGGGAGATGACGATGATGGTCTTGCCCTGCTGTTTCAGCTCCGGCAGCAGCTCGGTGTAGAACACGCGGCGGAAGGCCGGGTCCTGGTCGGCGGCCCATTCGTCGAACACCAGCACCGGGCGCTGGTCGAGCCAGGCATTGATCAGCGCCAGGCGCTTGCGCTGGCCGGTGGACAGGTCGGTGGTGGTGAAGCTGCCGTCGCGGATGCTCACCTTGTGGGCGATATCCAGGCGTTCGAGGTACTTTCCGGCCTCGGGCGGCAGTTCGGCCTGGCCGGGCAGCGGCTCGTCGAACAGGTAGTAGTCGGCGAAGATGGTGGTGAACAGCTGGCGGTAGTCGTCCAGGCGCTGCGGGGTGACCGTTTCGCCATTGAGCCGCACTTCGCCCTGTTGCGGGCTGTACAGGCCCAGCAGCAGCTTGATCAGGGTGGTCTTGCCGCAGCCGTTCTCGCCGACGATGAAGACGATGTCGCCCTGGCGGATGCTCAGGTTCACCGGCCCCAGGTGGAACGGCTGGCTGCCCTCGACCTGCGGGTAGTCATAGCGCAGCTGGCGCAGCTCGATGGACTCGACGCTGGACACGGCCGGGGCGCGGTCGCTCACCAGCAGGTGCGGCTCGGGCGACGAGAAGCGCGCCGACAGCTCGGCGATGCGGCGCAGGGCGATCTGCGCGCGGCTGATGCTCGGCAGGTTGGTGATCAACTGCTCCAGCGGCCCCTTCATGTACAGCATCACCAGCACGAAACCACCAAGCACGGTGCGGTCGGTGCTTGGCCACAGCGCCTGGAAGGCGATGGCCACGCCGATGACGGCGAAGAACAGCATCGAACCGAAGGTCTCGGCGCTGACGAAGATGTTCGCCGCGCGGATGTTGGCCTTGCAGATGCGCTCGGTGGCGCCGTGGATCAGCTGGTCATGCATGTGCTGGCGGCGCTTGCGCTGGATACGCAGCTCCTTGGCGCCGCCGGAGAGGGCCTGGTAGTGCTTCTGCAGCTCGTCCTCGCCGTTGCGGGCGGTGAGGATGTTCTTCATGCCGAAGCGGTGGGCGAGGAACTGCGCGCCAGTGCCGATCACCACGGTCAGGGCGGTGATCAGCAGGATCTGCCAGGACAGCAGCGCCAGGTAGGCGAGGCAGCCCAAGGTGACGGTGAAGGCGATGACCATCGGTGCCACGGACAGGGCGAAGGCGCTGATGGTGCTGACATCGTTGAGCAGCACCGGGATCAGGCGGTGGGCACGGTAGCGCTCCAGTTGCGCGATCGGCGCCACCAGCACCTTGGCGGACAATTCGCGGCGCAGCCGCGCCACCACCTTCTGGCCCACGTAGTTGGTCAGCAAATTCGAGCCGGTGGAGCAGGCCAGGGTCAGCACGCACAGGCCGCCGAACAGCAGGGCGGTATGGGTGTCCGGCCCGCCGGCGGCATTCATCGCGCTGTTGATGGTGGCCAGCAGGGCGGTGACGCTCAGGCCGCTGACCACGCCAAGGGCCGCCGAAAGCGCGACCAGCATCCAGAACGGCTTGAGTATGCGCAGGGTTTCCTGGGCGAGGCTGGGTGTCTTGAGCGTCATGGGGGCATCTCGTGAGTATTCGTTGGCGCCGGGCAGGAGCAGGTCCTGATCTTGGTAGACGAGAGGGTTTTGCGCGGATTTAGTCGCCCGGCGCCGAGGGCGCCGGGGCGGGGCAGGGCTTACAGTTCGCGGGCGACGCGGAAACCGATCCAGTCGCCGCGCAGGGTGGAGCTGCGCTCGTTGCGGTTGCCCGAGCGCGAGAAGATCGGCGCCTCGGTGTAATCGTTGCCGCGGATCACCCGGCGATCCTCGCATTCGCTGCTGTTTGTCTGCGGGCTGCCGTCGGTGGGGGCGCTGGCGTAGCTGTCGACGTAGCAGTCGCGGGTCCACTCGTAGACGTTGCCGTGGCCGTCGTAGACGCCGAAAGCGTTGGGCGGGAAGCTGCCGACCGGCGAGGTGAAGGAGAAACCGTCGGTAGGGCCGTAGGTATTGGCGTGCTTGGAGATCTGGTACTTCTGCTCGTCGTTGTCATCGAGCGGGAAGGGGAACGGCCCGGTGCTGCCGCCACGCACGGCGTACTCGCGCTGGGATTCGCTGAGCACCTTGTAGACCTTGCCGGTCTTCTTCGACAGCCAGCCGGCATAGGCCTCGGCTTCGTGGAAGTTCAGGCACACGGCGGGCTGGCGGTCGCCTTGCTGGTAGCGCGGCACGCCGGCGATGCACTCGCGGCCTGGGCGGGTATCGCCGTTGGGGACCTTGTAGCCGGTGGCCTTGAGGTAGGCCTTCCACTCCCCGTTGGTGATCTGGTACTGGCTGACGGCAAAGGCTTTCTTGAACGTTACCTCGTGCAGCGGGCCTTCGTCGTCCTGGCGGCCCTTTTCGTCATCCGGGGTGCCCATCATGAAGCTGCCGGCGGGCAGCACCACCATTTCCGGGCAGGTCTTGGCGCAGTCGCGGAACACGCTGCCAGGTTTGTGCGCGGGCGCCGCGGCCAGGGCCGGCAGGCTGCAGGCGACCAGCAGGGCGGCCAGGGTGAGGCGGTTCAGGGGTGCGGTCATGGGAAAGCCTTGTTCAGGGTTGCTGGGCAGACAGCGAGAGTTCGTGCTGTTGGACGAACTGAACGAGGCGATGTTTAAGGGGGATTTGTATCCAGGTGTGGTAGGGCTGCGCCTGTGAGCGCGCAGCCCGTACGCAATCAACTCAGTTCAAGCCAGATCGGCGCATGATCCGAAGGCTTTTCCATCCCGCGCAGTTCATAGTCGACCCCGGCGGCCCTGACCCGCGGCAGCAGCCCATGGGAGGCCATGATCAGGTCGATGCGCAGGCCGCGCTTGGGCTCGTCCTCGAAACCACGGCTGCGGTAGTCGAACCAGCTGAAGCGGTCGGCCACGTCCGGGTACAGGTGGCGGAAGCTGTCGACCAGGCCCCAGCCCTTGAGACGCTCCATCCATTCGCGCTCTTCGGGCAGGAAGCTGCACTTGCCGGTCTTCAGCCAGCGCTTGGCGTTGTCCGGGCCGATGCCGATATCGCAGTCCTGGGGCGAGATGTTCAGGTCGCCCATCACCACCACAGGCTGGTCGTTCTTGAACTGCCCTTCGAGCAGGGCCTGCAGGTCGCTGTAGAAGCGCTGCTTGGCCGGGAACTTGGTGGGGTGGTCGCGGCTTTCACCTTGGGGGAAGTAGCCGTTCATGATGGTGATCGGCGTGCCGTCGGCATCGGCGAAGGTGCCCCAGATGAAGCGGCGCTGGGCGTCCTCCTCGTCACTGGCGAAGCCCTTGGACAGCGACAGCGGTTTTTCCCGCGAGAGCAGGGCGACGCCATAGTGGCCCTTCTGGCCGTGGTAGTGCACGTGGTAGCCGAGTGCCTCGACGTCGGCCAACGGGAACTGATCGTCGCTGACCTTGGTTTCCTGCAGGCCGATCACGTCCGGCTGGTGTTTGTCGATCAGCGCCGCCAGCTGGTGCGGGCGGGCGCGCAGGCCGTTGATGTTGAACGAGACGATCTTCATGGAAAGACGATCCTGGTAAAAGCCACGGATGCTAGCCGACATCGCCGGCTACGGCCAGCATGGCGCCGCGCGACGGGCGCTGCTAACGTGCTGGAGGAGGTGAACCCAGCGCCGGAATCTGGTTCCAAGGCCCTGTACACCCATTCCAGGAGGACTGCCCGCAATGCCCGACGACATCGCCGCCCCGGCCCGGATCTGCCTGCTCGACGCCGGCTACGCCCGCGAGGCGCGTTCGCTGCTCTACCATGCCTACCGCCACGAACCGACCTTCGCCTGGCTGTTCGAGGCCCAGCGCCCCGGGTACGAGCGCCGCCTGCGGGTGATGGTGCGCGAGTGGGTGCGCCAGCACTTTTATCTGCAATTGCCGGCAATCGGCCTGTTGCTGGAGGATCGCCTGATCGGCCTGGCGCTGATCGTGCCGCCGTTGCGCCGGCTTGGCGTGGCCGACAGCTGGGCCTGGCGCCTGCGCATGATCCTCGGCACTGGCCTGCGCTGCACCCGCCGCTACCTGGATTACCAGGCCGCGCTGGCTGGGTGTCTGCCGGGGGACAAAGTGCATGTGCTGCCGCTGTTAGGCGTGCACCCGCAGTTCCAGGGCAAGCACTACGGCGAGCAACTGCTGCAGGCCGTGCACGACTGGTGCGCCGAGGACGCAGGTACCGACGGCGTGGTGCTGGACACCGGCAATGCGCACTACCTGGCGTTCTACCAGCGCCAGGGTTATGAAGAGATCGGCGAGATCGCCGTAGGGCCGATCCGTGAGCGGGTGTTCTTCCACCCCAACCCGCGCTCGTCGAGGGTAGCGAACCTGTGACAGGCGTTTTCTGAAAGCCCCTTGGCCGTTGCGCTCTGGTAGCATGCCGCGCATGACGTATTCAGGAAGACTTGGCTGGGGCCTGCTGTTGCTGGCCGCCAGCTCCATGGCATGGGCGCAGAGCGAATTGCTGGTGCGGGTCAAACCCGCCAACAAGGCGCTCAAGTCCAATATCGAAGGGTATATCGGCAGCCTGGGCGATCGCGACGAAGAGGCCTTGCTGCGCTTCAGCCGGGGCGCCGAGGAGCAGGCGCGCAAGGCGGCCCAGGCCCTGGGCTATTACCAGGCGCGGGTCGAGACCGAGGTCAAGGCGCCGGCCGAAAAAGACAAACCACCGCAACTGATCATCCAGGTCGAGCCCGGCGAACCGATTCGCCTGCGCAACGTGACCGTGCGTATCGAAGGGCCGGCCCGCGAGCTCAGGGTGTTCCGCATTCCCGACAGCAAGGCGCTGCGCCCGGGCGAGCAGCTCAACCATGGCACCTACGAGGACGCCAAGCGGCTGATCCAGAACCAAGCCTCGCGCTACGGCTTCTTCGCCGGGCGCTTCGAGCGCCAGCGCCTGGCGGTCGATCCGCAGGCTGGTGTGGCCGACATCGAGCTGGTCTACCAGAGCGGCCCGCGCTACCGCCTTGGCGCGGTGAGCTTCGGTGGCGACGCGCCGTTGGACAACGACCTGCTGCAGCGCATGGTGGGGTTCAAGCCCGGCACCCCGTACGACTCGGAACTGATCGCCGAACTCAACAACGACCTGCAGTCCAGCGGCTACTTCGACAGCGTGCGCGTGGACGCCGCGCCCACCGCCGCAGTGGGCGAGGACATCCCGGTGGACGTCCACCTCGACACCCGCAAGCCACGCACCCTTGGCCTGGGCCTGGGTTTCTCCACCGACGTCGGCCCGCGCGGCAAGGCCAACTGGACCCGCCACTGGGTCAACCCGCAAGGGCACAGCTATGGCTGGGAAACCGAGCTGTCGGCGCCACGGCAGAACGTCGGTTTGTGGTACGACATCCCGCTGGATCCGCCGCTCACCGACAAGCTGCGCTTCGCCGGCGGCTACCAGAACGAGGAGATCGCCGGTACCGACACCCTGAGCAAGCTGCTGACGGTCGGCCCGGAGTGGCACAGCAAGCTGCCCAGCGGCTGGCAGCGGGTGATCTCGCTCAAGTACCAGCGCGAGGAGTATCGCCTGGGCGACGACTCGGGGCTGAGCAACCTGCTGATGCCGGGCGTCAGCTTCTCCTACCTGCGCAGCGACAACCGCATCGACCCGCACAATGGCTACCGCCTGCAGTTCGACCTGCAGGCGGCCAAGGAAGGCTTGGGCTCGGACACCAACCTGATCCACGGCAACGTGCTGCTCAAGGGCCTGACCACCCTGGGCCAGAACCATCGCTTCCTTGGTCGTGTGCAGTTCGGCGGCAGTGCCACCAATGGCTACCAGCAGAATATCCCGCCGTCACTGCGCTTCTTCGCCGGTGGCGACCAGAGCGTGCGCGGTTACGACTACCAGTCGCTGTCGCCGAAGAACAACCAGGGCGACCGCATCGGTGGGCGCTACCTGGTGGCCGGCAGCGCCGAGTACCAGTACTCGATTGCCGAGAAATGGCGGCTGGCGACCTTCATCGACCAGGGCAATTCGTTCAACTCGCTGGAACTGCCCAGCCTCAAGACCGGCGTCGGTATCGGCGTGCGCTGGGTGTCGCCGGTGGGGCCGCTGCGCCTGGACCTGGCCCGCGCCCTGGATGACGACGGTGGTTTTCGTTTGCACTTCTCCATGGGGCCTGAGCTGTGACGCGTGTAGTCAAACCCATCCTGCTGGCACTGCTGGGCCTGCTGTTGCTGATCGTCCTGGCGCTGGGTCTGGTGCTGGGTACCCAGGGCGGCAGCCGCTGGGTACTGGGCCTGGTGCCGGGGCTGCAAGTCAGCGATTTCTCCGGACGCCTCGGCGGCAGTTGGCAGGCCAGCCAACTGCGCTGGACGGCGGGCGAAGACCGTGTCGAGGTGCAGGCCCCGCAACTGGACTGGTCGCCAACCTGCCTGCTGCGCGCCACCTTGTGCGTCGAGCGCCTGCAGGCCGAGCGTATCGACATGGCCTTCGCCCCGGGCGAGGACAAGCCCGATAGCGGCCCGCTGCAACTGCCGGCGCTGAATCTGCCGTTGGCCATCGAGCTGGGCGAGGTCAAGCTGGGCCAGCTGCGCCTGGATGGCAGCGACCTGCTGGGCGACCTTAGCCTGGCCGCGCACTGGACCGCGAGCGGCCTGCGCGTGGACAGTTTACAACTGCGCCGCGACGACCTGCGCCTGGACGTTCAGGGCGACCTGGTACCCCAGGGCGACTGGCCGCTGCAGCTGCAAGGCACGCTGCAACTGCCGGCGGTCGATGGCAAGCCCTGGCAACTGGCCTTGAGCGCCAAGGGCGAGTTGCAGAAGTCCCTTGCCATCGACGCCACCAGCAGTGGCTACCTGGACGCACGCCTGAGCGGCGAGCTGCAGGCTCTGGCCGAGCACCTGCCGGCCCACCTGAGCATTCGCGCGGACAGCTTCAAACCGGCCGCCGAGCTGCCCGACACCCTGCAACTCGACCAGCTGCGGCTCGATGCCCAGGGTGACTTGCTCAAGGGTTATCGACTGTCCGGCTCGGCCACGCTGCCCGCCGAGCAAGGGCCGATCGGCCTGGTGCTGGCCGGCAAGGTCGATGCCAAGGGCGCCCGGCTCGACGCCCTGGACCTGAACGCCAGCGACCAGCAGCGCCTCAAGCTGCAGGCCAGCGCCGACTGGCAGCAGGGCCTGAGCGCTGATGCCAGTCTCGACTGGCTGGACTTCCCCTGGTTGCGCCTGTACCCGCTGGAGACGGCGCCGCAGGTCACGCTCAAGCGCTTCAACGCCCAGGTGCAGTACCGCGACGGCAGCTACAAGGGGGTGTTCAACGGCGACCTGGATGGCCCGGCCGGCGCCTTCAGCCTGGCCAGCCCGTTCGACGGCGACCTCGGCCAGGTACGCCTGCCGCAGTTGCTGCTCAGCGCCGGGCAGGGCAAGGCCGCCGGCAGTGTCGCCCTGCGGTTTGCCGACACCCTGGCCTGGGATGTCGACCTGCAACTGTCGGCCCTGGACCCGGCCTACTGGCTGGCGGAGCTGCCCGGCACCCTGGCCGGCCCGCTGCGCAGCCAGGGCGAATTGAAGCACGAGCAACTGACGCTCAAGGCTCAGCTGGACCTCAAAGGGCGCCTGCGCGGCCAGCCGGCGCTGGTCAAGGTCGACGCCGAAGGCGCGGGCGAGCGTTGGACCCTGGGCAGCCTGGCGGTGCAGCTGGGCGACAACCGCATCAATGGCAGCGCCAGCGTACAGCAGCGCCTGGCCGGGCGTGTCGACCTCGACCTGCCGCGCCTGGGCCAGCTCTGGCCGCAGCTGCAAGGGCAGGCCAAGGGCCGTCTGGACCTGGCCGGCACCCTGGCCGCGCCGCAAGGCACCCTGACCCTGCAGGGGCAACAGCTGGGCCAGGCCGACAACCGCGTGCAGCGGCTGGACCTGGATGCCCGGCTGGACAATGCCCAGCGCGGCCAGGTGACGCTCAAGGCCGGCGGTATCCGGGTGGGTGATACCGCCCTGGGCAGCCTTGATGTGCAAGGCAAGGGTGATCTTCGCCAGCAGGCCGCCACCCTGGCCCTCGATGGCCCGCAACTCAAGCTCGACCTGGCGCTGGATGGCGCCCTGGCCAAGGGCGACTGGCGCGGTCGTCTGGCCAGCGGGCGCATCCAGGCCGGCGGCCAGGACTGGCAGTTGCAGGCCCCGGCGCGCCTGCAGCGCCTGGCCAGCGGTCAGCTCGATTTCGGCGCCCATTGCTGGCGTTCCGGCCAGGCCAGCCTGTGCGGCGAGGACCAGCGCCTGGCGCCGGAGCCGCGCCTGCGCTACAACCTCAAGCAGTTCCCGCTGGACAGCCTGGCGCAGTGGCTGCCCAAGGACTTCGCCTGGCAGGGCCTGCTCAACGCCGACATCAACCTCGACATCCCGGCCAGTGGCCCCAAGGGCAGCATCCGCGTCGATGCCGGCGGCGGCACCTTGCGGGTACGCGACAAGGACCGCTGGGTCGACTTCCCCTATCAGGTGCTGCGCCTGGACAGCACCCTGGCGCCACGCCGGGTCGACACCCGCCTGGACTTCCGGGGCGAGCGCCTGGGCGAGTTGAATGTGAACACCCGCCTTGATCCGCTGGGCCGCAACAAGCCCTTGTCCGGTGATTTCCGCCTGGCCGGGCTTGAGCTGTCGGTCATCCGGCCGTTCCTGCCGATGGTCGAGCGCCTGGCTGGCCAGCTCAACGGCAGCGGGCGTCTGTCCGGCAGCCTGATTGCGCCCCAGGTCAATGGCAGCCTGGCCTTGAGTGGTGGCGAGGTCAGCGGCGCGGAGTTGCCGGTGAGCCTGGAGGACCTGTCGCTGCAGGCGCTGATCGCCGGTGAACAGGTGCAACTGAACGGCAACTGGCGCAGTGGCGCGGCAGGGCGTGGGCAACTGACCGGGCATATGACCTGGGGCCAGGCGCTGGGCATGGACCTGCGCCTGCAAGGCCAGCAACTGCCGGTCAGCGTCGAGCCCTACGCGGCGCTGGAAGTGGCGCCCGACCTGAGCATTCGCCTGGTGGACGACAAACTGGCGGTGACCGGCAAGGTGCAGGTGCCCAAGGGCAAGATCACCGTGCGCGAGCTGCCGCCGTCGACGGTCAAGGTCTCGGACGACACGGTGATCGTCGGCCACCAGACCGAGCAGGGCAAGCCGCCGATTGCGGTGGCGATGGATATCGATGTCGATGTCGGCAGCGAAAAACTGTCGTTCAAGGGCTTCGGCCTGACCGCCAACCTGCTGGGGCACGTGCATATCGGCGACAACCTTGACACCCGTGGCGAACTGAGCCTGGCCGACGGACGCTATCGGCAGTATGGGCAGAGTCTGACCATTCGCCGCGCGCGGCTGCTGTTCGCCGGGCCCATCGACCAGCCGTACCTGGACATCGAGGCGATCCGCAAGGTCGACGACGTGATCGCCGGCATTCGCCTGAGCGGCAGCGCCGAGCAGCCGACCACCAAGGTGTTCTCGGAGCCGGCGATGAGCCAGGAGCAGGCGTTGTCCTACCTGGTGCTGGGCCGGCCGCTGAACAGCTCCGGCGAGGACAACAACATGCTTGCCGAGGCGGCGCTGGGGCTGGGGTTGATGGGTAGCGCCGGCCTGACTGGCGGCCTGGCTTCGAACCTGGGTATCGACGACTTCCAGCTCGACACCCAGGGTACGGGCAACAAGACCAGCGTGGTGGCCAGCGGCAATCTCACCGAGCGCCTGAGCCTGCGCTACGGCGTGGGCGTGTTCGAGCCGGCCAACACCATCGCCTTGCGCTACAAGCTCAGCAAGAAGGTCTACCTGGAAGCCGCCAGCGGCCTGGCCAGCTCGCTGGATATCTTCTACAAGCGCGATTTCTGATCTGTCCCTCATCCGCCCCGGCCAGCGCTGGCCGTTGGCGGATGGCGAGGCTCAACGCGCAGCCCGCAGGCGTCGCCACAAGGTGGTGCGGCTGATGCCGAGGCGGCGCGCGGCTTCGTCGAGGTTGCCCTGGCAACTGTCCAGGGTTTCCCGCACATGGCGCAGTTGCGCGGCCTTGCCCACCGTTTGCAGGTCGGACGCTTGCGGCGCCTTGGCGCGCCGGGATGGCAACTGGCCCTGGCACAGCTCGGGCAGCACCCGCGCCAGGTACTGCTCGTCCAGCCCCTCGTCGCGCAGCAGTTCGCGGGCCGACAGCATCGCCCGCTCGATCACGTTCTCCAGTTCGCGGACATTACCCGGCCAGGCATGGCGCACCAGGTAGGGCAGTAGCGTCGTCACCACCTGTGCGGCGCCTGGTGGCTGCCCCTGGACCAGCAGGCGCTGGCCGATGCTCCGGCAGATCAGGGCGATGTCCTCGGGGCGTTCGCGCAGGGGCGTGGTTTGCAGCCGCAGGATGTTCAGCCGGTAGTACAAGTCGGTGCGGAACCTGCCCTGGTCGATGGCCGTGCCCAGGTCCTGGTGGGTCGCGGCGATGATCCGCACGTCGATGGCGATCGGTTCGGTGCTGCCCAGGCGCAGCACTTCGCGCTCCTGCAGCACCCGCAGCAGGCGGGTCTGCAACGACACCGGCATGTCACCGATCTCATCGAGGAACAGCGTGCCGCGGTGCGCGGCCTCGAACAGCCCGGGCTTGCCGCCCTTGCGCGAACCGCTGAAGGCGCCTTCCTCGTAGCCGAACAGTTCACTCTCCAGCAGTGTTTCGGGAAATGCCGCGCAGTTGATGGCGACGAAAGGGCCTTGCCGGCGCGGGCTTGCATTATGGATGCCCTGGGCCAGCAGTTCCTTGCCGGTGCCGCTCTCGCCGGTGATCAGGATGGTCGAGTGGCTGGCGGCGAAGCGCTCGGCCAACTGCAGCATCTCGCGGTTGGCCCTGCTGTTGCCGCTCAGTTGTTCCAGCCGGTAGCGCGCGGTGAAGGCGCCGGGGCGACGGCTGGCGCGGATGCGCTGGTCGGCCCGCTGCACCGCGCTGATGTCCTGGCAGGTCAGCACCAGGCCGGTGCGCTCGCCGTTCTCGAGGATCGGCAGCAGGTTGCTGACCACGGCTTGCGCGCCCAGGCGGATAACGCGGTTGTCCTCGCCCGTGCCGTCCTGCAAGGCCTGCTGCAGGTCCAGCTCGGGGCACAGGGCCTGCAACGGGCGGCCGAGCGCCGCGCTGGCCGGCAAACCCAGCAACTGTGCCAGGGCCGGGTTGAGCGACTGCACCAGGCCTTGGTTGTCGACGGCCGCGACCCCGGTGGGGATATGTTGCAGCACGGCATCGAGGTGGCGGCGCTTGGCAATTTCGATGCGCTGGCTGTCGAGGATGCCCAGGGCCTCTTCGAGCGCCTTGCGCACGGTGTCCTCGCTCAGCGACAGCACGCCCTGCAGGCCGGCTTGTTCGGCCAGCTCCACCACAGTAGACGAGCCGATGATGCTGCCACAGCCCAGCCGGGCGGCGTGATCGACGGCCTGGCGAGCTTGCTCCAGCGAGGTGTAGGCGGCCTGGTGCACCTGCACGGTGAACAGCGCTGCCAATGCCTGCAGGTCCTGGTTGATGTGGTCGTAGCTGAGCACGGCCACTTGCGTGCCGTGGGCCTTGGCCTGCCCCAAGGCGCGCAGCAAGTCGCCGCCGCCGACGCGCATTGCCAGTACTGGCCGGGCCAGGTGCTTGCGCAGGTAGGCGGCGGTGGCCCCTGCACAGACGAACACATCCACTTCACCGCGCTGCTCCAGCTCGCGGGCGGTCTGCAGCGCTTCGGCTACCGAGGTGTCGAGCACCTCGATACGGGTGTCGGGGTAATCCGCCGTGAGTCCGCTCACGACCTGGGCGAGACGGCTGCGCTGCCGAGGGCGTTGCAGGTGGCTGATCAGCACGACGACCTTGGAGGCGGAGGAGTGCATGGCGGGCCCTGTTCATGGTTGCAATGTTTCAATAGTGAATGAATGCCTTGCACAAGTGAAATGAAGATTGTCCAGCCGGGCACTGCCAGTACATGCCCAAACCCAGGCGTCATGGGACTCGCAGGTGGATGGTCGACACTTGGCCCAGGCTTTGCTCTGGCCCTGTTGCCAATTCAACAGCGAAGGCAGGGCCCATCGACCCATGAGCAGTTCCTCCACGACGTCCCTGGCCAGCGATCCGATCGCGGCCAGTGGCAACGACCAGCAGTTGGTCGACTTCATTCGCGAACGCGCCGCCGCCGAGCGGGTGCTCATCACCGCGCGCAAGCGCTTGAGCGGTGGTGCCATCCAGGAAAACTGGCAGCTCGACCTGTTGATCGAGGGTGGTCCCTGGGCCGGTAACCGGCGCTGGGTCCTGCGCAGTGACGCACTGTCGGCGCTGCCGGCCAGCCTCGGCCGCGAACAGGAGTTCGCCGTGCTGCAGGTGGTCTACCAGGCCGGGGTCAAGGTACCGCGACCGCTCTGGCTATGCCGTGACACGCGGGTGCATGGGCGGGTGTTCTTCCTCATGGAGTACGTGCCGGGCATCGCCGCCGGGCGCCTGCTCAGCGCCCAGGCCGGTGCGCAAGGGCAGGGCGGGCTGGCGGCGCAGTTGGGCGCCAACCTGGCGCGCCTGCATCAGGTGCGCCCCCCGTGCGCGGCGCTGGATTTTTTGCCGATACCTCAGGGCTCACCCGCCCTGGCCACCCTCAGGGCCTACCGGCGCTACCTCGACACCCTCGACCAGGCCTACCCGGCCCTGGAGTGGGGCCTGCGCTGGTGCGAGCTGCATGCGCCGCGCAGTCAGGCCCTGTGCCTGCTGCACCGCGACTACCGCACCGGCAACTACCTGGCCAGCGAACAGGGGCTGGAGGCGGTGCTCGATTGGGAATTCAGTGGCTGGGGCGACCCTTGCGAGGACCTTGGCTGGTTCAGCGCCCGTTGCTGGCGTTTCACCCGCCCCGACCTGGAAGCGGGCGGCATCGGCCTGCTCGCGGACTTCCTGCGCGGTTATCACGAAGTGTCCACCCTGGCCATCGAACCCAGCCAACTGCACTACTGGCAGGTCATGGCCACCCTGCGCTGGGCGGTGATCGCCCTGCAACAAGGGCAACGCCACCTGTCCGGCGAAGAACCCTCCCTCGAACTGGCTCTGACCGCGCGCCTGCTGCCGGAGCTGGAGCTCGACATCCTGAACATGACCGGAGCCGAGGCGCCATGACCCAACCCAATGCCGCGCAACTGCTCGACATCGCCCGCCAGACCTTGCTGGAGCAGGTGTTGCCCGCGCTGTCCGGCGAGCTGCGCTACCCGGCGCTGATGATCGCCAACGCCATGGCCATCGCCGCGCGTGAAAGCCGCCTGCAAGGCGAGCTGGGCGCCCAGGAGCACGCCCGTCTCGGCGCCTTGCTCGAGGCGCCGCCGGCGACCCTGGCCGACACCCGACAGCAGCTGGCCCAGGCCATCCGCGAAGGTCGCCACGACGCGCCGCAGGCACGCCGCACCCTGGTCGAGGCGCTACGCCAGACGACGCTTGCCCGCCTGTCTATCAGCAACCCCAAGGCCATGCCTTGAACGCCGGTAGCCACTGCCCGATTTCCAAGACTGAAAACCCATAGAAGGACAACCATGAACTTCACCCTGTCGGACGACCTGCTGACCTTGCAGGCAAAAACGCGAGACTTCATCGCCAATCACGTGATTCCGTTCGAGAAAGACCCGCGTCAGGACCGTCACGGCCCCAGCGACGACTTGCGTCAGGACCTGCTGGAAAAAGCCCGCATCGCCGGGCTGCTGACCCCGCATGCCAGCCCCGAGATGGGCGGCATGGGCCTGAGCCATGTGGCCAAGGCGATCGTCTTCGAAGAGGCCGGCTATTCGCCCTTGGGGCCGGTGGCGCTGAACATCCACGCACCCGACGAAGGCAATATCCACTTGATGGACGTGGTCGCCACCGAGGCGCAGAAGGACCGCTGGCTGCGCCCGCTGGTCCAGGGCCGGGCGCGCTCGTGCTTCGCCATGACCGAGCCTGCGCCGGGCTCGGGCTCGGATCCGTCGATGCTGCGCACCACCGCCACCCGCGATGGCGATGATTACCTGATCAACGGCCGCAAGTGGTTGATCACCGGCGCTGACGGCGCCGATTTCGCGATCATCATGGCGCGCATGGAAGACGGCACGGCGACCATGTTCCTGAGCGACATGCGGCGTGAGGGCATCGTCCACGAACGGCAGCTGGACTCGCTGGACAGCTGCTTCACCGGTGGCCACGGGCAACTGCGTTTCGACAACCTGCGGATCCCGGCGAGCGATGTGCTCGGCGAGATCGGCAAGGGCTTCCGCTATGCCCAGGTGCGTCTGGCGCCGGCACGGTTGACCCACTGCATGCGCTGGCTCGGCGCCGCGCGTCGTGCCCACGACATCGCCTGCGACCATGCGCGCACCCGCGACGCCTTCGGCAAATCGCTGGGCGAGCACCAGGGTGTCGGCTTCATGCTCGCCGACAACCAGATGGACCTGCATGTGGTGCGCCTGGCGGTATGGCACTGCGCCTGGGTACTCGACCAGGGCGAGCGGGGCAATGTCGACTCGAGCATGGCCAAGGTGATCAGCTCCGAGGCGCTGTGGCGGGTGGTCGATCGCTCGATGCAGGTGCTGGGCGGGCGCGGGGTGACCGGGGACACGGTGGTGGAGCGGATCTTCCGCGATATCCGACCGTTTCGCATCTATGACGGTCCGAGCGAAGTGCACCGCATGAGCCTGGCGAAGAAGCTTCTCGACCAGCGCCCGGGAGGTCACTGATGCAGCCGCAGCTTGCTCGACTGTTCTCTCTCGATGGCCGTCGCGCCCTGGTGACCGGCGCCTCCAGTGGCCTGGGCCGGCACTTTGCCCAGACCCTGGCGGCCGCCGGCGCCGAGGTGCTGGTCACCGCCCGGCGCGAGGCGCCGTTGCAGGCCCTGGTCGAGACCATCCAGACCAGCGGCGGCCGTGCCCGCGCCTTTGCCCTCGATGTGACCAGCCGCGACGATGTCTGCCGGGTGCTCGATGCCGCCGGCCCGCTGGATGTGCTGGTCAACAATGCCGGGGTGAGCGACAGCCAGGCGCTGCTCGACTGCGACGATGACAGTTGGGACCGCGTGCTCGACACCAACCTCAAGGGCGCCTGGACGGTGGCCCAGGAAAGCGCGCGGCGCATGGTCGCCGCAGGGCAGGGCGGCAGCCTGATCAACGTCACCTCGATCCTCGCCAGCCGGGTGGCCGGCGCCGTCGGCCCTTATCTGGCGGCCAAGGCCGGCCTGGCGCACCTGACCCGGGCCATGGCCCTGGAGTTGGCCCGCCATGGCATCCGCGTGAACGCCCTGGCGCCGGGGTACGTGATGACCGACCTGAACGAGGCGTTCCTGGCCAGCGACGCGGGGCAGAAGTTGCGCGCGCGTATTCCGAGCCGGCGCTTCAGCCAGCCGGCGGACCTGGATGGCGCCTTGCTGCTGCTCGCCAGTGACGCCGGCCGCGGCATGAGCGGCAGTGAGATCGTGGTCGATGGCGGCCATCTGTGCAGCAGCCTGTAGACACACCGCCCAGCCTTGCAAACCCCGCGATGAATGGCACCGGCCGTGCCGGTCAAGAACAACAAGAAACAGAGGTAGTTATGTGCGTGCAACCGTTGAACTGCCCATGGACGAGGGACCCGTCATGATAAACCCGACCCTGGAACACGAACTGGCCCCGAATGCGGCCAACCATGTGCCGCTGTCGCCACTGTCGTTCCTCAAGCGCGCCGCGCAGGTCTATCCGCAGCGCGACGCGGTGGTGTACGGCGACCGTCGCTACACCTACCAGCAGTTGCACCAGCGCAGCCGGGCCCTGGCCAGCGCCCTGGAGCGGGTCGGCGTGCAGCCGGGCGAGCGCGTGGCGATCCTGGCGCCGAACATCCCCGAGATGCTCGAGGCGCACTATGGCGTGCCCGGCGCCGGGGCCGTGCTGGTGTGCATCAATATCCGCCTGGAGGCGCGCAGCATCGCCTTCATCCTGCGCCATTGCGCGGCCAGGGTACTGTTGTGCGATCGCGAATTCGGCGCGGTGGTCCACCAGGCGCTGGCGATGCTGGACACGCCGCCGCTGCTGGTTGGCATCGATGATGCCCAGGCCGAGAGCGCCGACCTGGCGCCGGACCTGGACTACGAAAGCTTCCTGGCCCAGGGCGATGGCAACCGGCCGTTGAGCGCGCCGCACAACGAATGGCAGTCGATCGCCATCAACTACACCTCCGGCACCACCGGCGATCCCAAGGGCGTGGTGCTGCATCACCGTGGCGCCTACCTCAATGCCTGCGCCGGGGCGCTGATCTTCCAGCTCGGCCCGCGCAGCGTCTACCTGTGGACCCTGCCGATGTTCCACTGCAACGGCTGGAGCCATACCTGGGCAGTGACCCTGTCGGGCGGCTGTCATGTGTGCCTGCGCAAGGTGCAGCCCGAGGCGATTCACGCCGCCATCGCCGCGTATGGCGTGACCCACCTGAGCGCCGCGCCGGTGGTGATGTCGATGCTGATCCATGCTCCGGCAGGCACCGCGCCGTCCCAGGCGGTGTCGGTGATCACCGGTGGCGCCGCACCGCCCAGCGCGGTGATCGCCGCCATGGAGGCGCGTGGCTTCAGCATCACCCATGCCTATGGCATGACCGAAAGCTATGGCCCCAGTACCTTGTGCCTGTGGCAGCCAGGCGTCGACGAGCTGCCGCTGGAGGCTCGCGCGCGGTTCATGAGCCGCCAGGGCGTGGCCCATCCGATGCTTGAGGACGCCACGGTCCTGGATAGCGAAACCGGCCAGCCAGTGCCCGCCGACGGCGCGACCCTGGGCGAGCTGGTGGTGCGCGGCAACACGGTGATGAAAGGCTACCTGCACAACCCCGAAGCCACCCGCAGCGCCCTGGCTGGCGGCTGGCTGCACACGGGCGATCTTGCTGTGCTGCACCCCGATGGCTATGTGGAGATCAAGGACCGGGCCAAGGACATCATCATTTCCGGCGGCGAGAACATCAGTTCGCTGGAGATCGAGGAGGTGCTCTACCAGCATCCCGAGGTGCTCGAGGCCGCCGTGGTGGCGCGGCCCGATTCGCGCTGGGGCGAAACCCCGCATGCCTTCGTCACCCTGAGTGCCGAGGCCCAGGCGGGCATCACCGGCGAAGAGTTGATCCGCTGGTGTCGCGAGCGCCTGGCGCACTTCAAGGCGCCGCGGCATGTGTCGTTGGTGGCGTTGCCGAAGACGGCCACTGGCAAGATCCAGAAATTCGTCCTGCGCGAATGGGCTCGCCAGGCGGCCGCCGGCCCGGTCGAGTCTGCTGCATCGACTAGAGGAGAGCCTTCCCAGTCGCCGCCGAACTACAGGTAGGCACTGTACACCTGGCGTCAGATCGGCTGGTGACAGGGGCCGCTTTGCGCCCCATCGCCGCGGTTCGTCGCCACGACAAGCCGGCTTTCACATTCCTGTGAGAGCCGGCTTGCCTGTGACGGGGGCGCAACGTTCGGCAGGCTGCCCTAGTAACCTCGGAAGATATCGCCGATGCTCGCGATCGGGTGCGCCGCGTGCGCACCTGATCGATTGGCCATGGCAGACCGCGGGGTGTAGACCGCCGTCAAGAACAGGGCAAGTGTCACGCTGGCAACTAGTAAGGCAAAAAGACGCATGGGAACCTCCAGCTTTGTTTTTGTAATTACCGTCGAGTCTGGTCCGTGGCGTTGGCTAAAGCCTGATAAAGCGCGCCATTAAATGGGCCTTTGTGCGGCCGTTTCGGGAGGGTTGGCCGCTGCGAACACCTGGGTGGCCGCCACGATGTCCTGATCGCCGTAGCCCATGGCTTCGGCACGCTGCACGACCCCGCATACGGCGTCGAAGACCGGCGTCCAGGCCCCTTGCGCGTGCAGCGACTGGGCGATGTGAGCGAAGGCGCCTGCATGCACATCGAGCCTGGCCTGATCGCCTGCGAAATCCTGCGCTTCGAGTCGGCGTACCGCTTCCTCGAGCGCATCGCTGATGAAAAACCGTGATGTGTCGAGCAGCAGCCTGGCCGTCTCCGCCACCGGCAGGCCGAAGCGTTCGCTCGCGCCCACGGCCTCGAAGAACGCCACCATCGTGGCGAATGCCTGGGCGTGGAGCACAGTGGCAAAGGCCAGTGCTTCGTCCCAAGGCAGGAACATCGTTTGACCGGCCAGCGCTTCGAGCAGCGCCCGATGCTGCTCGAAACCCTCACGATCGCCGGTATGCAGGGTGTGGCTCTGGCGATGACCGACGTTGCGCGGGTAGGCCACGATCATCCCTTTGACGTACAGGCCGCCAGCGGCGTTGACCAGCGCCTGAAGCGCCAGGCCCTCGTCGCGGCCGTTGGTGGTGTAATCGACCACTGTGCGACCTGCGAGCGCAGCCATCACCCCCGGCATGCCAAGCACGCCGTGGGTCGCCTGGTCGTCCAGCAGCACGAAGACCGTGACCGGGCTTGCGCTGAGCGCGGCGTGAGCCGAGTCGCACAGCTGAGCGCCAGCGGCGACCAGCGCCGCCGCTTTGCCAGGCGATCGGTTCCACATAGCCACGCGTTTGCCTTGCTTGAGAAATGCATGGGCCACGATCGTGCCCATGGCGCCGAGCCCGACTACCGATACATCGAAGTCGAAGCGCTGGTCATTTTGTGTGCTCACATTCCAACCCTCATGATTTTTGTTTTAGGTGTCCAGGACGCGGGTGCGGTGTTTCGCCTACAACAGGTTCTGCGCGCGGGCCCATTCAGTCGCGTCGGCCAGCGTGCGGTCGAAGGCGCTGAAGATCGCCTCGATATCGGCCTGAGTGCAGATCAACGGCGGACAGAAGGCGATCGTGTCGTAGATGGCGCGAATGATCAGCCCGTGCTTGTGCGCCTGTTTGAACACATAGCCACCCAGGGTGCCGGGCTGGGCGAACGGTTGGCCGGTGGCCTTGTTCGCCACCAGTTCGATGGCGCCCACCAGCCCGACACCGCGCACATCGCCCACCAGCGGATGGTCGGCGAATGCGCGCAGACGGCGCTGGAATTCAGGGGCCAGGCGCTGGACCTGGCCCACCAGGTCGCGCTCTTCGATGATGCGGATATTTTCCAGCGCCACCGCTGTCGCGACGGGATGGCCCGTGCAAGTCAGGCCATGGGCGAAGGCTCCCAAACGCTGGCTCTGGCTGAGCAGGACGTCATGGATGGCATCGGACACCAGCACGGCGGCCAGGGGCTGATAGGACGAGGTGAGCTGCTTGGACAGCACCATAATATCGGGCTGGATCCCGTACAGCTCGGAGCCGAACATCGTGCCAAGCCTGCCGAAGCCGGTGATGATCTCGTCGATCACCACGAGGATGTCGTAGCGTCTGCACACCGCCTGGATCGCTGCCCAGTAGCCTTGGGGAGGAGGAATCACACCGCCTGCGGCCATCACCGGTTCGCCGATGAACGCTGCGATGGTTTCCGGGCCCTCGTCGAGGATGTAATGCTCCAGCTCGTCCGCCAGGCGCGCCGAAAAGGCTTCCTCGGTCTCGCCGGGCCGGGCGAATCGATAGAAGTTCGGGCAGGTCAGGTGATGCACCGGGATGGCCGGCAGATCGAAATCACGGTGCATCGACGAAATGCCGCTCAAGCTGGCGCAGGCGACGGTGGCGCCGTGATAGGCCTGCTGGCGCGAGATGAACTTCTTCTTGGCGGGCTTGCCCAGTGCGTTGTTCACGTACCAGACCATCTTTACCACCGAGTCGTTGGCCTCGGACCCTGAGTTGGTGAAAAACACATGGTTCAGGTCGCCAGGCGCAAGCTCTGCCAGCTTGGCGGCGAGCGCTGCGGCCGGGGCGTTGGTCTTGTGGCTGAAGCTGTGGTAGTAGGGCAGTTGCCTGAGCTGCTCGACGGCGGCGTCGACCAGGCGCTGTTCGCTGAAGCCCAGGGCAACGCTCCACAGGCCCGACATGGCTTCGATATAGGCATTGCCCTGTTCGTCGAAGACCCGCACGCCGTCGCCTGCGGTGATGACCAACGGCCCGATTTCCTGATGCTGGGCCAGGTTGGTGTTGGGGTGAATGAGTGCTGCCAGATCGTTGCGCGCGGTTGCAGTAAGCGTGTTCATTGGTTCATGTTCCTGTCGCAGGCACCGATCGCCCGCAAGTGAGCAGGTTGCCTGCGCCCCGTGGATCGCCACGGGGCGCACGGCAGGATCCTGCGGTTACTGACCAAGCGCTGCCGCGACCGCTTCGCCGAACGCCTTGAGACCCTGTTCGAGCTGCTCGGTCGGGGTGTTCACCGGTGGCATCAGCTTGATGATTTCGCCGTTCGGCCCGCAGCGGTCGACCAGCACGCCCGCCTGCAGCACGCGCTGCTGGGCATCCTTGGCCAAGGCCACGTTGCCGCGACCGAAATCGATGCCGGCGATCATGCCGCGACAGCGCGCGGAGGCGACCCCTGGAATCTCGGCGTAGCCGGCGACCGCGCGTTCCATGGCCGCGCAGTTGGCGGCCAGCAACTTCAGGAACTGCTCGTCGCGCCAATAGCCGAGGGCGATCTGGGCGGTGAGGAACGCCAACTGGTTGCCGCGGAAGGTGCCGATATGATCGCCCGGCTCCCAGACATCCAGCCCAGCGCCGATCAACACGATGGCCATGGGCAGGCCATAGCCACCGATCGATTTGGCGCAGGTGATCAGGTCAGGGACCACTCCGGAGCGCTCGAAACCGAAGAAGTCACCGGTGCGGCCGCAGCCAGCCTGGATCTCGTCGCAGATCAGCAATACCCCGTGCGCCCGGGTCCACTGGCGCAGGCGCTGCAACCATTGGTTTGAGGCCACGTACACGCCAGCCTGGATCTGCACGGATTCGACGATCACCGCCGCCGGCAATTCCGAGCCGCTGCCCTGGTCGTTGGCCAGGCGCTCGAGGAAGCCGATGCTGTCGAACTCACCGTAAGGGCTGTCTTCGTAGGGCACGAACACCACGTCGGTGGACAGCCCCGGGCCGCGCCGGGTGCGGTTGCCGGTAACGGCTAGCGCACCGGCCGTCATGCCGTGGTAGGCACCATAGAACGACACGATCTTGCTCCGCCCGGTCGCTTTGCGCGCCAGTTTCAATGCTGCCTCGACGGCATCGGCGCCAGTCGGGCCGGTGAACTGCACCTTGTAGTCCCAGCCGCGCGGCTTGAGCAGGTCGCGTTCCAGCGCCTCGAGGAACTGGCGCTTGGTGGTGGTGTGCAGGTCCAGGGCATGGGTCACGCCGTTGGCCGACAGGTACGCGATCAGCGCATCGCGCATGCGCGGGTCGTTGTGGCCGTAGTTCAGGGCACCTGCGCCGGCAAAGAAGTCCAGGTACTCGCGGCCATCCTCGCCGCGGATCTTGCTGCCCTGGGCGCTATCGAAGACCAGCGGCAGGTCGCGGCAATACATCCGCACGTTGGACTCGAGCCGTTCGAATGTCTCGATGTTGTTCATGCATAACCTCTTGAAGTGATCGGGCAACGTTTGCTTGGCGCTATCAGTGCTTGAACATCACGTGGCGCACCACGGTGTAGTCTTCCAGGCCATACATGGACAGGTCCTTGCCATAGCCGGACAGCTTCACGCCGCCATGAGGCATCTCGCTCACCAGCATGAAATGGGTATTGACCCAGGTGCAGCCGTATTGCAGGCGTGCGGCCAGGCGATGGGCGCGACCGACATCGGCGGTCCACACCGAAGAGGCCAGGCCGTAGTCGGAGTCATTGGCCCAGGCCAGCGCCTGGGCCTCGTCCTCGAACGACGAGACCGTCACCACCGGGCCGAAGATCTCCCGGCAGACCACCTCGTCGTCCTGGCGGGCACCGGCCAGGACCGTCGGCTCGAAGAAGAACCCGCCACCGGCGGCGCGCTTGCCACCGGTGACGACTTCGATATGAGGCACTTCCCGGGCACGCTTGACGAAGCCCTCGACGCGGCCCAGGTGCTCTTCGGTGATCAGCGGCCCCATCTCGGTCGAGGGATCATCCTGCAGCCCGCACTTGATGCTGGCCACGGCCTCGCCGAGCTTGCGCACGAACTCGGGGTAGACCGACTGCTGCACATACAGACGGCAGGCGGCGGTACAGTCCTGGCCTGCGTTGTAGAAGCCAAAGGCACGAATGCCTTCGACGGCCGCGTCGATATCGGCATCGTCGAAGATCAGCACGGGGGCTTTGCCGCCCAGTTCCATGTGCATGCGTTTGACGCTGTCGGCGGTGCCCTCGATGATCCGGCTGCCGGTGCGCACGGAGCCGGTCAGCGACACCATGCGCACCTTGGCGTGGCTGGTCAGCGGCTCACCAACCGTGGCCCCCCGACCATGGATGATGTTGACCACGCCGGCAGGGAAGATCTCGGCCAGCAGTTCGCCGAGTTTCAAAGTGGTCATCGGCGTGTGTTCCGAGGGTTTCAGCACCACGGTGTTGCCACCTGCCAAGGCCGGACCGAGTTTCCAGGCCGCCATCAGCAAGGGGTAGTTCCACGGCGCGATGGAGGCGACCACGCCGACCGCATCGCGACGAATCATCGAGGTGTGCCCCGGGATGTACTCGCCCCCGGCCGAGCCTTGCAGGCAGCGCACAGCGCCGGCGAAGAAGCGGAACACGTCCGACACCGCTGGCAGCTCGTCCTGCAGCACGGCGGTGTAGGGCTTGCCGCAGTTGTCGGCTTCCAGGCGCGCGAACACCGCTGCCTGGGCATCGATGCTGTCGGCGAGCTTGAGCAGCAGCGCCGCGCGGTCCTTGGGCGGGGTTTGCGACCAGGCTTCGAAGGCCGCATCGGCGCCTTGCACCGCGGCCTCGACCTGGGCTTGGCTGGCCTCGGTGGTTTGCACCAGGACGCTGCCCAGGGAGGGGTTGTACACGGCCAGCTCGTCGCCTTCGCCGGCTACCAGGGCACCATTGATCAGAAGTTTGCTTTGCATGTCGATTCTCGCCATTTAACGGCGCGGCCAAAGGCCGGCCTTGTGATTGTCGTCAGAGCATTCGATTGAAACGGGGTCGCTATACCAATGCCTCAGGGACGGGGCTGCGGAAGAAGCTGGTGCGGCAGGCCAGGTAGACCAGCCCCAGGCCGAGCCAGCAACTGCCCATGATCAGCGCGTCTTTATCCAGGCTGATCAGCATCCACCCGGCCGTGACCAGGCCGATGAGCGGGAACAGCACGCCACGCAGCAGGCCGGCGCCATCCTTGACCCGGGCATCGAAGGTGAGCCGCAATGCACACAGGTTGACGGCGGTGAAGGCGACAAACGCGCCGAAGTTGACCAGCGACGTCGCGGTGGCGATCGTCAAGGCAAAACCGGCCGTGCCGAAAACGCCGCAGAGCAGGATGTTGAAGGCCGGGGTCTTGAAGCGCGGATGCAGGACACCGAACACCTTGCGCGGCAGCTGGTTGTCCCGGCCGAGGGCGTAGAGCAGCCGCCCCACGCTGGCCTGGAACGACATGCCCGCGGCGAAGTGAGCGATGATGATCCCCGCCAGCACCACGGCGAAGAACACATCGCCGCCGATCATCCGGGCGATCTCGAAGGCGGCCCCGTCCACCTGCTCGAAGCTGGGGGAGGGGTGTGCCAGGTACATGAAGTACGAGGAGCCCACGTAGACCGAACCGCCGATCAACGCGACCAGCAGGATGGCGCGTGGCAGCGTTCGACCCGGGTCGCGGGTTTCCTCGCTCAGCGTGGACAGCGCGTCGAAGCCCAGGAACGAGTAGGCGGCGATGGCGGCGCCGGCCATGCTGGTGGCGAAGGGCACGTCCTGGTTGAAGAACGGCTTGGCCGACAGCAGCCCGCCAGGGCCGTTGGCCGCCACGATGTAGTGCACGCACAGGCCAAGGAACACGACGATGATCGCCAGTTGCGCGACCATCAACAGCACGTTGAAGCGATTGGCGACCTGGATGCCGAGGACATTGAGCACTGAAGTGGTGACGATGAAACCGCTGATCCACACCCACTGCGGAACGTCTGCAAAGGCCATGTTGAGGTAGCTGGCGCCGAGCAGCCAGATCAGCATCGGGATGAAGAAGTAATCGAGCAGGGCAGCCCAGCCCACCATGAACCCGAGATTGGCATTGAGCATCTTGCGGGTATAGGTGTAGGCCGAGCCGGCTACCGGGAATACCCTGACCAGCCGCCCGTAGCTCAACGCCGTGAACACCACGCCGGTCGCCGCGATCAGGTAGGCCATCGCCGTGGTGTTGCCGCTGGCCTGGGTGATCACGCCGTAGGTGCCGAAGACGATCAGCGGGGCCAGGAACGCCAGGCCGAACAGCAGCACCGAGAACGGCCCCAAGGTGCGCCGCAACGAGGCGCTGGAGGTTGAATGACTCATGACACAGCCCTCCTACGCGACGAAGTGGTAAGCGGTGGTGATGATGTCGTGATAGGCCTCGACGGACATCGCCTTGGCATTGCTGGCGTCCGAGAAGTTCTGCTTGGATTTTTCGGCGATGGCCTGGAAGTCTTCCTTGCGCACGCCCTTGACCTCGGCGAAGCAGGGAATGCCCAGGTCCTTGCTCATCTGGAACAGATGGCCCACGGCGGCCTCGGCAGCGTCCACCGGCGCCAGCGTCGGGTCGATCCCCAGCGCGTAGGCCACCTGGGCGTGGCGGAGGATGTCGGCATCGCGGTTGTGGCCGAAGACGAAGGGCAGGAAGATCGCGTTGCCGACGCCGTGCGGCGTGTCGTACATGCCGCCGATCGCTTCGGAGATGCAGTGCACGCTGCCGACGTCGGCGTTGCCGAATGCCATGCCGGCGATCAGGCTGGCCACCAGCATCTGCTCCCGGGCCTGCTGATTGTCCGGCTTCTGCACCGCCGCCTTGAGGTGCTGGCTGATCAGGCGGATGGCATGCAGCGCCAGGCCGTCGCTGATCGGGTTCGCCACGCGGCAGGTGTAGGCCTCGATGGCATGGGTCAGGGCATCCATGCCGGTGGCGGCGGCGATCGACGCGGGCAGTGTGTCGGTGATGTGCGAGTCGAGCAGTGCCAGTACCGGGCCAATTCGATAATCCAGCACGTTCATCTTGAAATGACGGGCGGTGTCGGTGATCACCGAGAAGCAGGTCACTTCGCTGCCGGTGCCTGCGGTGGTCGGGATGGCGACGATCGGCGGTATGGCGTGGGTGAGGGTGAACGACCCTTCGTAGTCCTCTATCCGACCCTCGTGGGTGAGCAGCAGGCTGATGGCCTTGGCCGCGTCCATCGCGCTGCCGCCGCCCACGGCCAGCAGGCCGTCGATGCCTTTGCCACGATACTGCTGCGCGGTGCGGTTGATGTCTTCGCTGCGCGGGTTGGCCTTGATGTCCGCGACTTCCTCGTAGGCGATACCTGCCTTGTCCAGGCTGGCATAGACGCTGTCCAGCAGGCCGGCGGCCTTGACCCCGGCATCGGTCACGATCAGCACCCGTGCCAGGCCGAGGCCCTGGAGATGTTCACCGGTGCGCTCGCGCAGGCCAGGTTCCATCACGATCTTGCTGGGGAGTAAGAACTTGAATTCCATACGTACCTCTTGCTCAATTGTTGTCATTGTCGAAAGGGCAGTGGAGGAGCACCCGCGCCTGGTCGCGGTCGGCCGCTCAGGCGTGTGATGTGTGGCCTGGCGCTTTGGCGCAAGCCGGTATGTTGTTGTTTTGGGTTGTGTTGCAACGTGCCGCTAAAGGTCTCCAGTGGAATAAAAAGAGGGGCGGCCAAGCTGCACGCCCCTAAAGGAAATTGTTGTTAACGCAGGTGCCCCGTCAGCAGGGACAGCAGCGTGGTGGACAGGCAAGCCGGAAAGTCATGCCCCATCCCGGGCAGCAACACCAGGCTGGAGCCAGGGATCGCCGCCGCCGTGGCGTAGCCACCGCTGGTGGCGACCATGAGGTCTTTTTCCCCATGGATGACCAGGGTGCGGCATCGAATTCGCTGCAACTCCTCGGTGCGGTCGGCGGAGTTGATGATCGCGCCGATCTGCCTGGCGGTACCGAGGTTGCTGGCCTCGCCACCACCTCGCTGCCAAGCCAGCTGGGCATACTCACGCAAGACGGGCTCGTTCCACTCGAGGGTCGAGCCGATCAGACGCATGATGTCCACGTAGTCACGAACGCTTTCCTTCTCGCTGCGCGGCGGGCGGCGCAGCAGTTGCAGAAGGGCCTTGAGCGCCGGCTGGCCGACGCGCAGGGACCCTGTGGTGGAAAAGATCGACGTGAGGGTCCTGACCCGCTGCGGGTAACGCGCGGCGAGGGTCTGGGCGATCATGCCGCCCATAGACATCCCCACGACATGCGCCGCTTCCAGCTGCAAGTCGTCCATCAAGCCGATGACGTCGTTGGCCATGTCGCCCAGGTCATAGCCTGCGGTGCGCTTGCGCAGGAACTGCTGCAGCGTCGTGGGGGGCGCCACGTCGGTGAAGAACGATCTGCCCGAGTCACGGTTGTCCAGCGTGATGACCCGCAGCCCTTGCGCGACCAGCCCGGCGATGAGCGCTTGCGGCCAGTAGGTCAGTTGCAGCCCGAGGCCGACGATGAGCAGGACTGCCGGGGCACCCTCGACACCGTAGCTGCGGTAGCAGAGCTTGCCTTTGCCCGGTAGCTCGCAGAAGCGATCACGGCTCATCGGCGGCTACCTGGCTGCTGCAGTTCGACGCCGGCATGCACCGGCACGTTCGGCACGCTGCTGAAGCTGAGGCACTTTTCCGCCACTGTGCCGCGGCGCAGCAGTTTGATATCGCGGAAGTAGTCCATCGACATCACCCAGGGTTCACACGGCCCCTGGCGCGGCATGCTGTCGAGCGCGCGCTGCACATAGCCGGCACCAAAGTCCAGCAGAGGGCGGGTCTCGATCCCGGCCGGCGCCTTTGGCTCGCAGACGTTGTAGCCTTCGCGCGCCATGAAACCGAGCAGGCGGCAGAAGTGGTCGCACAGCAGGCAGACCTTCAAGGTCCAGGACGAGTTGGTGTAGCCCACCGCGAAAGCGAAGTTGGGCACGCCGGAGAGCATCATGCCTTTGTAGGACAGGGTCTCGCTGAGCACCACCGGCTTGCCGTCCTTGTGCAGGGTGATGCCACCGAACATTTGTACGTTGAGCCCGGTGGCCGTGACGATGATGTCGGCCTCCAGCGTCCTGCCCGATTTGAGCAATACGCCGGACTCGGTGAAGCGCTCGATATGGTCGGTGACGATGTCGGCCTTGCCGGCACCGATGGCTTTGAACAGGTCGCCCTCGGGCACCGAGCACAGACGCTGGTCCCACGGGTTGTAGGGTGGATTGAAGTGCACGTCGACCGGGTAGTCTTTCGGCAACTCCTTGCGGGTCAGCCACAGCAGCAGTTTTTTCGAAAGCTTGGGGAAGCGCTGGCAGAAGCCCCAGAACGCCAGGGTGATCTTGGCGTTCTTGTAGCGCGTCAGGGAGTAGGCGGTTTGCGCCGGCAGCACCTTGCGCAGGAACGCGGCAACCCCGTCATTGGCCGGCTGATTGATGATGTAGGAAGGCGTGCGCTGCAGCATGGTGATGCTGGCGACCTTGTCCGCCATGGCCGGAATCAGCGTCACCGCGGTCGCGCCACTGCCGATGACGACCACCCGCTTGCCCGCATAGTCGAGGTTCTCCGGCCAGTGTTGCGGGTGAACGATCTGTCCTTTGAACTGCTCGGTGCCCTCGAAGCGGGGGGTGAAGCCCTGGTCATAGCGATAGTAGCCACCCGCACTGAAC
Source organism: Pseudomonas sp. TE50-2 (assembly GCF_040813665.1). NCBI lineage: Bacteria > Pseudomonadati > Pseudomonadota > Gammaproteobacteria > Pseudomonadales > Pseudomonadaceae > Pseudomonas > Pseudomonas sp. TE50-2. The sequence continues at coordinate 270,754 of NZ_JBFNXN010000001.1, read as the reverse complement.
AGCCAGCGGCATTCGAGCGTACGCACCTGGGCCGTCTGGCCCTCCTCGATGCGCACTGCCCACAGGCCCCTGTCGCTTTGCCAGTTGGCCGAGACGACTTTCTGCTGGTACTGGATGAACGGTTCCAGCTGGTACTCGTCGATGGCTTCGCGCAGGTACTCGAGGATATCCGCGGCATCCGCCAGGGATTTCGCCTTGGTCCAGGGCTTGAAGTCGAAACCGAAGGTGTAGAGGTCCGAGTCGGAGCGGATGCCGGGATAACGGAACAAATCCCAGGTGCCGCCCATGCGTTCGCGGGACTCGAGAATCGCGAAGGTCTTGTCGGGTTGATGGCGTCGCAGGTAGGCCGCCGCGCCGATGCCAGACACACCGGCTCCCATGATCAAAATGTCGAGCGGCTCAACCGGAAGAGCAGTGTGCGAGGACATGTCGCCTCCTATTGTAGTGTTATAGAGACTGATCTTTTGACTTGATCATTTGACCAGAATAGGGCGGCCGATTACGCGGGGCAAGGTGCAAAATGCACCGGCTCGTCATCGTTTTGGGATGATTTGCACCTTCACGATCCGCCGGTCAGTACACCGGTTGACGGACAAGCTCAGGGCGGCGGGGAGGAGTGGGCGAGGTGCGACCACCTGGGAAATGCGGATTGCCGTGCGGCGGCGCAGCCCGGCAATCCTAAAGGCGTCTCAGTAACTGGCCACCAGCAGCTTGACCGCCTGGCAGGCGGTCTCGGTTTCGCTTTCGAGGCGTGCACGGTCGCCGTGGGCGGACCAGGCCAGCATCAGGCCGTCGAACAGGTTGATCAGCAAGCGGCTGACGGTGGCCACTGCGGCCTGGTCCAGCGCCGAACCGGTGACTTTGGCGATGGCCTGCTGGGCCGCGTCGATGGACACGGCGTAGATCTTGGCTGCCATCTCCGGGTTGTTGCGCAGGTTCCAGCAAAACAGTTCGAACTGCGTGGTGGCCATTTCCGGGTGGGCGGTGAACCAGTTGACCAGCTGGCGCAACATTTCGCCCACCGATTCAGCTGCCGTGGCACCCGCCGGCACGTGCTGCAGCGATTGCTGCGGCAGGTTGATCAAGGACTCGTAGACGGCATAGAACAACTCGTCCTTGGTGTGGAAGACATAGTGCAACGAAGCCAGCGGAGAGTCTGCCGCCGCTGCGATACGCCGCGTCGTGGCGTTGGCCACCCCATGTTCCGCGATCACCTTCACGGTGGCCTCGATGAAATCCTGCCTGCGCTCTTCTGCGCCAATTCGAGCCATAGAGCGTTCTCCTTTTCGATGTTGTCGCCGGCCTGTTGGTCCGGCGTCGACGGTGACGAATGCTATCGCAAGGTGGGGCCTCGATCCATGCGTCGAAGCACTCCTGCGCCAAGGAACATGAAACAGCATGAAAAATAGTTAAATCAAACGACTTGATCAATTGACCATGTTCGGTAATGATGATTTTCACACCCAGGCACCACCGCACTGCGCAAGTACGGCAGGAGAGGGGGAGGCCGTGGTCGGCACTGGCGAGTTGAGCCACGTTGCCCAGCTTCGCTGGATCAGAACAATGACAAAACCAGACAGGTACAAAGCAGATGGATACACGAACGCTCTCGACGCTCGGCAGCGATGCATCGGTCGAGCAGGTGGTGGAGATCATTCGGCGTGACGGTGGGGTCATCATTTCCGACCTGGTCTCGCCGGCCACGCTGAACGCCCTGCGCGACGAACTGGACAGCTACCTGAATGTCACCCCTTGCGGCGTCGACCCCTATTTCGCGGGCACCCAGACCCGGCGTGTCGCGCGGATCATCGGGCGCAGCGACACGGCTGTCGAAGTAGCGATGAACCCGCTGTTCCTCGGCGTGGCCAGGCAGATCCTGCAAACCCCTACCCACGTCTGGGTAGGCAGTGACCGCATCGAGATGGCGCCCGATATTCAGCTGAGCATCACCCAGGCCATTCAAATCGGCCCGGGCCAAGGCCTGCAACCCCTGCACCGTGACGATGCCACTTCGTTGTGGCGTCACCCCCAGTACGGGCGTGAGGCGCGGCTGCAAATGATGCTGGCGATTTCCGATTTCACCGAAGAGAACGGAGCGACCCGTGTCATACCCGGCAGCCATCTGTGGGATGACGAGCGCATGCCGACCCAGAAAGAAACCGTCGCCGCGCAAATGCCGGCAGGTTCCGCATTGCTGTGGATGGGCTCGGTTTACCACGGCGGTGGCGCCAATACGTCCGCAGCCCCGCGCACCGGCCTGACCATGGCCTATGACCTGGCCTTCCTGCGCCTGGAAGAGAACCACTTCCTGTCCATTCCCATCGAGCGCGTTCGCCAGCTCCCCGCAGAAATGCAACGTCTGTTGGGGTGGAGCGCCAGCTCCACGTTGCTGGGCTGGGTGGAAATCGATGGCCAGATGCGCGACCCGCAAGAGCTCCTGAACATGCCGGCATTCTCTGAGCCTGGGAAAGGGTTCTGACAGTTCCGAACCGTCCTGGGCCGCTTCGGATGCAAGCAATGGCCGGTATTCTGGGAGTCATTTAGATGAATGCAGTGAACAAAGCAGCCCCTGGTGACGCTGCACCGTTGAAGTTTCGCAGCCTGGGTGGATGGGTGGAACGACCCGCCGATCTGCAGCCGTCGCTCGAAGGGCAGGTGAAGGCCGATGTCATCGTGGTCGGCGCCGGTTTTGCCGGGCTGTCGACCGCGCTGGAGCTGAGGGCGCTGGGCGCGCAGGTGATCCTGCTGGAGCAGGAGTTCGCCGGCTTCGGCGCCAGTGGCCGCAATGCCGGTTACCTGCTGGGCAGCATGGGTATCGAGTACGACATGTTCGTCAAGCGTTTGGGGGTCGAGCAGGCGACGCAGTTCGTCAGGTTCTACGACGAGGCCGTGCCCTATGTGGAAGGCCGAATGAAGGCGTTGGGCATCGACTGTGACTACAACCCCTCCGGCGTGCTGCGGGCAGGTGTTCATGCCAGCCAGGAAAAGCGCTTGCGGGAAAACATGGCGCTGGGGCAAAAGCTGGGGGCCGTGACCCGGTTCGTGGACGGCGCCGAGATGCGCGCGCGGGGAATCCCGCCGGCCTTTCTGTTCGCGGCCGAGCAGTGTGGCGGTACCCTGAACCCGGGGAAATACGTCGCCGGCCTGCGCCGCGCGGCCATCGAGGCGGGCGTGAAACTCTATGAGCGCACGCCGTTGCTCTCCTTCAGCGAGGGGCCGGTCATTACCTGCAAGACTGCCCACGGCAGCGCGACCGCGCCAGTAATGGTACTGGCCACCAATGCCTATACCCCGCAGTTGGGGGTGTTGCGCAACAAGGTCGCGGCGATTCGGGTGTCGGCGATCGAAACGCAACCGCTCTCGCCGCAGCAGCTCGCTGCCGTGGGCTGGCAGGGGCGTGAAGGCATCATCACGCCGCATTACACCATGGAAAGCCATCGTCTGACGGCACACGGCACCATGGTGTTGACCGTCAAGAAGCTGGGTTATGCGTACGGATCGAAGACGCCCAATATCCCGGATCAAGGTGCCTATGCGGCACTGGCGCAGGTACTGCGCGAACGCCATCCAGCCATGCACGGCCTGGGCATCCAGCATTGCTGGAGTGGCTATGTCAGCGGTGCGTATGACTTCCTGCCGGTGATCGGTGCCATGGGCGAACAGCAGAACATTCTTTACACCACCGGCTGCTCGGGGCACGGGCTGGGCACCCAGTCATATGTCGGGTCGCTGTTTGCCGCGCAAATCAACGGTAAGACACCAGAACTGCTGACTGCCATGCAGCACAAGACACCGTCCATGCTGCCTGAGCCCTTGCAATGGTGCGCCATCCATTCCGCGTTCGCGGCGGCCAAGTTACTGGATGACTGGACCGATAGAAAAGTGCGCACACACAATGCCAGCAAAGGCTGATTACAGTTGATGGCGTTGTCCTGTGAAGCAGGCTGCGGGACAACGCCGAGATCCTATTGAAGAGGCTGTTATCGTGGAACTAATAGATATGTTCGCGCTGGTCGCATGCGTGCTGCTGGTGGTATGTGGTTTAGGTTATGGCGCGGCATTCATCAGGCAAAAAAATTATCTGCTTGGTGTCGAATTTCTGATCGTGGGTATATCGGCAACGAACTTCACGACGTTCATCGCCACCGGCTGGCAGACCAACTACAGCATTGCCATTTTTCTCGACGCATTTTCCCGCGGTGTCGGCGTACCGATTATTGTAACGCTCGGGTTGATGGCCGTGACGCATAATTACAAGCCGACACCGGCGAAAGATTTCATATTGTTTTTGCTGTCTTTCATTGCCGCGGCTATTTACTTTCTCTCGTCGGCGTTCAAGCCATGGCTCCCTTATTTCTATGTGCTGATGTGGTCGATCGCCACGGTGTACCTACTCTACTTCACGTGGCGACTGGCGCGTGCGGGCGAGATTCTGCACGCGTTGGCCACATTCCTGGGGGCGGCAGCGGGCTTGACGATTGCACTAAGGTATGACTTTTTCCCGATCCCCGGGGATGACACGAAGATGATATTCATGACCTGTGCCTTCGTGACCTGGTCCTATTCGATGGCGCAGTTGTTCTATGCCTATGGTGCACTTCAGCGCTCCCGAAAAGTTTGCGCGCAGGCCATGCTGCACTCGCATTGACGCAACAGTATCTACGCGCTTCATCCTTTTTCAAGATGTTATATCTGGCATCTACTCCATGGCGGGCCGAGTGCCTGCTTCTTTGCCGCCCCTCGGGGCGGTTTTTTTATGGGTGATGTATTCGCGTCAAGAATGAGGCTGGATAAGCGGAAAGTATAAAGCGGTCCGGTGGTGTCAGCTTCGTCGGGGGCGAAGTGTTTATACAGCGCACCAAGAACAAGCATCTTTTAGTAACACATGTTTCCTTACTTCCCATCAGAGTGCAGACGCTTGGCACCTATAAAGCGATAAACAATTCCAACTAGCTGATTTATCTGATGTAAACCGCCTGTCAGGCGTTTTGGCATATGGTTTGCGTGTTGATCACATGACATGGTCAATTGATCATGTCGGGTGACCGAGATGCGTCAGGCACCGATTTCCCCACCCGGAAGATCGAACAGCCGGTCAAAGCCATTTGTTTGAGGATCCCCCCCCATGAAAGAAGTCACTGCACGGCTGGAAGGTGAACTGTCCGCCCGGCGTATTTTCAGGCAGCTGCTGGTTACCCTGGCGGCGTCGACCGCGATCTGTTCGGTGCAGGCCGCGCCCCAGGGGGCCGAGGCGCTGGGCTCGAAGCTGACGCCGCTGGGTGGTGAAGTCGCCGCCAGCTCAAACGGCGATATTCCGGCCTGGAACGCCGCGGGACCGCAAGGGGCAGGTTGGAGCTACGGCCAGGTACGCGGGGAGCACTGGAAGTTCAAGGGCGACAAGCCCCTGTACAGCATCGATGCGAGCAATGTGGCGCAGTACGCGAGCAAGCTTGCTCCCGCCCAGCTGGAATTGTTCAAGAAGATTCCGGGCTACCGCATGGAGGTCTACCCGACCCGTCGGACCTGCGATGTACCGGCCTTCGTGGCTGAGAACACGCGCAAGAACGTGGGCTTCGCCAAGCTCGACGCCACCGGGGTCGCCCTCGAGGAAGCCCACTTGCCGGGTGCCCCGTTCCCGATGCCGAGCAACGGCGCCGAGGTGATGTGGAACATGAAGATGCGTTACCGCGGCGTGGGGGTCGAAATCCCGAAAAGCATTTCGGGCATCTCGCCGCGCAAAGGCGGGGAGTGGCTGCGTCAGTCCACCGACACCTTCTTCTTCACCCCCTGGGGCAAGAAAGGCGACAACCTGTTCTCCTCCGTCGGCCGTCTGGAAAACGCCACCTTCTTCAATTACCTGGAGCCTGCCGCCCTGGCTGGCCAGTCCGCGGTGCAGACGGCCGTGGCCGGCGAGCAGGCCACGACCTTCTACTACTTCCCCGGCCAACGTCGCGTACGGCGCATGCCGTCGTACTCCTACGACGCGCCGCAGATCGGCCTGGACAACCAGTACACCGTCGATGAGGCGAATGTCTTCTTCGGCACCATGGATCGCTTTGACTGGAAACTGGTTGGCAAGCAGGAACTGCTGGTGCCGTACAACGCCTTCGGTGCCTATGACACCGCCGCCAAGGTGGAGGCGTTCGCCGGCAACGATTCGATCGCGCCGCAGGCGCGTCGCTACGAGCTGCATCGGGTCTGGGTGGTCGAAGCCAATGTCCGCCAGGGCATGCGCCACCAGGCGCCAAAACGCATGTTCTACATCGACGAGGACAGCTGGAACCCGCTGCTGGCCGTTGATTACGACAAGCAAGGGCAGATCTGGAAGGTGCGTGAAGGCTTCTCGATCCCCGTCTACGAGACCGGTACCTGCGATGTTCAGGCCCAGGTTCAGTACAACCTGGTCGATGGCCGCTACCTGTTCGACATGACGTCGGTCGGCGTTGGAAAGAACGATATCCGCTGGCTCACCGAGGATGGCAGCAGCCCGCGCCTGAAACGCGATTTCTTCACCTCCGATAACCTGCGAGCCATCAGCGAACGCTAAAGAACGACGTCAGATCGAGAGCCAGCATGAAAAGAATAATTAGCAAAGCATCAGGCCTTGTCATCGTGTGCACCACCCCACTGGCAATGGGGTTCACTTTCGAAACCGAAACCCTCAATGGTTCGTTTGACTCCACCATCACCGCCGGCATGGGCGTACGTACGGAATCGCGCGGCTGCAACCTGATCAACCAGGGGCCGACCGGGCACAATGTGCCGTCCGGCTGCCTGGCGCAGAGCTCGGGCGTGGCGGACCAGGGCGACCTGAACTATGACCGCGGCGACATGTTCACCAATTACCTCAAGGGTACCCACGAGCTGTTGCTGAAGATGCCTGAGGACGTCACCTTCATGGCGCGCGGTACCTGGATCCGCGACTTCGCGGCCACCGATACCACCGGCACGCGCTCGTTCAACACCCCTGAAAGCATCGGCAGCAGCGGCCTTGGCAAAGATGCTCGCGACGATCTCGCTTTCAAGGCTCGCCTGCTCGATCTGTGGGTGAGCAAAGGCTTCGACGTGGGCGGGCAGCGTGTCCGAGCGCGCCTGGGTAACCAGGTGATCAACTGGGGCGAGAGCCTGTTCGTGGCCGGGGGTATCAACAATACCAACGCCTACGACTATCAAGCCCTGGCCCGTCCGGGGGTGCAGCTCAAGGAGGCCGTGCTGCCGGCGCCGATGCTCAGTGTCGCCTCCGGCCTGGGCTCGGGGGTCAACGTCGAGGCCTACTATCAATTCCGCTGGAACAAGAGCGAGCTGCCGCCGGTGGGCAGCTACTGGTCCACCACCAACGCGCTCGGCGAGGGCAGGGGCGAGTACGGATTCTCCGAGAACAAAGCCCGGGACAGCGGCCAGTGGGGCCTTTCGCTGCGCTGGCAACCGGAGGACAGCGACGTCAACTATGGCTTCTACGTGATGCGCTACCACGACAAGACGCCGTCGTTGCGCGTGGATATTCTCGACCCGGACACCTTTGCCGCCGCACCGAGCTGGCGCTACCAGGAAGACCGGATGATGTACGGCGTCAGCGCCAACATGCCGATCGGCGACTGGGCCGTCGGTACCGAGCTGTCCTACCGGCCAAAGGATTCGGTGATGCTCAACCCGGTCGTCGACCTGTGTTCGAGCAATGGCGGCAAATGCTGGAAGGACGAGAAGAAGTTCCAGTGGCACCTGACCGGCCTGTACAGCTTCACGCCGTCCAACTCGCCGACGCTGCTGGATTTGACTGGCGCCAGCACCGGTACCTTGCTCACGGAACTTGTGGTCATCAAGTACCCGGGGCTGCATGACCAGGTCAACGGCGAGCCGCTCGCCGCCGGCCTCAATGCCTGGCAGCTGGACCCTGCGACCGCGCCGAAGTCCCGTGGCGACAAGACCTCGTCGGGCATCAACCTGGACTTCAGCATGACTTACGACGGCACCTTGCTGCCGGGCTGGCAGGTCACCCCGGGGGTGTTCTATGCACGCTCGCTGAGCGGACGCACACCGAACCTCACGGCCACCTTCACCAAGGACGCGAGCAGCATGAACTTCTACCTGAACTTCGTGCGCAACCCGGCCAGTTGGCAGGTGTCCCTGAACTACGCCAAGTTCATGGGCGGCGATACCCCTTACGACCAGCTGTATCGTGACCGCGATTATGTCGGCATCGCGATCTCCCGTACCTTGTGAGGCCTCCTGTGAACGGTTCCGTAAAACTGACAGTGGTCCAGGCGCGTGGCGTGTTGCCACGCGTCGAGCGGGTCTTGTTCGGACATCGTCGGCTGGTGCTGGCGGGCCTGGCCGTGTTTACCCTGATCATGGCCTGGTTCGCGGTGCAGTTGCGCATGGACGCCGGCTTCGAAAAACAGTTGCCGGTCGGCCATGAATACATCCAGACCTTCGAGACGTACCGCAACGACCTGATGGGCGCCAACCGCCTGACCATCGTGGTCAAGGCACGCAAAGGTGATATCTGGAGCGCCCCTGGGCTGAAGCGGTTGTATGACGTGACCCAGGCTATCAGCTTCCTGCCCGGTATCTCGCGCAGTAGCGTGCGCTCGTTGTGGACGCCCAATGCCTTCGTCAACGAGATTACCGAAGAAGGCTTTCGCGCCGATCCGCTGGTGCCGGGCACGGTTTCGCCCGAGCACCTGAACGACCAGGTCATCGCCTCGATCGCCAACTCCACCGCGCAAGGGGGCTTCATCGGCACCCTGGTGTCGCGTGACCAGAGCAGCGCGATGATCACCGCGGAGCTCAACGAGTACGAGGCCGACGGGACGCACCTGGACTATGTCGCGTTCAATCACCGCCTGGAAAAAGAGCTACGCCAGCAGTTCGAAGATGGCGATTTCGAAGTGCAGATCATCGGCTTCGCCAAGCAGATCGGCGACATCGCCGACGGCGCTTCGGCGGTGCTGGAGTTCTGCTTGCTGGCGCTGCTGCTGACCGCGGCGGCGGTGTACTGGTATTGCCATTCGCTGCGCTTCACCCTGCTGGCGCTGGTCTGTTCGCTGGCCTCGCTGGTCTGGCAATTCGGCAGCTTGCGTCTGCTCGGCTACGGGCTCGACCCGCTGGCGGTGCTGGTGCCGTTTCTGGTGTTCGCCATCGGGGTTTCCCATGGCGTGCAGCAGATCAACTTCATCGTTCGCGAGATCGCCATCGGCAAGAGTGCCGAAGCGGCAGCACGCTCGAGCTTCAGCGGCTTGCTGATCCCCGGAACGCTGGCGCTGGTAACCGCCCTGGTGTCTTTCGTGACGTTGCTGCTGATCCCGATCCCGATGGTGCGGGAACTGGCGATCACCGCCTCGCTCGGGGTGGCCTACAAGATCATCACCAACCTGCTGATGCTGCCCTTGCTGGCGTCCATGCTGCGGGTCGACGACAGGTACGCGGCGGCCCAGGAGGTGTCCCGGCAGCGCCGCAGCCGCTGGTTGCGTGGCCTGTCGCGGCTGGCCGAGTGGCGCAACGCGCAGTGGGTACTGGGCGTGGCGCTGGTGATCTTTCTGGTGGCGATCTGGCAAAGCCATGACCGTGTCGTCGGTTCGTTGCAGGCCGGGGCCCCGGAGTTGCGCGAGGACTCGCGCTTCAACCGCGACGCCGTGTCCATCGCCAACAACTATGACATTGGCCTGGACTGGCTCAGCGTGGTGTTCGAAGCCAGGCCGGGGGAGGCTGGCGAAGGCGTGCCGGCGGCGTGCGAGGATGTCGCGGCGGGCCAGTACCAGGACCGTTTCGTCTGGGCCATGCAGGGCGTGCCCGGGGTGCTGTCGGTGGCGTCGTTCTCCAGCAATCTGCGCCAGTTCAACGAAGGCTACAACGAAGGCAATCCGAAGATGGCCGTGGTGCCCATCGACCCGATGAACTACGCGGCGCTGGCCACCGAGGTGGCGCGCACTCCTGGACTGGTGCGTACCGACTGCAGCATGTCCGCGGTGCACCTGTACCTGGCCGACCACAAGGCGACGACGATCAACCGGGTGGTGGCGGCGGTCAAGGCGTTCCGTAGCGAGTATCCGCAACCGGACCTGGCGATCCGCCTTGCCTCGGGTAACGCCGGTGTCCTGGCGGCGATCAACGAGGAGGTGGAGAAGAGCGAGACGCCCATGCTGCTGTATGTCTATGCCGCGATCGCGTTGCTGGTGTTCGCGGTCTACCGCGACCTGCGCGCGGTGCTGGTGTGCTGCCTGCCGTTGACCATCGGTACGTTCATTGGCTACTGGTTCATGAAGGAGCTGCAGATCGGCTTGACCATCGCCACCTTGCCGGTGATGGTGCTGGCCGTGGGCATCGGCGTCGACTACGCCTTCTACATCTACAACCGCCTGCAGCTGCACCTGGCCCATGGCCAGTCGATCACCAAGGCGGTCGAGCACGCGTTGCTCGAAGTGGGCGTGGCCACCATCTTCACCGCGATCACCCTGGCGGTGGGCGTGGCCACCTGGGCCTTCTCCGACCTGAAGTTCCAGGCGGACATGGGCAAGCTGCTGGCCTTCATGTTCATCGTCAACATGGTCATGGCCATGACCGTACTACCGGCGTTCGCGGTCTGGCTGGAGCGGGTATTCCCGCGCAAGCGCCCTGTGCGCATGATCGGCGCGCTGCTGCACTGAGGAGAGAAACATGCGATTCAGGGGTTCATTGATCGCGGCGGTGCTCGCTGTGACACTGCCGTTGCTGTCTGCCCGGGCCGAGCCCTTGCAGGCAGTGCCTGCCGTGCAGGCGAGTAATGCCACGCAAGCGACCATGCTGGATGCCGTCTGGGCCGGGGAGCGCGTGGTCGCGGTCGGCGACCACGGCGTGGTCTTGCTGTCGGACGATCAGGGCAAGGGTTTTCGCCAGGCGCGTTCGGTGCCGGTGTCGACTCAACTGACAGGTGTGTCGTTCGTCGACGCCGAGCACGGCTGGGCGGTTGGCCATTGGGGTGCGATCCTGGCCACCACCGACGGTGGCGAGTCGTGGCAGATCCAGCGCTTGTCCAGCGACGAAGATCGGCCGCTGTTCGCCGTACATTTCTTCAACGCCCAACAGGGTGTTGCCGTGGGGCTGTGGTCGTTGCTGCTGACCACCGAGGATGGTGGCAAGACCTGGACCGAACAATTGTTGCCGCCGCCGCCGGGTGCCAGGAAGGCCGACCTCAACCTGATGGGGCTGTTTGCCGACAGCCACGGCACGCTGTACGCCACCGCCGAGCATGGGCAGCTGTTGCACTCCGGGGACCATGGCAAAAGCTGGGGTTACCTGGATACCGGCTATACAGGCACCTTGTGGTCCGGGGCCGTGCTGAATGACGGCAGCCTGTTGCTTGGCGGTCAGCGAGGCACGTTGCTGCAGGGTGCCAAGGAAGGGAAGGACTTGCGCAGGTTGCCTACCCACGGCAAAGGCTCTGTCACCGCCATGGCGGTAGCGGGTTCCCGGGTGCTGGTGGTCGGGCTGGATGGGCTGATGATGCTGAGCGACGATGGCGGGCGCCATTTCCAGGAAAAGCAGTCGGCGGATGGCTTGTCGCTGACGGCGGTGCTGCTCGATGCCGAAGGGGCGCCTATCCTGTTTTCACGTCGCGGTGTCGTGCCCCGTCAGGAGTGACGGTTGCCATGAGCATGCTGAACAGGAGAAGCCCGGGGTCGACCCGCAGGTACGAGCACCACCATTTCCCAACGGAGTTCTGCGCGATATGCACCCTATATGACCGGTTCTTTCTCCCCCTGGCCACGCCCTTCGGAAGCCGTGCGTGAGCTCATTCGCAAGGGCGCCGAGCGTGCTCAGGCGCTGCCGCCGGAGTGGGTCGAGCGGCTGAACCAGGCGCTTTTCACTTCAGCGCAAGATGCGAAGTTGCTGGAAGATCCGGTCATCCTGGCTGCGTTTCGGCGCGCCAACAGGGCAGAGCTGCTGCACTGGGCCAACGCCAACATGCAGCGCCCGGGAGAGCCGGTGGAACCCTATGTGTCGGCCGACATGGTGGATACGGCGAGGGAGCTCGCGCACCGGGGACTGTCCGAAATGTTGATGAATGTCGCAAGGTCGACACAGAACACTGCCTGGGAACTGTGGATGAAGATGGCGTTTGGCCTGACCCAAGATCCTGTGGTACTCGAGGAATTCCTCGATGTGTCCTCGCGTTCGATCTCGGAGTTCATCGACAGCAACATGCGTGTGATCACCCGGATCATCCTGGAAGAAAAGCACGCCCAGGCCCATGACGATCACGTGGACAAGCGCAGCCTGGTCAGCCGCTTGCTCGACGGCCGCGATGTCGATGCCGAGCAGTTCGCCAGGCGCCTGGGCTACAGCCTTGCGCAGAAGCACCAGGCCTTTCTGGTGTGGAGCGAGACGCCCGAAGCGCACATTCGTCCGCTGGAGGACATGGCGCGCGCGCTGGCAAGCCTCACGGGGGCGGGGGCGCCGCTGGTGGTGTTCGCCGGGCCTGCGACCTTATGGGGCTGGAGTGCTGCGACAAGGCCTCTGGACCTCAATGCGCTGCAAGACGTGGTTCGTCAGTACCCAGGCGTTCGTGCGGCACTCGGCGCCCCGGCGGCGGGGCTCAACGGTTTCCGTCGCTCCCACCTGGAAGCCTTGACCACCCAGCGGTTGATGGGGCGCCTGGCCGGCGCGCCGCCTGTGGCCAGTATCGATCAGGTGAGGATGGTGTCGTTGATGACACAGGATGCCCGGGCGGCCAGGCAGTTTGTCTTGAGTACCTTGGGGCGCCTGGCCTCGGAGCCGATGGTGCTGCAGCATTCGTTGCGGGCATTCCTGGCCCATGGCTGCAATATCACCCAGACCGCCGAAGTACTGGGTACCCATCGCAATACCTTGCTGCGGCGCCTGGAGCGCGCCCAGGACCTGCTGCCCATTCCATTTGCCGACCACCGTATCCAGATTGCCGCGGCGCTCGAGCTGGTGCTGTGGAGCACACCGCTCGAGGACGGCGAAAAGTAGTTCGAGGTCGCCGTTGCTACGCCTGTCTACGGATGTTGCCGATCTGTCGCAGGCTCAATCCATACTTGTCGGCGAGCAGGCTGCGTGACAGCCCGCTGGCGCTCTCCCGCTGGATCTGCTGGTTGCGCAGCTGGCGCTGGAAGTGGTCGGACTTGGGGATCTCCAGGGCAAGGCCGGCGAAGCGCTGGATCAGCGCATCGAGCGCCTCGGGCGGCAGCACATCGGCCAGTTTGGTGCGTTGGCGATGCTTGGGGATGTACTTGGGGCGTCCGCCAAAGGCATGGGTCAGCCGGTAGGCGTTGTCCAGACCGATGCATTCGATCAGTGCCTGCAGCGACTGAGGCAGTTGGGTGAGGTCGATGTTGCTCAGGTCTGGCATTTCCACGAAATGGTTCCTTCCGTCATTGGGTTTGGCCCGCGCCGAGGTCCCGATGGGCTGCGGCGTGGGTTGCCACGGGGAGGTCCGCGTGGCGTGGCCAGATTTTCGAACAGCGACGGAAAGGGTCGCTAGGCGCGAAGCGGACCGGGGCTTGTAGTCGTCCTTGTCTGTTGTTTGCGGGCAACTGGACGCCTTGAGGTAGGAAATGCCTTCACCCCTGCGCTGCAGGCCCCAAACCATCTAGAGAAAGGGTTCCATGATGGCGTAGTGGGTAGCTTACCTAGACATGCACCTACGGGCGCATCTCGACGCTGCCGTGGGGCAGGGGCAGGAAAGAGGGGGTTGCTGCGTGAGGAGTCGGCAGGAACTGCAGCGAGGGGAAAGCGGCCGAGGTATCATGGCGTCGGCTCCGCTGGAGCCTCATGTCCCCGATGTCGCAAGGAACCTCCGATGACACACGTGCAGCGCCTGAAATATTCGATCCTGATCATCCTGGTGGTCCTGGGGATCATGCTTGGCCTAAGTTACCTGCAGAAGCAGGGCACTATCAGCGAGCAGACATTCCAGTACGTCGCCATCGCCATTGCGGTGGTCGTGGTGGTGATCAACGGGATCCTGCGGCGCAAGGTGAAACCCTGAAGCAGGCGGGCCGGCATATCCTTGCCGGCCATGCGCTCAGCGCGAGGCGGGTTGCTCGAGCACGGCCCGGGCCTGAGGGTTCAGGCTGTAGCATTTGTCGCTGCCCAGGTTGATCACGCCTTCGCTGCACAGGCGCTTGAGCACCTCGCGCACGCTCAGGAACGACAGCGGGATATCCAGCTGCTCGAGTTGCGCATGCACGCCACGCACGCCAATGCTGCGGCCATTGCGGCCGGCGGTGTGCAGGGCATCGATGACCTTCAGGCGGATCAGGCTGGTGCGCAGGCCGTAGGCGCGCAGCAGCTCGCGGATCTGTTCGTTGCCCACGCGTTCCTCCTGGGGGGCGGCGGTCTGGCTAGGTGCAGGCTGCGCCGCTAGCGATTGTTGCGGGTTGTACATGTGAATGCTCCTTTTCGTGGACTGTCCCGAAATCATGGGTGCCTCACATCTAAAGACGTTTGAGCTCGACAAAACTGCAACCCCCGGTGAAAAAAATCTGACACGTTCTGTTGAGAACGTTGCAGCGCCGCGTCGAACGTAAAATTTTCATCTGGCCATTCGTCTGTTCGGGATGACCCCGATAAGCACGAGGAGTGCCTGTGATCCCTCTTCCCCTGTTTCGCCTGGGCCTTGCCGCCGCCCTGGTCGCTTCCAGCCTGACCCTGCAGGCGCGCGAGATCGATGGCGAGGCCTCCGCGCAGATCCGTCGCACCAGTTTCGGCGTGCCGCACATCCTGGCCAAGGACGAGCGCGGCCTGGGCTACGGCATCGGCTACGCCTATGCCCAGGACAACCTGTGCCTGCTGGCTGGCGAAGTACTGACCGTCAATGGCGAGCGCTCCCGTTACTTTGGTGCCGACGGCAAGACGGTCGAGCAGCGTGACAACCTCTCCAGTGACCTGTTCTTTACCTGGCTCAACGAGCCGGCTGCGGTAGACAGTTTCCTCAAGGCGCAGCCGGTGGCGGTGCGCGATCTGCTTGATGGTTACGCCAACGGCTACAACCGTGCCCTGGGTGAGCGACGGGCCGAGGGGCTGCCGGCCGAGTGCGGGGCAGGGGAGTGGCTACGACCGATCACCAGCCGTGACCTGGTCAAGCTGACCCGGCGCTTGCTGGCCGAGGGCGGCGTAGGGCAATTCGTCGAGGCCGTGGTCGCCGCGACGCCCCCCAAGCTGGCGGCGCAACGCCCGGCGGTCGACTACAGCGTGGCCCTGGCGCGGCAGGCGCAGTTCGCCGCCGAGCGTGGCAGCAATGCCGTGGCCGTGGGCGCCGAGCGTTCGGCCAATGGCCGTGGGCTGCTGCTGGCCAACCCGCATTTCCCGTGGATTGGCGGGATGCGTTTTTACCAGATGCAGTTGACCATCCCCGGACAACTGGATGTGATGGGGGCGGCGTTGCCGGGCCTGCCGGTGGTCAATATCGGGTTCAACCGGCACCTGGCCTGGACCCACACGGTCGACACCTCCAAGCACTTCACCCTCTACCGCCTGCAACTGGACCCTAAGGACGCCACCCGCTACCTGTATGACGGCCAGTCGCTGCCGCTGGAGCGCAAGCTGCTGAAGGTCACGGTGAAGGGGGAGGACGGTACGCTCAGCCAGGTCGAACGCACGATTCACCTGTCGAAGTTCGGCCCTGTGGTGCAATGGCCCGGCCGTCTGGATTGGGACAATCACGCCGCCTACAGCCTGCGCGATGCAAACCTGGACAACACCCGGGTATTGCAGCAGTGGTACCGGATCAACCGTGCCGACAGCCTGCAGGCGCTGAAGGCGTCGGTGGGCGAGCTGCAGGGCATCCCCTGGGTCAACACCTTGGCAGTGGACGCTGCTGGCCAGGCCTTGTACCTCAATCAGTCGGTGGTGCCCTATGTCGACCAGGGGATGCTGGAGCAGTGCAGCAATCCGGGCGCGTCGGGCCCGCTAGTGGTGCTCGACGGCTCGCGCAGTGCCTGCCAGTGGAAGGTGGATGCGCAGGCGGCCCAACCGGGGATCTTCCCGGCCAACCTGCTACCGAGCCTGGAGCGGCGCGATTATGTACAGCACGCCAACGATTCGGCGTGGATGGCCAACCCGGCCCAGCCGTTGACCGGCTTCTCGCCCTTGGTCAGCCGTGCCGACCAGCCCCTGGGCCTTCGCAGCCGCTTTGCCCTGCAGCGCCTGCAAGGCAAGGGCAAGCTGGGCAGCGCCGAGCTGCAGCACATGGTGTTCGATGACGAGGTGTACCAGGCCAGCCTGCTGATGCCGGACTTGTTGCAATGGTGCAAGGGCGTGGAGGCGGACATTCAGGCAGTGTGTGCCAGCCTGCAGGCGTGGACCGGCAAGGCCGATCAGGACAGCGGCATCGGCCTGGTTCATTTCATCAATATCGCCGGCGCGTTGGCCGAGCATCCGCAAAGCTGGCGCGTGCCGTTCGACCCGGCCGATCCGTTGCACACGCCTCGTGGTCTGGCGGTGGAGCAGGCCGCGGTGCGCAAGCTGCTGCGCGAGGCGGCGTTGGGCTCGCTTGCGCAGGTGAACGAGGCCGGTATCGCCGCCGACCAGCGGTGGGGGCAGATCCAGCAGGCCGCCGATGGCACGCCGGTGCCCGGCGGTCCGCAGGCGTTGGGCGTCTATAACGCGATGGTCAGTGTGCCGGTGGGGCCGGGCAAGCGTCTGGTGGTCAGTGGTTCGAGCTATCTGCAGGTGGTCAGCTTCACCGAGCAGGGGCCACAGGCCCAAGGGTTGCTGGCATTCTCGCTGTCGAGCGAGCGGGCGTCGGCGCATGCCGCCGACCAGACACGAGCCTTCGCGGCCAAGCAACTGGCGCCGATACCGTTCACCGAGGCGCAGATCAAGGCTGATCCGCAGTATCGGCAGTATGTGATCAGCGAGCGGGACAAGGGACAGGTAGTCAGCGCCAAATAGCACCGTTGATGGCAGCGCGGGGCAAGCCCGCTCCTACGAGAGTTGTAGGAGCGGGCTTGCCCCGCGCTGTTTCAGGAGAAGTCGAACGGGGCCAGCTGGAAACCCTGTTCATCCACCTGCAACGCCCAGCCACGCCGGTCCCAGTCGCCCAGCACGATACGCCGTGCCGGCTGGCCGTCGACCACCAGCTTGTGCAGCGCCGGTCGATGGGTGTGGCCGTGGACCAGGGTGCGCACGCCGTGGGCGGCCATCACCTTGGGCACTTCCTCGGGGGTGACATCGACGATCTCGGTGCTCTTCATGCGTGTCTGCGCGCTGCTTTCGCTGCGCAGCTTGCGCGCCAGCTTGTGCCGTGTGCCCAGCGGCAGGTGCCTCAGGATCCACAGGGTCAGCGGGTTGCGCAGGTAGCGGCGCAGCTTCATGTAGGCCACGTCACGGGTGCACAGGGTGTCGCCATGCATCAGCAGCACCGCCTCGCCACCGAGCTCGACCACGCTGGGGTCGGCCAGCAGGGTGCAGCCGGCGGCGTCGCAGAACGCCTGGCCAATGAGGAAGTCACGGTTGCCGTGCATCAGGTACACGGCCGTGCCGCTGTCGCTCAACCGGCGCAGGGCCTGGCAGATCGACTGCTGGAAGGGCGTCATGGCATCGTCGCCGATCCAGGCCTCGAAAAAATCGCCGAGGATGTACAGCGCCTTGGCGTGGCGGGCGCGGCCGTCGAGCAGATCAAGAAACGCCCGGGTAATGTCCGGGCGTTCTTCTTGCAGGTGCAGATCGGAGATCAGCAGTATCACTCAATGATCTCGGCTTTCTCGATGATCACGTCGTCCTTCGGTACGTCCTGGTGGCCAGCCTTGGAACCGGTGGCGACCTTCTCGATGGCGTCGACGATTTCCTGGCCTTCGATCACTTCACCGAACACCGCATAGCCCCAGCCCTGGACGTTCTTGCCGCTGTGGTTGAGGAAGTCGTTGTCGGAGGCGTTGATGAAGAACTGCGCGGAGGCCGAGTGCGGCTCCATGGTACGGGCCATGGCGATGCTGTACTTGGTGTTCTTCAGGCCGTTGTCGGCTTCGTTCTGGATGCTGGCGCGGGTTTTCTTCTGGCTCATGCCAGCCTCGAAACCGCCACCCTGGATCATGAAGCCCTTGATCACGCGGTGGAACACGGTGCCGTCGTAGTGGCCTTCCTTGACGTACTGAACGAAGTTCTCGGTGGTCAGCGGGGCTTTCTCGGCGTTCAGTTGCAGGATGATATCGCCGTGGTTGGTGCTCAGTTTGACTTTGGACATGCTGAAATTCGCTCTTTCAAGGCATTCGGGAAATAGGGTGCGCGCTGCGCTCGGACAACCTGACGCAGGATCAGGCAGCCGCGGCACACGCCACTGGGGCGCCATTGTGCCGGATTGTAGACCGCTGCGGCGACAAAACGCGCCACTTTGTCGGTGCTCCGGCTGTCAGCAGCTTGACTGCTTCGGCTATGATAGGCCCTTTGATTCAATCGGCCTACCCGGCCGGCTACCTGCATTCAAGGACACTATGAGCAAGCCCACTGCCGACAACGCGCCAAACGCCGCTGCCAAAGGCGCCCCCGCCGTCCCTGTGAACTTCCTGCGGCCGATCGTCCAGGCTGACCTGGACGCGGGCAAGCACCAGAGCATCGTCACCCGTTTCCCGCCGGAGCCCAACGGCTACCTGCACATCGGCCACGCCAAGTCGATCTGCGTCAACTTCGGCCTGGCCAAGGAATTCGGCGGCGTCTGCCACTTGCGTTTCGATGACACCAACCCGGCCAAGGAAGACCAGGAGTACATCGACTCCATCCAGCGTGACGTCAAGTGGCTGGGCTTCGAATGGGCAGGCCCGGTGCGCTACGCCTCGGACTACTTCGACCAGTTGCACGCCTGGGCCGTGGAGCTGATCAAGTCGGGCAACGCCTACGTCTGCGACCTGACCCCCGAGCAGGCCAAGGAATACCGCGGCAGCCTGACCGAGCCAGGCAAGAACAGCCCGTTCCGCGAGCGCAGCGTCGAGGACAACCTGGACCTGTTCGCCCGCATGAAGGCCGGCGAGTTCAAGGACGGCGAGCGCGTGCTGCGCGCCAAGATCGACATGGCCTCGCCGAACATGAACCTGCGCGACCCGATCCTGTACCGCATCCGCCATGCCCACCACCACCAGACCGGTGACAAGTGGTGCATCTACCCCAACTATGACTTCACCCACGGTCAGTCGGACGCCATCGAAGGCATCACCCACTCGATCTGCACCCTGGAGTTCGAAAGCCACCGTCCGCTGTACGACTGGTTCCTCGACAAGCTGCCGGTGCCGGCGCATCCGCGCCAGTACGAGTTCAGCCGCCTGAACCTGAACTACACCATCACCTCCAAGCGCAAGCTCAAGCAACTGGTGGACGAAGGCCACGTCGAGGCCTGGGATGATCCGCGCATGTCGACCCTGTCGGGCTACCGCCGCCGCGGCTACACCCCGGCCTCGATCCGCAACTTCTGCGAGATGATCGGCACCAACCGTTCCGACGGCGTGGTCGACATGGCGATGCTCGAGTTCAGCATCCGTGACGACCTGGATCGCACCGCGCCGCGCGCCATGTGCGTGCTGCGCCCGCTGAAGGTGGTCATCACCAACTACCCCGAGGGCCAGGTCGAGCAGCTCGAACTGCCGCGCCATCCGAAGGAAGACATGGGCGTGCGCGTGCTGCCGTTCGCCCGCGAACTGTACATCGATCGCGACGACTTCATGGAAGAGCCGCCCAAGGGCTACAAGCGCCTGGAGCCGGCCGGTGAAGTGCGCCTGCGCGGCAGCTACGTGATCCGCGCCGACGAGGCGATCAAAGACGCTGACGGCAACATCGTCGAGCTGCGCTGCTCGTACGACCCGGACACCCTGGGCAAGAACCCCGAAGGCCGCAAGGTCAAGGGCGTGATCCACTGGGTGCCGGCCGAGGGCAGCATCGAGTGCGAAGTGCGCCTGTACGACCGCCTGTTCCGCTCCGCCAACCCGGAGAAGACCGAAGACGGCGGCACGTTCCTCGACAACATCAATCCCGATTCGCTGCAGGTGCTCAGTGGTTGTCGCGCGGAACCTTCCCTGGGCCAGGCCCAACCGGAAGACCGCTTCCAGTTCGAGCGCGAAGGCTACTTCTGCGCCGACCTGAAAGACTCCCAGCCGGGTCGCCCGGTGTTCAACCGCACCGTGACCCTGCGCGATTCGTGGGGCAGCTGAGGAACCTTCGTGCTTACCATCTACAACACGCTGAGCAAGACCAAGGAAGTTTTCAAGCCGCTGGACGGCAACAAGGTGCGCATGTACGTGTGCGGCATGACCGTGTACGACTACTGCCACCTGGGCCACGGCCGCAGCATGGTGGCATTCGACCTGGTCACCCGCTGGCTGCGCAAGAGCGGCTATGAACTGACCTATGTGCGCAACATCACCGACATCGAAGACAAGATCATCAACCGGGCCAAGGAGAACGGTGAGCCGTTCGACGCGCTGACCGCCCGCATGATCGACGCGATGCACGAGGACGAGCGCCGCCTGAGCATCCTCAAACCGGACCTGGAGCCGCGTGCCACCGACCATATCCCCGGCATGCACGCGATGATCCAGACCCTGATCGACAAGGGCTACGCCTACGCGCCGGGTAATGGCGACGTGTACTACCGGGTCGGCAAGTTCGTCGGCTACGGCAAGCTGTCGCGCAAGAAGATCGAAGACCTGCGCATCGGCGCGCGTATCGAAGTCGACGAGGCCAAGCAGGACCCGCTGGACTTTGTGCTGTGGAAGGGCGTCAAGCCCGGCGAGCCCTACTGGGATTCGCCGTGGGGCCCGGGCCGTCCGGGCTGGCACATCGAGTGCTCGGTAATGTCCACCTGCTGCCTGGGCGAGAGCTTCGACATCCACGGTGGCGGCAGCGACCTGGAGTTCCCGCACCACGAGAACGAGATCGCCCAGAGCGAGGCGGCAACCGGCAAGCCGTACGCCAACGCCTGGATGCATTGCGGCATGATCCGCATCAACGGCGAGAAGATGTCCAAGTCCTTGAACAACTTCTTCACCATCCGCGACGTGCTCGAGAAGTACCACCCGGAAGTGGTGCGTTACCTGCTGGTGGCCAGCCACTACCGCAGCGCGATCAACTACTCCGAAGACAGCCTGCGCGACGCCAAGGGCGCGCTCGAGCGCTTCTACCATGCGCTGCGTGGCCTGCCGCGCGTGGCTGCCCAGGGTGGCGAGGCGTTCGTCGAGCGCTTCACCGTGGCGATGAACGACGACTTCGGCACGCCTGAGGCCTGCGCCGTGCTGTTCGACCTGGTGCGCGAGATCAACCGCCTGCGTGACAGTGATCCTGAGGCCGCCGCCGGCCTGGCGGGTCGTCTGCGCGAGTTGGGGGATGTGCTGGGTGTGCTGCAGCTGGAAGCCGATGACTTCCTGCGCGCCGGCGCCGAGGGCAAGGTCGATGCCGCTGAAGTGGAGGCGCTGATCCAGGCGCGTCTGCAGGCGCGCAGCGACAAGAACTGGGCCGAATCCGACCGCATCCGCGACCAGCTGGCCGCCATGGGTGTGGTGCTGGAAGACAGCAAGGGCACCACTACCTGGCGCCTGGCTGACTGATCGGCGCCAGAGGGGCTGCTGCGCAGCCCTTTCGCCGCGGTTCATCGCCACGACAAGCCGGCTCCCACACTCAGGCCATGCGCCGTCCCTGTGGGAGCCGGCTTGCCGGCGAAAGGGCCGCAAAGCGGCCCCCCTCTTTATTGAACAGCCCCAACCAATGGGCAGTGCAGCACCAATCTCGCCCCACCCAGTTCGCTGGCCCCCACCTCCAGCCCGAACCCATGCAGGTCGACGATCGCCGCGACGATCGACAGCCCCAACCCGAACCCCGCATGACGATGGCCTTCCTCGCTGCGGTAGAAGCGCTTCAACACTGCCTCGCGCTCATCCGCCGGAATCCCCGGTCCACTGTCCTCGACTGCAATATGCACGCCGGCCTCGTCCTCGCTGGCGACGATACGCACCTGTCCGCCCTCGGGGGTGAACTTGATCGCGTTGCCCACCAGGTTGGCCAGTGCCTCGAACAGCAACTCCCGGTCGCCATGCAGCGCGGCCAGCTGCGCAGGCTGCTCCAGGTGCAGGCGAATGCCGCCATCCTCGGCCAGCGGCAGATAGAAGTCATGCAGCTCCACCAGCAACGCCTGCGGGTCGAGCCGGACGAAGCCGGCGCGGCGCTGGCGGTCTTCCAGTTCGCTGATGCGCAGCAGGCCGCGAAAGCGTGCCATCAGCGTGTCGGTCTCGCCGATCGCCTGGTCCAGCGCCGCGCCTTCGGCGGAGTCGCTGCCGCTTTGCTGGCGGATGCGGTAGAGCTGGGCACGCAGGCGTGTCAGCGGGGTGCGCAGGTCGTGGGCGATGTTGTCACAGACGCCCTTGACCTCGTGCATCAGCCGCTCGATGCGGTCGAGCATGGCGTTGACGATGGCGGCGAGCATGTCCAGTTCATCGCGCCGGGCCGACAGGGGCAGGCGGTGGGTGAGGTCGCCGGCGACGATCAGCTCGGCCTGGGCCTGGATCGCGCGGATGCGCTTGAGTGGCCTGCGTCGCAGCAGGTACCAGCCGGCGAAACCAGGGATCAAGGTCAGCGAGATACCCCAGAGCAGGGCGTCGAGGATGATTCTCGTCACCACGAACAGCGAGCCGTTGTCGCGCACCAGCACCAGCCAGCGACCGTCCTGCACCTTGATCGCCACGGCATCGCAGCTGTCGCGGGGCAGGTGGGGGTCGTCGGCGTCCAGGCATCGCTTGAGCTCGTGGACCTTGCCGTCCAGGCCCAGCTCCGAGGGTATCGCCCGGATGCGCCCGCCGATCGGGTTGAGCTGGGCGTCGAACAGGCCGTAGGCGTCGAAGCTGCGTTCCTCGAAGGCCTGGCTTGCCACCAATGCGTCGTCCAGCTGCTTGCCGCTCATGTGGGCGAACAGGTGCTGGCGTTGCAGCATCGAGTGGCGGGTGAGCTTGTTCAGGTAGCTGGTGACCTCGAAGTACAGCACCCCCATCAGGATGCTGCTCCAGGCCACGAACAGGAAACTGTACAGCGCCAGCAGACGGCTGGTGGATGAGCTCCAGCCCTTAGACGGGTTCGGCAATGGCATAGCCGGAGCCCCGCACGGTGCGAATCAGCGGGTTCTGGCCGGGCGAGTCGATCTTCTTGCGCAGGCGGCCGATGTGCACGTCGATCAGGTTGGTGCCGGGGTCGAAGTGGTAGCCCCAGACCTCCTCGAAGATCATCATCCGGGTGATCACCTGGCCGGAGTGGCGCATCAGGTACTCAAGCAGCTTGTATTCGGTGGGCAGCAGGTTCAGCGCCTGTTCGCCGCGGCGGGCTTCGTGGCTGATCAGGTCCAGCTCGAGGTCGGCGACCTGCAGACGGGTCTGGGTCATCGGCACGCTGTTGCGGCGCAGCAGCACCTCGACCCGGGCGGCCATCTCGTCGGAGGCGAACGGTTTGGTCAGGTAGTCGTCACCGCCGGCGCGCAGGCCGCGCACACGCTCGTCGACGTCCGACAGCGCGCTGATCATCAGGATCGGCGTGGCGATCTTCAGGTTGCGCAGGGTGGTGACGATGGTCAGGCCGTCGACCTCGGGCAGCATGCGGTCCAGGGTGATCAGGTCGTATCCGCCGGCGATGGCCTTGGCCAGGCCTTCACGGCCATTGTCGGCCCAGTCGACTTCCAGACCGTGGCTGGACAGTTCGGCGACGATTTCCTGGGCGGTGACTGCGTCGTCTTCGATGGTCAGTACGCGTGGCATGCTGGTTCCTGGGCGGCGAGTGGAGACTTGATTGTGCCAAAGAATAGACAACCGGCGATTTAAGAAAAATTCATCTACGCAACACCGCCGTGGCTGACTGGGCGATGGCGTATCGGAAAAGAAAAGGGGCGTGCCATTGCTGGCACGCCCCTTTCTCATGACGGCACAGGCTTAGACGACCTTGACGATCCAGCCCGCTGGCGCCTCGACGTCACCGCTCTGGATGCCGGTCAGCTCGGCGTACAGCTTCTGCGTTACAGGGCCGACTTCGGTTTCGCTGTGGAATACGTGCAGCTTGCCGTTGTACTGGATGCCGCCGATCGGCGTGATCACCGCGGCAGTACCACAGGCACCGGCTTCGACAAAGCGGTCGAGCTTGTCGATTTCCACGTCGCCTTCGATGACCTTCAGGCCCAGGCGCGATTCGGCCAGCTCCATCAGCGACAGGCGGGTGATGCCTGGCAGTACCGAGACCGACTTCGGCGTGACGAATTCGTTGTTGGCGGTGATGCCGAAGAAGTTGGCCGAGCCGACTTCCTCGATTTTCTTGTGGGTCAGCGGGTCGAGGTAGATGCAGTCGGCGAAGCCGGCTTTCTTGGCTTCATAGCCCGGCTGCAGGCTGGCCGCATAGTTGCCGCCGACCTTGGCCGCGCCGGTACCTTGCGGGGCGGCACGGTCGAAGTCGGAGATGAGGAATTTGTGCGGGGTCATGCCGCCCTTGAAGTACGAGCCGACCGGGATGGCGAAGACCGAGAAGATGAACTCGGGAGCGGTGCGCACGCCGATGTTGTCGCCGGTGCCGATCACGAACGGACGCAGGTACAGGGCACCCTTGCCGTGCGGCGGAACGAACTTTTCGTTGGCCTTGACCACCTGCTTGCAGGCTTCGATGAACTGTTCGGTCGATACCCGTGGCATCAGCAGGCGGTCGCAGCTGCGCTGCATGCGCGCGGCGTTCTGGTCCGGGCGGAACAGGTTGATCGAGCCATCCTTGCAGCGGTAGGCCTTCAGGCCTTCGAAGCACTGCTGGCCATAGTGCAGGGCGGTGGAGCCTTCACTGATGTGCAGCACGTTGTCTTCGGTCAGGGTGCCCTTGTCCCACTCGCCGTTACGCCATACGGACAGGTAACGTTTGTCGGTCTTGATGTAGTCGAAACCCAGCTTGTCCCAGTTAATGCTTTCGTTACTCATGACACCCTCATTGCTCTTGCCCGAACACGGCGGGCTGCTTTTATATGCGCACCCCGCCACCTTAATACATCCGGCGCGGATCGGGAACGGCCAGTCACACAATCCGCCGGGCGTGTACGTTAGGGTCAGTCGCTGTCGTGATGACGATTACGATGAACGAACAGGCCTGAACCTGTGCAGAGCAGAAATGTTACCCACATGAACCACTCCACGCCCAGGTACAGGCGTTGAGGAAGGAACCACCAAACCAGCACGCCTGCGACAAACAGAGACAGCCCGGCCCATTTGCGTACCGTTGCAGCGCGAAGGTTGTGGTGGAGCACGGCTGCTGCAAGGGTGAGCAGCGCCGCGGCGATGAAGGTATTCATGGGCGGGCCTGGATAATCAGCGATTGGCTTGACCGTTGCGGCCCGATGCCTCCGCTGACAGTCGCCTCTATGTACACCATCCTATCGCCCATGTGATAAGTCGGTAACCTGCTGCTAACCAGTGGGCCGATGCTCACCCCCAGCGCGGCGCCGGTTATTGGCGCGACCAAGCCGACGGGTACCCCAATAGCTGTGCTGATTAGCGCACCGACGTACCCGCGTTGGTCATTTAGTGCATCGGCTTGTTCTCTGGTGAGCGCTTTTGAGATCGATACCCGAATCTGGCAGGGACGGCCCTTCGCCTGCATACGGTCATAGACCTGAATCAAGGTCTCCGTCACTCGGTAGCTGGCCTGCCGAGCGCTCGTGAAATCAAGCGTCGCAAGTCGTGCGCGGTCTGCTGGGTGAATAGTCAGTTCATGAACATCAAGCACGATGCCGCGGTTGGCGATGACTTGATAGGTTTTCTCGAATTGCACTGTGACTTCCCTTTCGTTGCTGGGGCGTGTTTCCCAGGGCCTGACAGTGAAAGGTTTTTGCAGTTGAACGAAGCTCCGTTCTTCCGAATTGGTTGTGGGATTTTTCTGTAATTTTGACCCGCTCGAGGATCGGCCTCAGCGCAAGCGCCGGTTCCAGTCCCCGCCATGATCGCGCCAGCATGCCTCCTCGCTGTCGAAGCGCACATGCCAGGCCACATGGTCCAGCGCGATGCCTGCATCACTCAGTGCCCGGGCCGTCAGCGCGATCATCCGCGCCTTGTCCGCGCCGGCCAGCGCGCGGGCCTTGTCGGTGTCGTCGGTGAACACCCAGGTGATGCGCAGGCTGGCGGGGAAGTCGTCGAGGTCCACCTGGTGGGTGAGCCAGGCGAAACCGACGATCTCGCCCTGGGCAGTGGCGCAGGCTTCGGTCAGGC
This sequence comes from Pseudomonas sp. TE50-2, assembly GCF_040813665.1. Lineage (NCBI taxonomy): Bacteria > Pseudomonadati > Pseudomonadota > Gammaproteobacteria > Pseudomonadales > Pseudomonadaceae > Pseudomonas > Pseudomonas sp. TE50-2. The sequence continues at coordinate 244,568 of NZ_JBFNXN010000001.1, read as the reverse complement.
AGGCGACCATCTCCCGCTCCAGGCGCGCCAGGGCGCGCTTGCCGCTGGCCATCAGACGTTGTCGATCTGCTGGCAGAAGCGCAGGCGGTTGCCGAACGGGTCGGCCACCTGCATTTCCAGGCCCCAGTCGACCGCCTCGGCCTGCGGGCGGGCGTAGCCGTAGCGCTTGGCCAGCAGTTCGCGCTCCAGCGCCTTGAGGTCCTCGACCCGGGCAAACACGGCCGAGCCCGGCGTGGCGTCGCCGTGGTGCTCGGACAGGTGCAGGATCAACCCGTCGCGGTGGATCTGCATGTATAGCGGCAGGTCCGGGGCGAAGCGGTGTTCCCAGTCGAGCTGGAAACCCAGGAAATCGAGGTAGAACTCCCGGGCCTTGTCGACCGAGAAGATCCGCAGGATCGGAATGGCGGGGGCGAATTGCATGGGGGCGTCCTTGGCTTGAAAAGGGGCAGGGTGGTCACTTTAGCCTACTTCGCCACGCCGGCAGGCACTTGAATTGCGCGTTCGGGCGCAGCCGCTCTGGCCCGCAGCCTTGCGGCATGACTGACGGTCCGAAAGTTTCATCATCGTTCATCTGCGCAGTTGGCCCGCTCCCTGCTATATCCCTCCAGCGAATATTGATCGAGTGGTCAGCCCGGCGCGCCTGCAAGCGCCCGGCGCAGGGCCCTCATCCGGCCGTGAGGCCATGGATTTCAGGGGTTTGAGGATGTCGTTGGCGCAGCAGATCGACCCACCGCAGGCAGACCCGGGCTGGAGTGCCCACCTGCAGTTGCGCTTCGTCCAGCGCGAGGGTGTGACCCGCCTTGGTGCGCGGCGTCATGTCGGACCTCTTTTGGTGCAGCGGCCGTTCTATCCGGAGGGTGCGCCATGCCATGTCTATGTGCTGCACCCGCCAGGGGGCATCGTCGCCGGCGACCGCCTCGAACTTGATGTCCACCTCGAGCCCGGCAGCCATGCCTTGCTGACCATGCCCGGCGCGAGCAAGTTCTACCGCAGCATCGGCCCCACCGCGCGGCTCGCCCAGCGCTTTCACCTCGCCGCCGGCAGCACTCTGGAATGGCTGCCGCAGGACAGCATCTTTTTCAACGGCGCCCGCGCCTGCCTCGACAGCCGTTTCAGCCTTGAGCCCGGCGCGCGCCTGCTGGCCTGGGAGACGCTGTGCCTGGGCCGTCCGGTGATGAACGAGCGCTTCGAGGAGGGCGCGCTGGACAGCCGCCTGCGCATCGAACTGCCCGGCGAACCGGGCCTGTACGAGCGCCTGCGCATCGAGGGCGGGCTGCTGGACAAGGTCGCCGGGCACCCGTTGCTCGCCACCTTCTGCGCAGTACCCGCCGACTCGGCGGTGCTGGAGCGAGTGCGCCAGATCCTCGACGAACTCGACACCCCAGCCGGTGCGACGCTGCTCGGCCCACTGCTGGTGATCCGCCTGCTCGACCACGACAACCAACACCTGCAACGTAACCTGCAGCGCCTCTGGCACCTGCTGCGCCCGGCCGTGCTTGGCCTGGCGCCGTGCCCGCCGCGCATCTGGGCCACCTGAGAGAGCCGCCATGGAGCTGACCCCGCGAGAGAAAGACAAACTGCTGCTGTTCACCGCCGCCTTGCTGGCCGAGCGGCGCCTGGCCCGTGGCCTGAAACTGAACTACCCGGAGGCGGTGGCGCTGATCAGCGCCGCAGTGCTCGAAGGCGCCCGCGATGGCCGTACGGTGGCCGAGCTGATGAGCTTGGGTCGCGAGGTGCTGGCGCGCGAGCAAGTGATGGCCGGTGTGCCGGAAATGCTGCACGACGTCCAGGTCGAGGCGACCTTCCCCGACGGTACAAAGCTGGTGACCGTGCATGAACCCATCGTTTGAGGAGCCCGGCATGATCCCCGGAGAAGTCCAGGTCGCCGCAGGCGACATCGAGCTCAATGTCGGCCGCCAGAGCGTCAGCGTCAGCGTGGCCAACCATGGTGATCGCCCGGTGCAAGTGGGCTCGCACTACCACTTCTACGAAGTCAACGACGCCCTGGTGTTCGAGCGCGAGCCGACCCGGGGCTTTCGCCTGGACATCCCGGCCGGCACCGCGGTGCGCTTCGAGCCGGGACAGGCGCGCACCGTGCAACTGGTGGCCTACGCCGGCAAGCGCGAGGTGTACGGCTTTCAGGGCAAGGTGATGGGCGCGCTGGAGGGCAGGGCATGAGCCGCATTTCCCGCCAGGCCTACGCCGACATGTTCGGGCCTACCGTCGGTGACCGCGTGCGCCTGGCCGACACCGCGTTGTGGGTGGAGGTGGAAAAGGACTTCACGATCTACGGCGAGGAGGTCAAGTTCGGCGGCGGCAAGGTGATCCGCGATGGCATGGGCCAGGGCCAGATGCTCGCGGCTGAGGCCATGGACCTGGTGCTGACCAATGCGCTGATCATCGACCACTGGGGCATCGTCAAGGCCGATATCGGCGTCAAGCATGGCCGTATCGCCGCCATTGGCAAGGCCGGCAACCCCGATGTACAGCCCGGCGTCACGGTACCGGTAGGGCCGGGCACCGAGGTGATCGCCGCCGAAGGCAAGATCGTCACCGCCGGCGGCATCGACTCGCATATCCACTTCATCTGCCCGCAGCAGGTGGAAGAGGCGCTGACCAGCGGCGTGACCACCTTCATCGGCGGCGGCACCGGGCCGGCCACCGGCACCAACGCCACCACCTGCACCCCGGGGCCCTGGTACCTGGCGCGCATGCTCCAGGCCGCCGACTGCCTGCCGATCAATATCGGCCTGCTGGGCAAGGGCAATGCCTCGCGGCCCGAGGCACTGCGCGAGCAGATCGCCGCTGGCGCCGTGGGCCTCAAGCTGCACGAGGACTGGGGCTCGACGCCGGCCGCCATCGACTGCTGCCTGGGCGTGGCGGAGGAGATGGACATCCAGGTGGCGATCCATACCGACACCCTCAACGAGTCGGGCTGCATCGAGGACACCCTGGCCGCCATCGGCGAGCGCACCATCCACACCTTCCACACCGAAGGGGCGGGCGGCGGCCACGCGCCGGACATCATCCGCGCGGCGGGCCAGGCCAACGTGCTGCCGTCCTCGACCAACCCGACGCTGCCCTACACCGTGAACACGGTGGACGAGCACCTCGACATGCTCATGGTCTGCCACCACCTGGACCCGAGCATCGCCGAGGACGTCGCCTTCGCCGAGTCGCGCATCCGCCGCGAGACCATCGCCGCCGAGGACATTCTCCACGACATGGGCGCCTTCGCCATGACCTCGTCCGACTCCCAGGCCATGGGCAGGGTCGGCGAGGTGGTGCTGCGCACCTGGCAGGTGGCGCACCAGATGAAGCTGCGTCGTGGTCCGCTGGCCCCGGACAGCAGCTACAGCGACAACTTCCGGGTCAAGCGCTACATCGCCAAGTACACCATCAACCCGGCGCTGACCCACGGCATCGCCCACGAGGTCGGCTCGGTGGAGGTTGGCAAGCTGGCCGACCTGGTGCTGTGGGCGCCGGCGTTCTTCGCGGTCAAGCCGGCGCTGGTGCTCAAGGGTGGGATGATCGCCACGGCGCCGATGGGCGATATCAACGGCTCGATCCCGACCCCGCAACCGGTGCACTACCGGCCGATGTTCGGCGCCCTGGGCGCGGCGCGGCATGCCACGCGCATGACCTTCCTGCCCCAGGCCGCCCTGGATCGTGGCCTGCCCGAGGAGCTGAAACTGCAGAGCCTGATCGGCGTGGCCCATGGCTGTCGGCGGGTACGCAAGGCCGACATGCTCCACAACTCCCTGCAACCGCTGATCGAAGTCGACGCGCAGACCTACCAGGTACGTGCCGATGGCGAGCTGCTGGTGTGCGAGCCGGCGCACGAATTGCCGCTGGCGCAGCGTTATTTCCTGTTCTGAAGGAGCGAACATGATTGTCCTCACACGCCGAGTCACTGCAGCCGAAGCCATCACCGGCAGCGTCACCCTGAATGTCGACAGCCGCATCAAGAGCCGTCTGCGCGTCACCCTCGACGACGGCCGCGAAGCCGGGCTGATGCTCGAGCGCGGCCATCTGCTGCGTGGCGGCGAACTGCTGGCCGATGCCGATGGCCAACAGGTCATTCGCGTGCTCGCCGCGCCCGAAGCGGTCTCGACCGTGCGCTGCGCCGACCCGCACCTGCTGGCCCGCGCCGCCTACCATCTGGGCAACCGCCATGTGCCGTTGCAGATCGAGCCGGGCCTGTTGCGCTTCCAGCACGACCATGTGCTCGACGACATGCTGCGTGGCCTGGGGCTGGAGGTGGTTGCCGAACAGGCGCCGTTCGAGCCCGAGGCCGGTGCCTACCAGAGCACACCTCACAGCCATTCCCACGGCCACGACCACCCGTTCGTGCGCCTGCCAGCCCATTCCTGACCTCACCCTGGAGCCCACAATGAAAAAGACCTTCGCCCTGGTACTGCTGATGGTGGCCTTGCCGGCCTTCGCCCATCCCGGTCACGACAGCAACCCGTTGCAGGATGGCCTGCTGCACCCGCTGACCGGCCTCGATCACTTGCTGATGCTGCTTGGCACCGGTGTACTCGCCGCCCTCACGCGACGCAACCTGACCTTGCCATTGGCGACCTTGGCGGCGATGTTCGGCGGCGCGGTGTGCGGCCATCTGTTCGGCGATGTGCTCGGCATGGAGCAGATGATCCTCGGCTCGCTACTGGTGGCCGCGGCCGCCATGCTGCTGCCGAGCCGTCAGTTGCTGTTGTCGCTGATCATGCCGGTGTTCGCTCTGTTCCACGGTTGGGCCCATGGCGTGGAAGCCACCCCCAGCGCGTTCTGGCAGTTCAGTGCCGGTTTCGTCACGGTCAGCGGCTTGCTGCTGGCGGCGGGCTTCGGCGTCGGTTGCCTGCTGCGGCGCCATGCCGGCCTGCAGAAGGCTTTCGGCGGCGGCCTGCTGGCGGGCGCTGCGCTGGTGCTGGCCGGCTGATGCACACTGATCTGGCGCTGCTGCGCTTGCTGCAGTTGGCCAGCCCGGGTTTGCCGGTGGGCGGATTTACCTACTCGCAAGGCCTGGAATGGGCCGTGGAAGCCGGTTGGGTGAAGGATGCCAACGGCTTCGCCGCCTGGCAGCGCGAGCAGTTGCACGACACCCTCGGCCACCTCGACTGGCCGTTGCTGGCGCGCCTGTACAAGGCCTGCCAGGCAGACGATGCCGACGCCTTCGCGCACTGGAGCCAGTTTCTTTTAGCCAACCGCGAGACCGCCGAACTGCGCCTTGAAGAACGCCAGCGCGGCAGCGCCCTGGCGCGCCTGCTCGATGGCTGGCAACTGGGGCAGGAGCCGGCCTGGCGCGCCAGCCTCGAGCTCAGCCAGCTGGGCGGCATGGCCTGGCTCGGGGCGCACTGGTCGATCCCGCTGCGCCAGCTCGCCCTGGGCCATGGCTTCGCCTGGCTCGAAGGCGCGGTGATGGCGGGGGTGAAACTGGTGCCGTTCGGCCAGCAGGCCGCCCAGACCCTGCTGCGCGACCTGGGCGAGGAACTGCCTGTCGTGCTCGATGATGCCCTGGCCCTGAACGACGAACAACTCGGCGGTGGCCTGCCACTGCTGGCCATCGCTTCGTCGCGCCATGAAACCCAATACACCCGTTTGTTCCGTTCCTGAGGACTGCCACGATGCAAAACTACCAGCAACCCCTGCGTGTCGGCGTCGGCGGCCCGGTCGGCTCCGGCAAGACCGCGCTGCTCGAAGCCCTGTGCAAGGCCATGCGTGATCACTACCAGATCGCCGTGGTGACCAACGACATCTACACCAAGGAAGACCAGCGCATCCTCACCGAAGCGGGGGCCTTGGAGCCAGAGCGTATCGTTGGCGTCGAGACCGGCGGCTGCCCGCACACGGCGATCCGCGAGGACGCCTCGATGAACCTGGCCGCCGTCGAAGCGCTGGCGCGCCAGTTCGGTAACCTCGAGGTGATCTTCGTCGAGAGCGGCGGTGACAACCTCAGCGCCACCTTCAGCCCGGAGCTGGCCGACCTCACCATCTATGTGATCGATGTCGCCGAGGGCGAGAAGATCCCGCGCAAGGGTGGGCCGGGCATCACCAAGTCGGACTTCCTGGTGATCAACAAGACCGACCTCGCGCCCTATGTGGGGGCGTCGCTGGAGGTGATGGAACGTGACACCCGGCGCATGCGCCCGGAGCGACCGTGGACCTTCAGCAACCTGAAGAAGGGCGAGGGGCTGCAGGCAGTGATCGATTTCATTGTCGAGCGCGGGATGCTGGGGGGCGGGCGGTAGAGGTGCAGTACCCATGAGGCCGAGCGCAGCCCCCGTGGTGCTTCGCCTCACGGCTGCTGGCCCCGTACCTTGGCGCCATCACGTCCTCAAGCACGACTTCCTACAAGTCAAAGGAGCGCTTCTAGGTGGCGAAGCGGTCTTTTCCTAACGTTGCCTGGCATGGATGACGGATAGAGTCTGTCGGGCTGCAGGAGAAAACGCTTTGCCTGCGCAAATGAAACCAGGAATCACTGAAAGGACACTGTATGAAAAAGGTTGTACTGGCCGCGTTGCTGGCATCTGCAAGCTTGACCCAGATTGCCTATGGCAATGAGCCGGCGAGCTCTGCCAAGGACGCTTCACCGTTCTTCCAAAGCAGCAGTGCGGAAAAGACGCTGCAGGTTGCCGCCGCCTTCATCGGCGACATTGGATCGGGCGTATGCCCGGACGGCACTGCTCGAACTTCTGCCGGTAACTGTCAACCTCCTATTGAATTCGATTGATGTAGAGCGGGGTAGGCAGCCGGTGAAATGGCGCTGATCTACGACGAACACAACTGCATGCCCCGTCAGGGCCGATACTATTGGCCAGTGCATTGAGGTTGATACGGCTGGCTCCAGCGACGCCTGGGCGGACCTGGCTGGTATCGGCGACGGTCGGTTTTTGATCTCGGCTTATCGTGCCAGGGCCTGGTTCGGCTTGTAGAACAGGAAATGCGTGGTCTGGGCCGTCTTGCGATAGGCCTTGGCCCAGTCGGGGCGGACGCTGCGGTCATGGAAATACAGGGCGCCGCCGGTGGGGTCCTTGAGCTGCTGATTGAGTGCCTTGCGGGCGATTTCCTTGGCCACCGCGTAACGCTCCGCTTCTTCCACCTGGTCGGAGCGCCCGTCGCACCACCAGGAGAACTGGCAACTCTTGCTCTCTACCCCCTGCTTGACCACGCCGCAGATGCTGTCGGGGAAGCCTTCGTGGCCAAGGCGATTGAGCACCACGCTGGCCACCGCGCTCATGTCCTCGGCGTCGGCGCCCTTGGCTTCCCAGTAGATGGTGCGGGCCAGGCAGGTGATGCTGTCGTCCATCGGCGCCTGGCCTGCCGGGTCGACGGCCTGGACTTCACCGGGGGTCAGGGTTTCCTGTTTTTTGGGCGGTGGGGCATCCTCGGCCACCTTCTCCTCGAGCACTTGCGCCTTGTCTTCGGCAACCGCGGCCTGCTGGCTGTCGGCGGCGGGGAGGGGGCCTGCAAGCAGGGTCAGGGACAGACCGAACAGCATCCACGCAAGGCGCATGATCGAGACTCCGCGAGAGGGCTGTCCACAGTCTAGCCGTTCGGTTTCAATTCAGTGTCAGGCTCAGCACCAGGGGCAGGGTCGCGGCGGCGGCGATGGTCTGCAGGGCGATGATGGTGGCCATCAACGGGGCGTTGCCGCCCATCTGCCGGGCCATCACATAGGACGACGACGCGGTGGGCAGGGCCTGGAACAGCACCGCCACCACTGCGGCCTGGCCGCCCAGCCCGAGCAACCGGCACAGGCCCCAGGTGGTCACCGGCATGACCAGGAACTTGAACAGCGACGCGGCCAGCACCGGCCTGACCTGCTGCCCCAGCCGAGCCCCGCCGAGCGCCGCGCCGACGCACAGCAGGCCCAGCGGCAGCGCCGCCTGGCCCAGGGCCTTGACCGTGGGCTCCAAGCCGGCCGGCAGGCCGAGGCCGGTTACCCGCAGCAACAGGCCCGCCGCGCAGCCGATGATCAACGGGTTGGCGAAGATCGCCTTGAGCACTGTGGTCGGTGAGCTGTGGCGTGCGCTGAAGCGGGCGAACACCAGTACGCAGAGCAGATTGACCAGCGGCACGATAGCGGCGTTGGCCACCGCCGCGAGGGCGATGCCGGCAGTGCCGTAGAGGCCGGCGGCCAGGGTGGCGCCGATATAGTTGTTGAAGCGCACGCCACCCTGGAACACCGAGGTGAAGTCGCCGCCGTCATGGCTGGCGACGCCCTGGTAGAGCACCAGCAGCAGGGCGCCGAGCAGGGTCGAGAGCATCAGCACGCCGACCATGCCCAGCACCGGCACGCCGTCGAGGTTGGCGGTGGCCAGGCCGTGCAGGAACAACGAAGGCAGCAGCACGTAATAGCTCAGGCGTTCGGCGCCGGGCCAGAAGGTTTCGGCGACAAAGCCACGGACCCGCAGCCAGGTGCCCAGGGCGATGAGCAGGATGATCGGGACGAGAGTAGTGAGCAGCAGATGGAGCATGGCGGGTGGTCCGTGGCCGGGTACGGGCACAGACTAGCGGAGTTGAGTGAGCAGAAAAAACGGTGTTTTCTTGAGTGACTGTTGAGAAAAAATGCATTGTCCAGGGCTGCTGCGCAACGCTTTCGCCTGCGTTCATGCCTCGAGTGCGGTCTTCAATACCGCACTCAGGTGCCGCCGCTGGCTCTTTTCATGTTCCAGCAGCACCATGCGCCGGGTCAGCTGCGGTTCACCGAACGGCATCACGGTGGCGGCTGGCAGCCGTTCGAGGTCGTCGTCGCTCATGGGGATCACCGCCACCCCGAGCCCCATGGCCGCCATGCGCGCCAGGGCTTCCTGGCTGTCCAGCTCCATCTGCTCGTTGACCTGCAGGCGCTGACGGCGCAGTTCCTGTTCGATCTGGCGGCCGGCCCAGGCGCGTTTGTCGAAGCGCAGGAACGGCTGGCTGGCGAGCAGCGCCGGCAAGCTCTGGCCCGCCAGATCCGGGCTGGCGATGGCCCAGAAGCGGTCCTCGAACAGCGGCGTGTACTGCAGGCTTTGCGGGTAGGGGCTGACCGGTTCGGTGGTGATCGCCGCGTCCAGCTCGCCATCTTCGACCCGCCGGGCGAGTTCCGCAGACATGCCCGACACCACGCTGACATGCAGCTCGGGGTGGTGCGCCTTGATCCACACCAGTGCCCTGGGCAGGCGCCGGGCGAGCACGGTGTGGATCGCCCCGATACGCAGGCGACCGCGCAGGCTCGGGCCGCTGGCCAGGGTGTCGGCCAGTTCGTCGTAGGCAGCCAGGATGCCTTCGGCGCGGGCCACCGCCAGCTGCCCGGCCTCGGTCAGCATCACCTGGCGGCGGCTGCGGTCGAACAGGGCGACCTGCAGCTCGTCTTCCAAGGTCTTGATGTGCAGGCTCACCGCCGAAGGGGTCAGGCTCAGCAGGTCGGCGGCGCGGGCGAAGGTGCCATGGCGGGCGATGGTGACCAAGGTGCGCAGGGCTTTGAGGGACACGCGGGGCTCCAGTTCATGACGTGGCAGGCTAGGGCGCAAGGGCCTGGGTACGATACGCGAATGCGCGTCTCAACGCCCGGGGCGTCCGTATGCCTGGCTGATGCGGTCGATCACCATCGCCAGCGCGACGATCGCCAGGCCCGCCTCGACTCCCTGGCCAACGTTCAGGGTCTGGATACCGGCCAGCACGTCCTCGCCCAGCCCGCGGGCGCCGATCATCGACGCGACCACCACCATCGACAGGGCCATCATCACCGACTGGTTGAGCCCGGCCATGATGCTCGGCAGGGCCAGCGGCAGGGCGATGCGCCGCAGCCGTTGCCAGCGGCTGGCGCCCAGGCCGTGGGCGGCCTGCAGCAGCGACGGGTCGATCTGCGCCAGGCCCAGCTCGGTCAGGCGCACCAGCGGCGGCAGGGCGTAGATCAGCGTGGCGAACACCGCCGGCACCTTGCCCAGGCCGAACAGCATCAGCACCGGAATCAGGTAGACGAAGGCCGGCAGGGTCTGCATCACGTCGAGTACCGGCAGGATCAGGCGCCGGGCCAGCGGGCGGGTGGCCAGCAGGATGCCCAGCGGCACCCCGATCAGCACGCACAGGCCGGTGCTGACCAGCACCAGAGCGAGGGTCTGCAGCAGCTTGTCCCACAGCCCGAGCATGCCGATCAGGGCCAGCAGCAGTGGCAGCATCAACGCCCGGGCCAGACTGCGGCTGGCATGCCAGGCCAGCAGGCCGACCAGCACCAGCAGCAGCCACCAGGGCAGCAGCCGCAGCAGATTTTCCAGGCCTAGCAGCAGTTGCAGCAACTGGTCGGAGACGGTGCGCAGATGATCGCCATAGTGCAGGACCAGCCAGTCGACCAAGCGGTTGACCCAAGCGGCGAATGAGAATTGCAGGGCTTCGGGAAAACCACCACTCACAGGCCGGCCTCGACCTTGGCGGCGTTTTCGGCGGGCAGCCAGGCCTTCCACACCGCAGGGTTGTCACGCAGGAAGGCGATCGCCGCGTCGCGGGGTTTCTGCCGGGTTTCGCTCATGTGGGCGAGTGTCTTGTTCAGGGTGTCGATGGGCAGGTCGACTTTCTCGAATACGGCGACCAGTTCCGGGTGGGCGTCACGAAACGCTTTCGACACCCCGATCGAGAGCTTGGCCGGCAACGAACGGCTGCCTTTGGGAGCGGGATTGGCGGGATCTGTGAGGGTGGCCCAGGCCGCAGCATCGAACGGGGGTTCTTCAAGGCGTACCAGGTCGTAGCGGCCCATCAGCGGGGTAGGGCTCCAGTAGTAGAACAGCACGGGCTTGCCGAGCTTGATCTTGGCGGCGATCTCGGCGTCGAGGGCCGCGCCGGTGCCGCTGCGGAAGTTGTTGTACAGCTCGTTCAGGCCATAGGCCTTGAGCTTCTGGCTGTTGACGGTCTCGGAAGTCCAGCCGCTGGGGCTGTTGAGGAAGCGGCCCTTGCCGGGCGCCTCGGGGTCGTCGAATACCTGGGGGTAGCGCTTGAGGTCGTCGACGCTGCGCAGGTCCGGCGCAAGGGGTCCGAGGTGGCGTGCCGGGTCGCCCTTGATGACGTAGGCCGGTACCCACCAGCCTTCCTCCGCGTTCTTTACCGTGTCGCCCAGGGCAAACACCTGGCCGGCCTGCTCGGCCTTGACCCAGGCGGGGCTGCGCCCGGCCCATTCCTCGGCGATCACTTGCAGGTCGTTGCGCGCCAGGGCCACTTCCATGCTCACGGTGCTGCCGGGCAGGGTGTCGGTGGGGTAGCCGTAGCCATGTTCGACGATCAGGCGCAGGATCTCGGTGGTCAGTGCGCCGCTTTCCCAGCCGATGGCGCCGAAGTGGATGGGTTGCTCGGCCGCAGCGGCGGAGTCGGTGCTGGCCAGGCCGAAGGCAAGGAGCAGGCTGGCCAGCAGGGTAGGAACTTTCTTCATCGGGGCCTCGTCGGTGCCGGTCCGTGGGTTCCGGCAAAAGTGTAGACGACGAGGCTTTTCAGCCGAGACCACCTGCAGGCGGCCCCGGCGCTTGGCAGTTAAACGCGGAACTGATCCATCAACCCCTGCTGCTGGTTGGCCAGGCTGTTGAGCGACTGGCTGACCCGCGCCGATTCGTTGGCCTGGCCGCTCAGCGACTCGGTCACGTCACGGATGGTGGCGACGTTGCTGTTGATCTCCTCGGCCACCGCGCTCTGTTCCTCGGCGGCGCTGGCGATCTGCAGGTTCATGTCGGTGATCACGGTCACCGCCTGGCCGATGCGCTGCAGCGCGGTAACGGCCTGGCCGACCTGTTCAACGCCGCCCTGGGCCTGGCGATGGCTGCTGTCCATGGCGCCGACCACTTCCTGGGTGCCGGCCTGCAGGGCCTCGATCACCTGGCGGGTTTCCTCCACCGACTCCTGGGTGCGGCGCGCCAGGTTGCGCACTTCGTCGGCGACCACGGCGAAGCCGCGGCCAGCCTCGCCGGCACGGGCCGCCTCGATCGCGGCGTTGAGCGCCAGCAGGTTGGTCTGCTCGGCGATCGAGCGGATTACCTCGAGCACCGAACCGATCTTCTCGCTGTTGCGCGCCAGGCCCTCGACCTGGGCCATGGCGCCGCTCATGTCGGCGGCCAGGGTGTCAATGCTGGTGGTGGTGCGGTCGATCACCGCCAGGCCTTCGCGGGTGGCCTGGTCGGCTTCACGCGCGGCCTGGGCGGCCTGGGCCGCGCTGCGGGCGACATCCTGGGCGGTGGCGCTCATCTCGTGGGAGGCGGTGGCCACCTGGTCGACCTGGCGGTATTGCTGCTCCATGCCGGCGCTGGTTTCGGCGGCGATGGCCGCAGACTGGTCGGCGGTGCCGCGGGCGGCCTGGACCGAGCGCTTGACCTCGGCGATGGTCGGCTGCAGCTTGTCGAGGAAGCGGTTGAACCAGCCGGCCAACTCGCCTAGCTCGTCCTGCTTGTCGTATTGCAGGCGGCGGGTCAGGTCGCCTTCGCCGCTGGCGATGTCCTTGAGCATGGCGGCCACGCCAAGAATCGGCCGGGTCACGCCGCGGGCCATCAGCCACACCAGCAGCAGGCCGGCGATGGCGGCGGCCAGGCCCAGGCCCAGTTCGAGCAGGGTGCCGCTGGTGTTGAGGGCGTCGAGTTCTACCTTGAGCGCCTCGGCCGGCCCGGTCAGGGCACTTTCCGGCACGTCCAGCAGCACGCCCCAGGGCTTGCCGCCTGGGATCGGTTCGAACGCAGCCAGCACTTTCAGGCGCTGCTGATCGTGGAGGATCTGCAGTTTGCCTTCGGCGAGCTTGCGCACCAGTTCCGCGCCCTGGGTCCGGTCGACCTGGTCGAAGCGCTGGGCCAGCTTGCCGGCATCGGCGCTGTAGCCGGCCAGCAGGCCCACGGGGCTGAGGATGCCGACCGTGGTCTGGCCCTCGTAGAGGCTGCGGCTGGCGGTCTGGCTCAACGCCTGCAGGCTATTGAGGTTGATGTCGATGGACAGGGTGGCGATGACCTTGTCGCCGGCCTTGAGCGGGAAGACGATGCTGGTCATCAGCACGCGCTGGCCGTCGATGTCATAGAAGTACGGCTCGACCACGCACACTGTGCCGGTGCTGCGCGGGCACACCCACCAGGTGTTGGCCGGCTGGCCACTGGGGCCGATCTCGGTGTTGGCCATGTCGTGTTCGGGCAGCGCCATCGAGGTCAGCTGGCCGACCCGCGGCTGCGACCAGTACAGGGCGAAGCGCCCGGTCTCGTTGCTACCCAGTTCGCTCTGGCCGGCGAACAGCTTGTCCTTGCCATCCAGCGCGCCCGGTTCGAACACCAGCGACAGACCGAGCAGGTCGGGGTTGGCCTGCAGCGCGGCACGCACCTGGGCGGTCATGTCCTGGCGCAGGTCGTAGGCGTCGAGGAAGCGTTTTTCGGCCTGTTCGCGCAGGAACAACACCTGACGGGCGAAACCGGCGCCGTACTGGTAGGCGTCCATGAACTGACGGCGGATGTTCAGGGCCTGGACTTCGCCCTGGGACTCGATGCGCGACTGTGCCGAGTCGGAGAGCATGCGCATGCTGCTGGCTTTGACCAGGTCCGAACTGTGGTCCATGCGGTACAGCGAAAGGCCGACGAGGAGGGTGACGATGGCCGCCAGGCACAGGCCCGCCAGCAGGGTGATCTTCCATTGGATGGAGAGTTGTCGCAGCAAAGGCATGGGGAAAATCCCTTGTAATAGGTTTGATGCTGCCGACTGTGTCGGCGTGCTCGGATTTTTCTTTATTCAAACGTTCAATTAAATCCTGCGACTTTCGTCTATTTCCTACAAAGGGCCGCGGCGCAGACGCTTTTGACTTCTGTCGGTCTGTGCTTCAGAGTGTGCGCCCTTCATAACAACATCCCCTGGTCCGGCCACTGCCTGCGCGCAGTCTGTCGCCGGAATACCCGCTTTTTGTCTGTCGTAACGAGGTTTGCACACCATGAATGCAGTGATTGCCGCGGTCGGGCTCATGCTGATCCTGAGCCTGTCCCGCGTGCATGTGGTCATCGCCCTGATCATCGGCGCCCTGGCCGGAGGCCTGGTCGGTGGGCTGGGTATCGAGGGCACGCTCAAGGCCTTCAATGGTGGCCTGGGTGGCGGTGCCACGGTGGCGTTGTCGTATGCGTTGCTCGGCGCCTTTGCGGTGGCCATCGCCAAGTCGGGCCTGGCCCATGCCCTGGCCGATCGGGCGCTGGCGATGATCGATCGCCAGGGGCATGCCGACGGTGGCAAGGTCAAGTGGCTGCTGATCGGCCTGATGCTGGTGGTGGCGGTGTCGTCGCAGAACATCCTGCCGATCCACATCGCCTTCATCCCGTTGCTGGTGCCGCCGCTGCTGTACGTGTTGACCCGCCTGCGCATCGACCGCCGGCTGATCGCCTGCGTGATCACCTTCGGCCTGATCACCCCGTACATGTTCCTGCCGGTCGGTTTCGGCAACATCTTCCTTAACGAGATCCTGCTGGCCAATGTCGCCCGCGCCGGCGTCGACGTGAGCGGGGTCAATGTCACCCACGCCATGGCAATTCCCGCCGCAGGCATGCTCGCCGGCCTGTTGCTGGCGGTGTTCTTCAGCTACCGCAAGAAGCGTGACTACGACCTGGCGCGGATCGAGCAGGTCGAGCAGGTCAGCGTGCAGTACAACCCGGTGACCCTGCTGGTGGCCGGGGTGGCGATCGCCGCGGCATTCATCATCCAGCTGTGGCTGGACTCGATGATCATCGGCGCGATGGTCGGCTTCCTGATCTTTTCGCTGTCGGGCATCGTGCGCTGGAAGGATACCGACGACCTGTTCACCGAAGGCATGAAGATGATGGCGATGATCGGCTTCATCATGATCGCCGCCTCCGGCTTCGCCGAAGTGATGAAGGCCACCGGCGAGGTGAAGAGCCTGGTGGAAACCTCGGCGCAGTGGATCGACCACAGCAAGGGCATTGGTGCATTGCTGATGCTGCTGGTGGGGCTGCTGGTGACCATGGGCATCGGCTCGTCGTTCTCCACCGTGCCGATCCTGGCGGCGATCTTCGTGCCGCTGTGCGTGCAACTGGGCTTCGATCCGCTGGCCACCGTGTGCATCGTCGGTACTGCCGGTGCCCTGGGCGATGCCGGTTCGCCGGCTTCGGACTCGACCCTGGGGCCGACCTCCGGGCTGAACGTGGATGGCCAGCACCACCATATCTGGGACACCGTGGTGCCGACGTTCCTGCACTACAACCTGCCGCTGCTGGCGTTTGGCTGGTTGGCGGCGATGACGCTCTGATCCGGGTTTGACCTGATACCGCCGGGGCTGCTTTGCAGCCCTTTCGCCGCGGTTCGTCGCCACGACGAGCTGGCTCCCACAGGGACATGTGATCGCCTGTGGGAGCCGGCTTGCCGGCGATGGGCCGCAGGGCGGCCCCAGATCGCGGATTCAGCCGCGGGTCGGCGCCGGCACGATGCGGTTGAGGACGGTACTGCCGTCCTTGCTGCGGGTCAGGTACACCGGCAGCACCTTGGGCAGCGTGTCGACCAGGCGTTCGACCTCGCGGGTGCTGTAGACGCCACTGATGCGAATGCTCGCGGTGCTGTCGTCGGCCAGCATCAGCGGCTTGTCCAGGTAGCGATTGATCACTGGCAACGCCTGGCCGAGGCTGAGGTTGTCCAGCACCAGCCTGCCACTGCGCCAGGCCAGGCTGTTGGCGTAGTCGTCGCTCTGGTTCAGCTCGGGTTCGAAATCGCCCTTGTGGTAGCTGGCCTGCATGCCCGGGCCAAGGCGATAGCCGCCGGCGTTGCCACCGCTGCTGACCAGCACCGAACCTTCCACCAACGTCACCTTGACCTGGTCTTCGTATTTCCACACGTTGAACTGGGTCCCGGTGACCCGGGTCTGGCCGTTGGCGGCGTGGACGATGAACGGGTGGCTGCTGTCGTGGGTGACCTTGAAGAACGCCTCGCCCTTGATCAGGGTGACTTGGCGCTCATCCTTGAAGTTCAGGAAGCGCAGCTCGCTGTGGAGATTCAGCTCGACGCTGCTGCCGTCGCTCAGGCGCACCTGCCGCAGGTGGTCGCTGGCTTCGAAATGCTGGTAGCTGTTGGGCAGCCAACCCTGTTCCCAGCCGACCCAGCCGGCCAGCGGCAGGGCGAGCAGGGCGATGGCCGCGGCGGAGGCGAACGGGCGCCACTGGCGCGTCGCCACCGGGCGCCGCACGGGCAGCGGGACCACCTGGGCGCTGCGCGGCAGAAGGTCGGCGGTGTCCCAGATCTCCAGCATCGCCTGGTATTCCTCGGCATGCCGCGGGTCGGCCGCCAACCACTGGCCGAACGCCTCACGCTCGGCCGCCGTGCAATCGTCGGCGTGCAGGCGCATGCACCAATGCGCGGCGGCATCGGTGATTGCATCGTCTTCGCTTGGAATGTGGCGGTCGTGGTTCATCGCGGCTCCCGGTTTTGCGGCATTCTACCCCCGGGCGGGGGGTTCCGAGAACGAGTTAATGGCGAATGACTATCAATTGTGCAGTTTTTCGTCGTATCTGCGGTTGGATTTCATCTGCGACTGGGCAGGGACTTCGTGAGCTTCGACAAGGGCGGTAGCGCCAAGCCTTGACTTTTTCTTGCGCCACACGCTAGTTTCCCAGCCCATGAACCTATTCCCGCAGTACAGCGCCCTCAGCATTATTACCGCCATTATCAGATTGGCGGGCTAGCGCACACATGCACTGAACCCGCCCTGGAGGCGGGTTTCTTCTCTCTGACTCCTGGGCACGACAAAAAAACCAGGAGTCATCGATGACCAGCCTCAGCGCCGCCCCACGTACCCCGGCAACCCCCCGGCAACTGCTGTCCGAGCAAGTGCGCCGGATTCTCTCGGCGCCGGTTTACGACCTGGCCATCGAAACCCCCTTGCAAGCGGCGCCGGCCCTGTCGGCCAGCCTGGGCAACCAGATCCTGCTCAAGCGCGAAGACCTGCAACCGACGTTCTCCTTCAAGATCCGCGGCGCCTACACCCGTCTGTCACGCCTGACCCCCGAACAGCGCGCCCGCGGCGTGATCACCGCTTCGGCCGGCAACCATGCCCAGGGTGTGGCCCTGGCCGCGTCGCACCTGGGCATCAAGGCCACCATCGTCATGCCGACCACCACACCTTCGCTCAAGGTCGAAGGCGTGCGCTCGCGGGGTGGCCATGTGGTGCTGCACGGCGAGAGCTTTCCGCACGCATTGGCCCACGCCCTGCAACTGGCCGATCGCGACGGCGCCACCTTCGTACCGCCGTTCGACGATCCCGACGTCATCGCCGGGCAGGGGACCGTGGCCATGGAGATCCTGCGCCAGCACCCGGGCCCGCTGCATGCGATCTTCGTCCCCGTCGGCGGCGGTGGCCTGGTCGCCGGGATCGCCGCCTACGTCAAGTACCTGCGCCCGGAGGTCAAGGTGATCGGCGTCGAACCGCAAGACTCCAACTGCCTGCAGGCCGCCATGGCCGCAGGCGAGCGGGTGGTCCTGCCGCAGGTCGGCACCTTTGCCGACGGGGTGGCGGTGGCGCAGGTGGGGGCGCACTGCTTCGAGCTGTGTCGCCACTTTGTCGACGAGGTGGTGACGGTCGGCAGCGACGAACTGTGCGCCGCGATCAAGGACATCTACGACGACACCCGCTCGATCACCGAGCCTTCCGGAGCCCTGGCAGTGGCCGGCATCAAGCGCTACGTGGCCCGTGAAGGGTTGCAAGGGCAGACCCTGGTGGCCATCGACTCCGGCGCCAACGTCAACTTCGACCGCCTGCGCCATGTGGCCGAGCGCGCCGAGCTGGGCGAGCAGCGCGAGGCGATCATCGCCGTGACCATCCCCGAGCGCCCCGGCAGTTTCCGCGCATTCTGCCTGGCCCTGGGCAAGCGCCAGATCACCGAGTTCAACTATCGCTACTACCCAGGCAAGGAGGCACGCCTGTTCGTCGGCGTGCAGACCCATCCGCAGCAGGACCCACGGCAACAGTTGCTGGCCAGCCTGGGCGAACAGGGCTACCAGGTGCTCGACCTGACCGACAACGAACTGGCCAAGCTGCATGTGCGCCACACCGTCGGCGGCCACGCGGCACCTGGCGCGGGCGAGCGCGTGCTGCGCTTCGAGTTCCCCGAGCGCCCGGGGGCATTGCTGGGCTTCCTCGAACGGCTGGGCAAGCGCTGGAACATCAGCCTGTTCCACTATCGCAACCATGGCGCGGCACAGGCGCGGGTGTTCGCCGGGCTGGAAGTGCCCGAGGACGAGCTGGCCGGGCTGCCACGGGCACTGGACGAGATGGGGTACCAGTACTGGGACGAGACGGAGAATCCGGCGTATCGGTTGTTCATGGGGTAGGCCGGGTTGCGCTGGATCAATGCCCACCTGCCCATTCCGGCGGATGCTGAAAACCTACCGTCAGCTTGAGAGGACCCCGGCCATGAGCAGCACGTTCTTCATCCCCGCCGTAAACATCATGGGCATCGACTGCCTTGAAGAGGCGATGGCGGCGATTGCCGGCTATGGCCTGCGCAAGGCGCTGATCGTCACCGACGTCGGGCTGGCCAAGGCCGGTGTGGCCGAGCGCATCGCCGGCATGCTGGCCATGCGCGACATCGATTCGCGGGTGTTCGACGGCGCCAAGCCCAACCCGAGCATCGCCAACGTCGAAGCGGGCCTGGCGATGCTGCGCCGCGAGGGCTGTGACTGCGTGATCTCCCTGGGCGGTGGCTCGCCCCACGACTGCGCCAAGGGCATCGCGCTGTGCGCCACCAACGGCGGGCATATCAGCGACTACGAGGGCGTCGACCGCTCGAGCAAGCCGCAGCTGCCGCTGATCGCGATCAACACCACGGCGGGCACCGCCAGCGAAATGACCCGCTTCTGCATCATCACCGACGAGGCGCGCCACGTGAAAATGGCCATCGTCGACCGCAACGTCACGCCGATCCTGTCGGTGAACGATCCGGCGCTGATGGTCGGCATGCCCAAGGGGCTCACCGCGGCCACGGGCATGGATGCCTTGACCCACGCCATCGAGGCCTATGTGTCCACCGCCGCCACGCCGATCACCGATGCCTGCGCGCTCAAGGCCATCAGTCTGGTCAGTGCCAACCTGCGCCAGGCGGTTGCCGACGGCGGTGACCTGGTGGCGCGGGAGAACATGGCCTACGCCCAGTTCCTCGCGGGCATGGCGTTCAACAATGCCTCGCTGGGCTATGTGCATGCCATGGCCCACCAGTTGGGTGGCTTCTACGACTTGCCCCATGGCGTGTGCAACGCGGTGCTGCTGCCCCATGTGCAGCGCTTCAATGCCAAGGTCAGCGCCGCACGCCTGCGTGATGTGGCCAAGGCCATGGGGGTGAAGGTCTGCGCGCTGGACGCCGAGCAGGGGGCCGGCGCTGCGATTTCGGCCATCGAGCACCTGGCGGCGGCCATCGGCATCCCGGCCGGGCTGGCGGGACTGGGGGCCAAGGTCGAGGATGTACCGGTGCTGGCGGCCAATGCACTGAAGGATGCCTGCGGGCTGACCAATCCACGGGTGGCCAGCCAGGTGGAGATCGAGGCGATCTTCAAGGCGGCGTTCTAGCCTTTAGGTGATCACCGATAGGGGATGTGCGTCTGTGGAACCGAGCGCCGCCCGCGCGGCGCTCGGTCTAACAGACACCCCATACCTACAACTGAACACCGCAAAGCTCCTGAGAATCTATAAATCAGCGTTCACGCATGAAGAACCCGGCCACATATTTGCGGAAGGTGTCCAGGCTCTTGAAGTCGGCATAGCGCTTGAAGTTCTCGGCATCCGGTTCCGGTCCGATCGGCTGCTCCAGCAGCGACACCGACAGCACCCGGTCCTGGTCCGAGGTCAGCACCAGTTCATCCATCACCTGGCCGCCGATCACCGGGCGGCGCATCAACACCTTCACGCCCTTGCTCGCCATCCAGTCGATCAGCGACACCAGTGCCTTGAGCGGCTCGCGCTCTTCATCGCGGTACACCGGGAACAGGTGACCGCGTGACAGCACCGGCACGCTGGCGACGTGGATCAGTTCGTAGAAATGGCTGCCGGCGGTGGCCGGAGAATACAGCGCCAGGGCCAGCAGTGGCCCGCTGGCGCGGTTGCCGCCCCAGTACTGGTGGTGGCCCTGGAAGTCGAAGCCGTCCTCGCTGCGGTTGTTGAACAACTTGCGTCCCTTGACCTGGTCCACGCAGTCGAGCAGCAGGCCGTGCCGACGGTGGTTGCCGAACACCGTGGCCTCGCGCAGGCGCGCCTTGAGCATCATCATGTGCTTCATGTCCAGGCGGGTTTCCAGGTAGTTGCTGGCGGGCACCCGCTCCAGCAGCGGGTAGCGGTTGGCGACAGTGCGCAGGTCGGCGAACTGCGCGGTGAGGTCCTTTTTCAGGTGGGTGGCGTAGACGTTCAGGCCGCTGGCCTCGATCCAGGTCAGCAGCAGCGACAGCAGGCGCTGTTGCTCGCGGCGCTCGCCGGGCTCGCGTGGCGTTGCAGGTGCCTCGCCGTCACTGGCGCGGCGATAGTCGCCGAGCAGGCGCAGTGGCGCATCCGGCGCCAGCCAGGCGGCCGGGGCGGCGTTTTCATCGGCGCGTTCGCCGGCCTCGCGCTCATCCTTGCTGAACGGGCAGCCTGGGCTGTGCTCGGGGGTTTCGGGGTTGTTGCGCAGGAACAGGGTGCCGGTGCTGCCGTTCAACGAGACGTTGAGCACCGGCAGGGCATCCTTGCGGCAGTCGCAGGCCAGCCATTGGTTGGCGCTGCGTATCTTCATCAGCCATTGGTTGGCCTGCAACAGGCGCGGGCCGGTGAGGGTGCCGCGGGCAAAGCCCACCAGCAGTTCGTCCTCTGCCGGGGTCAGGCTGCGCACCAGGGCGCCGGATTTTTCGATGATTCGCATTGAGGGGCAGCTCCAAGCTACAAGCCCCAAGCTTCAAGCAAAGCGCGGCGGCTTTCAACTTGAAGCTTGTGGCTCGAAGCTTGCCGCTCAACTGGCGTCGAACATTTTCGCGGCGCGGGCGCGGATTTCCTCGACGCTCAGGTCTTCCTTGTGGGTGGAGATGAACCACATGTTGTTGAACGGATCTTTCAGCGTGCCGCTACGGTCGCCATAAAATTGATCCTTCACCTCGCTCATCGGCTTGGCGCCAGCAGCGATTGCCTGGGCGTAGATCTTGTCGCAGTCCGCGACATACAGGTGCAGGCCGACGGCCGGGTGTTCGATGGTCTGGCTGGGCTTGAGGGTGTTTGGCATGTCGCAGGGGTCGCCGAGCATCAGCGAGGAATCGCCGATTTTCAGTTCGGCATGGCCGACGCGGCCTTGGGGGTCTTCGAGGCGGAACATCTCGACGGCGCCAAAGGCCTTCTTGTAGAACTCGATGGCCTTGGCGGCGTCCTTGATGCCGAGGTACGGGGTCAGGCTGTGCTGGCCTTCGGGAATGGGTTTGACTGCCATTTACGTGCTCTCCTTTCACTTGGGTGGACCATATGCGCATTGCGCTACGGTGGTGAATTAGAGTCGTACAGGCAGGCAGGAAATCGACCTGAGGTTTAGATCGATTGCCTATAAAAACGGACCGCCTCCACGTTTTCGCAAAGGCGGAGGTGGCGGCTTTGTTCAGAAGATGTAGTCGGTGGTCAGGAAGCTCGACTGCCGGTTGCGGATGATCTCGCTGATCAACTCCTTGTTCGCTGCCTGGAACTTGGTCGCGACCAAGGTGCGAATGGAGAACACGCGCAATGCGTCATGCACCGACAAGGTCCCTTCGGCGCTGTTCTTGCGGCCGTTGAACGGATAGGTATCCGGCCCACGCTGGCACTGGGCGTTGAGGTTGATCCGGCCGACCTGGTTGGCGAAGGTATCGACCAGCGCGCCGATGGTCTGTGGGTCGTTGCCGAACAGGCTCAGCTGCTGGCCGTAGTCGGAATCGAGCACGTAGTCGATCACGCTCTGCAGGTCGCGGTAGGGCACCACTGGCACCAGCGGGCCGAACTGTTCCTCGTGATAGACGCGCATGTCCTGGCTGACCGGGTAGAGCAGCGCAGGGTAGAAGAACGAGCCGCGACTTTGCCCACCACCTTCGTTGAGCACCCGGGCGCCCTTGGCGGTGGCGTCGGCCACCAGGCCGTCGAGGTAATCGAGCTTGCCGGGTTCGGGCAGCGGCGTCAGCGCCACGCCGGGCTCCCAGGGCATGCCGGGCTTGAGCGCGGCGAGCTTGCGCTGGAACTTGTCGAGGAATGAGTCGACCACGTCCTCGTGGACGAACAGGATCTTCAACGCGGTGCAACGCTGGCCGTTGAACGACAGGGCGCCGGTGACGGCCTCTTCGACGGCGTTGTCGAGGTCGACCTGGGGCAAAACGATGCCGGGGTTCTTGGCGTCCAGGCCCAGCGCCGCGCGCAGGCGGTGCGGGCGTGGGTGGAGCTTCTTCAGGTCGCTGGCGGCCTTGTGGGTGCCGATGAAGGCGAACACGTCGACCTTGCCGCTGGCCATCAGCGCGCTGACGGTCTCGCGGCCGCGCCCGTAGATGACGTTGATCACCCCGGGCGGGAAGCTGTCACGGAAGGCTTCGAGCAATGGGCGGATCAACAGCACGCCGAACTTGGCCGGCTTGAACACCACGGTGTTGCCCATGATCAGCGCCGGGATCAGCGTGGTGAAGGTTTCGTTGAGCGGGTAGTTGTACGGGCCCATGCACAGCGCCACGCCCAGCGGTGCGCGGCGGATCTGGCCAAGGGTGCCCTGTTCGAGCTCGAAGCGGCTGGAGCGACGGTCGAGGTCCTTGAGCGCCTCGATGGTGTCGACGATGTAGTCGCAGGTGCGGTCGAACTCCTTCTCCGAATCCTTGAGGTTCTTGCCGATCTCCCACATCAGCAGCTTGACCACCGCCGTGCGTTGCTCACGCATGCGCGCCAGGAAGGTTTCGACATGCCCGATACGCTCGGCCACGCGCATGTTCGGCCAGGCGCCGCGGCCCTTGTCGTAGGCAGCCACGGCCGCGTCGAGCGCGGTGAGTGCGGTGTCGGCGTCGAGCAGGGGAGCACTGCCGAGGATGACCTGGCGCTCACTGTCGCCTTCCTTGAGCCACACCGGGCTGCGCACGGTGGCCAGGGGGCCGTCCCAGTGCCGCAGTTCACCGTTGACCAGATAGTCGCGTTGCTCCAGGGGCGAGCCGAGGCGCCAGGCCTCGGGGATGTCCTCGAGGGCGGGAAACAGCGAGTCGAGCAGACGGTCCATGGGTACTGCACCTCTCAAATCCGGATGATGAAACGCTTCAGCTTGCGAGCATGCGCCGACCTCCGGAAAATTACCAGCCCGGCGCCGTCGTTGCCGATCACTCCTCGAACGGCGGCGGGAACGCCTCGGCCTCCAGCAGCCTCATTGCGCCGATCGTCAGGGCATAATCCATGGCTCGGGGATCCGCAAAGGTGCGCAGCCGTTGCCACAACCGGCCATGATCGTAGTCTGGCAGATCCTGCAGGTCACGTAGCTCGCGACGATATTGCAGCGGCAGCGCGTTCCAGATGGCCCTGTCGTCGGCATCGGTGTCCTCCAGCATTTCCTCGTAGTCGGCGTCGGCGACCAGCAAGTCGATGCCGTGCTGAACGTAATAGGCCTGGATCTGCTGATTGACCCGCTCGCTGAGGTCCGCGCTTTCCAGCCACAGGTTCTGGGCCGCCACCCGCGATAGATGCAGCTCCTGCGGCAAGCTGGCGAAGCGGTTGTCACGCAGGTCGAAGACGACAGGTTGCCAGTCTTCGTCGCTACGAATACCGCTGGGCCAATCGACGAGTTCGCAACTGTTGAGGTTGAGCACATCCAGTTCGCCCAGGCGATTGAGGTCGGGACTGCGGGCCAGCGGGTTGCGCGACAGGTCCAGCATGCGAAGCGCGTCGAGACGGTCCAGGGCCGCTTGATTCGCGTCGTTCCAGACCAGATTGTTACCCTGCATATCAAGCCATTCCAACGTTTGCGGAGCGGCAATTGCTGGCAACTGCTCGAAGCCGCAACCAACCAGATGCAGGCGTTGCAACCCTGGAAACCGTTCGAGAAACTCGGCAGGCAATTGGCTCAAGCCGGGGTTTGCGCCTAGGTCGACTCGCTCGATATGGGTGAAGCGGTCTGGTAGTGCCAAGGTGGCCAGGTCTTCGTTGGTCAGTTCCAGGTCGGTCAGGCTGATCAGGTGAATGCCAAGCCCTTCCTCCTCCGAGTACTCCGAGATCTGCTGCCAGTTGCTGACCAACCGTCGGGCGGCGGCATGGCGCAAGGGGTCATTGCCAGCCCAGGCGCGCATCTGGCTGCGGAACTCCAGCAACTGCTGTTCCAGATCCTCAAGTTGCCGTGCCGGATCCAGGCCAGCCTCGAGCCACTGGCCCAGCTGTTCGTTGACCTGGTGGTCGGCGGTCTCAGGGTACAGCTGTCGGTAGCGGCGAAAGAGTGCGCCGACTTCGAAGCGGGGGGCCTCAGGCGCCGGCGCCTCCATGCCGCCGCGTAACCGACCGCGCTTGCCCCATCCAGGCAAATGGCTGCCCAGCAGGCGCCTGGCCAAGGCGCGGTCGGCCACGACCAGATCGTGAATTTGTTGGCGCAGTTCATTGGCGCCGCTGGTAGTCAGCCCAAGGGCCTGACGATCAACCGAGGACAACGCTTGCACGATCGCCCGACACAGATCGTTGTCCTGGCGCAATGCGACCGGTCTATCGCCCAGGTAGGCTTCGTAACCGTCAGCCGACTTGAGCACGGTGCAGGTACGACTGGCATTTTCCGCTCCGGCGGCAAGCAGCACCGGCCCCCGGGGGGATGCGGCGCGCAGCTCGAGACGCAGTTCGCTAGGCCAGCCCGGCAGATCGGCCATGGCATTGATGATCAACCGTTCGCTGTGCCCGTTGGCCAGTTGGGGAATGTGCAGTCCTTCCAGTGCGGCTTGCTCGACGCCGTCACTGACCTTGGCCAGGTGCAGGCGCTCGAGTGTCGCGCGCAGCGCGGCGGGTGGCGGGTTGTTTGCCAGGTGCAGCTGGCGTAGGGCGGGGGTACCCAAGCCATTGGCCCTGGCCGCGCCTTCGAGCGCAACATCCGGCATGTGTTGCAGGCGGCTGTCCAGGCGCCGGACCAAGGTCGCCAGCGACCAGTCGCGGGGTTGCTCATGGCTGCCGCGCCAGGCGCCTGCGCCATTATGTTCAAGTGGCGGCTGGAAGGCGGCGCCGTCATCGGGGTGGACGATGCGCCATTGCCCCTGACGCGTATCCAGGCGCTGCTCGTAGAGGTGTCCATCCATGCGAATGAAGTGGCGCCCCTGGTGCAGGAACTGCCCCTGTGCATTGGCCTCGAGTTCCTCTGGCAGCGCCACCGCACTGCGGTAGCCGGTCAGGTCGGGTCGCCACAGGCGTTGGCTGCCGTCATCGAGGGTGACCGGGTCGAGGCCTTCGAGCAACGGGCTGCCCGCCAGGTGTCTCAGCGCCTTGCCTGCCAGATGCAGGCCACCGATAACGGCCAGGTTGAGCGCCACCGACTTGAAGTGGCCGAAGGCCTCTTCGCGGTCACCGACCTGCCAGGCTTCATAGCCCTCGTAGGCTTCATCCAGCAGTTGATACGCCATCACTGCCGTCATGATCGTGCCCAGCGCCGGGACGAACATCCCGGCGATCATCAGCATGTCGAGGCCTGCCTTGTCCCAGATAGCCTTGCGTGCTTTGCGTGCCTGCTCGTCGGCCTGTGCGCTGGGTACTGCCAGTTGCAGGGCTTCGTGTCGCAGACGCGCCACATGGTCGGCGTGGAGGAAGTCGTACAGGTTGCCGTCGATCGGCACGGCG
Source organism: Pseudomonas sp. TE50-2 (assembly GCF_040813665.1). NCBI lineage: Bacteria > Pseudomonadati > Pseudomonadota > Gammaproteobacteria > Pseudomonadales > Pseudomonadaceae > Pseudomonas > Pseudomonas sp. TE50-2. The sequence continues at coordinate 218,815 of NZ_JBFNXN010000001.1, read as the reverse complement.
CACGCATGCAGGTCGGCATCCGCGTTTTGGCGAAGCCGGCTGGCAAATGTGCCTTGCTGCTCGTGTGGCACGTAGTCCATGAAGCCTTGACGAAACGCTGCCTGTTGCAGGTCAGCCTGCAGTTGCCGGTACAAGGCATCGAGGTCGTCAAAGGCGCGCAGGCTGTCGGCCTGACCCGGTAGATAGAGCAGCACGCCGGCTGTACCAGTATCGATCAGGATCGCCTCGTGCAGGGTGATGCCGAACAGGCTCAGCTGACTGCAGGCCAGCGCCTTCCCATCGTCGAGCAACGCCTGTATCGCGTCCCGGCCTTTACCATCCAGCTGGTTGCGTACCCGCGCCAGGTCTGCCGCCAGGCGCAGGCTGGCCTTATGAACGCGAACCGCCGCCGGGCGAACGAGCGGGGACGTGAACAGGGTATCGAGATGGGCCTGGTAACGCTGTCCAATATCCAGTTCACGGCAGGTGCTGGCAAAGGCTGCTGGTGACAGGGCCAGTGGCTTGATGCGGATCTGCTCGCTGGGCAGCTCGATATCGACTTCGGTCATGCTGTCGCCGAGCGTGGTCTTGCCGGTGACCAGGCTTTCCTTCACCTGCCAGTCGCCCTCCAGGGCGAGCGCGCTGTCGCGATCGAAGGTGAGGTTTTCAGCGAAATTCTGCAGGGCGGCCTGCAGCAGGCTACGGTGTTCGTGATGGATGGTGTAGACCTGGAAGGTATAGAACCGCTTGACCACAATCAGCGACGTGCTGCGCAGCGGCGTGCTCAAGCCGTGTTGCCTGCGCAGGCGCTCGGCGAGCAGGGGTTCGGCGAACTCGTTGATGTTCTTCAGGCCGCGCAGGTGCCTGGCCAGCGTGCGTTGGCTGCGCATCAGGCGAGCCTGGCTGGCCTTGACTGCTTCGCGCAGGTGGGGCACGGCATTGGCGAACCAGGCCGCCTCGCTGTCGGGCAGGCCCTGGGACGGCATGATGCCTTCGTGCAGCCGCTGCCAGTGTTCGGGCGTGGCTTCCCGCGCCCAGGCCGGCAGGCGGCGCTCAAGGATAGGTTGGTGCGGGTTGGGGGTATCCGATGTCATGTTTGGCTCCTCGCAAAGTCCGCATCAGAGCAGCCGCGATGGCATCGACGGTGGTGCATATGCATCCCGGCCCGCGGGCTGGGAAAACAGGCCTCAATATTGGCCGCGCAACGCCGATAACTGCTAAATCGACTGCCATCGCCTGCCTATGACCATTCCCCAGCATTCTCCTGAACCCGCGCACGTGCCATCCGGCACCTGGCGGCACACGCTCAACCGCCTGTTGCCGGTCGGTCTTGCCCTGGTGGGCATCGGCCTTTCGGTCGCCCTGGGTCACCTCGACGCGCAGCGCGAGCGCAGTGAGCAACTGGGCAACCTGGCAGCCCACCTGGCGGGGATGCGTGGTGCGCTGGAGGCGCAGCTGGGCGCGGCGTTCGGCGAGGCCGAAGGCATCGCCCAGCTGATCAGTGCCGACGGCGGCATCAGCCCCGCGCATTTCCATGGCATGGCCCGCGATGCCTTGCAGTCGGTGCCGTACATGCGCCATATCGCGCTGGCGCCGGATGATGTGATCAGTGATGTCTACCCGTTGCCCGGTAACGAGCGGCTGATCGGGCTGGATTACCGCCAGTTGCCGGAACAGTTTCCCCTGCTGCGCTCGGCCCGCGAACAGGCCCAGCCGGTGCTGGCCGGCCCGCTGCAGCTGTATCAGGGTGGGCGGGGGTTGATCTACCGGCGACCGGTGTTCGTCACCGGCAAGCGCGGCGTGCGCTTTTACTGGGGCAATGTATCGATTGTTGCCGATATTGATCGATTGCTGCTCACGGCGGGGCTGCGTCCGGACACCGAGTTCGAGCTGGCCGTGCGCGGGGGCGATGGCAAGGGCGCCGAAGGCGCGCTGATCTGGGGCGATCCTCGGCTGTTCGACGAACCGCAGGTGAAGATGACGGTGGAGGTACCGGGCGGCCTCTGGCAACTGGTCGCCGCGCCACGGGGTGGCTGGTCGGGGCTGGACCTGTTCGGCTCGCCGCTGTTCCTGTTCGCCTTGAGCTGCACGGGTGTGTTCAGCCTGTTCGTCGCGCAGCTCAATCGCAAGCAGCGTCTGCTCGAGCAACGCAATCGCGAGCTGCAGCGCTACCAGGCCCAGCTCGAACGCCTGGCCCATTACGACACCATCACCGGGCTGCCCAACCGCATCCTGTTCCAGCAGCAACTGAGCACGGCCATCCTGCAGGGCCATGGCTTGGCGGTGCTGATGCTCGACATCGACGGTTTCAAGCAGGTCAATGACAGCCTGGGGCACCCGATGGGCGACCTGCTGCTGCAGCAGGCGACCGCACGCTTCCTGCAGGAACTCGACAGCCAGGACCGGCTCTGCCGGCTGGGCGGCGACGAGTTCGTGTTCATGCTGCAGGGCGCCCAGGGGCAGGTGAACCAGCAGGTCCGCGCCTTGCTGCGCTGCCTGCAGCGGCCATTCGACCTCAATGGCAACGCCGCCCTGGTCACCGGCAGCATCGGTCTGGCCTGGTGCCCGCAGCATGGCGAGGACGCCGACAGCCTGTTGCGCCATGCTGACACCGCCATGTACGCCGCCAAGGAGGCCGGCCGCGACGCCTGGCGGCCTTATCATCCGGACATGACCGAGCGCCTGCAGCAGCGCCTGGAGCTGGAGCGCAACCTGCGTCGGGCGCTGGAGCACAATGAATTCGAGCTGTGGTACCAGCCCAAGGTTGATCTGTTCAGCGGGCAGCTGGAGGGCGTCGAGGCGCTGCTGCGCTGGCGCGATCCGGAACATGGCCTGATTTCGCCGGGGGAGTTCATCCCCCTGGCCGAACGCACCGGGTTGATCATCCCGCTCGGCGAGCGGGTGCTGGAACTGGCCTGCGCCCAGTTGGCCGAATGGCGGGCCAGTGATGGCCTGCCCGGACCGCTGGCGATCAACGTCGCGGCCTTGCAGATCGAGCGTAGCGACTACGTGACCAGCCTCGCCTCGGCGCTGGAGCGCCATGGCCTGCCGGCCAACCTGCTGGAGGTGGAAATCACCGAGAGCCTGCTGATGGAAAGCCAGCAGCAGGCCTGCGCGGTGCTGGCGCAATTACAGGCCATGGGCGTGGCCACGGCGGTGGACGACTTCGGTACTGGCTATTCGTCATTGGCCTACCTGCGCGCGCTGCCGATCGACCACCTGAAGATCGACCGGGCTTTCATCAAGGACCTGCCCGCAGACGACGACGCGGTGGCCATCGCCAGGGCGATCATCGATCTGGGGCATGCCCTGGGGTTTCGCATCACCGCCGAAGGCATCGAGACCCAGGAGCAGTACGATTTCCTGCGCCACGCCGGTTGCGACCAGGGGCAGGGTTTCCTGCTCGGGCGGCCGATGCCGGCCGAGGCGTTGCGCGGCTGGCTGGCCGAGAACCACGAGCGCCGGCATCGGCCGCCGGGGCGATAGCGGGTGGGCTTTCAGCCCATCTCCTGCATCCCCAGGCTCGCATACCCCACCCGCGGCACTTGCCCCAGGCGCTGCTCGACCAACGCCAGCAGCGATTCGCCGCTGGCCAGGTAGGCATCGCCGAAGTCGTGCCCGCCCAGCGCGCTGGGATGGGCTACTACCTCCAGCACGCCGTGCGCGGGGGCCAATCCGGCCTTGAGGTCGGCCGGGGTGCAGACGAAGTCGGCGGTGCTCCCGGCGAGCTGGCGCAGGCGGCGGTTGAGCAGGCTCTTGAACACGCGCTTGGCCGGCCCGATGTTGTGCCCCACATTGCGCGCCAGGCGGACCGGCACCCCCTGGGCGCGGGCGAAGCGGGCGACGATGACGCCCACCGGCCAGATGTTGTGCACGTGCTGGTGCGAGTCCAGGTGACTGGGCATCAGGCCGTGATCCAGGCAGTGTTTCCACTGGGCCTCCAGTTCCGCTTCCACGGCGGCCCGCTCGCGGCGCGACAGGCGCAGGGTGCGTTGTTTCAGGCGCAGGTCGAACTCGCCATGGGGCGTGCAGAAGCGCGGCTCGGCGAGAATCGCCTGGCTCAGCGGGCGGCCATAGGTGAGGTTGAAGTGCAACCCCACCCGTCCCTTGAGCGCCGGTTGCTGGGCCAGCATGCAGGCGGTGGCGAAGGCTGGCATGTTGGCCATGGCCGTGGCCGAGCTGATCAACCCGGCCTGGAAGGCGTGCAGGATGACCGCGTTGGTGTGGGCGCTGAGGCCGAAATCGTCAGCGTTGACTATGACCTGGGATGGCATCCGGGCGCTCCTGTGGCAGGGTGGGGGCGACAATATCGGCTTCCTGGCGCGGCGAACGCCTGCGCAGGCGTGGCTTGAGCCAGTGCCAGCAGCGTAGCGCCAGCCCCAGCAGTACGCCGTCGGGGCGCCAGCTGTAGCTGCTCAGGCGCCACTGTTCGACCTGGCCGGTCATGCGCTCGTGCAACTGGTGGCTGGAGTTGTCCAGGCTCACCCGCGAGGCGTCGACCCACTTCCAGTCTTCGTCCAGGCCCCAGTGAATCCATTCCTCGAGCAGCACGCGGCCGCTGCCCAGGTCACGGTATTCGGGGACGAAGGCGAGGTTGTAGTCGTAGATTCGGCCGCGCTCCAACAGGCCCAGGCGGTAACTGATGCAGCGCCCCTCCAGCTCCAGCAGTACCAGGCACACCAGGCCTTCTTCGGCCAGGGCGGTGAAGGCCTGGTACATCCATGGGCGCCGCTGGGGGCCGGAGAAGATGCCGACCTCGTCGTTGCCTTTCCAGCTGGTCGCTTCGACGGCGCTGATGGCGTCGAGCAGTTCACCCATGTTCTCGGAAGTGGCGACGACCCGGCGCACGCTGGCACCGCAGGCCTTGATGCGTTTGCGCGCGCGGCGCAGCTTGTAGCGCGGGTCGCCGCTGACCTCCTGGCGGTCCTGCTCGTTGATGCGGTGCACCGGCACCCGGCAGGTCAGGCGCTGCTGCCAGGTGGAACTGGCGCCGGCCCACTGGCGCAGCCAGCCATCGTGCTCGGCGTTGTCCGGAACCTCGCTCAATTGCAGCAAGGCATGCGGTAGCCGCTTGCGTATGGCCTGCAGGACCTGGTCGGCATATAGCGCCGGCAGGTCGATGAGCAGGGCGATACGGTCGCTCAGCGGGTATCCCAGGTGGCGCACCACCGGGGCGAACAGCGGGCCGAAGGGTTCGCGGGCGCGGATCAGCGGCAGGCACAGGCACAGGCGCTCGTCCTGGTAGCCGAGCAGGACCTGCAGCCGCTGGCCCGGCAGCAGGGCAGACTCGGCGGCGCGCAGCCAGCCGAGGTGGTTGAACGGCGTGCTGCCGGGCAGGCGCCTGCGCAGCGCCTCGTAGTCGGCGGCGGGGAAGTCGCCGGCGCGCAGCGACGCGCACCATTTCAGTTGCAGGCCCATGGGCTCAACCCGCCGTGGCCGAGGAGGCCGGAGCTTCCGGCTTGCGCAATGGCTCGAGGCGCGAGGCGGTGTAGCGGCTTTCGCGGAAGAACTTCCAGCGGCCGAACAGGCAGTACACGTTCATGATCCGTCCTTGTTCCTGATAACCCATGCGCAGGTGCAGCTTGAGCGCCGGGATATTGTGCTGCTCGCACACGTCCACCACCTTGGTGCAGCCCTGGGCGGCCATGGCCTTCCACAGTTCCAGCTGCAGGTCCACCGACAGCTCGGTACCCCAGTATTTGCGGATCAGCTCGCCGCCGAACTCGAAGAACTCCCCCGGCCCGACCGGGAACCAGCAACCGTAGTAGTGACGGTCGTGGTAATGGCGGCTGCTGCCCCAGATGAATGCCACGGCGTCGTTGTCGTCGTCGAGGAACATCAACCCGGTATGGCCCTCGGCGGCCAGCTCGCGCATGGTCTCGACCCGGTCGCCGAAGTGGCGGGCGAAGGCAAGCACGTTGTGCACGGTGATGTGCTCGACCCGCAGGGCGCCATAGGGCTTGAGCCGGTGCGGCGGCACCGGGCTGACCAGGTCGCGCTCCATCCACAACAGTTCCCAATGATAGAAGACGTAGTGCCGCCAGGCACTACCGAGGGTGTCACGCAGTCCCTTGCGCTTGATGCGGTCCTGGATCTTGGTGAATGCAGTCATGGTGCCTCCTGGGCATGGCTGATCGAGGTGCGTCTCATGACGCGCTCCAGGTCAGGGCGAATACGGTCTGCCCTGGCAGTTGAAAGTGAATCTGGCCATCCGTGCAACTGAAGCTGGCGCGGCGGCTCTGGTTGTCGGGGCCGAACAGTTCGAGCAGGCCGGTGGGGCAGCCGCCGAGGGTCAGCGCCACCTGCTGCAGGCGCTCGGCCTTGTTCACCCCCAGCAGGCTGCGCTGGTGCTGGCGGGCCATGGCCAGGGCATCGACCTCGAACGCGTCGTTGTCCAGGGCCAGCACCTGGTCCAGCCAATGGCGCTGGATGAACTGCTGGGCCAGGCCCACCGGCTTGAGTTCGTAGCGCTGGCCGCCGGCATCGCGCAGCATGCCCTTGGGCCATTCGGGCTCGTCGGCGACGTGGAACCAGTTGAGCATGTCCAGCAGGCCGTCACTGGCGGCGTTGATCACCACCGAGGTCCACCACAGGCCGGCGTAGTGGGTGTTCTGTTCGTAGGGGCTGAGGCTCGAGCCGCTGGACAGGTTGGTCTGGTCCAGCAGCAGCGCCTTGCGCGGCCGGCCCTGGCCATCCAGGCCCACCAGCGCGGCGGCCTGGCGCACGCTGTCGCGGTAGCTGCGGGTGGCGAGCAGGTCGCGGACCATCCATTCGTGCCAGGCCAGGGCATCGATCTGCGCGCCTTGCTCGGCCAGCAGGCGTCGTGCCCAGTCGATGCCGCGGCGCTGCTTGCCGTCGTCGGTGAAGGGCCCGCCGAGCAGGCGCGAGGAGGCCGGCATGGCGATGCGCACGCCAGCCTCGCGGGCACCTGGGTAGTCGCGTACGCGCTTGGCCATGGCCTGGAAGAAATCGCGGTAGCTGGCGTAGTCGCGGTAGTTGAGATTCGGCTCGTCGGCAAAGGCCAGGTAGTGGGTGCCTTTGCCGCCGAGCGCCTTGGTCGCCTCGAGCCAGGCGCTCAACCCATCGGTGCTGGTGCGGTCGCTCCTGAGGTCGGCGACCCGGGCACTGCCGGCCAGCAGGGTGATGTCCTGGACAATGCCGAAGCGCTCCTGATAGAGCTTGCGCCAGGCGTTCTCGAAGTCCGGCTGGCGTTGCAGTACGTCGACGAAACTGTAGAAACCGGCGGCCTGGGGGCGCAGGGCGTCCAGCGCGGCAAAGCTCGAGGCCGGTGGCAGCACGTAGGGCAGGGCGACGCCTAGCCGTGGGGTGGGGCCGAGCACCTTGTCACCCAGGGCCAGGGTCACCTGGCCCGGCAGTTGCGGCAGCTCGCCGAGGTCTGCGGCGCGCTGGGCGAACAGGTTGGCGCTGCCGTCGAGCCAGAAAGCCGCCTTGCCGCTGCCCTGCAGGCCAAGGCGCCAGGTTTCGTCACGGCTGCTGGCAGGCAGCGCCTGTTGATCGAAGCGCCAGTAGGCGCGATAAGGTTTTAGCGGCAGCTGGATGCGCCGGCCATCGCTCAGGCGTTCGGCGAACAGGCCATGCACGCCGCCGTGGTGCTTGCCGGCCAACACCGCCTGCTCGCCGGCCTTGACCCGGAAATACAGAGTAACGCCTGGCCCGACTTCAGCGCTGAAATGCACCTTGGCCGGGGCGAACAGCGCACGGGTACTGCCGTCGTGCTGGACGCGATAGTCGCGGAAACTGTAGCCGGGCACCTCCAGGCGATAGGCGCCGCCGCCCGTCGCCAGTGGCCAGCGTTGCTCGCCGCGAACCTGCGCGGCTTCGATCCGCCTTTCGCTGGCCAGGCGGCCGTTGCCATCCAGCAGGTACAGGTGCTCGGCGTTGGCATCGGCCTGCCAGGCGGGTTGCCACTGGATACGCAGTTCATCGGCGCGGGCCGGCAGCAGGTACAGGCTGCCATCGCGGATGTCCCCCCACTGCACAGGCGCGGCGAAGGCGCCCTGCGCCAGGAGCGCGCCGCACAGCAAGGCCGCCTTCATGCCGCCCGCCGTTGCAGCATCTGGCGCAGCGGCGCCAGGTCGGCGGGCAGGATGATCAGGGTCTGGCCCAGCGGCACGCCACTGAGGCGGCAGTACAGCACCAGCATGGCCACGGTGACCGCCAGGTAGGCGATGGACGAGGCCGCGGCCGCGCCGATGATGCCCCAGGCCGGAATGAGCAAGATGTTGAGCACCAGGTTCAGCGCAGCACCGGCGCCCATCATCAGCGACACCGTGCCGGGGCGGTTCTTGCCCAGAAGGTCCAGGCGCAGGATGCTGGCGTAGCACAGCCCCAGCAGGCCCGGCAGCAACGCCAGCAGGGCCGGATAGGCCGGGGCATACTCGGCGCCGAACAAGGTGACGATCAGCCAGTGGCCGATCAGCGCCATGCCCAGGCAGGCGCCGAGCATCACCGTGGCGGTCAGGCGCAGGGCCAGGGGGGTGATGCGCTCCATGCCGGCATCCTGCTGCAGCAGGCGCTTCATCAGCGGCGTGGTTACCGCCTCGGGAACGATCAGCAGCAGTTCGGCGGCGGCGCTGGCCATGGCGTAGTGGCCCAGGGCGGTGCTGCCGAGCAGTGCGCCGATGAACAGGTAGTCCGAGCGCAGGATCAACTGCTGGAACAACAGGTCGGGGTGGCTCTTGGCGCTGTAGCTGAGCAGCTCGCGCTGGCTGCCACGGTCCCAGCGCAGGGCCAGCGGGTGCTGGCGGCGCAGCCACCACAAGCCCAGCGCCAGGACCAGTGCGATGCCGCACAGCCAACTGATCAGCGCCGCCTCCAGCGCCTCGTCGCGCCACATCCAGAACAATCCGAGGAACAGCAGCAGTGGTGCCAGCGACTCGGTCAGGCGCAGGGCGTTGAAGGCGCCGACGCCGCCGCTGGCGTTGTGCAGGGTCAGCAGGCCGCTCTTGAGCACGGTCATCGGCACCGCCAGCAGCAACAGCCAGGCCAGCAGGCCCAGTTGCACAGTGACCTCAAGGTCGGCGCCGAACTCGCGCACCAGGAACACGCAGGCCAGGGTCAGCACGCCGGCCAGCAGGCAACCGTAGACCAGCACCTGGGTCAGCAGCAGGCCCATGTCGCGCTGCTTGGCCGCCTGGTAGCCGACCGCGCTGTTGAGGCCGCCGCTGGTGGCGGCGCTGATCAGGTCGGGCAGGGTGCTGAGCAGGGCGAACAGGCCGCGCTCGCTGGGCCCGAGGATGCGCGCCAGCAGCACGTTGCGCAGCAGGCGCAGGGCGATCATCGCAAGCTTGGTGCCCATGCTCAGCGCCAGGTGGCGCAGGTAGCTGTTGCGGTTCATCAGCGGTCTCCGCGACTGATGCGCCAGGCCAGCAGCGAGGGCCGGCTGGCATTGCGCTGGCTGACGCCGATGCGCGGCAGCGCCAGCGGGTCGTCATGGCCCTGGCAGATGCCCGGGCGCGTGCTCAGGGCGTAGGGGTAACGATGCGCGGCGACCTGGGCGCGCACGCGCTCGTCGTGGTCGCCGTTGGGGTAGCAGTACACCGGCAGCGGAGCGCGGCAGCCTTCGTTGAGCGCCGCATGGCTGCGGGTCAGCTCCTCTTTGAGGCGATGGTCGTCCAGGTAGGGCAGCAGGGCATGACTGGCGCCATGCGGGCCGAAGCGCACCAGCCCGGAATCCTCCAGGGCGCGCACCTGTTGCCAGTCCATGGCCTGGGGCAGCGATTCCGTCGGGCAGGCATCGGTCAGTACGTGCAGGGCCTGGGGGCTGAGGCTCTTGAGGGTCTGCAGGTAGCGCGCCAGCACCAGGCTGCGGGCCTTGCTGTGGTCGTGCATGAAGTAGGCTGCGGGCAACGGCCGGCCGAGTTTGCGCAGGCGCTCGATCAGTTGTCGCCGTGCCTCCTCGCCATGGCTGCCCCACAAGGTCTCGCCGACGCTTTCCCACCAGAAGCGCTGGCGGCTGCCGATGTAGTCGGTGGACAGGAAGATGCTCGCCGGCACCTGGTGGCGCTGCAGCAGGGGGAAGGCGTTGACGGCGTTGTCGCGCCAGCCGTCGTCGAAGGTCAGCGCCACCTTGGGGCGGCTGTCGCCGCGGGGTTCCTCGTGACTCTGCAGCAGGTCCATGAGGCTGACGCAGTCGAAATGCCGGGGCAGCCAGCGCAGCAAGCCTTCGAAAGCCCGGGGGCCAACGCACAGTTCGTTGCGGTGGGGCAGCGCGGCGCTGGCGTCATCGGCCAGCACCCGGTGCAGCATGAGGATCACCCCGGCGCCACGCAGCTCGGCGCGTCCGCGTGGGGAGTTGAAATAGAACCAGCCGCTGGCCTGCTTGATATGGGTCTTGATCGGCATGTCCGTCGCTCATCGATTCTGGTCGGGGTTCCATTGGCTGTAGCTGTGCCCGCGCAGGAATTGCCACAGGCCCACGCTCATGCCGGCGAGGGTGATCAGCACGAAGGCGGCCAGGCGGAACGGGCGGGGCAAGCGCCGACGGGCGTCGAGCAGGCCGGCGATGGCGGCGGCGTAGCCGAGCAATTGCAGGGCCAGGGTCAGGCGGTAGAAACCGGGCTCGGCGGCCAGCCACAGGTTGGCCAGCAGCAGCGGCAGCAGCAGTACCGGGGCCAGGCGGCGGATCAGCTTGTGGCTGATCAGGGCGATGGCGTACAGGCCGTAGCGCGCCGGGTTGAGCAGCTCGCGGCGGGCGGCCAGGCTCAGCAGGCCACCGACGGTGACGCGCTGGCGACGGCGGAACTGCTTGTCGGCCTCGTCCACGCCCTGGTCGAGCACCACCGCCTCGGGCACATAGACGATGCGCAGGCCGGCGGCCGGTGCGCAGGTGCTGATGAAGAAGTCGTCGTTGACCTGTTTCGGGATCGGCTGGTACAGCGCTCGGCGCAGGGCCAGCAGGGCGCCGTCGGCCGAGACCATGCAGCCGGTGCGGTTCTCCACCTTGCGCACCCAGGCTTCATAGTGGCGGTACAGGCTGTCGCCGATACTCAGTCCCTTGCCCGGATCGGGAATGATCATATGCCCGGCGCTGCCGCCGACATCGGCGTCGGCGAAAGGCGCCAGCAGCAGGCCGAGGGTGTCGGTCGACCACTGGTTGTCGGCGTCGGTGAACACCAGCAGGTCGCCCGTGCACACTTGCACGGCACTGTTCAACGCACCGGCCTTGCCCAGGCGTGGCAGGTCCAGCACCTGCACCCGTGGGTCGCCCAGGCTGCGGGCCAAGGCTACGGTGCGGTCGCTGGAGCCATCGCTGGCCACCACCACCTGCAGCTCGGCGGCTGCGTAGTCCTGGCCGAGCACGCTGGCAAGCTTGGCCTCGATATGGCGCTCTTCGTTGTGCGCGGCGATCACTACGCTCACCCGCTGCGGCGGCAATGGCGAATGCGTGCGACGGGCAAAGAACGGTGCGGCCAGGGTCAGCAGCAGGGGATAGCCGACCCAGGCATATAGCGGCAGCAGCAGGCATAGCCAGAAAATGAACTCAGCCACGGGCGGGCCTCCTTGCGGTGCGGTTGAACAGGCTGAGGATGAAGGCCGCGCCGGCCAGGTGCAGGCGCAGCCAGTGCAGGCCCCAGAGCTGCAGCGTCAGCAGCGGGTCGCGGTGCCTGCGGCTCTGGCGCAGGCTCAGCAGCAGCGCGGGCAGGGCGCTCACCAGCAGGAAGAACAGGGCGACATGCGGGAAACCGTCGAGCAGCGCCGACAGGGCCATGGCGTCCAGCACCCAGGCGCCCACCGAGAGCATCGGGAACCGCAGCAGGCGCAGGCTCACGCCATGGCTGCGCAGCAATTGCAGGTGGCTGCCCTGGCGCCACATCTCCTTGCCCAGCCATTCGCGCCAGTTGGCTTCATAACCCCAGTGCAGCACCGCAGGTTCGCGCAGCACGCGAAGGCGCGCACCGGCTTCATGCAGGCGCAGGGTGAAGTCCTTGTCCTCGCCGGTGCGCAGGCGCTCGTCGAAGCCGCCGACCTGCTCGAACCAGCTGCGCCGCATCAACAGGTTGGGGGTGGGCAGCCAGGTGCAGTCCTGCACCGTCTGGCCGGTGCGCAGGGTGCGCCGTTGCCAGGCCTGGGCGAACCACGGCGCGTGGCGCGGGGTGTCGCAGTCCAGGGCGAAGACATCGCCTTCGCCACGGCGCTGCAGGTCCAGCAGCAGGTCCAGCCAGTGCTCCGGGACTTCGATGTCGGCATCGAGGAAGGCCAGCCAGTCGCCTTGGCTGGCGTTGACGCCGGCATTGCGCAGGGCGCCGATGGCCACGCCCGGCACGCTCAGCACCTGGGCGCCGTGGGCGCGGGCGATCGCCGGGCCGTCGTCGCTGGAGCCGTTGTCCACCACGATCAGCTCGCAGGCCAGCCCCGCCGCGCTGGCCGAGCGCCGGGCGGCGTCGAGGGTGCGGCCGATATGGCGGGCTTCGTTGAACATCGGGATGACGATACTCACCCGGCTCATCGGGCCACCTCCACCGGCTGCTGCTCACGCGCCTGGCCGAGCAGTACGCTGGACAGCGCCAGCATCAGCCACAGGTACTTGTGGCTCGGCGCGCTGAGGAACATCAGGAACAGGCCGATGGCGAGCATGCTCATGGTCAGGTGGGTCATCAGGTCGGCGCGGTCCGGGTCGCCGGCCGCGCGGAAGGCGGCGCGCGCCCGCCAGAAATTGCGCAGGGCCAGCACGATCATGCCGACGAACAGCAGGCCCGCCGGCACGCCGACCTCGCTGAACAGTTCCAGGTAAGTGTTGTGGGCGCGGCGGTAGAGGTCGGTGGTCTTGCTGTTGACCGGGGCGAAGGCCTTGGAGAAGCCGGTGTCGGCGTAATGCAGCGGGAAAGTGCCGGGCCCTGTGCCGAGCAGCGGGCTGTGGCTGATCATCTCCTTGCCCACCACCAGGTAGGAGGCGCGCCGTCCCAGCGACTCGTCCTGGTGCGCGTTGACCCCGGACTTGAGCAGCATCAGCGACTGGATGCGCTCGGCGTAGCCGGCGGGCATCAAGGCGATGCCCAGGGGCAGGACGATGGCCAGGCCGAGCATGGCGAAGCCCAGGTGGCGCGGGCGGATGCGCGTCAGCTGTTCGCGGTAGTTGTGCAGCACGATGCCCAGGCTGATCAGCAGCACCACCAGCCCCGAGCGCGACTCGGTCTTGGTCATGCCCAGCAGCAGCAGCAGGCAGCAACCGGCCCAGAACAGCTTGGCCGGGATCTGCCGCGCCTTGATCGCCAGCCACAGCCCCAGGGGCATGGCGATGGTGATCAGCAGGGCGAAGGCGTTGGGGTCGAGCATGGCCGAGGCGCGGCCCTGCTCCTGGTATTTGGTGGAGAAGATCGCGAACAGGCAGGTAACGCACACGCTGACGGTGATCAGCCGCGCCAGCAGCGGCAGGTTGAGGTCGCGACCGACCAGCAAGGTAATGACGAATACCACCAGGCCCACCAGCAGCTCACGCAGGTGCCCGCCCGACAGGGCCAGGTCGTCGCTGGCCCACAGGCTCAGCAGGTACAGGGCCATGAACGGCAGCAGCAGGCGCCATTGATTGCTGCGCAGGCGCTGGCCGGGGAGTTGGCGCACTGCCAGTTGCAGGCTGAGGATCAGCACCAGGCCGATGCCCACCAGCTTGGCGCCGGACACCAGGCCGTCCTTGAGCAGCCCCTCCAGCGGCACCAGGGTGGCAATCGCCAGCAGGCCCCAGGCCGGCTTGCGGTACAGCACCAGCACGCCGGCCAGGCCGATCACGCCGCCGGGCGCCAGGAACGGGTAGGGGCTGGCCAGCAGACCCAGGCTCAGCAAGGCCACCAGGGCCACCAGCGACAGGGGAATGATCATGCGACAACCTCCTCGGCCGTGCCCCGGTACACCTGGGCCCAGCGTTGTGCCAGGGTCGGCAGGTGGTAGCGTTGACGTTGAGTCTGGCGCGCCCGGGCGACCAGTTCGCCGGCCTGCTCGGGGTCTTGCAGCAGGGCTTCGAGATGCTCGCCCAGCTCGGTCGTGGCCAAGGGACGGGCGAGCAGGCCGTTGTGGCCGTGCTCGATCACGTCGGGGATGCCGCCGACACCGAAGGCCACCACTGGCACACCATCCTGCATGGCTTCGAGCAGGATCATCGGCGTGCCTTCGGTGCGCGAGCTGATGACCAGCGCATCCAGGCGTTTCATCCAGCCGCGCATGTCGCGCTGGAAGCCCGGCAGGGTGATGCGCTCGCCCAGACCGGCAGCGTCGATGCGCTGTTGCAGGGCTTCGCGCTCAGGGCCTTCGCCAAGCATCACGGCGTGGACCCGCGGTTGGCGCTGACACACCGGGATCAGCGTATCGAGGAACAGGTCGGGGCCCTTTTCGCTGGAGAGCCGGCCGACGTAGGCGGCGAGCCAGGGGGCGCCGCCTGGCTGTGCCGCTCCCATGCCATCCTTTGCCTGCGCTTCACAGATCTCGGGCAGTCCGTTGGGAATCACCTGCAGCTTGGCCGCTGGCACCCCGGCATCGCGGTGGATACGGGCAATGCTCTCGGCCACGCACACCACCGTGTCCACCGTCGGCGTGCGGCACAGCTGCAGGCTCAGCCAGGTGTAGAAACGCTGTTTGTGGCTGCGCGGGGTAAATCCATGCTGGGTGCTGACCATCGGCAGGCGCAACAGGCTGGCGCCGATCCAGCCGAACAGCTGCCCCTTGAAGTTATGACTGTTGACCAGCGGACGTTCGCCGCGCTGCGCGCCAAGCGCCTTGAGCACCGCCCCCAGGCCCCGGCAGGTGTCGCACTCGACACCCGCCTCGCGAAAGCGCGTCACCAGTTCGGCCGGGGCATCGAGAAACAGCACCCGATGCCGCCCAGGGGTCGCCTGGCAATGGTCCAGGAGCATGCGCTCGGCGCCGTAGAACCCGCCGCTGCTCAGCAGGTGCAGGATCGGCCGGCCGGCGTGCAGCGCGGCGTTCAATTGCGCACCCAGTGCCACAGGCGTGGCAGCGACCAGCTCTTGTGCGGGTTGGGCAGCGCCGGGGTCTGGTCGTTGATCACCAGCAGCACGGGCAGGCCCAGCTCGTGGCTGATCTGTGCCGGATGCTTGAAGCGGTGGTCGAAGAACTCCCTGACGTAGACCACGGCAATCGCCAGCAGCAGGCCGGTGACCAGGCCGAACGGAATGATCAGGCCGGGTTTCGGGAAGCTCGCCGCGGTGGGCTCGTAGGGGGCGCTGAGGATGCGCGCGTTGGACTGGCTGCCATCGAGCAGGCCCTGGCCACGGCTTTCCTCGTAGCGCTGGGCGTAGGTGGAGAAGGCCTTGTGTAGGGCATCGATCTCGGTGTCCAACTGGCGGGTCTTGCTCTGGGTCTCGCGCAACTGGAGGATGCGCTTGCTGTAGTCGGCGATGCGCTGGGTCTTCTGCTCGATCACCTGCTGGGTCACGGCCAGGTCCTGCTGGCGTTCACGGATGCGGTTCTCGACGATCTTGAGGAACTGCGCGCGCAACTGGGCGATCTGCTGGCGGGCCATCACCATCTGGTCGGAGCCTGGCTGGAACACCGTGGCGTCACCGTTGTAGCGGGCCAGCTGGGTGGTCAGTTGCTCACCGAGCTGCTTGATCTCGCGGTCCTCGAAGGCGACGTTGTCGACTGTGGTGGTGAAGGTGTAGGGGAAGGCGTAGTCGGCCATCTTCGCCTTGTTGGCCGCGGCCAGGCTGCTTTGCAGGTAGTCCAGCCACTTCTGGTTCTGCAGCTGGCGGTCACGTTGCAGGTTGAGCGCCTGTTCTTCGGTGTTGATGGCGTTGAGGCGGAAGGTGATCTCCTCCTTGGGATCCGACGAGCCGATGGCGGTCAGCAGGCCCAGGCGCTGGCTTTCCAGGTCGCCCAGGCGAGCCTGGTAGTGCAGCTTCTTCTGCTCGTAGAAGGCCTCGGGCAGTTCGTTGGACTGCAGGTCCTGGCGGTTGGCCAGGAAGTTCTCCAGCAGACGGCTGACAAACAGCGTGCCCAGCTTCGCGTCATTGGCGCTGTAGGTGATGGAGATCACGTTGGAGCCGGGGAGGGTCTCGACCTTGAGGTCCTTGACCGCCTGGTCGGTGAGGGTGTCGAGCTGGGTGTCGCGATCGTCCGCCACGCTATTGCCGAACAGCCGGTGCAGGGGCTCGATCACTGCGTGACGCAGCGGGTCCAGCACGGTGCGCCGCAGCAGGCCGGGCTCGTCCGGATAGTGGCCTTCCTTGCGCAGCTCGCCGATGGTCTGGCGGATCAGGGTTGGCGAGCGCAGGATGTTGCTCTCGGTCTCCATGTCGGCCAGCGACGGCGGGATGAACTGGTCGGCCTGTTGGCTGAGCGCCGAGGTGGTGTCGCTCTGCGAGAGCTTCTTGGACTGCACGATGACTTCGGCGGTGATGTCGTAGCTCTGCTTGAGCACCAGCGGCAACAGCACGGCGATCACCGCGAACACCAGGAACACCCGTTTCACCAATTGGCGGTTGGCGAAGAAGATGCGGAAGAACTCATGTACGTAGTTTTCTTTCGGTTGCGTGGTCATGGTCCGTCCCCCGGTCAGTCGTTGCTTTCTTTATTGTCGACGCGGTAGCTGAAGCTGAAGCCGAAGCCCTGGAACAGCACCACGTCGGCCAGTTGCCGGGACAGCTCGGCGGCACTTGCCAGCTTGGTCTTGGGCACGTAGAGCATGTCTTCGGGCTGCAGGTAGGCGAGTTTCTGGCTGCCGCCGGAGAGTGCCTGGTCGACGTCGTAGTTGACCGCATGCACGGTGTTGCCCTCGCGACGCATGATCACCACCGAACCGAGCTTGGCCTTGAGGGTCGGGCCGCGGGCCAGGGTCAGCGCCTCGAGCACGGAGACGGGGCGGCGGATCTGGAAGGCGCCGGGCTGGCCGACTTCGCCGAGCACGTAGATCTCGTTGGCGGCGGTGGACTTGAGCAGCACGTCCACGCTCATGCGGCCCGGCAAGCTGGCGTAGCGCTCGTTGAGGTAGTCGCGCAGCTGGTTGACGGTCATGCCTTGCAGCGGTACCGAGCCGATTTCCGGGAAGGTGGCGCGGCCGTCGTTGCCCACGGTGATGTCGCGGCTCATGCCGGTGCCGGGGTGGCTGAGGGCGTTCTTCAGGTTGACCTCGTCGGTCATCGGGCTCATCACCCGCACGGTGACCTGGTCACGGTTGGGCTTGAACACCCGCTTGTCCTGGTAGGCCTGGCGGATGGCGCTCTCGGCTTCGCCCGGGGTCATGCCCTCGACGCGTACCGCGGCATTGGTGCTGGGCAGGGTGATGGTGCCGTCGGGCTGCACCAGCTGGTTGCCGTTCAGGCCGCTGGCGGCCATGAAGTTCAGGTCCAGGGTGTCGCCGGACTGGATGCGGTAGGCCCCGGCCGAACGGTTGCTGACGTGGAAGATCACTTCCAGCACGTCCTGCGGGCGCAGTACCTGCTCGCGGCGGGCGACTTCGGTGGCCTGGCTTTCGGCAGGAGGCGCGGTGAGGATCTGTACCGGCATCTCGCGGTTTTCCTGGCTGGCGCAGCCGGCCAGGGCCAGTACGCACAGGGCAATCGAGGGATATCTCATGGCGTTCATCCTGTGCGGCCTCTCAGAGATTTTCGTACAGCCACTTGGGCATGTAGTACTTGCGCTTGTTGAACACGCTGCCGATCAGCCGCGCGCCGGCCTGAGTCAGGCGCTGGCTGGCGGCCTGGGCCACCTCCCAGCGGGTCTCCTCGGCGCACACCACCAGGATCACGCCGTCGACCAGGGTGCCGATCACCAGGCTGTCGGCGCTGGCGTAGATCGCCTCGCCGTCGATCACCACGAAGCGGTACTGATTGCTCAACTGGTGCAGCAGCACGCGCAACTGCTCGGGGTCGAGACGGTCGCGGCCGCGTTTCCAGGTGCCCACCGGCAGCACGTCGAACGGCTGGTCGGACAGGCGCACGATGCAGTCCTGGGCCAGCGGCGGGGTGTCCTGGTTGAACAGCAGGTCGCTGTAGCCGCGCAGTTTGGTCAGGCCCAGTTGCTGGCTGAGGCCGCCAGGTACCAGGCTGGCATCGATCAGCAGCACGTTGCCGGCACTCATGAGGGCCAGCTGGCTGGCGAAGGCCAGGGCGCTGGTGCTGGTGCCACTGCCGGTGTTGGCCGCGGTCAGCAGCAGGGTGCGCTGGTCGAGGTCGAGCACGGTGGCGGTCAGGTTGGTCTCGCTTGGGGTAGCGATCGTCAGGCTTCTCGAGGATGAACCGTCCATCTCAGCTTGCTCCGTGGCCAGTGAAGACTTTGAACGGGGTCTTGAGCAGGATCTTCAGGTCCAGCATCAGGCTCTGTTCGTTGATGTAACTCAGGTCCAGCTCCACACGTTGGTCGAAGTCGATGTTGCTGCGCCCGGAGATCTGCCACAGGCCGGTCATGCCCGGGTAGATCGACAGCCGCGCCAGGTGGTTGTCGTGGTAGCGGTAGGCGTTGAACGAAGTGGGGCGCGGGCCGACCAGGCGCATGTCGCCGGTGACCACGTTGATCAGGTTGGGCAGCTCGTCCAGGCTGCTTCTGCGCAACCAGCCGCCGACCGAGGTGATGCGCGGGTCCTTGTCGATCTTGAAGTCGATGGCGTCGGCGCCATGCTTGTTCAGGTGACGCACCGAATCCTTCAACGCCTCGGCGTTGGCCACCATGGTGCGGAACTTGAACATGCCGAAGGCGCGGCCACGGTAGCCGGTGCGTTTCTGCACGAAGAACACCGGGCCCGGACTGGACTGCTTGATCAGCAGCGCCAGCACCAGGAACAGCGGCGAGAGGAGCAGCAGCAGGGTCAGCGCGGCCAGGCACGACAGCACGCGGTTGGTGCGCGAAAGGGTCCAGGGGCGACCACCGACGCGGCCGGTGATCCAGCCGCGGCCCTGCATGTGGATGGCGGCATCGATGCGCTGCCGGTGCGCCGGGTCCATGCGTTTGTCCTGGTACAGCGCCTGCAGTTGCGCGCTCTTGGGTTGTCCTGTCATACCGCCCTCCGTTGATCTGGCTGCTCGCCCGTGGGCGCCGCTTCGCTGGCGGCGGGCGAGTAGTAGCTCTTGAACCAGGCGACGAAGCGCCTGAGCCCCTCATCGAGGCCTATCTGTGGGGTGAATCCGGTGACCCTGGCCAGGGCGCTGGCATCGGCGCAGGTGGCCAGGACATCGCCTGGTTGCAGTGGCAGCAGTTCGATCACCGCGTTGCGCTGCAGATGTTTCTCCAGCAGCGCCAGGTAGTCGAGCAGCTCCACCGGACGCTGCCCGCCGATGTTGTACAGCCGCCACGGCGCGTGACTGCTGGCCGGGTCCGCAGCGAGCGCATCCCACTGCGGGTTGGCGACCGGGGGCAGGGGGATCAGCCGTACCAGGCTCTCGACGATGTCGTCGATATAGGTGAAGTCGCGCTGGTGGCGGCCATGGTTGAACAGCTGGATCGGCCGCCCTTCGCTGATCGCCCTGGCGAACTGCATCGGCGACATGTCCGGGCGGCCCCAGGGGCCGTACACGGTGAAGAAGCGCAGGCCGCTGCAGGGAATGCCGTACAGGTGGCTGTAGCTGTGGGCCATGGCCTCGTTGGCCTTCTTGGTGGCGGCATACAGCGACAGCGGGTGGTCCACGGCGTCTTCGACCCGATACGGCGTTTGCTGATTGGCGCCGTACACCGAGCTGGACGAGGCGTACAGCAGGTGCTGGACCGGGTGCCGGCGGCAGCCTTCGAGCACGTTGAGGAAACCGGCCAGGTTGCTGTCCAGGTAGGCCTGCGGGTTCTGCAGCGAGTAGCGCACCCCGGCCTGGGCCGCCAGGTGCACGACCACTTCCGGGCGTTCGCTGGCGAACAGCCGGGCCATGCTGTCGCGGTCGCCCAGGTCCAGGCAGTGCAGCGGGAAATCGCCCACCGTCTGCCGTACCCAGTGCACGCGGGCATGCTTGAGCGACGGCTCGTAGTAGTCGTTGAAGTTGTCCAGCCCCACCACCTGGTGCCCTTCGAGCAACAGCTGGCGACAGGTGTGGGCACCGATGAAACCGGCTGCGCCGGTGACCAGCACTTTCATGGCGCATCCGCCTGCGGGCTGACCTGGCGCAGGCCGATGCCACTGTAGTGCAGGCCGTGGGCGGCCACCTGCTCGGGGTTGTACAGGTTGCGACCATCGATGATCACCCGCTCGCGCAGCTTGCTGGCCAGCATCGAGAAGTCGACCACGCGGAAATTCTTCCACTCGGTGCAGATCACCAGGGCGTCGGCGTCCTGCAGGGTGTCGTCGCGGGTGGCGCACAGCTGCAGGTCTTCGCGGTAACCGTACAGGCGCCGGCATTCGTCCATGGCTTCGGGGTCATAGGCGCGCACCGTGGCGCCCTCGGCCCACAGCGCTTCCATCAGGTAGCGGCTGGGCGCTTCGCGCATGTCGTCGGTGTTGGGCTTGAAAGCCAGGCCCCACAGGGCGATGGATTTGCCCGCCAGGCCGGCAAGGCGTTGCTTGAGCTTGGCGAAGAGGATGCGCCGCTGCTGGTCGTTGACCTCGCTGACACTCTGCAGCAGGCGCAGCGGCATGCCACTGTGCGCGGCGGTGTGCAGCAGGGCCTTGATGTCCTTGGGGAAGCACGAGCCGCCGAAGCCGCAACCGGGGTAGATGAAGTGGTAGCCGATGCGCGGGTCGGAGCCGATGCCGCGGCGTACCGCCTCGATATCGGCGCCCAGGTGTTCGCTGAGATTGGCCAGCTCGTTCATGAAGCTGATGCGGGTGGCGAGCATGGCGTTGGCGGCGTACTTGGTCAGTTCGGCGCTGCGGTTATCCATGAACATCAGTTTTTCGTGGTTGCGGCAGAACGGCGCGTACAGTTCGGCCAGCTGGTCATGGGCGACTTCGTCGAGGGTGCCGACGATGATGCGGTCCGGGCGCATGCAGTCGGCCAGGGCGCTGCCTTCCTTGAGAAACTCGGGGTTGGACACCACGCGTACGTGCAACTGGCCCTTGCCCAGGCGCTGCAACTCGTCGCGGGCCAGCGCCATGACCTTGTCGGCGGTGCCCACCGGCACGGTGGACTTGATGATCAATGTGTGGTCGGTTTCCATCAGCGCGGCGATCTGCCGGGTGACGTTGAGCACATGGGTCAGGTCGGCCGAGCCGTCCTCGTCGGGTGGCGTGCCGACGGCGATGAAGATCAGCTCGGCATGGCTGACGGCATCACTGGCCTGGGTGCTGAACAGCAGGCGACCTTCCTTGATGTTGTCCTCGAGCAAGTTCGACAGGCCCGGCTCGCTGATTGGCGGCACGCCCTGGCGTAACTGGTTGATCTTGTGGGTATCGACATCCACGCACAGTACCCGGTGACCTACGTCCGCCAGTGCTGCTGCCTGTACCAGTCCGACATAACCGGTGCCAAAAACGCTCACGTCCATGCGCGGTGCCTCGAATGGATGAGTAAGGGAGATGAAACAGTGGTGTGAATTGGGTATAGCTCAGCGCGGTGGAATTGCGTCAAAGCAATGGCATGTTTCGTCGCATTTACAGACTCCAAGCAAACGGGCCATCTGCCACCAACCCGTTTCCAATCCGTGTGTTAGCGAACATAGCTAGTGGCAATTGGCCGTTCGACGAACCGATGAACGGTCCAATGCAGCGGAATAAGCGGGTTGCAGACGATAGGGATAATCAACAACAACTTGCGGTTGGTGCCAGATTCTGGTGTCGGCATGTCGTCGGAATTTTGACTTTTTTGCGTTGTGGTTTGTTTCAGAGCTGCTACGGTTTGGGAAGAATTCCATGACCGGAGTGGCCGAAACATGCGCGGATGGGTCAAGCTTTTGCTGCTGCTGGTCTACCTGGCGAGTTTTCATGGCTATTACCGTGAGCGCATAGAAGCCTTGGGTATTGGCGTGCCGCTGATACTTTACCTGGGCGTTTTTGCGGTATTGGCGGCGGCGCTTGTGCTGGCGGCGTTCACGCGCCCGGGGTGGCTGCGCTGGGCGCTGGCCCTGATGTTCACGGTCAGCGCGATCTTTCTCGACGCTTATAACCGCATCACCGATTCATACCTGACCTATAGCGCCTTCGTGTCCATGGTCTACGCCGGCGCTTTCGTCCAGGAGGCGCTGCAGCAATATCACTACGCCATAACCCTCGCTGCGGCACGGGCGCTGCTGTTGCTGCTGGGCATTGGCCTGCGTCCGGGGCCGACGCCGAAGTTGCCGCGCCTGTTGCCACCGTTGGCACCGCTGCTGGGGTTGCTGGCGCTGGTCACCATCCTGTTCGTGCGTGCCGGCGAGGGTGCTCGTGGGCTGCCGGTGATGTACACGCCGCTGGCCTACCTGAGCCTGTTCACCTACGAGACCTTGCACGACCATGTCGGGCCACGTCAGCCTGTGACCCTTGCCCAGTCGGGGCCGGCGATGGCGCGGGACATCGTGCTGCTGATCGACGAGAGCATCTCGGGCAACTACCTGGACTTGAACACCCCGGCCGGGGTCACCAGCCATCTGGCCCAGGCCCAGCCCGGCGTGCAGATCGTCAATTTCGGCTACGCCGCGTCCATTGCCAACTGCAGCGCCGACACCAATGTCACCCTGCGCTATGGCGGCACCCGCGCCGACTACCTGCGCATTAACTCGACCCAGCCGTCGATCTGGCAGTACGCCAAGCGCGCGGGCCTGGAGACGGTCTACATCGACGGGCAGCGCACTGGTGGCAATTTGCAGAACCTGATGACCGAAACCGAGAAGCGCGATATCGACCAGTTCATCCAGTTCGACGACACCCCCGTTGTGCAGCGCGACATGGCGGCGCTCGATCGGCTGGTGGCGCTGCTCAAGGATGGCAAGCCGCACCTGATCGTGGTGAACAAGGTCGGCGCCCATTTCCCGGTGCACGACAAGTATCCGGACGACTTCCTCAAGTACCAGCCCGCGTTGCCCCGGGGCCACTACGTCGATATCGCTGACACTGGCACCCGCGACGGTTTCGATGGCCGCCCGCAGGACTGGGTGCTGTACCGCAATGCCTACCAGAACACCGTGCTGTGGAGCGTCGGCGAGTTCTTCCGCCGCCTGTTCGCCGAGGCCGACCTCAGCCAGGCCGTGGTGCTGTACACCTCCGACCATGGCCAGGACCTGCATGAGCGTGGCAACCCTGGGCTGAACACCCATTGCGACAGCGACCCGGTGCCGGAGGAGGGCCTGGTGCCGCTGGTAGTGATCCAGGGGCAGGGCCTCAGGACACTGGATTGGGAAGGCAACCTGGCGGTGAATCGTAACGCCTCCAGCCACTACAACCTGTTCCCCACAATGCTCAAGCTGATGGGCTACGACAACAAGGCGGTCAGCGCGCTCTACGGGCGGTCGCTGGACATGCCGACGGACGATCCGTTCACCTTCAACGTGCGTTTCAATGCGCGGCTGGGGGCCAAGCCGGATTTCCGTCACATCGACCTGGGGCAGGTGGTCACTCCCGCCAGTGTCCTGGCGGGGCAACCGATGCCGGTAGGCAAGGCTGACTGACGTCAGAAGTCGATGCTGGCGGACACCTGCACGGTGCGTGGCGCACCCAGCCCCAGGCTGGTGAGCAGCGGCATGCCCCAGTAGGCCTTGTTGGTCACGTTCTCCACCGTGCCGCGCAAGGTCACCGGGTGGTCGGCCACCTGCAGCCGGTAGCGGGCACCGACATCGTAGATGGTGTAGCCGGGAATCGACTGGCTGTTGTCGCTGCTGATGTACTGTTTCGACACGGCGGTGGCGTTGGCGGTCAGGGTCAGGCCATCGAGCAGTGGGGTATCCCACTCCACGCCCAGCTTGCCCTGCAGTTTCGGCTGGCCGGTGGCGGTCTTGCCTTCATCCGAACCGCTTGCGGCCTTGGTCACCTTCGGGTCAAGCCGAGCCACGCCGCCCATCAGGCGCACATCCGGCATCGGTGTACCGAAGAAGCTCCACTCGAGCCCGCGGTTGCGCTGTTCGCCGCCGAAGGAGAACACTCTGGTTACCGGGTCGGTGAAGCTGCTGGGGCGTTCTATCTGGTACAGGCTCAGGGTGTGGGCGAAGTCGCCGAGGTCGAGCTTGACGCCGACTTCCTTCTGCTTGGACTTGTAAGGGGCGAAGACCTCGCCGCGATTGGCCGTGTTGAACGGCGCGATGGCGCCCTTGCTCAGGCCCTCGATGTAGTTGGCGTACAGCGACACCTCGTCGGTGACCTTGACCAGCACTGCCGCCGCTGGGGTCGTGGCGCTCTCGTTGTATCGCGTGGTGTGCGCGCCGTTGCTGACGTCGAAGCTGTCGGTCAGCACCTGCTGGCGACGCACGCCCAAGGTGAGCTGCAGGCGCTCGTCGAGGAACGACAGGGTGTCGGCCAGGCCGTAGCTGCTCAGGCGCGATTCGGTGTGGGAGATGGGGGGGTAGCTCCTGGCGGCCTCGGGGCCCCAGACCGGGTGGTAGATATTGTTGATCCACTCGGCGCCCGGGATGTCACGCCGACCATAGTCGCGTTGCTTATCCGAATAGTGCGTGGCGTTGAGCGACCACTGATGACCCACGCCGAAGGTGTCGAAATGGCCGCGCAGGCCGGCTTCGCCCGAGGTCTTCTTCAGGTCGATCTTCAACTGGCCCATGCGTGTCTCCATGTCCCCGGCGGTGTTGAACACCTCGGCGAGCATGGTGCCACTGTAGGCATAGTCGGTCTTGCTGGTGCCGGCGGCGGCATAGGCCATGAGGTTGTCGTTTAGGTCGTACTCGCCGCGCACGATCACGCCCTTGTCGCGGGTCTGGACGAAGCCCCAGTCCGGGTTGAGCAAGGTCTCGGACTTTGGCGGCCTGGGCACCGGCACGCCCTCGGCCAGGCCGATACCGCGGTTCTGGCCCCTGACCCGGTCCTCGCTCTCGTAAAGGTCGGCAGACAGCCGCGCGCGCTCGCCACGCCAGTCCAGGCCCAGGGCATTGAGCTCGGCCTTCATGCGCTGGTGGTCGGTGGCGGTATCGCCGTCGCGGTAGACGCTGTTGAAGCGCACGCCGAACTGTTGTTCCTCGCCGAAGCGACGGCCGACGTCCAGATGCCCGCCGAACTGCGCGTCCGACATGTAGGTGCCGGTGATCCGCGTCAGCGGTTCGGCGCCCGCGCGCTTGGGCACCAGGTTGATGCTGCCGGCCACCGAACCGCCTGGCGGCATGCCGTTGAGCAGGGCGGACGGGCCCTTGAGCACCTCGACGCGCTCGAACATCTCGGGCGAGATTCGGTAGTAGGGTGCCATGCCGTACAAGCCACCGATGCTCACGTCGTTGATGTTGGAGTTGAAGCCGCGGATCGAGTAGTTCTCGCTGTAGGTACCCTTGAGCCCGTTGCTGAACACTGACGGGTCAGTGGCGGCGATGACATCGGTGATGGTCTGGGCCTGGGTGTCCTCGATGTATTTCTCGGTGTAGCTGATGGTGCTGAACGGCGTCTCCATGAAGTCCTTGTTGCCCAGTAGCCCGACCCGGCCACCCGAGGCCACCTGGCCACCGGCGTAGACCGGCGGCAATGCACTCGGTACGTCCAGGCTGCCTTCGACCCGGGTCTCGGTCAGCTCCAGGCTGCCATTGGTCTGGCCCTGTCGGGTTTTTTCCACTTCCTCGGTCTGCGCCGCAGTCACCCCCATGGACACGCCGCCCAGGCCGAGCAGCAAAGCCATGTGCACGGCGGTGAAAGTGCGATTGAGGTCGAAGTGGGGCACAGCCGGCTGCTGCGCCGGGCTGACAGGTTGTTGCGACATGCTGGATTCCTTTCGATTCGCAAGTAAGTGAAGGCATTCACTAGGGATTCCGAATCAGAAAGGTAAATCCTCAATGCTAATCATTAGCATTTAAAGAGGTGTTGATCTAAGTCGCCGGCAGTGCCAATGGGTGCATGGCGCGAAAGCTCTGCGCCTCTTCCACCAGCCAGTCATGCACCGCCCGCGCCCCAGGCTGACTCAGCCCGCCCGGTGGATACAGCAGCACATAACGCTTGTGGTTGGCGATCGGTACCCCGAACGGGACGATCAGCGCGCCGCGTTCCAGTTCGTCGTTGAGCAGGGTACGCCGGGCGATGGCCACGCCGACACCGGCGATGGCGGCTTCGATGGTCAGGTGGTTGCGGTTGAACGTGTGCCCACGGCGTACGTCCAGCCCGCCGGCACCGATGCCGTCGAGGTAGAACTCCCATTCGGCGTATTCCGAGCTACCGCGCCAGGCGGTGATGTCGTGCAGCAGCGGGTAATGAGCCAGGCCGGCCGGCCCGTGCAGGGGCGGGCGACCACGCAGCAGGGCAGGTGAGCACACCGGGAAGATCTGCTCGTCGAGCAGAGGCGTGGAGAGCATGCCCGGATAGCTGCCATCGTTGAGGTCGATGGCCAGGTCGAAGTCTTCCGGGTGCAGCGCCTGGTTGCTGTCCTCGGCCACCAGGCGCAGCTCGATGTCCGGATAGCGCTGCTGGAAGCGCGGCAGGCGCGGGGTCAGCCACTTGGCCAGGAACGAGGGGATTGAACGCAGGCGCAAGGTGCCGCGGATCTCGCCGGCGTCCAGGCGCAACAGCTCGGCCTCGATGCTGCCGTAGGCTTCGGCCACGGTTTGCGCCAGGCGTTGGCCTTCGGCGGACAACTCGACGCCGCGAGCACGGCGCAGGAACAGGCGAAAGCCCAGGCGTTCCTCGAGCTGGCGCATCTGCTGGCTGACCGCGCCGGGAGTGATGTGCAGCTCTTCGGCGCAGCGGGTGAACGACAGGTGTCGCGCCGCACAGGAGAACACGTGCAGCCAGACGAACACCTGGCCATTGAGTGGGCCTTTCATTGTTTAGTCCTGCTAAAGGCTTGTGTAGGAAGTTTCGTTGGTCAAGCTGGCCTGAGCGCGGCAGTATCGCGCAACTTGGCAATACCGCTCAAATTTTCCGGAGAGCCGTGGCGTGTCGCAGATCGCCGCCACGGTCAGGCATTAGCATGGCTATCAGTGTTTTCGACCTTTTCAAGATTGGCATCGGCCCGTCCAGTTCCCACACCGTCGGCCCCATGCGCGCCGCGGCGACCTTTGCCCAGGCCCTGCGCGAGCGCGGCTTGCTGGCCAAGGTTCGCCGGGTCGAAGTACGCCTTTATGGCTCGCTGTCGGCCACTGGGGTCGGGCATGCCACCGACCGTGCCTGCCTGTTGGGGCTGATGGGCCAGTGGCCGGACCGGATCGACCCGCACAGCATCGAGCCGCGTATCGACCAGCTGATGCAGGAGCAATGCCTGATGCTCGACGGCAGTCATCCGATCGACTTCCAGTACAGCCGTGACATGCGCCTGCTGGACGAGAGCCTGGCCTACCATCCCAATGCGATGACCCTGGAAAGCTTCGACGGGCAGGGCAGCCAGTTCAGCCAGACCTACTATTCGGTGGGCGGCGGCTTCATCGTCGAACAAGCTGAGATCGATGCGCCTTCGAGCGACGAAGGCCTGGTCGAGCTGCCTTACGAGTTTTCCAGCGGTGCCGAACTGCTGGCCCTGTGCAAGGCCCACAACCTCAGCGTCAGCCAGCTGATGCTGGCCAACGAGTGCGCCTGGCGCCCGGAAAGCGAGGTCCGCGAAGGCTTGCTGAAGATCTGGGCGGCGATGGGCGAGTGCGTCGACAACGGCCTGCGCAACGAAGGCATCCTGCCGGGCGGGCTCAAGGTCAAGCGCCGGGCGGCGCGCCTGCACCGCAGCCTGCAGGAGGTCGGCAAGCCGAACGTGATCGGCTCGACCCTCAGTGCCATGGAGTGGGTCAACCTGTTCGCCCTGGCGGTCAACGAAGAGAACGCCGCCGGCGGGCGCATGGTCACCGCGCCCACCAACGGCGCGGCGGGAATTATCCCGGCGGTGCTGCACTACTACATGAAGTTCAACCCCGGCGCCTGTGACGACGATGTGGTGGCGTTTCTCCTGGCCGCTGCTGCAGTGGGCATCCTGTGCAAGAAGAACGCTTCGATCTCCGGCGCCGAAGTCGGTTGCCAGGGTGAAGTGGGCTCGGCCTGCTCGATGGCTGCCGCTGGGCTTGCCGAGGTACTTGGCGCGACCCCACCGCAGTTGGAAAACGCCGCCGAGATCGCTCTGGAGCACAACCTCGGGCTGACCTGCGACCCGGTAGGGGGCCTGGTGCAGATCCCGTGCATTGAGCGCAATGCGATTGCCGCGGTGAAGGCCATCAACGCCGTGCAAATGGCCTTGCGTGGCGACGGCGAGCACTTCATCTCCCTCGACCGGGTGATCCGCACCATGCGCGATACCGGCGCGGACATGCACGCCAACTACAAGGAAACCTCTCGCGGCGGCCTGGCCGTCGCGTTCGTCGAGTGCTGAAAAAAGCTCTGACTGCGTGGGAGCGGGCGTGCTCCCACGACGTGCCGCAACAACCTGATTGAACCTGCAACACCCGCTGTACCTGCGACAAAAACAACTATAAGGCGATACCCATGACTGATGTACAAAGCACCACGAGCGTTCGTGCGGATTCGGCTGCCCCGGCTTCGGCCAGTGGCTCGACCACCTGGAACCGCCACGACACTACCTGGGCCCTGGGCCTGTATGGCACGGCGATCGGCGCCGGCACCCTGTTCCTGCCGATCAACGCCGGGGTCGGGGGCTTCTGGCCGCTGCTGATCCTGGCGCTGCTGGCCTTCCCCATGACCTTCTTCGCCCACCGCGCCCTGACGCGCTTCGTGCTGTCCGGGCGCAAAGGCGGCAACGAGGACATCACCGAGGTAGTGGAGGAGCACTTCGGCGTGGGCGCCGGCAAGCTCATCACCTTGCTGTACTTCTTCGCCATCTTCCCGATCCTGCTGGTCTACAGCGTGGCATTGACCAATACCCTGACCAGCTTCTTCGAGCACCAGCTGCACATCGGCGCGCCGCCCCGAGCGCTGTTGGCATTGCTGCTGATCTGCGGGTTGATGATCGTGGTGCGTTGCGGCCAGCAGATCATCGTCAAGGCCATGAGCGTGCTGGTGTATCCCTTCGTCGCCTCCTTGCTGCTGCTGGCGCTGAGCCTGATCCCCAACTGGAACGGCGCCTTCTTCGCCCAGGCCAACGAGGGCATCAGCGCCTCGAAGCTGTTGCTGACCTTGTGGCTGGCGATTCCGGTGATGGTGTTCTCGTTCAACCATTCGCCGATCATCTCGGCCTTCGCCGTCGACCAGAAGCACCGCTATGGCAATGATGCCGACCGCAAGAGTGGCCGGACCCTGGCCACGGCCCATGTGATGATGGTGCTGACGGTGATGTTCTTCTGCTTCAGCTGCGTGCTGGCCCTGAGCCCGGCGGACCTGGCCGCGGCCAAGGCGCAGAACATCTCGATCCTGTCGTACCTGGCCAACCACTTCCAGACCCCGGTGATCGCCTTCGTCGCGCCACTGATCGCGCTGGTGGCAATCACCAAGTCTTTCCTCGGCCACTACATCGGTGCCAGCGAAGGCTTCCAGGGCATGATCGTCAAGAGCCTGCGCGGGCGCGGCAAGACGTGGCCTGCCAAGCGCCTGGAGCGCGCCACCGCGTTGTTCATGCTGGTGACCTGCTGGGCGGTGGCGACCCTGAACCCGAGCATCCTCGGGCTGATCGAGAGCCTCGGTGGGCCGGTGATCGCCTGCCTGTTGTTCCTGATGCCGATGTACGCCGTGCAAAAGGTGCCAGCGCTGCGGCAGTACTCGGGCAAGCTGTCGAATGTGTTCGTGGTGCTGATCGGCTTGATCACGCTGTCGGCGATCGCCTACAGCTTCATGGCCTGACCTAAGAACGCGGGGCAAGCCCGCTCCCACGTGAAAGCGTGGGGGAGGACTTGCCCCGCGGACCGCTCAGGTCAAACGCTTTCCAAGTGCCTGATCGCGGCCTTCAGGCGCTCCGCTGGTCGCGGTTGATCCTGGTGGGTGATGTCCGGCGCCTTGCGCACGCGGCCATGCTGGTCGACCCAATGGCCGTTGATGAAGTAGCGGTAGCTGGCAGTGCCGGCATTCCAGCCCTGGTCGAGCAGACCCTGCAGGTGGAAGGTCTGGGCAATCTGGCTGAGTGGGCCGCTTGGGCTGCCATCCAGGTGCAGGACGATCGACGGGCTGCCCGCGGGCGCGAACGGCAGTTCGCTGTAGCCACCCCACACCTTGGCGTGGAACACCTGAACCGGATGCGTGGTCTGGATGATGGAAGCCCTGCCGGTGACCTTCTTCTGCACGGTATTCACCAGCAGGTCGAGGGTCAGGATCGGTGCGCCGAGCAGCCCGTTGCTGACGTTCAGGCGGGTATGAAAAAGTCCGAAGGACATGCTGATTCTCCTTGTCTGCTCAGGCTTTCTTGGCGGCCTTGGCGGCCGGGCTTTTGGTCGAGGCGAGGACCTGGTCCAGGGCTTTGCCCACGGCACCGCTGGTCAGATGCTTGAGTTGCGCGACATCACCGGTGGCGATCACTGCCTCCACGGTGGCGTTGTGCAGTTCGGTCGTCAGGTCGACGTTCGCCAACGTCTGGATGCGCTTGAGCTCCAGCACGACAGGTACGTTGTCCACCTCGATCCAACGCTGGCCGTTGTAGTAGCGGTAGCTGGCCGTGCCTTTCTGCCAGTCCTGGTCGAGCAGCGCACGCAGCTCGAACTGTTCCGGCGAGTTGGCGTGTGGGCCGCCATGGTTGCCACGTACCGTCAACAGGATCTTGCCTTCGCTTGGCGGCTGCACGGTGAGGTAGCTGTAGGTGCCCCAGACATCCAGCGCCAGCTCCAGCGGTGGGTTGGTGGTCTGGGTGATCAGCGCGTGGCCGTTGACGCTGCGGTCTGGCGTGTAGACCAGCAGGTCGAGCTGCAGGCGCGGGGCACCTGGCGCATTGGTACCAATGAGGTAGGACACCGGGAAAAGACCTTCCGACGGTGCGAGCAGCGATTCAGACATGATTGCCTCCATTGCATTCGATGAATGACATACCGATAACCACGACTGGCGCAGGCGGGCGAAGCGGCGGAGGAGGTGGGAGACCGGGCGGGGAGAACAGGCTTGCCCGGCGCGAGCGGCTGTTGGCAGCCGGCTTGTGCAGCCATCCCTGATACGCGGTGCCGCCTGCCTGGCAGCCCGCTTGAGTTAAGCAGGCCGGCCAGGCAGTGATGGCATTTTTACAGCATGTCCGACGAGCGGTCGCGCATTGACCAGTTGGTCACTTACTTGGCTTTCTGCTGCAGGGCTACGAAGCTGCGGCGCATGTCGCTGGCCCAGCCATCGAGCACCGGCTTGACGTCGTTCAGGGTCAGCTGCGTGGTGTCGTTCTCCAGGTCCTTGCCACTGCCCTTACGTACCACCTGGGCCAGCACGTTCTGGCTGGCACCATCGAGGAAAGCGGCCTCCACGGCGATGTCCACGGCCTGGTCGCGGCCACCGGCGGCGGTATTGACCGCCGCGGCGACCAGGGCGATGGGGATCACTTCATAGGGCTTGAGGCCTTCGGTGCTGGTAGAGACCGCGGTGATCGCCGGGCGCACCACGATGGTATTCGGGCCGGGCTCCTTGACCAGGGTCAGCACGCTGCCCAGCTCGCGACGCATCGCTTCGTTGAAGTAGCGGGTGATTTCTTGCAGGGTCTGCGCCGAGATCACGTTGGTCGGCTGCGGCTTGGGGTAGAACTGGCTCGGTTCGATGAACACCTTGGTGTACTGGCTGGCCTTCACGTCCGGGTCGATCCAGCGCATCACCGGCGCGCCGGAGACGCTTTCGGCCGGCTTCAGGCGGCTGTAGTCCTTGAGAAACCCGGAATAGTCCTTGGGATCGACACGGTTGCTGGAGCAGGCAACCAGGGCCAACAAAGCAGCGCACAGCAGGGTGGTGCGAGGCAGGTGCTTCATGATGACGAGGTCCATGAGGGAAGGGGCCAGAACAACGCTAGCAGGTGGTGGGCCGAAGGCCAGCGTTCGGGTGTCGACGGTTGCCGTTTCCTACTGATCAACCTGATTGAGCTGACTATCCATTCGTCACTGATAGTGGAAAAGTATGCCCTTTACGGGTATTTTTCGAGTGTTGATCATGGATGTCTACAAGCGTAGGGAGTTTGCCCGCTGGCAAGCCAGGGAGTGCGTGCCGGACCACCTGCTCTGCCGGGCAGTTGCAGAAATGCAGAGTGGGTTGGTTGACGCGAGTCTTGGCGGTTTATTGTTCAAGAAGCGCATCGCTGGCCTTTGCAGTGGCAAGCGGGGTGGTTATCGCACGCTCCTGTCGGCTCGTATTGGCGATCGATATGTGTTCCTGCATGGATTCGCCAAAAGCGACCTGGCCAATGTCACGCCGGCCGAGCAAAAGGCCCCGCAGTTCACCGGCAAGGTATTTCTGGAATTATCACCCCACGCCCTGGCCAAGGCATTGGGCTGTGGGGTATTGATGGAGGTCCACTGTGACCAGCAAACTCATTGAGTCATTGCGTGCCGACCTGTCGGCCCTGGAGCAGGCCGGTGCTGTCGGCAAGGTCACGCTGAGGGACTTCGAGGCGATCTGCCCGGCTCCGGTGCGAGCGTTCACTGCCCAGGACATCCGCCACCTGCGTGAAGCCCTTAACTTCAGCCAACCGGTGTTCGCCCTGCACCTGCACACCAGCGCATCGACAGTGCGCAAATGGGAGCAGGGCGAAACACGCCCGGCCGGGCCGGCCTTGAAGCTGCTGAACATCATTGCCGACAAGGGGCTGCAAGCCATCCTTTGAAGGTGGGCCGTCAGCCCAGTGCCTCGCGCAAGCGGTACCACAGCATCCCCAGTGCCAGCAGCGGCGAGCGCAGTGCCTTGCCGCCTGGGAAGGTCAGGTGCGGCACCGCGCGGAACACATCGAAGCCATGGCTTTGCTCGGTGGCGATGGCCTCGGCGAGCAGTTTCGCGGTCCAGTGCGTGACGTTCAGGCCATGCCCGGAGTAGCCCTGGGCATAGAACACGTTGGGGTGCTGGCTGAGCCGGCCGACCTGGGGGAAGCGGTTGGCGGTGATGCCGATCATGCCGCCCCACTGGTAGTCCAGACGCACCTCGGCCAGTTGCGGGAACACCTTGAGCACCTTGGGCCGCATGTAGGCGCCGATGTCCTTGGGGGCGCGGCCGGAATAGTGGCAGGCGCCACCGAACAACAGGCGGTTGTCGGCGGTCAGGCGGTAGTAGTCCAGGCCCACTTTCTGGTCGCACAGCGCCATGTTCTGCGGGATCAGCGTGCGCGCCAGGCCTTCGGGCAGTGGCTCGGTCGCCACCACGTAGCTGCCGGCCGGCAGCACCTTGCCGTTCAGGCGCGGCTCCAGTTCGTCGAGGTGGGCGTTGCAGCCGAGTACCAGGCTCTGCGCGCGCACCTTGCCGCGGGCAGTGTGCAGGGTCACCGTACTGCCATGTTCGATGCGCAGTACCGGGCTTTGCTCGAAGATGCGTACCCCCAGGCCGTGGGCGGCGCGGGCTTCGCCCTGAACCAGGTCGAGCGGGTGCAGATGGCCCGAGCCCATGTCGACAAGGCCGCCGGCGTACAGGTCGCTGGCGACGATCTCGTGCATGCGCTCGGGGCTGACCAGGCGGGTCTCGTGCGGGTAGCCCAGTTCGGCGAGGTCGCGTTGCTCGTCCTCGAACGCGGCGAACTGGGCAGGGGTGTTGGCCAGCTCGCAGAACCCCCAGCGCAGGTCGCAGTCGATGCCATATTGCGCGATACGGCCGGCGACCAGCGCCACCGAGTCGATCCCGGCCTGCTTGAGGTAACGCACGCCGTCCTGGCCGACGTGCCGGGCAAAGCCCGAGACGTCATGGCCGATGCCGCGGATCAGTTGCCCGCCATTGCGCCCGCTGGCGCCCCAACCGATGCGGCGGGCCTCCAGCAGGATCACCGAGAGGCCGCGTTCGGCCAGCTCCAGGGCCGCGTTGACCCCGGTCAGGCCACCGCCGACCACGCAGACATCGGCCTGCAGGTCCTGGTCGAGCGCAGGGTAGGTCGCCGCCTGACGCGCTGAGGCGGCGTAGTAGGAGGCAGTGTGTTCAGTCATGTGAGGCATGGGTGTGCTCGGCTCAGCGGTTGGACTTGATCTTGCTCCAGGAGCGGGTCATCTGCCGCAGGATCGGCGGGCTCTGCATGCTCGAGACATACAGTTTGTCCAGCACCTCCTGGGGCGGGTAGATCTCGGGGTTGTCGACCAGCGCCGTGTCCATGTCGGCCTTGGCGTCGGGGTTGGCGTTGGCATAGCCGACCGTGGCACTGACCTTGGCGATCACCTTGGGGTCGAGCAGGTAGTTGATGAAGGCCAGCGCCTGCTCGGGGTTCTTGGCGTCCTTGGGGATGGCCAGCAGGTCGAACCACAGGTTGCTGCCTTCCTTGGGAATGCTGTAGGCGACCTTGACGCCGTTGCCGGCCTCTTCGGCGCGGTGCGCGGCCTGCAGTACGTCGCCGGAGTAGCCGAAGGCGATGCAGACATCGCCATTGGCCAGGTCCGATACGTACTTGGAGGAATGGAAGTAGGTGATGTAGGGGCGCAGTTCCAGCAGGCGGGCCTCGGCCTTCTTGTAGTCGTCGGCCTTCTCGCTGCGCGGGTTCATGCCCAGGTAGTTGAGCATGGCGGGGTAGAGCTCGTCGGGCGAGTCCATGAACGCCACACCGCACTGCTTGAGCTTCTTCAGGTTCTCCGCTTCGAACAGCACGGCCCAGGAGTCGATCCTGTCGATGCCCAGCACCGCCTTGACCTTGTCGACGTTGTAGCCGATGCCGTTGGTGCCCCAGAGGTACGGTACGGCGTACTGGTTGCCCGGGTCGTTCTGCTCCAGCTGCTTGAGCAGTTTCGGGTCCAGGTGCCGCCAGTTCGG
The DNA here is from genome assembly GCF_040813665.1 of Pseudomonas sp. TE50-2. Taxonomy (NCBI): domain Bacteria; kingdom Pseudomonadati; phylum Pseudomonadota; class Gammaproteobacteria; order Pseudomonadales; family Pseudomonadaceae; genus Pseudomonas; species Pseudomonas sp. TE50-2. The sequence continues at coordinate 184,101 of NZ_JBFNXN010000001.1, read as the reverse complement.
CAGCTTGCTGCGGTCCAGCGGCAGGAACGCGCCGGCCTGGGCCTGGCGCGCGAGGAAATGGTTGGAGGGCACGACCACGTCGTAGCCGGTGCGCCCGGCGAGCAGCTTGCCCTCCAGGGTTTCGTTGGAGTCGAACACGTCATAGACCACCTTGATCCCGCTGCTGGCCTGGAAGTCGGCCAGGGTGGTGTCACCGATATAGTCGGTCCAGTTGTATACGCTCACCGTCGGCTGGGCCTGGACGGCAGCGCCGAACAGCAGGGCGAAGGTTGCGGGGATCAAAGCTTGCGGATGACGCATGTCGACACCTCTTTGGTCTTGTTCTTGGAGTTCGGTGGTGTGGGGGCTGCTGTGCAGCCCTTTCGCCGGCAAGCCGGCTCCCACAGGAGTTGTGCCGCTGTTGTGGGAGCTGGCTTGCCAGCGAAAGGGGTGCATAGCACCCCCAAAGCGGATCACACGCTCAACAGCAGAAACTCGCGCTCCCACGAGCTGATCACGCGTTTGAAGTTCTCATGCTCGGCGCGCTTGACCGCGACATAGCCCTGGACGAACTGCTGCCCGAGGTACTGCTGCACCTTTTCGCAGTCTTCCATGTGCTGCAACGCGTCCTCGATGGTGATCGGCAGGCGCAGGTTGCGCCGCTCATAGGCGCGGCCCTGTACCGGGGCGCTGGGTTCGAGTTTCTCGACCATGCCGATGTAACCGCACAACAGGCTCGCGGCGATGGCCAGGTAGGGGTTGGCGTCGGCGCCCGGCAGGCGGTTCTCCACGCGCATCGCTTCGGGGCTGGAGGTTGGCACGCGCAGGCCGGCGGTACGGTTTTCCTCACCCCATTCGACGTTCACCGGCGCCGAGGTGTCGGGCAGGAAGCGGCGGAACGAGTTGACGTTCGGCGCGAACATCGGCAGCAGCTTGGGGATGTACTTCTGCAGGCCACCGATATGGTGCAGGAACAGCTCGCTCATGCTGCCGTCGTCATTGGCGAAGATCGGCTTGCCGGTGGCGATGTCGACCACGCTCTGGTGCAGGTGCATGGCGCTGCCCGGCTCGTCGGTGATCGGCTTGGCCATGAAGGTGGCGGTGACGTTGTGCTTGAGCGCCGCCTCGCGCATCGTGCGCTTGAATACGGTGATCTGGTCGGCCAGGTCCAGGGCGTCGCCGTGGCGGAAGTTGATCTCCATCTGCGCCGGGCCGTCTTCATGGATCAGCGTGTCGAGGTCCAGGCCCTGGATTTCGCACCAGTCGTAGACGTCCTCGAACAGCGGGTCGAATTCGTTGGCGGCATCGATGGAAAACGACTGACGGCCACTTTCGGCGCGGCCCGAGCGGCCCAGCGGCACTTGCAGCGGCAGGTCAGGGTCCTCGCAGCGTTGGGTGAGGTAGAACTCCATCTCCGGCGCGACGATCGGCTGCCAACCCTTGTCGGCATACAGCTTGAGCACTTTCTTCAGCACGTTGCGCGGCGACAGCTCGATGGGGTTGCCTTGCTTGTCGAAGGTGTCGTGGATGACGATCGCGGTCGGTTCGATGGCCCAGGGGATCTGGTACACCGCCGTGGGGTCGGGGCGGCAGACCATGTCGATGTCGGCGGCGTCGAGCAAGCTGTAGTAGATGTCGTCATCGACATAGTCGCCAGTGACGGTCTGCAGCAGCACGCTTTCGGGCAGACGCATGCCGCGCTCGTGGAGGAACTTGGCGGTCGGGGCGATCTTGCCGCGGGCGATGCCGGTCAGGTCGCTGATCACGCATTCGACTTCGGTGATCCGGTGTTCTTTCAGCCAGGTGGACAGCTGATCGAAGGGGGCGTTCATACAAACCTCTTGGTTGGGTAGTTGTGGTGGGACGCAAGGCGTTCGGTGCCGAGGGGCACTTCCCACAGGTGACGCTGAGGACTATCTTGGTCGCTGCCCCCCAGGGCGATCTATCCACTTTCTTCGGCAACCAATGCACCAAAAGAGTGCAACTAGGACAGCGCGTGACAACGCCAACCGCCTTGCAGGTCCAGGATTACCGCACCACCGATGTGACCGAACAGACCCGCGCCACCCCCGGCTGGCAGCAGCAATACCGGCAGATGTCCCCCGGGCATTTCAACGGTCAGTTGCGCTGGCTGGGCCTTGATGGCGTGGAGGTGTACGAAGAGCGCCTGAATACTCGGGTCGAGCAGTTCTTTCGCGCCCCCAGCGGCGCCTTGGCGTTCTGCTTCGACCGCAGCGAAAACAGCCTCTACCTGCTCAATGAAGACAGTCGCAATATCTGGATCACCCCGGAGAACTACCAGGAGGTGGCGGTGGTGTTCGAGCAGCCGTTCTTGGCCAGCCACGGCCTCGACCTGGAACGCCTTCGCGGCTTGTTCATGGTGCCGTTGATCTGCCAGCAGAACGCCTTGTTCGGCAACTGGCTGAGCGCCACGCTCACCCAGCTGGGCCAGGCCGATTGCCCGCTGGAGGGCGGGGCGTTGCGCGAGCAGTTGCTGGAGGACTGCCTGTTCATCCTCGACAACGCCGGGCAGCATCTGCAGGGGGATGCGCTGGGGCGGCGCGACGAGGAGCGGGCGATCATGCGTCGGGTCAGCGAGTGGGCCGCCGACTGCCCTGACGAAACCCTCAACCTGCTGCAGCTGGCCAAGGTCGCCGGGGTTTCCGTGCGCCAGTTACAGCAAGCCTTCAAGGGTTTCACCAACCTGCCACCGGCGCATTGGTTGCGCCTGCGTCGCCTGAACGGCGCGCGGCGTGACCTGCTGGTGGGCGACGCAACCGTGGCCGAGGTGGCGATGCGCTGGTCGTTCTGGCACCTGGGGCGGTTTTCCGAAAGCTACCGGCAGCTGTTTCGCGAACTGCCGAGCGAGACGCTCAAGCGGCGGCGGGCAAGCTAGGACAGTACGGAAAACTTTGCTAGGGTGCCTCCGGCCGCTTTTGGGAGGACCGGTATGGATACCGCGCAGACGCCCCGTTTCACCTACCAGAAAGTCCACCGCTACCTGAGCGCCTGGCTCGACGCTCGCGCACCGGAGCTGGCGCATCGGTTGCCCTCGCTGCGCGATGTCGCCCGGCACTTGAACGTTTCGCTGTCGTCCAGCAAACAGGCTTTCGCCCTGCTCGAAGCCCAGGGGCGGATCCAGGCACGGCCCAAGGTCGGTTACTTCAGCGTGGCCGGGGCAGCCTCGTCGCGATTGCCGCCTGCGCTCAGCCTGATCGACCGTCTGTATGCCTGCGCCCGGCAACCGGGGATGCTGGCCCTGAGCAGCGACTCACCGACCATGCTGGCGTCCCTGGAGGGACCGTTGCTGAGTGTCGAACGCGAGCTGCTGCGCCAGTTGCCCCGTGCCGACGCACCACCATTCGCCCCTTTTGGCGAGCCGGCGCTGCGCGAGGCCCTACAGCCGCGGCGTGGATGATCACTGGCAGGCCGACCAGGTGTTCGTCGGCGCCGATTGGCGCAGCGTGTTCGAGCTTGCGCTGCGCACACTGCTGCCACCGGGCGCCTGGGTGCTGGTCGAGTCGCCTTGCTCCTGGCTGGTCCTGCGGCTGCTGCAGGCGGCGGGGATGCAGGTCGTCGAGGCGCCGCTCGGCACGGACGGCCGTTTCGATCTGCAGGCCCTGACGCGAGTATTCAGCGAAAAGCCGATCAGGGCAGCGGTACTGTCCTCGACCGTCAACATACCCCAGGGCGGCGTGATGCCGATTCAGGATAAACAGCACCTGTGTGCCCTGTTGGCCGAGCACCAGGCATGGCTGATCGAAAACGACAGTTATGGTGCGCTGTGCGAGGCTGCGACGGGCCAGCGCTACCGTGACCATGCCGACCCAGAGCGCTTGCTGGTGCTGGCCGGCTTCGACAAGTGCATCGGCGCAGAGGCGCCGTTCGGCTACCTGTTGTGTCGTGGCGCGACGCCGAGCCTGGCTCAAGCCTTTCTCGCCCAGGGCTTTCGCCTGCCGAGCTATCGGCAACAGGCCGTTGCCCGTTTGTTGAGCTCCGGACGCCTGGCTCGGCACCAGGGCCAGCTGATTCGGCATCTGGCACGCAGCCGGCAGCGCATGGCGCAGTTGCTTGAGCGCCATGCCGCCGACTGCCTGCACCTGACGATGCCCGTGGCGGGCGCCACGTTCTGGCTGCAGGCGGTGCGCCCTGTGGACATGCAGGCCGTGTGCGAGCAGTTGCTGGATCAGGGCGTGGTGATCGTGCCGGGGGCGTTGTTCAGCCAGGCCGGATACTGGCGCGATCATCTGCGCCTGAGCTTTACCGTCGATTGGCAGCTGGACATCGAAGCTGCGCTGGTCAAGCTGGCCCGGACCATCCGCCAGGCGCCTCAGCTGCCGTAGCAATGTTCGCGTTCAGGGAATTCACCTTGACGCACTTCGTTGGCATAGCGGGCGCAGGCCACGCGGATGACTGCCGACACGTCGGCGTATTGCTTGACGAACTTTGCCTTGCGCGGCCCGCTCAGCCCGAGCAGGTCCTCGGTGACCAGGATCTGGCCGTCGCAGGCCGGGGAGGCGCCGATGCCGATGCATGGCTGCCGGCTTTCTTCGCTGATGCGTCGGGCCAGCGGCTCGGCCACACCCTCGAGCAGCAAGCTGAATGCGCCGGCGGCCAGGTTGGCAAGGGCATCGGCATGGATGGTCGCGGCGCTTTCCTCGGTGAGCCCCTGTGCCTTGTAGCCGCCCAGGACATTGACGAACTGCGGCATCAGGCCGACGTGGGCCATCACCGGAATACCCCGCTCGACCAAGAACGCCACCGTGGCGGCCAGTACGCGGTTGCTTTCCAGCTTCACCGCGTCGCAGCCGGTTTCGGCCAGCACCCTGGCGCAACTGCGCAGTGCCTGTTCTGGGGACTCCTGGTAACTGCCGAACGGCATGTCGGCGATCACGCAGGCGTGCTGGGTGCAGTCGACCACGGCGCGGGTGTGGCTGATGGTTTCGTCCAGGCGCATGGTCAGGGTCGAGCGCCGGCCGTAGGCGACCATCGCGGTCGAGTCACCCACCAGGATGAAGTCCACCAAGGGGTCGATCAGGCGAGCGATCGGCGTGCTGTAGGCGGTGAGGGCGACAATCTTCTGCCGGCCCTTCATGGCGGCCAGTTCAGGGACGGTCAGGCGACGGGTGTCGGGTTGCAGGCTCATCGGTACCTCCGGTTCGCTGGGGAGGTGCTCGATTATTCGTGCTCGGGGAGGGGATTCAAGATACAGGATCGGGCAGATTTGCGGCCCAGTTGCGCATGGCCTGGCGACAATGTCATGCGCGGGAGCGGCTGAAGCCGCTCCCGCAACGGGGTGTCAGGACACGAGGATCAGTTGCGATCCAGCCATACCGTCTGGGCATTGGTGAACTCGCGCACGCCGAAGTGCGACAGCTCGCGGCCAAAGCCACTTTTCTTCACGCCACCGAACGCCACACGGGGGTCGGATGCGCAGTAGCCGTTGATGAACACGCCGCCGGTGTCCAGCGCGGCGGTCATGCGCTCGGCCAAGGCATAGTCGGCGGTGTAGATGGTCGCGGCCAGGCCGAATTCGCTGTCGTTGGCCAGCGCCACGGCGTGGTCGGCGTCACGGGCGCTGATGATCGCCGCCACCGGGCCGAACAGCTCCTGTTTGAACGCTGTCATGTCCGGGGTGACGTTGGCGAACACGGTCGGCTCGTAGAAGTTGGCCACGCCTTCGACCTTGTTGCCCCCCAGCAGCAGGGTGGCGCCTTCGGCGAGGGTCGCCTGGACCTGCCCGTCGAGTTCATCGCGCAGGTCGTAGCGGGCCATCGGGCCGATGTAGGTGGCGTCGTCCAGCGGATTGCCGACGGTCAGCGCACGGGTGGCTTCGACGAACTTGTGGGTGAACGCCTCGACAATGCTTTCTTCGACAATCAGGCGCTTGGCGGCAGCGCAGACCTGGCCGGTGTTCTGGTAGCGGCCGATCACGGCGGCCTTCACCGCGGCATCGAGGTCGGCATCGGCCAGTACGATGAACGGATCGGAGCCGCCCAGCTCCAGCACGCACTTCTTCAGCGCGGCGCCGGCTTGCGCACCGATGGCCATGCCGGCGCGCACGCTGCCGGTCAGGGTGATGGCGGCGATGCGCGGGTCGTTGATGGCGCGGGTGACGCCGTCCGGGGTGACATTGAGCACCTCGAACACGCCCTCAGGCAGGCCGGCGCGTTTGAACAGGTCGGCCAGCAGGTAGGCGCTGCCCATCACGTTGGGCGCGTGCTTGAGCACGTAGGTGTTGCCCGCCAGCAGCGCCGGCACCGCGCCGCGCAGCACTTGCCAGACCGGGAAGTTCCACGGCATCACGGCGAGGATCGGGCCCAGCGGGCGGTATTCGATACGGGCCTTTTCGATCTGGGTCGGCTCCGGCGCCAGCATGGCCGGGCCGTGTTCGGCGTACCACTGGCACAGGCCGACACACTTGCTGACTTCACCGCGGGCCTGGCTGATCGGCTTGCCGATCTCGCGGGCGATCATCTGCGCAAAGGCCTCGGCGTTGGCCTGCAGGGCCTGCCCGAGCGCGACCAGGTACTCGCTGCGCTGACCCAGCGACACTTGGCGCCACTGGCTGTAGCCTGCCTTGGCGCGTTGCAGCGCCGCGTCCAGTGCGGCGTCGGTGTCGAAGGCGTAATGGCCGATCCGTTCGCCGCTGTAGGGGTCGACGGAGATGGCGTGGGTCAGGCTGCTGATCTCGCTCATGGCAGGACTCTCATTGTTCTGATGGGGTGAGCGCAGACTAGTGGTGGCGCACTTTAATGAAAACTGAATAATAATGAGCGAAACATTCACGTTTGGAGAATGACCGTGGACCTGGTGCAACTCGAGATGTTCAAGGCCGTGGCCGAGCACGGCAGCATCAGCGCCGCCGCCCAGCAGATCCATCGGGTGCCGTCGAACCTGACCACCCGCATCAAGCAACTGGAGGAGGACCTGGGCGTCGAGCTGTTCATCCGCGAGAAGAGCCGCCTGCGCCTGTCGCCGGCCGGCTGGAACTTCCTCGAGTACACCCGGCGCATTCTCGACCTGGTACACGAGGCGCGCCTGACCGTGGCGGGGGAGGACCCGCAGGGCACTTTTGCCCTGGGTTCGCTGGAAAGCACCGCCGCGGTGCGCATCCCGGCCTTGTTGGCGGCTTACAACCAGCGCTACCCGAAGGTCGACCTGGACCTGTCCACCGGGCCGTCGGGGACCATGCTCGAAGGGGTGTTGTCCGGGCGCCTGGTGGCGGCTTTCGTCGATGGACCGGTGCTGCACCCGACGCTGGAAGGCATGCCGGTGTTCGAGGAGGAGATGATGGTCATCGCACCGCTCAACCACCCGCCCGTGACCCGTGCCCGCGATGTCAACGGCTCGAGCATCTACGCCTTTCGCGCCAACTGCTCGTACCGCCACCATTTCGAAAGCTGGTTCGTCCATGACCAGGCGGTGCCGGGCAAGATCCACGAGATGGAGTCGTACCACGGCATGCTCGCCTGCGTCAGCGCAGGCGCAGGCCTGGCGATGATGCCGCGCAGCATGCTCGACAACATGCCGGGGTGCAGCACGGTCAGCGCCTGGCCGATGGCCGAGGACTTCCGCTACCTGAAGACCTGGCTGGTGTGGCGGCGGGGCACGGTGTCGCGCAGCTTGAGCATGTTCATCAAGTTGCTCGAAGAGCGTCGTGAACTGCCCTCGGCTTGAAGCGCAGCACCACGCGGACTAACGGTGCGTCGACAGGCGAACCCGAGCCCCGGAAAACCCTCCAAACTGTGTAGACCATCCCTCCCTGGGAGGAATGCATCATGCACACTCATCATTACGGCCTTTGCGCCGCGCTGTTGCTGGCATTGGCCATGCCTTGGAACCTCGCGGCGGCCACCGACCTGAACACTCCCATCGATCCGCAGGGCGTGCAATTGCAGCCCCAGGAACAGAACGGCATCCGCTACCTGCAGGGCGGTATCGGCCAGGATGAAGCCGATGCCCTGCGCCGCACACCCGGCTACGACCTGCACATCACCCTCTCGACCGGTGCCGAAGGCAAGTTCCAGAGTGGCGCCGCAGTGGATATCCAATCGGCCCAGGGCCAGTCGGTACTGGCGTTGCAGGACGTCGGCCCGTTGATCTTCGTGCAATTGCCCCCTGGGCACTACCGCGTGGTCGGCAATGCCGAGGGCCAGACGGTGCAGCAGCAGGTGACGGTGGACGGCAAGGCGCCAGCGCGGGTCGATCTCAACTGGCGCTGAGGGCCAGTCCGGTCAAAGTCTCTTGGGCGCGAGACGATCGACCGAGTGAGGGCCGCCAAGGGGCCGCGCTTGGTTTTGCAGCGCCTATCAGATCGAGCGCCGCTCGATCTGATAGGCGCAGTAGTCTTATCTGCGAGCACGAAGAGGCGCAATACAACTGAACCCTTGGATGGAGCGCAGTGTCCTTAACCAATAGTGGCAAATCACTTCCCACTATCAGTACATTCTGACAATAATCAAAGAAGTATTACCGCTTGTAACCCTTCCACAGTCTGGGGTTGCCAACGCAGGAAGAACGAGGGGCGTAGCCTCCATTGACGCAGGGACGCGCATTTCGCGGCCCTGCCCGTGAAGACCATCAGGAGAAAGTCATCGATGAAAACCCGTCTCGCCACAACGTTGGCCGCGGCCGTGCTGGCGTTCGCCGGAGCCAACCTGGCCCAGGCCGCGCAAGTGTCCGCTGCCGTGGGTGCTACTGGCCAAGGCGACATGACCTACCGCATCGGCCTGTCCTTCGACTGGGACAAGAAATGGCTTGAGAGCGGTACCGGCCATCTGACCGGATACTGGGATGCGGCCTACACCTACTGGGAAGGCGGCGAGGCCAGCGGGGCTCACTCGCTGTCGATCAGCCCGGTGTTCGTCTATGAATTCAGTGGCTTTACCTACACCCCGTTCATCGAAGCGGGTATCGGCCTGGCGGCGTTCTCCAAGACCGACGTGGGCGACCAGCGCCTGGGCTCGTCGGTGAACTTCGAAGACCGGATAGGTTTCGGCCTGAAGCTGCCGGCGGAGCAGAAGATCGGCATCCGCGCCATGCACTACTCCAATGCCGGGCTGAAGCAGCCTAACGACGGGATCGAGTCGTACTCGCTGTTCTACAGCAAGGCGTTCTGAGTCCACGCAAGCTACCGATCGAGGGGCAGGTCTGCTCCCGCACTGCGGGAGTGGGCTTGTCCCTCGATGGCATTCAGCGTACCGCCTTGATCGCCAGCACATTACATAGCGGATGCTCCAGCACATGCGCCGTGGTGCCGCCGAGAAACGCCTGCAACGCATCGTGTCGGTGATTGCCCATGACGATCACATCTACCCGGTGAGCGGCGATGTATTGGGTGATCGCCTTGACTGCCGGCCCTTCGAGGAAGTGGCGGCGCTCGAGGTCGATCTGGTAGTGGTCGCCCAGGCGGTTGAACGCCGTGCGCTGGGCCGTGCGCACGCTGTTATCGAAGCCGGGCATGGTCACGGTACCGGCGCCGAAGTCGGCGATATGGGTCCTGGCCGCATCACACACATGCAACAGGTGCAGTTCGGCGTTGCACTGCAGGGCCAGGGCATGGGCGCTGCGGATCACCGCCTCGTCCAGGTGCTCGCCGGCGCCATGGCTGTTGAGGTCGACCGCGGCGGCGATCTGTCGGGGCAGGGGCAGGCGGATGTCGCTGACCAGGTGCACCGCCACCGGGCTGTCCTTGAGCAGTTGCCAGTCCAGCGGAGTGACCAGCAGGCGCTTGAGGATGGGTTCGTGCTGCACGTCCTTGACCAGCAGGTCGCAGCCCAGTCGTTCGACCTGCTCCAGCACGCTGCCCAGCGGGTCACGGGTCAGCAGCAGTTCGGTCGAAACATCCAGGCCGGCATTGCGCAGTTGCTCGGCCTCGTCGGCCAGCCATTGGCGGTTGTCCTCTAGCAGGCGTTCGCGCTCGCGGCTGTCGCTCATCAGGCCGAAGGTGTCGACATCGTCGACGAAGACATTGAGGTCCAGCAGGGCCCCGCTGGATTCGGCCAGCGCCGCGGCGCGCTGCAGGGCAGGCGTGTGGCGCATCTGCGGGCCGAGCATGACCAACAATCGCTTGAACTGGCTCATCTCACACCTCCACGTGTGGCAGCCCCCTGTTCAGTCTAGACCCGCCGCCGGTGAAGTCCGCTGGAGCGACGACGGGTCATGCCTCAATGCGGCGCGCGCGGGATGGTCTTGAGCAGGTCTTCCGGGCTGATGTGCCCGACCACCTGGGCCACCGCGCTGCCTGGGGTCGGCAGGTCGATGATATGGCTCTTCATCTTGCCGATCACATGCATCTCGCAGGGTTTGCAGTCGAACTTCAGGGTGAGCACTTCATCGCCCTGGATCAGTTGCATCGGCGCTACCTTGGTGCGCACGCCGGTCACACCCTTGGCTTGCTTGGGGCACAGGTTGAAGGAGAAGCGCAGGCAGTGCTTGGTGATCATCACCGGCACTTCGCCGTGCTCTTCATGGGCCTCGTACGCCGCATCGATGAGTTGCACACCATGGCGATGGTAGAAGTCGCGGGCCTTCTGGTTGTACACGTTGGCCAGGAATGACAGGTGCGACTCGGGATACACCGGCGGTGGCGTGGTCTCGGCCTTGCGGCCGCCACGCGGGTGGGCCTTGATCCGTGCTTCGGTCAGCGCGTCGATGGCCTCGCGGCGCAGTGCCTTGAGCTGCGAGTTGGGGATGAAGAACGCCTGGGGCGCATCGAGTTCGATAGCGTCGGCGTGGTACATCGTGGTGCCCAACTGGCCGAGCAGGTCGTGCAGTTGCTCGAGCGCCTGTTCCGGCTTGTTGGCGGCGCCGAACGGGCCGTCCAGGGCGACCTGCACGCTGACGCCTTCCTCGCTGCCGAGAGTCAGCAGCAAGCGCTGTTCACGCAGCACGGCATGCCATTCTACAGCCACCCGGCGCTCGGACGACGTACGCTGCAGCGCCTGTTGCCAGTTGTGGTCGAGGTTGCGCGAAAGCGGATGGTTGGGGCGTAGCTTGTACAGGCCCTCGGGCATCTCGTTGGGCTCGACGCGGTAGCGGTAGCGCTTCTGGCCGTCCTCCTCGGATTCGCTTTTCAGCTCGGCGATGTTGGCGCGGAAGCCCACGACTTCACGCTTGACCAGCACATTGAGGCCGTCGCCGTTGGTCAGCGGTACATCGGTAGCCACCAGCAGGTCGCGCTTGCCGACTTTTTCGACCACGCCCACTGGCAGGCCAGTGAAGGTTGGGGAGTCGAAGGCGCCGATGTCGATCTTGCGGTCGCTGACAAAGTAGTCGGTGCTGCCACGGTGGAAGGTCTTGTCCGGGTCCGGCACGAAGAAGTGTTCGGTGCGGCCACTGGAGGCGCGAGCCAGCTCAGGGCGGTCCTCGAGGATGGCGTCGAGCTCCTTTCGGTAGTGGGCCGTGATGTTCTTCACATAGCCCATGTCCTTGTAACGGCCCTCGATCTTGAACGAGCGCACGCCAGCATCGACCAGGTCGCGCAGGTTGGCGGTCTGGTTGTTGTCCTTCATCGACAGCAGGTGCTTCTCGAAGGCTACCACGCGGCCCTGGTCGTCCTTGAGGGTGTACGGCAGGCGGCAGGCCTGGGAGCAGTCGCCGCGATTCGCACTGCGCCCGGTCTGGGCGTGGGAGATGTTGCATTGGCCGGAGAAGGCCACGCACAGCGCGCCATGGATGAAGAACTCGATGGCTGCGTCGGTCTCGGCGGCGATGCTGCGGATCTGCTGCAGGTTGAGCTCGCGGGCCAGCACCAGCTGGGAGAAGCCGGCCTGGTCGAGGAACTTGGCCCGCTCCAGGGTGCGGATATCGGTCTGGGTGCTGGCATGCAGCTCGATCGGCGGGATATCCAGCTCCATCACCCCCAGGTCCTGCACGATCAGCGCATCGACACCGGCGTCGTACAGCTGGTGGATCAGCTTGCGCGCAGGCTCCAGCTCGTTGTCGTGGAGGATGGTGTTGATGGTGGTGAACACGCGGGCATGGTAGCGCCGGGCGAACTCGACCAGTTCGGCGATTTCGCTGACCTCGTTGCAGGCGTTGTGGCGTGCGCCGAAGCTTGGGCCGCCGATGTAGATGGCGTCGGCGCCGTGCAGGATCGCCTCGCGGGCGATGCTCACGTCACGGGCAGGGCTGAGCAGTTCCAGGTGGTGCTTTGGAAGGGACATGTCGTTATAGGTTCGGGCTGTCACGGTAAGGCGGGCATTGTAGCGGTGAATCGGGGCGGGGGCATCCATAACCGATGAACTCGTTCCGCGCGGGCAGGTTACGGTCTAATAGGACCTGGCAATTTTGTCAGTTCTGGCTAGCTTCAGCGGGTGTTAATGTCCTTCCAGCGCATGACTGGCGAAGGCAAATACATGGAGTCCACCTACCTGGCGATGATCGATAGGCAGCACTCGCTACTCGCTGGTTCGGGCTTTAAACGGGCTTATTCACCCTATGGTGGGCTTGCAGATGCGGTGTCACCTTCGCTGGCCTACTGTGGTCAGCTACGCGACCCAGCGACGGGTAATTACGCGTTGGGCAAGGGGTATCGCACGTTCAGTCCCAGCTTGATGAGGTTCCATTCGCCTGATCGGCTGAGTCCATTCGGGGCGGGAGGGGTAAATGCCTACGCATACTGCCAGGGGGACCCCGTTAATTTCACTGATCCGAATGGCAGGATCAGGCAGCCAAGGCAGTCATCCAGCACCATCGCTCCGGGCCCTTCCGCCGTCAGCCCGACTTCGATGATCAATGACGCTGCCATGGCCGCCGGTGCATTGGTCTTGCAGGATGGCGCCTTGCTGAAGTACATGCTTGGTACCGAGTTCTATGTCCGAAAGGCCAGGCCGTATCTTGCTGGTGAAGATCATGGTCGGCTGCCACGCACGCCATCGGTCATGGAGTACCTGACGGCTGCGGGCTCGGGCGTGATGAGTACGGTCACAGGCATATCAGGCCTGGTCAACAAGTGGCAACCTGAACCCAGCCAGACCCACACGGATATCAACGTATGGTTGACCGTTGTGTCGACCTACACGAGTGGCAAGGTGACCGGGATGCTGTCCGAGTGGAAAGAGTTACACGACGCGGCAAGAAACATCGCACGGGCGGTCACAGCCAACGGCGCGACCCTTGCTCAGGTCAGGGATGGTTCCGCCGCGCGGACGCTCGAACAGTTGCGAGCTCAGGATGGCGGAGGGGTAGGGCAAAGGATGGATGCGATAAGGAGGCTGCCGCCGGGGGGAGAAGCTGAGTCAAATGTCTAGCGTTTCGTTTTGCCAGCGGGTCCACGGAAGCGTCAGATGGACGGCGTGGCCCCGCTCGCATTGTTCGGCTTAGGCTCGGGCCGCCATCGCCGTCACTTCCACACGCATCCCCTCGAACGCCAGCGAAGCCACGCCCACCGCCGCACGCACCGGCCATGGCTTGCTGAAGAACCGCTGGTACACCTCGTTGAACGCCGCCCGGTCGGCCATGTCAGTCAGGTAGATGGTCAGGTGCAACACGCGGTCCATCGAGCTGCCGGCGCGCTCCAGGGCAACTTTCAAAGCCTGCAGGGTGCATTCGCACTGGGTGGTGATGTCGCCCAGCTCGAGGCTGCCGTCGGCCTGCACGGGGATCTGGGTGCTGACCAGGATGCCGTTGTATTCGGCAACATCCGAGGAGATCGAGTCGGCGTCCGGGTCGGGGGTGTAGATGATGTCGCTGTGTGCCATGGGGTTTCGCCTTGCAACGGAAGGAAACCGCCAAGCCTACGCGAGCGGGCAGGGCAGGTCGAGGCAGGGCGGTCGGCCGCGGGCATTTGAAATACCTGGCCGGGACCGGCAGAATCGCGCCCCACCCGGCCACAGGCGTCGGGCCCTGGTCGTGAAAAGAGGCTTGCGTTGAACGAACACACATTGTCCATGCGCCTGGAGCGCGTGGCAGCCCATGTGCCGGCGGGTGCGCGGCTGGCCGATATCGGCTCGGACCATGGCTACCTGCCGGTGGCGCTGGCACGTCGGGGCGCGATTGTCGCGGCCGTGGCCGGCGAAGTGGCGCTGACGCCGTACCAGGCCGCGCAGCGCACCGTGCGCGACAACGGCCTGGAAGACCGCATCACCGTGCGCCATGCCAGTGGCCTGGCAGCCATCGAGCCAAATGATGGCATCACCGCAGTCAGTATCTGCGGCATGGGCGGCGAGACCATCCGCGACATCCTCGAGGCCGGCAAGCAGCACCTGGGCGGCCATGAGCGGTTGGTCCTGCAACCCAACGGCGGTGAACCGGCGCTGCGCCATTGGCTGATGGACAACGGCTATCGGATCGTCTGTGAGGAAGTGCTGCGGGAAAACCGTTTCGACTACGAAATCATCGTCGCCGAACGTGCCGAGTCGGTCAGCTACAGCGCCGAGCAGCTGTACTTCGGCCCGCTGCTGATGCAGGCGCGCAGCCCGGCGTTCCTGTTCAAGTGGCAACGCATGCTGCGCCAGAAACACCAGACCCTGGCCAACTTCGCCCGGGCGCGCCAGCCAGTGCCCGAGGAAAAGGTGCGCGATATCACCCGTCAGGCGCAGTGGATTACCCAGTTGCTGGCGTGAAGCGCCTCACCTTGGGTTGACCACGTTGGCTGGCACCTTCATTACCAGCACGGCGCCCAGTACGATGGCCACGGCCAGTACCTGCAAGGCCAGGCCAGGGCTGGCGGTGCTGTCGCGCATCCAGCCGATCAGATAAGGCGCGGCGAACGAGGCGATACTGCCGAACGAGCTGATCATGGCGATGCCGGCGGCCTGGGTGCCGCCCGCCAGGAAGGCCGGCGGCAATTGCCAGAACATCGGCAGCGCGGCGCTGGCGCCCATACCCGCGACCACCAGCCCGCTCATCACCAGCCAGGCATCGTCCGGCGCCCAGCCGGCCAGGGCGATGCCGGCGGCGGCCATCAGTAGCGGTCCGCACAGGTGCCAGCGGCGTTCGCTGTGGCGGTCGGACGAGCGTCCGCAGCCGAGCATGAACAGACAACCGGCCAGATAAGGGATGGCGCTGAGCAGGCCGACCTGGCCATCGCTGCCGATTCCGGCGCCGTGGATCAGGCTGGGCATCCAGAAGGCCAGGGTATTGACTGCCAGCATCACCGCAAAATAGATCGCCACCAGCAACCAGACATGGGCGTCGCCCAGCAGCCCGCGCATCGAGTCGATCGGCTTGTGCCGCTCCTCGCGGGCCATTTCCTCGCGCATTGCATGCTTCTGATCGGCGGTGAGCCAAGCCACCTGCTCAAAACTGTCCGGCAGGGCCTTGAGCACCACCAGCCCGAGCAACACCACCGGCAGCCCCTCGATCAGGAACATCCACTGCCAGCCCCTCATGCCGCCCTGATCGTGAAATGCCTGCAGGATGCCGCCGGACAACGGCCCGCCGACCACTCCGGCCAAGGGCACGGCGATGGCGAACAACGCCGTGATCTGGGCGCGGCGCCGGGCCGGATACCAGCGATTGAGCACCACGAGGATGCCGGGGAAGAAACCGGCCTCGGCCACGCCCAGCAGAAAGCGCAAGGCATAGAACCCGGCGGCGTCCTGCACCCACATCATGCCGGTCGACAACAATCCCCAGACCACCATCAGGGTGGCGATCCAGCGCCGCGGGCCGACCCGCTCCAGGGCCAGGTTGCTGGGCACGCCGAACAGCGCATAGGCAATGAAGAACAGGCCGGCACCCAGGCCGTAGACGGTGTCGGAAAAACCCAGGTCGGCGCTCATCTGCATCTTGGCGAAGCCGATGTTGATGCGGTCCAGGTGGGCGAACAGGTAGCACACCAGCAGCAGCGGCATCAGCCGCCAGGTGATGCGGGCGTGGGTAGCGTCGCAGGCGCGCACGGATGGGGCCGTGGAGGTATCGATTGTATTCATGGTCCGGGACGTTCTTGTTGTTGTCCCGGCAGATCATGCGGCGCCGTGTCAGGCGGGCAAATGCACTTTCAGCAAGATGGCTGGTATTTTTGCCAAGGGGTTACAGCTGCGAGCAGTTGCCCATCTGGCGGTAGTCGACTTCGCGGGTCTGGCCCTGGTGGTCGACGTAGACCATGTGCGCGGTGCCGACCTGGCAATCGGCGTCGTTGCTGGCCGGAGTGATCGAAATGACTTTGGCGATGTCCAGCGGCATGCCGTATTCGTAGGTGCTGGGGCTGTTGTCGGCGAAAGCGCCGAACGAGGCAAGGGTGGCGCTGAGGGCTAGCAGGGCAATCGAACGTTTCATGACAGGTACCTCATTTATTGCGGATAGCTAATGATCCATTCATTTGTGTTTCACAATAAATGGGCTATCCCGTGATAGATTCCTGCCTTTCATGTATGAATGAGAGTTCCTGCCCATGGACATGCTGCATGCGATGCGAACCTTCGCCCGGGTAGTGGAGTGCGGCAGTTTCGCCGGGGCGGCCCAGGCCCTGGATATTTCCGCCGCGCAGGTGTCGCGGATCGTCGCCGAGCTCGAGAACCAGCTGCAGACCCGCCTGCTGCATCGCACCACTCGGCGCCTGCGCATGAGCGAGGCGGGCGAGCGCTTTCTCGAGCGCACCCGGCAGATCATGCTGCTCACCGAGGAGGCGGTGGACGAGGCCCGCGGCGCCCACCTCACGCCCCGTGGCCGCCTGCGTTTCCACTGCACCCATGGCCTGGGGCTGTTGATGATGCCGCTGGTGGCGCGCTATAACGCGACCTGCCCGGAAGTGGTGATGGAACTGACCCTGTCGCAGCGCAACCCCGACCCGCTGGCCGAGGGGCATGACGTGGTGATCACCATCGGCCAGGGCCTGCCGGACTCGCAACTGATCGCCATCCCGCTGGGCAGCATCCACAGCATCCTGTGCGCCTCCCCGGATTACCTTGCCCGCCACGGCGTACCCGAGCGCCCCGAGGATTTGCACGGGCACGTCTGCCTGCGCACCGTCGACCCGCTGTTCGAGGAGGACTGGTCGTTCGAAGGCCACCCCGACAATTGCGTGATCGTGCCCCAGGACACTTTCCTCACCAACGTCGCGGACGCCATGCTCAAGGCCACCGAGCTGGGCATGGGGGTCGGCCTGCTGCCGTACTACTCGGCGAGTCAGGCCATGCAGGAGGGGCGCCTGTGCCGCTTGCTGGCGCCGCATCGGCTGCGCCAGCGCGAGATCTATGCGATCTATCCGTCACGGCATTACCTGGACGCCAAGGTGCGCACCTGGCTGGACTTTCTCAAGGAGCAGCTGCCGCTGTTGTTCGCCGAGCACCAGCGCGTGGTGGACGAGCCCCGATACTGGCGGTGAAGGCCCGCGCTTCGCGGGTCACCGGCTGTCCTGATCTTCGGCGCTGCCACCAGAGGCCCCGGCGCCGCTGCCGGTGGCTTCTCCGGTACTGTTGGAGCCGCCAGCGGCACCGTCGGCGGCGTCAGAGTCGGTACCGGTGTCACTGCTGTCGTTATCCTTGCCACCGGGGCTGTTGACGCTGCTGCCTTCACCGGCGGTCTTGCCTTGCTCGGAAGTGTGCTCTTTGTGCGTGCCGCTGCCGTTCATGTCGGTGGCCGCGAGGGTGAGGGTGGCGGTGCTGCCCAGCATCAGGGCCAGCAGCAAGGCGAGGGGACGTGGATTGACCATGATGAATCTCCTGTCGGATGACTGTCATGGTTGGGCTATCACGGCAGCGCCTAGGTGCCCGTCAAGCGACGGGCGGTCCTTGGCGTCAAGCGTCAGTGGGCATCAGGACGAGGCGCCTGTTGGCCGGGCATGGCATCCATCGCTTCCAGCGTCGGATGCTCCTGCGCCGCGTGCATCAGGTCTTCGGTCACCCGCAGTTCCGCGCCGGTTGGCGAGAAGGTCGCCGTGGGTGCGAAGGGTGCTGGATGTTCAGGTGCCGGCCGCTTGCCGCGACGCCACAAGAAGAACCCGACCATGACCAGGTTGATCACGGCAAAGGCCCAGAACAGCCCGACTTCGCCGTAGGCGGTCATCATCGGCGAAATGGCCAGCGGGGCCATGGCCGAGCCCAGCGAGTTGATCAGCAGCAGCCCCTGGATCATCGGCACCAGCGCGTCGGCCGGGGCGCGGTCGGCGGCGCTGCTGACGGCCACCGGGTACAGCGCGAACACGCCGCCGCCGAGCAGGAACAGCAGCGCCGGCAGCAGCACGGTGTCGGCTGGCAGCAGCACGATCAATACCGACAGCACGGTACACAGGGCGGCCAGGGCGATCAGCACGTCCTGGCGATCCTTGCGGTCGGACCAGCGCCCGACCGGGTACTGCAGCAGCATGGCGCCGAGGATCACCCAGGCCATCATGTCGCCGGTCTCGCCGACGTCCAGGCCGATGCGTTGCAGGTACAGCGGCAGCAAGGCATAGATGCCGGCGATGGCGACCCCCGAGCCGAAGCAGCCGACCAGCCCGGTCGGCGCTACGCCCAGCAGTTGCCGGGGCTTGAGCGGCTCGACCTGATCCAGCAGTGGCGATACCCGTGGCAGGATCACGATCGGCAGCACCGACAGCGTGGCGAGCATGCCGGCGACCATGAATGGCGCGGTCTCGCCCCAGCCAGTGACCTCGCCCAAGGCGGCCTGGGCGATCACCCCGGCACCGTAGAAGGCGATCATGTACAGCGCCAGCAGACGCCCGCGGATCTTTGCGTCACCGGCCAGCAGCAGCCAGCTCTCGATAACCAGAAACACGCCGACCGCCGCCCAGCCGTTGATCAGCCGCAGCACGAACCACCACGTGGTGTCGTAGAACAGGCCTTGCAGCAGGATGGTCGCGCCGATCAAGGCGGCGAAGCTGCTATAGGCGCGGATATGGCCGATGCGCAGGATCAGCCGGTCGTTGAAGATCGCGCCAAGGGTCAGGCCGATGAAGTAGGCCGAGGACACCACGCCGATCATGGTCGCCGATTCGCCGGCGGCGCCCAGGCGCAGGGTGGTCAGGGAAGACAGCACGCCATTGCCCAGGGCAATGATGAACAGGCCGAGCAGGGGTGCCAGCGCCATCGCCAGCAAACGCACAGACATAGTTACCTCAAGGTTGAAAAGAGCTCAAAAGCACCTTTTCGGCTGCACGTTCCGGACAGCGACGTACAGTGCGGCCTGGGCGGGATGCGAGCTTGGCAAGAGTCAACCGCAGGGCCTGTTGGGTGAAGGCCGGGCGGGGCGGTTGAGCCTGTGGCACATGCGCGATGTGTGAGGCACGGGCGCGATCTTTGCGGGGGCTTGCCACCGGTTGGGGCGACGGGCGAAAAGGAGGCGGGATTTTAAGGCCTGTACAGGATTTGCCAAGAGGGAAAAGGCTGCGACGAGAGGCCGCAGGGGTCAGGCCGTTTTACGCGCGACCAGCAGCAGGGATTGCGGCACCTGGCTCTGCGGATGTTGTGGCTCCTGCAGTTCGACGAGGTTGAAGCCCGCCAGCTCCAGCGCCTTCAGCCAGCTGCCGAGGGTGCGGAAGTACCATGGCATCGGGCGCCAGTCGCCGGTGAACCCGACGAATGACTCCTCGCGCCAGCCATCCTGGTAGTTGCCGGCGGCTGCCGTCCAGGGGTGCAGGGTCTGGATCAGCAGCGTGCCGTCGGGCCGCAGCAGATCCCGCATGGTAGTGAGCAGGGGAATGATGTCCTGCTGCAGCAGGGCGAAGTTGGCGCAGATCAGCTCATGATCGTGGCCGATGCCCGGCACGCCTGCGATCACTTGTTCATAGCTGGCCAGGTGGACCTGCGCCGAACCCGCTTCGCGTGCGGCAGCGACCAGGGTCGCATCGCCATCCACCCCGACCGCATCGATGCCCCTTGCGGCCAGGGCACGGAGCAGCCAACCCTCGCCGCAGCCCAGATCCAGCACCCGACCGGGCTGGCGGCCGAGCACGGCCAGGAGTATCGCCTGATCGGTGACCTGGCGGCGGGACTCGATGGCGCCGGAGCGTACGGCTTCGATCCAGGCCTGGGCGTTGTGCTGCCAGCTGTCCAGCAATAGGTCGGTAACCATGGTAATGCTCGGGGTCTAGTGTGGCTGTAGCATAGGTCAGTCTTGTGCGCGTGCCCCTTTGCTCTGCACACTGGCGCCTCTGGGAAGGAGCATGGCATGGCACTTGCGAAAGCGGATTTCACCACGCGCCTGCTGGTTGACGCGGGTATCGGCCCCGGCATGCGCGTGCTCGATGTCGGTTGCGGCAGTGGCGAGGTGAGCTGGCTGCTGGCCGGCCTGGTAGGCGACGACGGCGCGGTGGTGGGTATCGACCGGGCGGCTGGGGCCCTGGAGATCGCGCGTCAGCGTGAAAGCCGCAAAGGGGCGGCGGTACCTGAGTTCGTGGCTGCCGAACTGTGTGCGTTGCCCGCGACCCTAGGGTTGTTCGACGCCATCGTCGGGCGGCGGGTACTTATGTACCAGGCGGACCCGGTGAAGGCGTTGCGCGCGTTGGCCAGGCCCCTGTTGCCTGGCGGGCTGATGATCTTCCAGGAGCACGATGGCAGCCTGGCCCCGGCCAGCCAGGCGTCATTCCCGTTGCACCTAAAGGTCCAGCAATGGTTGCGGCGCATGCTTGCCCATGAGGGTGCCGACCTGCAGATCGGCTTTAACCTGCACCGTGTATTCAGCGAGGCGGGGCTGATGGTCGAGGACCTGCGGGCCGAGTGCCTGGTGCAGACGCCCGACAATGCCTATCCGCTGGGGGAGATCATCCGCGCATGTCTGCCGCGGATCATCGCCCATGGCGTGGCCACAGCGCGCCAGGTGGGCATCGACACGCTGCAGGCGCGGTTGGATGCCGAGCGTCGACAGTCGCAGGATATCTACATCGGCGATGTCGCCTTCGGTATTTGCGCGCGCAAGCGGTGAGTCATGTAGTTAGCTTGCGTGAGGTGTCAGAGGTGTTAAATTAGTTTGCTGGCAGCAGCAGTTTCAATATTAAAGCGTCAAACAAAAAAGCTTGTACTTCTTGCTCTTGCTCTGCTTTTGCTTCTAAGCGCGCGATAGTTCAAGCGACACAAATTGCGACTTCAGGAGGCCGAACGGAGGTCTTGCGGAGGGAGGTGACGGGCATGGATGCCCGTCAAGCGCTGCGCCCCAGGATGGGGCGTTCAGCGCGGTCCTCCCGGGAGCAAGGCCGGAGTGAGGGGACCCCGGAGCGAAGCGTAGGGGCCGGATGAATGGAGCGAGGATTTTTTGGTTCCTTTTTGATCCTTCAAAAAGGGACCCGCCGTAAGGGCGGAAAGGTGATTATGCGTCACCATCGCAACTGAATGCGCATATAACTTTCAAAACACTCGCTGTATAAGTCAAAGTCAAAGTCAAATGCGATTGGTGTGGGTTTTCACAGTTGTAAGCGCATTCATTTGCTATAATGACGCATAGTCACCTTTTCGCCATTACGGCGAGTCACTTTTTGTCAAACGCGACAAAAAGTAACCAAAAAACGCTGCGCTCCATTCATCCGGCCCTCCGCTTCGCTCCGGGTTCCCTCACTCCGGCCTTGCTCCCGGGAGGACCGCGCTGAACGCCCCATCCTGGGGCGCAGCGCTTGACGGGCATCCATGCCCGTCACCTCCCTCCGCAAGGCCTGCGTTCGGCCTCCTGAAGTCGCGAAGTTACGGGCGGCGCCTGGGCTGACTCAGCTGTCGCTAGCGGGCTTCGGGGATAGACTTCTGATCAGCAACAGCAACAGCAACAGCAACAGCAACAGCAACAGCAACAGCAACAGCAACAGCAACAGCAACAGCAACAGCAACAGCAACAGCAACAGCAACAGCAACAGCAACAGCAACAGCAACAGCAACAGCGCTTGCAGGACTTAACCCGACCTATTGCGCGATGCCAGAAGCACCAATCGTTCAGGCCGTGGCTTGCATCCGCGCAATGATTTCCCACAACCGCGGATCGTCATAGTCTTCGATCACCAACCGCGCTCCGGCTTCCAGCAGTCGTTCGGCCGGCTGGGTAGTGGCCAGGCCCACGGTGAAGATGCCTGCATCGACAGCTGCCTTGACGCCAGGCAGCGAGTCCTCGAAGGCGAGCGCCTGGCCGGCCTGGGCCTGCAGGCACTGCAGCCCGGTGAGGTAGGGCAGGGGATCGGGCTTGGGCCGTGCCAGCTCATCGGCGACCAGGACATGAGCGAAACGCTCGCCAAGGCCCATGGCCCCGAGCATGTGCTCGGCGTTCAGGCGCGGCGCGTTGGTCACCACGCACATGCCGATGCCGTGCCGCTCGGCATGTGCCAGCAGGCGCAGCAGGCCGGGCATGGGTGTCAGGGTTGGCGACAGTTCGCGGAACAACGCCTCCTTGCGCTCGGCCAGGGCCTGACGGTGGGCGGCATCAGCCTGGGGGAACAGCTCGGCGAACAGCAGGCCGTTGGAGCGGCCGCTGACCTGGGTGTTGAATTGCTCCTGGGTCAGCTCGCGGCCATCGTGGTCGTGCAGCAGTTGGCGGAAGGCTTGCAAGTGCAGGGTGTCGGTATCGGTGAGGGTCCCATCGAGATCGAACAGCAGGGCGGTCAGCATCGGGCATCCTTAAGGGGGAGAAACCATTCAGCAGCATCTTATGCCATCAGCATTGGAAAGTGCAGTTGGCCGGTTCTTTCGCGTTTTCGGCACAAGGCTCACAGGCGCGGGGCTGCCGAGCAAACGCTCCAGCCCCAAGAGACCCTGAACGGTTACTATCGGCTGCCAGGCATCCACTGCACGGAGCACTCACCCCATGCCTTTCGTCACCACCCGCAAGATCCTGTTCGGCGATTGCGACCCCGCCGGGATCGTCTACACACCGCGTATCAGTTACTTCGTCATCGAGGCTATCCATGAGTTTCTTTCCCACCAGTTGGGCGGCGAAGGCCTGCGCAAGCTGTTCGCCATGGGCGTCATGCCGCCGGCACGGGCATTGTCCATCGAGTTCCTGGCGCCGATGGCCTGGGACGACCTGATCCGCGTGCACGTCAGCAGCGGGCCGCTCGGCCGCACATCGTTCAGTTTCGCTGTGGAAGGGGTCGGAGCCAGTGGCGAGGCATGTTTCCGCGCCAGCATGACCCAGGTATGCGTCTGCCCCGAGAGCAAACAGCCGGTTGCGCTACCTGAAGCGCTGCGCGAGGCACTGTGCAACGACTAAGGCGAATCGCGCGAATATATTTTTCAGTAACGGACAAACGTTTCAGCATCAAACGGATATAAAGTCCAAACGTGACTGGTTATTCAGTTGCGTTTTTCCCTTCAAATGAGGTTGTGGCCACTGGTTGCTTCTGGAGAAAGCTGTTAGCTTTCGCCCCGCTCCGGAATTAACAAGCAGGCCTGCAACGCGCCGCTTGCGGTCACCCGAAAAAACAACGGGTGATCGAGCAGGGAACGATAATAAAAATCCTAGGGAGGGATAACCGGATGAATCTCTACATCCGTCTGTTGCTGGCTGTTCTGCGCGGTTTCTTCAAGCCGCCGATGGCCCTGACCGACACGCTGCAGCGAACGCTGCGGGTCTGGCCGAACGATATAGACATCAATAAACACATGAACAACGGCCGTTACATGACGATTACCGATCTGTTCATGCTGGAACTTTGCCTGCGCGCGAAAATCCTCATTCCCGCCTTCAAGTTGGGTTGGAAGCCCATGCTCGGCGGTAATCTGGTCGTCTATAAAAAGCAACTTTCCATGTTCGAGCAGTACACCGCCGAGTTCAGCATCTGCTGTCTCGACGAAAACTGGACCTACTTCCAGTACACCTTCTTCAACCGTGCCGGTGAAGTGGTGGTGACGGGTTATTCCAAGGGCGCCTGGGTCGGTCGCAAAGGCCTGGTCGCCAACGCAGTGATCGCCGAAAAGCTCAAGGTCGAACCCACTACCGCGCCGATGCCCGAAGCCATCAGGAAATGGCTGGAGGCTGAGGCCCACGTGCTCGGCAAGGCCTGAGCCAGGCCGCGTCGCGGCCCACTTGGCAAACACCACACCCACGTAATCCGTCCATTGCTCCACGGCACCGGGCCTCTGGCCTGGCGCCACGCGCGGCAGGCTTTGCCGTGCCCGCCATTCGCGCCTGCCCCACGTCGATCCATGAATGAGTAGGGAAACACCTCATGCCGAACACCTTGTTGTTGATGCTGGTTCTTTTCGCGGTCTTTCTACTGGTCGCCGAGCTGTTCAGGCGCTACCGCCTGGTGGGCCTGACCTTCTTCGTGCTGTCGCTGCCGGCGTTGCTGGTGCCGAACGCCAACCTGTTCATGCGCATCAAGACCATCAGCGTGCTGCTGCCCATGTGCTTCCTGGCTTACGCCAGGTACAGGCCGAAAATCGAAGGTTTCATCTACAAGCTCATCTACCTGGTGATCGTGCTCAACATCATCGAAGCCTCGGTGATCGACTGGCAAACCGGCAACGTCCTCAATATCGTCGCCGCCGTGGGCCTGATCCTGTGCCTGCCGTACTCGCGCCAGCACTGGGAGATCTCTGGCCGTCATCAGGATTTCGTGGTGCGCGTCCCTGCCTACTGGCCCTACCTGTACACCACCTGGAACCTGTGCTTCCTGTACTCGGCGCGGATCACCACCTTCGGCTACGCACTGCCGCTGTTGCTGGCGCCGGTGGCCTACGCCTTGCTCCTGCGCCGCTCCGACCTGTACTTCCAGGCCCGCGCCTACACCTTCGGCTTCTACCTGTTCGTGCGCACCATCGCCGGCGACACCCCGCTGATGAACCTGCCGGCCTTCGACCTGACGACCTGGTACAGCCCTGACGCCGCGCTCGCCTGGAGCGTGGTCAACGTGATTTTCACAGGCGCCTGCCTGTACAGCTACGGCGCAAGCCGCAAGAAGAACAAAGCGATCGAACAAGGAGTGTGAAGCATGTTGGAAGTTATCCTGCTGGCGTTTTTCATCACCGCCAGCCCGGTGATCCTGTTGATGAGCAAGACCCGCGCCGAGCCATTGAAGCATGTGTACATCGGCCTGTATTACGTAAAGTTCGTACCGTTGCTGCTGTCGTTGTACGCGATCAACCTCAGCGCCAGCTTCCTGGCCTGGAAGTGGGTGCAGCTGAAATGGCTGCTGCCTCGCTACTTCGGCTATCGCCACTACAACCGCGACTCCATCTCGATGGAGAGCACGGCGATCCCGGGCACTGACTACCACATGGGCTACATCCCCAAGAAACTGCCCGCCGAACTGGTCTATCGCTGGAGAAAAGACAAGGTCTACCACAACTACATCCAGTCGATCATCAAGGCCAACCGCGACTACTACAAAGTACCGCTGGGCCAGTTCCCGCAACCGACGGCGATTTCCGACGAGGACCTGAAAGTCTTCCTGATGTCGTCGCAGATCACCCACTACCTGCAGACGGTCGATGGCGTGTCGACCTTCGACATGCGTGATTTCACCCGTGAGATCCGCCTGTCCAGTTCGGTGTTCGACGTGGCCAGCATCTCCATTGCCCAGGACTTCGCCACCGACAGCATGCGCATCACCCTGCGCGACGGCTTCAGCGTCGGCCCGGGCGAGCCGCACTGGGACCTGGCCAAGGTGTACTTCATGTCGAACACCATGGTGTTCTTCATCCTCGGCGCGCACCTGCACCACCACCTGTTCTTTGCCGAAATGGGCGCGGCGTTCCTGTTCAACCTGGTGCCCAAGGATTCCAACTTCCACAAACTGATGGACCCGCACACCGCCTATATCCTGATGCTCAACCACCAGTTCAAGGAATCGCCGCTGTCACTGCGCGAAACCACCGGCATTGCCGACAAGTTCCTCTACAGCTGCATCGGCTACTACTCGGCGCAGACCTTCTACAAGGTCGGCTATGAAAACGCCCTGAACATGTACAACAAGCGCGACACCGAAGACCAGGCGCTGACCCAGAAATTCGAGATCAAGTTCGCCATCCCGTTCGACCAGTACCTCAATGGCCAGCACGCACTGAACGCCCAGTACCGCGACTACTACGCAGCGGTGCTGAAGTTCGTCACGGCCAGTTACGACGACCTGCTGCGCGACGGCTCCGAGCCCTACATCAACAACTGGGTCGCCGAGCTGTGCCGCTATGTCAACCTGCCGTGCCAGGCCAATGACAAGGCCTTCAACATCGAAGTGATCGCCACCTATATCTGGTACGTGTCGTTCGTCCACTCCCTGGAGCACTACCAGTTCCACAAGTACAAGATGAACTACTGCCTGCTGACCCGGCTGCCGTTCGCGGTCGCCAAGCACTTGCCAGCGGAACAGGTGTTCAGCCAGTACGACATCTGGAAGTCCAAGCACATCGTGCACACCTTCGGCAAGAACCACCTCAATGCCGGTGTCTCGGAAAGCTATGCCGACCTGGACTACAAGTTCCGCGACCTGCCGCTGATCGACAAGCAGGCGCAACTGAAGAAGGACGTACTCGCGCTACTGGAGAAACACCAGACGCCAAACGAGGCGATCGCCTTGTCCATTCGCTACTGAGCCTGGGCGAGGAGGGCCGCCGACGAAGGGGTCTGTTCAGTTTTCGCGGAAAGGAGTACAAATGTGCTCCATGGACAATTTATCCCCCAAACGCCGCGCCATCCTCGAATTCATCCGCGAGCGCATCACCGATCAAGGCCAGCCGCCGTCGCTGGCCGACATCGCCGAGCGCTTCGGTTTCGCTTCGCGCAGCGTGGCGCGCAAGCACATCACCGCCCTGAGCCAGGGCGGCTTCATCGACGTCACGCCCAACCAGGCGCGGGGTATCCGCCTGGCCGAGCCGTTGCGTCGGCCCGAGATCCTCGAAGTGCCGGTGCTCGGTCAGGTCGCCGCCGGTGCGCCGATCGGGCCCGACCTCGATATCCACGAGCAGTTGCTGCTCGACCCCAGCCTGTTCCGGCGTACCCCCGACTACCTGCTCAAGGTGCGCGGCGACTCGATGGTCGACGACGGCATCTTCGACGGTGACCTGGTCGGCATTCGCCAGCAGGGCGAGGCCCGCGACGGGCAGATCGTGGTCGCCCGGCTCGACGGCGAGGTGACCATCAAGCGCCTGCAGCGCACCCGCGACGGCTATCGCCTGCTGCCGCGCAACCCGGCCTATGCCCCCATCGACGTCAGTCCCGAGCGCGAGTTCTTCATTGAAGGCGTGTTCTGCGGCTTGCTGAGGCGTGACTGATGGGCGCGGTGGTCGAACTCGACCGGCTGCTCGACCAGCGCCAGGTATGGCGTGGGCTGCAGGCCCAGGCGCGCCCGCAGGGCCTGCAGCCCACCGGGCATGCCGCCCTCGATGGTCGGCTGCCGGAAGGCGGCTGGCCGGCGGCGTCGCTCAGCGAGCTGCTGCTGGCCAGCCCCGGCTGCGGTGAGTTGCAGTTGCTCTGGCCCACGGTTGCCCGGCTGAGTGGGGAAGGGCAGCGGGTGGTGCTGGTGGCGCCGCCGTTCATCCCTTATGCACCGGCCTGGCAGGCTGCCGGGGTCGACCTGCGCTGGCTGGTGCAGGTCGAGGCCGAGGCTGGCGATGCCCTGTGGGCGGCCGAGCAGTGCCTGCGCTCGGGCAGTTGCGCCGCGGTGTT
This sequence comes from Pseudomonas sp. TE50-2, assembly GCF_040813665.1. NCBI lineage: Bacteria > Pseudomonadati > Pseudomonadota > Gammaproteobacteria > Pseudomonadales > Pseudomonadaceae > Pseudomonas > Pseudomonas sp. TE50-2. Next base: position 156,657 of record NZ_JBFNXN010000001.1, on the reverse strand, counting down.
GTGCTGGCCGGAGCGTGCCGATGATCGGGCGCTGCGGCGTTTGCAAGTGGCCGCGGAAACCGGCAACGCGCTGGCGTTCGCCTGTCGCCCGCGGCAGGCCGCGCTGAACCCATCGCCCGCCGCCCTGCGCATCGCCCTCGACCTGCGCCCGGCACAGTGGCGCGTGCTCAAGTGCCGGGGCGGCTTGCCGCCTGCCGCACCCATCGCCTGCCCAGGGCAGGGGTGATGCATCATGCTCTGGGCCTGCATCCTGTTACCCCAGCTGGCGCTGGACACTGCCCTGCGCGAACGCGACGACCCCGAGGCGCCGCTGGTGCTGCTCGGCGGGCCGCCCCAGCGCCGCGTGCTGCGGGCGGTCAACCCGGCGGCCAGTGCGCTGGGCCTGCGCGCCGGCCAGGCCTTGACCGCCGCCCGCGCCCTGGCCGACGGTTTCACCTGCGTCGAGGTCGAGCCGGCGCGTATCGAGCAATTGCAGCAGCTTCTCGCGGCCTGGGCCTACCGTTTCAGTGCCCAGGTCAGCCTGCATTATCCCCGTGCACTGTTGCTTGAGGTGGGCTCGAGCCTGCAACTGTTCGGCCCATGGCCGTCGTTCGAGGCGCGCCTGCGCCAGGAACTGGCGGCACTCGGCTTGCGCCAGCGCATCGTGCTGGCCAGCAACCCGGTGGCGGCGAGAATGCTCGCCAACGGCCATGATGGCCTGGCGCTGAGCTGCCCGCAGGCGACCCGCGCCGCCTTGCTCGACATGCCCGTCGAGCGTGTCGGCCTGCCCAGTGAGGCAGCCGAAGCCTTCGCCCGCATGGGCCTGCGCCGCCTCGGGCAGGTGCTGGCGTTGCCCCGGGATGCCCTGGCCAGGCGTTTCAGCGCCCAGGTGCAGTTGCACCTGGACCAACTGCTTGGCCTGCGTAGTCTGGGGCTGGATTTCTACCAGCCGCCCGACCGTTTCGAAGCGCGGCTGGAGCTGAACTTCGACGTCGAGTCGCACCAGGCGCTGCTGTTCCCCCTGCGTCGTCTTATCCACGACCTGGCAGCGTTCCTCGCCGGGCGTGACTGTGGCGTGCAGCGGTTCGAGTTGCACCTGGAGCATGCCGAAGGCGCCGACACCGTGCTCAAGGTCGGCCTGCTGGCCGCCGAGCGCGACGCCTCGCTGTTGTTCGAGCTTGCCCGTGGCCGCTTGGAGCCGCTGCGCATACCGGCGCCGGTGCGCAACCTGCGGCTGCTGGCCGCCGACCTGCCACCGTTCGTGCCCCAGCACCAGGCGCTGTTCGACCCGCGTGCGCAGCAGGCCCAGCCTTGGGACCAACTGCGCGAGCGCCTGCGCGCGCGGCTGGGCGATGACGCGGTCAAGGGCTTGCGCGCCGAGGCCGATCATCGCCCCGAGTGTGCCTGGCAAGGGGTGGAGCAGGGTGGGCAGGGCCATTTGGTGATTGCCCCTGGTCGGCGCCCCGGCTGGTTGCTGCCGGTGCCTCAGGCGTTGTCCGAGACCGGCCTGCAACTGCTCGGGCAGGCCGAGCGCATCGAGTCCGGCTGGTGGGACGGTGGTGATGTGCGGCGCGACTACTACCGCATCGAAACCCGTGATGGCCTACGCGGCTGGGCCTTCCGCGACCTCGCGGCCCCGGGGCCGTTGTGGCTGCAAGGCTGGTTCGCATGAGCGCCCCCGGCTACGCCGAGCTGCACTGCCTGTCGAACTTCAGCTTCCAGCGTGGCGCCTCCAGTGCCGACGAGCTGTTCCGCCGCGCCCGCGAGCAGGGTTACCAGGCCCTGGCGATCACCGACGAATGCACCCTGGCGGGCATCGTCCGGGCCTGGCAGGCGGCAAAGCAGCATCAGGTGCGGTTGATCGTCGGCAGCGAGGTGCGGGTGCACCAGGGACCGAAGCTGATCCTGCTGGCACAGGACCTTGCCGGCTACCAGAGCCTCTGCGCCTTGATCACCCGCGCCCGGCGGCGTTCGCAGAAGGGCAGCTATCAGTTGCTCGTCGAGGACCTCGAAGCCCATCACCAGGGCTTGCTGGCGCTGTGGGTGGCCGAGCCGGACGACAGCGCCGGGGCCTGGCTGCAGCCCCTGTTCGCCGGGCGCCTGTGGCTGGCGCTGCACCTGCACCGCGGGGCCGACGACGCCCAGCGCCTGGCCTACCTGCGCGCGCTAGGGGCGCGGCACGATATTCCGCTGGTGGCCTGCGGCGATGTGCACATGCACGTGCGCGGACGGCGGGCGCTGCAGGACTGCATGACCGCCATCCGCGAACATTGCGCGGTTGCTGAGGCGGGGCGGTACCTGTTCGCCAATGGCGAGCGTCACCTGAGGTCGCTCGAGCAGTTGCGCGAGCTGTACCCCGACGATCTGCTCGCGCAGGCCACACAGGTCGCGGCGCGCTGCACGTTCGACCTGTCGCAGTTGCAATACCGATACCCGCGAGAGCTGGTGCCCGAGGGGCAGACCCCGGCCAGCTGGCTGCGCGAGCTGTGCCGGCAGGGGTTGCCCGAGCGCTGGCCCCAGGGGCCGAGCGACAAGGTGCGCACGGTGCTGGAGCAGGAGCTGGCGCTGATCGAGGAACTGGGCTACGAGAGCTACTTCCTCACCGTCCACGACATCGTCGCCTTCGCCCGCCGCCAGCGCATCCTCTGCCAGGGGCGCGGCTCGGCGGCCAACTCGGTGGTGTGTTTCGTCCTCGGCATCACCGAGCTCGACCCGATGGAACACCGCCTGCTGTTCGAACGCTTCCTTTCCCGCGAGCGCAACGAGCCGCCGGACATCGACGTGGATTTCGAGCATGAGCGCCGCGAAGAGGTGATCCAGTACGTGTTCCAGCGCTACGGCCGGCACCGGGCGGCGCTCACCGCGGTGGTCAGCAGCTACCACGCCGCCGGCGCGGTGCGCGATGTGGCGCGGGTGCTAGGCCTGCCGGCCGACCAGGTGGATGCCCTGGCCAAGTGCTGCGGGCGCTGGAGCGACCGCATCCCGGATGCCGCTCGCCTGGCCGAGGCCGGGTTCGATGCGCACAGCCCGTCGCTGCGGCGCATCCTGGTGCTGGCGGGGGAGCTGATCGGCTTTCCCCGGCACCTGTCGCAACACCCGGGGGGCTTCGTCATCTCCGAACAGCCGCTGGACCAGCTGGTGCCGGTGGAGAACGCGGCGATGGCCGAGCGCACGGTGATCCAGTGGGACAAGGACGACCTGGACATGGTCGGCCTGCTCAAGGTCGACGTGCTGGCGCTGGGCATGCTCAGCGCGCTGCGCCGCTGCTTCGACCTGATCGCCCGGCACCGGGGGCGCGAGTACACCCTGGCCACCCTGCCCAAGGAAGACCCGGCCACCTACGCCATGATCGGCCGCGCCGAGACCATGGGCGTGTTCCAGATCGAGTCGCGGGCGCAGATGGCCATGCTGCCCCGGCTCAAGCCGGTGAAGTTCTACGACCTGGTGATCGAGGTGGCCATCGTCCGTCCGGGGCCGATCCAGGGCGACATGGTTCATCCATATCTGCGCCGCAGGTTGAAGCAGGAGCCGGTCACCTACCCATCGGAAAAGCTCAAGGCCGTCTTCGAGCGCACCCTGGGCGTGCCGCTGTTCCAGGAGCAGGTGATGGAGCTGGCCATGGTCGCCGCTGACTACAGCCCCGGCGAGGCCGACCAGTTGCGCCGCAGCATGGCCGCCTGGAAGCGCCATGGCGGCCTGGAGCCGCACCGCGAGCGTCTGATCGCGGGCATGCTGCGCAATGGCTACGAGCTGGCCTTTGCCGAGCGCATCTTCGAACAGATCAAGGGCTTTGGCAGCTACGGCTTCCCCGAGTCCCACGCCGCCAGCTTTGCCCTTTTGTGCTACGCCAGCAGCTGGCTCAAGTGCCATGAGCCGGCGATCTTCACCTGCGCGCTGGTCAACAGCTGGCCAATGGGCTTCTACACCCCCGACCAGTTGCTGCAGGAGGCGCGCCGCCAGGGCATCGAGGTGCGCCCGGTGGATGTATTCCACAGCGCGTGGGATTGCACCCTGGAGGCACTGGGCGAGAACGAACTGTCCATCCGCCTGGGCCTGCGCCAGATCCGCGGCTTCAACGAGGACGATGCCCGGCGCCTGGAGCAGGCGAGGGCGCAGCGCCCCTGGCGGGATGTCGAGGACCTGTGCCTGCGCGTCGGGCTCGATGGCCGGGCCCGGGCGCGCCTGGCCGACGCCGGGGCATTGCGCGGGCTGGCCGGCGACCGCCACCAGGCGCGCTGGCAGGTGGCGGCGGTGCAGGCGCAACTGCCATTGTTCGCCGAGGTTGAATCGACGCTCGAACAGGCTGTGGCCTTGCCTGCACCAAGCATTGCCGAAGACCTGGCCGCCGACTACGACACCCTGGGCACCACCCTCGGGCCGCATCCCCTGACCCTGTTGCGGACACGCTTGCGCGCGCAGGGGTGTCGCAGTTCAAGGGAGCTGGCAGGGGTCGAGCATGGCGACAACATCGCCGTCGCCGGCATCGTGGTCGGGCGCCAGCGACCACAGACCGCCAGTGGCGTGACCTTCGTCACCCTCGAGGACGAGCATGGCATGGTCAACGTGGTGGTCTGGCGCGACCTGGCCGAGCGCCAACGGCGCGAACTGGTAGGTTCGAAGTTGCTCAAGGTGAGCGGGCGGCTGGAGCAGGAGAGCGGGGTGCGGCACCTGATCGCCCGGCGCCTGGAAGACATCAGCCCATTGTTGCAGGGGCTGGATGTGCGCAGCCGGGACTTTCATTAAGCCTCAGACCATCGCCAGTCGCTGCTTGCGTGTCGGAGCCGGGAACGCCTGCTCGATGGCTTGCAGGTCTTCTTCGGCAAGCACCAGGTCGGCCGCCGCCGCATTCAAGCGCACATGCTGCGGATCCACCGCCTTGGGAATCGCGATCACCCCATCATTGCGCGTGACCCAGGCCAGGCTCACCTGGGCCGGCGTGGCGCCATGGCGCTCGGCGATCTGCGCCATCACCGGGTGACGCAGCAAGCGTCCGGCCTGGGCCAACGGGCAGTAGGCCATGGTCGGCAAACCCTGCTCGCGGCTCCATGGCAGCAGGTCGAACTCGATGCCACGCTCGGCCGGGTTGTACAGCACCTGGTTGGTGGCGCAGGCGCTGTTATCCAGTTCGCGCAGGTCGTCGAGGTCGAAATTGGACACGCCCCAGCGGCGAATCTTGCCCTGCTCGATCAGCCGCTCGAAGGCCTCCACCGTCTCGTCCAGCGGGTACTGGCCGCGCCAGTGCAGCAGGTACAAGTCGATGCAGTCGGTGCCCAGGCGCTGGAGGCTGCGCTCGCAGGCGGCCGGCACACCGCGTCGGCTGGCATTGTGCGGATAGACCTTGCTGACCAGGAATACCTGGTCGCGACGCCCGGCAATGGCCTGGCCGACCACCTGTTCGGCGCCGCCTTCGGCGTACATCTCAGCAGTGTCGATCAAGCTCAGGCCCAGGTCGATGCCTTGTTGCAGGGCCGCCACCTCGGCGGCCCTGCGGCCCGGGTCTTCGCCCATGTACCAGGTGCCCTGGCCGATGGCCGGAACGCGGGAGCCCGCCAGATTCACGTAACGCATGTCACCTCCTGTGGATGGGTATGGGTCAGCAGCACATCGAGCAGCGCCTCGGCGGCCTTGGACAGCTTGTGATCGCCCAGGGCGATCACGCCGATGCGCCGCTCCACGGTGGGCTCGATCAGCGGCACACAACGAGCGCCGAGCTCCTGCATCTGCTCGATGCACAGCGCCGGCACCGCGCTGACTCCCAGGCCACTGGCGACCATGCGGCCGATGGTCGACAGCTGATGGCTCTCGAAGGCCACCGCCAGCTTGCCATGGTTGGCGGCCAGGTGCTGTTCGAGCAGCAGGCGCACCGCCGATGGCCGCTGCAGGGCGATGAAGTCCTCGGCCAGCAGTTCCTGCCAACGCACCTGGGGCTGCTGGGCAAGGGGCGAGTCGGCCGGCACCACGGCGACGAAGCGGTCCATGTACAGCGGGTGGAAGCGCAGCGCCTCGCTGCTTTCCGGCTCGAAGCCGATGCCCAGTTCGACGCGGCGATGACGCACCAGTTCCAGCACCTGCTCGTTGATCACGTCGTGCACGGTGACATTGACCTTGGGGTAGCGCTGGCGAAACACCTTCAGCGACCGTGGCAGCAGGTTGCCGGCGAAGGCCGGCATTGCCGCCACCGACACCCGCCCCAGTTGCAGGGTGAAGCGCTGGCGCAGCATTTCCTCGGTATCGTCCCAGTCGGCGAGCAGGCGCCTGGCCAGGGGCAGCAGCACCTCGCCCTCGGGGGTCAGGCTGACGCTGCGGGTGGTGCGGGTGAGCAGGGCGCCGCCGAGGTTGTCCTCCAGGGCCTTGATGGTCAGGCTCAAGGCCGGTTGCGACACGTGCAGGTGCTCACCGGCCTGGGCGAAGCTCTGGTACTTGGCCACGGTGACGAAGGCCCGCAGCTGCTTGACGTTCATGAGGGGCTGACCCTTTGTTTTGGAAAAGTTATCAATCGATGACGAAAACAAAATTAACAAATCAGTCGACTACAGTGAAGATGACCGTACGGTTCCAACAACTACAAAAGGCGACTGAGCATGGCCGGACTGGACAAGCGTGTAGCAACTTACGAAGAGGCCCTGGCGGGCCTGACCGACGACATGACCGTGCTGGCCGGCGGCTTTGGCCTGTGCGGCATCCCCGAGAACCTCATCGCTGAAATCAAGCGCCGTGGCGTCAAGGGCCTGACCGTGGTCTCCAACAACTGCGGCGTCGATGGCTTTGGCCTCGGCGTGCTGCTCGAGGACCGGCAGATCCGCAAGATGATCGCCTCCTACGTCGGCGAGAACGCCGAGTTCGAGCGCCAGCTGCTCAGCGGCGAACTGGAAGTGGAGCTCACCCCGCAAGGCACCCTGGCCGAGAAGATGCGCGCCGGCGGCGCCGGCATCCCGGCCTTCTTCACCGCCACCGGCTACGGCACCCCGGTCGCCGAAGGCAAAGAAGTACGCGAATTCAACGGCCGCAAGTACATCCTTGAAGAATCCATCACCGGCGACTTCGCCATCGTCAAAGGCTGGAAGGCCGACCACTACGGCAACGTGGTGTACCGCAACACCGCGCAGAACTTCAACCCGCTGGCCGCCACCGCCGGCAAGATCACCGTGGTCGAGGTCGAAGAGATCGTCGAGCCCGGCGTGCTGCTGCCCAGCGAGATCCACACCCCGGGCATCTATGTCGACCGGGTCATCGTCGGCACCTTCGAGAAGCGCATCGAAAAGCGCACCGTCAAGGCCTGAGCGCCGCCCTCAAGAACAACAAAGAGATCCTGACCATGGCATTGACCCGCGAACAAATGGCGCAACGCGTCGCCCGTGAACTCAAGGACGGCTACTACGTCAACCTCGGCATCGGCATCCCCACCCTGGTGGCCAACTACGTGCCCGACGGCATGGAAGTGATGCTGCAGTCGGAGAACGGCCTGCTGGGCATGGGCGAGTTCCCCACCGAAGCCACCATCGACGCCGACATGATCAACGCCGGCAAGCAGACCGTCACCGCCCGCCGTGGCGCGTCGATCTTCGATTCGGCGCAGTCCTTCGCCATGATCCGTGGCGGCCATGTCGACCTCACCGTGCTCGGAGCCTTCGAGGTGGACGTGCAGGGCAACATCGCCTCGTGGATGATCCCCGGCAAGCTGGTCAAGGGCATGGGCGGCGCCATGGACCTGGTGGCCGGCGCCGACAACATCATCGTCACCATGACCCATGCCTCCAAGGACGGCGAGTCCAAGCTGCTGCCCAAGTGCAGCCTGCCGCTGACCGGTGCCGGCTGCATCCGCAAGGTGCTGACCGACCTGGCCTACCTGGAGATCGAAAACGGCGCCTTCATCCTGCGCGAGACCGCGCCGGGCGTGAGTGTCGAGGAAATCGTCGCGAAGACCGCCGGCAAGCTGATCGTGCCGGACGATGTCAAGGAAATGACCTTCTAAGCAGCACCGTTGCAAGCGCCCCATCGCGGGGCAAGCCCGCTCCCACGAAGGACCACGCATCCCTCGTGGGAGATTCTATGGTTTGCAGCAAGCCAGTTTTCCGCCTTTAGTGACATATTCGTCCTGGTTTTTCATCAGGGCGAATGCCACTCGTGCAAGCTTTCTAGCCAGGATTACCAGCGCCTGTGTCGTTGCTTTACCCGCTTTCCGATATTGTTCGTAGACGTCTTTCCAAGCAGCCGATCGGCTCGCCGCCATGGCGGCGTTATGCAATAGACGCCTGATCTCCGAGCAGCCTCTTTTCGTCAGGCGGCGGCGTCCATTTTTCTGTCCTGAATCACTGACTCGTAGATCCATTCCCAGGAATGCAATGTACGAGTCACTGCTTTTGAACTCGCCCCGCATAAAGGCCATCACCAATGCCGTAGCGGTGAGAAAACCAATGCCCTCTATCGCTTGGCAGCGGGCAACTTGTTCGTGCAGGCCAGCTTCTCGCAGCACTTCCTTAATCTTTTTTTGGATCAGTAGATCCAGCCTGTCTATGGATTTTACAAAGGTTTTGAAGGCGACTTTCAACAAGGCTTCATTAGCCCAGCTCTGCATCATTGCAGTGCGAGCAGTCACCAAGGCCGATCTGCGTCGAAGAAGGCTCTGTAGCTTGCCGTAGACGGCGGGAGGAGGAGTCCAAGGGCGAAGGTCTTCCCCCTCGTTTTTCAAAAACCGGGACAGCAGCCGAGCATCAGAAGGATCCGTTTTCACTCGTCCACCCACGCTTTTCCGGTAGTTGCTCAGCTGGAACCCATCAATGACATACACCTCGAAGCCTAGGCTGTGAGCCAGTTCAACCAGATCGAGGTGATAAACATTAGTCGCCTCAACAGCAATAGCCGTGTTGAGAGGCTGCTGTTTCAGCCATCTTTTGATTTCGAGTTTGGCGTTTTTCAGCCTGATGACCTCATCGCGATCATCGTGATGAATCACCAGTTCAGCTTTCGCGACATCCGCACCCACGATCAGCTTGCCAACCTGCATTGCCATGGGCGCTTCCTCACGTTATGGTTTTTTGGCTTGAAGGGGTTTCACCAAGAGGCGCTGGCTTGCTTCTATCGTCGCTTGCAAACGATGCATTCTTTATCGGCGCTTTGGTGGAAGGGGTGGGGCGATGTCTCCCACGGTCTGTACTGATGCGAACAGTCAGAATCGGGCATTTAGTCCCACCACCCCTTCAAGTCTAACCATACAAGCGGGCTTGCCCCGCGATGGGGCGACGCCGTTTCAGTCCTATAAAAATCAGAAAAAGGAAAACATCGTGGCCGCTGATATCCAAGACAGCCGCTCCGCCCGCTTTGCCCTGCGCTGCTCCAACTGGGCCGAACGCTGGTTCCCCGATTCCTGGGTGTTCGCCGCCCTGGCCGTGATGCTGGTGGCCCTCGGCGCCCTGGCCATGGGCGGCAAGCCCACCGACACCGCCAAGGCCTTCGGTGACGGCTTCTGGAGCCTGATCCCGTTCACCATGCAGATGGCCTTCGTGGTCATCGGCGGCTATGTGGTGGCCAGCTCGCCACCCGCCGCCCGGCTGATCGACCGCCTGGCGCGCCTGCCGAAGAACGGCCGCTCGGCGGTGTGCTGGGTGGCGCTGATCTCGATGCTCGCCTCCTTGCTCAACTGGGGCCTGTCGCTGGTGTTCGGCGGCCTGCTGGTGCGCGCCCTGGCGCGCCGCACCGACCTGAAGATGGACTACCGCGCCGCCGGCGCCGCCGCCTACCTGGGCCTGGGCGCGGTGTGGGCGCTGGGCCTGTCGTCGTCGGCCGCGCAGTTGCAGGCCAACCCGGCCAGCCTGCCGCCATCGATCCTGTCGATCACCGGGGTGATCCCGTTCACCGAGACCATCTTCCTCTGGCAGTCCGGGGTGATGCTTGCCGCGCTGGTGATCGTCTCGCTGATCGTCGCCTATGCCACCGCGCCTGGCCCGAACAGCGCTCGCAGCGCGCAGGACTGTGGAGTGGACCCCAGCTTCAGCGCACCGCCTTCGCCCCAGCGCACGCGCCCGGGTGAGTGGCTGGAATACAGCCCGATCCTGATCCTGCTGCTGGTGGCCCTGGCCGCCGGCTGGCTGTACCAGGAGTTCGCCACCAAGCCGGCGATCACCGCGATTTCCGGGCTGAACACCTACAACCTGTTGTTCATCATGCTCGGTGCCTTGCTGCACTGGCGCCCACGCAGCTTCCTCGATGCCGTGGCCCGCGCCGTGCCGACCACCACCGGGGTGCTGATCCAGTTCCCGCTGTACGGCTCGATCGCCGCCATCCTCACCCAGGTCAAGGGCGCGGACGCCCAGACCCTGGCCCACCATATCTCGCTGTTCTTCACCCAGATCGCCACCCATGACACCTACGCCTTGCTGATGGGCGTGTACTCGGCGGTGCTCGGCTTCTTCATTCCGTCCGGGGGTGGCAAGTGGATCATCGAGGCGCCGTACGTGATGCTGGTGGCCAACGACCTGCAATACCACCTGGGCTGGGCGGTGCAGATCTACAACGCCGCCGAGGCGCTGCCGAACCTGATCAACCCGTTCTACATGCTGCCGCTGCTGGGGGTGTTGGGGCTCAAGGCGCGTGACCTGATCGGCTTCTCGTTCGTGCAGTTACTGGTGCATGTGCCGCTGGTGCTGGTGTTGCTGTGGGCGCTGGGCACCACGTTGCGATATGTCCCGCCTGTAATGCCCTGATCAGGCAGGCCCCCTCAGGCGCCTGCCTGGGAGGATGTCTGATGGGCGGACGGTGGACGGCTGCAAGCGCTATGGATCGGCGCTTGTGCAGCCCCGTGTGCGCCGAGTGTCAACGGATGGATGATGCGGAGCTGGGGATGGCGCATTAGCCCACGGATCTCCGCGTCCGCCTGCAGGTGCGGCGCAAGGCCGTTCCTGCCGGCTTATTCTTCTGCCTGGCGTGACAGATACACCGGCGGCACCTGGTCTACCAGCCAGACACCGTTGTCCGCTTGATAGAACACTGCTCCCGCTGCGCGCATGGCCTGGGTATCGACCGTGAGCAGCACCGGCTGGCCATAGCGCTTGCCCACCGTCAACGCAGTCTGCGGATCCTCGCTCAGGTGTACATGATGACGGCTGCCCGGGATCAGGCCCTGGGCTTCGATGGAGGCCAGGAAGCGGCTGGCGGTGCCGTGATAGAGCAGGGCGGGTGGCGTCTTGGCGACATGGCGCATTTCGACCTGGTTGCTGCTGTGGCCCTGGGCGGCGCGGATGCGGCGGCCATCGTCGGAGAGGGTGAAACGGCGTTTGTCATTGGTCTCGACCACTTCACGCAGGGCGTGCAGGTCGAAGGCATGACCTTGCCTGCCGGCGCCGTGGATCAGCGCATCGACATCGGCCCAGCCGTCGCGGTCGAGGGGCAGGTCAATGGATTCGGGGGCGTGGCGCAGTACGTAGCTGAGGAATTTGCTGAGGGCGTCGCGTTGTTTCTGGTTCACTGGAAAGGTCCTTTTCCATGGCTTCTGGTCGTTTGGGTCGGGGGCATTCTCCGGGTTCGGGGTCGAGTTCTCAAGTGTGTAGAGCACCTGTGGGAGCGGACTCCCACAGGTATGTCGCTGATATCAGCCCTGACGCAAAGCGTCGAGCAGCGTCTTCAGTTTGTCGCGGCCCTCGGCATCCAGCCCGAACACCGGCCGCCGTGGCTCGCCTACCGGTAGCCCGGTCATCTCAAGGCCAGCCTTGATGGTCGCCGGCAAGCCGCCCTTGAGGATGAAGTCGAGCAACGGCAACTGGCGGTAGAACAGTGCCTTGGCCTGTTCCAGCTCACCGCTCTGCACCGCCTGGTACAGCCGCAGGTTCAGTTCGGGAATCAGGTTGGCCGCCGCCGTGCACCAGCCCGTGGCGCCGGCAACGAAAGCTTCCAGTGCCAGCGGGTTGCAGCCGTTGTAGAACGGCACTTGGCCCTCACCGAGCAGTTGCAGCTTGTGCATGCGCTGGATGTCGCCGGTGCTCTCCTTGACCATGGTCACGTTGTCCACCTCGCGCACGATACGCAGGATCAGCTCCACCGGCATGTCGGTGCCGCTGGTGGCCGGGTTGTTGTAGAGCATGATCGGGATGTCGATGGCCGCGCCAATGGCGCGGTAGTGCTGGAGGATCTCGGTTTCGCTGAGCTTCCAGTAGGCGGCCGGCAGCACCATTACCGCGTCGGCGCCGTGCTGCTGGGCAAAGCGGGCGCGGCGCACCGCGCCGGCGGTGGTCAGGTCGGAGACGCTGACGATGCTCGGTACGCGCCTGGCGATGCGCTCCAGGCTGTACTGGGCGACCTGCTGCCATTCGCTGTCGCTCAGATAAGCGCCTTCGCCGGTGCTGCCCAGCGGGGCGATGGCGTGGGCGCCGCCTGCGATCAGGCGGTCGATGGACTGGCCCAGCGCCGGCAGGTCGAGCTGCTCGCCGTCGGCGCTGAACGGGGTGATGGTGTAGCCGATGATGCCGTGGAATTGATTAGTCATTGTGCAAGGCTCCGCAAGCAAGGCGTAAAGGGATCAGTTCAGGCAATCGGCGTGGCTGCGCAGGGCCTGCCGGGCGTAGTAGTTGAAGGCGGCGCCATGGCGCTTGGGCCGGTCGATCCAGTCGTGGGCGTCGCGGCCCAGCTCCGGGGCGATCGGCTTGATGGTGCCGGCGGCCATCGCCAGCAGTTGCAGGCGTGCGGCGCGTTCGATCAGCTGGGCGTAGACGCAGGCCTGCTCGATGCTGGTGCCGGTGGACAGCTGGCCGTGGTGCGAGAGCAGGATGGCGCGCTTGTCGCCCAGTGCGGCGCTGATGATCTCGCCTTCCTCGTTACCCACCGGCACGCCCGGCCAGGCTTCGAGGAATGCGCAGTCTTCGTAGAGCGGGCAGAGGTCCATGTGCGAGACCTGCAGCGGCACTTCCAGCATCGACAGCGCGGCGACGTGGGTAGGGTGGGTGTGGATGATGCAGTTGACGTCGGGGCGGGCGCGGTACACCCAGCTGTGAAAGCGGTTGGCCGGGTTGGGCATGCCTTCGCCCTCCAGCACTTCGAGGTCTTCGTTGACCAGCAGCAGGTTGCTGGCGGTGATTTCGTCGAAACCCAGGCCCAACTGTTGAGTGTAGAAGGTGCCCGGTTGCGCGCCACGGGCGCTGATCTGCCCGGCCAGGCCCGAGTCGTGGCCGTTGTCGAAGAGAATTCGGCAGGTCAGGGCCAGCTTTTCGCGCACAGTCCACGTATTATCGGCAAGCGAGCCTTGCATCTGTGTCAGTGCCTTTTGCACCAGCTGGTCTTTGCTGAGGGTAAGGGTATTGGCCATGGGGATCTTTCCTCTGTGGCGTGATGACGGATGTCAGGGCTGGCTCGCCCCCGAGCTTTGGACGGTGAGGGGGCGAACCATCAGATGACACAAATAATCCTATATGACACAAAGTGTCATGCGCAAGTGCGTTTGTTCGGGAAACCCGCTTCACATGTCTATCCGACTGAAACTGCTGAGAAAGAAACTGGGCATCACCCTTGAGCAGCTGGCCGAGAAGTCCGGCATGACCAAGAGCTACCTGTCCAAGGTCGAGCGTGGCCTCAACACGCCGTCGATCGCCGCGGCGCTGAAGCTGGCGCGGGCGTTGAACGTCAATGTCGAGGAACTGTTCGACGGCGAGCATGATGGCCAGGCGCGCTACAGCCTGGTACGCCGCGGCGAGCGCCAGGCGCTGGTGGGCGGCGGCGAGGGGCCTGGGTATGCGGTGCTGACTTCGCAGGTTGGCCAGCGCAGCCTGTTGCCGTTCCTGATCCAGCCGCCGACCGAGTTCAGCGACCCGACCTTCAAGGAACACGAGGGCGAGGAGTTCCTGTTCGTCCACGAGGGGCAGGTGGAGGTGGACTTCATGAGCGAGCGGGTGTTGCTGGAGGCCGGCGACGCCTTGCATTTCAATGCCCAGACCCCGCACCGCCTGCGTTCGGTCGGCGAGCGCCAGGCGCAGTTGCTGGTGGTGGTGCAGGGCGGCGAAGGGTGAGGGTGGGGCGATGATCGAGGTCTCGCGGTTCTGGCGTGATCCGGCATTGCCCTTCGTCGAGGCCCGCCTGGTCGGGGATGGCCGCCAGGTGTGCTACACCGCGCATTCCCACGCGAGCTTTTCCATCGGCGTGATCACCGGCGGGCGCAGCACTTACCTGACCGGTGATGCACGGCATGAAGTGGCCGTGGGGACCACGGTGCTCATGAATCCAGGGGTGGTGCACACCTGCAACCCCATCCAGGGCGAACCTTGGTCCTACCTGATGCTGTTCGTTGATTTGCCGTGGTTGCAGGCCCGAGGGTTCGAACTGCCGGCAGCGACATTGAGCACGTCGACTGCGCTGTACGGGCGGTTGCTCGACCTGTTCGCCGGGCTGCTCGACAGCGAGGCGCTGGACAAGGCCGAGCGGCTGGCGACGTTCTTCGCAGAGCTGCCAGGTTATCTCGAGGGCGGCGCGGCGCGTCACCCACAGTCGCATCCACGCCTGGAGATGGCCGCCGCGTTCATTCGCGCCCACCGTCTGGATCCGCTGACACTGGAGGACATCTGCGCTGCGGCGGGCTTGTCGCGGGCCTACCTGACCCGCGCATTCGGCAAGCGCTTCGGGCTATCGCCGCACGCCTACCTGCTCGACCAGCGGGTGCAGCATGCCCGGGCGCAGTTGCGCGCAGGCAGGGGCATCGCCGAGGTGGCGCTGGAAGCCGGCTTTGCCGACCAGGCGCATCTGCAGCGGGCTTTCAAGCGGCACCTGGCGACCACGCCGGGGCACTATCGCAACGGCTGAAAAGCACGTGGGAGATTCTATGGTTTGCAGCAAGCCAGTTTTCCGCCTTTAGTGACATATTCGTCCTGGTTTTTCATCAGGGCGAATGCCACTCGTGCAAGCTTTCTAGCCAGGATTACCAGCGCCTGTGTCGTTGCTTTACCCGCTTTCCGATATTGTTCGTAGACGTCTTTCCAAGCAGCCGATCGGCTCGCCGCCATGGCGGCGTTATGCAATAGACGCCTGATCTCCGAGCAGCCTCTTTTCGTCAGGCGGCGGCGTCCATTTTTCTGTCCTGAATCACTGACTCGTAGATCCATTCCCAGGAATGCAATGTACGAGTCACTGCTTTTGAACTCGCCCCGCATAAAGGCCATCACCAATGCCGTAGCGGTGAGAAAACCAATGCCCTCTATCGCTTGGCAGCGGGCAACTTGTTCGTGCAGGCCAGCTTCTCGCAGCACTTCCTTAATCTTTTTTTGGATCAGTAGATCCAGCCTGTCTATGGATTTTACAAAGGTTTTGAAGGCGACTTTCAACAAGGCTTCATTAGCCCAGCTCTGCATCATTGCAGTGCGAGCAGTCACCAAGGCCGATCTGCGTCGAAGAAGGCTCTGTAGCTTGCCGTAGACGGCGGGAGGAGGAGT
This sequence comes from Pseudomonas sp. TE50-2, assembly GCF_040813665.1. Classification (NCBI taxonomy): domain Bacteria; kingdom Pseudomonadati; phylum Pseudomonadota; class Gammaproteobacteria; order Pseudomonadales; family Pseudomonadaceae; genus Pseudomonas; species Pseudomonas sp. TE50-2. The sequence goes on along the minus strand of NZ_JBFNXN010000001.1, from coordinate 141,277 downwards.
CCAAGGGCGAAGGTCTTCCCCCTCGTTTTTCAAAAACCGGGACAGCAGCCGAGCATCAGAAGGATCCGTTTTCACTCGTCCACCCACGCTTTTCCGGTAGTTGCTCAGCTGGAACCCATCAATGACATACACCTCGAAGCCTAGGCTGTGAGCCAGTTCAACCAGATCGAGGTGATAAACATTAGTCGCCTCAACAGCAATAGCCGTGTTGAGAGGCTGCTGTTTCAGCCATCTTTTGATTTCGAGTTTGGCGTTTTTCAGCCTGATGACCTCATCGCGATCATCGTGATGAATCACCAGTTCAGCTTTCGCGACATCCGCACCCACGATCAGCTTGCCAACCTGCATTGCCATGGGCGCTTCCTCACGTTATGGTTTTTTGGCTTGAAGGGGTTTCACCAAGAGGCGCTGGCTTGCTTCTATCGTCGCTTGCAAACGATGCATTCTTTATCGGCGCTTTGGTGGAAGGGGTGGGGCGATGTCTCCCACGGTCTGTACTGATGCGAACAGTCAGAATCGGGCATTTAGTCCCACCACCCCTTCAAGTCTAACCATACAAGTGGGCTTGCCCCGCGATAGGGCCCGAACCGTCAACCTCATACCATCAGGTACACCGCGCTCGCCACCAGCAACCCCGCCAGCACCCGATTGAGCAGACGCATCCGCCACGGCTCGGCCAGGTACTGGCGGATCACACTGCCGGCCCAGGCCCAGCTGGCCACGGAGACGAAGCAGATCGGCCCGTAGATCCAGGTGAACAGCCACAACAGCTGCTGTTCGCCGCCGGTATAGGCGCCGATGCCGGCCACGGCCGCCAGCCAGGCCTTGGGGCTCAGCCACTGCATGGCCGCGCCGTGCCAGGCACTTGGCGCCCGCTTGCCATCCTCGGCCCCCAGCGCGCCGTCGTCGCTGGCCAGCTTCCATGCCATGTACAGCAGGAACAGCACCCCGCCCCAATGCAACAGCTGCCCCAGCAACGGCCAGCGCAGCAGCACCTCATGCACGCCCAGACCCACCAGCACCAGCAGCAGGCAGAAGCCCAGGGTGGCGCCGGCCGCATGCCCGATGCTGGCCCGCAGGCCGTGGCGCGCGCCGCTGCCGAGGGCGACGATGTTGACCGGGCCGGGGGAGATGGAGGCGGCCAGGGCGAAGGCCGCCATGGACAGTGTCAGGCTCATCGGGCGTTTCCTTGTGGGGAGGATAGTGCGGCTATCCTGCCCGAGGCCGCGGCGCGGGTATTGAACAAAAATGCCCAAGGGGCCTATCAGCTGGAGGGTGTGTTGGCGTTGTCCTGGGTTTGCTGGGCTTGCTGCTGGGCGGGTGACTGGGCGTCACCCTTGGCGATCTGCTCGGCCTGCTGGTGTTGCAGCGCCCATTGGTCGCTGCGTTCCTTGAGGCGGTCGGCGCCGCCTTCGGCAAAGGCCGAGGTGGCCGAGATCGTTGCCAGCAGGGCGAGTGCACAGGTTAGGGTTTTCATCACCGGGGTCTCCATCGATTGACCTGAAAAACGGCCGCCAGGCGGCCGGGTTGAGGCAAGGATGGCGTGCGCAGATTTTCCCAGGATTAACACCTTGATCAGTTGGCTAGCAGTTGTTCGTGCACCCATCCGTGGTCCGTGAGCACCATGGCGCGGGTTTCCTCCAGCGGCTTGGCGGCACTGGCGGCTGCCTGGCCGAGGCCTGCGATGCCGGCCTGGACCGCCGCGTCGCTGGCCCAGGTCGGCAGTTCGTTCACCTGGTAGCTGTAGCTAACCTGCGACTGCTTGCGCCCATCATGTTCGGTAGGCTTGCCGACGCTGTTGATGGCGGTGACCTTGGCCTTGCCGAAGCACAGCCCGCCGGTGCTGGCGCCGTTTGCCTTGCGCCTTGCATCGGCCTTGTAGTAGCGGCGGCCCTCGTCGGTGAGGTCGTAGGCGTAGTAGATGTCGGTGCGTGCCGGCTGCCACAGGCGCTCAGGGACTTCGGTACGGGCAACCTCCCGTTCGCTGACCACGCCGACCTGGGCCAGGGCGTGCAGGGCCTGGTTGGTTCCTTCGACATCGAAGTCACGGGTGCGGGTGGGGAAGGCGCTGATCACGAAACAGTGCGGGTACTGGCTGTCGAGGTAGGCTTGGGCAGCCTGGCGCAGGTCGGCTTCACGAGGCTGCTGGTTGTCCGAGCAGCCGACCAGGGTCGCCAGCAACGCCAGCGGTATGATCTTCCTGTCCATTGTAAGGCTTCCTTGTATTGCCAATTGCTGGGTGGAGCGCAGGCCAGGATTAGAACCCGCGGGCCAGAGCGGCCGCAATCGTGGCACGACGACATATCGCCCGTGCTGTGCGCTGTTTGGCAAAGCCTGCCTCTGGCACCGACTGGCGGCCAACCGGCAAATGGTGAGTGTTCAGCCATACTCTGCTGGTTCCGCCCCGGCGTCGTCGGGGTGACCTGAAGCGGGCAGAGGGGAGCAGGCGATGGCCAAGGGCAAGCGCAAGGGTGAGGTCGACGAGAAGCTTGGACGCAAGACCTACGAGGCGGAACTCAGGCGCCTGCATGTGGAGCTGGTCAAGCTCCAGCAGTGGGTGGTAGAGAAGGGCCTGAAGGTGTGCATCGTCTTCGAAGGCCGCGACGGCGCGGGCAAGGGCGGCACCATCAAGGCCATCACCGAGCGCGTCAGCCCGCGGGTGTTCCGCGTGGTGGCGCTGCCGGCGCCCACCGAGCGCGAGAAGACCCAGATGTACGCCCAGCGCTACCTGACCCACCTGCCGGCGGCCGGCGAGGTGGTGATCTTCGACCGCAGTTGGTACAACCGCGCCGGCGTGGAGCGGGTGATGGGCTTCTGCAGCGACGAGCAGGCCCACAAGTTCCTCACCGTGGTGCCGATGTTCGAGCGGATGATGGTCGAGTCGGGGATCATCCTCATCAAGTACTGGCTCGAGGTCAGTGCCGAGGAACAGGCCCGCCGGCTGCAGGACCGCATCAGCGACGGGCGCAAGCTGTGGAAGCTGTCGCCGATGGACGTCAAGTCCTACAACCGCTGGGACGACTACACCCGCGCCCGCGACGACATGTTCGCCGCCTCCGATTCTTCCTGGGCACCCTGGTACATGGCGCGCTCGGAGGACAAGCGCAAGGCACGGCTGAATATCATCAGTCACCTGTTGCAGCAGATCCCGTACAAGGACCTCAGCCGGGAGCACAAGGTGACACTGCCCAAGCGCGGCAAGATCGGCAAGTACAAGGCGCAGCCGTATCCGTTCAAGATGGTGGCGCAGCGGTTTTGATGCCTGCCTGGGTCGGGGCAGGGGATTCGGGCTTGCGCTCAGCCAGTCTTAGCTGGACTTCCACGCGCCTGTCGACTGCCAGGCACTCTTTCAGCGCTGCCGTGCTCATCTCGGCAGGACAGCTGGATCTGGGCGACAGTGATCCCTGCCCGATGCGTTTTACCTGAAGGTCGGCGGGCAGTTGGTCCTGTAGCGCCACGTAGACACTTTCGGCCCGGCGTGCCGATAACTCTATGTTCGAGTCGCCGCTACGCAACACGGGCATTCTGTCGGTGTACCCGGTGATGGTGGCGGCATCGATAGCCAGGTGCCTGCCCTGCAGCTTCAGCATCTCATCGGCGAAATGGGACAACTGCTGTTTGCCATACTTGTTGAGTTGGTCTTCGTAGTGATCGAACAAGGCGTCTGCCTGCAGTGTGCGACAGGTGGTGAATGCGGTGTCCTTGTTCTCGGCCCGCAGGACCTTCATGCCCGTGCGCTCGAGCTCGATTGTCACACGGGGCTTCCACTTTTCATCTTCGTAAGCCAGCAGTTGAACCAAGCTGCGCTCCCCCAGACCGTGCCACAGGACGTTGAAATGGTGGGCGATGTAACTCTTGTTATCGGTTGTCATGCATCCATAAATAGACAGGTCGAGTTCCTTGGCAATGCTGTCGACGACAGCGCGATTCTCTTCGTTCAGCGCCAGGGAGACGTTGCCCTGCTGGATACCGATGAAACTGAACGAGCCGCGGATGATCTTGCCCAAGGCGGGTATCGCCATGGTTGGAACCAGGAAGATTGCCGTGGCGGCAATCACGATGCGCCAGCGGGCACGTTCTGTGGAGGCAGGACTATCGGCTGACGATGACAGGGAAGATTGAGGGTCGCTTGCGGGTGCGCTTTGCAACGTGGAATCGCCAGCCTCATTCGATGCGGGCATGGCAGCGGGCGTCATGGATTGCCGTGAGTCGGAGGTCCGCCACTTGAAGGCTGTAATGTAGAGGATAAAGCCGGAAACGCAGGGTGCGACAAAGCTTTCAGGACTTTCAAGTCTAAAGGCCAAGTAGGCAAGCAGAGCCAGGAACGTCAGGCAGACGATCGCGTACATCGCCTTTTCCAGCAGTTGCCATGCAGCCTTTTTTCTATCGCTGCTCAGGGGCTCCTCGAAAATGAGGTGGCCGAAGTAGCAGATCATGAATCCCATCAGCAGCCACAAGAAATAGACAAGCCCGAATCCCAGGGCAATGAATACGAACACCAGGCCATCGGCCAGGTTGAGGCCCGTGGGGAAAAAGTTGATGAGGAACGCGCAATAGCCCCAAGTAATGACGACGCCCCAGCCGATAACCAGCTTGGAGGCCAGGCTCATGTGTTTATTGATCAGGTCAAGGAGCTCGGACAAGCAGAACCTCTACATCGGCGTGGAAAACGACCAGCTTCACGCGCTTACAGCAGGATGTCAAATTGACATCATTTAGAGGTCGCAGGTAATGCCCAAGCGCATGGCGCAGCGACCGGTCAGGCCGTGGGCCAGCTCGCCGGAGATGACGGCCTGCAGGCGATGATCCAGCTGTCGCGCCGCCAGACGTTCGAAGCCGTAGCGCTGATAGAACGGGGCATTCCAGGGGACATCGTCGAAGGTGGTCAGGGTCAGCCAGGCCAGGCCCTTGAGGCGAGCGGCATGCCGTGCCTGGTCCAGCAGGCGCCGGCCCAAGCCGCGGCCCTGGGCCTCTTGCCGCACGGACAGCTCCTGGATGTGCAAGGCGTCGTCGGCAACGCTGGCGCAGAGAAAACCCAGTGCCTGGTCCTGGTCATCCACGGCGACCCAGCTGCAACCTTCGCTCACGAATGCCAGGTGTTCGGCTTCATTCATCACGTCGCTGTCGGCCAGCCAGGCGAGGTGCGGCAATTGCCGGAATGCCTGGGCGGCGGAGCGTTCCAGGGCAGGGAGCGCTGGAACATCAGCGGTGAGAGTAGGGCGGACAGGCATGGGGGACACAAGACCTTCAGGCACGGGCGTTGACGCGCAGTAACGTGCAGTTTGCCAGATCGACGCGGGAAGGTGTTGCAATGTAATTGTTATAACGTAACATTTACATTCTTCCTCCCAGGCAGGACCCTCACCGTGATCCGCAGAAACCCCTCCGGCCATCTTCCGCAAATCGCCGAATCGGCCTATATCGACCACACCGCCATCATCTGCGGCAAGGTGATCATCCACGACAACGTGTTCGTCGGCCCTTATGCGGTAATCCGCGCCGACGAGGTGGACGCCAGCGGCGACATGCAGCCAATCGTCATCGGCGCCAATTCCAATATCCAGGACGGCGTGGTGATCCATTCCAAGTCCGGCGCGGCAGTGCGCATCGGCCAGTACAGCTCGATCGCCCACCGCTCCATCGTCCACGGTCCGTGCGAAGTCGGCGACCGGGTGTTCATCGGCTTCAACAGCGTGCTGTTCAACTGCAAGGTCGGTGATGGCAGCGTGGTGCGGCACAACTCGGTGGTCGACGGCCGCGACTTGCCACCGCGCTTCTACGTGCCGCCCACCGAGCACATCGGCCCGCATACCGACCTGGAGCGCTACCCGCCGGTCAGCGTGTCGGCCTCGGAGTTTTCCGAGGACGTGGCGCGCACCAATATCGACCTAGTCCAGGGCTACAAGGCCTTGCAGAACGAGTTCTGAGCATGGACACGCTATTGGTGCGCAATGCGCGGCTGGTCAACGAGGGCCGTGAATTCGAAGCCGACCTGCTGGTGCGCCATGGGCGCATAGAACGGATCGCCGGCAGCCTCGACAACGCCCGGGCGGCACTGGAGATCGATGCCAAGGGCGCCTGGTTGCTGCCAGGGATGATCGATGATCAGGTGCATTTTCGCGAGCCGGGGGCGCCGCACAAAGGCAGTATCGCCAGCGAGTCGCGGGCGGCGGTGGCCGGGGGCATCACCAGCTACATGGACATGCCCAACACCAACCCGCCGACGTTGACCCTGGAGGCGCTGGCCGACAAGAAGCGCCGGGCGGCGGCGGGCTCACGGGCCAACTATGGCTTTCACTTCGGCGTTAGCCGCGACAACCTCGACACCATTGCCGCCCTCGACCCGCGCGATGTTGCCGGGATCAAGGTGTTCATGGGCGCGTCCACTGGCGACATGCTGGTAGACGATCCGCAGGTGCTGGAAAAACTCTTCGTCTATGCGCCGACCATCGTCTTGGCCCATTGCGAGCACACGCCAAGCATTCTGCAGAACGAGGCTTGGTGGCGGGCGCGCCACGGCGAGTTCATTCCTCCGGCCGCGCACCCGCTGATCCGTGATGCCGACGCCTGCTACCGTTCCTCGAGCCTGGCCGTGCAGCTGGCCCGGCGCTTCGGCACGCGCCTGCATGTGCTGCACCTGACCACGGTGCGCGAGCTGGCGTTGTTCACGCCTGGCCCGGTGAGCGGCAAGCGCATCACCGCTGAGGTGTGCCTGCACCACCTGCTGTTCGACGACAGCGATTACGCCAGCCTCGGCCATCTGATCAAGTGCAATCCGGCGATCAAGACCGGCACCGACCGCGACGCCCTGCGCAACGCCCTGGCCCGTGACCGTATTGATGTGATCGGTACCGACCACGCGCCGCATACCCTGGAGGAAAAGCGCCGGGTGTATACCCGCGCGCCGTCTGGCCTGCCGCTGGTGCAGCATGCCCTGCCGGCGGCGCTGGAACTGGTCAGCGAAGGCGTGCTGAGCATGGCCCAGGTGGTGACCAAGACCAGCCATGCGGTGGCCGAGCTGTTCGCCATTCGCGAACGTGGTTTCCTGCGCGAGGGGTACTGGGCGGACTTCGCCATCGTCGAGCGCCTGGCCAGGCCACGGGCCGTGGCTGACGACCCGATCCTGGCGCGCTGCGGCTGGACGCCGTTCCAGCAGCGCGCCTTCCACCATGTGGTACGTAGCACGGTGGTGTCTGGGCAACTGGCCTGGCACCAGGGCCAGGTGCGCGACCCGTGCCAGGGATTGCCCTTGATGTTCGACCGTTGATTGAGCCAGGGGCGGCTGCGCAGCCCCTGTGGGAGCTGGCTTGCCAGCGAAAGGGGCGCGACGCGCGCCCAGCATTTCGGAACCTTGCCATGACTGAAGAGCAATTGTTGCAACAACCTGCCGCCGCCTACATGAACGAGCCGCAGCGGCAATTCTTCCGTAACCTGCTGCTGGCCCAGCGCGGCGAGCTGCAGGGCCGTATCGAACAGGAGTTCCTCGCCCTGCGGGAGCAAGAGGTGCACAGCGACCTCGCCGACATCGGCAGCGCCGAGGAAGAGCGCCACTGGCAACTGCGCTCGCTGGAGCGGGAAAAGAAGCTGCTCGACAAGATCGACCAGGCGCTGGAGCGCCTGGTCCGGGGCGACTACGGCTGGTGCGAGGAAACCGGCGAGCCGATCGGCCTGCGCCGCTTGCTGCTGCGGCCCACCGCGACCTTGTGCGTCGAGGCCAAGGAGCGCCAGGAGCTGCGCGAGCGGCATGTGCGCGACAGCGTCTAGTCGATGTTCAGGCCGTGAGCCTGCAGCTGTAACTGCCAGCGCACCGAACTGACGCCTTTCTCCAGGCTCACCCGGCCGACCAGGCGCTCCAGCTGGGTTGGCGCCTGGGGCGTGCCGAGCAGTTCGGCGCGTACTTCCAGGCGCGTCGGGTCGGCCAGGTCCTCGCTGTGCAGCGACTGCAGGCGCAGGCCCGGGTCGCTGAGGCTGTGCAGCATCAGGCTGCGCACCTGGATCTCGTCCTCGGCGCGGCAGACGATGCGCACCTCGTAGCGCTGCTCGACTTCGCTCGCCGGCAGCACGTCCTGGCGGTCGAGGCGCTGGGCGAGATCGCGCAGCAGGATGTTGGCGCACAGCACCACCAGGCTGCCCAGCGACGCCTCCAGCAACAGCCCGAGGCTGCACAGCACGCCGACCGCGGCGGTGCACCAGAGGGTGGCGGCGGTGTTCAGGCCACGCACGTTGAAGCCGTCGCGCATGATCACGCCGCCGCCGAGAAAGCCAATGCCCGATACCACATAGGCAGCGATGCGCGAGGCATCGGTGGGCGCCATGCCCGGTACGGCCTGGGTCATCAGCACGAACAGGCAGGCGCCGGTGCTGACCAGGGCGTTGGTGCGCAGGCCGGTCAGGCGCTGGCGCAGTTGACGCTCGGCGCCGATCAGGGCACCGAGCAGCAGGGCCACGCTGACGCGCAGCAGGAAGATTTTCCAATCCATAGCGAACTCCGTTCTGCGGGCGATGGCCCGCATGGGCGCCGGCTTGAGACGGCGCGATTGCAAACGAGGAATGCGCAGGACCACGCGCCATGCCGGGGGCAGGGCTGGGAAGCAAGGAGGAATGTTCAGCCAGGGAAGGCCGAAGGAAACCACCGTCTACCGAGTGCGGCGAGACAGTGGCAGGAACGCTGCCGGACTAGCTCGCCGTGTGGGCCTGTCGCAATCGACTGGGGCTACTGTCCAATGCAGGGGACTCCTGTGTAAGGGATGCTTGAATGCGCGGCGGACCATACGCCTCGACCCGCGTGGGGTCAAGGCATGAATCATGACAATCCTGTTACGGCAGGCGCTGGCAGACGTAGGCCTGGGTGCGGTAAGGGAATGCGATGCGCTCACGGCCCCGGAGGTCTGGATGGTTGTCGATCAGCGCTTGCAACTGGCCCATGACCTCGTCTTGTTCGGCCTGGGGCAGGGCGGCGATGAAGCTCACCGAGCGCAGGCGTTCGAGAATCACGGTCTGTGGATCACCCTCATGGGCATGGGGCAGGGTGGTCAGCTGCGGGGTGCTGAAGCGGCTGCCTGCGAGGGCTTCGCGCCAGCGCCCGGTGTGAAAACGTGGCGTGTCACCCTCGTAGGGTGTGATGATTTCGGTGATCCGCGCCACCCAGTCCACTGTTTCGTCGCGCACGTTCCAGATCAGTCCCAGGCGGCCGCCGGGGGCCAGCACCCGGTGCATCTCCTCCAGGGCGGCGGCATCGGCGAACCAGTGGAAGGCCTGGGCGCAGACCAGCACCTGCTGGCTGGCCTCGGCCAGCGGGATGTGCTGTGCCGTGCCCTCGAGCACGGGGATGTCGGGCAGCCGTTCGTGGAAGCGTGCGCGCATGGCGGCCACCGGTTCCACTGCTGTCAGGCGCGGTGCCAGCGTGCTGAGCAGGCGAGTGAACTTGCCGGTGCCGGCGCCCAGGTCAAGCACCGGGGTGCCGGCGTTGATGCCCAGGGTGTCGCGTAACCAGTCCTGCAAGGCGACGGGGTAGTCCGGCCGACCTTGCTCGTAGTTGCCCGACTGTCGGGTGTAGCCGGTGCTGGCCGAGGCGTGTACATCCTTCATGGAAAATCCCTCTGAATGACCTGGCGGCAATGGTACGCTTGCGCCTTTCGTTGCCAACCCCCCCGGACCGATACATGTTGTTCAATCTCGCCGTGCTGTTCGGCACCCTGGTGGCCATGGAGGGCGTCGGCACGCTGGCCCACAAGTACGTCATGCACGGCTGGGGCTGGTGGCTGCACCGCTCGCATCACGAGCCGCAACTGGGCATGCTGGAAACCAACGACCTCTACCTGCTGGCGCTCGGGCTTATCGCCGCTGCCCTGGTGATGCTGGGCAAGGCTGGGCACGCGCCGCTGCAATGGGTTGGTGGCGGCGTGGCGGGCTATGGGCTGGCCTACGTGCTGGCCCATGACGGATTCTTCCACCGCCATTGGCCGAGGGCACCGAAACCGGTCAATCGCTACCTCAAGCGTCTTTACCGCGCCCATCGCCTGCACCATGCGGTGAAGGGCCGCGAGGGCAGCGTGTCGTTCGGGTTCTTCTATGCGCCGCCGTTGCGGGTGTTGAAGCAGCAGCTGAAACGGCGACGGGGTTGATTGCTTGGCGCCTCATTTGCCTGTTGGGCCGGATACGGCTCAACCGTGCCGCTTGAGGGGGCTGCGACGGCAACGCTCCGCACTGCTGGCGGACGTGGCTCATTGCACCGGCAGGAAATTCATCAACAGCAGGCTTTGCGCGTAATTCAGGCCGATCCGCCGATAGCGCTCGTCAAGCATCTGCGCCAGCAGGTCGAGGCGGGCGACGACCTTGCCGAACTCCACCGCGAAGCTGAGGTTGCTGCCTTGCTCGGAGATTTCGTTGGAAAACAACAGGAGCACGCCATTGGCATCCTGGCGCTGGCCGAGCATCCAGGTGGCCTTCTCGATGTTGCGCGCGGCATTGTGGATGAACAACGGGTCGAGGGTGTCGGTCATGTAGAACTCGGTGCGCCCGCCGTGGGCGGTGACCAGCATGCTGCCGATGGCGTAGATGAACGCGCCCACCCGGTCGCCGCGAAACTCCGGGCTCAGGGCGTAGCTCAAGGCCGCCAGGTCGCGGCGCTCGCCCAGTTGTGCCAGGGGCTGGCGCTGTTCGATGGCGATGCGGATCTGCCGCGCCGCCGTGGTGGCGTCGAGGTAACCCGATTGCCGCCACTGGTTGGGGTTGCGCAGGTACAGCTTGTTCATCAGCAGGTACAGGCTCTGCAGGTTGTCGCGCATGGCCAGGGTGGCCATGCGGTCGACGCTGGTCTGGAACAGCTCGTCGGGCTTGCCGTTGCCGAACTGGGTGAGCATGTCGCGGCCCTGCTGCTGGGTGCAGGCGACCAGGCACGCGAGGCTGCCAGCCATCAGCAGTAGGCGAGGAAAAGGAAGACGTCTTCGTACGGCCATCGGCACCGGTTGCAAAAGTCGGTCCCACCGGGGATCGGTGGGACCTGGCCATGCATAGAGCGCACAAACGCGAAAAAGTGCGATATCGGCCTGCGCCGGCAAGCCGGCCAAGGACGATCAGGCTACATCGACCAGCACGATTTCGCTGTCTTCCAACGCCGTTACCTTCAGCAGCGTTTCCTGCTCGATCGCCACCCCGTCACGGGCCTTGGCGTGCAAGCCGTTCACTTCGATCCGTCCCTTGGCTGGTACCAGGTAGCCGCGGCGGCCCTCATCGAGGCGGTACTCGGCGCTTTCACCGGCGCGTAGGGTCGCGGCAACCAGGCGCGCGTCGGTGCGGATGCGCAGGCTGTCGTCATCGCCTTCGCGGCCGCTGGCCAGGGTCACGAAGCCTTCGCCACGTTCACCCTTGGGGAACGGGCGGCTACCCCAGGAGGGCGCGTCGCCGACCTTTTCCGGGATGATCCAGATCTGGAAGATCCGCGTGTCGACCTTCTCCAGGTTGTACTCGCTGTGGACGATGCCGCTGCCAGCGCTCATGACCTGCACGTCGCCAGCTTCAGTGCGGCCCTTGTTGCCCAGGCTGTCCTGATGGGTGATGGCGCCTTCGCGAACGTAGGTGATGATCTCCATGTCCCGGTGCGGGTGCGGTGGGAAGCCTGCACCGGCGGCGATCAGGTCGTCGTTCCACACGCGCAGGTTGCCCCAGTGCATGCGTGCCGGGTCATGGTACTCGGCGAAGGAGAAGTGATGATGGGCGTCGAGCCAGCCGTGGTTGGCGTGGCCAAGGCTTTCGAAGGGTCGCAGTTGCAGCATGGTGGTGCTCCTCTGATTCGCTGGAATGAGGGCATGATGCGCGCCTTAAATATCGATAAAAAGCGTAAATATCGACTCGTTACTATCTATAATTACGATATTTAAATATGCGACTCCGCATGCGGTTCATCGCCTAATTCCATGATCCATAAGCATTCGCTGGCACTTTTACGCGGATGAGGCGAACATGCCGGCTGTACTGATTTTCAATGGAGTGACCGTGCCGCACGAGCATCCCCGGACCCCGGCCGACCTGACCCCTCCCGCCCAGTTGCCCTGGCTGCGCCGCCTGGCCGCCCGCCTGCTGGGGCGAGGCTTGTCGCGCCTGCAGGCGCAGCACCGCGACTCCTGGTTCCTCGGCCACGCCACGGGGCAGCGCAACGGCCATGCCGATGGCTTGCGTGAGGGCTACGAGCAGGGCCGGGCCGCTGGTTTCGAGGCCGGGCGCCAGGTCCTGGTGATCCGCGATACCCGCCCGGAGAATGCCGGTGTGCCGGGGCAGGATGACAACCTGTTCGACGACTGGCGCCTGCCGTTGACCGCCGAGCTGAAAAAGCGCTTCAAGGCTGATGTCGCCAGGCGTCTGCCTGCCGAGGCGCAACCGAGCGCGGCACAATGGAAGCTGATCTTCAGCGACACACCCTCGACCTGCGTCGTGGCCGGCGCCGGTGCCGGCAAGTCGACCTCGCTGGTGCTGCGTATCCTGCTGCTGCGTCACTACCTGGGCTTCGAGCTCGATGCCCTTACCGTGGTGACCTTCACCCGCGAGTCGCGCCGTGACTTCATCCAGCGCCTGCTGCAGGTGTTCGCCCTGTGGCAGCTCGAACTGTCGCCTGCCCAGGGGCGGGAACTGGTGCGTACATTCCATTCGCGCATCCTGCCGCTGGTGCGCAGCCTGCCCGGCTTCGCCCAGGTGCGGGCGTTCGAGACCCTGGGCAACGAGATGCCCGCAGGCGGCGAGGCGAACGCTGAGAGCAACCCGTTCGACCTGCGCCTGAACGATGCCCAGCGCCAGCAGCTCAACCAGTGTTACAGCGACCTGCTGGGCCAGAGCCCGCGTTTCGCCCAGCTGGTCGGCGCGTTGCGCCAGGAGGCGCTGCTGCTCAAGCCGCTGGATCCGGACCACCCGGATGTGCAGAAGCGTGTGCAGGTAACCCAACTGGCCGCCCAGCGCGACGAGGAACTGAGCGATGTGATCGAGGACCTGTGGTTCGCCGCTGGTGCCTGGCCGATCAAGGGTATCGAGCCGTGCCGGGACACGGTGCAGATCCGCGGCAGCCGCTTTCATGTCCATGGCCGCCTGGAAGGGCTGGACGCCTGGGTGGTACTGGGCTTCGACCCGTCCGAAAGCGCCCAGTACCAGCGCCCGGGCGCCAAGCTGGCGGTGCGCGCGGAATGGGCGGTAAAGCGCACCCTGTTTCAAGCTTTTTGCGATAAACCATTGATATGGCTAGATAATTACGCGTCGGCAAAGCGACTTGCCACGTCCTTGGCGGGTGATGCCGTGGCCGGTCCGGGCTTCGAGTACAAGGTCAAGGGCGAGCTGGCCCCGGCGCCCTTGCTCGACGCCTTCGTCAGCGCCGCCAGCTTCATCGAGAACCTCGGCCTGGACGTCAACAACGCCGTCGCCGCCATGAGCTTCCCGTCCGGCGACAGCGACGCGGCATTCTTCGAAGCCCTGGCGCTGTTCTGGAAGGCACTGGAAGCACACCTGCTGACGCAGTCGCCGCCGGTGCTGACCTACAACCGCATGTTTGCCCTGTTCGGTGAGAACAACCCGGAGAATCTCGGCTTGCTGCCCGATCCGTTGCTGCGCCCATTGGCGCACCTGATGATCGACGAGTTCCAGGACGTCTCGCCGCAGATCGTCAGCTGGCTGCGTGCCTGCCTCGCCGAAATCCGCCGCCGTGGGCCGGCCATGCACAGCGGGCGGGTGGCGCAACATTCATCGCTGATGTGCGTGGGCGACGACTGGCAGTCGATCTATGGTTGGCGCGGCAGCTCGCCGAAATACTTCATGGAGTTCACCAAGGCCTTCCCGTCACCGGCCAACACGCGGGTGATGCTGGTGGAAAACTACCGCAGCCAGCAGCACATCATCGAGGCCGCCGAGCACCTGGTCAAAGGCACCCCGGCCATCACCGGCAAGAAAGCCAGGGCCAGCGGACTGGCGGCCGAGCTGCCGCTGTCGCCGGTGAAGGTCTTCGACCGGGACGAGGCGGCACTTGCCGAAACCGTGATCGAGCATTACCAACGGGGTGAAACGGTCATGATTCTGTTTCGAAAAACAAGCGATAAATTATTGATAGATCAGTATTTATCGTCAATAGTTAAAGCGGATTCTAGCTTGCCGTCCGGCCAGCGCCGGCTACGCCAGCTGACCTATCACAGCGCCAAGGGGCTGCAGGCTGACGCGGTGTTCATGCTCGGCGATTGCCAGTACCTGACCAGCTCGCCCTACAAGAACCAGGCGTATCGCCTGGCCGGCCTGGGCAAGCCGGGCGACGCCCAGGCATTCGACACGGCGCAGAAGGAAGAGGTGCAGCGCCTGGCCTATGTGGCCGTGACGCGGGCGGTCCGGCATTGCTACTGGCACGTGGAAAAAGCCAGCGGCGAGGCTGCCGCGCAGCCGCGAGCGTCGAGCCAGGTGCAGGGGCGGCAGGCCTTCTTCGAAGACCTGCGCGGTCAGTAGCCTCAGTTGCTGGGGTCGCGACGGCGGGTCAGGCGCAGGTAGAGGGCGTCCTCGTCCTGTTCCAGGCCCAGCGCCATGCGGTTCATGCCAGCGACGTAGCCGTCGCTGGCAATGGGCTCGCGCAGGGGCTGGCCATCCTCCGCCAGCGGGCTGCGGCCCAGGGCCTGGGTCAGCGCTTCGATCACCGGCGGCTCCAGCGGGCCGTCGAGATCGTTGCCGCCGAGGTAGTCCATGCCGATGTCCCAGCGTGTTCTGAGCGCCGCGAAGCGGGCACTGTTCTCCCGGCGCAGCAGGCGCCGCCAGCCCGGTTGCCGGGCGATCCACTGGCGGCGCGCCTCGGCGTCCTGGTCCCGGGCATCGACCTCATCGTGCACCGCTTCCTCGGTCCTCGATGAGACTTCTGCCGTGTGCCGGTACAGCATGGCCTGCTGGGGCTCGGGGAAGTCCAGGCGACGAGCAAGGTCGCTGCGCAGGACCAGGCGGATCTCGATCAGGTCCAGGCCTTCACCGAGGCCATTGTGCAGCACGTCGTCCGGCAAAGTGTCGAAGCGATGCAGGGCAGGCAGCACGGGCCTGGCGCCGCGCCCGGCCAGCGGCCGGGCAGCCCAGGCATCCAGTGCGCGCAGGGCATCGCGCCGGGCCACGCGGGCGTTGAACAGGTCCTGGGCCAGCGTATTCACCTGATCACGCCGGAACAAACCCTGAAAGAACTGGAACAGCTGCGGCGTGGCTACCTCTGCGCCTGCGGCCTCATCGTAGGCCATCACTTCAATCTGCAAGGTGCCGAAACCATCGGCGCCGGCATCGCCACAACTCACCGGGAATTCGCCGGCCACTTCGTCCAGGCGGGCGCGCAAGCGGGTACTGGCGCTTGCGCGCTCGAGCAGTGTCCATACCTGATGGGCAAATGCTCGGGGCTGGCGACGGGCACTGGCCGACATGCCGGCCTGTTCGACGACTTGGCGCAGGTTGGCATTGCCGTCTGCGTCGAACAGCGCTTCCCAGGTTGCCCGCTGTTGCCGGCTGGCGTTTTGCAGCCAGTCGATTCGCACTGGTGGCGCGGAGGCGTCGATGCCCTCGACACGTTGTTCGACCGATGCGCCGACAATCTGCAGGCTTTCGCGGGTAGTCTCGTCCAACGGGTTGTAGTTGAACCGCCAGCAGTACTGCGCACGTCTGGCCAACAGTTCGCCCAGGTAGGGAGATGACAAGAGCGCGGGCAATCCCGGTACCTGTTCGATGCTGTTCATGCTCAGGTCCACCAGCCGCAACATGCAGGGGGTGCGCTGCATCAGGCTGCTCAACCCCTTGGGCCAGAGGCGCAATTGGTTGTTGTCCAGGCGCAAGCTGGCGAGGTTGTCCAGGCCGGCCAGGTTGGGGCTGATGGCGAGGCGATTGTCGCTCAGGTCCAGGTGGCGCAGTGTTCGCATCGCACCGAACGTATTCGCCATGTTGGCGTCCAGCGCAATACGATTGGCTCGAAGGTCCAGGGTTTCCAGCGGCAGGCCGGTGAGCATTTGCAGGTCATGCAAGGTGAGTGTCAAGCGGTGATGTGGCAATTCCAGGCTACGCAGGCTGCGCAGGGTGGGCAGCACCTCATGGGCCATGGCGGGCAGCTCGCCCAGATGCGTGCCGCTCAAGCGAAGTTCCTGCAACCGTGGGGCGTTGCGCAATGCCTGCAGGATCGAGCTGGCGCTCAATTCGGGGCTGTTTCGTACATCCACCCGCCTGAGCGATGGGAAAGCCTGCAGGAAATCGGCGGGCATCTCGATCACGTTGAGATTGTCCAGCGACAGCGTGGTGATGTGGTCGAAGCGTGCCGTGAGTGTCGGCAGGGCGTCGAGGGCGACATTGGAGAAGCTCAGCATGTCGCCGTCCAGGCGTTGCCACGCCCGAACGAGCTGGTCGGCGATCCTGGTGTAATAGGTACCGACTTCTTCACCCCAGTCATGTGCGCCTCTGTCGGCCCAGGCGTGAAGCTGTTCGCGCAGCGAGGACAGCTGGGTGCGCAGGGCCTGTAGCTGCTCGGCAACACTTCCCCGGACACGCAGGGTGGCGAGCAATTGGCGGTTCTCACGGCCATTCAACCCTGGGTACAGGGCATGCAGTTCGCGCTCTGCCCGCGAGGCGAATATACCGGGGCTAAGTGGATATCCGGATCGCCCTTCGCTCAGGCGCAAGGGCGAGCGCCAGCCCGGTCGCACGGGTTGCTGCCCGAGCAGGCGTGCTGTCGCCGGACGGTTGGCCAGTGCGGCGTGATAGCGCTGTTCTTCCGTCCATTGTGGGTGTGCGGCCAACAGGCTGTCGCTGATGAGCCGGCTGTCGTCATTGGCCAGGCTGGGGCGGTACAGGCCCAGGATTGCCCGATCCAGTCGGCACCGGGCCTGCATCAGCCGCGCCTCTTCGGCCAGTCGCAGGGGAACTCGTCCGCTGAGCAGGGCCTGGCGTTCGGCGCCGTTGGCCGCGTCCACCAACTCCTCCAGTGCTTGACTGGGCAGGCCGGGGAACACGCGGCCGATCGTCAGCGCCGGAGCAGAAGCCGGCGGGGATGGATTGTGCTGGATGCTGCCGGCCTTGATGCGACGCAGGGCGTCCTCGAGCAGCGCGGGAGGGCGCCTGCCATCGACGTGAACCTGCTCGAGCACACCGCGTTCCAGGTCGGTACTGTCGAGTACCGCAATCAGTTCCTCATCGGTCAAGCCGCTGGCAAGCGGGCCTAGCCGGCGCATCAGCTTGACCCGTCCCCAGTCCTGTGGTCGTTCGTGCGCCATGCGCCAGGCCCCGCTGCCATTGCCGTGCAGGCGTGGTTGATAGGCCCGTTGGTTGGCCGGGTGGACAACATGCCAGTGCCCCTCGGGGTCTTGGCGGATCTCGTGCAGTGTATTGTCCAGGTCGACGAAATGCCGGTCGTCATGGCGCAAGACGCCTTGCTCGTCCGGCTGCAGGTCCGCCGGCAACTCGACCGGGCTGCGGTACTGCTCTAGCTGGGGGTGCCATAGCCGCTCCTCGCCATCCAGCCAGAGGCTTTGCATCCAGTCGACGAAGCCGGAGGCTTCTGCCAGTTTGGCGGCACCGGCAATGGCGGCCACGCTGCCCAGGTTGACCAGCAGCGACTCGACCTGGTTTACCGCTTCGGCGTTGTCACCTTCGGACCAGGCTTCGAAGCCGTGGAAAATGCTGGCCATGACCTGGCCCGCGCCCACGGCCAGCATGGCGACGTCCAGGCCGGGGACGAACATGGCCGCCACGCCGAGCAGGGTCAAGCCACGCTCGCCCCACAACGCCAGGCGCTCACGTCTGGCCCTGGCATCGATGTCCGCCGTTGGCACCGCGATACGGCGGGCGTCCTCCTGCAGGCGTTGGACATGGTCATTGAACAGCTTGGGCCATACCGGGAAGGCGACCGCGACTTCATGGATCGCCAGTGCCGGGAAGAGGGTGGGACGCGGTAAATCCTGCTCCTGTCGCGAGGTGGTGGCCGGCAATCCTTGCCAGGGATGTGTGCCGGGCTCGGTTTCGGCGAAGGCGGGGGACGGTGTTTCCAATGGGCTCATACCGCCTGCGGTGGCTTCGAACAGTCTGGCACTGA
The DNA here is from genome assembly GCF_040813665.1 of Pseudomonas sp. TE50-2. Taxonomy (NCBI): domain Bacteria; kingdom Pseudomonadati; phylum Pseudomonadota; class Gammaproteobacteria; order Pseudomonadales; family Pseudomonadaceae; genus Pseudomonas; species Pseudomonas sp. TE50-2. The sequence continues at coordinate 123,222 of NZ_JBFNXN010000001.1, read as the reverse complement.
GCTTGTTCGCCATTCGCGGGCGGTCCTTCAGGGCGACGTGCTCCAGGAAGCGTTCGCGGTAGGCGGGTTCCAGCAAGCGACGGCGCAGGTACCTGGCGAAGGCCAGGCGGTTGTGGAATTCCTGCACCGGTTGCGCGTCGTCGAAAGGCAGGTAGGCGATGCAGTTCGGCGTGGCCCGCCTGCTGGATGTCAGCAGCAACAGATCGTGCAACTGGATATCCAGCATGCGCAAGACTGCTACCTTGGCCGGTGCTCCTCGGTAGCAGGGCGGCGAGTCCGTGCTACAGAGCTGTTGCAGGGCCTGGAGGCCGTCGTCTGTCAGGTGTCCGCGCATTTGCGCGATCAATGCCTGCACCGTGAGTTCATCGCGTCGGGCCTGGCTCCACAGGCCGCGCAACAGCGCTTTACGCTGGCCGCCGTAGATTTCCTGCAGGTGCTCCTGATAGCGCTGCCCCAGGTCGAGTGCACGGCAGTGGGTGACAAACGCAGTGGTGCTCAGGCCGGGTAGTGCGCTGCTGTCGTCGACACTGACTTGCAGGGTGCTGAAAGGGCCGACCTCGGCAACACCTTCGAAATTGTGCAGGGCCGCTTCGAGCAGGCTGGTGAGATTGGCTGTGCCGGCAGGTTCTTCGATCGAGGCCGGTGTGCGGGGAGCCTGATGGGACGCGTCCGGGTCGGGGAATTCGCCGCCCAGGCTCGACGTGTACGGCTGATGCCTGAATTGGGCCTGTGTCAGCGCCACCTGAATGCCCAGCCGTGCCTGCAGAAGCGGCTCGCAGAACTCGGTGATACCGCGCAAATCCTGGAGTGCCTTGGCCAGTGCCTGGTGGCTCGTCGCGCGCTGCTTGATGGCCTGGCGCAACTCGGCCTGGCGGGCGGCCGGGGCCTGGGCGAACCAGGGGGCTGGCTGCCCGTCCTGCTGGACATGCTCGCGGTGGGCTCGGCGCAGCAGTCTGCTGACGTGGTGGGGATGCAGGTGCTTGGTCCAGCCTGGCAGGCTGCGCAGGATCTGTTGCTGGTGGTAGGGCGGTTCGCTGTAGTGCATGGTCGCATTCCAATGGGTGGGAGCGGCCATTCAAGAGCAGGGGGTGGCGCCTGGGGCGTTACATGATTGCCGCAGCCATCAGGGCAATGGCTGACACGCCCACGGCCGTTTGCCCCACAGCGGCTGCGGTGTTCCCACCGTCGGTCATTGACGCCAACGGCCTAGGGTTTCTTCGCAAGTCGGCTGCTATGGTCTAGACAAAGCCTGATCGTGGAGCTTCGCCATGCCAGCTTTCGCCATACTACGCATCGACCATGTCGTCCTGCGCGTCAGCGACCTGACCCGCAGCCTGGCTTTCTATCACGAACTGCTCGGATGCCCGGTGCGCAAGCGTCGGGATACGCTGGGGATGATCCACCTCGGCGCCGGTGACGGCCTGATCGACCTGGTGGCGGTCGACGGCCCGCTGGGGCGCCAGGGCGGCGAGGCGCCCGGCCAGTGTGGGCACAATGTCGATCATGTCTGCCTGCGCATCGAGCCGTTCGACGAGCAGGCGCTGAGCGCGCTGCTACACGAGGCCGGCGTCAGGGTGGAGGCTGCCGAGAAGCGTTACGGGGCCGAAGGTGAGGGCATGTCGCTGTACTGCTTCGACCCGGACGGCAACCGGGTCGAGCTCAAGGGGCCGTCATTGCCGGGTTGAAGCCTAGGCGTCGCCCGTCTCCAGCAGCAACCCAATCTGCTGGCGCCTTGGCAAGCGTCGCACCACCAGTTGGTGCGAGCGGCGCAGCAGCTCGCTCAGCTCGTCGCGGCCCATGGGGTAGGGCGGCAGCATGCTTATCCACTTTGCCCGCGCCAGGTACGGGGCCGGGCGGATTCCGGGGCGGTCGCAATAGCCCAGGAACAGCTCGTCGGCCACCTTGAACGACAGGCCCGCGCCGCCCAGATCCTGCACGGCGAACATCTTGTTGCCGGCCACCGAGAACACGCGGATGCCACCCCACTTGTAGTCTTCCTGTGCGCCCGGCAGGGCCAGGCACAGCGCCGCCACTTGTTCCTCGGACATCCTTTTCTCAGACATAACGCTCTCCACAGGCCTCGAACGAGGTCGCCAGGTGATCGATCCATGCGCGTACCGCCGGCAGCAGGCCGCGCCGGTGCGGGTAGACCGCCTGCAGGTAGCCTCCAGGCAGCGACCAGTCTGGCAGCAGGCGCACCAGTTCGCCACGGGCCAGCTCCTCCTCGCAGAACATCGACGGCAGGGCGGTGAAGCCCAGGCCGGCGCGTACCGCGGCATTGCGCACGACGAAGTCGTCGATGGCCAGCCGCGGCTCCAGGGCGACTTCCTCCTGCCGGCCGTTGGGGCCATGCAGGCGAAAATGCACCAGCCGGTCGGCCTCGGCAGCGCCCAGCACCGGCAGGGTCGCCAGCTGTGCAGGCTCGCGGATATGGTCGGCAAACCCTGGTGCGGCCACCAGTTGCATCTGCGCCTGGCGCAGGCGCCGAGTGACCAGGGCCGGGTCCTCATCGCCCAGATCGCGCACGCGCAGGGCCACGTCGATGCCTTCGGAGATCAGGTCGACCCGGCGGTTGAGCAGCACCATGTCCAGTTGCACCAAAGGGTACTGGGCGAGGAAGCGGCTGATGATATCCGGCAGGAATGCATGGGCCAGGGCGACGGGGCATGATACGCGCAGCCGCCCGCGGGGCTCGCTGGACATGCTGGCCACCACTTCGTCGGCCATCTCCGCCTCCAGCAGCATCGCCTGGCAATGGCTCAGGTAGCGCTCGCCCACGGCGGTGAGCTTGAGTTGCCGGGTGGTGCGCTGCAGCAGGCGCGTGCCCAGGCGTTCCTCCAGCTCGGCGATGCGCCGCGACAGGCGCGACTTGGGTATGCCCAGCTGGCGCCCGGCGGCGGCGAAGCCACCGGCTTCGACCACCCGGGCGAAGTAGAAGAGGTCGTTGAGGTCTTGCATTTGACAGTCTCATTGTTCCATCAGTGGAACAAACTAACGCGTTTTTGCCGACTTATCAGCTATTCGATGTGCCGGTAGGATTCTCTCCATCGTGATCGCCCACCGCCGCGGTCTTCATTCACAGGAGAGTCCCATGAAACTGTTGCATATCGATTCGAGCATCCTGGGCGACAATTCCGCCTCCCGCCAGCTGAGCCGCGAAGTGGTCGAGGCCTGGAAGGCCGCCGATCCGAGCATCGAGGTGGTCTACCGCGACCTGGCCAGCGACGCCATCAGTCACTTCTCCGCCGCCACCCTGGTGGCTGCCGGTACCCCCGAGGAAATGCGCGATGCCGCCCAGGCTCATGAAGCCAGCCTCAGTGCCGAGACCCTGGCAGAATTCCTCGCCGCCGACGCGGTGGTGATCGGTGCGCCGATGTACAACTTCACCGTGCCGACCCAGCTCAAGGCCTGGATCGACCGCGTGGCGGTAGCCGGCCAGACCTTCCGCTACACCGAAGCCGGCCCGCAAGGCCTGTGCGGTGACAAGAAGGTGATCCTGGTGTCCACCGCCGGTGGCCTGCACCAGGGCCAGCCGACCGGTGTTGGCCATGAGGACTTCCTCAAGGTGTTCCTCGGCTTCATCGGCATCACCGACCTGGAAATCGTCCGCGCCCACGGCCTGGCCTATGGCCCGGAGCACCGCGCCAAGGCCATCGATGCCGCCCAGGCGCAGATCGCAGGTGAGCTGTTCGCCGCTGCCTGATCGTTGTCATTGATTGAAAGCCGGCTGTCGCCTCGTGCGCCAGCCGGCTTTTTTCATCCAGTTTTCATGTGCCGCCAGCGCACCGGGTTCTATGCTGGCATCCATACCCGTGTACCGCGCAGTGCCTTGAACCTGGGAGCGCCCTGCGATGAAGCGAAGCAGCCTGCTGATGGCGCTATTCCTGCTGGGCGGCCTGTTGGCACGCGCCGATGCAGCGCCGTGGGTGGCCGGATTGCACCGGCTGACCCTGGTCGATCCGGTGGATGCCAAGCCCATGCAGGCCCTGGCGTTCTATCCCTCCAGCGGCGAGGCGCGCCCGGTGCGCATCGAGGGCTACCAGACCCGTGTCGCCGAAGAGGCGCCGGTAGCCATGGGCCAGTTCCCGCTGCTGGTGATCTCCCATGGAAACACCGGCAGCCCGATGGCCCTGCATGACCTGGCCAACGGCCTGGCCCGACAGGGCTTCGTGGTGGTGGCGGTGGTCCATCCCGGCGACAACAACCGCGACCATAGCCGCCTGGGCACCCTCAGCAATCTCTATGGCCGGCCGCTGCAGATCAGCGCCGCGATCACAGCGGCGCGAAACGACAGGCTGCTCGCGCCGTACCTGAATGATGGCAAGGTCGGGGTGATTGGCTATTCCGCCGGTGGCGAGACCGCGCTGATCCTTTCTGGCGCGCGGCCCGACCTCGAACGCCTGCGCCGCTACTGCGAGCAACGTCCAGGTGACGCCGACGCCTGCAAGACCCATGGCGTGCTGATCGCTGACCACAGTGAACTGGCGCCCCGCGCCGACGCCAGGGTGGGCGCGGTGATGCTGATGGCACCGTTGAGCCTGATGTTCGGTCGCCACGCCTTGGCCGGCGTGCAGGTGCCGGCGCTGATCTACAGCGGCGACAACGACCAGTTGCTGGCCCTGGAGCACAACGCCGATGCCCTGGCGCGCAAGCTGCCGGTAACACCTGACTACCGCCTGCTGGCCGGTGCCGGGCATTTCGTGTTCATGGCCCCCTGCGACGATGAGCAACACCTGCGCATGCCGGTGCTGTGCAAGGACGCCAAGGGTGTCGACCGTCGACATATCCATCGCTCGCTGCGCAGCGAGACCACGGCGTTCTTCAGCCAGGCACTGGGCGCACCGGAGCCCGCCGAACGCTCAGCCGCGGCGGGCCAGCAACAGGGTCAGGCCCACCCCTGACAAGGCGAGCAGGGCGGCGACGGCGAAGATCGAGGCATACCCCAGGTGTACTGCCACCGCGCCCATCACCGGGCCGGCGATGGCCAGTGCCAGGTCGAAGAACACCGCGTAGGCGCCCAGCCCGGCGCCACGGCTGCTGCTGGGCACCTGGCGGATCGCCTCGACCCCCAGGGCCGGGTATACCAGCGACAGGCCGAAGCCGGTCAGCCCGGCGCCGAGCATCGCCCACAGCGGCGAGGGCGCCAGCCACAGCAAGGTCAAGCCCAGGACCTCGGTGGCCATGCAGACGATGGCCACGTTGTAGCCGCCGAAGCGGTTGACCGCGTTGACGAACAGCAGCCGCGAGAGGATGAAGCACAGGCCGAAGGCGCTCAGGCACCAGGCTGCGCCGACCCAGCCGCGCTCCAGGTAGTACAGGGTGACGAAGGTGGTCAGGGTGCCGTAGCCGATCGATGCCAGGGTCAGCCCCGCGCCGCAAGGTGCCACCCGCCCGAACGCCGACCAGAACGGCAACCGTTCACCGCCGGCTACCACGACCTCGGGACGCGTGCGCAGTACCAGCAGGGCCAATAACGCCAGCACCAGCAGTGCCGGCCCGAGCACGGCGAAGCTCAGGCCATCCACCAGCAGCACGCCAGCGGGCGCGCCTATCGCGATGGCGCCATAGGAGGCAATGCCGTTCCAGGAAATGACCCGGGCGGTATGTTCCGGCCCTACCTGGCCGATCCCCCAGCTCAAGGTCGCGACACCTATCAACCCCTGGGCGATCCCCAGCAGCAGCCGGCCGCCCAACAGTAGCGCCAGGCTCAGCCAGGGCAGGGCGAGGGCCCAGGCCGACAGCAGGGTCAGCACGCCGCAGCCGGCGATGCCGTACAGGCCATAGCGGATGGCGCGCTTGCCGCCCAAGGTGTCCGCCACCCGCCCGGCATAAGGCCGGCTGAGCAGGGTGGCCAGGTACTGCAAGCCGATGGTCAGGCCAGCGATCACCGCGCCGAAGCCCAGCTGATCGTGTACATGGCCAGGCAGCACCGCGATCGGCAGGCCGATGCAGAGGAAGGCGATGAAGGTGTAGAAGACGATCGAGAGGATCTGCAGGGTGACACTGGAAGCGTGAGGGGCTGTCATGGGCTCGTTCGCGGGCGGGCGGTGGGGCTGTGCCCATCATGGCTGCGGCGAGAGGGAAAAGGAAGCAGGCTAACTAATTAAACGCAGCGCGGGGCAAGCCCGCTCCTGCGAATGCCGCGAAGGCATTGCAGAAGCGGGCTTGCCCCGCGATGAAGATGACTCAGCGTTGGATCAGACCACTACACCCTGGCTGCGCAGGTAGTCGTCATAGGTGCCGCTGAAGTCCACCACGCCCTCGGGCGTCAGCTCGATGATGCGGGTGGCCAGCGACGACACGAACTCACGGTCGTGGCTGACGAACAGCAGGGTGCCCGGGTAGTTTTCCAGCGCCAGGTTAAGCGCCTCGATCGATTCCATGTCCAGGTGGTTGGTCGGTTCGTCCATCACCAGTACGTTGGGCTTTTGCAGGATCAGCTTGCCGAACAGCATGCGGCCCTGTTCACCACCGGAGATCACCTTCACCGACTTGAGGATCTCGTCGTTGGAGAACAGCATGCGCCCCAGGGTGCCGCGGATCACCTGCTCGCCGCTGGTCCACTGGCCCATCCAGTCGAACAGCGTCACATCGTCCTCGAAATCGTGGGCGTGGTCCTGGGCGTAGTAGCCCACTTCGGCGCTGTCGGTCCACTTCACCGCGCCCGCGTCCGGCTTCATTTCGCCGACCAGGGTGCGCAGCAGGGTGGTCTTGCCGATACCGTTGGGGCCGATGATCGCCACGCGCTCGCCGGCTTCGATGGTGAAGCTGAAGTCCTTGAACAGCACCTTGTCGTCGAAGGCCTTGGCCATTTTCTCGACGATCACCGCCTGGCGGTGCAGCTTTTTCGTCTGCTCGAAGCGGATGAACGGGCTGACACGGCTCGATGGCTTGACCTCGGCCAGCTGGATCTTGTCGATCTGCTTGGCGCGCGAGGTGGCCTGCTTGGCCTTGGAGGCGTTGGCCGAGAAGCGGCTGACGAAGGTCTGCAGCTCGGCGATCTGGGCTTTCTTCTTGGCGTTGTCCGACAGCAGTTGCTCGCGCGACTGGGTGGCCGCGGTCATGTACTCGTCGTAGTTGCCCGGGAACAGGCGCAGCTCACCGTAGTCCAGGTCGGCCATGTGGGTGCAGACGCTGTTGAGGAAGTGGCGGTCGTGGGAAATGATGATCATGGTGCTGTTGCGCGCCGTGAGGATCGTTTCCAGCCAGCGGATGGTGTTGATGTCCAGGTGGTTGGTCGGTTCGTCGAGCAGCAGCACGTCCGGGTCGGAGAACAGCGCCTGGGCCAGCAGCACGCGCAGTTTCCAGCCTGGCGCCACTTCGCTCATCGGGCCGAAGTGCTGTTCCAGGGGAATGCCCAGGCCCAGCAGCAGCTCGCCGGCGCGGGATTCGGCGGTGTAGCCGTCCATCTCGGCGAACTCGGTTTCCAGCTCGGCGACGGCCATGCCGTCTTCCTCGGTCATTTCCGGCAACGAGTAGATGCGATCGCGCTCGGCCTTGACCTTCCACAGTTGCTCGTGGCCCATGATCACGGTGTCGATCACGGCGAACTCTTCGTAGGCGAACTGATCCTGGCGCAGCTTGCCCAGGCGAGTGTTGGGCTCGAGCATCACCTGGCCGCCGGACGGCTCAAGGTCGCCGCCGAGGATCTTCATGAAGGTCGACTTGCCGCAACCGTTGGCGCCGATCAGGCCATAGCGGTTGCCGTTGTTGAATTTGACCGAGACGTTTTCGAACAGCGGCTTGGAGCCGAACTGCATGGTGATATTGGCGGTAGAAATCAAGTGCTTGTCCTGCGGGGGTTCCAGAGGTGTATTTAGGCCCTGTCGTCAGTCTTGGGCCAATCTTGGGCCAATTCGACTCGGGGCAGCAGCTTCTCCAGCTCCCTCCAGTCCGAGGAGGAGCTGATCCATTTCGCTTAGGTAGAGAGCAACATCTCGACGCCATGGCCGAGCTGGTTCGCGATGAACGCTTCGGTTCATCCCAGCCATCAGGCACAGGGTTGCGTAGGTGTGGCGGGTGTCGTACTGCCGGCGTTCACGGATGTTCAGCGCCTTGAGCGCTGATTTGAATTCGCTGATTGTAACACTTGGTTCGTTGATCCACAGCCCACCTTTACTCGGCTGGAACACAAATGGGCTTGTAGGGTGGGCCGATTTTGAAGCCATCCGCCTCACGTCGGCCAGGCGCTGAGCGCTCGGTTTTTCAGCAACACCACCCGGTTCGTCCGGTCGGCGCGGCTGGAGGTCAACGATGATGCGCTGGATTGTTGCGGTGCGGTCCCCGAGGTTGATGTCCTGCCATTGCAGGCCCATGGTTTCACTAGGGGGCGTCCGATCGCCGTCTGCTTTTAGACTTCACGCCTTTTTCGCAAGCCTTCAAAGGATTGACCTATGGCCTCAAACTCTGAGTTTGCATGCGCTTCTTATAGCGGCAAGACGCGTTTCAACCGTGTTTACAGGACGTGATCGCTGAGATCAGCCTTCCGTCCAGGGTGGATGGGTGGATAGCTAACTGGTAAGCTACTCGTTTTAGATGTCAAAATGCCATGATTACGCGGATTGTTGCGGCGATGATCGCTGCGTTTAGCTTATTTGTAAGTCCATATGCAGCTGCTTGGTGGATGGAGGATGGTAAACCTAGGTATTTGGTGTCCGAGGTCAGATGGTGCCAACTCGTAGCCATAGATGCCGTCGACGTAATGGCGGCGAAGCAGTTCAAAGAGCCTCTTGCAGAGTACGACGGAATCCTCGGTGAGTTAGGGGTTGGCTATAGATTTCGACTAGAAGAGAAGGTAAAGGGGTATCCCGTTGGCGATACCCAAGACGACAAAACCAAAATCCTTCGCCAGTTTGTAGAGGATGTACAGGTTATGTGCTGGGATGATCACAGGAAAGTGGTTGCACCCACCGAGCCTCAGCCAGGTCCATCCTTCCGAGGTTGAGCTTTTCACCAATAGATCCGGCTGACGCCATATTTCAAGCAAACCCGCAAAGCGGGTTTTTATGCCTGGAGAAATGTATGACGACACGGGGGCGGATCGCATCCACAGCATCCATCCAGTGCGCCAGCGCCTCGACAGATCGCTGCTTCTCATCGTCGGGCATCTTCGAACCATTCAGGTGAGTGGTTTGAGAGGGCAAGAGCAGCCCAAATGGAAGGGGTGAATGTCCTTCGGTGCTAGCGATCAAAGCCGATGACCTTCTGCGCGGTTTTTTCTAGAGACGGCATTTGACTGTTTACATGGATGTTTGGATTCTGGCGCTATCGAACGTTTCTCTGAGCTTCAGCAATGACTAGATTACGTGTCGCGACAGTCGAACTAAATGGAGTCGCTTCCACCGCGGAATTACATGCTGTACTAAGCGAGGCGCTAGGTTTTCCGAATTGGTACGGCTGCAATTGGGATGCCTTTTGGGATGCAGTCACTGGATTGGTTGAGATGCCAGGTCAGCTGCGGTTACTGGGGTGGAGATCGTTAGTGGGATGCCTGCCTGTTGACGCTGCATTGCTAAAAGAGTGCTTAGACGATCTCGCTATCGAGTATCCAGAGCTGGCTCCAATGGTGATTTTTGACTGATGTGATGCATGACTTGGCTATCGCTTGGCTGTGGTAAAGTTCGACCTCTTAACAAGGAGGTGCCAATGAGCAGCAGAGGAACAGATTGTCAGATCGACAATATCGAATTCAACGTCAGCGACATCAAGCGCAGCAAGGAGTTTTACGGCGCAGTGTTCGGTTGGAGCTTCGTTGACTACGGCCCCACATACACTGAGTTCAGCGACGGCCGGCTCACTGGCGGTTTCACCACGGGCGAGCCTGTCAGGCCCGGTGGCCCGCTGGTCATCTTGTATTCGGACGACCTCGTTGATGCCCAAGGCAAAGTGGTGGCTGCGGGCGGAAAGATCAGCCGAGAGGTGTTTTCGTTTCCGGGCGGCAAACGATTCCACTTCACTGATCATGATGGGTATGAACTGGCCGTCTGGACCGCAGCGAACTGAGCGAACGAAGCCCTGCGACTTGCTAAAAATTTCCTCCCGGTACCGGCTCAGACTCTCATTGGAACGGTAATCGGCAGTGATGGTGAGCACATGCCTTTGACCAACTGAAGATGCATTGGATAGCCCCAGCCAGGCTGGACCACAGTCTCGGTTTCAACTGGCGGGCGGTCACCTGCGCGTACGCATCCACTCATCCGCGACATCCCCCATGGTGGAGGGTGCTCCGCTCTTGATCCAGGCCATGAAGGTCCGATCGAACTTGAACGCCGCGCCGCATTCACCGAGCAGAAATTGCCGGACCTTCTGCGTGTTGCGGTAGTTCTTGTCGAGCAGGGTCGTGCGGGTGATAGGTCCTGCGTGCCAGTCGAAGCTCATTTCCACTACCTTGGATGGCCAGGTTCGCTGGAGCCTAGCATCACTTGTTGTGGTCTGGCGCCTCTCTGGCAGCCATGCGGCCTTCGCCGTGCCGGGTCCATCGTCACGGCTCAACGCCTTCAATTCGCTGGACGGCAGGTGCACATGCAGCTGCCGACGGCGCTGCTGGATGATTTTCTGGATGCGTCTCATCGGGGCACACCTCGATTGGCATCCTTGCGTAGAGCCGGAGTGAGTGATCAGTAAGCGCCTGTTTGCGCGATACACCCACCACGTCCGACCAATGGACATGATCCTGAAGCGGCAGGCTGGAACGGGAGTTGCTTGAGTCAAGCAAACCCACCAGGCGGGAGTGCAGACATGTTCCAGGATGACCTCTATTTCATGAGCTTCGTGGTGGCCGCCGTGCTGGCCGTGGATGTGGTGGCGGTTTTCGTGTTCCTGCAGGCCAGTGCCTGATCCCCACGCCTGGGGACACGTCCCCAGAGTCGGGGTCGGGTGCAAGGGTGTCGCGGTTCGCTGGCGGTGATAAACTTTGCCGTTTGCCAGACAGGGAGTGTGGTATGGGCTTGCGTGAAAGGCATGCAGCGTTGTTGGAATGGCTGACGCCCCGGCGCAGACGCCAGATAGGTGGAGGCTTGGCTGCCGTCTGGGTGGTAGGTCTTTTGGTGCACCCAGGGCAATACCTGACCTATATCGTAATCGTTACCAGCGTCATCATGATGGGGGCCTGGTCGCCCGCTTCGCAAGACAAGCACTGAGGAACATCGCCCAGGCGGTGATTGCGATTTCAAGGAGAACATCATCAAGACTTTGTCGATTTACTGGAGTGCGCTGATGGGGCGGGTAAAGGCTGCCACTGAGCGATTCACGGCCCGGCAACGCTGCGTTGTCGGCGGGGTCTTTCTGGTTGCCTGGGGCGTTGGAATTGTCGCGTTCCCCGGCGTCGATCTTGTCTTGCTGTATATCGCTTCCATGCTCATGTTCTTCAGCGCGGTGACCGTACGGATCAATACACGGCGCTGAGAGACCTTGCGGTGCATGGCAGCGGCTTTGCCGACACCCGGCCAAATCCGCTGTTGCAGATCCCTGCTCATAGCTTAAACAGTTCATGTTGCCGGATGAGTGTCTGGTTTTTCGTGCGGCACTCATTTGCGTGTTCCGCTTGTCCGCCAGCAGTGCCGACTTGCCGGGCGCTTGTAGACTCACCAGTGCTGTACGCAAATCCTACTCATAAGGAGCATGAGTCATGACACAGCAACGGGCTTTCAAAGAAGAACTGACCGCCGATGTCCAGGTACCTCCAGGCTATACCTACCTGAGCAGCGGTCGTTGCGATGTTAAGGGCAAGGAAGGTGAGCGGGCAGGCGCTAACTTCGTCGAAGCGCAGATCCAGCAGTACAAATCCTTCATCCTCAGGACCACTGCCGGCGCGGGCACCTTCATGGTTCGCCTGGACTATTCCGGTGGCAGCGACAAGAACCTGCAGTACGTCAGCATCGATGACAGCTACTCCACCCAGGAGACCTTCAACATTCGCAGCGTTTCGATGAATAACCTGCGCGGTTTGTTCGCTGCGGGCAAGAGCTCGGCCAACCTGAGCTTCTATGTGTTCGGCAAAGCTTGATCGCGATTGATTGACCTGTCCGGGCTCCGGTCGATTGCGGGCCGGAGTTCCGCGGTCATGCGCATGTGCTAGATTCCCATGCCCCGCAGGCATCGCAAGGCGATGCCGGTCCTGCCTGGTAGAAGGGAGTTGCGTCTTACCCATGTTCATCGAGACCCCACGTCTTGTCCTGCGCCCTTGGGCAGAGCGGGACATCGAAGCCTTTGCCCTCGTCAACGCCGACCCCGAAGTCAGGCGCTACTATTACCCGGCAATACTGACGCCCGCTGAAACCCGCACGATGCTTGCCGAGTGTGATCGGCACTTGCAAACGCACGGTTTCGGCTTTGTCGCGGTCGAGCGCAGGGCGGATGGCGCGTTGATCGGCGGGCTTGGCTTGTCCTCGACCGGGGACGAGATACCGGGCGGCCCGCATGTCGAAATCGGCTGGATCCTCGGGCGAAGCCACTGGCGGCAAGGGTATGCATTCGAGGCGGCCAGCGCGTGCCTGGCCCACGCGTGGTCGACCCTTGGGTTGCCCCAGGTCATCGGGTACACCTCCAGCATCAACACACCCTCCAGGGCATTGATGCAGAGGCTGGGGATGCGTTCGGATCCGCAGGAGGACTTCCTTGACGTGACGGTGCCTGAAGGCAATCCGTTGCGACCCCACGTGCTCTACCGGATCGATCGGCCCACCCAGGTGATATAGCGAACCGGCATACCGCGCCGATCACCCCGGGGCTAGGCTTGTAGATCGTAAGCAGACTATTAAAAAGGGTGGTAGCTGTGTGACTCTGTCCAGGGCATCCTGCTGGGGTGGTTGGAGTCTGTATGAATCGCTTGATGATGGCATTGGCCGCCAGCCTGCTGCTGGCCGGTTGCGCGCATGATCCCGATATCCGGGCCGGGCGCGACAACACCTTCGGCGTGACCGCGAAAGCCCCGCCGGATTACCTGAACTGCGTCAAGGCCGAGCTTCCCGCAAACGCGACGACCTTTATCGTGCAGAACCAGGACGCCCTCGAGCTGTTTGTCGCCAGCCTTGATCCGAACAAGGCCGACGGCCTGGTGAAGGTCCAGGGCTCAGCTGGGCGGCAACAATACTCCGCCTATCAACGCGATGCCTGGTATGACAAGGGGCGCCTGCTCGATGCCGCGCTGATGTGTTCGAGGGTATGATCGCAGGTTCGCGGGGCGCTGCGGCTTGCCTCGTCCCGCGAAACGCTCTTGTCCTACTTCACCTCGGACGATTCTCATGTTGAACGGATTCAACCATCTCACCCTGGCCGTCTCCAACCTCGCCGACAGCATCGTGTTCTACCAGCAGGTCTTGGGCTTCAGGCTCAGTGCACGGTGGGAGCGGGGTGCCTACCTGAGCCTGGGCGAGCTGTGGCTGTGCCTGTCGGTCAATCAGGTAGAGGCGGGCGACCTGCAGCGCACCTACACGCACTACGCGTTTTCCATTTGCCAGAGCGACTTCGCGGCCTTTGCCCAGCGCTTGCGCGAGCACGACGTGCGCCTGTGGAAGCAGGACAGCAGCGAAGGAGACTCGCTGTACTTCCTCGACCCGGATGGCCACCAGCTCGAAGCCCATGTCGGCGATCTGCAATCGCGGCTGGCGGCCTGCCGGGCGAAACCTTATGCGGGCATGGTGTTCTACGACTGACGCAGCCGCGCCATGCACAGCGCGTCGACAAACACCCCATCGCGCACACCGTAGTCGCGCAACCGTCCTTCGACCTCGAAGCCGAACTTGCGATACAGCGCCAGTGCCGGTTCGTTGTCGGCGTAGACGGTGAGCTGGACCCGGCGCAGGTTCATCCAGTTGTCGGCAATGTCGAGGATGGCCGTCATCAGCCGTGAGCCGACGCCCTTGCCTTGCCAGGCCTGGGCAACGCCCATCAGCAGTTCGCCCAGGTGCGCCTGGCGGATGCGAGTGCTCTGGTCGAGGCCGATATTGCCGATCACCTGGCCTTGGTGCACCGCCACCAGGCGGATTTGTCGGTCATGGTAGGCGGCCAGGCGCTCGCGCCACACTTCGACGCCCTGGTAGGGCATCTGCAGCACCTGGCGGCACACCGCGGGCTCGTTGTAGAGCGCGGTGATACCGTGCAGGTGCTGCTCGGCAAAGCGTTCGATGACGATGTCGGGCGAGGCGTCGTTCACTGTGTTTCCGTCCTTTGAAAAACGAGTGGCGCCTCAGTGTACGGGGCGGCGGTGTGGGCTGGCCAGTGGCGATGGCTGGGCAAGAAAGCGGATGCGTGGCCGCGCCGCGATGGGTACAGTGCAGCGAACGTCATCCTGCCGGAGCCTGCCATGTCCTGTGCTTTCACCCTCATGCAATCGCCTGTCGGCACCCTGACCCTGGTGGCGCGGGGCGAGCGGCTGGCCGCCGTGCTGTGGGAGCACGAGCGGGAGAACCGGGTGCGCCTGGGCGAGCTGCACCGCGACGACCAGCACGGCGTGCTGCGCGAGACCGCCCGCCAGCTGGGCGAGTATTTCGCCGGGCAACGCCAGCGCTTCGAGCTGGACCTGGACTTTGCCGGGACCGCGTTCCAGCGCGAGGTATGGGCGGCGCTGTTGAGCATTCCCTTCGGCGAGACCCGCAGCTACGGCCAGATCGCCCGGCAGATCGGCAAGCCCGATGCGGTTCGGGCGGTGGGCGCGGCCAACGGCCGCAACCCGATTTCGATCATCGCGCCCTGTCACCGGGTGATCGGGGCCTCGGGCAGCCTTACCGGTTTCGCCGGTGGCTTGCCGGCCAAGCAGTATCTGCTGGCGCTGGAAGGGCGCCAGAGCCTGGCGCTGGATTTCTAGGCGTCAGCTGAGCCAGACACAAAACACCGTCAACACCAGGGCCAGCAAGGTGCCGGCAAACAGGCTGTAGTGGCGGTGGGCGCGACGGGCGTGGGCCTCGACTTCGCGCAGGTACTGCCCTGCAGGCGGGGCGTCCGGGCGATGGCGCAGGCCTTCGGCGATATCGGCCAGGCGCCCGCGAATCAGAGTGCCCACCACGTACCAGACACTGGCATAGCTGGCCAGGATCACCAGCGCATACTTCATGCGCACAGCTCCAGCGGCCATGCCTGGGCAGTGCCGGTCGCCGTGTCGAGCAGCAGCAGGCCTGGCGCTGCATCGCCGAGGCAGGCCAGCAGGTTGCCTTCGGCATCCCAGGCCGCGGACTGCCCGGCCCCCACGTAAATGTCCGCAGGGCCGACGCAGTTGCTCATGATCACCGGCATGCGCAGCCGCCGGGCAACCTGCGGGTAGTGCGCAGCCCCTGCGCGGATGCCTTCCTCGGTCTTGACCACGCTGACCAGGTAAAGGTCGGCGCCCTGCGCCTGGGCATGCGCGGCGTGCTCGAGGAACATCGATTCATAGCAGATGGCCGGCGCCACCTGGTGGCTGCCGGCGGAGAACACCAGCGAGGTGCTGCCGGGCACGAAGTAGTCCAGTTCGTCGTCATGCAGGCGCTGCTTGGCATACACCAGCGGCGCCAGCTTCGGGCGCAATACCAGCATGCCGATGCGCACGCCGGCCAGGGTCGGCATCGGCAGGCCGACCGCCGCCGTTACGCCGAAGCGATCGCACGCGGCTTGTAGTGGTACCAGTTGCGGCGAGTCGGCGGGCATCGCCAGTTGCCGGGCCAGCGTTGGTTCGTAGCCGGTCAAGGACAGTTCGGGGAACACCAGCAGTTCGGCGCCCAGGGCCGCGGCCTGTTCGATGGCGTGCAGATGGTGGGCGATGTTGGCGGTCACATCGCCTTTGCTCAAAGCCAGCTGTACTGCGCAGATCTTCATGGAGTATCCGTCCTTGGCATGTCGTCGGCTGTCGAGGATACAATCGACGACCGTTCCCTCCCAGTACCGATGTGTCGATTTCATGGACGAAAACACAATGACCCACGCTGCCACCATACCCGTCGACTCGCTGATCGCCGCGCATGCCGCGCAGGCGGGGTTTCGCCATTGTCGGGCAATTGTACTTGCGGACGACGGGCGGCCTGCCATGGCGCACTTCCTGCGCCTGATGACGAGCATGCCCGGCTGGATCGACTCGCTGATGGTAGTACGCAACCGCCTGGTCGCGCTGCTCGGCCTCAAGGACCTGGGACGCCTGACCGCCATCGACCCGGCCCGCGCCCCGGGCAGCTACCAGCCCGGAGAACGGGTGGGGATTTTCACCCTGGTGGCCAACACCGAGGATGAGGTGCTGCTGGTCGACCGCGACCAGCACCTGGACGTGCACATCGCCCTGCTGCGACGCCCGACGGCCGAGGGCCGTTGCGAGGTGCTGGTGAGCACCGTGGTGCGCACGCACAATCGGCTTGGCCGCCTGTACATGCTGCCGGTGGCACCGTTCCATCGGCTGATCGCGCCCATCGCCCTGCGCCGTCTGGCGCGGTGACGCTCAGGACGGCGGCTGGGCGAAGCGCTGGCGGAACCAGTCGCCGAGCATGGCCTTCTCCGCATACAGCCGGTCGTTGTTGCCCAGGCGGCCTGGGCGGCTGAGGTACATCTTGTCGCTCAGGTGCTCCTGGGCCTTGAGCGCGGGCTGGCCGGGCTGCTGCAGGGTGTAGTCGAGGTCGATGCTGGGCCAGGTGACTTCGCGCATGAAGCGCACATCGTAGGCCTGGCTGTGCCAGGGCTCGAACTGGCCGGCCAGGTCGATGTCGCGGATGTCGATGACCAGTTGCTGGCCGGGCCGCAAGTAGCGCTGGCCGAGTTTCTGCAGGTGCTGGGTAAGGGCTTTCATCACCTGCGGGTCGGCGCCGCGGGTGTAGGCCCGGTTGTCGAGGCTGGCATCGCGGAATTTCTCGGGGTGGTCGAAACGCACCTCGACCTGCGCGGTCGAGGCGCCCTGTGCCATGCTGTCTAGTGCCAGCACCATCAGCACGGCACTGGCCAGGGTGGTTCGCATGATGCACCTCCGGGTTCGGGCGATTTACCCGCTTATTTTACGCCGGTGCCGGGCAGAAGCAGAGGAATGATGCAATGACTGCGTTCAGGCGAATCGCCGCCAACAGCCGTGGCCGTGACCTGGCCGTGGGCGATATCCATGGGCATTTCGAGCGCCTGCGTGAATGCCTGGAGGCGGTCGGTTTCGATCCGCTGGTCGATCGGCTGTTCAGCGTCGGTGATCTGGTCGACCGCGGGCCAGGCAGCGCACAGGCGCTGCAATGGCTGGCCGAGCCCTGGTTCCATGCGGTGCAGGGCAACCACGAGTCGCTGGCGGTCAATCACCTGCGCGGCGGCCGGGTCGACCTGGACATGTACCGGGCGGCCGGCGGCGGATGGTTCCTCGATTTACCAAGGGCCGAGCAGGTGCGTTTCGTCGAGGTGTTCGAGCGCCTGCCGATCGCCTTGCAGGTCGACACGGCGGGCGGGCCGGTCGGCCTGCTGCATGCCGACAGCCCGTTCGACGACTGGACGCAGCTGTGCGCGAGCCTGCAGGCCGGGGATGACCTGCAGGTGCGCGAGGTGTGCCAGTGGTCGCGCCGGCGCCTCAAGGAGGGCGACAGCCGCCCGGTCAAGGGCCTGCGCGCCCTGCTGGTAGGCCATACACCGGTGCTGGAGATCAAGGTGCTGGGCAACGTCTGGCACCTGGACACCGGCGGCTGGAGCCGTGGTCGCTTCAGCCTGCTCGAGCTGGATGGCCTTAAGCCGCTAAGCGCCAGGCCAGGTGCGTGAGAACAGCGCCGGCCAGCAGGATCAACATCAAGCCCGAGGCACGTTCGAGCCAGGGCAGGGCGCGGGCGAAGCGGCGCAGCACCCGCGGGTTGCCGATGGCCACGGCAACCGCGAGGTCCCAGGCCAGGACGATGCCGAACATCCAGATGCCATAGCCCAGCTTGGCCCAGGTACCGCTGCTGGCGATCATGCTCGCGAGGCTTGCATAGAACAGTGCGTTCTTCGGGTTGAGGATGCCCGAGGCGAAGCCCATGCCCAAACTGTTCAGCCAGCCACGCGCAGACGTTGCCACGCCAGGTTCGCGGTGCGTCAGGATTGCTTGCCCGGCATGGCGCAGGAACAGTTGGCCGAGGTAGAGCAGGTAGCCACAGCCGGCCAGCTGGAGGGTGACGAACAGGGGGCTGCCATCGCGTAAAAAGGACACCCCGGTAAACGCCGCACAGATGAACACGCCGTTGGCCAGGGCGATCCCGACACAGGTGCCACTGGCGAGCCGCCAGCCGGCGCTGGCCGAGGTGCGGGCCACCAGGAAAAAGTCCGGGCCGGGTGAGAGCAGGGCGAGGAAGTGGGCGGTGGCGACGAGCATGAACAGTTGCATGGGGGCGGGCTTCCTGTTGGAGGTAGCCGCAGTCTGTTGCTGGTGATGGGTGGAGTATTGAAGATTATTGCAGGGGGGGCGCTGTGCGGTGATGTCAGTGCTTCAGTGCCGCCCGGTAGGCCCCGGGTGTCACCCCGACATGCGCCTTGAACACCCGCTGGAAGTGGCTCTGGTCGGCAAAGCCCAGGTTATAGGCCACTTCCGCGAGCGCCTGGCCCTGGCGCAGCAGACACCGGGCTTTGTTCACTCGCGCGTTGAGCAGGCAGGCGTGAGGGGTCATGCCGGTAGCGACGCTGAACGCTCGTATTAACTGGTAGCGCCCCATACCGGCTTGGCGCGCCAGGCGCTCCAGGCTCAGTTCGGCCAAGTCCTGCTCCTGGGCATGAGCCAACAGTTCGCGCAGTGTCGACGGTGGCAATGGTGGCGCCGGCAGCAAGGCCGGGTGCATGGAGAAATCATGTTCGCCGATGAAGGCCACCAACGCCGCCTCTTTCTCGAAGGTTGCCGCCGGTGAAAACAGCAACCTGTTCAGCGCGCAGAACTGCCGGTACAGCGCCTGCGCGCGAGTGACCCGGGCCACGGCACCGGGCTCGCCTGCGGCAACGCCGGATTCGAGGCGTAGCTGACGCAGCCACTCGGCATCCAGGTGCAGCATCTGGTAGCTCCAGGCCTGTCCCGGTTGCGGGTTGCAGGCATGCACCCGCTGCGCCGGCACGAACACCAGGGTACCCGGCGTCAAGCGCTCCTCACCGCTGGCGGCGCCGGTGAAGCGGCTGCTGCCGGCATCCACTGCGCCGATGGAAAAGCTGGGGTGGCTATGGGCCTTGTAGCAGGCGCGGCTATGGCAGGCGCGCCGGCTCTCGACGTACGGCATGGCCGGGTCGTACCAGATTTCGCTGCTCGGGCGGGTCATGGCGAGGTGCCTTGAGACGGACGGAGGGCGCCAGTCTAGCGCCTGGCCGCTGTTCCGGCCATTTGCCGCGTCACTGTGCTTGACGGGCCTGCCCGCCAGGCGCGACGCTGCACCGGTCCCTGCCGGAGCACAAGAATGGACCTGTCGAGCCTGCTGCTGTTCATCCCCGCCTGTTTCGCCCTGAACATGGCGCCGGGCCCCAACAACCTGCTGTCCCTGCACAATGCCAGCCGCTATGGCCTGCGCACCGCCTGCGTGGCCGGTGCCGGGCGCCTGCTCGCCTTCAGCGGCATGATCGCCCTGGCCGCGATGGGCCTGGCCGTGGTGCTGCACACCAGCGAGTACCTGTTCCTGGCGATCAAGGTGCTGGGCGCGGGTTACCTGTTCTATATCGCCTGGCAGCTGTGGCGGGCACCGGTAGGCGAGGCGGCGGTGGCCGGCGAGCAGCCTCGCGGCACCTGGAAACTGGCGCGCCAGGAGTTCTGGGTGGCGGCGGGTAATCCGAAGGCAATACTCATCTTCACCGCGTTCCTGCCGCAGTTCGTCACCGTGGGCAGCGCCACCCCGGTCAGCGAACAGTTCCTGCGCCTGGGCGTGCTGTTCCTGTTGCTGGAGTGGGCGGCCATCGCCATCTATGCCGGGCTCGGCGCATACCTGCAGCGCTGGTTCGAGCGGCCCGGGCCACGGCGCATGTTCAACCGGGTCAGTGCTTCGCTGCTCGGATGCGCCGGCCTCGGCTTGCTGGCGGCGCGTCGCTAGTGTGGTGCTTTGCCAATACGACCAAAAATCGCTCGCGACTTATGGTCGTTATTTGTGAAACACCACACTAGTACTGCCAGCGCACGCCCAGGTTGACACCGCTGGCCTCCTGCTGGCGGCTGTCCAGGTTGCTGCTGTACTGCACGCCGCCGTGCAGGCTCAAAGCCTGGTTGACCTGCGCGACCAGGCCGCCTTCGAGCTGCACCGAGGTGTAGCGGTAGTCGGTCTTGATCTTGTCCACATCATCAAAGGTCAGGGTGTCGCGGCCTCCGTCGCCATGCCACAGGTTGATTTGTGCGTACGGTTGCACAAGTCGAGTGCCGCCACCACTGAAGGCGCCCTCCAGGCGCAGACCCAAGCGTCCGGTCAGTTCCACCTGGGCATCGTGGCTGATGCGCGAGACGCTGTCGGCGGCGCTGTCGAGCGCGACTTTCTGTGCAATCAGCTGCGCTTGCGGCTCCAGTGTCCAGCGCTCGGACAGGGCGATGGGGTAGCCGGACTCCACCGAGGCGGTCCAGGCATGGCCGTCGAGGTCAAGTTTGTCGCCTCGGTCCGAACGGGCCCGGCCATCGAGGTCGGTGTATTGCAACACGGTGTCCAGGTACCAGCGTTGGGGGCCGACAAGTGTCCAGTAGACGCCGACGCTGTCGCCATCGAGCTTCAGGTCACCGACGCTGCGATCCTGTTTGGCCAGGGCGAAGCCCTTGACGTCTGCATCGAGGCGACTGTGGCTGACATACACGCCTGCTTGCTGGCGATAGCCGTTCTCGGCGACCTTGGCGTAGAGGTCCTGGCCCACCTTGAAGCCATACAGGTCGCCATCCAGGCTTGGGCTGACGGTACCGCTCCACTGCTGGCGCAACGCACCGCCGTAGGCCTGGCCCCAACTGGCCGGCAGGGCACCCTGGCCGGAGAGCAGACGCTGATCGCCCTGGCGCTGGTGGAAGGTGCCCAGTGCTTGCCGTGCGATTATCGCGGCGCCCCGTGGCGCCGCGGCATAGACGGGCACTTCCGGGCGGTACAGGGGGAGTGTTTCGCCGGCCACCGGGGTGGGAAGCTCGGGTTGACCGGGGGCCGGTGCCGCCACTGGCGGTGTGATGGGCGGCTCTCCCGGAGCCGGCGCAGGTGATGCGACCAGTGAGGAACGCAGGTACCAGCTGTTTTCCGAGCCGGGGGTCATGCCACCCTTGAACAGGCGATAGTCATAGGCACCGACCGACAATCTCTGCGTTTGCACGAAGGCAGCGTTGCTGCTCGTCGCACCCTGACTAGCCTCGACCACCTGGATGCCGTCTCGGGTGGTGCCGGCGACGGGGCCGCCTAGGTTGTTGACTTCGAGTCGTGTGCTGCCGGTGATGGTGCCTTGGCTGACCACCAGACGATCGGAGGGCGCGTCGTCGCCGGCCAGCACGCTGTTGAGTCGCAACAGGCCATTGTTGCCCTGGTAATTGCCGGTGATCCTCAGGCGGCCCTCGGCATCGTTGCCGGTGCTCAGGTCAACGGTACCAGCGTTGCGCAGCGAGGCATTCTGCCCGGCGGTGAATGCCGAGATGTTGCCCTGCCGGGAGGTCAGCGTGCTCGTCGCATCGACATCCAGCAAACCGCTGCCGCTGGCGGCGTCGCCGAGCGTCAGGGTGTCGTCCAGCGCGAGGTGGCTGTCGCGGGTGAGTTCGATGGTTTCCCAGTTGACATAGCGCTCGCCATTGATGATCTGACTGCCGACGAAGCGCAGCGCGTCGCGACCCTCGCCGCCATCGAGAGTGGCGGTGAGGGTCGCTGGGCCCAGGCTGTCGATGGTCGCCTGATCATTGCCGATGCCCATGTCGACTCGCCTGCCGATGGTGCCGCCGGACCAGGTGAAGATGTCGTCTCCGGCGCTCGCCAGGACGCTGCCTGCCAGGTTGCCGCCGCTGATACTGATGTTGTCCACGCCGCCACTGGTGCTGATGTTACCGCCGATAGTGCCACCGCGCAGGATGATGGTGTCGTTGCCGAAACCGCTCACCAGGTTGCCATCGATGCTGGTTTGCACTGCGGAGTCCTGGGACATTTCGAAGTAGTTGTCGGCGAGCTTCAGGTCGACCCGGCCGATACGACCGCCACTGAAGATTGCTCTGTCGCCGTCTTCGAAGGCACCGACGATGTGCCCATCGGACATGGTGAATTCATCGTATCCCTGACCTTGGTTCAGCGATTGAAGCGTGCCGCCGGTCATGGTGAATGTATCGATATCCTGGGTTTGCACGACAGCGCCCAGCGTATCGCCCGGGGCCACCGTCAGTGAGGCGCAGAATGCGTGCGAAGGCATGATAAACATCAGCAAGGAGGCAGGAGTGAGCAGGTAGCTGGGGCGCATCGACAGATCTCCATTTCCGATCGGGAAGGCCGGCCACCCTGGGCTGGCGCGGTCTTGTGCGACTTGTAGGGAAATGCACTGCACAGGACAACTGACAAAACTATCAGGTGGCCACGGGCCAGCCATATTTCTCCCGTGGAAACAATCGGTTAGTCGACGGGGCGGGTACCCCATTCCAGGGGAAATGGTGCGCCGGCCAAGCGGCTGATCCGCCATTTCCCTGCGCAACTGAGCCTTGTGCGGGCCTCGACTTGCTGAGAACGTTCGCTGTTTCTGCCCGGATGTCTTCGGCCGGGTGACAAACGGTGGGTGTATCCCGGGAGCGTGGTGTGAAGTGGTGGAGCAAGGCAGGTCGGCAAGACCCGCAGATCAAGGAGCTGAACGTCGCCCTGGAGCATTCCCGTTCACAGTTGGCGGCATCTGAGCAGCGCGCCCGTGAGGCGGAATCGAGGGCTGAGGAACTGGCGCGAGAGAACCAGGTACTCGGGCACCTGGCCGGCAACCTCTCGGCGTTCTCGCATTCCCTGGAAATGACCCAGACCTCGTTCGCCAGCCTCGCCCACAGCATGGAGCAGGAAAGGCAGTACGCCATCCGCATCCAGGGCATTGCCAGCAGCAACCAGGCCAGCATCGACGCGATCGCGACCAATCTCGAACAGCTGGCAGATGCCTCCGGCGAGGCGTCGGAGAAGGTCGGCAGGCTAGATCATCAGGCCCAGCAGGTCGGCGGTGTGCTTGAGATCATCCGCGAGGTGGCGGACCAGACCAACCTGCTCGCGCTGAACGCGGCCATCGAGGCGGCGCGGGCGGGCGACGCCGGGCGCGGCTTTGCCGTGGTGGCCGATGAGGTCAGGACCCTGGCCAGGCGCACGGCCGACGCCACAGCCGAGATTGGCACGCTGGTCTCGGCCATTCGGGCCGACAGCGCGCAAAGCCGAGGGCATATCGCCAGCCTGGCCGAGCATTCATCGTCATACAGCGGTGTCGGCCAGTCCGCGGCCAGTACCATGCGCCAGTTGCTCGACATGTCGACGGTAGCCGAAGGATCGGCATCGGTGTCGGCGCTGCGCAGCTTCTGCGAGCTGGCCAAGCTCGATCACCTGATCTACAAGTTCCGCGTCTACAAGGTGTTGTTCGGCGTTTCGCAGGAGCGCGGCTCGGACTTTACCGACCATACCCACTGTCGCCTGGGCAAGTGGTATCGCGAGGGGGACGGGGCGCTGCACTATGCGCATCTTGCCGGGTACAAGGATATCGACGCGCCCCATGCCGCCGTGCACCGCTGCGCATTCGACGCCATTGATGCCCATGCCAGCGGCGATACCGCAGCGATGCTCAAGGCGGTGGCCGACATGGAGAGCGCCAGCCTTGCCGTGCAGGAGGGTTTGGAGCGCGTGGTCGCCAGTGGCGAGCAATCGCCTTCGTTGTTGCAGAGACGGCGCGAGAGCGAGGCTCAGTCGCGATAGAACGTCTGCACCAGGTGATAACCGAACTTGCTCTTGATTGGTCCGTGGACCACGCGCAGGGGCTTCTTGAAGATCACCTGGTCGATGGCGCCGACCATCTGGCCCGGACGTATTTCACCCAGGTCGCCGCCGCGCTTGCCGGACGGGCAGGTGGAAAATTTCTTCGCCAGCACGTCGAAAGCCTCGCCGTTGGCGATGCGCTGCTTGAGCTTTTCGGCTTCGTCAGCGGTCTTGACCAGGATGTGGCGGGCTTGGGCTTTCATCGGGTTACCTGTGCTTCGGGGCAAAAGGGCGACATTATGCCTGATGTCGCCCTCAGCGTAACTCCGGGCGGTCGCGGAACTGCTGCAGCGCCTCGGGGTTGGCCAGGGCGTCGGTGTTCTTCACCGGCCGGCCATGCACCACGTCGCGGATCGCCAGCTCCACCAGCTTGCCGCTGAGGGTGCGCGGGATGTCGCTGACCTGGACGATCACTGCCGGCACATGGCGCGGCGTGGTGAACTGGCGAATCACCTGACGGATACGCAGGCTGAGCGCCTCGTCGAGCTGCAGACCGTCGCGCAGGCGCACGAACAGCACCACGCGCACATCGTTATTCCAGTCCTGGCCGATGGCCACGCTCTCCAGTACCTCCTCGACCTTTTCCACCTGGCGGTAGATCTCGGCGGTGCCGATACGCACGCCGCCGGGATTGAGCACGGCGTCGGAGCGGCCATGGATGATCAGCCCACCGCCAGGTACCTGCTCGGCGTAGTCGCCCTGGCACCAGACACCTTCGAACTGGCTGAAGTAAGCGTCACGGTAGCGTTGGCCGTCAGCGTCGCCCCAGAAGCCGAGTGGCATCGAGGGGAAGGGATGTACGCAGACCAGCTCGCCTTTCGCGCCGCTGACCGGCTGGCATTGTTCATCCCAGACTTCCACCGCCATGCCCAGGCCCTTGCCGGCGATCTCGCCACGGCGCACCGGCAGCAGCGGGTTGCCGGCCACGAAGCAGGCGACGATATCGGTGCCACCGGACATCGAGGCCAGGCATACGTCGGCCTTTACCTTGGCGTAGACATAGTCGTAGCTGTGGGGCGACAACGGCGAGCCGGTGCAAAGGATCAGGCGCAGGCTGCCCAGGCCATGGGATTTCGCCGGCTCCACAGCGGCCTGCTCTAGGGCGGCGAGGTACTTGGGGCTGGTGCCGAAGGCGCGGATGCCTTCGGTGTCGATCAGGTCGAGCAATCGCTCGGGCCCGGGGTGAAACGGCGAGCCGTCATACAGCACCAGGGTAGCGCCGACCGCCAGCCCGCTGGCCAGCCAGTTCCACATCATCCAGCCACAGGTGGTGTAGTAGAACAGCACATCGTCGGCCTTGAGGTCGTTGTGCAGGCCGTGTTCCTTGAGGTGCTGCAACAGCACGCCGCCAGCGCGGTGGACGATGCACTTGGGCACGCCGGTGGTGCCGCTGGAATACAGGATATACAGCGGATGGTCGAAGGGCAGCGCGGCGAAGGTCGGCGTCCCGCCGGGCGTGAAGTAATCGGCCCACAGGGTCGTCGGCTTGCCGGTGAACTCATCGGCGCGGGTCTGCGGCCGGGTATGCGGCACCACCAGCAACTGCTCGATGCTCGGTAGCTGGGCCACGACCTGGTTGATCTTCTCCACCTGGTCGATGACCTTGCCGGCATATTGATAACCGGCGCAAACCACCAGCAGCCGAGGGGCGATCTGGCCGAAGCGGTCGATGATGCCGTGGCTGCCGAAGTCCGGCGAGCAGCTGGACCAGACCGCGCCGAGGCTGGTAGCGGCGAGCATGGCGACCAGGGTTTCCCAGGTGTTGGGCATCACCGCGGC
This sequence comes from Pseudomonas sp. TE50-2, assembly GCF_040813665.1. NCBI lineage: Bacteria > Pseudomonadati > Pseudomonadota > Gammaproteobacteria > Pseudomonadales > Pseudomonadaceae > Pseudomonas > Pseudomonas sp. TE50-2. Next base: position 97,615 of record NZ_JBFNXN010000001.1, on the reverse strand, counting down.
GATACGATCGCCCGGCGCGATACCGGCCTGGCGAAAAGCCTGCTGCAAGCCGGCGACCTGTGCGGCCAGTTGATTGTGGGTGAGGCTGTGGCGGCTGCCGTCCTCGCGCACGGCCACCACGGTCGGGCGGTCGTCGCGGCGCTGCAGCAGGTGTTCGGCGAAATTCAGGGTGGCGCCACGGAACCAGCGCGCGTCGGCCATGTGTTCGCCTTCCTCGAGGATGCTCGAAGGCGGGGTGTGCCACTGCACATGGAAGTACTCGGCGAGGGTCTGCCAGAACTGCGGGCGCTGCTCGACGCTCCAGCGGTGCAGGGCGGCGTAGTCGTCGAGCTGAAGGTTGAAACGCCGGTTGACGCGACGACGGAAGGCGTCCATCCGGCTGGCTTCGATCTGGGTGGTGGTGGGGCGCCAGAGTACGTCGTTCATGCGGAAGTCTCGGTCAGGGCTGAGAGTCTTGTCGCGGTGCGAGCCCGCTTCTGTAGAGGAACGGGCTTGTCTTGTTCCACTCTAGCCTTTACTGGGCGAGCCAACCGCCATCGACGTTCCAGGCGGCGCCACGGACCTGGCTGCCGGCCTCGCTGCACAGGAACAGCACCAGTTCGCCGAGGTGGCGAGGGGTGACGAAGGCCAGGGAGGGCTGCTTCTCGGCCAGCAGGTCGTGTTGCGCCTGCTGTGCATCGCCACCGCTGGCGGCGCGGTCATCGATCTGCTTCTGCACCAGCGGCGTCAGTACCCACCCCGGGCAGATGGCGTTGCAGGTGACGTTGCTGGTGGCGGTTTCCAGGCCGATCACCTTGGTCAGGCCCACCACGCCATGCTTGGCGGCCACGTAGGCGGCCTTGCCGGTGGAGCCGACCAGGCCGTGCACCGAGGCGATATTGACGATCCGCCCCCAGCCGCGCGTGCGCATGCCCGGCAACACCAGGCGGCTGCCATGGAATACCGCCGAGAGGTTCAGGGCGATGATCTTGTCCCAGGCCTCCACCGGAAACTGCTCGACCGGCGCCACATGCTGGATGCCGGCATTGTTGACGAGGATGTCGACCGCGCCGAACTCGCGCTCGGCCAGGGCGAACATCTGCTCGATTTGCGCCACGTCGGACAGGTCGGCGGGATGATGGGCGACCTTGACGCCGAACCGCTTGATTTCGGCGATGGCCGCGGCCGGGTCGCCGAAACCGTTGAGCAGGATGTCGGCGCCGGCCTCGGCCAGCACCTGGGCTATTCCCAAGCCGATGCCGCTGGTGGAACCGGTGACCAGTGCGGTCTTGCCTTTGAGCGTCATGCCTTTCTCCTTCATACGATGCCGGTGGCGTAGAACGTGGCGATGACCACGAACACGGCCAGGGTCTTGATCAGGGTAATACCGAAAATGTCCTTGTAGGCTTCGCGGTGGGTCAGCCCGGTGACCGCCAGCAAGGTGATCACCGCGCCGTTGTGCGGCAGGGTGTCCATGCCGCCGCTGGCCATGGCGGCGACCCGGTGCAGCACCTCCAGCGGGATGTTGGCGGCGTTGGCGGCGGCGATGAAACTGTCGCTCATGGCCGCCAGGGCGATGCTCATGCCGCCGGAGGCGGAGCCGGTGATGCCGGCCAGCAGGGTAACGGTGATGGCTTCGTTGACCAGCGGGTTGGGGATGCCGCGCAGGGCGTCGGCCAGTACCAGGAAGCCAGGCAGCGAGGCGATCACGGCGCCGAAGCCGTATTCAGAGGCCGTATTCATTGCCGCCAGCAGGGCGCCGCTCACCGCGCTCCTGGTGCCTTCGGCCAGGCGCTGGCGAATGGTGCCGAAGGCGCACACCAGCACCATCAGGATGCCCACCAGCAACGCCGCCTGTACCGCCCAGATCGCCGTCAGCTTGGCCACGTCGCTCTGCACCGGCGCGGCCATGCCCGGCAGTTGCAGGGTGTGGCTGGTGCCATACCACTGCGGGATCCAGTGGGTGAACAGCAGGTTCATCACGCCTACCAGAAGCAGCGGCGCCAGGGCCAGCCAGGGATTGGGCAGGGCGATGTCGTCGGCGGTCTCCGGTTCGTTGCGCAAGTTGCTGCCATAGCCTTCGCCCTTGCGCTGGGCCTTGTTGCGCTGGCGCTGCAGGTAGAGCATGCCTGTGCAGAACACGAACAACGTGCCGATCAGGCCCAGCCAGGGCGCGGCCCACGCGGTGGTGTTGAAGAAGGTGCTGGGGATGATGTTCTGGATCTGCGGGGTGCCGGGCAGGGCGTCCATGGTGAAGGAGAACGCGCCCAGGGCGATGGTTGCCGGGATCAGCCGCTTGGGGATGTCGCTCTGGCGGAACATCTCGGCGGCGAACGGGTACACCGCAAACACCACCACGAACAGCGACACGCCGCCGTAGGTGAGCAGGGCGCAGACCAGCACGATCACCAGCATCGCCTGGCGGGTGCCGAGCAGGCGGATGGCGGCGGCGACGATCGAGCGCGAGAAACCCGACAGCTCGATCAGCTTGCCGAACACCGCGCCGAGCAGGAACACCGGGAAGTAGAGCTTGATGAAGCCGACCATTTTCTCCATGAACACCCCGGTGAAGGCCGGGGCCACGGCGGCGGGGTCGGTGAGCAGCACCGCGCCGAGCGCGGCGATGGGGGCGAAGAGGATCACGCTGTAGCCGCGGTAGGCAGCGAGCATCAGCAGGGCCAGGGCGGCCAGGGCGATGAGCACGGTCATCCTAAGGGGATCTCCAACTGTTGTTTTTATGGTTGGAATGCCATTAGCGGGAATTGTGCCAACTTCTTAAGCTATTGAAATTATTGAGTTTTATTGTTTCTATCAAAATTGGTGTCTCGAATTTGAGAGAGTGGGGCCGCGTTGCGGCCCATCGCCGGCAAGCCGGCTCCCACAGTTGATCGCGGTACGCCCCTGTGGGAGCCGGCTTGCCGGCGATCGAGGGCGCAGCCCTCGCAATGGTCTCAATAAAGAGATGTTTATCTCTTTATTGAGACTCGATTTCCAGCGCCGCCATCTTCTTGTACAGCGTCGACCGTCCCAAGCCCAATGCCTGCGCCGCCTCCGGCACATTTCCGGCGCTGCGCGCCAAGGCATCGACAATCAATCCGCGCTCGAACTGGGCGCATGCCTGACGGTAATCCAGCGCGGGTGCGGCCAATGCTACCGGGCTCAACGGCCCCAGCGCGTTCGCCAGGTCATGCACGCCCAGTCGCGGCTGGTCCGCCAGCAGGGTCGCCCGCTCCAGCACGTTGCGCAGCTCACGGATATTCCCCGGCCAGGCATGGCGCCCCAACAATGCCTGGGCCTCGGCCTCCAGCTCGTACTGGCTGCCCAGTTCGGCGAGGATCGCCTCGCACAGCGCCGGCAGGTCCTCCAGGCGTTCGCGCAGCGGCGGCACCTGCACCGGCAGCACGTTCAGCCGGTAGTACAGGTCGGCGCGGAACGTACCCCGGGCCATGGCCGCCTGCAGGTCGATGGAGGTGGCGGCGATGATCCGTACGTCGCTGCGTAGCATCTGGTTGCTGCCCACCGGCTCGTATTCCTTTTCCTGCAGCACGCGCAACAGCTTGCTTTGCAGGGTCAGCGGCATGTCGCCGATCTCGTCGAGGAACAGCGTGCCGCCCTCGGCCAATTGCAGCTTGCCGCTGCGCCCCTTGCGGTCGGCGCCGGTGAAGGCGCCCGGGGCGGTGCCGAAGAACTCGGCCTCGAGCAACGCCTCGGGGATCGCCGCGCTGTTGATGCTGACAAAGGCCTTGTGCGCGCGGGCCGAGGCGGCATGGATGGCGTGGGCCAGCAGTTCCTTGCCGGTGCCGGTCTCGCCCAGCAGCAGCACCGGCGAGTCGCTGCCGGCGCCACGCCGGGCGCGGCGCTTGGCCTCGAGGCAGGCGGGGCTGCTGCCGACAAACTGGGCGAAGCTGTAGCGGGCCTGGCGCGCGCGCAGCTGCGAGCGGGTCGAAGCCAGCTCCTGCTGCATGCTGGCGTAGCGCTTGAGCAGCGGCGACAGGCTGCGCAGTTCGTCGAACAGGGCGAAGCCGATGGCGCCGATCAGCGCGCCCTGGTCGTCGTGGATCGGCAGGCGCATCACCACCAGCGGTTCGTTCGGCGTGTCGAGCATATCCAGCAGGATCGGCTTGCCGTTGCTCACCACCTCGCGCATCAGGCTGCCGGGGATCACCGTCTCGCACGGTTTGCCGATGGCGCTGGCGGCGTCCTCCAGGCCGAAGCGGCGGGCATAGCGCTCGTTCATCCAGACGATGCGCGCCTGGCGGTCGACGATCACCGTGCCTTCGCTGGACTGCTCGATGATCTCGAACAGCGAGCGGATGGCCAGTTGGCGGACCTGGGGGTAGTCCTTGAGGTTGTCGTGCATGCATTGGTCCAGCGGTTGGATATGAGGGCGCTACAGGCGATCACCTGCGAGGATCAAATGCCTCGCGCAGCGCATCGCCGATGAATACCAGCAACGACAGGATCAGCGCCAGTGCAAAGAATGCGGTGAAGCCTAGCCAAGGCGCCTCGAGGTGCTGCTTGCCCTGGGTCACCAGCTCGCCCAGCGACGCGCTGCCGGCGGGCATGCCGAAGCCGAGGAAGTCCAGCGCGGTCAGGGTGGTGATCGCCCCGGTGAGCATGAACGGCACGTAGGTCAGGGTCGCGTTGAGGGCGTTGGGCAGGATATGCCGCAGCATCACCTGGGTGTCGGAAAGCCCCAGTGCGCGGGCGGCCTTGACGTATTCCAGGTTGCGCCCACGAAGGAACTCGGCGCGCACCACATCCACCAGGGTCAGCCAGGAGAACAGCGCCATGATCCCCAGCAACCACCAGAAATCCGGCTCGACGAACCCCGACAGGATGATCAGCAGGTACAGCACCGGCAACCCCGACCACACCTCCAGCAGACGCTGGCCGAGCAGGTCGACCCAGCCGCCGTGGTAGCCCTGCAGGGCGCCGGCCGTCACGCCGATCAACACGCTGAGCAGGGTCAGAGCGAAGGCGAACAGCAGCGAGACCCGCGTGCCGTACAGCACCCGCGCCAGCACGTCGCGGCCCTGGTCGTCGGTGCCCAGCCAGTTGCTCGTGCTGGGCGGGCTGGGGGTAGGCACCTGCAGGTCGTAGTTGGGCGTGTCGGCGCTGAACGGGATCGGCGCGAAGAGCATCCAGCCGCCCTGGCCCTCGATCAGCTGGCGCACGTATTGGCTGCGGTAGTCGGGCTGGAAAGGCAGTTGCCCGCCGAACTGCTGCTCGGTGTAGCGCTTGAGCGCCGGGGTGTACAGCTCACCCTGGTAGCCGAGCAGCAAGGGCTTGTCATTGGCCACCAGTTCCGCCCCCAGGCTCAGCAGCAACAGCCCGGCGAACAGCCACAGCGAGATCCAGCCGCGGCGGTTGTCGCGAAAGCGGCGCAGCCGGCGTCGGGCGATGGGCGAGAACATCAGCGGCCCCTCGCGTCGAAGTCGATGCGCGGGTCGAGCACCGTGTAGCACAGGTCGCCCAGCAAGCGGATCAACAGCCCGGCCAGGGTAAAGATGAACAGGGTGCCGAACACCACCGGGTAGTCCCGCGATACGGCCGCCTCGTAGCTCATGCGCCCGAGGCCATCGAGGGAGAAGATCACCTCGATCAGCAGGGAGCCGGCGAAGAACACCGTGATCAGCGCCTGGGGCAGCCCGGCCACCACCAGCAACATGGCGTTGCGCAGCACATGGCCGTATAACACGCGCCGTTCGCTCAGGCCCTTGGCGCGGGCGGTGACCACGTACTGGCGGGCGATCTCGTCGAGGAAGGCGTTCTTGGTCAACAGGGTCAGGGTGGCGAAGCCGCCGATGACCAGGGCGCCGACCGGCAGCACCAGGTGCCAGAAGTAGTCGGCGACCTTGCCCAGCAGGCTGAGCTGGTCGAAATCGTCGGAGACCAGGCCACGCACCGGGAACCAGTTTAGCGAGGTGCCGCCAGCGAACAGTACGATCAGCAGCAGGGCGAACAGGAACGAGGGCAAGGCGTAGCCGATCACGATCAGGGCGCTGCTCCAGGCATCGAAGCGGCTGCCATGGCGTACCGCCTTGCGGATGCCCAGCGGGATCGACACCAGGTAGGTGATCAGCGTGGCCCAGAAGCCCAGCGACAGGGTCACCGGCAGTTTCTGCACGATCAAATCGGTGACCTTGGCGCCGCGGAAGAAGCTCTGGCCGAAGTCCAGCCGGGCGTACTGGCCTAGCATCAGCCATAGCCGTTCGGGCGCGGACTTGTCGAAGCCGTACTGGCGCTTGATCTCCTCGATCAGCTTGGGATCCAGCCCACGGGTGGCGCGGGATTCGCCTTGCACCGCCTCGACCCGTGCACCAGGCGCGCCGCCGCCGATACCCTGCAGGCGCGCCACGGCCTGTTCCACCGGCCCGCCGGGCGCGGCCTGGACGATGGCGAAGTTCACCAGCAGGATCGCCAGCAGGGTGGGGATGATCAGCAGCAGGCGGCGCAGGATGTAGGTGGTCATGGCCCTTTCCCCAGGCGCTCGGCCATCTGTTGGGTGGTCAGTGCCCGTGGGCTGACTTCCCACCAGGTGTCCAGGCCTTCGTCATAGGCCGCCTGCACCTTGGGCAGGCCGAAGCGGTTCCACCACACCGTCGAGCTGCCAGGCGGGTAGTAGTTGGGGATCCAGTAGTAGTTCCATTGCAGCACCCGGTCCAGGGCGCGGGCGTGGCGCAGCATGTCGGCCTGGCTGTTGGCGCGCACCAGACCGTCGAGCAGGCGGTCCACCGCCGGGTCCTTGAGCACCATCAGGTTGTTCGAGCCGGGGTCGTTGGCCGCTGCGGAACCGAAGTAGTTGTACTGCTCGCTGCCCGGCGACAGGGTCACCGGGTAGCCGGTGACGATCATGTCGTAGTCGCGGGCCATCACGCGATTGACGTACTGGGCGGCGTCGACGTTGCGGATGTTCAGCTCGACGCCGATCTGCGCCAGGTTGCGCTTCCACGGCAGCAGCAGGCGCTCCAGGCCCGACTGGCCATTGAGGAAGGTGAAGCTCAGCGGCTGGCCCTGGGCGTTGACCAGGCGATCGCCTTTGGGATGCCAGCCAGCGTCCTGCAGCATAGCCAGGGCCTGCAGCTGCTGCTGGCGGATGATGCCGGAGCCGTCGGTGACCGGCGCACTGAACACCTGGCTGAACACTTCATCCGGCACCTGGCCGCGCAGCGGCTCGAGCAGCTTGAGTTCCTCTGCATCGGGCAGGGCGCGGGCGGCCAGCGGCGTGTTGGCGTACAGGCTCTGCTGGCGGATGTACATGTTGCGCATCATCTGCCGGTTGCTCCACTCGAAATCCCAGAGCATGGCCAGGGCCTGGCGCACGCGGCGGTCCTTGAACTGCGGCTGGTCCAGGTTGAACACGAAGCCCTGGGCGATCTGCGGCTTGGCCGGGCCCAGGTGGGCACGGCGCAGGCGCCCGTCATCCAGCGCCGCGCCGTTGTAGCCGAGGGTGTAGGCGGTGGCGGAGTACTCGCGGTTGTAGTCGTAGCCACCGCCCTTGAGCACCTGGCGGGCCACTTCGGTGTCGCCGAAGAATTCGACGCTAATGCGGGCGAAGTTGTACAGCCCGCGGGCGACCGGCAGGTCCCGCGCCCACCAGTTCGCATCGCGCTCGAAGGTGATGCTGCGGCCGTTGTCGATCCTGCCGATGCGATAAGGGCCGCTGCCCACGGGCTTGTCGAAGCCGGCGCCGTTGGCGAAGTCGCGCTTGTGCCAGTCATGCTCGGGCAGCACCGGCAGGCCGGCCAGCTCCAGCGGCAGGGTGCGGCCATGGGGCTGCTTGAAGTCGAAGCGCACCTGGCGAGGGCCTTCGACGGTGACCCCGGCGACATCGGCAAATTGGGTGCGGAACTTGAGGCTGCCCTGGCTCATCAGCAGGTCGTAGCTGAAGCGTACGTCCTCGGCGCGCACCGGCTTGCCGTCGGCGAAGGTGGCGCGCGGGTCTAGGTAGAAGCGCAGCCAGGCGTCGTCGGGGCCACGCTCCAGGCGCTGGGCGATCAGGCCGTAGACGGTATAGGGCTCGTCGAGCGAACGCATGGCCAGCGGCGCGTAAAGCCAGCCGTCTACCTGGCTGACGCCGATGCCTTTGTCGATATAGGGCAGGATATGGTCGAACTGGCCGATCTCGATGGCCGAGCGGCGCAGGCTGCCGCCCTTGGGGGCGTCAGGGTTGACGTAGTCGAAGTGGTGGAAGTTCGCGGGATAGCGGGGGGCTTCACCGTAGACGGTGAGGGCGTGGGTGGGGGCGGCCTGTAGTGAAAACGGCAGGATCAGGCACACGCAACTTGCAACCACACAGCGCATGATCATGTCGAAACGGCTTTTGTGGGAGCGGGGCAAGCCCGCCCCCACAACGTTCGCTCCTACAGGAACGAGCACGGCAATGCCGGATCAGTCCTGGCGGCTGGTCACTTCCAGCAGGTGGTAGCCGAACTGGGTCTTCACCGGGCCCTGGACGACGTTCAGCGGCGCGCTGAAGACCACGGTATCGAACTCGCGAACCATCTGGCCCGGGCCGAACGAGCCCAGGTCGCCGCCCTGGCGGCTGGATGGGCAGGTGGAGTTGGCCTTGGCGACTTCGGCGAAGTCGGCGCCAGCTTCGATCTGCGCTTTGAGTTCGTTGCACTTGTCTTCGCTGGCAACCAGGATGTGGCGGGCGGTGGCTCGGGCCATGGGTACTGCTCCTTGGGTTCGAAAAGGCAAGCCTAGCGCACTTGTTCGTGCCCTGTCTCGCCAGGCTTGCCGCAGAGGCTCACAGGCGCGCGGCGGCATCGCGCAGCAGTACCTCGGTCGCGTCCCAGCCCAGGCAGCCGTCGGTGATCGACACGCCGTACTTCAGCGCGCCTTTGCCTAGAGTCTGGCAGCCGTCGAACAGGTGGCCCTCGAGCATCACCCCGACCAGCGAGCGGTCACCGCCCAGGCGCTGGGCCAGCACGTCCTCGAACACCGCCGGCTGGCGCGCCGGGTCCTTGCCGCTGTTGGCGTGGCTGCAGTCGACCATGATGCGTGGCGCCAGACCTGCCTTGGCCAGGCCCTGGCGCGCCAGGGCGACGCTCTGGGCGTCGTAGTTCGGGCCCTTGTGCCCGCCGCGCAGCACCAGGTGGGTGTCGGGGTTGCCCAGGGTCTCGATGATCGCCGGATGCCCCTGCGCGTCCATGCCGAAGTGACGGTGCGGGTGGGCGGCGCTGCGCATGGCGTCGCAGGCGATGCCGATACCGCCGTCGGTACCGTTCTTGAAGCCGACCGGCAGCTCCAGGCCACTGACCATCTCGCGGTGAATCTGCGACTCGGTGGTGCGCGCGCCGATGGCGGCCCAGCCCAGCAGGTCGTCGAAGTAGCCGGCGGCCATCGGCTGCAGCAGCTCGGTGGCGATCGGCAGGCCGCGTTCGAGCATGCCCAGCATCAGGCCGCGGGACAGGGCGATGCCGGCGTGCATGTCATCGCTGCCGTCGAGGTGCGGATCGTAGGCCAGGCCTTTCCAGCCCACGGTGGTGCGCGGTTTTTCCACGTAGGCGCGCATCACCAGCAGCAGCTTGTCGTCGACCTCGCGGCTGAGCGCGGCCAGACGGTCGGCGTACTCGAGGGCCGAGCGCGGGTCATGGATCGAACAGGGGCCGACCACCACCAGCAGGCGTTCGTCGCGGCCTTCGAGAATGGCGCGGATCGCCTGGCGCTGGGCATGGACTTGCTGGGTGAGTTCGCTGGACAGCGGCATCTGCTGCTTGAGCAGGTGCGGGCTGGGCAGGCGCTGGCTGACGGTGGTGTTGGCAGCGTGCGGCTGGGTCAGGGGCAGGGCGAGATTCGAGGCTTGCATGGCGTTTTTTCCCTGGGCGGACGGCGGGTTCTGGCCCGCGCGGTCGGCCCTATCGAGGTGTTCGACTGATCGTCAAATGGGGTGTCTGTGCGGCATTGCCACCGGAAATCGACCGAACGGAGGCGGCAGGCTGGCCCGAACGGAACTGGCTAAATCGCCATGCATAGGTGCGGTAGTAGGTGGTGTGGTTCATGACGCTGTCCTCAAGGTAATCGGTATGTTTCGTGGGCCCGGAAAAGCAAAACCCCCGGTCGGGGAGCCGACCGGGGGTTTGAGTATTCTCATGTTCGGCGGCCCCTCGAAGGTGGGCGCCGGATGGGTAATCGGCGCCTAGTGGCTAAACCAATACCCAAAATAAAAGCTGGCAACGGCGTTACGACCGGCAACGGCCAGCACGCGGTGCGCGGAGCGACCGGTGTGGTTGGCGTGGTTGCGGGTTTGTTTCGACATGTTGCTCTCCAGTGATTGGGACCGAGCTTACTGCACCTTTGCGTTGGCGTTCAATCACTAAATGCTATTGGAGTAATTGTGTACCTCTACTGGCCTCATCGCCGGCAAGCCGGCACCCACAGGAACGACGGTTGGCTTGAGGACCGCGCAGCAGCCCCTGATTCGGGGGCACATCAATAGGGGATTTTCCCCCGGTTGCCCCACTTTTCTATTTCTTAACTAGTTGAAATTGAACAATTAATTATCTGGCACGGCACTTGCTGACCTCCCCGCAGTATCCCTGTGTCCCCGGAGGTGCCCCATGTCGACCCCTCGCAAAGGCCCGGTCCTGTCTACCTTACTGCTGGCCCTGCTGGGCTGGCAGGTCTCCAGCGAGGCCGCCGTGCAGTGCCAGCGCACGCTGGTGGCAAACGTGGTGGCGCTGGACCAGCCACTGATGTTCAACCGCCTCGGCGCGCAGAACGCCAACGGCATGATGTTCGCCCTGCGCCAGGACGTGGTGGACGAGCACCGTGTGCCCCTGAGCAAGGGCGGTGCGGCGGTGCCGGGCAAGGTCACCCTGCGCCCGGATAAGCGCCCGCGTCCGATCGTGCTGCGGGTGGCGGCGGGGGACTGCCTGACAGTCAACCTGAGCAACCTGCTGGCCTACCAGGCCAACCCCAACAAGCACGGCATCGATCACGATGAGAACGAAGTCGAAGGCGAGGAAGAAGAGGGCGCCGAGGTCGAGAACGAGGGCAACGAGCACTTCGTCGCCGACGAGCAGGTCACCGATCGCCATGTGGGCTTCCAGGTCAATGGCCTGCAGGCGGTCAACAGCATCGGCGACATCGCCGCCAACACTGGGCGCAACGGCAACTTCCTGGTCGCCCCGGGCGGCACCCGCAGCTACACCCTGTACGCCGAGCGCGAAGGCGCCTTCGCCGTTACCAGCCTGGGTGCGACCTTCGGCGGGCAGGGCGGCGGCGGTAACGTCGCCAACGGCCTGTTCGGCCAGGTGGTGGTGGTGCCCAAGGCCGGGCGCACCTACCGCAACACCCTGACCGAGGAAGAGATGCGCCTGGCCACCACCGGCCGCACGGCCACCGGTCAGCCGGTCATCGACTACCAGGCACGCTACCCCAACGTCGAGCCGTGGATCGCCGAGGGCAAGGCCGGCAAGCCGATCATTGCCATGGTCGACGGCAACGAGATCCAAAGCAGCGAGACCGACGCCATCGTCATGGGCCCCAACCCCGACGGCAGCTTCCCTGCCAGCACCTATCCGCTGGAAAGCGTCGGCAAGCGCAACCCGGCGCTGCCCAATCGCCTGGAAGCCTTCCGCGACTTCGCCTCGCAGTTCGCCGACGAGGTCGCCGCCACCCAAGCCTTCCCCGGTTACTGGGCCGACCCGGTCATGGGCCACGTGCTGGAACCGACCCGCGACTCGTTCATGATCAACTACGGCTCCGGCGGCATGGGCGCCGAGGTGGTGGCCAACCGTCTTGGCGTGGGGCCGATGCACGACTGCCTGTCGTGCGCCTACGAGGAGTTCTTCCTCAGTGCCCACACTGTCGGTGATATCGGCACCCTGGTGGATATCCCGGCCAACGTCGGGCTGGAGAACATCCGCCCGGGCGAAACGCCGCCGGCCAGCGCCACCGGGGTCAAGGCGACCATGGCCCTGTACCCGGCGGAACCTGCCAACGTGCACCATAGCTACATCGGTGACTTCACCAAGTTCCGCAACACCCACAATGGCCACGAGCAGCACATCTTCCACCTGCACGGGCACCAGTGGCTGTTCAACCCCAACGATGACAACTCCGACTATATCGACGCCCAAGGCATCGGCCCGGGCGTGGGCTACACCTACGAAATCGCCAACGGCGGCTCCGGCAACCGCAACCGGGTCGCCGGCGACGCCATCTACCATTGCCATTTCTATCCGCACTTCGCCCAGGGCATGTGGGCCATGTGGCGGGTACATGATGTGTTCGAGCCAGGCACGCGCCTGGCGGTCAGCGGCGAGGGCGAGAACGGCTTCCACACCACGCCGTTCGCCCTGCGCAATGGCAAGCCGGCCCCGGGTGCCCGGGCGCTGCCCGACGGCGAGATCATCGCCGGTACGCCGATCCCGGCCATCGTACCGTTGCCGGGCAAGGCCATGGCGCCGATGCCGGGCAAGGTCACGGTGGTGCCCAAGCTGGCCGAGACCCTGGTCGCCGAACATGACGATGAAGAAGAGGAGGGCGACGATCACCCCGACGAGCCCGCCACGCCGCGTGCGGTTGGCTCCCTCGCGCTGGTCGATCGCAGCGAGACCAATCGCAATGCCGACGGCAGCCTGAAAAACCCCGGCTACCCGTTCTGGATCGGCGGCATGGAAAGCAGCGTCGGCCAGCGTCCGCCGACTCCGCCGCTGGACATGCTCGACCCGGCCCTGGCCCGGCAGCTCAAGGACAGCGGCAAGGCGCTGTGGGCCAACCTCGATCCCAACCAGGTCGACGGTTGGGACGGCGGCCTTGGCCGGCACACCCTCGATGGCGTGTCTGCCGGTGGCGACGCCGTGACCACCACCACCAAGCTGGATTTCTCCAAGGTGGTGCACAAGGCCAAGCCGATCTACCTGCCCGAAGAGGGCACCGAGGTCGAACAGGCGGCCATGCAGTTCCACGCCAAGGCCGAGCACCAAAGCTTCGCCCTGATCCCCGGCGGCGCGCCGGTGGCCAAGGCCTTCCGCACCAACGGCGCCTTGCCGACGGCGGGCGCGCCGTACTATGAGCCGTGCATGGACGACCGCGGCAAGCGCCTGACCCAGTCTTCGGGCGTCGGCGAGTTCTTCAGCGGCGAAAACCTCACCGGCATGAGTTTCCGCGGTTCGTCCACCTTCACCGCCGACCGGCCGCGTATGTACAAGGCGGCGAACATCCAGTTCGACGCGGTGTACAACAAGGTCGGCTACCACTTCCCGCAGGCGCGTATCCTCGCCCTGTGGGAAGACGCCTGGCCGGTGATCACCAAGCAGCGCCCGCCAGAGCCCTTGGTGATGCGCATGAACACCTTCGACTGCACCCAGTACGTGCACACCAACCTGATCCCGTCGTTCTACGAGATGGACGACTACCAGGTACGCACCCCGACCGACGTGATCGGCCAGCATATCCACCTGCCCAAATGGGACCTGACCGCCGCCGATGGCTCGGCCAACGGCTGGAACTACGAAGACGGCATCCTCTCGCCCGGCAGCGTGGTCGAGCGCGTGCACGCCATTCGCAGCTTCAACAACTGCACCGAAGGCGATACCCGCGACGGCACCGCCGCCTGCCCGAAAGCCAAGCAGCATCCGTACTTCGGACGCTTCGGCCGGGCCGACTGGCTCGGCGCGCGCAGCGCGATGCAACGCTGGTTCGCCGACCCTCTGGTGAACGTGCACAACGTCGACCGTGGCCTGGGCACCATCTTTACCCATGACCACCTCGGCCCATCGACCCACCAGCAGCTCGGGCTGTACGCCACCGTGCTGGCCGAGCCCGCAGGCTCTACCTGGTACCACGCCGAGACCGGCGAACAGCTGTACAACCCGGCGACCCGCCAGGATGGCGGCCCGACCTCGTGGCAGGCGGTGATCCAGACCGGCGATCACGACGGCGATGGCAAGAACGACAGCTACCGCGAGTTCTTCCTCGAGTACAGCGACTTCCAGCACGCCTATGAAGCCGGCGTGTATGTCGGTGCCGGCCCCAATGGCGTGCCGGACGGCCAGGCCTATCCGGCCACCGCCGACAGCTTCCGCTACGCCATCAACCCGCCCGTGCGGCAAAAAGCCTCGACGCTGCTCGAGTCGGTGGTCGAATCCCGTGGCGGGCTGAGCCCGGGTTGCCCGACCCGGCCATGCCCGCAGGCGATCTCGGTGGATGACCCCGGCATGTTCGTCGTCAACTACCGCAACGAACCGCTGGCCCTGCGCGTATTCGACCCGAACAAGGTCGGCCCGGACGGCAAGCGCGGCATGCAGGCCGACGGCCTCGGCGGCGACCTGGCCTACGCCATGCAGAGCCGCACCGACCGCGCTATCCCGGCGATGAACCTGGCGCCTTCGGCGATCACCCAGGCCACCGGTCCCACCGGCGGCACCACGCTGTTCCCGCCGCACGTCAACAAGGGCAGCGAGCCGGGTGACCCGTTCACACCGCTGCTGCGCACCTATTCCGGTGACAACGTGCGCCTGCGCATGCATGCCGGCGGCCATGAGGAGGAACACAACGTCACCCTGCACGGCGTGAAATGGCTGCAGAACGGCTCAGGCTTCGGCAACAGCTCCAACTCGGGGTGGAAGTCGTCGCAGATGGTGGGCATCTCCGAGCAGCTCGGCTTCATGGCGCCAGTGTCGATGATCTCCAGCTCCGCCGCCACCAACGGCGACTACCTGTACTCGCTGGATGCGGCGCTGGAAGGCTACTGGAACGGCATCTGGGGCATCATGCGCAACTACACCGCGCAACGCGCCGACCTGTTCGCCCTGCCGAACAATCCGCAGCCGGTGGCCATGCGCAACACCGTCAATTTCGACGGCATCTGTCCGAAGACCACGGCCAACGCCAATGGCATCGGCACGCGGCCGACGGTCAAGCGCAGCTACGAGATCGTCGCGGCCCTGGCCAACGACATTCTCGAGAACCGCCACGGGGTCAGCATCAATGACCCGGCCGGCATCGGCCAGCACGTCGGTGGCGCGCTCAAGGCCAATGGCGGCACCCTGGTGTTCAACAGCCGCAAGGTCGATATCCCCATGGCCACGGTCACCGACGAGGAGGATGGCGCGACCTTCACCGTGGGCGGGCACAGTTCGCCGCTGCATGACCCGACCGCGGTGCTCTACGTGCGCAAGGCCGACCTCGACGCGAGCACCGGCAAGCTCAAGGCTGGCGTACCGGTCGAGCCGCTGGTGCTGCGCGCCAACGCCGGCGACTGCATCAGCATCACCCTGGAAAACCGCCTGCCGCTGATGATGCCCGACCTGCCCAGCAGCGCGGTGATGCAGAACGTGGTCAAGCGCGACCGCGCCGGCGGCGAGGGCTCCACGGCGTTCAACAACAACCTGATGCGCCCGTCCAGCCACGTCGGCCTGCATGCGCAGCTGCTGGCCTACGACATCACCAAGTCGGACGGCGTCAACGTCGGCCTCAACCCGGTGCAGACCGTGCCGCCGCGCAACGGCAGCAGCGGCGCCTACCCGAACCGGGTGTACCAGTACTACGCCGGGCACCTGGAGCGTGAAGGCAAGCCGGTGCTGCAACTGGGCCGCACCGTGGACAACATCAACACCACGGCCATCGAGTTCGGCGGCCTCAACCTGACCCCGGCGGATGTCATCAAGCAGCCGCAGAAAGGCCTGGTGGGCGCCATGAGCGTATTGCCGCAAAGCGCGACCTGGACCGAGGACACCGCCAGCCGCGCCCAGGCCACGGTGAAGGTCAGCGGCCAGCCCGACTACCGCGACTTCGTCACCGTGTGGCAGCGCTCGCTGAACATGCGCTGGGCCGATGGCCGGCCGGTGGAGGGCATCGCCACCGAGGGCAACGGCGTGCCCGGCGATCCGAAGGACAACGGCAACATGGCGATGAACTACAAGACCGAGCCGCTGTGGCTGCGCTTCGGCCTGGCGCCGGACGCGCCGTTCGGCCATGCCGATGGCTTTGGCTTCGCCGATGTGCCCAATGCCCACATGGCCTACAGCAATGCCCTGGTCGGCGGCGATCCGCAGACCCCGGTGCTCTGGGCCAAGCCCGGCCAGCCGGCGCGCAGCCACGTACTGATGCCCAGCGGTGGTAGCCGCGGCATCACCTACCAGCTCGATGGGCACCTGTGGCCGCTGCACAACTACCAGCCCGAGAAGAACGACGTGAACGGCTACCCCATGGGCCTGCCGGGCATCGGCTCGGTGCGCTACGGCTACAACCCGATGGCGATGTATGTGGGCGCGCAGGAAAGCGTGCTGCCGGCGGCGCACTTCAGCTTCATGCTGCCCAGTGCCGGGGGCGCCAACGCCGTGCCGGGGGACTACCTGTTCCGCGACTATGCGGCGTACGGCAATGCCTCGGGGCTGTGGGGGATCCTGCGGGTGACCAACGAGCCACCGCCAGCGGTGGCGCCTGCGCAGTGAAAGGGGCCTGGCGGCCTGACCGGGAAGTGGGGAAGGCCGCCAGGCAAACAAACAAGCATTAAATTTTCTGTTTTTGTTGCCTTGCCGCGGACCCTCATGGTTATCATCCGCCAGCGCCCGGGGCCAGGAGCCCGGCGCAACTGGAAAGCCGACGGCCCACAGGTCATCGGTACCGCAGCCGAAGGGACCACCCAGGCTCAACGCTCGTGGCCCTTGCATGCCCCCATAAGGATGGTGAGGTTTCAATTGGTCACGCAGTCTGGAATCGTCGATATGACGGGCCATGCGCCCGTGCTCGCCACATGTCCCTTCACGTGCGCCATCCCCCGGTCGCACGCTGTGCGCCTCACTGCTGCGCGCGCCCGCGCCGCGCCTGGCCCCTGATCTCCCCCGAATGACCGACCCGACCGGCAGGACGCCCGTCGTCCTGCGCGCACCGAATAAAAACAATACTCACGGATGGCAGCCCGATGTTCGACACCCCCTCCACGCGCGGCATGGCCGGCGCGCAAGCCGCTGTTTTACCCGATAACTGGCACCACGACGCACCGTTCGACAGCGACCAGTGCGTGCATGGCCTGTTCGAAGCGCAGGTACGGCGGGCGCCGCACGCCATTGCCGCGCGCTATGGCGAGGATGCGCTGAGCTATGGCGAGCTCAATGCCAGGGCCAACCGCCTGGCCCATCACCTGCGCGCCCAGGGTGTCGGCCCGGACGTGCGGGTCGGCCTGTGCGTCGAGCGATCGCTGGACATGCTGGTGGCCGTGCTCGCGGTGCTCAAGACCGGGGGCGCCTACGTGCCGCTGGATCCCGCCTACCCGCGGGCGCGCCTGGCGCACATGCTGGCCGACAGCGCGCCGGCGGTACTGCTTGGCCACGGCCGGGCACTGTCGTTGCTCGCTGGCCTGGAGCAGGCGGCGGTGGTGCTCGACCTGGACGAGGAGCACGCCTGGGCCGACCAACCGGCCTTTGATCCCGACCCGCAGGCGATCGGCCTGACGCCCCGTCACCTGGCGTATGTGATCTATACCTCCGGCTCCACCGGCACCCCCAAGGGGGTGATGGTCGAGCACCGTGGCCTGGTTGCGTTGAGCGCCGCCTGGGGCCGCTACTATGCGCTGCAGGCACCATTGAATCACCTGCAAATGGCCGGTTTTTCGTTCGACGTGTTCAGCGCCGACCTGATCCGCGCGCTGGGCTTTGGCGGCACCCTGGTGCTCTGTCCGCGTGACACGCTGATGGACCCGCCCGCGTTGTACCGCCTGCTGAGCGAAGCGCAGGTGGGCTTCGGCGACTTCGTGCCGGCGGTGCTCAACCCGCTGATGGACTGGGCCGAGGCGAACGGTCGCGACCTGTCGTTCCTGCGCACCGTGGTGTGCGGCTCGGACGTCTGGACCGCCCACAGTGCCCGCCAGCTGCGCCGCCTGTGCGGCGAGCGGGTGCGGATCGTGCAGGCCTACGGCGTGACCGAGGCCAGTATCGACAGTACCTGCCACGAAGTACCGGCGCTCGATATCGCCGAGGCCGTGCTGCCTATCGGTCGACCGCTGGCCAACTGCCGCGTCTACCTGCTTGACGCGCAGGGGCAGGCGAGCGAGGAGGGGGAGTTGTACCTCGGCGGCGTCGGTGTCGCGCGCGGCTATCTGAATCTGCCGCAGTTGAGCGCCGAACGCTTCATCGACAACCCCTATGTGGCAGGTGAGCGCCTGTACCGCACCGGCGACCTGGCGCGCCTGAACGCCGATGGCCAGCTCGAGTTTCTTGGTCGCGGCGACCAGCAGGCCAAGCTGCGCGGCCTGCGCCTGGAACTGGGCGAAATCGAGGCACGCCTGGCGCAAGTGCCCGGCGTGCGGCAAAGCCTGGTGCTGCTGCGCCAGGACCCACCGGGCGAGCCGCGCCTGGTGGCCTACTACGCCGAGCAGCCGGGCGCCGGCTTGACCCCGGCGGCCCTGCGCGAACACCTTGGCGCGCATCTGCCGGACTACATGCTGCCGAGCGCCTACGTGGCGATGCCAGCCTTGCCCCTGACCGCCAATGGCAAGTTCGACCGCAGCGGCCTGCTCGCACCGCAGGCCGGTGACTTCGAGCAAGCGCACTACCTGGCGCCGCAGGGCACGCTGGAAACCACCCTGGCGGCCATCTGGGCCGAGGTACTGGGCCTGGCGCGGGTCGGGCGCGACGACCACTTCTTTGCCCTCGGCGGTCATTCGCTGCTGGTCATGCGCATCCTGGCCAGGGTGCGCCAGGAACTGGCCCGCGAAGTGGCGCCGGCGCTGCTGTTCGAAAACCCGCGGCTCAAGGACTTCGCCGAGCATCTCCAGGCCAGCCGGGACGAGGCGCGCATGCCGATCGTCGCAATCGAACGATCCGGCGCGCAAACGTTGTCGTCCGCCCAGCAGCGCTTGTGGTTCCTGGCCCAGCTGGAAGGCGGCAATGCCGCCTACCACATGCCGCTGAACCTGTGCATCAAGGGCCCGCTGCAGGTGACGACACTGGTCGCGAGCCTGGACCGCCTGGTGGCCCGCCACGAAGCACTGCGCACCACCTTCGCCAGCATCGAGGGCGAGGGTCGCCAGCTCATCGGTGCCGCGGACCAGGGCATGGCCTTCAGCCAGGTCGACCTGCACGGCCTGCCTGATGCGCAGTCGCGACTGGAGGCGTTGATCGAGGAGGAGGGCGCAAGGCCCTTCGACCTGGCCCAAGGGCCGCTGATGCGTGCCTGCCTGGTACGCCTGGCGGTGGACGAGCATGCGCTGCTGCTGACCCAGCATCACATCATCTCCGATGGTTGGTCGGTAGGCGTGCTGACCCGTGACCTGGAGGCGCTGTATGCCGCTGCCGTGCAAGGCCGCGAGGCCGTGTTGCCTGCACTGGCGGTGCAATACGTGGACTATGCCGCCTGGCACCGGCAGTGGCTCGCCGGCGAGCGCCTGGCCGGCCAACGCCGCTACTGGCGACAGGCGCTGGAAGGCGCGCCGGCGCTGTTGACGCTGCCGACCGACCACCCGCGCCCGGCCGTGCAGGACTATCGCGGCGGCTACCTGCCGCTGGTGCTGGACCGCGCCCTGACCGCACGCCTGAAGGCACTGTGCGCCGCTCAGGGCACCACGCTGTTCATGGCCCTGCTGGGCGCCTGGTCGCTGCTGCTGATGCGCCTGTCCGGCCAGGACGACGTGGTCATCGGCGTACCCTCGGCCAACCGCCCGGACCCGGCGCTGGACGGGCTGATCGGCTTCTTCGTCAACACCCTGGCCTTGCGCGTTACCCGCAGCGGCGCCCCTTCGCTGACGCAATGGCTGCGCCAGGCCCGCCAGCTGACGTTGCAGGCCCAGGCCCACCAGGACCTGCCCTTCGAACAGGTGGTGGAACTGCTCAACCCGTCGCGCAGCCTGGCCTACAGCCCGTTGTTCCAGGTGCTGTTCGCCTGGGAGCAGGATCAGGGCCAGACCCTGGCCTTGCCGGGCCTTGAAGTCAGCACCGTGCCGGCGCGCCAGCGGGTGGCCAAGTTCGACCTGCAACTGGCGTTGAGCGAACGCGATGGGGAGATCGTCGGCGGCCTGGAGTACGCCAGCGGGCTGTTCGAGCCCGCTACCGTGGCGCGTTTCGGCGAATACCTGCGCCGCCTGTTGCAGGCCATGGTCGATGAGCCCGCGCAGTCGATCGCCACGCTCGAGCTGGTGGACGGCGCTGAGCGCGGGCAGGTCCTGGAGGCCTTCAACCGCACGGCCCGCGACACCGCCAGCCAGCCGGGTTGCATGGCGCGCCTGGAGGTAATGGCCCGGCGCGAGCCGGATGCCGTGGCGCTGGTCGCCGAAGGGCAGTCCCTGAGCTACGCCGAATTGAACCGCGCGGCCAACCGCCTGGCCCACCACCTGATCGCCCAAGGTGTCGGCCCCGAGCAGCGGGTCGGCCTGTGCCTGGAACGCTCGGCGCAGATGGTCGTTGGCCTGCTGGCGATCCTAAAGGCGGGCGCGGCCTATGTGCCGTTCGATCCGGCCTATCCGGCCGAGCGCCTGGCCTTCATGCTCGCCGACGCCGCGCCAAGCCTGCTGTTGACCCAGGCCTCACTGTGCCCGGGCCTGCCGCAGGCGGTCGAGCTGCTGTGCCTGGACCGCGACGCGGCCCGCTGGGCCGGCTGCCCGGCCAGCGATCCGCAGGTGGTGATAAGCCCGGCGAACCTCGGTTATGTGCTGTACACCTCCGGCTCGACCGGGCGGCCCAAGGGCGTGGCCCATAGCCGCCGCGCCCTGGACAACCTGATCGGCTGGCAACTGGACGACGACCCGGCGCCGCGCCGGGTGCTGCAGTTCGCCTCGCTGAACTTCGACGTGTCGTTCCAGGAGATCTGCAGCACCCTGTGCCAGGGTGGCACCCTGCTGCTGATGAGCGAAGCCGGGCGCAAGGACCTGGCCGCCCTGCGCCCGACCCTGGTGGCCCAGGAGGCGGGGCGCGCCTTCCTGCCGTTCGCCGTGCTGCAACAGCTGGCCGCGCTGACTGAGGCCGGCGCTCCCGTGCCGGCTGGAGGGTGCGAGATCGTCACCGCTGGCGAGGCGCTACAGGTCAACGATGCGCTGCGCACGTTGGTCCGCGGGCTGGGCGGCGCGCGCCTGCGCAACCAGTACGGGCCCACCGAGACCCATGTGGTCAGCCAGTTCAGCCTCGCCTGCGACGAGGCTGAACACTGGCCGGAACTGCCGCCGATCGGCAAACCGATCGCCAATGTGCGGCTCTATGTGCTGGACGGCGACCTCAATCCGCTGCCGGTGGGGGTGTCCGGCGAGCTGTATATTGCCGGCGCCTGTCTGGCCCGCGGCTACCTCAACCGCAGCGCAGTGAGTGCCGAGCGTTTCCTGCCTGACCCGTTCGGCACCGAGCCTGGCGCACGCATGTACCGCAGTGGCGACCTGGCGCGCTGGCAGGCCGACGGCAACCTCGAATACCTGGGCAGGGCGGACCACCAGGTCAAGCTGCGCGGTTTCCGTATCGAACTGGGCGAGATCGACAGCCTGCTGCGCCAGCAACCGGGCGTGCGCGACGCTGCCGTGCTGTTGCGCGAGGACGTCGCCGGCGACCCACGCCTGGTGGCCTACGTGGTTGGCGAACAAGCGCCGCAGACCCTGCGCGCCGCGTTGCAGCGCCAGTTGCCCGAGCACATGCTGCCCAGCGCCTGGGTCAGCCTGGGGCAACTGCCGCTGACCCGCAACGGCAAGCTCGACCGTCAGGCGTTGCCGGCGCCCGAGCGCGGCGGCGCGGCGCATTTCGAGGCGCCACGCGACGACACCGAGCGGCGCATGGCGCAGGTCTGGGCCGAGGTGCTCAAGTGCGAGCGGGTCGGCATCCATGACAACTTCTTCGACCTGGGCGGGCATTCGCTGCTGGCCACGCGCCTGGTCTACGCGATCAACCAGCGCTTGGGCACGCAGCTGTCGCTGAGCAGCCTGTTCCAGGCGCCCGTGCTGATGGACCTGGCCGCCCAGGCCAAAGCCACGGCGCACGGGCAGGCCGCGTCCGAGGTTCAGGCACTGCAGCCCGATCCTGCAAGCCGTCACGCGCCATTCCCGCTCACCGATATCCAGCAGGCCTACTGGTTCGGCCGCGAAGCCAGCGTCAGCCTCGGCGGCGTCAGCGCCCACGGCTACGAGGAGCTGCGCATCCCGGCGTTCGATATGCCGCGTTTCGAGGCCGCGCTCAACCGCATGATCCTGCGCCACGACATGCTGCGGGTGGTGTTCCTCGGCGATGGCTCCCAGCAGGTACTGGAGCAGGTGCCGCGCTACAGCATGGCCGTGCACGACCTGCGTGGCCTGGGCGCAGAGGCGGCCAACCAGGCCTTGCTGGCCACCCGCGAGCGTCAGTCGCACCAGGTGCTCGATGCCAGCCGCTGGCCGCTGTTCGACTTCAGTGTGTCGCTGCTCGACCATGGCATCAGCCACCTGCATATCAGCCTCGACGCGTTGGTGGTCGATGCCGCCAGCACGCAGATCCTCGCCCGCGAGCTGATGGGGTTCTATCACGACCCCGAGCTGGCGCTGCCCGAGCCGGGCGTGACCTTCCGCGACTATGTGCTGGCCGAGCGCCGGCTGCGCGCCGACCAGCGCTACGCGCAGGCCCTGGACTACTGGCGCGGGCGCATCGAGCACCTGGCCCCGGCCCCGGACCTGCCACGGGTATGCCAGCCGGAAAGCATCGCCAACCCGCACTTCACCCGGCGTGATCGCGACATGCCCGCGCCGCAGTGGGCCCAGCTCAAGGCCATGGCCCGACGCTTCGGCGTCACCCCGTCGGTGATGCTGTTGACCGCGTTCAGCGAGGTACTGGCGCTGTGGAGCCGGCAACCGCGCTTCACCCTCAGCCTGCCGCTGTTCAACCGCCTGCCGCTACACCCGCAGGTGGACGCGATCATCGGCGATTTCACCTCCCTGGTGCTGCTGGAGGTGGCCATCGACGGCAGCGCCAGCTTCACCGACAAGGCCCGCGCGGTGCAGGCACGCCTGTGGCAGGACATCGATCACTCGGTGGTCAGCGGCGTGCGCGTGCTGCGCGAATTGTCCCAGGCCCGCGGCGTGCAGCAGACGGCGATGCCGATCGTGTTCAACAGCACCCTGTCGGAAGCCGCGCCGGAGCTGGCCGAGTTCAACCTGGCCGACGCCCTGGGCGCGACGCTGGAACACAGCATCACCCAGACCCCGCACGTGTGGCTCGACCACACCCTGCTCGAGCTCGAAGGCCGCCTGCTGTTCAACTGGGACAGCATCGATGCATTGTTCCCCGAAGGCATGATCGGGCAGATGTTCGTCGCCTACAACGCGCTGCTCGATAGCCTGCTCGACCCTGAAGCCTGGGCCGCCAGCACGCCGCAGTTGCTGCCCCAGGCGCGCCTGCCGCTAGCGCCGGCGGCGCCACGAGACCTGCCGTTGATGCACGCGCTGTTCGAGCGCCAGGCCCTGGCCATGCCAGAGGCCGTCGCGGTGCTGGGTGCCCGTGAGCTCAGCTACGGCCAGCTGCGCCAGGAGGCCCGTCAACTGGCCGCACAGTTGCAAGCGCGCGGCGTGCAGCGCAATTGCCTGGTCGCGGTGGTGATGCAGCGTGGTTGGGAGCAGGTAGTGTCGACGCTGGCGATCCTGTATGCCGGCGGCGCCTACCTGCCGCTCGACCCGAACCTGCCCAAGGCGCGCTTGCAGCACATTCTCGAACGCGCCGAGGCCACCCTGGCGTTGACCCAGCCCGGCCTGCTGGAGCAGGTGGCGTGGCCGGCGCAGATCACCGCGCTGACGGTCAGCGAGCAGGCGCACAGCCCGGCCGAAGCGCTGCGCGAAGTGGACGTGCGTCCTGATGACCTTGCCTATGTGATCTACACCTCCGGCTCGACCGGTACGCCCAAGGGCGTGGTGATCGACCACCAGGGCGCGGTCAACACCTTGCTCGATATCAACCAGCGCTTCGCCGTGGGCCCGCAGGACCGCGTGCTGGCCATTTCGTCGCTGAGCTTCGACCTGTCGGTGTACGACTTCTTCGGCACTCTGGCGGCGGGCGCGGCGGTGGTGATGCTCGAGCCGCAGTTGAGCCTGGATCCTGCGCACTGGGCCGGCCTGGTCGAGGGTCATCGGGTGAGTGTGTGGAATTCGGTGCCGGCACTGCTGGGCATGCTCGTCGAGTACCTGGAGGGCGAGGGCAGGGCGCTGCCGGCGAGCCTGCGCCTGGCCATGCTGTCCGGCGACTGGATCCCGCTGGCGTTGCCCGAACGCGCCCGGGCACTGCGCCCGGGGTTGCAGATGATGAGCCTGGGCGGGGCCACCGAGGCGTCGATCTGGTCGATCGGCTACCCGATCACCCAGGTCGATCCGGCGTGGCGCAGCATTCCCTACGGCAAGGCCCTGGATCACCAGCGTTTCCACGTGCTGGACGAGGCCCTGCAGGTGCGCCCGACCTGGGCCGCCGGCCACCTGTACATCGGCGGGATTGGCCTGGCCAAGGGCTATTGGCGCGACGAGGCGCTGAGCGCCAGGAGCTTCTTCGACCACCCGCTGAGCGGCGAGCGCCTGTACCGCACCGGCGATCTCGGGCGCCTGCTGCCCGACGGCAACATCGAGTTCCTCGGCCGCGACGACAACCAGGTCAAGGTCCAGGGCTATCGCATCGAGCTGGGCGAGATCGAGGCCGTGCTCAATCGTCACCCGGGCGTGCACAGCGCGGTGGTGCGCATCCTCGGCGAGGCCCAGGCGCAAAAACGCCTGGCCGGCTACGTGCTCAAGGCCGACCCGGCGCTGCAGGCTGGCGACTTCGCTGGCTACCTGGCCGACAAGCTGCCGGCGTACATGCTGCCGTCATCGTTCACCTTCGTGGACGCCTGGCCGCTGTCGGCCAACGGCAAGGTCGACAAGAGCCGCCTGCCCGAACCCGAGCAGGCGCCGGCCAGCGGCCCGCAGTTGCTGCTCGAAGGCCCGCAGGAACAGCGTCTGGTGGCAATCCTCGAGCAGGTACTGGGCCAGCCGGCCATCGCCGCCGATGCCAACCTGCTGAGCCTTGGCGCCACCTCCATCGACATCGTGCGCATCAGCAACGCGCTGTCCAGCGAACTGGGCTTCCGTCCCCATGTGGCGCACCTGCTGGCGCAGCCGACCCTGCTCAACCTGCTGGCGCTGTACCGCCAGCGTCCCCAGCGTCACGAAGCGCCGAGGGCGCAGGTCGACGAGGTGCTGGACGATCCTCAGCAACGCGCACGCTTCAAGGCCGAGCAACGCGCACGGCGGCGTTTCGCCGACGATGCGCGGCAGGTGCCCCTGGGCGTGCCGGACGATCCGGCCTTTATCCAGCGTTATCGCGACTACCGCTCGGTGCGCCATTACCTGGAACAGCCGATCACCGCGCAGGCCTTTGCCGGGCTGCTGGCGATGCTGGCCCAGGGGCAGCTCGACGGCGAGGCGAAGTACCTGTTCCCCTCGGCCGGCGGCGCCTATCCGCTGCAGACCTACCTGTACATCAAGCCCGGGCGGGTGCTCGGTGTGCCCGGCGGCGCCTACTACCACGACCCGGTCGCTCATCGCCTGGTGGCCATGGGCGACGGTGCGCTGGATGCCGATACCTACGACTACTTCGTCAACCGGCCGGTGTACGAGGGCGCGGCGTTCGCGCTGTTCTTCGTTGCCGACCTGGCGGCTATCCGCCCGCTGTACGGTGACGGCAGCCGCGAATTCTGCCTGATCGAGGCCGGCGCCATGGCGCAGTTGCTGACCATGGCCGCGGCCGACCTGGGGCTGGGCCTGTGCGGCGTCGGTTCGGTGGAGGCGCGCCAGTTGGCCGGGTTGTTCGAGCTGGGCGCCGACCATGCGCTGGTCTATTCGATGGTGGGCGGCCTGCGCGCAGCCCATGCAGCGCCACCCACGCAGCCTGAGGTACTCGCCGTGACGGCGCAGGACGACAACGACATGGAGGAATTCGAAGTATGAACGCCCATCAACTGCTGGCGTTGTTCGATCGCCATGGCGTGGCCCTCGAAGTGGACGGCGACAAGCTGCGCTGCAAGGCGCCCAAGGGGTTTCTCGATGACGCGCTGATGGCGGCGCTGAAGACCCACAAACAGGCGTTGATCGCCTTGCTCGCAGCGCCGGACGACAGCGCGCCGATCCCGTGCCGTCCGCACGGGCAGGTCGATTGCCCGTTGTCCTTCTCGCAGCGGCAGTTGTGGTTCCTCGACCAACTGGCACCGGGCAACCCGTTCTACAACGTGCCCTCGGCGCTGCGGCTCAAGGGCCGGCTGGAGGCCGCCGTGCTGGAGCGAGCGCTGAACGTGCTGGTCGAACGCCATGCCATGTTGCGCACCACCTTCGCCAGCGTCGATGGCGAGCCGCGCCAGGTGGTGCACGCGAGCCTGCCGCTGACCCTGGCCGTGCTGGACCTGAGCCAGTTGCCCGAGGCGCTGCGCCAGGAGCGCCTGGCCGCCGCCGTCGAAGCCGAGGCCCGCGCGCCGTTCGACCTGGCCCAGGAGCCGCTGCTGCGCTCGACGCTGCTGCGCCTGGGCGATGAGGATCATGTGTGGCTGTACAGCGTGCACCATATCGTCGCCGACGGCTGGTCGATGGGGGTGATCCTGCACGAGGTCGCCAACGCCTACGACGCGCTGCTGCGCGGCGTGCCTGCGCGCCTTGCACCGCTGCCGATACAGTACGCCGACTACGCCTGCTGGCAGCGCCAACGCCTGGACGGCGCGGCGCTGCAGGGCCAGCTGGACTTCTGGCGGCGCACCCTGGCCGGTGCGCCGACCCTGCTGGAAATCCCCGGCGACCGCCCGCGCCCAGCCGTGCAGCGGTTCGTCGGCGCGACCTTCAGCTCGACACTGGGCGCCGACACCCTGGCCGAGCTCGACGCCTTGGCGCGGCACACCCAGGGCACGCGCTTCAATGTGCTGCTAGCTGCCCTGGACGTGCTGTTGTGGCGCTACAGCGGGCAGCGCGACCTGTGCGTGGGCACGCCGTTCGCCAACCGCGGCAGGGCCGAGCTCGAACCCCTGGTCGGGCACTTCGTCAACACCCTGGTGATCCGCCAGCAACTCGACCCGGCGCAGACCTTCGCCGAACTGCTGCGCGAAGTGCGCGGCAACATGCTGCAAATCCACGCGCACCACGACGTGCCGTTCGACCTGGTGGTCGAGGCGCTCAACCCACCCCGTGACCCCGGCCATTCGCCGCTGTTCCAGGTGATGATGGTGGTGCAGAACACCCCGGGCGCCGCCGTCGCGTTGCCGGGCCTGGAACTGTCGCCTCACGGTACCGGCAGCGCCACCGCCAAGTTCGACCTGGCATTCGAGTGGAGCGAGCGCGACGGTGCCCTGCACCTGCTGGTCGAATACAACACCGACCTGTTCGACCGATGCACCATCGAGCGCCTCAGTGGCCATTATCGCCATCTGCTCGCCCAGGTCGCCGCCGATGCCAAGCGGCCCTTGCGCGAGCTGTCGTTGCTGGATACGGCCGAGCGTGAGCAGGTGCTGCACGGCTGGAACCGGCCAGCGCCGCTGCCGACGCCGGTCGACTGCGTGCACCGCCTGGTCGAGGCGCAGGTGGCGCGCAACCCGCAGGCCTGCGCGGTGGTGTTCGAGGGCGAGGTGCTGAGCTATGCCGAACTCAATGCCCAGGCCAATCGCCTGGCGCGCCACCTGCGCACCCTGGGCGTCGGCCCGGATGTGCGCGTGGCGGTCTGCGTGGAGCGCTGCGCGGCATTGCCGGTGGCGCTGCTGGCGGTGCTCAAGGCCGGTGGCGCCTATGTGCCGCTGGACCCGGACTACCCGGTCGGGCGCCTGGGCCACATGCTGGGCGACAGCACCCCGGCGGTACTGCTGACCCTGGGCGCGGCCCGCGCCACCCTGGGCCAGGCCATGCAGGCCTCGGGCTGGGAGGCGCCGGTCCTCGACCTGCTGGCCGATGCCCCGTGCTGGGCGCACCTGGCCGCCGACAACCTGGCTGCCCATGAAGTGGGCGTGACCCCCGAGCATTTGGCCTACGTGATCTACACCTCGGGCACCACCGGCCTGCCCAAGGGCGTGATGGTCGCGCATCGCGGGCTGGGCAACCTGCTGCTGTGGTGCCTGGGCGTATGCGGCGAGGCCGGGGCGATGCTGCACAAGATCCCGTTCGGCTTCGACGCCTCGGCGTGGGAAACCTTCTGGCCGCTGGCCACCGGCGGGCGCCTGGTGATCGCCCGGCCCGGCGGGCACCTGGAGCCTGGCTACCTGGCCCGGCTGGTACGCGAGCAGGGCGTCACCGCGATGGTGTTCGTGCCGGCCATGCTGCAGCTGTTCCTGGAGGTGGAGGAGGCCAGCCTGTGCCACGGCCTGAGCGATGTGTTCTGCGGCGGCGGCGAACTGTCGCCGGCCCTGGCCCGGCTGTTGCGCGCACGCCTGCCCAAGGCGCGGCTGCACAACGTCTACGGGCCGACCGAGACCACGGTCATCAACAGCATCTGGACCCTGGCGCCGGGTGACGCGGTGCCGGCCCTGCGCTTGCCGATCGGCCGGCCCATCGCCAACAACCGCTTCCATGTGCTCGACGACTTCGATGCGCCGGTGCCGCCCGGTGTCACCGGCCACCTGCACATTGGCGGCGTGGGCGTGGCCCGTGGCTACCTCGGGTTGCCGGCGCTGACCGCCGAACGCTTCATCGACAGCCCGTTCGTGCCCGGTGATCGCCTCTACCGCAGCGGCGACCTGGCCCGCTACCGCGCCGACGGGCAACTGGAGTTCCTGGGACGCGACGACTTCCAGGTCAAGCTGCGCGGCGTGCGCCTGGAACTGAGCGAGGTCGAGGCGCGGCTGCAGGCCTTCCCCGGGATCACGGCCAGCGTGGTACTGATGCTCGGCGAGCAGGCCGAGCACCAGCGCCTGGTGGCTTGCTGCGTGGCGCCCGCCAGGCCGGACGAACAGGCCGTGCGCGCGCACCTGGCCGACACCTTGCCCAGCGCCGTGCTGCCCAGCAGCTATCTGTGGCTCGACGCCATGCCGCTGACCGCCAACGGCAAGGTCGATCGCCAAGCGCTGGCCGAGCGCGCCGAACACGACCTGGCCGCGCGCCAGGTCAACCTCGGCAGCCCCCGCGACCATATCGAACTGACCCTCTACCAGATCTGGAAAGGCCTGCTGCTGGCCCCACAGATCGGCATTCGCGACAACTTCTTCGCCGTCGGCGGCACCTCCATCGCCGCGGTCAAGATGGCCTACCAGATCGGCCAGGCCTTCGAGGTCGAGGTCCCGGCGCGGGTGGTACTCGGCCACCCGACCATCGAGGCCCTGGGCGGTTGGCTGCGAAACGGGGCCGCCACCCAAGGGGACAACGGCAACCTGATCACCTTCCGCCAGGGCGAGGGGCGGCACAACGTGGTGTGTATCCACCCGGCCGGCGGTACCGCGTTCTGCTACCTGTCACTGGCCAAGGAGCTGCCCGAGGCAGTTGGCGTGTACGGCGTGCAATCGCCGGGGCTCAACCCCGGCGAAGCCACCGAGCCCACGGTCGAGGCGATGGCCGATGCCTACCTGCGCCTGATCGAGCCCTTGACGCACGGCCCGCTGCTGCTCACCGGGCTGTCGTTCGGCGGCCTGGTGGCCTACGAGATGGCCCGGCGTCTGCGCCTGGCCGGACACCGGCAAGTCAGCGTGGTCCTGCTCGACACCCAGGGTTCGGACGATCCGGCCTTCCGGGCGCAGATCGGTACCGTCGACATGGCCGAGTTCCGCGACAAGCTGGTGCGTTTCAACGGCATGTACCCCGGTATCGAGGACGCCCAGGTCGAGCGCTACTTCCACGTCTACAACCATAACCGCCTGGCCATGGCCGCCTACGCCTGCCCACCCCAGGCCGGGCGGGTGGTGCTGGTGCAGGCGCGGGAAGACATGGCTCGCGGGCAGTTGCGCGGGCTGCGGGCGTTCTGGCGGCGCCGCGCCGCTGATGGCTACCTGGCCACGCTGGTGCAGGGCGGCCACTGGGACATGCTTGAAAGCGCCGAGATCCATCGGGTGTCACGCACCCTCCAGCGTGAACTGCGACGTTTCGACGCCCAGGAGGGCAAATGATGAGCGTGCTCCAGGACACCGTGCTTGCGCGCTTCGCCGCCCAGGTACAGCGCACCCCGCAAGCCCTGGCGGTGATCGATCAACAGGTGCGGCTGAGCTATGCGCAGCTGGCCGGCGCCAGTGAACGCATCGCCCGGGGCTTGCAGGCGCGGGGCGTGCTGCCGGGCCAGGCGCTTGCGCTCTACCTGCCGCGAGGCTGGCAGGGGGTGGCGGCGCTGCTCGGCGCGCTCAAGGCCGGCGCCGTGGTGATGCCGCTGGACCGCGCCAGCCCCGGCGAGCGCCGGGCATTGATGCTGGCCGATGCCGACTGTGTCGGTGTGCTGAGCCTGGCGGATGCGCCCCAAGGGCTGCCGGGGCCGTGGGAGGCCAGTGTCGAAGCGCTGCTGGACTACCCCGAGCAACCGGCGCAGCCGTTGCCGCAGGCCTTCGCCGAGGTGATGTGCCTGTTCTATACCTCCGGCACCACCGGCATGCCCAAGGGCGTGGAGGTGGGGGAGCGCGGCCTGCTGCGCCTGGCGCAGGCCGGCAGCTATATCGATATCCGCCCCGGCGACCGTTTTGCCTGCCTGTCCAACCCGGCCTTCGATGCCTGCAGCTTCGAACTGTGGGCACCGCTGCTCAACGGGGGCTGCTGCGTGATGATCGCCGACCACGACCTGCTCGACGCCCGGCGCCTGGCCGAGGTGCTCGAGGCGCAGCGGGTCGACACCCTGTTCATCACGGTGTCGCTGTTCAATACCCTGAGCGCGGAGTACCCGGCCTGCTTCACCAGCCTGCGCCAGGTGCTGACCGGCGGCGAGCAGGTCGGCGCCGTGGCGCTGCGCGCCTGGTACCAGGCCAATCCGCAAAGCACCTGCCGCCTGTTCAACGTGTACGGCCCCACCGAATGCACCACCTTTGCCCTGTGCCATGCAATCCCACGGGAGTTTGCCGGCGACAGCGTGCCCATCGGCCTGCCGTTGCCGGACACCGGCCTCCAGGTGCTCGACGTAGACCAGCAACCGGTGGCGGCGGGCGAGGTGGGCGAGCTGTACCTCAGCGGGAGCGGCGTGGCCCGTGGCTACCGCAACCGCCCCGAGGAGACTGCGCGCGGATTTGTGGCGCTGCCTACGGCGGATGGCGACTTGCAGATGCACTACCGCACCGGCGACCTGGTGCGCATCAACGCGCAAGGGCTGGTCGAG
Organism: Pseudomonas sp. TE50-2; assembly: GCF_040813665.1. NCBI lineage: Bacteria > Pseudomonadati > Pseudomonadota > Gammaproteobacteria > Pseudomonadales > Pseudomonadaceae > Pseudomonas > Pseudomonas sp. TE50-2. The sequence goes on along the minus strand of NZ_JBFNXN010000001.1, from coordinate 66,482 downwards.
TGCCTGGGGCGGGTAGACCGGCAGGTCAAGGTCCGCGGCTTCCGTATCGAGCCGGGCGAGGTTGAGCAGCGCCTGCGCGAACATCCCCAGGTCGCGCAGGCCTATGTCTGCAGCCGTCGGCAGGCCGCCGAGGACCACCAGTTGCTGGCCTTCCTGGTGCCACGCGAGACGTTGGACTACCGCGAGTTCGAGTCTTATCTGCGCAAGCATCTGGCGCCCTGGATGCGCCCGCAGCAACTGTTCCAGGTGCCGCGCCTGCCGCTGACCGCCAACGGCAAGATCGACCAGGCCGAGTTGCTGGCCCAGGCCACCGTGCCTTGGCGTGCGCCAGCCGAGGCGGGCATGCAGTCGCCGCAACTGCACTGGCTGCTGGAGCAGGCCCGTGGACTGCTTGGCCAGGCCGCCCTGGGCGCCGGGGACGACTGGCTCGGCAGTGGCGGCGATTCGCTCAAAGCCATGCGCCTGTGTTCGGCGATCCGCAGCCACTGGCACCAGGAAATCGCTATCGGGACATTGCTCGAGGAGCCGTTCGCCGCATTGGCCATGCGCCTGGAGCACGGGCAGGGCGGGGCCACGGCCTATCCGCCCGCGCCGGCCCCCCATGGCAGCCAGGCCGGCCCGGCCAGCAGCGAACAGCGCCGCCTGTGGCTCGAACAGCAACGCTTGCCCGAATCGACCGCCTACAACGTGCCCATGGTGCTGCACCTGGCGCCGGGTGCGGACCCCGAGGCCCTCGCTGAAGCGCTGCGCCGCCTGGTGGCGCGCCATCCGGCGCTGCGTACCGCGTTCGTGGCAGGCGCCGACGGCCCGCAGCAGGCGATCACCGAGTCGGCCGCTGTCTGTCGGCTCCTGGCTCCCGGCCAATTGTCCGAGGACACCTGGCCAGCCTTCGCCAGCCTGGTGTTCGACACCCCCTTCGACCTGGCCAGCCCGAGCTTGCTGCGCGCCTGGGTGGCGCCGCATGCCGACGGCAGCTGCCGCCTGCTGCTGAATCTGCACCACAGCATCACCGACGGCTGGTCGATGAACCTGTTGTTCGACGATCTGGCCAGCCTGTACCAGGACATCCTGCAGGGGCGCGACAGCCAGGCACCGGCGCCGGCCCTGGACACCCTGGACTTTGCCCTGTGGCAGCGGCAATGGAGCGTCAGCCCGGCCTACCGTGAACAGCGCCGAGCCTTGGTGGCGTTGCACGCACGCCACGGCGAGGCGACCTCGCCGCGCCCGGCCAGGCATCCCGGCGATGCCCGGGGGCGCCTGTATCGCCAGCCACTGGGCGAACGGCGCAGCGCCGCCCTCGAACGCTTTTGCGCCGAGCAGCGCCTGACCCGCTTCGACGTCCTGTTCAGTGTCTTCGCCTGGAGCCTGCACGCGGTGGTCGGTTGCGAGTGCCCGCGGATCGCCAGCCCGGTGGCCAATCGGCCGCTGGCCGAGTTCGAGGCCAGCGTGGGCATGTTCGCCAACACCGTGCTGATCCCCACCGACCTGCGTGCAACGCAACCCCTCGGCGAGCAACTGCGCCGACAGACCGCCACCGTGCGTGAAGTGCTGGCCTTGCAGGACGTGGCCTTGGCCGATCTGGTCGAGGACCTGCGGCTGTCCTCGGGCAATACCCTGTTCGATTACCTGTTCGTGCTGGAAAACACCGACTACGCCAAGCTCGCCGCCGCCCCGTTGCGGGCCAGCCTGGAGCCGTACGCGACGCCGCAGGCCAAGTGCCCGCTGAGCTTGCTGGTGGTGGGCGGTGACGGGCCGCTGGAGTGCTGGTGGGAATACCAGTGCAGCCATTTCGAGGCCGAGGAGGTGACCGCGCTGGACTCGTTGCTGCACCAGGGCCTGGACCTGTTGCTGGCAGACCCCCAGGCGACCCTCGACACCCTGGTGGCGCCTTATCGGCAACGCCTGCCAGCGGCCAGCGAAGGCGCCGATGTCTGCCTGCCGTTCGTCACGCTGGCCGACTGGTTCGAGCATCAGGTGCAGGCAACCCCAAAGGCCACTGCGTTGGTGGCCGGACCGCGACAGCTGGACTACGCCGAACTGGATGCCCTGACCGACACCCTGGCGGCGACCCTGGCCAGCCGCTACGCAGGCGAAGGCCCGTTGACCATGGTGCTGCTGCTGGCCCCCTCGGTGGAGCACGTGGTCGCCTTGCTCGCCCTGGCCAAACTCAACATTACCGCCGTGCCGCTGGACCCGAGCTATCCGCTGACGGTACAGCGCCAGGTGCTGGCCCAGGCGCAAGCGTGCTGCGTGCTGTTCAGCACGGCCACGCAGGCGGCGTTGCAGGCGCTGGATGTCGACGCCAGCCGCTGCCAGCGGGTGAACCTCGACGCCGCGCCGGCAAGCCTGACGCGGCCCCGGCACCGCGGCGAGCGCCCGCTGTACACCCTGTTCACATCGGGCTCGACCGGTACGCCCAAAGGCGTGCAGGTGACCGATCGCACCCTGTGCAACCTGTTGCACTGGCAGCGCAATGCCGGACAGTTGCCAGCCCGTTCGGTGACCTTGCAGTTCTCCATGCTGTCGTTCGACGTGGCGTTCCAGGAGCTGTTCGGCACCTTGTGCGGCGGGGGTTGCTACCATCTGATCGAGCCGCGCTGGCGCCAGGATGCCGAGGCGCTGCTGGGGTATCTGCAACAGGCGCGCATCGAACGGCTGTTCCTGCCCTGCGTGGCCTTGCAGCACCTGGCGCAGACCGCCGTGGCCCAGGGCATCTATCCCGCGTCGTTGCGCGAGGTGGTGACGGCCGGCGAGCAGTTGCTGTGCAGCGAGGCGCTGCGCACCTGGTTCGAAGGTTTGCCCAAGGCCCGCCTGTTCAACCACTATGGCCCCACCGAAACCCATGTGGTCAGCGCCTACCGGCTGCCGCCGGATGTGCGCGCCTGGCCGCTGCGCGCGCCCATCGGCCAGGCGGTCGACAATGCCCGGCTGTTGCTGGTCGACGCCTTGGACCGCCCGGTGCCCAGCGGCAGCCAGGGTTACCTGCTGGTGGCCGGGGCAATGGTTGCCCGCTGCTATCTGGGCGATGCCGCGCTCAACGCCGAACGTTTCGTCGAACTGCCCCAGGCCGAGGGTGACCGCTGCCTGTACTACCGCACCGGCGACCTGGCCTGGGCCGACGCCGAGGGCTGCCTGCACTACGTGGGCCGTGACGACCAGCAGGTCAAGCTCAGCGGCCATCGCCTGGAACTGGGCCAGGTCGAGGCGGCGTTGATGGCGGTGAGCGGCGTGGCCAACGCCGTGGTGACGGTACAGGGCGAGACTGCGCGCCTGGCCGCCTGGCTGCAGCTTGCTGGCACGCCGCCGACGGTACAGGCCCTCGACCAACAGGTGGCGCGGCAGCTGCCGGCCCATGTGCGCATCGACCAGTACCGACGTATCGACGACTGGCCGCGCACCCCCAGCGGCAAGATCGAACGCAAGGCCCTGGTCGGGCAGGGTGAGCCGCTGGAACGGCGCCGCGTGGTGACGGGGGTGTCGAGCCCACTGGAGCTTGAACTGGCGACGCTGTTCCACGAGGTGATCGGCCACGCCATCGAGCCGCAGCAGACTTTCTTCGAGGCCGGCGCCACCAGCCTCGGCCTGATGCGCCTGCAGGCGCGCTACAGCCAGGCGCTGAGCCGTGCCCCGAGCATGGCCGAGCTGTTCGAACACGTGACGATCCGCCGTCTGGCCGCGCACCTGGCGCATGACGAGGCCACCCCGGCGCAGCGTGTGCGTGCCAGCGATGCCCGCGAGCAGCCGATGGCGATCATCGGCATGGCGGTCAACGTCGCCGGTGCCCGCGACCTTGGCGAGTTCTGGGCGATGGTCCAGGACAATGCGCTGGGTATCGAGCACTTCGCCGCTGCCGACGGCCTGGTCGGCGCCCGCAGCCAATTGCACGGCATGCTCGACTTCGATCCCGAGTACTTCGGCATCAGCCGCCAGGAGGCACGGCTGATGGACCCGCAGCAACGCCACCTGCTGATGGCCTGCGTGCAGGCCCTGCAGCACGCCGGCATCGTGCCGTCGAGCGAGGGCCCGCGCATCGGCCTGGTGGCCAGCTGTGGCGAGACCACCTACTTCCAGCAGATGCTGCGCGAGCAGGGCGCCGGCGAGTTGCCGGACGGCTTCCAGCTGGCCCTGCACCACGACAAGGACTTCCTCGCCACCAAGGCCGCCTACCACCTGGACTTCACCGGGCCGGCGCTGAGCGTGCAGGCCGCCTGCGGCAGCTCGCTGATCGGCGTGCACCTGGCCTGCAACCTGTTGCGCCAGGGCGACAGCGACCTGATGCTGGCGGCCGGGGTGCTGATCGACCCGACCCTGGCCGACGGTTACCGCCACCGTTCGCAGCACATCTTCTCCCGCGACGGGCTGTGCAAGCCCTTCAGCGAAGACGCCAGCGGCACCCTCGGCGCCAGCGGCTACGGGGTGGTGGTGCTCAAGCCACTGGCCCGCGCCCGCGCCGATGGCGACCGTATCTACGCGCTGGTGGAAGGCTCGGCGCTGAACAACGATGGCCGCGCCAAGATGAGCTACACCGCGCCGTCGGTGGCCGGGCAGGGCGCGGTGATCGCCCGGGCCCTGGACAAGGCCGGGGTGAGCGGCGGCGCCATCGGCTACGTCGAGGCCCATGGCACCGGCACCTTGCTCGGTGATCCGGTCGAGGTCGCCGCGCTGACCCAGGCATTCGGCGAGGCGCCGACGGGCAGTTGCGCGCTGGCCTCGGTGAAGAGCCAGATCGGCCACCTGGGCGCGGCGGCAGGCGTGGTCGGGCTGATCCGCGCCACGCTGGCGGTGTACCACGGGGTGATCCCGCCCAACCTGGGTTTCTCCGCCATCAACCCGCAGATCGACCTGGCGCGCTCGCCGTTCCATATCCCGACCACGGCGCAGCCCTGGCCGCAGGGGCTGCGGCGCATGGCCGGGGTGAGCAGTTTCGGCATCGGCGGCACCAATGCACATGTGATCGTCGGCGCGTTGCAGGCCGAGCCGCAGGTGCACGAAGCGGTGGCGCCACTGTTGCTGCTGTCGGCCCACAGTCGCACGGCCCTGGAGCGCGATATCAGCGTTGTCGGCGACTGGCTGCGGGCCAACCCCGGTGACGTGCCGGCGCTGCTGCGGCACCTGCAGGGCGGCCGTCGCCAGGGTCGCTGGCGTTTCGGGATGGTCTACCAGGCAGGCGATGCCCTGTCGCTGGCGGCGGTGCGCGAGGTCAGTCCCTCGTCGGTCCGGCTGCTGGCCAGCGAGCATGCGCCCCAGGCCGTGCTGGCAGCCTGGTATGAGGGGGCGCAGATCCAGTGGCCGAGCCGTTCGGCGGCGCCGCCCTGGAACCTGCCGCCATCCGCCTTCGACCTGGAAACCTACCGTTTCCAGGGGCACACGACGCCTGAGCGCAGGCCTCTGGCCGACTGGTTCCACCAGCGGCAATGGCAGCGCGTGCGGCGCCTGGGCACGGCGGCCGTGCACAAGGGCCAGCGGACGCTCGTGGTGTGCGCGCATGACGCCGCCGACGAAGGTGTGCTCGCGACCTTGGGCCAAGCCTGCCAGCGGGTCGTGCACGTGCGGGCGGGCAAGGGTTTCCGTCAGCTTGCCGCCGACCGTTTCGAACTGGACGTGTGCGATGCCCAGGCACTGGGCCGCCTGTTCGACGCACTGTCAGGGGCGCTGGACTGGCTGCACGCCTTGCCCTTGTCGGTGAGCGGCACGGTCGACGAGCGCAGCCTGGCGACGGCGCAATGGGCCTGCCTGGATACACCCGGCAGCCTGCTGCAGGCCTGGGGCCAGGCGCCGCGTGACGCCAGCCTGCGCCTGTGGCTGCTGTCCTGGCAGGCGTGCCCGGTGCAGGGCGCGGTGGCACGGCCGGAGTTGGCGGCCCTGGCGGGGGTGACCGAAGTGGCGCCCCAGGAGTACCCGCTGCGCGGCCATTGGCTGGACCTCCCGAGCCCGGCGCTGGGCGAGCACGCCAGCGCCCTGGCCACCTTGCTGGGCGAGCCTGAGGCGTTGCCCCGGCGCCTGGCCCTGCGCGACGGCTTCCTGTGGCAACCGCGGCTGGTGCCCAGCCCGCTGCCGGCGGCCCCGGCGCCGAGCCTCGCGCACACTGGCACGTTCCTGATCCTCGGTGCTGGCGGCATCGGCCGTACCCTGTGCCAGCACCTGCTGCGCGCCGAGGGGCGGCGCGTGGTGCTGCTGTCGCGTTCGCCGACGGTCGACATGGATCACCCGCGGGTCGACTGGGTGCAGGCCGACCTCGCCGATTTGACGCGTTGGCCCCAGGTACTCGAGGACCTGGCATGCCGCTACGGGCACTTCGACGGGGTGATCCACGCCGCAGGGGTCGGTGCCGGCAGCCTGATCCGGCATCGCGACGCCCGGGAGATGGCCACCGCCATGGCCGCCAAGACCCGTGGCCTGCTCGCCGTGGAGGCGCTGATCGCACGGATGACGCCCGGTTTCGTGCTGTACTGCTCGTCCATGTCGGCACTGTTCGGTGGCGTGGGGCACCTGGACTACGCCGCAGCCAGCGGCGTGCTCGACGGTTTTGCCCATTACCGCGCAACGGCCGACGAAGGCTGCCTGCGCCTGGGCATCAACTGGGATATCTGGCGCGACACCGGCATGGCCACCCGCACCCATGGCAGCGACGCGGCGCACCAGCAGCACCTCAAGGTCGGGCTGTCGGCGGCGGAAGGCTGCGAAGTGTTCGAGCGAGCCATGGCCGCGCAGCTGCCCCAGCTGCTGATCTCGACCACGTCACTGGAAACCGCCCGGCGCTTCTATCCTGTGCGTCATGGCGTGGCGCAAGCGCAACCCCAAGGCGTGCTGCAGGCGAGCGGGAGCGACCTGGCCGAGCGCCTGCGTGGCTGTCTGTGCCAGTGGCTGGGCGTGGACGCGCTGGCGGACGATGCGTCGCTGTACGACCTGGGCGCTGACTCGCTGACCCTGCTCGACCTGATCGATGAATTGCAGAGCGCCACCGGCCAGGTCGTGCAGTTGTCGCAGTTCAGCCCGCAGGTCAGCCTGGGCGAGGTGCTGGCCCTGGTTGCCGACCAGCCGGGGCAGGCCAAGGGTGACGGCGACCCATGGCGCCAGGCGCTGCGCATCGACACCTGGCAGCAGGGGGGCGGCCGTCAGTGGTTGTACCTGATCCACCCGGTCGGCGGTGACGTCCAGGCCTACCGCGAGCTGGCCACGGCGCTGCACCCGGACCTTTGCGTGCGGGTGATCGCCGACCCGGTGCTGAGCCAGCCGGCGCTGCCCAACCTCTCGCTGCAGGCCCGTGCGCAGCTGTACCTGGAGGCGATTCAGGCCGAACTGCCCGCCGGTGCACGCTGGAGCCTGCTGGGTTGGTCCTTCGGCGCCTGGGTGGCCCAGGCCCTGTGCGCCCTGGCCCTTGAAGCCGGGCGCGAGGCGCCGACGCTGTACCTGGTCGATCCACCCGCGCCGGATGCCGGCACCGAGTTGCAGCAGATCGACGAGGCGCAGATCCAGCAGGTGTTCGAACGGGAGTTCGCCCAGCGCAATGGCGACGCGGACGGCGCGCGCTATCTGGAGCGCCTGGTGACCTGCTGTCGCAACAACCTGGCGAGCATGCTGGGGCACGTACCGCCGATGCTGGCGGACACGCCCGGGCGGCTGTTCATCGCCACGCGGCCCAACCCCTACGGCATCGGCAGCGGCTGGCAGGCGCAGGACCTGCGCCAGGCCTGGCAGGCATTGCTGCCGGGCCTGAGCGACTGGGCGGCGCTGGATACCGATCACTATGGCATCGTCGCCGGCCCCTGGGCCCGGCAGATCGCCGAGGCGATCAATGCCGACCTGCAAGCGCAGGGAGAGGGTGCCCATGCTGGCTGAACAGATTACGCCACCTGTGTGGCTCAGCCCATTGCTGCGGGTGTTGCAGACCGGGCCATTGCCACTGCCGCTGGAGCGGCAGGCGTACTGGCGCCTGCTGCACCGGTGGCAGGCCGAGGTGGTGTTGCCGCTGCTCGCCGAGGCACTGCCCGAGCACGTCCAGGCGCTGCTCACGTTGCAACGCCTGCACCAACGCGCCGGCCTGGGGCTGCGCGGGCGTGTCGGTGAGTGGCGCGCCGCGCTCAGGCCGGTACTGTTGCCCGTGTTTCGCCGGGCCTACGACGCCGAGGCGGCTTACGCCCAGGCCTACGAGAGCGCCCTGGACTACGGCCAGGCGCCGAGCAACCAGGCGATGATCGCCGGCCAGTTCGGTGACGCCGGGGCTTTCGCCCGGCACTACGCGCAATTGAGCACCGAGGCCAATGCCCAGGCCTTCGCCACGGCCAATGCGGCGGCCAGCAGCGAGGTCGCCGCCCGCGCCTATGCCAACGCTGACGAACAGGCGTGCGCCAGTGTCGTCGGCGCCTTGGCGCGGGTCTGCAGCTGGGCCTGCGCGACCTCGACCGAGCAGCGCATGGCGCCGGCCATGCACCTGGCGGCGGGGCTGCAGCGCCTGGCGAGCCAAACCCATCAACACGCATCAGGGAGGGAAACATGGATCAACACGGATTGAACGCCATCGAACGGATTGCCGGCGCCCAGCGCACGCCGTACCGCAGCATCAGCGTGGAACGGCTGACTCCGATCATCGGTGCCGAGATCGCAGGGGTCGATTTGTCGCGCGACTTGCCGCCGGCGCAGTTGCTGGAGATCCGCCGGGCGTTCCTGGAAAACCACGTGCTGGTGTTTCGCGACCAGCAGCTCAGCGTCGAGCAGCACAAGGCCTTCGGCCGCCTGTTCGGCGAGCTGCGCGCCTTGCCGCTGGACGACATCGATGGCGACGACCCGGAGCTGGTGGTGATCCGCGCCAATGCGCAGTCACGCTTCGTCGCGGGCGAGACCTGGCACACCGACGGTACCGCCGACCTGGAGCCGTCCATGGGCTCGATGCTGTACGTGAAGGAAACCCCGGCCATCGCCACGGGCGGCGACACCCTGTTCGCCAACATGCACCTGGCGCTGGAGATGCTGTCGCCGGCCATGCAGGCATTTCTCGGCACCCTGACCGCCATCCATGACGGCGAGATCCCGTGGAAGGGCTACACGCCGCCGCCCGGCCTGCCCAAGACCGAGCACCCGGTGGTGGTGCGCCATCCCGAGACTGGGCGACCTTCGCTGTTCGTCAACTCGGGCTTCACCTCGCATATCGTGCAGCTGGCGGCCGGCGAGAGCCAGGTGCTGTTGAACATGCTGTTCGACCTGGTGGCCCGGGAGCCGGTGCTCAGTTGCCGGGTACGCTGGGCGCCGGGCACCCTGGTGTTCTGGGACAACCGCTGCACCCAGCACCATGCGGTGTGGGATTACTTCCCGCATTCACGCTATGGCGAGCGGGTGACGATTCTTGGTGGGCGGCCGCGGGCCTAGGCCATCTGCCGCAACAACTGATCGAGCACCAGCTCGCCAAACGCCAGGTTGCCATGCAGCGGATCATCGATTTCACAGAACTCGACCCGCTGCAGCCCCCGGTCGTCATTAGCGGCTGCGCGCACATCGACCAGTTCCACGCCCAGCCCGCGCAGGCGCTCCATCAGCAGCGCCTGCGCGGCCATGAACACCCGGCGGTCGGCCATCGGCGGCACCCGTTGCGGTGGCAGCACGGCGTACACCTTGACGCCCAGGGCCAGCGCCTGCTCGTAGAACGCCAGGGCGGGGCGCGACAGGGTGTCGATGATCGTGGCGAACAGCGGCCCGTCGAGGAAGCCGGGGTCGAACTCGCCATCCGGGCCCTGGTAGCACAGCCAGTTCTGGGTGGTGGCCAGGTAGTGCAGGCTCAAGCCTATGCTGCACACCAGCGGGCCGGGGATCCGCCCAAGGCTGGGGGCGTCGAGCTGGGCGAGGGCCTGGCGATACAGTTGCTCCAGCTCGGCGTCGCGCATTGCCACGTCGTCCGCCGTCAGGCTGAAGAAATCCACGCCGAAATCGCGCCCGGCACCCAGCGGCCCACCACCGAACGCCAGCCCCCGCGCCCTGGCGGCCAGGCCGACCACCGCGACATGGGAATCGCCCAGCAGCAGGAAACTAGGCGTAGTAGTCGAGCCTGGCGTCTTCACAGACAAGGTCCTCACAGGTTACGGACGGGGTGGCGACGCTTGCCGCGGGCGCGGCCTCGGCGGCGAGGCCGGCGAAGAACTGGCGCATGACGAAGGCCACGCCCTCGGGCGTCACCTCGCGCTGGTTGGGCTGGTAGAAGGCGCCCTTGAACGGGGTGCCGGTGATGATCTCGTAGGACGGGAAATAGTCCACCTCGGGCAGGTCCTGGCACAACTGGCCGGCCACGGCGCGCAGCACCGACTTGGAATAGGTGGTGGCGCTGAGCACGTGCTCGCCGGTGGCGCTGGCGGTCAGCGGCACCGGCGAGACGGTGAGCAACAGGCGCAGGCTTGGGTTCACCGCGCGCATCAGCGCGATGGCGTCGGTCATGGCCTGGCAAGTGTCGGTGAAGCCGAAGTTGCGGAACTGGTGGACCCGCGGGTCGAACTCGCCGCGCACGGTACCGGGGCACAGCGGATAGACCACGCCGGTGTCGCGGTGGACCCAGGCCTCGGTCAGGCCCAGGGTGAAGACGAACACCTTGGCGCGGCGCACCGCCAGGCGGATCGCTGCCAGGGTTGCCTGGCGCGAGGCGAACAACGCCTGCTCGCTGGCGAAACCAGCGGGCTCCACGCTGGGGCGGAACGGGTCGAAATAGCGTCCGTCATGCGCCCAGGTCTCGCCAGGCTGGGGCTGATCATCCAGCGCCCATTGCAACCACTGGCGCAGCATGGCCGGGGTATAGAGGTTGCCGGTGCGGAATGAGAACACCCCGTACTGACGCGCCTTGCGCTGCTCCTCGGGCAAGTCGGCCGGGGCTGGCTCGGCATCGAGCCAGTTCATTTCCCGGGCCACCAGGGCACGGCCGATGTGCTGGGCAAAGCAGGAACCGGCGGTGACGATGGCATCCTTGGCGTCGATCTCGAAGGCCGGCGACCACAGTTCGCCGACCTGTTCGGCGGGCCGCTCGGCGATCGCCGTGCGCCAGAAGGCGCGGGGCGGCAGGCATTGATAGGGGTTCATGGGCTATCCGCGCAGGTCGAGGGTGTAGATGAGGTCGTCGTGCAACGTATTGCGCAGCAGGTAGGCCTGGGGCACACGGCGGGCGAGGGTGAAACCGCACTTTTCCAGGAGCCGGCAGGAAGCGTCGTTGCCGTCGGTGACCGTGGCCTCCAGCGACTTCAGGTCACTGTCGGCGGCGAATGCCAGGATGGCCCGCAGCGACTCGCTGCCCAGACCCTTGGCGTGCCATTGCGGCAGCAGCAGGTAGCCGACCTCGGCGTGGCCGGGGCGCAGCACGCGCAGGCCGGTGACGCCGACGTCGCAGCCACTGGCCTTGTCGACCATCACCAGGCACAGCCAATGTTCCGCTTCGGGCGACCACTGCGGCAGGCGGTGTTCGAAGCCACGGCGCACTTCGCTTTCCGGCAGTTCGTCGAACACATGGCGCATGGTGTCAGGCTCGCGGTGGAGCCTGAGGAACAGTGGCCAATCGGCTTCGTTCAGGGGGCGCAGGTAGAGGCGGTCGGTGTGCAGCTCCAGCATCCGGTGCTCCTTGCGGGATTGGGGAGGGCAGGGAGTTTTTTACGCCGGACGCCGGGAATGTTCAAGGCTTGGATGTACGCCGTCTCAAAGCCCCACCCAGCGCACTCTGCCAGCCAACGGCACCACCTCGCCCGCTGGCGTGGGCAGTGCCCGCCCCAGCAGCCCCATGCCTTCGCTGACCAACACCCCATCGTGCACCAGGCACAGGTTGGACGGCGTATCCAGGCCTTGGGCAAGCACCGTCACCTGCTCGGTCTGCAGGTTGCAGTGCAGGAGCCTGCCTGAGAAACGGGTGAAGCCGCCATGCCGCGGTTCGCCTTGCCAGTCAGGCGTCAAAGGTTGCTGCACGCTGTCGCAGAGCTCCAGCACTAGCAGGTTGCCGCTGCGATCCAGGGCCAGGCCGGTGGGCAGTTGCAACCCCTGGACAACCACCTCGATGCGTCCATCGCCTGGCCAGACCCGGATGACCCGTCCGGCCCTGTCGGCAAAGTCGATGCCCTTGCGCAGCGGGTCACCGTGCAGCTCGCCGGAGAACAGACTGATCAGCACTGCGTCCGTGTCAGGTTCGTACACCAGTGTAACGGGCACGGCCTCCTGGCCTTGCTCCAGTTCGGGCAACGACGCCAGTACGCGCTCCTGCTGGCCATCGACGAACTCCACCAACTGGTTGCTATCGGGCTTGACCGCCAGCCAACTGCGCCGGGATGGATGAAAGCACAGTGCGTTGAGGTTGCCGCGGCTGTGGAACACCGGCTCGGGCGGGTCGAACTGCAGGTCGAGCAGCCTCGAGCCCTCGACATAGTCGGTCTGGCTGGCCAGGCAGCGTCCGTCACCGCAGGCGATGTCCGACAACCCCATGATTTCGTCGCGCAACATGCGCGCCTGCATGTTCATGGCGCGAAAACCCTGTGCCAGGGTTTCCCGGGGCAGGTTGGCGCCGGGTGAGGTCGGGTCCGCTCGCAGTCGGCTGATCCGGCCGCTGAAGGGCTGCTCGGGCAGGCCGGAGCCGGCCTCGGCCAGCAACAGGCTGCCATCGGCCTGCAGGCAGATGCCGCGCGGGTTGAGCAGGCCCTCGGCGATGAGGGTGCTGGGGCGCAGCGTTGCGCGTGGATGTGTGGGTACATGAACAGGTGCAGGCATCGGCTTCTCTCCGTGAGCGAACAGGGGTAGCGGCTACTGTGGTGGCTGCCACGGCTCGCCGGTGAGGTAGGCACGCAGCAGCGCCCGCTGGCTCGGCGACATCGAGCGCACCACCGGCATGAACAGCGTGGTGCCTTTGTAGGCATCGGCGGTGCGGGCGAGGATCGGCCCCTTCGCCGCCATGATCGCGTCGGGCTGGTTCAGCGGCACGTACCGGGACATGGCGGGGAAGGCCAGGTAGTGAAAGCGCAGGACATTCGGGTACACCTGCTGCCAGGTGATGGTGCTGCCCGTGGCGATGCCGAAGTCGGTGCTGGCGAATTTGCGGAAGTTGGTGAAAAAACTGCCGGCGGCCAGGCCGTTGACTGAGTAGCTCAGGGCGACGAATCCGGCCTGTGCGTCGGTACCGGGCTTGACCTTGACCGGAAGGCTGACCGCGAGCTGGCCGGCCTCGACTACCAGGACCTCGGGCACGTCGAGGAAGTCCCAGTTTTCCGGTGCTCCGTAGTTCGGGCCGGAAGGGCCGGTGTCGAGCGCTATCTTGCTCAGGGTGGTTACCGGGCCACCCAGGTAGCGGACCTGCAGGGTGATCGACAGGCCGTCGGGGTAGTCCTCGGTGTAGACATTGCGCTGGTCGGCGTAGACCCGATAGACCGACTCGCACGCATGCAACAGGGTGCCAGCGACGGCGCTGGGGGCGTCGACGTGCAGCACCGAGGTTTTCGTCGCCTGCTGCTGGCTGGCGTCGAGCGGCAAGTCGACCAGGCCGCCATATACGTAATAGTCGAGCAGCAGGTCGCTGTTCGGATCGAGCGTGGCCAGGGGTACGGTACCGGCGGTGAAGGTGACCGGCCCGTAGTTGGCATTGGGCCCGATGGGGCTGGTGATGTCGTCGCGCACGGCCCTGAAGGTCTGCTTGGGAATCAGGTTGACCATGTCGACGCTCAGCAGGCCGCTGCCGGCAAGCTCGGCGTAGGCGGTGCCGCCGGTGCTCTGGTTGACCAGCTGGCGTCCGGGCTGGCAGTTGGCGGGTTCGTTGGCAAAAGCCGGGGCCAGGGTGCCGATGACCCGACCGATGCTCGGGTTCGGGGTATATCGGCCCGCGGCGTAGTCGGCGTCCAGTTGCGCGGTGGTCATCGCCGGGCACATCTCGAACATCACGAAGCGCAACACGATCCCGGTCGCACCGGGTGCCTGGATGATCGCGCGCAGCCCTGGGCTGTCGCGGTTCCAGCTGACGATGCTGGCGAGCGGGAAGGTCAGCTGGAAGGTGCCGCTCAGGCGGAACGAGCCCGGCGCGTCCATCGACGCGGGCAGCAGCACGCGCTTCTTCACATCGAGGCTGCTGCAAACGGTGTCGCAGCGGATCAGCAGCTGGGTATCGCTGTTGCCACCGATCTGCAGGCCGCCGACGAAGATCTGCGTGGTGGTCGTCGAGGTCGGGTCCAGGTCCACCATCATCGGGCCGGAGTTGCTTGGCTGGCCGGTCGCTGGGTCCAGCGAGCCAAGCAGGTACACCGGTTGTCCCACCAGGTCACCGCTGGTACTGACGCTGCCTGGGCTGCCCTGCGAGCTGATCATGGCGTTCTGCAGATCGACCAGGTGCTGCCCGTAGTGGTTCCAGCCGCCTGCGGTGTAGTAGTTGCCGTTCGGCGCATTGAGCATGCTGTTCAACTGATCGTCGCTATAGGACTCGGCGCCCGGCGCCAGGGTCGAGGTGGTCAGGTCGAAGATCGGCCACTCGTCGTTGCCATCGAAGGGGATGGTCGGGGAGTTGTTCGGCAGGCTGACATCGGTGCGGATGCCACCCCAGAAGTTCAGGCGTGGGCCATTCAGGATGCTCATGGTTCAATCCTCGTCCTTGATGGTTTTGCCCACGGGCGCATGGGCGAATTTGAACAGGTAGGAGAAGTCGGACTTGTACGGGCTCCTGACTGCGGTGGCCATGGAGTGGCAGTTCATGCAGCTGCTGTTGGGCTGGATGTAGCTTTCCATGGTGACATTGGCCGACAGTGCGGGCGTCGGCTGGCCCAGCGGATTGCCGGGGTTGTCGGGCATCAGCGGGCGCTGGGTGGTGACCAGCTGGTAGTACTTGAGCACGCTGCGTTGCAGCCCGGGGTCGGCGCGGTAGGCGGTGTTGACCTGTTGGGTGACATCGGCGATCGGGGTGACGCGGTTCAGCGGGTTGGGGGTCTGGAAGGTGGTGCCGGGCTTGGGCACGCAGACCAGTTGCGTGCCCTGGGTCTGCCAGTCGCAGGGCGACTTGTTGAGGCTCGCGGCGGGCGCGTCGGCGTTGAAGTAGGAGTAGGCGGTGCCGGGCGCAGGCTGGTCGACCCACTGGCCGCCCACCAGCGCTTTGGGCGGCACGTTGTCTATCTGCTCGAAGGTCGACCAGATCCACTGCGGATAGCCCTTGGCCTTGGTGATCACATGCAGGCCCACCAGGCCGAGGAAGGCCTCGGTCACGCCGTTGCGCCGGCCCTGGTCATCGAAGGTGGCCACCCGCGCCAGCATGGTCAGGTAGCGGCTGGCGTTGTCATGGGGGCCGAGGATGCGCCAGCTCGACTTGATCTCGATGACGCCATAGGGGAACTGGATATTGGCTGCCCTGGATACCACATCGGCGTTGTAGAACTGGTTGGCGACGATGTAGTCGTAGGACGCCTGGTTGGCCGAGATATCGTAGTAGGTCGGGTTGCCGGCCTGGTCGATCAGCCAGCCGCCGACCGCCTGGTCGATGGCGTTGACCAGCGAGCTGTTCTTCAGCGCGGCGATGTTGATGATGCCCAGGCTCCTGGCGCCCTGCGGGGTGTTCCAGGGGCCGGGATCGGCGCCACCGGGCAGGAAGACCTCGTCGACGCTCTTGTAGGTCTGCCAGACGGTGTAACCGGCGTCCCCCGGCTGCCTGGTGCAGTCCGGGTTGCCGCGTTGGCGGTCCTGGGCCGGCCAGTTCAAGGCGATGAACAGCTGCCAGCTGTAGCGATCGAACTGGTCCTGGCTGGCGTTGGCGGCCGGGGCGCTGCTGGGCGGCTGGCAATCGAGCTGGGTGGCCAGGGACGAGGGCATGGCCTGTTCCCTGGCCAATGCCGGCAGGCTGGCCAGGCCCAGGGCTATCACGGATAAGCGCAGTATGGCTTTCATGGCGATCCTTCGTCGTGGTTCAGGGTTTGCGCTGCATCAGTTTGTTCCACTGCGCCTTGTGCCCGTTGCTCTGCGCCGCTGGCGGCTCGAACAGCTGGCAGGGCGGCGGGTTCGACGGGCACATGGCGGCGACCTGCGCCCAGGTCTGGGCGGGGTCGGGCTTGGCGATGCGAAAGCCGGTGTAGTTCTGGCTGACGATCGGCGCGTTGGCGACGCTGGCGTCCCCGGAAAAGTAGAACGACTGCGGTTGCCGGTAGGGCGGCTGGCCCGTGGCCTTGTTGTAGAAGGCATAGCCGAACAGGATCGGCCCCTGCGGCGAGTCCAGGTCCAGGGCATAGGCCTGCACGCTGGCGTCCAGGTGCTGGCTGCGGGTGGCGCTGTAGGGCAGGTGCTTGATGAAATCCTGCCGAGGCGGGTGGTTCATCGGCGAGAACATGCAGCAGGCCGGCATGTCCTTGGGCCGGTCCTGCGGGTAGGTGAGGAAGTAGGCCTTGTTGCCCAGGGACACGAACGAGCAGGTGTAGTTGTTGTTCTTGATCGGGAAGATCGGCAGGCAGTACTTCTCGTAGTGCTCCATCATGGCGCCGAAGCCGTCGCCATCGGCTGGAATGTAGGTGGTGTCGTAGTAGCTGGTGCCACGGGACACGGTGTAGTCGGCCGGGGCCAGGGTGGCCGGCGGGTTGCTGTAGGGCGGCGGATTCTGCTGGTAGTTGTGCATCACCCGGTACATCGTCCAGTCGCTGATCCAGTACGCCGGAAAGAACGGATCGGACGGGTCGCTCGGTGCGCGTTTGGCGATGCAGTTGCCGTTGCTTGCATCGCAGCCCAGGGTGTTGTGCACGCCCATGGTGAAGTAGACGGCGCTGTCGTCGGCCTGGGCGACCAGCGAGGGGCACAGCAGCAGGACAAGCAGCAACAGTCGGTCGAGGATGCGGGTGTTCATGGGACACTCCTGTGAAGTGTGCCGGGTGACAGCCTCGTCACCCGGCAGTCCTGCCGGTCAGCCTTGCGGGAAGTCGCTCATGCTCAGCGGGATGGGTGGGTAGTTGCGTTTCACCAGGGCCTGGGCCCAGAGCTCCAGCACTGCCCGGCGGCTTTGCGGCATGTCCCGGGTGATGGGCATCGCCAGGGTGCTTTCCTCCTGGTACTCCTTGCTGATCAGCACAATCAGCTGGTCGACCGCGCCCTCTATGCGGGCCAGGGAGTTCAGCGGCATGTACTTGTTCATGATCGGGTACATGTAGAAGAACGGCTGCAGGATGAACGGGTAGATGAAGCTTTCCCAGATCAGCTGGCCGGCGTTCTGCTGCTTGTAGACCTGGTTCCAGGCATCGACGAACCTCTGCTGTATCTCCGGCTCCTGGGGCAGCACGCGCAGTGGCGCGAGGAAGTCGGTATAGGTTTGCATCAGTTTGAAGCTGAACGGGATCTGCGGCGGCTGCTTGCCGTCATGCACGAAGAAGCGCAAGGTCGGAAAGCCCGGTGCCACGGCCTTGACGGTCAGCTGGGCAACCCCGTTGGCGTCGGTGGTGATCTGCGTGGTGCTGTACTGCACCTTGCCGTTCGGCTCACCCTGCAGCGTGCCCTGACCCTGGATGGGGTTGGCGAACGCCAGGCTGGGGCTCAGGGCCACCGAGCCAGGCGTGGGCAGGTACTGCTGGTAGCTCACCGGATTCATGCCGGTGGTCGGGCCTGCAAGGTGCATCGCCGTAAGCCTGCGGCCCGTGCCTTCGCTCAGCTGCCGAGAGAGCGGCGAGGCGTTGTCGAAGTTCGGCAGGTTGGAGATGTTCTTGGCGCGGTCGTCAGGGTCGTCGAAGAACAGCGTGAAATCGGCCGGGTTGCTGAACGCCAGGTAGTAGTCGGTGGTGCACATCATGTAGGCGTTGTTGTACTCGGCCACCGTCAGCACGGTACCGGCCGGCGCCGGCAGGCCGTCGTACTGCACCATGATCTGCAAGGTCTTGCTGTCGCCGACGTCGATGAAACTGGCGCTCTCGACCACTTCGGCGGTCCACATCTGCTGGGTCGCCGCCTTCACCGGCGTGGTGCCTTGCTGCTGCAACTCCAGCGATCCGCTTTGCAGCTGTTTCTGCGCTTCTGCGCTCAACGGCAGGTCGAGGATTCCCGAACGTTTGTCGAAGGCCGCCTGCTGATAGTCTTCGTAGCCGAAACTGGCCAGCGGCGTGAACTGCTCGCCCTGGCGTATGCCGAGTTGGTAGCTGCCGGCGTCGAACTTCGCCGCCACCGGTATCTTGGCCTTCGGGTCGAGCGAATAGCTGGGGAACCCATTGAGCAGGTCCAGCGACAGGGTGTCGTCATGCACCTGCGCCGAGATGACCCCCAATGTCATGGGTTTGAAGTCCACACCGTCCTTCTGCAACTGTACCGGATCACCAGGGACCAGCCGCCGCCCGGCCGGCGCCGTGGGGAACTCGTCGTCGAACCACAAACCCAAGGTGCCCGCGGTGCGGCTGTAGGCAGGGTTGAAGAAAATGCTGCCGACATTGTCCAGGCCTTTCTGGTACATCGCCTGCACATAGGCCAGCGCTTGCGGGGTGGTGGCGCGGGTGTCGATGTACGGCTGGTCATTGAAGACGCCGTTCTTGTCGTAGCAGGTCAGGTAGGTAGAGAAACGGAACATCAGCCCTTTGGCCTTCTGCTGCTCCATCTGTTGCTGCAGGTTCTGCAGCAATTGCGAGTTGCCCAGGGCCCAGCTCAGGTTCTCTTTCGGGAAACAGGTCTGCCAGGTGGTGGTTACATAGACCAGGCCACCAAGTCTCGCCCAGTTGAAGTTGAGGAAACGGTCGAGCATGCGGTGCTGGCGCTTGAGCGTCAGGCCGCACTGGGCGTCGCCGAGCACCAGCCGGTCGAAGTACAGCGCGGTGAAGGTGTTCTGCCAGGGGCTGACGTCGACGAAACGCGCCGGAGTAGGGGCATCGCTGCCGAACGGGTTGCCGAACAGGTTGTAGGTCTGGTTGATCAGCGGGTCTTGGTCGACGTAGCCGCCGTTGGGCAGTTCGCCGCCGGTGATGACGGAGGCTGTCGCCGGGATAGTGGGGTCTGCCGGCGTGTAGTTGACGGTGCCGCAGGCGTTGTCGCCGAACAGGTTCCACTCGCCGGGGATCATCACGTCGACGCCCTGCGCGGCATTACCCGGCACCTGGATGACATAGGTGGGCGCCTCGAGCAGCACCTGCGGAGCGATGACCCACGGCATCAACTTGCTGCTGGCATTCGCCGGGTTGATCCCGTAGTACTCGAGGAAGCGCCAGTTCAAGCGCATCTTCGAGGCGTCGTAGAGCGGGTACATGTCGTTGTTGTTGGCGGTCGGCGGGCTCCAGTACATGTGGCCGCCGAGGTAGATGCGCGGGAAGTTCAGTACGCTCATGTCATGCTCCTTAGCGTTGCCACTGGGCGCGTTTCAGCGACCAGACAAAGTCCAGTTTGTTGTACCCGGCGAACTCGGACGCCGGCACTTCGGCAGTCGGATAGACAATCCCGCCTTGCTGCTTCTGGGCGAAATTGAAATAGCCCTTGGTCTTGGAGTAGGCCGCCGTTCCATGGCAGGCGAAGCACGAGGACTGGCTCTGGAAGGCCGACTCGAGCTGGGAGTTGGCCAGCAGCTTCGGATTGGTCTCGGACTGGGTGCCGATCAGCTCGTACTGCGCCAGCGCCGGGTACATGGCCTGGAAGGTGGTGTTGGCGGTCTGCGCCGCCGGGGTCGGCCCGGTGCTGTTGCTCATCGGGGTCGGGGGAATCGCGTTGGTCACGGTGTACTTGCCGTTGTTGCGATTCTCGAAGGTGGTCCAGACCCATTGCGGGTTCAGCTTGTTGACCACGTGCAGGCCACTGAGCGCGGCGTAGCCGACCTGGTACTGGCCGTTGTCCTGCTGGTAGTAGGCCTGGGCGATGTAGTAGCCATCGCCTTGCAGTTGCTGCTGATAATCCGGGTTATTGCCGATCCACAGCCAGGCGGCCTTGAGCTCCCAGGCGGTGGAGGGAAAGGCCAGGTTGCTGGTCAAGGCGGCCTGGCCGTTCACGTTGTACACCTGCTTTTGCACGATGTAGTCGAAGGTGTCCTCGCCCATCAATAGCTGGAAACGCACCGGTTGCCCCTGTTGCGCGGTGGGTACCGCGCCGCCCATTTCCAGTATCAGGCCGTCCACCTGCTGCACGGCGTTGAGGTTGTGGAACGTGCGGTTGGGGTTCAGGCCCTGGGCCTGGGCGGCCTGCAGCACCGCGGCCGGCACCGGCTCGCTCTGGCCCCAGGGCAGCGGTGCGGCGCCATTGCTCAGGTAGACCTGGTCCGAAGGCTTGAGGGTTTCCCAGACCCGATTGGGGCTGTTCGACTCGACCGGCTGGTTCAGGCAGACGAACCAGTTCCAGCTCATGCTTTCCGGCCCTTGGGCGAAGGTCTGCCGGGCCTGGTCGACGTTGCCGCCAAACTGCATGAACTGGTTGCAATCGAAGGGGGTGGTGCCCTCGGCCTGGGCCAGTCCGGCCAGTGCGCTGAGGACGGTTATTGAGATGGCTCGCCGCATGTAAGCTCCTTGGCTTTGGCCAGGTCGGTGTATGAGTGCCCCAGGAAATGCTGCAGGAGCAGTTGCTTCACCGCTGTCGCCGGCAGGCTGCCCGGCAACGGCAGATCACAATCGGTAATGAGCAGTGGCCCGGTCTGCGCGCTGGCGGGCAGACGGCCGTGGCTGCCACGCACCATCGAGGTGTCGAGCGGGATCAGGTCCATGTAGTAGCGAAAGCCGAGTTTCTTCTGCAGCAGGCGCCGCGCCACTTTCAGCCTGGGGAAGCGGATGGCGGGGTCGATGAACAGCTCCAGCGGGTCGTAGCCGGGCTTGCGGTGGATGTCCACGGTGCGGGCGAAGTCCGGTGCCTTGCGATCGTCGAGCCAGTAGCGGTAGTCGAACCAGTGATCGGCGGCGGCCACGGCGACCAGTTCGCCACTGCGCGCGTGGTCCAGCTGCCAGGCCTGCTGCTCGGTCCTGTCCAGCACCCGCTCGATGCCGGGCTGGCCTTGCAACAGGGCCTTGACCCGAGGGATGTCGCGGGCTTGTCTGACGTAGACATGGGCAATCTGGTGGTCGACGACGGCGAAGGCAGCGCTGGCACCGGGGTCGAGCAGTTCCCAGGTCAGTGACTGGCGCACCTGCAGCAGACCTTCGGCGCGCAGCAGGCGATTGATGGACACTGATTGACTGACTGCCTCGATGCCGTACTCCGACAGCAGCATCACGGCCGCGCCTTGCGTCTTGGCGAAGCCCAGCAGGCGGCCGACCTCGGCGTCGATGGCCCGCACTTCGTCGACGATAGACGGGTGCCCTGGCCCCAGGCGCTGCAGGCAATAGTCGAGGTGTGGCAGGTAGACCAGCTGCAGGTCCGGGCGATCGAGCTGGAACTCGGCCATGGCGCAATCGACGATCCAGCGGCTGGAGGCGATGCCGGCAGCCGGCCCCCAGAACGCCGGGAACGGAAACGCGCCGATCTGCTCTTCGATCCGCGCATGCAGGTTTGCCGGGGACGAATACAGGCCGAACAGCTTGCGGCCATCGGCCGGATAGTGCGGGCGCGGGGTGATGGCGGCATCGACGTCGGCGTACATGTTGTACCACCAGAACAACTGGCTGCAGCGAAAGCCCGGCAGCTCGCGCTTGAGCGTCTGCCAGACCTTCTCGCCCTGGATCAGGGCGTTGGGTTGCAGCCAGAAGCGCACTTCGGCCTGGTCGCGAAAGTACCAGCCATTGCCGACGATGCCGTGCCCGGCCGGTGGCAGGCCGGTGAGGATCGAGGCCTGCACCGTGGAGGTGACGGCAGGGAACACCGGTTGCAGGCTGGCCATCCTGGCCTTTTGCAACAGGCGGTTGATGTGCGGCGTTGCCGTGCCCAGCAGCGCAGGCGTCAGCCCGACCACGTTGATCAGCAGCAGCGGTTGGCGGGGCTGTTCAGAGGGCATCGGCACACACCTCCTGTGCGTGGGATTGCAACAGGCGACGCTGGCGCAACTGCTCCTCGACCCAACGCAACTCGTCGCTGATGCCCTGTTGCTGGGCCGGGGCGGTGGTGGGTCGCAGTTGCGCAGGCAGAACGCCCCAGCTGTAGGTTTCCACTTCCAGCACGGGGCGGATGTCCTCGTGCGCGGCGAGAAAATCGAAGGTCTGCGCCAGGGCGGCCTGGCTGGCGCCGAGCTCCGGCAGCAGCAGGTGTTCGCTGAACAGCGGGATGTGGAAGTGAACCCGCAACTCCCGGTAGCGCCCGGGCTCCGCCAGGCAGGCGGCGAGCGCAGCCGGCAGGTCCGCCCAGGCACACAGGTGGCCTTGGCTGTCGCGCGCCTGCACCTGGTGCAGATAGGTGGCTTCGGCAAAGCCGCCCAGCACCTCGAGTACCTGGGCGCAACGGCGAATGTCCTGGGCCGGCAGGCGGCAAATCATCGCATTGGACAGCTGGATCTTGCCGATGGGCACCCCAGCCTGGCGCAGCCTTTCCAGGGACTGCCGGCAATCTTCGAACATCACCGCCTGGTGGCAGACGTCGAAGCACAGTGCCAGGTACTCATGGTTAGGGTCGCTGGCCTGCCAGTGGTGGAAGAAGGCGATGGCCTGGTCGGTGGTCTGCAGCACGCAGTCCGGCTCCATTTCCAGGCATACCATGATCTTCTTGCCGGTTTCCTGGTGCAGCCGGGCCAGCGCCGAGGTGAGCTCGCGCAGCTGTTCCTCGGCACGCTGCTGCAGCGCCGGGCTCCAGTGGGCGGCGTAGCCCAGCGGCACGCTGGAGATCACCCCTTGCCGGCAGTCCGGCGGCAGGGCCTCGGCCAGCAGCCGCGCCAGCTCCAGGCTGTACGCCAGCCGTTGCGGCTCGGCCCAGCTGGGCAGGTAGACCGCAGCCTTCACCGCGCCCTCATGGAACTGCCCGTAGGGGAAGCCGTTGAGCGAGGTCAGGCGCAGCCCGCTGCGTTGCAGCAGGTCGAGAAACGCCTGCCGTGCCGGCGCTTGGCGCAACTCGGAAGCGGCGCGGGCGCTGATCCACAGCCCGCTGTCTTGCACGTCGAGCCCGCGCAGTCTGCGCACGCCCTGGAAGTGCTGCTCGATGGAGGCGCGCAGCGCGGCCAGGTCAGGTGCCGGGTGCACGTTGCCGCAGTAGCCGAGCTGCGAGGCGCTCCAACCCCGGCCAGCGCTCATTTGACCACCGGATCCTGGCCGCGCAGGGCCGAGTTTTCCTGCCACTGGCGACGCTGGTCGATGGGCAGCGGGGTGCTGACCAGGGTTTTGTCCAACTGACCACTCTGGGCAAAGAAATCCACCGGGTTGTGGAACAGCACCTGCTCGACCTGGGCCTCGCTGAAGCCTGCGGCCAGCATCGCCTGGCCGGTCTTTGGCACCTTGAGCGGGTCACTGATGCCCCAGTCGGCGGCGCTGTTGACCACCATTTTTTCCGTGCCGTACTGCTGCAGCAGCGCGACCATGCGCTGCTCGGACATCTTGGTGTTGGGGTAGATGGAATGGCCGCGCCAGCAATCGCTGTCGAGCACCAGCGGCAGGGTCAGTTCGTTGAGGTGGTCGATGATCACCAGGTGTTCGGCGATACCGACTTCGCGGATCACCGCAAGGGTGCGCTTGGTGCCGCCGATCTTGTCGCGGTGTGGCGTATGCACCAGCACCGGCAGGTTGAATTGCTTGGCAAGCTCAAGTTGCGCGGCGAGAAAGCGGTCTTCTTCGGGGGTGATGTCGTCGTAGCCGATTTCACCCACCGCCACCACCCCATCCTTGACCAGGTAGCGCGGCAGGACCTCGAGTACCTCATAGGCGATCGACAGGTCGTTGGCCTCCTTGGGGTTGAGGCCGATGGTGCAGAAGTGATGTATGCCGAACATGCTGGCGCGAAAACGCTCCCAACCCAACAGGGTGTCGAAGTAGTCGACGAAGCTGCCGAGGCTGGTCCTGGCCTGGCCCTGCCAGAACGCGGGTTCGATCACCCCGGTGATGCCGGCGGCAGCCATGTTCTGGTAGTCGTCGGTGGTGCGGCTGACCATATGGATATGCGGGTCGAAGTACTTGGGCATGGTGAATCCTCGTCAGGGAGAAGGCATTGTCGGGTATCAGGTGGCCAGGTGCTCATGCCAGCCGGGGGGCAGGCATTGCTGGCGGCAGAGGCCGAGCAGCCGCTGGTGCTGCGCCGGGCTGAGCAGGTTGAAGGCAATCGCCAGGTACAGACCGCCGGAGACCGGACGCGCGGCAGCCAGTTGCTCATCCAGCAGATCAAGGGCCAGTTGGTTGAGGGTGACGCCCCGGCGCTCGCTCAGGCCGTGCAGGCGGCTCACGTCCAGTCCCATGCCGAGCGCTTTGAGCACCAGCTGGTGGAACGCACGCTCCGGGTAATGGCGGGACGGGTAGAGGGTGTCGAGGGCGAGGGCGGCGAACACCTGGCTGTTGCTGGTGCGCCCGGCCTGCAAGGCCAGCTCCAGGCACGCGCCACGGCTGTCGAGCCAGTCCAGGGCCTTGAGCAGGGCGACCTTTTCCTGGTCGTCACCCCAGTGGAACAACTGGCGCAGCAAAGGCAGCTGCCCGGCCTCTGGTTGCTGCTCGAGGACCTGCGCCAGGAGCAGCGCGCGTGCCAGCTGCAACTGGCTCCAGCCCTCATCGTCGGGCATGGCC
Source organism: Pseudomonas sp. TE50-2 (assembly GCF_040813665.1). Taxonomy (NCBI): domain Bacteria; kingdom Pseudomonadati; phylum Pseudomonadota; class Gammaproteobacteria; order Pseudomonadales; family Pseudomonadaceae; genus Pseudomonas; species Pseudomonas sp. TE50-2. Next base: position 41,967 of record NZ_JBFNXN010000001.1, on the reverse strand, counting down.
CGGTCGCCGATCCGGCGCTTGCACTGGCTGCTCAGCAGGGCGGCGGTGTTGGCGTCCGGCGACTGCCCGAGGCGCGCCTGCGCCTGTTGCCACCACTGCAACTCGGCCTGATCGAGTTGCGCGACCAAGGCCTGCTGCCGTTCGGCCAGGCAGTCGTGGCGCATGTCCAGCGCCGCCGTTGGCGACGAAGCGATATGACTGTTCATGTCGGTTTGATCCAGCGTTGGAGGTGTGGAAGCAGGAAGAACACCAGGACGCACAGCAGGCTGCCCAGGGGCTGGTCGGCCACCGCCAGCACCAGGGCATCGAACAGCGGCAGGGCCGCCAGCCCCGCGCCGATGAAGGCACGTACTTGCCGGCGCCGCGGATCGGCGAGGTGCAGCCAGTAATGCCAGCCCAGCCAGCCCAGCCACAGCAGCAACACCGGCCAGAACCACAGGGTCTCGGCGTAGGCCGCCAGGGCCAGCGGGCTGAGCATCAGCAGCAGGGGCAGGCGGCTGAGCAACTGGTTGAGGTGCTCCTGGCGCGCCAGGTAGGTCAGGCCGCTGATGTACACCCCGAGCAGGATCGCGCACAGCCAGATGGGCTGCGCCGGCACCGCCAGGCTGGCCGCCGCGGTGAGGTACAGCGCCGAGCGGCACGCGCCCATCAACCAGACGCTGTGGACGTGGGTCTTGTGCAGCAGGTTGTAGCCGAGAATGCAGCCCACCAGCAGGGTGACGCTGCCCAGCAGCCAGTGCGGCTGTTCGACCAGGCGGCTCAGGCCGAGCGCCGCGGTCGCGGCCAGCAGCAGCAACCCGTAGATGGCCAGGCGCACCTGCCGCCGGCTGACCAGCCCGAGGGTGATGGGGCGGGCGTTGCTGTGCTGTTGGTCCCAATCGGCGTCCAGCAGGTCGTTCAGCAGCATGCCGGCCAGGTACAGCAGCGACAGCATGGCCAGCAGCAGGAGCCACACCAGAGAGGAGGGTGGCGCCAGGGCACCGGCGCTGCTGGCCAGCAGGGCGGCGGCGAGGGTGTTGGTCCACACCGTGGGCAGGTTGGAGACCCGGCCAACAGTCATCCAGGTTTTCAGGTCCGGCGTGATCGGGTTCATTGCGCGCAGCCCTCGCCCAGGGTGAGGGGCGCGCGCTGGCTGACCAGCCGCAGCAGCGCCTGTTCCATCAGTGCGTCATCGATCTCGTGCAGGTCGACCGATGTCCCGATGCAGCTCAGCATGGGGATGGACAGCTGCCCGCCCAAGTGCTGGCGAAACTCCTCCAGCCCGAGCAACACCCGCGAACGACCATGCGCATCTTTCAGGCTCAGCTCCGGTGGGCACAGGTTGAAGCCAAGCCTGAGCAACAGGCTGATGACGCGCTCGCTGTCGGCATCGCTCAACAGACCCAGGGCATTGGCATAGAGCCCGTCGAGGGCCATGCCCACCGCCACTGCTTCACCATGGCGCAGGCGGTGCTGGCTGAGGTTTTCCAGCTTGTGCGCCGCCCAGTGGCCATAGTCCAGGGGGCGCCCGTTGCCGCGTTCGAAGGGGTCGCCAGCGCCGGTGATGTGCCCCAGGTGCAGCTCGGCGCAACGGCGGATGGCGTAGCGGCTGGCCGGATGATCGAAGTGGGCGAGGGCGTCGGCCTCCCGCTCCATCCACTCGAAGAAGGCGCGGTCCTTGATCAGCGCCACCTTGACGGCCTCGGCCAGGCCGGCGATGCGGTCGCGGTGGGCAAGCGTGGTGAGCAGTTGGAAGTCATTGATCACTGCGCTGGCGGGGTAGAAGGCGCCGAGCAGGTTCTTCTGGCTGAAGGCGTTGATGCCGTTTTTCACGCCGATGCCGGCGTCGTTTTGTGCCAGTACCGTGCTGGGGATGCGGATCAGGCGCATGCCCCGGTGAAAGGTGGCGCAGGCGTAGCCCACCGCGTCCAGCACGGCGCCGCCGCCCAGGGCCAGGACGAAGCAATGACGGTCCAGCCCATGGCTCAGCATGTCGCTGTACAGCTGTTGCAGGACCTGTGCGTCCTTGCTCAGCTCACCGGCCGGCATGGCGATGGGCGCGGCTTTCAGGTTCAGGTCCGCGTCATGGGCGGCAAAGTAGGCGTCGATCTGGCCCGCCAGGTGCGGTGCGCAGCGCAGCAGCTGTTCGTCGGCGAAGACCAGCACCGTTACCCGGCCACGCTGCTGTGCGGTGAGCTGGCGGTGCAGGCAGGTGTTGAGCGGATCGAACAGGTGCTCGGTGAACACCACGGGGTAGTCGTAACTGACCGTGAAACGCCCGCGCAGTGGTTCACTCTTGCGCAAGGCCTTGAACAGGCTGTACCCGGCGATGAACAGCGCGGGCAGGACCATGCCGGCGAGCAGGGTCACCAGCAGCGCGTTCTGCGCGACCAGGAAGGTGCCGATGGCGCTGTAGGCCAGTGCCAGGCCGGCATTGGCCAGGGTAGTGACCAGGATGAAGGCGCGCAGCGGATAGCGCTGCATGCCGGCCGCCACCACCGAGGTTTCCGCCAGCACCGGCACGCCGCGCAGGCAGATCAACGACAGCGTGCCCAGCCGATACGCCAGTTGCCCCGGCTGGCGCTGGTGCAGGCCCAGGCGGCTGGACAGCAGGCGAAAATACCCGGCCCCCAGCGCATACCCCAGCCCGGCACCCAGGCACAGGCCGATGAAGATCACCAGGTAGCCGCCAACGCTGCCAAGCATCGCCACCGCAAGCAGCGCTACCATGCTCGACGGCACGGGTAGTACCACGTCCAGCGCCAGCAAGCTGATCAGCAGCAACGCCAGGGTCAGCATCTGGGCGGGGGTCGAAGGCAGGAACTGTTCGAGGTGGGAGAGGAAGTTCTGGATCTGTTGTTCGAATAATACAAAGCTGGCGATCACCAGGCCTGAGAAGCACAGTACTGACAACCAGAAATGTTTGCCCGGCCCTCTTTGCGAGAGCGCACGATACCCGCGGCTGCGCTTCATCAAGCGTCCCTCTTGTTATTTGACTGATTTCCGTTTCAGCAATCGAGCGTCACGCCCCATGGGCGCGAGGACATGGACTCCTCTGAACTAAATGGCGGGGGAGTTATATTTATTATGTTGGCGAAGATAAACACAAAACTAGTCGGCCGCTTCGCTTTTGCAAGGGAATGTGGGGCGAAGGGTTAGATGAAACGCGTGATTTTTAGGCGTGCATTAGAATGCTTGCGAATTATCAGTCGTGAATATATATAAATGATTAATCGGAATGATTATAGATATTGAACAGCTGAATGATAATCATTTTATTTTATCCGTTGCTTGTATTTCCCGGGTTTTAAGTTGAGGTGGCAAACTAGATAGTCTTCTAACTAGTGCGCAACTAATTAAAATTATGTGTAGTTACACAAAACGTTTTACTTACAGTCTTCATACAACCTGCGCAGCGATTACCGACAAAAGCGTCAGATCTCATTTCCCGCTGAACGATGGCAATATCAGCTCATTCGAGCAAGGAGTACATCCGTACTCCACCCCTGGTAGGACACCATCTGTAGGTCGAGCGAGGTGCGCCACCCAGCGTTGTCGCCGATGCCTTGCGATGTTAGATTGCCACCCCCCCCGACGGACCGCATGCCCTCCAAGGAACCCCATGGCACGCTTGAAAACCGCCGCTTCTTTAGCTGCAACGCTATTTCTCGGTGCCTGCACCACCTTGCACAATGGTGCCGAGTTCGCCGAAGTCGCCCCCCTCAAGCAAGACGCGGCGCTGGTCTACCTCTACCGTACCGGTGTTGCCCCTTACTGGCGCAGCCCCACGCTGGTCATCGATGGCAAGGAGGTCAGTGAAGTGAAGAACCGTTCTTTCACCTACTTCTACCTGTCACAAGGCCAGCACCAGGTTGCCACCCGCTGGGCCCTGGACCTCTACCCCTTGAACGTCAACGGCACCCTGGACCTGCGCAACGGCCAGGCCTACTACCTGAGGCTGGGAGGCGGCATGCAATTCGCCCCGGGCATCGGCCCCGGCGGGCTGAATGTGGGGGTGTCTTCGAACCTTGGCCAGGTGCCGGCGCCGACCGCGCTGCGGGAAATGCGCGACAGCATGTACATCGACAACGCGCTGCAGGCGCAGTGACAGGCAGCCGCCTGGAAACCTACGAGTGAGAAATATGCCTCTTCAATGTCTGCGTCTTGCCCGCAACGGCTTGTTGCTACTGACCTGCGCGATCGCCAGCGGCTGCGCGGCCTATGTCGAAAAAGGCGCGCAAGGGCTGCCAGACAACGAAACGGCCAAGATCCGCGCAATCGACAAGTTCCTCACCATCGCCACGGTGGATGGCGTGGACACCTGGTGGATCGTCTACACCTCCCGCCGCGAGTATCGCCTCACGCCCGGGCCCCATCGCCTGGAAGTGAAGCGCTGGATCGACACCCGTGCCACGCCGTCGATTTTCCGGGATGTCACACTGGTTGCCGGGCGTGAGTACGGCATGAAACGTGTGGAGAGCGATGACTGGTTCGGTTTCGTCATCGAAGACCTGGCGACCGGTGAACGGGTCGATAGCTTGATTGGCGGGCGCTGAGCGCGATAGCGTGCCGGGTTGAGGTAGTATCGCCACCTCGCCACCGGCAGCCCAACGCGCCAGACAAAGGATTGCATGCCCGACACCCCATCCCTGCGTCACCTGTTCTTCTATGTCGTGCTCGGAGCGCTCGCCGGCTGCCGACCTGAACCCGCACCGCCCCTCGACCAGCAGCTCTATATCTGGCAACGCCAATGGCAACCCGCCCACGAGCAGGCCCTGGCGGACAGCCGCGCCGACTTTTCGACCTTGCGCGTGCTTGCCTTGCAAGCGCAGCCCAAGGCCGGGTGGAGCAGGGCGCTGGTCGACCTGCCACGGCTCAAGGCCGATGGCAGGTCGGTGATCGCGGTGGTGCGCCTGGACGGCCAGTTGCCGACGCTCGACCTGCAGGAGGCAGGCCCACAAATGGCGCGCCTGCTGGCGGACTGGCAGGCCGCGGGTGTGGCCCTGGAGGGGCTGGAGATCGACCATGACAGTGGCAGCGCCCGCCTTGCGGGCTATAGCGAATTTCTTCTGAAACTGCGCGCACAACTGCCGCCGGGCCTGAAGCTGAGCATCACCGCATTGCCCGCCTGGCTCGACAGCCCGCAGCTGCCGGCGCTGTTGCAGGCGGTGGACAGCAGTGTGTTGCAGGTGCACGCAGTGAGCGACCCGCGTCGCGGCCTGTTCGATCCGGCACAGGCCAGGCAATGGGCCGAACGCTGGAGTCGCGTCGGCGACAAGCCGTTCTACCTGGCCTTGCCCGCCTATGGCGTCGCGTTGCTGCCTGATACCGGTGGCGCGCCCGTGGTGGAGAGCGAAACACCGTTGAACCGTGGTGGCGAACGCCGCGAACTGCTGGCCGATCCACAGCAACTGGCGGACCTGGGCAGGCAACTGCGCAACCAGCCACCTGCGCACCTGGCCGGGCTGATCTGGTTCCGCCTGCCGTTGCCCGGCGACCGCCGCGCCTGGAGCCTGACCACGTTGAAGGCGGTGGCGCGAGGCGATGCGCTCGCCAGCCACTGGCGGGTCGAACTGTCCGGGCAGGCGGGGCTGCGCGACATCACGCTGGTCAATGTCGGCAATCTCGACCTGCCGATACCTGCGCGGGTGGAACTGGACGTCGCATCCTGTGACGCCGCCGACGGGCTCAACGGCTACCGCTTGCAGCAATCCCCGCAACACCTCATCTTCAACCGCCAGTCCAGCGCGCGTCTCGCCGCTGGCGGCCGGCGCGTCCTCGGCTGGGCGCGCTGCCATGGAATCGATCAAGGAGCATGGAATGTCTACCCGTAACTGGCCCCGGCGCCTGCTGTACCTGTCCCTGAGCGTGCCGGCCGTTCCGGCGCTGGCCTGTGGCCCGGACTTCCCGATGCAGTTGCTTGGCGACCGAGCGCACACCCTGGCCGAGTTGCCGGAGGGCAATTTCGGTTTCGAGGTGAATCGCCTCGGCGAGCAGATCGCAGGCCTCAAGCCCGCCACCGATGTGACCCTGACTCCTTACTGGGACAGTGACGACAACGACCGACCTTACCGTGAGCAGCGCAGCCGTATCGAGGCAAGCGAGCTACCGCAATCGCTGCGCGAGAAGGTCGCGCAACTGCGTGCCCTGGCAGATCCGCAACAAGTGCTGGAGCAAGGCGCCGAACTGCCGGATGAACTGCGCCTGTACATTGCCGGCGCAGTGGCTTTCGACACAGGCGACCACGCCCTGGCGGCGGATTATTTCGCCAAGGTGCTGGCCCTGCCAGCTGAACAACGCAAGCTGCGCAGCACCTGGGCGGCCTACTCGCTGGGGCGGGCCTTGATGGCCCGAAGCTTCGAGGCCAGTGATGATCCGCGACAGGCCCCGCAGGCCCTGCAAGCCCAGGCGCGCGAGGCTTTCCAGCAAGCCCGCGCACTCAGCTCCGAAGGCTTCAGTGACCCATTGGAACTAGGGGTTGCCAGCCTTGGCGAGGAGGCCCGCCTGGCCAAGCTCGCCGGCGACTGGAACAGCGCCATCCGCTTGTATGCCAGCCAGAGCCGCCTGGGCTCGGGCAGCGGCTACAGCTCGCTCAGGCAGCTTGCCAACGAACTGGTGAGCCTGCCGGATGAACAGCTGAAGACGCAGTTGGCACAACCGATGCCACGCAAGCTGCTCACCGCCTATCTGCTCAGCCATGTCGGTTGGGACTATGACGGCCAGCCGCCAACCCAGGCCCGGCGCCTGCCCGGGTTGCTGCAGGCCAGTGTCGGCGACAAGCTGGAAGACGCCGACCGTTTGGCTGCATTGACCTACCAGCAAGGCAACTATGCCGCGACCAGGAGCTATCTGCAGCAGGCTGGCGATACCGGCCTTGCCTGGTGGCTGCGCGCCAAGCTGGCCTTGCGCGATGGCGACAAGGCCCAGGCAGCCGCTGCCTACGCCAAGGCCGCCGCGGCGTTCCCCCGCGAAGAGTCGTGGGGCTCGAGACAGACACCCGATTGGGACTACGAAAGCGTCAAGCCCGGCTGCCGGGTCGAAGGCGAGGGCGCGATCCTGGCGCTGGAGCGCGGCGACTACCTGCAGGCCTTCGACCTGCTGTACCGCAGCCAGGACATCTACTGGCAGGATACGGCCAACGTGGCCGACCGCGTGCTGACCCTGGACGAGCTCAAGGGCTATGTCGATGCCCATGTGCCGGCGCCACCGGCACCCAAGGTGGAAGAGGGCGGCTATGTACCGCGACCGGTGGCGACGCAGCTGCGCGAGCTGCTGGGCCGGCGCCTGCTGCGCGAGGGCCGTTACGACGAGGCGCCCGGCTACTTCGCCACGGCGCAGTTGCAGGCTGATGCCAAGGCCTACGGCCGGCACCGCCAGGAGGCCGTCTCGCGCTGGACACCCACGGGCCGTGCCGAGGCGCTGTTTGCCGCGGCCACCTTGGCACGCGGCGCCGGCATGGAGATCCTCGGCTACGAAATGGCGCCGGACTATGCCTGGCTGGGCGGCAGCTTCAGCCTGGGCAGCGCCACCCTGCAGCCCGGGCCGTTCATCGGTGCCGGCGAGGTGCAGCGCCAGTTGGCGACCGAAGCCAAGCCCGACCAGCGCTACCACTACCGCTATGTCGCCGCCGACCTGGCCAACCAGGCCGCGGACCAGTTGCCGCACAGCAGCCAGGCCTTCGCCGCGGTGCTGTGCACGGCGGCGGGCTGGGTGCCGGGCACCGAGCAGGAAAGCGCGCTGTACAAGCGCTACGTCCAGCAGGGGCCGTTTGTGCAGTGGGCAGAGGATTTCGGCAACCAGTGCGAAGCGCCCCGGTTCGACCAGGCCAACAAACGCTACGTGACAGAGAAGCTGGATGCCGCGCGGGCGGCATTGCGGCCGTACAAGGCGCAGGCGCTACCGGTAGGGTTGGTGGTGTTGGCGGGGGTTGCCTGGGTGTGGTTGCGACGGCGCAAGGCCAAGGTGTGAAACGAAAAGGGGCGGCCATCAGCCGCCCCTGACCTTCACTTCTGTGCAGTCTTCACCCCTGCATCCTGCTTCACCGTTTCCTCGAGCGTGAAACGGCCCAACGGGTTCTGCAGGAAGTTCTGGATATTGCTGCGCGAGATGTTGATGTACGGGCTGTAGTACAGGTCGATCCAGTGCACGTCCTGCTTGGCCAGCTTCTGCAGATCCTCATACATCTGCTTGCGCTTGATCGGGTCGGTTTCCACCCGGGCCGCGGCCACCAGGTCCTTGACCTTGTCGTTGTGGTAGCGGGTCATGTAGTTCATGTTGGTGTCGTGGCCCAGCACGAAGGTGGTCTTCTGGTCCGGGTCGAGCACGTCGTTGGTCCAGTACATCACCGACAGGTCGTAGTCGCCGTCGACCAGCATCTGCCAGCTCTGGGTCGGGTCGACCTTCTGCAGGTTGGCGGTGATGCCGACGTCGGCCAGCTGCTTCTGCACCAGCACGGCGATCTGCTCGTCGGCCTCGTTGCCGGCGTTGACCACGTAGTTGACCTTGAGCCCTTCGGCGCCGGCCTTCTTCAGCAGTTCACGGGCCTTGGCCGGGTCGAACGGGCGTTGCGGGTTGGCGGCATTGTGGTACAGCGCGCCTTTTGGAATGTAAGAGTAGGCCGCCTCGCCATGGCCGAAGGTCACGGTTTCCACCAGCGCCTTCTTGTCGATCGCCAGGTCGATGGCCTCGCGAACCTCGACCTTGCCCAGCAGGCCTTTCTCATGGTTGATGAGCAGGTGGTCCTCGCGGGTCGACGGGTCGATGTGGATGGTCAGGCTCTTGTCCTTCTGCAGCGTGTCTACGCGGGAGAACGGCACGAAGATCGCCGAGTCCAGCTCGCCAGCCTGGACCTTGAGCATGCGCGTATTGTCGTCGGGAATGGAGATCCACTCGACGCCGTCCAGGCTGACCTTGTCGGCTTCCCAGAAGTAGGGGTTCTTCTCCAGGATCACGCGGTCGCCGCGCAGCCACTCCTTGACCTTGAACGCGCCGGAGGTCACCGGCTCCTGGGCGTAGGCCTCTTCGCCGATGGCGTCCATGGCCTTTTTCGACAGGATCGACACGTTGGCGGTGGCCAGCTGCGCGAGGAACGGCACCGACTTGTTCTTCAGGGTCACCACCAGGGTGCGGTCATCCGGCGCTTCGGCCTTGTCGATGATCTTGTAGGAGTCGGACCACAGTGAGCCGGGGTTGTCGCGGATGCGCAGCAGGGAGAACGCCGCATCGCTGGCAGTCAGCGGCGAGCCGTCGGAGAACTTGGCTGCGCGGACCTTGAAGGTATAGGTCAGGCCGTCGTCGGAAACCTTCCAGCTTTCGGCCAGGCCCGGCAGCAGCTTGGTGCCGCTGTTGTCTACGCGCACCAGCACGTCGTAGACGTTGGCGAAGACCCAGCTGTCGCGGTTCTGCGCGCTCTTGATCGGGTCGAAGGTGGTGCTCTCCTCGCGGCAGCCGATGGTCAGCACGCCGGCGGCCTGGGCCATGCCGCCGGCCAGGGTGCTGGCGGCCAGCACGGCGGCGGTGAGTAACTTCAATGCGGTGGGTTTCATGCTCAAGCTCCGTTTGATGGTTATGTGGGGTGGGTCAGCACGGCAGTCGCGGGTGGACGCAGGCATGGTAGCGGCCACCTTCTGCGTGGCTGGGGGGAATATCTGCGCCGCACTGGGGCAACGCGTGGCGGCAACGAGGGTGAAAGGCGCAGCCGGACGGTGGCTGCAGCGGGCTCGGCGGCTCGCCGGCCAGCGGCTGCTGCGGCAGGCGCCGGGCCGGGTCGATGTCGGCGATGGACTGCACCAGCGCGGCGGTGTAGGGATGGCGCGGGTCGTCGAAGACCTCGGCCACCGGGCCTTCCTCGACGATGCGCCCCAGGTACATCACCGCCACCCGGTCGCACAGGTGGCGTACCACGCCCAGGTCGTGGGTGATGAACAGCAGGGCCAGGCCCATGCGCTGGCGCAGTTCCAGCAGCAGGTTGATGATCTGCCCCTGGATCGACACGTCGAGGGCGGCAACGCATTCGTCGGCGACGATCAGCCTCGGCTCGACGGCCAGCGCCCGGGCGATGCCGACCCGCTGGCACTGGCCGCCACTGAGCGAACCGGGCTTGCGCTCGGCAAGTTCCGCGCGCAGGCCGACCAGGCCGAGCAGCTCGGCGACCCGGGCGGGGATCTGCGCGGCGGGCACCTTGCGCTGCACCCGCAGCACCTCGGCAAGGATCTGGCCGATGCGCTGGCGTGGATTGAGCGCGCTGTACGGGTCCTGGAAGATCATCGCGGTCTCGCGGCGCAGGCGCTCGATATCCACGCGGTTGCCCTGGCGCATGTCGCTGCCGTCGAACAGCACCTGGCCGCTGCTGGCCGGGGTCAGTTGCAGGATGGCCCGGGCCAGGGTGCTCTTGCCGCAACCCGACTCGCCCACCAGGCCCAGGGCCTGGCCGGCGGCAAGGCTCAGCGACGCGCCGTTGACAGCGTTGACCTTGCGTGGACGCAGGTTCAACAGGCCGCCGCCCGGGGCGGGGAACTGCACATGCAGGTCGTTGACCTGCAACAGCGTGGTCATGACAGGCCTCCGGCCAGCAGCGGGGTATGGCAGGCCAGGCGATGGCCGGGGCCGATCACCCGCAGTTCCGGCAATTGTGTCCGGCAGTCTGGCGTGGCCTGGGGGCAGCGCGGTTCGAAGCGGCATCCTGCGGGCAGGGCGTCGAGCAGCGGCGGTTGCCCGGCAATGGTGTTCATCAGCCCCGCGTGCCGCCGCGCCGCGGGATGGCAGGCCAGCAGCCCGGCGCTGTAGGGGTGGCGCGGCTGGCTCAGCAGGGCCTGCTTGGCGCCGTGTTCACACAGGCGCCCGGCGTACATCACGGCGATGCTGTCGCAGGTCTGCGCGACCACGCCGAGGTCGTGGCTGATCAGGATCATCGACAGGCCGCGGCGGTCGCGCAGCTCGAGCAGCAGGCGCAGGATCTGCGCCTGCACGGTGACGTCCAGCGCCGTGGTCGGCTCGTCGGCGATCAGCACCTTGGGGTTGCAGCCCAGGGCCACGGCGATCATCGCCCGTTGCCGCATGCCGCCGGAGAACTCGTGGGGATAGCTGTCGACGCGGGTTTTCGGGTCGGGGATGCCGACCTGGCGCAGCACCTCGATGGCCTCGGCCCGCGCTTCGCGCCGCGAGGCGCCCTGGTGCAGACGGATGCCCTCGGCGATCTGCGCGCCGATGCGCATCAGCGGGTCGAGGTGGCTGCTGGGGTTCTGGAAGATCATGCCCAGCTCGCGACCGCGCATACGGCGCATGCCGGCTTCGTCCAGGCGCAGCAGGTCGTTGCCGGCCAGGCGCACGGCCTGGCCTTCGAGGCGCAGGTTGGGCGACGGCAGCAGGCGCATCAGGCCGCGACAGGCCAGGGTCTTGCCCGAGCCGCTTTCGCCCACCAGGCCGAGGATCTCGCCCTCGCCGAGGTCGAAGGACAGGCGATCGACCAGGGTGACATCGCGTTGGCCGGCGCGGGCGATGACGCTCAGTTCGCGGACCTGGAGCAGGGCAGGGCTCATGTGCGGTCTCCCAGAAGCTCGGCTACGCCGTCGGCCAGCAGGCTGAAGCCCATGGCCAGGGTCACCACGGCCAGGCCCGGGAAGGTGCAGATCCACCAGGCGCTGGTGATGAAGCTTTGCCCCTCGGCCACCATGGTGCCCCACTCCGGGGTGGGCGGTTGCACGCCAAGGCCCAGGTAGCTGACGGCCGCGCCGTTGAGCAGCACCAGCACGGCATCCGACATGCAGAACACCACCGAGCCGAACAGGGCGTTGGGCAGCAGGTGGCCGAACAGTACTCGTCGGTGGCTGAACCCCAGGCTCCTGGCGGCCAGGGCGAAATCGCCTTGCTTGAGCACCAGGATCTGCGAGCGGATCAGCCGCGCATAGGACACCCAGCCGACCAGGGCCATGGCGATGTAGAAGCTGCCCAGGCCTGGGCCGAGGATGGCCATGATCGCCAGCATCAGCACCAGGAACGGGAAGGCCAGGACGATATCGACCAGGCGCATGCAGACGTTGTCCAGCAACCCGCCGACGTAACCTGATACCGCGCCGATGCAGGTGCCGAGCAGGAACGGGAAGATCACCCCGATCAGCGCCATCTGCAGGTCGATGCGCGCGCCCCAGATCACCCGTGAAAGGATGTCGCGGCCAAAATTGTCGGTACCGAACGGGTGACCAAGGCTGGGCGCGGCCAGGCGCAGGTCGGCGTTCTGCGCCAGCGGGTCGAACGGTGCTATCCATGGCGCGAACAAGGCCAGCAGGCACCAGCCGAGGACGATCGCCAGGCCGCAATACAGCGTCAGGCGGCCACTGCCCAGGTGCCAGGCCAGGCGCCAGCGCAGCGCCAGTGCGGGGCTCTGGCTCATTGGATGGTCACCCGCGGGTCGAGGGCGGTGGTCACCACGTCGGCGATGAAATTCACCGCCACCGTGGCGCAGGCCAGCACCATGGCCACGCCCTGGACCACCATGTAGTCGCGGGTGAAGATGCCGCGCACCAGCAACTGGCCGACGCCGGGTAGCGAGAACAGGCTTTCGATCACCACGGTGCCGCTGATCAGCCAGCCGATGTTGACCGCCAGCAGGTTGATGGTCGGCAGCATGGCGTTGGGCAGGACGTGCCGGCGCAGGATCGCGCCTTCGCCCAGGCCGCGGGCGCGGGCAGCGGTGACGTGGTCGGCCTGCAGCTCCAGGAGAATGCTTGCGCGCAGGTTGCGCACCAGCACCGCCGAGAGCGCCAGGGCGATGGTCAGGCACGGCAGCACCAGGTGGTGCAGTTTGTCTGGCCAGGTGCGGCCATAGCCGGACACCGGGAACAGCCCCCAGTGCACGCTGAACAGCAGGATCAGCATCAGCCCCAGCCAGAAGGCCGGCAGGCCGAGCCCGGCGGTGGTGAACAAGCGAATCAGGTTGTCGGCCCAGCCGCCCTTGTGCCGGGCAGCGAGGGTGGCCAGCGGCACGGCGATCAGCAACGCCAGCAGCACGCTGCCCAGCACCAGCAACACGGTCGGCTCGATGCGCCCGGCAATCAGCGGCAGCGCGTCGACCTTGTACAGCAATGACTTGCCCAGGTCGCCGTTGAGCAGGTTCTTCAGAAAGTACAGGTACTGCACCCAGATCGGCTCGTCGAGGCCGAACTGGGCGCGAATCTTCGCGATCGCGTCCGGCGTGCTGCGCGCGCCCAGCAGCACCCGCGCCGGGTCGCCGGGGATCGAGCGCACCAGCACGAAGGTGATGATGCTGATGCCCAGCAGTACCGGCAGCAGTTGCAACGGGCGGATCAGGACGAACCGGTAACGTGCCAGGCTCATCGATCAACCCCGGTTGCGTTGCAGGAAGTCCAGCAACACCGGGAAATAGGCCTGAGGTTCTTCGTAGAACGGCATGTGGCTACTGTTGGGGAACACGTGCAGCTCGGCGCGGCCGTGCAGGGCCAGGTTCATGCGCATGGCGCAGGCGGGGGTCAGCTCGTCGTGCTGGCCGGTGGTGATCAGCACCGGCATGCGGAACTCGCCCATCTGCTCGAGGCGGTTCCAGTCCTTGAGGTTGCCGATATAAAGGAACTCGTTGGGGCCCTGCATGGTGCTGTACGGGCCCATGTTCCAGTCGCCCAGCGAGCGCTGGATCGGCGCCGGCCACTGCTCGAGGCGGCAGACGTGGCGGTAGTTGAGCAGGGTGATGGCCGCCTGGTACTGGGGATGGTCGAGGGTGCCCAGGGCCTCGTGGCGCTGCATCATCGCCACGGTCTCGCTGCCAAGCGCGCCGCGCAGGCGCTCAAGCTCGGTGATCAGGTGCGGAATGTCACCGACAGTGTTTTCGAGAATCAGACTTTTCAGCGACTGCGGGTGATGAATGGCGTACTCGATCGCCAGCCAGCCGCCCCAGGAATGCCCCAGCATGTGCACGCGCCCCAGGTCCAGGGCCTGGCGCACGCGTTCGACCTCGGCCACGTAGCGGGTGATGTTCCACAGGCTGTCGTCATCCGGGCGGTCGGAGGCGCCGGTACCCAACTGGTCGAAGGCGACCACGCGGATACCCTTGTCCTTGAGCCAGGCATGGGCGTCGCGCAGGTAGTCGCAAGGCAGCCCCGGTCCGCCATTGAGGCACAACAGCACCTCGTCCCCTTCGCCAAAGCTGTACACCACGACGTTGTGGCCATCGACCTCTACATCGAACCGCTGGTCAGGTTGCATCTCACGCCACATCGCTACTCTCCTGTTGGCCATGGCTTGGAGCTATAACTAGCGCAGGAGATTTCGTCGCCTACAAGCTAGTGTTTCCTATAGGTTTTGTATGGCAGTCCCGCGCCAAGCCGTGGCATTCTACGTGCCGGACTTCGAGATGGAAATCCAAAAGGAATCACAGGGAGTGTCAGGTATGCAGGCCAAGGTGGCTGAACTCAATGCCCGTCTGGCGTCGGACAAGAGCCTCGACGAACAGATGGACAGCGTCGCCGAACTGGCGGCAGAACTGGGCTTTGATGCCCTCGTGTACGACTACAGCCCGGTGCCGCTGGATCATGTCGGCGAGCTGATCACCCCGAGCGTGGTCCGACTGCGCCAGACCCCGAAGGACTGGCAGGACCTGTGGTGTTCCGAGGGTTTCTACCAGATCGACCCGGTACAGCAGGTTGCCGTGTCCTCCATCGCGCCCTTCGTCTGGTCGTACCTGCCCAAGGGCGAGACCATCCTGCAGCGCCACATTGACCGTCGCCACGCCCCGGTGGTCGGCTACCTGCACGATGCGCAGCTGACCTGCGGCGTGACCGTGCCGATCCACCTGCCACGGGGCGGGCTGGCGACCCTGACCGGCCTGCGCCCCCAGGCCAGCCAGCGCGACCTGGACGACGCCCGGGAGCACCTGGGCGATTTCAGCCAGATCGCTCACGCCCTGCAGGAGGCGGCCTATCCCTTGCTGGCCAAGGAGTCCTCCACCCGCGCCATCCGTCTGACCCGCCGCGAAGTCGAGTGCCTGCGCTGGGCCGCCGAAGGCCTGACGGCAGGGGAGATCGCCGACAAGCTCAATCGCTCGCTGGCGACGATTTCCCTGCACCTGACCTCAGCCATGCACAAGCTCGGGGCCAAGAACCGCGTCCAGGCGGTCGCCCGGGCGGTGCATTACCGCCTGCTCGATCCGTGAAAGGGGCAAAAAAAACCGAAAACCTAGCGAACTCTCTAGTTATGCCGCGTTGCGCATAGGGTTATCGTGTGTTCCATGATTCACATGGAGCCGGATGAAATGGAACTCACCTCATCGCGTGAAGGTTTTGCCCCCTTTGGCGAATACCAGACTTGGTACCGCGTCACCGGCGACCTGGCCTGTGGCCGCACCCCCCTGGTCATCCTGCACGGCGGCCCGGGCTGCACCTACGACTATGTCGATGCCTATAAAGATGTCGCCGCCGGTGGCTACCCGGTCATCCACTACGACCAGTTGGGCAACGGCCGTTCCACCCACCTGCCGCAGATGCCGCCATCGTTCTGGACGGTGAAGCTGTTCCTGGATGAGCTCGACAACCTGCTCGAGCATTTGGGCATCAGCGAGCGCTACGCATTGCTGGGCCAGTCCTGGGGCGGCATGCTCGCCAGCGAACACGCAGTGCGCCAGCCCAGGGGCCTGCGCTGCCTGGTGATCGCCAACTCGCCGGCCGACATGCGCACCTGGGTGCGCGAGGCCAACCGCCTGCGCGAGGAGCTGCCCAAGGACGTCCAGGAAACCCTGCTGCGCCACGAAGCCGTGGGCGACTACACCGCGGCCGACTACATCGCCGCCACCCAGGTGTTCTACGACCGCCACGTGTGCCGGCTCAAGCCCTGGCCGGAAGAGGTGGCACGCACCTTCGCCCAGGTGGAGGCCGACCCGACCGTATACCACGCCATGACCGGGCCGAACGAGTTCCACATCATCGGCAGCACCAAGGACTGGACCATCGTCGACCGCCTGCCACGGATCAACGTGCCGAGCCTGCTGATCTCCGGGCGCTATGACGAGGCCACGCCGCTGGTGGTCAAGCCGTACCTGGACCTGATCCCCGGTATCCGCTGGGCGTTGTTCGAGAACTCCAGCCACATGCCTCATGTGGAGGAGCGGGTAGCGTGCATGGGAACGGTGGTGAAGTTCCTGGACGAGAGTTTGTAGCCGTTAACGACCGATAGTTTTCCCTTCCTCAGGCCTGTCCGGGTTTTGCCCGGCAGGCCTGAGTTTTTTGGGCGGCGTTGTCAGACACCTTGACCGGTCGCAGATAAGGCGGGGGTGCGAGGCGGGCCCATGCGCCTGGTCCCCGTGGATTCGAATGCCGAGGCCAGGCGCAGCAGCTTGGAGTCGTCATAGGCACGACCTGCAAAGGTCAGCCCAACCGGCATGCCTATGTCTGCCATGATACCCATCGGCACGGTCACGGTCGGCACGCCCAGGTGGCGGATCGCCAGGTTGCCGTTGGCCACCCAAGTGCCATTGCGCCATGCAATGTCCGCTGACTGCGGATCGATGTCGGCATTCGCCGGCCCGACGTCGGCCACGGTCGGGAAGAGCACTGCATCCAGCTCAAGCCCATCCATCCAATCCCCTTGGTTGCTGTGCCGTTGCTGGATACGGTGAAAAGGCTTTGTGGCTTACTGGAAATCATTCAGGTTTCGAACACTACTATCAGAAAGCACTCCTGCATCCATCCAAGCTTGCGCCTAGGAAATTTCCTACAAATTGCCGAGAAAAGTCCTTCGTTTTCAATGATGCGGAATCGCGAACATTTCATCTCAAGCCATTAGCAGAGTAACTGGAAAGATGGGCTCCCTTAGCGTCCTGGTCCTGGAACATCAATCGTCTCAGCGTGACGCGTTGGTGAAGGCGCTACGGCATCTGGGCATCCACGACATTCTGCAGGCGGATGACAGCGAGCGGGCCCTGGCCCAGATAGCCCGGGATGGCGGCGTGGACATTGTCCTCTGCGGCCTGGGCAATCGCGCCGTCCACTGCCTGGAATTCCTCTCCCGGTCAGGAGAGAGTGGCCTGGCTCGTGCGGTTGTGCTGTGCGGCGAAATGAAGCCGGAAATACGTCGAGCACTCGAGCAGTTGAGCTGCCTGTCCGGGTTGCAGATGCTGGGAGCCCTGAGCAAACCCACACAGGTGCACAGGTTGCAGGACCTGCTAGGTCGCTATGCCCATCGGCAGCAACCGCCGCGGGCCGAACCGTCACCTCACGCTCGGCTACCCAGCGAAAGGGATGTGCGACAGGGGCTGGCTCGGGGGGAGTTCAAGGCATGGTTTCAGCCCAAGTTCAATATGAAGACAGCCGCGTTGGCCGGGGCAGAGGCACTGGTTCGCTGGCAACACCCCGCCAGAGGGCTGTTGTTGCCCAAGGATTTTCTGGCCGCGGTGCTGGCCTACGACCTGCTCGATGAGATGCTCAAGCAACTGCTGGAGCAAGGGATGGCCCTGCTGTGTACCTTGCGCCGGCAGGGTCTGAGCCTGGAGCTGGCATTCAATCTTCACGCCTCGCAATTGGCCCGTGATGGCCTGATCAAGCACATTGGACAGGTGTTGGAATGTCACGATTTCCCTGGCTCGACGTTGTTGTTCGAAGTGGCGGAAAACGGCTTGCTTGATATCCCGCGCGCCACCTGGGAAAACCTCTTGCGCTTGCGCAGGCTGGGATGCGGTTTGTCGATCGATGACTTTGGCATGGGCTTTTCTTCGTTGATGTTGCTCTGCCAGCTGCCGTTCAACCAGCTCAAGCTCGACGGCCAGCTTGTCCGAGCCATCAAGGACCCTCGCACTCGGGCAATGGTCTCCAGCACTGTGGCGTTGGCCCAGGTACTGGACATGAGCCTGGTCATCGAAGGTGTCGGCAGCCAGGTTATCCGTGATGGGCTGCTGGAGATGGGGTGTTCGTTTGGGCAAGGCTTCCATCTGGCGGACCCGATGGAAGCCCCGCGGTTTCTACGCTGGTTGCAAGCGCCTGATTCACCGCCTGAGCGCTAGGTTTCGCTTTTCGAGACAGCTCGACATGACAGCTAGCACACCGGGCGCAAGTCAGTGGTGTGGTCCATAATTTCAGGATGCATGGTCCTTTTGTCGCGAACATTTTCTGTGCGTACTGCAGTGAGGTTCAAATGCATAAAGCGTTGGTTGTAGACGATCACCCGTTCATTCGGGCGACCGTCAAGATGTTGCTTGAGCGTGAGCATTTCGAAGTCGTGGCAGAGGCCGCCAATGGTGTCGACGCCGTACAACTGGCCCGCCAGCATGAGCCTGCCCTTATCTTGCTGGATATAGCCATGCCCAGCCTGGACGGACTTGAAGTCATCAACCGGATCTGCGGCCTGAAACTGTCGAGCAAGATCCTGGTGCTGACCTCACAGTCCGCGACGTTCTACGCCATGCGCTGCCTGAAGGCGGGGGCTGCCGGCTATATCTCGAAAACCGATGACCTGAGCGAGCTGAGCAAGGCGATCAAGGCGCTGATGGCCGGCTACACCTTCTTTCCCAACCTGGCAGGGAATTCGGTACGCCGCAGCGATATCGATGCCACGGAACTAGAGATGATCCGCGGCCTGTCAGATCGAGAACTGATCATTTTGCAGCAACTGGCCAGGGGCCTGAGCAACAAGGAGATCGGTGATGCCATGTTGCTGAGCAACAAGACCGTCAGCACCTATAAAACCCGTCTCATTGAAAAGCTCAACGTCAAGTCGGTCGTGTACCTGGCCGATTTCGCCAAACGCAACAACCTGATCTGAATGAGCACGCTTCTGCGTTGCCTCGCACTGACTGGCTGCCTGCTCGGCCTGCTGGGGAGCCTTGCGCCGGCGCAAGCCGCTCAGCAAACCTTGAACCTCTTTGGCCGCTCGAAGGGTGAACTGCCTTCGGTGGTGCTGGAGGAGGTGGACTGGGGCTGGTTACGCAACAAAAACACGCTGCGGTTGGGCGTATCGGTGCCGGAATATATCCCCTTCGACATCATCACCAATGGCCAGGACTACGAGGGCATCACGGCCGATTATGCCGCGCTGCTGGCCGGCATGCTGCACATCAGGATCGAAGTGTTTCGCTATGAATCCCGCGCCGAGGCGATGCAGGCACTCAGGGATGGCGACCTGGACCTGGTAGGCACCGTCAACAGCTTCGATGGAACCGATCCGGAGCTGGCGCTCACCAGCGCCTATGTGCAGACGCCGTCCGTGCTGGTGACGCGCAGTGGCTCCGCTGGGGCTGTGGCCGCGGACCTGGCTGACAGTCGCCTGGCGATGCTTGATAACGGTCAGTCGACGGAAATGGTCAGCGCCGCCTATCCCAGGGCTCAGTTGCAGCTTCACACACTGGCGCAGAACGGGATCGGCGCTGTCGCGTTCAATCAGGCTGAGGCCTATCTAGGTGATGCCATCAGCACGCACTACGTTGCTGGCAAGTACTTCCTCAATGATGTCCTGCTGACGACCTTGCCGGGCGCGTACAGCACGCATTTTTCGTTCGCCGTGAATCAGCGCAACAACCAATTGCGCTACATCCTCAATGCCGCGCTGGAGGCGATCCCGATTACTGAGCGCATGACGATTCTGCACCGTTGGGGGGCAGGAGACCTGAATGTCGTCGGCCTTGATCCGTTGCAGTTCACGGCGACTGAACAACGCTGGATGCAAGCGCATCCCCGCCTGACGGTGGCGGTCAACGACAGCCTTGTACCGGTCTCCTTTTTTGATGGGCGGGGTGAGTTCCGGGGCATCAGTGCCGACGTGCTGGCCAAGGTCAGCCAGCGCACGGGCTTGCAATTCGATGTTCTGCGCGGGAGCTCGATGGATGAGCTGGTGGGGCTGATCCAGGCGGGCAAGGCGGACCTTATCGCGGCGTTCACGCCTACTGCCGTTCGTGAGGAAAAACTGCGCTTTACCCGCTCATTCCTGACCAGCCCGTTCGTCCTGATCACCCGGGACGAAGCGGGCAGCGCGCGTTCCCTGGAAGACATGGCCGGCAAACGCCTGGCGCTGCGCAGCGGTAACGCGCTACGGGGATTTATCAGCGAAAAGTTTCCGGACATCCAGTTGGTCGATACGGCAACTGCCGCCGAGGCCATGGCGCTGGTGGATAGCGGTGAGGCGGACGGCGCCATCAATGCCCTGATCAACGGGCGTTACCTGATTCTGCGTCAGTACCGGGAGCGCCTGCGAGTGGCCAATGTTGTCGGTGCGCAATCGGTCCAGACCAGTTTCGCCACCGACCGGGGGGCGTTTGAGTTGTACTCCGTTCTGGACAAGGCGCTGCGCAGCATTCCTCCGGAGGAACTGGATGAATTGACGCGCCGTTGGCGTCACGATGTGGTGATCGACAACGACAGCTGGCGCAATCGTCGCTCGGCGGTCATCCAGGGTTTTGTCATCTTCGCCTTGTTGTTGATGCTGGCACTGATGTGGATCGTTCATCTGCGCAAACTGGTATCCATTCGCGAAAAGACCGAACTGGCGCTCAACGACCAGATGGAGTTCATGCGCGCCTTGATCGATGGCACGCCCCACGCAATCTACGTCCGTGACTGTGAAGGACGCCTGATCAGTTGCAACACGGCCTACCTTGAAGCCTTGGGGCTTCCACGCGAAGCCGTGATGGGCCAGCGGCTCAGCGACAGCTCGGTGGTTGGCCGCGCCGACGCCGAGACATTCCAGGCCGAGTACGTCAAGGTCATGGAGAGTGGAACGCGGTGGATCAAGGACCGCACCTACATCCACAGCGACGGCGTGGTCCACACGGTGTATCACTGGATGCTGCCGTATCACACCAGTGAAGGCGTGGTGATGGGCATTATCGCTGGTTGGATCGACATCAGCGATCGTCAGCGTTTGCTGGACGAGCTGCAAAATGCCAAGCAGTGTGCCGACGACGCCAATCGGGCTAAGACCACCTTTCTGGCGACCATGAGCCATGAAATCCGTACACCGATGAATGCCGTGATCGGCATGCTCGAACTGGCATTGAAAAAGGCGGACCAGGGCGTCATGGACCGCTTCGCAATCGAGGTCGCCTCGGGGGCGGCACGCGGGTTGCTCGACCTGATCGGCGACATTCTCGATATCGCACGGATTGAATCCGGCCGTTTGTCCCTGATCCCGGAGCGGGCCAGTCTGCGTGAACTGGTGGAGTCGGTGGTGCGCATGTTCGAAGGGGTGGCACGACAGAAGGGCGTGCAACTGCTGCTGGATTTCGATCTCAAGGCCTGCCGCGATGTGCTTATCGATCCCCTGCGCTTCAAGCAGATCCTGTCCAATCTGTTGAGCAACGCGATCAAGTTCACCGACGAAGGCGAAGTTCGCTTGAGCGTCCAGGCTGTAGTCGGTGCTGGTGGTGAGCGCCTGGCGCTTCATGTTCAGGTGAAGGATTCCGGTATCGGCATTTCCTGCGAAGATCAGGCACTGTTGTTCAACCCATTCAGCCAGGCCCGCAACAATCATCAGTCGGCCCGGGGCGGTTCGGGCCTAGGTCTGGTCATCAGCCGTACGCTGTGTGAAATGATGGATGGGCATTTGCATCTGATCAGCGTGCCGGGCAAAGGCACGCAAGTGGACATCCAGCTCGATCTCTTGATTCTGCAACCCATGCCTGTTGACGAGCAGCCTGCGGCGGAACTGACAGCACAGGCGAGTGTGCTGAACATTCTGGTGATCGACGATTACCCGGCCAACCGTCTGCTGCTCTCCCAGCAGTTGTCCTACCTGGGGCATGGCGTCAGCGATGCCGAGGATGGTGCCCATGGTCTGCGTGCCTGGCGCAAAGGTCACTTCGATGTGGTGATTACCGACTGTAATATGCCAGTGATGAACGGCTACGAACTGGCACGGGCCATTCGTGACGAAGAAAAGTACTCGGGTGCCAAGCCTTGTTTGATCCTTGGCCTCACGGCCAATGCCCAGCCTGAGGAAAAAGACCGCTGCCTGGGCGAGGGCATGGACGATTGTCTGTTCAAGCCGATCAGCCTAGGGGATCTGAGTGCCAGGCTGGCTTCGGTGCAGACCACCTTCGAATCATCGGTGCATGGCACCCTGAGCCTTGATGTCGAGCGCGACATCGACCTGAGCAGCCTGCGGCAGTTGACCCGTGGCGATCATGTCGTGATCAGCAAGCTGTTGAGTGACCTGGCCAGTAGCAATGAAGAGGATATGTTGCAGCTGATCAAACTGTTCGGTGAGCACGACCTGTCGGGGCTGTCCGCTCTCGCCCATCGGGTCAAGGGGGGCGCACGTATCATCAAGGCGGGCAACCTGATTCTGTGCTGCGAGCAGTTGGAGGCCATCTGTGTGAGCCCCGCGGCTGATGGGCTGACTGAGGCGGTGGATGCCGTGCAGCAGGCAATGGAACGACTGGCGCTTGAGTTGGAGCAAAACATGGCTGCCCCGCCAGCTGTCGACGGGCATGTGGGCGACGTCATTGATTAGAAATGGGTTGTCGCCATCGGAAATTTCCTACATTGCCAAGGACGTTTCCTAAAGAAGTCAGTCAACCAGGTACGGATAATTGGCTCATTACTTTCCTTGCGAGCCGCGCCCATGCCCATGCTTCCGTTGCGCATTCTGGTTCTTGGCGAGTCTTTCTCCCGTTCTTCAACGATAGCCAACAGGCTGCGGCAATCGGGGTGCCAGAGCGTCTTCGTGGCCGCCGATGGCGCGCACGCACTGAACGTGCTCGAAAAGAACGGTCCATTGGATATCACGCTGTGTGACTTGCCCATGGAAAGTACGGGGACCATGGATTTCTTGCAGGATCTGGGCAGAACCGGGCGGGCGGGGTCGATCATCATCAGCAGTGCGCTGTCAGCCGATACCCACGCCGTACTCGGGCAATTGGTTTCGCTGCTGGGCATGGCGCTGAGGGGCGATGTCAACAAGCCTTTGCAACCTGGGGCGCTAAAACTTCTGCTGGCCAGACACTTGAATGAGCCCATCAATGAGTCGGGCGTACTGCCTGTTGTACCGGCCACCGAAGATGAAGTTCGCCAGGCACTCGCTGGCCATCAATTGCATGCGTACTTTCAACCCAAGTTCAATCTCAAGACGGGCGTCGTGTGCAGCATCGAGGCCCTGGCCCGTTGGCACCATCCATTCAAGGGCGTACTGCCGCCATCGGCGTTCATGCCGGTTATCGAACGATGCGGATGGATGGACGATTTGCTGTTCCAGCAATTGGAACAAGGCTTGCAACTTCAGCGCCAGGCAATCGACCAGGGGTTCGCCCTGAATGTTGCCTTCAATCTGCATGCGAGCCAGTTGGTCAATCCGACACTCACGGGCAGGATCCAGGCCCTGTTGGCTGAACATGACTTACCCGGCACCGGGGTGACGTTCGAGTTGACCGAGACAGGGCTGCTCGAAGCGCCTGCGATCAGCCTGGAATGCCTGGTGCGTCTGCGCATGATGGGGTGTGGCTTGTCCATCGACGATTTTGGCGCGGGGTTCTCATCACTGCAGCGGCTGTGTCAGTTGCCCTTCAACGAAATCAAGCTCGACGGCGAATTCGTCCGCGGCTTGAGAAGCGAGCCACGCCGCCGCGCCGTTATCAGCAGCACACTGGCGCTGGGCGAGGCCTTGGGCATGGCGGTGGTGGTCGAGGGAATTGAAACCGAAGAGCAGCGCAAGGTACTGGTGGAGCTTGGTTGCACTCAAGGGCAAGGATACTTGTGCGCGCGGCCAATGTCGGCGGCGAGTCTTTTGAACTGGCTGGGGCTGCAGAGAGGCGTTACATCCGGATCTTGAGTGGGTCGCCAAACAAGCGCGATATTGTGTTCTCAACCAAGTCATAAGTGCGCTTATGACTCGACTGTTATGATGATAAGTAACCTATACCGCCTGCCTCAGGTGTTTCCGTGCTGGCCAACTATTTAAGATAGGCGGCGTTTTCTGCAGGAAATTTCCTACAAATAGCGGGAAATTTCCTAACTTTATTCACTGAGCAAGCCGAGACAATACACTCACTTGATTCCGTTGTGATGCCTGCTCTTACCCGCAATCGAATTGAGCGCGAACGTCGTCACGCCATTGATGACGCGGGTGTCGGAGGCTGGCTTGCCGCCAGTATTGTAATGAATAAAGTATTTTCGGTTGTCTGGAATAGATCGATCTGTTGCTGGGTTGTTGCTTCGGAATTTGCCGGCAAGTCTACAAGAGGAGGAACTTCGGAACCTTCTAAGCGGAAAATAGGCTCGTATTCTCCATTGAAGGGAAAGGTACATACTCTCGGTGTGGTGGTACTCGC
Source organism: Pseudomonas sp. TE50-2 (assembly GCF_040813665.1). Classification (NCBI taxonomy): domain Bacteria; kingdom Pseudomonadati; phylum Pseudomonadota; class Gammaproteobacteria; order Pseudomonadales; family Pseudomonadaceae; genus Pseudomonas; species Pseudomonas sp. TE50-2. The sequence goes on along the minus strand of NZ_JBFNXN010000001.1, from coordinate 17,738 downwards.
CGTGAGTCTCGGATGGTCTGAGCCAGGGCATGCAATGACGTACGCGTCAACTGGTAGCTGTGTCAGCGGCTCCTCAGTCACTATCGGCCGGGGAACCAATCCAGGTGGTACCACTGAACCTGTGAATGGCACTGGTACTTATTCAGCCATTGCAGGTTGTAGTGCCGATGGCGGTGATTCCCGTGGGGGCACTGTTTATGGGGCCTTTGGCAAAGCCAGCGGGGAAGGTGCAGCCGCATTCGGCTTTCTCGCCAGCGCCGCGAAGTGGGGCACTGCGTTGGGTTTGGAGTCCGTTGCAGCGGGCATCGCAAGTACCGCGGCGGGATTCGGGAGCAATGCGACCGGCCTCAATAGCGTGGCTATCGGTGGCTCCGCCGCCAACGCCACTGGCACCTCCGCGCTTACTGTGGCCAATTCGACGACAGCTTCGGCCGAAGGTGCGATCGCCATCGGGAGTAATACAACCCGTGGAGCCCAGGCGAAAGCGGACAATTCAATCGCGCTTGGCGCTCAATCGACGGCAGAGGCAAGCGCTACTTCCAGTGTGGCGATCGGCAAACTGGCATCCGTCGCCACCGCCAACAGTGTGGCATTGGGCTCGAACGCATCAGCCACAGGTTCGACGCTGGGCACGCTCGCTTATGGTGTCGGTGGCTCGGCGGCAGCGGGCGGTGAAGTGAACATCGCCAACGGCGCCAATGGCCGCCGGATCACCGGCCTTGCTGCCGGAGCCAACGCGACGGATGCCGTAAACGTCAGTCAACTGAACAAAGCCGGCCAGGATACGGCTACAGCCTTGGGCGGCGGTGCGACTCTCAATGCGACCACCGGGGCGTGGACAGCGCCCAGCTACTCCACCAACACCATCAGCGCGACCGGTGCCAATACCGGCGCGCTGGTCAGCAGCAACGTCGGTGCGGCACTTAGCAACCTCAACACCAGCCTGACCAACACCGCGGCTGTGGCGGTGAAATACGATGACGCCAGTACCAAATCCCAGGTGACCTTCAACCCGGCAGGCACTGCGGTGAAGTTGACCAATGTCGCGCCCGGCGTCCTGAACGCCACCAGTACCGATACAGTGAACGGCAGCCAGTTGTTTGCCAACAGCCAGAATACGGCGGCTGCTCTGGGGGGCGGCGCGGCAGTGAACACGACCACGGGGGCATGGACAGCGCCAAGCTATTCGACCAATAGCATCAACGTGACCGGAGCCAATACCGGCCCGTTGGTCAGCAGCACTGTCGGTGCGGCCCTGGGCGACCTCAACACCAGCCTGACCAATACAGCGGCAGTAGCTGTGAAATACGACGACGCCAGCAGCAAGACCCAGGTGACCTTCAACCCAGCGGGCACTGCGGTCAAGTTGACCAATGTCGCGGCCGGTGCGTTGAACAGCACCAGTACCGATGCCGTCAACGGTAGCCAACTGTTCGCCACCAACCAGACCGTCGACAACATCGTCAACAACGGTGCCGGCATCAAATACTTCCACAGCAATTCTGTGCTTGCCGACAGCACCGCGACGGGGCTCGACAGCGTGGCCATCGGCCCGACTGCGAGCGCGACCGTGGCAAACGGCGTGGCGCTGGGCTCCAACTCATCCGCCACCGGCACGACACTGGCCAACGCGGCCTATGGCGTTGGCGGTGCGGCGACGGGGGGCGAAGTGAACATTGCCAACGGTGCCGATGGCCGTCGCATCACCGGCTTGGCCGCAGGCAGTTCGGCAACGGACGCCGTCAACGTTGGCCAGCTGAACAAAGCCGGCCAGGACATGGCTACAGCTCTGGGTGGCGGCGCAGTGCTTGATGCAAACACCGGTGCCTGGACCGCGCCAAGCTATGTCACCAACAGCATCAGTGTGACCGGTGCCAATACTGGGCCGCTGGTCAGTAGCAGTGTCGGCGCAGCATTGACCGATCTCAACAGCAGCCTGACCAACACGGCGGCGGTGGCGGTGAAGTACGACGATGCCAGCAGCAAGACCCAGGTGACCTTCAACCCAGCGGGCACTGCGGTCAAGTTGACCAATGTCGCGGCCGGTGCGTTGAACAGCACCAGCACCGATGCCGTCAACGGTAGCCAACTGTTCGCCACCAACCAGACCGTCGACAACATCGTCAACAACGGTGCCGGCATCAAATACTTCCACAGCAATTCTGTGCTTGCCGACAGCACCGCGACGGGGCTCGACAGCGTGGCCATCGGCCCGACTGCGAGCGCGACCGTGGCAAACGGCGTGGCGCTGGGCTCCAACTCATCCGCCACCGGCACGACACTGGCCAACGCGGCCTATGGCGTTGGCGGTGCGGCGACGGGGGGCGAAGTGAACATTGCCAACGGTGCCGATGGCCGTCGCATCACCGGCTTGGCCGCAGGCAGTTCGGCAACGGACGCCGTCAACGTTGGCCAGCTGAACAAAGCCGGCCAGGACATGGCTACAGCTCTGGGTGGCGGCGCAGTGCTTGATGCAAACACCGGTGCCTGGACCGCGCCAAGCTATGTCACCAACAGCATCAGTGTGACCGGTGCCAATACTGGGCCGCTGGTCAGTAGCAGTGTCGGCGCAGCATTGACCGATCTCAACAGCAGCCTGACCAACACGGCGGCGGTGGCGGTGAAGTACGACGATGCCAGCAGCAAGACCCAGGTGACCTTCAACCCAGCGGGCACTGCGGTCAAGTTGACCAATGTCGCGGCCGGTGCGTTGAACAGCACCAGCACCGATGCCGTCAACGGTAGCCAACTGTTCGCCACCAACCAGACCGTCGACAACATCGTCAACAATGGTGCCGGCATCAAATACTTCCACAGCAACTCGGTTTTCGCCGACAGCAGCGCAACCGGTCAGGACAGCGTGGCGATGGGGCCGGCAGCTCTCTCCGCAGGCGCCAGCAGTGTTGCACTGGGCAATGGCGCCATGGCCAGCGTCGACAACAGCATTGCCTTGGGGTCAGGCTCATCGGCCACTGGCACGACGCTGGCCAACGCGGCCTATGGCGTCGGCGGTGCGGCGACGGGCGGCGAAGTGAACATCGCCAACGGTGCCAATGGCCGGCGTATAACCGGGCTTACCGCCGGCTCCGCCGCGACAGATGCAGTGAACGTCAGCCAGCTGAACCAGGTCGGCCAAAGCGCCGCACTGGCCTTGGGTGGCGGCGCGCTCCTGGACGCGAACACCGGCGTCTGGACCGCGCCCAGCTATGCCACCAACAGCATCAGTGTCACCGGTGCCAACGCCGGTACCCAGGTCAGCAGCAACGTCGGCGCGGCGTTGGCCAACCTCGACACCAGCGTGACCAATACTGCCGCCGTAGCCGTAAAGTACGACGATGCCACCACTAAAACCCAAGTGACCTTCAACCCGACAGGCACTGCGGTGAAGTTGACCAATGTCGCGGCTGGCACACTGAACGCCACCAGCACCGACGCCGTGAACGGCTCACAGTTGTTTGCCACCAACACCACCGTCGATGGGCTGTCGACCCAGGTAGACGACCTCGTCAACAACGGCGCCGGCATCAAGTACTTCCACGCCAACTCGACGCTGGCCGACAGCAGCGCAACCGGCCTGGACAGCGTGGCGATCGGGCCGCAGTCCGTCGCCGCAGGCGCCAGTTCATTGGCTGTCGGTTCGGGCGCCAACGCTGCAGCACAGGGCAGCCTGGCACTGGGGCGTTCGACTCTGGCCCAGGTCGCGGGCGGCGTTGCGCTGGGGGAGGGCTCGATTGCAGATCGCGCTCTGGCCCCCGCTACCGGCACGATCGCCGCCGGTAGCGGGGCGATCGTCTATGACACATCGGACGCCACCTTGCTGGGCTCGGTGTCCGTAGGCAAGGCCGGTAACTATCGACAGATCACCAACGTGGCGGACGGCACCGAAGCGCATGACGCCGTGACCCTGCGCCAGTTGATCGGGGCGATGGGCTCGTTGAGCGTGTCAGGTACGCAGTACTTCCACGCCAACTCGACAAACCTGGTGGATTCCCTCGCCAGCGGCGCGGAGTCGATCGCTGTCGGCCCGGCCACCGTGGTCAACGGTGACAACGGCATCGGCATGGGCAACCAGGCCAGTGTCGGCCAGGCCGCCGCCGGCGGCATCGCCATCGGTCGCAACGCCCAGGTGCTGATGGCTTCCGGTATCGCCATGGGCAGCACGGCCCAGGCCGGGGCGGAACAATCGGTCGCCCTGGGGGCGGGCGCCAATGCCAGCCAGGCCATGAGCGTCGCCCTGGGTTCGAGCTCGGTGACGACCGTAGGCTCCGAGACGGGCTACAGCGCCTACCGATTGGCCGCAGCGCAGACGTCGGTGGGCGAGATTGGCATCGGCACGGCAACGGGCAGCCGCAAACTCACCGGATTGGCCGCCGGTACGCAGGACAACGACGCGGTCAACGTGGCGCAACTGAAGCAGGTCGGCGACCAGGTGGACCAGAACACCACGGCTATCAGCAATCTGGACGGTCGTGTCGGAGGGCTGGAAACCCTGATCGGCTCGGGCGGCGGCATCAAGTACCTGCACGTCAATTCCATCAAGGCCGACTCCGCGGCCACCGGTACTGATGCGATGGCGTTGGGTGCCCAGGCCCAGGCATCGGGCAATGGCGCGGTGGCGGTAGGCAACGGCGCCACCACTTCAGCCGATGGCAGTGTTGCCCTTGGCAGCGGCTCCAGCGATGGCGGGCGCGGCGCTGAAACCTACAGCGGCGTCTATTCGGGGGCCAGCAATGTGACCTCGGGCACGGTTTCGGTGGGCAACGCTGCCAACGGTGAAACCCGGACGGTCAGCAACGTCGCCGACGGCAGGAACGCCAATGACGCGGTCAACGTGCGCCAGCTCGACGGCGCGGTCGCACAAGCCAACAAATACACGGATGACTCGATCGCCAACCTGAGTGTGAGTGCGGGACAGCAGGATGGCCGCATCACCGCCGTGGCAAACGATGTCGCCAGCCTCCAGAACGGTACCGACGGGATGTTCCAGGTGAACAACACCGGCGCGCCTGCCAAGCCGAAGGCAGCGGGTGTCGATGCAGTCGCCGGTGGTGCGCAGGCAGTGGCTTCGGGCAAGAACAGCGCGGCGCTCGGCACCCGGTCCCAGGCCCTCGCGGAAAACGCCGTGGCGGTGGGCAACGGGGCCAGGGCGTCGGCCAGAAATGCCACGGCACTGGGCACGAACGCGGTGGCGGACCGCGAAAACAGCGTCTCGGTCGGCAGTGTGGGAGACGAACGTCAGATCACCAACGTCGCGGCCGGCACTCGCGGCACGGATGCAGTCAACCTCGATCAGCTGAGCGCATCCGTGGCGGACATCACCAGTGGCGCCAACGCCTACACCGACCAGCGCTACATGGAGCTGAAGAACGACCTCAAGCAGCAGGACGAGATTCTCAGTGCGGGGATTGCCGGGGCGATGGCCATGGCCAGCCTGCCGCAATCCTACTCTCCAGGCTCGAGTATGACGGTGGCGGCGGTAAGCAGCTACCGAGGCCAAGCGTCACTGGCGTTCGGTGTGTCGCACATGTCCAGCAACGGCAGGTGGGTGACCAAGCTGCAGGGCAGCACCGACACCCAACGCAAAGTCGGGGTGGCAGTGGGTGTCGGTTATCAGTGGTAACCCGTCGATCGGGCTTGCACACGTCTCAATTCAACTTCTGAAGGCGATTATCATGAATATGAAGTCCAGTTTCGTTGCCGTTGTCATCGTGCTGCTGGCGCTGGCCGGTTACGACAGGTTCGTGGCTGACAGGTCGACCGCTACCCCCCGTGTTTCGCTTCGCATTCCGGCGTTACCGGTGATCCAGGATGCCATTTTCCAGCTATCGCCCAGGTTCGACGAGCCGCGCAAGGCTCTAATGATGGAGCAACTTTGCGCCTTGGCCCGAGGCGAAGTCAGACAGGAGCAGGTCAACGCGTTGCTCAAGCAGCAGGGGATCGATGCACAGTCACTGCCTCGCCAGGGCAGTCCCTTCTCGCTGTTGGTCAACGGCGATCAGCCTGGACAAGCCTCTGCCTGTGCCGCGTACCTGGCGATCACCGCGCTGTCGGCGGTCAACGTGGCCGAGTTCATGCGCCCCGTCACGGTACCGGCGGCCATCGGACAACCCGAGAAGTCAGCGCTGCAGATCGACAACGCCTTGCTGACTTCGGCACTGTCGATCAAGTTGGCCGTGGCCCGTGCCAACGCCGATATCTTCGCCTTGATCGCCGTGGAGCTTCAGCGCAGCCCAGGTCAGACGATCCCGCAATTTCGTGCCCAGGCTGCAGAATTGTTTACTCGCCTGGCGCCGACTTACCTGCAACGCATCAAGGAACAACTGCCTCCTGCCAACACCCACTACAGGCTGATGCAGATGGATGACAGTCGCTTCGTCTTCAACAGCTCTACTGGCAGTGTCTTCGAGTTTGGCCCCAACGGACTGGTACTGAGTCAGGGCGGAATTGTCTGGTATGGCAAGGGCAGGTTGATGGGCCAGGAATACCCGCTTCAAGTGGGGACGGGCAATGGCGGATGACAGGGGTGAGCAGGTGAGCGCATGCTTCATCGGCTAGGGCGCTATCCTTAATCCATTCCCCGAAGGAACCGCCACCATGCGCCGGCTGCTACTGCTGTTACTGATCACCGCCATCCCAGGCTGCCAAACCCCACTGCCAGCCGCCAACCCGCAGATGGCCTGGGTCGACCTGTCGCTGCCATTCCCCAATGACCGCGTCCTGTTGGCCGAACGCCTGGACAAGCAACGCCTGGACGAAGGCCGTTTCTTCCAGGTCAGCCCTGGCAGCCACGAACTGGTGGTGCGCTTCGACTATGAAACGAACGGCGGAGGAGGCATGAGCATGCTGGGCGGTACCACCGTTCGCCAATGCTACCTCACCCTCGATTACGCCCATTTCCAGGCCGGCCAGCGCTATGTGCTGGAAGCCCGCTCCATGGCCCTGACACCCGAGGCGAGGCTGTACAATGCCGCCCGGGAGATCGTCGCAGAGGTCAGTGAGTTCTACTGCCTGATGTGACCGAGCCTGGTTCATTGACTGTTCGTGAAGGAATTCAACCGTTGTGTGAAGCATGAGTCGTTCGCTGTTCATTTCCCTGGATGGCCCCAAGGGCACCGGCAAGACCACGCTGCTGGAAGCCGTCACCAAAGCGCTGAGGGCGGACAACAGGAAGGTGATCCGCATCTGCGAGAAGAAAAGCGATCCCTACCGGGGCGAAACCATGGTCCTGGTCAACCAGTTCGTCAGGAATCCCTGCCGGGACCTGGAAATGAAGGTTTGTGAGCGCCTGGCGGACAGCCGTGCCTGGATTTCCCGGCACGTGCTGGCCAAGCAGCCGACGGACAGCATCATCCTGATCGATCGCTGGTACCCGTCCGATGCGGCGTTTCGCCGGCTGGTGCCGTTTGCCGAGATCCTGCGGTTGAACATCGAACGCGACGTGCGGGTGCCGGATCTGCATGTGGGCGTTGTCACCGATCCCGAAGTCTCGTGGAGCAGGGCAGCGGCGCGGTCGCGCGGCTTGAGCAGCACGGTGATGCACGCACTGGAAGAGCATGTCGCGTGCACCCAAGCGTTCGAGCGAGTGGTTGCCGATCAAGGGTGGGTTTTATGTCGCAATGAAGGAACCCTTGAACAGGCAACGCAGGCGTTGGTATCAGAGATCCGTAGCCTGTTAGATTAACGAGCTTCGAAACGTGCCTTCTTTCGCATGCTCGAGCCACTGGTCATAGCTAATGCGGCTGATGTGCTCTGTGCGGTAGTCCTGGAGGAACGGGTTGTACTTGTTCTCTTCAGTATGGTGATGGCGGAAACCACACTTCGACTGCGCGACAAAGGACTGGCTGTTGTTGGCAAAGTAACCACACCACAGCGCTTTGAGCTTCAGGGTTTCGAAGGCGTGTCGCATCACTTCCCGCACGGCTTCGGGAATCAGGCCCTGGCCCCAGTACGGTACTCCGATCCAGTAGGCGATTTCGCCTTCCTGCGCACTGATCTCGAAGTTGCTATCGCCACCGATAAGGATACCGACGCACCCTACCGCACGGCGATTTTCCCTCAACTCGACGGCATAGACCTCAGGGTGATTGAAGACCGTGCGAATGATCTCGGCACTGTTTTCCACACTGGTGTGCTGGGGCCAACCGGCGATGGGACCGACTCGCTGGTCCTTGGCGAATTCGTACAGATCCGCAGCGTCGGTGTCCCGCCAAGGGCGCAGCAGCAGTCGGGTTGTTTCCAGGCTCATCTCATGTTCTCTGTTGGCTGATCAAGTGGGGAGCAGAGAGTAGGGAGGAAGGCCGGTTCGGTACACATCAGTACCTCGGTGATTTCGGTACTTTTCGAAACTAGATGACCGATGGGTGATAGGATTTATCCCGTTTCAGGTCCTGGCATCTAGAGGCAATGCAGCATATTCCGCAACTTTTTACTGCTGACGACCCACCGCACATGGGTGATACCACCCTGGCCGAAGGGCTGGGAGTGCCACTCTCCTTCGGCCACGCCTATCTGACGCTGCTGGTCTGCCTGTCCGGGAGCGCCCGCTTCACGCTCAACTTCAAGGAGCATGCGCTCCGGCGCGGTGATGTGCTGCTGCTGGCCGAAGACACCATTGCCTTGCTCAAACGTCGCTCACGCGGATTCAAGGTATTTTTTTGCCTGATGCCAAAAGGTTTCGCGGCGGAGGTCGCCTACCAACTGCCCAACCCCCTGTTCATCTTCTTGCATGAACATCCACATTGCGTCCCGGCCAGTGATGACAGGTCGTTGATAGAAGGATGGCTGGCGCAGATGCGGGATATCGTGAAGTGCTGCCCGACTTACCGGCACGTCATGCTGCGCAACCAACTGCAGAACCTTTTCCTGAAGATTGCCGAACAGCTTCCAGCTACATACAAAGGCAGCAGGGCGTTCAGCCGCAAGGAAATGCTCAGTTGGCAATTTTGGGACTTGGTCGGCAAGCACTGCACCAGGCACCGGGATGTGAAGTTCTATGCCGACGCGCTGAGCATTACGCCGTTCTACTTGTCACAGCTGACCAAAGCGTTTTTCAACGACACCGCCAAAGGCCTGATAGATCGGCAGGTGACCCAGGAAATCAAGGCACTGCTTTCCTACAGCAATCTGGCGATCGGCCAGATCGCCGACGAGCTGAACTTTGTCGATGCCTCCTACCTGTGTCGCTACTTCAAGCGGCAAACCGGTGTTTCGCTGTCTCGCTATCGCCTCCAGGAACAGAAGGAAGCAGGGCAGGCGTGAATCGAGACCGGGCATTTTCACTGTTGTAAGGAAAGTGTTCACGCGCACAGTCGGTTTTTCCCAGGCGCCGGGCACGCCAGACTGGCTGGCAATCAACTGACCAGGAGCTTGACGTGAACAAACAAGACCTTCCCCTCGTTTCCCTTGCCATCCTCAAGGCCAAGCCAGACCAGGCAGCAGCCCTGAAAGAGGCCTTGCTGGCCCTGATCGAGCCGACCCGGGCCGAGCCCGGCAACCGTGACTACATGTTGTTCGAGCGCAGCGATGAGCCCGGGACGTTTTACATGCGCGAAGCGTTCGACCATCAACAGGCCCTGGACACCCACCTGGCTACCGAACACTTTCAACGTTTTGCCGAGCAGGCTGGACAGCTGCTGGCGGAGCCATTGCAACTGATCTTCCTTGACCCAGTGTCCAGCGCCGTTGCGCCCCATCCCTGACAAGCCTGCGAGTCACCAGGGAATCGGCCTGCCATCCCAGGCCCAGAAGGTACCGGTCTGTGATGGTCCGTGCCGGCCGACAAGTTCGAGGATGCAACGGGCGGCAAACGGCGCGAACAGTTTGTCGATTGGCACATTGCCCTGGAAGGGGCGCGAGAGCTGGGTGTCGGTAGTCCCGGGGTGCAAGGCAAGGACTGTCGACGCGGGATTGAGCCGTTTGAGTTCGATGCTGTCCGTGTGCCAACAGCAGGTGCTCCCTGCTATGAATCGAGCTGCCCTTAATTTCTATACAGCATTGGAATTTATCTGTACAAAACCATAATCTTGTACAGAATTTGTTTTCTGTACAGGTTTGTCATGGTTTCCACCGGACGATTGGCCTGCTTCTGCCTGCTGCTGATGTCGCTCACCTCGGTCGGCGCGGACTGGCGAGCCACGCTTCCGGCGGCGCAACGTCTGGGTGAAGGCGAGTTCACCTGGTTCGGCCTGCGCCTGTACAGCGCCCGGTTGTGGGCCGACGGACCGGTACTGGACTGGAGCCGGCCATTCGCCCTGGAGCTGACCTACCACCGGTCGTTGTCCCGCGAAACGCTGGTCAAGGCCAGCGTGGAGGAGATGCGCCGTCTTGGCGCCGGCAGCGTCACGGCGCAACAGCTCGACGTCTGGTCCCGTGAGATGCAAGCGGCATTCGTGGATGTGCGTCCCGGTATGCGCATCACGGGGGTGTATCTCCCGCAAAAGGGCTGCCGCTTCTACATCGATGGCCGGCTGCGCCATGAAGTGGCCGACGTGGCCTTTGCCCAGGCCTTCTTCGCCATCTGGCTGGACCCGCGGGCCCGGGATCCGCAACTGCGTCAGCGCCTGCTCGGCCTGGCCGGCAACAATCGAGGACACTGAACATGTACAAAGCATTGTTGTTGGCCGGGTGCCTGTTGCTGGGCAGCTGCGGCAACGTCGGCGTCGAGCACTACGCCGGCGAGCAACCCAAGCTGGACCTGGCGGCTTTCTTCTCACGTCCGGTAGAGGCCTGGGGCATGTTCCAGAAGCGTTCCGGCGAGGTGGTGAAGCGTTTCCATGTGCGAATCGACAGCCGCCGCGATGGTGAGCGGCTGATCCTCGACGAGCAGTTTCTCTACAGCGACGGTACCCGACAGCAGCGCACCTGGACGCTGGTGCCCGATGGCCCTGGACGCTGGCGTGGCACCGCGGGCGACGTGATCGGTGAGGCCCGCGGCGAGGTGGCCGGCAATGCGCTGCGCTGGCGTTACCAAGTGGACCTGCCGATCGACGGGCGACACTGGCAAGTGGACCTGGACGACTGGATGTATCTGATGGACGACGACACCCTGATCAACCGCTCGCGGATGAGCAAGCTGGGCGTGGAGATCGGCCAGATCACCCTGTTCTTCCGGCGCCTGCCGGAGCGTGCGCCGTGATTCCGCAGGCGCTCAACGACGCACCGCGAGGCGCACCAGCAAGGGCAGGGCCAGGGCCCAGACCGGCACCAGCAGCAAACCCGTGACCACGGGCCCCAGGGGCAAGGCGACATCGGCCAGCCTGGCACCGCCCACGTACGCCAGCGGCCCACCCAGCGCACCGACCGCCGCACCGCGCCAAAACGGCCACCCCGCCCATGCCAGGCTGTGGCGCAAGCCGCTGGCCAGCACCAGCCACAGCAACGCCAGCCACAAGGGCAGTGGCCATGCCTCGAAACGAAACAAACCGATCACTCCCAGCAGGCCATCCAGCATGCAGCCGGCCAAGGTCACGCGTAACAGTGCGCCGACTTCGGCGCCGCGGGCCGGGCACAGTTTGAGGTGTACGGCCAGCCCCAGCGGCACCAGCAGTAATAGCGACGGGACCGTCGCGCCCAGCACACAAGCCCACCAGCCGACCTGCAGCCACAGCGCGTTAGCGATCAGCCAGCCAGAAGGCATCGTCATTGCCCGGGCAACGGCGCCCGCCGCGCCTGGGGCGCGGCCCACAGCAGTTGCGCCACACCGATGGCCCGTTCCTCAAAGCCACCCTGGCAGTAGCACAGATAGAACTCCCACAGGCGCTGGAACGTCTCGTCGTAGCCCAGTGCAGCCAATGTGCTGCGCCCCTGGCGCAGGTTGTCGCGCCAGTGCCGCAGGGTCAGCGCGTAGTCGGCGCCGAAATCTTCCAGGTGCACGAGGTTGAGCGCGGTGCGGCGGCTGGCGGTGTCCAGCAACACGCTAAGCGAAGGCAGGGCGCCGCCGGGGAAGATGTAGCGCTGGATGAAATCCACCGAGCGCCGCGACTGGGCATAGCGCTGGTCGCGAATGGTGATGGCCTGCAGCAACATCAGCCCGTCGGGCTTGAGCAGTGACGCGCACTGGCGGAAGTACACCGGCAGGTAGCGGTGGCCCACCGCTTCGATCATCTCGATGGAGACCAGCTTGTCGAACGTGCCCGTCAGGTCGCGGTAGTCATCGCACAGCACTGTTACCTGCTGCTCCAGGCCAAGGGCCTTCACTCGTTGCAGGGTGTAGGTGTACTGCGCTTGCGACAGGGTCGTGGTGGTCACCCGGCAGCCGTGGCGGGTGGCGGCGTGGATCGCCAGGCTGCCCCAGCCGCAGCCGATTTCCAGCAGGTGGTCCTGCGGGCTTAGCTCGAGCTTCTGGCAGATGCGCTCCAGCTTGCGCCGCTGCGCTTGCTCCAGGGATTGTCCAGGATGCTCGAACTGCGCGGCCGAGTACATCATGGTCGGGTCCAGCAGTTGCTCGAACAGGGTATTGCCCAGGTCGTAATGGGCCAGGATGTTGCGACGCGCGCCACGCCGGTTGTTGCGGTTGAGCCGGTGCAGCAGCCGCAGGGCAGGGCGGCCCAGGCGGGCCAGGCCACCCTCGAGGGCGTCGAGCACATCGAGGTTGGCCACGAACAGGCGGGTGACCAACGCCAGGTCCGGGCTGCGCCAGTAACCATGGATGTAGGCTTCGCCCGCGCCGATCGAGCCATTGCCGGCGACCAGGCTCCAGGTGGCGTCATCGAGTATCTCCACCTCGGCCTGCAGCGCGCTGCCGGGGTCGCCGAACGCCCACTGCCGACCGTGGCAAAGCAGGCGCAGATGGCCATGGCGCAGCTTGCCCAGCTGGGCGAGCACGGCCTTGCGCGCCAAGCCGCCGAGCAATGGCGCCAGGCCCGCGGACTTGCTAACGCTCAGGGTGGGAGTCGACATGATCGGGGTCCTCGCAAGGATGGCCGAGCGCCAGGTTGCCCCGGCTGGCGGTGTGGTCGTGGATGGGCGTGCGTTTGATGAACAGGCGCAGGGCTTGCCAGTAGATGGCCGAGACGGTGTGCAGGCTGATCCAGGGGAAGGCCAGCACGTAGTCGCGCACGGCCTTGCGATCCAGCGGCCGGCGCTTCAGGGCCAGGTCGGCCTCGAACACTTTCTGGCCGCCTTGCCAGTTCTCCATGTGGATGCGCACCTGTGCCTGGTCCAGGTGAAAGCGCACGCGATAGTCCATGTCCAAGGGCATGAACGGAGACACATGAAAGCGCTTGGTCATGGCGAAGGTTTTCGCCGGGTCGCCTTGCACCGGCAGCACATAGTGGAAGCGCTGGCGCCACGGGGTGTTGCGCACCTCCAGCAGGATCGCCGCCAGGCGCCCGTCGCGGTCATGGCAGAAGTAGAAGCTCACCGGATTGAACGACAGTCCCCAGCAGCGCAGCTGGGTCAGCAGGTGCACCGGCCCGTCGGGCATTTGCCCCATGGCCTGACGCACCAGCAGGCGCGCGGCCTGGGCCAGCGGCTGGCCGTTGCGGGTGAGCGTCGGCAGGTAGTCGGTTTCCCGCCAGCACAGCGGGGCCAGGCGCCAACGCCCCAGCCAGCGCGACAGGCCCATCAGCCAGGCTTGTTCGTCCAGATCCAGGTAGAACAGGCCGATCCGGTAACGGAAGGCATGGGGCCGCGGACTCAGGCGCCGATGACTGAGCCAGCCCAGGCAAAGGCCACTGTTCACAGCTGCTCTCCAAAATGCCTGGCCACCTGCAACGCGCTGACCACGCCGTCCTCGTGGAAGCCGTTGCCCCAGTAGGCGCCGCAGAAGTAGCTGTGCTGTTGGCCTTGCAGTTGTGTCTGCCGGGCCTGCGCGGCGGATGCCGCCAGGCTGTACTGCGGGTGGGCGTAGCTGAAGCGAGCGAGGATCTGCGCAGGGTCGATCAGCGCGGTCTGGTTCAGGCTGACGCAGAAGGTCGTCGTCGCCTGGAGGCCCTGCAGGATGTTCATGTTGTAGGTCACTGCGGCCGGCGCCTGCTCGGGGCCGCCCAGGCGGTAGTTCCAGCTGGCCCAGGCGTTGCGGCGGCGTGGCAGCAGGCGGGTATCGGTGTGCAGCACCACGTCGTTGTCGGCATAGCCGATGGCACCCAGCACCGAGCGCTCGTGCACGCTCGGCGCTTCCAGCAGTGCCAGGGCCTGGTCGCTGTGGCAGGCGAACACCACGTTGTCGAAGCGCTCGGTGCCGGCGTCGCTGACCAGGGTGACACCCCCTTCGTCGCGGCCGACCCGGTGCACCTTGCAGTCAAGGCGGATGCGTTCGGCGAAGGGGCGGCACAGCGGGGCGACATAACTGCGTGAACCGCCCGCGACGACACGCCACTGCGGGCGTTGGTTCACCGACAGCAAGCCGTGGTTGCGACAGAAGCGCACGAAGAACGCCAGCGGGAAGCCGAGCATGTCGGCACGGGACATCGACCAGATCGCCGAGCCCATGGGCACGATGTAATGCTCGATGAAACGCGGGCCGTAACCGCGCTCGTGAAGGTACGCGCCCAAGGTGGTGGTGGCGTCGATACGCTGTTGTTCGAGGTCGGCAAGGGCCTGCCGGTTGAAGCGCAGGATATCGCGCAGCATGCCCCAGAAGCCCGGCGACAGCAGGTTGCGGCGCTGGGCGAACAATGTGTTCAGGTCGTGCCCGTTGTATTCCAGGCCACTGCGCGGATCATGCACGGAGAAACTCATCTGGGTCGGCTGCGAGGCGACCCCGAGCTCTTCGAGCAAACGGATGAAATGCGGGTAGGTCCAGTCGTTGAAGACGATGAACCCCGTGTCGATGGCATGCCGCTCACCGCGCCACAGCACGTCGACGGTGTGGGTGTGGCCACCGACCCAGCCGGCGGCCTCGAATACCGTCACTTCGTGCTTGCGCGACAGCAGGTAGGCGCAGGTCAGGCCGGCGATGCCGCTGCCGATGATGGCTATACGCATGGTTGCTCAGTCCGCTTCCCGGCGTGCCAGACGCCGGCCCAATGCCAGGCGCGCCCGCGCCGGCAGCGCCCCGAGCAGGCGCAATCCCCAGGTGAACAGGCTCGGGAAGTTGATTTCCAACGGCCGGCGCGGCAGCCGCCTGGCGATATGCCGGGCGGCGCGCTGGGCCGACCACAGCTGCGGCATCGGGAAATCGTTGCGCCGGGTCAACGGCGTGTCGACGAAGCCTGGATTGACCAGCGTGACGTCGATGCCGGCTTGCGCCAGGTCGATGCGCTGCGATTCCACCAGGTAGCGCACGGCGGCCTTGGACGCGCCATAGGCACCGGCCCGTGGCAGGGCCAGCCAGGTCACCGAGCTGCCCATCACCACCAGGTGAGGACGTGCGCCGGCTCGCAGCAGGGGCAGGGCGACCGCCAGGCAATGACTGAGGCCCAGCAGGTTGGTGCGCATCACGCGCTCGACCAGCGCCGGGTCGAAGTGCCCGGGCTCCAGGTATTCGCAGGTACCGGCGTTGAAGATCGCCATGTCCAGGGCGCCCCAGGCCTGGCGAATGCGGTCTGCTATCTGCGCGACCTGCGCCGGATCGTCCAGATCGCCATTGGCCAGCAGCACCTGCCCGGGAAAGCGCTCGGCGAACGGCACCAGTTGCTCGGTCCGGCGCCCGCCCAGGGCAACCTGGTGACTTTGCTCCAGCAGACACTGCGCGAGCTCCGCGCCGATGCCGCTGCTGGCACCGGTCAACCAGCAGCGGCTCATGCCAACCGCCCCTTGAGCCAGCGAATCGCCCCGCCCATCAGCGGAATATGCTCGTAGAGCAGGGCGCCGGCGTCGAAGAAATCCTGGTGGAAATACACCCGGTCCCGCCAGTGCAGGTAGCTGCAACCTTGCAGGGAAACCGGGCGACCGCCGGCCAGCCGCGGGTGACGAAACTGTAGGGTCCAGCGCAGGTAGCCCTGCCCGGGTATCACCTCGTCGGCACCGGCGAAGACATAGCGGATGTCATGGGCGTTGGCGTACAGCTGGGCGAAGTAGGCCCTCAGGTCCTTCAGCCCATCGATCCGATGCAGAGGGTCGCGGAACGTGATGTCTTCGCTGTACAGGTTTTCCAGCGCATCGAGGCGGTCCCCATCGAGCTGGGCGAAACGCTCGGCGAATTGCTGCAGGTACGTTGACATGCTCGGCTCCGGGCAATCCTGTACAACTTGGTATTTCTGTACAGGTATATTGGAAGCCTACGATTAAATCTGTACAAGTCAACGCTCTTGTACAGATATTTTGCTCAGCGCCCGGCCGCCTCCAGTTGACGACGCAGGGCGGCGACCTCGGCTTCCAGCTCACGCACCCGTTGCTCGGCGGCCACCTGTGCCGAAACGTCGTGCTGGATGCCGATGTAGTAGGTCAGCTGGTCCGCCTCGTTATGTACAGGGGTGATGGACAGTTCATTCCAGAACAGGCTGCCGTCCTGGCGATAGTTGCGCAGCACCTGGCGGCAGGGCTGGCCCGCGCGGATCGCCTCGCGGATCGCGGCGATACCCGGCTGCTGCTGATCCTGACCCTGGAGAAAGCGGCAGTCCTGGTAGAGGATATCGTCCGCGCAGTAGCCGGTGAGGCGCTCGAAGGCGGGGTTGGCGTAGATCAGGATGCTGTCGTGGCCTTCCTGCTCGGCGACGACGATGCCATCGTTGGAGTGCTCGACCATCAGTTGCAGGAGTTTTGCGTCGATCATTGCGGCCACCCGTAAAAAGCCTGAACGGTAAGCCGGTACTGTGCGAAGCGCCGGCGCGATTCGCTACATAATGGCCTACCTGCGCTCCCCGCAGAAAGAGCCTATGGGTTTAGAATGTGTCACCTCTGCGACGAACCCTCGTGATGACCGAAGCCACCTCACCCGATTTACTGCCCATGCGCGACGTGGTCAGCCTGACCGGCATCAATCCGGTGACCTTGCGCGCCTGGGAGCGGCGTCACGGGCTGATTCGCCCGCAGCGCACCGATGGCGGCCATCGCCTGTACACGCCCGGCGACGTGCAGCGTATCCGCGACATCCTGCACTGGACAGCCAACGGCCTGCCGATCAGCAAGGTCGGCGAACTGCTCGCCGCCCAGCGCCAGGCGCCCGTGCAACAGGACTCGGCCTTCCACGACTGGCGCGCCACCGTGAAACGGGCCGCGATGGCATTCGATGCACGAGCGCTGGAAGGCGTCCATGGCCAGCTGTTCACGCTCCTGCCCAAGGCCACCGTGCTGCGTGAGGTGCTGCTGCCGGTGTGGCAGGACATGGCGGCGGGCAGGGCTTTCGGGGAACGCAGCCAATGGTTGTTCCTCGACACCTTCCTGCGCGCCCGGCTGCTACTGCGCCTGCAGATGAACCAGGCCGACGCGCCAAGGGTGCTGCTGGCCGGTACCGAGGGGCATGCCGAACTGCCGTTGCTGTGTACCGGCCTGCTGCTGAGCGCCGAGCAACAGCGCGTCGACGTGCTCGGCTGCGGGCAGCCGCTGGAGGAACTTCCCCTGGTGTGCGCAGCGACCCAGCCGGCGGCGCTGGTGATCGCGGTGCAGGGGCCGGTGCACGCCGGCCTGGCCAGGCGACTGCGCGCGTTGCAGATGGAGATTGCCTGCCCGCTGGCCCTGACTGGGGTGGCGGGTTCGCAAGCGGAGTTGCAGGGCATCCCGCTGCGTGTGCTGGACGAGCAGGGGGATGATGTGGCGGGGATGCTCAACGCCTTGCTCAGGGGCGCCCTGGATCTCTGAAAGCAGGGCGGTGGCGCAATGCCTGTCAGTTAAGCAATAGGGGCCGCTCTGCGGCCCAG